>NZ_CP031396.1:0-2817500 GCF_003363755.1 Pseudomonas protegens
CGCGTTCAAGGCCGCGATCAAGTTCGTGAATTGGAGAAAGCCTCCCGACCACTCGCGCGACGATTACTTCTACCATTTGTTCGGCAGCGTGCCGAACTGCGACGGCGTACGCTACCCTCTACTGGCTGCGCAAGCGCGAACAGGGCTTCCAGCAGCCGATGGAGTACGCGTGCTATCCGCAGCCCGGGGGCTTGACGCGCAAGCTGGCACCGTGCCTGCTCGACGGCACCGCCAGATGTCCACGCGTGGCACTTCGACGCGCACCTGGTGGCCGACTTCTTGAAGCGCTGGCCGTCGACGCGGTGTGAACCGTGTGGTCGACGAAGTCGTGGAGGTTCGCCTGAACGACCGACGCGCGCTACATCTCTACCTGTTACCAAGGAAGGTCGGACGCTGGAAGGAGACCTGTTCATCGACTGCTCCGGCATGCGGGGGCTCCTGATCAATCAGGCCCTGAAGGAGCCCTTCATCGACATGTCCGACTATCTGCTGTGCGACAGCGCGGTCGCCAGCGCCGTGCCCAATGACGACGTGCGCGAGGGGTCGAGCCGTACACCTCGGCGATCGCCATGAACTCGGGGTGGACCTGGAAGATTCCGATGCTGGGCCGGTTCGGCAGCGGCTACGTCTTCTCGAGCAAGTTCACCTCGCGCGACCAGGCCACCGCCGACTTCCTCAACCTCTGGGGCTCTCGGACAATCAGTCGCTCAACCAGATCAAGTTTCGAGTCGGGCGCAACAAGCGGGCGTGGGTCAACAACTGCGTCTCGATCGGGTTGTCGTCGTGTTTTCTGGAGCCCCTGGAATCGACGGGAATCTACTTCATCTACGCGCGCTTTACACAACTCGTGAAGCACTTCCCGACACCTCGTTCGACCCGCGGTTGAGCGACGCATTCAACGCCGAGATCGTCTACATGTTCGACGACTGTCGAGACTTCGTCCAGGCGCAACTTTTCACCACGTCGCGCGAAGACACGCGTTCTGGCTCGCGAACCGGCATGAACTGCGGCTCTCGGATGCCATCAAAGAGAAGGTTCAGCGCTACAAGGCGGACTGCGCTGACCACCACGTCGTTCGACGATTCCACGTACTACGAGACCTTCGACTACGAATTCAAGAACTTCTGGTTGAACGGCAACTACTACTGCATCTTTGCCGCTTAGGCATGCTGCCGGTCGCTGCCGCTCTTGCAGCACGACCGGAGTCGATCGAGAAGCGCCGCGATGTTCGCCAGCATCCGGCGCGAGGCCGAGCGTCTGCGCACGAGCCTGCGACGAACTACGACTACCTGCGGTCGCTGCGTAGGCGATGCGGGGCAGTCGCGCAACCAGCGCGGGCCGACACTCGCGGCGAAGGAAGGGCTGTAGTGGAACGCACCTTGAACCGGGTATCCGCATTCGCGGCCACGCACGCCGCGCCGTGGCGCGCCTGCGATCCGCTACAGGCGCGCTCGCTGGTTCTGCAGCTGCCGGCCCTGAATCGTAACAAGGACGTGCCGGGCGTCGGCCTGCTACGCGAGTTCCTTCCGGTGCGCGGCGTGCCCTCCGGCTGGGGCTTTGTCGAAGCCGCGCGCGATGCGGGACATCGGTTTCTTCCTGGGTCGCTCAAGCGGCACGGACATGAGCCTACCGACGTGGTGCCCGGCTTGAGCTGGTGCTGCTCGACTTGGCACGCGCGACCGACCTGCCGCGCGCGAGACGCTCCTGCATGTGACGGTCTGGAACCCCGCGGCGGCCGATGCGCAGCGGAGCTACACAGGGCTCCGCGACGAAGCGCACCTGCTCGATAGCGTGCGCATCGCGATGCGCGCTCGAGGCGGCCATCGCGGTGACCGTCGAGTTGTCCGATGTGCCCCTGCAGTCGCCCGCGTTCGCGCAAGGGTGCGACGAGCTAGCAGCCTATCTGAGAAAATGGTCGAATCGATCGTCTACGCGTACCGCTTCATCTCGCCGCAGGTCTCTACGATGAGCTGCGCCCCTTCTACGAACCGATTCGAGTCGGGGCAGAGTTACCTGGGCCCTGGAGCCGTAGAAATGCCCTCTTCGTGCTGGAACACGTCCTGTGGGGCTCGCAATCGGAAGACCAAGCTTATCGAGAATTCAAAGAGACGTACCTGCCCTACGTGCTTCCCGCGTACAGGGCGGTCTACGCTCGTTCGCTGGGGGGCCGGCGCTCATTGATCGCGTGCTCGCCGAGGCGCGAGCGGTCGATGCACGAGACGAGTCCGTCCGGGCTGGGCTGACAGCCTCGAACGGGTCTTCAAGGTCCTGCTGCGCTTCCGGGCGCCTCACCTAAATTGGCGGAGCGGGCGTACGAAGTCGGGCGAAGCGGCCCGCAACGGGCAGCGGGGGGTACGCGCCCAGCATGCTCGGCGATCTACTCACGCTCACGTGTGCCGCGCGGTCCCGCATCCGCGCCGCGCTCGACGAATCCTGACGCGCACGGCCAGGTCCTATCTGACAAGGAGAGTTTGCCCCATGACTCAGCAGAGCCCGCGAACGGGCGCGAAGCAACCATTTCGACGTGATCATCCTCGGCTCCGGAATGTCCGGAACCCAGATGGGAGCCATCCTGGCCAAACAACAGTTTCGCGTGCTGATCATCGAGGAGTCGTCGCACCCGCGGTTTACGATCGGCGAATCGTCGATCCCCGAGACGTCGCTCATGAACCGCATCATTGCTGATCGCTACGGCATTCCGGAGCTGGGCCACATCACGTCGTTCTACTCGACGCAACGTTACGTCTCGTCGAGCACGGGCATCAAGCGCAACTTCGGCTTCGTGTCCACAAGCCGGCCAGGAGCACGACCCGAAGGAGTTTACGCAGTGCGTCATTCCCGAGCTGCCGTGGGGGCCGGAGAGCCATTATTACCGGCAAGACGTCGACGCCTACCTGTTGCAAGCCGCCATTAAGTACGGCTGCAAGGTTCGCCAGAAGACCAGCGTGACCGAATACCACGCCGATAAAGACGGCGTCGCGGTGACCACCGCCGAGGGCGAACGGTTCACCGGCCGGTACATGATCGACTGCGGAGCCCGCGCGCGCCGCTCGCGACCAAGTTCAAGCTCCGCGAAGAGCCGTGTCGCTTCAAGACGCACTCGCGCAGCCTCTAAGCATATGCTCGGGGTCAAGCCGTTCGACGACATCTTCAGGTCAAGGGGCAGCGCTGGCGCTGGCACGAGGGGACCTTGCACCACACTCACAGGCGGCTGGCTCTGGGTGATTCCGTTCAACAACCACCCGCGGTCGACCAACAACCTGGTGAGCGTCGGCCTGCAGCTCGATCCGCGTGTCTACCCGAAAACGGACATCAGCGCGCAGCAAGAATTCGATGAGTTCCTCGCGCGGTTCCCGAGTATCGGAGCTCAGTTTCGGGACGCGCGTGCCGGTGCGCGATTGGGTCAAGACCGACCGCCTGCAGTTCTCGTCGAGCGCCTGCGTCGGCGACCGCTACTGCTGATGCTGCACGCGAACGGGTTCATCGACCCGTTTTCTCCCGGGGCTCGAGAACACCGGTGACCATCCACGCGCTTGCGGCGCGTCTCATCAAGGCGCTACGCGACGACGACTTCTCCCCGAGCGCTCGAGTACATCGAGCGCCTGCAGCAAAAGCTTTTGGACACAAGACGACTTTGTCAGTTGCTGCTACACGGCGTTCTCGGACTTTCGCCTATGGGACGCGTTCCACAGGCTGTGCGGTCGGCACAATCTCGGGCAGTTCCGGCTCGTGCAAGCCCACGCGAGGTTCCGCGCGTCGCGCGACGAGGGCGACCTCGATCACCTCGACAACGACCCCCGTACCTCGGGTACCTGTGCGCGGACATGGAGCAGTAACTACCAGTTGTTCACGACGCAAGGCCGAGGTCGAGGCCGTGAGCGCCGGGCGCAAGTCGCCGAGGAGGCCGCGGTGCGGATTCACGCCCTCATCGACGAACGCGACTTCGCCAAGCCGATGTTCGGCTTCGGGTACTGCATCACCGGGGACAAGCCGCAGCTCAACAACTCGAAGTACAGCCTGCTGCCGGCGATGAAGCTGATGTATTGGACGCAGACCCGTGCGCCGGCAGAGGTGAAAAGTACTTCGACTACAACCCGATGTTCGCGCTGCTCAAGGCGTACGTCACAACCGCATCGGCTTGGTTCTGAAGAAGTAGTCGGCCGAGGACGACACAAAAGCGATGAACAACATTCAACTGGATCAAGCGAGCGTCAAGAAGCATTCCCGGGGGCGTACGACGCGACCACGCGCGTGGCCGCGAGCTGGTACGTCAATGCGCTCGCACGACCTCAAGGGCAAGCCGAAGGAGTTGACGCTCTTCGCCGTCCGTGCGTGGCGTGGCGCGGAGCGACGGGGCGGGCAGTGGTGATGGACCGCCACTGTTCGCACCTGGGCGCGAACCTGGCTGACGGGCGGGTCAGGGACGGATGCATCCAATGCCCGTTTCACCACTGGCGGTACGACGAGCAGGGCAAGTGCGTTCACATCCCCGGCACAGCCAGGCGGTGTGCCGGCTGGAGCCCGTGCCGCGCGGGGCGCGCCCCGACGTTGGTCACCACCGAGCGATACGGCTACGTGTGGGTCTGGTACGGCTCCCCGCAGCCGCTGCACCGCTGCCCGAAATCGCCGCGGCCGACGTCGACAACGGCGACTTTATGCACCTGCACTTCGCGTTCGAGACGACGACGGCGGTCTTGCGGATCGTCGAGAACTTCTACGATGCGCAGCACGCGACCCCGTGCACGCGCTCCCGATCTCGGCCTTCGAGCTCAAGCTTTTCGACGACTGGCGCCGGTGGCCGGAGGTTGAGTCGCTGGCCCGGGCGGGCGCATGGTTCGGTGCCGGATCGACTTCACCGTGAACCGCTACTTCGGCCCCCTCGGCATGCTGTCGCGCGCGCTCGGCCTGAACATGTCGCAGATGAACCTGCACTTCGATGGCTACCCCGGCGGGTGCGTCATGACTGTTGCCCTGGACGGAGACGTCAAATACAAGCTGCTCCAGTGTGTGACGCCGGTGAGCGACGGCAAGAACGTCATGCACATGCTCATCTCGATCAAGAAGGTGGGCGGCGCCCTGCGCCGTGCGACCGACTTCGTGCTGTTTGGGCTGCAGACCAGACAGGGCGCGGGTACGACGTCAAAATCTGGAACGGGATGAAGCCGGACGGCGGCGGTGCGTACAGCAAGTACGACAAGCTCGTGCTCAAGTACCGTGCGTTCTACCGGGGCTGGGTCGACCGCGTCGCGGGTGAGCGGTGATGCATGAGGCCGAGCCGGTATCGGCCGCGTCGCTCCGCCAGGCGCTCGCGAACCTGGCGAGCTGCGTCGCGGCACCCGCTTCGCGTCGGCGTCGCTCTTTCCGAGGTACTCATGACCATCTGGCTGTTGCAACTCGTGCTGGTGATCGCGCTCTGCAATGTCTGCGGCCGCATTGCCGAACGCCTCGGCCAGTGCGCGGTCGTCGGCGAGATCGCGGCCGGTCTGCTGTTGGGACCTTCGCTGTTCGGCGTGATCGCACCGAGTTTCTACGACCTGTTGTTCGGCCCACGTACGCTGTCAGCCATGGCGCAAGTCGGCGAAGTCGGCCTGATACTGCTGATGTTTCAGATCGGTCTGCATATGGAGTTGAGCGAGACGCTGCGCGCAGGGGCTGGCGCATACCTGTCGCGATCGCGGCGTGCGGGCTCATCGCGCCGGCGCGATCGGCATGATCGTCGCCATCGTCTCGAAAGATACGCTTGCCAGCGACGTGCCGGCGCTGCCCACATACTCTTCTGCGGTGTTGCGCTTGCGGTATCAGCGGTACCGGTGATGGCGCGCATCATCGACGACCTGGCGCTCAGCGCCATGGTGGGCGCGCGGCACGCAATGTCTGCCGCGATGCTGACGGATGCGCTCGGATGGATGCTGCTTGCAACGATTGCCTCGCTCTCGAGCGGCCCTGGCTGGGCATTTGCGCGCCTGCTCGTCAGCCTGCTCGTGTATCTGGTGCTGTGCGCGCTCCTGGTGCGCTTCGTGGTTCGACCGGCGCTTGCGCGCTCGCATTGACTGCGCATGCGGCGCGCGACCGCTTGGCGTTTTGCTTTGCTTCGTAATAGCGTCGGCACTCGCGACGTCGCTGATCGGATTCCATAGCGCATTTGGCGCACTTGCGGCGGCGCTGCGCTGCGGCGCATGCCGGCGTCGCGAAGGAGTGGCGCGACAACGTCGAAGGCTTCGTCAAGCTTGTGCTGATGCGGTGTTTTTCGCCTATGCGGGGCTGCATGCCTCGGTCGGCACGATCGATGACGCGGCATCCTGGATGTGGTTCGGTGTATTCCTCGCGGGCGGATTCATCGGCAAGTTCGGCGGCAGCTATCTGGGCGCGCGTGCCACCGGGCTTGTGCCACACGATGCGATGCTGGTGAGCTCGTTGATGAATACGCGCGGCTTGATGGAGCTAATCGTCCTGTCGATCGGTCTGCAGATGCAGATCCTTCCACCAAAGGTCTACACGATCCTCGTGGTGTTCGCGCTGGTGACGACGGCGCTTACCGCTCCGCTGATTCGATTCACGCTGCGCGTGCAATCGCGCGCAATGAGCCAACAGGCCATCTGAGCCAGCTTGAGGGGAGAGATCACCATGAATGCTGCCACCGAAACCAAGGCTCAGGATTTGCTCGATGCCGAGGGCTGCGATGTTCGCGATGTCCGCGAGCTGCGCAACTTGCTGGGGCAGTTTGCTACCGGTGTGACCGTGATCACCACGCGCACCGCTGAGGGCCGCAACGTCGGTGTGACAGCCAACTCGTTCTCCTCACTCTCGCTATCGCCGGCGCTGGTGCTCTGGAGCCTGGCACGCACCGCACCGAGCCTGAAGTTTTTTTGCTCGCGAGTCACTTCGCCATCAATGTGCTGGGCGCGCACCAGCACACTTGTCGGAGCAGTTCGCACGGGCAGCCGCTGACAAGTTCGCCGGTGTAGCTCATTCCTATGGCAAGGCGGGATCCCCGGTGCTGGACGATGTGGTGGCAGTGCTGGTGTGCCGTAACGTCACCCAGTACGAGGGCGGTGATCACCTGATCTTCATTGGCGAGATCGAACAATACCGATACAGCGGCGCAGAACCGCTGGTCTTCCATGCAGGCCAGTACCGGGTTTAGGGAGCAATGAAACAGAAAGTGCACTCAAGCTCGAATAGCCCGGTTTGTGTGATCCTTTGGCGGTGGGTGGCACTGATCTGCGTCCGGATTGCGTAGTGCCACAGTTCATCTTGGGCAACTTCCCAGCGCCTACAACTGGCTGTTTTCCGGGAGCAGGGCACCGCCGTCCACTATCAGGGTCTGGCCGGTGATGTAGCCGGCCTGTGGTGAGGCCAGGAACAGCATGGCGTAGGCAATGTCCTCAGGCGTTCCCAGGCGCCCGAGGGGAATGCCCCTGGACAGGGTCGCGGCGTCGCCGAGGTTGTCCATGGCTTGGGTGGCGATAAGCCCCGGCTCGACGCCGTTGACGGTGATTCCATACTCCGCCAGTTCCAGTGCCGCAGCGCGAATGAAGCCATTGACCCCTGCCTTGGACGCCGCGTAGTGGGCCAGTCCGGGAATTGCCGTGCGTGGGCCGGTCACCGATGAGGTGACGACGATCCGCGGTGCTCGGGCCCGGCGTAGCGCCGGCAAGGCTGCCTGGGTCAGCCAGAAGCAGCTTTTCAGATTCACCGCCAAGGTGCTGTCGAGGGTCTGCTCCTCAAGCTCGGCCAGCTTCTGCATCGGAAAGATCCCGGCGTTGTGCAGCAGCAGGTCCAGGCCGCCAAAGGCGTCCAGGGTCGCCGCTACCGCCTGTTCGGCGGCTGCCCGGGTGCCGAGGTCCAGGGTCAGCAGCTCCGCTGTTCCGCCGGCCTGACGAATCAGGCGTTGGGTTTCGGCGCCTGACGCAGCGCTGCGGGTGGCCAGCATGACCTTGGCGCCCCCGGCGGCGAACACCTGAGCGATCGCCCGGCCAATACCCTGGCCCGAGCCGGTAACCAGGGCGATGCGCCCGCGGTCATCCTGGCTCATGGCTGGGCTCCTGGCAGGACCTGGGCCAGGCACTGGTCCAGCAGCCGATTGTGCAGGTCGACCTGCGCCTCGCGGGTGGCCGGACACACCAGGGCCATGTTGTGGAATGGGGTCAACAGCACCCCGCGATTGAGCAGGTACAGGTGCAGGTACGCCTCGATCAGAGCGTGGCGGGCGTGGTGGGCTTCGCCACCGTTACGCGGGGCCTGCTGCATGAACAGGTATTCGACCCGGGCACCGATGCGGGTCACATGCCAGGGCAAGCCGTGCTTGCCGATGATGCTGTCGACGCCCGCTCGCAGGTGCTCCGCGAGCAGGAACATGCGTGCGTAGTTTTCATCGTTCATCACTTCGCTGAAGGTGGCGCGCATGGCGGCCATTTGCAGGGCGTTGCCGGCCAGGGTTCCACCGAAGCCGAAGTGGTTGATCGCCTGGCCCGGCTGGAAATGCGGCAGTACCCGCCAGATCCGTTCGGCCATGGCCTGGCTGCAGCCCCAGACGGCCGTGGGAATGCCCCCGGCGATGGATTTTCCCAGGACGAAGAAGTCCGGCTGCAAGCCCTGTTCGCCGCAATAGCCCCCCGGTCCACAGGACAGGGTATGGGTTTCGTCAATGATCAGCGGTACGTCATAGCACTGGGTCAACTGCCGCAAGCCGTCATGGAAGCCCGGGGCCGGAGGCACCATGCCGACGTTGGTCATGAAGGGTTCGGTCAGCACCGCGGCCACGTCGCCATGGGCCAGCGCCGCCTCCAGGGCCGGCAGGTCGTTGAACTCCACCAGTCGGGTGGTGGAGGCGTGCTGCAAGCCGTTGGCGTGCACGCCGTCTCGGGGAATCATCTGCCCCTGGGCGTCGAATTCCACCTGGGATTCGTCGACGCTGCCGTGGTAGTTGCAGTTGAACACCAGGACCTTCTGCCGTCCGGTGATCATCCGGCACAGGCGCAGGACAAAGCGGTTGGCATCGGTGGCTGAAGTGGTGACCTGCCAATAGGGCAGACCAAAACGCCGGCTCAGCTCCTTGCCAACCCACAGGCTGTCGGCGGTGGGCAGCATCAGCGTCGAGCCATGCAGCGCCTGTTCGGCAATGGCTGCGGCTACCGCCGGCTGGGCATGGCCGAACATGGCGCCGGTGTCGCCCAGGGCAAAGTCCACGTACTCGCGGCCGTCGCAATCGGTGAGGGTCGCACCATGGGCATCCGCCACCATGATCGGGTAGGCGCCGGGCCATTGCTGCATCCAGTGCAACGGCGCGCCGTACAGCCAGTGCTTGAGGTTTTCCTGATAGAAGGCGCCGGAGCGCGGGTGTTGCTCGACAAACAGCTGCAGTTCGGACTGATAGCAGCTGGCGACGCGTTGCAGATCAAGGCCCAGAGTCATGGAAGTATCCTGTGAAAAGCGCTGCCGGCTGGCGCTCGGACAAGCCTGCAGCGGTGTGGAATCAGGGGTGCAGGGTTCGGTTGAGGACCTGGGCCAGGGCGCCCACCGGGAAGTTGGCGGCATGGCTGAAGTCTGCACCCTGGTAGCCGAATATCTTGCCGTCGCTACGCCCGGCCTTGAGGTCGATCAGCACCAGGCCCAGGGTCGGGACGATCTTCTCGCGCCAGACAAACAGGTACAGCTGCTCGGCGATCTTGTAGTAGTGACAGCGGTCGGTGTCCGCCAGGCCTTGCTCGACACCCCTGAGGCACTGCCAGCTATAGAAGTTGGCATTCAGGTAGATGTGCTCGTAGGCCTCGCTGGCGCTGTAGACATACTGGTTGCGCAGGCCGATCAGTTCGGCGGTGGGCGCATGTCGCGCAGTCTCGGCCGTGGGCAAGGCATCGATTGCACCGTGGAGGAACTGCGCCTTGACCGAGGTCAGCTCGCCGCCGGCCAGCGCCCGGCTGAACAGGTCGACGCCGCATTCGGCCTGGCTCGGCATCTGGCCGATCACGGCGGTGAAGCACTGGCGCTCAAGATCGAGAATCAGGCTCACCGAATGGGGCTGGCCTTGCTCCCGCTTGAGGAAGTCCACCAGGTAGATACCGGGGCGTATCGAGGTGGCGCGATAGGGCAGGTCGTCACTGGCGCTCTGGCCGAGGCTGTTCCAGCGCAGCGTGTCGAGCGCGAAGTGGTGTTCGATCTGCCAGCCGTTGTCGAAGTGCAGGGTCAAGGTGCGACCGGACAGATCATCCACCCCCGCAAGGATGTGATTGTCGTCTGCAAAACCGTCCGCCAGGGCGCCGACGGTGATCCACTCAGGTTGCTGATTCATGGCAAGGCTCTTGTCCAGGAAAGGAGAACCCCATGTTCTGCCTGGGCGCCGCTGCTGCCCATCAACCAGATGGTTGAGCCGGTGGTCCGTTACAAGAACAGCGTGCTCACCAGCTCCGTGCGATTGCCGACCCCGACCTTGCGAAACAGGTTGATCAGGTGGGTCTTGACCGTGGGCAGCCCCAGGTCCAGGCGCCTGGCGATGCTCTTGTTGTCGGCACCATCGCGCAGCAGCCAGGCGATCTCCCGTTCCCTGGGAGTGAGGTTGGCCAGACGTTCGTCGACCTGGGAATAGGGCGCCAGGGCAGCGATTTCCAGCAGGCCCTGCAAGGCATGCAGGGTGCCCAGTTCGTCGACGCTGAAATGCCCCAGGGCCTTGTCCCGCAGCAGCGACAGGCCGGCGATGGGGCGTTCACCGTCACAGGCGAGAATCTCCACCACATCCAGTACCCCGTGGCGTTGCAGGAATCCCTGGTAGACCTCGGTTGAATGACGGCCCTGCTGGGCCATGCCCATGTGCAGCGACAGCACCGGGCGCCCGGCGGCGGCACAGTTGCGTGGCTGCAACGGGTCGTAGTGGCGGTAGCGTTGCAAATAGGCCTGGTGCATCTGCTCGGGCATGCGGTACAGCGAGAAGTCCCGGGCCTGCAGGTTCGGATCGATGCGGTAGAAAGCGCAGAGGGTGGCGGGTACTACTCGGGTAAAGGCGGCGATGCAGCGTTGCCCCAGCTCATGGGCCCCGGGCAAGGAAGTGGGCGCAATCATCGGATAGCTCCTGGCTGCCGGCTGGGCAGTGGCTCGGGTGGTTGGGGGTTGCGACGGGTGGCGCGGTCCGTGTCAGGGCGAGCGAAAACCACGAGCGGGGCGCCTGGCAAGCAGGGATGCAGCGCAGGCTGCGGTCGCTGTTTGATTGACCGCAGCCGGTTGCAACGATCAGCGCTGGGCCTTGCTCAACCCCTCGGCGAGGGCATCGACTATGGCATCCACCTGTGGCTGCTGGATCACCAAGGGCGGCGAGAGAATGATCTTGGTGCCCACCGGTCGCACCATGACGCCATTGTCCCGGGCAATCTGTGCCACCTGATTGGCATAGCCGCTCATGGGGTCGATGGGTTCGCGGGTGCTCTTGTCCGCCACCAGATCCAGGGCCAGCATCAAGCCCTGGCCCCGCACTTCACCGACGGTGTCGAAGCGCTCGACGAAGGGCCGCAGCTTGCCCAGCATGTAGTCGCCCATCTTCGCCGCGTTGGCCGGCAGGTCTTCCTTGACCACGATGTCCAGGCAGGCCAGGGCAGCAGCGCAGGCCACCGGGTGCCCGGAGTAGGTGTAGCCGTGCATGATGGCGCCGGTGAAGTTGGCGTTTTTCTCGAAGGCGGCCTCGATCCGCCGGTTGACCACTGTCGCGCCCAAGGGGATGTAGCCCGAGGTGATGCCCTTGGCCAGGCACATGATGTCGGGTTTGACGCCCCACAGACGGCTGCCGAACATCGAACCGCTGCGGCCGAAACCGGTGACCACCTCGTCGGCGATCAGCAGGACGCCGTACTTGTCGCAGACTTCGCGGATCAGCGGCCAGTAGTTGGCCGGTGGCACGATCACGCCGCCGGCGCCCTGGATCGGCTCGGCAATGAAGGCGGCCACGGTGTCCGGGCTCTGGAACTGGATCTCCCGTTCCAGCAGGTCGGCGCAGATCTTGCCCAGCTCTTGCGGGTCCTGGCTGTAGGGGTTGCGGTACAGCCAGGGCGTATCGATGTGGTAGCAGCCGGGCAGCAGGGGCTCGTAGTTGCGTCGGAACACCGTGTTGCCGTTGACCGAGGCGCCACCGAAGTGGGTGCCGTGGTAGCCCTGGCGCAGGGAAATGAACTTGGTGCGGTCGGCCTGGCCTTCGAGCTTCCAGTACTGGCGGGCCAGCTTCAGGGCGCTTTCGATGGCATCCGAACCGCCGGAACTGAAGGACACCCGGCACATGTCCTCGGGCTCCAGCAGGTTCATCAGCACCCGGGACAGTTCTTCGGCACGAGGGTGGCTGACCCCGTCGAACAGCTGGAAATACTCCAGCTCATCGAGCTGAGCGGTGATGGCCGCTTTCACTTCCTTGCGGTTGTGGCCGACGTTGACGTTCCACAGCCCGGCGACGCCATCCACCAGCTGGTGGCCCTTGTCGTCATAGACATAGCAACCATCGCCACGGACGATGCGGATCGGTTCGCGTTGCTTCATTTCGTTGGGGTGCAGCATGGGGTGCCAGAAACGGCTTGCTTGGCTCACGTTGAGTCTCCTGAAAACGCACGGACAGCGTGGAGCTATTAGTGCGTCATTTGCGGGCTCCTGGCTTGCCTCTGTGTGCCAGGACATTTGACCCAGGCTGCCAGTGGCGACTTGGCGGGTATCGCTGCCGGCCCCTGGCAGGGGCTGGCTTGCCAGCCCAGGCGCCGCTGGCGTTGGCAGCCAGGGCCAAGTTTTGCGGCAGCCAGGATCAAGACGGCATCCGACTTTGGGCTCAAAGTCCACCTCGAACAAGGTCCACCTGCGAGGAATCAAGATGAGCGTTGCCATCGACCCACGTGTCGCTGCATTCATAGACAGTCAGCACGGCCTGCTGATTGACGGTCTCAGCCAGCCCGCGCTCTCCGGAGCACGGATGCCGGTGTACAACCCCGCCAGTGGCGAGCAGTTGACCCAGGTTGCCGCCGCCGCCCAGGCCGATGTGGATCTGGCGGTGGGGGCCGCGCGCCGGGCCTTCGAAGGCAACTGGAAGGCGTTGCGTCCCGCCGATCGCGAGCGCCTGCTGTTGAAGCTGGCGGATCTGCTGGAAGCCAATGGCGAGGAGCTGGCGCAGTTGGAGACTCTCAACAACGGCCAGTCGATCCATCTGGCCCGGGCCCTGGAGGTGGGGGCGGCGGCGGAGTTCACCCGCTACATGGCCGGCTGGGCCACCAAGATCGAAGGCAAGAGCCTGGATGTGTCCATCGCCGCGGTGCCGGGGGCACAGTACCGGGCTTATACGGTGCCGGAACCGGTGGGCGTGGTGGGAGCCATTGTGCCGTGGAATTTTCCGTTGCTGATGGCCATCTGGAAAATCGTCCCGGCCCTGGCTTGCGGCTGCACCGTGGTACTCAAGCCCGCCGACGAGACTCCGCTCACCGCGCTGCGCCTTGGCCAGCTTTGCCTGGAAGCGGGGATCGCCCCCGGCGTGGTCAACGTGGTGACCGGCAGTGGCGCCCAGGCCGGTGCCGCGCTGGCTGCCCATCCGGGGATCGACAAGCTGGCGTTCACCGGTTCGACCCAGGTTGGCAAGCTGATCGGCCACGCGGCGGTGGACAACATGACGCGCTTTTCCCTGGAGCTGGGTGGCAAGTCGCCGGTGATCGTCCTCGACGACTGCGACCCGCAGACTGCTGCCGCCGGGGCGGCCGGGGCCATCTTCTTCAATCAGGGACAGGTCTGCACGGCGGGCTCGCGGCTGTATGTCCAGCGCGGGATCTACACCCAGGTGCTGGAGCGTCTGGTGGCCATTGCCGAGTCCTTGCGCATTGGCCCGGGGCTGGACGAGCAGGCACAGATCAATCCGCTGATTTCTGCCAAACAGCAAAAGCGCGTGCTGCAGATGGTCCAGCGCGGGGTCGAGGAGGGCGCCAAGGTGCTCTGCGGCGGAGTTGCCCATGGTGAGCAGGGCTTTTATGTCCGTCCCACGGTGGTGGCCAACGTCAACGCCAACCTGCCGCTGGTGCGCGAGGAGATTTTCGGCCCGGTGGTGGTCGCGACGCCTTTCGATTCTCTGGAGGAAGTGGTGGCCCTGGCCAATGACAACCAGTACGGGCTGGGGGCGAGCATCTGGTCCAACGATCTGAGTCAGGTCATGCAACTGATTCCCCAGATCAAGGCCGGCACCGTTTGGGTCAACACCCACAACATGCTGGACCCGTCGATGCCCTTCGGCGGTTACAAGCAATCGGGCATGGGCCGCGAGATGGGCCACGCGGCCATCGAGGCCTATACCGAGAACAAATCGGTGTGCATCGCTTATTGAGCACGCCCCATGCAGACGCCTTTGCCGGCCAGCCGGTTGACTGTAGGAGCCGGTTGGCCGGCGAAGACGCTCCCAGGACAGGCGTCATTCTCATGGACGTCTTCGCTGGCAAGCCAGCGCCTACAGGGCGTGAACATGATTTCAGCTGCGTCAGACAGCCAAGCTCTGCGCCCTTGCCGGGCGTGCCCTTGAAATGCCTAGAACAACAATCATCAACCCATGCTTTCGAGGTTTACCATCATGTCGCTCAACGACAGACTCAAGCACCACCTGGATCAGGGCGTGGTCGGCTTTCCCACCGCGCTAGCCAGTGCCGTGGGCCTGATCATGGCCAGCCCGGTGATCCTGACGGCTACCACCGGATTCGGTATCGGTGGTGGAGCGTTCGCCGCGGCGATGGTGATCGCCCTGCTGATGATGCTGGCGCAATCCACCACCTTCGCCGAAGCGGCCTGCCTGTTGCCCACCAATGGCTCGGTCTATGACTACCTGGCCTGTGGCCTGGGGCGTTTCTTCGCTATCACCGGGACCTTGTCCGCCTACCTGATCGTGCATGTGTTTGCCGGGACGGCGGAAACCATTCTCAGCGGCGTCATGGCCCTGGTGAATTTCGAATCCCTCAACACCCTGCTGGAACAGAGCGGCAGCGCCTGGTTGGTGGGTGTCGGGTTGGTAGTGTTCTTCGGCCTGCTCAACGCGGTGGGCATCACCGCCTTCAGCCGTGCCGAGGTGATCCTGACCTTCGGCATGTGGACCACCCTGATCATCTTTGGCGTGCTCGGGGTCATCAAGGCTCCGGCAGTGGAACTTGATGGCTGGTTCGGTGCTTCCAGGGTGGGGACCGATCTGACGACCATCCTGTCTCTGGTGGGCATGGCCATGTTCATGTTCGTCGGCTGCGAGTTCGTTACCCCCCTGACACCGGATGTACGCAAGGCCGCCAGGACCATTCCCCGGGCCATGGCCCTGGGTCTGGTAGGCGTCGCGGTGTGCATGTTCATCTACGGCGCGGCCATGAAGCGCCAGGTGGAAAACATTGCCTTGAGTGAGGATGGCAGCGTGCATTTGCTGGATACGCCCATGGCCATCCCGCATTTCGCCGAGCAGATCATGGGGCCGTTCGGCCGCATCTGGCTGGGGATCGGCCTGCTGTTTGCCGGTGCCGCGACTATCAACACGTTGATGGCCGGCCTGCCGCGAATTCTCTATGGCATGGCCCTAGACGGGGCATTACCCAAGGTTTTCACCTATCTGCACCCACGCTTCAAGACACCGCTGCTGTGCATCGCCGTGGCGGTCCTGATTCCCTGCCTGCATGCCTGGTGGCTGGGTGGCAGCACCGACAGCATCATGCACCTGGTGCTGGCGGCGGTTTGTGCCTGGAGCACCGCCTACCTGCTGGTCACCTTGTCGGTGGTGATGTTGCGCATTCGCCGGCCGGATTTGCCGCGGGCTTATAAATCGCCATGGTTTCCGTTGCCGCAGATTCTGTCCTCGGTGGGAATTGTCCTGGGCATGTGGTTCATCACCCCCCCGGGGATGAATCCACGGGATATCTATGTGCCCTTCGGCAGCATGTTGGGCCTGACCGCTATCTACGCGCTGGTCTGGACCTTGCTGGTACAGAAGGTCAATCCGTTTCGTCCGGTGCCGGTGGAGGAGGTGCTGGAACAGGCACTGAGCCTGTCGCCGGATGAAGCCCCAAGCCCTCGGGAGAACCTGTCTGATGAATCTTTCAAGCTGGCGACAAAACCTCTTTGAATTCTGGCACCGGGCACCTTCGGGCTATCGCCCGGGGGTCACCCTGGGTCAGGTGCGGCGGGATCTGGCGGGCCTGGATTTCACCCCTCGCTCTGCTGGGCTGGGGGTTTTCCATTGCCCGCAAAGCGCTCTGGAGTTCCAAGTGCGGGAGCGTCCCCAGGCGCAGTTCCTGATGCATATCGTGGTCTGTGAGTGGCGTCTGCAGGTGCCCTGCGAGCGTCCCGGGCAAGCGCGGATTGGCCTGCGCCACACCGGGGCGATTCGTCGACAGGGCGTCGCCGCGCGATTGCTTGCGGGGGAGGCAGAGCAATGGGCGCCCTTGCTGCAGAAGCTGTGCAGTGATCAGTCGTTGCTGGAGCGGCTGCTGCCGCTGGACTTCAAGCACCTTGAGCTGTGGCGGGATGAGCAGGGCTGGCAAGTGCGCCTTGAGCACTTTGGCGCCAGCGAGGTGGTCAATCGTTTACCGGGGTTCAGGCGCTACATCCGCTTGAGTCCCCAACAGCGGGCGGCGCTGTTGGGCAGCTTCACTGAGTTGTACAAGCTTCTACGAGAATTCTGACCGACATAACCGTAAGTACTGGCATACACCCTGCTTAAGCCATAACAGACTATCCATGCTGTCAGGCTCCTTGCCTGGCAAATAGATAACATGTTAATGATATCGCCATAACAACAAAGGCGGTCTGAACCGGCTTATGGAGGTGCACAGTGCTTGCTTCGCATAGTTTCAGTTCCTGGGTAGGTGCCCTGCAGGGTGTCTGCGGTCGATTCGACGCCCGCCCGGCGCGCAATCCCGCCTTGTTTATCGGTGAAGTGGGTTTGCAGGATTATGCCGGGCTGGAGGTGGCGCAGATCCGCACCAATGCCGGGCTGATCTCCCGCCAGAGCACCAAGGTCGACCATGAGGACGATCGCCATTGTTTCCTGATCATCCAGCGCAGTGGCCACGCTCGCCTGAGCCAGGATGGTGAGAGCATTGAGCTGGCTCCCGGCGACATGGCGTTGCTGGATTCGGCCGGTGCCTGTGAAATCGTGCCCCACGGCCTGATCGAGCACGCCTCGTTCCACCTCAGCCGGGAAGAGGTTTACCGGCATCTGCCGACCCCGCAGCGCAAGTTCGGCAAGTTGTCGCAAAACTGCGCCAGTGGTCGCCTGATGCGTTTGCTGGTGGAGCAGATCTGCGCCGGCGATCTGCAGGGGTGTGCGGCGCAGCAGGAGGGTCAGGCCCTGCAAGAGGCCCTGATCGCCTTGCTTGGGCCGACCCTGCGTCAGACGGCCAGCACCCTGGATGGCTTTGACGACAACCTGCATGGTCAATGCCTGCGTGATCAGGCTCGGCAACTGATCAATCAATCCCTCAATGAGCCGGGCCTGACCCCGGTATCCCTGGCCGGGCAGTTGAATATTTCGGTGCGCCAGCTGTACCGACTGTTTGAGGAGCAGGGCGACAGCGTGTGTCGCTTCATCCAGCGCTCCCGGCTCAAGCGCAGCGCGGCGGACCTGAGCAACCCGCAGCTGCGCAACGAATCCATCACCGACATCGCCTTCAAGTGGGGCTTTACCGATTCGGCGCATTTCAGCCGGACGTTCAAGAAGCACTTCGAACAGTCGCCCCGTGACTTCCGCGCCCGCTCCCTGAACGCGTAGGCGCCGGAGTTTCGCATCGCCCTCAAAACGGCAACGCTGGCTGCGTAGGAGCCGGCTTGCCGGCAAAGGGGCCCTTTGGTTTTGCGCTGCTCTTGAGGACGCCTTCGCTGGCAAGTCAGCTCCTACGGCAAGCGGGCAAGCAGGTAGGCAAGAACGCGAAAAGACCGTGAACAGCAGCCTGAACAGGGGCGTCAGGGATTTTCCGGATCATGCCCCAGGGATTGGATGAACAACGAAAACAACTCGGGCTGGCTGGAGATGTCCAGCTTGGCGTAAAGGTGGCGGCGGTGCACCTTGATGGTGTCCGGCGAGATTTTCAAACGCTCGGCCATGGCTTTGGAAGAAAAACCCCGGAGGATCAGTCGGGCGATCTCCAGCTCCCGATCCGACAGCACCGCGCTGCCGAAATGGCTCAGGGCATCGCGAATCTGGCTGGCCATTTCCTCTGCAACCGGGGCCTGGGGACGTATCTGGCTGTGTTGCCAATGCTGTTGCATCAGTGGCAGCACCCAGGCCGCGAAGGTCGTGAGCTGGCCGATTTCCTCGCGATTGAAGACCCGTTGGTTGCCCAGTGACAGGGACAGGGTGCCGGTATCGGGCAGTTGCAGGATGAATTGCACTTCATCTTCCAGGACGTTGTCGTGGAAGTAGCTGAGAAAGTACTCGCTCTGGCGGAAGTGGTCCGGGGCCACTTCTTCCAGGCGGTACAGGCCGCTGGGGTAGCCCTCGCGACAGGCCTGGAAGAACGGGTCCAGCAGGTACAGGCCATTGAGGTAGGTGAGCATCGACGCCGGTTTGCTGCTGGGCTCCGCGTCATATTCCTCAAGGGCCCGGGGCGGGCCATCCACCGGGTAGAAGATCGCCAGGGCATTGTCGAACGGCGTCGCCTGGTGCAACAGCAGGATCAGCTGTTTCCAGAATCGCGGGTTGCCGATCAGCGTAAGGGTGCGACCCAGGCCGGCGTGCATGCCGACCTCCCTGAACAGATTGCTCAAAGACCTTGCTCCATTGATGCGTCGAAAGTGCCGTAGAAGGGTTTCGTCGATTTGCCTGTTGCCGTCAAGGGGAGTACTCCAATAGGGGAATTGGTCGCAGTCATGTGACTGCCTAGAGTAGCTCCCAGCAAGTGCGTCCCAGAGCGCACCCGCCCGATGGATTTCGTTTCTGCCTCAGACCAACAATAAACACGAGGATAACGATATGAGCTCTCCCTCCGCGCCCGACGGCGCGCTGAAACCAACCCTGAGTGTGTTCGATGTGGTGGCTATCACGGTCTCCGGCGTGACCCCCGCCAGTTCCGTGTTCGTGATCGCGCCCTTTGCCATCCACCAGGCCGGCAGCGGGGTGTTCCTGGCGTTCGTCATGGCCGGGTTGCTGGCACTGATGTTTGCCTTCTGCTACGCCGAGCTGGGCCGGGCCCATAACAGTGCCGGCGGTGAGTACGTCTACGCCAAGCGCGTGTTTGGTGGCATGGCCGGTTATGCCACCTTCCTCACGGTGCTGGTGATGCTGCTGTTCATCCCTCCGGTGCTGGCCACCGGCGCCGCCACCTATTTGAACAACGCCCTGGGTACCGACTTCGACTCCCAGACCGTAGCCCTGGTGATAGTGGTCTGCAGCTACCTGCTGGGCATCCTCAACATCAAGCTCAATGCCTGGATCACCGGCACTTGCCTGTTGCTGGAGGTGGCGGCGTTGCTGGTGATTGTCTGGCTGGGCTTTGGCAACGCCACGCAACCGGTGAGCATTCTTTTGCAACCGCAGATCGTCGATCACGGTGCATTGCACATGGCGCCCTGGGCCCTGGTGATCGGTGCGGTGGGCATCGGCCTGTTTTCCTACAACGGCTACGGGCCGGCGGTGCTGCTGGCCGAAGACATGAAGTGCAAGGGACGCGGCGTGCACAAGGCGGTGCTCTGGTCCCTGGTGCTGGTGGTGATCATCGAACTGGTGCCGCTCACCGCGCTGCTGATCGGCGCGCCGTCCTTGAGCGCGATGCTGGCCAGCCCAGATCCCATCGGCTACCTACTCACCAGCCATGGCAATGAAACCCTCGCCAGGGTGGTCAGTGGCGGGATCTTCCTGTCGGTGTTCAACGCCATTGTCGCGATCGTCATCCAGATCGGCCGGGTGGTGTTCAGCAGCGGCCGCGACGCCCTGTGGACGCCCACCATCAACCGCCTGTTCACGCGGATTCATCCACGCTGGGACTCGCCATGGCTGGCTACGTTGTTCCTGGCGATTCCTTCGGCAGTACTCAGTTTCAGCTCGAATCTGGCGGACCTCACGTCCTTCAGTGTGTTGCTGATCATGCTGGTGTACCTGATTGTTGCCCTCAGCGCGCTGATGAGCCGGGTGCTGCTGCGCGACCGCGAGCATCCCTATCGCATGCCCCTGTGGCCAGTACCGGCGCTGCTGGCGGTGATGGGCGCGGGGTATCTGCTGATCAATCTGTTCCTCGAGGCGTCCCTGCGGGACATCATGGTGATTATCGGGCTGCTGGCACTGTCGGTGATTCTCTATGGCACCAATGGCCGGTACAGCCCGGCGTTTCAGAAATTGTAAGGAGTGGTTATGCGAGCACGTCAATTGGGCATCAGCCTGGGTCTGGGGACACCAGGTCCGTTCAATGCGATCACCGACGTACCCGGGGTACGGGTGGGGCACAGCACCCTGAAAGCCAGCGTGGGCGGCAAGCAGGTGCGCACCGGGGTCACTCTGGTCCAGCCCCGGGCCGGGCATGCGCGGCAACAGCCCTGTTTCGCCGGTTGCCATGTGCTCAACGGCAATGGCGATGCCACGGGGCTGGAGTGGATTCGCGAGGCGGGCACCCTGACCACGCCGCTGGCCATTACCAATACCCACAGCGTCGGCGTGGTGCGCGACACCCTGATCGCCCTGGAGCGCGAGGCCCTGGCGGACACCGCCGTGTACTGGTGCATGCCGGTGGTGATGGAAACCTACGACGGCCTGCTGAACGACATCTGGGGGCAGCATGTGGGGCCGCAACAGGTGCGCGAGGCCATGGCCAGCGCCGAGTCCGGGCCGGTGGCCGAAGGCGCGGTAGGCGGCGGCACCGGGATGATCTGTCATGAGTTCAAGGGCGGGATCGGTACCGCCTCCCGGCGGCTGGCGGCAGAGCAGGGCGGCTACACCGTCGGCGCTCTGGTCCAGGCCAACCACGGCAAGCGTGAAGAGCTGCGGGTGGACGGTTACCCGGTGGGGCGTCATCTGGGAGGGATTGCCTCACCTTTTGCCGAGCGCGGCACCCCGGGCATGGGCTCGATCGTGGTGATCCTGGCCACTGATGCGCCGCTGCTGCCCCATCAGTGCCAGCGCCTGGCCCAGCGTGCTTCCATCGGCATTGCCCGCACCGGTGGCGGCACCGAAGATTCCAGTGGCGATATCTTCCTGGCCTTTGCCACGGGAAACCGGGACTTGCCCGCTGCGGATTATGGACGCAAGGACCTGGCGTTCACTGCGCCTCTGGCGATGCTCAACAACGATCACATCTCGCCGCTGTTCAGCGCAGCCGCCGAGGCGGTGGAGGAGGCCATCATCAATGCCATGCTGGCAGCCGAGCCGATGAGCAGTGCCGACGGGGTGCAAGTACCGGCGCTGACCCCGCAAGTATTGAGGCAAGCATTGGAACTAACTGGTTGGAACATGAAATAACCGACTAAGAAGTGCGACGCAATCGACATAATTTTCTATATGGATATTTAATAATTAAATTGTAGATTGTCGGACAATGTCTAGCGCTAATCGGCTGGAAAAGAATCTTTTAAGTGCACGGTCATTGTTTGCGGGAGTTTGTCGGAACAGTGGAATTTGACGTCAAAAAAGTAGTGGACGCCTGATTTCAAACTGTGTCAGCTTGCTTTCGCCTGCTTAGGGCGAGTGATAGGACGATCTCGCCAGGGATTGTCGCTATCTGACAAAAACTGTTCCATTGATTACAAGGAAGTGTGTTTATGTCGACAATAAAAAAGAGCGCTATTGCATCTGCCGAACAGCAACTCGAGCCATTGGCCGCAGCAAGTTCGGCGTATAACCAGATCAATAGCTTTAGCCACCAATACGATCGTGGCGGCAATCTCACGGTTAACGGCAAGCCTTCGTTCTCAGTCGATCAAGCCGCCACGCAATTGCTGCGTGACGGCGCTGCGTTCAAGGACCTGAACGGTAACGGCAAAATCGATCTGTCCTATACCTTCCTGACCTCGGCCTCCTCGAGCACCATGTACAAGCACGGTATCTCCGGGTTCAGCCAGTTCAGCGCCCAGCAGAAGGCCCAAGCAGTGCTGGCCATGCAATCCTGGGCCGATGTGGCCAATGTCGTGTTTACCGAGAAAGCCTCGGGTGGCGACGCTCGCATGACCTTCGGCAACTACAGTGGTGGCCAGGACGGCGCGGCGGCCTTCGCCTACCTGCCGGGCACCGGTGCCGGTTACGACGGTACCTCCTGGTACCTGATCAACAGCAGCTACACCCAGAACAAGAATCCCGACCTGAACAACTATGGCCGTCAGACCCTGACCCATGAGATCGGTCACACCCTGGGCCTGGCTCACCCTGGCGACTACAACGCAGGCGAAGGCAACCCAAGCTACAAGGACGCCAGCTACGGCCAGGACACGCGTGGCTACAGCATCATGAGCTACTGGAGTGAAAGCAACACCAGCCAGAACTTCAGCAAGGGCGGGGTCGTGGCCTATTCGTCCGGTCCGCTGATGGACGATATCGCAGCCATCCAGAAACTCTACGGGGCCAACTACGGCACCCGTGCCGGCGATACCACCTATGGCTTCAACTCCAACACCGGGCGCGACTTCTACAGCGCCAGTTCGTCTGCCGACAAGCTGGTGTTCTCGGTGTGGGACGGTGGTGGCAACGATACCCTGGACTTCTCCGGATTCACTCAGAACCAGAAGATCAACCTCAATGAGGCCTCGTTCTCCGACGTTGGCGGCATGGTGGGTAACGTCTCCATTGCTCAGGGCGTGACCGTGGAGAACGCCATCGGCGGTTCGGGCAACGATCTGCTGATCGGCAACAACGCTGCCAACGTGCTCAAGGGCGGTGCCGGCAACGACATCATCTACGGTGGCGGTGGCGCCGATAAGCTCTGGGGCGGTTCGGGTTCGGACACCTTCGTGTTCGGCGCCAGTTCCGACTCCAAGCCGGGCGCGGCCGACCAGATCATGGATTTTGTCAGCGGCCTGGACAAGATCGATCTGACCGGTATCACCAAGGGTGCAGGCTTGCATTTCGTCAACGCCTTCACCGGCGCGGTGGGTGACGCCATCCTCACTACCTCCGGGGGCGTCAGCACCCTGTCCGTGGACTTTTCCGGACAGGGCGTGGCGGACTTCCTGGTCAGCACCGTTGGCCAGGCAGCCGTCAGTGACATCGTGGCCTGAGTGAAGTAGGCGGAAGGCGGCGCCGATGCGCTGCCTTCCGTTCTTGCATTGGCCCCGGGGCTGAGCGAGTCTACCGGGCGGACGGAGCACCCTATGACCCCACACACCTTGAGTTGCAAGGCGGCCACCTGGCTGCTGGCGACGCTGACGATCTTTTATGGAGCAATAACCATGGCAAGCAGCCTGCGCTTGGCGGACCCCTCGGAACTGGTTGGACACTGGCAGTTGCAGCAACAGAGCGAACCTGGCGCCGCCTGTGCCCTGGACCTGTTGCAAAACGCAGCCCTGGGAGACGGCGCCGAGTGCCTGTCGAAGTGGATCGGTGAGGCGGCGGTGGGCTGGTTTCCGGAGCCCGACGGTATTGCCATCACGGGGCGGGAAGGTTCAAGGATTATCTTTTTCAGTCGACAGAGAGAAGGCCTGTACGAAGCGCGCCTCAAAGGCGACGGTTTGATCGTGTTACAGCGTGCTGGCTAATTAAGGCAGCAGGCTGTTCGTTTAATCTTGGGTGGTTGTGGTTTTAGTTTTACCACTCTTTTAATCGACAGGTTTTTAACCGGATGACTGTTAACTACAGTTGTCTGGTTTGGGTGTGTCCGCAGACTTTGAGACTAAGGGGCACACATCTTTAGTTGCGCCGTATATGAGGTGCTCGCGTTCGGCGCGCAGGGTCGGCTCAGGGAAATGTTGAAGATGCTGAATAATAGTCATCCTGCACCACTGTTCAAGGCATTGGGCGAATACAAGGGCATCCTGATCAGTGTCGGCTGTTTCACCGCGTTGATTAATGTGCTGATGCTGGTGCCCTCCATCTATATGTTGCAAGTCTACGACCGGGTGCTGTCGTCGCAGAATGAGACCACTCTGGTGATGCTGTCGCTGATGGTGGTGGGCTTTTTCCTGTTTATCGGGCTGCTGGAAGTGGTGCGCAGCTTTATCGTCATCCGCATCGGCAGCCAGTTGGAGCGTCGCTTCAACCTGCGGGTGTATCAGGCTGCATTCGAACGCAACCTGGCCCGTGGCGAAGGCCATGCCGGCCAGTCACTGGGCGATTTGACCCATATCCGCCAGTTCCTCACCGGGCCGGCGTTGTTCGCCTTCTTCGATGCCCCCTGGTTTCCGATCTACCTGCTGGTTATCTATGCCTTCAACGTCTGGCTCGGGGTGTTCGCCACGGTGGGCGCGGTGTTGCTGATCGCCCTGGCGTACCTGAATGAAGCCATGACCAAGAAACCCCTGGCCGAGGCCAGCGGTTTTTCGCAACGCTCCACCCAATTGGCCACCAGCCATTTGCACAATGCCGAGACCATTCAGGCGATGGGCATGCTCGGTGCCTTGCGCAAGCGCTGGTTTGCCGTGCACTCGCGCTTTCTCGGCCTGCAGAACGAGGCCAGCGACACTGGTTCGGTGATCAGTTCCCTGAGCAAGACCCTGCGTCTGTGCCTGCAATCCCTGGTGCTGGGCCTGGGCGCCTTGCTGGTGATCAAGGGCGACATGACCGCGGGGATGATGATCGCCGGGTCGATCCTCATGGGCCGGGTCCTGAGTCCCATCGACCAGTTGATCGCGGTGTGGAAGCAATGGAGTTCGGCCAAGCTGGCCTATGGTCGGCTGGACGCGCTGCTGCGCGAGTTCCCACCCAGTGACAGCGCCATGTCGTTGCCGGCGCCCAAGGGCCAGGTGAGTTTCGAGCAGGTCAGCGCCGGGCCTCCCGGACGTCGGGCGGCGACCCTGCAGCAGGTGAGCTTCAGTATCAATGCCGGTGAAGTGCTCGGGGTGCTGGGGGCCTCCGGTTCCGGCAAGTCGACCCTGGCTCGGGTACTGGTGGGCGTCTGGCCGACCCTGGCCGGCACGGTGCGCCTGGACGGCGCCGACATTCATCGCTGGAATCGCGATGAGTTGGGTCCCTACATCGGCTATTTGCCCCAGGACATCGAACTCTTCACCGGCAGCATCGCCGAGAACATCGCACGCTTTCGCCAGGCCGACCCGGAGCAGGTGGTCCAGGCCGCGCAGCTGGCCGGAGTGCACGAGTTGATCCTGCGCCTGCCTCAAGGCTACGACACCGTGCTTGGCGATGACGGCAGCGGCTTGTCCGGGGGCCAGAAGCAACGGGTGGCCCTGGCCCGGGCACTGTATGGCAATCCCAGCCTGGTGGTGCTCGACGAGCCCAACTCCAACCTCGACACCGTGGGCGAGAGCGCCCTGGCGGCGGCGATTGCCCAGCTCAAGGCCCGGGGGACCAGCGTGGTTCTGGTGACCCATCGCTCGTCGGTGCTGGCCCTGGCCGACAAGCTGCTGGTACTCAATGAAGGCCGCCTGCAGGCCTTTGGCCCCAGCCAGGAAGTACTCAAGGCGTTGGCCGGTGCCCAGCAGCCCCAGTCACTCCAACCCCAGGAACCGGCCAGACCCGCCGCTGCAGCCGCACCCGGTGGCTTGAGCATGAGCCGCCAGTATCAGGCCCCGACACGGAACAAAGGCGCATGAGCAAGGACAGCAACATGATGATCGAAGAGGGTTACGCGCCGGAACGGGTTGAGCGTGATGCGGGCTTTTTCGCGCGCATGGGCTGGATACTGGCCCTGGTGGGGGCTGGCAGTTTTTTCATCTGGGCCGCGCTGGCTCCACTGGATCAGGGGATTCCCGTGCAAGGCACGGTGGTGGTGTCCGGCAAGCGCAAAGCGGTGCAGTCCATGAGCAGCGGCGTGGTCAGCCGGATTCTGGTGCGCGAAGGCCAAAGCGTGAAGCAGGGCCAGCCGTTGTTCCGCCTGGATCAGACCCAGGTGGCGGCGGACGTGCAGTCGCTGCAGGCCCAGTACCGCATGGCCATGGCCAGCCTGGCGCGCTGGCGCAGCGAGCGCGACAACCTCAAGCAGGTGGACTTCCCGCTGCAGTTGAGCAACAGCGACGACCCACGCCTGGCCCTGGTGCTGGAAGGCCAGCGTCAGCTGTTCAGCAGCCGCCGTGAGGCGTTCTCCCGCGAGCAGGCGGGCATCCGCGCCAATATCGAAGGCGCCACCGCGCAACTGGCGGGCATGCGCCGGGCGCGCACCGACCTGGCCAGCCAGGCCGAGTCCCTGCGCCAGCAACTGAGCAACCTGCAGCCTTTGGCCGACAACGGCTACATCCCGCGCAACCGCTTGCTGGAGTACCAGCGCCAGTTGTCCCAGGTGCAACAGGAGCTGGCGCAGAACACCGGTGAAAGCGGGCGCATCGAGCAGGGCATTCTCGAGTCCCGGCTCAAGCTGCAACAGCACAGCGAGGAGTACCAGAAAGAGGTCCGCAGCCAATTGGCCGAAGCCCAGCTCAAGACCCAGACCCTGGAGCAGCAACTGACCTCCGCCGGCTTCGACTTGCAGCACAGCGAAATCATCGCCACTGCCGACGGCATCGCGGTCAACCTGGGGGTACACACCGAAGGCGCCGTGGTGCGCCAGGGTGAAACCCTGCTGGAAATCGTGCCCCAGGGCACGCACCTGGAAGTGGAAGGGCGGTTGCCAGTCAACCTGGTGGACAAGGTCGGCCCCCATCTGCCGGTGGACATCCTGTTCACCGCCTTCAACCAGAGCCGCACGCCACGGGTGCCGGGGGAAGTCAGCCTGATATCCGCCGACCAGATGGTCGACGAGAAGACCGGCATGCCGTACTACGTGCTGCGCAGCAGCGTCAGCGACCAGGCCATGGAGAAGCTCAACGGGCTGGTGATCAAGCCCGGGATGCCGGCGGAGATGTTCGTGCGCACCGGCGAGCGTTCACTGCTCAATTACCTGTTCAAGCCTCTGCTCGACCGGGCCAGCTCTGCATTGACCGAAGAATAAGGATGTCGCGTCGTATGAGTAAGCTTTCCATTCTCGCCGCGGCCTTGTCCTTGCTGGTGTGCCAGGGGGCCCAGGCCATGGGTCCGTTCCAGATCTACGAACAGGCGCTGCGCAATGACCCGGTGTTCCTCGGCGCCATCAAGGAGCGCGATGCCGGCCTGGAAAACCGCGCCATCGGCCGCGCCGGTCTGCTGCCCAAGGTGGGCTACAGCTACAACAAGGGCCACAACAACTCCAAGGTCACCTACCTGGACACGGTGCGCGGCAGCGTCAGCGAAAAACGCAACTACGACAGCTACGGCTCGTCCCTGACCCTGCAGCAGCCGCTGATCGACTACGAGGCCTACGCCAACTACCGCAAGGGCGTGGCCCAGGCCCTGTTTGCCGACGAGAACTTTCGCGGCAAGAGCCAGGAGTTGCTGGTGCGGGTGCTCAGTTACTACACCAAGGCCCTGTTCGCCCAGGATCAGATCGAGATCGCCCTGGCCAAGAAGAAGGCCTTCGAGCAACAGTTCCAGCAGAACCGGCACATGTTCGAGCAGGGCGAGGGCACCCGTACCGACATCCTCGAGGCCGAGTCGCGCTACGAGCTGGCCACCGCCGAGGAGATCGAGGCCCGGGACGAACAGGATGCGGCCTTGCGTGAACTGGGGGCGCTGATTGGCGTGCCCGACCTAGACATGCGCGATCTCGACCCCTTGCAGGAAAACTTCCAGTCCTTTGCCCTGAGCCCGGCCAATTACGACACCTGGCATGAGATGGCCCTGAGCAACAACCCGGTGCTGGCCTCCCAGCGGCAACGGGTCGAGGTGGCGCGTTATGAAGTGGAGCGCAACCGCGCCGGGCACCTGCCCAAGCTCAGCGCCTACGCCAGCGTGCGGCAGAACGAATCGGAAAGCGGCAACACCTACAACCAGCGCTACGACACCAACACCATCGGCATCGAAGTCAGCCTGCCGCTGTACGCCGGTGGCGGGGTGTCGGCCTCCACTCGCCAGGCCAGCCGCGCCATGGAGCAGGCCGAGTACGAACTGGACGGCAAGACCCGCGAGACGCTGATTGAACTACGCCGGCAATTCAGTGCCTGTCTATCGGGGGTGAACAAGTTGCGGGCCTACCAGAAAGCCCTGACCTCGGCCGAGGCCCTGGTGGTTTCGACCCAGCAGAGCATTCTGGGCGGCGAGCGGGTCAACCTCGATGCGCTCAATGCCGAGCAGCAGCTCTACACTACCCGGCGTGACCTGGCCCAGGCTCGTTACGACTACCTGATGGCATGGACCAAGTTGCATTACTACGCAGGAACCTTGCGAGAAGAAGATCTGGCCAGGGTCGATGAAGCCTTTGGCCAGCGCACAGCGCCGTAGACGGCCCGGGATCGGACCTGCCGGCGCTGAAATAACAAGGAGAAAGGAATGAGCATCTTCGACTACAAAAATGCCCTTGGCGGTGCCGGCAAAGCCCAGTACAGCGATGCCATCACGCTGGCCTTGTATGCTTCATCGCCCACCGGTGAAGCCCTGCCGGGCACCTCATGGCGACCGATGAGCGCCTCGCAACTGGGCTACCAGGGCAACATCAGCGCCCAGGGCACCATTTCCGGCGAGCAGTCTTCGGTCGGCGACGCTCAGGTCGAAATCCTGGGCAAGTACGATGCCACCGGGCAGTTGCTGTCCATCGGCATCAGCTTTCGTGGCACGGATAGCCTGGCGGACGGGATCAACGACCTGCAGGCGGCCTTTGTTCCGGGTTTTGCCGACAACTACAGCCGCTTGGCTTTCGACCAACTGCTGGGCAAGGTTGCCGCCTTCGCCAACGCTCAGGGCTTGAGCGGCAATGATGTGCTGGTCACCGGGCACAGCCTCGGCGGCCTGGCGGTCAACAGCCTGGCGGCCATGAGCGCGGAGCATTGGGGCGGGTTCTACAAGGACGCCAGCTATGTGGCCTTTGCCTCGCCGACCCAGAGCGCCGACAGCCAGCAGGTGCTGAACATCGGTTATGAAAACGACCCGGTGTTCCGCGCGCTGGACGGGACCCATTTCAACGCCTCGTCCCTGGGCACCCATGACAAGCCACAGGAGTCGGCCACCAACAATATCGTCAGCTTTACCGATCACTATTCGTCGTTGTCCGGCAAGCTGGTGCCCCAGAGCATCCTCAACCCCTGGTCCTGGTCGGCCCATAGCGCGGTCGACTACGCCGCGGGGCTCAACCGCGTGATCAATTCGGACTTCTATGACCTGACCCTTCGCGATTCGACGGTGGTGGTTTCCAACCTGTCCGAGGACAAGCGCGACCAGGTCTGGGTCAAGGACCTGAATCTCTACGCCGACCAGCACAGCGGCAGCACCTTCATCATCGGCACCCAGAGCAACGACCTGCTGCACGGTGGCAAGGGCAACGATTACCTCGATGGCGGGGCCGGTGATGACCGTTTCCGCGACGACGGCGGCTACAACATCATCCATGGCGGTTCGGGTCATAACGTTTTGCAGCTGCAGCAGCCGCTGAAGAACTTCTCGATTGCCAATGACGGCGACGGCACTTTGTACATCCGCGATGCCTATGGCGGCATCAGCATGACCCGGGATATCGGCGCCCTGGTCAGTCACGAGGCCGGGAGCTGGTGGCAACTGCTCGGCAAGGACGTCAGCTATAGCGTGACCGCCGACGGCTTGCAGAACGGCAACCAGTGGACCGCCTACAACCACTCCCTCAATGGCGATGCCTATGGCAATGCGCTGGTGGCCAGCGTCAATGGCGATTGGCTGTTCGGCCATGGCGGCGACGACCTGCTGAGCAGCGATAAGGCCAACGTGACCTTTGTCGGCGGTGCCGGCAACGACGTCATGTACTCCAGCGGAGGTGGCAGCAACACGTTCCTGTTCAGCGGCAACTTCGGCCTCGACCTGATCCACGGCTACCAGAGCAACGACAAGCTGGTGTTCATGGGCGTGCCCGGCATCGATGCCCATTACGACTACAGCCAGCACCTGTCCCAGAGCGGCAACGACACCTTGCTCAAGGTGGGCGACTACTCGGTGACCCTGGTGGGCATCGGTATGGAGGGGCTCAACGGTTCAGGCATCGTGTTCGCCTGATTCAGCCTCGGCCGGGGGAGCGCCGGATTCGCTCCCCCGGGCTTTGCGGACCTTGAACCCAGAGGGCGTCGGGGTGGCTCCCCTGAAGTCGCCGGCAACACCCTGATCCGTCCTGGATGGACGATCGAACAACAACAAAAAACGAGAAGTCATCAACATGGATGTCAGATGTCATCAGTTCAACAGGCTGGCGGGCACCCCGTGCCTGGCGTTTGCCGCAGGCCTGCCGTTGACGGCCGCCCAACGCCGTTCGGCACACCGGCCAGTGGGGCGTTCCCGCCCCCTATGCCATCGGCGCTCTGGCGCTAGCCATGGCACCTTTCCCTTATCTGAACAACCAGCAAGCCCAGCAGGTGCTGCCCAGTCCCGTGCGCCCGTGCGCCTGTGCGGCTGCGTTGGCGCGCCTGGGGTGTTGGTGAGCGACACAAGGGTGTTGGAGTCAATCTGCAATGGCGTTTCCACGACGTCATTCGAGCGGCGGGCAGGGAGCCTGTCAGGGTCATTTCGCAACACAACTAAGGAAGGTCGTAGTGAAGCAAGTCAAACGCAAGGATGGCGCGGTGCTTGGGCAGGAACGTGGGTGGTTGCCCCTGGCTCCGGCCCTGTTGGGTTGGATGGCCTTGATGGGCACAGCCCAGGCGGCGCCCTATGTGGAGAACGGCCGCCGCGGTGATGCCGCGAGCTGGCGCAGCAGCGAGTTCAAGGCCGATTGGGGCCTGGGGGCGATTCATGCCGACAGTGCCTATGCCGCCGGTTACAGCGGCAAGGGTGTCAAGCTGGGGATCTTCGACCAGCCGGTGTATGCCCAGCATCCGGAGTTCGCCAGCCCGGGCAAGGTGCTGACCCTGGTCACCAGCGGCACTCGTCAATACACCGATCCCTATATTCCGGTGCGGGCCGGCGATGCCTTCGTCTATGACGGCCGACCTTCGGTGGGCTCGGACGGCAAGCTGGGTTCTCACGGTACTCACGTCGGCGGGATTGCCGCCGGTAACCGCGATGGTGGGGCGATGCACGGTGTGGCCTTCGACGCCCAGATCATCAGCGCCGACAACGGCGATCCCGGCCCGGAGGACGGCATCATCCTCGGTAACGATGGCGCAGTGTACAAGGCCGGCTGGGACGGCCTGGTGGCCAGTGGCGCGCGGATCATCAACAACAGCTGGGGCATCGGCATTACCGAGCACTTCAGCAAGGGCGGTCGTGATCCGGCGTTCCCGCACTTCACCCTGGACGATGCCCGGGCGCAGTTCGCGCAGATCCAGCCGTTGCTGGGCAGCTTGCCGGGCGGCGCCTACGACGGGGCGATCGCCGCAGCCCGCAGCGGGGTGCTGACGATTTTTGCCGCCGGCAACGATTACAACCTGAACAACCCCGACGCTATCGCCGGGCTGGCCTACTTCGTGCCGCAGATTGCCCCCAACTGGCTGACCGTGGCGGCCTTGCAGCAGAACCCCGACACCAGCAGCGCCGATCCCTACGTCATCAGTACCTTTTCCTCGCGTTGCGGCTACACCGCGAGCTTTTGCGTGTCGGCCCCCGGCACCCGGATCTACAGCTCGGTGATCGGTGGCACCAGCCTTGCGAACATGACCCTGGGCTACGCCAACAAGAACGGCACCTCCATGGCCGCGCCCCATGCGGCCGGTGCCGCGGCGGTGCTGATGGAGCGTTTCCCCTACATGAGCGCGGCACAGGTGGCCAGCGTCCTGCGCACCACGGCCACCGACCTGGGTGCCCCGGGCATTGATGCCTTGTACGGCTGGGGGATGATCGATCTGGGCAAGGGGATTCGCGGGCCCGGCATGCTGGTGACCGAAGCGGATATCCCTGAGGAGTTCCGTATCCAGGGCGGCTACGGTTCGACCCAGTTCGTTGCTGACCTGCCGGGCTATGGCGCGCTGCTGGATGTCGGCAAGCCGACCCAGCGGCGCTGCAATGACATCAGTTGCGTACTGGATATCTGGAGCAACGACATCAGTGGCCACGGCGGCCTGACCAAGCAGGGCGTCGGCACCCTGGTGCTCAGCGGCGCCAACACCTACGCCGGGCCGACCCTGGTCAATCAGGGGCGGCTGGCGGTCAACGGCTCGCTGCTGTCGGCGGTGACGGTGAACGCTGGTGGCATCCTCGGCGGCACGGGCCGCGTGGGCGCACTGACCGCCAACGCGGGCGCGATTGTGGCTCCGGGCAACTCCATCGGCACCTTGCATGTCAGCGCCGATGTGAACTTCCTCCCGGGTTCGACCTACGCGGTGGAGGTGTCCCCCAGCGGCAGCGACCGGATTGTCAGCGACGGTCAGGCAACCCTCGGCGGGGCCAGCCTGGCTCTGGAGCTGGAAAACCCGGGATTGTCCCTCAATGCACAGCGGGTCCCGAGCCTGGTGGGGCGGCAGCTGGATATCCTCCAGGCCGCCAATGGCGTGCAGGGCAGCTTTGGCCCGGTGCTGTCCAACTCGCTGTTTCTGGGGGGCAACCTCAATTACAGCGCCGGCGGTGTAAAGCTGGCGGTGGCGCGCAATGCCACCTCGTTCAGCAGTATCGGCCTGAGCCCCAACCAGCGTTCGGTGGCCGATGCTGCCGAGCAACTGGGGGCGGGCAACCCGGTGTATGAAAGCCTGCTGCTGGCCGCCAGCGCGGCCAGTGCACAACAGGCCTTCGAGCAACTGTCCGGGGAAATTCATCCGGCCGTTGGCAGCCAGTTGCTCAATGACAGCCGCTACCTGCGTGACGCGATGGGTGAGCGGCTACGCCAGCAGGGCGGGGACGCGGTGCCTACCGTCGAGGGCGGCGAGCAGGGGCTGTGGCTCAAGACCCTGGGCGCCTGGGGCAAGGCCGACGGCGGCCAGGATCGAGCCGGCTACACCAGCTCCATCGGCGGCCTGCTGGCCGGTGTCGACGGGCAAGTGGACCCGAGCACCCGCCTGGGCGTGTTCACCGGCTACAGCGACAGCTCGCTGAGCATGGGCGATGGCCGGCATTCTTCGGCCAGCATCGACAGCTACCACCTGGGCGCCTACGCCGGACGCGAGCTTGCGCAACTGCGCCTGAGCCTGGGCGGTTCCTACAGCTGGCACCGCATCGCCACTCGGCGCGAGCTGCAATACGACGAGGTTGCCGATCGCCAGAAGAGCAAGCGTGATGCCCGCAGCCTGCAGCTGTTCGGCGAGGCGGCGTGGCACCTGGATCTGCAGCCCATGGCCCTGGAACCCTTTGCCAGCCTGGCCTATGTGCAGGTGGACAGCGAGCGTTTCAAGGAACACGGCGGCGCCACGGCACTCAAGGGCGATAGCGACAATCGCGAGGCTTGGCTCTCGACCCTGGGCATGCGCGCCGGCAAGCAGTTGCAGTTGTCTTCCGGGCAGACTGTGGAACTGTCCGCTACCCTCGGCTGGCAGCACAATCTGAGCGCCACCGGCGCCGACCAGCATCTGGCGTTTGCCGACGGTGGACAAAGCTACAAGGTGCAGAGCCTGTCACTGGACCGCGATGCGGCGGTCGTCGGTGCACGGGCGGGCATTGCCCTGGGTCGACAGACCCGGGTCAATCTGGATTACAACGGGTTGCTGGGCAGCCGTGACCGGAACCATGGGGTCGGCTTGACCCTGGACTGGACTTTCTAAGACCCAGGCAACGGATGTGCAAGGTGTTGTACAGGTCCTCCAGACCCGGAAACGGGGCCTGCGAGGGCCTGAGCTTTCTCTGACAATTCCAACAAAAGAGAGGCAATACCATGGGTGTCTTTGACTACAAGAACTTCACCGCAGCCGATTCCAAGGCGCTGTTTTCCGATGCGCTGGCGATCACGCTGTATTCCTATCACAACCTCGACAACGGCTTCGCCGTGGGTTACCAGCACCATGGCTTCGGTCTGGGCCTGCCGGCGACCCTGATCACCGCGCTGATCGGCAGCAGCGATTCCCAGGGCGTCATCCCCGGTATTCCCTGGAACCCGGATTCGGAGCAGGCCGCCAAGGACGCGTTGCACCAGGCCGGGTGGTCCACCCTCAGTGCCCAGCAACTGGGCTACAGCGGCAAGGTGGATGCCCGGGGCACCTTCTTCGGCGAGAAGGACGGCTACGGCACGGCCCAGGTGGAGATCCTCGGCAAGTACGATGCCCAGGGCCACCTGAGTTCCATCGGCATCGCCTTTCGCGGCACCAGCGGCCCTCGGGAATCGGTGATCGGCGACACCATCGGTGATGTCATCAGTGACCTGCTGGCCGCCCTGGGACCCAAGGACTATGCGAAGAACTACGCCGGTGAGGCCTTCGGCAAACTGTTCGCCGATGTGGCGGCTTTTGCCCAGGCCAATGGTCTGTCGGGCAAGGACATCCTGGTCAGTGGCCACAGCCTGGGCGGGCTGGGGGTCAACAGCCTGGCGGACCTGAGTGCCGATCGCTGGTCCGGGTTCTACAAGGATGCCAACTACATCGCCTATGCCTCGCCGACCCAGAGCAGCAGCGACAAGGTGTTGAACATCGGTTATGAAAACGACCCGGTGTTCCGCGCCCTGGACGGTTACAACTTCAACCTGTCGTCCCTGGGGGTGCACGATGCCCAGCAGGACTCGGCCACCAACAACATCGTCAACTTCAACGACCATTACGCCTCGACCCTGTGGAACGTGCTGCCGTTCTCGATCCTCAACATCCCCACCTGGATTTCTCACTTGCCCACCGGCTACGGCGATGGCCTGACCCGGGTGCTGCAGTCGCAGTTCTATGACTTCACCAGCAAGGACTCCACCATTGTCGTCGCCAACCTGTCGGACCCGGCCCGGGGTAGCACCTGGGTCCAGGATCTGAACCGCAACGCCGATACCCACAAGGGCAGCACCTTCATCATCGGCAGCGACGGTAACGACCTGATCCAGGGTGGGGGCGGCAACGACTACCTGGAAGGCCGCGACGGCAACGACACCTTCCGTGATGACGGCGGCTACAACATCATCCTCGGCGGCAAGGGCAGCAACACCCTGGACCTGCAGCACTCGGTGAAGGACTACAGCTTCGCCAGCGACGGCGCCGGGACCCTGTACGTGCGCGACGCCAGCGGCGGGATCAGCATGACCCGCGACATCGGCGCCATTCAGAGCAAGGAGCCGGGGTTTCTCTGGGGCCTGTTCAAGGATGATGTGGTCCACCAGGTCACCGACCAGGGGTTGAAGGTGGGCAGCCAACTGACCCAGTACGCGTCTTCGGTGAAGGGGGACGGCGGCGACAACCTGCTCAAGGCCCATGCCGGCGGCGATTGGCTGTTCGGCCTGGATGGCAACGATCACCTGATCGGCGGCAAGGGCAACGATGTCTTCGTCGGTGGCGCCGGCAATGACCTGATGGAGTCGGGTGGGGGCAACAACACCTTCCTGTTCACCGGTCATTTCGGCCAGGACCGCATCCTCGGCTACCAGAGTGGCGACAAGCTGGTGTTCATGGGGGTGAGCGGCGTGCTGCCGGACCAGGACTATCGGGCCCACGCCAGTAGCAGCGGCAATGACACCGTGCTGACCTTCGGCCATGACTCGGTGACCCTGGTGGGTGTCAGCCTCGCGCACCTCAACGGCTCGGGCATCACCCTCGCCTGATGGACCTGCAGCGTGGGGCTCGCAACGGGCTCCACGCTGACTTGGCAAGAAAATCGTGACCTGTCGGTCGGTTGGCGACTCAAATACTTGTAAAACCCAAGCCTGGTCATGCGTTACCCAAGGTATTGAGCAGTAATCGATTCAAGGAAAAGGCAGGAGAGTGTTGACAGTGAGTAATAGCAAGAGGTGTGCGGGCGGACTGGTGCTGGCCCTGTGGGCGCTCATGGCATCGGCCGAAGAGCTGCCTCAGAGCTCGATTCTGAAACGTTACGGAGTCACCCCGGATCAATTGCCGGCCGGCCAGCCGGCGCCAGCCGAGAAAGAGGAGCCGGCACCCAGTCGCTTCAATCTGCAGCCGGAGCAACCCATTGCAAATTTCCGTCTGGGGGACGGCAAGGCGCCAGAGAGCACGGGCAACATCAGTATCGATAACGCCGAAGCCCGGGAGCGGCAGCGCTGCCAGCAAGTGCGTGACGAGATGTCAAAGCGCGGCAAGCCCCTGGGGATTGTCTGCGAGCCGGGGCAGGGACCCTTTCCCTGGTCGCACTGAGGTGCACGGCTGAATCATTGTTCCTGGCGAACGGTGGCCACATCGTCCGCCTTGACCCGGATGGTCTTGCCGGAAATGTCCTGGAATTCGTAGAAGCCATCAGCGGTCTTGGTCTTGGGCTGGTCCCGGGTCAGGTACTGGGTACCGTTCTGCAAGGTCACCACGGTGGGTGAGGCGCAGCCGGTCAGGGCCAGGGCGGCGACACTGGCCAGGAGCAATCCCAGGTTCTTCACATTCATATAGACCTCTTATCGGTAGGGGTATCCGTGTTGCGCCGGACACTATAAGCATGGCCCCTTGGTGTCGTGAAGACGACGAAAGTTCGCCTGGGCACTGGAAAAATCTTCTTCCCGCCATTTATCCAATAGTGTTTGCCAGACCGGGGCGTCGGCTGTTATCTGTACGCATAACCAGTATCAGTCCAGCCGTGGCGTCTTCGTTCAGTGACTTCCAATCCCCTCGAGAACCCCTTTTATTACCTGCACAACTTCCAGCAAGTCCTGAACTGGCTGGAGCTGCGCTATGCCGATGTGCTGCGCGATGAAGAGCAGCGTTTCATCACCGATTTCGCGCAGTTGCCCCAGCCATCCCAGGCCTTGCTGGTGCGCATGGTGATGCGCAAGGGGCGGCATTTTCGCCTCGGCAAGTTGCGTTACCCGGAGATCGGCGATAGCGCCCGGGCCCTGCAGCCGTTGCTGGCGTTGGGCTGGGTCGATGAGCAGGCACCCTTGGCCCTGGACGAGTTGTTCGGCCTGTTGCAAAAGGCCGAGATCCTGCAGTGCTTCAGTGACCAGGGGCTGGTGGCCAAGGCCAAGAAGAACCAGTGGCTGGAGACCCTGCAGGCGCTGTACCCGCAACCCCGGGCTTTCGGCCAATGGTGCCCGGCACTGGCGGACCGGCTGCTGAGCCTGACGGTCATGCCGTTGTGCGATCGCCTGCGCTTGATGTTCTTCGGCAATCTCTACCAGGACTGGTCGGAATTCGTGCTGGCGGACCTGGGGATCTACAGCTACGAAAAGGTCGAGATCAGTGCCGATGCCCGTGGCTTGCGCAGCCGTGACGATGTGGACGGCTTCATCTACCTGCACCAGTGTCAGGAAGCCTTCGAGGCCGGGGAGGAGGTGGACGCGGTGCTCGCGCGCATCGCGGCTTTCAGCACCGCCAACTCCTGGCTGGAGAAACGCCGCGGCAAGCTGTTGTTCCAGCTGGGGCAGCATTGCGAGCGGTTGACGGACTGGCGGCAGGCCCGGGAGATCTACCAGCAATGTGCCTACCCCGGTGCTCGCCTGCGGTTGATCCGGGTCCTGGAGCTCAGTGCCGAGTATCAGGCGGCGCTGGCGCTGGCCGAGCAGGCTGCGGCGGCGCCCCAGAGCGCTGCCGAGGCCCAGCAGCTGCTGCGGGTCATGCCCCGGCTGCGGCGCAAGCTGGGTGGCCCGCCGGCGCCCCGGACGGTCAGCCGCGAGGTGGCGCGACTGGATCTGTGCCTGCCCCGTGACGCCGATGGCCTGGCGGTGGAGCTGCATGTCCAGGCCCATCTGCAGCAGCCCCAGGCGCCGGTGCACTACGTGGAAAACAGCCTGATCAATTCGCTGTTCGGGTTGCTGTGCTGGCCGGCGATCTTCGCCCCCTTGCCCGGGGCGTTCTTCCACCCGTTCCAGCGCGGGCCGGTGGATCTGCTGAGCGAGGACTTTCATCAGCGGCGCAGCGATCTGTTCCAGGCCTGCCTGGAGGAGCTGGACGATGGTCGCTACCGGGACAGCATCCGCCAGCGGTTTGTCGACAAGTGGGGCCTGCAGTCGCCCTTCGTGTTCTGGGGGGCCTTGACCGAGGAGTTGCTGGAGCAGGCCCTCGACTGCCTGCCGGCCGAGCACCTGAAACACTGGTTTGAGCGCCTGTTGCTGGATATCAAGGCCAACCGGGCCGGTATGCCGGACCTGATCCAGTTCTGGCCCGAGGCCAGGACCTACCGGATGATCGAGGTCAAGGGCCCGGGGGACCGCCTGCAGGACAACCAGCTGCGCTGGCTGGACTTCTGCCAGGAGCACCGGATGCCGGTGGCGGTGTGCTATGTGCAATGGCAGGACCTGTCGACGTGAGCTACCGCATTGCGGTGCGGGCCCTGTGCGAGTTCAGCGCCAAGAGCGGCGACCTGGATCTGCGTTTCACCCCATCGCCTACCGCCCTGGAGGGAATAGTCGGGCACCGCACCGTGGCGTCCCGGCGCAATCCCGGCTACCAGAGCGAAGTGGCCCTGGAGGGTCAATACGGCGAGTTGCTGGTCAAGGGCCGGGCGGACGGTTATGACCCGGCGCAGAACCTCCTGGAGGAGATCAAGACCTATCGGGGCGACCTGGCGCGCATGCCCGACAACCACCGGCAACTGCACTGGGCCCAGGCCAAGGTCTATGGCTGGCTGTTGTGCCAGAGCCTGCAACTGCCGAGTATCCGAGTCTCGCTGGTGTATTTCGACATCCTCAGCGAGCAGGAAACCGCCCTGGTGGAGGAGCACAGTGCCGAGGCATTGCAGGCGTTCTTCAATCGACAGTGCGCGGTGTTCCTGGAGTGGGCGCAGCAAGAAATGCGCCACCGCAAGGCCCGGGACCAGGCCACTGGGGCCCTGGTCTTTCCCCATGGCGAGTTCCGCCCTGGCCAGCGGCACCTGGCGGAGTCGGTGTACAAGGCGGTCAGCACCGGCCGTTGCCTGCTGGCCCAGGCGCCCACCGGCATCGGCAAGACCCTGGGCACGATCTTTCCCATGCTCAAGGCCATGGCCCCGCAGCAACTGGACAAGCTGCTGTTTCTCACCGCCAAGACCCCGGGGCGGCAGTTGGCGCTGGATGCGGCCCGGGTGCTGTTCGCCAGCCAGTCCCAGCTGCCGTTGCGGGTCCTGGAACTGGTGGCCCGGGACAAGGCCTGCGAACACCTGGACAAGGCTTGCCACGGCGAGTCCTGCCCGCTGGCCAAGGGGTTCTACCAGCGCCTGCCCGCGGCGCGTCAGGCGGCCAGCCAGGTACCGATGCTGGATCGCCAGGCGCTGCGCGAGGTGGCCCTGGCGCATCAGGTCTGTCCTTACTACCTGAGTCAGGAGATGGCCCGCTGGAGCGATCTGGTGGTGGCCGACTACAACTATTATTTCGATTTCAGCGCCTTGCTGTTCGGCCTGGCCCAGGCCAATCAATGGCAAGTGGCGGTGCTGGTGGACGAGGCCCATAACCTGGTGGAGCGCGGGCGTGGCATGTACAGCGCCAGCCTGGATCAACAAACGCTGGCCAGCGTGCGCAGCACTGCGCCCCAGGCGCTGAAAAGTTCGTTGCAACGGCTCAACCGCGAATGGAACGCCTTGCACAAGGAACAGCTCGCGCCATACCAGGCCTATGGCCAACTCCCGACGGCCTGGCTCAGGGCGCTGGCCTTGTGTGTCGCTGCCCTGGGGGACTACTTCAACGAGCAGCCTCAGGGCCTGGACGTTGGTTTGCAGGGGCTGTATTTCGAGCTGCTGCAATTTGCCCGGGTGGCGGAGTTGTTCGATGAACAGCAGTTCATCTTCGATATCAGCAAGCGCTCCCTGAGTGCCAGGCGCAGCCTGTCGCGGCTGAGCCTGCGCAATGTGGTGCCGGCGCCGCTACTCGGGCCGCGACTGACGGCGGCTCGCAGCACCGTGCTGTTTTCCGCCACCCTCAACCCGCAGCATTACTACCGCGACCTGCTGGGATTGCCCCAGACCACGGTGTGGCTGGACGTGGAGTCGCCGTTTGCCGCCGCGCAGCTGGACGTGCATATCGTCAGCCGCATCTCCACCCGCTATGTGCATCGACAGGCGTCACTGGCGCCCATCGTCGAACTGCTGGCCCAGCAGTTCGCTGCGCGGCCGGGCAACTACCTGGCGTTCTTCAGCAGCTTCGATTACCTGCAGCAAGTGGCCGAGCTGTTGGCTCGCGAGCACCCGCAGATTCCCCTGTGGTTGCAGTCCAGGGGCATGGATGAAGCGTCGCGCCTGGGCTTTCTCCAGCAGTTTCGTGCAGAGGGGCAGGGCATCGGGTTCGCCGTGCTCGGCGGGGCTTTCGGCGAGGGCATCGACTTGCCGGGCTCAAAGCTTATCGGCGCCTTTGTCGCCACCCTCGGGCTGCCTCAGCTCAACCCGTTGAACGAGCAGATGAAACAACGCATGGCCCGGCTGTTTGGCTCCGGGTACGACTACACCTACCTCTATCCCGGACTGCAGAAAGTGGTGCAGGCGGCAGGGCGGGTGATTCGCAGCCAGGCCGATCGGGGCGTGTTGATGTTGATCGACGATCGCTTTGCCGAGCCCAGGGTGCGGCAGTTGTTGCCGAGCTGGTGGGCCGTGGACGCCCAAGACCCGGCGTCGGCTGGTGAGATTTCGAGGTGTTAGCGCGGAGCTGAAGCCGCTTGCCACCGGCGTTTGTGCGCCGGGGGCGAGGGTCACTGGCCCTGGCGGACCCGGACGAAGCGCCGCAGGGTCTGGCCCGGCCCGGTGCTGAAGCGGGTTGGCCGGGGTTGGCCTTCATCGGCGGCGATGAACACGAAGTCGTCCTCAGTCAGCTCATAGCTGGCGGGCAAGGGCTTGCCCGCATCCGCGCCGATGGAGTCGATCCAGGTGATCGACTTGGGGGTGGTGCTGCTGTCGAGGGTGAAGCTTCCGGCCAGCAGCACGTCTCCCGCCACCGTCAGCACGCGAAACTGATCACCTTCGATCAGGGTCAGGGCCCCGGGCGCACTGTGTTCGTCCGGCGGATTCAGCACGCCGCTGTCCTCCATTGAGATTTGCTCCCAGGCTCCCTGCAGGCGCTGAAGTTCCAGCGAGTCGTTGCTCCTGGCTGAGGATGCAGTATCCATTGTCGATCAACTCCTTGTGGGGGCGTTCAGTTGAAGATATTGCGGCCTATGCAGTAGGTCAGCAGGTCCTGGTCGCTCTGTACCTCCAGCTTGCGCATGGCGGAGATCTTCTGGGCACTGATGGTCTTGGAGCTGCGGTTCTGGCTGCGGGCGATGTCGCTGACACTTTTGCCGGACACGAACAAGCGGAGGATTTCGAACTCCTTGGGCGACAGGGTGGAGATGCGCTCATCGATCGCCACATTGGATTCCATCACCGAGTTGGAAGCCGGCTCCAGACTGCGGTAGACGCCTTTTTGCGCGATGGCCTTGAGGGCGGTCTGGATCTCTTCGTGCAGCTGGCTTTTCTGGATGACCCCGACCACGCCCAACTCGTGCAGGCGGGTGAGGATCAGTTGGTTGGAAATCATGGTGAGGATCAGGATCTGCAGGTGCGGAAAGTTACGCTTGAGGTATTCCACCAGCTTCAGGCCATCACCGTAGGGTGAGTCTCCAGGCATGTTGTAGTCGGTGATCACGATGTCCACCTGTTTGGCTTCCAATTGCTGGATCAGGCCTTTGGAACACACCGCTTCACCGACGATTTCAAAACGTTCGTCGCGCTCCATCAACTCGCGTACGCCCAGCAAGACAATAGGGTGATCGTCAGCAATGACTACTTTCAGTTTTTCCATGGCAAACACACCCGTGTAATACGCAAATGAGTAAAGAAACATGAGACTGACGGTACATTAAACCCTGCCACTCATTATTCAAGGGGCAACAGGAGTTCCGACAAGTGCTGCATCAGTTGCCTGACTTGAGCTACTAGTGTCGGGCTCAGGGTGCTTTCCAGTAATTGGCACTCCAGTTCGGCGCAGGCCCTGGCCAGCGCCCCGGCCTGCACCGCCCCCATGGCCCCGGCAATACTGTGCAGACGCTCGGCCGCCGCCTTGCCGGAGCCGGTTTCCAGGGCTTTGGCCAGCCGTTGCAGGTCATCGTGCATGGTGCTGAGAAACAGCGGTCGCATCCGCTCCGAGACCTGAATTCGGTCTCTGACGGGGGGCGGTGACACGGGCCGGTTTTCGCTTCGCAACCCAGGTCTGGCAGCGAGCGGGGCGCTTTTGCCGGGCACCTGGCAGAGTTTCGACAATTGCCCCCGCAGGGTCTGCAGGCTCATGGGCTTGACGATCCAGCTGTTCATTCCGGTAGCCAGGCAACGGCGGCCTTCCTCGCGCAAGGCGTTGGCAGTGACGCCGATGATCGGCAGTTCCGGCTCCCTCAGACGCAACTCTCTGGCCAGGTCGTAGCCGTTCATGACCGGCATGTTGACGTCGGTCAAGGCGATGTCGAACCGGTGCGGCAGCCACTGTTCCAGGGCTTGCTCACCATTGGCCGCCAGGGTTACCTGGCAACCCAGGGCCTCCAGCTGCTCCTTGATGATGGCCTGATTGATGGGGTTGTCTTCCGCCACCAGGATGTTCAGGTTCAGGCCTTGCAAGGTGTCGGCTTCGCGCTGTGCCAGATGCAGCGGCTGTCCCAGGCGGGCCAGCGCTGCGGCCTGGGCGATGGCACGGATGTCGTGGGCGTCGACCTCCCAGTGCGCCGGCTGCAAGCTGCTGCCGTGCCAACGACCGCTGGAACTGGCACTGACGCAGGGGCCGGGCCAGGTGGGCTGGGCGTCCCGGGGCAGCATGTCGATCAGGACGCTGCTCTGGGGGTTGTCATCCCAACTGGTGGGCAGCGGATAGGCCTGGACCCCCAGGCGGTTGAGCCAGTCGCATGTGCTTTTCATCAGTTCCGGCACCGGTGCGCGGACATACACAGGCGGCCCTTCGGGCAGTGGCTCGGCTCCCGACAAGGTCCCCGGCAGGCGTTGCAGGGTCAGGCGCAGGGAAAAGCTGCTGCCCAGCCCTGGCTCGCTGATGACCTGCATCTGCCCGCCCATCATGTCGCTCAGGCGCTGGCAGATCGTCAGACCCAGCCCGGCCCCGGCTTCGCTGGAAGCGTCGCGGACCTGATAGAAGGGGTCGAACAACTGGGGTTGCTGCAAGGGCGAGATGCCAATCCCGGTATCGGTGACCTGCCATTCGATGCTGGCCTGGCGGGCGTCCTGCTCCAGTACCCGGACGCGCAGTACCACCCGGCCGCAATCGGTGAACTTGATCGCATTGCTCAGCAGGTTGCTGAGAATCTGCTGGATACGGTTGGCGTCCCCCAGCATCAGGTCCGGCAGGCTCGGGTCGATGCAGGCGTAGAACAGCAGCCCGCGGCGTTCGGCAAAGGCGGCGTAGGCGTGCAAGGCATCTTCCACCAAGTCCAGGGGGCAGAACGCCTCCGGGTCGATGCTCATCTGCCCGGATTCGATCTTGGAGACGTCGAGAACGTCGCTGATCAGTTGGAACAAGGTGCTGGAGGAGCGCTGGATGGTTTGCAGGTAATCGCTCTGGCGCGGATCCAGTTGGGTCAGGCCCAGCAGTTCAAGGGTGCCGAGCATGCCATAGAGCGGGGTACGGATCTCGTGGCTCATGGTGGCGAGGAACAGGGTCTTGGCTTCGTTGGCCGCGTCCGCCGAACGCCTGGCCTGTTCCAGTACCTGGGCGTCCTCGACATGCTGGGTGACGTCGTTGAAGGTGCAGAGCAGCACCTCCTGGCCCTGGTAGCGGGTCGAGACCAGGCCAACCTGCAAATGGCGTCCGTCGACATCGAGGCTGGTCTCGTCGTTGTCCATCAAGCGCTGGTTCTGCTGCAGCAGGGCCAGCAGTTTTGTCGTGCCTTGCCATTGTTCGGCCTGACGATTTTCCAGCAGCACTTTGAAGTCTTCCCGACGCACCACACACAGGCCCGTGGGCGCGGTGTCGAGTACCACCCGGCTGAAGGCTTCACTCTCGGCAATGCTCTGGTGCGCCAGTTGCGCCGGCGTCACTACCTTGTTGCGATACCAGCGACTGGCGGCCCAGCCGCTGAAGAAGGCGCCCAGGGCCAGGGTCAGCAGGCCGGCCAGGGTCCACAGGGCGTAGCCGAAGTAGCTCTTGTAGCTGATGCTGTAGATCCCGGTCCAGAGTGCCGGGGTGTGGCTCGTCACCTTGAAGGCCATTCCTTGCCAGCCGAAGTTGAGGCCCTCATGCAGGGCGTCGGCACGGACGTGGGAGCCGGTGAGGACGCTGCCGGAAGGTTCGATCAGGGTGAAGTCGTCATAAATCGACCAGTTCATGAGGCGTTCGATGTTATTGACGTCGTCCAGGTTCAGCAGCGAGGCGACCACCATCGACTCGTGCGTGCCCTGGGTGCGCAACTGTTGCGGCCCTGCATGCAGGCTGATGTAGGCCAGCAGCTTGGGGGAAAACTGCGCCGAGGCCGGCACATGGTATTTCTCCCAGTGGACCTGATTGTTCGGAAGGTCGTTGTTCTTCACCGCCAGGTGCTGCAGGACCCTATCCACCACGCTGCTGTAGGGCATGTCGCTGTTCCAGGGAGTGCCGCGGGTGTGCCGCGCTGCGGGTACGCTGATGTCGAAGTTACCGAAGGTGTTGAAGAGGAAGGTGCGTGGTGCTTGATAGTGCGAGGTGGACCAGAAGGCACCGTAGAACGTCGACAGGTGCATGCCCAGGGCGAACACCTTGGGCAGCTCGCTGGAGGCCAGTTGCTGGTGATTGAAGTTCAGGCTGAAAGGCGTCGAATAGGGCGCTTGTTGCCCTTCGTAAGCGGTTTTTCCCTCGCTGGGCAGGGGCTGCTGAAGATACTGCGCAGTGGGTTCGTCGGCCAGCAATGCCTGTATGGACGGGTGGCTGGCCAGGCGCTGGAGGAACAGCTCTTGTTCCTGGATGTTTTCCATCAGTCCGGTGAAATGCAGCTTTACCGTGCTGTCCTGTTCATTGATCAGGCGTTGGGCGGCCCAGTAGAGAAGGGTAAACAGCAGCAGCGCCAGGCCCGCGAGAATCAACAGACCCTTGTTCAACCGGATCGAGCTTCGACTGAGACTCTCCAGGAAGGTGTCGCGGTATTTCATCACTGAATTCCCAAATGCATATAAGGGCCTCGATTCCGAGATTCCTCTCTCTGAAGCAAGGCCGTCAGCGATGAGTGAAGGTTGCGTGGGTGAGCAAAGGGCTCATCGGCTAGTACAGGGTCGCTGGTCCGTCTTGGGCCAGTAGCTGTTGAAACTGTTGCGAGGACACCGCGTGGGAAATCAGGAAGCCCTGTACCTGGGTGCAGTCGATTTTGCGCAGCAGGGCCAGTTCCTGTGCGCTCTCCACGCCCTCGGCGACCACTGTCAGGCCCAGTTGGCGGCCCAGCGCAATGATGCTGGTCAGGGCCTGGGCGATTTCCTCGTTGTTGTGGCAGCCCTGGACCAGGGCCCGATCGATCTTCAGCTCGGTAAAGGGCGTCGACACCAGATTCATGTAGGAGCTGTAGCCCTTGCCGAAATCGTCCTGGGACAGGCCGAAACCCTTGATGCGCAGGCGGCAGGCACCGGCGTAGAAGTTGCTGATGTGTTCCGGAGTGGAGCACTCCATCAGCTCGAAGCAGATCTTGCCGGGTATGCCCTGGCGCTGGATCACGAAGTCATGCAGTCGATCGGCCAGGTCGGCGCTGTTGAGCAGGTGGGTTGGCAGATTGATCGACACCGGAATGTCATAGCCGTCTTCCCGCCAGCGCACCTGAGCTTCCAGAGCCTGTTCGAGGATCAGCCACAACAGCTCCTCTTCGAGTCCCGCCTCGGTGAGTTCCGGTAGAAAGTCGCAGGGCAACAGCATGCCGTGTTGCGGGTGCATCCAGCGCACCAGCGCTTCGGCGGCGACGATGCGGCCGTTGTTCAGAGCTTTCTTGGGCTGGAACCAGGCTTGAATCTGCGAGTTGCGCAGGGCGTGTTGCAGGGTCTCGGTACTGCACTCGACCCAGATCGCTGGCGGCGGCTCGCTGCTGATCAGCTCCGGTAGCTGCGCGGTGAGGTTGCGCAGTGCCGCCAGGCTCACGGGTTTGGAAATCAAGCCTATGACCCGCAGGCCCAGGTTTCGAGCCACCAGGCTGGCGCCCATCAACATGCGCCGGGAAGAGGCACTCATGATTGCCAGGGCCGGGCGTACGCGGTGCTTGGCCAGACCCTGGATGAACTGCACACCGTCCATGCCAGGCATCAGCAGATCTGTCAGTACCAGATCGAAATGCCGTTGCTTGAGACGCTCGAGAGCCTCGGAACCGTTGCTCGCGACCTCCAGCTGGTAAGGCCCCAGCTCGTTGAACAAGTGTTGCAGGTACATGTACTGAAACGGCTGATCTTCGACGATCAAAATGCTACAGGACTTCATGAGGGGCTCTTTCATAGGGCGCCAGATAGTTGAACAACGCTCTTAGTGCAAAGGGCTTGACCAGGCAGTGGTTCATCCCGGCTGCAAGACAGAGCTCTTCTTCTCCGCGCATTGCATTGGCCGTCGCCCCGATGATCGGGATCGAACAGCCTTGACGTCGAAGCTCCTTGGCCAGTTCATAGCCGTTGAGCTTCGGCATGTTCACATCAGTCAACACCACGTCGAAGTGCCCGTTTCTCCAGATGGACAAGGCATCTTCTCCGTTCGAGGCCAGTTCCACGCTGCAGCCCAGTTCCTCCAACTGGTCCTTGAGGATCAACTGGTTGATCACGTTGTCTTCGGCCACCAGCACATGCAGGCTGAGTTTTTTCAGTTCGCGGCTGTCGGTATGTTCCTCGCTCTGGGCCACCCAGACGCCCTGTGCCTGGCTCACCGCCTGGTGGATCGCCCGCAGGTTGTTGGTGTTCACCTGCCAGCTGCCGCCACGGATCCGCGGTTCGTTGTGGCCGTCACCACTGGCGAGCACCAGAGGGCCCTGCCAATCGGGCTCCAGGCGATGTTCGACGATCCCCGGGTGCAGCTCGATCAGCACGTTGCCGCGGCTGCGATCCGACTGAGTGGGCAGGCTGAACTGGGCCCGGGCGCCCCAGCGACGTAACCACCCGGCCACGGATTCCGCCAGCTCGCGGACCGGGGACACCACATAGATCATCTCCGGCAAAAGCGGGCTGATCAGCGGGGTGTGGGACACCATGGGGCAGGCTTCCAGGGGCAGGGTGAGGGTAAAGCTGCTGCCCAGTCCGAGTTCGCTGACCATGCGGATGTTGCCGTTCATCAACTGTGTCAGGCGCTGGCAGATCGGCAGGCCCAGGCCCGTGCCGGCAATGACATTGGTGTTGCCTTCGGTCTGGTAGAAGGGTTCGAAGATCAGCGCCTGGTCGTCCTGGGCGATGCCGCGGCCAGTGTCAGATACCTGCCAGAGGATGTTGCTGCGTTCGCCGTCACGACTGTCCACTCGGACTCGCAGGACGATACGTCCTGAGTCGGTAAACTTGACTGCGTTGTTCAGCAGGTTGCTGAGGATCTGGCGGATCCGTGTGACATCACCAAGAAGAATTTCCGGCAACTGCGGGTCCACGCAAGCATAGAACTGCAGTCCCTTGGCGTGGGCGGCAGCGGCATAGCCCTGGATGATCTCGTGCACCAGATCCAGGGAGGAGAACTCACTGAGCTCCAGGGCCAACTGCCCGGCCTCGATCTTGGACACATCCAGCACGTCGCAAATCAGTTGCAGCAGAGTACCGGAGGAGCCTTCGATGGCCCGCAGGTAATCCCTCTGCTGGTTGTCCAGGTGGGTTCGGGAGAGCAGCTCAAGGGTGCCGAGCACGCCGTACAGCGGTGTGCGGATCTCGTGGCTCATGGTGGCCAGGAACAGCGTCTTGGCTTCGTTGGCGGTATCGGCCAGGCGTTTGGCTTCTTCCAGGGCCGCTTCGATCTGCTTGCGTGCGCTGATATCGCTGAAGGCACAGAACAGCACGTCCTCGCCGTTATAGCGGGTCGGTGCCGAGCTGAGATAGAGATGGCGGCCATCGGCGGTTTCAAAGTAATCCGAACTATTGGGGCGGCTGGGATCGAAGGCCTGTTCGATCCAGCCGGCACAGAGTTGATCGCGCTCGGTGCCATTGCCCAGCCATTGCTGAGACAGGGTGTTCTCCAGCACCACCCGGCCATCGCTGCGGCGCAGCACGCACAGGGCTACCGGAGCGATCTGGATCACGTCGCGACTGAAAGCTTCGCTTTCGATCAAGGCCTGGATCCGGTCCAGCGCTGGAGCGATCAGGCGCACCTCGACCCAGTGGGTCAAGAAGCCGATCAGTGCCATGCCGAACAGGCTGATGAGCAAGGCTACAAACAATTGCGGCCAAAGACTCTTGAGCAGATTGTGCAGGTCGAAGGAGTACACCAGTTGCCAGTCCGATGACCCCAGTTGCTTGCGGATCACCAGATGGTCGGGCCACCAGCGGCCGCCGAGAAAGCCGAAGAAGCTGCCGCCCTTGACCTGCTGCACGTCCTCGCTCAGTTGTGCGCTGGGGGTGCTGCTGAAAATCAGCCCGCCCTGGGAATTGAACATCATGAAATCCCCGGCGCTCTGGTCACTGAGGGCCGCGGAGACACTCTTGCCGTCCATCTCCAGACCCAGCCAGCCAGAGTTGGCGTAGCGCTCGTCAAGGCGGGTGAAAATGTACAGCAGGGCAGTGCCCGAGGAGTGATCCATCAGCCACAACTCTTCACCCGGCGGGACTTCGGAGAACTTCAGCGTGGCCAATTTGGCCAGCAGCGATCCGGGCAGATACGCCGATTCAGGCTGGGTACTGAACAGCCGTTGCACTTGGGATGGCTCGCCGCCGGAGACATACAGCAGGTTCAGCTGTTTGCTTTTGAGATAGTCGCGCATGCGCTGGGTAAGCCAGATCGACCATTGGTTTCCCTGCGGCCCACCCAGATGCAAGTGGATTTCCTCCGCCGCGTCGGCACTGGGCTCGTAGGCCTCGTTCTGCCGGGATTTGTGTACGGCGGACAGGCTCAGGCTTTCCAGCAGGGCTTCACGGCTGGTGAAGAAAGTCTGGGCTTCGGCAATGGCGCTGCTCATGTAGCTGCGCCGTTGTGACAACTCGTTGCTGATACTTGAACGCAAGAAGTTGTAAACGGCACCCAGCAGGCCGATCAAAAAAATCAGCGCCACTACACGAAGCAGCCGACGGGCTGCTTCAGGACTGGAAAAAAGGGGATTGATCTGATGCAGGTAGCTTTTTAATCTCATCCGCCAACTGTAATTGTGGGGCATGCCAACCAGGGATCAGACAATTCTTAAATAGCTGGGTGCAAAGTAGCTTTGTGGTGTTTATGTTTATCTGGAACTTAGTTGTTCGTCTGAAACAGCAACTTTCCTCTCAGCCATTTTCTTGCAACTAGTCTTTTGTAAATTTTCCTGAAATCGAGAGTTTCTTATTCCGTTACAGCGGTTTCAGACCATCTCCAGGTGCTGTTTACGCCGGGGCGGAGTAAACACTTGATCCAGGGCTTGCAGGTCCTCGGGTTCCAGTTGCAGTTCACCGGCCTGGGCGTTGAGCCGCAGGTGCGCCGGGCGCACTGCCTTGGGAATCACCAGCACCTGGTCCTGGCGCAGCAACCAGGCCAGGGCCACCTGGGCTGAGGTAACCCCGTGGTTCCGGGCAATCTGCTGCAATACCGGTTCGGCCAGCAAGGCGCCACCCTGGCCGATCGGGCAATAGGCCATAAGCGGCATCCGTCGCTGTTGGCAGGCGGGCAACAGGTCGAACTCGATACCCCGCGACTCCAGGTTGTACAGCACTTGATTGGTGGCGCAGGCCGGTGCATCCAGTTCCTCCAGGTCAGCCACGTCGAAGTTGGAGACCCCCCAGCGGCGAATCTTGCCCGCTTCGCGCAGCCGTTCGAAGGCCTCGACGGTTTCCGCCAGCGGATACTGTCCGCGCCAGTGCAGCAGATACAGGTCGATGACCTCGGTACCCAGGCGTTGCAGGCTGCGTTCGCAGGCCAAAGGCAGGCCCTTGCGACTGGCATTGTGGGGATACACCTTGCTCACCAGGAACACCTGATCGCGGCGCCCGGCAATGGCCTGGCCGACCACCTCCTCGGCGCCGCCTTCGCCGTACATCTCCGCGGTGTCGATCAGGGTCATGCCCAGCTCGATTCCACTGCGCAGCGCGGCGATTTCCTGATCGCGCTGCCGGCGATCCTCACCCATGCGCCAAGTGCCCTGGCCAATGACCGGAACCTGAGTGTCCGCGAGCTCGAGCGTGCGCATGCTGCCTCCTGGGATCTGTAGCGAGTCGGATGGGGAGGGCACAGGGAAACAAAGCCTTGGGCGGTGGTCAAGGCCCGCCAAGCCCAGGGCGAGGGCGGAAATCATATATTCCTAAAAAGAATAAAATTCTAATTATTTATTCCTTTGAAGGCTTTGGCTAAAGGTGCATGTTTGTCACCAGCCGCTCAATTCCAGAGTCCGGTGCCAGCAGAGGAATTTTCAGCATGACCATTCAAGCGATCAACGTACGCAACCAGTTCAAAGGCGTGATCAAGGAGATCCACGAGGGCCAGGTGGTTTCGGAAATCGACGTGCAGACCGCTTCGGGCATTGTCACCTCGGTGATCACCACCCGCTCGGTGCGCGACCTGGAACTGAAGATCGGCAGTGAAGTGATCGCCTTCGTGAAGTCCACTGAAGTGTCCATCGCCAAGCTCTGAGACACGCACCTCGGACGTCATCAATTCACAGGGTAGTGAAACATGCCGCACTCGCTGGATATCACCGCGTTACCCGTGCTCGACCTGAGCCAGTTGGAGGGGCGCCCGGAGCAGCGCCAGGCCTTTCTCCAGAGCCTGCGCCAGGCGGCGCGGGATGTCGGGTTCTTCTACCTCACCGGGCATGGCATCGACAGTGACCTGCTGCGTCGGGTGCAGGATCAGGCCCGGGCCTTCTTTGCCTTGCCCGACGCCGACAAGGCGGCGGTGGGCATGATCCACTCGCCGCATTTTCGCGGCTACAACCGCGCGGCCTCGGAGATCACCCGAGGCCAGCCGGACCTGCGCGAGCAGTTCGACCTGGGTGCCGAACGCCAGGCCTTGCCGCTGGACCCGCAAAGTCCACCCTGGGCCCGCCTGCAAGGTCCCAATCAGTGGCCGGCACAGTTGCCGCACTTCAAGCCCCTGTTGTTGGAGTGGCAGCAGGCAATGACCGGCATGTCGCTGCGCCTGCTGCGAGGTTTTGCCCAGGCCCTGTCATTGCCGGAGCATGCTTTCGATCCCTTGTACGGCGAGCGGCCCAATGAACATATCAAGCTGATCCGCTATCCCGGCCACGCCCCGGGACAAAGCAACCAGGGCGTAGGCGCCCACAAGGATTCCGGATTCCTCAGCTTTTTGCTGCAGGACCAGCAGGCCGGTCTGCAGGTGGAAGTGCAAGAGGGCCGCTGGATCGACGCACTCCCCAGGGACAACACCCTGGTGGTAAATATCGGCGAGCTACTGGAACTGGCCACCCACGGCTACCTGCGGGCCACGGTGCACCGGGTGCTCTCGCCACCGGCGGACCGCGATCGCTTGTCGATTGCCTTTTTCCTCGGCGCCCAACTGGACGCCCGCGTGCCGCTGTACCCCTTGCCTGCAGCCCTGTTGCAGGAAGCCCGGGGCCCGGCCAGCGATCCGGACAATCCATTGTTTCGTGAAGTGGGCTGGAACTACCTCAAGGGCCGCCTGCGTTCCCACCCCGATGTCGCCCAGCGCTTCTACCCCGATGCCCTGGTCCCCAAGGCCCTGAGTGCCTGACCCCGATTCGCCGACCCAAGGACATAACCATGTTGAACAAGAACCTGTTTGCCCTGGCGCTGCTGGCCAGCCTGGGTCACCTCCTGCCGGCGGTTGCCGCACAGCCGTTGCGGGTCGCGGCAGACCCGGTACCCCACGCGCAGATCCTCGCTTATGTGCAGAAGCTCGACCCGCAACTGGCATTGCAGATCATCGAGATTCCCAACGGCGTGAACTCCAATGAGTTGTTGGCCCACGGCGATGTGGACGCCAACTACTTCCAGCACCTGCCTTATCTCAAGTCCCAGGAACAGGCCCTGGGCCAGCCGTTCGCGGTGGCCGCCAGCGTGCACATCGAACCCCTGGGCATCTACTCCCAGCGGCACAAGAGCTTCGATCAGGTACCACAGGGCGGCACAGTGGCGGTGCCCAACAATGTCACCAACCTGAGCCGCGCCCTGTACCTGTTGCAGAGTTACCAGCTGATCCGCCTCAAGCCCGGCTTCAGCGATCCGGCCCGTGACCAGGCCACCCCCAAGGACATCGCCGACAACCCCAGGCAGTTGAAGATTCTGGAAATCGAATCACCGCAGATTCCCCGGGCCCTGGAAGATGTCGACCTAGCGGTGATCAACGGCAACTACGCCCTGGAAGCGGGCCTGGTGCCAGCCAAGGATGCCCTGGGGCTGGAGCAGGCCGAACACAACCCCTACGCCAATATCCTGGTGACCACCCCCCAACTGCAGGACGACCCCCGCATTCGGCAGTTGGCCAAGGACCTGGGTTCTCCTGAAGTGGCCAAGTACATCACCGAGTCCTACAAGGGCTCGGTGATCCCGGTCGCGGGCCGCCAGCCATGATCCAGGTGGAGCAGGTCAGCAAGGTCTATGGCGAAGGCCAGCCGCCGGCCCTGGATCGGGTGTCACTGACGGTTCCCGACGGCGCGGTCTACGGCATTCTCGGCCGCAGCGGTGCCGGCAAGTCGACCCTGCTGCGTTGCCTGAACCTGCTGGAGCGCCCCAGCAGCGGGCGCATCCTGATCGATGGCCAGGACCTCGGCACGCTATCCGAAGGCCAGCTGCGCAGGCAGCGCCAGGGCATCGGCATGATCTTCCAGGGCTTCAACCTGCTGCATTCACGCACGGTGCAGGACAACGTCGCCGTGCCCCTGGAAATCGCCGGCCTGGGCAAACCGCAGCGACAAGCCCGGGTCCTGGAACTGTTGGATCTGGTGGGGCTGAGTGATAAGGCCCAGGCCTTTCCTTCCCAACTGTCCGGTGGCCAGAAGCAGCGGGTAGGCATTGCCCGAGCCCTGGCCGCCGGTCCCCGTTATCTGCTCTCGGATGAAGCCACCAGCGCCCTGGACCCGGAAACCACCGCCTCGATCCTGCAACTGCTGGCGCAAATCAACCGCGAGCTGGGGCTGACCATCGTGCTGATCACCCACGAATTGGAGGTGGTCAAATCCATCTGCAGCCATGCCGCTTCCCTGGCCCAGGGCCGGTTGCTGGAGTGCGGTGCGATTGCCCAATTGCTTGCGGACCCGCAATCGGCCCTGGGTCGCGCCTTGCTGCCGGGCTACAACCTGCCGTTCAACGGCAGCCAGCCCGAGGCCGAGCTGACATTTTTCGACAACCAGCGTGCCGCGCCGCTGCTTGCGCAACTGAGTCGCCAGCAGGGGCTGGAACTCAAGGTGCTGGCCGGCGGGGTCGAGTCGGTGGGCGGCCGGCGGGTAGGGCGCCTGCGCATCGCTGCCGCCGGTGCCGACCACGGAAAATTCCAGCAACTGCTGACGGCCCTGGCCCAGCGAGGCATCCGGAGTGAACGCCTGTGAACCGCACTATTGATTGGCAGGAACTGGCGCAACTGCTGATAAGCGCCACTGGCGAAACCCTGTACATGGTGCTCCTGGCCTCGCTGTTCACGGTGCTGATCGGCCTGCCTCTGGGCGTGCTGCTGTTCGTCAGCCGCAAGGGCGGCCTGCGCCCCATGCCGCGGATCAATCGCCTGCTGGGCACCCTGGTCAACCTGGGACGTTCCTTGCCCTTTGTGGTGCTACTGATCGCCTTGATTCCCCTGACCCGGCTGGTGGTAGGCACTACCCTGGGCAGCACCGCAGCGGTGGTGCCCATCACCATCGGTGCCTTTCCATTTTTTGCACGGATCGTCGAGAACGCCCTGGATGAGGTGGACAAGGGACGGATCGAAGCGATCCTGGCCATGGGTGGGCATATCGGCCATGTGATCTTCAAGGCGCTGCTGCCGGAGGCCTTGCCGGCACTGCTGGCGGGGCTGACCCTGACCCTGGTGATGCTGATCGGCTTCTCCTCCATGGCCGGGGTCATCGGCGGCGGAGGCCTGGGCGACCTGGCGATCCGCTACGGCTATCAGCGTTTCAACAACCAGATCATGGTGGCCACGGTGCTGGTCCTGGTGTTGCTGGTGCAGGGAGTACAGAGCGCCGGCGACAGGCTGGTGCGCTCCCTGGCGCACCGCCGTTAAACCCTGTGCGGTGCGACTCAGCGCCCTTCATGCTGCTTGCGATAGGCCCCGGGCTGCAGGCCCACGGCCTTGGTGAAGGCCCGGGTGAAGGCGGCGATGGATTGATAACCCACGCTCGCCGCCGCCTGTTCCACGGTCTGGTTGGCCTTGAGCAACTGGCAGGCATGGCGCATGCGCAGGGCCAGCAGCACCTGTCCCGGGGACTGCCCGGCCAGTTCATTGAAACGCTTGAAGAACGCCGAACGCGACAGCCCGGTCAGGGCCGCCATGCTTTCCAGGGGCCAGGGCTGGCCGGGCTGCTGGATCAACTGTTCCAGCAGCGGGGCGAATCCCGGGTGCCGAGCCAGGGCCACCAGGCCGCCAAGGTCCTGGTTGTCGCTGACCTGTTGGCGCAGCACATAGAGGAACAGCAGGTGGCTGAGGCGCTCCAGCAAGGCCGAGGACGGTGCCGGGGTGCGCTGGCACTCGTCGAGAATCAGTTGGAACAGTGCGCGGGCGGCGCTGAGGGACGGATCGCCGGCCCGCAGGATCAGCCAGCCCGGCAAGCCGTCGATGATCAGCGAAGACAATCCTGACTTGAAGTGGAAGAAGCCGCAGACCAGGCCCACGCCATCCTGGGCGCTGGAATCCAGGGCCGTCATGGCCATGCGCGGCAGTTGTTGCGCCACTGCGGACTGCTGGGCGCTGGACAGTCGATAGCCCAGGTCCTGTAGCAGAAACACCGCATCCCCGGCGTCCAGGCGCAGCGCCTCGGGCACGCCATCGATGTGCAGCCAGCAATGGCCCTGGACGATCAGGTGGAAACTGGCCCGGGCCAGCCCCTGGGTGCTGGCGTGCCAGCCACCGCAGTAACGCCCGACATGAAACAGGCTGGCATCCAGTTCCAGGCCTTCTAATAACCAATCAACCAAGGGGCTTGATGAAATCATCTAAGGGAAACACTCAGGAGCAAGTAATCGCTACTTTAGAATATGGATCGGAATTCTTATAACCAACAGACTTGACGCACACCTACATACCAGGAGTCCACTCCATGTCCCGCGTCACTCTACACACCTTGCACAGCGCCCCAGAAGCCGCCCGGCCATTTCTTGAAAATGCCCTGAAAAATTCCGGCTACATTCCCAACCTGCTGGGCATCCTGGCCAACGCCCCGGCCGCCCTGGAGACCTACGTCACGGTCTCGGGCCTCAACGCCAAGGCTGATCTGAGCCTGGCGGAGCGGGAGGTGGTGCAGTTGATCGCCGCCACCACCCATGGCTGCGATTTCTGTGTCGCAGGTCATACCGCGGTGGCCCTGAACAAGGCCAAACTCCCGGACCCGGTGGTCAGCGCCCTGCGTGAGCAGAGCAGCTTGCCTGAGGCCCGTCTGGAAGCCCTGGCGGCCTTCGCCCGGGAAGTGATCGCCACCCGGGGCAAGGTCAGCGACCAGGGCTATGCCCGGTTCAAGGCCGCAGGGTACAGCGAAGGCAACGCCCTGGAAGTGATCCTGGGCATCAGCCTGGCGACCCTGTGCAATTTTGCCAATGTGTTCGCCGGGACCGAACTGAACCCCGAGCTGGCCCAGTATCGCTGGTCGGCCCAAGGTCAATGATTCAAGGCGCCGGTTATCCAACGGCGCCCCCTTCAAGGAGAAAACCACATGCTCAGTGCGCACTTGAGTGAATGGCTGGATGCCCAGGCCCAGGCGCTGGACCAGGGTCACTGCGATCCTCAGCAGGTACTCGCTCGACTGGCCGGGGCCGACGTGCTGCGGGTCGGCATCGACCAGGAACTGGGAGGCAGCGGCGGCGACCTGACCGATGCCCTGGAAGTCATGGCCGCGGTGGCAAGTCACTCCCTGGCGGCCGCCTTCGTGTTCTGGGGCCAGCGGGCCTTTATCGAATACCTGCTGCACAGTCCCAACCAGGCGCTGCGCGAGCGCTTGCTGCCCTCGTTGCTCAGTGGCGAACTGGCCGGGGCCACCGGGCTGTCCAACGCCATGAAGTTCCTGTCCGGGATCGAGGCGCTGCAAGTCAAGGCGCGGGACCAGGGCCAGGGCTGGAGCCTCAACGGCCGCCTGCACTGGGTCACCAACCTGCGCAAGAGCGGTTTTGTGGTGGCGGCGGCCATCGAGCACGAGGAGGGCGGTGCGCCCTTTATCCTGGCGCTTCCCGATGCCTTGCCCGGGCTGCAGCGCTCCGACGACCTGCAACTGATGGGCCTGCAATCGAGCAACACCGCGGCCCTGGACTTGAGTCAGGTGCAGGTTCCGCGAGACTGGCTGCTGCACGAGGACGCCCGAGTCTTCCTGCCAGCCGTGCGCCCGGCCTTTCTCGGTCTGCAATGTGCCCTGGCCATCGGCCTGGCGCGCCGGGCTCTTAGCGAAGTGCAAAGCCATGTCCAGGGTGCCCGCTCGATTCTCATGGAGCCGTTGCACGAGCAGCGCCAGCACCTGGAACAGACCGTTGCCGAACTCAAGGAGGGTCTGCTCGACGGGCGTTTCCTGACCCAGCCCGCAGCGCTGTTCCGGGTGCGCATCGCCTTGGCCGAGGCCACTGCCAACGCCGTGCAACTGGAGTTGCAGGCCAGTGGGGGCAAGGCCTACCTGAATGAATTCGGCAGCGGCTTTGCCCGGCGCTGGCGCGAGTCGGCCTTTGTGCCCATCGTCACGCCAAGCCTGGTGCAATTGCGTGCCGAACTGCAGCGCCAGGCGCGTAACGCAGCATGAGCCCGTTGTTGAATGCGCAGAACATCAGCCTGGGCTATCCCGGGGCCGAGGGCTGGCACGTGGTGCTGGAAGACTTCGAGCTGCAACTGCAAGCCGGTGAGGTGGTGTCCATCCTCGGCCCCAGCGGTGTCGGCAAGTCCAGCCTGTTGCGGGTCCTGGCCGGCCTGCAGCAGCCCAACAAGGGGCAGGTCAGCCTGCTGGGAGAAGTGCTCAGCGGTCCCCATCCTCGGGTCGCGGTGGCCTTCCAGGACCCCAGCCTGTTGCCCTGGCTGACCCTGGAGCACAACGTCGCCTTCGGCCTGGATTTTGCCCGCCAGCCGCACTTGAGCCAGACGCAGCGTCAGGCCCGTATCGACCACGCCATCGCCGCCGTTGGCCTGGACCATGCCCGTCGACAGTACCCGGCCCAGCTCTCCGGCGGCATGGCCCAGCGCACCGCCCTGGCCCGCTGCCTGGCCCGGCAGCCGCAAGTCTTGCTGTTGGACGAACCCTTCGGCGCCCTGGACGAGGTGACCCGGGCCGACATGCAGCAACTGCTGCTCAAGGTGATCGGCCAGCACCGCACGGCCGCGCTGCTGATCACCCACGACATCGACGAAGCCCTGCTGTTGTCCGATCGGGTGCTGCTACTGGGTAACAGCCCGGCGCGCACCCTCGGCCAGTGGCACATCGACCTGCCGGCGCCCCGTGCCGAACGGATCGAGGAGCTGGGCGCCTTGCGTATCGAGATTCTCAAAACCCTTCGGCGGGCGAGCCGCAACCCCCTTAATTCCCCATTGCCTGCACCGTCGGAGATTGACCATGTGCCTGGACGACTTCACTCACACGCGTCGTGACTTCCTCAAACTCAGCGCGCTGCTGACCGCCGGCGGCGCCTTGCCGCTGCTCAACAGCCTGCACGCCCGCGCCGCCCAGGAGCCGGATGCGCCGGTACGCATCGGCTACCTGCCGATCACCGACGCCACGCCCTTGCTGGTGGCCCACAACAACGGCCTGTTCGAGGCCGAGGGCATCAAGGCCGAACGCCCGGTGCTGCTGCGCAGCTGGGCGCAGGTGATCGAGGCGTTCATTTCCGGGCAGGTCAATGTCATTCACCTGCTGTCGCCGATGACCGTCTGGGCCCGCTACGGCAGCCGGGTGCCGGCCAAGGTGGTGGCCTGGAACCATGTCGGCGGCTCCGGCCTGACCGTGGCCCCGGGCATTACCGAGATCAAGCAATTGGCGGGAAAGTCGGTGGCGATTCCGTTCTGGTACTCGATCCACAACGTGGTGGTGCAGCAACTGTTTCGCGACAACGGCCTGGTGCCGGTGAGCAAGGCCGCTGGCAGCGCCCTGGGGGCCAACGAGGTCAACCTGCTGGTGCTGCCGCCATCGGACATGCCGCCGGCCCTGGCCAGCCAGCGCATTGCCGGCTACATCGTCGCCGAGCCCTTCAACGCCCTGGCCGAAGAGCTCAAGGTGGGGCGGGTGCAGCGCTTTACCGGGGACGTCTGGCGCAATCACGCCTGCTGCGTGGTGTTCATGCATGAGCACGACCTGAACCAGCGCCCCGAGTGGTCGCAGAAAGTGGTCAACGCCATCGTCAAGGCTCAGCTCTGGACCCGGGATAACCGCGCGGAGGCTGCGCAGTTGCTGTCCAAGGACGGCAGCAATCGCTACACGCCCCATGCGCCCCAGGTCCTCAATCGAGTGCTGGCGCCGGCGGCCAGCGACCGCGAGGCCTACCTGGCCAGCGGTGCGATCCAGCACAGCCACTGGGACGAGTCGCGCATCGACTTCCAGCCGTATCCGTTTCCCAGTTACACCGAGGAACTGGTCAAGCGCCTCAAGGACACCCTGATCGAGGGCGACAAGGGCTTTCTCGCCAACCTCGACCCGGTGCACACCGCCCAGGACCTGGTGGACGATCGCTTTGTGCGCAACGCCATCGCCGCAGTGGGCGGGCTCAAGGCGTTCGGCCTGGCGGACAGCTTTGAACGCAGCGAGGAGTTTGGTCTTTGATGGGCAAGCAACCTTCCTCCCTGAGCCATTGGGTCCTGGGCCTGGCGGGGCTGCTGAGCCTGCTGCTGGGCTGGTGGCTGGGGGTGCACCTGCTGGGAGGCGGCAATGGCCTGGCGGCGCGTTTCTCCCCCGAGGCGACCTTCGCCAGCCTGGTGGAACTGCTGGGGCGCGGCGAGCTGTATGAGCATGTGCTGGTGAGCCTCAAGCGCATCTTGGTAGGGCTGCTCCTGGCCTTGCTGATCGGTGTGCCCCTGGGGCTGCTGGTGGGCAGCTACCGGCACCTGGAGGCGGCGACCACCCCGGCGTTCCAGTTCTTGCGGATGATCTCGCCGCTGTCCTGGATGCCCGTGGTGGTGATGCTGATGGGGGTAGGGGACCAACCGATCTACTTCCTCCTGGCGTTTGCCGCCCTGTGGCCGATCCTGCTCAACACCGCGGCCGGCGTGCGTCAACTGGACCCGCGCTGGCTGCAACTGAGCCGCAGCCTCAGCGCCACCCGCTGGGAAACCTTGCGCAAGGTGATCTTGCCCGGGGTGGTGGGGCATGTCCTGACCGGGGTGCGACTGTCCATCGGCATCCTCTGGATCGTCCTGGTGCCCTGCGAAATGCTCGGTGTCAGCGCCGGCCTGGGCTACTTCATCCTCGACACCCGGGACCGCCTGGCCTACTCGGAACTGATGGCCATGGTGCTGTTGATTGGCGTGCTGGGGTTTGCCCTCGACGCCCTGGCCCGTGGCCTGCACCGGCGCTGGTCCCATGCCTGATCCGGCTCCCTCTCCCGCAGGCGCCGGCTTGTCGGCGAACAGGTCATGGAGACAGTCGTGCGTGTCGCCACGCCTTCAAGCCGGGTCAGCGCTGCTCTGCTCCGGCTGAACCTGGGCCTGACGGGCCTCTTGCAGCAGGTTCACCCACTCCTCGGCAAAGCGGTGACAGTCTCCCGGCCAACGCGCGGTCAGCAGGTTGCGGTCGCGCACCACAAAGCCGCGCTCGGGGTGCTGCGCTGAATCCCGGCGCGGCAGCCAGGGCCCGGAAAGAAAATCCGCCGGGCTGGCCAGTACCTGCTTGATCTCGTGCTCGACGCTGTGGTCGTAGGTGCGGTAATAGCGCCCCAGCCACGGCGCGGTGACGATCCAGGCCGCCAGTTCCATGGGGCCTGCGAGCAGGGCGGTGACCTTGCGTCCGTAGAGCACCGAGCGCCCGCTGTCGGGGTCGATGCAGCGGGCCAGCGCGAGTGGGCCGTGACACACCGCGGCCACGGGTTTGTCGGCCTTGAAGAACGCCAGGATGATTCGCCTCACATCCGCGGACTCCAGCAGGCTGCGCATGCCCCGGGCATGCCCGCCCGGAATCAGCAGGCCCTCGAAGGCTTGCGGATCGACGTCGGCATAGTTCAGGGGGCTGAGAAACGCCGGGTCGCGGGTCATGCTGTGGTAGTGCTCAAGGTCGGCAGCGGGGGTCATCAACAGCGGATTGAGTGGGCCGAAGCCCAGGCTCACCAGGCGCGAGTCGGCGTAGGCCGGGAACCCCAGGGGCGTGGCGAATTGCGCGTCAAAGCCCGCGTCCCTGGCGGCCTGCCAGGGCAGGCTGCTTTCGGTGGGGTCGTAGTCGGCGTGGGGCAGCAGGATCAGGATCATGGCGCGCGCTCGCAGCACAAAGGGTGCGCTGCAGGTTAGCAGCCCCTGGCGTGCGTGCAGGCGCTCATGGCACGCCGCTGTTGCGGCGTGTCATGGCTGCCCACTTGGCCGGTCACTTGGCCGCCACGGCGGCGCGGGTGCGTTCGATCTCTTGCACCAGACCGTCGATGCGTTGCAGCTGCTCGCGGTTGTCGTGGTCCCAGGGATGGAAGCCCGGCTTGAAGAATTGCAGCCAGGGCAGGGCGATGCGCGGGAACACGCCCTTGGGACCGTAGAGGTACTTGATCACCTGCCACAGGCCGCGCCAGTGGCCACCGCGACGGCGGTCGGCGATGAGCATCCGCACATGGAAGTCGAACACCACCAGCCAGAAGGTCAGGGTGGTGAAGAGCATGGTCCCGGTGCGGATCAGGTAGCGCTTGGGCCCGGGCTTGAGCACGCTGTTAAAGACGTCGTAGGACACCGATTTGTGTTCGGTTTCCTCCAGGGCGTGCCACAGCCACATCTGCCGGTAGCCTTCCACCGAATCGCCGAAGCGGCTGGGGTCGCGCAGCAGCAGGTCGGCAAGGATCGCCGTGTAGTGTTCCAGGGCCACAGTGATGGCCAGGTTGAAGGCCGCAGGAAAGTGCTTTTTCTGGAAGTCGAGGATCATCCGCAGCCGCCGATCCAGCAAATGGGCCGGCAGCCCGGCGTCCTGCAGCAAGTCGTTGTAGCGCACGTGCTCGCGGCTGTGCATGGCTTCCTGGCCAATGAACCCCTGGATCTCGCGCTTGAGCTCGGGGTCGTGAATCTGCTCGCGGTAATGGCGCACGCTGTCCATGAAGAACAGCTCGCCGGCAGGAAACAGCAGGGACAGGGCATTGAAGAAGTGGCTCACGTGGCTGCCTTGTTCGTGCCAGTCGCAGGCACGTTCGGCAGGCAGTTCGACCTGGATGTCGCGGCGGATGGGCAGCATGGCTGGCGCTCCTCTAGACATGAAATGGGTACGCGGCGCTACAGGCCGCGCTCGTCCTGGGCCTCGTAGACTGCCGGCCGTTCCTGGCCCGGCTTGGGCGCCATGCGCCGGCTGATCCACACCACCAGGGCCTGATAGGCGCCGGGCAGCAGACGCACCAGCAGATCGAGGAAGTGCGCATCGCGGCCGATCAGCACCCGGCGCTTGTTTTTGCGCACCCCGTGCAGGATCACCTTGGCGGCGGTTTCGGCGCCGGTGATGAAGAGCTTTTCGAAGTCGTCCCGGGCCTGCTGTTCGTTGTCGATCAGGAAGCCCTTGACGTTGTCGCTGATGCGGCTGCTGCGGGCAATATCGGTACGGATGCCGCCCGGGTGCACGCAAGTGGCAGAGACGCCGTTGCCTTGCAGGTCCAGCTCCTGGCGCAGGGATTCGGTAAAGCCGCGTACGGCGAACTTGGTAGCGTTGTAGCCGCTCATGCCCGGTTGGGAGAACAGGCCGAAGACGCTGGAGGTGTTGATGATGTGGCCGTCGCCGGATTGCTTGAGGTAGGGCAGGAAGGCCTGGGTGCCGTGGACCACGCCCCAGAAATTGACGTCGACGATCCACTCCAGGTCCGCCAGGCTCGAACCTTCCACGGTGCTGGACAGGGCCACGCCGGCATTGTTGAAGATCAGGTTGATCTGCCCGTGTTCGGCGGCGCTGGCGGCGGCCCAGGCGAACATCGCTTGGCGGTCGCCGACGTCCAGTTCCTGGCTGCTGATGCGCAATGGCAGCAAGGTCGCGGCCCGGGCCTGGGTCACGGTCTGGGCCAGTCCCTGGGGGTTCTTGTCGGCCAGGGCCAGGTGGCAACCCTCGCGGGCCAGGGCAATGGCCAGGGCACGCCCCATGCCGGAGGCGGCGCCGGTGATGGCCGCGACTTTACCGTTAAAATTTTTCATCGATGGCGGCCTCTTGCAGGTTCAACGGGCGCGCTGCGGCCGGCGTGGCGGCAGTCCCGGGGTGGAGCAGGTGAGTGGTCAGGTAGTCCTGGAGCTGGAAGTGCTGCACGGTCTTCCTGAAGCTCCAGGTAGAGCCGGGCCAGAGGGTGGTGTTCTGGCCGCTGCGGGGGTCCAGGTACCAGCTGCGGCAACCGCCGGTGGACCAGATGGCCCCGGCCAGGCGCTGTTGCAGACGCTGGTTGTACTGGCTCTCGACCTGGGGCTTGACCTCCAGGCTGGCGATGCCGTCCAGGCGCATCCGTTCCAGGGCCTTGAGGATGTAGTCCACCTGAGCCTCGATCATCAGGATCATCGAGTTGTGCCCAAGACCGGTGTTGGGGCCGACGATCATGAACAAGTTGGGAAAGCCCGGCAGGCAGGTGCCGAGGTAGGCATGGGCGCCCCCGGACCAGGCGTCCATCAGGTCCTGGCCCCGACGGCCGAAGAGCAGGCCCTGGGGAATCGGGTCGGTGGCCTGGAAGCCGGTGCCGAAGATGATGCAGTCCACCGGGTGGCGGGTGCCGTCGGCGGTGATCACGGCATCGCTGTCGATGCGCTGGATGGCATCGCTGATGACCCCCACATTGCCTCGGGAGAGGGCTGGGTAGTAGTCGTTGGAAATCAGGATGCGCTTGCAGCCGATGGTGTAGTCGGGCGTCAGGCGTTGGCGCAGGAGCGGATCGGCGACTTGCTTGCGCAGGTGCCGCAGGGCCACGCGCTGTACCACTCTCATCAGTTTCGGCCTGCGGGCGAAGGCGATCACCCGGCTTTCCAGGGCCCAGTACAGCGCCGAGCGCACCAGCCGCTGGGTGAAGGGCAGGTGCTTGAAGGCCCAGCGTTCCGCCGCGCTGAGCGGGCGGTCGGGCTTGGGCATGATCCACGGCGGGGTGCGCTGGAACAGCTTGAGCTGCGCCACCCGGGGAGCGATTTTCGGGACGAACTGAATGGCACTGGCACCCGTGCCTATCACCGCCACGCGCTTGCCTTGCAGGGAGTAGCGATGGTCCCACTGCTGGGAGTGAAAGCGCTTGCCGGTGAAGGTGTCCAGGCCGGGAATCTGCGGGATCGCCGGACGCGAAAGGCCGCCCATGCCGGACACCAGCACCCGCGCGCTGACCTTGCGGCCATTGCCGAACCTCAGTTGCCAGCGCTCTGAAACCTCATCGAAGACCGCCTGCTCCAGGCCCATGTTGAAGTGCAGAAAGGGCGCCAGGGCGAAGTCCCTGGCGCAGTTCTCCAGGTACTCGCGGATTTCCGCCTGGGGCGCGAACTGCCGGGTCCAGTTCGGGTTGGGCGCAAAGGAAAAGGAGTAAACGTGGGATTGCACGTCGCAGGCGCAGCCGGGGTAGTGATTGTCGCGCCAGGTGCCCCCCAGGGACGCGGCTTGTTCGGCGACCAGGAAGTCTTGCAGCCCGGCTTGCTTGAGCTTGATCGCCATGCACAGCCCGGCGAAGCCGGCGCCGATGATGGCGATGTCAACGGCCTCAGGGTCGTTGGGTGGCGAGTACGCATTCATGGTGTGTACCTCGATTGTGGTGATGCTTGGGGTGACTTTCGTCGGTGAGTGAAACCTCAGGATTGCACAATTTAAAATAATGTTTTAAAAAATAATTTAAATAAATCGCCTGAAAAAGTCACCTACGCCATTCGCTTGTGGATCTTGCAGGGCTCATCCGGAGCCGGGATGAGACGCCACAGGCGGTACCGGGCCAAGGCGACAGCCACTGCGGCGGATCATCCTGGTCCTGCAGCGCGGCGCAGGGAAGCTGGGGGGACGGGTTATGCAGTGGCTGGTAGCGGCGGCGGTATTTCTGGCGGTCAGCGCGGTGCTTTGGGTGGTGAGCTTGCGTATCAACCGCAGGATCGAACGCCAGGTGCCGATCAACGGGCGCTTTCTCGAAGTCGGCGGTGAACGCCTGCACTACACCGACGAGGGCCGCGGCCCGGCACTGCTGATGATCCATGGCCTGTCCGGTTGCGGTCGCAACCTGACCCACTCCCTGGCGCCGCAGTTGCGTGAACGGTTCCGGGTGATCACCCTCGACCGCCCCGGCTCAGGCTATTCCACGCGGGCCCGCGGTGCGGCGGCGGACCTGCCGGCCCAGGCCAGTCTGGTGGCCAAGTTCATTCGCACCCTGGACCTGGGGCAGCCGCTGGTACTCGGGCATTCCCTGGGCGGCGCCGTGGCCTTGTCTTTGGCGCTGGATCATCCGCAATCGGTGTCCGGGCTGATCCTGGTGGCGCCCTTGACTCATCCGCAACGCATGCTGCCCTGGGTGTTCCTGTCCCTTGGAGTACGTCCGGCCTTCCTGCGTCGCTGGATGTCCCTGACCCTGGCGGCGCCCATGGCGATGCTCGGTCGTCGCGGTCTGGTGAAGGCGATATTCGCCCCGGACCCGGTGCCCGAGGACTTCGCCGAGCGTGGCGGCGGCTTGCTGGGGATGCGTTCGGACAACTTCTATAACGCCTCCAGCGAGATCGCGGTGGTCAATCGCGCCTTACCGGGCATGGTCAAGCGCTACCCCAGCCTGAAGCTGCCGGTGGGGCTGATCTATGGTTCGGCGGACTCGATACTCAATTACCGCCGGCATGGCGAGGCCATGGTGGGCAAGGTGCCGGGGCTGCAACTTGAGATCGTTCCAGGTCGAGGGCACATGCTGCCCATCAGCGCCGTCGAGCGAGTGGTGGCCATGGTCGAGCACATTGCTGCACAAGCCGCACCGCAGCGCAGCGCCACCGTGCTGCGCCCGCCGTTCGCGGCATCCCGAGCAGGCTAGGGGCATTGTAGATGGTGATTGCGATCGTCGCGCAACGACTCTGGCAGCAGCTGTAAAGGCTTCACGGGCGACATTCAAAACAGACCGAGAAAATAGTTGACGAGCTAACGAACCCGAGCTATTTTTTTAAAAAAATGTTTTGAATGTTTTTTTTGAAAGTGCAATTGAGCGATTAAAATAATGAAAATAACGCCATTTCACGCTTTTGTTTTTTCGTCTGTTCACGCTCCGTACAGCGCCGTCGCGCTGTCCTCTATGGCATCCCTGCCGACGGCCATCCTGCGGAGGCTGCCATGACTGTCTCCGTGGCGGCACCCGGCGTCTGGACCGATGGCAAGCGTCACCTCTGGTGGCTGGGCACCTTGCCGATGATCACCCCTTTGCTCGCAGGCCTGTTCGCACTGACCACCGGTGTCCAGGTGTTCTGGTGGAGCGGGGTGGTGGTGATCTTCGGCCTGATTCCCCTGATTGACGGCCTGCTCGGAGAGGACGCCAGCAACCCGCCGGAGTCCGCGGTTCCCGATCTGGAAAAACAACCCTACTACCGTTTCATCGTCTACAGCTGCGCCGTGCTCTCGGTGGTGTCCCTGGTAGTCACCGCCTGGATGGCCATCAAGGGGGTCGACTGGATCCTGGCCGGTGGCTTGTTGCAGCTTAGTGAACAGCTGCACCTGCAGGGCAGCCTGGCGAGCTTCGCGGCCTTTCTGACCGAACGTGCGCAACTGCATGGCAGCGTCGGCTGGTTCACTTACCTGGGCATGGCCATGTCCACCGGTGCCGCCACCGGTATCGCCATCAACATTGCCCATGAGCTGGGGCACAAGAACCGCGGGATGGCCAAGTTCCTGGCCAAACTGGCCCTGGCCTCGACCTTCTACGGGCACTTCTTCGTCGAACACAACCGTGGCCATCACGTTCGCGTGGCGACCCCTGAAGATCCGGCCAGCTCGCGCCTTGGCGAGTCGTTCTGGAGTTTCCTGCCGCGCACCGTGTGGTTCAGCCTGCGCTCGGCCTGGCACCTGGAAAGCGAGCGCCTGCACAAGCTCGGACTGCCGACCCTGCACTGGAAGAACGGCGTGCTCAGTGCCTGGCTGTACAGCGTGGTGCTTTGGGGCGTGCTGATCGCCTGGCTCGGCGCGGCAGTGATTCCCTTCCTGGTGATCCAGGGCATCTACGGTTTCTCCCTGCTGGAAGTGGTGAACTACGTCGAGCACTACGGTCTGCTGCGGCAGAAACAGCCCAACGGCCGGTATGAGCGCTGCTCGCCACGCCATTCCTGGAACAGCAACCGCATCGTCACCAACATCTTCCTGTTCCAGCTGCAGCGTCACTCTGACCACCATGCCAACCCGACCCGTTCGTACCAGGCCTTGCGCCACTTCGACGAGTCCCCGCAACTGCCCTATGGCTACGCCACCATGATCGTCTGGGCCTATGTGCCGGCGCTCTGGCGGCGACTGATGGACCACCGGGTCCTGGCCCATTACTCGGGAGATGTGCGGTTGGCCAACCTGCATCCGGCCAAGCGTGCCGAACTGCTCAAGCAATACGGTTTCACCGACACCGATTGAGACACCGCTCTTTAGTTGGACCGCTCACTCCTTCAAGTGCCCGTGAACCGCCTGCGTTTGCCTGCTTGAAGGGTGAGCCCCGAATACAGAAGTCCTTGAACACGTTGACCGACAACAACAATAAGCAACTGTAAGGAAGTCACGGATGTCTATTTCACCTCTGCTCGCTGCCCGTCTGTTCGTGGTCATGCTGGGTGTGTCACTGATGGGCGCCGCCGATGCGGCGCGCATCGAGCCGGCCAACACCGAGTTCACCGCCAAAGGGCCCATCAGCTTCGCCAAAAGCATCATCAATGCCGACTGCACCATCCAGGTCAGCGGCAAGGTCAGCCCCGACGGCAGCTTCGCCAGCGTCGAGAAAGTCGACTTCAGCGGCGGCCTCAAGTGTGGCCAGGTGGAAGCCACGCACCTGCCCTGGAAGCTGATTGCCAAGGATGAAACCAGCGGCGCCATGTCCGGCATCCAGGTCACCGTACACGCCCCCCTGGTGGGCGGCGATTGCGGGCCGAGCACCGCCGAAGGCAGTTGGAACAACCGCACCGGCAAGCTGGAGGCGACCCAGGTCAGCCTTGAGGGCGGCTGCACCATCAAGACCGTATCGATCCAGATGCCGCCCACGTTCCGGGTTGCGCCCTGAGTCACAACAGATTCCATGGAGGGACGCTGATGAACGTGCGATCAAGTAGTCCGAAAGCGCCGGCAGCTCAAGCCCGGTCGGTATCGCCATAGCGTGCTCCAGCACCGAATTCGGTCGAACTGGAGAGCCGATGGCGTCATCGACACCCTGGCGAGGCTGATAACCCCCTGGCAACTGCCTGTTGCCTAAATCTTGAGGAAAACAACAATGCAAAGCATCAAGACTCTGGTATCCGTAGCTTCTTTCGCCATCTGCCTGGGCGCCGCGTCGATGGCCAACGCTGCCACCATTGCACCTGCCGGTGCGTCCTTCTCGGCACCGGGCACCATCTCGGTGTCTTCGCCGGCATCGTTTGGGATTCCGGTCAATTGCAACATCAACTTCACCGGTACCGTGGCGGCCGACGGCTCCAATGCCTCGATCACCGGCGCCACCGTCAGCGGTAGCAACTCGCTGTGCGGCGTGCCGGTTCTGCTGAACCTGCCTTGGACCCTGACCGCCTCCAGCGCTACCGCGGGCACCGTGACCGGGGTCAACTTCAAGATCCTCTCCAACTGCAGCAGCACGCCGGTGACCATCAACGCCACTTGGAACAACGCCACCAACACCCTGAGCATTCCTTCGGCGCAATCCGTCGGCAGTTGCAAAATCACGGCGTTGAGCGTCAAGCCGAACCCAGCCTTCACCGTAACCCCTTGAAGTTGATCTGACTTCAGCCTGTTGATCACTTGCTGAAAAAACAGGCGCCTCGTTTGAGGCGCCTGTTGCAACGCCCTGGGTCGGTGGTGGCCGATCGCGGTCGATAATAATAAGGAGTGGGGCATGAATAATAAGAAACACAAGATCCAGGCCGCTATTGGCTTGGCGGTGCTGGGTGGCCTGATCGGTTCCGGGTCGGTGCAGGCGGGTGGTTTCTCTACTCCGACCTATGGCGCTCCAGGCTGGGGTCGGGCGTTTGGTGGTGGTTCGCTGTTCAAGAATGATCCCAGTGCTGCGTACAACAACCCGGCGGCCATGGCGTTCATCGATCACAACGTGGCACAGATGACCGTGGATTACGCGCGGATCAAGATGAAGTTCAAAGGCAACGTCAACGACTATCAGGGGAATCCGGCCTCCATCACTCCCGTGGATGACACCGGCGCTCCCAGTGGCGCGGCGATGCCCCTGACCGGCGATGGCGGGGAAGGTGGTTTCACCGCCTGGTTGCCCACCGGTTTCATGGTGATGCCGATCAACGATCGCTTTGCTTTTGGCCTCAGCCAGGTCGTGCCCTTGGGCATGCGCAGCACCTGGGACGAAGGCTGGAAAGGTCGTGACTTCGCCGTGGATACCAAGATTGAGACTGTCGGCCTCACTGGGGCCCTGTCGTTCAAGGTCCGTGAGGACTTCTCCATCGGTGCCGGGGTCATCGTGCAGCACAGCAAGGGCTTCGTCAGCCAGAACCTCAACGTCAGTGGTTCGGCGGGCATGTCGGTGCTTCCTGGAGCGCCCTCGGGCATTGGCTCCAACCTGATGCGGGTCAAGGTCGATAACACCTCGGTCGGCTGGTTCACCGGCATCACCTGGAAACCCACCGAGCAGGACACCCTGGGCCTGAACTATCACGCCAAGATCAAGAACAAGATGGAGGGCAAGTACAACATTCGTGCCGACGCCCTGGGCCGCAATTTCATGACCCAGCCGGCCGGTCCCAACGGTGAAACCCTGACCGAACTGGCCTATCCGGGCCTCAAGCTAAACCCCGATGGTGCCAACGCCAGTACCCAACTGGACATTCCGGCCACCGCCGGCCTGGACTGGGTCCACGTGTTCAACGATCGCTTCACCATGGGTGCCAGTCTGCTCTGGACCCAGTGGTCGTCGTTCAAGGACCTGACGCTGAAGTCTGATGGCAACACCCTGGTGGCGATTCCTTACAACTACAAGGACTCGATGATGTACTCCCTGGGTGGCGACTATCGCTTCACCGATGAACTGACCCTGCGCGCCGGTGTGGCCTTCGACCAGACCCCGACTCGCAATTCGACCCGTGACCCACGGATTCCGGATAACGATCGCTGGTTCACTTCCATCGGTTTTGGCTATGACATCAAGGCCATTCCCGGGCTGACCATCGACGGCGCCTATTCCCGGCAGTTCGTCAAAGAGGCCAAGCTCAAGACCGTCAACGTCGACCGTCTCGGTGGTTCCACCATCGACGGCAAAGTCGACTCCAAAGGCGAAGTGGTGAGTCTCTCCGCGACTTATCACTTCTGAGGTCTCGCGCTTCATCCATGCCTTGAGATAACGGCAGTACCAAGGGAGTGTGCGACTGCCGTTGGCTGGACGGGTCACCTCAGGACCCGTCTCGACCTGCCTGCTTTTCCAACCTTTGGCTGACATCGTTCAGCCGTTATGCGTTACCGAAAACACTCAAAACAATATTTAAAAATAAAATTTGAAACATGCTTCTTTCCTTTGTAGGGTGATCGTCGAGGGGTCGGCACAACGCCCGGGCTCCCAGTGGTTGTCTCGTTAGAACAAGAGAGGTATTCCATGATTGTCTGGTTATTGGTGGGACTCGCCGCAGCCTGTGCACTGGCCTATCGCCAGGCCGCCGCGGCCCTGTGGCTGGGCGGCGGCCTGGTATGGCTGGCGGCAGGTTATCTGTTCAATCTGGTGGGCACCCTGGGACTGACCCTCGGCGTGCTGCTGGTGCTGGCGCCGGCCGCGCTGCTGAGCATCAAGCCCCTGCGCCGTGCCTTGCTCACCCGCCGCGCCCTGGCCATGTTTCGCAAGATCATGCCGGTCATGTCCGACACCGAGCGCGCCGCCATCGAGTCCGGCACGGTCTGGTGGGACGCCGAGCTGTTCAGCGGCAAGCCCGACTGGCCGCGCCTGCTGCAGGCCGCCCCGGCCAGCCTGAGCGCCGAAGAACAGGCGTTCATGGACAACGAAGTGGAAACCCTGTGCAACATGGCCAACGACTGGGAAACCACCCAGATCTGGCAGGACCTGTCGCCCAAGGCCTGGCAATACACCAAGGACGCGGGCTTTCTGGGGATGATCATTCCCAAGCAGTACGGCGGCAAAGGCTTCTCCCATTACGCCCATTCCCAGGTGGTGATGAAGCTTTCCACCCGCTGCTCGGCGGCGGCGATCTCGGTGATGGTGCCCAACTCCCTGGGCCCGGCCGAGCTATTGCTGCACTACGGCACCGAGGCCCAGCGCCAGCATTACCTGCCGCGCCTGGCTCGCGGCGAAGACATTCCGTGCTTTGCCCTGACCAGCCCCTATGCCGGTTCCGACGCCGGGGCCATTCCCGACGTCGGGGTGGTGTGCAAGGGCCAGTTCGAAGGCCAGGAGGTGCTGGGCTTTCGCGTCACCTGGGACAAGCGCTACATCACCCTGGGCCCCATCGCCACGGTGCTGGGCCTGGCGTTTCGCGCCGAAGACCCGGACGGCCTGCTGGGCAGCAAGGGCAGCCTGGGGATTACCTGCGCACTGATTCCCACCACCCATCCGGGGGTCAATACCGGGCGTCGTCACTGGCCGCTGAACGCGGTGTTCCAGAACGGCCCGACCACCGGCAAGGATGTGTTCATTCCCCTGGAATGGGTGATCGGCGGCGGCGCCCAGGTGGGCAACGGCTGGCGCATGCTGATGGAGTGCCTGGCCGCCGGGCGCGCCATTTCCCTGCCGTCGGCCAACGTCGGCCTGGGCAAGGTGGCGGTGCGCGGCACCACCGCCTACGCGGCGATGCGCAAGCAGTTCGGCTTGCCCATCGGCAAGTTCGAAGGGGTGCAGGCGCCGTTGGCGCGCATGGCCGGGCACCTGTATGCCTGCGATGCGGTGCGCAAGGTTTCGGTGGCGTCCCTGGATGCCGGCGAGAAACCTTCGGTGATCTCGGCGATTGCCAAATACCACGTCACCGAGCGGGCCCGGGCCATCGTCAACGACGGCATGGACATCGTCGCCGGCAAGGGCATCTGCATGGGCCCCAACAACTTCCTGGCCCGGGCCTACCAGCAAAGCCCGATCGCCATCACCGTGGAAGGCGCGAACATCATGACCCGCTGCCTGATCATCTACGGCCAGGGGCTGATCCGTTGCCATCCTTATGTGTTCCGTGAAATGGAAGCCGCTCGCGATGGTGGACGCAAAGGCCTGGAAGCGTTCGACAGCGCGATGTTCGGCCATATCAGCTTTGTCTGCGCCAACACTGTGCGCGCCGCGGTGCATGCCCTGACCGGCGGCCGCCTGATCAAAGCCCCAGCCAACACCGACAAGGCCCTGGCTGGCTATTACCGGCAGATCCAGCGTCTGTCGGTGGTGCTGGCCCTGGCTTCGGACATTTCCATGGGCGTGCTGGGTGGTGCCCTCAAGCGCAAGGAAAGCATCACCGGACGCCTGGGGGACATTCTTTCCCAGCTGTACATCCTGTCCTGCGTGCTGAAGCGTTTCGAGGACGATGGCCGGCCCCAGGCCGATCTGCCGCTGGTGCATTGGGCGGCCCAGGATGCCCTGCTGCGGGCCCATGAAGCCCTGGCCGAGGTGCTGGACAACTATCCGTCCAGAGCGGCGGCGCGGATTATTCGTGGTCTGAGCTTCCCCCTGGGCATTCCCCAGCACAAACCCAGCGACCGCTTGCTGGCCGAGGTGGCCGAGCTGGTGCAAACCCCAGGCGCCACCCGGGACCGCCTGTTGGCCGACTCCTACATCCCGCAACCGGACATCGACAAACTGGCCTACGGCGAACTGGCGTTCCGCCTGCAACCGCAAGTGGAACTGATCGAGGCCCGGCTCAAGCCGGCGATCAAGCAGGGCGCCCTGGCGCCGTTGCCGATCTCCCGCGAGGCCTTCGGCGTGTGGCGGGTCCAGGCTCTGGAACAGCAGTTGATCAGCCAGGACGAAGACGAGCTGCTCAGTCGTTACGTGGAATACGGCGATCACGCGATCCAGGTCGACGACTTCCCCCAGGACTTCGGGCTGCTGGAAGCCTTGCAACAGCGTCAGGCGCACTTCGAGCAAAGCGCCAAGCCGGCCTCGCGCAAACGTGCCGCCAGCAGCGAAGACGCGGTGCTGGCCAGCGATTCGGCCTATTGAGCCTCTACTGGATTGGATCGGGATCTCTTTATGTCTGACGGTTATCTTTCGTTCGTCAATTCCGGGTGGGGCCGCTGGCTGGCCCAACGGACCGGCCTGCCGCAACCGCTGCCGCTGCAACGCCAGCGCGAGGGGCAGGGCGGCAACCTGATCAACCCGGTGGTCCTCGCCGCGGCGCCCGAGGGGCGCCTTCTGGGCGAGCTGCAACGGATCTTCGCCGCCACCGACACCGTGGCGGCCCAGGCCGCAAGCATCAACGCGCCCTCGACCGTGAAGGTCCAGGGCCTGGTCTTCGACGCCAGCGGGCTGGCGGATATCGCCCAGCTCGATGAGCTGTACCGCTTCTTCCATGCCAATGTCCGGCGCCTGACCGCCCACGGTCGGGTGCTGGTGCTGGGCACGCCGCCGGAGCACTGCAAGGCGCTGGCCCAGGCCGTGGCGCAGCGGGCCCTGGAGGGTTTCGTGCGCTCCCTGGGCAAGGAGTTGCGCCGGGCCATTACCGCGCAACTGCTGTATGTCGAGCCCGGTGCCGAAGCTGAACTGGACAGCAGCCTGCGGTTTTTCCTGTCCCGTCGTTCGGCCTATGTCTCGGGTCAGGTGGTGCGCATCGGCGAGCCGGTGGATGTGCCCCGGCACATCGACTGGGCCCAGCCACTGGAGGGCCGGCGGGCCCTGGTCACGGGGGCCTGTCGCGGCATTGGCTTGGCCATTGCCCAGGTCCTGGCCCGGGAAGGCGCCCAGGTGGTGTGCCTGGACATTCCCCAGGTCGAGGCTGAGTTGCAGCAGGCGGCAGCGGGCCTCAAGGGCAGCGCCCTGGCCCTGGACATCACCGCTTCTGGTGCCGGGCAGCGGCTGCTGGAGTTCGTCGGTGAGCACGGTGCTTTCGATATCGTCGTGCACAACGCCGGCATCACCCAGGACAAGACCCTGGCGAAGATGACCGAAGCCGCTTGGCGCAAGGTCATGGCCGTCAACCTGGAAGCACCGCTGCTACTGAGCCAGGCGCTGCTGGAGGGCCAGGGCCTGAACCCGGGGGGACGGATCGTCTGTGTCTCGTCGATTTCCGGGATCGCCGGCAACCTCGGGCAAAGCAACTACGCCACTTCCAAAGCCGGGGTCATTGGTCTGGTGGAGAGTCTGGGGCCACTGGCGGCGCGTCAGCAGATCACGGTCAACGCGGTGGCGCCGGGCTTTATCGAAACCCAGATGACCGCGAAGATCCCGCTGCTGATTCGCGAGGCCGGACGGCGCATGAATTCCATGAACCAGGGCGGTCAGGCCGTGGATGTGGCGCAAACCATCGCCTGGCTGGCCCATCCGGCCTCCGGCGGGATCAATGGACAGGTGGTCCGCGTCTGCGGACAAAGCCTGCTGGGGGCCTGAACCATGAATGCCGACTCTGCCATTCGCATCATCGAACCGCCGCCGTCCCGGGGCCAGTTGCTGTACGACGGCATCCGCAGCTTGCGCAAGCCCAAACTGGAGGTCGCCCCCAAGCTGCCCAGCGAGCGTCTGGTACGCCCGGCGGTGGAGCTGCAGGCCGCCGAAATCGCCCGTTATGCCCAGGCCTGCGGCTTTCGCCGGGAGCACGGTGTGCCGCTGGCCTTTCCCCATACCCTGGCTTTCCCGTTGCATCTGTTGTTGCTGACCCACCCGACGTTTCCCTATCCGGCCAGCGGCATGGTCCACCTGGCCAACCGTATCCGTCAGTACCAGAAGCTGGAGGAAGGGCAGGCCCTGCGCCTGGAGGTGTTTGCCGAGCGTTGGCTGGCCCATCCCAAGGGCCAGGCGTTGTCGATTGCCACCCGGGCCCACAGTGGCGGCAGCCTGGTTTGGGAAAGCGACAGCCTGTATCTGCGCCGTGGCGTCAGCGCGCCCATTGGTGAGCCCTGGCAAGGCTCGCTGCCGCTGGATGAACAGGCCCTGGTGCGCACTCAACGTTGGAGCCTGGGGGGCGACCTGGGGCGGCGTTTTGCCCAGGTCAGCGGCGATTTCAATCCGATCCACACCTCCTGGCTCGGCGCCCGGCTGTTCGGTTTCCGTCGGCCCATCGCCCACGGCATGTGGACCCTGGGCCGGGCACTGGCAGCGCAGCAGCCGCCCCATCCACTGGCGGCGGCGGAGCTGGACTGCGAGTTCAAGCTGCCGATCTTCCTGCCGGCGGCGGTGACCCTGTGGAGCCGTCTGCCGGACGGTCCGCGCCATGCGTTCGAAGTGCGCAACAACGCGGGGGACAAACCCCACATGCGCGGCCTATTTATCTGGGGAGCTGGGCAATGACTGAGTACAGTTTCAATCCGGCGCCGGTGCGCCGGGTGGCGATCATCGGCGGCAACCGGATTCCGTTCGCCCGCTCCAATACGGTGTATGCCAACGACAGCAACCAGGACCTGCTGGTGGCGGCGTTGCAGGGGCTGGTGGATCGTTACGGCCTGTCGGGCCAGCGCCTGGGGGAGTTCGCCGCGGGGGCGGTGATCAAACATTCCCGGGATTTCAACCTGGCCCGGGAAAGCCTGCTGTCCACCACGCTGTCGCCGCAGACCCCGGCCTACGACGTGCAGCAGGCGTGCGGCACTGGGCTTGAGGCGGCGCTGCTGGTGGCCAACAAGATCGCCCTGGGGCAGATCGAAGTGGGCATCGCCGGTGGTGCCGACACCACTTCCGATGCGCCCATCGGCATCAACGAAGGGCTGCGGCGGACCTTGCTCCAGGCCAATCGCGCCAAGGGCGCCGGCAACAAACTGCGCAGCTTGCTCAAGGTGCGCCCGGGGATGTTGTTCAAGCCGCTGCTGCCGCGCAACGGCGAGCCGCGCACCGGGCTGTCAATGGGTGAGCACTGTGAAGAAATGGCCAAGCGCTGGCATATCAAGCGTCTGGCCCAGGATGAACTGGCCCTGGCCAGCCACCAGCAACTGCAGGCCGCTTATCAGCGCGGCTTCTTCGACGACCTGATCACCCCGTATCGCGGCCTGACCCGGGACAACAACCTGCGGGCCGATGCCAGCCTGGAGAAGCTCGCCGGCCTGGGCCCGGCGTACGACCGCCACAACGGCACCCTGACCGCCGGCAACTCGACCCCGCTCACCGACGGTGCCTCGGTGGTGCTGCTGGCCAGCGAGGAGTGGGCCGCCGCCCACAACCTGCCGGTGCTGGCCTACCTGCGGACCGGGGAAACTGCCGCAGTGAACTTCGTCGACGGTACGGAAGGGCTGCTGATGGCTCCGGCCTACGCGGTGCCGCGCATGCTCGCCCGGGAAGGCCTGGGCTTGCAGGATTTCGACTTCTACGAGATTCACGAAGCTTTTGCCGCCCAGGTGCTGTGCACCCTCAAGGCCTGGGAAGACGCCGATTACTGCCGGGAAAAACTCGGCCTTGAAGGGCCGCTGGGCAGCATCGAGCGCAGCAAACTCAACGTCAACGGCGGCTCCCTGGGCTGCGGGCATCCCTTTGCCGCCACCGGCGGGCGCCTGCTGGCGACCCTGGCCAAGGCGATCCACCAGCGTGGTTCCGGCCGCGGGCTGATTTCCGTTTGTGCAGCCGGCGGGCTGGGTATCACCGCCATCGTCGAAAAATAAAATAATCAGGAGACTGCCAATGAGTGTCGTGAGCCTGCAACCCGCCGAGCGTATCTGGCTGAACGCTTACCTGCCGGGTGTGCCCAGCGATATCGAAGCCGACATCGACCGCTACCCGTCGCTGCGAGAAGTGTTCCTCGAACACGTGGACAAGTACCGCCACCGGGTGGCCTACGTCAGCATCGGCACCGAGATGGGCTACGACCTCTGGGAGAAGCGCGTATTCGCCTTCGCCGCCTGGTTGCAATCCAAAGGGGTGAAGAAGGGCGATCGGGTGGCCCTGATGATGCCCAACTGCCTGCAATATCCGATCTGCCTGTTCGGCACCCTGTTGGTGGGGGCGGTGGTGGTCAACGTCAACCCGCTGTACACCGCCCATGAACTGCGGCACCTGCTCAAGGACAGTGGCGCCGAAACCGTGGTGATCTTCGAGAACTTCGCCCACACCCTGGAGCAGGCGATGCCGGGCAGCCAATTGAAGAACGTGGTGGTGGCCGCCATTGGCGACTTGCTGGGCACCTTCAAGGGCGCGGCCTTGAACTTCGCCCTGCGCCATGTGCAGAAGCAGGTGCCCAAGTTCAACCTGCCAGGCTCGATCCGCTTCCCGGCGATGATGAAACTGGCCGCCGTGCTGGAGCCCCGTCCAGTGGACCTGAAGCAGGACGACATCGCCTTTTTGCAATACACCGGCGGCACCACCGGCGATGCCAAGGGCGCCATGCTCAGCCACCGCAACATCCTCGCCAACCTGATGCAGGCCAAGGCCTGGGTTGGCGACCAGTTGGACGAAAACCAGCAGGAAACCAACGTCACCTTGCTGCCGCTGTACCACGTGCTGTCACTGACGGTGAACTGCCTGATGTTCATGTGCCTGGGCGGGCGCAACATCCTGATCGCCAACCCGCGGGACGTGAAGCGGGTGCAGATGATCCTGCGCAAGGAGAAGTTCAGCGGCATCGTCGGGGTCAACACCCTGTTCAACGGCTTGCTGGAGAACGAAGAGTTTCGTGGCCGTGACTTCTCCGACCTGAAGCTGGCCATCGCCGGCGGCATGGCCACTCACACCGCCGTGGCCCGGCGCTGGAAGGAAGTCACCGGGGTGCCGATCATCGAAGGCTACGGCCTCACCGAATGCTCGCCGGTGGTGAGCATCAGCCCGATCGACATCGCGCGCATGCGCGAGGGTGACTTCACCGGGACCATCGGCGTGCCGCTGCCGTCGACCTGGGTGCGTTTCGTGCGTGAGGACGGCGAACTAGCGGAGCTGGGCGAGGAGGGCGAGCTGCAGGTGCGCGGGCCCCAGGTGATGAAGGGCTACTGGCAGCGTCCGGAAGAGACCGCCAAGGTCCTGGACCGCCACGGCTGGCTGTCCACCGGGGATATCGGGGTGATGAACGAGCAGGGCTTCATCCGTCTGGTGGACCGCAAGAAGGACATGATCCTGGTCTCGGGTTTCAACGTGTACCCCAACGAGATCGAGGACGTGGTGGCCCTGCATCCGGGCGTCGCCGAGGTGGCGGCGATTGGCGTCGAGGATGGGGTGACCGGGGAGAAGGTGAAGATCTTCGTGGTGCGCAAGGACCCGAACCTGACCCAGGAGCAGTTGCTGGCCCACTGCCGCGAGTACCTGACCGGCTACAAGGTGCCGCGCTACGTCGAGTTCCGTACCGAAGAGTTGCCCAAGACCACCGTGGGCAAGGTCCTGCGTCGGGCCCTGCGTTAGTTCCGAGGGCGTCCGAGGTTTTTCTGAAGATCGTCAAGCAAGGCCCTGCGGGCCTTTTCGCAGCCTCGCCGGGGCTCGGCAGCGGCTACCGCCACGGCGATCACTGTAGCCGCTGCCGAAGGCTGCGAACGGCCCGCAGGGGCGCATGCGTCCCGAGGGCGCTAGAGGTTCTTCGGGTGATAGCCGGGCAAGCCTGAACCTACAAGGCGTTGGGCAGGCGGACCTGGCCCGGCTGCAGGCCGAACACTTCGATACCCTCCGCCGTCGATTGGCCGACGCTCACCGGCAGCCGTTGTGCCGGCTGATCGGCGCTCGCCCGATATTCCACACTCATGCCATCTGCGCCGCGCTGGATCGCTGCCGGCGGGATGACGATTGCCTGATCGTTGCGGTAGGTGATGATGGTCAATCGCGCGCTCATGCCCAGGCGCACCCGCTGCAGTTGTTCCCGGGTCAGCGTGGGGATCGACAGGGTCACCGGGAACTGTGCGCTGGCGCCGCTGGCGTCGCCGGGCAGGGCCAGGCTGCTGACGATGTCCACCTGGCCATTGAGGCGTTCGCCATCAAAGCCGTCACCGAGGATTTCCACGCTCTGGCCCTGACGCAGCTGGTTGATGTCCAGCTCCGAGACCTTGCTGACGATCTTCAGTTGCTCGATGTTGGCCAGGCCGAACAGGGCCTGGCCCTGGCCGACCTTGCTGCCGGTCTGCACCGGGCCCGAGGCCCCTGCCGAGGCGATTTGGCTCAGGTTGACGCCCGGCGCCGGCACCACGATGCCGGCAAACGGCGCGGTGACGTCCTTGCCCGCCAGCAGAGCGCGCAGGGCTTCGTATTTGACCGTGGCATTGGTCAGTTCCATCTCGGCAATCTGCCGGTATTCGCCCTTGCCCTGATCCAGGGCCTGTTGCAGCTCGCCCTGGGCCGCGCTCAGGTCCAGGCGCTGGGTCTGCAGTTGTTGGGTCAGGTCGTCCAGTTCGTTGCGGGGAATGATGCCCCGGGCAAACAGGCTCTGGCTTTCACTGAGCTTGCGCTCGGAATTGCTGACCGCCATCTGCGAGGAACGCAAGGTCCGCCGGGCACGGGTAACCTGGGCGCTGTTGTTCCAGTCCTGCAGTTCCTGGACGCTGCGTCGGGCCTTGAGCTGGACCGACAAGGCTTCGCGCAACTGGATCTCGATCAGGCTGGGGTCCATTTTCAGCAGGGTCTGGCCGGCCTCCACCCGTTGGCCCTGTTCCACCAGGTTGGCCAGGACAATGCCGTCGAACGGCGCGGTCAGGCTGATGGTGCGCTGGGGTTCGATCTTGCCCACCAGGCCGATCTGATGAATCAGCGGCGCACTGCTGACCTCGATCCAGCGGCCCTTGTCAGTCGCTGTGTGGTCCGGGGCGTGGTAACCGATCAGGGCCACGCCGGCCAAGGCCAGCACCACCAGCGCCGCGCCCCCTTGCAGGTAGCGTTTGCGCGAGCTTTTCTGCTCAGTAGTCATTGAGCGCAATGTCCCAGGTCTCCAAGGTCGTGCCCAGGGTCAGGTCCAGTTGGGTCTGGGCGTTGAGGTAGGCGATAAGTGCGTTGAGGCGGGCGTTTTCACTGGTGCGCAGGTCGCTTTCATAGCTCAGCACCTGAAAGTTGCTGGAGCGTCCGGCGCTGAGTTTCTCCCGTTCGATCTCCAGTTTGCGCTTGGACAGTTCCACGGCGCGCTGGGCAATTTCATACTGGCGCCAACGGGTGCCGAGGTCGCGCACCACGTCATTGACACTGCGCTCCAGGGCCTGGCGGGCATCGGCCAGGACCAGCGCCTGGTTTTCCACGTCGACCCGGGCATGGACTTCCGCCTGGCGGGTACTGAGGTCGCCAATGGGGATCTGCACCTGGACCCCGGCATAGCTGTCCCAGGTCCTGCCCGCGCCATTGCCGCCGTCGTTGTCGTAGCGGTTGCGCACCTGGTTGGCACCGGCCACCAGGGACACGTCCCAACGGCCCTGGTCCTTGGCGATCACCAGGTTCAGATCGGCCTGCTGGCTGCCGAGCAAGGTCGCCAGGTAACTGGGTTGCTGGAGCTGGGCCAGGCGCAGGGCGTCCTGCTGGTCGATGTTGATCCTGGCGGCCTCCAGGGCGTCGCTGGCGCGAATGCGCGTGGACAGGTCCAGGGCCAGCAGCCGCAGCAGCGACAGGCGATTGATGTCCACCTGATTGCGCGCTTCTTCGACCCCCAGTTCCTGGCTGGCGATATCGGCTTCGGTCTGCACGATCTCGAACTCGGCCATGCGCCCGGCAGCGATCAGCGCCTTGTTCACCTGGAGCAGGGCATTGGCGCGCTTGAGGGCATCCTCGACGATCGCCAGCTGTTGCTGGGCCCTCAGCAGCTCGCGGTAGGCGCCGATGATGTCGCTGATGGTCTGCGCCACGTTGGCCTTGAGGTTGAGGCGATAGGCCTGTTCGTTGATCCGCGCCAGGCGTAGCGGCGCGGTGGTCACATCCCAGCCGGCGCCCTTGAGCAGGGGCTGGATAATCGCCAGGTCGAGGCCGTCGCGTCGGTAGTAGCCGGCCCGATTGGCATTGCTCAACTCTTGCCGCCAGGCCATGTTCAAGCGGGTGCCGTACTCCCCCAGCAGACTGGAACTGGGCGTGAGCATGGCGTTGCGTACCCCGTCGTGACTGCCCTTGTTGGCCTGATAGGTGCCACTGAGGAGCAGTTTGGGATTGAAGGCATCTTCCGAGACCCGCAGGTCGAACTTTTGCGCCACGCGCTGCAAGTAAGCGCTGCGAATCCCGCGGTTGTTGCGCAGGCCCAGGTAGACCGCGTCGGCGAGGGTCAGGTCGGTCTGCTGCTGGCTCAGCAGGACGCTGCGTTCATAGCCGCTGTGCAGGGTCGGGGCTGACGCCTGGCGAGCCACATTCATGTCCTGGGAGGCGGCGTGCCCCAAGGGGCTGATCAGCCACAGCAGCAACAGCCCGGCGCGTTGGCGATCATTCATCGCGCAGCGCCTCCACCGGTTGCAGGCGCGAGGCCGAGATGGCCGGGTACAGGCCGAAGAACAGGCCGATCAACAAGGTGCTGCCGATGCCCAGGGGCAGGGATGCAGAGGCCAGGGAAAACTGCCAGCCGGAAACCCGGGCATAGAGGTAGGCGGCGCTCATGCCCAGCACCGCCCCGGACAGAGCACCGACCGCCGTCAGGGTCACGGCTTCGAGCAGGAACAGGTTGCGGATATCCCGGCGCCTGGCGCCCAGGGCCATGCGGATGCCGATCTCGCGGCGCCGTTCCGAGACGTTCATCAGCATCACGTTCATCACCCCGACCCCGCCCCCCACCAGGGAGATGCCCCCCAGGGCCATCAGCAGGTAACCGAAGGTGCGGCTTTGCCGGGTCATGCCGTCGATGATCTTTTGCGGTATCTGTACTTCCACGCCCCGTCCCGGTAGCTGTTTTTTCAGCGCATCGCCCAGGGCCGTGGCCAGTTGGTTCATGTCCTGGGAGGGAGCGGCGCGGGCTATCAGGTTGCTGATCTGCGCACTGGAGGATATTCGCCGCATGCCCTCCAGAGGTACGAACAGGGATTCGTTGGTCTGTACCGGGATCAGCACGGCAGCCGGTTGCGAGTGCAGGATGCCAATCACCTGGAACAGGTAATCGTTGATACGGATTCTGTCGCCCAGGCGCAGTGGGGCATGGGGCTGGCTCAGGGCCTGGGCCACTTGCGCCCCCACCACCGCGTAGGTTTCGGCGGCATCGAATTCCGAGAGGAAGCGTCCTTGCTGCAGTTGCAGGCGCATGGCGTCGTTCAATGCCGCTGTGCTGCCCACCAGGTTGGCGTTGGTGGTGCGTCCCTGGAACACCACCGGGCCGCTGAACAACGCCACCGGGGCGATGTGCAGCAGGTTGGGCAGGGCCTTGTACAGGGTGGCCAGGTCCAGCGCCGCCGGCATGGGCGTGCGCGTCCCCGAAGTGTCGGGGAACTGCACTGCCAGGGTGTCGGTGCCCATGTCCTGGAAGATGGCCGCGGCGTCTTCGGCGGCGTTATGGCCGATATTGATCAGGGCCACCACCGATGAACTGCCGATGACGATCCCCAGCAGGGCCAGGATCGAACGCTTGCCCAGGGTGCGCAGGCTGACCAAGGCTTCGTGCAGCAACTGGCTGGCGCTTTGCTCGACCTTGAGGCTCATGCCGGGCAGACCTCCTGGACCACGCCGTTGGTGACCCGGATCTGCCGCTCCAGGCGCTGGGCGATGCCCGGGTCGTGGGTGACGATGATCAGCGTCACCTGGCGCTCGCGGTTCAGCGACAGCAGCAGGTCCATGATCTCCTGGGCGGTATGGCTGTCGAGGTTGCCGGTGGGTTCGTCGGCGAGGATCACCGAGGGTTCGCCCACCAGGGCCCGGGCAATCGCCACCCGCTGGCGCTGACCGCCGGAGAGGTCCGCCGGGCGGTGGTGGGCCCGTTGCCCCAGGCCCACCTGATCGAGCATGTGCTGGGCGCGTTCCAGCGATTCACGCCGTGCCACTGCGCGATAGCTCAGGGGCAGGGCGACATTGTCCAGGGCACTGAGGCGCGGCAGCAGGTTGAAACTCTGGAAGACGAAGCCGATCTGCTGGTTGCGGATCGCCGCCAGTTGGTCGGGGCTGGCGCGGAAGATATCGTGCCCGGCAAAGCGGTAGTCGCCGTTGTCGGGCAGGTCCAGCAGGCCGAGGATGTTGAGCAGGGTGCTCTTGCCGGAACCGGAGGCACCGAGAATGGCGCAGCTTTCACCGGCTTCGATGGACAGGGAAACGTTCTTGAGAATGTGGAGCGGTTGCTCCGCCAGCCGATAGCTCTTGCCTATGCCTTGCAGGGAGATAAAACCTGGGTCGATTATCGTCGCTGTCATCGCTTACCGCGCCGGCTGGCTCGACTGAATGCTTGAACACTCCCACCTCGTACGGCTCGTGCAGCGGGGGTTCAGGGGCAACGCCAAGCTCTGGTTTTATTTATTATTTTAAAAACTTTGTTTGAATAGTAACTGCGTTCATCCTGGCGCGCCAGCTGTCTGAACCGGGTAATTGCGGGCTTTTTTCGGGATTTTTCGACCAGGAACCGGCGGGTCACAAAACGGCCTCGGGCCGCAGGGGACGTCCCTGGGACGCTTGCTTTTAGGGCTTCTCGCGGGTATAAAAAATCAAATTTTTTTTTAAAACACTGTTCGAACGGTCAGTTTTTCATCCCAGCAAAGGTTAGTCCTCCATGGTCGCCAAGAAACTCAGTGCCCCCAATGTCACCAAGACCCGACTGCTGGAAGCGACCGAGGCATTGTTCATCAAGTACGGCTACGACGCCGTGCTGCTGCGTCAGATCACCGAGCGCGCCCAGGTCAACCTGGCGGCGGTGAACTATCACTTCGGCGACAAGGATTCGCTGATGAAGGCCCTGCTGATGCAGCGCCTGGGCCCCCTCAACGATCAACGCCTGGAACTGCTGGCCAAATGTGAAGAGCAGGCCCAGGGACCGCTGGATTGCGAGACCCTGCTGGGGGTGCTGTTCGCCCCGGCCATGGGCCTGGAGCGCAGTGATGAAAGCGGTGGCCTGGAAGGCCGGTCGTTCATCCGTTTCCTGGGGCGGGTGTACAGCGATACCTCGCCGTTCATTCAGGAATACCTCAAGGAACACTACCAACCGGTGTTCGAGCGCTTCTTCAAGGCCTTCGCCCTGGCGCTGCCGGACCTGCCGCGCAACGAATTGGGGGTGCGCCTGCAGTTTGCCCTCAAGGCGATTTCCGGGGTGATGGCCGGCACCGAACTGCGCTTGCTGATGCAGGCCATGAGCCTGGGCCGTCCGGCCACCGACGCCGAAGTCATGGCCAAGCTGATCAGCCTGGTGTCGGCAGCGATTCGTGCGCCCATGCAGGACCCCGACTCCGAGCAGGCCCTGGAAAAGGTCTTGAACACCCAGCGCCTGATTCGTCAGCACAGCCAGTCCCTGGCCGGCATGATTCCCGCCTGAGCGGACGCCACGCCTGCCCGCACTTCAGGGTGTCGGCAGGCGTGGCACCCTCATTCAAACCATCAATATTGCTCAAGGCTGCGGCCACCATCTGCTAGGTTCTGCTCCTCGCATCTGCCCTGGAGCGCCTGGCATGCCTGCCTATCAACAGCATCTTCTGGCCGTCAACGGAATCGAACTCAGTGTCCAGGTCGCCGGACCGGAGCACGGAGCCCCGGTGTGGCTGCTGCATGGTTTTCCCGAGTGCTGGCACTCCTGGCGCCATCAGGTGCCGGCCCTGGTGCGCGGCGGGTTTCGCGTGTTCGTGCCGGAGATGCGCGGTTACGGCCGCAGTTCGGCGCCGGAAGCGGTGGAGGCCTACGATCTTCTGACCCTGTGCGCGGACATCCAGCAGGCCATGGACGCCTTTGGTCATCAGCGGGTGTGCATGGTCGGCCACGACTGGGGCGCCCCGGTCGCCTGGCACCTGGCATTGCTGGAGCCGCGGCGGGTGGCGGCGCTGGCGACCCTTTCCGTGCCCTTTGCCGGGCGTCCGAAACGGCCGGCCAGCGAGATCATGCGCGAGGTGCATGGCGGGCATTTCAACTACATCCTCTACTTTCAGCAGCCCGGGGTGGCCGAGGCGGAACTGGACGCCGATATCGACGCCAGCCTGCGGCTGTTCATGGGCAATGTGCAGGCCTTGCTCGAGCCCAAACCGGCCGATGCCCGGCTGTTCGACGGGGTGAGGGTGCCACGAGAATTGCCGCATTGGTGCAGTGAGGAGGACTTCCAGGCCTATCGCCAGACCTTTGCCGGGCGCGGCTTTCGCGGTGCCCTGAACTGGTACCGCAACTTCGAGCGCACCTGGCAGCGCACCGAGTTCCTGGCCCAGGCCCGGGTGCAGCAGCCGACCCTGTTCCTGCTGGGCGACCGTGATCCGGTGGGCGTGCTCGAAGCCCATACCCTCAGGCGCATGCCCGGTCAGGTGGCCGACCTGGAACAGCACCTGCTGACCGACTGCGGACACTGGATCCAGAATGAGCAGCCGCAGCGGGTCAATGCCCTGTTGCTGGATTTTCTGCAGCGACGGTTCACCTAGAGTACCCGCCGGTTCCTCGGACGCTGGCTTGCCAGCGAAGGCCTCGGCAGGGGCGGCGCAAGGCGGCGATCCCTGTTCGGCAAGCCGGCTCCCACTGCGGCGGATGCGGCCGGCGAAGGAGGTCGCTCAACCGAGCATTTCGCGCATACGGTGCCAGAGCATGCCCAGGGCCAGCAGCGGTGCGCGCAGGGCTGGGCCGCCGGGGAAGGTCATGTGTGGGACGGCGCTGAACACGTCCAGGCCCTGGCTGTGGCCGGCCTCGATCGCCTCGGCCAGCAGCCGGGCGGTCCAGTGGGTGACGTTCAGGCCATGCCCGGAATACCCCTGGGCGTAATACACGTTGGGGTACTGGCGCAGACGTCCGACCTGGGGGAAGCGGTTGGCGGTGATGCCGATCTTGCCGCCCCACTGGAAGTCGATGGCCACATCCTGCAACTGCGGGAACACCTTGAGCAGCTTCGGCCGCATGTAGCCGGCGATGTCCGCCGGGTCGCGTCCCGAATAGTGGCAGGCACCGCCAAACAGCAGGCGCCGGTCCGCGGTCAGCCGGTAGTAGTCCAGGCCGACCTTCTGGTCGCACAGCGCCAGATTCAGCGGGATCAGCGCGCGGGCGCGCTCTTCGCTCAGGGGCTCGGTGGTGATGATGTAGCTGCCGGCCGGCAGCACCTTGCCACTGAGCCGCGGCTCCAGATTCTCCAGGTGGGCATTGCAGGCCAGCACCAGGTGCCCGGCGCTGACCGTGCCCGTCGCGCAGCGAACGGTGACGCTGTCGCCGTGGGTCAACTCCAGCACTGGGCTCTGCTCGAACACCCGTACCCCCAGCGACGCCGCAACCCGCGCTTCCCCCAGCACCAGCTTGAGGGGATGCAGATGCCCCGAGCCCAGGTCCACCAGGCCCCCGGCATACACCGAGGAGGCCACCACCTGCGCCATGTCCTGGGGCCCCACCAGGCGGGTCGGGTGGCGATAGCCCAGGCTCGCCAGGTGATCCTGTTCAGCCTGGAACGCCGCGAACTGGGCCCGGGTATTGGCCAGTTCGCAGAAACCCCAGCGCAGGTCGCAATCGATGCCGTGCGTGGCGATGCGCTGGCGCACCAGTTCCACCGAGTCGATCCCGGCGCGCTCAAGGTATTTCACCCCATCCTGGCCGACGTAGCGGGCAAAGCCCGTGACGTCATGGCCAATGCCGCGAATCAGCTGGCCGCCGTTGCGCCCGCTGGCGCCCCAGCCGATGCGCCGGGCTTCCAGGAGGATTACCGACAGCCCGCGCTGGGCCAGTTCGATGGCGGCGTTGACCCCGGTGAAACCACCGCCGATGACACACACATCGGCCTGCAGGTCGCCACTGAGGGCCGGGTAGTCGGGCAGGGGCCCGGCGGAGGCGGCGTAGTAGGAGCGGGCATGCTCGCTGGCGCTGCCCGAGTGTCTTGGCTGAATCATTTGTTGGACTTCACTTTGCTCCAGGAGCGGGTCATCAAGCGCATGATGGCCGGCGACTGGGTGGTGGAAATGTACAGTTTGTCGAGCACGTCCTGAGGCGGGTACACCTCGGGATTGTTCACCAGCTCGGCGTCCATGTACGGCTGGGAGGCCGGGTTGGGGTTGGCATAGCCGACGTAGGCGCTGACCTTGGCGATCACTTGCGGGTCCAGCAGGTAATTGATGAAGGCGTGAGCCTCCTTGACGTTGCCGGCATCGGCGGGAATCGCCAGCAGGTCGAACCACAGGTTGCTGCCTTCCTTGGGAATGGCGTAGGCGATGTTCACCCCGTTCTTGGCTTCCTTGGCCCGGTTGGCGGCCTGGAACACATCCCCGGAGTAGCCGAAGGCGATGCAGATATCACCGTTGGCCAGGTCCGAGACGTACTTGGAGGAGTGGAAGTAGGTGATGTAGGGGCGCAGGGTCAGCAGCTTGGCCTCGGCTTTCTTGTAGTCCTCGGGCTTTTCGCTGCGCGGGTCCAGGCCCAGGTAGTTGAGCACCGCCGGAAACACTTCATCCGGCGAGTCCATCATCGACACCCCGCATTGCTGGAGCTTCTTAAGGTTTTCTGGCTCCAGCAGCACCGCCCAGGAGTCGATGTGGTCGATGCCCAGCACCTGCTTGACCTTGTCGACGTTGTAGCCGATGCCGTTGGTGCCCCACAGGTAGGGCACCGAGTACTGGTTGCCGGGGTCGTTCTGCTCCAGCAGCGCCAGCAGCTTGGGGTCCAGGTTCTTCCAGTTGGGCAACTGCGAGCGGTCCAGCTTGAGGAACGCGCCGGCCTTCACCTGGCGCGCCAGGAAATGGTTGGAGGGCACCACCACGTCGTAGCCGGTGCGCCCGGCCAGCAACTTGCCCTCCAGGGTTTCGTTGGAGTCGAACACGTCGTAGATCACCTTGACCCCGCTTTGCCCCTGGAAGTCGGCGAGGGTGGTCTGGCCGATGTAGTCGGTCCAGTTGTACACGCTGACACTGGGTTGTGCCTGGACGGCGGCGCTCATCAAGGCCACCAGTGCTGCCGGGATCACTGCTTGCAAAAGACGCATGTCGACACCTCTTCGGGTTGTTTTTGTTGATTGCGGACTGCGGACAAATCAGACGCTGAGCAGCAGGAACTCACGCTCCCAGGAACTGATCACGCGCTTGAAGTTCTCGTGTTCGGCGCGCTTGACCGCCACGTAGCCGCGGACGAACTTGCGCCCCAGGTAGTGCTCGATGGTCGGGCAATCCTCCATGTGCGCCAGGGCGTCTTCGATGGTGATCGGCAGGCGCAGGTTGCGCCGTTCATAGGCCCGGCCTTCCACCGGGGCGCTGGGCTCGATGCCCTCGACCATGCCCAGGTAGCCGCACAGCAGGCTGGCGGCAATCGCCAGGTAAGGGTTGGCATCGGCACCGGGCAGGCGGTTTTCCACGCGCATGGCGTCGGGGCTGGCGGTGGGCACGCGCAGGCCGACGGTGCGGTTTTCCTCGCCCCATTCGACGTTCACCGGGGCCGAGGTGTCCGGCAGGAAGCGGCGGAACGAGTTGACGTTGGGGGCGAACATCGGCAGCACCTTGGGGATGTACTTCTGCAGGCCGCCGATGTGGTGCAGGAACAGCTGGCTCTTCTGGCCCTCGGCATCGACGAAGATCGGCTTGCCGGTGGCGATGTCCACCACGCTCTGGTGCAGGTGCATGGCGCTGCCGGGTTCATCGGCCACCGGCTTGGCCATGAAGGTGGCGGTGACGTTGTGCTTGAGCGCCGCCTCGCGCAGGGTGCGCTTGAACACGGTGATCTGGTCCGCCAGGTCCAGGGCGTCGCCGTGGCGGAAGTTGATTTCCATCTGCGCCGGGCCGTCTTCGTGGATCAGCGTGTCCAGGTCCAGGCCCTGGGCTTCGCACCAGTCATAGACGTCTTCGAACAGCGGATCGAACTCGTTGGCGGCGTCGATGGAGAACGACTGGCGGCCGCTTTCCGCGCGACCGGAGCGGCCCAGGGGGGCCTTGAGCGGCAGGTCCGGGTCCTCGCAGCGCTGGGTCAGGTAGAACTCCATTTCCGGGGCGACGATCGGCTGCCAGCCCTTGTCGGTGTACAGCTGCAGCACTTTTTTCAGCACGTTGCGCGGCGACAGCTCGATGGGGTTGCCGAACTTGTCGAAGGTGTCGTGGATGACGATGGCGGTGGGTTCGATGGCCCAGGGCACCAGGTAGATCGATGACGAGTCGGGGCGGCAGACCATGTCGATGTCCGCCGGGTCCAGCAGTTCGTAGTACAGGTCGTCGTCGACAAAATCCCCGGTTACCGTTTGCAGCAGGACACTTTCCGGCAGGCGCATGCCGCGCTCGTGCAGGAACTTGTTGGTGGGCGCGATCTTGCCGCGGGCAATGCCGGTCAGGTCGCTGACCACGCATTCGACTTCGGTAATCTTGTGATCTTTCAGCCAGGAGGACAGCTGATCGAAAGGGGCGTTCATAAAGACCTCGATGATTGTTCTTGTCTGCTCCGAGGTGAGCGGGAGTATCCCGGCAAGGCTTCCCCTGCGGCGCATTGGCGACTATCTTGGGCGAGCCTTGTTGTTCCATCTATCCACTTTAAGCAGCACCAAAGCGCACCAAAAGAGTGCGCAAGGTCCCCCGATGACAGCGTCCAATCCGCTTCAGGTTCAAGCGTTCAACACCTTCGATGTCGCCGATCAGATCCGTGCCACCCCGGGTTGGGTGCAGCACTACCAGCAGATGTCCCCCGGGCATTTCAACGGCCTGGTGCGCTACCTCGACCTGCAGGGCGTGGAGATCTACGAGGAGTGCATGAACACCCGGGTCGAGCAGAATTTCAGCGCCCCGCAAGGCGCCCTGGCGTTCTGTTTCGACCGCAGCGACAACGCCCTGTACCTGCTCAATGGCGAGAGCCGCAATATCTGGATCACCCCGGAGAACTACCAGGAAGTGGCGGTGGTGTTCGGCCCCGAGTTCGTCCAGCGCCAGGGCCTGGGGGTGGAGCGCCTCGACGGCCTGTTCATGGCGCCGCTGGGCAGCCAGCAGAACGCGCTGTTCTGCCGCTGGCTGAGCGCCACCTTGACCCGCCTGTCCCAGACCCTCGATCCCCCCAGCCGCGAGGCCTTGACCCAGCAACTGCTGGACGACTGCCTGTACATCCTCGACAACGCCTGCGTGCGCCTGGACCCGGGTGGCCTGCAACGGCGCAACGAGGAGCGGGGCATCATGCAGCGGGTGGCGCAGTGGGCCGCCGACGTCCCCGAGGAAACCCTCAATCTGCTGGAGCTGTCCCAGGTGGCCGGGGTTTCCCTGCGTCAGTTGCAAAGCGCGTTCAAAGCCTTTACCGGCATGGCCCCCAGCCAGTGGCTGCGCCTGCGCCGGCTCAACAGCGCGCACCGCGAACTGCTCAGCCGCGGGCCCAGCGAGACCACCGTGGCCGAGGTGGCGATGCACTGGTCGTTCTGGCACCTGGGACGGTTTTCCAGCAGCTATCGGGCGCTGTTCAAGGAGTTGCCCAGCCAGACCCTGAAACGTCGCCCGAGCTGATCGGCAGCACTGGCCGCAGAAACTGGTTTGCCAGCGAAGAGGCCCGCAAACCCTGCATCACTCTCAGCCTTCGTCGGCAAGCCGGCTCCTGCAAGGCGCTGGGCGGCCGATTCGCGAAAGCGCCGGCAGCGCTCTATTCTCGGTGTGGGCTGTCTTCTTGGGGCGTGCAATGCTTGAAACCATCGACCTGACCAACGCCGCCGCGGCCCTGGGGATCGGCATGCTGGTGGGCCTGGAGCGCGAGCGGCGCAAAGGGCAGGGGCCTCAGCGTGGCAGCGCCGGGTTGCGTACCTTCGCCATCACCGCGCTGTTGGGGTTCATCGGCCAGCGAGTCGGCGGTCCGCTGCTGTTGGCCTCGCTGGCCATTGCTGTGGCCGGGTTGGTGACGGTGGCCTATTGGCGCAACGAGCAAGAGGACCCGGGGGTCACCAGCGAAGTGGCGCTGCTGGCGGTGCTGATCCTCGGGGCCTTGTGTGGCACGGCCCCGGAGCTGGCGCTGGCCATCGCCGTGGTCATGACCGCCTTGCTGGCCTATCGACAGACACTCCATCACTTTGTGCGCAGTCAGTTGAGCGACCGGGAAATCGCCGACGGTCTGACGCTGCTGGTGGCGGCGCTGGTGATCCTGCCCCTGGCGCCGGATCGTTTCATCGGCCCCTATGAGGCGTTCAACCTGCGCACCATCGGCACCCTGACCGTGTTGCTGATGGCGGTAGGGGCCCTGGGCCACGTCGCAGTGCGGACCCTGGGCGCCCATTACGGTTATGCCCTCAGCGCCGTGGCGTCGGGATTCGTTTCCAGCACCTTGACCATCGCCTCCATGGGCCAGCGGGTCGCCAAGGCGCCCGGGCAGGTCAGGGTTCTGGCCGCCGCGGCGCTGCTGTCCAACCTGGCCACGGTGACCCAGATCGCTCTGATCCTGGTAACGGTCGACAGCGCACTGCTGCAAACCATGTGGCTGCCCCTGGTGCTGGGGGGGCTCTGCACCGCGCTGTATGCCGCTTGCCTGGTGTTTCCACGCAGCCAGCCCAGCAGTGTCGAACCGGTCAGCGACAAGGGCGCGTTCAATCCCAAGCTGGCCTTGATCGTGGCCCTGACCATGAGCGCCATAACCTTCGCCTGTTCGCTGATGCTCAATTACTTCGGGCAGTTGGGCCTGATGTTGAGCGCCTTGATCAGCGGCTTTGCCGATGCCCATGCGTCCACGGCGTCCATTGCTTCGCTGGTCAAGTCCGGGCAACTGCCCGGCAGTGCCATCGGCAGCGCGGTGATGCTGGCGGTCAGCAGCAACTCCCTGAGCAAGTGCATGTTGGCGGCCCTCAGCGGTGGATGGCGCTTTGCGCTGTACGTCGTGCCCGGGCAGGCGCTGCTGACCCTGGCGATGTGGATCGGTGTCTGGCTGCAATAAGCGGCTGCCGGGTCGAAAAAAAGCCGCGACGCCTGATAAAGATCAACTCGTGCCTGGCCATTGCGCTCAGTCTTGAATGACCCCCTAGCGGTTTCTTCAAGCTCCAGTGCCGAGGTGAACCATGTCGCAAACCCCGCGTTTACTCCTGATCGCGCCCCAGCAGATGCAGCGCACGCCGGCGTTCGAACGCACGGAGCAACTGGCCCTGGCCATGCAATTGCCGGTGCATATCGTCGCCCTGGATCATCTGCAGGCCCTGACGCTGGCCGGGCTGTTCGAGAGCCGTGAGGCCGAGCAGTTGCAGGCGGCCTATCTGGAACAGCACGGGCAATGGCTGGAGCTGCAGGCGCAAGGCATGCGCGAGCGTGGCCTGTCGGTGACCTGCGAAGCGCGCTGGGCCAGCCAGCCGTATCAGGAGATCCAGCTGTTCGCCAACGAGATGCCCCTGGCCCTGATCATCAAGGACGCCCATGCCGAGTCGGCGATGCGGCGGATCTTCTATACCCCGCTGGACTGGCAGTTGCTGCGCGATTGCGCGCTGCCCGTGCATCTGGTGACCGAGGCCCGGCACCCACGGCCACGCCGAGTGCTGGCCATCATCGACGTGCTGCGCAGCGAAGTGCAGGACTTGCAGTTCAACGATCAGATCGTCGACGCGGCGGTGAAACTGGCCGAGCAATGCGGCGCCGAGCTGGACCTGCTGCATGTGTATGACTGGGTGGCCGTCTATGCCAAAGACACCGGAGCCGGCGCGCTGTCCCTGGCCAGTGGTTTATATGAAGCCCTCGGCGCGGCGCAACACGATGTCTATCGCGCTCTGGCGGAGCGCCACGGCGTGCCCCCGCAACGCAGCCACTTCATCGAGGGCATGCCGCTGCAGCAAATCTGCCGTTTCGCCGAGGAGCACCAGAGCGATGTGATCGTCATGGGCACCACCCAGCACCGCGGCCTGCACAAGCGCCTGGGCAGCACCGCCGAACATCTGCTGTTGCAGGCACCCTGCAGTATCTGGGCGGTCAAGCCGCCGCGTGACCCCTTGCCATGAGCCGCACCAGGCCACGCCGGTGCCACACCGGCGTGGCACCGCCGGTCACAGGAGCAAACGATGCACCACCTGATGGGCGTCGTCAGGGTCGGTGTGGGTGGTGAAACCCAGGTGCGCGGCCAGCTCGCGCATGGCCTGGTTGTTCACGCTGTCCACCGAATACATTTGCACAAACCCATGCTGGCGGGCGGCGCGGATCAGATGGGTCATCAGCAATGACCCCAGACCCAGATGCTGCCATTGATCGGCCACGGTGACGGCGCATTCGCATTCATCGTGGGACGTGGCGGCATAGCGGCTGACACCGATCTCGATCAACTGGCCCTGTTCATGCACCAGGGCGATGTAGGCCAGACGCTGCTTGCCGTCGACATCCATCAACTGCTCGAGCATGGCGGCGTCGGGCTCCTTGATCTGCGCCAGAAAGCGCATGTGTCGCGATTGCGGGGACAGGCGCTTGATGAAGTTGTACTCGCGCTCGCGGTCTTTCTCGGCCAAGGGCCGTATCAGCACGTGGCGGCCGTCGTTAAGCGCCTCGATCCAGTGCAGGCCGGTCACGGTGCCGTAGGCAGCGGCGGCCTGATCGTTGTGTTCCTTGATGCTGAACATGGGGCGATCCTCTGGGGACGATGAAGGTGGGCCCGCGACCCGCGGCCGCGTGCTGACTATCCTTTACCCCTGTTGCCCGGGGCAGGATCTGATCTGGATCAGATGCGGCCCACCGCCGCGGATATTGACTGCCGGCGCGGGCTTAACCCGAGGCTTTGTGACTTTTGTCAAATCGGCGGCCCGAGCGGCGCGCATCATCGGCGCATCGGCTCGGGACTCCCGGGCCGTTGTCCAGTGCGCCGCCCGGGAGGTGCTCATGTCCACACTGCAACGCGTGTTGTTGATCGCCCCCACGGCGCTGTCCCGCACGCCGGCTTTCGACCGGGCCAGTGCCCTGGCCCGGGCCATGGGCGCCAGCCTGCACATCGTCGCCTTCGACTTCATCGAAGTGCTGGAGGTCGCCGGGCTGTTCGATCACCAGGCCATGGCCCAGGCCCGGGAAGGCTACCTGCAGGTGCATCGGCAGTGGCTGGAGCAACAGGCTCGCTTCGAACGGGCCAATGGCCTGCGGGTGACCACCGAAGTGTTGTGGGCCAAGGCCCGGCTGCAGGACATCCTCGATTATGTGACCGACTACCACCCGGACCTGGTGATCAAGGACGCCCAGCCAGTACCGGCCCTGCGGCGGATTTTCTACAAGCCCCTGGACTGGTTGCTGCTGCGCGAGCTGCGCCAGCCGTTGCACCTGGTGACGGACTGTCGGCACCCCTTGCCGTTGAAGGTATTGGCCGCCCTGGACCTGTCCCATCTGGAATACCTGACCCAGGGCCTGAACCAACGCATTCTCGAGATGTGCGCGACCCTGGCCAAACACTGCGGTGCCCGGGTGCACTTGCTGAATGTGGTGGATTGGGCCACTGAGAACGCCACCGGCCTGCCGATCTACAGTCCTGACACCAACATCAGCTTGCGCGATGCGGTGAATGATGCGCAGCAGGAAGCGTTCGAGACCCTGGCCGAGCGCTACGCCATTGCCCCTGAGCACTGCTATCGCCTGGAGGGTGTGCCGCATCAGGTCATCGCACGCTTTGCCGCCGACAACGATTTCGACCTGATGGTCCTCGGGCGCGCACATCGCCGGGGCTTGCAACGCTTCATCGGCTCCAGCGCCGAGCAACTGCTGTATCACACACCCTGCAGCCTGATGCTGGTGGAGCCCCAGGAGTGAGGTGCGGCCATGCCCCGCAACCTCGCCCGACACGAAGGAGATGGAGATGCGCCTGAGCTTTCTCGGTGCCGCCGGCACCGTCACCGGCAGCAAATACCTGTTGCAGCATGAGGACCGGCATGTGCTGGTGGACTGCGGGCTGTTCCAGGGCTACAAGCAGCTGCGCCAGCACAACTGGGAAGCCTTCGGCCTGCCGCTGCGCGAGCTGGACGCCATCGTGCTGACCCATGCTCACTTGGATCACAGCGGCTACCTGCCGCTGCTGGTGCGCAATGGCTATCGCGGGCCGGTGTATGCCACGGCGGCCACCTGCGAGCTGGCCAGGATTCTGCTGCGCGACAGTGCGCGCCTGCAGGAAGAGGAGGCGGCTTATGCCAACCGCCATGGCTTCTCCAAGCACTCTCCGGCATTGCCGCTGTACACCGAGCGCGATGCCGAGCAGGCCCTGAAACTCCTGCATCCGCTGCAATTGCACCACCGGGTGGAAGTGCTGCCGGGGCTGCACATCCAGTTGCGCGGCGCCGGGCACATTCTCGGCGCCGCCACGGTCCAGGTCGACGCCGCGGGCATGAGCCTGGTGTTTTCCGGTGACCTGGGCCGCATGCAGGACCCGCTGATGTTCGCCCCCGAAAGCATCGAGCAAGCCGATTATCTGCTGGTGGAGTCGACCTACGGCGACCGCCTGCATCCCCGGGACGACCCCGAGCAGCAACTGGCCGATGTCATCAACCGCACCGCCGAGCGTGGCGGCATCACCCTGGTGCCGTCCTTTGCCGTGGGGCGCGCGCAACTGCTGATGTACCACCTGTATCGCCTGCGCCAGCGCCAGGCGATTCCCGACCTGCCGATCTACCTCAACAGCCCCATGGCCACCGACACCACCCATCTGTATCAGCGCTTTCGCAGCGACCATCGACTGTCCCGGGAGGAGTGCGAAGGCATGTGCCATGTGGCGCACATCGTGCGCAGCACCCAGGAGTCCATGGCCCTGGACCAGCTCAAGAGCCCGGCGGTGATCATTGCCGCCAGTGGCATGGCCACCGGTGGCCGGGTGCTCTACCACCTCAAGGTGCTGGCGCCCGATCCGGCCAACAGCCTGCTGTTTCCCGGGTTTCAGGCCGGCGGCACCCGCGGCGCGCAGATCATCGCCGGCGCCGAGTCGGTGCGCATTCATGGCCGGGAGGTGCCGATCCGCGCCGAAGTCACGGCCATGCAGAACCTCTCGGCCCATGCCGATGCCGACGAGATCATGCAATGGCTGCGAGGCTTCAAGCGCCCGCCGAAACACACGTATGTGGTCCACGGCGAGGCCAACGCCGCCGACACCTTGCGTCGGCGCATCAGCCTGGAACTGGGCTGGTCGGTGTCGGTGCCGGAATACCGGGACAGCGTGGAGTTGCAGCCTGGCCCGGCGACCTAGTCCCTGGCCGCGTTCTGGCAACCCGCGACCCGCTGCTTCAGGCCCTCCAGATCGAGGATCTCCACCTGCTTGCCGTTGATGGTCACCAGGCCCTGGTCCCGCAGATGGGCTATGCCCCGACAAACGGTTTCCAGGCGCAGCCCCAGGTAGGAGCCGATTTCCTCGCGGCGCATGCGCAGGATAAAGGCTCGGGACGAATAGCCCCGCAGGCTCAGGCGCTGGGACAGATTGAGCAGGAATGCCGCCAGGCGCTCGTCGGAGTTCATGTTGCCCATCAGCAGCAACATGCCGTGATCACGCACGATCTCCCGGCTGAGGATCTTGTTCAGGTTGTGCTGCAGCGAAGGCAGGGCCTGGGACAAGTGCTCCAGCTGGGCAAAGGGAATCGGGCAGACCTCGCAGTCCTCCAAAGCAAAGGCGCTGCAGGCATGCTGGTTGGTGCTGATGGCGTCCAGCCCGAGAATCTCGCCGGCCATCTGGAACCCGGTGACCTGCTCGCGGCCATCCACCGACAGCACGCAGGTCTTGAAGAACCCCAGGCGCACGGCGTACAGCGAATGCAAGGGGTCGCCGGCGTGATACAGCGCATGGCCTTTCTTCACCTTCAACCGTTGCAGGATCAAGGTGTCCAGGCACTCCACTTCCTGGTGGCTGAGGCCGATGGGCAGGCACAACTCCTGCACGCTGCAACTTGAGCAGGCGGTCTTGAGGTGCTGTACCTGAATCGGGCGTGCTTCGAATGGCGGCATGGGGGGCTCTCGACGGTTGAGCCGGCTCGGCAAGGGAGGAGGGCAAGCCTGACGATTAACTGTAGACCGATGCGATCGGTGCTGCTTGATGTCAATCGGAGGTCATGAACGAAGAAGTGGCAATGGGCCATAAAGTCATTAAAGTGAGTGTCCCCCATCCTCGTTCAAGGATTGACGATGCGCCCAACCGGATTCTGGACCCGCTGCCAAACCGCCGTATTGACCAGCTGCCTGCTCGGCCTGCCGTTGGTGGTTCTTAGCCCTGAGACTCAGGCAGCGGAGCCTGATTTCATCACCCTGGTGATCGAGAACGAAGGCGACTATCCCATCACGTTCGAGCCGCCGTTCCACGTCGACTCTTCGGATTTCGAGCGCAAATACCCGGTAAGCGTGCCCAAATACGCCACCGCCAAGGGCCTTGAGTCCGGTCCCGTGGTGATCGGCGCGCGCCAGCAGGGCATGCTGGTGATGGCCTTGAGCAAGCCGATGTTCAACATCCTCGATATCTTCAGCAAGGACTGGGGGTTCAACCTCAAGTTCTGCCAGGAACGTGGGGCCTGTGACGAAGCCCGGCTCAGCGGCACCATCCGCTCCACCACCAGCTTCAACTGGAACCAGTCGAACAACTTCAGCCAAGCCCAAGTCAGCGATATGACCAACGACGAGCTGGAGGCCTATGCCAAGACCAAGGCCATGATCTCGGGCATTCTGACCACCCTGGGCAGCGTACTCGGCCTGCCGATCGGTGCGGGCGGCATGATCGGTGGCCTACCGGATGCGCAGAACTTCAAGGTGACCCTGAAGCAGCAATGCAATGCACGCTTCTCGATGAACCTGGAGCCCTCGCTGGCACAGAACGGCGATTTTCTCGTCGACTTGCGGGTCAACCGCGTGCTGCCCAGCGACATGACCAACTTCAACGGTTTTGTCATCGACGACAGCGCTGTGGTCGGCAAGGGGTTGCGCCTGGTGGAAAACAACTGCCGCGATGGCCGGCAAGCCCAGTGCCTGATCAGATTCAACGGCGGCACCGACATCAAGAACCTCAACACCACCGAGTTCTCCGTCACCGATCGCGCCGGTTGTATGGCCGGCGACAAGCTGGCCTATTCCCAGGGTGCGTTCATGCTCAGCAACAAGGTCGGCTTCCCGGTGCGCTACACCCTGTTCATCAAGGACCGCATGGTCGACAACGGCGAAGTCTGGCCCGACCAGAACAAGGACCTGCGCCAGTTGGTGGGTCAGGTCATGGCCACCGTTGGCGACCAGGAATGCCCGCAGGCCCAGGACCCCTGGATGGGTGGGCGGCGCATGGGTGTCTGCTCGTTGCGCCTGGAAGTCCAGGGTGACGGTGGCCCGGGGCTCAAGGGCAGCCTGCGTTGCAGCCTGTCCATGCGCCAGGGCACCGTGGGCGACCCCAATGCCGACTACATGAACCTCTACAGCCTGACCGGTTGCACCCCGGCCATGCCGGCGTCCATCAGTCCGGTGGCCGGTTTCTACCAGATGGACGTCAAGCGTCTGGTGCCCCTCAGTGGCATGCACAAAATGATTTCCATCGAGCTGATCAAGCCGCAGCAGTAAGGACGTAAGCAGATGTCAGCCACACAGGCTTTTTCCGCCCCGGGCGGGCACGACGCGGCGCTGACCCGACGCGACGACGACCTTCTGGACCGCTGGCCGGTGGCCAAGCTGGTCTATCGCATGATCACCGCGACGCCCTTGGGCTGGTCGGCGCGGATCGGCCTCTATGGTCAGTGGGGCAGCGGCAAGACCAGCGTGCTGAATTTTCTGCAGCTCATAGCCGAGGAGAAGGACGACATCGTAGTGCGGCTTCCCGCGTGGCGCACCACCGGGGAGCAGGAGTTCATCGTCCAGTTCTATCTGGCGCTGGCGGATACACTGCAACGTTCAGGTGTTGGCGAACCCTTCAAGCACTGGACCAAGCGTCAGTCGAAAAAGATCGCCGAGATCCTGGAAAAAGCCGCCAATAAAACCGCTGACCTCAAACTGCCCGAGTCGGCCAGCTACAGCGAAATCGTAACCTTGGCCGCCGGCGCGGCAGGGCTGGTCTTCGAGAAACTGAGCGAAATACTGCAGCTGGAAAAAAGCGACCTGGATGCCCTGCGCAAGCAACTGGGCGATAGACGCATCATTGTTTTTGTCGACGACCTCGACCGTGCCGATCCCCGGATGCTCCCGACGACCCTGTTGACGCTGCGCGAGCTCCTGGACTGGCCGGGATTCGTCTTTGTCCTGGCCTTCGACAAGGACGTGGTGGGCAAGGCACTTCGCTCCTATTCCGAAGCCTTCGGCGAGTCGGCCCTGCACTTTCTGGACAAGATCATCGATGTACCGGTGACCCTGCCCGAGCCAAGCCCGAAGCAGGTGCAGCGAATGGTCGCCAGGAACCTGAAATACTGCTGCCCATTCCTGCCGGACACGGCCATCGCGCAGACCGCCGAGTGGTTTCCCACCAATCCGCGCCAGGCCAAACGCATCTGCCGCAGCTTGTCGGTGTTTGGCGCGGCAGCTGATCGACATGCCGATGGGCAACTGGACTGGCGCGGAATCATCCTGCAAACCCTCTTGCGTGAGACCGAACCCAAGGTGGCCCAGGTGGTTGAAGAGCACCTGCTGGGTTTCCACTCGGCCTTCAGTGCCAGCATGTTCGGCAATGCCAATAACGCCAAACTGGAGCAGCACAAGCAGGCAGCGCTCAACGCCGCGCAATGTCCCAAGGACGAAGTCAATAACAAGCGCCTGTGGAAGCTGATCGAAGAGCTGGGCCGTGCCAGAAGCAAACTGTCTTTGGCAAACATTCACTATGAGATGAGCCTGGCGGTCCGCGAGGTGGAGTTCACCATTCCCGAGTTTTCCCGGTTGGTGAAATCCTGGGGGGAATACCCGAGTGCCCAGACCCTCAACGACTTCATTCGTGAGGCGGCCAGTCGTAGCGATGAAGGTGAGGTTGCCGTGGCCAGCGCGATGCTCAACATGGCGAATTTCCAGTATGGCGAGCAGTTGGGCAGAACCGCGTCCCTCTACTCACGGGAGGCGTTCGAACGAGCGATGCGCAGCGCCGCAGAGCTCCTGAGATTGATCGAGTTCTGTTACTCGACCGAGATTGAAGGGGCCGTGTCCACGGCGCGCGGCGACCATGAAGTGTGCATTGGCTTTATCAGGAGCTTTTATGGAAGCGTTGCCAAAGACGCTAGCGCATCTGAAAGGGCGCTCCGTGAGCGCGAGCTGCGACTGGCGGCGATCATTGCCGCTCAGTGTGACGATCCGCAGCGCCTGTATCTGGATGCCGAACCTTTTCATGGCACCCTGAGTGTCCCTTCTTGGGAATTCTCTCGTGCGCGCGAGCACTATGTGACGGTGTTACAAGAGGTACTCGCGCCTCGTTTGATACGCCGTGCCATCCATCTGTTCGCCATACCCAATGGCGTCATGAATGCACTGATCCTGGATGATGCGCGGCTCAAGTGGGTACTGACAGAAGAGCGCTCCCCCCTGTATACGCAGGCATGCAAAGAGCTGGGATGTGCTGCCTTGAAGCAACTGATCGAGAACCCCCAGGACCTGGTCAGCAGGGAAGTACTGGCGAAGAATGCCCTGTCCTATCTGGATGCGTTTATTACTCGCTGGGAGTCTGCCTCCACTAGTGCAGAGCAGGCCAAGCCCTATCTGGACTATATCCGGTTGGCTTGGCAGGCCCTCTGCCAGCTGGAGCCGACCCTACAGATGCGGGTGCATCTGAAGACGCTAAAGTCGCAGCTTGAACGGCAGGTGGCGATCCCGGAATTACTGGAGACTCCCACCTGGTGGGAGGGCGATCCCTATGCCATCGAGCACGAACTGCGAGGCATTTGACTCCGCGCGGCCTCCGCTCAATAGCGCGAGAGGCCATTGCCCCGGGTTTCGTTGACGTGCCTTGGCCCTGGGCGCAGGGGGCTTGGTGCACTCACCCCGGCGGCAGCAACCGCAACGGGTCCACCGGTACGCCATTGGCGCGGATCTCGAAGTACAACTGGGCGCGGTCGGTGTCCTGGGACCCGGCCTCGGCAATCTTCTGGCCCTTGATCACCATCTGGCCTTCCTTGACCACCAAGCGGCTGTTGTAGGCGTAGGTGCTGGTGTAGGAGGGGCCGTGCTGGAGGATCATCAGGTTGCCGTAGCCGCGCATGTAACCGGCGAACGCCACTTTGCCGCCCAGGGTGGCGTGGATGGGCTGGCCCTGGGTGGTGGCGATGCGGATGCCTTGGTTGAGCTTGCCGGTGGGGGAGAAACGGCCGATCAGCACCCCGCGCAGCGGCCAGCTCCAGCCTTGTAGGGTGACCTTGGGCATGGGCGGGGCGGGCGGTGCGGCCTTGACCTTGCTCTTGCTGGCGGTGCTGCGCGACTTGCTGCTGACTACGCGGGTGGTCCTGGTCGCGCCGCCAACTCGCAGTACCTGGCCGACTTCCACGGTGTAGGGCGCCTTGAGGCCGTTGAGCCGCGCCACTTCCTTCCAGTTGGTGCCATTGCGGCTGGCGATCGAATACAGCGTGTCGCCACGCTTGACCCGGTATTCACCGGCCTTGAGCGGCCCAGTGCCGCCAGGGCTGGAGGAATTGGAGCTGCAGGCCGATACCGCCAGCAGCAGTGCAATCAATAGAAGTCTTACCAACACGCGGCAACCATTAAGTCCTGACCAAGTCCTGTAGCCCAAGCTGCCTGTAGCGCGCCGGGCAAGCCGGCAACTATACCCGTTTGCCGGACAACCGGCGCGCAATAGACAGTGTTCGGTGCCGTTAAATTCCATCAGGACTCAGGGCGTGGCGGATTTCCCGGGCCGCCCCGGGCGGGCTATTGCCGTCGATAGACTGCCGCACTCCAGTAGCGACTGCCGTCGCTGTGCTGGCGTTTCCAGCCGGCCGCGGCCAACTGCTTGCCGATCAGGCGGTTCATCCAGCCATGACCGAGCAACAGCACCGGCTGTTGCCCGGCCAGGGACTGCAATCGATGGGCGGCGACAGCGGCGCGCTGGCGGGCCGCAGCGGCCGATTCGACCTGTCTTGAGTAACCGCACACCCAGAGGATTCTCAGGATCGCAGCCCAGGTAAAGGGCGACAGGCGTGGTCGTCTCCAGCGTGCGTAGGGCAGTTGCGCCTCGCCGAACACCGGGTCCACCAGGGTTGGCTCCCTCCTGAGCGCCTGGACGGACGCCAGGGCCCGCGGAGCGTTGCTGGAGACAACCACCCCGGCGCTGGCGGCCAGTTGCAGGCTCGAGGACGGAGCCGGTTGCCCGCCGATGTCGGAACGTTCGTAGTCCTGTATCCAGCCCTGCATGTCGAGGGCGGAAACTTTCCGGGTGGCGATACCTTGGGGCTGACCGTGACGCATGAGAATGATGGTGTTGTTCAACGGCTTTCTACGTCCTTGTTGGTGCTGCTTGAGGAGGCGGGGGCAGCCTGGGCGATCCAGCCGTGATCCCGGTACCAGGCCAGGGTATCGCCAATGGTGCGTTCCAGGGAGCGAAAACTCAGCTCGAGTTCCTGTTCGCTCTTGCGGGGGTCGAAGTGGCTGCGGTCCGCTTCCCGAAGCATCAGGCGCACGGTCGCCAGGCTCAGCAACACCGGCTTGCCGGTCAGGCGCGCATAGACCTCCTGCACGGCGGCCAGGGTATAGAGCAAGGGCACCGGCAGCGGGCGTGTCGGCGTGGCGACCCCGGCGATACGCCCGATGATGGGCACCAACTGGGCCATGGTCATGTGCCGGCCCGCCGCCAGGTAGCGTTGGCCGCGGCGTCCGTAGCGGGCAGCGGCAATCTGCGCCAGGGCCACATCCCGGGCGTCGACCAGGGAGAAGCTGCCGGGAACCAGTCCCGGCAGGCGGCCGCGCACCACGTCCATGAGCAATTGCCCGGCGGAGGTCGGCCCGATATCGCCAGGGCCCCACATCCAGCCGGGCAGGACCATGCACCCCTGCATCTGTGGATGGCTGTCGAGAAAGGCCAGCAGGACGCGATCGGCGAGGATCTTGCTGCGGTAGTAGTGGTCCGCGCCTGCCGGGTCGCGCAGGCAGGTTTCATCGATCAGGCTGCCGGGCGCGCCGTTGAGCACGGCAATCGACGAGGTCTGCACGACGCGGCGGATGCCGGCGCCGTAGGCCCGCTCCAGCAAGTGCTGCGTGCCCAGGACGTTGATCTTGTGCAACTGCTCCCAGTGGCTGCCGCCCTTGTAATTGTCGCGAAAGAACGCCGCGGCATGAAACAGCGTGTCGCAGCCCTGCAACGCGGCGGCGAACCCGTCGACATCGGCCAGGTCGCCGACCACCAGTTCCAGGCCGTGCAGGGGGCCGAACTGCTGTTCGCCCTTGGCCCTGGAGCGCACCAGGGCCTTGACCTTGCAGCCTCGGGCCAGCAGCTCGCGTACCAGGTTGTTGCCCAGCAGGCCGGTGGCACCGGTGACAAAGGTGCAGTGCATTTCAGGGCAATAGCCGCTATCGGTGTCTGTGGGTACAGGGTGTTCGGGGGCGTTGCTCATTCAATCCGTTCCATGGGGAGGCGAGGGCGCTAGATATACCTTGGACGAGACCCTGGAAAAATGGCGAGTCCTGCATAATGGCTTTGCGAATTTGCACAGCTGACGGCAGGGAGTAGCACTTTGGAAGCCAATTGGGATGATCTGCGCCTGTTGCTGGCGGTCTGGCGACGGGGCAGCTTGCTACAGGCCGGGCAGTTGCTGCAGGTGGCGCCGTCGACGGTGTCCCGGCGCTTGAGCCAGCTGGAGGCGGCCCTGGGCGAGCCGTTGCTGGAGCGGGGCGTCGAAGGCTGCTGGTTGACCCCTCGGGGCCAGGCGCTGGTGGACGTGGCCCTGGCGGCGGAGGCCGGGCTCAGGCGACAGCGGGCCCTGGGCAACCCGCCGCGACCGAGCGAACTGCAGGGCAGCATCCTGGTCAGCGCCGGGGAGGGGTTTGCCTCCAGTGTGCTCGAGGCGGCCCGGCGCCTGACATCGGCTCACCCTGGATGCGCGGTGGAATTGCAGGTCAGTGCAGAGTTTCACAAGCTGGCTCGCGGTGTGACGGATATCGCCGTGCGAACCGCGCACCTGGGAGAGCCGTCGCTGATCTATCGAGCCCTGGGCAAGCTTGAATACGGGGTGTTCGCCAGCCCGGAGCTGCTGCGCCGCTGCCCGGGCATCACCCCGGCCACCGCCCCCACCATCGGCCTGCTGCCGCCCCTGGACAACTTGCCGCCGATGCGCACGGCCAAGGCCGCAGGCCTTGACGGCAAGCAGATCCGGGTCAACTCGTTCAGTGCGCAGGTCGAGGCGGTGCGTCAGGGGATGGGGGTTGCGGTGATGCCGCGGATTTTGGCCGGGGATCTGCTGGAGGTGTTTGCGCCCATGACATTTGCGCCGCTGGAGGTCTACCTGGTGACCCGGCCGCAAGCCTTGAAGCAGCCGCACATCAAGCAGTTTTTCGCGGTGCTGGAGCAGGTGCTGGGTGAGCGGCTGTCGGCTGCTGCAACCGGCGCAACCGCTTAGGGTTGCGCCGGCCCGGCACTCAATGCGGTGCGCGGGGGATGGTCTTGAGCAGGTCTTCGGGGCTGATGTGGCCGACGACGGCTTCGGCGGCGGCGCTGCCCGGCAGCGGCAGGTCGAGGATGTGGCCCTTGATCTTGCCCACCACGTGCATTTCGCAGGGCTTGCAATCGAACTTCAGGGTCAGCACTTCGTCACCGTGCACCAGTTGCATCGGCGCCACCTTGGTGCGCACCCCGGTCACGCCCTTGGCCTGCTTGGGGCACAGGTTGAAGGAGAAGCGCAGGCAGTGCTTGGTGATCATCACCGGCACGTCGCCGTGCTCTTCGTGGGCCTCGAACGCGGCGTCGATCAGTTGCACGCCGTGACGGTGGTAGAAGTCCCGGGCCTTCTGGTTGTAGACGTTGGCCAGGAACGACAGGTGCGACTCCGGGTACACCGGCGGCGGGTTGCTTTCGGCCTTGCGCGTGCCCCGTGGATGAGCCGCGACGCGGGCCGTGTCCAGCGCTTCGATGACTTCCCGGCGCAGGGCCTTGAGCTGGGAATTGGGGATGAAGTACGCCTGGGGCGCATCCAGCTTGATGTTCGTGGCGTGGTAGAGGGTGGTGCCCAGTTGCCCCAGCAGGTCCTGCAGTTGCCCGAGGGCCTGCTCCGGTTTGTTGGCCACGCCGAACGGACCGTCCAGGGCGACGCTGGCGCTGATGCCTTCTTCGCTGGTGGCGGTCAGTTGCAGGCGTTCTTCCCGCAGGGTGGCCAGCCAGGACAGGCCAATGCGCCGCTCGGCGGAGGTACGGGTCAGGGCCTGTTGCCAGTTGTGATCGAGGTTGCGGCTCAGCGGATGGTTGGGCCGCAGGCGCTGCAGGGCATCGGGCATCTCGTTGGGCTCGACCCGATAGCGGTAACGTTTCTCACCGTCTTCTTCGAACTCGCCGCGTGCTTCGGCGATGTTGGCGCGAAAACCCACCACTTCGCGCTTGACCAGCAGGTTGAGGCCGTCGCCGTTGGACAGCGGCTCGAAGGTCACCACTTGCAGGTCGCGCTTGCCGACTTTTTCCACGCTGCCCACTGGCAGGCCGGTAAAGGTCGGCGAGTCGAAGGCGCCGATGTCGATCTTGCGCTCGCTGACGAAGTAGTCGGTGCTGCCACGGTGGAAGGTCTTGTCCGGATCGGGGACGAAGAAGTGCGCGGTGCGGCCGCTGGAGGCGCGGGCCAGGTCCGGACGGTCTTCGAGGACGTCGTCCAGGCGCTGGCGGTAGTAGGCCGTGATGTTCTTCACATAGGCCATGTCCTTGTAGCGCCCCTCGATCTTGAACGAGCGCACGCCGGCTTCCACCAGGGCGCGGATGTTGGCGCTCTGGTTGTTGTCCTTCATCGACAGCAGGTGCTTCTCGTAGGCGATCACGCCGCCGTGCTCGTCTCTGAGGGTGTAGGGCAGGCGACAGGCCTGGGAGCAGTCGCCGCGGTTGGCGCTGCGACCGGTCTGGGCGTGGGAGATATTGCACTGGCCGGAAAAGGCCACGCACAAGGCGCCGTGAATGAAGAACTCGATGGCCGCGTCGGTTTCGGCGGCGATGGCGCTGATTTCTTTCAGGTTCAGTTCACGGGCCAGCACCAGTTGGGAGAAACCGGCCTGGTCGAGGAACCGGGCCCGCTCCAGGGTGCGGATATCGGTCTGGGTGCTGGCATGCAGCTCGATGGGCGGAATATCCAGCTCCATCACCCCCAGATCCTGGACGATCAACGCATCGACACCCGCGTCGTACAACTGATGGATCAGCTGGCGTGCCGGCTCCAGTTCGTTGTCGTGGAGGATGGTGTTGAGGGTGGTGAACACCCGGGCGTGATAGCGGCGGGCGAACTCCACCAACTGGGCGATCTCGCCCACCTCGTTGCTGGCGTTGTGACGGGCGCCGAAGCTCGGGCCACCGATGTACACCGCGTCGGCGCCATGCAGGATGGCTTCGCGGGCGATGGCCACATCGCGGGCAGGGCTGAGCAGTTCCAGGTGATGTTTGGGCAAGGACATGTTTTTTTAGTCAGGCTTATCAGGGTCAAGGCGCGCATTGTAGCGGCGAAACGCTTGCCCGGCATCCGTATGCTGCCCGGTGGCGGCCACGCGTTGCGCGCAGCCGCCGGTTACAGTCGCTGCGTCAGGCCTTGGCGGCCATGGCGGTGACTTCCACGCGCATGCCTTCCACCGCCAGAGCGGCCACGCCAACGGCGGCGCGCACCGGCCAGGGCTTGGCGAAGAAACGCTGGTAGACCTCGTTGAACGCGGCGCGGTCGGCCATGTCGGTGAGGTAGATGGTCAAGTGCATGACCCGATCCATGGAACTGCCGGCCCGTTCCAGGGCCACTTTCAGCGCCTGCAGGGTGCATTCGCTCTGCAGGGTGATGTCCCCCAGTTCCAGGCTACCGTCGGCACGGGTCGGGATCTGGGTGGAAACCAGGATGCCGTTGAACGCGGCGACGTCGGAGGAGATGGAGTCCGCGTCCGGGTCGGGGGTGAAAATGAGGTCTGGGTTGGCCATGGGGGTCTCTTGTTCGAGGGAAAACGGTTCGCAAGGATGAGTGGGTGCCGATTGAAGTTCAAGTTGTGAGGGTCTTTTTCCGGTCCTCCTCCCATGCATCGTCCAGGTCACGCTTGCAGGCTCAGGCGCCTGTGCAAATCGCGGACCCGATGCGCGTCGGCTGCGGGAGCGCTTTTGAGCATGACACTGAGCTTGTCGTCAGCGAACTTCATTCCCGGCTACCGGCCTGGAACAGCTGCAGGAAGCCTTGCAGGGTGTTGTCGACGAAGCGCTGGTCGGAGGTGCCGGCGGGAAAGTGCAGGACGCCATGGATCACCAGCGACGCCAGGCCGTGGGTATAGGACCAGCCGGCGAGGGCGGCCCGACGGACCTCGGGTTGTTCGATGTCCAGTTCGAGGATCTCGGCAATGATCCGTCGTAGCTCGCCAAAGGCTTGGTTGCGGGCATCGAGTAAGAGGGGCGGCATCTCGCCAGTGGCGAACTCGGGGCCGAACATCAGTTGGTACAGCGCCGGGTTGGCGCGGGCAAAACTGAAGTAGGCCAGGCAGGCATCGCGCAACTTGTGCTGACCGCTCTGGGTACTGTCCCGGGGCAACACCTGGGCCAATTCGTGAAAGCCTTGAGCGGCCAAGTGGCCAATGAGCTCCGCGCGATTGGCGTAATGGTGATAGGCCGCCGTGGCACTGACCCCGACCCGTTCGGACACAGCGCGCAGCGACAGCTTGGTCGGGCCGACTTCCTCAAGCATGTCCCGGGCCGCATCGAGCAGTTGCGGTGCCAGATTGCCCACGTGGTAGGAATCCCGTGAGCGCGAGGAGTGCTTGGTCATGTTTGGAAGGCCCCGAATGGCGTCGACGGAAAGGCAAAAAAAACGCCGAAATCTTATCATGAGCCATAATCTTGACGGCGCTAAGATTGGCTCGTAGCCTGGGCGCCACAACAACAAGACCGCTTAAGGAAGCCCCCTATGTCAGAACTGAAACTGCAACCCCTGGCCGCCGTATCCTTGCAACGCTGGCACGCCATGGTCGCCGGGCAAGACCTGCACGGCTTGCCCGGACTGCTGGACCCCAAGGTGGTGTTTCGTTCGCCCATGGCCCATACCGCCTACCCGGGAGCCCAGGTCGTGGCGACCATCCTTGGCACGGTGCTCAATGTCTTCGAGGATTTTGCCTATCACCGCGAGCTGGCCACCGCCGATGGCCTGAGCGTGGTGCTGGAGTTCAGTGCCCGGGTCGGCGACAAACAGGTCAAGGGGATCGACATGATCCGCTTTGACGAGGGCGGCAAGATTGTCGAATTCGAGGTCATGGTGCGGCCCATGAGTGGGCTGCAGGCCCTGGGAGAGGAAATGGGCAAGCGTTTGTCCGCCTACCTCGCCGCCAGCAAGGGAGCGCCGTCGGCACCCTGAGAAGCCGGGTTATTCGAGGGTTTCACCGGCGGCCGGGCTCAACCAGGTCGCCACCACCCGCCGATCCAGCTCTTCCCAGTCCGCCATTCCCAGCACCCGAGTGGTGTTCAGGCCGCGCAAATAGCCGCGCAGTTGGTAGGCAACCGCCTGCAATGCCTGCGGTTCTGCGCTGTCGTCGCGCAATACGCTTTCATACTCGATCAGGTAGTCGGCCACCCGCTCGCGAAATTCGGGCAGGACGGCATCGCGGATAAGGTCAAAAGTTCGCACGCAAGAATCCCTTTTAGTTGTAGTTGGACTGCCGGGCAGTCTGCCCGGAGGGCAACTATTGGTTCAAGTGATAGTGACAATCAAAAAACAGCTATTTTGTCGGACGCGTCAACCGTGGAAAATCGCCGCCCTCGATAGCGCCCGCAGGGTTCAACCCGTGGCGCCCTGTACCGCGTTCTTGACTCCAGGATTTGTCCGATGCGCCTTTTACCCCTGTTTGCCATGACTTCTGCCGTTCTCGTGCTGGCCGGCTGTGCCTCCGCGCCGAACGACCCGAGCCTAGTCATGCAGACCCGCAAAACACCCGCCCAGTACGCCGATTGCGTGATCCCCAAGCTGCAGAGCAGCGACCAGACCGCCACCGTTTCGCAGTCGCAGCGCGGCTACCGGATCGTGGTCACCAGCAAGGTGGCGGCGGACAACGTACTGGAAGCCTACAAGGCCCCCAATGGCGGCAAGGTGTTCCTCTATGAGCGGCATCTGCTGGCCTCCAGCTTTGCCCCGTCCCATTTCGAAAAGGCCGCGCAAGACTGCCTGTAGCCTGCCCAGGGCTCATGGCTGCCTGGCGCGGGCGCTGCGGCGACAGCGTTCGGAACACCAGCGCACCTCATCCCAGCAACGCGCCCAGCGCTTGCGCCAGGTAAAGGGCCGGCCGCAGGCGGCGCAGTCCTTGCGCGGCAGTTCGGACTTCTTCACAGGGCCTCTCCAGCGTCCAGGCGCGCCAGCAACTCCTCGCCCCGTTGCCAGATGGCGTCCCGGCGCGGGGCGTCCATGCGCTGCAGGTTGCGATAGGTCAGCGCCAGGCGCGGATTGGCGCTCAGTTGCTCCTGGTGGCGCATCAGGAAATGCCAGTACAGGGCATTGAACGGGCAGGCATCGCTGCCGGTGGCCTGGTCCACCCGGTAACGGCAGCCGCCGCAGTAGTCGGACATCCGCTGGATATAACGACCGCTGGCGCAATAGGGCTTGGAGCCCAGGTAGCCGCCGTCGGCGTGCATCACCATGCCCAGGGTATTGGGCAGTTCGACCCAGTCGAAGGCATCCAGGTAGACCGCCAGGTACCAGTCGCAGATGGCCTTGGGGGCGATGCCGGCCAGCAGGGCAAAATTGCCGGTGACCATCAGCCGCTGGATATGGTGGGCGTAACCCAGTTCCAGGGTCTGGCCGATGGCCTGGGACATGCAGCGCATGTCGGTGGCGCCGCTCCAGTAGAACTCCGGCAGGGCCCGGGTATTGCCCAGGCCGTTGAGCTCGGCGTATTCCGGCATGCGCAGCCAGTAGATGCCGCGTACATATTCACGCCAGCCGATCAGTTGGCGGATGAAACCCTCCGCGGCATTCAGTGCCACCCGGTTCTCGCGGTAGGCACGCTCGACATCGGCGCAGAGCTGGCGCACATCCAGCAGGCCGATGTTCAGCGCGGCGCTGATCCGCGCATGAAACAGAAAGGGCTCGCCCTCGGCCATGGCGTCCTGGTAATCGCCGAACGCGGCCAGGGAAAAGTCGAGGAAGTGCTGCCACAGCTCCTGCGCCTGCTCGTGGGTCACCGGATAGTCGAAGCGCGCCAGGTCTCCGTAGTGATCGCTGAAGCGCTGGCCCACCAGTTGGAGTACCTCGCGGGTAATGGCGTCATGGCCGAAGCGCGCCGCAAAGGGCCCGCGCAAGCCCCGGGGCAGGGCCTTGCGGTTGTCGGCATCGAGGTTCCAGGTGCCACCGCAGGGGCGCCCGTCGGGCTCCAGCAGCAGGCCGCTTTGCCTGCGCATCTCGCGGTAGAAATATTCCATGCGCAACGACGTCCGCCCGGCCGCCCAATCACGGAACGCTTCGCGCGAACACAGGAACCGCCGATCCACATGAACGGTCAGGGGCAGGCCGGCATCGCGCAGGGCCTGTTCCAGTCGCCATTCTCCGCACTCGGTGACATGCAGTTGAGCCGCGCCGAGGGCCGTCTGCCAGCGCCGCAACTCGCCAGGAAGGCTGCCGCTGTTGTCAGGGTCGTCCAGCTTGACGTAAATCACCCGCCAGCCTTGCTCGCGCAAGCGCTCGGCAAAGTGGCGCATGGCGCTGAAGATCAGCAGGATTTTCTGTGGATGATGCCGGACATACCGCGCTTCGCTGTCGACTTCGGCCATCAGCAGTGTGTCGTGGGCCGGGTCCAGGACCTTGAGCAACTCCAGGTCGAACGACAACTGGTCGCCCAGCACCAGCCCCAGTCGGCCGCCAGTACCGGCGCTTACCATGGCAGACGCTCGCCGTCGTAGGCAAAGAACTGGCCGCTGTCGGCCGCACTCAGGCGGTCGATCAGTGTCAGCAGCTCCCAGGCCGCCACGCTGGCCGGCCGCGCTGCCGCGGAGCCGCGAAACGGTTGCGACAGCTGCGACACCACCGTGCCGGGATGCAGGCTGAGCAGACGGGCCCCGGGCCGGGTTCGCGCCAGTTCGATGGCCGCGGTTTTAACCAGCATGTTCAGCGCGGCCTTGGAGGCGCGATAGGCGTACCAGCCGCCCAAGCGGTTGTCGCTGATGCTGCCGACCTTGGCCGACAGCAGCGCCATCGCGCCCTGGGGCGCCAGCAAGGGCAGAAAGTGCCGCAGGACCAGGGCCGGGCCCACGGCATTGACCTGGAACACGGCCTTGAGCGCCTGGTCTTCAAGGGCGGCGTAGGTTTTTTCCGGTTTGATGTCGGCGCGATGCAGCAGCCCGGCGGCATGCACAATCAGCTGGTATGGCGCCTCATCCGCCAATTCGGCGGCGGCCCGGGCAATGCTGTCGGGCTGTTCAAGGTCGAGCGCGGGAAGCGTGCCGCGGGACAGGGCGCGCACCCCGGCGCAGCGCGGGTCCTCTTCGAGCCACTGGCAAAAGGCCGAGCCCAGCGCGCCGCTGGCGCCAATCACCAGAGCACGATAGCCCGCACCCAGGGACTGCATGTTCAAGGTAGTGCTCATTGTGTTTTACCCACCGATTGACGTGGCAGCGAGCCTGACTCCCTGCTCGCACTGTCAAAATCCATGAGTAATAGTTGTACATAAAATTTGATTTTGTACAGGATTTTTGCAGCGATTGAGGCTAAAAAGTCTTCAGGGTGAAGCCGCTGCCGGCTTCGGCAATGGAAGGAGAGGGCAATGTGGGGTTTTTGCTTGATGCTTGGCCTGGTATTGGTCGTGGCGCTGTTCCTTTGCCTGCGCCGGCGCTGGCCGAGGGTGCGGCGACCGATGCGCAAGGCCAGTGCCTGTCTGGGCGGCGAAGAGCAGCAGCCGCTCGATTAGGTTGTACGTGTGCGATTGTGCTGTACAGCTTTGCTCTATGGCTGTGCTGATCATGATTCGCCCGCCGGCACAGGAGTCCGGCGGGCGGAGCGCTCCATCAAGCAGCAACCCCCAGCCAAGGCAGCGCCAGGTACAGCTTGATCACGATGGCGTTGCTGATGTCGATAAAAAATGCCCCCACCATCGGCACCACCAGGAATGCCATCGGCGATGGCCCGTAGCGCTGGGTCACCGCCTGCATATTGGCAATGGCCGTCGGCGTCGCGCCTAGCCCGAAACCGCAATGGCCGGCAGCCAGGACCGCAGCGTCATAGTTGCGGCCCATGACGCGGAAGGTGACGAAGATCGCAAACAGCGCCATCACCAGGGTCTGCACGGCCAGCAGAATCAGGATGGGAAGGGCCAGGCTGGCCAGATCCCACAGCCGCAGCGACATCAAGGCAATCGCCAGGAACAGCGAGAGGCTCACGTTGCCCAGCAGCGACACTTCCTGATCGAAGACCTGATGCCAGCCCAGCGCCGACAGGCCATTGCGCAATACCACCCCGACGAACAGCACGCAGACGAAGGTCGGCAGTTCCAGCGCCGTGCCCTGGATCAAGCCGCTGAGAAAACTCCCGGCCTGGAGGCTGATGGCAACCAGGGCCAGGGTCTCGATGAAACTCAGCGCGGTGATCTGCCGCTCCTTGTAGGGCTGCTCATAGCCTCTGGGCAAGCGCGGTTCGCCTTGCACGGCCCCAGGGGTTTGCACCCGCTTGACCAGCAGGCGGGCGACCGGACCGCCGATCAAGCCCCCCAGCACCAGGCCGAAGGTGGCCGAGGCCATGGCGATTTCGGGGGCCGAGGCCAGGCCATATTGCTCCTTGAACACTGCGCCCCAGGCTCCGCCCGTGCCGTGACCGCCGGACAGTGTCACAGAGCCGGTCAACAGCCCCATCAAGGGATCAAGCCCCAGCGCCTTGGCCAGACCGATGCCCATGGCGTTCTGTACCAGCAGAAAACCGGTCACCAGCAGCAGGAATACCGTCAGGTTGCGCCCACCTTTTTTCAGGCTGGCAAAGTCTGCGCTCAGGCCAATGGTGGCAAAGAAGGCCAGCATCAAGGGCGCCTGGAGCGAGGTATCAATGCTGACTTCCATGTCCCCCATACCCCGCAGCAGCAGAAGCAGCAAGGCCACCACCAAGCCTCCGGCCACAGGTTCGGGAATATTGTAGGCACGCAAGAAACCGACTCGGGTGACAAGGCCACGCCCCAGTAACAGCACCAACGATGCGGCCACCAGGGTTCCATAGAAGTCCAGTTGGACCATTCGCACACTCCTCAGTCTGGGTTTCTGGACGCACTGTCAGCCAGTCGCGCCAGCGGCTAGGGTTGAGAGGCCTCAACCTGATTGATTGCGGGCTGGACGGCGGTTACTGGCTTGCGACCTGCACGGATAGCCGCGCACATTGCCTGGCGCCGATCAATCAAGTTGGGCCGTTGGATAAGGCTGTTGCACGCAGCGGCAGGCGCATTGAGTGGTCGCGCCGCGGCCGGTAGTCGGTCCGGTGTTCTGCGTGGGAGGTTTTCAAGCCATTGATTCACGCCCGCACTTTGCGCCCGCAATGGCGGGCTGATTGCATTGCGCTGGCGTTAAGAGCGGATTAACAGAGGCCCCGGCGTGCGTGGAAAGCGGTTTTTTAAGAAATGTCTGATCAGGGGCGAGATCAGGCGAGGGCGCATTCCCGAGCAGGATCGATTTGAACTACTGGTTTTGCAGGCACTCCACGGCAGAAGGAACAAGATTTCTTCGCCCAGACGTGTCGCCACCAGGGACAAACCATGAAGTCCGTCGATGATTTCCGGCTTGAGGCGTACAAGCTGCTACTTGAGCTGGATGCTGCAACGACGAGCATGATGATGCTGGTTTCCGCACGACAGACCTGCGGGCCGGAGTGGGAGAACGCAACCCGCAGGCATCAACAGGCTTTTGAGGCCTGGACGCTGTTTCTCAGCAGCCAGGCCCCGGAGCCCTCTTTGTAGGGACAGGGCCGCATGCAATAGCGCTTCTATACGCGGCTATAGGGTGTACCATGGAATTCTTCTCACTCACTATCAGCCAGCCATGTCCACGCTAAGCGAAGAGAGCCGCCAGTTCGTAGCTTCTCTGGCGCGAAGTGTTGGCCCGGAGGCTGACGTTGCAAGCATCGCTCAGGCGATTGTCTCAACCTTGCAGCGCATGAGCCTCGCCCTTACGCCGATTATCGGTGAGCAGGGAGTTGCCGCTCTTTACTGCCGCAGCCTTCATCTGTGCATCTCGGCGCAACCGCGCCTGGCCGGCCTCTATGACGGGCTACAGGCCGAATTGAACCTGACGGCCCTCAAGTCGGTACTCATAGAGCAAAGCCCGGCCGAGGCCCTGTTTTTCGGTGAAGTGATGCTCACCACCTTCTATGAACTGCTGACCACGCTGATTGGTCCCTCGCTCACTGCGCGCTTGCTGAGTGGCGTGTGGGAGCCTTTCTTGAGCGATCCCCCTTCGCAGGAACATGCGCCATGAGCAGCAAAGTCACGATCAATCGCTTGGCCACTGGCGTGCCAGGACTGGACGAGGTGCTGGGCGGAGGATTGCCAGAGTTTTCGTTCAATCTGATCGCCGGCCCGCCGGGCTGCGGCAAGACCACCCTGGCTCACCAGATGATGTTCGCCCTGGCGACGCCGCAGCGTCCGGCGCTGTTCTTTACGGTGCTCGGGGAGCCGCCGTTGAAGATGCTCCGCTATCAGCAACAGTTCGACTTTTTCGATAGCGCAGCGATCAACCGGTCGATTCACTACATCAACCTGGCCGACGACACCCAGGCCGGCGACCTGGATGAGGTACTGCGGCGCATCGTCAGTGAGGTCCAGGCTCACTCGCCGGGGTTGGTGTTCGTCGATTCCTTCCGTTCGGTGGTGCTGGCAAGCCAGACCCGGGACAACCCCAACAACAACCTGCCGCTGTTCGTCCAGCAGTTGGGCATGTTGATGACCACATGGCAGGCGACCACCTTCCTCATCGGTGAATACTTCAATGAAACCGACACCAACCCGGTGTTCACCGTTGCCGACGGCTTGATCTGGTTGCGTCAGAGCGTTCAGCGCAACTCCATGGTGCGCAAGATGGAAATCATGAAGATGCGCGGCCAGCCGACGCTGCCAGGGCTGCACACTTTTCGTATCGCCACTTCGGGAGTCCGGGTCTTTGCACCGGCGGCCATCGGCACCGTTGAAACGCCACTGGAGTTCCCCATCAAGCGCCTGAAGATGGGCGTTGCGCGTCTTGACGACATGCTCGGTGGCGGCCTGCCGCAGGGGTATTCGCTGCTGGTGGCCGGACCGTCGGGCTCGGGCAAGAGCATTCTGGCGGCGACTTTCCTCGCCGAAGGCGCGCGCAACGGTGAAACCGGCGTGATTGCGGTGTTCGAGCAACGACCCAACCATTCGCAGAACCCCACCCTGGCCGCCCTGATCCACAGTGGCCAGGTTGGCCTGGTGGACAGCCGGGCCGCTGATTTGTCGATTGATGAAATAGTCCATCTGCTGTTGACCGAAATCACCCGGATCAAGGCGACCCGAGTGGTGGTGGATTCTCTGTCCGGCTTCGAGCTGGCCGTGGCGCCGACTTTTCGCGAGGATTTTCGCGAATCACTGGCGCGGATGGTCAGCGCGCTGACCAGTGCCGGCATTACCGTGCTGCTGACCTCGGAGTTGGAAGATCGCTACACCGACCTGCGCTTCAGTCCCTACGGTACGGCGTTTCTCACCGATGCCATCATCGTCCAGCGCTACATCGAAGTGCAAAGCCGTTTGCAGCGCATCATGGCGGTGGTCAAGGTGCGGGCCAGCGCTCATTCCGATGAGCTGCGCCTGTACCACATCGATGATGACGGCTTGCAGATCGGCGAAATGCTGCCTGATCAGGAAGGCCTGCTCGGCGGTCGTCCCACTCGGCAACACGTGGACAAAGGCGAGGTGTGAGTAGAAAACGATGAACGAGGTCAATGGCAAGACCGACCAGGCCGCCACGGCGGCTCGTGAACTGTTGCTCCTCGGCCAGAAAATCGTCCAGGCGCGCGCAGTTCTGGCGTCGTTGCAAAAAGAACTGGGCGAAGCCAGCACCCGGGTCGGCGATAGCCAGTACATCGAGCAACTGATCGAGGCCAATCAGCAACTGGTACAGGCCATCCTGCTGGCGCAGTCCAGCGCGCAGGAAGCCCTGCGCATCCAGCAGGAGCAGCCGTTGAGCCTGGAGATGCGCGAAGCCAATGAGCAGTTGGTGATTGCAGCGCTCAGCGCGCAACACCTGCAGGCCACCGCCGAGCAACTGCTGGAGCAACAGCGGCACATCCTGGTGCTGGTGGCCCATGAACTGCGCCACCCACTGACGCCCATCAGCATGATTGCCGGCCGCCTGGCCCGGGTCCCCAGTGAAGAGCTGCCACGAATGCAGGCACTGATCGAAGGTCAGGTGCAGCATATGTCGCGACTTGTGGATGATCTGCTGGATGTCTCTCGGGTCAGCACCGGCAAGCTGCATCTGGATCGCCAGGTGCTGGACTTGAGGCAGATTGTCGATGACGCCATCGAGACCTGCAGACCCTTGATGAAGGCCCGGCATCTGCACTTCAGTGCCCAGCGACCGGATGACCCGTTGCCGGTCGAAGGCGACCCGGTGCGTCTCAAGCAGATTCTCGGCAACCTGCTGGGCAATGCGGCCAAATACACCCCCGCAGAGGGGCAGGTGACGCTTTCGGTCAGCACCCGGGGCGATGCCGTGCAACTGACGGTTTGCGATAACGGTATTGGCATTTCTGCCAAAGCCCTGCCGTTTATCTTCGAACCCTTCATTCAGGACGCCCATGCTATCGGCTTCAATGGCGCCGGGCTGGGCATCGGCCTGACGGTGGTGCGCGAACTGGTGGAAGCCCATGGCGGAACAGTGCAAGGCATGAGCGAAGGCAGCGGCAAAGGCAGTCGCTTCGTCGTGATTCTGCCCCTGGTGAGCGATTTAATTTCCACCCCCAACCCGTAGCGGTGATCGCCTGATGCCATCACTGTCAAGGCTGGCAGCCTTGATCCAGAGCCTTGAAACGCTAAATCGTCAATATATTGGCCTCTGTTTTGCTCTGTAGATGAAAAAATAATAGATCGACGCAATATTGACGCGACGGTCGTTTTATCCCAGTATCCGGCCGCTGAATGCTTGATTTTGTTGATGTTTTTTTGACGTCATGGTTTCGGGAGTTCTTCCAGAAACGCGTTTCAGCCTTTGAATAAGCGTGAGTAACCAGGGAAATATTGGCCATAGGGGCTAATAGCCATGGCGTATTCAGTGGGTGTGCTAGTTTCAAACGGCGCAGCTGCGATATTTTTCTTCGGGATGATCTATGTCTACTGAACGGATACTGGTGACAGGGGGCGCAGGCTTCATCGGTTCTCACCTGGTTGATGCGCTGTTGGCCAAAGGCTATGGGGTCCGGGTTCTGGATGACCTTTCGACCGGCAAGGTCAGCAATCTGCCGATGGACAATCCGCAACTGCAACTTGTAGTGGGGGATGTGGCCGATGCCGCGGCCCTGGCAGAAGCCATGCACGGCTGCGGCGCGGTGGTGCACTTGGCGGCTGTCGCTTCGGTCCAGGCCTCGGTCGAGGACCCGGTGCGCACCCATCAGAGCAACTTCATCGGCACGCTGCGGGTGTGCGAGGCCATGGTCGCCGCCGGCATCCGTCGAGTGGTGTTTGCGTCCAGTGCTGCGGTCTATGGCAATAACGGGGAGGGCACCCCGATCAACGAAGACACGCCCAAGTCTCCCCTCACGCCCTATGCGGCGGACAAGCTCGCCAGCGAGTACTACCTGGATTTCTACCGCCGCCAGCATGGCCTGGAGCCGGTCATCCTGCGCTTCTTCAATATCTTCGGGCCGCGCCAGGACCCATCGTCGCCGTACTCCGGCGTGATCAGCATCTTCAGCGAACGGGCCAAGAGCGCACGCCCCATCACCGTGTTCGGTGATGGTGGCCAAACCCGCGACTTTGTCTATGTTGAGGACTTGGTGAAGATCCTGGTCCAGGGCCTTGAACACCCGGCACCTGCAGCCGATGCCACCAACGTCGGCCTCAGCGGCGTGACCACCCTCAATGACCTGATTGCCGCCCTGGAACAGATCAGCGGCCAACCTCTGAACGTCAGCCATGGGGCGGCCCGTTCTGGCGATATCCGCCATTCCAAGGCTGACAACCGGCGTTTGTTGGAGCGCTTCGACCTGGGCACGCCCACCAGCCTGACCGAAGGCTTGGCTAGGCTGTACCGCAGTCTTTAGCTTTGCGGGCTTGCACAGACCCGTTTCCGGGGACTTGAACGTTTGCTGTTGTGCGGATTGATCTATTTGAAGAGTGAGTGATGGACATGGAGTTTCGCCGGGGGAGTGTCTGCACAGTGGTTCGGCGTCTGTTTACTGTATTAGCTTTATGTGCCGGCCATTCGCTGGTGCAAGCCGCCCCGGCGGCTCCCGCCAGCGTCGGTTTCTGGTACGCCGAGCAACCGCCGCTGCCGGAGCTGGCGCAGTTCGAGTGGGCGGTGGTCGAGCCCGGTCATATGGCCCCAGGGGATGTCGCTACCTTGCGCAAGCTGGGCAGCCAGCCGTTCGCCTACCTGTCGGTGGGCGAGTTCGATGGCGATCGCGCCGCACTGGACAAGGAAGCCCTGAGCCACGGAGCCAGCGCCATCCGCAACAAGGCGTGGAACAGCCAGGTGATGGACATCGCCACCCCGGCCTGGCGCGAACACCTGTTCAAGCGTGCCAAGGCCTTGCAGGACCAGGGTTATGCCGGTCTGTTCCTCGATACCCTGGACAGCTTCCAGTTGCTTCCCGAAGCCGATCGCGAACCGCAACGCCAGGCCCTGGCGTCGTTCCTGCGGGAACTGCACAGCCGCCTGCCGAACCTCAAACTGTTCTTCAACCGGGGGTTCGAGGTCTTGGGCGAACTCGACGGTGTCGCCTCGGCCGTGGCGGTCGAATCGATCCATGCCGGTTGGGATGCCTCGACCAAGCGTTATCGTCCGGTGTCGGAGTCCGATCGCAACTGGCTCGAAGGCGAACTCAAACCACTGCGGGCAAAAAACATTCCACTGGTGGCCATTGACTACTTGCCGTCCAACCGTCGTGAAGAGGCGCGCAAGCTGGTGCGCCAATTGAGTCAGGAAGGCTTTATCCCGGTGGTCACCACCCCGGACCTGAATGCCATCGGCATGAGCACCGTGGAAGTACAGCCGCGGCGCATCGCCATGCTCTATGACCCGCGTGAAGGTGAACTCTACGACCACGCCGGGCACCGGATGCTGGGCGGCCTGCTGGAATACCTGGGCTATCGGGTCGACTACCTGCCCGCCGATGACAGCCTGCCGTCCTACAACTTCGCCGGCCTCTATGCCGGGGTGGTGCTGTGGATGACCAGCGGCCCGCCCCAGGACAGTCGTGCCTTTAACAGCTGGATTGGCCAACGCCTGGACGAACAGGTGCCGTTGGCCATCATGGCCGGGCTGCCCATCGAAGATCGCGCACTGCTCAAGCGCCTGGGGCTGAACCTCGCAGCGCCGGGGGCTCGCGGGGCACTGCAGGTGCTGAGCCAGGACAAGACGCTGATCGGTGGCTTCGAAGCGCCGGTCGTGGCCCGTTCCCGTGAACTGACCCGGGTGACACTGCTGCCCGACGGGCCGAAACCGGCACTGTTGCTGGGCGATGACAAGGGTGGCAAGTACGCCCCCGTGGCCATCGGCGCCTGGGGCGGCATGGCCTTGGCGCCTTATGTGGTGGAGTCCAATATCGAGCGCAGCCGCTGGATTCTCGACCCCTTCGCCTTTATCCAGAAAGCCCTGCGTCTGCCGGCGCAACCGCGCCCGGACACCACCACCGAGAACGGCCGGCGGATCGCCACCGTGCATATCGACGGCGACGGCTTTCCCTCCCGCGCCGAAGTGCGCGGCACCCCGTATTCCGGGCGCCAGGTGCTGGATGACTACATTCGTCCCAACCCGTACCTGACCTCGGTGTCGATCATCGAAGGGGAGATCGGGCCCAAGGGCATGTCGCCGTTTCTGGCCAGGGAACTGGAGCCGATCGCCCAGGAGATCTTTGCCGACCCCAAGGTCGAAGTGGCCACCCACACCTACAGTCACCCGTTCTACCTGCAGCCGGAGAAGGCCAAGAAGGACGAGGACTTCAGCGCTGAATACGGCCTGCGCCTGAATATCCCGGGGTACAAGAACCTGGATTACAAGCGCGAGATCCTCGGCTCGCGGGACTACATCAATAGCCGCCTGACCACCGCGCAGAAGCCGGTAAAGCTGCTCTTCTGGCCGGGGGACGCGCTGCCCAGCGCCGAGACCATCAAGCTGGCCTACGACGCCGGACTGAAAAACGTCAACGGCGGGCAGACCATCCTGACCAAGGCCAATCCCTCGCTGACCGGCCTGTACCCCTTGCTGCGTCCCACCGAAGGCGGCTTGCAGTACTACGCGCCGGTGATCAACGAGAACATGTACACCAACCTCTGGAAAGGCCCGTATTACGGCTTTCGTGACGTGATCGACACCTTCGAACTGACCGACAGCCCACGGCGCCTGCGGGGCATTCACCTGTACTACCACTTCTATTCGGGGACCAAGCAGGCATCGATCAAGGCCATGACCGACATCTATCAGTTCATGCGTGGCCAGCAGCCGATGTCCTTGTGGATGAGCGACTACCTGGATCGGATCCATGGCCTGTACCAGGCCAGCCTGGCCCGTACGCCCAATGGTGACTGGCAGGTTCGCGGCATGGATGGCTTGCGCACCCTGCGCCTGGACCCGGCGCTGGGCTGGCCGGACCTCGGCCGTTCCCAGGGCGTAGCGGGGGTCCGCGATCTGCCTCAGGGGCGTTATGTGGCCTTGAGCCGCGATCATGCGCTGCTGGCCCTGCGGCCTGAGCGTGATCCACGTCCGGCTCTGGAGCTGGCGAACATTCCCCTGCGGGACTGGCGTTATGTGAGCGACCGACAGGTGACGTTCTCATTTGCCGGTCAATTCAACCTGGAGTTTTCGGTGCGCTCGGCCAGCGCCTGTCGGGTCGAGGTCCACGGCCAACGCTATGCCGGCAAGTCCGAGCAGGGCCTGTGGCATTTCCAACTTCCCATGAAGCAGGTGAGTGATGCCCAACTCTTCTGCAACTAAGGCCCCACGCGCGCGGCTGCTCAATCCCTGGGCATTGCTGGTGGTGGCGATTGTCGTCGGCGTGCTGCTGTGGGCGACCTATCGCAACGAAGATGCGTTCCGTCCCAAGGGCGGCCAACCGGACGAAGTGTCCGCCAGCTATGCCGAAGTCCTGCTGGCGGCCCACCCGGACAACAACGAGTTGCGCACCCAGTTGCTCGACCTGCTGATTCAGCTGGGCGACTACCCGAGGGCGGAAAAGCACCTGGCGCAGTGGCCACAGCCCGATCCGGCATTGAAGGCCTACTACCGCTTGCAACTCGATGCCCTGGCGCTGAACAACAGCACCGACAGCGCCGCGTTGCAGGCCCTGGCCGAGCGCTTCAAGGCCTTTGACTACAAGACACTGCCCAGCCCGCAGCTCGAGCGGCTGGCCACGCTGGCCTTGAGTGCCCAGGCCCCGGGACTGGCGGCGGATGTCTATACCGAACTGGCCCGTCGCGATCCCAAGCAGCGCGATCAATGGCTGCCCGAGGCGGCCAAGTGGTACCAGGCCAGCGAGCAACCCGGACGCGCCGCCGATCTCTATGTGCAACTGCTCGATGCCAGCCAGACGCCGCAAGCGCGTCGCCAGTTCCTGGAGAAAGCCTTCAAGAGCCTGGTGGCAGCGGATCGTGGCGATCAGGCCGCCGAGCTGCTGGCCCGGGAGCTGGCCAGCCAGCCGGAGGCGCTGGATGCGGCGCTGCTGGATCAGGGCGTCGACGTGGCGGTGGCGCACAACCGCAGGGACCTGGCCGAGCAGTTCTTCAGTGCCTGGCGCAAGTTGCAACCCGACAGCCCGGAAGTGCTGGCCAAGGAATTCAAGCAGCGCCTGGCCTTCGGTGACCTCGAAGGTGCCCATGCCGTGGGCACGCAGTTGCTCCAGCTGCATCCGGATGATCCGCTGCTGCTGGAGCAGATGGCTCATCTTGCCGAATGGCAGGGCGATTCGGCCTCGGCGCTGGGCTACTGGATCAGCCTGAGCAAGCTGCGCAACAACCCGGCCGAGTTCGAGCACACCTGGCGCCTGGCGATGCAGACCTACGATTTCGACCGGGGCATTCCACTGTTGGCGGGGATCATGAACACCCGGGCCTTGAGCGATGTCGAACTCGATGCCCTGGTGTACGCCGAAGAGTCCAGGGGCACGCCCGAGCAGGCGGAACAGTGGCTGCGCCGCTATGTCGGCAAATACCCGAAACATCGTCTGGCCTGGGTCCGCCTGTTGCAGAACCTGGAAAACACCGCGCAGTACCCGCAGCGGCTGGCGGTCTGGAAGCGCTTCGCCGGCCTTTATCCGTTGACCAGCACCGAGCGGGTGGACTGGGCCAACAACCACCTCAAGCTGTTTGACAGCCCGTCGGCCTGGAAGGTGATCACCGCAGTCGACGGCAACAAGATCGATGACTTCAACTACTGGCAGTCCCGTGCCGCACTGGCGTGGGACCTGGAGTTGGACGATGAACTGCAGCTGGCACTGGAGAAGATGCTGGCCATCAAGGGCTCGCTCAATAGTGGCGACGAGAGTGAGTTGATTGCCCTCTATCGCGTCCGCGATCCGCGCAAGGCCTTGCAGTTGACCGTTGACAGTTGGCGCCGTGAGCACAATCCGCAACGCCTGATTGCGGCCCTGCAACTGGCCCAGGAGCTTCAGGACTGGCCACTGGTGGTCGACCTGCTCAAGGAAGCCGACCAGTACCCGGATGCCTCCGACCGCTCCCAGGTCCTGGCTGCCCGCGGTGCGCTGGCGGTGCAACAAGGCCGTACCGACGAGGCCCTGCGCCTGTATCGCCTGGGCTTGAGCCGCTTCCCGGATGACAACACCTTCCGCGAGCGCCTGATGTGGCTGTATGTCGACCTGGGCCGCACCGGCGAGCTCAAGCCGCTGTTGCAGCAATGGCGCTCCCTGGCCCGCGGTGACAGCACCCTATGGTTGCCGTTTGCCGCTGCCAGTCAGTTGCTCGGGCGCAATACCGAGGCCCTGGCCTGGTACCGCCTGTACCTGCGGAGCAACCCTCAGGACTGGATGGTCCAGGCGGCCTACGCCGACGCCCTGGAAGGCGCGGGTTATGCCGACTCGGCCCAGCGCCTGCGGCTCAAGCTCAACCGTGAAGTGACGCCTGAGCAGATCCGCGCCACGCCTCAGGGCTATGCGACCTGGCTGCGCCTGGTGGCCAGCAGCTACTCGTCGCGCAAGGCGCTGAACAAGGCGATGCAATGGCAGGACGGCTCCAAGCCGATGCTGCAGTTGTGGTTCGAGCAGATGCTGGCCCGCCTGGATGAGATCAATCAGTCGGCGCAGAAAGATGACTGGCTGGCCTGGGCCCGCGCCCGTGGCCTCAAGGTAAATCGCTACGAACAGATCCAGGAAGCCCTGCGCGGCAACAACCGCCAGGCCCTGGAACGCCTGGTGGCCAGCGACGACCTGGACCCGGCGCAACGGGTCGAGGCCCTGAACAGCCTGGGGCGCAGTGGCGAAGCGCTGGCCGTGGACCTGTCGGCGCTCGGCGAGGACCAGTCTGCGTCGCTCCGTGAGCAATTGCGGCGCCAGGCCATCGAGTTGACCGAGCGTACCCCCCAGGGGGTGCAGATCGCCTGGGATCGCCAGGACTACGGCGGACTGGTGTTCAACGGCCCGCGCCTCACCGCGGCGCGTTACCTGAACGACAACTGGTACGCCAAGCTGGTACTGGAGCAGGGTCGATACAGCGGCGATGTCCTCGACCCATCGCGCCTGGGCAACGAGACCAATACCGAATTGACCTTGCAGCGGCAGTTGGAGAACGGCAACTACAAGCTGATTTTCGACAGCAGCCTGCGCAAGGACGATGACCGCAACGGCCTGGGCGCCAGCCGCACCTGGCAGGTGGACAGCGGCAACGAACTGGACGTCGGCGCCGATTGGCATCGCAAGAACGAGGACAGCGGCTACATGCGCACCTTCGGCCGGCAGAATGATGTCTGGGTCGGTGGGCGGCATCGCTATTCGGCCCGTGACCAGTTGTCCTGGAGCCTGGCCCAGCGCTGGTTCTCGACCCGCGGCGGCGATGACCTGGGCAATGGTCAGGCGTTGAAGATCGAGTTCGACCACACCCTGCAGTTCGAAGGGCCGAACTGGCAATTGCGCAGCGGTATCGACTACCAGCAAAACAGCCTGAACAACCGTTCGCTGCCCAACCTGGCCAATACCCTGGGCGGGGGCATCGACCTGATCGGGGCCGAACTCGACAATCCGGACCAGATCAACAGCCAGACCCTGCTGCAGAAACACTACGGCCAACTGTTCTTCGGCAGTTCGTGGCGGCGTGGCTTCCCGGGGGCATTGAACCGCACGCGCGGGCAATACACCTGGCTGGTGGACGTCAGCTCCGGCTGGCAGTGGACCGACAACACCATCAACTACGCCATCAGTACCGGTATCGGCACCGAGGTCATAGGGGATGACGAATTGGCAGTGACCTTCGGCTACCAGTCGGCGCCACAAGGCGGAACTGGCCAGTCCGGTGGCACCGCAGGTGTCAGCTACAGCGTGCGTTTCGGACGCTGATCATGGAATTCAAAGAGGAGTGAACCTTATGCAATCCATTCGTTGCGTGAGTCTGGCGATGGCCGCTTTGCTGATGGCCGGCTGCACCAGCTTTACCGGTCAAGACAGCCCTGAACTGTCCAAGAGTGCGCGCTGGGGCGTGTTGCCGCTGGTCAACTATTCCCAGACGCCCCAGGCCGGGGAGCGCAGTGAGCAGATTCTGCTCAGCGTGCTGAGCAGCCGCGGCCTGCAACCCCAGGTCTACAGCGGCGCGCCGGGGCAGGGCGAGCAGGCCTTGCTCGACGACAACGAGCGTCTGGCCGGTGCCATGGATTGGGCCCGCGAGCAGAAGCTCGACTATGTGGTGTCCGGCAGTGTTGAAGAGTGGCAGTACAAAAATGGCCTGGATGGCGAGCCGGCGGTGGGCATCAGCCTGCGGGTGGTTGAGGCGGGCACCGGCAAAGTGCTCTGGAGCAACAGTGGCGCCCGTGCCGGCTGGTCTCGTGAAAGCCTGGCTGGCGCAGCGCAGAAGGTGCTCGACAAGCTTGTCGGTGGCCTCAGGATCGAGTGACTGTCATGAGCTCTCCACACATGGACTACGCGCTGGCGCCCCGCGCCAGCGGTCCGGCGTCATGGCTGGAAACATTCCTGGTGACCGCGCTGGTCATCGGCTTGGGGCTGTGGCTGACGCCGCAGGACCCTTTGCAAGTACAGGCCGAGTTTCCCTGGCCGGTGCTGGCGCCGTTGTTGCTGGGCGTGCGCTACGGCTTTGTCCGCGGCCTGATCAGCGCCAGCCTGCTGGTGGCGGCGTTCTTCATCCTGCGTCAGTCGGGGCTGGAGGCTTATGCGCCTATCGCTTCGTCCTACATCGTCGGCGTGCTGGTCTGCGGCATGCTCGTGGGCGAGGTGCGCGACCTGTGGGAGCGGCGCCTGTTGCGCTTGCAGATGGCCAACGAGTATCGCCAGTACCGACTCGACGACTTCACCCGGGCGCATCAGATCCTGCGGGTGTCCCATGATCGCCTGGAGCAGCGTCTGGCCGGCAGCGATCAGAGCCTGCGCAGTTCCTTGCTGGGCCTGCGCGAGCGCCTGCGTGCGGTGCCCAATGGCGATGATTCGCTGACCCTGCTGGCCGAGCCGGTGCTGACCCTGCTGGGCCAGTACGGCTCGTTGCGGGTGGCCGGGCTGTACCGTGTGGAGCAGGCCGGTAGCGCGCCTCCCACCCTGACGCTGCTGGCCTCCACCGGGACCATGGGGCCCCTGGACAACCAGGACCTGCTGGTGCGCTTGTGCCTGGAGCGCGAAGAGCTGGTGAGTGTGCGTGAAGAGCTGCTCGACAGCGGCGGGCAGGCGTCGGTGTCGTCCCTGCAGGCCTGTATTCCCTTGGTCGATACCCAGGGGCGGGTGCTGGCGATTCTCGCGGTGCGGCAGATGCCGTTCTTTGCCTTCCAGGAGCGCACCCTCAGCCTGCTGGCGCTGCTGGCCGGGCATATCGCCGACCTGCTGCACCCGGATTCACAGGTACTGCAGCTGGAAAACGCCGACGCCCAGCACTTCACCCGCCAGCTCAAGCGTTCGCTGGTGGATGTCGAGCAACACGGTCTGTCCGGATGCCTCTACGCCTTTGAACTGACCCAGCCCAACGATGAACTGGCGCGGCTGTTCGAGCGCAGCCAGCGCGGGCTGGACCTGCACCTGAGCCTGGTCAACAGTCGCGGGCACGGGCTGTTGCTGGTGCTGTTGCCACTGACCAGTGCCGAGGGCGCCCAAGGCTACCTGGCGCGCCTGGGCAAGCTGGTTCACGAGCACTTCGGCATGAACGTGGACCTGGCCAGCCTGGGGGTCGCGGTGCTGCCTTACGACCTGGAGTCGGCCCGGCAACGCGATGGGCTGCGTAACTTCCTGTACAACGAGTGTGGCCTGAATGATCAGCAAGTGGCTGTTTAGCGGAGCGCTGTTTTTCGAGGTGGGGAGCTGGGCCAGTCTGACGACTCAATTGCCCGACCTGCAGATCGCGCTGCTGTATGCAATGTCCCACGGTATCGCCTGCGGCCTGCTGACGGCGGCGGTGTGGCTGCTGTTGCCGGCCCGCTATCGCCGGCCGTTGCCCTGGAGTCCGCTGTTCATTTTCAGCCTGGCGTTCTTTGTACCGCTGCTGGGCTCGGTCGGGGTGATTGCCGCGATCTTTCCGGCGCTGTATCTGCCGCGCAAGCGCGAGACGCAGATGTGGCAGGCGGTTGGCATTCCCGAACTGCCGTTTCGCGCCCAGACCCATCTGCATTCGCCGACCTTCGGCGACAGCGGCTTGCAGGACGTGCTGCGCCACGCCCCGGACCCCGACCAGCGCCTGGCAGCGCTGCTCGCCACCCGCAAGATGCCGGGCAAGGAAGCGGTGCCGATCCTCAAGCTGGCCCTGGGAGATCCCAGCGACGATGTCCGCCTGCTGGCCTATTCGATGCTCGACAAGCAGGAAACCGACATCAACCAGCGCATCCAGACCGCCCTCGAACAGTTGCCCGGTGCCGCGCCGAAGAAGGCCGGCGCCTTGCATGCCACCCTGGCGCGCTGGTACTGGGAACTGGCCTACCTGGGCCTGGCCCAGGGCAGCGTCCAGCAGCACGTGCTAGGGCAAGCCGGCGAGCATGCCGAGCTGGCGCTGGAGGCGGGAGAGGGCGGCGAGTTGCTGTTGCTGGCCGGGCGTATCGCCCTTGAGCGGGGCGACATCGGCAAGGCGCGACTGCACATGCACCAGGCCCAGGAAGCGGGCATGGACCCGGCCAAGGTCCTGCCGTTTCGGGCCGAGATCGCCTTTGAAACCGGCAACTATTCAGAGATTCCCGCGCTGCTCAAAAGCTTGCCGCCGCAGATGCAACAACGTCCGCCCTTTGCCGGGCTGGTAAGGACCTGGACATGAAAACCGCCGTCAACCCAACGCCCATTGCCGATGTCTGCCTGTTGCTCGAGGGCACCTGGCCTTATGTGCGCGGCGGTGTGTCCAGCTGGATTCACCAGATGATCCTCGGTCTGCCGCAACTGACCTTTTCCGTGCTGTTCATTGGGGGGCAGCGCGAAGCCTACGGTCAGCGCCGCTACGAGATCCCGGCCAACGTGGTGCACATCGAAGAAGTGTACCTGGAGGAGGCCTGGCGCAATCCCAAGCACAAGCGGGTTGCCCACACGGCGTCCCTGGAGGAATTGAGCAACCTGTACCGTTACCTGCACAACCCGGAGAAACCGGCCGCCGAGCTGGGCATTGGCGTGCTCGATTCCCTGGCCCAGGCGCGTATCACCCTGGATGACGTGCTTTACAGTCGTCCCAGTTGGGAGGCGCTGACCGAAGGTTACGAACAGCACTGTGCCGACCCGTCCTTCGTCAACTATTTCTGGACCCTGCGCACCATGCAGTCGCCGTTGCTGATGCTCGCCGATGCCGCCCGGCACATGCCGCGGGCCCGGGTCCTGCACTCGATTTCAACCGGTTATGCCGGGCTGGTGGGCTGCATTCTCAAGCAGCTGTGGGGCTGCCAGTTGCTGCTCAGCGAACATGGGATCTACACCAAGGAGCGCAAGATCGACCTGGCTCAGGCCAGCTGGATCGCCGAAAGCAGCAACCAGGCGCTCAACGACAGCATGGACGCAGGCTCCGGTTACATCCGCATGCTCTGGGTGCGCTTCTTCGAGCGCATCGGTCATCTGGTCTACGAAAGCGCCGACCAGATCATTGCCCTGTACGACGGCAACCGCCAGCGCCAGATCAAGGACGGCGCGCCGGCCGAGCGCACCCGGGTGATTCCCAACGGCATCAACCTGGACGTGTGGACCCAGGCCCTTGAGTCCCGGGCCGACGGCATCGCTCCGGTGGTCGGGCTGATCGGCCGGGTGGTGCCGATCAAGGACGTGAAGACCTTCCTGCGGGCCATGCGCGGGGTGGTCAGCGTCATGCCCCAGGTCGAAGGCTGGATCGTCGGGCCGGAAGAGGAAGACCCCGAGTACGTCGCCGAGTGTCGCAGCCTGGTGGCCAGTCTCGGGCTGGAGCAAAAGGTGCTGTTCCTCGGGTTCCAGAAGATCCAGGACATCCTGCCGCAACTGGGCCTGATGGTGCTGACCTCCATCAGCGAGGCCCAGCCCCTGGTGATTCTCGAAGCCTGGGCCGCCGGCACGCCGGTGGTGAGCAGCGACGTGGGCTCCTGCCGTGAGCTGATCGAGGGCGGCGAGGCGGCCGACCGCGATCTGGGGCTGGCCGGGGAAGTGGTGGCCATCGCCGATCCCCAGGCCACGTCCCAGGCGATCATCGACCTGCTGCGCAGTCCCGAACGCTGGAAGTCCGCCCAGGCCGCCGGTTTGCTGCGGGTGCATCGCTATTACAGCGAAACCCTGATGATCGAACGCTATCGCGCGCTGTATGACACCGCCATGGGCACCGCACACAAGGAGGCTGTGTAAATGGCCGGCATCGGTTTTGAACTGCGCAAGATTCTCTCCCGCGACTCCTACACGGCGACGCTGCACGCCTATGTCTATGCCGGGCTGATCAGCTCCGGACCCTGGGTGCTGTCGATTCTCAGCGTGATGCTGGTGGGGGTCATCAGCCTGGGGCTGGTGATTCCGGAGGTGTTGATCCGCCAGTTCCTGATCACCGTGACCTACCTGATGGCCACGTCGCTGATCCTCACCGGCGGTTTGCAGCTGTTCTTCACCCGTTTTGTCTCCGACCGCCTGTTCGAGCGCAAGTACGAGCAGATCCTGCCGAACCTGGTGGGTGTACTGCTGCTGGTGACCCTGGGCTCCGGGGTGCTGGGCATCGTGCTGTTGGGCACCCTGTTCGACCAGCCGCTGCTCTACCGCCTGCTGACCCTGGCCAACTTCGTGGTGCTGTGCAACCTGTGGCTGGTGATCATCTTTCTCTCGGGGATGAAGGCCTATAACCGCATCCTGCTGGTGATGCTGGTGGGTTACGGACTGATGGTCGGCAGCGCATTCTTCCTGCGCCACATGGGCATGGAAGGCTTGTTGCTGGCGTTGCTGCTGGGGCATAGCTCGCTGTTGTTCCTGTTTCTCTACGACATCCTGCGCGAGTACCGGGCGGAAAAGCTGGTGGCCTTCGACTTCCTCGACCGTCGCCAGGTGTTCCTCAGCCTGCTGTTGACCGGGTTCTGCTACAACCTGGGCATCTGGATCGACAAGTTCATCTTCTGGTTCAACCCGGACACCTCAAGCCAGGTGATCGGGCCGATGCGCGCCTCGATCCTCTACGACTTGCCGATCTTCCTCGCCTACCTGGCGATCATTCCCGGCATGGCGGTGTTTCTGGTCAGGATCGAAACCGACTTCGCCGAGTGGTACGACCGGCTGTTTCGCGCGGTGCGCGACGGCGAGACCCTGCAGCATATCGGCTCGCTGAAAGCCGAGATGACCTTCTCGATCCGCCAGGGCCTGCTGGAAATCTGCAAGGTCCAGGGGCTGACGGTGGTGCTGCTGTTTCTCTTCGGTCCGCGCCTGCTGGAGTGGCTGGGGATGTCCAGTTATTACCTGCCGCTGTTCTACATCGACTTGATCGGGGTGAGCATCCAGGTGGTGTTCATGGCGATCCTCAACGTGTTTTTCTACCTCGACAAACGCGCGATCGTGCTGGAGCTGTGCCTGTTCTTCGTCGCCCTCAACGCCGCCTTGACCCTGCTGAGCCTGCACCTGGGGCCGAGCTACTTCGGTTATGGCTTTACCCTGTCGCTGCTGATCTGCGTATTGCTGGGGCTGGCGCGGCTGTCGACGGCGCTGGATGACCTGGAGTACGAGACCTTCATGCTCTCGCGTTAAGGCCGTGCACGGCCTCTCCAGGCTCGCAGTCATGACGCCAGCGCAAGCCTGGTACAGGGCCGAGGTGCTGCAGTGCACTGCGTGAGTTGCCCCCTGGCGCGAGGTGCTGACTGACCAGCGCCGGGGCAACGGATCACCGCTCTTTCAGGTAAGCGTTTTTTATCCGCTCCAGTGTGCCGTCCTTGCGCAGTGTCTCGACTGCCGCCTGCAAGTGGCGCACGAGCAGCGCATCGCACTGTCTGGAGCAGGCCAGATACAGATCGGTCTTCATCAAGGACGGACTGACCTGCAACGTCCTGTTTGACAGCTTGCGCCAGATAGCTTGCGTTTCAGGAATGCCGTTGAACCAGGCATCGACGCGCCCCATCAGCAGCAATTGCGCCGGATTCTCACCAATCTCAAACGGATAAATCTGGGCATCGCTAAAGCCCTCTGCCCGCAGTTTTTGCTCTTGGGCGCTGCCTCGGCCAACGGCGATGCGGGCAAAGGTTTCCCGTGCCTGCTGCATGCTCTGGACGCGTTTATCGAGGCTGAAAAACGCTCTGTCCATGGTCATGATGGGCGCGATCCAGGTGTAATCAGCCTCTCTTTCTGGCGTGCGCGACAGCGGAATGATCAGCTTGTCGACGCCTTTGCGTACGCTTTGCTGGGCTCGTGCCCAAGGCACTTCGACAAAGTGCAGCGCATATCCGGCCCGGGTCGCCGCTTCCAGTGTCGCGTCGCCGACGATGCCATGCAGGCCAGACTGATCCAGCATCGATAAAGGCGGCGCTTCGGCGATGTACAGGTCGAAGCTACGGGACTCGGCGCCAGACACTGCGGGCCCCCAGGCCATCAGCGCGAGCAGCGTCGTCAGGATCAGCGCCCCCCGCTGGCGCAACGATTGACTCACCTGAGTCATGGCAGTAACTCAACAGACAGTGGCATTTCATGCTCTCGGATTAACGCTGCGTATTCGGCACCTACAAAGACCGACCGCAACGACCTGCAAAACGTGCCGCCAAGATTAGAGGGTTATGTGCAGAGATGGATGGATTTGACGGATTATTTTGACCGCTGATTGCCATCGCGGTTCAGGGCTGGCGCAACCGGTGAGGGCAGCGACTGGTACGCGCTGACACTCAGGTTGAACAGCCGTGTGCAGCGCTGTATCAGTAGCCTCGTCAGCCTGGGGCCAGGTCCCCCTGCATGCGCAGCCTGGGCATGCCGGGGATTTAGGGGACAGCTTCAAGTTTTAGTTAAAACGCTTCAATCAAACTGCTGATTATCATTCGCAATTAGCTGACTCAGACTGCGTTCGTGCCTCCACGCTCCCTGGAGCAAGCAACGAGCGGTCTATGCCAGTCACTATTGCACCACCCCGCAGCCTGTTTTTTGCGGACGCGCCGCTATGACGACGCTGTCTGCCACCTCATCCGCGGCCGATACGGCCGTTCAATCAGCCTTGGCCTGTTGCCATCTGCTACTGCAATTGACCCAGGAACGCCTACCGCCAGCTGCGCAGCCGCCATCCCAGGAGCAGTCCCCCTCGCCGGACCTGCGCCAGGCCCTCAGGGACTATGCGCGCAACGCCGGCGTTGATCTGCGCCTGGAACGCCTGGCGCTGGCCCGACTGACGCCGAAGATGCTGCCCCTGGTCTGGCGCGACCACAGCGGCGAATTCATGCTGCTGGCGCGGCTCTCGGACACCCAGGCGCTGGTGCAGCGACCTTCAATGCCGACTCCGGACATGCTCGATCGCCAGCAGTTGGCCGAGCAGTGGAGCGGGGAGGTGATTCGCCTGCGCCAGAACGGCCTGCGCTTCGATCTGTCCTGGTTCGTACCGGAGCTGCTGCGCCATCGGCGGATACTCGGCGAAGTGTTGCTGTGCTCGCTGTTGCTGCAGGTGCTGGCCCTGGCGACGCCGCTGTTCTTCCAGGCGGTGATGGACAAGGTCATGGTGCACCGGGCGCTGTCGACCCTCGACGTGCTGGTGCTGACCCTGGTGCTGGTGGGCCTGTTCGAGGTGCTGCTCAAGGGCTTGCGTGAATACCTGGCGGCGCACACCGCCAATCGCATCGACATCGGTCTTGGGGTCAAGCTCTTGCGCCATCTGCTGGGCTTGCCGTTGCTGTACTTCAAGCAACGCCAGGTGGGGGCGATCATCACCCGGGTCCAGGAGCTGGACAGCATCCGCGAGTTTCTCACCGGCTCGCTGCTGACCCTGTGTGTCGACGTGGCCTTCACCCTGGTGTTCTTTGCGGTCATGGCCTGGATTTCCTGGCCCTTGACCCTGCTGGTGCTGCTGACCCTGCCGCTGTATGCGCTGCTGGCCTGGTTCAGCACCGGCCCGCTGGAGAAGCGCATCGAGCGCCAGTTCTACAGCGCGGCGCGCAACACCGCCTTTCTCAATGAAAGCGTCAGCAGCAGCGAAACCATCAAGAGCCTGGCGGTGGAGCCGCGCATGCAGCGTCGCTGGGAGTCGCAGACGGCGCAGATGGTCGAGGCCGGGTTTGCCAGCCAGACCCTGGGCAGCGCCATCAGCCAGAGCGTGATGCTGTTGCAGAAAGTCACCGCGGTGGCGGTGATCTGCTGGGGCGCGAGCCGTGTCATCGACCTGCAGATGAGCATCGGCCAGTTGATTGCCTTCAACATGATGCTGTCCCACGTCAGCCAGCCTGTGGCCAAGCTGATCGAGGTCTGGCAGCAGTTCGTCCGGGTGCGGGTGTCGGTGGACAAGCTGGGCGACATGCTCAACCTGCCGGTGGAGCAGGCCGAGGGGGATTTGCGCCCGACTCAGGCGCTGCGTGGCGAAGTGCGCATCGAACAGTTGGTGTTCCGCTACCGCCCGGAACTTGCATGGGTGCTGCGCGGCCTGGACCTGCATATCGCCGCCGGGCAGACCCTGGGTATCGTCGGCCCGTCCGGCTCCGGCAAGAGCACGCTGACCCGCCTGCTGCAGAAACTCTACACCCCCGATGGCGGGCGCATCCTGATCGACGGCTTGCCCCTGGATCAGTTGCAGCCGGCCTGGCTGCGCAGCCAGATTGGCGTGGTGCTCCAGGAAAACTACCTGTTCAACCGCAGCGTGCGCCACAACATCGCCCTGCGCCATCCCACGGCTTCCCTGGAAAGCGTGATTGCCGCGGCGCGCCTGGCCGGTGCCCATGATTTCATCCTGCGCCTGCCCCTGGGCTACGACACGGTGCTGGCCGAAGCCGGCAGCTCGTTGTCCGGCGGCCAGCGGCAACGCATCGCCATTGCCCGGGCACTGATGGGCGACCCGCGCCTGCTGATTTTCGACGAGGCCACCAGCGCCCTGGATGACGAATCCCAGGCGCTGATCCAGGACAACATGGCAAGCATCGCCCAGGGACGCACGGTGATCATCATTGCCCATCGCCTGTCTGCGGTACGGCATTGCCAACGCATCATCGCCCTGGAACAGGGGCGTATCAGCGAATCCGGCAGCCATCAGCAACTCTTGGCCAACGGTGGTTGCTACGCGCGCCTGTGGGCGTTGCAGCAGGCGCTGAGCAAGGAGGCGTCATGATGTTCGGCACGCTGTTGTCTCGCGCACGTCGCGCCTGGCAACGCCTGGGGCAGGCGCGGACACGGCTCAAGCGCAGCCGCGACGAGTACGAGTTCCAGCCCGGCTACCTGGAAATTGTCGAGCGGCCACCGGCGCCCTGGGCGCGCTGCACGGCGCTGCTGCTGATCCTGGCGATCCTGCTGGCCCTGGGCTGGGCGATCTTCGGTTTTCTCGACATTCATGCCAGTGCTGCCGGACGCCTCATGGTGTCCAGCTACACCAAGGTGATCCAGGCCCACGAGGCAGGTGAAGTCCGGGCCATCCATGTGCGTGACGGGCAGCGGGTCAAGGCCGGCGAGGTGCTGGTGGCGCTGAACCCGATTGGCATCGACGCCGAACTGAGCGAGTTGCGCACGCAACTGGACTTCAAACGTCTGGAGCTGGCCCGGGCTCGCGCACTGCTGACCCCGGAGCCCTTGCACAGCTATCAGGCACCTGCGGGCCTGGATGCACAGCAGGTAGCAGCGGCCCGGGAGCAACTGCTGAGCACCTGGAAGGAAATCAGCGCCAACCTGGACAGCCTCAATGCCGAGATCGCCATCAACCAGGCCAATCAGCGGGCCCGGGGCAGCGAGATCAGCGCCCTGGGCAAGCTGTCCAGCAATGTGCGCAAACGGCTCCATGCACGCCGGGCGATGGCGGCTGAACAGTTGATGCCCATGGTCGAGTTGCTTGAGCAGGAAAAGGAGCAACTGGAAGTCGAGCGTTCGCTGGCCCAGCAACAGGCCGAGCTGCAGGTGCTCAAGGCCCAGGCGCAGAACCGTCGCGAGCAGCGCGACAGCTTCCTGGCCAGGACCCAGCGCGAGCAGCACGAATTGCTCAACCGCAGTCAACAGGAGATCGCTGTGCTTGAGCAGCAACTGATTCGCGGCCGCGACCGCCAGCGCCTGCAAACCCTGCTGGCACCGGTGGACGGCGTGGTCCAGCAACTGGCGGTGCATACCCTGGGCGGCGCCGTGCAAGCGGCGCAACAGTTGCTGGTGATCGTGCCCGAAGGGGCCGAGCTGGATGCCGAGGTCATGGTGCTGAACAAGGACGTGGGCTTCGTCAGGGCCGGCCAGCCGGTGGAGATCAAGGTGGATGCGTTTCCCTACACCCGCTACGGCACCTTGCGCGGCACGGTGGAGCATGTCTCCGGTGATGCCATCAAGGACGACCAGATGGGGCTGGTGTTCCCCACGCGGATTCGCCTGGAGCGTGCGGCCATTGCCGCGGGGCAGGGCTGGATGCCCTTGCAGGCGGGGATGAGCGTGACCGGCGAGATTCGCACCGGCGAGCGGCGGGTGATCAATTACCTGCTGAGCCCGATTCGTGAGTATCAGTCCGAAGCGTTGCGGGAGCGTTGAACATGACCCGCGCTTTCGATGCCGCTTCCGAACCCTCAGCGACGCTGCTTGACACCGGCCTGCACGCCCTGGCCTGGGCCGCCCGGCGCTTCGACCTGAACATCAGCGTGGCGCAACTGACTCACCGCCTGGGACGGGTTGAAGGTCCGGCCGACAGCCTTGACCTGCGGCGCTGCGCCGGCTGGATCGGCCTGCGCGCACGGGCGGTGCAGAGCCGGGTACAGCGCCTGCATCACCTGCCGCTGCCGGCACTGTTGAACACCCCTCACGGCTGGGCGGTGCTGGAGGCGGTAGAGGACGAGCAGGTCCGGGTGTTCTGGCCGTTGCAGGGGCAATGCCAGAGCCTGTCGCGCCAGGAGCTGGCGACGCTCTGGCAGGGCCAGGATCAGCGAACGGGAGAGGTGCTGCTGCTGGCCGAGCGGCACGTGCAACTCAAGACCGGCGGTTTCGGCGTCTCCTGGTTCCTGCCGTCGATCCTCAAGCATGGGCGCCAGTTTCGCAGCGTGCTGCTGGTGTCGCTGATGCTGCAAGGGGTGGCGCTGGTCACGCCGCTGCTGTTCGAGAACATCATCGACCGGGTCCTGGTCAGTCGCGGCCTGTCGAGCCTGCAAGTGCTGGGGATCGCCATGTTGGCCCTGGCGCTGTTCGAGCCATTGTTCGGCTTGTTGCGGTCCTGGCTGTTCAGCAATGTGGCGAGCAAGATCAACGCCGAGTTGTCCGCGCGCCTGTACCAGCACCTGATCCAGTTACCGCTGGAGTATTTCCAGCGCCGCCAGAGCGGCGAGATCATCGCCCGGGTCGGCGAGATGCAGCAGGTCCGCCAGTTTCTCACCGGCTCGGCCTTGACCCTGGTGCTGGACCTGGCGTTCTGCGGGCTGTTCATCGCCGTGATGTACAGCTATGCACCGCTGCTGACCTGGGTGGTGGTGGGCTCCCTGGCCCTGTATTTCCTTTTCTGGCTGTGCGTGGGGCCCTTGCTGCGCAGCCGGGCCTTGCGCGAATACGAGTTGAATGCGGCCAACACGGCGTTTCTCACCGAGACCGTGAGCGGCATCGAGACCATCAAGACCGGGGCCATCGAAAGCGCCTTCCAGCAGCAGTGGCAGCGCCAGCTGGCGGCCTATGTGCGGGCGGCGTTCCACACCCGCATCGTCGGCATCTGGGCCGGGCAGGGCATCGGCCTGATCCAGAAGCTGACCGCGGCGCTGTTGCTCTGGTGGGGCGTAATGCTGGTGCTGGAAGGCCAGTTGAGCCCCGGCCAGTTGGTGGCCTTCAACATGCTGGCCGGGCATGTGGTGGAGCCGATCCTGCGCCTGGCCCAGGTCTGGCAGGACTTTCAGCACACGCTGATTTCCCTGCGCCGCCTGGGGGACATTCTCGACAGCGACTGTGAAAGCGGTAGCGGCGGTCTGGCCTCGGTGCCGGCGTTGCAGGGCGCCGTGAGCTTCCAGGGCGTGCGCTTTCGCTACGAAGAAGACGGCCAGGAGGTGCTGCGCCAGCTGGATCTGGAGATCCAGCCGGGCGAGTTCGTCGGCATTACCGGGCCCTCCGGTTCCGGCAAGTCGACCCTGACCCGCCTGCTGCAGCGCCTCTATGTGCCCCAGCACGGCCGGGTGCTGGTGGACGGCATCGACCTGGCCATCGCCGACCCGGTGGCCCTGCGCCGCAACATGAGCGTGGTGCTTCAGGAGAGCGTGCTGTTCGCCGGCAGCATTGCCCAGAACATCCGCCTGTGCCGGCCTCAGGCCAGCGATGCCGAAGTGCGGCACGCCGCCAGTCTGGCCGGGGCGGCGTCCTTTATCGAGGCCCTGGCCCAAGGCTACGAGACCGAGGTGGGCGAGCGGGGCGGCCAGCTCTCCGGCGGCCAGCGGCAACGCATCGCCCTGGCCCGGGCCCTGCTGACCAACCCCGGCATCCTGTTGCTGGATGAAGCCACCAGTGCCCTGGACTACGAGTCGGAAGCGGCGGTGATGGCCAATCTGCAGGGCATCGTCCGCGGCCGCACGGTGATCAGTGTCGCCCATCGCCTCAACACCCTGCGCCACGCGGACCGGATTCTGGTCATCGATCAGGGCCGGGTGCTCGAACAAGGCACACATCAACAGCTGCTCGCCCTGGACGGCGTGTATGCCCGGCAATGGGCACTGCAGATGAAGGATTGACCCCACCCACGGCAGGAGGACTCAGCCACCCGTCATGTCTCCCCACTCCGCATATCCATAGGCAGCCCTGCGCACTACGCAGGGCCCGGCTCAAAACAGACAAAGGATCATTGCAATGGCTTTTATGTCCAAGGACTTCACGCGCCTGCTCAATACCCTGATCGACCAACAGATCAAGACGGCAGGGCGGCAAACCGAATGGTTCCACATGAGCGCCGACGAGCGCGCCGAGTACATCGGCCAGGTCGGCGAGCGGCTGCTGGAAATGCAGCAGAGCACCCTGAGCGTGCTGGCCGCCCAGCACTACCAGATGCAGGACAACCCGGTCTCGGTGAGCGACCAGTTGCAGGTGCTGCAACAACGCCGCAAAGAAATGAAGGCCATCGCCGACACTCCGGCCACCCTTGCCTACAAGCAGCAACTGGACCGCGACATCCAGCTGTACAGCCGCCAGGACACGGCGATCAGCCACTATGACAGCACCTGGAACAAGGCCCTGCGGCTGCTCAGTCCTGGTGGCGCCAAGGCCGAGGTCCTGCAAGCCGATGCGCCGGCCAAGCAGAAAGAGCTCAAGGGCCGGATCAATCGCCTGGAGAAGCTCCTGAGCGTGCAGGTTGCCGACTCCACCTTCAGTCAGGCCTACGTGACCCTGTTCTCCGAGCTGCAGGCCTACAAGGAGGTGAGTACTCGCTACAACGCCTTGCTCAAGGCCGCACCGCAGCAGCAGGCCGCGAGCCTGGCGGCACTGGTCAAGCCGCCTCGGGCTTCCGACGAGCTGCCGGTGAACCTGTCACTGCTGATGATGGAAGAGCGCCCGGGCTATATCCGCATGAACGTGGCACTGGTCAATGCCAGTACCGATGGGCGTTTCAAGGACTTCTACCTGGACCACGGCCGGCTGGTGGTGCCCACCGACGGCGTGCTGAATTTTTCCTTTGGCACCGCGGCCCGGTCCCTGGCCTGGCAGCAACAGTACCGGCTCAAGAGTGAGCCGCCGTCCATGCGCTCGCCGACCTTTGCGCCGATTCGCTCGGTGCTGGTCAAGACCGGGTTCGTCGAGCAGTACTTCGCCAACCATCTGGTGTCGGAAAGCTCCCTGCGTGAAGGCTTCAAGGCCCAGTTGCTGAGCAACGGCCACAAGCTGCTGTTGACCAACGTCGATCGCAAGGTGCCCAACCAGGTCGGCATCCAGGTATCGGGCCAGTCGCCCGGCACCAGCGTGCCTCGCGAAGTGCCCCTGGCCGGCGCCTTGAGCGAGCTGATCAACCAGAACGCGGACCTCAGCAGCTTCCAGACCCTGGGCGTCGAAGACTATCGGCAGCACAGCTACCACCCGGACCGCGACGGGCTGTTCGTCAATGTTCATGAGCTGCAGCGCTCGGTCGGCTTTGCCGAGCACCAGTACCTGCTGGAAATGCCCCAGGGCGACGCTTTCCGTTCGGCGACGCCGTTTGCCCTGATGACCGTCGAGGGCGACAAGGTCAGCAGCAGCCACCTGAGCAAGGCCCAGACCGAGGCTTTGTACCAATACAACGCGGCGTTTTTCGAGCGCCTGGAACAACTGCGCGACAAGGGCTTCAAGGCCAGCCGGCTGTTCGAAGGCAGCAGCGAGCGCGCCACCTTCGTGCAACAACTGACGCGCTTGCTCGAACGCAACCACATCACCCCGGCCGGGGTGCTGCTGGCGCAACACAGCCGCCCGAGCCTGCGGGATATCAAGGGCAACAACCTGAACAAGGTGCTGTGGGAACAGGCCTTCGCCGCGTCGGTCTGGCAGAGCCACGACAACGATCAACTGTTGTTCGACCTGGGGCAGAACCTGGTGCAGAGCCAGGCACTGGGCAAGGTCCTGCAAGGCGGCTATCTGCAAAGCGACATTGCCCAGGCCAAGTTGCTGCTGGCACCGCTGTATGAACAGTGGCGCGCCCAGGCGATCGAGGTGGAAACCCAGCGCGTGGCCAGCGCCAACGCCGCGCAGCATCCCGGCAACCCGAAGGTGCATGTCTTCGATAAGGTGACGCTGGAGCGCGGCCTGGACAGCAAACTGCTGAACCTGTTGTTGAGCGGCCCCCAGGGCCTGGCGCCGGCCGACGGCGCCTTGCGCCCGACGGTCGAGGCGCTGTTGTCCGGCGACCAGGGCCGCAGCCTGCGCAAGCAGGCGTTGTTCCATGCCCTGCGCCCCGTGGCCGACAGCTTTTCCAAGGCCGCGGTGCCGGTCAATGCCCATGCCGCGCTGACGCCGAAAACCGGCGCCGACAAGGTCATGATCAACAACCGGCTGAATCAGCCCGACCCCTACCTGATCCTCAATACCCACCCGGAGCAGGCCCAGACCGATACAGCGCTGCTGATCCAGGACGACAAGTACCGCAGCTACAGCCAGTTCCGTCCCGATCCGAACAATGAAGCCACGCGCTACATGAACGATTTGGACACCCCGTTCGTGGGGGGCATTTCCGGCACCACCCAGACCGTCAGCAATGCCTTGCCGGAGTTGTTCGGTCGTGTGCCGAGCGTCAAGCAGTACTGGCAGTTCCAGATGGCCAACGCGGCCTTCATGATCCGCAACGGCTATCACTCGTTCTTCGAAACCCTGTATGTCGCCGCCCGTTATGAACCCCAGGGGCCGGACAGCATCGGCCAGGACCTGCTGCAGACCTTCGACCGCTACCGTGCCCAAGGGCGCCGCGAGGCCTTGCACGGGGAGCTGTACGACGCGGTGATGGCCCGAGTCCTGCCCATCGTCAATCAAGGCCTGGCGCCGAGCGAGGAGTTCCATCCGCCGCGCTTCACCGACCTCGGCCCGCTGCCTGCGCTGTTGGGGCAGGCCGACAAGGACCGGCAACTCAAGGGCGGACTGACAGCCCACGAGGCCGGCTTCGAACCACGCCAGGGCAGCGCCGACATTCATCAGTTTGCCGCCGACCCGGTGCAGTTCGCCCAGACCCACACCCTCAGCGCCGAGGCCCTGGTCAAGGCCGGACGCTTGCCGGCCCAGGGCCACGTGCAGTTGGTGGAAGTCGCGCCCAAGCTGTATGAGCTCGAATACACCGAGCACAGCGCCAACTCCGTGAGCACCGCGAGCGCGGACAGCGTGCCGGCGTACTTCCTCGGCTACAACGGGCCGAACCAGGCCAACGCCGCGCCGGCCTATGTGGACATTCCCCGGCAGGCGAGCCCGGGCAGCTTCCTGTTTACCGGCACCTTGTCGGGCTGCTCGCTGGTGGTGACCCGCCTGGACGCCGATACCTATCGGGTCTATCACGACGGTCGGGTCAACAGTTCGCTGCTGTACGACAACGTGGTGATGGCGGTCGACTACAAGGACTACCAGGTGGCCGGCACGGCCGAGGGCCTGGCGGCGGCGTACATGCAATTCGTCGACGGTCAGTGGCAACTGGTGTTCCAGCGCCAGGAGTACCAGCGCGAGGGGCAGATGGTCTGGCCGAAGTTGCGCGAGGGTGCAGAGCCGCTTGCCATCCAGACCGCCGACAGTCAGGTGCAGGAACGCAACCGGATCCAGTTCGCCGAGTACCGCGAACAGGTGCACCAGAACCTGAAGAAAGTCGCGAGCCAGTTCGGCGTGTCCAGCGAAGGGGTGGCCGATGGCGTCTACAACGGCGGCGATTTCTCTGCCGAGCATCCGGCCATTGCCGCCTGGAATCGGCTGCGCGAAGCGGTCCACGCCAGGGTCAGTGCCGACATCGAACAGCTCAGCAACCAGCGCTATCAACTCCAGGAGCAGCGGCGCGGGGCGGGCGACAAGCGCCTGATCGACCAGCAGATCAAGCAGCTCAACCTCACCCAGGATTTCTACCGGGCGCAGTACGAGCCGGTCTTGCGTGAGGCCGCTTCGGTAGAAAAGACCTGGCTCTGGCAGCAGATCCAGGCCAAGCAAGGCAGCGCTGCGGTGGTGCGCACCGACGACACTGCGATCCAGGGCGGGGGCGATGAGCGCAGCACCAGCATCGGCGAGCGCTACGCCATTGCCGAGGCCTATCAGCGCGGGGCCCGGGGCACGGCCTTCAGCGATGGCGTGCGGGATTTCCGCGAGATCAAGATCCCCGGGCTGGACGGCAAGCAGTCGGCCCTGGAAATGAAGCGCCTGTTTCTCGACGGCCAGCTCACGCCTGGGCAGCGTGGCGCCTTGAGTGCTCGCATCAGCGAAACCAGCCAGGCCGAATACGTCGACAAGGTGCTGCGCCAGACCGCGACCTTCAGTGAAGACTTCCAGGGCGCCGGCAGTGTCTTCAGTCAGTTGGCACCCCAGGACTTTTACCTGTCGCTGGTGGGGGATCGCTCCGGCGGTCGCTGCTACCCGCTGGTCCGGGCCATGGCCGTGGCCCTGGCCAATGGCGGCGAGGCGGGGGTCAACAGCCTGGTGCAGAAGCTGTTCCTGGCCTCGGCCGATCCCCAGGCCGGCAGCTCGACCTTGCTCAAGAACAGCCTGATCCGCCTGCATTCCAATGTCGACGCGGTCCAGGCCTCCAAGGCGCTGGGGCAGTTCCAGTTGTCCGACGTGGTGGCGCGGCTGGCCAACAGCGGCAGCGACTCGATGTTTGCCCTCAATACCCGGAACCACTCGATGCTGGTGGGCAGTGCCCAGGGCCCCGAAGGCCGTCGCTACTACTTCTATGACCCGAACGTGGGGATCTTCGCCTTCGATTCCAGCAAGGGCCTGGCCAAGGCCATGGAGCAGCACCTGGTGCGCCGAAAACTGGCGGCGCACTACAGCTCGTTCGGCAGCCAGTCACAGCCGGCCTTCAACCTGGTCGAGATCGACACCCACAAGATGGCCGAGGTGCCGCTGGGCAGCGGGCTGAATGTCGCCGATCTGTCCCGTCCCGAGGAACTGGCCGGCGTCATCGGCCAACGCCGTCAGGTGGAGCAGGCGGTAGGTGCCCAGCAGCGTGTCAGCCAGGACCTGCGCCTGGGTGCGGCGCTGACCACCTTCGACGCCGAGCAATGGGGTGCGCGCTTCGATGCCGCCAGCACCCGACTGGCCCAGAAGCACCAGCTGAGCAGCCAGTGGATACCGATCATCGCCAACACCGAGGCGCAGCCGGAGGGCGGCTATCGGGTGCAGTTCATCAACCGTGACCAGCCCGAGCAGACCCGCTGGCTGAGCACCGACGATGGCACCTTTGTCGAATTCCGTCGTTTCGTCGATGAGCACATGAGCGTGCTCAGCGAGCACTTCACCCTGGAACACGGGCAGATCCGGCCCCGCGCCGGGGTCGGCGAAGCGGCGCATGTGGACGGCCTGAACGCGGGCTTTGCGGTCCAGACCCTGATCCAGTGGTTGGCCGACAAGAACCGCAAGGACGCAGCCCAGGGCGTGGTGTCACCGGACCTGGCCACGGCCCTGAAGATCCATAGCTACCTGGGCCTGGCGCAGATCGGCCACGGCACCGTGCAAGATGTGGCCAAGGTCACCCAACTGGTGCAAACCGCGTTGCGTGGCGAGGCCCTGGCCGCCGAGTCCTCGCTCAAGGACTTTGCCTCGACCCTGGGGCACACGGTCAACGAGGGCGCAGGCGTGCTGTTTGGCGGGGTCATGGTCGGCCTGGATGCCTATGAGCTGGCCCATGCCGAAAACGATGTGCAGAAAGCCGTATTCGGCACCCAACTGGCGTTCGATTCGGCGAGCTTCGTCAGCGGCGCGGCGGGTATCGGTGCCGGGTTGGTCGGCGCCTCGACCACCGCGGCGGTGCTGGGCGGCGCGGGGGTGATCCTCGGCGGCCTGGCGGTAGGCTTCACGGCCCTGGCCCAGGCTTTTGGCGCGGTGGCCGAAGACGCCAAGGCGGTGGGACGTTACTTCGATACCCTGGACAAGGCCTATCAAGGCAACGGCTACCGTTATGACGAGAAACAGCAGGTGCTGGTGCCGCTGCCCGGAGCGGTGGTCAAGCGCCTCGACCTGCGCTCAAGCGAGGTCGGTTTCGACAGCCAGTACATCTACCGCACCCATCACGGTTCCACCGGCTCCGGGGCGATCAACTACTTCTTCTGGGTTGGCGACTTCCCGCGGATGATCAACGACCGCGCCCAGGCGATCGAGGTGCGCAGCGGCATTGGCCATGGCGCCCAGCCGCCCAAACTCGACCACGGCGACAGCCGGACGGTGATCCTGCCGGGCACGCCCAAGTCCTACATCAGCTACGAGTACATGATCCTGCCGGGGGCCACCACCCGGCATGACACGGGCTTCGATGTGATTCGCAGGCTCGAGCAGGACCGGCGCTTCGACTACGACTTCTACATCTTCCCGAGCGAGGAAACGATCCGGCGCATTCACCAGGAGTACGTCGAGACGCCGGTAGAAGTGCTGCTGGATGGGCGCAACCGGCAATTGGTGGTACCGCAATTGCCCAAGGAACTGTACGGCTACCTGCGCTACGACATTCAGGGCGCCGGCGGCGAATACCTGATCGGCCTCAATGAAGGCACCGAGGTCAGGCTCAGCAACGAGGCCGGCCGTCAGCCGTCACGCTGGATCATCGACAGCAGCCAGCTGGAGAGCGACAGCATTACGGTGGCCAAGGACCATTTGCTGGTGGGCGGGGTCAATGTCAAGCTCGATCCGGCCCAAAGCGGCCAGGTGCTGCTGGTCAACGCCAAGGGCGAAGTACGGGCAGTCGATTTTGTCGGCCAGACCACTGACGTGGTCAAGGAAGACGCCAGCCAATGGCAAGTGCCCGGGCAGCGCATCGAACAGCACCTCAAGGACCTGGCCCAGGCCCATCAGTTGCACGGCCAATACGTGCTGGTGGAGAACTACAAGCACGGTGAGCGCAATGTCGGTCGGGCGTACTACGACGTCGCCAAGGACCGCATGCTGTTCACCGACACCGATGTACAGCAGGCCGGCAACGCCCAGCTGGGCGCGGTCATCGGCGAGCATGCCTACTTCGTCGATGCCCAAAACGCCGCCGCCTGGCGGGTCGAGATTGCCAGCGGCAAGGTCGATGCGCAGTTCGCCCCGTCATTCAACCAGAGCGCCGGCCAGATCAGCCGGTTCTGGCAAGAGGGCGACGCGGTGTATCTGGCCCGTCGTTATCAGCTCAAGGAACGGGAAGCCGAGCTGAGCTTCCGCATCCTCGGTGACCGGATGGAGCTGGTGGGGGTGGTCGGCGATGAGTCGCTGCTGCAACGGTCGGCAAGCAACGGTCAGCATGGCAGGGACGCCAAGACCCTGCTCAGTACCCTGCTCAAGGGCTACGAGGCTCAGACCACCCCGCGCGACACCCCGGTGTACAGCCTGGGCGCGCCCCTGCTGGAGCCGACCGCGGCAGAGCTGATCACGGTGTTTGGCCTGGATAACGCCAAAGTCGCGCACCGCTACTGGGTGCGCAGCAGCGATGGTGTGGTGATCAAGCCGAACCTGGCGCCACCGGCCGGGCAGGCGCCGAGTGCCGATGTGTCGGGGCAGGTGCAAAGTGCCTGGAAGATTCCGGCGGACCTGGTGTTGGCCGGCAGCCTGGCCCAGCCCGGTGGCCAGGAGGTGTTCTATTTCTACAGCCAGGCGCAGCAGGTGCTGTTCCGCCAGGAAGGGCCGGGGCAGCAGGTGCTCGATGCCGGCCAGCCAAGCGCCTTGCGCCTGACCACGCCGCCCCTGGCCAATGTGCTCAATCTCAACGGCCATCTGCTGGCCGTGACCCAGGACGGGCGCATGGCGCGGATCGAGGCGACCGGGCGCCTGAGCTATGAGGCGGTCAACGAGCATTGGCTCAAGGGGCGCAGTAGCTGGTGGAAGGACCTCGCCGAGGTCGCCGGCAGCAACGCCACCCTGGCGGTATTCGGGGTCAAGGCCGCCGACGGCAAGCGTGCGTTGCCAGTGTGGTACCACAACGCTCAGGTGGTGGTGGCGTCGTCCGCGCTGCAAGACAAGCCGCTGCAGTTTCTCGGCTTCGACGGTGCCAGTGGCAGTGCCCGGCTGTTCGAGCCCGAGAGCGGCAAGCTCTATCTGCAGCCGCCCCTGACATCACAGGCACTGCCGAGCGCGTTTGGCAACGATGAGGTGCTTGAGGCCTCGGCCCAATTGCCGGCCGCCATTGACTGGATGCCCACGCTGCAACTGCGCTCGGCGGTCCAGGTCGATGCCGGCTTGCGCCTGACCACCGTGCAGGGCGAAGTGCTGCTGCGCAGCAACAACGGCGATGTGCAGTTGGTGGCCGTGGACAAGGGCTGGCAGCAGGCACATCTGGGCAATCTGCCCCAGGCCCTGGCGACCGTGGCTGGACAGTGGGGCGCCAAAGGCGTGTTGACCTTGCAGGATGGCGCCAGCCGCGGCTGGTTCGATATCGCCAGTGGGCAGATGTTTGCCAGCAGCGGTATTGCGGGCAGCGACCTGCGCTTTATCGGAGTCGCTGCCGGGACGCCGAACTCGGCCTATGTCTATAGCCCGACCGAGCAGGCGCTGTATCAGCTCAAGGACGGCCAGGCACAGCAGCTTGGCCACTACGCCAATGTCGAGCGCATCGGCTCCTCGCTGCTGCTTCAGGGCGCCAGCGGCAATGGTCATCAGGATGATCTGGCGCCGCCGTTGATTGCCGGGGTCGACAGTGTGGTGCTGCACGGCGGCGCCGGGGGTGACACCTACCGCCTGACTCCGGCGATGTGGGCGCATTACCGCACGGTGGTCATCGACAACGACGATCCGGGCCTGGCTCTGGACCGGGTGATCCTGCCGGTGGCCGATGGCAAGCACATGCTCGTCAGCCGTCGGGGTGAGGACGTGCAGTTGACCGACACGGGCAATGGCACCGCCCTGGTGCTGCGCCAGGTGCTGGGCAGCCAGGCGGCCGCCCATGGGCATTTGCTGATCGAGCTCAAAGGCGATGCGTCGATGCTCAGCGTCGAGCAGCTGCTCAAGGGCTTTGGCCCGAGCGGATCAGCCCGGGACAGCGTGTTCGAGCTGGCCTGGAGCCAGCGCGAGACGCTGCCGGCGGCGAATGCTCTGAGCTCGGCGGCGGCTGGGCTGGACCCGGCGGCAGATGGCCAGGGCCCCAGCCTGGCAAAACTCAGCGGGGCCATGGCGGCCTTCGCTGACACAGGCGGCGCTCGCGAACAGCTGCCCAAACACCATCAGGCCGCGCAGGCGGTGCTGGTGCCTTCACTGACCTGACCACGCAGCAGAAACACAGGAGGGGCGCAAAGCCTCTCCTGTCTGCGGCCCTCTCTTTTCCCGGTGTTAGATCCAACCATGAGCAAACCCATGAATTCGCGGCAGCGAGCCTTTGCCGGCTGGCTGCTTGTCGTCCCGCTGTTGGCGGCGCCCCTGGCGCAGGCGCTGCCATTGCATCGGCAAGACCTGCTACAAGACTCAGAGCAGCATCCGCCACCCCCGATGCCACAACAGCGGCCCCAGGCGCTGCCCAGTGACCTGTGGCGGGTGTACCTGGATGCCCGGCAGAACAACAGCGAGCTGGCGGCGGCCCAGGCCGATCAGGCGGCCCGCGCCGAGGCGGTGCCCCAGGCCAGGGCCGGCCTGCTGCCGACGCTGTCCGCCAGCGCCGATCTGAATGCCACCCGCACCTCCCTGCAGCAGCCACGGCAGGACACCCGGCGCAGTGGCAACAGTTATCAGGCGGTGCTGAACCAGCCGATATTCCGCGCCGATCGCTGGTTCGCCCTCAAGGCGGCGCAAGCCGAAGACCAGCAGGCCCAGCTGGAGCTGGCCGCCGCCGAGCAGAAACTCATGTTCGACAGCGCCCAGGCCTACTTCGGCCTGCTCAAGGCCCAGGACGCCCTGGCGGCGGCCAAGGCCGAGGAAGCGGCGCTCAAGCGCCAGCAGCAACTGGCCGAGCGCGGCTTGCAACTGGGCCTGTCGGACCGCACCGATGTGCTGCAGGCCCAGGCCGGGCATGACACCGCGCGGGCCAACCGCATCGTCGCGCAGAAGCAGACCGACGATGCCTTCCAAGCCCTGGACACCCTGACGCATCAGCAGTACCAGGCGATCCAGGGGCTGCGCCACGACATGCCGGTGCTGTTGCCCGAACCCAACGACGCCCGGCGCTGGGTGGACACCGCGGTGCGCCAGAACCTGACCCTGCAGGCCAGCCAGTACGCCCTGGAGGCGACGCAGCAGACCCTGAGCGCGCGCAAGGCCGGGCACGCGCCGACCCTGGATGCGGTGCTGCGCTACCAGGTCGGTGACAACGACAGCCTGGGTTACGGCAACAGCGATATCCGTGGCAACGGCTACGGCGGCAACGTCGAGCAGCGCACGGTCGGGCTGCAGTTGAATATTCCGCTGTTCAGCGGCGGCCAGACCCGCTCCCAGGTGCGCGAAGCCCACCAGCGGATGAACCAGCGCGAGTCCCTCAACGACGGCTTGCGGCGTCAGGTCGTGGAGCAGACCCGCAACCTGCATCGTGGCCTCAACAGCGGTGTCGATCAGGTGCAGGCGCGGCGCCAGTCGATCATTTCCAACCAGGGCGCGGTGCTGGCCTCGCAGATGGGCTTCCAAGTCGGAACCCGCAATATCGTCGATGTGCTGGAGGCGCAGCGTCAGCTGTACAACGCCGTGCGCCAGTACAACAACAGCCGCTATGACTACATTCTCGACACCCTGCGGCTCAAGCAAGCGGTGGGAACCTTGTCGCCCCAGGACCTCAAGGCGCTTTGTGATTACCTCAAGGCCGACTACGATCCGGACCTGGATTTTCTGCCGCCGGAGTTTCCACGCCGGCTGGCCAAACGCTGACAGGGCCTGGCAAGGCACCGGGCCAGGGTTGGCGGGCAGGGTTTTTTTCAAGGTAAAGGGGCGAGCGGTTGTACGGGTTATTGGACTTCTTCGACAGTCACAAACGCTGCTGTTATGCCTTGGGGGTGGTGATCGCGGTCGGCGCCGCAGTGGCGTTGGGCAACTACTACCGGGTGCAGGTCGAAGACGTCTACCGGGCCAGCGTCCAGATGCAGACCCAGGAGCAGGCCCAGGACCTGGAGCAATGGAAATCCAACGGCTTTGCCATTGGCGCACTGTCGATCCTCGGGCGCCACAACCCCTGGCTCAAGCGCATCGTCCTGGAGCCTGCGCCCTCTGCCGAGCTGATGGAACGGGCCACCCTGCCGCTCAAAACCCTGTCCCTGGTGGTGGATGCCAACCATGCGTTTGTCCTCAACCGGGACGGGGTGGTGGTGGCCGCCTACGACCAGCAGGGGCAGACGCCCCTGGGGCTGAATGTGGCCTTCCGTCCCTACTTCAAAGTGGCCCTCAATGGCGGCAGCAGTGTCTACGGCGCCATCAGCACCAGTACCGGCACGCGCATGTTCTACATGGCGGTGCCGATCTTCGAATCGCGTACGCGCCAGGACCAGGTGATCGGGGTGCTGGTGGCGCGGTTTGACGCCGATACGCTCGATGCCAGCTTGAGCAAGCCGTACAGCGCCGATCTGCAGATGATCCTGTCCCCCAGCGGCGTGGTGCTGGCCGCCAGTTCCCCGGACTTGGTCCTCAAGTCCGACCGCGCCTGGCCCTGGAACCGCTTCACCGGGGAGATCCGCCGCCAGTTCAGCGACTATCGGTTTGCCAACGGGGTGCCCGAGCGCTTGCCCTTCGATGCCCACCAGCCGGTGGTCCGGCTGGACGGCCGGCGCTACAGCCTGTCCCGGGTGGATTTCGACTGGAATGACCCGAGCGGTCCCTGGACCCTGATCACCCTGGGCGACCTGGACGCACTGTTACCGGCGGAACAGGTGCTGCTGATCGAGGGAGTGAGTGCCCTGGTGTTCTTGCTGTTGCTGTGGGGCGGCCTGCGGCGTCTGGCCGACGCCCAACGACACAAGCGTGACGTGGCGCAGATCGAGCAGAGCGAACAGCGCCTGGACATGGCCCTGCAAAGCGGGGCCCTGGGGTTGTGGGACTGGAACCTGCACCTGGGGACCGTCATCAACAACGATGTCTGGCTGCAGATTCTTGGCTACAGCAAACAGCAGATGGAACAGGCCTTCGGCCATGGCCTGGAGCGCTGGACCGCTCTGGTGCACCCGGACGACTACGAGCCGGTGATGGCCCGGCTCAAGGCGCACCTGAACGATGAAGTCGGCGAATACCGCGCCGAATACCGCATGCGCAACAAAGAGGGGCAATGGCTGTGGGTCATGGACATCGGCAAGATCATGCAGCGCGACGCCAGTGGCGCGCCGACGCGAGTCACCGGGGTGCTGCAGGACATCAGCGAGCGCAAGGCGGTGGAAGCGCAAATCCAGCAATCACGGCGCGATGCCGAGCGGGCGACCCAGGCCAAGTCGGAATTTCTCGACTGCATGTCCCATGAAATCCGCACGCCGCTGAACGCGATCATCGGCATGGCCCACCTGGTCCAGGACTTGCCGTTGGAGCCGGTACAGCGCGACTACATCGAAAAGATCGACCGTGCGGCCAAGCACCTGGTGGGCACCATCAACGGCGTGCTGGATCTGTCGAAGATCGAGGCCGGCAAGCTGAGCATGGAGCAAACCGGCTTTGACCTGCGGGAGCTGGTGGACGATGTGTTGCTGCTGGTTCGCCAGCGCGCAGAGGAAAAGGCGCTGCGGCTGCAGCTGGATATTCCGGCGTCGCTGCCGCGCCGTTACGTCGGTGATCCACTGCGTCTGGCCCAGGTGCTGACCAACCTGGTGGACAACGCGATCAAGTTCACCGAGGCCGGGCATGTCTGTATCGGTGTGTGCCTGGTGCGCCAGTGGGATCATCAGGCCCTGCTGTGCTTCAGCGTCACCGACACCGGGGTAGGCATCAGCGACGAGCAGCAGGCCCGTTTGTTCAATGCCTTTGTCCAGGCCGACCGGTCCATCAGTCGGCGTTACGGCGGCAGCGGCCTGGGGCTGACCATCTCGAAGAAAATCGTGCAACTGATGCAGGGCGATATCTGGGTCAATAGCCGGCTGGGGCAGGGCGCAACGTTCAAGTTCAGTGTGCAGCTGGGGCTGGCGCCGCCAGCGCTTGAGCAAGGGCACGCTTCAAGCGGTACTGCGCCTGCCGGGCCATCGATGGGCGAGGTCGCGGGGCCGGGTCTGGTCAATGCCCCGGCACGCTGGCTGGCGGGGAAACGGGTGCTGGTGGTCGAGGATAACCGTCTCAACCAGGAAGTGCTGCTGGGCCTGCTGCAGCGCGTCGGGGTCCAGGTGGTGCTGGCGGTCAATGGTGCCGAGGCCTTGCGCCTGTTGCTGGAGCAGGGGCATTTCGATGCCGTGCTGATGGATTGCCAGATGCCGGTCATGGACGGCTTCGGCACCACGCGCAAGATTCGTGGCTACCCCCATTTGCAGTCCCTGCCGATCATTGCCGTGACCGCCAGTCACCAGACCGATGTGCAGGGCAGGGCGCTGGCGGCCGGCATGAGCGATCTGCTGAGCAAGCCCCTGGAGGTCGCGGCGCTCTATCGGACCCTGGTGCGCTGGATTGCAGGCACGGACATGCCGCTCGCGCAGAGCGCAGCGCTGCCGGATGCAAGCGTCTTGACCTCGACCTACGAAGGGATCGACACCGCGCTGGGGCTGGCGGTGGTCAACCAGGACCTGGCTCTGCAGCGCAAACTCTTGGTCGACTTTCGTGACGGCCAGCAGCAGGTCATCGAGCGCTTGTGGCACGCCCATGCCGCCGGGGACTTGGCCGCCATCGGCTTTCTGGCCCACAACCTGCAGGGCAATGCCGGGAGCATCGGCGCCACGGCGGTCAAGGAAGCCGCTAGACAGCTTGAGGAAAAGGAAGCCGGGCCGGCAGCGCTGGGGCCGCTGATCGAGCATCTGGCGCAGTGCCTGGAGCCGGTACTGGCCGGCCTGGCTTCCCTGCCAGTGGCGAACGAAGATCTGGTAGCGCCGAGCCTGGGACTGGACGCTGAGCAGGTGCTGGCGCTGGAGCGGCTGGCCCAGCTGCTGCGCAAGCATAATGCCCAGGCCCTGGCGCTGATCGATGAGCTGTACGAGCAATACCCGTGCGGCCCGCTGCGGGCCATTCAAGAGCGGATCTACCGCTTGGAGTTCCAGCAGGCCCTTGACCTGCTAGTGGACTTGCAGGGCTAGCGGCTGTTCTGGCTCAGGGCCTGATAGCGGGCCATGCGGTCAGTGCAGTGCTCGACCAGGCATTGATGCAAGGCGCGCAACGACGAAGTGATCTGCGAGCGGTGCGATACCACCAGATTCAGCGGCGCAGGATCGGATTGCCAGCCCGGCAGCAGCGCCAGCAAGCGACCGGCGAGCAGGTCCTCGACGACATTCAGCAGCGGCAGGTTGACCACGCCGTGGCCGGCCACGGCCCAGCGCCGTGCGGCATCGCCATCATCACAGCAAAAGTGCCCTTGCACCGGCACGTCCTCGACCTTGCCGGCGCCATGGAAACGCCAGCGACTCTCCGGGCGGCCGATGCTGTGACAGATGATGCATTCGTGTTCGCTCAACTGTTGCGGCGCCTCAGGCTGGCCATGTTGCGCCAGGTAGTCGGGCGCGGCGCAGGCGATGAAGTAATGCTGCTTGAGCACCGGCAGCTCGACCAGATCCAGCGCCTGGTTCTTGCCATAGCGCAACGCAGCATCGAAGCGCCCCTTGAGCAGGTCCTCTTGCTTGTCGCTCAGCGCCAGCTTGATGTACATGCGCGGCCGCTCATGCTTGAGCCGGGCGAGCATGTCCAGCAGCAAATTGCGGCCCAGGTCGGAAGACACCGTGAGTTCCAGCATGCCGTCATCGTGGCGCAACGAGCGCTTGCCGTTGGCCAGGATCTTCAACGCGTGCTGGGCACTGTCCAGGTAGCGTGCGCCTTCGGGGGTGAGCTTCATGGTGCGAGTGGAGCGGGTGAACAGCCGCACCCCGAGGCGACTTTCCAGGCGCTTGAGCCCCAGGCTGGCGGCAGCCGGGGTGATCGACATGACGCGGGCAGCGGGGGAAAGGCCCTGCAGCTCGGCGATCAGAATGAACAGCTCCAGATCCGCGAAGTTAGGCATTGGCCAGGCTCACCGTCCGCTCACCGGCCAAAAAAGGTCTGTGACGAACTGAGCAAGGCCGCCGACAGTGCCTGCGGGTCGCCGCCGATGCATTGCTCGAACCCGGGCTGGCGGTACAGCTGGTCCATGGCATGCGCATGCCGACTGTGGAGGTCCTCGGGCGCGCTCTGCAGCAGGCTCAGATGGTAGTTCAGCGCCAGGGCAAACAGACGGGCCGAGAGTGGCAACTGCTCGCCGCTGGGCAGCTCCCCAGGGCCCTTGAGCAAGGCGTCGGCGTGGGTCATTTTCCAGGCGAGGTTGAGGATCGGATCTTCCGGCTCGGCGTGGGCGAGAATCTCTTCGATCAACAGCCTGCTGTGGCCCAGGGCCTGATCGATGCGGCTGCCCGGCTGATTGAGGCCCATCAGCGCCAGGCAGGCGGCGCTGCGAAAGGCCGCGGGGTCGCGCCGGCTCAGGCTGCTGCGCAGCACAATCGACAGGCTGTCGAGCAGGGCTTGGAGACGGATCAGCGGATTGCCGGCCAGTTGCAGGGTCAATGCACTGACAAAACCGTCGCGCATGTCGCTGCCGGCGCAAGGTCCGGGCGCCGCTGGCAGGCCATGCAGGGGCTTGTTGCGGTAGCCCAGTTGTGTGGCCACCCGGGCCAGTACCACCGGCGGTGAAATCGGCTTGGCGATGTAATCGGCGGCGCCCAGCAGCAGCCCCAGGCGTTCATCTTCGACGCTGCTGCGCGAGGTGAGGAAAATCACCGGAATGGTTGCAGTCGCCGGGTCGCTCTTGAGCGCGCTGAGCACCTGGAAGCCGTCCATCTCAGGCATCAGGATGTCGAGAATGATCAGGTCGGGACTGGCACTGCGCGCCAGGGCCAGGCCACGCTCGCTGTTCTTCGCCAGCAGCACTTCATACTCGCAGGTCAAGGTTTTCGACAGCACGATCAACGACTGCGGATCGTCGTCGATCGCCAGGAGGGTATAGGGCTTGGAAGCATGCTCTGCGGGCATGACGAGGGGCCTGAACAAAATAGGCCGGCAGTCTAACTGATTTGCGTTATGGGCTCCTAGCGTCCAGCTGCCGCAGTCGCTGCGTCGGGGGGTTAGCGATAAGGGTTGAATTGACGCCGCGCTGCTGTCATTCAGCTTCGCCAGGACGCCAGGAACCGCAGCGTTCAATAGCGCCAGAAAACCGGGGTAATCAGTACCAGCACCGTCAGGATTTCCAGGCGCCCCAGAAGCATGCCGATGGTCAGCAGCCATTTCGCCGCATCAGGCAGCGATGAGAAGTTGCCGGCAGGCCCAATGATGCTGCCCAACCCGGGGCCGACGTTGCACACTGCGGTGGCAGCGCCGCTCAATGCCGTCGTCCAGTCCAGGCCAATCAGGGCAAGCCCCAGGGCCAGTAGTGCAATGGTGATGGTGAAGAAGAACGAGAACGTCAGCAGCGAGCGCACAATATCCTCGTCGATGGGATGGCCGTTGTACTTTTTCTGAATCACCGCCCGTGGGTGAATCAACTGCTTCAGACTGCTGATCAGCAGACTTGCAGCGACCTGGAAACGGAAAATCTTCAAACCGCCAGCCGTGGAGCCCGAGCAGCCGCCGACAAAGGTCAGGTAAAAGAACAGCAACACTGCAAAACTACCCCACGTGGTGTAGTCACCCACGGCGATGCCGGTGGTGGTGACCACTGACGTCACATTGATCGCCACAATCCGCAGTGCGTCCCACCATCCGTAATCGCTGTGCCAGGACAGCCAGGTTCCCACCGCCAGGGAGATGACGATGAGGAAACCCAGGAAGCCACGGACCTGATGATCCTTGAACAGTGCACGCCGATTGCCTCGCAACGTCGTCACATAGAGCGTGAAGGGCAGGCTGCCGAGGATCATGATGACCACCGCGATCCAGTGTATGGCCGGTTGAGTCCAATGTCCGAGCGAAGCATCGGAAGTCGAAAAACCTCCAGTTGAAATCAGTGACATGGCGTGATTGACCGCTTCGAAAGGCGTCATCCCGGCAATCCACAGCGCCAGGGTGGCCAAGCCGGTGAGCCCCAGATAGACCAGCAGGATCGACTTGGCTGCGACGTGGGAGCGAGGCGCAACCTTTTCCGACCAGTCCGAGGATTCGGTCTGGAACAAGCGCATGCCCCCGACCCGTAACAATGGCAGCACCGCCACTGCCATGCCGATGAAACCGATACCGCCCAGCCAGTGCAGCATGGAGCGCCAGATCAGCAGACCAGGCGAGGCTGAGTCCAGCCCGGTAAGGACGGTCGAGCCTGTGGTCGTGATACCAGACATCGTTTCGAAGAAGGCATCGGTGTAGCTGATGTGGTGAATGAACACCATGGGCAATGCGGCAAAGATACACACAACCAGCCAACTGCCTGTGGTCAGCAGGTACATGTCGCGGGGCCGCAGTTGAGTGCCTTCGCGGCTGCGCTGCATAACCAGCAACAGGCCCGTGACAAAGGTAATCATGCTGGACCAGAGGAACGCGGACAGCTCCTCGTTGCGGTCATGGATCAGTAACGTGATCATCGGAATAGCCATGCTGATGGCCAGGGTGATCAGAAAAATACCCAAGATAAAACCGATAAGTCGCATTGCCGCGATGGACATAAAAACCAGCCTGCTGAGTGATAACCGCGCAGCATCGGATATCTGTGCCTGGAGCGCTATAAAGTTTCAGTAAATTTTTGCCGCGAGGGCGCTTACGCCATTGAAGCCCTGCTTCATCCGTTGTGTTGTTCGATGTTAAAGTCGCCGCCATGAAATTGTCCCGACCCGACCGTTCGCTCATTGCCTGGACTCTGTATTTTTGTGTCCTGTTCAATGTGTTCGCCTGCGGTTTGGGGCACGGCCAGATGATGGGCTTTGCCCTCAACGGCGTGGGCGGGCAGTTCTGCTCCTCCCTGGGCAGCAAGGCCCCGGTGCAGACATCCGACTTCAGCGACCAGAGCGCCAGTACCTGGGCCGGCAGTTTTTCCTGCCCGGTCTGTTCGGGAGCCGCGCTCAGTCTGGTCCTGCTGTTTTGCCTGAGCTGGCTGCTGCGTATCGGCCAGCTCCGGCGCCGTACACTCGAACCGCGCTGCAAGGCGCCCCCGCGCTATTCCTGGCCTTCGGCCAACCCCAGGGCTTCTCCCCACGCTTGCGCATGACCTTTGTTAATCGCACGTCCCCCGGTCAATGGGCCGAGGACCTGTGCATGGTTATGGCTGAGATGGAAAGGAGCACGAGATGCCTCGAATCATTCAAGGTTGGCAACAGCGCCTGCTGCCTGTAGCCCGCAAAGCGGGCAAGCGCCGCTGGAGGCTGACATGCGCGCACTAGCAATCCCTTCTGGCGCCTCCCGTCTGGTGAGTAAAAGCACACGGGTAAATAACCACGGCGACTTTCTGCTGCCGTTTCCCGATTACCCGAGCAACGCTCGCAGCTTCGTGCACCTGGATGCGCGCCTGTTGCCGTACTGGCACACCCTGTTCGATGTCTGTCCGGGGCTGCTCAAGCTTGATCCTCCGGATGGCTTGAATATCTTCCGCGGGTTCATGACCTGGGCCTATCGCAATCATCCGCCGCTGAACTGGACCTATTACCTGAGCGTGTGCCGCTGGCTGCTGGGTTCACGCTACCAAGCGCGGATCAACGAGGAGCACATAGAGGCGTTCATGAGCGCAGCGGCTGCGCGCTGGATCAACACCGACGACAGTCAGGCACGCGGCCTGGTGCTGGCCTGGCGCGAGTCACCGGACTGGGTGTTTGACTGGAAGGTGGCATCGCGTTCGGTGCCGGCGGGCAATGGCGAGCCGGAAGAATATCCGCCGGTGCCTTGGGACTTTGCCTGGTGCCCGTTAAGCGCCAAGGGAGGCTCGGGTTTCCGGCGCTGGTTGCCGATTCCCTGAGCCCGGCATCGGTCCAACGCCTTGCGGTGCTTGCTGAGCGGCCTTGGCGCAAGCGCTGACTCCCGGCAGACGCAAGGTCTGCCGGGGTCCTTGCATTACTGCGGCAGCAGCACGCTGTCCACCACATGAATCACCCCATTGGACTGCATGACATCGGCGATGCTGATCGCGGCCTTGGCGCCTTTGACATCGATGACCCAGAGCTTGCCTTCATAGGGTTTGACGGTCAGCGCTTCGCCCTGGACGGTCTTGAGCGTGACCTGTCCGCCATTTTGCTTGGCCTCGGCCATCAGTTGCCCGGCGGTTTGGGTTCCGGGCACCACATGGTAGGTCAGGATCTTCGTCAGGTCGGCCTTGTGCTCAGGCTTGACCAGAGTCTCGACCGTGCCGGCCGGCAGCTTGGCGAACGCCTCGTTGGTGGGCGCAAACACGGTGAACGGGCCTTTGCTGTTGAGGGTGTCCACCAGCCCCGCGGCCTTGACCGCCGTGACCAGGGTGGTGTGGTCCTTGGAGTTGACCGCGTTCTCCACGATGGTTTTGCTGGGGTACATCGCAGCGCCACCGACCATCACCGTATCGGCGGCGAAAGCGCTGAGGGGGGCAGCGACGGAGAATACGGCGAAGCAGACAGCGGCCAGGCGTTTGCTAAAGGTTTGCATGATGCAGCTCCTCGATTATTCGGCCCTCCTGATGAGGGTGCTGAATGTACGGTGCGCATCGGCAAACGGATGCAGCGCTGGCCGATTTTTGCGGCCAGCGCTCGGTCAAGCGACTCGGAAGCGCCATCCCGGGCTGCGCAGCAAGCGCAGAACAGGGCAGGGCGCGCGGCGCCTTACTTCGACATCCAGCTGATCACCGCTTGGTAATCCTCGGCGCTGCAATCCATGCACAAGCCACGGGGCGGCATGGCATTGAAGCCTTCGGTCACGTGCTTGACCAATACCTCAGTGCCTTGAGCCAGGCGCGGCTTCCAGGCTTGCTGATCGCCTTTTTTCGGCGCCATGGGCAACTGCCCGCTGTGGCAGGCGGTGCAGGCGCGGTTGAACACTGCCTGTGGGTCCTGGGCGGCGTGAGCACTGGTGAATGCGAGTAAACAGGCGGCGGCCAATAGGGTCTTCATGACGGTCCTCATCGTGTTCTTATCATCAGGTTGTCGTGCAGGTGCGCGATGGAGGCAGTGTAGGGAGGGGATTCTTACGCACCCACTGCGACAGCCTGCCGCAGGTGCTGGCAGCCAGCGCTCAGTTGAGCGATCCGCCTGAAGAGGGCAGTCGGCCTGTGGCAGGTTGTCGCACGTCAGGCCGGCAAAGCCTGCGTGCTACATTGCCGGCCGACGGGATGCTTTCTCTAGGCAGGGTTACATCACGTCACTGAGTGCCGGTGTTTCGCGAGGAGCACGGCACTTTTTTGCAGATTTCACGGGTCGGGCCTGGCAGGCATCGACGCCAACGATCAGGCACTCAAGCACGGAACATGCCCCTTCACCGGGCATCGCTGATACACCCAAACGGCAGGGACACTTGCATGATCTTCAACCGGCACCGGCGACACGCTAGGCCCACGCTCGACCTGCTGGTCTGCCTGTTGGCCATGGTCTTGCAGGCGGTGACCTGGGCCAGCATGCCGATGCCCGTCGCGGGCTCCAGCGCCAGCGATGAGTGGCTGCTGGTGTGCACCGCCCAAGGCATGCAGCGCGTGTCCCTTGCCGAGTTCCAGGCCCGCGCCGGCCAGGATCAGGATCAGGACGACAACCAGGGGCAGGGGGCTGCCCAAGGCTGTGCCCTATGCCCCTTTGTCGGCGGTGTGGCGCTGCAGCCGGCCTGGCCTTTGCTGTCGGCAGATGGCGACGACCATGGGGTCCCAAGCGCGCCTGCAGATACCCGTCCTCCCGTCAGCAAGAGCTACGACACGTCCCAGGCCAGGGCGCCGCCGGCCATCGGCTGATCGCCTGTCATCACGCCAGCCCTGAAGTTGTAGGCCTGGCGCACTTTCGTGATCACCTTTGGACGTCCTGTCATGTCTGCTATGACCCCGGTAGCGGCCGCCTTGCGCGTTGCCGAACCTTTTGCCGTGCATTCTTTTCATCACACTGGCGCTGCCCATGGCGTGCCGGGCCGGCGCCGCTGGCCATTGTCGCTGCTGACGATTTCCTGCGCGCTGGCCATCAACAGCGCTTATGGGCAAGCCTCGGCCCCGGACGAGGCCACGTCGCCTTTCGCCCTGGACACCACCACCATCACCGCAACCCGCACCGTCAACAGTGGGTTTGCGCTACCGGCGTCGGTGTCGGTTGTCGATCGCCAGCTACTCGATGATGCCCAGGTCAATACCCTGGCCACGGCGCTGCGCACCCTGCCCAACGTGAACTACGGCGGTGGCCCCCGGGCCGCCGCGCAAAGTCCGGCGATCCGTGGCCTGCAGGGACCGCGGATCATCCTCACGGTGGATGGCGCACGGCGCAACAATGACGGCGGGGTCAACACACCGCTGCTGATCGATCCGGACCTGATCCGGCAGATCGACGTGGTCCGTGGGCCAATGTCCGCTGCTTATGGCAGCGGCGGGCTGGGCGGGGTGATGGCCATAGAGACGCTCAATGCCGACGACATTCTTGAACCGGGCCAAAGCAGTGGTGGCCGGATCAAGGCCGGTTATCGCAGCGTCAACCGCGAGTCGTCGAGCAACCTGACCCTGGCCGCGCGAGGGGATCGGGCGGATGTTCTGGCCAGCGCCACCTACCGCGACTACGGCACCATTCATACCGGGGCCAGCGGCGCCGACGCCCAGTACCCCAATGACGGCCAGCTCAAGAGTGGCCTGCTCAAGACCCGTTTCTCGCCCAACGAGCTGAACCATTTCGAGCTCGGTTACCAGCGCTTTGCCGACGTGATGGTCGGCCCAACCAACCCTGGCGGCAACCTGCTGTTTCCGTTCGCGCAGAAACTCCAGCGTGAACAGGAGCAGTACAACGCCAGCTGGGCCTTCGAGGATGCCGAGCAGCGTTTGCTGGACGGCAAGCTGGCGGTTTACCAGACGCGTTTCACCCTCGACGGCGACAGCCGTTCGGTGCCACGTCAACCCACCACGGCGACCCAGACCAAGACCCTGGGCGCCAGCCTGCAGAACACCAGCCGCATCGAGCTGGGGAGCGGTTCGCACCATCGTGTGACCTACGGCGTGGACGGTTACCGCGACACCAACGAAAACGCCTCCGACGGTCAGTCCAACAGCGTGTTGCCCAATGGCCAGATGCGCGCCCTGGGTGGCTTTGTTCAGGATGAGATGGCCTTTCTCGACGACTGGACCCTGATTGCCGCCCTGCGCCATGACGACTATCGCCTGACATCCCCCGGCCAGGACGACTCCAACCACAGCCGGCTTTCGCCCAAGGTGGCGCTCAAGTATCAGCCCTGGGAATTCCTCGGGGTGTTCGTCAGCTACGGCGAGGCGTTCCGCGCGCCCACCATGACCGAGATGTTCGGCAACCTGAACACTCGCCGGGCGCTGTTCAATTTTCGCCCCAATCCCGGCCTCAAGCCGGAAACCAGCAAGACCCGGGAGGTCGGCGCCACGCTGGCGTTCGATGATCTGCTGGCCGGGGGCGACAGCCTGCGGGCCAAGGTCACCTACTTTCGCGAAGACGTCGACGACCTGATCGATCAGCAGGTGGTCGGCCGCTATGCGCGCCAGGCGCCGTTTGCCGGCACCGGGATGATTTTCCAGCGGGTCAACGTGGCTCAGGCCGAGCGCCATGGCGGTGAGGCGCAACTGAGCTACCAATGGCAGCGCCTGTCCGTGGGCGCCGGCTATTCGCGGCTGCGTTCGCGCAATGCCGACACCGGGGCGCAGTTGTATGCACCGCCGGACAAGTTCGTGCTCGGTGGCCAGTACCGCCTGGATGAGCACTGGTCCCTGAACTACCAGGGCCAGTACGTCTGGGCCCAGGACTACGACGCCACCCTGCTGCGGCGGCGCAAGGGCTATGTGATCCACGACATCGGAGGTGCTTTCGAGTACCGCCAATACCGCGCCGACCTGGGCGTCAGCAACCTGTTCGACAAGGCCTACAGCACCTATCAGCAGTCGTTGGCCAACACCTTTACCTATGAAGAAGGCCGCAGCGTGAACCTCACGCTGAGCGCGCGTTTCTGACCTCGGGAGCTTCACGATGGGTTATTTGACTTCACGCCTTGCCCTGATCGCCCTGGCCGGGCTGGCCGGGTGCGCCGCGAAGGAACCAGTGCCCCCTGCCGAGCAGGCGGTCATTGTGGATTTCGCCCTGGTGGCCGGCGCTCAGCCGGTGAACTGCGGCCAACCCTTTGGCCCACTGGGCCGCGACCGCAAGAGGCTGGCGCTGCACGATGCGCGCTTTTATGTACAGGACGTGGCGCTGATCGACGCCGCAGGCCAGCGGGTGCCCCTACGCCTGGATATCAATGACTGGCAGGACGCCCAGGTGGCCTTGCTCGACTTCGAAGACGGCAGCGGGCATTGCGCAGGTGGCACGCCAGGCACCCACACCCAGGTATCCGGCCACGTACCGCCGGGGCACTACCGGGGGCTGAGCCTGACCCTGGGCGTGCCGCAGGCGTTGAACCACACCAGCACCGAACTGCAGGGCGCGCCCCTGGACCTGGCCGCCATGGGCTGGAGCTGGCAGGCCGGGCGCAAGTTCATCAAGGTCGAGGTCGATCCTGTCGGCGGCGTGACCAAGGTCGACGGCGCCAGGGCCAACACTTGGTACCTGCACCTGGGCGCCACTGGCTGCAACGGCAACCCGGTGACCGGTGAGACGGTGGCGTGCCAGCGGGCCAACCGCATTCCCCTGACGCTGCCGGACTTCGACCCGGCCAGGCAGCAGGTGGCTCTGGACCTGGCGGCGTTGTTCCAGGACAGCACGCTAGGCGAAGACCGGGGCGCGGCAGTGGGCTGCATGAGCGGCCCGAGCGATCCGGAGTGCGTGACCCTGTTCCCGCGCCTGGGCCTGGATTTGAACAGTGGCCAGCCTGTGCAACCCGGGCATTCGCCGGCGTTCGTCGCGCGCGCCAAGCCATGAAGGGCAGGGGCGGATACCGGCTCGCAGGGCTGCTGCTGAGCGTGCTTGTGGCCTCGCCGGTGGCTGCGCAGGACTGGCACTGGCAACTGCCGTCCCATGTGCCCGAACCGCGGGTGCCAGCGGATAACCCGATGTCGGCGGTCAAGGTTGAGCTAGGTCGGCGGCTGTTCTATGACCGGCGACTGTCGGCCACGGGCAACCGCTCCTGCAGCGCTTGCCACCTGCAGGAGCGGGCCTTTAGCGACGGTCGCGCGCTGTCGGTGGGCGGCACCGGGGAACTGACTCACCGCAATGCCCCTGGGCTGGCCAACAGTGCCTGGAACGCCACCTATAACTGGGCGGCGCCGGCCATCGTCAGCCTGGAGCGGCAGATGGAAGTCCCGCTGTTTAGCGACGACCCGATCGAGATGGGGGTCAATGACGGCAATCGCCAGCAGATCCTCGCGCGGCTGGCGGCCGATCCGCTGTACCCGCCGCTGTTCCGCCAGGCCTTCGCCGATCAGCCGCAGCCGTTGAGCATGGCCTCGGTGATCCTGGCGATCTCGGCCTTCGAGCGTTCCATCGTCTCGGTGGACAGCCGTTATGACCGCTACCTGCAGGGCCGCGAGCAACTGAGCGAGAGCGAGCAGCGGGGCATGGCGCTGTTCTTTGGCGAGCGCGCCGAATGCCATCACTGTCACGGCAGCTTCAATTTCAACGATCAGGTGGTGCATGCCCGCAGCCGGGTGGTCGACACCCCGTTTCACAACACCGGGCTGTACAACATCGACGGCGCCGGCGGCTTTCCCTTCCCCAATCGCGGGCTCTATGAAAGCACCGGCAAGCCCGAGGACATGGGCGCCTTTCGTGCCCCGAGCCTGCGCAACGTCGAGGTCACCGGGCCCTATATGCACGACGGCAGCCTGGCCACGCTGGAAGCGGTGATCGACTTCTACTCCGAGGGCGGCCGCTTGATCGCCCGCGGCCCGCAGCAGGGCGATGGGCGCCTGAACCCGCACAAGAGCGGACTGATTGCGCGCATCGATTTCACCGCGCAAGAGAAGCGCGACCTGCTGGCCTTTCTCAAGGCCCTGACCGACGACTCGCTGCTCCACGACCCGCGCTGGCAAGACCCGTGGAAGCGCCGGCCTTGATCCGATCCCCATCACCACGCGTGTTCCCGCCGGGAGCAAGGAGGCTGCTCTTAAGAAAACCACCCGCTGCACCGCGTTACCTCAACGGCGAATTCGCCAAACCCGGGCGCCTGCGCCCATTCAATCAAGCAAGGAGCAATACCCATGAGCATCAAGATCGCTAAGAAACACACCCTGCACATCGCCGGTCGCGCCGGGGCCTGCTGCGCCTCGTGCTGTGCCCCGGTAGGCGTTAACTAAAAGCCTTCCCGCCACGGGCGCCCGGCGTGCGTGGCGGGTCTTGAGCAAGGAGGTGCAAGACCATGCGTATTGGCTTCAATTACACCCTGGGAGACACCGCGCCCCTGGTGCGAAAGCTGCTGGAGGCCGGTCACATCGACTATGTCGAGCTGCTGATCGACAACTTTCTGGCCGTGCCCATCGACGAACTGGAGGCTGGCTTTGCCGCGCCGGTGGGCTTTCACATCATGTTTTCCAAGTTCATTGAAAACGACACGCCGGCCCTTGAAAGCCTGGCCCGGCGTTTGCGCGAGCTGATCGAGCGCTTGCGGCCGCTGTATGTGTCCGATCACGTGGCGCGGTTCAGTCATGACGGGCGTCAGCTGTATCACCTGGCGGAAATCGACTATGTGGGCGATTACCCGCAGGTGCGCGAGCGCGTCGACTGGTGGCAGCAGCAATTGGGTTGTCAGCTGCTGCTGGAGAACTACCCGTCGATCATGGACGGTGGCCACGACGCACCGGCCTTTCATGAGCGGCTCTATCGCGATACCGGCGCCGGGGTGTTGTTCGACGCCTCCAACGCAGTCTGTGCCCACCTCAACTGCGGCGTGCCCCTGGAGGCCTGGGAGGGCGTGATTGAACACTCATCGCACTTTCATACCGCCGGCTACAACCTGTCGATCCTGCAGCCGCATTTGATTCTCGACACCCACGACCAGGTGCTTTCCGAGGCAACCCTGGGGTTTTTGCAACGCTATCGCGGGCTGTTCGACGGTCCCGAGGCAACCCTGACCTACGAACGCGACGGCCGTTTCGACGAGGCCGAAATCATCGGCGACCTGCAACGGCTGCGGGGCATTTTTCCCTCGTCGCCTGTGGAGCCGCGGACATGAAGACCGAGCACCCATTGCCCAGGACCGACAGCCAACTGCTGCATGCCTTGAGCGTGCCGCAACGCCAGGGCGATTACCCCCGTGACTCCCGAGCCTTCGTGCGCATCGACAGCAGCCTGCGGGTCTACTGGCACACCCTGTTCGATATCTGCCCGGGCTTGCTGGAGCTGTCCGGGCCCGACGGGCTGGCGATCTTTCGCCCGTTCATGAGCTGGGCGGAGCAACAGCGGCTGTCGCTGAACTGGACCTATTACCTGTGGCTGGATGTCTGGTTGCAGCATTCGGCCTTTGCCCGGCAAGTGACTCCGGCCTTGCGCTACCAGCTGATGGGCGCCTCGGCGGCGCGCTGGGCCACCGGTGACCGCAGCGAGGCCAACGGCATCTTCCTCGCCGCCGCGGACCTGCCGGATCTGGTCTGTGGCTGGAAAACCCAGACCCTGGAAGGCGCCAGGGACATCGAGCAGATAGAGCTGGCCGAACCACTGCCGGCACCAGAGGCCGCCTTTGGCTATTTCACGGTGCACAGCTGGCATCTGCAAGATGGCTTTCCCGGTTGGACCGATGTCCCGCGTTGAACAGTGGGACAGGCCAGCGCTGACGGTGCGCAGCAGGGCGTTCTGGGCCGGTTTTGCGGCCCTGCTGCTGGCCTTCGCGGTAGCGCAGATGCTGGCCCAGATCGACCTCGGCATGCTGGCGCACCAGGCCCCGGGCATGCCGGCGGCCTACGTGATGCTGGCGCGTCTGGCGCTGCTCGATCTGCTGGCCAGCATGGCGCTGGGATCGGTGGTTTCGGTCCGGGTCGCCCGAGCGCTCCGCGAGGGGCGAGCGGGGCCGGTGATACGTGGTGCATTGACGCTGGCGGCAATCCTCGGGGGGCTACTGAGCTTTGTCGGCTTGCTGGCCTATCCGCCGCTGGCGGCCAGCCTCAGCGCTGACGATGCCGCACTGCGAGCACTGCTGCTCAGCGCCATTCCCTGGTTCGCGGCGACGGCGCCGTTGCGCCTGCTCAATGGCTGCGCGGCGTTCATCCTGCACGCCTCGCAACAGGGGCCGTTGGTGGTGCGCTGGAAACTCTGGGAGCTGCTGGCCAAGGTGGTGCTCAACCTGTTGTTCATCGAGTGTCTGGGGTTTGGCTTCGCCGGTTGCTTCATGGCATCGCTGCTGATGCACCTGGGTTCCTGCGCCTGGGTGCTACGGCGCTTGCAGCCGCTGATGGGGCGGGGGCGCTGGCTGCCCGCAGCGGACTGGGCCAGAGCGGTGCTGCGCCAGAGTGCCTGGGAAGGGCTGCGACTACTGTCCATGCAACTGCTGGGTCTGATGACCCTGGTGCTGTTCGCGGCGCCGCAGATTGCCCCGGTCGATACCCAGCGTCTGGATGCCTTCGCGGCCGCAAGCTTTCTGGCGCTGTTGGTGTTTGCGCCGTTGGTGGCGCTGATCCGCTTTCTGGCCATGCGCTTTGCCGGCCTGGCCCCGCACGAGGTGTCGCGACTGCTCAAGCAGCTGTTGCGCCTGGGGGTGCCGGGCATGGCATTGCTGGGTGGACTACTGATTCTGCTCGGCCCCTGGTTGGGGCAATGGGTGTATGCCCAGCAGGGCAGGTGGTGGGGCAGCTTTGTGCTGATGCTGGGGGTGTCGCTGCCGGTCCGTTTGGCCACCAATGCGTTGCGCGCGGCTTTGCAGAGCCTGGGTGAGTTTGTCGCCATTGCCAAGGTGGATGCGCTGCTGGGATGGGCGGTTGGCCTGCCGCTACTGGTGCTCGGGTTGCGCCTGGACATACCCGTCGTTGCCTATGGTTATGTGCTGGTGCCGGAAGCGCTGGCCCTGCTTTGGCTGGCCAGGCGCATTCAATGCATTTGTGCAACGAGCCCGCCCCCGGCGGGCTCTGTGAAGCCATGCGCGGTGACAGGGTTCAATGACCGACGGTGAAACCGTAGGCGCCATCACTCTTGTGGGTGTCAACCGACACCGCATGCCATTCAACCTTGTACTCGCCGGGCGCCAGTGGCTGTTGTGGGGTGACGATCAGGGTTTTATGATCGCCCGCGGCGTTGGCAATGCTCTTGATCGCCACGTCCGTGCCCGCGGTGCTGATTTTGACCTGGGTGAACTGCGCTTCGACACCTTCGGAAAACACCAGGCGCAACTCCTTGGGCGCAATGACGGTGGCGTCGGCGGCCGGGGTTTCATCCTTCAGATGGGCATGGGCGAGCGCCGAGCCGGCGCTGGTCAGGGCGGCCAGCAGGGCCAGGGTGGTGAGGATTTTTTTCGAACCGTAGGCGGTCATGGGCGGTGCCTCTCATCAAGGGGTGGGTACAAATGCGCGACTTGACCCGAGCGACCTGCGCCCGGGCAGGGTGGTTCATCAGAAGTCCAGGGTGATACCGGTATAGAGTGCGCGGCCGTCGCCCGGCGAGTGCAGCGAGGCCTTGGCGCCGTCCGGGTCGTACCAGACGTATTCGTAGTAGCGGTTGGTGAGGTTCTTCAACTGCAGGTCGACACTCACTGACTCAGTGACCTTGTAGGTGGCGCCGAGGTTCATCAGCACGTAACCGCCATAGGTGCCCTGGGTGTTTTCCCGCTCCAGGTAGTAGTGGGTCTGGCCGTTCATCCAGGCGGTCAGTTGCAGGGCAGGGGTCAGGTGGTAGCTGACCCCCGCGTTGTAAAGGTGATGGGGAATGTGATCGATTTCCTGGCCCTGGCTGTTGGGCAAGGTGGCACTGGGCTTGAGGATTTTCGAGTACTGCCAGGAATAGGCCAGCCACAGGTCGGTGCGTTCGTCGGGGCGCAGGTTGAGTTGCAGGTCGTAACCCCAGCGCCGGGTTTCGCCGACGTTGTCCGACTCGCCACTGGGGTCGTTGAGCCGGCGGCTGACTTCGCCACTGGCATCCTGCCGCCAGTAAGCCACTCGGCCGTCAACCCAATCGGTTGGGGTGAACTTGACCCCGGTTTCCCAGCCTTCGTTGATCGACGGCGCCAGGTCGGTGTCGCGGGGCGGGATCTTGTAAGCCGCCGCGCCGGTGCCGACCTGAAAGGTGCGGCCCCAGTTGGCGTACAGACTGGCCATGGTCCAGGGCGAATACACCACGCTGAGTTTGGGTTGCTTGATCAGCCCGTAGTCGTTGATGTCGTAGTCCAGGCCGGTCATTTGGTTGGTGAAGTCGCCCTGGATCTTGTCCACCCGGTAGGCCGGCACGATCTTCAGCGACTCGAACGGCTTGATCTCGGCCTGCAGGTAAGCGCCGTAGGTGTCGAAGTCGAACTGCTGATCCCGGGTCTGGGCCAGGCGTGCGCGGTTCTGGGTGCGGTAACGCTCGCTGCGGTTTTGCTGCTGTTGCACATCCGCGCCGCCTTCCAGCGCAAAAGCGTAGAGCCAGCTGACTTGCGGGCGCCAGGTCAGGGAGGTGAGGGCGCCGTACTGGGTTTCGTAGGTGTCGCGCTCCTGCTGCGAGCTGGTGCGCCAGTACTGGGTCCAGCGCCGGTCATCAAAGGTGTTGACGTAGGTCTTGGCCGACCAGGCCAGGGTCTCGGCCAGGTCTGTGTCCAGATGCAGACTGAGCTGATTCATGCGCCGCGTGCCTTTGTCCGTGGCGTTGTAGCTGTTGCTCATGGTCGGGTGCTGGCGAGCATCGCTCTGGCTCAGGTAACCCGGCTCCTGAGCCTCGGTTTCGTAGTGCCGGGCAATCAGGCCGAGGCGGTAGCTGCCGTCGTCCGGTGTGTAGAACCATTTGCCGGACAGGGAGAATTTGTCCGCTTGGGCATGGTCGCGATAGCCATCGGCCTTCTGGTAGGCGAAGAAGTAGTTCTGGGTCCAGTTGCTGCCCTCGATGCCCTTGGCCAGTTGGGTTTCCTGGGTATTGAAACTGCCGTAGCGCAGGCGGGCCTTGGTGTAGTCGCCGCTGCTGCGAGTGAGCATGTTGACGTTGCCGGCGATGTTGTTCAGGCCGTAACGGGCATCGCTGGTGCCGCGCACCACTTCGATGCTGTCCAGCTCCATGGGGAAGATCATGTCCATGAACGGCATGTTGCCGTCGTTGCTGTTGCTCGGGATGCCGTCGATCAGCAGCTTGACCGCGTTGACCTCGCCCTCGCCGTTGAACCCGCGAAAGGAGATCTTGCCGGAGGTGGTGCCCTGGTTGAACTCGGTGAGCATCACCCCCGGCGCGCGGCTGAACAGTTCCCAACTGTAGTTGACCGGCATTTTTTCCAGGATGTCGCTGCCCAGGATGTCCACCGAACTGAGCACGCTGCGGGTACTCAAGGGGCCGCTGCTTTCGGCATCGCCGCCCTGGACGGTGACGGTGCCCAAGGTCAGGGCCGAGTTCTCGACCTTGGGCGTTTCAGCCAGGGCGGCAGACAGCGGGCTCAGGGCCAGCAGACCGCAGCTCAGCAGCGGCCAGAGGGCAGGGGAGACGGACACAGTCTTTGCCCGAGGCAAAGCAACACGAACAGGCATGAGCATAAGCAACTTCCAGACAGCCAGGTTTTCCCTGGGGCACAAATCGCCGGCCGAACCGCTACGCCGGCTGGGGAAAGGAGATGGGGGCGGTGATGGGGGCTTATTGTCCGCGGGCCAGGATCGAAAGTCTTGCCGGGGGCTGCAGGACTTACATGCGACAGGCTGACGCAGGTTGTTTCCTGCTTGCGCAGACGTTTCCTACAACCCCCAGTTGCGGCGGCGGCCGCTCTGGCCTCTGGTACGAGGAGCCGGTACTGCGGCGAACCGTCGCAGCGGTCATGTACTGCAGCCCCCGTTTTCGTCAAACACCTCGACGGAGGAGCGACGGGGCGTTCACGCTATTCAAAATAGGACGCCGGTGCGGACAGAGCGCAGAGAGACGTCATTCGGCAGGTTTTCAACAGCTTGTGGGTGGCGCTTCAAGGCCGTGCCGTCGGCGTCGAACAGATGCAGGTTGTCGACTTCCAGCTGCAGTTCGACCCGATCACCCGCCTGCCATCCGGCGCTCACCTCACAACGACAGACCAGGGGCTCGTCCTGACCTGTTTCGAGGTGCACATAGGTTTCGCTGCCCAGGTATTCGACCCCGGTCACGACGATGCCGGCGGCTCCCTCAGCCGCTTTGAGCGAAATGTGCTCCGGGCGAATCCCCAGGCTCAGCGGCGTGTCTGCCGCCAGGTTCGAACTGTCGAAGGGCAGGGCGCTCATGCCCCAAACGGGGGTGTCGACCAGGCTGGTTTGACCAGGTGTATGCAGGTGCGCCGCCAGAAAGTTCATTCTGGGCGAGCCGAGAAAGCCGGCGACGAAGCGACTGGCCGGACGTTCATAGAGTTCGCGCGGTGAACCGACCTGCTCTACGCGACCGCCGTTGAGCACGACAATTTTGTCGGCCAGGGTCATGGCTTCCACCTGATCGTGGGTGACGTAGATGATGGTCGAGCCCAGTCGAGCATGCAGGCGGGCGATCTCGTTGCGCATCTGTACCCGCAAGGACGCATCCAGGTTGGAAAGCGGCTCATCGAACAACAGGATGTCCGGTTCCCGCGCCATGGCTCTGCCCATGGCCACACGCTGACGTTGCCCTCCAGACAGTTCTTTGGGCTTGCGTTGCAGCAGCTTGTCCAATTGCAGGATGTGCGCCGTTTTCAGCACCCGCTCGCGCAAGCTGCTCTTTTCAGTCTTGGCCAGTTTGAGACCAAAACTGATGTTGTCGTAGACGCTCATGTGCGGGTATAGCGCATAGGACTGAAACACCATGCCGACGCCACGCTCGCGCGGCTCCAGGTCGTTGACCCGTCGCCCATCGATCAGCAGGTCGCCGGCGCAGATCGAATCCAGTCCTGCGACCAGTCGCAGCAGGGTCGACTTTCCACAGCCCGAAGGGCCAACGAAGACCACGAATTCACCCGCAGCGATCTCCAGGCTGACATCACGAAGAATCCGCACGCCGCCCAATTGTTTGTTCACGTTGTCTAGCTTCAGTTTGATCACGATGCTGTTCCTTGTAGTTGTTGGGCATCAACCCTTGAGCGCCCCGGCCGTGAGACCGGAAACGATTCGGCGCTGGAAGATCAGCACCAGAATCACCAGGGGCACGGTGACCAGCACGGATGCGGCCATCAACAGTCCCCAAGGCAGCTCATGGGGACTCCCGCCGGAAATCAGGGCGATGGCGACCGGCACCGTGCGCTGGGTATCGGTGAGGGTGAAGGTCAGGGCAAACAGGAACTCGTTCCACGCGGCGATAAAGGCCAATAAGCCCGTGGTGACCAGTGCCGGCCAGAGCAGCGGCAGCAGCACACGAGTCAGCGCGACCCAGGGCGAAGCGCCATCCATGATTGCCGCTTCTTCCAGTTCGTGAGGGAGTTGCCCCATGAACGTGGTCAGCACCCAGACCGTGAAGGGCAGGGTGAAGATGGTGTAGCTCAGGATCAACGCCCAAGAGGTGTTGTACAGACCCAGGGCGCGGATCACTTCGAACAGCCCCGACAGTACAGCGACTTGGGGAAACATCGACACGCCGAGCACCATCATCAATACCGTGCCGCGGCCACGGAACTTCACCCTTCCCAAGGCATAGGCGGCCGTCACACTGAGGAACAGCGCCAGGGTCACCACGCACAGTGCGACCATCAGCGAGTTGCCGATCGCCCGCAGGAATGAGGCTTGGTGAAGTACCGCCGCGTAGTGGGAGAAGTCGGGGCTGTCGATCCAGTAGCTGACTGCGAACAAGGCACTGGATGGCTTGAGTGAGGTCAGGATGGCGTAATAGAAAGGGAACACCGCATACAGCAACAGCACCCCGATCAGGCACCAGAATCCGCAGCGCAACAGCGCTTTTTTGAGGAGGCGCGGGCTCATGCTCGAACCTCCATCTGACGGCGTCCGAGGTACAGGTAAAGCGTGGCGATGAGCGCAACGACCAGAAACAGCAGAGTCGAGGCCGCGCTGCCATAGCCAACATCCTGGAACTCCACCAGGTGTTGGCGGGCATAGACTGACATGCTCATGGTGCTGGACGAATTCGAGGTCAGTACATAGATGACATCGAATACCCGCAGGGAGTCGAGGAGGCGGAAAATCGCGGCCACCAACAGTGCCGGCATCAACAGTGGCAGCGTGACGCGCCAGAACACTTTCAGCGGATGAATCCCATCGACCCTGGCGGCTTCGTAGCAATCGCTCGGCAACATCTGCAAGGCCGCCAGCATCAGCAGCGTGACAAAAGGCAAGGTCTTCCAGACGTCGACGATGATCACTGCCCACATCGACAGATCCGCATCTGCGGTCCAGGCCAGAGGCGCGTCTATCAGTCCGAGGCTGAGCATCAGGTGATTGATGATGCCGAACTGGTCATTGAGCATCCATGACCAGATCTTGGCTGAGACAATGGTAGGAATCGCCCATGGAATCAGGATCAGCGCACGCACCAGGGAACGGCCTGTGAACTGGATGTTCAGCAGCAACGCCACCAGCAGCCCCAGGACGACTTCCAGTCCCACCGACACCAGGGTGAAATACAACGTGTTGCGCACAGCATTCCACCACTGTGGATCGACCAGGATGCCCGACCAGTTGGAACCATCGTGGAACAGATAATTGCTCAAGCCGACAAAGGTGCCGCCAGCGGTGTCCGCCAGGTTGGCGTCGGTCAGGCTGAACCAGAATGTGCGCAACAGCGGCCAGGCCGCCACCAGGGCCAGACACAGCAGCATTGGTGTCAGAAACAGCCATGCGGCGCGTACTCGGCGACGCTGTAGGGGCGTCTCCCGGGTGAGCAGGAGCGCGTCACTGGAGAGGTGGGTAGTAGAGACAGACATGGTGATTTCCTTCCCTGTGGCTTACCAGTTCCGACGTTTGATGCGTGTGAGTTCGCTTTCCAGTTCGGCCAGTGCCTGGTCGACAGGCAATTCGCCCGCCAGCACGCCATGCACGCGATCGAAGAACGCATTGGAGACCCGTGGATAGCGATCGGCGGTTATTGAGGCAGGGCGCATGACCCCATCGTTGAGGATGCTGTGCAGCTGAGCGTAGTAAGGCATGGCCGCGAGCAGTTCGGGATCCTGATACAGCGACTCGATCACCGGGTTATAAGCGCCTATCAGGGCACGGTGTTTTTGCTGTTGGGCGCTGGTCAGGTAGCTCACCAGCTCTGCGGCCAGTTTGGGCTGGGCGCTGTAGCGCGATACCGCCAGGCCCCACCCGCCGAGGGTGGATGCATGGTTGCCGGTCTCGCCGCCTCGGGGCAGGGGAGCGACCCCAACCCTGTCTTTTACGGCACTGTCCTGGCTTTGCACCAGGGCCCAGACATAAGGCCAGTTACGCATGAACAGCGCATTTCCCGACTGGAATACGCCACGTCCTTCTTCCTCGGTGTAATTGAGCACGCCACGCGGGGAGATGTCTCCTACCCAGCTTTTGGCCAGGGTCAAGGCAGCTTTTGAGGCCTGGGTGTTAACGATGATGTCTCCTCGTGGATTGACCAGTCCGCCTCCCGGCTGGCTGCTGATCCACTCCAGCGCATTGCACGTCAGCCCTTCGTAGGCGCGCCCCTGAAATATGTAGCCCCACACATTGGGGTTGCCGGCATTGCGCTCGGCCTGTTGCACCTCTCTGGCGGTAGCGGTCATTTCCTCCCACGTCTGGGGAACCTGCTTGTTGTACTTCTCGAGCAAGTCCTTGCGGTAATACAGCAGACCCGAGTCGGTGAACCACGGCATGGTCACCAGCCGTCCGTTGACTGTGGCGTTATCAATCTGGGCCTGGAAGTAGCCCTGGGTCGCGTCGGCTGGGAGCCCCTCGCGCAGATCCATCAGATGTTTGGCCAGCATCCCCGGCCACACCATATCGATTTGAATGATGTCGATGTCGGTGGACTGCGCACTGAGGATCTGTTGGTAGAACGACAACCTCTCGGTCGCCGAGTTGGGCGTGGAAACCACCTCGACGTGGTTGCCGGTCTGCTTCGACCACGCTTCGACTGCCTCCTTGCAGAGTTGCAACTCTGCACCTACCGCGCCGCACGAGATCGTCAAATCAGCTGCGCTGGAGACAGACACAAGTCCGGCACCGAGGGTGAGCAGCACTGCTGGAAGGAGAGATTTCAGCTGTTTCATGAAGGCCTCTTTATTTTTGTTTTTAGAGAAGTTAACGTTAACACGGCAAATGTAACAGCACATTTTCGATAAGGCATCTTTTTTGTCGATTTGGACCCTCACCACTCGCGAAAAAGCGCTCTGTCGCTGGAACAAAACAATAAAAATAAACAGGGAAATCCACATGCAGAAAGCATCAAGATGGCTACTTGCAGGCGTGCTCAGCAGCTCGGCGGCGACCTCTCAGGCCGCGACTCTGGAAGAGCGCATGGCCGCGTTCGAGGCCCGCGCCAGTGCAGCGGAAAAGCGCGCAGCCGCAGCCGAACAGCAAACCCAGGCACTCGCCAGAGAATTGCAACAGATCAAGCTCGCCACCTCCGCTTTGCAGCCCGCAGCATCCACTGCATCCCAGGCCACGAATCCCGTTGTGGACACCCGACTGGCAAAACTCGAAGCACGCCAGGAAAGCATGGAAAAGCAGGCCAGCACTTCAAACCTGGCTGATGGATTCAGCTTCAACGGCTACGCCCGTTCCGGATTGCTGATCGACGAGGGGCTTGGTGGTGGCCGCGGCGGCCCTTATACAACTCCGGCCGGCTCAGTGGGCGGTGCGGTCGGGCGGCTCGGTAACGAAGACGACACCTACATGCGCATAGACCTGTCGAAAGAAATCTATGCGCAGAATGGCACCCGTTCCAAATTCACGGTCTCCATCGCCGACGGAGTGGAAAGCTCCAATGACTGGACCGCCGACGAAAGCAAACTGAACGTGCGCCAGGTGTTCACAACGCTCGACCATATTGCTGCGTTCAAGGGCAATCCCGTGTTCGAGAACGCCACCCTGTGGGCAGGCAAGCGATTTGACCGGGATAACTTCGATATCCACTGGATGGACTCGGACGTCGTCTACCTGGCCGGTACCGGCGGTGGAATCTACGATGTGCAGATGAACAAGGATTGGCGCTCGAATTACTCCTTGATCGGGCGTAGCTACGGGGATTTCAGTCAAGGGGGGCTCAATGCCGATGTGGCGAGTTACATCCTGACCTCCAACCAGTTCTTCGAGGAGGGTCAGTGGCAGTGGATGTTCAATGGCATCGGCGCAAAGAAAAACGATTTCGGTACCCGCACCAATAAAGCGGGTTTGACGCCTGCGGATTCCGGCTTGCACAGCATGCTGGCCAATCACCAGAAAAACTTTTTCGGCAGAGAAGGCTTCTTCAAAACGGCACTGCTCTATGGGCAAGGTCTGGGGGCAGAGGTCAAGAACCTTGGTTCGGATGGTGAACTGATTGACGAGGCCCGGGCTCTGCGTCTTGCTCTTTACGGCGAGACCCCGATTGCGCCTGACTGGCGCATCGGACCCAGCTTGCTGGCCGAGCAGAGCAAGGATAGATACGTCAAGGGTGACGACTACCGCTGGCTGACCCTGAACATGCGCTTGGCCAACACCATCAACAGCAACTTCGAGATGGCCTACGAACTGAGCTGGCAAACCATGGACCTCGACCCCAAGGGCTATCTACAACGTAATGCGGTCGACGGTAACTTCTGGAAATTCACCGTCGCCCCGACATTCAAGCTTGACGTTGGAGACCTTCTCACACGTCCGGAAATGCGCGTGTTCGCAAGCTACATGAATTGGTCGTCAGATCTGGACAAGTACAGTACCTCAGACGCCTTCGGCAAGACGGACTTCAACGCCGGCGGTGTATGGCAATACGGCGTACAAATGGAAACCTGGTTTTAATAGTTGAACGCGCCGGCAAACATGCCTTCAGTGCATCTGCCGGCTGTTGTTGCATTGAGTAAGAGACTACCGGTCGGAACTGATCAGCCAGCAGTTATCCCGGTACCAAAACATTGAGGAAATGAGATGGTATTGCCTCGCGCGGTCATATTTGGCGAAGCCCTGATCGACCTTGTCCAAGGCACGCCTGGACAGTGGAAGGGTTACCCTGGTGGTGCCCCCTGGAACGTTGCACGAGCCTTAAGTCGCTTGGGTGTCAGCAGCGCTTTTGCTGGGTCGGTGAGCTTGGATTCATTGGGTGACGAGATCGTTTTGCAGTCGGAAGCGGCAGGATTGGATAGGCGCTTTATCCAACGAGTCGATCGAGATCCTCTGGTTGCCATCGTTCCATCGAGCCGTCCTCCAAGGTACTTTTTTGCTGGAGAGGCCGATCTGTTTTTTGATCCGGATCTGATGCCCGAAGGATGGCTCGAGCAAGCAGAGCTGTGTCATTTCAGCTGCATCAGTTTAGCTCGGCAGCCACTTGCAGATACGCTGGTTAACATTGCTCAGCAGGCCAAAGCAGCCGGTAAACGGGTTAGCTATGATCCGAACTGGCGCAATTTAATGGGTAGTCATTATCGGGAGCAGACCTTCCCGACCATGACCAGCCTTGCTGACATGATCAAGCTGTCCGACGAAGACCTGCGGCACATTTATCCAGGGCTGAGCGAACAGCAGGCAATGCATGAGCTTCGCGCGCTTAATCCTCAGGCGCAGATATTGTTGACCCGTGGGGAACACGGGATGACCCTCCACACCCCGGACAGCCAACTCGATCAGCCGGCTATTGCCGTGAACGTGCAAGACACGGTTGGAGCAGGGGACGCTTGTATGGCCGGTTGGCTGGCTGCAGAGTTGTTGGGGATCGCCGGCTTGAGAGAGCGCCTGCGATTTTCAGCGGCTTGCGCATCCATATCCTGCCGCCATGCCGGAGCCCATGCTCCTTCGCTGACTGATGTGGAAGGTTTGCTCACTACCTAGCGTTCAGTTGCAAGCGTTGCTCAATCGCTGAAGCTCAAGTTGCCTGGCGGCACTGGCTTCGAGGTTGGCACGCTCTTCATCCAGATACTGATAAATGCTCTGGAGGTTGGCGATCTTCTGTGTGATTTCTGCCATCTTCTTTTCGATTAACTTAGCGCCTTCAGCACAATCGATCTGCTTGTTGCGTTGCGCATCCAGAATCTCGCCTATTTCACCCAGGGAAAACCCCATGCTTTGCGCGCGCTGGATAAAGTCCAGATCTTGCAGGGTTTGCGCTGTGTAAACGCGATAGTTGTTCGTTCGCCGCTGCGATGAGATCAGGCCGATTTGCTCGTAGTAACGCAGCGTATGGCGACTGGCGCCACTGCGGGCCTCGATTTCACCGATCTTCATAAAACATCCCTTGACTGTAGAGTTGGGTCGATGGTTTACGCTTGATTTCTTACCTTAAACAAGGAACGGGGAAATGAGCGTGGAGTGCTTTGTCACGGGGGGTACCGGCTTTATCGGCCAACATCTGGTGGCTCATCTGAGTGCAAAAGGTCACACCGTTCGGGTGTTGATGCGGCGCCCAGAGCGACTGACCGAATTGCGCGAGCAAGTGGTCAAATTGGGAGGGAGTGCAGCCCGGGTATTTGCCGTAGCTGGCGATCTGGAGCGGGACAACCTCGGTCTGAGTTCTGCTGACCGAGTGCCGTGCCCGGTACCGCCAAGCACTGGCTGCCGCTGGTCACCGTGGATTACCTGGTTGAGCTGATGGTGGTGAGTGCTTTTGATCCTGCCATGGTGGGCCAGGAACTGCTGGCGCTGGATGAGCAAACGCCCAACTTGCGAGAGCTGCTGGTACAGGTGGCACAACCTTTGGGCTTGAAGCCTCCCAGGCATCACATTCCGCTGCGAGTGCTGAAGTTGCTGCTGAGCATTCCTCCCGTTGCCCGGTTTATGAATACAAAACCCGAAGCCTTGGACTTTATCCAGACCACTCGTTTTGATACGGCGGCGGTCGAGCAGTTTGCCAACAGCCATGGAATCGCCAAGCCGGATATACGTCAGTCCCTGCAGCACACCGCGACGTTCGTCAACTCATGCTGCATAGCCAAGGGCTAAGCCCGCCGAGTTCGCCCTTCGGGGCGACACCGCAGTCATCCGCACTATGCTGCGGCAGGTGCGGTGGTGCTGATGGCAGTGTCGAATCCAAGGCGTGCGGCTGAAGTACGCCTTTACACTTCAGAGGGCGATCAGCTTCCTGCTCGGGTCTTGCTGCATAAAGAGCAGGATGTCGAAAACCCGACCCGGTTCGACTTGAAGGGCAGGGTGATCGCTCTTCTGAACGGCCTTGATCAATAACTCCTTGTTTTGCCCCCAACAGTGGCCAAGCGAGAAGGGCAGTCTGCAGATCTTCTTACCGGCAGCTTTGAGGGTGTCGCTGGGGAGCAGGTACTGAGTGCTACTGAATCCTCGAAAGCCCGCGTGCTTCAATCCATTCCTGACCTGGCTATCCAGTGCTGGCATGAATCCCGTTATGAGGAGTAATGCTTTCATGGGGTAGGTGACGTTGGTGTTATTAGCGAACAGCGCGTCTGCCAACATCCTCAAGACCCCGAGCAGCTCTACATCAAAGTGAACCGCTGACGGATACATCCCCTCGGTGGTGAAGATCCGTCGATCTTCGGATGACAGCGCGAATGCCCCCAGTGGGTGAGTGTCAAAACGGACAAGCTTGGCGTGCAGGTTCGGATTGCAAAGCCCGGCTGCGGCTTCAGCCGGCAGATGCAGTATTGGGGCTTTGCGCGAGCCTGCGCCCCAGTTCAACAAAGCATTTCGAAGCTCGTCGGCTAATAATTCGGCGTTATGCGGTGTAAGTGTCGTCAGGTAGGCCTTGGAGACCTCCCTAACCCGAAAGAAGTCCTCATGGTAGGAGGAATTGAAGCTGTTGATCGCTGAACGGATATCTTGCTCTTCACCAATCACTCTAAGCATGTCTGATCCATTGAATAAGGCGGGCAAGCACTTTTGATTTGCGCCCTGGGGGTGATGAAATAGCGCAGCGTCCGGCGCCTTGCTCAAACTGTGGAGCTGAATGCTCATGAATTGATGTTCATGAGCATTCAGCTCCCTATGGGGCGGCCTCTTTTTCGGGTCGCTTTTTTCGGGCCGCTGCAGCGCGTGCAGATTGAATGCGCTTGTCTCATTCGTGCTAGACCGACGCAGCTCACCCCTGGGTGATGGAACCTGCCTGCTCTTGATAGCCTTTGCGTAGTTTCTCCGCGATCAGCTTTTCTGCTTCACGCAAAGCGCGTTCGGGACTGTCGAGGGACTTGATCAGGGTCTGGCCCTTGGTGCCGATGCGGCCGAAATTCACCGTCACCTCAGACTCGGCGACGCCGATACGCCAGAACTTGTTGGAATTGCCCTCACCAAAGGTGAACTCGCGCATCAAGGGTGTCGCTTCAGTGGTGACTGGCGGCTGGGCTTGGATCTCGATGGTTTCCTCTGGCTGTTGCGGTTCTGGAAGTGCAACGGCTTCCTCGCCCCTGAGTAACGCTTCGATGCGATTGAGCACCTCTTCTTGGTCGCGCAGCCAGTCATTACTGAGCACGTCGATGATCTTCCAACCAAAGCTGCGCAGCACCGTCGGGCGGAAAATGTAGCGCTCACGTACGTCAGGGGCGGCCGCGGTATCACTGTCCAGCAGTACGCCGAGGCTGAAGTGTTCACCACTGGCGTCACTGATCGCGAGGTCGCAACGGAACTGCGAACGTCCGACATATTCCTGAACCGAATGCCCGCGCTTTCGCAACGCGGCAGCGAGGGCACCGCGCAGGTGATCCTTGGGCAGGCTGACGGCAAAGGACTGCTTGGCGCCTGGATTGAGGTTGGCGAGGATACCCTGGGAGCGCGGCGCATCCCCGCTGGCGCTGGCCTGGGCGAACTGCAGGAACGCGCGCAGTGCGGCGGCACCATCGTTGTGGGTGTTGGTGATGGCTTCGGACTCAATGCTGGAGACAATCGCCATGCGCTTGCGGGCGCGACTGAAGATCACATTGAGGCGTTTTTCCCCACCACGCTGGTTGATCGGGCCGAAGTTCATCAGCATCTTGCCGTTCGGTCCTGGCGCGTAACAGATGCTCAGGATGATCACATCACGCTCATCCCCCTGGACGTTTTCCAGGTTCTTGACGAACAGGCCATTGAATTGCCCGGCATCTTCACGCACGTACTCGCGCTCAAGCCGTGTGGCAAAGGCCGAGTCGCCGCTGGCCAAGTCTTCCAGGGCCTGCTCGATGGCGCCTTGCTGGGCCTCGGAAAAGGCCACGATACCCAGGCTCAGACCCGTTTCCCGTTGCAGCAGCTCCCGTACCAGGTTGGCGATGTACCGCGCTTCGGCCAGGTTGCTGCGGCTGAGGTAGACACCGTCGGTCATCTTCAAGAAGCTGATCGGGCTGTCCTGCAGCGCGTCGGCGCCGCGGATGACGGCCTGGGCGTCCGTGGAGTCCAGTGCGGTTTGGGCCGGGGCAGGGCGCTCGATACGACGGTCGGGAATGGTGATCAGCCGGCCTTCGTAGAATGCCGCGTTAGAAAAGCTGATCAAGGCTTCGTGGCGGCTGCGGTAGTGCCAGGCCAGGAGGGTTGCCGGCAAGTTTCGCGCGGCTTGGCTCAGCAGGCTGTCGGCATCAAGGTTGATTGCGATCTGCTCACCATCCTCCATGGCAATCAGTTCGTTGTCGTCCTGGTCGCCGGCACTGGAGAAGAAGTTGGTCGGTGGCAATTGCATCTCGTCACCGACCACAATCACCTGCTGCGCACGGCTCAGTGCCGGCACGGCTTCTTCGCTGGGGATCTGACTGGCTTCGTCGAAAATCACCACGTCAAACAGGTCCGGGGTCAAAGGCAGGGTGTCGGACACCGACAGCGGGCTCATCAACCAGATGGGCTTGAGGTCGTTGATCACGCGGCCACTGTCGCCACTCGCCATTTCGCGAATGGAGCGATAGCGCATGGTCTTGCCCAGTTCATGTTCCAGTTCACGTCGGCCTTTGGCGTAGGCTTTCTTGAACTCCCGGGCCTGGGCGTCGAGTTGAGTCACCGACATCGCCGATTGCTTCACATGCTCCAGAAAACGTTGGTGCAACGTGGCGCTAAGCACCTGCGCGTTGCTTTTGAGCAGGTTGCATTCAGCCTGGCTGACCTCGCGCGCGGCCAGACTCAAGGCCGGGCCGTCGAAGCGCGCCAGCTGCGGATTGGCGCGGTACAGGCGGGTCAGGTTTTCCTGGGCAATCAAACCGTCCAGTGCGCGTTGCGCCAAGGCGTACTGTTGCACGACCGCCAGGCAGACAGGATCGGCTTGGTGCAGCTCATTGAGCAGGGGCAGGGTGTCGGGCAGCTCGTCGAGTTCTTCACGCAGATCGCGCAGGTACTCGGCCAACTCGACCAGGCTCAGCGCCGGGTCGAACACACAATGTTGCGCGACCAGCTCGGCCAAGCGCGCCACCGGCTGGCGCAGGCTGGCTTCCTGGCGTACACCGGACAGAGCGTCGGGATCACCCCGCAGGCCCTCAACCCATTGGCGCAACAGCGGTGATGCGCTCAGTTGCTGGAGCAAGGCTTGCAGGTTGTGCAGGAACAGGTCGACATCCGGGATGCCGTAACGCGCTTGCAAGCGTTGCTGCTCGGCGTGCAGCTCGGCAGTGACGCGATGCTCGCGGGCCAGGTTGTCTAGCACGCTCCCGAAGCTGGGTCGAATCGCGTGCTGACTGAAGTCGTAGCGTCGTTGCAATTCACCGCGCAGCCGCCACCAGGCCGGTTGCAGCCAACGCAGCAGCGAGCCTTCCAGCCGCTGTACCAGATCGATGGCAGCCTGGGTGTCCTGGGGCGCGAGTTTTTCACGCCAGTGGTGGGTGGATTCACGGGCGTTGTGTTGCTGTACGGCCAGTGCGTGCAGCGCGGCCTGCTCGGCGTGCAGCGTTTGGGCGCCGGATGAGCCCGGTTCCAGCAGGTCGAGGTGCGCTGCCAGGTTGGCGCTGGTCAATTGTTCGGCGGCCTGGGTCAGCACGCACGCATCCGCCAGGCGGGTGTCCCCGGACAACAGGCTCGACGATGACTCCAAAAACTGCTCGACGCTGTCCATCAGCCCACTGGCTTCATCCAGGAACACCTTGAGTTGGCCGTAGGCATGTTCGTGGGTAATCAGGCTTGAGGCCAAATGGCTGAAAGGATGACGTGCGAAGCTGTCGAGGCCGAAACGTTCTTTGATCGCCTGATACACGCGCCCCGTCAGCTCGCTTTGTGCCTGCCACTGACGCCATTCGGGTAAACGTTCCAAGGCTTCGGGGGGCAGCTTGGCAGCAACGGGCGGCAGTTCGATCAGATGCCGTACCAGCTCGCGTACCGAACATGCCAAGGACTCCGGCGCCCCACGCATTGCCTGTTCAAAGCGCTCGATCAACCCCAGCTGTTGACTCAGGCCAGCCAGCAAGGCGTCGCGCCGGGCTTGCAATTGCGACGACTGCGCATCACCGGCGATCCAGCGCTCATAGCACTCGCGCAGGTTGCTCACGAAGGCCTTCTTGTCGGTCTGGGAATCGTGGATCAGGCAGCACAACTCACCCAGTTGACTTTGTTGCAGGCGATGGAACACAACGTCCAGCGCTGCACGCTTTTCACAGACAAACAGCACGCGCAGGCCACGAGCGGCGTAGTCCGCGATCAGGTTGGTGATGGTCTGGGATTTGCCGGTGCCTGGCGGTCCCTGGATGATGAAGTTACGCCCGGTACGGGCCAGGCTGACGGCAGCATTCTGCGTGGCGTCGCCCGCCACCACGTTCCACTGCTCGGACAACGGGGTCGGCTCGGGGGCCTGGACCTCGACGTCCCGAGGCTCGATGGAGAACATCCGGTCAAAGGCTTCGTTCTGCGCCGGTTCGTCGATCAATTGCGCATAGTCACGCACCAGCGACATCTTTCGATAATTGAAGTTGGCCAGGGTCACCTGGGTCAGGTCTATGTCCCAGGCGTAGCGATGCCCCTGGTTCTCGGGCATGGCGAAGGTGCTGTTTTCGGCGCTGCTGGCAACCATCTGAGGGTGTTGGTTGCGCAGAACGGGCTTGGCGCCTATGGCCAGGCGCAGCGGCAACTCGCTGGGCAGCACCTTTTGCTGGAACAACTGCAGACCCAGCGGACGGAAATCTTCGCGGTCGTAGCTGAAATCCGGCTTCACCAAAGGCGTCGACATGCGCTGGCGGGCACGACGGCGCTGGAAGTGGTGCAGATGCTGCACGGCTTTTTGGTGGATCAGTTCGATTTGCGGTTTGCTTTGCAGGTGTAACTCGACGCCGGGTTCGGTCAGTTTGATCTGGCGCGCAATATCGGCGTGGATGTCTTCCACCGAAGTCTTTTGCAGGTCGACGGTTTCCGGCAACTGGATGTCGTAGAGCTGACGCAATTGATGACGCAGTACCGGGTTGAATTCGGCCTCGGTTTCGTCGCACTGCAACACGAACTGGTCACGCACCCCTTTTTTGCGACTCAACTCTACCGGCAACCACAGCAGCGGGGTGACGATGCGTTCTTCCGGCGTGTCCTTGAGGTTGTGCCAGCGCATGAACGCCACCACCAGGCGAAGGTTGCTGAAGCCGAATTCGGCGCGGTCGCGACGGGTTTCCTGGATGATGCGCTCCAGCGACGCCTGCAGCCAGGTCTGGTCTTCGAACCGTAGCCATTGCTGCAGGCCGACAGGTTTGCCGCCCAGCACTTGTTCGCAGAATCCGCCGAAGGTGGGTTGCCAGGTACACAGCGCTTCGGGCCGGATACTTTCAATGCGCATCACCAACGGAACGCTGGCCACGGTCAAGTTGACGCTGGTCTGGGTCGGCCGGAAATACAGCAGGCGATTGCGACGCGAAAGGTCAAACAAGCGGTTGCGCAGATGTTCCAGCACCACAGTGCGTCGCGAAGCCGGGCCTTCGGCCTGGGCCAACACACGCTCGACATCCAGGCTGGCCGGCTGTTCGCGCCAGGACTCCAAGCGGCGTGCCAGCGAGCCCACATCAGTGGCGCGCTCATGGCGGTTGAGCTCGGTCATCTCGACGATCAAGTTGGCCAGCACCGGGTTGAGCCGGCCATTGAGCTGGAACAGGTTGCGCCGGTGCGCGGCAAACGACTTGAGGTCGTTGATGTCGGCAAAATCCAAGCCGCAGGCCAGGCACGCGAGCAACTGACCGAGCTGGAAAATATCGGTGATTTCGTCGTGATGCCCGAGCCGATGTTCCCAACTGTGCAAGTCCGTGAGGAACACCGGATGGTTGATGGGCTGCTGCGGGTCTTCCTGGACTTGCAGGTCGGTAATGGCCACGCCGGTTTCCGAATCCCGGGTCAGGCGGACCTTGCCGACGATATTCAGCGCCGACTCTGGATTGGGCTGCACCTGCCTGATCGCCTCCAGCGCCAGGCGCGGCGACTGGCCGTCGGGGTGGCGCAGTTGCAGGGTGCGTTCCGGGCCTAGCACCACATCCAGGTAACTGAGCTGGGCGACATGCCCCCGCTCATGCAATTGCGCCACCTGGCGCAGCAGCGGCAGCGCCAGGAACAGCACATCGTCGATGGACACGGCGGCGCCATCGTGACTCTGCAGCAATTGAGCGAAGTTCAGCGGTTGAGTTATTGGGTCCATGTGTCGACCTCCGCCTTGAGCGCACGAACAATCGGGTCGAGCTCACGTTTGGGGAATTTGATATCGCGCTTGAGCACGTTGATGAAGTCGTCGGCGCTGCCGAGTTTTTTCGCCGTGCGCGCGGCATGCAGCAAGGCTTCATCCCGCAGGTCACGGTCGACCAGGCACAGGTCGAGCATGATGTAGTGCAGGTATTCGTGAATGCTCGCGTCGATGCGCTCGGCATTCAGCGTGCCGAGGTCCAGCGGTGTTTCAGGCGCCTTCCAGTCGGGAAAGAAGCCGCGCACCTGATTGAGCACCGCCTCGGACTGCAACACCGTGTTGCCGATGAAGCGGGCGATGAAGCCGCGGGTGAGGGCGGTCAACTCGACCTGGTCGGTCACGTCCAGACGGTTGAGCGACAAGGGCCCGCGCAATCGGCGGTGCAGCCAGGCGTCGGTATCCGGGAGCTGTCGCCACCAGCTTTCCACCGCTTGGGAACGCAGAAAAGTCTCCGGATGGGAAACGCCCTGGGACAACGGCGCATCCTTGCCATCCAGTTCACGGGCCTGCTGCAGATAGCTGGCGGCATCGACGCTGAGAATCCCGGTGTGGACCTTGACCAGCGAGGTGATGGAGGCTTGCGCACAGCCAGCCGCCAGCGCCGCCCCGCGGTCGGCGTAGATTTCGGTGTGCAGGCTATATAAACGTGCGGTCTGTTCCAGGCTCGCAGGCGTATACACATCGGCCATCGCGTGATTGAGAATCCGCTCGGCGGTGAGGTAATCGCCCTCGTGCTCCGACCACAAGCGGTAATGCGCCAGTTCATGCCCCAGCAACGCCAGCAGCTCCTGAGCATCGAGCCGTTCAAGGATCGGCCCGTAGAACACCACATGCACCTCACCGGCCAGGTAATACAGGCTGGCATTCATGGTGCCATCGCCGGCCTGGTAGAGGGTCGCGGGGGCCTCGATCTGCAGGCGTTGCAACGCCGTCTCACAGGCCTGATAGGCCTGCGAGTGAGTTTCCGGGCTCAGGCGATAGGTGTCTCGCAGCAATTGGGCGCGCACATCCTGGGCGTGTTCCTGCTGAACGCCCAGCGACGAGGCCCAAGCCCACACCGCAGGTTCACTGGTTTTCAGGTAGTCGACCACCTGCTGGTGGTAAGGCAGTGGCGTCAGGCTGGCGATATCCAGCGCGGGGGTACTCATCGTTCAAACATCCTTGAGGATACGGCTCCATGAGCTGCGCCTGCGCAGCAGAGGCTTGGGCTGGCATCCCGGTATCAGTGATCAGCAATAAAAAGCGGAGCATACCTAGGGGTTGCTGAAATTACTTGTGAAAGTGCATAACCCTTTCGATCGACGCAAAAGCTGCTCCAGCTCATGGCGCCCAGTGGCCCGATTCGCTTGAATACGCGCCCGCATCGCCTGGCCAAACAAGAGGGCTGCCGGAGCGCAACCAAACACAAGAACGCAATACTTCGAAAGGACTCGGCATGTCGTTATCGCGCTGTCTATCTGGCCTGTCCAACTTGTTGCACTACCGCCGCGAATGGTTTCGCGCCGACCTGCGGGCCGGGTTGTCCGTGGCGGCTATCCAGATCCCGATCGCCATCGCCTATGCGCAGATTGTCGGCCTGCCGCCACAGTACGGGCTCTACGCCTGTGTGCTGCCGATGATTGTCTATGCCTTGATCGGCAGCTCGCGGCAACTGATGGTCGGCCCCGATGCTGCCACTTGCGCCATGCTCGGCGGGGCCGTGGCGCCTTTGGCCATGGGCGACCTGCAGCGTACCGTCGAATTGTCGATGATCGTCACCGTGCTGGTGGGCCTGATGCTGATTGCCGCCGGGATCGCCCGAGCGGGTTTTATCGCCAGCTTCTTCTCGCGGCCGATCCTCATCGGTTACCTCAACGGCATCGGTCTGAGCCTGATCGCCGGGCAAATGGGCAAGGTGGTGGGCTTCAAGATCGAAGGCGACGGCTTCATTCTGGGATTGGCGGACTTTCTCCAGCGGCTGGGGGAGATCCATGGCCTGACCCTGGCCGTTGGCCTGGCCAGCCTGGGCCTGTTGATCTGGCTGCCGCGACGCTACCCGCGGCTGCCGGCAGCGCTGCTGACGGTGGCGCTGTTCACCTTGCTGGCCGGGCTCTTGGGCTTCGACCGCTTCGGGGTGGCGATCCTCGGCCCTGTGCCGGCCGGGATTCCCGAATTGTCCTGGCCCAAGACCAGCCTGGAGGAAAGCAAGAGCCTGCTGCGCGACGCGCTGGGCATCGCCACCGTGAGTTTTTGCAGCGCCATGCTCACTGCCCGCAGCTTCGCGGCGCGCCATGGCTACGCGATCAACGCCAACCATGAATTCATCGCCCTGGGCCTGAGCAACCTGGCGGCCGGAGCCTCCCAGGGCTTTGCCATCAGCGGCGCGGATTCGCGTACCGCGGTCAATGACATGGCCGGAGGCAAGAGCCAGTTGGTGGGCATCATCGCCGCCCTGGCGATTGCGCTGATTCTGCTGTTTTTCACCGCGCCCATGGCGTGGATTCCGCAGCCGGCCCTGGGCGCGGTGCTGTTGATGGCGGGCTGGGGCCTGCTCGACGTCAAGTCCCTGAAGCAAATCTACCGCCTGAGCCACTTCGAGTTCTGGCTGTGCCTGCTGACCACTGTCAGCGTGCTGGGCCTGGGCGTGCTGCCGGGCATCATCTTCGCCGTGACCCTGGCCATCCTGCGCCTGCTGTACAGCATCTACCAACCCACCGACGCGGTGCTGGGCTGGATGCCGGGCATCGAAGGCCAGGTGGACATCCGCCAGTACCCGCAAGCCCACACCGTGCCGGGCCTGGTGGTGTATCGCTTCGACGACGCGATCCTGTTCTTCAACGCCGACTACTTCAAGATGCGCCTGCTCGACACCGTGCAGCGCGAGAGCCAGCCCGAGGTGGTGCTGTTCAATGCCGAGGCGGTGACCGATATCGATGTCAGCGGCATCGCGGTGCTGCGGGAAATCCGCGAAACCCTGGCCGCCCAGGGCATCTACTTCGCGATCGCCCGTGCTCGCGGTACTTTCCTGACGATGCTGGAACGCTCGGGGATGACCCGGGAAATGGACCGCCAGTTGCTGTTCAGTTCGGTGCGTTCGGGGATCAGGGCCTACCGCATATGGCGCAACAGCATGCGCGGCAAGCAGTGAAGCAGAGGAGGGTGGCCGGCAGGGAGCGACCCCGCCGGCGCTTGACCGAAGTTCAGCCGAGCCGGCACGGCCTTACTGGGTGATGGTCATGCTGCTGGTGGCCTGGACCGAGCCGTAGCGGATGCGCGGATAAGTCGGATCGGCGTAGCTGAAATCCATCACCGTGCCGACGGAGCCGAAGTACAGGGCCTGGCAACTGAAGTTCACCGCCACCTGGCCGCCGTAAGGGGTGACCCCGATGGCGACCTGGGTCGGCCCGGTCCATTCGATCTTGCACCCCAGCGTGCCGCCTGCTGCGCCGGCGTTGTATCCGCGACAGTTCAAGGTGGCGTTGCCGTTGCTGGTATTGGGAAAGCCTGCCCATTTGGCGATGGCCAGGTTGGCCGAGCAGGACGTGTTGACGCTGCTGGCGCCTGGGGCGAGCTTGTAGACCCCGGACGGTGGCGCAAGCGTTGCCGTGACGGGCGTCAATGGCAGGGCGGCAAGGCTCGATGCCGCCTGGTTTTCCACCACGGTGGTGGGCGACGGCGGGAGCTTGCACACCACCACGGCGCCGACGTCGTCGGACTTCTTCAACTCACCCAGCGCCGTGATATCGGCGCCGCCCTTCGACTCGCAGAAGAGTTTGCGTAACTGGGCTTTTTCTTCGCTGTCCGATGTGGACGAGGCCTGGGCCAAAGGTGCAAGGGCCAGGCCAATGACGCCAGCCATCAGCACGCTTGAAAGTTTCATGATCGATTCCTTATCGAGGTTATGACTGGCTGCACCCTATGAGCACCAGGCGGTTTTTTTCATGACAAAAGCTCGGGTGTTGCGCGCAAACAGGGCCGCTGGAGTTTTGCCCTTTCGGGACTTGACCTGATGCCGCTATCTGCTGTTGAATGCGCGCCCTAAAGCCTCTGCAACCTTTTCTCCAAGTGGTGAAGCCAGTGCCCTACGCCAGCCAACACGCCTGATACCGACGACGGTCCATCCTGCCTGATGGCTGCCCGTGCCTATGCGCGGCGGCGCTTGATTGCCATGCCTGCCTGATCCTGTCGTTGGTTTTTCTCTGTTTTCGAGGACAAACCCATGCACATGGATATTCGTGCCACCGCGCACAACCTGGAACTGCTCAAATACCCCCGCACGCCCCATCTGCAAGGCTCGCGCCTGCAAGATGGCGACACTGACACTGGCCAGGTGCGCTATGCCGCTCTAGCCGGGCAGTGGTTGGTGGTGGAAGAAAAACTCGATGGCGCCAACGCCGGCATCAGCTTTAGCGCAAGCGGCGAGTTGCGCCTGCAATCTCGCGGTCACTACCTCACCGGCGGTGGGCGCGAGCGCCAGTTCAATCTGTTCAAGCAGTGGGCCGTGGCTCACGAACACTGGTTGCTGGAGCGCCTGGAAGATCGCTTCGTGCTGTATGGCGAATGGCTGCACAAGAAGCACTCGGTGTTCTACGACCGCTTGCCACATTATTTCTGCGAGTTCGATGTGTGGGACCGCGCCACAGGGCTGTTCCTCTCCACCGCGGCGCGCCGGTGCCTGCTCGAAGGAGGGCCGGTGCTGTCGGTGCCGGTGCTGTACGAAGGCCCGGCGCCGCGCCGGCATGCCGAGCTGATGGCGCTGGTGGGCGATTCGCTGGCCAAGACCGAGCGCTGGCGCGAGGTGTTCGAGCAGGTGGTGCGCCGCGAAGGCCTCGACCTGGCCCGTGCCTGGCGCCAGTGCGACCGTTCCAGCCGCATGGAAGGCCTGTATCTGAAGCTCGAGGACGAGCAGCAGACCCTCGGCCGGCTCAAGTGGGTACGCCAGGACTTCGTCCAGGCCATCATTGATGCCGACCAGCACCATGCCAACCAACCCTTCATCCCCAATCAACTGGCCGACGGCGTCGACCTCTATGCCCCGCGCCTGTCCATGGACTGGCAGGGCCCACGCCAAGGCTATTGAAGGAGCATCCCGATATGGATATTCGACAACTGCAACAACTGGTCCCCGAGCCGGGGCGCGATATGGATGCCGCCGCCTGCCTGGCGGCCATCCCGGCCCTGGCGCGCCTGGCCGATACACCGCAAGACCCGACCTACCACGCCGAGGGCGATGTGTGGATTCATACCCGTCTGGTGGTCGAAGCCTTGCTGGCGCAACCCGCCTACCAGCAGGCCAGCGCCGAGCAGCGCTTTGTGCTGTTCTTCGCTGCCCTGTTGCACGATATCGCCAAGCCCGACACCACGGTGATCGACCCGGATACCGGACGTATCGGCCAGCCCGGTCATTCACGCCGGGGCGCGGTGGATGCGCGGCTGCTGTTGTGGCGCGCCGGTGTGCCGTTCGAGTTGCGCGAGCAGATCTGCCGCATCATCGCCGTGCACCAGGTGCCGTTCTTCGCCCTGCAGGGTGATCGCAGCGGCCGCAGCGCTGAGTTCCTGTTGCACAAACTGTCCTGGGAACTGCCGCTGTGGATGCTCTGTGCCGTGGCCGAGGCCGATATGCAGGGTCGCGACTACGCCGGCAAGGCCGATGTACTGGACGCCATCGAACTGTGGCGCGAACTGGCGCGGGAGGAGGGCTGCCTGCACGGGCCACGGGCCTTTGTCGACGACTACACACGCATTCAGTACCTGCGTGGCGCCCGGGTACATCCCGACTACCCGCTGCACCCGCCGCAGGGCTCGTCGGTGGTGATGCTCTCGGGCCTGCCGGCCAGCGGCAAGGATACCTGGACCGCGCAACATTACCCGGAGCTGCCGGTGGTGTCGTTCGACGACGCGCGCCAGGCCCTGGGCCTGCGCCACGGACAGAACGAAGGCGCCGCTGCGCATTACGCCATCGACCGGGCCAAGGCCTTGTTGCGCGAGCACAAACCCTTTGTGTGGAACTCCACGCACCTGTCGGCGCAGATGCGCAACCGCACCCTGGACTTGCTCTACGGCTACGGCGCCGAGGTGGAAATTCTTTACCTGGAACGGCCCGAGGACGAGATCATGCGGCGCAACCAGAAGCGCGACACCTCACTGCGCAACGAAGATATCCGCCGCATGTTGTTCAAGTGGGAAGTGCCGCTGCCGACCGAGGCGCATCGGGTGGTTTATCAGGCGGTGACGGGGTGAGTGGCACTTACGTTCCTAATATAAGTTCGCTCTTCATTAAAAGCTTTCAAAGTTCTATAGCAGGGCAAAAGAAAACAAATTAATGACTTAACAAGTACGGATGGAGCCCCTCCTGAAAATGAAGCTTACAGATATCTACAGTAAAATAATCAGCGAAGAACCGTACAACGACATGGATGTATTCTTCGAAAGCTATGAAAGCTTTGAAGAAATTCCACTTGCGTCAAGATACAGTCGCTTAAAGCTCTTGAAGGATGAGCTGGGCGACAGCGGGGCTTCTAACTTTCTGACAGGGCTCGCTGTGTTTCTTTTGAATACTTTAAGATTGTTAGAAGTATCTAGAAGTGAAAGTTTGTTTTTTGCCGTGACCTTTACAGACTTTGCGGGGTTGGAGGAACAAGGCATTCTCATACCTAATATATTTATTTATCCAAAGCCGGCCTCAGTCGGTTTTTTGGAAAAAATACGAGAAAATAATGGAGATCTTGAGTCATGGGAGTTGCAGGAAGTAAAAAGGTATTTTTCCAACAGCGGGGTAGAAACTGCTTTTGACTTTTATGAAAGTAGATTTCATGACGCCGTCTGCTCAGAGGAATCTGTAAGGGTCTTCGCTGTTCCCAGGACTTATTGAGTGCAAAGAACTTGTCACGATGATCGACACGCTGAACTGCGTCGTCTGCAAGCAGAACTCAAGCGCGTCACTGAAGGCCGCCGCGTACTTGGTTGTCTGATCCGCAATCTGCACGCGCTAAAGACGATCAGCGATTACTGGGTTTGATCAAGCATTCCTGGCTGGAGAGCGGCGGCGTTTATGGCTATCGCAAAATCCATGACGATCTGCGCGAGGTCGGTGAGGATTGTGGTCATCATCGTGTGGCGATGGCGGTTTGGAGGCGTAAACCTAAGCAAGAGGTGATAGTCGCCGAGGCAACTACATCGAGATGTTCTACAACGTAAAACGTCGGCATGGCTTCAACGATCAGCTGTCGCCGGGGGAGTTTGAAAGCGTTACGCAATGAGTTTGCAAGGTGTCTAGAGAATCCGGGGCGATTCAGTGGCATATTATTTAACATAATATACATTATGCGAATGATGCTGTGCGCGACTGGGGGCTCTCTTGGTGAGATTTCGAGCCTGGCACAGGATTCGATCACTCTGCAGCAACTTGTACCTGGATCTCATTAAAGCGTGAGTCAAAGAGGCTCGGGACACCTGACGACAACTCCGTCGCGGTTGGCTTATCCGAGCAAGTCATGAGAATCTACACTCGCAAACCACAGCTACCCATAATTGAGGTCATGGATGAAATTCAAGTTGTCCTTCACGCGCACCAACAAATCAGACTCAATGGAAATGGATATTTTCACACTTGAAGTCGATGCTCATGTTGAGCCAAAACGAATCGCTGATTTTGATCAAGGCACAGCTTCAGTCAGCTTTGGATACCCAGGAATCACCGAGGAATACAGTATTGTCAGTCCACCCACCCAGGATGACCTAGTAGTTTTGGAGCTGGCCGGCAAACCTATTTTCAGACTTTGGCAGCGAGATTCGGATGATTTGAGCATTGGTGCACCGCTTACGGTGAGCCAAGGCGAATTCGACCAGAGTCAGGGCCGTGTTACCCGACGAACCTGGTGATACACGCGAAATAAGGATGGAGAGGCCATGAGTTCTGGCCCCTTCGCCTCCGTATATATTCATATATATTTAATTCAACTAAATGGTGATTTAGTTGAGTTAATCCTGTGTCCTCTTTCCCATGCCCCCTCGTCTCGCACCTGCCAGCTTAGTTGCGGTTTCGCTCTATCCGTGGGTGTCAACGCAGAACTCGGGAGTGTCCAACTATTTTGTATTAACAGTGATAACAAAACGCTATTAGAGGCCTTGCTCCTCGAACTCGCATTCAGGCCAAGAGCCTTTAAGTTATGCGGTCTACAGCGCTAAACGCGGTGTGTCCGGAGCATCGCCAGAGGGTCAAAAACGCCTTTCGAACGCTGGGTCAGCGACCTCGACAGACCAGGAAGCACACCTAGACTCTCACCCGGTTCAGCCAGCTGAATCATGCCCAACACACGAAAAGGATATTCAACATGAACGCCTTCACCTCGGTAAACACCGTCACCACCCCCCTGACCATCAACAGCCAGTCCACCGCGACCTACAACGGCGACCCCAACCAGACCACCAAAGTGACCTTCAGCTATCAGAACAACCTGCTGTGGGCCACCCAGGTCAACAACACCGCAACTGTCCAGACTCTCAGCGCCGACTCCTCCGCCGGTCCGGTCATCCTGCGCAAGGGTGCCCAGGTCAAGCTGCAGAACGTGGGCTCGGCGTTCAGCATCCTGTTCACCGGGGAGATCGTCGACAGCGGCTCGGAAACGCCGTTCAACAACACCAACATCGGGACCTTCACCCTGTCGTGATCGACTCGGGCTCCCTGACCGGAGCCCATTTGCGAGGCCGGCAACGCCGGCTTCGCTTCATGCAATACGGGACATGGACGGTACCCTCGCGTGACCAGGCAACGGATGCTCTACACCCGGATTCTCTGGGCAACCCTCGGCGCGATCCTGGCGACTGCAGCGTGGTTGATGACCACCGGCAGCCGTGCGCCAGTGGTGTCCAGCAACGGCCACGAGCAAGTCCTTTCCAGCACCGATGCCACCTCGCCCGCCGCGGATTGCGTCGACCTCTCGCCCTCCTCCTCTGCCGCCCCCGGCGAACCTTGCGTACCGGGTCCGGTGCTGCTGCCCGGGATGAAGGTCAATCGCCAGGTCGGTCCGGTGATGTTCGTGCTGGTGGTGGACAGCCACGAAGCCCGGGTCAATGCCCAGGTTTCCCTGGGCAACGCCGCCCTGACCGGCTTGAACATGACCGCCGCCGCTCCCACCGCCGACTTCGATCTGGCCAACGGCGATGGCCAGCGGGTCTGGGGCAGCCTGGGCGCCTTTTTCTGCGCACCACCCAACACTTCGCACCTGCTGGCCGACTTCACCATCGAGAACCTGCGCGACAGCGGCAAATCCGTGACCCAGGCCTATCGTGGCGACCTGATCCGCTGGCAGAGCCCGACCACCAGTGTCCTGGCCCGCTACCGCCAGCCCTTGCTGCCGGACCTGCAGGTGACCGTGGAACTGCTGGACCCTTACAAGGCCGACAGCAGCAACGCGCTGACCGCCCAGGTGAGCTTCTATTACGCCAGCGATCTGATCGACCGCTACACCCTCATGGCCACCGCCACCCCGGTGAGCCTGCGACAGTCCAGCGTCGGACCGGTGCGCATCGAGGGCGGACTCCTGGACTTTCGTCCCGCCACCCAGGAGCAGCAAGGGCAGCTCAGCCTGGATGGCACTTTCCAGTCCGGTCACAACCCACCGAACCACTACGTCGGCAGTGTCGCCGACTGGTCGTGGATCCGTGGCCGCGCCGACAATTGCAGGGGATAGACATGACCAGCACGTCCGACTACCAGCAGATCGCCCACAGCGCCGCCTACGCCCTGCCGGATGCCAGCGGCTATGGCTGGCGCGGTTATGTCATGCCCAAAGGCACCGCGTCCGGCAGCCTGCCGGCCAGCCTGAGCCCGGCCGATGCCTTCGACAAATATGCCGGCCATTACCTGTTCGCCCCCAGCGAACCGGCCGCCCTGCGCAGCGACCCCACGGCCTTCATCAACGCCCTGTACGACTTTCTGTTCGCCGTCGACCAGCGCAACTTCGTCGGCCGAGCGCTGCTGTGGTTGCCCGGGTCCAGCCTGCCGGCGCCCCAGGCCTTCAACAGCTACGGCCTGCGCATCAGCGTGGCGGCGCCCAGCCAGGTGCAGAACAACCTCAACCTGCGGCTTGGCGATCGCCTGACGTTCTTCGTCAACTTCGGCACCTATGTCAAATACGACCCGGACTTCAACGCCCTGCGCCTGAAATCCACTACCGGCATCACCATGGGCTTGAGCGACAAGCTGCAGGCCGACAGCGGCCTGCAACTGACACCGCCGCAACAGCCCCTGGCCTACGTGCCCCTGGACGGCAATCAGGCCGGCAGCCTGACCTACGCCTTGACCTACAGCAGCCAGCCCGCCCTCAAGTATTTCCCGACCGGCTTTACCTATGTGGCCAACACCGCAGGCGGCAAGAGCGTGCTCAATTACCCGGTGTTCAACCCCAGCGGCATGCCCGCCAAACTGACCATGGGTGGCGTGCTCGACCCATTGGACCCGCTCAATCAGAACATCGCCGCGGCGCAACTAGCCGCCGGACTGATCCGCACTGCCATCAGCTTCGCCAACACCGGCACGACCGCGTTGCCCAGCCAGTGGCGCAGCACCGCCGGCAACCCGATCAGCCTGATCCCGCTCAATGGCCTGGACGCCAACGGTTGGCCGCGGCCCTATGCCGCCAGCCTGGTGTTCTGTGCCCAAGGCGGCAGTTACAGCCTGACCCTGGCCGGCGACTTTGGCTTGAGCCTGCCGGCTGCCGGCGCCGGGCAGACCCTGCTGTGCGGGATCTTCGGCACCGAGTGGCTGAGCTTTACCGCCTACAACGCTTCCCTGAGCCCGCAAGACAACGACCGCTTACGCCTGCTCGCCGCGCAACCGGCCTATGCACCGGTGTTTCCGTTCCAGGCCAGCAGCCTGGTCACGCCCACCAGTGGCGCGGTCAGCGCCCTGCTCAACGGCGAGCACCGGACCTCCTGGTGCAGCCTGGTGGCCGGCGCCTCCACCCCGGCCTACAGTGCCCAGCCCGACGGCAGTCCGCTCTATGGCCAGGGCCGCAGCAACGGCGCCACACCGCTGCTGGCTCCGGCCGCGCCGAGCACCCCGCTGCCCCAGGACGCCGGGTTTGCCTTCCCGCTGGTGCCGTATGCGGGAGTGAGTAGCAATGCCAGCCTCAACCTGACCCAATTCGAAAGCGAGATCCTCGCCGCCTCGCGCAAAAGCCTGATCAGCGCCGCGACCCTGCCGGGCAAACAAGCCGCGCGGGCCCGGCGCCTGCAGCGGCTGCTGACCACCGACGCGGCACCACCCAATCGGGCGACCACCCCGCAAGGCCTGCTGGTGGACCTGGACGCCGACGGCATCGGCTACGCCAAGGTGCTGCTGGCCCGCTCGCCATCCACCCAAGGACCGCTGGACTTTGCCTTCGTGCAGCCCAGCGAGGCCCTGCACGAGGCCTTGCAGACCAACCAGCTGTTTCTGGTGGGGGTCAATCCGCAGCCGTTCTTCACCCAGGGCGCCAGCTTCAGCAACCGCATGGACATCGCCGACTGGCGCTTTATCGCCAACATCGGCGTCGGCGTGCAAACCACCAGCTACCGCAATGTGCTGATCATGAAGTACTGCGCCGGCAGCCTGAAGGAGCGCATCGACAACCCCAATCGCTGGACCATGCCCGAGACGTTCTCCAAGACCGCGGACCTGGCGCCGGGCCTGGAAACCCTGGCCTACACCGGTTTGTCCCAGTGGCTGCAGGACTTCATCGCTGTCGCCGAGGCCAAGGCCGCGGCCAGCCCCGACAGCCTCTACGCCGACTTCGTGGCCCAGGTCAGCGACCCGGCCTGGAACGGCTTCATGGTGCTCAACGCCGACCTGCCCCTGGACAGCCTGCCCGAGCAACTGGCGGGCATCGCCGCCGGCATCGACTACAGCCGCTTCCTGGCCCACCACTTTGGCGCCAGTGTCAGCCGCATCAGCCAACAGGGCGACACCCTGGATATCCAGGGCATCTCCACCCTGTTCGGCCTGATCGACTACCAGAACCCCGCCTATGAGCAGGCCCAGGCCAATGGCGCGGCCCCGGACATGCCGGTGGCCCTGAGCACCAGCAACGGTTACGCCTTCAGTGTCCTGCAGCTGCAGGCGCTGTTCCGCCAATCCCGGTTGGTGACCTTCAACAGTCGCATCCAGCTGAGCCTGGACCTGCTGTTCGGCTCGCCGATCCGCGCCACCCTGCGCGCCGGCCAGCCCAGCGCGGTGAACGCCATGGTCCTGGACGGCAGCGCCCTGCAACAGAACGACACCACCACCTACGTGTTCGAGCAGAGCCAGAGCTACCTGTTCAACCTCGACAGCAACGTGCTGCCGGCCGCCTCGGTCAACCGCATTCAGTTCAACACCCTGGGCAGCCCGGACGGCGGTGTCACCACCGCCAGCCGCTTCCTGCTGTGGGGCAAGCTGGATTTCACCCTGCTCAAGACCGCGGACGGGCCATTCGACCTGCTGTCCTTCGGCAGCGCCGACGGCAGCCCGAGCAACCAGGGCCTGGCCTACACCAACCTGGAAATCGCCATGGCCTTTCCCAGCGCCACGCCCAATGCCGTGGGCTTTGCCTTCAACCCCGACAACCTCGGGTTCGACCCGGCCACCAGCCAGGTGCGCGGACAGAGTCTGTACAAGGGCTTCACCCTGCAGCTCAAGCAGTTCATCCAGGCACCGGCGCAGAAAAAGCCCGCGGACTATGGCTTCCTCCCGGTGCTGCCGCAGAACCTGGCGCTCAAGGCGCTGTCGGGCGCCTGGTCGGGCATCGTCTACAAGGTCACCATGGGCTCCCCCGGGTCCCTGGTGTCGGGCACCGGTTTCGAGTCCGACCTGCTGATCGCCTGGTCGCCCGGCAGCAAGAGCAGCGACGCCAGCCCAATGCTGTTTGTCGGTCTCAGCCTGCCCGGCGCCGCGCCGTCGGCCAGCGTGTTTTCCCTGCAGGGCATCATCAAGGTCTCCACCGGGCCGATCAAACTGCTGTACCAGACCATCCCCGGTCAGACCGACACCCAGGCCAGGTTCTTCAACCTGCAACTGACCGATATCGGCATCAAGATCCTCGGCATCGCCAAGTTGCCGCCGGGCGCCACCCTGCAGTTCTTCCTGTTCGGCGACCCGCAGTCCTCCGGCAGCCTGGGCTGGTACGCCGCCTACGTCAAAGACCCGCAGAGCAAGGCCGCCAACCTGCTAGCGATGGAGTCGGGCCAGTCCACGCAACCGGCATTGACCGGACCATCGGAGGTGACGCCATGACTCGGGTCCTGTACTGGAACATCGAGAGCTTCGGCTACAACAAGATCCGCCCGCTGAGCACCAAGCGCGATCGCAACGGTGCCTTCATTCCCGACCTCGACGCCGCCGACCGACTGGCCCTGATCCTGGCCCATATCACCGCGTTCAACCCGGACATCTTCGTCGTGGTGGAGACGGCCAGCGGTCCCAGCCACGGCCCCGGATCGCTGATCTCCCCCACCGGCGGCTGGCAGGGCTGCGCCGAACTGCTGCTGCGCATCCGCAACCAGACCGGCGTGCCCTGGAACCTGGTGCCGCCCCTGGTGGTCGGCCAGGCCGGGCGCGCCGAGGGCGTCGCGGTGTTCTACAAACCGGTGATCCCGGCGGGCGGCGGCGTAGCGGCGGGCAAGCGCCTGTTCACCGGCCCCAACGCCTGGTCGCCAGCGGGCAATGGCATCAGCTTCAACCCCCAGGTGCCGGCCCCGCCGGCCGCCGGCAACTACCCGGCGTTGCAGACCCAGACCTGCTTCAGCGTGCCCAATCGGCCCATTCCGCCCACGGCGCTGAACCCGGGCAACCTCAACGAGAGCCGCTGCGCGGCGCGGGTCGCGTTCGTCGACAATTTCGGCGCGGCGATCAACTACGGCGGCTTGCGCGAACCCTACATGGTGACCTTCTGCGAAACCGTCGACGGCCCGCCGGTGGTGGTGCAGCGCAACCTCACGCTGTTTGCCATCCACTCGCCACCGCAATATGTCGCGGCCAATGCCTACCTCAACGCCCTGGCCAATGTGCGCGACATCAGCGCCGCCCTGGGCGCGCTGGAAACCCGGATCATCACCGGCGACTTCAACGTCAACCTGTTGAGCCAGAACGGCAACGATCCGGGGCGCTATGGCGCCCTCACCGCCCTGGGCTACGGCCTGCAACTGCAAGCGCCGGCCCTGGCCCCGCCGCCGGCGCTGGAGGCCTACACCGGCTACTTCGCCACCCACCTGCGCAGTCGCAACGCGAGCATTTTCTGGTCAACCAACGCCGGGGCCGTGCCCTATCCGGGCTACCGCTACATCGGTTCATCCAACAGCAGCAGCCTGTATTCCATCGACAACATCCTGGTGCGCGGCGGCGCGGCGGGCAATTTCACCATCGCCAACAGCGTGGTCGGGGTGCCGCTGAACGTGGTCAACCCCGCGCCCGGCGGTGCGCCCATGGGCCTGGTGGCCATGGCCAGCGATTTCCAGGCGCCGCCGCCCGCCTGGGTCCCGGCGCCCCCCGCCCCCGCCCCGGCATTCGCCGCGGGCGATCGGCAACGCTACCGCGGCTGGCGCAACCTGGGGCACATCCGCTCCACCAGCGATCACCTGGCCCTGTTTGTGACGGTCTGAACAAGGAGAAGACAGATGGCCAACAGCCCCCTGAGCAACCTCGCCGCGGCCCTGACCGGCGATGCCGGCGCGCCGATCGTCCTCACCCGCGACTACCTGATCGCCGGCTTGGCGGACGCCACGGTCAGCGTGTCCGCCACTCTGGACAACGACCTCAAGGCGGCCTTCCAGTCGCCGGTCGCCGGGCTCACGGTCAACCTCACGGCGCAGAGCGTGCAGCCGCTGAATCCCGCCACCCAGAGCTTCAAGGTCACCGGGGTCAGCGCGCGCTTCCTGCAACAGGATATCCAGCAGGGGCTGGTCCTGACCTTCGGCCTCACGGGCGCTGCCGGGGCCCAGAGCCTGAGCCTGGAAATCGTCACCACCCCGGCCAGCTGGACCTGGGCCGACCTGTCGAGCTTCGCCACCGGCATTCCCTTCAAGTGGACCGCAATCAGCAACGCGGTCTTCACCTTCAAGGCCAGCCAGGGCCCGCGCCAGGGCTTCGCCGCCCAGCTGACGCCGCCGCCCCAGCTCAGCACCGCGGTCGCGGTGGTGCAGAACCTGGGGTTCCCGACCCTGGCCCTGCCCTTCACCGGCAGCATGGACTTCGCCAAGGTCGACGGGGTCGAGGTGTTCATGCCCACCACCACCTTGCAGGCGCCGTTCCTCAACGTCAGCGGCGGCCTGAAGCTGCTGTACCTGAACGTCGATACCCCGGTGTTCGGCCTGATCATCGGCCCGCCGGAACTGCAGGACGGCGAAGACCCGGCCGAAGCCTTCTACGACCAGCAGGTCAGCCTGTATTTCGGCCTCAACCTGAGCCTCACCGACCAGAACGGCCAGTCCGTCGACTACCAGATGCGCGCCCTGGCCCAGATCAACAACGGCAGCGCCTTCAATTTCTACCTCGGCCACAGCGATGACGGCAGCGCCCTGCTGACCCCGGCAACCATCATCGGCCTGCTGGACAACAACGGCAGTTTCTTCAGCGGCACGCCACCGGTGTTGCAACAGTTCCTCTCCGGAATCGGCCTGCGCAGCCTCGCCCTGAGTGGCGTCACCCGCCCGAAACTGGCCCTGAGCACCGCCAGCGTGACCCTGGGCGCCGACCCCACGGTGATCAATGTCGAGCATCCCTGGGTGCCCCTGCAGGACCCGACCAACCAGCTGGTGTTCGGCGTCACCGATTTCGAACTGGTGTGGGGGATCAACTTCCTGCCCGAGGGCAACGCCCAGAGCTTTCTGTTCCAGACCCACTTCCTGCTGTTGCCCGAGGTGTTCAAGGGCAAGACCGCGGGCGAAAACGGCCTGTTCTTTGTCCAGTTCAATTCCGACCTGCAACTGCTGGCGCGCTTCGACGGCACGGCCAACCTCAATGACCTGATCGCCACCCTGACCGCTCAGTTGATTCGCATCCCCAAGAGTTTCGTCGACGCCTCGCTGTCCGACGTCGGCCTGAGCCTGGACGTCGGCGCCAAGAGCTACGCCTTCAACGCCGGTTTCGAGCTCGACCTGAACCTGTTCACCTTCGCTGGCCAGCCGATTCTCTCGGTCACCGACGGCCAGCTGTACATCAAGGCCACCACCCCCACCGCCGCCAGCGGCACCAACGCCCCGGCGGTGACCACCTACCAGGCGGGGATCGGTGGGCTGGTGGGCATCGGTCCGTATTTCGCCAATGCCAGCCTCGACTACGACGGCAGCAAGACCCCGGCCACCTGGCAAGTCGCCGCGCAACTGGCGCAGCCGGTGGACGTGCAACAGCTGGTCAGCCAGTTCCTCAGCTTCGGCGGGACCTTCACCTTTCCGGATTTCCTGCCCGGCCAACTGCTGGTCAACACCCTGGAGGTGGACGCCAGCCTGAGCACCGGCAACACCCCGCTCGACAGCTACACGGTGGCCGGCAGCCTGCGCTGGACCTTCAACCTGGGCCAGGCCTTCAGCGTCGATACCCTGGCCACCCTGAGCCTGAGCTACGACGCCAGCAAGCCGGCGAACCAGCAGTACAGCGGCAGCGCCACCACCCTGTGGGATTTCAGCTTTCTCAACGACAGCGTGCTGCTGGGCTACAGCTTCGCCCCCGACAACCAGGGCAGCAACGCCCAGCTGACCCTGTCCTGGGAAGGCCTGACGGCGATCTATCAGGTCGACAAGAAGACCCTGACCTTCACCCTGAAGAACTGGAGCCTGGGCCGGCTGATCCAGAAACTCATGCAATCGCTGAGCGACCCGTATTTCACCCTGAGCTCGCCCTGGGACGTGCTCAACCAGATTTCCCTCGACGGCCTGTCGCTGATCATCAACCTGGAAAACAGCAGCGGCAGTAGCGTGCCGAGCATCAGCGCCAAGTACACCCTGGCGAGCAAGATCGACCTGGGGTTCATGAGCATCGACGGCCTGGTGTTCGAGCGCAAAAAGGTCAATGGCGTGGACAAGATCACCCTGGGCATCGACGGCTCTTCGGTGTTCAAGGGCAACAACCCCCAGGAGCAGCAGGACTGGAGCAACCTGCTGGACCCGAGCAAAGGCCAGCCAGTGGACAAGCTGCCCACGGTGCCGGGCCAGGGCACGGACTACTTCAGCCTGCCGCTGCTGGTCCTCGGCCAGCGGGTGGCCATCAGCGGCTACGACAGCTTTGCCAACACCAAGGCGGTGATCGACGCCCTGAAGGACGTGCCGTCGACTACCGGTTCCAGCAACCCGCTGAACCCCAGCGACAGCGGCAGCAAGGGCGTGCCCTACTACAACCGCAACAGCGACTGGCTGATCGCCGGGCAACTGTTGCTGCTCAAGACCGGCAAGGACTGGACCGTCGACCTGATGCTGGTGTTCAACGACCCCAACCTCTATGGACTGCGCCTGGCCCTGGCCGGGGAGAAAGCCAAGGCCCTGGGCAACCTGGTGCTGGACATCCTGTACAAGAAGATCACCGACGACGTCGGCGTGTACCAGATCGAATGGACCTTCCCCGACAGCATCCGCAACCTCAACTTCGGCGCGGTGTCCATCGTGCTGCCGGAGATCGGGGTGAAGATCTACACCAACGGCGACTTCTTCATCGACATCGGTTTTCCCTACAACCTGGACTTCACCCGCTCGTTCTCGATTTCCGCGATCGTCTACGGCGTGCCGGTGCTCGGTGCCGGCGGCTTCTACCTGGGCAAGCTGTCGTCGGTGACCGCCACCCAGGTGCCGAAAACCACCCAGGGCACTTTCGACCCGGTGATTGTCTTCGGCCTCGGTCTGCAGTTGGGCCTGGGCTACGAGTTCGTCAAGGGGCCGCTCAAGGCCGGTTTCGCCCTGACCGTGTTCGGCATTCTGGAAGGCACCATCGCCGCCTTCCACGCCTATCACCCGTCCACCGCCCTGGTGCCGGCCGGCAAGAGCGTGCAGGACGACTACTACTTCAAGATCCAGGGCACGGTCGGGGTCATCGGCCTGCTCTACGGCAGCATCGACTTCGCCATCATCTCGGCCGCGGTCAACGTGCGCATCACCCTGTCGCTGTCCCTGACCTACGAGAGCTACAAGCCGATTCCGATTGCCGCCCGGGCCACGGTGGAGGTCAGCGTCAAGGTCAAGATCGACCTCGGCCTGTTCAGCTTCAGCATCAGTTTTTCCTTCCATGCCGACGTCTCGGCGCGCTTCGAGATCAACGCCATCGAGAGCGGCCCGGCGCCCTGGGCCGAACCCGGCCTGCTGCTGGCGCGCCAGGCCCGCCATGTCCAGCTGGCCAGTGCGCGGCGGGCCACCACGCCGCAACCGATGACCCTGCTGCGCGCCGCCGGCAAACCGCTGCTGAACCTCTACGCCACGCCGCAATTCACCGTGCTGTGCAACGAGGGCGCCAGCGACTACGCCGACCAGCAAGGAGCCTTCGTGTTCCTGCTGACCATGGACGCGCCCTCGCCGACCCGGGCCTCGGCCGACAGCGCCGGCAACAGCAGCTTCGAACGCCTGTGCGCCGACTACCTGCCCTGGCTCGTGGGCAGCCTGGGCTCGGCCAGCAGCGACCAGGACACCCTGGCCGACATCCTCGGCACCCTGGTGGACAAGGCCATGCTTGTGGAGGACATCAGACGCCTGGCCGACCTGGCCAACCCGCCGTTCGGCATCAGCGAGCTGCTGACCTTCCTGTCGTCCTTCGAGGTCAGCATCACCCTGCCCGACGCCTCCAATCAGGCGCAGATCCAGCAGGTACTGCAAGCCGGCTCGGTGCTGTTCCCGGTATTCGACGGTCTGTCCCTGGGCGTGCCCCTGGCCAATGCCGGCAGCGCGACCGTGGATTTCGCCCACTACGTGGGCACCAACAGCACCTACCGCAGCAATGTCGCGCAGATGTTCAAGGAGCTGGCCGCGCTGGTGACCGACGAGGAAACGCCGACACCGACACTGCGGGCCGCGGCGGACGACAGCGAATCCATGGCCGCGGTGATCTTCACCGACGCCTTCATGGTCATCGGCCGGCAACTGTTGCAGGTCGCGTTGAATGCCTTTGACGACTACGCCTATGCCACGGCCAACGGCAACTCCATCAGCACCATCCTGAGCTGGACCAACGACCAGCGCGGCAACAACCTGACCCTGGACGATATCGTCCGGCCCAACGCCGAAGTCGCCCTGAGCGACGGCCTGACCCTGGATATCCCGCTGCCGGCCTACACCCTGCAGAGCAGCGACACCCTGGCCAAGGTCGCCGCGGCCTGGTCCGACAGCGGCGTGCCGGCGCGCTGGAGCACCAGCGCCTCGGGGCTGATCCTGGCCAACGGCAATTCGTTGGTGATCGCCGCCAATCAGGTGATCAGCCTGCCGGTGGGCAACGACATCCATCAGTACACCACCGGCCCCGGGGAAACCTTCAACAGCCTGGCCCGGGCCCTGGGCGTGACGCTGGCGCAACTGGCCCAGGACAGTGCGCTGTACGCCATGCCCGGGCTATTGCTTGCCGGCCAGCCGCTGCTGCTGCCGAACCTGGCGTACCGCACCGCCGGCGACAGCCTCAACAGCGCCGGCGCGCGCTTCGGCGTCAGTGCCATGACCCTGTTCAGCGACCCGGCATCGGCCAACTTCGGGGTGGCGCCCCTGTTCGCCACGCCGCAGATCACCCTCACCTCGCTCAACAGCCTGTACACCGAGGACCTGTGGAATCTGCTGGTGGCCACCGACCAGCTGTCGCAACTGGCGGGCATGCTCTCGCGCTTTCTGGCCTACGGCCTGCGCCTGCCGGCGAACCCGGCGGGCATGGGCGGCCTGAGCCTGAGTCCGGAGTTTCTCTACCCCGCCCAGCAGAACGCCTATGGCCTGTACCAGTTGACCGGGCAGCAGTTCCCGACCCCGGCCGGCCAATTGTCCGGCAGCGATTTGCCCATCAGCCTGAGCCGGGCCGCCACCAGCCACGGGGTCGACCTGTCGTTCGTGCAGATCGCCGGGGCCAGCAGCGGCTCGATGAACCTGAACCAGGCCTACAGCAACCTCTGCGGGGTGCTGGCCTACGCCCGGCAAGGCAAGTTCCAGCCGGCGCCGCGCATCGACCTGCTGCCCACCGTGGCCCGCAGCCCGAAAGACTACGCGGTGAAAAGCGTGTCCCTGTGGTCGACCGCCGACCTGCAGCAGTTGCGCGACCTCTGCCAGCCGGGGCTGCGGGCCAGCGCCGAGGGCGGCGCCAGCGTGCAGCCCATGCTCTGGTCCCTGCCCGACGGCCTGATCCAGCTGATCAACCAGCGAGTCGGCAACCTCGCCCGGCAGTTGCCGCAGCTGGCACAGCAAATACCCTACCTGCCGGCGTTCACCCCGTGCGAGGTGTCCACCGACCCGGCGACCCTGGAAACCACCAGCCGCGAGATCCCGGCCTACAGCTACGCGACCCGGGTCGATTTCACCATCAAGCGCCTGCCCCAGGCCGAACCCGGGGCCATCGCCGGCAGCGGCAGCAACCTGTCCTACACCTACGAACTGCTCGGCCCGTCGGCCACCGACGCGCAGTTGCTGGAACGCTTGCTGATCGCGGTCAGTGAGCTGGGCAGCGCGATCATCAGCGGCCAGTTCTTGCTGCTGCCCCAGGGCAACGCCAAGGCCAGCAACCTGCTGAGCCAGGCCGCCAGCGACTTCCTGGCCTTCCTGACCCAGACCAATCTGTCCACCGAAACCAACCCGCCGCCGGCCCTGATGGCCGCGCGCCTGGCCGAAGAAGCCGGACCGCGGGGCATCCTCAATCCGCCCGAGGAAGTGGTCAAGCTGCTCTGGGAACTGTCCACCGTGCGCTCCGGCGGCTACTACCTGAGCTACTACGATGCAATCGCCGCCGCCGGCCTGCCCGACAGCATCTTCGACGACAGCGGCACCGCCACCCTGACCCTGGTGGTGACCTACCCCCGCAACGCCCTCGACGGCCGCCTGGGCAACTTCGTCAACGCCTTCGTCAGCACCGACACGGTGATCCAGCAAGGCAGCCACATGACCTTGCGCTCGGCCGCCACCGCCGACCACAGCCAACCGACCGGTGCCGGCGACAGCCTGGACAGCCTCGCGGCCTTCTACGGCATCGGCACTGGACGCATCGCCGAGCTCAATGCCGGCGTCACGCTGAGCAAGGCAGTGCAGGTGCCGGTGGACGGCATCATCCACCTGGTGACCCCGGCCGAGGCCAGCGCCGGCAACGGCCAGAGCGCGAGCATTCTCGACAACCTGGCGCGCTACTACTCGGTGGGCGCGCTGCAACCGATCAGCGCCACGCAGATCGCCAACCTCAACCCCGGGGTCAGCGCCGCCAACGGCGTGGCGCTGTTCATCCCGGCCCTGACCTATGTCGTCGACGCCAGCCTGGCGCCGGGCAACAGCCTGCAATCCCTGGCTAGCTACTACGGCCTCGACCTGGACGCCCTGGCGGTGGGCGCCGCGCAGGTCACCGGGCTGTTCAGTGTCGGCAGCAGCCTGAGCATCGACACCCAGACCTTCGATCTGCAGGCGGTGTTCAAACAGGGCAACGCAGCCTTCAGTGTGCTGCGCAGCAACCCACCGCCGGTGGATTCGCCAAGCCAGGACCCGGACGGCTACGCCAGCGCCTACCTGTACAACCTGTACTCGGTGCTGTCCGCCGGGCTCGACGGTTCGCCCTGGTTCAGCGCCAGCGAGCTGGCCTTGCCCTTCGGTCCGCAGCGGCCGGACAGTGGCGTCGACTCGCCCGAGGCCCAGGCCCGCCGGCGGGCCATGCGCGATCCGCAAAGCCGCGCCCGGGCCCTCAACGACCTGGCCGAGGACAGCCAGTACAGCTACCAGCAGACCCTTGGCCTGGCCCGGCGCGCCACCAGCAATGCCGCACCGACGCCGGCCCGGCCCGGGCTGCCGAGCGCGGAGGACAATCCCTACCGTGGCGTGGGCAGCTTCGCCCAGGTCAACCTGACCTGGCTGGACATCTTCGGCAATATCACCGTCACCCCCTTCCAGGCCCCCGCGCCCGGGTATCCCGGCAGCCTCAATCACCCGCCGCTGCCGCTGCGTTACTGCGACCGGCTGATCGCCCTGTCGGCCTGGCCCAACACCCGCAGTTTCTATACCTACGAAGCCGTTGCCGGCGGCGCGCAACTGGTGATCAGCCTGAGCCTCGACACTTCCAGCTATGACCCGGCCGGCGGTGACAAGGTCAAGGAGCAGGCCAAGAAGGACCTGGCGATGTTCAAACTGATCTACTACCAGCTGAACCAGTCCTACAAGGATCTGCAGTTGCCCTGGTGCCAGGGCCGCGCAGTCAGCGTGGAGCTGGTCAGCAGCCTGTTCGCCCAGCCCCTGAGCCGACTTGATGACAACCAGGCGCAGCCACTGCTGGACTATGTCAACGGGGTGATCCTGTACCTCGCCCAAGTGGTCCAGGGCACCCGCCCCGCCGCGCCGGCCACGGTGCAACTGAAGCTGGCGGTGGACATCGACGCCCTGGCCCCGGGCTCGATCCTGCCCCTGAGCCTGACCCTCAGTCTGCGCCGGGTGGCGGCGCTGGTGGAGCCGGATGTCGCCGGCCTGGAAGGTGGTGTGGCGGTGACCAGCACCCTGCTGCCGGTCCCCGACGCGCTGAGCGCCAGCACCAGCGGCTACAGCCAGTTCGCCCGGGCCTTCGAGGCCCTGTTCCAGCGGGCCGGGGCCTGGATGACCCGGGTCGGCAGCGGCACCGCGGACCCGGGCAGCACCCCGGACGGCCGCAGCCAGACCCTGTGGGCCGCGCGTTTTGCCCTGAGCGACGACGCCGACGGCATCCGTTACCGCATCGATCCGGCCCCGGGCTACTTCGCCGCCCAGCCGATCGCCCGCAGCCTGACCTCCGACAGCGTGCAGATCTACCCCAACTACCAGCCGGACCAGCCATTCCCGAGCGGCGATCCCGTGACCCTGACCCTGACCGGGGTCGATCAGAACCTGTGGTTCGAAACCGCCCTCAAGGCCATCGACGGCTTCCTCGCGCCGACCTACGCGCCCTCGGTGTTTCTGCTCGACACCCTGCTGGGCAGCAAGGACCCGCTCAAGGACGGCAACCTGGGGAAAATCCTCAGCGCCAAGCAGACCCTGGCCGACGCCATTGCATCGACCATCAAGCCGGTGCTCTCGGCAGGCCCGCAGGACGGCCCGGCGCGGGCCGCGGCGGGCGAGAAGCTGCGCCAGACCCTGCTCAACCAGCTGTATTCGGCCTACAGCACCACCGCCATCGTCGGTTTCTCGGTGCAAGGCAGCGCCACCGGCGAGCCCCTGTCGCTGTACGGCCAGCCAACGGTGGCGAGCGCCGCACCCGCGGCGCGCACCAGCGACCCCGAGGTGGCCGGCAACGACAACTATGCCTTTGGCAGCGGGCGCATCGCCCTGCCCGACGCCCCTGGGGAAAGCGCCCTGGCGTTTGTCTTCAACTCGCGCAACGAGGCGGCAAGAAGCTACGTGCCGCTGGACCTGGAGCTGCAGATCAGCCACCTGGAGCATGACGTGCGCAACGTTCCGGGCATCAGCGGCTACACCCAGTCGAACTGGATCTCGCTGATCTCCGGTCCCTTGCGAGTGCCCCTGGCCGACGGCCAGACCCTGAACCTGCCGGTGCTGCTGCGGGCCCTGCCCGAGCCGCCGACCATCCAGGGGCAGACCGCGACGGCCTGGGCCCCAGTGCCGCAGCAGGTCTCGGACCTGAGCAAATGGACCTACGCCTTCGACTCGCTGGTGCGCGGCACGGCCCAGGACAGCCTGAACGTGGCCATCGCCCTCAACACGCCAACCGTCGATGGCGCGCTGCGCAGTGCCAACAAGAGCCTGGTCACCGCCCTGGCGCAATTCGTCAGCGTGTACCCGAGCATTGAAGTGGCGATGCAGGACAACCTCAGCGCGATCAACTTCGGCGAGCCCACCGCGGTGCAGATTGCCGCGGCGCAACAGGCGGTGGAGGCCTTCGTCTACATCGTCCAGGAGGTCACCGAGGCCTACGATGCCTGGGCCCGGCCGCTGCTGCGCAGCGCGGCGGCGTTTGTCGCGCCCCAGGCCCTGACCTGCAGCTTCAGCCAGGTACTGGCACCGGTGACGGTGGATGGCCAGGAGCGGGCCGAAACCCTGCTGCTGGATGTCAGCATCAATCAGGTGGCGGCCAGCTACGATGCGGCCAGCGGGCAGATCAGCGCCACCCTGCCCCAGCTCGGCAAGGTCAGCCTGCCCTTGCCGCTGGTGCAGATCGCCCCGCAACAGTACGACGCGGTGAGCGTGGTCGATCCGAGCAACCCGGGGCTGATCGCCTACCGCTACCGACTCAAGGGCAGCCAGCCAGCCGTGTGGCTCGACTACGCGGATGCACTGCTGATCGACGAGCGCCGCACCAGCCTGCCGGCCCTCAACCTGTTCGACCACCAGAACGCCTGGGCCTCGCTGTCGGTGGAGCGCAACCGCATCCTGTTCCCCGCGGCGGACATCGGCACCCTGCAGACCAACCCGCTGTTCCGCTTCTCGACGCCAGTGGTGCGCTTTGTCGAAAGCATCAGCCCGCACATCAGCCAAGGCGCCTTCTCCCTGGACAACCTGCAGGTACCGAACGCCAGCCTGGACGACTACCTGGAGGTGTTTTTCGCCGCCCTGGGCGCCGGCAGCAACGGCACCACGGTGCAGGTCGGCATGGAGGGCCGCTACAGCTACGAGGTCGCCGCGCCCGGCGTGGTCGCGCGCACCGTGCTGCCGGCGGCGCTGCTGTTGCCGGTGGCGACTTCGCTGAACAGTCCACCGGCCTTCACCAGCGCCTTCAGCCAGGCCATCGATCGCTGGCGCCTGGCCGAACAGGTCACGGTGCAGGGCAACGCCCGGGTCGACCTGACCCTGCGGGCCTTCAGCGCCGACGATCCGGCACAACTGGCGCAAGGGGCGGTGGCCGCGGACAACCAGCCACCGCTGCTGAGCATCGAAACCCTCTGGGTATCCGCAAGTAAGGTTCCACCGGAACAAGGAGGTGCATGAGGCCACCACTACCGCGCACTGTTGATGAAGATGACCGCTTTAAATCAAACCTATTGGAGTACACCACATGAACGGACACACCAATCCCTCCTTTGACGAAGCCATGCCACTGGGGGTGTCTGATGCGCAATTCATCAATGACCTGCATGAGCTACTGGAGCGCCACGGCAACCTGGATCGCTTCGGACTCTGCCTGCTGCACGATCACTTCGCGGTCGCCGAGGACGAGATCCTGCTCGAATGCAACGACCATGAAGCCCGCACCCTGCACCTGGATGTGGTCAAGCGCGGCGCGCTGCCGGAGAGCAAGTTCACCAGCTGGCGCATTGGCGGCCCTCGGGCCGAGGCCCTGACCGCCTGTGCCATGGACAAGTGCAAAGTTGAAGCCCTGACTGCTTGTGCCATGGACAAGTGCAAGGTCGAAGCCCTGACTGCTTGCGCCATGGACAAGTGCAAGGTCGAAGCCCTGACTGCCTGCGCCATGGACAAGTGCAAAGTCGAAGCCCTGACCGCTTGCGCCATGGACAAGTGCAAGTAGTTCCAGGTCCTGCCGATGGCCAGTGGCGAGCACGGGAGGCCGATCGGCTGCCGTGCTCGTCCTGGCTCGCGCAGTTTTATCAGCGGCGCCACGGTGCCTTGGTCGGTTCCGGCACCGCGGCGCTGGAACTGGCGTTGCGCCAACTGGGGGTCACCGCCACCTGGCGGGTCGCGGTTCCCGCCGCCACCTGCCATCAAGTGGTGGCCGCCGTCCTCAATGCCGGCGCGATACCGGTGATTATCGAAAACGCTGCCGACCTGCTGCTCAGCAGCGAGGCGCTGGCGCCCCATATCCATGGCCTGGACGCGGTGATCGCGGTCCATCAATACGGCTTGCCTTGCGACATCCCGGCCTTGCGCCAGTTACTGGGCCCGCGCCTGCCCATCATCGAGGACAGCGCCGGTGCCTGGGATCTGTGCTGTCCCGGCGCGTCGCTGGTGGTCACCTCTCTGGGCCACGGCAAGGCCCTGGACATTGGCGGCGGTGGCGCGCTGTTCGGCGATCTGCCGGTGGATGGCGACATCGACGTCTGGTCGCCCGGCCAGCGTTCCCGCGCCTGCCCGGCCTTGAGCCCGGCCCTGTCGATTCATGCCCTGCCGGCGCTGATGCCTGCCGTCGCCAGGGCCCAGGCCCGTAGCCAGCGCCTGCGGCAGCAGATGCCCGGGCTGTTGGCGCGCTTGCGCGATGCCGGCCTCGAGCCCTGGGCACCGGCCGGATCGGCGCCGCCCAACGGTCAATACCTGGCGATCCGCACCCGCGAACCGCAGTTGTTCGAACGCCTGCGCCACAGCCCCCATGCCGAGGCCCTGGGGGTCTGCGCCCCGGCGGCCGGCGCGCTGCGGGAGCTGCCCATGCTGCGCGGCCGTGGCGAGGTGGCCCAGGGGCCGCAAGCCAGCCTGGAACTGCGCCGCAACTGGGTTCTGCTGGACCCGATCGCCGCCCTCGACCACCCCGGGCGCCTGGATGCCTGGGCCGGAGACACTCGATGAACAGTCCCGCCTGGCAACCCCAGCACGATCTGAACCAGCCTTTTGCCCCGGGCCCACGGGTGCAACAACTGGCCGACTACGCCCAGAGCGGTCAGACGCTGAGCACGGAACAACTGCTCGGGGTGGCCGGTGCGCGGGTGCTGTTCGCCAACTACCCGGTGCTGCGCGCCGACTTCGACGCGCCCTGGGAGGGAGCCACGGAGGCGGCCATCGATCGCTGGCTGCTGGACCACGCGGCTTTTATATCCACCAGCCAGGCAGCGGCCCAGGGCATCAACACCCCGATTACCCTGGACGACCGACGGGTAACGGCCTGGCGTCCGCCGCGTTATGGGCGCGCCGCGGTGCTGTGCGTGCCGGCCAGCGAGCAGGTGCTGTTCGACATCAAGGGCATTGGCGTGCCGCCGGACGAAGCCCCGCAGTTGCCCCATTCCAACGGTTTGCTGACCCTGGCCGAGGCGGTGCATGAAGTACTGATGGAGCACCTGGTGTTCGCCGCCATGAACCACGCCGGCGCGGCGATCACGCCATTGCCGGCCTATGCCCTGATCGACCTGGGCTTCGATGCCTTGTGGTATGACGGGCGTGCGGCGGAACCGGCGGTGCTGCTGTTGCGTCGGGCCTGCACCCGTCCGCGCTGCCAGTGGCAGCGCTACTGGCAGGGCCCCGAACTGGCCGGGGCCCTGATGCAGGCCGAGCTTCTGCTGCGGCGTTATGGCTTGACCGCCAGCAGCTGCGGCGCGGTGCGCTTTCACCTGTGCCAGGAGAACGGCGAACTGCAAGTCAGGCGCGATGAGCAAAGGCTGGCGGTCAGTACTCAGGTGGCCGAGACGCTGCACCGCCTGTTGAGCGCCAACCGGGGGGCGCCGTTACTGATCGATGGGGTCAATGTGCAACTGGCGGGGGTGTCCAGCGTGGCGCCGTTGCAACTGCAGGTGATGGACTTTGGCCGCTATCGGTTTGCCGAAAGATTCGAACATCACCTGTACGCCTGGATCGACGCCGATTACCAGAACCTCAACGGCCTGTACCTGGCGCCGGACGATCCGCGCTACGTCCAGCCCGATCCGCGCCTGAGCCTGGCCCGCAGTGCCGAGGGCCGGTGTTTCGCCGAACTGCAACGCCAGGTCGCGGGGTTTCGCCAGGGCGGCGATCCCCAGCGTCTGTGCCAGGCGTTGCGCGCCGCCCTGGCAGAAGCCTGCCGGCCATTGCGCGGCCAGGCCTGAGTCCCGAGGCTGGACGGGGCTCAGTGCTTGACCATGCCTGTCGCGGGGCGGCCTCCACGATCAGGGTGATCGCGCTCGATGAAGCGGCGCAGTCCTTCCTGGGTTTCAGGGGCGTGGATTGAGCGATTGAAGCACTGGGCTTCTATCTTCAAGCCTTCGGCCAAGGGCAATCCGTAACCGCGGATCGCCGCTTCCTTGTCCGAGCGCATCGCCGGTTGCGGCAGACCGGCCAGCACCTGGGCCAGTTCCAGCGCGCGCTTGAGGGAGCGTCCGCTGGGCACTATTTCGTTGACCAGACCGATACGGTAGGCCTCTTGGGCATCAATCACCTTGCCGGTCAGAATCAATTCCATGGCCCGGCCCATGCCGACAATCCGCGGCAGGCGCTGGGTGCCGCCGTCCGCCAGGCCGATGTTCCAGCGGCGGCAGGTAACGCCGAACGAGGCATGCTCTTCGGCAATGCGCATATCGGCAAAACAGGCCCACTCCAGGCCACCGGCATAGGCCACGCCATTGACGGCCGCGATCACCGGTTTATAGACGTCGACCCAACGGCTGGGGCCGATGATTCCGGGACGTTCGCCACGATCATGGGCGGCCATTTCCTCGGCGCTCGACGGCACCAGTTGCGCGGCGGCCTTGAGGTCGCCGCCGGCACAAAAGGCCCGATCGCCGGTGCCGGTAATGATCGCTACCAGGGCCGTGTCGTCGTCGCGAAAACGCGTCCAGGCGTCGATCAATTCAAGGTGGGTCACAGGGCCGATGCAGTTGCGCTGCTCGGGGCGATTGAAGCGGATGACCACTACGGGTCCGTGCTGCTCGTAGGCGATTTCCTTGAAGTTCATGGCAGCTCCTGGTGCAGGTCGTGGCGCGGTTGAGCAAAACCCGAGTGCAGTATAGGCAGCCCTGGCGCGCGCTCCCGTCCGGCATCCGCGCTCAGCGCAAACTGGCACCCTTGCAATCCACCCTGTTAGCCTGCTCATCCGTCCCCTGACCACAGAGCTGCAGCATGACGCCCTCAGCGCAATTCTGGCGTGACCCGAACCTGCCTTACGTAGAAAGCCGCCGAGCCTGTGACAGCCGCGCCAACTACAGGGCCCACAGCCACCCGACAGTGTCCATCGGCGCCGTGGACCGTGGCATCAGCCTGTTCAGTGGCGGCGCCGAGGGACCCACCCTGATCCAGGCCGGCAGCGTGGTGTTCGTCCCGGCCCATTGCGCCCATGCCTGCAATCCCCAGCCCGACACGGCCTGGAGCTACCAGATGCTGCACCTGGAGCCGCGCTGGGTCGAAGGCGTGCGCCTGGAAGCACAGCAGCAGGCGGCATTGGCACCTGGCCAGGTGCTGTTGAATCACGACGGGGATCTGTACCAGCGCTTTTGCCGCCTCAACGACCTGCTGTTCTCTACCGCCAGTTGGCAAAACAAGGAAGCTGCGCTGATCGAGTTCATTGGCGACTTTCCGCTGCAGGGGCAGCCGGTGATTGCCCTGGCCGCCGATCCGGGCCTGGCCGGCGCCGGGGTCCGGCGGGTCATGCAATTCCTGCAACAGGAGGCGCAACAGGCTCACCCGTTGCAGCGCCTGGCAACGCTGGCGGGCCTCAGCCGCTACCAACTGATCCGGGCCTTTCGCGCTGCTACCGGGATGACGCCCCACGCCTACCAATTGAACCAGCGCATCATCCAGGCCCGCACCTCGCTGCAGGCCGGCGAGGCCCCGGCGGCCCTGGCCCAGCGTTTGGGCTTTGCCGATCAAGCGCACTTCCAGCGGGTGTTCAAGGCCCATGTCGGGGTCACCCCGGGTTTGTACAAGCGCTGAAGGTCGCGCAATTTTCTTCAATACCCCAGTGCTGACGCCCGGCAGACTTCCAGCCCCTTCTCGCCTCTGGAAGTCTGCCTTCATGATTCAACAGTTCCTGCTGGTCGCCGCCGCGCATTTTCTCGCCCTGCTCTCCCCTGGACCGGACTTCTTCCTGGTGGCGCGCCTGTCCATGGCCAGCGGCTGGAAACCGGCCACCGGCGCCTGCCTGGGCATCGCCCTGGCCAACGGTCTGTTCATTGTCCTGGCCTTTGGCGGGGTCTCGGTATTGCGCCCCGACAGCTGGCTGTTCCTGGCGATCCAACTGGCCGGTTGTGGCTACCTGCTTTACCTGGGCTGGCTGTTCATCCGTCACGCTGGCACCCGTTCCCTGGCTGCGGTGGCTGCCCAGGACGACAGCCTGGCGCTGCACCGGGCCACCTGGTGGCGCGGCCTGGGCGCGGGTCTGCTTTCGGGCCTGCTCAACCCGAAGAACGCCCTGTTCTATGTCAGCCTGGCGTCCCTGGTGGGCGCCCAGACCAGCACCGCCTGGAAGCTGGTCTATGGCGTATGGATGTTCAGCGTGGTGCTGCTGTGGGATGTGTTGGTGGCGCTGGCCATTGGCAATGACCGGGTGCGGCGGCGCTTCTCCCGCGCCCTGCCCTGGCTGGAACGAATCACCGGGGTGATCCTGATCCTCATGGCACTGGCCGTGATCGCGGCCACCTTGTTGCGCCACTGAGCCGGGCACTTGAGTCAGGTTTTGAACCGCGCACTGGATCAACGGCCGTCCTGCACGTTGAAAGTTACAAATAAACAACAAAGCAACACGCGGTTGTCATCCTTGACAGTCGATAGTGTGCGAAGCGCACAGCAGCTGCCGGGCAGGACCACGGGGCTTGCCCTTCTCCCCAACGCACAGGAGTACAGCCATGCCACAACAGCCTCGCCTGGGATGCGGCGCCGCTATCGTCCGCGATGGCCAGTTACTGCTGGTCAAGCGCCTGCGGGACCCCGAGGCCGGTTGCTGGGGCTTGCCCGGAGGCAAGGTCGATTGGCTGGAGCCGGTGGAGCAGGCCATGCGCCGTGAAATCCTCGAAGCGCTCGGACTGACCCTGCAAGGCGTCAGCCTGTTATGCGTGGCAGACCAGATCGACGCCGAACGGCAGGAACATTGGGTTTGCCCGGTGTACCTGGCCTCCGCCCCGGCCATGGAGCCGCGTAACAACGAGCCGCACAAGCACAGCGACATCGCCTGGTTCGAGCTGGACCGGTTGCCCAAGCCCCTGACCCTGGCCACCCGCGCTGCCGTGCGGGCGCTGGTGCAGATCGCGGCGCTGGAAGATTGAAGGCGCATATCACCCAAGGCCCAGAGGTTGATCGTCCGGGGCATGGTTGCAACCGCAGGACCCGCCTCCGGGCAGCGCTCGACACTTGGCCGTGAGTCCGGCTCAATCCACCATCGCAGACTGCGACCGATGGCCGCAGGCATTGGTCTAATTAGCCCGCCGCTGCTTTCGTCTGTTTGCTACCATGCGCGGGTTTTTGCCTGTCTGGCTGTTCAAAGGGCGTTATTTCATGAGTGTTTTGCTGACTCGCCGCACCCTGCTTACCAGCGCCGGGGTGCTCGGCCTGGGCCTGCTCGCCGGTTGCGACAACAGTCCCCGACTGTCCTTCAAATATGGCAAGGACCTGAGCAATCAGATTCTCGGCCGCACCTTCAAACTCACCGATTCCCAGGGCGAAACCAAGTCGCTGTCCAGCTACCGTGGCCTGATGCCGATGATCTTCTTCGGCTTCACCCAGTGCCCGGCGGTCTGCCCCACCACCCTGGCCCGCGCCGCCCAGGCCAAGAAACTCATGGGCCGCGACGGCGACCGCCTGAAAGTGGTGTTCATCACCCTGGACCCCGAGCGCGACACACCCGAGGTGCTGGACGCCTACGTCAAGGCCTTCGACCCGAGCTTCGAGGCGCTGTACGGCAGCCTGGAAGAAACCGCGGCCACCGCCAAGGAATTTGGCGTGTTCTACGAAAAGATCCCCAGCGGCTCGACCTACACCCTGTCCCACACCGCCACCAGTTTCGTCTACGACTCCCGGGGCACCTTGCGCCTGGGTCTGTCCCAGTCCCTCAACGCCCAAGAGTGCGCGGAAGATCTGCTCACCGTCATGGAGGTCTGTTAATGAACTCGCAACGTCGCCCATCCCGGATCAAATCCGCCCTGCTGATGCTCTCCCTGCTGGGCCTGGCCGGCACCGCCAGCGCCGCGACCCAAGTGGACAACGCCTGGGTCCGCGCCACCGTCCCTGGCCAGCACGCCAGCGGCGCCTTCATGGACCTCACCGCCAGCAGCGACAGCAAGCTGGTTGAAGTGCAGTCGCCCGTGGCCAAGAACGTGCAGATCCATCAGTCGAGCATGCACAACGACGTGATGAGCATGCAGCCAGTGGACGCCTTGGCCCTGCCGGCCGGGAAGAAGGTCAGCCTGGACAGCCACGGCTATCACGTGATGCTCATGGAGCTCACCGGCCAGATCAAGGCCGGCGACACCGTGCCTCTGACCCTGATCGTGGAAAACGCCAAGGGCGAGAAGGAGTCGATCAAGGTCCAAGCCCAAGCCCGAGCGCTGAATGTGCCGGATCACGGCATGATGAAGCACTGAGTGCGGTAAACGACAGCGCTCCAAAGACCTGAAAAAGCCGGTTTCTGTTCAGCAGAAACCGGCTTTTTTTGTCCCGCACCTTGCCAAGAGACGGGGCGACTTGAGCCTCAGTAAATCCCCCGCGCCAACCACACCGTCAGCCCGCAGCACTCTGGGTCTTCACTGACCTGCTGCACCACCTCGAAACCGTGGGTATCGAGCAAGGTGCAGTATTCCCCCGGGTCCAGGCTCGCGTGGTACAGGGCCTCGCCTTCGAACTCGCCGATGGCCTCCCCTGCTGCAGGTCCGCTGGTGAACATCAGGGCGCAACCTGGGCCGGCATGGCATTCGAACACGGCGAACATGGCGCGCTGATCGTCCGGGCTCAGGTGGAACAGGATCGGCAACAAAGCGGCCAGAAACGAACCTGATCTTACTGCTCAGGTTATTAGTAGATCCCGTACTCAGACGTGTAACTACTTCTAAGTAGCCGCAGTGCGATCATGCCACTGTCATATCAAGATTCTATCGAGCGGAGCCCAAGCAAGTGCTTAACAACTACGGGCTGCCGAGTGCAGCAATACCCGTTCCAATCTTCAATCATTCCCGCAACAAAGGTTTTAGGTACTTTGCAGGCTTGAACTTATTCTTGCAATTGTCGCTTCATCGATTCAGAACAACAGTCTTTGAGCTCTAAATGCCCACAATGCTTTTTTTGGATCCACATCGGAATAAGTGGAGCACCAATGGTGTAGCGAATCCACTTGGATTTTAACCATTCAATTTTTTTGTGCCTGCTGTCTGCGTCCAGATTTTTGGCGTCCAGGCTAGCCAGTAGTGACTCTGTCTCCATTTCGAGTCTGGCAAAATTTGCACCTGCGGCGCGATGACGCTCCGCTCTCTCGGCAAAACGGAAGTAAGCCTGCAGCCCGGCAACAATGGTGGTCAGCATACCCACTACCGGCAAAATGGCGTCATACCAGCCCACTTTAAACAACTCGAATTTCAACAGTGAATACGCAACTGCTGTAGCCAATGCCGAAAGAAAAATCAGCGCCCCTCCAGCGAAGCTATTCCATAAGGCAAAATAATTGGCGCAGTGAAAATGCGCTTTCCTCAAGCAGCAAATTCCAATCCGCCACTTTTTAACCAGCTCATCTTCGGTCATATGTCATCCTTGAAGAGGGATATCCACCCTCAACTAGATAGAACGTCGATATGAGCTTAGGCGAGACGTTGACGCTGGTTTAATTTTTTCAAACTTACAAGATATATTTTTATCGAAAATAGCTATTGGTCTCGGAGGTTCAAGAAACCACACATTTATTAACATTAAGGCTGTCATGGCATTCCTTATATGAATCCGGTCATCAGGAAGAAGGAGTCCTGTTGCAAGTGCGGGTCGGTCAGGCGTGACAGAACGCCGCCAAGCGTTCCTCGGCACCTGGTAACCCCATCCGCAGTCGGCCTGCGCAGGAACAGGCTTGTCAGCGAAGCCCCCGCAAGAGCAATGCGAGACTCAAGGACCGCTTCGTCGGCAAGCCGGCTGCTACGGATGCGCGGACCTATCCGTTGGCATCCCAGGCCACCGGGGCCTGGCCGAGGAACTGACGCAGTTCGGCCAGCAGCTTGTCGCTGGAGTGGCTGCTGGGCCGGTCGGCGACAAACCTCAGGCCCGGCATGATTGCCTGCACCCCGTCGTAGTGCCACTGCCCAGGAGTGCGCTCCGTTTCCTGCAAGGCCCGGGCGAAGATCGCCAGGTCCCGACGGGCCCGGGGAATGCCGCTGCTGCGCTCGACCCAGCTTTCATAACGCTGGCGGATTTCGATACGCCCCTGATTGACGATGGCCAGCACCGCACAGCGGGTGCGATTGTGCAACGCCACCGGCGACAGGCCGAAGTACTCGCCCTCGCCCTGCCATGCGCCGTCAGGCAGGCGAAAGATCGCCAGATCGATGTCCGGGTACTCTTCGATCCGTGTGGCGGCATGCTCCACCAGCGCCGTGCTGCGCTGCAGCTCCTGCATGGCCGGGTCGTACAGTTCGGCGTAACGCCGGGTGTTATCCAGCACATCGGCCAGTTGCGGCAGCAGTGCGACGAAGCGCGCCATGAGTTGCCGGTCGTTGCCACCCTGGCTGTCGCTGCGCACCCGGGCGGCCAGGGCATGCAGGGTAAAGGCGCAGTGCAGGGCCTGGGGCGAAGTGCCCCGGGTGAAGTCGCCGAGTCGTGCGATATCGATCAGCAATTGGCGGTGCCGCAGGGCCTGCTCGGGGGCCAGGTAGGCGTAGACCGAGGCCAGCCCGTCAAGATCGAAATGATCGCTGGTGATCACCTGCGCCTGTTCCACCCTCAGCCCTTGTTGGAGAAAGATCAGGGCGCTGGTGGTGGACAGGTTGGCCTTGTAGGCGCTGGGGGTCTTGTTGGCCGGCCAATGGGACAGGGTCAGCACGGTGGCCGGATTGTCGATGGAATCCAGGGAGATATTGGACCGTCTGTGGGTCTGGCCCAGGGGCAGGAATCCATAGGGGCTGTGGGGCCCCAGGCGCCAGGGTTGCAAGCCAAGCTCCAGCGGCGCAACACCTGCGCCGGGCGCCAGTCGCTGATGCAACTGCCGGGGCAGTTCCCGCAGTGCCGGCGTTGCGCTGCTGAGTTCGCCCGAACCGTCCAGGCGATAACTGAACTGGCGCAGGTTCTCCCGGCGCAGGTCCCGGGGGTTGCCATTGCACACCCCGCAGCCGGGGCCGCCGAGGACGCTGAGCAGATCGGTGAACTGATTGTCGGCAATGCCGATGGCGCGTCCCCCCAGCAGGCGAAGGTCCAGGTGCGCGAACAATGGGGCGACTCCCGGATCGAAAAGGAAGCCCTGTTCCTGGCAAGCGGTATTGAGGCTGTTCATCTGTATGTCCTTGAAGTGTGATGAGTCAGGCAGGCCTCAGGCCTCGGCCAGCGCCCGGGTATGGTGGCGCCGGACCTGACGCATGCTGATAAACAACAGGGCCGATACCCCGGCGTAGAGACCGAACAGCCAGGCCGCGGCCTGGGCTGCACCGGCAACACCGGCGCTGGAGCTGAGTCCGGCCAGGTTGACAATCATCCCCGCCAGCGCCGCGCCCAGGGCCGTGGCCACCAGTTGCACCGTGGTGATCGAAGCGCCCGCCAGCTCCTTCTGGTCATCGGCCGCGTTTTCCAGGACTCGGGACAACAGATGGGGCCACGCCAGGCCGATCCCTGTGCCCACCAGCAACATGGCCAGGCACACCGCGCCCAGGCTCAGGAACGGCGTGGCTGTGGCAGGCATGAACAGGCAGGCCAGGAGCAGGCCGGCCACCACCAGAAACGGCCCGCTGGCAATGGCCCGGGCCGCGCCCTGGGGGCTCAGGCCAGAGCTGAAGATCGCCCCCAGGGTCCAGCCGGCCGCCATCAGCGCGGCGATGTAACCCGCCAGCAAGGGCGTCTGCTGATGCAGCTCTTGCAGGAACAGCGGCACAAAGACCTCGCTGGTCATGCCCACCACCAGCAGCGCCATGGAGATGTACAGCGCCAGCAAGGGGCTGCCGGACTTCAGGCTGTCGCGGGGCAAGAGACGTTTGCCGGAACGGTTCTCCAGCACCACCACCAGCAGCAACAGGCCCAGACCGACGCCCAGCCCCAGGACGTTGTACCCGGGCGAAGGTGTGATGCTGCCGATGGAAATCGCCAGCACCACCGCGGTCAGCAACACCAGTTGCAGCCCGGGAATAGGACTGCGCGGCGCCGTTTCGCGGCTTTTGCCCGGTAACAGGGCGATCGCCAGCAGCATGAACAGCAAGGTGCAGGGCACAAGCACCCAGAACGCCGCACGCCAGGCTCCGTGTTCGGCGAAGACCCCGCCCACGGCAGGGCCGATCAGGGTGGCCGCGCCCCACATGGCGGAAATCAGCGCCATCGCCCGGGGCCACAGCGGCTCGTCGAACACCAGGCGGATCATCGCGTAGGGCAAGGCGAACAGCAGCCCTCCGCCCAGGCCCTGAACACTGCGCCCGATGATCAGCCAGCCCATGTCCGGGGCCAGGGCACACAGGCCGCAACCGAGCATGAACACCAGGCCGGCCAGGGCATAGGCGAGCTTCGGCCCCAGTATCCCCAGGGCCCGGGTGGACAGCACCGAACCTATGATCGAGGCCACCACGAACAAGGTGGTATTCCAGGCGTAGTAGTCCAGGCCGCCGATATCCTTGACCACCGAAGGCAACAGCGTGGTGACCAGGTACACATTGATTGCATGCAGCGCCACGCCACCGGCCAGGGCTGCCGAGCGCAGTCCGTTCTTGCCCAGTAACAGTGCTGACCATCCGCTTGTCGAAGCCATGCCTTGCTCCCTTAGGGTGTTCGATAAAGCTGCACTGTATTACACAAGCAAACACTTTGATAATTAATTTTTCATTGTCTCGCTCTCTTGCCCAATCCGCCGTTCAAAGCGCGACAATCGCCGGGCCACTTGGCCGGAGCCTGTTATGCTTGCGCAGTAAGCCGCGTCCTGCACGCTCTCGATACCCCACTTGCGCATTGGTTAATGGCCCAGCATGTCCTCGATATCCTCCCCTGCCGAGAAGAAGAACCCCGGCGCCACCGCCGAGCGAATTCTGTTTCTGCTGAAAACCCGCGGCCCCTTGAAAACCGCCGACCTGGCCCCGCTGCTCAAGGTGTCCCTGGAAGCCACCCGCCAGCAGCTACAGAAACTGCTGGACGCTGAACTGATCGCCGGGCAGATGATGCCGGCCCAGGGCGCTGGGCGGCCGTCGCAGAAATGGGTGTTGACCGAGCAGGCCCAGGCCCGTTTTCCCGACACCCATGCCCACCTGACCCTGCAACTGATCGATTCGATTCGCGCGGTCTATGGGGCCGACGGCGTGGAACGCATCGTCACTGACATGGAGCGGGTCAACACCGCGCAGTACCTCGACGTCTGCGCGCCGCTACCGACCCTGGAAGAACGGGTCCGGGCCCTGGCGCAGATCCGTGAAGTCGCCGGCTACATGGCCAGTGTCGAGGCCGACGGCGAGGGCTGGCTGTTGATCGAGAGCCACTGTCCGATCTGTGTCGCGGCCCAGCAGTGCCAGGGCTTCTGCCGCTCCGAACTGCAAGTGTTCCAGGCCGCCATTGGCGACCTTGGGCAGGTGCAGCGCGTGGAGCACCTGATCACTGGCGGTCGACGCTGCGTTTATCGCATCAGCGCCCTCCAACCGAGTCCCTGCCCGTGATTGCCCAGCCCCTGTCGCGCCTGCTCAAGGGTGGCGCGCTGATCCTCGGCGTTGCCGCACTCACCCTGCTGGCCTGGCGTGCCTACGACAGCGAGCGGGGTCCGGCGCTGCAACCCTGGCACCTGCGGGTGCCCCATGAACTGAGCATCGAACAGATCGATAGCGCCGATTGGGCGGCCTGGATGCAGGCCGAGGAGCGTTTGTTTGCCGAAGTCCGGCGTGAAGTCAGCGACCGCCTGGACCCGACCCAGGTCCCGCCCTTCAACCGTTATCGTGTGGACAGCCGGGTCTACCCGCCCCGCTTTGCCACTGACTGGAACCGCTCCTACCTGCTGCGGCCCTCAGGCACACCGCGGGGCGTGGTGGTGCTGCTGCATGGTTTGACCGACTCGCCCTACAGCTTGCGCCACGTTGCCCGGCGCTACGTCGAGCACGGTTACCTGGCCATCGGCCTGCGCCTGCCCGGCCACGGCACCGTGCCGGCCGGCCTGACCGACGCCCACTGGCAGGACTGGCTGGCCGCCACCCGCCTGGCCCTGCGTGCCGCTCGAGCCGAAGTCCCGGCGCCGGCACCCTTGCATGTGGTCGGTTACTCCAACGGTGGTGCCCTGGCGGTCAAGTACGCCCTGGACGCCCTGGACAATCCGCAGTTGCCCCAGGCCCAGCGCCTGGTGCTGATTTCGCCGATGATCGGCGTGGCCCCGTCGGCGCGCTTTGCCGGTGTGGCCGGCTGGCCGGCGGTGTTTCCGGCCTTCAGCAAGGCGGCCTGGCTGAACCTGCGCCCTGAGTACAACCCGTTCAAGTACAACTCGTTTCCGGTCAATGCCGCGCGCCAGTCGTGGCTGCTGACCGATGCCCTGCAAAGCCAGTTGCTGGCCCTGGTGGGCGACCCGCGCCTGAACCGGTTGCCGCCGATCCTCAGCTTCCAGTCGTTGACCGATGCCACGGTCAGTACCCCTGCCCTGGTCACCGGCCTGTACCGGCAACTGCCGGCCAACGGCAGTGAACTGGTGATTTTCGACCTCAACCGGGACCGGGACTTCGAAGGCCTGCTGGACCCCGCCAGCCTCACCTCCCTGGCCAGCCTGCTGCCGGCACCGCCGCGCAACTACAGCACCCGGGTGCTGACCAATGAAGGCAGCGGCGGCGCGACCCTGGCCGAAGTCAGCACCCCCGCCCTGAGCCTGGACAGCCAGCGACGGCCCCTGGACCTGGCCTATCCGACGGGGGTGTTTTCCTTGTCCCACGTGGCCTTGCCGTTCCCTGTGGACGACGGTTTGTACGGGACCCAGCCCGCTCCCGGAGAAGACTTCGGCGTGCACCTGGGCACCATCGCCGCCCGCGGTGAACGCGGCGTGCTGGTGGTGCCCATGGAGGAGCTGATGCGCCTGACCGCCAACCCGTTCTTCCCCTACCTGATCCAGCGCATCGAAGCCGATATAGATCAAGCAACAGTTCAATCATTGATTCGCTGAATAGCCGGATGTTAGCGTCTGCCCCCTTTTCCCCCCTTGATTTCCGAGGGGGCACGACTGCCGCGATGGCAGGGAACCCTGATGAAAGCAATGCTTCGAACCCAAGCCGCAGGCCTGGCCCTGCTGCTGGCCGCCGCCAGCCAGACGCTGCAAGCCGCCGCGCAACAGGACTACTGGTACGTGCAGAGCAGCGTCTATACCAACCACTGGAGCAACGATCCCGACCACAACAACCACCAGGATCTGATCGGCCTGGAGCGCAACTACGCCGACGGTCAATTGTGGGGCGTGAGCACCTTTCGCAACTCCTTCTCCCAGCGCTCCTACTACGCCTACGTGGGCAAGGCCTGGGAACACGCCGACTGGCCGGTCTACGCCAAGCTCAGCGGCGGGCTGATCCAGGGTTACAAGGGCGACTACAAGGACAAGATCCCGTTGAACCACTTTGGCGTGGCACCGGTGCTGATTCCGGCGGTGGGCGTGCACTACGGGCCGGTGGGCACCGAGCTGGTGGTGCTGGGCGCTGCCGCAGTGATGGTCAACGTCGGCTACCGCTTCTGAGCCCCGGCAAACTCGCACAATCGTACAAGACGCTGTCCCGCTGCCTTTCCTAGACTCCATCGACCAATGACTGGGGCGCCGCTCCGGGTCTTTGCCTCGGTAATGAGCAAAAGGCGAGCAAACCTATGCAGGTCGAGCAACAGATGCCGTTCACACAAAGCACGTCAGGTGCTCTGCGCAGGGTGGCCCCGGCCGCGTTGGCCATTGTCCCGGTGAGCATGCTGTTCGGCCTGCTGGCAGGTCGCGCCGACTGGTCACTGCTGGAGGTGGCACTGGTGGGGCTGCTGGGATTCACCGGCAGCGGTCAGTTCGCCGCCCTGCCCCTGGCCCAGTCGGGAGCCGGGTTCTTCACCCTGCTGCTGGTCTCGGCTTCGATCAACAGCCGTTACCTGCCCATTGCCTTCACCTCCAGCCCACGGTTGCCCCGGGGGTTCCTGCAAAAGGCCGGGGCGGCCCATATGCTGGGGGACGAGGCCTACGCCACCGAGCACGAACGGGACAATCCGGTCACGGTGCTGGTGATACGCGCAACGATCTTCCTGACCTGGGCACTGGCCGGGGTGCTGGGGGCATGGCTGCCGCTGCAGTGGATCGGCACCGAGGTCAACCTGGGTTACCCGGCCAGCGTGGTGCTGATGTACCTGTCGCTGGCGCAGTTGCGCAGCCGCTTGAGCCTTGCGCACGAACGTCGTCTGGCCGTCTTGTCGATGGTGGCGCTCTGTGTCGCGGTGACCCTGGTATTGATCATGCTCCTGGGCACCCTGTACTTCTGGATTCCCAGTGTGCTGATCAGCACTGTCCTGCTTTCCAGGGCCAAGCTATGAGCGATTCGGCCTGGGTCACCATCGCTGCGCTACTGGCCACCAGTTGCCTGGTACGGATCATTCCGGCGTTCGTCAGCATCCGCCTGCAACCCGGCCTGCAGCGTTGCCTGGAACGGGTGCTGCCGGTGGCGGTGTTCATCAACTTTGCGGTGTACATCGCCTTCAGCGAGATGAGCCGCGAGCCCCTGGCAGCCTCGGTGTCCCTGTTGCTGGTGGGGCTCATTGCCCTGAGCAACAGCCTGGGCCTGATCAGCACCGCGGCGATTGGCACGGCGGCCTATTTTACGGTCCTGCACCTGAGCGCTGCGGCCTGATGCAGACCGGTTTCGGGACTATGGTTGATCCTCGCAACCCAGTCCCTGGCGCTGGGGTTCTTCGTCCGCCAGGGTCTTGCCGGTACGGGCCATGATCTGCCCCTGCAAGGCCCGCAACTCACTGCCGTCCAGACGCTTGCAGCTGTTGATTTCCCAGACATCGCCGGTGGCGGTGCTCACCGAGAACAGCCCCCAGTACTCAGTGGCGCCGGCCTTGGGATCGTTGTAGCCGAGGCTGAAGTCGAAGTAGCCCGGATGCGGCGGCTGGCCGCTGTCGTCCTGCAGGTCACCATCGACAAAGACCCCGGGTTTGCTCAGTTGATAGTCCTGATGCTTCAAGGCTACCAGCAGCATTTCCTGGGCCTGCTCGCGGGTCAGGCCCGTGGCCTTGACCTCATCCGGCTGCAGCACGGTACCGGCACAGGCGACGAGTGCCGCGCAGGCCAGGGGCAGGCCCAGCAGCCATGCGTGGGGATTTTTTCTCAGCACGCCATGCGCCCTCTGACCGCGACAATGATCTTCGCCAGGTACTCGGCAAATCCGTTGCGACCACCGGAGGCCGCGTCGCCACTGTTGTAGCCGCTGCGCACCAGGGCCTGGGCGAACTCCATGGGGTCGCGCTTGCTGCGCACCGACGAGCCATAGCGCAAGGCGAAGGACTGGGCACACTTCTGGAACGAGTCGAACTTCGCCACCTTGATGCTGGCGTTGCCCTGGGGCGCCTCGGCCCCGCTCTGCAGGGGCGCTGGGGCATGCAAGGAGAAATAGTTGTTGAGCTCGCGGGCAATGCGTCCGGCGCCGTACTGGCTCTCCTGGGCCGCCAGGCCAAGGATGTTTTCCACCGGCAGGTCCAGTTGATCGGCGATCGGCTGGCAGGCTGCCTTGTATTTGCTGACAAAGGTCACGGCATTGGTGTTGTTGCACAGTTTGGCGCTCAAGATTGCTCCCTCATTTGACTGGTCGATTCCATTTGCCACAGGTGAAACATGCCGATTATAGAGCAGCATCCAGGCCTTGCCTCAGGCCTACTCATCGATACCAATGACTGATTTCAGGCAAAAAATTGACGCTTTTTTCTCGTTATACACTCTAGATTGCAAGTGATTTCTACGTGCCGCGCCTCTTCCTCATGAGCGGCGCCACTTTGAACAAGGACCGCACGATGAACAGTCCTGCCAGTGAAGCAGATGAATACTTGATGATGCAGGCCGCCCACTGGTGCATCCGCCTGCGTGAGGCCGATTGCAGCCTGGATGAACGCCAGGCGTTCGAAGACTGGCTGCAGAGTGACCCAAGCCATGCCTTTGAGTACGCCAAAATGCTCGAGGCCTGGGACCTGACCGGGCATCTGTCCCCTTCCCGGCCGACCTGTTGAACGGCTGACACTCACAGGTCGAAGCGGTCGATGGCCCGACGTCGTTCATTGTCATCACGCATGTCGTAGCTGGCGGTGGTCTGGATATTGGTGTGGTGCGCCAGCTTCTGGGCGATCGACAGGTCATGTTCCTCGATCACCCGGGTAATGAACGAACGGCGAAAGTCGTGGGGCATGATGCGCACGCCAACCTGGGCGCCCCGCTGGCGGGCGATGTAGTAGATGGCGTGCTTGCTGATGCGTTCACGGGTGATATGACCACCGCGACGAATCCGGTTGAACAGGAAAGCGTCGTCCTCAAGGCCCGCCGGCAAGTCTGCGCGACGCAGGTCCAGCCAGGCCTGGAGCTTGTCGAAGGCCCAGGCCGGGGCGTACTTGATCAGCTGTTTGTTGCCCTTGGCCAGCACCTGCAGGCTGCGCTGGACGAAGTCCACCTGGGCCAGGTCCAGGTTCACCGATTCGGACTTGCGCATGCCCGAGCCATAGAGCACCGCGATGATGGCCGCGTCGCGCACACCCTGGGGCCGCGGGTCGGCGGCACACACCGCCATCAGGTCCTGGATCAGCCCACGCTTGAGATTGCGCCCCCGGGACAGGCGTGTACCGCCCATGGCCTTGACCGAGCGCATTTTCAGCAGATGGTCCTGGCTGATCAGACTGCTGCGCCAGGCCTCGTTCATCACCCCGCGCAGGGCATTGACGTACAGCGACGAGGTATTCGGGGCATAGCCGTCACGGCGCAATGTGGCCACCAGGGCCGTGACCTGTTCGGGTTGCAGGTGGTGCCAGGGGATGTCCTCAAGGTTGAGTTCGTCATACCCCAGGCGATCGGCGGCGTCCTGCAGCACGTAACGCAGGGTCGACTGGCTGGACGGCGCCAGACGGGCCAGGTACAGGCGCAACGGGTTGGCCTTGTGCGCGTTGTCGGCAACGGCCGGTTGTTCCTGCGAAGTCATGCTCCCCCCGAAGGCAAAGACGATGCCGGAGCGCAGTTCCCTGCGCCGTTCATGGCCAAGTTCAAGACACCGTTCAAAGCCTCCTGCAAGCGCGCTTTAAAGTGCTTCTTCAAGCCCTTGAAATGGCTGCCGGCACCCCGTCGCGCTACAACCTTGACAACAAACTGAACACTAGCTGTCTGGCCCGCGGAAAAACGGACTTTTGCCCTATTTTTCATATTCGTTTCACATTTTTCCGCTTAATCTCAGCCACCAACAAGCCTCCTGCCGAACGCAGTGCTTTATCAGGTTGTCAAGATAACACCTTGATCTGCATTTACTTTTAACAAATACCTTTTTTACTCAAACGCTGCATGGATCGCCACCCCGGCCCAATAACTGGATGAGCCTTGATGACTGCATGACCTCCCCGCGCTCCATCAATCGTTCGTTCGCATCACCCCGTATTTCCGGCATCAGCTAAACCCGAGGTAACCATGAACCAGGCTTTCCTTCCTTTCTCGCGCCCGAGTATCGGCGACGAAGAGATAGCTGCAGTGGAGCAGGTTCTGCGCTCCGGCTGGATCACCACCGGCCCGAAAAACCAGGAACTTGAACAGCAATTCGCCGACCGTGTTGGCGCCCGCCACGCCGTGGCCCTGTCGTCGGCCACCGGCGCCATGCACATCACCCTGCTGGCCCTGGGCATCGGTCCGGGGGATGAAGTCATCACTCCGTCGCAGACCTGGGTCTCCACCGCCAACATGATCTGCCTGCTGGGGGCGACCCCGGTATTCGTCGATGTCGATCCCGACACCCTGATGAGCGACGCCGCCACCATCGAGGCGGCCATTACGCCACGGACCAAGGCCATCATCCCGGTGCACTACGCCGGCGCCGCCTTCGACCTGGACCCGCTGTACGCCCTGGCGGACAAGCACGGCATCCCGGTGATCGAAGACGCCGCCCACGCCGCCGGCACCACCTATCGCGGCCGCGCCATCGGCGCGCGGGGCACGGCGATCTTTTCCTTCCATGCCATCAAGAACATGACCTGCGCCGAAGGTGCGATGTTCGTCAGCGACGACCAAGCCCTGGCCGACCGGGTGCGCATGCTCAAGTTCCACGGTCTGGGGGTGGACGCCTACGATCGCCTGACCCACGGTCGCAAGCCCCAGGCCCAAGTGATCGAGCCCGGATTCAAGTACAACCTGGCGGACATCAACGCCGCCATCGCCCTGGTACAGCTGCAGCGCCTGGACGACATCAACGCCAAGCGCGAAGTGCTGGCCAAGGCTTACCTGGAGCGCCTCGAAGGCCTGCCGGTGCAACCCCTGCACCTGCCCCAGTACCCGCAGCAGCACGCCTGGCACCTGTTCATCCTGCGCATCGACGCCGAACGCTGCGGCCTGGACCGTGAAGCCTTCATGAAGGGCCTGCAGGAGCAGAACATCGGCACCGGCATCCACTTCATCGCCACTCACCTGCATACCTATTATCGACAGCGCTTCGCCGATGTGCGGCTGCCACACACCGAATGGAACTCGGCGCGTCTATGCTCGATCCCACTGTTCCCGGACATGACCCTCGACGATGTCGAACGGGTCTCCGATGCCATTGCCAACCTCCTGGACTGAAGCCTTTGAAACCTTACCCAATCCAGTTCGTGTCGATCGTGATTCCGGTCTACAACGAAGAACAGAGCCTGCCGGAGCTGCTGCGCCGCACCGAAGCGGCCTGCCGCCAGCTCAAGCACGACTTTGAAATCGTCCTGGTGGACGACGGCAGCCGCGACCAGTCGGCGACCCTCCTGCAACAAGCCGCCGAGCGCGAAGGCAGCCCCGTAGTGGCGGTGATCCTCAACCGCAACTACGGTCAGCACGCGGCGATCATGGCCGGCTTCGCGCAGTGCCGCGGTGACGTGGTCATCACCCTCGACGCCGACCTGCAGAACCCGCCGGAAGAAATCCCGCGCCTGGTGGCCCAGGCCGAGCTCGGCTACGACGTGGTCGGCACTGTGCGCAACAACCGCCAGGACTCGGCCTTCCGTCGCTGGCCGTCGAAGCTGATCAACCTCGCGGTGCAGCGCTCCACCGGTGTGGCCATGAGCGACTACGGCTGCATGCTGCGGGCCTACCGCCGCACCATCATCGACGCGATGCTGGCCTGCACCGAACGCAGCACCTTTATCCCGATCCTGGCCAACAGCTTCGCCCGGCACACCACCGAGGTGCTGGTAGAGCACGCCGAGCGCGAGCACGGCGACTCCAAGTACAGCCCGATGCGCCTGATCAATCTGATGTTCGATCTGATCACCTGCATGACCACCACCCCCCTGCGGCTGCTGAGCATCATCGGTTTCGGCATGGCCGGCGTCGGCGCGCTGTTTGCCCTGATGCTGATCATCCTGCGGCTGATCTTCGGTGCCACCTGGGCCGGCGACGGCACCTTCGTGCTGTTTGCGGTGCTGTTCGTGTTCACCGGTGGCCAGTTCATCGGCATGGGTCTTTTGGGTGAATACCTGGGACGCATGTACAGCGACGTGCGGGCCCGCCCGCGCTTCTTCATCGAAAAAGTCTTGCGCAGCCAGCCGGCGGTCCCCGCCCCGGCTGTCACTGTCGACGGTTTAACTTCCACTCATACTGATCAGGTTTCGCCATGAGCAATAAAGCTGTTGTCTTCGCCTACCACGATATTGGCTGTGCGGGCATCGAAGCCCTGCTCAATGCAGGCTACGAGATCGCTGCCGTGTTCACCCACGCCGACGATCCCAAGGAGAACACCTTCTACGGCTCCGTCGCCCAGCTGTGCGCCCGCAAAGGCATTGCCGTGCATGCCCCGGAAGATGCCAACCACCCGCTGTGGATCGAGCGCATCAGCAAACTCGACCCGGACTACCTGTTCTCCTTCTACTACCGCAATCTGCTGAGCGAACCCCTGCTGGCCACTGCCCGCAAAGGTGCGTTCAACCTGCACGGCTCGCTGCTGCCGAGCTACCGCGGCCGCGCACCGGCCAACTGGGTGCTGGTCAAGGGCGAAACCGAGACCGGCGTGACCCTGCACCGCATGGTCAAGCGTGCCGACGCCGGGGCCATCATCGCCCAGCAGCGCGTGGCCATCGAACGCAGCGACACCGCCCTGAGCCTGCACCACAAACTGCGTGACGCCGCTGCCAGCCTGCTAGGCGACACCCTGCCGGCGCTGGCCCAGGGCAAGATCACCGAGACCGCCCAGGACGAATCCAAGGCCAGCTACTACGGTCGCCGTACCGCAGCCGATGGCAAGATCGAGTGGAAGCGCCCCGCCGAAGAGCTGTTCAACCTGGTACGCGCAGTGACCCAGCCTTACCCGGGCGCCTTCTGCGCCGTCGGCGAGCACAAGCTGATCGTCTGGAGCGCCGAAGTTGCCAAGGGCAACGAAGGCCAGGCCCCGGGGCGGGTCATCAGCGTCGACCCGCTGCGCATCGCCTGTGGCGAAGACTCCCTGGTGATCACCTCCGGCCAGCGCAACGCCAACGGCCTGTACCTGGGTGGCCCGCAACTGGCCAATGAGCTGGGTCTGGTGGACGGCTCCCTGCTGCGCGGTGCCGAGTCCGGCCGCAAGCCACGCCGCACCCGTGTGCTGATCCTTGGTGTCAACGGCTTTATCGGTAACCACCTGTCCGAGCGCCTGCTGCGTGACGACAAGTACGACGTCTACGGCCTGGACATCGGCTCGGACGCCATCGAGCGCCTGCGCAGCCATCCGAACTTCCACTTCGTCGAAGGCGATATCAGCATCCACTCCGAGTGGATCGAATATCACATCAAGAAGTGCGACGTGGTCCTGCCGCTGGTGGCCATCGCCACCCCGATCGAATACACCCGCAACCCACTGCGCGTGTTCGAGCTGGACTTCGAAGAGAACCTCAAGCTGGTTCGCTACTGCGTCAAGTACAACAAGCGGGTGATCTTCCCATCGACCTCGGAAGTCTATGGCATGTGCCAGGACAACAACTTCGACGAAGACAGCTCCAACCTGATCGTGGGTCCGATCAACAAGCAGCGCTGGATCTACTCGGTGTCCAAGCAGTTGCTGGACCGGGTGATCTGGGCCTACGGCGCCAAGGGCCTGAACTTCACCCTGTTCCGTCCGTTCAACTGGATGGGCCCGCGCCTGGACCGCCTGGACTCGGCCCGTATCGGCAGCTCCCGCGCCATCACCCAGCTGATCCTCAACCTGGTGGAAGGCACCCCGATCCGTCTGTTCGACGGTGGCGAGCAGAAGCGCTGCTTCACTGACATCGCCGACGGCATCGAGGCCCTGGCGCGCATCGTCGACAACGACAACGACTGCTGCAACGGCCAGATCATCAACATCGGCAACCCGGACAACGAAGCCAGCATCCGCCAGTTGGGCGAAGAACTGCTGCGTCAGTTCGAAGCTCACCCGCTGCGCAGCAACTTCCCGCCGTTCGCCGGTTTCCGCGACGTCGAGAGCAAGGCGTTCTACGGTGCCGGCTACCAGGACGTGGAACACCGCAAGCCCAGCATCGCCAACGCCAAGCGCCTGCTGAACTGGGAGCCGACCGTGGAGATGAGCCAAACCATCGGCAACACCCTGGACTTCTTCCTGCGCGAAGCCATGCTGGAAATCGCCGATCGTTCCAAAGAAGAAGCTCGCTGATGCAAGCAGGTCTGCGCATTGATGTCGATACCTACCGCGGCACCCGGGAGGGGGTGCCACGGCTGCTCGAATCGCTGGAGGAAGCCGGGGTCAAGGCCACGTTCTTCTTCAGCGTCGGGCCGGACAACATGGGGCGCCACCTGTGGCGCCTGATCCGTCCGCAGTTCCTCTGGAAAATGCTGCGCTCCAATGCCGCGGGCCTGTACGGCTGGGACATTCTCCTGGCCGGCACGGCCTGGCCGGGCAAACCCATCGGCCGCGACCTGGGGCACTTGATGCGCCAGACCCTGGCCGCCGGTCATGAAGTCGGCCTGCACGCCTGGGATCATCACGGCTGGCAGGCCAACACCGGGCGCTGGAGTCAGGCACAGCTGATCGAACAGATCCGCCGTGGCGTCGACAGCCTCAACGATATTCTCGGGCAAGCGGTGAGCTGCTCGGCGTCTGCCGGTTGGCGCGCCGATGAACGCGTCATCGAAGCCAAGCAACAGTTCGGCTTTCGCTACAACAGCGACTGCCGTGGCCAGAGCCTGTTCCGGCCAAGACTGGCGGACGGCAGCCTGGGCGCCCCACAGATTCCGGTGGACCTGCCGACCTTCGACGAAGTGGTCGGGCCGGTGGTGGCCGCCAAGGATTTCAACCGCTACATCCTCGACCGGTTCAGTCCGGACAAACTCAATGTCTACACCGTGCATGCAGAAGTAGAAGGGATTCTCATGGCCAATGATTTCCGCCAGTTGCTGGCCAGTGCCAAGCAACGCGACATCCACTTTCAACCCCTGGGGCAGATGCTCCCGGCGGATCTGGCCAGCCTGCCGGCAGGCAAGGTCGTGCGTGGCACGCTGCAAGGCCGGGAAGGCTGGCTGGGAGTGCAAGGCGCATGACCAGACGTTGGGCCCTGCCGCTGCTGCTGATCGCTTTCGGTCTGTTCTACCTGTTGCCCATGGCCACCCACGGCCTGTGGATTCCCGATGAAACCCGCTACGCACAGATCAGCCAGGAAATGCTCCTGACCGGCAAATGGGCGTCGCCGCACTTCATGGGCATCCGCTATTTCGAAAAACCCGTGGCCGGCTACTGGATGATCGCCATCGGCCAGGCGCTGTTTGGCGACAACCTGTTTGGCGTGCGCGTGGCGTCGGCCCTGAGCACCGGCTTGAGCGTGGTCCTGGCCTACCTGTTGGCCCGGCGCCTGTGGAACGACCCGCGCAAGAGCCTGGCCAGCGCCCTGCTCTACATGAGTTTTAGCGTGGTGGCGCTGCAGGCCGGCTACGCCAACCTCGATCCGCAGTTCACCTTCTGGGTCAACCTGAGCCTGGTGGCACTGTGGTTCACCTTCGACTGCCAGAGCCGACGCGGACAGATCGGCGCCTGGGTGCTGCTGGGCCTGGCCTGCGGCATGGGCTTCATGACCAAGGGCTTTCTGGCCTGGCTGCTGCCGGTGCTGGTGGCCCTGCCCTATGCCATCTGGCAGAAGCGCCTGCGCTCGCTGCTGACCTATGGCGGCATCGGCGTGCTGGTGGCGATTCTGGTCAGCCTGCCCTGGGCCCTGGCGGTGCATGCCCAGGAGCCGGACTACTGGCGGTTCTTCTTCTGGCATGAGCACATCCGCCGCTTTGCCGGTGAAGACGCGCAGCACGCCTCGCCCTGGTGGTATTACCTGCCGTTGCTGGTGGGCTTCTGCGTGCCTTGGGTGCTGCTGTTGCCGGCCAGCCTGAAGCAGGCCTGGGAACAACGGCGGCTGAACAGCAGCGGCTTCCTGCTGCTGTGGCTGGTGCTGCCCCTGGCCTTCTTCAGCCTGAGCAAAGGCAAGCTGCCGGCCTACATTCTGCCCTGCCTGCTGCCTGTGGCCCTGCTGATGGGGCACACCCTGACGGACCGTCTGGCCACCGGCACGACCCGGATCCTCAGCCTCAATGGTGTGCTCAACCTGCTGGCCGGCCTGATGGCCCTGCTGGCCCTGGTGTACTTCCAGCTGAAGAAGCCGGTGTATGTGGACGAACCCCAGCACCTGGTCCTGGTGTACATCCTGTTGCTGGGCTGGATCATCAGCAACCTGCTGCAGGCCATGCGCCCCTTGAGCCTGTGGGCCGCCCCGGCCCTGGGCAGCTTCCTGCTGGTGGCCCTGGCCCCGGCGGCGCTGCCGAACAAGGTGGTCTACAACAAGATTCCCGACCAGTTCATCATCGATCACGTGGCCGAACTGGGCCAGGCCAAGGCCCTGCTGAGCAACGACCTGGGCGCTGCCGCTGCGCTGGCCTGGCGCCTGCGTCGCCCCGACGTGACCCTTTACAACACCCAGGGCGAAGTGAAGTACGGCCTGGGCTACGAGGACACTGCGGCGCGCAAGGTCGACCTGAACCAAGTCCAGCCGTGGATCGAGCAAGCCCGTAAGCAAGGCTCGATCGGCGTGGTGATGCGGGTCAAGAGCAGCGACGAGGAACATGAAGTCGAGCTGCTGCCCAAGGATGCCAAGCGCTACGAGCAAGGCAATATCGTGATCTTCATCATTCCCCAGAGTCAGCCATGAGCCTGTTGTTGCTGTTGCTCGCCTGCGCTCTGACCTGCCTGGGCCAGGTGGCGCAGAAGTTCGCCGTGGAAAGCTGGCGTGACCAGCCCTCCGGCATCCTGCAAAAACTGCGTTCGGGCTGGCTGTGGCTGGCCCTGTTCAGCCTCGGCCTGGGCCTGCTGGTGTGGCTTTTGGTGCTGCAGCGCATGGAGGTGGGCGTGGCCTACCCGATGCTCAGCCTGAATTTCGTGTTTATCACCCTGATCGCCCGCTTCGTCTTCCATGAGTCCATCGACCGCCGCCATTGGCTCGGCGTGGCCCTGGTCATCGGTGGCGTGCTGCTGTTGAGTCGCCACGCATGAGCCGGGTCAAGGGTTTTGCCTTCGCCCTGGGCAGTGTGGCGCTGGTCAGCGGCGCCCAGTTGGGCATGCGCTGGAGCATGACCCGCCTGCCCGCCCCGGATCAGTGGCTGTCGGCGCTGAGTGCTGGCAACGTCGATCTCGCCGCCCTGGCGGTGGTGATCACGGCCATCGGTGCCTACGCCCTGTCGATGCTCTGCTGGCTCCTGGCCCTGCGCGACCTGCCGCTGGGCCGGGCCTATTCGCTGCTCAGCATCAGCTACGCCCTGGTCTACCTGCTGGCCGCCAGCCTGCCGCTGTTCAACGAACCCTTCACGCTTGGCAAAAGCCTCGGGGTGGCTCTGGTCATCCTTGGGGTCATCACCATCAACTCTCGATCTGCACCCGCGACAAGTCCCAGGAATACCCCATGAAAATCAGTGTATTTGGAAGTGGTTACGTCGGCCTCGTACAAGCCGCCGTATTGGCTGAAGTCGGCCACGATGTCATCTGCATGGACATCGACGAGCAAAAGGTCAAACAGCTGCAACAAGGCTACGTGAGCATCTTCGAGCCGGGGCTGGCCAGCCTGGTCAAGGAAAACCTCGAAGCCAAGCGCCTGCACTTCACCACCGATGAAAAGCTCGCGGTGCAACACGGCCAGGTGCTGTTCATTGCCGTGGGCACGCCGTCCAGCGAAGACGGCTCGGCGGACCTGCGCTATGTGCTGTCGGTAGGCGACGCAGTGGCCCGCCACCGTGAGAAGCCGGTGATCCTGGTGGAAAAATCCACGGTGCCGGTGGGCACCGGCGACACCTTGAAGGCGCACATAGAGAAGGTCCTGGACGGCCGCCAGCTGCAGTTCGATATCGTTTCCAACCCGGAATTTCTCAAGGAAGGCTCGGCCGTCACCGACTGCCGCCGTCCGGACCGGATCATCATCGGCTGTGAACGCGAGGAAGTGCGCGACGTGATGCGCAACCTTTACGCGCCGTTCAACCGCAACCACGACCGCATCATGTTCATGGACCTGCGCAGCGCCGAGCTGACCAAGTACGCGGCCAACTGCATGCTGGCCACCAAGATCAGCTTCATCAACCAGATCGCCGAGCTGGCCGAGCACCTGGGGGCGGACATCGAATCGGTGCGCTTGGGCATCGGCGCCGACTCGCGGATCGGCTATCACTTCATCTACCCCGGTTGCGGCTACGGCGGCTCCTGCTTCCCCAAGGACATGCGCGCCCTGATCCACAGCGCCGAGCAAGCCCATTGCTCCAGTGACCTGTTGCAAGCGGTGGAAGCCATCAACGAGCGGCAGAAACACAAGCTGTTCGAACGCATCAAGGCGTTCTACAAAGGCGACCTTGAAGGCAAGACCTTTGCCCTCTGGGGCCTGGCGTTCAAGCCCAACACCGACGACATGCGCGACGCACCGAGCCGGGTGCTGCTGGACGCGCTGTTCGCGGCCGGTGCTGAAGTCCGGGCCTTCGACCCGGAAGCCATGCAGGAAACCCAGCGTCTGTACCCGGACGAATCGCGCCTGATGCTCATGGGCACTCCGGAATCGGTGCTCCATGGCGCCGACGCGCTGATCATCTGCACCGAATGGCAGCAGTTCAAGGCGCCGGATTTCGACCTGATCCAGCAGCGTCTCAAGGCCCCGGTGATCTTCGATGGACGCAACCTGTACGACGCCGAGCGCCTGGCGCGCAACGGTTTCACCTACTTCCCGATCGGTCGCGGTGAATCGCGCAACCTGCCGATTCCACACCAGCAGTGGTCCACCGAGGCCTGAATGAACCCGCACTCCAGTTCCCCTGCGAACACATTACTTTGGCAATCGTTGGGGCTGGGGCTGCTGGCCTTGCTGCTGTTCTGCGCCGGCGCCGGCCACGATTCGGTCATCGGCTTCGACTCGCGCTTTGTGCTCTTCGCCAAGGAGATGCTGCGCCATGGGCCGGGGTTCTTCCCTACCACCTATGGCCAGCCCTACGCTGACTATTCCAGCGCCTCGACCCTGCTGGTGTGGCTGTTTTCCCTGCCCACCGGGCAGGTCACCAGCTTTACCGCCTGGCTGCCGACGGCCATTGCTTCGGCGCTGATCGTCAGTCTGATCTATCGCCTGCTGGCACCCTACTCCCGCACCTGGGCCCTGCTCAGCGTGGCTTTGCTGCTGCTGAGCAATACCTTTATCAGCGAAACCCGTGCCGTCTCCCTGGACCAGATGCTCGCCGCGGTATCCCTGGCGGTGTTCTACCTCGGCTATGCCCACGACCATTTCGGTGCCCGTCGGCACCTGGGCTGGATCTTCCTCTTGCTGGTGCTGGGCTTTGCCATTCGCGGCCCCATCGGCCTGGTGATTCCCACCGGCATGCTGTGCAGCTACTACCTGCTGGGCGGTCAATGGCGCCGTTTGTTCGGCGTCGGTTTCAGCGCGCTGTTGCTGCTGGTGGCCTGCGTCGGCCTGCTGCTGTGGCTGGCCAAGCTCAGCGGTGGCCAGGCCTTTGTCGACGAGGTGATCCGCATGCAGTTCATGGGACGCATGGACGGCAGCGAAGGCTCCAGCAACGTCTTCTACTACTTCACCAGTTCCCTGGGCAACTACGCCCTGGCCTATCCCCTGGCGATCCTGGTTTGGGTTGCGGTGCTGCTCAATCGCCCTGCAGAACAGGGCCCGGCCCTGAAACTGTTGCGTCTGTGCACTGCTGCCGGGCTGATCGTGATGATCGGCCTGTCGATTCCCCAAGCGAAAAAGGCCCGCTACCTGCTGCCGATGCTGCCCATGGCGGCGATCGTTGCGGCTTATCCGTTCCAGGCCGGACGCGGGCGGGTCATGGGCTGGCTGCGGGTGCTGATCCAGGGCCTGTGGGTGCTGCTGCCCGGGTTGCTGATGGTGGGACTGCTGGTACTGCGGCGCAAATTCCCTGAACAGCTCACCCACCTCTTGCCCATGCTGCTGATCCTCGGGCTGTTGCAAGCGCTGTCACTGGGATTGCTGTTCAAGCGCCAGTGGCGCGCCGTGGGCCTGGCCTACAGCGCGGTGCTGGCGGTCTGGGCCTGTTACATCGGGGTCTTCGAACCGGTGGAGCACCGTCTCTATGACACTCGCGCCTTCAGCCTCGGCGCCATGCAACTGATCGAGGCCGACCCGGCACCGCTAGTCCTGCACCGCATGGGCAAGGACGCCAAGGCGATCAAGTTCATGGTCAACCTGGATCGAGACCTGCAGCCACAGTTCACCGATCAGGCTGCCGCCCTGGCCCAAGTGCCGGCCCCGGCCTGGGTGATTCTTGATCAGAGCGACCTGCCCAGCCTGCAAGGCACGCCCCTGGCCGGGCTGACTCCGGTGCTAAGCGGGCGTTTCGACAAGAACGACTTCGTCTTGCTGCACCTGCCCAAGAGCGCTGCCACGCCACCCTGAAAGCGTTGCGCAACCCCTTGGCGGCTCCTTACACTCGCGCCCATGACTATCCAGATCCGCCGGGCGCGGGTGGCTGACGCGGCCTTCCTCCCCGCCATTGAAACCTCGGCTGCGGCACTGTTTCGCAGTGATCCGCAACTGGCCTGGCTGGCCGACGCCGAGGTGGCCGATGCCCAGAGCCATAGAGAAAACATCCAACAGCACCCGGTCTGGGTTGCGCTGACAAAGGACGGCACCCGCTGCGCCTTTCTCACTGCCCAGGTCTGCGACCAGGAACTGCATGTGTGGGAAATTTCCGTTGCCACTGGCCACCAGGGCCAAGGCATTGGCAAGCGCCTGTTGCAGGCGGCGCGCGAGTTCGCCCTGGAACAGCAGCTCACGGCACTGACCCTCAGCACCTTCCGTGAACTGGCGTGGAACGAACCTTTCTACCAGCGCCAGGGCTTTGTCACTCTGCAACCTGCACAACTGAGCCCGCGCCTGCGCCAGGTCCTGGCCGACGAAACACAGCACGGCCTGCCCGAATCACGCCGCTGCGCCATGCGCCTGACCTTGTAAAAAACGCACTGCCACAGCTGGCTATGGCGCTGGCTTGCCAGCGAAAGCGCCCTCAAGACCCGCCCCCAACTCCAAGCCCTCTTAGCTCCCTTCGCCGGCAAGCCGGTGCGTCATACAGCAAAATAAATGCACTTAAACGGCATTATTATGAATTTGTCAGCTGCACCAATGCTCGGCACACTGTGCCCGTTCCTCCCCCAAATGTTGGAACGTTCAAGGGCTTTCTGGTGATCCAGGCAAGCCCTTCTTTTTGCCCGTCGTTCAGCCCTGGACCGTTCTTGCCGATGTTTGCCCGCTGGAAACCCGCCGCCATCAATACCCGCCCCCTGGAATGGAGCCGCGCCGCCATCGGCATGGCCCTGGGCACCCTGTTCAGTGTCTGGCTCTGCGCCCAGGTGTTCGGCATGCCGGTGGCGCTGCACCTGATCGGTCCGCTGGGGGCCTCGGCGGTGTTGCTGTTTGCCGTGTCTTCCGGGGCCCTGGCCCAGCCCTGGTCGATCCTCGGCGGCTACCTGTGCGCCGGGGTCGTGGCCTTGCTGGTGGCTCATGTCCTGGGGCGGACCCTGGGCAGCGCCTGCCTCGCGGCGGGCATGGCCCTGGTGCTGATGTGCTGGTTGCGTTGCCTGCATCCCCCGGCCGGCGCCCTGGCCCTGACCCTGGTGCTGGCAGACCCGGCCAGCGTGGCTTTGGAGTGGCGGGAACTGGGTCCGGTGATGCTCGCGGCGGCCAGCCTGTTGGCCAGTGCCCTGGCCTACAACAACCTGACGCGGATTCGTTACCCCAAGGGCCCGAGCGATACACCAATGCTGCTGCCCTCGGCGGCCCCCGCCGACAGCCTGGCGATCACCGCCGAAGACCTCAAGCAGGCCCTGGCCGAGATGGAAGAATTCTTCGACGTCACCCCTGAAGACCTTGAGCAACTGATCCACGCCAGCGAAGCCCACGCCCGCCGGCGCAGCATTGGCCAGGTCCTGTCCTCGCGGCCCTGATAGCGCCCTAACCTTCGCCCTGGCTGGTGCTGACTTGCCAGCCAAGACAGCTTCAGAAGCGGCGCACGCTTCAAGGGCCTGTTCGCTGGCAAGCCGGTTCCTGCAAGGGCATCGCACTTGAGCGCGCCAGGCGCAGCCACTGGCTGGCCAGCGCAGGCGCGCTCAAGTGCGATGCCAGGCTCAAGTCAGTTGGTTCAAACCATCGGCGACCAGCGCTGGGACCAGTCGTGGTCTTGTTCGATCACCTCGCGCAATACCGCAAAAGCCTGCTGCAGCTGCACCGAGTCGCGCTCCCGGGCATACAGCAGGTAAGTGGGAAAACTGAACTCCGGGGCCCTCTCCACTCGTTCCAGCACACCGCTGTCCAGGTAGCTCTGCACCACCCGGGTGCGGAAATAGCCACTGCCACCGGCGTCGAGGATGAACTGCAGCGCCAGGGGCCCAAGGTTGAAGCCCACCGCGGCCTTGGCCTGTTCCGGCAATGCGGCGTCGTGCTGACGGCGAAAATCATCGCCCCAGTCGATGTACACATAAGGCTCGGGACGCCCCGCCAGGCGCACCTGGATCAATTTCTCCTCCAGCAATTGCTCGACCTGCAATCCCGCGCAATACAGCGGCTGGAACACCAGCGCCGCGTCCAGTACGCCCAACTCCAGTTGCCGTTGCAGGCTCGCGCCTTCGGCAATCTGGGTGCGTACCGCATGGTTGGGCAGTGCCTGGCGCAGGCCTCGTACCCAATTGAGCATCAGCGGATTGCACAGGCTCAACTCACCGCCGATGTGCAGCACATTGCGATAGCCCGCCAGCAACGGCAGGTCACGCTGGGCGGCCTCCCAGGTCTGCACCAGCTGATTGGCATAGGCGATAAAGGCCTCGCCATCGGCGGTGGGTCGGGCGCCGGCGCGGTTGCGTACCAGCAGTTTGCAGTTGAGCTGGCCTTCCAGGTTCTGCACCCGGGCGCTGATGGCGGTCTGGGTCAGGTGCAGGCGTTCGGCGGCGGCGATCAGGCTGCCGCTGCGGACGATTTCCAGGAAGGTGCGGGCCAGATCGATGTCCATGGTGCCTCGCCGGCAAAAAAATTCGAGCGCCATTGTAGCGGCGCTCGCGCCGTCGTGCCCTTAGGCCGCGGACATTCGCCGGATCGGTACGGGCGCTGCGGGCCAGAGCGCTGGCGCAAGATTGAGGGCGGCTTTTTCAACATGCAAAAATGCACAGTCAACCTGCAGTTTTCGGGGTTGTACTGGGCAAAATTGCACTGTTACGATCCGTCGATGCTCGCGCGCGAGCCTCATATAAAAAACAATAAAAGCAGGGAGTTAGTGATGACTGCTCAGGTTTCATCCCAGGCGACACAGGACCTCGACGCCACCCCCGGCGAAGTACTGGTCGAGGTGCGCAACCACATCGGTCACCTGACCCTCAACCGCCCCGCCGGTCTCAATGCCATCACCCTGTCGATGGTGCGTACCTTGCAGCAACAACTGGACACCTGGGCCCAGGACCCGCTGATTCACGCGGTGGTGCTGCGCGGCGCCGGTGAAAAGGCTTTCTGCGCCGGCGGCGACATCCGCTCGCTGTACGACAGCTACCAGAGCGGCGATACCCTGCACGAGGATTTCTTCGTCGAGGAGTACGCCCTGGACCTGACCATCCACCATTACCGCAAGCCAGTGCTGGCCCTGATGGACGGCTTTGTCCTCGGCGGCGGCATGGGCCTGGTGCAAGGCGCCGACCTGCGAGTGGTCACCGAGCGCAGCCGCCTGGCGATGCCGGAAGTGGCCATCGGTTACTTCCCGGATGTGGGCGGCAGCTACTTCCTCTCACGGATTCCCGGCGAACTGGGCATCTACCTTGGGGTCAGCGGCGTGCAGATCCGCGCCGCCGATGCCCTGTACTGCGGCCTCGCGGACTGGCACCTGGAAAGCGACAAGCTGAGCCTGCTGGACCAGCGCCTGGATCGCCTGCACTGGAGCGACTCTCCACTCAAGGACCTGCAGGGCCTGCTGGCCAAGCTGGCGGTACAGACCTTGCCTGATGCGCCACTGCAAGCCTTGCGCCCGGCCATCGACCACTTCTTCGCCCTGCCGGACATGGCCAGCATCGTCGAGCAATTGCGCAGCGTGACGATTGCCGATAGCCACGAGTGGGCCAAGACCACCGCCGACTTGCTGGAAATCCGCTCGCCCCTGGCCATGGCCGTGACCTTGCAGATGCTGCGCCACGGCCGCCACTTGAGCCTGGAACAGTGCTTCGCCCTGGAGCTGCACCTGGACCGTCAATGGTTCGAGCGGGGTGACCTGATGGAAGGCGTACGCGCCCTGATCATCGACAAAGACAAGACCCCCCTCTGGAATCCGCCGACCCTGGCAGCCCTTGAGGCTGAACGGGTAGCGAGTTTCTTCAGCGGTTTCGACGGCAGCGGGAGCTGAACTCATGCACGACATCGAATTGACCGAAGAACAAGTGATGATCCGCGACATGGCCCGGGATTTTGCCCGGGGCGAGATCGCGCCCCATGCCCAGGCCTGGGAAAAGGCCGGCTGGATCGACGACGCCCTGGTGCGCAAGATGGGCGAACTGGGCCTGTTGGGCATGGTGGTTCCCGAAGAATGGGGCGGCAGCTACCTGGACTACGTGGCCTATGCCCTGGCGGTGGAGGAAATCTCCGCCGGCGACGGTGCTACCGGCGCGCTGATGAGCATCCACAACTCGGTGGGCTGCGGGCCGATCCTCAACTACGGCAGCGAGGAACAGAAGCACGCGTGGCTGCCGCGATTGGCCAGCGGAGAAGCCATCGGCTGCTTCTGCCTGACCGAGCCCCAGGCCGGTTCCGAAGCCCACAACCTGCGCACTCGCGCCGAGCTGCGCGACGGCCAGTGGGTGATCAACGGCGCCAAGCAGTTCGTCAGCAACGGCAAGCGCGCCCAACTGGCCATCGTCTTTGCAGTGACCGACCCGGAACTGGGCAAGAAAGGTCTCTCGGCGTTCCTGGTGCCCACCGACACCCCGGGGTTCATCGTCGACCGCACCGAACACAAGATGGGTATTCGCGCCTCCGACACCTGCGCCGTGACCCTCAACCAGTGCACCATCCCCGAAGCCAACCTGCTGGGCGAACGGGGCAAGGGCCTGGCCATTGCCCTGTCCAACCTCGAAGGCGGTCGCATCGGCATCGCCGCCCAGGCCCTGGGCATCGCCCGCGCCGCGTTTGAAGCGGCCCTGGCCTACGCCCGGGAACGGGTGCAGTTCGACAAACCGATCATCGAGCACCAGAGCATCGCCAACCTGCTGGCCGACATGCACACCCGCCTGAATGCCGCACGCCTGCTGATCCTGCACGCCGCGCGCCTGCGCAGCGCCGGCCAGCCGTGCCTGTCCGAAGCCTCCCAGGCCAAGCTGTTCGCCTCGGAAATGGCCGAGAAGGTCTGCTCCTCGGCGATGCAGATCCATGGCGGCTACGGGTATCTGGAGGACTATCCGGTGGAGCGCTACTACCGCGATGCGCGGATCACCCAGATCTACGAAGGTTCCAGCGAGATCCAGCGCCTGCTGATTGCCCGCGAGCTCAAGCACTATCAACTCTAGGCGCTAACGCCGCCCACAAAAAAATCGCAGCCCAGGCTGCGATTTTTTTGTGGCTGCTCCCCCGGAGCCGGCTTGCCGGCGAAGAGGCCTTTGAGTTTGGCGGCGCCCTGCTGGACGCCTTCGCTGGCAAGCCAGCGCCTACACAAGCCTGCCCCTTCGCAAGCGGCTTTCTACAACAATCGAGGTTCAACGGTCATGGTGGAAGCCTTCCTGGCTGAGGTATAAGCCGCCACGGGCGTGGCCGAACTGGCAAAGCAACGTCCAGAGCTCAGGGGCTGTTCAGCGGCTTGAACCCAGTGACTGAGTAACAACAGGCAGCCCATCAACAACACTATGCGGTGCATCGAAACAGCCCTCTCCCTTTGACTCAAGTCTTCAGCGCAGCTTGATCAGCCAGCGCTAGAGATCATCCATCCAATTGTCCTTGGGCCTCAGCTCAGCCAGAAACTCTTCCAGCGTGTAATCCTCTTCCACAACCGGCATCCGCGATGCGGAAGGAGCAGCCGGCGCAGGGTTTACCGAGGCTCCGTCATCACTGCTGGCGGTTTGGGGCATAAGGTTGATGCCAAATTTGTTGCCAACGGGCTTTTGCCCGGGTGTCGGCGAGGTGATGGTGATAAGGGTTGCTTGGTCCTTACGGCGCAAAGGCATGACCACGCTGGTATCGGCATTCAGATAACTGGCCATGGTCGCCAGCGCGATACCCACGAACGGCGAGGCGGCGCCGGTATCACCCAAACGCTGAGTCAGGTCGTAGCCCTCGCGGGAGTCGAGCAAATCCAACGAGCTGCGGGCAGCCGTCAACGCGGGCAGCAACTCGGCCAGAGGCGTGCTGTTCAGGCCGCCGTCGTAGAACACCCGGGCCGGTGCTGGTGTAACGGCGTCAGTGGCTTTGTTCCAGCCAGCGGCCAGTTGCGTGGTCAAGGCTTCGCGCTTGAGGCGCTCGCCGTTGTCCGGGTGCTGCAGGGAAACCGTGACCGGGCGATGAATCCTGGCCAGCACTGGCAAGGCGTCCCATTGTTCAAAAGCGCGCTCGGTCCAGGGCTGCGGGATGAACTCCGAAGGTTGGAACTCCACCGCTGGTTTACGCCAGCCCCAACCGGTGAATTCGGGATCGATCTTGTTCTTGTTGACCTTGGTGAAGGGGGCGTAATAGCGCAGCCATTCGACACGTTCGGGGCGGCCGACGACCAGGGCGACCATTGAATCGGTGAGTTCACCTGGTAAGCGAGGACCATTTCCCTGGCCAACCGGCCATGTATTTTTGTCCTTGCTTGCAAGCGCAAAGCTCATGTTATGACCTTCAGCGCTATAAACCAGAATGGCCGGTAAGTCTGGATTACGCTCGAATATTAGGAAAAGCTTCTCAAGCAACTCCTCGGAGGTATTTCTACAGACAATTCCATCAGGAAAATTACGAATGCGGTGCCAATGTAACCCTGCGGGGATTCGCATATTGTCGACCATGACGGACAGACTATGTTGAGTTCTTTCAGGAGTGAAACGTAAATTCGGTGTCTTAGGGCTCCAATCACTTACCACGGTGATAGTCGGGATTGGCCACTTCTCCAAAAAGTCTCGTAATCCCATTTCCAGCGCATCTGCCTTACGCTTATCCCAAGCCATATCCTTATCACTAGCAGTTACCGGGTACTTCTTCGGGTCTGTAGGCAGCACGCTACCTACGTGCAGTGACTCCGCCTGTTTCAGACTCTGCTCTTGCAACACCTGCCAAAGTTGGCCTTGACGAAAAACATCCAAGCTCACACCGAGGCTGAGCACATCTAGGGTTTCCAATCGCGACGAGCTGGTGGGTGCACGGTAATGGGGTTCAACGGTCATGGAGTAAGCCTTCCTGGACGAGGTATAAGCAGACACAGCCGTGGCCGGACTGGCAAAGCAACAGATAGATGTCAGTGAAGACTCAGTGGCCTGAGTCAAGTGACTGATCAGTAATAGGCTGGAGAAAGACCAGTATGTAAACAAACGGCACATCAAACGTTTTCCCCAAAACTGACAGGAGTTCCCGCTTTACGTCCCGCCAGAGACTGGGTGGCTACCAGAGAAGGCATTTTATCCCTCACACTTGTCGGCAGTACGCCAGTCATGCGATACGCAGTTGTGGAGTCAATCAGCTTGCGAGACTCGACCTCTTCTAAAAAGTAAAGCTTCTCCACAGCCTCGTCTGGCAGATCTTGCTCCAAACTCTTTACCTCATACCCTCCTCCGTCTGTGCTCTCCCAATCCAATCGCCAATCCGCCACCCGACACAAATACGCATAAAACGTCACATCATCCACGCTCTCCCCCGCCCCTATCGCCACGTCATACGCCAGCACTCGCCGGCTGTGTTCAGGGTTGTTGGGAATGGCCGAGTGGAAAGACAGCGCCTCTTCGTGCTCCTTGTCCTTGCCGCCACTTTGCAGGCGCATGCGTGCCTCGTAGGGTGTTTCCGAACGCGTCACCAGCACCTTGCCGTCATCGGTCGCTCGGGCGGCAAACACGTGGGTGGTTTCAGATATCTCCTTGCCTTCGTTGAGGGCCTTTTGAACGCTGGCAATGTCGCGTCCGTGCTTGAAGGCGACGGCCTCGTCGATCGCCTCCAGCCGGCTGTGCTGGGTGCTTTCGGGGGTCCAGGCTTTATTGCTGATCGCAATGGCGGCGTCGATGGGCGCCAGTTTGTCCTTGATCTGATAGACACCGCTGTTGGAGTCCGCTCCCGGCATGACCACCGTGCCATCGGCGTCAAAGTTGGTTTCAACGGGCACTGGCAATAACGGTGCGGTCAGCATCACCGACTTCCCTTGCTCAAGGGAGGCGCGGGCCACGGACATCCGCTGCTTGTATGGCAGACCGGCATCTTCCCAGGTGTCCTCTCCCCGAAGCAGCAATGGGTAGGCATGGGGCCGCGTGCGCAGACCGATCAGTTCCTTTTCGCCACCACGCTTGCGCAGGGTAAAGATTCGCTGGTGAAAACTCAGCGGCAAGGTCCGGCGCAGTGGCTTGCCATACAGCTGCTCATCAACGCCCTGCCAGCCGATCCCCTGGACGTTGGCCAGGCCAACGGTCTGGTCCTGAGGGGTGAAATACAGGTAGACACTGCCTCGGTTATCGCGCTCGTTGAAGGCAATGCGCTTGGCGTCAATCGTGGTTTCGCAGGCTTTGCCACCGCTCCAGCCAGGCCCGCCAATAGCGCCATAACCCTGGCAGTTCTTGAGGGCGATACTCGACAAGGCCGGATACGGATTGGGCGCTGCGGTCATGAACTTGAGGATGGCGTCAAGGGTCGCCAGGCGGGCCTCGGCCGTCTGCTGCGCGCCGAAGCCCTGAAGCTTCTCCATGTTGGGTTCGCGCAGGCTGTAGGGCGAGTTGATCATCACCACGCCGTCGGCCGGCCGCACCTTGTCCTCATTGAGAAAGGCATGGGCCAATAACGTGATGAGCGTGCCTTGGCTGTGGCCCACCACATTCACCGTGTCGTTGGGGTAGCGCTTGCGGATGATCCTGATCAGCATCGCCAGGCGCATCGCCGCCAGCACCATGTAGCGACGTCCAGGCGCGGAGAACAACGGGTGAGTCAGCTCGCCGGCAAACAGATCCAGGGAAATGAAGCCAAACAGCTTGCCGTTGAAGCCCTTGCCCCACATGTCCGGCAGGTTGGTGGTGGCATTGACGAAATGTCCCCCCTCCAGCGTGCCCGCCTTGTCCAGGCGGTTTCTGTTGCGATCCATCCACTCGCCGTGGGGCGCATCCTTGATGATGTGCCGCTCTTCCTCGCGAAAGCCCCAATAGAACGGTATGACCACGCTGCGGGTGTCGGCGCCGTTGGCCGCCGCGGCGAACTTGCGCCGGTAGTACACCGCGTCGGGGTTGCGGGCCTTGCCCTCATCGTCCTCGGGCAGGCTGTAGCTGGCCGGACGCAGAAAGCCCGGGTTGCTCACGCCATTGGGCAGGGTCGGCGACATGTCCAGGCGCTCGTTGAGCCCCTCGCACAGGCCGCGCTCGATGCGCTCGTAGCAACCGGCCAGGTCGTTGACACCGTGCACCACGATGGTCACGCAGGGCTTGGGCGGCGGCGCGATCAGGTGGACGTCGCCACCGCCTGGCATAGTGATTGCCTGGCCGGTGCAAATGGTCCTCATCCGAACGGCGTCATTCATTGTGCTAGTCCTCCTTGATGGCACTGATGCGGCGTAAAACAAAGCCGGCGCCGCACCTTAACAAAGGACCAGGACGATAAATCTAGGAGTTCTCTGAAAGGCACTCGGACTCGGGGCGCCTGATTGTCACAGGTGCCGCCGAGGCAAAAAACATCGATTTGCCGGCGATCAGCGCGGTGCGTTGAAAAAGATATTCAACGCAAGATCCGGAGTTCCGCGCCGTTCGCCGCGGCCTAGGGTTGGCCCAACGCTCAGGCAAAGGAGGTCAATCATGAAACAACTGCAAGACAAAGTCGCGATTGTCACGGGGGCCACGTCGGGAATCGGTCAGGCTGCCGCCCGGCTGTTCGCCCAAGAGGGCGCGCGCCTGATAGTGACCGGCCGTCGGGGCGACGCCCTGGATGCGTTGGTGGCCCAGATCCAGCAAGCCGGTGGCGAGGCACTTGGGGTTGCCGGTGACATTCGCAGCGAGGCACTGGCCGAGCGCCTTGTGGCGCTGGCGCTGGAGCGTTTCGGTGGCTTGGATATCGCGTTCAACAACGCCGGAATGACCGGTGAAACCCGGTCCGTCTCCGAGCTGACCCTGGACCAGTGGCAGGCCGTGCTCGACTGCAACTTGACCAGTGCCTTTCTTGGGGCCAAGTACCAGTTGCCGGCTCTGCGCAGCCGGGGCGCAGGGTCGATCATTTTCACTTCCAGCTTTGTCGGGCACCACGTCGGTTTTCCCGGCATGGCGGCGTATGCCGCGAGCAAGGCCGCGCTGATCGGCTTGACCCAGGTCATCGCGGCTGAAGAAGGCCCCCATGGCATTCGCGCCAACGCGCTACTGCCCGGAGGCACCGACACGCCCATGGGCCGAGCAGCCACCGACACGCCTGAGAAACGCGCTTTTGTCGAAAACCTGCATGCCCTCAAGCGCCTCGCCCGTCCCGAGGAAATTGCCCGCGCGGCGCTGTTCCTCGCGTCGGACGCCGCCAGTTTCGTCAGCGGGACAGCGATGCTGGTTGAGGGGGGAGTCTCCATCAACCGCAGCTAGGGTCTGTTCCCGTTTGGTGACGAGCCGCGTTGCTGGGCCAAACGGGAACAGACCCTAGGCGCTGCGGTTGAGGCTGCAGGGACGCTGGATGGACGCCGCGTCCTGCCAGGGGCGGTGCGGTTACTGATCCTTGAACTGCGGATCACGCTTGGCGATGAAGGCGGCCATGCCCTCTTTCTGGTCCTGGGTGGCGAACGCCGCGTGGAACACCCGGCGTTCGAAGCGCACACCTTCGGACAGGCTGACTTCGAAGGCGCGATTCACGCTTTCCTTGATCATCATGCTCACCGGGATCGATTTTGCGGCAATCAGGGCGGCGACTTTCAGGGCTTCTTCCACCAGGTCGTCCGCTGGGACGATGCGCGCCACGATGCCGCAACGCTCGGCTTCCACGGCGTCGATAAAGCGTCCGGTCAGGCACATTTCCATGGCCTTGGCCTTGCCCACGGCGCGGGTCAGGCGCTGGGTGCCGCCCATGCCCGGCAGCACGCCGAGGTTGATTTCCGGCTGGCCGAACTTGGCGTTGTCACCGGCCAGGATGAAGTCGCACATCAAGGCCAGTTCGCAGCCGCCACCCAGGGCGAAGCCGTTGACCGCGGCGATGATCGGCTTGCGCCGGTTGGCCACGCGGTCGCTGTCGCTGAACAGGTCGTCGAGGTAGATCTGCGGGTAGGTGAGTTCGGCCATTTCCTTGATGTCGGCACCGGCGGCGAAGGCTTTCTTCGAGCCAGTGATGACGATGCAGCCGATCTGCGGGTCGGCTTCCAGACGGTCCAGGGCCTGGTTCACCTCGCCGACGATCTGCGCGTTGAGGGCGTTCAGCGCCTGGGGACGGTTGAGGGTGATCAGACCGACACGGTCCTTGATGTCCAACAAAATGGTTTCGTAGCTCATGAATCAGCTCCTGCTAAAAGTCAGAGATTGCGCGAAATGACCATGCGCTGGATGTCGCTGGTGCCTTCGTAGATCTGGCAGATGCGCACGTCGCGGTAGATGCGTTCCAGCGGGAAGTCGCTCAAGTAGCCATAACCGCCCAGGGTTTGCAACGCCGCCGAACAGACCTTCTCGGCCATTTCCGAGGCGAACAGCTTGGCCATCGAGGCTTCCACCAGGGCCGGCTTGCCGCTGTCGCGCAGGGCGGCAGCGTAGTGCACCATTTGGCGCGCCACGGCGATCTGGGTGGCCATGTCCGCCAGGCGGAACGCCACGGCCTGGTGCTCGATGATCGGCTTGCCGAAGGTCTCGCGCTCACGGGCGTAGTCACGCGCCGCTTCGAACGCCGCCCGGGCCATGCCCACCGACTGCGAGGCAATGCCCACGCGCCCGCCTTCAAGGTTGGCCAGGGCGATCTTGTAGCCCTCGCCCTCCTCCCCCAGGCGGTTGGCCAGCGGCACCTTCACATCCTCGAAAAGGATCTGGCAGGTGTCGCTGGCGTGCTGACCGAGCTTGTCCTCGATGCGCGCGACCTTATAGCCCGGCGCATCGGTGGGCACGATAAAGGCGCTGATGCCGCGCTTGCCGGCCGCCGGGTCGGTGACCGCGAACACGATCACCACCCCGGCGTTCTGCCCCGAGGTGATGAACTGCTTGCAGCCGTTGAGCACATAGTGATCGCCATCGCGACGAGCCCGAGTCTTCAGGCTGCTGGCATCGGAGCCGGCCTGGGGCTCGGTCAGGGCAAAGGCGCCGAGCATGGCGCCGCTGGCCAGGGGCTTGAGGAAACGCTCTTTCTGCTCGTCATTGCCGAACTTGAGGATCGGCACGCAGCCCACCGAGTTGTGCACGCTCATGATGGTGGAGCAGGCACCGTCACCGGCGGCGATTTCTTCCAGGGCCATGGCATAGGCCAGGTAGCCGGTGTCGCAGCCACCCCACTGTTCAGGCACCAGCATGCCGAAGAAGCCCAGCTCGGCCATTTCGGCGATGGCTTCCTTGGGAAAGCGGTGCTCGCGATCCCACTCGGCGGCGAAAGGCTTGAGGCGTTCCTGGGCAAATTGCCGGGCGGCGTCGCTGATCTGCAGTTGTTCGTCATTGGGCAACATCGGGATTCCTCGTTACAGGCATTCAACGGCCATGGCCGTGGCTTCACCACCGCCGATGCAGATCGCGGCCACGCCACGCTTGAGGCCCTTCTGGCGCAGGGCCGACAGCAGGGTCACCAGAATCCGCGCGCCGGAAGCGCCGATGGGGTGGCCCAGGGCGCAGGCGCCGCCGTGGACGTTGACCTTGGCGTGGGGGATTTCCAGCTTGCTCATGGTCACCAGGCTGACCACAGCGAAGGCTTCGTTGATCTCGAACAGGTCCACGTCCTGCAAGGACCAGCCGGTCTTTTTCATCAATCGCTCGATGGCACCCACCGGCGCCACCGGGAACAACCCCGGGGTGTCGGCAAAGGCCGAGTGGCCATGGATCACCGCCAAGGGCTTGAGGCCCCGTTGCTCGGCTACGGAACGACGCATCAGCACCAGGGCCGCGGCACCGTCGGAGATCGAACTGGAGTTGGCCGCGGTCACCGTACCACCGTCGCGGAACGCCGGCTTCAGAGTGGCGATCTTGTCCAGCTTGGCCTTGGGCGGCTGCTCGTCATCGCTGATCAGCTTCGACTCTTTACCGATCATCACCTGCAGAGGAACGATCTCGTCCTTGAACAGACCGTCCTTGATCGCCTGCTGGGCGCGGGTCAGGGAAGCCACGGCAAACTCATCCTGGGCCTGACGGGTGAAACCGTTGGCCTCGGCGCAGTCTTCGGCGAAGGTGCCCATCAGGCGGCCCTTGTCGTAGGCGTCTTCCAGGCCATCGAGGAACATGTGGTCCAGGACCTTGCCGTGGCCCATGCGGTAGCCGCTGCGGGCACGGTCCAGCAGGTATGGGGCGTTGGACATGCTTTCCATGCCACCGGCGATCACCACCTCGGCGCTGCCGGCCAGCAGCATGTCGTGGGCCAGGATGGTGGCCTCCATGCCGGAACCGCACATCTTGTTCAGGGTGGTGCAACGGGTGCCCTTGTCCAGGCCCGCGCCCAGGGCGGCCTGGCGCGCCGGGGCCTGGCCGAGGCCGGCAGACAGCACGCAGCCGAACAGCACTTCTTCTACTGCGTCAGCCGCAATGCCGGCGCGCTGCACCGCGGCGCGGATGGCCTCGCTCCCCAGTTGCGGGGCGCTGAGGCCTTTGAGTTCACCCTGGAAACCGCCCATGGGGGTGCGGACGGCGCTGACAATGACAATCGGATCGTGGGCAATGGACATGAGAATTCCTCCTTACTTGGCGGCCATGCGCAAGGCACCGTCGAGACGGATCACCTCACCGTTGAGCATGCTGTTTTCAATGATATGCCGCACCAGCGCGGCGTACTCGGCGGGTTTGCCCAGGCGCGGCGGAAACGGTACGCCAGCGGCCAGCCCGGCCCGTACTTCGTCGCTCATGCCGGCCATCATCGGGGTTTCGAAGATCCCCGGGGCGATGGTCATCACCCGGATGCCGAAGCGTGCCAGCTCACGGGCCACCGGCAGGGTCAGGCTGGCAATGGCACCCTTGGAGGCGGCATAGGCGGCCTGGCCGATCTGCCCGTCGAAGGCGGCGATGGAGGCGGTGTTGATGATCACCCCGCGCTCGCCCTCGGCGTCGGCAGTGCTTTCGGCGATGGCCGCCGCGGCCAGGCGCAACAGGTTGAAACTGCCGATCAGGTTGACGTTGATCACCTGGCTGAAGCTGGCCAGAGCGTGGGGGCCATTCTTGCCGAGGATTTTCTCGCCCCGCACGATACCGGCGCAGTTGACCAGCCCGTTGAGCTTGCCAAAGGCCTTGACCGTGGCCTGCACCGCCGCTTCGGCCGCCGCTTCCTGGCTGATGTCCGCCACCACGCTCTGGCAGCCCAGTTGCTGGGCCTTGGCCGCCACGGCCTCGGCGTTGAGGTCCACCAGCATCACTTTTGCGCCGGCGGCGACGAGCATTTCAGCGCTGGCGGCACCGAGGCCCGACGCACCGCCACTGACGAGAAACACCTGGTTTGCAATGTCCATCATTCAAATCCTGTTCATGCGGTAGCTGTTGACGCCGCGGCCTCTTGAGCCTTGGCGATTTCCTGGTTGCGCAAGATAAAGCGCTGCAATTTGCCGCTGGGGGTTTTCGGCAAGTCGCTGACAAATTCGATTTCGCGGGGGTAGGAATGGGCCGCCAGGCGCTTGCGCACGTGCTGGCGCAACTCCTCGGCCAACTCCGGGGTGGCGCGGTACTGCTCGCTGAGCACCACAAAGGCTTTCACCAGCTCGGTGCGTTCGGGATCGGGCTTGCCTACCACCGCCGCTTCCACCACCGCCGGGTGTTCGATCAGGGCGCTTTCCACATCGAAAGGGCCCACCCGATAGCCGGAGGTGGTGATCACATCATCGCTGCGCCCGACAAAGCTGATGCTGCCGTCCTGGTTCAGCTCGACGGTGTCACCGCTGAGGTAGTAATCGCCGACAAAGGCCTTGGTCGGCACCCCGGCGTAACCGGCGAACCAGCACATCGGCGACTGGCTGCGGTCGATGGCCAGGATCCCCGGCTGACCGACACCCAGCTCCCGGTACTCTTCGTCCAGCACCACGATGCGGTGGCCCGGCGAGGCAAAGCCGGCGGCGCCGACATGCACCGGGTGGTCCAGGCCGTGGTGGTTGCACAGCACCATGCCCAGCTCGGTCTGGCCGTAGTGGTCGTGGATCACCACATCCAGCTGCTCGGCGAACCAACGGATCACTTCCGGGTTCAGCGGCTCGCCGGCGCTGCTGACGATGCGCAGGCGGCCCTTGATCGACCGGGCGAACTGGTCGCCGCCGGCGATCAGCAGGCGGTAGGCCGTGGGCGAACCGGTGAGGTTGGTGATGCCGTACTTGTTGATCACCCGGCAGGTGCTTTCCAGGGTGAAGGGGCCGTCGTAGAAAGTGATCGGGTGGCCCAGGCCCAGGGGCCCGGTGACGCCGAAATAGATGCCATAGGCCCAGCCCGGGTCGGCGACGTTCCAGAAGGCGTCTTCCGGGCGCAGGTCCACAGCGTCGCGGGTGTAGGCCTGGAACGCGACAATGGCCTTGAGCGGCACTTCCAGGGCCTTGGACGGGCCGGTGGTGCCGGAAGTGAACATCAGCAGGAAGGGGTCTTCACCACTGAGCAGCACCGGTTCGCACTGGGCCGGGTACTGTTCCAGCTCGGCCCAGAAACTGAAATCGCCGCGCACGATGCCCTGGCCCTTGGCGCCTCCCACTGTGACGACAGTGGGGCAATCGGCGACCTCCAGGAGCTTGGGTCGGTTGACCCCATCGGTGACCACCACCTTGGCCTGGGAACTGTTCAAGCGATGCTCGATGGCCTTGGGGCCAAAGGCAGTGAACAGCGGCTGGTACACCGCGCCGATACGCCAGGTGGCAAGCACCGTGATCAAGAGTTCGACATTGCGCGGCAACAGTCCGGCGACCTTGTCGCCCTTGCCGACCCCCTGGGCCAGGAGGAAATTGGCCAGGCGAGCGGCCTTGTCCTGCAGTTCAGTGAAGGTGTAGGTGGCGCTGCTGCCGTCCCGGCCTTCCCAGAACAGCGCGATACGACCGGGCAATGCATGCCGGTCACAGCATTCGACACAGGCATTGAGCGCCGACAGCGAGCCTGCAAGGGCGGCGTCGACGGTGTGCTTATAGTTGAACTCTTTGATAGCGGACAGGTAATTGCGCATTGCCAGAATCCCTCGCTGTTCTTATTAGGATGGGAACCTCATGAAAACCGGGGAAATACTGGCGCCAGAGCCCTTGCGGAACAATGGTCAAAGCTATCAAGTTGCGTGACCGGTTTGGCCAAGCGCCCGCGCTGCCCCGGCGAGATGGCCGGATCTGTCGGAGCGGCGCATGGCTAGCGGCCCCTTTGTCGGCAAGCCGGTTCCTACGAGAGGTCCGGGTCGTTGAGGATCAGGCTGCGATAGTGCCCGGGGTTGGAGCCGGACCATTTGCGAAACGCCTTGTAGAACGAGCTGGTGTCGGCAAACCCCAGGCGCCCGGCTATCTCGGCGAAACTCAGTTGCGGCTCCGCCAGCCAGACAATCGCCAGTTCCTTGCGCACGCTGTCCTTGAGGGCCTGGTAGCTCTGGCCCTCTTCCGCCAGGCGCCGGCGCAGGGTCGAGGCGGACATGCACAGGCTCTGGGCCAGGCTTTCACTCTCCGGCCACTGCTCCCCCGGCAATTGCCGCAGTTGCTGCTTGATGCGGCTGGCCAGGCTTTCGGGATCGCGGTATTTCACCAGGATATTGGCCGGGGCATGGGCCAGAAAGCGCTTGAGTTCCGCCTCGCTGCGCTTGATGGGCAGGTCCAGGCAGTCGGCGGCGATGATCATCCGCGTGCGCGGCCGGTCAAAGCGCAGGTTGTCGGAGAACATCACCCGGTAGTCGTCGCAGAAATCCGGCTGCGGGCAACGCAGTTCGATGGCCAGGATCGGAATCCGCCGACCCGCCAGCCAGCAGGCCACGCCGTGGACGATCATCCAGTAAGTGAAGTAGGTAAAGGCCCGCCGCGGCTCGTGTTCATCCTCCAGCAGGACGATTTCCGCCAGGCTCTGCTGGTGCACCAGTTGCGCCGGCAGGCGCTCGAACATCAGCGACAGAAAGCCCAGCACCGAATCCAGCCCCATGGCCAGGGTCGGCTGGGCCATGGCCGAGCGACAGAGAAAGGCCAGGCTGCCGGACTTCAGCTTGCGCGGGTCCATACCGAAGAACTCGTCATCCAGACGCCGAGCCAGCAGGCGCCAGAGCCGCGCATAGGCACTGGCCGGGACCCGTGCCCGGCCCTGCTGCAAGCCCGCCGGATCGATGCCGACCTTGTGCAGCACTTCATCGGTGGCCGCGCCCGGAGCGCAGCTTTGCAGCAGCGCCTCACGCACCAGTTGCATGGAGATGGTGTCTTTTTCGGACATCGTGGCCAAGGGTTTCCTGGATCGGGGTTTAGGACGGCCATCTTAGGCAGTGATCGGAAAAATGCCAGTGGGCTTTGGGCTAAGAGTCGCCTCCCGCCCCCCTTGAAACCGATACGGATTCGCGGGCTCCGTAGCGGCTTGAACCCGGGGCAAGCCCTGCAAATCGAGACCCGAGCCCTGGCAGCGCCAGCAAAGCAGTGCAAAAAAGTATCAACTCCAGTGTCATGGATGATTTGTCAGCGCCGCGTTTGAGGGCTGTAATCAGCCCACATTCTTCCTCTCTGGCGGAAGACATAACAACAATAACCGTCCTTCTGTCGTCAGCACTGGCGCAGAAGAGGAGTGACCGATGAAACCTTGCACCCAAGCCCTGCTCCTCAGCACCTGCATGACCCTCAGCAGCGTCACCTTCGGCGCCCAGACCCTGACCATCGCCACCGTCAATAACAGCGACATGATCCGCATGCAACGGCTGTCGAAAACCTTCGAGAGCCAGCACCCGGACATCCAGCTGAACTGGGTGGTGCTGGAAGAAAACGTCCTGCGCCAGCGCCTGACCACCGACATCGCCACCCAGGGCGGCCAGTTCGACGTGCTCACCATCGGCATGTACGAAGCCGCACTCTGGGGCGCCAAGGGCTGGCTGCAACCGATGCAGGACCTGCCCGCCGCCTATGACCTGGACGATGTCTTCCCTTCGGTCCGTGAAGGGCTGTCGGTCAAGGGCACCCTCTACGCCCTGCCGTTCTATGCCGAAAGCTCCATGACCTACTACCGCACCGACCTGTTCCAGGCGGCCGGCCTGAGCATGCCGGAGCGGCCGACCTGGGAGCAGATCGGCGCATTCGCCGCCAGGCTCAACAAGCCCGAGCAGGAGCAATACGGCCTGTGCTTGCGGGGCAAGGCCGGCTGGGGCGAGAACATGGCCCTGATCACCACCCTGGCCAACAGCTACGGCGCGCGCTGGTTCAATGAGCAATGGCAGCCCGAATTCACCGGGCCGGAGTGGAAGAACGCCCTGACCTTCTACGTCGACAACATGAAGAAGTCCGGCCCTCCCGGGGCCTCCAGCAACGGTTTCAATGAAAACCTGGCGCTGTTCAACAGCGGCAAGTGCGCGATCTGGGTCGACGCCAGCGTGGCCGGCTCCTTTGTCACCGACCAGAGCCAGAGCAAGGTCGCCCAGCAGGTGGGCTTCACCTATGCGCCACACCAGGTCACCGACAAGGGCAGCGCCTGGCTGTACTCCTGGTCCCTGGCGATCCCCGCCAGCTCCAAGGCCAAGGACGCCGCGAAGACCTTCACCACCTGGGCCACCTCCAAGGAATACGCAGCCCTGGTGGCCGAGAAGGACGGAATCGCCAATGTGCCGCCGGGCACCCGCGCCTCCACCTACAGCCAGGCCTACATGAGCGCCGCGCCGTTCGCCCGGATCACCCTGGAATCGCTGAAGGCGGTGGACCCGAGCAAACCAACCCTCAAGCCGGTGCCCTACATCGGCATCCAGCTGGTGACCATTCCCGAGTTCCAGGCCATCGGCACCCAGGTCGGCAAGCTGTTTTCCGCGGCGCTGATCGGCCAGACCACCGTGGACCAGGCCCTGGCAGCCGCGCAGCAGAGCACCGAGCGGGAAATGAAGCGCGCCGGCTACCCGAAATAACCCGGCACGCCTGGTAGGAGCCGGCTGGCCGGCGAAGAGGCCCTTGAGTCTTGCGCAGTGTTCAAGGACGCCTTCGCTGGCAAGCCAGCTCCTACGCGCAACCCGGCCACGCCAGCGCAGTGTCGCGCCCCCTCATACCCAACTGGTTGTGATCCTCATGAATACCTCGACTGCCAAGCTCCATCTGCCAGTGCAGGCGGCCCCCCGCAAGCGTCGCCTGGCCAACCCCGACTGGTTCCTGGTCAGCCCCTCGGTGGCGTTGTTGCTGCTGTGGATGATCGTGCCCCTGGGCATGACCCTGTACTTCTCGCTGATCCGCTACAACCTGCTGTACCCCGGTGAAAACCAGTTCGTGGGCCTGGAGAACTTCAGCTACTTCCTCAGCGACTCGGGCTTTGTGCCCGGGGCCACCAACACCCTGTTGCTGGTGGGCAGCGTGCTGCTGATCAGCGTGGTGCTCGGAGTGCTGATCAGTGCCCTGCTGGAGGCCAGCGAATTCCTCGGCCGGGGCATTGTCCGGGTCCTGCTGATCTCGCCGTTCTTCATCATGCCCACGGTGGGCGCGCTGATCTGGAAGAACCTGATTTTCCACCCGGTCTCGGGGATTCTGGCGGCGCTGTGGAAGCTGTTCGGCGCCCAGCCAGTGGACTGGCTGGCCCACTACCCGCTGCTGTCGATCATCATCATCGTCTCCTGGCAGTGGCTGCCGTTCGCCATCCTGATCCTGATGACCGCCATGCAGTCCCTGGACCAGGAACAGAAAGAGGCCGCGCGCCTGGACGGTGCCGGCCCCATCGCGATCTTCTGGCACCTGACCCTGCCCCACCTGGCGCGCCCCATCGCCGTGGTGGTGATGATCGAGACCATCTTCCTGCTCTCGGTGTTCGCCGAAATCTTCACCACCACCAACGGCGGCCCGGGCTACGCCTCCACCAACCTGGCCTACCTGATCTACAACCAGGCGCTGGTGCAGTTCGACGTGGGCATGGCTTCCGCCGGCGGCCTGATCGCCGTGGTCATCGCCAACATCGCCGCGATCATCCTGGTACGGATGATCGGCAAGAACCTGACTGACCAGAGCTGAGGTGCCCGCCATGACCCTGCAACAATCCCGACGCCTGCAAAGCCTGCTACTGGGCACCCTGGCCTGGGCCATCGCGATCCTGATCTTCTTCCCGATCTTCTGGATGGTGCTGACCAGCTTCAAGAGCGAAATCGACGCCTTCGCCACGCCGCCGCAGTTCATCTTCACGCCGACGCTTGAGAACTACCTGCATATCAACGAGCGCAGCAACTACCTGGCCTTCGCCTGGAACTCGGTGGTGATCTCCTTCAGCGCCACCGCCCTGTGCCTGCTGATCGCGGTGCCGGCGGCCTACTCCATGGCCTTCTACGAGACCCGCAACACCAAGCGCACCCTGCTGTGGATGCTCTCCACCAAGATGCTGCCGCCGGTGGGGGTGCTGATGCCCATCTACCTGCTGGCCAAGAGTTTCGGCCTGCTGGACACGTGCATCGCGCTGATCGTGATCTACACCCTGATCAACCTGCCGATCGTGGTGTGGATGGTTTACACCTACTTCAAGGACATCCCCCGGGACATTCTCGAAGCCGCGCGCCTGGACGGCGCGACCCTGGCCCAGGAAATGCTCCGGGTGCTGATGCCCATCGCCAAGGGCGGCCTGGCCTCCACCGCGCTGCTGTCGCTGATCCTGTGCTGGAACGAAGCCTTCTGGTCGCTGAACCTGACCTCCTCCAATGCCGCCCCGCTGACCGCGCTGATCGCCTCCTACTCCAGCCCCGAAGGGCTGTTCTGGGCCAAGCTCTCGGCGGTCTCGACCCTGGCCTGCGCGCCGATCCTGATCTTCGGCTGGATCAGCCAGAAGCAACTGGTGCGCGGCCTGTCCTTTGGCGCAGTGAAGTAACCCTCGAATTGTTGGAGACACCCCATGGCTCACCTGAAAATCAGCAACCTGCAAAAAGGCTTCGAAGGCTTCGAGATCATCAAGGGCATCGACCTTGAAGTGAACGACAAGGAATTCGTGGTCTTCGTCGGCCCCTCCGGCTGCGGCAAGTCCACCCTGCTGCGGCTGATCGCCGGGCTGGAGGAAGTCAGCAGCGGCAGCATCGAGCTGGACGGGCGCGACATCACCCAAGTCAGCCCGGCCAAGCGCGACCTGGCCATGGTGTTCCAGACCTACGCCCTGTACCCGCACATGAGCGTGCGCAAGAACATGTCCTTCGCCCTGGACCTGGCTGGGGTCGACAAGGCCCAGGTGCAACAGAAGGTCGACGAGGCGGCGCGCATTCTCGAACTGGGGCCGATGCTCGAACGCAAGCCCAAGCAACTGTCCGGCGGCCAGCGCCAGCGCGTGGCCATCGGCCGGGCGATTGTGCGCAACCCGAAGATCTTCCTGTTCGACGAACCCCTGTCCAACCTCGATGCCGCGCTGCGGGTGCAGATGCGCCTGGAGCTGGCGCGTCTGCACCAGGAGCTGCAGGCCACCATGATCTACGTCACCCACGATCAGGTCGAAGCCATGACCCTGGCGGACAAGGTGGTGGTGCTCAACGGCGGCCGGGTGGAACAGGTGGGTTCGCCCCTGGAGCTGTATCACAACCCGGCCAACCTGTTTGTCGCAGGTTTTCTCGGCACACCGAAGATGGGCTTTCTCAAGGGCAGCGTCAGCCAGGTGGACGGCCAGGGGTGCGAGGTGCAACTGCAGGCCGGGGCACGCCTGCGCCTGAGCCAAAGCCATCCACAGCTCAAGGTCGGCAGTCCGGTAACCCTGGGCATTCGCCCCGAACACCTGGAGCTGGGCGAGCCCGGTCCCGGCAGCCTGCCAGTCACCAGCGACGTGGCCGAACGCCTGGGCAGCGACACCTTCTGCCATGTGCGCAGCACCTGCGGCGAGGCCCTGACCCTGCGCATCCGCGGTGATCTGGCCAGCCGCTGTGGCGAGCAACTGCACCTGCGCCTGGACCCCGAGCACTGCCACCTGTTCGATGCCCAAGGCGTCGCTGTTCCCCGTTCCCTGCGCGCCGCCGCCTGATGGCCGCCGCTCGATTACCGAGAGCCCTTGCATGAAACTCAATCGCTTCAACCTCAGCCAGCTCCCGCCCCAGGTGCAGGTGCCGGCCTACAGTGCCGCCGACACCCGCCAGGGCATCGTGCACATCGGCGTCGGCGGTTTTCACCGGGCGCACCAGGCCTACTACACCGACGCCCTGATGAATCAGGGCCATGGCCTGGACTGGAGCATCTGCGGGGTCGGCCTGCGCGCCGAGGACCGCCGCGCCCGGGACGACCTGGCGGGCCAGGACTGCCTCTACACCCTGTTCGAACTGGGGGACGGCAACGACCACGAAGTGCGGGTGATCGGCTCCATCAGCCAGATGCTGCTGGCCGAAGACGACCCCCAGGCGCTGATCGACAAGCTGGCCAGCCCAGCGATCCGCATCGTCTCCCTGACCATCACCGAGGGCGGTTACTGCATCGATGACAGCAGCGGCGAGTTCATGCTCCACCTGCCGCAGATCCAGCACGACCTGGCCCACCCCCAGCAGCCACGCACGGTGTTCGGCTTCCTCTGTGCCGCCCTGGCCAAGCGTCGCGCCGCGGGCATTGCCGCCTTCACCCTGATGTCCTGCGATAACCTGCCCCACAACGGCGCCGTGACCCGCAAGGCACTGCTGGCGTTTGCCGCCCGGCGCGACGCCGACCTGCACGACTGGATCGCCAGCCAGGTGAGCTTCCCCAATGCCATGGTGGACCGCATCACCCCCATGACCAGCACCGCCCACCGCCTGCAACTGCACGACCAGCACGGCATCGACGATGCCTGGCCGGTGGTGTGCGAGCCCTTTGTGCAGTGGGTCCTGGAAGACCAGTTCGTCAACGGCCGCCCGGCCTGGGAACAGGTGGGCGTGCAGTTCACCGACGACGTCACGCCCTACGAAGAGATGAAGATCAAGCTGCTCAACGGCAGCCACCTGGCCCTGACCTACCTGGGTTTTCTCAAGGGCTACCGCTTCGTCCACGAAACCATGAACGACCCGCTGTTCGTCGCCTACATGCGCGCCTACATGGACCTGGACGTGACCCCGCAACTGGCGCCAGTGCCGGGCATCGACCTGGCGGCCTACAAGGACACGCTGGTCCAGCGCTTTTCCAACCAGGCCATCGCCGACCAGCTGGAGCGGGTGTGCAGCGACGGCTCGTCGAAATTTCCCAAGTTCACCGTGCCCACCCTCAACCGCCTGATCGCCGAGGGCCGCGATACCGAGCGGGCGGCCCTGGTGGTGGCCGCCTGGGCCCTGTACCTGCGGGGCGTGGACGAAAACGGCGTGCGCTACACGATTGCCGATCCTCGGGCCGAGTTCTGCCAGGCCCTGGTGGCGGACGACACCCTGCTGACCCAGCGCCTGCTGGGAGTGGAGGAAATCTTCGGCCCGGCGATCCCCAGGTCCGCCGAGTTCGTCGACGCCTTTGAGCGCTGCTTCAACAGCCTGCGCGAGCATGGCGTCAGCCGGACCCTGGAACGCCTGCTGGCCAAACCAGCGCGGAGCGCAGGATGAGCACAGCCGCGCTGTACCTGGGTCTCGATTGTGGCACCCAGGGCACCAAGGCCCTGATCCTCGACAGCCACAGCGGCGCCGTCCTGGGCCTGGGCGCCGCCCCCCACAGCCTGATCAGCGGCGCCAACGGCCGACGCGAGCAAGACCCCGGGCAATGGCTGCAAGCCTGCATCAGCGCCACCCACCAGGCGTTGCAGGCGGCCGGGGTCGATGGCCGGGACATTCTTGGCCTTGCGGTCTCCGGCCAGCAGCACGGCCTGGTGCTGCTGGATGACCAAGGCCAGGTGCTGCGTCCGGCAAAGCTGTGGTGCGACACCGAGACCGTGGCCGAGAACCAGCGCCTGCTGGATCACCTGGGGGGCGAGCAAGGGTCTCTTGAGCGCCTGGGTATCGCCCTGGCGCCGGGGTACACCCTATCGAAGCTGCTGTGGACCCGGGAACAGCACCCCGCCCTGTTCCAGCGCATCGCCCATATTCTGCTGCCCCACGATTACCTCAACTTCTGGCTGACCGGGCGCTGCTGCAGCGAGTACGGCGACGCCTCCGGCACCGGTTACTTCAATGTCCGCCGGCGTGACTGGGACCGGGCCCTGTTGGCCCACATCGACCCCGAGGGCCGCCTGGAGCGTGCCTTGCCGGAACTGATCCAGGCCCAGCAGCCGGTGGGGCCGATACTGCCGCAGATGGCCGGGCTCCTGGGCATCAACCCCCAGGCCCTGGTGGCCAGCGGCGGTGGCGACAACATGCTCGGGGCCATCGGCACCGGCAATATCGAGCCCGGCATCATCACCCTGAGCCTGGGCTCTTCCGGCACCCTGTATGCCTATGCCGAGCAGCCACTGGTCAGCCACGCGTCGGTGGCCTCCTTCTGCTCGTCCAGCGGTGGCTGGCTGCCGCTGATCTGCACCATGAACCTGACCAACGCCACCACCCTGGTGCGCCAACTGCTGGAGCTGGACCTGGACAGCTTCAACCGCTTGGCGGGCCAGGCGCCGATCGGCGCCGAGGGCTTGTGCCTGCTGCCGTTCTTCAATGGCGAGCGGGTCCCCGCCCTGCCCCAGGCCCGTGGCAGCCTGCTGGGCATGACCCTGGACAACCTGACCCAGGCCAACCTGTGCCGCGCCGTGCTGGAGGGCACCACCTTCGGCCTGCGCTACGGCCTCGACCTGTTGCGGGCCAATGGCTTGCAAAGCCAGAGCATCCGCCTGATCGGCGGCGGCTCGAAAAGTCCGCTATGGCGGCAGATGGTCGCCGATATCATGCACACCCCGGTGATCTGCACCCGCGAAGCCGAAGCCGCCGCCCTGGGTGCGGCGATCCAGGCGGCCTGGTGCCATGGACGGCAGACGGACCCGGCCTTTAGCCTGGCGCAACTCTGTAAACGCTGCGTGAGCCTCGACCTCGACAGCCAGACCTGGCCCCAGGCCGAACAGGTGAAGGCCTACGAGCCGGCGTATGCGCGCTATCAACAGCATCTGGCAACCCTTTGAAGAGCGAATGACTATGTATCTGGTGTGTGGCGAAGCGCTGTTTGATTGTTTCAGCGTCGATGACGCAAGTACCCAAGCCAATAAAGTGCAGTTCCAGGCCATTGCCGGGGGCTCGCCCTTCAACGTGGCGCTGGGCCTGCGCCGAATGGGCATTGACGTGGCCCTGCTGGCCGGGCTGTCGCGGGATTACCTGGGCCAACGCCTGCGACGGGTACTGCAGGACGAAGGGGTCAACACCCGGTACCTGCAGGAGTTCAACGCCCCCACCACCCTGGCCATGGTGGCGGTCGGCGCCGACGGCTCGCCCCACTACAGCTTCCGTGGCGAAGGCTGTGCCGATCGCCAGCTTCTGCAGGAACACCTGCCGGAGCTGGACCCGAGCGTGCGCGGCTTGCATATCGGCTCGTTTTCCCTGGTGGTGCAGCCTATTGCCGACACCCTGCTGGCCCTGGTGCACCGTGAGCGGGGGCAACGCCTGATCAGTCTCGATCCCAATGTGCGACTCAACCCGCAGCCGGATATCCAGCTGTGGCGCCAGCGTATCGGTGAACTGGTGCAGCATGCCGACCTGATCAAGGTCAGCGACGAGGACCTGGCCCAGTTGTATCCCGGGCAGGCGCCCGAGGAACTGATCCAGGGCTGGCTGCAAGAGCATGCGCAGTTGGTGTTCCTGACCCGTGGCAGCCAGGGCGCCACAGTATTCAGTGCACGGTATGGCAACTGGTCGGTGACCTCGCCCCAGGTGCAGGTGGCCGACACCGTGGGCGCCGGTGACACCTTCCAGGCGGCGTTGATCGCCTGGCTCACCGAACAGGGCCTGGACTCGCCTCAGGGCCTGGGGCAACTGACCCCTGCCCAGATCGACAGCCTGCTGCGATTTGCCGTCCAGGCCGCGGCGCTGACCTGCACCCGCACCGGCCCGGACCTGCCCTACCGCCATCAACTGCAACCGCTGTAGGGGCCGGCTTGCCGGCGAAGAGGCCCGTCAGCCTTGCGCCGATTCGGGCGGCGCCTTCGCCGGCAAGCCAGCTCCTGCAACATTCAGCGCCACCGTGGTGCTTTTCCTGGGCCTTGGTCAGAGCAACGAGAAGTTATAGCTGACGATCAGGCGGGTCTCGTCCATGTCACGGGCGATCTTCTGGTAGTTGCTGCGGTAAGTGGCGTTACGCAGGCGCAGGCTCACGTCCTTGAAGGTGCCGCTCTGCACCACGTATTTGAGCTCGCTGTCGCGTTCCCACTCGCGACCTTCACGCAGGCTGCCCGGCACCTTGATGTGGTCACCGCTGACGTAACGGGTCAGGAAGCTCAGGCCATTGAGACCAACGGCCTTGAAGTCGTAGTCGTAGCGCAGTTGCCAGGAACGTTCCTGGATCGCGGCGAAGTCGTTGACCTGGACGTAGTTCACCAGGTACGGGTTGCTGCCATCCAGGTAGGGCATCGAGTTGTCGCCGTACATGCGCTGCCAGCCGGCGCTCAGGGTGTGACCGCTGAGGCTGTAGCCGAGCAAGGTGCTCAGGGCGCGGTTGTCGATGCCACCGGCGCGCTCGGCGCCGGTGTCGGCACTCTTGAGCAGGCGCAGGTCGCCCTTGAGCACGCCAGGGCCCAGCGGCTGGTTGGCCAGCAGGCCGACAAAATGCTGGCGGTAGATGTCTTCCAGCTCGGCGTAGTGGTACTGGCCGGTCAGGCGCTCATTGAACTGGTAGTCCACGCCATAGGTGTCGAAGTGGTCCGCGGTGGTGTTGCAGGCATAGCGCTTGTTCTTGCAGTGCACGCGAATGTCCTGGGCATCGGTGGAGTCCCGGGCGGTGTAACGGTTCAGGCGCGCAGCCGTCAGGGTCAGGCCCTTGACCTCCTTGGACGTGAGCACGGCACCGTTGAACATCGTCGGCAGCAGGCGCCCGTCGTTGTACTTGAGCAATGGCAGGTCCGGCAGTTGCGCACCGTATTTGAATACGGTCTGGGACATTCGCACTTTGGCGGTCAAGCCCAGCTTGGCGTACTGGTCCGCAGAACCCCGTGGGTCGTGTCCGCTGGACGGCAAGAGACCACTGTTGCTGCGGTCAGGGCTGGAATCCAGCTTGATGCCCAACATGCCCAAGGCATCCAGGCCAACACCCACGGTGCCTTCGGTGTAGCCCGATTGCAGGTTGAGGATCAAACCCTGGGCCGACTCTTCACGCTTGGAAGCCCCCTGATCAGTGCGGGTGTGACCGTCGCGAAAGTCCCGATTGAAGTAGACCGTACGTGACTCCAGCTTGGCGCTGCTGTCCTCGAAAAAACCACCGGCCTGGGCCAGTGGGGCAAATCCTGCGCACAGGACGACAGCTCCGAGGCCCAGGAGCGGGCACGGATTGAGTAACGCAAAAGGGGGACGCATGAACGGGCTCCAGCAGAAAATCAGTGACGCGAGGTAAAGAAAGACCCAGGTGAAATCCATCCCGCGAATCAAAATCCGCAGGTTGAATTGATTGAATCAATGAAGGCCGGCAATGATGGCAGATGGCCCGCCCCGCCCCCAACCCGACTTTAGTCTGACTCCTCCAGTCGCTACGACTGCACTCACTGCCCATGTCGTCGAACAGCCATAACCAGCAGAAAAGCTGTCAATTTTGATAACTGTCAGCACGATAAGACCGGTCAAAAAACCTGACTAAATAATCAGAAAACCACCCGACCAAGACAGTGCAGTAGTCAATAGTGGCGAAAAAGCATCATATTTTTTACGTTTTTACCTACCGTTCGTCGGTTTTATTATTCTTTCTGAACAACTGATCAAGTATTTGACGCTTTCCATTATGACCATCATTAATCAATCTAACTTATTGTTTAAAAAGGATTTGTTATCAAAATCAGATTCGCCGAAAACGCCGGCGTCATTTATGCATCACTGCAAAACGTCAATTAAACGTCTCGGCCTTATGGTAGTGTCAAAAAAAGAGCGTGATAGCGGCCATGTGCCACACGCCTTTTCAGAAGGTGAGGCATGCCCTCACCCCAACACTCATCATGGACGAGGTCGTTCCCTTGGAAGTCAGCGTTTTTGGTACTGGCTATGTCGGTCTGGTGCAAGCAGTTGCCCTCGCCGATGTCGGGCATAACGTGGTCTGTGTCGATATCGACAGCCATAAGATTGCCCAGCTGCAACGTTCCATTCCTCCGATTCACGAGCCGGGTCTGGCGACCCTGATCGAAGAGAATCAAAAGGCCGGCCGACTGCACTTCACCACCCAGGCCAGCGATGCAGTGGGCCATGGCCAGGTGATTTTCATCGCAGTCGGCACGCCCTCCAACGAAGACGGCTCGGCGGACCTGGACCATGTCCTGGCGGTGGCCCGCAACATTGCCAGTCTGATGCACAGCGACAAGACCCTGGTGATCAAATCCACCGTACCGGTGGGTACTGCTGACCTGGTGATCGAGACGGTCGCCGAACAACTGGCGGACCTGGGCAAGTCCCAACTGCGGGTGCACGTGGTCTCCAATCCGGAGTTCCTCAAGGAGGGCTCGGCGGTGGCCGACTGCATGCGTCCGGACCGGATCGTCGTCGGCTGTTCCCACGAACGGCCCCGCCAGCAGTTGAGCGAGCTGTATGCACCGTTCAACCACAACCATGACCGCCTGATGTTCATGGATAACCGCAGCGCCGAGCTGGTCAAGTACGCCGCCAACGCGATGCTCGCCACCCGCATCAGCTTCATGAACGAAATGGCCAACCTGGCGGAACGCCTGGGGGTGGACATCAACGCCGTGCGCAAGGGCATCGGTGCCGATCCGCGCATCGGCTACCACTTCATTTACCCCGGCGCCGGTTTCGGCGGCTCGTGCTTCCCCAAGGACCTGCGGGCGCTGATCCACACCGCGGAAAGCCACGGGCTGGAGCCGCACATGCTCAAGACCGTGCGTGACGTCAATGAACAGCAGCGCCATGTGCTGTTTCGCAAGCTCAAGGCGCACTTGGGGGACAACCTCAAGGGCAAGGTCATTGCGTTGTGGGGGCTGGCCTTCAAGCCCAACACCGATGACATGCGCGAAGCCACCAGTCGCTACCTGATGGAAGCACTGTGGCAGGCCGGGGCCAAGGTCCATGCCTACGACCCAGAAGCCATGACCGAATGCCGACGGCTGTACGGCTACCGCGACGACCTGCAGCTGTGCGCAACCCGTGACGACACCCTGCAAGGCGCAGACGCCCTGGTGATCTGCACCGAGTGGAAAGCCTTTCGCGTGGTGGACTTCAAGCTGCTGCACGACACCCTCAACGATCGCCTGATCGTCGACGGCCGCAACCTGTACAACCCGCAACAGGCAGCGGACGCCGGCCTGCATTACCTGAGCATCGGCCTGCCCTACCGCGTACCGGAGGCGCTGCGCGCATGAATATCCTGATCACCGGGGCCGCCGGTTTCATCGGCGCCCATACCGCACTGCGCTTGCTCAAGGATGGGCATCAGGTCACCGGACTGGATAATTTCAACGACTACTACGACCCCCAGCTCAAACGCGACCGGGTGCGCTGGGTCGAACAGCAGGTGGGACACTTCCCCCTGCAACGCCTGGACCTGGCGGACAGCGAGGGCCTGGAGCGGCTGTTCGCCGAAGTCCGGCCCCAAGTAGTGATCAACCTCGCCGCCCAGGCCGGGGTGCGCTACTCCCTGGAAAACCCCAAGGCCTACCTGGACAGCAACCTCTCGGGCTTCCTCAACCTGCTGGAAATGTGCCGGCGCTACCCGGTGGAGCACCTAATCTACGCCTCATCGAGCTCGGTGTACGGGGCCAACCAGCAGACGCCGTACAAGGTCAGCGACAACGTCGACCACCCGTTGTCGCTGTACGCGGCGAGCAAGAAAGCCAACGAGCTGATGGCCCACAGTTACAGCCACCTGTTCGGGGTGCCGGCCACCGGCCTGCGCTTCTTCACCGTCTACGGTCCCTGGGGCCGGCCGGACATGTCGCCGATCCTGTTCGCCGACGCCATCAGCCAGGGCCGGCCGTTGAAGCTGTTCAACTACGGCCTGCACCAGCGCGACTTCACCTATGTCGACGACATCGTCGAGTCCCTGGTACGCCTGCTGGGCAAGCCGCCGGCGCGCGACCCGCTGTGGGACCGCGAACAACCGGACCCGTCCACCAGCATGGCGCCCTGGCGTCTGTTCAATATCGGCGGCCAGCGTCCGGTGGAACTCAAGGAGTACGTGGCAACCCTGGAAAAGCTCCTCGGACGCCAGGCCCAGGTGGAGTACCTGCCCCTGCAGCCCGGTGACGTGCTCAACACCTGCGCCGACGTCAGTGCCCTGGAAAACCTCACCGGCTTCGGCCCCCAGGTGACCCTGGAAGAGGGCCTGAAGCACTTCGTCCAGTGGTACCTGAGCTACTACCCGGGCGGCGCGTCCTGAGCCCACACCCCTGGGCGTTTTTACCCAACCTTTGCTATGGAAGTATTCCCGGTGGATATGGAAAGACCCTTCTCATTGCCTGCAACCGAGGTGCCGGCGCCTGCTCGCATCGACCGGCGCAACGATCCGTTCCGGCGCAAGGTCCAGGCCGCCATCGAGCTGCAGCAGCATGGCTGGATCAGCGGCCGCGACGGCGGCCGGCCCTGGACCCTGTCACGCAGCAAACGCCTGACCTCGGCGCTGCTGGCGGCGACGCTGCTGGTGCTGCTGTCGCCCGTGCTATTGACGGTCGCGCTGTTGATCAAGCTCACCAGCCCCGGGCCGGTGTTCTTCGTCCAGTTGCGCACCGGTTTTCGTGGCCGGCGCTTCGGCATGTACAAATTCCGCACCATGGTGGTCAACGCCGAAGCCTTGAAGGACTCGGTGCGCCACCTGAACAAGCACGGCCCGGATTCGGTGGACTTCAAGATCGATCGCGACCCGCGGATCACCGGCATCGGCGGTTTCCTGCGGCGCACCAGCCTCGACGAATTGCCGAACCTGATCAACGTGGTGCTCGGCCAGATGCGCATCGTCGGCCCGCGCCCGACCTCGTTCCACGCCCAGACCTACAAGGAACACCACCTCGGGCGCCTGAGCATCTACCCCGGGATCACCGGCCTGTGGCAAGTGTCCGGACGCAGCGACGTGGACTTCGACGGTCGGGTCACCCTCGACATGACCTACATCTTCCAGCAGAGCCCCTGGCTCGACCTGAAGATCCTGATCAAAACCCCTTTCAAGGTCCTCAATGGCCATGGAGCAAGTTGAAATGGCGGCAGCAACCCTAGCCAGTCTGAAGATCCAGCGTCCCAGCGAAAGCAACCTGGCGGTGACCGTGCTCGACCGGGAACTGCGGGTGATCCTGCTGACGGCGGCCAACCGCAACAGCGGCATCACCAGCAGCAGCCTGAGCATGGCCAGCGAACTGGCGCGCACCAGCCGCGGCCGGGTCCTGCTGGTGGACACCAGCCTTTCGGACAACAGCCTGACCCGGCGCCTGGACCTGGGCGAACGCCCCGGTTTTCTCGACCTGGCCCTGGCCGATACCCCGCCGCTCCTGGCGCAGTGCATCGAAAGCAGCGATGAACTGGGCTTCGATTTCTTGCCCCTGGGCCGCCGCCAGCAATACGCCGAGCGCCTGACCCCGGAACTGCTGCAGGAACTGTTGCAGGCCCTGGCCGCGGACTATCGCTTCGTGATCATCGACGGCGACCCGGTGTACAGCAGCGGCGACATCCTCACCCTGAGCACTCAGGTGGACGGCGTGGTGCTGGTGGTACGCAGCGAGGAAACCCGCTGGGAAGTGGCCCAGGCCGCGGCGCAGCGCTTGATCCAGGCCGAGGCGAAGCTGATCGGCAGCGTGTTCAACGCCCGCAAGTACTACATGCCCAAGTGGGTTTATGACCGTCTCTGACCGGCACAAGGACCGTGTAACCATGAACAAGCCAAGACTCTCCCTGCTGGGCCTGTCGCTGCTGGCGGCCCTGGGCGGCTGCGTCAACCGCGAGCCGCAGCAGATGCCGGTGCAGATCCTCAGCGCCCCGGCCGACCAGGCCCAGCTCACCGAGGTCATGCCCATCGAACAGGTGCTGCGCCCGCAGGACGTGCTGGACGTGATCTTCCACATCGGCACCACCAGCCAGCAGCCGTATCGGGTGCAGCCCGGCGATCAGGTGGACGTGAGCTTCCTCACCGCGCCGGAACTGGGGGGCAGCAAGCTGGTACTGCCCGACGGCAGCATCGACATGCCCTACGTGGGCAACATCCAGGTCGCCGGACTGTCCGCCGAACAGGCGCGCCAGGCCCTGGAAGCCCAGTACGCCAAGGTGCTGAAGAAGCCGCAGATCACCTTCTCGATCTCCCACGCCATGGCCCAGCTGGACAACCTGCGCACCAGCCTGACCAACCCGGCCACCGGCCTGAGCCGGGAGATCGTGGTGGGTTCCGATGGCCGCGCCAGCTTTCCGCTGCTGGGCAGCCTGTCCTTGCAGGGCAAGAGCCTCAGTGAGCTGCAGACCCTGATCAACCAGCGCTACGCCAAGGAAGTGGGACAGGTCAGCGTCGACGTGCTGCTCAAGACCACCGCCGCCAACGAAGTGTTCGTGATGGGCGAAGTCGGCCAGCCCGGGGCCTACCCGATCCGCCGGCCGATCTCGGTGCTTGAAGCCCTGACCCTGGCCAAGGGCGCCGGACCCACCGCGCGCCTGGACTCGGTGGTGATCATGCGGCGCAAGGGCAATCAGGTCGAAGCCCGGGTCTATGACGCCGATGCGGCGCTGGACGGCAAGGCTCTGCAGTTCGCCTACCTGCAACCGGACGACATGCTCTACGTGCCCAAGACCCGCCTGGCCAAGGCCGGCGCCCTGAGCAAGCAGCTGGCGGACGTGATCATGTTCCAGGGTGTCGGGTTCAGCTTCGGCTACCGCGTCGACAACAAAGAAACGAACAACAACTGAGTTCCCTCTTGATGACCAAGATCGAAAACTACCTGCACGAGTTTCTGCTTGTGTTCTTTGTCAATCGACGCCTGATCAAGCGGGTGTTCCTCGGTTTCGCCCTGATTGCGCTGGTGCTGCCGCTGGTGCTCAAGCAGAGCTTCGAGATCACCGCCGAAGTCATTGTGCAGTCCAAGAAACTGTCGCAGACCGACGCCAACACCGTGCTCACCCCGGACAGCGACAAGTTCATCCCGCCGTCCCTGGCGGACATGGAGACCGAGAGCAATATCCTGCGTTCACCAACCCTGATCCGTACCACGATCGAGCAGCTGCGCGGCGAAGGCCAGTTCGGCGGCAGCGAAGGCCTGTTGACCCGGCTGATCTTCAAGCCCATCCGCAATGGCCTGATCGATCCGCTGCGCAACCATGTGATCAACCCGGTACGCGGTTTCTTCGGCCTGGCCGTGGACCCGGTGCGTGACACCAGCCTGGATGCCTTCACCGATCAGGCGGTCAAGGACCTGAAGATCGGCACCCTGCCCGGCTCCAACGTGATCTCCATCGTCTACGCCAGCCCCAATGCCGCCGAAGGCACACGCTTCGTCGAGCGCCTGCTGGCCAACTACCTGAAGAACCGCCAGGACCTGCAATCCAACGAACTGCCCGAAGCCTTCTACGAGCAGAAGAAGGCCCAGTACCAGTCGCGCCTGGATGACCTGGAAGGCAAGCGCCAGGCGCTGCTGGAAGCGGCCCACGCCTCCGACCCCAAGGAGGAGATCACCTTCCGCCTCAATGCCATCAACACCGAGGAACAGTCCCTCAACGGCTACCGCGACCAGGCCCTGGAGAACCAGCGCCGCCTGGACTACCTGCAGAAGAATCTGGCGGCGGCACGCAAGGCCGGCATCACCGACTACACCTTCCCCTTCGCCTTCGCCAACACCGTGGACAACGTTGCCTACGAAGACCGCGAGATCAAGCAACTGGGCGAACAACTGACCAATCTGGTGAGCCAGTACGGCACCACCGCCGACACCTACCGCGCCGACAGCGTACCGATGCAGCAGCAGCGCGAGCAGATCGTGCGGGCCCGGGCGCAGTTCCTCAAAGTGGTGGAAAACCGTGTTCGCGAGCGCAGCAGCGACCTGCAGATCACCCAATCGGTGATCGCACAGAAAACCGCGCGCATCAACGACTACAAGGCCCGGGTCCGCGACCTGCAGGAAGTGCTGAGCAAGCTGCGCCAACTGGACACTGAAATCGACGCCTTGCACAAAGCCTTCTTCACCTACACCCAGCGCTACGAAGAGAGCCGCGGCGAGCGCCTGATCAGTGGCGAGCTGTCCAACGCCCGGGTGCTCAGCCAGCCTTACGAACCCAGCGAAGCGGCCTTTCCCAAGCCGATGCTGATCATTCCCCTGGGCTTGCTCACCGGCCTGCTGCTGGCGATTGCCCTGGGTTATGTCTACGAGTTCTTCGATCACCGCTTCAAGCACCCGGCCCAGGTCAGCGATCACCTCGGCCTGCCGGTACTGATGGTGCTCAACGCGGTTGAAGAGCAACAGGTCAATCCCTATCCACGCTGGACCTGGCGCTGGGCCTGGTATTGGGCCAAACAGTGAACGACCTGAGCCTGGCCGCACAGCCTATCGTGCACCTGATCCACAGCGGCGGCTTCTATGGCGCCGAACGCATGCTGCTGGATCATTGCCGGATCACTCCGGGACAGCATCGGGTGGTGTTCATCAATGCTCCGCAGAGCTTGCTGCAGCGGTTCAGCGAGGCCGGTGTGGCCAGCCATAACTGCCACTGTCTGAAGGCGCTGCTGGCCCATCTGCGGCAGCAGCCCGGCCTGCTCAACGCCCACAACTTCAAGGCCCAGGTGTTCGCCTGGGTCTGTGCCCGGCGCCTGCAACTGCCCCTGGTGCTGACCCAGCACGGCTTCACGCCGCGCAGCCTGAAACAGAAGCTCTACACCTGGATCAGCCTGCGCCTGTGCCGCAGCCCTCAGGTGCGCCGGGTGGCCTGTGTGGCCCAAAGCATTGCCCAGTTGCACCGCCAGGCCGGCGTGGCCGAGGGCAAGCTGCGGGTCATTCCCAACGGCCTGCCCGAGCCCAAGCGGGTGCTGCCGGTGAACCAGGATGGGCCGCCGCTGCGGGAGGCCGAAATACGCCGCGACGAGATGGAGCCGATGGTGGGCTTCGTCGGACGCCTGAGCGCGGAAAAGGGCCCGGACCTGTTTCTCGACGCACTGATCAGCCTGTGCCGGCAGCGCCCCACGCTCAAGGCGGTGTTGCTCGGTGACGGCGAACAGAACCAGGCCCTGCGCCAGCGCATCGACGCCGCCGGGCTGTCGCTGCGCATTCTGTTGCCCGGTTACCAGCAGGACATGCAGCCCTGGCTCAAGCGCCTGAATGTGCTGGTGCTCAGTTCGCGCACCGAAGGCACGCCGATGATCCTGCTGGAAGCCATGCAGGCCGGCACCCCGGTGGTGGCCTTTGCCGTGGGCGGCATTCCCGATGTCCTGCAACACCGGCAGAACGGCTTGCTGGCCAAGCCCCTGGATAGCGTCGATCTGGAGCGGCGCATCGGCCAATTGCTGGATGACCCGGCCCTGGCCGAGGAACTGGCCCAGGCCGCCCGCGTCACCCAGCGCAAGCACTATCACCTGCCCACCCTGGCCCGCAGTTGGGATGAGCTGTATCGCCTGGCCAGGGAGAGCACCCCGGTATGATCGCCGCCCCGTTTCTCGGCCTCCTCTTGGGCCTGGCCAGCCTGCTGCTGCTCGCCAGCCCCTGGCCGTTTCTGGCGCCGCTGGTGGTGGTCGGGCTGGTGGGCCTGGCCCTGCTCTACCGCCGCCCGGGTTGGGGCCTGCTGGGCATCTGCGCCCTGGTGCCCTTCGAGGGCCTGTTCAAGGACAGCGCGTTCTCCGGGGCCAAGCTGCTGGGGGCCTCGCTGATCCTGATCATGCTGTTCAAGCTGCTGTTGCGGCACATCCCCGATACCCGCTTGCGCAGCAACCTGTGGCGGGCCCTGGGGCCGTTCCTGCTGTGCCTGCTGCTGAGCCTGATGTACAGCGAGAACCTGCTGGTGTCCCTGGACAGCCTGCGGGAGCTGGCCGTGGGCCTGGTGCTGTTCTTCGTCACCTTGCTGATCGCCCGGGAAACCCACCTGCTGATGCTCTGTCGCCTGTTGGCGGTCAGCGTGGCCATCACCTGTGTGATCGCGCTGATCTCCGCCAAGTACCAGGTAGGCGGTCGGGCCATCGGCCTGCTGCAGGACGCCAACTACTTCGCCCTGCTGATCGCCATGGCGGTGCCGCCGGCGATCCTCCTCGCCCTGCGCTCGCCCCACTGGCCGGGGCGACTGTTCTGGGTCGGCATCAGCCTGACCCTGATGGCCGGGATGACCAAGACCGACTCGCGCTCCGGCCTGTTGGTGGTGCTGTTCACCATCGCCATTGGCCTGTGGCACTACCGCGACCGGCTCAAGGGCCTACGGCCCAAGCACCTGGGGTTCGCCATGTTCGCCGTGGCGATCGTCGTGCCCCTGGGCATTGCGGTGCTGCCAGCCGAATACGTGGCGCGAATTCAGTCCCTGAGCATGCTCAAGTCCGGCGCGCATTCGGCGGACACCTCCCTGGGCCGACGGACTTCCTACCTGGTGGTGGGCGGCCAGATGATCCGCGAGAACCCGCTGCTGGGCTCGGGCCTGGGCACCTTCCCGATTCATTACGCGCAGACCGGCTTCGCCAGCAGCTTCTCGGAAAACATGAACGAGCCCGACCTGTTCCGCCGGGCCCACAACACCTACCTGGAACTGTTCAGCGAACTGGGCATTCCCGGCGGCTTGAGCTTCGTGGTGCTGATGCTCATGGGCCTGCGCAACTTCGAGCGGGCGCGCCAGGGCTTCCTCGCCCGGGGCCAGCGTGAACAGGCGGACATCGCCACCCACCTGGGCCTGAGCCTGTTGGCCATGGCGCTGTTCCTGCTGTTTCTCAGCGCGCCGAACCACAAGTACCTGTGGATCTTCCTGGCCCTGTCCAGTGTGCTGCGGCTCGAAGCCGAAGAAGATCCGGCGCCCACCTCATAAATGCAAACCTGGCCAAGGGAGGCAAAGATGCAAAGGATCAGCGTGATCGTGCCCATGTACAACGAGGCACGTCACATCACCCGGACCCTGGACAGCGTGATCCTCGCCGCCCGGGTCGCAGCCATCGACTACGAGTTGATCGTGGTGGACAACGGCTCCACCGACCAGGGGCCGCAACGGGCCCGTGAGCTGGGGGCGCGGGTGCTGCTGTGCCCGGGCCTGGGCATCGGCGCCTTGCGCAATCGCGGCGCCGCCGTGGCCACTGGCGATTGCCTGGCGTTTCTCGACGCCGACATCGAGGTGCCCGGCAACTGGCTGCAACTCTGGCAGCAGGCCCTGGCGGACAACCGCGCCGAGGTCTTTGCCCTGGACTGCGCCGCCCCGGACTGCGCGCCCTGGTTCGCCCGGGCCTGGCAGCGCCGCAGCCTGGCTGGCAGTCAGCCGGCGCGCCTGCTGCATTGGATGCCGACCCCCAACCTGTGCCTGAAACGGGTCTGGTTCGAGCGGGTCGGCGGCTTCGACGAACACTTGCGTACCGGCGAAGACAAGGACTTTGGTCTGCGGCTGCACGCAGCCGGCGCCCGCCAGTTGAGCCTGTCTGAGCCCCAGGTGCTGCATTGGGGCTTTGAAGGCAGTTGGGGCGAATGGGCCGGCAAGGAGCGCTGGCGCCAGGGCAGCCACCTGCAGTTGCTCAAGGGGGGCGGCCTCAACCTGCGTCTGTTGCGCTTTCCCCTGTTGTGCCTGAGCTGTGCCTTGCTGAGCCTGCTGGCGCTGTTCGGCCTGCTGCTGGGCCAACCGGGCGCCGCCGCGCTATGCCTGCTGCTGGGTTCCCTGGCGCCTCTGGTCCTGGCCCTGCGCCAGGGGCTGCGCCAGCGCGATCTGCTGTTTGTCCTGCAACTCTGGCTGCTGCATTGGGTGCGCCTGCACCTGGGCGCCGTGGCCCTGGTGCAGGGTCTGTTCAACCGTTCTGTCGTGAGACCTGACCGTGGCTAACACTATTTTCTGGCTGTGCCTGTTACTGCCCTTCTATGCCTGGATCGGTTATCCGCTGCTACTGGCCCTGCTCAGCCTGTTCGTGCGGCCGCGCCCGCTGCAGGCGGGTGAGCCGCTGTCGGTCAGCGTGATCATCGCCGCCCACAACGAAGGCCCGCACATCGAGCACAAGCTGCGCACCTTGCTGCAGCAGGACTACCCGGCCACGGACCTGCAGATCATCCTCGCCAGCGACGGTTCCAGCGACGATACCGTGGCCACCGCCCTGGCGGTGCGCGACTCGCGGGTGCTGGTCCTGGACCTGCCCCGGGTGGGCAAGGCCGGGGCCCTGAACGCCGCAGTGGAACTGGCGCGCAACGACATCCTGGTGTTTACCGACGCCGACAACCAATGGTCCGGCGACACCCTGGGCAAGCTCCTGGCGCCCCTGGCCGACCCACAGGTTGGCGCCTGCGGCGGGCACATGATCATCCCCGACCCGGGGCACAACCTGAGCCTGGGCGACAGCCTGTACCGGCACTACGAAGCCTGGTTGCGCCAGGCCGAGAACCGCACCGGCTGCATGGTGTCCGCCGACGGCGCGCTGCTGGCCCTGCGCCGCGAGCTGTTCCAGCGCATTCCCGCCGAGGTCAACGATGACTTCTTCATCAGCACCTGCGCCCCGGTGGCCGGCAAGCGCATCGTCTATGTGGAGGAGGCCCAGGTCCTGGACCAGGGCGTGGACGAAGCCGGCAAGCAATATCGCCGGCGCCTGCGGGTCACGGTCGGCGGCCTGCAGAGCCTGGCTCAGCGCCGCGAGCTGATGAACCCCTTGCGCCACGGTGCCTACGCCATTGCCCTGATCAGCCACAAGCTGATCCGCCGCCTGGCCCCGGTGCTGTTGCTGCCATTGCTGTTGAGCAATCTGTGGCTGTGGAACGCCGGCGCCTTCTACAGCCTGGGCCTGGCGGCCCAACTGCTGGGTTACGCGGCCGGCGTGATGGGGCTGCTGGACAGTCGCGGGCGCCTGCCCAAGGTATTTCGTCTCGCCGGCTTCGTGCTGGTGACCCTGGCCGGCATGAGCATGGGCCTCTGGCAGTTTCTCCGCGGGCGGCGCTACGCCCTGTGGAACCCACAACAGAATCGCTGACATGGCCATCAAACAATCCTTCAAGCGCCTGCTGGGCAGCGCCTATCTGCACAGCTTCGGCCGTATCCGCCTGAGCGACGCCGGCGCGGTGCTGATGCTGCACCGGGTAGTGGCCGATTCCGCGCAAGCCAGCCTGCCCCATCGGGCGCCGCTGTGCGTCGGCCAGGGGCATTTCGAACACTTGCTGCGCTGGCTGCGTCGGCACTTCGACTGTGTGCCCCTGCAGCACCTGCTGGAGTTGCCTGCGGGCGACCGGCCCCGGGTGGCCCTGACCTTCGATGATGGCTGGCGGGACAATGCCGAGGTCGCCTATCCCCTGCTGGAGCGCTACGAGATGCCGGCGAGCATCTTCCTGTCCACGGACTTCATCGGCAAGCGCCAGGGTTTCTGGTGGGAGTCCATTGGTGAAACCCTGTGGCAACAGGCCGACAGCGCCGCCGCTCAACCGCTGTTGACACAGTTGCGGGCCCTGTCACTGGCACCACCACCGGAGCTATTGCAACCCGGCGCCAGCCGCGCTCGCAGCAGCATCCTCGGGGGCTATCTGCAACAGCTCAAAGGCCTGCCGCCCCAGACCCTGCAAGCCCTGGCCGACAGTTGCCCCGACGACAGCGCGCCCCACAGCCTGGACTGGGCCCAGGTCCAGCGCCTGGAACGCTCGGCACTGGTGCGCTTTGGTCCCCATGGTGCCAGCCACGGCATTCTCACCCGGCTTGACGGCGCCGCGATGCGGGCCGATCTGCAGCGCTCCCACCACGCCTTGCAGGAGCACTGCCAGGCGCCGCTGGGGGTCTATTGCTACCCCAATGGCGATCACAATCCCGAGGTGCGCGCAGCGGTGGCCGAACTGGGTTATCGCTATGCCCTGGGCACCCGCCCGGGGCTGATCGAGGCCGATGGCAATCCGCTGCTGGCCCTGCCCCGCATCGATGTCAGCCACGCCAGCGCCGGACGCCCCGGGCTGCTGGCCTGGCGCCTGCTCCAGGGAGCCCGGGCATGAAGCGCGGCAGCTACCTCTGGCACCTGGCCCTGAGCATGGGCACCCGACTGGCGATGATCGGCCTGCGGCTGCTGCGCAACGTGTTGCTGGCGCGCCTTCTGGGCCCGGCGGATCGCGGCCTGTTCGCCCTGCTCAGCACCCTGCCGGACCTGATCGCGGCCCTGACCAGCGGCGGCCTCAATACCGCCGTCGGCTATGAAGCCGCCCGCCAACGCCCCATGGGACTGTTGCTGACTCAGGTGCTGGTCTACGGCTGCCTGCTGGCCAGCCTGCTGACTCTGGCCGGGCTGGCCCTGATGAACACTTGGGGCAGCCACTGGGAACTGAGCCTGCAACTGGGCGACCTGGCCTGGCTGTTGCTGCTGGCGGTGCCGATCACCGTGCTCAAGAGCGGTCTCTTGACCTTGCACAACGCGGACGGTCGGGTCGAGGCCTTCAATGCCCTGCGCCTGCTGGAATCCCTGGTGCCGCTGCTGCTGTTCGTCGGGCTGTGGTGGGTCTGGCGCGACCAGCCGCTGTCGGCGGCCCTGGTCAGTTGGCTGGGCGGCACCGTGCTGGTGGTGGTGGTCGGCTGGTGCTGGCTGCGCCGCTGGCATGACCTGCGCTTGCGCTGGCAGGCCGGTGAGCAGGGCAAGCTGCTGCGCTACAGCGCCCAGAGCCACCCGGGGGTGTTGTCGCAACAGTTGATGCTGCGCTCGGACTACCTGTTCATCGGCGCCCTGCTGGACCCCGTCGCTCTGGGCTGGTACGCCATGGCCAGCGCCGCCGCCGAACTGCTGCTGATCATTCCCGAGGCGGTGACCACGCCGCTGATGAAACGCCTGCTGCAGCAAGGTTCCGGTATCGAAGAACTGACGGCCCTGGCCCTGCGCCTGACGGCCACGGTGATGCTTGGCGCCTGCCTGGGCATGGCGCTGATCGGCCAGTGGCTGATCGTCACCCTGTTCGGCGCCGCCTACGCCCCAGCCTACGACGCGCTGCTGGCCCTGCTGCCGGGGCTGTTCGGCCTGTGCTACGCCAGCATCCTGCGCCTGGACCTGCTGGGCAAACAGCGCCCCGGCAGCCTGTCGCTGCTGCTGGCCGGGGGCGCGCTGCTGAACCTGATCCTCAACGCGGTATTGATTGCGCCACTGGGCATCGTCGGCGCCGGCCTGGCCTCGTCGATGGCCTACCTGGCGGTGAGCCTGGTGATGCTCGGCCTGTACTGCCACCTCAGCGGCGTGGCCTGGTACCGCACCCTGATCCTGCTACCTGGAGACATTGTCTACGTGCGCCATCTACTGCGCCCTAAGGAAACGGCCTGATGAAACCCTGTTCCCTGCTCGCCCTGATGCTGATCGCGGCGGCCTCATCCCTGCACGCGGAGCCCATGCAATGGGGGGATATCCGCGACGGCAGCCTGTATCTGCAAGCCGACCGCGCCGACACCCTGCAACTGCGCTGGAGCCCGGCCTGGCAAAGCGACGCCAACCAGGAACAGCTGTACCTGCTGCAACCGGACGGCCAGTTGCTGCAACAGCTGGACATCCGCGCCGACCAACCTTACGGCCAGCGGGAGATCCAGCTGCCCGCCGCCCGCGGCGACTATCGCCTGCAAGTGCCGGGCTACAGCTTTCGCAACTTCAAGGTCGGCCACGACCGTTCGACCCTGGCCCAGTTCGAGCCGGCCAAGGTGCATTTCAGTGCCGATGTGCCCAGCGGCGTCGAGCTGTACTTTCGCGTGGCCGCTGGCGAGCAGGCGCTGCTGGCGGGCAAGTACTACGGCGGAGTCAGCGTGCTTCAGGCCACGCGCCTGAGCGACGGCCAGCAGGTACGCCTGCCGTTGGTGGAGCACCCGCAATATGGGCAATTCGACCAGAGCGCCTTGCCGGTGGCCCAGCAGGACGAAGTCTGGCGCCTGTCCCTGGGCGGCTCCGGCAAGGTGGCGTTCTGGCTCGACGGCACTGCCAACCTGTTCGCCCAGGACCTGCGTCAGCTGCACCCGCTGCAATGGACCCCGGCGCGGGTCGAGCTGCGCCTCAAACCCCAGGTGCGCGGTCCCAGCCCGCACCTGGGGATCGCCCTGCCCTATGCCGAGCCGCCGTCGTCGACCTTCGAACTGCTGCGCGCCCTGGGCCCGCAGGCTGCCAACTTCTACAGCTTCGTCGATGTGATCCAGCAAGAACCCCAGCGGGAAATCACCTTTCGCCGGCTGTACCGCGAAGACTTCAAGATCGAGCGCGACATCACCTTGCTGGCCGGCACCGGCCGCCGGGCCGTGCTGGACGCCGACAGCGCCACCCTGGCCGGGCTCGACGCCTGGCTGGCGGACAGCGTGCGCCTGGGCAACCAGGGCCTGCATTACCTGGCCTTTGCCGACGAACCCAACCTCAACTTCCCCAGCTACGCAGCGTTTGCCGCCTATTTTGCGCAGATGCTGGAACACACCAAGGCCAACTCCGACGCCCGCGCCGCCGGAGTGCGCATTGCCATGCCGGTGAGTTCACGACTGCTGGACGGTCCCTTTCGCATTGGCGCCGGGCAACGCCGGGGCATCGACTGGGCCCGGCAATTGCTGGCCGAACACGGTGCCGACATCGATGCCCTGGCCTGGCACGAATGGATGGTCCGCGACCTGCTGGCCACCCGTCGCTATCGCACCAGCGTGCGCGCCGCCGCCGATCTGGTGGGGCTCGATGAGCAGGGCCGGCCACGCAAGGCGCTGTTGCTGAGCCAGACCAACATCTCCAGTGGCCCGGACCTGAGCCCTTATCAGCAGGACACCCACTACGCCGCCCTGTGGTGGACCTCGGTGGTGATCAACGCCTCCCAGGACGGCCTGCTCGACATGCTCAACTGGTTCCAGGCCGCCGACGAACCCGACTACCCCAAGGGCATGCTGTCGCAGCAGGATGCACAGCGCTTCAGCCTGAAGCCGGTGGCCGTGGCCCAGCAGTTCATCCGGCAGCATTGGCTGGGCCAGGTCCAGGCCCTGGACAACCCCTCCTTTGAGGTGGATGCCCTGGCCCTGCGCGACGGTCAGCGCCACAGCCTGCTGGGGGTGGCCAAGACGCCGCGCACGCAAAACGTCGAACTGGGCGACGCCACCATCTGCCAAGCGAGCCCCACCCTCGAACTGCTGGGCGCCGATGGCCGCAGCCGTCACACCGAGCTGCACTGCAGCGATGGCCGGGCCAGCTTCCAAGTGCCCGGTGAAACCCTGTTTGCCTTGACCTGGACAACCCTATGAGTCGCTTGACCGGCCTGTTGGCCAAAATCCGCCGCAAGGGCCTGCGGGGCAGCCTGCGGGTTTTTTCTGAACGCTTCTTCTATTACCACTGGGAGCTGCTGACTCTGGAGCGCTCCCTGGCCTTGCCGGTGCCCTGCCCCATCAACCCCAGCCGCTGGCCCCAGGTGCCCATTACCCGGGAGTTGCTGCCGGCCTTCGACAAGTACTTCAAGGCCCAGTTGCCGGCCATTCGCGGCCTGCTGGACAAGGGCAACCGGGGCAGCGCGCACCTGGACCCGGACGGCAACGTGATGATGATGGTCTGGGTCAGCGAGCGCGATTACTACGACGATCAGCTGTACCGCTGCTGGATGCGCATGCCGCCGGGCTGCCTGTATCAGTTCGCCGGTGAATGCGCGCCGCCGTTTCGCGGCTCGGGGGTGGTGATCCTGGCGCAGAAGATGCTCTGGGACGAGTACCGCGAGCGGGGCTTCAAAGCCACCCGGGCCCTGGTCAATGTGCGCAACGAGCCGGCGCTGAAGATGCACATGCGCCTGGGTTTCCAGGAAGTCGGCGAATCCCTGCACGTCTACTGCCTGCTGCGCTGCCTGCATTTCCACCGGCGTCGCCCTTATCACCAGACGCGCCTGCATCACCTGCGCCGGGGTCGCCTGGCCGAGTCACCGGCCCCAGCCACTGAAATAGACAAGGAGCGAACGTGAACCTGCGTTGGCAATGGTGCACCAGCCTGAGTGCCCAGGATTTCCCCGTAAAGGCCTATGAACAGCTGCGACAAACCGTCGAGCAGGCCACGCCGTTCAATCGTTTGAGCTGGTTGCGAGGCGCCGAACAGGCACTGCAGGATCAGCAGCTGCAGATTCTGCTGGGCTGGCAGGACCAGCGCCTGCTGCTGTGCCTGCCGCTGATCCGCGGCCGCGAATCCAGGGCCGGGCTGACCCTGCAGGTGGTCCGCCACCTGGGCCATCCGTTGAGCGACCGCCTGGCGCTGCTGGTGGCCGCTCCAGCACAAGACGCCATGCCCGCGGCCCTGCGGGAAATCCGCCGGCAACTGCCCCATGACCTGCTGCAATTCCATGAACTGGTGGATGCCGCCCCCCTGCTGGCGCCCTGGCGCCGGGCAAGCGGGTACAGCGAACAGTCCCTGAGCTGCCGCGCGCCAGAACACCTGATCGTCCCCAGCGACCAGGAGGAAGCCAGCGGCACCCTGCGTTACGAGCTGCGCCGGGCCAAAAAGCGCTGTGCGGAGATTGACGCCCGGGTGATCCGCGTGACGCCCCAGGCCGACGGTATCGATGCAGTACTGGAGATGCTCCGCGAGGTGGAACAGGCCAGCTGGAAAGGCGCCGACGGCCTGGGGATCTTCTCCGGAGCACAGCGCCAACAGTGGATGCACACGGCGTTGCATGGCCTGGCGGCCGAGGGTTGCGTGCGGGTGGTGATGCTGGAACACCAGGGCCGCTGCATCAGCTATCGCCTGGGCCTGCTGGAGCGCGGTCGCCTGTATGACTACAACATCGCCTTCCTCGCCGACTACGCCAACCTGGGCAGTGGCCGCCTGCTGCTGGACGAATGGATTCGCTGGGGCCTGGAGGAAGGCTGGCAGTGGGTGGACGCCTCCCGGGTCAGCCTCAGCCGCTCCAGCCATCAGTTGCATGAACGCATGAGCGGCCTGGTGGAGCACCAGCGCTGGAGCTTCTACTCCTGGCGTCCCCGGGGCCTGCTGGCCGGTGTCGCCGAGCGCCTCTGGCAACAGCTCAAACCTCATCTCAAAGCCTGGCGCGAGCGCCGCCAGACCACCACCGCACAAGGGGCTCGCCCATGAAACACACCCTGACCGTCACCCGAGCGCAGCGGGTCATCGTCAACGCCGACGACTTCGGCCTCGACCCGGACTACAACCAACTGACCCTGCGTGCCTTCCAGCGCGGGGTGATCAGCTCCGCCACCCTGATGGCCAACATGCCGGCCTTCGAGGATGCCTGTCGCCTCAGCCACGAGCACGCCCTGCTGGGACGCATAGGCCTGCATTTCAACCTGACCTACGGCGCGCCCCTGAGCCAGGGCATCCGCAGCCAGGCCGTGTTCTGCAATGCCCAGGGGCAGTTCGACCTGAACCTGCCGCGCTCCGTCCTGCGCCTGCCGCCGGCAGCTGCCGAGGCCGTGTGGCAGGAACTGGCGGCGCAATGGCAGCGCTGTGTCGACCAGGGGCTGCGGCCCAGTCATATCGACTCCCACCAGCACGTGCACAATCTGTGGCCGGTGGCGGCCATCGTTGCCCGCTTCGCCGCCCGCCAAGGGGTGCCGGTGCGCCTGGCGCGCAATGTCGGCGGCAATATCGGCCCCCTCAAGCGCCTGTTCAAAAGTGCGTTGAACCGGCGTATTGGCTGGCTTGCGGGACGCTGGGTGAACACGGTGTGTACGCCGAAGGATCTGCTGGACGGCTTCATCCCCGCGGGGGTGGTCGAAGTGGTGGCCCACCCGACGCAGTTGGCCGACGGCGATTTTGGCGACGATTACCTGCCCCCGGAACAATCCCTGGAGCAACTGTTGAACCGCGCCTTGCCCAGTCATCAGCGGATTGCCTACAGCGAACTGTGAAACCGGACCGGGCGTGACCCGGGAGCAGTCGCTCGCTGGATCGTATATGGGACGGGAACTAAATACTTCAAAATCTATCAATTGCCTCTTAATGATAGATTAATCCTAAATCAGCACTCTGTTCCGGAGCGCACTGGCCCGCAACGCTTTTAGGGCTTCGTGCAGCGGGTTCAGTCCCCAGACTGAACCGTCATTGCCTGTAATGGAGAACCAGTATGAACACACCCAAGCGCTTTGCCCTGGCCGCCCTGGCCCTGTGCGGATTCAGCGGCCTGGCCCAGGCCTCGGATGTCAATGTCGAGGTGGTGCCCTATGAGTACGGCATGCGCCTGGACGTCGCCAAGGTCATCTCCATGACCGAGCCGCCGACCAGCCGCTGTGAGGTCGTGACCGCCAATATGCGCTACATCAACAAGGCTGGAGAACTGGCGGAAATCTCCTACCAGAAGCACGCCCACGCCTGCATGTACGAAAACTGATGCGCCGTGCCCTGGCCAGAGCGGCACGCGCTGGTGAGCGTTGTCAGGGGACCGCGCTCAATGGGCCCTGCGCTTGAGGCCAGACAGCCCGCCCGGGGCATTGGCCAGGTCGTAGCGCAATTCGGCGATCAGTTCGTTGATTTCCCGGCAGCCATTGAGCTGCGCAGCGTCGATACCGCTGACCACCAGCTCGACCCGGTCGGTTTCATGGTCGCCATAGACCTTGACCGTCATCGACAGGTCCGGGCTCAGGGTGCATTGGCAGCGTTTGGGCAGAAAGCTGCTCTCAATGATGTTGCGCAGTTCCAGGGCAGATAAAAACATGCTGACGCTCTCCTTTTATTCAACACGACCAATGATTGGGCGAATGCCTGCTGGCCGCGACGTCCATGTTCGCTAGCGATTCTGGCTCAGGTCCGTTTTGTCCTGACAGACGAAGCCAGACTACAGAGTAAGCGGCTTTGGCGACCTTGCTAAATTCGATTTCGCTCTCAGTACCAGGGGTTTTGACTTTAACGCCGCGAATGGCAGGCGGTTGCGCTGTTGGTTTGCCGCCCCGCAGAATGCCCGGGTCGTTGTGCCAGCCTTGCTCAACAGCGTGGCCCGCTCGAAGAGTCACACCTGATACAACGCTGATCCTTGCCCTCGCCCGGAGTTCCCTCCTTGATTACCTGCCATGTCAAATACGTGATCGATCCCTACCAACTGGCCGAGTTCGAAGCCTATTCCAAAGCCTGGATCGCTGTGGTCAGGCGTTTGGGCGGCACCCATCATGGCTATTTCCTGCCCTCGGAAGGGGCCAGTAACATTGCCTATTGCCTGTTCAGCTTCCCGTCCCTGGCCGATTACGAAGCCTACCGCCAGAGCGCTCTGAGCGATCCGGACAGCGTGGCCCTGGTGGCGTCGGTGATGAAGAAAAAATTCATCCTCAGTTACGAGCGCAGCTTCCTGCGCCCGCTGCTCTCCTGAGAACCAGCCGGGTGGCGTTCCGCTTGCCGGCGAAGAGGCCTTAAAGGCGGGGGTCGCCCTGGCCGGCATCTTCGTTGGCAAGCTCGCGCCTACATCGGGAGGCTGCTCAAGGCGGCGCGTTCGACGACGTGGCGCAGGCTGTCGAAATTGATGTTGGCGCCGGAGTCGATGGCCACCAGGGTCTGGCCGCTGCTGCCGCTGCGGGCTACGTATTCCTTGATCCCGGCCACCGCCAGGGCGCCCGACGGCTCGGTGATGGAGCGGGTGTCGTCGTAGATGTCCTTGATTGCGGCGCACAACTGGTCGTTGCTGACGCTGATCACCTGATCCACATGATGGCGGCAGATCTGGAAGCCATGCTCGCCGATCTGCGCCACTGCAACGCCGTCGGCAAAGGTCCCGACCCGGGGCAATACCACCCGTTCCCCCGCGGCGAGCGCCTGTTGCAGGCAATTGGAATGCTCGGATTCGACACCCACGATACGGATCTCCGGCCGCAGGTATTTGACGTAGGCGGCGATCCCGGCGATCAACCCACCACCGCCCACCGGGACGAAGATCGCGTCCAGCGCCCCCTGTTGCTGGCGCAGGATCTCCATGGCCACGGTGCCTTGGCCGGCAATCACATGGGGGTCATCGAAAGGCGAAACAAAGGTGCCCCCAGTGCGCTGGGCCAGGCTCAGGGCGTGGGCCAGGGCAAAGGGAAAGCTTTCGCCATGCAGGATCGCCTCGGCGCCACGACTGCTGACGCCCAATACCTTGAGCTCAGGAGTGCTGTCGGGCATGACGATGCTGGCCTTGATCCCCAGCTCCCGCGCGGCCAGGGCCACCCCCTGGGCATGATTGCCGGCGGACGCGGTGACCACCCCGCGCTGCCGTTGCTCGGCGGTGAGCTGGGCCAGACGGTTATAGGCGCCGCGGATCTTGAAGGAAAAGGTCGGCTGCAGGTCTTCGCGCTTGAGCAGGATCTGGTTGCCCAGCCGCTGCGACAAGGCGGGCGCCGCCTGCAGCGGCGTGCAGATCGCCAGGTCGTAGACCGGCGCGGCGAGGATCATCTTCACATAGCGTTCCAGCAGGGCCATGTCGGCGCTGGGCTGGGGCGTGCTGGCAAGACGGCTGGGGCAATGCATGATGGATCTCCTGGCTGTGTTCGGAGCCCGGGAGACAGAGAGAAAAAACCCGCCTCCAGGGCGGGTTGGGTGCAGTCGTCAGCAAGCCCGCCAATCAGGAATGGCGGTAATAATGCTTGGCTGGGAACGATGGGCAGAAAAAGTCATGGACCGGAAACTAACCGCGCCAGCCCCTGGCGGTCAACGCATTTCTGCGAGGCTCACGCACAGCAACACATCTCCCCCACCTGCTCCCCGCTTGCGGCTGACTATACGAAACATATACGATTCATATATTCCCTCAAGAGAGCCCCCTATCAACATGGGTATCGTCAAAATCTCCGATGAACTGCACCAGCAGATCCGCGTCGCCAGCGCCGCCATGGACCGCTCGATCAACGCCCAGGCCGAATTCTGGATCAAGATCGGTCTCTTGGCCGAGCTCAACCCACACCTGGCCTACAACGACCTGATCAACAAACTGCTGCTGAACAAACCCGACCTGCTCAGGGGGCGCCCATGACCCAGGCCCTGATCAAGACCCCTGAACAACTGGCGCTGATGCGCGAATCCGGGCGCCTGCTGGCCCAGGTGTTCGACTTTCTCGACGGTTTTGTCGCCGCCGGCCTGTCCACCCTGGAGCTGGACAGCGCGGTGGAACATTTCATCCGCCACGAGCTCAAGGCACGCCCGGCGAGCAAGGGTCAGTACAACTACCCCTACTGCATCAACACCTCGATCAACGAAGTGGTGTGCCACGGCATGCCTCACCCCAAGGCGGTGCTCAAGGACGGGGATATCGTCAACATCGATATCACCCTGGAGAAGCACGGCTACATCGCCGATGCCAGCAAGATGTACCTGATCGGCCAGGTCGGCCCCAAGGCTCAACGCCTGGTCGACACCACCTTCGAGGCCATGTGGGCGGCAATCAAGGTGGTGCGTCCGGGCGCTCGCCTCGGCGATATCGGTCATGCCATCCAGTCTCATGCCGAAGCCAGGGGTTACAGCGTGGTCCGCGAATACTGCGGCCACGGCATTGGCCGGCAGATGCACGAAGAACCGCAGATCCTGCACTTCGGCCGCCCGGGCACCGGCCTGGAACTGCGCGAAGGCATGGTCTTCACCATCGAACCCATGCTCAACCAGGGCAGTGCCCGGGTCCGCGGGCTCAAGGACGGCTGGACCGTGGTCACCCGCGACCATGGCCTTTCCGCCCAGTGGGAACACACGGTGGCGGTGACCCGCGACGGCTTCGAAGTGCTGACCCTGCAAGCGCCATAAGGCTCACACGACCTTGTCGCCATGGCCGGTGAGCCGGCGCAGCCCCAGGGACATGGCCCCAGCGGCCAGCAACATGGCCAGCAGCAACAACGAGTAGGCGATCCACCACGGCGTGCCTGCGGTCATCATGCTGAATTCGGACATGCCGCCGATGCTGGCAATCAGGTTCAGCGGCAGGAACACCACGTTGATCAGGGTCAGTTTGCGCAGCAACTGGTTGGTGCTGTTGTTCATCAGGTTGCCCCGGGCATCCATCAGCCCGGCGAACACCGTGGAGTAGATCTCCGCCTGCTTGTAACACTGGTTGTTCTCGATGATCAGGTCGTCGATCAGGCCGATGGCCTGGCTGCCGAACTGCTCCTTCTCGGCGTGATTGCGCAGGCGGGTCAATAGCGCGCCGTTGCTGTGCAAGGCATTGAGGTAATAGATCAGGCTCTCGCTGAGATTGAACATCTGCATCAGGTGACGGTTTTCCATCGAGCTGTTGAACTTGTGCTGCAGCTCCCGGGCCACCAGCTTGATCACCTTGAGGTGGCCCAGGTAGTGATGGATGTTGTTGAACAGCAGGTCCAGCAGCACATCCAGCGGGCTGTGCAGGTTGTGCCGCGCACCCAGCCCTTGGAGCGGCGTATCGTCGGGAGCGATCACCAGCAACCGGTCCGCAGAAAACAGCAGGCCGCAGGACGACACCTCGAAGGACAGGCTGCCGCCGCCGGAATAGTTTTCCGGGCGCTTCCAGATCAGGAACAGGTAATCGGGATGAAACTCGATGCGCGACACCTCGTCCGGGTCCAGCGCCGAGGCCAGGGCGTGCTCATCAAGCTTGAAGGCACTGTGCAGCAAATCACGCTCTGCCAGGTCCGGGTTGCTGAACAGCATGACCTGGGCATCCAGTTCCGGGACGGCTTGCAGGCCGCCATGGGCCAGTCGATAGCTGTGGATCATCGCCGCCTCACCAGGCCTGGCCGCGACGCTTGAGCTCCAGGCGGCGCACGAACTCCTCCAGTACCAGGGAATACAGGTCGTCCTGCAGGTAGGCGTCCTCGATACCGGCGTCGAGATTGGGGTTGTCGTTGACCTCGATCACCACCACCTTGTCGCCGGACTGCTTGAGATCGACCCCGTACAGACCGTCGCCGATCAGGTTGGCGGTCTTCACCGCCAGCTCCACCACGGCCCGCGGCGCCTCGTGTACCGCCAGGGTGCGGCACTCGCCGTTGATGTCCTGGCCCTTGGCCTTGTGGTTGTAGATCTGCCAGTGGCCCTTGGACATGAAGTACTGGCAGGCAAAGATCGGCTTGCGGTTGAGCACGCCAATGCGCCAGTCGTACTCGGTGTAGAAGAACTCCTGGGCCAGCAGCAGCACCGAGTGCTCGAACAGTTCGGCGGTGGCCGCCAGCAAGGCCTGCTGGCTTTCGACCTTGATCACGCCTCGCGAGAAACAGCCATCGGGAATCTTCAGCACCAGGGGAAAGCCCAGGCGTTCGCCGACCCGTTCGAAGTCTTCCGGTCGCTCCTTGTAGAGGATCTCGGTGGCGGGCATCCCCAAGTGATGGCCCTTGAGCAGGTCAGTGAGATAGACCTTGTTGGTGCAGCGCAGGATCGAGGTGGGGTCATCCATCACCACCAGCCCTTCACTCTCGGCCTTCTTGGCAAAACGATAGGTGTGGTTGTCGACGCTGGTGGTTTCGCGAATCAGCAACGCATCGTATTCGGCAAGACGGGAGTAATCCTTCTTCTCGATCAACTCCACATCGATGCCCAGCCCCTTGCCAACCCGGATGAAGCTTTCCAGCGCCCGGGCATTGGAAGGCGGCAGGACTTCTTGGGGATCGTGAAGTATCGCCAGGTCATAACGGGCCAACTGCCTTGAGCGTGGAATACGCCAGACCTTGCGACTGAAACTGTCCAGGGAGTTGGCAAATTGATCTTCCTGATCCTCTCGCAACTTATGCAAGGCACCGGACTTCACGCCTTCGATACGCCATGTGTTAGTTCGTTTGAAATCAACTAACAAGATCGGACACGGAAACAGCTCGAACAACTGACGAGCCAGTTCCTGCAAGGGCTCGATATGGGTCCGGCCAAAATACAGCGTCAGGGTAAAACCTTCGGTATCACTGTAGAGGTGATTGCTCAGGGCTTTTTCCAGGGCCTTGTCCAGGTCGTCCAGGGCCAATCCATAGAGGGCCTTGCGGGTCAGTTCACTGATGGTCCGTACCGATGGAATCACCCGGTGGCCGCGGGCTTCAGCCAGCAGCGAGCAGTAGTAGCCATGTCCCAGGTACTTGTAGCTGCGGCACAGGTTGATCACCTGAACCCGTTTGCCCGGAGCACGTTCGCGGCTCTGCTCGAGGTACTCCTGGGCCGTGAGAATATCTTCACTGGGAAAGTAGGAAGCCCAGTCTTCCTTGCGTTCGACAATGATAATCACCTGACTTGAAGCTTTATCCCCGGGGGAAAAATAACTTGCCGAAGTGATTGTCGCCGGCAAACTTTGCTCGGATACTTCTCGCCAATGACCTTGTACCGCTGACATAAAGTTCGCTCTCGCTTAAGAACCTGACCCTTTCTATTAAGCACGAACTTTTTTCGAAGTCTCGTTTCGTTACGCAACTTTTACGGCGGTTATATGGATCTTGTCTTTCGCACTGCAACCCCCGACGATCTGCCGGCGCTGGTGGCCCTGGAACAGCAATGTTTCACCAGCGACCGGCTGACTCCACGCAGCTTCCAATGGATGATCAGCCGCGCCCACGGGCAACTGCTGGTGGCCGAGCATCAGGCGCGATTGCTGGGCTATGCCGTGGTGCTGTTTCATCGCGGCACCTCGCTGGCGCGGCTGTATTCCATCGCCATTGCCGAAGACGCCCGGGGTCTGGGCCTGGGTCGGCGCCTGCTGCAACGGATCGAGGCCTGTGCCCTGGAACACGACTGCGCCTATCTGCGCCTGGAAGTGCGCACCGACAACCCGGCCGCGATTGCCCTGTATGAACGCCATGGCTACCGGCGTTTTGCCCGCATCCACGACTACTACGAAGACCACGCCGACGCTTTGCGCCTGGAGAAACGCATTCTCCAGCACCGTGAGACCCGCAGCATCCGCGTGCCCTACTACCAGCAGACCACCGACTTCACCTGCGGTCCGGCCTGTTTGCTGATGGCCATGGCCGCCCTGCAGCCATCGCGGCCCCTGGAGCGCCGAGAGGAACTGCAGATCTGGCGTGAAGCCACCACCGTATTCATGACCGCCGGCCATGGCGGCTGCAGCCCCCAGGGCCTGGCGCTGTCCGCCTGGCGCCGCGGCTTTGGCGTGCGCCTGCAGGTCAACAGCGCCGGGCCGTTGTTTCTCAGCGGCGTGCGCGACGAGCATAAAAAAGACGTCATGCGCCTGGTCCACGACGAGTTCTGCAAGGAGCTGGATGCCAGCGATGTGCAACAGGTACTGGGTGGCCCTCTGGATCTGCCGAGGTTATTGAGTGCGGGTGGCCAGCCCCTGGTGCTGATCAGCAGCTATCGCCTGACCCGCTCCAAGGCGCCCCATTGGGTGATAGTCACCGATTGCGACGAGGACTTTGTCTACCTGCATGACCCGGATGTCGACCATAGCCAGCATCGCCAGCCGATGGACTGCCAGCACCTGCCGGTCAGCCACAGCGAGTTCGACAAAATGTGCAGCTTCGGCAGCAGCAAACTGCGGGCCGCCGTCATCCTCTCCACGCCCGCCCAAGCGTAGGAGCCGGCTTGCCGGCGCAGCGGCCCTGCCCGCGCCGCCCCCTTGGCTGGCGAGCCCGCTACAGCAGCGAGCTGGCTCGGGGATGGGGATGGGGATGGCGCGGATTATTCCAGGCCAACCTTGTACAGGCCGCCCTGATCCTCGTCGGTGAGGATGTAGAGATAACCGTCCGGGCCCTGGCGCACGTCTCGGATGCGCGCATTGAGCTCGCCCAGCAGGCGCTCTTCATGGGTGACACGGTCACCGTCAAATTGCAGGCGGATCAGTTCGCGGCTGGCCAGGGCGCCGATGAACAGGTTGTGCTGCCAGGGTTTGAAGCGATCACCGTCATAGAACGCCATGCCGCTGATGCCGGGAGACTTCTCCCAGACATGATGAGGGCCCACGGTGCCTGGTGCTGTCTGGCCGCCGGCCTCGGGAATCGGCTGGCCGGAGTAGTTGACCCCGTGAGTCGCCAGGGGCCAGCCGTAGTTCTTGGCCCGTTCGATGAGGTTGATCTCGTCACCGCCCTTGGGTCCGTGCTCATTCTCCCACAAGGTGCCGCTCCAGGGGTTGAGCGTCGCGCCCTGTGGATTGCGGTGGCCGTAGCTCCAGATCTCCGGACGCACCCCGGGCTGGCCGACAAAGGGGTTGTCGTCCGGCACCCGGCCATCGGCGTACAGGCGCACGATCTTGCCCTGGAGTTTGTCCAGGTCCTGGGCGGTGGCCCGGTTGTTGTTCTCGCCCAGGGTGATGAACAGGTAGCCATCGCGGTCGAACACCAGGCGAGAACCGAAGTGGTTGCCGGTGGACAGCTTCGGCTCCTGGCGGAAGATCACCTTGAAGTCCTTGAGCCCGCTGAGGTCGTCGGCCAATCGGCCCCGGCCGACCGCAGTGCCGGCTGTGCCGTTCTCGCCACCGCCTTCGGCGTAGGACAGATACACCAGGCGGTCCTGCTTGAAGTCCGGCGACAGCACCACGTCCAGCAAGCCGCCCTGGCCATTGGCCCAGACCTTGGGCACCCCGTTCAAGGGGGCCGAAAGCTTGCCGTCCGGGCTCACCAGCCGCAGGCTGCCGGGACGCTCGGTGACCAGCATGCCTTGGCGATCCGGCAGGAAGGCCAGGGCCCAGGGGTGGTTCAAACCTTGCACCAGCGGCGTCAGGCTCAGAGTGCCCTGCTCGCTGGGAAACGACTGTTCGCCCGCCGCCGAGACCGGCAACGCGCTGCCCAGCAGGACGCTGGCGCACAAGGTGGCGAAAAGGGTTTTACGCAACATGCTCGCTTCCTTCTGTGGATCAAGAAATTCCCTCGCGCCCCCAGGCAGGCGGCGCCGACAACGCAGCACACCGGCATCTTAGCGCCGGTTGTTCGGATCGTTGGCTCGGGGGCTTTGCACTCGGGGATCGGGGTTGGGTCGCTGCACGCCGCCCCGGGGATAACCGTTGCCGATACCGCCGTTCTCCAGGGTGGGCCGCCGCACGCTGGGGCCGGTGCCAGGGCCGCGCACAGGCGGACTGATGGGCTGGGTGCCCTGCATGCTGTTGGGATTGGCCCGGCGAATGGGGTTGCTGTAGGGATCGTTGTTGCCACTGTTGGGCAGGTTCTGCGCCAGCAGCAGAGTGCTGGGCAAGTGCGGGGATGGGAGCGGTTCAGGAGCGGCGGCCCAAACGGCGCCACTGGCCCAACTCAGCGCGATGAATGCGGCAAACCTGCGGGCCAGACTGTTCATGACAAGCCTCCTGAAGAGCGACAAGGTATCGAATTCGATTCCACGCTACGCCCAGGGTTCGGCTTTGTTAATTAAATATTCCTGCAGAACATGTAACACCCGGTATCCGCGGCCCGCCATTGGCGGCGCCGCGTTACCGCTGTGCAGAAGGCGGATGGCCCATCAGATATAGATGAACAGCAACAGCAGTGCGGCGAAGATCGCCCACTTTTCCAGGTAGTAACGGGTGCGGTTGCGCTTCTTCAGTTCCTTGCCCCGCAGGCGGATCTTGTACAGCTTGTTGAAGGCACGGTTCAGGCCGCCGGTCTTGTCCCCGGCATCGTTGGGCGAACCGGCAGCGGACATCACCGTGCGGCTGAACCAGCCGTTGAACGCCGCAGCCCAGCGATACTTCATCGGCCGCTCCACGTCGCAGAACAGAATGATGCGGTTCTGATCGGTGGTGTTTTCCGCGTAGTGGATGTAGGTCTCGTCGAACATTACCGCTTCGCCATCGCGCCAGTGATAGCGCTCGCCATCGACCTCGATGTAGCAGCCTTCGTTGTTCGGCGTGGACAGCCCCAGATGGTAGCGATAGGAACCGGCATAAGGATCGCGGTGACGCACCAGCTTGGAGCCCGGAGGCAGCTCGGCAAACATCGCTGCCTTGATCGAGCCGATGCTCTGCACCAGCTCGGTGGTGCGCGGGCACAGCTTCATCGCCGAAGGGTGGCTGTCGCCGTACCACTTCAGATAGAAGCGTTTCCAGCCGGTCTTGAAGAACGAGTTGAAACCCACATCGTTGTACTGATCCGAGCGCTTGATCTCACCGGCCTGCAACAGGTTCTGGCCCTCGGCACGAATCTCCTCCCAGTGTTCCTGCAGCTTGTTCATCTCGGGGAAGTCGGCCGGGTCCAGGTAGGGCCGGTTGGGAAACTTGGAGAACAGATAAAGGAAGCAGTTGATGGGGGCCAGGAAGGTGGAGTGATCACTCAGTTGGCGACCCAGCTTGTGGCGCACGCGCCCCCGCAGGTGTACGTACGCAATGGATAAAACGTATACAGCGGCAATGATGAGTTTCACGGAAATTGTCACACTTCAGAAGAGAGCATGCTGCGCCCCTGAAAGCCCGAAGGGCCAAAGGCAAATGGCAGCGTCTGAGTTGAAAAAAGCGCAATCGGCGAACATCTTCGTCGTCGATCCGACCCTCGGCGTCCGGCCGTCGGGTCGCATTTTAGCCACAGTTTGTAACCAATGGTTAACTCAAATTTGTGAAAAGCTGCGCGACTTCTGTCGAAATTTGCCTGTATTGCGCCAGGTTTTGCTTCAGCTCAATAAAATGCCCTCCAGCCCTCTGGCCAGCACAAACGAGCTGTGTTGGCCGGACTCCCGAGGTATCCTGCCGGGCGCTTTTTTTCTTTGTACCCGGCAAGGATCGCTGAATTGATCGACCCCACACCGCTCCCGATCCTGGTCCTGCTGCCTGGAATGGATGGCACCGGCAGCCTGTTCGCCCCCCTGCTCCACGCCCTGCCCCCGAACCTAGCGGTGCAGGTGCTGCGTTATCCCACCAATCAGGTGCTGGACTACCCCGCCCTGGTAGAGCAGGTATGGCAACAACTGCCGCTGGACCGTCCTTTCGTGTTGCTGGGCGAGTCGTTTTCCGGGCCGGTGGCCGTCAGCATCGCCGCCCGACGACCCAGCGCCATGCTGGGGCTGGTGCTGTGCTGCAGTTTTGTGCGCAATCCGCGTTCGGCACTGGCGCCGCTGTCACCGTTGCTCAAGCTGCTGCCCTTGCGACACCTGCCGTTCTGGCCGATGGATGCCTTGTTGCTCGGCGGTTTTTCCACCGCCTCCCTGCGCAGCGCCCTGGCGGCAGCCATCGCCCAGGTAACGCCCCAAGTACTGCGGGCCCGGTTGCAGTCAGTGATTGCAGTGGATGCAAGCCAGGCCCTGGTGGCCACGGAGGTACCGCTGCTGTACCTCCAGGCCCGCCACGACCGGCTGGTGCCGGCCTCGGCATCCATCCTGGTCCGGCAACTGCGCAACGACGCCCGGCTGGTGGCCATCGACGGCCCTCACTGCCTGCTTCAGGCCGCCCCCACTGAGGCCGCCGCACACTTGCAGCGGTTCATGCACGCGTTGGCTCAGGCCCGGGTTGCACTTAACGGCAGTTGAACATCGGCCATTGCGGCGAAAATCCCTACCCGAGCGTCATACAACTGCTCGGTTACATATGCGACAATGCGCACAAATTCCAACATGCACCCCGCACTCTTTGCTCAGCAACCCGGCCCCGTCGCCGGAATGTTGCGCTCGACGTACGCCCGCTGGCTCAGTTCCACACCCAGACCGGCCCGACCTGGAAGGCTCCAGATCGCGCTTCGTGGATTCAAGGCTGGCGCTAAATCATTGGTAGGTAAGTAATTGATCTCCACAGCTAACATCACCATGCAGTTCGGCGCCAAGCCACTGTTCGAGAACGTTTCGGTCAAGTTCAACGGTGGCAACCGTTACGGCCTGATCGGCGCCAACGGTTGCGGCAAGTCGACCTTCATGAAAATCCTCGGTGGCGACCTCGAGCCGTCCGGCGGCCAGGTCATGCTGGAGCCCAACGTGCGCCTGGGTAAACTGCGCCAGGACCAGTTCGCCTACGAAGAATTCACCGTGATCGACACCGTGATCATGGGTCACGAAGAGCTGTGGAAGGTCAAGGCCGAGCGCGACCGCATCTACTCGCTGCCGGAAATGACCGAAGAAGACGGCATGGCCGTGGCCGAGCTGGAAACCGAATTCGCCGAGATGGACGGCTACACCGCCGAATCCCGCGCCGGTGAGCTGCTGCTGGGCCTGGGCATTCCCCTGGAACAGCATTTCGGCCCGATGACCGAAGTCGCTCCAGGCTGGAAACTGCGGGTGCTGCTGGCCCAGGCGCTGTTCTCCGATCCGGAAGTGCTGCTGCTGGACGAACCGACCAACCACCTGGACATCAACACCATCCGCTGGCTGGAAAACATTCTCACGGCGCGTAACAGCACCATGATCATCATTTCCCACGACCGGCACTTCCTCAACAGCGTCTGCACCCACATGGCCGACCTGGACTACGGCGAGCTGCGCCTGTTCCCGGGCAACTACGACGAGTACATGATCGCCGCGACCCAGTCCCGCGAGCAGTTGCTGTCGGACAACGCCAAGAAGAAAGCCCAGATCGCCGAACTGCAGACCTTCGTCAGCCGCTTCTCGGCCAACGCCTCGAAAGCCAAGCAGGCCACTTCCCGGGCCAAGCAGATCGACAAGATCCAGCTGGCCGAAGTCAAGCCGTCGAGCCGGGTCAGCCCGTTCATCCGCTTCGAACAGACCAAGAAGCTGCACCGCCAGGCGGTGACCCTGGAGCGCATGTCCAAGGGTTTCGATGGCAAGACCCTGTTCCAGAACTTCAGCTTCACCGTCGAAGCCGGCGAGCGCGTGGCGATCATCGGCCCCAACGGTATCGGCAAGACCACCCTGCTGCGCACCCTGGTGGGCGAGCTGACCCCGGACGCCGGTACCGTCAAGTGGACTGAAAGCGCGGAAATCGGCTACTACGCCCAGGACCACGCCCATGACTTCGAAGACGACGTCAGCCTGTTCGACTGGATGGGCCAGTGGACCCAGGGCGAGCAGATGATCCGTGGCACCCTGGGCCGCATGCTGTTCTCCAACGACGAGATCCTCAAGTCGGTGAAGGTGATTTCCGGTGGTGAGCAAGGCCGCATGCTGTTCGGCAAGCTGATCCTGCAAAAGCCCAACGTGCTGGTGATGGACGAACCGACCAACCACTTGGACATGGAATCCATCGAGGCCTTGAACCTGGCCCTGGAAAACTACCCGGGCACCCTGATCTTCGTCAGCCACGACCGTGAGTTCGTCTCGTCCCTGGCCACCCGCATCATCGAGTTGAGCCCAAGCGGCGTGACCGACTTCAGCGGCACCTACGACGACTACCTGCGCAGCCAGGGCGTGATGTTCTAAAGCGGCAGCGAGCGTCAAGCGACCAGAAAAGAGCCCCGTCCAGTGTGACGGGGCTTTTTCATTTGGGCCTCGCTGGCCGGTGCAGAAACCTTCGAACCTTGTGCACTATCGATCAGCGTGTTCGCCGGTAAGCCCGCGCTTGCAGGGCTCGCAGCGCCGCTGGGCTTATCGGCGAAGCAGCCTTCAGGCCTTGCACATCAGCGGTCTGCGAGGCGTTGGGGAAAGATCGTTAGCCTGCTTCCTTTTATGATCGCGGCACGCGATGATGCGGCTCTCTAACCGCCGCCCGCGAACGAGCCTTCATGCCCGAGCCACAGACCTCCGCTCAAAGCTCCATGGCGATCACCCTGCAGATCGTCTCCATCGTCTTCTATACCTTTATCGCCTTCCTCTGCATCGGCCTGCCAATCGCCGTGCTGCCGGGCTACGTCCACGAACAGCTGGGCTTCAGCGCGGTGATTGCCGGGCTGACCATCGGCGCGCAATACCTGGCCACCCTGCTCAGCCGGCCCATGGCCGGGCGCATGTCGGACACCGTGGGCACCAAGCGCTCGATCATCTACGGCTTGCTGGGGATTCTCCTCAGCGGGCTTTTGACCCTGATTTCAGTGTGGCTGGAACACTGGCCACTGCTGAGCCTTGCCGTGCTGTTGGGCGCACGCCTGCTGCTGGGCGTGGCCCAGGGCTTGATCGGGGTCGGCACCATCAGCTGGTGCATGGGCCAGGTGGGCGCGGAACACACGGCCCGCTCGATTTCCTGGAACGGCATTGCCTCCTACGGCGCCATTGCCATCGGCGCGCCGCTGGGAGTGGTGATGGTTGAGCAATACGGTTTCACCAGCCTGGGCATCGCCCTGTCGGTTCTGGCGGTGCTGGCCCTGCTGCTGATTCGCAACAAACCCTCGGTGCCGGTGATTCGCGGCGAGCGCCTGCCGTTCTGGGCGGTCTTCGGGCGCATTGCCCCCTTCGGCGCCAGCCTCAGCCTGGCCTCCATCGGCTATGGCACCCTGACCACCTTCATTACCTTGTTCTACCTGAGCCGCGGCTGGACCGGCGCCGCCTATTGCCTGACGGTGTTCGGGGTGTGCTTCATCTGCTCGCGGTTGCTGTTCATCTCCAGCATCAGCCGCTTTGGCGGCTTTCGCTCGGCCATTGCCTGCATGTGCGTCGAGACCCTGGGGCTGACCCTGCTCTGGCTGGCGCCGTCCACGGCCTGGGCGCTGATTGGCGCCGGGCTCACCGGCTTCGGCTTGTCGCTGGTGTACCCGGCGCTGGGGGTGGAAGCCATCAAGCAGGTGCCCAACAGCAGCCGCGGTGCCGGTTTGAGTGCCTATGCGGTGTTTTTCGATCTGGCCCTGGCCATCGCCGGTCCCTTGATGGGCGCGGTGGCCCTGAACCTGGGGTATTCGTGGATTTTCTTCTGCGCCGCCCTGCTCTCGATCACCGGCCTGGGACTGACGCTGCTGCTCAAGCGCCGGGCCGGTGCCTGAGTTACTGGTCGGCGGTCTGCATCCCTGCCCGGCTCGGCCGGCCCAGGGTATGGGTGAAGAACCTGCCGGCCTCGGCAATCAGGTTGCGATGGATATCTTCGCGGTCGACGCCGTCGGCATCGGTGCACAGGGCCGGCATGGCCGCCAACTGCTCGGCGCTGCACGGCGCCATGAACACGAAGTGCCCGGCACCGGCCAGCAGCTTGAAGTCCGGAGCCACGGGCAGCTTGCGCGCCAGGGCCGCGGCATTCTTGTCCAGGGCCACCAGTTGGTCACCATCGCCGCTGTAGAGCAGCACGGGCACATGCACCCCGGCCAGGGTCTGGCGACCGAATTTCAGGCTCAGGGGCGCCATCAGCATCAGTGCATGCACCCGCGGGTCGGCCACTGGCTGCAGATCCTCGCGGTCGACAATCAGTTCGCCCTGGGTATTGCAGGCATCGCGATCATCGGGACGTTCCTGGCAGTAACGCCGCAGGCGGTCCAGGTCAGGCGTGGCGCCGGACAGGATCAAGGCGGTCTCGCCGCCGGCGGAATAACCGATGACCCCGACCTGATCGGCATTGACGAAGGGCGACAGCATGGGGTCGCCAAGGGTGGCGGTTATGGCTTCGGAAATCTGGATCGGCCGTCCGTAGAGGTTGCTCAAGGTGCCCAGGCGGCTGTGGTCCTTGGAGTTGTCACCGGGATGAATCACCGCCACCACGACAAAACCCTTGCGTGCCAGGGACGTCGCCAGGTCGTGCAGGGCCAGGGGTGTACCGGTATTGCCGTGGGACAGCATCAGCATCGGAAAGCGGCCGATGGCGACCTTGGCATCCCGGGATGCGGCGATCTGATACCCCTCGACCAAACTGGGGTGCTCGATGCCGGTGGACGGGTAAAAGGCAATGGCGCGCATCGGCTGCCGGTCCAGGGGATCGAGAAAACTCATTTCATGGAAGCCGACGCTCCAGTGCGGGTGGGGCGCGGGAGCGGCCTGCACTGAAATCGGGCTGCCGAGCAGGTACATCAGTAACACTGCACAAACACGCTTCATCACACGCCCACCTTTGCCGCCGGATCGAGAAAGCCCGTTACCCCTGCCATCCCTTGCTGCCAAGGCCTTGAAGCCAGATTGGCCCATGAATGCGAATGCACCGCCAGGGAGCACGACTCCCGGCCTCGAAAAACCTGCATAACCTGGGCCAGCAACACTGGAAACGCCCACAAAAAAACTCCGCATTCTGATCACTTCAAGCAGTCATCAGAATACGGAGTCTAGTGGCGCTTGCCGTGCCGGAAAGCGTCTTTACACAAGCCTTACGCCGCGGCGAAAAGCTGCTCGCTGATCTGCGCCTGGGCGTCGCTCATGGCTTTGTTGCGCACGTCTTCACCGTACCCCAGGCCGTGAGCGCGAACGAATTCGATATCGGTGATACCGAGGAAGCCGAACAGCACCTTGAGGTAGTCCTCATGAGCCGCGCCAGTGGCCTGGCCGACGTGCAAGCCGCCGGAGGTGGAGACCACCAAGACCTTCTTGCCGCCGCACAGGCCTTGCGGGCCGGCTTCGGTGTAGCGGAAGGTCTGGCCGGCCACGGCGATGCGGTCGATCCAGGCCTTGAGCTGGGTCGGGATGGTGAAGTTGTACATGGGCGCCGCGATCACCAACGCGTCGGCGGCCTGGAATTCGGCCAGGGCCTGGGCGCTGAGTTCGGCTTCGTGCTTTTGCGCCGCATCACGCAGCTCGGCGGCGGTGCCGGCGGCCACCAGGGTCGCAGCGGAGAAGTGGCTGATGGCATCGCCGGCCAGGTCGCGATAGGTCACTGCCAGGTCAGGCTGGGCGGTTTTCCAGGCCTGGACCACGGCGTGGCTCAGTTGGCGGGACGCCGAGTTGTCACCCAGGATGCTGGAATCGATATGCAAGAGTTTCATGTGGGATCTCCAAGTGAGGACCGCCGCTGGGCGATCGGATGCTGGCAATCCTACAGATGAATTCAATAGCTGATTAGTCGGCATAAATGCGATAGTTCGTCCTACCAATAGGACAATCGAACCTTTCCCCATGCAAGACCTCAACGATCTCTATTACTTCGCCAAAGTGGTGGAAGCCGGTGGCTTCGCCGCCGCCGGGCGCCAATTGGGCATTCCCAAGTCGCGTCTGTCGCGGCGCATCGCCGAACTGGAGGAGCGCCTCAAGGCCCGGCTGCTGCAGCGCACGACCCGGCAGCTCAAGCTCACCGCCGTGGGCGAGCGCTACCTGCGCCATTGCCAGGCCATGTTGCTGGAAGCGGAGATGGCCGACGAAGCCGTGGCCAGCATGGCCAGCGAGCCCCGGGGACGCCTGCGGGTGTCGAGCCCGGTGGGCCTGGCCCATGAATTGCTGACGCCACTGGTGAGCAGCTTTCTGGAGAAATACCCGCAGGTGCAGCTGGAGATGCTGTTGCTCAACCGCCGTGTCGACCTGGTGACCGAAGGCATAGATGTGGCCCTGCGAGTACGCGAGCAAGGCGACGAAGACCCTTTGTTGGTCACCCGGCGCCTGCGCCCGGCGCAGACGGCGATGGTCGCCTCCCCGGCCTTCCTGCGGGACAACCCGGTGACCCACCCGCAAGACCTGAGGCACCTGCCCATACTCGGCGCCCTGGAGGCCGACCGGCTGGTACACCTGCGGCTGCTGGATCAACAGGGCAACGCCTGCGACCTGGCCCTGGAAGCGCGCCTGGGCATCGATGACTTCATCGTCCGTCGCGCCTGCGCCCTCGCCGGCCTGGGCTGCACCGTGCTGCCGATGCTGTACTGCGAGGCCGAACTGGCCAGCGGTCAGCTGGTGCAACTGCTCCCCCAGTGGTCACTGCCAGGCGGCTGGCTGCAAGCGGTGTATCCTCACCGCCGGGGTGTGCTGCCGGCCGTGCGGGCCTGGATCGAACACCTGAGTGAATCCTTCGAACGTTGTGGAGAACGTGCCCTGTGAAAGCTGCAACCCTGAATGAAGAGCAAGTGGCGCAATTCTGCCTGGGCCTGCCAGGCGCGCGGGAAGACTACAAATGGGGCGGCGTGCGGGTGTTCTCGATTGCCGGCAACAAGATGTTTGCGTTGCAGAACCTGCGGGGCGAGTCCCTGGCCTTCAAGGTCGACCGGGAACTGTTTCTTGGCCATGTCGACCGTCCGGGCATTGCCCCGGCGCCCTACCTGGCCCGGGCTCACTGGATCATCATGCACAGCCCCTACCCGTTGGGGGCCGATGAACTCAAGGCCCTGCTGCAAGCGTCCCATCAATTGGTGGTGAGCAAGCTGCCCAAGCGCACCCAGGTCGGCCTGCTGCTCTAGAACAGGCTCAGCAGACCGCTTTCCAGGAACAACCGATCAATCCAATAGACCTGATGCAAGGCCACGATCAGCCAGAACAGCGTCTGATAGGACACCTTGCGGGTCTTGTGCCGCAACAGTTGCTGAGCCAGCAAGGCACCGGGCCAGCCACCGGCCAGCTCCAGAGCGTGCAGGACCTTCTCCGGCGTGCGCTGCCCCTGGGCCCTGGCCCGGCGCTTGTCGTGCCAGTACAGCAGGAAGGTCAACAGGCTGACGGCGCCATAGGCGACCAGGGGGATGATCGAGATTGCTCGCCACCACAGGGATAACGAGCCGAACAACGGCAGTGCGCACAGCAGGCCCCCTACCAGCAACTTGAGCTTCAGGTTGTGGATGTGCGCGCCACTGCCGGCGCGCGGTTCGCTGCGGCCCGTCGTCACGGCTTAACTGCCGTCCAGTCGACCCAACCGAACTGCCAGGTCGCCAGGATCAGCAGGCCGAAGGCAATGCGATACCAGGCAAACGCCGCATAGCTGTGGCTGGCAATGAACTTCAGCAGGCCCTTGACCGCGATCATGGCAAAGATGAAGGCCGTGACGAAGCCGATGGCGAACACCGGAAAATCATCCGGCTGGAACAGGTCGCGGTACTTGTAGCCGGAGTACACCGCGGCCCCCACCATGGTGGGCATCGCCAGGAAGAACGAGAACTCGGTGGCGGTCTTGCGCGACAGGCCGAACAGCAGCCCGCCAATGATGGTCGAGCCGGAACGCGAGGTCCCCGGGATCATTGCCAGGCATTGGGCGCAACCGACCTTGAGCGCGTCCTTCCAGGTAATGTCGTCCACCGTCTCGGCATGTACCTGATGCTGCCGGCGCTCGGCCCACAACATGATGATGCCGCCAACCACCAGGGCCGAAGCCACGGTGATGGGGTTGAACAGGTAAGCGTGAATCAGGTCGGCGAAGATCACCCCCAGCACCACCGCTGGCAGGAAAGCGATCAGCAGGTTGACGGTGAAGCGCTGGGCCTTGGGTTGGGTGGGCAAGCCCAGCACCACATCGAAGATCTTGCGCCGAAATTCCCAGACAACCGCAAGAATCGCCCCCAGTTGAATGATGATGTTGAAGGCCATCGCCCGCTCGCCCCCGAAGTCGAGCAAGTCGGCGACGATGATCTGGTGCCCGGTACTGCTGATGGGTAAAAACTCGGTCAGGCCTTCGACAATCCCAAGTATCAATGCCTGCGCGGCGGTCCAAAAATCCATCAATCCCCCATAAGGCGATGCTCCAGGCATGCCTCTTTTTTAAGTATTCAAAGCCATTGCTGCGACGAGCGTAGCCGAGTTTTCGGCGCCCATAAGATCAACACAAACCTATGAAAATTCTGTGAAAAATTCAGAAAGGTTCAGGTTTTGCGTGAAGGCGCCGAAATCCTAACAGACAGGCGCAAAATGCGCCTGTGGTGTTATTGGACTTCCGTAGGGTTGGCGCTCGAAGGCAGGCGTGCTTGGATGCTCACGGCCTTTTATGACAAGAACAAGAATCTGGAGTGACCGGATGATGAATAGCTTACGCAAGATATCCATCAGTCAGCGTTTGTGGCTGATCCTGATCGTGGCGGTGCTGACCCTGGTGACCCTGGGCGTGATGATGCTCAAGCAGATTCATGGCGACCTGTACCAGGCCAAGGCGCAGAAGACCCAGCACGTGGTGCAGACCGCCGCCGGCGTGCTCACTTACTACCAGGGCCTGGAAGCCGCCGGCAGCATGAGCCGCGAACAGGCGCAGAAACAGGCGCTGCAGGTGATTCGCGGGCTGCGCTACAACCAGAACGACTACTTCTGGATCAACGATCTGACGCCGGTCATGATCATGCACCCGGCCAACCCCAAGCTCGACGGACAGAACCTGGCGGCAGTCAAGGACCCGGACGGCTTCGAAGTGTTCAACGAAATGGTGGCCCTGGCCAAGTCCAAGGGCGCCGGCATGGTGGACTACCGCTGGCCCAAGCCCGGGGCCGAGCAGCCGGTGCAGAAGACCTCCTATATCCAGCTGTTCCAGCCCTGGGGCTGGATCATCGGCTCCGGGATCTACATCGATGACCTGCAACAGGAGTTCTATGCCCAGGTACTGCGGGCCTCCTCTGTCGGCCTGGTGATTGCCCTGCTGATGGCGGGCCTGGTGGTGCTGATCGTGCGCAGCATCGTCAGCCCGCTGCGCGAGACCGTTCACGCCATGGCCAATATCGCCAGCGGCGAAAGCGACCTGACCCGCAGCCTGGATACCCATGGCCAGGATGAAGTCACCGAGCTGGCCCGACACTTCAACGGTTTCACCGCCAAATTGCGTGGGGTCGTGACGCAGTTGCAGACCAGCGCCGCGGCCCTGGAACAGTCCTCCAGCGAGCTGGGCAGCAATGCCGCCGAGGCCCAGGAGCGCAGCCAGCAACAGTCCCAGCAGATGGAACAGGTGGCCGCAGCCATCAGTCAGGTCACCAGTGGCGTTCAGGATGTTGCGAAGAATGCCGAGCACGCCGCCAGTGAAGTGCGCGAGGCCGAAGCCCAGGCCCAGCAAGGCCAGGTCAATATCGACGGCAGCCTGCAGCAGATCGATCAGCTGTCGAGCGCCATCGATCAGGCGGTGGAAGTGATTCGCACCCTGGCGGCAGAAAGCACCCAGATCGGCACCGTACTGGAAGTGATCCGCTCCATTGCCGAACAGACCAACCTGCTGGCCCTGAACGCCGCCATCGAGGCGGCCCGGGCCGGGGAACAGGGTCGGGGTTTTGCCGTGGTGGCCGACGAGGTGCGCCTGCTGGCCCAGCGCACCCAGCAATCGACCGCAGAAATCCAGGGCATGATCGAGCGCTTGCAGAATCACTCGGAAGCGGCGGTCAAGGTGATTGGCGACAGCAGCCGCGCGTCGCAGTTGACCATCGAGCAGGCGGGCCTGGCCGGTACCAGCCTCAATGCCATCGGCCAGGCGCTGCGGACCCTCAACGGCCTGAACGCCTCGATTGCCAGCGCCACCCTGCAACAGGCCCATGTGGTGGAAGACATCAACCACAACGTCGGCCAGGCGGCAGGCCTGTCCCAGGGCACCGCTCTGGCGGCCCAGCACTCCAGCGCCGCCAGCCGCCACCTCAAGGAGCTGTCGGAACAGCTCAATGGCCTGCTGCGTCAGTTCCGCGTCTGAGTCACTTCAGGGTCTGGGCCCCGGGCTGACGCCCAAGGCCCAGACTGGGTACAATCCGCCCCCTCCTCCACTTCCCCAAGGAACCGCCATGTCCGGGCTTGAACTGTTTGCCGCTGCGCTAGGCGTCATCGCCGTCTGGCTGACGGTTAAACAGAATCCCTGGTGCTGGCCCATCGGCCTGGTCATGGTGTTGCTCTACAGCTGGATTTTCTACGAGGTCAAGCTCTATTCCGACATGCTGTTGCAGGTGGTCTACGCCGTGCTGCAGCTCTATGGCTGGTGGCAGTGGACCCGTGGCGGCGACCAGCATCAGGGGCGCCCGGTCAGCCAGTTGCAGCCCGGCGGCTTGCTCCAGGGCCTGGCCCTCGGCGCACTGGGCAGCCTGATGCTGGGAGCGGCCATGGCCCACTGGACCGATGCCGCGCAACCCTGGCTCGACGCCGCCCTGACCGCCTTCAGCCTGGTAGCCCAATGGTGGATGGCGCAGAAGCGCGTGCAATGCTGGCCGCTGTGGATCGCCGTGGATGTGATCTTCGTGGGTCTGTTCATCTACAAGGAGCTGTACCTGACCGCGGCCCTCTACGCCCTGTTCACCCTGCTGGCGGTCCAGGGCTGGCGCACCTGGCGCGCCGACCCGGCGTTGCAGCCGTGAAGGTACTGGTGCTGACCGGCCCCGAGTCCAGTGGCAAAAGCTGGCTGGCGGCCGAGCTGCAAGCGCACTTCGGCGGCATCCAGGTGGGTGAGTACGTGCGCCACTTCATCGAGCAGGAGTGCCGCGATACCTGCCTGGCGGACATCCCCGAGATCGCCCGTGGCCAGTTGGCCTGGGAAGACCAGGCCCGGGCCCGGCAACCCGCCCTGCTGATTCTCGACACCCACCTGCTGAGCAACCTGCTGTGGAGCCGGACCCTGTTCGGCGACTGCCCGCCGTGGCTGGAAACCCAGTTGCTGGCCCGGCATTACCACCTGCACCTGCTGCTGTCCCCGGAGGATGTGGCCTGGAGCGACGACGGTCAGCGCTGCCAGCCGCAACTGGCGCAGCGTCAGGCTTTCTTCGACGCCACGCAGCAGTGGCTGGACCTGCACGCGCAGCCTTATCGGGTCATTCGCGGCGATTGGCAGGAGCGCCGGCAGCAAGCCTTCGCCCTGGTTCGGCAACTGCTGCTGGACTGATCCCGCCGCAGGTGCGCGCCACCCCGCAGAGTGTCCATTCCTGAAACACTCCCCTGGCGATCAGGCCGCCATTTTCGGGGGCGGCGCCCACTGTCGGCGAAACTGTTGCGCCACTGATACACCCCCGCAGCAACCCTTGTTCCAGAGCATTGTCCCGCTTATGGCCAATGGCCGTCGGTGGCGCCTGTCTCAATCCTGAAACACCTGCTGCGCCCTTTCCCCCCAGCATTTTCCCAACCCATTGATTCTTCGCAAGAAATCAAAAGCGGCACGGCTTCTGCTCTCTCCCTCTCAACGCTGACTAGGGCCAGCACTGAGAAGAAGGAATACCGCCGTGGGGACTCTGAACAAAAGTTTCACCCGCCTACTGCTGATCGGTTGTGCCGTCAGCGCGGTGTCCAGTCTTCCGGTTCTGGCGGCGGGCAATGGCGAGATCATCATCCAGCGCACCTTACAGGCACAGCCCATTGGCCGTGCGCCTCTGCAGAAAGACCCCAATCCGATTTCGGTCAATACCAACCCTTCGGCGTTGGTCAATCAGATGACCGGCAATGAAATGACCGATGGCGATTTTGCCGGCATCAGGACTGGCGCGCTGATCCGCGGCACCGTGCTGTCCGGCAACAGCGGTGTACCGGGGATGAATGTCCTGAGCAACAGCAATGGCCATGGCCTGCCAGGCATGGCAGTGGGTCATGGTGGCGGTGCCGGGGCCAGTATTTCCGGCTCGATCAATCGGAGCATCAACACCGGCATGGCTCCCTTGAAAAATATCGGGGGCCAATAAGATGAATCACTCAGTCCTGTTCCTTGCCTTGCTCGCCTGCTCCGGGGCCATGGCCGACTCCGCCAATCAAGCCGCCGCCACCTCCAGCATCCAGAACTCCGGCACCGGCTACACAGGCAACTTCAACGTCAACCAGGCCGCCGGCGACCAGCAACAACAGACCAACGTGCGGGCCATTGCCATCGGCACCAACGCCACGGCCACCACCAGCGTCAACCAACGCATCACCACGCCAGCCGACCGCTCGGTCAATACCAGCAGCACCATCGGCGGCAACTCTTTCAGCAACGGCAGCGGCGCACTGGGCGTGAACCAGTCGGCCGGGGCCAACAACCAGATGGCCAATGCCCTGCGGATCAGCATCAGCGCCAATCCGCAAAGCATTGACGACAGCGCCCTGTCCCAACAGAACGTGGCGCTGTTACCAAACTCGGGAGCAACTGGCGCTCAACAAGGCAGCCGCCAGGTCGTTACCAGCGACCAGGCCTTCACCGGCAGCCGTGGAGTGATTCAGGTGAACCAGAGTGCCGGGGTGGGGAACCGAATGGCTAACACCCTGAGCATACGGGTCGCAGATTGACCCCTCGTAGTGCAATTAGAAAGTACCAACACTTAACCAACTAATAAGCACCGGAGAAACACCATGAAACCTACAATGGCTCTCAAACCACTGGTTTTCGCACTGGCCGCAGTCATGGCAATGGCCGCCCAGGCAGGTGGAAATAACAACGGTCACAACGGCGGTCATGGCAATGGCCATGACGATCATGATAGAGGTCCAGACCTCGGCACTCTGCTGCAAATCACCGCCGGGGCCGGTGCTGCAGTGATCGACGTGCAGACCAGCACCTCCAACGTGGTGAAAAACCAGGGCACCAACAACAACGCCAAGATGGACAACTCCCTCAACAACTCCAACGGCAACATGGGCGCCAACGTCGCCGCCGGCGACGGCAACCAACAAGACAACGCCGCTGCTCTGGCAACCGCTGACGAAAGCTTCATCTTCGGCAGCGCCGTGGCGGCTTCCAGCGCCACCCAGATCAATAGCAACAACCATGTGAAAAACTCTTCGACACAGAACAACGCTGTGTTGAACAACTCCGGCAACAACGGTTCCGGCAACATCGGCATCAACGTCACCGCCGGCAACTTCAACCAACAGAAAAACAACCTGGCCATCGCCGTGTCCGGCGGCCGCGTGGCAACCGCAGCAGCGGCGGCCAACCAATCTTCGACCAATCTGGTCGTAGAGAACAAAGGCGTCCAGGCCTACAAAAAAGACACCCTCTCGGGCGGCTTCGTGGCCTACGGCACCTATAAAGGCACCGGCAGCGGCAAGATCGAAGGCGACGATCATCACGGCGGCGGCTATGGCAACAACAACCGCGGTGGTGGCCACGACAACGACGATCAAAAATTCACCTTCAAGGAACAAGGCACCATCGAACTGGCTGGCTACTGGACCCAGCAAGTGCTGACCAAAGACGGCTGGAAAAACCCAGTGGTCAACAACGCCAGCATGACCAACTCGATGAACGGCTTCTCCGGCAACGGTGGCGCCAACGTCTCGGCCGGTGTGGGCAACCAACAAAGCAACTCGCTGTCCATCGCCGCTGGCTGCAAAGCCTGCATGTAATCGCGATCGTAACGAAAGCCCCGGAAACGGGGCTTTTCCACAGTCCGACTCAGGCGTAACGATCATGCGTACTGCGATCCTCTCCCTCCTGCTGTGTCTCTGTGTTCCCGTTGAGGCTGCACAGATGGCCGTCGCCGGCCTGCCCGGTGGCAACCTGATCTTCAAACAGGTGCAGAGCGTGCGTGAACGCAAGTTCAGCGACATCGTCGAGCAGAAGACCGACTTCAGTTGCGGCGCCGCCGCGCTGGCGACCGTTCTGCGCCAGGCCTACTGGCTTGATGTCGATGAGGAGCACGTCATCAAGGGCATGCTGGTCAATTCGGATCAGAATCTGGTCCGCACCCAGGGCTTCTCCATGCTCGATATGAAGCGCTACGTGGAAAGCATCGGCATGCGCGCCCGAGGCTACCGGATTCCGCCCGACAAGCTCGAAGCGGTGACCATTCCGGTGGTGGTACTGATGGACATTCGCGGCTACAAGCACTTCGTGGTGATGCAGCGCGCCCAGAAAGGCTGGGTCTACATCGGTGATCCGGTGTTGGGTCACAAGCGTTACACCCATGAAGATTTCGTCAAAGGCTGGAATGGAATCGTGTTCGCCATCATCGGTCCCGGCTACGACAAGACCAACGCCTTGCTCGACCCGCCTGCCCCGCTGACCGCGAAAAACAAGCTCGATGGATTCTACCCGGTCAAAGACTCGGACCTGATGGACTTCGGTTTCATTCAGAGCGACTTCTTCTAGGAGCCCGAACAATCATAAAGGAGCAGGACGCTCCGGGAGCAGCAAGCAGATGAAGACTTCATACTGGCTGGCCGCCGCTTGCCTGGCAGCAGCTCTTCCAGCCCATGCTGGTTTCAAGCCCGAACTTATCCAGGATCAGGAATTATCGCAGTTACGGGGCCGTTACGTGATGCCGGGGCGGATTATCAGCTTCGGCATCGTCATGAGCAGTACCTGGCGCAACGCCAGCGGTGACCTGATCGGTGCGACCACCTCGCTGCAGATCCAGCAAGCCACCATCAAACCGGAATTCTACGTCTCCACCATCACCCAGACCGGTGACGGCACCACGCCGCCCCCAGGCACCGGCAATGTGATCGGTGGTGCAGGCCTGGCCAGTGGCCAGGGCGTGACACAGAGCGTGAGAGCCGCCGGGGATGGCAATACTGCCTACAACAACATCAGCATCAATGTCACAGAGGCCAACCAGGCGCCCGCCTTGGCCGCTGGCGCCGGCCAGGCCTTGATGAGCGGCCAGACCATCACCGGCAGCAACGCCGCCGGTAGCGTGGCGGTATCGGCCCTCAATGGCGGTATCCAGATGGCGATACAGGCCAACGGCAATCAGGGCAGCGCCCTGCAGCAAGTGGCCCAGGGCAATCTGTTGCAGAACACCCAGTTGATGGGTAACAGCAACCTGGTCAACAACCTGACTCAACTCAATGTGGTGCTCAGAAACAACGGGCCGAGCAACGGTGTTTTGGACTGCAACCTGACAACGCTCGACGCTCTACGCAAATTCTGATCTTGAACTACGCTGATTCTCGACCATTGGGGTTCAAAAGGGACGGTTTATTTCATGTATCGATCGGTTTCACTGCGCGCTGTCATCTGTTTAAGCACTCTATTTCCAGCGGCGCTGGTTCAAGCCGCGCCGGATGCCGATGTAGAGACCCTGAAACGCGAACTTCTGGAGCTCAAGCAACGTTACGAAGTGCAGCAGAAGGCCCTGGCGGTACTGGAGCAGCGAGTCCGGCAGGTAGAAGATCAACCCGCGGCACCACCGCCCAAGCGCCTGGCCAAATCGCCAGCCGATCTCAGAGGCAATCAACAGGTTGCCGGCACTGGCGCCGCAGCGGCGTCCGGAGGAGCAGCCGGGGGCGCTTCCTACGGTCAGTCGCTCAAGGATGATTCGGCTCCGGCCCAAAGCGTCAGCAACCTGTACGACGAGGCCAGTGGCTTCTTCGGTGGCGGCAAGTTCAGCGTCGAGACCGGCTTGACCTACGCCCGCTACGACGCTCGGCAACTCACGGTCAACGGCTTCCTTGCGCTGGACTCGATCTTTCTCGGCAACATCAACCTGGACCGGATCAAATCCGATACCTGGACCCTGGACCTGACCGCTCGCTACAACCTCAACAACCGCTGGCAATTCGACATCAACGCCCCCGTGCTGTATCGCGAGTCCACCTTCCAGTCCGGTGGCGGCGGCGGTGCCGGCACCCAGACCACCGAAGAATCGGTGACCCGTGACCCGACATTGGGGGACGTGAACTTCGGCGTGGCTTACAAATTCCTCGACGAATCGGAGTTCTGGCCCGACGCCGTGGCCACCTTGCGAGTCAAGGCCCCCACCGGCAAGGAACCGTTCGGGATCAAGCTGGTGCAATCCGCGGGCAACAACAACCTGTACGTGCCTGAAAGCCTGCCGACCGGTAACGGTGTCTGGTCGATCACCCCCGGGATCTCCCTGGTCAAGACTTTCGATCCGGCGGTGCTGTTCGGCACCCTGGCCTACACCCACAACCTGGAAGAGTCGTTTGACGACATCAGTTCCACGGTTGGCAGCAAGACCCCTGGCAAAGTTCGCCTGGGCGACAGCTTCCAGATCGGCGCCGGTGTGGCGTTCGCCCTCAACGAGAAGATGAGCATGTCCTTCTCGGTGTCCGACCTGATACAGCGCAAGAGCAAACTCAAGCAGGATGGCGGCGATTGGCAATCGGTGGTTTCCAGCGACGCCAACGCCGGTTACTTCAACGTCGGCATGACCATTGCGGCTACCGACAACCTGACCATTGTGCCCAACCTGTCCATCGGCATGACCGAGGACGCCCCGGCCTTCACCTTCAGCCTGAAATTCCCTTACTACTTCTGATCCACCGGCAGAAACGCCAAGGCCCGCAGCGATTCCCCAATCGCAGCGGGCCCTGGCGTTTTTGCCGCCCTAGCGGATCTGGTGTTTGTGCAGCAAACGGTAAAAAGTCGGACGCGAGATGCCCAGTACCCGGGCGGCAACGCTGAGGTTGTCACTGTGCCGGTTGAGCACGTCGCACAGGGCCTGACGCTCGGCGCGGTGCTTGTAGTCCTCCAAGGTGCCCATGGGCAGTTCCTGGGCTTGCAGGCCTTGCAAGCCCAGATCACTGGCCTGAATCTGTCTGCCTTCGGCCAGTACCAGTCCCCGGCGCACCCGGTTGGCCAGTTCGCGGACATTGCCCGGCCAGTCGTGCTTGCCCATGGCCACCAGGGCGTCCTCACTGAAACTGCGTGGCCGGCGTCCGGTTTCCTGGCTGTAGAAGTGGGCAAAGTGGCTGGCCAGCATCCCCAAATCGCCATGACGCTCACGCAGTGGCGCGGTAATCACCTGCAGCACGTTCAACCGGTAATACAGGTCCTCACGAAAACGACCGCTGGTGATGGCCGCCTCAAGGTCCACGTGGGTCGCAGCCAGGACCCTGACATCCACCGGTATCGGCTGGCTGCCGCCTACACGCTCGATGTGCTTTTCCTGCAGGAAGCGCAGCAGATTGGCTTGCAGCTCCAGCGGCAGATCGCCGATCTCATCGAGGAACAAGGTGCCGCCATGAGCCGCCTCGATGCGCCCTACCTTGCGTTGGTGCGCCCCGGTAAAAGCCCCCTTTTCATGGCCGAAGAGTTCGGACTGGATCAGGTGTTCGGGAATCGCCCCGCAGTTGATCGCCACAAATGGCTTGTCGTGACGCTGGGACTGGCGATGCAGGGTACGCGCCACCAGCTCCTTGCCGGTGCCGCTCTCGCCGCGGATCAATACCGGCGACTCGGTGGGCGCCAGCTTGCTCAGCAGCTTGCGCAGGTCGCGGATGGGCCGGCTGCTCCCCAACAACTCGTGCTCGGGCTGGTCCACATGGACCGCGCCCTGGCCCCTGAGGCGGGCCATGCCGAAGGCCCGTCCCAGGGTCACCTGGACCCGGGAGACGTCGAACGGCAGGGTATGGAAGTCGAAAAACCATTCGCAGACAAAGTCACCGACCTTTTGCAGGCGCAGGACCTCCGGACTCAGCACCGCGATCCACTCGGTGCCGCTGTGGCTGATCAGGTCCTTGACCGCTTCCGGACGCTCCAGGTGAAAGGGTTGCAGGCGCAGCAAGCCGACATCGCAGGAGCGCTCGCGGGCAGACTCCAGGTCACAGCTGTCCACATCCCAGCCGATAGCACGCAGCCCGGGCAGAAGACGATGGCAGTCATCACAGGGGTCGACCACCAGCAAGCGGCGCTGCACGGGAGCTTCGAGCATGACTGGTCCTTGGCGCCAAAAGAGGGAAAAGTTATTAGAAACAGTGGTTTGGCAAACCTGGCTGTAACGTTAGCAAGAACTTGACGCTTGAATGTATCAATTGCTTATAGCGCTGCTTACCAAAGGAACTAAGGCGCTACCAGAACTTCGTCCCGAGCGACTGATTGTCGCAGTCATTTTTTAAGAACCCCGTAACTAATGGTGTTGTCACAGGGCCCACGTACGAAAGTTGTAAAAACTTGTTTTTCAGTGTGACCCGATCACTACCTCAGTGCATCAGTACAAGTGACCAGCCGAACGGTAAGCCCAACCGACGGCACATCATCTGATTGGGCACATAGAGAGAAGACCCCATGAACGCCCCGCTCCGTAGAAACGAAGCACTTTTGATCGCCGACCGCGCATTCAAGCCTTTTCAATGCGTGGCCTGGGCCCCACAGGACGGGAACGGCGAGCTCAGCCTGAGCGTCATCGACCGTACCAGTACCCGTATCGGTCACACCCAGATTCCCAGCAGTGCCTACTCCGATCCAGCCCAACTGGAAGACCTGCTCAAACAAGCCCGCGCTGAACTGAGCCAGGAAGGTTATATCTTGCAGTCCTGGGCCATGCCCAAGTAAGTGATGCTGTTAGCGGATCACCCGAACAGGTGATCCGCTATTTAGGCAAAACAACTAAGCACGCTATCTATTTTTCCCTCGCAGCAACTTTTATCTGTAGCGTAGTGGTTGTTTTCGCTAGTGCAGAAGCTGCACCTCCTCGCTATTTCCAACTAGTGTCCCTTGTGCTTCATCGATGCCCTCTCAGGGCCGCCCCATCAGCGGGTCACTGATACTGTGTGCCCCGGTTTCCAGTCGTCCGGCTACCCTGCGCAACCAGCCTGCGTCACTGCGCAGGGTCAAGTCATACCAGCCACCGCTGGACTCACAGGCGAAAACCTGGCGCACCTCTGCTCCCCCAGGCACGACCAGGGTCCATGGCCCCTGTTGGGTATAAGGGCAGCGATCGATAGTGACCGATACCCCATGCACACCCGGATTGCTCAGGGTGAATTGCAGTTGGTTATTGCTGGACGTCACCAACAGCTCAGGCTGGAGCTGTTGCAGCTGGCCGCTGAAGCTGCGGTGGAAGCCATTAGGTCCCAATACCCACAGCTGGTAGCGCTCCACCACGGGCCAGCTGTCCTGCAGCGCCTTGCCGGCCTCCACCGTGTAGCGCCGCGGGATATCGCTCAGGTGCAGGCCGTCGTAGACATGCAACACCGCGCCCTGCTCGCCAGTGTTCTGCAGGCTCAGGGACAGGGTCTTGGCCTTGGGGTCCACCTGGCTATCGACATGCAGACGATAAGGCAGTGCCCGTGAAGGTCGGGCCAGCCGCGGCTGGTGCGGTGGCAACTGCTGGCTGGCCAAGGGTAGCGGCACCTGGAGCAGCTTCTCCTGGCGCTGGCGCAAACCGTCGGCGGCCTGCCGGGTGGTGGTCTGCAGCGCCGGTAATGGCTCATGGTTGGGGTCGACGAAATTCAACGCCGACGTCAGGTCGCCACATACCGCCCGCCGCCATGCACTGATGTTGGGCTCGCGCACGCCAAAGCGTTTTTCGAGAAATTGCAGCACCGAGGTGTGATCGAACACCTGGGAATTGACCCAGCCTCCCCGGCTCCAGGGAGACAGCACCAGCATCGGTACCCGCGGCCCGGGGCCATACACGCCGCCATCGGGCAGCGGTTGCTGGGTCGAACCGGGTGGCGCCGGATGCTTGAACAGTTCGCTGTCGAAACCCAGCGTGGACTTGCCGGCAAAGCTGCCATCCTGACGCTGGGAAGGTGCCGACGGCGACGGCATATGATCGAAGAAGCCATCGTTTTCATCGTAGGTCAGTAACAGCACGGTCTTGCTCCAGACCTCGGGATTGCCAGTCAACGCCAGGAGAATCTCCTGGGTGAACCAGCCGCCCTGGACCGGACTCGATGGGCCGGGATGCTCGGAATAGGCGGCCGGCGCCACAATCCAGCTGACCTGGGGCAACTTGCCGGCCTGCACGTCATTGCGAAATCCACCAATGATCGCCTCCAGATTGCTGCCGCTGCTGGCCGGCAAGGTATTGCCATTGCCCTTGTACAGCGCAGCGACGGCGTTCAAGGCATCGCTGTAAGGCACAAAGGCATTGAAGTCCTTGGGCGGTTGGGCCGGATTGCCCACCTGTACGCTGGCGGCGCGGTACTGACGAAAGCCGGCCAGGGGGTTGTCGCCGAAATTGTCCGGCAGGTGCTGGTAAACCTTCCAACTGACACCCTGCTCTTCCAGGCGTTCGGGATAGGTCTTCCAGCTGTAGCCGACGTTTACCGCACCCGGGCCATCCCATTCGTTGACCACCGCGGCGACCTTTGCCGCGCTCGGGCCGTTGCTGCCGGTCCAGAGAAACAACCGGTTGGGGTTGGTCCCGGCGTGTACCGAACAGTGATAGGCGTCGCACAGGGTGAAGGTGTTGGCCAGGGCGAACTGGAATGGCAGCTCCTGCTCACGGTAATAACCCATGGACGTCGCTGTCTTGTGGGTCGGCCAGGCACTCATGCGGCCGTTGTCCCAGGCCGAATGGGCATCCACCCATGAATGAGGCGTGCCACTGACGCGCTGGGCGTTGCCTTTGCTGCTGTCCAGGTGATAGGGCATCACCAGCCGGCCCTTACCCTGTTGCTCCCAGACCGTGCGCTGACCGGGCAGTGGAATGGTAAAGCGGTCGCTGAAGCCCCGTACCCCGGGAAAAGTACCGAAGTAATGATCGAAAGAGCGATTTTCCTGCATCAGGATCACTACGTGTTCGACATCCTTGATCGTCCCCGTACGGTTATTCGCCGGTATGGCCAGGGCTTGGCGAATAGCCAGGGGCAAGGATGAAAAAAATGAACCGATAGCGGCCGCTTGCAATAGCTTCCTGCGTGAAAGACTGGGCATGGGTCTTTGAATCCTTGTGGTTGCAGCGCGATATATGACGCTGCAAGCAAAAGTATTCATTTCAAATAACAAGGCAGTGACATTGCCATTGCAATTACATCAAGCCGGTATTGCCCAGACCTGAGACTTCGCAAATAGACCATTTTTTCAAAGTTGCAAAAGAATGTTTCATGAAGAAAACACCCGAGCCTGCAAACTTGTCATCAATGGCCAGGTCCAGAAACAATATCGACCCGTTGCCTTACTGAAGATTGTCCGCCACTTCATTGCGTTGAACCCGCAACGGATTGAACGCCAGCCGGATAAACTGCGGGTCCCGCGCGAGTTTGTAGTCCGGACCGACAAAGTACTCCTTGGCCCCCGGATCATGCTTGCCGAGATATAGAATCCAGGCGGTTGTAATACCGGCGAACTCGTTTTCCCGGACACTGCGCACCGGACTGAAATGGGTGGCGTTATGGGCCGTGGCACTCCATCCCGGCACCGCCTTGATCAACCCGCCCTGCCAGAGCCGCGGCCAGGCCCAGGCCGGCACCACCACATCCGCGGCCCCGGTAAGCACCAGGGTTGGGGTCTTGACGGTGGAGCCCAGGCCTATGGGCCCAGGTTCGATGGGCAGCGAGCCGATGTAGCGCAGCTGTGGATCGATGTCCTGCAAGGTGCCAGGCAGCAGGCTCGACGAGAGGATCGACGCCCCGCCGCCAGCGGAGTGCCCCGCCACTATGGTGCGAGACAGATCGACCTTGCCGAACAACGCTGAGGTTGGGTCCTGGTTGAGCTTGCTCAGCTCAAGGGCACCCAGGACATGCATGGTGGGCGCGGTATTGATGAAGTCGGAGGAGATGATCACGATAAAGCCGTAACTCGCCCACAGCCTCATCAAATCGGTGTATTGCCCCTGATTGGAAAGGATGCCGCCAACAAAGTTGACCACCGGCAACTTGTCCAGATTCCTTATATTGCTCGGGTAATAAACACTGGTGGAAACCGGACTGGCAAATCCATAGGGAAAGGACGAATTACATTGAACGCTGTTGTCCAGCAGCATGATCCTCGCCAATACACCCAACAGACCGCGACAGTCACTCAAGACCGCATTGGTAGTGACCTTGTACGGCCCTGGAGACTTGGCATATTGATCATTGGCCAGCCCCAGTGCCGGAACAAGTTGCGAGGCACCGGCCAGACTCCCAAAAGCAACTAAGACTCCAGCCAAACATAGTTGCACTGCCACCTTGCGTATCGATCTCATTGATAGTTCCTTTATCTGCCTGCTTTCCCTGCAAGACCGGATACTCCCTCTGGCCGTGCACTCACTACTGCCAATCACCTGAACTTCATCTCACTGCAACAAGCCTGAAACACTCAGCCTTAGTTGCCCAGCGGACTCTGGCGACCCTAGAACAAGACAAATTCCAAGGTCAATCCTTATTCAAGCTAGAGCAGCCCACCGAAGCGCCGATAGAAGCTTTCCCCCACATCCGGTAGCGGTCCATCAGCGCTCTCCAGAGCCGTGGCCAGCCACTCCTCAGCCTTGGCCTGGATCAAGCGATAGATGTTGCGACACAGCTGGCGCGCTGCACGACCCTCCCAATCGCCGGGAAGCAGTTCGTCCGGCAACTGCGGGTCGCGCAGCAACAGCTTGCGGTACTCATGAATCAGCAGCAGGCGAGCCAGGAAACAGTCGGATGGTTGCAACTGCTCCTGCTCGCGCAGGGCCTGCCAGAGGGGGCGAAACAGTTGGATGAATTCACTGTAATGGGCTGCCAGTTCGTCAATGTTCCAGCTCTCGCGCACCTGCTGGCGCAGGGCTCTGGAGCCGAGCACGTCCTCGGGTGCAGTGGCAAAGACAATGGTGTCGTCCTGGGCACCAAGCTCCAGCAAGGTGGCATTGATATCGGCGCGATCGCTGCGCGGGCACGCCAGCATCAGCGGCGACATCGCGGCAAACCCTTGCCACTCCAACTCTTCACGCACTTGCTTGCGCAACTCCGGTTGCAATTGTCCGAGCATTACCAGGCTCCAGGAACCATCCCAGGCCGGCACACCGGCGCTATAGACCCGCTTGAACGCCTTGTCGAATCGCCGGCGACCGGCCAGGGTCAGGCTGTAGTAACTGCGGCGCCCGACCTTTTCGGCAGTCAGCCAACCCTCCTTGCTCAGGCGAAAGATCGAAGTGCGGATCAGCCGCTCGTTGATCCCCATGGGCTCCAGCAGTTGAATCAGGCTGCCCAGCCAGACGGTGCCGCCATGGGGTTCGATGGCATCGCCGTACAGGGTGATGATCAGCGAACTGGCGCGGATCGGGGTCTGCTCCTGAAAGCGTTTGATCAGGTGGTTCAGTGGCGCTAGGGACGACATGGGCGTACCGGAAAAAAAGGAAGGAATATAGCCGGTTTCAGGCCGTCGCAGCGGCCCGGGGTGTTCATTGGCCGGCCTTGGGACGAAAGCCGCCGTCGGCGATTCGCGGCCGATCAACCTCGACCCGAGACAGCGGCTCACAGACTTGCATCTGCTCCAGGCAGCGACGGGTCAAGTGCTGGTACTCCCGAGTGCCGGCCAGCTTCCAGGCCACTTCCTCGTCGCTCAACTGACGCGTGACCCGCGCCGGCGCGCCCATCACCAGCGATTGCGGCGCGCATTCGAAACCGGCCTTGACCAGCGCCGCCGCCGAAACGAAGGAACGCGGTGCAATGAAGGCGTTGTCCATCACCACCGCATTCATGCCCACCAGCGCGTCGGCGCCAATTCGGCAACCGTGCAACACTGCGCCATGGCCGACATGGCCATTGCGCTCCACCACCGTGTCGCTATCGGGGAAACCATGCATCACGCAGGTGTCCTGCAGATTGGCCCCCTCTTCGAGGACAATCCGGCCAAAATCCCCCCGCAGGCTGGCCAGGGGGCCGACATAGCAACGGGGGCCGACTATCACATCGCCGATCAGCACCGCCGAAGGGTGCACATAGGCACTGGGATCGACCACCGGAATCAAGCCATCAAGGCTGTAGCACGTCATGCTGCTTCCCTCTCTGATCAGCAGAAACTGCTGTTGTTGGAGCGGCTGGGGGGCGCTGCACTTGCCCGCGAATACAACGCCGAGAATGCACGACGCCACCCAATCCAGGATACCGATACAACGCGGACGGCATTTTGTATCAGGTTATTCTCGGTACACAACCGTTCTCCAAGACACAGGCCTGGCTCGCCACAGGCGCCACAACCCGCAAAGCATAAAGGATACGGCCTCAATTACCGGCCCAAGTCAGCATTCCGTCGACCTTCCGCCCCGAATAGAACACAGCTGAAGCCGAAAGATAGGACACATTAACAATCCATTAACCTTGATTTTATGTATCACATTGGCGATATACTCGGCGAAAACCGGCTCCCGGGCCGACCCGACAATCGAGCCGGCAACCGGCCGCATCACTCCGAGGACATCCACCATGCCTCAACACCCGACCATGAACTTTGCCACCATCCTGTTCTCCATCAGCGAGGGCGTCGCCCTCCTCAGCCTCAACCGTCCCGAACAGCTCAACAGTTTCAACCCACAGATGCATGGCGAGGTGCAGGCGGCCCTCAAGCACGTGCGCAACAACCCCGAGGTGCGGGTCCTGCTCCTGACCGGCGAAGGCCGCGGCTTCTGCGCGGGGCAGGACCTTGGCGAGCGCGACGTCGCCCCCGGCGATGCAGCGCCTGACCTGGGGGAATCCATCGAACAGTTCTACAACCCGCTGGTGCGTGAGCTGCGCGACCTGCCATTGCCGGTGATCTGCGCGGTCAATGGCGTGGCCGCCGGCGCTGGCGCCAACCTGCCCCTGGCCTGCGACCTGGTGCTGGCGGCGCGCTCCGCGAGCTTTATCCAGGCCTTCTGCAAACTCGGGCTGATTCCCGATTCCGGCGGCACCTGGCTGCTGCCACGGCTGGTGGGCATGGCCCGGGCCAAGGCCCTGGCCCTGCTCGGCAACCGCCTGAGCGCCGAACAGGCCGAGCAATGGGGACTGATCTACCAGTGCGTGGACGACGCCTTGCTGCGCGATGAAGCCCTGAGCCTGGCCCGACACCTGGCGACTCAACCCACCTATGGCCTGGCGCTGATCAAGCGCAGCCTGAATGCCAGCCTGCACAACAGCTTCGACCAGCAACTGGAGCTGGAGCGCGACCTGCAACGCCTGGCGGGACGCAGCGAAGACTATCGAGAAGGTGTCAGTGCCTTCATGGACAAGCGCCCTCCTGTGTTCAAGGGGCGCTGACATGGCCCCGCTGCGTCGTACCGCAGAAACTGCCGCAGTGGGTGCCGGGGCGTGGGCACCACCCTGATCCTCCAGAGGCGCCAGCCCGCGCCTGCAGAACTCCCCGCAAGCCCTTCGTGCCTCTTGCGGGTCATGCACTCAGAACCCGCAGTGACGGGTTGAACGACAACAACAATACGAGTGACACCATGAACATGCCGATAGCCAGAACCGTGCCCGAAGCGCCGCTGGACCCGATGGAAACCGCCAGCATCGACCACTTGCGCCAGCATCAGCTGGAGCGCCTGCGCTGGAGCCTGAACCACGCCTACGCCAACGTCCCCCTGTATCGCCAGCGCTTCGACGCCCTGGGCGTGCACCCCCAGGACATCCAGCGCCTGGAGGACCTTGCCCAACTGCCCTTCACCACCAAGTCCGACCTGCGGGACAACTACCCCTACGGCATGTTCGCGGTGCCCATGCAGGAGGTGGTGCGCCTGCATGCCTCCAGCGGCACCACCGGCAAGCCCACGGTAGTGGGCTATACCCGCAACGACATCGACACCTGGGCCCAGGTGGTGGCCCGGTCGATCCGCGCGGCCGGCGGCCGGCCCGGCGACAAGGTGCATGTCTCCTATGGCTACGGCCTGTTCACCGGCGGCCTGGGGGCGCACTACGGTGCCGAACGCCTGGGGTGCACCGTGATTCCCATGTCCGGCGGCCAGACCGAGAAGCAGGTGCAACTGATCAAGGATTTCCAGCCGGACATCATCATGGTCACGCCGTCCTACATGCTCAATATCGCCGACGAGATCGAACGCCAGGGCCTCGATCCCCACAAACTGGCCCTGCGCCTGGGAATCTTCGGCGCCGAACCCTGGACCGACGAACTGCGCAGCGCCATCGAGCAGCGCCTGGGCATCCGCGCCCTGGATATCTACGGGCTGTCGGAGATCATCGGTCCGGGAGTGGCCATGGAATGCGCCGAGACCCGCGACGGCCCGACCCTCTGGGAGGATCATTTCTACCCCGAAATCATCGACCCGCTGACCGCTCAGGTGCTGCCCGATGGCGAAATGGGCGAGCTGGTGCTCACCTCCCTGAGCAAGGAGGCACTGCCGATGATCCGTTACCGCACCCGCGATCTGACCCGCCTGCTGCCGGGAACGGCGCGGCCCATGCGGCGCATCGACAAGATCACCGGGCGCAGCGACGACATGCTGATCATTCGCGGGGTCAATGTGTTTCCCACCCAGGTGGAGGAGCAAGTGCTCAAAGCCGTGCACCTGGCCCCCTGTTACGAGATCCATCTGTATCGCCACGGCAACCTCGACAGCGTCGACATTCACGTCGAGCTCAAGAGCGAGCATCAGCAACTGGGGGATGAACAGCAAAGGGCCATCTGCAGCGAGCTCAGTCGCCACATAAAGACCCATATCGGCATCAGCTCGCGTATCGTTTTACAGCCCCCCTTCAGCATCAAGCGTTCGGAAGGCAAGGCCTGCCGCGTGGTCGATCGCCGCAAATAGCGTTGCCGCAAGCATTGGAGCCCCGTCATGACGGGGCTTTTTTTCGCCTGCCATTCAAGTTGTGAGGCAAAGCGATACAGAAACAAACATGACACGCTATTTTGTGTTTGATATTTATTTATGTATCACATATAAACATTCACAGCCTCACCCACACCTGCAACCCGGGAGACACTCATGTACGCACAGCTGGTAGAGACGGGGATCAAGCGCATCAAGCCGCTGGCAGAAATGTCCGAGCAGGAGCGCACCTTCCAGGAAAAAATCGACGGGGAAATCAAGATCGAGGCCAAGAACTGGATGCCCGATGCCTACCGCCAGACGCTGATCCGGCAGATCTCCCAGCACGCCCACTCGGAAATCGTCGGCATGTTGCCCGAAGGCAACTGGGTCACCCGCGCCCCGAACCTCAAGCGCAAGCTGCAACTGATGGCCAAGATCCAGGACGAAGCCGGTCACGGCCTGTACCTGTACAGCGCCATGGAAACCCTGGGCGCCGACCGCGACGAGGAAATCGCCAAGCTCCACAGCGGCCGGGCCAAGTATTCGAGCATCTTCAACTACCCGACCCTGAACTGGGCCGACATGGGCGCGGTGGGCTGGCTGGTGGACGGTGCCGCCATCGTCAACCAGGTGGTGCTGCAGCGCACCTCCTACGGCCCCTACGCCCGGGCCATGGTGCGCATCTGCAAGGAAGAGAGCTTCCACCAGCGCCAGGGCTACGAAATCCTCCTGACCATGATGCGCGAGGGCAACCAGGCGCAGAGGGAGATGGTCCAGGACGCCATCAACCGCCTGTGGTGGCCGGCACTGATGATGTTCGGCCCCAGCGACGAACACTCCCCCAACAGCGCCCAGTCCATGGCCTGGAAAATCAAGCGCCAGAGCAACGACGAACTGCGCCAGCGCTTCATCGACCAGACCATCCCGCAACTGGAATTGCTGGGCTGCACCTGCCCCGACCCGGAGCTGAAGTGGAACGCCGAACGCGGCCACTACGACTTCGGCGAAATCCAGTGGCAGGAATTCTACGAGGTGCTCAAGGGCAATGGCCCATGCAACCAGGAGCGCCTGGAAACCCGCCGCCGGGCCATCGACGACGGCGCCTGGGTGCGGGCCGCCGCCGTGGCCCACGCCCAGAAGAAAGCCAACAAGAACGCCGCCTGAGCGCGCCTGCCTGATCCGGAGTCAATCCCATGTCTGAATGGACCCTTTACGAAGTCTTCGTGCGCAGCAAGCACGGCCTCAACCACAAACATGTGGGCAGCGTGCACGCCGCCGACGCCGCCATGGCCATGACCAACGCCCGGGACCTGTACACCCGGCGCAGCGAAGGCGTGAGCCTGTGGGTGGTGCCCTCGGCGCAGATCGTTGCCTCCTCCCCGGATGACAAGGACCCGCTGTTCGATCCGGCCGACGACAAGGTCTACCGCCACGCCAGCTTCTACCAGCTGCCCCCTGAAGTCGGACACATGTGAGGCCGGCCATGAACCCTGCAAACCATCTGATCAACCACCTGCTGCGCCTGGGCGACAGCGCCCTGATCCAGGGCCAGCGCCTGTGCGAATGGTGCGGCCGGGCGCCGGCCCTGGAAGAAGAACTGGCGCTGATGAACGTCGGCCTCGATCTGGTGGGCCAGGCCCGCAACTGGCTGGACTATGCCGCCGAACGGCTGGCCGATGGCCGCGACGCCGATCACCTGGCCTTCCGTCGTGACGAGCGGGCCTACCGCAACCTGTTGCTGGTGGAGCAGCCCAATGGCGATTTCGCGGTGACCCTGCTCAAGCAGTTCTTCTACGACGCCTGGCACCTGGAAACCCTCAAGGGCCTGAGCCAGTCGGCGGACGAGCGGATGGCCGGCATCGCCGCCAAGGCCCTCAAGGAAGTCACCTACCACCTGCGGCGCTCCAGCGAATGGGTCGAGCGCCTGGGCGACGGCACCGAGGAAAGCCACCAGCGCATGCTGCAGGCGATCCCCCGGCTGTGGCGCTTCACCGGCGAGCTGGTCGAGCACCACGCCACGGAAATCGAGCTGCACCGGGCCGGCCTGTGGGCCGATCCGGTCCAGGTGGCCGAGGGCTGGCGCGCCACCGTCGAAACCCACTTCGCCCGGGCCACCCTGCCCGTGCCCGAGGCGCCGAGCCATTTCTACCTGGATGCACGCCGGGGCCTGCACACCGAGCACCTGGGCCCACTGCTGGCCGAGATGCAATTCCTGCCGAGGGCCTACCCCGATGCGGTCTGGTGAACTGATCGGCAGCGACCAGGGCGCGCGGAGCCTGCAACGGGGCGACCTGGACCTGGCCTGGAGCACCCTGGATCAGGTCATGGACCCGGAAGTGCCGGTGGTCAGCGTGCTCGACCTGGGCATCGTCCGCGACCTGGACTGGCAAGCCGGCCATCTGCAGGTGGCGCTGACCCCCACCTACTCCGGCTGCCCGGCCACCGAGGTGATCGAGAACGACATTCGCCAGGCCCTGGAACAGGCCGGCTTCAAGGCTCCGCGCCTGGTGCACCAACTGACCCCGGCCTGGACCACCGACTGGATCACTGAGCGCGGTCGCCAGCGCCTGCGGGCCTACGGCATCGCGCCGCCCTCGGGCAGCAGCAAGCGCAGCCTGCTGGGGGACGCGCCCCAGGTGCACTGCCCGCAATGCGGCAGTGCCCACAGCGAGCGCCTCAGCGAGTTCGGCTCCACCGCCTGCAAGGCCCTGTACCGCTGCCGCGACTGCCTGGAACCCTTCGACTATTTCAAGTGCATCTGAGCCGCCCGCGCCTCAGAGGAGAATCACCATGAGCCAGTTCCACCGCTTGACCATCAAGGATGTACGCAGCGAGACCCGCGATGCGGTGTCCATCGCCTTCGAGATTCCCCGGCACCTGCAAGGGCAGTTCCACTTCACCCAGGGCCAGCATCTGGTGCTGCGCACCGAACTGGAGGGCGAGGAAGTCCGACGCTCCTACTCCATCTGCAGCGGGGTGAATGACGACGAGCTGCGCATCGCGGTGAAACGCGTCAGCGGCGGGCGCTTTTCGGCCTTCGCCAACGAACGGCTCAAGCCCGGGCAGTCGCTGGAGGTCATGCCTCCGGCCGGCCGTTTCCATGTCGAGCTTGATCCGGCGCGTCACGGCCACTACCTGGCGGTGGCCGCAGGCAGCGGCATCACGCCGATCCTGTCGATCATCAAGAGCACCCTGGAAGGCGAGCCGCTGAGTCGCATCACCCTGCTCTACGGCAACCGCTCCAGCGCCTCGGCGCTGTTTCGCGAACAGCTGGAGGACTTGAAGAACCGCTATCTGCAGCGCCTGAACCTGGTGTTCGTGTTCAGTCGCGAACAGCAGGACATCGACCTCTACAACGGCCGCATCAACCAGGACAAATGCCGGCAACTGTTTTCCCGCTGGCTCGATGTCAGGCAACTGGACGCGGCCTTCATCTGCGGCCCCCAGGCCATGACCGAAACCGTGCGCGACAGCCTCAAGGCCGCCGGCATGAAGGCCGAGCGCATCCACTTCGAGCTGTTCCATGCCGCCGGCGACGGGCAGAAGCGCCAGGCCCGGGAAGCCGCCCGCGCCCAGGACCCGCAGGTCAGCCGGATCACCGTGATCAGCGACGGTCGGGCCCTGGCCTTTGACCTGCCGCGCAACAGCCAGAGCCTGCTGGATGCCGGCAACGCCCAGGGCGCCGAACTGCCCTATTCGTGCAAGGCCGGGGTCTGCTCCACCTGCAAGTGCAAGGTCATCGAAGGCGAGGTGGAAATGGACAGCAACCACGCCCTGGAAGACTACGAAGTGGCGGCCGGTTATGTGTTGTCCTGCCAGTCCTATCCCCTCAGCGACAAGGTGGTCCTGGACTTCGACCAGCCCTGAACCCAGCGTCGGTACGCGTGCCCCAGAACAACAACAAGAGAGAACCCGCCCATGAGCCCGCAAGAAATAGACCGCATCACCCGCCACCCGGACTTTATCCAGCTGGTCCGGCGCAAGCAGCGACTCTACTGGTCCCTGACCCTGGTCATGCTCCTGGCCTACTACGGCTTCGTTTTGCTGGTGGCCTTCAATCCCGGCCTGCTGGGCCGCTCGCTGTCCGGCGGGGCCACCAGCGTCGGCATGCCGGTGGGCGTGGCGATGATTCTCCTGGCCTTTGCCCTCACCGGTCTTTATGTGTATCGCAGCAACCGGCTGCTGGACCCGCTGAACGACAAACTCAAGCGCGAGTACCGGTCATGAAACGCGGTGCAGGAGTCATCCTGCTGCCCTGCCTGCTGGCCTGGGACCTGGCCCTGGCCGCCGACGACAGCGCCCGCGCGCTGAACTGGAACGCCATCGGCATGTTCCTGGTGTTCGTCCTGCTGACCCTGGGCATCACCCGCTGGGCCGCCCTGCGCACCCGCTCGGCCAAGGACTTCTACACCGCCGGCGGCGGCATGAGCGGCCTGCAGAACGGCCTGGCGATTGCCGGTGACATGATCTCCGCCGCGTCCTTCCTCGGCATCTCGGCCATGATGTTCCTCAACGGCTACGACGGCCTGCTGTACGCCCTCGGGGTGCTGGCCGGCTGGCCGATCATCCTGTTCCTGATCGCCGAACGCCTGCGCAACCTGGGCACCTACACCTTCGCCGACGTGGTTTCCTATCGCCTGGCCCAGACGCCGGTGCGCCTGACCTCGGCGTTCGGCACCCTGACCGTGGCCCTGATGTACCTGGTGGCGCAGATGGTCGGCGCCGGCAAGCTGATCGAACTGCTGTTCGGCCTCAGCTACCTCCACGCGGTGATGCTGGTGGGCCTGCTGATGGTCTGCTACGTGACCTTCGGCGGCATGCTGGCCACCACCTGGGTGCAGATCATCAAGGCGGTGATGCTGCTCTCGGGCACCAGCTTCATGGCCTTCATGGTGCTCAAGCACTTCGGTTTCAGCAGCGAGGCGCTGTTCGCCCGCGCCAGCGAGGTGCACGCCAAGGGCAGCGCGATCATGGCCCCCGGCGGGCTGCTGTCGAACCCCATCGACGCCATTTCCCTGGGCCTGGGAATGATGTTCGGCACCGCCGGGCTGCCCCATATCCTCATGCGCTTCTTCACCGTCAGCGACGCCCGGGAAGCGCGCAAGAGCGTGCTCTATGCCACAGGTTTCATCGGCTACTTCTATCTGCTGCTGATCGTGGTCGGCTTCGGCGCGATCGTCATGGTCGGCACCGAGCCCGAGTATCGCGACGCCAGCGGCGCGATCATCGGCGGCGCCAACATGATCGCGGTGCACCTGGCCCAGGCGGTGGGTGGCAACCTGTTCCTGGGTTTCATCTCGGCCGTGGCCTTCGCCACCATTCTTGCGGTGGTGGCCGGGCTGGCGCTGTCCGGCGCCTCGGCGGTGTCCCATGACCTGTATGCCTGCGTGATGCGCCAAGGCCAGGCCAGCACCCAGCAGGAAATGCGCGTCTCGAAGATCGCCACCCTGTGCATCGGTGTCCTGGCGGTGCTGCTGGGGCTGTTGTTCGAGTCGCAGAACATCGCCTTTCTCTCGGGGCTGGTGCTGGCGATTGCCGCGTCGGTGAATTTCCCGGTGCTGTTTCTTTCCATGTTCTGGAAAGGCCTGACCACCCGGGGCGCGGTGGGCGGCAGCCTGGCCGGGCTGATCTCGGCGATTGTCCTGCTGATCCTCAGCCCGGCGGTCTGGGTCAATGTGCTGCACCACCCCCAGGCGCTGTTTCCCTACGCCAACCCGGCGCTGTTCTCCATGAGCCTGGCGTTCCTTACGGCCTGGGCCTTGTCCGTCAGCGACCGCTCGCCCCGGGCCGAGCTGGAGCGCGGCCGCTACCTGGCGCAGTTCATCCGTTCCATGACCGGCATCGGCGCTGGCGGCGCCAGCCATCACTGAGTTGTCTCCCGGCGCCCGGTACGGTGCGCCGGCCCCCACTTGACCCTTCGGAGCCTTTCTCCCATGCCACAGTCTCCTACCCTGCAAAGCTTTATCGGCGGCCGCTGGATCGGCCAGCACCCGGCCCAGGCCTTGCGCAGCGCCATCGATGGCCATGAAGTGGCGCGCACCCATGAAGAGCCCCTGGACTTCGCCGAAGCGCTGCAACATGGGCGCGTGAACGGAGCCCGGGCCCTGCTGGCCCTGGATTTCCAGGAGCGCGCCCGGCGCCTCAAGGCCCTGGCGCTGTACCTTGGCGAGCGCAAGGAACAGCTGTACGCCCTGTCCCACCACAGCGGCGCGACCCGGGCCGACAGCTGGATCGACATCGAGGGCGGCAACAGCACCCTGTTCAGCTATGCCGGGCTCGGCGCCCGCGAGCTGCCTTCGGGCAACCTGCTGCACGAAGGCCCGGCACAGACCCTGAGCAAGCTTGGCAGTTTTGCCGGCACCCATATCCTGGTGCCCCGCGGCGGCGTGGCGGTGCACATCAACGCCTTCAACTTTCCCATCTGGGGCATGCTGGAAAAGTTCGCCCCCTGCTTCCTCGCCGGCATGCCCTGCATCGTCAAACCGGCCAGTGCCACCAGCTACCTGACCGAGGCGGCAGTGCGCCTGATGCATGAGTCCGGCCTGTTGCCCGAAGGCAGCCTGCAACTGGTGATCGGCGGCACCGGCGATCTGCTCGATCGCCTGCAAGGCCAGGACCTGGTGACCTTCACCGGCTCGGCGGTCACCGCCGCCACGCTGCGGGCCAACCCCAACCTGATCCGCCACTCGGTGCCCTTCAACGCCGAGGCCGATTCGCTGAACTGCGCGATCCTGGCGCCGGACGTGACCCCGGACGACCCGGAATTCGAGCTGTTCATCAAGGAAGTGGTGCGGGAAATGACGGTCAAGGCCGGACAGAAATGCACCGCCATCCGCCGCGCCATCGTTCCGGCCAAACAGCTGGACGCCGTGGCCACGGGCTTGCGCGAGCGCCTGTCGAAGGTGGTGGTCGGCGATCCGTCGCTGGAAGGCGTGCGCATGGGCGCCCTGGCCTCCCACGCGCAACAGCGGGACGTGGCCGAGCGCCTGGAAAGCCTGCTGCACAGCAGCGACCTGTTGTTCGGCGCCCGGGACGGCTTCGAGCCCCGGGGCGACAACGTCAGCCAGGGCGCGTTCTTTGCCCCGACCCTGCTGCTGTCCCGTGATCCCCTGGCCCAGGGTGGTGCTCACGATATCGAGGCCTTTGGCCCGGTCAGTACCTTGATGGCCTACGACGATCTGGACCAGGCCCTGGAACTGGCCGCGCGCGGCAAGGGCAGCCTGGTGGCCAGCCTGGTGACCAAGGACCCAGGCATCGCCGCCCGGGTCATTCCCCGGGCCGCGGCCTGGCACGGCCGCCTGCTGGTGCTGGACCGCGAGTGCGCCGGCGAATCCACCGGCCACGGCTCGCCATTGCCGCAACTCAAGCACGGTGGCCCCGGTCGCGCCGGTGGCGGTGAAGAGCTGGGCGGCCTGCGGGCGGTCAAGCACTACCTGCAGCGAGCTGCTGTGCAGGGCTCGCCGAGCATGCTGGCGGCAGTGACCGGTGAATACGTGCGCGGCGCCAAGGTCATCGAAACCGAGGTCCACCCGTTCCGCCGGCACTTCCAGGACCTGCAGATCGGCGAGTCCCTGCTGACCCACCGCCGCACCGTGACCGAGACCGATCTGGTGAACTTCGGCTGCCTGTCCGGGGACCACTTCTATATGCACTTCGACGAGATTGCCGCCAAGGACTCCCAATTCGGCAAGCGTATTGCCCACGGCTACTTCGTGCTCTCGGCGGCGGCCGGGCTGTTCGTGTCCCCGGCACCGGGCCCGGTGCTGGCCAACTATGGCCTGGACAGCCTGCGCTTCATCAGCCCGGTGGGCATTGGCGACACCCTGCAAGCGCGGCTGACCTGCAAGCGCAAGATCGACCAGGGTAAACAGAGCCCTCAGGGCACGCCGCAGGGGGTGGTGGCCTGGGACGTGGAAGTGACCAATCAACTGGGTGAGCTGGTGGCCAGCTACGACATCCTGACCCTGGTTGCCAAACGCACCCCCTGAGCGTAGGAGCCGGCTTGCCGACGAATGGCCCTCACGACGCTGTTGCACTTGAGAACGCCTTCGCCAGCCAGCTGGCTCCTGCAAGAGTGTGCCGGCGCTTGTGCAGATGCTTGGCTCGGGCAGATTGTGGCAAAAGATTTCATGGGTTCTTGATTCTCAATCCGGCTTGCGGCAAGTTGCGCGCTTCTCACTATTAGGAGCAGCCCATGTCCGGCTCAATGGCCCAGGCGTTCGCGCACAATTTTCTCGGCCACTCACCCCGCTGGTACAAGGCAAGCATTGTCGCGTTCCTGCTGCTCAATCCGCTGCTGTTCTTCGCGGTCAGCCCGGCCGCAGCGGGCTGGTGCCTGGTGATCGAGTTCATCTTCACCCTGGCCATGGCCCTCAAGTGCTACCCCTTGATGCCCGGTGGTCTGCTGTTGGTGCAAGCGCTATTGCTGGGCATGGCCACGCCCCAGGCGCTGTACGACGAACTGGTGCACAATTTCCCGGTGATCCTGCTGCTGATGTTCATGGTGGCCGGCATCTACTTCATGAAAGAACTGCTGCTGTTCCTGTTCTCCCGGCTGCTGCTGGGGGTACGCTCCAAGACGCTTTTGGGGCTGCTGTTCTGCTTTCTGTCGGCCTTCCTCTCGGCCTTTCTCGACGCCCTGACCGTGACCGCGGTGATCATCAGCGCCGCGGTGGGCTTCTACTCGGTGTACCACCGGGTGGCCTCCGGCAATGACCCGCGCCAGGACAGCGGCTATGGCGACGATCAGCATCTGCCAACCCTGCACCACGACGACCTGGAGCAGTTCCGCGCCTTTCTGCGCAGCCTGTTGATGCACGGCGCCGTAGGCACGGCGCTGGGAGGCGTATGCACCCTGGTGGGCGAACCACAGAACCTGTTGATCGGCCATGAGATGGGCTGGCACTTCGCCGAGTTCTTCCTCAAGGTGGCGCCGGTTTCACTACCGGTGCTGGCCGCCGGACTGGTGACCTGCGTACTCCTGGAAAAACTGCGCTGGTTCGGCTACGGCACGCTGCTGCCGGATAACGTGCGCAAGGTGCTGGCCAACTACGCGGCCGAAGACGACGCCCAGCGCACCGCGCGGCAGCGGGCGGCGTTGCTGGTCCAGGGGCTGGCGGCGCTGATCCTGATTGTCGGCCTGGCCCTGCACGTCGCGGAAGTCGGGCTGATCGGCCTGCTGGTGATTGTGCTGATCACCGCCTTCACCGGTATTACCGACGAGCACCGCCTGGGCAACGCCTTCAAGGACGCCATGCCCTTCACCGCCCTGCTGGTGGTGTTTTTTGCCGTGGTGGCGGTGATTCACCAGCAACAGCTGTTCGTGCCGCTGATCCAGTGGGTGCTGGCGCTACCGGCGGACCAGCAGCCAGGCATGCTGTTCATTGCCAATGGCCTGCTGTCGGCCATCAGCGACAACGTGTTCGTCGCCACCATCTACATCACCGAGGTGAAACAGGCCTTTGTCTCCGGGCAGATGAGTCGCGAACACTTCGAGACCCTGGCGATCGCCATCAACACCGGCACCAACCTGCCCAGCGTTGCCACGCCCAATGGCCAGGCCGCCTTCCTGTTTCTGCTGACCTCGGCGATTGCGCCGCTGGTACGCCTGTCCTACGGACGGATGGTGTGGATGGCCCTGCCCTACACCGTGGTGATGGGCCTGCTGGGCTGGTACGCGGTGAGTTACTGGTTGTAGCGCTGGAGGATGTTTGAAGGGTTGAGGCGCTGATCCGGGTGCAACGGGGTGCCGTCCATATCGCTAAGCAGGAACGCGATGGACCGCACCTTGCCCCCCTTCACCCGAGGGCGTGCCAGACGCGACCATCCCGGGCCAGCAACTCATCAGCGGCATCCGGACCATCCTCACCCGCAGGGTAAGTCTGCACGCTCGCGTCCTGCTTCCAGGCATCGAGGAAAGGCTGCACGGCGCGCCAACCGTTCTCGATATTGTCTGCCCGCTGAAACAGCGTCTGGTCACCGACCAGGCAGTCGTAGATCAGCGTCTCGTAGCCGGTGGACGGCTGCATTTCGAAGAAATCCCGATAGGCGAAGCCCAGTTCGATATTGGCCATGTCCAGGCTCGGCCCGGGCTTTTTCGCCAGCAGGTCGAACCACATGCCTTCGTTGGGCTGGATCTGAATCCGCAGGTAAGTCGGCGACAGCTGATCGACTTCGGTATCGCGAAATTGCGCGTAGGGTGCCGGCTTGAAGCAGATGACGATTTCGGTGTCGCGCACGCTCATGCGCTTGCCGGTGCGCAGGTAGAACGGCACCCCGACCCAGCGCCAGTTGTCGATCATCACCTTCAGCGCGACATAGGTTTCGGTATTGCTGTCCGGCGCGACATTAGCCTCTTCGCGGTAACCCGCCAGGGCCTTGCCCGCCACTTCGGCGCCGCGGTACTGGCCGCGCACCGAGTTGGCCCGCGCCTCCTCCAGGGACCAGGGACGGATCGCCCCCACCACCTTGGCCTTCTCGCCGCGCACTGCATCGGCGCCAAAGGCCGCAGGGGGCTCCATGGCCACCATCGCCAGGAGTTGGAACAGGTGGTTGGGCACCATGTCTCGCAGGGCGCCGGTGTGTTCATAAAAGCTGCCACGGGTTTGGACCCCGACGGTTTCCGCCGCGGTGATCTGCACGTGGTCGATGTAATGGTTGTTCCAGAACGCCTCGAACAGGCTGTTGGAAAAACGGCTGACCAGAATGTTCTGCACCGTTTCCTTGCCCAGGTAATGGTCGATGCGATAGATCTGCTTTTCGCTCATGACCTTGAGCAAGCAGGCGTTGAGGGCCTCGGCGCTCTGCAGATCGGAGCCGAAGGGCTTCTCGATGACCACCCGGCGAAAGGCCTCCGGCCCCTCCTCCAGCAACCCCGAAGCCCCCAGGCGCTGCACCACTTCACTGAAGAAGCGCGGCGCGGTGGCCAGGTAGAACACCGCGTTGCCGGTGCTGCTGGCGGCAATTCGCGCCGCCAGTTCGGCATAGGTGGAGTCGTCGAGGAAGTCGCCCTGGACGTAGCTGATGCCACGGGTCAGGCGGGCCCAGACGGCGGCGTCCACGGACGCCCCCTGGCCTTGTTTGCTCAGCACTTCATCGCGAAGGAAGTCTTCCAGCAAGGTGGCGAACTCAGCGTCGCTCACCGCGTTGTGGTCGACGCCGACAATCCGCAGCCCCTCATCCAGCAGACCGTCGCGGCTCAGGTTGTACAGCGCCGGCGTCAACAGGCGCTTGACCAGATCACCGCGGGCGCCGAACAGGAACAACGTGGTCGGCGGCGCGGGCAACGCCTTGGACTTCTTTCGCGTAGAGGTCATTTCTTACCGGTCTCCACATGGCCGCCAAAGCCGAAGCGCATGGCCGACAGCAGCTTGTCGCCGTAGGTGCCCTGGCCGCGGGAGCGGTAGCGGGAGAACAACGAGTTGGACAGCACCGGAACCGGAACCGCCTGCTCCATGGCCGCTTCGATGGTCCAGCGCCCTTCACCACTGTCGGCCACGGCACCGGAAAAACCGTCGAGCTTCGGATCGCCGGCCAGGGCATCGGCGGTCAGGTCCAGCAGCCAGGAGGACACCACGCTGCCGCGCCGCCAGACTTCGGCGATGTCCGCCACATTGAGGTCGAAGCGCTGATCCTCCGGCAGGATGTCCGAAGACTTGGTCTTGAGAATGTCAAAGCCCTCAGCGAAGGCCTGCATCATCCCGTACTCGATGCCGTTGTGGATCATCTTGACGAAATGCCCGGCACCGGCAGGACCGGCATGGATATAGCCACGCTCGGCACGGTCGTCATCAGAAACACGGTCCTTGGTCCGTGGAATCGAACCCAGGCCAGGGGCCAGTGCCGCGAACAGCGGGTCCAGGCGCAGCACTTCATCGGCATCGCCGCCGATCATCATGCAGTAGCCGCGCTCCAGGCCCCAGACGCCGCCGGAGGTGCCGACATCGATGTACTTCAGGCCCTTTTGCGCCAGGTCCCGGGCACGGCGGATGTCGTCCTTATAGTAGGTATTGCCGCCGTCGATGATCACATCACCCGGTTCCAGCAACTGGCTCAGGGTGTCGATGGTCTCTTCGGTGGGTGCGCCGGCGGGCAGCATGACCCAGACCGCGCGCGGTTTTTCCAGGCCAGCCACCAGGGCCGGCAGGTCGGCGACGCCCTTGGCGCCTTCGGCGGCCAGGGTGCTGACGAAATCGGTGTTGCGGTCAAAGACTACGGTCTCGTGCCCATTGAGCATCAGGCGCCGTGCAATGTTGCCGCCCATGCGGCCCAGTCCAATAATCCCCAGTTGCATGTGCTGATGCTCCTACTGCAAAAAAATCAGATCAAAAATGTATAGCCCAAAGGGCTGGGTGCAAACGTCGAGGGGCGCAACTATACAAGGCGAGACGCTCCAAGACAGCGCAATCTTCAGACATAACGCCAGTTTTTGCGGCCACCTGCGCGCAACGCAGCGCGCCCAAGCCCGATCTCTTGCCCCTCGGCCGGCGCGAACCGCGTGGAGATTAGTCCCGGCACTGGGGGCGAAGTTTCTCAGAACTTGGGGGGATAACGACGCAAAACACCAGGAAGGCACAACGACCACGAAAAATAAAAAAGTTCCAATTGCGCTAAAAAGAAATAAAATTGCCGCCTTCAGGCTGCGTGGAAACGTCACGAGTGAAGGCAAGACGGTTGCCTGACACCGTCATTTTCGCGCTGCCAACGATGGTGCTTTGCGCAAGGGATGCGACCAGCGAAGCATAGTTGAGGCACTCCATTTGCGAGGTGAAGCAATGGGCACAGTACTACCGGCACGACCAGCACAGACTCTCTACGTGACCATTCGTCGTGACGAATTGCGCCAACTCAAAGACGAGCGCGATCAACTGCAACGGGAACTCGCCCAATTGCGCCTGATGTTGCAGAACCAGGGACAAGCCCCTGCCGTAGCGCTGCAGCGCCCCTGAGCAACCTCAGCTGTGCCCCGGAACGCAGGCCCGGCCTGCGTTCCCCGCTCTACCCACTCCCTTTCCTGCCACCCATCTGCCGCCACACCTGATCCCGCCGCCTGCTACGCCGGACAAAAATCCAACGCTGCGCTAACGAACTTTTCACACTTGCCTATCGATACTCCCGGCCATTGTGGCCGTCTTGTTACAGACGGCGGCCTTCATTCGCAGCGCTGAACCGGCGCGCAATGATCACGGAACGGCGGGGAGCGCTGAATGGCATTGTTCAAACGCAGTAACACGTCTGCGACAGGTTTTGACTGGATGGGGCTGCTCTGGCTGTTCCTGTTCTTCTGGTATTTCTCCGGCATCACCCAACTGCTGATTCAACTGACGGACACGTCCGGCTTCGCCGGTTTCCGCCAGGCGTTCTTCATGAGCGCCATCTGGCTGGCGCCGATGCTGCTGTTCCCGGCACGCACCAAAGTCATGGCGGCAGTGATCGGCGTGGTGCTCTGGGCCTGCTCCATGGCCAGCCTGGGCTATTTCTTCGTCTATCAGCAGGAGTTCTCGCAAAGCGTCATCTTCATCATGTTCGAGTCCAACCCCTCGGAAGCCGGTGAATACCTGACGCAGTACTTTGCCTGGTGGATGCTCCTGGCGTTCCTGGCCCACACCGCCTTCGCCCTCTTCCTCTGGACCCGCCTGCGCCCGGTGTACCTGCCCCGGGGCCAGGCCCTGGCGGCTGCCGTGGCAATCCTGGTGGCGATTGTCGGCTACCCGCTGATCAAGCAAATCGCTCGCACCGACACCCTGGCCGACGGCCTGGAGAAATTTGAAACCCGTATCGAACCCGCCGTGCCGTGGCAGATGGTGGTCGCTTATCGCCGCTACCGTGAGCAACTGAACGGCATGCAGGGCATGCTCGACAGCGTCAGCAAGATCCCGCCGCTGACCAACCTCAAGGACAGCATGGCCAATCAGCCGGCCACCCTGGTGCTGGTGATCGGCGAGTCCACCAACCGTCAGCGCATGAGCCTCTACGGCTACCCGCGCCAGACCACCCCGGAGCTGGACAAGCTCAAGGATCAGTTGGCGGTGTTCGACAACGTCATCACCCCGCGCCCCTACACCATCGAGGCGTTGCAACAGGTGCTGACCTTCGCCGACGAAGAAAACCCCGATCTCTACCTCAAGACGCCGTCCCTGGTCAGCGTGATGAAGCAGGCCGGCTACAAGACCTACTGGATCACCAACCAGCAGACCATGACCAAGCGCAACACCATGCTCACCACCTTCTCCGAGCAGGCGGACGAGCAGGTGTACTTGAACAACAATCGCAACCAGAACGCCCGCCAGTACGACGGCGACGTGCTTGAGCCCTTCTCCAAGGCCCTGGCCGACAGCGCCCCGCGCAAGTTCATCGTGGTCCACCTGCTGGGCACCCACATGAGCTACCAGTACCGCTACCCGCCAAGCTACGACAAATTCACCGATCGCCAGGGCGTGCCGGCCGGTGTGCGTGACGATCAACTGCCGACCTACAACAGCTACGACAACGCGGTGCTGTACAACGACTTCGTGGTCTCCAGCCTGATCAAGGATTACGCCAAGACCGACCCCAACGGTTTCCTGCTGTACCTGTCGGACCACGGCGAAGACGTCTTCGACTCCGCCGGCCACGACACCCTGGGACGCAACGAAGGCAAGCCCACGGCGCCGATGTACACCATCCCGTTCATGGCCTGGGCCTCGCCGAAGTGGCGGCAAACCCATGACTGGAACTTTGCTTCCGACCTCAGCCGCCCTTACAGCAGCTCCCAGCTGATTCATACCTGGGCCGACCTGGCGGGCTTGAGTTTCGACCAGCTGGACCACAGCCGCAGCCTGGTCAGCGACAGCTTCAAGCCGCGCCCGCTGCTGATTGGCGACCCCTACTCGCGCCAGAGCAAGGCGCTGATCGACTTCAGCCTGATGAAACCCAAAGCGCCGACGGAAGCGACCGTGGTCCAGAAGTAAGAACCCGACTCGGGGGCCGCAACGGCCCCCATCCCTGCTGCGCCCGGCATGCCGGCAAAGGCGCCACCCTGCCTTGCAGCGAGCTCTGCGACGCCCTCACTGGTCAACCAGTTGCTACAGGCTTTGATTGTCTGCAGACACATAATGTCAAGAATGTAATATCCCGCTCAGGCTGACGTTAACCCTCACTTAATACACTTCGCTGAAACTTGCCCCATCACTTCTTGTGCAGGGACGAAACAAGTTACCGAACACTCTTAAGTAGGAAACGCAGTATGAAACTTTCAACCTTGGTATTTAGCGGTTTGATTCTCGCCACTTCCAGTGCAGCCTTTGCCGAAGGCGGAGCCGAGCATATGCAACGCTTTTACGAGAACTTCCGCGTCAATCAGCAACAGATTCACGGCGATAAAAACCAGAACCTCGCCAAGACCGAGCAAGACAAGGCCGGTACCCACTATTCCGCGCCGGACGCCAAGCAACAACAGCCCGGCGCCTGATACCTCTTCAACGCAGTACCCACTCTGGACAATGCGCTCCTTTGGCAGAGATGGACGTTTGGCGCCCTCTACAGGGCGCCTTTTTTATATCCGCTGGCAGGCCCTCACTGTCACGCCAATGACAGGAATATTACAACTCTGTCATCCGCCACTTTCCCTGCGTGCAATCAACTAGCATGCCTGCGCCCAAGCGCTCACCCGCTATCGGCTGACCTGGCTAATTCTATGAATTAGATGATTATTTTTCTTGACCCTATAGCTACTTCAGGCTTCACCCTGCACTCATTCGATAATGCCCAAGCGGTTTGGAGAGGATCTGGCAATGCGTATTCTGGTGGTTGAAGACGAACCCAAAACAGCGGACTACCTGCATCAAGGCCTGAGTGAAAGTGGTTATGTCGTGGACCGCGCCAACAATGGCGTGGACGGTCTGCACCTGATACAGCAACAACCTTACGAGTTGGTGATCCTGGATATAAACCTGCCGGGCCAAGATGGCTGGCAAGTGTTGGAACATATGCGCGGACATTCTCCGGCCCGGGTCATGATGTTGACCGCTCGCGGGCGCCTGGAAGACAAAGTCAAAGGGCTGGATATGGGCGCCGATGATTATCTGGTCAAACCTTTTCAATTTCCCGAGTTACTGGCCCGGGTCCGGACTTTGATTCGCCGCAGCGAACCCGTGTCCCAGCCGCAAGTATTGCAAGTGGCCGACTTGCAACTTGATCCTCGCCGGCATCGGGCTTATCGCGGCGACCGTCGAATAGATCTCACGACCAAGGAATTCACCCTGTTGCATGTATTGATGCGCCACTCGGGGGAAGTGCTGACCCGCACGCAAATCATTTCCCTGGTCTGGGACATGAACTTCGACTGCGACACCAATGTGGTGGAAGTCTCCATCAGCCGCCTGCGGGCCAAGATCGATGATGCCAGTGAGGTCAAGCTGATCCACACCCTGCGCGGTGTCGGTTATGTCCTGGAAGTGCGCCAATGACGCCCCAGCCGGCGGCGCCGACCAACAGCAGCCTGTCCATGCGCCTGGGGCTGACCGTCAGCCTGATGGGGGCGGCCCTGGTCCTGCTGCTGGCAACCCTGGCCTATCTGGCCCTGAACCACGAGTTGGACAACCTGGCGCGCAAGGGCCTGGAGAGCAAGCTGGAACAGATCCAGCACAGCCTCACCAGCGACCTCAAGAGCAGCGACCTGGCCGCCCGCCCCCACTCCCTGCTGGACCTGGTGATGGGCCACGACAATCTGCAATTGAACATCCTGAGCAGCGCGCCCCTGGCCGAACCCTTGCTCAATGTTGGCGGCATCGCTGAACAACCGCTGCCCCGGGCCCTGAGGGAGAGCAGCACCGAGGGTTACCTCGACTGGCGTGACAGCCGCGGCAATCCCTTGCTCAGCGCCACCCGGCAAATGAACCTGCGCAATGGCGAGCCGGTGCGAGTGGTGTTGAGCCTGGACCGCGGTAATGACCAGGCACTGCTCAGCGCCTACCTGCGCTCCACGGTGATTGCCCTGCCCCTGTTGCTGCTGCTGATCGGCATGGGTGCCTGGTGGCTGGTGCAAAGGGGCCTGCTACCCCTGCAACAGTTCACCCGGGTCGCCGCCAAGGTCACCACCCAGGACCTGACCCATCGCCTGAACCTGGACAAGCTGCCCCGGGAACTGGCGGAACTGGGCCAGGGCATCAACGTCATGCTGCAGCGCCTGGATGGCGGCGTACAACGCCTGTCGCAGTTCTCCGACGACCTGGCCCACGAACTGCGCTCGCCCATCAGCAACCTGATGGGCAAGGCCCAAGTGACCCTGTCTCGCGAGCGCCCCCCGGAGGAATACAAGGCCGTGCTGGAGGCCAGCATCGAGGAGCTGGAACGGGTCACACGAATCGTCGCCGACATGCTGTTCCTGGCTCAGGTCAGCCAGCCGGCTTCCCAGGCCCGCTTTGCCCGGGTGTCTCTGGGCGAGGAGGCGCGGCGGGTCATGGACCTGTTTGCCCTCAGCGCCGAGGACAGGCAACTGCAGCTGGAACTGCGCGGTGACGCCTGGGTGCTGGGGGATCGCCTGATGATCCAGCGGGCCATTTCCAACCTGTTGTCCAACGCCATCCGCCATTGCCCGGATCAGGGCCGGATCGACCTGCGGATCGAGCGCCAACTGCAGAGCGTGAGCCTCGCCGTGGGCAATCCCGGGCCGGGCATCGCCGCCTGCCACCTGCCCCATCTGTTCGAGCGTTTCTATCGGGTCGACAGCAGCCGCACCCGAGCCGAAGGCGGCACCGGGCTGGGCCTGGCAATCGTGCGCTCGATCATGAACCTGCATCAGGGCCGCACCGAGGTCGACAGCGTACCGGACAGCCTCACCGAGTTCCGCCTGGTGTTCCCCAAGCTCGACCCGGCATTGCACGACGCTTAAAGCAGTCAGCCCCGCTCCCCTACAGCACCAGGGCGCCAATCAGCCGGGGGGCCTGGCATCGGACATTACAAAGCTTTGCTCCAGAACAGCATGCGGCCATGGGCGGGATCGAGCATGGCATTGGCGAAACCGCAGGCCTGGTAGGCAGCCTGGGCCTGGGCGTTGCCTTCCAGCACTTCCAGGGTGATCTTGCAGCAACCCCGTTGCCGGGCAATGTCCTCGACCTTCTGCAGCATCCGCTTGCTCAGGCCCTGGCCGCGAAAGCTGTCCAGCACCACCACGTCGTGAACATTCACCAGGGGCCGGCAGGCAAAGGTGGAAAAGCCCTCGAAGCAGTTCACCAGCCCCACCGGCTGGCCCCCGGCAAAGGCCAGTACGCTGAACGCCTGAGGTCGCTTGGCCAGCTCTGCCGGCAGTTGCTGAAGCTGGTCCGGCGCCAGGGCCTGGCCGCCGCCCATGGGGTCCTGGGCGTAATGATTGAGCAGCACGCCTATGGCTTCGGCATGCACCGGGTTGCTGTAACTGGCTTGCAGCACCACGACATCGGCAACGTCCATGTTCATCCTCGATCAATGCAGTGAAAGTGAGCGTTCAGGGCTCAGGCAGCCTCGATTGTAGGCTGGGGGATTTGACCAAACGAAGATTTTTCTCCCTCCTTCTGCAGAAAAATCCTAATGATTGGCCAGGATGAACCACAGCCGGAAGCCCTTCCCCTCAAGCGCTAGGCTGGCTGGCAAAGCGTTGCAACTGCATTTCCTGCAGGCGGCTCAGGGTGCGGCGGAAGGGAAACTCCAGGTAACCCTCGGTGTACAGCTGCTCCATCGGTACCTGGGCCTCCAGATAGAGCGGCACCTTGCGGTCGTAACATTCATCCACCAGGGCAATGAAGCGGCGCACGCTGTCGTCATGGATCGACAGTTGCGGCAATTCGCGATCCCCTGCCACCACCCGCTGGGCGCCATCCTCGGTGCCTCGGGCAATGCGTCCCGGGCGTTGCTGGGCACTGAGGTTGGGGACCTGGCTGAGGAGGATCGCACTGAACCTGTCACACAGCGCCATGAAGTCCATGGCGGAAAACGGCTGTTCGCACAGATCGGCAAAACGGCACCAGATCACGCTGCCGGCGGCCTTGACCACCTGCACCGGCCGATAGCCGATCAGCAGCGGCTCGGTGGAGACCGCCTGGCCGCCGCTCAACTGCTGGAACAAGGGTTCCAGGGCGCTGGGCTGGCCCTCGACACTGAGCCAGTAGCGTTGCGCCGCGGCCCCCGGATGCAGACGGTGATCCTGCTCGCCGTCCACCGCCACCACTTGCATGTGCTGGCTGATGGCGCTGATGGCCGGGAGGAAACGTTCACGATTGAAGCCCTCGGCATACAGCTGCTCGGGAGGCTGGTTGGAGGTGCAGACCATGACCACGCCCTGCTCGAACATCACCTGGAACAGGCGTCCGAGAATGATCGCGTCACCGATGTCGTTGACGAACAACTCATCGAAGCACAGCACCCGCACCTCTTCGGCGAGCTCCCGGGCCAGGGCCCGCAAGGGATCGGCGGTGCCGGTGAGCTGGAACGAACGCTGGTGCACCCAGCCCATGAAGTGATGAAAGTGCTGACGCCGCGCCGGCACCCGCAGGCTCTGGTAGAACTGATCCATGAGCCAGGTCTTGCCCCGCCCGACCGCACCCCACAGATAGACCCCTTGCACCGCTGTACGCCCCTGATGCAGGGCCTCGTGGCAGTTCTGCAAGGCTTGCACGGCCCGCGCCTGTGCCTCATCGGCGACGAAGCCGTCCTGCTCCAGGGCATGCCGATAGGCGCTCAAGGGGGAATCGAATGGCATGGGCCGCTGGCCTCCCGGCAAAAAAACCGCAGTATGCCACCGCGCCCCATTCCATGGAGGAACCGGCTGCCGGCGAACCGCCCGACACACCGGTCGACAAGCCTCAGCGGGAGATATCCAGCCGTGCAATCCGTCCCTGCGGGTCCAGGCGAAAGGTGTAGCGCAGCGTCTGCGGGCTGGCGGAAAAATCCCCGCAGACCAGGCTGTCCAGCAACACCTTGCCGGTGCGCTGCTGGACCCCGAGGATCTGCAGCCGTGGACGCACGCGATGGCTGGCGTCCATCCAGCGGGCAATCTCCTGCGGCCCTACCCGGTGCTCTCGCTCGTCGAACACTTGGGCCTCGGCGGCAAAGATCGCCGCCGCCACCGAGCTGTCGCCAGTGTTGGCCGCCATCACGTAGGCGCGGATCGCCGGGGCCAGTGAAGCGTCGATACCTGACATGAGAAAAGCTCCTGATGAGTCGATGATCGCGCCATGTTAAAAGCCCCGCGCGTCATTTCCTGTCAGGAGTGAATTGACCGCCCTGCTCGTCCTTTTGCAGGCACTGGCGCCAGGCTCGCAGCCAATCGCTGCGCCGCCCCGGATAGGCCTGTCCCTGCTCCTGGGCCGCGGCAATGCGGTCGGTGCGAAAGGTCCGGTAATCGCCCCGCAGCTCGCACCAGGCGACGATCACCCGGGCCTCGTTGAGAAACCCCAGAGCCAAGGGCCAGATCAGCCGCTGGCTGGGGTTGCGATTGACGTCGGCATAGTCGATCAACAGCTTGGCCTGGTGCCGGATCGCCTGGCGGAACACGTTCAACGACACGCTGTTGTCGGGAAAGCCCCAGCCCGCGGGGCCCGGCAGCAAGGTCGGGTTGCGCAGGGCATCCTGGGCCGCCGGGGCCAGCACGGCGGCGATCTTGGCCATGGCATCAGCCGCAGCCTTGCTCAGCACCTCGTCGCCACGCTGATCGACATAACGCAAGCCCAGGACCACGGCCTCGGTCTCGTCGGCATTGAGCATCAAGGGCGGCAGGAACAGCCCGCTGCGCAACACATAGCCGATGCCCGCCTCACCGTAGATCGGCGCGCCCAGTGAAGTGAGCTCGGCGATATCGCGGTACAGGGTGCGCTCGGACACCTCCAGCTCCGCCGCCAGGGTGGCTGCGGTGACGGGACGGCTCTTGCCCCGCAGCATCTGCAACAGGGTGAGTAAACGGCTGGCTCGCGACACCTTGGGTGGACTCCGGAGAAAAAAACACCGGCGCAGAATATCAGAGCCTCCTGACAGTCAGTGTCAGGAGGCTTGTGAGGCGAGACAGGCAATGTCCACGGATGCCACGGGGCCGGAGCGTGCTCCGCAACGGCTGGTGGTGGCGGTGTCGAAGGGCACGCCACCGAGGAAGACTTGCTGCGGGCCTTTGCCTGGGCCGTACCGATCCCGGGGCATGGCCCCTCAGTAGGCCATGCTCCAGCTCAGGGTGTAGGTGCGGCCACGACCCTGGTAGTCATACAAGTAGTCCGGCCCATAGGTCGGTGAGTAGAACAGCTTGGCGCGCTGGCCCCAGACCGTGCTGTATTGCTTGTCCAACAGGTTCTGGATACCGCCGCTGAAGGTGCCGAAGTCGGTGTCGTGGCTGCCCAGCAGGTCGAAGGTGGTGTAGCCGTCGATGGTGTTGGGGGCGTCGACGCTGTGAGTGGCGTCGATGACCTTGACCGCATCGTCCTTGAGGGTGAAGGCGTGGTTGCCCTGCAGGCGAACGTTGCTGCTGTCACCCTTCCAGCCGACGAAGGCGGTGAGTTTCGACAGCGAGGCATAACGGGCGTCGCGCTTGCTCCAGCCGCCGTTCTTGTTCTCCTCCTCGGAACGCACGGCATGCAGGGTGCCACCCACTTCCCAGCCGTTCTGGAAGTGCCGGGTCAGGGCGCTCTCAAAGCCGTAGTCGCGGCTTTTCTGATCCTTGACGTCAATGGTCAGGGTGGCCTGGTCGGTGCTGATCACCTTGTCCGACCAGATGTAGTACAGCGCCGCCTGGGCCTCCCAGTCGCTATCGGAGAAGCGCCAGCCGGTCTCCACCTGGCGGCTCTTGATCCCGGCCAGGGGGTTGTCGTCGACGCTCAGGCCCGGCTTGCCGTAGAACTTGGCCGGGTCCGGCAGATCGAAGCCCTCGCCGTAGTTGACCCAGACCTGATGACCGTTCTTGAAGTCGTAGATGCTGCCCAGGTTGTACAGGTTGACCGCATATTGGTTGCTGCCACCGGGGACGTTCTTGAAGCGGCCGACATCCACGTCCATCTGCTGACGCCGGTAGCCACCGGAAACCGTCAGGTTGTCGGTGGCATGCCAGTCCAGTTGGACGTAGCCGGACAGGCCGTCGACCCGATAGCTGGGATAGCGCGGCGCCTTGCTCAGGGTCACCAGATCCACACCGCCACTGTCCGAGGAAATCTGCTGATCGAAGGTGCTCTGCTCGGCATTGAAGCGCTCCCGGTCCAGGTCCACGCCGTAGGTGAGCTTGAAGGCATCGAGCTCCTTGGCCAACAGCGCCTTGAGGCTGGTGACCTCGAAATTCTGCTGCGAGGCAGCAAAGTACACGCCCTTGGAGCCTGCGGGACTGCCGCTGTTGTAGTAGGGGAACGGGAAGAAATTGTTGTCTTCCTTGCGGTACGAGGCCTGCAGGTAGAAGTCCTGACCCAGCACATCGCTGTGGTGATAGTTGGCGTTGAGCAGCAGGCGCTTGGTCCGCGGCTCCAGGTCGGTGGAATAGCCGCCCCGCAGCTCGGCGTTTTCCAGGTTGGACGGTGCCCGGTACTTGAGGTTGGGGAAATAGATCCCGGTGCTGCCGTGGTTGCCCGAGTCGTAGTACTGGGCCAGCAGGTCCAGGCTCTGCTCGTCATTGAACTGCAGGGCCAGGCTGCCCATCAGGTCCAGGGTGCGGTTGTACTGCAGGTCGGTCTGGGTGTTGTCGATGAAGATCTGTTTGCCGGCGCCGTCATAGAACGCCTGGTTCTGCTCCCCCGCCACCGCCAGCCGGCCGCTGATGGCCTCGTTGCCGCCGCTCACCGACTGGGCGACGCGGGTGCTCAGGTCATCGCTGTTGTTGAAGCCACTGCTGGCCCCCAGTTGGGTCTCGAACCGCGCCGGGCCCGGTTCGCCTTTCTTGGTGACGATATTGATGATGCCGCCGGTGGCGCCGCCGCCGTAGATGGCGCTGGCCCCGGACAGCACTTCGACGCGCTCGACGTTGAACGGCGAAATGCTGTCGAACTGCCGGGACAGGCCCCGGGAACTGTTCTGGCTGACCCCGTCGATCATCACCAGGACGTTGCGCCCGCGCATGTTCTGGCCATAGTTGGTGCGCCCTTCAGGGGCCAGGTCGAGGCCCGGCACCAGCTTGCCAATGGCTTCCTTGAGGCTGACTCCGGTACTCAGTTGCTCGCGCAGCTGGCTCTGCTCCACCACCCACACCGTGCCGGGGATCTCACTGATGGCGGTGCTGGTGCGCGACGCCACGCTGACCTGGGTCGGCTTGAGGTTGAGGCTGGCGGCCGGCGCGGCGCGACGCAGGATCACCGTGCGCGAATCGCTGAAGGACCAGCTCACGCCGCTGCCGGCCAGCAGTGTCTGCAGGGCCTGGGCCAGCGTAACCTCGCCATTCAGGGCCGGTGCTTGCAGGCCGTCCACATCAGCGGTGGTGTACAGCAGGCGCAGGTCGGCCTGATCGGCAAAACGGGTCAGTGCCTGATCCAGGGGCTGGGCCACCAGCTTGAGCACCACCCGGCGCTCCTGGGTGCTGCTGCCCTGGCTGGTGGAGCTGGCGTCCTGCGCCTGGGCCAGCAGTGGGCTCACGGCACCGGCGAACAGCGCCTGGGCCAGTAATGTGCGGCGCATGAGGTGTTGACCGCGCCCCAGTATCGACAGCTTGAACATAGCTTTCACGTGTTCCTTCCCAGCCCGTTGAAATGACGTCAATGAGAATGATTGTCTTCTCAGTCTCACTACGACGATTGGCCGGGAAAGAACTTGCAGTGCCCCAAGCAAAAAAAATCCACTCAGTGCAAAACCGCCAGCCACGGCAGGTAGGTCACCTGCAGCGGATAACGCTGCTGCAAGGCCTGCAGCGAACCCTGCGGGTCGTGCAGATCGAACACACCGCTGATGGCCAGGGCCGCCAACTGGCTATCGGAGATCAGAATGCGACCATGCTGATAACGCTCCAGCTCGCCAATCACCTCGCCCAGGGGGCGACCGTTGAAGATCAGCTTGCCCCGCTGCCAGGCGGTGAGACTGGCAGCGTCCACGGCTTGCTGGGCCAACAGCGGCTGGCCGGATTGATACTGCAGACGCTGATCGGCCTGGAGCAGCACCGGCGCATGATCACCAGTGAACTGCACCTGGCCTTCACGCACCACCACCGTCAGCCGACTGCCGTCGCGGCGCAGGCTGAAGGCGCTGGCAGCACTGTGCAGGTATTGGCCGTCGGCCTGCACCACAAACGGCCGTTGCGGGTCGGCAACCGGCTCGAACAGCGCCTCGCCAGATTGCAGGATCACCCGGCGCTCGCCCGCCGAGTACGCCACCGACAATGCGCTACCGCTGTTGAGCGTGACCCTGGAACCGTCCGCCAGGGTGATGTGCTGTTGCTGGCCGACCGCGGTGTGGTAGTCCGAGGTCAGGGCCGGCCACTGCCACCAGCCGACGCCGCTGGCCACGGCCAGTACCAGGGACGCCACCAGCGCCGGCCAACCACGCCAGGAACCGGTGGCTGTCGCCGCCCGGTGCTGTTCGGCGGCCCGGGTCTGGCCCAGGTCGCCCCACAGCTGCTGCGCCTCTTGCGCTGCTGCCGCGTGGGCCGGACTGGTCTGGCGCCATTGCTGATAGGCCATGCGCTGGGCCGCCGTGGCGTTGCCGGAATGCAGCAACACCTGCCATTGGAGTGCAGCGTCTTCAAGGCTTTCGGAGTGTTCGGTCATGGGGATGTCGGCGGCGGGCAAGGGGGAATCACTCATGATGCTGTTGCAGCCAGTCGCGGCAATGGCGCAGGGCCTGGCCGATGTATTTTGCCACCATGCTTTCGGAAACGCCCAGGCGTAACGCAATCTGCGCCTGAGTCAGGCCTTCCAGGCGATTGAGCAGCAAGGCCTGGCGGGCGTTATCCGAGAGTTGCGCCAGGGCCTCGTCGAGCACCGCCAGGCGTTCCTTGGCCAGCAGCACCGCTTCCGGCGCCGGTGCCGGGTCCACCACTTCACGGTGTGGCTCGGTGTCGCTGAGATTGGCCGCCAGGCGCTGCTCGCGGCGCAGGGTATCGATGGCCAGGTTGCCGGCAACGCGAAAAATGAAACGGCGATCGTTGTGCACCTCCACCGTCTGCTGGTCGACCTTGAGCAGCTTGAGATAGGTGTCCTGGGCCACGTCCGCCGCCCGTTGGCGATCACTCATGCGCCGGGTGAGAAACTTCAGCAGATCGTCGTAGTGCTCTTGAAAGCTGCGCAGCAGGCTGGGTATGGGCAGCATCGAGGGAAGGTCCGCAAATCGGGGAGGCGGATTATTCCACAACGGTAAATGAGAAACAGTATCTTTCGTATCCCTGCAAAATTGACCCTTTGCGCCTGTTTGCCCTTCTGACAACAGGACCTTTCTGGCATCCTGCGCCTCCTTTTTCTGACCGGGTGCGCAAGTCTTGTCCGATGCCATGACATTGCGGCCCAAGTCCCGTCCACTTTCCGGCGTGCGCCCTGGCGTTTTCGCACGCCACTGGCAGGCCTTCTCCCATGACCGCACCTGATCGTTCCCCTCCCCGCTACAAGTCCGACCTGATCTACGGCCTCAATGACCGTCCGCATTTCAGCGCGGCGATCTTCGCCGCCCTGCAACATGTGCTGGCCAGTTTTGTCGGCATCATCAGCCCGACCCTGATCTTCGGCGGCGTGCTGGGCCTTGAGAGCGAACTGCCCTACCTGATCAGCATGGCGCTGTTCGTCTCCGGCCTGGGCACCTTCGTCCAGGCCCGGCGCCTGGGGCCCATCGGCTCGGGCCTGCTGTGCGTGCAGGGCACCAGCTTCTCCTTTATCAGCGTGCTGCTCAGCGCCGGCTTCATGGTCAAGGGTCGTGGCGGCAGCACCGACGACATCCTCTCCACCATCTTCGGCATCTGCTTTGTCGCGGCCTTTATCGAGATGTTCCTCAGCCAGTTCATCGGCAAGCTGCGCAAGCTGATCACCCCGGTGGTCACCGGCACCATCATCACCCTGATGGGCCTGTCACTGATCAAGGTGGCGGTCACCGACATGGCCGGCGGCTACGGCGCCAGCGACCTGGGCGCGGCGAGCAACCTGGGGCTGGCGGCCCTGGTGCTGCTGACCATCGTCGTGCTCAACCGTTTCAACCACCCGATGCTGCGCCTGGGCTCGATCGTCATCGGCCTGACCCTGGGCTTCGTGGTGGCCTGGATGCTGGGCCGGGTGGACATAGCGGCCCTGCCCGACGTGCCGCTGGTGAGCGTGCCGGTGCCGTTCAAGTACGGTTTTTCCTTCGACCTGATTGCCTTTATTCCCCTGGCGGTGATCTTCCTGATTTCGCCCCTGGAAGCGGCCGGCGACCTGACCGCCAACTCGATGATTTCCCAGCAGCCGGTGAAAGGCCCGCTGTACATCAAGCGCATCAAGTCCGGGCTGCTGGCGGATGGTTTCAACTCGGCGGTGGCGGCGGTGTTCAACAGCCTGCCGATGGTGACCTTTGCCCAGAACAACGGGGTGATCCAGTTGACCGGCGTCGCCAGCCGCTACGTGGCCTACTTCATTGCCGGGCTGCTGGTGTTGCTGGGGCTGTTCCCGGTGATCGGCGCGGTGCTGCAACTGATGCCCAAGCCGGTGCTGGGCGGCGCCACCCTGATCATGTTCGGCACCGTGGCCGTGGCCGGGATCAAGATCCTCGCCGAAGCCGGCCTGCATCGGCGCAACGTGCTGATCGTGGCCATTTCCTTGGGCATGGGCCTGGGGGTGGCGGCGGTGCCGGAAGTGCTGCGTGAGCTGCCCAAGGCGCTGCACAACATCTTCGAGTCGCCGATTACCGTGGGCGCTTTCTGCGCGATCTTGCTCAACATTTTCCTGCCGGAGGAATTCCTTGAGCTGGAAGAGGATGAGTTCGACCCGGAAGCCGCGACCCTCAAGGTGATGCAAGACCCGGACATGAGCGGCAAAGCGAACTCCTGAGGCTGGCGGGCGTCTATGCTGCGTGCGCGGGTGTTGGGCTCTCGGCTTTGGAGGTTGGTCGGGGGTTTTCCAGGCAAGGCCCTGGGAGCCTTGTCGCAGCCTCGCAGGCTCGGCAGCGGCTACAAGGTGCCGGTCCGTCATTCATTTCCATTGTTGACAGGTATTGCATGCGTAGATTGATCGCCTTGACCCTGGTACTGCTCAGTCTCAGCGCCTGTGCGCTGTTGCCCAACCGCGACCCGCTGGCGATCAACGTGGTGGGCATCGAGCCACTGCCCAGCCAGGAGCTGGAAATGCGCTTCGCGGTGAAGCTGCGCCTGCAGAACCCCAACGAAAATGCCATCGACTACAACGGCGTCGCCCTGGACCTGGAAGTCAACGGCCGCCCGCTGGCGTCCGGGGTCAGCGACCAGCAAGGGCATATCGGCCGTTACTCGGAGGACATCCTGGTGATTCCGGTCAGCGTCTCGGCGTTTTCCGTCCTGCGCCAGACCCTGGGGTTGAGTCAGACCCAGACCTTGGACAACCTGCCTTATGTACTGCGAGGCAAGCTGGCCGGCGGCCTGTTCGGCACCCAGCGTTTCATCGATCGCGGGCAGATCAGCCTGAGCAACCCGGGCGCCTGGTAAGTCCTAGAACACCGACCAGCCGATGCGTTGGCTGAGCAGCTCCAGGGCCGCCATGCCCACCAGGGAGTTGCCAGCGCTGTTGAGTTCAGGTGACCACACGCACACCGTGAACTGCCCCGGCACCACCGCGACAATCCCCCCTCCCACCCCGCTCTTGCCCGGCAAGCCGACCCGATAGGCAAAGTTGCCGGCTTCGTCGTACAGGCCACTGGTGGCCATGATCGAGTTGACCTGCTGGGTCTGGCGCCGGGTGAGGATCTGTTCACCGCTGTGCTTGCAGAAACCGTCGTTGGCCAGAAAGCAGAACGCCCGGGCCAGATCGACGCAGCTCATGCGCAAGGCGCAGTGGCTGAAATAACTGCGCAGCACCGCCTCCACATCGTTATGGAAGTTGCCGAAGGACTGCATCAGATAAGCCATGGCCGCGTTGCGGGCACGGTGCTGGTATTCCGAATCGGCCACCCGGCCATCCACCATCACCTGACTGTTGCCCGACAGGCGCCGGACAAAGTCACGCATGGACAAGGCCGGCGCGGCAAAGCGCGACTGGTTGATGTCGCAGATCACCAGGGCCCCGGCGTTGATAAAGGGGTTGCGCGGCCGACCCCGCTCGAACTCCAGCTGCACCAGGGAGTTGAACGGCTGCCCCGAAGGCTCGTGACCCAGGCGCTCCCAAATCGCCTCGCCGGAATGACCGATGGCCTGCACCAGACTGAAGACCTTGGAAATACTCTGTACCGAAAACGGCGTGTCGGCGTCACCGGCGCTGAACACCTGGCCGTCGTTGCCATACACGGCAATCCCCAGCTGGTTGGCTGGCACATCGGCCAGGGCGGGAATGTAGTTGGCGACCTGGCCTTGGCCGATCAGGGGGCGGACTTCATCGAGGATCTGGTTCAACAGGGCTTGCATGGTCGGGCTCATCGTCACGGGCCCCGATACGGCTGCGGGGCTATGGCTGCTAGACGCGCGCCAGCGCCTGCGCAGCACACCCGTGTGCAAATCCTCCGCCACCTCGCAGGCGCCAGCCGGGCCAACGCCATCGCGGAGCCGGTTTGCCAACCCAAACACGCCCTAGCCCTGCACAGGTCTCGAAGGCCCCTTAGCCGGCCAGCCAACTGCTCCTCGCCCGTTGCCGCAATGCCCAGCACATGAAATCGAAATGTAATTGAGATTCGATCATTTTCAGCAGTCATAAAACACCGTATCGATGACCAACATCAGCTTGAATTAAGGTTAAAGCGCTAGAATGGCACCCGGTCACGCGCACAAAAACCTGTCATATCCAGCTTTACCCCAGCGCCACACCATTCCATGCATCGCTCCCTTTGGCAGCGCCCACCCGTTGCAAAGGGGCCCTTTGCGGCAGTCGATGTTCATGCCATGACGGCATTTCCTGAGCGGAGTCATGCACCCTTGAAAACCTGGCACACGATCGTCGGTGTCCTGCTGATCACCACCTTCACCCTCCTGCTGGAGATTCCTTCCGCCACCTGGCTGACCTCCGCCACCCTGAGCATGATCCTGGGCAGCACGGCCTTGGCCTACATGGCCCTGTCCTGCCTGCTGGCCGCCCGCTGGGGCTTGGTCGAGCGCCTGTGCGGCGGCCTCGACCGGGTCTACGAGGTGCATAAATGGCTGGGCATCTGGGCCCTGGCGTTTGCCAGCTATCACCTGGTGTTCAAGGCCAACCTGGAAGAATGGAACAGCGTGCCGATCCTCGAACTGTCGAAGTACTGGACACGCCTGGTGCGCCAACTGAGCTACGTGGCCCTGGGCCTGATCGTGCTCCTGGCGCTGAACCGCAACATTCCCTACAGCCAGTGGCGCTGGTGGCACAAGCTGTCCGGCCCGCTGTTTCTGATCGTCATCCTGCACGGACTGAGCTTCAAGTCGCCCATCACCCTGGACTCGCCCTCCGGTCTCTGGCTCGGCGCGCTGTGCATCCTCGGAGTGCTCGGGGCCCTGTACAAGCTGCTGCTCTACCCTTTCGTGGCCAAGGTCGGCGAGTACCAGGTGAGCGCGGTCAAGGTGGAGAAGAACTCCCTGCACCTGGAACTGACGCCCCTGGGTCGGGGCTTTCCGTTCAAGGCCGGCCAGTTCGCCTTTTTGTCGATGCAGGAAAAGGGCCTGCGCGAGCCGCACCCCTTCACCATCGCCAGCGCCCAGAGCGAAGACGGGCGCATCGAATTCGTGATCCGCGCCCTCGGCGACTACACCCAACGGCTGCGCAAGCAGGTGCAAACCGGCATGCGCGCTGACCTCTACGCGCCTTATGGTCGCTTCAAGCGGCCTCGGGAAGCGGCGCGGGAAATCTGGATCGGCGGCGGCGTGGGCATCTCGCCGTTCATTGCCTGGCTGCAGGATTCGGCCGCCGGGCAGTTCGACAAGGCGACCCTGGTGTACTGCTACAACCCGTCCCGGGCCTTTCCCAGCGTCGACACCCTGCAAGGCATGGCCCAGGCCCGTGGCGTGGACTTCGTCGCCAACAGCGGCGGCACCGAATCCCTGGCCCAGACCCTCAAGCGCACGGCCACGGAAACCGACCCGCAGCAGATCCAGATCAGCTTCTGCGGACCCAAGGGCCTGCTGGCCCAGGTGCGGGAGTTGATGAACGAATACCGGATTCCCGAAGGCAACCTGCACTACGAGTTCTTCGAGTTCCGCTGATCAGTCACGGGCCTGACACGGGTGGCGCGGCTCATGCAACGCCACCCTCACCACCAGGGCAGCCAGCAGGGTGATAACCATCAACACCTGCAACAGCTGGCTGAATGCCTGGGAGTAGATGTGCAGCAACCCTTCCCGGGACAACGTCGGCAAGGACCCGGCACTGGCCGCCAGATCGCCACCGGCCAACTGCCGCGCGGCCAGCAGCGACTCCCCCGGCAGTGCCAGGCTTGCAAGGCCGTGCTGCAACAGCCCCGCCAGCAGCGCCACCACCAAGGCCAGGGCAATGCCCTCACCCGCCACCCGGGTGGTACTGAAGATGCCACTGGCCATGCCGGCCCGCTCCTTGGGCACCACGCTCACCGACAGCCCATCCATCAAGCCCCAGGGCAATCCGCTGCCCAGGCCGATCAGCAGCAATGGCCAGGCCCGCTCGACCGCGGCCTGCCCCGGCTCGATTCGACTGAGCCAGAACAGCCCGCCAGCGGCCACCAGCAACCCCAGGCTCGACAGGTTGCCGGCGCTGAACCAGCGGTTGAGCCAGCCCGCGGCAAAGGGCACCACCAGCATCGGCGCCGACAGGGCCATCATCAGGATGCCGGCGTCGATCTCGCTGTAGCCTTCGACGCCGATAAAGCGGATCGGCAGCAGGATCAGCAGCACCACGTAGCAGTAGCAGGTGGCGATGGGCAGCACTTGCACCCCGACAAAGCGCGGGTAGCGAAACAGCGACAGGTCAAGCATTGGCCGCGAGGCCCGGCGCTCCACACCAATGAACAGCCCCAGCGCCAGCAGCGCTCCCGCCAGCAACAACAGGACCCAGGGGCTGTCCCAACCACTCTGGGGCGCCAGCAGAATGCCCCAGGTGAGCAACACCAGGGCCAGGGTGAAACTCAAGGTGCCGGGCCAGTCCACGCCTTGGGCCTCGGGGTCCCGGGATTCCTCCATGCGCGGCACGCCAAAGCCCAGGGCCAGACCACCGATCAGCGCTCCGGAGACAAAGATCCCGCGCCAGCCGCTGTGCTCGATCAGCACCCCGGCAAGGATCGGCCCAAAGGCCAGACCGACGCCGAAGGTGGTGCCCAGCAGGCTGAAGGCGCGGGTTCGCGCAGGCCCTTCGAAGGCCTGGGCCAGGGCGGCCGAGCCACCGGCCAGGGCAGCGGCGCCTGCCAGGCCCTGGACTGCGCGCAACAGGTTGAGCCACAGCAGCGACGGCACGAACACCAGGGCCAGGGAGCTCAGGCCGAACAGCGCCACCCCCAGGCTGAACAAACGCTTGCGACCGTACTCGTCGGCCAGGGTGCCGGCCGCCATCAGCACACTGCCGAAGGTCAGCATGAAGGCGTTGGTGGTCCAGCTCAGGGCCAGCGGGCTGCCCCCCAGTTCGCGGCCAATGGCCGGCGTCGCCACCGCCACGCCGACAAAGGTCAGGGGCAACATCAAGGCCGCCAGACAGACCGCGGCCAGTACGCCATAGGAAGCCCGCTCGCGGGCACGGGCCGGCTGCCCCAGGGACAATTCGAGTTCAGGATTCACACACACCTCTCAGCCCTGGTAACCCGGGCGATTTGCAGAAAAATCCATGATAGGGGTGCCGCAATAGGCGAAAAACCAGGCATTCTTCCGCTCTTTACGGACAAAAACGCTGTAATCGAGGTGATCGATGGACAACCTTAACGGCCTGCAGGTGTTTGTCTGCGTGGTCCGCAGCGGCAGCCTGGTGGGGGCCGGCGAGCGTCTTGGACTGTCCGCCTCAGCGGTGGGCAAGGCCCTGGCGCGCCTGGAACAACGACTCGGTGTGCGCTTGCTCAATCGCAGCACCCGGCGCCTGAGCCTGACGGACGAAGGCGCGCTGTTCTACGAGCGCGGCCAGCGTATCGTCGACGAGGTGCTGGAGGCCGAGGCCGAGCTGGCGCGGATCAGCGACAAGCCCCGAGGCCGGCTGCGGGTCAGCCTGCCCGCCATCGGCTATCGCATGCTGCTGCCGATCCTGCCGGAATTCGCCGCGCGCTATCCGGACATCGAGCTGGACCTGGACTTCAACGACCGGCTGATCGACGTGATCGCCGAAGGCGTCGACGCGGTGATCCGCAGCGGCGAGCTGCCAGACTCCCAACTCAAGTCCAGGAGCCTCGGTCCCTTCGGCTTCGTGCTGATCGGCGCCCCCGGCTACTTTGCCCAGCGCGGCATCCCGCACACCCCCCAGGACCTGGAGCGGCACGCCTGCCTGCACTACAAGTTCCCCGGCGGCAACGTGCTGCAGCCATGGAATCTGCGCCTGCCCGACGGCGCGCCACCGCTGGTAATGGGCCGCGCCCTGACCAGCAACAACCTGGAATCGTTGATCCACGCCGCAAGCCAGGGCCTGGGCATCGCCTACGTGCCCGAATTCGTGGTTTGCGGCGCCCTGGCCGACGGCAGTCTGATCTCGGTGCTGGACGACTATCAGCAAGAGCGCGGCAAGTTCTCCATTCTCTGGCCCAGCAGCCGGCACTTGCTGCCAAAATTGCGGGTATTCGTCGACTTTCTCAGCCAGCGACTGAGGCTAGGCAACGCCCACAAGGAGTCCCGCTCATGATCGACCCTGTTCCCACCCTGCACACCGAACGCCTGCTGCTGCGCCCCCTGGAACTGGCGGATGCCGAGGCCATCCAGCAGCTTTTTCCGCAGTGGGAAGTGGTGCGCTACCTCAATGCCGTGGTGCCTTGGCCCTACCCGGCCGACGGCGCCCTGAGCTACCTGCGGGACATGGCCCTGCCGGCCATGGCCCGGGGCACAGAATGGCACTGGACAATCCGTTTGCGCAGCGAGCCCAAGCAAATGATCGGCAGCATCAGCCTGATGGACGAAGCCGACAACAACCGCGGCTTCTGGCTGGCCCCGCCCTGGCAAGGCCGGGGCTACATGAGCGAAGCCTGCACCGTGGTCGACGAGTTCTGGTTCGAAGTGCTGCAACGACCGCTGATGCGGGTGCCCAAGGCTGCGCCGAACCAGGGCTCGCGGCGCATCTCCGAGCGTGGCGGCATGCACCTGGTGCGCTCCGAGAGCGGCGACTTTGTCGGCGGGCATTTCCCCCTGGACATCTGGGAAATCACCCGCGAGCAGTGGCGCCGCCGACGCTGAACAACACCGGCGACTCAGATAAAGCGCACCCCGGATCGGGGGCGCTGGTCCACGCTCAGTTCAAACACATCCGGACGCGCATAGTGGCCGACGACGTCGTAGTCATAGCGGGCCTTCACCAGGTCAGCCGTATCGATCTCGGCACTGATCAGCCCGGCACTGCCCACCAGCGGCCCGGCCAATACATCACCCATGGGCCCCACGATGACGCTGCCACCGGCAATCAGCGGGCGCTCTGCCGGCCAATTGGCGATCTTCAGCCCCAGCTCCTGGGGCGAGGCCTGGACCTGACAGGCGCTGACCACGAAACAACGACCTTCATGGGCGATGTGACGCATGCTCACCTGCCACATCTCGCGCTCGTCCACCGTGGGCGCGCACCAGACTTCGATGCCCTGGGCGTACATCGCGGTGCGCAGCAACGGCATCATGTTTTCCCAGCAGATCACCGCGCCGACCCGGCCCACCTGGGTGTCCAGCACCGGCAGGGTCGAGCCGTCGCCCTGGCCCCAGATCAGGCGCTCGGTGCCGGTGGGCATCAGTTTGCGGTGCTTGCCCAAGAGCCCCTGCTGTGGATCGAAATACAGCGCCGTGCAATACAGGGTGCTGCCACTGCGCTCGATCACCCCCAGCACCAGATGGGCTCCGGTACGGGTCGACAGCCCGGCCAGCGCCTCGGTCTCCGCACCCGGCACATCGATGGCATTGGCAAAGTAACGGGCAAAGGCTTCGCGTCCCTCCGGCAGGCGGTAACCCAGTTGGGTGCCGAAGCCTTCGCCCTTGGGATAGCCCCCCAGCAGCGCTTCGGGCATCACCACCAACTGCGCACCCGCTTCGATGATGGCGACCTCATAGGAGAGGATCTGCTCCAGGGTGGCGGCCTTGCCTTCTGGCAAGGCCCCGATTTGCAGCGCGGCGACGATGGACTTGGGCATGACATGACTCCTCGAACGATCAGGTGTTGCGCATTGTCCTGCCGCCGCTGATCATCGATAAACCCCAACCCAGTGCTTAATGATATGAACCAGATGAATATCGCCAGCGTCGACCTCAACCTGCTCAAGGCTTTTGAAGCCCTGCATGACGAGTCCAGCGCCAGCCGCGCAGCCCTGCGCCTGGGAGTGACCCAATCGGCCATGAGCGCAGCCTTGCGCCGCCTGCGCGAGTTGTATGGCGATCAATTGTTCGTTCGCACTGGCCGCGGCCTGGCGCCGACCCTCAAGGCCAATCAATTGAAACCGGTGGTCACTGAGGCCCTGAACAAATGTCGCCAGAGCCTGGCCATGGTTGCCCCGGACAGCGCCGATTATCAGGGACGCTCGGTGACGGTCGGCCTGTCGGATGATTTCGAGATTGCCTACGGCCGGCGCCTGATCGAGGCCGTGGCCCGCAGCGCACCCAAGTTGCGGCTGATCTTCCGCCAGACCCACAGCCAGATCGTCGCCGAGGCGCTGTTGCAGCGCAGCGTCGACCTGGCCATCAGCGCCGGTGGCTTTGCCGAGCGCCTGCTCAGTCGGCAGGTGCTGGGGGAAGGCGACTACCTGTGCCTGGCGGACCCGGCCAGCCTGGAGCCCGGGCAACGACAGATCGACCTTGAGGAGTTCGTTCGACGCGAACACCTGCTGGTGTCATCACAGGGGTTTATCGGCATCACCGATGAAGGATTGGCGAATCTGGGGCTCAGTCGCCAGGTCTGCGCCTCGACCACGCATTTTGCCGCGCTGCCCTTTCTGCTCAAGGGCAGCCAGGCGGTGGCGACCATTCCTGCCCATGCCGCGCGGCGCATCGCCGAGTTCACCGGCCTGCAGCTGCTGCCCTGCCCCCTGGCGCTGCCGCGCTATCCGATCGAACTGGGCTGGCGCACCAGCCCGCAGATCGACCCGCTGCTGGTGAAGGTACGTGAAGCGATTGTCGAGTGTTTCGCGATTACTTGTTCGCCGCCATCAGTCGATTGACTTCACTGCGCACCATGTTGGAGTACTCCGGCGGCGACATGCCGTCCAGTTCCGCGCGCACCCACTCGGCCCACTTGCCCTTGCGCTTGCCGCGCTCGCCGAACAACCGTGCCGCCTCGCCCTTGGCCTTGCCCAGGTTGCTCTGCCACAAGTCGAACAGACGGGACTTCTCGTCCTCGATGGCGGCGCGTTCGGCCAGGGTCTTGTTAGCCAGATTGAAACTCATGGGGAAATTCCTGCTGCGTAAAATAGGCGCCATCTTACACTGTAGGGGCTGACGGTTTTACTCAAGGGTGGCGAGCAAGGCGCAAAATGGCTGCAACTTTTGCCCCAGCGCCAGACTCCATTGCTTGTACCCGATAACTGCAGCCGCTGCCGCAGGCTGCTATCGACTTGGGCAATACGCCTGATACCGCAGGCGTGCCCTTGCACCACCGACCACATTTCCAAGGAAAAACTTCATGGCTCGCAAATCTGCCGCGCAAGCGGAAAACGATCAAATCAAGGACCAGGCCTTCAGCGAACTGCAGGCGCTGATCGAAGAATCGGAAAAGCTGCTCAAGGGCAGCGCCAGCCTGGTAGGCGAAGAAGGTGAGAGCTTGCGCCGGCAAGTGAGCCTCAAACTCAAGCAGGCGCTGGACTCGGTGAACAACGTGCGCGAACGCAGCAAGCCGGTGGTGGACGCCACCGAGCAATACATCGGTGGCCACCCGTGGCAGACCGTGGCCATCTCCGCCGGCGTTGGCCTGGTGGTCGGCCTGTTGCTGGGCCGGCGCTCGTAACCGCCCCGCTCGCTCCAGGGCCAGGCGCGCCAGTGGCGGCCTGGCCTTTTTTCGTTTCAGGCCTGCGCCAGCGCCCGCAGCTGTTGCAGTTGCTCCACGCCCATGGCGATTCCCTTTTGCAGCGAACGCTCGCGCTGCTGATGCCGACGATCCCCCGGTAGGCGCTTGAGTCCCACCGCGTGCATCTGCCGCACCAATTCCTGGCTGCGCTCGGCGAAGCTCTGTCCGGCGGCCTTGCTCGGGTCGATGACGATCAGCAACTGCCCGGTCCAGGGCGTCTTGGCACCGGGATGGTTGGACCAGTCGAACTCGAAGGAGAAGTGACCTCCGGTCAGGGCCGCGGCCAGCAACTCCACCATCATCGACAGGGCCGAACCTTTGTGGCCGCCAAACGGCAGCAAGGCGCCGCCTTCGAGAATCGCCTTGGGGTCCTGGGTCGGCTGCCCCAGGCTGTCGACGCCGATGCCAAGGGGCAAGCGCTCGCCCTTGCGCGCGGCGATCTGCACATCGCCGTGAGCGATGGCACTGGTGGCCAGGTCGAAGACGATCGGCTGGCCCTGGGCCTGGGGCGCGGCGAAGGCAATCGGATTGGTGCCGAACAACGGCCGGTCGGCGCCGTGAGGCACGACACAGGTCATGCTGTTGACCACGCTCAGGGCCACCAGCCCCTCTTCGGCAAAGGGCTCGACATCTGGCCAGAGTGCGGCGAAATGGTGCGAGTTACGGATCGCCAGCACCGCAATCCCGGCGTTGCGGGCCTTGCTGACCAGCCGCTCGCGAGCGGCCGCCAGGGCCGGTTGGGCAAAGCCGTTGCCAGCGTCGACCCGGACAAAGGCCGCCGCAACGTCTTCCACCACAGGCACCGCCCGACCATCGACCCAGCCACTGGCCAGGGTCGAGACATAGCCGGGGATACGAAACACACCATGACTCTGGGCACCGTCGCGCTCGGCGGCGGCGCAGTTCTCGGCCAGGCAACGGGCCACTTCGGCGCGACAGCCATGACGCAGGAAAATCGTCTCCAGCAACTGCACCAGGGCCGGCAGAGAGAGGTATTCGCAAGGCGTTTCAACATCCAGGGACGATGCAGACATCTGAAGCTCCAGAGTAATTATTGGAGGGGGCGACAGCGTGTGACCCGGCGATTAAACAACGCTGACTGTTGGCCCTGTCAACCCGATCCCATGGCTCGCAAGGAAGGTGCCAGCGTTGCTGGCCAACCGACACGGCCGTCAGGCATGCCCATTTGTAGACACTTTGGATACATAGCGGGTTTTCAGGGCATGGCCGATGAAAATAAGTTCACTTTGATGCGCATTAGCCATGACGGCTGTTCTACAAGCCTTGCGCCGGAGGGTAGAATGCGGGAAATCAGGAAGAGTCAATGAGCGAACAGATCCTCTCAGAAGCCGAATACGACGCCATTACCCAAGCTGCCGCGCAATGGTGCATGCGTTTGCATGAAGCCGACTGCAGCGATGCGGAGCGTCTGGCCTTTCAGCAATGGCATGATGCCGACCCCCTGCACGCTTTCGAATACGAGGCGATGCGGGAGATATGGGAAGTGGCCGATCAACTGCCACCCTCCACTCTGGCGCCGGCTCCGGTCAAGCCTGCCCCCCGGCGCACCTGGCAGCATTACGGCGCGGCCGCGGCCGTCGCCCTGTGCGCCCTGCCCCTGGCCGCCTACAGCGGTTGGGAACTGGGCTGGCTGCCATCGTCCTACGAGCATTTCGAAGCCGGCGACAGCCTGCGCAACGTGACCCTGGCCGACGGCAGCCAGGTGGAACTGAACCTGGGCAGCAGCCTGACCTACAGCAACTACAAGGATCAGCGCCGGGTCACCCTGAAGAAGGGCGAGGCGTTCTTCAAGGTCAGCCACGACAGCAGCCATCCGTTCGTGGTCAAGGCCGCCCAAGGCCAGATCAAGGTCACCGGCACCCAGTTCAACGTGTGGATGTATGAGGATCAGGTACGGGTCACCCTGCTGCAGGGCTCGGTGCTGGTCACCAGCAATACCGCGCTGCCCGGCGAAGGTTTCCGTCTGGAACCGGGCATGCAGGCTCACTACAAGGATGGCGATTACGCGCCGCAGATCAGCCAGACCTACAGCAACGACAGTTCACTGGCCTGGCGCAACGGCAAACTGGTGCTGGACAACCTGGCCCTCAGCGATGCCCTGCCACTGATCAATCGCTACCTGGACACCCCGGTGCAGCTGGCCGACAGCTCGACCGGCAAGATCCGCGTGGGCGGCATCTACAACACCCGGGAAATCAGGAGCCTGCTGACTTCGTTGCCCAAGGTGCTGCCGGTCTACCTGACGCGCAATCGCGACGGCAACCCGGTGATCAATTCGTTGCCCCAGTCCCCGCCAAAAAGCTGAAGGCCGCCCCGTTACGGGGGCGGCCTCGATTCCAGTCAACCTCTGACACCCACTACTTGGCCAATGGCTGCGAATCCCGGCGCGGCTCCTGGATCAGTTGCGACTGATACTGGCCATCGGCGCGGATCTGCGCCTCGGTAAAGGGCAGCACACTCCACTGATTCCGGGCAAAGGCCTCGGTCTGGTCGCGAAAGTGCGGCGACGCCGGATCGCTGGACAGGGAAAACGCCAGCAGGCCCAGGGCCCGCGGCCCCTGCTCATCGAAACTGACCACATTCAGGTAGCTGGTGCCGCTCACCACCTCGCGCTTGCCATCGGCACCCGGCACGCTCTGGATAGCGTTGTACACCCCCAGGCTTTCCGGGCCGCCAGGCACCGGGGTCGGCCGCCCGCCCTGGCTCACCTGCTGGATATCGCCCCAGCGCACATCGGCGCCCAACCCGGCCTGCGCCACTTGCTGCGCCGAGGCCAGCATCGCCTCACGCAGGGCCTGGGCCACTGCTGGACGGCTGATGGCCAGGCCCCGTGGCGTGTGCTGCGGGTCCTTGGGGTCGAAGGCGACCCGCCAGATATCCGGACGCTGCAACAGCGGCTGCATGATGCCCTGGAAATGCACGAAGCCCAGGCCCGTCTGCAACCCGGCGCTGCGGTCCCAGGACTTGAGGCTGGCGCACAGCGCGGCCAGTCGCTGGGCGTCGGGGCCCAGGTCCTGCGCGCAGAATTGCAGCAGGTCCGGCATCACCTGACCGGCCAGGTACACCTGATCATCGGTGACCATATGCTGCAGATCGCTGACCTGGGCCTTGGGCATCCGGCTCAAGCGATCCAGGGCGAAACGCGCACGCATCTTCAGGGGTACGTCCTGCTGGCTGATCACCGGCGAGAAGCCCTGCAGCGGCGCCGCCGGGTTGACCATCCAGGCCGAGTCATTGGAGTGCTGCAGGTAATCGTTGCGCGCCAGTTGCGGCAATTGGCCAGCGGCAAAGATCCCCGGCTGGGCCGCCGCCGGGTCGATGTCCCAGGCGCAGGTGCTGCGGGAACCATCAAGGACGATGACCTGGGTGCCGACCCGCGGATCGCTGCACTGGGCGAGCTTGGCCTGGGTGACGTTGGGCACCACCGACTGGTTCATGTACAGCGCACGGCCCTGGTCATCTGCCGCCAGGGTGTTGACCCAGGGAATGCCCTGCAGCTGATGCACGCTGTCTTGCAGGCCCGTCACGCTGTCGGCCTGGTTCATCGCGTACCACTGGGCCAGCACCCGGGTGTTGTCGAGGTTGGCATCACGCAGGCTGTAGGCATGTTCGCGGTCCCAGTCCAGCTCCCCCGGCCACTGCACCACCGGGCCGAAGACCGAGCTGTAGAGGGTCCGCGACTCGCTATGCAACTGGCCATCCGCGCCTTTGACCTGCACCGTCACGGTCTGGCGCTCCAGGGGTTGCGAGCGGCCATCGAGCAGATAGCGGGTCGGGTCCTGGGGGTCCAATTGCAGGCGGTACAGGGTGAAATGCTTGGACGCATCCACCGTGTGGGTCCAGGCCAGGTGCTGGTTGAAGCCGATATTGATCAGCGGCAGGCCGGGCAAGGCGGCCCCCATCACATCCAGCTGGCCGGGGATGGTCAGGTGCATCTGATAGAAACGCATGGCGCCGACCCAGGGGAAATGCGGGTTGGCCAGCAGCAGACCGCGACCGTTGAACGAACGCTCGCTGCCGATGGCCACCGCATTGCTGCCACGGTCCAGGGCGAAACCTTGCTGGCGGGCTGCCGCCAGTTGCCAATGACGCTCACTCAGCGCCGCCTGGGCCGCGACGCCCGGGGGCGTGGCTCCCGCCAGGGCCTCGGCGAACTGCCCGGCGCCGCCTTCCACCAGCAGGCGCCGGGTCAGCTTCACCAGGTCCGAGGTGGCCAGCGGCCGTACCCAGTCGCCCTGGCACTGCTCGGGCAGCCCCTGAACCCGGCGCTCCGCCAACTGGCGGTTGTAGCCCTCGACATAACCCTGCATGCGCTCACGCACCGCCGGGGTCTGTGCCTGCCAAAAGCCGGCCACCGCCTGGGGCGTGTTCAGCCAACTGAAAAACACATCGCTGCTCAGGTTGTCCCGCTGCTCCAGAGTCTGACCTTCGGCACCGAAGTACCTGGCCCGCTCGGCGTTCACCGTCAGCACTTCATTGGCCATCAGGCACAGATTGTCCTGGGCATAGGCATAACCGATGCCATAACCCAGGCCGCGCTCGTCGCTGGCACGGATATGCGGGACACCAAAGCTGGTGCGGCGAATCTCGGCACGGGTCGGTTCGGGCTGCGCCTGTGCATGGGCACCGCAACTGAGACTTAGAAACAGGGCTGCAAGGCAAAAATGCGGTAACTGCCTGGAAATGATCACGCCGACTCCTGATGCAAAAATACAGAACCAGGACTGGTGTGCAGGAAGGGTTTGGCAACGCCGCCAGTCTGGGAATCCGGCCGCGCACGGATCAACCGACGCCTGCCTGCCCCTATGGACGAATGGCCGCCGAAAAAATTACCCCCCGCAGGACAACACCGACCTGGCGATGACAGGTCAGTGACTTGATACCGACAATTTTTCTACATCCCGGGCTTCATGATTCGCCGTGCTCGTTCGTCTAGTTACTAGGATCTGTACGAAAGCTCACCGAGCAAAGATCAGGCAAGGCAAAAACAGGCGAGGAAGCGGAGTGTAGGGACCTACATGAGCATTCCGAGCCTGTTTCTACGTCGCGCCGAAGGCGCGAAGTGCGCAGCATGATCGAAGCGCAGGTAGTTTTCGGACAGAACCTAGAGCACCCATCATTCTTTTCCTGATACGGCTCTGCTAAGGAGTTTTTGCATGTACAACCCGCAACTGCCAATGGACGGCATCACCGTGAACAACACGCCTTCCCTGAATGCCGGCGCCGGTGTCTTCGGCAAGAACGCCGAGCGCAACAGTAACGAACGGATCAAGCAGCTGCTGAAAAGCTTTGGCCTGCGCACCAGCCTGATTCGCCTGAAAGTCATCGACGCCCTGCTCACCGCCGCCCAGAGCGAGCGCTCCCTGGGTGTGCGGGGGGTCCACAGTCAACTGCTGGAACTGGATATTCCGCTGTCGTTTCTAAGCGTGCGGGAAGTCTTGAAGCGCCTGTGCAGCGAGGGCGTGCTGACCCTCAACGCCGACAAGAGCTACAGCCTGCACCAGCAGGCTGCGGCGGTGCTCGACGGTCTCTCCTGAGACGGTCGAGCCACGGCTCAGGGCTTGACCTTGCGGCGCATCACGCCATTGATCACCACCACGACCACCGCCACACCAATGGCGATGTACTGGAACAGTTTTTCACTGATGACGCCGTGGTTCTGCAGGTAGGAAAGGCCAAGCATGATCCCCAGTACCACCAGGGAAATCAGGATCGAGTATTTCAAGCGTTGTGACTGGGTCATTGCGGGGTCCTGAAGCTGAAAATGTATCCGCCGTGTATCAAGAACGATGCCAAGCACCTACCCGGATTCGGGGATGCGCCGGGGAAATCGGGGTCACATGGTACAGGCGCGAAAGAGATTTTTCTCCTTCATCGTCCTGTCGAGTTCCCTGTGCCCCAACCAACGCCCGCCCTGCCGCGGGCGTTCTGCTGTCTGTGGCCCGCCTTCAGGGGCGCGAGGTGCCATTGCCAGGGCGGGCGAACAGCTCCAGCAACCAGTCGACGAAGACCCGCACCCGGGTCGACAGATGACGCTGGGGCGGATACATCGCGGTCAGCGGTAGCGACGGCACCGGAAAGTCCTCCAGGACCTCGCGCAAGACCCCGGCCCGCAACTGTCGGGCTACGTTGTAATAGGGCGTCTGCACCAGTCCGTAACCGGCTTCGCAGGCCGCCAGGTAGCCGTCGGCGCTGTTGACCGCCACCTGCTTGGGCAACTCCATCGGGCGCAACTGACCATCGATGTAGAACTCCAGTCCATAACGCTTGCCGCTGACACTGGAGAAATACTCCACCATCCGATGCCCTTGCAGGTCGGCCAGCGATTGGGGCGTTCCCTGTTGCTGCAGGTAGCCCGGGCTGGCGCACGTCACTTGCTGCAACTGCACCAGCGGCCGGGCCACCAGGCTGTCATCCAGGGTCGGGCCGCCCCGCAAGGCGCAATCCACGCCCTCACGGATCAAGTCCACGGGGCGGTCATTGAGGCCGATCTCCAACTCGATCAGCGGGTAGCGGGCAGAAAACTCCGGTAACGCGGGAATCACGATCAGCCGACCGATGCCCACCGGCATATCGATGCGCAAGAGCCCCCGAGGGTTGTGCCGGGTCACGGAAAATGCCGCTTCGGCCTCCTCCAGGTCCGCCAGCAGGCGCACGCAGCGCTGGTAATAGGCGGCGCCGTCCAGGGTCGGGCTCACCTGACGGGTGGTGCGGTGCAGAAGCTGCACGCCCAGATGAGCTTCCAGTTGCTTGATCAGGATGGTGACCGAGGCCGCCGGCATGTGCAGATCCTCGGCGGCCCTGGCAAAGCCGCCCAGCTCGACAATCCGGGTGAAGACACGCATGGCATTGAAACGGTCCATGAAACAGGCTCACGATTATTTAGAAAATGATAATAGTGATAGCGCTTTTAGCCTGTTTATACAGCTTTTGTCGAGTAGCACACTGAGCGCTCTTTCCCCCTCATCGGAGTATTGAGCGATGCACACTCGACAACTGGGCCATCAGGGTCCGCAGGTTTCCGCCATTGGCCTGGGCTGCATGGGCATGAGCGATTTCTACACCACCGGCAACGACCCCAAGGAGGCCGTCGCCACCCTGCACCGCGCCCTGGAACTGGGGATCAACCTGCTGGACACCGCCGATATGTACGGCCCCCACAGCAACGAGGAACTGATCGGCCAGGCGATTCGCGGCAAGCGCCAGCAAGTGTTCCTGGCCAGCAAGTTCGGCATCGTCCGCGATCCGGGCGATGCGCAGGCTCGCGGCGTCAACGGCCGTCCCGAATACGTGCGTGCCTCCATCGACGGCAGCCTGCGGCGCCTGGGCGTGGACACCCTGGACCTGTATTACCTGCATCGGGTTGACCCGGACGTGGCCATCGAAGAAACCGTCGGCGCCATGGCGGAGCTGGTCCAGGCCGGCAAGGTGCGCTATTTGGGCTTGAGCGAAGCCTCGGCCAGCACGCTTGAGCGCGCTCATCAGGTGCATCCCATCAGCGCCCTGCAAAGTGAATACTCGCTGTGGAGCCGGGATCAGGAAGACAACGGCTGCCTGGCCGCCTGCCAGCGCCTGGGAATCGCCTTTGTCCCCTACAGTCCACTGGGCCGTGGCTTTCTGACCGGCGCCCTGAACAGCCCGGAGGACTTTGCCGCCGACGATTTCCGGCGTTCCAACCCGCGTTTCCAGGGCGAGAATTTCCAGCGCAACCTGCAACTGGTGAAGCAGGTGCAGCAACTGGCGGCGGACAAACAGGTCAGCGCCGGGCAACTGGCCCTGGCCTGGGTGCTGGCACAGGGCGACTACCTGATCCCGATTCCCGGAACCAAGCAACGGCGCTATCTGGAGGAAAACGTGGCAGCGCTGCAGATCCGCCTGAGTGCTGCGGAGCTGGCTTCGCTGGAGGGCATTTTCAGCCCGCAGGCCACCGCCGGTCTCCGGTACACCGAGGAGGTGATGGCGCTGCTGGATCGCTGACGCAAAAAACGCGGCGCGGGCTCGGCAAGAGCGCGCGCCGCGGCTGGATCAGGCTTTGGCGGAGACGTTCTTGTCGGTCACCGTAGTGCCGTTGCCCTTGCCATAGTTCTGCAGGCTCTGCAGAACGTAGATGGCCTTCTTGTACTCGGGAACCAGGTAGTTGGCGTACTTGTTGCCCTTGATGTTGTTGTTCTGGATGTCATCGAGCTTCATCGCGAAGTATTCCAGGGCATTGAACGGCTCATCCGGGTTCTTCGGAATGCCGAAACGGTCGAACTTGTCGCCGGCGTTGATCAGGTTCAACGCGGTGATGTCGGAAATCAGGCCGTTGTTCTTGAGGAAGGTACTCATGCCACCCAGGGATTTGGTGGTCACGTTGGTCGGGTCGAAACCCTTGATCTGCTTGTGAAGCTTCAACTGGTCCATCTTGCGGATATCCAGCACGGTGGGGTTGCTTCCCACCAGGCTCAACATCTGCCGTACCTTGGCACTTTGCGAGACCGGCTTGGAGGAACCGCTGCCACCGCCGTCCTGCACCAACAGACCCGCCTTGCTGGTCCAGCCTCCAACGTATCCGATTGCCATGCTGACACTCCTGTAGTCCGGCTTGCCAATCCTCCTGTTCAGCCTGGCCCAGAGAGGACCGAAAAAGTCTTATCTGGCGTCTGAAACTGGGTGCAAGCCGTGTTGAATCATCTGAATGGGCGCAAGTATCAACGCCAGGACGACCTCCCAACAACGCTTTATTTCCACAAATTACAATTTCTGTACAAACTCGACACAATTAGCCGGAAGGCCCGATTTAAGCGGCGCCGGCTGTTTGCAGCACCCGCAAACCGTGATCTTTTCCTGCTGGCGATCGAACCGTTCAGCGGCTGCCTGACCCTCCTCTGTGTCACCTGAGACACTTTTCAACGACATCGAAGTTTTTTTGGACGATCGTACTAAAGAGCAGAAAAACCGCGCCGACATCCTGAGGATGCCCCGACAAGGCTCCCCCTCTCCAAATAATAAAAAACGCTCGGTAAGGACAGGTCCCATGCCCGCTTTGCGCACGATTCAAGCCCGCTACACGCTCTTTCTGGTCCTGTTCATTGTCCTGATGCTGGTACTCACGGTCGTGGGCATCAGCCAAATGGTGGCGCCCAAGCTGCGCCATACCGAGGAACAGGTGGTCCTCAATCGCATCGCCGAAGTGGCGCAGCGCATCCAGGGCGAGTTGAACAAGGTCCAGGCCCAGCAACGCAGCATCACCCAGACCGTGCCCCTGCTCGACAGCGACAGCATCGACAAGGTCCTGCCCGGCCTGGTGGACCAGTACGGCGAGCAGAAGGTCTTCGGCGGCGGAATCTGGCCCCTGCCCGGCCAGCGCACTCCGGGGCGCAACAAGCACAGCACCTTCTGGCACCGTGATGCGTCGGGCAAGCTGGTAGTCAACACCTTCTGGAACAGCGACCCGGCCCCCAACTACTACGACCAGTCCTGGTACAAAGGCGGCCTGCAGAGTGCTCCCGGCCAGTGCGCCTGGGCCGCGGCCTACAAGGACGACGCCAGCGCCGAGCCACGCACCAACTGCGCCATGGCCATCCGCCGCGACGGCCAACCCTGGGGCGTGGCCACCATCGACGTCACCCTGGGTTTCTTCAACGACCTGGTGGCCCGCCAGGAGAAAGAGCTCGACGCCCAGATGCTGATCGTCGAGGCCGACGGCAAGGTCATCAGCAACAGCTCGCGGATCAATGGCCCGATCGTGCTGAAGAACATCCGGGAACTGGCCGCCGGCTCGCCCTTCGCGGCCCAGGTGCAGAGCGCCCTGGAACGTCGCGACAACAGCGCCCAACGTATCGAGTTCGATAACGCCGGGGTGCCCAGCACCTTCTTCATGCGCGCCATCGAAGGCACCCCCTGGTTCCTCGCCAGCGCCCTGCCCACCCAGCTGATCACCGCACAGCGCGACGATGTGCTGAGCACCCTGAGCCTGTTGCAGATCCCCATGGTGATCCTGCTGGTGCTGCTGCAGGTCTATGCGATCCGCCAACTGGTGCAGCGGATGAAGATCCTCAAGGGCAATATCGATGCCCTGGCCACCGGTGACGCCGACCTGACCCGGCGCATCGTGATCCGCGCCGAGGACGAACTGGGGGCCATCGGGCACTCGGTCAACCACTTCATCCAGTACCTGCAGAACATGATCGGCAAAGTCACCCAGGCCACCGAAGCCATGGCCGGCAGCCTGGCGCAGTTGCAGCAGACCTCGGCCCACAGCCAGCAGATCCTGATGCGCCACGCCTCGGAAACCGACCAGACCGTGACCGCCATCACCCAGATGAGCAGCACGGCCGACAGCGTCGCAGCCAACGCCGCCCAGACCGCGGACTTCACCCGGCGCGCCAACGAGCATGCCGAACACTCGCGGGTGGTGGTGGGCGAAGCCTCCGGCAGCGTGATTGCGCTGATCGACGAAGTGGCCGATGCCACCCACAAGGTCGAGGCCATGCAAGCCGACGCCCAGCGCATCACCGAGATCCTCGGGGTGATCGGCGCGATCGCCGGGCAGACCAACCTGCTGGCCCTCAACGCCGCCATCGAAGCAGCCCGGGCCGGGGAACAGGGACGCGGCTTTGCCGTGGTCGCCGATGAGGTCCGGGCCCTGGCCGCGCGGACCCAGGACAGCACCTCGCAAATCAACGAAATGCTCAGCCGCCTGACCCAGGGCGTGAGCTCCTCGGTCAGCGCCATGGAAAACACCCAGGCCAGTTGCCAGTCCGCGGCGGACGCCACGGCCCGGGTCAACAGCGGCCTGGATGAAATGGCCGACTCGGTGAACCAGATCAACAGCCTGAGCACCCAGATCGCCACCGCCGCCGAACAGCAGAGCGCGGTGACCGAGGAGATCAACCGCAGCATGGTCAGCATCCGACACATGGTCGAGGAACTGGTGGAGAGTGCCCGGGCCGGTGAAAGCAATACCCAGAGCCTGTTGCAGGCCAATGCCCAGGTCAGCCACCTGATGAGTCGCTTCAAAGTCCGCTGAACGGTCTGCCGCCGCCGCTGGCACCCCCAGGCGGCGGGACTATATTGGAGGCTCCGGTCACAAGGAAGTGGGGTGCATCATGGGTCAGCGCCAATCACATCTGCTGCAAGAGCGGCTCAGCCACGAGCTGTATATCCAGGCCGATATCGACACTGTCTATTACTACGTGACCCAGCCGGACCGCTGGCCGGAGTGGCAGCCCTCCTGCCTGCGGGCCGACACCGGCTTTTGTGGCTCGCTGCCGGCAGGTCACCGCTTCAGCGAAGTCATGAATCTCCTCGGAATACAGATCCCCATGAGCTATCGCGTGCTGAACGCGGTATTTCCCAAGGAGTTCAAGGCCGTCTTCAGCTCCGCGGCGCTGGACGGCACTGTCCATTACCAACTGAGCAAGCACAGCGACGGCACGCTGTTGCGGCACACGCTGGACTATTGCACCGACCTGCAACTGAGCGGCCTGCGGGCGCGCATGGAACAGCTGTCGGCCCAGGCCCTGGACAATCTCAAGCAACATCTGGAGCATCCGGGCGACTGACAAATCTGTAATGCCCGCCTCAGTTTCCTGACAGCCAGCGCTGATTAGAGTCCCCTCCAATCCGCTGACCGACTGGAAGCCTGCCATGCCGTTCCCCCCATCAAGACACAGCCCGTCCCGCCGCACCTTCGTCAAGGCCCTGGCGGCCGGAGGCGCTCTCGCCGGTCTGGGGCTGTGGCGCAATCCGGTCTGGGCCATCAGCAGTCCGGGTCAGCCCGAGGTCGCGGCAGGCACCGATTTCGACCTGTCCATTGGCCAGTTGCCGGTGAACTTCAGCGGCCAGCCGCGCCAGGCCATGACGGTCAACGGCAGCCTGCCCGGCCCCCTGCTGCGCTGGCGCGAGGGCGACCGGGTCACCCTGCGGGTGCGCAACCGGCTGCACCAGATGACGTCGATCCACTGGCACGGGATCATCCTGCCCGCCGACATGGACGGCGTACCCGGCCTGAGCTTCGAAGGCATCGAGCCCGGCGGTCTGTATCGCTATTCATTCCCGGTCAAGCAGCACGGCACCTACTGGTACCACAGCCATTCCGGGCTCCAGGAACAACTGGGGGTGTACGGGGCACTGGTGATCGACGCCCGGGAGCCGGAGCCCTTCACCTACGACCGCGACTACGTGGTGCTGCTATCGGACTGGAGCGACGAGGCGCCGGAACAGATCCTGCGCACCCTGAAAAAGCAGTCCGACTACTACAACCGGCACAAACGCACCCTCGCTGACTTCATCGAAGACGTCGGCCGCGACGGCTGGGCCGCCACTGTGGCCGAACGCACAATGTGGGCGCAGATGAACATGACCCCCACCGACCTTGCCGACGTCAGCGGCGCCACCTACACCTACCTGCTCAACGGCCAGGCACCGGACAACCACTGGACCGGGCTGTTCCGCCCCGGCGAACGCCTGCGCCTGCGGCTGATCAATGCCTCGGCCATGACCTACTTCGACCTGCGCATTCCCGGCGTGAAAATGACCGTGGTGGCCGCCGATGGCCAGCACGTGGAGCCGGTATCGGTGGATGAGCTGCGGATCGCCGTGGCGGAAACCTTCGACGTGCTGGTGCAGCCCAGCGCTGGTGCCCATAGCCTGTTCGCTCAGGCCATGGACCGCAGCGGCTATGCCCTGGGCACCCTGGCCAGCGCCCCCGGGCTCAAGGCCACGGTGCCGCCCATGGACCCGCGCCCGTTGCTGAGCATGGCGGACATGGCCATGGGCGCCATGGATCATGGTGCCATGCCGGGCATGAACCACGGAACCATGGCCGCGATGGAGCACAACGCGGTGAACGCCGCGATCCGCCACCCGGACTCGGAAACCAACAACCCGCTGGTGGACATGCAGACGCTGAACCCCACGCCGCGCCTGAACGACCCCGGCCTCGGCCTGCGCCACAACGGCCGTCGGGTGCTGACCTACGCCGATCTGAAAAGCACCTTCGCCGACCCCGACGGCCGCGAACCGAGCCGTACCCTGACCCTGCACCTGACCGGCCATATGGAAAAGTTCGCCTGGTCTTTCGACGGCATCGCCTTTGCCGAGGCCGAGCCCCTGCGCCTGGAGTATGGCGAGCGGGTGCGGATTGAACTGGTGAACGACAGCATGATGAGCCACCCCATCCACCTGCATGGCATGTGGAGCGACCTTGAGGACGAACACGGCCGTTTCCAGGTGCGCAAGCACACCATCGACATGCCGCCGGGCACCCGCCGCTGCTACCGGGTCACGGCCGATGCCCTCGGGCGCTGGGCCTTCCACTGCCATCTGCTGTACCACATGGAGAGCGGCATGTTCCGCGAAGTCCGGGTCGAAGAACGGGAGGTGCCCCATGCCGATTGAGACGCCCCTGCTGCCACTGCTGCCGGGCGGGCTGACCGGTCTCGGCCTGGGCATCGTCCTGCTGGCCTGGCCCGGTATCCCGGCCCATGGTCAGTCCATGCCCGGCATGGACCACGACACCCGGTCACCACAACAGATGCCCGGGCATGACATGCGCGGCATGGATCACTCAGCGATGCCGGACCTGCCAGTCGCAGCCCCCTTGCAAAGCCGTACGCCGATTGCGCCGTTGACCGATGCCGATCGCCGGGCGGTCTATCCAAGCGCGGCCGGTCACGTCCTCCACGGCAAGTCGCTGAACAGTTTTTTCCTGGTGGAGCGGCTCGAATGGCAGGACGCCGAGCGCGGCACGAGCCTGGGCTGGGAGGTCAATGGCTGGATAGGTGGCGACCGTGACCGGCTGTGGCTGCGCAGCGAAGGTGAACGCACCCGGGGCGTCACTGAGCATGCCGAGCTGCAAGCCCTCTGGGGCCATGCCATCGGCCCCTGGTGGGATCTGGTCAGCGGCCTGCGTCAGGACTTCAAACCCGGCACGGCCCAGACCTGGGCAGCCCTGGGCCTGCAAGGCATGGCGCTGTACAACGTCGAAAGCCAGGTCACCGCCTATCTTGGAGAAGGCGGCCAGAGCGCCTTGCGGGTCGAGGCCGACTACGACCTGCTGCTGACCCAGCGCCTGATCCTGCAGCCGTCGGCGCAACTCAACCTGTATGGCCGCAACGATCCGCAACGGGGCCAGGGCGCCGGCCTGGCCGATAGCGAAATCGGCCTGCGGCTGCGCTATGAACTGCGCCGGGAATTCGCACCTTATATAGGTGTGACCTGGAACCGCAGCCACGGGCGGACCGCCGACTACGCCCGCAACGACGGCGAACCGGACAACGGCGCCCGCCTGGTTCTGGGGCTGCGAATGTGGTTCTAGAACCCTTGCTGCGCGCCCGGGGCTTGGTATCAACTTGAAACAAAAGCCGTCGGCAGCTGGCAAAAAAAGCCGCAAAATGCACCACCAACGTGTCCCCACAAGGGCCGGCCCTGCCAACGCCCCTTATTCAACAGCGACAACGAGACTTTCGATGAAAACTTCACTGCGTCTGGCGGCCCTGTCCGCCCTGCTGATCGGCTCCCTGGCTCAGGCGGGCGAACTGATCCCCATCGACGTGCACCGCGACGCCAACTGCGGCTGCTGCAAAAAGTGGATCGAGCACCTGCAGGACAACGGCTTTGCCGTCACCGACCACGTGGAAAGCAACATGAGCGCGGTCAAACAGCGCTTGGGCGTGGCCCCGCGCCTGGGCTCCTGTCACACCGCGGTGATCGACGGCAAGTTCGTCGAAGGCCACGTGCCCGCTGAACAGGTCCTGGCCTTGCGCAAGCGCGACGACCTGCTGGGCATCGCCGCCCCGGGCATGCCCATGGGCTCCCCCGGCATGGAAATGGACGGCATGGGCGCCGACGCCTTCCAAGTCATCGGCCTGACCCGTGACGGCCAGGATGTCGTGCTAGCGGACTACCCGGCCCGTTGATCGCCAGCGCCTACCTCGGCCTGTTTCTCGCCGCCTTCGCCGCCGCCACCCTGCTGCCCCTGCAGTCGGAAGCGCTGTTGGTGGGCCTGCTGCACAACAGCCAACTGACGGTACTCGGGCTCTGGCTGGTAGCAACCCTGGGCAACGTCCTGGGCTCCCTGGTCAACTGGTGGCTGGGGCAGCGCCTTGACACCTACAAGGAGCGTCGCTGGTTTCCCGTTAGTCCGAAGCACCTGGAGCGGGCCCGGGTGCACTACCAGCGTTACGGCCACTGGACGCTGCTGCTGAGCTGGATGCCGGTGATCGGCGATCCGCTGACCCTGGTGGCAGGCGTCATGGGCGAACCCCTCAAGCGTTTCCTGCTGGTCGTCAGCCTGGCCAAGGGCGCCCGCTACGCCGTGCTGGTGTGGCTGACCCTGGGCTGGCTCGGCTGAGCCGCTGCGTGCTCAACCGGGCCTTGGGTCGCCAACAGATCCCCGGGGCCCTGCCCATTTTTGGGCAAGGCCACCAGCGATCTGCACCAACCCCTGGCGCGCCCTCACCGTTTTCGCGCCGAGGCCATTTCAGCCGCGCTCTGCTGCGGTGCACGGCCGACCTTTCGTCGGGATGGATCCGTCGCCCTGCGCCCACGCCAAATCAACGCCCCGCCCTGCCCGACGCCGCTCTAGGTTCTGTCCTAGACTGATTTTCGCATTGTGACCGAGCGGTCACTTTGGCATTGAAAAAGTCGAAACTTTTCGCGTCGGCCCAAGGTCAGGTTAAAGGTAGGGTCGCTGCCACTGGTGCATTCCTTGCAACGGCTCCTCCACCCTTTCTGCTGCAGCGCTCGAGCAGCTCAGGCTGATCGATGTGTGGCGCAATTGCGCCCGGCCACAGGAATGGCCCGACAGTAGCGTTTGAGACAGCAGAACAGATCAATAAAACGGGAGAGACCTATGATCAGCGCCGCATTGGACACTCAGGGAGAGCATCCTCAACAGCAGGCCGGTGAACGTGCCCCCCAGGCGATTTCCATCCCTGGAGGCAAGACCCTACTGCCGCTGGCTCGTCAGAATCCCAACCGCAAGCGGGTGCTGTTCGTCACTTCGGAAATCGCCGATCTGGTGAAAACCGGCGGCCTGGGCGACGTCTCCGCCGCCCTGCCCCGGGCCATGGCCCACCTGCACGATGTGCGGGTACTGATTCCCGGCTATCCCCAGGTGCTGCACAGCGAGAACCCCATCCATATCATCGGCGAGCTGGGGGGCCACGCGGCGCTGCCGGCCTGCAAGATCGGGCGCATGGACATGCCCGACGGCCTGGTGATCTATGTGCTGATCTGCCCAGAGCTGTACGAGCGCGAAGGCACGCCCTACGGCGCCAACAATGGCCGCGACTGGCCCGACAACCACATTCGCTTTGCCCGCCTGGGGCTGGCCGCCGCCGACATCGCCGCCAACCTGGCTCAGATCCACTGGTGCCCCGACCTGGTGCACGCCCACGACTGGCCCGCCGGGCTGGCCCCGGCCTACATGCACTGGCGCGGGCAGCGCACCCCGACCCTGTTCACCATCCATAACCTGGCCTATCAGGGCGTGGTCAGCCTGGCCTCGTGCCCGGAGCTGGGCATCCCCGAACACGCCCTGCAACAGGAAGGCATGGAGTTCTACGGCAAGCTGTCGTTCCTCAAGGCCGGCATGGCCTACGCCAGCCACATCACCACGGTGAGCGCCACCTACGCCCAGGAAATCACTACCCCGGCCTTCGGGTGCGGCCTCGACGGTTTTCTCGCCAGCAAGACCCAGCAAGGCTTGCTCAGTGGCATCCCCAACGGCATCGACGAAAGCTGGGACGCCGCCACCGATGCGCACCTGTTCTGCCCCTTCAGCATGGGTGATTGGGACGGCAAGGCGGCCAACGCCGCCCATGTGCGGCAGATGTTCGATCTCGATCCCAGCAACGGCCCGCTGTTCGCCGTGGTCTCGCGGCTGGTCTACCAGAAGGGCCTGGACCTCACCGAAGGCGTGGCCGAATTCATCGTCGCCAACGGCGGCCAGATCGCCATCATCGGCCGCGGCGAACCGGAAGAGGAACAATCCATGCGCGCCCTGGCCCGGCGTTTTCCCGGGCGCATCGGGGTCAACATCGGCTTCAATGAAACCGATGCCCGGCGCATGTTCGCCGGCAGCGACTTTCTGCTCATGCCGTCACGCTACGAGCCCTGCGGGCTGAGCCAGATGTACGCCCAGCGCTTCGGTTCGCTGCCGGTGGCACGCAACACCGGCGGCCTGGCGGACACCATCGAGAATGGCGTCACCGGCTTTCTGTTCGACGAATCCACGGTGGCCAGCTACCAGGAGGCGCTGACCCGGGCGTTCAAGGTCTTCGCCTATCCAGCGCTGCTCAACGCCATGCGCTGCCGGGCCATGGCCGCCCCGTTCAACTGGTGCAAGGCGGTGGAACCCTACGCCGAACTCTACGAACAACTGGTGGCCAAGGCCCTGGGGCAGGCCACCCGACAATAAAGGGGCCTGGACCCATGCCATCAAGCACCCTGCACAGCTGGAGCCACGGCGCAGTGATGCTGGATAACGAGCACACCCGGTTCGCCCTGTGGGCACCGGATGCCCGTGAGGTCAGCGTTGCACTGGCGGACGGCCGGTCATTGCCGATGCGGCCCGAGGCCGACGGCTGGTTCGTGATTCAGGCCCGCTGCCCGGCGGGCAGCCGCTACCGCTACACCATCGATCGACAGATCCAGGTGCCGGACCCGGCCTCCCGAGCCCAGGACGGTGATGTGCATGGCCCCAGCCTGGTGGTCGACCACAACGCCTACGCCTGGCAGCAGCCCCAGTGGCGTGGCCGGCCCTGGCACGAGGCGGTGATCTACGAACTGCATGTCGGGGTCATGGGCGGCTACCTGGCGGTGCAGCAGGCCCTGCCGGCCCTGGTGGACCTGGGGGTGACCGCCATCGAGCTGATGCCCCTGGCGGAGTTCCCCGGCGAGCGCAACTGGGGCTACGACGGCGTCCTGCCCTACGCCCCGGAAGCCTCCTACGGTGCTCCCGACGACCTCAAGGCCCTGATTGACGCCGCCCACGGCCTGGGCCTGGCGGTGATCCTCGACGTGGTCTACAACCACTTCGGCCCCGACGGCAACCACCTGCAGCGCTACGCCAAGGGCTTCTTCCGCGAGGATCTGCACACCCCCTGGGGCGCGGCCATCGACTTCCGCCGGCGGCAAGTACGCGACTTCTTCATCGACAACGCCCTGATGTGGCTGCTGGAGTACCGTTTCGACGGCCTGCGCCTGGACGCCGTGCACGCCATCGACGACCCGGACTTTCTCCATGAACTGGCCCAGCGGGTACGCCAGGCGGTGCCGGCGTCGCGCCAGGTGTGGCTCAACCTGGAAAACGAGTTCAACCAGGCCAGCCTGCTGCAGCAGGGTTTCGACGCCCAGTGGAACGACGACGGGCACAACGCCCTGCACGTGCTGCTCACCGGGGAGACCGACGCTTACTACGCCGACTTCGCCGACGACCCCACCGCGCAACTGGCCCGCTGCCTGAGCCAGGGCTTCGCCTTCCAGGGCCATGCCAACCGCCACGGCCAACCCCGGGGCGAACCCAGCGGCCACCTGCCCCCCAGCGCCTTTGTGCTGTTCCTGCAAAACCACGACCAGATCGGCAACCGGGCCTTTGGCGAGCGCCTCAACCAGCTGGCGCCGACCCAGGCGCTGCAGGCGGCCACGGTGTTGCTGCTGTTGTCACCGATGATCCCGCTGCTGTTCATGGGCGATGAAGTGGCGGCCCAGGAGCCGTTCCTGTTCTTCACCAGCCATCAGGGGGAACTGGCCGAAGCCGTGCGCCAGGGCCGGCGCAACGAGTTCGCTGCCTTCAGCGCCTTTGCCGACGCCGCCCAGCGCCAGCGCATCCCCGATCCCAACGCCCCCTCGACCTTCCAGGCATCACGGCCCCGCCCCCAGTCGCAACAGGCCGAGACGACCCGCCAGCTGTACCGCAGCCTGCTGCGTATCCGCCACCGCGAACTGATCCCGCGCCTGCCCGGCGCCCAGGCCCTGGATACCCGGGTACTGGCCGAAGGCGCCCTGAGCGCACGCTGGCACCTGGGTGACGGCAGCCTGCTGCGCATCGACCTCAACCTCAGCCCACACCGGGTCGAACTGGAGCCCGAAGCAACAGCACAACTGTGGTTTGAACACCCACCGCGGGCCCTTGAACACTGGCAGCAGGGCTGGTTACCCGCCTTCAGCGCAGTGGTGCAACTGCACAGCGGGCCTTGCCCCACCGCCCCCCTTGGAGAACGCCGATGAGCGATGCGCAACTGGAAATACTCGCCAGCCGCGCCGGCCTGGCAGTGGACTGGATCGACGCCAACGGCCGACCGCAAAAGGTTGAGGCCCGGGTGTTACGGGCCGTGCTGGCGGGCCTGGGCCACCCTGCCGACAGCGACCAGGAAATCGCCGACAGCCTGCAGCAGTTGCATCATCTGCAGCAAAGCCGGCACCTGCCACCGCTGCTGACCGCCGACGTCGGCCAGGGCCTGGACCTGGCCCGGTACTTCGCGCCCGGGACCCGCTGTGCCATCGAGCTGGAAAACGGCGCACCGCTGTCGTTGCAGCTCGATGAAAGGAGCGTGCTGCCAGGACAGATCCCGGTGGGTTACCACTCGGTGCGCATCGAGGAGGAACACTTCACCCTCGCGGTGGCCCCCGCACGCTGCTACAGCGTGGCCGACGCCGTGGGCCAGCCGACCCCACGAGCCTGGGGCCTGAGCGTACAGCTGTATGCCCTGCGCCGCCCCGGTGACGGTGGATTCGGCGATACCCAGGCACTGGAAGAGCTGGCCCGGCAAGCCGCCGAGCGCGGCGCCGATGCCCTGGCCATCAGCCCGCTGCACGCCATGTTCAACAGCGATCCTGAGCGCTACAGCCCTTACTCGCCCTCCAGCCGGTTGTTTCTCAACAGCCTGTACGCCGCTCCCGGGGCCACTCTCGGCGACCGGGCCTGGCGCAGCGCCATCGAATCCTGTGGCCTTGGCCAGGCCTTGCAAGCCCTGGAACAGCAACCACTGATCGACTGGCCCCAGGCGGCCCAGGCCAAGCAACAAGCACTGCGCGCCCTGTACGAAGGCTTCTGCCACGGCCAGCACCCCCTGCACGAGGACTTCGCCAGCTATCGCCGCAGCGCCGGCGAAGCCCTGGAAAACCACTGCCGGTTCGAGGCCATCCAGGCCGAGCGCGCCGCCCGCGGCGAAGACCTGGACTGGCGTCACTGGCCGCAACACTGGCGTAACCCGGCGAGCCCGGCCCTGGCCCGGTTCGCCGAGGAGCAGGCCCATGAAATCGGCTTCCATGCCTTCTGCCAGTGGCTGATCGCCCGCAGCCTGGAACGGGCCCAGAGCGCGGCCCACAGCAGCGGCATGGGCATCGGCCTGATCGCCGACCTGGCGGTGGGCGCCGACGGCGGTGGCAGCCAGGCCTGGAGCCGCCAGGAACAGTTGCTGGCGTCCCTGACCGTGGGTGCGCCACCGGACATCCTCAATCGCCAGGGCCAGGGCTGGGGCATCTGCGCCTTCTCTCCCGAAGGTTTGCAGCGCCATGGTTATCGCGCCTTCATCGAAATGCTCCGGGCCAACTTCGCCCATGCCGGCGGCTTGCGCATTGACCATGTGATGGGCTTGCAACGGCTCTGGGTGATCCCGTCGGGAGCGCCGCCCTGCGACGGTGCCTACCTGTACTACCCGGTGGACGATCTGCTGCGCCTGCTGACCCTCGAATCCCATCGGCACCAGGCCATTGTCCTCGGCGAGGACCTGGGGACGGTGCCCGACGGCCTGCGGGAAAAGCTCGCCGCCCGGGCCATGCTCGGCATGCGCGTGCTTTTGTTCGAACAGGACCACAACTGCCACTTCAAGCCGATCCTGGACTGGCCGGACAACGCCCTGGCCACCACCAGCACCCACGATCTGCCCACCCTCAACGGCTGGTGGCAGGGCCGCGACATCGACTGGAACCTGCGCCTGGGCATGGTGGATGAACAGGGCGCGCGGCAATGGCGCGAACACCGCCAGCGCGAGCGTGACGGCCTGCGCCAGGCCCTGGCCCAGGACCCACAGAACGTTCACCAAGAGGCCCACGAAGCCGACCAAGTGCTGGACGCCAGCGTGCGCTTTCTTGGTCATACCCGTGCACCCCTGGTGCTGCTCCCCCTGGAAGATGCCCTGGGCATCGATGAACAGGCCAACCTGCCCGGCACCCTCGACAGCCACCCCAACTGGCGCCGGCGCCTGGCCAGTGCCAGCCGGCGCCTGCTGGACGATAGCGATGCCGCGCGGCGCCTGGAACTGCTGGCCTGTGCCCGGCAACAAGCCCTAGAGCGTGACCGATGAACCTGCCGTCCCTGCCCTTGCTGCGGGCCAGCCTGCGCCTGCAGTTTCATCAAGGCTTCACCCTCGACGACGCCGTCCCCCTGGTGCCCTACTTCGCCCGCCTGGGCATCAGCCATCTCTATGCCTCACCCCTGCTCCGGGCCCGGGCCGGCTCCCAGCACGGCTATGACGTGGTGGACCCGACCCAGATCAACCCGGAGCTGGGGGGCGAAGCGGCCCTGCGGCGCCTGGTGGCGGCCCTGCGTCAACAAGGGATGGGACTGATCCTCGACATCGTGTCCAACCACATGGCCGTGGGCGGCAGCGACAACCCCTGGTGGCTGGACCTGCTGCAATGGGGGCGGCTGAGCCCCTATGGCGAATTCTTCGATATCCAGTGGCACTCCGCGGACCCGCTGATGGAAGGTCAGTTGCTCCTGCCGTTCCTCGACAGCGACTATGGCGTGGCGCTGCAGGAAGGCCGCTTGAAGCTGCGCCTGGACGACGACCTGGGTGGCTTTCACGTACAGCACCACGACCATTGCTTTCCCATCTGCCCCTGGGACTACGCACCACTGCTGCGACTTGCGGAGCCGCTGGACGCCGAGTCCAGCGGCGCCCTGAAATCCCTGGCCGACGGTTTTGCGGCGTTGCGCTTCAACGGCGCCGCCCATGCCCAGGCCCGGCCCCTGCAACAAGCACTGGCACAGCAACTGCGCCAGCCGTCAGTGCGCCAGGCCATCGACGCCCACTTGCAAGGCTACGACTCGCGCCAGGCCGACGGCTTCACGCGTTTGCATCAGTTGCTGGAACAACAGAGCTACCGTCTGGCCAGCTGGCGCACCGCGGCCGATGACATCAATTGGCGGCGTTTCTTCGACGTCAATGAACTGGGGGCCCTGCGGGTCGAACGCCCGGCCGTGTTCGAAGCCACCCACGCCAAGGTCTTCCAGCTGATCGAAGAAAACCTGGTGGATGGCCTGCGCATCGACCACATCGATGGCCTGGCCGATCCCCGGGGTTACTGCCGCAAGCTGCGGCGCCGGGTCGACCGCCTGCGTCCGGGCCAGCACCTGCCGATCTACGTCGAGAAGATCCTCGGCGCGGGCGAGACCCTGCATCGCGACTGGGGCGTGGACGGCAGCACCGGCTACGAATTCATGAACCAGCTGTCGCTGTTGCAACAGGCCCCCGCCGGCCAGGCGCTGCTGGCAGAGCTGTGGAGCCGGCACAGCCAGCGGTCGCCGCAGTTCGGCGAGGAAGCCCTGCAGGCACGCCAGCAGATCCTCAACGGTTCCCTGGCCGGTGACTTTGAAAACGTGGCCCAGGCGCTGCTGCAAGTGGCGCGGCTGGACTTGATGAGCCGCGACCTGACCCTGGGGGCCATCCGCCGGGCGCTGCAGGAGCTGATCGTGCACTTTCCGGTGTACCGCACCTACATCGGTGCCCAGGGCCGCGGCCCCCAGGACCAGCGGTTTTTCCAACAGGCCATGGACGGCGCCCGAGGCCGCCTGAGCGAGACCGACTGGCCGGTACTCGATTGCCTGGAGCGCTGGCTCGGCGGCCAGGGCTGGCGCCGGCAACCACCGGGCCGGGCGCGCAAGCTGCTGCGCCACGCCTGCGTGCGCTTCCAGCAACTGACCTCGCCGGCCGCGGCCAAGGCCGTGGAGGACACCGCCTTCTACCGCTCGGCGGTGCTCCTGGCGCGCAATGACGTGGGCTTCAACAGCGAACAGTTCAGCGCGCCGATCTCGGCCTTCCACAGCGCTTGCCAGCAGCGCCTGGACAGCTTCCCCGACAACCTGCTGACCAGCGCCACCCATGACCACAAGCGTGGCGAAGACAGCCGCGCGCGCCTGGCCCTGCTCAGTGAGCGGGCCCCCTGGTATGCCCGCCAAGTGGCCAGCTGGCGGCTGTTGGCTGCCCCCTTGCACCAGCACCCCGACGTCCCTTCGGCAGGCGATGAACTGATCCTCTATCAAACCCTGCTGGGCAGTTGGCCCCTGGATTTGCGGGCCGAGGATCAGCCGGGCCTGGAGCGCTATGCCCGGCGCATCTGGCAATGGCAACTCAAGGCCCTGCGTGAAGCCAAGCTGCACAGCAGTTGGGCAGCCCCCAATCCTGATTACGAAGAGGGCGTTCAGGCGTTTGTCAGCGCCGTGCTGGTCTCGCCGCAAGGCCTGGCCCTGCGCCAGTCGCTTGCGGCGGCAGCCAACAGCATCGCCCCTGGCGGCGCCCTCAACAGCCTGGCGCAAACTTTGCTGCGCATGACCGTACCAGGGGTGCCGGACCTGTATCAGGGCAACGACTTCTGGGACTTCAGCCTGGTGGACCCGGACAACCGCCGACTGCCGGACTACCCGGCCCGGCAACGGGCCCTGGACAGCCCGCGCGATCCTCGGCAGTGGCTGGCCCAGTGGCGTGACGGACGCATCAAGCAGGGCCTGATCGCCCGCGTCCTGGGCCTGCGCGGTCAATACCCGGAGCTGTTCCAGCGCGGCAGCTACCAGCCGCTGACGGTGCTGGGGCAGGAAGCCGGCCGGGTGCTGGCGTTCATGCGTGAATACCAGGAACAACGAGCCGTGGTGATAGTGCCGATCCAGGTCGCCGGCCTGCTGGATGACAGTGCAATCCCCAAGGTGGATGCGCAGCGATGGGGCGATACACGGGTGCAACTACCGTTCACCGCTTCGGGCCGCAACCTGAATGGACTTTTTTCAACCGGAGCAGTCACACCCCACAAGGAATTGCTGATCAGCGCCGTATTGCAAGACTTTCCACTCAACCTTTTGATTCAACATTGAGTTCAGTCCAGGAGCATTGCGATGAGTACCGACGACAAACGCATACGTGAATTCGCCTATCAGATCTGGGAGTCGGAAGGGAAACCGGAGGGTCACGAAGCCCGACACTGGGAAATGGCCCGCAAGCTCGCCGAGGCCGAGGCCCTGGCCCCGAGCCAGCCGCCCAAGGGCGCCAAGAGCAAATCTGCCGCCGCCAGTGCGCCCAGCAAGAGCGCCAGCAAACCCAAGGCCAAGTCGGCCGCCGCGGTGGTAGTGCCGCCAGGAGAGAAGCCTGCGGCGCCGAAGAAACCCCGGGCACCGCGCAAGCCGCCAGCCCACTGACGACACTCCCGCCTCTCTATCGCCCTGAACCGGTGGCGCGCCCGCACGCCACCCTGGATGGCTTCGCCCTGAAAAACCTACGGCCGGCCCCCTGATCCTTTTTGCAGGAGCAACCATGAGCAGATCCAAGCAGACTCCGCCGACTCCCGAGAACGAACCCTCGCGCATCCGTGAAGGCCTGCCCTTCCCTCTGGGCGCCACCTGGGATGGCCTGGGCGTCAACTTCGCGCTGTTCTCGGCCAATGCCACCAAGGTCGAACTGTGCCTGTTCGACGCCGCCGGCGACGTGGAGCTCGAACGTATCGAACTGCCCGAGTACACCGACGAAATCTTCCACGGCTACCTGCCCGACGCTCACCCCGGGCTGATCTACGGCTACCGAGTGCACGGCCCCTATGAGCCGGCCAACGGCCACCGTTTCAACCCCAACAAACTGTTGATCGACCCCTATGCCAAGCAGCTGGTGGGCCAATTGAAATGGTCCGAGGCGCTGTTCGGCTACACCATCGGCCATCCTGACGCCGACCTCAGCTTTGATGAACGGGACAGCGCGCCCTTCGTGCCCAAGTGCAAAGTCATCGACCCGGCCCACACCTGGGGCCACGACCATCGGGTCAGCGTGCCCTGGGACAAGACCATCCTCTACGAGACCCACGTGCGCGGCTTCACCATGACCCATCCCGCAGTGCCGGAACACCTGCGGGGGACCTTTGCCGGGCTGATGGTGGACGACGTGCTGGAGCACATCCGCAAGCTTGGCGTCTCGTCGGTGGAGCTGCTGCCGATCCATGCCTTCGTCAACGACCAGCACCTGCTGCACAAGGGCATGACCAACTACTGGGGCTACAACAGCATCGCCTTCTTCGCCCCCGACCCGCGCTACCTGGCCAGCGGCAAGATCGCCGAATTCAAGGAAATGGTCGCGCACCTGCACGAGGCCGGACTGGAGGTGCTGCTGGACGTGGTCTACAACCACACCGCCGAAGGCAACGAACAAGGCCCGACCCTGTCCATGCGCGGCATCGACAACGCCTCCTACTACCGCCTGATGCCCGACGACAAGCGCTTCTACATCAACGATTCCGGCACCGGCAACACCCTGGACCTGAGCCATCCCTGCGTGCTGCAGATGGTCACCGACTCCCTGCGCTACTGGGCCACGGAAATGCACGTGGACGGTTTCCGCTTCGACCTGGCGACCATCCTCGGCCGCTACCACGATGGTTTCGACGAGCGCCACAGCTTCCTCGTGGCCTGCCGCCAGGACCCGGTGCTGCGCCAGGTGAAGCTGATCGCCGAACCCTGGGACTGCGGCCCCGGCGGCTACCAGGTGGGGCGCTTTCCGCCGGGCTGGGTGGAATGGAACGACCGTTTCCGCGACACCGTGCGGGCCTTCTGGAAAGGCGACGACGGCCAGTTGGCGGACTTCGCCGGGCGCATGACCGCCTCCGGCGAGATGTTCAACCAGCGCGGCCGGCGGCCCTACGCGTCGGTCAATTTCGTCACCGCCCACGACGGCTTCACCCTGCGCGACCTGGTGTCCTACAACGACAAGCACAACCAGGCCAACGACGAGAACAACCAGGACGGCAGCGACAACAACCTGTCCTGGAACCATGGCGTCGAAGGCCCCACCGACGACCCCGAGATCAACGCCCTGCGCCTGCGCCAGATGCGCAACTTCTTCGCCACCCTGCTGCTGGCCCAGGGCACGCCGATGCTGGTGGCCGGCGACGAATTCGCCCGCACCCAGCACGGCAACAACAACGCCTACTGCCAGGACAGCGAGATCGGCTGGATCAACTGGGAGCTGGACGCCGACGGCAAGGCGCTGCTCAAGTTCGTCAAGCGCCTGATCAAGCTGCGCCTGAGCTACCCGATCCTGCGCCGCGGGCGCTTCCTGGTGGGCAGCTACAACGAAGACCTCGGGGTCAAGGACGTCACCTGGCTGGCCCCGGACGGCAACGAGATGAGCACCGAACAATGGCAAGACCCCCACGGCCGTTGCCTGGGCATGCTGCTGGACGGCCGTGCCCAGGAAACCGGCATCCGCCGCCCCGGGGCCGACGCCACGGTGCTGCTGGTGGTCAATGCCCATCACGACATCGTCAATTTCCGCCTGCCCGAGGTTCCGGCCGGCGAGTTCTGGAGCTGCATGCTCGACACCAACCAGCCGGCGGTGCGCGGCCAGGAGCGCTTCGCCTTCGGCCACAGCTACTCGGTGACCGGGCGTTCACTGCTGCTGTTCGAGTTGCAGCATGAGGAAGAAGACTGAAATGGACCTGCAAGCCTTCCTGCGCCATTACCCCGACCTGGGGCACGCCGATGCCCCGGCGCTGGGCCTGTGCCTGGAGGCTCTGGTGGCCGCCGGCCTGGATCGCCTGCCGCGGCCGGCGGGCGGTGCCACCCTGCAGCGTTGGCAGGCCCTGGCCCGGGTCGCCGGACATGACCTGGGCCTGTGCAAGCTCTACGAGGGACACACCGATGCCCTGGCGATCATGCAGGAGCTGGACTGCGTCGTCGCCCCCGGCACCACCTGGGGCACCTGGGCCGCCGAACCGCCCCGGGCCCGGGTTCAGGCCGACGCCGACGGCCCACACTGCCGCTTAAGCGGGACCAAGGCCTGGTGCTCGGGAGCCGCGGTGCTCAGCCATGCCCTGCTCACCGCCTGGGACAGCGCGGGGCGCCAGCGCCTGGTGGCGGTGGCCCTGGACCAGCCCGGGGTGCAGGTCGAGCGCGGCGGCTGGCAGGCGGTGGGCATGGCCAATACCGATAGCCGGCAGGTGCGGTTCGACCAGGCACGGGGCCATTGGGTCGGCGGGCCGGACGACTACCTGCAGCGTCCGGGTTTCTGGCAGGGCGCCATGGGCATCGCCGCCTGCTGGCTGGGCGCGGCCCAGGCCATCGCCCTGCCGCTGCGCGAACACTGCGCCAAGCACGACGAGCCCCACGCCCAAGCGCATCTGGGGGCGGTGGACAGCGCCCTGCATCAGGCCGCCTGCGTCCTGCGCCACAGTGCCCGGCAGCTGGACCAGGCCCCCGACGCCGATTGCCAACTGCTGGCCCGGCGCACCCGGGCCGTGACCGAAGCCAGCGTCGACAGCCTGCTGCGGCATGTCGGTCGGGCCCTGGGCGCGGGCCCCTACTGCCTGGACCGGCACTTCGCCCGGCTGCTGGCCGACCTGCCGGTATTTATCCGCCAGAGCCATGCCGAACGCGACCTGGCCCAGCTCGGCCAACAGCTGGCCGGCGAAGCCGCTGCGGCGGACCGGGGAGGATGGTGCCTGTGAAAGCCAATCCGATTGTCGGCCGCGGCACTTCACTGAAGGCCTGGCAGGCCTCCTCGCACCTGCGGGCGATGGCCTGCGTGGATATCCAGACCCTGGTTGCGCCCGGTTCGCGGGCGGTGATCGTGGCCCCGCACCCGGACGACGAAATCCTCGGCTGCGGCGGCCTCCTGCAATTGCTGGCGGCCGCGGGACGGGAACTGTTGCTGATTTCAGTCACCGATGGCAGCGCCAGCCATCCCGGCTCACCGCGCTGGCCCATCGAGCGCCTGAGCCTGGTGCGACCCCAGGAGTCCGCCGAAGGCCTGCGCCGCCTGGACCTGCCACTGGCGCGGATCACATGGCTGCGCGGCGGCTTCCAGGACAGCCGCGTGGCCCGGGACGAAGCGGCCCTGGCGCGCTACATCCAGGCGTGCCTGCGGCCGGACGATGTGCTGTTCAGCACCTGGTGCGAGGACGGCCACTGCGACCACGAGGCCGTGGGTCGGGCCAGCGCCCTGGCCGCCCGGACCACGGGTGCGCGCCTCAGGGAGTTGCCCATCTGGGGCTGGCACTGGGCCGACCCCGAGGGCCGCCAGTTGCCCTGGGAGCGCGCCCGCAAGGTGCTGCTCAGCCCCGCCCAGGTGGCACGCAAGCGTCACGCCATCCACGCCTTCACCAGCCAGCTGGAGGGCGACCCGGACATTGGCCTGGCACCGGTGCTGGCGCCACACATCATCGAGCGCCTGCTGCAACCCTTCGAGGTGGTATTCCTATGAGCGTCGACAGTCACTATTTCGAAGGGCTGTTCGCCCGGGACCAGGACCCCTGGGCCTTTCGCCGACGCTGGTACGAACAGCGCAAGCGCGCCATCACCCTGGCCAGCCTGCCGCGGCGCCATTACCGGAGCATTTTCGAACCCGGATGCGCCAACGGCGAACTCAGCGCCGAACTGGCGACTCGCTGCGACAGCCTGCTGTGCTGCGACACCGCACAGACTGCGGTCGGCCTGGCCCGGCAACGCCTGCGCTCGATGCCCCAGGCCCGGGTGGAATGCGCGCGCCTGCCCGAGGACTGGCCCGACGGCCCCTTCGAGCTGATTGTCATCAGCGAGCTTGGCTACTACCTGGACCCCGGCGATCTGGCGCGCCTGGTGACTCGGGCCCTGGGCTCCCTGGCCGCCGACGGTCAGTTGCTGGCCTGTCATTGGCGTCCGCCCATCGCCGGCTGTCCCCTGGAGGGCGGGCAAGTGCATGCAATGCTCCACCGGCAGTTGCAGCTGCCACGCCTGCTGGAACATCAGGACGCGGATTTTCTCCTCGACCTCTGGGGTCGCGACGCGGATTCGGTCGCGACCCTGGAGGGCCTGCGATGATCGGTGTGGTGATTCCCGCCCATAACGAAGAGCAACTGCTGGCCGACTGCCTGCAATGCGCCCTGACAGCCGCCAGCCACCCCGACCTGAAGGAGGACGTGCTGATCCTGGTGGTGCTCGACAGCTGTTCCGACCGCTCCCTGAGCATCGCCCGCCAGTACGCCGTGCAGCACCTGCAATTGCAGGTGCGCAATGTCGGACGGGCGCGCGCCGCCGGCGCGCAATGGCTGCTGCAGGCCGGGGCTCGCTGGCTGTCGTGCACCGACGCCGACAGCCGGGTGCCCGCGGACTGGCTGGTGGCCCAGCTGGCCCAGGGCACCGACGCCGTCTGCGGCACGGTCACCGTCGACTGCTGGAGCGAAGGCTTCGCGCCCCAGGCCCAGGCCCGCTACCACGATGCCTACCAGAGCGCCGATGAGCATCGGCATGTTCATGGCGCCAACCTGGGCATCAGCGCCGCGGCCTATGTTCGCGCCGGCGGTTTCGAAGCCCTGGCGTGTCACGAGGACGTGCAACTGGTGCGACAGCTGCAGCGCAGCGGCGCCAGCATCGCCTGGAGCCGGCACCCGCAGGTGATTACCAGCGGGCGCCTGGACAGCCGGGCCCGGGGCGGCTTTGGCGATTACCTGCAAAGCCTGGTCGAACCTTGAAGGGCGAGGAAGTTGCGCACGACTTTCGTCTTGTGGCCTCCCCCGGGGAGCAATTGCCGTCTACCCTGTGACAGGGTTCGTAATGCTCGAACAAAGCTTGGGCCGCCCCTACGTGGACGGTTCCAGGCTGTGTATGATGAGCCCCGCATCGCGGCGCCCCAAAGGGATGGAGCGCCGGTACTTCACGCTGAGGCGGATGCCAGAATCAGCGTACGTGCAAACCCAGGGTCGCCACTGAACGGATGTTCAGGCCTCATTGCCGTGACCCGGAAAACAGGGATGTGACACCTCATGAAAGCCATAACCGCAATAGACAACAGCTGGCCCAGCCAGATCTGGAACGGCGCCCGCCACCTGGCCGACGTTCCCCCCATCAACCTCGGCAATCTGGTTCCACCCGGCTCTCGGGCCGTGATCATCGCCCCTCACCCCGGCGATGAAGTGGTAGCCAGCGGCGGCCTGCTGCAAGTGCTGGCCCACCATGGCCACCCCCTGCAACTGATCTCCATCAGCGACGGCAGCGCCAGTCACCCAGGCTCCGAGCTGTGGCCCAAGCGCCGCCTCAGCGTGTTCCGGCCCCAGGAAAGCGCCGAGGCCCTGCGCCGCCTGGGGCTGCCCCTGCACAGCCTGAAGTGGATTCGTGGTGGCTTTGCCGACAGTGCCCTGAGCGAGCGCGAACAGCAATTGGCGCCATTCATCAGCCGTTACCTGCGTGACAGCGATGTGGTGTTCAGCACCTGGCGCGGCGACGGCAACCTCGATCACGAAGCCGTGGGCCGGGCCGCGGCCAAGGCGGCCGGCCAGGTGGGCGCACGCTTCTACGAGATTCCGATCTGGGCCTGGCACTGGTCCTCGCGCGAGGAGCACCAGATTCCCTGGCAGCGGGCACGCAAGCTGCGCCTGGACACCTGGACCGTGGCCCGCAAGCGCCACGCGGCCCACGCCTACGCCAGCCAGCTGCAGGGTGAACCGGAAATCGGCCTGGAACCGTCCCTGTCGCCGATTCTGCTGGAGCGCCTGCGCCTGCCCTACGAAATCATCCTGATGTAGGCCGGGCCCGGGCGGAAAATAACCTGAACGCGAGTGCCGGCCATCAGTCCCATGAGAAACCGTCACTGATTCACAGGAGTGAGCGTGAGCAGCGAGTCCACCCGCCAGCCCCAGCCGGGAAGCATCCAGCGTCTGCAGATCCTGACCGTCAACACCCACAAGGGTTTCACCGCCCTCAACCGACGCTTCATTCTCCCGGAGCTGCGCGAAGCGGTACGCAGCACCCAGGCCGACCTGGTGTTTCTCCAGGAAGTGCTGGGCGAGCATGAACGCCATGCGTCGCGCCTGGACAACTGGCCGCAGCAATCGCAGTACGAGTTTCTCGCCGACAGCATGTGGAGCGATTACGCCTACGGACGCAATGCGGTGTACCCCGACGGTCATCACGGCAACGCCCTGTTGTCCAAGTACCCGATCCGCCAGTACCGCAACCTGGATGTCTCCATCACCGGCCCTGAGCGCCGCGGCTTGCTGCACTGCGTCCTGGATGTACCCGGATATGCCGAGGTCCACGCCATCTGCGTGCACCTCAGCCTGTTGGAAAGCCACCGGCAACTGCAGCTGGCACTGCTCTGCCAACTGCTCGAATCCCTGCCCGAGGAGGCACCGGTGATCATTGCCGGCGACTTCAACGACTGGCAGATGCACGGCAATGTCGCCCTGGGCCGGCGCGACGACCTGCACGAAGCCTTCGAACGCCATCACGGCCGCCCGGCCAAGACCTACCCCGCGCGCTGGCCCTTGCTGCGCCTGGACCGGGTCTACCTGCGCAATGCCAGCAGCCACCGGCCACAGATCCTCGGCAACAAGCCCTGGACCCATCTCTCCGATCACCTGCCCCTGGCGGTGGAGGTGCAACTGCCGCCCGTAGCCGCACCGCGAGCATCGAGCGATGAACGCTAAAACCGCGATCGTCCCGGCTCACGGATTGCGGGGCGGTGCCGCCCAGTGGCAGCAGGTCTGGTCGACCTGCTGAACCCTGGCGACGAGCAGATCCACGCGCTGGAGTCGCCCCTGATCCCCCCGCCCGCCGCACATCCCTGGCATTCGGACAAAGTGCCATTTTTCAGTGATTTGTCCGCCCAAAAATAACCCTTCCGTTTGTCAGTCATTTTCTTGACGAGCCCCCTGCTCTCTCCTTAGCTACCAATGACCACCCCTGGAAAAAGTAACCGGGAAAAGGCCGAAAACACCTGCTGCAGAGCGGGTCGGCGGACTTTACCCGATTGAATCCGGCTGCCTCTCGAACGGGGGTGGGAGAGGCGCCCCAACGAGATAAAGCATGCATTTGCAAGGTAGACCTCCATGAATACCTCACTCACCTCAAGCCCTCTGCCGTTCGCCTTGTGCAGCCTGTACACATCCTTGCTGTTGTGCTCCATGGAGGTCGCGGCGTCCCCGGGGGAGGACACCGACAACACCGGATACCCCCCAACCCTGAGCAGCCTGCCGATCAGCGCCTCACCCCTGGGCAGCCCGCGCCCGAGCGACTTCGCGGTTCTGGACCGGCCCGGACTGCCGACGCACCTTGAAGTCGGCTACCTAGCGCTGCCCGGCGCTGGCGGCGAACCGCGCAAAGGCCCCCTGCTCTACAGCATCCAGAGCAACGACACCACCCAACAGATCGGCCTGCTGAGTACCCCCAACACCTACACCCTCACCCAAGGCGGCGCCCCGAGCACCGTCAACGACCCACGCAATGCCGGGCTCAGCGTCCAGGGACAAGGCCTGGGCGCCTTCTGGCGCCTGCAGGGTGCCGAGGGCTGGCACCTGGACATGTCCGCCAGCGGCGGCCGGGTCAGCGGTTTCAGTCGCAATGAGCAGGGCCGGGGCATGACCACCGACGGCAACGCCATGACCTTTTCCGTGCAGGGCGGCGTGGCCATAGGCCTGAGTGACAACTGGGTGATCGAACCCCAGGCCCAGGTGATCAACCAACGCATTCGCCTGGACGGTGGCAATAGCAGTAACGACCTCAACGCCTGGAGCGGCCGGGTCGGCGCGCGCCTGCAAGGGCGCTATGACGTCCATGGCCTGCCCCTGGAACCCTATGTGCGCACCAACCTCTGGCATACGGTCTACAGCGGCGAGACCCTGAGCCTGGACCAGGTGGACAAGATCAGCAGCAGCCGCAAATCCTCCACCGTAGAGGTTGGCCTGGGTCTGGTGGCCAGGGTCACCCCCGCCGTGAGCCTGTACGTCAGTGCCGACTACAGCAGCGATGTGGATGACAACGACCTCAACGGCCTGATCGGCAGCCTGGGCGTGCGCATGCGTTGGTGATGCGCCCAGGAAGGTGCCGGTAATGGCCTGATGTTGACCATTACCGGCCACCCGCGGCTAAAGGCTGTCGGGGCGCAGGATCAACACCGCCAGGGGCGGCAGGTTGAGCACCAGGGACAGGGCCTGGCCATGGCTGCCCTGTTCTTCACTGAAGGCTTCGCCGCCATTGCCATAGTTGGAACCGGCATAGAGTTGCGAATCGCTGTTGAGCAGCTCGCTCCAGCGTCCCGCCAGCGGCACGCCGACGCGGTAGGCCTGGCGCGGTACCGGGGTGAAGTTGGCCACCACCAGCAAGGGCTCGCCGGTTTTGCTCCAGCGCAACCAGGCATAGACGCTGTTGATCGCATCGTCGCCGATCAGCCACTGGAAACCCTGGGGCACGTCGTCCTGGTCATGCAACGCCGGGTACTGGCGATACAGCCGGTTGAGGTCGCCCACCAATTGCTGCACGCCCCGGTGCTCCGGGTACTGCAGCAGGTACCAGTCCAGTTGCTGGTCGTGGTTCCACTCACGCCACTGGCCGAACTCGCAGCCCATGAACAGCAGTTTCTTGCCCGGATGAGCCCACATGAAGCTCAGGTACGCCCGCAGGTTGGCGAACTTCTGCCAACGATCGCCCGGCATCTTGTCGATCAGCGAATGCTTGCCGTGCACCACCTCATCATGGGAGATCGGCAGGATGAAACGCTCGGACCAGGCGTACACCAGGCCGAAGCTCAGTTCGTTGTGGTGATGGGCGCGGTATACCGGGTCCTGCTGGATGTAATGCAGGGAGTCGTGCATCCAGCCCATGTTCCATTTGTAGGCAAAGCCCAGGCCGCCCTGGTCGGTGCGCTGGCTGACCCCGGGCCAGGCGGTGGATTCCTCGGCGATCACCAGGGCGCCCGGCGCTTCCAGGGCCACCACATCGTTGAGGTGGCGCAGAAAGTCGATGGCTTCCAGGTTCTCGCGGCCGCCGTGGCGGTTCGGCACCCATTCACCAGCCTTGCGCGAATAGTCGCGATAGAGCATTGAGGCCACCGCATCCACCCGCAGACCGTCAACATGGAAATGCTTGAGCCAGTGCAGCGCCGAGGCCAGCATGAAACCGTGCACTTCCGTGCGCCCGAGGTTGTAGATCAGGGTGTCCCAGTCCTGGTGAAAGCCTTCCAGGGGGTTGCCGTACTCATAGAGCGCGGTGCCGTCGAACTGGGCCAAGCCATGGGTATCGGTGGGAAAGTGCGCCGGCACCCAGTCGAGGATCACGCCGATATCCGCCTGGTGGCAGGCGTCGACAAAAGCGGCGAAATCCTGGGGCGAGCCATAGCGGGCACTGGGGGCGAACTGTGACAGCGGTTGATACCCCCAGGAGCCGCCGAAGGGGTGTTCCATGATCGGCATCAGCTCGATATGGGTGAAGCCCAGGTCCTTGACGTAGGGGATCAGGCGTTCGGCCAGCTCGGCCCAGCGGTACTGGCGGGCCACCTCCCCCAGGTCATCCACTTCGCACTGCCAGGAGCCGGCGTGCAACTCGTAGATGGACAAGGGCGCATCGGTTCGCTGATGTTCGCCCCTGGCCTGCATCCATGCCTGGTCCTGCCAGTGGAATTGCAAGGGCTCGGCGACCCTGGACGCGGTGTCCGGCGGCAACTGGGTGGCCAGGGCCATGGGGTCGGCCTTGAGCGGCAGGATGCCCTGGGGCCCGAGAATCTCGTACTTGTAGGCCTCTCCAGGTTGCAGGCGCGGAACGAACAGTTCCCAGACCCCGGAGGGATGCCGCAGGCGCATGGGGTGGCGCCGCCCGTCCCAGATATTGAAGTCCCCCACCACCGAGACCCGCCGGGCGTTGGGCGCCCAGACCGCAAAGCGCACGCCCTGGACGCCGTCCACGGTGGTCGGTTGCGCCCCCAGGCAGGAGCCGAGGTCACGATGATTGCCTTCGGCGAACAGATACAGATCCATCTCCCCCAGCAACGGGCCGAAGCTGTAGGGGTCTTCACTGACCTGCTCGCCACCGGCCCACTGCACCCGCAGCAGATAGGGCCGGCTCTGGCTGAAATGCCCGGCAAACAGCCCGGGCACTTCGGCGGCGTGGAGGCTGCCGAGCACTTGCTGCTGCTCCCGGTCCAGCACCTGCACGCTCAGGGCGCCGGGCAGATAGGCCCGGATGAATTGCCCGCCGGCACCGTCTCCGTGAGGCCCGAGCACAGCGAACGGATCAGGATGCTCGGCCCGCACCAGGGCATCGATGACCTCGGCTGACGGGAGCAATGCCGGTTGGTTCTTTCCCTGTTCCTTGTTCGAGACACTCATGACTGCTCTCCATCACGCTCAAGATCGGAAAAGGGTTCCAGTTCACGCAACAGCCCCACCAGGCCGTGCAAGGGCACAGGCAGCCAGGTGGGCCGGTTTTCCGCTTCATAGGCCAGCTCATAGGCGGCCTTCTCCAGACTGAACAGGGCCAGTGCGGCATCCGCAGCCGCCGGGTCCTGCCACTCATGGGCAAGACTAGCCGTCGCCAGCCGATACGCCTGGACAAAGGCTTGCCGCGCCTCCTGCAGATAACGACGGACCACCCGTTGCCGGGCCTGCTCGGCCATCTGCGCGCCCTCCACTGCTGGCGTCTCCAGGGCCATGGCGGCAGCGTAGTCGAAGGAGCGCAACACCCCGCTGACATCCTTGTATGGGCTGTGCTTGCCCCGACGCTCTGCCAGAGGCCGCGCCGGCTCACCCTCGAAGTCGATCAGGTAGGCATCGCCCTTGACCACCAGCACCTGCCCCAGATGCAGGTCACCATGCACCCGGATCCGCAGCCCACCCACCAACTGCCTGGCCAGTTGCTGGATGTGACCGAGGATTTTCGTCTTGTGCTGCAACAATCGGCTCACCCGTTTCTGGTCGCCGGGACTCAGCTCGCCCTGACGCTGCTGGAGCAACTGCAACCCCCGTTCCACTTGTGCCGCCACCTGACGATTCCAGGCCTGGGTGTCCTTGAGGGTGCTCACTTGCGGTGCAAAGTCCGGGGGGCTGTCGGGGGCCGCCAGCAACAGGTGCATTTCTCCCAGGCGCTGCCCCAGCAGGCCGGCGAAATCCTCAAGCTCCCCCAGGGCGTTGTAGTGTTGTTCCTGCTCGGACATGGCCTGCGCCCACTCATCGCGGATGGCCCGCTCCAGGTTGTTCTGGGTCCATTCCCAGGCATCCCCCTGATTGCTCAGGTAGCCCTGGGCGATCATCAGCAGATGATCCTCGCCCTGCTCATCGCGGCGCACCACCGAGCCCAGCAAGGGCGAGATATGGCGGAATCCGGCGGCAGTGAGGAAGGCGCCCATTTCCAGTTCCGGGTGAATGCCTGCTTCCACCCTGCGAATCAGCTTGAGCACCAGACTGCCCCCCACCACCACCGAGCTGTTGGACTGTTGCGCCGAGAGGTAGCGCACCTCGGAGTCAGCGCTGAGCCCCGACTCGGCCAGTAACCCGGTGCCGTCGAAGCGGATCTGCCCGGCAGCGCTGTCCAGCCGGGTCTGCGCCTGCAGGGCCAGCAGCACGTTGCGCACGAAACTGTCCAGGGCGAAGGCGTCGGTGATCAGCCCGACCTGGCGTCCGCGCCGCACCCGGGCCATGGCCAGTTGCTGAGGCAAGGCACTGCCGAGCGGCTCTTCCCCGAGCAGGCCGAAGGGCAGTTGATAGCGCTGGCGCTGCCCATCGCTGGTGACCTCGATCTCGCTGAGCAGCACGGGATGCTGGGGATCGCCAAAACCTACACCGTAGGCGATCTGTGCCTGCTCGATGGCGCTGTCCTTGCCAGCGAACCAGCGGCGCTTGGGCAGCCAGTGGGGCAAGACGCTGTGCTCCAGCGTGGTGCGCGATGGCGCTTCGAGCAATTCTTCGAGGCGTTTTTTCAGCACCAGGGTGGTGAAGTCCGGCAGGCTCTGGGCCGGTTCCACATGCCAGCTGGGCATCTGGTTTTCTGCCGCCAGAACGAACCAGTAGAAACCGTAAGGCGCCAGGGTCAGGAGGAAATGCATCTGGCCGATAGGGGGAAAGGCATTTCCGCCGAGCATCTCCACCGGCACCATGCCGGCGAAGGCCGACAGGTCCAGTTCCGCCGCCTGGGCACTGCGCGAGACGTTGGCCACGCAGAGGATGATTTCCTGCTTGCCGTCAGGCCCCGTGTATTCCCGGGTATAGGCCAGAATCCGCCGGTTGCTCGGCGACAGCATCTTCAGCGTGCCCCGGCCAAAGGCCTTGGACTGCTTGCGCACCGCCAGCATGCGTCGGGTCCAGTTGAGCAACGAGTGGGGATCGCCGGACTGGGTCTCGACGTTGACCGACTGATAGCCATACAGCGGGTCCATGATCGGCGGCAGCACCAGGCTCGCCGGGTCGGCGCGGGAAAAGCCGCCATTGCGGTCGATGGACCACTGCATCGGCGTGCGCACGCCGTCGCGGTCCCCCAGGTAGATGTTGTCGCCCATGCCGATCTCGTCGCCGTAATACAGGGTCGGGGTGCCGGGCATCGACAGCAGCAGGCTGTTGAGCAGTTCGATGCGCCGCCGGTCGCGCTCCATCAGCGGTGCCAGGCGCCGGCGAATCCCCAGGTTGATCCGCGCCCGGCGGTCGGCGGCGTAGTAGTTCCACAGGTAGTCGCGCTCCTTGTCGGTGACCATTTCCAGGGTCAGCTCATCGTGGTTGCGCAGAAAGATCGCCCACTGGCAGTGGGCCGGAATCTCCGGGGTCTGGCGCAGGATATCGGTAATGGGGAAGCGGTCTTCCTGGGCCAGGGCCATGTACATGCGCGGCATGAGTGGAAAGTGGAACGCCATGTGGCATTCGTCGCCGTCGTCGCCATTGGTTGATTGGCCAAAGTACAGCTGGGTGTCCTCCGGCCACTGGTTGGCCTCGGCCAGGAGCATGCGGTCCGGGTAGTGGGCGTCGATCTCGGCGCGGATCTGCTTGAGCACCTCGTGGGTCTCGGGCAGGTTCTCGTTGTGGGTGCCATCGCGCTCGATCAGGTAGGGAATGGCGTCCAGGCGCAGGCCGTCGATGCCCATGTCCAGCCAGTAGCGCATCACCGAGAGCACCGCCTTCATCACCTGGGGATTGTCGAAATTGAGGTCCGGCTGGTGGGAATAGAAACGGTGCCAGAAGTACTGCCCGGCCACCGGGTCCCAGGTCCAGTTGGACGTTTCGGTATCCAGGAAGATGATCCGCGTGCCGGCGTATTTCTGCTCGTCGTCGGACCACACATAGAAATTGCGCGCCGCCGAGCCCGGTTTGGCCTTGCGCGCCCGCTGGAACCAGGGGTGCTGGTCCGAGGTGTGATTGATCACCAGCTCGGTGATCACCCGCAGCTCGCGCTTGTGGGCCTCGGCGATAAAGCGCCGGACGTCGGCCAGGGTGCCGTAGTCGGGGCTGACCCCGCGGTACTCGGCGATGTCGTAGCCGTCATCACGGCGTGGCGAGGGGTAGAACGGCAACAGCCAGAGGGTGTTGACCCCCAGTTCCTTGATGTAGTCGAGCTTGGCGATCAACCCGGGAAAGTCGCCGGTCCCGTCGTTATTGGAATCGAAATAGGACTTCACATGCACCTGGTAGATCACCGCGTCCTTGTACCAGAGCGGGTCCTTGATAAAGGTCGCTGAGCGGGGTTTCTTGGCCATGTCGGTCTCCTGAAAAAATGAACTCGCAGCCGCCACACAGCACGCCCTTGGTTGGGGTTGGCTGGCCAGCGAAGGCGTCGCCCGGCCTGCACAAGGCTCACGGGCCGATTCGCCGGCAAGCCGGCGCCTATGAGGAAAAACGCGGCAAGCCGCCGTCTACGTGGGGGTGATGCGCCAGATGCCGAAGGGCTGCGCCGGTTCCAGGCGCATGAATTGGGTCTTGCCGTACCAGGTCCAGCGATGGCCGTTCATCAGGTCCTCCCCCTGGGTGGCGGCATCGTCGGCCAGCCCCAGCTCCCACAGCGGCAGTTCGAAATGGGCCTCCTGGGCATTGAAGGGATCGAGGCTGACCGCCACTAGGACGAAGTTGTCGCCCTCGGCGTTGCGCTTGCCGAAGTACAGGATCTGATCGTTCCAGGCGTTGTACAGCTTGAGCCCCAGGTGACTGTGCAGCGCCGGGTTCTGCCGGCGGATGCGGTTGAGCTGGGCGATCTCGGCAATGATGTTGCCGGCGGCGTTGAAATCCCGGGGCCGGATCTCGTACTTCTCCGAATCCAGGTACTCCTCCTTGCCCGGCACCGGTGCCGATTCACACAGCTCAAACCCGGAGTACATGCCCCACAGTCCCGAGCCCATGCTGGCCAGCACCGCGCGGATCAGAAACCCCGGGCGCCCCGAGTCATGCAGAAACGCCGGATTGATGTCCGGGGTGTTGACGAAGAAGTTCGGCCGGAAGCACTCGCGCCACGGCGACTGATTGAGCTCGCTGAAATAGCTGGCCAGCTCGCTCTTGGTGTTGCGCCAGGTGAAGTAGGTGTAGCTCTGGGTGTAACCGACCTTGCCCAGGCGCGCCATCATCGCCGGGGTGGTAAAGGCCTCGGCGAGGAAGATCACCTCCGGGTACTGGCGGCGCACGTCGCCGATCAGCCATTGCCAGAACGGCAGCGGCTTAGTGTGGGGGTTGTCCACGCGAAAGGTCTTGACCCCCTCCTCGACCCAGCCGATGACGAGGTCCCGCAGCTCCAGCCACAGGCTGGGTATGGCATCAGCGGCATAGAAGTCGAGGTTGACGATGTCCTGATACTTCTTCGGTGGGTTCTCGGCGTACTTGATGGTGCCGTCCGGGCGCCAGTTGAACCAGCCCGGGTGCTGCTTGAGCCAGGGATGGTCCTGGGAACACTGGATGGCGAAATCCAGGGCGATCTCCAGGCCGTGGTCGGCAGCGGCGGCGACCAGACGACGGAAGTCATCCAGGCTGCCCAACTGCGGATGGATCGCCTCGTGGCCGCCCTCCTCGCTGCCAATCGCGTAGGGACTGCCGGGGTCGTCCGGGGCCGCCGTCAACGCGTTGTTGCGCCCCTTGCGGTGGCTGCAGCCAATGGGATGGATGGGTGGGAAATACAGCACGTCGAAGCCCATGTCATGGATCATCGACAGTCGCGAGTGGACGTCGTTGAACGTGCCATGGCGAGACGGATGCTCGGTGATCGAGCGGGGAAACAGCTCGTACCAACTGGCGAACTGCGCCTGTACCCGCTCCACATCCAGGGGGTATTCGGGGCTCAGGCTCAGGTAGGGCCGGTGGTCGGCCTCGGCCATCAGCCGGGCACTGGAATCCTTGAGAAACAGGGCGACCTGCTCGGTCTCCAGCAAGCCGGCAAGCTCTTGTAGCAGCGCCAGCAACCGCTCGCGCAGCGGCCCTTCGCTACGCTCGGCGGCTTGCTGCACCGAAGCCCGCCCCTCTTGCAACTCCAGGCTCACCGGCACCCCGGCCCGGTGTTTTTTCTCCAGTTCGTAACAGAAGCTGGCGAACTGATCGATCCAGGCTTCGATACAAAAGCGATAGCGGCCCACGGTGGGCACGGGAAAGCGCCCCAGCCAGCCATCGTTGCCCTGGTCCTCAAGGGCCTGGCTGCTCCAGGCGTCCTGCTGCTCCTCGCGCCAGCGCACCCGCACGGCCAGTTTGTCGTGGCCGTCGGCGAACACCTTGCACGTCACCTCGACCTGTTGGCCGGCCACCGCCTTGACCGCGAACTGCCCGCCGTCGAGGACCGGGCGGGTGTTCTCGATGGCAATGCGCGGCAGCAACAAGGCCTGAGACAAGGGCAACTGCGCCTGGTATTGCTGTTCAGTCGGTTTTTCTGCAGTCATTGAGCATCACCCCTTTAACGCGCCATGGACGCTCTGGTCGCAGGGCGCCCAGCGCCCCGATGAATCAATGCACCTTGTTTCCGAGCCACCGGCATCGGCGAAAGTTCACCGCGATCGCTGGCCAAATCGACGGGAATCAATTCCCTGCTCCCAGGGTCCACCCAGAGAGCCCGTGCATCGACAAGCACAAAGGAGGCCACAGCGATGAATATCCCGATCCCGGCAGAAACTCCCGATCCGAACATCGACCAACCGACCCTGCCCCCCAGCGAGCCGCAACCGGTTCCCGAGCAGGAACCACCAGAGACCACCCCACCGCCCAAGGGCGATCCTCCCAATACCATGCCGCCGGTGGTGGTCACGCATGGAGCGTCGACCCGCTGACACCAGAGCAGCCAGCTTGCCGGCCAAAACGCCCGCCCTCTTGACGGGCCTGTTCGCCGGCAGCTGGCTCCTGCACCCGCCGACCTGCAACGACCACCGTTGATCGCCGCGACCGAACCCTGGCCAGGCCCTGCAGCCCAATCTGTACGCCCATTGCCAAGAGGTACGCATCATGAGCCTGCGCATCGAAAACCAGACCTGCTACATCGACACCGACACCCTCCACCAACGCCTTCCCGCCAGCGCCCTGACCGTCATCACCGACGCTGCCAAATCCATGTCGGCGGTGGAGCTGGCGGGAGAACGCCTCTACATCACCGAAGCAGAAGCCGATGCTTTGACCGTAGCAGGCGCCACCGACGGTCGGCGCCATCTGAAGGCCACCGACGGTGATTCGGTGATTTGACTGATCTGGATCAGGGCTCGCCGCGAAGGCCTGTGCCAGAGGCCCCTGCGGCCTTCCCTGGTGGCTCTTGAGGGGGTGCAGCAAGTTGTTGTCGCAGGGGCACCGTAAAGGCTCATCTGATACGGTTTTTTATCAAATACCTGAGTCTGTTATGCAAACAGATCCGTGGTCATAGTTGCGCGGCCTGATGGAGGCTGATGAGCGAACGACCATGAGCGAAAGAATCCCCGTCCGATTAGTAGAGACCTTCGAACCTTCACCCCCTAAACAGATGAAGTCGAAGACCACCGACAAACACGTTTACACCCGCAGCTTCACCGGTTTGTTCCGTACCCTGCGCATGACCGGCGCAGGTTTCCTGTTCCTGCTGTTCTTCGGCACGGTCTGGTTGAACTGGGGCGGCCGCCAGGCGGTGCTCTGGGACCTGGCCGAAAGCAAGTTCCACATCTTCGGCGCGACCTTCTGGCCTCAGGACTTCATCCTCCTCTCGGCGCTGCTGATCATCTGCGCCTTCGGCCTGTTCGCCATCACGGTGTTCGCCGGCCGGGTCTGGTGCGGCTACACCTGCCCGCAAAGTTCCTGGACCTGGCTGTTCATGTGGTGCGAGAAGGTCACTGAAGGTGAACGCAACCAGCGCATCAAGCTGCAAGCTGCGCCCTGGGGCCTGAACAAGCTGGCCCGCCGGGCCATGAAGCACACCTTGTGGCTGGGCATCAGCCTGCTCACCGGCCTGACCTTCGTTGGCTACTTCACCCCGATCCGCCCTCTGGCCCAGGAACTGCTGACCCTGCAGATCGGTGGCCTGAGTCTGTTCTGGGTGCTGTTCTTCGCTGCGGCCACCTACATCAACGCCGGCTGGCTGCGCGAGGCGGTGTGCATGCACATGTGCCCTTATGCGCGCTTCCAGAGCGTGATGTTCGACAAGGACACCCTGACCATCTCCTACAACCCGGTACGCGGTGAAAGCCGCGGCCCGCGCAAGCGTGACGTCAAGCCCGCCGACGTCGGCCTGGGCGACTGCATCGACTGCCAGGTGTGCGTGCAGGTCTGCCCTACCGGCATCGACATTCGCGACGGCCTGCAGATGGAATGCATCGGCTGCGCCGCCTGCATCGACGCCTGCGACTCGATCATGGACAAGATGGGCTACGCCCGGGGCCTGATCGCCTACACCTCGGAACACCAACTGCAAGGGGGCAAGACTCACCTGCTGCGGCCGCGCCTGGTGGGCTACAGCGCGGTGCTGCTGGTGATGATCGGCGCCCTGGCCCTGGCCCTGGTGCAACGGCCGATGGTGTCCCTGGACGTGAGCAAGGACCGTGGCCTATTCCGCGAAAACGCCCTGGGGCAGATCGAGAACATCTACAGCCTGAAGATCATCAACAAGACCCAGGAGCGCCAGAACTACCGCCTGGCCCTGGTGGATGGCGATGGCTTCGAACTGCAGGGCAAGACCGAACTGAGCCTGGCCCCGGGCGAAATCACCGACCTGCCAGTCTCGGTGGCGATGACCCAGGACCGCCCACAAAGCAGCTCCCAGGCCATCAGCTTCAAGGTCGCCGACAGCGATGAGCCAAGCGTTTACGCCATCGCCAAAAGCCGTTTTGTTGCGCCGATGAACCGCTGAGCCTCTAGAATGCCGTGGCCAGGGAGCCTGCTGCCGTCCCTCGGCCACGGGAACCCTGTACTCGACGCCGCCATGGGCCCCACCCTGGCCGTCGAGCCTTCCCTTGCGAATCTGAACACCTAGACCCGATGACCAGACTGGATCTTGCACCGCAGATGAAACGCTACGAAAAATTCGCCGACGACATCGCCGAACTGATCCGCTCCGGGGTACTGGGCCCTGGCCAGCGCGTGCCTTCGGTGCGCTACGCCAGCCAGACCTACGGGGTCAGCCCGTCAACGGTGTTCCAGGCCTATTACCTGCTGGAGCGTCGCGGCCTGATCCGTGCCCGCCCGCGCTCCGGCTACTTCGTCAATGCTCACGCACCGAGCCCGTTCTCCGAGCCGGTGATCAGCAGCGAAGTCAACGAATCCACCGAAGTCGATGTCAGCGAACTGGTGTTCTCGGTGCTCGACTCGATCAAGGACCCGAGCACCGTGCCCTTCGGCTCGGCCTTCCCCAGCCCGACCCTGTTCCCCTTGCAACGCCTGTCCCGCTCCCTGGCCAGCGCCAGCCGCGAGATGGACCCGCGGGTGGTGGTCACCGACATGTCCCCGGGCAACCCGCAACTGCGCCGCCAGATCGCCCTGCGCTACATGGTGGCCGGGCTGATGCTGCCCATGGAGGAACTGCTGATCACCAACGGCGCCCTGGAGGCCCTGAACCTGTGCCTGCAGGCCGTGACCGAGCCCGGCGACCTGGTGGCCATCGAGGCCCCGGCCTTCTATGCCAGCCTGCAAGTGCTGGAACGGCTCAAGCTCAAGGCGGTGGAAATACCCGTGCACCCGCGAGACGGCATCGACCTTGGGGTCCTGGCCCAGACCCTGGAGCGGCACCCGATCAAGGCCTGCTGGTGCATGACCAACTTCCAGAACCCCATGGGCGCGAGCATGCCCGAGGCCAAGAAGCAGGAATTGGTGGAACTGCTGCGCCAGCATCAAGTGCCACTGATCGAAGACGACGTCTACGCCGAGCTGTACTACGGCCAGCAAGCGCCAAAACCGGCCAAGGCCTTCGACACCGAAGGCCTGGTGATGCACTGCGGCTCCTTCGCCAAGAGCCTGGCCCCCGGCTACCGCATCGGCTGGGTGGCCGCCGGGCGTTACGCGCAGAAAATCGAACGGCTGAAACTCATGACCTCGCTGTGCGCCTCGATGCCGGCCCAGGCGGCAATTGCCGACTACCTGCAGCACGGCGGCTACGACCGCCACCTGCGCAAACTGCGCTACGCCCTGGAAGAACAGCAGAGCGCCATGCTGGCGGCAATTGCCCGCTACTTCCCGGCGCAGACCCGGGTCAGCCAGCCGGCGGGCGGCTACTTCCTGTGGCTGGAACTGCCACCGCAGATGGACTCGTTGAAACTGTTCCAGATGGCCCTGGCCCAGGGCATCAGCATCGCCCCCGGGCCGATCTTTTCCCCGACCCAGCGCTTTCGCAACTGCATCCGCCTGAACTACGGCAGCCCCTGGAACGAAGCGGCGGAACAGGCCATGGAAACCCTGGGGCGGATCATCCGCTCCTTTTGAGTGGTGCAGGCGCACGGGGAGTCGGGCGATGGGGTGTATCAGGTGCATCGGGGTGGCAGGTTTAGCGCCTGCTGCGTCGGCCGTTCGCAGCCTGCGGCAGCGGCTACAGGGTCCTATGTTGTTCTGTAGCCGCTGCTGAGCCTGCAAAGCTGCGCAAAGGTCCGCAGGACCTTGCCTGACGATCGCCGCCGATCTTGGGCAGCCTCAAGATCCCCGCGTCTCCTACGGAGCCGTTCGCAGCCTGCGAAGCTGCGCAAAGGTCCGCAGGACCTTGCCTGACGATCGCCGCCGATCTTGGGCAGCCTCAAGATCCCTGCGTCTCCTGCGGAGCCGTTCGCAGCCTGCGGCAGCGGCTACAGGGCCCTATATTGTTCTGTAGCCGCTGCTGAGCCTGCGAAGCTGCGCAAAGGTCCGCAGGACCTTGCCTGACGATCGCCGCCGATCTTGGGCAGCCTCAAGATCCCTGCGTCTCCTGCGGAGCCGTTCGCAGCCTGCGGCAGCGGCTACAGGGTCCTATGTTGCTCTGTAGCCGCTGCTGAGCCACGGCGAAGCTGCGAAAAGGTCCGCAGGACCTTGCCTGACGATCGCCGCCGATCTTGGGCAGCCTCAAGATCCCTGCGTCTCCTGCGGAGCCGTTCGCAGCCTGCGGCAGCGGCTACAGGGTCCTATGTTGTTCTGTAGCCGCTGCTGAGCCTGCGAAGCTGCGAAAAGGTCCGCAGGACCTTCGGCCCTGTCAAGCGCAACGTCGCCCTGTAAAGGACAAATGAAACCAGGCCGGTAGGCCGCCGTCTTGCTTAGGCTTTTGATCTGCCTGCCCCTTTAGACACGATGGTCGTTTGTCTGGGTCGGCATTCCAGCCCCTGTAAAGAACCAAAACTCCCTTGCCCCACCCCCTCGTTTCCTTCAGCATCCGCACTCCAATTTTCCAGGGAAAGGAACACGTCATGGTCGAAGACCTGTATTACGACGACTACCCAGAGGCCAAGGCCGAACTGCTCAAGGCCATCGAACGCGGCCGCCTGCCCCTGCTGACCCAGGAACTCAACGCCTACGACTGCATCCAGGCGATCTTCGAACTGGACGCCATCAACAACCCCAAGGACGAGGAAGACGCCTTCTTCGACCTGGCCCTGGCCCTGATCGGCTGGATCCCCGGCCCGGGACAAGGCCTGAAGATCCTCCTGCGCCTGATCAACCGCGCGCCCCAGCGCCACGCCGAAAAGCTCTTCGACATGATCCGCTACGCCCTGATGGCCTGCCGCCTGAAAACCAGCCCCGAACAGCTGCTGGAAAAGTGCCTGGACCCAATGCGCCTGGCCGAAGAACTGCCCGAGATCATCCGCGGCGTGAGCGCCTCCAGCACCTTCAACGGCCTGACGCCCCAGCAGCAGCGCCTGGTGCTGCACAACCTCAACGAAGCCTGCGAACACACCGAATTCCTCATGGCCTCGGTGCAAGAGCGCATCGCCCCGTGGATCGCCGAGCAGCGCAACAACTCGGCCGCCGCCCACAGCCGCGGCCCGGCCCTGGTGCCCAAGCCGCAGTCTTCCCTGGAGCCGCGCGCAACCACCCTCACCCCCGCGCCGCAGCCGGCAAGCCAGGACGCCGCGAGCCTTGCCCAGGATATCAACCAGGGCCTGGAACACCTCACCGGCGAAGGTCACTGGCTGGAGCTGAACCTGCACTACCCCAACCTGGAACCGGTGTCCGGCGCCGCTTACCGAGCGGTGTTCAGTGACGGCTCGCAAGCCGAGGGCAGCCTCGACGAAGAGGGTTTTGCCCGCCTGGAAGGCATCCCTGAGGGCCCGGTGAAGATCTACTACGGCGAAGACCCGCGCCCCTACCTGCGCCAGCCGATCAAGGCCCTGGCGGCCGATGCGCAGCAACTGGAAGAAGAGCTGGAAGAGCTCGACCTGGAGCCCGCCGAAGTCGACCTGGCGACCCTGCTGCTGGAAACCTCGCAGCGCAAGGCGCCCTTCACCCTGATTCCCGTGTACTGAGACAAGGCACCGACATGAACCGCAGACAAGTGTTTCTCAGCCACAAGCAGTACCACGACTTTCTCGAAAGCCTGGCCGGCGAAGAGGCCCATTGGCAGACCCATTCGATGATGGCCGACAGCCCCGAGCAGGAAGCCTCCCTCAAGGCCTCCACGGTGCGAAGCGCGCGCCTGCACCATTTGATCCTGGGCTACACCGGCGGTGCCCCCATGGAGCAACTGGCCCGGGAGCTGGACGGGGTGATCGAAGGCTACGAGGACTACCAGCGCAAGCTGGAGGTTTATGAAGAACGGCCGGATATCGCGCCACTGAACATCGAAGACTACCCCGACGAGTACGAGGAATATGTCCAGGTGATCAGCCTGTGCATCCTCCTGCAACGCAGCGACCTGCTACCGCGTCTGGTGCTGCTGCAGGACCGCGCCGGCTTTGGCGGCCAGGACACCCTGATCGAGGACCTGCTCAAGCCCTACCTGCCGGATCGCGCCGAGCTCGATGAGTGGTACCACAGCCTCTACTCGCCCCTGATCTGGGCGATCTACAGCGAAGACCCGGACGAGCCGCGGCAACTGCTGGTGGAGTACTGCAACCAGTGGTACGAGGCGTTCGAACAGGCTCCCTGGCACGACTCCCACCTGCAAGGCGACGAGGGTTCCTACTTCGGCTACTGGGCCTTTGAAGCCGCTGCCGTGGCCTACCTGTTCGGTCTGGACGACAGCGCGGTCAAGCACATGATCTTCCCCCGGGAGATGCTCGAATACGCCCGACGCTTTACCCCGCCAATTTCCCAAGGGGTGATACCGGACTGATACGCCCCGTTGACCTCCCCTGCTTAAAAAAGGTGATGCACTGCCCATGAAATCCTGGATCAAGACCCTGCTGATCACTCTGCTTGCGGCGGCCTTGTGCCTGCTGTTTGCCCGCGTTGTCCTGCCACTGCTGCTGTCGTTCCTGGTACCGCCAAGCTTGGAAGGCGCCCCATGGTACTGGATCAATCTGCTGTTGGCCGGTTTCTTCGCCGGGCTGCTGGTGGCGCCCCTGCTGCGCACCCGGCGCTACTACCCGGTGCCTCTGCTGCTGTTGTTGTCGACCCTGGTGGTGGTGGGCAGCTGGGCGCAAAGCCGCTGCAACGAGGCCCAGTTGCAGGCCATCGAACAGCTGGAAAGGCGCAGCGCGAGCCATTCGAACCTGGGGTTCTCCGAGGAGCAGCCCGAGCCTTCGGCACCCGTGGACCTGGGCGCCACACCGGACGTCTGGGCCCATGAACAAGGCTACGGATATGGCTACAGCTGCACCCGTCCGGGGGAAACCCTGGGGTACCTGGCGCCGTTGTTGATGGGCTTTGCCATCAACGTGCTGGGGCTGTTGCTGGCGTTGCTGATCGGCCCCGGCCGCCGCCGCGCCAACTGAAGGAACCTGCAGGAACTGGCTTGCCAGCGACGAACTCTGCAAGGTCGGCACAAGGCTCAAGGGCCTCTTCGCCGGCCAACTGGCTCCTGCAGGGAAGCGCGGTCGGGACTCAGCGGCCGCCGCCCAGGTCGACGAAGGTGCCGGTGGCGTAGGAAGCCTTGTCCGACAGCAGCCAGAGAATGGCTTCGGCCACTTCGTCGGGACGTCCGCCACGGCCCATTGGAATCGCCGTTTCCAGTTTGCTGACCCGGTCGGCATCGCCGCTCAGGGCATGAAAATCGGTGTAGATGTAACCCGGGCGCACCGCATTGACGCGGATACCCTCGCCCGCCACTTCCTTGGACAGGCCGATGGTAAAGGTGTCCAGCGCGCCCTTGGAGGCGGCGTAGTCGACGTACTCGCCCGGAGACCCCAGGCGCGCGGCCACCGACGACACGTTGACGATGCTGCCACCCTGCCCGCCATGGCGCGGCGACATGCGCAGCACCGCGTGCTTGGCGCAGAGGATCGGCCCCATGACATTGGTCTTCATGATCTTCTGGATACGGAATTCGGACATTTCGTCGAGACGGGACTTGTGCCCCACGGTGCCAGCGTTGTTGACCAGTGCAGTGACCCGGCCCAGTTCGTTGTCGACCCGGTGAAACAGGCCAATGACCTCGTCCTCGATGCTGACATCGGCCCGCACCGCAATGGCCTGGGCGCCCAGAGCGCGGACCTGCTCCAGAACCTGCTGAGCCGACTGTTCATCGGCCTGATAGTTGATGCACACCTTGAAACCCTGCTGAGCAGCCAGCAACGCCGTGGCTGCGCCGATTCCCCGCCCGCCACCGGTGATGACGATGACTTTGTCCATGCTGCCGACTCCCTGACTGATCGTTTCAACGCCCGTCATTAAACACTGCACCGGCAGCGATGAAAACCGCAGTGACATCAATCAGCCCTCATCCAAAGGTCGCAGGAACTGCAGCCAGGGATTCGCTCAGGACTTGTGTTCAGCCAGCTGAATGCCCTGCATGAAGCCTTCGGGCGGCAATGGCTGGCCCAGGTAATAGCCCTGCAACGAATCGCAGCCCAGTTGGGTGAGGAAGGTCTGCTGCACCCCGGTTTCCACCCCCTCGGCGACGATGCGCAGGCCCAGGGCCTGCCCCAGGGCGACAATCGCCGAGACGATGGCGGCGTCGTCGCTGTCGTGCTCCAGGTCGCGGACAAAGCCACGGTCGATCTTCAGCTCGTTGGCCGGCAGGCGCTTGAGGTACATCAGGCTCGAATAGCCGGTGCCGAAGTCGTCGATGGACAGGTCCACCCCCATGTCCGCCAATTGCTGCAGGACGATCATGCTGACGTCGGCGTCGTTCATCGCCGTGGTCTCGGTGATCTCCAGGGTCAGGTTATTGGCCGGCAACTGGTAGCGCTGCAAGGCCTCCTGCACGCTCTTGACCAGCCCCACGTGACAGAACTGCAGGGCCGAGAGGTTCACCGCGATCCGCCAGTGGGTATAACCCAGGACATACCACTCGCGCATCTGTCGGCAGGCTTCCTGCAGCACCCAGTCGCCGATGGCGATGATCAGCCCGCTCTTCTCCGCCAGTTCGATGAACTTGTCCGGCAGCAGCAGGCCGTGCTGCGGATGTTCCCAGCGCAACAGGGCCTCGGCCCCCACCGGACGACCATTGCTGGCATCGAACTTGGGTTGGTAATACAGGCGGAACTGCTGATGTTCCAGGGCATTGCGCAGGTCCTGAAGCAACTGCAGTTGACGCCGGGCATTGGTGTTCATCGATGCGTCGAAAAAACTGTAGCCGTTCTTGCCGGTGGCCTTGGCGTGATACATGGCCGCGTCGGCGTTCATCAACAGTTCCTGGGCGGTCAGGCCATTGCCCGGATACACCGCGATGCCGATGCTGGCGGAAATCTGCAAATCGTGGTCGGCCACGCGGAACGAACGGGACACCAGGCCCACCTGGCGTGCCGCCAGCCGCAGGGCATCTTCCGGCTCGCCGAGCTGTACCAGCAGCACGAACTCGTCGCCACCGATCCGCGCCAGGGTGTCCTCAGTGCGCAGGTCCTCGCGCAGGCGCTGGGCCACTTCTCGCAGCAACTGGTCGCCCATGTGGTGACCGAAGGCGTCATTGACCGGCTTGAAGCCGTCCAGATCGATGAACATCAGCGCAAAGCAGCCACCATGGGCGGTGACCCGGTGCATGGCCTGATCGATGCGGTCCGCCAGCAGGATGCGATTGGGCAGCCCGGTCAGGGTGTCGTGCAGGGCCAGCTGGGTCAGCTCTTTGTTGGCCTCGGTCAAGGACTGCGCCAGCACCGCGGTGCGGGCTTCCAGCCGCGCATCCAGCACCGAGGTCAGCAAGGCAATGATCAGCACCGCCAGGGTGGTGATCAGCACCAGATTGTCCAGGCCGTTGCCGCTCAAGCCATTGCCCAGCGCACCGCAGAAGCTGCCATCGGCGAAACGCGCCGCGGCCATGCCGGTGTAGTGCATACCGACAATGGCAAAGCCCATCACAATCGCCGCGCCGGTACGGGCAAGACGCACATGGGGCGTGTTCTGGCGCAGGTGAAAGGCGATCCACAGCGCCGCCAGCGAAGCACCAAAGGCAATCAGCAACGAGGCGCTGAACAGGCTCGGGTCGTAGTCGATACCCGGCTGCATGCGCATGGCCGCCATGCCGGTGTAGTGCATGCCGCTGATGCCGGTGCCCATGATCAAGGCACCGAACAGCAATTGCCCCAGCGGCAGGCGCGGCTGGCTCACCAGCCACAGGGCAAAACCACAGGACAGGATGGAAATCAGCAACGACAAGGCGGTCAGCACGATGTCGTAGCCCAGGTCGATGGGCAGCGAGAACGCGAGCATGCCGATAAAGTGCATCGACCACACACCAACGCCCATGGCCAGGGCTCCGCCGCACATCCATAGATAGGCTGCACGGCCTTTGGTGGTGGCAATGCGACCGGTGAGATCAAGGGCGGTATAGGAAGCGAGGATCGCCACGAAAATGGAAATCACGACCAGTGCGGGGGAGTAACTACCGATGAGCATGGGGCATCTCTTGGTCGTTGTGCCGACAGTTTGCTCGGCGGGAAAAAGCGCAGATTGTACTGATTGCGTAGAAGAACGCATCTACAAAGTGAGCAAAAAGCCAGTAGCCAGACAGAACGTCTGGCACGGGCCCTTAATACCCCTACAGCCCTTGTGGCCAAAGGCTTTGCCCATGTCGCAGGGGGCATGCATCTGCCCCTGCGCAAAGCCCTGGCGGCGGCCTATTTCTGCCCTTCGCCCTGCACCTGACCATCCCAGCCCCCCCCCAGCGCGGCGATCAATTGCACGCTGGCAATCAACCGGCTCTGCAGCAAGCTGAGGACGCTGCGCTCGTTGCTCAGGGTAGTGGCCTGGCTGGTGACCACGTCCAGGTAGGCGATCAATCCGGCCTTGTACTGGTTCTCGGTCAGGCGCAGGGCCTCACGCGCCGAATCCAGGGCCTGCTGGCGCACCTGGGCTTCGTCTTCCAGAACCTTGAGCTGGATCATGTAGTTCTCCACCTCGCGGAAACCGTCGAGCACAGTCTGTCGGTACTTGGCCACAGTCTGGTCGTAGGCGGCTTCAGTGCGATCCACTTCCGCCGAGCGCTGGCCACCATCGAACAGGGTCATGGCCAGTTTCGGCCCCACCGACCAGAACCGGTTCGGCACGCTGATCCAGTCGGCGTAGGTACTGCTGCTGTAGCCTCCGGCCAGGCTCAGGGTCAGGTCCGGGTAATAGGCGGCCTTGGCCACGCCGATATTGGCGTTGGCCGCGATCACCGAACGCTCCGCCGAGGCGATGTCCGGACGCCGCTCCAGCAACTGCGAGGGCAGCGCCAGGGGCACCTGGGGCAGCGCCGGAATCTGCGGGGTTTCTGCCAGATTGAACTGCGCCGGCGGCACGCCGATCAACACCGCGATGGCGTTCTCGAACTGCGCCCGCTGCCAGATCAGGTCGATCAGGTCGGCCTGGGTGCTTTTGAGCTGGGTCTGGGCCTGGGCCACCGCATCCTTGCCGGATACCCCGGCCTGATACTGGTTCTGCGTCATGGTCAGGGAGCGCTGGTAAGCCGCCACCGTGGCTTCCAGCAAGCGCTTCTGCTCATCGATCACCCGCAGTTGCAGGTAGTTCTGCACCAGCTCCGACTGCTGGCTCAGGCGCATGGCCGCCAGATCGGCGAAGCTCGCCTCGGCACTGGCCTGGTTGGCCTCCAGGCCGCGGCGCAGCTTGCCCCAGATGTCCGCCTCCCAGCTCACCCCCAATTGGGTGTTGTAGGTGTCTCGAATGCCGCTGCTGGAACTGCTCAGCCCCGAGTTGCTGCTGCCGGTGCCCTGGCTGGCCCGGGTCTTGCCGGCGCTCAAGTCGACACTGGGAAAGAACGCTCCCCGGGAGCTGCGCACCAGGGCCTGGGCCTGACGGTATTGCGCTTCCGATTGGGCGACGCTCTGGTTGGAGTTGTTGAGCTTCTCGATCAGGCCATTGAGCTGAGTGTCACCGTACAGCTCCCACCAGGCGCCACGGGCCAGGGCATCGCTGGGGTTGGCCTGACGCCAGCCCTGGGCCTCCTTGTACTGCACCGGTTCGGCCACCTGGGGGCGCTGATAGTCGGGACCGATGGCGCAGGCACTGAGCAGCGCCACGCACAGGCCCAGGCTCAAGGCCCGCGAACCCCGGGCCATGGCCAGGCGCTGGGCGGACAGCGGAGAAACAGGACGGGACGATTGGTCGGTCATAGCGGCGTTTCCAGAGCAGCATCGGTACGGACCCCACGCCAGTGGTTGAACTTGTGGCGCAGGCGATCGAGGTAGAGGTAGACCACCGGGGTGGTGTAAAGGGTCAGGATCTGGCTGAAGACCAGGCCGCCAATGATGGTCAGGCCCAGGGGCTGGCGCATTTCCGAGCCTTCGGCGTTGCCCAGCAACAGGGGCAAGGCACCCAGGATCGCCGCCAGGGTGGTCATCAGGATCGGCCGCAGGCGTTGCAGGCAGGCGCTGCGGATCGATTGCAGCGGGTCCAGGCCCTGGTGGCGCTCCAGTTGCAGCGCCAGGTCGATCATCAGGATCGCGTTCTTCTTCACCACCCCGATCAGCAGGAACAGCCCCAGCAGCGAGATCAGGCTGAACTCGCCGCCCAGCACATAGATCGAGAGCAAGGCGCCGACCCCGGCCGACGGCAGCGTGGAGAGGATGGTCAGCGGGTGAATGTAGCTTTCATAGAGCACCCCAAGCACCAGGTACACCGCCAGCAATGCCCCGAGAATCATGAACGGCTGGCTCTTCTGGGTGGCGGCGAAGGCGTCGGCGGTGCCGGCCATCTTGACGATCACGTCCTCGGGCATGCCCAGCTTGGCAATCGCCCGCTCGATGGCCGCGGTGCCCTGCTCCACCGTCACGCCTTCGGCCATGTCGAAGGAAATGCTTTCCGAGGCGAACTGCCCTTCGTGGCTGACCCGGTCGTCTTCCAGGCTGTTTTCATAATGGGCGATGGTCGACAAGGGAATCCGCGCGCCCTCGCTGGTGATCACCTGCACCTGATTCAGGGTAATCGGGTCCCGGGCGTATTTCGGGTTGACCTCCATCACCACCTGATACTGGTTGAGGCTGTCGTAGATGGTGGAGATCTGCCGCTGGCTGTAGGCGTTGTTGAGCACGGCGGTGACCATGTCCATGTCCACCCCCAGGCGCTTGGCCTGGTCACGGTCGACGATCAGAGTCACTTGCTGGGCGCCGTGGCCTTCGCGGGCGTCGATGGCGGTCAGCTCAGGCAAGGCGCGCAGCGCGGTCACCACTTTCGGGTACCACTGGCGCAGCTCGCCCAGATCGCCGCTTTGCAGGATGTAGGAATACTGCGAGGTGGTCTGCTCGCGGCCGCCGCCGAACTGCAGGTCCTGGTCGGCCATCAGCATCAGTTGCGCGCCGGGCACCTTGGGCATTTCCTTGCGCAAACGCTCGATGACCTTCTGCGCCGAGATGTCGCGCTCCTTGATCGGCTTGAGGCGCACCAGCATGAAGGCATTGTTGGTGCCGTTGCTGCCGCCGATAAAGCCGGCCACGCTTTCCACCGCGGCATCCTTGAGCACCGCGCGGCGGAAGATCTCCATCTTCGGCTGCATCACGCTGAAGGACAGGCCGTCGTCGCCGCGCACGAAGCCGATCAACTGGCCGGTGTCCTGCTGCGGCATGAAGGTCTTGGGCACCACCACGTACAGGGCCACGTTGACGCCGATGGTGACCAGCAGGCTGACCAGGGTCAGGCGCTTGTGCCGCAGCACCCAGTCCAGGCTGGTGGCGTACTTGCCCACCATCCACTCGTTGCTGCGCCGGCTCCAGCGTTGCAAGGCGTTTTCCTGGCCCGGGGTGTGGGGCTTGAGCCAGCGCGCGCAGAGCATAGGGGTCAGGGTCAGGGACACCACCAGGGACACCACGATGGCCGCTGCCAGGGTGATGGAGAACTCACGAAACAGGCTCTCGATGATCCCGCCCATGAACAGGATCGACAGGAACACCGCCACCAGCGACACGTTCATCGACAGCAGGGTGAAGCCCACCTCCTTGGCCCCCAGGTATGCCGCCTTCATCGGCGCGATACCTTCGTCGATGTGCCGGGAAATGTTCTCCAGGACCACGATGGCGTCGTCCACCACCAGCCCGGTGGCGAGGATCAGCGCCATCAGCGACAGGTTGTTCAGCGAAAAACCGTACAGGTACATGATGGCGAACGTGCCCACCAGGGACACCGGCACCGCCAGGGTCGGGATCACCGACGCGCGGAAATTGCCAAGGAACAGGAACACCACCAGGATCACCAGGGCCACGGCGATCAACAGGGTCATCTCCGCCTCGTGCAGGGTGGCCTTGATCACCGGCGAGCGGTCCATGGCCAGGTTGAGCTTGACGCTGGCCGGCAGCACCGCCTGCAACGCCGGCAGCTGGGCCTTGATCTCGTTCACCGTCTCGATGATGTTGGCCCCGGCCTGACGGTTGATCACCAGCAGCACCGCCGCATCGTCGTTGAAGAAACCGCTGTTGTAGCGGTCTTCCACGCCGTCGCTGACCTTGGCCACGTCTTTCAGACGCAGGGCCGCACCGTCCTTGTAGTGGATGATCAGCGGCTCGTAGTCGCGGGCCTTTTCCAGCTGATCGTTGGCCTGGATCTGCCACAGCCGCTGGTCATCCTCCACCGAGCCCTTGGGCCGACGCTGGTTGGCGTTGGCAATGGCGTTGCGCACGTCGTCCAGGGCCACGCCGTACTGGTTGAGCAGTTGCGGCTCCAGCTCGATGCGCACCGCCGGCAAGGAGCTGCCGCCGATCTGCACTTCGCCCACGCCCTGCACCTGGGAAAGGCTCTGGGACAGGATGGTCGAGGCCAGGTCGTAGAGCTGGCCCTTCTCCAGCACATCGGAGGTCAGCGACAGCACCATGATCGGCGCCTGGGACGGGTTGACCTTCTTGTAGGTGGGCATGCTGCGCATGCCGCTGGGCAACAGGTTGCGCGAGGCGTTGATGGCCGCCTGCACTTCCCGGGCCGCACCGTTGATGTCGCGGTCCAGGTCGAACTGCAGGATCACCCGGGTCGAGCCCTGGCTGGAGCGGCTGCTCATGGTGTTGACCCCGGCAATCGCGCCGAACGAGCGCTCAAGCGGCGTGGCCACGGTGGACGCCATGACCTCGGGGCTGGCTCCGGGCAGGCTGGCCTGGACCACGATCACCGGGAAATCCATCTGCGGCAGCGGCGACACCGGCAGCAGGCCGAAGCTGATCCCGCCCAGCAGCATGATCGCCAACGACAACAGCATGGTCGCCACCGGGCGTTTGATGAAAGGTCCGGACAGGTTCATGGCTGAACGCCCCGGGCTGGAGGCTGGCTGCGGCCCTTCATGCCTCCACCTCTTGGGCGTCTTCACCTTTGCCGAAGCGCCGACCCAGGCGGTCGAAGTACAGGTAGATCACCGGCGTGGTGAACAGGGTCAGCACCTGGCTCACCAGCAGGCCCCCGACCATCACCAGGCCCAGGGGCTGGCGCAGCTCGGCACCTGAACCCGTGGCCAGCATCAGCGGCACGGCGCCGAACAGCGCCGCCAGGGTGGTCATCAGGATCGGCCGGAACCGCAGCAGCGCCGCCTGGTAGATCGCCTGTTCCGGGGCCATGCCCTGGTGGCGTTCGGCGTCGAGGGCGAAGTCGATCATCATGATCGCGTTCTTCTTGACGATGCCGATCAGCAGGATGATGCCGATGATCGCGATCATGCCCAGGTCATTGCCGCTGAGGATCAGCGCCAGCAAGGCCCCCACCGCCGCCGAAGGCAGGGTGGAGAGAATGGTGATGGGGTGGATGTAGCTCTCGTAGAGCACCCCCAGGACGATGTACATGGTCACCACCGCCGCCAGGATCAGCAGCAAGGTGCTCGACAGCGACGCCTGGAAAGCCTCGGCGGCGCCCTGGAAGCGGGTCTGCACCCCCACTGGCATGCCAATGTCCTGCTGCACCTGCTCGATGACGTTAACCGCCTCCCCCAGGGCCACACCGGGCGCCAGGTTGAAGGACATCATCACCGCCGGGAACTGGCCGATATGGGCGATGGCCAGTTGCGCCTGGCGCTCCTCGACATGGGCCAGGCTCGACAGCCGCACCTGCCCGCCGTCGGTGGTCTTGACGTGGATCTGCTCCAGGGCCTGGGGTCCGATGCGCTCGCCAGCCTGGGCCTGGAGCACCACCCGGTACTGGCTGGCCTGGGTGTAGATGGTGGAAATCTGCCGCTGGCCGAAGGCGTCATACAGGGCGTCGGTGATGTTGGCCACCGAAACCCCGACCCGGGACGCCGCATCGCGGTCGATCACCAGGTACACCTGCAGGCCCTTGTCCTGCAGGTCGCTGGCCACATCGGTGAGTTCCGGGCGCTGGGCCAGGGCTTCACTCAGGCGCCCGCTCCACAGGGCCAGCAGCTCGGCGTCCGGCGAAGACAGGCTGAACTGATACTGGGTACGACTGACCCGGTCCTCGATGGTCAGATCCTGCACCGGCTGCATGAACAGGCGGATGCCCAGCAGTTTGTCCACCTCGGGCTGAATCCGTGCAATCACCTGGGCCGCGCTCAGGTCACGCTGGTTGTGGGGCTTGAGGTTGATCAGCAGACGGCCACTGTTGAGGGTCGCGTTGTCGCCGTCGACGCCGATGTAGGACGACAGGCTTTCCACGGCCGGGTCCTGCAGGATGATCTTCGCCAGGTCTTGCTGGCGTTGGCTCATGGCGGCGAAGGACACCGACTGCGGCGCCTCGGAAATGCCCTGGATGACCCCGGTGTCCTGCACCGGGAAGAAGCCCTCGGGCACCACCAGGTACAGGAACACGGTCAGGCCCAGGGTGCCGACGGCCACCATCAGGGTCAGGAACTGGTGCTTGAGCACCCATTGCAGCTTGCGCCCGTAGCTTTCGATCAACCAGTCGATCCAGGCGCCGCTGGCGCGGTAGAAGCGCCCCTGCTCCTCAGGCTTGGGCTCACGCTTGAGCAACCGCGCGCACATCATCGGCGTCAGGGTCAGGGACACCACCAGGGAAATCAGGATCGCCACCGCCAGGGTGATGGCGAACTCGCGGAACAGCCGGCCCACCACATCCGCCATGAACAGCAGCGGGATCAGCACCGCGATCAGCGACAGGGTCAGGGAGATCAGGGTGAAGCCGATCTGCTTGGCGCCCTTGAGCGCCGCCTGCATCGGGCTGTCGCCCTCCTCGATAAAGCGCGAGATGTTCTCCAGCATGACGATGGCATCGTCCACCACGAAACCGGTGGCGATGGTCAGGGCCATCAGGGTCAGGTTGTTCACCGAAAAACCGGCCAGGTACATCACCCCGAAGGTGCCGATCAGCGACAGCGGCACGGCAATCGAAGGAATGAGGGTGGCGCTGGCCCGACGCAGAAAGAGGAAGGTCACCATCACCACCAGGGCGATGGCGATGAACAGCTCGTGCTGCACATCCTTGACCGAGGCGCGGATGGTCTGGGTGCGGTCGGTGAGCACCGTGACGTCCAGGCCCGCCGGCAGGTTGTCGGTGATGCTCGGCAGCAGCGCCTTGATCCGGTCCACCACCTCGATCACGTTGGCCCCGGGCTGGCGCTGGATATTGAGCAGCACTGCCTGGTTTTCGTTGGCCCAGGCCGCCAGGCGCTCGTTCTCGGCGCCGTCGACGATCTCGGCGACATCCTTCAGGCGCAGCGGTGCACCATTTTTGTAGGCCAGGATCAGCTCGGCGTAATCCTTGGGCGAGGTCAGCTGGTCGTTGGCATCGAGCATCGAGACTCGGGTCGGGCCGTCGAAGTTGCCCTTGGGCTGATTGACGTTGGACGCGGCAATCAAGGTGCGCACGTCCGCCAGGTTCAGGCCGTTGGCCGCCAGGGCCTCGGGGTTGACCTTGATCCGCACCGCCTGGCGCTGGCCGCCGGCAATGCTGACCATGCCGACGCCGCTGATCTGGGCGATCTTCTGCGCCATGCGGGTGTCCACCAGGTCATTGAGCTTGGGCAGCAGCATGGTCTTGGAGGTGATGGCCAGGGTCAGCACCGGGGTGTCCGCCGGGTTGACCTTGTTGTACACCGGCGGCGCCGGCAGGTCCTTGGGCAGCAGGTTGGTGGCGGCGTTGATGGCCGCCTGCACCTGTTGCTCGGCCACGTCCATATTGATGTCGAGGCTGAAACGCAGGGTCAGCACCGAGGCGCCACCGGAGCTGGTGGAGGCCATCTGGGTCAGGCCGGGCATCTGCCCGAACTGGCGCTCCAGGGGCGCAGTGACCGCGCTGGTCATCACGTCCGGGCTGGCCCCGGGGTACAGGGTCATGACCCGGATGGTCGGGTAGTCCACCTGGGGCAAGGCCGAGACCGGCAACAGGCGATAGGCGATCAGGCCGGCCAGGACAATGGCCAGCATGCTCAGGGTGGTGGCTACCGGACGCAGGATGAACAGTCGCGAGAAATTCATGCGCCGACCTTTTGCGCCTTGCCATCAACCGGCTTGCCATCCGCGGCCGGCGCTGCGGCGGGCTTGCCCTGCAGGTGTTCGGTGGGGCTGGTGGGCACTTCACTGCTGTCGTTGACCACTTCCACCTCGCTGCCGTCCTTGAGGCGGTCGGTGCCTTCCATCACCACCCGGTCGCCGGCCTTGAGGCCGTCCTTGATCACCGTCAGGTCGCCGTTGCTGTCGCTCACCTGCAGTTGGCGGATCTTCACCTTGTTATCACCATCCAGGGCGTAGACGAAGGTGCCGTTGGTGCCGAACTGGATCGCGGCCGAAGGTGCCAGCACCACATTCTTCAGGGTGTCGGCCAGCAGCCGCACATTGACGAACTGATTGGGGAACAGGCCCTGGTCGCGGTTATCGAAGCGCGCCTTGAACTTCAGGGTGCCGGTGGTGGTGTCGATCTGGTTGTCCAGGCTCTGCAGCATGCCGCTGGCCTGCAATTTCACATCGCCCCGGTCCCAGGCTTCCACCGGCAGCTTGGCGCCGCTGTGGTAGCGCTTGAGCACGGTGTCCAGGCTGTTCTCCGGCAGGGTGAAGGCCACGCTGATGGGCTGGGTCTGGGTGATGATCACCAGTGCCGTGGTGTCATTGGCCGACACCAGGTTGCCTACGTCCAGCTGACGCAGGCCCACGCGCCCGGCAATCGGCGCGCGGATATTGGTGAATTCGAGGTTGAGCTTGGCGTCGTTGACCGCCGCCTGATTGGTCTTGACCGTGCCCTGGTACTGGCCCACCAGCGCCGCAGCGGTGTCCAGGGTCTGTTTGGCGATGCTGTCCTGGGCATACAGGCCGCGATAACGCTCAAGGTCGACCTGGGCATTCTTCAGCTGGGCCTGGTTCTGCAGCAGGGTGCCCTCGGCCTGGAGCAAGGCATTCTGATAAGGACGCGGATCGATCTGCGCCAGCAGGTCGCCGGCCTTGACCATCTGCCCTTCCTCGAAGTTGACCTTGACCAACTCCCCCGCCACCCGGCTGCGCACATTGATGGTGTTGAGTGCCGTCACCGTGCCCAGGGCCTTGTAGTACAGCGGGAAGTCGCCCTGAGTCACCGGCGCCACCCGCACCGGGATCGGCCCGCTGGCGCCGCCGAAGCCGGGGCGCAGGCTGCCGCTGCGTCCGGTATGCCCGGCCGCGGCCTTCGCCTGTGCACCCTCTTTGGGGGCGCTGCCGGCGGGCCAGAATTTCCAGCACAGGCCGATCACCAGCAGCAGGACAAACAGGCCGAACAGCCAGCGACGAGAGTTGCGGGGAGCAGAGGATTGCATGGAGTGATCAACCATTGGGCGCGTGGGAGTCTTCTTTGGGGAAGGCTGAAAGATAAGCACTAGAGCGGTTTTAGCAAAGCGCCTTTACCGGCAATTTACCTTTGACTGACGTTTCAAGGTGCGGCGCTAAGCCACTGAAGCACAAATAAAAACGGCCTGGACAGAGCCAGGCCGTGAAAAATTGTAAAACCTGTTACTTGAGCACGGCCAGGGCGGCGTCGTAGTTCGGCTCTTCGGCGATTTCCTTGACCAGTTCGCTGTGCAGCACGGTGTCGTTTTCATCCAGCACCACCACGGCGCGGGCGGTCAGGCCGGCTAGCGGGCCGTCGGCGATGGCCACGCCGTAGTTCTCGATGAACTCGCGGCCGCGCAGGGTCGACAGGTTCTGCACGTTTTCCAGGCCTTCGGCGCCACAGAAACGGGCCTGGGCGAACGGCAGGTCAGCGGAGATGCACAGCACCACGGTGTTGGCCAGCTCGTTGGCCTGGGCGTTGAACTTGCGTACCGAGGTGGCGCAGGTTGGGGTGTCGACGCTTGGGAAGATGTTCAGCACCTTGCGCTTGCCGGCGAGGCTGCTCAGGGAGACATCGGCCAGACCGGCGCCTACCAGGGAGAACGCAGGGGCTTTGGAACCCACTTGCGGCAGCTGGCCGTTGACCTGAACCGGGTTGCCTTTGAGAGTGACTTGAGCCATGAACGGAGTCCTTTATTGAACAGTGATGATGGAACAGCAATGAGAAATTCTTGAGAGGCCGAAGTTAAGCATGAAACGGCGCGAGCACCTATTGCCCCACGGATAAATTGTCCAGCAACCTGGCCGACTGCAGGGGGCGGCGTGCAGGCGAAGGCGGTTTCCAAGCTTAGGTCCGGCTCGCGGGCCTCTTGGCCGGCAAGCCGGTTCCTGCAAGGCGGTGCTCAAGCGTGCAGGTGCGCCAGCAGCAGGTCCGCCACGGGGCCTCCGGAGGCCGGGTTCTGCCCGCTGATCACCCGCTGGTCTTGCACGGCAAACGGCGCCCAGGGCTCGGCGGCCTTCTGGTACAGGGCGCCGCGCTTGAGCAGTTCGGTCTCGGTCAGGTACGGCACGTACGAGTCCAGCTCGGCGAGCCGCTCTTCTTCATTGGAGAAACCGCTGACCTGTTTGCCGGCGATCAGCAACGAGCCATCGCTGAGCCTGATGTTCAGCAGGCCCACCGCGCCATGGCAGACCGAGCTGACGTAGCCGCCCTGCTCGTAGATGTCGCGACTCAGGGCCTGCAACTCGGGGTTGTCGGGAAAATCCCAGAGCACGCCATGACCACCGGCGTAATAGATGGCCACATAGTCCCGGGCCTGGACCTGCGACGGTTGCAAGGTCGCTCCCAGGCGGCTCATGAAGGCGCTGTCCTGGTACCACTGCCAGTCGGTGTCGTCGGCCATGGCCAGACTGTGGGGGTCGATGGGTACGTAGCCCCCCTTGGGACTGACGTAATCCACCTCGAACCCGGCCGCTTGCACCTTCTTCACAAAATGCACCGCCTCCCCCAGCCACAGACCGGTGGCACGGTTCAGGTTGGGGTATTTGGCCACGCTGGTCAGGACCACCAGTATCTTCTTGCTCATGGGCATGCTCCTTGAACTTGAACTTGGAATAGAAATGGGCAAACACGGCATCGCGGCGCCGTCACCCCAGCAAGCGCAACATGTTGCGGTGCCGGGCATCGAAAATCCGCGCCATGTAGGCGTTGACCACCAAGCGTTCCAAAGGTGCGCCACCGATGGCCCGATAAGTCACGCGGTCGGTGTACAGGGTGCCCCCTTCGGCGGCCTCGACCCGATGTTCGTGACGAAAGGCGCGCAGCGGGCCCTTGAGCATCTCGTCGACAAAATGCCGATCGCTGACCTCACGTATAACCACCGTCCATTTCGCCGGTATGACACCGAACATCCAGTGCAGGAAGCTGAACTGGCGTCCGACACTGATGCGCAGGTCATTGATGTCGATGCCCCCCAAGGGGGTCACGCGCTCGGGAAAGATCTTGGGAAAGTTGGTCCCTTCGAGGCAGAAACCCAACACCTGGGCCGGGCTGCGGCCCGGCAGAAAAATCGTGCGCTCCACTACAGGCATAGCTGACAGCTCCTTGCTCAGCCAACGAAATAATTACAATCAACATCACATAAACATCATAAACAATTGTTTTTATTGTAATTTTTTAATCTAGAAACAACATTAAATAAACCATGCACAAAGCATGGAAATAATCACAAATCACTTTAACAGCCCTTTTCCACTGACGGCCATCCGCTCGGACCTGCCCCACGCCCGCCCGGCGCAACAGAGCGCGGCACAGCAGAAGCCGCGCGCCCCAGCCACCTGGGCTGAATCGCCAGACGCCTGCCGCTGTTGCTTAGACGGATTCGAGTCGAGGGACTTTTACCCGGGAAACCGGTAGGGTGCGCCATTTCCTCCAGTCATGTCTGGATGTTGCCAAGGGTTGCATGGAGTTCTATCGCCCAATGAGTTGCTGGACCCTACTCGGCCTGCCGGTCACCGCGGATACCCGGACCATCAAGCGCCACTACGCCAAGCTGCTGAAACAGACCCGTCCGGATGAAGACCCGCAAGCTTTCCAACGCTTGCGCGACGCCTATGAAGAGGCGCTGGCCCATAAGGATTGGGAGCAACAGAACGAGCCCCTGGAAACGCCCGAGACCTGGGCCGGCAACGAGCCGGTAACGCTGGCGCTGTCACCGGTGCAGCGGGTGGCCATGTTGCTCAAGGAGCTGCCTGTCGATCAGCTCGACCAGCGCTATCAGCAGGCCCAGGAGCAGGCGTGCGCCTATGAGTTCGAACTGGCCCTGCTGCGCTATTGCGTCGAACACCCGGCGCAAGCCGATGCGGTGTTGCACTGGGGGTTCGAGCGTCTGCGCTGGATGAGTGCCTGGCAACGCCTGGATCTGCCGGAGTATCTGGTGCAGGAGTTGCAGCAGCAGCTCTATCAGCGAATACAAGAGCCACTGGCCGCAGCCCTGGAGGCCAAGGATGAAGCGGCGTTCCTGGAGGCCTACGCCCAGCGTTCAGCCCACGCCTGGCTGCTGCACCTGCAGCACCGACAATGGTTCAACCAATGGCTGGCACAGACACTGGCCAACAGCCCTTATTGGTCGGTGGCGGTGTTCCAGGCGGTCTGCGCCGGCCAAGGCTGGCACGCCAATAGTGCAGACAACTGCCCGGAACAGCTCTGGCCGCGGCTGTTGAAACGCCATCAGGCACCGCTGTACCTGGCCCACCAGCAACAACTGGCGAGCGAACCGCCGAGCACCCCGGAACACCGTGCGGCACGCTTGTTGCTCGCGCCCCTGAGCTTCAGTCAGCGCCGCGCCTGGGCCCGACACCTGGGCAACCTGGACTGGCAGGCCTGTCACAAGCTGGCTGCAAGCCTGGCGGCAGACTACCCGCAAGTCGCCGCCGGCATGCCCGCCAGCAATCCCTACTTCTGGCGGGACTGGGAACACGCGATCAACAGCTGGCCGATGCTCCTGGGGGTGGTTCTGGCCTGCCTCACCGGCGCAATGGCCGATTACGCCGGGCAAGACAGCAGCCCCTGGGAGATTATCGGCGTCACGCTGGTCTGGGCTTTGTGCTTCTGCGCCGCGGGCGAAGGGCTGCAGCGACTTTGGCGCCCCCTGAGCCAACGCCTGTTCCAGTGGGACGAGCGCCTCAGCCAACACCTGCCTCGGCACCAGACGCCCTATCACGATGTGCAGCTGATCCGCGACCTGCTGCCCGCGGCGCTGCTGGGCGCACTGCTGGGCGTGGTGGTCCACCCGGTGGCCACTATCACTTATCTCGGGGTCCTGCTGCTGGTGGCCCTGGCCCGTCAGCGCCAGATCGACCCGCTGAACGCCTGGCAACGCATCAATCCCTGGCCGCGTCGCCTGCTGCTGGGCACCGCACTGGTGCTGCTGGTGGCCGTAATCGCCACCCTCAAGTGGTTCGACGGGCGCCACACCGCCGGGCGTTATCAGGGCCTGCAGCCCTGGACCGAACGGCTGTGCGCGCGCATGCCGGCCGATACCCCCGAGTGTGCAGCACCGGCCACCCAGGAGCAGTGGTACCCCAAGGAGGAGCGGCCATGAGCCAACGCCCCTTGTTGCTTTTCGGTTGCACGCTGATTTTCGGCCTGTTTGCACTCCTGGCTGCCGGAGCGCCGATCGCCCGCGTCGAACTGTGGCTGGCCGGCCTGGACAGCCCCGCCAGCGCCCAGGCCGCGGCCAGGGCGCCGCTGATCGACTGCGTCAACCAATACGATGTACCTTGGCGCCTGGGCTACTACACCTACGGCACTCAAGCGGCCTGGCGCGCGGCGTTCACCGACCTGCTGAACAATGCCAAGGACTTCGCAGACGGCGCGAAGACCGACATGGATACCCTGCCCGCCCGCGACTGCGAACCGCGCATGCTCTATCGGCTACGCCACCTGCAACCCGACGCCCCGCTGATCGGCCTGGCCGAGCGCTACATCGACGCACTGCACCAGGCCAACCTGGCCCGGCGCGCTCATTCCAGCGCCGTACCCGGTGCTTACATGCCGGCCGAGGAAGACGCGGCCACTGTTGCCCTGCTCAAGCCCAAGTTCGACCACTACCTGCAAGCCTCCGCCGACCTGCGCGCTGCCCTGGCGAGCGCAGACATCGGCGCCCGACGCGAGCAACAGCGGCTGCTTGAGCAACGCCTGGGGCAGGACATCCACTGGCACCTGCTGGACTACATGATCCAGGCGCGGCTCACAGTGGAGCAGATCAGCCAGGGCATGCGCGAGAAAACCCTGACCCCGGCGCAACTGGCACAAGCCAGCCAGGACCTGCAACGGACCTGGGATGCCGGGCAGCCCTTGCGCAACCGACCACAGAGCAGCCGCACGCAACCGGCCTATTACCTGTGGAGCCAGATCACGCGGCCGGCGCAGCGTTATCAGCAAGCCTTGCTCGCCCTGCATCAGGACTGGCAGAAACAGGCTGAGCCACAGCATCTGAGCGAGGACTATCACGCCATCATGCGGGCCTACGACTCGCTGCTCAGCTACTACAACAAGCAGGCCCAGGTGGACTATTGAAGCGGCAGCGGCCCTGTTGGCCGCCGCCGGACAGTCAGGCCCTAACGCCCCTTGAACTTGACGAAAGACTGGTGGAAGTCCGCCGCCCAACCGTCGATGACGTTCTTCACGTCATCGGCCTTCATCACTTGCGTGTCGTTTTCCAGGGGCTTGCCAGTGCCCTTGCGCACCACCTGGGCAATGACCTTGCCGCTGCTGCCATCGAGAAACACGGCCTCGGTGCCCAGCGTGGTTTGCTGGTCGCGAATTCCGCTGGCGGTGCTGACCGCCGCTGCCACCAGGGCCACAGGAATGATTTCATAAGGCTTCAGGCCTTCGGTTTTACTGCTGACCGCCGTGATTGCCGCCCGCACCACCAGCACCCCCGGCCCGGGGCCTTGAGCCAGGGGCAGGCTGCGCGCCGCCTCACGCCTGAGGGCCTGGTCGTAGTACTGATTGATACCGTCGAGGGTGCTCTGGGGAATCTTCGCCGTGGCTTGTGGCTGCGGATAGAACTGGGTGGGTTCGATGTAGATCGCCCGGTACCGGCCTACATCCAGCTTGGGATCGATCCAGCGCATCACCTCCACCCCGGAGGGCGACTTGGCCTCCTTGAGTCGGCTGTAATCCTGGAGAAACCCGGAGTATTCGTCGGGCTGGGTCACGTTGCTGGAGCAGCCGACCATGGCCAAAGAGGCAAGGCACGCCGTGCCGATCATCAATGCAAGTTTCATGGGTAACTCCTGTAGGTGAAACAGCCAGGAACTGGCCAGGGGAGTTACAGGTATAGCCAAAGGATGGTTGCCGAGCAGGGTGTTTTCAGGATGAAAGGCCACCAGGGACCCCGACAAACATCATCTTCGGGGTCCCGTTGCTGGCGCGCCAGCGGTTACCTGCGGCGGAACAGCGGCCGGGGTTCGATCACTGAGCGGCCATAGAGCACGCTCATGCCCACCAGCCCCTTGAGGGCGTCCTGGGCGCATTTGTCTTCGCGCACGGCAAAGCTGTCGAAGCCGCACTGGCGCATATGGCTCAGTTGATCGCGCAGCACGTCGCCAATGGCCCGCAACTCGCCCATCCAGCCCAGGCGGGTACGCAGCAGGTAGGCCTGGCTGTAGCCCCGGCCATCACGAAAGCTCGGGAAGTCCACGGCAATCAGCGGGATCAGCTTGAGCCAGGGCTTGAGGCTTTCCACTTCGTCATCCGGGCCGATCCACACGCCGTCCCGGGCCGGGTGATGCTCGATGCGACGCATCAGCCACAGGGCCAGGGGCAGGATCAGCGGCCCGTCGGGCAGCGTATCGTCAACCCCGCGCACCAGGCTCCAGGCATCGTCCTCGACCAATTGGGCTTCGCCCTCGCACAGCCGCAGCAGATTGTTCATGCCAGCGCCTCCAGGGCCTTGGGATAGACCCGCTCCTTGAACGGCTCCAGGCCGATGCGCTGCAGGGTCTCGACGAAGGGTTCGTCGCTTTCCCGGTAGCGCACGAAGGTGGCGATGATGCGCTCGATCACTTCGGGGATTTCCTCGGCGCTGAAGGACGGCCCGATCACCTTGCCCAGGGCGCTGTCACGGCCCTTGGCGCCACCCAGGGTGACCTGGAACCACTCGCTGCCGTTCTTGTCGACCCCGAGAATGCCGATATTGCCGATGTGGTGGTGGCCGCAAGCGTTCATGCAGCCGGAGATGTTCAGGCTGATGTCCCCCAGGTCGTGGAGGTAGTCCAGGTCCTCGAAGCGCTGCTGGATGGCCAGGGTAATCGGCAGCGACCGGGCGTTGGCCAGGGCACAGAAGTCGCCGCCCGGGCAGGCGATGATGTCGGTCAACAAGCCCGCGTTGGCGGTGCCCAGGCCGTGCTCAGAGGCACACTGCCAAAGCTCGAACAGCTGCGACTTGGGCACATCCGGCAGGACGATGTTCTGTTCATGGGCAATACGAATCTCGCCGAAGCCGAAACGCTCGGACCAGTCGGCCACCGCCTCCATCTGCTGACCGGTGACGTCCCCCGGCGGCGAGCTTGGCCCCGGTTTGGTGGACAGCACCACGCAGGTGTAACCCGGCACCTTGTGCGGGTGCACATTGCGCGCCACCCAGCGGGCGAAGGCCGGGGACTCGGCCATGTGGCTGCCGTAATCCAGATCGGTGTCCGCCAGGCGCTCGTAGACTGGCGGCACAAAGGCACTGGCGACCCGTTGGTACTCCTCGTCGGTGAGTTGCGCCGGACCATCCTTGAGGTGCTGCCACTCCTCCTCCACTTCCTTGGCGAAGGCCTCGATGCCCAGGGCCTTGACCAGGATCTTGATCCGCGCCTTGTACTTGTTGTCACGCCGGCCATAGCGGTTGTAGACCCGCAGCACCGCCTCGACGTAGGACAGCAGGTGCTGCCAGGGCAGCCCGTCACGAATCTGCAGGCCAAGGATCGGCGTGCGCCCCAGGCCCCCGCCGACGATCACGCGCAGAAGCATTTCGCCGCTGCGGGCACGATAAAGATACAGGCCGATGTCATGCATCATGATCGCCGCGCGGTCCTGCCTGGCCGAGCAGATCGCGATCTTGAACTTGCGCGGCAGGAACAGGAATTCCGGGTTGATGGTGGACCACTGGCGCAGGATCTCCGCCAGGGGGCGCGGGTCCAGGTACTCATCGGCGGCGACCCCGGCAAAGGCCTCGGTGGTGATGTTGCGCACGCAGTTGCCGGAGGTCTGGATGGCGTGCATCTCCACCTCGGCCAGGCGCTGCAGGATGTCCGGCACCTGGGCCAGCTCGATCCAGTTGAACTGCAGGTTCTGCCGAGTGGTGAAGTGACCGTAGCCGCGGTCGAAGTCCCGGGTGATGCTGGCCAGGGTGCGCATCTGCCGGGCGCTCAGGGTGCCGTAGGGAATCGCCACCCGCAGCATGTAGGCGTGCTTCTGCATATACAGGCCGTTCTGCAGGCGCAGGGGCAGGAACTCCTCCTCGCTCAGTTGGCCGCCCATGAAGCGCTCGACCTGATCACGAAACTGCGCCACCCGCTCAAAGACCAGGGCCCGGTCATAGTCGTCGTACTGATACATGTGCCTACCTCATCCTCATCGGTGCTGGTCGTGCTCGAAACGGCGCGTATTGTGAGGGGGCGACTATGCGCGTACGGCGCAGAACGTTACAGATTCAGGTAAAAACTAAAAAACCATATCAGCCGCCACCATAGTGCCGTGGACATGAGATAAATCTGATCCGTATTAATGCAGTTTTTCTGAGCCTGTTTTGTTTCCCCGCTGATTCCTACAGTGCACCCCGTGCCAGACCGGGTGGCCTGGCAAGACTTTGCAACCGTGGAAGCATTGACCATGAACTCAGCAACAATCGGACAGGCTTACAACTACAAGGTGGTTCGCCAATTCGTCGTCGCAACCGTGGTATGGGGCGTGATCGGCATGGCCATGGGGGTGTGGATCGCCTCGCAACTGGTGTGGCCGGAGATGAACCTCGATCTGCCCTGGAGCACCTTCGGCCGCCTGCGGCCGCTGCACACCAGCCTGGTGATCTTCGGCTTTGCCGGCAGCGCCCAGTTCGCCGCCAGCTATTACGCCGTACAGCGTACCTGCCAGGTGCGGCTGTACTCCGACACCCTGGCCGCCTTCACCTTCTGGGGCTGGCAGTCGGTGATCGTGATCATGCTGATCACCCTGCCCCTGGGCTACACCACCACCAAGGAATACGCCGAGATCGAATTCGCCGGCGCGGTGTGGATGGCGGTGGTCTGGGTGGCCTATGCCATCGTCTTCTTCACCACCGTGGTAAGGCGCAAGAGCCAGCACATCTATGTCGGCAACTGGTTCTTCGGTGCCTTCATCCTGGTGATCGCCATGCTTCATGTGGTCAACCACCTGTCGATCCCGGTGGACTGGTTCAAGTCCTACCCGGTGTATTCCGGGGCCACCGACGCCATGGTCCAGTGGTGGTACGGCCACAACGCCGTGGGCTTCTTCCTGACCACCGGCTTTCTCGGGATGATGTACTACTTCGTGCCCAAGCAAGTGGGACGCCCGGTGTATTCCTATCGCCTGTCCATCGTGCACTTCTGGGCGCTGATCACCCTGTACATCTGGGCCGGCCCGCACCACTTGCACTACACCGCCCTGCCAGACTGGGCGCAGTCCCTGGGCATGGCCATGTCGCTGATCCTCCTGGCCCCCAGCTGGGGCGGCATGATCAACGGCATGATGACCCTCTCGGGCGCCTGGCATAAGCTGCGCACCGACCCGATCCTGCGTTTTCTGGTGCTGTCCCTGGCGTTCTACGGCATGTCGACCTTCGAAGGCCCGATGATGGCGATCAAGACCGTCAACGCCCTCTCCCACTACACCGACTGGACCATCGGCCATGTGCACGCCGGGGCCCTGGGCTGGGTGGCCATGATCACCTTCGGTGCGATCTACCACATGGTGCCCAAGGTCTTCGGCCGCGAGCAGATGTACAGCGTGCCGCTGATCAACCTGCACTTCTGGCTGGCCACCATCGGCACCGTGCTCTACATCGCTTCGATGTGGGTCAACGGCATCACCCAGGGCCTGATGTGGCGCGCGGTCAACGAAGACGGCACCCTCACCTACTCCTTCGTCGAGGCCCTGGTGGCCAGCCATCCGGGGTTCGTGGTGCGCTTTGCCGGTGGCGTGTTCTTCCTCAGTGGCATGCTGCTGATGGCCTACAACACCTGGCGCACGGTACGCGTGGCCGATGAAGAACTGGCCCTGAGCGACGCACAGATCGCCTGAGCCAGGCATTGCCCGCCGGTCCCAGTGACCGGCGGCTTTTTTAGGGAGCCGGATGGCGATGGATATTCTGTTCAATCTGCTGGGGGTGGCGTTTCTCTACCTCAGCATCGAGTACTGCCTGCGCCACCAGAGCGCCAAGAGCCTGGATGACGCCAGCCTGATTCCCTTTGCCGACGACCCCGACGTAGCGCATCGCGTGGAAGTGGCCACCGGCAAGAAGATCAATGCCGTGGCGCCGGAAGAGCCCAAGCCGGGGTGGATCAACCTGGACATGTAACGCACTCCGTAGGAGCCGGCTTGCCGGCAAAGAGGCCCGCAAGCCTTGTACATGGCCAGAGGCCGCTTTCGCTGGCAAGCCAGCGCCTACAGTTGCCGGTGCTGCGTGTTGCCCCATAAGAGCCGGCCTGCCGGCGAAGGGGCCCGCAAGACCTGCACATGGCCGGCGCTCGCTTTCGCCGGCAAGCCAGCGCCTACATCAGGCGCGCTCGCGGGGGATCAGGCTCTGCAATTGGGCCGCCAGGAAGTTGCCGTCGAAAACGAAGGTGTCGGGGTCCTTGAGGCCGTTGGTCTTGCGCCATTGCCAGGCGCCGCTGGCCTCGCCCACCAGGGAAACACTGCCCAGGCGCGCCGCCGTCAGGCCGATCACCGCCAGGGAAATCTGTCCATTGGGGCCCATCACATCCGGGACGAACTCCACGGGTTTGCCAGCGATGACAATAGTCAGCTTCTCGCTGTTAAAGGTGGAACTCTCCACCGGCAATGCCGGGCTGAAGGCCACATAAGGCTCACGGTGCAGCTCCAGCAGATCCGGCAGCAGCACCGGTGCCAGCCACTGTTCAATCTGCCCGAACAGCTCATGAATACGCCGGGCCCAAACCACCGACTGGCTGTCGAACAGCTGCTTCTTGTGGGCTTCGCTGGCGGCGTAGTGGCGGAGCATCTCGCCCAGTTGCTGGATATCGTCCATTGCGGTGTGTCCCTGGCATCGACCTTTGGGAACTGCAGGTCGCCGGTCTTGATCATGGCAGATGCCGGTCCCGGGCGTTGGGGTGTTTACCCCAGGGCCAACCCATTCCTCTAGCCGCTGGCTCCGGCCTTGCCCCGCCATGTCGCTGCGGGCCGTTTACTGCCCGCGGCTGGGAGACCGGACAGGTACAGGGAGACAGGAGTGAAAACGCAGCCGGTACTGGCGCGGGGTCAGGCCGAGGCTTTTGCGCAAGGCGCTGCCCAGGTGCGATTGGTGGGCAAAGCCGCTGTCGTGGGCAATGGCCGCCAGGGGCAGGTCCCTGCGCTCCAGCAAGCGCCGGGCTGCCTGCAGCCGCACCTCGGTGATCCAAGCATGGGGCGTCATGCCGACGGCGCGGCGAAAGTCCCGCAGCAGTCGCAGTTCGTTGTGACCGTAAGTGAGTGCCAATTGCGCCAGGGACAAGGGCTGGGCGTACTGGTCGGCCATCTGCTCCAGCACCTGCCCCAGCCGTGGTAACGGCGCCGTGGCAATGTGGCGGGACTGGGACAGACCGACAAAGGCCAGGGCACAGTGCTCCAGGGCCAACTCATCGATGACAGGCGCCAACAGCAGGCGCCGGGCTTCACGCCCCAGGGCCAGGGCCTGGGCATGCCCCGAACGCTGCAGGCGGCGCTCGCCGGGGATCAGCGGCGTCTGCTCCTGCCAGCGCGCCAGCAGGTATTCGCCGCCACGGGCAGATTCGGAGAACACCTCAACGCCCTTGGGCGTCAAGGCCAGGGTGCCGGGCCAGGTGTCGAAATCCTCGCGCCGATCGGAATCGATGGCATGCACCCCGCGCTGGCGTTCCAGGGTCACACCCAGGGTCTGCCACTGCGCCGGATCGCGCGCGCTGTAGGCGGCTGCGGGCAACAGTTGCAGAAGCAGCCGACCGTCCAGCAGGCGGTGTTCGAGGACCTCGGGCATGTGAAATTTCCTGATAGATCGCCAGCTCAGGCGAGACGAAACTGAAGCTCACTCACCCACACCACAGAGGAGTTGCCCATGCGCACCATCGGCCTGATCGGCGGCATGAGCTGGGAGTCCAGCGCCGAATACTACCGCCTGATCAATCAGCAGGTTCGCGATCAATTGGGGCCGCTGCGCTCGGCGCGGTTGCTAATGTACAGCGTCGACTTCGGGCCTGTCGAACAGGCCCAGCACGCCGGGCGCTGGGATGAAGCGGCGCGGATTCTGATAGACGCCGCCCAGCGATTGCAGGCCGGCGGCGCCGAGTGCCTGGTGCTCTGTACCAACACCATGCACAAGGTGGCCGAGCAGATTCAGGCGGCCACGGCCGTGCCCTTCCTGCATATCGCCGACCCCACGGCCCAGGCCGCGCTGGCGGCCGGCACCCTGAACGTCGGTCTGCTGGGCACCGCCTTCACCATGGAACAGGAGTTCCTCAAGAGCCGCCTGAGCCAACAAGGACTGAATGTGCTGGTGCCCGATGCGCAGGAGCGCCAGGCGGTGCACCGGATCATCTACGAGGAATTGTGCGTCGGGGTCATCAGCGACGCGTCGCGCCGGGTGTACCAGCAGGTGATCGAATCACTCAGGACCCGTGGTGCCCAAGCCATCATCCTCGGCTGCACGGAAATCGGCCTGCTGCTCAAGCCCGAGCACAGCCCCCTGCCCCTGCTCGACACCACCGAATTACATGCCCGGGCGGCGGTGGATTTTGCTTTGCTGGAGTGAACCTCAAGGCCCGCAGGGCCTTGCTTGGCGATCGCCTGTCAATCTTGGGCGATCTCAAGATCCCTGCGTCTCCTGCGTCGGAATGCCGCCCAAGCCGTTCGCAGCCTGCGGCAGCGGCTACAAAATGGCTCGGCACTGACCTGTAGCCGCTGCCGAGCCCTGGCGAGGCTGCGCAAAGGCCCGCAGGGCCTTGCTTGGCGATCGCCTGTCAATCTTGGGCGGCCTCAAGATCCCTGCGTCTCCTGCGTCGGAATGCCGCCCAAGCCGTTCGCAGCCTGCGGCAGCGGCTACACAAGCCCGGCCTCAACGACGCAGCCGGGCCATGCTCAGCACGTCGACGTATTGCCCGCCACGGATGGCATAGTCCCGCAGCTGGCCTTCGGTTTCAAAGCCGAACTTCTGGTACAGGCCAATGGCCGGCTGGTTATCGGCATACACCGTGAGTTCGACCCGGCGCAGGTTCATCCAGTTATCCGCCACCTCCAGCACCGCCGCCAGCAGACGGCTGCCGACGCCCTGGCGCTGCCAGGAGGGGGCAACCCCCATGCCAACCTCGGCGCAGTGGGCCCGGCGCACACGCCTCACCTGCATCAGGCTGCAATTGCCGATCACCATGCCCTGGTGCAGCGCCACCAAGGCAACCAGCCCCTCGTTGTCCTGCCCCTGCGTTACACGCTTGCGCCACAACTCGCGGGACTGATAAGGCAGTTGCAGGGTCTGGGCCGCCACGCTGGGTTCGCTGTACAGCGCGGTCAGGCCGTCGATATGGGATTCGTTGCAACGCTCGATAACGATAGTGGGATTGGCGTTAGGCATGGCCGGTCTTCCTTGAAGTGGAAATGGCCATCGAGTGTAAGGGCATGAATGCGACTCTGGCGAGGCACTCAAGTGCAGAGCGGCACAGGCCTCAGAAACCATTGCCCTACAGCTCGGGCGACTGACTGTGCTGGCGACGCAGATCCTCGGCGTAGCGTGCAGGTGACAGCCATTGCAAAACCAAGCGTTGCAAGGCATCTGGCAACGCCAGGTAGCGAAACAACCCCGGGTTCAAGGTTTCTAGCGGGGCCAGATGCAATGCCGACAGATAGAAGCGCACATCACGCAGGCACTCGTAAGGACGCAGGCCGCCAATGCGCATGACCGACTTATCCTTGCCCGTTCCGAACGCTGCATTGATGCAGCGCTTGAGGATCGCCGCCTCGATCTCCCCCTCGGCACTGGCGGCGCTCAAGGCAGCTTGCAGAAGCTCGCTCAGGCGTTGCAACGGATTGCACAGGTACTCAAGCGGGTGTTCACAGTGAGCGAGGATGTAGCGGTTGTATTGGTGGATCATGATGAGCGCCACATCCGTGCCCATCGGGCTCAGGGTGCGCGTACAACGGCCGAATCGGGTTTCATAGGCAATCCGGTGACGGATGTCCCGTTGATCGACACAGTCATCGAGAATCGCCTCCAGCTTGTCCGTGGCATGGGGCTGGAACCCTAGGTCGTACTTGTATTTGAAGGCATAGACGAAGGCAAGGAGCTCCATCGCCAGCCCCCCCAGGTGATGCTGGGCGTGATAGGTATCCAACAGCATCTTGAGCGCCTTGATCTGCTGTTGAGCCGCCACTGCAAGCAGTTGCTCACGCTGCGGCCCTTCGGTTTGTGCAGCCTCGACCAGGGGCCTGAGGGCCAACGCGGCCTTTGCGAACGCCTCCTCACCCAGAAGCCGCTGGATCAGGGTCAAGGAAGAAGAAAAGATTGCGTTGAGCAGGAACAGCGACAACGGCATGTCCTGGAACAGTGCCAGCCAGTGCTCCCGGTCTGCCCCGTATCTCCTAACCAACACCTGAACACTGTTTTCGACCCGTTGCAGCCGGCGCCCGACATCAAGGTCACTCTTGATCTGCTCCAGCAAGACATAGGCATGGAACTGCCCGGCATTGTGCTCGATCAGGCTGCGAGTCGCCTTGGAGCGCCCTACTTGCCTGGCGTGTTGCGACAGAAAGTCACCGGGTTCCACATGCCTGATCCGGGCTTTGAAAAGGCTCACCAGGGTGCCGAACTGCAAGCTCGGCAAGCGTCCGCCAACCCTGGCATCACGCCTGGCCTGCCGATAAAGGTTGCGGTGTACTTCGTGCAACTCATCCGGCAGCACCGGCCTGGGCTCCGGCAACGACCAGCGACCAGCGGCATGCAGCACCTTGGCACCTTCGAGCAACTGCTCCAGTTGCTGGATGACAGCCTGGGCTTTCTTCAGCGGTCGACCCAATGCCAACTCCAACGCCTTCAAGGGCGCGTCGACCGAAGTTCTAGCGGGAAACGAATCATGACGAATCAGGCGCCCCAAGCATCGCAGGAACTGCAAGACAGCCACCTGCGCCCTTTGCTGGGGAATCTTCAAGCCCTGCGTGACCTGTAGCAGGGACGCTTCCAGGCTCGCCAGAATGGCCTCCCGGGTCGCCACCGGGTCGCCGAACAGCCGGTCCCCATAGCACTCATGGCAACGTGCCAGATAGCGCAATGGGATCGAAGCCTGCTCGTTCTCCAGCGCGTCCTCGAACATCTGCTCAAGCTGTGGCCATACGATCAGCCAGAAATACAAGTGCGCAGCACCTACGTCCTTGTCGGGAAACAGGGCCACAAACCCCAGGTGCTTGTGAATCTCCCGCACATTGCCCAACACCGGGGTCAGCAGCGGATCATCGGCCCCGCCCGTCATTCGCCGTGTCACTACGTCAAGCATTGCCGCCTCGCGCTTCTGGCGCTGCTCCAGGCTCTGGCCCTGCCGTGGCAAGGGCTCCTTCGACCTTTTGAACACTGCACGCTCGTAAAACAGCTCGATGACTTCGTGAAACTTGGGAATCCTGTTAATCAAACCGCACCCACCCTCCGTTGTTCTGCGCCCATCCTGAGAGGTTGTTCGCGGCGCTACAACATTTTCCCGTCATCCCCTCGTTGAATTGCACAAATCGGGGCGCGGCCACCGATTAACGTGTCGGGCCTCCGAGGTCAGTCACAAACCGCCTCGGTGGACCCCATCCACTGAACAAGCAATGCACAAGGAACCACCCGATGTCCTACAAAGATGACAACGACGCATTTGAGCTCAAACAACGGCAAAGCGACGCCATGGAACAAGCCCTGCTTGTAGCTCGTGGCACTCCCCGGGCTGAAGCGGCGGCGATCGTAGAAGCACGCAAACAACTGCAAGACGCCTACCGGGGCGATCCTGGTGTCAACCCGGCGCCAGGGGTATGGATCAACCCAGAGGGCGAGGACCTTGAGGGTGACGTGCCGGCAAACCGGCAGGAGGCCATCAAAGCCAACGCTATCGCCAAAGACCTGCTCGGCGACGAGTTCAGTACCGACACCCAGTGGAACATCGCCCACTTCCCCGACAAGAAGACCAGCACCGCCGAAGTACAAGACGACTGGGAGGATCTGATGATCCCTGAAACCAAGGCATGAGCCTGAGCGCCCGGTCCGGACAGCGCCAAGCGTTCGGACCGGGCCACCCCCACGGGGCGGCGCGCCTCAAGCAAACCAATCCTCACGCTCGCTGAAGGTGTTGAGGATCAGCTCCACCAGTTGCTGCACCTGTTCCTCATGCTGCACCTGGGCATTCACCGCCAGCCAGGCCCGGCGCTGCATGGGCTCGCTGAACAACCCCGGCAAGGCAGTCAGGCCGCGGTCGAAATGGCTGATGTACTGAGGCAGCAAGCCGATGCAGGCGCTGCAGCGGATCATCTCCAGCATCAGTTCATAGACATGGACGTGCACCACCCCTGCCAGGCGTTGTTCCACCAGGCTGTTCCAGGGCCGGAACGGCTCTACCTGAGAGTCGTGCTGCCACTGCACCAGCATGTAGTCGGCCAGGTCGTCGAGGCTGTCGGGACGGGCCGCCACCCGCGAGTAGCGCTTGGCGATATGTGGCAGGTAGTCGATGCGCGCCAGGGGCAGCGGCTCGCGGGTGGCGAAACTGGGCCCCGGCAGCGGTGAGTCTTCGGCCGCCAGCCACAGCACCAGATCGGCGCTCAGGGCTTGCAGGGACAGGTCGCTGTCGATGGAGATGATCTCCAGGCGGGCGCTGGCATTGCGCCGCAGCAAGGCGATCAGGTCGCGACCGAGAATGTCGTGGAGAAGGGTTTGCGCCACGGCAACCCGAATCAACGGCTGCTCGATCACCGGCAGCCGCCGCTGGTGGGCCAGGGCAATCAGTTGTGCCTGCAGTTGCAGGCCCTCGCGGCTCAGGCTCAAGGCACTCCCCTGATAACAGAACAGTGAACGGCGCAGGTGCTCTTCCAGCAAGGCCAGTTGCTTGCGCAACAGCGTGGCCTTGATGTTCAGGCTGCGGGCTGCCTGCATGAAGCAACCGCAGCGGGCACTGACCAGGAAATACTGGGCGACCTCAGGATCGACCCCGGCGGCCAGGGCCAGCCAGGCTTCCCGGGGTTCCTGGGGCGCAACGTAGGGTGCGACACCCTGGTGTGGAGCGGGTTCGAGAAATGACATTGGTGACTCCCTGTCTTGTGGAGTGTTGCTTCCTTGGCGGGCGGCGGGGACCGTGAGACCGCCTTCGCCGGCAAGCCAGCGCCTACGGTTGCCGGGCCTGCGTGTTGCCCCGTAGGAGACGGCTTGCCGGCGAAGGGGCCCGTGAGATCACCTTCGCTGGCAAGCCGGCGCCTACAACGTGTCCTCCAGGACCTGATTCAGTACGGCGCCGTCAATGCTCAGGGTCGCGGTGTTGAGCATGCCTTCCAAATAGGCCTTGGCGATCTGCTCCTGGCGCTGGGCGCGCAGAGCCTGGGTCAGGCGCTCGCGCAGCTCATCCAGGCTGGCGGTTCGCGCCGGCTGCTGTTCGGTGAGCTTGAGCACATGGAAACCCGCCGCGCTCTGCACCACCTCCGAAACGCCACCGACCTTGAGCCGGGCCACCGCGCTGCGCACTTCCGGCACCAGTTGCTGCAAGGGTTGCAGCCCCGCGTCGCCGCCGCGCTGGGCGCTGCCCGAGTCCTGGGAATACTGCGCCGCCAAGGCGGCAAACTCCCCCGGCGCGGCCTGGGCCTTGCGGCTCAGCTCCTGGGCCTGGCGCCGTACCTGCTCGACAGCCTGCGGGTCGGCGACGGCGAGGAAGATCTGGCTGACCCGGTACAGCGGCGGGGTCAGCCACGCCGACTTGCCGCTGTCATAGGCCTGCTGCAGTTCGGCGGCGCTGGGGTAGTCCGCCGGCACCTGGCTGACCGACTGCAAATAGTCGCGAAACACGATCTGTTCGGTGGCGGCGCGGGTCTGCTGCTCCACCTCCGGGCGCTGGCGCCAGCCCTGGGCATCGGCCTGTTCCAGCACGGCCTTTTCCGCCAAGCGCGAACGTATCCAGGCTTCCAGGGCCGGGCGGTTGCCGCGCAATTGCCCCCGGGACTCCTCGGGCAGGCTGGCGAACAGCGCCTTGAGTTCCTCGGCCGCCACCTGCTGGTTGCCCAGGCGCGCCACCGCCGGCGTACTCGCCGATTGCTGCAACACGGCCGGTGCCGACTGCTGCGCCGCCACCGGGTCGTTGCCCGGGCGCAGGGCCAGCCCCAGCGCCAGGCCAAGCAGGGTCAGTGCCCCGGCACCGACCACCAGGGTCGGCTTTTTCACAGGCTGGCCACCTCTTCCTGGGGTTGGCTTTGTGGCGCCTGGGGCTGCTCGGCCTGGGCCTGTAACTGGGCCGCCTGCTGGCTGTATTCGCGCAGGTAGACGATGAACTCCTGCAGCAACCGGTCCCACAACTCCAGCTGGCTGCGCAGGTGAGTCTCGCCGACCCCGGCCACCACCACGTCCATCTCCATCACCAGGAACTCGCCCTGCAGCGACAACCGGGCAAAGCGCCGCGAGGCGTTCCACAGCTCCGCCAGCCCCGCCGGCAGCTCGCCCTGCACCCGCAGGGCGCAGCTGTAGGTGAAGTCCACATAGTGCCCGGCCTCACTGCCCGGGTTGCCGAAACGCACGGCGTAGCCGATGCCCTGGCTGGCGCTGAGCAGTTGTACGATGCCGTTCTGTTCGGTCTGGTTGACCCGGTAGCCGGCACCTTGCAGCAGGTCGGTGAGGCTGTCGGTGGTGACGCTGGTAATCAAAGTCATGGTCATCTCTTCCCTGGTGATCAGTGGGTGCTCGCCGCCTGCGGGGCGTCGAACTGGGTCTGGTAAAGCTCGTCGCCAAAGCCCTGGGCCAGTTCCTCGAACTTGACCCGGGCGCTGCCGGCGAAGGGCTGACGGATTTTCACCAGCTCAGCCACATCGATCTTTTCGTAGGCCGCCAGGATCTGTTTGGCGACGCCGTACATCTGTTGATTCTTGACCGCGCATTGCTGCACTTGTGTGTCACGTTCGCTCAATTGCGCCTGCAATTTCGCCCGCTCGGCTTCCTTGCCCCGGGCCAGCACCAGCAAGTCCTCGTAGGCTTTCTTGAACTTGCCCAACTGCTCGCTGCTGGCCGCCGCCTGGGCTTGGGCCTGGCTTTGCAGGTTCTGCTGCTGGCCGGCCAGTTGCTCGGCCACGCCGCGGGTCTTGGCCAGCTCGGCGCTCAGTTGCTTGACCTCGGCCTGGGCTTGCTTGGCCGCGTTCTCAGCGGCGATCCGCGCCGCCGCGGCCTGGGCCTGCTCGCTTTGCAGGGCCTGCAACTGCTGGGTGGTGCTGCGCAACTGGGTGCGCAGACGCTCCTCCATGCCTTCGGCGCTAGCGCTGGCGCTGGCCAGCACGCCCCAGGCCACTAACAGGCTGACCGCCCCTGCCCTCGCTCGGCTGTTCATAACCTTCCTCCTGATGCTTAGAAGCGCGTATTGAGTTCAAGCTGCATGACGTCGACTTCATAGCGCGGCCCGTAGACTTCCGAGGCGCTCATGTAGCGGGCCGTGGCGTAGATGTTCTTGTCGATGCCGTAATTGCCGCCGACGAAATAGCCCTTGGCGTTGGTGCCGCCCAGATGGAACGAGGAATCGTTGAAGCCGTCGGGCAAGGCGTCGGGCTGGATGTACTTGTAGCCAGCCAGCAGGTTCCAATCGCCGGACTTCTTCATCTCCAGGGCGTTGCCCAGGGTGAACTGCACCAGCAGCGCATTGCCGCCACTTTCGAACTGGCCGTTGCGGTTGATGTTGTTGACGATCTCGCCCTCGCTGCGCTTGAGCATCTCGCCCTTGTCGTAGGCCAGGTTGCGGATGAAGTTGGTCTGGCTGCGCAGGCGCAGGTCGTCCGGCAATTCGGTGTCCCAGGCCAGGTTCAGGTCGAGCACGTCGAACTTGGAGGCCAGGCCGACGAACTGCGGCTGCGGGGTCAGGCCCGGGGTGGCCGGGTTGGGGGTGATGTCGCGCAGCAGGAACACGCTGTTGCCCTTCTGCATGAAGGCCACCCGCGAGCCGTCATTGTCGCAGCCCGGGGCCCCGGCCCAAGGCGCGCATGGGCTGGAGCGCTGGCCTTCGATGTCGTCGAAGCGGTAGTAGGCCAAGGCGCCCTTGAGGCTGTTGCTGCGGTTGATCTTCCAATTGGCGCCAATCTGCCCGCCGAACAGCCACTTGGTGTCGCTCTCGTTCTTGTCGAAGCCGTTGCTGGTGGCGGTGTCGTTGGTGTACTCCACCGGGAAGGCGCCGAGGGTGCCGAACAGGCCCCAGTCGCTGTCCAGCTTGTGGTTGAAGATCGCCGCCACGCCGTCGAAGTTCAGGTCGTTGGAATACAGCATGTCGGTGGAATAGAACGGGTTGGCGATCCGTCCGCCGGTCAGGGTCAGGTCCTGGGTGGCCTTCCAGGTCAGGTAGCCCTGGTCGAGCCAGATGTCCTTCTTGCCGAAGCCGCCGCCCAGGGTCTGGGTGGTGGACACCGGGTTGTTATCCGAGCCGGTGCCGATGCGGATGCCGGCGGTCCATTCCGGCGAGATCACCGCCTTCATGCCCAGGCGCGCCCGCAGGCGGAACAGGTTGTCGCGGTCCTCGCGGCTGTTGAGCAGCGGCGGCAGCTTGCTGTTGGTGTCCTTGTTGACGTCGTAGGGGCCGTTGTCGTTGAGCTTGGCGTAGTCGACGAGCTCGTTGCTGTTGTTGTCGGCAAAGAACCGCGACTCCTGGCGCAGGCGGATGTCACCGTCAAAGCTGATGCGCGAGACCCAGTCCGGGAAGGTGTTGGGCTGGGCCCAGTTTTCCTGCTTGGCGGTGGCCATGACCTCGGCCTTGACCTGATCGCGGATCTGCTCGCGGACGATGGCCGGCACATATTGCACCCGCACATCACCGGGCGCCGCAGCGGGGCCGGTAGCGGCCACAGCGGTGGCGGCGCGGGCCTGCTGGGCCTCTTTCTCGGCCTGGGCAATCAGCCCGTCGGCCTGCTCCTGCTTCAATACCCCCTGCTGCACCAACAGACGGATCAGGTTGATCGTGGCGTTCTCCGAAGGCGCGGCGGCAGCCGCGGCCTGTCCGGCCAGGGTCAGGGCGACCATGCCGAGCGCCAGGGTCAATCGATTCACGGTGGAAATCATCTGCACACAACTCCTGTAGAAACTGCAAATAGGGGTTCGCTCATTCCGGACGCCGGCCCTTGAGGGACAGGCGCACCGGCAAGGTCAGGGAGGCCGGCATGCGCTCTTTCAGGCGCGGCGTGGCCCGCAGCGCCGCCAGCACCTGCTGGTCGGTCTCGGGATTGCCGCTGGAGCCGGCCAGTTCGGCGCGGGTCACTTGGCCGTCGGCGCCCAGCCACAGGTCCACCTGCAGCGCATAGGCCTTCTTGCGCAGCTCCGGGTCCTCGCGCAGCGCGCGCTGGAAGGTCGCCGCCAGGTACTGCTTGTAGGTGCCGGTGCCCAGCCCGCCACCACCGGCGCCGGCCATGCCGCCGCCCTTGCCGGCGCCGACGTTGAAGCCGTCGTTGCCGGCCTGGGCATCGCCGTCGATCTGCATCGGGTTGGCCAGATCGTCCGCCGGCGATGGCGGTGCTTCTTCCTCGGGCTTGACCTCCTCGGGGGTTGGCGTAGGTTCGGGTTCCGGGATCTTTTCCTCCACCGGCTCCGGCTCCTTGGGTTTCTCCGGAGGCGGCGGTGGGGGTGGTGGCGGAGGCGGCAGCGGGATGATGGTCGGCACCTTCGGTGCTTCCCGACGCACCCCGGCCATGTCATTGGCCCACTGCCACAAAAACCAGGCGGCCACGGCCCCCAGCAGCAATCCGGCGCCCCACTTCAGCAGGCGCACGGCTCGCGGTTTGTTCTGCACCGGAGGCAGTTCGATGGGTTGTTGTGCGGTCATGGCTCAGCCCTGGCTCGGTTTGCCGGTGACCAGGCCGACCTGGGACAACTCCAGGCGGCGCAGCAGGTCGAGGACTTCGATGACCTTCTGGTACTGCACCGTGGCATCGCCACGGACGATGATCGGGAAGTCCGGGTTCTGCGCCTTCTCGATGCGCAGGCGCTCTTCCAGCTCGCCCAGGGTCACCGGGTAGGCATCAAGGAACACCTGGCCGCCGTCGTTCACCGAAATGGCCTTGGTCTTGGCCTCGGACAGCGACACCGAGGCGCTAGCCTTGGGCAGGTGGATCTGGATGCCCGAAACCTGGGCGGTGGCGGTGAGGATGAACATCACCAGCACCACCATCAGCACGTCCACCAGGGGCGTGATGTTGATGCTGTCGACGGCGGCATCGTCTTCGTCGTCATGGGAAGCGTTCACGGAAGCCATGGCAGTTCTCCTCAGGCCGGAACCGACGCGTTGCTGTGACTGACCCGCCAGTGGGCGTTCTCGCTGTGCTGGCTCTCGCCATGCAGCTCCGCCAGCCGGGTGATGAACTCGTCGACGAACACCCGCATGTCGGCGCCGACTTCCTTGTTGCGGGTGATCAGGCGGTTGTAGCCAAACAGCGCCGGGATCGCGACGAACAGGCCCATGGCGGTGGCCAGCAAGGCCGCGGCCATGCCCGGGGCGATGGCGTTGATGTTGACGTCACCGGCCATGGCGGTGCCGAGGAACACCACCATGATCCCCAGCACCGTGCCCAACAGGCCGATGTAGGGGCCGCCGGCAATGGCGTTGGACAGGGTCGAGAGCTTGGAACTCAGCTGCTGGTTTTCCCGGGTGCGCACCCCGTCCATGGAGCAGCGGATGGCCTCGATGGTGGCCGCCGACACCGAGGAGGTATCGGCGCCCTGCTCGCGGCGGGTGCGGATCTCTTTCACCGCCACCAGGTACAGGCGCCACAGCGAGGAATGCTCCAGGCGGCTGGCCAGGACCTGATCGTCGGCGAACATCTCCAGGCGCGTACCGACCTTGGCGAACTGCTCGCGGAACAGCGCATTGGCGGCGCTGACCCGGCCGACCATGCGGTTCTTGCGCAGCATGATCACCCAGGACTGGATCATCATCCCCACCAGCACCAGGATGATCACCCAGGCATCCACCGGCACCGCCTTGAGCAGGAAGCCCAGGCTGCCGAATCCGAAACCCGACTGTTCTTCATCGACGCCATAGGCCACCAACTTCGACTCCGCGCCCTGGGCGCTGGCATCGGCCAGGATCAACGCCGCCGGACGCGCCACCTTGGACAGGCGCAGCTCGTCCAGGGCCCCGGTGAACGGCAGGAAATGGCTGGCCTCGGCGCCAGCGGCGGGCGGCAGGTCGGCACCGATGGCCAACGGCGAATTGAAGGTGGGAATGGCCTGGGCCAGGCTCGCGGTTTCGCGGCCGTTGACGTACAGCGCCAGGCGGCTGCCCTCGCCGCTCAGGGCCAGGTGCTGCCACTGCCCCGGGTTCAGCGGCTGGGTGGAGGCGGCGCGCTGGCCGTCCACTTCGACGAAGGGCAGGCCCTGGTTGATGCCGACCAGCAGGCTGCCGGCGCCTTCGCGGCGGGCCAGCAGCAGTTGCTCGCCGCTGGCCTGATCCAGGCGCACCCAGGCGCTGAAGGTGAAGGCGCCGCCGGCGTTGTGCTGCAGCGACGGGCTGGCCGGCAGCAACAGCGGCTGGCCGCTGAACTGCAAGGCGCGGCCGATGACCCCGTCAATCGCCGCGCCGGTGGCGTTCTGCGCGGTGTTGCCGTAGGCGGTGGTGTCTTTGGCCGGAGTGCCGTTGCTGCCGTCGAAGTGGTAGATGGCGGTGTAGCTGGGGTCGAAGGTCAACTGGCCGTTGGCGGTGCTCGGCGCCTTCTGGTTGCCGTAGTACATCCAGATGTCCTGGCGCTGGCCGCCTTCGACCTTGGGCACATCGACCCAGATCAGCGCCATGCCCATCAGCGGGTCGAAGCTTTCGATCTGGTGGTTGAGCACGGTCTTGTCATCGGCGGCGACAAAGCGCAGGTCGGCGCCGTCTTCCTTGACCCCGTCGAAGGTGAAATTGCCGGTGTGCAGGCGCACCAGCAGCGCGGTGCGGCCCAGGGCCTCGTTGATGGCCGCGCCCTGGGGCGTGGTGTCCACGCTGATCTGTTTGCGGTAATGCCAGTCGTCCTGCCACCAGGCATGGGCCGTGGCCGGGAGCACGAAGCCCAGGCAGATCAACAGGCTCAGGAATAAGCGTTGCATGGGAAGGGTCTCCGTAAAGTCAGAACGTCGCTTGCACACTGAAGTGCAGGCGCGGGTCGTATTTCTGGGTGTTGGGGCCGTCTTTGAGCGGGTAGCCCCAGTCGAGGCTGCCGGACAGCCACTTGCTCAAACTGGCGCGGGTGCCGAGGCCAACGCTGGCCAGGCTGTATTGGTCCTCCTGCTCGGGCAGCGGCTCGTGCAGGGACAGGTGCGCGCCTTCGGCAAAGGCATAGAAACGCCACTCCTGCACGTAGCTGCCGAGGAACTTGGCCAGGGACGGCGTGCGCAGCTCCTGGGAGAACAGGTAGCCCTCATCCCCGGTGCGCTCGGCGGCCAGATAGCCGCGCACCGAAGTGGCGCCGCCGGCGGAATACTGCTCGTTGGACACCAGGGGCCCCGAGGCCAGCTGGAAGGCGGTCTTGGACGCCGACTGCCAGTCGTTGGCGAAGGTGTAGGTGAAATTCAGGTCGCCCTTGAGCACCGAGAAACTGGCACTGGCCTCATCGCGCTTGTAGTGGAACTCCTCGGCGTCGCTGCCGTAGCCGAAGAAGCGCCGGGTGCCGACGATCAGGTTCAGGCCCAGGCCCAGCTGGGATTTTTCGCTGTAGCGGTAGCCGTTGTAGCCAAAGGTCACGGGGGCGTACTTGAGCGGAATCTGGTCGCTGCTGCGGCCAAAGCGCATCTCTTCCTCGAAGTCCTTGAAGTCCACCCCCACCGACAGCGAGTTGGCCCAGTTGCCGGCCGCGGGCAAGCTGTAGATCGCCGACACCCCGTAGGAATGGCCCTTGCCCAGCACGTTGCTGCCACCGATGGTGGCGATGTTGCTGTCGGACTGGTAACCGGAGAACTGCAGGGCCCAGCGCTCGCTCAAAGGCGCGCTGTAGGAACCGGACCAGACCTTGGCGTTGTCGGTGTCCTGGGGCGCGGTGAAATAGGTCAGGGAAATGCTGTGGCCCAGTTGCCAGAGGTTGTCGTAGCCGACGTTGACCACGCTGCGCAGCTTCTCGGTGTCGGCGCTGTAGTCGTTGTTCAGGCCGACGCTGGCGTGCCAGGGGTTCTGGTCCTCCACTTGCAGGTCCACGTCCATGGTCCCCGGGCGCTGGCCTTCGCGCACCAGCGGCATGACCTGGCGCCCGGCGCCACGATTGAGCCCGGCCAGCTGGCTTTGCACCGTGGCAAAATCCGGCACCTGACCTTCTTGCAACGCCGGCACCTGATCGCGGATCTCCACCGGCGAGTAATGCTTGGCCCCCACCACCCGCACCCGGCCGACCTTGGTTTCACTGACCTGCAGATAAACGATGCCGTCCTCGACCTTCTGCTCCGGCAGCTCGACGAACACCGACTGGTAGCCGCGCTCCTGATAGACCTTCTGCAGCGCATCCCGGGCGCCTTCGATATCGGCCAGGGCCTTCTGCGGCCCGAGGAACGGGTACACCGCCTCCTCGATGGCCCGGGCATCGAGCACGGTATTGCCGCGCACGAAGTATTCATTGACGTCCACCAACCGCGCCGCAGCCGTGGTTTCGACCGGCACCGCCTCGCCCTCCTCGGCCTGCACCGCCGGCGCCAGTGCCGCCAGCGTCAACCAGCCGCACAACGGCCACCAGCGCCCGCCACTGCCGGGTCGCCCTGATTTGCCCAGATGCTCCACACCGCCCCCTAAAAAACTGAAAATTGGCGCGCGCACGCGCATTGCCGTCGCCGTCTGCACAGCGTTTGGCCGCTTCAATTGCTGCTGATCGAGGTGTTTTCGTGGCGCGCCAGCCAGGTGTGCAACAGCGCAAAATTCAGCGAGAACTCGGGCATTTGCAGCAGCGCGCCGCAAAACACTTCACCGATGATTTTCTGGATCAACTGCACCGCCCGCGGGTTGTTCAACAGCGTGGCGATGTCGCGACTCAGGACACTGAAGCTCCAGACCTTCTGATTCAGATCAAGACCGACGAACCAACGGAACAACAGGTTGTAACTGAGCTGTTCATACAGCTGCTGCTCGCTGGGCACCGAATACAGCAACTGCAGCAACAGAATGTGCATCACCGTACGCGGCGCGATCAGCATGCCGGGCTCGGCATTGAGGCCCTGGAGCAGATCGCGGTGCTGATCCAGCAACTCATCGATCTGCGGACGCAGCAGCACCAGCGAATGCCCCGGCGGGATATAGCTGGCCACCTCCTTCAAGGCGCCCTGCCAATCATCCTGGGACACGATCCAGACCCACGGCGCGCCGTAGCGATAGACCGACACCGGCTTCTTGCGCGCCGCCTCGACAATCTTCGACAGCCGTTGATCCAGCTCCTGCATGCCCACTTTCGAGTAGCGTTCCATAGTCCCCATAGCCTCACTCCCGGCGTCCCGCCTCGGCTTAAAAAAGTGGCCTGGCGGCCCCCTCAAGCGCGTTACATACCCAAGACGTGCGTGGCCATGTGCTACCGAACTTTTGTCATAAAAGCTTCATTCACAAACCAGCGCTGCCTTGCCGACAAGGCGGCAAACAGCCTGCGGGGACGCGGGGATTTCAAGGGTGCTAGAGGTACGGCGGGAGAGTGCCAAGCAAGGGCCTGCGGACCTTGGCGCAGCCTCGCCGAAGGCTCGGCAGCGGCTACAGGGGGAATGTCGAGGTGTTTTTTGTAGCCGCTGCCGCAGGCTGCGAACGAGCTGGGCGGCACCCCGACGAAGCGGTCGCAGCAGTTCTAAGGGCGCCAGAGCTTCAGAGCGCTAGCCCTGACAGACCTCGGAGCGACACCACAAAGAGAGAAACCTCAGGCGTGGCCAAACAGCGCCTGGATGTCCTTCAACAACCTGAAGTGGTCGCTGACCGCGTACAGACCGATCGCCGGCTGCAAATGATCGACACGAGGAGCCGGCACGCCACTGGCAATGACCTGAAACTGATTCGCCCGATCTGGCAGATCCCGCAGCCCGTAAGCCGCATACAGCGAGATACGCTCCACGCCGTCGTTATAACGCTGCCCCTTGGCCTGACACTCACGGATGTCTTCTGGCCCGGGCCGCTGGCGCGAGGCGAAATCATAAATCTCGACAATGGGCGCCTCGTGATTACCGACGATGCTCTGCACGTAAATCGCGTAGAACCACTCGCCGATCTGCACCGAAGCAGCATCACCCGCCCTCCAGAAGGTCTGGTTCTTGCCGGTGGCGGGACGCCGACTCAGCGCTGTCGGCGGCGAAACAACCAGGGCCTTAATCGCCTCGCGATGGCGATAAAAAGTGTCGCTCAAAACCACCTTGTCGTTGAGCCGATCGATCGCCTGCAGCGCAGCCTTGGTCAAACCGTCATCCTGAAACCCATGACGGTGCAGCACCACGGCCAGGGTCAGGCGCACCAGATCCTTGTAATGCTCGCTGACCTCATCCCCCGGCGCGTCCAACACACAATTCCAGCGCAACAGCAGCGGAGCGAGCACCCCTGCCGCGAGTGCCTCAGGCGCACTTCTTTTCGCGCCCAGCATCGCCCACGCCGTGAGCCGCGCAACGTCATGCACCACTGGATCAACAAGATCACGCGGCAGATAACCCAGTAGTTGTTTGTGATTCAAGATCCAGTGCCTGTGCCGTGGGAGGGGGACGCGAATCTTTACGCAGATGCAAAAGCCGGGTCAAACGGAGCGCTACAAGACCTCGAGTGCAGCAACGGATATGTACCCCAACCCCCGAGCATAATTGGCCGGCTCACAGGTCGCCAAGTTCACCTCTGCGATCCTACAAAACTTGCAGACGCGTCTGACTTGTCCCCCCAAGACCCAACATCCATAGTCCCCACTCGCCCTAATGGCGACCGGGTTTGGCGACCTGGCAACTCACCCACAGGCACTTCCGCTTGCAAGCTTTGCCGAGGACCCTTTATGTTCACGGCGATCTTTCATGGCGGCTGTACGCGGGAGATCCTCGGATCTGCCGATTATTGTGGGATGAGTCGGCTCGCCAACCCGCGTATAGCTGCCACCTATTCGACTGGCGACGACAGGACAGCTCCCTTACCCACAAGCGGAGGTTCCCATGACTCAGCAATACATCCCCATCACCGGCATCGACTGCCTGATTCCCTGCCTGTTTATCGACAAGACCGCACCATTGGACGTGCTGCATGCCAACGGCACCGCACGTTTACTGGCCGTGACTCAACTGCTGGAAAGCCTCTCCCGCGCAGAACTGAAGAACGCTGACGACACCGATCTGCGACATATCTCCAACGCAGCGGCGATTCTGCTGCGTGACAGTTGCGACCTGTTGGGAGTGATGGGCTGGCGCCTTCAAGCCTGACGCGTTGTGCTCCGCGCTGCTGGGCGGCGCGGAGCGTTTCAAACACATTCGGCCAAGTACAGGCAATTAGACTATATGCTAGACAGACTAATAGGTGCCAGAATTACCATTCTAATGTTTATACTTCAAACCACGACAGAGCACAGAAACCAGCACCCTCTGCTAGTTCAATCTTCAGGATTCAATTAATGCCCTGCTACTCAAGTTGTTCTTGCGAATGTTTGGAAGCACCACCCTATTTTGATGCATCCATTGAGGCGGAGACACTTTTCATTTGGCGCCTACATGATGTATGCCACTCCAATATCGGCTGGTATACTGACAAAACAATAAGCGATCTACACCTTCTCAACGAATGGATAACTAAGGATGCGTTTGGCATTTACGTGCTATGGCATAAGGATGATTATTGTGATATTCACAATACTTTCCACATGAGAGCGCTGTATGTCGGAAAGGGGCAGATAGCCAGGAGACTGCTGGCACACTGGAAGACAAAGGACTTTTCGGAAGAAATGCTCGTTTACTGGACTTTTCTTGAGATGCCAAATCGCCAAGCAAAATACTGCGAACAACTACTCTTGGATATTTATCATGTACCTCTCAACAAAGCTGAATCAGCTGGAAAGCTATCGCTATGCACACACTTCATACAGTCAGAAGTTGATTAGAAACAGCACGTACCACCTTCCTAAAATATTAGACACCTCAGTATCCCTGGCCAATATAACCGCAGAAACCTCTAACAACCCTCCTCAACTAATTCTATTAAAAACATGCATTAATTGCGCACTAAAAACGATGCATCGATGAAAACTCGAATGACCAGCACCCACAAACAATATGCCACTCGGCAAAATATAGGACTCTTGAGTTACTTTATTCGCCATTTCACTTCAAGTCCCTCCACCCAAGGTAAAACTGACCACCTCATTGACCTCAAATACTTTTATAAATTCCCAAACCCCACAATGTGACCTAACGCTTGAATCTGAGATGAGTTTCAGCCTTTCCCTCGTGAGCGATCACAACCACTCAATCACAAAAAAACTTATCAAACCTGCTGGATTTTTAGTCCTTCAACACCTTTACATCTTCTGCAACTTTAATTATTTTTTCGCATGAGTATTTTCTAGCACAAAAAAGCATAGCTTTCAGACAGGCTCACTTTTTAAACCCTACCCTATACATGTTCCAAATATTCCAAGAGAACCTCGCCACCGAGGTAAGGGCCGTCATTACTGCAATCCATTGCCGGCTCGTCAAAATCAATCCATACACTGGTAATAATCCTGTCTTTTCCAGCCATAGTTCGTTGAGTGCTAGATAACTCCACTTCACCACCTAAGGCTTCCTTTACATATTCTGGAGGTAACGAAACCACTCCAACCCCGCCATTCGGCCACCACACGTGGGGCTTAACTTTTACCCTGTCACCGTCATTGAATTTCATTTATTTTCGGCCATGCTACCGACTTTAATTTGCCATTTGACGCTTGGTTAAGGGACGGGTTTTAACCCATCTCGGTGAGCGACGCGAACGACTTGAACCCGTTGTCAAATGCTCAACTTCGCCCGGCAAGTACAACACAAAAAACCGCCCTCCGACTCGGCTAACCGCGTCGCCGTGCCAACAACACTGCCATCTCACACCGGCCCGTTCACCCGCCCTCCATCAAGAGATCAAGCCACCCTATGCACTGTCACAACTTCCTCCTGGGCCATATCGAAGTCGAAGTGCAGGGACGCGCCTACGATCTGCATAACTTCTACAACGCCGAGGCTATCCGACACGACGTCCTGAAAGGCTCGCTGACACTGACCTTCAACCGTCTGCAGCAAGACTGGGTGCCCGTCGAAGAGGCACGCCAGATCATTCTCAGCTTCAGTCAACTGAGCTACTTCTGCGCCGATGCCAGGGAGATGAACGCCTTCGAGAGCGACCTGGGCTGCGTGCATGCCATAGGCGTGGTGGAAGCCGGCGCCGCCACCGAGACCTTCTACCTCTCGGACCAGTTCCCTGCGGATCATCATCTGGTGATTGAATTCACCTCGGGCCTGATCCTGCGTTTGCGGGCGCAAGAGGCGCAGTGCGCCTTATTTTTCTAGCTGATGGGCTGCTTTTGTGGAGCGATAGCAGCCAACCAAATGGATCTTTTTCAGGTGCTTTTGGCCGTGATATGAAGCGGCTCATGTATAAAAATAAACCTGCGTGCATTTTCGGCTCAGGTTTTTACCAATCACCAGTGGCGATTCAAAGCGTGAATGGGAGCGCTTTCTCAACTGCTACTGCTGCAGCCAAAGCAACATGCTCGTGCCAAGGTCGCGCGACGATCTGCACCCCCACCGGCAAACCCGTATCGCTAGTACCGGCACGAATTACCACGCTGGGCCAACCTGCCAAACTGTAGGGCAACGTGTGACTGAATAGGGTAGGCCGTGCCTCTCCCACGCACGGCGCCGGTGCGGCGTCGACAGGACAGAGAATGATGTCGTAGCCCTCCATGAACCCCAGCATTGCACTGCGAAATTGATCCCAGTCTGCCAACAACTGTACTAACTCCGCCCCGGAGCCTTTGCTCATGGCCCAATAGCGTTCGGTAATGGCTCTGGAATTGGCCAATGCCTCTGGGAACGCCGAAGAGAGCACGGCACCTGCCTCCTTCAATATCTCGGCCACCGACTGCAGAGTCGTCTGCGTGATGTCGTCAACAGGTGCAATGCCGCCCTCGCCGTACCAAGCCACTCGCAATCCGCGTAGTTCGACAGTACTCATGGCGCAGAGCGGCATCGGTATCACGCCGGCGTCCCGACCGTCCTCACCGGCGATCAATTGCAGCACCAAAGCCAGATCCTCGACATGTCGGGCCATTGGGCCAATCTGGCTGCGGTAGTCGCTGAGCCCGCCAAGATGATCGAATACACCGGTGTTGGGTACACGGCCACTGGTGGGTTTCAACGTACTGATACCGCAAAAATGCGCAGGCACACGCAAGCTACCGCCGGAATCACTGCCTAATCCCAATGGTGAAAGGCCGGCGGCGATCGCAGCAGCTTCGCCACCGCTGCTGCCTCCTGGGCTGTGGGATAGAGAATGCGGATTACGCGTAGCACCATATACGGGGTTATCAGTGACGCCCCCGCCGCCCCCGGGTGGGCAATTGCTTTTGCCAAGCAAGATCGCGCCGGCAGCTTTCATGCGCCTAACCACTACAGCGTCCTGCTCGGGTACGTATCGAGCCCGATCGACCAAGCCGACTGCTGACACCACACCGCGAGTATCCATAACGTCTTTAACGGTGAAGGGGACGCCATGCAGCGCTCCCCAATACTCACCTTGGGCAACTGCACGATCGGCCTCCCAGGCGCGTGCCAACGCAGCCTCGCCACATACCTGCACCAAGGCGTTGAGTGATGGGTTAAGCGCTTCGATACGTGCCAGGTAGGTGGACACAATGGATGTGGAGGAGAGCTCGCGCCGTTGAATCAATCTGGCAAGTTCAGAAGCTGAATGACGTAGTAATGAATACGGTAAAGGCAATTGTGTTTGCTCCAATACATTTACATGCCTATAGCATCATGGCAGCGCATAATTTCAGGCGAGGGGGGGCAAAGTCCGCCAATGACCGCTCCTGGCCGAAAGCGATTAGCCCCCAAACGACAAAGCACCGACACAGCTGAATCCAGACGGGTAACTGCCAGGGCCACAGACACTTAGGTTAGGCTCCGACCAGGTATAGAGTATTGGCTCTCTCCGTCTATCTAGAAGCCTCTCAACTGGCATTGGTCGAGCAACGCCCGTTTACGCAGCCAAACGCCCTTTCAGCGAAGATCGCTGGCCTGGCCTCCGCTTTCGATAGCGCCCTATCGCCCTACCCCAACTGCAAAAAGAACCGACCAATCCCCGCGCCTGTCCTCTCTGAAAAATCCTCATCCAGAAACAGATACCCCATGCCATCCGAAAGCACGCCTTTGTGCTCAGGCAGCGCTCTATCCAGATCGCCCCCATAATGAGCCACGTCACCCAGCTGATAAGGCATAAAAACCGAAACCCAATACTCCCCATCAATCAAGGCCTCTGAAAACCAACGCCCAGGAAAGGCCATGAGGTGTGTCAGCGGCACGCCATCAGGCGAACAGGGCCATGCCAGATCAGTCGGCAGACCGGCCCCGCCACCGACATAGGCATCATCTTTTGCAGGCATTTCACAGGTAAAGATCAGCTCATCAAACATCCGTATCATTCCGATCAGTCATGGGCGCAGCATCCGTTAACTGCCGCTCGCCACTATACATCGGACACAGTACAGTCCCTTCCCGGCTTCTCTGACGATTGCAAATCATGGATGACACTCACTTCACTCCCGAACAACTGGCCAATAGAACCGGCACAGCCGACGTGGACCATCAGACGCCAATCCCCATGAAATTCACCTCGGCCGATCAACTCATCGACCCAAAAACCATCGGCTATCGCAGCCTGGGCTTCGGCGAGGCACTGACGATCCCAGCAACGCCCTATGAACTGCGCATCCACCACCGCGATCTGCCGCAATGCTTTCTTGACTGCGCCGACACCTTTGCCGCCGAATGCAAAACCGACGATATCGACCAGGGTTTTGTCGACATTCCGCAGCTGGCACAGCTGGGCTACCCAAGCTTCAGGGCGCTCTTGCGAGACCATCCCGATCTGGCGGCGCGCCTGGTTCAGGACTACCTGTATTTCGAGTTGTTGTTGTCGCTGTTCCCGCATTCAAGCGGCCTTAATGTCGTGATCAACAGCATCACCCGCGTCAGCTCAAAAGAAGGCGTCCTGCTGCTGACTGGCGAGACCTACGCTGCCAGACAGTCATGAAGAAGCCCTGGCCTCAAGATCGATACCGGGAATCAGGCCGATGATGTCAAACAACGAATCACTGTCGAGCGCGGTCCGAGCCCTCTGCCTCGCGGCTTGATGCGCCTTCAAGGCGATGCAAGATCCACCGCCTCGAACAGTGCAACCTCAAGTACCGAGAACATCAACAATCGGTGTTTACTGCGGACTATTCTCAACAGCGATTTCTCGCACCTTTTTGGTGCGATCGCACCTTTATTGTTCGCAAAAAAAAATGATGACACGTTAACTAAGACTGGATACTCTCCTGTCCGAGAGAAAGGATTCTCGTTGTACTAGTACACCCCCATTGGTATCGGACAAGGATGTGACATACATGTCTTCCCTAATTACCTCGCCTGCCACTCTCTACGAAACCGTCGGTGACGGCGTAGAGTCGAGTAATGCCTCATGGAGTTTCGGAGGCAGTACTCCGCAACACTTTGACTCCCATGTTTCGAAGTCCGTACCTAAATATAAGGACGGGCATAACATCGTGCTGTCGCTCAGCGACTTTTTTGTAAAGAGCGATAGCACCTGCTACGAACTGGGTAGTTCCACCGGCACCCTCACTCGACAACTTGCACAGCGCCACTGCGCCTCGGTGAAGTGGGTGGGCATTGATGTGGAAGAGGCCATGACGCGCAAGGCGAATGAGCTCTTGAGCGCGTCGCCGCAGCACAACGTCAGCTTCGTTACCGACGACATCCTGACCTTTCCCTATGAAAAAAGTGATCTGATAGTTGCTTATTACACTATTCAGTTCGTGCACCCGCGCATTCGCCAAGCCTTGTTCGATCGTATCTACGAGACCTTGAACTGGGGCGGTGCTTTTATCATGTTTGAAAAAGTACGCGGCCCAGACGCACGCTTTCAAGACATCCTCAGCAGCCTGTATGTAGATTATAAGCGCGACCAAGGTTATAACGCCGATGAAATCCTGGCGAAGACCAGAAGTTTAAAAGGTGTCCTTGAGCCTTTTTCCACGGCCGGCAATATCGACATGTTATCCCGCGCCGGCTTCAAGGATATAACCAGTATTTTCAAATATATTTGCTTTGAAGGCTTCTTCTGCATTAAGTGAATGGAGCTTCATTGTGAGTACAACTATAGAACAACAGTATTTGCAACTATTGCAAATGCCTGAAACCTTTCGTGCGCAGAAAATGGATTGTGAACTTTGCAATTCCAAAGATCATCGGGTGTTGCTGGAAAGTGTCCAGGGCCCCGGTGACCAGGCGGTGGCATTGCCAGTGCTCGGCTGCCAGGATTGTGGGCATATTTTCCAGCAATACCGCTTCGACGAAGCCTTCTACAGCGCTTACTACGACAAGTTCTACCGCCTGAGTTTGTTCGGCAATACGGAGCCGGAGCGCGCCTTCTTTCTGGACCAGGTACGCCGCGGCGAACACCTGTATCAGCACCTGCAAGATGTGCTTCCCGCCACAGGCAAAATGCTTGACGTCGGTTGCTCCGCCGGCGGCCTGATGATTCCTTTTGCCAAGCGCGGCTGGACAGTCAGAGGCAATGACCCTGACCGGGCCTACGTCGAATACGGCAAGAATATCGGCCTGGACATCGACCTGGTGGGCGCCGAACACATGAGCCCCACGGGTGATTACAACCTGATCATCATCAACGGTTCGCTGGAGCATGTGCATGACGTCCACCAGGTCATGCAGCTTTGCCGGCAGGCCAGTGCCGAGGATGGATTGCTGCTGATTGAAGGTCGCGCGTTGGGTTATGGCATCAAACAAGGGTTTCTAACCCATAACCATCGCCGCTACTTGAGTGCCAGCAGTATCGAGCACCTGATGTACCGGCATGGTTGGGAGCCGATCCAGACCACCCATGAGCCCGTGTGCGGGCCGACCCGACCGGGGGCGGTGTTCGTGCTGGGGCGAGCCTGTGCCCAGCCTGCCACCGAGCACCTCGAAAGCATCAAGGCTCAGGGCCGCAAGGCACTGCAGGAGTCCTACATGCCAAGCCTGCACTCGATGCGACCCCGCACATGAGTGCCTCGGCCTATGCCCTCGAAAAGTCGAGTGCCCGCGTCCATTCCTGCTTCAGGGATGATCTGGTCGTGACACCACCGCCAGCAGACGCGGTCACCCGGCGCTACAACCTCTATGACCCCCGTAGTGATATCGGTTTTGAACTGGGCCAGGCCGAGTACTCACTTGCCTTGCTCTTCGATGGCCAGCGAAACCTGCAAGAGATTGTCGACGCCGCCCTGGCGCAGCATCGAATCAAGGTCAGCCCCGAGAAGCTTGCGCAGTTCGAGCGCAAACTGCTCAACCTGAAACTGCTGAGCAGCGAGCAAACGGATCATAAAAAGGACCTGCGCGATCCCGCCACGGGCATAACCTATGGCCCGCTGAAAGAGCATTTGCTGATTAACCTGGTTAAAACCAACCCGCAGCCATTGCTTGATCGTCTTTACCGGTTGGCGCCCTGGTGCTGCCGCGCGGCATTCATTTTGCCGCTGCTGGCCTTGTCCCTGTTGAGCTTCGTGTACCTGGGCGCGCACTTGGACAGCTTCATGGCCGATGCCAGCGCCACCTATATCCAGAGTTACCGCTGGCTGCTCTGGCACTTCCCGGTGATCCTGACCTCCATCGCCCTTCACGAACTGGGGCATGCGATGGCCTGTCGTCACTATGGGGTCAAGGTCAACGATTTCGGGATCGGCATCTACTTGTTGCTCGCCACCGGTTGGGTACGTCCGGTGCAGACACAATGGTCGCAGCTACCGCTGAACCAACGGGTGATCACCATTCTGGCAGGCCCCTTGGTCAGCCTTCTGTATGCGGGAGTGGGCATTGCCCTGTGGGCGATGTTCCGTGACACCCAAGGGGTTTTGCCCGCCCTTTTCGTGGTGATGATCGTGGCTTCGTGCATTTCCCTCATCCCCACCCTGCTGCCCATCTTCAATGGCGACACCTACCTGGCGATTACCGAAGTGCTGGGGCAACCGCGCCTGCGCCAGCGTGCTTTCAACTATGTGAAGCGCCATTGGCGCAGCGCGCCGCAGGAAACCCTTTCCCCTGCATTGCGCAGGCTCTACTGGGGCACATTCCTGTTGACCTGCCTGGGCTGGGTCATCGCCTGGAGCTTCATCGCAGCCACCCTGATTCGCCTTTTCAACCACCCATAAGGACAGTGTCATGACTCAACCTACAGTGACTCCGGCTATTGCCGCCATGGATGAAGCCACCACCACAACCGCCCCGGCCGACGTCGCGCCGCAAGCCCTTACCGATGCACCGTTCGAGGAGTTCGACCTCGACGATATCGAAATCATCGAAAGCAAAGTGTTCGCCTGATCGCTCCGAGCTTCCTCGGCTTGACGTCGAGGAAGCCTTCCCTTCCTCAAACTGGGCAACCACATGGCTCACTTCGTTAAGCCCGAACCGATTGGTGTGGGTATCCAGTACAACCCCGAGATCCTCGACTGGTTTCCATTTGAGGACATCGAAGTCGATGTGCTGGAAATACTGCTCGACAACATCATGGCCCCTATGGACGGCCCCCAGATCATCAAGCCCGCGGCCCAGGCGATGATCAATCGGCTGTCTGAGAAATTCACCTTGCTGGCGCATTCCAACTACGGTTGCGACTTTGGTTTCAGCCCTCTTGAAGAAACCGCCGCTGTGCAACGCCATGTGCCCCTGGCCAAGATGCTCAACAGCCCATGGGTCGCCAACCATTGTTTTTATGGCGACAACTCCTGGCTGGATATCTGGAGCAGCCCGCTGCAGTTTTCCAATGCAGAGGTTCTGCGCTGCGCCGAACGCGCGAAGGCTTTGCAGGCACATTATGGGATGCCACTGGCCCATGAAAACGCCGCCTATTACTTGCAATGCCCGGGTGCAGAAATGCGCGAAGCCGAGTTCCTGGCCCGTCTCGTGCAGCAGTCCGGCACCTTCTTGCATCTGGACTTGCACAACATCTACACCAACCACTTGAACCTGAAAGACTTCGACTTGCGCGACTACCTCGACACCTTGCCGTTGGACAAGGTGATCTCTGTGCATCTGGCAGGTGGCAGCTGGCATGAGGGGCTCTACCACGACTGGCATGACTCGTGTGTGCCCGAACCTGTTTGGGATCTGTACCAGGAACTCATGTCCCGCTGCCAACCCTCGGCGATCATCCTCGAATACCAGGGGCAGGCTCACCACGCACTGACTCGCGTGATGGACGCCAACGACGAACACATGATCGTCACCGATGTGCGGCGCGCACAGAACATCTGGAATCACTACACAAAAGCGGCACAGGAGCTGACGCATGGATGCTGAGCAGGTCTGGAAGCTGTGGCGACGCCTGCTACGCGATGAAACACTGCAGCAGCAGTTGTTCGAAGCTCAAGGCGCGACTCAATGGCTGGAACACTTTCCTGATAACGAGCGGGTGATTCTGCAGGCCTATGGCAGTCAGTTTGAACGAGTGAAATGGTTCGTCGAAAACTATCAGTTCCGCTTGGTCAATTCCTTTATCAATGCGCTGGAAACCGGCGCGCCATTGACGCTGCGCGCGCTGCTCAATATCGGCCTGGACCTGCCGGCACTGTCCAAGGCATTCCTGCGCCAACAAGAGTGGTTCGACTACGGGCCAAGAGTGTATGGCTATTGCGACGCGGCATTGGGCTTTCTGCTCGAGCGCCAGGAACTTGCCGACTACCCGCAGATTCGCGACCTGATGGGCCTTGAGCGCGAATCTGTGCGCCTCTACATCGGGCTGGTGGAAACCAGTGCCGCAGTGCCGGGCACTTATCAACGCACCGACGGTGCACGCATTTACCAGAGCCGCTATGCGCTGTCGCACTGGTTGCGTGATAAAAGCCTGCTCGGGCGTAGCAGACCGGAGGAAGCCTGCGAGCACATCTTGGTGTATTTGCCCACCCCTGAGGCGCGCCACAAATTCACCCTGATCAGCCCGCGCGCTGCGTACCTCTATCACTGCCTGGAGCAACCACAGTCACTCGTCAGCTTGATGCAGATACTGGGTTCCAGCGCCGCACAACCCAGCGGCGAGGACTTGGCACTGCTCGATAAGCTGCATCGACTCAACGCCATCAGGATGCCGGCCTAGACCATGGAAAGCTCACAGTACTTCTGGCTGCGCTCGACCGGCTTCCCCATTCATCACTTGACGGATCTGGGCCGATTCGCCGACCTGCCAGCGTGCCGCGCCTTCGAGCAAGACTTCCGCTCCTTGCAGACGCTGAAGGCGACGCTGCTTGAAAAGGCCAACGCGCATTCGCCCCAGGCCTGCCGCAAATTCATCCGCAAACTCAACGAGAACCAGGCCCTGCAACCCACCGATCTGCCAGAAGTACTGCGCGAACCTCTCGGTGAGGCGTTGCAACACTGGAATGCTTTGCTCGCGCGAACGTCAGCGCCTGAAGAAGCCGCCCGGGAATATGACGCCTATCTGGAAAGCGCCCGCCAAGGACTGATCGACTTCCTGGATGACGATGCGGTGGCCGAGGCCTTGTTCATCTCCAACCCGTCGGCGTTGACACGCATCCGTGAGCTGATCAGGGATCGGCACAGCAGGAACGACACCCGCAAAAAGCAGAAGCTGCGCTTGGGCTGGAGTTACGCGCAACGTTTCTGCGCCAAGAACGATACCTCCAGTTTTTTCGGACCTTTGGCCTGGGGCCGGTTCGATACCCGGCAGACAGCCAATGTGCATCTGACCCAGGATGACACGGCGTGGATCAAGGATCGCCACACCTTCTTTGAGAATTGGGTGGTACAGCGGTTGGTCGAACAGATCAACCAGCAATGCCCAGACACCGACCGTATGCCCTTGCAGCTCAATACCGGTTGCTACCTGCACGAACAGACCCTGTTCATGCCGATTGGCAAAAGCCAGCGCCTCAACCCGCAAACCGCCCAGGTACTGCAGTACATCAGCGAGCACCAGGATCGAGCCGCCACTTACGCGGGGATATTGAACGACTGTCCGCAAGACGCGGCTGGCACATTGCGCGATCTGCTGGAGCACCTGGTGAGCAAACGTATCGTGCGCCGGGGCTGGCAAATGTCGCCCCGTGAGCGTCACCCCATCGTGCAGCTGCAACGCTGTTTGGCCAACGCGGGGGTATCCGACCCGTTCAACCAGCTCTGGCAATCGCGCCTTGAAGCGCTGGAGGGCTTGCGCCATGACTATGCCCACGGCGACCTGATGCGTCGGACCGAATGCCTGGAGCGCTTGAACCAACTGCTTGGCGAGGCCGGGGTCGACCTCAGCCGAGAAACCGGCGCCATGTATGTCGGCCGTTACCCGCTGTACGAAGATTGTTCGAGAAACATGAACATCAGCCTTGGGCAAGCCATGCTCGACCAAGTCAACCAAGAACTGGCGCCGCTGATGCGTATCAATCAGTGGCTGATCAAAGCCATCGCGCACCAGCTCAATCAGGCCTTCATTGAGGTCTGGGAGCAGCGCCAGGTGGCCAACCCCGGCAAACCGGTTGATTTTCTCGACCTGCTCAACACCCTTGCCCCTCTGTTACCTGCACTTGAGGCGCGCATCATCGGCGACCTCGATCAGCGCCTGGAAAGCGCTTGGGCGCAACTGCTGCAGGACTTCCCGGAGCACGCCGAAGTGCGTCTGTGTGCTGCGGACGTCGAGCGCCTGATCAGCCTGCTGAACAGCCGTCTGGATGTCGAAGGCTTCGAGGTGTTCGGCAGCGACTTTCACTCTCCGGATATCCTGCTCTCCAGCGCCTCGGTCGAGGCTTTCAATCGCGGCGACTACGAAATCATCGTCGGTGAAGTGCACCCGGCAGTTCATACGCTGAGCCAGCCCGTTGCCGCCCCGTTCGGCCCCTTCAATACGCAGATAAACCAACAGGTGGAGGCGATTTTCCAACGCCCTCGCCTGGTACTGGCTGACTCGCCCGAGAGCTATCAGCGCTCCCACATCGACTGGCCACTGCAGCCCTCCTACCTGCAATTGGTGCTGCCGTCTGGCGGCGGTTGTGTCGCAGCGCACCAGCAGTTTGCCGCTGGCAGGGCAAAAGTGCTGCGGGTGAACGGTCGTCTGCAAGTGGTCGACGCCCTGGGTCAGTTCAGCGAAGACTTGCTGTGCGTGTACTCCACGCCCTTGCATCGGCTGGGCTTCGCCCTGGCCGGCAGCGCCGTGGCCAAACACGATCACCGCCGTATCTGGTTGGGCCGGACCCTCTACAAGCGCGCTTCCTGGCTATTTTCCCGCGATCGCCTGCCGGAACCGAAGGGCTCGATCGACGAGCTAGAACACACCCTGCAATGGCGTGCCTGGGCTGGCGCTCACGGTTTGCCCCGCTATGCCTTCGTCAAGATCGATACCGAACCCAAACCGCTGTTCCTCGACTTCGACAACCCTTTGTCCTTCGACGGCATCAGCAATGCGCTGAAGAACGCAGGCCACGTCAAGTTCTCGGAAATGCGACCGTGCCCCGATGAACTTTGGCTTGAAGAGGCACGAGGGCGTTTCTGCTGTGAAATACGCACAACCTTTTCCCCATGCGAGGCTCTTGCGACATGAGTAAAGAAAATACAGCCTCTTGCGCCAAGGCCGACCAGGAAATTAAGCACACCTTTGTGTACCTGTTTTTGACCATTTTCATTCCCTTTGGCCTCGGCCATTTCGTCTCGTACCTGTTTCGCACGGTCAACGCTTTGATCTATGTGGACCTGGAGCAGGAACTGCACCTGCCCGCCAGCAGCATGGGCCTGCTGACCGGCGTGTACTTTCTGACCTTCGCCGCGGCGCAGATTCCGCTCGGCGTCATGCTCGACCGCTACGGTCCGCGCAGCGTGCAGGCCCCCATGCTGTTGTTCGCGGTATTGGGCTCGCTGATTTTCAGCTTCTCCCACACCGAGCTGGGTCTGATCATCGGTCGCGGCCTGATCGGCCTGGGGGTAGCCGGTTCGCTGATGAGTGCGATCAAGGCGTGCACCATCTGGCTGCCGGTCGAGCGCCTGCCGCTGAGTACGGCGTGCCTGTTGTCGGTAGGCGGCCTGGGCGCCATGGCGTCCACCACGCCGCTGCATGAACTGCTCAAGTGGATCTCATGGCGTGAAGCGTTCTTGATTCTGGCGCTGTTGACTCTGTTCGTCAGCGTGGTCATTCACCTGAGCGTGCCGCGCACCTACAAACCCAAGCACACCACTCTGGCCGAAATGTCCAAGGCCGTGGGGACACTTTACTCCTCGTGGGTATTCTGGCGACTGGCGTTGTACTCGGTGTTTGCCCATGCGATCTACATGTCGGTGCTGTCGCTGTGGATGGGGCCGTGGCTGCGCGATGTCGCCCAGCTCAGCGAGTCGAGCATGGCCAATACCTTGCTCTGGGGCACCGTGGCGATGGTGGCAGGTTCGCTGGCCTTCGGCTCGATCACCGACTACCTGCGCCGCTTTGGTGTGCAGCCGATCATGGTGTGCGGCGCCGGGGTTGCGATCTTCATCGTGTTTCAATCGCTGATGATCAGCGGACTGCCGGTGTCGCCGCTGCTGATTGCCATGGGGTTCAGCTTCTTCGGCACCTCCACCACCATGAACTACGCGATCGTAGCTCAGTCGGTATCGCCTGAACTGGCCGGGCGGGTCAGTTCGTCGTTCAACCTGGTGGTGTTCGTGCTGGCGTTCGCCTTGCAATGGTTGATGGGAGAGATCCTGAACCTGTGGCCGGCCAATGGACAAGGGCATCCGGTGGAGGCTTACCAGTGGTCGCTGGGCGTGATGATTGCCTTGCAAGTACCTGGGGTGTTGCTGTGGCTGAGTTTCAAACCGTGGCAACTGAAAACAGCGACGGCGCGGTAAACGCTGGCGGCCAGCTCGTCTTCGTTGACCACAGGTCCGTCAAGCCGCCGCAAAAACCCGTCAGTTGCGCTGCGTATGAGCGAGCAAGGCAGGCTCAGCATCGAATCACTGACAGCACAGGCAACCGCTGATCAACGGTTGATCGGGGTCGCTTTCAAGAAAGGTGACCCTGACTTCCACGCCCGTCCGCAGTGGCGTCAATTCACACTGCCAATTGGCAGCGCCCCCTAGCCAACAGCTGCTTTTGTCGTCAAACCGACCTTCCCGATCCCAGGGAAACTTGACCTTGAGCCTCGCGCAGCGTCCATCAGTGCGCAGCGCTTCATCTTCCATGGCGATAACCAGCGCAGTCTGGCTGGGCACCTGCGGTTTCTCGTGAGCCAAAGGCGGACGATAGAGCGCATCCCCCGGCACAAGCATGAAGCGATTGCAGTAACCCGGATACCGGTCATCGTCAGCCGGGTCGCCACTGGCGGATTCATTCAATACCTGTGGCTGTCTGCCTTCATGGATGACCCGAGTCAGTAGCCATGGCTCATGGCGCTCTTGGCCCGGCGGGCCGGGGACTTCCACAACATGACCACTGGCTAGCCCGGTTTGCTGACCTTGGCTTTCAAGCGGACGGTAGGCCGCGCGGCGGTGCTCGCCGGCCTGCGGGGTGAGCTGCCTGGCGGGCTTGATCAGTCGCTCGGTGGCCCGGCTGTCGCCCTCGGGGGCGACAGCCGTGGCTTGCTCGATCCTGGGAAACACCGCCTGATGATCGCCAAACACCAGCACATGACCTTGAGCACTGTGCTGGAAGTGAAAGTGAATCCCCTCCTCCTCACACAAGCGCTGGATGAAGTGCAAATCCGTTTCACCAAACTGGGTACAGCAATCACGCTCGGGGTAGGTCGAGCCCAACTCGAAGCGGTAGGCATCGCCCAGAATCCCGTGTTCTTCGAGAATCAGGGCAACGATGGCCGGCACCGAAAACTGCTGATAGATCCTCTGGTTGGTGCGGTGGCGCAAGTAGGACAGGTGCGGAACCAGGGCCAGGTTGTAGCACTGGGTGTCCGCACATTGGGCGATGTGATAGATGCGCCCGTGAATGCCATGGCCGTGGCCATCGAAAGCCAGGAAGGCCTCCCTGTCGACCAGGCTTTGCAGTTCTAGGTCGGGTCGTTCACTCACACACTCCACCTTGAAAAAGTAAGGCTTGCTGATCGCCTCTTCCCCGGTGAATGCGAGCACTTGAACCTCATGCGCAAAACCGTCGATGGTCAAACAGAAGTGCGTTTGATTGGCTGGGCTGAACATCCACTGTGCTCCTCTTGGATCAGGTATTGAATGGACACAGGCGCATACCGCCAGGCGGGAAAGTTAATTTCCCGCATGACGAATACATTTCAACGAATGTTTTAAATAATGAGCCCGCACTCGCTATGAAACGTGCATGGCGCAGGAGAGGAAGAGTCAAACCCGATCAGATACTGCTCTTCACCTTAGTCCAGACCCGCGTCCGGATGCGCTCCAACTTCAATGGCAGCGGTTCAAGCGGAACCAGTGTTGCGACGGTTGCCTTGTCTGGATATATCCATGGGTTATCGCGCAACTTCTGCTGGACAAACTCGGTGGCATCCTTATTGGCATTAGGATACAGCGTGTGATTTGACGTTTTGGCAATCACTTCCGGACGCATCATGTAGTTGATAAACGCCAGGCCTTCTTTTGGGTGAGGCGCGTCTTTGAGCAGCACCAGGTTTTCCGACCAGACCAACGCACCTTCGCGAGGCAGGCTGTAGCTGATCGTGCGTCCGGTGTTGGCGCTCTCGTTGGCAGCCTGCGCCGCCAGGGCACCATTGGCCCAGCCCACCACGACACAAATGTTGCCGCCCGCCAAGTCAGCGTCGATTTTGGAAGAGTCGAAATAAACGATATAAGGCCGGATCTTCAACAGCAGTTCCTGAGCCTTCTGGTAATCATCCGGGTTCTTGCTATTGCTGGGGAGCCCAAGGTAATTCAAGGCAATCGAAATGATCTCGCTGGGCGAATCCAGCATGGCCACACCGCAAGACTTGAGCTTGCTGATGTTCTCTTCCTTGAAGATCAAGTCCCAACTATCGACCGGCGCATGATCACCCAATGCCGCTTTGACTTTATCCACGTCATAGCCAATGCCGGTGGTGCCCCACAAATAAGGCACAGCGTAGCGATTGCCTGGGTCGTTGACCGCCAGTTGGGCCAGGATGGCCGGATCGACGTGGGACAGGTTACTCAGCTGGGCAGGGTCCAGCGGCTGCAGCACCCCCGCTTCGATCAGGCTGGGCAACACATTGGAGGTCGCCACCACCACGTCGTAGCCGGTGCGACCGGCCATGACCTTGCTCTGCATGATCTCGGCACTGTCGAAGGCATCCATGTGAATTCGGGTGCCCGTGGCCTGTTCGAACTCTTTTGGCGTTTCCGGAGCCAGCAGCCCGAACCAGTTGTACAGGTACATCCCTGGCTCTACTGCACCTGCGGATGTACTGATTCCGGCGCAGAGCAACGCGACCGAAAAAACGGTTCGCAAAGGTGATTTTCTCATGCAACATCCCTGTCTAGACGACGTGCCCTCATGGCTGTCGTAAACCTTGAAGGCGAATATACCGAGCCTTGGGCAATAGTAAATACCTACGATTACTTACCCTTGACCCACGATTACCTAACCCTAAAGGGGTAGAAAATGCCACTCGACCTGCATAGCCTGGCTTGGCACCGCTCGATTGGAAAACTGATCATGCAGCTGAACCGTCCAGACTTCTGGAGTTCGCTTATTCGCACACTCAATGAATATGTGCAGATCGATAACTGGGTCGTGCTGATCTTCAGCAATCAACAAGTACAAGTGGTCAGTCTTCCCGAAGTAGCCGATGTGGAAGAAGTGGATGCGTTTATTCACCTGTATGTAAAGGGGCTATATCTGCTGGACCCCTTTTATATCGCCAATCGAGAAAACCCGCAGAGCGGATTCTTTCACCTGCTGGATATTGCACCGGAGTACTTTCGGGAAACCGAGTACTACCACAAGTACTTTGCGCAATACATTTCTGTCGATGAAGTGCAATACAACATCCAGCTCGATGCCGACAGAACCCTGTGCATCTCCATTGGCAGCGGCGTGCACTTCAATCAAGAACAGATCACGATGCTGGATCTGATCAAGCCGTGGGTCACTGCGTTGATGCATCAGCGCATGTGCTTTGAAACGGATGTCGAGAAAAACCTCAGCGCCCCGCCGCAATGGCCCGAAACCATTAGCCAGCTGGGCACACAAATAACCACCCGCGAGAGCGATGTACTCAGGCTGTTGCTCAGTGGCTTTTCCAACAAGGAGATCGCTGGCAAACTTTCCCTCTCGGCAGAGACGATAAAGGTTCACCGTCGCAACATTTACGCCAAGCTGAACATCAAGTCGCAATCCGAACTCTTCGCCCGATTCTTCATGCCAAAACAGGATGTTCTCTCTTGACGCTATCGACTTCGATGACGATCCCTGCCGGCAAACCGTAAGCAAACCACTGCATCGCCTGGATAACCCCGCATTCCATCAGCAACACCCTCCAAGCCCCTCTCAACACGGATGTCGAACACCCCATGTTTAAAGCCATTCTCTTCGGCCTGCTCTCCTGCGCCCTGGTGCTGCCTGTTTTCGGGCTGGTGATTTCACAGTTTCTCCCGCCTGGGTTCGTTGCCCTTGGCGAACCGGGTTGGAAACAACAGCACAATCAACTGGTCAGCCTGCATAGCGTTCAATGGCTGACGGTGCTGAGCTGGGCCCTCATGGCAGGGCTGGGGGGATTTGTCAGCACCCGGACCCACGCGACCCGCTCCTTGCGTCCCGCCCTCTGGGTCGGGGTCATCATCCTGCTGGTCTGGGGCATTCCCGTGGGGATCTTCTCCTTGAGCCAAATAAGCTGGGTGCATATCAGCTGCTGCCTGGCCATCATGCCGGCGGTACTGGCAGGGGGTGCACTGGCGCGCAGAAAGCTGAATCATTCGTCTGAACATCAACAGTGAACAGGTAGCCCTTCGATGGATATCCAATTTCGCGGTAACGCAATGCCTGGCAACCCCGCTGCCGGCACCTGCGATGAGTACAGCCTGAGCGGCATTTCCAGCCTGGATGAGCTGATCGACGCCTACCGCCAGATCGCCGACAAGCACCCGGGCTTCAGGCCCCTGCTCTCGCTGGATGACCTGCCCCAGGCCCGCTACACCTGCGGGCATGCACGCAACAACCTGGGGCTGGATGAGGCCTCGGAACAGGACATTGCCCAGTTACCTGCCGAATGCTTCGAACAGGGCGAATACCTGGGCTATTCCACCACCAAAGCCGAGTTCCCGATCTGCTTGCGCAACTTCACCAAGCTGGTGGCCGGCAGCTCGTTCGAAGAGGCTTGCGCCCACGGCCTGACCCTTGACCAGCCCGCCCTGCAGGAATGGATGGACTATCAGGACAACCCGGTTTCACTGCTCGACCAGCCTCTCTCGGCGCTCCTGGTTCCGGTCGAGCATGCCTGCCAGGCACTGGCTGCGTTTCCCAACGGCTATTTCAGTTGCGACCTGGGCCCCGCGCAAAACTATGCGCTAGCGCGCCATTTTGCTCAGGCCCACGGTTATGAATTGATCGGGGTTGGCGCGTCTTACCTCGGTTTCCTGCGTGCAGCGCCTGCCGACCTGCACGTCGCCAACGCCGTGGCGAAGGATTTTTGTGCGCTCTACAACACCCCTGAAGAGAACCGGCAAGCGGTGACTTCAGCGGTCGTCCAGGCGATCCGCGAGCGGACACACCTGTGGCTGCGCTACGTGGAATGACGCCTGGAGAAAGGGTGTGGATTCACAGGCTCAGCCGCTTCTCCATCGGCTGATAGATCAGCCCGGCAAACTCACCCTCCTCCCCAGCCAAGGCAAAACCGTAACCTTCGTAAGCGGCCACTGAGGACAGAGACGCTCTGACGGTTACCACATCGGCTCTGGCCTGCTCCAGAGCTGCGCTCACCAAGCGTTTGCCAACGCCGCGACGCTGCCACAGCGGCGCAACGAACAGCATCGCCACATGGCGCCCTTCCTTGAGTTCGATCAGTCCGACCAGGGTTCCCTCTGCGACACAAACCAGCATCAGGTTGTCACTCGCCATTCGTTCGGCAAACGCCTTCTGCGCCGCTACCTTGGCGAAGGTTTCCACGCCCTGCGCTGAGAGCGAAGGCGCAACTGCCAGCATGAACGCTTCCAGGCAAAGGGCAGTGGCGCTCGGCAGGTCTTCGTGAGTCATCTTGCGTATCTGCACAGTCGTCGTCCTTGGCTTGAGTGGAGTGTTTCTATACCAGAACACCCAACCTTGCGATACGCAGCAACGCCGCGGCAAACAGACACCTCGTTCAGCGATGTCGCTGCCTGCTTCGGCAGGGTCGGCATAACCACGCCGCCACATGCGTTCCCTTTTCAAGCTCAGAAAAAAGTGCTCCATCGCGAAGTGGTCCCGGCGGGACTGTTGCGACTCAAACCTTGCTGCGGGCCATTTCGCGCCAGTAACAATCAGTTTCCTTCTTCACTGGATGACTTGCGCCAAGCGCAGCGCCAGCGTCGATGCCTGTTCGGCACTGGCAACGTTAGTGAAGCCCATCCCCAGACCCTGCCTGGACTGGGCCTCCAGGTACCACTGTGACAGCGGCTCAACCGCGATGCCCACCGCCCGGGCGCGCTGGGCGAACTCGACATCATTTCCTTGCCCAAGACCGGCGACCAAGTGCATGCCGCCTGCTTGAGGGTTTATCTGTAAACCCTCGCCAAACTGTTGATGCAACGCATCGATCAGCCATTGACGGCGTCGCGCGTAGAGGCCGCGCATTTTATTTAGATGCCGTGCGAAGTGACCCTCGTTGAGGAAGGCGGTGACGGTCGCTTGAAGCAGGTGCGGGCAGTGATTGTGCAGACGATCCGCCTGACGGGCGAACGCTGGGGTCTGTTCGGCGGGCACCACCAGGTAGGCCAGGCGCAGCCCTGGAAACAGGACTTTGCTGAAGGTGCCGGTGTAGAGCACGCGGCCCTGCTGGTCGAGGCTCTTGAGGGCCGGCAAGGGCTTGCCCTGGTAGCGGTATTCGCTGTCGTAATCGTCCTCGATGATCCAGCTGCCTTGGCGGTTAGCCCAGTCCAGCAGGGCCAGGCGCCGTGGCAGGGACAGCGACACCCCCAGCGGGCTCTGGTGGGTCGGGGTGACCACGGCAAAGCCGGCCTCTGGGGCGCGGGCGATGCCTTGGGCGACGTCCAGGCCCTGATCGTCCACGGGCACCGGCACCAACTGCGCGCCGGCTTCCAGCAGTGCGTTCCTGGCCATGAAGTAGCCGGGCTCCTCCAGCCAGCAGGTGGCGCCTGGACGCATCAGGGTGTGGCTGATCAGGTCGAGGCAGGCGCGGTAGCCGGCGCAGACGAAAATCTGCTCCGGGTGGCAGGTGATGCCCCGGGAAATCCCCAGGTAGGAGGCAATGGCCGCCCGCAACGGGGCGTAGCCGCGAGCGTCCGGGTAGACCAGGCCTTCGACGCCCGCCTGGCGCAGTTGCCGGCCCGCCAGGCGGGTCCAGAGTTTGCGCGGAAAGGCGTCCAGCGCTGGCAGGCCCATTTGCAGTGCCAGGGGCGACATGCCGGCATGGGTGGCTTGGTGGGTCGTTGCAGCCACCGGGGCGCGTTGCACGGGCGCGGAAATCGGCGCCAGTTGCGGGGTGACAATGGTCCCGGCGGCCCCGCGAGCAATCAGGTAGCCCTCGCCTATCAGCAGTTGATAGGCGGCTTCCACGGTGCCCCGCGCCAGGTTCAGCTCCGCCGCCAAGGCGCGAACCGCCGGCACGCGGTCTCCCGGACGCAGGCGGCCATCGGCGATGGACTCGCGAAACCGCTGGTACAGCTGGCGATAGATCGGCGCCGTCTGGCTGCGGTCCAATTCGAAAGGAAGGATCATGGCCTAGTCATTTATGCATTTTTTGGCCCTGTAGCTTAAGCCATTGGCCTTCTACAGTGGGCCATCTCTTTGCAGCGGATGACGGACATGCCCTACACCCTTCAACACCTCGATAGCGAGGCGGCCCTGGCGGCCAGTTTCGACGTGATGCGTGTCTTGCGCCCGCACCTCACCCACCCGGCGGCCTATGTCGCCCAACTGGCCCGGCAAACCGAACAGGGCTACCGCTTGCTCGCCGCGTGGAACGCCGAGCGCATCGTCGGCCTGGCCGGTTACCGCGAGCTGGAAAACCTGCTCTACGGACGCTTCATCTACGTCGATGACCTGGTGGTGAGCCCGGAGCTGCAGCGCAGCGGCCTGGGAGCGCGGCTGTTGAGCGCCGTGCGGGATGAGGCCGCGCAGCGTCAATGCGATCACTTCGTGCTGGATACCGGCCTGCATATGCCTCTGGCCCAGCGCTTCTATTTCCGCCAGGGGTTGCTGGCCCGCGGCATGCACTTCACCCTGCGGCTTCGCGGTGGGGAGCCGGCATGAACACTGTCCTGTTGATCAACGCCAGCCCCCATGGCCAGGTTTCCCAGGGGCACCGGCTGGCACTGGAGCTGCTGAGCTCCCTGCGCCAACGCTATCCGCAGCTCGAACTGGTCGAGCGCGATCTGGGGGCGCAGCCGTTGCCACCGCTAGGCCTGGACTACGCCCACGCCCTGACCAGCGCCACGCCCTTCGACGCGCCGTTGTTCGAGGTGTCCGAAGGGCTGATTCGTGAGTTGGAGCGCTGCGATGTGCTGCTGATTGCCACGCCCATGCACAACTTCACCCTGCCGGCGGCGCTCAAGCTGTGGATCGACTATGTGCTGCGCATTCACCGCACCTTCAGCTCCGGCCCGGAGGGCAAGGTCGGCCTGCTCAAGGACCGCCCGGTGCATGTGCTGGTGAGTTCCGGCGGCTTTCACCAAGGCCCGCGGGCACGCCAACCGGACTTTCTCACGCCTTACCTGCGCCAGGTGCTGAACACCCTGGGTCTGTTCGACCTGCAGCTCACTTATCTGCAGGGCTTGGTGTTCGGTGACGAAGCGGTGCGCGCAACCCTCGACGAGGCCCGCAGCGCACTGTCCTTGCAGCCCCTGTTCAACCCCCTCGTTTGTGCCTGATCACTTTTTTCCATATCGGAGTTTCACCATGAGCCAACTCAGACTGCCCTTTGCCACTTTGTCGCCGGCCGCCTATCAAGGCCTGCTCGCCACCAACACCGCCCTGGCCGCCAGCCCCCTGGGCCTGCCCTTGCTGGAGCTGGTGTATTTGCGCGTGTCGCAGATCAACGGCTGCTCGTTCTGCCTGGGCAAGCACTCACAGACCCTGCGTGAATGTGGCGTCGCCCAGGACAAACTGGATTGCCTCGCCGGCTGGCGCGTCAGCGAACTGTTCAACGAGCGCGAACGCGCCGCCCTGGACTGGGCCGAAACCCTCACCTACGTCCACGACAAGGGCGCGCCGGACGCACTGTACGAACCGCTGAAAGCGCACTTTAGCGAGGTCGAGGTTTCCGACCTGACCTTGGCCGTGTCCTTGATGAATGCCTTTAACCGGCTGGCAGTGGGCATGAAGCTCTAAGAGCAAGCAGAGCCCAGCAGCCTCAATGATTCAGCCGTTAACCGTTCGCGCGGGTGCGTCCACCGCCGGGGCTGCTGCGGGTGCTGGTGCGCCACACCACTGTCGGCTTGAATCGTCGCCCTTCACGCCGGCTGGTCTTTATCAACCGGCAACGAAGCAAACATCTCAGCGCGGCACACCTCAAGAATCTCATCCGCCAGCGCCGAATCATCCGGGCAGGCACGGGACAAAATAATTGCACCGACCGCACGCGACAGCAGGTCGATCATTTTCTGCCTGCCCTCACCCGGTGCGGCATCCGGCCGGGTCGGGTATTTGTCCCCCAGGGTTTTCAGGGTGTGCTCGATCCCTTCGGCAAACCTCGCTTTCACATCATCCGATTGACGTGCCGCATCGCCACCCAATGCGGCCATGGTGCAACCGCCGCCACGTTCGTCGCGGTGTTCTCGGGTCACATAGACGTCGATGAAGCCAGGCACATCGAGCGCTTGCAGGCCAGCCAGCGACTTGGCAAGGCTGCAGGCCGAGGCCTCGGCCATGAGGTCGGCCTTCGAACCGAAATGCTTGTAGAAACCTCCATGGGTGAAACCGGCCGCCGCCATGAGGTCCGACACCCCCACACCGTCGAAGCCGCGCTCACGGAACAACTCTGAGGCCGTTTCAACGATGTGCTCTCGATTGGCCTGCGCCTGAGCCTTGCTCACTCTCACCTGCAATACCTCCTATACATCGGAAAATCATGGGCCCGATCATACATAGATGTCGATCATAATCAAAATCGTTGACAGCTTAGATTTCGATCATCATCCTAATTGCACGCACCACCGACCTCCACCCACGGGCACGCAAGAGACACCAGATGACCGATCAGAACCTGTTCACCCCTTACACCCTCGGCGCCCTCGCGCTGTCGAACCGCATCGTCCTCGCGCCACTGACCCGCAACCGCGCCGGCGCAGGCTCTGTTCCCAGCGAATTCGCCGCCACCTATTACAGCCAACGCGCTAGCGCCGGCTTGCTGATCAGCGAAGCCACGCAGATTTCCCAACAGGGCCAGGGCTATCAGGACACCCCCGGGATCTACACCCAGGCGCAGATTGAGGGCTGGCGCACCGTGACCGACGCCGTGCACGCCAAGGGCGCAAAGATCTTCGCGCAACTGTGGCATGTCGGCCGCGTATCCCACGTTGACCTGCAAGAAAACGGCGCCGCCCCCGTGGCCCCTTCCGCGTTGCGCGCGGCCACCCAGGTGTTCGTCAACAACCGCTTTGAAGACGCCAGCGAGCCGCGCGCACTGGACATCAGCGAACTGCCGGGGATAGTCGCCGATTTCCGCCAGGCCGCGGCAAACGCCATTGCCGCCGGCTTCGACGGCGTGGAAATTCACGGCGCGAACGGCTACTTGCTGGATCAGTTCCTCAAGGACAGTGCCAACGTGCGCACCGATGCTTACGGCGGCTCGATTGAAAACCGTGCGCGCCTGTTGCTCGAAGTCACCGCAGCCGTGATCAATGAAATCGGCGCAGATCGCACCGGGGTGCGCTTGTCGCCAGTGTCGCCGGCCAACGGTGTCTCCAGCAGCAATGCGCAGGCGCAATTCGATTACCTCGTCGATCAACTCGACGCCCTCGGCGTGGTTTACCTGCACATGGTCGAAGGTGCGACCGGTGGCCCGCGTGACGTGGCGCCATTGGATTTCGCCGCCCTGCGCCAGCGCTTCAAAAACACCTACATCGCCAACAACGGCTATGACCTGGAGCTGGCGACCTCGCGGCTCGCCGAAGACCAGGCCGATCTGATCGCCTTCGGTCGCCCGTTCATTGCTAACCCGGATCTTGTGGAGCGCCTGCAAAGCGGTGCGCCGCTGTCCGCCTTCAATCCCGCCACGCTCTATGGCGGCGGCGCGACGGGCTATATCGACTACCCGACCTTGGCCGAGTCGGGCGCCCGCGCCAACTGAGCCCTACCCGCTCACACCAGCTGTCTGTCCCTTTCCTGAAAGAGAGATACCCCCATGAACACTCGCCCTACCGTTCTCATCACCGGTGCCTCCAGCGGCATTGGCGCCACCTACGCCGAGCGCTTTGCACAACGCGGCCACGACCTGGTGCTGGTCGCCCGCGATCAGGCGCGCCTGGACGCACTGGCCGCCCAATTGCGCAGCGAGCACGAGGTCGCCGTCGAGGTGATGAAAGCGGATTTGACCCAACTCAGCGATCTGACCACCGTTGAAGTCCGCCTGCGCGACGACGCCCGCATCGGCATCCTCATCAATAATGCCGGCGCCGCCCTGTCCGGCAGCTTCGTCGAACAAAGCACCGACAGCGTTGCGCAACTGGTCGCCCTCAACACCACCGCGCTGGTGCGCCTGGCCAGTGCCATTACCCCGCGTCTGGCCAAGGCCGGCGATGGCGCGATCATCAACATCGGTTCGGTGGTGGGCCTGGCGCCGGAATTCGGCATGACGGTGTATGGCGCGACCAAGGCTTTCGTGCTGTTCCTGTCCCAAGGCCTGAGCCTGGAGCTGGCGCCCCGGGGCGTGTACGTGCAGGCCGTGCTGCCGGCGGCGACCCGCACGGAGATCTGGGACCGCTCCGGCGTCGACATCAACACCCTGAGCGACATCATGGAAGTCGGCGATCTGGTGGATGCCGCCCTGGTCGGTTTCGATCGGCGCGAACCGGTGACCATCCCGCCGCTGCAACAGGCCGAACGCTGGGATGACCTGCAGAACGCGCGTCAGGCCCTGCTGGGGCAGATCCGTCAATCCGAGGTTGCCCAGCGTTACCAGGCCCAACAATGATCGTCAGATAGCGAGCATTCGCGGCGGATTCGCGGCAGGCACTGCGACGAATCCGCTCCGCTGTTCGGAGTAGCAATGAATCCCATACAGACAACTCGCGCCCCGGCTGAGCAGACCTCGTTCATCGACGCGGCGAACCAGTCGATCATGGTCAGGGGCATTCCCTTCGCCTATCGCGATACCGGCCCCGCTGGCGGCGTGCCCCTGGTGCTGTTCAACCATTGGGGCGCGGTGCTGGACCACTTCGACCCAGCCATCATCGATGGGCTGGCACAGACCCGGCGGGTCATCACCACCGACTATCGCGGCATCGGCGGCTCGGGTGGCAGCGCGCCACTGACGGTCGGCGAAATGGCGCAAGACGCCATTGAGTTGATCCAGGCCCTGGGGTTCAAGAGTGTCGATGTACTGGGCTTTTCACTCGGCGGCTTCGTTGCTCAGGAGATCGCCCTCAAGGCCCCCGAATGGGTGCGCCGCTTGATTCTCACCGGCACCGGACCGGCCGGCGGCAGCGGTATCGACAAGGTCGGCTCGGTGACCTGGCCCTTGATGCTCAAAGGCTTGCTGACCTTGCGCGATCCCAAGGTCTACCTGTTCTTCACGTCGACGGACAATGGTCGCCGAGCCGCCTCGGCGTATCTGCAACGGCTCAAAGCACGCCGGAAAAATCACGACAAGGGCCCGACGCCGCGGGCTTTCCTGCGGCAGTTGCAGGCCATCACGGCATGGGGCAAACAGACGCCGCACGATCTGCAACACCTGAAAACGCCGACGCTGGTGGTCAACGGCGACAATGACCTCATGGTACCCAGCGTCAACTCGCGCGCCCTGGCTGAGCGCATCCCCCATGCGCAGCTTGTGCTGTATGAGGACGCCGGCCACGGCAGCATTTTCCAGCACCACACGGACTTCGTGACCCGGGTATTGAGGTTCCTTGATGACTGACAGCACCTGGCCGCAACCGCAACAGCCCCCCTACTGACGCCAACCCAACAGAGCCGCATACCCATGAAGGCATTTTCAATTGATCGCTACGGCAAGAACAGCGGACGCCTGAGCGAAGTCCCCACGCCCGAGGTGGGGCCCCACGATGTATTGATCGAGGTTCATGCCAGCAGCGTCAACCTGCTGGATTCGAAAATCCGCCAGGGCGAATTCAAGCTGATCCTGCCTTATAAATTGCCGCTGATATTGGGCAATGACCTGGCAGGGGTCGTGGTCGAAGTCGGCCCGCAAGTGCGGCGTTTCAAACCCGGCGATGCCGTTTATGCTCGCCCGCCGCAAACGCGGATCGGCACCTTTGCCCAATGGATCGCCGTGCATCAGGACGCGGTCGCTCTCAAGCCGGCCAACATCGACATGGCGCAAGCCGCGTCCATTCCCCTGGTGGCCCTGACTGCCTGGCAAGTGCTGGTGGAAACCGCGCAACTGAAAAAAGGCCAGAAAGTGCTGATCCATGCAGGCTCAGGCGGCGTCGGCACCCTGGCCATCCAGCTTGCCAAGCACCTCGGCGCCTTTGTCGCGACCACCACCAGCACGGGGAATGTCGAATGGGTCAAAGCCCTGGGCGCCGATCAGGTGATCGACTACAAGCAGCAGAATTTCGAAAGCCTCTTGCATGGCTACGACCTGGTGTTGAACAGCCTCGGTGCCGATGTGCTGGAGAAATCCCTCAAGGTCCTCAAGCCCGGCGGCCAGCTGATTTCCATCTCCGGTCCCCCCACCGTGCAGTTCGCCCAGGAGCAAGGCTTGTCCTGGCCATTGCAGCAGGTCATGCGCCTCTTGAGCTTCGGTATCCGGCGCAAGGCGCGCCAGCGGGACGTCCGCTACGCCTTTGTGTTCATGCGGGCCGATGGCGCCCAGCTGCAACAGATCACCGCGCTGATCGAGGCCGGCATCATCAAGCCTGTGGTTGACCGCAGCTTCAGTTTCGAATCGACGGCAGAGGCCTTGCAGTACGTCGAGCAGGGACGAGCCAAGGGCAAGGTGGTGATCAAGATCAAATGACCACAGCGCCTACCGATGACCCGACTGAATCGACGACAGCCCCTGAACCCGACGAGGCAACGCCGGCGCAGGCGCCGGACAAACCTGCACCGCAAGAGCCGGCGGGTGCTGTTGCGCCGCCGATTCTTTGGCGCCGCTTGATGCTGGAGCCGTAGCGAAACCGCGTGAGTTTGCCCGGGTTCCGGTCGTCACCCAGGCCGGCTAGACCTCGGCAGACGCCCCCTCATCGGCTTCGCGCAGAATCCGTTCAAGCGCCGGCCGCGTCCACTTTTCCCAAGGCAACTCATCCTGCCCATCCCCCGGGTGACGATACTCTCCGGCATCAAACGCGAGGTAGATGGAAAAGGCCGGCTCGGGCATGTCAGCGTTCAAGGACAGATCAACAATGTCACTGAACAAGGTATTCATGACCGCATCGCCGTAATGAAAGTCGCGCCGCCCCTCGATAAAGAGCCGGGCCACCGCCATGGCGACTTGATTGAAAAGAGCGCACCGGTCTATCTGCACCCCGTCATACAGACGATTCAAGTCATGGCAGGAGTCGCTTTCGATCGCTTCCAGCACCTTGTGAAGCTCGGCTTCACTCAACATCCTCTGCATCCACTGGCCCACCGTTTGTCCGGAAGGCGCAGATTAGCATCCGCCAGACGCCCTGTTCATCGGATCAAGGCCACCGAAGAGGACCGGCAAGCCTGGGCGCTGAAAGCCGCGGCAAAAACACCTACACCGCACGAACCACGGTGTAAGTGAGGGTGGCGGAAAACAGCGCCAGAACGACGGCGGTGCCCCGGGAAAACAGCGGTCCAGAAACCCGCCCCAGGTATTCGGCTCGAATGCCCGCCCCCAGCGAGACCCAGAGCAAGGCTATTGGCGCCAGTGCCAGGAAGAAAGCGCTTAATGACGGCAGGAACCCTCCCAGGCTGGCGAATGAGCTGGCCGGGAAGATCACACTGGCGAAGATCAGCCCCTTGGGGTTGAGCAAGGTGGCAATCAACAGGTGCCGTGGCCAGCTCTCAAAGCGCTCGGTGTGCTGGGCTCCGGTGGTGGAAGTCTTCCAGGTCTTCAAGGCCAGCGCTGCGATGTACAAGGCGCACAGCAGCTTGATCAGGTGGATCAGCCACGGGTAGTCGTGGGACAGCAGCACAAGCCCCCAGCCCCAAGTGCAGATCGAAACGGTGTAGCCGAGCATTTCGATCAACACCAGTGGCAGCGAGCGCAACACGCCGAACTTGAAGCCCGAGGCCAGCAGCAAGGTGTTTGAGGGCCCCGGCACTACCAGTATCAGGGACGAAAAAAGCGCGATCTTGTAGAGGTCATCCATTTGCATGGCTTCCTATTCCGTTAGGAAAGTGGGTCTGTGGGGAGTGCTGCCAGAGGCAGCGTTTCAGGGGCTCAGGTGGAATGCCTACCCATGGATTTGTAAATGCTGATCAGGTGAGTACGCAGTTGACTGTCGCTATTGACCAGGTCGCGCTGCGCCTCCAGCACGGTGCGCTGCGCTTCCAGTTCCTCCAGGTAGCTGGCCTCCCCGGCCGCGTACCGGACGCGGGTCCACTCATAGGTGCGGGCCTTGCTGTCATAGCTGTCCTTGAGGTGCGCGGCACGCTGGTATTCGTTGTGGTAGCGGCTCATGGCATCGTCCACTTCCTGCCAGGCTGCCAGTACGGTCCGGTGAAATGCCACGGCCGCCTCTTGCTGTTCGAGTGTGCGCAGGACCACGGTCTTGCTGCGCCGCCCACGGTCGAACAGCGGCAGGTCCAGGCGCGGCCCTACCGACCAGGTGCGGCTGCTCCAGTCGGCAAACTGGCCGCTCTTGTAGGATTCGAAGCCGAAGTCGGCCCCCAGCATCACGCTCGGGTACAGTTCGGCCTCGGCCACTCCGATGCCCGCCGTCGCCCGGTGCAAGCGGGCCTGGGCCGCGCGGATGTCCGGACGCTCCCGGGCCAGGTCGCCAGGCAGGCCCAACTGCAGGTTGGGCAGCGGGCGGCTCAAGGCATTATCAGGCCGCTCCGCGAGCAAGGTTTCCAGGGCTCCGGGATGCTCCCCCAGCAACAGCGCAATACGGTTGCCCGCCTGGGTGTGCAGCGCCTTCCAACCCGGTATCTGTGCATGCAGCGAGGCCAGCCGTGCCTCTTGGCGTTCCACCGCGAACCCGTCTTCCTCGCCCTCCCGGGCCTGGACGGCAACCACTTGCAGGTGCGCGGCCAGGATCTGTGCCTCCTGCTCCAGAAGACGGGTCTGGCGCTGTGCGGTACGCACTTCGAAGTAGTTTCGCGCCAGCTCGCTGGAGACACTGAGCAACACGTCGTCCAGGGTCGCGGCCGCACCATCGACCTCGGCCTGGGCGGCTTCACCCAGGCGTGACACCCGCCCCCAGAGATCCAGCTCCCATGAAACGTCGAACCCGGCCTGGTACAGGCTATAAGGGTCGGTAAGCACCTTTTCCAGGGCATCACTGTCGCTGCCCAAGGCTTCAAGCATTCGATTGTTCGGCGCGTACCGGCTTTGCCGGTTTCGCGAAGCCGCCGCGGAAAAGGACACTTCAGGCGTTTCCAGGGAAGCGACTATCTGGCGTTGCAACCGCACCTGGGCAAACCGCAGCAAGGCCGTGTGCAGGTCCGGGCTGCCTTCGCGCACCTGGGCCTGCAGCTGGTCCAGCACCGGGTCGCCAAACACCTGCCACCAGTTGCCGTCTGCGGTGTGCGAGGTGGTCGCCGGGGCTTTGCCCGGCACCGAAGAGGCTGGCGGGCCACTGTGCCAATCCGTCCAGCGTTCCGGGCTAGGTACTGCCGGTGCCTTGAAATCGGGCCCGACGGTGCAGGCGGTGATGGCCAGCAGCATGGCCAGCGTCAGCCCATTACGCAGGTATCCAGAGTGAGTAGTTTTCATGACGTTCCTTATCACACCAATCGATTGCGAAACAGCCACGCAGCCAGCGGCAGGGTCACCAGCGCAACGGCAAACATGGGCACCAGGTTCCAGGACACATCCGCCAGCGTTGCCCCCTCCAGGTAGATCCTCCTGACCAGGTCGATGGCAAAGCGCAGCGGATCGAGATAGGTCAGCAGTTGCAGGGCCTCGGGCATGCTGTGCACCGGGGTGATCAGGCCGGAGAGCAGGATCAGCGGCATCATCAGCACGAAGGTGTACACCATGGCCTGCTGCATGTTGGCCGACAGCGCCGAGATCGACAGTCCGATGCCCACGCAGGCGCTGGTGAAGACGAATAGCCCCAGGTACAGGTCCAGCACGGAGCCGATCATGGGGATCTTGAACCAGAACAGGCCGATGAGGAGGATCAGGCTGGACTGCAAAAGACCGATCAGTACCGACGGCAGTGCCTTGCCCAGCAAGATCACGAAAGGCGTCAGCGGAGTCACCAGCAACTGGTCGAAGGTGCCCTGCTCGCGCTCCCTGGCTACCGACAACGCCGCCAGCATCAGGGTCTGGATCATGCTCAGCGCGGCGATCAGGCCCGGCACTATGTTCCAGCGGGTTTGCAGGTTGGGGTTGAACCAGGCACGGGTCTCCAGGCGGATCGGCGCGTTGTCCACCGCCAGGAACTGCTGGTTGAAGTCAGCCACCAGGTTGGCGATATGCCCGGCCGCCATTCCCGCGGTCGTCGAGTTGCGACCATCCAGGATCAACTGCAAGCCGGCGTTTTCATGCCGGCTCAGGCGCTCGTCGAAGTCTGCGGCGATATGCAGCACCAGCAAGGCACTGCCCCGGTCGATCACCGGGGCGATCTCATCGACGCTGGTCAGGGTCGACACTCGGGCAAACACCCCGGAGGCATCGAAGCGTGCCAAAAGCTCTGTCGAAGCGCGCCCCTGGCTCTGATCCAGCACGGCATAAGGCACGTAGTTCAGGTCGTAGGTGGCGCCGTAGCCGAACAGCAATGACTGGACGATCGCCGGGGCAATCAGGATCACCCGGTTGGCCGGGTCCTTGACGATGGCCAGGAACTCCTTCTGAAACAGGAACAGCAACTCGCGTAGGAAATTCATTAGCTTGTCCATGGCTTCAATCCAGCTTCTTGCGGGTGCACAGGCGTGCAGCGTTCAACAGGAACACGGCGTAGGCCGCGAGGATTGCGAGGTTCTTGGCGATCAACGGCCAGTTGTTGCCAGCCAGGAACAGGGTCTTGACCAGTTCCATGAAGTAAGTCGCCGGCAGGATCGAGCCCACCACGCGGATGAACGTCGGCACATTGCGCAGATCGAAGAGGAACCCCGAGAGCATCAGCGCCGGCAGGAAGCTGAAGATGATCGCGATCTGGCTGGCCAGGAACTGGTTGCGTGTCTTCGCTGAAATCAGCAGGCCAATGCCCAGGGTGACCAGCAGGTAGAGCATGGAGCTCAGCAGCAGGAGCACCAGCGACCCCTGGATCGGCACCTCGAACAGCAGCCGCGCCGAAACCAGGCACATCACCAGGCCCAGCAGGCCCACCAGGAAATAGGGAATGATCTTGGCCAGGAGTATTTCGATCGACCTGACCGGGGTGACGAACAGTGATTCGAGCGTGCCCCGCTCCCACTCCCGGGCCAGTACCAGAGAGGTCAGGAAGGCACCCACCAGGGTCATGATCAGGGCGATGAGCCCGGGCACCAGGTACCAGGTACTGCTGTTGGCGGCGTTGAACCACATGCGTTCGACGACCAGCACCCGACCGGCCGACTGGGGCTGCCCGGAGCGGTCGAACTGCTGCTGTTGCCAGACATTCAGCGCGCCCCTGACATAGCGTCCAAGGGTTGCCGCGCTGTTGGCATCGGCGCCATGCAGGAGCAATTGCAAGCGCGCATCCTGCTGTTCGAGGCGCCTGGAAAAATCCGCCGGCACGCGAACGATGCCGTCGACCCGACGCTTGTCCATCAGTGCTTGGGCCTCGGCCATGCTGGTCACCTGGACCACCGAGAAGTAGTCCGAACTCGCAAGCTTCGCCACCACGCTGCGGGCGCTGGGGGAGCTGTCTTCCAGGACCACGGCCAGCGGCGTGTTGCGAATGTCCAGGGACAGGCCGTAGCCAAATATCAGGATCAGTACGATGGGCAGGACAATGCCTATCGCCAGGTTGCTCTTGTCGCGCATCAATTGGCGCAACTCCTTTCGGGTGAGCGCAATGAGCCTGCGCCTGAACCCTGAGGCGGATCGATTGGAGTCAGTCATGGTCATTCCTCACTGCACCGGGGCGCTGGCCTGGGCCCGAGCACGCTCGACCACGGCAATGAAGGCGCTGTTCATGTCGGCAAGCGACTCGCTGCCCTGGTGGCGTACCTGTTCCGGAGTGCCCAGGGCCAGCAGCCGTCCGGCATCCTGGATGACGATACGGTCGCAGTACTCGGCCTCTTCCATGAAGTGGGTGGTGATCACGATCGTCGTGCCGCTTTGCGCCAGGGCGGTGATACGGCGCCAGAACGCCCGGCGGGCCAAGGGGTCGATACCACTGGTGGGTTCGTCGAGAAACAGGATCTGCGGCTCGTGCAGCAGCGCGACCGCCATGGCCAGGCGCTGCTTGTAGCCACCGGGCAGCTCGCCGCTGCGCAGGTGCTTGTGTTCGTCGAGGTCGAACTGTTCGAGCATCAACGCCACCCGCGCTTTCAGCTTCGCGCCGTGCAGGCCATAGGCGCCGCCGAAGAAGCGCAGGTTCTCCAGGGCCGACAGGTTCGCGTACAGGGCGAACTTCTGCGAGACGTAGCCGATCTTGCGCCGCGCCGCCGCCCGTGCGGTACGCAGGTTGACGCCAGCCACCTCAAGGTGCCCGCTGGAGGCGGGAAGCAAACCGCATAGCATGCGAAACGTGGTGGTCTTGCCGGCTCCGTTGGGGCCCAACAAGCCGAATATCTCGCCCTTCAACACCTCGAACGAGGTGCTGGCAACCGCGGTGAAGTCCCCGAACTTGCGCACCAGGTCGCGGACCTCGATGACCACCGCACGCCCAGAGGCAACGTCGCCCTGGCCGTCGCTGGCGGGCACCTGCGCCGGCTCGTCCAGGCTTGCAACGCTGCCAACCTGCTGCCGGAGCAACACCATGAAGCCATCTTCGAGGCGGGCCTCCAGCGCCTGGGGAGAGGCCTGGCCAGCCAGGGATGGAATGGCCTGCAGAGGCACCTGGGCGCTGCGGATAAAGCGAACCATGCCGCCTTCGGGCACGGCATCGATGATGTGTTCATTGTCGTCAAGCAAGCGCGCCTGCAACAGCCTGGCCGGGGTGCCGGCCTCGGGGCCGACGCCATAGCACAGGCCCTGCGCCAGATGGCACAACTGCGCCGGTGGCCCCTGGGCGATCAGCCGCCCCTGGTACAGCACAAAGACCTGGGCGCAACGCTGGGCCTCGTCCATGTAGGCAGTGCTGATCAGCACCGTGAGGTTTTCCTGCTCGATCAGTTGTTCGATGATGCTCCACAGTTCCCGCCGCGACAGCGGATCCACCCCCACGGTGGGCTCGTCCAGCAGCAACAGTTGCGGTGAACGGACCAGGGTACAGGCCAGCCCCAGTTTCTGTTTCATGCCACCGGAGAGCTGTCCGGCCAGCCGGTCGCGAAAACGCGTCAGGTCCATCATCTGCAGCAAGCGGGAAAAGCGCTCCTCGCGCTGCTGGGCGCGCACGCCATGCAGGTCGGCGTAGAGTTCGAGGTTTTCCTGGATCGTCAGGTCTTCGTACAGGCCGAACTTCTGCGGCATGTAGCTGATGAGGTCCTGCACCTGCTGCGGATCTGCGGCGACGTCCAGGCCCAGCACCTTCAACAGCCCTTCGTCGGCCTTGAGCAAGCCGGCAATCATCCGCAACAGGGTGGTTTTTCCGGCCCCGTCCGGCCCCACCAGGGCACTCAACTTGCCACTGGGCACCTCCAGAGAAACCTGCTCCAGAGCCAACTGCTCTCGCGTTCCACGGCGAAAGCGCTTGACCAGTTCAACAGCCTGAACCGTTACCGCTGGCGCACTCATGGCGTGGCCCCGGCCACCGGTGCCTGGTCAAGGTAGACGGTCGCCGGCATACCGAGCCGCAGGCGATCGTCAGGGTCCTTGACCAGTACCCGGATCTCGTAGACCAGGCTGGTGCGCAGGTCTTCCGTTTCCACCGACTTGGGGGTGAATTCGGCAACCGAGGAGATGTAGCCGACTTTGCCGTCGATGGCCTGGTCAGGAAAGCTGTCGGTGTAGACCCGCGCCCTCTGGTCCGCACGTATGTGGCCCAACTGACGTTCGTTGACATAGGCCCGTACCCACTTGGGGTCGGTCAGGGCCAGGGCAAACACCGGGCGCTGCGGCGAGGCCATATCCCCCGGCTCCAGCAAGCGCGTGCGGATCCGGGCCTGGGTCGGCGCCTTGAGCTGAGCGCGCGCCAGGTAATGTTCCAGCAGGTCCAGGTCGGCCCTGGAGGCTTGCAGGTCGGCCGTGGCCTGGGCGATGTCTTCATTGCGTGGGCCGATCTTGGCCAGGGTCCAGGATTCGCGCTGCTCCTGCGACTGGGCCCTGGCCACTTGCAAGCGGGCGGCTGCCTGGTCCAGGCGTTGCTGGCTGACGCCCTTGCCCTGGGTGTCGTCCGCGATCCTGCGCAGGCGCTGCATGTGCAGTTGAGCCAGCTGCATTTGCGCCTGGGCGGCATCAAAACGTGCCTTGGCCTGCTCGACCTCTTGAGGCCGTGTGCCATTCTTCAAGCGCAGCAGCGCCTGTTCCTGGGCGCCGATCCTGGCCTTGGAGCGATTTATTTCCAGGCGCAGTGTGCGTGTGTCGAGTTCCGCCAGGACCTGGCCGGGCTGCACCAGGTCGCCCTCTTCGGCATACAGCGCGGCGATTCGCTCACTGCCGTCGAACGCCAGGGACACCTGGCGAATGTCGACGTTGCCATGGAGCTTGAGGTGGTCGTTCTGCTTCTCGGGGCGAAGGAGAAACCAGGAAACACCCGCTGTGGCCACCAGCAGTACGGCAACCCCTACAATCAACTGCTTCTTCATCCATGAGTCCTTTGTTTGCCAAGGCCTAATTAAAATTCAATTTGAATTTAAATTAGAAAATAACAGATACTGGCCATGAAGCAACCCCCCGCTCAGACCACGAGGAACATCATGAACACGCGACGCAGAACCAGCAGAAGCGACGGCGAACACACTAAAATCCGCATTCTCGATGTGGCTGCCCGCCTGTTTGCCCAGCATGGCTATGCCAACACCGCGAGCAAGCTCATCTGTGAAGAAGCCGGCGCCGACCTCGCCGCCATCAACTACCACTTCGGTAGCCGGGAAGCCCTGTACAAGGCAGTACTGATCGAGGGACACAAGCAGCTGGTGAGCTTCGAAGCCCTGTCGCAGCTGGCGCAAAGCGAAGAGCCGGCGCTGATCAAGCTCGATAGCTTCATCGATGCCATCGTCACCCGGGTGCTCGATGAGCAGAGCTGGCAAAGCAAAGTCTGTGCACGGGAAATACTGGCGCCCACTGTCCATTTCACCAGCCTTGTGCAAGAAGAAGTGATGCCCAAATTCCGTCTGCTGGAAGCGCTCATCAGCGAGATCACCGGCTTTCCGATCGGTGACCCGGCGCTGGCGCGTTGCACCATCAGCATCATCGCGCCCTGCCTGATGCTGGCGGTGATAGATCGCCAGCAGCCCAGCCCGCTGCAAGCCGTCCTGCAACACGACGCCAACGCCCTGAAAGCCCACTTCAAGCTGTTCGCCAGGTCCGGCCTCGCGGCCATTGCCCAATAGTCGGCTCACACCGCCAGACTGCCAGGCTGATTGTGCAGGGCGCTGCCCAGCACAGTTTTGACCCGCGACATGACCTGGGCGTCGAGAAAGAAATGGCCACCGGCAAACACGAACTGCTCGAAGCCGCCCAGGGTGTAGCGCCGCCACTGCTGCATCTGCGCAGGCGGCGCAATCAGGTCCTGGGCGCCGCTCAGGCAGATCATGCGGGTGTCCAGCGGCTGCGGCTGGGCACCGGCGTAGGAGTAGACCATTTGTATGTCGGCCTGAATGATGGGCAGGTACATCTGCATCAGGTCCTCCTCGGCCAGCACCACCGCCGGCACGCCCCCCATGGCCTGCAGCGCGGCGATGGCCTGCTCTGCCGGCAGCTGGTGCAGCGGTGCTACCCGTTGCCGCACATGGGGCGCAATCATGCCCGAGAGCATCAGTTGCTGCGGCATTGGCAACCGCCGCTCCTGCAGCACTCCGGCGACCGCAAAGGCCAGCAAGGCGCCCATGCTGTGGCCGAAGAAACAGCAGGGGACGTCATCACCAAACTGCTCCAGGCAGTCGGCCACGTCATTGGCCGCCGCCTGCATGTCGCTGTAGCAGGCCTCCTGGCTGCGACCCTCGCGGCCCGGCAGCTGCAAGGCATACAGGTCGACCTGGTCGTACAGGGGCAGGAACCAGCGATGAAAGACCGAGGCCCCGCTCCCGGCATAGGGAAAGGTGAACAAGCGCATCTTGCCCCGCGGCCGGCTGGCATAGGGAAACCAGGCGTCCTTGGCCACGCGTGATGGAGTTCCCATGGGTCAGCCCTCCACCTGCCTGGCCAGGGCGAAGCGATCGACCTTGCCATTGGCGTTGCGTGGCAGTGCGTCCAGGCACAGCACCTTGTCGATGATCATGTAGCGAGGCAGGCGCTGGGCGCAGTGGCGCTTGAGGTCGATCAGCGAAAGAGCGTCCCGGGTGTGAGCGACCAGCACGCCCCACAACTGCGCGTTCATCCCCTCCCCGACCACCAGCACGGCGGCCTCGCTGACCTGGGGATGGGCCAGCAGCGCGGCTTCGACTTCCCCGCGCTCGATCCGGTTGCCACGCACCTTGAGCATGTCGTCACGACGCCCCAGGTATTCGTAGTTGCCGTCAGGCCGCTGCCTGACCATATCGCCGGTCTTGTAGGGCCCCTCCTGAGCCGGCTTGGCGAAATAGCCCAGCATGACCGTAGGCCCCTGCACCACCAGCTCACCTTCTTCACCCACTGCGCAGCGGCTGCCGTCAGGCTTTTGCGCCCACACCTGGTTGCCGGAGGCGGCCGTGCCGATGGGCACCGGGAGCACGCGCTCGGGATCGATGGCGCCGACCTCGAATGCGGTGCACACATTGGTTTCCGTGGGGCCGAAGAGATTGGCCAGACGCACATCGGCATAGGCCGCGCGCAGGTCACGCAGGTGCTTGATCGGAAAAGGCTCGCCGGCGAACAGCAGCACCCGCAGGGTGTCCTGGATATCGCTGAGCAAGTCGCCGTCTTGCATCATCATCATGAGTACCGAGGGCACCGAGTACCAGATGCTGATTTCGTGCTGGCGGATGAAGTCGGTCAGCAGCCGCGGCGAGAACGCGATCGACTCGGGAACCAGGCACACCGTCGCGCCCACATTGAGCGCGCAGTAGATGTCCAGGACCGACAGGTCGAAATGCAGGGGAGCATGGTTGGCGAACCGCTCGCCAGGCTGGAAGCAATAGCGCTCGCACGCCCAGTCGACGAAGGCCAGGGCATTGCCGTGGCTGAGCGCAACCCCTTTGGGCACGCCGGTGGAACCGGAGGTGTAGAGGATGTAGGCCAGATCGTCCGGCTGGATGTCCAGCGTCGGCACGAGGCTGGAGCCGGTATCGATGTTGCGCCAGTAGCCGGCGCTGGCCGGGTCGTCCAGGACCACGCTGCGCACCTGGGCAAGCGCGGAGCCGGCGAGTTCTTCCAGGCGTGCCGCGGTGCAGAGAACCAGCACGGCCTGGGAATCCCCGGCGATCTTTTCCAGGCGCGACACCGGGCTCAGAGGGTCCACCGGCACATACACCACCCCCAGCCGCAGGGCCGCCTGCATGACCGCCACCAGGTCCACCGACTTGTGCGCCCAGAGCAGGATCCGCTGCCCCTGCCCGACCCCCAGGGCACAGAGCATTGCCACGAATTCCCGGGTCCTGAGCTCCAGTGCCTCGTAGCTCAAGGCATCCTGCTCATCCACCACCGCCGTCTGCCGCGGGTAGCGGGCAAGGCTGTGCATCATCCGTTCATGGAGCAGCTTCATAGCTTCAGCTCCCGGGCAATGATCTCGTGCTGCATGTCGCTGGTGCCGGAAAAGATCGTAGTGCCGATGGAATCGCGCAGCATCGCCTCGATCCCGAAAGACTCCAGGCAGCCCCGGCCGCCGAAAATCCTCACCGCATCGATGCTCGATGCCAGCGCCCCCTCACTGATGGCCAGTTTCGACAGGGCAATGTTGAGCTGCCCCGGATCGCCCTGGTCCATGCCCCAGCACGCCCGGAACAGCAGCAACCGCGCCGACTCCAGGCGCAGCTTCATTTGCGCGATACGGTGCGAAACCGCCTGGTTGTCGCCAATCGGCTTGCCAAACTGGCGCCGGGTGCGCGCATGCTCGATGGCCTGTTCCAGTTGCCGCTCCATCATCCCCAGGAACGCTGCGAACAGGCAGGCACGTTCCCAGCCCATGGAACTCTGGAACACCTGCCGGCCCTGCCCCTCCTCACCCAGGCGGTTGACCTCAGGAACCACACAATCGTCAAAGAACACTTCACCCGCGGGGCAGCTTCTCAGGCATACCTTGTCCAGGGGCTCACTGACCCTGAGCCCCGCAGTGCTGCGGTGGACGATAAAACCGCTGACCCCCAGGGCACCGTACTCGGGCTGGGTGGTGGCATAGGTCACGAAGATGTCGGCAATCGGCGCATTGCCGGCAAAGCTCTTGTGGCCGTCAAGGCGATAGCTGCCATCGGCCTGGGGCCAGGCACGGCTCTTCAAATTGCTGGAGTCGGAGCCGGCCTCGGGTTCGGTGATCGCGTTGGAGCCGATGAATTCACCGCTGGCGAGTTTGGGTAACACATCGCGTTTGGTTTCCGGTGTTGCGAACTCGACGATCGGCATCGCACAGGCAAACTGGTGGGCCGCCGCCGCGAACACCAGGCCCATGTCGGTGCAACCCAGGCCAAAGGCGTGCATGGCAATGGCCGTCGACAGTGCACCCAGGCCCTGGCCACCGTATTCCCGGGGAATCGACAGCCCCAGCAACCCGGCCTCGCCGCAGATCGCCCATTGCCGGGCGGTGAAATACCGCGAGTGTTCATTGCCACAGGCCGCCAGTTGCTCGGCACACACCTGGGCGATCATGGCCGCATGTTTTTTCTGGGTATCGTCGTAGTTGAAGTCCATTTCAACTCTCCTTGCGCAGGGAAGGTTTTCTGAAGGATCGATAGAAAATCAGCCGTCCGACCTCTGAGGGCACTTGCATCAGGCCCCACCAGAGCGCCTTGAGCTTTCTCAAGGTGGTCAGTTGATAGACACGAGCGTGAGGATTAGCAAAATCAAAAATAGGCGGCACAAAACTGGCGTTCGCAAGCTCCGTAAAGATGCTGCTCGCCGCCTGCGCAGCTGAGACATTGGCGCTTTTGACGTCATCACAAAGGCCCAGCGTAGTGTTGAGAATATCCTTGTACCCCTGATACAGAGGCATCCAGAAACCGTCCTCTGCGAGCTGGTCGATTTCATCGAACACTCGCGGGTCCAGGTCCTTGGCAAAGGCATCGTTGATCTTGCGCGCGGTGATGGTGGCGGCAATCGACTGCAGCAGCCAGACACGGGCGAAGGCATTCCACAGTTCGGGGTCGCGAAACGACACATAGGCCGCTGAGGCGATCCGGTCACTCAAGCTGATGATGCTGTCCTGGATCAGGACAAAATCATTCAGGGCCGGGCTGCGGTAGTCACCGCTGTGCGCCGCCTTGATCAACCGGTGCCCCAGGGCCAGGACCAGTTCCGCAGCATTGGACAGCTTGCGCGAGAACAACAGATCGTTGCTCGCGGCGCCCTCATCGAACATCAGGCAGCGGCGTTCGAGCGCCGTGCGATAGACCTGCCGGGGCGGCTGGCGCAGCGCCCACTCGCGTACCCGCCGGGCGCCGGACAGGTGTCGCCCCAGGCCGGGGTACAGCTCGATCAGGCCGGCCAGGACCTGATCGCCGTCCATGCTCGGGCAGAGGTCCTCACGCAGTGAAACCAGCACGCTGACCAAAGGGTTGTGCGAGTGCTGGTGGTTGTTGAACGGGATGACCCCCACCCAGCCCCCATCGAACACGTGATGCAGAGTGCCGCCATGCCACTGGCCGGGAAAATCGCCCTGCACGCACTCATCGAACGGCACCACCCCGAGCATATGAGTGGAGAATTCCAGGGTCCGGGTCTTCTGCGTCGAAGGCTGGCTGACCAGGCCCGCCTGCCGCGCCAGCACCTGGCCACCCTGGCTGCCATCGACCATGAAATCGGCAGTGACCCAGCGTCCCAGCGCCGTAGCTACCTTGACCCCGCTGTCCTCGACCAGCACCTCGGGGCTGTTGTCGATCTCCACCAACTGCGCGCCATAACCGATGGCCGCCGCCAGCAGGTAGGCGTCGATGTCGGGCCTGAACAGATGGTTCTCGCCATGCTCGGAAGGCACGTTGAATTGCAGCGCCTGGCCCAGGTCCACCGCCCGGCTGCGCTGGTGATAGATGAACCCGAGGTTCTTCTTGACCCCGGAAGACGGCATCACCTTGTGCTGGATATCCCGGGTGCGGGCGATGTTCTTTATTTCCGGCACGCCATAGCGGTCGGCAATCAGCTCGAAAATCATCGAGGTATAGGGAATCGTCGCCTCACCGGTAAGGTCGGGGGGCATCTGCCGGTTGCGCAACAAACCGACCCGGACCTTGTTCCGGGCCAGGCAGGCGGCGAGCATGATCACGCTGATGCTGTTGCCCGCCAAGAGAATGTCGTAATGCTCTGGCGCCTTGCCAGACTGCACATCGTTCATAACCACCTCAATCACAGATCATGGGTCTGGGTTGCACTGCCTGCGGCCCGTCAGGCCTCGGCCACGCAGCCCTGTTCCTTTATCGAACGGGCCAGGAAGTCCGGCCACATCAGGCCCGGACACTCAAGAAACTCGCGGGCCTTGATCTCCAGCTTCAGATCGCGCCGGCAGCGGGCGACCATGTCCATCACCAGCAGCGAGTCCAGGCCGAAGTCCATCAGGCTGCCGCCATCCTCGAGCTTGGCCCGCACCTGTTCGGTCTTGACCCCGAGCAACTGCGCGTACTGCTCCCACACGTAGTCATCCAGCAATGCCAGGGCAGCGGCTTCGTCGGCGCCCGCCAGCTGCTGCAGGATCTCCACGTTGCTGCTGTCTCCGGCCCTGGCGGTCGGAGCCTGGCTGCGGATGTACTGCAGCAGCGGTTGCGGGCCGCGGGATTCGAGCAGTGGCTTGAAGCGATTCCAGTCCACCCCTGACACCACCAGCTGAGGCAGCTCGCTGGCCAGAATCCGCGACAGCAGGCCGACGTTCTGCACTGGGGCGATCTGTTTCAAGCCAACGCTGGTGAGGAAATTCAGCACCTGTTCGTCGAACAGGTGACTGCCGCCGGCCCACAGTCCCCAGTCGATCACCAGGGCACTCAGGCCCATGGCCCGACGCTGCCACGCCAGGCTGTCGAGGAACTGATTGGCGGCTGCGTAGCTGGCGACATGCTGCGAACCCCAGACACTGGCGATGCTCGAACACAGGGCAAAGAAGTCCAGGTCCAGCCCCAGGGACAGTTCGTGCAACAACCAGGTGCCCTCGACCTTGGGCCGCATCACCTGATCGAAACTGTCACGGTCGACGTCCTTGAGGTCCTGCGGAATTGAAATCCCGGCGGCATGGAAGATGCCCTTCAGGCTCGCGCCCGACGCCTCCAGACCGCAGAACAGCCGCTGCATGTCCTGGGGCGAAGTGATGTCGGCCTGGACGTAACTCACCCGCGATGCCGCAGCGCCGAAGCGCTCCAGGCCCGTAGCAACATCCTCCAGTGGCCGCCGGCCGGTGATCAGCACAGCGCCAGCGCCTTTATCCAGAAGCCACTGGGCCATGGCCAGGCCAATTCCGCCCATGCCGCCGGTAATCAGGTAACTGCCCTGCGGGCAAGGCGCATAGGCCTGTGCTGGCAACTGCGCAGCGCTGAAATGGTTCAGGCGCTGGACATAGCGCTTGCCCGGGCGCAGGCAGATCTTGTCCTCGCCATCGGGGTCGCTGACTTCTTCGGCCAGGGCCCTTGCCCAGTGAGGATCGTCGGGGGCCAGGTCGATCAGCCCGCGCCAGTGTTCGGGGTGCTCCAGGGCGAGCGTCTTGCCCAGCCCCCACAACGGCCCGGTCGCCACTTGCAAGGGCTGGTCGCGATCCAGGCCAACGGCGTTTGCCCCTTGGGTCACCAGCCACAACCGGCCACCGCGCGGGCCCAGTTCGATGAGCGCCTGGACCATCTCCAGCAACGGGTGGAACAGTGTCGCCTGCAGGCTCGACAGGCTCTGCAGCGTGGTCGAGCCGGCATCCTCGATGTCTTTGCCATCGAGCACGATGATATCGGCGGCCAAGGCCTCGCCTTCATCGGTCAATGGCTGGCTCGGGTCCTGGGCCAGCACCATCCGTGCGCTATCGAGCAACTGCTGCGGGCACAGGACCCGGGTACGATGCCCGCCACGCTGCAGGTGTTCGACCAGGGGAGCGGCGGTCTCTGGAGAGCGGCTGACCAGGGTGAACAGCCGGTCCTGCTGCGGCACTTCGGCGCGCTGGCGAGGGCGTTCGAGCCAATCCAGGCTGTAGAGCACGTCGGGCTGGTAAAGCATGCCACGCAGCGCCTCCTCACTCGGCGCGGCAGCCAGGGTCAGCCCTTCCAGGCTGCCTACACACTGGCCGTGGGCATCGTACAAGGCGCAGTCGAACTGCTGCGGATGTGCCTGGCTCGTGGCAATCACCAGGCTTTGTGCCCGGGGCGAAGCGGACCGGCTGGCGACCCAGCGGCGGATGCCGCTTATCGAGCCCGGCGCATCACCCGGCGCCGCCTGCCCCAGGTACTCGAGGACCTGCCCAAGGCGATTGCCGTGCGGATCGGGTTCTGCCGGCAACTGCATGTGATAGACAAAGCCTGCGTCCTGGGCGGCGGCATGGCCCGGGTCCGGCAGGCCGCCACGGGTAACCGCCGGCATGCCCTCCAGGGTCAGCGACAGGACCGGCTGCCAATCGGCACCGGCAACCTTGGCCGCTGCGCTCAGGGCCGAGCAGTTGACCTCCCAGGCCGCCCCGGGCAGCGGCTTGAGTTCGGTAAACAGATGCAACTGGTCATCGACATGGAACGCCAGGGCCGGGGTGATGCTGGCGAGGCTCACCCCATAGGTGTCCAGCTGCAAGTGCCCGGCCAGCTCATCGCTCAGGGCTGCCAGCAACCGGTCAGGACGCAGCAGCGCCAGGTCATCGCGGATCTCGCCGCCCACGGCCTGCAGGAGCGCGCTATCCAGCGTCGACTCGAATGCCGGAGTGGGTGCATTGACCGAGTGCCCCAGCAGCCGGCCGACCGCTCCCGCAGCGAGCTGTTGCAGGGGCGAGCCGCTGGCGTTGTCGAACCAGTAGCGCTGGCGCTGAAACGCATACCCGGGCAAGGCCTGGCGCAAGGCCCCGTCATGCTCGTGCAGCCGGGCCCAGTCGAGGTTATGGCCGCCCACGTAGAGCTGCGCGGCGGCCAGGCGCAGGTCCCTGGGCGGATCGCCGGCCCGGCGCAGGCTGGCCAGGACCAGGCTGTCGTCCGCCAGGGGGTGACGGCCGATCAGCGGCGTCAACACAGCATCGGAGGCCACTTCAAGGAAGGTTTTCACCCCCAGCTCTGCGATCAGGGTGTTGACCCCTTCGCTGAACCTCACGGCCTGGCGGGTGTGCGTACACCAGTAATCGGGCGAGCCCAGGCTGGAGAGCGTATGCACCCGGCCAGTGACACTGCTGATGACCGGCAAGCGCGGCTCGCTGAAGGTGATCTGCGCCACCGTCTGGCGGAACGCTTCAAGCATCGGCTCGGTGGCTGCGGTATGGAAGGCATGGGAAACCGCAAGCTTCTTGACCTTGCAGCCGCTGGCGAGCGCCGCTTCGGCCAGCGCCTGGACCTCGGCCTGCGGCCCGGCCACCACCACGTCCTGCGGGCTGTTGACCGCCGCCAGTTCGATTGCGCTGCCGGGCCGGTCCTTGAGCAGCTCCAGCAGTTGCGCCTCGCTCATGCCCAGTGCGTACATCGCGCCGCCGGCCGTCATCAGTTGCTGGGCCAGGCGCCCACGCGCCTCCACCATACGCAGCGCGTCAGCCAGGGATACCGCCCCGGCCACACAGATGGCACTGATCTCGCCGAAACTGTGTCCGAACAGCGCATCGGCAGCGACCCCCCAATGCATCCACAACCGCGCCAGGGCATATTCGACCGCGAATATCGCCGGCTGGGCATAGCGGGTCTGTTGCAGGTAGCTGTCACTGGCCGCACCCGCGTCCAGCACCAGGGTCAGCAGGTCCACGTCCATCAGCGGCTGCAACAGGGCGCGGCATTCATCGATCTGCGCCTTGAAGAATGGTTCGCTGTCATACAGTGCCTGGGCCATCGCCCGGTACTGGCAGCCCTGCCCCGGAAAGAGCATCACCAGCGGCGCCGCCGCTCCCTGGCAGCGCCCTTCGAATACATGGCCCACCACCTTGCGTGACGCATAGGCCGCCAGTTGCTCGCGCAGCCCCTCACGGCTATCGGCCACGGCCGCGAAACGATGGCCAAAGTGCGCCCGCCCGACGTTCGCCGTGTAGCACAGGTCCTTGAGTTCGAGCTGGCTGTTGTCGGCGATAAAACGTTCATAGCGTCCGGCAATCTGGCGCCGGGGCGTCTCGCCCTTGGCCGACAGAGTGATCAGCTGCCAGGGATTGTCGCGCCCCTGGGCACGTTCGCGCAGCGGCGCGTCGCCCACTAGCACATGGGCGTTGGTGCCGGTGACACCAAACGAACTGACACCGGCGTGCCGCGCCTTGCCCTGGCGTGGCCAGGGCGTGGATTCGGTGACCACCTTCAGGGCCAGGCGATCCCATTCGATCCGCGGATTGGGCGTGTTGAAATGCACCTGGGGCACCAGGGCCTCTTGTTGCAGGCACAACAGGACCTTGGCCAGCCCGGTCACCCCGGCGACCGGTTCGAGATGCCCCATGTTGGCCTTGATCGAGCCCACCAGCAGCGGCGCATCCACGGGCCGCTGCTTGCCCAGTACCGCATGCAGGGCGTGCAGTTCGATCGGGTCGCCCAGCGCGGTGCCGGTGCCATGGGCCTCGACATAGTCGACCTCGCTGCCCTGGAGCCCGGCCTGGCCGAGCGCCAGCCTGATCACCTCTTCCTGGGCGTGGATGTTGGGCACGGTGATGCCGCTACTGGCGCCGTCGTTGTTGACCGCACTGCCCTCGATCACGGCCAGCACCGGGTCCTGGTCGCGTACCGCATCACTCAGCCGCTTGAGCGCAAGGATCACGCAGCCTTCGGCACGCCCGTAGCCATCGGCCGCAGCGTCGAAGGTCTTGCAGCGGCCATCGGGGGCCACGGCCCGCAGCTTGCTGACCAGGATGAAACCGTAGGGCGACAGGATCAGATTGACCCCACCGGCCAGCGCCAGCTCGCTCTCGCGGCTGCGCAGGCTGTTGCAGGCCTGGTGCAGGGCCACCAGGGATGAGGAGCAGGAGGTGTCGAGCACCACCGCCGGGCCCCTGGAGCCCAGGGTGTAGGCAATGCGCCCGGCCACGAAACTGGTTTCGCCATAGAACTGGTAGGCGTTGACGTCCTCGACCGCGCCCAACTGCTGGCGCAGGCGCACGTAATCATTGGTACTGACCCCCATGAACACGCCGAGCTTCTTGCCATGCAGGCTGTCGGGGGCGATCGCGGCGTTCTCCAGGGCCTCCCAGGCAACCTCCAGGGCCAGGCGCTGCTGGGGGTCCATGCCTTCGGCTTCCTTGGGCGAAATGCCGAAGAAGCCCGGGTCGAACTGGTCCACCCCCTCGATGAAGCCGCCACGCATGACGTAGGCCTTGCCGGGTGCCTGGGGATCAGGATGGTAATAGTCGGTGCCGTACAGACGGTCGCGGGGCATGTCGCCCACCGCATCGGTGGCATTTTTCAGCAGGCTCCACAGCCGCTTCGGTGTGTCGGCACTGCCCGGCAGCCGGCACCCCAGGCCCACTACGGCGATCGGCTCGACAGGCGCCGAGCTCTTGCCGGCCACCTTTTCCTTGAGCGCACGGATGGTGGTGATTGCCTGAGCAAGACTCTCTTGCAGCTGTTCCTTGCTTACATCGCGGACATCGTTATCCATAAAGGCCTCGATCAGTGATTCTCTGGCAGTGGTCATCCAGCCCCAGGGCTAGTAATTGGCGATATCGCGCAGCTCGTCTTCGAGAGCACCAATCAGCTCGGCCCGTGACAGTTCATGCAGGTCCTGATGCCGCGACGCTGGCGACACAGGTTCGGGCGCCGTCACCGACTCCCGGGTTTCAGGCGCCAGGAGCTCGCCCATGAGGTAGTCCGTGACCTGTTCGATGGAGGTGTATTCGAAGCCGAAGGTCGAAGGCAGGTCGATGCTCAACGCCCGGCCCAGCCGTGAGCGCAGGTCCAGCGACATGACCGAGGACATGCCCATGTCGAAGAAGCCCTTCCTGACGTCGAGCTCCAGGCCATCGGCAACGCCGAACACTTGCCCCACTACCTCGCAGACCAGCGCCTGCATGGCCCGGCGCTGCTGCAGCGGTGGCAGGCCAATCAGCTCGGCCAGACGCTGATCCGCGGCGCTATCCGCGGCGCCCAGGTGTTCGAGCAGGGGCCAGCGCAGCACGCTCAGGTACAGCCCTTTGAGTTGTTGCCAGTCGACATTGAGCAGCCCGCACTGGCCCTGGCCGCCCAGCACGCGAGCTATGGCTTGCACTATCTGCGAGCGCTGCAAAGGCTGCAGGCCGCTGCCTTGCATGGCCGTGCGGGCGGCGGCGTCCTGCTCAAGCTCCTGTTCGCTCTGCGTCAGGTGCAGCAGCTGGCAGTTCAACCCCTGGCGCCGGCGCTGTGCATGCACCCACGAGGCATACGCATCGGCAATCGCCGAGCGGGCGAAGCCGGCCCCGCCAAGCAGGGAAGACACACTGCCCAGGATCAGGAAGAACGCTTCGGGGTCATCGATCAGTTGGTGAAGCTGCTGCAAGACCTCAAGCGGCCGAGCGCTTTCCTGCATTCGCACGACAAACTCTGGCTCCTTGAGTGCAACCGTGCGCCAGTCAAGATCGAGGTGGATAAAGCCGGCGATGCGGTCTTGCGCTCGCAGCGTCGCGAAGGTGTCAGCCAGGTTTTCCCGGCTCAGGTCCGAGAGGCTGCTGATCGCCATCGCCCCGGGCATCCGCTCAGGCATGTGCAGTTGCCCGGGGGCCTCGCAGAGCAGCAGCACACGCTGCACACCCCGCTGCCCGAGTGCCGTCAGCACAGGCTCCAGGTCACATCCCGGGACGGCATGCAGCACAACGGTTCCGTTCAGCGCCGGCGGCTCCAGGCGCTGGAGCGGGTCGGTTTGATCCTCCACCAGGTATTGCACCTCGACCCGGGCGCCGCTGATCGCAAAGTGATCATGGCCAGGTTGGCCGTGCAACAGCCGGCAGAGGCTGGCGTAGCTTCTTCCGTCGCTGCCCTGCAAAGTCACCAGACCGCCCCACCAGGCAGGATGCTCCAGGGCGAAGATATGCGCGGCGCCCTGCCAGGTGGCCTGGACAGCGCCCATGGCCGGCGATGCAGCATCCCTGGCATGAAGGGCGAACCAGACCGGCTTTGCCGGTGTTCCGACGCTGGCAATCGCACCGGCGAAGGCCTGTACCAGCGCCGCAGAGGCCACCAGGGATACACCGAGGTCGTCGGCCTCCTGAGCATCAGCGCCGGCAACGATCACCCCCAGGCAGGACGGATCGGCCACTGCCCCGCGCAACGCCGAGGACAGTTGACGGGCCAGAGGTTGTTGCCCGGCGTGCAGCTCGATGACTTCGACCGGACGCTGTTCAGCCGCGAACGCCGCAGCCAGTGGCTGGACTTCGGCGGTGCTCCAGGCCAGCACCATCCAGTAGCCCTCGCGTTGCCGAGCACCCTCGCCCGGCATCGGATAGTCCTGCCATTGGCGAACGATCATCGGCAGGTCGAGGGGTGCGCTCTGGAGGTCGGGCAAGTACCACGAACCAGGATGGCCAAACTGCGGACCTTCGAACAGTGCCAGCTGGCAACCCCGGGCATCCACTACCTGCAGGCTGTCGGGTTTGTCGGCGTCATGGCCGGTCAGCACAATCCATACCTGCGCCGGCAGGTCTGCCCATACCTGGAGCCCGGAGAACCCGACCAGCGCGGCGGCGTGGGCGCCTTCAAACAGCTCGACCACACTGGCCAGCAACTGGGTCTGGCGCTCGGCCGCCGTCAGGGAGTGGGCAAAGCGGTACAAGGCCCGCTGCCCGCCCGTGGCCGCACACCCGGACCATGGGCACAGGCCAACGTCCGGCGCCGGCGCTGAAGGCTCATCGAGCATCGACACCGCGCGCAGGGTTTGCTCCTGCAACTGCACTGCACAGTCAACCAGGGTTCCGCTCATGCAGACCTGGCGGCGCTCGTCGCCGGCCCCTTGCAAGGCCAGTTCGAAGCAGGCGTCAGCGGCCTGGCTGAGGTGGATGCTCAGGTGCGAAGTGAGGTGCTGTTCGCCGCGCAGACGCAGCTGGGCAATCTGCAAGTCGCGGATCTGCTGCACGCCCCGCGGTGTTTCCTGCACCGCCTGGAGCACGGCATCCAGCAACAGGTGAGTCTTGACCCTGTACCCCTGTTCGCCCAGCGGGTCGTAATGCCCGGCCTGGGGAGCGAGAGCCCCCGACCAGTACCAGAGCTGCCCGGCCGGCCGTACCAGCATCTGCAGGCAAGGGTGGCCCGAGGCTGCCCGGGCGGGCTGCACCGCCGTGGCCGGCTGCCCAGCGTCGATCCAGTAGTCGTTGAGCTGCCACGGATAGGTGGGCAACCCGATGGCCTGACAGCCGTCCGGCAAGCGCTCGGGGCCCGGCGCCTGGACGCCGCGGCCAAAGGCCTCGGCCAGGGTTGCCCAGGGTTCGCCGGCCGCGGGTTTGCGGTCATTGGCGATGGGGCTGCCGGCCAGCCAGGCCTGTAGTGCCTGAGCCAGCTCGCGGCAATCCTGGCCCTGGACGACCAGGCGTTCCTTGAACGCCGTGCGCCGCACCAGCGCGTTGTAGCAGATGGTCTGTGGGCAGTGCTCGGTAGTGCCCAGGAAGGACACATAGCGCTGGGCCAGCTCCGCCAATGCCGCCGGGGTGGCCGCGGACAGGCACAAGGCCACTGGCGCGGTGGCGGGAGGCAAAGGCGCTGTCGCGGGCGCCGTGTAGCCCTTGAGCAGCACATGCACGTTGGTCCCGGTGAAACCAAAGGCACTGACCCCGGCCACCCGCGACTCCGGCCGGCCCGGCCAGTCCATGGCCTGATGCGCCAGCTTGAGGTTCATGGCCGCCCAATCGACACGGGTGTTGGCCCGCTGCAGATGGGCTTGCGGGGCAATCCGGCCGTGCTCCACCACCAGGCAGGCCTTGATCAGCGAAGCGATGCCCGCTGCCGCCTCGAGGTGCCCGATATTGGCCTTGACCGAGGCCACCGTCAGCGCCGGACTGTCGGGGCTGGCCTGGCGATAGGCGTTGTGCAGGGCGTTGAGCTCGATGGGGTCACCCAGCACCGTACCGGTGCCATGGGCCTCGACGTAGCTGACTTGCCCCGGATGCACGCCGGCGTTGGCCAGTGCTTCGCTGATCAGCGCCTCTTGCGCCGGACCATTGGGCACTGTCAGCCCGGCACAGGCACCGTCGTGATTGACCGCCGAACCGAGAATCGTCGCGACAATCGGGTCACGCTCCCGCTCGGCCTGGGCCTGGCGCTTGAGAATGACCACGCCGCAGCCCTCCCCTCGACCGTAACCGTCGGCACTGTCGTCGAAGGCCTTGCTGATGCCGTCCGGGGCCAATGCGCCGGCCTGCCCCATGGATTGAAAGATCGATGCCGAGGCGATGACATTCACCCCACCGACAATCGCGATGTCGCACTCCGCGGCACGCAAGCTGTTGCACGCCAGATGGATGGCCGTGAGCGATGACGAGCATGCGGTGTCCACCGTCAGGCTCGGCCCACGCACGCCGAGAAAATGTGAGAGGCGCCCGCAGATCGCCGAAAACGAACTGCCAGTGCCGTAGTGGGCATCCACGCCTTGCGCGCTACCCAGGACCCGGGTTTCGTAGTCGTGGGCGTTGGCCCCGACAAACACCCCGACCCTCTGTTCCAGCAGCTTCTCCTGAGGGATACCGGCCCGTTCCAGAGCCTCCCAGGCCACCATCAGCAACAGCCGTTGCTGGGGGTCCATGCTCCGGGCTTCCTTGGGGGAAATGCGGAAGAACGCTTCGTCGAACCCTTCGGGGCGCTGGATAAGGCTGGCAAACCGCGGGAAGGTTTCCTCCGGTTTGGCGCCGGCGAGCCGGGACGGCGGTACCGGCCCTACGGTGTCCGTCTGTTCCAGTATCAGCTTCCAGAGGGCCTCGGGGCTGTCGGCCTGGGGAAACCGGCACGCCATGGCCACCACGGCGATGCTCCCCGCGGCGTCGGTCGCCCCGGCATCGACCGTTACCGGGGTACTGGCCGGCTCCCGGGACAGCAGCCCTTCCAGGTACTGGCCCAGCCGGTTGATGGTGGGATAGTCGAAGCCCACTGTCGCCGACAGCTTGAGGGCGAACTGGCGTTCCAGCATGCGCTTGAATTCAACCAGGGAAATCGAGCTCAGGCCCAGTTCGAAGAAGCCTCGATCCGGGTCCGGGTCGGCACAGGCCACGCCGATGATCTGCGTCAGCAGTGCACCAATCTGCGCCCGCACATCCCCCACCGGCTGCGCCGCAGCGGGCACCTTGGCCGGTGCCGGCACTGCGACTTGTGCCAGCTGCGGCACGCTCAGCGCCACATCGTTGGCCTGGGCGCAGAGATTGCCCTGGGCGTCATACACCAGTACCTGCGCCCGCAGCTGGGACACGAGTCCCGCCGGCTGCGGCCGCGGCGCCGGGGCAAACCAGAAACGCTGCTGCTGCCAGGGATAGGCCGGCAGCTCCAGCGCCGCCTCCCTGGGTTGGAAGGCTTGCCAGTCGGGACCCGCGCCCCACTCGTACAGGCGGGCAACAATACTGGCCAGCTCCAGGGCGGCGTCGCCCTGCTTGTGCAAGGCGCCGCACACCAGCCCCTGGGTTCCCTTGTCGGCCAGGGCCTGGTTGATCGACGCCGCCAGCACGGTGTGCGGGCCGATCTCGACGAACAGCCGGTGCCCCTGCTCGATCAACTGTTCAATGGCGCGATCGAAGCGCACGATGCCACGGGCATTCCTCGCCCAGTAGTCGGCATCTGCCAGGATCGGCTCCTCGGGCATCGCGCTGGTGGAAATCCAGGGCGTGTGCGCGGCAACCACCGGCAAATCCTCCAGCCCCGCGCGGATCTGCGTCAGGCACTCATCCATCTGGTAGGAGTGGAAGGCATATTCCGCCGGCATCAGGTAAGTGAAGATGCCTTCGTCACGCAGTTGCTGATCCAGAGCCTGTACAGCCTGCGGGCTGCCGGACACCACACAGCTGTTTCGACTGTTGACCACCGACAGTTCCAGTTGCGGGTTGTTCGCCAGACGCGACTGGAGCGTCGGCGCGGGCAGGCCCACCACCAGCATCCGCCCCTGCCCCAGGGTGTCCTTCATGGCCTGGGCCCGATGGTGGATGACCCGCACCGCCGACTCCAGGTCCAGTGCTCCGGCGCAATAGGCCGCGGCCACTTCCCCCATGGAGTGGCCGACCACCGCCGCCGGGATCACACCCCACTGGCGCAGGCATTCACTGATCGCCACCTGGATGGCAAAGATGCAGGGCTGGGCAAATTCGGTCAGGTGCAGGCGGGACCCACTGGCGTCGCTGCGCAGCTCGGCCTCCACCGACCAGTTAGCCCACTGGGCCAGCGCCTGGTCGCAACGCCGGATCATCGCCAGGAAGGCCGGCTCCCGTTCAAGCAGGTCGCGGCCCATTCCCACCCACTGGGCGCCCTGCCCGGTAAACACCAGCACGGGCCCGCGCCGATCCTCTTCGTCCGTCGCGCAGGCCAAGGTCGGGGCCGGCAACTGCTCCAGCTGGCTCTTCAATTGCGCGGCGTTCGCACCCACCACGGCCGACCGGTAGGGAAAGTGATCACGACGATGAATGGCGCTGGCGACAAAGGCTTGTAATTGCCCATCGTCCTGCTGCGGCAGATGAATGGCATAGGCCCTGGCCTGCTCCACCACGGCCTGCGCGGACCTGGCCGATACCGGCAGGACCCAGGGCCGGCCCTGTGCCGAAGGTTCCTGCTGCGGCTGTGCCTGCCGATAGGCGCTGGCATCTTCGAGAATCATGTGGACGTTGGTGCCACTGAGCCCGAAACCGCTGATTCCAGCCAGGCGCGGCCGGTCGGGCAACGACTCGATCGCCGTGGGCACCGCCAGCCGGGAACGCTTCCAGTCCACCAGAGGGTTCAACTGTGCGAGATGCAGTTGCGCAGGCACCTCGGCGTGCTTGAGAACCATCATGGTCTTGATCACGCTGGCCATTCCGGCGGCCGCATCCAGATGGCCCATGTTGGCCTTGACCGAGCCCACCCACAGCGGTCGCTCACGCCCCTGGAAGGCACGGTCCAGCGAAGAGAGTTCGATCGGATCGCCCAGTGGCGTACCGGTGCCGTGGGCCTCGACATAGTCGATGTCGTCCACGCTCAAGCCGGCCACTTTCAGGGCCTGGCGGATCACCGCAGCCTGGGCATTGGCGTTGGGCACGGTCTGGCCGGCACTGGCGCCATCCTGGTTGATCGCCGAGCCCCTGATCACAGCCTGGATCGGGTCGCCATCGCGCAGGGCATCTGCCAGGCGCTTGAGCACCGTGACCCCGCAGCCCTCGCCCCGGACGATCCCGTCGGCCGCCGCATCGAATACCCGGCAGCGGCCACTGGGCGAGATCGCCCTGATCTGGCTCATGTAGATCGTCAGGTCCGGCGCCAGCATCAGGTTCACCCCTCCGGCCAGGGCCATGTCCGCCTCCCCTGCCTGCAAGGCGCGACAGGCCAGGTGCATGGCCACCAGGGACGAAGAGCATGCCGTGGTCACGGTCATTGCCGGCCCATGAACACCCAGGTGGTAGGCAATACGCCCGGCGGCGAAGCTGAATTCCTTGCCGGCGGCATAGTAGGGATTGATCTGTTCGATGCCGGCCTCGCGGGAATGCAGCGCCAGGTAATCCATGCCCAGCATGCCGACATAGACCGCGGTCCTGCTGCCTTTGAGCTGCTCGCGGGTCAGGCCGGCCCGGGCCACGCTTTCACAGGCGACCTCCAGCAGCAGGCGCTGCTGCGGGTCCATTTCCTTGGCTTCAGAGGCCGAGATGCCAAAGTAATGCGCATCGAAGCGGTCGATGTGCTCGAGGAACGCCCCCACCTTGCTGTAGGTCGTACCGGTTTCAGCAGCGTTCTCATCGTAGATCGCTGCTGTGTCCCAGCGCTCTGCGGGAACCGGTCCGACAAAATCGGTCCCAGCACGAAGGAGCTCCCAGAATGCCTCGGGGGTCGATGCACCTTTGGCAAAGCGGCATCCACTCCCGATGATTGCAATGGGTTCAAAATCCATGGGCGCACGAGCATCCATTCAGTCATCTCCTTCGACTGGGTGTTTAGTGTTTAGAACGCGGGTTTGGCGGTAGGAACCTGCATGTCGCCCAGGTACTTGTGCCAGAGGTGTTCAGGGTCGCTTTCAACCGCAGCGATGATTTCGCGCATCTTGTCCAGCACTTCCAGGCGCTTGCCGCTGTAGACGTCCCCTTGCAGCAATTGCAGGATGTCCAGGCGGTAGCGTGGGTCTTGAACGAACGCGGTGAAGAGGATGTTCAGGCGGTAATAGAGCGTGATGAACTCATACCAGTTCTTGATGCCATTCCTGATCATGCCTTCGTAGTGAGTGAAACTGGACTTGCTGAAGTCGTTGTTCTTCACCGCCTCGATGATGTCGCCGCTGGCGATGCGCGCACTGTTGAGTGCAACGCTGACGCCGCTGGAGAAGATCGGGTCGACGAACCGAGCGGCATCGCCGATCAGCACGAAGCTGTCGCCACAGACTTCTTTCATGCCGTAGCTGTAGTCCGCCTCTTTCTTGAACGGGCGGACCTGCTCCGAGGCCTTCAGCGCGTCATGCAGGTTTTCCCGGGTCTTCACCGCTTCCCAGAAGAACTCTTCATAGGTGAGGTCGGAGTTGGTGTAGTTCTGCTTCTGCGTAACCACGCCCACGCTGGTAATGGTTTCGGTGATCGGGATCTGCCAGACCCAGGTATTGGTCATCGGCAGGAAGTGAATGAAGATGTAGTCGACCTTGTCCGGGCTTTGCGTCGCCGACTTGCGGTCGAAGTTGTCGAACCAGGAGTGAATCGCGAACTGGTTGAAGACCGGGTCCTTTTCTCGCAAGCCCAGCCGGCGGCCCAGCAGCACGTTACGACCGCTGGCATCCACCACCATCTTCGCCTTGATCTCGACGCTGCGCTTGCCCAGCTTGGCATTGACAATGACATTGCCCGGGCTGAGAAACTCGACGTCAGCGATCTCCACGCCCTGGAAGACCTTGGCCCCCAGCGAACCTGCGTGCTCCAGAAGAATGCGGTCGAACTTGCCGCGGTCGACGTGGAACGTGAAGTCGCGATCGACCCCTTCCTGCTTGCGCTCGTTGAAGAGGATTTCCGCCGAACGGAAATCGTGGTCCAGCCCCTGGAAGCCCATCTTGTCTTCGGGGCCGGAATCTGCCGAGGTCCAGGCAGCGCCGAACTTCTTCGGGAAGTTGGCTTTCTCGATCTTTTCCATCACCCCGATTTCCAGCAGCACCGGAGTGGTGGCCGGTACCAGCGACTCGCCAACATGCTCGCGCTCGAACAGTTCTTTTTCGAACACCGCGCATTTGACACCGGCTTTTGCCAGGTAGGAGGCCATGGTCGAACCCGCCGGCCCGCCACCGATAATCACTACATCATAATCATGATCGCTCATTGCCCACTCCCTGTTAGGCGCACTCGGCCTTTAGTTGCTCGACAGTCCTGGATATTGCATTCAGGTCTTTGAAATATTTGCCGGTGATATGGGTACTTGGAATCGAGACACCCATTTCATCCCTGATGTAGACCATGAGCTTGACGATATTCATCGAGTTGAGAATGCCCCACTCCAGTAGTGGAGTCTGGTCATCAAGCTCATCTTCCTTTGCACTTGGCCCGATTAAATCTTCCATGATGTAGCGACGAATCTTTTCTTTAACTTCCTCTCCGTCCATAGACGTACGCTCCTGCACTCGACAATCGTGGGTTGGGAAAACCCGTCTACAATCCTCAATCAGAATGCACTTGTGAATAGCCGATTTTGCAAAAGGCCTTTGCATATCCGCAAAGGCAAAACAGCCCCGACAACATCGAAATCAACACAACTTAACGGTGTTCCACAGGCCTGTATGACGATCTTCAGAAAGTCATTTTCGAGCGCCAAAGCATAGTTTTGGCGCTCTGCGCAATTGGCCACTAGAACTATTTTTGTATCCAGATAGTGCAAACCAAGCCTTGCACTTGAGCGGTGTTCCGCTCTGCGCCGGGTGGAGCTGCGGAGCCTGAAATATTATGAATCAATTTTATCAAAGCCAACTAATCAAGGGCCCAGCACTGCTTGACAAACAAAAAGCCTAGCCGTACTAAGGAGGCTGTCATGATCTATTTGTAATTTGTCTTTACAAAAACAAGACACTAAAAACTCTAAAAGGATTTAGTAATGAAGGCGCTAGGCGTTGTCAATGACATAGACCTTTATATATCCGTAACTAAAACTGGTAGTTTCTCCGAAACAGGAAGACTATTTGGCATCCCACCTTCTTCGGTGATGCGCAGAATCAATAGCCTCGAAAAAGAACTTGAAACCTGCCTATTCAATCGATCGACAAAATGCTTGGTACTTACCGAAACAGGCCTGCTCTTTCTCGAACATGCAAAGAACATCTCGAGATGCATTGGGCATGCTAGATCAGAAGTAAAAGAACACACTGCATCGACCCTTGGCATTCTCAAGGTTTCAGCACCCGTGGCCTTTGGACGGCGCCATGTAGCGCCTTTGTTGAGCCGAATACTGAACCATCATCCCGGTTTGAACATTGAATTCTCGCTTAACGACAACGTTCTCGACCCCAGCATCGATAACGTCGATATCTGTATCAAGCTGGGCATATTGCCGGACAGTAATCTGATTCCAACGAAACTTGCGGATATGCGGCGCGTGCTCTGCGCAAGCCCGGAATACATCCGGCAACACGGCTGTCCGCAAACTCTTGAAGACCTGTACCAACATGCCTGCCTGATCCACAGCACCTGCAGCAACTTCTCACTGACTTGGCAATTCAAGGTCGATGGCCTGTTCAAGAAGCTCATGCCCAGCAGCCGGCTATCGGTCAACAGTTCCGAGTTGCTGGTGGACGGCGCCCTTCAAGGCATAGGAATCATCCACGCACCCACCTGGCTGGTGCATGAACAGATCGCCAGCGGCCAACTGGTGTCGCTGCTCGACGAATATTGCGAGGCCGATCCGCAACAGGGAGCGATCTACGCACTGAGGGCACGCAGCAGCGTTGTCCCGGCCAAGACCCGCCTGTTCATCAATGAGTTGAAACGCTCGATCGGCAGCACGCCTTACTGGGACTTGCCGTTTGAAAAGGAAATACCGCAGACCCTGGCCACCCTGCATTTCGATACGGCAATGCATTCAGCGCTTTCCAGAGCCACCACCTTGCACGACAAGAGCCAGACATCATGAATCAGTACGACGTCATTATCATCGGTAGTGGTATCGCCGGCGCGCTGACCGGCGCTGTCCTCGCGAAGTCCGGGCTGAACGTACTGATCCTCGACTCGGCCCAGCACCCACGATTCTCCGTCGGCGAAGCGGCGACACCGGAAAGCGGTTTTCTGCTGCGCTTGCTCGCAAAGCGCTTCGACATCCCTGAAATCGCCTACCTCTCGCACCCCGACAAGATCATCCAGCACGTCGGTTCGAGCGCCTGCGGGATCAAGCTGGGCTTCAGTTTTGCCTGGCATCAAGAGAACGCGCCGTCGTCCCCCGACCACCTTGTGGCCCCGCCGCTGAAGGCGCCGGAAGCCCATCTTTTCCGGCAGGACATCGACTATTTCGCTCTGATGATTGCCCTGAAACACGGCGCCGAATCCAGACAGAACATCAAGATCGAGTCGATCAGCCTCAACGACGACGGGGTCGAGGTGGCATTGTCCAACGCCGCCCCCGTCAAGGCCGCGTTCATCATTGACGCTGCTGCCCAGGGCTCTCCGCTCTCCCGCCAACTGGGCTTGCGCACCACCGAAGGGCTGGCGACCGACACCTGCTCATTCTTCACCCACATGCTCAATGTGAAGAGCTACGAAGATGCCCTGGCTCCGTTGTCCCGCACTCGTTCCCCCATCGAACTGTTCAAGAGCACCTTGCACCACATCTTCGAAGAGGGCTGGTTGTGGGTCATCCCCTTCAATAACCATCCGCAGGGCACCAATCAGTTGTGCAGCGTCGGCTTCCAGTTCAACAACGCCAAGTACCGTCCCACCGAGGCGCCGGAGATCGAGTTTCGCAAACTGCTGAAAAAGTACCCGGCCATCGGCGAACACTTCAAGGATGCGGTCAATGCCCGGGAGTGGATCTACGCGCCGCGCATCAACTACCGCAGCGTGCAAAATGTCGGGGATCGCTTCTGCCTGCTGCCGCAAGCCACAGGGTTTATCGACCCGCTGTTCTCCAGGGGATTGATCACCACCTTCGAGTCCATCCTCAGGCTGGCCCCCAAGGTGCTGGACGCCGCCCGCAGCAACCGCTGGCAACGGGAACAGTTCATCGAAGTCGAGCGCCATTGCCTGAACGCGGTGGCGACCAATGACCAGTTGGTTTCCTGCTCCTATGAAGCCTTCAGCGACTTTCACCTGTGGAACGTGTGGCATCGGGTCTGGCTCAGCGGCTCCAACCTGGGCAGTGCCTTTCTGCAAAAGCTGCTGCACGACCTGGAACACAGTGGCGACGCCCGCCAGTTCGATGCAGCGCTTGAGGCGGTGCGCTTCCCTGGCTGCCTGTCCCTGAACTCGCCCGCCTACGAAAGCCTGTTCAGGCAGTCGTGCCAGGTCATGCAACAGGCCAGGGAGCAAGCCAGGCCGGTGGCCGAAACCGCCAACGCGCTGCATGAACTGATCAAGGAGCATGAAGCCGAGTTGTTGCCCCTGGGCTATTCGCGGATATCCAATCGTTTCATCCTCAAAGCCTGAATGCCTGAGTGATGCCCGGGGCCGGGTGCCGGTGTCTGTGACCGGCAGCCAGCCCTGGCGATCCACCCGTGCGCCGAAAACCGCAACACTTCCCGCGCAAAATCCCGGATAATGCCCGCCATTTTTTGCTTTGTGATGCCGGTGCCCCCCATGGAAATCAAGGTCAACTTTCTCGACAACCTTCGACTTGAAGCCAAGTTCGACGACTTCACGGTGGTGGCCGACCAACCGATCCGCTACAAGGGCGATGGTTCGGCGCCGGGTCCGTTCGACTATTTCCTGGCTTCTTCGGCGCTGTGCGCGGCGTACTTCGTCAAGCTGTACTGCCAGACCCGCAACATCCCCACCGACAATATCCGCCTGTCGCAGAACAACATTGTCGATCCGGAAAACCGCTACAACCAGATCTTCAAGATCCAGGTCGAACTGCCGGCGGACATCTCCGACAAGGACCGCCAGGGCATCCTGCGTTCCATCGACCGTTGCACCGTGAAGAAGGTGGTGCAGACCGGCCCCGAGTTCATCATCGAGGAAGTGGAAAACCTCGACGCCGATGCCCAGGCGCTGTTGATGCCGCAATCGGGCACCAGCGCAGGCACCTACATTGCCGGCAAGGACCTGCCCCTGGAGCAGACCATCGCCAACATGTCCGGCATCCTCGCGGGCCTGGGGATGAAGATCGAAATCGCTTCATGGCGCAATATCGTGCCCAACGTCTGGTCGCTACATATCCGCGATGCGCAGTCGCCGATGTGCTTCACCAACGGCAAGGGCGCGACCAAGGAAAGCGCCCTGGCGTCGGCCCTGGGCGAGTTCATCGAGCGCCTGAACTGCAACTTCTTCTACAACGACCAGTTCTGGGGCGAGGAAATCGCCAACGCCGAGTTCGTGCATTACCCGGACGAACGCTGGTTCCAGCCGGGGCGCAAGGACGAGCTGCCCAAGGAGATCCTCGACGAACACTGCCTGGCCATCTACAACCCGGATGGCGAGCTGCGCGGCTCCCACCTGTACGACACCAACTCGGGCAACATCGAGCGCGGCATCTGCTGCCTGCCCTACGTGCGCCAGTCCGACGGCGAGGTGGTGTACTTCCCCTCCAACCTGATCGAGAACCTGTACCTGAGCAACGGCATGAGCGCCGGCAACACCCTGGCCGAAGCCCAGGTGCAGTGCCTGTCGGAGATCTTCGAGCGGGCGGTCAAGCGCCAGATCCTCGAAGGCGAGCTGGCCCTGCCGGACGTGCCCCAGGAAGTGCTGGCCAAGTACCCGAGCATTCTGGCGGGCATCCAGGGCCTGGAAGAGCAAGGCTTCCCGGTGCTGGTCAAGGACGCGTCCCTGGGCGGTGAGTTCCCGGTGATGTGCGTGACCCTGATGAACCCGCGCACCGGTGGCGTGTTCGCCTCGTTCGGCGCCCACCCAAGCTTCGAGGTGGCGCTGGAGCGCAGCCTCACCGAGCTGCTCCAGGGCCGCAGCTTCGAAGGCTTGAACGACCTGCCGCAACCGACCTTTGAAAGCCAGGCGCTGATGGAGCCGAACAACTTCGTCGAGCACTTCATCGACTCCAGCGGCGTGGTGTCGTGGCGTTTCTTCAGTGCCAAGGCGGACTTCGAATTCGTCGAGTGGGACTTCACCAGCCAGAGCGGCTTCAGCGAAAGGGAAAAAGCCAGCGCCGAGGAAGCCGCGACCCTGTTCGGCATCCTCGAAGGCCTGGGCAAGGAAGTCTACATGGCGGTGTACCAGCACCTGGGGGCCACCGCCTGCCGCATCCTGGTGCCGGACTATTCGGAAATCTACCCGGTGGACGACCTGATCTGGGACAACACCAACAAGGCGCTGTTCTTCCGTGAAGACATCCTCAACCTGCACAGCCTGGACGAAGACGGTTTGCGCTCACTGCTGGAGCGCCTGGAAGAAAGCGAGCTGGACGACTACACCGACATCACCACCCTGATCGGCATCGAGTTCGACGACAACACCGCCTGGGGCCAGTTGACCATCCTCGAACTCAAGCTGCTGCTCCACGTGGCCCTGGGGCAGTTCGACCCGGCCAAGGAACTGGTGGAGATGTTCCTGCAATACAACGACAACACCGTCGAGCGCGGGCTGTTCTATCAGGCCTTGAACGCGGTGCTGGAAGTGGAACTGGACGACGAACTGGAGCTGGGCGACTACGAAGCCAATCTGCGGCGCATGTTCGGCAACGAACGGATGGACGCGGTGATCGGCTCGGTGGACGGTAGCGTACGCTTCTACGGCCTGACCCCGACCAACCTGCAGCTCGAAGGCCTGGACCGTCACCTGCGGCTGATCGACAGCTACAAGAAGCTGCACGCGGCACGGGCCAAGTGGAGCGCAGCCAACCGCTGACACAGCGCCCCGTACCTGTAGCAGCGAGCTTGCTCGCGAAGCCCTCAAGAACGCCGCGTTCCCCAGTGAACGCGGCGTTTTCGTTGGCGACCATCGCCAGCCTGCTCGCTCCTACAGTGACTCGTCAGCCATCGCGCAGCCCGGGCGGCCAGGGCTTGCGGTCCTCTCTATCAGGCGGGCCATACAGCTCCTGCTCCCAGTCCTCGAACGCCGGCGATGCGCTGTATCCCGGATCGCAGTACTGGCGAATGTATTGGGCGGCACGGTACTCGGCGTACTTGGCATTCACCGGTACGCCCTCTTCGTCCAGCTCCAGCACATTGGCAAAAATCGCGTAGGCCATCTCCAGCATGCTCGGCTCTTCGCTCAGGCAACTGCGATAGTCGACACCCTCCAGCAGCGGGTAGCCGAGGGTGCCGTTGGCGACCCAGAAACTGAAGGTGCGCAACGCCCCGGAAAACTCCGGGCTGAGTTGTTTCGGGTAAAGCATGCGGCTTGCCTCTGCTAGGTATCGGACCGGGAGGATTCTCCGGTACTGGCCGCTGTGCAAGCAAGTCGACGGCAGCCGCCGTGTTCAACTGACGGCCAGCGAGCGCTGTTCGGTTACCACGCAATTACGTCCCTTCTGCTTGGCCTGATACAACAACTGGTCGGCCTTTTCCAACGCGGCGGTGATCGAACCACTTCCCGGCTGCCACACGCTGACGCCCAACGAAACCGTAATGTGCCCGACGGTATCGATCTGCGCCGCGGCGATCGAGGCTCGCAGGCGCTCTGCGACATCGGTTGCAGCCCGTAGCGAACTGTTCGGCAAGAGCAGGACAAACTCCTCGCCGCCCACCCGGCACGGCAGGTCGTCAGTGCGCGAGTTTTGCTTCATCAGGTCGGCAATCGCTCTCAGGGTTTCATCCCCCACGCCATGGCCGAAGGTGTCGTTCACCCGTTTGAAGTGATCGATGTCCATGGAAACGATGGCGAACGGCTGATTGGCCTGCTGCCAATGCGCCAGGGTGTCCTGCATCGCCCGCCGGTTGGCCAGCCCGGTCAGCGCATCACTTTGCGCCTGCTGGTTGAGCCGGCCGATCTTTTCCTGGAGCAGGCTGGTGCCCAGCAGCAGCGCCCGACGAATCTGCCAACTTTCAGAATACTGCGCCGGGATCGCGCTGATGCGCTCGTAGCTCTCAGGGCTGTCCAGGCGCCTGGCACTCTCGGCCAGCCGCGACAGCGGCGCCGAAATCCTCGTCCCCAACCACCAGATCAGCACCAGGCCAAACAGCGCCAGCGGCAGTATGCCCTTGGCGACTTTGGACATGGTTACCTGCAGCGTGGCCTGGATGTTGCCGAGGGGCTGCTGGGCGATCACCCCCCAACCGCTGCTGGGCACATGGGTGAAACCCGCGAGCATTTCCACGCCCTGGGCATCCAGCGCCTGCAATGCCCCCCCGCCCTGGCTCAAGGCCGCATCGACGATCGGGTCATCGGCAACGATCTGGCCGATTTGCTCGGGATAGGGGTGATAGAGAACCCGCCGATTACTGTCCACCAGATAGACATGGGCGCCATCCTCACGGACCTGCCGGTCCATCAAATCTTGAAGGGCGTTCTTCTGTTCAAGTCGGATGCTGCCGCCGACCAGCCCCAGGTACCGCCCTTTGCCGTCAAACACCGGCTGGGATACAAAAACCAGCAGATTGCCGGCAATGGACTTGAAGGCCTTGCTGATGATCGGTTGACGCAGCCTGAGCGGTGTCTGGTCTTGCAGGGACTGGCCATTGAGATGCAGGTGCTCGGGCATTGAGGCGATGATGGTGCCGGTCGCGTTGGTGATCAGTACCGAGTTGAAGCTGTTGTCCTGCCCCAGCAAGCGCTGGGCTTCGCCGGCCAGTCGTTGCGAATCGTCAAAGTCTCCACCCAGAACAGCGGCGGCATACTTCAAGCGATCCTGATCGGAACTGAGCACCTGCTCCACACCGGAGGCGATCCGAGCGGCATAGGCCTGGTTGACTTGCAGGGCGTTTTCAATGAGCTCCTGCTTCTGGATCTTGAACATGACCCAGAAGCTGTTGGCCAGGGTGGCCAATGCTGCAAACAGTACGAAGACCAGAATCAGCACACGAAGATTAAGCTTGGGCTTGGGCCGGGTAGGCATGTAAAAAAGTCCGGATGAGCAAGCAGACAGTGGATTTCGATGTTGCGCCAACTGCCTGCCGGCTATGGATCATTCACGTCCGTGCGCCCTAGACACATGGATAATCATCCGTCGAACATCGTCGAAACGCCTGCACTGTTTGGCTATAAAGGCGTCAGTTATTAGAGCCGCGCAGTCTACCCGGGTTGCTCCGATTGGCAATCGATAAAATGACCAGGCGTCCAGTGGCGCACGGCCCATGGTTTTCACACCCGCCCCAACCCGTCACAATGCGCCGCCTCAGGCCAGAGTTGCCCCCAAGCCGCCCGCCTCACTGATCGCAAGGACCGCCCATGAGCGTCTTCAGCACCTTGTTCGACCCTCTCGAAAAGCCGGCACCGTCGGCCACTGACACACTCCAGGCGCCCCATGAAGCGGATGCAACGCCCGATCCGGTCCAGCCCCAGGAACAGGCCGAGTCCGCCAACCGGGCCCTGCTCGAAGCCGCCGATGCCTACTTCGCCTTTCACCTGTTCGCCGCCCCCTTCCCCAGCCAGGCCGAGGCTGAACGGTTCGCCTTCGAACAGTGGGAGCCCGAACCTGCGGCGGATGCCAGCGACGCCGAATTCAGCGCCTGGGAAGCGCGCAATCCCAGCTGGCGCCTCAGGCAGGAATTGGGCTACTACATGGACGCCGATTTCGTCGAGCTGATCGGCAAAGACGACTGCCCGCAATACCTGGAATCGCTGATCCGCAGTGATGCCGAGCAACAGCGGCTGCGCTCGCGGATCAAGGCGCATTACAGCCACTTCATCATCGTCGGCAGCGAGTCGATTGATGGCGACCAGCGATCGGTTGCCTCCGGGCCCAATCAGCGCCCGCCGCAAAGCACGCCGACACTGGACTACCTGGGCGAGTTCAACGGTTCCTCTGCCCCGCACTAGATGCTAAAAAGGCCCACAGTTTTCCCTTGCACCCCTTGTCGTGCCCAGCCGTACCACGAGAATCACCATGCACAGCCATTACCCGAACACCCGCGCTCCGTTGCGCCCTCTTGACCTCCTCACCCACCAGCCAACGGCGGTAGCCCCATGATCGAAGTCACCGAAGTGTCCATTGCCGACCTGCGCGCCGCCCTGGAATCAGGCCGGACCACCGCCGTGGAACTGGTCCAGGCCTATCTGGCGCGGATCGATGCCTACGATGGCCCGCAGACCGCCACCGCGCTGAACGCCGTGGTGGTGCGCAACCCTGAGGCCCTGAAGGAGGCCGCAGCGTCCGATGAGCGTCGCGCCAAGGGCCAGACCCTGGGCCCGCTGGACGGCATTCCCTACACCGCCAAGGACAGCTACCTGGTCAAGGGCCTGACCGCCGCCTCGGGCAGCCCGGCCTTTGCCGAGCTGGTGGCCTACCGCGATGCCTTCACCATCGAGCGCCTGCGGGGCGCCGGGGCCATCTGCCTGGGCAAGACCAATATGCCGCCCATGGCCAATGGCGGCATGCAGCGCGGGGTGTATGGCCGTGCGGAAAGCCCCTACAACGCCGCTTACCTGACCGCGCCCTTCGCCTCGGGCTCCTCCAATGGCGCCGGCACGGCCACCGCCGCCAGCTTCGCCGCCTTCGGCCTGGCCGAGGAAACCTGGTCCAGCGGTCGTGGCCCGGCCTCCAACAATGGCCTGTGCGCCTACACACCATCGCGTGGAGTGATTTCGGTGCGCGGCAACTGGCCGCTGACCCCGACCATGGACGTGGTGGTGCCCTTCGCCCGGACCATGGCCGACCTGCTGCAAGTGCTGGACGTGGTGGTGGCCGAAGACCCGGACACCCGCGGCGACCTGTGGCGCCTGCAGCCCTGGGTGCCGATCCCCAGCGTGAGCTCGGTGCGCCCGGCGTCCTACCCGCAACTGGCGGCCGACGCCACGGCGCTCAAGGGCAAACGCTTTGGTGTGCCGCGCATGTACATCAATGCCGACCCGGAAGCCGGCACCAGCGACAAACCCGGCATCGGCGGCCCCACCGGCCAGCGCATTCACACCCGGCCCTCGGTGATCGACCTTTGGCAACAGGCGCGTCAAGCCCTGGAAGCCGCCGGCGCCGAAGTGCTGGAAGTGGACTTCCCCCTGGTGTCCAACTGCGAAGGCGACCGCCCCGGCGCACCGACCGTGTACAACCGCGGCCTGGTCAGCAAGGAGTTCCTCCATGACGAATTGTGGGAACTGTCGGGCTGGGCCTTCGACGACTTCCTGCGGGCCAACGACGACCCCAAGCTCAACCGCCTGGCGGATGTCGACGGGCCGCAGATCTTCCCTCACGACCCCGGCACCCTGCCCAACCGCGAAGACGACCTGGCCGCCGGCATGGACCAGTACGTGACCATGGCCAAGCGCGGGCTCAAGACCTGGGACCAGATCGCCTCCCTGGCCGACGGCCTGCGCGGCCTGGAGCAGACCCGGCGCATCGATCTGGAAGAGTGGATGGATCGCCTGGGGCTGGACGCGGTGCTGTTCCCCACCGTGGCCGACGTTGGCCCGGCCGATGCCGATATCAACCCCGAGTCGGCGGACATTGCCTGGAGCAACGGTGTGTGGGTGGCCAACGGCAACCTTGCGATCCGCCACCTGGGCGTGCCCACGGTGACCGTGCCGATGGGCGTGATGGCAGACATCGGCATGCCGGTCGGCCTGACCTTCGCTGGCCGCGCCTATGACGATTCGAGCCTGCTGCGCCTGGCGTCGGCCTTCGAATCCACCGGCAGCAAGCGCCTGATTCCACCACGCACGCCGGCCTTGTCACTCGCTCGCTAAGCGCAAAGGCCCGAGGCGCCCATAAGGCGCCCCGGGCCTTTACCCGCCTGACAGCGCACCACAGCGATGCACCGCCAGGGGCGCGCGACGGTATGTTGCGCAGGCTATTTCAACTGATTGGCGAAACGCCCCACGGCCCCCACAACCTGGCGCGCGCCCTCCTGGATTTCGAGAATCACCGAGCCGGCCTCGTTGGCAAGTGCCAGGCCTTCTTCAGCCTGCCCGCGACTGTTGGCCATGCCGCTTACGGCTGCATCCGCCAGACTCTGGTTCTGCTGTACAACGCTGACGATTTCTTCGGTAGCGGCACTGGTGCGCCCCGCCAACTGCCTCACTTCATCGGCGACCACGGCAAACCCCCGGCCCTGCTCACCGGCCCGCGCCGCCTCGATTGCGGCGTTGAGCGCGAGCAAGTTGGTCTGTTGGGCGATGCCGCCAATGGTCTGGACAATCGAGCTGATCAGCAGTGATTGCTTGCCCAACGCTTCAATCCCGGCGGATGCCGCCTGCATTTCATCCGAGATCATGCGCATCGTTTGCACGGTGTTCTGCACCACGTCGGCACCTCGGCGGGCGCTGATGTCGGTTTGTTGGGAGATCTCGAACGCGATGGTCGCCGCCTCGTTCACCTGCTGCTCGCGAGCCACTTGCTCGGTAATGACCGTGGCGAACTTGACCACCTTGTAAAGGACGCCCTGTGCGTTGTGCACCGGGTTGTAGGTCGCTTCCAGCCAAACGACTCGACCATGGGCATCGACGCGCTTGAAACGGTCAGCCACGAATTCACCGCGATTGAGGGTCGCCCAGAACTCCTTGTAATGACTGGACGCGGCATCGGCTGGGTCACAGAACATGCTGTGGTGCTTGCCTTTGATTTGCCCAAGTTCATAGCCCATTGAGCGCAGAAACTGCTCGTTTGCTTGCAGGATATGGCCTTGAAGATCGAACTCGATCACCGCAGTGGAGCGCAGCAGCGCTTGAATGAACGCCGAATTCTCCGCCGAAGTGTCAACGGTCTCGGTGATGTTCGAACCAAAGGCATGAATACTTTCCAATTGCCCCTGTTGATTGACAATCGGCTGCCAGAGGCCGCGAAACCACGACAGTCCACCATCGGGACGCTGAAAACGGTAAGTATCGATAACCGCGTCGTGGTTGTTCACGCTGTCGAGCAAACGACGATAGCAATCCATCTGCCGTACATACTGCGGAATGAAATTGTCGATCGGTTTGTTCAGTACTTGGTTGGCGCCACACCCCAACATGTTCAGAAAGCCTTCATTGGCATCTATAACGTTGTAGTTGGCGTCAAGGACCGCACGCACAAGGCAAGTCTCAATCCCCTTGAGCAACTGTCGAGCCACTGAAAGCTCCGACTGAAGGGACTGCAACTGCATTTTCAAACGAGTATTGAACATGGGCGCATCCTGCTAAAGGAGAGACTCTTTGCTATCGGCAACCGTTGGGGGTTTGTTTTCAGCTTTTTTTGTGCTGCAAAAACACTATAGAAGCATTGTTTGCAGCGCTCCATTTTCTCCCCTGATATAAAGCCATGCACCCAGCCTGGTGGTTACAATCCCCGCGCCACGCCACTAGCGCCCTTCCCCCATGCACCGCCCGAGCCGGACCACTCACCATGACCACACACCGCATTACCCTCGCCAACGGCTGGATTGCCGAATTTGCCGAACAAGGTGAATTCCGCATGGGCGCCATCAGCTGGAACCTGCACCTGCGCGGCCCCGACCAACAGGCCATCCGCTATTTCGAAAGCCAGATCGTGCTGGTCAACGATGAGGATGGCGAGCAGGCACGGAACTTCATCAGCCTGTCCGAGGACGGGGTCTACGGGTACCTGGGCAACGGCATGAGTCACGGTTGGGTGATCGACTTCTCCCGCTGCATGATCGCGCCCCACCGGGTGACCATTTCCCACTACCACTACGCCTATGACGAATACATCTCGCTGCTGGAGCAACCGGCGTACAAGCGAGTGCGGGAGTACATCAGTGTCATCGGTCGCACCGTCTACCTGACCTTTCCCTTCACCCGGGACGAGGACTTTCCCAAGGTCTGGGAGGAGTACCTGGTGATCCGCCGGCGGCAGCTGGACGAGCTGTATTTTCGTAACTGAGTCAGCGCAAGCTCCAGGACACGCCCAGGTACACCCCCAAGCCTTCTCCCGGGGTCGAGCGCGCCGCGTCCAGCCCCTTGTCGTCGTAGCCCGGAGTAACGGTGGCGGCGTAGCGCTTGTCGGTCAGGTTGCGCACATCGACCCAGGTCTGCCAGTCGTTCTTTGGTGCGTTGTAGCCCAGGGTGGCGCCGAACAGCGCGTAAGGGTCGGCGTAGTAACTGTTGGCGTAATCCACCGCCACCTTGGACACCAGTTGGGTGTTGACGGCGGCGAAGAAACCCAGGGGCCAGTCGTAGCGCAACTCGCCCTGGTAATAGTGCATCGGCAGGCCCGGTAGGCGGTTGTCGCCAAAACGCGCGTCATCGCGATAGTGGAAGTCGCTGAAGGTGTAGGCCTGGCGCAGGCTCAGGCGGCCGACGCCTGGCTGCGACCACAGCTCACTCTGCAGGCTGGCCTCCACGCCTTGGTGCACCGTGGGGCTGGCGTTGAGCTCGTAGGGCATGGTGGCGTTGGCGTCCGGCCAAACCGAGAGCAGTTCGTGGCGCACCTGGGCGTAGTACCAGGCCAGGCTCCACTCGCCCAGGCTGCTATCGCCGCGGCCGCCCAGCTCCAGGGTGGTGGCGGTCTGGTTGCGCAGCTTGATCGGATCGCGCTGGGCGCCCGTGGCGACGCCGCTGCCAGCCGGGAAGCGCAGGTTCGAGCTGTAGATCAACGACCAAGGGTGCGGTGCTTCCACCGAGCGGCTGAGGTTGCCAAACAGCTGCACATTCGGTGTCAGCTGGTAGCGCAGGCCCAGGCGCGGCGCGTAGTCCCAATCGCCGAGGCTGGTCTTGCCGCCGCCCTCGGGGTAGGTCACCGCACTTTCGCGCCGGGTGTAGATGGCCGCCAGGCCCGTGGTCAGCCACAGGTCATCGGCAACTTCCAGGTCATTGCCAACGTGCAGGACGGTGTCCGAGCCCTGGTAAGTGAAGTTGCGGATTCGCGTGCCTGGCGCATAGCTGGCGGTATTGCCTGTGGGAATCCGCACAAACTCGCTGGCGCCATCATTGGGCAGGTGCTGGGTGACCCGCAGGCCCAGGGTGCTGCGGCTTTCCCGGCCCCAGAGAGTGTCGCGGCGCTTGTAGTCGAAGGTGCCGCTGACGTCGCTGTAGGCCACCTTCAGGCGGTTGGGGCCTTCGCGCAGGTCCATGGGGTAATCGTGGTAGACCAGACCGGTCTGGATGCTCGAATCGTCGTCGATGTAATAGGTGGTCTTGTTGCCGACAAAGGTACTGCCCGGCTGCTTGCGCCGGTCGTCGCGGCTGACATAGGCCGGGTTGGCCGCCCGTGGGTCGTGCTCGATGGAACCTTTGCTGACCCGCCCGGCCAGATCGTTGTCGGTCTCGCGGTAGCGCAGGTAGAAACGGGTTTCCAGGTTCGGGTTGAAGCGGTAGCCGAAGTTGCCAATCACCCCCTTGCTCTGGCTGCGGGTGTGGTCCTGGTAACCGTCGGCGTTGGCGTCGGTCAGCGACACGTAGTAGTCGAAATTCCCCAGCACTTGCCCGGAGCTGAGCTGACGCTGCTGATAACCGTGGCTGCCAGTGGCGTAGCGCACCTGCAACAGCGGTGCGTCGTAGCCGGTGTGGCTGATGTAGTCGATGGCGCCCCCCAGGGCCAGGGCGCCACGGTCGAAACCATTGGCGCCGCGCAGCACCTCTACGTGATCGACCCACAGGGGCTCGAGCAACTCATAGGGGGTGCCGCCGGGACCGGTCAGGGGCAAGCCGTCGAGCATGGTGTACAGCCCCGAGGCATGGGCCCCCGGCGCGCGGTTGATGCCCGAACCACGGATCGAGATCTTCACCCCTTCGTTCCCGGCGGACTGGGCATAGACCCCGGGCTGATAGGCCAGCACATCCTGGTTGCTGGCCACCCGCCCCTGCAGCGGCCGGCGCATGTCCACCACATTGCTGGCGCCCGGCACCTGGGCCAGCCCCGCCTCGGCCTCTGCCACCTGCTGTCCCTCAGCGCCCTGCTCCTGCCCCAGGACCTGCACCGGGGCCAGCTCCACGCTCCGGGTCTCGGCGATTGCCGGGCAGGCAAGGGCCAGGCCCAACAGGGCCGTGGGCAAGGATTTTGGCGAAGACATCGAGAAAACTCCGACAGGCAGAAAGGGGGCAATGCAAGTTGCGACGCAGGAAAGAACCAAGAGAACACAGGGGAATTGGGCTTTTTTTCGCCAGGAAAGCGGATGTCGGCAGTCACGCCTTCACTGGCGAAGCCACAGCGTCCAGCACGCAGCGCTAAGGGGTCTTGGCCCCCGCCAGAAAGTGCGCCACCAAGGCATTGGCATGACCATGGCCCATGCCGTGTTCGGACTTGAGCCAGGCCACCAGTTCCATGTGCTTCTTGCCGCTGAGGGCGCCAAGAAGCTCCAGCCAGTGGCTGATGGGCTGACCGTAGTTTTTTTCAATGGAAGGAAAGTACGACGCCGGGCCTTTGACCTGGCTGGCTTGGCTCTTGTTGTCTTGGGTCCTACCGTCTTTGCTCATGCTTCACCCTGTGCTTTTTTACTGCCCTTGATGTTTTCGATCAGATCGACCACGTAGTTCTGGTTGAAACCGGCAACGAAGGACCAGAACAGCAACTTGCCATAGGCGGCGTAGCCGTCAGCGTGCTGGCAGAAAATCACATAGAAGCTGTTCTCGGGGTAGTTGCAACTCTTGTCCCTGACGATCTCGGGAAACAGTTCCCCTTGCACCACGCCGGAGATGAACAGGATGTACAGCAGGCCCGCCAGGATGCCGCCAATGAACGACGGCAGCAGCACATTGAACCAGGAACTGCACAGGCTGATGATCTCCTCCTCGCAAAGGTGTGACAGTTGCCGGTGAAACCCCACATAACCACCAATATTGCCGACGATGAACACCACCGAGGGGATGGTGTAGCCGTCGGCCAGGGCGACCGCTCCCAGGGACGCCGCCAACAGCAGCACAAAGATGATGAACAGTCGCTTCCATAGGATGTTCAGTGCTTCCTGGCGGTTCATGTTCAGCTCGTCGGTTCAGGTTTTCGGAGAGGTCCGTCTACCTTGATGACGATAGATGAGCCTTGCCCGGCAGGACCTTTTTTTTCGCCAGGGAATCCTTGCCCCGGCGACCTGCGCCTGCCGTGTCCTCAGGCCGGATACCCGGTGATCTCGCGGATGCTCTGGTACAGCGGCTTGAGCTGGCGGTACATGCGCAGGTAGACCTCGCTGTACAGCCGCTGATACATCTGCTGCGCTTGCGGCTGTGGCTCGAACACCGCGCCGACCCGGGTCATGGCGCTGATGGCCGTTGGAAAATCCGGGTACAGGCCCAGGCCCACCGCACAGGCGATCACCGCCCCCAGCCCCGAGGCCTCATAGACGTGGGGGCGCTCTACCGGCAGGCCGAAGATATCCGCCGTCAGTTGCATCGCCGCATCGCTCTGGGAGCCACCGCCGGCCACCCGCAGGCGCGTGATCTTCAGCTTGGAGCGTTTCTCCATGCGTTCCATGCCCTGGCGCAGGGCATAGGCCAAACCTTCGAGGATCGCCCGGTAGATATGGGCCCGGGTGTGCACGTCGCCAAAGCCGATCATCGCGCCCTTGGCTTCCATGCCCGGCTCGCGGATGCCCGGCGACCAGTAGGGTTGCAGGGTCAGCCCCATGGACCCGGGCGGCACCGCCTGGACCAGGGCATCAAACAGCTGTTCCGCCTCCAGCCCCTGCTCGGCTGCCTGCTGCACTTCCCGCAGGCCGAACTGTTGCTTGAACCAGCTGACCATCCAGTAACCGCGGAAAATCATCACCTCGCAGTTGTAGTGGTTCGGCACCGCCGCCGGGTACGGCGGGATCAGCGGCACCACTTCCAGATAGCGGGAACGGGTGGTGGTGATGGTCGCCGTGGTGCCGTAGGACAGGCAGGCCGTGGTGGAATCCTGGACGCCCGAGCCCAGGACTTCGCAAGCCTTGTCGGCACCGGCGGCAATCAGCGCCAAGCCCTCGGGAATACCGGTGTGGCGACTGGCTTCGGCGCTGATCCGGCCCAGGGTTTCGCCGGGTTTGAGCAGGGTCGGCAACTGCTCCTGACGCACCGCCAGGGCCTGCCATTTCCAGTCGCTGGGGGCGGCCCAGCACAGGCGCTTGTAGTCGAACGGCAGGTACGCCACGCAACAGCCAACGGAGTCGACGAAGTTGCCGGTCAGGCGATGGGTGAGAAAGCCCGAGAGCAGCAGGAACTTGTCAGTGGCTGCCCACACCTCGGGTTGCTGCTGGGCCACCCAGTTGGCTTCGGCCTGGGCCCGAAAATAGTCCACCGTGGCCTCGGCGCCGATCAGTTTGAACAGCCAGCCCCAAGGCCCCTTGATCCGACCCTCGACCTCGGCCTGGCGCTGGTCGAGCCAGAGAATGGCCGGACGCAGGGCCTTGCCCTGGGCGTCGACATTGATCAGGGTGCCGCGCTGGGTGGTCAGGGACACGCCGCGGATCTGCGAGCGGTCGATGCCGGTCTGCTGCCAGAGCAATTGGCAGGCTTCGCCGAGCTTGGCCCAGTAATAGTCCGGGTGCTGTTCGGCCCAGCCGGGCTGGCTTGAAAAATAGGCCTCCAGCTCCACCTTGCCCTTGCCCAGCAGGTTGCCCGACAGGTCGAACAGCAGCGCGCGCACGCTTTGGGTGCCGTTGTCGATCGCCAGCAGGTAGTCCTGCTTATTGTTGTTGTGCGTGTCCATGGGGCTCTCTTGGTTGGGGCTCAATCGGTGACGGGGGGCAGGCTGTGATGGCGCTGCCACAGGTCGCGGTAGCGCTGTTCTTCGGCCAGCCAGCGCGCATCGTCCCAGCCCAGACGGGGCTGGCACAGGCGGCGGATGGCCGGCAGGTACTGGGCGGCGCCCTCGGCCAGCAGCAGGCCGATGCGGGTGCGGCGCAGCAGCAGGTCGTCCAGGTGCAGGACCATTTCCGCCTCGGCGGCAAAGGCCAGCTCGGCCCACAGGGTGTCGCTGGCGCCGACGCAATCGCCGCCCAGCTCGGCCACCCGCTGCGCTACGCGGGGCAAGTCGCGGCCATGGCGCCCGGCCAGGCGCCGCAACTGAGCCGCGCTGAGCCCGGGAATGTCCACCGGCGCCTGGGGGGCGAACACCGGTTCGCCGTCGTCCTCCACGTTGCGCCCGAGCATGGCGCCACAGGCTTGCAGCACCTCGATGGCCTGGGGCCGGAAGGTGGTGAGCTTGCCGCCGGCCAGGGTCACGCAGCCCGGCTCCTGCCACAGCACATGCTCGCGGGTTTCGTTGGACGGCTTGCCCTGTTGCTCCCCCCCCGCGCCGGCCACCACCGGGCGCACCCCGGCCCAGGTCGAGAGCACATCGGCGGCGCTTACCTGAGCCTGGGGAAACTGCTGGGCACAGGCGGCCAGCAGATAGCGCAGTTCTTCCTGACTGATGCTGGCGCTCTGGTCCAGATCGTCGCGGTGATCAAGATCGGTAGTGCCCACCACGGTGGCGCCTTCCCAGGGGAAGACGAACACCGGCCGCCGATCCTCGGCATGCATGAAGCTCAAGGCCTGGGCCACCGGCAGGCGCCAACCCGGCAGCAGCAAATGACTGCCGCGCAACGGGCGCAGCTGGCGCGGAGCCTGGGCCGGACGCAGGCGCTCGGCCCAGGCCCCGGTGGCCACCGCCAGGGCCGCGCAGCCAAGGGTATGCACAGCGCCCGTTTCACTGTCCTCGATCGCCACCCCGCACACCCGCCCGTTCTCCCGCAGCAGGCGGGTCACCCGCAGGCCATTGATGGCCACGGCGCCATCGGCCCGGGCTTCGGCCAGCACCCGCATCACCAGGCGCGCATCGTCGGTCAGGGCATCCAGGAAACAGGTGCCCCCCAGCAGGCCCGGCTCCTTCACCCCCGGAACCAGGAAGCGCAGGTGCGCGGCATCGTGAAAGCAGTGGTTACGGCGCCCGGCCAGGGCGTCATACAGGGTCAACAGGCCACCGAACACCTTGGGCCCGGGGAACCTGCCGCGGTAATGGGGCATCAGGAAACTCATGGGTTCCACCAGCCCGGGGGCTTCCTGCAGCAGGCGCTGGCGCTCGCGTACCGAGTCCCGGGTCAGGCGCCACTGGCCCTTGGCGATGTAGCGCAAGCCGCCATGGACCATCTTCGAGGAACGGCTGGAGGTGCCCCAGGCAAAGTCCCGCTGCTCCAGCAACAGGCAACGCCAGCCGCGCCGCGCCGCTTCCCGCAGGATGCCGGCGCCGCTGATGCCACCGCCGATCACGATCAGGTCCCAGGGTTGCGCCCCCAGCCCGGGCAGCGCCTGTTGGCGCCACTGGCCGTTCCAGTCCTGGCTCATGGCGTTACTGCTCCAGCAGGGTGCCGGGGTTGAGGCGCCCGGCGGGATCGAAGTGGCGGCTCAAGGCCTGCAGGGTGTCGACGGCCAACGCGCCCTTCTCCCGCAGCAGGTACGGCGCATGGTCCTTGCCCACTCCGTGCTGATGACTGATGGTGCCGTGGTGATTGACGATGGTCTGGCTGGCGGCGTGCTTGAGGGCCTGCCAGCGCGCCAGGGTCGCCGGGTACTGGGCGTCGGGGCGGAATACGTAAGTGGTGTAGATGCTCGACCCTTCGCCATAGACGTGGGACAGGTGGGTGAACACATGCACCTGCTCGCCCTCGGCGGCCAGGCCATCACGCAGGCTGCCCTCGATGCGTTGCAGCAGGCGATCAACGTTGCTCCAGTCGGTGGCCGTTTCCAGGGTGTCCACCAGGTAGCCGGCATTCCACAGGCTTTCGCGCAGGTAAGGAAAGCGAAAGCGGTTCTGCGCCCACTTCTTGCCCAGCAACGTGCCGGTAAAGACCCCGCCAAACCCCTTGAGCTGGCGCCGGGCGTGACGCAGGGACAAGGCGTTCTGCTGGCGATTGCCGGTCACGCCGAAAGTCAGCAGGCACTTGCCCGGCCCCGCACCGCGCAGGGCCAGGTATTTTTCCAGCCAGGCGATCTGCGTCGGATGGCCGGCCAGGGCCAATTGGGTTTCGGTCTCCAGGGCATTGGACAGGCGCAGCATCGACAGCGGCACCCGGGCCTGCGCCAGGGCGCGCACCGCTTGCAGCGCCTGGGTCCAGTCCGGCAGGAACACACCGTAGAAGCGCTCGTCGTCCGGCAAGCGGCTGACCCTGACCTTGACCTCGGAAATGATCCCGAAGCGCCCTTCGCTGCCCAGTACCACTTCCCGCAGATCCGGCCCGGCCGCAGACGCCGGAAAGGTGGCGATGGCCATCGGCCCGGCAAAGGTTTCCAGGGTGCCCCCGGCGAACAGCTGCTCGATGCGCCCATAGCGCAGCGACTGCTGGCCACTGGAGCGGCTGGCCACCCAGCCGCCCAGGGTCGACAGCTCCCAGGACTGGGGGAAGTGCCCCAGGGTGTAGCCGCGAGCGCGCAGTTGGCTCTCCACCTGCGGGCCACTGGCACCGGGGCCGAAAGTGGCCAGCAGGCTGTCTTCGTCCAGCTCCAGCAGGCGGCTCATGCGCGCCAGGGACACCGTCAGCACCGGCCGCTCGGACCAGCCCGGATTGATATGCCCGGCCACCGAGGTGCCGCCGCCGTAGGGAATCAGGCACAGGTCGCGGTCCTCGGCCAGGGCCAGCAACTGGCGGATCTGCTCGGCGGTTTCCGGAAAGGCCACGGCATCCGGATAGACCCCCAGCTCGCCCTCGCGCAGGGCCAGCCAGTCCGGCAGGCTCTGGCCGCGGGCATGCAGCAGGCGTTCCTGGGGATCGATGCAATACAGCGGGTGGGCAGCAAGGCGTGAGGCCGGCACCTTGGCCAGCGCCTGTTCCAGAGTCGCCTCCGGCAAGCGGCGCCCCGGGCCCAGGCGCTCGGCGAGAAATCCCGCGCCCTGGGCCGGCAATTCGACCACCGTGGATACATCCCCCCAGCCGTTCCAGCGTCGCATACGTGTGTCCTTGTGCTGTTCTTATAGGTCTTGCTTCAGGCACCCTATACTAGTGCGCGGCTGAACGCTGTCACGGTCGCATCGCGCCAGAGGATGTAGCCGATTGAGTCAGGCACAGGTGACATCCGGCGCCAATTACCGAAGAATCCTCACCCTCCCCATCACAGGCTCGCGTCCATGCCGGCACCCCTGAAAACCTGCGCCCCGCTGTTCTGGTCCACCGACCTGGGCATCGACTACGGTGCGCCGACCTTGCACCTGCACGACTTGCTGCCCGTGGTGGGCGAGGAACACTCGGCCTTCTTCCAGCACCGGGACGGCATCCTGATCGGCGAAACCCTGCAACTGATCTGGTGCCCGCCGGTTGCCGACCTCAATGGCTGGAACGAGCAGCCTTCGGAAATTGCCCTGAGCCAGCTGCTGCGAGTGCGGATCACCGGCCCGGCGCCCGAGCCGCCGACACCACGCAATGCCATCCACCATGGCCGGCCGAGGTACCGCTTCCTGGTCCTGTCCTGCCAGCCACTGCCGACGGCCCTGCGCGCCCAGCCGCTGGCACAGGACGCCTGGCACATGCCGCTGATCGAGAATGGACAGGGCAGTTGCCTGACCTGGGAGGCCATCGACAACTGTGGTCGCGCCGAGATCCAGGGGCTGATCTACCTGAGCGCCTACCGCCGCGACGAAACCTATATGGAAATGTTCATCGAGGACCTGGGCGGACAACTGTTCGGGCTGCTTTCGGTGCACCTGGGCCCGGGGGGCGACGACTATGATTTTGGCCGGCGCCTCCTGCAAGGCGCGGAGTTGCGGGCCATCCGCCGCGCACTGGCCATGGCCCGGCCCCTGAAGGATTCACAGCCCGGCTACCTGGCCCCCTGAACCCCAGGGCGGATAAAAGCGCTCAGAAAAAGACTAAGCAGCTGTTTTCAAACTCATTTTTTTGCATTGGGGGGCTTCACAGCCCGTCTATAAGTTGATAAATTTGCGCCCGTTCTTGCAGCGGCCCTCCCCGGACCGGCATTCAAAGCAAGTAACGTCGCAACAGCTACAGGGGCGTCGCCAAGCGGTAAGGCAGCAGGTTTTGATCCTGCCATGCGTTGGTTCGAATCCAGCCGCCCCTGCCATTTCTCTTCATGTTCATCCCCCCAGACTCCGTTCCAGCACCTCCAGCAATGCACTGACCTTGGGCAACCCCTGCCGGCTTTTCAGCCACAGCAGATGAATCGCCTGCCCTTCGCTGGCCCACTGCGGCAGCACTTCGACCAGGGTGCCCTGCGCTAGCTGCTGCTTGACCAGCCACGAAGGCAATTGCGCTATGCCGTAACCGTCCAGCACGGTCATCAGCAGCCCCTCGCCATCCCCCACCACGCAACTGGCGGACATGACCCGGCGCTCGCTCTCGCCCGGACGTCCGGTCGCAAAGTTCCAGGGGCTGACCCGGCCGTCCACCCAGCCATAGGCAATGCACTGGTGCCGTTCCAGGTCCTGGTCGGTCAGCGGCGTGCCATGGCGCCGCAAGTAATCGGGGGAGGCGCAGAACAGGTGCCACTCGCGGCCCAGGCAGCGATGCCCCAGTGCCGCCGGCCACAGCTCCGAACCGCCGAGGCGCACGGCAATGTCCACGCCGGCTTCGAGGGGGGCGATGGCGGAATCGGAAAAGGTGATGTGCGGCTGCAAACCAGGGTGTTCCCGGGCAAACCGCAACACGGCAGCCAGTACCTGGGAGCGGCCAAAGGTCCCGGGCAGATCGATGCGCACCCGCCCGCGCAGCTCGGTGTGTTCCGCGTTCAGCGCCAGCTCGGCCTCTTCCAGATCGGCCAGCACACCGCTGCAGGTGCGGTAGAAAGCCGTCCCCGCGTCGGTCAGCGCCAGGCTTCGAGTGGTGCGCTGGAACAGCCGCGCCTGCAACCGCCCTTCCAGCCGGGCAATCGCCTTGCTGACGGCGGAAGCGGTGAGGTTGAGGCGCTCGGCGGCGGCCTTGAAGCTGCCGCAGTCGGCGACGCAGACAAATACATCGATCCCCTTCAAGCGCTCGGAAGAAAACATCGGTGCCTCGCATTCATGAATCTGATTCCATTCATTGGGTAAAAATCATCATAAAACAGAATCAGATTCCCCAGTAAGCTGGCTGGCATTCTCCCAAGACCCTGCTACAGACGATGAGGCACGGATGCTGCGCACCCTGAAAGGCTACCCAAAGGCGATCAACCTGCTGCTCACCGGCACCCTGGTGCTGACCCTGGCCCGGGCCATCACCCTGCCCTATCTGGTGATCTACCTGAACAGTGCTTTCGGCCTGCCGGTCAGCGACATCGGCCTGGTGATCGGCAGCAGCCTGATCCTCGGTTCGCTGCTGAGCCTGTATGGCGGATTCCTGGTGGACAGGACCCCCAGCCACCGCCTGATCCTCGGCTGCTGCGCGCTGTTCACCCTAGGTTTTGTCGGCACCTTCACCGCCCGCCAGCTGTGGCTGTTCTACCTGTGCCTGGTGCTGATCAACCTGGCCTACGCGGTGATCGACATCGCGATCAAGGCCGGCTTTGCCCAGCGCCTGCCGGTGGAGCAACGCAGCGAAGCCTTCTCGATCAAGTACACCCTGACCAACATCGGCTACGCCGTGGGCCCGTTTCTCGGCGCCGGGCTGGCGCACCTGAGTATCAGCCTGCCGTTCCTGATATCCGCCGCCCTGGGCGCCGGGTTCCTGGCCATCCACCACCTCTGGGGCGACAGACAGCTGGATGCCGCTGGCGCCACATCCACGCCACTCTCCTTCCCGACCCTGGGCAAACAGCTGCTGCGGGACTACCGCCTGGTGTGCTTCACCCTCGGCGGCCTGCTCAGCGCCGTGGTCTTTGGCCAGTTCTCGGCCTACCTCTCGCAGTACCTGGTGGTCACCACGTCCCCGGAGGCCACCTACCGCATCATCAGCACCCTGGTGGCGACCAACGCCCTGCTGGTGATTGCCTTGCAGTACAGCATTGGCCGCAGGATTTCCCCGCGCCACCTGAACCGCTGGCTGGCAACCGGGCTGGGGCTGTTCCTGCTGGGGATCAGCGGGTTTGGCCTGTCCACCAGCCTGCCGCTGTGGGTGCTGTCGATGGTGGTGTTCACCCTGGGGGAAATCATCGTGTTTCCCGCCGAGTACATGTTCATCGACCTGATCGCCCCTGAGGCGTTGCGGGGCCTGTACTACGGCGCCCAGAACCTCTCCAGCCTCGGCGGCGCCCTGGGCCCGATACTCTGCGGCATGGTCCTGGCCAGCCAGCCGGCGCACTGGATCTTCTACATGCTGGGAGCGTTCATTGTCGCCGGGGGGCTGTTCTACTGCCTGGGCGCGGCCAACCTGAGCCAGCCTGTAGCCAGGGAAGCGGATTGAGGCTTGATCCTGCTCATGCCTTCAGGGGCATCCCCAGACGTTCGGCTATCCGCACCAGGGCTGCCCGACAGTGCGCTGAAATCACCAGAGGTGGCTCATTGATCATGTACAGCAAATGCTCGAAGGCGACCCCGGCCTCGTTGTGTTCCAGATAATCCAGCACGATTTCCCGCCCATGCTCCAAGCCCGCCTGGGCCAATGCGTGATCCTCCGGTACGGGGCCGAGTTGCTCATAGGCACGGGCCAGCAAGGGTGACACTTCATCCAGGACGTCAATGAAATCCGCTCGCAGGCGGCGTACTCGCTCAGGCATAAAAGCCAGTCCTCATGGGGCAGAAAACCCTCCACTCGCCAATCACCCGTGATCGACCTGTCCCAGCAACTCGCACCGGACTTGCAGCGCGATGGCCGCAAAGCCCTTGCCTGTACCTCGGTTACACGTCGAATGATTCAGAGTGGCGGTGATGTCATTCCAGCACTCCACCGCTTCAACCTGCCGGTGAGTGGGGTCGGTTTCGATTTCAAAATCGATGAAGCGCTCGTCCTGGGTCAACAACAAGCCAAACAGACTGGGCATTCCGGGAAAGTCGATATCCAACTTGAGGACGATGGTTGACGACCAGTCGACTCCCTGTGACTCGGCGTAATCCAACAAGGCCTGGGGCACCCCCTCGTCCCGCCAGCTCCTTGCGGTGCATTCCAGTTCGTAGGCTCTGAGAGTGTTTTGTTCCTGAACATTGAGCTGACGTTTTTTCAGGAGACGTTCGATGTCCATATCCAACCCGTGTGCTTCGTTGATGACTGCCGGAATCGCAGGTGGAACCTTCATTTGGCGCCATGGGGTAATGACCGGCCCTGTTCATTGCGGGCCGCGAAGAATAGCCCACCCCACCCATGATCTGGCCAGCAGATTCACACCCGCCCCCTTCCGCACGTTCCTCTTTGCACCCCCAACAAAGAGGAATACCCGATGAAAAACACCGACCTCAGCCAACTCATCCTCAGCGACCACGCCCGCATCGAAGCCGCCATCAGCACCGGCGCCGCCTGGGAAGTGTGGTTTCAAGTGGAGTTTCTGATGCTGCTGCGTTCGGCCCATGTGGCCGCCGCCCGCGAAGTGCCCTATCCCAATCCGAATTCAGGCCTGCGCCTGGACGTGCTGGCCCAGCAAAACGGTGAGAACTACGCCATTGAGCTGAAGGTGGAAAGTGCCACCAACGCCGGCAACAAGCTGCTGGCCGAAACTCAGAAGGACATCGAAAAACTCACCAAGTACACCAGCCCCGTCGCGGCACGCTGGGCTGTGGCCTTGGGGTACAGCGACGTTGCCAAACGTGGCTTGCGGGACTTCGCCAATGCCCACAACACCCGGGTCATCTACCAGGAATCCGGCGCCATAGGGTGCATGATCGCCACGGTTTGACCACCCGCTGCAAAACGGCCCCGCCACGGCGGGGCCGTCGCTGCCCAGGGCCATACGCCCCCTGGGCAGCACCTTCATCCCACGCCTTGCTACCACGAGAGCACCTTACAGCGTCAGTTGCCCACGCTCCTCATCGGTCAGGCGCGCCCGGGCCTGTTCGCTCAAGGGCCCGGCCCCCAGTACCTGCACTGGGCTGTCGGGGTTGTAGCCCGGGGCGCGGCTGGCTTCTTCACGCTGGCGTTGCACCGGTTCGGAACCAAAGCCCAGCACTTCCACGGTGACGATGGACGCCCGGCCCTGCCTGGCTGCCGCCTGCTGATTGCGCGCCGCCTCCTCCGCTGCCTGGGACGCCGCCGAACCCGCGGCACTGGCCGAGCTCATGGCGCCGGTGTTGACCGCCGCCGTGACCGGCACCCCGGACGACTTGCCCTGGGTCTGGATGTTCGCCGCGTTGACCACCCGCAGTGCGGCGATATTGACGTTGCCCGAGACCCGGATACCCGCCTCGCCGGCATCGATGGTGCCCAGGGGTGCGATCAGGTCGATGTCGCCGGCCGCCACCTCGGGAATCGGGTTGAGGGTGGCGATCCCGGCCCCGGTGCTGGGCACCGACGGTGACAGGCTGACGTTGCCCCAGGTGTCGTAGACCCGCTTGGGCGGGGTGTAGACCACGGTGGTCTTGGAGCCCCGGCCGGCGTTGATGTCGCCCGCCGCCGACCAGCCCATGATCGAGCCGCCGAAGGTGGTCATGATCCGGCTCTGGCCCAGGAGGATGCTGCCCAGGGAGTACAGCTGGATGTCCCCCGCGCCCTGGGTGATGACCCCGGCCGAGGCCGGCGGCGCGGTGCCTTCGATGCCGAAGGTCTGGTGGCCGCCCGGGGTCAGCATCTGAATATTGCCGCCGAAATCGGTGTGCACCCCGGCGCCGCCGAACAGAGTGATATCGCCCTTGTAGGTGATCGGGTTGCCGGCCACATCGGTACTCGGGAACAGCCCGGCAATCGCCGCCCGACCCCGGGCGTAGCTGCCCTGGCGTATCCCGCCGTCCTGGGTGTACTCGCGCCCGGCGGCCTTGAGCTCGGCAAAATACACATCCCGGGCAAACACCCGCTGCTGCTCCGCCGGTAAGGCCGCGTAGTAGGCCCGGGCCTGGGCGCTGTCGCCGACAAAGCCGAAGCGCTGCGCCAGCCAGTCCAGCAGCTCACCCTCGTAGGTCTTGGCCACCTTGCCCGCCGACAGGCTTTCGCCAGGCTGAGCCAGGCGGCTCGGGTCCAGATAGGCTTCGACAAAGCGTCGATAATCCGGGCCGCTGGCACCGACCCCGGCCTGCATCACGATGCTCGCCCCGGGACGGCTGTCCCCCGCCGCCACGGCGCCGAGGCTGGTGACGCTGACCCGGTCTTCCATGAGGATGTTGCGCCCCGCGGTCAGCTCCAGGGTCCCGGGGCCGGCAACGTTGAAGCTGCTGTAGAGAATGTCGCGCCCGGCACTGGCGATGGAGATGTCGCTGGGGTTGTGCTGCACGAACAGGTTGCCGCTGAAGGTGTATTCGCCATAGGTGCTGTTGCCGCCCTTGGCCCCGCCAAGACCGGTGCCGCTGCTGACGATGTCCTGGCCGGCCTTCATCCAGACTGCGCCACCGCCTTCATAGTAGGTCTGTCCCAGGCGTGGGTCGGACGCCGTGGTGAGGGTCAGGACGCGGCCGCTGCTGACCCCCAGCAAGTCGCCGTTGATGGCATAGAACCGCGACGGCTCGGTGTTGCCCGCCCACTGGTTGGTCGCCGTGTTGGGACCGAAGGCAAACAGCGGGAACACCCCGCCGCGGGCCCGGTTGCCATCGGCGGAGAGATTGCCGCTGGCCGCCAGGGGAATCCCTTCCAGGGTCGCGCTGGTGGCCATGAAGGCTGGGTGCTCGGGGGTCGCCAGCGCCTGCGCCGAAGCGCTGGAGCGGCTGACGGTCAACTCGCCACCGTAGATCGAGTCACCGGCCAGCAGCTGCAACTGGCCGTTCAGCGAAGGCGCCAGCACCAGTGCCGCCGGAACCACCGCCGCCCCCGCCTCATACAGGCTGGATTGGCCGTAGTAGAGGCTACCGCTGGCCGCCACGGCGCGCAGGGTCGGCGGGTAGACGGTGGCCATGTCGGTTTCCGTGCCCCTGGTCAACGGCGTGAGGTTGCCCCCGGCCGAGTACAGGTCGATGGCGCTGCGCTCGGTCCACAGGGAGAACCAGCTCTGGCCGATGCCGGTGGCCCCGCTGGCGCCCTGGTAGGCCCAGCCATTGGCCAGGGGCGCGCGCCCGGGGTCGGCCACGGTCTGCAGCACCAGGTCGCCACGGGTCGACAGGCTGAAGGTGGCATCGCCCGGCATCAGGGTCATGCCGCCTGCGGCCACCGCCAGGGTCGCCCGCTGCGGCTCGAAGGCCCGGGTTTCGCTGCGGCTCTGGTCCGCCGCCTGGGCGCCGTAGTGCAGGTCCAGGCTGCCCAGGGCTGCGCTGCTCAGTTGCGCATGGCCGCGCAGGTTCACCAGGGCGCCGTTGAACACGCCAAAGCCGACCTGGCTGTAGGGGTTGACCTGTCCGCCGACGCGCAGGGTCAGGTCGCCACCGCCGGTCACTTGCCGGCTGCCATCGGCGGCCACCCGGCCGGTGCTGCCCACCGCCAGGATCAGCCCGGTGCTGCGCGGGTTGACGTAGCTGGCGTAGACCGGCGCCGCCATGGGCGCCAGGGCACCGGCATCACCGCCGACCTCGACCTCCAGGTTGCCGCCGCCCAGGGTGCCGAAGCCGGTGAAGCCGACCATCTGATCGGCACCGCCGGCGCTGTTGGCGGTGTAGGTGCCGAAGTTGATCCACCAGGCCGTGTCCCGCGCCACGCCGCCGCTCAGGTCATTGCCCTGGCGCCACAGCCAGTTGCCCACGTTGCTGGAGTCGTTGCCGGTGTCGCTGGCCACCGGGCGGCCCGGGGGCAGTTGGTTGGGCAGGGTCACGATGTTGCCGCCGAGGTTCGCCCCGACCTTGATCCGCAGGTTGCCGCCGCCGTCCGGGTACCAGGCCCGGTAGACACTGCTGGCGCCACCGTCCACCAGGGACTCGTAGCCGCCAGCGACGTTGTTCAGCACTTTCTGGCCGTTGCCTCCCCGCGCCAGGTTGTAGGGATCGCTGGCCGAGGTGGCGCTGGAGGAGGTGCCGGCGGTGTACACGCCGAACAGCGAATCCATGCTCAGGTTGCCCGCCGCCAGCAGGTCGAGGTCGGCGGCACCGGTGCGCACGACGCTGAACCGGGTGCTGCTGGGCACCAGGGCGTAGGAGTCGCCGACGGCGCAGTAGCTGGGGGTGTTGTCGCACAGCGCAGGGTCACCGAACTCGTCGAAGTTGACCGGCTGGCCGACCATGCTGTCGTCGCCGAAGAAGTCCAGGGAGCCCTCTTCGGTCCAGACATACTGCGCCTGACCGAACATCCCGTAATGGCTGTCCGCCAGGTGCAGGTTGCCGGCCGTGGGCTGGCTCTGCAGCACGCGGCTGTCGGCCGCCGCGGTGTCGGCCCCGGCCACCAGGCGCAGGGACCAGGACTGTGCGCCCTCTGTCAGCATCGGCGCGATGGCCCAGAGCTTGCCCTGGCGCCCGCCGTTTTCCGGCCGCAACAGCACCGAGGCCACCCCGCCCGGCAGCTTGATATCGGTGCCCGAAGGAATCAGCGCCCCACGGGACAGCTCTTTGCCACCGTCGAGCACCACCAGGTTACGCGCCCCGGCAACGCCCGGCAGGGGCACGCCCTTGGGCCAGGTCAGGGCATTCACCGCAGTATTGGCGGTCAGCAGTGTGCCGGCCTCCAGCACGCTGCCCGGGTTCAGGGTCAGGCTCTGGTTCAACAGGGTGCCGGCGGCGAACAGCAACGAACCGTTGCTGTCGCGCACCGCGGCGGCCAGCACCGTGCCCGCCGGCAGCACCAGGCTCTCGCTGAGGGTCGCCGCCACCGGCAGGCGCGTGCCCTGCGGCAGCGTCAGGGCCTTGATCGGCAAGTCGTAGTTGAGGGTGCTGCCCCCAGGGAACAGGGTGCCGTCGGCCAGGGACAGGCCGCCCCCCGGGATCACGATATCGCCACCGGTGAAGTCGATGCCGGCCCGCAAAATCCAGCCATTGTCGTCATCGGTGCCCGGCGGCGGGGCGAAACCATCGTTGATGCTGCCGTAGACGTTCAGGTCGCCACCGGCGCGCAGGCTCAGGCTGCCCACTTCACCGGAGCCGTAGACGTTGTCGTCCTTCTGGGTGTGGGGGTTGAGGCTGGCGTAACGGTAGCCGGACAGGTCCAGGTCGCCCTGCACCACCAGGTCGCCGTCGGCGGTCTTGCTGACGATCTGCACCCCGGGCCGCAGGTGCAAGGCATCGGCGTAGGTGGCGTTGTTCAGGCCGGCCAGCTTGTTGTGCAGCAGGTCGTTGTTCTGCAGCGCAGCGTTGATAAAGGCGGTGCTTTGCAGGTGCTTGGCCTCCAGGTAGGCCTGGGTGATCTCCTGGTAAGGGCGCCCGCTGGCGGTGGCGTCGGTTTTTTCCGGGGCATCGTCGTAGCTGATCATGCCGTTGACCGCGATCGAGCGCGCGCCCTGGATATCCAGGCGGCCACGGGCATCGATGTCGATGTCATTGCTGCTCTGGTCCGCCTGGACGATGCGCGGCGCGTTCAGTTCCAGGGTGCCGCGGCTGCGGCCGTCGTTCTGCCCCGGGGCGCTGCCCGACGCCACATCGGTGCCGTGGCGCAGGTCGATGCGCGCGCCGTCGGCCAGGGTCAGGCGGCCCTGGCCCGAGCTCAGGACCACGCTGGCGCGGTTCGGCGAGTCGATGATCTTGCCGAAGCTGTCGACCCGCAGCGTGCTGCCGTGGGCGTCCAGCAGCGCGCCGCTGTCCAGGGTCAGGCCCTGGCTGGCCGCCAGGTTGATGCTGCCGACCCGAGCGCCACTGGCGTCCACCCGCCCACTGACCCGCAGGCTGCCATGGTCCAGCGAGACGTTGATGCTGCTGGCCTTGACCCCGTCGCCAATGGTCAGGTCGCCCTGCTTGAGCTGGAAGCTGCGGGCGCCAAAGACCTGCCCCTGGTTCAGGCGCTGGTTGAGGGCGGCGAACTGCTCGTCCAGGCTGCCGCTGCTGCCCAGGTGCTGGGCCTGGATTTCCACCGCGCCGCCGAGGAACGGCACCAGGGTGCCGCCGGCATCGTACTGGCCACTGCTGCCGCCGAGGATGCTGCCCGCCAGGTCGACCCGCCCGGCCGCGCTGTCCAGCGCCACCACCCGCAGCTTGCCGGCCTGGTTGTGGCTGGCCGAAAGATCAATGGTCGAGCCGGCCGCCTGCAGCACGTTACCGCTGCGGCTTTGCAGCAGCACTTCGCCGCCGGCGCCGTATCGGGTCAGGTCGTTGAACGCGATGGCGCGACCGGCCACATCGACCCGCGCCGCGTCGGTCAACAGCACATCGCCACGGGCGCCCAGGGTCACCTTGCCGCTGGGCAGGACCACGGCGCTGGCCAGACGGATGCTGTCGCCCTGCAGGGACAGTTCCGCGCCCTGGCCATTGGCCGCGCCACGGGGGCCCGCCGAGGCGCCGATGTCGATGGCGCCACCGGCGCTGATGCGGTTCACCGAGCCGGCCTCGCCAGTCATCAGCGGGGTGATGATATTCAGGTTGCCGCCACTGTAGGCAAAGCCGCTGAGCGGGTCGAAGGCGCCCTGGTTCTGGTAGACCGCCAGGCTGCCCTTGTGGTTGGCGGTGATGCGCTGGCTGGCATTCAGGTTGACGTTGGCAAAGCCCAGGGCCAGGCGGTCGAAGCTCTGGGTGGTGCTGGGCTGGGCGAAGGCGCCGTAGCCGAACTCGATGCGCTCGGCGTCAATCTGCAGACGCCCGCTGCCGGTCCCGGCCCCTCCGGCCACCACCGCCCCGGCCGGGGTCACCGCGCCCTGCCAGATCAGGTTGGCAGTGTGGATGCTGGCCACGTCATTGGCCCCGCCCGCGCCGTAGATCGCCGGAGTGGAGAGCATCAGGTTGCTCAGCAGCGACTTGCCGGTCAGCGGGTCGTAGGTGTCCAGGGTGGCGCTGCCGTAGAAGTTGAAACCGTCCCGCGCCGAGAGCTGCAGGGTCTCCAGGGCCGGCGCACCGAACTGGGTGTCGCCACGCAGCAGGCGATCCAGCACTTGCTGGGTCAGGGTCATGCCACTGGGCAGGCGGTTGCCCGCCGCCGCGGCCGCCAGGGCTTCGGGGCTGCCGACATTGATGTTGTTCAGGCCCAGGTTCAGGTGGCGGGTGCCGTAGCGCACCTGATCACCCAGTTCGAAGGTGTTGTCGGTCAGGGCGACGATGCTGCCTTCGGAATACAGCGCGGTCTGCCCGCTGCAGGGCGCGCTGGCGCAGGAACCGACCTTGATGCCGCCGCTGCTTTGCCCGCCGGCCTGGACCTTGCTGATGACATTGAGCAGGCCATTGGACACCGCCAGCATATTGGCCACCTGGTAGGTGAAGCCGTCCCGGGCGTCATAGCTGGCCTTGCCGCGACCCAGGGTGTTGATGGAGGCGCCCTGCTCCAGGACGATCTCGCCGCTGTTGCTCACCAGGAACACTTCCGGCGCGGCCAGGGTCACGCCTTCGCGCAAGGTGATGGAGCCCTTGGGCGCGTTGATGCCTTCGGCCAGGGTGATGTAGTTGCCGCCCTGGCCGTACTTGACCAGCGTCAGGCCACCGAGCATCAGCCGCGCCGCGCCCAGGGTATTGAGGCTGTCCGCGTCCAGGGTGACGCCGCTGAAGCCGCTGGTGGCCGACTTGCCGGCGGCCACCACTTCAATGCCGCCGCTGCCCATGTTCAAGATCGCCACGGTGCCGCCGTAGCCGCCCTGGGCGGCGTCGAAACGACCGATGCCGTGGAAGGAGAAGGCCTGCTCCCCGGCCCCCGCTTGCAGCGCCAGCTTCAGGGTCTTGGCGTCCACCGGCAGCATCGGCCGGGGCACCCCGAGGCGCGCCGCATCGGCCAGGGCGAACTGGGCGTAGCCGGTTTCGTTGTACTGGGAATAGCGCCGCAGGGTATCGGCCGAGGTCAGGATCAACTGACTGGCCACGCTGTTGCTGATCCCGGTGTTGGCGATCGACAGGCGCCCGGCGGTGGACCAGGAGCCATTGCGCAGCTGCTGGGCCGCGCTTTCGCTGCCAAGCCCGGCCAAGCCGTTGATTTCGACGCGAAAGGCCCCCGGCATCAGCGCATAGGTGGACGGCATCAGGGTGTAGGTGCCCGCCGCCAGCCCCGGCACGCCACTGCCGATGGTGATCTGCTGGCCGATCAACGGGTCCACCGCGCCGCCTTCCGGAGCCACCGGCGCATAGCCCGGCTGTGCCCCGGGGACGATGGCGTAGATCGGGTTGCTGCCCAGGCCCGGCAGGATGAAGCTGCCGTTGGCGCCGATCTGCACCAGCGGGCTGTAGCGCGCATCGGTCGAACCGCCGCGCCCGGAAATGAACCCGGCCCCCAGCAGCTCGCCGCCACCGGACAGGTCCACGGTGGCATTGGGTTGCACCTGCACCGACTGGCCCCCGAGGATCACCCCGACGCTCAGGTCGCTGTTCTCATTCACCAGGGCGCCCTGGCCGAGGAAGGTCACGGTCTTGCCGTTGTACTTGTAGACCTGACCGTCGACGGTGCCGCCGTAAGGCAATACCAGGCCCTTGCCGCTGACCGAGGTCAGGCTGCCGGGCAGCAACTCCACCTGGCTGGCGCCCAGGTTGCCGATCTCGATCAGGCCCAGGGGCGCACGAATCACCCCGCCCTGCTTGATGCTGGCCGCACCCAGTTGCAGGCGGCCGAAGGCCGAGTACGGCACCGCCGGGTCGCCATTTCCGGTGCGGCCGATGGTCAGGGTACGGCTGGGGTCGAAGTTGATGCGGGTGCCGGAGATATCGTTGAGGTAACCGGCAATCACCCGGGCCCCGACCTCGGTGGCCGGGTACAACTGCGCGGCCCGCAGGGTCATGTCGCCCTGGGTCAGCAGCTGGGTGCTGATGCCCTTGGCGATCACATCGACACCGGCCCCGGCGAGGAAACGCATATCGCCCTGGCTGGTCAGTTGCACATGGTCGAAGCCACGGCGCTCGACGTTCAGCAGGCTGTTGTCGGCCTGGCGCAAGGTGCCCTTGCTGCCGAACACCACGTTGCCGCGCACATCGATCAGATTGGCGCTGGCATTGAACTGCGCCTGGGTGCCCCGTTGCGATGGCGTCCCGGTGGACACCGGGCGCAGGTACTGATCCTTGGCCTCCAGTGGCGCGAGGATGCCCGCCAGCAACAGGTAGGGCGCCGACAGATTGACCCGGGCGTTGGCCGCGGCACTCTCGCTCAGGTTCAGCGCGCCGCTGTACAGGCGCAGGCTCTGGCCCATGTTCAGCGACACATCGCCGTCAAAGCTCAGCAGGCCGTTGCTCAGTAGCGCCAGATTGTCAAAACCGCCGGCCGTGACCTGATCCACCCCGAGGCGGCCATGGCCGTACTCCAGGCTGGCGGCTGCGGCGTCGGCACTGGCCGGTAGCCCACTGCCCTGGTGGACCTGGCTGAGCACCAGCTCCCGCGCCTTGAGCACCCGGTCGTTGACCGCGTTCTTGATGTAGTACGGGCTTTCCAGGGCCAGGGACAAGGTGCCCCCCGCCGCGCCGGCGCCCCCGGCCCGGGCGACGAAGCGGCCGTCCAGGTACAGGCCGTTGTTGGAAGCGAAGCTGATGCTGCCACCGTTGCTGGCCACCTGCACCCGGCCCTGGCCGGGAATGTCCAGGGCCGCCTGGGCCCCGGAAGCGTCAAGACGCGCACCGTCGCGCACCACCACAAACAGGTCGCTGGCCTTGGCAATGCCGCTGGCCAGGTCGATCTCGCCGCCGATGGCGATCTTGCCGCCATTGCGCACCTGACCGTAATGACGGCCACGGTTGTCCACCGCGCTCACCGCCCGCGCCGCCACGTCGATCAGCGCCTGCTCGCCGACCCAGATCGAACGCCCGTGGCCGGCGGCATTGGCGGCCTCGGAACTGGCCACCGTCAAACCACCGAGGCTGACGCTGCCGCCCCAGGCATTGAGGGTGCCGTTCATCGTCAGTTGACCGACGCTGCGCAGGTTGATGGCCTGCCCCGGGTCGACACTGATCACCGCGCCCTGCCCCACGGACAACGCCGTGGTGGCCAACTGGGCCGCCGTGGAGTACTGATTGCCGGCGCTCAGGGTCAACCCGGCGCCACGGCGCTGGGTCAGCACCCCCTTGGCCGCGTCTTGCTGGTACAGGTCCGGCAGCCAGGGCTGCAGAACGCTGGCCGGATCGCTGCCAGTGGCACTGCTGCCAGCCTGGGCAGCGAGGCGGTAGACCGGCATCTTGACCTCGACCTGGGCGCCGTCGGCCACCGTCAGGCCTTCATTGCCGGTGATGTCGTAGGCACCGAAACCCTTGTTGAAGAAGTCCCCCGCCAGTTGCAAGGTTCCGGCTTGCGGGGCCACGTCCTTGGCGCCGATCAGCACCTTGTGCGCCTGCAGAGCCAGGGTGCCGCCACCGTTGACTCCATGGCCGCGCAGCTCGCCCTTGAGGTCGAGCTGGCCGTCGGCGGCCAGGGTCACGTCGCCGCCCTTGCCACCGCTGGCCTTGCCGTCATAGCCGAGGCTGGCGCCGGAGCTGGCATCCACCAGGGTGCCGTTGCCCAGGTTGAGGTCGCCGCTGCTGCGCAACGACAGCTTGCCACCGTTGATAAAGGCCAGGCCGCTGCTGTCCGACGGGTCCAGGGCCAGGTTGCTCCAGCGTCCGCTGACATCCAGCTTGACTCCATCGGCCACCTTGACCCGGGCCTGGGCGCCGCCGCTGGGCGCGAGGATCACATCGCCGACCACGAAGTTGCGGTTCACATCCACCTGGTTCAGCACGTTGCCGGCGTTGATGCTGCCGCCGTGGGCCGTGAGGTTGGCGTTGAGCTGGACCTCTGGCCCGAACAGGGTGATATCGCCACCGTGCGCCACCTGCAGCGCGCCGTTGACCTGAATCTGCTGTTTGGCGCCGACCTTGATCGCCCCCAACTGGAAGCCGTTGAGGGTGTCGCTGTCGAGCACCAGCTGGCCCTGGCGGTTGGCCGGCAGGGCTGTGGTGAGGTCCAGGCCGGCGGCAATCTGCTGCTGGTTGGCCTCGATCAGCACCTTGTCCACGGTCGGGCTCAGGGCATAGCGCAGGGTGCCGCTGGCCTTGTTGTAGATCGGCGTGTAGTTGCCAATGATCAGTTGCGCGCGCTGGGCCGCGGCCTTGTGCGATTGCTGGTAGCCGTCGAGGTTGACGTTGGGCGCCTGGGTCTGGCGGTCGCCCTTGAACACTTCGCTGACCAGCTGGCCTTCAAGCACTGCGTTGCCGGTGCCGATCACCAGCTTGCCGGCGTCGCGGCCGACGCTGTAGCCGGCCTCGTAGCGGCGCTGCTGGGCGATCAGCGGGTTGTAGTAGTAATCGGTGCGGCCCCAGCGCGGGCTGCTGTCCACGTAGCCCTTGTAGATGCCGGTGTAGAGCAAATCCCCCGGGGCTCGAGACAGCTCGTACAGGCGCCCGTCAACGCCCTTGAGCCAGGTCTGCTGGATATAGCCGGCCTGCACATCGACGGTGCCGCCGGACAGGTTCAACTGGGCCCCGGACTGGGTCACCACCTCCTTGCCGGTGAAGGTCAGGGTGCCGCCCTGGGCCATCCACTCGCCAATGTTGTGACCCTGGGTGCCCAGGTAGCCGCCCACTTCCAGCAGGCCGCCGGCGGTGTACCAGCGATCAGTGGCATAGCCGTTGGTACCGGCCGGAACGAACACCAGTTCGCGCAGGTCGACCCAGACATCGTTGTTGATCAACTGGCCGCTGTCGCGGTTGCCCGCCGAGTCGCGCTGCTCGTTGCCCTGGACGTTGATCTTGATGGTGTTGGACTCCATCGCCACCTTGACCCCGACCGCGCCGGCCACGTCGATCACCGAACCGTCGCGCACCAGGCTGCGCTGCCCGGCACTGACCGCCACCTGGCCACCGGTGGCCAGGGTGATGGAGCCGTTCTGAAAATCCACGGTGCCGCCACTGACGATCTCCACCCGCGACTGGTCGCTGCGGTCGGCCACGCTGCTCAAGTTGTTGAACGGCCCGCTGATCAGGTTGGTCGGGGTGCCGTCGAGGTTGATCAGGCCATTGTTGCGCTGGCTGTCCAGGGCGGTGTTGCCACTGCTGTCCAGCAGGATCGCGGTGGTGCTGCCCTGCCCCAGGGTCACGCTGCCGCTGCTGTCGCTGGCGGCGTTGAGCAAATGGATGGTGCCGCGGGTGTCCACCGAGGTGCTGGCCAGGGCCACGCCGTTCTGTTGCACCCGGTGCCCGGTCAGGGTGATGTCGCCGGTGGACGCCATGATCAGGCCAGTGTTGCTGACCGTGCCCGCCGTGCTGCCGGGCTTGAGCGAGGTGGCGACCTCGTTGCCCCGTGTCGTCGAGTGCTGATTGCCGCTGGTGCCGACCCCGCGGCGGATGTAGAAACTGTCGCCGGCCGCCAGGGTGGTCTGGCCCTTGGCGGTGACAATGGTGCCGGCGTTTTCCACTTCCGACCCCAGCAGCAAGGCGTAGCCGCCAGACTCGGTGGAGCTGGCTGCCGGGTGGGTCTGGATCAGCGCGCCGCGCTGCACCTGGACCTTGCCCAGGGCATCGGTGAAGGTCGGCTGGGTGCCGTTGGCGTCCACATAGAGGCCTTGCTTGGTGAACTGCTCGTCGCTGATGGTGGCCGCAGCCGCCACCAGGTTGCGCACGTTGACCTGGCTGGTGCCGCTGAAGATCACTCCGTTGCGGTTCATGATCATCACCGTGCCGGCGCCCTTGATCTGGCCCTGGATCTCGCTGGGCCGACCGTTGGGGTCATTGACCTTGTTCAGCAGCGCCCAGTTGGACTGCTGCTGAAAATCCACGGTGGTGTTGCGCCCGACGTTGAAGGTCTCCCAGTTGAGGATGGCTTTGTCGGCGGTCTGTTCGATGGTTACCGTGGTCTTGCCGCCGGACTGGCTCTGCACCGGCCCCTTGGCGTTGATCCAGCCCTGGGCCAGGCTGTTGTCGACCTTGAGCCCGCCCTGGCCGAGGCCATCGGGAATCTGGCTCACCGTACCAAAGGCCGCCTGACGCGCTGCGGCCTGGGCCGCCTGCTGGGCGGCAATGGCGGCGACGCTGGCGTTGAGATTGCTCAAGGAACGCTGCAACTGCTGGTTGGCCCGGGTCTGCTGGGACAACGACGGAATCCCCGGCACCTGGCCGTTGGTGCGCGCGGCGGTGGCGGCCTGGGACGCGCCCTTGGCGGCGAACCAGCCGGAACTGAAGGCCGTGGCGCCATGGGCACTGCCCGCCACCATCAGCAAGGCAATGGCCTGGGCCAGGGGCTTGAGCCGCAGGCTCGGCAACTCGCCATCAAGGCGCTGGGCTGGGGATTTGACCGGTGGTTTGCAGCGAACCATGACTACTCATCCTTTGTTATGACGCCCACGGGAGCGCGACGCTTGTAGGCTTTGTACGAAAAGCCTTGATACTCGGTGATGCTGCGTTGAAAACGGTCTCGGAATGCTCATTTACACCCCGTAAACTCCGCTTCCTCGACCGTTTTCGCCTTGCCTGACCTTCGTCTCAAATCTTTTCGTACAGAGCCTAGGGCCCAGGGCACGCGTCACTGCTTTAGGGGATAGGCCGTTGGCGCGGAGCGCGACCGAACGGATGTCACTAAAAATTCATCTAGCGGGTGTAATGCAGGCGACGTTGGGCTCCGGCAACGGCCCAAGCCGCTGCCGGAGCCCGCTCACAGTGGCCGGCCGATGCCGTTGCAGACGTTGGGATTGCCGATGCTCAAGGCATTGGTGGCGCTCAGGAAGTTGGAACGCACGGCGGCTTTCCAGGACGGGTGCAAGGGCAGCATGCCCTGAGCCCTGATTGCCTGGTCATTGTTTCGAGCCTCAAGCGCGCCATAGTGGCGAGCCAAGAAGTCACGGACCTGATTGCTTTGAGTGGCATCGGCATAGCACTGGCTGAAGATCAGGTTGGTGTAGCCCAGGATCGGATAGCCGCTCTGCGGATAAGGCAAGACGCCCTGTTCCCAGTTCCTGCCGAACACCGGCACCCACTTGTCCGGGTTACTGCGCTCGGCGATGGGAGGCAGCGCAACGCTATTGATGGCATTGACAATGTTGGCCGGCGCCGGCGAGACGCCGGTAATCCTGGCCACCTTGTTCCCGTCATCCAGACCGGCCAGGGTCGGTGCCGCAAGGGCCGGGCTCATGAAGGTGATGGCGCCATCCCAGGCATTCACCGCCGTCATGATGGCGTCACCGCTATTGGCCGCCAGCGCGCCGGCCGGCAGCCCGCCCGAATAGCTGGAATCAAAGTAGGTGGTCACGGCAAAGGTCCCGGTTTCATTGCACTTGGCATTCAGGAAACGCGTGAACAGCTCGGTGAAGCCGCTGCTACCTTTGGGATAAACCACGGTGATCGGGCCGCTACGTGCGGAACCCTGGATCCACTCCCAGCGGGACAGACGCCCCGAGAACACCCCACACAAGGTGTCGATGCTCAGGTCCAGTTCATGGCTGCCGGGCTTGTTGAACGGAATTGCAACGCTCGTGGCTGCCGAAGGCACCTGGATCAGCTTGCCGAACTGCGCCTGATAGGCCAAGGCGTAGTTGCTCAGTTCCACCGCGCTCAGCCTCGACTCACTGGCCACCCAATGCACGGTCTTGGGGGCTGCGCCAGGCACCAGCACGCTGTAGTTGTTCTGTAGAAAAGCCACCTTGTCCCGGCCCTGATCCGCGCCAATGTAGGGCGCAAACCCCGCGGGCAACACCCCGGCGGTCTGATACAGCGGCCGGGTAAAGGTCGAGCCTCCACCGTTGATATCCGCCTGGGCCTGCTGGACGCAGAACGCGCCGTATAACAGTGAAGCGATCAACCATTGAGCTTTGGGCATGACAAGACTCCTGTCCTATCCGGTGATGTCACTGGCCGTTCGGAGGGCGTAAGCCCGCTGGATGCGCGCTCTGAACAGATGCTGGATGAAAAAAATCAGCAACGGCCGAAACCGTTGCTGATCGGGTGTTGCCGCTCGGTGGGGTTCGCCGTTACAGCGGACGACCGATGTTGTTGCAGACGTTGGTGTTGCCGATGCTCAGGGTGTTGGAAGCGGTCACGAAGGTGGTGCGGATCGCGGTTTTCCAAGCGGTAGGCAGTGGTACGAAACGGTTGGCGGTGATGGCCGCGTCGTTGTTGGTGGTCGCGCCGTAGTGACGGGCGAAGAAGTCACGCACCTGGCCGCTCTGAGTGGCGTCGGCATAGCACTGGCTGAAGATCAGGTTGGTGAAGCCCAGGATTGGGTAGCCAGTATCGGGATAAGGCACGGTGCCGGTTGCGCCGGCCTTGCCGAAGACAGGTACCCACTTGTCCGGATTGCCGCGATCGGCCGCAGCTGGAACCGGAACGCCACCGATGGCGGCGGAAACGTTGGCAGGTGCAGGCGAAACGCCGGCCACCTTGGCCACCTTGGTGGCGTCGTCCAGACCGGCCAGGCTCGGCGCGGCGTAGTCCGGGCTCATGTAGGTGATGCGGCCGTCGCCGGCGTTCAGGGCATCCATCACGCCTTGGCTGCCCACAGCGGCCACAGCGCCGGCAGGCAGGCCACCGGTGTAGCTGGTAGCGAAGTTGGTGGTCACGCCGAAGGTGCCGGTCTCGGCGCATTTGGCGTTCAGGAAGCGGGTGAACAGCTCGGTGGTGCCGCTGCTTTCGTTGCGGTAAACCACGGTGATGGTGCCAGTACGGCCTGAACCGGCGATCTGGCTCCAGTCGGAAACACGGCCGGAGAACACGCCGCACAGGTCATTGACGCTCAGGTTGACCGCAGCAGTGCCGGCCTTGTTGAACGGAATGGCTACCGAGGTGGCCACCGAAGGCACCTGGATCAGTTTGCCCCAGGCCGCTTCGTGACCGGTGGCGTAGGCGCTCAACTCAGCAGCGCTGAGCTTGGAGTCGCTACCCGCCCAGTGCACGTTCTTGCCGGTAGTGCCGGCCACGAACTTGGTGTAGTCGTTGTTCAGGAAGGCAGCCTTGCCGTTGCCGCTGCCTACGCCGATGTAGGGAGCGAAGCCGGCGGTCAGTACGCCAGCGGTCTGGTACAGCGGTTGTGGCAGGGTGGCGCCACCGCCGTTGATATCAGCCAGAGCAGCCTGTGCCGAGCACAGGGCAGCCAGGGTCAGGGATGCCGCGAGAACGTTGCGCTTAAACATGAAGAATCTCCTTTCGTCGTGTTCGTACGTTGGGTGAATAGCTCTTGCATGACGCCATGGCACTCGGGCCAGAAGCCTTGATCCAGAGGGCTTGAGGGGTGAGGCCATGGAGAGAGAAGTTCGCAGCTTCCGGTGACAGATAAAGGAAAAAACCTCGGGAGAAACCGACTGTTTTGGCAAAAGATTCTCGGGTGTTTGGCGCCGTTTTCCGGGCCTTTCCCGGGTCGCTGAGCGCCAGTCTGTCCGAGCTGGCGCCGGCATCGCTCTGCAAGCGCCGAAGCGGGTGCAGACAGCGCCGGAACATGACAGAACAAGGAACCCGAGCTTGGCCGATTGCCAGGTCGGGAGTGAGGCAGGCCGCGTGAAATTTTCTGGCTGCCCTGCGCTTCGGAGCACACCTTCGCTACGCCCCTCGTAGGAGCCGGCTTGCCGGCGAAGGGGCTCGCGAGACCTGCATCGCCGGGGCCGACGCCTTCGCTGGCAAGCCAGCGCCTACGGACCGGGCCGGACGCGGTCAGGTCAGGTCGGGGTGTGCGGTTCAGGTCACCAGCTGGTTGATCTCGATGATCGGCAGCATCACCGCCATCACGATCACCAGCACCACCCCCCCCATGACCACGATCATCAGCGGTTCGAGCAACGCGGTCATGCCCATGGCCCGGCGTTCGATATCCCGCGACAGGGTCAGGGCCGCCCGCTCCAGCATCGGCGGCAAGGCCCCGGTCTTTTCACCACTGGCGATCAAGTGGATCAGCACCGGCGGGAAGACTTTCTCCACCCGCAGCGCAGCCGCTAGGTTGGCCCCCTCGCGCACCTTGGCCGTGGCCTCGCTGACGCTCTGGCTCAGGCGGTCGTTGGACAGGGTCTGGCGCGCCGCGTCCAGGGCCCGCAGCAGCGGCACCCCGGCGCCACTGAGAATCGCCAGGGTCGAGGCGAAACGCGCGGTGTTCAACCCCAGGACAAAACGCCCGAACAGCGGCAGGCGCAGAATCCGGCTGTGCCAGCTCAAGCGTGCCCGGGGATTGCGCAGGTACAGCCGCCACCCCCAGAACCCCGCCACCAGGGCGCCGAAACACTGGATGCCCCAGGCACGAATGAAGTCGCTGGCGTTGAGCATGGCCAGGGTCAGCCCAGGCAGGTCCTGGCGCGCCTGGGAAAAGGCGCTGACCACCTGGGGCACCACATAACTGAGCAGAAAGATCACGATGCCGATGGACACCAGGCCCACCACCCCGGGGTAGATAAAGGCGGTGAGGATCTTGCCCCGCAGGCCGTTGCGCTCCTCGATATAGTCCGCCAGCCGCTCCATGACCTGGGCCAGGTCGCCGGACTCTTCACCTGCGGCAATCAGTGCCCGGTAGATTTCCGGAAAGTCCCGGGGCCGCGCCGCCAGGGCCTCGGCCAGGCGCATGCCGCTGCGCACATCCGCGCGCACCGCGCTCAGGGTCTGGGCAATGTGCTTGCGCTCGGCCTGCTCCACCGTGGCACTGAGCGCCGCCTCCAGAGGCAGGCTGGCCCCCAGCAGGCTGGCCAGCTGGCGCGTGGCCCAGGCCAGGTCGTTGTCGCTGAGCCTGGGGCTGAAGAGCCCCCCAGCTGCGCCGCTGTCTGGGTTGCTGTCCAGTTGCACCTGCAGCGCGGTCAGGCCGCGGCTGCGCAGGCTGGCGAAAGCCGCGCCCTGGCTGTCGGCTTCCAGGTGGCCGGACTCGATCTTGCCGAGGGCGTCGGCAGCTTCGTAGCGATAGCGATTCATCAGGCGTCCCGTGTCACACGTAGGATTTCTTCCGGTGCGGTGGCGCCGCTGCGTACCCAGCGCTCGCCGTCCTCACGCATGCTCAGCATCCCGGCCCGCCGCGCGGCGGCCCGCAGGGCCTGCTCATCGGCGCCCTGGTGGATCAGGCTGCGGATGTCATCGTCGATGCAGAACAGCTCATGAATCCCGGTGCGGCCGCTGTAGCCGATGTGGTTGCAGGCCGGGCAACCCAGCGGGTGCCAGGTGCCGGGATTGGCCGGATCGGCTTGCTTGCACTGGTTGCACAAGCGCCGCACCAGCCGCTGGGCCAGCACCCCGAGCATTGACGAGGCCAGGAGGAACGGCTCCACCCCCATGTCGATCAGGCGGTTGACTGCCGACACCGCGTCGTTGGTGTGCAGGGTGGCCAGCACCAAGTGCCCGGTAAGCGAAGCCTGGACCGCGATCTGCGCGGTTTCCAGATCGCGAATCTCGCCGATCATGATCACGTCCGGGTCCTGGCGCAGGATCGCCCGCAGCGCCAGGGCGAAGGTCATGTCGATCTTGGCGTTGACCTGGATCTGGCTGATGCCCGGCAGGTCGTATTCCACCGGGTCCTCGACGGTGAGGATATTGCTGGTGCTGGCATCCAGCCGGGCCAGGGCGGCGTAGAGACTGGTGGTCTTGCCGCTGCCGGTGGGCCCGGTGACCAGGACGATGCCGTGGGGCTGGCGGATCAGGCCATCCAGACGCGCCAGCAGGTCCGGGTCCATGCCCAGGGTTTCCAGTTGCAGGCGCCCGGCCTGCTTGTCCAGCAGCCGCATCACCACCCGCTCGCCGTGGCCAGTGGGCACCGTGGACACCCGAATGTCGATGGGCCGGCCGGCCACCCGCAAAGCGATGCGGCCGTCCTGGGGCAAGCGTTTTTCGGCGATATCCAACTGGGCCATGATCTTGATCCGCGACACCAGCGCCCCGTGCAGCGCCTTGCGTGGCGAGACCACATCGCGCAGGGTGCCGTCGACCCGGTAGCGCACCACCGAGTGGGTTTCAAAGGGCTCGATATGGATATCACTGGCCTCATCACGCGCGGCCTGGGTAAGCAAGGCGTTGATCATGCGGATCACCGGGGCGCCGTCCTGGGTGTCCAGCAGATCGGTGATTTCCGGCATGTCCTGCATCAGGCGGTCCAGGTCCACCTCATTCTCCGCGGCCCCGACCACCGCTGCGGCGCTGCCGGTGTCGGCGTAGGCAGTGGCCAACAGACCGTCGAGCTCGTCGTCGCGGATGCGTTCCAGGCGTGCGGGGCCGAACTGGCGGCGGGCTTCGCTGATGGACCAGCCGGGGGTCGAGGGGCAGACCAGCAGGGTGGCGCCCTGCTCGCTGTGGCGCAGGAGAATGCGTTGGGATTTGGCCCAGGCGTAGGGGAGCTGGGTGGTCATTGCTTGTGCCTCCTGGTGGGGTGCATATCCGGTGGTGCGGGTGGGGCTGAATACGGTTTTTGTTCTTACCGCGGGGTTGGGTACATATCCGTTCCTGCGGGTGTGGCCACTTAGGGTTCCGCTCTTACAGCGGGTTTGGGTACATATCCGTTCTTGCGGGTGCGGCCGCTGGCGGTTCCGCTCTTACAGCGGGTTTGGGTACATATCCGTTCTTGCGGGTGCGGTCGCTTACGGTTCCGCTCTTACAGCGGCTCACTTTTGAAAAGCGCAAAAGTAAGCAAAACGCTCTGCCCCTCCACTCGGTGCCTCGCCTAGGCTCGGCATGCCCGAACTCCGGCATTGATCCGTGGGCCGCCGCCACCGGCCATCCATGGCCGGGTGGCGGCTAACCCGGCGTCCTGCCGGGTTACCCACGGCTCAATGCCTGCGTTCGGCCATCGTGGTTAACGGGGCGTTCAGATCAAGATCAAAAGCCAGAGCAAGATCAAAATCTGACGGCGGCCTGCCGGCCGGCCTGTTTCATTGCCGTTCGCGTTACATGTAGCCGCTGCCGAAGGCTGCGACCGGCTCCGCAGGAGACGCTAAACCTGCCTCCCCAATGTTCCTGAACCACCGCGCCGCCTGGTTTTGCGAGCGCGAGCGCTCGTTCGCAGCCTTCGGCAGCGGCTACAAGGAGCCGGCCTGCGCACCTTGGCTTTTGATCTTGATCTTGATCTTCAGGCCCCTTCCCAGCCGGCCGAGCGTAGGCGTTGCGTAGGGGGCAGCTCGGCATGGATGCCGAGCTAGCCGCCACCCGGCCATGGATGGCCGGTTGGCGGCGGGCCCCCGGAGCAATGCCAGAGAGAGGGAACCCCGAGCCCCAGCGAGGGGCCCATGGAGGGGCAAGCGTTTTTGGTTCCTTTTTAGGCGTTTGTAAAAAGGGACTCGCCGTAAGGGCGAAACCATAAGCAGCCGCACCCGCAGCAACGGATATGTACCCCCTCCATTGGCCATCAAAGCCCCCGCAAAAGTGGCCATGACCACAACAACGGACATAGGCTCCATGCCTCTGAATGAACACCTTCATTGCACCGGCACCGCCCTGATCGTCGCCCGCGGCCCCTGCCCAACCCCAGGCGTCTGCAACGAAACCGGCACCGCCCCCGGAATCGCCTTCGCCGCCGAAGGCAACTGCGGCGCCTGCATATCCGGCATCGCCCAACTGCGCTCCGGCTGCAACTCCCCCTGCGCCCGGCGCATGAAGTCGTAACGATTGAGGGTAATGCTGCGCCCCGCGCCACTGTCACGAATGATGTAGGGCCGCAGGAACACCATCAGGTTGGTCTTGGTAATGCTGCGCTTCTCATTGCGAAACAATGCCCCAAGTCCAGGAATACTCGACAGCCACGGCACCGCGTCATTGCTCTGGCTGTAACCGTCCTGCAGCAACCCCCCCAGCACCATGATCTGCCCGTCATCCAAGAGGATGCTGGTATCGATCGCGCGTTTGTTGGTCACGGTCCCGGCATCCACCGAGGCGCGAGGATCAACGCTGCTGACTTCCTGGTAGATGTCGAGCTTGACCGTGCCACCCTCGGAAATCTGCGGCCGCACATTGAGCTTCAGGCCCACTTCTTCACGCTGCACGGTCTGGAACGGGTTGTTGCTGGTGCCGCCGCCTCCGGTGACATAGCTGCCGGTGACAAAGGGAATGGTCTGGCCAACAAAAATGCTCGCCGCCTCGTTGTCCAGGGTCAAAAGATTCGGCGTCGACAACACGTTGGTCCCGCCCTTGCTCTTCAACGCTCGGGCCAGGACCTTGAGGTCCAGCACCTTGCCGATCCCCGGGATGTCCACGGTGCCGTTGACCACGCCGATGTTCAGGCCCTTGGGCAAGACGTCGATGCTGATCTTGCTGGCCGGTGTCCCCAGCAGCCCGCTGCCGCCGAGGTTGACCCCGCCAAAGCCGCCACGCCCACCCAGGTTGCCGGCCTGCCACTGCACGCCGAATTCGCTGGCGTCGTCCTCGCCCACTTCGACGATCAGGCTTTCGATCACCACTTGGGCGCGACGCTGGTCGAGCTGGTCGATGACTTCCCGCAGGTTGCGGTACAGCGGGTCCGGGGCGGAAATCAGCAAGGTGTTGGTGGTGGCGTCGGCCTGGATGGTGACCCCGCCGGCGCTGAAGGCGGTGTTCTGATCCGTTGCCTGGCCAGTGCCGCTCAAGCCGCTGCCGGAGTTGCTGCCCTGGCCGTAGGCACTGCTGCCACTGCTGCTGACGTTGCCGCTGCCGGTGGGCGTGCCACTGCTGTTCTGGGTCGGGCTCTGGCCGCTCTGGCTGTTGCCGCCCATGCCGCTGAGCATGGCCCGGGCACCGTCGCTGCTGCCACTGTCGCTTTCGCCGGTCAGCAGCCCGCGCAGGGCCTGGGCCAACTTGCCGGCCTGGGCGTTGCGCAGGTAGACCACGTGCAGGTTGCTCGGGTTGCTCTGGGCGTTGTCCAGTTTGTAGATCAGGTTGCGCGCCAGCTCGGTGCGCTCCGGGCTGCCGGCACGGATGATGATGGAGTTGGAACGCGGGTCGCCAATCACGCTGATTTTCTGGGTCTGGTCGGCGCCCTGGGTTTCCAGCAGTTCGGCCACCATGGTCGCGATGTCCACGGCGATGCCGTTCTGCACCGCTACCACATCGGTGTCGATGGCGCTGGGGGTGTCGATGCCGTCGATGATCTGCGCGACTCGCTGCAGGTTCTCGGCATAGTCGGTGACCACGATGCTGTTGTTGCCCGGGTAGGCGTTGATCGGGTTGTTCGGCGAAACGATAGGCCGCAGCACCGGGATCAGGTTCACCGCATTTTCGTATTGCAGGCGAAAGGTGCGGGTCAGCATGCCGTTGCCCGCTGGCTTGTCGGCGCTGTAGATCGGTCCGCCCAGCAGCTTGGCATCGGCCTCCGGCACCACCTGGGCCACGCCGCCCACGTCCACCACGGAAAAGCCCTGCATGCGCAGCGCCGCCAGCAGCATGTCGTAGGCCTGGTGGGCCGGCACCTGGCCTTCGCTGACCAGGGTCAGGCTGCCCTTGACCCGCGGGTCCACCAGGAACTGCTGGCCGGTGGAGCGGGACAAGGCCCGCACCACCGCCTGGATATCGGCGTCGACGAAGTTCAGTTGCACCGGCTGATTGCCCAGGGGGTTGCGCGGCACGCTGGTGCTGCGCGGGCTGCTGTGGCCGCGACTGCTGTTGGTCACCGGATGCAGGACTTTCGGCCGCTGAGCCTGCTGTGCCTGCAAGCGCTGGCGATCCAGCAGGGCATCGCCGCTGCGCTGGGTATTGGCCAGGGGCTGGCCCAGTTCGCTGTCCACCAGCAAGGGCGGCGGCGTGGTGGACGGGGTGTTGCTGCAGGCCCCCAACGCCAGCAGCAGAAAAGGTGCGGCCTTGCGACACTGGCGCACGTAATTGCAACCTGACCACTTCATGAAGCTTCCTTAGCGCCCTGCGCCTGATCCATGCGAACGGTCCCGGACAGTGTGCCTGCCGAGTCTTGGGCGGCGGCCGCGGCTGCGCGTTGCAGCCGGGCCTCCACCACCTGCAGTGAAAGCTGCCGGGGAGCCCCCAGCAGCCAGCCGACCACGGCATCCGCCGGGGCCTGCTCAAAGGTCAACCGCCAGCTCTCGGGGCCGGCTTCATCAGGCTGTTGCAACTGGTAGTGGTCCTTGAGCCCGGCGCCGTCCAGGGTCTGGCGCAAGGATTGCTCAAGGCTCGCGCCCCGGCTTTCAGGGCCCGCCGCCTCGTGCAACAGCACTTCCAGGGCCTCAGCCTGGGCGCGCAGCTTCGGCGTCTCGGCTTGCCAGTAATCGATCGTCTTCAGCGGCGGCTGGATCAGCAGCCACCACAGCAACAGCCCCAGCACGCCCAGGGCGGTGGCGCTGAGCAGGCGTTTTTCCCGCAGCGCCAGAGTGTTCCAGTGGGCCTGGAACTGGGTCCGCAGACGCGACCAGCGCGCCTGATACTGCGCCAGCCTGGCCTTATTCATCTTCAGCTCCCGGGGGGGTGTCGGCGACGTTGGCCGGCTCGTCTGCGGCCGGGCTCAGGCTCCAGCCATTGCCCTGCGCCCGGACGCTGTAGCCGGCCTGGGTCAAGGCGCCCTGCCAGGCGCTGTCGGCGCTCTTGGGCGTGTCCGGCAGCAGCTCCAGCTGCAAGCGGTCCTCGGCGAAACTCAGGCTCTGCACGCTGCCCACCATGAAGGGCATGGCGCTGCCGGCCTGCTGCAACAGACGGCTGAACACCTGGGTCGGGTCAGCCGCCCCGCTCTGCTGCGCCGCCAGTTGCTGGCGGGCCTGTTGCAGGGGATTGAGCACTACCGGCAACTGAGGGAACACCTGCTTGACCCGCTGACTCATCTGCGCCTTGAGCCGCTGGCCCTGCTCGGCCTCACGGGCGGCATACAGGTTCAGCCCCACGACCCAGACCAGCACGGCCAGGGCGCAGCACCCCAGGGCCCGGCCCCAGCCTTGGACCTTCACGCCCCCCGCCACAGCGCCAGCGTGCAAGCCCCATCCCGGCAGCGGGCCGCTCCAGCGTTGCTCGCCCGGCAGCAGTTGGCAGGCCGGCGGCGCGGCATCGCCGATCCAGCCCACCTCACAGCCCGAAGCCCGCAACTGCTCCAGGGTTTCTTCCACCAGCGGCTGCACGCTGCCCTGCCCGCTGCTCTGGCGCAGCAGCAGCTGGCCATCGAGCAGGCACAGGTTGGCTTGCCCCGGCGGCGGCACCGGCAAGGCATAAGGCGCCGGGTACAGCCCCTGAAGCTTCAGGCCGGCCTGTGCCAACAGACGCCCCAGGGCTTGCAGTGCGGTCTTGGGCAACCAGCTCAGGGCCACCTGCCCCTGGGCATCCCGGGCGCCATGGGCCACGTGCATCTGCTCACTGGGGCCGAGGATCAGCGCCTGGGCGGCGCAGTCCACCGCGGCCTTGATCCGCGCCGCCGGCAACTGAGGCAATTCGATATGGGTCAGCAGGCTGTCCAACGGATGCAGGAAGCACTCCACCAGCACCGGCTTGCCACCCTGGGCCAGTTGCCCCAGGGGACAGCGACCGATCTCCCCCGCCCGGCCACTGCGATCAAGCCGGGCGAAGTCCACCGGGCAGGCCAATGGCGGCTCAGCCGCGATCAGTTCGGCCAGGGGCGGCAAGGCGATGCGCAAGCGAATCATGCCCCCACCCGCGACCAGATCACCTGGGGCATGCGGTCCTCGGGACGGTGCAACAGGGCCTCCAGGCTGACCCGGCGCTGATCGCGGCGAGCCCGGCCCTGGAGCAGGAACCATTCGCTGGTGATGCCGATCTTGATCTGTTCCAGGGCCAGGTGCGGCATGCGTAGCCGGTTGAGGAAGTCGCCACGGTTGATGAACCAGTGCCCGGCATCACGCTCCGCCACCAGGGCCTTGGCCCGGGACAGTGGCAGCCCCGGCACCGCCGCCGTCAGTACCTCGGCACTGGCGGTGTTGCCGTTGATCCAGGTGTTGCCCGGCAGGATGCTGACGTAGGGTTCAAGACGGGCCAGCCGGGCCTCGTCCAGACCCTGTATGCCCCGCAGCTCGTCCAGGCTGCGCAGCATCGGCTGACGGGGCGGCAAGGTCTGGGTCGCCGCGCCCGGAGACGTCAGGCGACCGCTGTTGAAGCTGCCCGGTTGGCTGGCGGCGTGCGCTGTGCTGCCCAAGCGCTGGGGATAGGAAGCGATCACCCGCTGGCTGATGCGTCGGCTCAGGGCGCTGTCGATGCCGATCAGCTGACACAGCTGTTCGAAGGCCTGCAACTGCACCGGGTCCACTTGCTGGTTGAACACCAGATTGCGCAGGTTGAACTTGCCTTGCAGGTCTTGCAGGCGGCCCTGGAACCCCGCGTTGAAGCCGCCCAGGGCCTGATCGCCGATGGGCCGTGCCCAGGCCTGGTCGAGTCGGGTCAGGACGTCACGCTGACGGGCGTCCCAGAGCAATTGCCGGCTGTATTCCAGGCCGCCCTGCAACACCCCGATCCCCACCACCCGCGCCTGCTCGGCTTCCACGCTGCGGGTCAAGGTGCTTTGCCGGGAGAGCATGGCGGCGGCCAGCACCGCCACCACCGCGGCGATCAGCAAGGCGCTGATGATGGCCATGCCACGCTGCTTCGCCGCATGGGGCGAATGGCTGTTCATGGCCGGCCTTACAGCTGCCAGGAGCCGATATCGGCATTCACGCCGTCGCCATCGGGCTGGCCGTCGGCACCGAGGGAGAACACATCCACCTCACCATTGGCCCCCGGGTTGAGGTAGTGATACGGACGGCCCCAGGGATCGTTGGGCAGCCGCTCCAGGTAGGAGCGCCAGTTGCTGTCCTTGGCATTGGCCGGACGCTCCACCAGCACCTTGAGGCCCTGGTTCATGTTCGGGTAGCTGCCGTGGTCGAGGCGATACAGCTTCAAGGCTTGCATCAGGCCGGCGATGTCCTGCTTGGCCGCCGTGGCCCGGGCCTGGTCCGGACGGTCCAGGACCTTGGGCACCACCATCACGGCCAGAATCCCGAGGATGACCACCACCACCATGATCTCGATCAGGGTGAAGCCACGCTGGCTTCGGGGTGCTGCGGTTGAGGTGACAGGCGCGATATCCATCTCGACATTCCTTGGCTTGAGTTCGATTCGTCGCGCAGTGTTGCAAGAAGATATGTCAGTGGTATTGAAAAACCTCGGGAGTTTCAGTCGCCATTCGGTCAAGCCCGCAGGCTAGTCTGCGAGGCTGTTTCCCAGTCGCGAGGGGCCCATGCGAGCCGTGTCCAAACAAGCTGGATTTACCCTGATCGAGGTGCTGGTGGCCCTGGCCATCATTGCCGTGGCGATGGCCGCGGCAGTGCGCGTGGCCGGGCTGATGACCCAGAGCAACGGCCTGCTGCGGGACAAGTCCCTGGCCTTGCTGGCGGCGCAGAGCCGGCTCGCCGAGTTGCGCCTGGAAGGCCGTTTGCCCAGCGGATTGAAGAGCGTCGATTGCGACCAGGGGCGCCTGAAGCTGCGCTGCGAACAGGCGATTGGCGCCGCGACCGCGCCCGGGCTGGTGCGGGTCAGCGTCCAGGTGCGCGAGCGCAGCCGCGAGGCGCCGCCCCTGGCCCGCCTGGAAACCCTGATCAGCCGGCCCCAGGCGCCGCGCCAGTGAGGGTCAGCGTGTCAGCCGTGGCAGCAGCGGCGAGTCCGGCAGCTTGCTGACCTTGATCCGCGACTGTTCGCCGCCGCGCTCGATCAGCACGCCGTCGGCCTCGACGGCGGCCAGGCGCACCCCTTGGGTCAGTTGCTCGCCGGCCAGGAAGCTGCGCGGCGGACCGTCGTTCAGGCTCAGGATCGCCACCGCGCCACGGGCGCCGGCCATGACCCCAGACACCTTGATATCCACCTGCACCGGCTGGTTGGCAAACCACTGCAAGGCCGGGTTGTCGGAGCGCGCGGCGAGCACCTGGGGCGCCACTGCCGGGGGTTGGGATTGCGCCGGGGTCAGCAGCAGCGACGACCAGGTGGCAACACCGGCCAGGGCCGCCAGCAACGCCGCGTATTGCAGCAACCGGGGGGCGTCAAGGCGCGACGGAAATGACATGGCACGTAGCATCGGCGGGACCTCCTGTTTGTCCGTTGCCACAGCCTACCGCTCAATTCTCACGGTTTTATTTCACTGCACGATCATCTGCGTCGGGCACGCCAGTCCCGTCGCCAAGGAGCACAAGGTGCGACACACAGGCAAGCAACAGGGCTTTACCCTGATCGAACTGATGGTGGTGCTGGTGATCATCGGCATCGCCAGCGCCGCCGTGGGCTTGAGCATCCGCCCCGATCCGCTGCAGACCCTGCGCAAGGACGCCGAAGGCCTGGCCCAGTTGCTGCAAGTGGCCCAGGCCGAAGCCCGGGCCGACGGCCGGCCGATCACCTGGCGGGCCACGGCCAAGGGCTATACCTTCAGCCGCCGCGAGGACGAGGGCAGCGGCATCGACGACTTTCGCCACGACCGGCAACTGCGGCCACGGCAGTGGCAAAGCCCGACGCTGCAGGTGCATATCGAGCCCAGGCAGCGCCTGGTACTGAACGCCGAATGGATCAACCCGCCACTGCAGGTGGTGCTGTCCGACGGCCAGAACAGCTTGCGGGTAGAACGCAGCGCCAGCGGCCAGTTGCGGGTGGTGAGCCAGCCATGACGACACAACGCGGCTTTACCCTGATCGAGGTGATGGTGGCGATCATGCTCATGGCGCTGGTCAGCCTGATTGCCTGGCGCGGCCTGGACAGCGTCACCCGGGCCGACAGCCATCTGCGGGCCAGTACCGAACAGACCGAGGAACTGCTGCGCAGCCTCAATCAGCTGGAGCGCGACGTGGCCTTGCGGGCCGCTTCCCAGTTGCGCGAACCGAGCCTGGGCGAGACCGACGAAGCCGAACCCGACAGCCCTGCCCCGCTGAGCGTGCGCAGTTCCGACAGCAAGGGCTTTCGCCTGGAAGTGATCCGCAGCGCCCCCGCCCCGGGGGTTGGCTTGCAACGCGTGCGCTGGTGGCTCAAGGGCGACACCCTGTACCGCGCCGAGGCCGAGGTTCGGGACCGCTATCCCTTGCCGGCGCCCAAGAACGGAGTGGCCGTGCTCGGCCGGGTCAGCGACTTGCAGGTACGGGTCTGGAACCCTGACAAAGGCTGGCGTCAACTCAGTGGCAATCGCCAGGACAATCCCCCGGGCCTGGAGATCCGCCTGGTGCGGCAAACACCCCAGGGCGAAGAGCGCTACCGGCAAGTGCTAGGGCCCTTGCTCTAACACGCTGCGGGTTCGAAGCGCTGAGGGTTCTACGCGAGATCGCCAGGCAAGGCCCTGCGGGCCTTTTCGCAGCCTCGCCACGGGCTCGGCAGCGGCTACAGGGCCAATGTCGATCCGGAGTTTCTGTAGCCGCTGCCGCAGGCTGCGAACGGCTTGGGCGGCATTCCGACGCAGGAGACGCAGGGATCTCGCGGGGGGTCAGCTGAGCAGTACCACGCCACCGGGCAGCTCGGTGCATTTGGCGCCATAGGCGTCGCGAATCAGCAAGGCCACGCCCGCCAACTGGTTGAGGTTGAAGCGCGCCTGGACCTTGCGCTGGCCCAACTCGGCATTGAGCAGCACCAGCATCCCCGGACGATAGCGGTTGATCTCGCTGATCACGGTGTTGAGGCTGGCGTTGTCGAACACCAGCACCTGCTCGCGCCAGGCGATCACGCTGCGGGGGTCCACGGCGATCGGCTCGCCCACCGCCCTGGCGTCGTAGGTCAGTTGTCGGCCACTGTCCAGGCGAATGCTGCGCCCCGCCACTGCCACTTGCAGGCTGCCTTCGATGCAGGTCACGCACACCTGATGATCGGTGTTGCGCAAATTGAAGCGCGCCTGGCGCGCACTCAGCCAGCCATCTCCGGCCTGGACCTTGAGCGCCTGGGTGCTGTGGCTGAAGACTTCCACCTCGCCCTCCAGCAGTTCAATGCCCTGCTCGCCCGCGCCTGGGTCGCGGCGGCTGATGCGGGTCTGGGTATTGAGCTCCAGGCGCATGCCCTCGGCCAGGTCCACCCGCCGCTGCTCACCGACGTCGGTGGCGAAATCCGCGGTCAGCCCGGCAAAGCCGCCCGGGACAGTGAACCGCACCATGAACAGCGCCGCCGACGCCGCAATCGCGCCACCCAGGAACGCCCGACGCCCCAAGTGCCGGGGTCGGGACTGTTGCTCCAGCTGCTGGGCTGCCGGTTGCAGGCAGTGCCACAGGGCCTTGGTGTGCTCGAAGGCGGCCGCGTGCTGCGGGCTTTGTGCGCACCATTGGCGCAGCGCCCGGGCGTCGGCCACGGTGGCCCGACCCGAAGTCAGGAGGACCAGCCAGTCCTGGGCTTCCCTCAGCAGTTGCGGGTCCGCCGAGGCCTGGGGGGTGCAGATGCTAAAAATGTTCAAGCGCGCAGGTACTCACGGATTGATCAGGGACTCTTTGTCTAGGACAGTTTTCCGGCCCCGGGACCGAACCGCTGAATGACTTTTCTTTCAAGGCGCAAGGCGCAATGGCCCAGGGCAGCCTTGATTTCTTTCTCCACCATCCGTGTGGAAATGCCGAAACGCTGGGAAATTTCCAGGTGCGGCGCCTCTTCCAGGCGCGCGGCGATAAAGATCTTGCGCCGCCGCGCCGGCAGTTCGTAGAGGGCTTTGAGCAGGGTCTGGATTTCTTTCTGGCCGCCCACCACCCGCGACGGGTCCAGGGTGTCATCGGCGATGTGCAGCAGTTCCTCGACCTCGTCGCCGGTCAGCAGCCGGGCGTCGGACTGGCGGCGGTCGGCGGCAATGTTCAGGGCCATGCGATAGAGGTAGGCATTGGGTTGCAGCAGGTTGGGCGGCTCTTCCATGCGGTCGACCCGCAGGTAGGTTTCATGCAGGACGTCGTTGGCCAGGTCCTCGGAGCCCAGGCGCCTGCGCAAGCGCACCCGAAAGTCCTCGTAGGACGTCAGGAACAGCCTGACCATCGCACTCTGTGCGGTATTTTTCATACCCCGGAAGCTCCTTCCCATTCCCTGCAGTCCATGCGTTTCCCTGTTGTGTCCGGTATCAAGAGTAAGGTCAGCGGCTGGCGCAGCGAGCTGGGCGCCTGGCGCTGAACCCGGGTGTCGGCCAGGCGCTGCACCAAGGCTTCATCGCGCTGCAAGTCGCCGGTGGAGCTCACCAGGCGGCTGTGCTGCACCCGGCCATCGGCGCCGATCCACAGTTGCAGCAAGGCGCGAAAGCGGCCCGGACGGGTCAGCGCCGAACCACACAGACTGTGCTCCACCGCCTGTTGCACGGCACTGGCATAACTGCTGTTGAGCCGCGCCGCCCGGCTGCTTCCCGCACCCGGTAGCGGCGTGGCCGGCGTGGCCTGCGGCACCTGCAGGGTGAAGGCATCGCTGCGGGCATAACGGGCCATCAGGCCACTGCCCGCCAGCAGGCGACTCAAGCCCTCCTGAGCGCTGTAGCGGCCCTTGATCCCCACCGACCGCCGCCCCCGGGTCAACTCCCGATCCACCAGCACCGCCATTCCTGTGGCGCGACTGAACAGCTCCAGGGCATCCACCAGGTTCTGCGCCGGAATCTCCAGCGTCAGCAAGGCCTGGGAATCCACCCGGGGCGGTCCCTCGACAGCGGGCTGGCCCCAGCCCTGCGGCATCAACGCCAGCAGCACGAACCCCAGCACACAGGTCGCCAAGCCCCCGTGCAATGAAGTCCATCGCCCGACCTGCGCGCTGCGTCGCTGCACTGCAGTCCAATCCCTAAAAGCGTCATCCTGAGGCCAGTTTATGAATCTGGTGTTACGGCCACGGCAAAAAAACCATCACTTTTTCAGTCATCGGTTTGCACTACACTCGGCCGGCATCGAGGCCCGCTTTCCCGGGTCTGCCAGGAGGCCAGGATGAATCGTTCAAGCCAATACGCCGCCACCTTGTTGCTGTGCGCCCTGCCCTGGACGCTGCAGGCCGAGGAGGCCCGCGAGGGTTGTGTGGAAGTCAGCGTCGGCGGCTACAAGGCCCCCGACTACAAATGCCTGAGCAAACAGATGGGCAACGACCCGGACGCCGTCAAGGCGGCCCAGGCCAATCAACAGGCCATGGAGGACCCGGTGCACAAGCGCCCGCCGAACCAGGTCGGGCTCTCGACACCGGCCGCCACCAGCGTGCGCATGGGTAATACCTTCGGCACTTCGGTCAAGCCGCAACGGCCCTGAGGGCCAGTTCCTCCACCCTCAAGCGGCCACTATCGGGATTGCGCCCCTATACCGGCCGTTAACCTCGGCCGCGCTAGATTGCTGCACCCAAACATCGGTGCCAGCAACCTGCCACGCCGCCATTCGTGCACGCGTTCGAGTGCTGGCCACCATACCGTCGGCTTTTTTGTGTGTTGTGAACATGGAAAGCGTTCAAAAACAAATCTGGCAACGACCCGGCCTGAGTATTTTCCTGGTGGCCCTGGTGCTGCTCATGGGCCTGCAATACAAACCGGCCGTCCTCAACTACACCACGCGCTTCGTCGACTTCGCCGACTACATGCTGCAGCACGGCATGACGCTGTTCCCCATCGCCGAGGATCTGCAGCCGTATCCCGACTACACCGTTGTCAACACGGTGCTGGTCTACCTGGCGTCGCTGCCCTTCGGCCAGCTGTCCGTGCTGTCGATGGGCCTGCCCCTGTGCATTGCCGCGTCGCTGATGCTGGTGTTCATCTACAAACTGGGGGCCCTGCATGAGCAGAAATGGGGCGTCTGCGGCGTGCTCTTTGCGCTGTTCACCTGGGCGTTCCTGGACAGCGTCAACTCCCTGGCCCTGGACATCTACCCCGCCCTGATCACCGCGGGCTGCTTCTACCTGGCCTACACCGCCGATCTCAAGCAACAGCGCGCACGCCTGGCGCTGGTATTGCTTGGGCTGATCCTGGGCTTTGCCCTGCGCGGGCCGATCGGCATGATCGGCCCGGCACTGGTGGTCGGCACCTATTACCTGCTGAGCCGGCAGTGGCGGACCCTGGTCGGGTTCTCGCTGCTGAGCGGCCTGCTGTTCGCCGCCGGGGTCGCCCTGCTGGCCTGGGCCGCCCAGGTGCAGGGCGGTGACGCCTTCATGCAGCAAGTGCTGGAGATGCAGGGCCTGGGCCGGATCGCCAGCAATCACTCGCCACGCTATTACTTCTACTTCAGCATCGGGCTGATCACCTACAGCTTCACCGCGTTCTACGCCCTGTGCGTCATGGTCAGAAGCGCCAGGCCGGGGTTCAGCGCGCCGCCGCCGTCGGCACCGCGCCTGCTGCTGTACCTGGGCGCCTGGTTCTTGGTGCTGATCCTGTTCTTCAGCATTCCCAACTCGAAGAAGGCGCGTTACATCGTGTCCATCACCCCGGCCATTTCCCTGCTGGCGGCCTATATATTCGTCGACCCCAACGGCCTGTTCAGCGCCACCCGCAAACGCCTGCTGCGCCTGTGCCTGAACCTGCCGGCCTGCGGCGCGGTCCTGGCGCTGCTGGTACTGGGCTACAACGCGTTTGCCGCCCAGCCCTTGCAGCCCAACTTCGCCGGTGTGTTCGCAAGCTTTGTCCTGCTCAGCGGCGTGCGCTACTGGATCGGCCGGCAATACGCCGAGCACCGGCATTACGAGGTGATCGTCCTGGCGTTCGGCGTGGCGGCGTTTCTCTTGCTCGATGGGTTCTTCTTCAACGCCATCACCTATCACCTGGAACTGGCCAATGAACCAACGCCCAAATTCCTGCCTTACTGGTTCTGGTAAGCCCGGGACACTGGGCGGCGGGCAATCCGGGGCGCTGCTTGCAACGCGCGCGCAAGATTTGGTAACACTCCCGCTGGCCAGCGACCATGAAACCGAACTGGCACAGTGCTGTCACATCGCAATCGGTAACGGCAGCGGTCGTCCGGCGGCGCCCGGCCCAGGTGGCGGGCGCCGCGCATCACTGCCACAGGTTACCGGCCTGGGCCTGCCGCCCATGCGCCAGGCCATACTCCATCAAGGCTGAAAGAGCGAACCATGAAGCAAAACATCCTCCTCGTATCCGTCTGTGCCGCCCTGCTCCAGGCCTGCACCCCGGCGTCCACTCCCCCTGAAGGATCCTCTTCCATGCCCGCCAGCACTGCCTCCGTCAGCGCCCAACCAGCACTGGCCGCCTACTACTGGCAACTGGTCTCGGCCAGCGACGCGGCGGGCAAACCCGTTGCCGCCCTGGACAAGGGCATCGAGCGCCAGCTGCGCCTGACCTTCACCGGGCAGAACCTCAACATCAGCGGCGGCTGCAACCGCCAGTTCGGCGGTTTCCAGTCTGAAAACGGCGTGCTCAAGGTCCAGCCCCTGGCCTCGACCATGATGGCCTGCGACCCCAGCCTGATGACCCTGGATGCCGAAGTCGGCCGCCTGTTCAAGGGCGACCTGCGCACCACCTTCGGCGGCGACGAATCGACTCCGACCCTGCAACTGACCACCCAGGACGGCACCCAGCTCAAGTTCGTAGGCCAGCCCACCCCCGAAACCCGCTACGGCAGCCAGGGCCAGACGCGCTTCCTGGAAGTGGCGGCCCAGACCGTCAAATGCAGCCACCCGCTGATCCCCGACTTCCAGTGCCTGCAAGTGCGTGAGCGCCGCTACGATGCCGCGGGCCTGCAACTGCCGACCCAGGACGCCTGGCATCCGCTGTACCAGTCCATCGAGGGTTACGAGCACCAGGACGGCGTGCGCAACGTGCTGCGGGTCAAGCAATACGAATGGAAGAACCCGCCTGCCGACGCCCCGTCCACGGTCTACGTGCTGGACATGGTGGTCGAGCAGGACGCCTCGGCCAAGACCCGCTAAGCCTTACCCGACAACCGCCTGCCGGCACCGACGCCAGGCAATAAAAAAGCCCCGTATCTTGCGATACGGGGCTTTTTTTGTTCAGGGCGGGGTCAGGCCGTTACAGCACCGACTGACCGCTCATGGCCAGGTCCAGCAGTTCCCGGTTGGCCACGGCATACATGGCGTAGTCGGTGCCGCTGGCGGCACGGATTTCCACCATCATGGCGCGCCAGCGATCAGCCATGCTGGCGTTCTGCTCCAGCCACAGGGCCACGCGGGCTTCCATGTCGTCCGGCGCATCGGCCATCTGCAGCACCTTGATGGTGATCGCCCGTTGCTGCCAGTCCACATCGTCGCGGAAGGCTTCACGGGCCTGGGCCTGCCAGTTGTTGCCCACCGGCAGATCGCTGATCTGCTGCAGGTACCACGGCAAGTCCAGGGCGCTGCCCACGGCGAAGTAGGCCTTGGCCACATCGGCCGCGCTCTGACCAGTCACGTCGGCGGCTTCGATGATCGGCAGCAGGGTGTACAGGTGAGTGGTGCCTGCAACCATGCGCGCCAGCAACTCCGGTACGCCGGCTTCGACATAGGCCTGGTAACGGTTCTGCCAGCCTTCGCGGGTCGGGCCTTCCAGCAGTTCGTCGAGCTTGAGGCCCAGGGCCGCCAGGTGCGGACCGAAGTGGGCGACATCGCGCGCGGCATCCTGCTCGTTGCGACGGCTGCGCAGGAACCAGCGGGTCGCCCGACGGCCCAGACGCATCAGCTCGTCCATCAGCTCCAGTTGCACCTGGGCCGAGACCTGGTGATCCAGGGCTTCGATCTGACGGAACCAGTGCGGCAGGTGGAAGATGTCCCGCACGATCACATAGGCACCGGCAACGTTCGCCGGGCTCATGCCGGTGGACTCCTTCAGGCGCTGCACGAAGGTGATGCCCATGTGGTTGACCAGGTCGTTGGCGATCTGGGTGCTGACGATCTCGCGCTTCAGACGATGGCGACGCATGGCTTCGGAGAACTTGGCCACCAGGCTCGGCGGGAACGCGGTCTCCATGTCACGGGTCAGGTAGTCGTCATCCGGCACCAGGGACTTGAGCAAGGCTTCCTTGAGGTCGATCTTGCTGTAGGAAATCAGCACCGACAGCTCTGGACGGGTCAGGCCCTTACCGGTCGCGGCGCGCTCGGTGAGCTGCTCCTCGGTCGGCAGGTACTCGATGGCGCGATCCAGCTTGCCGCGGCCTTCCAGGTCGCTCATCAGGCGCTTGTACTCGGCAGCACGCTCGTAGGCACGGCGCGCGGCCAGGGACAGGGCCTGGGTCTGCTTGTAGTTGTTGCCCAACACCAGGCCGCCGACTTCGTCGGTCATGCTGGCCAGCAGCTGGTTGCGCTGCTTGTCAGTCATGTCACCGGCCTGCACCACTTCGTTGAGCAGGATCTTGATGTTCACTTCGTGGTCGGAGCAGTCCACGCCACCGGCGTTGTCGATGAAGTCGGTGTTGGAACCGCCGCCATTGAGGCCGAATTCCACACGACCCAGCTGGGTCATGCCCAGGTTGCCGCCCTCGCCCACCACTTTGCAGCGCAGCTCGTTGCCGTTGACGCGCAGGGCGTCGTTGGCCTTGTCGCCGACGTCAGCGTGGCTTTCGCTGCTGGCCTTGACGTAGGTGCCGATCCCGCCGTTCCACAACAGGTCCACCGGCGCCTTGAGCAAGGCGTTGAGCAGCTCGGTCGGGGTCAGCTTGTCGGCCTGGATGTCGAAGCGCTCTTTCATCTGCGGCGAGATGGCGATGCTCTTCGCGCTGCGCGAGAAGATGCCGCCGCCTTCGGACATGATGCTGGTGTCGTAGTCGGTCCAGGCCGAACGCGGCAGCTCGAACATGCGCTTGCGCTCGACGAAGCTGGTGGCCGGGTCCGGGTTCGGGTCGATGAAGATGTGCAGGTGGTTGAACGCCGCCACCAGTTGCAGCTTGTCGGACATCAACAGGCCGTTGCCGAACACGTCGCCGGCCATGTCGCCGATGCCGACCACGGTGATGCTGTCTTCCTGGACATTGATCCCGCGCTCACGGAAGTGGCGCTGCACGCCGACCCACGCGCCCTTGGCGGTGATGCCCATCTTCTTGTGGTCGTAACCGGCGGAACCGCCGGAGGCGAAGGCGTCGCCGAGCCAGAAGCCGTAGTCGATGGCAATGCCGTTGGCGATGTCGGAGAAGGTCGCAGTGCCCTTGTCCGCCGCCACCACCAGGTACGGGTCATCGTCGTCATGCCGCACCACGTTGGCCGGTGGTACCAGGGCGCCGTCTTTCAGGTTGTCGGTGATGTCCAGCAAGCCGGAAATGAAGATGCGGTAGCAGGCGATGCCCTCGGCCGCAATCTCGTCCCGGCTGCCGCCCAATGGCAGGCGACGGGGCAGGAAGCCGCCCTTGGCGCCCACCGGCACGATCACCGAGTTCTTCACTTGCTGGGCTTTGACCAGGCCCAGGACTTCGGTACGGAAGTCTTCTTCACGGTCGGACCAGCGCAGGCCGCCGCGCGCCACGTTGCCAAAGCGCAGGTGCACGCCTTCAACCCGTGGCGAGTAGACGAAGATTTCGAACTTGGGCACCGGCTTGGGCAGCTCGGGGATCAGGTGCGGGTTGAACTTGAAGCTGAAGTAGGACTTGTTCTGGCCGTTGGCGTCGGTCTGGTAGAAGTTGGTCCGCAGGGTGGCCTTGATCAGGTCCAGGTAGCGTCGCAGGATGCGGTCTTCGTTGAGCACCTGAACGTCGTCCAGGGCGGTGAGGATCGCTTGTTCCAGACGCTGCTGCTTGTCTTCCAGGTCTTCACTGGTGAGCTTGCGCGCCAGGTAGAAACGGGTCTTGAACAACCGGGTCAACTCGCGGGCGATGTCGGTGTGGTTGTTCAGGGTGCTGGCGATGTAGCCCAGGTCGAAGCCCAGGCGGATCTGCTTCAGGTAGCGGGCGTAGGCACGCAGCAGCGCCACGTCGCGCCATGGCAGGCCGGCAGTCAGCACCAGGCGGTTGAAGGCGTCGTTCTCGGCATCGCCACGGACGATGTGGACGAAGGCGTCCTGCAGCGTGTCGTTGAGCTGCTGGATGTCCAGGTCCAGGCCTTCGGCGGCGGTGAAGGCGAAGTCGTGGATCCAGTACTCGCGGCCATTGTTGTGGCGCAGGCGGTACGGGAACTCACCCAGCACGCGCAGGCCGAGGTTTTCCAGGATCGGCAGCACGTCGGACAGCGCCAGCGGGGTGTCGGCGTGGTACAGCTTGCAATGCAGCTCGCGCTGGCCGGAGACCTGGCCCAGGGGCTGGTAGAAGCTCATCACCAGCGGGTTGGCTTCGGTGAGGCTCAGCAGGTGCTGCATGTCCACCACCGCCGAGTGCGCGGCGAAACGCTCGCGGTAGCCGGCCGGGAAGCCTTTGGGGAAGTCCGCCAGCACGTTGGTGCCGTGGGCTTCGCCGAAGCTTTCCACCACCAGGCTGGCGTAGTCGTCCTGCCAGCTGCGGCAGGCCTGCACCACTTCTTTTTCCAGCAGCAGCGGGTCGATGTCGATGCGTTGTTTCGGGTCCACCCGCAGGATCAGCTGCACGCGGGCCAGCACCGACTCGGAGAAGAAGGTCCAGAACTCGCAGTCAGTGGCTTGCAGGCGATCCATCAGCACTTGCTGGATCTTCTGCCGCACTTCGGTGGAATAGATGTCGCGCGGCACATAGGCCAGGCAGTAGCAGAAGCGACCGTACGGGTCCTTGCGCAGGAACACGCGGATCTTGTTGCGCTCCTGGATCTGCACGATGGACATCACGGTGCTGAACAGCTCGTCCACCGGGGTCTGGAACAGATCGTCCCGTGGCAGCACTTCCAGGACCTGGGCCAGTTCCTTGCCCAGGTGCGCCTTGGCCTGGAAGCCCGAGCGCTGCTCGATGACTTCCACCTTGCGGCGGATGTAGGGAATCACTCGCACGCTTTCGCCGTACACCGAGGAGGTGTAGAGGCCCATGAAGCGGCATTCCTTGATCACCTTGCCGTCGGCATCGATCTGACGGATCGAGACGAAGTCCGGGTAGGCCGGACGGTGCACGCGGCTGGGGTGCGCGGCCTTGGCGAACGACAGCGGCGTCGGTTCGCGCAGGTAGTTGACGGCGTAGTCTTCGATGCGCAGGTCATCGCTGGTCAGGCCGGCGCGCAGCAGCTTGGCCAGGCCGAGGAAGGAGCTGGGGTCATAGTCGATATGCCCGCCGTCCTGATCGGTGCCGACCACGAATTCTTCATAGCCGAGGAAGGTGAAGTGGTTGCCCACCAGCCATTCCAGGAAGCTCTTGATCTCGGTCTTTTCATCGGCAGCGATGGCGAACTGACTGTTGTCGATGCTTTCGATCAGTTCCTGGACCTTGGCCTTCATCGGCTCGAAGTCGGCCACGGCGACCCGCACTTCACCCAGCACCTGCTCCAGTTCCTTGCCCAGCACGCTGAGTTCGGCGGCATTGGCGCAGCGGTCGATCTCCAGGTACATCAGCGACTCTTGCTGCACGCCTTCGCCTTGGGTGCCCTTGGGCAGGATTTCTTGCAGCTCGCCCTTGCTGCCACGGCGCACGCTGAGCACGGTGGTCTGCAGGGTGTGGATGCTGTAGCCGCGACGGTTGAGTTCGGTACGGACCGAGTCCACCAAAAACGGCAGGTCGTGGTGCAGGACTTCCACCGCGGTGTGGGTCGACTGCCAGCCGTGACGTTCGTAATCGGGGTTGTAGACGCGCACTTGCGGTTGCGCGTGATCGAAGCGCTCAAGCAGGCGCCAGGCAGAAAGGGTGCAGCCCGCCAGGTCGGACATGCGACGCTGGGTGAGTTCGTCCAGGGAAATGATGCCGAAGAATTGTTCAGCGAACAGCGCCACTTGTGGCAGTGCCTGTTCACTGATGTGCTGGGCCAGTGCCGCTTGCAGTTGGTGCTGAAAGTCGGCCTTGCTGGCTGCGGTGAAGAACGCCATCTGTGGTACTCCGCTTGGGCTTGTTATTGATGGTAGCGTCGCGTGCAAACCCCTTGCGGGGCGGTGGTGCATCCTGCTCCTGGTCTCGGGCAGAGGTTGCAGGATGCCAGGTGGGTGAAGCTGGACGAGACGCGCAGGTCACATTCACCTTCCCGGGATGGGCATCTGCAAAAACGACTGGCGCTTGCAGAGCGCGCAATGCCTTTACAGGTGACCATCACCCTTCGGACGCCCCCCCAATTGCACTTGAGAACAAATTGTCCGCTGCGCAGCTTAACGAGTGGAACGCGACAGCTGCTTGCGATGCTGCGACATATTCGGTCAACGGCACGCAACTGGCGGACGGTGCCCTGAACAACACTAGCAGGCGACGGAGAAAAACCAGGGTTTTTCCCCGGTTTCACGGTACTTGCGTACCAGAAGTGACGCTGCAGGTGATGACTGTTCACGACCTGTTCTCTGACAGACAAGCCAGCAGAAATTCCCTCGGGCTGGCAGAATTGTTTCTTTTTGCCCTGTCCGGCCGCTGCCGGCCCCGCCCCAGGAATGCCCCCATGCTCATGACCACTGCCCACCTGATCGCCAACCCTTGCGACGACGAAGAAGACAACATGGCCATGCTCTGCTGCCACAGCAGCCAGGGCGAGATGTTCCTGATGAGCCGCTACCCGGACGAGGACGAGCTGGAAATCACCCTCGACGGCGAGCCCTCGACCCTCGATGGCGTCAAGGTCACCCTGAGCCCGACCACCCTGCTGATCGAAATCGCCGCGGCCGACGCCGACGCCCTGAACGGTTCCGACCACCTGGAAATCCGCCACAGCACCGCCGCCTCGGACCTGGCCGAAGTGGAACTGACCCTGCAGAACATCCTCAAGGGCACCGGCACCTACATCAGCCAACTGCCCTGACCCGCCGTCGAACCTGCGGCGCCCTCCAGATCCCCGCGTCTCCTACGGAGCCGTTCGCAGCCTGCGGCAGCGGCTACAACAGCCCTGGCAACGCCTGTAGCCGCTGCCGAGCCTGTGGCGAGGCTGCGAAAAGGTCCGCAGGACCTTGCCTGACGGCCTCCCGCCAAACCTCGGCGGCCCTCCAGATCCCCGCGTCTCCTGCGTCGGTATGCCGCCCAAACCGTTCGCAGCCTGCGGCAGCGGCTACAGGAACCGCCCGCAGGAATCGGTGGGTGGCGGTGTTTTTTTTTCGACTAATTGGCTAAATCAGGTTTTCCCCGTTAGTCGTCGACCCCCGCTATGGATTAAAGTATCGCCCCCAGCCCCGACGTTAGTTCAACGCCCGGGGCGCACCCTCTCCAGGAACAGTCACCGATGGAACATCGTGAAGCGCTATTGGCGCTGCGAACCTTTCTTTCAACGCAGATTCTCGGCCAGGAAAAACTCATCGAGCGCTTGCTCATCGCCCTGCTCGCCGACGGCCACATGCTGGTCGAAGGCGCTCCAGGACTGGCCAAGACCAAGGCCATCAAAGAGTTGGCCGAAGGCATTGAAGCGCAATTCCATCGGATTCAGTTCACCCCCGACCTGCTGCCCGCCGACATCACCGGCACCGAGATCTATCGCCCGGAAACCGGCAGCTTCGTGTTCCAGCAAGGCCCGATCTTCCACAACCTGGTGCTGGCCGACGAAATCAACCGTGCCCCGGCCAAGGTCCAGTCGGCGCTGCTGGAGGCCATGGCCGAGCGTCAGGTCAGCGTCGGGCGCAGCACCTATGAACTGTCGCCCCTGTTCCTGGTGATGGCGACCCAGAACCCCATCGAGCAGGAAGGCACCTATCCCCTGCCCGAAGCCCAGCTCGATCGTTTCCTGATGCATGTCAAGATCGGCTTCCCGGACGCCGCCGTGGAACGCCGCATTCTCCAGCAGGCCCGCGGCGAAGCCTTGAATGGCGAAACCAAGCCCGAGCGTCGGGTCAGCCAGCAGGCGATCTTCGCCGCGCGCAAGGAAATCCTCGGCCTGTACATGGCCGACGCGGTGGAGGAATACCTGGTGCAACTGGTGATGGCCACACGCACCCCGGCCAAGTTCGACCCGGAAATGGCCGAGTGGATCGCCTACGGTGCCAGCCCCCGCGGCTCCATTGCCCTGGACCGCTGCGCCCGGGCCCACGCCTGGCTCGCCGGGCGCGATTTCGTCAGCCCGGAAGACATCCAGGCGGTGCTGTTCGACGTGCTGCGCCACCGCATCATTCTGTCCTTCGAGGCTGAAGCGGCAGGCATCGACCAGGACCGTGTGGTACAGCGCATCCTCGACGTCGTTGCCGTCGCCTGATCTCCATGACTCAAGCCATCGCCGAACCCGGCATTCGCATCACCCTCGGCGAGCTGATCGAGATGCGCCACCGCGTGCGCGAGGTGCAGCTGTTCTCCACCCCCAGCCAGCGCAGCCCGCTGATCGGCTTGCATCACTCCAAGCTGCGTGGACGCGGTGTGGACTTCGATCAGGTGCGGGTCTATCAGGCCGGCGACGACGTGCGCACCATCGACTGGCGGGTCACCGCCCGTACCCAGGAACCTCACACCAAGCTGTTCCACGAGGAGCGCGAGCGGCCGATCTTCATCATGGTCGAGCAAAGCCGCCAGCTGTTCTTCGGCTCCGGGCTGATGTTCAAGTCGGTGCTCGCCGCCCAGGCCGCGAGCCTGATCGGCTGGGCCGCCCTGGGTCATAACGACCGGGTCGGCGGCCTGGTCTACGGCGACGACGAGCACTACGAAATCAAACCGCGACGCAGCAAGCAAAGCCTGTTGCAATTGCTCAACCGCCTGGTGCGGGTCAACCAGTCGCTGCACAGCGAAGCCCAGCCCCAGCGTGATGCCCTGGGCACCGCGCTGCTGCGCGGCCGTGAAGTGCTGCGCCCCGGCAGCCTGGTGATCGTGATCTGCGACGAGCGCGCCTTGAGCGACGCCGCCGAGCAACAGCTGAGCCTGCTGTCGCGGCACTGCGACCTGCTGCTGATGCCGCTGTCCGACCCCCTGGACCATGCCCTGCCCGCCGCCGGGCTGTTGCGCTTTGCCGAGCGCGGCGCGCAGTTGGAGCTGGACACCCTGAACTACGAACTGCGCCAGGCCTACCGGGCCCAGAGTGAAGCGCGCATCGCCCGCTGGGAACGCCTGGCGCAAAAACTGCGGGTGCTGCTGATGCCCCTGAGCACCCAGAGCGAAATGGTCGAGCAGTTGCGCGAGTACCTCAATCCGCAGCGCCCGGGAGCCGGCCGATGAGCAGCCTGGAACAACTGCAACCGCTGCTGCCGCCGCCCGCAATCGGCCTGTGGCCGCCAGCGCCAGGCTGGTGGCTGCTGGCGTTGCTACTGTCGGTGCTCGGCTTCGCGGCCTGGCGTTGGCGTCATCTGTGGCCACGCAAAGCTGCGCGCGCGCGCAGCGAACAGCCCCTGGACCCGGTGCGCCTGGCCGCCCTGGCGGAACTGGCGCTGCTGCCCAAGCCCTATGACGGCGCCCCGGCCGGCGCCTGGCTGCAGGCCCTCAACGCCCTGCTCAAGCGTCTGTGCCGCAACCACTATCCCTACAGCCAGAGCCACACCCTCAATGGCCGCAAGTGGCTGGCGTTTCTCGACAACCGCTGTCCGGCCGCCGGTCTGACCCGCTGGATGGTGCTGGTGGAAGGCGCCTACAAACCCGAGTGCAAGCTCGACGACAAAGCCATCGCCGGCCTGACCCAGGCGGTGGACACCTGGATTCGCAAGCATGTTTGAGTTCGCCTGGCCGTGGATCTTCGCCCTGCTGCCGCTGCCCTGGCTGCTGCGCCTGGTGCTGCCGGTGGCCGACAGCGGCGAGCCGGCGCTGAAAGTGAGTTTCCTCAGTGACCTGGAAGGCCTGTCCAAGCGCCGGGCCCGGGCCCACCTGCCGGCCTGGCGCCAGCAGGCCCGCTTCATCCTGCTCTGGGTCCTGCTGCTGTTGGCCGCGGCACGCCCGCAATGGCTGGGGGAACCGCTGCCGGTGGCCGCCAGCGGCCGCGATCTGCTGGTGGCGGTGGACGTCTCCGGTTCCATGGACTTTCCCGACATGCAATGGCAGGACGAAGACGTCAGCCGCCTGAGCCTGGTCAAGCACCTGCTGGGGGACTTTCTCGAACACCGCGAGGGCGATCGGGTCGGCCTGATCCTGTTCGGCAGCAAGGCCTATCTGCAGGCGCCCCTGACCTTCGACCGGCGCACGGTGCGGATCTGGCTGGATGAAGCGAAGATCGGCATCGCCGGCAAGAACACCGCCATTGGCGACGCTATCGGCCTGGCCCTCAAACGTCTGCGCCAGCGCCCGGCGCAGAGCCGGGTGCTGATCCTGGTCACCGACGGCGCCAATAACGGCGGCGAAATCCCGCCCATTACCGCTGCACGCCTGGCCGCCGAGGAAGGGGTGAAAATCTATCCCATCGGCATCGGTGCCGACCCGGACCAGGGCGCGACCCTCGGCCTGCTGGGGCTCAACCCGAGCCTGGACCTGGACGAGCCGGCCCTCAAGGAACTGGCCGAAGTCACCGGCGGGCGCTACTTCCGTGCCCGTGACGGTCAGGAGCTGCAAGCCATCAAGGACACCCTCGACCAACTGGAGCCGGTGGCCCAGCAGCCGACCCAGGCCCGCCCGGCCCAGGCCCTGTACCACTGGCCCCTGGCCACGGCGCTGCTGCTCAGCGTGCTGCTGGTGCTGCGCGAGCGCTGGCCGCACAACCCGCTGCAGCGCTTCTTCAGCGAGTCGAACTTCCTGCTGCCGGCCCATGACTGGCGCCAGCGGCTCAAGCGCCTGCGCTTGCGGAGGCGTCGATGATCAGTCTCTGGCCCCACTGGTTCCGACCCGGATGGTTGCTGGTGCTGCCACTGCTGGCGCTGCTGCTGTGGAAGCTCTGGCACCGGCAGAAGCGCGCCGGACGCTGGCAGATGATCCTGCCACCGGCCTTTCACGCCGCCCTGCTCAGCGGCGGCAACGGCCGCGAAAGCAAACTGCCCTGGGTGGCCCTGGGCCTGGCCTGGCTGCTGGCGGTGCTGGCCCTGCTGGGCCCGAGCTGGCAGCGGGTGGAACAGACCAGCCAGAAACCCGCCGACCCGCTGGTGGTGCTGCTGGAGCTGACCCCGCAAATGCTCGCCAGCGACGTGCCGCCCAACCGCCTGGAACAGGCCCGGCACAAACTGCTGGACCTGCTGCAATTGCGCAGCGACGCCCAGACCGCGATCGTCGTCTACGCCGGCAGCGCCCACACCCTGGTGCCGCTGTCCGATGATCTGGCCACCAGCCGCAACCTGCTGGACGCCCTCAAGCCATCGATCATGCCCCAGGCCGGGCAGCGCGCCGACCTGGCCCTGCTCAAGGCCCTCAAGCTGCTGGACCAGGGCGCCCTGGGCCAGGGCCGGGTGTTGCTGATGGCCTCCTCCCTCAGCGAACAGGAACGCCAGGGCATCCGCCAGGCGCTTGACGGCGGAACACCGCAATTGCTGATGCTCGGCCTCGGCAGCCGCAACGGTGCCCCGGTGGCCCTGGAAGACGGCAGCTACCTCAAGGACGACCTGGGGGCGATCCTGGTATCACGCCTGGACAGCCCGGACCTCAAGCAGTTCATTGGCGAAGTGGGCGGCCGCTACCGTCAGGCGCGCCTGGACGACAGCGACCTCAAGGGCCTGGGTCTGACGGGTGGGCCGCAAGGCGTGCGCAGCGACGGCCAGACCCTGCGTCTGGACACCTGGGCCGACCAGGGCTATTGGCTGTTGCTGCCGCTGTTGCTGCTGGCGGCCTGCGCCGGACGCCGGGGCTGGCTGTTCTGCCTGCCGCTGCTGCTACTGGCCGCGCCGCAACCCAGCTACGCCTTCGACTTCAACGACCTGTGGCTGCGCCCCGACCAGCAAGGCCAGCGCCTGCTGCAACAGCAGCGCCCGGCCGAGGCTGCACGACACTTCCAGGACCCGCAATGGCAAGGCGTGGCCTTGTACGAGGCCGGCAACTACAATGCCGCCGCCGAGCGCTTTGCCGAAGGCAACGACGCCCGCGCCCACTACAATCGCGGCAATGCCCTGGCGCGCAGTGGTGAGCTGGAAGCCGCCATCGACGCCTACGAACAGGCCCTGGAACAACAGCCCGAGCTGCAGCCGGCGCTACACAACAAGGCCCTGGTGGAAAGCCTGTTGCAACAGCAGCAAGCCACCCCGCCAACACCGCCGCAGCAGCCGGAAAACCCCGACAGCGACGACAGCAACACCCCCGGACCCAGCGCGACGGCCACCCAGCCGGCCACCGCCAGCGAACCCCCGGACAACCCCGGGCAGCCTGCGGCCAACGAGGGCCAGGCCACAGCGCCCGACCCGCAGCGCAACGGCTACAGTGAGGTGCCCGGCAGTGAGCTGGACGACCAGCACACCACCACGCCCCTGCGTCCGGCCCAGGACAGCCTGGACGCCGAACACCAGCAGGCACTGGAGCAATGGCTGCGCAAGATCCCGGACGACCCGGGAGAACTGCTGAGGCGTAAATTCTGGTACGAACAGCAACAACATCAGGATCAGGGAAAACTTCGATGACCCGCTGCACCGCCCTTCTGCTCGCCCTCGCGCTCTGGACCTCGGCGTCCCAGGCTGCCGGGCTGCTCGCCAGCCTGGACCGCAACCAGGTGAACTCCGGCGAGACTGTCGAGCTGACCCTGGAGTCCACCGACGTCACCCAGTTCGGCAAGCCCGACCTGACGTCCCTGGACAGCCAGTTCGAAGTGCGCGGTACGCGCCAGGTCAACCAGCTCAACAGCCTTGGCGACAGCCACGCCAGCACCCGCTGGATCGTCACCTTGCTGCCGCGCCACACCGGCACCCTGGAAATCGTCCCGCTGCAACTGGGCAACCTGCAGAGCCAGGCCCTGACCCTGCAAGTCAACGCCAGCCCGGTGCAGGATCAGGACAGCCGCCTGGAACCGGTGTTCATCCACGCCGAACTCGATCAGCCCAAGGTCTATGTCCAGGCCCAGGCCCTGCTGACCCTGCACATCTACCATTCCGTGCCGCTGTTCGACGACAGCAGCCTGAGCCCGTTGCAACTGAGCGATGCCCGGATCGAGCAACTGGGAGAGCCGCGCACCTACGAAAAACTCATCAATGGCGTGCGCCATGGCGTGATCGAGATGCGCTACGCCGTCTATCCCCAGCGCAGCGGCGAACTGCTGATCCCGGCACTGACCTTCACCGCCACCCCGGCCAACCCGAGCACCGGTCAGGAGCCGGCGTCCCAGGCCCCCAAGCCCGGCAAGCTGATCCACGTCAGCTCCGCCGAACTGAGCCTGCAAGTGCTGGCCAAGCCTGCCGCCTACCCCGCCGATATCCCCTGGCTGCCGGCGCGCAGCCTGAGCCTGAGTGAAAGCTGGAGCCCGGAACCCGATCACCCGCAGGTCGGCGATTCCCTGACTCGCAGCCTGACCCTGAGTGCCGAGGGCTTGTCCAGCGCCCAACTGCCCCCACTGCCCCAGGCCGAGATCAATGGCCTGCGCAGCTACCCGGACCAGCCGCAACTGAGCAACCAGCACATCGAGCACGGCCTGCTGGGGATTCGCGAAGAGCGCCAGGCCCTGGTGCCGACCCGCACCGGCGACCTCGAACTGCCGGCCCTGGAGATCACTTGGTGGAACACCCTGGAAGATCGCCTGGAACAGACCAGCCTGCCGGCGCGAACCCTGCAAGTGGCGAACAACCCCAGCCTGGTGGTGGACACCCCGGCGGGCAACGCGCCGATCAGCGTCGACGGCGGCAACCTGTGGCTGTGGCAACTGAGCACCCTGCTGCTGGCCTGCACCACCCTGCTGGGCTTTGGCCTGTGGTGGCGTGCGCGATCGCAACCGGCGGTGCTGCGGGCGGCCCAGACCGGCCCCAGCCCACGCTCGCTGCTGGACGACCTCAAGCGCGCCTGCCAGGCCAACGACCCCCAGGCCACCCGACAAGCCCTGGACGCCTGGGCACGCCAGCAACCGGAAACCCTGGCCGACATGGCCGCGCGTTTCATCCCCCTGTCCGATGCCCTGGATGGCCTCAACGGCGCCCTCTACAGCGAGACCGGCCAATATTGGCAAGGTGAGGAACTCTGGCGAGCGATCCGCGCCATCCCCATCAACGAGCGAGTGCAAACCCCAGTGGCGGACACCACCAGCCTGCCACCGCTGTACCCCAAATAACAGCAGCCGTGCAGCCCCCTGCGGCGTAGGAGCCGGCTTGCCGGCGACGAGGCCGGTAAGTCATGCAGCGCCTGGGCGGGCCCTTTCGCTGGCAAGCCCGCTCCTACAGCCACCTCCCTGGAGCCAAGCCGCTGGGCCAATCGCGCCTGCATTTGCCGCAGCGTCGGGCATAAACACGCGTTTGCCAGTAAACTCTCGACCCTTTCGCCGCGGTCATCTTCTGTGCGGCCAGCCTTTTTCATGCGGAGTTTGCCTTGCGTCTGTTTCACACCTCCGACTGGCACCTGGGCCAGAACCTCCACGGCCAGGAGCGCGACTTCGAACATGCCTGCTTTCTGGAGTGGCTGTTGCGCCAGCTCAAGCACGAGCAACCGGACGTGCTGCTGATCGCCGGCGATATCTTCGATACCGTCAACCCGCCGGTCAAAGCCCAGGAACGCCTCTACGACTTCATCGTCAGCGCCCACGAACAGCAGCCGGCCCTGACCATCGTGATGATCGCCGGCAACCACGATTCCGGTTCGCGTATCGAACTGCCCGCCCCCTTGATGCGCCGCCTGCGCACCCACGCCCTGGGCCGGGTGCTGTGGCTGGATGACGGCCAGCTGGACGCCGAGCGCCTGCTGCTGCCCCTGCCCGACGCCAGCGGCGCAATTGTCGGCTGGTGCCTGGCCCTGCCCTTCCTGCGTCCGGCGGAAGTCACCGGCCCGCAGCTGGGAGACGACTACCTCAAGGGCATCGCCCAGGTCCATGAATGGCTGATCGCCGCGGCCAATGCCAAGCGCCAGCCGGGCCAGGCCCTGATCGCCGTGAGCCATGCGCACATGGCCGGTGGCTCGGTGTCCGAAGATTCCGAGCGCAGCCTGATCATCGGCAATGCCGAGGCGCTGCCCGCCAGCCTGTTCGGCGCGGACGTCAGCTACGTGGCCCTGGGGCACCTGCACAAGCCGCAGAAGGTCAATGGCGAGGAGCGCATCCGCTACAGCGGCTCGCCGATTCCCCTATCGTTTTCCGAAATCGACTACCCGCACCAGATCCTCGATGTGCGCCTGGACGGCCAGACCCTGGTCAGCGTCGAACCGCGGCTGATTCCCCGGGCGGTCAACCTGCAACGCCTGGGCCCGGCGCCCCTGGGGGAGATCCTGACCCAGCTCGGCGAGCTGCCGGACATCGACCTGTTGGCCGAAGAACAGCGCCAGCCCTGGCTGGAAGTGCGGGTGCGCCTGGACGAACCGCAACCGGACCTGCGCCAGCAAGTGGAAAGCGCCCTGCAAGGCAAGGCCGTGCGTCTGGTACGGATTGCCGCCGAATACGCCGGTAACGGCGGCCGCGACGCTGAAGACAGCGGCGCCGAGCTGATAGAACTGGATCAACTGAGCCCCGAAGAACTGTTCCGCCGGGCCTGGCGCGACGCCTACGCCAATGAAGTGGACGACGCCACCCTCAAGGATTTCGCCCTGCTGTTGCAGGACGTTCAGCAAGAAGGTGAACAGCCATGAAGATCCTGGCCATCCGCCTGAAGAACCTGGCCTCCCTGGCCGGTCCGTTCGAGATCGATTTCACCGCCGAGCCCCTGGCCAGCGCCGGCCTGTTCGCCATTACCGGGCCCACCGGTGCCGGCAAAAGCACCCTGCTGGACGCCCTGTGCCTGGCGTTGTTCGGCGCGGTGCCGCGGCTGAACAAGATCGCCAAGGAAAACAAGGTTCCCGAGGTCGACAGCGATATCTCCACCGGCGACCCACGCACCCTACTGCGCCGTGGCACCGGCAGCGGGTTCGCCGAAGTGGACTTTGTCGGCATCGACCGGCGCCGCTACCGCGCCCGCTGGGAAGCCAACCGCGCCCGCGACAAGGCCAACGGCAAGCTGCAAGCCAGCCGGCAGAGCCTCACCGACCTGGACAGCAATCAATTGCTGGCCAGTAGCAAGCGCGACTACGAACAGCTGATCGAATCCAAGCTGGGCCTCAACTTCGAGCAATTCACCCGCGCCGTGATGCTGGCCCAGAGCGAGTTCAGCGCCTTTCTCAAGGCCGACGACAAGGAACGCAGCGAGCTGCTGGAAAAGCTCACCAACACCGCGATCTACAGCCAGCTGGGGCGCCGGGCCTACAGCAAGAGCAAGGAAGCCGACGAGGCCCACAAGGCGCTCCAGGCCCAGGCCAGCGGCATCGTCCCCCTGGACCCCGAGGCCCGGGCCGAACTGGACCAGCAGTTCAACGACGCCCAGCAACAGCTCAAGACCCAGCAGGCCCAGCTCAAGCAGCTGGAAGCCCAGCACAGCTGGCTCAAGGAATTGCGCCAATGGCAGGAGGCGCAGCAGGACGCCGCCGAGCAGTTGCAACAGGCCGAGCAGGAGGCTCAGACCCTGACTCCGCAGCGCCTGCGCCTGCAACGGCTGGAGCAACTGGCGCCGCAGCGTCACCAATTCCTGCGCCAGATCGAGCTGCGCCAAGCCCTGGAGCCCCTGCGCCAACAGATCGAGCAGCAGGCCGCGCAACAGGTTGAGCTGCAACAACGTCACCAACAGCTGCAACAGCACGTGCTCGACGCCGATAGCGCCCTGACCCAGGCCCAGAGCCAGCACAGCGACAGCGTCCCGCTGCTGCGCGAAGCCTTTGCCGAACAGGGCAACCTGAGCCGTCTTGGCCAGAGCCTGAGCGACGCCGGCGAAACCCGTGACCGCGCGCAAAGCGTCAGTGCCCAAGGCCAGCAAAGCATTGCCCAACTGCTGGAGAAGCAGCGTCTGGTGGGTGAGCGCCTGGAGCGGATCGCCGGGCAGTTGGCGCACAGCGCCGCCCTCGCCCCCTTGAGCGAAGCCTGGACGCTCTACCGCGAACGCCTGCAGCAACTGATGCTGATCGGCAACCGTCTGAATCAGGGCCAGAGCGAACTGCCAGCCCTGGAACAGCGGGCCGGCACCGCGGCTCAGCAACTGGCCGAACAACGTACCCACCTTGAATTGCTCTACAGCGAAGCCGGTGCCGAACCCCAGGCCGTAGCCGAGCAGATCCAATTGCTGGACGGCCTGCTCAAGGACAACCGCAAGCAACAACGGGCCACCGAAGAGCTGGCACGGCTCTGGGCCCAGCAACAGGAACTGGACCAGCGCGGCCGGGCCCTGCAAGACAAGCAGCAAGCCGTGGCCGCCCAGCGTGAAGCACTGAACCAGGCCGGCCTGCAAGCCAAGGCCGAACTGAGCGTCGCCGAGCAGACCCTGAGCGTCACCCAGGCCCTGCTGGAGCGCCAGCGCCTGGCCCGCAGTGCCAGTGTCGAGGAACTGCGCGAGCAGTTGCAGGACGATCAGCCCTGCCCGGTGTGCGGCAGCGTCGAGCACCCCTATCACCAGCCCGAAGCCCTGCTGCACAGCCTGGGGCGCCATGACGAGAGCGAAGAAGCCAACGCCCGTCAGGCGGTGGACAGGCTCAAGGAACAGCTCAACGAACTGCGGGCCCAGGTCCAGGGCCTGATCGCCCAGCAGAAAGAATTCCTCCAGCAACAGGAACAACTGGCCAGCCAGCAACAGGCACTGGCCCCCAGCCTGCAAGCCCACCCGCAGAGTGCCAGCCTGCTGGACCAGGACCCGGCGCGACGCGATGCCTGGCTACGCCAGCAACTGGAACAGTTGCAACAGAGCATCACCCAGGATGAGAGCCGCCTGGATGCCTTGCTGACCCTGCAAAAGGACGCCACGCGGCTCCAGCAGCAGTTGCAGCAAGCACAAGACGCCAGCCAGCAGGCGGCCCAGCACCTGCACAAGCAGCAGGAGCAATTGGCCGCCGACCAGCAGCGTCTGGAGGAAGAACTGGCCAGCTTCAACAACCTGCTGCCGGCCGAGGTGCTCGAAGGCCTGCGCCGTGATCCGGCCAGCACCTTCATGCAACTGGACCAGCAGGTCCTGCAGCGCATCGAACAGCTGCGCGAGCGCCAGGACGAAACCGAAGAACAACAGCAGCGCCAACTGCTGCTGGACAAGGAACAGGACCGCCAACTGACCCGCCAGCAGCAACTGAGCGACGCTCAGCAGCAGCTCGACGCCCTGAGCCAACAGCAGCAGGCCTGCCAGGACCGGCTGGCCGCCCTGCTGGGGTCGCACCCTAGCGCCGAGCTCTGGCAGCAGCAGCTCGATCAAGCCGTGGAACAGGCCCGCAGCGCCCAGGCCAAGGCCCAGCACGAGCAGCACGAGCTGCAGCAGCAACTGATCCAACTGAGCGCCGAACTCAAGGCCCGGCAAGAGCGCCTGCAAGCCCTGGACAGCGAACAGCAGCAACTGGCCGGCAGCATCGAGCAATGGCGCGCCCAGCACCCGGAACTGGATGACGCCGGGCTGCAACAATTGCTGGAACTGGATGAGGACCAGATCCAGCAACTGCGCCAGCGCCTGCAGGCCAACGACAAGGCCATCGAACAAGCCAAGGTCCTGCTCCAGGAGCGTCAGCAACGCCTGCAACAGCACCAGGCCCAGCACAACGGCAACCTGGAGGCCGGGCAACTGGCCCAGGCCCTTGAAGAGCTGCAGCAACAAGCCCTCGCCAGCGAGCAACACGTAGCGGAACTGCGCGCCCGGCAAAGCGAGGACCAGCGCCGCCAGGAAGCCAACCAGGCCCTGAGCCAGCGCATCAACGAGGCCTACCACCAATGGCAGCGCTGGGCCCGCCTGAATGCCCTGATCGGCTCGGCCACCGGCGACACCTTCCGCAAGATCGCCCAGGCCTACAACCTCGACCTGCTGGTGCACCACGCCAACGCCCAGTTGCGCCAGCTGGTGCGGCGCTACCGCCTCAAGCGCGGCGGCAGCATGCTCGGCCTGCTGGTGCTGGACACCGAGATGGGCGACGAACTGCGCTCGGTGCACTCGCTGTCCGGCGGCGAAACCTTCCTGGTGTCCCTGGCCCTGGCCCTGGGTCTGGCGTCCATGGCCTCCAGCACCCTGAAGATCGAATCGCTGTTTATCGACGAAGGTTTTGGCAGCCTCGACCCCGAGTCCCTGCAACTGGCCATGGACGCCCTCGACGGCCTGCAGGCCCAGGGACGCAAAGTGGCGGTGATTTCCCACGTCCAGGAAATGCACGAACGGATTCCGGTGCAGATCCAGGTCAGCCGCCAGGGCAACGGCCTGAGCACCCTGGAGGTGAAATGAGCACGCGGCCGATGCCCGAGGCGACCCTCTACTCGTTCCGCCGCTGCCCCTATGCCATGCGTGCGCGCCTGGCGCTGCGCTATGCCCAGGTGCCGGTGCGGATCGTCGAGGTCAGCCTCAAGGCCAAGCCACCCGAGATGCTCGCGCTGTCGCCCAAGGGCACGGTGCCGGTGCTGGATCTGCATGGGCGGGTGATCGATGAGAGCCTGGAGATCATGCACTGGGCGCTGGAGCAGCATGATCCGGACAACTGGCGGCTCATCGGCGCCCCCGAGGCCCAGACACAGATGGCGGCCTTGATTGCCGAGAATGATCAGGTGTTCAAGGTGCACCTCAATCGCTACAAGTACGCCGAGCGTTATCCCGAAGCGCCCATGGAGCATTACCGGGCCCAGGGCGAGGTGTTTCTGGCGCAGTTGGAGCGCCTGCTGCAGGAGCGACGCTATCTGCTGGCGGCACATCCGAGCTTGGCGGACATGGCCCTGCTGCCGTTTGTTCGCCAGTTTGCTCATGTGGACCGGGAGTGGTTTGCGCAGACGCCTTATCGTGCGTTGCAGGAGTGGTTGCAGGGGTTTCTTGAATCGGAGTTGTTTGTGGGGGTCATGGCCAAGACTTTGGCGTGAGTTTTTTGTTGTGGGGTTGGGTACATATCCGGGGCTGCGGGTGCGGCGGCTTATGGTTCCGCTTTTACAGCGGGGTTGGGTACATATCCATTCCTGCGGGTGCGGCCGCTGGCGGTTTCGCTCTTACAGCGGGTTTGGGTACATATCCGTTTCTGCGGGTGCGGCCGCTGGCGGTTTCGCTCTTACAGCGGGTTTGGGTACATATCCGTTCTTGCGGGTGCGGCCACTTAGGGTTTCGCCCTTACGGCGAGTCACTTTGGAAAGAGCCCAAAGTAACCAAAAGCTCTTGCCCCTCCACTCGGTGCCTCGCCTAGGCTCGGCATGCCCTCACTCCGGCATTGATCCGTGGGCCGCCGCCACCGGCCATCCATGGCCGGGTGGCGGCTAACCCGGCATCCCTGCCGGGTTACCCACGGCTCAATGCCTGCGCTCGGCCATCGTGGTTAACGGGGCGTTCAGATCAAAATCAAAATCAAAAGCAAGATCAAAATCTGACGGCGGCCTGCCGGCCGGCCTGTTTCATCACCGTTCGCGTTACATGTAGCCGCTGCCGAAGGCTGCGACCGGCTCCGCAGGAGACGCTAAACCTGCCTCCCCAATGTTCCTGAACCACCGCGTCGCCTGGTTTTGCGAGCGCGAGCGCTCGTTCGCAGCCTTCGGCAGCGGCTACAAGGAGCCGGCCTGCGCACCTTGGCTTTGGCTTTGGCTTTGGCTTTGGCTTTTGATCTTGATCTTCAGGCCCCTTCCCAGCCGGCCGAGCGTAGGCGTTGCGTAGGGGGCAGCTCGGCATGGATGCCGAGCTAGCCGCCACCCGGCCATGGATGGCCGGTTGGCGGCGGGCCCCCGGAGCAATGCCGGAGAGAGGGAACCCCGAGCCCCAGCGAGGGGCCCATGGAGGGGCAAGCGTTTTTTGGTTCCTTTTTTTGGCGTTTGAAAAAAAGGGACTCGCCGTAAGGGCGAAACCATAAGCAGCCGTTACCGCAGCAACGGATATGTACCCAGTGGCACAGTCCCCTAAAGCCGAACCCGCCAGCCGCCACACCCGCAGCAACCGCTATCCCCCCCCTATCCAAATCCCCCTACATGCTAATGTTCCCCCACTGCCCTGAAGCTGCGAGCCCCCATGTCTTTCGTGATCCGAACCCACCCCCGCCTGACCTTCGGCGTGCTGATCGGCTGCGCCGTCGGCATCCTCGCCCCCGCGCAAACCCTGACCAGCAAGCTCCTCATCGGCTGGAACGCCGCGGTCTGGACCTACCTGGCGCTGATGTTCTGGCTGACCGTGCGGGCACGGGCCGAGGACGTGAAACGCATCGCCGAAACCGAGGACGAAAACGCCGGGCTGGTGCTGTTGATCGTCTGCGTCGCCGCCATCGCCAGTCTGGTAACCATTACCCTGGAGCTGGTGGGCAGCAAGGACCTGGATACCCCTCAGCGTCTGCTGCATTACGGCTTCACCGGGCTCACGGTGATCGGTTCCTGGTTGCTGGTGGGGGTGATCTTCAGCGTGCATTACGCCCGCCTTTACTACACCTGGAATGGCAAGGAACCGGCCCTGCGCTTTGCCGAGGAACTGACCACGCCGAACTATTGGGACTTCCTCTACTTCTCCTTCACCATCGGCGTGGCGGTGCAAACTTCGGACGTCGGCGTGGCCACCCGCGAGCTGCGCAAGATCGTCCTCGCCCAGTCCTTGATCGGTTTTCTGTTCAACACTGCGATCCTCGGTTTTTCCATCAATATTGCCGCCGGGCTGTTCAGCTGAACCGGTACAAGACGGCTTGAGCCCAGTCCTGGCAGCTTCGCGGGATCGTCAGTAAGAATCGCGACGGCTTCGTCCGGGGTGCCATATAGCAAGTGTCAGGCTGGGTAACCCTAGTTGATCTAATTCGAACGACCGCCAACACCAAGCAACTAAATTCAGTTGTGCTGATCGACCTTCCGAACAAATCGCCCCAACACTTCAAGATCAATTTAAGAATCATCTTAAAGACCCGCCCTCTTACTAAAAATAAAATAGCCGCCTTTTACAGCCCTGGATTTAGCCAACTAACTTCTTAACGTTAGTCCCTCGCCTTCAACTAACCCCCCTTTTTTTCCCGAACCTGAAGTTTGCCGACCTCGCCATGTCCAAATGACGAAAGCACTTGCAATAGAGCGCCCGCGCACCCAATCCATGGGCCCAACAGCAAACAGCCACCCCCAAAGCAGCCTGTAACTTCCACAGACTGTTGTGTTTTCTGCTTCGCCAAAAGGTTACAACGTTGAAATACCCATCCGTAATAACAGCTATTACCCTGCTATACAGCGTCGTTTATTCAGTACAGTCCCATGCGATCACTGCAATCGACAGCATTGATTTAGGTTCTTTGAGTAATGAGTACTCTATGGCCTTCGGCGTCTCTGCCGACGGTCGTCTAATCGCGGTAAACAAAACATTACCCACAGGCCAAGATCGCGCATTCAAATACAGCGATGCGACTGGCATGGTCGATCTGGGGACCCTGGGTGGAAACCATGCCTATGCCCATGCGATATCCGCCGATGGCAGTGTGGTCGTGGGAAAATCGGACACCCCTGACTCGACTCACGCCTTCAAGTACTCCGATGCGACCGGCATGATCGATCTGGGCACATTGGGCGGCGAATCATCCAGCGCCAACGGCGTATCCGCTGATGGCGCCGTGGTCGTTGGATACGCCTCGAATCTCCTGGGGAGTGCTCGTGCCTTCAAGCACACGGAGACGACCGGCATGATCGATCTGGGGACCTTGAAGGCAGACAACAGTGGCGACTCCCTTGCAACTGCGGTGTCCGGCGACGGTAGCGTCGTCGTGGGGCAGTCGGACATCGATACGGATTCGAACGTACAACACGCGTTCAAGTACACCGATGCCAACGGCATGACCGACCTGGGCACCCTCGGCGGAACATCTTCCCAGGCTCTGGGAATATCCGCCGACGGCCAGGTGGTCGTGGGCAGTTCGGAAACTATCACCGGCGGTACTCAAGCGTTTAAACACACTGACGCCAACGGCATGGTCGAGCTCGGCTCCTGGGGGGGCGACTCCAGCGCTAGCGCGGCATCCGCCGACGGCCGCGTTATCGTCGGTTTTGCCACTACCGCAGAGGGCGATAACCACGCCTTCAGACACACCGATGCCGACGGCATGATCGATCTGGGCACGTTAGGCGGCCAACATTCGGCAGCGACTGCCGTGTCCGCCGACGGCAATATTGCCGTCGGCCTGAGCCTCACGGCGAGTGGTGACCTACACGCCGCACTGTGGAAGATCACGGAAACCGGCACTCACCTGCTTGATCTGGACAACACCCGGACCGCGATGGCCAAAAGCGCCAATCAGGCATGGGGAGTCCTGGACCTGCGCAGTGCGCAACTGGATCGGTTGATGAGCCAGGAGTGCCAGATCGACAGCGGCTCGTTCTGTATAGGTGTTGGTCCCAGCTACAGCAGAAACCGCGAGACTCGCCAGACCTCCACGAGTCTGACCCTGGGCGCCCGTCCTAGCGACCATCTGCGCGTAGGCATCACCCTGGACCAGAACCTCGATCAACAGTTGCCGGACAACTACACCAAGGCAGGGTCCAACGCACCCGCAGTGGCAATGTTCGTTGCCGTGGACGAATCGGGCCAGGGCCTGGGTTGGCAGGGGCGTCTGGCTGCGGCCTACCTGTCGTCCAAGGTCGATATCCGCCGTGAGCAACTGGCTTATACCGAAGCCGGTCAAGGGCGCTCGAGCCTGCGTGGCAGGGCCTTCAGCATCGAGGGTGGCTATGGCCTGCGGCTCAAAAGCCTGACCGTGACGCCTTACATCGGCCTCAGCCAGACTCAAGTCAGCCGCCAGGGCTATAGCGAGCACAGCGGCGCCGTCATGGCGGCCAGCTACGCAAAAATGCAGCGCTCGGTGACCAGCCTGAACGCCGGCGTACGGACGGCCAAACGCCTGACAAAACAGCTGGAGCTCAATGCCAGCCTGGGCCTGATCCAGGACCTGGACAAAGACCAGGATGCCTTTCAAGCGCGCATGGACTACCTGGGCCGCTATACCTACCAGGCCGATAAACAGCACGACACCCGTTTTGCCGCGGGCACCGGGGCAAGCTATGCCTTGAACCAGAACAGCGCCGTGCATGCCGGTGTGTTCTGGACACAGGAGCCGGGCGGCAACGACACGACCGGTATTCGAACCGCCTTTACCTATCAGTTCTGATAACGGCTCCTGCCCTGTCTCGCGGTATTCCACATCAGCCCGGTCGAGGCTGCACCGTACTTCCAGACCCCAGCCCTGGCGCACCGCCAGGGCTGTTGCTGATCGCTACCTGGACGAGCCTGTAGGCGTGAAGTGCGCCCGGGCAGTCGTCACAGTGCAAAAGCCGGTCGCTACAGAGCGTTTCCCGGGCCATCGGGGCCACGTAAGGTGGCCAGTACGGCGCAACAAGACGCCGCTCTGAACAACAAGCCACCTGCCGGAAGAGATCCTCTGATGAAAACACCGTTCAAGCGTTGTTTCCTGCTCCTCTGCGCCACTGCACTGCTCAATTCCCCCACCTGGGCCGCCGAGCCCGCGTCCTGCAAGACCGTGCGCATGGGGGTGGTCAACTGGACGGATGTGATCGCCACCAGCGCCGTGGCCGATGTCCTGCTCACCGGGCTGGGCTACGACAGCAAGCAGACCAGCGCGGTGCAGCAGATCATCTTCGCCGGCATCCGCGACCAGCGCCTGGACATCTTCCTCGGCTACTGGAAGCCCGCCATGGACCAGAACATCGCGCCCTTCCTCGAGGCCGGGCAGGTCAAGGTCATGGCCCAGCCCAGCCTCGTGGATGCCCAGGCAACCCTGGCAGTGCCGGACTACGTGGCCCAGGCGGGCCTGAAAACCTTCGCCGACATCGCCCGTTTCAAGGAGCAGCTGGGGGGCAAGATCTACGGCATCGAGCCAGGCAGCGGCGCCAACACCACGATCAAGACCATGATCGACACCGACCACTTCGGCCTCAAGGGCTTCAAGCTGATCGAATCCGGCGAGGCCGGGATGCTGGCGGCGGTGCAGCGGGCGATCAATCGCAAGGAGTTCGTGGTGTTCGTCGGCTGGACCCCGCACCCGATGAACATCAACATGGCCATCACCTACCTCACCGGCAGCGAAGACGTGTACGGCCCCAACGAGGGGGCGGCCACGGTGTCCACGGTCACCGCGCCGGACTACGCCGAGCGTTGCCCCAACGTGCATCGGCTGCTGCAGAACCTGACCTTCAGCGCCGCCCAGGAAAGCCAACTGATGGTACCGATCATGCAACGCAAGGCGCCCCAGGAAGTGGCCCGCCAGTGGCTGCGCGAGCACCCAGAAGACCTGCAGCGCTGGCTGACGGGGGTCACCACCTTCGACGGCCGCGAGGGTGTGGCTGCGGTCAAAGCGAACCTGTAACCGCCCGGCGCAGGAGTCGGCTTGCCGGCGAAGGCGGTCTCAGGGCCCTTCGCCGACAAACGCAACGCCCTGCGGCGGCTCTTTCGGTCAGGCGCTGCGATGATGACGATTGCCCGGGCTCGTTCGCCGGCAACCCGGCACCTACCCTCCAGGACTGTCCATGAGCCATTACCCGCTTTCTGCCGAGCTGGCGGCCTTCGTCCAGCGCACCCTGAGCTACACCAGCGCCGACAGCAGCCTCAAGGGCCTGCGCGACAGCTATGAGCGCATGTGCCGGGATTTCACTCCGGCCCATCCGCCCGGCCTCGCCGTGCATCAAGGACAACTGGCCCAGGTGCCGCTGCGTTTCTATCACCCCGACCGCGCCGCCCCGGAGTGTGGCTGGCCCTGGCTGCTGTACCTGCACGGTGGCGGCTGGGTGCTGGGCAGCCTGGATTCCCACGATTTCATCACCGCCCATCTGGCCCACGAGTTGCAGGCGCTGGTGATCGCGGTGGACTACCGGCTGGCCCCGGAACACCCGTTCCCGGCCGCCTTCGACGATTGCCTGGCGGTATGGCGGGCTCTGGAGCAGGGGCTGGGCCCTGTGCCTCTGGATCACCGCCGTCGGCTGGTGATGGGCGACAGCGCCGGGGGCAATCTGGCCGCCGCCCTGTGCCTGGCCCTGCGGGATGCCGCTGAACCCTTGCCCAACGCCCAGGTGCTGGTCTATCCCGGGCTCGGCGGTGCCGCCAACCTGCCCTCGCGCAGCCAGTGCGCCGATGCCCCGCTGCTCAGCAGCAGTGACCTGGACTGTTTCCAGGCGCTGTACCTGCCGGAGCCCGAACCCACCTCGCCCTATGCCCGGCCGCTGCAGGCAGAGAACTTCAGTCACCTGCCGCCGGCCTTTATCGCGCAGGCACAGTTCGACCCCTTGCGCGACGACGGCCAGTGCTATCACCAGCGCCTGCTGCAGGCCGGCGTCGCCAGCCAGCTGTACCCGGGCCTGGGCCTGGTGCATGGCTGCCTGCGGGCCAGAGGGCTGGCGGCGGAAGTCGATGGGCTGTACGACGCCCTGCTGCGGGCCCTGCGCGAGTTTCTTGAGCCAACCCGAGCCCTACCGTTGGTCAGCCAACTTGAGCCCTGATAGCGATTTATCGACGTTGCGCCCTTGACGGCAGAATGGGTTTTGCGGTTTCCTGAAACCGGTTTCAGCACCGTACCCGGAAGCACTGCAAACCGATAATTCCAAGAATAAGGTCGTTGCCCGTGAATCAGTTTTCCGCCGCCCAGCGCAGCCGCGTCACCATGCTCGATGTCGCCCGCCACGCCGGGGTTTCCAAGGCCAGTGTGTCGCGCTTTATCGGCGAAGACCGCGCCCTGCTCTCCGATGCCATTGCCTTGCGCATCGAGCAGGCCATCAGCGCGCTGGGTTACCGCCCGAACCAGATGGCCCGCGGCCTGAAACGCGGGCGCACCCGCCTGATCGGCATGCTGGTGGCCGATATCCGCAACCCCTATTCGATTGCCGTGATGCATGGCGTGGAAACCGCCTGCCGCCAGCACGGCTATAGCCTGGTGGTGTGCAACACCGACCGTGACGACCAGCAGGAAGCCCAGCACCTGGCCAACCTGCGGGCCTACAACATCGAAGGCCTGATCGTGAACACCCTGGGTCATCACCTGGAGCAGTTGCAGGAGTTGCAGCAGGAAATGCCCATGGTCCTGGTGGACCGCAAGCTTGAATCACTGCACGCCGATCTGGTGGGCCTGGACAACCCGGCGGCAGTGCACAGCGCCATCGAACACCTGGAGCAACAGGGTTACCGTGACCTGCTGCTGGTCAGCGAACCCCATGACGGCACCAGCTCACGACTCGAACGCAGTGCCGCCTTCCAGGACGAAGTCGCCCGGCGCCCGGCCTTGCGTGGCCAGTCACTGGAGACCGGCGCGGCCCTGGCGCGCCACCTGAAAGACTTTATCGACGCTCCCGGTCCTGGCCCCAAAGCGCTGTTCTGCGCCAACGGCGTGGCGGCCCTGGCGACGACCCGGGTCCTGCGTGAACTGGATTGCCCCTTGTTCGAAGGCATCGGCCTGATCGCCCTCGACGACCTGGACTGGTACCCCCTGGTGGGCAGCGGCATCACGGCCCTGGCCCAGCCCACCGAAGCCATAGGCACCGCCGCTTTCCAATGCCTGCTCAAGCGCCTGCGAGGCGATGCCGGCCCGGCGCGAGTACTGGACTTTACGGCGCAACTGATGGTTCGTGGCTCCACCCGAAAACCCCCTGTGTAATCCCGAGCCCCTTGCATCGCAGCGTGTCCCGGGTTTTCTCGAATAAAAATGAAACCGGTTTCAGAGGTCTGAAGCATGCATCAATCACCCGTCTCCATCAGTCTGTCCAGCTACGGCGCGGATCTGGTCCGCCAGCACGGCCAGGGCCATTTCATTTCCCTGGTGGCCGCCGCCGGCGCTTCGTGCATCGAGTGGCGCGAAGAACTGCTGACCCACGAGAAGCCCGAGGAACTGGCCCGCAGCGCCCGGGAACATGGCCTGGAAAGCGTATTTTCCTCGCCCCTGGAGCTGTGGCTGGCCGAGGGCTACGAACCCAACCCCGAGCTGTCCGCCACCTTGCAACGGGCCCGGGCGTTCGGCGCCAAGCGTCTGAAAGTGTCCCTCGGTCACTTCACCGAGCATCACGACCTGGGCAGCCTGGCCAGCCTGCTGTCAGGCCAGCCCCTCACCCTGCTGGTGGAAAACGACCAGACCGTGCATGGCGGGCGCATCGAGCCCTTCCAGGTTTTTTTCAACGCCGTGCAAGGGTGGAACCTGCCCCTGCGCATGACCTTCGACATCGGTAACTGGGCTTGGCAGCAGCAGTCGGCGCTGGAAGCCGCGCGCCTGCTGGGCCGGCATGTGGATTACCTGCACTGCAAGGCGGTCCGCCTGCGGGACGACGGCAAGCGGGTGGCCCTGCCGCCCGGCGCCGCGGAGTTGCAGCAGTGGGAACACCTGCTGCGGCACATGAATCAAGGTCTAACCCGGGCCGTGGAATACCCCCTGCAAGGCGACGACCTGCTGCAGGTGAGCGCCGAGCAGGTCGACCTGCTGGCCCGCCTCGGCCAGTCGCGACTGGAGCCAGCCCATGTCTGAGATCGATATTCTGTCCTTCGGGGAAACCATGGCCATGTTCGTCGCCGAGCACAGCGGCGACCTGGCCCGGGTCGAGCACTTTCACAAGCGCATTGCCGGGGCCGACAGCAACGTCGCCATCGGCCTGTCGCGCCTGGGTTTCAATGTGGCCTGGCTGAGCCGGGTCGGCAACGACTCCCTGGGACGCTTCGTGCTCGACACCTTGCAGGCCGAGGGCCTGGACTGCCGCTTCGTGCGCCGCGACCCGCTGCACCCTACCGGCTTTCAGCTCAAGTCCCGGGAAGACACCGGCGACGACCCGCGGGTGGAGTACTTCCGCCGCGGCTCGGCCGCCAGCCACCTGAGCCTCGACGACCTGGCCCCGGCCCTGCTCCAGGCCCGTCACCTGCACGCCACCGGCATTCCCCCGGCCCTTTCGGATTCGGCCCGGGAGCTGTCCGGCCACCTGATGCAGACCCAGCGCGCCAGCGGCCGCAGCGTGTCGTTCGACCCCAATCTGCGTCCCGGCCTGTGGGCCAGCGAGTCCCAGATGATCCGCGAGATCAACCGCCTGGCGGCCCTGGCCCACTGGGTGCTGCCGGGCCTCGGCGAGGGCCGCCTGCTCACCGGGCGTGACGACCCGGCGGACATCGCCGCCTTCTACCTGGACCAGGGCGCCGAAGCGGTGGTGATCAAGCTCGGGGCCCATGGTGCCTACTACCGCACCCATCTGGACGCCGGCTTCGTCGACGGTGTGCCGGTGGCCAAGGTGGTGGACACCGTCGGTGCCGGCGATGCCTTCGCCGTGGGCCTGATCAGCGCCCTGCTGGAAAGCCTCAGCGTGAGCGAGGCGGTGCAGCGGGCCAATTGGCTGGGCAGCCGCGCAGTACAAAGCCGTGGCGACATGGAAGGCCTGCCCAGGCGCCACGAACTGCCCGACCAGGCAGCGCCCCTGAAAACCGCCTGCGCCTCATAGCAGCTGGCGTACCGGCTCATCCGGGAAACGAACACCCAGAACCACCTGTTGCGACAAAAACAACAAGCTCAGGAGAACTTTCATGGACACGCTCAAACTCGCCGCCCGCCGCTGGTGGTACATCATGCCCATCGTCTTCATCACCTACAGCCTGGCCTACCTGGACCGTGCCAACTACGGCTTTGCCGCCGCCTCCGGGATGGCCGACGACTTGCAGATCACCCCGGGGCTGTCCTCGCTTTTGGGGGCGCTGTTCTTCCTCGGCTACTTCTTCTTCCAGGTGCCGGGTGCGATCTACGCGCAAAAACGCAGCGTGAAGAAGCTGATCTTCGTCAGCCTGATCCTCTGGGGCGGCCTGGCCACCCTCACCGGGATCGTGTCCAACGCCTACACGCTGATCGCCATCCGCTTCATGCTCGGGGTGGTGGAGGCCGCGGTGATGCCGGCGATGCTGGTGTACCTGTGCCACTGGTTCACCCGGGCCGAACGCTCCCGGGCCAACACCTTCCTGATCCTCGGCAACCCGGTGACCATGCTTTGGATGTCGGTGGTCTCAGGCTATCTGGTGGAGCATTTCAGCTGGCGCTGGATGTTCATCATCGAGGGTTTGCCGGCGGTGCTCTGGGCCTTTATCTGGTGGCGCCTGGCCGATGACCGGCCCAGCCAGGCCCAGTGGCTCAGCGACCAGGAGAAGCAGGACCTGGAAAGCGCCCTGGCCGCCGAACAGCAGGGCATCAAGGCGGTGAAGAACTACGCCGAGGCCTTCCGCTCGCCCAAGGTGATCATCCTCGCCCTGCAGTTTTTCTGCTGGAGCATCGGGGTCTACGGTTTCGTCCTGTGGTTGCCTTCGATCCTCAAGCACGGCGCGCAAATGGACATGGTGGAGGCCGGCTGGCTCTCGGCCCTGCCCTACCTGGCGGCGGTGATCGCCATGCTCGGGGTGTCCTGGGGCTCGGACCGGACCCAGAAACGCAAGCGCTTCGTCTGGCCGCCGCTGCTGGTGGCCGCCATCGCCTTCTACGCCTCCTACCTGCTGGGCGCCGAACACTTCTGGTGGTCCTACGGGCTGCTGGTAATCGCCGGAGCCTGCATGTACGCGCCCTATGGGCCGTTCTTCGCCATCGTTCCGGAGATTCTCCCGGCCAACGTCGCCGGCGGCGCCATGGCCCTGATCAACAGCATGGGCGCCCTGGGCTCCTTCGGCGGCTCCTATCTGGTGGGTTACCTGAACAGCGCCACCGGCTCGCCGGGGATGTCCTACCTGCTGATGAGCGGCGCCCTGCTGCTCTCGGTGCTACTGACCCTGCTGCTGACACCCGGCGCCGGAGCGCCTCGGGCCAAGGGCCTGCCCCTGCCGCGCCGCCTGGCCCACTCCTGAACTGCCACAGAGAACCGTCATGAAAAAACACCTGGTGCTGTACAAGAAACTCTCGCCGTCGCTGATGGCGCGCCTGCAGGAACAGACCGAGGTCACCCTGATCGAGGACCTGGGCCCAACCGGCCTCAAGGCCCTGCGCCAGGCCCTGCCCAGCGCCGACGGCCTGCTGGGGGCCAGCCTGCGCCTGGACGCCGAACTGCTGGACCTGGCGCCGCGCCTGCAAGCGGTGGCCAGTGTCTCGGTGGGGGTCGACAACTACGACATCGACTACCTGACCCGACGCGGGATTCTGCTGAGCAACACTCCGGACGTGCTCACCGAAACCACCGCCGACACCGGTTTCGCCCTGATCCTGGCCACCGCCCGGCGCGTGGTGGAACTGGCCAATCTGGTGCGCGCCGGGCAATGGAACCGCAACATCGGACCGCTGCATTTCGGCAGCGACGTGCACGGCAAGACCCTGGGCATCATCGGCATGGGGCGCATTGGCGAGGCGTTGGCCCAGCGTGGACATTTCGGTTTCGGCATGCCGCTGATCTACCACAGCAACAGCCCCAAGCCGGCGGTGGAGCAACGTTTCAATGCCCGCTACCGCAGCCTGGAGCAACTGCTGCAAGAGGCCGACTTCATCTGCCTGACCTTGCCCTTGACCGAGAAAACCCAAGGGCTGATTGGCCGTCGTGAACTGGCGCTGATGCGTCCGCAAAGCATCTTCATCAATATTTCCCGAGGCAAGGTGGTGGACGAAGCGGCCTTGATCGAAGCCTTGCAGGAACGACGGATACGCGGCGCCGGGCTGGACGTGTTCGAGCGCGAACCGCTGGACCACCGCTCACCGCTGCTGCAATTGCCCAATGTGGTGGCCACGCCGCACATCGGTTCGGCCACCCACGAAACCCGTGAAGCCATGGCTCGCTGCGCGGTGGACAACCTGCTGGCAGCCCTGTCGGGGCAGCGCCCAGCCAATCTGGTGAACAGCGCCGCCTGGACCGCTCCATCGCAGCGTCAGGCCTAACCGCCGCGAGCCCCTGGCGAACACCTCTGCAACCGCGGGCTTGCCGGCAAACGCGTTCGCCAGGGCGGTGCATGACAGGCAAGCCGGCGCCTACAGGTGGAGGGTTGCGGGGCGTTGTTCGAGAATCTGCTCGGTGCAGCGGGCAATGCGCCGGCAGGCCTCGGCCAGGCGCTCGCAGTCCAGCACCAGGCCGATGCGAATGTGGCCCGCGGCGCTGGGGCCGAAGGCTTCACCGGCCAGTACCGAAACGCCATGGTCGTCCAGCAAGCGGTCGGCAAAGCCCTGGGCGTCCAGCCCGGTGCGGCGTACATCCACCATGACGAACATGCCGCCATCCGGGCAGATCGGGGTCAGCCCCGGGCACTGGTCCAGCAGCGCGCACACCAGGTCCCGGCGCCGTCGGTACTCGTCGCGCATCTGCGCCAGCTCCGGCAGGTCGCTGTCCAGGGCCACCACTGCGGCGTTCTGCACAAAATCCGGCAGGCCGTACAGCATGCACAGGGCCAGGTTGCTCAGGTGCCCGGCCAGGGTCGGTGGGGCAATCACCCAGCCCACCCGCCAGCCGCTCATGGCATGGGACTTGGACAGGCTGTTGATGGTGGCCGTGCGCTCGCCCATGCGCGGCAGGCTGCCGGGGCTAAAGTGCTGGCCCTGGTACAGCAGGTCGCAATAGACCTCGTCGGAAATCAGCCACAAGTCGTGGGCAAAGCACAGCCGCGCCAGTGCTTGCCAGTCGTCGAGGGACAGGCTCGCGCCCGACGGGTTGTTCGGGCTGTTGAGCAACATGGCCCGGGTGCGCGGGGTGATCCGCGCCGCCATGTCCCGCGGATCGACGCGAAAGCCCTGCTCGGCCCGCACCGGCACCGGCACGATGCGGGCCCCGCAGGCGCCGAACACGCCTTCGTAGGTGACGTACATGGGCTCGGCCACCAGCACCTCGTCCCCGGGATTGAGCAGGCACTGGGCCACGGAAAACACCGCGCATTGGGCGCCCGGCAAAACCACCACATGCTCGGCGTCGACAATCTGTCCGCAGCGCTGATGATGGCGCCGGGCAATGCAGCTGCGCAGCGCCAGGTTGCCGCGCACGTCCGAATAGTGGGTATCGCCGGCCAGCAGGCTGTCGATCGCGGCCTGGACCACGGGCCTGGGGGTATCGAAATCCGGGTCGCCAATGGTCAGCAGCAACACATCCCGCCCCTGCTCGCGCAGGGCCAGGGCCCGGTAGTGGATGTTCCAGGCAGCGGAACCTTCTCCGACAATCCGTTGGGTCAGGGCTGAGTAGCGCATCGCTTTCTCCATGCAAGATGCTTCAGCCAAAACCCTAGGTGCTGGCGGGGCACTCGTCGAGCGCCCGGCCCCACCGTTCGCGCCCTTAGACCACGAAGCGCGCCACCATGGCGTTGAGATCCACCGCCAGGCGCGACAGTTCATGACTGGCTGAACTGGTCTGGTTGGCCCCGGCCGCCGACTGGATCGCCAGGTCACGGATGTTCACCAGGTTGCGGTCCACCTCGCGGGACACCTGGGCCTGTTCTTCCGAGGCACTGGCGATCACCAGGTTGCGCTCGTTGATCTGATTGATGGATTCGGCGATCTGCTCCAGGGACTCGCCAGCGGCGCGGGCCAGCTCCAGGGTGCTCTGGGTCCGCCGGTTGCTCTGCTGCATGGACTCCACCGCTTCGCCGGTGCCGTTCTGGATACCGGCCACCATCTTCTCGATTTCCTGGGTCGACTGGGCGGTGCGATGGGCCAGGGCCCGCACCTCGTCGGCCACCACGGCAAAGCCACGCCCGGCCTCGCCGGCACGGGCCGCTTCGATGGCGGCGTTAAGCGCCAGCAGGTTGGTCTGCTCGGCGATGGCGCGGATCACGTCCAGCACCTTGCCGATGTCCCGGCCCTGGGTCGCCAGGCCTTCGATCATCACCGAGGTGTTTTGCACGTCATGGGCCATGGTCTGGATCGCCTCGACGGTCTGCACCACACGGTCGCGGCCTTCGCGGGCGGCCTGGGTCGACTGCTGGGACGCCTCGGAAGTGGACACTGCGTTGCGTGCCACCTCTTCCACTGCTGCGGTCATTTCGTTGACTGCGGTGGCGGCCTGTTCGATCTCGGTGTTCTGCTGCTGCACGCCGCGAGAGGCTTCCTCGGTCACTGCGCTGAGTTCTTCCGAGGCCGAAGCCAGCTGGGTCGCCGAGCCGGCGATCTGCTCGATGGTGCGGCGCAGGCTGGCCTGCATCTGCGCCAGGGCGCGCAACAGGCGTGCCGGCTCGTCCTGACCGTCGACCTCGATGGCCTGGCGCAGGTTGCCGCCGGCGATCACCTCGGCGACGTTGAGGGCCTTGTTCAGGGGGGTGACGATGCTGCGGGTCAACAACAGCGCCAGCACGATGGTCAGCAATGCGGCCAGCAGCGCGACGATGACGATCCCGGCAATGGCACTGTCGTAGTGCTCGCCGGCCGCCTTGGAGGCACTCTTGGCGCCCGCGGCATTGATCGCGATGAGCTTGTTCAACTGCTCGCCCATCTGATCGGTGCCGTCCTTGATCCGGGTGTTGATCAAGGTGCGCAGCTCCTCCAGCTTGTCCTGGCGTGACAGCTCGAGCATCTCCTTCTGCGCCAGCAGGTAATTGTCCAGGGTCGCGCTGAAGGTCTTGTACAGCGCCACTTCCTCCGGGCCCGCCGGCAACGCCGCGTAGCTGGCCTGGGCCTGCCTGGCCTTGTCCACCAGCACACCGATGCGGGTCTGGGCTTCGGCAAGGCCGGCCGGCTCGCGGTTCACCAGCACGCGAAATGACAGAATCCGCAGGCGCAGGACGTTCTCGGTCAGGTTGCCCAGATAACCGACGCTGGGCAGCTGATTGCTTTCCATTTCCAGGGACGCGTCGCGGATGATCGACATGCGGTTCACCGCAAATACGCCCAACACCATGACCAGCAGGGCAATAAAGGCAAAACCGAGGAAAGCACGCGGGGCGATATTCAGGTTACGCAAGGACATAGGACGAGTCTCGAAGGAGAACGGGGCGGCGAGCATCCATGCCCTTATCGGCCGACGCATCAGGACTGCATCGACGAGGGACACCACGGAAAGAGCGTCCATGGGCCTATCAGAGATATCGGCCGAACTTGAGCTTTCATCTGTCTGATTGGCAAAAATATTTCGAAATGTGCCCCCTGTGTCAGGCCTGAGACAACACAACGTGAAGTGAATCGATAAAGCCGTGATTCGCCGCGCCAGAACAGTGCGCCGTACCCAGCCCGAGAGCGCCAACGCGCCCTATGAAAAGTGCAATTCATTCGCCGTAAAAGCCATTTTTTCAGCGCCCGCCCCTGCCCATCATGGCCCCAGTCAATAAAAACAACGCCGAGACTGGATATGAAACCTGAAGACTTTCGTGCCGCAACCGACCGCCCGCTGACCGGTGCCGAATACCTGGCCAGCCTGCGCGATGATCGTGAAATCTACATTTATGGCGACCGGGTCAAGGACGTCACCACCCACCCGGCCTTCCGCAACTCGGCGGCCTCCATGGCCCGCCTGTACGACGCCCTGCACGACCCGGCCACCCAGTCACAACTGTGCTGGGACACCGACACCGGCAACGGCGGCTACACCCACAAATTCTTCCGCTCGGCGAAAAGCCCCGATGAACTGCGCCAGCAGCGCGATGCCATCGCCGACTGGTCGCGCCTGACCTACGGCTGGATGGGCCGCAGCCCCGACTACAAGGCCGCCTTCGGCAGCGCCCTGGGGGCCAACCCGGAGTTCTACGGGCGCTTCGCGGACAACGCCCGCACCTGGTACAAGCGCATCCAGGAAGCCTGCCTCTACCTCAACCACGCCATCGTCAACCCGCCCATCGACCGCGACAAGCCGGTGGATCAGGTCAAGGACGTGTTCATCTCGGTGGACCAGGAAGTCGAGGGCGGGATCATTGTCAGCGGCGCCAAGGTGGTGGCCACCAACTCGGCCCTGACCCACTACAACTTCGTCGGCCAGGGCTCGGCCCAGCTGCTGGGGGACAACACCGACTTCGCCCTGATGTTCATCGCCCCGATGAACACCCGCGGCATGAAGCTGATCTGCCGCCCGTCCTACGAACTGCAGGCGGGCATGACCGGCTCGCCCTTCGACTACCCGCTGTCCAGCCGCTTCGATGAGAACGACGCGATCCTGATCATGGACAAGGTGTTCATCCCCTGGGAAAACGTGCTGATCTACCGCGACTTCGAGCGCTGCCGCCAGTGGTTCCCGCAAGGCGGTTTCGGTCGGCTGTTCCCCATGCAGGGCTGCACCCGGCTGGCGGTCAAGCTGGACTTCATCACCGGGTTGCTGGTCAAGGCCCTGCAATGCACCGGCTCCCTGGAGTTTCGCGGGGTCCAGGCCCAGGTCGGCGAAGTGGTGGCCTGGCGCAACCTGTTCTGGTCGCTGACCGACGCCATGCACGGCAACGCCAGCGAATGGATGAACGGCGTCTACCTGCCCAGCACCCAGGCCCTGCAGGCCTACCGGGTGCTGGCGCCCCAGGCCTACACCGACATCAAGAAGATCATCGAGCAGGTGGTGGCCAGCGGCCTGATCTACCTGCCCTCCGGCTCCCGCGATCTCAAGGACCCGGTGCTCAACCAGTACCTCAGTACCTACTGCCGCGGCTCGGGGGGCATGGGCCACGAAGAGCGGATCAAGATTCTCAAGCTGCTGTGGGACGCCATCGGCACCGAGTTCGGCGGCCGCCACGAGCTGTACGAGATCAACTATGCCGGCAGCCAGGACGAGATCCGCATGCAGTGCCTGCGCCACGCCCAGGCCAGCGGCTCGATGAAGGCCATGACCGACCTGGTGGACAAATGCCTGGGCGACTACGACCTCGATGGCTGGACCGTGCCGCACCTGAGCAACCCCGACGACATCAACATGCTGGACCGCATCCGCCAGTAGCCACGAGGCCGGCTCCTACGGAAAAGGCCAATGTCCACCTGTTGTCGTAGGAGCTGGCTTGCCAGCGAAAGCGCCCGCCAGAGCACCACAAGCTCCTCTTCGTCGGCAAGCTGGCTCCTGCAGCGCAATGCCCTGCGTCCATGAGGAATTCGTCATGTCTGTACTCGATCCCAAGCAACTCGCCTTCCGCAACGCCATGGCCCACATGACCGCTGCGGTCAACGTCATCACCAGCAACGGCCCCGCCGGCCGTTGCGGCATCACCGCCACCGCGGTCTGCTCGGTCACCGACAGCCCGCCGACCCTGATGGTCTGCGTCAACCGCAACAGCGCCCTGAACCCGGTGTTCAAGGGCAACGGCCATTTGTGCATCAACGTCCTCAGCGGCGAACACGAGGACGTGGCGCGGCATTTTGCCGGCATGACCGAGGTGGCCATGGACCAGCGCTTCGGCCTGCACCCCTGGCGCGACGGTCTGCAGGCCCTGCCGGTGCTGGAGGGCGCCCTGGCCAGCCTCCAGGGACGCATCACCGAGGTCCAGGAAATCGGCACCCACTCGGTGATGCTGGTGGAACTGGATGAAATCAGCGTGCGCGAGCAAGGCGACTCGCTGGTGTATTTCAGCCGCTGCTTCCATCGCCTGCAGCGCCCTGGCCAGGCTGCCTGAACGCCTCCCAGCCCTGGCTAGGATTCAAGGGGGTCCGGCTGATGCAGGCCGAAGCACACGCCCTGGGGATCGTGGCACTGGCAGAACCGACCGAAACCGGGCTCGTGGGGACTGATGTCACCGGCCTGCCCCCCCAGAGCCCGGACCCGGGACACGCTGTCGGCCATGTCGCTGACCCGGAAATACACGACCATGCGCGACTGCGGATCGTCGCCATGGACGCCGACCCGGATCGAGGGCGTCTGCAACCAGGCATCCTCCGTTGCACCCAACCGCTGCGGCGACCAGTCGAACAGGCGCTGGAAAAAAACCAGCGACTGCGGAGCGTCGGCAACCCCGATTTCCACATGAGAAAGACTACCTGGCATACATCCTCCACGTTCACAGAGACAGAGCTGTCACTGTCCGCTGCAAAGGCTCGGCGGGTCTTGAATAAAACTGACCGGGGCACTCAATTCTCCCGGCCTTCGAGCAACGATGCCGGTTTGCCAGGAATATCGGCCCAGCCGCTTCGGGCATAGGCTCCCGGGGAGCAGCCGGCGAATGCCTGGAACTCCCGGGTGAAGTGGCTCTGGTCGCTGTAGCCGCACAGCACCGCAACCTGCACCAGCTCCAGCGCCGGTAGCGATTCCAGCAACTGCTGGGCGCGAGCAAAACGAATATGCCGGGCGCAGGCTTTGGGCCCTTGTCCCAGATGGGCCTTGAAGCGACTGGCGAAATGCCGTCCGCTGCAGCCGGCCTGCTGACTCAGATCACCGATCGAGGTACCGCCAGCGCTTCGCTGCAGTTCCTCCCAGGCCCGGCGCAGCATCTCGGGCAACTCACGGCGCGAGTTCTGCAAACGCTCGGCAAGAAAGGTTTCGACCCGCTGCAATCGACTCGTCCAGCAAGGGTTTTCTTCCAGTGCCTCGACCAACAAGCACACCGACGTGCCCCACAGTTCCCGCAGATCCAGCCAAGGGCTGGCAAGCACTTGGCCATCACCCTGAAACAGGCGGTACGCGGCCCAGGGCGGTAGCTCCACCTCGATGCATGAATGCACACCGCTCTGCTCGACGATCACCGGAGCTGCCGGGCGGCTCACCACGAACGCCTGGCACCGCTCCTCGCGCCCATTGGCGGCGAGCCCGTAGGGGGACGCCAGCCCGATGACCAGCTTGACCTGTGGCTGCGCGACCTCAAGCCGCCGCACGGTGCCCGGCAGTGTCTCGCTGAAGCCGTACAAGCGACCGCCCCAGGGCCGCAGCCTGATGGCATCAAACCCTGTGACGCAGTGCGAAACAGAGAAAGGCTGCATTGGCATCGAACTCACTCCCAATAGTGATCATGGTTGACCAGCTGAAGCATAAGCGACCCGCGCCGCTGGGCCATGGGCCACCTCCTGCATCTGTAGGATGGCGGTGGCCGGCCAAGCCATCGATACTCGCACCAGGCCCTGCCCACGTCCCCCAGGCGTAATGGTCCTCAACCCCTTCCGTGACGAAAACAATAACAACGTCGCACAGAGGTACAGACCCATGAACCGACTCGATCACGCTCCGGCCAGCCTGTTGCAGGCCTTCAGCGAGCTGACCCTGGAACTGCAGCAACTGGCGCAGAACAAGGACATCGAAAACCTTCACCAGCATGCCCTGGCGCGCATCTGCAAACTCTTGCCCTTCGACAGTGCCTGGTGGGGCCGCGCCGCATTGGTCGACGGCTTGCCGGATGAACACAGTTGCTACCTGTACCGCCTGCCACCGAGCTACCTGGCGGACTGGCAATCGATCCGCCACATCGACGTCACCGTGAACCGGGTGCACGAAGTGCCGGGACGGGCGGTGATCGTCGACATGGCCGATCCGCACAACGGCCCCGGACTCAACTGGCTGGGGCGCCAGTACAACATCGGCGAGCTGCTATGCGTGGTGCACATCGATCCCCATACCCAACTGAGCAACCACCTGGCCCTGTACCGTGCCCCTGGCGCCCCGGCCTTTACCCGGGACGACTGCCATGTGCTGAACAACCTGATGCTGCACCTGGTGGCAGCGGTGTCGGCCAATCAGATCCGCACCCTGGTGGCCATGCGCGAGAAACTCACCCGCCCGCGCAATCTGGCCCTGGCCGTGTGCGACCAGCGCGGTGTGCTGCAGTGCGCCGAGCGCGGTTTTGTCGATCTGCTGCTGCATGAATGGCCGCAGTGGAACGGTCCGCAACTGCCCATGAAGCTCGATGGCAACGGTTTCGAGGGCAAGCGCCTGCAGATCGACTGCTCGGCCGTGGGCGACCTGTACCTGCTGGCGGCCCGCAGCCGCAGCCTGCTGCCCAAGCTCAGCCCCCGGGAAAACGCCGTCGCCCAGTGCTTCGGTGATGGCAAGACCTACAAGGAAGTGGCTCGGGACCTGGGTATGTCGCCCAACACCGTGCGCCATCACATCCGCGCCATCTACAGCAAGCTCGGGGTCAAGGACAAGGCGCGCATCGCCCAGTTGCTCCACGCCCCGCCCGACTGACCCCACCCCCTGACCTGCGCTGATTTACGCCGTCGTATTTGACGGCCACGGGCAGCCTTTGCCCTTTTTCTGCCCCACTGCCGTGTGCCGGCGAGCCCTTCGCCGAACAACAACTCCAACAAGAGACGCACCGCCCATGACAAGGCTCATTACCCGCACCACCCTGGCCCTGGCTGGCACCCTGGCCAGCCTGTCGCTCAACGCCGCGGACCTCAACGCCCGGGACTTCTTCGCCGCCCCCGTGGGCACCCGCCTGGGGGTGCTGTACCTCCCGGCCACCCGTGCCGGCGACTTTCACGGCCCGGCCGACAGCAGCGGCAAGGCCGAGCTGCGAGTCAATGCCATGGCCTACCGCCAGGTGTTCTTCAGCGACCTGTGCGGCACCCTGTGCACCCCACAGTTCATCGTGCCCTTCGCCGACATCAGCGCTCGCTTGCCCGGCGCCGAACGCCATACCGGAGAGAGCGGTTTCGGTGATCCTCAGGTGGGGGGCACGCTGTTTTTCATCAACCAGCCGCAAACCCGCACCTACAGCGGCCTGTTGACCCTGGTCACGCTGCCGCTGGGCGAGTACCACAGCCGCAACCCGGACGTCTCCCCGGGGGCCAATCGCTGGGGCGCGACCTTTGTCTACAACTACACCCAGGGCCTGGGGGAAAAATGGGTGCTGGAGGCCAACCTCGAAGCCCAGTTGTACGGCACCAACGACGACTATTTCGGCAGCGACCTGAAACAGGACCCGCTCTATCGCCTGCAAGCCTTCGCCTCCTACGACTTCACCCCTGCGACCTACGGCGCCCTGCGCCTGATCCACGCCGATGGCGGCGAACTGCGGATCAACGACCGACGGATCAACGACACCCACAAGCGCTACACCCAGGCCGGATTCGAGGTCGGGCACTGGCTGGACAAGCGCAATCAGCTGATGTTCAGCCTGTCGCAGAACGTCGCCACCGATAACGGTTTTGCCGGCACCGACGCCTTGATGCGCCTGGTCCACGTGTTCTGAACCCCTTGTCTTTGGAGCCTGTCCATGAACACCCAGAACGCCGTTTTGAGCGCCACCGCGCCAGCTGCTCGCCACCCCCAGGGGCTGCTGGCCGCCATCGTGCTGTTCGCCGCCATCACTCCCGCGGTACTGCTGATGGCCCCGGCCATCGCCGCCCAACTGGCCAGCCAGTGGCACTTGAGCCCCACACAGATCGGCGACCTGTTCTCCGCCGAACTGGGAGCCATGAGCCTGGCTACGTTGCCGGCCATCTGGTGGCTGAAACACATCGACTGGCGGCGCGCCGCACTGTGCAGCGCCGTGCTGTTCATCGTTGCCAACCTGCTGTCGATGCTGGCCCACGACTATTCATTGTTGCTGATGGCGCGCTTTGGCAGCGCCCTGGCCGGCGGCTCGCTGATGATCATCTGCCTGGCCAGCGCCGCCGCCAGCCCCAGTCCCAGCCGGGCCTACGGCTTCTGGGTGATGGGCCAACTGGTGCTGGGCGCGGTCGGCCTGAGCCTGTTGCCCATGCTCTTCCAACGCTTCGGCCTGGGCGCCTGCTACCTGATCCTGGCGCTGCTGATGACCCTGTGCCTGCCCCTGGCCCGCTGTTTTCCAGCAGGCGCTGCGCGCCCGGCCGCCGATGCCGCGCAAGCCCCAGCGATCTCCTGGCTCAAGGCGAGCCTGGGAATACTCGGCATTCTCACCTTCTACATCAGCCTCAGCGGGGTCTGGACCTTCATCGGCGCCATCGGCAGCCAGTCCGGCCTCTCGGCGCAGACCAACGGCGACATCCTGGCCATCGCCACCTTGATGGGCATCGTCGGCGCGTTGTGCGCCACCCTGTTCGGTGACCGCCTGCCTCGCAGCGCCCTGCTCCTGCTGGGCTACGGCCTGATGGCGGGCTCGGTGCTGGCGCTTCTGGGCCAGCCGCAGCTGGCGCGCTTCGCGCTGGCGGCGCTGGTGTTCAAGTTCACCTGGACCTTCATCCTGCCGCTGATCCTGGCGCGCATGGCCGAGATGGATCGCAGCGGGCGCTTGATGAACGCCTCCAATCTGGTGATCAGCGCCGGCCTGGCCATAGGCCCGACCCTGGCCGGGCGCCTGATCGAAAGCAGCGGCGGCTTCCAGGGCCTGTTGCTGGGGGGGGCCGTCATCACTTTGCTGTCCCTGGCGCTGGTACTCAGTTGCCGGCCCGCCCTCCAGGCCCCTTCCCAGCCCCAGGGGCGATGACGGCCAGCGGGCAGCGCCGCCGCGTCCTTGAACAACACTTTCCTTGAAAAATGGATATCACCATGACCTGTAGAACGGCTTTTTTCTTCGATGAACGCTGCCTGTGGCACAGCGGCAGCCCCCACGTCCTGACGCTCCCGGTAGGCGGCTGGGTCCAGCCGCCGTCTGCCGCGGGGCATGCTGAATCACCGGAAACCAAGCGCCGGCTGAAAAGCCTGATGGATGTCTGCGGCCTGACCCGTCAGTTGCATCTGCGCAGTGCCCCTGCGGCCACCGAGGACGATCTGCTACGGGTCCACAGTGCCGCCTACCTGCAACGTTTCAAGGCCTTGAGCGATGCCGGCGGTGGTCAACTGGGCGACGAGGCGCCTGTGGGACCCGGCAGCTATGAAATCGCCAAGCTGTCCGCCGGGCTGGCCCTGGCCGCCGTGGACGCCGTGCTCAGCGGTGAAGCCGACAACGCCTACTCGCTGTCCCGTCCACCGGGACACCACTGCACCCGCGACCAGGCCATGGGCTTCTGCTTCCTGGCCAACATCGCCATTGCCATCGAGGCCGCCAAGGTCCGCCATGGCCTGGGCAAGGTAGCGGTCATCGACTGGGACGTGCACCACGGCAACGGCACCCAGTCGATCTACGAAGAGCGGGCCGACGTGTTGACCCTGTCCCTGCACCAGGACGGCTGCTTTCCACCGGGTTACGGCGGTGAGCACGACCGTGGCCGCGGCGCTGGGCTGGGCTGCAACATCAACATCCCGCTGCTGCCCGGTGGTGGCCATGATGCCTACCTGTACGCCATGCAGCGCATCGTGGTGCCGGCCCTGGAACGCTTCGAGCCCGAGCTGATCATCGTCGCCTGCGGCTACGACGCCAACGCCGTGGACCCATTGGCGCGGATGCTGCTGCACAGCGACTCCTTCCGCGAGATGACCCAGTGCCTGCGCGACGCTGCCGAACGCCTGTGCCGGGGACGCCTGGTACTGGTGCACGAAGGCGGCTACTCCGAGGCCTATGTGCCTTTTTGCGGGCTGGCGACCCTGGAAGCACTGTCGGGCATCCGTACTGCGGTGCAGGACCCGATGCTGGAGTTCGTGCGCCTGCAGCAGCCCAAGCAGGACTTCACGGCCTTTCAGCGCCAGTTGCTGGACCGTCAGGCCGTGGCCATAGCGACCGCCGCTCGCTGACCCGCCCGGCGCCCTCCCAGGGCTGATGTTCAGCGGCCTGACGCCGGACATCAGCCACTGCCTGCCTTATCAGCTCTCGCACGCGTTATTGCGCCACGCCAATGGCCGCGGCCCGAGCCCCGTCCCCCCGCTCCTCTGCCTGCTGCCTCGCGCAGCCCTCCGGCACATTCGCCCTGACGATGGCCAAAGGTTTTCTATTCTCTCCTCAATAACCTGACCCACGGGTCCGTTTTTTCGCCGTTCACCCCAGGAAGAACTCTCGCGTGCCGTAGCAACGCGCCTTTGCCTTCGGGATCGGGTGTGTCGTGCGCCGGGGCCTGTCCGTCTGCTTGCCCGCTATCCCCGGTTGCCGGGATTTCCCACTGATCGGGGGCTTGCCTATCCGCTGAGACAGAGGAGATGTCCATGGACCGCAAGACCAAGCAATACCTCGACGAGATCTACTTCTGGCAGAGGGCCCGCGCCCGCCTGTTGCAGCAAGCGGCACAACTTCACGAACCTCCCCCCGGCCCAAGGGAAACCACCGTAGCCGATACCGCCAAGGAAGCGCTGGACGATCTGTTGCACAGCTGCGGCCTGGCCGCACTGCGTCGCGGTTCCGAACAGGCTGCGCCACCCGGGCACGGGTCCGCCGGGAGCACGCCGCCGACGGAACCGGCGGACTGAAGCACCGCGGGCAATGCCCTGGCTATAACGGCTCCAGGGCCCGGGCCTCACTGGGTGTCTGCTGATAACGGGCCTTGAACGCCCGGGCAAAATGCGCCTGGCTGACAAAGCCATGACGGTAGGCGATTTCACTGATGTCCAGGCTTGCCCCCTGGCTGCTGCAAAGCAGCTGGCGGGCCTGCTGCAGGCGTTTTTCCAGGATGAAGCGGCTGGGCACGGTGTTCTCCATGGCGAACAGCCGGGCCAGGTGCCGGGTAGAAATGCCGGTCTGGGCCGCGACCCGTTCGCAGCTCAGGGCCGGGTCCCCCAACTGTTCATGAATGCACTGTTTGGCCGCCAGCAGGTAGGAAGCACTCAGGGCATTGATGGGCCGTTCTCCAACCTGCCCGGCGATGATGCTGGCCAGCAGTTCGAAGGCCTGTTCCTGGTAGGTCTCGGCCTCGCCACACAGCGGCTGCTGGAAAAACGTCCGGGTGCGCTCGCCAAGGGTGCGCAACAGCAAGCGCTGAACTGCGCTGTGCACGCTGATCTTCAGCGTCCGGTCGAAACGCTTCAGGCAGCGCTCGGCAAACTGCTCCTGGGGAATGTCGAAAATGAACTGGCGCATCGCCCCGCAGAAGCCGAACAGGTAAGGCTTGTCGGTGCGGTAGACCACCAGCTCCCCAGGTTCCAGCACCTGACAGGCGCCGTCCTGATAGAAGAACGAACCGCTGCCGGTGACCAGGGACACGAAGATCGAATCCTTGGGTACACCGCGGATCATCGACGTATCGCGTTCCACCACGTGTTCATTGCCCACGATGCGCGCCAGGCGCATGGCCCCCAACTGCAGGTTGTCCTGGCGGGCGGTGAAACCGTCGTCGGCGTAGGAGTTGCACTTGAGCCCCACCAGGGTGCTGGCGTTGTAGTCCTCCCAGAAGCTCAGGCGGTGATCCGGGTCGACCGCCTGGGTGCTGGCGTGCCGGGTTTCGAGCAAGGCGCATGGAGACATTGTTGTTCTTCTCATGGGCGGCTGGATATTCCCCGGACGGCAAGGCTGTGTCCGGGCACCTGGGGCCGCATGATCTGCGGGCTGCGGCCATTCATTAACATCTGAACCATATAGCCTGTCAACTTGAAACGCAGTGAGAGCCGTTCGCCGGAACCGCCTCGTCACCTCGCTATTTTCGGTAGGAAAAATTCCCGTCCGAAACAGACAACAAATCGGTCCGATTCAATCAAACCGGCGTCCAGCCGTGGGCCTAAAGTCGCCTCAGTCATCCCCATGACGCCCCCTATCACAACAATCGAGGTCGACCATGCCTGAAGCCGCCACCCGTGAGTTCTGGAAAGACCTGCAGCCCATCGCCCACTGTTTCAAGCCTGATGCCAAGCCCGAGGTCTACCTGCCGAATGCCGCCAGCGACGACCTGAGCCTGTACGTGCCCTTCACCGAAACCGTGTCGTCGCGACCGCTGTGGATTTCCCCCAGCGAGAACCGCTGGTGCGACATCCTCATGGCCCGCAGCGCCGGGCTGGTCAACCGCCACTACCACCCTCACGAAGTCTTCGCCTACACCCTGTCCGGCAAGTGGGGCTACCTGGAGCACGAATGGACGGCCAGCGCCGGCGACTTCGTCTACGAAACCCCGGGCGAAGGCCACACCCTGGTGGCCTACGAGCACGAGCAACCGATGCGGGTGTTCTTCATCGTCAAGGGCCCTTTGATCTGGCTCGACCAACAGGGTGAGCCCGACGGTTATTTCGACGTGCACTCCTACATCGCCCTGTGCCGCGAACACTACGAAAAGATCGGCCTGGGCGCGGCCCATATCGACACCCTGTTTCGCTGACCTGCGCCGCTCACACCTCCTTTGGAGAACCACCATGGCTTATAAAAACAACAAGGCCAGTTACCAGAACACCTTGCTCGGGGTGCTGTTCCTGACCTTCGGCTTTGTCTTTTTCGATCGTCTGGCGCTGTCCTTCCTGTTCCCGTTCATGGCCGACGAACTGCAATTGAGCAACCGCCACCTGGGCATGCTGTCGTCGGTGCTGGCCCTGGCCTGGGCGGTGTCCGGCGCCCTGGTGGGCGCCTGGTCGGACCGCCGTGGCGTGCGCAAGCCGCTGCTGATTGTCGCGGTGATCCTGTTTTCTCTGTGCTCGGCCCTCTCCGGGCTGGTCACCGGTTTCCTCAGCCTGCTGTTGTTTCGCGCCATCATGGGGCTGGCCGAAGGGCCAATCCTGCCCTTGTCACAATCCTTGATGGTGGAGGCTTCATCGCCCCAGCGCCGGGGCCTGAACATGGGCCTGCTGCAAGGCTCGGCGGCCGGGCTGCTGGGGGCGGTGATCGGCCCGCCGCTGCTGATCGCCCTGGCCGAAGCCTATGGCTGGCGCCACGCTTTCATTCTCTCGCTGGTTCCCGGCCTGCTGATCGCCCTGCTGATCTGGCGCTACGTGCACCCGGACCCGCCACGGAGCGAATCCCGAACCAACGCCGCACCGAGCAAGGGCAGCGGACATCGGCTGGCCTTGCTGAAAAGCCGCAACATCGTGCTCTGCACCCTGATCAGCTGCGTGTTCCTGACCTGGTTCATCATTCTGATTTCCTTCACCCCGACCTTTCTGGTCAAGGTCCGCGACTACAGCCCGGCCAGCATGGGCACGGTGATGAGCTGCCTGGGCGGCGCCTGGGTGCTCTGGGGCTTCGGCGTGCCGGCGATCTCCGATCGCATCGGCCGGCGACCGACCCTGGTGCTGTTCTCGCTGATCGCCGCCTGCTGCCCCATGGCCCTGCTCTATGCGTCTTCGCCCTGGATGCTCGGCGGGCTGATGCTGCTGACCTACACCGGCCTGGGCTGCTTCACCCTGTTCATGGCCACCATTCCGGCGGAAACCGTGCCCCGTGAAGTCATGGCCACGGCCCTGGGCCTGATCATGGGCATCGGTGAACTGGTGGGCGGCTTCGTCGCCCCGACCATCGCCGGGTTCGCCGCCGACCGCTTCGGCCTGTCCATCGTCATGTGGATGTCCTGTGGCGGCGCCTTGCTGGCAGCGGTACTGGCGCTGTTTCTCAAGGAAACCGCTCCGGCGGTGCTGGCCCGTCAACAGCGCCAGCACACCTCCTCTGTCCTGCAAGGAAACCAGCCATGAACGCACTGCGTTGGCACGCCGCCCGGGACCTGCGCCTGAGCCAGGTGCAACTGCGCCAGCCCGGCCCCGGGGAAGTCCTGCTGCAGGTGGCCTACTGCGGTATCTGCGGCAGTGACCTGCATGAGTACGCCGATGGGCCGCACTCGATTCCCCAGCACGCGGCCCACCCGCTGTCCGGCTGCCGGGCACCACTGACCCTGGGCCATGAGTTCTGCGGTCAGGTGGTGGCCCTCGGTCCCGGTGTCGATCCGAGCCTGCTGGGGCAACGGGTGGCCGTGGAGCCGGAGTATCGCTGCGGCGAATGCCAATACTGCCGCATGGGCCAGTACAACCTCTGTGAGTCCATGGGCTTTATCGGCCTGATGGGCGACGGCGGTTTTGCCGAGCAGGCCCTGGTGCCCGCCTACATGCTGCACCGGCTGCCAGAGAGCGTCAGCTTCAAGCAGGCCGCCGTGCTGGAGCCGGCGGCGGTGGCCTACCACGCCCTGAACCAGAGCAGCCTGCTGGCCGGCGACAGTTGCGTGGTGTTCGGTCTGGGCCCCATCGGCCTGCTGCTGATCCTGCTGGCACGGTTGCGGGGCGTGGAGCGCATCTACGCCGTGGACCTGGACCCCGAGCGCCGGCGCCTGGCCCTGGAATTCGGCGCCAGCACCGCCCTGGACGGCGCCGGCCCACAGTTGCAGGAGCGCCTGCGGCAACTGAGCGACGGCGGCCTCGACTCAGCCTTTGAGGCCGCCGGCACCCAGCAGACCCTGAGCCATGCCCTGCACTGCCTGCGCAAGGGCGGTGAGGCCGTGCTGGTGGGCCTGATGGGCCAAGTGCAGGTCGACGCCTTCCACCTGGTGAACCACGAACTGCGCCTGCTCAGCAGCGTCGGCTACCGCCATGTGTACCCCGAACTGATCGAGCTGCTGGCCAGCGGACGCCTGGACCTGTCGCGGCTGGTGACCCGCTGCCTGGCCCTGGAGCAGGCGGTGGAACAGGGCTTCGAGGCGCTGTTGCACGACAAGAGTCAGATCAAGGTGCTGATCAACCCGACGCCGGCCCTGGCCGAGGCCTGACCCATCGCTTTCAACACTCAAGACAAAAACAACAAGAAACGAGTACCCGACATGAATGCTTCCTATGCGCTGTGCCCGCTGTTGGCAGCCTTGCTGCTGCCCCTTGATGGCTTCGCCGATGCCCCGGCTGCGCCCCGCAGCGGGCCACTGTCCGGGTTGGGCGACTACCTGGCCGACCGGGGCATTACGCCCCATGTGCAGTTTCTCAGCCTGGCGATGAAGAACCTCGACACCGGCCCGCGGCCCCACAGTTTCGGCAACAGCGGCGACCTGTTCGTCGGCGCCGATATCGACCTGGGGACCTTGGCCGGCCTGGACGGCGCGGCGCTGCACGTCGAACAGACCCTGTTCATCCTCGACCAGCAGACCGGCGTGCCCACCTCACGCAACTGGCAAGGCGCCGCCGGCAGCTACTTTGGCGGCGCGCCGATCCACAACGACCTCACCAGCCACCAGTTGAGCCTGTTGACCTACCAGCAGACCTGGCTCGACGGCCGGGTCGACCTGAGCCTGGGGCGGACCAACGCGCGGCGCTATTTCTATATCTACAACTGCGAAAGCACCGTCACCTGCAACGACCCGATCATCGACTCTTCCACCGGCATCCTGCCGCCGCCCTACGGCAGTTGGGGCGGCTACCTGAAGTACCAGCTGACGCCCCAGTGGTACGTGCACGGCGGCGCCTTCGAGTCCAACCCGGTGGACTACCTGAAGGAACGCAAGGGCCTGGATTTCAGCACCGACGACGCCAGCGGCACCAGCCTGCTGCTGGGCATCGGCCGCCAGAACCAAGAGGCCTACAGCGCCCACTACGAGCTCAACGGCTACTACAACACCTCCAAACAGGTGGATCCGCTGACCGGGGCCACCGCATTCGGCAGCGGCGGCGCCTTCTTCAAGTTCCAGCAGGCGCTGTGGCGCGCCGACGCTGGCACCGGCACCGCGCCCCAGGCCCTGCTGCTGTTCGGTTCGCTGTCGGCGGCGGCCGACGACAAACAGCCCTTCAGCCAGTTCGCCGAAGCCGGGCTGACCTATCTGGCGCCCTTCGACCGGCCCCGGGACAAGCTCAACCTCAAGGCCAGCTACCTGCGTCTCAACGATCACCAACTGCGCTTCCAGCAACAGGCACGGACCGCCAACGGCGGCGATCCGCGCCTGGGCGAGCGCAATGTCTATGCCCTGGAAGCCAACGCCCACATCGCCCTGACTCGGCAACTGGCGGTGGAACCCAGCATCCAGTACCTGATCAACCCGGACAATTTCTACAACCCCGAAGCCCGCGAGCTGACCGGCAACGGCTTTGTCGTCGGCCTGCAAGTGACCCTAGACGTCGGCTCGCTGCTGGGGCTGTGAGATGGATTTCTGTGACTGCCCAAGGAGGTATCCCCATGACTGAACACCCCACGCAAACCTTCGACTACATCGTGGTCGGCGCCGGCTCCGCCGGTTGCGTGCTGGCCAACCGGTTGTCCGCCGATCCCAAGCTTCAGGTGTGCCTGATCGAGGCCGGGCCCAGTGACCGCACCTTGCTGCCCGCCGCCTATGTGCGCACCCCGGCGGGGATCATCCGCCTGATCGCCAACCCGCGCTGGAACTGGATGCATCAATTCAGCGCCCAGGCCGCCAGCGGCGACGTGCCGATCCCCTGCCCCCGTGGCCGGGTCTGGGGCGGCTCCAGCGCCATCAACGGCATGATCTACATCCGTGGTCATCGCCAGGACTTCGACCGCTGGGCCGCCGCCGGCAACCAGGGCTGGAGCCACGACGAGCTGCTGCCCTACTTCAAGCGTTCGGAGCATTTCGAACCGGGGGATTCGCCCTGGCACGGCCGGCACGGCGAGCTCAACGTCGCCGAACAGCGCAGCCCGAGCCCGGTCAACCAGGTGTTCTATGAGGCGGCCACGGAGCTGGGCTGGCGCTACAACCCGGATTTCAACGGCCCGGAACAGGAAGGCTTCGGGCCCTTCCATGTCACCCAGGTCAACGGCGAGCGTTGCAGCGCGGCCCGGGCCTTCCTGCACCCGATCCTGCAGCGGCCGAACCTGACCGTGCTGAGCAGCACCCTGACCCACCGGGTGCTGCTGCAAGGCACTCGCGCCAGCGGCGTGGAGATCAGCCAGAACGGCGAGGTCCGGCAATTGCAGGCGCGCCGGGAAGTGATCCTGTGCGCCGGGGCGATCAACTCGCCGCAGTTGCTGCTGCTCTCCGGTATAGGCCCGGCGGAGGAACTGAAATCCCACGGCATCCTGCCGCGCCACCCGTTGCCGGGGGTCGGCCTGAACCTGCAGGACCACCAGGACATCGTGCTGATGTACCGCAGCGACCCGGAGCTGGGCTACGGCCTTTCGCCCAAGGGCCTGTTGCCCCTGGCCCGTTCGCCCTGGCAATACCTGACCCGGCGCCAGGGCCCGCTGACGTCGAACACCGTGGAGTCCGGGGCCTTTCTGCGCCTTACGCCCGAAGACCCGGTGCCGGAGCTGGGGCTGATCGTCGCCCCGGCCCTGAAGAACCAGCCCCGGCGCCTGATTCCGGTGGGCCATGGCATCAGCCTGCATGTGGCGGTGATGCATCCGCAAAGCCGAGGCCGGGTGCGCCTGAACTCCGCCGATCCCCACGACAAACCGCTGATCGAGGCCAACTTTCTCAGCCACCCGGAGGACTTGCGCAAACTGGTGGCCGGCTTGCGCCTGGTGCGCCAGCTGGCCGCGACCCAGGCCTTCTCCCGGCGCCTCAAGGGCGAACTGCTGCCTGGTCCGCAGGTGCAGAGCCAGGAGCAGATCGAACAATGGATTCGCCAGCACCTGGGCACGGTGTTCCACCCGGTGGGCAGCTGCAAGATGGGCCATGACGAACTGGCGGTGGTCGACGATCAACTGCGGGTCCATGGCCTGCAGGGACTGCGGGTGGCGGACGCCTCGATCATGCCGAGCCTGATCACCGGCAACACCAACGCGGCGGCGATCATGATCGGGGAAAAGGCCGCCGACCTGCTGCTGGGCTCGTCACTGGCACAGCCGAGCGCCGAGCCCCAGGGCCACGCGTGCGCCTGAGGCCAGGGTTCAGGGGCGCTTCGGCGCCTCGGCACTCTAGAGCACCGGCCAGTTGTCATAGCCCAGGCCACTGCAATTGGGCATGCGCCGGTAGTCGGTGAGCTGGAAGGCCTGGCCGTCGAAGTGCCAGCTGGCCATTTCCCCGCAGTCGCCGATCCCGCGGCCCATGAGGAAACTGCTGAGCGTCCCGGTTTCGGGGTCATAGTTGATGCCGCCGGTATGGTCGACGCTGCCGTCCGGCAATGCCTGCATCAGCAGGGGCTGTAGCGCATAGGGCGCGGTGCGCGAGCGGCTGCTGATGTCGAACAGGCAGATATAGGCGCCGCAGTCGGAGAACTCGAACACCAGCGCCTGCTGCGCCGTCAGCGGATAGAGCTCGATGCGCGCAGGCATGACGTAGTCGTCGTCCTCTTCCGACTTGGGCGGAGGCAGTGTTTTCTGCACCGCCGCCCGCAACCCGCTGCGCTCCCGGGCACTGAGCGGCGTCACCCCGGGATAGGGGCGCAGCGCCGGGGCCGCCTGGACCCTGGGCACCGCGCTGGCCGGTTGTTCGCCGGGCGTGGCCAGGGCGCTGAGCGTGCCCTGGCGGTGCTGCACCTGATCGACCTGTTGCAGCAATTCGGCCAGCCCGGTCAGAAGCACCCGGGCCGGTTGCGCCCCCGGCAGTTCCAGCACCTGCCCGCTGCGCAACCGCGCCAGCCATTGCCGGGCCAGGGCCTGATCGTCAACCCGGTAATACTGCTGCTGCCGGGTACTGTCGGGGGCTTCCACTTCCTGCACCAGCGCCGCCAGCAAGGCGGGCTCCAGCGGGCGGCCGTCCAGGCGCAGCGCGTTGGGCTCGATAGGCGCGCCCTGGTGCTCCAGTTGCAGCTGCAGCCGGCCTTCGGGACCGGCCTGGCTGCGGATGATCAGGGTCAGGTGGTTGACCGGCTCGGCAAACCCGATGTTCGGCGTGTAGAGCAGCTGGCAGTCGCGGCGGTTGTCGCAGGCGCTGATCCAGCCCTGCTGCTGCACCCACAGCGGGGTCAGTTCCGGCAGCTCCTGGGCCAGGCAGGGAGCGGCGCCAAGCACCAGCAAAGACAGCACAGCGGGACGCAGCATGACGACGCTCCTGGTCAGACAAAGGCGCGGATTCTGCCACGCTCGCCCAGGTTCGAATACCGCCATCGCCAGCGCCCCGGGGCGAGGCATCGCCGCCGCGCCGAACGGCCCGGCGCCAGCGCTCAAGGGCCTGGCGCGTCGGCCCCTGGCGGGTTGGTCTGGCCCTGGCGCGCGCGGTATTCCCCCGGCGCGGTCTTGGCGTAACGCTGGAAGAAGCGGCTGAAATAGGCCGGGTCCTTGAAGCCCAGCTGGTAGCAGATTTCATTCACCGAACTGGCGGTGAACAGCAGCAGGCGCTTGGACTCCTGCATCAGGCGTTCGTACACCAGGCGCTTGGACGGCAGGTCGGCGATGCGTCGGCAGACATCGTTGAGCCGCGCTTCGGTGACCCCCAGGGCGCTGGCGTAGCGCGCCAGGGGCCAGTGCTCCAGGTAGCGGGCCTCGATCAGCTCGTTGAAGCGGTGAAAGATCTGCAGGTCTTCGTGGCGCGCCGGACGGGCCTTGAGGGAGTTGGCCGACAGCCTGAGCAGGCTGATCATCAGCAGCCGGGTCAGGGCCTCCAGGGCCGGCTCGCGCCCCGCGTCCTGCCCGGCGATTTCCTGCTGCAACTCATGGAACAGGCACTCCAGGCGCCGCACCTCGCCGGCGAACTGCGGCCCCAGCCGCGCCAGGGCCACGCAGGCCGGTGGCACCAGCGGCGCGGGGGCCAGCGTCGGATCGGCGCCGATCAGCTCCCACACCAACTGCTGGCGCACGGTGAGCACGTGGCCCTCGCTGTCGGCCTCGGTGACGAAGGCATGGGGAATGGTCGGCGGAGTGAGGAAGAACATCGGTCCCGACTCCAGGTACTGCTGGTCGTCCAGATAGACCCGCACCGCGCCGCTTTGCACGTAATGCACCTGGAAAAAACGGTCGTGGCGGTGCACCGGCATGTTGCGCCCGAAGAAGCCGGCGAGGTTGCTGAGTTTGTCGTAATGCACCTGGGCATCGGCGTAGCGCTGATCGTAGACCTGACCGATGTTGATGTTGGGAATGGGTTGACGTGGGTTCATGGCACCCTTCTGTTTTTTATTTTTCAGCACGCAGAGCGTTGGCATCCTGCGCGATTCGCGGCTGGCCCGCCAGGGCAAGACGCAATCGTTCAGGCTGGCGCTTGACGATCATTAACATATTAAATATAACGTTAATACATTAACGAATTCACCCCGCCAGCGGCAAGCGCACTGCGGGGCCCCACACCAGGAACCAGGAGACGCTCGATGAGCCGTGCACTGAACGATCACGCCGGCGGCACCCTGTTCGGCGTTGCGCTGAACTACCAGGGCTTGCTGCAGAGCCATCTGCAAAGCTTCACCCAGCCGCCCTACCAGAAGCCTCCGGTGAAGCCGGTGCTGTTCATCAAGACCCCCAACACCCGCAACAGCCATGAAGCACCGGTGGTGTTTCCCAAGGACGTCGAACGCCTGCAACCGGGCCCGGCCCTGGGGGTGGTGATCGGCAAGCGTGCCAGCCGGGTGCGCCTGGAAAACGCCCTGGAGCATGTGGCCGGCTACACCATCGTCAACGAGTTCAGCCTGCCGGAAGACAGCTACTACCGCCCGGCAGTCAAGGCCAAATGCCGCGACGGCTTCTGCGCCATCGGCCCGCAGCTGGTGCCGGCCGCCCAGATCAGCGATCCCCACGACCTGAGCCTGGAGCTGTTCGTCAACGGCGAGCGGGTGCAGCACAACAGCACCGCCAACCTGGTGCGCAACATCCCCCAGCTGATTGCCGAGATCAGCGAATTCATGACCCTGCATGCCGGAGACGTGCTGATCACCGGCACTCCCGAAGGCCGGGTCGATGTGCGGCCCGGCGACCGGGTCGAAGTACAGATCAGCGGCCTGGGCCGTCTGGCCAACAGCATCGTTGCCGAATAAGGAACCGACATGAAACACGCGCGCATCCGCTATCAGGGCCAGGTCCACGACGCTCGGGTCACCGGCCCCAACACCCTGCAACTGGAAGATGGCCGGGTCCTGGCCGAGGATCAGGTGCAGTGGCTGCCACCGGCCACCGGCACCCTGTTCGCCCTGGGCCTGAACTACGCCGACCACGCCGCCGAACTGGCCTTCAAGCCGCCCACCGAGCCCCTGGTGTTCATCAAGTCGCCGGGCACCTACACCGGCCACAACCAGGTGACCTGGCGCCCGGACAACGTCGCCTACATGCACTACGAGTGCGAGCTGGTGGCGGTGATCGGCAAGACCGCGCGCAACGTCAAGCGCGAGGACGCCCTGGACTACCTGGCCGGCTACACCCTGTGCAACGACTACGCGATCCGCGATTACCTGGAGAACTACTACCGGCCCAACCTGCGGGTGAAGAACCGCGACGCCACCACCCCGGTGGGCCCGTGGATCATCGACGCCGCCGAGGTGCCCGAGCCCAACAAGCTGACCCTGCGCACCTGGGTCAACGGCGAACTGCGCCAGCAAGGCAGCACCGCCGACATGATCTTCGACATCCCCTACCTGATCGAATACCTGTCCAGCTTCATGACCCTGCAACCGGGCGACATGATCGCCACCGGCACCCCCGAAGGCCTCAGCGATGTAGTGCCCGGCGATGAAGTGGTGGTGGAGATCGAAGGCGTCGGCCGGCTGGTCAACCGTATCGTCAGCGAAAGCGAATTCTTCGCCCATCACGCCCACCCAGAGCCCACCGCCGTGGCCAAGGAGCACGCATAAATGATCAAGCACTGGATCAACGGCCGCGAAGTCGAAAGCCGTGAAGTCTTCACCAACTACAACCCCGCCACCGGCGAAGCCATTGGCGAGGTGGCCAGCGGCGGCGCCGAGGAGATCGCCCAGGCGGTAGCGGCGGCCAAGGATGCCTTTCCGAAATGGGCCAATACCCCGGCCAAGGAGCGCGCCCGGCTGATGCGCCGCCTGGGCGCCCTGATCGAGGAGAACGTGCCGCACCTGGCGGAGCTGGAAACCCTGGACACCGGCCTGCCGATCCACCAGACCCGCAACGTGCTGATTCCCCGGGCCTCGCACAACTTCGACTTCTTCGCCGAGGTCTGCACCCGCATGGATGGCCACAGCTATCCGGTGGACGACCAGATGCTCAACTACACCCTGTACCAGCCGGTGGGCGTGTGCGCCCTGGTGTCGCCATGGAACGTGCCGTTCATGACCGCCACCTGGAAGACCGCGCCCTGCCTGGCCCTGGGCAATACCGCGGTGCTGAAGATGAGCGAACTGTCGCCGCTGACCGCCAACGAGCTGGGCCGGCTGGCGGTGGAAGCCGGGATTCCCGCCGGGGTGCTGAACATCGTCCAGGGCTACGGCGCCACCGCCGGCGACGCCCTGGTGCGCCACCCGGACGTGCGGGCGATCTCCTTCACCGGCGGCACCGCCACCGGCAGGAAGATCATGCAGACCGCCGGCCTGAAGAAGTACTCCATGGAACTGGGGGGCAAGTCGCCGGTGCTGATCTTCGAGGACGCCGACCTGGAACGGGCCCTGGACGCCGCGCTGTTCACCATCTTTTCCCTGAACGGCGAGCGCTGCACCGCCGGCAGCCGGATCTTCATCCAGGAAAGCGTCTACCCGCAGTTCGTCAAGGAGTTCGCCGCCCGGGCCAAGCGCCTGATCGTCGGTGACCCGCAGGACCCCAAGACCCAGGTCGGCTCGATGATCACCCAGGCCCACTACGACAAGGTCACCGGCTACATCCGCATCGGCCTGGAAGAAGGCGCGACCCTGCTGGCCGGCGGCCTGGAACGTCCGGCCAACCTGCCGGCACACCTGGCTCGCGGGCAGTTCATCCAGCCTACGGTGTTCGCCGACGTGGACAACCGGATGCGCATCGCCCAGGAAGAGATCTTCGGCCCGGTGGTGTGCCTGATCCCGTTCAAGGACGAGGCCCAGGCCCTGCAACTGGCCAACGACACCGAGTACGGCCTGGCCTCCTACATCTGGACCCAGGACATCGGCAAGGCCCATCGCCTGGCCCGGGGTATCGAGGCCGGCATGGTGTTCATCAACAGCCAGAACGTCCGCGACCTGCGCCAGCCCTTCGGTGGCGTCAAGGGCTCGGGCACCGGCCGCGAAGGCGGCGAATACAGCTTCGAAGTGTTTGCCGAGATCAAGAACGTCTGCCTCTCCATGGGCAGCCATCACATCCCGCGCTGGGGCGTGTAAGGTTTACAACCGTCCCGGATCACGCCAACAAGAAGATGTTTCAGGAGAAGCACCATGGGCGAAGTCGTCATGGCCGCCAAGGTCTGCCACGTTCCATCGATGTACCTGTCCGAACTGCCGGGCAAGCACCACGGCTGCCGTGAGGCGGCCATTGCCGGGCACAAGGAAATTGCTCGCCGCGCCCGGGCGCTGGGGGCCGACACCGCTGTGGTGTTCGATGTGCACTGGCTGGTCAACAGCGGTTACCACATCAACTGTGGTGAAGCCTTCAACGGCACCTACACCAGCAACGAGCTGCCGCACTTCATCAAGAACATGACCTACGACTACCAGGGCTGCCCGGAGCTGGGGGAGCTGATCGCCGCCGAGGCCAACGCCGCCGACGTGCGCACCCTGGCCCACAACATCCCCAGCCTGGAGCTGGAGTACGGCACCCTGGTGCCCATGCGCTACATGCACATGGACGTGCCCGCCGCCGAGCACTTCAAGGTGGTGTCCATCGCCGCCTGGTGCGCCTGGCATAAGCTGGAGGACAGCTTCACCTTCGGCGCCGCCGTGCGCCGGGCGATCGAAAAGAGCGAGCGCAAGGTCCTGGTGCTGGCGTCCGGCTCGCTGTCCCACCGTTTTTCCAACGACCGCGAAGCCGAGGCCAACATCCACAACTGGACCCGGGAATTCGACAAGCAGGTGGACCAGCGGGTGGTGGAGCTGTGGCAGCAGGGTCGCTTTCGCGAGTTCTGCGCCATGCTCCCGGACTACGCCACCAGTTGCCATGGCGAAGGCGGCATGCACGACACGGCAATGCTCCTGGGGCTGCTGGGCGGGCCGGAACACCAGCGCCCGGCGGAGATCGTCACGCCGCTGTTCGGCAGCTCCGGCACCGGCCAGATCAACGCCATCTTCTAGAAGCAGCGGCAAGTTCCAGCCACTCGCTGCAAGACACAATCGAACGCAGTGCCAAGCCACCAGCCTCAAGTCACAGGAGTCCGCTCTTGTGGCTTGCAGCTTGACGCTTGCCGCTGCCTCCCAAGGAGACTTCCCGTGCCGCATTTCATCGCTGAGTACACCGACAACATCGAACAGGCCGCCGATCTGCCAGGGCTGTTCAGCAAGGTTCATGACTACCTGGGCGCCACGGGCGTGTTTCCCCTTGGGGGCATTCGCAGCCGCGGGGTACGCCTGGACACCTGGCGCATGGCCGATGGCAAGCACGACTACGCCTTTGTCCATATGCGCCTGCAAGTGGGTGCCGGTCGTGACCTGGCCACCCGGCGCCAAGTGGCCGAGGGGCTGTTCGACATCATCAAGGCCCACTTCGCCACGCTGCAGGCGCAGCGCTTGCTGGCCCTGTCGTTCGAGATGAGCGAGCTGGATGCCGAGCTGAACTTCAAGCACAACAACGTGCATGAGTTCCTGCGCGGACAGGCCTGAGCATTGTGCCGGCCCTTTCGTCGGCAAGCCGGCTCCTGCACAACGCCCATGCCACCCGTAGGAACTGGCTTGCCAGCGAACAGGCCCGCAAGCCAGGCGCCAGCCCCGAGGCAGACTTCGCTGGCAAGCCGACCCACACAAGAACAATAACGAGATCCCCCCATGTCCCATCCCGCAATCGCCGAGGCTCCTGTGGCCGAGGTCAACGACTGCTATCGCAAGATCACCTGGCGGCTGATGCCGCTGTTGTTCGTCTGCTACATCTTCGCCCACCTGGACCGTATCAATATCGGCTTCGCCAAGTTGCAGATGACCCAGGACCTGGGCTTCAGCGACAGCGTCTACGGCCTCGGCGCCGGGCTGTTCTTCGTGGCCTACGCGCTGTTCGGGGTGCCCAGCAACCTGGCCCTGGAGCGGGTCGGACCACGGCGCTGGATCGCCTTGCTGATGCTGGTCTGGGGCCTGCTGTCCAGTGCCCTGATGCTGGTCGACAGCGCCTGGGGCTTCTATGTGCTGCGCTTTCTGCTGGGGGTCGCCGAGGCGGGGTTCTTCCCCGGCATCCTGGTGCTGCTCAACCGCTGGTTCCCGGCCAGCCGCCGCGGTCAGGTCACCGCGCTGTTCGCCATTGCCGTGCCCATGGCCGGGGTGATTGGCGGGCCCCTGTCGGGGTGGATTCTGGAAAGCTTCCACGACTTCGGCGGCCTACGCGGCTGGCAATGGATGTTCCTCATCGAAGGCTTGCCCGTGGTGTTGCTGGGTCTAGTGGTGCTCAAGGCCCTGCCGGAAAGCATCGAGCAGGTGAACTGGCTGACCCCGGCGCAGAAAACCCAGCTGTTGCAGGCGCTGCAACAGGAAGAACAGCGCAAGTCCATCAACCGCTTCAGCGACATCCTCACGGAGCGCCATGTCTGGCTGCTGGTGTGCATCTACTTCGCGGTGATGCTGGCGGTGAACACCATCGCCTTCTGGATGCCGACCCTGATCCACCACGCCGGCATCGCCCGGGACAGCAACGTCGGCCTGCTCAGCGCCCTGCCCTATCTGGCCGGTTGCCTGTTCATGCTCGGCGTTGGCCGTTCTTCGGACCGCCTGCGCGAGCGCCGCTGGCATTTGGCGATACCGCTATTGATGTCCAGCCTCGGCCTGACTCTCACGGGGCTGGCCCCGGGCGACCCGTGGCTGGTGATGTTCGGCCTGTTGGTGGCGGGCATGGGCGCCAGCGCCGCGCTGCCGATGTTCTGGCAGTTGCCGCCGGCCTTTCTCGCCAGCAGCACCCAGGCCGCGGGTATTGCCCTGATCAGTTCCTTCGGCAGTGTGGCCGCCTTCCTCGCGCCCTACCTGATCGGCGTGGTGCGCGACGCCACCCAAAGCGCCAGCCTCGCCCTCTATGCCCTGGCCCTGCTGATCGCCCTGGGCGCCTGGCTGGTGCTGCGGGTGCCAGCCCATATCGTCAACCCTCGGGAGAAATAACCATGCTCAGCCCTTCGGATATCCAAGAAGCCGCCGCGCGCCTCAATGCCGCCGAACGCAGCCGCGAACAGATCGGCCAGTTGTCCCTGCAATACCCCGACATCAGCATCGAGGATGCCTACGCCATCCAGCGCAGCTGGGTGGAGCAGAAGATCCGCGACGGCCGCAAGCTGGTGGGCCACAAGATCGGCCTGACGTCCCGGGCGATGCAGGTATCGTCGAACATCACCGAGCCGGATTTCGGCGCCTTGCTGGACGACATGCTGTTCGATGAAGGCACGGACATTCCCTTCCAGCGCTTTATCGTGCCGCGGGTCGAGGTGGAGCTGGCGTTCATCCTCGGCAAACCCCTGAAAGGCCCCCACTGCACGCTGTTCGATGTGCTGGACGCCACCGACTGGGTGATCCCGGCCCTGGAGATCATCGACGCGCGCATCCAGCAAGTGGACCCGCAGACCCAGGCCACGCGCAAGGTGTTCGACACCATTTCCGACAACGCCGCCAACGCCGGGGTGGTAATGGGCGGCCGCGCCGTGCGCCCAGGGGATGTGGACCTGCGCAAGGTGCCGGCGGTGCTCTACCGCAATGGCGTGATCGAGGAGTCCGGGGTGTCTGCCGCGGTACTCAACCACCCGGCCAAGGGCGTGGCCTGGCTGGCCAACAAGCTGGCGGCCTACGACGTCGGCCTGGAAGCCGGGCAGATCATTCTCGGCGGCTCCTTCACGCGCCCGGTGGCCGCCCGTCCCGGGGATGTCTTCCACGTGGACTACGATCAGTTGGGCAGCATTGCCTGCCGCTTTGTCTGAGGAGACAGCCATGGACATGCCTCTGAACCTGTTCAAACAACGACTGCAACACAGCGAACCGCAGATCGGCCTGTGGCTGGGGTTGGCCGACGGCTACTGCGCCGAGCTGGCGGCCAACGCCGGTTTCGACTGGCTGGTGCTGGACGGCGAACACGCGCCCAACGATCTGCGCAGCCTGCTGGCGCAGCTGCAGGCCATCGCGCCCTACGCAGCCCAGGGCATCATCCGCCCGCCCATTGGCGATACCGCGCTGATCAAGCAACTGCTGGACATCGGCGCCCAGACCCTGCTGATTCCCATGGTGGAAAGCGCCGAACAGGCACGTCAGCTAGTGCGCGCCATGCACTATCCGCCGCTGGGGGTGCGCGGGGTCGGCAGCGCCCTGGCCCGGGCATCGCGCTGGAACAGCGTCGCCGGCTACCTGGATCAGGCGGACGAGCAGATGTGCCTGCTGGTGCAGATCGAGAACCTCGAAGGCCTGCGCAACCTGGATGAGATTCTCGCGGTGGACGGAGTCGACGGCGTGTTTATCGGCCCGGCGGATCTGTCGGCGGCCATGGGCCAGCGGGGCAACCCCGGGCACCCCGAGGTGGTGGCCGCGATTGAAGACGCCATCGTGCGGATTCGTCAGGCGGGCAAGGCCGCGGGAATTCTCAGTGCCGATCAGCGTCTGGCCCGGCGCTGCATCGAACTGGGGGCGAATTTTGTTGCGGTGGGCGTAGATACCACGGTCCTGATGAAAGGCTTGCAGAGCCTGGCCGGCCAGTACAAGACCCTGGACACCCCTACCAGCGAAGGCGGGGTTTACTGACGAACGCTGGCTGGTAGCCTCTTCGCTGGCCAGCCAGCTCACTGCCCCACCCCCTGCTTCAGGCCGGCCGCAAGGCCGCCGTCAGATTTTGATTTTGCTTTTGATCTGCCTGCCCCGTTAACCACGATGGCCGAACGCAGGCATTGATCCGTGGGCAAGCCGGCAAGGATGCCGGGTTAGCCGCCACCCGGCCAGGGATGGCCGGTGGCGGCGGCCCACGGATCAATGCCGGAGTTCGGGCATGCCGAGCCCCAGCGAGGCACCGAGTGGAGGGGCAAAGCCCTTTGGTTACTTTGGGGCCCCAAAGTGACTCGCCGTAAGGGCGAAACCGCCAGCCGCCGCCCCTGCAGAAATGGATATGTCCTCCAAACCGCCACTGTGAGAGCGAACCCCTAAGCGGCCATTACCGCAGCACCGGATATGCCCACCACCGGCCCTAATTAACGAACTTCACTGACCAGCTCCAGCGAGTATCTAGCGGGCGTTGCGGGCCAAGCGCCAGACGCGGGCGATGTCGGCGGCGCGTTCGCGCAGCAGGCGCGGGGCCTCGCGGCAGGCCTGTTCCAGGCTCATGGGGCCGCTGGTCAGGGCGAAGGCCGCATCCACGCCGTGGGCGTACATCTGCTGGTAACCCTCGCCCAGGGTGCCGGCAATCACGATCACCGGAACGCCCTGCTCCCGGGCAATGCGCGCTACGCCAAAGGGGGTCTTGCCGCGCAGGGTCTGGGCGTCAAAGCGGCCCTCACCGGTAATCACCAGATCGGCACCGCGCACGGCCTGTTCCAGGCCCACCAGCTCCGCAACCACTTCCACCCCCGGGCGAAATTGCGCGCCGAGGAACGCCTTGGCGGCAAACCCCAGGCCGCCCGCCGCGCCGCTGCCGGGTTCGTCACGCAGGTCCTTGGGCAACACCTGGGCACACAGGTCGGCGAAGTGCCCCAGGGCCCGGTCCAGCGCTTGCACCTGTTGCGACGAAGCACCTTTCTGCGGGCCGAAGATCGCCGAGGCACCGTGCTCGCCACACAGCGGGTTGTTGACGTCGGCGGCGATTTCAAAACGTACCTGGGCCAGACGCGGGTCCATGCCATCGAGCTCGATACCGGCCAGATCAGCCAGGGCCAGACCACCCCGGGGCAGTACCTGACCCTGGCGATCCAGCAATTTGAGACCCAGGGCTTGCAGGGCACCGGCGCCACCGTCGTTGGTGGCGCTGCCGCCGATGGCCAGGATGATGCGCTGGGCCCCGGCCTCCAGCGCGGCCAGGATCAGTTCCCCTGTACCGAAGGTGCTGCTGTTGCAGGCATCGCGCTGATCCAGCGCCAGTAATTGCAGGCCGCTGGCCTCGGCCATTTCAATGATTGCCGTGTGGCTCTGGGGCAGCCAGCCCCAGCGGGCTTCGACCGGCGCCCCCAGCGGTCCCTGGACCCGATGGCTGCGCAGCTGCCCGTCACAAGCGGCGAGAATCGACTCCACCGTGCCCTCGCCGCCGTCGGCCATCGGGCATTGACGTAGCTCGGCGTCGGACCAGACCTCGGCCAGCCCCAGGGCAATGGCCTGGGCCACGCCTTCGGCACTCAGGCTGTCCTTGAACGAGTCGGGGGCGATGATGATCTTCATGGGGTGTTCTCCGGTTCTTGTGCCGCCATGCTGCCACTTGGCGCAGGCGCTGGCCCCGGTCCGCTGCACAAGTCCGGGGGCGCTTTATTGTTCATTGCTACAACGGCGCAGCCTCGCCTAGCGTTGAAACCGCTGCCGCAGGCTGCGAACGGGCGCGGAGCGCTCGCGAGGGGCTTGAAGACGATGCAGGTTTGACGGGAGATTGCCAAGCAAGGCCCTGCGGGCCTTTGCGCAGCCTCGCCATGGCTCGGCAGCGGCTACACCAGTTAAATCCTCCTGGACGCTGTAGCCGCTGCCGCAGGCTGCGAACGGGCGCGGAGCGCTCGCGAGGGGCTTGAAGGCGATGCCGGTTTGACGGGAGATTGCCAGGCAAGGCCCTGCGGGCCTTTGCGCAGCCTCGCCATGGCTCGGCAGCGGCTACAGGGGATTGTGTTGAGCCGTGTTGGGGGGCAGCAATTGCACCCCCAGGTACAGGGCCAGCATGCCGTCCAGGCGCAAGGGGTCGACGCCGCTGAGTTCGGCAATCCGCTCCATGCGGTAGCGCAGGCTGTTGCGGTGGATGCCCAGGGCGTCGGCGCAGGCCTGGCTCTGGCCATCGTGGTCGCACCAGCTGCGCAAGGTCGCCAGCAACTGGCCGTTGCTGTCCTTGGCCAGCACCTTGCGCAACGGGGTCAGCAACTCGTCCAGGGCGTCGTCGTTGCGGTGGCGCCAGAGCATCACCGGCAGACGGTAGCGGTTGAGGGTCAGCAGGCGCGAGTCCGGCAGCAGGTCGCGGCCGTAGGCCAGCAGGTCGCCGACCCGACGATAGCAACGGCGCAATCCGGCCAGGCCATCGGCCTGCCCGCCCACGGCAACCCGCAGGATGTTCCAGCCCTGGCCGTCGAGTTTTTCCAGCAGGCGCGGGTTGTCCAGGCTGAAGTTCGCCGGGCGACACCAGAGCAGGGAGGTCTTTGACGAACTGACGCACCAGCTGTCCGGGTAGCGGCTCATCAGCCAGGTGCTGAGGGTCTCGACGCCCTGCCCCACGGGCTGCTCCGGTGCCAGTTCGAACAGGTAAGGGGTGCGCGCCAATTGCGGTTTGAGGCCCATCTGCCGAGCTTCATCCACCAGCCGTGGCGAGTCGCCGCTGTCGCTCAACAGCAGGGCCAGCAGATCGTCACAACGCTGGCGCCGCCATTGCTGTTCGGCCTGTTGGTGGCGCTGGCTCACCAGCATCTCGGCGGTCATGCGCACCAGTTCGGCGTAGGTGCGCAGCAACGCCGGATCGCCGGTGATGCCCAGCACGCCGATTAGCCGCTGGTCGTGCAGCAACGGCAGGTTGATCCCCGGCTGCACCCCCTTGAGCTGGCGTGCGGTGGGCTCGTCGATCTCCACCACCCGGCCGTTGGCCAGCACCAGTTGCGCGCCTTCGTGGCGGGTGTTGATGCGCTCCGGCTCGCCACTGCCCAGGATCAGACCCTGGCTGTCCATGACGTTGACGTTGTAGGGCAGGATGGCCATCGTGCGGTCGACGATGTCCTGTGCCAGGTCATGATCGAGTTCGAACATAGAGGGAAGGTCCTTGGACGTTGTTCAGTGGCACAGGGTCGGCGGCCAATCGCTGTGCGCCGGCACAAAGACAGCGACCTCGGTGTGACTGAGACTCTCGGGGCGGTCAACGTTACCCTTGCACCGCAAAAAATCATAATAAAGAGAGACACTCCATGTCACAGAGCGCCGCTGCCCCACTGGCCCAGGCTGACGACAAGCACGCCGTCTACAAGCGCATCACCCTGCGCCTGATCCCCTTCATCTTCGTTTGCTATCTGTTCAACTACCTCGACCGGGTCAACGTTGGCTTCGCCAAGTTGCAGATGCTCGATGCCCTGAAATTCAGTGAAACGGTCTACGGCCTGGGCGCCGGGATCTTCTTTATCGGTTACGTGCTGTGCGGCGTACCGAGCAACCTGGCGCTGAACCGGTTCGGCCCACGGCGCTGGATCGCGCTGATGATGATCACCTGGGGCACCCTGTCCACCTGCCTGCTGTTCGTCACCACGCCGACCCAGTTCTATACCTTGCGCCTGTTCACCGGAGCCGCCGAAGCCGGCTTCTTCCCCGGCGTGGTGCTGTACCTTTCGCAGTGGTTCCCGACCTTCCGCCGGGGCCGGATCATGGCCCTGTTCATGTCGGCGATCCCGGTCTCAGGGTTGTTGGGCAGCCCGTTTTCCGGCTGGATTCTCAATCACTTCGCGGCCGGACAAGGCGGCCTCGCCGGCTGGCAGTGGATGTTCCTGCTGCAGGGCATTCCCACGGTGGTACTCGGCGCCCTGGCGTTCTTCCTGCTCAGCGACAGCTTCGCCCACGCCAAGTGGCTGACGCCGGCTGAACGCGCGGTGCTGGAGGCCGACCAGGCCGCGGACGCCGCCAACCAGCCGAAAACCGCCAGCGATTCCCTGGCAGCCGTGTTCAAGAACCCGGCGATCTGGGCCTTCGGCCTGATCTATTTCTGCATCCAGAGCGGGGTCTACGCGATCAACTTCTGGCTGCCGTCGATCATCAAGAACCTGGGCTTTGCCGACAATCTGGTGATCGGCTGGCTGAGTGCGATTCCCTACCTGCTGGCGGCGGTGTTCATGCTGCTGGTGGGCCGTTCGGCGGACTTGCGCAAGGAGCGCCGCTGGCACCTTGTGGTGCCGATGCTGATGGGCGCCGTGGGCCTGCTGATCGCGGTGAACTTCGCCAGCACCCCGGCCCTGGCCCTCCTCGGCCTGACCCTCGCCACCATGGGCGCCCTCACCGGCCTGCCGATGTTCTGGCCGGTGCCCACCGCCCTGCTCAGTGCCGGAGCCGCGGCCGGTGGCCTGGCGCTGATCAACTCCATGGGCCAGATGGCCGGCTTCCTCAGCCCCTACCTGGTCGGTTGGGTCAAGGACAGCACCGGCTCCACCGATGCCGCGCTGTACCTGCTGGCCGGGGTGATTGTCGGCGGTAGCCTGCTGGCCCTGCGCATGACCCGCACCCTGAACCGCTGAACCCCGGCAACACACCGCCCAGCAACGAAAAAAGCCCGTCCGAGCCTCTGCTCCAACGGGCTTTTTCATGGCCGGCCTCAGCTCGGGGCGCCACCGTGCCGGGCGTAGTCGTGGCTGATGCTCAATTCCCCCGCCGCCGGAGCATCCAGCTCCAGCACCAGGCCGCCGGGCAAGCGGACGAAGATCTGCCAGATGCCGTCTTCCGGGACCTGCGCCACCTGATGCTCCAGGCCACTGGCTTGCACCCGCCGTAACACGGCGTCGGCCGCCTCCTGGGTGCTGAAGGCGATGTGGCTCAGTTGCGGCTCGGGGCTATCGGCCTGTTCGATGACGTGGACCAGCGCCTGCCGGTCCTGATACAGCCAGCGCCCGGGAAAGGGAAACGGGGGACGCCGTCCCGCTTGCAGGCCCAACAGATCGGCGAATGCCTGCTGCAACGCCTGGCCCTGGGCACAGTTGAACGCCAGGTGATCGAAGCGCCAGCTCATAGCAGGCCACCGCCATCGACGTCGATCAGGCTGCCGCTGATAAAGCCGTTCTCCATGGCCAGGATAAAGGCCGCGGCGATGTCATCCGGCTGGCCGACACGACCCACCGGCAGGCTGGCGGCGGTGCGGGTAAACATTGCTGCCCGGGCCTCCGCCGTCAGACCAGCATAGGCTTCGGTGGCAGTGACCCCAGGGCTGATGACATTCACCCGGCGTGGCGCCAGTTCCTTGGCCAGGTGCTTGCCCAGGGCTTCGAGAGCGGCATTGAGGGTGGTCTTGAGCACTTGTCCGGGAACCATTTTGCGTGACAGCAAACCTGAGGTCAGGCTGATGCTGCCTTGAGCCGCCAGATGGGGCAGCGCCGCCTGGACCGCGCGCCACACGCCCCAGAACTTCACCTCGAACGCCCGCTGGGCATCCAGCAGATCGGTGTCGGCCAGGGGCTTGGCGGTGATCGCCGGACCGGCACTGATCACCAGATGGTCAAAGGCGCCCACGGCGCTGAACAGATCACCGAGGCTGGCGGCGTCGGTGATGTCCACGGCGAGGCTGCGGGCCGAGGGCGGCAACTGCGCCTGCTGCCGTTGCAAGGCTTCGAGGCTGCGCCCGGCGAGTACCACCTTGGCCCCGCGTGCGGCCGCCTGACGGGCCACGGCAGCACCGATGCCGCTGCCGGCGCCAATCACCACCACGGTCTTGTGCTGCAAGCTTGGATTGGAAAGAGTCATTGCGATCCCCTGGGTCATGTAAAGGTGATTGCATCTTCACAGCTTGCCAATCGAGGAAAAATCCCGCTAAAACGCAAAGATCTTTAAAGGATTTTTACTAATGAGCTCAATCCTCGACCTGGAAATTTTCGTGCGCACGGCCGATTCCGGGAGCATTTCCGCCGCCGCCCGCTCCCTGGGCATGACGGCCGCTGCGGCCAGCATCGCCCTCAAGCGCCTGGAAACCCGCCTGGGCAGCCGCCTGCTGGCGCGCTCCACCCGCAGCATGCGCCTGACCGAAGAGGGGCGCCGCTACCTGGAAAGCGTGCGTCTGGCCCTGGCCACTCTGGAGGACGGTGAGCAGGCGCTCAAGCAGCAGAGCCAGGGCCTGGCCGGTGTGCTGCAACTGTCGGCGCCTTCGGATTTCGGACGCAACGCGCTGCTGCCCTGGCTTGACGAGTTCAAGGCCGAGCACCCGCAACTGCGCCTGCAACTGCGGCTCAATGACCGCCACGCCGACCTGTTCCGCGACACCGTGGATGTGGCCCTGCGCTTTGGCGTGCCGGCGGACTCGAGCCTGGTGGCCCTGCCGATCCTCCCCGAACATCGTCGCCTGGTGTGCGCCAGCCCGGCTTACCTGGCCCGTTGCGGTACCCCGCAGTCCCCCGAAGACCTGTCGCACCACAGTGCCCTGCTCTACCTGCGTAACGGCCAACCCTATGACAGCTGGCGCTTCAGCCGTGGCGCCGAGACTCGCGAGGTGCCCGTGCGCGGCGACTACCTGTGCGACGACGGCGAAGTGGCCCGGCGCTGGGCCCTGGCCGGCCACGGCATTGTCTACAAGGCCCGGCTGGATGTGGCCGAGGATATCCGCGCCGGGCGCCTGGTGCCGCTGCTCGACGACTGGCAAGGGGAACGGGCGCCGTTCAATCTGCTGTGCCCCCATCGCCTGCAGGTTTCCGAGCGGGTGCGCCTGCTGCACAGCTTTGTGTTGCAGCGCTGTCGGGCGCTGTGCCCGTCTTGAGCGCCGGTCCGGGGGCGGCTGGCCGGCAAGCCGGCTCCTGCGCAATGTCCTTGCAGGCGATCTCACGGGCCTCTTTGCCGAAAAACCGGCCCCGGCGAGGAGGCGCCATTCAGGCATTGCGCTAGCCCGGCGTTGTGGTATTTGATGGTCGCCCCCATGGCCGGAGATGCCCCGGCCACCCTTCTAGCACAAGGATTTCGCCCATGAGCTATCGCACCCTCGGCCATTCCGGTCTCAAGGTTTCCAGCCTGACCCTGGGCACCATGATGTTCGGCGAGCAGACCAGCACCGAAGACTCGCTGCGCATCATCGACAAGGCTTGGGACCAGGGGATCAACTTCATCGACACCGCAGACGTCTACACCCAGGGCCGCTCCGAGGAAATCGTCGGTGAAGCCATCGCCCGCCACCGCCATGAGTGGGTGCTGGCGTCCAAGGTCGGCTTCGGCCCGGCGGATGGCGTGCCCAACCGCAGCGGCCTGAGCCGCAAGCACATCTTCAACGGCATCGAGGCCAGCCTGACCCGCCTGGGCACCGACTACCTGGACATCTACTACCTGCACCGCGAGGACCACAACACCCCGCTGGAGGTGAGCCTCTCGGCCATCGGCGACCTGCTGCGCCAGGGCAAGATCCGCTACTGGGGCCTGTCCAACTACCGAGGCTGGCGGATTGCCGAGGCCATTCGCGTGGCCGACCAGTTGGGGGTGGACCGCCCGGTCATCAGCCAGCCGCTGTACAACATCGTCAACCGCCAGGCCGAGGCCGAGCAGATCACCGCGGCCAAGGCCTATGGCCTGGGCGTGGTGCCTTACAGCCCGCTGGCCCGTGGCGTGCTCAGTGGCAAGTACGCGCCGGACACGGCCCCGGACAGCAGCAGCCGCGCCGGACGCCAGGACAAGCGCATCCTGGAAACCGAGTGGCGGGTGGAATCCCTGCGCATCGCCCAGCAGATCCAGGCATACACCCAGGACCGCGGGGTCGGTATCGTCGAGTTCGCCATCGCCTGGGTGCTGAACAACCAGGCGGTGAGTTCAGCGATTGTCGGTCCGCGTACCGAAGCCCAGTGGGACGCCTACACCCGGGCCCTTGAGGTGAAGATCAGCCCAGAGGATGAAGCCTTCATCGACGCCCTGGTGACCCCGGGGCACGCCTCGACGCCGGGCTTCAACGATGTGAGTCATTTCGTCTCCGGTCGTTTTCCGCACCTGGGCTGAACGCTGCCGGTGGCGGCGCAAAGGCGCGCGCCACCGGCCTTGGGCTCAGCAGGCTCGGCGGCACTGTGGCCATAAACGAGAAAAAATCCCGCCACGATGGCGCAATCAGAGCAAAAAACTCGCGCCTGACCCTCTATATTCCCCCTCGCTTCTCCCCCCTATTTCTATGTGTCCCGAGCGTTCGGGTATTACGAGGACAGTGTGTCTAAAGGAATTGCCTTATCGGTCCTGGCGTCGGTGCTGTTTGCCGTCATGTATTTCTACACCTCCCTGCTGACGCCCCTGACCGGGGTGGAGATTTTCGGCTGGCGGATGCTGCTGACCCTGCCCTGCATGACCCTGTTCATGATCTTCAGCGGCGAGTGGCACCGGGTCGGCCAAGTGCTGCGCCAGGTGGCAGGCAAACCGCTGCTGAGCCTGGTGTTGCTGCTGTCGTCGGCCCTGGTGGGGGTGCAGCTCTGGCTGTTCATGTGGGCGCCGCTCAACGGCTACAGCCTGGATGTGTCACTGGGGTACTTCCTGCTGCCGCTGACCATGGTCCTGACCGGACGCATCGTGTATGGCGAGCGTCTGTCGCGCCTGCAGAAAGTGGCCACGCTGCTGGCCTGCCTCGGGGTGCTCAACGAGTTGTATCAAGTGGGCAGTTTTTCCTGGGCGACCCTGGTGGTGGCCGTGGGCTACCCGGTGTATTTCGTCCTGCGGCGGCGCCTGGGCACCGATCATCTGGGTGGCCTGTGGCTGGACATGGCGCTGTTGATCCCGGTGGCACTGTGGTTTGTGCAAGGCGGCGAACAGGGATTTGCCGTGGTGGACAGCCATCCCGGCCTGTACCTGCTGATTCCTCTGCTGGGGGTGATCAGCGCCTCGGCGCTGGCGTGCTACGTCATCGCCAGTCGCTTGCTGGCCTTCAGCCTGTTCGGCCTGCTCAGCTATGTGGAGCCAGTGTTGCTGCTGTTTGTCGCCCTGCTGCTGGGGGAAAGCATCAAGGCCGGGGAATGGCTGACTTACATCCCGGTCTGGCTGGCGGTGCTGGTGCTGGTGCTCGAAGGGGTCAGGCACCTGCTGCGCCAGCGCCGCAACTGATCGACGCGCCCGCATGGGCCTGGGCAGCCCAGGTTCGGGCGCCGTTGGGGATCAGGGTTTGATCTGCTTGAGCTCATTGAGCAGGGCCAGCAAGGCCTGCATCTTGTCCTCGCCAAATTGCTGCTGGATTTTCTGGTAGTTGATTTCCATGTCGCCGCTCATGGACTCGAAACAGGCCTGGCCCTTGTCGGTCAGGGTGATGAACAGGCGGCGCTGGTCCTCTGGGGATTTGCGACGGCTGACGTACTCGTCACGCTCCAGGCGGGTCAGCACGCCGGTCATGCTCGGTGGCAGGATGCAGGCCATCTTTGCCAGTTGGTGGCTCTCCAGCTCACCGTTCTGGCGCAGGATGCGGATCACCCGCCACTGCTGCTCGGTCAGGTCGTGCTGGTTCAGCGAGGGGCGGAAAAAGGCCATGGCGGCCTCACGGGCCTGCAACAGGGTCAAGGTCAGGGACGGTCTGGGTGTGTTCATCGAGGCATCGGTCAAGGGCTGGGAAACAAAGGCGGAAACATTAACACATTCACTATCGCCAACCGACAGGCAATATAAAGCCCGATCAGGCATGGCCTGATCGGGCTCTGTGTTCAAGCCTGCCGAGGGTTACTCGGTGGCCAGTACCCCGCGACGCACCTGGTCGCGTTCGATCGATTCGAACAGTGCCTTGAAGTTGCCCTCGCCGAAACCATCGTCGCCTTTACGCTGGATGAATTCGAAGAATACCGGCCCCATCAGGGTTTCCGAGAAGATCTGCAGCAGCAGGCGCTTGTCACCGGCTTCCGAGGAGCCGTCCAGCAGGATGCCGCGGGACTGCAACTCATTGACCGGCTCGCCGTGGTTCGGCAGGCGGCCTTCGAGCATCTCGTAGTAGGTTGCCGGCGGCGCGGTCATGAAGCGCATGCCGATCTTCTTCAGCGCGTCCCAGGTCTTCACCAGATCGTCGGTGAGGAAGGCCACGTGCTGGATGCCCTCGCCATTGAACTGCATCAGGAACTCTTCGATCTGCCCGGCGCCCTTGGACGATTCCTCGTTCAACGGGATACGGATCATGCCATCCGGAGCGGTCATGGCCTTGGAGGTCAGGCCGGTGTATTCGCCCTTGATGTCGAAGTAACGGATCTCGCGGAAGTTGAACAGCTTCTCGTAGAAGCCGGCCCAATAGGCCATGCGCCCGCGATACACGTTGTGGGTCAGGTGGTCGATGATCTTCAGGCCGGCACCCGGTGGGTTGCGGTCCACGCCTTCGAGGAACACGAAGTCGATGTCATAGATCGAGCTGCCTTCACCGAAACGGTCGATCAGGTACAACGGCGCGCCGCCGATGCCCTTGATTGCCGGCAGGTTCAACTCCATCGGCCCGGTTTCAATGTGGATCGGCTGGGCGCCCAGTTCCAGGGCACGCTTGTAGGCCTTTTGCGAATCCTTGACCCGGAACGCCATGCCGCATACCGACGGGCCGTGTTCGGCGGCGAAGTACGAGGCAACGCTGTGGGGTTCGTTGTTGAGGATCAGGTTGATCGCACCCTGGCGGTACAGATGCACGTCTTTTGAACGATGGGTCGCGACTTTGGTGAAACCCATGATCTCGAAGATCGGTTCGAGGGTATTGGGGGTAGGCGATGCGAATTCGATGAATTCAAAGCCCATCAGGCCCATTGGGTTTTCGAAGATATCTGCCATGGTTGGCGCCTCATCATATTTTTAGAATTAACGGATCGTTAGTTGCTATCAATGCTGAGGAAAGAAGGCGGTGCGCAGGAGATGCCCCGCACGCTGCGGGCGAGGAAGTCACCGTAGATCAGTTGAAACCCGAGAATCTTCATTTCGACCCTGTCTTACAGGCTGGGGGACGAGGCTTCTGCTGCCAGAAGACTTTATTATTGTATGCGTAACCGGATTCTACACAGCGTAAAAGCCTTTGTCCGCATTCTCTATAAAATCGCCTTTTTCGCCTGGCCCGCAAGGGGTTTGTTGCACTGGTAGATGCCGCCGAGAATCAACACCCCGCCCATTCCCATCACCAGGCTCAGTTGCTCTCCCAGCAACAGTGCGCCCAGCAGGACTGCCGTCAGCGGGTTGAGGGCAATGAATACTCCGGAGCGGGTGGCACCGATGCGTCGCAGGCCGTCGTAGTACCAGATATAGGCCAGCGCGGAACCCAGGACGCCCAGGTACAGCAGGCTCAAGCCCTGGCTCAGGTCCAGGCGGACAATGGCATGCAGGTCGAACTCACCCCGGGCCAGGGTTGCAGCCCACAGCATCAGGGTTCCCATCAGGATCGAATAGGTAACGGTCTGCAACGGGCCAAGGTGCTGATTGAGACCTTTGGAACACAGCGAGTACACCCCCCAACCCAGGACGCAGCCGAGTATCAGCAGGTCGCCATACCAGCCACCTGCCCCGGCAGCCAGGGCCGAAGGATCGCGACTGCAGATCACCAGGGCCGCGCCACTCAGGCACGACAGGATGCCCAACAACTTGCGCCGGCTCAGGCGTTCCTTGAACAGTGCCCAGGACGCCAGGGCAATCACCGCAGGATTGAGCGCCACGATCAGGGACGCCCGCGAGGCGTTGACCTGTTGCAGGCCGAGGAAGAAGCACAGGTTGTAGAAGAAGATGCCGAAGAACCCCAGGAGCGCCAGTTGGCCGAGCTGCTTGAGGCTGGGTCTGACCAGGGCAATGCGCGCCACCGCCATGAAGCCAAGCAGGGCCAGGCTGGCGAGCAAGAAGCGCAGACTGGCAGCCAGCCAGGGGGAAAGCCCGCCGGCCAGGTAACGCCCGGCGACGAAGGTGCCGCCCCAGATCATGGTCACTGCCACCAGTTTGCAATAGACCGACAGGTCTGCGTGATCGGCCGCCAGGGCGCCGCTAATACTGCTTTCACTCATGATCATGCTGCTCTGTGGTCGTGGATTTGTGCTCTGAGGTCATTTTTTGTCTAATGGCTCATCATCGTAAAATGAGCTTTTACTCATGACCCTGACCCAATTGGAGATCTTCTCCCGGGTGGCCGAACTGGCGGGTTTTACCAGCGCCGCCACGCGCCTGGGCATCACCCAGTCGGCCGTGTCCCACGCCATCAAGTCCCTGGAACAGGAACTGGGGGTCGAGTTGTTCCGCCGCCATCAGGCCCAGGTCGAGCTCACCGATATTGGTGGCCAACTGTTGCTGCGGGCCCGGGCCATGCTGGGGCTGGCGGCGACCTTGGAACAGGAGGCCGCCGACGCTCGGGGCATGAAGCGCGGCACCTTGCGCATCGGCTCCTTTGGCCCCACCTCCTCCATGCGCCTGTTGCCATCCATCCTCGAGGAGTACCGGCGCGAGCATCCGGGGATCGAGGTGCATATCGACGAGGGGCCGGATCGCCAGGTGCTGCAATGGCTGGAGGAGCGACGGGTCGACGTCGGCTTCGTGGTGTTGCCCGAGGAGCGTTTCGATACCTTCGCCCTGATCGAGGACCAGTTGATGGCGCTGATTCCCGCAGACCATGCCCTGGCCCGGGAGCAAGAGATCCGCCTCGAACAGCTGTGTCACGATCCCTTCGTGCTGACCGAAGCCGGCTCGGCCGAGCTGGTTACGCGCTTGTTCATCGGCGCCGGCCTGAGCCCCAACATCCGCTACCGCAGTTCGCAACTGCTCAGCACCCTGGAAACCGTGGCCCGGGGTGACGCCTTGAGCATTCTGGCCGAGCTGTCCTTGCCCCCGACTGCGGACGCCCGCTATGGGAGCAAGCCCCTGTCGCCGCCGGTGCGGCGCCAAGTGGGGATCGCCGTGCTCGATCGGCGCCAGGCATCGCCGGCGACACTGGCCTTCATCCAGCATGCGCAACGTCTGTATCGTCATCCAAAGCCGTCTATCCTGCGATGATCCAGACAATGTCAGGAGGCTGCCGCCACCGCTGCGGCAGCCAGACGCTGGCCCGCCCCTCCTCCACCACAGGTTCGATCCATGCCCCTGACCGCCAAAGGTCCGCTCAAGCGTTCTACCCGCAGACTCTGGACAGTGTTGGCGATTGTGCTTCCCATCGGACTGGGGGCCGTCATTTTCTACGCCCAGGCCGAACGAGCGCTGGTGCGCAGCAGCCTGGAAACCGCCGAGGAAGCCATCCGCCAGTTCGACCTGATGCTGGACAACACCGATATTGCCGCCAGGGCGCTGCTGCCCCAGGCAGGCCTGGAGTGCGACGAGGTACGGCAACTGGCCCTGAGGAACCAAGTGACTCGCCGACCATTCGTGCGCTCGACCAACCTGGTGTGGCGCAACAACAACTATTGCAGTTCATTGCTGGGCAGCTATCCGGTGCCCCTCGATCCCCGGGATTACGTTAACGGCCGGCTCTGGCTCATGAGTGGCAACCCCGTCACCCCCAACACCGCGCTGCTGATCTACCGCTTGAGTGAGGGGGAGCGCTCGGCCTTGGCGACCATCGACGGTTATCACCTGACCAACGCCCTGCGCCTGATCAGCCGCTTCGCTCATCTGCGGCTGCAGGTGGGCGAGCATTGGCTGTCCAGTGATGGCGGGGTCCACGACGGCGCACCGCCACTGGCAGCAGTGGCCCCCCTGCATCTGAGTTCATCGCGTTATCCCTACAGCGTCAGTACAGGATTTCCCGAGGGGGACATCTGGAAATACATGAAAAGCCAGTACCCGGCGTTGTTCAGCCTGCTGGTCTTTCTCGGTGCCGGCGCCGGTGTCCTGGCCCACTGGTTGCAGAAGCGCTCCGCCTCTCCCAGCCATGAATTGCGCCGGGCACTGGAAGCCCGGGAGTTCATCCCATACTTTCAGCCGGTGGTGCGCGGTGACACGCTGCAATGGGCCGGCATTGAAGTGCTGATGCGCTGGCAACATCCGCGAGAGGGACTCGTGCGTCCGGACCTGTTCATCCCTTTCGCCGAACATTCCGGGCTGATCGTGCCCATGACCCGTTCGCTGATGCAGCAGACGATGCAGGTGCTGGCCCCCCACGCCGCTGGCTTCACCGACGGTTTTCATATCGGCATCAACATCACTGCCAGTCACTGCCATGACTTGCAGTTGCTGGAGGACTGCCGGGAGTTTCTCGCCGCCTTCCCTCCCGGCAAGGTGATCCTGGTGCTGGAGTTGACCGAACGCGAACTGATCGAGCCCACGGCCACCACCCAGCAGCTGTTTGCCGCTCTGCATGAACTCGGGGTAATGATCGCCATCGACGACTTCGGCACCGGGCATTCCAGCCTGGGTTATCTGCGTCAGTTCAATGTCGATTACTTGAAGATCGATCAAAGCTTTGTCGCCATGATCGGTGCCGACGCACTGTCGCTGCATATACTCGACAGCATTATTCAACTCTCGACCAAACTCGATCTGGGCATCGTCGCCGAAGGTATTGAAACTGCCGAGCAGCGGGATTACCTGGCGGCTCAAGGCGTGGATTTCCTGCAGGGTTATTTATTTGGGCGCCCCATGCCCAGTGCGGAATTTGTTGCGGCCCTGGCGCGCCATTAAATAGCCATACCAGAACATTAAGTGCTCGACTACGGTAACTCGGGATACGCACCAATTTGATTCAATTGGCAAATACAGGCTTGAACAAGAACAACCTGATTTACTCTCGCGCCATTAACTACTACAATTTTTCCCGCCTGTACAAGATTCACAGGTAGGCCACTTAATCGAGCCTTAACCGGCTTATGGCTTATAGCTTTGTTTGTGGTTTGTATCAGCCAAAATAGACTATTGGAGTGAAGATATTGTCCAGACTTGCTGAATTTCGTGCTGCAGAAAAAGCACTTCAAGAACAGCTCGCGCAGCTTGAATCCCTGAAGAACGACGCCGGACTCAAAAAGGAAATCGAGTTCGAAGAGAAACTTCAGGCCCTGATGAAATCCTACGACAAGAGTTTGCGTGACATTATCGCAATCCTTGATCCCAACCTGGGCAAAAGCGGCCTGCCACAAGCCAACGCCCCTAAACAGCGCCGCGCACGTGTGGTGAAGGTCTATCAGAACCCGCACACCGGTGAACTGATTGAAACCAAGGGCGGCAATCATCGCGGCCTGAAAGCCTGGAAAGAACAGTACGGTGCTGCCACTGTGGATTCCTGGCTGCGCGCTTGAACAAAGCCGCCACCTGAAAAAGGCCCTGCATATGCAGGGCCTTTTACATTGACAAGAATATTCTTATTACGACTTGAATCTAAGGGAAGATCCAGCCCAACCGATGGCAATCAGCCATCTCGCGATAGGCTTTGCTATAAAGCCAGCCCCCAAAGCAACTAGTCGCTTGATGCCTTTCTCGAAAACGAACTCGCTACACGCGAAAAGCAAACCGACTGTTTCAGATTTTTCCTTAAAGTTTGAGGCTATTTCGTACAGCCAGTATCTGATCCTGACTATCGGCATAAGCCGCCGCCTGACCGGCGTATGAAAGTACATAAGCCTTATCCTCATCCAGTGCCGCCACCAGTGTTTGCGACAACACATGTCGCCCATTCTGGGTAATGGTACAAGTGGTCTCCAGAGCGTCCAGACGACTCAACTGTGCAGCATGAATCTTGTTACAGACACTCTGATATCCACTGCGGGCAAAGTCTTTCTGCACTGACTTGCGCATCTCCAGCAATACCCCTTGAAGATTGACTACATGCCCGCGTTCCACCTGGGTCATGGTCAACTCCATGACCAGTTGCGGATTGCCCGCGGCATCATTCTTCACCGCCCGCTGCCGGGAAACCTGGGCAGCCTGATCCGCCTCCTGGACCGGCACTGGCTCCACAGTCCAGCCCTCGGGCCAGGCAACCTCCGGTTGCGCCTGGACAACGCCCGCAAACATCAACAGTAAAACGGCCACAGCCTGGGCTCTAAGCGACTCGATCATGGATTGGCACACTAAAGAAACGGGCCTTGAAGTCTGAGCCCGGCGCCAGGAATGGGCAATAGATCAGGAGCTTTGGGTTTGGCGCCATCCTGTCCAGTTGCGTATCATTGCCCGCTTCCAAGGATGTCCGAACCATTGCCAGACAAGGACTTCCCCGCCCTCGCGGGCAGCCTTTGCCGCACTTTCTTCTGGAGGGCCCATGAGCCTCAACGAACTCAACACTTTCCCTGGCGTGACCGCCCAACCGGACGCAGCCACTGCTCGTTTCGTCTTCAACCACACCATGCTGCGGGTCAAGGACATCACTCGCTCGCTGGACTTCTACACTCGGGTCCTGGGCTTTTCCCTGGTGGAAAAACGTGATTTCCCCGAAGCCGAATTCAGCCTGTACTTCCTCGCACTGGTGGACAAGTCGCAGATTCCGGCCGACGCTGCGGCCCGTACCGAATGGATGAAGTCGATCCCCGGGATTCTCGAACTGACCCACAACCACGGCACCGAGAACGATCCGGATTTCGCCTACCACAACGGCAACACCGACCCGCGTGGCTTCGGCCATATCTGCATCTCGGTACCGGATATTGTCGCTGCCTGCGAACGTTTCGAGACCCTGGGCTGCGACTTCCAGAAGCGCCTGAATGATGGTCGCATGAAGAGCCTGGCCTTCATCAAGGACCCCGATGGCTACTGGGTCGAGATCATCCAGCCAGCGCCGCTGTAACCCGATACAGGTGCAGAGCCGGCCTGTGTAGGAACTGGATTGCCAGCGAACGCATCCGCAAGGACTGCGCCAGGCCCAACAGCCTCTTCACTGGCAAGCCGGCGCCGACCCAGGCAGCCATAAAAAAACCCCATGAGCCAGGCTCATGGGGTTTTGTTTGTTCAGCGGCCGATCAAGCCGGTGCTGATGTGCGGATCAAGTGATCGAATGCACTGAGGGAAGCCTTGGCGCCCTCACCCACCGCAATCACGATCTGCTTGTAGGGCACGGTGGTCACGTCTCCGGCAGCAAATACGCCGGGCAGCGAAGTCTCGCCACGGGCATCGACGATGATCTCGCCGCGAGGCGACAGTTCTACCGAGCCCTTGAGCCAGTCGGTGTTGGGCAGCAGGCCAATCTGCACAAAGATGCCTTCCAGGTCCACCGTGTGGAATTCACCCGAATCGCGATCCTTGTAGGCCAGGCCGGTGACCTTCTGCCCATCACCCTTCACTTCACTGGTCAGGGCACTGGTGATGACCTTGACGTTGGGCAGGCTGTACAGCTTGCGCTGCAACACGGCGTCGGCCCGCAGCTTGCTGTCGAACTCCAGCAAGGTGACGTGGCTGACGATACCCGCCAGGTCGATAGCCGCTTCGACGCCGGAGTTACCGCCACCAATCACCGCCACCCGTTTGCCTTTGAACAGCGGACCATCGCAGTGCGGGCAGAAACACACGCCCTTGGCCTTGTACTCCTGCTCACCCGGCACACCCATTTCACGCCAGCGGGCACCTGTCGCCAGGATCACCGACTTGGCCTTCAGGCTGGCGCCGCTTTCAAACTGAATCTCATGCAGGCCGCCCACTTCCTTGGCCGGCACCAGGGCACTGGCTCGCTGCAGGTTCATGATGTCGACGTCGTATTGCTTGACGTGCTCTTCCAGCGCCGCGGCCAGTTTTGGCCCTTCGGTCTCTTTCACCGAAACAAAGTTCTCGATGGCCATGGTGTCCAGTACCTGGCCGCCGAAGCGCTCGGCCGCGACCCCGGTACGAATGCCTTTACGAGCGGCGTAGATGGCTGCCGAAGCACCGGCGGGACCGCCGCCGACCACCAGCACATCAAAGGCCTCTTTGGCGTTGAGCTTCTGCGCTTGCTTCTCTACCGCACCGCTGTCGAGCTTGGCGAGGATCTCTTCCAGCCCCATGCGGCCCTGGCCGAAGTTCACGCCATTGAGGTAGACACTGGGCACCGCCATGACCTTGCGCTCATCGACTTCGGCCTGGAACAGCGCGCCGTCGATCGCCACATGACGGATGTTCGGGTTGAGGACCGCCATCAGGTTCAAGGCCTGGACCACGTCCGGGCAGTTCTGGCAGGACAGCGAGAAGTAGGTTTCGAAGTTGAACTCGCCTTTGAGCGAGCGAATCTGCTCGATCACTTCAGCACTGGCTTTCGACGGATGGCCGCCCACTTGCAGCAGGGCCAGCACCAGGGAAGTGAATTCGTGGCCCATCGGAATGCCGGCGAAACGCAGGCTGATATCGCCTCCCGGGCGATTCAACGTGAACGACGGCTTGCGCCCATCGGTACCGTTGTCGAGCAACGTAATCTGGTTGGAAAGACTGACAATGTCTTTGAGTAACGCGAGCATTTCCTGGGATTTCGCACCGTCGTCGAGGGAGGCGACGATCTCGATCGGCTGGGTGACCCGTTCCAGGTATGACTTCAACTGAGCTTTAAGATTGGCGTCCAACATACGGGCGATTTCCATGTTCTGAATAAAGAGATGGTTCGGTAAAAAAAAACGCCCGAGCGAATCTCGCCCGGGCGTTTTAGGGGCGGTGCAGCTGACTTAAGTGCGGATCACCGCCCTTGGGTAATGCATGGACTTAGATCTTGCCAACCAGGTCCAGGGACGGAGCCAGAGTGGCCTCGCCCTCTTTCCACTTGGCTGGGCAGACTTCGCCTGGGTGAGCGGCAACGTACTGAGCGGCCTTGATCTTGCGCAGCAGCTCGGAAGCGTCACGGCCTACGCCGCCATCGTTGATTTCAACGATCTTGATCTGGCCTTCCGGGTTGATCACGAAGGTGCCGCGGTCAGCCAGACCGGCTTCTTCGATCAGCACGTCGAAGTTGCGGGAGATGGCCAGGGTCGGGTCGCCGATCATGGTGTACTGGATCTTGCCGATGGCTGGCGAAGTGTTGTGCCAGGCAGCGTGAGCAAAGTGGGTGTCGGTGGAAACGCTGTAGATCTCAACGCCCAGTTTCTGGAATTCGGCGTAGTTGTCGGCCAGGTCTTCCAGCTCGGTTGGGCAAACGAAGGTGAAGTCAGCCGGGTAGAAGAACACGACAGACCATTTGCCTTTCAGATCAGCGTCCGACACTTCGACGAATGCGCCGTTTTTGAATGCGGTAGCTTTGAACGGTTTAACTTGGCTGTTGATGATAGGCATCGTTGACTCTCCATCAGTGGTTGAAAACATTGGGTGAAAACTTGATGGGGAGAATCCTAACCAATGACTTGCCGCTTGGCTCATTGGCAAACCTGATGCTATCGATTGGCTTTGACTATCAGCCGACAGTATTAATAGAAGAAACCTTTGATTACCGACGGACCGGCTGCGGATCAATCAGCGCCATGCCCATGAACGGGCTGGCCTCCACGTAGCGCATGGCGGACTTCAGGTCCTTCCAGCCCACATAGCTCATCAGGGACTTGAGGTCCCACCCGCTGCGATGGGCCCAGGTGGCAAAACCACGGCGCAGGGAGTGGCTGGTGTAATGCTCGGCATCAATGCCGGCGCGCTCCAGGGCCTGGCGCAGTAACGGAATCACGCTATTGGCGTGCAACCCCTGTTCGCTCAGGTGGCCCCAGCGGTCGATGCTGCGAAACACCGGACCGCGCACCAGTGCGGCGCTGTTGATCCAGTCGACATAGGCCTGCACCGGGCATAAGCGCTGCAGCGCCGGCGTGTGAAAAGTGCGCCCCAGGTTGTCGCGATCACCCTTGCTGCGCGGCAGATAGAGGCTGATGCCGGAACCGGCCACAGCCTGTACATGCTCGATCTGCAAGCGACACAGTTCATCACTGCGAAAACCCCGCCAGAACCCCAGCAGGATCAGCGCCCGGTCGCGGCGTGCTCGCAACAGGTCGGCCTGACGGCCTTCGGCGGCAGCGGCTGCGCCCTCCTCGTCAAGCCAGCCAATCACCTGCTCCAGGTGTCGTAACTGCAAGGGCTCGGCTTGTTTCTCACGCACTGGATGCAATGCACGAATGCCCTTGAACACTTGGCGTACCACCGGCGCCTTGGTCGGATCGGCAAAGCCCTGGCTGTTGTGCCATTGAGCCAGGGCAGAAAGGCGCAACTTCAGGGTGTTGATCGACAACTCCCCGGCGTAGGCCGCGAGATAACGCGCCACGCTCTCCGCCGTCGTCGGCAGGAACCCGCCCCACTGCACCTCGAAATGCTCGATCGCTGCCCGATAACTGCGACGGGTGTTATCGCGGGTAGCGGCTTGCAGGTAACGATCCAGTTCACTCATGACAATTCAACCCCGGCAGATGTACGGCCACAAAAGACAAAGAAGCGCCGCATGCCCCATGACACTGGGTAATACTACAATATCCCAGGTCATATTTTCTCTATCTAGCAGCTTCATCCATCTGTACAATAACCATCAATTACATACCATGTATCACAGTATCAAATCGTTGGAGGAGCCATGGCTCGCGGAGGCATAAACAGGGCGGTGGTGAAGAAAGCGCGTCAGGCGATTCTTGCCCGCGGCGAACACCCCAGCATCGATGCAGTACGCATAGAAATGGGCAATACCGGTTCGAAAACCACCATCCACCGCTATTTGAAGGAGCTGGATGACGGCACCAGCCGCCGAGATGCGGGCCCGATGCCGCTGGATGAAGAGTTGAGCGAACTGGTGGGACGACTGGCTCAACGCCTGCAGGAGCAGGCCCAGGAACCTCTGGAACAGGCCCTCGCCCACTCCGAACAACAGAAGCAGGCCTTCGAGCAGCAATTGGAGCAAGCGCGGCAGAGCCAAGAGCAACTGCAACAGCAGCTACAAATCCAGGCCAGCGCCCTGGCCGGGGAAAGTGCCGCCCTGCAAGACACCCGCTCCATGCTGCAGAGCGAACAGACCCGCAACGCCGAACTCAATCAAGCCTTGAAGGATTGCCATCTGCGCCTGGAAGACAAGGAGCAACAGATCCGCTCCCTGGAAGAAAAGCACCTGCATGCCCGGGACGCCCTGGAGCACTATCGCGCCGCCAGCAAGGAACAACGCGAACAGGAACAGCGTCGCCACGAAGGCCAGATCCAACAGGTGCAAATGGAGCTGCGCCAGGCTCATCAGAGCGCACTGGTACGCCAGGATGAAATCACCCAACTGCATCGTGACAATGAACGTCTGCTCAGCGAGCAGCGAGCCACCCACAAGGAGCTTAAGCTGGTCCAGGACGCCGCGAGCAAGAGCACCGTATCGCAAGCACTGCTCAGCGAGCAGCTGGCGCGTCAGGACAGCGCAGTCACCCTGCTCCAGGAACGCTTGCGCGTAGCCTCGGAGGAGATTCAGGCACTCAAGGAAAGAGCCGACAGCCAGACTCGATTGAGCAAGGAGATGGAGTTGCGCGCCGCCAAGGCCGAGGCCGGCCTTGAGGCGCTGCGCCTGGCTGCGGCAACCAAGGCGCAGCCAGACACGCCTGCAGACGCGTGATCAGTCCGCGACGGGGGTACGCAGGGTAACGAACTCTTCGGCAGCCGTCGGATGCACGCCGATGGTTTCGTCGAAGTCGCGCTTGGTGGCTCCCGCCTTCAGGGCGATCGCCAGGCCCTGGACAATTTCCCCGGCATCAGGTCCAACCATGTGGCACCCCAGCACCCTGTCGCTCTCGGCATCCACCACCAGCTTCATCAGGGTGCGCTCCTGGCAGTCGGTCAGCGTCAGCTTCATCGGCCGGAAACGGCTTTCGAAGATCTGCACCTTGTGCCCCGCCTCGCGCGCCTGCTCTTCGGTCAAGCCAACGGTGCCGATATTCGGCAAGCTGAAGACCGCCGTCGGAATCATCCGATAATCCACCGGGCGATACTGTTCCGGCTTGAACAGACGCCGAGCCACGGCCATGCCTTCCGCCAGGGCCACAGGTGTCAGTTGCACGCGACCAATTACATCGCCAATGGCCAGGATCGACGGCTCGCTGCTCTGGTACTGGTCGTCGACCTCGATAAAGCCGCGCTTATCGAGTTTGACACCGGTATTCTCCAGCCCCAGGTTGTCGAGCATCGGCCGACGCCCAGTGGCGTAGAACACGCAATCTGTTGCTAGCTTGCGACCGTCCTTGAGGGTGACCTCCAGACTGCCATCGGCCTGCTTGTCGATGCGTTCGATATCCGCATTGAATTGCAGTCCCAGGCCGCGCTTGGTCAGCTCTTCCTGCAAATGCTTGCGCACCGCGCCATCAAAGCCACGCAGGAACAGATCACCGCGATACAGCAACTGGGTATCGGCACCCAGGCCGTGGAAGATCCCGGCAAACTCCACCGCAATGTAACCACCGCCCACCACCAGGACACGCTTTGGCAAAGCGTTGAGGAAGAACGCCTCATTGGAACTGATGGCATGCTCGCGACCGGGAATATCCGGAATCTGCGGCCAGCCGCCTGTGGCAATCAGGATGTGCCTGGCACTGTAGCGCTGGCCATTGACCTCCACCTGATGAGGATCGATCAACTTGGCATGGCCTTCGTGCAGGGTCACGCCACTGTTGACCAGCAGATTACGGTAGATGCCATTAAGGCGATTGATTTCGCGATCCTTGTTGGCGATCAAAGTCGCCCAATCAAAGTTCGCCTCGCCCAGTGACCAGCCAAAACCCGAGGCCTGCTCGAAGTCTTCGGCGAAGTGGGCTCCGTACACCAGGAGTTTTTTGGGCACGCAGCCGACGTTGACACAGGTACCGCCCAGATAGCGGCTCTCGGCCACCGCGACTTTCGCCCCGAAACCCGCAGCAAAGCGTGCGCAACGTACACCGCCGGAACCGGCACCAATTACATAAAGATCAAAATCGTAGGCCATTTCACTCTCCCAGGCAGACTGACAGCATAACCGCAGATGGCGATCGGGTCAGCGCCGTGGCTTTACATAAGGGCGGGCAATGAAAAAGCCACCCGAAGGTGGCTTTTTCTGACAACCCCGCGAGGCGACTATCAGTACGCCTTGCCGGTCTTGTAGAAGTTCTCGAAGCAGAAGTTGGTCGCGTCGATGTAACCCTCGGCGCCACCGCAGTCAAAACGCGTGCCCTTGAACTTGTAGGCCATTACACAACCGTTCTGCGCCTGCTTCATCAGGGCATCGGTGATCTGGATTTCACCCCCCTTGCCCGGCTCGGTCTGCTCGATCAGATCGAAGATGTCCGGCGTCAGGATGTAACGACCGATGATCGCCAGGTTCGACGGGGCGTCTTCCGGCTTTGGCTTCTCGACCATGCTGTGAACGCGATAGATGTCGTCGCGAATCATCTCGCCGGCGATCACACCGTACTTGTTGGTTTCCTGCGGGTCGACTTCCTGGATGGCCACGATCGAGCAGCGGAACTGTTTGTACAGCTTGACCATCTGGGTCAGCACGCCGTCGCCTTCGAGGTTGACGCACAGGTCGTCTGCCAGTACCACGGCGAAGGGTTCATCACCGATCAGCGGGCGACCGGTCAGAATCGCGTGGCCCAGGCCTTTCATTTCGGTCTGGCGAGTGTAGGAGAACGAGCACTCATCCAGCAGTTTGCGGATACCAACCAGGTACTTTTCCTTATCGGTGCCCTTGATCTGGTTTTCCAACTCGTAACTGATGTCGAAGTGGTCTTCGAGGGCGCGTTTGCCACGGCCGGTCACGATGGAGATTTCAGTCAGTCCAGCATCCAGCGCTTCTTCAACGCCGTACTGGATCAGTGGCTTGTTCACCACCGGCAGCATTTCTTTAGGCATGGCTTTAGTCGCTGGCAGGAAGCGAGTACCGTAACCGGCTGCTGGGAACAAGCATTTCTTGATCATATGAGTCCTTAAAAAGGCTGTGCGTACGAGTTTCGGCGCAGTCTAATCAGGCCGCGTGCACCTTACAATGCCCCGCGCTGGCTAACCGCTGCCATCATAGAGAAATAAAGCGCCAGATAGTTCCGCAGCATCCTCCAGATAGCGCACGGCGTAAACCTTCATCACCTCACAGGGCTTGTAAACCGCCACCTGGAGCCTTGACCAGCCAGATCGAGATGCTTCCCATGCGAGCCCGCAAAGGCACAGACAATTGCATTTTCCACGCAACACTGATGGCACCGTCGACGGCGACGAAATAGCCCTTGGATTCCCGACACAAGAGCTGCCATATCCAGATGCGGCACTTTTCGGCAATGCCTGCGGACTAAGGTGATGCGCTGTACCGAAATGGCCATTAGCTATAGCATCGCCACATCGATACCCGCCTCCCAACACATCCCCCTCCCAGACGACGAAATCCCCCCATGAACAGACTTCTCGCAGTCACCGCTGTACTGGCTCTGACCGGATGCGCCACGGCTTCCAACACCTATCTGACCAATGGCGAACAAGGCCTGAGCATCGACTGCTCCGGGGAAGCCGGCTCCTGGGCCAGCTGCTATGAAAAAGCCGAAGCGTCCTGCGCCGGCACGGGCTATCAGATCGTCAGCACCGAAGGCACACCCGCCCCCAAGGAGAGCGACAAGACCCTGGGAGTCGACGTTGGCAACTACAAAAGCCGCAGCGTGATAGTCGTCTGCAAATAGCGGGCAAACGCCCCACTACATGTGAATCTCGGCAAACTTGATGCCCAGGCCGCGAATGGTTTCGATCAGATCGTCAAGACGGGAAAAGGATTCCACCTCGTCGCTCTCATCCACCAGAAAGTAGCTGCGTCCGGCACTCTTCTTGAAAAACACAATCCATTCCCCGGAGTTGGCCGGGTTCTGAATCACGTGAGTGGCAGAGATCAAGCCCTCTGCATGCTTTTCCCTGACGTGTTCCCGCTTCATGCTTTCTCCCAAAAAGACGATGCCGCCAAGGCTTGAACCCGGGCGGCATCGTTGACGATAGGGGATAGTTTATCGGATGCCCTGGCCTATCAGCACGCCCTCTACTGTCTGACCGTACAAATTTACCCCGTCATTGGCGTGAAACTTGATTCGGGTCTTCTCGATGGAGCCCTCCACCAGGCGCGGGTCCTGGGGCCGCTCGTGGCTGTTGACGAAGGCCGCCACATCCCAGGCCTGCTGGTCGCTCAGGCTGCCGCCCTTGCCCAGGGGCATGTTGTGCTTGATAAAGGACGCCGCCGTATTGATCCGATGCATCCCCGCGCCCCAGTTGTAGGAATCCTTGCCCCAAAGCGGCGGCATCACATAGTCCGCGCCAGCCTTCTGGCCCTGACCTTGCTCGCCATGGCAGACCGCGCATTGCGCCTGATACACCGCCGCGCCCCGCTTCAGGTCATAGCCCTTGGCAGGCTGGGCCACATCCGGATACCCCCTTCCAGGCAGCTCCACGCCCAGGGGCGCCTTGCTCGCCAGCCAGTAGGCATAGACCGACAGCGCAGTAATCTCCGGACTGTCCGCCGCCGGCGGCTTGCCACCATTCATGCTGAACTGGAAGCAGCCCTGCAAGCGTTCGGCAAAGGTGTTCACCTTGTCGTTCTTCTTGCGGTAGGCGGGATACATCGGATAGGCGCCCCAAAGCGGCGCGGAGTTGGCCAGGCGGCCCTGGTCAAGGTGACAGTTGCTGCAATTGAGCCCGTTGCCCACGTACTGCGGCGCCAGGCGCTTGGTGTCGACAAACAAGGCATGACCTTCGCGCACCAGCTTGCCGTAGGCATTGTCCGGTAACTCGCCCTCGGCCGGCGGCTGGAAGTACTGGGTATGAGCGGAAGCGCTTGGCGCCGGTATCTGCGACTGATCCTCCATGGCGATGGAGGCGGCCTGAACTTGAACGGCAAGCAATGCCATCAACGGCCCGGCAATCAATAGTTTCATGGCCGCGCCTCCTGAGGTTGCAAGCTGGCAAAGTAGTCCGCCACTGCGGTGACTTCTTCGGCACTCAAGGACTTGGCGACATGCCCCATCAGGTCGTTGGGGTCGTTGTGCCGACTGCCATCGCGCCAGGCATTGAGTTGCGCCACCAGGTAGCCGGCCGGTTGCCCGGCCAGGGGCGGAAAAGCCACACCGACACCGACACCACCAGGCCCGTGACAACTGACGCATTCGGGAACCTGCCGCTCCCAGGCGCCCCGCAAGGCCAGGCGTTCACCGACACCGCTGGCGGCCTGGCTACGGCCGATCGCTTGGGTTTTCGGCCCGGGCATGGCCGCGAGGGTGGCGGTCACGGCGGTGATTTCGTCTTCGCTCAACGCCTTGGCCAGAGGCTGCATGACCGGACTGCTGCGTGCACCGCTGCGAAAGTCATGCAACTGCTTGGCCAGATAGCCCGCCGGCAAGCCGGCAAGACGCGGGAACCCGGCGGGGGCCAAGCCCATCGCGTCCGCTCCATGACAGGCCAGACAAGCTGTTGCCCCTGGCTGGGTGCCGCCTTGGGTGAAGACTTTCTGCCCATCCACGGCGTGTGCAGATTGCGCAATCAGTAGCATCAGGCCACTCAATAGCATTCGATCCAGTGGGATCATATGGACTCCATTATTCTAGTTATATGCTTAGACCCAGCGGGTATAAGCACACAAATAGTAGGGCAATCGATCCATAGCGACAATGCGAAATTGGTGCGGGTATCTGATGCTGCTCACGAGAGCCGTTTCGGGCCCTGGCGCGGCCCTGGGCTTGGGGTCAGCCGGAGATGCAGGCCTCCCCCGCCTTGCGCACGTCCTGTGGCCGCAGGGGGTTGTTGGACATTTGCTCATGCAGCTTGATGCTGCTGCCGCCGGAGCGCTCATCGATGTAGAACACCGCCGCCGGAGCCGCCGACAGGCTCTGCGGGACGATCACCCGGTAACCTTCCTTGCGCGGCTCAACCTGCAGTGCGCCACGGCTGCCGGAAAGCTTCCCGGACAGGCAATTGGCGTACTCCTGGGGCTTCTTGCCAGAGATGACACTCAGGGTCGGCGGCGTCTGGTTGATATCCGAGACGGAGGCACAACCGCTGATGGCCATGGCCAGAACCCACACCCAGCGCTTCATATAAAATCTCCAATAAAAATCCATCCGACAGCACAGGCGCTGCTTTTCTCCAGAGGCACGGCTTTATCGCCGATAAAAATCCAAATAACTGTTTTAAATTGTCAAAGCCCGAGGCCGGGGCCGAATAATAACCCTTTGGGCCTGATAAACTGCGCCATCGCCCACGCCAACGTTTTGTTTTTGTAGATATAGCCCTTCTGGAGGCGCCCATGAAATTCATCCACCAGCGCGAGCACCTGAACGAAGACGATATCGTCGTCATCGAATGCTCCCAGGTCTGCAACATTCGCCTGATGAGCGACGCCAACTTCCGCAGCTTCAAGAATGGCGGTCGTCACACCTATCACGGCGGAGCCTTCGACAAGTTCCCCGCCAAGATCACCGCCCCCAGCACCGGCTTCTGGAACATCACCATCGACACCGTCAACCGGCGCCCCATCAGCGTGACCCGCAAGCCGAACCTGACTCACTCGATCCGCATCATTCGTCGCTCCAGCTCGAAACTGCGCTAAGCCCCAACCTCCTCGCGACAACAGGTAACCCCGTGCCTCAGACCACCAAATACGTCATCAAATACAAGCTCAATGGTGAGCGCCGCTTCGAATTTGCCCAGCTTGAAAACGGTACCCAGGAAGAAGCCCGGGCCGCCCTGGAAGCCCTGCATGGCCAGTCCGACGACGTCATCAGCGACGTCAGTGTCAGCAAGGCCTTGTAGGCCGTCTTTGCCCAAGACCGATTCAAGCGCAAGCAGCGGAGTGTGCATGGGGTGCCTGAGCCCCAGACTGGAGGAAATCTCTTGCACCCAGGACACTCCCGCCATGCCTGTTTCCTCGCTCCAGGATCGCCTGCAACAACTGGACTGGGCCCGTATTGAGCAGGCCCTCGACCAAGACGGCTGCGCCCGCCTCGAAGGCCTGCTGAGTGCCGGCCAATGCCAGTCCCTGAGGGATCTGTACAAACACCCTGCGCTGTTTCGCTCGAAAGTGATAATGGCCCGCCATGGATTCGGCCGTGGCCAGTACCAGTACTTCCGTTACCCCTTGCCGGAACCGGTCGCCGAGTTGCGCCAGCAGCTGTATCCGTATCTGGTGGACCAGGCCAATCGTTGGAACCAGAGCCTGAATATCGACATCCGCTACCCGGCAGAACATTCGGCATTCATCCAGCGTTGCCAGAGCGCGGGACAGCAGCGCCCCACTGCGCTGTTGCTGCAGTACGGCCCCGAGGACTACAACTGCCTGCATCAGGATCTGTATGGCGAGCACGTATTTCCCTTGCAAGCGGCCTTCCTCCTGTCCCAGCCTGGAACGGAGTTCACCGGCGGCGAACTGGTGCTCACCGAGCAGCGTCCGCGTATGCAGTCACGTCCACAGGTCATTGGTCTGAAGCAAGGTGATGGGGTGATATTCGCCGTGCATCATCGGCCGGTAAAAGGTTCCCGCGGGTACTATCGAGTCACCCTGCGCCATGGCGTCAGTCGCGTGCACAGCGGCCAGCGCCACACCCTTGGAGTGATTTTTCACGATGCCTTGTAGCCATGAGCCGCCCGGCAGCCTCGGGCTTTTCGATGAAAGCGATCTGCAACAGCCGGCACGCATCGAGGTGCTTGGCCCCCAGTCCCGCGTCCTGCGCGGCTTCGCCCTGCCGTGGATCGAAGGGCTACTGCCACAACTTGAGGAAGTGCTGGCCGCGGCGCCGTTTCGCCACATGATCACGCCCGGCGGCTTTACCATGTCCGTCGGCTTGAGCAGTTGCGGCCAGTTGGGCTGGACCAGCGACAGCAAAGGCTATCGCTACAGCCCTATTGATCCGCAAAGCCTGCGTCCCTGGCCGGCAATGCCCGAGGTGTTCCGCCAGTTGGCGCAGACGGCAGCCGAAACCGCCGGCTTCAAAGGCTTCAACCCCGACTCGTGCCTGATCAACTGCTACCGGCCCGGCGCGAAGATGTCCCTGCACCAGGACAAGAACGAACGCGACTTCAGCGCCCCCATCGTCTCCCTGTCCCTGGGTCTGCCGGCAATGTTCCTTTTCGGCGGCCAGCAGCGCGGCGACAAAAGCCAGCGGGTGCCATTGCTGCACGGCGACGTGGTGGTCTGGGGCGGCGTCGATCGCCTGCGCTATCACGGGGTGCTGCCCCTCAAGGACGGCAGCCATCCCCTGCTCGGCCAGCAACGGATCAACCTGACCTTTCGCCGTGCCGGCTCAGAGGTAGAGTTCAACCGCAAGCCCCGGAGTGCCGATCAGGCACCGGGCCGTTAATCTGGCCGCCACTCCGCGCCGAGCACCGACCATGAATGCCCTGACACGCAAACAACAGATTGAACAGGACCCACGCTGGCAAGCCGTGCTCAAACGCGACGCCCGCGCCGATGCGACGTTCGTCTATGCCGTCCGGACCACCGGGGTGTACTGCCGCCCCAGCAGCCTGTCGCGCCTGCCAAAGGCGGAAAACGTCGAGTTCTTCGACAGCGCCCAAGAGGCCGAGGCGGCGGGTTATCGTCCGAGCAAGCGTCAGGCCAGCGACCAGACCCAGGTGGCCGCGCACCATGCGGCACTGGTGGCCGCGGCTTGTCGGCAGATCGAGGCCGCCGAGTCAGCCCCCAGCCTGGAGCAACTGGCGCAGCATGCGGGCGTCAGCAGCTACCACTTTCACCGGGTATTCAAGGCCGCCACCGGACTAACACCGCGGGGCTACGCCAATGCGCAACGCTCGCGCAAAGTCCGCAGCCATCTGCAAAGCGGGCACACGGTGACCACCGCCCTGTACGACGCCGGCTTCAACTCCAACAGCCGTTTCTATGAAGCTGCAGATCAGTTGCTGGGCATGAAACCCAGTGACTACCGCGCCGGCGGGCCCAACACCGATATCCGCTTCGCCGTGGGCCAGTGCTCCCTGGGCGCGATCCTGGTGGCCCAGAGTCACCGGGGCGTCTGCGCCATCCTCCTCGGAGACGACCCCACCCCGTTGGTGGAGGAACTGCAGGACAAGTTTCCCCGCGCCAACCTGATCGGTGCCGACGCAGATTTCGAACGCCTGGTCGCCCAGGTCGTGGGCTTTGTCGAGGCGCCGGCCATCGGCCTGGACCTGCCCCTGGACCTGCGCGGCACCGCATTCCAGGAACGAGTGTGGCAGGCCCTGCAAAGCATTCCCGTCGGCAGCACCGCCAGCTACGCCGAGATCGCCCAGCGTATCGGTGCCCCCAAGGCCATGCGCGCAGTGGCCCAGGCCTGCGCGGCCAACACCCTGGCGGTGGCGATCCCCTGCCACCGGGTGGTGCGTAGCGACGGCAGTCTTTCCGGCTACCGCTGGGGCGTGGAGCGCAAGCGTCAGTTGCTGGAACGCGAAACGCTGTCCGAGGCCTGAATCCCGATGTAGATCGCCAGCGAATCGGCGCTGGTATAGACCTCAAAGTCCGTGGCAAATGCCCGATCTTGAGCACCCCCGGGAAAAGTCAGCTGGCCGAGGACGCCCCTCTCCTGCTAAAAACCACCGGCTGCCTCGTCCAATCCTGCCGCCGGAGAACCATGCACATGAGCCAATGGACCGATAGTCGCCTCCTCGATCTGCTGGGCATCGACCTGCCCATCATTCAAGCCCCCATGGCGGGCGCCAACGGCTCCGCCATGGTGATTGCCGTGTCCCGGGCCGGCGGTCTGGGCTCGTTGCCATGCGCCATGCTCACCCCGGAACAGATCCGCCAGGAAGTGCAGGTCATTCGCTCAGCCACTCGGCAGCCGCTGAACCTGAACTTCTTCTGCCATCAGGTACAGGCCGTGGACAGCGCGCAGGAGAGCCGCTGGAAGAACGCCCTGCAACCCTACTACCGCGAACTGGGCGCCGACTTCGATGCACCGACGCCGGTCAGCAATCGGGCGCCCTTCGACGAAGCGGGTTGCCAGTTGGTGGAAGAGCTGCGGCCCGAGGTGGTGAGTTTTCACTTCGGATTGCCAGAGCCGACGCTGCTGGCCCGGGTCAAGGCCACCGGGGCCAAGGTGCTCTCTTCGGCCAGCACCGTGGACGAAGCCCTATGGCTCGAAGCGCGCGGCTGCGACGCGGTGATTGCCATGGGCTACGAAGCTGGTGGCCACCGGGCAATCTTCCTCAGCGACGACCTCAACACCCAGGTGGGCACCATGGCCCTGGTGCCGCAGATCGTCGATGCACTGAAGGTGCCGGTGATCGCCGCCGGTGGCATCGGCGACGCCCGGGGCATTGTCGCGGCAATGGCTCTGGGCGCCTCGGCAGTCCAGCTGGGCACTGCCTACCTGTTCACTCCAGAAGCCAACATCAGCGCCGCCCATCACCGGGCCCTGCGTACCGCCAAGGAAAGCCAGACCGCACTGACCAACCTGTTCACCGGTCGCCCCGCTAGAGGCATCGTCAACCGGGTGATGCGCGAAATCGGCCCCATCAGTTCCCTGGCGCCAGCGTTTCCCCGCGCTGGCGGAGCCTTGCTGCCGCTGAAGGCCAAGGACGATGCCGACTTCGCCAATCTCTGGTCCGGCCAGGCCCTGCGCCTGGGAGTGGAGCTGCCTGCCTACGAGCTGACCCTGCGTCTGGCCGAACAGGCCCTGGCGCAGCTCAAGCGGCGCTGACCGGCCGGCGCCGCGACCACGGTCGCGGTGCTGGTTGCCGCACCGGTTGATGTGCCGGTTGCAGCCCTTTGCCAGCGAGGCCTGCGGCACAGTTCCGCTGATCGAGAATTCGCTATATATTTCGCTATACAGCGACACTCGCTGCCCTGGGTGCAGATTCCCTCCGAGCATTCGCTGCCCAACGCGCCCTTCTCTCCAATGGAGCTGTTCGATGAACCTTAGTGCTTCAGGTTTTGCCCCGACTTGCCTCGCTAGCCTGCTCGCCCTCTTCGCCTTCGGCTCGGCCCAGGCCGCTGAAGTCCAGGTGGCGGTCGCTGCCAACTTCACCGCACCGATCCAGGCCATCGCCGCCGACTTCGAAAAAGACACAGGCCACAAGCTGGTGGCCGCCTACGGTGCCACCGGGCAGTTCTATGCCCAGATCAAGAACGGCGCGCCTTTCGAGGTCTTCCTCTCTGCCGACGACAGCACCCCGCAGAAACTCGAAAGCGAGGGCGACATCGTCAAGGGCTCGCGCTTCACCTACGCCATCGGCACCCTGGCCCTGTGGTCGGCCAAGGACGGCTACGTCGACAGCCAAGGCCAGGTGCTCAAGGACAATCAGTACCAGCACCTGTCCATTGCCAACCCCAAGGCGGCGCCTTACGGCCTGGCCGCGACCCAGGTGCTGGCCAAGCTGGGCCTGACCGACAAGGTCAAGGCCAAGATCGTCGAGGGCCAGAACATCACCCAGGCCTATCAGTTCGTCTCCACCGGCAACGCCGAACTGGGTTTTGTCGCCTTGTCGCAGATCTATAAAGACGGCAAAGTCACCAGCGGCTCAGCCTGGATAGTCCCGGCCCAGATGCATGATCCAATCAAGCAGGATGCGGTGATCCTCAACAAGGGCAAGGACAACCCGGCCGCCAAGGCGCTGGTTGACTACCTCAAGGCGCCCAAAGCCGCCGCCGTCATCAAATCCTACGGTTATCAACTGTAAATGAGCCTTTCGAGTGCCGATTTTTCCGCCATCTGGCTGACCCTTAAACTGGCGTCCCTGACGACCCTCATCCTACTGGTCATCGGTACTCCGATTGCGTTATGGCTGTCGCGCACCCGCTCCTGGTTGCGCGGGCCGATCGGCGCCGTGGTGGCATTGCCTCTGGTGTTGCCACCCACGGTGATAGGTTTCTATCTGCTGCTGGCCCTCGGGCCCAACGGCTTCTTCGGCCAGTTCACCCAGTCCTTGGGGCTGGGCACCCTGACCTTCAGTTTCAGCGGCCTGGTGCTGGGCTCGGTGATCTATTCCATGCCCTTTGTGGTGCAACCGCTGCAAAACGCCTTTTCTGCCATTGGCAGCCGCCCTCTGGAAGTGGCCGCCACCCTGCGCGCCAATCCCTGGGACACTTTCTTCTCGGTGATCCTGCCTCTGGCCCGGCCGGGCTTCATCACCGCCTCGATTCTCGGCTTTGCCCACACCGTCGGCGAGTTCGGCGTGGTGCTGATGATCGGCGGCAACATTCCTGACAAGACCCGGGTGGTCTCGGTGCAGATCTACGATCACGTCGAGGCCATGGAGTACGCCCAGGCCCACTGGCTGGCCGGCGCCATGCTGGTGTTCTCGTTCCTGGTGCTGCTGGCGCTGTACTCCAGCCGCAAGACCCGTGCTGGCTGGAGCTGAGTCGATGAGCATTCACGTCAAGCTGAACCTGGACTACCACGACTTTGCCCTGGACCTCGACCTGCAACTGCCGGGGCGCGGCGTCACCGCGCTCTATGGCCATTCAGGCTCGGGCAAGACCACTTGCCTGCGCTGCATTGCCGGCCTGGAAAAGGCCGGACGTGGGCGGATCCAGATCAACGATGAAATCTGGCAGGACAGCCAGCGCCAGCTGTTCATCCCGCCCCACAAGCGCTCCTTGGGTTATGTATTCCAGGAGGCCAGCCTGTTTCCCCACCTGTCGGTCCAGGCCAACCTGGAGTTCGGCCTGCGCCGCATTCCCCGGCAGCAGCGCCGGGTGGACATGGGCCAGGCCACCGAGTTGCTGGGCATCGGCCATCTGCTCCAGCGCCACCCGCAGAACCTCTCGGGCGGCGAACGCCAGCGCATCGGCATCGCTCGAGCCCTGCTCACCAGCCCACGGCTGCTGCTGATGGACGAACCCCTGGCGGCCCTGGACTCGAAACGCAAAGGTGAAATCCTGCCCTATCTGGAGCGGCTGCACGACGAGCTGGATATCCCGGTGCTGTACGTCAGCCACTCCCAGAATGAAGTGGCGCGGCTGGCCGACCATATCGTGCTGCTCAGTGACGGCCGCGCACTGGCCAGCGGTCCCATCGGGCAAACCCTGGCACGACTGGATCTGCCCCTGGCTCTGGGGGATGACGCCGGGGTCGTGGTGGAAGGCCGGGTCAGCGACTATGACGCGACCTACCAACTGCTGACCCTGCAACTGCCCGACAGTCAATTACGGGTGCGCGTGGCCCACCAGCCCCTGGCGCTGGGCAAGTCCCTGCGTTTCAAGGTCCAGGCCCGGGACGTCAGCCTGAGCCTGCAGGCCAGCGAACACAGCAGCATTCTCAATCGCCTGCCGGTGACCGTCAGCGACGAGATTCCCGCAGATAACGCCGCCCACGTCCTGGTACGCCTGGACGCGGCCGGCACCCCGCTGCTGGCCCGCATCACCCGCTACTCCCGGGATCAGCTCGACCTGCACCCCGGTCAACAACTCTGGGCGCAGATCAAGGCGGTGGCGGTACTGGCATGACACCGGGCAAGCCAGCCCTCTGGCATGCGCGCCGAACCGGTACCGATCGCCTGAACTTCACGTTGAAACGCGCCTGGATATAAAAAAGAGGTCTCCACACTAGAACGGGTTCGATTACTTCATCGTAGTTGCCCTGGAGTCTCGATCCATCGAGCAACTACGACAAATGACAACACTATTTCAGAGGGAAATAGTTCAGGCAGTAAATTCAACCACTCCGCCGTTCAAGTGATACATGGCACCGACTATTTTTATTTTTCCTTCTTTTTCCAACTGGCTCAGCATGGAACTTTCCTGGCGAATTTCATTGATGGTGTTCTGCACGTTGGTCTTGGCCACTGCATCCACAAACTCATCGTTCCTACTGCTGCGTTCTCCAGCGTACTTAGTTGCACCGATGGCCGGTTTGATCTTGTTCAGCAGCCCGGTCAGGCTACCCAATTCGACATTGTCGATAGCACCTTTGATGGCGCCACATGCAGTATGCCCCATCACCAGAATGACTTTGGCCCCGGCGGCCGCACAGGCGAACTCCAGACTGCCGATCAGGTCACTGTTGGCGACATTCCCGGCGATACGGGCATTGAAGGTATCGCCAATCCCGGCATCCAGAATGATCTCCGCCGGCGCTCGTGAATCAATGCAACTGAGGATCACCGCCGCCGGAAACTGCCCGCTCGCACTGGCTCTTTTCTGTGCCAGATAGTCGTGTTGATCCATTTTTCCGTTGCGAAAGCGCAGATTGCCTTCCTTCATACCGGCAATGACTTGATCCGGCGTCATGTTATCGCGCTGTTCCTTGCTCAAGGACGCGGCATAGGAAAAACTTGATATACCCAACCCCACCCCTGCGACAATACTGACAGCAGTCAAACCCAGCGCTGTTTTCAACACCGTACGTCTACTACTGGATGAGCATTCTTCACAATTATTAGTAACGTTGTTTTGCATATCAGCCACCTCGAACAATAAATTCCGGAGATCCACCACCTGGATTAAAGTTCGCACCTCAAACTGAGTCAACCCAACAAAACCCAAACAATCCAAAGATCAAAAAACTGCAATTAACACAATAACAACAAAGAATAAAAAAACTTTCACATTGATAATTTCCAGTCTCGCTCCAGGGCTGAGGAGCCTTCTGCGGGACCTGGAGCAAACGGCGCAATCCATATCAAAGTTCCCGTCGGCGAATCAGCGGGCTTGTCAGTCAGATAATTCCGCGGTTAGGCTACGCACCTTCTTTCCCGTCCCTGGACGATTGCCGACGTGAACAACTAAGCCTTCCCAAAATGTCTTCGCAATGAGCCCTGCAAGTGCTCATTGGCCTGCTAACACATTTTCCGGAGGTGCTGATGACTCACGTCACCCGGCTGCCTGCGCTGGTTTCACTGAACCAGCTGACTTATCAATTCGCCAATGGCGAAACCTTGCTCGATGCCCTGACCCTCAGCTTCGATCGCCTGCCCACGGCCATAGTCGGGCGTAATGGCATGGGTAAATCCCTGTTGCTGCGCCTGATCGCCGGAGAACTGCAGCCCTCTTCCGGCAGCCTCAATTGCGCCGCCAGCCTCGCCTATGTCCCCCAGGACCCGCTGCCTGCTCCGCAGCAGACGGTGGCCCAGGTCGCAGGCGTCGCTGATGCCCTGAGGGCCCTGCAGCGCCTGGCAGCCGGTAACGCCGACCCGGAAGACCTGCTGCGGGTGGATGACCGCTGGGACCTGGCCGAGCGCCTGCGTCAGGCTCTGGATGAGGCCGGCTTGCAACATCTGGAACCGGATCATCCGGCGGCGAGCCTGAGCGGCGGGCAACTGGCCCGAGTGGTGCTGGTCGGTGCTCTGCTCAGCGACGCCGACCTGCTGTTGCTCGACGAGCCCAGCAACCACCTGGACCGTGCCGGACGCTGCTGGCTGATGGCGCAACTGCGCCACTGGCGCGGCGGCTTGATCCTGGTCAGCCATGACCGCCAGTTGCTGATGCAGGTACAACGCATCGTTGAGCTCAGTCCCCAGGGAGCCCAGGTCTACGGCGGCAACTACGCGCTGTACCAGGCTCAGCGTCAGGCCCATGACGATGCCGCCCAGGCGGCACTGGAACATGCCCGCACCCAGCGCAGCCGTGAACACAAGCGTCTGCAACGCGAGCACGACACCATCCAGCGCCACGCCGCTACATCGCGTAAATACGCCAAGACCGCCAACATCTCCAGCTTCGAGCGAGCCAAGATACTGGGCGCCGCCCGGGACATCATGGGTCAGGTGCGTCACAGCCATCAGGGGCACAAGAGCGCCCTTGATGAGCAAGTACGCAGTGCCTATGCCCGGGTTACCGCGCAACAACCGACCCTGCTGACCCTGCCCGATACCACCCTGCAGGCAGGCCAGCCAGTGCTCAACCTGCAGCAGGCGCAATTGCCCTGGCTGGACCGCCGGTCGCCGGCGTCCTATCTCACCTGCAACATCAGCGGCCCGGCACGCATTGCCCTGATCGGCCCCAACGGTTGCGGTAAATCCACATTGCTGAAGATGCTCGCCGGTCAATTGCAACCCCTGAGCGGCGACTGCCGGGTGACGGTGAACAGCGCCTACCTGGACCAGCACCTGCTGCAACTGGCCCCCGGCACCTCATTGCTGGAGCAACTGGCCAATGCCGCTACACCACTGGAGGAAAGTGCCTTGCGCACCTGCCTGGCACGCCTGCAACTGGATGCTCGGCGGGTGCAGCAACCCTGCGCCCTGTTGAGCGGCGGAGAGCGGCTGAAAGCGGCGTTGGCGCTGGCATTGTGGGGGGGCAGCCCGGCGCGCTTGCTGCTGCTCGACGAGCCAACCAATCACCTGGACCTGGAATCGGTACAGGCCTTTGAACAAGCCCTGCGGGACTACCCCGGGGCACTGGTAGTGGCGTCCCACGATCAGGACTTCCTCCAGGCCCTGGCACCGACCCATGAGCTGCAATGGTCCCCACGGGGCTGGGAGTTACTGGAGCGTCGCCAATAACACAGTGCCTTATCGCAAAAAACCGCGGACAGGCGCGTGCCCATGCTAGATTCGCGTCCTCTTATCCATAGACAAGGAGCGTCACGCCATGCAGTTCGGCTACACCATCATCTATGTGCCCAAGGTCGAAGATTCCCTGGCCTTCTTTGAGCAGGCCTTCGGCTTCAAGCGGCGGTTTCTCCATGAGTCCGGCACCTACGGCGAACTGGAAACCGGTAGCACCACCCTGGCCTTCGCCGATCACGACCTGGCAGAACTGAACTTCAAGGCTGGCCACGTCGCCGCCCATTCCTCGCCGCACCCTCTGGGCATGGAACTGGGACTGGTGACCGACGACGTCCATGCAGCCCATGCCCGAGCCCTGGAACAGGGCGCCCAGGAACTGGCGGCCCCCAGCAGCAAACCCTGGGGGCAGACGGTGTCCTACGTGCGTTGTCCGGATGGCACCCTGGTGGAGCTCTGCACCCCAGTGGGTGCTTGAGTCCAGGGAGTACGGGAGGAAGTCGGGCAGAACGTTACTTGAGCTTGACGGCGGTCCCGGTGGCAAACACCACCACCATGCCGCCACGCCCAGAAGGCATGCTGATCTCGAAATCCACGCCGACCACTGCGTCGGCATTGAACTGACGGGCCCGCTCCTTGATTTCGCTGGTGGCCTGGATCCGCGCTTCCTTCAAGGCGCGCTCCAAGGTCTGAGAGCGACCACCAAAGAAGTCGCGCATGCCGGCAAAGAGATCGCGGACCACGTTGATACCCTGGACGGATTCAGCACTGACGATGTCCAGATACGCGGCAATTTCCCGACCTTCGATATGGGCGGTGGTGGTGACAATCATGTATTTCTCCCTTGAACAGACATTCCGTCCCGAGCTCCCGGGACATTAAGGCTGGCGATGGTATCAGAGCGACGGTGAGGGTCGGTCATGGGCAACAATGGCGTCGCCACACACAACAGCCCCGCTCTGGAGCGGGGCTTGGGATCAGGGCTTCAAGGGACGTTCTTCGTCCAGTTCCGACAGGCTCTTGCCATCGTCCGGGTGTTTCCAGGTTTGCGGTGGCGGCTCCTTGTGCTCGACCTGGTACTGCGCCGCCTCGTCACTGCGCTCCTGCTCATAAGGGCGTTGCTGTTGTGTTGCCATGCCCACCTCTCTTCCTGAAGGGATTTTTAACTCGCCATTTCAGGTTAGAACAGATCCGGCAATGGCTCGTTTTTGCCGACAAAACACACCCTGAGCAAGATGAAACTTCTTTCACCCAGACGCTAACTCCGTCTGTGTATAGTTGCTTCGCTCATTCAAGCAACTACAGTTCGCCCGCGCGCTCGCGCGGTTTTTTTTTTGCCTCAAGCCCCTCTGCGGGGGAGCTGTTACTGCGGATCAATCTCCTGGCAGTCCTTGAGCAGTTGCTGCTCCTTGGCGGTGTGATCTGCCTCCAGGAACGACAACACGCCCAGCTTGCCCTTGGTGTGCCAGCGAAAGCTGTTCTGTTCATCGTCTGCCACATACAGCGCGCCGGAAGCCGAGCGAGCAATGTGCATGGGAATCAATTGCTCCTTGTAGTAGAGCGTGGCAAATGAGGTGCCATTGTCGATATTCAGGTAGGCCGCATCGATGCGGACATTACCCTCGCACTGATAGCGCGCCACCTGGCTCTGATAGGCCGGCTCAGGGGCGGGCGCCTGCGCCTGGGCAGCCTCGGTCAAAATCGGCAGGGCCGAAGCCAGAGCTGCGGCGCAGAGCGTTGCGAGACGAGTTTTCACGGTATTTCCCCCGAATGGTCAAAGATGCCCCATGGGACTGGTGATAGCGATTTTAGTTCATGCCCGAGAGGCCTTCGCCCGGTCCTGCCGACCGCTCCAGAGCAGAGGGCTCGTGTGCAGGGCTGAAGCTTGCGAAACCAGATATTGATGCATCGCCCCACCCTGCACGTCGCCGTTACAGGTGCCTGATCCCATCAGCTAGAACAGCTCGTCCAACTGTTCAAAGAAGATCCGCCTTGAAGGATTGTCCGGGAGTCCCAAGCCTTGGAGAAACTCAGCCGCGTCCGCCTCGCAAAGCACTTCGCGGAGATCGCGTTGGATAAAGGCGATGTCCAGCCAGCGGTCGGCCAACCCGCCCCGCCCCAGATCGATGAAATACAGCTCATCGCGACCATCGATGAAGATGTTGCTGTCCCCCAGATCACCATGGGAAAAAACCAGGTCTTCAATGGGCCGGGTACGCTGCAGATGCGTCCGCAGGGCCTCGGGGCCGGCCAACCCAGGCCATTGGGCCAGGTCATATTCCGCAGCGCACAGTCCCTGGGCCATCAGGTAATCCAGCTCGGCGAGGCGCATCGAGACTCCGGCATCGAATGGACACTCGTCCACCGCCACTGACTGCATTTGATGCAGCGCCTCGCGAAACAGCGGCAGTGCCGGTTGGCCGGCGGCTATGCAAGAGGACAATGGAACACCCGGCACAGAGCGGGTAATCATAAACTCGCCTTCACCCCCCGACTCCACCAGCACCAGTTCGGGAACCTTGAGGCGCCCGTCCAGCCAATCAAGTACACGAGCCTCCCGCAAGACGCCGTAGGTGGTGGGGGCATAGAGAGCCGCCGAGAACTTGAGGAAGAAGCGCTCGTTGCCGCGAAGGAAGCTATACACACGGCAAGGCGACTCACCCACGGTGTCCGGGACTAGCTGCGCATCACCAATGAAGCACGCGATGGCCTCAGGCAGTTTCAATGTCATGGGGGTCACACTGTTTCCAACCATTTTTATCAGACCGATACCGGGGGCTCGACCCGATCGCGGGGCATCAGGGTCAAGTAGTCTTCAAGGGAGTCCGAGGACAGCGGCTTGATCATGATGCGCACCCTGTGCCGTAACTGGCCCAGCTCTATCCCGTCACGGGTACGGGCCTCGACATAGCCACAGGCTCTCCAGAAACCCTCGGCCCGGACGTTCTCGAACACCACGCTCAACCGCAGCCAGCGCGCGCCCTACCCGGCCGCCCAGTCTTCAAGCTCGCGGTGCAACTGCCGGGCAACGCCCCGGCCCTGAAGCGAGCTGGCCAGCAATCCAGTGGTTGAATGAGGCAATAGCCCTTGTGGCATGGGGTAACACTCCTAAAGGTCCACAGGCCCCGTGCATGAAAGGGCGATCCTAGTGCTCCCTGCCCCCCCGGGGACATGGTCAATTTGTTGAAAAATGTGTAGGGCACTGTGCCGGACCAAGACTCAGGTAGGCGACAGGACTTATCATCGACGCCCCTCGCCAGCGGCTCAGCCCGGCCCCACCCAACAGCGGATTCCAGCCATGCCTACCCCTTTGTCCTCGCCGGGTTACCAGCGCCTGCTGGACCTGCAGCAACGCATCCATGGCTTCACCCGGGACCAGGCAGCCGAGCGCGACGACCACCCCGAAGACCTGACGGGGCCGCTGTGGGTCAGTGACTACAACTACCTGGCCCTGGCCCCAATGCGTGGTGGCCTGCATCTGGAGTTTCATGGCGACCTGTGGGAAGAGCCCTTTGCCTGGACCCTGGAATGCCTCGCCGACCAGGCAGTGGCCGACACCCTCAGTTCCCTGGCCTTTTCTGGCCCGGACCAAGGGTCAAACGGCACCCGCGAATGGGAGTTCACGCCCTTGTTGGACAGCGACGTGAACTTTCCCATTCTCAGGTCGCTGTCGGTTCGCCCCAGCGAGCCCCAGGATCACAATGCCTCGCTGATCCAGAAAGCCGGCATGCTGATGGAGGAAGCAGGAGAGATCGCCCGCTTTGTCGCCAAGGCGCCGCATCTGAGCGAATTGACCCTGCCCAATGCCCCCGACTCGAGCTTCTTCCAGGTCCATCTGCCGCACCTTACCCACCTGCGTATTGGCGGCCATTGGGACACCCAGCACTTCATTGCCAACCTGGCCAGCTCGGACAATCTGCCGCGGCTGAGCAACCTGGACTTCACCGAATCCAGCGCGCTGCAGAACAACTGGGCGGATCAGCGCGAAGAACAGTCCGTCACCTCCTTCGCCGACTATGAACAACTATTCGCCAGTACTGCCTGCGACCCTTTGAGGGCGCTGCGCCTGCGCAACACCTGCCTGAGCCTGGAACAGCTCGAGAGCCTGCAACAACTGCGCCCTGCATTGCAGTTCATGGTGATCCAGGCCGCTGGCGGCGGCTACGTAAAGCATTTTGCCCGGCAAGTATTTCCCTGGCGGCATCTAGTGCAGCCGGATCCGGGACAACGCTGAAACAGCCAAGGAACAGCAAGCGACAATCAGTGCTAGGTTTAAGCATCGATTAATTGAGTTTCCACTCTGGGCGCAAGTTTGCAGTCTCCGCCATGACCGAAAGGAATCGTTCATGAACGCGGACTACAAACTGAAAAAAACAACCGGAAACACTGCCAAAAACCTGCTTTATCTGCTCTACAGCCTCTGCAGCTACGTGATTTTTCTCCTGACCTTTCTCTACTTGATTGGTTTTCTCGGTTCGTTGTTGGTACCAAAAAACATTGACTCAGGGGTATATCGCCATGGGCTGGTTGCAACAGTTATAGATATCGCCCTTATCACCCTGTTCGCGGTCCAGCACAGCGTCATGGCCCGCGAAGGCTTCAAGAAAAAAATAACCAGGATCATTCCCGCCCCCATAGAGCGAGCGACTTATGTTCTATGCAGCAGCCTGATGCTGATCCTCTTGTTCATCCTGTGGCAACCCATCCCGGGCGTGGTCTGGACCGTTCAGGCCGAGGGTTTCAGAGGGTTGCTGAACGGCTTGTACTGGGCGGGATGGGGGCTTGCGCTAATGGCAACCTTTCTGATCAGCCATCTTGAGTTATTTGGTTTGAAACAGGCTTACCGTGGCATCTACAAAACCCAGCCGGAGCCCCTCAACTTCATCACGCCCTTTCTCTACAAGGTTGTTCGCCACCCCATGTACCTGGGCTTTCTCATAACCTTCTGGGCAACACCTGAGATGACTGTCGGACACCTCGTGTTCGCACTGACCTGCACCGCTTACATATTCGTGGGAACCCATCTCGAAGAGAAAGACATGGCCAGAGTCTTTGGCAAGCAATACCTGGCTTATAAACAGCAGGTTGGCATGCTGCTGCCTTCACGCAAAAAACCTGAGTTGCGAAGAAGGTTGAACGCTCTTGAAATCCTGATTGGGAGGACGTCTCCAACAGTCACTCCCCTCCCCCACAGGTCCTTCAAGAGAAACGCACCTGCCGTTGACATGGACCTGATATGACCAATACGCCGCTATTGAAGAGGCGCGACAGTCACATCGGTCTGCCCGCTCCGGGCCAGTGCGGCCTTGACGAATCCTTCGGCCTTCTTGCGCTTGATGAAGTCCCTGACATAGGTCGCGCCTGCTTCCCGCTGCCGCGGCACTGCCATGGCCTGACGAATAGCCGTAAACGCACCCTCCAGTACACGATAACCCGGAGTGTTGGCCGCCATCTGCTCCAGGGGTTGGCGCACGCCGGCCGCCGCATCCAGATGCTGTTGAAGATAAAGCTCGACCGCACCCGCCGAGGTTTCCGCCCGTTCAAGCTGAGCATGTTTCAACGTACGAGACAGAAACAGGTCGTAGGCCGCACCTTTGCCCACTGCCAACCGCAGGCCTGGCTGGTCAAGATCCTCGACCGCCTGGAAAGGTGAATCCGCCGCCACCAGATAGGTGCCCTCAATGATGACGTAAGGCTCGCTGAAGGCGATCTGCTCCTCACGCACTGGCTCGATAGCCAGAAAAGCGACATCCCAGATGCCCTCCTCCAACGCCGCAAAGACCTTGCCGGCAGCATCGAAAGTGGCCATCTGCAAACTTACGCCGAGCTCTTCAGCCAGAGCGCCTGCCAAGGCGACCGACACACCTTGCGGCGAACCATCACTACCTTTTTGCGCCAGGACTGGGTTGCCAAAATTAATCGCGGCCCGCAGCACGCCTTGCGGTGCCAGATCGTCCAGGACCGCTTGGTTGATAGCACTCATGTTTTGCTCCGTGAATGAGGTTCAGAAAAAAGCAGGACCGGTGACCGGCAACAGCTAACTGATGGACTCGGACTCGCGCATCACTGTCTTTGCACTATGAGAACAGCCGCCTCAACCCTTTCGCCGTTGCGACCAACCGATCATCATAAAAACGCTCCCGGGTATCCAAAAACCGGGGTTAGAGGTGCCCATTCCCACAGCGAGCAGGGTCATGCCAACTACGAACAATGGTTGCCTGAACAGATTTTCCATAACAAAGAAGCTCCTGTAAAAACCAGCCTCATTTAATCAGAACCACGCCGTTTGAGTGCGGTAAACAGCACATACCGTCTAGCGTACTCGGTTGGCTCCCCTGCCGATCTTTTCTCAAGGCAATAAAGAACCCGCTCAGGGCGGGTTCCAAGGGGGCACGCTTAATAGCCTGCTTGAGAGCGGACAGTGCCAACTTCAGAAAGCAGGTCCGGATTCAACCGGACCTGCCAGATGACCTGCACTAAGGGCATTCGCAAGTAGAAGGACCAAACACCGGACCGCTGCACGGGTCCTTGGATGGGCCAAATACCGGGCACGCAGCCTGGGCAGTCAGGGAAAAACCACAGAGCAGCAGCACAGCCAACATGACTTTCTTCATTTGTAACCTCCTGGTCAGTAGACGAGCAATCCATGCCCACTATCGAGGGCACGAGCAAACACTTAGGGGCACTCGCAAACCGTAGGTTCAAGAACCGGGCCCCAAACACCCGTCCCTCACGCGCCTGCCACCAGAACGGTCAGCGAGCACGCCAAAGGACCCGAAACAGAAAAGACCAGTCACGTCGGTTGCGCCAGTGTGGTGCATTGTCGCGCCAGAGACGAAGCGGCCCCGCAGTCATCACTCCTATCGGATAGGCTAAGACCTTTCGAAGGTAGTCCAATCGATAGCGCCACCTACGTGACAGTGAACAGACAAGCCCACTCCTGAGCCCAAAGGAAAGAATGATGCAACTACTGCCACTCGCCCCCTCAACTATTGGTGAAACGCTTGAACTGCGCCCACTGGAAAATGATGACTTCGAAGCGCTGTACCGTGTGGCATCCGACCCTCTGATCTGGGCTCAACATCCAAGCCCAACGCGCTATCAGGAGTCCGTATTTCACCATTGGTTTAACGAGGCACTTGCTTCAAAAGGCGCGCTTATCGTTATCGATCGCAGCCATAACCAAGTGATCGGCTCCTCTCGTTATTACGAGTTCGATGAGAAGAAGCGAGAAGTGACGATCGGGTACACCTTCCTGGCTCGTGATCGTTGGGGAGGCGGAACCAATAGAGAGTTGAAACATTTAATGCTGACCCATGCATTTCAATGGGTGGACACTGTTTGGTTTCACGTTGACAGCCAGAACGTTCGCTCTCAACGCGCCATGGAAAAAATCGGCGGGCACCTCTCCCATCGCGCCATCAGACAACTCACTGATCGCACTCAAGAGTACCTGCTCTACAAAATAGAGAAGCCGAGTCGCCTTGATTAATACAAAAGCCCGGCATTTGGCCGGGCTTTGCATTTCACAGACAGGAGCATTCAGCTATGTACCACCAATACACTTCCTGTCTATTTCAAGCTCACCGCGAACCTGGATTTCTCGCAAACCAATCTCGGTTGCTCGTGAGCCCTTGACTCCAGCAGAGCGCTCACCATAGATCTGTGAGCCTTGCACACCCGAGTATCTCATGCACTTGTACATGATCAGTCACTGGCAATGAAGGATGCCACGCCCCCTTAAAGCTCTGTACCCGCGCCTCCTCTAAAAATCATCGGCTTTTTAAAATTACACCACTCATATATTGATTTAAATCGCGAAAATCGTTAACCCGCCAAGAGAATGGCGATAGCTTTACACCATTCTCCCGTAAAGTTCTTGGAATCAAGTCGCCATTGGGTCGCAGTATGACTGATGAAACAATAACGCCTGGATAATCATTTAGGCGCTTTTTAAATGCGGATGTCGTTAGATCAGGCGTGGGCGGATTGCTTTTATTTGCCAACGGCCCCGTCCCCTTGATATCGGCTCCGTGACACATAGCGCATCGCTGTAAATAGAGATTTTTTCCATTGGCATTATCCGCGAAAGATAGGGATGCTTGAATCAACGACATAACCCCTAGCGAAACGATGAGTAATACTTTTTCTTTCATTTTTTATGTGGCCTTATTGGAAAAACCAGATCTGAATCGAAGGAAAACCCCGGTCATACCTCTACAACATTCAACTCTCTCGAGAACATCTAGACCGAGATCATTCATTAGCAAGATGCTTCCCCCCCCGAGAAGTAAACTTCAGACCAAAGGGTATTTCGTTTGACATGCCCGACCACTAGCCTGATATCAGCTCGTTGATTTAACAGAACAATCCTAATGACGGTGATTAGAAGCTCGCCATTCTCCTTCGAGACGCTCTTGCGTGCAACGATCGTCCAGAAAGGCTAATGAACAATCCCCTCTAGAACTGGCCGACGTCATCAGCAGCACGCAATTCAGTGGTGACGCACCGCACGCCAGGAAACTGGGTGAGCTGGAAAAAGGTTAAGCCCGCACGCGCCACGCCCACTCTGCCTCGTCCAATCAACTATAACGCTCATGGCTGGAGTAACGCCCGCAGTTGCAAAGGAACTTCAATAACTTCTCTGGTAATCGGTGAGACGCAAACGTGTGTAAGGCTAGAAGTAAATGCCATAACATCTGGCGTCAAACTGCCCTCGACTAAAAATGTGAACGAGTGAAGCCCAACACTGGAAACACTTACCTTAATTGAAAGCTCATCATCCCAAGTGACCGGATGAAGAAACTCCAGCGAGAAGGCCCTTGCTGGAGGCAGTAAATTAAAACCTAGCAGCGTTCTTAATCCGGGTCCGGACAGCCAAACTGTAAGTGCATCATGAACGGCCTCAACCACAAAGTACGAAAACCTAGGTGTATAGACAATCCCCTCCGGATCACAGTCGCCGAACAATACCTTCCTCTTGATAATCACTGAGTTCGGCACAAGATCAATCCTTAATATTGAGTGACGAAGTTATAACAACCAACTCGCAGCTGCTGTTTGCCCAAGGACACGATACCTCCCTCCCTTCTCCACTGCATAGACGGTATAGCGGCCAAGGACGAAGTCATTTCTGAAAAAAGTCGTGATGCAGCAATCCCCAGAAGCCGCGAGCATCTAGGCCGTGACCGGCTGGGTCGCCGCCGATGGACGTGTCTGGGGTAACAATGAGCGTATGCCGCGCTGGCGCGGCGCTACGTGGCTTTAGCAAGCGTCAGCTCAAGGGAATGCTCCACTTTGAAGGTGTCGTGCGTGGCCGTCAGACTGTTCAGCAAGGAAAGACCAAGGCTAAACGCCATGTTGAAATCACTGACGAGCTGAAGATTGTTCTTGATCGAATAATGGCAAGGAAGAAATCCCACCAGCTCCACTCGATGCGGCTGACCGTGGCAGAAGCTGGCACGCCATGACGGCGGCGATGTTACGCAGGCGCGTTTGATATGACCAGAGAGGCCGCAGGAGTTGAAAAACCCGACTTCCAGATGCGTGATTTGCGCGCCATTGCTGGCACAGACAAGGTGGAGTCGAGCGGCAATATCACGTGTCAGGGCCGGCCGAGTCTGTATTAGGATCGTACTCGCCGGGTTTGATGTCGCGGATGATCACGGTTTGGCCGAACTCTGTGATCATCTCCAGAGCCATCACGGCCATTTCGTCGTAGAAGGCCATGGTGGCTCCAGATGTAAAAAAGCCCAGCACGATGGCTGTGCTTATGTCGCTACGAGGAAAACTTAACTGCCTGCTTGCCTTACGCGACGATCATATTCTTTGAGCATTTCATCGGCAGCTGCTGCAGCTTTCTGATGAGCTTTCTCATCCCATTTACCGGAAGCGATGTAGCCGCTAAGCAAATCGTCAAAGATTCTAATAATCACCATAGAGCCCCTCGTTAAGCTAACCGGTAAAAACCGCTCGTACTTGTAAGGGTATCTCTGATCTCAAAAACGCAAGTCCGTTTGCGCAATTAGTTGGTTCCGGCCTTCCGTCCCCCCACAACACCAACCGGGCAAGCCCCGGATAGGACGCCCCATGCCCACAGAAACCCAACACCAGGAACATCGAGTAGCTGCCCTTCAGTCCGACCTAAACACCAAGGACGAGCAGATAGGCGCTCTCACCTTCAGCGACAACGAGCGCGAGCTATCGCGCCGGAGTTGGTTCGATGAAGCGAAGCGGCTGGAGAAGGAGGTCGAGGCTCTGCGCAAGGCCCTGAAATTCTGCGCCGATCGGGAGCATTACCACTTTGAGAGTGGGAACTGGGACACAGTAAGCGGAGAACCGCTGAATATCCTTTGGTGCGGCGATGAGCCCGATTTCATTGAAGATCGCACGGTTGCGCACACCGCACTATCCGCCAGCGTAGAGCCGATCAACGACCTCTGCGCAGAAGGAGCTCATGCGTTCGTTCCGCTTCGTAGCGACTGCGTGAGGTGTGGCGCGCTCTACAGCGCAGAGCCGAGCGCGCCGGTTGCGGTGGTGCCCGACGGCTACAGCATCATGCCCCGCCACCTTACAGCGGAGAACGGCGCCAAGGCCCTGCTACTTGGGGAGTTCAAGCTTCGAGTTATCACAGAATGCCCTGAATGCTGCGAGCTGGAGGACCCCACAGAGGGCTGCGACATCTGCGACGCTGAAGGCGAGTACGGGCAAAAACACACCATCCCGTGGGACCAGATCAAGTTCATCTACAGCGAGGCGGTAGAGGGCCTGGCCGTGAAAGCTGAACCAGCCAAATCCTGAAAGGAGTACATTTGTACTCCACCCATAAAAATCGAACTCTCATCTAATTCAGCCGCTGAAAAATCGAATGACTGGAGCCAGAAAGCTGATCTTGCCCATCGCTTTTACAAAGCGTTCAAAGGCCTTTTCGCTAAGGATGAACGCGGGTATGAAAAAGATGCTCGAAACCACAACAGTCAATAAAAATCCAATCCAATCAGTACTAACAAGGACGGCGATCGCTACGCCCAGCATCAATAGCCCCCCTGAAAAGAACAACCGCCGAGCAAATTTTTGATTTGGATATTGATTGAACATGATGAGGCCACCCTTGCCGCTTTCAACCACAGTAGTTCCAGGGTGGATTCTTGTCGAAGCATGCCCTCTTTCACCCCCCCTTAATTCCCCTTAGCAGCGGCTGCCCAACCCTCCCCAGCAGTAACCCCTCCCCCACATTTAATTCAGCCGCTATAGCGGCCAAGGACGAAGTCATGCCTGAAGAAAGAACGGTAACCATCCCGGCCCGGTAGCAGCACGCGGTCCAAGCCTCAATCACCGTGACGCTCCCGCGGATTTGCCAGCGGTGCGGCGGCCTGCGCGGCGAACCCTACTCAGCCTTCAGCTGGTCGTTCACAGCTGGATCAAGCCTTGTGGGCACGTCGAGACATACAGCCAAGTCCGCCGCGATCTGGAGGTGCAGCCATGATCCGCCCTGCTCTACCTCGCCTGGAACATCTACACGGGGCCAAGGCCATGAATGACGTTGCCGAACCTGCGCGGCCTAGACCAAATCCAGCGTTACCCATAACCGTAAATGCACTTTTGGTTCATTGCCCGAGGTTAGGCTGGACCGGAATCAGATCCTGAACTTTTGCGCAAGAGTAGGTGTTGGAATAGTCGAAGAATTTCGGCCTTAATTCGGAGCCGTAGCTCATACATTGGAACGCAGACGAGCCTTTTTGCAAGATTAGAAAGTGAACCGTGCCAACTCTTGCTGGCGACTGGTAGGCGGCTTTGATCTCATAGCCACTGCTTAATAGATCGGTCACCTTTTGAGTTTCTGCCAAGGCCAATGTGCTAGTGACTAGTAGGCCCAGCAGCGAGATGCTCAGGGCATTTTTTGCAATACGATTCGTTCTTGGCATGAGTCCGTCATCCGTGAAGGGAAAATGCCAAGTTACCTAAGTTCAACAAAACCGTCACGGCCCAAGCCAGCTGAGTCGTAAAACTCAGCGGACGGGTCACACTCCGACAGGACTGGTCCAGAAGAGTCCGCCAGACCCGAGAGCCCTGGACTTGAAATGAAGGGATAGGCCGGGCGAACGCTGCAAACCACAGCCAGGCGCAACGCCAGGGCAAATCAGCACCATCTGAAACAACACCCTCAACAATCGGAAAGCCTGCCGGCGATGGCGGGCGGGAAACACGCATGTCCGTCATAAAAGTTCAGTGCTGCCGCTGCAAGAACAAGGACATGGAAAGCGAGCGGCTAAAAGTGCCAACCAAGAAGTACGGCTCGGGCGTCAGCGACATGATCTGTCCAAGGTGCCGGTGCACCACCTACTACCGGCTGCAGGCCGAGTAACCACCTTCTGCCGCTACGTGCGGCGTGGATACCCTATGGACATTCAATTTTTATCGCACCAAGAGGTCGGCGAACTGACCGGAGCAAAGACCAAGGCCGGGCAGATTTCCGTGCTTGTTCGAAACGGAATTCGGCACACCATCAAACGCAGTGTCTGGCCTTGTGTGATCACCGCGGCGCTTGCGTCGTTTTGTGAGTAAATCGGCTTGTAGGGAAAAAGGTAGCCGGACCACCATGTCTACGCTGGAGTGCTTAGGCGTCGTTTTCCCCCTGATTAAGCTCAGGGTAACCTCCTTCCCTATAGGTAAGAAGAAATGGCAAGCGAAGAGATTTCTGTTCGAGTTCGGAATGATGCAAGCAAGTCTAAATGAATCGCCCCGGATTTTTTTTAGACACCCTGCAAGCTCATTGGACTGCTGATCTTGCTCAATAGAAGTACGGGCCGTACGCCTACAGCGTACGGCCCGTACTCTTCACTCACTCGTCGATCCCGATACGCTTGAGGCTTTCCAGAGCCTTACCGCATTCAGGCGAACCATGCCGCACTCCACTGGACAGGGCGCTTTTGAGGCTCAAGACACCGGCCACAAAGCCGAATTGTTTGCCGACCTCAAACCCATTCGCGACCCCGTTGTCGTACGCTATCTCAGCGAGCCTGTTGATAAGCGACATGGCTTCTTGTTTCTTGGTTGTGTTTTCCATCGTTAACTCCGCGAGCAATTGAGCTCATTTCGCTTGGTTTGATGGTGGGGCCTTCAGGTTTGGGGTAAGCGAATCCCGCTCCCATAGCCAATCCCTAGAGGGGGCATAGCCCCGCCACCGAAAGAAAAAATCAGCTATTGAGAGCAGCAGGTGACTCTTGGTCGTCGCTAGTACTCGGCCTACCGCACAGGCACTGAGTGGGCACATCCGGATAGCCGCTGTGTTTCTCGATGAACAGTGTTCGACAGGTGGCGCACCCATGGATTCGCGGCAAGGACTTCAGGCCATCCGGCAGCACATCGCTTAGGGGCTCGTCATTCCAAGGAGCGCCGTCGAGGATTCTGGAGCGAAGGATATTTCCCAGTCGCCAGGTATTCCCTTGCGTACGCCAGGACCACATCGGGGTAGAAAGCGAATACTGGGTAAAGATCTCTTTCGACCGCTTGGAGAGCATCGGGTATTTTGGGCGGGTCCAGCCGGAATCGATAATACTGAATCCCATGCCCATCTCAGCGCTCGGGTGGGTCTGTTCGCCGAAGAAACGGTCGTGCGTCGCTGGAGCTGTGGCTTGATGGTCAGTCGGTGGAAACACCCACAGATAACACTCACTTCGATTAACCATGCTGACAAGCTCGCTTTGCCCGCGAATAGGGGAGGCCGCCGCTAGGGCGAAGCGATCCTTCCAAGACGTTTTTGGATGCGGCGCTATCCCAGCAGCGATGGCCAACGTGGCCGTCTTCGGGGCGAATCTATCGCCGTTCTCGTTCAGGTCCAGATTCTTGCAGAGCGCGTTGAAGGCCTTCTTGCGAGTCTTCGAGGTAAAGGATGGGTCGAGGAGCAGGCGAACCTGGTTCACTCCGATCCCAGCAGTTCGTAGTGACTCGATGACCTCTTCAGCTACGCCGACCGCTTGAAGATCAGTCAATCCCAAGCACTTCTTCGCACGCTCGATTGTCGCGTAGAGGTTGTACTGTCCAGTGTCATTGGCGCGGCAAACTTGGATAGGCAGCTTGTCTTTGGAAGCAACTTCCGGAGCAACGGAGCCGATGGCAGCGTGGAGCAGTTGGTGGATGACCTGATGATCGTACGGGCGGCCAGAAGCCGAGAACGATACGTGGAGTTGAGCAGCGAGAGGTTGGAGCAGATTTTTTGCAGACATGAATATCCCCTAATCTTCGACGTTGGGGTTAGCTGCGCTTGTAGGGCCGTTAGACGCGAAGCTGGACGTCGAATCAGGTTCAATCATGAGTAGGAGTCAGATTTAATTTGCTTGCACGGCCACCATGCAAAGTCTGACCCAGCAATGACACCAGATTCGCTCGCATTTGGCAAGCCAGACATTCAGGTAAGCGGATGCAGATTAAGCGTCTAACCAAGTCACCTCCCGAAGGCCTAGGCCGCTTTTTCGGAGCAGTTCCAATAAACGCCTCATTTCAACATCCGATGGTTTGCGTTAGGAGGCGTTTTGTAGTGGTCTAATGAAACCGGACACCCATTTAGGCGAGAATGCTCGCCAGATCGAGGTGTCAGATGACCAAACAACGCCGCTCCTTTACTCCTGAATTCAAGCGCGAGGCTGCCGACCTTGTGCTCAAACAAAACTACAGCTACATCGAAGCCAGCCGTTCACTCGGCATTGCGCCGCTGGGTTGACCAGATTCAGAAAGAACATAAAGGCGTCACCCCGCAGAGCAAGGCACTGACTCCGGAACAGCAAAAAATTCAGGAGCTGGAAGCCCGGATTGCTCGGCTTGAGCGAGAGAAATCAATACTAAAAAAGGCTACCGCGCTCTTGATGTCGGAAGATCACGAGCGTTCGCGCTGATTGACCAGTTGAGCGCCCATGAGCCGGTTGATTGGCTGTGCAAGGTGTTTGACGTCACTCGCTCGTGCTACTACGCCCAGCGCCTGCGGCGCCGCACGCCGGATGTTGAACGGCTTCGATTGCGTAGTCGCGTCAGTGAGCTGTTCTCGCAAAGTCGTAGCTCTGCGGGCAGTCGCAGCATCCTGTCGCTGATGCGTGAAGACGGTGAGCAACTCGGTCGATTCAAAGTGCGTAGCTTGTGCGCGAGCTTGATTTAGTCAGCAAACAACCCGGCTCCCATGCCTACAAACGAGCAACAGTAGAAAGACTGGATATCCCGAACACATTGAACCGCGAGTTCGACGTGACTGCGCCCAATCAAGTCTGGTGCGGCGATATCACCTACATTTGTGCACAAGGAAAGTGGCATTACCTGGCTGTCGTCCTGGATCTTTGTACGCGTCGGATCGTGGGCTGGGCGCTGTCGGAAAAGCCAGACGCTGAGCTGGTGATCAAAGCGCTGGATATGGCTTACGAGCAGCGTGTCAGGCCTTCGGATGTGCTATTCCACTCAGACCAGGGATCGCAATATGCAAGCCGACTCTTTCGCCAGCGGTTGTGGCGATACCGCATGCGCCAAAGCATGAGTCGACGAGGAAACTGCTGGGATAACGCACCGATGGAGCGCGTATTTCGCAGCTTGAAAACAGAATGGATACCGACCGTGGGCTATCGAACTGCGCAGGAAGCACAGCGCGATATCAGCCATTTTTTGATGCATCGCTACAACTGGATTCGGCCTCATCAATTCAACGATGGGTTGGCTCCAGCGCGGGCCGAGGAAAAACTTAACGTCGTGTCCGGGATTAGTTGACCACTACATTTCTGTCATTGCCGCCGGCATGTACGTCCGCTTAATCGTATTCCTTGCGAGTGGTCATGCTCAAAGTTAGTACTATGATCGGCGTGGGTCGGATGAAGCTTTCGCTCTATTCCGATCTCACGATCATAGCCCCCCCTCTGCGTGACATCCGATCTACCTAGACATGATCTGGATATCGCCCCCCTCAAGGCCAAGCAATACGAACTGTAATGGATACCCCTTACGGTTGAAACCGTTCTGTTCGCGTTTGCTGGCGTACTGGGCATCCGAAAAATTCCCTAGGCCGCTGATGTGATAGACAGCTGCTAAAAGCATGCTAGCTTTTTGATATAGGGCATGTGACTCAAGCCAGAGGCAGAAAATTAGCTACCCCCAAGGTGACCAATATGAAAAAACGGATGGTTTTCTTACTGGCATTTGTCGCAGCGACTGGGTGTTCAAACATGAGACAGCCGGGTTTCTCGGAAAGAGACCTATATATTGTCAATACACCTGAGTATCCAGACAACAGGGTATTCTATCTTCAAAGCCAGACAAACAAAGAATTTGAAACCCCCCTACTTAATAGCTTTCAAGTAGCTGCCACCAACACCCGAAATGATCCTACCCACGGCCAACCACTATCTATAATAATAAATTCCATATCACTCCCTCAAGCCTTAAAAGAAAGCGACAAGGAAGAATCAAAAGACATTGCTGTGATTCTCGACATATCAGCAAAAAACCAGGGAGCCAGCCAATCAATTGTTGCCTGGTATCAGCGAGGAGTGCTTCCTGGGCAATCCTTGAACTTCTCAAATCTTTTAGTCTTTCACCAAGAAGTATGGGATGACCAAGTTCCTCCTTTGATTAGAGTTCGCGTAATGGATGTTGCAACGGAAAGAAATCTAGACACAAGGGAAACATTATCAGAGGTTTCTAAATATGGAGGGGCTGTAGCTCTTGCTCTGCAAAACCCGGCGTTATCACAGGTCATACCAACCGCAACGCGTGCCGCTAGCCTCATCCTGGCCAACACCAGTAATAAAATGCTTATTGATTACTCCGTTCAGTTTTATAAATCATCGACTGAGCGAAACGTTGGCACGCCCTACCTAACTCCATTGAAGACAGGTCGATTTGTATTGGTTGGCAGAGCAAGGGGCGATCTGTCAAAACTCGACTTCTGGAAACGCAGCTTTGTATATGACGAAATAAATGGAAATATTTTAGCAAAAACCGCTCAGCAACAAGATATAATTACAAGCCCTGTTGTGTCTCTGATTGTAAACAAAGACGACATAATTGTTCCTTCATTAGTTGCAGCCAAGTCAGCATACTTAACAAGCACACTCACAAATGCAAAAATAGAAAACCTAGATCAATTCAAGAGCGACGTCAATGATTTCGAGAAGCGCTCCGAGGCGCTTATTTTACGTGAAAAAGTTCGCAGGTATAGAAATACAGCGGATCTAGACGAGTTTATAAAGCTAATTAACAATACGGAAAACCCGCCCCCAAGTGATGTCAAGGACTCATCCGTTCGATTTCTAAGTAGAATTACAGGCTGCCGAACTCTTTCAGCAACGAGCCTTGGTGATTGGTGGGATGAAAATCAAGACACTGCTTTCTTTGATGACAATGAGTTAAAGATCATTGCGAAATGCCCAACCATTAGCGAGGCAAGACAATGACCCCCCTTAATTTCTACGCCCTCTGTTTACTGACATCCAGTATGATTTTAGGCATACCAAACTCTCACGCTTCTGCTTGCACTCAATCGGAAATGGATGAGATATCAAAGGCCTCCAAATCAATGAAAGAGGTATTATTTAATCACTCCATATGCACATCAATTGGAGCAAACTCCCAACGTTCACAATGCTGGCTCAATAATCCATTAACGACTGAGGAGCACCAAGCATATATCGAAGTTGAAAATAAGTATGCTTCATTTCTCGCCTCATGCGAATGGGATAGTATAAAATACAATCTTGGAAATTTTAGGCAAGCTTTTGGCTTTGAATGTGAAGCCTTCGACGCTTTCGTCTCAATAAAGGATTCACCTCGCTACAAAGATCTTGATAGAATCAAGGCTGAATCAGCTCTCCAGTGCGCTTCAAACTCCCAAAGAAGCGAGTTGTTTGATAAAAAAAGAGCGCTGCTTGGTGAGTTTATAAAAGGTGCTGTCAAACGAAGCTCAGAATCTTCCAACCGAAAAACGACCGGAAGACTATTAAGCGTTTGGAGAGATTACTTCGTCTTAGGTTCTAGCACGAAAGACTCGCTATCCGTCGCCAACTCAATTCATAGTAGTGATAGCGAATGGGAAAATTGGAAACTATTTCTAGAACCTCTCAGGATGCAACTTGCATCTTGGAGAAACTCCCTATTTCCCGACAGACACAACATAAAAACAACCGCAAAACAATACGAAATATCTGTTTCAAAATTAACCAATTAGAAAATGTACGTCCCCAACCACAACCGGCTTAGTTATACCCTTTTGCTCACAAGCTGGTTGCATATCGGGCAAGCGCTAGCAATTTGCGAGAGTAAACAACCCAGCTAATGATGTCCATGTACCACCATTCATGACTAGAATGATTCCCTGCACTGCCAGTGAAATGCAGAACAGAGCTCTCATAATGGCTATCAGTGCAGGTGGTATGTCGAAGATCCATTTCTCCGGTAGTGCTGCCTGAAATAGTCTGCATTTTCTCTTGATCAGCATGTTTATCAACTTAATGCGATATTCACCAGGTCATTGGGGATAAGTGCTGCTTAACCAGGTAAACACGAATCTACCTCTCTCTTCATTTTAGCTAAAAGTGGCGGAAAAATATCTAGTGGAGATTGTTCCGACAAAGGGCGTAAACACCCAAAAGAATAACTTCAGAGAGATGAAAAACCTTCTCGCCTTCTTCGATGATCCACCAGGCCCACTCGATAACATCGAGCCGATACACATTAGGCAGTATCTGACCTGGCGTGAGTCGGCGCCTGTACGCGCCGATCGGGAGAAGGCTCTATTTAGTGCGATCTGGAACTATGCCCGTAATAAGGGCTATACAGCTCTCGCCACCCACTGCACAGGGATCAAGGGTAACAAGGAGACGGGGCGAGACAACTACGTTAAAGACGAACTGTTCCAGAGGGTTTTACGAAAAGCTGATGTCGGGCTCCAGGACGCAATGGACCTCTTCTATCTGACCGGTCAGCGCATTGCCGACACATTGAAAATGGATGAACGCGATATCCGCGATGGCCGCTTAACTGTTCAACAAGGAAAGACCAAGGCAAAGCGCCGCATCGAAATCACTGGCGAACTGAAGATAGTTCTTGATCGAATAATGGCGAGGAAGGACTCCCACCAATTCCGCTCGACGCGGCTGATCGTTTTGGAAGATGGCACACCATTGACGGTCGCAATGCTACGAAGAAGATTCGACCTTGCTCGAGAGGCGGCCGGGGTTAAAAAGGCTGATTTTCAAATGAGGGATCTGCGCGCAAAAGCAGGCATGGAGAAGTTCGAAGCTAGCGGAGATATTCTGCAGGCACGCGACCAGCTTGGGCGCACAACTGTCGTCATGACCGAGCACTACATTCGCAATCGGATAGGTAAGAAGGTCTCGCCAACAAAGTAGATTGCGGCAACATTGTAGGATTGCGGCAATTTGCTTTCTGTCTAAGGAGCAATGAAAGAAGCCTAACCCCTTGATATATATGGTGCCCGAAGCCGGAATCGAACCGGCACGCCCTTACGAGCGGGGGATTTTAAGTCCCATGCGTCTACCAGTTTCGCCATTCGGGCGGTAGCGCGATCACGCGGCACTGGAACAGTCAATCGGCATCAGGCCGGCCAGTGCTTAAAGCAGGGTGTGGAATATATACATCCAGTCCTTGTGAAGCAAGGTCGAAGCAGGCAAAAAAACCTCTCCCTTCACTCTGAGCCCTGTGTAAAAAAACACAGTAAATCAGCAGCCTACAGCGGCGGTCTGATAATCCTGGATAGGGTCATCAAACATCGCGTCGACTTGTTAAGCGGCGCCAAGACTAACACGGAGAATTTATCCAACCAACTGATTTATAAAGACTTATCACCAGCCACAAGTTCATTCGAGAGGGGCGCCAGTCAAACCATGCAATCCGTTCAGCGCGAAGCGGGCCCTTGGCAGGTCTCAAGCTTCAGCCAGAAAATTCAACGATAGTTTGAGTTTGAGCGAGTCGTCCTGGGGGGCGGCCAACTCGGTTTCCAGGTGAGTCGAAAACGCCTGTTCCACTGGCGCCTCCGGGCCCTTGACCTGGGTCGCTGTGCGGTTGTTTTCCAGCACCTTTGACAGTTGTGCGTAGGTGTAATTGGCGGGAGGCGTATTGCCTATGTTCATGGAGGTCGTCCTTGATATCGAGTCAATCCGCAAGGACAGATCGAAGAGTCAAAAGTCATGGCATGCCGCGTCCCGGTTCATTGACCAGATACTGACGCTGCGATGGGATACTACAGGCCCTGGGCTGGATATAAGCACATCGATAGCCAACGGAGTTCGCCCAGTACACATGACCTCGCCATCCATGAACCGGTAAAGAGTCATAGATACCGGGCGAACGCCACAAAACTATGCGTTCGGAATGACATGTTCAACTGTCACCAATGACAACCGGGGGGTGTTAACCAGCGTAGTTGGTAAAACCACCGGCAAAGCCTCTGCGCCCTGCCCGCAGCTCAGTACGCAACTCGCCGATCAGGTTGGAGATGTCGCGCACACTGGTGAGCTCGGCAGTCGAGACTCCGGTTAACAATAAATCCACCCGGCCTGAATCGGCATCGTAGATCTTGATCGTCAGGGAGCCGCTGGGATGCACGCTGCAGACGCAGGAAAGCGGGAGAAAGCCGGACTCCAAGATGTGGCAAAGCTCGCTGGTGGAGAGCATGGCTTATCGCCTGTGTGGAATTTTGTGGATTTTTCCCATTCAGAATAGGTCAGCGCCTGATCCTTTGTATCGAAAAAACACACAACAAATGCTAACTACCTCTCAGTTCTACTGCGCAGATTCTGCGCCAAGCCACGCACTGATCGCCTGGGTCTACCTGCTTCTCCAGCGTTATTCTGCGCTGTGCTTTTTTCCGTCAGTTGTGTAAGTTTCAAACCTATGAACCTGAATCTTCAGTCCCGCCCCGCCGCGATTATGACCGCCTGCATCAGCAAGGTGGGCTAGCGGTCGTTCAACCCCTAATCATCCCGCCTCGGAGGCGGGTTTTATCACCCGTCTTCTGAAGCGCAAACCCCAGGAGACAAACATGAGCCACTCACCCCCTGCTGTTCTACACCTGCTGTGCGGCAAGATCGCCTCGGGTAAATCCACACTGGCCAAGCGACTGGCCCAAGCTCCCGACAGCGTGTTGATCTGTGAGGACCAATGGCTGGCGCAGTTGTATCCGGGCCTTATTCATTCAGTTGCTGACTATGCGCTGCATGCCCAGCGCCTGAAAAACGCGCTGGAGCCTTTGCTGATCAGTCTGTTGCGTGGTGGCAACAATGTCGTACTGGACTTCCCCGCCAATACTTTGGCCCAACGCGCCTGGTTGCTAGCCTTGGCAGATCAAGCACAGGTCGAGCATCGACTGCACCTGTTGAATGTCGATGAGGATGTCTGCCTGAGAAGACTGCGGGAACGTAACAGCCAGGGAGATCACCCCTTTAGTACCAGCAAGGAACAATTCGAGCTGATCTGCCGTTACTTCGAGCTTCCACAGACTGAAGAAGGACTGCACATCCTGGAGCATTGAATTGCGGGATTGTCGCCCGTAATGCCGGGCCGGCTTCTGAAGCTTGCGTAGGAAGGGTGCGTCGAGAAAGGCGGCGGAGACAAATTTCAGGCAAAAAAAAGCCCAAGTAGCTGATGGACACTTGGGGCTAAAAATGCATAAACCGTGGTAGGTGAACGCGGAGCTATAGTAACGGAACAGTACATTCTGTAACAAGATATTTTGAAGAAAAAAACGCAAATAAAATCACCTAAGTCATTAAATATCCACACTTTTTTTGAGTACTTTAGTTTCATGTCACACCTTCTCGCACCTTTTTAGGCACCAAGATGATGCGCCTGAATTGCCCATCACCGCAGTGCGAGAGTCCGTCCACCGTTAAACGAAAATGCGCTGAAAATTCACAGAATCGCAACAGACAGACAACGTTGCTCACCTTAAATTGCCGGCACTTGCCTGAATGGAATGTGTGGGTATGAATGACTTTCTCGACGCCCTGCCCCTGATGCTGTGCCTGTCCACCTTTGCCTGGTGTTGCTGGGGCTAGGCTTTGTACGAAAGTGATACTGCGTTGAAAACGGTTCCAGCCCTCTTCTCACGCCGACTCGACGACTGCGGTGGCACTGAATAGTGCCTGCCCTAGCGCTCGTGCCCGTTCCAGGCAAGGCGCCACATCGCCGCTCTCCGAGTCAAACATCAGTTGCGAGGTCAGTACCCTGGCGCCGCAGTAGTCGAAGATTCCATGGTCGATCTGGGTCTGCATCGCGCCGAGATAACCATGTCGCTCATAAGTGCCAACGTCGGCCCCGGCAACGCCTATCAGGTGCACGCTCAGTCGCCCTAGCTTCTTCTCCAGCTTGGCGTCCGCGCGAAAATCGAAGGCCCAGCCATTGGAGAACACGCGATCAATCCAGCCCTTGAGCAGCGCCGGCATGGACCACCAATAAACCGGATAGACCAGCACCAGAGCATCGGCGCGGTCGATCCGTGCCTGTTCGGCGAGCACATCGGCGGGAGGAAGCACCTGGGTACGATGCACAGCAATATCGGCAGCACCGAAGCGTGGTTCGAACCCTTCAGCCCAGAGATCGGCAATCTCGAATGAATGCCCGGAACCGCCCCCCAGCCCCTCGGCAATCTGCGCCGCAAGGCTATGGGTGAGAGACTTGGGATCATGATGGGCGACAACAATAAGTGCATGCATGGCGAGTACTCCTGCGGACGGATTGCGCTGGGGGATTGAGCTTTATATACTTTTAGTAAGTTACTGCCGATAAGTTACTTTTGGTATATAGCCATGTCAAGCAGTCAGAAAACCGATTCCACTTCATCGCCGCGACGGCGCCTGTCGCGGGAGCAACGCCTGCAACAACTGATGGCCGTAGCCTGGCAGATTGTCCGTGAGCACGGCACCGAGGCGCTCACCCTGGGATATCTGGCGGAACAGGCCGGCGTCACCAAGCCGGTGGTCTACGACCATTTCGGCACTCGAGCGGTGCTCCTGGCGGCGCTGTATCAGGACTTCGACCAGCGCCAGACGCTGCTGATGGAACAGGCCCTGCAAACCAGCGAACCGACCCTTGCCGCCCGCGCGGCAGTCATTGCCACGTCCTACGTCGACTGCGTGCTACTGCAGGGCCGCGAAATCCCCGGGGTGATTGCCGCCCTGGCCAGTTCGCCGGAGCTTGAGATCATCAAGCGCGAGTACCAGGCAATATTCCTAGAGAAATGCCGCCATGCTCTGGAACCCTTCGCTACCGGAGCCGTGATCGCAAGGGCCGGGCTGCGCGCCATGCTGGGTGCGGCCGAAGCGGTTTCCCACGCGGCGGCGCTGGGAGAAATCACTCCCGCACAAGCCCAGGAAGAACTCTGCGCCACCATCGTGGCCATGGTTGAAAGAGCACGCGCCAGCACCTCTGCAACCCAATGAGCCACTGCCCGGATATCAATGACCGGCCCCAGCGCCAGTCCTGCAAAGGAAAAGCAATGTTGCTGACACGATTGGAACCGCTGGATCAATTGCTGGAACGCTATCGCCAAGAGTTGGGCAAGGACTTCACCGGCTATCGCAACCACGTGTACCGGGTCATCAACTTCTGCAACTTGCTCATCAATGCCGATGCCCAGCAGTTGCAGAAACTGGCCATAGCTGGCGCCTTCCACGACCTGGGCATCTGGACCGCCAAGACGTTCGACTACCTACCGCCATCGCTGCGCCTGGCTGAAAACCACCTGGATGAAATAGACAGGTCCGAGTGGAAAGCCGAAGTGCTGGCAATGATCGAACAGCACCACAAGATCACCGCCGCCCCACCCCCAGGCAGCCTGGTGGAACGTTTTCGCCGAGCCGACTGGATAGATGTGTCGCTGGGAATGTTGAATTTCGGCCTCTCGCGAGACGATCGCCGCCGGGTATTTTCAGCCTTTCCTGATGCAGGCTTTCATCTGCGCCTGGTTCAGCTGTCTTTCAAGCAACTGCTGATCCGCCCCTGGAAACCTTTGCCCATGCTGCGCCTCTGATCCTCCGGCTATCCGGCCCGCGGCTAAAGGCTGGAGCGCGTAAACTGCATCCATTACTGGCAATACCGGCCGCGAATCAAGCGGCTGCAACCACCGAGAACAGCTATGTCGCCCCCCCCTAAGACCCTGCCGCCCCTGAGCGCTGAGGCTGAAACACAGCCGCTACCCCCGGACACCGTTGGACTCAACGCCGATGCCAACCCAGTGCTTTCGGTATTCGACTTCGACGGAACCCTCACTCGCCACGACAGTTTTGTGCCCTTTCTGAAGTTTGCCTTCGGGCAACGCGGGTTCAACCAACGGATACTCAAGCTGGCGCTACCCAGTCTGGGTTACCTGACTCGTCGCGTTGACCGCGACCGACTCAAGGCGCAATTGATCAGCACCTTTCTCAAGGGCATCGAGGCGGCGTGGCTCCAGCAACAGGCCGAAGCCTTCTGCCTGAAATCCTGGACCCGACTGATGCGCCCGAGTGGGCTGCAAGCCGTAGCCGGGGAACTGCGTTCCGGAGCGCTGGTGACCCTGTGCTCGGCGTCGCCGGCCCTGGTGCTGCAGCCTTTCGCCACACGCTTGGGCATCAGCCTGATCGGAACCGAACTGGAGGTGGTCGATGGCGTGCTGACCGGCCGCATCGCCGGCCACAATTGCCGTTGCGAAAACAAGGTACTGCGCCTGGAAAGTGTCTACGGCCCATTGAACCAATATCGACTCAGGGCCTGGGGCGATACCCGGGGTGACCGCGAACTCCTGGCGGCGGCACAGGACGCGCACTGGCGACACTTCCACCCGGCCTGGCGCCGCGGGCTTGGCGCTCGCTGACACCCGCCGCCCCCCTACACAACACCCGACCAACGGCAAACGGCCAGGAAAAAGATTCGCTATACCCAACAGCAGGCGCCCCTGCGGCCATGAGCCGGAGGGCGCCCGCGACGTCAAGCAGCCTGGAGACAAGAGCGGCCTCGCAGACCAAGGAAAAACAGCCGCCCACACAAGGAGAGGGCCTGCCACGATGAAAACCAATGGCTATCTGCTGCGTACGCTGGCCGTGTTGCTCGCGACCGGCGCACCCGCCGCCCTACTTCTGAGTCACCCCACCCCTCCCTCGTACCTGACAGTTGCACCTGCATTCGATTGGCCACGCCTGGGCGCCTGGGCCAGTTGCCTGGCCGGCCTGTTCGTCTTGTTCGTCCTCGCCGGTCTGCGAATTCGCGGACGGGTACTTGGGGTGCTGATTGACGAGCGCAACCGGTATTCGCTGTCACGCCTGCAAATGACCCTGTGGACACTGCTGGTACTGGCCACTCTGTATACGGTGTACATCGGCAACATTGTCCGGGGAAACGCCACTACGGCGCTGATGGTGGACCTGGACTACAACCTGATCGCGTTGATGGGCTTCAGCCTGGCCAGCTTCGTCACAGCCCCCATGGCCTTGAACCGCAAGGCCGAGCAGCCTGCAGACACCAACGCTCTGGCAACCACCGGCCAGCAGTTGCTCGACAGCCAGAGCCTGGTCGCCCTGCCGTCAGCCAAAGGCCAGGTACTGATGAAGAGTGACCCGAAGGATGCGCGATTGGCCGACCTGATTCGCGGCGAGGACGTGACCAACGGCGTCATCGTCGACCTGCCACGCCTGCAGATGCTGCTGATCACCATGGTGGTGGTGTTTGTCTATGGCGCCGCCGTCGGCCATAGCCTGGGCTCAGGCAGTTGGGTGCTGGAGGTGTTGCCGAAACTGCATAACACACTGCTGTTGCTGGCCCTGATCAGCCACAGCGGCTACGTGGTAGGCAAATTGATCCCCAGTAACCTCAATCCTTCCGTCCTTCTCCCGGGACCCACCGTCCAGAGCGAGCCGCCCGGCAGCGCAGCCGCTCCACGGAGCCAGCCCCAAACCGGACTCACTCCACCATAGCCATCAGTCGCTGACGCATGCCGACGCTGGCAGCAGGTCCCGCCTGTACCGTGCACGCCTGCAACGGCACCAGATGACCATCGGCAACATCCACCATCACTGGCTGCACAGGTCGTCCGCTCTCACGCTCGACCAGTTGCACGCTTTCGCCCTCGGGCGCGTAGTGGCGATTGCCCCAAGCTACAAAGGCCATGAGTACGACACGGAAATCCTCGCCCTTGGCTGTAGGCACATATTGATAGCGCAAGGGGCGCTCGCTGTAGGCCTGGCGCTCCAACAGCCCCGCCTCCACCAGTGAGTTCAAGCGTCGGGTCAGCATGTTCGGGGCGATCTCCAGGCTGCGGGAGAATTCGTCGAAGCGCCTCAGGCCATGCAGCGCGTCGCGCATGATCAAGATGCTCCACCATTCGCCGACCCGCTCCAGGCTGCGGGCAATGGGACATTCAGCGTCGATCAGACTTTTTCGTTGCATGGCTGGCTCCTGCGATGCACCTCAGTATTTGTGGATTCGGATGTTACTTTCATGATGATAGTATCGTCCACGTTTCGTTGTTCCCCACGCAAACCAACTAAGGAGCAGGACCCGCATGAGTAAACGCATCGTAGTCACCGGTATGGGCGCAATCACTCCACTGGGTTGTGGGGTCGAGCAGGTCTGGCAGCGCCTGCTGGCGGGACAATCCGGAATCCGTCAATTGCCGCAAGAGTTTATCCAGGATCTGCCCACCACCATTGGCGGCCAGGTGCCCGACGTGCTCGAGGATCCCCAGGCCGGCTTCGACCCGGATCGGCTGCTGGCCCCCAAGGAACAGCGCAAGATGGACCGTTTCATCCTCTTCGCCCTGGCGGCGGCCGAAGAAGCCCTGGCCCAGGCCAACTGGAAACCCGATAGTCCCCAGGCCCAGGAACGTACAGCCACCATCATTGCCTCTGGTGTAGGCGGCTTCCCGGCCATCGCCGATGCCGTGCGAACCACCGACAGCAAGGGCCCGCGGCGCCTGTCGCCGTTCACCATTCCGTCATTCCTGAGCAACATGGCGGCAGGTCACGTTTCGATCCGCCACGGCCTCAAGGGACCATTGGGAGCGCCAGTCACTGCCTGTGCTGCCGGAGTCCAGGCCATTGGCGACGCCGCGCGAATGATCCGCGCCGGTGAAATCGACATCGCCGTCTGTGGTGGAGCTGAGGCGGCGATCCATCGGGTCAGCCTGGGAGGCTTCGCCGCAGCCCGCGCGCTGTCCAGCGAGTACAACGACACCCCGGAACGGGCTTCACGCCCCTTCGATCAGGCACGGGATGGCTTTGTCATGGGTGAAGGCGCCGGACTGCTGGTCATCGAAGAGCTGGAACATGCCCTGGCTCGGGGCGCACAGCCCATCGCGGAGCTGGTGGGCTATGGCACCAGCGCCGACGCCTACCACATGACCGCGGGGCCGGAAGATGGCGACGGCGCCCGGCGTGCCATGCAGCAAGCCTTGCGCCAGGCCGGTGTGCAAGCCTCTCAGGTCCAGCACCTGAATGCCCATGCCACCTCCACGCCAGTGGGCGACAAGGGCGAACTGGCTGCCATCAGGACTGTATTCGGCACCGGCAGCGGCCTGGCCATCAGCGCCACCAAGTCCGCCACCGGGCATCTGCTGGGTGCCGCCGGGGGCATCGAGGCGATCTTTGCCATCCTCGCCCTGCGTGACCAGATCGCGCCCGCAACCCTCAATCTGGACAACCCGGACAGCACCGCCGAGGGCCTTGACCTGGTGCGCAACCAGGCACGCAAAATGGCCATGGAATACGCACTGTCCAATGGTTTCGGCTTTGGTGGGGTCAATGCCAGCGTGCTGTTCAAGCGCTGGCAATAACGCTTCGAGAAGACGGACTCGATGTTGAGATTTCAGCCACGACAGGCTGAAACCTCAACAGGCCCGCCAATCAGTTGAGGACGTCATTGAGCACTTCGTAGATGATCCCGCTGGCGATAGCCACCAGAATCAGGTCGGTTCCGGCCTGCCGCCATTCATAACCGTCATAGCGAGGAAGCTGCCCCAACAGCCGGTGGTCCAGCTTCTTGGCAATTCCCGGGGGCAGAGGTTTGCCCCGAGCCAGGTTTTTCTGAATGCCTGGAGGCAGCGCCGGTCCCGGGCTCCAGTAGTCACGGTGCCCACCCAATATGCCCAGGACAATGCCGCGATCGACACTGGGGCCATGACTCCAGTCATCGGCGCCTGACTTCTTCCCCTTGCCATGCCCCCCCTGGTCACCCTGAGAACTGTGTTTGGAATGCCCCTGCCCCTTGCCATTTCCGGGGTCGGCCAACGCCAGAGGGGAAGCGCCAGCCAAGAGCACGCCGGCAAGAACAGCGATCAACGAGCGAGACTTGAGCATGTCGGTTCTCTTCGGGAAGCCAAGGTCACACTTAACTGTAGACGGTCGTCTCTGTCAGTGATCGAAGGTCAGACACACAGAGGCCGCCATGAGTGAGCGGCAGGTCATCGGCCAGCTCAAGATCAAAGCGTGCAGCTGTACTGATACTCGAAGGGAAACATCAGCGTATCCACCACGCCGGAGAATGGAGCATCCAACGCCAGAAAAGGCCAGAGCACACCGTTGTTCTCCTTAGCCAATGCCCAATCCATGCGCACGCCGATATAGGGGCAACTCATGGGAGTAGTGCGAGTCATCAGGGCCGTGCATCCACTCAAGACAAAGCTCAACGCCAGCAACAACAGACTTCGCAACACATAACTTCCTTATTACGTTCAGGACATGAGCGCTATGGACTCGGCAGCCGAGCCCAGGACGGCGGTTCCTGGCTATCAGGCCTTGTAGTCGCAATGAATCTGCAGGCTTTCCGTGTGATTGCGATGAATCTCGAAACCGTGACGCTTCAACAGGTTCTTGACCTCATCAACGACAGCCGAGTACCGCCCTTGCAACTGTTGCTGGCGCGCCGGCGGGGTAAACACCCCCAGTGGTAAAAAGCGCAGGCGCTTGCCATTGAAGACAATGGACACATCGATATGAGTGCCATCCACATCATGGCCATTGGAACCGAAGATATCCTCCAGCTCCTCTTTACGCCCTGGATAACACAGGCAGAACAACCTGATCCCCAGCCAGCGTGACAGCGTCCTGAAAAACCCCAGGTAACTGCTCTTGCGCTCGTAGCCCCGGGTCACCAACAACTGCACCGAACGCGGCAGGCTGGACTGGACCTTAAGCAGTTGCACAAAGACTTCGCGCTCCATCAACACCTTTGCGGACGGCCAGCGCGGCCCTACCCTCAAGCCCTGGTTGTCGCCCTTTTTCAATATCAGCATGCAGATTGCCTCTGGTGCTTTTTCGCGGGCAGCAATGGTACACAGGGCTGCCACAGGCGTGCTGAAAATTCAGAAGCACAAACGCCTATCAGCCCGCGACACCGCCCATCTTCTCCCGATGACAGCGCACCTGCCGTTTAGTTAAAATAATCATGGCTCATAGCCACTACTCATAAGCACAGTGACCATAGGGGCTGTATGTACGACTTAACGAATCTGGTCATTGTCGATAACCGCTTTGGATTGAATGTCCTGCAAGTCACCGCAGACCTGGTGGCCGGCGCCCTGGATGAACTCCTGGCCAATTGCGCAGACGGCGCCAACATCACCCAAAAGCTGGATTACTCCATTCTGACGATCTATCAGGACAAACTCGCCGCGGCCATTCGCAACGTGGGCCTTCCACCCCTTTCCATACCCTCTCCAGCCGATAGCCTTTGCTGAATAGTGCAACTTGCCACCCCGTGGCAAGTTGAGCCCGGGGCCGAACACTGCCAATGGCCAAACTTGCATCGTCCCTAGTGAAGCACGCGCAACATCGTTCACCTGGAACCTTTTCCGTCAATGAGGATCAGTGCTGGACATTTCCCTATCAAACAGTGAGCGAGTGCCAGCATGGCCCTGAGAAAAACCGTCCTCTACATTGCATTGGTGTCCGTCGGCTTCTTTGCCGGGTACGCGGCAAAACCAACAAGTGGACTACAGGTCACGGCGGGGCAACTGATAAGTTGCGGCAAAAGCACCATGCCAACTATTGAGATGTGATTGCCAGGCAACGCAGCACTCAGTGACACAACGCCCAATACTCAGCAATACCGCGTCTTTCCAGAACCACAGTTTCCAGCATCAGGCCGCCGGAAACGAAAAAGCCCGGCAAGAGAACCGGGCCATAAGCAATCGTGAAGACTCATTTGGAGGACATGAACAACCAAGCGACCACAGCTGCGCCGGCCGCCATATAGGTACCGACCGTCTTGGTCTTCTCCCAACCATCCTTCTCGGCCCAGGACTTGCCTGGCTCAGGCGAACCTTGCGGTTCTTTGTGCTTGGTCTGCTTAGGTGTGATCGAAGCAACAAGTTGCTTCAGATAAGCGACTACTTGCACCCCGCCCTTGCTGAAGTCTTCAAGATCCACCTCGACAACACGCTCATGAACCGCCTTGTTGCGCACGCTCGCAATCCAGCGGATCTTTTTCGCCATTGGCGGGCTGATCATTCCCTCAATGGAACTCAGTTTTTCATGCAGACCTCGGCCTGATGCCCCCAGCTGCAGGAGCAACGATTCGACCTCTGTCGAGATATCCAGTATCTGGCCCCGCATCCCGCTCTCCCTTTTCAGTGGCGGCACTTTAACACCGCACCTGGACATGCCCAAGGTTCTGATCATGCAGACGACCGCCACTCACAGGTTTCGTTGACCCGATCGATAACGGCAATGCGCCATTAGCACATCCGCCCTAATCGACCGCTACTGCCGGCCAGACCTATATTCCTTCTTCTGGACGGTCCCATGCGGCCACGGACAAGCCCCATCAAGGAAGGAAATATCATGGCGATTCCATTCCCCCGCGCCAGATGGTTGCCGCTATCACTCATCCTGCTGTGTACCAGCGGCACGGCACTCGCCACGCCTCAAGGTGAATACTGGATCGTCTACGGCAAGGGCGAGCGTTACCACAACGAGGTATTCGTCGCCGATGCCGCCGGCATCCTGCAAAAGCCCCAGGGGGTGCAGTCGGCCATGATCATGCAGATATTCGAAGACCCGGCGATGCCCGTGCTGGCGGCCTACGAGATCCAGTACAAGTGCAAGGAGCGCAAAGTTCGCTTCGACAGCGCCCGCGCCATGCGCCGCTTCGACCACGCCATGAAGGACGTGACCACTGCCCAGGGCTGGATCGCCCCGAAAGACTACTGGCTGCAGCGCACCTTCGCCTTCGTCTGCGCAGCAGGCAACCGCGAGAACAACCAGATGCTGCCAATGGGCAAAATGGCCGCCGGCCGCATGGTCGAGACCGTCCAGGCCATGTTCCAGCAACTGTACGGCATCCAGGCCAACAGCGAGGCCGTGCAGAGTCTGGACGCAATGCTCGGCAACAGCGCGCAATGAAGGAGGCCGTCATGACCCGGCACCTACTTGCCCTCGGCCTGCTGTTGCCTTTGCTGAGCGGCTGCATTCCCACCCTCCCGGAATACAGGGCCGGCCAGCAATGGAAGGGACGCGATGCCAAGGAAGCCATCGACTTCTTCGGCCCGCCCGGACGCATGCAGCCCTCGCCCGACCGCAGCGAGGTGCAAATGCAGTGGTACCGCGACACTTCCTACGTGAAAAAGGAAGTGGTCGGCAGCTCCAGCGAGATGCAGGGCGGCGTGATGGTCCACACCAACTACTGGGACGATGTCACTCACACGAGCGGCTGCACCCTCTCCATGACTGTCGACAAGGCCAGACAGATCAAGGACTTCTCCATTCGTGGCCGCTGCACGGGCGTGGCCTTGGCGCCTTAGTGGCTGGCCCGACATAGATAGTTCAAGGACTGATACATGAGACTGTTCCGACTGCGTTTTGCCCTTCCCACGGCGTTGCTTCTCTCCCTATCTCTCTCCGGCTGCGTCTCCGATCTCGATTCGGGTGCCTACGGCAGCATGGACGATCCGCGCTACGCACAGCTGTTGGACCAAGTGGACGCAGCACTCAAGGCAAACATGGCGGTAGTGCTGGTGGCGGACGTGATGCCGCACAAGTCGCTGAGCGATGCGCTAACCATGACGCAATGGACGCCAACGGTGATCTGGGAATACGAGAAAGATCCGAAGGTGACCTTCGGCCGCAAGTTCCAGACCAACGCGCTGCAGAGACCGCCTGGCGAAACCTACCTGTTCAAGGCCTTCGAGGTGCATATCCTGCCACCCGGCAAATACTTGCTGACCGGCGGCGATGACTACCAGCTCCGCGGTTTGCTTGACCAGGTCGGCGCCCGCAGCGGTCCACCCGGTTCGGGCCGTGGCGCCAACGGGACCGCCTACCTGTCCCCTGAACTGTATCGCGAGTACTACAGGGAAGAGGTCTGGAAGGACGCTACCTATGGCAGCGAGACCAAGACCGAGCGTGTCTGTACCGCTGTAGTCAGGGCCTCGGGTGCCTGCGTGAGCTGGGGTGAACAGCAATATACCCAGACGACGGCGGGCTCCCCGGCCGGTTATTACCAACAGACCGACTCTCGCGACATTCCCGCGATCAAGGTCCAGGCGCGCCTGCCGGTCGACAAGGCGCTCGCCAGTTTCACCATCCAGGGCGGGCAATTGCTGCTGGCCCCGCGCATGCATCTGAAGACCCCTGGCTACAAGTACCAGCAGTCGAAGTGCCGAGCGATCGATCCGAAAAAAATCGAGTGTCCGCTCGACAACCTGACCGTCTACACCTGGCCGGCACCCATGAGCTTTTCGCAGCACCTCATCGAGCAGCGCAACCTGAGCGAGAAGCACCGGCAACTGCTGTCCAGGCTCCAGCCCATGCAGATCACGCCGCTGGGCAAACAAGGCATGGAAGATCCCATCTGGGGTGTGCCGTTGTCGCTGTCCAAGTAAGGCAAGTCCGGGGGTATGCGGGGCAGGATTTTGATTGCGGAACTGATTTCTTAGGGGCTTCCAATGCTCAAAAGGGGTCAGTCATGAACGGCTGCTTTCAGGTCCGGCGATTCGTTGAGCTGAACTTCAATTGCTTGAAGCTCTTTCATTTGCGTCTTCAACTTGGCGATTTTCTCTTCCAGCCGCACGGCGCTGGGCTCGGAGACTGTTGGTTCTTGCCGATCGGCAGCATCAAGTGCCGTCAGGTAACGGTTGATGCTCGATTCAATTTCTTCCATTCGCCGCTTCAGTTTGGCGCTGGTGAAATTGCGTTGAGCCTCGCGCCCCAGGCGCCGGGGTTCTCGACAATGTTTTGTTCACGATTTCAGGCCAAAAATAGATCCCACACTTGACCTACTCCGGATCGTGACAACAGACGCAAAGCTTGTTTCCTTCAGGGTCTCGAAAATACGCCCCATAAAAATTCGGGTGGTATTCGGGTCGCAAGCCCGGAGCGCCTTCACATGTTCCATCCAATGCCAACGCCAGCGCATGGGCGTTGTCTACGCGCTGTCGATTAGGTGCCAGCAGAGCAATCATTTGCCCATTGCCTAGCGCCGCAGATTCGCCGTCGAACGGCTTGCCCACCACGAAAAGAGGGCGTGCAGTGTCGGGGTGTTTCCAGCCCGCCCATGGGCGTTCAAGGTCTGTGAACTTGAGATCAAGTCCGAGCACCTGCATGACCCCTTGGTAAAACACAAGTGCTCGATTGAAGTCATTCACTCCGATGAATACATGTGAAATCATTTTTTTGTCCTAATAAGAGGAAACCGTCTCGCACCATACCAAGAGTTTCCAGGCTGTTTTCAACTCCTCTCCTGAAACATACTCCGCCGGTCTTGGAAGCGGTTTTTACACACTCTGGGCCAGTAGCGGTCACGGCATAAACTCCGCGCTCGCGAACCGGTAAACCGGAACGCCTGCGTTGTCCACGCTCCTGAAAAAGACTCAGTTGCCCAAGCACTTTAACAACAGGGCCAACACCCAGTCTTCTTGCAACGCCAATGCCGCGCTGATCTCCTCGCATCTCCCATTCAGAGACAGCAGGTCGCCAGCCAGTACTTCTCCACTGGACATGCACATATCCAAAGCGATACTAAAAACTCCGCAACTTACCTGCTTGCTCTCAAAAACAAGCTCAACCTCTTTAGGGAAGATCGTCACGTAGACGAAGAGTATTTCATCCGCGTATGTGTAGTGGCCATGATTCCTTTTGAGTAAAACACTCTGGCTTTTCGAAGCCTTCTCATAAACATTATCTAGAAACCTTTGAAGTATGAACAAAAGCTCTGGCTTTTCAGTGCTCATTGGATTCCCTTGCGAGCAATAGACTTCAACACGCCATTCTAACCAACATCGACGGTGCCCGAGCTGCACGATGCGCAGGGGCGATTCAGTTTGGCGTATGGATTACTCCATTTTTGCCCCACAACCTCACCTCCCTAGCCAACAACCAGTTCGCCAAATGCAACCAGGGTCGCGAAAATAGAGATTCGAACCCCTTCCCGAATCTGCTCAGGCCGCTTTAGGCCGATTGCTGCTGCGCGATGAGAGTAAAAGCTGGAGCTGTATAATGATTGATAGCCTGGAGGTACAAGAGTTTGATTGCCTTGAAGAGGCGTTATTTGAAGCGAGCGTGTCTTTCGGCGAAATGAAACGTCAGTACGCTCGCTATTTGCTCAGTCTGATTGACGGTGGTGTACTTGCAACCATTTCTGATTCTAAGTTGAAGGTGCTGACTCCATATATTGAAGATAGTATCCTGCGAGAGCGTATAGAAAGCGATGGATATCTCCGGAGAAAGCTTGTACTAGAACTCTGGGCGGTAAAGAAACAGCACCGTCAATCAGATGAAAACTTTTCGTTTCTCATACGCTGTGTTCTTTTTTGCTTTGAAACTGAAGAGCGCTGGATAGAGGAAGGCACAGGTTACACAACACCTATCTATCTTTACTTTCTGATTCTAAAAAAAATTGCCCGACATAAGACAAGGCTTTATTAAAAGCTTTCAAGATTTTATTGCAGCCAAGAGGAAACATACGTTCAAAGAATAGATCGGCCAGGCTGGGCATCTCCAGGCACACATCGGCGGTGCTGCGCTGAAACGCAGCCAGGCGGAACTGATAGCGGCTAACGTCGCCGCGGGTAATGGTGACGGAGCCAAGAGCTTTGCCGCTCATGGCTTGGCCCAGCCTACCGAGGCTGCACCAAAAGTTTACCTTCGATACTTGGCTGATGACCCTCCTGAGCTGGACATTCCCCTTCCCTCCCTTGATAGAAAACTCCACTCAAAGATCACAATTGAAAGGAACTACGCGGCCTCTCGACGAACCTCCAGAACACCGTCAATCCAAGCCATGCAGGCCTTCCAGAGCTGACGAGTCCTCTCTTCGCCGAACTTCATTTTTTTTGCCGACTTCCACCAGAAAGGTGTCTCGGCTGGTGTGGTACCGCATCAAGGGGCAGAACGATACAGCGCTGATCATTCTGAATGTAGTCGGCTTCATCGAGGCTTGAGCGCTTGACTGGTTCGTGCTCGTGCTTGTGCTTGTGCTCGTGCTCGTGCTCGGCAAAACGTTGATTTACTCGAACTCGCCGGGATGTTCGCCATTACTCGCGGTATATCTTAAAATGGCCGGCTGCCGACGAACCGTAATGACCATAGCCATGGCGGGCTTCCATCCTTTACAAATAAGTGTGGTTAAGATGAACAAGCCTTTCATTTCGCTGTGCCCTGAAATTACTCGGGCGCACGCGCTGACGTTGATGGATTGGTTGGAGGATGAGCGCGTTACCTGCTATCTGAGCGATTCACGCGATGTCTCTCGCTCCATCGAGCAAGTCATCGATCGAACTCAATTGCCGATCCTGACCCATCTGTTCAACCGGGGCGGCCGATTCTTCATGGCCTATGACCGGCATGACGCGCCGGTGGGCTTTGTCCGTCTGATCAAGACCGGCTCCAATTGCGAGATAGTTCTGGTCATCGGAGACAGCGACAAATGGGGCCGAAACCTTGGCGCTCGCACCATCCGCGAAGGCATGAAACTGGCCTTCCTCGACATGCGGGCCGAGAAGCTCATCGCCAAGATTCACCCGGATAACACGCGCTCGCTGAAAGCCTTTCAGCGCAGCGGCTTTCTGCTTGAAAGCGAAACGCCGACATTGACATCATTTTCCATGACGGCGGGGCGCTATCTCCAGTTATTGCGCGAAGGTACCCTTGCCGACTCCACTGAGATCTACATCACCGAAATCGACAAGGCCAGGCTCGAGAGCCTGATCGCGCTCGAGCAAGGCCCGGCCGTTTTTGAACTCGAACATGAGCTTGAGCGAGCCATTGTCGTCAAGCCGCAGCAGGTGGCGCGCAATGTCGTCACGATGAACTCCAGGGCCCTGCTGCAACTGGACGACGAAGAGATCGAAGTAGCCTTGGTCTACCCGGAAGACGCGGACAGCAACGCAGGGAAGCATTCCGTGTATTCCGATATAGGCGCCGCCATCCTTGGCTATCAGGAGGGGGACACCATCGACTGGCGGATTTCTGATCGGACCCGCCGGATTGAGATCAGGAAAGTGCTTTACCAGCCGGAGGCTGCGGGCGATTTCCACCTATAATTGCGCCTTTCGCTCGGTGTTCACCCATCAGAGGCGAGGACTCCCCAACCCAAAGGAAGGCGCCTCGCGTTCTGTGCCTGAGCGGCTCGTTGTAGGGTCAAGGGTGGGCGCGGAGCCCGTTGCGAAAGCAGGAGTCGGCAGAACGGATCTAGCCGACTCCTACGACAATTTGAATTCTCTAAATCGACGGATTCCCGTAATCCCCCAACCCAAATCAAATTGCCACCACCGGTCACGGAGGGCGGCGCCTGCAGCATTGAAGAGCAAATAGGAAACTGACTAATTTATTGCTTGCGGCCTCCTCCCAACACCGAAAGCACCGCCGCCGACAGTGATCACACTGCGACCTTTCTTCGTTTTTTTGGGGGGCTGAATAAGAGTCGCAGGCATCTGGCTCTGCCGGCACCAGCCAAGCCACAAACTCTCATGCCTTCAGGGCCTTTGCATGTGTCGAGATGTTTGCGTAAGCGCTTAAAATTCTCGACCTAGGCGATGCAAGCCGGTTTCTCGGACACTCTAAACAGGAGACTACGAAGAAGATTTACGTTCGCGTCCGAGACATCGCGAACCCGACGAAATAGGAAAGTTTTGGTGCGCCAGCACTTTCAAGCGGGCAATAAAAAACCCCGTAGACGTTAATCTACGGGGTTTTCAAGGGTGGAGGCCGAGGTCGGAATCGAACCGGCGTAGGCGGATTTGCAATCCGCAAAAAAGGCTTGGTAAATCAACTGGTTAACATGACTCTCGTTCCGCAAGCTACTGATTTTTAACGACCTGTAGACCACATCCTTCAAGGGTCCAGTTTTGAGTTGCGGAACGGTTTTTGTCTCATTCTCAGCCCCTCTCTCCTCAACTGGCACCATTCCGTACAAGACATTGAGCTGCTTTCGGAGAGTGCTTGGAATGACATTTGATTTTTGTCATCCTACATAATGGCAATTTGCCGCAAGCCATCGACAAGGACAGCAATGAGCTATATCACCCGCATCTGTCAAAACGACTCCAATTGGCAGTACCCCACAAGGACTGCAGCTGAAGCATCGAATACCTTTTTTTCACAGCACGGCTATGGCCATGAGGAATGGCTCTTTCGATTCGAATGGCAAATTGGCGGCTGGCAATATGGCTTTCTTCAAGGAGTAAACAGGGGCTGGGAATCACGGCTCGCACGTGGTGAGCGTGCAGGTGATGTTGTGCTCTTCACCCTTACTCCTGATGGGCGCCGTTATGTGGCCCGTATTCGCCATATCGAATTCCTAGATGACACTCAAAGTATCGCGGCCTTGGATCATTACAAGCGGCTTGGGTGGTATGACCGCATGCTGGAGGAAATAGATGCTGTAAATGGCGATAGAAGTGGCTTGGGGAACGGTGAGTGGGCGCCTTACGTGTTGAATGTTCGTTTTCGCCCAGAAGACGTTGAGTGGTACCCGCCAAACACGTTTGCTGAGGCTGGGGACCCCGTACAGCACTACAACCGCTATCAGCTCATTGAGCTTGATCACGAGGCCTCCCTGCCAGAAACGGTGAATACACGCCGCCGGGCTCGAAAAGGACAGAATCTTCCTCCCATACAAGACAGCTATTTTAGGAGTGGCGGCTCGGGACGGGAATGCTCACCGGAGCATGGAATGATCCAGGCTGCTCTGCATGAGGAACTGAAGATCGAATATCCAGGGGCGAATATCGTCTTTGAAGAAAATTTTGTAGATGTCACCGTAACAACGGAAATGGAGAAAATCCTCTTCGAAATTAAGTCAGATTTCTGTACCCGTAGGGTTCTACGCTTGGCAATTGGTCAGCTACTCGAATACGCATACTACTGGGACAACTTGCCAGAAAAAGCAGTTAGGCTAGTTGCGGTTGGCCGGACTGCGTTGAGCCTTGAGGACGAGAGATACCTCAGATTCCTCAAGGTAAAATTGAATGTTCCAATTGAGTATCGCCAGGTCAAGCTTCCATCCGAGGCATAAGAGCATCTCTAAATCAGTGCCGATTTTACCAACCTATCGGCACTGATTTAGACGCTTCCGCTTTCCCATGATGGATCGGACATACCAAATTTAAAACTACTTATATTTCATATATTTATAATAAAAATAATCCTTGCTGTAGCAAAACTTAAGCAGGGAAGCAGCAAAGAACGCCATTCCGATCAGAGTTTGTCCGATCAAAGAAACTCCAGAGAGGATAGGCATCCACCCCCTCCTTACTACCGTATTTAAAGGCCGGTATCGGCCAAAAGCGGACCGCCGGTGCGGTTCTGGTTCAGCCCGATAGTCAAGGCTCACAGCATACGACTGCATATCTAGAATAAGCGGCTGCTCAACACACCTTTCAAATCCGATTGCAACAATGGCCTGGCCAGCATGCTCGCCGCAGTTTGGTCTATGCAAGCGCTGCCGCCAAGCGTTGGTCACTCTGCCAAACGGCATCAGTAACAGCAAACGCTTCTGTCGCTTTAGCGGAGTTCATGGCTTGCTCTCTACTCAGCATCCTTCCAAGGCGGTCATTACCGTGCCATCGAGAGTCAGAAGCATCTATTACTCGACAGCCTGGCCCGGTTTCACTCTGACGCCACTCCAGAGCAACACACTGTTTGAGCGAGGGATCATTGCCCACTCCCCAGCCTCCCATGCTTATGGCCATGTCAACACCTAACTCGGGATGAGACGCTGTATACGTGCAAAGGTAAACTGCGTACGCACCGTCTTGGTCATTAACGAACCCGCGAAAGGTTCTGGTTTCATGACCACATCCGTCGCAATGCCCGATGATTTTCTCAGCGCCCGGCTCTACCTCTAAAGCATTATCCATTGGTATCCTTTCTTTGAATGTCATCTTGAATGCACGCGGCCTGCCCAAACCGAAAAACAAGTTACCTTGCGCACATTAAGCGCGCATCCACTGATGCGGCAACAGTTGGTCGATCTCACTGGCCTGCTGCGTTGGCAACCGCATCAGCACATCCTTGAGATAAGCATATGGATCATGCCCGTTCATGCGTACCGACTGGATGAGGCTCATGATTGCTGCCGCCCGTTTGCCGCCGCGCAGAGATCCGGCGAACAGCCAATTGGAACGCCCAAGCGCCCATGGCCTGATCGTGTTTTCGACCCAAGGCTCACAGCATACGACTGCATATCTAAAGTCATTCTGGCTTATTGCTTACACCTATATCCCTATAGGCCCCCTCTCATTTTCCGTGAACACCGCGAAATCAAAAGGGTCGTGGCTATCCCCGGCTTTTTTGTCGCCATACTATGTCGGGATTAATCGAAAATCACGTCGTAGAGTGAACAATGCCCAAGGCGATAGTGATCGAGGATCAGCAGCTGGAGCATGCGGTGAAGGTCGCCAGGGTCAGTAGTCCCGAGAATGGCACCCGAGACGCGGCCTTGCTGTTGACGTGTTTCGGCACCGGCATGACGGTTACAGAGATTTGCCGCCTGCGGGTGAGCGACTACCTGGACGAGGCGGGCGGCATTCGGGTTGATTCCAACGTCCGCGCCGAGGTGGCCTACACCGCCGAACAGACGCGCCTGTTTGCTCGACAGATCGGTTTGCAGCCAGTGACCACGCCGGTGCGCAGCCCGCAGAGCAATGGCATGGCCGATAGCTTCGTGAAGACGATCAAGCGGGATTACGTCGCGCACATGCCCAAGCCGGATCGAGAAACGGCGCTGCGTAACCTGGCAATTGCATTTGAGCATTACAATGAGCAGCATCCGCACAGCGCATTGAACTATCGCTCGCCGAGGGAGTTCAGGCGCTTGGCAGCTGCATCAGTTTAACGGGGAGTTGGTGTCCGGTTTTGTAGGGGCAAGTCCAATTTGTATATGTACTATCCTAGGGAATCCATCAAACTAGGAAGCAATATCCCATGTCACAGTACTCCGTCTATTTGAGCGGTAACAAACGTATTGTTGATGCCCTCCCCACAGACTACCTTTCCGTGCTTCGAAACAAGATCGGGGCGGCGGCGGATGATTACAACTTCATATATTACAATGGGTTCACTGAACAAAAAACCATCCTGAACGATCGCTCCGTAGAGGCCCGCAAGCCCATTTCAAGCATTGCCTTTCCCGACCCCACGACAAACACCAACACCATCGTGCAAATGGCTTTGGTGGCCGGAAACAAGACCGACCTTTTTGGCACCCAGACGGATTGGCTCTACAACCGGAACGCCGGGGTTCGGATCACTCTGAATAAGAGTGACAGCAAGGCCATAACCGCCAACCAGGGAAAATTCGATCCCATCATGCTGAGGGATGTTCAACCGACCAACGAGCAGAGCAACGCCTTCTACGATCGGGTTGTCATCTGCGAGAAAGGCTCAGTGGTGAACTTCGAAATCAGTTCCTGGGGCGCGGCTGGCTTTGGTTATTCGGTGAGCAGCGAAAAGGACACTATCTGCAGCTCCCTCTACAATACATATGGGGACAACCCCAACCATCAATCCTTCAGTACCCTGAGACGCTATCAAAGCTCTAATAATTCTATCCAAATTGAGAGTACGGCATCACTCAACATACCAACACAGGAAGTTGTGTATTACCAAAAAATAACGGTGAAAACATGGCGTCTTACTAGTTATAAAAAAAATGGCAAAACCTACACCAGTAACATGGAAGCGCCCGCGCCCACCGCCCCCCGATCGATGGCTTTTCAGGGCGCGAGCCTAAATCTCAAGAGCGTGGCGGCAAACGAGCGATTCACTCCAGGAGACCCGTCCGGGGATGTCTACGTACCGGGCGATTCCATCGAGACGGGCGCCCCCTCGCGCGGCCCCCAATCAGACCAAACTTTCGGCTCGATCCAGGTTCTCAAAGAAGATGACCCCAACCAGAACGTCATTGGCGCGGTTATCTTTTACTTCTTCGTCTTCAAGGACAAGGAATCCGCTGACAAGGTCATTAACGTCCTGAACACGCCCGGTCCTTGGGCCGTGGATTGAAAACGATCACTGCACCTCATATCAAATGAGATGAACGCGCCCTACCGCCCACCACGATACTTACCACCTCTAGGGTAATTGGATTATCCCCTTTAAAGATACACATAAAAAAGGAATAAGACATATGGCAACTACACTTGTTTTAGTCGAACGCACCGATGGTCAACGTCGCAACGTGGCCCTGGATCTGAACGCCTCATTAACGGCAACCCGCGAGGTTCTAACCAGCAAAGAGCTTATGACCTCCGCCGATGATTTTCTTCTCCGCGGCGCCCCGGTCGATCGGGATGACGAAGACGACGTGCACTTGTCGGCCTTGGTCGGCGCCGATGGCTCCGGCACGCTCATGATTGGCGTGGCGTCGACGGGCCTGGAGGATCCGGACAAGACGGTGGACCGTTACAATCATCTCACCACCAGCCAAAAGCTGGCCCTGTTCAACGAGATTGAAATCTATCGGGGCATCACGGCGGCGGAAGACAAGGGGTTTTATCGGACCTTCAAGCCCTGTATCGCCTCATGGAACGCCAACCAGCTCCCCGCGTCGACCAAGCCCACCTACATGAGCGAGAACCGCGTCATCTCCACCTTTTCCGAGGTGGGGAACACCTTGGCCCTGACCACTTCCGACAAAAGCTCGGTATCGGTGACAACCCCCATCGGCGGAGGCCAGACCGACTTCTCCTATGCCCAATCCCATACGACGACATCGAAAAAAGTAAAACAGTACCTGCTTGGCAAGTACATGGTGAATAAGGTCGCCCTCTCCCAAGAGCGCGCGAACCTCGTCCTGGTTTCCGATTTCGAAAGCGCCATCGCCACGGCCATCTCGCCAAGCTACGAAATTGACGCCTATGTCAACTTGATCGAAACCTTGAACAGCCGCGGCTACTATGTCGCTCGGACCTTCACCCTGGGCGGCATGCTGGTCAGCGAGGAAAACGCCGAGGTATCGGAATACACGGAATCCCGGTCGGAGGAAAAGGAGTTCTCGGTCGGCTTCAAGTTGGCCATCAAGGGCTTCGGTGGTGGCTCGGACTACACCCATAGCGAAGGCCATGAGGAATCGGAATCGAATATCAGCAAGTACGAGAAGACGTCCCTGACCAAGATTGGCGGATCCGTCACCGCGAACACCTATGATGCTTGGACGGAATCATTGAAACCCGCCATCAATTGGGACGTGATCGATCACATGGAACTCTACCCGACCCTGGCGCTTCTCAGGGATATGCGGGTGGCGCGACGTTGCCTGAAATTGATGGATGAATATCATACCTATAATACGGTCAGAAACCGGCAGACGGTGATCGATATTGGCAAGTATACGACCCGCGTGCAGCAGATTCTGTTCAGCAACGGGTGATGAACCGCGCCAGTTTTGCCGGGGGCTGACTGCTCTTCGTGACGGGGGCTATGGCCGGAGTTTCCAGAGCGGTGCAGTGGTTTGCTACGGCCTCCGCGGGCGGGATGCTTCCGATGGGCCGAAGCACCTCATCTCGCCGCGCTTTATGTACAGAGCAAGAGCCTTGGCGGGACTTGCAGAAACTTTCTGCGAGGACAGCAGCCGGGTTAGATGTTGACGCATCTGGCCCGACCGCTCCTTTTTACTTCGTTGAAACGATTTCTTTGATATAGCTCTGGCAGGCCGCCAAAGCGATCAATCCTTGGTCACCGTCTCCGGCGATGGTGACAATTCGTTGAGCAGCCGCTGGGTCAAGTTCGGCTCGCGCTCTTCCATGAACCACGCCGCAGGTGCTGGCGGTGGCTGACACCCCACCGCTACCACCCGAGGCAGCGGTGTTGAGTAGGACTGACAGCCGCAGGTCAGCAGTAGCAAGCCGATCACGCAGGCGAGCCTGCTTCGTTTGAGCATCGCGCAGCTCCTTGTAATGGGTTTCGTCATTCGCCTGCAGGCGGTCCTCCAGCGCCCGGCGGGCGTCCTGCTGGGTTTCCTGCCAGTTGATCACCGCCGTGGCGGCCTGCTCGCGATCAGTGCTGTACGCCTCGGCCTGATCAGCGAGATCCTTGCCGTAGGCGTTGGCCTGCCACGTCCAGGCCAGCCAACCACCTAGGGCGAACCCCAACACCAGGGCCAGGGCTGGCAACAACCAACCCGGGGCCTTCAAGGCAGCACCTTCAACGCACGCTCATACAGCGCCTCGCGATCCGCCAGGCCGTTGGTACCGCCGTTGATGCGCTTGGTGATGGCGAGAAAGTCGCCCTTGTCGGCCAGGGTGTTCAGGCCGGCCTTCTGCCAGAACCACCCAGCCGACAGAGCGGCGTAGACCGGGCTTTCCAGCAGCTCCGGGGTGTTGAGCAGTCGAGCATCGCTGAACAGAGCTTCGCTACAGGCTTCATAGTTCGCCCGGCCCGTGACCTGAATCAGCCCCCGGCCCCGGTACTTCTGGCCGTCGCCATCCGCTTCGGGGGTGTTTCCCAGACGCTTGGCCAAGGTGCCGTTGTCGTACTTGCTCAAGTACTGATCGCTGCCCAGCTCGCGCACGTACAGAAGCTGGCCGGACTCGTGACCGATCTGCGCGATGAACGCCGCCATGCGCAGGCGGGTGACGATGCCGTACTTGCTCATGGCGGCGTTGAGAGCAGGAACAAAAACGCCGGCTTTAGCGCCGGCGTTGGGGAGGATCTGCAGCAGTTGCTGCGTTGTGATGGGCATAAGTAGAACCTCGTAGGTCAGAAATGAAAACGCCCCGTCAATGCGGGGCGTTTACTGGGACTGCTCAGCGATCCAGGGCGGCGCTGCAGGACGGTGCTGAACATCAGGAAAATCCGCAGACTGCGGCCAGTCGCGCAGAGCCTGGAGGTACACAAGCAGCTCCTTGAACCGCTCGACTGTCAGCGTCGTAGGGGCCTCAACTTCCAGCTGATCCCGGTGGCGCTCGCGCAACCACATAACCGACGCCAGCTCAGCGTCTCGCCACTCGCGTTCCTGTGCAGCCAGATCCGGGACCACTTCGGGCACATCAACAAGATATGGCAGCCCCTGCTCATCGTGAGCGCGAATCTTTCCGGATGCTGGATTTGCGATCACCGCATCATAGCGTTCGGCCGAAATTTCAACCGCATCAGGCGGCACAACTTGGTGAATACCGACGATGTACGTACACCCCGTGGACCGACTATAAAAACGCTTCATTTACTTCCCCTTTAGCTGCCGATTGCAAACCAGCGGTACGTCCAGTTTCCTGTTCCCCACACATAGACTGTCGTCCCTGTGCGTGAGCCGCTTGAAATTGCCCCGCCACCTGCACCGGAGGAAGAGCTAGTGCCAACAGGACTTCCAATAACCGTATAAAGAGCATTCGGGAACTCAATCGGGAATGCGATTGCTGCGCTTGTAGAGCTTACTGGGACGCTCCCCCACTGCAATACAAGGCTGCCAAGCCACCAGGGGAGCGCAACATGGCCATTCTGTCCGAGGCCGACTGCAAAGCCCTTGCGAAGTTTTTTCGGCGTTGCGATAACCGCGTCGTTTGCGCTGTCTAGCATCTGCGCATCGGTAGCAATCTTGGCCGTCCCCTGATTAATCTCCGTCGCCTGAGCCGCCAACGGGGCCAGTGCGGCAACATCAATGTTTCCCTGATTGACTGGGGCGTTCCACGCCTTCATGCACCACATGACCGCAAGGTTGCGCGGGCGCGCCTCAGAGCCGCCAGAACTCGTAATGTCCGCCGTATATGTGACCCTTGAGCCGGAACCACCTGACAACCCCGCACCGCCTGTCGCATCAGAAGAAAGAAACTTCCATGCAGCACCTGCAGTAGATCCGTGAGTGTGTGCTTTGTTATCGCTATCCTGCCAACTACCGAGAGCCCGGCCTACATCTACACCGCGCCCATGGTCCCAGCCCCGCAGGAACTCACCGCGCGACTCTGGCAGTCGGAAGTTACCGGCACCCTCGTCGCCCTTGTTGAAGGTGGTCCCCAGGTACGCCGCCAAGTCGGGATAGGTCGCAACGCTCTGCACGCTGCCATCCACCTCCAGAAAGCCCGCCGGCACGGTCCCTTTTGGAAACGGCACCATGGCCCCCACAGGCAGCGCTGACATGTTCTTTAGCAGCGCCTCGACCTCTGCCTTGGTGTACGTCACCGACTTGGTGTAAGCGTCGGTAATGCCGTACTCAGCGAGCGTGGTGCGGATCTTCTCCGGCGGGATCGAGTCCCGCACAATGGCCTTGATCGCCGCCAGCAACTGGTCATTGTCGTTCTCTGCTGGGCCGCTCGATCACGCCGCTGACAGCCGTGCCGTTTTGGAAGGATTTGCCGGCGTACTGCCGTACTGCCTGGGCCAGCCCCACAGCATCGGCATGCAGCTCAATCGGCGACATGCCCGTGTAGTGATTTTTGGTGTGCCAGCGAACATGGTGAATCAGTCGCATGGGCACTGGATCCTGCGCCCCGATCCGGTAATACGGCATCAGGTCAGCCCCTTTCAGCACACTGACCTTATCGTTGTGTAGGGGGTAAAGCCCCTTCACCGATCCGTCGTCGTGCCGGTCAATGAAGCTATAGGCATTGCCCCGCAAACCCACCGCAAGCTGACTGCACTCCCGGTATTCATAAGGCGTCTGCCAGGGGTTGGGCTGGTAGCGCAGCACGTCATACAGCGGATGATTCAAGGCGGCTTCACGCTTGCCCTCCCCCATGCGTCGGTACATCTCCAGCGGCAGCTGCGCCACACTCTCGGCCAACAGCGTGACGCAGTTCTGCAGAACGGTAATCGCCAGCGCGCTCTCCGCGGTGACCTTCACCCCCGCCGCAGACCGGACAGAGCCAATGAGGCTGCTCCACAATCCGGCACCGTCATTGACAGTAAGCCCACTACGGGGCCCCAGCAGATTGCTGAAGAACATGATCAGCCACCTCCGGGAGATTGTTTGTTGTGCAAGGCCGCAGCGGCCTTATCAGCAATGTAGGCCCAGACCAGCAGGCAGAGCCCGGCCGCGATGAACGCCGCCGGAATGTGGATCAACGCGATACCGGCAATGAGCAGGCCGAAGCCCAACGCGCCGACGAGCCAAGCGGCCCATGCGATAAGAGTCAAATGCTTACCCCTTCGTCGTAGATGGATTTACCCGAGGAAGCCACAGGGACCGAACCACTGATGCCCGTCGCCATGATGCTGGCGACAATGCCGTCAATGCGCCCGATGGCCTTGGACTTGTCCGCCTTGCGGTTGTTGGCCGGGTCGGCGGTGATGACCGCGTTACTCGCGCACCAGGTCATGACCGGGTTGTCGTCGTGCCGGAGTGGCTCAACCAGATCGGCCACCGTGGCATCGTTGATCAACTCGGCGTCTTCGGCGTCCGGATCAAGCACAGGTGGCGCACGCTCGATGTTGCCCAGCAGACGCCGCTCGAACTCGTCCACCGCGGGGCCCATGTCCTTGTAGCCCTGACCAAAGGGCGCGATCTCCGGCAAGCAGATGTCGTGCTCATCCATCAGTTGCTGGAGATCTTCGATACGCCAGCGGTCATAGGCGATCTTGCGCACGTCGAAGTAGCCGCAGATGGTCTGCAAGCGCCGCAGCACAAACAGCTTGCTGATGGCCTTGCCCGGCGTTGTTTCCAGCTCCTTGGCCTTGATCCAGGCCAGGTACGGCACCTTGTCGCGCTTCTCTCGATCAGCCAGCTGGAAATCCGGGATCCAGAAATACGGCAGCAACCGCCAGTGCGGATCCTCGTATGTCGGGAAGAACAGCAGCACAAAAGCGGTCAGGTCAGTGGTACTGGACAGGTCAAGTCCGCCCACACAAGGGCGGTTACGCAACACCGACATCCGCACCCGCTGCGCAGCCTGACTCCAGACGTCCCATGAAATCCACGGTGCAGAGGCCTGTGTCCACTCGCAGAAATTGAGCCGCCGGACCACCGCCTCTTTCGACGGCATACCGCGGGCTTCGGCGACCTGTTCACGCAAGTACTTGCGACCCGGGATGCCATCGACCTGACCGTCCAGAGCGAACTCCAGGCTTGGGTTCACCTTGGGCCAACAGCTTTCGTCCTTGAACGGATCGTCGCCCTTGTCCAGGCTGCAGATGAAGGCGAAGACACTGTCGTTGTCTTCCTTGCCTGCGCAGATCCGCGAGCCCAGTTCGTGGTGCTCCCAGCAAACGCTGGTCTTGTCCGAGCCACTGTTGGTGATCATCACGATCAGCGCCTGCTTCCGGTGCTTGGTGCCAGCGCGCAGCATGTTGATGACCGTCGCGGTCTTATGCTCGTGCACCTCATCCAGCAACCCGATGTGCGGACGCGGGCCGGACTGGCCATCGTCGGCACTGATCGGTTTGAAGAACGAACCCGCGTTCGGGTAGTACAGGTTCCAAACCTTGTCCCCGGTACCCGAGCGATGCAGCCGAGCGTTGAGGTGCGGCGACATGTCGACCATCGACACCGCATCACGGAACAGGACCATGGCCTGATCCTTTTTCGTGGCTGCAGCGTAGATCTCAGCCCGAGCCTCGCCGTCCGCAACCAAGCCATACAGGCCGATGCCCGCCGCCAAGGGCGACTTGCCACTGCCTTTGGCCGTCTCGATGTAGGCGATCCGAAAGCGCCGGTAGCCGTCCTCAGTCTTCCAGCCAAACAGGCTGCCCACGATGAAGGCTTGCCACGGGGCCAGGATGAAGGGCAGCCCTTCATACTCGCCGCCGTTGAGGCAGAGGACATCCTCAAAAAAGCCAATGGCCCGATTGGCTGACTCCAAGTCGAAGACCAGGCCACGCTTGTGCCCGCTACGCAGGTCGCGCATGTGCCGACGACAGGCATTGCGAACATCGGGGCCAGCAACGATTTGCTTGGCAATGACCGCCCGAGCGAACTCGGTGGCACGGTCCAGATCAGCTGAAGTACTTGCTGGCGGCGTCTTTTGGCTCATTAGGGAACAGCTCACCTTGTGGCGCCGTGACTTTCAGATTGCGACGCGCCATAGGCGAGAATCCGAATTGCGCCCCGGCGGCGTTAGCACGTTTCTCGGCGTCGTTCGCCAACTGGCGCCAGATGGAAATCTGCTTGGCTCCGGTGGCGAACGTTTGGATGTCGCCTTGTTCCAGGCCTGCGTGCTGAGCATTGACCTCTGCAATCCGGCGACGGAAGCCCTGCCAATCGGCGACGGCTTCGCAGTAACTGGCGAGCGCCATCATGTCGAGCTTGGTCACCAGCCCGAGGACCAGCAGGTCTGGAACCAGGCGTTCCCACTCGGCGACCGCACCATCGGAAAGGCAGTCGGGCATCGGCGGGGCCTGAACCGGAATCGCCGGGGATGTCAGGTCATCCATCAAGGCGCCGAAGTTCTTCTTGCTCTTGTTGCCATCCAATAAATGCAGCACTGTCGGCTTGGCCGTCCGACCTGAGTTGCCGTTTCCAGCCATGTGAACCTCCTTGAAAATCGGGCCTTAACCCCCTGACCTTTTCATACCCCCCCTTGCCATTTTTCCCGGCGTTGCACAGAGAGAGGGGCGAACGGTCTAGAACGTTTTCGGGAAAGGATTTTTTGCCCCCCCCCCAAAAAAATGGTCATTTTTTGCACAGTTTTGGTGCGCGCTCACCGATTCCAGTGATGGCCCGGATCCAGGGGCTTTCCGCCCTGATCGCAGCCAACCTCGTGCCCGGATTTCTCCAGCCGCTGCTTGTACGAGTTGTGGCAAGGGATGCAGAGCGACTGCCAGTTGTTGCGATCCCAGAACAGGGTCATGTCGCCGCGGTGAGGAACGATGTGGTCAACTACACCGGCCGCCTCGACGATGCCGCGCCGCTCGCAATTGCGACACAGCGGATGCTTGCGCAGAAAACCTTCACGCGCTTGCTGCCACCGGTAGTTGTAGGGGCTGATGACCTTCGCTGGCGGCGCAGGCGCAGCCATCAGCCCATCTTCCAGACATACGCAAAGTTACTCATACAGAAAACTCGAGCAGTGAAGGCACTCGTTGCCAGGTAGGTTAGTGCTGTCACGAGCTCTCCTTTTGCAAAGTGACTTCAATCACACCACGCAATCTCGATGAAAATAATTTCAGCAAGCTGATGGTGCTATCTGCAACACTTCCCCTCAGGTTCGCCCAGCTAAAAAACCACCTCTAGGCATTTCTCTTTCTAGAGAAGTTGTCGATACACTAGCCGACGTTAACTACCCGCCAACAGATCAAGGAAGAAACGTGTTCTGGAAAAAAGAAAAGAAAGTCAAAGTGGAATTTACGACGCCCCTAACCATCACCTATCCGGATTGTGGTGCTCCACCGGTAACGACTGAGACACCACCCAAAATCAGGGAGACAGACAAAGACTTCGCCTTAAAACTATTGATCTGCCTCGCACTATTTATACAAACATCCATATACATATATGGACACATAGAGCTAACGGCTTATTATGAACAGTTCGGAATAATGATAGGCGAGCTTGAACTAACAAACTCAACTATCCTGCTTATAGGATACTCACAAATTCTGACTAGCATTTTGAGCTGGCCTGATTTGGTGCCATATTTTGGCTACCTGCTACCATGGATTCCATTTGTAATTACAGCAATAATCTACTTTTTCCTATTAGTGAAAAATGAAACAACATGGATAGCAATCACTCTGAAAGGAATTTCAGGAGGGTACATCCTATATCTCTTATTTTTTGCGCCTTTGATCGGAATGAATCATGGCATTGAAAGAGGCACACAAGCCATCATTAGCAACATGGGTATAAATGCGAAAAATAAAGTAACCAAGGAATACACCATTATAACTAATGACAACATAAAGATATCAGGCCAACTTCTAGCAATAGACGCTAAGAGCACCTTCCTGATATCCGACCACACTGTATACAAATTTGACAGCAAAACAGGTCGAGTTCTGAGAGAGACTCTTCTAAAAGAAAAACAACCAAAACAACTCATAAATAGTAAATAATCCAGAATTAAGCCCAACTCGACTAAAGTTGGGCTTTCTTCATTCTTAGGCCGCTCCGCTTTCGGGCGGGTGGTCGGAGACGCCAATCCGGCGCGCCGCCCAGCGCTCGTACAAGCCAATGGCAACATCCGCCCCAGCCATCGCGGTCAGGCAACCGAAGGCGCCCGCCGTCCAGATTGAAACCCCGGCACCGATCAGTAGCATCAGTGCAGCCATGCCGCAGATGATGCAGGCACCGGACCGCAGCGCGAGACGCCGAACCAATGCCCAACCTCGCGCCCCTTCCTTGTCTGCCCGCCACATCTCCCCGGAAACGCCGCCCACAAGGGCAAGGACGATCACTAACCAGATCGGCATCTCTGCCAGTGCTTGTTGCTCGTTCGTCATCGCCTGCCCCTTAAACGCAAAAACCCGGCGCAAGGGCCGGGTTTGGTGTGTGGGTGCCTGCCGCTCTCTGCGGTCGCACCTATCGAAGATGGCTACTTTTTACAGGTGGATTTTACTGGCAGCAACCCTGTTTTAACGCCACCCGGTGAATGTCTAGTGAACGCCTAGGCAATGTCGGCGAATATCTTTATTTCGGCTTTCAGCGCCTTTGGCGCTGTCCCACCTGTCCCACTGATAGTGAGTCAGGCAGGACAGCTACAGGCCCCGAAATACAAAGCTCTGCCCTACTGTCCTACCTCTATCTTTCCTTTCTCGCATGTAAGAAGAAATTGAAAGGCACGCGTGCGCGCCCACGGCGCGTAGTGTGTGCCCGCTACGCTCATGTGTGCGCATGACGCGCTGAGAGGTTGGACAGTAGGACAGCCCACGAATGACAAGGCCCGCGCTTGTCCTGCTGCGTTAAAACGCAGTCGGACAAGGCGAGCCAGTAGGACAGCAACAAACGCAGCCAGGGTAAGGCTCAAGCAGCCCTCCCCATGAGCAAGCCGTCGATGCACACGTGCGCCTCATGCAAGCGCAAGTAGTACGTCCTGGCGCTACAACCGCAGTGCAGCATCTTCTGCGAGAGCAGGCTGTCGTGATTGCAGTAATGCTCCATCACCACCAGGGCCAGCTCGGGCGGCAGGTGCTTGTTGACGATCAGTTCGATATCGGCCGATTCATCCAGCAGCACCCGACTGCCCCGGGTTCCCCGTATCAGCTCGCCTTTGCACTCCATCAGCATGGCGATCATGTTACCGCCGCCTGCGGTGCCGATGGCCAGGGTCGTGGGCATGTGCAGATCCTGGGCCCAGAGTTTGAGCATCTCGTCGATTCGCTTAATCAAAGCAAGGCTCCTCCTCCATCGGCGCCACCTGCAAGGCAGAGCCGCGCCCCCAGTTGGTCGGCTTCTGATAGGCCCATGACCGACAAAGCCAACCCGTGCTTCGGCGTTCGCCGCAACAAGGAAAAGCCCAGGGACTACTACGCCGGCGAGACCGTATGGAATGCGGTCTACGCCGAGGCGGTGCAGGAGCTGAAGGACGCGATGGACCTGGCCTACCTGACCGGACAACGCCCCGCAGACGTGCTCAAGATCGCCGCCACCGACCTGAACAATGGGTTTTTACTGATAGGTCAGGGCAAGACCGAAAAGCGCCTCCGGCTGCGCCTGGAGGACGAAGGCATCCAATCAGGATTGAGTGCCTTTATCGAGGACCTGCAGGAACGCAGGGCCATTAATGGCATCAGGACATCGACACTGATCACCAACGCGTCAGGACTACGAATGAGCCAGCAGATGCTGCGCAACCGCTGGGACGACGCGCGGGAGAAGGCCGCCATCAAGGCTGCGGCCGATGGCGATCCGGCATTGGCGGTCAACATTCGGCAGTTTCAGTTCAAGGATATTCGGCCGAAGGCGGCCAGTGAAATTGAGTTGACCCATGCAAGCCGACTGCTTGGGCACTCAACTGAGGAGATGACCAAGAAGGTCTACCGGCGAGTTGGGGAGATCGTTAAACCTACGAAGTGAATCCCCGCATCCAAAAATCGTAATTGGCAGCTAACGGCCAGAAGCGGACACCCGCGGCTGTTACCTTCGACCCGAACCGGACAATGGTGTACTACCTTATGGTCGGAAAGAATGGCGGCTGGTTGCCAAGATAATCATCTCGCAACCTAAGCATCCAAGCTAGACTCAAGCAAACCAAATGATGGGCCGTATCGATTAATGTGACGAACAATTTTCGGCCAAAACCAGCGGCGAACGGAGTCAATACCAGGTCAATAGATAGTGAAATCGAATATTAACTCAATGATGGTTATACCGCGCAATTGTGATGGACTTGTCCATGAATAGGGGCGCTATCAAATATAATTTGCAGAAGCAACACCACATATATGCTCTATTTGTTTTGCGCAATACCTCTGTATCAATAGGAGCTAAAGTTGAAAGTAAAAATACCTTGTTTTAAGTGTTTCGAACTGGATGGAGTTAAGGAGCCGGTTTTCTCTTTTTTAGAGCTTGGTGAAAGCAATATTCACGAGGTTATCTGTACTCGTGGCCATAAAACCTTCATAGCTTTGACTCAGCATAAGCACGAGATTCTCTTCGAAATCGGCGCTATGGCTTTAGCGGATGGTTATCCTAGAGAAGCAATTGCCACTATTGCCGCGGCGCTTGAACGATTTTACGAACTATGCATGCGTGTCATTAGTTCTAGCATGGAAGTCCCGGAAGAACAATTGCACGCAGCCTGGCGACTGATTGATGTGGCGTCAGAGCGCCAGTTCGGCGCCTTCATATTTTCCATGCTTTTATGGTCTAAAGAATGTCCAGAAGTGATCGATAACAAGAAGCCAACTTTGCCTAATACATCGCGGGGAGACACTAAAAATTGGAAAGAATTTAGGAATGCGGTCATCCATAAAGGATTGATTCCTTCGGAATGCGTGGCAATCGAATATTGCGAGCTTGTTTACGCGCACATAAATGAACTGACAAAGATTATGACACTGCGACATGAGGAAGCTTGGTTGTCAGAAGCCCAAAAGCAAGAAGCTGTGGCCCGCCATGCCAACCCAGAAAAAGAGATAGTTATGTTTGGACTCCCAACCACATTGTTTCTGGCCCGAGGCACACAAGCGCCTGGCAGCTTCAAAGAAGCATTGAAACAGCTGAATGGATACAGAGAGATTTACGGGCGCTAGCTCTGAAAAACTCCATCTATGAAACTCAAAGAGTCTGGTCCGGCAGCACAACCTAGGAGTGGTTTAAATCGTTCTCTACGCTCACTTGGGCGAGCTAGACCCGCCCCGTGACCCAACGCTAGGGCCGCTTGGGATCGAATTTGATTACGTGGGCGACAGCTCCTGGCCGAAAGCAGTCGTGATCCAACGCGATCTGAATGCTGCTCTAGCCAAAGAACCAAGACACTACATAGCAACAAGTGCCATCACAAAGCCCCCACTCAAGCCTTATTCAAACGCAGTACAAAACCACGCAAGTGGGTCAGTGCTGCCATTTGAGGATCAAGACCACGAAGAGTAGTTGTCCGCTGGCTGCCATCAGGAAGATAAACGACCAAATCGTCTCCATGAACAATGTAGTGGCTGGTATACGTCGTACCTTCGTGCTCAAAACTAATTTCTTCTTCCATATCCAACTCCCGAATTAAAAACCGTTCAACCGTGCGGTCAATAGTTGCCTGTCTGCATCATCATCCAGCACATGCATTCTGCGGTGGCAATTGGGGCAAAGCGCAGCTGTATTCTCCACCGTATCGGCCCCGCCTTTTACAAGCCACACAATGTGGTGCGTCTCCAAAAAAGGGGTTCCGTCCTTCTTGTTGAACGGTGCAGCTTCTTGGCACAAGTCACACCGCCCCTTGGATCTGCGCTTGGCATGCTCCGCTACCCAGGCCGAACGCTGATGCTGGGTAACTTTGGCACTGCGCTTTCCAACACTGGCCCGCCCCTGGCGCCGAGCGAGGGCCTCTACCTCAGCATCACTCAATTTACGCGCTTGCTTCTCCTTCACCTGGTTTAGCTGTTGCAGTGTGGAATCTGGTATGGCCGGCAGAGCACCTGACTTGAGGCGTAGCGGGAATACCCACACAAAGCGCTCCTGCCCCTCAACGTCAGGCTGCCTCTCCTGATAAGGCTCATCAGCCAGCATCACCTCACCAATGTAGGTATAGGTTTTAGCAGTGAATACTTCGAACAGATGCACGGATACGCCGTTGGCACGGGACTCGTTCAGCGTTCTGTTTTGATTAAACTCCAGCGACTGATCACCCTGCTGACCCATACCGGTGTAGTGCAGCACATCATTAACCCAGCGATCGTCATAAATGGACGCCACATGGTTCGAAACGATGACGAGGGTGTTAGTACGATTTGAGCGGCGCATCCCACCTTGCGGACTGCATTGAAACAACTGCGTCAGATCGTCGTTATTGAGATTAGAGCCTGGGACTGGAGGAACAAAATTAACCATATATTCGGATGATCTCTTCAGCAATTGGAACATCAGCAGGAGCAAGGTCGTATTGCAGTAACTCGTGAGGCCGCACCCACTCGATCAGGTCATGTACCTGCAGGACGAATTGGATGGATTGCAAAACGACGCTGACGGCGATCAGTTCGATCGTGCCGCCGGGATAGGTGTAAATCGAAGAAGTGAGAATCTCGCCGGCGACGGACTCAACACCCAACTCTTCACGTAGTTCACGGGTGATGCAGTCCTGCGGTGTTTCGCCATGCTCAAGCTTACCGCCCGGAAACTCCCACATGCCCGCCAGCTTCTGGCCTGGAGCTCTGCGCGTGATAAGAATTTTCCCGTCGCGATGTACGACCGCGGCAGCTACTGGTGCTTTCATAGCGCGATTCCTTATCGCCAAGTCCGAAAGATCCATAGGAACGAAGGGAAAACATCTTAGCCGAGAACCATCACCAGCCCGCACTCCGGGAAGGGAAATTCTCTTCAGTGCGACGCCAAAAACAGGCGAATTGCGGAAGTGATCTAAAAAATTGCGGAAGCGATTACCCAAATCCCAGGCAATAAAAAACCCCGCAGACGTTAATCTACGGGGTTTTCAAGGGTGGAGGCCGAGGTCGGAATCGAACCGGCGTAGGCGGATTTGCAATCCGCTGCATAACCATTTTGCTACTCGGCCCCAAATGTCCAATGCCTGAATGACAACACTGAACACCTACAAACTGGAACGGCTTTCGAGATCAACCTCATCTCGCAACTCTTTGATTTCTAAAGAGTTTTTCCGTTTCCTCGCTGAGGAATGGTCGCAATTATGGACATGTTTTCCATTCCTGGCAACTCCTATTCGATATTTTTTCTGCCGGGCTGTTTCTACAGGTTTCCGGGCGGGCCAATACGCCTCGAAGTCACCGACGGGGCTGGATGATTGCATAAATCAAGTCCGATAGCTCGCCCTTGCCTGTTCCTCACTCACCTACCCGATCGGGTTATGGCGTGTGTGCGGCCGCTCGCGGACAGTAGCGCCAACGGCTCGACCCGGGCTCCTCCCATCAGGCTCAAGGCGGAATTCCAGCATGCGTACAGCATTCCCTGCGGTGTTTGGCGTGGTTCTGATAGTGGCGGCAGCCTGGGTGCAGGCCGAGGAGCCCGCAAGCAAGACGCTACGGCTGTACAACTGGTCGGACTATATCGGCGAGAACACCCTCGCCGGCTTCGAGAAGGCCAGCGGCATCAAGGTGATCTACGACACCTTCGATTCCTATGAAACCGTACAGGGCAAGTTGCTGCCCGGGCGCTCCGGCTACGATCTGGTGGTACTCAACGCGGCGCTGGTACCGCCCTTGATCAAGGCGCGGGTGTTCCAGCCGCTGAACAAGCAGTGGTTGCCCAGTTGGCAGAATCTCGATCCCCAGGTGCTGACAAGCCTGGAGAACTACGACGCCGGGGTGCAGTACTCGGCGCCCTATACCTGGGGCAGCAATGGGGTGACCTATAACGTCGACAAGATCCGTGAGCGGATGCCGGACGCGCCCATCGGCTCCCTGGCAATGCTGTTCGATCCCAAGGTGGTGTCGCGCTTTTCTGATTGCGGAGTGACGCTGCAGGACTCGCCTACGGACATTCTGCCGCTGGTGCTGGCCTGGCTGGGGCGCAATCCCAACAGCGCCGAGCCCGCAGACCTCAAGGCCGCGCAAGATGCCTTGATGGCCATACGGCCCTATATCCGCAAGTTCGACTCCACCAGCTACCTCAATGGCCTGGCCAATGGCGACCTGTGCCTGAGTGCGACCTGGTCCGGCGATTACGCCACCGCCCAGGCCCGGGCCAATGAAGCGGGGGCACCGGTCAAGCTCGACTATTTCATTCCCAAAGAAGGTTCGCTGATCTGGCTCGACAACTTCTACATTCCCGCCGATGCACCGAATGTGGCCAATGCCCATGCCTTTATCGAGTACCTGTTGCAGCCGCAGGTGATGGCCGAGGTCAGCGACTACATCCGCTATGCCAATGCCAACCTCAAGGCCATCCCGCTGCTCGCTACCGAGGTGCGTGACAACCCGGCGATCTACCCCGATGCCCAGACCCGGGAGCGACTGTTCACCCAGAAGATACAGTCCCCCGCCAGCACCCGCCTGATCACCCGCACCTGGAACATGGTGAAGATCGGCAAGTGATCCATGCCTACCCATTCCACGGACGTTGCGTCCAATGGTTCAACCCGAGGTGAAGCCCATGGCCATCCAACCCGAAGCCTTTTTTCAACAGTTCGACGACCCACAACTGGTGGCCGCCGACAAGGCCCATTACATGCACGGCTTTCATATGTTCGACGAGCACCGCGAGCAGGGCTCGCTGAACATCGCTGCCGGTGACGGTGCCTATATCTATGACACCGCCGGCCGGCGCTACCTGGATGCGGTCGGTGGCATGTGGTGCACCAACATCGGCCTGGGCCGTGAGGAAATGGCTGAAGCGATTGCCGATCAGGTACGGCAGTTGGCCTATTCCAATCCGTTCTGCGACATGGCCAACGTCAGCGCCATCCAGCTCTGTGAAAAACTCGCCAGCCTGGCACCGGGGGACCTGGACCACGTGTTCCTGACCACTGGCGGCTCCACTGCGGTGGACACCGCCTACCGCCTGGTGCAGTTCTATCAGAACAGTCGTGGCAAACATGAGAAGAAGCATGTGATCTCGCGGATCAATGCGTACCACGGCTCGACCTTCCTGACCATGTCCATCGGCAACAAGGCCGCCGACCGCGCTCCCGAATTCGACTTCATGAGCGACCTGTTTCACCACATCTCCTGCCCCAACTACTACCGCGCCCCGGCCGGTATGAGCGAGGCGGATTTCCTCGATTTTCTGGTGGCCGAGTTCGAGGACAAGATCCTCACCATCGGCCCGGACAAGGTGGCCGCCTTCTTCGCCGAACCCATCATGGGCTCAGGCGGAGTGATCATTCCGCCCGAGGGTTATCACCGGCGCATGTGGGAAATCTGCCAGCGCTACGACCTGCTGTATGTCGCCGATGAGGTGGTGACCTCGTTCGGTCGCCTGGGCACCTTTTTCGCCTCCCAGGACGTGTTCGGCATGCAGCCGGACATCATCACCACCGCCAAGGGCCTGACTTCGGGCTACCTGCCCCTGGGGGCCTGCATTTTCTCCGAACGCATCTGGCAGGTGATCGGCGAGCCGGGCAAGGGCCGTTGCTTCACCCACGGTTTCACCTACAGTGGGCACCCGGTCAGTTGCGTCGCGGCGCTGAAGAACATCGAGATCATCGAGCGGGAAAACCTGCTGGCCCATGTCGAAGAGGTGGGGGTCTACATGGAGCAACGCCTGCAGACCCTGGCGCAGTTGCCCCTGGTCGGCAATGTACGCTGCAAGCGGCTGATGGCCTGCGTCGAGTTCGTCGCCGACAAGCACAGCAAGAGCCTGTTGCCGGAGGCCCTGAACATTGCCGAACGCATCCACCTGCGAGCCCAGGCCAAGGGCTTGCTGGTGCGCCCCATCGGCCATCTCAACGTCATGTCGCCACCGTTGATCATCACCCGTGCGCAGATCGACGAAATCGTCGATACCTTGCGCGAATGCATCCTCGAGGCTGCAGCCGAGCTGCGCCGTGACGGCCAGTACCTGGGTTGATGAATCGACAACGGGCACCGACAGCACTGCGAATCGGGGTCTTACCCGGCCTGCGCCCGGCAGTTAAACTGCCGGGCATGAGCGCATCTGCCAATCCCCCCAACGCCCCTCTCTCCCTCCATGCCCTGCAGGCCTGGCATGCCGGCTTGGCCAAGGCATTCGACAGCGTGGACGATGAGGCCTTCCTCAGCCATCTGGCGGCAGCGCTGAATGCCCTGACCCCCATCGAATCCATGATGATCAGCCTGGAACGCAAAGGCTTGCCACCCCAGTTGCTGCATGAGCAAGGCATTGTCGGCGCGTACCGCGACGAGATCATCAACCGCTATTTCTCCCGCGGCTACCTGCTCGATCCCTTTTGCCTGGCGGTGGAAAACGGTCTGGCGGAAGGTTTCTACCACCTCTCGGAAATCGCCCCGGACGACTTTTTCGCCAGCGAGTACTACAAGACCTACTACCTCAAGACCGGGGGCGCCGAAGACAGTTACTACATCGTCGACCTCGACCCGCACAGCAAGATTTCCCTGTGCATGTTCCAGGGCTTGAGTGGTGCACGCTTCGCCAGCGAACCCTTGGCGCTACTGCGGGCGGTGGAGCCGCTGGTGCGCGAACTGATCCGTCGTTTCGGCACTGCCGGCGGCCTGCAGCAACTGGTGCGGCACGCGACTCAGGGCTCGCTGCCGGCCCAGGCACCGGCCGACCTCAACCAACAGATCGAAGCCGCCTTCATGAGCTTCGGCACTCCGCTACTGACGGTGCGTGAACGGGAGATCGCCCACCTGATCCTGCGCGGTCACTCGGTGAAATCCACGGCCAAGGTGTTGGAAATCTCTCCGGAAACCGTGCGCATGCACCGTAAGAATCTCTATACCAAGCTGGCCATCAGTTCCCAGGCGGAGCTGTTTTCATTGTTTATCGACTGGCTGACCCAGCGCCCTCAAGCCCCCGCCCATTGAGCCGACGGGTGTGTCCAGCTCGCCGCCGCACCAACGCCGTCAGATCCCGTCAATCGGACCAGGGCCTGCACAGCTTGTGCAGGCCCTTTTTCCTCAGTGCATCAGTGAGGCGTTCAACGGGCCGCCCAGGCGTTGAAGCGCTGCTCCAGCTCCTCGCCATGGTCGACCCAGAACGCCGCATCCACCGCCCGCGCGCCTTGCAGGTTGGCCTCGTAGGTCGGCAGTTGCTGCTGCACCGCCTCAGGCAACAGGGGCAGTGCCTGACGATGCACCGGTCCATAGGGAATGTTCTGCGAGAACACCTTCTGCGCCTGGGGCTGGCTGGCGAACAGGATGAAATCTTCGGCCAGGGCCTTGTTCGGCGAGCCTTTGACTACCGCCCAGTACTCCGGATCGTACAGGCTCTGGGGCCAGAGGATACTCAACTGCATGCCCTCCTTCTGGGCCATGGCAATGCGTCCGTTGTAGGCCGCGCTCATGACCACATCACCGGCCACCAGCCATTGCGGAGGTTGCGCCCCGGCTTCCCACCACTGGATGTAGGGCTTGATCTGATCCAGCTTGGCGAAGGCCCGGGTCACGCCTTGCGGGGTGTTGAGCACCTGATACAACTGGGCCGGCGCCACACCGTCCGCCAGCAGGGCGATTTCCAGGGTGTACTTGGCGCTCTTGCGCAAACCGCGCTTGCCGGGGAAGTCCTTGAGGTTCCAGAAGTCGGCCCAGGACCCGGGCGCCTTGGCCAGCTTCTGCGGGGCAAAGGCCATGACCATCGACCAGACGTAGGTGGCCACGCCGCACTCGCTCAGGGTGCCCGGGACGAACTGCGCCGGATCACCAAAGCGGGCCAGGTCCAAAGGTTCGAACAAGCCCTCGTCACAGCCGCGCAACAGCTCCGGGCTCTCCACTTCGACCACATCCCAGCTGGTCTTGCCGACATCGACCATGGCCTTGATCTTCGACAGTTCACCGTTGTACTCCCCCGCCACCACCCGGGCTGCCCCGCTCTGGTTGAAGGGTTGGAAGTAGGCTTTTTCCTGAGCCTGTTTGGTGGCTCCGCCAAAGGAAATGACGGTGAGGTTCTGCGGTTGGGCCCAAGCCCCGGTGCACAGCAGAACCCACGACAATGCAACGCCGCAACGCAAGGTGTTGGACATAAAACCCATCCTCAAGAAAGCCGGCTCGCCCGCACGAACCTACACAGCAGGAGCCTGGAAGCGACCGTATTCACGGGCGGTACTGCACCAGGCACTACGAGTCTTGGTCAGCGGTGCAAGGCACCTGGCAGCAAAGGCCGGGTAGCCGGATCGTCACCGTTGCGGGCTCTTTGGCCCCGTTCGCTTGGAGTGTTTACAACCGGTCCGGAGTGAGCGGACGCGGTCTTGCTCGAATGGCGGTTCATCGCTTGCTCCCTGTTGTTTTTGTAGGAAGAACAAATCGATCGGCAGTGCATCGCAACAACGTCCCGGGCAGTCGGGCAGGCGTATGCAGGGGTTTATTGTTTGCCCAACCCGAGGCATTGCGAAACGAGGTTTTTCTGAGGCACAGGCAAGGGAAAAGCTGCCTAGACGGCAGACTCGGCCCGAGATCGACGAACGGAATGCGCACACCGAGCGGCGCGCCTGGACGGACAAGCAAGTCCGCCGGAGCAACAACAAAAACCCCGCCAGGGCATCACCCGGGCGGGGCGTTTTGACAACTCATGGGTCAAGGGCGCCGCAGCTCAATCCAGCACGACCAGCAACCCCGAGATTACCCCAATGCCCATCACCGCCGAGAGCAGCATGCTGCTGGACACCTCGATCTCGTAGGTCTTGTAGCGCGAGGCCAGGATAAAGACGTTCACCGCCACTGGCAGCGCCGCCATGATCACCGCGATCTTGACCAGGAAATCGCCGAGGCCGAACACATAGCGGGCGGACACGAACACCAGCACCGGCAACACCACCACCTTCAACAGGGCCAGGGCCAGGGAGTCGCCCTTGATCAGGTTCTGCTGGCGGTGCACGGCAAAGGCAGCACCCAGGGCCACCAGCGCCAAGGGGCCGGTGGCGTTGGTCATCTGCGTGGCGAAGATCTGCAGCGGACCGGGCAAGCGCCACTGCAAGGCAATGCACAGCGCCGCCAGGGCCACCGCCAGAATCAGCGGGTTGCTGATGATCGACTTGCCGGTGGTCAGCAGCACACGGGCCAGATCCGGCTTGGCCCGGGCTTCGCGCGGCTCGGTGAGTTCCATGATCAGGGCGCCCCCCGCCAGGATCACCAGGTTGTCGGCCATGGTGATCATCAGCGTGGGCAGCGCCGCTTCATCGCCGAACGCCATGACCATCAAGGGCAACCCCATATACCCCACCACCCCGGAGATGGACGACAGCCCGCGCAGGCCGGCCACCCGCGCGTTGCCGCCCCAGATCAGCCGCCCGCCCACGGCGGCGATCATGAAGGTCACCAGGCAGGCCAGGTAATAGGCGCCGAGCAAGGCCCAATCCAGCTCGCCATGATCCCGGGTGCCGAGGGTCTTGATGAAGATGAAGCACGGCAGGAACAACCAGAACACCACCCCCACCAGGCCCTTGACCGTTTCCTTGCCGATCACCTCCAGCCGCACAATCCAGTAGCCGGCGAAAATCATCGCAAACAGCGGCATCACCACCGTAAAGACCTTATCCATGGGCCGGTTGCTCCTGAAGAAGCTGACGCTCGGCATAGCGGGCCAGGTGCATCGGGCTGTAGGTGCAGGATCGATAGAACTCCATCACCCCGGCCATCGCGTGCTGATAACGGACCTCGATGTCCGACATCGAGGCCCGCATTTCCTCTTTCAGACTCTCGACGATTGGCCACAGCTCCTCATCGGCAATCTCGGCCACTTGGGTGCTCAGCGATGAATAATCGGCCAGGGCCTGACGGATGGTCTGCGGATGCAAGCCCACATAATTGACGAAGTAAGCCTTATCATCCTGAGTTTCCAGAAAGTCCGGAATATTCAAGACGCCATAATTGGAAAGTGTTTCAAACTTGCCACTGACCGGACGATAGACACCGGGCAACTGCAGCAACTTTTCCTCACAGTAACGAGCGGCGCCGATCAACTTGTCCAGATCCAGCGGCTGCGCGCCCAGCTGTATATTGTTGTCCCGACACAACTTCACAACTTGCTCCAGCGGTGCAATTCCGGAGCGGTTGCCAAATCCGGCCAGGGCCCCTTCAACCATCTGAAAACCGCATTGAATCGCCTGCATGGTATTGGCCAGGGCCAACCCGTTGTCGTTATGGGCATGCAGGCAGAACACCAGGCGGGGGTAATCCGCCACCAGCTTGGAGCACAGCCAGCGGGTCACATGGGGTTGCAGCGAACCCACGGAGTCGTTGATGCGGATGATGTCCACGCCCAGATTGACAGCCCAGTCGATCTGCCGGCAGATCTCGGCATAACGCTGCTCGCACACTCCATTGCGGAAGTTGTTGAGCACGCTGGCCTTGAACTTGACGGCGCCGAGCTCGCGAAACGCCCGGATTGCATGCTCGAATTCACCGTCGCTCTGCCTGTAGGTGATCATGCCGAAGCTGAAGACGGTGTCGGCAATCCATTCCCGTCGATGGGCCCGGGCCTTGAAATAAGCCAAGGCGGTCTCCCAGCAGTTCAACAGGACGATGAACGTGGCCTGGGTATCGGCCGGCAATTCGCCGGCTTGCCGTGCCCGATGCAGGCGGTCCCAGACCAGCGGTTCCTCCGGTCCGCAGCCCACCACGAAATCCCGTAGTCCGGCCTCGACCATGGACTTGAGGATGGATAACTTGGCGTCCACCGTGATGGGAAAGGCTGTGCGCTCAATCCCCTCCCGAAGTGTTTCATCCACCAGATAGGGGACGGAAAAATCACGGTAGCGAATTCCATTTTCAAGTTTCATCGCCCTGCTCCTTTTTATTGGTTTTTTTCGCAGCCCACACTGTTTTGCTTGGCACACAAGACCTGCAACAACCGCCACACCATATAACAGCGAGTAAAAACCCGACCTAAGAAATACCTTAAAAAACAGCGCAAACAGGGTTCGAAAAAAACGCCCAAAGCGAAACATTCGGCACTCCAAATATCCCTATTTAAATAAACAGGCGTCAGGGCTCGTTCAAACCGCCCCGCGCTCGCCACAAATGCTTGCGACCGCCACGCCGACCAACGGCCCACCCCGTTATTCCCTACCGGATGCCCGCGCAAGCGCTAGAATCTGCGCTACCTTTCCCAGGCGACGAGAGCCGTTCATGAGCTTCGATTTCGACACCCTGCACCCCCGCCATGGCACCGGCAGCACCAAATGGAGCCGCTACCCCGAAGATGTCCTGCCGATGTGGGTGGCGGACATGGACTTCGCCGTGGCCGACGGCATCCTCCAGGCCCTGCGCCAGCGCCTGGAGCACCCGCTGCTGGGCTACAGCGTGGCCCGCGACGAATTGCGCGACGCGGTGGTCGCCGACCTCCGGGACAAGTACGCCTGGCGCGTGCAGCCCGACGAACTGATCTTCCTCCCCGGGGTCGAGCCCGGCTTCAACATGGCCCTGCATGCCTTCGTCAAGCCCGGGCAATCGGTGGTGCTGCAGACCCCCAACTATCGCCCGCTGCGCCTGGCCCCGGGCAACTGGGGCCTGGACAAGGTCGAAGTGCCGTTCCAGCTCACCGAGCAAGGCACCTATGTCACCCCCATGGATGCACTGCGCCAGGCCCTGCAAGGCGCCGGGGCGATGCTCCTGAGCAACCCGCACAACCCGCTGGGCAAGGTTTTCCCCCGGGACGAACTGCAAGCCGTGGCCAACGCCTGCCTGGATCAGGGCGCACTGATCATTTCTGACGAGATCCATGCCGAACTGTGCTTTGACGGCCGCCGGCACATTCCCACCGCGTCCCTGAGCCCGGAGATCGCCCGGCGCACCATCACCCTGATGTCGGCGAGCAAGGCCTACAACATCGCCGGGATGAAGACCTGCTTCGCCATCGTCCAGGACCCGGCCACCCGCCTGGCCTTCAACAACGCCCGCGCCGGCATGGTGGACAGCGTCAGCCCCCTGGGCCTGGAGGCGACCCTGGCCGCCCTGACCCACGGCGGCCCCTGGCTGCAGGCGCTGCTCGGCTACCTGCAAGCCAACCGCGACTACCTGCTGCACGCGGTGCAGACCCGCCTGCCGGGCATACGCATGCACGCGCCCCAGGGCACGTATCTGGCCTGGCTCGATTGCAGCGAGCTGGGGCTGGACGATCCCCATGGCTACTTCCTCAAGGAAGCCAAGGTCGGCCTCAGCGCCGGGCTGGAGTTTGGCGATGACTGCGGGCAATTCGTGCGCCTGAACTTCGGCTGCCCGCGGGCCATGCTCGAAGAAGGCATCCAGCGCCTGCAGGACAGCCTGCAACGGCGCTGATCGCCGCACAAACCCACCCCGCCAGCGCAGCCGCCAGGTTCCCGCCCCTGGCGCTGCGCCCTCCTGGCCCAGCCCCGCAGCCACGCCCCACCCTGCCCCGGCGGTGCGCTGACACGCGCCCAATGGATCCATAAAAATCACACCATTGGATCCACAAACCTCTAAAACCTCAAAAATAGCCGATTATCGAACAGAAAATCCGCGCATTCATTTGACACCCCCAGAGCACGAACCCTTTAATGGATCCATTAAATAAAAACAACAAACGCCTGGAGAGACGTCATGTACCCCAAGAATGCCTGGTACGTTGCCTGCACCCCCGATGAATTGCAGGGCAAGCCCCTGGGCCGGCAGATCTGCGGCGAACGAATGGTGTTCTACCGCGCCCACGAAGGCCGGGTAGCCGCCGTCGAGGATTTCTGCCCCCATCGCGGCGCCCCGCTGTCGCTGGGCTATGTCGAGAACGGCAACCTGGTGTGCGGCTACCACGGCCTGGTGATGGGCTGCGACGGCAAGACCGTGGACATGCCCGGCCAGCGGGTACGCGGCTTCCCCTGCAACAAGACCTTCGCCGCGGTCGAGCGCTACGGCTTCATCTGGGTCTGGCCCGGCGACCAGAGCCTGGCCGATCCGGCACTGATCCATCACCTGGAATGGGCCGACAACGAACAGTGGGCCTATGGCGGCGGGTTGTTCCACATCCAGTGCGACTACCGGCTGATGATCGACAACCTGATGGACCTGACCCACGAAACCTACGTCCACGCCTCCAGCATCGGCCAGAAGGAGATCGACGAGGCGCCGCCACAGACCACCGTGGACGGCTATCAGGTGGTCACCGCCCGCCATATGCACAACGTCATGCCGCCGCCGTTCTGGCGCATGGCCCTGCGCGGCAACCAGCTGGCCGACGACGTGCCGGTGGACCGCTGGCAGATCTGCCGCTTCAGCCCGCCCAGCCATGTGCTGATCGAAGTCGGCGTGGCCCACGCCGGCCACGGCGGCTACGACGCCCCGGCGGCATTCAAGGCATCGAGCATCGTGGTGGATTTCATCACCCCCGAAAGCGACACCTCGATCTGGTACTTCTGGGGCATGGCACGCAACTTCAACCCCCAGGACCAGGCCCTCACCGCCAGCATCCGCGAAGGCCAGGGCAAGATCTTCAGCGAAGACCTGGAGATGCTCGAACGCCAGCAGCAGAACCTGCTCGCCCAGCCCCAGCGCAGCCTGCTCAAGCTGAACATCGACGCCGGCGGCGTGCAGTCGCGACGGATACTGGAACGCCTGATCGCCCAGGAGCGCGAGCCCCGGGAAGCACTGATCGCGGCAAGCCGTTAAGCCCTTCTCCGCCCCCGACAGCCAGCCGGCCCGGATGCGGCCACTGGCGAGGACCGACAATGATCGACGTACTGGTGGTCGCGCGCCACAACGAAGCCCTGGACATCTGCAGCTTCGAACTGGCCGCGGCCGACGCAAGCCCCCTGCCCGCCTTCAGCGCCGGCGCCCATATCGACGTGCATCTGGCCAACGGCCTGGTGCGCCAATATTCATTGTGCAACCACCCCGAAGAACGCCACCGCTACGTGATCGGGGTGCTCAAGGATCCGGCCTCGCGAGGCGGCTCAAGCAGCCTGCACCAAGAGCTGGAAGTGGGCACGCGCCTGCGCATCAGCCAGCCGCGCAACCTGTTTGCCCTGGCCCCCGGCGCGCGGCGCAGCCTGCTGTTCGCCGGCGGCATCGGCATTACCCCGATCCTCAGCATGGCCGAGCACCTGGCCCACGGCGGCGCGGATTTCCAGCTGCACTACTGCGCCCGTTCCGCCGAGCGCGCGGCCTTTGTCCCGCGCCTGCGGCAATCGCCTTTCGCCGAGCGGGTCAGCCTGCATTTCGACGAACAGCCCGAGACGGCCCTGGATATCGCGCACGCCCTGGCCGCGCCGCAGGATGATCTGCACCTGTACGTCTGCGGCCCCGGCGGGTTCATGCAACACGTGCTGGACAGCGCCAGGGCCCTGGGCTGGAAGGAACAATGCCTGCACCGCGAGTACTTCAGCGCCGCGCCCGTGGACCACGGCAGCGACGGCAGCTTCGCGGTCAAGCTGGCCAGCAGCGGCCAGGTGTTCCAGGTGCCGGCCGATCGCAGCGTGGTCCAGGTGCTGCAGGACCAGGGCATCGAAGTGGCGATTTCCTGTGAACAAGGGATCTGCGGCACCTGCCTGACCCGGGTGCTGGAGGGTGTGCCGGAGCACCGCGACCTGTTCCTCACCGAGGAAGAACAGGCGTGCAACGATCAGTTCACGCCCTGCTGTTCCCGCGCCAAGACCCCGTTACTGGTGCTGGATCTCTAGGCGTTGCACGAAAGCCTCGATACTCGGTGATGCTGCGTTGAAAACGGTCTTGTGCGCGAGTCCGATCGGAATGCTCATTGACACCCCGTAACGTCGGACGCGCCCCCGGCCGCTCCTCGACCGTTTTCGCCTTGCCTGAACTTCGTCTCAAAACTGTTCGGACAGCGCCTTGCGCCTCACGGCGAGGGCAGGATCAGCTTCATGCGCTCATCGGCCACGGCCGAGCCGAAGATCTCGGCGTAGCGCAAGGTGGCGTTGGCATGCTCGCGCATCAGCGCTTCGGCCCGCGCGCCCTGGCCATTGACCAGGGCGTCGAACACCGAATGATGCTGCATGTGGGCGTAGTTGAAGCGCCGGTATTCCCGGGCCATGTCCTGGCGATCCACCGCCAGGGCGGTGACCGAGGCGAACGGCAGATGGTCGTTGCGCGCCAGGGCATCGGCGATCGCCGGGTTGCCGCTGCCCGCCACGATCACCTGGTGAAACCGCATGTTGAGGTCGTGGTAGACCTCCAGGTCTTCCTCGTTGACATAACCCTTGTCGAACAGCGCATCGCCCTCGACCAGGCAACGTTCGAGAATCGCCCGGCCCTCGGCCGACAGCCCGCGCTCGGCGGTCTGGCGCGCCGCCAGGCCTTCCAGCACCCCGCGCACCTCCACCGCCCCGGCAATGTCCTCGGCGCTGACCGACCGCACCTGAAAACCGCGACCGCCGAAACGCACCAAGAGGCCTTCCTGCTCCAGGGTGCGAAACGCCATGCGCACCGGCATGCGCGACACCCCGAAGCGCTCGGCGGTAGGCACTTCCATCAAGCGCTCGCCTGCCGCCAGCTCGCCCGAGGCGATCATCTTGCGCAGTGCGACCAGCACCGTTTGACCGGGTTTGCTCATCCGGGCAGCTTCCTTAAAAAAGGTGGGCGGCCATAGTAACGCAAGGCCCGCCACAACACGCCCCCCCGACAATACCTGTAGCCGCTGCTGAGCCCGCGAAGCTGCGCAAAGGTCCGCAGGACCTTGCCTGGCGTTCTCCCGCCGAACCTGCAGCGCCTTCGAAACCGCCGCGCCTCCTGCGACGAAGTGCCGCCCAGAGCGTTCGCAGCCTGCGGCAGCGGCTACAGGGTTTTCAGAGTGACAAGGGATAGCTGACGATCAGCCGGGTCTGGTCGAAGTCGCTGTTGAAGCTGCGCCGATTGGTGGCGTTGTTCAGCCGCAGGCTGAGGTTCTTCAGGGTGCCGCTCTGCAGGGTGTAGCCGATCTCGGTATCACGTTCCCACTCATGGCCGTCCTTGCCGGCCTTGGTGGTGGCGTTGTCGCCTCGCCCGTAACGCACCATGGCCAGCAGCCCGGGAACCCCGGAAGCGGCAAAGTCATAGTCGTAGCGCAGCTGCCAGGAACGCTCGCCGGCGTTGCTGAAATTGCCGTTGAACATGTCGTTGCCCAGGGTCCGGCCGCTGCTGCCATAGACCGACATCCAGGGGCTGTCGCCGCTGACCTTCTGCACCCCCAGGTACAGCGTGTGCCCGGCCCGCGCGGCGGAAAACAGGCCATAGGCGGTGTGGCTGTCAACCCGGCCGATGCGCGCGCTGCCATCGTCGCGGTCGATGAAGTAGCCCAGGTTGCCCCCCAGCACCCAGTCGCCCAGCGGCTGTTTGTGCTGCAGGTTGAAATAGCTCTGGCGGTAGATGTCCTGCAGTTGCGAATGCCAGGCGCCGAACAGGGTGCGCTGCTGGTTGAAGCGGTAGTCGGCGCCCACGTAGTTGAAGCCATCGGACTTCACCCCCGGCGCGGCCCAGGCCGACAGGTCCTGCATGTCCGACGAGTTGCGCAGGCTCACCGCCCGGTACTGCCCGGCCTGCAGGCCCAGGCCGTCGATCTCGCGGGACACCAGCATGGCCCCGCGAAAGGTCTGCGGCAGCAGGCGGCCATCGTCATAGCGCAGCAGCGGCACGTCCGGCAGCAGTTCGCCGAGCTTGAACTCGGTGGCGGAAATCCGCGCCTTCAACGCTGCCCCGGCGCGGCCGAAATTGTCCGCCGCGCGGCCGTCGTCGTGCAGCGGCAGCAACTCCGAACCGCTGACCCGGCGGCTGCTGTCGAGCTTGAGGCCGAACAGGCCGATGGCATCCAGGCCAACACCCACGGTGCCCGGGGTGTAGCCGGAGCTGAACTTGAGGATGAAGCCCTGGGCCCACTCCTCGATCTGCCCCTTGGGCGCGTCGTGGTCGCGAAAATCCCGGTTGAAGTAGTAGTTGCGCAGCAGCAGGTCGGTCTTGCTCCCCTCGAAGAAACCGCTGTCCTCGCCAGCCCAGGAAGGGGCGCACAGGCCCGCTGACAGACAAGCCCCGACCAGGGAACGGCAAAGCATCGGATGACGGGTGTTCATTATTATTGTTCTCCGTTTTTCATGGACGCAGCCGTGCCCCGACAGGCCCGTGACGGCCCGTCCATTCACGGATGCTCAAAAACCCGGCCAGGGCGGCCGGGGTTGTTCAGGTCAGCCCGTCAGAAGGGATACTGACGCGGCCGGTGTTGCACGCTGATCCAGTGGTCGCGGGTGAACTCGTCGATCGCCCAGTCGCCGTTGAAGCGCCCCAGCCCGGAGTTCTTCTCGCCACCGAACGGCGCGTTGGCCTCATCGTTCACCGGCACATCGTTGATGTGGGTCATGCCCGCGCGCACCTGGCGGGCGAAGTTCACCCCGCGCTCCAGGCTGCGGGTGAACACCGCGCTGGACAGGCCGAACTCGCTGGCATTGGCCAGCTCCAGGGCATGGGCTTCATCCCGGGCGCGCAGCAGCCCCACCAGCGGGCCGAAGATCTCATTGCGCGCCAGGTCCATGTCGGCCCGCACCTCGCCGTAGACATGGGGCGCCAGCAGATTGCCGTTCACCCCGCCCTCGTACAGCGGCTCGGCGCCCTGCTCCCGGGCCAGGGCGATCTTGTCCTGCAGGCCCTGCAACTGGCGGGCATTGATCACCGGGCCGATCACCGTCTCCAGCGATTGCGGATCCCCCACCTTGAGTTGCTTGACCCGGGCCACGAAACGCTGGGCAAAGGCTTCGTAGAGCCGCTCATCGACGATGATCCGGTTGATCGCCATGCAGATCTGCCCCTGGTGCAGGAACTTGCCGAACACTGCGGCGTTCACCGCCTGCTCCAGGTCGGCATCGTCGAGCACCACGAACGGGCTGTTGCCCCCCAGCTCCAGGGCCACGTGCTTGAGATGCTCGCCACCACTGGCGATGCGGCCGATACCGCGCCCCACCGGGGTCGAGCCGGTAAAGGTGATCAGCGCCGGCACCGGGTGCTCGACAAAGGCATCGCCAATCTCGCTGCCGGCCCCCACCACCACGCTGAACACCCCGGCGGGCAGCCCCGCCTCCTCGAAGATCCTCGCCAGCAGCAGGCCGCCGCACACCGGGGTATCGCTGGCCGGCTTGACCACCACCGCGTTGCCCAGGGCCAGGGCCGGAGCGATGGAACGCTGGGTCAGGTGCAGCGGAAAGTTCCACGGGCTGATCACCCCCACCACCCCCAGGGCGCTGCGGTACACCCGGCTTTCCTTGCCCGGTACATCGGACTCGACAATCCGCCCATGGACCCGCGCCGGGAACGACGCCGACTCCAGGGTAATGGCCCGCGCCGCGCCCCACTCGGCCAGGGCCTTGATCCGCGTACTGCCGGATTCGCGGATGATCCAGTCGACGATTTCCTCCTGGCGCCGGTCGAAGATCGCCACCGCCCGGTGCAGCACCGCCGCGCGCTGCGACGGGCCCAGGGCCGCCCATTGCGGCTGCACCTGGGCGGCCCTGGCGTAGGCCGCATCCAGGTCGCTGCGGTTGGCCTGGGCCACTTCCAGCAACAGCGCGCCATCGTAGGGGTTGGTCACCGCCAGGGTCTTGCCGGCGGCACCGGCGCGCCACTGCCCGGCGATGGGTTGCAGATGCAGATCGCGATAGGCCGCGTTGGATTCACTCATGAAAAATCTCCTCAAGAAACAGCATTCATAAACCGATGTGTCGCCCAAAACCCGGCTTGTATGGGAGCTGGCTGGTGTAGGAACTGGCTTGCCAGCGAAGACGCCCGCAACAAGCACACAAGACCCAAGGTCCTCTTCGCCGGCAAGCCGGCGCCTACAAGGCGGCGCGTTGCTCGATCAGCCGCAGCAGGCCGAGCAGGGTTTCGGTGTGGGGCACCGCCACCCCCGCCTCTCGCGCCCGGGCCACTACCTGGCCGTTGATCGCGCCGATTTCCGTGGGCCGCCCGGCCAGCACGTCCTGCAGCATCGAGGGCTTGTGGCTGCGGTGGTTGGCCATGGCAAAGGCCACGCTGTCCAGGCAGCGCTGGGCGTCCAGCACTATGCCCTGGGCGCCGGCCACGGCCACCACCTCCATGACGATGGCCCGGGCCAGCGCCACGCCTTCCGGCGCCGCGTCCAACTGGCCGACGGTGCAGCCGGTGGCCGCGCACAGGCTGTTCAGCGCCGCGTTGAAGGCGACCTTCTCCCAGATCGACGTCCACACCTCGGGGTCCACCGCGCAACTCAGCCCGGCCGCGTCCAGTACCGCCGCCACTTCAGCGCTGGCCTGGCGCTCACCCTCGTCGAGGGCCAGCACCCGGACCATGCCCTGGCCATGGGAATGCACCTGCCCCGGCCCGAGCAGGTCGGCGGGCCAGTTGGTCATGCCGATCAGCACCTGCCGCGGGGCCACATGCCGCGACACCGCTTCGGCGTTGCCCAGGCCGTTCTGCAGGGTCAGCACCCGGGTGTGCCGGGTGATATGCCTGGCAACGCTGCGTAAGGCACTGTCGGTGTGCAGGGTCTTGGTGAAGACCAGCAACAGGTCCGGGTGCCCGCTGGCCTTTTCCGGGCGGCAGGCGTTCAAGCCCCGGATGCGCCGCTCGCCGTGGTCGGTGGCCAGCAACAGGCCGTCACGCTGGATGGCCGCCAGATGCGCGTCGTTGATGTCCAGCAGCGTCACCTGCTGCCCGCTTTCGGCCAGCAGGCAGCCAAACAGCGAACCCATGGCGCCCGCGCCGAGAATGGTGATGTTCATCGAACCTCCTGATGGAATGAGCCTTTCAAGGGCCACGTTCATGACTGACCCGGCAGGCGCCGGGGAATGTGCCGGCGCACGATCAGCAGCGCGATCAGCGCCATGAGCATCACCGCGCCCAGCAGTGTCAGGTAGCCCTGGGCGCCGCCCCGGGTGATCACCAGGGCCCCGGCGAAGGCACTGAGGATCGCCCCCAGGCGCCCGAAGGCCAGGGCCGAGGCGGTGCCGGTGGCGCGCACGCCGGTGGGGTAGATAAAGGCACACAGCGCATACATGGTGGACTGCACCGCGTTGACGAACAGGCCGTGCACGCCGAAGCCGAAGATCAGCAAGCCGGTGTGCTGATGGATATCCACCCCCTGCAAGGCAAAGGCGCTGGCCGCGCCGCCGGCACAGCAGATCAGCAACGGCCAGAACGAGCCCCAGCGGGTGATGGCCACCGCACAGACCAGCGCGCCGATGACCCCGCCGAGGTTGTAGGCGGTCAACCCGGAACCGGCCACCGACAGCTCCAGGCCTTCGGCCAGGAGCATGGTCGGCAGCCAGCTGAAGGCGCTATAGACCGCGGTCAGGCACATGAAGAAGGCCACCCAGAGGGCCAGGGTGTCGCGCCCGTAGCCCCGGTCGAACAGACTGCGGAAACCGCCCTGCTTCTCGCTCTTCTGCTCCAGGGCATCGCTGTAGCTCACCCCTGCGGCCATGGGCCGGCCCATGCGCCCCAGCAACGCGCTCAACTCCCCCCAGCGCTGCGGTCGGCGCGCCAGAAAGCGCGGCGACTCCGGCAGGGTCACCAGCAACAGCAGGGCGAGCACCATGGGCAGGCTGCCACCAATGAAGAACAGCGTGCGCCAGCCATACAGCGGCAACACATGGGACGCGAACAGCCCCGCCAGCATCCCGCCCAGGGGCACGCAGACGATGGTCGCGGTCACCGCCAGGGTGCGCCGCCGCGCAGGGGTGAACTCCGCCGTCACCGTGGTCGCGCTGGGCAGCGCGCCTCCGATACCCAGGCCGGCGATGAAGCGCAAGACCGCCACCGCCAGCGCATTGGGCGCCAGGCCAATGGCGCAGGTGGCCGCGCCGAACACGAACACGCTGGCGATGACCGCCATGCGCCGGCCGAAACGATCGGCGAACAGTCCGGCACAGGCACTGCCGATGCCCATGCCGATCAGCCCGGCGGCCACCGCCGGGGCGAACGCCTCGCGGGTGATGCCCCATTCCTTGATCATCAGCGGAATGGCAAAACCGATCAGTTGACCGTCGAAGCCGTCCATGACGATGGACAGCGCCGCCAACAGCACCACCAGCTTCTGCATGCCGGTGAAGGGGCCCTGGTCGAGCAAGGTGCCGATGTCGGCATGGGAGGGAGCGCGACGCGCCGACTGGGGCGCATCGTCTATCGCTGCTGTGACCGAAGTCGTGTTCATATCCACCTCTTTTTATTCTTCTGGTGAGTCCGCAAGCTGCGGTGGGCAAGGCCGGGCACCGGGCCCGGCGACAAGGCTGTCTTCAGGGTTCGATGGTCAGGGTCGGCACCTCGATCAGTACCGGGCGCTGGCCCGCCAGGGCCGCGGCAAACGCCTCGGCAAACGCCTCGCGGGTGTTGGCCTGTACCGCGTGCACACCGTAGCCGCGGCCGATGGCGCAGAAGTCCAGGCCCGGCACGTCCAGCCCCGGCGCATCGCTGACCTGCAGCACATCGGCGAACCAGCGCAGGGCGCCGTAGGTGCCGTTCTTGAGAATGATGAACACCACCGGGATCTGGTACTGGGCGGCGGTCCACAGCGCGGTGATGCCGTAATTGGCCGAACCGTCGCCGATGATCCCGATCACCCGCCGCTCGGGCCGGGCCAGTTGCACCCCCACCGCCGCCGGCAGGCCGAAGCCCAGGCCGCCAGCCGCCGGGAAGTAGTAACTGCCGGGCTCGCGCATCTCCACCCGCTGCCAGAAGGCGCCGACGGTGGAGGTGGATTCCTTGACGTAGATCGCATCCCTGGGCGCCAGCTCGTTGATCACGTCGAACACGGTTTCCGGGTGCAGCAGGCCGCCGGTTTCCTCGACCGGCGCCGGTGCCGGCAAGGCTGGCGGCGGTGGCCGGTCGCACTCCGGCAGCGCCCAGACCAGGGCCTGCAGGGTCTCGGCAATGTCCCCTACCAGCGCATCGCCCATGGGCGAGCGTGCCGCTTCGCCGGGGTCGCAGGTGATGTGCAGCAGCTCGCAACCCTCGGGCAGATAGTCTCCCGGGGCGAACTGGTGGTAACGGAACACCGGGGCGCCCACCACCAGGATCAGGTCATGCTCCGCCAGGCAGCGGCTGATGCCGGCGATGGCCGCCGGCAGCACCCCGCGAAAGCTCGGGTGGCGGGTCGGGAACGGGCAGCGGGACGCGGACGGCGCGACCCAGGCCGGCATGCCAAGCCTTTCCGCCAGTTGCACCGCCAGGTGGTTGCTCTGGCTGCCGTCCACATCCGGCCCCAGCACCAGCACCGGGTTGCGCGCCGCCACCAGACGCTGCACCAGCTGGCGCAATTGCGCCGCCGAAGGCAGCCCGGCCGTGGCCACCTGGCGCCGGGCCAAGTGCTCGACCCCGGCCGGGGCGGCGCGGCCCCAGTCGTCGTAGGGAATCGACAGGTACACCGGGCCCTTGGGCGCCTGGTTGGCCATGTGGATGGCCTGGCTCAGGGCCCGGGGCACATCCTCGGCGCAGGCCGGTTCATGGCTCCACTTGACCAGGGGCTTGGGCAACTGCGCGGCATCGACATTGGCCAGCATGGCTTCGACGCCGATCATCGAGCGCACCTGCTGGCCGGCGGTGATCACCAGCGGGCTGTGGGAGTACCAGGCATTGGTCAGCGCGCCCATGCCGTTGCCGGTGCCGGCCGCCGCATGCAGGTTGACGAACGCCGGCTGGCCGCTGGCCAGGGCGAAGCCGTCGGCCATGCCGACCACCGCGCCTTCGTGCAGGCCGAGGATGTAGCGGAAGTCTTCGGGAAAACCCTTGAGAAAGGGCAACTCGTTGGAACCCGGGTTGCCGAACACCGTGGTCAGGCCGTGTTGCCGGAGGATGTCGTAGGAAGCGCTATGGACGGTTTTCATAGGGACCTTTGCCGCTGCTTTTTTAGAATTTGAGTTACTCTTGCAGCCGCGATGAAATTGATCAAATCGATACTATTTCTATTAAAAATAAGATCCATCTATATCCATGAGGCAGCATGAGCCACATCGATCTGAACCTGATCCGCACCTTCGTCACCCTCTACGAAGCCCGCAGCGTGACCCTGGCCGCCGAGCGCCTGTTCGTCACCCAGCCCTCGGTCAGCTACGCCCTGGCGCGGCTGCGGGACCTGTTCGACGACGGCCTGTTCAGCCGCAGCCGCGACGGCATCCAGCCCAGCCAACTGGCCGATGAGCTGTACCCGCCCCTGCGCGAATCCCTGACGCGGATCGAAAACACCGTGCACAGCACCCGGCACTTCGACCCGGCGACCACCGAGCGACGCTTTCGCATCGCCCTCTCCGACCTCGGCGAAATGGGCTTTCTGCCGCTGATCCTGGCGCGCCTGAACCAGCAGGCCCCGGAGGCCGAAGTCGAGGTCCTGCCGCTGCAGGTGGACCAGGCCGGGGAATGGCTCGGCAGCGCCAAGGTCGACGCGCTGATCTGCCGCAAGCCCCTGACCGGCACCCGCAGCCAGGTACTGATCCGCGAGCGCTACGTGTGCCTGCTCAGCGACCGCCACCCGCGCATCGGCGAACACCTGAGCCTGGAACAATTCCTCGCCGAACGGCACATCGCCGTGACCCGCACCACCGGCCACGGCAGCGTCGAGGACGTGCTCAAGCAAATGAACGCCACGCGCCGCATCAGCCTGCAGGTGCCGCACTTCTCGGTGCTGCCCAAGGTCCTGCCCGGCACCGACCTGCTGGCGGTGCTACCGGCGCAGATCGCCCGCCTGTTCACCCTCGAAGGCGGCCTGCGGCAACTGGAGCTGCCGTTCCCGTTGGGGGAGTTCGACGTGTCCCTACACTGGCACCCCAACAGCGACAGCTCCGCCGCCCTGACCTGGTTCCGCCAGACCGTGGCCGCGGCGATCATCGACGGCCAGGCGTGAAGCGGCGCCCGCGGGCGCATCCGGTTGCGCAGGCTAGGCCAGGGCCGCTTGCGCCTGCGGCGGCGCCGGGCGCAGCAGCAACAGGCAAGCCGCCGCCAGCACGAAGACCACGGCAAACACCCCGTACAGGTGCAGCGGCTGCCAGCCTGCATCCAGCAGCACCCCGGCCACCGTCGGCGAGACAATCGCGCCGATGCGCCCGATGCCGATCCCCCAGCCCACCCCGGTAGCCCGCACCGAAGCGTCGTAGACCACCGGCGACAAGGCATACAGCCCGGCCACGCAGCCGTTGGCGAACAGCCCGATCAGCAGCCCCAGGCCCAGGGCCGCGGCAATCGACGAGGCGCTGCCGACAAACAGCACCAGGAGCCCGGCGGTCACCAGCATGAACAGCGACAGCACCCGGGTCAGCGGCCAGCGCGAAGACAAGCCGCCGATCAGCGCCGCGCCGAAGATCCCGCCGACACTCAGCAGCACCCCGCCGGTGATCCCTTGCTGCGCCGAAAGCCCGGCGGCCACCAGCAGTTTCGGGGTCCAGCTCATGACGAAGTAGAAGCCGAACATCACCAGGAAAAACAGCAGCCAGATCAGCAGCGTGGTGCGCCGCATCGGCCCGGCGAACAGCTGGCCGAAGCCGCTGCCGGCGCCCTCCTCGCGCAGCGCCGCCGCGGGCAGCCGCGCCAGCGTCGGGTGCCCCAGGCGCTGGGCCAGGCGATTGACCCGCGGCAACGCATCGGCCGGGCGCCGGGCCAGGAGAAAGTCCAGGGATTCGGGGAGCCAGAGCAGCACCAGGGGGATCACCAGCAGGGTGACGACGCCGCCAAACACAAACACCGAGCGCCAGCCCCAATGGCTCAGCAGCCACACCGCCAGCAAGCCGCCCAGGGTCGCCCCCAGGGCATAGCCGGTGGATTGCAGGCTCACCGCCAGCCCCCGCCAGCGGCGGCTGGCGTATTCGGCGGCGATCACGTTGCTGCTGGCCAGGATGCCGCCGATGCCCAAGCCGGTCAGGCCGCGCAACAACGCCAGTTGCAACGGACTCTGGCTGGTGGCCGAAAGCAGCATGCCGACACCGGACAGCAACAGGCACCCCAGAATCAGCGGCCGGCGCCCGAAGCGATCGGCCCAGGGCGCGATAAACAGCGAACCGCCGGCCATGCCGAACAACCCGGCACTGAGCAGCAGGCCGATCTGCGCGCCGTTGAGTTGCCACTCGGCGGACACCGACGCGGCGGTGAAGGCCATCACCAGCACATCGAAGCCGTCGATCATGTTGAGGACGATGCAGATACCGATCGCCAGGCACTGGAACGCACCCATCGGCCCCTGATCGAGCCGTTGCTTGAGATCACCGTTCATGGCCGCACCTGCCGTTCGGCCACGAGCCGAAGCGCAACACCCAGCGAACCTGTGCACACAGACAGCCAGCGCGCGCCAGCCAGGTGGCTGCACGCCGTCGAAAAGACATTCATGACGAAACCCTTTTTGTTGTTTTTATTGCGGACGGTCAGGAGGGCTCCTGCCATCGCCAGGTCGCCAATAAAGCGCTTAATGGATCCATTAGCAAGAGAGAAGCGGGCTGAAAAGGCTGCTCAAAAACCCCTTGGCCAGCCATGGACGGGGTCAATTACCATAAGGATCAAACGCTTAGGTGCCCGACACGGCGCCGGGATTAGCGGGCGATTATCGGCCAACCAAGCATGTGGCGAGGGAGCTTGCTCCCGATCGATGGCGCAGCCATCGCACAGCCTGCGGGTGCGGTAGGCCTGGAAACGCTCGCCGGCCAGCGATGGGGGCGCTGCGCACCCCAGCGGGAGCAAGCTCCCTCGCCACAAGGTTTTCCCCCTTGATTGGATCCAATAACCTGCATCACCTCAGATAAAGGCCAACCCTGCCCGGGCGCTGCGTACCGCCGTCATCCGCGGTTCGACCTGGGGCAACAGGTAGCTGAAAAAGAACCCCGCCGTCTCCAGCTTGGCCCCCCGCAGCGGGTCGCCCTCGGGCAGCCTGCGCGACACCCGTGCCGCCCGGGTCCAGGCCAGCGCCAGCAGGCTCAGGCCACACAACGCCAGAAAGTCCCCGGCCGCGCGATACGGGTACTCGGCATCCTCCAGCGCCCACTGCTGCACCTGGGCCACCAGTGCCTGCAACGCCTCGGCCAGATCCGCCAACGACCGGGCGAACCGCGCGCACTCGGGCACCTGGGCGCTGTGCCCGGCCTCATCGCGCAATTGCTCAAGCAACAGCGCGAAGCCCTGCCCGCCATCCCCCAGCACCTTGCGCAACAGCAGGTCGTTGGCCTGAATCTCGTTGCTGCCTTCGTAGATCATGGCGATGCGGCTGTCGCGCAGGGTCTGCTCGATGGCGAACTCGGCGACGTAGCCGTAGCCGCCGAAGACCTGCAAGGCGTTGCTGGCCTGACGAAAGCCCTGCTCGGTAAAGAACGCCTTGATGATCGGCGTCAGCAGTTGCGCCAGCTGATCGGCCTGGCGCCGGACCTGGGGTTCAGGGTGATGCTCGGCCTGATCCAGCAAGTGCGCGGCCCAGTAGCCGATGGCCCGCAGGCCTTCGCTGGTGGCGCGCAATTCCAGCAGCACGCGGCGCATGGCCGGGTGGTAGCGAATCGGGTCGGCGGCCTGGGCGGCGACCCCGGCGGGGCGCAACGGCGCACGCATCTGCTGGCGTTCGCCGGCGTAGTCACGGGCGTTCTGCCACGCCGCTTCGACATGCCCCAGGCCTTGCAGGCCCACGTGCAGGCGCGCCGAATTCATCATCACGAACATCGCCGCCAGGCCGCGATGGGCCTCGCCCACCAGCCAGCCCTGGGCCGCCTCGAACACCAGGGAACAGGTGGCGCTGCCCTTGATCCCCATCTTGTGTTCGATGCCGTCGCAGCGCACGCCGTTGCCCTGGCCCCGCTCCAGGCGCTTGGGCACCAGGAACAGCGAGATCCCGCGGCTGCCCTCCGGCGCGCCCGGCAGCCGGGCCAGCACCAGGTGTAGGATGTTGTCGGTGAGGTCATGTTCGCCGCCGGAAATGAACAGCTTGCTGCCGCTGAGGCGATAGCTGCCGTCGGCCTGGGGCTCGGCGCGACAGCGCAACAGGCCGACATCACTGCCGGCCTGGGGCTCGGTCAGGCACATGGTGGGCAGGCTTGCGCCGCTGATGATCTCGGGCAGGTAGCGCTCCTGGAGCCAGGGCGCGCCGTGGGTCTTGAGGCACAGGTAGGCGCCGTGGGCGATGCCGGTGTACATGGCCCAGGCGTGGTTGCTGGCGTAGAGCATCTCTTGCAGCGCCGCGTCCAGCAGTTGCGGCAGGCCCTGGCCACCCAGGGCTTCGGCGCAAGCCAGGGCCGGCCAGCCGCCCTCGACATAGGCCCGGTAGGCCTCGGCAAACCCCTGCGGGGTGCTGACCTGCCCGTCCGCCCACCGGCAGCCCTGGCGATCGCCGCTGGCGTTCAGCGGCGCCAGCACGTCCTGGCTGAAACGCCCGGCCTGCTCCAGCACCTGCAGCGCCAGGGGCAGGTCCAGCGCCTCGAACGCCGGGCTCCGACGCCACGCCTCGGGGGCCTCCAGCCAGTGCTCAAGGACAAATTGCATATCGCGCAGCGGCGCCTGGTAGCTCCACATGGGGACACCTCATCGAGTAGAAATAGAATGACCCGCCAGGGGCGGCGGGCCGGTCGGGCTCAGCCGCGCCAGGCCGGGTTTTCGATCAACAGCGCCATGCCCTGGCCGCCTCCCACGCAGGCGGCGGCGATCCCGAAGCGCAGGTTGTGCTCGCGCAGTTGCCGGGCCAGGGTCAGCACCAGGCGCAGGCCGCTGGCGGCCAGGGGATGACCCAGGGCCAGGGAGCCGCCCCGGGCATTCAGGCGGTCACTGTCCAGCTCCAGCTCCCGGGCCACGGCCAGCACCTGGGCCGCCTGAGCCTCGTTGATTTCAAGGCGACCGATCTGCTCCAGGCCCAGGCCGCTGCGCTGCAGGAGCAGGCGGATCGCCGGGGCCGGACCGATGCCCATGCACTCCGGCGCCACCCCGACCACCGCGCTGGCCCGCAACAGCGCCAGGGGCGCAGCACTGCAGGTCGATGCCCGCCCGACCAGGGCCGCCGCCGCGCCATCGACCACCGCGCAACTGTTGCCGGCGGTCTGCACCCCGCCCTCGTGGATCGTCCGCAAGCGCGCCAGGGCAGACAGCTCACCAGGGCGCGGATGACTGTCCTGGCTGACCGTCTCGACACCCCGTGGCAGGCGAATGCCGCGCGGTCGATAGCCGTCGAGTTCGAAGGCCTGCTGGCTTACGGCGACGATTTCCGGCGCGAACCAGCCCGCCTGCTGCGCCGCCAACGCCCGCTGATGGCTGGCGCAGGCATAGCCGTCCACGGCTTCGCGGGTCAGGCCATAACGCCGCGCCAGATTGTCGGCGGTGGCGATCATGTCCAGCCCCGGCGCCGGGTCGTACAACGCCTCCCATAAGAAATCCTTGAACTGCACCGCCGCCCCCAGGCGAAAGCCGCCGCGATGGGTGTAGGCGGCAATCGGGTTACGCGACATCGATTCACTGGCCACGCACAACGCCAGTTGCACCTCGCCCCGCAGCTGCTCGGCCGCCTGGCGCAACAGCTCGAAACCGGTGGCGCAGATGCGCTGCACCCCCAGGGCCGGCACCGCTTGCCCGACGCCGCTGTACAGGCCGATGTGCCGGGGCAGCAGGTAGGCGTCGAAACTGGCCTGGGCCATGGAGCCGGCCAGCACGCTGTCCACCGCCCGGGCATCGATGCCGGCGCGCTGCAGTACCTCGCGGCCGACCTTGATCCCCAGATCGATCGGCGAGATCTCCGCCAGGTCCCCGCCAAGGTCGACCCAGGGCGTGCGCAACGCCTCAAGGATCGCCACATCGGCAAACTCGCTGTACTGCCCGGCGCCGTTCATGGCTTGGGCTCGGCGCGCAGGATCGACGGTTCGCGGCCGCGATACAGGTCCTCGACCTGCTCGGCGCGCCACTGCAACACCGCGCGCTGGTTGATCGAGCCCTTGTCGGTGATTTCCCCGCGGTCGATGGACGCCGGCTCCACCTGCAGGGCGATCCACTCCAGGCGGCTGGCGTTGCCGCTGGCCTCGCGGTTCAGGCGCTGCAACCAGTCGCCGAACCACTGGCGCACCGGCGCACTGGCCAGCACCTGGGCATCGCTGGCCTCGGCGCCCAGCGCCGCCAGCCGCCGGCATTCATACAGCCGCGGGAACACCAGGGCCCCCAGGCACTCGCGGTCCGGGGCGGCCACCACCAGATCCTGGACATAGGGCGAGCCTTCGAGCACCGCGCGATTGCGCAGCGGGCCGACGCTGACAAAGACCCCGGACGACAACTTGAAATCCTCGGCAATGCGCCCGTCGAACATCAGCCCCAGCTGCGGGTCCTGGGGGTCGGCGAGCTTGAGTGCATCCCCCGAGCAATAGAAGCCCTGGGCGTCGAACACCTCGGCGGTCTGCTGCGCCGCGCGCCAGTAGCCGGGCATGATGTGCGGCCCGCGAAAGCGCCCCTCGAGCTTGCCGTCCACCGGCACCAGGCGCACTTCGCACCCCGGCGCCGGCAGGCCGATGTAGCCGGCCATCGACAGCGGCCCGGTGGTGAAGGTGCAGGACGGCGCGGCCTCGGTCATGCCGAGCCCGGCCATCATGCGGATGCGTTCGCCGCAATGCTGCTCGGCGACCCGGTCGAGACGGTCCCAGACACTTTGCGACAGCCCGGCGGCGGCGAAGAAGAACAGGCTCATGCGCTTGAAAAAACACTCGCGCAGCTCGGCGTCCTGCTCCAGGGCGTTGACCAGCTCCTCCCAGCCCTTGGGCACGGTCAGGTAGGCGGTGGGGGAAATCTCCTTGAGGTTGCGCAAGGTCTCGGCAAAGCCCTGGGCCGTGGGCTTGCCGTCGTCCAGATAAAAACTGCCGCCGTTGTAGAGCACGATGCCGACGTTATGGCTACCACCGAAGGTGTGGTTCCAGGGCAGCCAGTCCACCAGCACCGGCGGCTCTTCGCCGAACACCGGGAAGGTCTGCAACAGCATCTGCTGGTTGGCGCAGAGCATGCGCTGGGTGGTGATCACCGCCTTGGGCAGCTTGGTCGAGCCCGAGGTGAAGAGAAACTTGGCGATACTGTCCGGCCCGGTGGCGGCAAAGGCCGCATCGGCCTCGGCCCCACCGGGCTCGGCCAGCAGACTGGCGAAGCTCGCCTGGCGTCGCCCCGGCACCTGGCCACGCACGCAGATCAGCGGCGTCTCGGGGGGCAGCACCGCGTCGATGGCCCGCTGGTAGGCGCCAGCATCGCTGACAAACACCAGCCCCGGCTGCAACAGGTCGCAGACGTGGCGCAGCTTGGCAAAGTCCTGGGACAACAGCGAATAGGCCGGCGACACCGGGCAATAGGGAATCCCGGCGTACATCGCGCCCAGGGCCAGTTGCAGGTGTTCGATGTCATTGCCCGAAAGCAGCGCCAGCGGCTTGTCGGCGGACAAGCCGTAGCCGAGCAGGCCCTGGGCGATGGCGCGCACGCTGTCGAGCATCTGCCCATAGCTGACCCGGCGCCAGTCGCCGCCGGCCTCGCGGGCGGCAATGAAGGTCTGCTCGGGGCGCACCCGGGCCCAGTGCAGCAGGCGATCAAGCAAGCGCTGCGGCAAGGGCGCCAGGGGTTCCAGGGAGCGCATGTGCAACACGCCCTGCTCTTCACTGACAGCAACCGCCGGCCGGCCGATGGACACCTGGCGGTAACGCGGCGGCTCGGCCGCGGGTGGGGATGGCGCTCTGAATTGGCAACTCACGTACATGTCCTCCATCAAGGCACGCCTGCGCCGCGCACGCAGGGCGACGGCTGGCAAGCGTGGCAGCCGGGGGCTGCGGCCTTGTTATTGTTATGCCCTGCCTGCACACGGGCCGCGTGCTCAAGAACCTGCTTGCGATCTGCTGCGCTTGGCTGACGCGGCGTTAAAAAGCGTTGTTCGCCAGATCGAAAGCCGGTTCAGAGGGCACCGCGCCCGTGGCGACGGATCAGATCGGGTAGTGCCGCGGGCCGTTCTGCAAGGTGACCCAGCGCAATTGGGTGAAGTGTTCGATCGAGGCCTTGCCGCCAAAACTGCCGTAGCCGCTGGACTTGACGCCGCCAAACGGCATCTGCGCCTCGTCGTGCACGGTGGGCCCGTTGATGTGGCAGATACCCGACTCGACCCGTTGCGCTAGGGCCAGGGCCCGCCCGGTGTCGCGGCTGAAAATCGCCGCCGACAGGCCGAACTCGGAGTCGTTGGCCAGACGCAGCAACTCTTCATCGCCGCTGCCGCGCAGCAGCACCGCCACCGGTCCGAAGGACTCCTCGCGGTACAGGCGCATCGATGCGGTGACGCCGTCGAGCAGGGTCGGCTGCAGAATGCTGCCGTCCAGTTGCCCGCCGACCACCAGCCGCGCCCCCTGCTCCAGGGCATCGTCGATCAGTGCCCGGATACGCGTGCCGGCGCTGGCATCCACCAGCGAACCGAGCACCGAATCTGCGGCCGCCGGGTCGCCGGCGCGCAGGCTCTCGACCTTGGCCGCCAGCTTGGCGACGAAGGCATCGGCCACCTTGGCATCGACGATCAGGCGCTCGGTGGACATGCAGATCTGCCCCTGGTTGAAGTAGGCGCCAAACGCCGCGGCCGCGACAGCTGCATCCAGGTCGGCATCGTCCAGCACCAGCAGCGGTGCCTTGCCGCCCAGCTCCAGCAAGGCCGGTTTGAGGTGGCGCGCCGCAAGCTCGCCGACAATCCGCCCGACATGGGTCGAACCGGTGAAGTTGACCCGGCGCACCGCCGGGTTGGCGATCAGCCGCTCGACAATCGCCGCGGCATCGGCTGGGGCATTGCTGATGACGTTGACCACGCCATCGCCCAGGCCGGCGTCCTGCAGCACCTGGCCGATCAGGCGATGCACCGCCGGGCTCAGTTCGGAAGCCTTGAGCACCACGCTATTGCCACAGGCCAGGGGCATGGCGATGGCCCGGGTGGCGAGAATCACCGGGGCGTTCCACGGGGCGATGCCCAGCACCACGCCACAGGGTTGGCGCAGGGCCATGGCGAAACTGCCGGGAACATCCGAGGGAATGACTTCGCCGTTGATCTGGGTGGTCATCGACGCCGCTTCACGCAGCATGTTGGCCGCCAGGCGCACGTTGAAGGCGTACCAGTTGGCCATGGCCCCGGTCTCGCCGGCGGCGGCGATGAATTCCTCGCTGCGGGCCTGCAATTGCTCGGCGGCCCTGAGCAGGCGGCTGCGGCGTTCGTTGGGGGCCAGGGCCGCCCAGGCGGGGAATGCGGCCTGGGCCGCGGCCACGGCGGCGTCGGCATCGTCAAGGGTCGCGGCGGCCACGCGCGATACCACCGCGCCGGTCACCGGGTTGCGGCGTTCGAAGGTTCGACCGTCGCCGGCGGGGCGCGACTGGCCACCGATCAGCAGGGGCACGTCCAGCATGGTGATTCCTCTTGTTGTCTTTGTCGGGAATGCAGCGCAGCGGTGTAACGGTAACGTCAGGGGCATGGCGAACGGCGGGATGGGCCCGCCGTTCGCCGGCCGGGCTCAGCGTTTATACGCCTGCAGGCCGGGCTTGATGCTCTTGTCGTCAAGAAACTGCTTCATGCCCTGCTCGCGGCCGCCTTCGGTGTCCAAAAGGCGCGACTGATCGAGCTTGGCGTACAGGTAGTCTTCGTTCTGCTCCCAGGTCAGCTCGCGGCAACGCTTGAAGCCGTGCTTGGCGGCACGCAGCACCACCGGGTTTTTCTCCAGCAGATTGCGCGCCAGTTCAATGGTGACTTCACGCAGTTTCGCCAGGGGCACGCTTTCATTGACCAGGCCCATCTCGGCGGCTTTCTGCCCGCCAAAGGTCTTGCCGGTCATGATGTAGTACAGCGACTGGCGATGACCCACGGTGTCGGCCATGGCCTTGCTCACCAGGTTGCCCGGCGGGATGCCCCAGTTGATTTCCGAGAGGCCGAAGGTCGCTTCGTCGGCGCAGATCGCCAGGTCGCAGGCCACCAGCGGGCTGAAGCCACCACCGAAGCACCAGCCGTTGACCATGGCGATGGTCGGCTTGGCGTACATGCGCAACAGTTTCCACTGCCACTGGGAGGCTTCGCGACGGATTTTTTCCTGAAGGATCTCCGGCCCGGCATCCACCTCGCGAAAGTACTCCTTGAGGTCCATGCCGGCGGTCCAGGCTTCACCGGCGCCAGTCAGCACCAGCACGCCGGCGGCCGGGTCCTGCTCCAGGGTTTCCAGCACGTCGATCATTTCCCGGTTCAGGGTCGGGCTCATGGCGTTGCGTTTTTCCGGGCGATTGAGGATGACCCAGGCAATGCCCTCTTCGATTTCGACCTTGACCGTTGTCCAGCGACCTTCGTAGTTGCTCATGGCGATGCTCTCTTGTTCTGGCTTGAAGATGGGTCGAAATTAAACCGCAAAAATAGTTATGTCAATTAACTATTAATTTGATTAACCATTTTTCTTCACCGCGGAAAAATCCTTCTGCAACGCCTGCCAACACAGGCAAACGTAGCTATCAGCGGCCGACCCCGGCAAACTGGATAGCCTTGTTAACCGACCCAGGATGTTTTTGTCATGGCCAAGCCCGCTCCCCTCGCCGACCCGCGCGAGGCCCCTCCCGCCAACGCCGAGGTCCAGGCGCCGCTGGATTCGGCCCTGGACGAACTGATTGGCTACGCCATGCGTCGCGCCCAGCTCAAGCTGTTCCAGAACCTGATCGGCCGGCTCTCGGTCCACGACCTGCGGCCCGCGCAGTTCTCGGCCCTGGCGATCATCGACAGCAACCCGGGGCTGATGCAGGCCGACCTGGCTCGCGCCCTGGCCATCGAGCCGCCGCAAGTGGTGCCCCTGCTCAACAAACTGGAAAGCCGCGCGCTGGCAGTACGGGTGCGCTGCAAGCCGGACAAGCGCTCCTACGGGATCTTCCTCAGCAAGACCGGCGAAACCCTGCTCAAGGAGCTCAAGCAGATCGCCGCGCAAAGTGACGTCGACGCCACGTCGGCCTTGAGTGGCGAGGAACGCGAAGAACTGCTGCGCCTGCTGAAGAAGGTTTACCAGGACTGAAGCCAAGGTGCCGGCACAGGGCCGGCACGCTGAGGCGGCAAGGTGCTTGCGGGCCTACCAGATCGGCAAGGTGTAGAGCACCAGGAAGCGGGTCTGGTTTTCATCGCGGAACGCCGCGCCCGCCGGGAAATCATTGCGATAGATCGACTTGCGCGCCACCAGCCCGAGGTTCTTCAACGGACCGCTCTGCAGCACGTACCCCAACTCCATCTGAAACTCGCGCTCCTTGCGGTCGCTGGCATTGAAGGCCGCCAGCTCGATATGGTCGCCGCGCACGTAACGCAGCCGACTCTTGAGCCCGGGCAGGCCGGAGGCGGCAAAGTCATAGTCGTAGATGGCTTGCCAGGTGCGCTCCTTGGCGTTGAGAAAGTCCGAACTCATGGTCAGCTCGCTCATGCCCATCAACTCGGTGCCGGAGATGTAGGGCGTGGCCGTGTCGCCGCTGGAATGCATGTAGCCCAGGCTCACCCGGTGCCCGCCGAACGTGTAGCCAAACAGCGCCGAGAGGTTGCGGTTGTCGACCCGGCCGGCCTTGGCGCTGCCGTCTTCCCGGCTGAAAAAACTGCGCAGGTCGCTGCTCAGCACGCCATCGCCCAGGGGCAGGTTGTGCAGCAGGGCCAGGGTGTCCTGCTGGTAGAGGTCGGCCACCTGGGCGTGATAGGCGCGCAGGCCGAGGTCCTTGTTGACCTGGTAGTCGCCCCCCAGGTACGCCAGGTGCGAGGTGCTGGCCGTGGCATTGAAACGCCGGTTGGGCGAGGCAATGGTCATGGCCTGGTAGTCGGTGGAGTCGCGCTTGTTGATGCGGTCGATGTAGCCGGTGTTGAGGGTCAGGCCGTAGATGTCCCTGGAGCTCAGGGTGGTGCCGCGAAAGGTCTGCGGCAGCAGGCGCGACGGGCTGGCAAAGGCGAACGGCAGGAAGATCGAGACATCGCCGGTCTTCACCGTGGTCTGGGCAAAGCGCAGTTTGGCGGTGGGCGCCAGCCGCGAGTATTCATCCGCGGCGCGCTTGTCGCTGGCCGACACCGGCAGCAGTTCGGTGCCGCTGCGGTCCGGCGAGGAGTCGAGCTTGACCCCCAGCAGCCCGCGCACATCCAGGCCGAAACCGACGCTGCCCTCGGTGAACCCCGACTCCATGTTCATGATGAAACCCTGGGCCCATTCCCGGGCGGCGGTCTTCGCCCCATCGTCCTTGTAGTCGCGATCCAGGTAGTAATTGCGCAAGGTCAGGGTGCCGTGGCTGTCGTCGATAAAACCCGCCGCCCGGACTGGGCCGGGCAACAGGCTCAAGCCCAGCAAGGCCAGAGCCAGCCGCGTGGGGAGACTGGGCACACAGGAAGCTGACGCCGCAACGGCGTTGGTGGGGAGATTTGGCATGTCCGATGTCCATTTTTTGTTGTTGTTTTAGGGGGCGAACGAGGGCCTGGCAGCCGACGTCGCGGACAGAGAATGGAAACAGCCCAAGCCTGACGTCAACCACAAATGACCGATAATCGAACATTAATAATATTATCTATTTTTACAGGTAATCCTTATTGATAGTTTATCTATCTGATTTAAATGGCTTTATTTGCATTTATTAGCCGAAATCAAGGCGCTGTTCATTTTTTAGTTATCTTTGTTATCTTAATCGCCAGCCACCAGCGCCGGCGCATTCAGGCCCGGCGTCCGACTGGCCACCACAACAAAAACAACAATGAGGTTTGCCCATGGACAGTCCATCGCGTCGTTCGACGCTGACCATCGCTTTGTGCTTTATCGTTGCGCTGATCGAGGGGTTCGATCTGCAGGCGGCCGGCACCGCCGCCGCCGGATTGCGCCAGAGCTTCGCCCTGGATCCGAAGATGATGGGCTGGGTGTTCAGCGCCGGGATCATCGGCCTGCTGCCCGGGGCGTTCTTCGGCGGCTGGGTCGCCGACCGTATCGGGCGCAAGAAGATCCTGGTCGGCGCGGTGCTGCTGTTCGGCCTGTTCTCGCTGTGCACGGCCTACGTCGAGAGCTATTCGAGCCTGCTGCTGGTGCGCTTCATGACCGGCCTCGGCCTCGGCGCGGCGCTGCCCAACCTGATCGCCCTGTGCGCCGAAGCGGTCAGCGAACGCCGCCGGGGCACGGCCATCAGCGTCATGTACTGCGGCGTGCCCCTGGGTGGCGCGCTGGCGGCGGTGGTGGCGATGTTCTCCAGCGAACATTGGCAGACCACCTTCATCATCGGCGGCCTGGCGCCGCTGCTGGTGGTGCCGCTGATGGCCGGGTTGCTGCCCGAATCCAGTGCCTTTCGCCAACACACCGCCAGTGCCGGCACCCAGCGCGCCTCCACCGCCCAGGCGCTGTTCGGCGCAGGTCGCGCGCGCACCACGCTGGCCCTGTGGCTGAGCTACTTCTTCACCCTGACCGTGATGTACATGCTGCTCAACTGGCTGCCCTCGCTGCTGCTCGAACAGGGCTTCAGCAAACCCCAGGCGGGCCTGGTGCAGATGCTGTTCAACATCGGCGGCGCCCTCGGCTCGCTGCTCGGCGGCCTGCTGCTGGACCGCTGCAACGGGCTCAAGGTGGTGCTGTTCGTGTACGCCGGGTTGCTGGCGGCGCTGGCCGGGGTCGGGCTGTCGCAGGGCATTGCGCCCATGGCCCTGGCCGGGTTTGCCGCGGGGCTGTTCGTGATGGCCGCACAATTGGTGCTCTACGCGCTGGCACCGCCCTCCTACCCGACCGCGGTGCGTGCCACCGGCGTGGGCGCTGCCGTGGCCATCGGCCGCCTGGGCTCGGTGGCCGGGCCCCTGGCCGCCGGGCAGATCCTCGCCGCCGGCGCCGGCACCGCCGGGGTTTTGCTGGCCACCTCGCCAGGGCTGGTCATCGCTGCGCTGTCGATCCTCACGGTCATCGCCCGGGCCAACGCCACGCCGGAGCTCAAGCCTGCGCATTGAACCTGGCACAGGGCGGTTACCAGGCTCCCGGTAACCGCGGCAAGAAGCTTGGCCCGCGACTGCGCACTGTTCGAGGACGGCCCTAGAACCCCACCGTCGCCGACACCAGCCAGGTGCGCGGCGTCGACAAGGTCAACCCCGCCGCGCTGTCGGACGAGCTTGCGGCCGAGGCCCAGTAGGCGGTGTTGAGCACGTTCTCGACACTGGCGCGCAGGGTGATCGGTTTCTTGCCCAGCTCGAAGGCATAGCGCGCCCCCAGGTCATAGCGCTCCCAGCCGGGGATTTTCTGCTGGTTGGCCGGGTCCAGGTATTGCGAGCTGGAATGAATCGCCCGCGCGGTCAGGGTCAGGCCGCGCAGGCTGTCGATGTCCCATTCGGCGCCAAGGTTGGCGTTGACCACCGGCGAGCCGGTGCCGCGATTGCCGTCATACAGGCCCTGGCCGGTTTCGGTCTGCACGCTGTCGAGCAGCATCAGCCCGCCCAGCAGGCGCACGCCGTCATGGGGCTCGCCGAAGACATTCAACTCCAGGCCCTGGTTGCGCAACTGACCATCGGGCTTGTAGTTGTTGTTCTCGTCGTAGACATAGGACGGCTGCTGGATGCGAAACAGGCTGGCGCTCATGCCGAAACGGCCCAGGTCATACTTGGCGCCGACCTCCACCTGTTTGCTGCGATACGGGGCGAACACTTGGTTGGCATTGGTGGCGGTGGTCGGGGCGGTTGCGCCCTGGCTCAGGCCTTCCATGTAGTTGCTGTACAGCGACAGCTGATCGGTGACCTTGACCACCAGGCCCAGGGCCGGGGACAGGGCCTTCTCGCCATTCACCGGTTCTTCGCGCACGCCATCGCTCCAGGTGCTGACCTGGACCCGCTGCAAGCGTGCGCCCAGGGTCAGCAGCACCCGGTCCTCGGCAAGGCTCAAGGTGTCGGCCAGGGCCAGGCTGGTGAAGCGGTTTTCCGTGTGGGTGCTGGTGTCGAGGCGATTGGGACGCCCCGGCAACGGCAGCTCCACCGGTCGGTAGAGGTTGCTGACACCGCGCGGGTAGCGCTCGCCGGCGTTGTCGAAATCCATGTTGAAGCGGTTCAGGCTCAGGTTCACGCTGTGCCCGACCGGCCCGGTCTGAAACCCGCTGCGCAGGCCGATGACGGCGGTCTTGACGTCCTCGTCGCGACGGAAGGTGCGCGGGGTCACGGTGAAGTCGCCGGCGCTGTTGGTCACCTGCACCGCATGGCGCAGAAAGTCGTAGTTGCCTTTGCGCGCCCCCAGGGCGGCGTACACCATCAGTGAATCGCTGAGGTCATACTCGCCGCGCAGCGCACCGAAGCTGTCCTTGGAATGGGCGTAGGTCCAGGACTGGGCGATGTTGTGGCGGATGTCTTCGGCCTTGGGCATTTTCGCCGTGGCCGCCACTTCGACCCGCTCGATCGGCGCGTCGGCGTGACGTTCCTGGTGCCCCAGGTCCAGGGACAGGCGCAGCCGCTCATCACGCAGGTCGAGGCCGATGACTCCGGTTTCGCGCTGGAGCTGCTGGTGGTCCCACTCGGTGTCGCCGGACTGGCGCACACCATTGAAACGCAGGCCGAAGCGGTTGCCCTCGCCAAAGCGCCGGCCGATGTCCACCGCGCCACCGGTCTGCCCGGCGGACGCATAGAGCGCGGTGAACTCGGTCAGGGGGCTGTCCGCGGCGCGCTTGGGCTCGATGTTGATGCCGCCGCCGACGCTGCCCCGGGGCGCAATCCCGCCCAGCAGCATGCCCGGACCCTTGAGCACATCCAGGCGCCCGACCATTTCCATGTCGATGGCGTAGGTCGGCAGGATCCCGTACAGGCCGCCGTAGGACACGTCACTGTTGAACAGGCTGAAGCCGCGCACCGAGAACTGCTCGAAACGCCCGCTGGCCGGGTTGGTGGTGCGAACCGAAGGGTCGCTGGCCACGGCGTCGCCCAGGGTTCGCGCCTGCTGGTTCTTCAGCGCCTCGGCGGTGTAGGACGTGAGGTTGAACGGGGTGTCCATGAAATCGCGGTCGCCGAGCAGGCCCTGGCCGCCCTTGCGATCCACCTGGCCCCCGGCATAGGGCTCGCCGCTGACAGGGAGATCGCTGCCGAGAATCGAGGTGGCGGGCAGCGCCAGGCCGCCGGCCTCGGGGACCGGCGCCAGGGTGTAGGCCTGTTCGCCCACCGCGTGCAACTGCAGGCCCGAACCCTGCAGCAGCCGGGCAAAGCCCTCCTGCACCGCGAACTCACCGGAAAGCCCGGGGCTGCTGCGCCCTTCGACCAGCCGCGGGTCCACCGCCAGATCGACTCCGGACAGCCCGGCAAAGCGGGTCAGGACAGCGCCCAGGCTGCCGGCCGGCACCTGGTAGCTGCGGCGGCCACCCTCCTCGGCCCAGCTCAAGGGAACCAGCAACGGGCTGGCGCTCAGGCTCAGCAGCAGACTCAGACGCAACAAGGGACGCACAGCAGCAGGCATGACGCAGGGCATTGAAGAGGCTCTCTTTTTCGTTCACTTACCTGCAATGACAGGCACCTGGAAAAAAGGGGACAGCCCTCAAGCGAGTTTTTTACGCGAACGCAGCGTGACCCAGAAACGCGTCCGCGCCTGCACCTCCAGCGGCAGGCTGGCGGCCAGCAAGGCCAGCACCCGGTCGGTGTCCTCGACACGGAAACTGCCGGTGACCCGCAGCGCCTCCAACTCCGGGTCCCAGCGCAACACGCCGCGGCGGTAACGACTCAACTCGCGCAAAAAATCCCCCAGCGGCTGGTCCTGGGCCAGCAACACCCCTTCGCGCCAACCGGGTATCGCGCTGTCGAAGACCTGCGGCAACCCGGCGCCGGAAGCCTGCAGACTGACCTGCTGCCCGCCGTGCAGGGTCAGGGCCGGCCCCTGCAAGGGCTGCACCTGGACCACGCCGCTGACCACCGAGACCCGACAGCCGAGGCGCTCCTGGCGCACGCAGACTTCGCTCTGGCTGACCCGCACCCGGCCGAAGTCGGTGTACAGGGTCAGGGCCGAATGGCCCGGCACCCTGAGCGCGATCTCGCCCTGCACCAGGGTCAGGCGGCGCGCCGCCAGGTCCAGGTCCAGCGCCGTGGCGGTATTGAGTTGCAGGAAACTGCCATCGGCCAGGGACAGCTGCTTGCGCTCGCCGGTGGCGGTGTGCAGGTCGGCGCGCCACGCCTCCAGGGGCAGTTGCCGGCTCAGCCACCAGGCGCTCGGCACCAGCAGCGCCACCCCCAGGCCACGCTTGACCAGGGCCCGACGTCCCACTTGTGGGCGGTCGAGGCTGGCCAGGGCCAGGGCCGGGGGCAGCTCGGCGAAACGTTGGCGCAACAGTTGGGCTTTCTGCCAGGCCTGTTCGTGGCTGGCGCAGCGCTCGCGCCATTGTTGCAGGCCCTGCTGGTCGCTCTCGCTGGCGCTGCCGGACTCCAGCAAGGCCAGCCAGCGCGCCGCGGCGCGGGCGACCTGACGCGGATCGCTGCCGGTGGACGAGGTCACAGCTCCACCAGCAGGCAGTGTTCGTAGGCTTGGGCCATGTAGCGCTTGACCGTGCGCTCGCTCACCCGCAGGCGCTCGGCAATCTCGCGGTAACCCAGGCCTTCCAGCTGGCTCCAGAGAAACGCCCGGCGCACCGGATGGGGCAGGCCATCGAGCAGCTCGTCCAGCGCCTGCAGCGCTTGCAGGACGATCCAGCGCTGTTCGGGCGAAGGCACGCAGGCCTCGGGCAAGGTCGCCAGGGCGTTGAGGTAGGCCTGTTCGAGGCTGCGCCGCTGATGGAAGTTGATCAGCAAGCGCTTGCCCACGGTCAGCAGGTAGGCCCGCGGCTCCTGCAACTGGGCCAGGGGCTGGGCGCTGCCGAGCACCCGCAAGAAGGTGTCCTGGCTCAGGTCGGCGGCATCCCAGGCGTTGCCCAGGCGTCGCCGCAGCCAGCTTTCAAGCCAACTGCGGTGCTCACGGTACAGGTTGTCGAAGGTGTGCTCCGTTGGCAGTACGGCGTCATTCATGGCAAGGGCACCCGGCGTGGCACGTTAAATCAAATGAGACTCATTCTATTTAATATCGCTCGCCGGCACACCTTCTTTCGTTGCCCTGGTCCTGGCGTGCCCCGCCCCGCTCATGCCCCATCGGCGCACTGGTCAGGTTCAGACCGGCGCCGCGCAGCCTCCTGGCGTCCCCACGCTACAGCCGGCTACCACAGCGCAATATGGGAGTCCGCCCGGGGCTCGGTGCCGCCACAGAACACGCCGCTGACCGGGTCGCGCAGGATGATCTGGCCGCGTCCGTAGTTGAGCGAGTCGTGGGCGATCTGCACCTGATGGCCGCGCCGGGCCAGGGCGTTGGCCAGATCGCCCGAGGCGCCCTGCTCGATGCCCACGCGCATGTCCCCCAGCCATTGCCAGCGCGGCGCATCCAGTGCGGCCTGCGGGTTGAGGCCGAAATCCACTAGGTTCATGACCATCTGCACATGGCCCTGGGGCTGCATGTAGCCGCCCATCACGCCGAACGGACCGAGGGGCACAGCGGCCTGGCTGAGAAAGCCCGGGATGATGGTGTGGAAGGTCTTCTTGCCCGACGCCAGAGCGTTGGCGTGCGCCGGGTCGAGGCTGAATTCCTGGCCGCGGTTCTGCAGGGCGATGCCGCTGTCCGGCAGCACCACCCCGGAGCCGAAGCCGTGATAGTTGCTCTGGATGAACGACACCATGTTGCCCTCGGCATCCGCCGTGGCCAGGTACACCGTACCGCTGGCATGGGGGTCGCCGGGTTTGGGCGGTTGCGCCTGTTCCGCGATCTGCCCCCGCCGCCGGGCGCTGTAGGCGTCGCTGAGCAGATCGGCCACCGCCACGCGCATGTGCGCCGGGTCGGTGATGTGGTGCAGGCCGTCGCTGTAGGCCAGCTTCATCGCCTCCAGCTGGCGGTGCCAGGTCTGCTGGCTGTCACGCTGGTCGAAATCGAAGCCTTCGAGGATCTTCAGCGCCATCAGCGCCACCAGCCCCTGGCCGCTGGGAGGGATTTCCCAGACCTGATAGCCGCGGTAATCGACCTTGATCGGTTGCACCCACTGCGCCCTGTAGCCCTCAAGGTCACTGGCCCGCAGGTAGCCGCCGGTGGCCCGGGAATGGGCGTCCAGGCGTTGGGCCAGTTCGCCGCGATAGAAGCTCTCGCACAGGCTGGCCGCCAGTTCCTGCAGGGTCCGCGCCTGGGCCGGGTTGCGAAACACCTCCCCGGCCCGGGGGGCGCGGCCGTCGATCAGGAAGGTGTCGAACCAGGGCTGCAGCAGCGGGTCGCGGTGGGGAGCGAACTCCTCCAGGGCGATCTGCCATTGCCGGGCGACCACCGGCGACAGGGGGAAACCGTCCCGGGCCAGTTCGATGGCCGGTTGCAGCAACTGGGCAAAGGGCAGCTTGCCGAAGCGCCGGGACAGCTCGGCCCAGGCCGAGGGGCAACCCGGCACGGTGACCGGGGTCCAGCCATACAGCGGCATCTGCGCGTGCCCGGCGGCCCGCACTGCCTCGATGCTCAGGGCGGCCGGGGCCTGGCCGTTGGCACTCAGGCCATGCAACTGGCCCTGGGTCCAGACCAGGGCAAAGGCGTCGCCCCCCAGGCCGCAGCCCGTGGGTTCGACCACTGTCAGCACTGCGGCGCTGGCAATCGCGGCGTCGATGGCATTGCCACCGCCACGCATGATCTCGATCCCGGCCTCGGCGGCCAGGGGCTGGGACGCGGCGACCATGCCGCGACGGGCATACACGCTCTGACGTTGTGAGGCGTAGGGGTACTCATGGGCAGAAAAATTCAGCATGGCAAAGGCTCGTGCAAGGGTTGAGGCCGCAAAAAATCACAGCACGCGACTGAGAAAGGCTTGGGTCCGCGGGTGGCTGGGGCGGCTGAAGATCTGTTCCGGCGGCCCCTGCTCGATCAGCTCGCCCTGGTCGAGCACCACCACCCGGTCGGCCACCTCCCGGGCAAAGCCCATCTCGTGGGTGACCACCACCATGGTCATGCCCTCTTGCGCCAGCTGCTTCATCACCTGCAGCACCTCGCCCACGGTTTCCGGGTCCAGGGCGCTGGTGGGCTCGTCGAAGAGCATGGCCTGGGGTTTCATCGCCAGGGCCCGGGCGATGGCCACCCGTTGCTGCTGGCCGCCGGACAGCATCGACGGGTAGTGCCCGGCCTTGTCCGCCAGGCCGACCCGGGCGAGCAAGGCCCGGGCCTGCTCCACCGCTTCGGCCCGGGGCACGCCGAGGACCTGGATCGGCGCCTCGATGATGTTTTCCAGGGCCGTCATGTGGGGAAACAGGTTGAAGCGCTGGAACACCATGCCGATGTCCCGGCGCTGGCGGGCGATGTTGCGCTCGCTATCGCGCACCAGGCTGCCGTCGGCGCGCTCGCGATAGCCCATGGCCCGGCCGTTGACCCGGATCAGCCCGGACTGGATCTGTTCCAGCAGATTGATGCAGCGGATGAAGGTGGTCTTGCCCGAGCCCGAGGCGCCGATCAGCACCACCACTTCACCGCGGCGTACCGACAGGGAAATGCCCTTGAGGATCTGCAGGGCGCCGAACGACTTGTGCAGGTCCCGGGCCTCGATGATCAGGTCTTCACTCTGGTGTGCCATGTTCAACGTCCCCGCAGCAATTTGAAGGTGTGGCGCCCGAACATCCGGTGGCCCGCGGCCGGCGGCGCGGGTCGGTCACTCTGGCCGAAACGCTTTTCCAGCCAGCGCTGGAAGAAGCCCCACAGGGTGGTCAGCAGCAGGAAGTAGAGGGCCACCACCAGGTACAGCTCGAACACCCGGAAGGTCGCCGAAGTGACCATCTGCGTGCTCAGCAGCAGCTCCTGCACGCCGATCACGCTGACCAGGGTGGTGTTCTTGAGCATCACGTTGAACTCGTTGCCCAGGGGCGGAACGATCACCCGGAACGCCTGGGGCAGGACGATGCGCCGCATCAGCTTGGCGAAGGTCATGCCCAGGCAGCGCCCGGCCTCGTACTGGCCCTTGTCCACGGCGCCGATCCCGGCGCGGATGATCTCCGCCATGTAGGCGCCTTCGTTGAGGCCCAGGGCGATGATCGCCGCCTGGATGTTGCCCGGCACCACCAGGCCGAACAGTTGCAGGTCCTCGAAGCGAAAGATCCCGCCGGCCGCCAGGGCGGTGTAGAGAAAGACGATCTGCACCAGCAACGGCGTGCCGCGCATCAGCCACACGTAAAAACGTACCGGCAGGTACAGCAAGGGGTTGCGCGACAGGCGCAGCAGCGCCGCCGCCAGCCCCAGGACACAGCCCAGCGCCATGCCCAGGACACTGATCACGCACGTCAGCCAGAGCCCGGTGAGGTACACCCCGCTGGGTTGCAGCAGGTACTGCCAGAACACATCCCAATTGAAATTCATCGCGGCGCTGCCTCAGTTCAGGGTGTCGCTGCTGACCTGCCACTGGCTCAGCAACCGGGCATAGCTGCCGTCGCTGCGCATGTCGTTGATGATCTGCTGCACCGCGGCGCTCAACTGCGCATCGTCCTTGCGGATGCCCAGGCCGGTGAGGATCCGGCTGAAGGCCGGCACCCCTTCCTGAAACAGGTCCGGGGCCATGGCGGCGTAGTAGCCGGCGGTTTCCACGGTGGTGCCGTAGGCGTCCACCTGACGGATACGCAAGGCCTGGAAGGCATCGGTGTCGCTGTTGTAGACCACCAGTGTCATCGGTGCCTTGCCAGCCTGGGCGAGGCTGGCGTTGTGGGCGTCCAGCAGGGTCTTGATGGTCGAGCCATTGAGCACCGCAACCTTGCGCCCGGACAAATCATCCAGGCTCTTGATCGCCTTGGGGTTGCCCTTGGGCACCACCACCGACTGGCTGGAATACATGTAGTTGACGATGTCGATCACTTCGCGCCGTTCGGGCTTGTCGAACAGCTGGTCGACGATCATGTCGCACTGCCGGGCCAGCAGCGCCGGGAGCAACCCGGAGAACGGAATCACCCGCCATTGCACCTCCTTGTTGCCCAGACGGCGGGCGATTTCCAGGCCCAGGTCGACGCTCAGCCCGCGGGGCTTCTGGGCTTGGTCGAAAGACACCAGGGGCGGTGAATCCATCCCCGAGCAATAGGTGAGCTTGTCGACCTGTTGCAGGCGCTCCGGCACCTGGGGCGCGGCGGCGGCCCACTGTGCACAGAGTCCCAGGGATACGGCCACCAGCAAGGCGCGGCGTTTATGCATGACCAGACACTCCACTTCGTTGAACAACGGGGGCAGGATTCAAAGTCAACACAAGGGGCGGGCTCGGGCCCGCTTCTATTGTTCCGTTTGCAGAAACTGGATCAGCGCCGGCACCGTGCCCTCGATGTGCTCGCGCACCACCGCTTCGGCACGCTCGGCATCGCCGGCGCGAATCGCATCGAGGATCACCGCGTGCTCCTGGCGGGCGCTGAGGGGTTTTTCGCCGTGTTGCAGCCACAGGCGCATGGGCGCCTCCACCAGCGAATAAAGGGCCGAGATCTGCTTCATCAGCCGGGGCCGGCCGCTGAGGCTGCACAGGTATTCATGGAAGGCCCGATGGCGGCTGACCCACTCGGCGCTCTCGTCGCGGTAGTCGTCCATCTCGTCCAGCAGCCGTTCCAGGGCCGCCAGCTGGCGCTCGCCGATACGCCCCACCGCCACCCGCACCGCCAGGCCTTCGAGGGCGCTGCGCATCTCGAACACTTCGTGCAGCTCTTCGATGTCCAGGCCGCTGACCACCGCCCCGCGATTGGGCCGCAGGGTCACCAGGCCCTGGGCATCGAGGCGGCGAAAGGCTTCGCGCACCGGCATGCGGCTCATGCCGATCTCGCTGGCGATGTCCTCGGCGATCAGCCGGTCGCCCTTGCGGTAGCGGCCGCCGCAGATCGCCTCCAGGAGAAAGTTGTAGGCCTCCTCCTCGGCAGTCAGCGGCTGGCGGTCAACGTAGGCGGGAGCGAATTGCATAGAGGCACCTTTTGTATTTTTGTATCCAATTATCCATAGATACAAAAAAAGCAGAATGCGTGCCAGCTTGGCGCAAGCGGACTCAAGTCATTGATTTGCCGAACCAGTGCTCGATGAGCAGGAAGGTGCCAGGAGCGCGGCCAAGGCCAGGCTGCTACGAAAACGCGCAGGCAGTGAGTCAAAGTGGGGCATACAGGTTGCGCCCGGTAACAAGCGCCATCGGGGCTGCGGCAACCCCCGGAGCCACCCGGGCGTTGCCGCGGTCAACGCCTCAGAACGTCAGGCAGATTTTCCCCAGGTGCGCGCCCGAGGCTTCATGGGCGAAGGCCTTGGCGATCTCTGCCAGGGGGAAGGTGCTGTCGATCACCGGCTTGATGCCGGTGGCTTCCAGGCCACGGACCATCTCGATCTGCTGCTGGCGGCTGCCGACGATCAGGCCCTGCAGGCGTTGTTGCTTGGCCATCAGCGCCGCCGTCGGCACCGGGCCGGACCAGCCGGTGAGCACGCCGATCAGGGCGATATGCCCGCCGATGCGGCAGGCCGTGATCGACTGCGGCAAGGTGCCCGGGCCGCCGACTTCCACCACGTGATCGACGCCGCGCCCGCCGGTGAGCCTGAGCACTTCGTCGCCCCACTCAGGCTGGGTGCGGTAGTTGATGGTGTGGTCGGCCCCCAGTTCGCGGACCCTGGCCAGCTTGGCGTCCGAGGACGAGGTGGCAATCACCGTGGCGCCCATGGCCTTGGCCAGTTGCAGGGCGAAGATCGACACCCCGCCGGTGCCCAGCACCAGCACGGTTTCCCCGGCCTTGAGCGCGCCATCCACCACCAGCGCGCGCCAGGCGGTCAGGCCGGCGGTGGTCAGGGTCGCGGCTTCGGCGTGGCTGTAGCCTTGGGGCGCGTGGGTGAACCAGTGGCTGGGCTGGATCACCACTTCACGGGCGTAGCCGTCGACGCCATCGCCCGGGGTGGTGCTGAAATCGGCAATCGCCGGGCCGCCATCGTGCCAATGGGGGAAGAAGCAGGACACCACCGCATCGCCGACCTTGAACTCGCTGACGCCCTCGCCCACCGCTTCCACCACCCCGGCACCGTCGGCCATGGGAATCCGCCCATCGGCAGTCGGCAGCGCGCCGGTGACCACGGCGTAATCGTGGAAATTCAGGGAACAGGCATGCAGGCGCACGCGGATCTGCCCGGCGCCGGGTTGCCCGGGATCGGCCAACTCCACGGTTTTCAGGTTGTCCAGGGATGCCGGCAGGCTGAGCTTGATGGCTTGCATGGAATGGGTCTCCACAGATCGATAATTGTCCAGGGGGCTAACCCTACCACCAATACCGGCGATCTGTAGCCGCTGCCGCAGGCTGCGAACGGCTCCGCAGGAGACGCAGGTTTTCAGTGCCGCTGGAGGCTCGGCTCGGAACTGCCAAGCAAGGCCCTGCGGGCCTTTGCGCAGCTTCGCGGGCTCAGCAGCGGCGACAACGCTCAGCGGGTTTCAACGCTCCCCCACCCTGGCTCGCACAAAACACTGCTCGGTCACCGTCGCGCCCCACTGGTCGCCCACCTGCTCCTGCGCCAATACGAAGCCGTGTTGCTCATACAGCGTGCGCGCCGCGTCCAGGCCCTTGAAGGTCCACAAGCGGGTGGCGGCAAAGCCCCACTGGTCGCAGAACGCCAGGGCCTCGCCCAGCAGTCGCCGGCCCAGCCCGCGACCGCGGGCAGCATCATCGAGAATGAAGCAACGCAGGATCGCCTCGCCGCCCTCGCCTTCCCCATCGATGGCGATGGACCCAACGATCCGCTCGCCCCGCAGCGCCACCCAAACCTGGTTGCGCGGGTTGTGCAAACGCCCCATCAGCTCGGCCATGTCCGCCGCCACCAGGCTTTCGAAGGGCTGACCGAAACCGGCCCGGGCGGCGTAGTAGCAGGCATGCATTTCGGCAATGCGGCCAATCACCCCCGGCCGGTAGCCAGCGGCGATGGACCAGCACTCGGGCGGCTCGGGCGCCTCGCCCAGGCGCACCGCACGCAATGCCCGGGCGTAGTCGGCGATGCCTGTCGAGGCGCAAAGCTGCTGGTCCGCGCTCAGGTGCGTCAGGGCCGCGGCCACCTGGGCCTGGGCAAAACGGTCGATGCCGTCCAGGGTCTGGCGTCCCTGGGCGGTGAGGTGCAGCCGCTTGGAGCGGGCATCCTGGGCATCGGCCTGTTCGCTGAGCTCGCCCGCCTCCACCAGCTTGCGCACCAACCGGCTGACGCTGGATTTCTCCAGGCCCAGCAGTGTCACTAGGTCACTGGCGGTCAAGGCATGGCCCTGGCCGATTTCCAGCAGCGCGTGCACCGCCGAGGGCGGGTAGTCGGTGGCGGCCAGGGTGCTGTGCATGAAGCCCAGCTCGCGAACCATCTGCCGGGAAGCCTGGCGCAATTGAGGGATGAAACCTGCGGATGGGCTCGACATAAGCGTGACCTCGTTCGTGGACTTTTTAGTTGTAGCTTACAACCATATAGCCGACAAGCCCGATGTGCTCGGGCCCTGGTCGGCAGCGATAAAAACTCGAGCACGCACTAATGAGAAGCATTACCATAAACGCCCTTTTCGCCCGCCTCGGTCCCGGAACCTCTATCGATGGTGCCCAATTCTTCGCTACAGCGCGCCGTGGGCGAGCTCTACGTCCAGCATCACAACTGGGTGGTGCAGTTGCTGCGGCGCAAGCTCGGCAACCAGGACCAGGCCCTGGACCTGGCGCAGGACACCTTCCTGCGCATTCTGCGCAGCGAGCAACTGCCGCTGTTGCGTGAACCTCGGGCCTACCTCAATACCGTGGCCAGCCGCCTGTGCGGCCAGTATTTCCGCCGCCAGGCCCTGGAGCGCGCCTACCTGGAATCCCTGGCGCAGCTGGAGCCACAGCACCAGCCTTCGCCGGAAACCCGCCTGCTGGTGCTCGAAGCCCTGGACGCCGTGGGCCAGGTACTGGATGGCCTGGGCGCCCGGGTGCGCGAAGTGTTCTTGCTGTCCCAGCTCGAAGGCCTGACCTACCCGCAGATTGCCGAGCGCCTGCAGCTCTCGGTCAACGTGGTGCAGAAAGCCATGCTCAAGGCCTACCGCCATTGCTACGCGGCGGTGTACCCGGGATGAACGCCTTCCAGCCGGTGGACGATCAGGGCGCCGTGGAACAGCAGGTCCTGGACCAGGCTCTGGAGTGGCTGGTGTTGCTGCAATCGGGCATCAGCAACCCCGAGCAGCAGGCCGCCTGCCTGGCCTGGCGCCGGGCCGAGCGGCAACACGAACTTGCCTGGCAACGCCTGGTCGGCATCGGCCAGGACCTGCGTGACAGCACCCGCAGCCTGCCCGCGCCCCGTGCCCGGCAGCTGCTGCAGGCCCGCAGCCACCCTGGGCGGCGCACCCTGCTCAAGGGCATCGTCGGCCTCGGCGTGGTGGCCGCCAGCAGCTGGAGCGTGCGTGAACGGCTGCTGTTGCCGCAGCTGTTCAGCGACTACCACACCAGCACCGGCGAGCGCCGCCAACTGCAACTGGCCACGGGCGCCAGCCTGCAACTGGACACCCGCACCAGCCTCGATCAGCAGCACAGCCCCCTGGGCCTGCAACTGCAGCTCAACACTGGCCGCCTGCTGTTGACCCTGGGCAACGCCGCGCCGCTGCGGATCGTCACCGCCGATGCGTGGATACTGCTGGCGCCCCAGTCGCAACTGATCCTCAGCGTCGGCTGGCCGGGCAGCCACGGCACCCGGGCACAGGTGCTCGCCGGCAGCGGCTCGCTCAGTAACGCCCAGCACCCCGCGCTGAGCCTGGGCGCGGGCCAGCAAGTGGAAATCAACCAGCAGCGGATCGGCGCCCTGACCACAGTGCCCGCCACCGCCAGTGCCTGGACCCAGGGCCTGCTGATCGCCGAGCGCCAGCCCCTGGGCGAGGTGATCGCCGAGCTCGACCGCTATCGCCCGGGCCTCTTGCGCTGCGCCGCCGAGGTCGCCGGGTTGCGCGTCTCCGGCTCGTTCTCCCTGGACCAGCCGGACGCCAGCCTCGACCTGTTGGCCAAGACCCTGCCGATTCGCATCCGGCGGGTGATGGGTTACTGGGCCACCGTGGAGGCCAGCTGATTTTTTCGGTTTTTTTTCCGAAGCGGCGGCAGTTTTTTCAATCTCGTGCATCAAGACCTGGGAAGAAGCTGGAAAACAGCTCAGCGCCAACCCTTCTCAACCCACGGATTTCCCTTATGCACATTCGCCTTACGCCCCTTGCCGCGGCCTTGCGCCCGGTGTTCATCGGCCTGTCCATCGCCAGCACCAGCCTGCCACTGATGGCCGCCGAAGCCGGCGCCGCCGTGACCGACCGCCAGCAGCGCGACTACGCCATCGCCCCGGGCGACCTGGACCAGGTGCTGGGCGCCTTCGGCCAGCAATCGGCAAGCATGATCGCCATCGATGCCAGCCTCAGCGCCGGCAAGCGCAGCACCGGCCTCAATGGCCGCTTCAGCGTGGACGAAGGCCTGCAGCGCCTGCTCAAACCCCTGGGCCTGCAAGCCGTGGCCGAGGGCGCGGGCTATCGGGTGGTCCAGGCCAGCGGCGGTGAACGGGTCGAGCTGGGGGCGACCACGGTCAGCGCCAACCAGTTGGGCAGCGTTACCGAAGGCACCGGTTCCTATACCCCAGGCACCATCGCCACCGCCACCCGGCTGGTGCTGACCCCGCGGGAAACCCCGCAGTCGATCTCGGTGGTGACCCGCCAGGTGATGGATGACTTTGGCCTCACGGCAATAGACGACGTGATGCGCCACACGCCGGGTATCACCGTATCCACCTACGACAGCGAACGCACCAACTACTATTCCCGCGGTTTCTCCATCGTCAATTTCCAGTACGACGGCATCCCGACCCTGCGTGACGCCCAGTACTCGGCCGGCCAGACCATGACCGACATGGCGCTGTACGACCGCGTCGAAGTGCTCAAGGGCGCGACCGGCCTGCTGACCGGCGCCGGCGGTCCTGGCGGCACCATCAACCTGATCCGCAAGAAGCCCACGTCCGAGTTCAAGAGCAGCATCGAGCTCGGCGCCGGCTCCTGGGACAACTATCGCACCCAGATTGATGTCAGCGGGCCGCTGACCGACTCCGGCAACGTCCGCGGCCGGGCGGTGGCCGCCTACCAAGACAAGAAATCGTTTCTTGATCACTACCAGCGCAAGACCAATGTCTACTACGGCATCCTTGAATTCGACCTGTCACCGGACACCCTGCTGACCCTGGGTGCCGACTATCAGGACAGCGACCCGAAGGGCTCGAGCTGGACCGGCACACGTACCGTCTATGACCCGGACGGCAATTATCTGAACCTGCCTCGCTCGTTCAACAATGGTCCGAAGTGGAGCAGTTGGGAACAATACACCCGTACCGTGTTCGCCACCCTGGAGCACAACTTCGACAATGGCTGGGTCGCCAAGGCCCAGTACAACCACCAGATCAACGGCTATAACGCGCCCCTGGGCTACGTCTCCCAGGACACCGCTACCACCAGTTCGATCTACGCTCGCAAATACACTGGCGAAACCACCAGTGACAGCCTCGACGTCTATGCATCCGGACCTTTCGAACTCTTCGGTCGAGAACACCAGCTGGTAGTGGGCCAGTCCCTGTCGATCTCGGAATGGAAGGGCAAGGACTATTCCGACGCCACCTATTTCGACAACGCCTATGACTTCTACAACTGGCACGGCGAAGCCATCGAGCCCCTGTGGAACCAGCCGACCAAGATCAACGATGAAACCACGCGCCAGACCGGCACATACATCACCGGCCGCTTCAGCCTGATGGACGACCTGTCGCTGCTGCTCGGCACCCGCGTCGCCAATTTCCAGGTCACCGGTACCAGCGACACCAAGGAGAGCGGCAAGGTAGTGCCCTATGCCGGCCTGGTCTACGACCTCCACGACAATGTCTCCGCCTACGCCAGCTACACCGAGATTTTCCAACCGCAAACCCAGTACCGTGACCGCACGCGCAAGATGCTCGAACCCAACGAAGGGAAAAACTACGAGATCGGGCTCAAGGGCGAGTTCTTCGACGGTCGCCTGAACTCCAGCCTCGCCTACTTCGAGGTACACGAGGAAAACCGTCCAATCGCCGACACCATCTACAACTCCAATCCTGGGGTCGACTTCTCCTATATCGCCACCAAGACTAAGACCAAGGGCTACGAAGCGGAGATCTCCGGTGAGCTGCGTCCTGGCTGGCAATTGCAGGCCGGCTATACCCACAAGGTCAGCCGTGATGCCGACGGGGTGAAGGTGGCCACCTGGGAACCGCAAGATCAGCTCAGTTTCTATAGCAGCTACAAGCTCGGCGGCAGCCTCGACAAACTGACCCTGGGCGGTGGCGCCCGCTGGCAGGGTGAGGGCTGGCAAACGCTGTACAACCGTGGCAAGGACCGTTACGAAAAGTTCTCCCAGGACCCGTTCTGGCTAGTGGATCTGATGGCGCGCTACCAAGTCACCGACAACCTTTCGGCGACCCTGAACGTCAACAACCTGTTCGACAAGTCGTACTACACCAACATCGGTTTCTATGACTCGGCCTACTACGGTGACCCACGCAATGTGATGGTGACCACTCGCTGGGACTTCTAAGACCTGGTTCCCCAATCGGTGCACCCTGCCCAATCGGGCAGGGTCGGGCCGCTGACAATCACCTGGTATCGGGTAGCCCGATGCGGCGACCACGGCAGCAAAATCACTACAGCCATCCGCACACTTCTGTTAAAACTCCTGGCTGATCGTTCCGTGGTGAAGCCTTCCATGTCCCCAACCCTGTCCCAGCGCCTGCGCCGTCGCTGGTTTTCCCTGCTGTGCCTGGCCGCGCTGGTCGGTGGCCTGCCGGTGAGCTGCGCGGTGCTCGAACACCAGGAGCGCAAGTTGGTGTTTCGCATCGAGCCGGGCACCGCCGGCTGGTATCGCGGCCTGCCGAGCACGGTGCAGGAGCTGGAACTCAAGCCGAAAAGCTTCAAGGCCGGGCAGAACCTCCACGCCTGGTGGTGGCCGGCCACGCGCGCCGACGCCCCGGCGATCCTCTACCTGCACGGGGTGCGCTGGAACCTCACCGGCCAGCTGTTTCGCATCGAGCAACTGCACGCCCTGGGCTACTCGGTGCTGGCCATCGACTACCGCGGCTTCGGCCAGAGCCACGGCGACCTGCCCTCGGAAAGCAGCGTGTATGAAGACGCGCGCATCGCCTGGGAGCGGCTCAAGCTGCTGCAGCCCGACGCCCGCAAGCGCCTGATCTACGGCCATTCCCTGGGCGGCGCGGTGGCCATCGACCTGGCCGCCGAACTGGGGCTCACGGCCGCCGCCGAGAAAACCCCGATTGCCGCCCGCGGGCTGATCGTCGAGTCCACCTTCACCACCCTGGCCGATGCCGCCGCGGCGGTGACCAAGACCTCGCTGCCGGTGCGCTGGGTGCTGTCGCAGAAGTTCGACTCCGTCGACAAGATCCGCGACATCGGCATGCCACTGCTGGTGGTGCACGGCCTGAAAGACGACTACGTACCACCACGCTTGAGCAAGGAACTGTTCAAGGTTGCGCTGCAACCGAAAAAGCTGTTGCTGGTGCCTGGCGGCACCCACAACAACAGCATGCGCCTGGCGGGCAAGGACTACGGCCAGGCGATCAATGCCCTGCTGCGGGCCAAGCCGGCGTCCAGCGTCGCCGGCCCGACGGCCAGCACCGCGCCCACTGGCTGAAGCTGCTGGCTAGGACGCGAGGCCGGGGCTTGGCTGGGGTCGCCAGGCAAGGCCCTGCGGGCCTTTGCGCAGCTTCGCGGGCTCAGCAGCGGCTACAGGAAACCCTCTGTGTAGCCGCTGCCGCAGGCTGCGCAAGGCACCGAAGGGGCCTCGACGCCCTCAGGATCGCTGCACACCTGCGGCTCGTTCGCAGCCTTCAGCAGCGGCTACAAGGCGCTCTGCCCGCCGCTCACGGCCACGCTCGGCAAGGCCGCTGGCGGACACAACGCGTCGCCAATGGTGCGCAACTTCAGGCAGGTTTCCTGGTACTCACTCGCGGGGTCCGACTCACCGACAATCCCGCAACCGGCAAACAGGTGCGCCTGGTTGCCGCGAATCAAGGCCGAGCGCAGGGCCACGGCAAACTCGCCATCGCCCTCGGCGTTGAGCCAGCCCACCGGGGCGGCGTACCAGCCACGGTCCAGTTGCTCATGCGCGCGGATATACCCCAGGGCCTTGACCCGGGGCAGGCCGCCCACCGCCGGGGTCGGGTGCAGGGCGTCGACCAGTTGCAGCAGGTCCACCTGGGGCCGCAACCGCCCCAGCACCGGGGTCAGCAGGTGCTGGACGTGGGCCAGGCGGTGCAGTTGCGGCTGCGCAGGAATCTCCAGCATGGCGCAATAGGGCTGCAGCGCTTCGCGCAGGGTCTGCACCACCAGGGCGTGCTCGTGGCGATCCTTGGCGCTGTCCATCAGGCCCTGGCCCAATTCGGCGTCCTGTTGCTCGTGCTGACCGCGGGCGCAGGTGCCGGCCAGGGCCACGGTGTTCAAGGTGCCCCGGGCCACGCGCACCAGACGTTCGGGGGTGGCGCCGAGGAAGCAACTGTCGCCGCGGCTGAAGGCAAACAGGAAGGCCTGGGGATAGGCCGCCCTGAGGTTCTCCAGCAAGGGGCCGCAGGGAATGCTGCGCGGGGCCCGCAGGCAAACTTCCCGGGCCAGCACCACTTTGCTCAGTTCACCGGCGTTGATCCGGCCGATGGCGCCGGCGACGGTGGCCTGCCACTGCTCGGCGCCCGGGGCGTCGTCGTCCTGCCGGGTGCCCACCGGCACCTGCAGTGACGGTGCATGGGCATAGCGGACCTGCAGCAGGTTCCATTCCGCCGCAAGGCCGGCAGCGCAATGGGCCACATCGGCGCCCGGCTCGATCCACAGGCTGAACAGCCAGTGCTGCTGTTCGCCTTCGCGCAACAACAGAATCCGTGGCAGCACCAGGGAGGTGGCGGCGAACGACTGCCACTGAGTACTGCGCGGCCCCTGGGGATCGAAGGCGAAGCCGCCGCACAGATAAGCCTTGCGCGGGCCGACCTGATGGGCCTGCTCCAGCAGCTGGCGCCAGGCCTGGGTACTGGCGGCAAAGCGCTCGGCGGCCGGCGGGCTGATTTCCTCGGTGCAGCCGAACCCGGCCAGGGCCAGAGCGCCCTGCTCGCTGGACCAGAACAGACTCTGGCCGAACACCTGGCGGTTGGCGGCAAACAGCCGCAGTGGCTCCAGGCGCTCGGCGGCCAGGCTGAACACCACCAGTACCGCGCGACTCTTGCGCCGAGCCTGGGCCTCGCCTTCACGCAGGGCCTGGGTCAGTCCGGACAGGCACGACTCATTCATTGCCGACTCCTTGCTCAAGCCCGCGCTGAACGCGCCAGTGGCGCACTTGCTGGGCGATGTTCCAGTGGATGATCTGGGCAAACAGCGGCACCACGAACATCGGGTCCAGGCCCGCCTGCTCGGCCCATTGCTGACGCTGCGGGAGCATCGCCGCGACCCGCTCCGGCGCGGCGATGCTGTCCTGGGTCGGCTTGAATTGTGCGGCCGCCTTGACGTAGGCCAGGCGTTGGCCGAGGGCCTGGATGATCTGCTGGTCCAGGGTGTCGATCGCCCAGCGGATGTCTTCCAGGGCGCTGCATTGCTCGGGGGTTTTCATGTTGATGACTACCAAGGGAAAATTCACGGGGTCGAGGGCCAGCAGTGCCACGGCTGCTCGCCGTGGCCGGCCAGCAGCCGGGTCAGGTGCCGCAGCACTTCGGCCTGCTGCTCGCGCAGATAGAAGTGAGCACCGGGGAAACTCTGGAAGTCGGTGACCTGGGCGCTGACCTCGGCCCAGGCATAGGCTTCGTCCGCATCGACTTCAGGGTCCTGGCCCCCCAGGCACACGCTCAGGGGCAGGTCCAGGGCGCGGCCGATGTCGCCGCGATAGGACTCGATCAGCCGATAGTCGTTACGCAGTGCCGGCAGGTACAGGTCGCGCAGCGTCGGGTCGTCCAACAGGGACGGCGCGCCATCGGACAGGCGCCGTACATCCGCCAGCAACGCCTCGTCCGACCCCAGGTGCAGCTCGCTGTGGCGCTGGCGATGGGGCGCCGGGTGTGCTGACACAATCAGGCGCTGAGGGGCCGAGCCTTGCTGCTGCATGCGCCCCGCCACTTCATAGGCCAGGGCCGCGCCCATGCTGTGGCCGAACAGCACCAGCGGCCGGTCCACCAGGTCCGACAGGGCCCGAGTGATAGTGCCCGCCATCCACTCCAGGCTGCCGGGCCAGGTCTCGTTGAGGCGCTCTTCACGCCCCGGGTACTGCACGCTGATCAACTCGATATCGGCGGGCAACAACGCCCGCCAGTCATTGAAAAAACTCGCGCTGCCCCCAGCATGGGGCAGGCACACCAGCCGGCAGCGCGGCGGTTGCGGCTGCGGGTAACGGCGCAGCCAGGCACTGGGAGCCTTTCTCACAGCACACCCTCCTCTAGCTCGGCCAGTGGCGTACCGGCGCTCAGGCCCAGGCTGACCCGGGTGTCCGGCAACCACTGACAGACCTGCTCCAGGCAGGCTTGGGCATCCAGCACCTGGGCCGCGTAATGCAGGCCTTGGGGCAATAGCTGCCAATGCAGCGCGCAGAACGCCGCGACGCTGCCGGTCAACCGCGAACCGTCGCCGGCCCGCAACCAGGCACTGGCCTGCTGCGGGCGGCCATCACGCAGGCCGTCGAGCTCCACCGCCAGCAGTTGGTACGGCCGCCGTCCGGCCACATCCAGGGCGCTGGCCTGGACCAGCGCGGCGATGTTCTGCGGCGTGTTGCGCGCCTCTGGCGCCGAGCCCTGGATACGCTGCAAAGTCGCCGCCAGTTGCCCGCCTTCGAACAGATTGAAGCCCTGTCCATGGGGCACTTGCAGGTCACTGAACAAGCGCTGCTGCTCGGTGCTCAGGTAGGGATAGGCCTGTACCCCGGCCACCGGCAGCCAGTCCCGTTGCAGAGGCTGCCGGGCACTGCCCGTGCTGCGCACCACCCGCCCCTCGCGCCAGCCGCACTGGGCCTGGCCGAAGCCATTGCCCAGGCTCAGCAGGAAGTCCTCGGCGGCCGTGGCGGACAGCCGTCCCAGGCCGCCGGCATAGCAGCGCATCTCATCGACTCGCTGGAAAGACTGCGCCAGCAACCGCGGGAACACCCCCGACAGCCCCGGCAGCATGCCCGCCGACAACAGCACCCGGCGCCCTGCGGGCACTTGACCGGCCAGACGCTCGTGCACCGGGTCGTCGCCGCCCACATCCAGGTAATCGGCGCCCGCCGCCAGCGCGGCCCGGGCCACCCGGTCGAGAATCCGGTAGCTGGGCCCGGCGCAATTGATCACCAGGGTGCAGCCGGCGCAAAAGCTGGCCAGGCTTTGCTCATCCCACAGGTCCAGGGCGCGCACGTCGGCGCACGCCCCCAACTGCTGGTTCAACTGCTCGGCCTGCTGCCGGTCGCGTCCGCCCAGGCGCAAGGCAAGCCTGGGTGCCAGCAGTTGCGCCACCTGACGGCCAACGCTGCCATACGCGCCGACCAGACCAATGAGCGCCCCACTCATGCCGCCACCTCGGCGGCGTCGAAGGCCCGGGCCACGGCTTGCACCTGGGGCTGCTGCATGCAACTGAAGTGATCCCCAGGCACATCCACCACCCGCAGTTCGCCCAGGCACAGAGCCTGCCAGTAAGCGCTCATGTCGCGATGCATGCCCGGCAGCACCTGGACCTCGCCGCTCTGGCGGATGAACAGCAAGTCGCCCTGATACGGCGTGGCCTCATGCAGGGCCACCGCCGCCAGACTGTGACGCAATACCTGCAATTGCTCGCGCAGCCAGTCCAGGTCACTCAACTGCGAACCGGCGTGACGCATGGCTTCGGCAATCGCCTGCAGGCGCTGCTCGGGGGTCTTCTCTGCCAGGCGCCGCAGACAGGCCAGGGCCGAGGTGCATTGGCCATCGTCGCTCAAGGCCAACAGCGAACCCTGGGGCACCCGTCCTGGGGTCTGGGCCAGGACCCGGGCGATGCTGCGCTCCATGGCCTGCTCGTCCTCGGGATACCCCAGCACCAGCGGATCGGCCTGCATCACCCGGGCGAACACGTACTCGGCCAAGAGGTCGTCCTCGATCATGAACGGCACCCGGTAGCTGCTGATCACGCTCAGCTGCAGCACCTCGATGGAACGCGCCGCCAGGCACGCCGCCAGTTCAGTGGCCAGCAACCCGCCCAGGCAGTAGCCGACGATGCTCACCTGGCGCCGGCCTTCGGCCTGCAGGGTGTCGGCATAGCGCTCGGCCAACCGGCGAATCGCCGTGGCCGGCTCCAGCGCCAGATACCCCGGCACGTCGTTGAGCACCAGCCCTTCCAGGGGCGCGTCTTCCCCCAGGGCAGCGAACAGCGCGCGATACGGCGCCAGGGTGCCGCTGCCGTCGTGGACGAAGATCCGCGTCGGGCCCTGCACCTTGTCGCTGATGCGCACCAGCGGTGAATCGCCTTGCCCACCCTGCCCGCGCAGGTAGTCGGCCAGGGCCGCCACGGTGGGCTGGTTGATCAACTGCCGCAGCAAGTCGCTCCAGGGCAACTGCCGGGCCTGGGGCAAGGCTTCGCGCAGGCGACCCACCACTTGCGCCACCAGCAACGAGTCGCCGCCCAGCTCGAAGAAGCCCTGCTCGCGGCCCACCGCCGGCACCCGCAACAGGGCCTGCCAGACCTCGGCGATGCTGCGTTCCAGATCGTCCACCGGCGCCGCGCCGCTGTTGACCTGTTGCTCGGGCCCGGCCACACCGATCCGGGCCAGGGCCTGGCGGTCGACCTTGCCGTTGGCGGTCAGGGGCATCTCATCGAGGATCTGCCAGTCCGCCGGGATCATGTAGTCCGGCAGACGCTGGGCCAGATGGGCACGCAGTGGCTCGGGCTCCAGGGTCTGGCGCTCGCTCTTGAAGCGGGTAATGAACAGGTGCTGTCCGATCTGCGACATGGCGTCATCGGCCTTGGGCAGGCACAGCGGGGTTTCGCCCCCGGCCTCCAGCAGCAACTGCTGCCACTGCTCGCGCCGGATGAAGGTGGTGTCCAGTTCCGCACGGAAATCTTCGAAAGCGGTCAGGCCTTCCTTGAACTCCATAGAGGCCATGATCTGGTAAGTGTCGCGGGTGGCCTCGATGAAGATCAGCCAGCCGCCCGGGGCCAGCATCTCCCGCAGCCGCGCCAGCACCCGGCTGGCATGCCGCGAGTTGTGCAGCACGTTGGCGCAGAGAATCACGTCCTGGGAGTTGGCGGCCACGCCCTGGGCCCAGTGGTCCTGGTTGAGGTCGAACAGCCCGTAGCTGACCCAGGGATAGGCGGCGAAATGTTCCCGGGCCTCGTTGAGGAAGAACTGCGACAGGTCGGTGAACTGGTAGTCCACCGGCAGGCCGTCCAGGGCCGGGATCAAATCGGCGCTGGTGCCGCCGACCCCGGCGCCGATCTCCAGCAGGCGCAGGCGCTGGCCGGCAGGACGCTGGCGGATGATCTCCTGCACCGCGGCGCACACCGCCTGGTTCAGGTACTGGCTGATCAGGTTCTTGCGGTAGGCGCCCTCGGCGGTATCGGTACGGCCCTCGGGGAACAGCAGGTGCAGCGGGTCCAGTTGATCGCTCATCAGCGCCGGCAGTTGCTCCTGGCTCTCGCGCAAATAACGCAGGACCTCGGCGCCCCAGCCTACGCGAGGCTCCAAGGCGTCGATGCGCTGCCACAGCTGAAGGTATTCCTCGCGCTGCACCCGCAGGTCCGAGTAACCACCGGACTGCCGGTCATGCTGCACCAGCCCTTCTTGGGCCAGGGCCTGCAACCAGCGCCGGATCAAGCGCTGGTTGCGCGGCGCGACCTCGCTCAAGGCCCATACCTCTTCCAGGGAGTGACGCTGCCCCGCCTGCTGGAACAGCCCGGGACGCTGCAGGGCCAGGCCCATGGACAGCAGCGCGGCACGCTCGACACAGGCCGACATCTCGCTGACCAGGGCATCGCTCAGATCACCGCGCACGGCCTGGGCCGCGGCCTGGGTACGCGCCTCCAGCTGCTCCGGCCAGGCCAGCGGCATGTCCCGCAGACTGGCCCGCAGGCAGGCCTGCAGTCGCCGTTCGAAAGCCCCTTCGCCAGCGGCCACCACCACCGCGGACTCCACATGGGGATGGCTGAGCAGTGCACTTTCCACTTCCGCCAGCTCGATGCGATGACCGCGCACCTTGACCTGGAAATCCTCGCGACCAAGGAACTCGATCAGGCCATCTTCCAGGTAGCGGCCCAGGTCGCCGGTGCGGTACAGGCGCTCGCCGCTGCGGGGGTGATCGACGAAACGCTCGGCGGTTTTCTCGGCGTCCCCCAGGTAACCCAGGGCCAGGCCGCTACCGGCGATGTACAGCTCACCGGCCACCCCTTGAGGACGGTCGCGGCCCTGCTCGTCGAGGACCATGAAGCGCTGGTTGGCCAGGGGCGCGCCGTAAGGAATGCTGCGCCACTGCGGATCGACCTGGGTGATTGGGTAGTAGATCGACCAGATGGCCGCTTCCGTGGCCCCCCCGAGGCTGATCAGCCGCAACTGCGGCAACAGCTGGGCAGCCTCCGCCGGCAGGTTCAGGGGAATCCAGTCCCCCGACAGCAGCGCCAGGCGCAAGGCACCGGGCGCCATCGACGGCACTGCCTGCAGGTAGTGGGTAAGCATCTGCAATTGCGCCGGCACCGAGTTCCACAGGGTCACCCCGTGCTCCCGGGCGCACGCCGCCCAGTGCGAAGGATCGGCGCGGCGTTGCGGGTCGGGCAGCACCAGGGCGCCGCCCACGGCCAGCAGGCCGAAGAGGTCATACACCGACAGGTCGAAGCCCAGGCTGGCCAGGGCCAGGACCCGATCCTCGGCGCCGATGGCAAAGCGCTGGTTGATGTCGACGATGGTATTGAGCGCCGCCTGATGGCTGATCATCACGCCCTTGGGCACCCCGGTGGAGCCGGAGGTGTAGATCACGTAGGCCAACTGCTGCGGATCGATGTTCAGCACCGGCAACGGAGCTTGCGCCGCCAGCGGGCTCTGATCGACCTGGATCACCTGGGTCACCCGTGCCGGCCAGCACAACTCATCGCTCAACCAGGACTGACTGAGCACCCGGCCGACCTCGGCGTTATCCAGAATCAACTGGCGCCGGGCCTCGGGCTGGTTGGTGTCCAGGGGCAGGTAGGCCGCCCCGGCCCGCAGAATGCCCAGCACCGCAATCACCTGCTCCAGGCCCTTGTCCATGCACACCGCGACCCGCTCTCCCGGCTGGCAGCCGGCGTTCAGCAGGGCCTCGGCCACGGCCTCGGCGCGTCCGGCCAGTTCGCCGTAGCTCAGTTGCCCGGCGCCCTGGATCAGGGCCACACGCTGCGGCGCAGCAGCTGCCTGACGCCAGAACGGCTCATGCAGCCCGCCGGTGGGCAACGGCGCCGCTGTCTGGTTCACCAGCTCGCGTTGCAGGCGCTGGGCCGCCGGCAATTCCAGGCAATCGTCCAGGGTCCAGGCCGAGGGTTCCCGGGCCAGGCGCTTGAGCAGCCGTTCGAAGGTATCGAACAAGTCGTCGAGCAGCGCCTCGCTGAACACCCCTTCGCGAATGTCCCAGTTGATCGCCAGGCCGTTGTCCCGTTCGCTGACCTGGCAATCGATCAGCACCTGGGGCGTCTGGCTGATGCCGAACACCAGCTCGGCTCCCGGCATGAAGGCCCCGCCGCCGCTTTCGCCGCCGGCACCCAGGGTGCTGGTGAAGGCGTACGGCATCAGCGCCGCATCCTGGCCCTTGCGCCGCGCCAGCTCGCGCAGCACTTCGATGCCCGAGCACAGGCGATGGTCCATGTCCTGCCACAGCCGTTCCTGCAACTGCTGGCTGCGCTGGCCGAAACTGCCCCCTTGCAGGGTCTGCACTTCCAGCAGTTCCACCGAGCTGAAATCCCCCACCAAGCGGTCGACCTGAGGGTGCAGGGACAGGCGATTGAGCAGGGTCAGGCTCAGGCAGAAGTGTCCGCGCCGACTCCAGCGCCCAAGGGTTTCGGCGTAGGCCGAGAGGATCGCCGCCGACACGCCGACCCCGGCGGCGGCCGCATTCAGGCGCAGGGCGTTGCAGTCCCGCGCTTCCAGGCTCATGGCCCGGCGCTGGAAGCGTGGCCCGGTGGGTGCCCCCAGCAGCGGCAGCTCCGGTGCCCCCGGCAGGCTGTCGACCCGCGCCCACCAGTAGTCACGGTCGCGCTGGTAGCGCGGTTGCTCGCGCAAGCGCCGCTCGCCCAGCACGTAGTCGCGGAAGCTGATCTGCGCCGGTGCCGGCAGGGCCTCGCCGCGGTACAGCTGCTGCAACTCGGCCAGCAGCATGCGCACGCTCTGGTAGTCGCACACCAGCAGGTCCACCGACAGGTGCAGGCGCGAGGTGTCGCGGCCCTGGCTCACGCACAATTCGATCAAGGGCCATTGCTGAGGCGTGGCGCGGCGCAGTTCCATGCGCTCGCGCAGGGCCTGCAAGGCACTGCCGTCGTCCTGGCTCAGGTCGTGGTGCGCAATGGCGTAATGGGGCACCTGGGGCAGGATGCGCTGGTAGCCCTCCTCCAGCACCACGGCGCGGAGCATCTCGTGACGGGCGATCAGCTGGTTCCAGGCCTGTTCCAGGCGCAGCGGGTCGAGGTCCTGCTGGGCGAACTCCAGATAACCGTGGCAGGCCACGCCGCCAAAGCTGAAGGCTGTGGTGCGGCCCAGCAGATAGGCCGCCTGCACATCGGTCAGCGGGAAGGGTTCTTCCCGGGCCGGCAGGTCGGCCTCCAGGGTCGGCATCTGCGCCGCCTGCAGCTGTTGCAGCAACGCGTCCTTGTGTTGCCGAAGTTGCTGCAGGCGCGCGTCGTCCATGACCCCAGCCGGGGCCCGATAACGCAGGCGGCCCTGTTCTTCCCAGAGCTCCACGCCCAGTTGTTGCAGATCCTGTTGCAGTTGCTGCAGCGTCATAACACGCCCTCCACCATTGCGTTCTGAGTGACGGGCCGCTGTTCCCGGCGCGAGGCGAGCAACTGCCCCAGCAGGGCCACGGTGGCCGCGTTGAAAAAGTCCTTGAGCGACAGTTCCACCTGGAACTGCCGAGCGATGCGTTCGATCAAGCGGGCGGCCAGCAGGCTGTTGCCACCCAGGGCGAAGAAGCCCTGGTGCCGGCCCACCTGTGGCACCTCCAGCAACTCCTGCCAAAGGGCGGCCACGGCCTCTTCCCACTCCCCTTCAGGAGGCTCGGCGCTGTGCGGCGCGATGCCACGCCGCTGCTCCTGCAGCAACCACAGCAAGGCCGCGCGATCGACCTTGCCGTTGCTGCTCAGCGGCAGCTCGGCCAGGGTCAGCCAGCTGTCCGGGAGCATGTGTTCGGGCAGCCATTGGCCCAGCCACTGCCGCAGGGCCTGGGTCGAGGGCAGCGGCTCATGGGCCACCAGCACCACCGCCAGCTGCGGCTCGCTGCCGGGCAGCACCAGGCTCAGGGCGCGACTGATGGCCGGGTGGCGTTCCAGGGCCAGGTCGATTTCCGCCAGTTCGATGCGAAAGCCGCGGACCTTGACCTGATGGTCCAGGCGTCCGAGGAACTCCAGGGTGCCGTCGGCCCAGTAGCGACCCTGGTCGCCGGTGCGGTACCAGCGCGCGCCGTCATGCTCGACAAAGCGCTGGGCACTCAGGCTGGGCAAGCCGCGATAGCCCGCGGCAACCCCGGCGCCGCCGATCCACAGCTCGCCCGGCACCCAGTCGGGGCAATCCCGGCCCTGGCTGTCCACCACCCGGAAGCACTGGTTGTCCAGGGGCCGGCCATAAGGGATCGAACGCCAGTGCCCGGGCACCACGTCCACGTCCTGGCAGTTCGACCAGATCGCCGCCTCGGTGGCGCCGCCCAGGGCCACGAACTGCAGTTCACGCCCCGCCGCCTCTCGCAAACGACGTGGCAGGTCGAGGCCGACCCAGTCCCCGGAAACCATGGCCAGGCGCAACGCCGCCAGGCCGCCAGCGTCCCGTACCTGCAAGGTCAGCATGTCCAGCAGCGCCGGCACCGAGTTCCACAGGGTGACCTGCTGTTCGCGGATCAGGCGCAGCCATTCCTGGGGCTCCTTGCGCAAGGCGTCGGCCGGCAGCACCAGGGCGCCACCGACACTCAGGAGGCCGAACAGGTCGTACACCGACAAGTCGAAATCCAGGGCCGAGACGCCCAGCATCCGATCCTCGGCGCTGACCCGATAACGCCGGTTGAGCGCCTCGATGGTGTTCATCGCCGACTGGTGCGACAGCTCCACCCCCTTGGGTTCACCGGTGGTGCCGGAGGTGAAGATCACATACGCCAGGGCATCGGCCGCAAGCGGCAAAGGCTGCGCCAGGGCGGCTGCCGGGCGTGCCTGGGCCAGGGTCACCACCCGCAGTGCGGCGAGCCAGATACCGCCGTCGCGGTGAGCCGTGTCAGTGAGTACCACACGCACCCCGGCACGCTGATAGATCATGTCGCGCCGGGCCGGCGGCTGCTCGATGCCCACCGGCACGTAGACCGCACCAGCGGCGAGAATCCCCAGCACCGCGATCACTTGTTCGCGGCCCTTGGGCAGGGTGATCGCCACCGCCTCGCCGGGTTGCACGCCCCACTCCACCAGGGCGCCCGCCAGTTGCAGGGCTTGCCGGGCCAGCTCGGCATAACTCAGCTGGCCCTGGTCGCAGATCAGCGCCAGCCGCTCGGGATGGGCCTGGGCCTGTTGGAAGAAGCCCTGGTGCAACAGCCGGGCCGGGGTTGCGTGCCGGCAGTCGTTGACCGCGCGGCGCACCCGCTGCTGGTCGGCCGGCAGGGGCAACGGCGCCACCTGTTGCCAGTCATGCTCGCAAAGCCACAGCAGCAGAGTGCGATAGGCTTCGAACATCTGCTCCAGCAGGCCCTCGGGGAACAGCCCCTGCACCGCGTCCCAGTTCAGCAGCAGGCCGTCGGCCATCGGGTAGCTCTGGTGATCCAGCCACACCTGGGGCGTCTGCGACAGCGCCCAGCCGGGCTCGCCCAGTTGCTGGCGGCAGGTGTCATCGACAAAGGCCGGGCCCAGGTTGCAGGCAAACACCACCGGCGCCCCCTGACCACCGCCCTGACGCAGGCGCGCACGCTCGCGCAGCACCTCGACCCCGGGCCAGGCGCTATGGGCGATATCCCGGTGCAACTGAGCCTGCAGCGCCAGGGCCTGCTGGCAGAAATCCAGGGGCTGGCGCTGATCCACTTCCAGCAGCACCAGATTGGAGAAGTCCGCCAGCAGGTGGGGCACGCAAGGGTGCAGTTCCTGGCGGTTGAACAGCGGCACGTTGAGCAGGAAATGCTGACTGGCGCTCCAGCGCCCCAGCACCTGGGCATAGGCACAGGCCAGCACGCTGGCCAGGGTCAGGCCGTGCTGCCGGCCCTTGTGCTCCAGGGCCTGCAACTGGGCTGTATCCAGGCGCATGGCCAGACGCTTGAAGCGTGGCGTACCCAGTTGCTGCGGCTCTCGGGCCAGGGGCAATTGCGGGCCGTCGGGCAACGCCTCCAGGCGCGGCAGCCAGTAGTCCCGGGCCGCCGCCAGTTGCGGCGCCCGGGCCGCCTGCTCGGCTTTCAGGTAGTGGGCAAAGTCCCACTCCAGCACCGGCAGTTGCTGTTCGAGACCGGCATGGATCAGGGCCAGATCCCGCAGCAGGATGCCAATGCTCAGGACATCCGCCACCAGCAGGTCGATGTTCAGGTGCAGACGGCTACGGCCTTCGGGCAGCAGACTCAGTTGCACATCGAAGACCTCCCCGCGACTGACCTCCAGGCAGCGGTGCGCCAGGCGCTGACGAATCTGCTCCAGGGTCTGGGCCACACCCACGCTGGAGGCCTGGCGCAGGTCGTGGACGATCAGACCGGGCCAGGGGCTCTGGGGCAGGATGCGCTGGCAGGTATCGTTGACAAAGCAGGCCCGCAGCATCGGATGACGCTGGCACAGGCGGCGCACGGCCTGCTCCAGGCGCTGGGGTTCCAGGTCCTGGCCATCCAGTTCCTGATACAGGTGGCAACCCACGCCCCCCAGGGGCATGCCCGGATCGCGACCGAACCAGTAGGCCTGTTGCAGCGGGGTCAGAGGAAAATCAGCGTTGTCGCCGGCGTCGGCTACCGCCTGCAAGCACGGCGCCGCAAGGCCCCGGCGGGCCTCGATCAGCGCCCACCAGCCGTCCAGGGTCGGCTGCTGGATAAGCTCGGCAAAACTCAGGCTCACGCCCTCGGCGGCCAGCAACGCCGGCAGGCGCATGATGCTCACCGAATCGAGACCCTGCTCGATCAGCGAAACATCCGCCTCAAGCTCCTCGGGCGCGTAGTCGAGCAGTCGGGCAATGCCCGCGCAGAGGCCTTGGGGTGAATGACTCAGGCCGGCGTGCGCTGGATGAGCGCGTGCCAGTGCTGGGTTATCAGTCATGGTGGACGGTCCTATGGGGTACGGAAGGGGTAGGTCGCAAGCGCCAGCGATTGATCGCCTCGCGCTCGTGGAACAGTTCGCGATAACGGCCGGTAGCCGCCATCAGTTGGGCATGGGTGCCGCGCTGGGCCAGGCGGCCCTGGTCCAGCAGGAGGATCTGCGCGGCATGCGGGGCCAGGGTCGGCTTGTGGGTCACCAGCAGCACCGTGTGCTTGCGCGCCAGTTGCAGCAGGCTGCGGTTGACCCGCGCCTCACTGATGGCGTCCAGGGCGGCGGTGGGTTCATCCAGCAGGATCAGCGTGGCGTCCTTGAGCATGACCCGGGCCAGGGCCAGGCACTGGCGTTCGCCGCCGGAGAGGCTGACACCGCCCTCGCCCACCCGGGTCTGCCAGCCCTGGGGCAGACGCTGAGCCAGGCGGTCGAGGCCGGTGGCGTGGGCGGCGGCCATCAGTTGCGCCTCACTGGCCTCGGGGCGGCCCAGGCGCAGGTTGTCCAGCAGGCTGGCGGCCAGCGGCGGACAGTCCTGGAACATCAGGGCAATGTCCTGGTCGCGCTGCCGGGCCGAGAGCTGGCGCAGGTCCACGCCCCCCAGCAGGATGGCGCCGTTGCTGACATCGCAAAAGCGCGCCAGCAAGCGCAACAGGCTCGACTTGCCGGAGCCCGAGGCCCCCACCAGCAGGTTCAGGGAGCCCGGTTCCAACTCGAAGCTGATGTCCTGCAGCAGCGCTCGGCCCTGGCGCACCAGCCCCAGCTCCCGCACCTCGACCCGTTGCCCCTGCGGCGTCTGGGGCTCGCTCGGCTCCGGCAGGGGCGGCAGGTTCAGCAACTGGCACAGGCTGTCCACGCCGTGGCGGGTCTGGCGCAACGTGGTGCCCAGGTTGACCAGGGCGCCCATGGGCTCCACCAGGCAAGTGGCGAGCACCGCCAGGGCCAGGTATTGCACGGCCCCGAGACTGCCACCGAGGACCGCGTAGAGCCCGCACAGCAACACGGCGGTGTAGCCGGCCTGGAGCACCACCACCAACCCCAGGGCTGCCGGAAAGGTGCGCCAGTGGGCCTGGCGCTGGGCCTGACGCTGTTGCTGCAAAGCCTCGCCCAGCAGGCTGAAACCTTCACCGTTGCGCCCGCTGGAGCGCAGCAGCGGCTGCTGCCGCAGGAACTCCAGGACCCGCGCCGCCGCTTCGCCGGCCGCCGCTTCGCTGAGGCGCTCGGCCTGCCCGCCCCAACGCACGCCCCAGTGATAGAACAACAGCAGCAGGGGCACACTGGCCAAGGCGGCCAGGGCCATGGAGCGGTCATAGAAAAACAGCGCCAGCAGCAACGCCAGGGGCGTGAGCAAGGCGTTGGCCATGGGCTGCAGCAGGTGCGCCGGGGCACTCATGATCTGCGCCACGGTGTGGGTCACCAGGCGGTTGAGCTCGGCGCCACGCCGCTCGACGAACCACTCCAGGGGCAGGCGCGCCAACTGCTGGCCGATGCGCAGGTTCAGCGACTGCGCGGCCGCCGCCCCGGCCCTGTAGCCGGCCAGCTGGGCATGGCGGCGCAACCCCAGGCACAGCCCGGCGAACCCGGTAAAAGCCCCGGCCCAGAGCCAGGGCGCCTTGCCCGACGCGGCGTCGAAGACACCGGCAAACGCCATGGGCAGCAAGGCCAGCGCCAGGCCCTGGGCCAAGGCACTGGCCGCCATGGCCAGCAGCGCCCGGCGCAGCAGGCCGGCTTCCTTGGGCTGCAAGCTGCGTAACAGGGCAGCGATCATGACAGGGCCCTCGTCAACGGGGCCGCGCCAAACTGCTCCGCCGCCCAGAGTCCGGCATACACTCCCTGCTGATCCAGCAAGGCCTGGTGCCGACCGCACTCGCGCAATTGCCCGCCCTGGAGCACGGCGATCTGGTCGGCGTCCTGGATGCTGCTCAAGCGATGGGCGATCACCAGCACCGTGCGCCCCGCTGCCAACCGCGACAGCGCCTGCTGGATCGCCGCTTCGGATTGCGGATCGCTGGCCGCGGTGGCCTCATCGAGCACCAGGATCGGTGCCTGGCTGAGCATGGCCCGGGCAATGCCCAGGCGCTGGACCTCGCCGCCGGACAACTGCACGCCGGTCCCCAGCAGGGTGTGATATCCCTCGGGCAAGGCGCAGATGCGCTCGTGGATCTGCGCGGCCCGAGCCGCCTCTTCGACCTCTGCGAGGCCGGCCTCGGGGCGCCCCAGGCGCAGGTTGTCGAGGACGCTGGTGCGCAGTAGACGCACCTCTTGAAAGACAAAGGCCACCTGGCGATACAGGGTCGCGCTGTCCATGTCCCGCAGGTCGACACCGCCGATGCGGATCGCCCCGGCGCTGACATCGGCAAAGCGCGCGAGCAAGGTGGCCAGGGTGGATTTGCCGGCCCCGGAATCCCCCACCAGGGCGGTCAGGGTGCCGGGCTGCAGGCACAGATCGATGCCCCGCAGCACCTGAGTGCCGTCGGGGTAGCTGAAGTCCACGGAATCGAAGGTCACCAGGGCACCTTCGGGCTCTCGGGAGAACGCCGGCTGCGCCAGCACCGGCGTGCTCAGCACCGCGCTGATGCGCTGCGCCGCCGCCCGGCCCTGGACCAGGGAATCGGCGCCATGGCCCAGGGCCGCCACCGGCGCCGCCAGGGCCGGGCCCAGCAAGGCAAACGCCAGCAACTGCGCCGGCTGCAGCCAGCCGCCGGCAATCAGCGCCACCCCGGCCACCAGCACCAGGGCCAACACCAGCAGAGGCGAAAGCAACACTTCGACACTGGCCCCCAGGCCGGCCCAGCGCTCGACCCACTGGGAGAAGAAACGGCCGAAATCCTCTACGGCCTTGAAGAAGTCGTCCTGCACCCGCTCCACCCGGCCAAAGGATTTGACCATGGCAATGCTCTGCACAAAGTTCAGGGTCGCCGTCGACAGCGTGCCCATGGCCGCGCCCAGGCGCTGGCGCTCGGCGTGGTACGCCGGGGTACGCATCACCCGCAGGCGCCACAGCGCAACCAGCGGCGGCGCCAGCACCACCAGGGTCATGGGCAGGCTCACCGTCAGCAGGTAGATCAGGCTGGCCAAGGGCACCACCAGGGCCGCCACCAGATTGTTGGGCAGGTGCGCCACCAATTGATGCAGGGCGCCGACATCCTCCAGCAACACCCGCTCGGCGGTTTGCCGCTGGCCACCCAACCAGGCCAGGGGCACCCGCGCCAGATGGGCAGCGATGCGCTGGCGCAGATGGCGCTGCAGGTCACTGTCGGCCAGATGGGTGATCTGCAACCCCGCCGCCAGCCCCAGCAGACGCAGGAGCAAGGCCCCGCCCCCGGCCAGCAGCCAGAAGCCCGCGCGGTCCATATCCAGCTCGCCCGCCAGCAGCAGCGGCGCCAGTTCGGCCACGGCCATCAGCGGCAGCAGGCCCACCAGCGCCGCCAGCACCTGCAACAGCATCGCCGCCAGCAGACGTCCGCGCACCGGTTGCAACAGGTCAGTCAATCCTGGTTGTTCAGCCACGGGCATCAGTTCCCACCCGGCCTTGGGCCTCAGCACCGAAGTACAAGGCCTGAATGGCCTCACGCAGGTGTTTGCGGCTGACCTTGCCGACCCCGGTCTGGGGAAAGGCCGGGATGAACTCGAAGCGATCCGGCAGCTTGAACGCCGCCAGGCCCTGGGCCCGCAGATGGCGCAGCAGTTCCACAGCCCGGGGCGCCTGGCCACGGGCAATAACGAAGGCGCAGGTGCGCTCGCCAAGGAAGGCATCAGGCATCGCCACCAGGGCGATGTCGGCCACCGCCGGATGGCTCAGCAGCAGGTTCTCCACTTCTTCGGCAGCGATCTTTTCGCCGCCGCGGTTGATCAGGTCCTTGTCCCGCCCTTCCACCATCAGGTAGCCGTCGGCGGTGAGCTGCACCCGGTCACCGGTGCGATAGAAGCCGTCGGCGGTGAAGGCCTGGGCGTTGTGCTCGGGATAGCGGTAATAGCCGCGGATGGTGTAGGGGCCACGGGTCAGCAACTGGCCCACCTGGCCCACCGGGACGGGCTGGTCCTGCTCGTCCACCACGCGGATTTCGTCCGCCGGCGACAGGGGCCGGCCCTGGGTGTGCAGCACCCGCTGGGGCGGGTCTTGCGGGTCGGTGTAGCAGATCAGCCCTTCGGCCATGCCGAACACTTGCTGCAGGCGGCAACCGAGCACCGGTTCGATACGCCGCGCGGCCTCGAAACTGAGCTTGGCCCCGCCCACCTGCAGCAGCTGCAACGAGGAAAGCCCCCGTCCGCGAGCCTGGGCCGCTTCCATCCAGACCAGGGCCAGGGGCGGCACCAGGGCGGTATGGGTGACGGCTTCGCGCTCGATCAGTTCGAAACAGACCTCCGGGCTTGGCGAGTGGCCGAGCACCACGCGCCCGCCGACCGACAAGGTGCCCATGAACCCCGGGCAGCACATGGGAAAGTTGTGGGCCATGGGCAGCACCGCCAGGTACACGCTGGCACTGGACAAACCGCAGCGCTCGACGCTGGCCCGCAGGTTGTAGAGGTATTCGTTGTGCCGCCGCGGAATCAGCTTGGGAATCCCGGTGGAGCCGCCGGACAACTGGAAGCAGGCCACGGCATCGGCACTCGGCGCCGGGAAAGCCGGCGACGGGGCCGGGTCAAACAGGCCATCAAGGGCGGTGAATTCCTCGGCCTCGCCGGCCACTATCACCCACTCCAGGTGCGGATTACCGGCCTTGAGATCCCGGGCCATGGCCCGGTAATCGAAGCCGGCATCACAGTCGGTGCACAGGTAGGCCCGGGCCTGGGCGAATTCGCAGAAACGACCGATCTCCAGATGCCGGTGCGCCGGCAAAGCGAAGATCGGCCGCACGCCGAGGCGATACAGGGCAAAGCAGGTTTCGACGAAAGCGCTGCGATTGGGCAATTGCAGGACCACATTGTCCCCGGCGCGCAAGCCCAGGCGGTACAGGCCGGCGGCCAGTTGATCGACCCGCAGGTCCAACTGCCGATAGCTCAGGCGCTGTTCGCCATCGGTCAGCGCCTCGCGCTCGGCAAAAGCCTGGGCCGCCACCCGCAGCAGGTCGCCAAAGGTTTCATCGCGCCAGTAACCGGCCTGGCGATAGCGCTGGGCAAAGGCCTCGGGCCAAGAGGGGCAATCCTGCAGATCATCGAAAGTGGACATGCTGTCTCCTGAGTTTTTTGACGCAAAAAGCGGCCCTGGACCTGAGGTGCCAGGCCCTTGGAATGAACGGGAAAACGTCGTCGGCGCTAAAGGAAATGAAGGTCCACAGGCGCTCCTGCGGTGCTGTTGCGTGGGGTGTCGTCCATGAAGGGCTGCCGTGCTTGCAAATGAGAGTGATTATTAACCGGCAATTTCCAAGGCCCGGCAATCGCCAGGACATTCGTTTGCGCGGCTTTTTCTTTTGATTGCGCGGCGCGGCCCCGGCAGGCCCTGACAGGACGGGGCGAGAAAGCTAAAGGATAATCATTCTTAATTACAGAGGCGGATTTTCCTGATAGCTTATGGCCTCTTTTTCGGGTTCACAGGGAGTTCGCCATGCTCAGCCCCCACGCTGCGCCGCAGCCTGTCCAAAGGGATTTCACCCTGCAGTTTCCCAATCCGCAGCACGCCGGCACGGCGGCGGTGGTGCCGGAAATCACCTTGTCCACCGGGACTGTGCTGATGGACAGCCAGATGTGGATGCAAGAGCCGCTCTGGCAAGGTTTGAAAATCATCCTGGTGCTCAGCGGCCAGCTCAATTGCCGGGTCGAGGGCCAACCGGAAGTGGAAATTCGCGGCCCGACCCTGTGCGCCGTGGCCAACCAGGGCGAGCACTGCGGCGACCACCTGTTCGCCCGTGGCGTACCGGTGCGCTACACCACGGTGCAGCTGGACTTCCCGTCGATCCGCAATGCCGGCCTGGAACCCGAGCGCCTGCTGGACCCGCGGGGCGGCGGGCCGATGCTGTTCTGCCAGCCGGCCAGCAAGCCACTGCTGGCCCTGGCCCAGCAAATCTTCACCTGCCCGCTGCAAGGCCCGACCCGCTCCTTCTACCTGGGAGGCAAGGCCCTGGAGCTCACCGCCCTGGGGGTCGAGGGCATCCTTGCCCATGCCGAGTCGCGGCCGCTGCAGGACAGCCCCGGCAGCGCGGCGGACATCGAACGTATCCACGCCGCCCGGGACCTGCTGCTCAACTCATTGCAGGACTCGCCGTCGTTGTCGGAGCTGTCGCGTCAGGTGGGCCTCAATCCGCGCAAGCTCACCGCCGGCTTTCGCCAGGTGTTCGGCACCAGCGTCTATGCCTACCTGCAGGAGCAGCGCCTGGGCGAGGCTTACCGCTTGCTGGCCAGCGGCGAGACCAATGTCTCCAGCGCGGCCTATCGGGTCGGCTACAGCCCGGCGCATTTCTCCACCGCCTTTCGCAAGCGCTTCGGGGTGTCGCCCAAGTCCCTGCGCTGAATCGCCCTGGTCTTGCATGCCTGGAACCTTGAACAACGCCGCAGCCCGGCGCTGTCGAACCGCGCGCCTGTTGCCCCGGGCGCCCTGCCCGCGCGGTGCCGCAAACGAAAGAAATGGTCGCTCAAGCCAAAGTTTTAGCCGGCAACCCAGGCGCACAAATGAGATACGTTTGCATTCTCATTTAATCCCCATCACGGAGTGAAGCATGGGTAGCCGCGTTGCGCACCAAAACACCCAAGGTTGGCCGGCCGATTGTCCGGTCCTGCGTCCGGCGCTGCGCCGCAGCCCGCTGGCGTGCCTGATCCATGGCCTGGCCCTGGGCCTGTCGCTGACCCAGGCCGGCGCCGCCCTGGCCGCCGATGGCGAGGCCGACAAGGACCACACCCTGACCCTGGACACCAGCGTGATCAGCGCTACCCAGATCGACTCGCCGACCGGCCAGCAAAGCGGCTACGTGGCCAAGCGCAGCCTCAGCGGGACCAAGACCGACGCCTCGCTGAGTGAAATTCCCCAGGCGATTTCCGTGGTCACCCGCGATCAGATGGACGCCCAGCAGGTGCAGTCGGTGAACGAGGCATTGCGCTACACCGCCGGGGTCCAGGCCAACACCACCGCCGCCAGCCAGCGTTTCGACACGATCTCGATCCGTGGTTTCGACGTCACCACCGGCATGCTCCGCGATGGCCTCAAGGGCAACACCGCCCAGGCCTGGCCCAAGGTCGAAGCCTATGGCCTGGAACGCATCGATGTGCTCAAGGGCCCGGCCTCGGTGCTGTTCGGCCAGAACTCGCCCGGAGGCGTGGTCAACCAGATCAGCAAGCGCCCACTGGAGCAGCCCTTCCATGAAGTGCAGATCCAGGGCGGCAGCTTCGACCGGGCCCAGGGCCAGTTCGACTTCAGCGGCCCGCTGGACGATGAGGGGCAATTCCTCTACCGCCTGGTGGGCCTGGAACGCGACAGCGGCACCCAGTTCGAGCACATCAAGGACGACAAGCAGTACTTCGCGCCCTCCTTCACCTGGAAGCCCAACGACGACACCCGCCTGACCCTGCTGGCCGACTACACCCAGGATGCGTTCGGCGCACCCAGGGTGTCCCTGCCGGCCCAAGGCACCCTGCTCGGCAACCCCAATGGCAAGCTCAAGCACAACGTCTTCCTCGATGAACCGGGGCTGGACAACGACCGCACCCAGTACTCCCTGGGCTACCTGCTGGAGCAGCGCCTGAACGATGTCTGGAGCCTCAATTCCAGCGCCCGCTACGGCCACGTCAACCTGCTGACCAACACCGCCAGCGGCATGTCCCTGGCCCCGGACCTGCGCACCTTGAACCGCGCCGCCTATCGCTTCCGCATCGTCGGCGACACCTACTCCCTGGACAACAACGTCCAGGCCCGCTGGAACCTGGGCAATACGCAGATGGTGTCGCTTTTGGGGGTCGACTACCGGCGCACCCGCGAGGACTACTACCTGCGCGGCGGCGCTGCCTCGTCCATCGACATCTACAACCCGGTGCATGGCGGCGTGTTCAACCCCAACACGCCGTTCACCAACACCGTGCAGCGCGCCGATCAGGTCGGGGTCTACGCCCAGCAGCAGTTCACCTTCGACGAGCATTGGGTGCTCAGCGTCGGTGGCCGCCAGGACCGCTCCAGCGCCCGTACCGATAACCGCATGAACGACAGCGGCAGCAAGCAGAACGACGAGAAGTTCACCTACCGCACCGGCCTGGTGTACCTGGCGGACAACGGCCTGGCGCCGTACATCAGCTACTCCACGTCCTTCGACCCGGTACTGGGCACCAACTTCTACGGCACGCCGTACAAGCCCACCAGCGCCAAGCAATCGGAAGTGGGGGTCAAGTACCAGCCACCGGGGATCGACAGCTACATCACCCTGTCGCTGTTTGACCTGACCCAGGAAAACGTCAAGACCGCCGACCCGGCCCAACGCCTGAACACCCTGCAGACCGGCGAGGTGAACGTGCGCGGCATCGAGCTTGAAGGCAAGGCCAGCCTGGCCCGGGGCCTGGACCTGCTGGCGGCGCTGACCTACAACGACGCCGAGGTGAGCAAGAGCAACAACCCGCTGGAGAAAGGCCAGCGCCCCACCGACACCCCGGAAAAGATGGCCTCGCTGTGGGCCGACTACACCCTGCCCGAAGGCCCGCTCGGTGGCCTCGGCTTTGGCGCCGGCGTGCGCTACATCGGGTCTACCGAAGCCGATGCCGCCAACACCGTCAGCGTGCCCTCCTACACCCTGCTGGACGCGGCGGTGCACTACGACTTCGACAAGCTGATCCCGGCGGCCAAGGGCCTGCGCCTGGCGGTGAACGCCACCAACCTCACCGACAAGCGCTACTACGAAGGCTGCTCGCTGACCAATTGCAGCGCCGGTTATGACCGCAGCGTCATCGCCAGCCTGCGCTACCGCTGGTAAGCCGCCGATGCTGCCCATGCGTGAACTCTGGCTGCGGCTGCATCGCTGGCTGGCCCTGAGCCTGGGGCTGCTCCTGGCGTTGTTGGGCCTGAGCGGCGCCTTGCTGGAGCTCAAGGGCCCGATCCTGCGCTGGGAGGTCGGTGCAACGATGCTGCAACTGGCCCCCGGCGAGCACGGCACGCGGCTGGAACAGGACGCCTGGATCAGGGCCGCCTCCGACGCCTACCCGCAGTTGCACAAGGTCTTCGGCGCAGCCCCTCCGCGCCAGGGCTTTCTCGAATCGGACAACGTGATCGTCTTCGGCGCCCTCAAGGAGCGTCCCGGCACCGGCATCGCCATGATCGATCCCTACAACGGCGCGCCCCGGGGCTTCTTCGTCTTCGAGGACCTGTGGCTGGCCAAGCTGGTGGCGCTGCACCGCAGCCTGCTGTTGCCGCGGGCCTTGGGCTCGACCCTGGTGCTGCTGTGCGGCCTGGTGCTGCTGGGCTCGCTGGGCAGCGGCCTGTACCTGTGGTGGCCGGGCCGCCGCAGCTGGTGGAAAGCCGCCAGCCTGCGCCCCGGTAGCCAGGGCCCCCGGCGCCTGCGCGAATGGCACAACCTGGCCGCCGCGTGGCTGTGCCTGCCGCTGCTGCTGATTGCCGGCAGCGGTGCCTGGCTGGCGCGCCCGGAGCTGTTTGGCTGGCTCACAGCCACGCCGATGGCGGTCAAGCCGCTGTTTTCCGCCGCCCACGGCCATCTGCTGCTGGGGGCTCCCGGCGCCTGGCTGGGGTTTGTCTGCGGCCTTTCATTACCCCTGCTGTACATCACCGGCCTGCTGTTGTGGTGGCGCAAGCGCGTCGCCCGCCGGGCCGTTCAATCGTTCAAGGAAACCTTACATGACACACCGTGATTTCTTGCGCCGCGCCCAGCGCGGGCTCTTGCTCGGCCTGCTGCCCCTGGGCCTGCTGTGGGCCGCCACGGCCAGCGCCGCGACCCTCACCGATCTGGCCGGACGCCAGGTCCAGGTGCCGGACAAGGTCGAACACATCCTCCTGGGGGAAGGCCGGATGATCTATTCCCTGTCGCTGCTCGAAGGCCAGAATCCCTTCGCCCGTCTCGCCGGTTGGCAAGGGGACTTTCGCGGCCTCGACGTGCAGGGCTACGAGGCCTACCACAAGGCTTTCCCCGAGGCGGACAAGGTGCCGCTGGTAGGCGGCACGTCCGCCGAAACCTTCAGCGTCGAAAAGGCCCTGGCGGTGCACCCGGACCTGGCGATCATGGCCCTGAGCGGCGGCCACGGGCCCAGCCCCGACAGCGAAGCGGTGCAGCAGCTGGAAGCGGCTGGAGTGGCGGTGATCTTCGTCGACTTCAGCGACCATCCCCTGAGCAACACCGTGCCCAGCATGCGCCTGCTGGGGCAGGCCCTGGGCCGTGAACAGCAGGCCGAGGCGTTCATCGCCTTCTACCAGCAGTCCCTGGCCCGGGTCAGCGACACCCTGGCCAAGGCCGGCAAGGTCCAGCAGCCGAAGATCTTCATCGACATGCTCGCCGGCTTGCAGGATTGCTGCGGCTCCCCGGGCACCGGCAACTTCGGCGAAATGATCAAGCTGGCCGGCGGGCGCAACATCGCCGACGGGCGCATTCCCGGGCCCATTGGCGTGCTCAACGTGGAGTACATCCTTTCCAGCGATCCGGATGTGTACGTCGCCACCGGGGTCTTCGCTGCCGGCCAGGGCGGCGTGACCCTGGGTTATTCCGCCACCCTGCAACAGGCCCGGGACAGCCTGCGCCAGGCCGCCCAGCGCCCGCCGCTGAACGAGCTGCGAGCAGTGCGCGAGGGCAATGTGCATGGCCTGTGGCACATTTTCTACGACTCGCCGGAGCACCTGATCGCGGTCCAGGCCCTGGCCAAGTGGCTGCACCCGGAGCTGTTCAAGGACCTGGACCCGGACCAGACCCGCCGCGAGCTGTACCAGCGCTTCATGCCGATTCCCGCCAGCGGCGTGTTCGCCACGAGCCTGCAACCATGACCCAGGCTGCCACCGACGTGCAGGAGCGCGTTGCCTCAGGGCATTACCAAAAACGTCATGGCCGCCGGGTACTGCTGTTGTCCGCCCTGGCCCTGGCCTTGCTGCTGTCCCTGGCCCTGGACATCACCACCGGGCCTTCGGGCATGAGCCTTTCGCGCCTGCTGCAGGTGCTCTGGGACCCGGGCTCGATGCCCCGGGTCGAGGCGGTGATCGTGTGGAACGTGCGCCTGCCCTACGCGCTGATGGCGGTGCTGGTGGGCGCGGCCCTGGCCCTGGCCGGAGCGGAGATGCAGACCGTGCTCGACAACCCGCTGGCCAGCCCCTTCACCCTCGGCGTGTCCGCTGCCGCGGCCTTCGGTGCGGCCCTGGCGATTGTCCTGGGCCTGGGCCTTCCCGGGGTGCCGGCGCAGTACCTGATCTCGGCCAACGCCTTCCTGTTTGCCCTGGCCTCGGTGGCCTTGCTCTACCTGCTGGCGCGCTGGCGTGGCTTCGGCGTGGAAAGCCTGGTGCTGTTCGGCATCGCCCTGGTGTTCGCCTTCAACGCCCTGGTGGCCCTGCTGCAGTTCGTCGCCACCCAGGACAGCCTGCAGCAACTGGTGTTCTGGACCCTGGGCAGCCTGGCCCGGGCCTCCTGGGAAAAGCTCGCCCTGCTGGCCCTGGCCCTGGCCCTGTGCCTGCCGTTTTCCCTGCGCCAGAGCTGGGCCCTGACCGCCCTGACCCTGGGCGAGGAACGGGCCCGCAGCTTCGGCATCGATGTCGGCCGCCTGCGCCTGCTGGCGTTGCTGCGCATCAGCCTGCTGTCGGCCCTGGCGGTGTCCTTTGTCGGCACCATCGGCTTTATCGGCCTGATCGCCCCGCACATCGCCCGGCTGCTGGTGGGCGAGGACCATCGGCTGTTCCTGCCGGCCAGCGTGCTCAGCGGCGGGCTGATCCTGTCCATGGCCTCCATCGCCAGCAAGGCCCTGATCCCCGGGGTGCTGGTGCCGGTGGGCATCGTCACCGCCCTGGTGGGCATTCCGTTTTTCATGGCCATTGTCATGCGCAACCGTCGAGGTGTCCTGTGAGCCTTAACGCCCCCTCCACGCCCGGGCTGTGCACAGCCGGCCTGAACATGCATTACGGCAGCCACCAGGTACTGCGCGACGTGAGCCTGCCGCCCCTGGCCCCCGGCAGCCTGACCGCGCTGATCGGCCCCAACGCGGCGGGCAAATCGACCCTGCTGCGGGGCATCGCCGGGTTGCAGAAAACCAGCGGGCAGGTGCTGCTCGATGGCGTCGACCTCAACCGCCTGCCCCAGGTGGAGCGGGCGCAGCACATCGTCTACCTGCCCCAGAGCCTGCCGGAACGCACCCGCCTGTGCGCCTTCGAAGCGGTGCTCAGTGCAGCCATGGCCGGGCATCGCGGTGCCGGCTTCGCCCCCGGGCGGCCCAGTGCCGCGGTGCTGCACGGGGTCGAACAGGTGTTGCGGGACCTGGACCTCACCGCCCTGGCCGACCGTCCCATCGATGCCCTCTCCGGCGGCCAGCGCCAGTTGGTGGGGCTGGCCCAGGCCCTGGTGCGCCAGCCTCGGGTACTGCTGCTGGACGAACCCACCAGCGCCCTGGACCTGTACCACCAGTGCCAGGTGGTGGAGGCCATTACCCGGGCCACCCGCGAACGCCAGCTGATCACCCTGGTGGTGGTCCACGACATCAACCTGGCCCTGGGTTTCAGCCAGCAGGTGGTGGTCCTGCACAACGGCCGTCTGGCCGCCGCCGGACCGGCCCTGGAGGTGATCAACCAACAGCTGCTGCGCGACGTCTATGGCGTCGACGGCCGCCTGGAGCAGGTGCGCGGTCGACCGCTGGTGATGGTCGACGGCCGCCTGCCCTCTCACTCAGCCCTGGGATAAATCATGAGCGACATGCAACAGCTGCCCTTCGACACCCTGGAAACGCCCCAGGCCGCCCCGGCCTTCAACCTGCGTCCACTGCTGCTGGCCAACCTGGCTTGCACCATGGCGATGATGGCCTTTGTCTCGCTGATCGGTCCCATTGCGCGGATTCTCGGCCTGGCCACCTGGCAAGCAGGCATGGCGGTGACCGTTTCCGGGGTGATCTGGATGCTCCTGGCCCGGCCCTGGGGCCGGGCCAGTGACCGCCTGGGCCGACGGCAGATCCTGCTGCTGGGCACCGGCGGCTTCACCCTGGCCTTTCTCGCCCTGAGCCTATTCATCGACCTGGCGCTGCACGCCTTGCCCTCGGCCATCCTGGCCTTTGCCGGGCTGCTGCTGGGACGCGGCCTGATCGGGGTGTTCTACGCGGCGATTCCGGTGGGCGGCTACGCGCTGATCGCCGACAACATCGAGCCCGAGCACCGGGCTCGGGCCATGGCCTCGCTGGGGGCGGCCAACGCCTGCGGCCTGGTCCTGGGCCCGGCGATTGCCGCGCTGCTGGCCCGCTACAGCCTGAGCCTGCCGTTCTATGTGCTGGCGCTGCTGCCGCTGCTGGGCTTCGCCTTGCTCAAGGCGCGGCTGCCGCGCCAGGAGTTGCACCTCAAGCAACCGCCCAAGTCGGTGAGCCTGACGGACCCGCGCCTGCGCCGGCCGCTGCTGGTGGCGTTCGTCTCGATGCTGTGCGTGGCCATGGCGCAGATCACCGTCGGCTTCTTCGCCCTCGACCGCCTGGGCATGGGTCCGGCGGAGGCGGCGCAGACCGCCGGTGTCGCCCTGACCCTGGTGGGGCTGGCGTTGATTGCCTCGCAACTGCTGGTGCGCAAGCTGGAGTGGCCGCCACTGCGGATGATCCGCGTCGGCGCCCTGGTGGCCGCAATGGGCTTTGCCGCGAGCATCCTCGCCGCTCACGCCTGGGTGCTGTGGCTGGGGTTCTTTGTCTCGGCCGCCGGCATGGGCTGGATCTTCCCCTCCTTTGCCGCCCTGGCCAGCAACGCAGTGGACGCTGCCGAGCAAGGCGCCACTGCCGGCTCCGTCGGCGCGGCCCAGGGCCTGGGGGTGGTGGTCGGGCCCTTGGCGGGCACCCTGATCTACGCGGTGGAGCCGCGCCTGCCCTACCTGCTGGCGGCGCTGCTGCTGGTGCTGGTGGCCTGCTGGCCCGAAGCCCGACGCCGCTGACCTTGGCGGGCGGACGGCGCGCATGCTCGACATCGCCCCACTGTAGCCGCTGTCGAGCCTCTGGCGAGGCTGCGCGAAGGTCCGCAGGACCTTGCTTGGCGATCGACCGCCGAACCTCCGGCGCCTGCAAGGCCGCCGCGTCTCCTGCGGAGCCGTTCGCAGCCTGCGGCAGCGGCTACACAACCCCGCTGTAACCCGAGGCTGCGCAAAGGTCCGCAGGGCCTTGCCTGGCGATCTCCCGCCGAGACTCTGGCGGTCTCAAGACTTTGCGTCTCCTGCGGAGCCGTTCGCAGCCTGCGGCAGCGGCTACACGTTGCTGCGGGCCATGCGCCGCAGGGCCAGGCTGTAGAGCAGCAAGGCCAGGCCCGCCAGGGCGCCGCCCGCCAGCCCGACATAGGCAAAACCCAACTGTCCGCCGACCCAGCTGCCCAGCAACGCACCACCGCCGATGCCGATGTTGTAGATCCCGGAGAACATCGCCATCGCCACGTCGGTGGCGTCCGACGCCAGCACCAGCACCTTGGATTGCAGGGCCAGGCCGAAGCCCATGATCGCCATGCCCCAGACCACGCTCAGCGCCACCAGGGACCAGACATGGCCGTTGAGGGGCAGCAGCAGGCTCAGGCACAGCGCCAGCAGGGTCACCGCCGTCAGCAGGAAGCCCTGGGGGCTGTGGCGGTGCAGCCAGCTGAACAGCAGCGAGCCGATGATCCCGGCACCGCCAAACACCAGCAGGATCAGGGTCACCACATCGCCCCCCAGGCCCGCCGCTACCTTGATGAACGGCTCGATGTAGCTGTAGGCGGTGAATTGCGCGGTGACCACCAGGGCCGTCAGCCCATAGATCGCCACCAGCGCCGGGCGTTTGAACAGCAGCGGCAGGCTGCGCAGGGAGCCGGAGTTCTGGCTGGGCAGCAGCGGCAAGGTACGGATCAACCACAGCACCAGCAAGCCGGCCATCGCCGCGATCACGCCGAAGGTGGTACGCCAGCCCAGGGCTTCGCCCAGCAGACGCCCCAGAGGAATGCCCAGGACCATGGCCAGGGAAGTGCCGGTGGCCAGCAGGCCCAGGGCCTGCACTTGCTTGCCCGGCGGCGCCAGGCGCACCGCCAGTGACGCGGTGATGGACCAGAACAGGGCATGGGCCAGGGCCACGCCGATGCGGCTGAGCATCAACAGGCCGAAGCTGTTGGCCAGGCTGGACAGCACATGGCTGACGATGAACAGCCCGAACAGCACCGTGAGCAACCGGCGCCGCTCGACGTTACGGGTCAGCAGCATCACCGGCAGCGAGGTCAGGGACACGATCCAGGCGTAGATGGTCAGCATCAGCCCGACCCGCGCGGTAGGCAGGTCGAAGCTGGCGCCGATGGCGCTGAGCAGCCCCACCGGCACGAATTCCGTCGTGTTGAAGACAAAGGCCGCCAGCGCCAACGCGATGACCGGCTGCCAGTTACCTTGAGGTGTAGCCGCGGAGTTGCTCATGGGCGGGTCGTAATACTCTATCGATGATCGAACAGGTCCAGGACCCGATAAAAATGCACAACCCGGGCCAGGAACCATGACCGGGGGCTGCCCGCTTGCGCAGCTGGCGCACGGTGTCGCTGCCTGTTTTTTTGCGCGACACAGGCTGGCAGGCGCCTGGTCAGTTGCCCTGCGCCGCCTCGAAGACCGTCATGGCCAGCGCCACCCCTTTGAGCAGGCGCGCCTGGGTGACCCCGTCCCGGGCCTGTACCGACAGCCCGTGCAGCACCGTAGAGTAATAATCCCCCAGGGAAGTTGCATCGGTGTGTGCCGGCAGTTCGCCGGACTGCACCGCTGCTTCCAGGCGCTGGATGATGCTGGCGGTACGGGCCCGGCGATGCTCGGCCAGCCACTCACGCACGCCGTCGTTGTCACTGGAGCAGTTCACCGCCGAGGACACCACCATGCAGCCCTGGGGATGACCGGCCCGGGTGTAGAGCGCCACCGCCTCTTTGAGCATGCGCTCGATGGCGACATAGGCGCTGGCTTCGCCCAGGGCCTGGTCGGCAAAACCGCCCTCGTGGCTTTCATAGAGTTCGATGGCCTCGCGAAACAGCGCCTCCTTGGAACCGAAGGCGGCGTAGATCCGCGCCGAGGCGATCCCCAGGGCCGCCACCAGATCGGCCATGGAAGTGGTTTCAAATCCACGGGCCCAGAACAGCTCAAGCGCTTGGCGCAACGCCTGGTTGCGATCGAATTCGCGGGGTCTTCCAGCCATGGGGGTCGGGTATCTCGTCAGGACAAGGAAACTGACCGGCAGGGGCCGGTCAGTGGGTTGGCGCAAGGCGCCGCGACGAAATGATATTAGATTTGCACCGGCCCCGGCCATTTTCCATGGCCCGGGACCGCCTGCCCTTTGTTCAGTCGGCGCCCTCCTGAAGAAAGGGCAGCAGGTGAGCGAGGAACTCCTCGGGCGCCTCTTCCATGATGAAGTGCCCGCAGTCGGGCACGATGGCGCCGCGCAGATCCGTGGCGTGACCCTGCAGGGTCAGCAAGGGTGCATCGTTGGTGGCGTGCTCGGCGCCAATGGCCAGCACCGGCATTGCCAGCGGTCGCTGCGCGCGCAACTGATTCTGGCGCACGGTCTCGGGAATCGCCCGGTAGTAGGCAAAACCCGCACGCAGGCCGCCCGGCGCGGCGTACGCCTCGATATAGACCTCGGCGGCCACCGCCTCGCGGCGATGGGACCAGTGATCGAAGATGTAATTCAGGTAGGCCCGCTCGCGTCCGGCGATCAAGGCTTCCGGCAAGTCCCGCAGCTGGTTGAACATGAAGTGCCAGAGAAAGATGTTCTGCTCTGGCGCGACGAAGATCGGCGGCGCCGCCGCCAGCCCCGGGATCACCGCTTCGGTCAGCGCCAGGCGCTCCACCGCCTGCGGATGATCGCTGGCCAGGGCGTAGGCGATCCACATGCCGACATCGTGGCCGACCACGCTGTAGCGCTCGAAGCCCAACTGCCCCATCACCTGGTGCAGCACCCCGGCCACATGGCCGGTGTCGTAGCCCTGCTCCGGGCGGTCGGACTGGCCGCTGCCCGGCGGGTCCACGGCAATGGCCTGGAAGCCTCGGGCGGCCAGGGCCTGGATCACTTCGCGCCAGGCGTACCAGGTCTGCGGCCAGCCGGGAATCAGCAGCACCGGGCGGCCCGTGCCGGCGCTGACACAGTGGATGCGCTGGCCGTCGATGCGCACATAGCGATGGGTCAGGCCGCCAGTGTCGGCCTGGGTGTTGTCGGTGAATGCAGTCATGGGGATTCTCTTGATGAAGGGTTCAGGCAATGCCGAGCATGCGGTTGATCTGTTGGCGGTCGATCCCGGCCCCGGCGAAGTCGTCGAAGATCCGCTCGGTGACCTGGATCATGTGGCGGTTGATGAATTCGACACCTTCCCGGGCGCCGTCCTCCTGATCCTTGAGGCAGCACTCCCACTCCAGGGTCGCCCAGCCCGGGTAGTCGTATTGCGCCAGCTTGGCAAAGATCCCCTTGAAGTCGACCTGGCCGTCGCCCAGGGAACGGAAGCGCCCGGCCCGCTCGACCCAGGAGCTGTAGCCGCCGTAGATGCCCTGGCGGCCGCTGGGATTGAACTCGGCATCCTTGACGTGAAACATGCGGATGCGCTCGTGGTAGATGTCCAGGTAACTCAGGTAGTCCAACTGCTGCAGCACGAAGTGGCTGGGGTCGAAGAGGATGTTGCAGCGCGGGTGACGGTCGACCAATTCATAGAAGCGTTCGAAGCTGGTGCCATCGTGCAGGTCCTCGCTGGGGTGGATCTCGTAGCACAGGTTGACCCCCTGCTCGTCGCACAGATCGAGGATCGGCCGCCAGCGTCGCGCCAGTTCCTCGAAAGCGGCCTCGATCAAACCTTCTGGACGTTGCGGAAAGGGAAACAGATAGGGCCAGGCCAGGGACCCGGAAAAGGTGCCCATGTCACCGAGCCCCAGGCGGCGCGAGGCCTTGGCCGCCAGCTTCATCTGCTCTATGGCCCAGGCCGTTCTGGCTTGGGGATTGCCCCGCAGCGCCTGGGGCGCGAAGTTGTCGCACATTGCGTCGTAGGCCGGATGCACTGCCACCAGCTGGCCAAAGATATGACTGGTCAGCTCACTGATCACCAGACCCTTTTGCGCCAACTGACCCTTGAGGTCATCGCAGTAATCCTGGCTGTCCGCCGCGGTGGCGACGTCGAACAGACGCGCATCCCAGGCAGGAATCTGCAGTGCCTTGAAACCCAGGTCAGCAGCCCACTGGGCGATGCCCGACAGGCTGTTGAAGGGAGCGGTATCGGCACTGAACTGTGCCAGGTGCAGGCTGGGGCCCTTGAGGGTTTTCATCGCATTGCTCCCTATTCTTTGTTGGTCGACAAAGAATAGGGAGCCGCTGTTGCCACGTCAATCATCGGTGTGCAGAAAAATGCTTTGGGGACGGGCTGATCACCGGTAGCAGCTGGCTTGCCAGGGATAGCGCCGTTCTGCAAACGCGAACGCGCCGGGTACATGAACGGGAAGCGCATGGCGCTTCTCCACACACTCGCCAGCTCGCACACTTTCAGTTGTTTGTTTCGCCTATCAATGAATCCTGCGGGCAATAGACTTGTACAACTGAATGAACAGCACATCATGAATGTGACTAAAGACTCAGTGAAATCAATTCATTTCCTCTCAATTAATAGCCCGGCATAAAATGCAGCTCAATGATCGATAGCTTAGAAACACCACTAAGCAAAAGAACCTAGCAATAACATTGGAAAGTACAGAGAACCGATAAATAAATTCAGGTTCCATCTCGGAAACCAGGACGCCATGAACAAAGAGCTTACATTCACCATCAAAAGCATTTGCTTCGACGAAAACTATCACCCCTCCGAAAATACACGCATCACTACCAACTTCGCCAACTTGGCCCGTGGCAAAAGCCGCCAAGACAACTTGCGCAACACGTTGAAAATGATTGACAACCGCTTCAATGCCTTGGCGCACTGGGACAACCCCAAAGGCGATCGTTACGCTGTCGAACTTGAAATCGTTTCCGTTGAAATGGACATTGATACTGCAAACAGTGGCAACGCCATCCCTTTGATTGAAATACTGAAAACGAACATTTTCGACCGAAAGACCAATGAACGCCTGGAAGGCATTGTCGGAAACAACTTCTCCTCTTACGTACGAGATTATGACTTTAGCGTTCTGTTATTGAACCACAACAAGGACCAGCCAGAATTCAGCACTCCCGACAACTTTGGAGAGCTGCATGGGAAGCTGTTCAAGCACTTCATCCACTCAAGCGCCTACAAGGAAAACTTTAACAAAGCACCGGTTATTTGCCTGAGTGTTTCCAGCAGCCGAACCTATCATCGGACTGAGAACCAGCACCCTGTCTTGGGCTTTGAATACCAGCAGGATGAATACTCTCTAACCGATGAGTACTTCAAGAAGATGGGATTGAAGGTTCGCTACTTCATGCCTGCAAACAGCGTTGCGCCTTTGGCTTTCTACTTCGTCGGTGACTTGCTCAGTGACTACACCAATCTTGAGTTGATCAGCACCATCAGCACGATGGACACCTTCCAGAAGATTTACCGCCCTGAAATCTACAATGCCAATTCTGCAGCAGGAAAATCCTATCAACCCAGTCTGAAGCACCAGGATTACTCACTGACTCGTATTGTTTATGACCGAGAGGAACGTAGCCGCCTGGCTATTGAGCAGGGGCAGTTTGTTGAGGAGAACTTCATCAAGCCGTACCAGGCCATCCTTGAGCAGTGGTCCGCCCATTGCGCTCTTTGACTCATTGAAATCACAAGGCCATTGATGATGAAAAAACTGTTACCCACCTCAACTGCCGGCAGCTTGCCTAAACCCTCCTGGCTTGCACAACCTGAAACACTATGGTCGCCCTGGAAGTTGCAAGGCGAGGAATTGGTCGAGGGCAAACACGATGCTTTACGTTTGTCACTGCAGGAACAGCAACAGGCCGGTATTGATATCGTCAGTGATGGCGAACAAACACGCCAACACTTTGTCACTACCTTTATTGAACACCTCAGCGGCGTCGATTTCGCGAAACGTGAAACCGTTAGAATTCGTGATCGCTATGATGCGAGCGTGCCAACGGTGGTGGGTGCTGTCGCTCGGCAAAAACCGGTATTTGTTGAAGATGCCAAGTTTTTACGTCAGCAAACCAAACAACCCATAAAATGGGCGCTGCCAGGCCCCATGACCATGATCGACACGCTTTATGACAGCCATTATAAAAGTCGCGAAAAACTGGCTTGGGAATTCGCCAAGATCCTCAATCAGGAAGCCCGAGAGTTAGAGGCTGCCGGTGTGGACATCATCCAGTTTGATGAGCCCGCCTTTAACGTTTTCTTTGATGAGGTGAATGATTGGGGAGTGGCCACTCTGGAAAGGGCCATTGAAGGCCTCAAGTGTGAAACGGCGGTCCATATTTGCTATGGCTACGGCATCAAGGCCAACACCGATTGGAAAAAGACTCTGGGATCAGAGTGGCGACAATATGAAGAGGCTTTCCCCAAGCTGCAAAAATCCAGTATCGATATAGTCTCGCTGGAATGTCACAACTCTCATGTCCCAATGGATCTCATTGAACTCATCAGAGGCAAAAAAGTGATGGTCGGAGCCATTGACGTGGCATCCAACACCATTGAAACACCAGAGGAAGTGGCCAATACCCTACGCAAGGCACTGCAGTTCGTAGAGGCCGACAAACTCTATCCATGCACCAACTGTGGCATGGCGCCACTAGCTCGCGAAGTGGCAAGAGGCAAGCTAAAGGCATTAAGCGCTGGTGCAGACATTATCCGAAGAGAACTCTCGAACCCGTGCTGAGCTGAAGCCGGCAATGCTGTGCGGGAGGATTGAAGCAGTGGATTAAAAAGTTACCGGGCTGCTTCAGGCCCTCCTCGACACTTTCGAGCAGCACCCGATATTTAGGACCCTCCATGTCACTTCCCAGAACGGCTATCGAGCCATTGAGCTTTCGCGAAGCGCTCGGGCACTACGCATCCGGTATCACGGTGATTACCTCGCAGATTGCTGGCGAGCCGATCGGCTTTACCTGCCAGTCGTTTTATAGCGTGTCGATGAGCCCGCCACTGGTGTCATTCAGCGTCATGTCCGGCTCGGCCAGCTATCCCAGGATTCGCCAGGCAGGTCGATTCGCGGTCAATATCCTGTCCGGTGAGCAGGTCAGGATTTCCAACCAGTTCGCTCGTAAAGGCACGGACAAGTGGCATGGCGTCCAATGGCAGGAATCGCCGCTGGGGAATCCGATCATTGCCGGCAGCCTGCATTGGCTGGATTGTGAAATTCACGCCGAACACGCCGCAGGTGATCACCTGATCGTGATTGGTGAAGTGAAAGCGTTGAACCTGCAACAAGCGGCGGCTGCGCAGCCACTGCTGTATTTCAAAGGGCAGTATTGCAACCTCGCAGCCCATGGCTCGGTTTGAAGCCTTGAGCTGCGCGGTGCTCTTTCGCTGAGGGCCTGTTGCAGGCCACTGGCTTGCTGGCGAAGCAGACAGACGCCGTTGCCGCGGCCTCTTGGCGATAGTGCCGAACCACGATAGCCGCCAAACGTCCGCACCTCCCTCATTACTCTTGTACCGGAATCTGCCGCAACGGTTTCACCGACTTGAAGGAAAAGCTCGAGTAGATTTCCTTTACCGCCGGCAGGGTCTGCAGCACCTCTCGGGCAAATTCGCCGAAGGACTCCAGGTCCTTGGCCAGCACCTCGAGAAGAAAGTCATAGCGCCCGGAAACGTTGTGGCAGGCGATGATTTCCGGGATTTCCAGCAGCCGCTGCTCGAAAGCCCGAGCCGTCTCCCGGGAATGGGACTCCATCATCACGCTGACAAAGGCAGTGACCCCATAGCCCAGCGCCTTGGGCGAAAGGATCGCCTGGTAGCCGGTGATCACCCCGCTCTCTTCCAGCAACTTGACCCGGCGCCAGCACGGCGAGGTGGTGAGGGCCACGCTGTCCGCCAGCTCGGCATTGGTCAGCCGGGCATTGTCTTGCAGGGCAATCAGCAGGGCTTTGTCCGTACGATCCAGGCTCTGGGGCATGTTTTGCCTCTTTATCTTGTTTTTATGATGTTTTATTCCAATCAAGTGCTTTTTTTGGAGCTAGATTAGAATTTATTGCGCCGGATTTGAGCATAGCATTAGGGAAAATCCGAGAGTGTTCACCATGAACAATAAAAACAGTGACCTTGGTTTTTCCACCCGAGCCATCCACCACGGCTATAACCCTCAGGAGCATCAGGGCGCGCTGATTCCACCGATCTACCTGACCTCCACCTTTACCTTCGCCACCGCCGAATATGGCGCTGGCTGCTTTGCCGGCGAACAACCCGGCTACTTCTACACCCGCATCGGCAACCCGACCCTGGCGTTGCTGGAAGCGCGCATGGCAGCCCTGGAAAATGGCGAAGCTGCAGTGGCCTTCGGTTCCGGCATGGGCGCCATTGCCGCCACCCTGTGGACCCTGCTGCGCCCCACCGACGAAATCATCGTCTGCCGGACCTTGTATGGCTGCACCTTCGCCCTCCTGCACCACGGCCTGGCCGAGTTCGGGGTCAAGGTGCGCCATGTGGACATGAGCGATCTGGGCAACCTGCGGGCCGCCATCAGCCCGGCCACACGCATGATCTATTGCGAGTCCCCGGCCAATCCCAACATGCAACTGGTGGACATTGCCGCCGTGGCCGAAATCGCCCGCCAGCATCCGCGCATCACCTTTGCCGTGGACAACACCTATTGCACCCCTTACCTGCAGCGTCCACTGGAGCTGGGGGCCGATCTGGTGGTGCATTCGGCGACCAAATACCTCAACGGCCACGGCGACATCACCGCCGGTATCGTGGTCACCCGCCAGAGCCTGGCGGAGCGCATTCGCCTGCAGGGCCTGAAGGACCTCACCGGTGCCGTGCTTTCGCCGCAGGACGCCTTTCTCCTGATGCGCGGCCTCAAGACCCTGGCCCTGCGCATGGAGCGCCACTGTAGCAACGCCCAGATCATCGCCGAGTACCTGCAAGAGCATCCGCGGGTGCAGTGGGTCGCCTACCCCGGCCTGCCGTCCTTCGCGCAATACAGCCTGGCGCAACAGCAGATGAAATTGCCCGGCGGCATGCTCGCCTTTGAACTCAAGGGCGGCCTGGCCACCGGTAGCCGCTTCATGAACGCCCTGCAACTGTTCAGTCGTGCAGTGAGCCTGGGGGACGCCGAGTCCCTGGCCCAGCACCCGGCGAGCATGACCCATTCCACCTACACCCCGGAAGAACGGGCCGAACACGGCATCGCCGAAGGCCTGGTGCGCCTGTCGGTGGGCCTGGAAGACGTCGCCGACCTGCTGGCCGATCTCGCCCAGGCCCTGGATGCCTGTGTCGAACCCGCGGCGCCGCTACCGGCCGTCGAGGCCGTGGCCAGGATCGGCAAGGCCCTTCCTTGAGCCGGGTCAACGCCGTTCCGGGCTGCCCGGTCTACAACCCCGAGTTGCCGATGCGCCGCTGCCTGCGGCGCATCATGCATCCAAGCAACACCCGCAACACCCTTTGAATCGTTACCCACAGGAGTGGAACAACCCATGAGTCGTATCAATAACAAAGCCACCCAACTGCTCAGCGCCATGATCCTTGCCGGTCTCGCCTGCCATTCCCTGGCAGCCGACAGCATCCGGATCGGCATCGCCGGGGCCAAGACCGGCCCGGTGGCGCAATACGGTGACATGCAGTTCAGCGGCGCGCGCATGGCCATCGAGCAGATCAACGCCAAGGGTGGCGTCGACGGCAAGCAACTGGTGGCCGTGGAATACGACGACGCCTGCGACCCCAAGCAAGCGGTGGCCGTGGCCAACAAAGTGGTGAATGACGGCGTCAAGTTCGTGGTCGGGCACCTGTGCTCCAGCTCCACTCAGCCGGCATCCGACATCTACGAAGATGAAGGCATCGTGATGATCACCCCTGCAGCCACCAGCCCGGAGCTGACGGCCCGGGGCTACAAGATGGTGTTCCGCACCATCGGCCTGGACAACGCCCAGGGCCCGGCGGCGGCACGCTACATCGCCCAGCTGAAACCGACCAATGTGGCGGTGCTGCACGACAAGCAGCAGTACGGTGAAGGCATCGCCAGCTCGGTCAAGGACATCCTCGGCAAGGAAGGCATCAAGGTCGCGATGTTCGAAGGCATCAACGTCGGCGAGCGCGACTACTCGTCGATCCTGGCCAAGCTCAAGCAGGCCAATGTCGATTTCGTGTACTTCGGCGGCTACCACCCGGAAATGGGCCTTTTACTGCGCCAGGCCAAGGAAAAGGGCCTGACCGCGCGCTTCATGGGCCCTGAAGGCGTAGGCAACGACTCGATCTCGCAGATCGCCAAGGACGCCTCCGAAGGCATGCTGGTGACCCTGCCCAAGTCCTTCGACCAGGACCCGGCCAACAAGGCCCTGGTGGAAGCCTTCGAAGCCAAGAAGGAAAACCCCAGCGGTCCGTTCGTGCTGCCGTCCTACTCGGCCGTGGAAGTGATTGCCGGGGGCATCGCCGCGGCCAAGAGCGAGGACCCGGAGAAAGTCGCCGAGGCGATCCACAAAGGCACCTTCAAGACCCCCACCGGGGACTTGAGCTTCGACGAGAAAGGCGACCTCAAGGACTTCAAGTTCGTGGTCTATGAATGGCATTACGGCAAGCCCAAGAGCGTAGCGGCAGAAAGCGCCGGGCTGTAAGCCGGTAACGGCGCGCCGCTCATCCCCGGGGAGCGGCGTCCCGCTGGCGTCAAAAAAACAACAACCTCAAACAAAACAGGGTCTTAGAGCAAAAAACTTTACTACTCCGCTCCCCCGCCAAAAGAATACCCTACTTATCAACTTGGGAATAACCACCCCACAACAGCAACTAAGACCTGTTACCGCTACACTTCAAGCATGCTGTAAATCCGCCAAAACCCAGACTAGACAACCAATACTTTCGGCGTAGATCGTTAGCACGCTTAGTTACTTGACAATGAACTTACGATTTCGAAAAGCCGAACTCAAAAGCCTGCAACCAGCCTGGACATCACGCCCTCACCCCGCCCCCGCTGGACATAACGCCCTGAACCGAGCGACAACCAGCAACACTGTGAAAGACTTCCTTCTTGAAATCTCTTAGCCGGAGCGTCAACTACCTGCTAATAGACGAGCCCTCCGTTAATTACCACCAAACAACTTGAAATAACATTTGCACACTAAATTCACTTTTGTTTATTGTGCGCCTACGCACTTGCTAGTCTATTAGTAAGAGACGGATTCCCGGCGTCAAAAACTTGTTCAAGGAGAAAAGAACGTGGATCCTTTTATCGGAGAAATTCGCTTGTTCCCTTGGGGCTGGGCACCTGAGGGTTGGCTCCCTTGCGAGGGCCAGGTTCTACCCATCAACACCAATGTGGCGCTGGCTTCCCTGCTGGGCAAAACCTATGGCGGTGACGGCAGTACGACGTTCGGCCTGCCGGATCTGCGTGGCCGGGTCGCTCTGGGGCAGAACTACAGAGCCTCCACTGTCGATCCGATCATGGATGTGCACGCGCTGGGCACCAAAGGCGGTAGCGAAACCGTGACGATGCCGCAGAACTCGGTGGCCCAGCATAGCCACGCCACGCATGTCTCCAACGATCCGGGCAACGATGACCCGGGCGGCAACATTCCCGCTGTCAGCTCGAACACCAAGGGGGTCCCGGCAAAACCGACCTATACCTCGGCAACCGGCACTCTGATCGCCCTCAACAGCGCGACCGTCACCCCAACGCCAGGCATGCCCATGCCGAATGTGCAGCCCTCCATCGTGGGCTATTTCTGCATTGCTACGACGGGCATCTACCCACCTCGCCAGTAACGGCTGTCTACAGACCCTCAAGCAAGGAAACTGACATGTCTGAAGCTTTCGTCGGAGAAATCCGCATGTTCGCCGGCAACTATGCGCCAGAGAATTGGGCGTTCTGTGACGGATCGCTGCTGCCCATCAGCAACTTCCAGGTCCTCTACTCGTTACTGGGCACCCTGTACGGTGGCAACGGCATCACCAACTTCGGTCTCCCGGACTACCGTGGCCGGCTCCCCGTGGGCCAAGGCACCGGCACCGGACTGACCCCAAGGACGCTAACGCAGAAGTTTGGCGTGGAAACCGTGACCATGAGGCCGGAAAACACTGCCCCCCACACCCATGGCTTTATGGTGAGCGCCCAAGATGCCACCTCGGCAGTCCCATCCCCAGCCGCAACGCCCAATAGCATGACCTTTGGCAAATTCCCGGGCGCGGGGATCATCACCGGGCTGTACAGCGCAGGAACCGGAACATCCACCGCCGTCCCGATGAACCCGCAGTTTCTCGACTCGGCACTGACCCCGAGCGCTGGCGCCGCGACCCCCCACAGCAACCTGATGGGTTCGTTGGCGATCAACTACATCATTTGCCTGGTCGGCCTCTATCCGACCCGACAGCAGTGAACCCCTCACTCAATCTGGAATGACCGATCATGGACGCTTTTACCGGTGAAATCAGACTGTTCCCCTACAACTTCGTCCCGCAAAACTGGGCGTACTGCGATGGCTCGCTCATCACCGTCCAGCAGAATCCGGCCCTCTATTCGGTGATTGGCAACCTGTATGGCGGCACCCCCGGACAGAACTTCAAGCTGCCCAATCTCAACGGGCGCGTGGCCATGGGGGCCGGGCCCGGCCCCGGGCTGACCGACAGGCCAGTTGGCACGGCCCTGGGAGCCGACCGGATAACCATGGTGGCCAGCAACTTCGCCCCGCATACCCATCAGGTGTTGGCCAAGGACGGCAGCGAATCGGCGGCCGCTCTGGATACTCCCAACAACACCGCCTACCTGGCACAACCCCGCAACGTCCGCCTGTACAACAACACCGCACCGACGGCGACAAACCAGACACTGGCGGCCATCACGGTGGGCAACGCCGGTAGTGGCACAACGTCGACGGCCTTGCGCAACACCATGCAACCCTTCCAGACGCTGTCCTACTGCATCTGCCTGGAAGGCGAGTACCCGATCAGAAGCTCATGACTCACATCACCGCTCTCCATTTGCCGGCAGGCAAGGTGGCTGTACTGCGCAAGCAGAACAGCCACGACCTGGGGTTTCTCCAGGCGCTGTACGCCTCACGCCGCTGGGCCGAAGTCAGTGCAGTGCCTGGCTGGAACGACGCCCAGCGCCGGGCTTTCCTGCACTCCCAGGCCGAGTTGCAACGCCAGCACTATGAAAAGCACTTTCCCACTGCGGACTTTCTGATCGTCGAGCAGGCCGGCAGCCCGATCGGGCGCCTGTGCGTGCAGTACGCGGCCGACGATGTGCGCATTGTCGATATTGCCCTGCTACCGGACTGGCATGGCCGGGGCATCGGCACCGACTTGCTGCGCACGGTACTGGCCAAGGCCGACGCCCAGCGTCAGACCTGCAGCCTGAGCGTCGAACAGGGCAGCCGTGCCCGCCGGCTGTATGAGCGGCTGGGCTTCCGGGCCGGTGCCGACAGTGGCCTGTACACCCAAATGCAGCGTCCCGCGCGGATGGCCGCCCGGGAAGAGATCGACAGTCCCTGAGCATCAAGTAATACCTGCCCCCCTAGGGGCCGGCTGTAGCCGTGCTGTAACCGCTGGACCTTTATCAACACTTACGCTGGACACGACCCTCAAACCGGTCGCAAGGCAGGAAGCCCTCATGAGAACACCACTGACCACGCTAGGTATCTGGCTGACACGCCCGCTGATTTCGCTGTTCCTGCTCCTGGTCATGTTGACCGTGAGCAGCCAGGCAATGGCCGCCGCTCCCGTGATCACCAACCCGGCTACGGGCAGTACCTTGCCCAGCGTGGCAGTGGGCCAGCCCATGAGCATCGTCATCAATTCCGTCGGCGGCGCACAACCACTGGACCAATGGGTGGAGTGCGACGCCAATGACCCGGACTACGACGGCGTGACGCCCTGCCTGCCGCCGGGCCTGATCCTCGATCCGTCACCGGGCAGCTCGAACACCCTACTGCATGGCACTCCCACCACCGCCGGCACCTACACATTCAGCATCACCCTCAATGACGGCCTGAATCAGGGCGGCGTCGCCACCTATACCCTGGTGGTCACCAGCTCCGCGACCCCGACCCTGACCGCCGTCAACCCGAACACCGGCAGCACCGCAGGCGCCACCTCCGTCACCCTCACCGGTACCAACCTAACCGGTGCCACGGCGGTGAGCTTTGGCGGGACAGCCGCCACCGGTTACATCGTCAACAATGCCACCACCATCACCGCCACCACCCCGGCCCACGCCGCGGGTGTGGTTAACGTGGTAGTCACCACCCCAGGGGGCACCGCAACTCTGACCAACGGCTATACCTACAACGTGCCGCCCCCCACCGTCGGCCCGGTCAGCGCCACGGTGGCCGCCAACAGCAGCGCCAACCCAATCACCCTGAGCCTGAGCGGCGGCGCCGCCAGCAGCGTGGCCGTGGACACTGCCGCCAGCCATGGCACCGCCACCGCCAGTGGCACCAGCATCACCTACACCCCGACCGCCGGTTTCTCCGGTTCCGACAGTTTTACCTACACCGCCACCAACGCCAGCGGCACTTCCAGCCCGGCCACGGTGACCATCACCGTCACCCCGCCGACCCTGGCGATAACGCCGACGACACTGCCCGACGGCACTCAGGGCGCAGCCTACAGCCAGACCCTGAGCGCCACCGGCGGCACCGCGCCGTACACCTACGCGATCAGCGCCGGCAGCTTGCCGGCCGGCCTGAGCCTGAACACCAGCACAGGCGTGATCAGCGGCACGCCGAGCAGCAGTGGCACCAGCAACTTGACTGTCACCGCCACTGACGCCAACAGCGCCACCGGTTCCCGCGCCTATAGCCTGGTGATCAACGGCCTGGCACCGGTGGCCGGCGCCGTCAGCGCCACGGTGGCGGCCAACAGCAGCACCAACCCGATCACTCTCAACCTCAGCGGTGGCGCGGCCACCAGCGTCGCCGTGGCCAGTGCTGCCAGCCATGGCACCGCCACCGCCAGCGGCACCAGCATCACCTACACCCCGACTGCCGGTTTCTCCGGTTCCGACAGTTTTACCTACACCGCCACCAACGCCAGCGGCACTTCCAGCCCGGCCACGGTGACCATCACCGTCAGCGCCCCGAGCATCACCCTCAGCCCCGGCTCCCTGAGCAACGGCAGCGTCGGCACGGCCTACAACCAGACCGTTACTGCCACCGGCGGCACCGCGCCCTACACCTACGCCATCACCGCCGGCAGCCTGCCGGCCGGCCTGATCCTGAACACTGCAACCGGCGCCATCAGCGGCACACCAATGGCCAGCGGTAGCCTCAGCCTGACCATCACCGCCACCGACGCCAACAGCGCCACCGGCTCCCAGGCCTACTCGATCACCATCGGCGTCCAGGCGCCGGTGGCAGGCGCCGTCAGCGCCACGGTGGCGGCCAACAGCAGCGCCAACCCGATCACTCTCAACCTCAGCGGTGGCGCGGCCACCAGCGTCGCCGTCGCCAGCGCGGCCAGCCATGGCACCGCCACCGCCAGCGGCACCAGCATCACCTACACCCCGACCGCCGGTTTCTCCGGTTCCGACAGTTTTACCTACACCGCCACCAACGCCAGCGGCACTTCCAGCCCGGCCACCGTGACCATCACCGTCAGCGCGCCGAGCATCGTCCTGAGCCCCGGTTCCCTGAGCAATGGCACCGTCGGCACGGCCTACATCCAGACCATTACTGCCACCGGCGGCACCGCGCCCTACACCTACGCCATCACCGCCGGCAGCCTGCCGGCCGGCCTGATCCTGAACACTGCAACCGGCGCCATCAGCGGCACACCAATGGCCAGCGGTAGCCTCAGCCTGACCATCACCGCCACCGACGCCAACAGCGCCACCGGCTCCCAGGCCTACTCGATCACCATCGGCGTCCAGGCGCCGGTGGCAGGCGCCGTCAGCGCCACGGTGGCGGCCAACAGCAGCGCCAACCCGATCACTCTCAACCTCAGCGGTGGCGCGGCCACCAGCGTCGCCGTCGCCAGCGCGGCCAGCCATGGCACCGCCACCGCCAGCGGCACCAGCATCACCTACACCCCGACCGCCGGTTTCTCCGGTTCCGACAGTTTTACCTACACCGCCACCAACGCCAGCGGCACGTCCAGCCCGGCCACCGTGACCATCACCGTCAGCGCGCCGACCCTGGTGCTGACCCCAGCTTCCCTCGGCGCCGGTACCGCGGGCAGTGCCTACAGCGCGACCCTGAGCGTCTCCGGCGGCACGGCGCCCTACAGCTACAGCATCAGCAGCGGCAGCCTGCCGGCGGGCCTGAGCCTGAACACCGCCAGCGGCTTGATCAGCGGTACGCCCAGCACCAGCGGCACTGCCAACCTGACCATCACCGCCACCGATGCCAACGGCGCTACCGGCTCCCAGGCCTACTCGATCACCATCGCCGCGGTGGCAATCAGCGTGCCCGCCTCCAGCCAGATCCTCGCTGCGGGCCAGTCAGCCACCGTCGACCTGACCCAAGGCGCTACCGGCGGTCCATTCACCCAGGCCATCCTGGGCTCGGTCACCCCGGCCTCGGCCGGCCAGGCGAGGATGATGGGCCCGTTCTCGATGCGCTTCGTACCGTCGGCCGCTTTCGCCGGCACCGCGATCGTCAGCTTCAGCCTGCAAAACGGCAGCGGCTCCAGTGCCTCGAGCACCGTCACCTTCACCATCCAGGAACGTTCGGACCCCACCAAGGACGCCGAAGTGATTGGCCTGCTCAACGCCCAGACCCGGGCCGCGGAACGCTTTGCCAGCACCCAGATGGACAACTTCAACCGGCGGCTGGAGCAACTGCACCAGATCAGTTGCGACCGCAATTCGTTCAACGCCAGCCTGCGCAAGGAAGGCCGCGAGGTGCCGCTGGGCGAGATCGCCAAGGCCGTCCAGGACCAACTGGGGGCCTCGGCCAACCAGACCGAGCAGGAAAAACGCGAAGCCGCTGCCGCCCTCAAAGACAATTGCCAACAGGATGCCCTGGCGTTCTGGAGCGACGGCTTCGTCAACGTCGGCTCGACCCACGCACGGGGCGCCCGGGACAACAGCTTTACCACCCTGGGCCTGAGCGCCGGGGTCGACTATCGCCTGTCGCCCACGGCCATTGCCGGGATCGGCTTCGGCTACGGCAACGACCGTAGTGACATCGGCAAGAACCACACCCGCAGCGACGCGGACGCCATCGGCATTGCCACCTACCTGAGCCTGAACCTGGCCCCGCAGGTGTATGTCGACGGCCTGCTGGGCTACAACCGCATCAGCTTCGACTCACGCCGCTACATCACCGGCAGTGCCGATGACTATGCCCGTGGCTCGCGGGATGCCGACCAGTTGTTCGCCTCCCTGACCGCCAGCTACGAGTACCGCCAGGGTCCGCTGTCGCTGACCCCTTACAGCCGCCTGAATGCCAGCACCACGCGCCTGGACGCCTACCGTGAAAGTGGCGGCGGCATTTATGGCCTGTCCTACGACGAGCAGCGCCAGCAGAACTTCACCTCCTACCTCGGCGTGCGCTCGGGCTACGACCTGATGACCCCTGTCGGTGTGGTCACGCCCAAGGTCGGCCTGGCCTGGGGCCACAACTTCAGTAACAGCAGTGACTACAAGATGCGCTACACCGACCAGGGCGACGAAGGCACCCTGTACCGGCTCAAACCCGATGCCCTGGACAGCGATTTCGCCAGCCTGGACATGGGCGTGGACTTCAACCTGGGACGCGCCTGGCAACTGGGCGTCTCGTACAAGACCGCCCTGGGCTCGGACGAACGCAACGACACCTTCCGCCTGGGTCTCAACGGTAAGTTCTGAACGACACGTTCTGAACCCTGGCCACAGATTAGTGGCCCAGGGCTGAACCCCACAGATGGAAATGGCTCCCCTTGAGCCACGGCAACAAAACAACACCCCGCCAGAGTCCGACTCTGGCGGGGTGTTGTGTTTTAACAGCGCCGACAAGCGCTCGATCCAGCAGCAGCCCTCAGGCCGTTGGCAGTTGCCCGGCCTCGATTTCCTGGGTCGTGCGTTCCACCGCGCGCCGGGTCTTGTCGATCAACTCATCGATATCACCGCGGGTGGCCACCAGGGCCGGGGCCATGATCATGCGCCCGAAGGTCGAGCGAATGATCACGCCTTCTTCGAAGCCCAGGGTGCGACAGCGCCAGGCGATGTCGTTCTCGTTGGCAAAGCGTTTGCGCGTGGCCTTGTCCTCGGCGAACTGCAGGGCCGCCACCAGCCCGGTGCCCTGGATCTCGCCGATCAGCGGATGCTTGCCGAACACTTCGCGCAGGCATTGCTGCAGGTAGGGACCGGTGTCGTTCTTGACCTGGCTCACCACGCCTTCATCGCGCAGGGCCTTGAGGTTAGCGATGGCCACGGCGGCCGCCACCGGGTGCCCGGAATAGGTCAAACCGTGGGCGAACACCCCGCCCTGCTCCACCAGCACCTGGGCGATGCGCTTGCTCAGCACCAGGCCGCCCATGGGGATGTAGCCCGAGGTCAGGCCCTTGGCGATGGACAGGGTATCGGGCTCGAAACCGAAGTGCTGGTGGGCGAACCATTCCCCGGTACGGCCGAAACCGCCGATCACTTCGTCGGCACACAACAGCACGTCGTACTGGCGGCAGATGCGCTGGATCTCCGGCCAGTAGCTGTCCGGCGGGAAGATCATGCCGCCCGCGCCCTGGAACGGCTCGGCGATGAAACCGGCGACGTTCTCGGCCCCCAGTTCGAGGATCTTTTCTTCCAACTGACGGGCGCAGCGCAGACCGAACTCGGCGGGCGTCAGGTTGCCTTCGTGGGCGAACCAGTAAGGCTCGTCGATATGCGCCACGTCCGGGATCAACCCGCCCATGTCGTGCATGAACTTCATCCCGCCCAGGGCGGTGGCCGCCAGGGTCGAGCCGTGATAGCCGTTCCAGCGGCCGATCATCACCTTCTTCTGCGGCTGGCCGAGGATCTGCCAGTAGCGACGCACGCTGCGGATCAGCACCTCGTTGGCCTCGGAGCCGGAGTTGGTGTAGATGGCGTGGCTGTAGTGCCCCGGCAACAGGCTGAACAGCAACTCCGAGAGTTCCACCACCGCCGGGTGGGTGGTGTGGAAGAACATGTTGTAGTACGGCAGCTGTTCCAGCTGGGCGCTGGCGGCGGCCGCCAGGTCCTTGCGGCCGTAGCCCAGGTTGGTGCACCACAGGCCGGACATGCCGTCCAGGTAGCGCTTGCCGTCGTTGTCCCAGAGGTGCAGGCCCTGGCCCCGGACGATGACCCGCGGGCCTTCGGCATTCAGCGCCTTCTGGTCGAGAAAGGCATGGATATGGTGCGCGGCGTCGGCCGCCTGGTAGTCCTGGGTGCTGCGTTGCGGGGCGTTGTCTGGCTGAGGGTTGGAAGCGCTCATGGTCATTCTCCTGCACGGCAAGTGGGTTCAAGGGAAGAGGTTGCAGCGGGCCCCGGTTCGAGGGGCAACAGCGGCTCGGGAACAAACAGTGGCTTGCGCATCACCAGCTTGATCCAGAGCACGGCAATCACCGAGATCACCCCGAGCACCACCCCGGCGCTGCCGAAGATCCGCGCGGTCATCTGCGGCGACGGTGAGACGTGATAGATCGCAAACAGCATGCCGACGATGCCCAGCACCTGGGGCCAGGGGTAGAAGGGTGAACGGAACGGCCGTGGCGCCTCGGGGTAGCGACGTCGCAGGGCGATCACGTCGATGTGCACGATGATGTAGGCCAAGAGCCAGGCCAGGGCCGCGGCCAACAGCAGCAGGCTGATGGAGTCCGGGTCCTGGCCCAGCAGCAGGATCGGCAGGCCCGTGAGCGCGGCAATGAACAATACCGCCACCCAGGGCGTACGGGTGCGCGGACTCAGGCGCTTGAACTGGGGAAAGGCCTGGCCGTTCTGAGCCATGCCGTAGAGCATGCGCGGCAGCGCCGCCAGGGACGAATTGACCGTGCTGCAGGTCGCGGTGATCACCGCGCCCACCAGGAACAGTTTGCCGGCCTCACCGAACACCGAGGTGGCGAAGAGGAAATGCGGCAGCGGGTTGCTCGCCAGTTGCTCCCGGGGAATGCACAGCAGTGCGCCGAGGCAATACAGAGTGATCACCAGGAAAATGATGCTCAGGCCAATGATCATCGAGCGCGGGATATTGCGTTCCGGGTTGCGGGTTTCTTCCACCAGCGGGCAGACGAACTCGGCACCGACAAAGCCCCAGATGGCCATAGCGGCCAGCGCCAGCGCCCCCACTTCCATCGGGTTCCAGCCCTGATCCAGCGGCAGTTGCAGATCCGCCTGCGCGCTGCCGATGGCGCCCAGGCCCAGGGTCAGCAGAATCACCACCATCACCACCGCCAGGACCGTCTGCAGCTTGGCGAAGACGTCAATGCCCAGCAGATTGAGCAAGGTGAAGGTGCCCAGCACGCCATAGGCCACCAGCATCGGCGGCAGCGCGCCGGGGTAGACCTTGCCGATGATCAGGTCCAGGAGCAGCAGTTCGGCGGACAGGGCGAACATCGCCACCACCATGTAGCCGGAGAAGGTGGCGAGGATCGCCGGGAAGTGCCCGATGGCCACTTCGGTGTAGCTGCTCAAGCTGCCGGCCCGAGGCACCATCAGCGCCAGTTCGGAAAAGGACAGCGCGTAGGTCAGGGCCATCAGATAGGCCAGCAGCAGGGGCATGAAGAAGCCCAGCCCGGCCATTCCCGCCCCTTGCAGCATCAGCACCATCACTCCCTGGGACACCACCAGGCCGACGGCTACCGAGACCAGCGAACCCAGGCCCAGGACCCGGCGCAAACCGCCGCGTTGCAGGGGGCTTGCAGCCCCGATGGAGACACTTGCAGTCATGGCACACACTCCGCTTTTTATTGTTGTGGGCCTGCCGCCGAAGCGGCAGGTAAAGACGCGCTCTGACGGCGCGGCACTGGACCTGGCGAGCAGGTCGCAAGGCATGGCTCAGCGCAACTGGAACCAGGTGGTTTTCAGTTGGGTGTACTTGTCGAAAGCGTGCAGCGACAGGTCGCGACCAAACCCCGATTGCCGACCGCCGCCAAAGGGCACGGTGACGTCCAGGGCGTCCACGGTGTTCACCGACACCGTGCCGGCCCGCAGCTGCCGGGCCACCCGGTGGGCACGGTTGAGGTCATCGCTCCACAGCGACGCCGCCAGGCCATAGACGCTGTCGTTGGCCAGCGCTACAGCTTGTTCCTCGTGGTCAAAGGCGGTCACCGCCAGCACTGGGCCAAACAGTTCTTCGCGAAACAGGGTCATCTGCCGATCCACGCCCGTGAAAATGGTCGGTTCGATGTAGTTGTCGCTGCCATCGATGATCAGTTGCCGGCCGCCGCACGCCAGCTCGGCGCCCTGCTCCCGGGCGCCCTTGATATAGCCCATGACGCTGGCGGTCTGGCGGGCATCGACCATGGCCCCGGCACGGCTGGCCGGGTCCAGGGGATTGCCCGGCCGCCAGTCCCGAGCCTTGGCTTGCAGGCGCTCGACGAACGGGTCATGAATGCTGCGTTCCACCAGCAGCCGCGAGTTGGCCGAACACACCTCGCCCTGGTTGAAGAAGATGCCAAAGGCGGCCTTCTCGGCGGCCAGGTCCAGGTCCTGGCAGTCGGCGAACACCAGGTTCGGGCTCTTGCCGCCACATTCCAGCCAGACCTGCTTGAGGTTGGATTGGGCCGAGTACTGCATGAAATACTTGCCCACTTCGGTGGAGCCGGTGAACACCAGGCAATCCACATCCGGGTGCAGGCCCAGGGCGCGACCGGCCTCGACGCCCAGGCCCGGCACCACGTTGAGCACCCCTTCCGGCAACCCGGCCTCCAGGGCCAGTTCGCCCAGGCGCAGGGCCGAGAACGGCGACTGCTCGGCGGGCTTGAGCACCACCGAGTTGCCCACCGCCAGGGCCGGCGCCAGCTTCCAGGCCGCCATGTCCAGGGGGAAGTTCCAGGGCACCACGGCGCCGATCACCCCCAGGGCTTCACGGCTGATGCTGGCGTGGCTGGTGCGGGCGCCGGGGGCCACCTGATCGTAAAGCTTGTCGACGCTTTCGGCGTACCAGGCGAAGACGTTGGCGGCACCAGGCACGTCAATGTTCCAGGCATCCATCACCGGCTTGCCCATGTTCAGGGATTCCAGCAGGGCCAGCTCCTCGCGGTGGGCGAGCATCAGCTCGGCCAGACGCAGCAGTACCTTCTTGCGTTCCACCGGGGCCATGCGCGCCCAGGGCCCCTGGTCGAAGGCCCGGCGCGCGGCGGCCACCGCCAGGTCCACTTCGGCGGCGCCACAGGCGCTGACCCGGGCCAAGCGTTGATTGGTGGCGGGGTTGATGGCATCGAACGTGGCGCCGGACTGGGCGGACAACCGTTGGCCGCCGATCAGCGCCTGGTCAATGAATGTTTGCCGGGCAGCTCGCTGCTGCCAGTAACCGAGATCGAACACGCTGCACTCCCTCGTCGACCGTGGTAACGGCCTGGTTGTTAGGTAGGTAGGGAGGATGGTGCGTCACCGCGAGCGAGAGGAAAAATACTAAAAATATGCTCCGGCACCATGAAAAAGCTCGGTAGCCAAGGCCCTGGGCCGGGCCGCACAAACGCCAACGCCCAGGCCATCCGGAAGATGGCCTGGGGCGTGAAACAAGACTCGTCAAGCGCTGGGCAAGGTCAGGTCGGACGCTCCAGCCAATCCCCCAGGCGCCGCAGCATGGCGTCGCAGGCGTGCAACTGCTCAAGGCTGATGAACTCGTCCGGCTTGTGCCCCTGGTCCATGCTGCCCGGGCCACAGACCACCGTGGGGATACCGGCCTGATGAAACAGCCCGCCCTCGGTGCCGAACGCCACAGTGTCGAACGCCCGCGAACCACTGAGCAACGCCAGCAGTTCGGCGGCTTCGCTGTCGGCGGCGGTGGCCAGCCCGGGGTAGGCGCTCAAGGGTTGCAGGGCGATCCCGGTGTCGGCCTGTACCGCCTGCATCTGCGGCAGCAATTGGTCCTGGGCATAACGCTGCAGTTCATCCACCACGGCCTGGGCATCGAACTCCGGCAGGGTACGCACCTCGAAATCGAACTCGCAGTCCGCCGGCACGATGTTCAGCGCCCGGCCGCCCTTGATGGTGCCGGTCTGCACCGTGGAAAACGGCGGATCGAAGCGCGGGTCGTGGTGTTCGGGACGGGCCAGTCGGCCGCCGATCTCCCCCAGCTTGCCGATCAGCCGCGCCGCGTACTCGATGGCATTGACCCCATATGGTGCATAGGCCGAATGACAGGCCGCGCCACGCACCTGGCAACGCATGGCCAGCTTGCCCTTGTGGCCCAGCACCGGGCGCAGTTCGGTGGGCTCGCCGATCAGGCACAGCAACGGCTTGTGCCGGCGCTGCTGCAATCGTTCGAGCATCGGCCGCACGCCCAGGCAGCCCACCTCCTCGTCATAGGAAAAGGCCAGGTGGATCGGTATGCGCAGCTCTCGCCGGACCAAGCCCGGCACCGCCGCCAGCACCGAGGCGATAAAGCCCTTCATGTCGGCGGTGCCACGGCCGTACAGGCGCCCTTCCCGCTCGCTCAAGACAAACGGCTCGACGCTCCAGGCCTGGCCATCCACCGGCACCACGTCGGTGTGCCCGGACAGCACCACACCGCTGCGATCGCCGGGACCGATGCTGGCAAACAGATTGGCCTTGGTGCGCTGCGGGTTGTAGATCAGTTCGCTGTCCACCCCGTGGCCCGCCAGGTAGTCGCGGATAAAACCGATCAGCTCCAGGTTGGAGTCGCGGCTGACCGTGGCAAAACCCACCAACCGCGCCAGCAGCTCGCGGCTCGAATGCTCACTCATTGCCCGGCACTCCGTAGCTGGGCGCCGCCGTGGGGTCCAGGGCCCGGGTCAGGTAGTCCTGCATCTGCGGCCGATAGGCCTGCCAGAGGCCGGCCAACTGGCCGATGGGGTCTTCATCGGCCCAGTCCACCCGCAAGTCGACGATGGGCCAGGTCAGGTCGTCCACCACGCTCAGCGCCGCCGAATGCACCGGCCCCGCCTCGCCCCCGGCAGCCATCGCCGCGTGCATGGCCGCCAGCAGGCGCTCGACGAGAATCCCCGGCGTCTGTTCGAACGCCTCGACCATGGCCTCGATCACGCCTGTGCCCGCCAGCAGGTTGCCGGCGGCCACGCATTGTTCGCCGGCCAGCGCGTTGTGCAGGCCCAGGGCTTGCTGGCCACTGAACAGCGCTGTGCGCCCCTGGCCGTCGATCACCGTCACCTGGCGGTACTGGCTCCAGCCGTTGCTGCCCAGGGCCTTGTCCAGGGCCGTGCCGGGATCGAGCTTGTGGTTCTCCAGCAGATCGAGAATCTGCGGCCCCAGGGCCGGCAGGGTCACGTTCTGGGTGGCCACCGCCCCCACTCCCGCTCGCACCCAGGGGCAACGAGCACCGACGGCGATGCTTGACGAACTGATGGCGATGCCCAACTGGCCGGTTTCGGCACAGCGGCCAACGATGGAAAAAGTCATGGCAACTCCTTGGCCCACTGGGCCTGCATGGACGCTCGACTCGGCGCCGCTGGAAACAACCGCACAGGGGTCACTCGGGAATGACCGCGATCACGTCGATTTCCATCAGCCACTGCGGCTGGCCGAGGGCCGAGACCACCAGGCCAGTGGAAATCGGGAATATGCCCTTGAGCCACTTGCCCACCTCCTGATAGACCGGCTCGCGGTAACGCGGGTCGGTGAGGTAGGTAGTGGTCTTGACGATATGGGACAGGTCGCTGCCGGCTTCTTCCAGCAGTTGCTTGACGTTTTTCATCGCCTGTTCGGCCTGGGCTCGCGGGTCGCCGAGGCCCACCAGCCGGCCGTCGAAATCAGTGCCGACCTGACCGCGCACGTACACCGTGTTGCCGGCACGCACCGCCTGGCACAGGTCATTGTCCAGGGACTGGTTGGGATAGGTGTCCTTGGTGTTGAACATGCGAATACGGGTATGAGTAGGCATCAGTGGGCTCCCACGCTGTCGAGGTTGCGGATCGGTGTCTCTGGTTGCGCTGAAGTCTGCGTCGAGGACTGCCGGGCTTGGCTGTAGGCCAGGTATTTGCGCTGGGTCGCGATGTGATCGGCGACGTGCTTGGCGTCGTGCCAGACGCCCCAGATAAAGGAGGAACCCCGACGCGACAGCCAGGGCAGGCCGAGGAAATAGACCCCGGGTTCGCGGGACACACCGCGCTGGTGCAGGGGCTTGCCCTGTTCGCTGAAGGTATCCACCTGCAGCCAGGAAAAGTCCACGGCATAGCCGGTGGCCCAGATGATCGAGGTGACCCCGGCCGCCAGCAGGTCCAGCTCCAGGATCGGCTGTTTCACGCACTGCGGATCAGGGACTGGCTGCCGAGCCTCGGGCTCCGGCGGCAGGTCGAGGCCGTTGCGGGCGATATAGGCATCGGCCGCGTCCAGCAGCGCCAGGTAGTTCTCGTCGCCTCGGGCCAGGTTGTCCACCAGGTCCGCCCGGAAGGTTACGCGCTCACCGTCGAAGGCCTGGGTCAGCCCCACCAGGGTGATGCCTTGATGGGCCAGGGCGCGGAAGTCGATGGTCTGGCCGCCGCGGGCACCACTGACAGCAATGGTCACGTGCTCCCGGCCCGGTTTGGCAATCTCCGCATCCCATTCTCCCAGCACCCCGAGCCACCAGCAGAAGTCCCGGCCACGGTAGGAACGCGGCGGACGGTCATGGGCCCCCACCGACAGGTAGACCTGGCGCCCCGCTCGCTGCAGCTCATCGGCAATCTGCACGCCGGAGGAACCCGCCCCCACCACCAGCACCGCACCCGCCGGCAGTTGCTGCGGATTGCGGTAGGCGGCGGAATGGATCTGCTCAACCCGTGCATCCTTGGGCGCAATCGGCGGAATCACCGGGCGCTGGAAAGGTCCGGTGGCGGCCACCACGCGCTGGGCCTGGATCACCCCCTCGGAGGTCTCGACGGTGAAGCCGGGGCGTCCGACATTGCGCTGCACCTTGCGCACTTCCACACCGGTGCGGATCGGCGCATTGAACTGGCGGGCATAGGCCTCGAAGTAGTCCGCCACCTGATCCTTGGCCGGGAAGGCATCGGCAGGGGTATCGAATTCCAGGCCGGGAAAGCGGTCATGCCAGGCCGGCCCGTTGGCCACCAGCGAGTCCCAGCGTCCGGTGCGCCAGGCCTCGGCGATGCGGCTGCGCTCCAGCACCAGATGGGGCACCCCGAGCTTGCTCAGGTGTTCGCTCATGGCCACGCCGGCCTGGCCCGCGCCGACCACCAGGGTATCCACTTGTATTTGTTCTACGGTCATGTATGTGTGTCCTTCTGCAAGACGAAGGGCGTCAGCGCAAGCGCTGGACACCTGGTTCAGAACCCGGGTGTGAGTCGGATGCAGCAGATGGTGCGACAGACGTCGGCGAAGGAAAATGACTAAAAATGTGCTCCCTGGATAAGAAAAAACGAGGCAGCACGAGGGCCTGCGGCCCCGGGTTGCACGAGGCCGGACCGTGGTCGGGGACGTCCGGGCGCTGACCCGCGGCCATCAGACTGATCAGTTTGGCCGTTCAGATGATTACCCGGCGAAAATGCATTTCCGTGCTTTCGATCTGCAGGCACTGAGGGCACAATGCCTACCTTTTTGGCTGGCCCTGCCGGAGACCCTGAAATGATCAAGACGCCGTACTACCTCATCGACAAGCAGAAGCTTTTGAGCAACATGCAGAAGATCGCCTACGTGCGCGAGCAGTCCGGCGCCAAGGCCCTGCTGGCCCTCAAGTGCTTCGCCACCTGGTCGGTGTTCGACCTGATGCAGCAGTACATGGACGGCACCACCTCCTCGTCGCTGTACGAGCTCAAGCTCGGCCGGCAGAAGTTCGCAGGCGAAACCCATGCCTACAGCGTGGCCTGGGCCGACGACGAGATCGAGGACATGCTCGCCAACTGCGACAAGATCATCTTCAACTCCATCAGCCAGCTGCAGCGCTTTGCCGATGCCTCCAGCGGCAAGGTCCGCGGCCTGCGGGTCAATCCCCAGGTGAGCAGCTCGGACTACCTGCTGGCCGACCCGGCGCGCCCGTTCAGCCGCCTGGGCGAGTGGGACCCGGCGAAGATCGAAGGCGTGATCGAACAGATCTCCGGCTTCATGTTCCACAACAACTGCGAGAACGGCGACTTCGGCCTGTTCGACCAGATGTTGACCACCATCGAAGAGCGCTTCGGCCACCTGCTGCACAAGGTGGAATGGGTCAGCCTCGGCGGCGGCATTCATTTCACCGGCGAGGACTACGCCCTGGACGCCTTCTGCGCGCGCCTCAAGGCGTTCTCCGAGAAGTACGGCGTACAGGTCTACCTGGAGCCGGGCGAAGCCGCCATCACCCAGAGCGCGTCCCTGGAAGTGACCGTGCTCGACACCCTGTACAACGGCAAGCACCTGGCGGTGGTGGACAGTTCCATCGAAGCCCACATGCTCGACCTGCTGATTTATCGCTTGAACGCCAAGCTGTCACCAAGCACGGGTGAACATACCTACATGGTGTGTGGCAAATCCTGCCTGGCCGGGGACATCTTCGGCGAATACCAATTTGATCGTCCGCTGGCCATCGGCGATCGACTGTCGTTCATCGACGCTGCGGGTTACACCATGGTCAAGAAAAACTGGTTCAACGGTCTGAAAATGCCGTCCATTGTCGTGAAACAACTCGATGGCAGCATCGACGTGGTGCGCGAGTTTGGTTTCGAAGACTACCTGTCCAGCCTTTCCTGAGCGGACAGACACGAGGAGAAGTAAATAAATTGAAGAAGAATGTTCTTATCATTGGTGCAGGAGGTGTCGCCAAGGTGGTGGCCCACAAGTGCGCGCAGCACAACGACGAACTCGGTCGTATTGCTATCGCGTCGCGCAACATCTCCAAATGCCAGGCCATCATCGACAGCGTCAAGGCCAAGGGCAGCCTCAAACAGCCCGCTGAAATAAAAGCCTTCGCCCTCAACGCGCTGGACATCGAAGCGACCAAGGCGCTGATCCGCGAGACCGAGTCGCAGATCGTCATCAACGTCGGCTCCGCGTTCCTCAACATGTCGGTGCTGCGTGCCTGCATCGATACCGGTGTGGCCTACCTGGACACCGCGATCCACGAAGAGCCGGGCAAGATCTGCGAGACCCCACCCTGGTACGGCAACTACGAGTGGAAGCACCTCGAGGAATGCCAGGAGAAGAAAGTCACCGCCATTCTCGGCGTGGGCTTCGATCCGGGCGTGGTCAACGCCTATGCCGCCCTGGCCAAGCAAGAACATTTCGACCGCATTGATTCCATCGACATTCTCGACGTCAATGCCGGTTCCCACGGCAAATACTTCGCCACCAATTTCGACCCGGAAATCAACTTCCGCGAATTCACCGGACAGGTGTGGAGCTGGCAAGACAGCCAGTGGACCAGCAACACCATGTTCGAAGTCAAGCGTACCGACGACCTGCCCGTGGTCGGCTCGCAGAACCTGTACCTGACCGGCCACGACGAAGTGCACTCGCTGTCGAAAAACCTCGACGTGCCCAACGTGCGCTTCTGGATGAGCTTCGGCGAGCACTACATCAACGTGTTTACCGTGCTGCGCAACCTCGGCCTGCTCTCCGAGCAACCGGTCAAGACCGCCGAAGGCCTGGAAGTGGTGCCACTCAAAGTGGTCAAGGCCGTGCTGCCTGATCCGGCCTCCCTGGCCCCGGGCTACACCGGCAAGACCTGCATCGGTGACCTGGTCAAGGGCACCAAGGATGGCCAGCCGCGCGAAGTCTTCATCTACAACGTGGCTGACCACGAAGAAGCCTACGCCGAGACCGACAGCCAGGGCATTTCCTACACCGCCGGTGTACCGCCAGTGGCTGCCGCCCTGCTGGTCGCCCGTGGCGAGTGGGACGTGCAACGCATGGTCAACGTCGAGGAACTGGCGGCCAAGCCGTTCCTCAAGGCGCTGGACGTGATGGGCCTGCCGACCCGCATCAAGGACGAGCATGGCGATCGTCCTTGGGACGCCGCCATCTGATCCTGCCCCACCCACAGCGGGCGCCGACCCAGGCGCCCGCTGTTCCCCGCCCTGTAACATCTTTCGTTTGTGCGCCGCTTTTGCCTTTCTGTGCGACAGATCCCACATCCGGGACTCCCGTCGCCCTCCTTCGTAGTGTTAGCTTGGGAACGTTTCTGTCTGAAACATCAGACACTTCCCACTCATAACCTGCAAAGGAATGCCCTCAACAATGGATTTTTCTCTCAAGCACCTGGCTGCGGCCACCCTGATGCTCGCCAGCCTGTCCGCGTTCTCAAGCTTCGCCCAGGCCAATATCACCCCGCAACAGAGCGCGGCCATCCTCAAGTCCTTCAGTGACCACTCGGTCAGCGACTTCCGTCAGTTCCTCGGCAGCCTGGCCAAGAGCGAAGCGGGCAAGGACGCCAACCTGGGCCCGGCCATCAGCGCCTTTCTCGACAACAAGAGCCTGTCCGCCGAACAGCAGAACGAGATCCATCGCCTGCTAGGCCTCTACGCCCGGGTGAAGTACGGCAAGGCCGCCACCGAGACCCTGCGTGAACTGGTGGCCATTCCCACCTTCAACATCGACGGTGTGCCGCAGTACAAGAACCCCGAGTTTCTCAAGATCGCCGAGAAGATCCAGGGCCTGGCCAAGGCCTTCAACCTGAACTTTCGCAACATCGACAACCGGGTCTACGAGATCTCCCTGGGCGGCACCGGCGACGAAGTGGTCGGTATCCACGCCCACGCCGACGTGGTGCCGGTCACCCCGGAAAACTGGGTCCTGGAAGACGGCACCCGCCTCGACCCGTTCAAGGTCACCCTGATCGGCGACCGCATGTACGGCCGCGGCACCGAGGACGACAAGAACGGCATCGTGGTCGCGCTCTACGCCATGAAGATCATCAAGGAAGAGAAGCTGCCCCTGGCGCGCAACTTCAAACTGCTGGTGGACACCACCGAGGAAACCAGCGGCGACGCCATCCCCTACTACTTCGAACGCAACCCGACGCCCAACTACAACCTGGCGCTGGATGGCGGCTACCCGGTGGTGATCGCCGAGAAAGGCTACGGCACGGTGATGGCGACCTTTGCCCGGCGTGCCGCCGAAGGCAAGGGCGCGGAAATGACCGGGCTGACCGGTGGCCTGGCCACCAACCAGATTCCTTCCACCTCGGTGGCCACCTTCAAGACCGACACCCCCGCCGAACTGGTGGCCAGCCTGCAGCAAGCCGGTGCCGCCTATGCCAAGGCCAACGGCGGCAACTTCCAGGTGACCGCCAAGGTGGTGGGCAAGGATGTGCAGTTGACCGTCACCGGCGTGTCCGCCCACTCCTCCGAACCCGAGTCCGGGGTCAACCCGGTGGCGCGGATGCTGGACTTCATCAACAGCCTCGACGGCAAGATCGCCCTCAAGCACAACGCGTTCACCGACGGTGCCCGCTACGCCGCCGACAACTGGGGCCTGGACTACCTGGGGAACAAGCTGGGCATCGGTTTCGCCGACGCCTTCATGGGGCCGCTGACCACGTCCCCGACCTTCGTCGGCGTGGATGACAAAGCCTTCAAGCTGGCGGTCAACCTGCGAGTGCCCAAGGGCAAGACCCCGGACGCGCTGAAGGCTGAAATCACCGACAAGCTGGCGGCCTGGAGCAAGAAGACCCAGGTGGCGGTGACGCTCGACACCTCCATCGCCGCGCCGATGTACCGCAACCCCGAAGGCGAATGGGTCAAGGCCTTGCTGGCGGTGGCCAGCGAGAACCTGGGCATGCAACACCAGTTCGGCACCTCCGCTGGCGCCACCTCGGTGCATGAACTGCCCAACGGCGTGCAATTCGGCCTGGCGCGGCCCGAAGTCAAGTACACCGGCCACACCGACAACGAGTTCAAGACCGTGGACCAGTTCCTCCTGGACTTGCAGATCGTCACCGAAATGGTCGGACGTATCGGGCAACTGCCCAAGCTTTGACACGCCTGTCGGACCCGCTGCAATGGCGGGTCCGATGGCCTTGTTCCGATTGATTGCCCAGCGCCTTCTATACTTGCACCCCATTAGCCATTGGGCAGGTTCCTGCCCGCTTTCCCGAACGTCATCAAGGTCGCGCCAGGCACTGACGAGGCCGTCATTGGGTCACGGAGCGTTCAATGAACAAGCCGGGTGTCCTCCTGCTGGCCTGTGCCGTTGGCTTGCTGGCACTGCTTGCGCCCCTGTCGCTGTCCCTCTACCTGGCCCAAAACCAGGGCCGCGAAGCGGTCATGTCCTCGTTGCACGAGGTGGCCAACGACGTTCTGGAGCGTGCCCGCCTGCAGCGCGCACAGATCAATACCGCCATCAGCCAGCTCAACCAGCAACCTCCTCAAGCCTTCTGTTCCAGCCAACAGCTCCAAGACATGCACAGACTGGTACTGGGCTATCGCTACATCGTGGGCATGGCCGGCATGGCCGGCTCGACGCTGCTGTGCAATACCCTGCAAGCCCAAACCGAACCCCTGGCGTTGGGCGCTTTTTCGGGGCCGGACCCCAGCGGCCTGCGCTTCTGGAACAAAGTACATCTGCCCGGTCTGCCGGATCAGGTGTTTACCCTGGTGGCCCGGGACAACTACGCCGCCATCATTCACCCCGACTTTGCCCTGGACCTGCTGAATCAGCAGTCATCGGTGTCCAGCGCCTTCCTACAAACCCGGCTGCGCAGCATCATCGGCCAGCGCGGCGTGGTGAAGGAGCAATGGGTACAGCGCTACAGCGGCGATGGCAAAGCGCTGGAATTCGAAGATGACGGCTACTTCGTCGTCATTGTGCCGGCGTCCAACAGCGAAACCGCGGCATTGGCCGCCCAATCCTCATCGGTGGTGGCCGAGCGGGTACGGCGCCTCGCGCTGATCATCGCGCCTCTGGGGCTGGTGCTGGGCCTGCTGTTGGCCGCTCTGGTCGCCTATCTGGCCCGGCGCCGCCTGTCCCTGAAGGGGGAGTTGCAGGCGGCCTTGGAACGCGACGAGTTTTTCATCGAGTACCAGCCCATCATCGACTTGCACAATGGCCGCTGCGTCGGTGCCGAGGCCCTGGCGCGCTGGCGCACCCAGGGCGGCAAGCTGATCAGCCCCAGTGTCTTCATTCCCATGGCCGAAGCCAACGGACTGATCCAGCGCATCACCGCCCGGGTCATGGAAATCGTGGTGCGCGATGCCGCGGAACTGCTGCGCGCCGATGAACGCCTGCACATCGCCATCAACCTTTCCAGCGAGGATCTGAAGACCCAGGACGCCGAACAGCGCTTGAAGAAACTCTCCGAAGAAGCCGGCATGGGACCGCGCAGCCTGATGGTGGAAATCACCGAGCGCGGCCTGATGGACCCCGACAAGTCCCGCGCCGTACTACTGGCGGTCAGGGCCAACGGTTTCCAGGTGGCCATCGACGACTTCGGCACCGGTCATTCCAGCCTGTCGTACCTGGCCACCTATGAGTTGGACTACCTGAAGATCGACAAGATGTTTGTCGACACCCTGGGCACCGACGCCCCCACCAGCCTGGTGACGATGCACATCATCGAACTGGCGCGCTCCCTAGGCCTGCAGATGATTGCCGAAGGCGTCGAAAATCCGCTCCAGCGCGACATTTTGCGCAAACATGGCGTGCAGTACGCCCAAGGCTGGCTGTTCGGCCGCCCCATGAGCATTCAGCACCTGCGGGAGTTCATCGATCAGCATCCGGGGGATGGGACCGGGGACGTCGCAGAGAGTCAGGCCGCCGGCGGCTTCAACGCCGGGTAGCTGACATCCCGCAGTACCGCGATGTAGCCGCCATAGAGATTCGCCGCAGGCAGCAACTGCCGCGCTGCCAGTTGTTCATGCAGGCGGCGCAAATGGTAGAACGGCACGCGCACATAGAGGTGATGCTCGATGTGGTAGTGAATCCCATGGGGGCCGAAGAAGAAGGTCTGCCCGTTTGGACGCACGATGCTGCGGGCGTTCTGGCTCTGGTCAGCATGGGCGGGCAAGCCGGCGTGCTCCATCAGCGCCCGGACCCGGCCCATCAAGGGCAGCAACGTGATGGCCGGCAACAACCACAGACCCAGGTAGAGCCAGGGGTGCCCGAACGCACTCAGCAAGCCGAACAGCACGCCGTTGACCAGCAGCATTGAACAGATCTCCCAGGACACCTGCCCCGCAGACTTGTCGACCTTGGGCATGATGGCGCGGTAGTCACCCCGGGCAAATTTGCAGGCACTGATGAAGTAGCCCACCCCGAACAGGTCCGCCAGCAAGCGCCTGGCCAGCTTGCCCCGAGGCAGCGGGTAGTCCCCCATGCCAAACACCGCCATCACCGGGTCGTCATGCAGCATCGGCTGCCGGTGGTGCTTCAGGTGGCCGGCGCGGTAGGTAGCCATGGAAAGAAACAGCGGGCCAGCCGCCAACAGCTGACCCACGCCATCATTGAATGCCTGCCGGCGCAGGAGCAGGCCGTGGGCACTCTCATGCATGATCACCGCCAGGGCCAACTGGCTGCGGGCAATGATCAGCGCCGCCAACAGGTAGGTGACGGGATGCGGCCAGCGTGCGGCACAGACGAACGCGGCAGCGATCAGCAGCCAGTCGGCGAGCAGCGCCAGCATCCCGATCCAGGGCTTGAGGACAAACAGCTCAGCGGTCGGGACAAAGGCCTTGAGCGCCTGATTGTCGCCGGCGCGGGCATTAGGCTGGGACACGGGCATGGTTTCCTTGTCGTTGGGTGGCCAGGGCGCAGGCCAGGGCCAGCAGGAGGCCGCCTGCGACATCCAGCAGCGTGTGTTGCTTGAGGGTCAGGGTCGACAGGCAGATCAGCAGGCCGGTGATGCCGATCAGCCATTTGCCGGGGTGGGACCAGAGCGCACGGCAGGCCAGGCACGTTACCGCCACATGCAGGCTGGGGCAGCCGTTGGACGCCAGGTCCAGCTGCCACATGCGGCTCAGGCGCTGATGCAAAAAGGCATTGTCGAGGTTGCCAAGATCGGGCCTGGGCAGGTGCTCGGGGAACAGCCAGAAACACAGGAGGGCAATGGCGAAAGCCATCCCCGTGGCGTTCTTGAACACCCTGAACGCTTCAGCACTGGCGTAGGTCGCCGCCAGCAGCACGAAGGGAAAGAACAGCACGTACAGCCACCAGGACTGGGCAATGAAAGGAATCCATTCATCCAGCGGCGTGACCCAGGTGTAGCGCGGCGTGATCAGTCGCTGCACGCCGATGAAAATGCTCAGGCCCAGCAACAGTCCCAACAGCGCGACCAGCGTCTGTCGATAGTTGGCTCTCGGGGTCGGGCTGGGCAAGGGATTGCTCATGGCTGCTCGCTTAGTGGATACAAGAGTGGATCACGGCCCACAGCGGCGCGTTCACAGACTGAGCAGGCGGCTGACCCAGGCGTCGATCCGCCCCTGGGCCCGCGCCCGACCGGCAGCCGCTGTCGACTCGGTCCCCGCCGCTGCAGTCAATTGCTGCGCCGCCGCAGTCACCTGGCGGCGAAAGTCCGCGGCGTCGCCGCGCCAGGTCACCACCCGATGCAGCAGCTGTAGCTGGGCGGCACGCGCCGCGTTGCTGGTCTGTTCGGGCTGATCGCTGAGCACCAGGAGGATCGGCCGCTGATAGACCCGAGCGATGGACAGTGCCGCCATGCCCGGCGCTGACACTATCAGCCGGGCCTGGGCGGCGCGGCTGGCCCAGTGCGGGTCGACCCCGAGCCAGCCATGGCGCCCGGCATAGCCCTCGCCCACCCGATGCGCGTCCAGGCCGGCGTCCTCCAGGCCCGCACCCAAGGCATCGGCCAGGCTGGGCTCGCTGAAATGCGGATTGAGGTACACAGCAGCCCCGGGGGCCGCAGGTTCCGGCATCACCGCCGCCAGGGCCACCGGAGTCGGCAGGCGATACAGCAACGGCGCCTGGGTGTCGTCCACTTCATAGGCGAAATCATGCTCGATGCGGGCTCGCGCCGCGTTGATCTGACGGTCGACAATCCAGCCGAACAACCGCCCGAACTGCCGCGGCCACATGCCCGCGAAATTGTTCAGCAACGCCACCTTGAGGCTCGCGCCGTACACGTGCACGACCTTGCGTCGCCATCCCGGCAGCATGCCCATGTACAGCAGCGCCGGATGGAAGGAGTCGTTGATCACCAGATCCACACTGCGCAGCCTGCGCCCCAGATGGAGAATATCCCGCAGCATCCGCCCGGGACGAAACAGGTAATGGGCGACATTGCGATTGGTGGCGTGGCGCAGCATGTTCTGCTCGCTGTCGAACTGCACCGCATAGTGTCTGGACAGCAGCTCGGCCTCGATGCCGAAACGTTGCAGAAAGTGCTGCCCCTGCTCCGAGGTCGTCAGCACCTCGACCTGGGCTCCCGCCTCGTGCAGGGCATGCACCAGCAACTGCGCGCGCATCAGGTGGCCACGGGCATCGGCGGTCGCCAGGTAAAGAATCCGTTTATTCATCGGGCCGCGCTGCCCACACCGCCCAGGACCCAACCGGCGACGTACATGGCCAGGGCACCGGTCACGCCGAAACTGGCATCCACTGCGCGAATGTCCTTGAGCAACAGGTCCAGGTGTACCGACTCATGGGGCGCGACAATGCGGCGCAAGGTGTTCTCGCACAAGCGCACGTGGGCCTTCTCGTCGGCCAGGACCCGCGACAGCAACGGATACAGCTCATGCCCGGTGCCTATCACCGCACAGTGGCGGCTCAATACCCGCTGGGCCATCTGCTCGGCACAGAGCCCGGTGGCGTAGGCCGGCACCAGCAGGCCATGCTCGAAATGTGCCGCATAGCGATGGGCCAGGCGCTGCCAGCGGCGGATCTTGCGCCGGCTGAGCCAGTCCGGCTCCAGGCGCACCGAGCCGTCGTCGCCCAGGCCGCGCAAAGCGTCGGCAAACAGCGTCACATGGCGACGCTCATCGGCCAGGTGCTGTTGCACCTGACGCTCGAGCCAGGGCGGTGACTGGGGGAGCAAGTCTTCCAGCAGTGTGCGCTCGGTGGCGTCTTCGCCGGCCAGGTACATGCGCAACAACAAGCGCTCCCCGCGGGGGCTACGGTGCAGGCGCCGCAGCGCAGCGCGCTTGATGCGATCCACCAGGCGCGCCTGCACCGCCCTCAGGCCCTGGGCCTGAGGCATGCTCAGGCAGCTGAAGTCCGCCTCGGTGGCGACCGCTTCACCCCCACTCATTGCGCGGGCTGCGGGGCAGTGGCGGATGCCGTGGCCACCTGCTGGCTGCGGTGCCAGGCCAGGATCAGGCCGATAAAGCTGTCACGCATAAAGGCCGTTCCGGACGCCCCGGCATTGGCAAAGGGTTGTTCATGGCCGTTGTAACGCAGGTAGCCCTTGCCGTTGACCGCGCCCAATTCCAGGGTGTCGCGCTTGTTCAGGCCGCGTTGGCGCACCTCCTTGAGCAGAGGACTGTCCTCAAGGCCGAACACGAACAGTTGGCGCTGAACCACCCACAACGGAATCTGGCCGCTCAGGGCATGCAGGTTAAGGTTCCAGGTGCCCGTTGCCAGCAACGCATCCAGCTCGCCAGTGCCCGGTTGCGTGGCGCTGAAGCTGGCACGCATCACTGACTTGGACAGCCGCCCGACACCCAGGCCGATGGTGATGTCGTCGGCCGCCGGGCTCTGGGCATCGCTGGGACGCACGACCACGAAGTAACTGGCCACTCGCGCGGCGATTGACGGCTGCGCCAGGACCTTGCGCGCCTGCTCGGCGGTGAACAGCACACGCTCGCCGGTGCCTTCGCGGACGCTGATCTGATAGGGGGCGAGGACGATGTCGCTGAACTTGCCGCGCACGGGCGAGTGCACATAGGTGTCGGACTTCCACTTCGTGCCCGAGCGCCGCAACAGCACCTGCAGGCTCAGCGGCACGCGCTGGCCATCGGCGGCGATGCCACTGCCGTGCAGCAGCACGTCGCCGATCACCGTCTTGCTGTCATGGTGGTCGTCAGCGCCAATCACGATGGCGTGGGTTTGCGGGTCGACGCTGGCCCGGGCATCTGCCACATCCAGGGCAATCCGGTTGCAGTCGCGGTCGGTGCTGCGGGTGACGGTCGCGCAGCCACTGTCCGAGGCGAAGTGAAACACCCCGCGACCACTGAACTCGGAAGGCGCGGCATTGGCCTGGCCGCTCAATGCCAACAGTGCCAGGCAGGCCAGGGAGTAGCCGAATGAAGCGAGCGAAGATGTTTTCATGGGGGAGTCCTGTGGGCACGCAGGCGGCGTGCGACGATACGGCACGACGGGGATCAATCCAGGTTGCGGTGATACGACAAGGCTTCACTGTGAGCGGCGCTGCGGCGCCCGACACTGATGCCCATGCCACGCACCACAGCGCCAGCGGTGTCGAGCAACGACATGCCGATGACCACCAGCGTCGCCCCAAGACGTCGGAGCCCACGCAAGGGCGGCAAGTCCTGATGGTTGAGGGCCCGCAGGCTGTAGCCGAGGCGCCCGAGCATCACGCACAGCGGGCCGATCGGACCACTGCGCCCAAGCCACTGCAGCCAGCCCGGCATATAGGCGCGGACCAGATAGGGGGTCAGGCCGACGCTGTCACCGCCCCTGAGCCAGCGCAGCTTGAGCACTTCGCCCTGGCTGTCGGGCAGTCGATGCTCGGTATGGGCGCCTGGCGCATAGACCACCGCCACGCCCGCCGCTTGCAGGCGCAGGCCCATGACCTGGCAATGGGCGCGATAGATGCCATCGAGCGGCTCATAGCGATATTGCTCGAAGGTGTCACAGCGAAAGGCCACGTTGTTGGCGTAGAAGTTACGCGTGGCGCCGCGGCGCAAGGGGCTGGGGAAGTACATGAAGTCGATGGCGGTCAGGGCACTGCCGGCGACGCTGGGCGCATAACTGGTACGCCCGGCAACCGCCAACGGCGCGTCGTCCTCGGCGAAAGGCACGAGCAACTGCTCCAGCCAATGGCTACAGGGAATGCAATCGGCATCGGCAAAGACCACGTACTGGCAACGCCCCTGATCGACCGCGTCGAAGCCGACATTCTTGGCATCGTAGTAACCGGTGAGGGTATCGATCTCGACAAAGTCCAGTTCCCGTCCGGCCAGTGCACACAGGGCCTGGCGCGCCACAGGATCGAGGCCATCGTGGGTGATGACCCACTGGGCAAAACTCTGGGGAGGCAGACTCTGCCGGGCAAGGCGTGCGATCAGCCGCTTGAGGCTGTTCAAGGCCTCCTGTGCATCCTTGCCGCCACGCAGGTTGTTGGTCTCCAACACCAGCGCGGCATGGGCTGCGATACCTTCCAGGCGCTCGCGCCTATCGCTGCCGGGAGGCAGCTGCGACGTCCTGGTTGTCATTGCTTGGCTATCCATTTCACTGAATCTCTGAAAAAAGCGCGGCCACCCGGGGGCGCGACGGGCGCAATCACAGCATTATTCCCGAGATTATTCAAACGCCAAGTGCGCCCCCCTGTGATGGCCAACGCAGTCGCTGGACCCCGCTGCGATTCAAGACCCCGGATTCTTCAGGAGCACCATTGAAGTGCCCCCCACACAGTCGCTGGAATCTGTCCTGATGGAGCGATTGAATAAGGTATTCTTCGGCGCGAATCAGCTATCACTACTCTCGGACACGTTCGAGCGGGCGGAGCCCATGGGCATGAAACAGCATCACCCAGAAGTCTTTCACAAGATCACCATCCTCCTGAAACAGGACGATGACGGTTACCCACCCTGCGCTGCCGAATCCCTTTGGGGCATCAAACAAGGCGAAACGACCTACATCGTCGACAACACGCCCTATTACATTTATGGACTCAGCAAAGGCGACCTGATTGATACGCGACAGGAAAACAACGAGCTGATCGCTACCGTCGTTATTCAACAAGGAGGCCACTCCACCCTCAGAGTCTTCGCTGAAAATGCACAGGACAAAGCCAACATCATCAAGACACTGCAACAGTTGGGTGCCCACTGTTCAGTGACTCATAGCCTGTCGCTCTTCTCGGTTGATATAGCGCCAGAGTGCCGCTTCGAACCTATAGACGCCTACCTTTGCTCGATCGCAGACGATGACCAGATCGCCTATGAAGACGCCTGCCTGCAGCATCACGGGATCGACTTCGCACGACAATCGCAATGCTCATCCCTGGCATCGTTACCACGCATGACCCATTGAGCGGCCAGCTCAGTAGAAGGCAAGCGCCACGGCACTCCATGGCACGGCCTGAGAAGCCGTGACCGTGGCTCATCGATCAGCGCCAGCCCCCCTGCGCTCTTGAACACTTCGACGCCGATACCCGGCTAACGCGCCGCGCTTGCTTTGGGACCGCTCGCGATCAGGCTGGCGCCACACGCGGTTTTCATACCGTCAAGGGCCACCGCAATACCACCGACATCCAACAGGGCACTGCCTTCTGCAATAGGAAACACCCCTTTGCACAGAGGGCACACAACCTTGTGCCCGACACCCGCCATGGGTTTCCCGTTCAAGTCGGTCTGGCCGAATGCCTCAATCACAGTACCGCCATGACTGGTACTGTCCCCAAGTCGAATAATCTCCATGCCCACTCCTTAGCGACCTTAAAGGTCATCCATCCAATTGTCCTTGGGCCTCAACTCGGCCAGAAACTCTTCCAGCGTGTAGTCCTCTTCCACAACCGACATCCGCGATGCGGCAGGAGCAGCCGGCGCGGGCTTTACCGAGGCGCCGTCGTCATGGCTGGCAGTTTGAGGCATCAGGTTGACGCCGAACTTGTTGTCGAGAGGTTTTTTACCGGGTGTCGGCGAAGTCACGCTGATGATCGTAACCTGGTCCTGTCGACGCATGGGCATCACCACGCTGGTATCGGCATTCTGGTAACTGGCCATGGTCGCCAGCGCGATACCCACGAACGGCGAGGCGGCGCCGGTATCGCCCAAACGCTGGGTCAGGTCGTAGCCCTCACGGGAGTCGAGCAAATCCAACGAGCTGCGGGCAGCCGTCAACGCGGGCAGCAACTCGGCCAGAGGCGTGCTGTTCAGGCCGCCGTCGTAGAACACCCGAGCCGGTGCTGGTGCAACGGCATCAGTGGCTTTTTTCCAGCCAGCGGCCAGTTGCGTGGTCAAGGCTTCACGCTTGAGGCGTTCGCCATTGTCCGGGCGCTGTAGGGAAACCGTAACCGGGCGATGAATCCTGGCCAGCACTGGCAAGGCGTCCCATTGTTCAAAAGCGCGCTCGGTCCAGGGTTGCGGGATGAACTCAGAAGGTTGGAACTCGACGGGAGGTTTACGCCAGCCCCAACCGGTGAATTCAGGATCGATCTTGTTCTGGTTGACCTTGGTGAAGGGGGCGTAATAGCGCAGCCATTCGACACGTTCGGGGCGGCCGACGACTAAGGCGACCATGGCGTCGGTGAGTTTGTCAGGTTGGCGTGGGCCCGCGACAGCCCCAAGCGATTTTAAGGAAATGTCCTTGCTTGATAGAGCGCCAGCCATATTGATGCCTTCAACGCTATAAACCAGAACAGCAGGAAGATCAGGGTTGTGCTCGAAAAGTCGGAACAGGTTTTCTACCAATGCTTCAGGAGTGTCGTTGCAGACAATTCCATCCTGAACATTTTGGATGCGATGCCAATGTAAGCCCGAGTCTGTCCGGTAACTATTCACCATACTGGTGAGCATTACTTGGGTTCTTTCAGGCCTGAACCGCAGGTTCGGTGTTTGAGGACTCCAACCACGGACAACCGTAATGGTGGGAATTGGCCACTTTTCTAAAAAATTGCGTAATCCCAGTTCCAATGCATCGGCTTTGCGTTTTGTATAAGCCATATTTTTATCATCGGCAGTCACCGGGTATTTCTTCGGGTCCATGGGCAGGATACTGCCGACATGCAGAGCCTCCGGCTCTCTCGCATTCTGCTCTTGCAAAGTTTTCCAGATATCTCCCTGGCGAAAAACATCCAGACTCACGCCAATGCTGAGCACATCCAGGGTTTCAAGGCGAGGCGACATGGTTGGGGCGCGGTAGCGAGTATTGGTGGGCATTGAAGCCGCCTCCTTGACAGGGATATTGGCAATAACGGCCGTAGCAGGGCTGGCAAAACAGCGAACTGTTATCAATGAGATTTCGTCCGCTTCAGACTGATGACTGGCCACTAGCAAGCTGGCAATCAATAAACACTGGAATAAGCTGCGCATCAGGCTTTACCCCCAAAGCGGATGGGTTTGCCAAGTTTTTCTTCGCCCCATGTCTGGGCCCCTACTAAAGAGGGCATAGTGTCCCCGACCAAACTAGGTAGCGTCCCTGTAGTTCGATATTCAATCGTGGCATCGATTAATTTTCGGTTAGTGGCTTGCTCTTGTAGATAAAACGTTTCAATCGCTTCATCTGGTTGATCAGGAGCCTGATCATCTTGACCAGTTATGACCTCATCAGTCCTCTTCCAATCCAACCGCCAATCCGCCACCCGACACAAATACGCATAGAACGTCACATCATCCACACTCTCCCCTGCCCCAATCGCCACGTCATAGGCCAGGACTCGTCGACTGTGCTCCGGGTTGTTAGGAATCCCCGAGTGAAACGACTGCGGCTCTTGATACGCCTCCCTTTGCAGGCGCAAACGAGCCTCATAGGGAGTCTCTCCACGCGTCACCAGGACCTGGCCATCACCCATCGCCCGTACCGCAAACACGTGAGCGTGCTGGGACACCTCGTAGATCTCGTCGCGGGCCTTTTTAACGCTCGCGACATCACGGCCATGCTTGAAGGCAATGGCCTCCTCCATCGTCTCCTGACGGGCGTATTGCGTGTCCTTCGGGCGCCAGGCCGACTTGATACGCAGCGACTTGTCATTGCTCAGGCCAATAGCGGCATCGATGGGGTCCAGTGTGTCCATTATCTGGTACACGCCACTGTCCGAATCCTCACCAGGCGCAGTCATGACGCCATCAGTGGCGAAATCGGTTTCTGCCGGTATGGGCAATTGTGGAGCCGTCAACATCACCCGTGCCCCCGGTTTGAGATTGGCCCTTGCGCTGCGATCCAGCAGTCCTAAACCGGTGTCCTCCCAGGTTGCCTCCCCCTCAAGCAGCAGTGGGTAGATGTAGGGGGGAACCTGTTTGCCGACGGCTTCCTTTTCGTTGTTGCGCTTGCGCAAGGTAAAGATCCGCTGATGGAAACTCAGCGGCAGCTGCGTTCGCGCCGGCAGGCCATCCACGGTGTCGCCGACGCCCTGCCAACCGATACCCTGGACGTTGCCCAGGCCCACGGTCTGGTCCTGAGGAGTGAAGTAAAGGTAGCTGCAGCCACGGTTGTCACGTTCATTGAATGAGACGCGCTGACCATCGATTGTGCTGTGCGACGCAGGACCGCCGCTCCAGCCCGGCCCGCCAATGGCGCCATACCCCTGGCAGTTTCTCAGCGCGACGCTGGACAGTGCCGGAACCGGGTTCGGTCTCTGGGCAATGAACTGGAGAATGCCCTTGAGGGTGGGTGCCAAGCTTGTAGTTCAGCTCCGCGGTCTTGCCTTCAGCGCTGATGCCAAAGAACTTCGGCTTCTGTACTGAGTTGGCAGAGAAGAACGCGGCGTTGTCACTGCCCTTGCGCATGGTCAGGGAGATGAAGCCCTCCTCCGCCAGTTCGTACTCACGACGATCTGAAACCAGCACTTCAGTCGGGATCTTGGTTTCGATTTCACCCATGCTTTCGAAATGGTGCAGCGGCAAGTCTTCCACCGCGCCACCGCTCTGCGGACCGATGATGTTCGGGCACCAGCGGAACTTGGCGAAGCTGTCGGTCAACTTGGTGCCGAACGCATATGCGGTATTGCCCCACAGGTAGTGCTCGTGGTTGTTGGCAACGGTTTCCTTGTAGACGAAGGACTTGACCGGGTTTTCTTCCGGATCATAGGGATTGCGCAGCAGGAACCGCGGCAAGGTCAGGGCGATGTAGCGAGAGTCCTCCGACTGCCGGAAGCTCTGCCACTTGGCAAATTGCGGGCCTTCGAAATGATCCTTCAGATCCTTCAGGTCCGGCAGGCCGGTGAAGCTTTCCAGGCCAAAGAAGTTCGGGCCTGCGGCGGCAATGAACGGCGCATGTGACATGCAGGCAACGCTGGAGACGTACTGCATCAACTTCACGTCGGGAGAACTGGGCGACATGAAGTAGTTGGCGATGATCGCGCCGACTGGCTGGCCACCAAACTGGCCGTACTCCGCGGTGTAGATGTGTTTGTAAAGGCCGGCCTGCATCACTTCCGGCGAATCTTCGAAGTCGTCCAGCAGGTCCTGCTTGGAGACGTTGAGGATTTCTATCTTGATGTTTTCACGGAAATTGGTGCGCTCCACCAGTAACTGCAGCCCCCGCCAGGCAGACTCCAGCGACTGAAAGTCTTCGTGATGGAGAATCTCATCCATCTGCTGGCTGAGCTTGGCATCGATCTCGGCGATCATGCGATCGACCATGGCCTTCTTGACCGGCTCGCCGCTGTTCTGCGGTTTGAGCAGCTCCTCGATGAAGGCTGACACTCCGCGCTTGGCGATATCGTAGGCTTCGTCGTTCGGAGTCAGACGGGTTTCGGCGATGATGCCGTCGAGAATGCTGTACTCGCTGCTCTCGTTGCTTTGGTGTTGCGCGGCACGGGTAGTCATGTGTTGTGGCTTCCTTGTCTGATGGGTCAGGCGTCTGGGGCGGCGGCGTTCAGGCCCAGCTCGCTGCCTGCTTGACCTGTGCTACCACCGTGCCGACCGCGCCGGGCTCTGGCTGATGCTCGACGGCACGCTGGATCATGCTCGACAGCCGCCGACAGATGGGCAGTAACAAAGGAGCGTCATCGCCAAGATGCTGGGTCAGTACCGCATCAAGCTTTTCCAGATTCAGCACCAGTCGACGAAACAACGGTAACTGTTCCTTGATCGCGATGTTTTCGCTTAACGCCTGCTCCAGTCGAGGCACCAGCCAACTGATGGCGGCACCACGGGTACGCAGTTTATTGGGGTGAACCTCGACCCAATGCTGTTCACACAGGTACTGCAAGAGGCCGGAACCCGCCAGCAATCCTGCGAAGGACTCGCGCTGATACAGCGCCCAAGTGAGCCAGGCGGCCACTCGCAGATCCTTGGACTGCACACGTAGCAGGTTTTCACTGTTTTCAAGAACTTTCAGCCAGTCGATCTGACCGCTTTCATGCATGGACTGGGCTTTGGCCAACTCGTTTTCAAGGGCTTCGTATTCACTCGAAAAGCGAACATCCGCGCCCGCAAAACTCTCTTTGGAAATAGAGACTTTGGCGATCTCAAGATAATGAGCAGACAGTTTATTTGAGTAGTTCATCCATGACCTGTTTAAAGCTTTGCCGCAGAACAAATGGCTAGTGCTTTAAAAATATACCCCCTAACCCATAAGTATTAATTTAAGAAAAATCCTAAACTTACGAGAATAATTCCCTTACCGTTTCAATTTTTCCTACAAGCGCACTCCGCGCCAGGACCTTTGTTACCGACCTTTTCGCTCATGCAGTGCCGTCGCGATGCATTACCACAGATATATACCTCCATTAACCATGCTGTATCAGAAAGTAAAAACGGGGCGAGACAACCTTATTCAGCTAACGGCGCACCGAGAGATAAATATAATTAGCTCACATTTATCAACAACATAAGAAACTTACTTAGAAACTAAAACACAACCTCCTTTCAAGGTCGCGTCCAACAAGAGGAACACTCGGCTCAAGGTGTAACTCCCTGAAATAGCGGTACAACAGCTTCCAAAAAAATGGAAACTGCTCGGCGATTCATTATGAGAGTGCAGGCTTTGCGTTGTTGTAGCACCGGATACGGGCCAGTTATTGCTTAACCTCGATGGTCCTGATGTGTTGTTTGGTCATGGCGTTTGAATGGTGAGCGGAGCCCTAGGCCTAAACATCACCGTTCTTAATTGAGGGCAGCTTTTAGACTCAGAAGTTTCAACTGACTTTACAGACCGGTCTCATATTAACGTTTGCGCACGCTTTACCAGTTTGAGCGCCATCTTGCATCAGAGCCAGGCAAGGTGCGGGTTAAAGCTTAAGGATGAGTCTATGTTCGCGTCAGTCGACACTGCACATTTTGTGCTGTCCATCCCTGCCGTTCGCCACGACCTCAAGGGGCTGGCCTTCAAGGGTTGCGAAGCCATCTGCGAGCTGTATGCGATCCGTATCGAGCTGATTTCGGACAACCCTATGCGTTGTACGAAAACCCTTGATACTCGGTGATGCTGCGTTGAAAACGGTCTCGTGCGCGAGTCCGATCGGAATGCTCATTTACACCCCGTGAAGTCGAACGCGACCCCGGCCGTTCCTCGACCGTTTTCGCCTTGCCTGACCTTCGTCTCGAAACTTTTCGGATAGAGCCTAATGTCGAGCTGAAAAGCCTACTCAACCAACCGGCTTCCTTGCAGTTCGGCCTGGATGGTGAAGGCATCCACGGCCTGATCGACGATTATCGAAATCGGCGACTGCGGTAAATGCATGAACCGCTATGCCAGCGAGAAACTTGGCCATGAGGCAATTTGATCAGCCGCGCATCGAAAACGCCCTCGGCCTTTCCAGCCAAAGCTACAACTTACATACCGACCAGATCGGCACACCGTAGGAAATGACCGATGTCGGAGGACTCGAGGTGCCGCGCGTACTACAAAGCATGAGGAGAACGCTATCGCAGAATCGGATTGAGCAGAATCTGTGTTTTCAGGGGGTATCACGTTTAGGAAAGAGGACTGAACTACAGCACCTTCGGTAAGACGATCCGGCGGGGGGGACGATTTCCCACGCAAGGTCCGATTGAGTTGATGGGCGGGGATAACCTACATCGACATACGCCGACAACAAACCGTGTTCAGCACTTGACCAGACTTGAGCGTTTGAAACGTACTCAATTCTGGACTTAAACGCACTGGATGATGCTGGATTTGAGCGAAAAGCACAGAAACGAAAAAAGGACCCGGAGGTCCTTTTTTCGATCGCAGTAGAAATCGACTGAATTCTACAACGCTATATTTGGAGCGGGAAACGAGACTCGAACTCGCGACCCCGACCTTGGCAAGGTCGTGCTCTACCAACTGAGCTATTCCCGCATCGTCTTGGTGTTGCGCATTCTATAGAAATCCGAATGCGCGTCAAGCCCTTGATTCAAAAATACTTATTTTTTCTCGTTGTCGATTTTCAGATGCGGCCAGGCGGCCCGCAGATACTGCAGCATCGACCACAAGGTTAGCCCCGCCGCTACCAGCAGCAAGGCATAGCCCACCAAGACCCAGAAGCTGAAGTCCGAAGGGTTGGCCAGGAGGATCACCAGCGCCAGCATCTGCGCTGCTGTTTTCCATTTGCCCATATTGGACACTGCCACCTGGGCCCGGGCGCCAAGTTCGGCCATCCATTCGCGCAGTGCCGAAACAACAATCTCGCGACCGATGATCACGGCTGCCGGCAAGGTCAGCCACAGGTTGCCGTGCTCTTGCACCAGCAGCACCAGGGCCACCGCCACCATCAGCTTGTCAGCTACAGGGTCGAGGAACGCGCCAAACGGCGTGCTCTGCTGCAGGCGTCGTGCCAGGTAGCCATCCAACCAGTCAGTGGCAGCCGCGAAGGCAAAGACTGAACTGGCTGCCATGTAGCTCCAGCTATAGGGCAAATAGAACAGCAATATGAAAATCGGGATGAGCAGGACGCGTAGAACGGTGATCAGATTAGGGATATTCATCGGCACAACTGGCTACGAGGTGATTGGGCATTCTACTCGCTGTGCAGGTTTGCATAAATCAACTCTGCGAGCTTTTTACTGATTCCCGGTGCTTTGGCTATCTCGTCGATGCTGGCACGAGACAGTTCTTGCAATCCACCAAAATGTTTAAGAAGGTCCCGCCGACGCTTCGGGCCAACGCCCGCCACCCCTTCCAGGGTCGAGGTACGCCGGTTTTTTCCACGTCGGGCACGGTGACCGGTGATCGCGAAGCGGTGAGCCTCATCGCGGATTTGCTGAATCAGGTGTAACGCCGGTGAGTCGCCTTTGAGGGTGAACTCGTGGGCGGCGTCATTCAGGTACAAGGTCTCGAAACCCGCCTTGCGGGTCGCCCCCTTGGCTACGCCGAGGAGGATCAGGTCCGGTACCGCCAGTTCATTGAGCACGTCGCGAGCCATGGACAACTGCCCCTTGCCGCCATCCACCAGAAGGATATCCGGCAGCTTGCCTTCGCCTTCCTTGAGCTTGCTGAAGCGCCGGGTAAGAGCCTGATGCATGGCCGCATAGTCGTCTCCGGCGGTGACGCCCTCAATGTTGTAACGGCGGTAATCGGATTTCAGCGGCCCTTCCGGACCGAACACCACGCAGGAGGCCACTGTGGCCTCGCCGCTGGAGTGGCTGATGTCGTAGCACTCCAGGCGCTGCGGTGGCTCGTCCAGGTTCAGAACTTCAGCCAGGGCTTCAAAGCGCGCGGCTACGTGCTGGCGGTTGGCCAAGCGTGCACTCAGAGCCTGTTCGGCATTGGTCACCGCCAGTTGCTGCCAGCGGGCACGGGTGCCACGGACCCGGTGACTGATGGTCAGCTCGCGGCCCCGCAGTTCGTAAATGGCGGCGACCAGCGTCGGGAAGTCTTCGTGCACCACGTTGACGATCAACTCCGCAGGCAGATCGCGCTCAGGACTGCTGACAAAATACTGACCCAGAAAGGCCGACATGACTTGCGCTACATCTTCCTCGATGCCCACCTGGGGAAAGAAGTTCTTGCTACCCAGCACCCGACCGCCACGCACGCTGATCAGGTGCACGCAGGCGCCACCCGGGTTAACGAAGGCCGCGACCACATCCACATCACCGGTGCCACCTTCCATGCTTTGCTGGTCCTGGACTCGGCGCAGCAGGGAAATCTGGTCCCGCAACTCGGCGGCCTTTTCAAAATCCAGAGTGCCGGCGGCCGCCTCCATGGCACTGGAAAGTTCGTCGGTCAAGGCGTTGCTACGCCCCTCCAGGAACATGACCGAGTGGCGCACGTCTTCGGCATAGATCTCGGGTTCCACCAGGCCGACGCAAGGCGCCTTGCAGCGTTTGATCTGGTACTGCAGGCAGGGCCGCGTGCGGTTTTTGTAATAGCTGTCCTCGCACTGGCGGACCATGAAGGTCTTCTGCAACAGGCTGAGGCTTTCCCGAATGGCACCGGCACTGGGGTATGGCCCGAAATATTTGCCCTTGTGCTTCTTCGCCCCGCGATGAATGCTGAAACGCGGAAAATCGCCATCCGAAAGAAACACATAGGGATAGGACTTATCGTCGCGCAAGAGAATGTTGTAGGGCGGCCGCCACTCCTTGATCAGCGTCTGCTCCAGCAGCAGCGCTTCGGTCTCGTTGGCGGTAATGGTGGTTTCGATCTGCGCGATACGCGCCACCAGGGCTGCGGTCTTCGGTGCCTGGCCGGTCTTGCGGAAATAGCTGGACAGCCGGTTTTTCAGATTCTTGGCTTTGCCCACGTAAAGCAGGCGTGCATCGCTGTCGAACATGCGATACACGCCGGGACGGCCACTGCAGGTAGAAAGAAAGGCACTGGGATCAAACAGGTCAGTCATTTCAGAGGCTGGCATCAACCATGCCATGACGAACCGCCAGTAGCGTCAACTCGACATCACTACTGATCGACAGCTTCTCGAAAATACGATAGCGGTAGGTGTTCACGGTTTTCGGCGACAGACACAGCTTGTCGGAGATGATCTGCACCTTCTGGCAACCGACAATCATCAGCGCAATCTGAATTTCCCGCTCCGACAAGGCATCGAACGGGGAATCACTGGAAGGCTGGAACGATTTGAACACCAGTTGCTGAGCAATCTGCGGGCTGATGTAACGCTGACCGGCAAAAACCAGGCGAATGGCCTGGACCATTTCATTGAGGCCCGCGCCCTTGGTCAGGTAGCCCGCCGCACCGGCCTGCAGCAACCGCGTCGGAAACGGATCTTCCTCGCAGACAGTCACCGCCACGACCTTGATATCCGGATGACTGCGCAGCAATTTGCGCGTGGCCTCAAGGCCGCCGATCCCGGGCATCTTTACGTCCATCAGGACCACATCGGGCTTCAACTCCCGAGCCTTGAGCAGGGATTCTTCCCCTGACTCCGCCTGCCCGACTACTTGCAGGCCATCGATGTCAGCCAACATTCGTGTAATGCCCGTACGAACGAGATCATGGTCATCGACTACTAGCACCCTAATCAAGCAGACACCTCGCGATTTGGTCTTTATAGGTTGCCGGATACCTTAGCAAAAAGCGACGTACAAACCTAATCACAAGCGCTATATAAAAAACATCGGCAAGCGATAAGAGACGCCGCCAACCTGAAGCGAGAAAACGCTCTGGCTTCAGGGCTCGGCGATCAGGGGCTTTTGCGCAGAATCTGGATCTACGACAACTCGCCAGGGTCCTGGTCAGACGAAAGATTGCCCTCTGATCGTCCTTGAACAGTACCCTCAAGCAATTTGAACGGTTTTGAACTATGCCCGGTATTCGCATTGCCGCACAAGCCAAGCCAGGCGCGAGCTTCAAGGTAAATCGGTTCAACACTTTTCCCACTGGCAGAGGCTCGATCCCGCACATACCTTTCCACCTCTGGCAGGCCGCAAGAACAGCAAACGGGATTGAACCCACAAGGTTGCGCTCAATTGCCGCAGGAGCCTTCCAGAGGATCTTAGGCGCATGAGCATTCCATCCGCAAAAAGCACTCCTCCTCACCCACCACCTTCAACCCCACCCGCTCGTATAGTCGCTGTGCCGGGTTGCCTTTGAACACAGTCAGACGCAACAAGCCCCGCCGCTCCGAGCGGGCCTTTTCCATCACCTGCAACAGCGTCCAGGCTCCGGCTCCCTGCCCCCGCCACGCCTCCAGTACGTGCAACTCACGGATGTAGACGGCGCGCAGGTCCCTGCTCAAGCTGACAAACCCCAATACCTTGGCCCCCGAGCAAATCAAAAGATTCTCGCGACCGCTCCACGCCACATCAAACGCCTCGTCAAGCCACAACAGATCATTGCGAATGTAATAGCGCAGCATCGTGGAACGAGTCAGATCCCGGGCGAAGGCCAAATCCGCCTCAGCCGCCGGACGCAATTGAAAGGCGCTCATCAACCCGCAACCGCCCGCGCTTCGACCCGCCATTGCCCCCCATCGCGCCGGGCGATCAGCAGCGCTTCGCCGACGCCTTCCACAGCACCCAGCAATTGTCCCTGGGCGCTCCAGATTGCGCTGCGCCCGGCACAGGACCAGCCGCCGCTGGGTCCGCCATGGTTGGCCATCAGCACCAGTATCCCGTGGTCCCGGGCATATCCTTGCAACAGAGCACTGTCGACGGCATACCCGCCTTCACTGATCAACACCCCGGCGGCGTAGATGCCGGCGCCAGCGTCCACCGCAGCCTGCACATGGCTGGCATGACAGAAATCCGCGCATACCGCCAAGGCCAGGACCTCATTCCCCAACTGCAACGGCGCGCCACCGCTACCCGGAGCAAAAAATCGCTCCTCTCCAGGGTGCAGATGCTGCTTGCTATAAACCGCCAGCGAGCCGTCCGCCCCCAGCACCAGTGCGCCAATCAGCACCGGTCCATCGACGGCCAAGCGAATCGGCATGCCCACCACCGTCGTCAGCTTCAACTCGCGGGCCAGATTGCGCAGTGGCTGCAGCCGCGGGGAGTCGGGCGGCAGCGCCAGTTCAGCGACCAACTGCGGTTCATAGCCAGTCAGGGACAGTTCAGGAAACACCAGCAACTGCACCCCCTGCTGCGCTGCCAACCCCATCAAATGCTGATGTCGGGCCAGATTCGCCGACAAGTCTCCAGCAATGGACACCGATTGGGCGGCAGCGAGGGTCAGCACGGTCATGGACATTCCTTGGCGAGACAACGAGAGGCAGCGGCGAGTGTGGCATAAATCCTTTCACGGCTTAATCCATGGCTCATTGCATCAGCTCTCATAGAAATTACTGATTGAATCGCGGCCCCGGCCTCGAGTAAGCTCGCCCCACTTCACGGAGAAACTCATGTTGTCCCAGACCCTTTCCCTGCATCGCCACACCGCCAGCGCACTGCGTTCGGTTGCGGCTGCTCGGGTCAACGGCACCAGTGCTCCGGCGAGCTTTTATTTTGGGTATTGGTTTAGCCACTGGCGCGCCTGATACCCAACCGGCGCCCACTTTAACGGGTCGCCTACCAGAGAATTCTCAACCCCCGGTCGGCCTCCCGACCGGGGGTTTTGTTTTTTCAGGCTCGACGTTTTCAACCACGACTTTCAGCGACATACCGAACTTACCGAGGATTTTCCCCATGAACTACGCCACCTATTACCGCTACGACATGTTCTCCACCTGGCGATTTAGCAGCCTCCGCTCGGGACAGCCTGCCGCCTCCGATCGGTCACCTACCGGTGGCAATTGCACACTTGTGGCCAGTACGGCCAATTGTCGAACACCCCAGTAGGGCCGCGCGCGGGACATCACCCGCCGCCCGCCCAGGAAGACCGAACATGAACTCGTCCGTATCCGCTCTGCCCCTGTCCGCCCACGTCAGCGCCAACGAAACCCTGACCCAGCGCCTGCCCAGCTCTCTGGAGCTCAAGCAGCAATTGCCGCTGTCTCTGGCCCTGAGCCAGCAAGTTGCCGCCCACCGCCAGGCGGTACGCGCCATTCTCGAAGGCCGCGACCAGCGCCTGCTGGTGGTAGTCGGCCCCTGCTCCATCCACGACCCGCAATCAGCCCTGGAATACGCCGCCAACCTGGCCCGCCTGGCCGAAGAAGTGAGCGACCAGATGCTCCTGGTGATGCGCGCCTACGTCGAAAAACCCCGCACCACAGTGGGGTGGAAAGGCCTGGCCTACGACCCGGACCTGGATGGCAGCGACGACATGGCCGGCGGCCTGACCCTGTCCCGGGAACTGATGCGCGAAATGCTGCGCCTGGGCCTGCCGATTGCCACCGAATTGCTGCAGCCCATGGCCGCCGGCTACTTCGACGACCTGTTGAGCTGGGTCGCCATTGGCGCCCGCACCACCGAATCGCAGATCCACCGCGAGATGGCCAGCGGCCTGGAGATGCCCGTAGGCTTCAAGAACGGCACCGACGGCGGCGTCGCCATCGCCTGTGATGCCATGCGTTCGGCTGCCCACCCCCACCGCCATTTCGGCGTCGACAGCCAGGGCCATCCGGCGATCATCCAGACTCCGGGCAACCCCGACACTCATCTGGTATTGCGGGGCGGCCACAGCGGCCCGAACTACGACCGCCAGAGCGTGGCCCAGGTCCAGCGCGACCTGCACAAGCTAAAGATACCGGCGCGGATCATGGTGGACTGCAGCCACGCCAACAGCGGCAAGGACCCACTGCGCCAACCGGCGGTATTCAACGACGTACTGGAGCAACGCCTGCAGGGCGACACTTCGCTGATGGGGGTGATGCTGGAAAGCCACCTGTTCGAAGGCTGCCAGCCCCTGAGCGGCCAACTGCGCTACGGCGTCTCCGTGACCGACGGCTGCCTGGGCTGGAGCGCGACCGAGCAATTGCTGCGCAATGCCGCGCAACAACTGCAGCACGCACACAAGGTCGCTGCCGTCCCCGCCTGACCGCCCCTGCTGCAGGCACTGGCTTGCCAGCGAAGACGTCCCCAAGAGCAGCGACTTCTTCGCCAGCAAGCCGGCTTCTGTAACACCCGCCGCGCCCGCAAGAGCGTGGCTGCCCGCGAAGGCGCCAGACGGCAACGCCTTGAAGGAACTTTGAGAAGAAATAGCCACCTGAATCCGGTAGGCTCTCAACTTTCTTGAAAGGAGCAACATCCATGGCCAAAGCCACTGCCCGTCACATCCTGGTTGCCAGCGAAGCCAAGTGCAACGAACTCAAAGCCGAGATCGAAGCCGGCGCCGACTTCGCCGAAGTCGCGAAAAAGAACTCCACCTGCCCGTCCAGCCGTGACGGCGGCAACCTGGGCTCCTTCGGCCCGGGCCAGATGGTCAAGGAATTCGACACCGTGGTGTTCAGCGCTCCCGTGAACGTCGTGCAAGGTCCGGTGAAAACCCAGTTCGGTTACCACCTGCTGGAAGTCACCAGCCGCCAGGACTGATCCCCTCGCGACTGCGTCTGCTCAACGGCCCGCCTCCTGGTGGGCCGTTGTGTTTGTGAAAGCGGCTGGCCAGTCACGCGCCGCTAGCGTACAAATCGTGGTCATCGATCACCCGGCTCCTAAGGCTGACAATGCGACTGCTTTCCTCCACTGTGCTTTTCACCGTCCTGCTACTGGGCGCCGCGGGTGCCCAGGCGGCACCGCAACACGCCATGACCGTCTACGGCGAACCGGCCAAGTATCCCCAGGGCTTCAGCCACTTCGACTACGTCAACCCCCAGGCCCCCAAGGGCGGAACCCTGCGCCGCTCGGCCATCGAGATCGGGCGCTTCGACCACGTGCTGCCTTATATAGACAAAGGTATCGGCGTTTCCCAGCTCGACGGCCTGGTCTATTCGCCCCTGGCCCTGCGCTCCCTGGATGAGCCCTACACCGTCTACGGCCTAGTGGCCGAAAAGATGGAGCGCGCGGAAGACGGCCTGTGGCTGCGCTTCTACCTCAACCCCAAGGCGCGCTTTGCCGACGGCACCGCGATCACCGCCGAGGACGTGCGCTACAGCTATGACCTGCTGATGACCCAGGGCAGCATGCGCTACCGCACCCAGTTCGAGGACGTCAAAGGCGTCACCGTGGAATCGCCACGCGTGGTGCGCTTCGACTTCAAAAGCAATGAAAACCGCACCCTGCCCCTGGATATCGCGACCCTGCCGGTGTTCCCCGAACACTGGTGGAAGAGTCGCGACTTCGCGGGTGGCGGCGGTTACGAAGCCCCCCTGGGCAGTGGCCCCTATCGCGTGGCCAAAGTGGATTCGGGCAACAGCATCACCTTCGCCCGCAACCCCGAATGGTGGGGCAAGGACCTGCCGGTGAGCCGCGGCTTGTACAACTTCGACCATTTCAGCGTCGAGTACTTCGGCGACATCGATGTCGCCCGCCAGGTGCTGCGTGGCGGCGCCTACGACTACAACCGAGAGTTCTCCGCCACCGGCTATTCCATCGGCTACGACAGCCCAGCCCTGAACGACGGTCGCCTGCAAAAGGCCCACCTGGCCCAGTCGGCGCCGCAACCGGCCCAGGGCTACGTGTTCAACCTCGACCGGCCGGTGTTCCAGGACCGCCGGGTGCGTCAGGCCCTGGCCCTGCTCTGGGACTTCGAATGGAGCAACCGGCAGATGATGCGCAACCTCTACATCCGCCAGCAGAGCTTCTTCTCCAACACGCCCCTGGCCGCCCGCAGCCTGCCGGACGCCGAGGAGCTGAAGATCCTCGAACCCCTGCGCGGACAGATCCCCGACGAAGTCTTCACCCAGGTTTTCCAAGCGCCAAAAACCGACGGCAGCGGCGTGATCCGCGACAAGCAACTGCAAGCCCTGGCCCTGCTGGAACAGGCCGGCTGGAAAGCCGAAGGCGACAAACTGGTCAACGCCGAAGGCGAGCCCCTGAGTTTCACCTTCCTCATCACCCAAGGTTCCATCGAGCGCCTGCTGCTGCCCTACAAGCGCAACCTGGCGCAGATCGGCATCAGCCTGAACATCCGTCGCATCGACTCCTCGCAGTACGTCAACCGCCTGATGGCCCGGGATTACGACATGATCGTCACCGGCTACCCGGTGACCACCTCGCCGGGCATGGAGCTGTACAACTACTTCGGTTCGGCGGCGGCCAACGATCCGGGTTCCAACAACTACATGGTGCTCAAGAACCCGGCAGTGGACCGCCTGCTCAACGGCCTGGTGAAGGCCACCAGCCAGCCGGAGATGCTGCGCTACGCCCACGCCCTGGACCGGGTGCTGCAGTGGAACTACTACTGGATCGCCAACTACTACCCGCCAGGCACCTCCACGGTGTGGTGGAACCGCTTCGGCAGGCCCAAGGTGCCGGCGAGCAACGACGAAGCCATCGAAAGCTGGTGGGAAGTCAGCAGCACCGCGCTGACCAATGAACAGATGGCCGCCGAGCTGATCCGCCGTGGCAAACCCGGAGGACGCCACTGATGCTGGCCTACATTCTGCGGCGCCTGCTGCTGATCATTCCGACCCTGCTGATCATCCTCCTGGTCAACTTCGTCATCGTCCAGGCGGCCCCCGGCGGCCCGGTGGAACAAGCCATCGCCCGCCTGCAAGGCATTGGTGGTGGCGGCAGCGTCGGCGGCTCCGCCGATGCCATGAGCAGCAGCGGCTCCCGGGCCAGCCGCGGGCTCGATCCCAAGCTGATCCAGGACATCGAAAAACAGTACGGCTTCGACAAGCCGGCCCATGAACGCCTGTGGCTGATGCTCAAGAACTACGCCCAACTGGACTTCGGCAAGAGCTTCTTCCGCGGCGCCACGGTCACCGACCTGATCCTGGAGAAAATGCCGGTGACCATTTCCCTCGGTCTCTGGGCGACCCTGATCACCTACCTGGTGTCGATCCCCCTGGGGATTCGCAAAGCGGTGCACCACGGCAGCCATTTCGACATCTGGAGCAGCACCGCGATCATCATCGGCTACGCCATGCCGGCCTTTCTGTTCGCCATGTTCCTGATCGTGCTGTTCGCCGGCGGCACTTCGCTGAACTGGTTCCCGGTGCGCGGCCTGGTCTCGGACAACTTCGAGCAACTGAGCACCCTGGGCAAGATCGCCGACTACTTCTGGCACCTGGTATTGCCGGTCAGCTCCCTGGTGATCGGTGGCTTCGCCACCCTGACCATCCTCACCAAGAACTCCTTCCTCAACGAGATCACCCGCCAGTACGTGGTCACCGCCCGGGCCAAGGGCCTGAGCGAGCGCCGCGTGCTCTATGGCCACGTGTTCCGCAACGCCATGCTGCTGGTGGTCTCGGGGATTCCCCAGGCCTTTATCAGCGTGTTTTTCGCCGGTTCCTTGCTGATCGAGGTGATCTTCTCCCTCGACGGCCTGGGGCGCATGAGCTACGAAGCGGCGGTGTCGCGAGATTATCCGGTGGTGTTCGGTTCGCTGTTCATCTTCACCCTGTTTGGCCTCCTGATAAAACTCATCGGCGACCTGTGCTACACCCTGGTCGACCCGCGTATCGACTTCGCCGCGAGGAATGCCTGATGCTCAAGCTTTCTCCCGTCGCCCGCCGACGCTTGGACCGCTTCAAGAAAAACCGCCGCGGCTGGTGGTCGCTGTGGCTGTTCATCGGCCTGTTCATCCTGACCCTGGGCGGCGAGCTGATCGCCAACGACAAACCCCTGGTGGTCAGTTACCAGGGCTCGCTGTACTTCCCGGTGTTCAAGCGCTACACCGAGCAGGAATTCGGCGGCCAGCTACCGTTCCAGGCCGACTATCGCAGCGACTACGTGCAGCAACTGATCCGCAAAGACGGTGGCTGGCTGCTGTTCCCGCCGATCCCTTTCAGCGAAGACACGCCCAACTACGACCTGACCCAGCCGGCCCCCAGCCCGCCGAGCAAGGTCAACTGGCTGGGCACCGACGACCAGGCCCGGGACGTGGCCGCGCGAGTGATCTACGGCGCCCGGGTATCGATCCTGTTCGCCCTGGCGCTGACCGCCATCAGCGCCCTGATCGGCATCGCCGCCGGCGCCCTGCAAGGCTATTACGGCGGCTGGGTCGACCTCTTGGGCCAGCGCCTGCTGGAAGTCTGGTCCGGGCTGCCGGTGCTCTACCTGCTGATCATCCTCTCGGGCTTCGTCGAGCCGAACTTCTGGTGGCTGCTGGGAATCATGGCGCTGTTCTCCTGGCTGGCCCTGGTGGACGTGGTACGCGCCGAGTTCCTCCGTGGGCGCAACCTGGAGTACGTCAAGGCCGCTCGGGCCCTGGGCCTGAGCGCCCGCAAGGTGATCCTGCGGCACATCCTGCCCAATGCCATGAACGCCACCCTGAGCTACCTGCCGTTCATCCTCACCGGCGCCATCTCGACCCTCACCGCCCTCGACTTCCTCGGCTTCGGCATGCCCGCCGGCAGCGCTTCCCTGGGCGAGTTGATCGGCCAGGGCAAGCAGAACCTGCAGGCGCCATGGCTGGGGCTGACGGCGTTTTTCACCCTGGCGCTGATCCTTTCGCTGCTGGTGTTTATCGGCGAAGCGTTGCGCGATGCCTTTGATCCACGATCTTGAAGCGGACTGTAGAAATGCCTGACAACCTTATCGAAATCCGCCAGCTCAAGGTCACCTTCGGCGAACAGACCGTGGTCCGCGACCTGAGCCTGGACATCCGTCCCGGCGAATGCCTGGCCCTGGTGGGCGAGTCCGGCTCGGGCAAGTCGGTGACCGCCCACTCGATCCTGCAACTGCTGCCGCAGACCGGCTGTAGCAGCTCCGGCAGCGTGCGTTACCGCGGCCAGGAGCTGATGGGCTGCGATCCGGCAACCCTGCAAAAACTGCGGGGCAACCGCATCGCCATGATCTTCCAAGAGCCCATGACCTCCCTCAACCCGCTGCACAGCGTAGAGAAGCAGATCGGCGAAACCCTGCTCCTGCACCGGGGAATGGGGGGCAAGGAGGCCCAGGCGCGGATTCTCGAACTGCTGGAACTGGTGGGCATCCAGAAACCCAAGGAGCGACTCAAGGCCTACCCGCACCAGCTTTCCGGCGGCCAGCGCCAGCGAGTGATGATTGCCATGGCCCTGGCCTGCGAGCCGGAGCTGCTGATTGCCGACGAACCCACCACCGCCCTGGACGTGACCGTGCAGCGCAAGATCCTGCTGCTGCTCAAATCCCTGCAACAGCGCCTGGGCATGTCCCTGCTGCTGATCAGCCACGACCTCAACCTGGTGCGGCGCATCGCCCAGCGGGTGTGCGTGATGAAGGCCGGGGAAATCGTCGAACAAGCCGCCTGCGACACCCTGTTCAACGCCCCGCAACATCCCTACAGCTGCGAACTGCTGCACGCCGAGCCCGAGGGGCGACCGTTGTGCCGCGACAGCCGCGAAACCGTGCTGGAGGTGAACAATCTCAGCGTTGACTTCCAGATAGGCGGCGGCCTCTTCCGGCGCAAGGAATACCTGCGGGCAGTGGACGACATCAGCCTCAGCGTGGAGCAAGGCAAGACCCTGGGCATCGTCGGCGAGTCCGGCTCGGGCAAGTCCACCCTGGGCCAGGCGATCCTGCGGCTGCTGGATTCCCAAGGCAGCATCCGCTTCCAGGGCCAGGCCCTGGACGGCCTCGACCAGAAGCAACTGCGGCCCTGGCGCAAGCAGATGCAGGTGGTGTTCCAGGACCCCTTCGGCAGCCTCAGCCCGCGCATGTCGGTGGCGCAGATCATCAGTGAAGGCCTGGAAGTGCACAGCCAGTACGACGCCCGCCAATGCGACGAACAGGTGATCCGCGCCCTGGAGGAAGTCGGCCTCGATCCCAACAGCCGCCACCGCTACCCCCACGAGTTCTCCGGCGGCCAACGCCAGCGCATCGCCATCGCCCGAGCCCTGGTGCTCAAACCGGCGCTGATCCTGCTGGACGAACCGACCTCGGCCCTGGACCGCACCGTGCAGAAACAGGTGGTGGCCCTGCTGCGCCAGTTGCAGGAAAAGTACGGCCTGACCTACCTGTTCATCAGCCATGATTTGGCGGTGGTGCGGGCCCTGGCCCACGACATGATCGTGATCAAGGACGGCCAGGTGGTGGAGCGCGGTGCCAGCCATGAAGTATTCGCCAACCCGCAACACCCCTACACCCAGGAACTGCTGGCCGCCGCCCACCCCGGCTGACCCGCCGCCGACGTCCTTTTTTCGCAGCCTCGCCAAGGCTCGACAGCGGCTACAGATGCTGCATCCTGTAGCCGCTGCCGCAGGCTGCGAACGGCTGTGCAGCGGACGCTGCCCTCAAGGCCGCCGAAGGTCCTGCGGCCCTTTGCGCAGCCTCGCAGGCTCGGCAGCGGCTACAGCGCAACAACCGGGGCAGACTGCGGCATAATCGCCGCGCCCATTTTCAGGATGCCGCCATGAACGACAGCGAAAGCCTCAAGGATTACCAGCGTGTGCGCCAACTGGCGATCCGTTCGCTGTTCGAGATCATCGAGCAGTCCAGCGAAGGCACGGTGATCGTCGACCGCGACGCCAATATCGTCTGGATGAACGAGCGCTACGCCCGGCGCTTCGGCCTGGAATCGGCGGCTTTCGCCATCGGCAAGCCCTGCGAAAGCGTGATCCCCGGCAGCCTGCTGCGGGAGGTGGTACGCACCGGCCGCCCGATCCTGCTGGACATGCAGGACACCCCCAAGGAACCGCTGGTGGTGATGCGCCTGCCGATCCACGACGCCGCCGGCACGGTGATCGGCGCCATCGGCTTTGCCCTGTTCGACGAACTGCGCAGCCTGTCCCCCATGCTCAAGCGCTACCTGAGCATGCAGGAAGAATTGGCCTCCACCCGCTCTCTGTTGCGGGCCCGGCAGACCAAGTACAACTTCGCCCATTTCATCGGCACCAGCGCCGCCAGCCTGGAAGTCAAACGCCGGGCCCGACGCAGCGCCAGCGCCGAATCCCCAGTACTGCTGCAAGGCGAAACCGGCACCGGCAAGGAGCTGCTGGCCCAGGCCATCCATGCTGCTTCGCCCCGGGCCCACAAGCCCTTTGTCAGCATCAACAGCGCGGCGATTCCCGAGGCGCTGCTGGAGGCGGAGTTCTTCGGCACCGCCCCCGGCGCCTTCACCGGCGCCGACCGCAAGGGCCGCGCCGGCAAGTTGCAGATCGCCCAGGGCGGCACCCTGTTCCTCGATGAAATCGGCGACATGCCCCTGCCCCTGCAAAGCAAGTTGCTGCGGGTGCTGCAAGAGAAGGAGTTCGAGCCGGTGGGCTCCAACGAAGTGATCCACAGCGATGTGCGGGTGATCGCCGCCACTTCCACCGACCTGGAAGCGGCGATCAAGCGCGGCGAGTTCCGCGCCGACCTGTACTACCGTCTCAACGTGCTGCCGATCCAGGTGCCGGCCCTGCGCGAACGCCTGGACGACCTGCCGGCCCTGAGCGAAGGGATTCTCGAAGAACTGCGCAGCCAGCATGAACTGGATCGCGAAGCCCTGGCCCTGCTGGCGCAACATGCCTGGCCGGGGAACATCCGCGAACTGCGCAACGTGCTAGAGCGCGCGGCGCTGCTCAGCGACGACCTGATACTCACTGCCGCGGACATTCGCGCGGCAATCGGCAGCTTCAGCCCGGCGCAACGCCATGCGGCCCCGCTGCCCGCCGAGTCGCCGAGCCAGGAAACCTTCGCCGCGGCCCGGGAACGGTTCGAGCGGCAACTGATCAGCGCCACCCTGGCGCAATGCGCCGGCAAGGTGGACGAAGCGGCCCGGCGCCTGGGGCTGGGTCGCTCGACGCTGTACAAGAAGATGGCGGCCCTGGGGATGGCCGAGTCTCAATAACGAGACAAAAATCCCAATTCAGAGACAACCGCTTGTGTGGCCCGGGAGCTTGCTCCCGCTGGGCCGCGCAGCGGCGCCAAACCCAGTGATTGCGGTCTTTCTGACACAACCCGGTGGCCGGCATGAGGAGTGCTGCGCACTAAAGCGGGAGCAAGCTCCCTCGCCTCACTGTCTCCAAACAGAGAATATCTGGATAAATCACCTTCGATATATTTAAAAAGTGTTTATATTTCAACAAGTTAACTAACTGGCACAGTTCTCGCTATAACGCTCTCCACACGCAACACCCGACAACAATAACAATCCTGGAGAGACACACCATGAGTGTGATCATTGCCTTGGCAGCCCTGGCGCTGCTGATGCTGGCGGCCTACCGTGGCTACAGCGTCATCCTATTTGCCCCCATTGCCGCCCTGGGCGCAGTGCTGCTCACCGATCCGTCCGCCGTGGCGCCCGCCTTTACCGGGGTGTTCATGGAGAAGATGGTCGGCTTCATCAAGTTGTATTTCCCGGTGTTCCTGCTGGGCGCGGTGTTCGGCAAGCTGATCGAGCTGTCGGGCTTCTCGCGCTCCATCGTCGCCGCCGCGATCCGCCTGCTGGGCACCCGCCAAGCGATACTGGTGATCGTTTTGGTCTGCGCCCTGCTGACCTACGGCGGGGTTTCGCTGTTCGTGGTGGTGTTCGCGGTCTACCCGTTCGCCGCCGAGATGTTCCGCCAGAGCAATATCCCCAAGCGCCTGATCCCGGCCACCATCGCTCTGGGTGCATTCTCCTTCACCATGGACGCCCTGCCCGGCACCCCGCAGATCCAGAACATCATCCCCAGCACCTTCTTCAACACCACCGCCTGGGCCGCGCCCTGGCTGGGCGTGATCGGCACCATTTTCGTGTTCTGCGCCGGCATGCTGTTCCTGCAGCGCCAGCGCAACAAGGCGCAGAAGGCCGGTGAAGGCTACGGCACCGAACTGCGCAACGAACCGGAAACCGCCGAAGACCTGAAACTGCCCAACCCCTGGCTGGCGCTGTCGCCGCTGCTGCTGGTGGGCATCATGAACCTGCTGTTCACCCACTGGATTCCCCAGTGGTACGGCAAGACCCACAGCCTCAGCCTGCCGGGCATGGCCGCCCCGGTGACCAGCGAAATCGCCAAGCTCACCGCCATCTGGGCGGTGCAGGCGGCCTTGCTGGTGGGCATCCTGATGGTGCTGGTGTGCGGCTACTCGGCGATTCGCAGCAAGCTCGCCGAGGGCAGCAAGAGCGCGGTCAGCGGCGCCTTGCTGGCGGCGATGAACACCGCTTCGGAATACGGTTTCGGTGCGGTAATCGCCTCCCTGCCGGGCTTTCTGGTGCTGGCCGACTGGCTGAAAAACATTCCCAACCCACTGGTCAACGAAGCCATTACTGTGACCCTGCTGGCGGGCATCACCGGCTCGGCCTCGGGGGGCATGAGCATCGCCCTGGCGGCCATGTCCGAAAGCTTCATCAGCGCCGCCCATGCCGCCAACATTCCCCTGGAAGTGCTGCACCGGGTGGCCTCCATGGCCAGCGGCGGCATGGACACCCTGCCCCACAACGGCGCGGTGATCACCCTGCTGGCGGTCACCGGGCTGACCCACCGCGAAGCCTACAAGGACATTTTCTGCATCACCCTGATCAAGACCCTGGCGGTCTTCGTCGTCATCGCCACTTTCTACGCCACCGGCATTGTGTGAGGTATTCATGACCACTCTTTCTGGCAAGACCGCCCTGGTCACCGGCTCCACCAGCGGCATTGGCCTGGGCATCGCCCGGGTCCTGGCCAAGGCCGGGGCCAAGCTGATTCTCAACGGCTTTGGCGATGCCTCGAAGGCGATCGCCGAGGTCGCACAGTTCGGCGGGCAGGTCGGCCATCACCCGGCGGACGTCAGCGACCCGGCACAGATCGCCGAGCTGTTCGCCTACGCCGAACGGGAGTTTGGCGGCGTCGACATCCTGGTCAACAACGCCGGCATCCAACACGTGGCGGCGGTGGAGGAATTCCCCGTGGAGCGCTGGGATTCGATCATCGCCATCAACCTGTCCTCAGTGTTCCACAGCACCCGCCTGGGGCTGCCGGGGATGCGTGCCAAGGGCTGGGGACGGATCGTCAACATTGCCTCGGTGCACGGTCAGGTGGGTTCGGTAGGCAAGGCCGCCTATGTCGCGGCCAAACACGGGGTGATCGGCCTGACCAAGGTGGTGGGCCTGGAAACCGCCACCAGCAACGTCACCTGCAATGCCATCTGCCCAGGCTGGGTGCTGACCCCGCTGGTGCAGAAGCAGATCGACGACCGGGTGGCGGCCGGGGCTGCCCCGCAACAGGCCCAGCATGATCTGCTGGCGGAAAAGCAGCCGTCCCTGGAGTTCGTCACCCCGTCGCAACTGGGCGAGCTGGTGCTATTTTTGTGCAGCGAAGCCGGCGCCCAAGTGCGCGGTGCGGCCTGGAACATCGACGGCGGCTGGCTGGCGCAATAACCCCGCGCCCTGTAGCCGCTGCCATAGGCTGCGATAAGGCGCGTAGCGCCTTCCTAGGCCCTCAAGAGCACGTCTCCTGCAGAGCCGATCGCAGCCAGCGGCAGCGGCTACAGAGCATCCGGCATTAGAATCGGTTTGCGTGCAAAGCAAGAAAAACAAGAGGCATCCCATGTCCGAAATACTCTGGCAACCCAGCGCCGAGCGCATCAGCAAGACCCGCATGGAAGCCTTCCGGCGCCTGGTCAATCACCGTCACGACCTCAACCTGGCCGACTTTCCCGCCCTGCACCAGTGGAGCATCGACCAGCGAGAAAGCTTCTGGCAGGCCATCGTCGACTTCTTCGAGGTCAGCTTTCACCAGCCCGCTGAATCCGTGCTGCGCGAAGGCCCGCAAATGCCCTGCGCCCAATGGTTTCCAGGGGCCACGCTGAACTTCGCCGAGCACCTGCTCAAGCGCCGGGACGACACCGTGGCGGTGGTGGCGATCAACGAGAACGGCCAGCGCGAACCACTGACCTACGCCGAACTGGCGGCCCAGGTCGCCGGCCTGCAGCGCAGCCTGCGGGCTGCCGGGGTCGGCCTCGGCGACCGAGTTGCCGCCTGCCTGCCCAACACCTGGCAGACCCTGGTGGGCATGCTGGCCAGCACCAGCCTCGGCGCGGTGTGGTCCAGCTGTTCGCCGGATTTCGGCACCCAGGGGGTGATCGACCGTTTTGGCCAGATCGAACCCAAGGTGCTGATCACCTGCGCCGGCTATCGCTACGCCGGCAAGGACATCGACCAGACCGCCAAGGTCAACGAGATCCTTGAGCGCCTGCCGTCCCTGGAGCAATTGCTCATCGTGCCCTACGCCCGTCAGCAAGCCCGGGTCGAGGACTACCGTACCCAGGCCCGGATCAGCCTCTGGGACGATTTCTATCAGTCAGGCGGCGAACCCGAATTCGTCCCGGTGCCCTTCGCCCATCCGCTGTACATCCTCTATTCCAGCGGCACCACCGGGGTGCCCAAGTGCATCGTCCACGGCACTGGCGGGGTGCTGCTGCAGCACCTCAAGGAACACGGCCTGCACACCGACCTGGGGCCCGGCGAGCGGCTGTTCTACTACACCACCTGCGGCTGGATGATGTGGAACTGGCTGGTCTCGGCCCTGGCCACCGGCGCCAGCCTGGTGCTCTACGACGGATCGCCCTTCCATCCCACCAACGAGCGCCTGATCGACCTGATCGATAGCGAAGGCATCAGCGTCTTCGGCACCAGCCCCAAGTACCTGGCCGCCCTGGAAAAGGCCGGCAGCCGACCGCGCCTCAGCCACCGCCTGGACAGCCTCAAGACCCTGCTCTGCACCGGCTCGCCGCTGTCGCCACAGAGCTACGACTACGTGTACCGCGAGATCAAAAACGACCTGTGCCTGGCCTCGATGTCCGGCGGCACCGATATCGTCGCCTGTTTCGTCGCCGGCAACCCGATCCAGCCGGTGCGCCGTGGCGAGATGCAGGGCAAGAGCCTGGGCATGGCCATCGAAGTGTGGAACGACCAGGGCCAGCCGGTGACCGGCGAAAAAGGCGAACTGGTGTGCACCCGGCACTTTCCGAGTATTCCCGTAGGCCTGTGGCACGACCCGGACCAGAGCAAGCTCAAGGCCTCGTACTTCAGCCTGTTTCCCGGAGTCTGGGCCCAGGGCGACTACGCCGAACAGCTGCCCCATGGCGGCTGGCTGATTCACGGACGCTCGGATGCGGTGCTCAACCCGGGTGGAGTGCGGATTGGCACCGCGGAAATCTACCGCCAGGTGGAGAAGCTGGAACAGGTGCTGGAAAGCCTGGCCATCGGCCAGAGCTGGGAGCATGACGTACGGGTGGTGCTGTTCGTACGCCTGCAGGATGGCGTGGTGCTCGATGAGCCGTTGCAGGAGCGGATTCGCCAGGTGATCCGCAGCAACACCACGCCGCGCCATGTGCCGGCGAAGATCCTCGCAGTGACCGACATTCCCCGGACCATCAGCGGCAAGATCGTGGAGTTGGCGGTGCGCAATGTGGTGCATGGCCTGCCGGTGAAGAATACCGACGCCCTGGCCAACCCCGAAGCCCTGGAGCAGTTCCGCGACCGCGAGGAATTGCGCCACTGACGACGGCCAACCACCGTCGGCGCAGCCCTTCGCGACGCAGGACCTGTAGCCGCTGCCGAGCCCGCGAGGCTGCGCAAAGGGCCGCAGGACCTTCAGCGATCTCAAGAGCAGCGCATCCTGCGACGCAGTGCCGCCCAGAGCGTTCGCAGCCTGCGGCAGCGGCTACAGGGACCGTTCAGCCCCTCTAGACTGGTCATCTGCCGCAAAAGCAGGTGAAAATAACCCCGCCAGAAACACCTACACTCCATCCGTTTGAATATGCACGGCATGTCCATGCGACTTTTCCAGTACGCGAGCCATGACCTTGCCGCGTAACACCGCTGCGCCCAGGACACACCCGACATGAATGCCCCCCACTCCGGCAGCCAAGCCGCCCACCTGATAGCCCGTCTGGACTGGTCCGCCACGGCCCTCGGTGAATCGGGCCACTGGCCCCAGAGCCTGCGCACCGCCGTGGACATCGTGATCCATTCGCCGATGCCGATGTTGCTGCTGTGGGGCTCCGAGCTGACCCAGATCTACAACGACGGCTTCGCCCTGCTGGCAGGCAACAAGCACCCCCAGGCCTTCGGCCAGCCGGCGCACCTGATCTGGCCAGAGCTGATGGACTTCACCGACCCGGTCTACCGCGCGGTGCTCAACGGCCAGGTGCGCAGCTTCAGCGAGCAGCGCTTCAGCCTGCAACGCAGCGACGGTACTGCACACGACCTGTGGCTGGACCTGACCTACAGCCCGATCCGCGATGAACGCGGCGACGTTGCCGGAATCCTGGTGACCGCCATCGAGACCAACGAGCGCCGGCGCATCGCCCTCGAACTGCAGCAGCGCTCCGACGACAGCCTGCGGGCCCAGCACGAGACCGAGGAGCGCCTGCAACTGGCCCTGGCGGCCACCGATGCGGTGGGCACCTGGGATTGGGACATTGGCGAAGATCGCTTTATCGCCGATACCCATTTTGCCCAGCTGCACAGCGTCGACCCGCAGCTATCCCGACAATTGCCCATCAGTGAGTACCTCAAAGGCGTGCACCCGGAAGACCGGGCCATGGTGGCCCGGAGCATCAAGCACTGCATCACCCAGGGCAGCGAATACGCCGAGGAATACCGCCTGCAACTGGCCGACGGCCAGGTGCGCTGGGTGTTCGCCCGGGGTCGCTGCTACAAGGATCACCACGGCCGGCCGACGCGCTTTCTCGGCGCCGCCCTGGACCTGACCGAGCGCAAGCAGATGGAGCAAGCACTGCGCCAGAGCCAGACCGAACTGCAACTGATCATCAACGCCATGCCAGTGCTGATCGGTTACGTCGACCGCGAAGAGCGCTTTCGCCTGAACAACAGCGCTTACCTGGACTGGTACGGCCTGACCCCGCAGGAGCTGTACGGCAAGACCATCCGCGAAGTGGTGGGCGACGAGATCTACGCCACCCGCGCCGAGAACATTGCCGCCGCATTGGCGGGCAAGCCTTGCAGCTTCGAAGCCAACTCGCCCCACCGCGACGGCCGCCCGCGCCATGCCCTGATGAAGTACCTGCCCCGCCATGGCGCCGACGGTGCCATCAACGGTTTCTACATTTTCGTCATCGATGAAACCGAGCGCAGACAGACCGAGGAGGCTCTGCGCAACCTCAACGAAACCCTGGAAGAACGGGTCAACCGCCGCACCGAGGCGCTGGCCGCCGTCAACCAGCGCCTGCAGAACGAAATGTTCGAGCGCGAGCGCGCCGAGGACGCCCTGCGCCACGCGCAGAAGATGGAGGCCGTGGGCCAGCTCACAGGCGGCATCGCTCACGACTTCAACAACATGCTCACCGGCATCATCGGCAGCCTGGACCTGATGCAGCGCTACATCGACAACGGCCGCAGCGATGAGATCGGTCGTTTTACCGAAGCCGCCATGTCCTCGGCCAAACGTGCCGCGTCCCTGACCCACCGCCTGCTGGCCTTCTCCCGACGCCAGTCCCTGGACCGCCAGCCCCTGGACCCGAACCAGCTGGTGCGCTCGCTGCAGGAGCTGTTCAACCACACCAAGGGCGAACACATCCAGCTGCAGATGCAACTGGCGGACGAGGTGTGGCCGGTAAACACCGATGCCAGCCAGCTGGAAAACGCCTTGCTCAATCTGGTGATCAACGCCCGCGACGCCATGCCCGACGGCGGCCGACTGCTGATCGAGACCGCCAACAGTTACCTCGACGGCAGCGACATCAGCACCCTGGAGCCGGTCAAGGCCGGCGACTACGTGATGCTGGGGGTCAGCGACAACGGCGCCGGCATGAGCCCACGGATTCTGTCCAAGGCCTTCGACCCCTTCTTCACCACCAAGCCCATCGGCCAGGGCACGGGCCTCGGGCTGTCGATGATCTATGGTTTTGCCCAGCAGTCCGGCGGACACGTGACCATCAGCAGCGAGCCAGGCCAGGGCACCTGTGTGCGCCTGTACCTGCCGCGCTTGCACAACGCGCCCCTGGAACCGCTGCAACCCACGGGCAGCAGCGCGGCGCCCCAGGCCATGGCCGGGGAAAGCGTGATGGTGGTGGAGGACGACCCGGCGGTGCGCATGCTGGTGCTCAACGTCCTCAGCGAACTGGGCTACCGCGCCATCGAGGCCGAGGATGCACGCAGCGCCCTGCCATTGCTGGACTCGCCACTGCGCGTCGACCTGCTGGTGACCGACGTCGGCCTGCCGGGCATGAACGGCCGACAATTGGCGGAGATCGCCCGCCAACAGCGCCCGGGGCTCAAGGTACTGTTCATGACCGGCTACGCGGAAAAGGCCGCCGAGCGCCAGGGCTTTCTGGAACCGGGCATGGACCTGATGGCCAAGCCTTTTTCCATCGAAGAACTGGCGCAGAAGATTCGCCAGATGATCGGCCGCGAGTCCTGAATTCAGGCATAATCCGCGGCCGCCGATTTCCCGCTACAAGGTCACGCCATCATGAAAGCCCAAGCCCGCCACATCCTGGTGAAAACCGCCGAAGAAGCCGAGCAGCTCAAGCAGCGCATCGCCAAGGGCGAAGCCTTCGACGTGCTGGCCAAGAAATACTCCACCTGCCCGTCGGGCAAGCGCGGCGGCGACCTGGGGGAAGTGCGTCCGGGGCAGATGGTCGGCGCCATTGATCAGGTGATTTTCAAGAAGCCCCTGCGCACCGTGCACGGCCCGATCAAGAGCAAATTCGGCTATCACCTGGTGCAGGTGTTCTTCCGCGACTGACCACTCAAGCCCCGTTCTGTGGGAGCCGGCGTGCCAGCCCAAGCGCCCGCAACCGGCAAAGGCCTGTTCGTCGGCCAGCCGGCTCCTACAACGCGGGCTCCCGGGGAAGCAACGCCCCGGGATGCTGAATCACCCGACTCGCCAATCGATGCCCGGCCTCTGCGGCCTGCACCGGGCTGCCGCCGCGCAAACGACAGGCCAGATAAGCCGCGCTGAAGGAGTCTCCCGCCGCCGTGGTGTCCACCACCTGCGCCACTGGCAGCGCCGGTATCTCATGACTCTCGCCGCCGCAACGCACCAGGCACGAATCCGCCCCGCGCTTGATCACCACCTCGGCAATGTTCGGGTAGGCCGCAAACACGCCATGGGCATAGTCATGGCCAAACAGCGCCTGCTCGTCCTCCAGGGTCAACAGCGCCAGATCCACATGCTCCAGTACCTGCAGATAGGCCACTCGCGCCTGCTCCACCGAGGCCCAGAGCCTTGGCCGATAGTTGTTGTCAAACACGATCTGCGCCCGACGGATGCGCGCTTCCACCAGCAGGTCAATCAGCTTTTTGCGTCCCACCTCCCCGAGCACCGCCAGGGTGATGCCGCTGAAATACAACACATCGTAATCGCACAAGTCCGCCAGGATCGGCCCCGCCGCCGCGGTGTTGAAGCAGTCCCGTACCGCCGCCTCATTGCGCCAATACAGAAAACGCCGCTCCCCCCGGGCATCGGTCTGAATGCAATACAACCCCGGCAAACGCCCGGGCAGGCGCTGAACCTTTCCCAGGCCGATACCCTCCTGCGCCCAGCTCTGGCACATGGCATCGCTGAAGCTGTCGTAGCCCAGGGCGGTCACGTAATCCACCTGCGCCTGCTGCCCGAGCTCCCGGCACAGATACACCGCAGTGTTCAAGGTATCGCCACCAAAGCTCTGTAGCAGACTGCCGTCGTGACGCTGTTGCAGCTCGATCATGCATTCGCCAATGGCGGCAATGCGCTGCTTCCCGTTCATGTTCTTGACCTCCCCTCAAAGCACACACCAGCTAGTAGAACCTGGCTTGCCAACGAAAGCGTCCTCAGAGTTGCGCCCTAACCCAGGGTCTGTTCGTCGGCGAGCCGGCTACTACGTTCAGAAGCAGGTTTCCAGACTCTCGATCACCTGCAGGCGCTCATCCACCAGCAAACCGGTGCGCCACTTGTCGAAGGTCAGGCACGGGTGCGATGTACCAAAGGAAATGATGTCGCCAATACGCAGCTCCACTCCCGGCGCCACGGTGAGAAACGCGTGCTGATCCATCACCGCCGTCACCTTGCACGCCCCCACATCATCACTGGCACCGGCCTCGGCTCCAGCGCGGTAACGTCGCAGCGGCACCGGCAAGCCAGCGTCATAGGCGACATCGCGCTTGCCCAGGGCCACCACCGCAAAGCCCGGCTCCGGCAGCGACTGCACATGGGCCCAGACTTCCATCGCCGGACGCAGGCCTTCGTGCAGATCACTGCGTCGATCCAACACACAGCACTGAGCCTCTTTGTAGATACCGTGGTCATGGGCGACATAACTGCCCGGACGCAGCACGCTGAGGAAACGCCCCTTGGCGTTGTGGGTCTCGAAGGACTCGGCGATCAGGTCGTACCAGGCCGAACCCGAAGCCGTGATGATCGGCCGCTCGATGACAAACAAACCATCGTTGTGCAGATCCACCGCCAGACGCACCAGGGAATCGGCAAACTGCCGAATGCCACTGATGGCCTGGTCGCCGTGGATCACCCCTTCGTAACCTTCGATACCGCACAACGCCAAAGCTGGCTGCGCCTGGATCGCCTTGGCCAGGGCCAGTACTTCCTGCTCGCTGCGGCAACCGCAACGACCGCCCACCACGCCGTACTCGATCATCACCTTGAGGGTGACGCCGCGCTGGGCGAAAAACGCCCCCAGATCGGCCACGTTGTCCGGGTGATCCACCATGCAATAGAAATCGAAATCGGCATCCGCCAACAGCTCGGCGATCAGCGCCATGTTCGGCGCCCCCACCAGTTGGTTGGCCATCAACACCCGGCGCGCGCCATGGGCGTAGGCGGCGCGAGTCTGTACTGCCGTGGCCAGGGTGATGCCCCAGGCGCCGGCGTCCAACTGCCGCTGAAACAGCGCGGGCATCATGCTGGTCTTGCCGTGGGGCGCCAGCTCGGCGCCGCTGTCACTGACAAACTTCTGCATCCAGCGAATGTTGTGTTCCAGCGCCTCGCGGTGCAGCACCAGGGCCGGCAGGCTGACGTCGCTCAGCAGACTCGCGCCGATAGCAGCGGCGCCCTTTTCCACCAGGGGCAGATTCAAAGCGGAAGACATGTTGGCACTCCTTATCAAGGCGGCTGCGCACAGCCGCGACACTGTCATCAATCGTTGATACGCCGGGCCAGGCGGTTGGCGCTATCGATCAGCACCCGGCGGTATTCCTGGTAATGGCTCTGCGCATCGGCCCTCGGCGCGACGATGCACAGGGTGCAGATGCACACCCCGCGCTCATCGCGCACCGGCGCGGCAAAACAATGGGTGAAGGTGTCGGCGACGCTGTCGAAGGAAAAGAACCCCTCCTCGGTGGCCTGACGGATTTCCTTGAGGAAGGTCGCCAGCGGCAGGCGCTCACCATTAGGCAGCATGAAGTCCTGGTCATCGATCATCTCGACGATCTGCTCATCGCTCATATGCCCCAGCAGCAACCGCCCGGAGGCGGTCCAGGGGATCGGCGCGTTCTCGCCAATGTCCGAGGTAATGCGGAAATTCCGCTCGCCCTCCTTCATCAGCGCCACGGTGTATTTGCGCCCGTTGAGCAGGCACATCTGCGCGGTTTCCCGGGTCTGGCTGACAATTTCCTGCAACGCCTGATCAGCCTCGCGGCTCAGATCGAAATGGCGCAAATGAGCCTGCCCGAGAAAATACAGCTGGCGGCCCAGGTACACATGACCGTCCTTGCCTACCGGCTCCAGCACCCGCCGCTCCAGCAAGGACGCCACCAACTCATAGACCGTGGACTTGGGACTGCCAATGCCCTTGGCGATATCGTTGGGCCGCAGCGGCTGGCCGATCTCCTTGAGGAAATCGAGAATATCGAAGGCCCGATCCAGGCCCTTGGCCCGGCGCTTGATGCTGTCTTCACTCATCTACCCACCCCTATGCAAAACACAATCCCTGTAGCCGCTGCCGCAGGCTGCGAACGCCCTGAGCGACACGCCGTCGCAGGGGCCGCAGCGATCTCATCACCCAGCGCCCGCGTTGCGGTCGATCGCAGCCTCGCCCAGGCTCGACAGCGGCTACAGAAGCGCACTCAAGGCTTCTTCTTGTAGGCCACACAATCGATCTCGACCTTGCAGTCCACCATCATGCTGGCCTGCACACAGGCCCGGGCCGGCGCGTGTTCGGGCTTGAAGTACTCACCGAACACCTTGTTGAAACTCCAGAAATCCCGCGGGTCTTCCAGCCACACGCCAACCCGCACCACATCCTCCAGGCCGTACCCGGCCTCTTCGAGAATGGCCACTAGATTGCGCATGGTCTGATGCGTCTGCTCGACGATCCCACCGTGAATGATCTCGCCATCCAGCGCCGGCACCTGGCCGGACACGTGCAGCCAGCCATCGGCTTCGACGGCGCGAGCGAAAGGACGCGGCTGGCCACCGCCTGCGGTGCTGCCGGTGCCGTAACGGGTGATGCTCATGAGCGATTCTCCTGGTTGAAAATGAAAAGTTGAGAACTTTGTGTTAATCAGAAACCCGACCAGAAGAAAAGACTGGTCTGCCAACAACTACCGCTTAGTACTCGCGCCTAGGCTTTCAACTCTCCATTTTCACCTAAGCAACACCTCAAAGGATGCAACATCCGCCGCCAACAAATCCGTTATAGCGGAATTGAATTTCAAATAGCGGAATGACTAGGAGTGTGCCATAAGAATTGCGAGACCAACAAGTCAAAGCTAAATACTAATAAAATCAAAATGATAGAGTCGAAAAACACATGACATCGGGGATGGGAATCGCAGAGATGAAAGTAGAGACCATTTCAGACTCATAAACCTCACGCACATCTAACGAAAGTAGGGAAGACAAGCTAAGGACTAGCATCTAGTATAGGCCATGTGCCATCAAAAAAAATCCAACCAACTATTAAAATGGACTTAATAGCATCAATGAACATTATCGAAAGCGTTTACATTAATGGGTTCTGGGGCGATCACGAAGTTCACATAAAAACAAACGACTCTTACAACTTCATAATAGGCCCCAATGGCTCAGGAAAATCCACCGCTTTGAAATTGATTGCAGGAGTACTCCTGGCGGATAGACACTACCTATCCACACTTGACTTCTACCAAATTCGAATCACATTAAAAGAACCAGGCTCTAGAAAGAAGCCATACATTGAAGTTTCCAAAAGCAGGGAGACACCTTTCTTCCATTGTGATTACAAAATATTTGAAACCTCTTCAGAAAAACCATACTCCTATATTCTCAGTGAAACAGATGCTTATGAAAACGCTTTAAGAGGCACCTACTTCCTCAGAACAAAACTAGCAGGAAAAAATGCCGCAGGAAAAACATTAACGAGCCACCTACAAGAGATGACTTCGTTAACATGGCTATCCGTACAACGCATAAACAATGTAGAAAATGAAATACCCTCCGACCCACTAGACTCCAGACTAGAAGATTTCTCCAACAGGTTAGTACGCTACCTTTCAGCCTTAAGTAAAAAAGTAAACTTGCTACATGAAAAATTTCAAGAACAAGTTTTTTTATCTCTCTTAGTAAAAGATGAACAAAAGCAACTCCCTACCCCTTTCGAATCAAAACTTGAAAGTGAAAAATCAGCGCTCATCCAAATATTTTCCGAATTTCGTGTAGACAAGAAAAACTACTCAAAAAAAGTTGACACACACTTTGCAATCCTAGAAAGACTGCGAAAAAAAATGGAACTAGATCAAAGCCTAACCAGTACTGAAATACTAGCTTTATTCTCACTTCACAGAATTGAAAGCACAGTCGATTTCTGGGAGGACATCACATCAAACAAAAGGAAATTATTAGCCCCAAAAGATTTATTTATATACCTCCTTAACAATCTGATGCAGAGAAAAACCCTGCACATCAATGAACGCAACGAAATAGTAATTACCACAACCTCAGGGAAAACTCTAACCCCGAGCGAACTATCATCTGGAGAAAAACAAATACTTATTATCTTAGGTGAAGCACTACTACAAGAAGGCAATACATTTATATACATGGCTGACGAGCCTGAAATCTCCCTTCATGTTGCATGGCAGGAATCTCTTGCAAAAAATATAAAAAGTCTAAATCCATCTGCACAAATTATTTTTGCAACGCACTCGCCCGACGTAGTTGGTGAACATCAAACCAGCTTAATCAATATGGAGCGCTGCATAAAATGATATTTTCAAGAACAAACTCCGGACTATCTAACTTTCACGCATTCTGTGACGTCGACTTTTTAGTTTATTCGGAAGGTGGTACTCCCTCAGACTTTAAAAAAGACGATGAATGCACTTGGTCTATTGACTCAGTTTTCTGGAAAAGTGTTTTTTTACGATTTCTTCCAAATATAAAAATCAAAATAAAATCCTTAGGCTCAAAAGAATTTGTGCGCCCATACGCAGAGAAAATTGCAGAAAACTCTGTCAGTAACTCAATCGCTGTATTCGATCGAGATTACGACTCACATAGAGGCGATCTCATTAAACACCACCGAATCCTTTACACTCACGGCTATAGCTGGGAGAACGATGCTTGTAGATCAGAACTATTAATATCAATACTAAACTCAGTGCATCCTGATGGCAAAATTCCAGAAAAGCACATCCAAAACATCAAACTCAGATACAGCAACTTTCTAAAAAGCATAAACCGTGTAGTGATCATCGACCTTCTTTGTGGACTCGTAAGAATAAAGGGAGTCGACAGAGAGCGTTTCTGGTCTTTAGTGGACACTTCAAACTCACCAGACTACAAGATAAAAAAAGAACAACTAAAAAAATTAATAAAAGAAATAAAAAGCAGAAGAACCGCACCTCTTCGATATTTAGGAAAAGAGCGAATCTTACCGGCCACAGACTGTTACGGAAAAATGATATCCATGTTTTGCTACTCTATATTCTGTGAATATTATAAAGAAATCACTGGATGCAAGAACGTACCAAGACATTTTGCAGACAAAATGATCGCCGAAGCGATTAAAACGGCAGATCTAGGTGAAGTCCCTCAAATAAAAGAACACTATGAAAAGATAATGTCCAGCATACTATAAACACCCCTATTAAAACTTAGAAACGGTAATTTCCTATTACCCCTCACACCACAACTCCAAACTCCTAACAAACATCATTGAACACTGTGAATACAATGCCAATTATCACTCACTAACACCGAGCATTACACGCAACTTGCATTGCCTAGTCATCCAACTTATAGTCCAGCCCGTCGCTGCCAATTCAGCGACCTGACTTGGCCGTCAGCATCCTAAGCGCACAGGCGCTCCCCATAACAAGGCAAGCGCTTTTTTTGCGCTCGCACGTTCGTGTTATGGCGACTGTGCGTGGGACACCTTCGGGTGTGCCGGGATGCTTAGGCCCGGTCGGCCAACCCGCGTACAGTTGCCACCCTGCTTCGCTTGGCCGCGATTGGTGGTAGCTACCTAAGTTATGGAGCGTCACTGATATGGATTACCAACCGTTCACTTCCTCCAGTACCACCGACCACCCCATCGCCTTCATCAACCCACAAGCGCCGCTGCTCGACCTGCTGACTTACGCCGGCCTGCGCATCCGCGCCGCCCGGGACATGCTGGACAGCGTTACCGACATGACCAGCCGCAATGCCGATCACCTCGACCTGAAGCGCTTCTCCAGCGTGGCGACCCTGCTGTTGCAGGACGGCTGCGATGTGTTGCAAATGGCGGAACAACAAGCGCTGCAACTACCGGAGCCCTAACCCAAGGCACAGCCAAGGCTCTCGCTCTGCTTTGCTTTGGCTTTTGATCCTGGGGGCCCCGTTAACCACGATGGCCGAACGCAGGCAGTGAGCCGTGGGTAACCCGGCAGGACGCCGGGTTAGCCGCCGCGGCCCACGGATCAATGCCGGAGAGAGGGCATGCCGAGCCTAGGCGAGGCACCGAGTGGAGGGGCAAGCGTTTTTGGTTCCTTTTTAGGCGACTGTAAAAAGGGACTCGCCGTAAGGGCGAAACCGCCAGTGGCCGCAACCGCAGCAATGGATATGTACACAGTCCCTCGCCTGTAAAAGCGAAACCGTCAGCAGCGGCACCCGCAGCAACGGATATGTACGCGCCCCTCACCGTAAGGACGAAACCCACAGCAGCAACGGATATACCCCAAATCCGCGATATCAGGGATTACGACCGCTGCGCGCTCGAGCGGGAGCAAGCTCCCTCGCCACAAAGGTTGTGGCCATAGCAGAGGACCAGGAGTTACCGCAGCAACAAGCACCTACTACGCCAAACCCACCGGCGCCCTCCTGGCCGTCTTCGCTGGCAAGCCAGCTCCAGCGAGCCGCACCCTTGGTGTCACCCATGTGCCTGAACTTTTCCGTTACCCATGTGGGTGTACATCTCCCACACAGCCAACCTAAAGCCCAAAAGCCATCAGTCAACATCAGCAACACACAACACCCACCACAGATTCCGCGCCCCCTGGCAGGCGACATAGGCAGAAGAAATAGTCGAATCCCTGGTCAACTCACACCAATCAGGACTATCGAACCGATACACCACCAGCTCGGAAAACGGCGCCGGAAACACAGCATCCAGCGCTTCGAACACCACCTTCCGAGTATTCTCCACGGACCCTCCACGGCTGGACGGATGACACCCGCCCCGCAGCAGCGCCGCCAGCAACGAGCCCTCGAACTCGTATCGATTGAGCATGGAACAGGGCCCGAACTCAGGCTCGACCTGCCCGATGGCCGTCGAGCTGGCGAGGCCGCTGAAACGTTCGAGAAACTCCGTCAGTCGCGGCCTCTCACCCAACACCTTGATGGTGGGATCAGGCTTGAAGAAGCAGGACACCACCTCGCCACACTGGGCAAGCACCGCAAGCAGTTCGGCAAGGGGCTGCTTGTCGACGACAAACTCGCTGGCAGCGGTCAATGGCGCTAGCGCATCGTGCTTCAGGTTTTCATCTTGATTCATGCTTAAGCACCGAAGGTTGATCACAAACAGGCAAACACCCCAGCGCTACCGCATCCAGGGCTTTTGCGACCGCAGACAACTGCAACGGCACCGCTCGGAGCGAACAGGCCGGGAGGGGCGACAATGTATCGGCCGCACCGTTGCACGGCAAACCCGAAAACCATCCCCGCCCGCACCCGCCCAGCGCGCTTACGCCTTGAAGGTCAGAATCGGCGAAAACCGCGCCATCACCGACACCGTGCCCTCTTCCACCTGGGACTGGATCACCTGGCCAATTTCCTTGTAGGCCCCTGGCGCCTCTTCGATCATCCGCTCTTCCTTGGTGGTGATGCACTCCACGCCCTGCAAGCCGAGGAATGCCTTGTCCTTCTTGGCCTTGAACACAATCTCGCTGCGCGACATCGAGCGCCCGGCGCCGTGGCTGGCCGAACGCAGCCAGCGCTCATTGCCCAGCCCGGTGAGCAGGTAGGAGTCATGCCCCATGCTCCCCGGGATCAGCAGCGGCTGGCCGGCATAGGCCGGTGTCGCGCCTTTGCGATGCACGTTGCCCTCTTCTTCGCGCAGCACGATGTTGTGCGGCACATCGACAATCAGCGGTGCTTCGATGCCCGCACCAAACACTTGCCGGGTGCGCTGGCGCACCATCTCGGCGATCAGCGCGCGGTTGGCGTCGGCGTAGTGGGCAGCGCTGTGCATGGCCAGCAGGTACTCGTCGGCCATCTCGCCAAACAGGGCGAAGATCTTCGAATCAGGGTGCTTGATCCCCGCCGGCCACAGGGCCTTGGCCTTGTCCATCCAGCGCCGCCCGACATAGAAGCCCACGTCGCGCGAGCCGGTGTGGATCATCATCACCACCTGCCCCACCGACAGGCCCTGAGCAAAGCAGGCCTGACGATCCACCAGTTCGGTGACCACCTGGATCTCGACAAAGTGGTTGCCGCCGCCCAGGGAACCCAGGCCCGGGTCGCGGAGGATTTTGCGCAAGCGGTCCTGCAAGGCTTCCGGCGCGTAGTCGGCGCTGCCACGGGCGAACGACGACTCATGCAAACCCGACAGCTCACGTTGCAGCTGGGCGAAGTCCGCCCCGGCAAACAGCCCGATCGGGTCCTGCTGCTGCACCTGGGCCCAGAAATCCCCGAGCCCGGCCTGAAACAGCGCGGTCATGGCCATTGGGCTGGTGGGAATGTTGCGCGTGCCCTCCAGCAGATCGCCGCGCACCAGGGCGGTCCACTTGGCTTTCTGCGCCATGAACTGCTCGTAGTTCAGCCCCAGCTTGTGCAGGCGCATGCCGCAATTGATGTCGGTGCCGATGGCCTGCGGCACCACCATGTCGTGACTGGTGACAATCACGCTGCCCACCGGGATCGGGCTGCCGGTGTGGAAGTCCGGCGTGGCGCAGGCGCACTTCACTTCGCCGCCATGGGGGTGAGCCACCTTGGCGAAATCCATCAGTTGCAGGACGGCTTTTTCTTCGATGGCAAAGCTTTCGGGCAGCAACAGATCCACCTTGAGCCCGGCGTCATTGATCGAAGAGATGGAGAGGGAATTGGAATTCAGGCGTTCGATGGCCACCCCGGAACGGGCGAGCTTGTGCTGAATTCTTTTCAGAGGAGTCTTGGTCATTTTCAACTGCTTTTCTTGGACGCAACAAAACAACCACCCTTTTGGTGGCTGGAATTGTCTGGTCAGCAGCGAAACTTAGACGGCGCGGATAATGGGGAATGACGGCGTGGATGTAAATAGCCCGGGGGAAATTCTTTGCCCAGGCACCTGGGGAGGTGCCTGCCGGACGGCGTGGCGTCAGTGCGGTGCCGGGCCGCCGCGCCACGGCATGTATTCCACCAGCACCTCACCGCGGCTCAGGCCGTCGGGCTGACTGACAAAGCCCGGCATCTGCCGCAGATCCAGCTGCTGGCAGCGCTGGGTCAAGCGTTGGCGCAGGGTGGCGTCGGCCTTGAACGCTTCCGGCCGGAACGCGCTGTGCTCCAGGTTTACCAGACATTCCCGGACCTGCCCCTGGGCATTGGCGCTGTAGTGGAAACTGGCCACGCCGATGCTGTCGATGCCCGACCCGACGACGGCCTGCTCCCAGAAGAACCGGCTTTGCTGATAGAGGCTGGAACTCAGCCGATACGCCTGACGCTCACGCTTGGGCAATTGGCTGGGGTGCGGAAACTCCAGGTTGGCAATCGCCTTGATGACGTTCCCATCGCCAAAGGCCTCAGGCGCGGCGGCAGGAAACAGGGTGTTCCAGCACACCTGTCGGGCCAGGTGCAGCAGGGTTGGGGTGGCCAGGACCTGGGAAACATCACCGCTGCCGGGGCGTACCGTGCAGTCGAGCACTTCGTTCTGCCGATTGAGCTTGATCCGCAACTCCACCGCGCCGCTCAGGCCCTGAAGGTTGGCGGCCATGATGTTGCGCCTCAGCACTTCGCTGATGGCGACAGAGAATTCCAGGCTTTTCTGGGTTTCCAGGGCCTGGGCGGCGCTCTGCTCCGGAGTCTTGCTCTGGCAGGCGCCCAGGGTCAGCACGGCCGGAGTCAGCAAGGCCAGGGTCGAGGTGCGCAAGAATGCTAATGACATGAATAGGGAACTCATTGATCAATGACCGGGCGCAATGGCCACGCCCCGCGCCCCGGAAAGGGTCGGCTCAATCACTGAACGAACCAATAGCCGAAGCTTTAGTAAAATCTGCATCACCAATGCGCACCAGCCAGACTCAAGGTTCAGCGCCGCTTGCCTGCACACGCTGCGCGGCCTTGTTCGGCCCGCCTTTCCACGGCGTGTAAAACACGCTGGCATGGATCGGCCGCGCCTGACCCTGCTCGGCCGCAAAACCCGGCATCTGCCGCAGGTCCAACTGCTCACACAGTTGGGTGACGCGATTGCGCAATTGATTGTCGGGCTTGAATGACTCGGGTCGGTAGCGCACCGCCCGCAGGTTCACCCAGCATTCCTGCACCCGGCCCCGGGGATCGGCCTTGACCTCAAAACTGGCCACTCCGACGCTGTCCACCGGCAACTGGGCCAGGGTGTGCGTCCAGAAGAAATGGCCTTTGGCGTATTGAGCGGTATCGAAGGCAAACTCCTTCAATTGCTCGCCTTCCAGGGTCAAGCGAGGGAACATCAACGTCCCTTTGACCTCCAGCACGCCATCAGGCTCAAAGGCGGCGGCGGGCGCCAGAGGGAACACGGTGTTCCAGCAGACGCCCTCGAGCATCTCGCCCAGTTTCGGGTTGTAGGGATAGGCCCGCGCTTCAGGCAAGGGGCTGCTCTGCGCCGCACAACCGATGACCTGATTCTGCCGATCGAACTGCATGACCAGCTCCACGCTGCCCATCAGTTGTTCGGCATTGGCCCTGAGGCTTTCGCGGTACAGCACCTGCTGCACCGCGTTGGCATAGAACTGCGTCTCCAGCTGTCGTTGCTGCTCGTCCTTGGACAGCGGGGTACCAGGCAAGTCCGATTGGCAACCGGACAGCGCCAGAAGAAGGCCGGTCAACAACCCGCACTGAGCCGGGGTTCCGTTCAGAAAGTTGTACATGTTCAGTTCCTTTGATGGGTTCACTGACGAACCGCCCTGCACTGCGCTCAATGAAATCAAGGTGCTGGATCCTAGGCTTTGTACGAAAAGCCTTGATACTCGGTGACGCTGCGTTGAAAACGGTCTCGGAATGCTCATTTACACCCCGTAAACTCCGCTTCCTCGACCGTTTTCGCCTTGCCTGACCTTTGTCTCAAAACTTTTCGTACAGAGCCTAAGGCAGCTCGCTGGTTGAAGGCCAACGACAATTGCCGGCGATTGTCGCCAGAGCTGTAAAAGCTTCTCCAGGCACCCGGCAAAAACGGGTTACCCTGGCGCTCCCCACCCGCTCATCGCCCCAAGCAAGGAAGCTCCATGACCCGCGCCATCACTATCATCTGCGACAACTTCGCCGACTGGGAAACCGCCCTGATCAACGCCACCGGCCGTGGCTACTATGGCTTCGACTGCCGTTACGCTTCCCCCAAGAGCGCTATCGTGACCTCCATGGGCGGCCTGCGAGTAACCCCGGACCTGGCGCTGGAAGACATTCGTCTGGATGAAGTGGATCTGCTGATGGTTTGCGGCGGGAGCGTCTGGCAAAGCGACAAGGCGCCGGACATCGGCGACCTGCTGCGCGCCGCCCAGGCACGCCACCTTGTGATCGCCGGCATTTGCGACGGCACCCGCGAATTGGCTCGGGCCGGGGTGCTGGACGCGGTGAAGCACACCTCCAATTCGGCGGCCAACCTGCTGGCGGTGGGTTATGCCGGCGCCGCGCACTATGAGGATGTGCCACACGCCGTGGCGGACCAGCGCGTGATCACCGCCCCGGGCAGCGCCCCGGTGAGCTTCATGGCGCAGATTCTCGGCACCCTGGGCATCAGCGACGACAACCTGACCGCCTACCTCGGCATGCATGCCGCCGAGCACCAGCAGAAGATCTGACCTCTCCCTTGCAGGAGCCGGCTTGCCGGCGAAAGCGATCTCACGGCCGCCTTCGCTGTCAAGCCAGCGCCCAGGACGGGTGGTGGCGAAGTGGCAGTGGGGCCGTGGACTATTTCACCAGTCGAAAATCCCGGTGGCCCAACCAAGCCGCAAAGTCCGCGGCGCTGAAAATGCTCTCACCCTCATGCTCGATGATCGCCAGCCCCGCCAGAAATTCGGCATCCCGAGTGTAGGTATGGATACTGGCGCAGAAGGCCACCACGCCATCCAGACGACGGACCAACGCCAGCGCCGCCTGTCCTAGTCGTTGGTGATCCAACTGATCTTTATCCATGGCCGCCAGGCTCAGGATGCCTTCAGGGAGCCATCCAAGCTCCCCGGCCAGCCCGGCATATTCCGCCAGCTCCTCTGGATAATCGGCCCCCAGCGCGCAAAGCATGGGACTGCCTTCAATAAAAAACGCCCCCCTACCCGCCCAGGGGTTATCTGCAACCTCGGCCAAGCAAGCGCGCACCAGGCTTTCGACCAAGCCATCGATCTTGCGCGGCAACAGCACCCTGACAGTCGGCCCGGACATTGATTGATTTTCTCCAGCGGACCGCCTCCGCATGATAGGGAGCGGCAAGACAGGGTGGATTGCATCCGCTCCGATGCCCCGGAGCAGATCACTTCATTCGCCGGACCGAGAGCATACAGACAGCAACAGACGTGTACAAAAACCTGTGCCACATAGATGCGACTCAACGCCTGGAGCCATTGGCCGCCAGCACCAGCTCCAGGCATGTGTCCCACACGCCCTGGCTGGACAAGCGCAGTTCCCGCTGCTTTGATTCAACCTTCGTTCCGATCGCATCGCACCCAAGGAGGGGAACATGCCTTTTAAAGTCGTGATGGTTTTCGGTACACGCCCAGAAGCAATCAAGATGGCGCCACTGGCCAGGGTGCTAAAACACTGGCCAGGTCTGCAACTGCACATTTGCTCCACCGGTCAGCACCGGGACATGCTCAAACAGGTACTGGACTCCTTCGAGCTGCAAGTCGACAAAGACCTGGAAGTGATGACCCAGGGCCAGTCCCTCAACGGCCTCTCGCAGCAACTGCTGATCCATCTGGATACCGCCTTCGAACGCCTGCAACCGGACATCGTCCTGGTGCATGGCGATACCACCACCAGCTTTATCGCCGCCCTCGCCGCTTTCCACCGCCAGTTGCCCATCGGCCATGTCGAAGCCGGGCTGCGTACCGGCAACCTCAGGGCGCCCTGGCCCGAGGAAGCCAACCGGCGCCTGACCGGGATTATCGCCGACCTGCACTTCGCTCCGACCGTCGAGGCCCGGACCAACCTGCTGCGGGAAAACGTGCCCGCCGACACCATCGAGGTCACCGGCAACACGGTGGTCGATGCGCTGCTGTGGATGCGGCATCACCAGCAACAGACCCAGTGGCGCCCCGCCGCCGATTCGCCCCTGGCGGTGCTGGAACACCAGCGGCGCATGGTACTGATAACCGGCCATCGCCGGGAGAACTTCGGCGACGGTTTGCGCAATATCTGCGAAGCCGTGGCGACCTTGGCCCGGCACTACCCGGACGTGCAGTTCGTGTACCCCGTGCACCTCAATCCACAGGTGCAGAGCGCGGTCCATGGCGTGCTCTCGGACACGCCCAACATCTACCTGATAGCGCCTCAGGACTATCAGCATTTCGTCTGGCTGATGGGGCGCTCGCACCTCATCCTCAGCGACTCCGGCGGCATCCAGGAAGAAGCACCGGCCATCGGCAAGCCGCTACTGGTACTGCGGGACGTCACCGAAAGGCCGGCGGTGCTGGAGGGCGGTACCGCGTTGCTGGTGGGCACCGACCGCGAACGCATCGTGCACCATGCCAGCGAACTGCTGGACGATGCCGAGCTCTATGCCCGCATGAGCCGAGTACACAGCCCCTATGGCGACGGCCATGCCAGTGAACGCATCGCTCGCCACCTATACACCTGGCTGGAGGCAAAAGCCCTGCGTGACAGGGCATGAACCTGGGCCTGAACCTCTGCGCTCACGCCGCGCAACGGCATAGCACCTTGCAGCGCCAACTCCAGGACTTCTCCCGTCAGGCAGGCACCTGCCGAGACAGCTGGACCTGGGTCACGCGACGCTCTTCCACCGCCATCACCTGAATATTCCAACCCTCCCATTCCAGGCGGTCGCCCTTGACCGGCAGACGGTCCAGCAGGCTCATCACCAGCCCGGCCAGGGTCTGGTAGTCCTCGGTAGGCTCGGCGCCAAAGCCGGTACGCTGGCGCACCTGGGGCAGGTTCAGGGCGCCATTGACCAGGAACCTACCCTCGTCTTCCACCACATCCGGCCCTTCGACCTCGCTGGCATCCGGCAGCTCGCCGGCAATGGATTCGAGAATGTCGGTCATGGTCAGGATGCCCATGAAGTCGCCAAACTCGTTGATCACGAAGGCGATGTGGGTCGACGCCTTGCGCATCTGTTCCAGGGCGTTGAGGATCGAAAAACTGTCCAGCAGGTTGATGGTCTTGCGCGCCAGGTGCTCAAGGTTCGGCTCGTTGCCGGCCAGGTATTCCTTGAGCAACTCCTTCTTGTGCACGAAGCCCAGCGGCTCATCCACCGCACCATCGCGAATCAGCGGCAGGCGCGAATAGGACGAGTGCATCAACTTGGTCCGGATGCTCTCCGGGCTGTCCGTGAGGTCGATGGAGTCGACCTCGGCGCGCACCGTCATCAGCGTACGGATCGGCCGCTCCGCCAACTGCAGTACGCCGCTGATCATCACCCGTTCGCGGCGGTCGAACAGCTCGCTGCTCGGCGCATCACCGTCTTCCAGCAAATCGGCAATTTCCTCACCCACTTCTTCCGCTGCCAGCTTGCGGCCACCCAGCAGGCGCATCACCGCATAGGCCGTGCGCTCACGCATCGGGCGCAGGCCCTGCATGGACTTCTTGCGGCGGGCCCGGGCGATCTGGTTGAACACCTCGATCAGAATCGAGAAGCCGATGGCCGCGTACAGGTAGCCCTTGGGAATATGGAAGCCCAGGCCTTCGGCGGTCAGGCTGAAGCCGATCATCATCAAAAAGCCCAGGCACAGCATGATCACTGTCGGGTGTTCGTTGACGAAACGGGTCAGCGGCTTGCTGGCGACGATCATCACACCAATGGAAACCACCACCGCGATCATCATCACCGACAGATGCTCCACCATGCCCACGGCGGTAATTACCGCGTCCAGGGAGAACACCGCATCGAGCACCACAATCTGCGCCACGATCGGCCAGAACAAGGCGTAGGTTGCACTGCCGGCCCGCTGGCTGACATGCCCCTCCAGGCGCTCATGCAACTCCATGGTGGCCTTGAACAACAGGAACACACCACCGAACAGCATGATCAGATCGCGGCCGGAAAAGCTCTTGTCGAACACCTCGAACAGCGGCTGGGTCAGGGTCACCATCCAGGAAATGCTGGCCAGCAGGCCCAGACGCATCAGCAGTGCCAGGGACAGGCCGATCAAGCGGGCGCGGTCACGCTGCTCCGGCGGCAGCTTGTCCGCGAGGATGGCGATAAACACCAGGTTGTCGATGCCCAGCACCAGCTCCAGGACAATCAGGGTCAAAAGGCCAAGCCAGGCCGTGGGGTCTGCGATCCATTCCATAACGACGACTCAAGTTCTCCAGAAAATTCAAACGGCCAGGCGCGACGAAGCACCAAGGTGCAGGACAGGTGCAACCTGGGTGACGGGCTGGTCAGTACGGGAAGTGGCAAAGGCCGGGGATGTACGGCCGGGAGAATGACTGCCTGAGCGTCTGCGTCTCAATGGGGCCGGATGGCGCGAGAAGTCATGGGGCAAAGCGAAGAAAGAGCGCCGACTGGGGGGCTCCGAGAGCGTGTTCATGCAAGTCCTGAGTGAAAAAACGGACTTGGAGGTTACAGGGGCAGCGGCACTTTTCCCCAGCGGGAAATCATTACAAAAGTTTAGCCGGGACACCCCCTCAAACCGCCTACACCCGCTCGGCAATCTCGATGAGGTTCAAGTCCGGGTCCCGCAGGTACACCGAGCGGATCGGTCCCGTGGCTCCGGTGCGCGCCACCGGGCCTTCGATGATCGGCCAGTTGACTCGGCGCAGATGGGCAATCACCTGCTCCAGGGGCACGCTGGCGATAAAGCACAGGTCCAGCGCTCCCGGTACCGGCAGGTGGGCCTTGGGTTCGAACTCCTGGCCACGTACATGCAGGTTGATCTTCTGCTGGCCGTACTTGAAGGCCTTGCGCCCGCCGGCAAAGGTTTGCAGTTGCATACCTAGCACCCGAACGTAAAAGTCCTCGGCGGCCAGAGGATCGATGGTAGTCAGTACCAGGTGGTCAAGGTGGTCGATCATCAAGGACGCAGCTCCTGAAGGAAGAGAAATAGCCCGGCGGATTATGCTCGCCGGGCGCAGTGCTGAACATGCCGTATCAGGCCGAACGCCGGTACTCGCGCTTGACCTGGTCGATGTAGCGCACTACCGCCGGCGCCTGCTCGAAACGCCGGTAAATCAGCGACAGCCAGGACGCCGCCGAACTGCCGCCGATCGGCCGGTACACCACATGGGGCAGGCTCAAATGCCCCACCACCGATTCCGGCACCACCGCCACGCCCTGCCCCAGGGAAACCAGGGCCAGCACCGCCACCAGGCCGCCGGGCTGGGCACCGAGCTTGGGGGCATAGGCCCCCTGGGCCGCCACTTGCAAGGTGCCGCTGATCTGCTCAGGAAGGATGAAGGTTTCATTGAGCAGGTGCTCGGAGGCGATCTGCGGCAGCCGGCACAGCCAGGACTCGGCGGACAGCGCCAGGACAAACCCCTCGGCGTCCAGGCGAATGGCCTCCACGCCGTCGGGCAGGGTCATGGGCGAACGAATGTAGCCGACGTCCAGACGTCCGTCGGCAATCCGCGCCGGCAGGGTTGCCATCGGACACTCGCGCACATTCAGGCTGACGTCCGGGCAGTCGCGGCTGAAGCTCTGCACCTGCTTCTGCAACAACCCGGAATACACCGCCGAGGCCACATAGCCCAGCTCGATATGGCCGATCTCTCCGCGCCCGGCACGCTGGGCGTTGCGCTGGGCGAACTCGAACTGGCGCACCGTGGCTTCGGCCTCCAGGAGCAAAGTGGCACCGGCCTCGGTCAGACTGACCTCGCGCTGCTGTCGCAAAAACAGCCGCGTACCGAGGGTCTTCTCCATGTCCTGGATCTGTCGGCTCAAGGTCGGCGGGGCAATCCCCAGTTGCTCGGCCGCGCGGGTAAAATTGCGCTGCCGGGCCACCGCCAGAAAGTAGCGAAAGTGACGAATTTCCATAAAGGGCATTAGCTCAAAGGTAACGAACTGACCGCCAGCAGCTAACAAAGACCCACAAAGGCCGGGATAAGCTGAGCGGACCTTCACAGTAGAGAGCCTTTGCCATGCGCGTCAAACCCCTGATTCTGGCAATGATCGCCTGCTGCTGCCTGCAGAGCGCCGTGGCCGCAGAGATCCAAGCCAACGTTGCCCACAAAGCAATCCTGCCTTTGAACAGCCCCCCAATCCCGCTCAAGGACGGCCAGCAAACCACCCAGGCCAGAGGCTGCTCCTGTGCAGTGGTCATCCTCGATGACGGGGTACCGGTGGTGGCGAGCATCGAACTGAAAGCACTGTCCATCCTCAGTCGGCGGACAGCGTCATGAGCCACCTCATCAATCCCCGTCTGACCCTGCTGACTGCTTCCGGGGTCTGCTCGCTGATCGTCCTGGACACCAACATCGTCGCCGTGGCCCTGCCGAGCATCGCCCGCGACCTGGAGGCCAACTTCGCCGATATCGAATGGGTGGTCAGTGCCTACATGCTGGCCTTCGCCGCCCTGCTGCTGCCGGCGGGCAGCCTGGCGGACCGCTTCGGACGCAAGAGGACCCTGCTCTGCGGCCTGGGCCTGTTCATCCTCGCCTCCCTGGGCTGCGGCGCCGCCCCCAACGCCCTGCTGCTGGACCTCGCTCGGGCCCTCAAGGGCGTGGGCGCGGCGCTGCTTCTAACCTCGGCCCTGGCCTCCATCGGCCATACCTTCCATGACGAAGCGGAACGAGCCAAGGCCTGGGCCTTCTGGGGAGCCTGCATGGGCATGGCCATGACCGCCGCGCCCACGGTCGGCGGCTTGATCACCGAGTACTTCGGCTGGCGCTGGATCTTCTACTTCAACCTGCCGGTAGGCGCCCTGCTGCTGTGGAGCGTGCTGCGCAACGTGCCGGAATCCCGGGATACCCAGGCGGCGCGCCTGGACCCCTGGGGCAGCCTGGCCTTCAGCGCCAGCCTGCTGTGCCTGATCTGGGGCCTGATCGAAGCCAACCGCATCGGCTGGAGCCACCCAGCCACCTCCACCCGCCTGTTGGCCGGAGTGGCGCTGCTGGGGCTGTTCGTGCTGATCGAGCGCCTGCAACGCCGGCCCATGGTCGACCTGCAACTGTTTCGCCATCCGCGGTTCATCGGCGCCCTGCTGGGCATGTTCGCCTACGCCGGCTGTGCCCAGGTGATGATGACCCTGCTGCCCTTCTACCTGCAGAACGGTCTGGGCTTCTCCGCCATTGCCTCAGGCCTGGGCATGCTGCCCTTTGCCCTGACCATGCTGATCTGCCCACGCATCGGTGCCCGTCTCGCCGGGCGCTACAGCCCTGCCGCCCTGATGGCCGCCGGACTGACCCTGGTGGGCTGCGGCAACCTGCTCAGTGCCTGGGCGGTGCATGCCGGGGGCTACCTGAGCTTCGCGGCGGCGATTGCCGTGACTGGTGCCGGGGCCGGCCTGCTCAACGGCGACACGCAGAAAAACATCATGGCCTGCGTGCCCCGGGAACGCACCGGCATGGCCTCGGGCATGAGCACCACCATGCGCTTCAGCGCCATCATGCTGGCCATCGGCGTGTTCGGTGCGCTGTTGGCCAGCCATACCCTGCAACGACTGCAAGGCAGCCTCAGCCAGGTGCCCGGGCCTTGGCTGGTCCAGGCGCCGGACATCGCCTCGCGGGTGGTGGCCGGGGATATGCAGGGTGCCTTGGCGAGCCTGCCGGAAAGCACCCGCGCCCTGATTGAACCCCTGGCCCAGCAAGCCTTTGTCGGCGGCTTCGGGCTGGTACTGACGGTGGCAGGCATTCTCGCCCTGCTTGGGGCCCTGGTGGTGGGCCGGTTGATGCGCAACCCCCTGCCCCAAGCCCAAGGCCTGGTGCTGAAAACCCAATGAGGCATGGGGATGCCGATCGGCTCTCTGGGCCGCCGCCCAGATGGGCAGCGGCCCGCTGCTTGCAATTTCAGAACAATAAACACATGGCTTGAACAATAAATGGCCGGCTAAGGTACGGCCTTCAGCAGACGAGGTCAGTGTGAAGCCTACAAACGTAATTGTGGTCGGTGCCGGCATTGTCGGTGCATCCATCGCCTACCACCTGGCCAGACAGGGCGCGCAGGTCACGGTGGTCGAGCAAGCCAGTCCCGGCTCCGGGGTCACCCGCCATTCCTTTGCCTGGATCAACCCCCACGGCGAGTTCCCGGCAGCCGCTCGGCCGCTGCGCTCCCTGGCGCTGGCGGACTATCGACGCCTGCAGCAGGAGTTGCCCCAGTTGCAGATTCAATGGACCGGAGCACTGACTTATGCCGAAACCGGCCCGGACTCGACAGACACCGATACCCAGGGGCCGATGTCGTCCGCCCATTGGATCGACCGTGACCGGATCGGGGCGCTTGAACCCAATCTGCAGGAACTACCGCAACGAGCCCGGTACGCCCCCGGCGAAGGCAGCCTCGACCCGGTAGCCACCACCCAGACGCTGCTCGAAGGGGCCCGGGCCCACGGCGCCCGGGTGCTGACCCAGACGCCGGTACAGGGGTTGCTGGTGGAGGGCCGGCGCGTGCTCGGCATCACCACTGCGGCCGGGCCTTACCTAGCCGAGCACATCGTCCTGGCAGCGGGCTGCGCCACCCCTGCCCTGTTGGCGCCCCTGGGAATCCAGCTGCCGGTGCAGGCCTCGCCGTCGATCCTGATCCGCTTCGATGCCCCGCGCGGCCTGGTCAAGACCCTGGTTTCCAACAGCCTGCTGGAGATTCGCGAAGCGGCGGACGGCAGCCTGCTGGCGGCGGAAGACTACATCGACGACAGCGGTCCTCAAGGGCCCGAGGCCATAGCGCAGCAAGCCATGGCCACGATCCGCCGCCTGTTCCGCGGCGCCGAGAAGATAGCCCTGCGCAGCGTTGAGGTCGGTCTACGCCCAATGCCCTGTGATCAGTTGCCGATCATTGGCCCGAGCCAGCAGTACCTGGGCCTGTACCTGGCGGTGATGCATGCCGGGGTGACCCTGGCGCCCACCGTCGGCCGCCTGGTCAGCCAGGAGTTGCTGCTGGGCCAATGCTCTGCCGAGCTTGCCTCGTGCCGCCCGGCACGTCTGGGCTGACGGGGTTCAGCGGGCTCGTCATCGGGCGCCCGTTCTTCGAATCAAGCCACCCGTGAGCTTGAGCCGGGTCATGACCTGAGTGGCTCAACCATCCCTGACTCCTGGTTGCGGACAGCAAAGTCAGGTCCGGAAATTTCAAGCGACTTTCCAGACTCATCTCATATTAGTTTTTGCGCACCCTTTGCTAGGTTGAGCGCCACTTTGCACCCGGGCCAGGTACGGCGCGGGTCTGGCCTCTCTCACGCTTAAGGATGAGCCTATGTTCGCGCCGGCCGACACTGCGCATTTCGTGCTGTCCATCCCTGCCGTTCGCCACGATTTCAAGGTACTGGCCTTCAAGGGTCGCGAAGCCATCAGCGAGCTGTATGCGATCCATATCGAGCTGGTTTCGGACAACCCCAACGTCGATCTGGAAAGCCTGCTCAACCAACCGGCGTGCCTGCAGTTCGGCCTCAAGGGTGAAGGCATCCACGGCCTGATCGACGACATCGAAATCGGCGACAGCGGCAAGCGCATGACCCGCTATCACCTGATCCTGCGTCCTCACCTTTATCAGTTGCAGCACCGCCACAACCAAAGGGTCTACCAGAACCTGACGGTGCCGCAGATCATTGCCAAGGTGCTCAAGGAACACGGCATCCTCGCCGACCAATACCGCTTCAACATTGCTCCCAAGCCTTCAGTACCCAGGGTGTATTGCGTGCAATACGGGGAGACGGATTTCCAGTTTGTGCAACGCCTGTGCTTCGAAGACGGCATTCATTGGCACCACGAACACAGCCTCGACCAGCACCTGCTGGTATTTTCCGACAACCAGACCGACTACCCGATCCTCGCCACCGCGCGCTATCAGCAAGGCAGTGGCCTGGCCGCCGAAGACCCGGTGGTCAGCCATTTCGCGGTGCGTTTCAGCACCCGCACCAGCCAGGTGGTGCGCCGCGACTACAACCTGAAAAAGCCCGACCCGCGCAGCGCCTCCAGCGGCGCCCCGCTCGATCCGGTGCCCAGCACCCTGCACAGCTGCGCACAGAGCGAGGCGCTACCAATCCTTGAGGACTATCGCTATCCGGGCCGCTACAGCGCAGGCGCGGTGGGCCAGCAACTGAGCCAGATCGCCCTTGAAGGCCATCGCGCCGATTACCAGCTGGCCAAGGGGCAGAGTGATCTGTCGAGCTTTCGCTGCGGCCATCTGGTCACCCTTAGCGAGCATCCGCGCGGTGAATACAACCAGATGTGGCTGCTGGTCAGCGTTGAGCATGAGGGTCGACAACCGCAGGTGCTGGAAGAGTCGGTCACCAGCGACGACCGCCACGGCGGCTTTACCCAGGGTTACCGCAACCGCTTCAGCGCCATCCCCTGGGACACCTTCTTTCGGCCGCAAGAGCCCGCACCCAAGCCCCGCCTGAGCAGCCAGACCGCGCTGGTGACCGGCCCTGCCGGTGAGGAAATCTGGTGTGACGAATTCTCACGGATAAAGATTCAATTTCATTGGGACCGCGAAGGCGAGCGCAACGAGTTCTCCAGCTGCTGGGTGCGGGTGGCCACCAGTTGGGCCGGTGAAGGCTTTGGCCACGTGATCATCCCGCGGATCGGCATGGAAGTGCTGGTGAGCTTTATCGGCGGTGATCCCGAACAGCCCCTGGTGACCGGCTGCGTACCGAACCAGCACACCCCCGTGCCTTATCCGTTGCCGGCGAACAAGACCCGCAGCGTGTTCAAGACCCGCAGCAGCCTGGGCGGCAATGGCTCCAACGAGTTGCGCATCGAAGACAAAAAGGGCGCCGAAGAGATCTACGTCCACGCGGAGAGGGATCAGAACATCGAAGTCGAACACGACGAAACCCACTGGGTCGGACGTGATCGCACCAAGACCATCGACCGCCACGAACGTGATCGCATCAAGCGCAACTGGTCGATCAATGTCGACTGCTTCAAGACCGAGACCATCAACCTGGCCTCTCTGCAAAACGTCGGGCTGGCCAAGATGATGAACATCGGCACGGTCTACAGCCAGAACGTCGGCCTGCACATGAACACCCTGGTGGGGATCAACCAGAGCACCCAGGTGGGCCGTAGCCAGAGCACGGTGGTGGGCACGTCCTACAGCCTCAAGGTCGGCGATGGCAGCGTGCAAAGTGCCGCACCGCCTGCGGGTGAGGAGCCTGCGCCGGAGGCCGGCGGACCAGGATCGAGCATCAAGCTGGACGGTGAAAGCATCACCTTGCAGGTCGGACGCTCGAAAGTGGTGATCACCGATGCCGGGATCTACCTCGACGGACCGGACATTCATCTGGTGGCAGGCAACACGGTCAACGCCGATGCCCCCGCAGACGTGCACCTCAACAGCGGCACCGCACAACCGGCGCCGAACCTGCCGGTGGACGCCGAAACCACCCAGCTCAAAGGCCTGGATGTGACCGATGCCATGCCGCTCTTGATCGACGGTAGCTGGTGATGGGCGTCATCCACATCGAGAACCACACCGGGCTGCCACACCTACTGTATGAAAAAACCACCCCGGCGGGCGTGCCCACGGACATCCTGGTGATTCGCGGCACCTTTGATTTTGCGCAGGGCTTGGCCATGCCCTTGAGTGCAGATCAGAGCGCGATTGTCCTCGGCGATCGCTTCGATGGACCGATAGCCACTTTTCCCTTGCAGGCGGTGATCGCCGAAGAAGGCGATCTGCTGTTGGGCAAGCCCGGCACTGATGTGCTGCTGCAAGGCAGCGTGCACAGTGCTGAGGGGCAGTGGCGCACGAACTGGCCGGTCGAGGTGCAGGTCGGAGCGGTGCGCAAGAGCTTGCAGGTCCATGGTCCGCGCACCGTGCACAAAGGGCTGATGGGCTGGACGCTCGGTGCCCCCGATAAAGTGGAAAAGGTCACGCTGGATTACCGCCTGGCGTTTGGCGGCTGCTTCTACGACCCCGAGCCGTCACCCGGGCAGACACCGATTCCCAGCGTCAGCTACCCCAGCAACACCGCCGGTTGTGGCTGGCTGCCGAGCGCGGCTGAATTGAACACCCTGGAGGCTTCGGTGCGCCAACGCATCGAAGCACAGATCGCGCAGTTGGACAGCCTGCCAGCCCCTCAGATTGAAGACCCAGCACATCCCTACAAAGCCCCCTCGCAGCGTTTGCAGCCCATGGGCCTGACCGCGCTGGCGCGCTGGTGGCAGCCGCGCGTGGACTTGCAAGGCACGCTGGACGCGCAATGGCTCGCTGAACGCTATCCCCTGTTGCCGGACGACTTCGACCCACGCTTTTACCAGAGCGCCCCGGCCGATCAGGTGGCCGTGCCCTATCTGACCGGTGATGAGAGCGTGCGGCTCAAGGGCTGCCTGAGCGAAGGCGACTACCTCATGCGGTTGCCCGGAGTTGCACCACTGGTGGTGTGTGAAAGCACGGACGCTGAGCCCTTCGTCAGCGTGCCGGTGCTCGACACCCTGCGCCTTGACCTGGACCAGCGCCAGGCCGTGCTGCTCTGGCGCCTGCCCGTGACGGCGGGTATCAGCCAGATAACCATGGCGCTGGTAGGCACCGCCGCGTTGCCAGGGAAGGCTTGAACATGACGGACAGATTGACGATCTCCGACAGCGCCGATGATGCGGCAGCGGAACAACGCTTGATGGATGAGCGCAGGCTCAGTGAGTTGCAGCAGCTGAAAGCTGAGCTGGACGCGCAAAAAGCCGCCGCCACTCAAGCGGTAGCCGCCGAGTCGGCGCCGGTGGATAGGGACGCGGCCGCCACCGCCAAAGGGGGCAGCAAGCGCCACGTCGCCCATGACAGCAGTGAATGGCAAGCCGTGTGCAGTGTGCCGGACTTCTGCTGGGTCGGACCGGTGGTGGTGGCTTTCGACTCGTTCGCGACATTGGACAAACCGCTGCTGGCTTCCAGCGACGTCAAGGCCCGTGGCACCAAGGTCTATCGGCTGGGGGACCTCTTCAATCAGGTCCAGGCCGATGCCGGCGCCCACGTGGTGGCCGGTACCTCGCTGGGCGCGGGCAACGTCAAGCTGCTGGAGGGCCACGGCAACGTCAAGGTCAATGGCCTGCCGCTGGCCCGGCATGACAGCGCCTGCCTGGTCAACTGCAACGCCGCCGGTGTAGGCGGCACCCTGGGCAAGATTGTGACGACGGCCCAGTCGGCCACTGCGGTTGCCAGCGAGACGAGTGACCTGGCCCCTCCCGGAGAACGCACCAGCGAACGCCTGCAAGCACTGGAGGCCGAGCGCGAAGCCCTGAAGCAGCAGCTCGACATCGATGGGCTGGATAAGTACATCGATTTTGACGGCTGGAACAAAAGCGCCGATGAAGGCATCGCCAGCATCAAGCAAGGGGCGGTGCTGGGCTCGACGCCCATGGGTCCGCTGATTGCCCATTACTTTCCGGCGGTGGCGGACGCCGATGCGCAAGTCACCCGTGGCGTGACCGGGTTTGCCAAGGACACCGTCATGGGCTTGGGTGAACTGGCCTACACCGGGGCCAAGCTGCAAGCCAAGAACCTGCAGAGCAACTACACCGCCGATGGTCTGCGCGGCCGTGCCTTGGATGCGCAGATCCTCGCGGAGAACATGCGCCTGGGCAATATCACCCCTGGGACTGTCGGAACAAGCATCAGCAACGGTGCCAAAGCCGTGGGTTCTGCCTTGGTCAAACCGGTCACCGATGCCTGGTCCAAGGGCAATCACATCGAGGCCGTGACCCGGGCGGGCGTGGAGATCCTGACCTTGCCCTGGACGCTGTTCAAGGCAGGCAAAGCGGCAGAGGCGGCCAAGGCGGCCAAGGCACTGAAGAACGCCAACCGCACAGAAACCGTGGCCCACGGCGGCGACGGCGTTCATGTCCGCCCCCAGGGCGCCGCGCACGGCAGCGCAGAAGAGGTAAAAACCGGAAGAACCTCCGACAGCGGCAAGAACTGCGAAACCAGCAAATGCAGCCTGGAAGGCGAACCGGTGGATGTCGCCACCGGTGACTACCTGCAAACCTGGCCGGTGCTGGATATCCCCGGCAGCATCCCGCTGAAACTCTCGCGCTTGTATCGCTCGCGGGCCAGTTTTCATGGGTTACTGGGGTTTAAATGGGCCGACGACTGGTCCCAGCACCTGGTGCTCGATCGCCTGCGCATTACCTATCACACCGTCGATGGCAGCACCCTGGACTACGAGGCGCCGGACGACGAAGTCCAGGCCCACAACCGGCGCAACGGTCGCTACCTGCTCAGCGGCCAACGTTCCGGCACCTTGCGCCTGTATGACCGCGCGACCCAGCAGACCCTGAGCTTTGCCCACAGCCCGAACCACACTCGCCCCCTGACCGCTATCGAAGACGGCAACGGCAACCGCATCCGCTTTATCTACGATCCACAGCAGCGGTTGCAGCGTATCGAGCACAGCGACGGCTATCAGTTGCACATCGAGCTCAGCAGCACAGGCCTGCTGACAGGCATCACCCTGCACGACGGCGAACAACACCCGCGCCGCTTGCTCAGTTGTCGCTATGCGCAACACAACATGCTGACCGACTGCGCCAGCCATCAATTCGGCACCCTTTATCACGCCTACAACAACGCCGGGCACATGACCCAGTGGCACGACACCGACAAAACCCATTTCCACATTGCCTACGACGCCAAAGGGCGAGTCATTCGCACCCATGCCGACAGCGGGCACTACACCGATCGCTTCGAGTACCACGAGGCCAACCGCTGCACGGACTACCACGACGCTGAAGGCGGATGCAGCCGGCACTACTACAACAGCGACTTCCTGGTGGTGCGCAAAATCGATGCGCTGGGCCATGAATGGCTCACCGAGTGGGACGAATACACCAACAAGGTCGCCACCACCGACCCTCTGGGTCGCACCACCACCTACCGCTACAGCGACTTCGGCGAGCTGCTGACCCAAATCAACCCGGACGGCACCCGGCACACCTTTGACTACAACGCCCAAGGCCTGCTGACGTGCTACGTCGCCGCCGACGGTGTCACCTGGCAAATGGCGTACGACGCCCAGGGCAACCTCAGCAGCGTCAAAGACCCCGATGGGCGTACCACCACTTACCAACACGGGGCCCATGGCGAGTTGCTGAGCCAGACCTGGCCGGAGGGCACCCAGACCCTTTACCGCTACGACCGCAAACAGCGCCTGAGCGAAATCCAGCAACCGGACGGCCAGATCAGCCGCGTACAGCTGGACACCCTGGGCCGCCCTCTCCAACAGCAAGACGCATTGGGGCATATCACCCGTTATGCCTACCACAGCCAGCACGCCCATCCCCGTGGCTCCCTCAGCGCCGTGACCCTGGCTGATGGCACCGAACAACACTGGGCTTACGACAGCGAACACCGACTGGCCCGCTTCATCGACGGCGAAGGCCATCGCACCCGCTACGCCTACGGCGCCTTCGACCTGCTGGAGAAGCTCACCTACCCCGGCGGGCAAAGCCTGACCCTGGACTACGACAGACTCACCCGCTTGACCCGCCTGACCAATGGCGTCGGCGACGTGTATCAATACGCCTACGACAAGGCCGGGCGCTTGATCGCCGAACGCGACTTCGCCGGCACCCTCACCCGCTATTGCTACAACGCCGTTGGTTGGCTCAGCGAAAAACACTGCGCCGACGGCGCCCGCGTGGCCTACCACTACGACATCGCCAGTGCGCGCCTGCTGAGCATCGCTCACTACCGGGCCAACGGCGAACTGAGCGAACAGACCGAGTTCAACTACAACGACGTCGGACACCTGATCGGCGTCAACAGCCCGGGCGCCCGTATCGAATACCAACGCGACGCCGTGGGCCGCTTGCTCAGCGAACGCATCAATGGCCGCCTGATCGAACACCAGTACGACCCCGCCAGCGGCCTGCCCGTCGGCCAGCAGGCCGGTGCCATCGCCGAACAGGCCAACGCCCAGGAAGCCTTCGCCGCCCTGCCCCAGGTGCAGTGGCAGCACGACCGCAATGGCGGCCTGGCGCAACTGCTGATCGCCGGCCATGCACCGCTGCAGATCAGCCGCGACGCCCTGGGCCGCGACGTCCAGCGCAGCAGCAGCGCCGGCTTCAACCTGCACCAGCACTACAACAGCCTCAGCCTGCTGACCGAGCAAAAGGCCGGCGCAGCCGCAAGCTATTTTGTCGAACGCCACTACCGCTACGACAAAGCCTTCAACCCGATCCAGATCGACGACAACCGCTGGGGCCAGAGCCAATACCGCTACAACGCCAACCAGCAACTGATCGCCGCCCACCTGGGCCAGGGCCAACCGCAGCAATGGCTCTACGACAACGCCCTGAACCTGCTCAGCGAAGGGCAGATCCACAGCGCAAAGGGCATGGGCGTCAAGGCCGAGCAAAAAGGCGGGCGCGTGGTCAAGTCCGGGGCCAACCGCTACCGCTACGACGCCTGCGGCCGCCTGGCCGAAAAAATCGTCGACCGCCACGGCTTCCGCCCCCAGCGCTGGCAATACCGCTGGAACAGCGACAATCGCCTCACCGACCTCTACACCCCCAACAACGAACACTGGCGCTACGAGTACGACGCCTTTGGTCGCCGCACGCGCAAGTTCAACTTCAGCCGCAGCAACAAACGCGGCACACACTACGCCCACAGCGAACAACACATCATCGGCGAGGAATACCTGTGGAGCGGCGAACAACTGCTCGAAGCAGCGCCCATCTACGCCGACGGCACCGTCGCCTTCGAACACGCCACCCGCTGGAGCTACGCCCCGGGCGGCATCACCCCGCTGGCGCAGCAACAAGGCGAAAAACTCTGGTACATCGTCACCGACCACCTCGGCACGCCCCGAGAGTTACTGGACGAAAGCGGCCAACTGGGCTGGAGCAACAGCCCCAGCGTCTGGGGGCAAGCGCGACTGTGGCAAGCCGCGAATGACGAGTTCGCCAGCAGCAATGTGGTGCCGATCAACAAGACCACCTGCCCGATTCGCTTTCCGGGCCAGTACTACGACGAAGAGAGTGGGCTGCACTACAATCGGCACCGGTACTACGATCCGGAGACGGCGCAGTATTTGAGTCCGGATCCGATCGGGCTTGCGGGTGGGGTTCGGCCGCAGGGGTATGTGCATAACCCTAATAGTTGGGTTGACCCGCTGGGTTTGGCTGGAGATTGTATTGATAAGCCAGATCACGGCGCAGGCAAAAGCTCGAAGAGATATGGACATGCTAGAAGTGAACATGGCTCGCAAAGAAAAGCCCAGGAGTTAATGGACCGAGCCAAAAACCCTAAAGATCCAAAGCCGCAGGGGCATTTTATTGACAACCGGATGATTGAAGAAGCATTTGAAAAAGCCCCAACAACACCCGGAGTTCATGACGTACACGTATCAAAACAATCGAACGTTTACTACCCAGACGGAACAACAAAAACAACAAATATAGTCAGAGTTATAATAAGCGAAAGAAAAGGCCCTACTACCGCCTACCCTTACGTACTTGGCGATTAAATCATGAATATTACTTTAGAAATAAAAAACAAAAAAATACCAGGCGAAGCTGATGAATTTATCGATGAAGAATTAACCCCATTCCAATACCACCTGGAAGAATTAAGGCAATACATTGATGGCGAGATTACTTTAGAGCTAGACAGCAACCACAAGATACGCCTTGACATATACCCTGACTTGACAGTCAGCTTCGAAGATATTATTGAATCGATTCAAAGAGCAAAGTCAGGATGGCTTGGAAAAGATTATATCTGGTTCTGCGAGCAAGGTCGCGACATTTACTTACACTATATAATTGATGAAACCCTAATCGATCTCTCATATACAGAAGGCAATGAAATCAGCAAAGGCAAAGGAGATAAGCCAGTACCTAGCTTCAAGGTAAAAACAAAAAAAACAAACTACGTGAATGAGTGGGAGAAAATATTCCTACACATTTCAAGATTATTTAAAGAAAAGCTAGGAAAAACAATAGAGATACCATGGAAAATTAAGTCTCAGTGAATTAAAAACCGTTGATTACGAGATCATACATAACATTCCTAAAGGTGCACCGAGATAACATTATTCGAAACCAACTCACCCTAGCGACATTAATAATGTCAACGCAAGCAAAGAAAAACCAATTAACACCTTTAAGATACACAATGAATAATCGAAGCCCGCCCTATTAAACCAAAAAAAATACGACTTTATTAAATACAAAAAACAAATAGCAAAACAGTCTTGCACAGAAAAACAGCAGAGTTCTACCCCCTAAAAATTTATGCAAATCAATCTGCAAACATAACGAAATTATGGAGAGCATGACTCTATCTCCACTAGACAATATAGAAGAGAAAGCCCACTAGCACGACCTTACTCTAAAGTTTTCATGAAATAAAATGAACACATCCATTCCCCCTTAAAACGCTATACAACCACTCCCTCTAACATACCCCCATCAACCTGACAGAGCTGGACAAGTGAATCAATTGACCTGAGAGATAAAAATATGACTTCAACTTACAGCTATAAAATCTGCATCAAAGACGGAGATTATTAAAAACAAGAATTAATTTTTGTATTATTATTTTTTTACACCATATAAATAATTTTATAACTATCGATTCAAACATGTGCAAGGCCCAGCGCAGCGCCATCACCGACTTCAACCTACAACAGCCTCAGCCTGCTGACCGAGCAAAAGGCCGGCGCAGCAGCGACCTCCTTTGTCGAACGCCACTACCGCTACGACAAAGCCTTCAACCCGATCCAGATCGACGACAACCGCTGGGGCCAGAGCCAATACCGCTACAACGCCAACCAGCAACTGATCGCCGCCCACCTGGGCCAGGGCCAACCGCAGCAATGGCTCTACGACAACGCCCTGAACCTGCTCAGCGAAGGGCAGATCCACAGCGCAAAGGGCATGGGCGTCAAGGCCGAGCAAAAAGGCGGGCGCGTGGTCAAGTCCGGGGCCAACCGCTACCGCTACGACGCCTGCGGCCGCCTGGCCGAAAAAATCGTCGACCGCCACGGCTTCCGCCCCCAGCGCTGGCAATACCGCTGGAACAGCGACAATCGCCTCACCGACCTCTACACCCCCAACAACGAACACTGGCGCTACGAGTACGACGCCTTTGGCCGTCGCACGCGCAAGTTCAACTTCAGCCGCAGCAACAAACGCGGCACACACTACGCCCACAGCGAACAACACATCATCGGCGAGGAATACCTGTGGAGCGGTGAACAACCGCGCAAAGCCGCGCCCATCTACACCAACGGCGCCATCGTCTTTGAACAGATCCCCCACAAGAACTCCACCCTCCTCGGCCACTCCCTTGCCACCCGCCAGCCCCCACCTAAAGAGTTCGTAAAGACTGCCCGGCCGCCACTGACCCAGCCAGGCAAATGCGCTTCAATTCTCCTTGAGCCAAGCCTGAAACGACCGGAGAAGCCCATGAGCAAGCTTGCCCGCTATCTGCAGGTCGAGGACATCCTCCTCGACGTCAATATCTCGAACAAACAGCGCCTGTTCGATCAGGTTGGCCAGCATCTTCAAGAGACTCGGCAACTGCCCGGCGATTGGGTCACGGCCAGTCTGTGGCGCCGGGAACTGGCCGCCAGTACCGCCATCGGCGACGGTGTGGCCGTGCCCCATGCGCGGCTCGCCGAGCTCGACAGCATCCATGCGCTGTACCTGCGGCCGCAGACCGCCATGGCCTTTGCCGCCCCCGACCAGCAGCCGGTGAGCGATATCCTCGTGCTGCTGGTGCCCGCCCCCGCCGATCAGCAACACCTGGAACTGCTGGCGGACACTGCCCGGTTGTTCTCCAATCCACGCTTTCGCCAAGCGCTGCTGCGGTGCCACGATGCGTCGCAGGTCAAGCAACTGGTTGACCACTGGTAGTCCCCCAAAGGTCCTGGTCCGAGGTGCCGGGCAGGTGGTGGGGCTTCCAGGTCTAAAATGCTCGCCTCAAAAGGCTGCAAGAGGACCCCGACTGTCCGTTACCAACATGCGGCCCGAGGCTATTGCCCCGTCACCTTCCTGAAGCGCAGATTGCGCGCCACGCTGCTGGTCAACTCGGTACCCTCCTCGGCAAAGCTGATCACCCCCAGTTCACCGGCGCGAAAGCGCTCCGTCGTCAGCGGCTGCAAAGGATAGCTGTGCTGGCCGATACGTACGTAGAGCTTGCCTTGCCGAGGGTAGACCTTGAGCTGTCCGGGGCTGGTTTGCAGCGCGTAGAGGCCGACATAACGACGAATATCCTCGGGTTTCCAAGCCGGGGCCAGGACGTAGGTCGAGGCCGGGTTGTTGCCGACGATCCGTGCCCCCGGTGCCGCCGCGAGATAGATCGGGATGCCGTCGTTGTCCGCCACCATCAGTTGATCGCTCTGGCGGAGCAACGGCAGGACCTCATGAAAGGTGTCCAGGACAAACCCCTTGCCGGTGCGTTGCAGCTGGAACTGATGACCGCGATCATCCAGGTAGGTGCCGGCCACCAAGGTATTCAAGAACGCCTTGGGCACCGCCTTGATGCTTGGCGGCGGCGCCGGAATGCCCGTGTCCCGGGGCAACCAGGACGGGCCCAGCAGGACATCCAGCAAGCGATGCCCGCGCTCCGACGCCTCCCCTTCCGTGCTGTTGCACAGGACCACAGTGGCCACATCCAGCTTCGGGTACCAGGCCACATCGGTGCTGAAACCGGCCCAACTGCCGCTGTGGGACACCTCTTGCAGGCCCCGATAACTGCGGTTGGCCAGGCCCATGCCGTAATAGCTCGGGTCACCGTCGTTGAAGGGCTCGGTCTGGCGCATCTTCTCCACCAGCGCCGAGCCCCCGACCCGCCCCGTGGACAGGTTGCGCAACCACAGCATCAGGTCTGCCACAGTGCTGTGCACCTGACCGTCGCCGGTCTGTTCCCAGCGGGCGTCCACGGCTTCGGGGCCCTTGGACGGCTCGCCCTGTTCATAGCCCTGGGCCAGGTTCGGCAACTGCACCGGGTACTGATCGACAATGCTCGAGCGACTCATGCCCAGGGGCTCGAACAGATGGGCTCGACTGTAGTCCTTGAGGGGCATGCCGGCGGCTCGCTCGGCGATGCTCGACAGCAGTACATAACCGCTGTTGCTGTAGCTGAATTCGCTGCCGGGGGGAAACATCAGGGCGTTCTGCTTGAACAGCAGATCCAGGGCCTGTTGCTGGGTGAAGCGCTGGGTCAGGGGAATCCCCGCCAACTCCGCCAGCAGCATGTAGTCCTGCAGGCCCGAGGTGTGGTGCAGCAGATGACGGATCTGGATGCCCTCGGCATAGGCCGGCAGCTCCGGCACAAAGCGCCGGATCGAGTCATTCAGATCCAGGCGACCTTGAGCTTCGAGCTCAAGGATGGCAAAACCGGTGAACTGCTTGGACACCGAGGCCAGGTTGAACAGGGTATCGGCCTGGATCGCCCGGCCCGTGGCCAGGTCGGCAGCGCCGTACCCTGCGCTCCAGATCGTTTTGGCGCCGCGCATCACCCCGGCGGCGCAACCGGGCTGGTCAGGCTTGATGTCGTCGAACACCTCGTGAAACGCCAGAGGCTCGGTGGCATGGGCCAGGGGCATCGCGCCCAAGGTGCTGATCAGCAAGGTTGCAAGCATGGAACGCATGGGGGTTTTCCTCTGGTCACGTCGATCCTTCAGGCTCCTTGGGAGGCTCCTCGCAAGGCGCACCAGTATCCTCATGGCAAACGTTGGAATCTGTCTGCAGTCAGTGATTTTCTGTGAATAAACGTGCAGGGATGTGAGGCGCTGCTGGCCCAGGAACAAAGCCTGCAAAAATGCCGTTATCATCCACCGTTCGAACGCCATCCTCACCGCGTCCCTCGACCCGGCCCCACTTTCACTTGATGGAACCTGCCATGCACCTGCTGTATCGCAGCGACCCGTTCGACCCCAAACGCCCGGATGAGCACTACCTGGACGAGTACGAGGCAGTGCTGGCCGCTGGCCTGAACGCCTCGCTGTTCTCTTTCGAGGATTTCGAAAGCGGCCGTTTCAAGGTTTCCCCGGCCCTGCCAGGCTTGATCGGGCCCATCGCCAAGACGTCCTATGCCGAAGGCGTGCGCCGGACCTTGCAGGCGGCGCACAAAGCCCGACAGCCGTGAAGTCGCCTAGAAGACGGCCACCTGATCAGCGGAGAATTCCAGTAACCGGGGTTCGACTCAACGGGCCGGTGCCGGGGCAATTGCCAGGCGACTGGTGGCCTTGATCTCCCGCAGCGCCAGGCTCGACTGGATCGAGGCGATGCCCGGCTGGCGCCTGAGCACCTGCTCGACAAAATCGCTGTAGCTGTCCAGGTCCTGGGCCAGCACCTGCAACAGGTAGTCGGCGTCACCGGTGATCTTGTGGCAGGCCTGGACCTCGGGCAACCGCATGATCACCGCCTCGAAGTCATCCGGAGTCTGGTCGGAGTGGGTGGCAAAACGCACATGCACGAAGGCCATGATGTCCAGCCCCAGCAGGCGCCGATCGAGGTTGGCCTGGTAATCCTTGATCACCCCCTCCTCTTCCATGCGTTTGCGCCGGCGCCAGCAGGGGGTGAGGCTCAGGGACAGGCGCTCGCTGAGTTCGGCGTTGGAAATGCTCGCGTCCTGCTGCAACAGGGCGAGGATCGCCAGGTCGGTTTCGTCCAGGGACACCCTTCGAGTCATTTTTTTCACAAGTAGCCACTCAATGGAAAAATATTACCCAAAACTCTAATTCCATCAGAACAAAAAGCAAAGAAGTCGCAGCCATGCCGGAACAAACTATTTGCACCGGACAACAACAATGGATGCGTTCAGCATGCTTACCGTCTTCAGCGAATCCCACCGCCTGCACCACGGCACCGAGTTGAAGGATGGGGTGCTCAAGCCCTCCTTCGAGCAACCCAGCCGGGCCGATACGGTCCGCGACCGGGTCAGGCACGTGGGGCTTGGCGACATCATCGTCCCCCGCCGTTTCGACCGCTCCTGCTACGTCGCCGCCCACAGCGAACGCTACGTGACCTTCCTGGAAAGCGCCTGGAGCGAATGGCGCGCCACCGGCCGCAGCCACGACGCCCTGCCCCTGGTGTGGCCGGTACGCGACCTGGCCAACCAGCAGGTGCCGGAGTTCATCGACGGCAAGCTGGGCTTCTTCGCCATGGATGCCGGCTCGCCCATCACCGCCACCACCTGGAATGCCGTGCGCACCAGCGCCGATATTGCCCTCACCGGCCTGGCGCTGATCGACGAAGGCCAGGACAGTGCCTTTGCCCTGTGCCGTCCGCCGGGCCATCACGCGGCACGGGAATACATGGGGGGCTACTGCTACCTGAACAACGCCGCCATTGCCACGCAACACGCCGTGACCCGGGGCGCGAAACGCGTGGCGGTGCTGGACGTGGACTTCCACCACGGCAACGGCACCCAGAACATTTTCTACGAGCGTGATGACGTCCTGTTCGTCTCGCTGCACGGCGATCCGGCGGTCTCCTACCCCTACTACTCGGGGTTCGCCGCGGAGCGTGGGGCCGGCGCCGGCGAAGGCTGCAACCTGAACGTCCCCCTGCCCCGAGGCACCACCTGGCAGCGTTACCGGGAAGCACTGATCCAGGCCTGCGCCCGGCTTCGCGAGTTCTCCCCGGAGCTGCTGGTGGTGTCCCTGGGCGTCGACACCTTCAAGGACGATCCCATCAGCCACTTCCTTCTGGAAAGCGAGGATTTCCTCGGCATGGGCCAGGTCATCGCCGGCGTGGGCGTACCCACGTTGTTCGTCATGGAGGGCGGCTACATGGTGGATGAGATCGGCATCAACGCGGTCAATGTGCTCCACGGCCATGCCAACCGCTAAGGCACCAGCGTCGCACTGCCCAGCAGTTTTCAACGTTCTGACCGAGAGGGAAAAGACATGACCTTGTTCATCGATGTGGATCACGCAGCGGACCTGTATTCGCGCCTGGGCATAGGCCGGGCGATCCGGGAAATGGCCGGCTACATCCAGGCCGACTACCAGCGCTGGCAAGCCTTCGAGAAATCCCCGCGCACCGCCAATCACTCCGCCACTGGCGTCATCGAGCTGATGCCCGCCGACGATGGCCAGCAGTACGCGTTCAAGTACGTCAATGGCCACCCCGGCAATCCCGCCCGGCACCTGCTGACGGTGATGGCTTTCGGCGTGCTGGCCCAGGTCGACAGCGGCTACCCGGTGCTGCTCAGCGAACTGACCCTGACCACCGCGGTGCGCACCGCCGCCACTTCAGCGCTGGTGGCGCAATCCCTGGCCCGCAAGGACGCCCGCAGCATGGCACTCATCGGCAACGGCGCCCAGAGTGAATTCCAGGCCATCGCCTTCCATGAAATGCTCGGCATCAGCGAGCTGCGGATCTTCGACATCGACGTTGAAGCGTCCCACAAGCTCAAGCACAACCTGCAGGCCTGGCCAGGGCTCGAGGTGCGCATCGCCGACTCGGTGGCCGATGCGGTCAAGGGCGCGGACATCGTGACCACGGTCACCGCGGACAAGGCCTACGCCACCATCCTCACCCCCGAACTGATCGAGCCAGGCATGCACCTCAACGCCGTGGGCGGCGATTGCCCGGGCAAGACCGAGCTGCACGCGGACATCCTGCGCAACGCCCGGGTGATCGTCGAGTTCGAACCCCAGACCCGCATCGAGGGCGATATCCAGCAGATGCCGGCGCACTTCCCGGTCACCGAGTACTTCCGCATTGCCCAGGGCCTGGCGCCGGGCCGCGAGCATGAGGCCCAGGTCACGGTGTTCGACTCGGTGGGTTTCGCCCTGGAAGACTTCGCGTCCCTGCGCTACCTGCATGACCTGGCACGCCAGCACGGCATCGGCGAGCAGATTCAGCTGGTGCCCACGCCGGCCAATATCAAGGACCTGTACCAGTTGCTGCAACAGCGCCCCGCCTCCCTGGCGACGGCACCACGACGGATCACCGCCGGCTGAAAGAGCACTCCTGTGGCCCATGAACAGGGAACCGGCCTCGTGCCCCTGTTCACGGGCAATACCTGACCCGGCTGCACCACAACAATCACAGACCGCAGCCCCCAACAACCTTCCACTGCCAAAACTCGACAACTATAAAATCAAGAGGTTTTGTGATGAATCCAGATACCTTCGGGGCCTCCGAGTACCCGACGCTGCAACGCACCCTGCATAACCGTCATATCCAGCTCATGGCCATGGGCGGCGCCATCGGCACCGGGCTGTTCATGGGCTCGGGCAAGATCATCGCCATGTCCGGCACCTCGATCATCCTGATCTACATGATCATCGGCCTGTTCGTGTACCTGGTGATGCGCGCCATGGGCGAGCTGCTGCTGTCGAACCTGAACTTCAAGAGCTTTGCCGATTTCGCCGGTGCCTACCTGGGGCCCCAGGCGGCGTTCTTCCTCGGCTGGTCCTACTGGCTGAGCTGGAGTGTCGCGGTGGTGGGCGATGCCGTGGTGGTGGGCGGCTTCTTCCAGTACTGGTTCCCCGATGTGCCGGCCTGGGTTCCCGCCATCGCCATGATGCTGACCCTGTTCGCCCTCAACGTGCTGACGGTGAAACTGTTCGGCGAGGTGGAGTTCTGGTTCGCCATCATCAAGATCATCGCCGTGGTCACCCTGATCGCGGTGAGCCTGGTGCTGATCGCCACCGCCTTTGTCTCGCCGTCCGGGGTGAGCGCCTCCCTGAACCACCTGCTGGAACGCCAGGCCGCCTTTCCCAACGGCCTGCTGGGCTTCTTCGCCGGTTTCCAGATGGCGATCTTCTCCTTTGCCGGCACCGAGCTGATCGGCACCGCAGCGGCGGAGACCCGCGACCCGCGCCGGACCCTGCCCCGGGCCATCAACGCGATTCCGCTGCGCATCATCCTGTTCTATGTGCTGGCCCTGGCATGCATCATCGCCGTGACCTCCTGGCAGCAGGTGTCGCCGAGCAAGAGCCCGTTCGTGGAGTTGTTCCTGATCGCCGGCTTTCCGGCTGCGGCGGGCATCGTCAATTTCGTGGTGCTGACCTCCGCGGCTTCCTCGGCCAACAGCGGCGTGTTCTCCGCCAGTCGCATGCTCTTCGGCCTGGCGGACCAGGGCAACGCACCACGCTTGTTCAAACGCCTGTCAGGGCATAGCGTTCCGGTGATCAGCCTGGCCTTCACCAGCCTGCTGATGCTGCTGGGGGTGCTGTTGCTGTACGTGGTTCCGGAGGTGATGACCGCCTTCACCCTGGTGTCGACGGTGTCGGCGATCCTGGTGATCTTCACCTGGTCGACCATCCTCGCGTCCTACATCGCCTACCGCAAAAAGCACCCTGAACTGCACGCCGGTTCCCAGTACAAGATGCCCGGCGGCGTGCCCATGGCCTGGTTCGCCCTGGCGTTCCTGCTGTTCGTCCTGGCCTTGCTGGCCCTGCGCCCGGATACCCGCATGGCCCTGTGCGTGATGCCGGCGTGGTTCGTCTGGCTGGCCATTGCCTATCGCCTGACGGCCGGGCGCAAGGGGCGGACACCGCTGCAAGCGGCGGCGCAATATCGCTGAGGCGCGAGCCTGAAAGACTGGGCCAGGGAGCGGCACTGTCGGAGCCCGGTCCTGCGTGCAAAAGCATCGACAGAGCCCCCTCGTCTTGTTCTACTCCCGCCGCCATCGCCGTTGCCAGGGAGTGCCCACATGCAAGTCGCAGGACCCACCTTTGAAGAGGTGTTCAGGAAAAACCTCAAACGCGTCCTCAACTACTGGAGCCAGATCGGCACCGTCATCGGCCTGAGCGCCGCCGCGCTGGGGCTGTTCAGCCTGTACATGTACACCCGGGCCATCGGCCGCACCGACCTGTTCATGGCCTCCATCGATGCCAGATCGGCGCTGGTGGTCTGGCTGGTCATGGTGCTGTTTCTCATGCTGATCTACTTGCTGCTGCTTACGGTCACCACCCTGCTGTTCGGGCTGGCAAACGATGTGTTTCGCAACACTCCAGAACACATGAACGATGTGGTGGTATGGCTGACCTTGCCGGTCCTGGCAGGCTTCCTGACTCTGATCGTGCTCAGCTACTACGTGCATCTGGGTGAGGCACTGGCGTCGCTGATACTGGTGGCGGTGGTGGTACTGGTGACAGGGCTGGTGATGTCACGCCCCGCGTTCAAACGCGTGATCCACAGCAGTCTGGAGAAACACCCCGTTGCGGGCAGGGGCACCTGGGGTGGCCTGTTCGTGACCCTGACACTCTGCCTGCTGGGCACGGTGATCTCGGGGATCTTCACCAGCCTGCTGATCATCAATGCCTACAGCAACGAAGTGTCCAATGACTCGCCACACTTACCAGCCTTGTTGAACTTCCTGGGGCTGCTCTTCTCCTTGCTGCCCATCGTGTTCTTCTACTGCAAGGCCGGTAGTCCCTACAAACGGGTCTTCTATGCCCTGATGTGCACCCTGCTCCTGGCCGCAGCCTTTCTTCTGGTGCTGCCCGGGGCCATGAGCCAGATCACCTACAAGGCCGCCGGCAGCCTGGATGTGCGTCAGGACGGAGTCGAACGATTCGTGCTGCACGATGACCTCGAACTGCATGACCTGGACCCACTGATGTGGAACACCCGCCTGACCTCGAAGCAGCGCCTGGAAGTTCAGGGCTTTCAACTCTTCTCTTTCGGCGAGGCCCTGTTGATCTGCCCCAAGGGGCTGCGCAACCTGGCGCTGAACCAGATGCACCGCTATACCCGCACCTGCATCAGGACCCGCAACAGCGCGGTAACCCGCAAGCCGGCAAAACCGCTGTATGGCCAAAACCGCGCCTGTGCCGGTGCCGCGCCACCGGCGGCATGCTGGAAACCCCAGGGCTCCTGAATCCCGCACCAGCTGCCCCCCACCTGCTGAACCCCCAGGCCGCAGACGGCCTGCTGGCTCAGGGCGCCGGGTTGACCAGCAACGGGGGTGCCAGGCTGCCTGGGGTGTGCGAGCCGGGAGCGCAGGCGACAAAGTCCTCCTTGCGCAGCACCACCAGGGCAATCAACGACACCACCCCGGTGGCCACGTAGAAATACCAGGGCGAGGTGATGTCGCCGGTGAGCTTGATCAGCCAGGTGGAGATCAACGGTGCACTGCCACCGAACACTGCCACGGGAATGTTGTAGGCCACGGCAATTCCGGTGGAGCGGATGCGGGTCGGCAGCAGTTCGCTCATCAGGGCGTAGGTCGAGGAGGCGTAGAGTCCGAACAGGATCGCCACCGCCATCAGCGGCCAGAACAGCGTGGCCGGGGTGGCGTTGGGCGCGGTCTTGAAGAACCAGTACATGGCCAGGGTGGCCAGGGTGCCGATCACCATCAGGAACGGCTTGCGTCCGTAGCGGTCGGTGAAGGCGCCGCCCAGGGGCATGACCAGGGCCGCCGAGAGGCTGGCGACGAACACGTAAAGCAAGGTAGTGCCGCTGTCGAACTTGAGGGTGTTGGACATGTAGGTCGAGGCGAAGGTCAGCACCAGGTAAAAGATCGAGCTGTGCAGGGTGATGATGAAGAACACCAGGGCAATCGAGCGCTTCCACTGCCAGACCTCCCGCAGCGGTGCCTTGGAGGTCTCTCCAGCGTGCACCAGGGCCAGGAACTCCGGGCTGTCTTCGAGCTTCAGGCGGATGTACAGCGAGATGAACCCCAGGGGTCCGGCGATCAGGAACGGAATTCGCCAGCCCCAGTCCTGCATCAACTCGGCCCCCAGGGCCCAGGTCATGCCATTGGCCACGGCGCCGCCCAGCAACAGGCCGAGCACCGCGGTGACCATCAGCCAGCAGGTGGCAAAGCCCCGGCGCCCGGGCCCGGCGTATTCGGAAATGAAGCTGGTGATGGTGCCGATCTCGCCTCCGGCGGAAAACCCCTGCACGCAGCGGATCAGCACCAGGAGGATCGGCGCGGCGATGCCGATGCTGGCGTAGGTCGGCAGCAGGCCCAGCAGGCAGGTGGAACCGGCCATCAGCATCAGTACGGTGATCAGGGTCTTGCGCCGACCGATCTTGTCCGCCAGGGGGCCGAAGAACAGCCCGCCCAGGGGACGGATGAAAAAGCTCAGGGCAAAGGCCGCAAAGCTCGCCAAGAGGCTGCTGGTGGGGTCATCGGAGACGAAGAACGCCTTGCCGATGTACAGCGCCAGGAACCCATAGACGCCGTAGTCGTACCACTCAATCAAGTGGCCCGAGGTCGCGCCGATAAAGGCCCGGCGCCGCTGGCGCTGGGGATTGCAAGAGGTCATGTCCATGTTGGGAGACTCCTGTCGTATTGCTGTCCATGGAAAAAATCTTTCAGAGGTCGGCGATGGACCCTGTGGGGTCCTGCAACCACTGGCGCAAGCGGGTCTTGAGAATCTTGCCGTAGCTGTTCTTGGGCAGCTCGCGGCAAAACAGGTATTTCCTGGGCTTCTTGAACGAGGCCATGCGGGTCACGAACCATTGGTTGAGTGCCTGAGCATCGAGGCCGCCAGGGCAGCGCAGCACCACGAAAGCCACCACCGATTCGCCCCACTCGGCATCCGCCTGCCCCACCACGCAGACCTCGAACACCCCGGGATGCTGCATCAGCACCTCTTCCACTTCCCGTGGGTAGATATTGCTGCCGCCGGAAATGATCACATCCTTGGAGCGGTCCGTGAGGGTCAGCATCCCGCGACTGTCGAGAAAGCCGATATCGCCGGTGAGCAACCAGCCGTCCACCAGGGCCGCCTGAGTGGCTAATGGGTTGTCCCAGTAGCCGTGCATCACCGGGGCCCCGCGCACAGCGATTTCCCCGGGTTCGCCGGGGCCCAGGCGCTGTCCATCGGCATCGACTATCCGCACCTCCACACAGGACTGCGGCCGCCCCACCGAGGCCGCGATTGCGGGCCAGTCGGGATGCTCGCGGTCGGCGATCAGCTCCCGGGACAGGGCGCTGATGGTCATCGGGCACTCGCCCTGGCCGTAGATCTGCACCAACCGCGGGCCGAAGGTCTCCAGGGCCTGGCCCAGGTCCGCCAGGTACATGGGGGCCCCACCGTAGACAAGGGTCTTGATCCCCGCGCCGTCATAGCCTTGCTGCCGGGCCTGCTCGACCATGCGCTTGACCATGGTCGGGGCGGCAAACAGGCTGACCTGCCCCAGTTCCTGCGCCAACCCGAACAGCTCCTGCGCGTCGAACCCCCGTGACTCCGGCACCACATGCCGGGCCCCGCAGCGCACGTGAATGAAGTTGTAGAGCCCGGCCCCGTGCGACATCGGCGCGGCATAGACCACCGCATCAGTGGCCTGCACCGGGTCCACATCCAGCGGGTAGCACAGCGACATGGCCATCAGGTTGCCATGGGACAGCATCACCCCCTTGGAGCGGCCGGTGGTGCCCGAGGTGTAGAACAGCCAGGCCAGATCATCGTCCCTGCGCGGACAGGGCTCCAGCAGCTCGTGGCCCGGGGCTGGCGCCGGCGCGGGGCTGGCGTAACCGGGCAACTCGCGGCAGTTGTCCGGCAAGTCCTTAAGCTCGAAAGTCCGCCCGCTGTCGGTATAGATCGCCCGAGCCCCGGCGTTGCCGACAATCCAAGCCGCCTCCCGCGGATGCAGCTTGCTGTTGACCGGCACCGCCACCGCCCCGCTCCACCAGATGGCGTAGAGCAGTTCCAGGTAGTCGCAACTGTTCTTCATCAGCAACGCCACCCGCTCCCCCGGGGCGATGCCGTGACCTTGACGCAGGTGCAGGGCCCGAGCCCGGACCCGGGTTGCGAAGTCCTGATAGTCGGCCACCTGGCGACAGCCCGCGAACAGCGCTGGACGCTGGGGCCAGCGTTGAGCCGCATCCAGCAGCCAATGAGCGATGTTCATGCTCAGGTCCTGACCGCTTGCAGGACCGAGGCGTAGTTGGCTACCGCCATCCCGCCCATGTTGAACAGCAAGCCGAACTCGGCACGGGGCACGCCCAGGCCAATGGGCTCGCCGATCAATTGGCGAAAGCCCAGGGCATGCATCGAGACCCCGGTGGCGCCCACCGGGTGGCCCTTGGCCTTGAGCCCACCGGACAGGTTGACCGGCAAACGACCGCCCTGGCGCACGATGCCCTCGTCCAGCGCCCGATGGCCTTCGCCCTTGGGCGCCAGGCCCATGGCCTCGTAGATCAACAGCTCGGCGATGGTGAAGCAGTCGTGGACCTCGGCGAAGTTCATGTCCCCCAGGCTCACCCCGGCCTCGCGCAAGGCGCCGTGGATGGCCCGCTGCGGGCCGTCGAAGGCGAGGATGTCGCGACTGGCCATCGGCAGCAGGTCATTGACCTGGCTCAGGGAGCGGATCGCCACCTCGCGCCGGAACGAGCGGGCGCGCTGCGGTGACGCCAGGACAATGGCCGCCGCGCCGTCGCTGATCAGCGAGCAGTCGGTGAGGCGCAGCGACGGCGCAATCAGCGGATTGCTCTGGGACACATTGTTGCAATGCTCGAAGTCCATCGGCCGATGCATCTGCGCCAGCGGGTTGGCCATGGCATTGCTGTGGTTCTTCACCGCAATCGCCGCCATCGAGGCCAGCGGGCTGTGGTAGCGCTCGGTGTACTGCTGCGCGACCCGGGCAAACAGCTGCGCAAAGCTCAGGCCGGCCTCCTGCGGATCATTCTGGTAACCGGCTCCGGCCAGGGCTTGGGTGACCTCGGCGGTGGAGTTGCCGGTCATCTTTTCCGCCCCCACCACCAGCACCAGTTCAGCGGCGCCGCTGCGGATCGCGTTGACCCCGGCCTGAATCGCCGCCGAGCCCGAGGCGCAGGCGTTCTCGCAGCGGGTGGCCGGTTTGAAGCGCAATTGCGGATCGGCCTGCAGCATCAGCGAGGCCGGAAAACCGTCCGGCACCAGGCCTGAGTTGAAGTGTCCGAGGAACAGGGCGTCGATCTCGGCGGCGTCAATCGCGGCATCCGCCAGGGCTTCACGAGTGACCTGGACAATCAGGTCCTCGAGGGTCGAGCCCTGCAGACGGCCGAAAGACATGTGGGCAGCAGCAACAATGGATACGGAAGCATGGGTCATGGTGATTTTCTTCTGTGCTTGAAGCGGGCATTCCCTACAATGGCGAGCGCCGAAATCAGACGCTAGTTGGGGCAACTACGTACAGCAGTAAGTAGTACCCCGCTCGCCAGAGCGGCGCACCGACTTCCACGAGGCAGGATGCCCCATGACCGTATATGCCCAGCAGCTCCAGGACCTAGAGCGCCTGGCCTTCCAGGTTTCCCCCGCACCGCAGTTGATCACCGGGCATCGGCGCATGCTCGATTGCAACCAGGCCTTCCTGCGCCTGTTCGGCTATGAGCGCGAACAGCTGCTGGATCACCTGACCCTGTTGCTGTACCCCTCCCAGGCCGATTACCAGAGCATTGGCGAACGCAGCGAACACTGGCTGCGCAACGGCCAGGGCGCGTCCTATACCGACGAACGCTTCATGCAGCACCGCAATGGCGAGGTGTTCTGGGCCCGGGCCCACGGCTTTTCCCTGACCCCGGACGATCCGTTCGGGCTGATGATCTGGCACTTCGAACGCCTGGACCGGCAACTGGCGCCAACCGTGCGCCTGACCCCACGCGAGCGCGAGATATCGCTGCACATCGTCAACGGCCTGACCTGCAAGGAAGTGGCGCGCAAACTGGCGATTTCCCACCGCACGGTGGAGGTACACCGCGCCCGCCTGATGAAGAAGCTGCAGGCCAAGAACAGCGCCGAGCTGGTGTCGAAGATCATCTACATCAGCTAGGGGCTTGCCCCAGCACCTCGCTGGCGCTCAGCCGCAGCAACTTCAAGGGCCCGATCGTCCCGCCCTCCAGGCTGCCGCCCTGGTTCAGCACCTTGTTCGCCGCGTTCATCTCGGCGCTGTGTTGCGTCACGCTGACAAAGGTGCCGTGGGGCAACTCCTCGCTCCAGCCGGCTTCGAGCGTGTTGTAGGCCAGCATCAGCGCGGCGGTGAAATAGTGCTGGCTGGAAACCGGGATCTGCACCTCCTGGTCATTGTCGTCGTAGGCGACGAAGTGACCGACGAAGGTCTCCACCCCCAGGCGCTTGAGCAGCGGCCAGCTCAGGGCCGAGGGCACGAAGGCGTTGAGCTTCTCGGCGACGATGGCCGAGTAGCCACGGGCCTGGAGCATCTGCACGATCTCGTCTTCGCTGGCCTTGGGGTGGGCGCCCATCACTTGCAGGGCTTCGACCACGGCCTGGTGGGCGGTCTGGTGGTCGGGGTATTCGGCGCAATGCGCGCAGTTGGGCGGGCAGGTATCGGTCACGGGAGGCGAAGGTCCATATCGGTCTCAAAAAAAACAGCCGCAGGGTAACCCCATGACCTGCGGCCCGCCAGTGTCCGGGCGCTTACTCAAGCGCCGCCCGGGCATCCAGACGCAGCAGTTGCACGGGCTCCAGGGTGGACCCCTGCAGGGACTCCCCGGCATACAGCGCCTCGTTGGCCATGGCCATTTCGGCGCTGCGGCCAGCCACCATTTCGTAGGTCTTGCGCGGCAGCACCTCGCTCCAGCCGTTTTCGAAGGTGTTGTAGGCCAAGGTCAGCGCGGCGGTGAAGTAATGCTGGTCGGCCACCGGAACCCGGACCTCCTCACCCTCCTCATCCAGGGCGATGAAGTGGTTGGGCAGGTGTTTCACCCCCAGGCGCTTGAGCACGATCCAGGCCAGGGCCGATGGCACGAAGGCGTTGAGTTTTTCCGCGGCGATGGCCGAGTAGCCACGCGCCTGCAGCAGTTGGACGATGTCGTCCTCGCTGGCCTCGGGGTGGTCGGCCATCAACTCCAGGGTATCGAGTACGCCCTGATGGGCATTGGCGTGATCCAGGCAGCAGCTGCAGTCCGGCGAGTGCGAATCGTCATGCATGATCGGTCGATGATCCCTATCGGTCTTGGTGAGGGCGCGCAGGATAAACCCTGCGCCCGCCTCTCCACCAGCAAGCGCCGCCTACTTGATGACGATGGGGTTCACCGGTGCCCCGCTGCCGCCGACGATCTTCAACGGCGCAGCGGTGTAGAGGAAGGTCCACTGGCCGTCGGCGGCGCAATCCTCGGCCAGGTCTTCGAGCAGCACGATCTCGGTGAAGGCGATCCCCAGGTTGCGCATCAGCGCGCAGTGCAGCGGGATCTGCACACCGGACACCGGGTCGGTGATCACTTCGTTGGCGATGGTGTCGGTGACCAGGTTGGGGATCTCCATCTGGTTGAACCAGTCCACCAGTTCGCGGCTGTAGGTCAGCCCGGGCTCCACCAGGTCCTTGAAGAACTCGGTCTTGCCGTACTCGTAGAAGGCGCCCATGGAGCCGGTGCGGATGATCAGGATGTCGCGCTTCTCGATGGCCACGCCCTGGGCCTTGGCGGCGGCCAGCAGATCCAGGTGATTGAAGGTCTCGCCGCGGCCCAGGTACTTCTTGCCGCGGTGCCGGGCCATGTCGATCAGCACTGCGCGGCCCACCACGCCGCGCTCGGCAATCGGCAGCACGCTGGCCTTGGCCATGCCGCCGACGGTGCTGCTGGCGTCGTAGCCGTTCCACAACTGGTTGTCGTACCAGGCGTGGCCCAAGGCGTCGTACTGGGTCGAGCCCTGCAGTTGCATGAAGATCACGTCGTCGCAGTACTCGGCACCGCCGGTCATCGACGGCTGCTTGCCGGCCTGATAGTGGCTGCGGTCCAGGGTGTTGAAGCGCATCGAGGGGTTGCGCGCCGGCCACATCGGGTCGCCGCCGGGGTGGCCGATCTGCACCTGCAGGGTGAAGGTCTTGCCCTGGCGCACCGCGGCGACACCGCGCAGCACCTCGGCCTGTTGCAGGTAGTTGAGGGCACCGACCTCGTCGTCCGGGCCCCACTTGCCCCAGTTCTTTGGCAGGCCTTCAAGCAGCTGCTTGGTATTGGGGTGGTGCTTGTCGTTATCGATCCCACACATGTCGAATGCACTCCATTGATTGGGTTGAAGCGGGCGAAAATGCCCGCAGGGCCTTGCTTGGGTGATCAACCGTCAAGCCCAGGCGCCCTCTGGAACTGTGCGGCCCTGCGGGCCGTTCGCAGCCTGCGGCAGCGGCTACACCAGCCCGGATTGACACTGGCTGTAGCCGCTGCCGAGCCACGGCGAGGCTGCGAAAAGGCCCGCAGGGCCTTGCCTGGCGATCAACCGTCAAGCCCCGGCGCCCGCTGGAACTGTGCGGCCCTGCGGGCCGTTCGCAGCCTGCGGCAGCGGCTACACAAAGCACGGATTACCCGCGGGCCTGGAGGGTTTTACAGATCATCAGACGCAACGTCCACCATCCACTTCCAGGCAGGTGCCGGTGATGAACGCCGCTTCATCAGAGGCCAGGTACAGGCAGGCGTTGGCCACGTCCTGGGGGGTGGAGAAGCGCCCCAGGGGAATGGTGGCCATGAATTTCTGGCGGTTTTCCGGGGTGTCCGGCACGCCCATGAACTCACTGAGCAGGGCCGTGGCGCCGACCACCGGGTTGACGCAGTTGACACGGATGTTGTCCGGCCCGAGCTCGGCGGCCATGGTCTTGCTCATCACTACCACCGCGCCCTTGCTGCCGTTGTACCAGACCAGCCCCGGGCGCGGCCGGATCGCCGCGGTGGAGGCAATGTTGATGAACACCCCGCCGCCCTGGCCGCGAAAATGCGGCACGAAGTGCTTGGCGCTCAGATAGATGCTTTTCACGTTGACCGCAAACACCCGGTCGAACTCGGCCTCGTCGACTTCCAGCATCGGCCGGTTGCGGTGGGTGGTGCCGGCGTTGTTGACCACGATGTCCAGGCCGCCGTAGTGCTCCAGGGTGTTGCGCAGCAAGGCGCCAACGCTGGCGTCCTGGGCCACGTTGACCTCGATGAAGTGGGCCTGACCGCCGGCGGCGCGGATCTCGTCCACTACCCGCTGGCCGCCCGTGGCGTTCATGTCGGCGACGATGACCCGGGCGCCCTGCTGGGCGAAGGTCTTGGCGATCCCCTCACCAAAGCCGGAACCGGCGCCGGTGACGATGGCAGTCTTGTTGGCTAGACGCATGGAAGTGACTCCTGTTTTTGTTGTTATGGGCCGCCGTCGTGGCGGCCGTCAGTCGTGGCGAATGGCGATGGTCTTCAAGGTGGTGAAACCCAGCAGTGCCTCGAAGCCCTTCTCCCGGCCATACCCACTGGCCTTGACCCCGCCGAAGGGCAGTTCGACACCGCCACCGGCGCCGTAGTTGTTGATGAACACCTGGCCGCAGCGCAGCTTGTGGGCCATGCGCAACTGCCGCGCACCGTCCCGGGTCCAGACCCCGGCCACCAGGCCGAAGGCGCTGTCGTTGGCCAGGCGAATGGCTTCGGCCTCGTCCTCGAAGGGCAGCACCGCCAGCACCGGGCCGAACACCTCCTCTCGGGCCAGGCGGCTGTCTGGCGGCACATCGCGAAACAGCACCGCCTCGTGGAAGTAGCCGCCGCTGCCGGCCTCGGCCACCACCTGCCCGCGCGCCGCCACCGGGATGCCGGCGGCCTCGGCTTCGCGGACGAATTCGCGCACCTGGCGCAGCTGCTTCTGATTGATCAGCGGGCCCATGTCCAGGTCCAGCTCCGAGGGCCCGGCGCGCAGTTGGCCAAAGCACTGGGCCAGGCGTTCCAGCAGCGGTTCATAGAGGCTGCGCTGCACCAGCAGGCGGCTGCCGGCGGAACAGGTCTGCCCGCAGTTCTGCACGATGGCGTTGATCAGCACCGGCAGCGCGCGCTCCACATCGGCGTCGGCAAAGACGATCTGCGGCGACTTGCCCCCCAGTTCCAGGGTCACCGGGCAATGCCGTTCGGCCGCCGCCTTGGCCACCCGGGCGCCGGTGCCGGTGGAACCGGTAAAGGAGATATGCGCAATGCCGGGATGAGCGCACAACGCCGCGCCGGCTTCGTGGCCGTAGCCGCTGACCACGTTGATCGTGCCCGCCGGAAACCCCACCTGGGCCGCCAGTTCCGCCAGGCGCAGCAGCGACAGGCTGGCGTCCTCGGCGGGCTTGACCACGCAGGCGTTGCCCGCCGCCAGGGCGGCACCGACACTGCGGCCGAAGATCTGCATCGGGTAGTTCCAGGGAATGATGTGCCCGGTGACGCCATGGGGCTCGCGAACCGTGAGCACGGTGTAGCCGGCCTGGTAGGGCAAGGTGTCGCCGTGAAGCTTGTCGGCGGCCCCGGCGTAGTACTCGAAGTAGCGCGCCAGGGCCGTGGCGTCGGCCCGGGCCACCTTCAGCGCCTTGCCGGTGTCCCGGGCCTCGATCTGCGCCAGCTCTTCGTGGTGCTCCAGCACCGCCTGGCCCAGGCGCGCCAGCAAGCGCCCGCGCTCCAGGGCCGACAGGCCGCCCCAAGGCCCATCGAAGTTGTCACCCAGGGCCCGTTGCGCGGCCTGCACCGCCAGGTCGATGTCCTCGGCGGTGCCCCGGGCGATACGCGCGTAGGCGATGCCGGTGCTGGGGTCGAGTACCGGAATGTCCTCGGCCCAGGACGAGGCTTGCCATTGGTTGTCGATGTAGTGTTCGAGGCTCATTTTCATCAGCTCCTGTTGCCAGCCAGACACTCGGCAATCGCCCGCCCGACTTCCACGGTGCTGGCGTTGCCACCCATTTCCCGGGTGCGCGGGCCTTCGGCGAGCACCGTCTCGATGCTCTGGACAATCGCCGCCGCGGCTCGCTGGTAAAGCTCATCCCCCTGCCCCAGGTGCTCGATCATCAGCGCCGCCGACCAGATCTGACCAATCGGGTTGGCCACCCCCAGCCCGGCGATATCCGGCGCCGAGCCATGCACCGGCTCGAACAGCGAAGGGTACAGACGCTCCGGGTTGAGGTTGGCCGAGGGCGCGATGCCGATGGTGCCGGTGCAGGCCGGGCCCAGGTCGGAGAGGATGTCGCCGAACAGATTGGAAGCCACCACCACATCGAACCAGTCCGGGTGCTGGACGAAATGCGCGCAGAGGATGTCGATGTGGAACTTGCGCGTGTCGACCTCGGGGTAGGCCTTGGCCAGCGCCTCCACCCGCTCGTCCCAGAACGGCATGGTGATGGCGATGCCATTGGACTTGGTGGCCGCCACCAGGTTGCGCCGGGGCCGGCGGCTGGCCAGCTCGAAGGCGTACTTCACCACCCGGTCCACGCCGTGACGGGAGAACACCGACTCCTGCAAGGCAATCTCCCGCGGGGTGCCCTCCCACATCCGCCCGCCGACGCTGGAGTATTCGCCTTCGGTGTTTTCCCGCACCACGATGAAATCAATATCCCCCGGCACCCGCCCGGCCAGCGGGCACGGCACCCCGGGCATCAGCCGCACCGGACGGATATTCACGTATTGATCGAACTGGCGGCGGATCTTCAGCAGCGAATCCCAGACTGCAATATGGTCAGGGACGATATCCGGCGCGCCGACGGCGCCGAAGAAGATCGCCTCGTGGTCGCCGATCTGCTCGGCCCAGTCCTCGGGCATCATGCTGCCGTGGGCCTGGTAGTGCTCGCTGCACCAATTGAAATGATCGAACTGCAAGGCGATGCCGAAGCGCCGGCTGACGGCTTCCAGCACGCGCAAGCCTTCGGGAACCACCTCGCGGCCGATGCCGTCACCGGCGATCACCGCGATGCGATGGGGAGGTTTTACAGCGGGATTGATCCTGGACAAGCCGTCTCTCCTGGTCTGACGTGTTGTTGTTATCGAGGCAGGTCAAGCGTACGGGCGAGCCCATTCTGGGCATGGGGAAGCGCCCAGGGGAATTGCTCATTGTGGAAACCGCCTTCGCAAAATTCGAAGGCTCGCGGCGCCAGGCAGCCAGGGGGCCGCGACTAGGGCGGCGGCGCCGCGCTGCGATCGCAGTCAGCCAGGTAGTCGAACAGCTCGCGGCTGGCCAGGGACGGTTGCTCCCGGCGTCGGCAGAGGAACATCTGACGATCGGCCCAGGCATCGTCGATTTCGATAAAACGCAAGGCCATCTCCTTGCGAAAGATCTGCACCGCGCCCTGGGGTAGCACCCCCACGCCCTGCCCGGCGGCGATCAGCCGGCACACCGCCTCGAAGCTGCGCACCTGCACCCGCAGGCGCAAGGGCATGCTCACCGCGGCCGCAGCCTCGGTGATCAATGGGGTGATGGCGGCGTTGTCTTCCAGGCCGACGAAGTCGTAGCCCAGCAAGTCCTGGAAGCGCGCATGGCTCATCTTGAACGGATGAGCCTGGGGCACGATCAGGCACAGACGGTCACGGCAATAGGGCTTGAAGTGCAGGTCCCGGGCCTGGGGCAAGGTGGTGACGATGCCCACATCCGCGATGCCGTCGCGCACCGCCAGAAGAATCTCGCGGCTGCGCTCTTCGCGGATGTCCACGCGAATCCCCGGGTGCAGCTCGCTCCACTGGGTCAATTGCCGGGGCAGTTCCTGGCTCATCGCCGAGCTGTTGGCGTACAGGCTGACCCGGCCGGTGGCGCCCTTGGCAAAGTCGGCCAGGTCAGCGTGCATCACATCCACCGCCCGCAGGAGGCTGCGGGCATGTTCGGCCAGCGCCTGCCCCGCCGCCGTCGGTTGCACCCCGGTGGAGGTGCGGGTCAGCAGCGCCACCTTGAAGTGTTGCTCCAGCAGCGACAGACGCCGGCTGGCGGCCGACAGCGACAGGTGCGACTGCTCGGCGGCCCGGGACAGGTTGCCCAGGGTCAGGGCCTTGAGAAACAGCTCGATGGAAGTCAGGTCCGGAGACATGGCGGAGTCCTTGTGCGCAGTGTGTGAAAACTACGCAGTTGGCGCCGCCCTGTCCAACGCTGCTGCGACGCTTCAAGCCCCTCCCAGAGCGCCCCGCCAGCAGGCCCGCATATTGTCCGACAATCATCGTAAAAGCCCCGTACACACGGGCCGAAACATGCACTAATGGCAAACTGGCATTTCGCCAAAACTGGACAATACTGGTCGCGACGGACCTCCCTGTCCGCCTCCCAGCGAAAAGGACTTCAGCATGAAACCTCAAGAACTCGAACTCGATGTCGCGGTGGTCGGTGGGGGTGTGTCCGGCACCTACAGCGCCTGGCGCCTGCAGCATGAACAAGGTGAAAAACTGCGTATCGGCCTGTTCGAATACGGCGACCGGATCGGCGGCCGGCTGTTCAGCATCAACCTGCCGGGGCTGCCCAACGTGGTCGCGGAAGTCGGCGGCATGCGCTATATCCCCGGCCCCACCGGCCATGTGCTGGTGGACAGCCTGGTCAAGCAGTTGCGCTTGCCAAGCCAGAAATTCCCCATGGGCGCGCCGCCCCCGGTGGGCTCGCTGAACAACCTGTTCTACCTGCGGGGCAAGCGCTTTCGTTATCGCGACTTCAAGGAAGCGCCACACAAGATCCCCTACGACCTGGCCTGGTCCGAGCGCGGCTTCGGCCCCGAGGACCTGCAAGTCAAGGTGATGAACTACGTCTACCCGGGCTTCGACCAGCTCAGCCTGTGCCAGCAGATGCAGGTCAAGGTGTTCGGCAAGGAAATCTGGCGCTACGGCTTCTGGGACCTGCTGTACCGGGTCATGAGCAATGAGGGCTACCAGTTCATGAAGGACGCCGGCGGCTACGACGCCAACGTCGCCAACGCCAGCGCGGTCACCCAGTTGCCCGCCACCGAATACAGCGACGACACCGAGTTCCTCACCCTGACCAAGGGTTTCCAGAGCCTGCCCCTGACCCTCGAGGCCAAGTTCCGCAAGCTGCCGGGAATCTTGCCCGGTGCGCAACGGGTGCAGATGAACCAGCGCCTGGTGCAGATCAGCTACGCCAAGGACCGCGACTTCCCCTATCGCCTGCATTTCCAGAGCACCGTCACCGAACAGGGCAGCACCCGGGACATCGACGGCAGCCAGGTGGTCAAGGCGAAGCAGATCATCCTGGCCATGCCCCGTCGTGCCCTGGAGCTGATCGATGCGCCGCTGTTCGACGATCCCTGGCTCAAGGAGAACCTCGGCTCGGTGCTGATGCAGTCGGCGTTCAAGCTGTTTCTGGCCTACGAACAGCCCTGGTGGCGCAGCCTCGGGCTGGTGGCCGGGCGCTCGGTCACCGACCTGCCGGTGCGCCAGGTCTACTACATGGGTACCGAGTGCGAACAGCCCGGCGGCCAGCCGAATCTCAACTCGCTGTTGATGGCCTCCTACAACGACATCGGCACCGTGCCCTTCTGGAAAGGCCTCGAAGGCGGTGCGCCCTTTGTCGGCCATGTACCGGCCAGCCTCGCCGGGCAGTTGCAAGCCGCAGCAGTGGTGCCCAAAAGCGAGTTCCAGGTCAGCGACGAAATGGTCCGGGTGGCGCAGATGCAAGTCACTCAACTGCATGACCAGGTGGAGCTGCCACGCCCCTACTCGGCGGTCTACCATGCCTGGGATGCCGATCCCTATGGCGGCGGCTGGCACGAATGGAAGGCCAACTACCGGATCGACCAGATCCTGTGCCGCATGCGCAAGCCGGTGGCCGACCAGCAGATCCATATCGTCGGCGAGGCCTACTCCATGGGCCAGGGCTGGGTGGAAGGCGCGCTGACCGTGGCCGAGTCGACCCTGCAGGATTTCTTTGGCCTCAAGCGCCCCAACTGGCTGCCCAAGGACTATGCCCTGCTGCCGGTGCCGACCCCGGACGGCTGCACCCTGCCCGGCGACCAGCCGCTGCCCTGCCAGAACTGCGCCAAGACCCTGGACGGCGTCACCCAGTTCGCCTACGAGGGGATCGCCCATGGCCAGCAATGACCCCTTCAGCGTCGCCGACTACCTGCTGACCCGCCTGCAGCAACTGGGCCTGACCAAGGTGTTCCAGGTGCCGGGGGACTACGTCTCGCACTTCATGTCGGCCCTGGACGACTTCGACGGCATCGACGCGGTGGGCGAAGTCAACGAGATGGCCGCCGCCTACGCGGCCGACGGCTATGCCCGTTACACCGGGATCGGCGCGGTATCGCTGCAATACAGCGTCGGCACCTTCAGTGCTCTGAATGCCATTGCCGGCGCCTATGTCGAACGCAATCCGCTGGTGCTGATCAGCGCCAGCCCGTCGGCGCAGAACCGCGACCTGATCTGGTCCCAGGACGTGCTGTTCCACCACTCCACCGGTGATCTGGACGTGGGCCGCAAGGTCTTCGAGCCGGTGACCGTGGCCAGCCTGATTCTTGACGACAGCCTGCGCGCCCCGGCGCTGATCGACGAGGCGCTGGTCAAGGCCATCAGCGAGCGCCGGCCGATCTACCTGGAAGCCTGGCAGAACGTCTGGGGCGAACCTTGCCCGCGCCCTCAGGGCGAACTGCAACCGCTGCCCGCCCGCTGCGACGAGGACTCGATGCGCGCCGCCATCGAGGCCAGCCTGCTGCGCCTGGGCAGCGCCCGCTCGCCGCTGATCATGCTCGGCATCGAGGTGGCCCGCTACGGCCTGCAGGAGCAGGTAATGCGCCTGATCGAGGCCAGCGGCCTGCCCTTCACCACCAGCCTGGAAGCCAAGACCGTGGTCGACGAAAGTCACCCGCAGTTCATCGGCACCTACGCCGGCACCGCTTCGCGCCTGTGGACCCAGGCCTTCATGCGGGACGTGGACTGCATCCTCGCCCTGGGGGTGATCTTCACCGACGACTACCTGCAACTGCTGAACCAGGACTTCAGCCGGATCATCCTGGTCAACAGCCAACTGGCCCGCACCGGCCTGCAGTACTACCCCCACGTACCGCTGCCGGAGTACGTGCAACGGCTGCTGGGGGCCCTGGGCCTGGACAGCGACTACCCCCTGCGCAACCACGCTCCGGAACCCGCGCGCCCGCCGCAACTGCAACAGGGCGCACCCGACGATGCACTGGGTTATGACCTGTTCCTGGAGATCCTCGACGGTTTTGCCCGGCAACAGAACCTGTGGCCGGGCAGCAGCCTGATCCTCGGTGAAAGCTCGGCCCTGTATGCCGCCAGCAACATCAACGGCCTGCCTCGGGACAGCTTTGTCGCCGATGCCATCTGGGGTTCCCTGGGCCACGAAACCGGCTGCGCCCTGGGGGTGGCCATGGGCAGCGGTCGGCGGCCGATCGTGGTGGCCGGCGACGGCGGCTTCATGATGATCTGCCAGTCGCTGTCGACCCTGGCACGCAACCGGATCAACGCCCTGGTGTTCGTCATGAGCAACGAGGTCTACGCCATCGAACAGGCTTTCGTCGATATCGACGCCTTCGAACCCGGCGGCCAGTTCGCCCCGTTCGACACCCTGCCGACCTGGGACTACCTGGCCCTGGCCAAGGGGTTTGGCGCCGAGGGTTTCAAGGTCTCGACCCGGGCCGGGCTGGAACAGTTGCTGCCGCAACTGCTGCAGATCAAGGACCGCCCGGCGCTGATCCAGGTGGTGATTCCCCGGCAGGACCTGGCACCGCAGATCAAGCGCCTGGCCAAGCCGGACGGCCCGTCGTTCGTCGCCCGTCACAGCCACGACAACGACAACGACTGAACCCTCGCGCTGCAGGAGCCGGCTTGCCCGCCCACGCCTCGGCAAGCCGGCTCCACCCAGCGATTCCTGCAAGGAGCAACACAGCATGGACGTCCCCTTCCTGCGCTCGACCCTGGCCGCCGGCCTGCTGCTGGCCAGCGCCAGCGCCCTGGCCCACACCATGAACCACGGCAGCGATGAACACAGTGGCGGCTTCACCCCGGTGCCGCCGGACACGCCCTACCTGCAAGTGCTGCACAAATGCGTCAGCCCCCAGGACACCGAGGGCGACCAACTGCTCTCGGGCCTGGGCGGCACCCGTTACCCCCTGGTCAGCCTCAAGCAGCCGGAGCAGGTCCAGGCCTTCTACAGCCAGGGCATGGCCCTGCAATACGGTTTCAATTTCTCGGCAGCGATCCGCGCCTTCTATCAGGCCAGCCGCTTCGACGAAGGCTCGGCCATGCCCTATTGGGGCATCGCGCTGTCGGCCAACTCCAACATCAACAGTGTCGCCACCACCGGTTGCAACCAGTTGGCCTACCGCTCGGTTCAGATCGCCCTGGAGCACGCCAGCGCCCGGCTCAAGGACAGCGCCGCACAAGCCGCCTTCAGCCAGCGTCAGCTGCAGCGCGAGGTGGACTACGCCAAGGCGCTGCTGAGCCTGTATAGCGAAAAGGACGGCCAGGTCAGCCTCGGCGATGAGGGCAACAAGCGCTACGCCGACTCCATGAAAAAACTGTCGGAAGACTACTTTGACGACCTCGATGCCGCGACCCTGTACGCCGACGCCCTGCTCAGCCGCGACCCGTGGAAATGGTGGGACGGCACCGAGGCCGTATCCAATCAGGTCAAGCCGACCGACGCCGCCTACGAGGCCCTGCAAGTGCTCAACCGGGTGCTGGTCCAGGACCAGCAGCACACCGGGGCCAATCACTTCTACATCCACGCCATCGAGGAATCACCCTTCCCCGACAGCGGCCTGCCCATGGCCAATCGCTTCCGCGACCAGAACCCGGCCATCGGCCATCTGGTGCACATGGCCTCGCACATCTACCAGCGCACCGGCAACAACAACCTGGCCAGCGTGGCCAACTACACCGCCGTCTCGGTGGACCGCGCTTACGCCCATCAGGTCCAGCCGCAAAGCCCCTATGCCTTGCACTACCTGGGGCACAACATCCACTTCCTGACCTGGACACTGTCCATCGAAGGCCGGCAGAACGAATCCATGAACATGGCCGAGGAACTGGTGGAGAACACCACCCGCTACGCGGCCGTGCCCTTCCTTTGCCAGCAGTACCCCGAAGAGCTCAAGACCAAGAGCGACTACTTCTACGCGGTGCCCTACTACTTCGCCGTGCGCTTCGAGGACTGGGACGCCCTGGCACGGATCGAGCCGAAGATCGACGCCGGCCTGGCCACCCTCAACCAGACCTGCCGCGAGGCCAACCAGGGAACGGACAAGCCCTGGCAGGACTTGACCAAGCCCTACACCCAGCTGATGAAGGCCTATGCCCTGGCGTACCGGCAACTGAGCGCCCAGAACCTCAACCAGGACCAGGCCCGCGATGCCCTCAAGGGTTTCTGGCAGGCGGTCGCCGCCTCGCCCCAGCCCCTGACCGGCAAGGACGCCCTGCAATATGGCAACAATTCCGCGCTGCAGCTGCTGCGCATCGCCAACCTGACCCTGCTCGACCGCGCCCTGACCCGTGCCGCCGGCCCACTGGATCTCGCAGCCCTCAAAAACCTGGGCAACCAGGTATTCAACAACGCCAAAGAGGGCCTCAACGCTGACCTGCAGGCCCTGACCGGCGATGCCGGCCAGCAGCAGATTGCCGCCTGGCGCAAGGCAGTGGAGGTGCAAGACGCCCTGGCCTACAACGAGCCGCCGGACTGGTACTACACCCTGCGCGAGTCCCTGGGTTATGCCTTGCTGGCGCAGAAACGCTATGCCGAGGCGGAACAGGTGTTTCGTGAGGATCTGGCGGGCAACCGCCTCAGCGGCCGCTCCCTCAACGGCCTGAAGTTGAGCCTGGAAAACCAGCCCGGCAAACAGGTCCCGGCGTTGCTCGAGGAGCAACTGCAAACCGCCTGGCGCAATGCCACGGTAAGCCCGGCGCCCAAGCTCTAGCCACAGGCTGCCCAGCGCCTGCCCCCGTTGCAACGCCGGGCCGGGCGCTGTGCCCCCTGTGGCCGGACGGGACCTGCTTCACGGGCGCCGGCGCAGGGCCAACGGCCAGTACCATTGCGCCGGTCGCGGCCGTAACAGGCGTTCGTAGAGCATCCATAGGGTGCACAACAGCATCAACAACAGGTGGCCCTGCTCCACCAGCAGCGGCAACAACATCAGCGGCCAGCAGGAACCCACGCACCAACTTCCGAGCGTCACCCCGAACCCCAGGCAGTCACGGACAAAGCGCCAACCGAAGGCGGCGATTCGCGGTTGCCGGTGACACTGGTTCAGGCAGTGCTGCTTGAACGGCGACGCCTGCCACAGCAGGCACAGGGCCAGGGCCGCCCCCAGGCTCGGCAGGGACGACAGCCCCAACCAGAGTCGGGTTACCACCACCAGCCCCAGCAACACCAACCCCATCACGCTCCAGACCGCGACAAAACCCAGCACGAACAGACTCACCGCCTGCCAGCGCTTGCGCCGCAGGCTGCGGTGCCAGACGTACCTCAGTGGCTGCACCAGCAACAACGGCGTCATGGCCAGCAGCATCAGCAGCCAGGCCAGCAACAGCGGCCCCGGAGGGTTGAACAGCAGCGCCTGCTCGATGCCCTGCCAGCCCAGGGCATAACCGGCCAACGGCAGGCTGCCGCAGAACGCCGGGATCGACAGCAGCGCCGTCGATCCCAGCAACCATCCCCAACCGCAGAGGCTGGCCAGCAGCAACCAAGGCACCGCACCACGCCCCAGGCGCTGCAGATGGCCCTTCACGCCCCTCAGCCTCCCAACCGCGTGAGGCTGACCCGCGCGACCGTCACCTGATCCTCCGGACGGACCGGAGTCTTGGAGATGAAACGAACATCCAGCTGATCCGCCGAGGTGATGCCGTTCAAGTGCAAGGCATCGATGATGTCGGTGATTTCAAACACCTCGGTGATGCCCTGGCCACCGTGATCACCGTCCGCCCGGCAGGCCTGGCACAGGCCGAACAACGACAGCACACCGGCACGCAGTTGCGGATGCTCGGCCGGGTCAGCGCCCGGTGGCAGGTTGATATAGACCTGCAACACGATCGAATCGCGTTTGCCGCGGATGTTCTCCAGGTTGAGAAAGACCCGGTCCGGAGGGGTCAGGTCGGCGGCCAACAGGTTCGACTTGAGGCTGCTGAACACCTTCTGTGTACTGGCCTTGTCCAGTACCACCCGGGTCTCTGTCGAACGGCCGACGAGGTCCAGGGGTGCCTGATTGGCGCCGATCAATTCACTGCTCTGCTGATTGCTCATCAGTAGCCCCTGGGTAGAGAACTGCTGCACTTGATCGACCGCCAACCCCAGGCGCACCAGCCGCTGGTGCAGTGGATGGACGTCGGGCTTGGCGGCGGTGCTGGTGTCGTAGCGATAGTCGAGACCGGGGGCCTGGGTGTCGAGCATCTGCGCCACCTTGAATTTCCACGGTTGCCCGCTGACGGTGGGCACGACAAAGGGCCGGTTCAGGCCGGTCGGGCCGTTGTACCAGTCGGGCACATCAGGGTTCTGGTGCTCCTGGTTGCTGTCCAGCCAGACCTGCCAGAGGCGGTCGATATTGGCGTGGTGCAGCCAGAAAATCGGGTCCAGGGCCGCCGTCTGCGGGTAGCTCATCAAGCCCTGAGCCGGCTGCTGGCCCGCAGGCACCGGCGTCACCTGGTCCTCACCCCCCACTTCGGTATGCACGATATTGTGCGGGCGCGCCTCCAGGCCGCCACGGATACCGCTCTTGTGCCCGCCCAGGCTGCTGGCGGTGCCACCAAAACCCGGCGGATTGCCCATGTAGCCGCCTTCGAACACTGGATCATCCAGGCATCCCAGGCCGATCAAGTCGGCTATCAGCACCACCTTGCCATCGCCGTCGGGACCGTAGCGGCGCTCGACATACAACGGGTTCTTGCCACCACCATCGGGCAGGGTCCGGGCGGCGAAACACAACGGCAGCTGCAAGGCTTTCTGCCCCAGGTTGTAGTTCCAGTACGGCAACGCCCAGTCCTTGGGGCCACCGAGCTTGACCACGGCATCACGGACAATCTGCTCGAAGGACGCCACGTAGCCGCGATGCCAGGGCAGGAACATCCAGTTGGAATGCTGGCATTGGTTCCAGTACAGCTGACGCTCGTTTTCGTCAGGCAGCTTTTCGCCCTTGTGCAGATAACCGGCGTCGCGCCACATGCCTTCGTCAAACCCGTGAATCGCCGCGAGGAACCGCCAACTGGTGCGATCGGTGATCGGTCGCTGCTGCAGGACGCCGACCGCCTTGACATACCACAGCAAGGTGTGATCCCAGTCGCTGTTGAACTTCCATACATCACGCCGAACATGAACCATGGCCTATCTCCCTGATAAAACCGCGCTACAGAGGACGAATTTCCTCCGCTGGCAACGCTAGATCAGGTGATATCAATCTGCCTGCCCGGCCCCGGTAAAAGCGGACCGATGGCAGGCCGTTCGGCGGCTCGGTTCAGCGCCCGGAAAAACGCAGGCGCGACAGCTGGCGCAGGTCGCCTTCCAGGTAATAGTCATCGCTCCAGCGGTCGTCCACCGCCAGGGGCCGGACCTGCTTGAGGGCCAACTGCCTGGCGAAGTAGCGAAACCGGTAATGCTCATAGAAGCGCAGCAGTTCCAGGCCGTAGCGATCCGCCAGATCGGTGTCGCCACGGATGATCAGGTAGTTCTCGTCATTGCTCTGGCTGGCGCCGACGCTGAGGTTGTGGCTGCCGCTGATGATCACCGGAGCCTCGCTGGTGAAGTCGGTCACCAGCGCCTTGGTGTGCACCAGCAGGTTGCCCCTCTGGCCCTTCAGACCCTCCTTGAGCCAGCCTTCCAGGCCCTTGTTGAGCAAAGCGGTGGCGGCAAACTCGGCGGTGCGATCGGCGTGGAAGCCGGTGATGCGACTGGCCGTGTTTTGCAGGCCATAACGCAGCACATCGTCGTGGGGCTGGCCGAGCAAGGCGTCGAGAATCCTGTCGGGCAAGGCGAAGGCGGTGACGAACAGCAGGTCGCGGCGGGCGCCGTTGATGATGTCGACGAACTCACTGAGATCGCCCTGCCCCCTGCGCGGAGAAAAACCGGCGAACAGCGGTGCATCCGGCTGCATGGGATTGTCCTGGGTCAACCATTTGCGCGTGGCGCCCACGTCCGTCGGCGCCTGCCAGATCTGCTCGAACACCTGTAGATAGCGCCCGGCAATGTCCGGGTGATCGAGGCTGTGCAGCACATTGGCCTGGCGGTAGACCCCATTGGCGGTGAAGTTGGTGCTGCCGCAGAGCACCGCTTCGGGCTGACGCTGGCCGGCGGCGTCGAGGCGGCTGAGGACGATGAACTTGTCATGGAAGATCCCGTGGGTCACCCGCCCGCGTTTGCTGTGCTCGGGCAGGTGCTGCAGGCTGGCCTGGTTCTGCGTGGTGTCGTCGTCCCCGGGGCCGGCGTGGTACAGCACCCGCACGTGCACGCCACGGTCGAAGGCGGCGTTGACCGCGTCAACGACGGCCTGCAACTGGTACTCGTAGATGGCGACGTCCAGGCTCCAGCTGGCATCCGTGGCGCGCTGGATAAACCCCAGAAGCGCCTCCAGCAGACCGTTTTCCAGCCATTGCCGCGGGGCGTCGGGCCAGGATTCGATGGGCAGTTTCTTGTTGTTGCTGAGCAACGCATCCAGTTGCGGAAACTTGCGCGAGAAGGCCTGGCTGGCGGCCACGGCACGGTTGAAGATCACCTGCTGCCCCGGCGGCTGGCCGTTGTCGGCGGTGATGCTCAGTTCCAGGGCCTCCCCCAGTTGCGGCGCATCGGGGCTGCCGTAGGCCAGATGCACCCGATAGTTGAGGGTGGTGCCGGGGCGGACCGCGTAGTCGGCCCAGCGAAACTTCTGCAGCGGCGCCTGATCGCTGGGGGTGGCGTTGTATTGGGGGAAGGTATGGGTCTTGCCGGGGAAGGTCAGGCTATTGAACAGAAACAGCCAGGGCTTGCTGCCGACCTGCTTCTCGATGGCGAAGCCCAGCAGCCCCTTGCGCCGTGACGCATCCAGATCCATGGCCAGCAACACCCCATTGGTCCCGGCATAGGCCTTGACCCGGAAATCGTCCTTATCGTTACGCACCAGTACCCGCATCGCTTCACTCCTGTGTTGGCGCAGGCAGTGTAGCCGCTGCCAAGCCTCGGCGAGGCTGCGTAAAGGTCCGCAGGACCTTGCCTGGTGATCGACTGACGAGTCTCTAGCGCTCTCAGGGTTTTTGCGGCCCTGCGGGCCGTTCGCAGCCTGCGGCAGCGGCTACAATCTCGGGTTGGTGTAGCCGCTGCCAAGCCTCGGCGAGGCTGCGTAAAGGTCCGCAAGACCTTGCCTGGCGATCGACTGACGAGTCTCTAGCGCTCTCAGGGTTTTTGCGGCCCTGCGGGCCGTTCGCAGCCTGCGGCAGCGGCTACACCAGCCCGGATTGACACTGGCTGTAGCCGCTGCCGAGCCACGGCGAGGCTGCGAAAAGGCCCGCAGGGCCTTGCCTGGCGATCGACTGACGAACCTCTAGCGCTCTCAGGTTTTTTGCGGCCCTGCGGGCCGTTCGCAGCCTGCGGCAGCGGCTACAGGTCGATGTGTTGGTAGGTGGCGTTGAGGCGTGTGGCCAGTTCGCGGGCGCGGCCCAGGCGGATCGGGCCGCGTTCGATGTCGAGCAGCAAGGTCGGGCAGTTCAGGGGCTGCAACAGCGGCAGGGTTTTCAAGCGGCCATCGGTGATCAGCAGTACGCGCTGCTGTTCCGCCGGCAGGCGCCGCTGACGCTGCTCCAGCCACCGGGCCGCTTCGCTCAGGGCTTGTGGCAAGGGGGTGCCGCCAGCAGCACCGAGGCTATCGAGCCAGTGCCGCAGGTCCTGGGAGGCTTTCAGGCCCTGGACCTGCCAGCTCGGTGCGCGGCCGCTGGCGGTGAGCAGGGCCAGGCGCGCGCGCTGGCGGTAGGCGTCGTCGAACAGTTGTGCCAGCAGGCCCTTGGCGTCGCTCAGGGCGCTGTGGCGGCGGGTCGAGGCCGAGGCGTCGACGATCACCAGCCACAGTTCATGGGGCGCGCGGCTGCGCAGGCGAAACAGCAGGTCTTGGCGCAAGCGCGGCCGGCCCTTGAGCAAGGTGCCGGGCCAGTTGATGGAACCGGCGCGGGCCTCGCGGCCTTTGCCTTGCCGGCCATGATCCAGGTGCCCCGCCCGGGGCTTGGCATCCGCCCCCCGATCAGTGCGGGGACGAATGCCTAGGGCTTTTTTGGCCAGCTGGGCACTTCACGCCGGGCGCCGGTGGGCAACGCCTGGGCCGGCATTTCGCCCCATTGGCCCTGGCCTTCACTGGGGTTGGCATTGGCTGACGCCGGCGGCTGGGGGCTGGGCTCCGATTGCGGCGCACTGGGCGCAGTCTCTCGGCGGCGGTGGCGCAAGGCAAACTCGGCGACCGCGTCGATGTCTTGCTCGGCGATAGCGCTGGCACCGCGCCAGGCGGCGTGGGCCCGGGCGGCTCGCAACCACACCAGGTCGGCGCGCAGGCCGTCGACGCCTGCAGCGAAGCAACGCTCGGTGATCAGCTCCAGGGACAGGTCATCGAGGGCGATGGCCGGCAGCAGCGCTCGGGCCTGCTGGCAACGCTCGCGCAACGCCGTTTGCGCCTCGGCCCATTGGCCGCAGAAGCCCTGGGGGTCGCTGTCGAAATCCAGGCGCCGGCGGATGATCTGCCCGCGCTCCTGCGGCGCGGGCTGGCCGCTCAAGGCGACGTTGAGGCCGAAGCGGTCCAGCAGTTGCGGACGTAGTTCGCCCTCTTCCGGGTTCATGGTGCCAATCAGCACGAACTTCGCCGAATGGCGATGGGAAATACCGTCGCGCTCGATCAGGTTGGTGCCGCTGGCGGCTACGTCCAGCAGCAGGTCCACCAGGTGATCAGGCAGCAGGTTGACTTCATCGACATAGAGCACACCACCGTCGGCCTTGGCCAGAACCCCCGGAGAGAACTGCGCCCGGCCTTCGCCCAGGGCGGCGTCCAAATCCAGGGTGCCCACCAGGCGCTCTTCGGTGGCGCCCAGGGGCAAGGTGACGAACTGGCCGCTGGCCAAGAGATCGGCCAGGCCCCGCGCCAGGGTCGACTTGGCCATGCCCCGCGGGCCTTCGATCAGCACACCGCCGATCTTCGGGTCGATGGCGGTCAGGCACAGGGCCAGTTTCAGGCGTTCGGCGCCGACCACGGCGGACAGCGGGAAATGGGGGGTGTCGCTCATGTCGGGGTCTCGCTCAAGGGTTGTGCAAACATCAGGGGGTGGCCACTGCTACAGGTTGCGATCGGCACCGCAGAGCCGTCGCGAGGAGGTTCGGGGCGGTAGCACGTGACGTCGACGTCGTCGGCGTTCGCAGCCTGCGGCAGCGGCTGCAGGCTCAGCTGTCTTCTTCAATATCCAGCAACAGGTGCTCCAGGGCTTCACGATAATCGCCGGGTTCTTGCCACAGGCCGCGCTGCTGGGCTTCCAGCAGGCGCTCGGTCATGTCGCGCAGGGCGTGGGGATTATGCTGGCGGACGAACTCGCGGGTCGAGTCGTCCAGCAGGTAGGCGTCTGCCAGCAAGGCGTACTGGTGATCGTCGATCAGCTCGGTGGTGGCGTCGAAGGCGAACAGGTTGTCCAGGGTCGCGGCCATTTCAAAGGCGCCCTTGTAGCCATGGCGCTTGACCCCTTCGATCCACTTCGGATTGGCCGCCCGGGAGCGGATCACCCGGTTCAGTTCTTCCTTGAGGGTGCGGATCTTCGGCAGGTCCGGCTGGCTGTGGTCGCCGTGGTAGCTGGCGGCCTTGGCCCCGCTGAGGCTTTCCACCGCGGCCAACATGCCGCCCTGGAACTGGTAATAGTCGTTGGAATCCAGCAGGTCGTGCTCGCGGTTGTCCTGGTTCTGCAACACCGCCTGCACCTGGCTCAAGCGGGTGGCGAACTGCTCGCGGGCGGCGGTGCCTTCGTCGCTGCCGCCATAGGCGTAGCCGCCCCAGTTCAGGTAGACCTCGGCCAGGTCCTCGCGGCTCTGCCACAGGCGACCGTCGATGGCGCCCTGGACCCCGGCGCCATAGGCTCCGGGCTTGGCGCCGAAGATCCGCCAGCCAGCCTGACGCGCGGCCGCGTCCTGCTCCAGGCCGGAGGCGATCAAGGCCTCGCGCTCGGCGCGGACCCTGGCCGCCAGCGGGTTCATGTCCTCAGGCTCGTCGAGGGCCGCCACCGCCTGCACCGCCGCGTCGAACAGGCGGATCAGGTTGGCGAAGGCGTCGCGGAAGAACCCGGACACCCGCAGGGTCACGTCGACCCGCGGCCGGTCCAGCAGGCTCAGGGGCAGAATCTCGAAATCGTCCACCCGCTGGCTGCCGGTGGCCCACACCGGGCGCACGCCCATCAGGGCCATGGCCTGGGCGATGTCGTCGCCGCCGGTGCGCATGGTGGCGGTGCCCCACACCGACAGGCCCAGGTGCAGCAGGTGATCGCCGTGGTCCTGCAGGTGGCGTTCGAGAATCAGGTTCGCCGACTGGAAACCGATGCGCCAGGCGGTGGTGGTGGGCAGGTTGCGCACGTCCACCGAATAGAAGTTGCGCCCGGTGGGCAGCACGTCCAGACGCCCGCGGCTGGGCGCGCCGCTGGGTCCGGCGGGGACGAAACGGCCGTTCAAGGCGTCCAGCAGGCCACGCATTTCCGCCGGGCCGCATGCGTCCAGGCGCGGCGCGACCACTTCGCGCAAGGCGTCGATGATGACCCGCACCGGCTCCCAGCCCGGCTCAGCCAACTGCGCCACCGGGCCCTGGAGCGCGGCTTCGATCAATGCTGCGGCGTACAGTTCCAGGCGTTCGCGCACATCGCCCGCCGTGCGCCACAAGGCATCGCTGAGCTGTCGCAACGGCTGCGGGCGGCGCCCGGTCCAGGGTTCGGCCAGGGCGCAGTCCAACGGATCGAAGCCCAGGTCGAAGGCCTTGGCCAAGGCCCGCAGCAGACTGGCATGGGCGCCCTTGCCATCGCCCCGGGGAATGCGCAGCAGGGCCAGCAGGGTGTCGATGCGCAGTCGGCCGTCGGGGGATTCGCCGAACACGTGCAGGCCATCGCGGATCTGCGACTCCTTGAGGTCGCACAGGTAAGTGTCCAGGCGCGGCAGCCAGATCGCCGCGTCGGCGTCGCTGTCCAGCTGTTCGCCCAGTTGCAACTCGCGGTCGATGTGGGTCTCGCGCACCAGTTGCAGGATGTCCCGTTGCAGCTCGCGGGCGCGACGTGGGTCCAGCAGTTGGGCTTCGTAGTACTCGTCCGCCAGCAGTTCCAGGTTACGCAGCGGGCCGTAGGTTTCGGCACGGGTCAGGGGCGGCATCAGGTGGTCGATGATCACCGCCTGGGTGCGGCGCTTGGCCTGGGCGCCCTCCCCCGGGTCATTGACAATGAACGGGTAGATGTTCGGCAGCGGCCCCAGCAGCGCGTCCGGCCAGCAGTTCTCCGACAGGCCGACACCCTTGCCCGGCAGCCATTCCAGGTTGCCGTGCTTGCCGACGTGGATCAGCGCATGGGCGCCGTAGGTCTGGCGCAGCCAGAAGTAGAACGCCAGGTAGCCATGGGGCGGCACCAGGTCCGGGTCGTGGTAGACCGCGCTGGGGTCCACCTGATAACCCCGGGCCGGCTGGATGCCGACGAAGGTCAGGCCAAAACGCAGGCCGGCGATCATCATCCGCCCGTCGCGGAACATCGGGTCTTGCTGCGGTACGCCCCAGCGCTGCAGCACCGCCTCGCGGTTGGCGGCGGGCAGGGCCTGGAACATCAGCGCGTAGTCGTCCAGGGCCAGGCTTTGCTGACACGGGCGCTGGTCGAGGCTGTCCAGGTCGTTGCTGACCCCGCCGAGCAACTGGCGGATCAGCTCGCTGCCGCTGGCGGGCAACTCGGCCGGCAGCGGGTAGCCTTCGGCGTGCAGGGCCTTGAGGATGTTCAGCGCCGCAGCCGGAGTGTCCAGGCCGACGCCGTTGCCGATGCGCCCGTCGCGGGTCGGGTAGTTGGCCAGCACCAGGGCGATGCGCTTGTGGCCGTTGTCCTGGCGCCCCAGCTCGACCCAGCGCCGGGCCAGTTCGGCGACAAAGTCCATGCGTTCGGGCTGGCCGCGGTAGCACACCACGTCCGACTGGCTGCGCTCGCTACGCCAAGCCAAGTCCTTGAAGCTGATGGGCCGGCTGATGATGCGCCCGTCCAGTTCCGGCAAGGCGATGTGCATGGCCAGGTCCCGCGGGCCCAGGCCTTGCTCGCTGTCGCGCCAGCCTGGTTCGTTGTCCTGGGCGCAGATGGCCTGGATCACCGGAATGTTGCGGCGGAACGGCCGCAGGTGCGGCGCCTCGGGGCTGGACTGGGCAAAGCCGGTGGTGTTGAGGATCACCCCGGCCGCGGTTTCATCCAGCCAGTCTTCCACCTGACTCAGGCAGCCGGGCTCCTTGAGGCTGGCCACCGCGATCGGCAAAGGGTTGAGGCCCGCCGCCAGCAAACGCTGGCAGAACAGGTCGATAAAGCCGGTGTTGGCTGCCTGCAGGTGGGAGCGGTAGAACAGCAGCGCCGCCACCGCTTGACCAGGCTGCCAATCGGCCTGCCAGTCGCTGAGGGCGGCCTGGCTCTTGTGCGGGTGGTAGATCGCCGTACGTGGCAGGGTCTGCGGTTCGCTCCAGGGGTAGTCGCGCCCCAGCAGGCCGCTGGCCAGGCAGCGGTAGAAATTCAGCGCGTTGTCCCGCCCGCCCTGGCGCAGGAACTGCCACAGGCGGTCGCGCTCGACGGGGCCCACGGTGCTCAGGTCGCTGAGCTCCGGGTCCGGGCGGTCGTCCCCCGGCACCAGGATCAGTTGCACCCCGCGCTGGGACAGCTCCACCAGCCGCTCGACGCCGTAGCGCCAGTAGCCGATGCCGCCGTGCAGGGAAATCAGGATCACCTTGGCGTGGCGCAGCACCTGGTCCACATACAGGTCCACCGAAGCGTGGTTCTGTACCTGCATCGGGTTGGCCAGGCGAAAACTGGGGTAATCCTCGGGCAACTGCTCGGCGGCATCCGCCAGCAGCGCCAGGCTGGAGTCACCGCTGCACAGAATCACCAGCTCGGCGGGGGTTTGTCCAAGGTCGGCAATGTTGTCATCCGACACGAAACCGCCGGGCTGGGTCCTGAGCAGGTGCATGGCTTACACGCTGAGGGCGGCGCGCAGTTGCGCTTCGAGTTGGGCGGCGTCCAGTTCCTGGCCGATCAGTACCAGGCGCGTGGTGCGGGCTTCGTCAGCGCCCCACTTGCGGTCGAAGTGCTTGTCGAAGCGCGTGCCCACGCCCTGGATCAGCAAACGCATCGGCTTGTTGGGGATCGCGGCAAAGCCCTTGACCCGCAGGATGCCGTGCTTGACCACCAGCTGGGTCAGGGCGTCCAGCAGCAGGCTTTCGTCGGCCTGGGGCAGTTCGATGGAGATGGAATCGAAGGCGTCGTGATCGTGGTCGTCGTGGTCGTCATCGCCGTCGTGGTGGTGATCGTGGTGACTGTGGCGGCCGTCGATATGCTCCTCGGAGCCGGCGCCCAGGCCCAGCAGCACGTCCAGGGGCAGGCGACCGCTGCTGGCTTCGATGACTTTCACCGCCGGCGGCAGTTCTTCGGCCACTTCCAGGCGCACCTTGGCCAGGTCTGCGGGGTCGATCAGGTCGGTCTTGTTGAGGATCACCAGGTCGGCGCTGGACAGTTGGTCGGCGAACAGCTCGTGCAGCGGCGATTCGTGGTCCAGGTTGGGGTCGAGCTTGCGCTGGGCGTCCACTTGCTCGGGGAACGCGGCAAAGGTGCCGGCGGCCACGGCCGGGCTGTCGACCACGGTGATCACCGCGTCGACGGTGCAGGCGCTGCGGATTTCCGGCCACTGGAAGGCCTGGACCAGGGGCTTGGGCAGGGCCAGGCCGGAGGTTTCGATAAGGATGTGGTCCAGGTCGCCACGGCGCGCCACCAGTTCGCGCATCACCGGGAAGAACTCTTCCTGCACGGTGCAGCACAGGCAGCCGTTGGCCAGCTCATAGACCCGGCCACTGGCCTCTTCCTCGGTGCAGCCGATGGAGCATTGCTTGAGGATCTCGCCGTCGATGCCCAGCTCGCCGAACTCGTTGACGATCACCGCGATGCGCCGGCCCTGGGCGTTGTCCAGCATGTGCCGCAGCAAGGTGGTCTTACCCGAGCCAAGGAAGCCGGTGACGATGGTGACGGGAAGTTTGGCCAGTGTTTTCATCGGATGCCCCTTGGCAAAGGTGGCGGGCATACGGGACGAGAGCCGCAGCGCAGAGGCGCGCGGAGATTTCGCCACCGGATCACCCCGCCCGGTTGTAGTGAGAATCTGGGATCGAGGCAGGTCTCCTGGCTGAGGGCTTGCCAGTCGTCGGACCGGCGGTTGCTGCGCCTTCCCGCCGGCGTTCTGGACGCGCAGGCAGTGGCCTTGCAGAAACGAAACCCTTCACAGTTGCGGGGGCAGCCGCGGCATCGACCGCGTTCCCTTCTTAGCTTCGACCGCTGGCCGAAGAACCTCGAAGGCGCAAGGCTACGCAGAGCGCGGGGGACGGTCAATCGGCAATACACCGGCATCCGCAATTGACGACGTTACCCCGCCCATGATTTGCTACGCGCCTTGTTACGGGTGCCCTTCACAGGGTGAAACGGGAAACCGGTGAATCACGTGCTTAACTAAAAAGCCGTGACCAGTCCGGTGCTGCCCCCGCAACGGTAAGCGAGCGAAGTGTCAGATCCACTGTGCCAAGGCATGGGAAGGCGACACTTTTCGGCACGGTACGACATGAGTCGCCCCCTGCCCCTCGCGAGCCCGGAGACCGGCCCGCAACACACACATAACAAACCCGCGGTGGGCGGGCGCTGTTGCAAACCCTGCGTGCTCCTCACGCGGGGTTTTCCTGCGCTCCTCCCCCGCCGACACTCCAAAGGGAAGCGCCATGTCGATCATCAGCAGCACCAGCCATTCCGCCAGCAGCACCTCCACCCTGAGCCAGCGCCTGGTGGCCGCCATCGGCGCTTCGCTGCTGGGCGCCTGCCTGGTGTACTTCGCCGGTTTCTCCCATATCGAAGCGGTGCACAACGCCGCCCACGACACTCGTCACAGCGCTGCTTTCCCTTGCCACTGAGACCTGCCGACATGATCAAGCGTATTGCACAAACCGCAGGCTTCAGCGGGTTGCTGGCGGCCTTGCTGCTGACCCTGCTGCAGAGCTTCTGGGTGGCCCCGCTGATTCTGCAGGCGGAAACCTATGAACAGGCCCCGGCGGCCGAAGTCCACGAACACGCCGAAGGCGCCATGGCCGGTCACAGCCATGATGCCGAGGCCTGGGAACCGGAAGACGGCTGGCAGCGCACCCTGTCCACCACCGGTGGCAACCTGGTGGTGGCGGTCGGCTTCGCCCTGATGCTGGCCGGGCTCTATACCCTGCGGGCGCCCAGCCGCACTTCCCAGGGCCTGCTCTGGGGCCTGGCCGGTTATGCGACCTTCTGCCTGGCGCCGACCCTGGGCCTGCCGCCGGAGTTGCCGGGCACCGCTGCCGCCGATCTGGTGCAGCGCCAGGTCTGGTGGATCGGCGCTGCCGCTTCCACCGCCGTGGGCCTTGCCCTGATCGTGTTCGCAGGCAACTGGCTGCTGAAACTGCTGGGCGCCGCCATCATCGCCGTGCCTCACGTGATCGGCGCACCACAACCGGAAGTGCATTCGATGCTGGCCCCGGAAGAACTGGAAGCGCAGTTCAAGATCGCCTCGCAGTTGACCAATGCGGCGTTCTGGCTGGCCCTCGGGCTGATCAGCGCCTGGCTGTTCCGGCGCAAGAACACGGACCTGTACCCGGCATGATCGAAAGGCGCGCGGCGCCGGCCCTGGTGGTCGGCCTGGGCTGCCAGAAAGGCTGCCCGGTGACCACGCTGCGCGCCCTGCTTGAGCAGGTGCTGCAAGCCCACGGCCTGGAGAGCGGGCAATTGCTGGCCCTGGCCAGTATCGACTTGAAGCGTAACGAACCCGGCCTGCTGCAACTGGCGGATCAACTGGCCCTGCCACTGACCTGCTTCAGCAGCAGTCAACTGGCGCCTTATGCCTCGCGCCTGAGCCATCGTTCACAGATCGCCTTTGAACACAGCGGCTGCTATGGCGTTGCCGAAAGCGCCGCCCTGGCCATGGCCGAACAGCTATCCGGTGGCCCGGCCGAACTGCTGGTTTCCAGGCAAAAATGCGCCCAGGCCACCCTGGCATTGGCCACTGCCCGGTAGAATCGCCGACAATTCCCTTCTTCGAACATGAGCGTTCTTCATCTGCCGCTCTGCTCCCGCCTTTTTTGCACAGGACACAGCCATGACTGTCTATTTCATCGGTGCCGGTCCCGGCGATCCGGAACTGATCACGGTCAAGGGCCAGCGCCTGATCCATCGCTGCCCGGTGATCATCTACGCCGGCTCGCTGGTGCCCGAGGCCGTCCTCGAAGGCCACAGCGCGATACGAGTGATCAACAGCGCCGAGCTGCATCTGGAACAGATCATCGAGGCGATCAAGCACGCGCACGACCAGGGCCAGGATGTAGCCCGGGTACATTCCGGCGATCCGAGCCTGTATGGCGCCATTGGCGAGCAGATCCGCTGCCTGCGGGAGCTGGGTATTCCCTTCGAGATCATCCCTGGCGTCACCGCCACCGCCGCCTGTGCCGCCCTGCTGGGAGCCGAATTGACCCTGCCGGATGTGTCCCAAAGCGTGATCCTGACCCGCTATGCGGACAAGACCGCCATGCCGACCGGTGAAGAATTCGCTAGCCTCGCGGCCCACGGCGCCACCATGGCGATTCACCTGGGGGTCAACCACCTGGAGAAGATAGTCACAGAGCTGCTGCCGCACTACGGCGCCGACTGCCCGATTGCCGTGGTACACCGAGCCACCTGGCCGGACCAGGACTGGGTCCTGGGCACCCTGGCGGACATTGCCGAGAAGGTTGCGGCCAAGGGCTTCCGGCGCACGGCGCTGATCCTGGTAGGCCGGGTGCTGGCCACGGACGCGTTCAGCGAATCATCGCTGTACCGCGCCGGACACGCGCACCTCTATCGCCCCTGACCCTCTTTGCAGGAACTGGCTCGCCAGCGAAGGCAATCTCGGCATTGGCGCAAGGCTCTAGGGCCCTTTCGCCGGCAAGCCGGCTCCTACGGAGGCTTATTTCGGGAGGCGTTGGTTTGCGGGCATAAAAAAACGGCGCTCACGGGGCGCCGTTTTTTTGTTCGCAGCGAACGCCTTAGTAGTAGGCGTTTTCTTTCTGCGTGTGGTCGGTGACATCACGTACGCCCTTGAGCTCGGGGATGCGCTCGAGCAGGGTGCGCTCAATGCCTTCCTTCAAGGTCACGTCGGCCTGGCCGCAACCCTGGCAACCGCCACCGAATTGCAGCACGGCGATGCCGTCGTCAACGACGTCGATCAGGCTGACCTGACCGCCGTGGCTGGCCAGCCCCGGGTTGATCTCGGTTTGCAGGTAGTAGTTGATGCGTTCGTTGACCGGACTGTCGGCATTGACCATCGGCACCTTGGCGTTGGGCGCCTTGATGGTCAGTTGGCCGCCCATGCGGTCGGTGGCGTAGTCGACCACCGCGTCATCGAGAAAGCCTTCGCTGAAGGCGTCGATGTAGGCGGTGAAGCTCTTCAGGCCAAGGGCCTTGTCTTCGGGTTTCTCTTCGCCCGGCTTGCAATAGGCGATGCAGGTCTCGGCGTACTGAGTTCCTGGCTGGGTAATGAAGATGCGGATGCCAATCCCCGGGGTGTTCTGCTTGGATAGCAGATCAGCCAGATAATCGTGGGCGGCGTCGGTAATGGTTATGGCGCTCATGGTGGTTCCTCGCAGACGTGGGCGCAGTTTACGCCAATCGACGCCGCTGACAAAGTCCTAGTATTTTTGTCGGGATAGACCTTGGTATAGGGCTTCCCCGGGGCCCGCCAGCGGGCGTCCCGAGGACAGATAGCGGCCCTGTATCAGAGGTTTTCGTAACGGTTCATGTCCATGACTCCGGCCTCGACCGGGTCGACTTCCTGCAGATAACGGGTCTGATCGTGGAAGTACTGCCAGAACTGCGGATGACTGCGGCGAATCCCCCAGCGATCGACGATCTTCTCGAAGCCGGCGGCATCCCTGGCCGCTTGCATGGCCTGGACAAATGCCGGCACCTGCTCGCTCGGAACGTTGAACATGAAGTTCGGATAACTGCTGAGAATGCCCGGAAAAATGGTCAGGGTGTCCAGACCCGGCTGGTAGCGTAGCGACTCGCCCAGCATGAAGGCCACGTTACTGTGGGCGCGATTGCGCAGCATGCTGTAGAACTCGCGCTTGCCGCTCGGGGCCTGGACCCGCAGCAAGGTGGCTTCCGGCAACTGCTCGATGACCTTGAGTCCCGCCGCCGGACGCGACGCCAGGCGGCTCAGGGCCTGATCGGCATCCTGCAACGCCGGGTCGATATTGGGCCGCGAGCAATAGGCACTGTCACAGCGATTGATCGGGTCCGGCTTGGCGTTGAGCTCGCCATAGCGGGCCAGCAACTGATGGGCGAAGTCTTTCTTCGGGTCCTTGGGGTCCAGTTTCAAGGCGCTGCGCTTGTCGTCGTCGATGGACTCGTAATCCAGCCACATCTTGAACTTGCCGCTGTTCTGGTACCAATCGTCAAGGAAATCCTCACGGGTGCCAGCGGGCATCAGGCGCAGGAAGTTCTGCTCGGCGCCGTTGCGGATCAGGTCGAAGTACAACCGGGTCTGGGCCTGGTGGGAGACGTTGCCGAACACGTCGAAATTCACCGCCAACTGATAATAGGTGCGCTCCAGCAGCGGGTAATCGAACAGCCACATCGTCTGCGGCACCTCGCCGATCAGGCCCTTGCTCACCGAAGCACTGTCGAAGTGGCGGAAGATGCTCAGCAGCGCGTTGTCGTTGCCGGCCCACAGGGTCGACCAGCTGGGGGCCGGAGAGTCGGCATAGAAGTCGCGGCGCAGGGCTTCGTATTCGTTGCGCTTGTCGCGATAGGACAGCCACAGGCTGAGCACGCTGCCGACATCGTCGTTCTGCCCAGGCATGGCCAACAGCGGTGTGGCTTGGCCACGATAGGTAGGATCGGTGATGTACAGGTCGTGTTCCGGGGCCTGGAACAGCGCCCAGAAGTTGTCGCGGATCACATCGGTGGCGATCTGCCCGCGGCACACCGGGCCACGAATGAAGGTGCGCACGAAGTATTCGGCGTTATCCAGCATGAACTGGTAGCGGGCCTTGGCCGGAATCGCCTCGAAGGTCTCGAACGGATTGGCCCGGCGCCCCGGCCCGTAGCCCGGCAAGGCGCTGACCTGCCAGTCGCCGCTGTAGAACAGGGTCTTGACCCGGGCCATCTTCGCCGCGCTCAGCGGGTAGGTGATGTGGGTCTTGTGCACGATCACCCCTTGCACCGGCCACAGGCGGTAATACACCTGGGTGCCCGGGTCGTCGTTGGGGCGCCGGGTGTTGATCAGGTCGATGGGCTGGCCGCTGGGGGTCCGCGAGCGCACCCACTGGAAGAAGTGCCCCGGCTCGCCGCCTTCGAAATAGATGTGGGCCAGGAACCAGTGTTCGTAGAGCCAGCGCGCCACCAGGCTTTCCCGCGCGCCGGGGGCGTTGAGCAGGTTCTCCCACTGGGCCACTTGCAGGCTTTCCCGGGCACTGGGGGCCAGGCCCTGCTCGTCGATGGGCGCACCAGAGGCCAACCAGCGTTGCAGGGTCTGGTACTGCTGGTCGGTGAGGCCGGTGACGGCCAGGGGCATGCCTTCCTTGGGATGAGCACCGGCATAGGCGTCGAACTCCCCCAGCTGCGGGCACATATTCTCGCGGCTCAGGCCCAGCACGATCTCGCTGGGCAGCTTGGCATTGGGTTGCAAGGGGGTGCGGTGGCCGAGTTCGAGCATGCGCGCCATCAGCGCTGCCTGGCTGCCCTGGGCGTCGAGCACCGAATAGAAGCCCTGGCGCTGCCAGGCCGCCTTGCCGCTGGCGTCATAGAACAGCCGCGTAGGCGCCTGGGCCTTGCTGCGCTCACCGTCGTACACCGGAATCTTCGACGCGCCACGACCGGCCCCTTCGCCACTGCCCAGGTTGAGCTGACAGGCGGAGTCGTAGCAGGCATGACAGGCCACGCATTTCTCGGTAAAGATCGGCTGGATGTCGCGGGTGTAGGAAATGGCCGGTGCGGGACCTTGGGCCATGCACAATGAACTGAGCAGCAGCAAAGCGCTGGCAACGACAAAACGGTACGGCATGTCCCTGGTCCCGAAAGTAAAAAAAACGCCGCGATTCTACCGATGTCGCCCGGCCACCAACATGAGCGATATTCATGCAAAACCCGTACATGCCGCAAATCCATGCAGGTTTGCTATGATCCACGCCCTTCGTTATGGCCCTACCAGGTAGTTCTCATGTCTGATCGCAGTGCTCGCCTCCACGCTCTCCAGCAAGCCCTCAAAGAGCGCATTCTGATTCTCGATGGCGGCATGGGCACCATGATCCAGAGCTACAAGCTCGAAGAACAGGACTACCGTGGCAAGCGTTTCGCCGACTGGCCCAGCGACGTCAAGGGCAACAACGACCTGCTGGTGATCACCCGTCCGGACGTGATCGGTGGCATCGAAAAAGCCTATCTGGATGCCGGCGCCGACATCCTGGAAACCAACACCTTCAACGCCACACGCATTTCCATGGCCGATTACGGCATGGAAGAACTGGCCTACGAATTAAACGTAGAGGGCGCACGCCTGGCCCGCAAGGTGGCCGACGCCAAGACCCAGGAGAACCCGGACAAGCCGCGTTTCGTCGCCGGTGTCCTGGGCCCGACCAGCCGTACCTGCTCGCTGTCGCCCGACGTCAACAACCCCGGCTACCGCAATGTCACCTTCGATGAGCTGGTGGAGAACTACACCGAGTCCACCAAGGGCCTGATCGAAGGCGGCGCCGACCTGATCCTGATCGAGACCATCTTCGACACCTTGAACGCCAAGGCGGCGATCTTCGCCGTACAGGGCGTGTTCGAAGAACTGGGCGTCGAGCTGCCGATCATGATTTCCGGGACCATCACCGATGCCTCTGGCCGCACCCTGTCGGGCCAGACCACCGAGGCCTTCTGGAACTCCGTGGCCCACGCCAAGCCGATCTCGGTGGGCCTGAACTGCGCCCTGGGCGCCAGCGAACTGCGCCCCTACCTGGAAGAGCTGTCGAACAAGGCCAGCACCCACGTTTCGGCGCACCCCAACGCCGGCCTGCCCAACGAATTCGGCGAATACGACGAACTGCCGGAGCAAACCGCCAAGGTCATCGAGGAGTTCGCCCAGAGCGGCTTCCTGAATATCGTCGGCGGCTGCTGCGGCACCACCCCGGGGCACATTGCCGCCATCGCCAAAGCCGTGGCCGGTTATGCCCCGCGACAGATCCCGGACATTCCCAAGGCTTGCCGCCTGTCGGGCCTGGAGCCCTTCACCATCGATCGCAACTCGCTGTTCGTGAACGTTGGTGAGCGCACCAACATCACCGGTTCGGCCAAGTTCGCCCGACTGATCCGCGAGGACAACTACACCGAGGCCCTGGAAGTCGCCCTGCAGCAGGTGGAAGCCGGCGCCCAGGTGATCGACATCAACATGGACGAAGGGATGCTGGATTCGAAGAAGGCCATGGTCACCTTCCTCAATCTGATCGCCGGCGAGCCGGACATCTCCCGCGTACCGATCATGATCGACTCCTCCAAGTGGGAAGTGATCGAAGCCGGCCTCAAGTGCATCCAGGGCAAGGGCATCGTCAACTCCATCAGCATGAAAGAAGGCGTCGAGCAGTTCATTCACCACGCCAAGTTGTGCAAGCGCTACGGCGCCGCCGTTGTGGTGATGGCCTTCGACGAGGTCGGCCAGGCCGACACCGAGGCGCGCAAGAAGGAAATCTGCAAGCGCTCCTACGACATTCTGGTCAATGAAGTGGGCTTCCCGCCGGAAGACATCATCTTCGACCCGAACATCTTCGCCGTGGCCACCGGCATCGAGGAACACAACAACTACGCAGTGGACTTCATCAACGCCTGCGCCTACATCCGCGATGAGCTGCCCTATGCCCTGAGCTCCGGCGGCGTGTCCAACGTGTCGTTCTCGTTCCGCGGCAACAACCCGGTGCGTGAGGCGATCCACTCGGTGTTCCTGCTGTACGCGATCCGCAACGGCCTGACCATGGGCATCGTCAACGCCGGCCAGTTGGAGATCTACGACCAGATCCCGCAGCAGCTGCGCGATGCCGTGGAAGACGTGGTGCTCAACCGCACGCCAAACGGCACCGACGCGCTGCTGGCCATCGCCGACCAGTTCAAGGGCGATGGCAGCGTCAAGGAAGCGGAAACCGAGGAATGGCGCAGCTGGGACGTCAACAAGCGCCTGGAACACGCCCTGGTCAAGGGCATCACCAGCCATATTGTCGAAGACACCGAAGAGTCGCGCCTGAGTTTCAGCCGCCCGATCGAAGTGATCGAAGGCCCGCTGATGTCCGGCATGAACGTGGTCGGCGACCTGTTTGGCGCCGGCAAGATGTTCCTGCCCCAGGTGGTGAAATCCGCCCGGGTGATGAAACAGGCGGTGGCCCACCTGATTCCGTTCATCGAACTGGAGAAAGGCGACAAGCCGGAGGCCAAGGGCAAGATCCTCATGGCCACGGTAAAAGGCGATGTGCACGACATCGGCAAGAACATCGTCGGCGTGGTCCTGGGCTGCAACGGCTACGACATCGTCGACCTCGGGGTGATGGTGCCGGCGGAGAAGATCCTCCAGGTGGCCAAGGAGCAGAAGTGCGACATCATCGGCCTGTCCGGGCTGATCACTCCGTCCCTGGACGAGATGGTCCACGTCGCCCGCGAGATGCAGCGCCAGGATTTCCACCTGCCGCTGATGATTGGTGGCGCCACCACCTCCAAGGCCCACACCGCGGTGAAGATCGAGCCCAAGTACAGCAATGACGCGGTGGTCTACGTCACCGACGCCTCCCGCGCCGTGGGCGTGGCCACCCAGCTGCTGTCCAAGGAGCTCAAGGCCGGCTTCGTCGAGAAGACCCGGGAGGAGTACGTGGAGGTGCGCGAGCGCACCGCCAACCGCAGCGCCCGTACCGAGCGCCTGAGCTACGCCGCAGCCATCGCCAAGAAGCCACAGTTCGACTGGGCCAACTACCAGCCAGTCAAGCCAACCTTCACCGGCGCCCGGGTGCTGGACAACATCGACCTCAAGGTGCTGGCCGAGTACATCGACTGGACGCCGTTCTTCATCTCCTGGGACCTGGCCGGCAAGTACCCGCGCATCCTTGAAGACGAAGTGGTCGGTGAAGCCGCCACCGCCCTGTATAAGGACGCCCGGGAGATGCTCGACAAGCTGATCAATGAAAAACTGATCAGCGCCCGGGCGGTATTCGGCTTCTGGCCGGCCAACCAGGTGCAGGACGACGACCTGGAAGTCTACGGCGACGACGGCCAGCCACTGGCCCGCCTGCACCACCTGCGCCAGCAGATCATCAAGACCGACGGCAAGCCGAACTTCTCCCTGGCGGACTTCGTCGCGCCCAAAGACAGCGGCATCACTGACTATGTCGGCGGCTTCATCACCACCGCCGGGATCGGCGCCGAGGAAGTGGCCAAGGCCTATCAGGATGCCGGCGACGACTACAACTCGATCATGGTCAAGGCCCTGGCCGATCGCCTGGCCGAAGCCTGCGCCGAGTGGCTGCACCAGCAGGTGCGCAAGGACTACTGGGGCTATGCCCAGGATGAGCAGCTGGACAACGAGGCGCTGATCAAGGAGCAGTACAGCGGTATCCGCCCTGCCCCGGGTTATCCGGCCTGCCCGGATCACACCGAGAAGAGCACCCTGTTCGCCCTGCTCGACCCCGAGGCCAGCGAAGGCCGCGCCGGCCGCAGTGGCGTGTTCCTCACCGAACACTTCGCCATGTTCCCGGCGGCTGCAGTCAGCGGCTGGTACTTCGCCCACCCGCAGGCGCAGTACTTTGCGGTGGGCAAGGTCGACAAGGACCAGGTGCAGAGCTACACCGAGCGCAAGGGCCAGGACCTGGCCGTAAGCGAGCGCTGGCTGGCGCCGAACCTGGGCTACGACAACTGACCCAGACTCTGTAGGAGCCGGCCTGCCGGCTCCTACACCAGCCCGCCATCACAGGCGACATTGTCTATGCTCTGTTGACACCCAACCGTGTCGAGGGATTTATGGACGATCCAAGCAGCGACAATCAGCCCCCAACCTTCCTGCAGATGCTGCAAAGCGTGCTGGCGGCCGCCTTCGGCGTACAAAGCGGGAAAAATCGCGCCCGGGACTTCAGTCACGGCAAACCCAGTCACTTCATCGTGCTGGGCATTCTCTTTACCACCCTGTTCGTGCTGGTGCTGCTGGGCATCGCCAACCTGGCGATGCACCTGGCGGGAGTCTGAAACGGCGTCAGTGCAGCAACAGCTGCAAACTGAAGGGATAGCGGTAGCTGTCGGGCTTGCCTTGGGCGGACAGCCCGCGAAAATCGACCCGGGCACCGACCTGATCGCCCAGGCGCATTAGTTGCCGGGCCTGGTCACGGGTCAATGACTGGAACAGCGACAAATGCCAGTCCGGCCCTCCCAGACGTCGGGCATCGAACCCCAGCGCATCATCATGCAGGGCCACCAGGGCCCAGCCGCCGCTGGTGAAATGTCCGGCCATCAGCACCGACAACTCCCCGTCGATCAATGCCTGCAAGGCTTCGGGCGAACTGTTGAGTCCACTGAACAGCAGATCGCGCCCCGGCTTGCGACCCAATTCCCGGGCAGCCTGCATGGCCCCCAGAGCCATTTCGTCGTTAGCCGACCAGATCAGTTGCGTCTGTGGATAGCGCTGCAACAGCTGTTGTGCTTGTTCGTGCGCCCGCTGCCGGTTCCATTCGCCATACACGAGCTGGCGCAGACGCACCTGAGGATTTTCCGCCAGGGCCCGGTGCAGCCCTTGCTCGCGCAACTGCGCGGCCGGCGTGACTTTCACCCCGGAAAAGGCCAGCAAATCGATTGTTTGCCCGGCAGGCAAAGGGCCATGCTGGCGCAACAACTCCTTGAGCATCCGATAACCGGCCTCTTCATCGTTGCTCATCATGCTGCCGATCCAATCGGAGTAACTGCTGCGACTTTGGCGGATCAACGCCCGCTGATCCTCGGTCAGTGGGCTGTTGACGATAAACAGCTTGACCCCGGAACCCTGCGACATGCGCAGGATCTGCGGAGCGACATACTGTTCGTTGACCAATATCAGGTAATCGGGCTTTTGCGCTCGCTGAAACAGCTCCCGAGCCTGATCGAGAGAATTCTGCGGATTGCGTTCGCCATAGAGAATTTGCAGGTCCATGCCCAGATCCCGGGCGGCTGCCTGCATGAACCGCGAATAACTGACCCAGAAGGTTTCCGTTGAATTACCGGGGTTGAGAAACACCACCGACGTTGCTTGAGCCACCGCCCAGAACGGCAAACTCAGACATATCACCCACTTGCACAGAACCTTGAACATTGTGAAAAGAGCCCCTGGATTATCCCAGGCAGTATAACTGGCAAATTGCTGGCCAACGGCGGCAAATTGTCCTGATTGTCCGACAATTCGGGCTCTTCTTTTACGCTCGACTACTGGTGGCTGACCCAAAACACGGCCGTACCCACGACCAGTATGATCAGAAAGAGAATGGCCCAAGCATCAACGCTACTGTCACTTTTCCTTGTTTTGGTTGGATGGCTCATAGCATCGCCTCTAGTAGATTTTGTCGGTGACTGCTCAAAGACACGACCACAGTTAAGACCAGGATTGTCCCCACCTCAAATGTGGATACTCATATACCCCTACCGTTAGTCGTTTTGGTTCTTTGCATATACTCAAACATCACTTTTGCGCATAACCACAAACTGGTATCGTTCGGCGGCTCCGACCGGAGTGCGCGGCCGTGCGCGCAGATTTGCTTACATGGGTGGGGTTGAGCGAGAACGAAGGCAGGACGAGGTGAAACCGGCGACAAGCCCCGGTCGACGCCAGTCGAAGCAACGTACCGAAGCCGTTCACCGCAGTATTTGCCAAGTGCGCTTTGGCGCCACCTGTAGCCTGAGAACTGGACCTATATGTACGTATACGACGAGTACGATCAGCGGATCATCGAGGACCGCGTCAAGCAGTTCCGTGATCAGACCCGACGCTATCTGGCAGGCGAGCTGAGCGAAGAGGAATTCCGTCCCCTGCGCCTGCAGAATGGCCTTTATATCCAACGTTTTGCCCCAATGCTGCGGGTAGCCGTGCCTTACGGCCAATTGACCTCGCGCCAGGCGCGGATGATGGCCAAGATCGCCCGTGACTACGACAAGGGCTATGCGCACATCAGCACCCGGCAAAACGTGCAGTTCAACTGGCCAGCCCTGGAAGACGTGCCGGACATCCTGGCCGAACTGGCCACCGTGCAGATGCACGCCATCCAGACCAGCGGCAACTGCCTGCGTAACGTCACCACCGACCAGTTTGCCGGTGTCGCCGCCGACGAGTTGATCGACCCGCGCCCCTGGTGCGAGATCGTCCGTCAATGGACCACCTTCCACCCCGAATTCGCCTATCTGCCGCGCAAGTTCAAGATCGCCATCAACGGCTCGACTTCCGACCGCGCAGCCATCGAGGTCCACGACATTGGCCTGGAGCCGGTGTACAACGCTGCCGGCGAGCTGGGTTTCCGCGTGCTGGTCGGTGGCGGTCTGGGCCGTACCCCGGTGGTCGGCGCCTTCATCAACGAGTTCCTGCCCTGGCAGGACCTGTTGAGCTACCTCGACGCCATCCTGCGGGTCTACAACCGCTACGGCCGTCGTGACAACAAGTACAAGGCGCGGATCAAGATCCTGGTCAAGGCCCTGACGCCGGAAGTGTTCGCCGAGAAGGTCGAGGCGGAAATGGTCCACCTGCGGGGCGGCCAGACCACCCTCACCGAAGCCGAAGTGCATCGGGTGGCTAAACACTTCGTCGACCCCGACTACAAGGCCCTGAGCAACCAGGACGCCGAACTGGCGGCCCTGGACAAGGAGCACCCGGGCTTTGCCCGCTGGCGTGCGCGCAACACCCTGGCCCACAAGAAGCCGGGCTACGTTGCCGTGACCCTGTCGCTCAAACCTACCGGCGTAGCGCCGGGGGACGTGACCGACAAGCAGTTCGACGCCATCGCCGATCTGGCCGACCGTTACAGCTTCGGCCAACTGCGCACCTCCCACGAGCAAAACGTGATTCTCGCGGACGTCGAGCAAAGCCAACTGTTCACCCTGTGGGGCGAACTGCGTGAAAACGGCTTCGCCACGCCGAACATCGGCCTTTTGACCGACATCATCTGCTGCCCGGGCGGCGACTTCTGCTCCCTGGCCAACGCCAAGTCGATCCCGATCGCCGAATCCATCCAGCGCCGCTTCGACGACCTGGACTACCTGTTCGACATCGGCGAGCTGGACCTGAACATCTCCGGCTGCATGAACGCCTGTGGTCACCACCACGTGGGCCACATCGGCATCCTCGGGGTGGACAAGAAAGGCGAGGAGTTCTACCAGGTGTCCCTGGGTGGCAGCGCCAGCCGCGACGCGAGCCTGGGCAAGATCCTCGGCCCGTCCTTCGCCCAGGACGACATGCCCGACGTGATCTCGAAGCTGATCGACGTGTACGTGGAACAACGTACCGAAGACGAACGCTTCATCGACACCTATCAACGTATTGGCATCGACCTCTTCAAGGAGCGCGTCTATGCAGCGAATCATTAAGAACAACGAGGTCATCGACGAAACCTGGCACTTGCTGCCCAAGGACGCGACCCTCGACGGCATCTCCAACTGCGACGACCTGATCGTGCCGCTGGCCTTGTGGCGCGACCACGCCCACGCCCTCAAGGCCCGCGATGGCGGTCTGGGCGTGTGGCTGGATGCGGACGAAGAAGCCGAGGAGATCGGTGACGACGTCGAGCATTTCCAGGTCATTGCCCTGAACTTCCCGGCCTTTACCGATGGCCGCAACTACTCCAACGCCCGCCTGCTGCGTGACCGTTATGGCTACAAAGGCGAACTGCGAGCGATTGGCGACGTGTTGCGCGACCAGCTGTTCTACCTGCACCGCTGCGGCTTCGACGCCTACGCCCTGCGGGCCGACAAGGACCCCTACGAAGCCCTTGAAAGCCTCAAGGACTTCTCGGTGACCTACCAGGCCGCTACCGACGAACCGCTGCCGCTGTTCCGTCGCCGCTAAGCCCTGGCGCCAACAAAAAGCCCTGAACCGGTTTCCCGGTCCAGGGCTTTTTTGTACCTGCTTCCGACCCTGGCGCAAAAGCCGGCTTGCCGGCTTCTGCAAGTGGTGGCTTACCAGAAACGCTGCTGGGTCAGGCGGCTCCACCAGGTCAGCAGCACGCGGTCGATGGAACCGCTGGCCGCCAGCCCGACACGCTCCTGCAAGCTCTTGCGCTCGGCATAGTGCAGGTGGAACACCTCGGCATTCTTGGCTTTGTCCGCCAGGTACTCATCGCTGGTTTTAAGCTCGTCCACCAGCAGCTTCTCCTGCGCCGCCACGCCCAACCAGACTTCACCGGTGGCCACTTCATCAATGGCCAATTGCGGGCGATAGCGAGACACGAAATTCTTGAACAACTGATGGGTCACATCCAGGTCTTCCTGGAACTTCTCCCGGCCCTTCTCGGTGTTTTCGCCAAACACCGTCAGGGTGCGCTTGTACTCGCCGGCGGTGAGCACTTCAAAATCGATGTCGTGCTTTTTCAGCAGGCGGTTGACGTTGGGCAACTGGGCCACCACGCCGATGGAGCCGAGGATGGCAAACGGCGCGCTGATAATCTTCTCACCGATGCAGGCCATCATGTAGCCGCCGCTGGCCGCCACCTTGTCGATGCACACGGTCAAAGGCACCCCGGCCTGGCGAATACGCGCCAGTTGAGAGGACGCCAGGCCATAGCTGTGCACCATGCCGCCGCCACTTTCCAGGCGCAGCACCACTTCATCCTTGGGCGTGGCCAGGCTCAGCAAGGCGGTGATCTCATGGCGCAGGCCTTCGGTCGCCGAAGCCTTGATATCGCCATTGAAGTCCAGCACGAACACCCGGGGCTTGGCCTCGGCCGGTTGTTTCTTCTGTTTCTTCTCGGTCTTGCCCTGGGCCTTGCGCAAGGCCTTGAGCTGATCCTTGTCCAGCAGGCTCTGCTCCAGGCGCTCGCGCAGGTCCTTGTAGAAATCATTCAGCTTGCTGACCTGCAACTGCCCGGTGCCTTTGCGGCGGCCCTTGCTGCGCAGCGCAGCGGCAGTGATCAGCACCACCAGGATGGCGACCACCAGGGTCACGGTCTTGGCCAGAAAACTGGCGTATTCGGCGAAAAACTCCACAGGGACTCCTCAAACATGAACCGCTGCCAACCAGCAGCGCAATGGGCTCAAGCATACCGGCGCGACCGGTCGGCCACCAGTCGCGAAACCTCGTGTTACGAGGCTCCAACAAGCATTTCAAACAAGCGTATGTTTTTTCATTGACAGCTCACTGGCATCCTCATAACCTCGCAAAACTTTCAACGTACCGGGACGACACGGACGTGGGCAGCATCTATTTGATTCGACATGGCCAAGCCTCTTTCGGTGCAGACGACTACGACGTGCTGTCTGCCACCGGCGTGCGCCAGGCTGCCGTGCTCGGTGAGCATCTGGCGGCGCTGGGCATCAGCTTTGATCGCTGCCTGTCGGGCGACCTGCGGCGCCAGCAGCACACCGCGCAGGCCGCGATGGAACAGATGAATGCCGCCGGGTTTGACCACCCGCCATTGGAAATCGATTCAGCCTTCAACGAGTTCGACGCCGATGCCATCATCCGCGCCCTGCTCCCCGACCTGTTGCCCCAGGAACCCGAAGCCCTGAACATCCTGCGCAACGCCGCGCAGAACCGCGCCGAGTTCCAACGCATCTTCGCCCTGATCATCCAGCGCTGGCTGGCCGGCACCTACGATCCTCCCGGGCTGGAAAGCTGGCTGGGCTTCGTCGAGCGGGTCCAGGGCGGCCTGCAGCGGATTCTCGAAGCCGCGGACAACCAGCACAAGATTGCCGTGTTCACCTCCGGCGGCACCATCACCGCCCTGCTCCACCTGATCACCCGGATACCTGCCCAGCAGGCGTTCGAACTGAATTGGCAAATCGTCAACACCTCGCTCAACCAGCTGAAGTTCCGCGGGCGCGAGGTGTCTTTGGCTTCCTTCAACGGTCATGCCCATCTGCAACTGTTGAAGGCTCCGGAGCTCATCACTTTCCGTTGAGCCCGGCTTACTGTGACCCTTGCTGTAACCACCCATAAAAGGATCGAACCATGACCTCCGTAGCTGACGCCGTACAAGCCATGCAAGCCAAGTTCAACCCAGCTGCCGCTGCCGGCCTGGACCTGGTTTTCGGTTTCCGCATCGATGATTCCAAGCACTTCTCGCTGGTCGTCAAGGACAGCACCTGTGAACTCAAGGAAGGCGAAAACCCGGACGCCCAAGTCACCCTGGTGATGGACGGCGAAACCCTGGACGGCATCGTCAGCGGCGAAACCGACGGCATGCAAGCCTTCATGGGCGGCAAACTGCGCGCCGAAGGCGACATGATGCTGGCCATGAAGCTGAGCGAGCTGTTCCCAGCCTAAGACCCCGCAAGGTCCGGCTGCAGACAAATCCCGCCCCCGTGGCGGGATTTGTCGTTTCTGCACCACGCAACGCCTCTAGCCCGCCGCTTTGCCCTGGATCAATACCACTGGGCAGCTCAGTCTTCCGGCCGCACGCTTGATTGATCTCGGTCAGTTTGTGCCTCGCCCCCCCCCTCTACTCTTGCGCCTCCATTGCGGCCAGGGACGGCACAGCCGGAGCCCTTTGCCACACCGCTATCACTCACGGAAGAGTCTGCTTATGCGATCACTGAAGATCATCCTGCTGTCCACCGCCTTCAACGGTCTGACCCAACGCGCCTGGCTTGACCTGCGCCAGGCCGGGCACCGCCCCAGCGTGGTGCTGTTCACCGGTGAAGAAGAGGTCTGCCGGCAGATCGAAGAGGCCGAGGCCGACCTGGTGATCTGCCCGTTCCTCAAGGACCGGGTACCGCAGCAGCTGTGGAGCAACGCCAAGCGTCCGGTGGTGATCATTCACCCAGGCATCGTCGGCGACCGTGGTGCCAGCGCCCTGGACTGGGCCATCAGCAAGGAGCTCAAGCGCTGGGGTGTCACCGCGTTGCAGGCGGTGGAAGAAATGGACGCCGGGCCAATCTGGTCGACCCACGAATTCAACCTGCCCACCGGCCTGCGCAAGTCCGAGCTGTACAACGGCCTGGTCAGCGACGCCGCCATCCATTGCATCCGCGATGTGGTGGAAAAATTCCGCAACGGCTTTACCCCGGTCCCTCTGGACTACGACAACCCCGCAGTGCTTGGCCGCCTGCAACCGAACATGAAGCAGTGCGACCGCACCTTCAGCTGGCACGACAGCGCGCAGTTCATCAAGCGCAGCATCGACGCCGCTGACGGCCAGCCCGGCGTCCTCGCCAGCCTCGCCGGCGGTCAGTACTACGTGTACGACGCTCACCTGGACTCGCGCACCGGCATGCCCGGGCAACTGCTGGCGGTGCATGACGATGCGGTGCTGGTGGCCTGCGGCGACCACAGCCTGTGGATCGGCTCTCTGCGCCTCAAGCCCCAGCCCGGCGAGGAAACCTTCAAGCGCCCGGCCCGACACGTACTCGGCGAACGCCTGGCCGAGGTACCGGTGCTGGACTGGTCGGTCTCCAGCAGCCCGTTCAGCACCGAGTCCTACCAGCCGATCCGCTACCGCGAGTCCGGTCGAGTCGGTGAGCTGACCTTCGAGTTCTACAACGGCGCCATGAGCACTGAGCAATGCCAGCGCCTGGTCAGCGCCCTGCGCTGGGCCAAGGCCCGAGACACCCAGGTGCTGCTGGTACGCGGCGGCCGCGGCGCCTTCAGCAACGGCGTGCACCTGAATGTGATCCAGGCCGCCGAAGTGCCGGGCCTGGAAGCCTGGGCCAACATCCAGGCCATCGACGACGTCTGCCTGGAACTGCTCAGCGCCCGCCAACTGGTGGTCAGCGGCCTGACCGGCAATGCCGGCGCTGGCGGCCTGATGCTGGCCCTGGCCGCGGACGTGGTCCTGGCCCGCGCCGACACCGTCTACAACCCGCACTACAAGAGCATGGGCCTGTACGGCTCCGAGTACTGGACCTACAGCCTGCCCCGCGCCGTCGGCCAGGCCATGGCCAAGCAACTGACCGAAGCCTGCCTGCCCATCAGCGCCCTCCAGGCCCTGCAGATGGGCATGGTGCAGGAGATCGGCCCGCGCTGCCCGGACGAGTTCGGCCTGTGGCTGCTGCAACGGGCCAACGGCGTACTCACCGACCCGCGCTACCAGCACCTGCGCCAGCGCAAGCTGGACGCCGACCCACAGTTGATGCAGCACTGCCGCAACGCCGAGCTGGAAGAGATGCACATGGACATGGTGCAAAACCGCAAGGGCTTCGCCGAGAAGTGCAGCAACTTCGTCTACAAGCGCAAGACCTGCTGCACACCAGAGCGGCTGATCGAAGCCTGGGCCAAGCCCCAGGACATCGCCCTGGTGGGTTGATTCACCGCCTGAGCGGCAGGCTTTCAAAGCACCGCCAGGCCACGTACCATTCGCCGCCTTTTGTTGCCGCCCCCAGGGGCGGCAATCGTTTGCAAGGAGGCGAGCATGCAAGACATTCCAGGCCACGCCACGTGGCGCAGTATCGAAGCACAAACCCAGGGCTGGTCCAGCGATAGAATCTTTCATATCGTCGACGAACAAGGCCAACACCTGCTGTTGCGCACCAACGATTCATCCCAGTACGTCAACAAACGCGACGAGTTCCAGTGGACCCAGCATCTGGCGGCAAAGGGCATCGCCATGTCCCAACCCTTGGACTTCGGTCTGTTTGATTCAGGACGCCAGGTTTACTCGTTGTTGTCGTGGATTGAAGGCAAGGATGGCGCGCAATGGGTTGCCGAGCAGCCCGCCGCCGCCTGTTATGAGCTTGGCCTGCAAGCCGGTCAAATACTCCAGCAGATCCACAGCGTTGCTGCGCCTGAAGGCACTGAAAACGCCGAACAGCAGATGCATGCCATCTACCGTAAAAAGCTCGAACAGTACCGGAGCTGTGGCCACAAGGTGGCCCATGAGCAAGACTTCCTGCAGTTTCTCGAGCGGCACTTTCATCTGCTGGCCGACGCGCCGCAGGTGTTTCTCCATGGTGACTATCACCTGAGCAACATGATCGTCGGCGCCGATGACCTGTTGTCGATCATCGACTTCAACCGCTGCCGTTTCGGAGATCCGGCGCGGGAATTCAATCGGCTGGCGCTGTTTTCCTGCAACCTCAGCAGCGACTTCGCCCGCGGCCAGATCGACGGCTATTGTGCAGGCCATCCCGAGCCGGTTTTTCTCGCCCGCATGGCCTTCTACGCCGCGTTTGATAGCTTCTTCAGCGTGCTCTGGGCCATGGCCTTCGGCGAGCAGGAAATCCACGCCAGCCTGCAACGCACACAAAAGGTCTGGGAAGACTTCGCCGGTTTTTCCCGGGATGTGCCTCGTTGGTATTGCTGATAGGCGACGCATCCCAGCCTGCTGCCCCCAGCTTCCCCCCGTTTGCCTGATAGCAAGAAAGAAAGCCGCTGCCACGATTTCGCCCCGCGCGGATCGCAGAGTTGAAGACACCATTGGAAAAATCTAAGGAAAGACGATGAACGCCAAGGTCAAGAACACAAAAGAAGCCCAGGAAAAGACCGGTAAAAGCCCGATTGCCTGGGGCATGATCGGCTCGGTGATTCTGGCAATCACCACTCCGTTCTTCTATTTGAACGGCAAGGCCTACCACGATGGTTACCTCGGCTACTTTCAGCTGGAAACCTCGATGTTTCCAATGGACACCTCCACCACCTTCGTCAACGCAGTTCTGGCCTGGTATCACGCCATGACCAACGGTCTGAAAGGCGGGTTGGAGTTCATCGGACAACACTGGCTATGGGCCGCAATCGTCTGCGCACTGAGCATTCTGGTGTTCGGCGGCCTCAACTATCTGATCGCCTTGTTCAACAAAAAAATCACTGACAAGAAGCAGTCCGCCAAGCAACCGCAGGCCACCGTTGCCGCCCCGTCCTTCTTCAAGGAGATAGGTAAATGTGCGCTGTACATCTTCATCCCCAGCTACGGCCTGTTTGTGGCGATGTTTTTCATCTCCTTTATCTTGATGATCACCATCACCCCCTTTGTACTGATCGGCAAAGACTCGGCGGCCGAGGATCTGAAAAACGGTTTCAAAGACTCACCCCAAGTGACCGTCAACGACCCGGATGGGCATAAGGGCACTTACCGGGTCATGCAGTGCTCGGCATCCTTCTGTGCGCTCTACGCCGATGGCAAGGCGATCACGGTTCCGATCGCCACGCTGAATTGGGTGGTGTCAGATGTCGCGGAAAAACTGAAGGCGCAGCAAGGGAACTGAAACCCGCCACAGCGCAAGCGTCGGCTTCGACTGAGCCCCGCCATTGAACCTGCGGCACGCTTGATCCACACTCGCGCTCCTGAGTCCTACAGCAAACTCAGAAAGTCCTGTCCTGCCAGTGCCTTGTCCCGTTCTGGAGTGCATGCCTATAGTCCCGGGTCGTCCTGATGACGAACGGGTTTGGCGACCCTGTGAATGGAACAAAGCGAGGCGCTGGCAGATTGGTCAGGGCTTTTGTTATCGCATGACCGCTTGATGGCGGCTGTGCGCGGGAGACCTTCGGGTCTGTCGGTTCTTCCATTCCCGGCTCGCCAACCCGCGTACAGCTGCCACCCTTTTGTTTGGCGACGATTGAGTGACAGCGCTCACCCCTGAATGGAGTTGGACTCATGAATCGCTACATGCCGATCACCGGCCACGACTGCACCATTCCTTCCCTGCTGATCGATACCCAGGCCCCTGCCGATGTGCTGTACGAAGCAGCCGCCTATCGCATCCGCGCCGTCACTCAACTGCTGGAAAACTTCGCCACCCGCCCCGACATCCCCGGCGATGCGGTGGTGCTGCAAGAGCTGGCGCTGATCTGCGCCATCCCGCTGCGCGATGGCTGCGATGTGCTGGATGTGCTGGGCCGCCAGCTGCAAGCGCAGACCCGCTGAACCGGTAGGAGCGGGCTTGCCGGCGAAGAGGAGCGGGAGCCATGTGTAGACCTTTCGGCCCCCTTCGCAGGCAAGCCCGCTCCCACAGAACGTCTCGATTGGGTGAGGCCGCATTCCAATCAGGCCGAGCAATACGCCGCCGCAGTGCTCACAAAAACGCAACACCACGCTGCGTCCTTTGTGATGGTTGGGCTAAGGTGCAAGCGCTACAGTCGGGTCATCAGCAACCCGACTGACGCCCGACACAAGGATGCGTTCGATGACTGATTTGCACGATCTATCCACCGCCCAGTTGCTGGCGCAGTTCGCCAGCCGCCAGCTCTCGCCCCTGGACTACTACGACCATCTGCTGGCCCATATCGGGCGCTGGGAGCCGCATATCCGGGCGCTCTATGCCTTCGATCCGGAGCAGGTACGCCTGCTGGCCCGGGCCGCCACCGAGCGCTGGAACAAGGGCGCCCCCAACGGCCCGCTGGACGGGATTCCAGTGACGATCAAGGAACTGATCGCCACCCAAGGCACGCCGATTCCCCTGGGCAGCGCGGCCACCACCCTGAAGCCGGCCCTGCAGGATGCGCCACCGGCCGCGCGGATGCGTGAGGCCGGGGCGATCATCCTGGCCAAGACCACGGTGCCGGATTTCGGCATGTTGTCCTCGGGGCTGTCGAGCTTCCACGGCATTACTCGCAATCCCTGGAACACTGCCTGCAATACCGGCGGCTCCAGTTCCGGCGCCGCTGCGGCCGCCGCGGCCGGTTACGGGCCGCTGCACATTGGCACCGACATCGGCGGCTCGGTGCGCCTGCCGGCCGCCTGGTGCGCTCTGGTGGGGTTCAAGCCGACCCTGGGGCGGATTCCCATCGATCCGTACTACACCGGGCGTTGCGCCGGGCCCATGACCCGCAGTGTCGAGGACACGGTGCTGCTGATGCGCTACCTGGCCAAGCCCGACGCCCGCGACGCCACCAGCCTGCCGCCCTTGACCGGCGACTGGAGCGATGAACCGGTGTCGGTCAACGGCCTGAAGATCGGCCTGATGCTGGAGCCCGGCGCCGGGCTGCAGCCGGAAGGTTTTGTCTGTGAGGCGGTGGAGCGCGCCGCGAAATGGTTCGAAAGCCACGGCGCCCAAGTGCGCACCCTGGCGCCGATCATGGATCGCGCGCAACTGGACGGCCTGGACCGCTTCTGGCGCGCCCGGCAATGGGCGGAACTCTCGGCCCTGGGCGCCGAGCAGTTTGCCAAGGTGCTGCCCTATATCCGCGACTGGGCGGCGCCGGGCGCCGAACTGTCCGGGGTCGAGGCGGTGCAGGGCTTCAACCAGACCTTCGAGATGCGCCGCCGCGCCGCCCAGGTGTTCAGCGAGTTCGACCTGGTGCTGTCGCCGACCAACCAGGTCAACAGTTTTCCCGCGCAGTGGCCGTCGCCGAGCAACGACCCGCAGCAACCGTTCGAGCACATCGTCTTCACCCTGCCCTGGAACATGGGCGAACAACCGGCGCTGTCGATCAACTGCGGTTTCGCCGCCGATGGCCTGCCCATCGGCCTGCAGATGATCGCCCCGCGCTTTGCCGATCAATGGCTGCTGCAAGTGGCCAAGACCTATGAGAGCTGGCGCGGAGCAATCCACAGCTGGCCGAATCCGCCGTCTCACTGACACACCGAAACTGCCACCTTCACCCCAGCTCCGGGCCTTGCTGCCCGGGGCCTGGGCAACCTATGAATAAAAATTCGAGGGGCCAGTATGCACAGCCAAGCGTCCAATCCATCCGCCACACCCGAGCCCGAAACGCCCAGCGCGGCGGGGGGCAAGCGCAGCGTGTTCGCGGTGATCCTCGGCAACGCCGTGGAGTTCTTCGATTTCGGGGTCTACGCCACCTTCGCGGTGATGATCGGCCACACCTTCTTTCCCTCCGACAGTGCCTTCGTCAGCCTGATGCTGTCGGTCACCGCCTTCGGCGTCGGCTTTATCGTGCGGCCCCTGGGGGCGGTGCTGATCGGTGCCTACGCCGACCGCGTCGGACGCAAGCCGGCGATGCTCCTGACCCTGGTGATGATGGCCGTGGGTACCGGCAGCATCGCCATCCTGCCCAGCTACGAGAGCATCGGCATCGCCGCGCCGATCCTGCTGGTAATCACCCGGCTGATCCAGGGCCTGGCCTGGGGCGGCGAGGCCGGCCCCGCCACCACCTACATCCTCGAAGCCGCGCCGCCGCACAAGCGCGGCACCTACGCCTGCTGGCAGGTGGTGGCCCAGGGCGTGGCCGCCATGGCCGCCGGCACCGTGGGCTACACCCTGACCCAGGTGCTGTCCCCCGAGGACCTCAACAGCTGGGGCTGGCGCGTGCCCTTCGTGTTCGGCCTGCTGGTGCTGCCGATCGGCATCTACATTCGCCGCAACCTGGCGGAAACCTTCCACGGCCAGGGCGAAGAGGCCAGCACCGGCAGCCTGGTGCGCCAGGTGTTCGGCGAGCACCGCCGGGCCCTGGTGCTGGGGTTGCTGATTCTCTCCGGCAGCACCATCACCCAGTACTTCATCAACTACATGACCACCTTCGCCCTCACCGAGCTCAAGCTGCCCACCAGCATCTCCATGCTCTCGACCCTGGTGGCCGGCGCGGCCATGGCGGTGTGCGCGATTGCCGGCGGCATGCTCTGCGACCGTTTCGGCCGCCGCACCATCCTCATGGCGCCAAGAGTGGTGCTGTTGCTGGTGCTGTTCCCGGCGTTGCAGTTGATGACCGAGCATCCCAGCCCGACGACTTTCCTGCTGACCCTGGCGGTGCTCTCCGGCCTGCACGGCATGAGCGGCGCGGCGCTGATCGTGCTGCTGGTGGAGAGCTTTCCCAAGGCGGTGCGCTCCACCGGTTTCTCCATCGTCTACGCCTTTGGCGTGGCGGCCTTCGGCGGCACCGCGCAGATCATCATCACCTGGCTGATCGGCACCACCGGCAACCCGATGTCGCCGGTGGGCTACCTGCTGGTGGCCAACCTGGTGTGCCTGACTGCGGCCTGGTTCGCCAAGGAAACCCGCCCGCAGGCACCCGGGCGCAGCCACCCCGGCCAACGGCTCGCAGAAGCCCGCGCCCGCTGAGCATTCGCCTCACGGCCCGACACCCTTTTACGGCACCGCGTTTTTCTCTACCCTGCCGGCCGCGCATGACCGCGGTCGGGCGGAGGACCGACGCCTTTGATTTGTGGGGAAGCACCATGCAACAGCCCGTACTGTTCACCCTGGCACTGGCGGCCAGTAGCGCCGTCATCGCCCAGGACAACCCGCGCCCGAGCCAGCAGGACCAGGCGCCGGGGTTCCTCCAGGGCAGCCACCTGGACCTCAACCTGCGCCACTACTATTCCAACCAGCACACCCAGCGCGACACCTACCTGAGCATCAAGAAGCCCGACGGCATCGAACGCACCCGGGTGCGGGAAACCTGGGTACAGACCGGCATGCTCAAGTACAGCTCGGGCTACACCCAGGGGCTGATCGGCCTGGGCGTGGATGCCGCGCTGTTCAGCGCGGTGAACCTGGAGCGCGGTCATGGCCGGGTGGCCAATGGCGGCGACCGGGTGCTGGTGGACAGCGACGGCGACGCCCTGCCCACCTGGAGCCGCCTGGGCATCGGCGATGTGCGTTTGCGCCTGTCCAACACCGAGCTCAAGGCCGGGCGCCTGATGACCGACAACCCGGTGCTGCGTTTCAAGGACAACCGCGCCCTGCCCTCAAGCTTTCAGGGCGTGGGCCTGTACAGCAACGAGACCGACTGGATGGCGCTGCAGGCCGGCAGTTTCGACCGGGCCATCCCGCGCACCGGCACCGGCAGCGAGCGCCTGACCACCACCTTCGGCAACCGCGCCTACAGCGGTGAGCGCATCAGCTACCTGGGGGCCACCGTGAAACCCGGCCCGGGCCTGGAAGGCAGCCTCTACGCCTCGCGCTTCGAGAACATGTGGGACCAGTACTACCTGGGCCTGACCCACCGCGCCGGGGACAAAAGCCAGCTGGCGCTGAAGACCGCGTTCAACTACTACCACACCCGGGACCAGGGCCAGCAGCGCCTGGGCTACATCGACAACGACGCCTTGAGTCTGGCGCTGACCGGCAGCCATCAGGCCCACAGCCTGACCCTGGCCTGGCAGCAAGTGTTCGGCAACGAGTACTTCGACTATGTCTGGGAGTCCACCGGCAACTACATGGCCAACTCCCTGTACTCGGACTACAACGGCCCCAATGAAAAGTCCTGGCAGCTGCGCTACGACCTGGATTTTGCCGCCTACGGCGTGCCCGGGCTGAGCGCCAGCCTGTGGCACGCCAAGGGCTGGGACATCGATGGCACGCACTACGACGGTGATCGCAACGGCCGCAACCGCGGCTACAACGTGCGCGGCCTGGACGGCGCCAAGCACGACGAAAACGGCCTGATGCTGGCGTATGTGGTGCAATCCGGGCGGCTCAAGGATGCAGTGCTGCGCACCATCGTCTACAACCACCGCGCCAGCGGCGGCCAGATCGACGGCAGCTATGACGAGTTCCGCCTGGTGGGCAACTTTCCGTTCAAGTTGTTCTGAGAAATGGGGCGGTGCGATGGCGAGAGATCGCCAGGCAAGGTCCTGCGGACCTTGTCGCAGCCTCGCCACAGGCTCGGCAGCGGCTACAGCCACCCCTGGGCGATCGTGTAGCCGCTGCCGCAGGCTGCGTACGGCTGCGCAGCAGACGCAACGATTGCAAGTCCGCCCGGGTGGTCGCCAGGTGATCGCCAGGCAAGGTCCTGCGGGCCTTGTCGCAGCCTCGCCACGGGCTCGGCAGCGGCTACAGCCACACCTGGGCGATTGTGTAGCCGCTGCCGCAGGCTGCGTACGGCTGCGCAGCAGACGCAACGATTTCAAGTCCGCCCGGGCGGGCGGCAGGTGATCGCCAGGCAAGGTTCTGCGGACCTTGTCGCAGCCTCGCCACAGGCTCGGCAGCGGCTACAGCCAAACCTGAACGATCGTGTAGCCGCTGCCGCAGGCTGCGTACGGCTGCGCAGCAGACGCAACGATGTCAAGTCCGCCCGGGGTGGTCGGCAGGTGATCGCCAGGCAAGGTCCTGCGGACCTTGTCGCAGCCTCGCCACGGGCTCGGCAGCGGCTACAGCCACACCTGAGCGATCGTGTAGCCGCTGCCGCAGGCTGCGCAGCAGACGCAACGATTTCAAGTCCGCCCGGGCGGGCGGCAGGTGATCGCCAGGCAAGGTCCTGCGGGCCTTGTCGCAGCCTCGCCACAGGCTCGGCAGCGGCTACAGGGTCATGTATGCAGGACCTCAATCGACCAGGGCGTAGTGCTGCATTGCGCGGGCAAGCATTTCCTGGCATTTCAGGGTGGCCACCGACAGGGGGCGGTTGCGCACCACGCACAGGTCGACGCGGATCCGCTCCAGGGACTCGTCGTCGATCGGCACCGCCACCAGGCCATCCCCCAAGTCCCGGGCCTCGGCATCCACCTGGGGCAGGATCAGCACCGCCGCGCGCTGGCGGGCCAGGCTTTTCTGCACCTCCAGGGAACTGGTGGTGAACACCGGCAGAATGCTCACCCCGCGCTTCTTCGCCGCCCCTTCCAGGGCCTGGCGCACGCCGTAGGCCGAATCGGGAATCGCCAGGGGCTGGCCCTGCAGGTCCGCCAGGCGAATGCTCGGACACTGGGCAAACGGGTGCTCGGCGCTGACCAGCACCCGGTGCCACAACTGGCAATGGGCGGTCACGTCCACCTCGGCCCGCTCCGGCAGGTAGAAGGCCAGGCCCAGATCGGCCTCGCCGCTGCACAGGGCATCCAGGGTGGCGCCGGCACTGGCGATGACGATGTTGAAGGTGACTTTCGGATGGGCCCGGTTGAACGCCGCAAGCACCGGCGCCAGCACGCTGGAAACGATACTTTCCGACACATGGATGCTGACGTTACCCGCTACCTGGCTCTGGCGACTGGCGATCACGTCGCGCACCTGATCGAAGCCGCGCAAGGTCGAGCTGACCTGCTCGGCCAGGCACTCGCCTTCCACCGTCAGGCGGATGCCCCGCGGGCCGCGCTCGATCAGCGCAGTGCCAAAGAAGTGCTCCAACTGCTCGATCTGCCGGCTCACGGCGGTAGGCGTCACGTACAGGCGCTCGGCCGCCTGACGCAGGGAGGCACACCGGGCCACCTCGTGGAAGTAACGCAACGCTCGTAACTGCATGGCCACAGGCCCCCTCGCTGAACGGATCCAGCAGGCACGCAATTACTGCGCCAGCCCTTGGCCAATCGCTCCTGACTCCGCGGATGTCACACAAAAGATTGATCTGCACGGTGCCCCTGCCTAACCTGCTAGAGCGCCGACGCCTCCTTCGGCAAGCACCATTCCCCGCGCCCTGGCCGGCCCGTTTGCAAGGATTTTCCATGAACACTCTGCCCCGCACCGCATCCCTAGCCTCACTTCTCGCCGCTCTGGCGCTGCTCGGCGCCTGCTCCAGCGTGACCCGGGAAATCAGGCAGGAACCCACCATCACCTCCGCCGGCATCCTGGCCTTTCGCGATATCTGCCTGAAATCCGCGCCGTCCTTCGCCGGTGCCGAAACCGCCGCCCGGGCCCATGGCATTCTTGAACTCACCGATGCCGGCTTCGCCAAGATGGGCATGAACGAGGACCAGACCCTGGGGGTCCAGGTCCAGGCCGGCAAGGAATGCGCGATCACCACCCCGAGCCAGAACGACAGCTCGCTGACCCAGCAGTTTCTGAGCATGGCCGGCAAGTTCTCCAGCACCCCGCTGGCACAGAGCGTGCCGACCAAGATCACCCTCGACGGGCAGACCTTCATCCTCATGCACGATCGCCGTGGCGGTGAAGCCTATGTGATGCTCAAGGCGCCGTAATAGCTACTGAACGGCGCCCAGGACCTGCCGCCCCGCCAGCCTCAGCCCCGAGCGGCTGAGGACACTGCGCAAACTTCCCACTTGAGTACAGCGCTCACAGACTGCGCGCGCGCCCTGGCAAGAAGCGTCTTGGATATTTACCAGTCGCTTCTTGCGCGAATCTTTTGCCCGTTTTTCTGAACTAACATGCTTGCGCTGTTTACCAAGCCTTCACTCTCTTGGGGTTACGCCGCGGTCTCCGCGACCCTGCAAAACATCGTTGACCCCATGCAAAAGAGTCATCGGGCCTATGACTTCCACAATAAAAGCAGTGACTGCCGAGTGACCCATTTTACGCAACGAGCCCTAACAGCTCTGACCAGGGTTTCTTCCGAGGACCCCATGAAAAAAAGACGCGTGCTTATCGTCGACGACCATCCCATCATCTGCGCCGCGGTCAGCGAGCTGCTTGAAGAGAACGGCTACAAGCCCATCGGCGAGTCCTCCGACGGCTTCGACGCACTGGACAAGATTCACAAGCTGCGTCCGGACTACATGCTGCTGGACATTTCCCTGGACAACCTGGATGGGCTATCGGTCCTGCAACGCATTGCATTGGACCAACTGGAGGTCAAGACCCTGGTATTCACCGCCAATCGCGCCAGCACCTACGGCGTGCGCTGCATGCAGGCCGGGGCCATGGGTTTCATCAGCAAGAGCGCCGGCCTGCAGGAACTGGTCAAGGGCCTGAATGCCCTGGCCGACGGCTATCTGTATTTCCCCAAGGAAGTCCTGGAGATGTACCGGGGAATCGGCCACGCCGCCAATGACGCACTGAACAACCTGACCAACAAGGAACTGGTGATCCTGCAATTGCTGGCCAGCGGCTACAGCAACCTGGAAATCGCCAGCAAGCTCAACCTGAGCAACAAGACCATCAGCGGGCACAAGATCAATGTGCTGAAGAAACTCGGGGTGCGCACCACCATCGAACTGGCCACCATCGCCAAGGAGATGGACCTGCTGTGAGCGGTGCCGGCCCGCAGTGGCACTAGCCCTGACGGATCAGCCGCAGCGGCGGGCTGTCCGTGGCCAGCAGCCGGGCCAGCGCCGCCCCCTTCATCGGCCTGTGGAACAGATAACCCTGAGCCGCATCGATTCCCAGGCGCTGCAGATGCCGGCGCTGCTTCTCGGTTTCGATGCCCTCGGCCACCAACTCCAGGTCGAGCGAACGGGCCAGCCCCACCAGGGCCTCGATGATCCGGGTTTCCTTGTGCCCCAGGGCACTGGCGACAAAGCCCGAGTCGAGCTTGATCTGGCCGAAGGGAATGTCCGCCAGACGCATGATCGACGAATGCCCGGTGCCAAAGTCGTCGAGGGACAGGCGTACCCCGCTGTTGAGCAGAACGCTGATGTTCTCGATGCTCTGCATGTCCAGGGTCAGGGCCTGGCGCTCGGTGATCTCCAGGGTGACCTGAGTCTTGGGCACCCCGGCGGCGTCGATCTGCTGCAACACCCGGGCGGCAAACTCGGGGTCGGTCAATTGACTGGCCTCGATGTTGTAGGAAAACACCAGGGCCTCGCCGCCCGGCGTGCCCTGCAATTGCCGTTGCACCTGCAGCCCCTGGTGCACCAGGCACTCGAACAACTGGCGATGCCGCGACGGACTGTCGAACAGGTCGAGGAAGAATTGCGGCCCCAGCACGCCCTTGTCGGGATGCTGCCAGCGGGCCAGGACCTCGACACCGGTGATGCGTCGGGTGCGCAGGCACACCTGAGGCTGGAAGTAGGGAATGAACTGCTGCGCGGCCAGGGCCTGAAACACATCCCGTTGCGCCACCCAGTCGTTGCTGGCGGGAGGGCGTTTCGGCGCGGCCAGGGTGTGCTTGTGCACCGCGCGCTTGACGGTCAGGGCCTTGAGCAGCAAGCCGCTGATCTGCGTGGTGTCCAGGTCGCTGTAGCTGCCGGCGCAGTACTTGCCCGAATGTGCGCGGAAATTCGCCAGCCCCCAGCGGATGGGCGCATCCAGGGCCTCGCATTCGATCATCGAGAAAAAGCCGTAGTGCTCGCAGAGCCGGCGCAGGTAGTAGATGGCCGTCAGCGACTGCAGGGAATCGCAGATCACCAGGTCCAGTTCATCCAGCTCGGGCGGGAACTGCGCCCATTGGCTTTCCTGACCGATCACCTGAACCCGGGCAACCCCGGAGGCTGTGAGTATTCTTGAAAGGCGTCGAACCCGAAAAGCGTTCGAACACAACAGCAGTACGCTCAACGTCGACATCAAGACAGCTCCGGAAAAAAATCATCCTATCCAAAACAGCTTCGCTTGAACTCAGGACGCTTCCTGAATCGGAGCAAGAGCTTTCCGAGTTCATGCCCTTGCCGGCCCCACCGCCCCCCAGGGGCGGGTGTGACCAGTCGCTGCGGTTACTTGTAGGTCAGGGTAAAGGCCGCCCGGGCATTGGCCTTGCCCGGCTCGGGGCCTGCCGCCGAATCGGAGGTCTGGATGTAGCGGGCCTTGAGTTCGATGTTCATTTGGCTGCCGCTGAGACGGGCCATCGATACCTCCTGCCCCAGGGTCAAGGGGGTGACGCCATCCTTGCGCAGGACCTGCACCGCCACGCCCTTGGCGGTGGAGTCCGACGTCAGGCCGAGAATGCCCCGATGGGCGTCGAGGATCGCCGAACCCTGGACGCCCTCCAGGCGCAGGTGGGCGTTGGCGTTCTGGTAGTAGTTCCAGCCCTGATCCGTCGGGTAGGTGCCCGCCGTACAGTTGGTCAGGGGAATGACCACATCCTTGCTGTCCATGTGGCTGTCCTTGCCGTTGAACTGGCGACGCATGACCTCGCCCATGGGCACTTCGAGGTAGGTGTTGGCGCCGCCGGCCAAGGAGCACTCCGAGCGCACCACAGTGGCGAGCAGGAACACGCTGTGGAAACGGCGGTTGCCAGACCAGAACGCCACTGCCGATTGACTGTTACTGACCTGCGAGCTGCCCATGGGAATATCATTGCTGACTTTGATCAGGGTGAAGCGGGTTTCCACCGGATCAACGATACGCAAGGCCTGGGTATTGCTCAGTTTGAACGGGACCAAAGGATGTGCCCCGCTGACGTTGATCCAGTGCGTCATGCTGCGACCGGGGGCACTGATCACCACGCCGACGCCGGGCACATTGGTCTTGAGGATGGTGGCCTTGCTCAAATCCAGCCCCGTGAACGGTGGCAGGGTGATGCCCGTCACTCTGGGCCAGGCATTGAGTCGAGTCTCCCACAGATCGCCATGGCGACATTCAATCTCGCTGGAGTGCTTGTAAGTGAAACTGGCATTGGCCGTGCCGATCACCGAACCGATGGGCGCATCACGGGGCACATACTGAGTGCCCATGTCGAAGTCCAGATACTTTTCAGTATCACCACCGGTGCAATCGGCCCAGGCGCCGCCACTTATGCAACAAAGCAAAAACAATAATCGACCGTGCATTAACTGCCTCTGATGCTCTTTTCCAGCACAACTAAAAGAGTCAACAGGCTAACAAAAGCACCCGCCAAAAAATCCAAGAAGCTTCTTGTAGAAAACCAAGAACATCCTTAAAAGTCCGTCAGCGCACTGCTCTTTAGAACCGTCCAAGAGGGTGCGCAGGTATAATTCGGATGTTAAACCGGAGCTTTATCCTATACCGCTATAAACACTCTCCAAGTAAGAATCAGAATGAGGAAACCATGACGAGAACCGTACTGATCGTGGATGATCACCCGATTATCTGCGGGGCAATCAGAGTCACGCTGGAGCAACATGGCTATCAGGTCGTTGCCGAATCAACCGATGGCCTGGACGCCCTCGCCAAGATCCGCAGCCTGGCCCCGGAGTACCTGCTGCTGGATATCGGCCTCGATAGCCTGGACGGGCTGTCGGTGCTGCAACGCATCCACTCGGAAAACCTCAAGATCAAGACCCTGGTCTTCACCTCGCAATTGGCCAGCACTTATGCGGCCCGCTGCATGCAAGCCGGAGCCCTGGGCTTCATCAACAAGAGCGCCAACATGGATGAACTGGTGAAGGGGCTCAACACCATCAATGACGGTTATCTTTACTTCCCCAAGGAAGTACTGGCCCATTACATGGAACACGGCCAGAACAACGAGTCGGCTTCGCAGAGACTCACCAATAAGGAAATCATCGTTTTGCAACTACTGGTCCAGGGACTGAGTAATGTGGCCATCGGTGAACGCCTGCACTTGAGCAACAAGACGGTCAGCGGACACAAGATCAACATTCTTCGCAAGTTGGGGGTACGCACTACCATAGAGCTGGCCGGCATAGCCAAAGAAATGAATCTGCTTTGACCTGCGCCCTATGAACCCCATCTACCTGACGCTACTCCTGACTCTGTTCACGGCCCTGCTGCCCGCCGTTGTCCAGGGTGCCGACCCCTTCCAGTTATCGTCACGGGGACAAGCCCTGCAGTTCTCCGCCCAGGTCACCGAGCAAGACCGGGCCTGGCTCAGCCAGCGCAAGCCGGTCAGAATCGGCGTGACCTACCCCGACTACCCGCCGCTGACCATCTTCACCGAGAAAAAACAGCTGGAGGGCATCCTTGCGGAAAACCTGCTGGCGCTGCAGAAAGTCCTCAACATCCGCTTCGAGATCAGCAGCTATCCGGACCGCATGAGCGCCTTCAAGGCACTGCAAGCGGGAGAAATCGATCTGGTGGATGCCGCCACCCAACCGGAGGCGGAAAAGTACGGCGTACAAATCTCCTCGCCCTACGCCTATACCCAGATCGCCCTGTATTCCACCACCGGCAGCCTGCTTGACGTGGACCTGCGCGATCCCGCGGCACAGATTTCCTCCACCCCCGACGGCTTCATCGACGAGAACACCTTCAAGATCTTCCGCAGCGCCACCATCAAGAACTACCAGTCGCCCTATGACGCCATCGCCGCCGTGCTCAAGGGGCAAGCCCAGGCCTACCTGGGCGACACCGTCAGCACCAACTACCTGCTGAACCAGAGCTTCAACAATCAGCTGGTGACCAACATCAGCGTCAACGGCCTGGAGGCCTACATCGGCTTTGCCTACACCGGGCAAAACCGGCGCCTGGTCTCGATCCTCAACCAGCAGCTGCAGTCGCGCAGCCGCTGCCAGATCATCCGGATGGTCAACTGGTGGGTGGTGACCCTCAAGTGCAGCGATGACGAATTCGTCAGCGTGCTCAACAACGAGGAAAAGCAGCTGCTGCAGAGCAAGAGGCCCTTCCGGATCGCCGTCAGCGAAGACCTCGCGCCCTACGCGCTGTTCGACAACAGCGGCCAGTTCGGCGGCACCATGTCCGACATTCTGGAACTGGTGCGCCTGAACTCCGGACTGCGCTTCGAGATCGTCCGCACCCGCTCGGTGCACAAGGCCATGGAACTGCTCGACAAGGGCGAAGTGGACCTGGGAATCATGTCGGAAACCGACTCGCGGGATCGCAAGTACCTGTTTACCCGCCCGGTCATCACCACGCCCTATACCCTGATCACCCGAAACAACGGCCCCGAGGAGTTCAACCTCAAGGACAGTCCCGAGCAGAGCATCGCCCTGCCCACCTCCGACGCCCTGCTGGAACACATCCGCCAGAACTACCCGCACCTGAAGATCCACACCACCGACAACGTCGCCGACTCCCTGAACCGGGTACGCGACGGCGGCAGCGACTTCACCCTGACCTCCACCAACCAGGCCCGCTACTACCTGTCCTACAAATACGAGGACGCGCTGAAAGTCTCGGGCCTGCTCAAGGGCGTTAACGCACGGATCGGCCTCGCCAGCCAGCCGCAGAACAAGGTGCTGATTTCCATCATCGAAAAGGCCCTGCTGCGCATTTCCCCGAGCGAGACCGCGGCCATTTCCGGACGCTGGCGGGCCAACGCCGCCACCGACAACAAGTACTGGGAACAGGTGACCCTGCGGGTCTATCAGGTGCTCAGCGCCTCCTTCGTCCTGCTTCTGGCCACCTGCATCTGGATCCTTTACCTGCGCAAGCTGATCTTCAAGAAATCCATCGTGCGCAAGCAATTGCAGGAGCGCCTGAGCCTGATCCAGAACATCGTCGACAGCATTCCCCACCCGATCTACGTGCGTGACCGTGACGGCGAGCTGTTGCTGTTCAACACCCCCTACGCCCAGACCTTCGTCCCCGGCGCCACCTCCAGCACCAACAGCAAGGTCCTCGACGCGCTGCTCAGCCGCACCGTGGTCAATCAATGGCAGCACGACTATGAGCAGGTGGTGCGATCGGGCAGCGCGATTGCCCGAGACCAGACCCTGCACCTGGGCGGCCAGAGCCTGGATATCTACCACTGGATCCAGCCGCTGCGCGACGATCAGCAGCAGGTGTTCGGCGTGGTCTGCGGCTGGCTGGATATCGGCGATCGCCTGCGCATCCTCGAAGAACTGCGCCAGGCCAAGGAGGCCGCCGACCGGGCCAACAGCGCCAAGTCGACCTTCCTGGCCACCATGAGCCACGAAATCAGGACCCCGATGAATGCCATCATCGGCATGCTGGAGCTGGTACTGACCCGCAAGGCGCCCCAGGGCAAGAACCTCGAATCGCTGCAATTGGCCCACGAGGCGGCCGTCAGCCTGCTGGAGCTGCTGGGGGGCATCCTGGATATCTCCAGCATCGAATCCGGGCAGACCCGCCTGCACCTGGAAACCTGCACCCTGCGGCAGATAGTGACCTCGATCCGCGGGATCTTCGACAGCCTGGCGACCCGCAAGGGCTTGTCGATCATCACCCACTTCGATGCCTGCGCCGACCTGCCATTGCGCCTGGACCGGCTGAAGATCAAGCAGATCCTCTCCAACCTGATGAGCAACGCGATCAAGTTCACCGACAGTGGCGACATCACCCTGCGGGTCCAGGGCGTGGCGCTGGGCGAACAGCGCTTCGCCTTCTCCATCAGCGTGCAGGACACCGGCCCGGGCATCGATCCGGCCGACATGGCCAGCCTGTTCACGCCCTTCTCCCGGGTCACCGTCAACCGCAACAGTGGCGCCGGCATCGGCCTGTGTATCTGCCAGTCGCTGAGCCGGATCATCGATGGCGACCTGCTGGTGGACAGCAGCCCGGGCAAGGGCACCACCATGACCCTGACCGCCTGCGCCGAAGAAGCCCCCCACAGCGACACCCCACTGGCGCTGCCCAAGAGCGAACCGGCGGCGCCCATCCAGCGGCGCCTGAAGATCCTCATCGTCGAGGACCACCTGCCGAGCCTGACCCTGCTCAAGGAGCAGATCGAACTGCTCGGCCACCTGCCGATCCTGGCCCACGACGGGCTTGAGGCGCTGTTCATCTGGGAGGACAACGAGGTCGACCTGATCATCACCGACTGCAACATGCCGGAGCTGGACGGCATCGGCCTGACCGAAGAGATCCGCCGCCTGGAACAGCAGATGCGCATGCCCCCCTGCACCATCATCGGCACCACCGCCAGCGCCCGGGGCGAGGACATGCAGGCCGGCCTCGCCGCCGGCATGGATGCCTGCCTGCTCAAGCCCTTGAGCGTGTCGATGCTGGCCCGCTACGTGCCGCTGTTCAGCGAGAGCAGGACGCCGCAGGAAGTGGAAGACGGCAGTTCGGCGCTGTTGCTGTTCAACCTGCCGGAGGACAAGCGCCGCAGCCTGCTGGGCCACCTGATCGTCTGCAATCAGCAGGACCTTCACGCCCTGGAGGAGGCCATGGCCCGCCTCGACTTCAAGACCCTGGCCAGCCAGGCCCACAAGCTGAAAAGCTCGGCGCAGATGATGCAGTCCGACGCCCTGCTGCGCTTGTGTGAGACCCTGGAGCAAGCCCTGGCGGACAACGCCGCCGTCGACACCCTGGCCCATCTGTGCCAGGAGGTCAGGACCCTGATGGAACAGCTCAACAGCACCCTGGCCACTTCCGCCCAGCCGCATTGACCCTGGGCGCACCAAGCCCGGGTGCAGAGCCAAACAAAAGCCCGCAAGCCGAAGCTTGCGGGCCGGGTCTGACGCCGGGACCGGGCGCTAGTGGCCCAAGGGCGCGCAACGCAGGTTCGCCAGCTTGAAGCCTTCCTGTTCCCGGGTCTGTTGCAGGTCCAGGGTGACGGCACATTGCTGACTGGCGGCGGTGCCCCAGACCAGGCGGAAGTCGCGACTCTCGCCCACCGCCAGCAACACCTGGCCCATCGGGCCCACGGCATTGACCTTATGCCCGGCGGCATCCAGCACCGCCGCGCCGAACGGCACCACCGCGCCCCCGGGCAGGGTCACGCTGGCCAGCACCTTCTCGGTGTGCCGGGCCTTGAAGCGCGCCAGCACCACCGCACCGCGCCGCGGGGTCACGGTGCTCACGCCGCTGTCGATGTCGGTGTTGGCGTCCAGCTTGCTGGTGTCCAGGCTGATGCGGTTGCGCCGGTACGGCTGCACATAGGGCACCAGGCTGTAGCCCTTGGCATCGGTAAAGGTGCCCGGCGCATTGTTGACCCCCACATTGGGGGTGTCCTTGACCTCCACCAGGGCCATGGTATCGCCCAGGCTCTGCCCCAGTTGCACACCACCGGGGTGGGCCAGTACCGAGCCGGAGATGCCGACGTTGGCAGTCTTGTAGGCGCTGCTGCTGCTCAGGCCGGCATTGAGGTTGGCCCAGGGCGCGCGATAGCCAACGGAGGCCGAGCCGGTGTTGGCCGAATGCTCGCTGCGCAGCATGTCCAGGTTGTAGTTGAGGTTGTGGTAGTCCCCCGCCAGGCCGCTCAGGCCCAGGCGCTGATCGTGGCTGCCGTCGGCATTGCGCTCCAGGCTGACGCTGGCGTTGTGCCGACCCAGCGGGAAGCTCAGGGTCAGGCCCAACTGCACGCCTTCGTTATCGCTGGCGCTCAGACTCTTGCTGGCGTACAGCGACAGGTTGACCCGCTGCACCTGGCCACTGACCCCGAACTGCACCTGACGTTGCTGCCGGGACGAGTTCCAGTAATCCTGCTGTGACAGGTTCAGGTACAACGACGTGCTGTCGGCAAAGGCCTGGGAAAGGTTGGCCTCCAGTCGACTGCGCCGGCTGACCCGCCGATAGCGGCCGTCCGCATCGTGATCGCTGTCCCAGGTGCTCTGGCTCACGGCCTCGCTGAAGTCCCGGTAGCCGGGGGTCGAATAGCGATAGCCGGCAAAGCGCAGGTTGGTGCCGGTGGCGAACGCCTTGCCGTAGCGCAGGCCATAACTCTGTCCACTGAGCGACCCCAGCGGGGTGTCGGTCATGGCCTGGGTCACGTCCAGGGACAAAGCGCCGAAGGTGCCCAGGCCCTTGCCCACACCGACTTGATAGGCGCGATAGCCCTCCCCCAGCAACCCGCCCAGGGACAGGGTGTAGTCCCGCGGCATGCCATAGGCCAGGGATGCCTGGGTGAAGGTCGGTTGCTCTACCTGCGAGCTCGGCTCATGGTACTGGCCGGCGCTGAGGCTGTAGCGCCAGGTGCCGTCGCGCAGCAGGTTGCCCAAGGTCGCGTAAGGCTGGATGAAACGCCGCTCGCTGCCATCGGCCTCGGTGATGATCACCTCCAGGTCACCACTGCCGGACGCGGCGTTGAGGTCGCGGATCTCGAAAGGCCCCGGGGAGACGAAGGTGCTGTACAGCGAATAGCCGTGCTGACGCACCTCGACCCGGGCCTGGCTCTGGGCCACGCCATGGATCACCGGCGCATAGCCCTGCAGCGAGTCGGGCAGCATCTGCGTGTCGCTGGCCAGTTGCACGCCACGAAACGGCACACTCTGGAAGGTGTCCCCCGGGGTCACGCTTTCACCCAGGGTCAGGCTGCCCAGGGTCCCCGGCAGGTCGCGTTGCACATAGCTGGCGGCGCGCTCCCAGGTGCCATCCTTGCGATAGGACGAACTGGAGCGCAGGCGCCAGTCGCCGAGGTTGAGACCGCCATTGAGGTAGAGGTAATAGTTGGCCGCGTTGCGCTGCGGGTTCCTGCTCTGGGATCCGGAGAACTGATAGTTGAGAAAGCCGGCATTGACCCCGCTGTCCCACTCTTCGGACGCCACATAGCCCCGAGCATCGCGGTTCATGGCTATCTGCGGCACGCTGATGTCCAGCCGGAGCTGGCGGCTGTCGAAATTCACGCTCGCGCCTTGCACCAGCCCGGGCAAGTCCAGGCATTGCTCATCGATGCCGGGGGCCTGCAAGGGAGGCAGCTTGACTCCCATTTCCGTCAGTAGTGCCTGCGGCAGGCAGGCCTTGAGGCCCTTGTCGCCGGGGACAAAGCTGAGGTCGCGCTGGGCAAAATAATCACGGTTGAGACTGATCTCCACCAGGTAGCGGCCCGGACCCACGTCCTGCTCATGGAGCATGGCTTCGAGATCGCTTTTCAGCGCACCGCTGCCACCAAAATCCGCCACGAATCCGCTATCGAACTCTGCGGCGACACCTGCGCTGTTCTTGAGGGCGGCCAACAATAGCGATCCGGCCAAACAACCGACCCAGTTTTTCAAACACACACACATCCCGAACTTGACCCTCTGCATGACTGCGCTGGTTTCATTCCGTAGGCACGTCATCGGCTCAGAACGTCGCACTGGACTTCAACGGATCGCTGTAACCCCCGTAGTCATTGATGATCGAGAATTCCACAGTGGCGCTGCCGGACTTGAGCCGGCGTTTGAGAGGGAAGTCCTGGGTGGACTTGGGGGCCACCATGTCGACGTCCTGCAGCTCGATCGGGGTGTCGCCATCCATCACCCGGATAGCGATGAAAGTGATGTGATAGGCACTCGGGTTGGTCACCTGCAACACCGTTCCCGACGGTTGCGCCAGGAGTTTCCAGGTCAACTGGCCGGGCGCGTCCTGAGCGCTGCCCGGCAAGTGGCCGGGCCGATAGAACAGCTTGACCCGGGTGCGCACCGCCACTTTCAGGGTGTTCTCCTGCTTTTGCTCCAGCAGCGGAATTTCCTGGGCATTGAAATAGAACACCGACTCCCGATCCTCCGGCAGTTGCCCGGGCGTCTTGATGATCCGTACCACCTGCTCCTCGCCCGCGCGCACCTTGAACAGCGCCGGCATGGCGATGAACGGGCTGAGCGAGCCCTTGCTGTCCGCGGCGTCATTGACCCAGGTCTGCACCGCGTAATCGCTGCTGGTGAGGTTGGAGACGATGGTCGAGGCACTGCGTTCATCGGCGTTGAGGATGATCCGCGTGCCATTGAGCATGATGCCGGCGCTGGCCTGGGAGACGGGCCAGAGCAGCGCCAGGGACGCACACAGCAGCGCGCCGCGAAAGCGAGGGAAAGTAGTCATATCGATCAGAACCTGAGGCAGGGAACAGGGCATGCCGAGGCCCCCAAGTCACAGGCAGGAGCCCCGGCCGGAACGCGCTTACTTGTAGTCGACGCTGAAGGACGCCTTGGCGTTGGCGGTGCCCGGCGTGGCTTCACCGGTGGCGATGTAGTTGGCGGTGAAACGCATCGGTTGAGTCAGGTCCGCGTACTCGCTGGAGGCCCGGCCCAGTTGCACGTCCACGCCCTTGGCGTCGCGAATCTGCACCGCGACGTTCTTGGCCACCCCGGCGCCGCCTGCGCCCTCCAGGGCCAACCACTCACCGTTGGGGCCGGCGGCACCGTTCATGCTGAGAAAGCGCACGGTGGCGGTCTTGCCGGTCAGCACACAATCCTTGTCGTCCTTCGGCGCCGTCATGCTCAGGGCAAAGGAACCGGCGCCAGCGGTATCGCCGGCCTTTTTCAGTGACAGGGCGGGCGCGTTGCCCAGGGAAACATTAACGCCGGCACCGCCGTTGAGGTCGCCGACACTCACCGAACAGGTATTGGCAGTAATCGAGCCGGTGAAGTTGATTTCGCCGTCGGCCGCCATGGCCTGGGCAGCGACACAGCACACAGCGACAGACAGTGCGGACTTGATGAATTTCATGGGTTTTATACCTATCTCGTGTTTGACGTTTGCCTTGCTCCTCAAGGCCTGGAAAGCCTACAAACGTTAACTTGTGAATGAGATAGGACGGCTCTCGGGCGTGACCGAGAAGATTCTTGATTGCAAACCGGAGGCCCATCAAGACGTTCGGCCTCGAGCCCCCCGAAAGCCTTGGCCCGAAGGGCCTGCAACAACTAAGAAGCCCGCACCAGTGGCTTTTTTCGGGGCCGAGCCTGTGCTCTTCATACCTGCGCCGCAGGGGCAATCGCGCTGATATTTCCGTGCAACCACTGCCCCCGACGCCAGCTGTTGCTGGCGATGCCAAATCAGGTTGAGACGCTGGACCTTGGCCGAGCCCAGGACAATCTCCAGCGGCGATCCGAGTGCTGGATACTTCGTGGCGCGCCCCCCCGGCTGCCTGTAACGGCAACTGGGGGCACGTGAATCACTTGGCCACGGCGGGACCAGGACCCTGCTGCGGCAGGAACAAACGCGCGGTCAGCCAGCAGGTCATGGCGGCGGCCAGGAAGATCCGCAACAGCGTCACTAGCGGCGCCAACACGGGCATCAGCAACAGCTACCCCTCCCCTGACTTCGCCGAGCAAGCGCGGATTGCTGATCAGATGAGCAAGCAGCAACACGAAGTTCAGCAGGTCGAGGACTAACGGATGACATACAAGTCTTCCCGACGGATCCTTTCACTGGCTCTGTGGGCATAACCGGGATCGCTTTGCAGGATCGATGCAAAACGCTCGGCCAGTTGTTGCACATTGGCCTCCAGGCGATCCGGCCTCAGGCTCTGCACATCCTCCAGTTCGCATGCCTCCATGATCAGATTACAGAGCTCGGGCGATAGCCCCTTGTCCTGCAAAATGCTTGCGGTACGCGGCGTGAACAGGATCCACTCGGCCTCCTCCAGGGAGATGGCCTCGGTGCGCAACGACGTCAACAAGCCAATCGCCAGCGTGCACACCAGCCGGGTGGCCTGTTCAGAGCCCAGAGCTTCAACCATCAACGATATTTCCTTCACCGGGTATTACTCCAACCGTTCTTGGTCTTCACGTTGAAGACCTTGCCACTTTCACTCTGGAAATAGTGCACCGAGACCCGTGCACCCGCGTTATCGAAACCATCCTTGTACACCTTGCTCCACTTGCCGGCCTCCACCTTGCGCAAGTCAGCCAGCGCCTCCACGTTCTTGACCGCATTGCGGGTGGTTCCTCCGGCGCGCTCCTTGAAGCCCACGGGGTACTCCGGCGCTTTGCGCAGCGAATCATAGACATGCTTGATGCCGCCGTTCTGGCCGGCCCCGCCGCCAACGATACCGCGCTTGATCCCATCCGCCAGCCCCTTGGCGCCACCGCCCGGGGTGAAGAGTTTTGACCTGGGGTCCGCGGCCTCGAGGATGTAGTCGGCAGCCACCACCCCCAGGGTTCCATACTTGTCCCGCTGAGCGTTGGCAATGTAGCGATTGAGCGCGACCTGATTGTTGCCCATGACAAGATACAGATCGGTCAACTGAGCAAACAGGTCGGGCCGGTCCGATTTGCGCAGGTCGCTCATCCATTGCTGATTGGTCCCTTCCTCGGACCTGAGGCGCTCGAATACCGCCTGGCACAGTGTCGGGTTCTGCTGGCAAAGCTGCGGAAACTCCTTGTTCCGGGTCTCATCCAGATTGCGGTAGTAGTCGCGAATGCCGTCGCATTCGGTTTTCGTCGTACAGGCACTCAGCTTGCGGTCTTTCTCGAGTATTTCCTCGTGGAACAGATAGTTGTAGGCCGTGGCCATCTGGGCAATCTGCGCCCCTTTGTCCAGGTCCTTGCCCACTGCCGCAGCTGCCACCAGGCCGGTCAATTGTGACAGCGCCAACTGCAGGTCCTTGTTGCCGTCGGCCACGCTCGCCAGTTGGTTGATCAGGGCCTCGTTCAAACCGGCTGCCGCGGCGCCGGTCTTGAAATCGCCGCCCGTGGCTTCCGCCAGCAGACCGCCCATCAGGGCGTGGGCGACGATCTTCTCGAGACCGCCATTGGGGAAGCGGACGTTGTCGCCGACCCAGTTGAACCCCGTCGCCATGGCCACGTTGCCCGCCTCGCCGAGCAAGGCCGCACCAAAGTTGTCGCCAAAGCTGCCGCCCCCGATCGCCGTGGAGATGCCGCTGGAGATCAGCGCCCGGCCCGTGGTGCGGGTCACGGTGTCGGCCGCCGTGCTCCAGCGGAAGATGTCCTTGGACGGGTTGGCATTCTGCAAGGTCGAGGCCGTGCTGCCCTCGGTGCCCGGGACTGCAGTACCCGCTCCGGCGCTGTCCGCACCGCCGAACCAGTTGGCATCGGCGTACTCGAAGGCACCGGCGGTGAACCCGGCAATGGCGGCGTTTTTCAGGCTGTCGGCGCTGAAGGTTTCCTTGAGTGCCAAGCCCAGGTTGCCCTTGTTGCTGATGGTGCTGCTGACCCCGGTGGTGGCCAGGCTGCCGGCCACCGCCGCCTGGGGCGCTGCCAGGCCAAGGCCCGCCGGGCCCATGGCCAGGGACATCAGAATCGCGACTACCAGCTTGGCCCCCGCGCCGAGACCCGAGGAGTCGTATTTGAAGCTTTCGTGGATTTCCTTGACCTGGCGCCAGTCGATATCCCCTCGCGCCTGGGCGTCCTTCATCCACGCCAGGCCCGGATCGGCCTGAACCATGGCATCGATGGTCTGGCTGACCGTCTGCTGGTCGACCTGGCGGATATCGATGCGCATGCCATCGGCCGCCTTGATCAGCAGATTGCCCTGGGCCACCAGGGTGCTCTGGCGCAGGGTTTCATCGGTGCGGCCCTTGCCCTTCATCGAGTACCAGGAGAGATCGCTCTTGCTCTTGGTATGGGTCTCGTCATGCAGGTCCTTGCCCCCCTCGAAGGTGATCGCGCCGCCACTGTCCAGGGTCAGGTCCTTGGCGCTTTCCAGCTTGGCCACCTGGTACTTCTGGTCGCCGCCGCTCTTGAGGGTCAGGTCGCCACCAGTGCTGATCTGGCTGCCAACGTGGGTGACCTGGGTCACCTCGTCGTGGCGCGCTTTCTTGCGCCCCCAACTGCCCTTCTTCTTCATGTCGTACAGCGAGTAGTCGCTGTCCTGGGCGGCCAGCAGTTCCAGGTCGTCACCGGCCACCAGGTAGGCTTCGTTGCCGGCGCTGATGCGACTGGAGATCAGGCTCAGGTCCTTGCCCGCACTGAGGACCACATCGGCCCCGGCAGTGAGAGAAGTGCCGACCTGACGCTCATGATCTTCCTGGCGGGTGACCTTCTTGGTCTTGGAGTAGCTGTGCTGCTCATCCGCGGCCGAGGCCAGGGTCATGTCCCCAACGGCATCCATGGCGATGGTCCGCTTGGCCTCGATCTGGCTGGCGACTGCCGTCAGGTCGCGTCCGGCGCTGACTGCGATGTCACGCCCGGCACTGACGCTGGAACCATGCTGAGTGACGCTTTCGTTCAAGTAACGATCGCGGGTGATTTTGTCGTGCTCCCGGGCCGACGTCAGGTTGACGTCGCGCCCCGCCACCAAGGCGATGTCGGCACCACTGCTGAGCACCCCGCCGACGTTATTGATATCGCGGCCCGCCTGCACACTCAGGTTATTGCCGGCCTCGATCCGCGCCGCGTTGTTGGCGTAGTCCAGGCGCTGGGTGGTGCTCCCAGGGTTGCTCTGGAACGTGCTGATGCTGCGCTCGTTGATCACGTCCCCGCCCAGGGCGCGGACCGTCACATCGCGCCCGGCAATGATGCCGCCCGCGCGGTTGACCAGATTGTCCCCGGCCAGCAGGTTGAGGCGCTCGCCGGCCTCGATCAGGCCACCATTGACCAGGTTGTTGCCGGTGGTCGCACTCAGGTTCTCACTGGCACGCAAGGTCCCGGAGTTGACCAGGTCCTTACCGGCAATCAGGGTCACGTCCCGGCCCTGGACCAGGGCGCCGTTGGCCGCCAGGCGGTTGTTGGCGTTGGCCAGGTACAGCACCGGCACCAGCACCTTCTCGCCGTTCACCTCCTGCTCTTCGAGCCAGACGATGTCGTGGGTCAGGGCCGCCACTTGCTGGGAGGTCAGGGTCACGCCCACCGCGAGGTTGAGCGAATCCTTGCTGGCGATGGCGTTGTTCATCAGGTACTTGAACATGCCCTCGTCACTGTTCTGGCCATCGAGGAACCGCTGGCCGGTACGCGCCGTCACCGCCTGCTGGATCAGCCGCTGCTCATAGAAGCCGTCACCCAGGCGCTTGGCACTCTGGTCCGGGTCATACCCGAGGTTCGACAGCAGATAATCGGAGCTCATGAACTGCTTGAGGTCGGTGAGCAGCGGGTTGGTTTCGATCAGGTATTTGTGGGGATTGCTGCGCACGCTGCTGTCCGGCAGGCCCTGGACCCGGCTGACGCTCTGGTTGCCGGTGCCGCCCACGGGCAGCACGCCCAGCGGCGAGTCCGCCGCCGTCGCGCTGACCTGGACCGCTGCGGTGCGGCCATCGACGCCGGTGGCCTGGTGATCCTGCAGATTCAGCTCACGGGCGCCCAGGGCCACCTGCGGCAGCGGTTGACTGCTCAGGTCCCGAGGGCGGATCGGCTCCGGCCCGGCCTGACGCGAGGTCAGTTCCAGGCTGGCGCCCCCCATGTTCCAGCTGTGCGCCGGGCCCGCAGGCTGCGCGGTGCCCCCCTGGCCACTCAAGCGAAACAGCCCGTTCTGCCCCGAAGGCAGGCTGAAGTTCGGCAGGCTCAGGGGATTGACCTGCTGCTGCGCCAGGTCCGGCGGCAGCTGGGAGTTGAGCACCACCATCAGCGGCTTGCTCGCCGCCCCCACGCCGGTGTCCCGGGCGCGGTCGCCCACGGCAATGGCGCTCTTGATCACGCTGATGCTGCTGATGTCGTTGGCCGCCGTGAGCCGGGCCTTACCACCGGCCTGAATGATGGCCGGCGCGGAGGAAGAACTCAGGGTCGAGGTCTCTACCGGCCGGTCGATGCCATAGAAGATCCCCGGGTTGAACTTGGCCACCAGGGCCGCGAAATCCTGCTGGTTGAAGGCACTGCCCTGGGGGTGCGCCCGATCATAGGCTTGCACGTCACGGGCCAGCTGGAAGAACAGCCCACGCTTGATCTTGACCCCGGCCCCCACTTCATAGCCGGAAGAACCGGACGCCACCAAGGAGGCCTGGTTGGTGATGGTGCCGCTGGTGATGGTCAGGTCATTGCCTGCCGACACGGTGCTGTAGCGGTTGAGGAAACTGCTGCTGTTGACCGTCAGGTTGCCTCCCGCATTCAGGGTCGACTGCGGCGAGTCGCTGCTCACCACCCCTTCCACTGTCCGGTAGATAAACACCGGCCCCCGGACCCAACTGGCGCCGCCGCCACAGTGCTGGGCGCAGCGGATGGTCATGCGGCCATCGGTAATCTGCTGGCTGGCCTCGTATTTTTCACGATCGTTGACCAGATCCAGGGCAGCAATATTGATATCGCCACCGCTCTGGATGTTGCCGGAGATGTTCTTCAGGCTTTGGGCCGAGGTGCCGGCCGCCATGCCGGCCACGGTCAGGCCGCCCAGGCTGTAGAACTCGCCATAGCTGTTGGTCAGGGTGTTGACGTTGAGGCTGGCGTTCTGGCCGCTGAAGACAAATCCATGGTCGTTGACCAGGGTTGGGGTCGTCAGGCTCAGGTCCTGGGCGCCGCCCAGGGTGCCGGTGTTGAGCACACCGCCGGCATTCACCGTGAGTGTGGCGTTGGAAGTCAGGCGCCCGGCGTTGTTCAGTTGCCCGCCGATGTTGACCCGGGTATCAGCGCCGCCGGCGATGCTGCCGGCACTGCCCAGGTTCACCTGGGCAGCAGCGAAGGTCATGTCACCCAGGCTGGACACCCGGCCACTGCCGGAATAGGTGCCGCCGATCTGCAGGTCCAGGCTGCCATCGCTGGCCAGCAACCCGTCGTTGCTCCAGTTGTCGCCCCGGGCCTGCAAGTGCTGGCTGGCCAGCAGCTGGCCGCTGGCGGTCTGGGCGAATTGGTTGACGTTGAGGTTCAAGCGTCCGGCCTGGATCACGCTGCTGTTGGTCCAGCTGTCGGCAGTGAGGGTCAGGCCGCCACGGGTGATCAGGCTGCCGCCAGCATTGATCACATTACCGGTGGCGATATCGAAGTTGCCTTCTCCCAGGTGCAGCAGGCTGCCGCCCTGATTGAGGAAGTCCGACGCCGCCAGGGTCAGGTCGGTGTTGGCGGTTTCCAGCAGGCCGTTGCGGTTGTCGAACTGGCCACCGATCTGCAGTTCGGTCTTGCCCCCGGTCGCCAGGGCCCGCAGCTTGCCGCCCTGGTTGTCGAGGCTGGCGCCTCGCAGGGCCAGGCTCTCGCGGCTTTCAATCAGGCCGCCACGGTTGTTCACTGGCCCCTTGAAGTCCAGGTCGATGTGCTGGCCGTTGATCTGCCCCACACTGTTGTTCAGCGAGTGGCCACTGGCCTTGACCCGCCCGCTGGCGTACAGCCCGCCGTTGCTGTTATCCACCCCCGCGCCACCGCTGTTGAGCAGCAGATCGCCGCCCTTGGCCGCCATGCGCCCGCCACCGTTATCGATCCCGGCCAGGGCCTGCAGGTCCAGGCTCCGGGCCTCGACCTGGCCGCCATGGTTGTTCAGTTGCCCCAAGACACGTGCCTCAAACAGCCCCTTGAGGCTCGACAGCACCCCGCCGCGGCTGTCCAGGTTGGCACCCTGGATACGCAGGTCGCCGTCTTCGGCGATCAGCTTGCCGCCCTGGTTGTCGATGGCCCCGGTCATGGCCAGGGTCTGGGCCTTGGCGCTCTGGATCGCTCCCTGGGCATTGTTCAGGCTGCCGGCATTGAGACTCAAACCGGCATCGCGGCTATAGATCAGGCCATCACCCTGGTTGCTCAATTGGCCAGTGGTGGTGACTTGCAGCGCACCGTTGGCGGCCAGGGTGCCGCGGTTGCTGTTGTCCAGGCTGGCGCTGAACAGGGTCATCAGGTTCTGGCTGATCAGTTGCCCGCCCTGGTTGTCGATCCGGCTCGAACGCTTGAGCAGCAGCGGACCACTGGCGGCCAGCTGGCCCTGGGCATTGACCAGGGCGCCCAGCAGGTCGAGGGTCACCGCGCCTTCGCTGCGCAGGCTGCCACCCTGGTTGTTCAGGCTGTTGCCGGTGAAGCTCAGGACACCCGCGGCGCTGAGACGGCCGCCCTGGTTGTCCAGGTCGCCGGCGCCGATGTCGAGGCTGGCGCTGCTTTCAATCAGCCCGCCCCGGGCGTTGTTCAAACCGCCACTGCCGAGGGTCAGTTGCTGCTCGCCCTTGCTGGTGACGATGCCCTTGTCGCTGTTGTCCAGGCTGGCGGCCTTGAGGGTCAGCCGACCCTGGCTGGCCAGCCCGCCTTGCGCACTGTTGAGCAAAGCACCGCTGAGGTCGATATCCAGCTCCCCCAGCAGGCTCGACAGGGTGCCCTGCTGGCGGTTGTCCAGGCTGCCACCGCTGAGGTTGAGCCCCTGCCAGCCGGAGACCAGCCCCTGCTGGTTGGTCAGCTGCGCAGCCTCGACCCCTAGCTGCTGGTTGCTGATCAGCGTGCCGGCGCTGTTGTCCAGGTTGCGCCCGGCCAGGTTGAAGCCCTGGGCGCTGGAGATTTCACCTTCGCGGTTCTGCAGGTCCCGCAGGTGGGCGATGCTCAGCACGCCCTGGGTGTTGATCAGGCCCTGGCGGTTGTCCAGGTCCGAGGTCTGCGGTCCCAGGTCGATGCTCAATCCCGTGCCACCCAATAGCTTGCCGCCCTGATTGCCCAGGCCCTTGGCGCTGAGTTGCAAGTGCCCGGCGGACTGGATCAGCCCTTGGTTGTGCAGCGCACCGGCGACCCTCAGGCCCAGGTCGTGGTCGCTGAGTAGCGAGCCGCTGTTGTCCAGGCTGCCGGCATCGATCTGCAGGGCGGCAGCGGCAATCTTGCCCTTGAGCGCGGTCAGCGCGCCGTCGATACGCAGGGTCAGCGCCTGATGGCTGAGCAGTTGCCCGGCGCTGTTGTCCAGGCTGTGCGCCGCCAGCTCGAAGGCCTGCTCGCTGGAGATTTCACCCTGGCGGTTGTTCACCGTGCCCAGGTTGCTCAGCACCAGTGGACCGGGGGCGTTGATGAAGCCGCCCTGGTTGTTCAGCGTGCCGTGATTGAGGTCCAGGCTCAGGGCAGTCTTGCTGAACAGCTTGCCGCCTTGCTGCTGCAGGCCACTGACCGAGGCCTGCAAGGCCTTGGCGCTGCCGATGCTGCCCTGGTCGTTGTTGACCTGGGTCGCGGTCAGGTTCAGTGCATCACCGCTGTTGAGGTTGCCGCCCTGGCTGTTGTCCAGTTCGCCAGTGTCCAGTGCCAGCTTGGCCTTGCTGCTGATAACGCCCTGTTGCTGGTTGTCCAGGCGCGCGCTGGACAGGGTCAGCGCAGCGTCGCTCAGCAGCTTGCCGCCGCGGTTGTCCAGGGTCTCCCGGGCGCTGATCTGCAGGGCGCCCGCGCTGGACAGACTGCCCTGGCGATTGCCGAGGTTGCGCACCTGAATGTCCAGGCCGCCTTCGCTGCTGATGCGACCTTGATGGTTGTCGAGGTCGCCGGCAAGCGCCAGGTCCAGGCGCTGCCGCCCCACCAGATCCCCGCCCTGGTTGTGCAGGCTCGTGCCGTTGAGGCTCAGGCCCTGGTCCGCGCTAATCAGCCCCAGGCTCTGGTTGATGACCTGGGCCACGGTCAGCGTCAGGTCGCCGCTGGCCAGTACCCGCCCGGCAGCACTGTTGTCCAGGCGCTCGCCGACCAGGCCGATCTGCTGGCTGGACAGCTCACCGCCACGGTTGTCCAGTTGCCCGATGTTCAGGTCAAGCTGCCGGGTCGCCCCCAGCAGGCCGTCCTGGCGGTTATCCAGGGTGCCTGCCTTGAGAGTCAGTTGGGCGTCGGCCAGGATCACTCCGCCCTGGTTGTCGGCCGCCTCGGTGACCTGCAACTGCAGGTCGCCACGGCTGTGCAGCTCGCCCTCGCGGTTGTCCAGTCGAGTGCTGCGACTGTCCAGCGCCGCTGCCGCCATCAGGCCCTTGACGTTGACCAGGGCCTGTTCGATGCGCAGGGTCAGCGCCTGGTTGCTCAGGACCTTGCCGCCACTGTTGTCCAGTTGCCGCGCGTTCAGGCTGAAGGCCTTGGCCCCGGAGATCTCGCCACCGCGGTTGTCCACCTGATCGAGGTTGCGCAACAGCAGTTGCCCGGGGGTGTGCAGGTTGCCGCCCTGGTTGTTCAACTGTCCGTGATTGAGGTCCAGGGTCAGGTCAGCGTTGCTGAACAGCTCGCCGCCCTGCTGATCCAGACCGCTGACACTGGCGCTCAGTGCCTGATCGCTGCCGATCCGACCCTGGTGGTTCGTCAGTTGTGCGGTGGTCAGGCGCAACTGCCCGGCACTGGTGAAGCTGCCGCCCTGGCTGTTGTCGAAGTCCCCGGTGCTCAGGCGCGCGTCGGCCTTGGCGCTGATCACGCCCTTGCCGCTGTTGTTCAGGCTGGCGCTGTCCAGGGCCAGGCCTTGCTCGGCGACGATGGCGCCAGCCTGGTTGAGCAGCGCCCCGCGGCTGTCGATGCTCAGGGCCTGGGCGCCGGTCAGGCGGCCACCCCGGTTGTCCAGGCTGCCCACCTTGAGGGTCAGCAGGTCTTCGCCGCTGATCAGGCCTCGCTGGTTGTCCAGGGCTGCGCTCAGGGTCAGCAGCAAGGGCTGCTGACTCACCAGCTGGCCGCCGCTGTTGTCCAGGCTACTGCCGCTGAGATTCAGCCCCTGCTTGCTGAACAGCAGCCCCTGGTTCTGGTTGATCACCCGGGCCACCTTGAGCAGCAGGCGATCATCGGCCAGGACCTTGCCGCCGTCGCTGTTGTTCAGCCCCTGGCCGTTGATCTGCAGCTCGCCCCGGCCCGACAGCGCACCGCCACGGTTGTCCACTTCAGCGACGTCCAGGGTCAGGGCCTTGAGGGACGCCACCAGGCCTTTGTCGCGGTTGTCCAGGTGCTGGCCTGTGAGGTGCAGGTCGCCTTCGGCCACCAGTTCGCCGCCCTGCTGGCGCAGGCTGTCGACCTGGGCCTGCAGGTCGCTCTTGCTGGCGATACGGCCACCGTTGTTGAGCACTTCCCGGGTCTTGAGCGCCAGGCCGGAGGTGGCGCTGAGCAGGCCGCTGCTGTTGTCCAGCCGGCGACCTTCTACCCTCACCGCGGCCTGGCTTTCCAGGCGGCCCTTGTCCCGGTTGTCCAGCTCGCGGCTCAGCAGGTTCAGGGCCTGGTCCGCCCGCATCACCCCGCCGCGGTTGTCCGCCGTCTCGCCACTGACCTGCAAGGTGTCGCCGGCGGAAATCCTGCCCTTGCGGTTATCCAGATGCCCGGCCTGTACCTCAACGACTCCGGTGGCCTGGATCAGTCCCTTGTCCTGATTGTCGAGACGCCCGGCGACCTCGGCACTGAGGCGCCCCTCGCTGCGCAGATTGCCGGCCTTGCTGTTGTCCAGGTCCCCCGCGCGCACCTTCAGCAGCTGCTCCGCCCCCAGGGCCCCGCCCTGGTTGCTGATCTTCCCGCTGGCGCTGATGTCCAGGGTGTCGCCCGCCATCACCAGCCCGGCGACGTTGTCCAGCGAGGTCACTTGCAGGGTGAGTTGGGTCAGGCTGCTCAGCTCACCATGGTCATTGCCCAGGTGGCCGACATGGGCCTTGAGCTGGCCATCACTGGTGATCAAGGCGTTGTGATTCAGCAGTTGCCCGGCTTGCAGCACCAACGCATCGCTACTGAGCACCCGGCCTTGATTCTGGTTATCCAGGGTGCCGGCACCGAGCGTCACCTGACGTTGCCCGCTCAAGGTCCCGCCCCGATTGTCCAGGGTCTGCCTGGTCGTGACCGTCAGATCGCGGCTGGCGACGATGCTCTTGCCGCGGTTGTCCAGATTCTGGGCGGTGAGGGTGATGTCCGCGTCGGGGTTGCGGCTGTTGTCGGCATTGACCCCAGCCTCGATGATGCCCTGGTTGCTCAACTGGCCACCGCTGTCGAGGCTGATGCGGTCCCGGGCGGCGAGGGTTTTCTGGCTGCTCAGGTCGCCCCGGGTCTGCACCTTGAACTCGCTGCCGGCGTAGACCGCGCCCTGGGCATCGAGGCTGCCGGCCTTGATCGCCACCGCGCCCTTTTCGGCGGTGGCGTCGGCCATGCGCAACTGACCGTTGGCATCCAGTTGGATATCACCGCCACTGGCGATCAGCTTGCCGTCGAGCTTGACCCCGACCCCGGCCTCGGTGCCCACCAGCTTGATGGCCCCGGCGTACATGCCGCCCAGAGCGGATGAGTCGATCGCCAGTTGCGGTGCACCCGCCGGGTTGGCGTTGCGGGCCGTGGCGTTCAAGGTCTTGGCGTCGACATCGTTGGCCCCGGCGATCACCGCCAGGTGCTTGGCCTGGATCTCGGCGTTGATCTTGGCGCTGCGGGTGATGATTTCGAACTGGTCGATATTGCTCGCGTTGAGCCCCGCGCCTTCAATGGCGACGCTGCCTTGATCCACCTGGTAACGCTGGAGCTGGCCGTTCTCGATCACCGGTTTGCCGGTGGTCAGGGTGGCTTTCGGGGTGTTGATGAAGCCGCAGCCGTTGCAACTCACCCCGTAAGGGTTGGCAACGATGACATGGGCCGATTGTCCGGCCACTTCGGTGTAGCCCTTGAGCTGGCTGGGGCTGCCGCCGTTGACTTCATTGAGGATCACATTGGCCGCGCGGCCACCCAGGTTGGGGTTGCCGAGGATGATCCCCCCCAATTGGGTGGACTGGGTGCGGTTGGTGGCGTTGTTGAGGATCACCCCCTGCTGGCCGACGTTGTAATCGCTGAACTGGTTATGGGACAGACCGCTGCCATTGGGGGCGGCAATGTTGACGATGGGCACGCCATTGCCGGCCTGACCCAGTGTGGTGCCGCTACCGTTGACCACGATGCCGTCGGCCATCACCACCAGCGGCTGCCAGAACATCATGTTGGCGAGAATGAACGCCAGGCTGCGCTTGGAAAAGCCGCAGAAAGAGTCACGCGATTGCAGGGCAGCCGAAGGCTGGCGGGCCATAAAGGCGAGTTGGCGAACGTCCATGTCAGTCTCTCAACAATGCAGGAGCAAAAAACCCCAAAGGCCTTCATCCCGAAGGCCCACGGCGAGCGATAATTGATTTCGCGAGGCAAGATCGAACTGGTAGTCCATCGATCCGCAGCAGAGAAAAGCGGGTCAAAAGAAACAGAACATCAGCAAAAGTGATATCAATTTGATGGCAAAATACTAAATAGCCACTATTCTGGCGTCAATCTTTCATTCACCCCGCTACCGCCTCGCCCCCCTTTCCCGGACCGCTTTTCACCGCCGGTTCAGCTTGATGAATACCGCTCAATCCCACTGTCCATTGGCCGGATAAAGGGGCGACGGCTACGCTGCTGCCCACAAGAACAACAACGGGAAACAGCGCTGTGCGAACCACCACCCAACACTTTCGCGAGCAGTATCGAGCCGCGGTCAGTCCGCGCTACAACCCCTGGCTGCATGGCGGCTTCGTGCTTGCCTACGGCGCGCTGTGCATTGCGGTGCTGTGCAGCACCCTGGAGCGGGTGCAGCCCACGGAATGGCTGGCGGTGCCGGTGTCGCTGCTGTTCTTCAACCTGTGCATCTACGTGGTGCATCGCTGGCTGGGGCATCACAAGCAGCCTTTCGCCCGGCTGTTCTATGCCCGGCATACCGGCGACCACCACAGTTTCTTCACCCCGGGACTGATGACCTATGAAGAGCGCAAAGACTGGCGGGTGATCCTGTTTCCGGCCTGGCTGATCGTGGTCCACAGCCTGCTGTTCGCCCTGCCGCTGTGGGCGCTGCTGCGCCTGTGGAACGGCAACATCGCGGCGCTGTTCGCCAGTTGCACCTTGGTCGGCTACCTGGCCTATGAAGTTTTCCATGCCTGTGAGCACTTGCCCGCCAGTCATCCCCTGGCGCGCCTGCCCTGGGTGCGGCAAATGCGCCGTCTGCATGAGCTGCATCACCGCCGCGAGCTGATGCAGACGCGCAATTTCAATATCGTCCTGCCGCTGATGGACTGGCTGTTCGGCACCTTGCACTGGCAACCGGAAGAAGTGCCGGCCCCCGCTCCCTTTCCTGACGAGTCCACGCCCATGACCCGCATGCAGCATCAGATCGAGATCCCGCGCAGCGCCGCCGCCACCCTGGCCTACGCCGCCAGCCCACGCTGCTGGCCACAATGGCATCCATCCTCTCTCAACGTGTTGGGTGACGATGGCCCCCTGTTCGCCGGGCAGATTTTCGAGGAAGACATCCATGCCGGCGGACGCAGCGGCCACCTGAACTGGCAGGTCCGGGAGTACCTGCCGGGGCACCGCTGGCGTGCCACCGCCCGGGGCGATCATGGCCTGGAACTGCAAGTGACCTATGAGTGCCAAGCGCTGACGGGCGAACGCACGCGCTTTGTGCGGACCCTGGAATACCGCTTCGACAACCTGCTGATGCGCCTGGGCAATCAGCTGTTATTCAAACGGCGGATAGAGCGAGAATCCGCCGCGTCATTGCTGGCATTGTGCGAGACGGCCCAACAGGCCATCCCGCTGACAACCACCGCCCCGGCCAGCAGCCCATCCTGAAGCCGACCCTGACAGGAGTCCTTGCATGAATCAGATTGCCCCCCGACGCTTCTCCCCCGCCCGCATCCTCCTGCTGCTGGTGGTCGCGATCCTGGCGTTCCTGCTACTGGCACCGACCCGGGTCCAGCCGGTGGCCTGGATCCCGGCCCCCGCCCCCTCACTGAGCCAGGGCACCTATGCCGAGAACCACAAGCTCAAGGCGGTGCAACCCGTGGGCGCTCGGGACATCGACGGGCCCGAGGCCCTGCTTCTGGAGAAGGGCCAACTGATCACCGGCCTGCATGACGGTCGGGTGATTCAAACCAGCCTCGACGGCAGCGCCCTCAAGGTGCTGGTCAACACCGGCGGCCGGCCCCTGGGCCTGGCCCGGCATCCGGATGGACGCCTGATCATCGCTGATGCCATCAAGGGCCTGCTGAGCCTGGACCCGCAAGGCCAATTGCAGACCCTGAGCACCGAAGCCAATGGCCTGAACTTCGGTTTCACCGACGACGTGGCGGTGGACGCCGCCGGGCGCTATGCCTACTTCAGCGACGCCAGCAGCCGCTGGGGCTATGGCCACGACGGCGAGGCGGTGATCGAGCATGGCGGCGACGGCCGCCTGTTGCGCTACGACTTCCAGAGCGGCACCACCGAGGTGCTGCTGGAAGGCCTGGAATTTGCCAACGGCATTGCCCTGGGACCGGACGAGGCGTTTGTCCTGGTCAATGAAACCGGGGCCTACCGCATCAGTCGTTACTGGCTCAAGGGCGACAAGGCCGGCAGCCACGACCTGTTCATCGACAACCTGCCGGGGCTGCCGGACAACCTCAGTTTCAATGGCCGGGAGCGCTTCTGGGTGGCCCTGTATGCGCCGCGCAATGCCCTGCTCGATGGCACCGCGGCCTATCCCCTGGTGCGCAAGATGCTGGTACGGGCCATGACCGTGCTGCCCAAGCCGGTGGAAAAGCGCGGCTTTGTCCTGGGTCTGGATACCCAGGGCCGGGTGATTGCCAACCTGCAGGACGGCAGCAGCGGCAACTACTCGCCGATCACCACGGTGCGCGAGTATGGAGATGACTTGTACCTGGGCTCCTTGAGTGCCAGCCACATGGCGCGGCTGCCATTGAAGGAGGCGCTGGCGCCTTGAGGGTTAGAGTTGCGGGGAGCCACTGCGGGGGTCAGGGCGGACGAACCGCGCTGGGAGAAGTCAGGACGACAAGCCAGTCTGCTAGAAGTTTAGGCGATAAGCCGCGCTGCAGAAGTTAGGGCGGCAAGCCGCCCTGGGGGAGCAAGCTCCCTCGCAACAGTTTGGGAGGTCAGGAACGGGCGGTGAGTTTCTCGGAGATTTCGTCCTTGATCAGCAGGCGCTTTTCCTTGAGTTTCTTCAGTTCGTCGTCCGCGGCGGCGGCTGCTTCGGCCTTGAGCACCTGGTTGTCGATGCTGGTGTACTTGTCGAACAGCGCATTCAGGTGGGGGTCACTGGCCCGACGCTGTTGAATGTCCTCTTTGCTGCAGCTCAGGTCCTGGTAAAGGTCGTGGATCACCGGCATGGAACACCTCCGTGGTTGATGGCAACAAGGGCTTCATTACGCCCCTGCCAGTGATCAGAATGGGCTCGGCGCCCCGGGTCTGTCGACCGCCAATCAGACCAGCGGTCACCGTTCGTCACGGGCACCTGTTCTGGATCAATTTCCGGCCAGGGCCTGGGCCAGGAACGCCGCGGTACGGCTGTTGCGCTGCGTGGCCACATGCGCCGGCGTGCCGCAGGCCACCAGAGTGCCGCCCTGGTCGCCCGCGCCCGGGCCGATGTCCATGACCCAGTCGGCCTGGGCCACCAGGCGCATGTCATGCTCGACCACCACCACGCTGTGGCCCGCCTCCACCAGTTTGTCCAACTGTTCCAGCAGACGGTCCACATCCCGTGGGTGCAGGCCGGTGGTGGGTTCGTCCAGCACGTACAGGGTGGCGCCCCGGGCATTGCGTTGCAGCTCGGTGGCCAGCTTGATGCGCTGGGCCTCGCCGCCGGAGAGCTCGGTGGCCGGCTGGCCCAGGCGCAGGTAGTCCAGGCCGATGTCGCGCAGCACTTGCAAAGCGCGACGGATGCCGGGCTGTTGCGCGAACACCGGCAAGGCCTGTTCGACACTCAGTTGCAGTACCTGGGCGATGTTCAGGCCCTGCCAGGTCACGGCCAGAGTCTCGGGGTGGTAACGGGCCCCCTGGCAAGTCGGGCACGGGGCGAAGACGCTGGGCATGAACAGCAACTCGACGCTGACAAAGCCTTCGCCCTCGCAGGCCGAGCAACGGCCCTTGGCCACGTTGAAGGAAAACTGCCCGGCGTCAAAGCCGCGCTCCCGGGCGGCGGGGGTGGCGGCAAACAACTTGCGCACCTGATCGAACAACCCGGTGTAGGTCGCCAGATTGGAGCGCGGGGTACGGCCGATGGGTTTCTGGTCCACCTGCACCAGGCGCTTGATCTGCTCCAGGCCGGCACTGACCCGGCCGCCGCTGCTCTGCGGCTCGTCGTCTTCCAGGTCCAGCTGCGGCGCCTCCTCGCCGCCGGCCACCTTACCCAGGTGGGCCCCCACCAGTTCCAGCAGGGCCTGACTCACCAGGCTGGATTTACCGGAACCGGAAACCCCGGTCACGGCGGTGAAACAGCCCAGGGGAAACGCCGCGTCCAGGTCCTTGAGGTTATTGCGGGTGATGCCCTCCAGGCGCAGCCAGCCCCGGGGCTGGCGCGGAGTACGCCGGGTCGGGGCCTGTTCGGCAAACAGATAGGCCCGGGTCTGGGAGGCTTCGATGGCGACCAACCCCGCTGGCGGCCCGCTATACAGCACCTGGCCGCCGCGCTCCCCCGCCGCCGGGCCAACGTCCACCAGCCAGTCGGCGCGGCGCATGGTCTGCACATCGTGCTCCACCACAAACACTGAGTTGCCCGCGGCCTTGAGTCGTTGCAAGGCCTCGAACAGGGCCTGCGCGTCCGCCGGGTGCAGGCCCGCCGAAGGCTCATCCAGTACATAGATCACCCCGAACAACTGCGACCCCAATTGCGTGGCCAGGCGCAGGCGCTGCAACTCGCCGGACGACAGGGTCGGGGTGCTGCGCTCCAGGGCCAGGTAACCCAGCCCCAGGTCGGTCAGGGTGCTGACCCGTTCCAGCAGATCCTGGGCGATGCGTTGCGCGGCCAGGCGCTTCTCCAGGGACAGGTTGGGGGTATGCCGCACATCCGGCGCGCCACGGTGCTCCGGGGCACCCTGGGCATGGCGCTGCTGACGCGCAGCCCGGGTCTGCGCCTGGCTCAGCACCTCATCACCGGCCGCCGCCTGCTCCAGGTAGTCGGCCGCCGCCACGGGCCTGAGCACCTCGGCCAGTTGCAGCAACGGCAGGCGCGACAGTTCGCCAATATCCAGCCCGGCAAAGGTCACCGACAGCGCCTCGCGCTTGAGGCGCTTGCCTGCGCACAGCGGGCACGGGCTGCCGCGCATGAATTGCGACACGCGCTTTTTCATCAGCGCACTCATGGTGTGGGTGAAGGTGTGCAACACGTAGCGCCGGGCACCACTGAAGGTGCCCATGTAGCTGGGCTCCTGTTGACGCTTGAGGGCTTCACGGGTCTGCTCCGGCGTCAGCCCGGCGTACACCGGCACCGTGGGGGTTTCCTCGGTGAAGAGAATCCAGTCGCGCTGCTTTTTCGGCAGTTCGCGCCAGGGAATGTCCACGTCGTAGCCCAGGGTCACCAGGATGTCCCGCAGGTTCTGCCCCTGCCAGGCCAGGGGCCAGGAAGCCACGGCGCGCTGGCGGATGGTCAGCGAAGGGTCCGGGACCATGGTCGCTTCGTTGACCTCATACACCCGGCCCAGGCCGTGACACTCTGGGCAGGCACCCTGGGGTGTGTTCGGCGAGAAGTCCTCGGCATACAGCATCGCCTGCCCCGGCGGGTAACTGCCGGCCCGGGAATAGAGCATGCGCACCAGGCTGGACAAGGTGGTCACGCTGCCCACCGAAGAACGCGTGCTCGGCGTACCGCGCTGCTGTTGCAGGGCCACCGCCGGCGGCAGGCCGTCGATCCGGTCCACATCCGGCACCCCCACCTGATCGATCAGCCGTCGGGCATAGGGCGCCACCGATTCGAAATAGCGGCGCTGGGCCTCGGCGTACAGGGTCGAGAAGGCCAGGGACGACTTGCCCGAGCCGGACACCCCACTGAACACCACCAGGGCATCCCGGGGAATGTCCACGTCGACATTCTTCAGGTTGTGTTCGCGGGCGCCACGCACCCGGACAAAACCGGAACTGTGGGTGGGCAGCGTGCTCGTCAGGGGATCATGGGGGGCGTTGCGCGAAGAAGTCATGGACCTGCCTGGAGTCGAAATTCGGGAAGTGTCGCAAACGGCGCGAGCGGCGATCATCACACAACCTGCAGGTGCCGGGGCAAGCCCTGAAGCGGCGGTGCGCAAAGGACTCAGGCCCCCAGCAAGGAGCGCACCATGGCGCTCAGGTCCTCGGGGCCGTAAGGCTTGCTCAACAGATGAGTGTCCGGACTGAGCTGATGATTGCGCGAAATCATGTCCCGGGTGTGCCCCGAGGTGAACAACACCGCAATCGGCGGTGCCTGGGTCCTGGCCCAGGTGGCCAGATCGGTGCTCTTGATCAGACCGGGCATCACCACATCGGTGAAGATCAGGTCGACCTTGAGCCCTGCCATCAGCAATTGCATGGCGGCATCGCCATTGGTCGCGGCACGCACCTGATAGCCCTCGTGCTTGAGCATTTCCACCGCTGCACTGCGCACATCGGCGTTGTCCTCCACCACCAGGATGCACGCCTGCCCTCCTGGCCCACGCGCCGGGCAGGCCGGCGCACGCTGGGCCTCCTGAGCGGCACTGCGGGCGAAATACATCTGCACCCGGGTGCCCTGCCCGGGAAGGCTGAGGATGTCGATATGGCCGCCGCTCTGCTTGACGAACCCGAACACCATGCTCAGGCCCAGGCCGGTGCCATGGCCGTCGGACTTGGTGGTGAAAAACGGCTCGAAAGCCTGCTTGAGCACTTCAGGGGACATGCCGCTGCCGCTGTCGGCCACGGTCAGGCGCAGGTACTCGCCGGGGATGATGTCCTTGCCGGTACAGAAGCTGCGGTCCAGCAGCAGATTCTCCGCGCTGATGCTGATGGTGCCCTCGCCGCCCATGGCGTCCCGGGCATTGATTGCCAGGTTGAGCACGGCGTTTTCCAACTGATTGCGGTCCACATGAATGCACCAGGGCTGGTCGGGCAGTTGCACCTTGATAGCAATGGTTTCACCCAGGGCACGCTGCAGCAGTTCACCCAACCCCTCGTACAGATGGTGCGGGTTGTAGATCGCCGGCGACAACGGCTGGCGTCGGGCAAAGGCCAACAGTTGGGTCGACAGCTTGGCCCCGCGCTCCACCGCCGCCAGTGCGGCCCCGGTACGGCGCTGCACATTGGCGTTGTCCGGCTCATGGCGGGCCAGCAGGTGCAGGTTGCCGGAAATCACTTGCAGCAGGTTATTGAAGTCATGGGCCACGCCACCGGTGAGGCCGCCAATGGCTTCAAGCTTCTGTGCCTGACGCAACTGCTCCTCGGCGCTCAGCCGTGCATTGACCTCTTCCAGCACCCGCTGCTCGAGGTTGCGGGTCATTTGCCGCAGATCATCCTCGGCGGCCTGCCGGCGCTGTTCGGAAATCACATGGGCGGTGGTTTCCACGACGATCGCAATGACCCCGGCGGGTGCCTGGTCATCACCGGCCACCGGGCTGTAGTAGAGGTCCAGCCAGACGTTTTCCGGTTCGCCGTTGCGCAGCAGCACCAGTTCCTTATTGCGATAGGACAAGGTGCCGCCACTGAGGCAGGTGTTCATCACGCCGCGATTGAACTCGGCCACTTCCGGCCAGCCCAGCTCCACCGCGCAGCCCAGCAGATAAGGGTGGCGCCCGCCAGCGAACACCGCGTAGGCATCGTTGTAGATCATGTAGCCCAACGGCCCCCAGAGCATCACCATCGGCACCGGCGAGCCGAGCATCAGTTGCACCGTGCTGCGCAGGCTATGGCTCCAGTGCTGCAATGAACCCAGGCTGGTGACGGACCAGTCGAAGGCACGGATGCGTTCGGCCATCTCGCCTTTCCACCCCTGGCACCCGTGATGATCTGATAAGAACGGCATGAACGGACTCTACGAAAAACGTGATACAGCATGGGTTTTCAAGAGGTTGCGCACAGCCTCCAGAGCCTTTGAGCACGGCCCGGGCGGATGGTTTCACGGTTTTCAGCCCTGGACCGGAAAACCTGGACACGCCCGGTTCAACAGCACTGAACACACAGAATAGGCGATCCCGGCCAGTCCAGGAGGACGCCGCTAAGCGCCCCCCTGGCAAAGGGCGGATTGCCCGCCCGCAAGGCCTCAGTCGGTGCCGTATTTCGGCGAGCGCGGACCGTACAGTAGACCGGTGCGTTGCCCGGCCGACAGCAGGCGCTGGCTGGTGATGCCGGCGATCGGGTGCCCGGCGTCGGTGGAGGTGTTGATGATCTGCTTCACCGCGGCAGTGATCAGCATGCCCACCAGGCCGCCGCTGTTGCCGCTGTTGCCTTCCTCGCTGGAGGCGCGAGCGCTGCCGGTCCACAGGGTGGTGCCGGTCTTGAGGTCTACCAGGGTGGCGCTGGCGGTGACCACGGTCTCGCTGCTGATCAACATGTAGCTGGTGCCATATTCCTTGACCGTGATGTACAGCCCGGCGTCGGCGCCGAAGATCTGGTTGAGCTTGGCCGGCGACAGGCCGTGGATGTCCGCCGGATTGGTCAGCCCGTTGTGGCGGAAGGTTTCATCCACCACGGCAATCGGCATCACGTAGTAACCGGCTTCGGCCAGGGGAAAGGTTACCTGGGACAGCATGCTGTAGGTGGCCTTGACGTCCGGCGACTCATTGAGTGGCGGCAGCACCAGGATCGACTTCGGCCGGGCCTGCTTGTAGGCCGAATAGTCCACGGTCTTGGGTGCAGCGCAGCCCACCAGCAGGCTGACACTCAACAGGCCCAGGAGGTTGCGCAAGGTGGTGAAGTTCATTTAGCGGCTCCCTGCTTGGCGTTCTTCAACAGAAAGTCCATGTACGAGGCGGACTCGGGGAACAGCGCCTTCTCGGTATTGAACTGCTGCACCATCTGGTCATCCTTGCCCAGGCCCGCGTAGAGCATGCCCAGGTGCGCGTGGTAACCCGGCGGCACCGCCTTGCCGGTGGACTTGATCTTCTGCAGGTCGCGCTCCAGCGCCTCGACCTGGGCCTCGCGGGCTTCCTCGCCCTTGAAGTATTCGTAGGTCTGGGCCTGGTAGGTTTCCCACTGGTACAGCGTCTTCGGCCCGCTGCAGCCGGCCAGCAAAACGCTGCCCAGCAAGGCGCCGGCCAGCAGTGGCCGCGCGGTGAAGGTCTTGAACATGCTTACGTCTCCCTGTCAGCAGTATTGATCAGCGGCCGGGTTTCCAGGCCCCGGCATCGATGGCTTCGACCATGCGGTTGACCGCCTCGCGCATGGCCAGGTCCAGCACCTTGCCGTTGAGGGTCGAGTCGTAGGAAGCGGTGCCGCCGAAGCCGATCACTTCACGGTTGGACAGGGCGTACTCGCCGGCACCCTGGGTCGAATACACCACTTCGGAAGTGCTGATATTGACGATGTTCAACGCCACCTTGGCGTAGGCCACCTGGGTCTTGCCGCGGCCGAGAATGCCGAACAACTGGTGGTCGCCGGTTTCCTTGCGGCCGAACTCGGTGACGTCGCCGGTGACCACGAAATCCGCGCCCTTGAGTTTCTGCGCCTGGCCCTTGATCGCGGCTTCCTGCTGGATCTCGCCCATGTTGTCGCGGTCCAGCACGTTAAAACGGTTGGTCTGCTGCAGGTGGGTGATGAGGATGGTCTTGGCCTGGCCGCCGAGGCGGTCGACGCCGTCGGAGAAAATTCCGCGCATGTAGCTGGAACGGTTATCGAACTTGCCCACCGCCATCGGCACCCGGGCCCCGGTCCACACCTGGCTGGCGCTCTGGACCTTTTCCACCGGCAAGGCGCGGGAGCTTTCAGTGGCACAACCGCTCATGCCCGTCAGCACCGCCAGTGCTGCAGCGGACAACATCAACTTCGAGATCACTCTCACTCTAGGTTCCTTTTTGAGTATCCATTTGGGTGCACCGTCTCGATGCACTTTCGCCCTGCCGTAAGCCTCTGGCCCCAGTCTGTGGGGGCTGGAAAAGCATCGGCGGGACGTTCTGAAACTTGATGCAGGGGGCATCATCGGCGGCGATTATGCCAAAGCGCCACCATACCGAAAAGGAATAAAAAATCATCAGCGTCCACCTGTCTCCGCTCGCAAAACCTAGGGGCCGGGAGCTGTGTAGCCGCTGCCGCAGGCTGCGAACGGCTTGGGCGGCATTCCGACGCAGGAGACGTAAAGTCCTGAGACAGCCAGAGGCTCGGCAGCAGATCGCCAAGCAAGGCCCTGCGGGCCTTTGCGCAGCCTCGCCATGGCTCGGCAGCGGCTACAGGCCAGTGCCGAGCCTGACTTTTGTAGCCGCTGCCGCAGGCTGCGAACGGCTCCGCAGGAGACGCAAAAGTCCTGAGACCGCCAGAGGCTCGGCGGCAGTCAGCGAAAATCCCGACTGCGCACGCTGATGCCAGCCAGCAACGGGCTCAGATCCGTCAGGCGTCCGGCAATCAGGTGGCGCACTTCGCCCTCGGTCTCCAGGGTGCCGTCGACCTTGAGCAACTGCGAACCCACCAGTACCCGACGCTGGCGTTCGGCCAGGTCGCGCCAGACCACCACGTTGACGTTGCCGAACTCGTCTTCCAGGGTGACGAAGGTCACCCCGCTGGCGGTGCCCGGGCGCTGGCGCCCGGTGACCAGCCCGGCCACGCTCACCGAACGCCCGTGCTCAACCTCCAGCAGTTCCCGGGAACTGCGGCAGCGCCGGGCCTTGAGCTGCGCACGCAGCAGCGCCAGAGGATGGGGCCCCAGGGTGGTGCCGAGGCTGTGGTAATCGGCCTGCAAGTCTTCGCCGACGCTGGGCCGGGGCAGGTTCACCGGGGCCTCCTCCTGGCGTGGCAGATCGGCGAACAGCCCCAGTTGCTTCTCCACCCCGGCCACTTCCCAGCGTGCCCGGTAGCGATCCCCGGCCAGCGCCCGCAGGGCTCCGGCATCCGCCAGCAGCTCCTGGGCGCGGACGTCCAGCCGGGCGCGCTCGGCCAGGTCGGCAATATCGACAAAGCCCCGCTGCCGGCGTGCGCTCTCGATGCGTTGGCCGTCCTCCTGGCGAAAGCCCTTGATCATGCGCAGCCCCAGGCGCACGGCCGGCTGCCCGGACAGGCCCTGTCCAGCGTCCAGGCTGCAGTCCCAGTCACTGGCGCTCACCTCCACCGGCAAAATCTGCAAACCGTGGCGCCGGGCGTCCTGGAGGATCTGGTCCGGACTGTAGAAACCCATGGGCCAGCTGTTGATCAGGGCGCAGGCGAAGGCCGCCGGTTCGTGGCACTTGAGCCAGCAACTGGCGTAGGTCAGCAAGGCAAAACTGGCGGCATGGGATTCGGGAAAGCCGTAGCTGCCAAAGCCCTTGATCTGCTCGAAGATCTGCGCCGCGAACTCGTCGCTGTAGCCGTTCTTGCGCATGCCCTGGCGCAGCCGTTCGCGGTGCGGCTCCAGGCCGCCGTGGCGCTTCCAGGCGGCCATGGAACGGCGCAACTGGTCGGCCTCCCCCGGGGTGTAGTCGGCGGCGACAATGGCGATCTGCATCACCTGCTCCTGAAACAGCGGCACGCCCAGAGTTCGCTTGAGCACCGCTTCCAACTTCGACGACGGATACGTCTCCGGCTCTTCACGGTTACGCCGACGCAGGTAGGGATGCACCATGCCGCCCTGGATCGGCCCGGGGCGGACGATCGCCACCTCGATCACCAGGTCATAGAAGTTCTGCGGCTTGAGTCGGGGCAGCATCGACATCTGCGCCCGGGACTCGATCTGGAACACGCCGATGGTGTCGGCGCGACCGATCATCTGGTAAGTGGCCGGGTCTTCGGCCGGAATGCTGGTGAGGCTGTAGCGCTGACCGCGGTAGCCGTGGATCAGGTCGAAGCAACGGCGGATGGCGCTGAGCATGCCCAGGGCGAGGATGTCCACCTTGAGCAGGCCGACCATGTCCAGGTCGTCCTTGTCCCACTGGATCACCGTGCGCTCGGCCATGCTCGCGTTCTCCACCGGCACCAGATGGTCCAGGGGCTGCTCGGAAATCACGAAGCCGCCGGGGTGCTGGGACAGGTGCCGGGGAAAGCCGATCAACTGCCCGGTCAGGCTCAGGACCCGGCGCAGCACCGGGCTCTCGGGGTCGAAACCGGCCTCCTGCAGACGCTCGACGCTGGGCGGCGTATCGCTCCAGTGGCCGCAGCAGTCGGCCAGAGCGTTGACCTGATCCGGCGGCAAGCCCAGGGCCTTGGCCACATCGCGCACCGCCCCGGCGCCGTGGTAGGTGCTGACCACCGCGGTCAGCGCCGCGCGGTGCCGGCCGTAACGCTGGAACACGTACTGCAGCACCTCTTCGCGGCGCTCGTGTTCGAAGTCGACGTCGATGTCCGGCGGCTCGTTGCGTTCCCTGGACAGGAAGCGCTCGAACAACAGGGTCGAGCGGTCCGGGTCGATCTCGGTGATGCCGAGGACGAAACACACCACCGAGTTGGCCGCCGAACCCCGGCCCTGGCAGAGAATGTGCTGGCGCCGGGCAAAATCGACGATGTCGTGCACGGTAAGAAAGTAGCTCTCGTAGCCCAGGTCGCTGATCAACGTCAGCTCATGCTCGATCTGCTGCAGCACCTCGGCCCGGGCTCCACCGGGCCAGCGGCGCAGAATGCCGCGCTGGGTCAGCACCCGCAGCCAGGAGCCGGCGTCATGGCCGTCGGGCACCAGCTCCCGGGGGTATTGGTAGCGCAACTGGCCGAGGTCGAACACGCAGCGTCCGGCGATGACCAGCGATTCGTCGAGCAAGGCCTGCGGGTACAGGCCTTGCAGCACCTCGATGGGCCGCAGGTGACGCTCGCCGTTGGCGAACAGCCGCTGCCCGGCCTCGGCCACCGGCAGGTGATGGCGGATCGCGGTCATGGTGTCCTGCAAGGCCCGGCGCCCGCGCACGTGCATGTGCACATCGCCACAGGCCACGGCCGGCAGCCCCAGTTGCCGGGCCAGGGCCAGCCGCTGTTGCAGGTGCCGGGCATCGTCCTGGCCGCAATGCAGTTCCAGCGCCAGCCATAGGCGCTCGGGGAATATCTGGCGCAGCCAGTGGCTGTGGTCCGTCGCCGGGCCATCGTCCGTCAGCCACAGGGCCAGCAGCCCCGGCAAGGGTTCGATGAAGTCCTCGCGCAGCAGGCGATAACTGCCCTTCTCCGCCCGGCGCCGGGCCCGGGTGATCAACCGGCACAGGCCCTGGTAACCCGCCAGGTCCTCCACCAGCAGCACCAGGCGCGGGCCGCCCTCGACCTGCATTTCGCTGCCGATGATCAGCTTGAGGCCAGTATCGCGTGAGGCCTGCCAGGCCCGGACAATCCCCGCCAGGGTGCATTCATCGGTGATCGCCAGGGCCTGATAGTCCAGGGCCTTGGCGCGCTGGAACAGTTCCTGAGCGCTGGAAGCTCCGCGCTGGAAACTGAAGTTGGACAGGCAGTGCAGCTCGGCGTAAGCCCTCATGCGAACCAGCCTTGCAGCAGCAAGGGCCCGGGCTCGCCGACCTGACGATAGGCCCAGCCCTGCTGGCCGGCGCAGGTTTCGATCAGGTAGTAGTCGCGGCGCACGTCGGCGCCGTCCCACCAGCCGGACTCGATGCGCTCCGGGCCCATGAGAATCCGCACGCTGCCTTCGTTCAGGGCCTGGGGTTCAGTGAACAGCCAGCCAGGACGGCGCAATCCGGGGCTGGCCGGACAGGGGCGCGGATCAGTCTGGGTCTGCCAACTGCGCTCCGGTCGATGATCAGCGCGATGCCCCAGGCCCTGCACCGCGTCATCCCCCAGGCGCGCCCGCAGGCGTTCGCGCAACTGCTCCCAGGGCAGGTTCTGCTGCGGGCGCTCGTCGAACAGTTCCGTGTGCCGGGGCACGAACAGCGGCAGGTCCTCGGCCACCAGCCGCAGGTTGCGCACCGGCGCCGGCACCTGGATCTGCTCCAGGCGCCCACGGGCCAGTTCAAACAGCATCGCCGGATCGCGCTCGGCGCTGAGCAGCCCCACCGGGATCAGGGTGTCGGCGCCTTCGGCATGTTCCAGGTGCAGGGCAAAACGCTGCACCCCGCTGTCGCGGCCACAGAGAAAGGCCGCCAGATCGGCAGTCAGCCGGCGCAGGGGAAACAGCAGCGCCTGATGGGACAGCACATCGAAATTCAGCTCGATGCGCAGGTCGAAACGGTCCGGCGGCTGATAGAACGCCAGCCCCAGCGGACGCTCACCGAGCAGGGTATCCAGGTGCTTGAGCAGGCTGCCGTCAAAACGCCGGGCCAAGCTAGACCGGGGCAGCTCCCGCAACTGCTGGAAGCTGCGCACTCCCATGCGCGACAGGGCCGTGGCCTGCTCCGGGGCCAGGCCCAGGCGCTCGATGGGCATCGCTCCCAGGGCCCTGGCCAGGGCCTCGCCGTCGGCCACCGCCAAGCCGTCATAGGCATTGGCCAGGACCCGAGCCGCCGCCGGATTGGGCGCGGCGACGATGCGATGACGAAAGCCCAGGGCCTGCAACTCCCGGCGCAGGCGCGCCTCCAACTGCGGCCAGGGGCCGAACAGGCCCAGGCTGGACTCGATCTCCAGCACCAGGGTACGGGGGTAGGCCACGCTGACCTGGGAGCTGAAGCCATAGGCCCAGGCGGCGAGAAACTGCTGCCAGTGCTCGATCTGCTGCGGATCGTATTCGGCGCTGGCAAAAGCCTTGGTCAGGGCCTGGGCGGCGGTCAGCGATTGCCCGGGGCGCAGGCCCAGCTCGCGGGCGGCGCCATTCACCGCCTGGATCACCCGGCGCTGCGGGGTGCCACTGAGCAGCGCCAGGGGCGCCTCGGGTTCGGCGCGCTGACGCAGCACGGCGTCCAGCGCCAATTGCGGGAACAGAATGCACACCCAGCGCATGCCAACCTCAGTGCCCGGCGGGCCAGGCAATCGGGGCCGGATGGGCCAGCCCGCCCCGGCACTTGAGTACCCGCAACTGCACGGGGCGACCCTGCACGCTGATCCTCAGGGCCGCCGGCGACGGGTTGTGCGCGGCGTCCAGGGGCCGGTAGGCGAAAGCCAGGGTCTGGCCGCTTTCCGCCGCCACCTGCAAGCGCCGCAGGGCGCGGTCGTCGACTTGTTGCGGCCAGCACAGCACCGCGCCGCAACTGCCAGAACGCAGGCATTGCTCAGCGGCCCACAAGGCATCGCGCTCCCCGGCCTGGATGATCGACAGCTGGCGCACATCCACCCCGGCGTTCTGCCAGGCCTGGGGATAGGGCACGAAGGGTGGCGCCACCAGCACCACCCGCTCCCCCGCCGCGGTCAGCCGCGCCAGGCTCGGCCACAGCAACTGCAGCTCGCCCAGGCCCTGGGCGGCGATGAGGATTTCCGTCAGCGCCGCCTCCGGCCAGCCGCCGGTGGGCAGCACCGCATCCAAAGCAGCATGCCCCGTCGGCTGCAGGCTGACCGGCGCGGCCGCCGGGCGGCCTTTCCATACCCGTCCGCCATTGAACAGGGTATCCAGTGCGACCACGGCACCCATCAGCCTGGCCTCACCAGACCGCAGAACACACCTTCGATAAACAGTTCGTGGTCGTCGGTAACCTCGATCGGCTGATAGGCCGGGTTGCGCGGCAACAGGCGAATGCCCTGCCCCTTGCGCTCGAAACGCTTGATGGTGACCTCGCCGTCCAGGCGGGCGATCACCGTCTGGCCGTTACGCACCTCACTGCTGCGGCGCACCGCCACCAGATCGCCGTCGAGGATGCCGTCATCAATCATCGAATCGCCCTGGACCCGCAGCAAATAATCCGGAGTGCGGGAGAACATCCCCGGGTCCAGCCACAACTGGCCGTGTATGTCGGCATCGACGCCAATCGGCGCACCGGCGGCCACCCGCCCCAGCACCGGGATCTCCAGCAGCTCCGGGCGCCGCGGCTGATTGAGCAGGCGAATGCCCCGGGCCTGATGGGGGTTGACCTCGATAAACCCGGCCTCGGTCAGCGCCAGCACATGCTTGCGCGCCACGCTGCGCGAGGCAAAACCGAACGCCTCGCTGATTTCAGCGAGGCTTGGGGGCTGGCCATAATCGGCGATGCGTTCGCGGATAAAGGTCAGGATGGCACTGCGGCGGGGGGATAAAGTCTTCATGGAGTACATTTGTACTCCTCTCGGATTTATCTGACAAGAACCGCCAATCAGTCCTGCCAGAAAACCATCGTCGATGCCGATGAACGCCCGCAACCGCCTGTCGTCAGGCGCCCGTCAAGGCTGAATCTGCCCACCACTTGGCATAATATGCCAACGCCTTTCCTCACACGCCCAGCCCAGGAGCACGGCATGCCAACGCGAAACGTTGTCCTCACCGCCCATCAAGAGCAGCTCATCAACAACCTGGTCAAATCCGGTCGTTACCAGAACGCCAGCGAGGTCATGCGCGAAGGTTTGCGTCTGCTGGAACAACGGGTTGCCGAGGAAGCCGCGAAAATCGAGGCATTGCGCCAAGCCGCTGCGATCGGTATCGCGGACCTGCAACAAGGACGCTTCAGCCAGGTGCGGGAAGAAAACCTGCAGCACTACCTGGATGAGCTGGGACTGGAAGCGATCGCCACGGATCAAGAGCAACACTGAGATGGTCCAGTAGCGGATCTCCAATGCAGCCCGAACCGACATCGTCGATGCACTGCGGTTTTCCCAAAGACACTTTGGCGAAGCGGCCCGCGTGACTGGCACCCGCCTCAAGAACGCCTTCGCTGGCAAGCCAGCTCCTACACGGAAATGCCCTGCCCCCGGTAGGAGCCGGCTTGCCAGCGAAGCGGCCCGAAAGACCGCCGCCATTGGCTCAGCCGCGCTGCAGGATCCGATCCATGACCCAATCGGTCTTCAGGGCTTCGCTGGCCAGGGCCGGGTGCCGGGACTCGCCGCGGATATGGGCGTTCATGCCCTGCACGTGATGCCACTGGATGTGCTCGGGGTGCTCGATGACCAGGCTCAGGGTCTCTTCGGCTTCAAGTTGCAGCGGATGCTCGTCGAACACGGAAAAGCTGATGCGCCCCTGGCTGCCGATGATCTCCACCCGGTCCACCCGGCGGTCGGCGACGAAGTTCCAGGCGCCGCTGCCCAGGGCCCCGCAGGCGAAGCGCCAGCTGGCGCTGACCGCGTCCTCGGCGGCATACAGCCCGGCCTGGCGAGTGCTGATGCCGGCCACCTCGACGATGTCCCCCAGCAGGTACTGGAACAGGTCCAGGCCATGACTGGCCAGGTCGGCGAAGTAACCGCCACCGGCAATCCGTGGGTCGGTCCGCCAGTTGGCCGCGCCGCTGCGGTCAGCCTCGGAGGCGGCCTTGCTCAGGCTCCAGTGCAGGTGCCGGACCTCACCGATGCGGCCATCCGCCAGCCATTGCCGCACCTGGGCAAAGCGCGGCAGGGAACGCCGGTAATAGGCCACGAACAGGTGCAACCCGGCCTGCTGGAACGCCTGCTGCATGGCCCGGCTCTGCCCGGCATGCAGGGCCATGGGTTTTTCCACGCAGCAATGCTTGCCGGCGGCGGCCACTTGCAGGCTGTAGGCGTAGTGGCTGTCGGGGGGCGTGGCGATGTACACCGCGTCCACCTCGGGGTCGTCGATCAGGGCCTGGGCATCGGTGTAGTAACGAGCAATGCCGTGGCGCCGTGCATAGTCGCGCACCGCCTCGGCGCGGCGGCCCATCACCGCCACCAGCGCTGAACCCGGGACCTTGTAGAAGGCCGGGCCGCTCTTGCGCTCGGTGACGCTGCCGCAACCGATCATGCCCCAGCGCACGGTGCCCAGCGACCCGGTCTCGGTATTCATTTCGCCGCTTGCAACGCGCGCAGGTCGAGCTGGCCGTTGTGCAGCGGCGGGCACCAGTAGTAGCCACCGGTGATCGGCCGGCTCATGCGGTACAGGCCGTCGACGATGCCGTCCTCCAGGCCGCTCATGCGCCGCAGCTGGACTTCGAAGGCGTTCAGGCTGTGACCGAAGGCGAGGAACATCAGGCCGCCCTTGTCACCTTCGATCCAGGGCATCGAACGACGCACCATGAAGGCCTCAGGGGTGAAGCTTTCCTGGGCGGTGCGCTTGACGTGGGCCGATTCCGGGGCATCGTCCAGCTCTTCGTTATCGCTCAGGCGCCGGCCGATGATGTGGTCGCGCTCTTGCTGGTGCATCGCGGCAAAGCCCTTGAAGTCGTGCTGCCACTGCTGGATCGCGGCAAAGCTGCCACCGCGCAGGCCGTCTTCACCCTCGGCCAGCGCCGCAGCCACGGCGGCCTCTTCATGAGGATTCTCGGTGCCATCTTCATAACCGGTCAGGTCGTGACCGCTCTTGTGGCGGAAGGCTTCCTGCATGCCGACCAGACGAAAGGCCGGGGCCAGCGCGGCCTCCAGTTCGTTGCTGCGGTGCAGCAGTTCGCCGCGCTCCTCACCGTGCAGCCAGACCCACAGCGCGTGCTGGGTCGAAGGGTTGTCGACACCGACGCCGGTCAGCGCCGGGAACGCCTTGAGCCCTTGCACCCGGGCGCCCAGGGCCTTGACCAGCGATGCGCCAAAGCCTGCCACCGCCGTTGCGCCGTCCACCCGCGCCAGCAACTGGTCGAGGGCCTGGGGCAACGCCTCAAGGGACTCAAGGGCAAAGAACAAATGACGGGCCTGGGACGGAACGGGTGCAGCGAGGATGCCGGGCTGGTAGTAACTCATGGGAACTCCTGAATAAAGGCGGGGAGTTTACCGCTGTGCGGCGCAGGCGTCAGTGCCGTTGCGCAACGGATTGGCAACCGGCGGCAACAGCACAGCTCCGGCCTGCGCCAAGGGACTGCCCGGCCCACCCGGCAGCCGCTGGCGGGCGAAGCCGGGGCGCCCCTAGTGGATCCGATAGTGAAAGGTGTTGCGCACCGCCGGCACCGTCACCGCCTGACCGTCGATCAGCCGAGGCTGGTAGCGGAAGGTCGCCACCGCCGCCAGGGATGGGCGCATGAACAGCGGGTGGCAGCCGTCGATGACCTTGGGGTTCTCCACCCGGCCCTGGGGATTGACGCTGTATTCCACGGTGCAGTCGCCTTCCAGGTTCTTGTCCAGGGCTCGCTGCGGGTAGTCCGGAGCCTCCTTGCTCAGGGGCTGGTACTGGCGGCTGTCGGCGGCGGCCTGGGCCGCCTGCTGGCGCGCGCGCTCGGCGGCCAGCCGCGACTGTTCGGCGCGCTGGGCCTGGGCTTGTTCCTGGGCCAGGCGTTGCTCGGCGTCGCGCTGGCGCTGTTCGGCGTCCAGGCGCTCGCGCTGCTGGCGTTGCTGCTCCTGCACCTGCTCACGTTTCTTGTCGTCCACACGCTTGCGCGCCAGGGCCGCCTGTTCCAGCTTCTGCGCCTGCACCTGGGGGTCTACCTGGGGTCGACTCGGCGGCGGCGGAGCCGCTGGCGCGGGCGGTGGTGGCGGTGCCACCTCGGCCACCGCCGGCAGGGGTTCGGCGGGGGCGGCGGGAGGCGCCAGCATCACCAGTTGGGTGGTCAGCACCGCCGGCGCCTCGACCTGGGGTTTGTCCACCGACCAGCCCAGCACCAGCGCCGCCAGCACCCCGGCGTGCAGGGCCAGGGCCAGGGTCGCCGCCAGGCTGTTGCGCCAGAAGCCGGAGGCTTCGGGCCCCATGGGAAGCACCGTGGGGCTGTGGATGATCATCGCCGTCATTGCGGGGCCTCGGTCACCAGCCCCAGGTTGTGCACCCCGCCCTGCTGCAACGCGGCCATGGCCGCCACCACGCTGGCGTAGGCGGCATCCTGGTCGGCACGGATGTACACCTGGGTGTCGCCGCGCTGGGCAATCACCTGGGCCACCTTGGCGCGCATCTGCTCCAGGTCCACGGCGCTGTCGGTCTGGTGCCGGGTGTCGAGTTCGCTGCCCAGGTTCCAGTAGTAGCCGCCCTCGGCCTTCACCGACAGGGTGAGGATCTGCTGGCGGCTGTCGGTGGCCAGGGCCTGGCTGGCGACCTTGGGCAATTCGATCTTCACCCCCTGGGTGAGCATCGGCGCGGTGACCATGAAGATCACCAGCAGCACCAGCATCACGTCGATGTAGGGCACCACGTTCATTTCCGCCTTGGGTCCGTGCTTGCGTTGCGGCCTGACTAACATCGGCTTGCTCCTTCTCTCAGGCGGCCACGGCCAGGTGGCTCGGGGTGCCCTGCAAGGTGCGGTGCAGGCGCACCTGCAGTTCGTTGCCAAAGGCGTAGTAGCGGGTCAGCAGGGTCTGGCTGCGGGCCGAGAAGCGGTTGTAGGCGATCACCGCGGGAATCGCCGCGAACAGGCCGATGGCGGTGGCGATCAGCGCCTCGGCAATGCCCGGGGCCACGGTGGACAGGGTCGCCTGCTGCACCTGGGACAGGCCGAGGAAGGAGTTCATGATCCCCCACACGGTGCCGAACAGGCCGATATAGGGGCTGACCGAGCCCACGGTGGCAAGAAACTGCAGGCCCTTTTCCAGGCGGGTTTCCTGCTCGCTGATGGCCACGTACAAGGCCCGTTCCACGCCCTCCAGCACGCCTTCAGCGGCGCCGCCGGCCGCGCCGTGCAGGTGGCCGAATTCCTCATAGCCGGCGACAAAGATCGGCTCCACGCCGCCTTCGCCGTCGGCCTTGCGGGCCACTTCGCGGTACAGCGGCAAGAGTTCGGGGGCGGCGCGAAAGCGCTGGATGAACGCGTTGCAACGGCGCTCACGGCCGCGCAGCACGGCGCCGCGCTGGATGATCAGGTACCAGCTGAGCAGGGATGCCAGGAGCAGGGTCAGCATCACCGCCTTGACCAACAGGCTGGCATCGCTGATCAGCCCCCAGATGCTCATGTGTTCGAGTGTGGCTTGCATGGTGAAACTCCTTCGCGGGTGCCCGCCGGGGCCAGAGCCGTGCCGGTGGGGCTATTCGATGACATGCCGATGACCGGGTGATGACAGCCGCTCAGGGCAGCTTCAGGGCCCGGGTGACGTCGGCCCAGGGCACGAACTTGAAGTTCTGGGTCTGCTCGGGCATGCGCTTGCGCCCGTCCTGGACCACCAGCAGGCCCTGGCTCCAGGGCCCGCCGAGGTTGGCCGAGGTGACTTCCAGGCCGTCGGTTTCCGAGGCGCCGTCGATCCCCGCCGCGGCGTTGAGGCCGACCCGGAAGGCACCGTGGGAAGCGAACGGCGGCTCGGCGTCCAGCACCAGGTAGCTGTCGTTGCCCTGGCTGGAAATCACCAGGTAGTCGCGGGCGTTGCTCTGGTACAGGGCCAGGCCCTCGACATCGGCCTGCAACAGGCCGCCGACCTTGATCACGCTGTGCAGGGTCGCCGGTTGTTCGGGGCGGGCGTCCAGGGCCCAGACCCCGACGTCCTCTTCCCCCAGGAACAGCCGCTGGCGCTGGTCGTCGGCGACGCAACCTTCGGGCTGGCTGGCCACCTTGAACTGGCGCACCAGCTCGCCCTGGGCACTGCCGGACGGCGCACTCAGGCGGTACTGGACGAAGGTGCCGTCCTTGTCGTTGGCAATCGCATAGATCTCGCCGCTGGCGGGCTGGAACAGGCACAGGCCGTAGATCGCCTTGAGTGGCGTGGGGATCTCCCCGGCCTCGCGCAGCTCGCCGCTGGCACGGTCGATGGCGAACAGGCTGAGGCTGTTGCGGTCGCGGTTGCTGGCCACGGCCAGGTCCACGGTCTGCTGGCCCAGCTTGAAGTTGGGACGCACGTCGACGTTGTTCAGGCGCCCCACCGCCAGTTCCTGCAACAGCTTGCCCTGCAGGTCGTAGGCCAGCAGGCCCTGCTTCTTGTTGGTGCCCAGCACCCGGCTCAGGGACGGCTGCTGCGGGTGGACCCAGATCGCCGGGTCATCGGCGGCATCGCCCTGGCGCCCCACCGGTTCGCTCTGCACCGCCGCCTGCACGTTGGGCAATACCGGCGGCAGGGCCGGCGCGTGGGCCTGCCAGTCCAGCTGGCCCTGGTACAGGCGGCCATCCTCGTCATCGCGCAGCAACACTTGCAGGCCCTTGGCGCTGGCGCGCAGGGCGATGTTTTCCGGTTCCTTGAGGCCGCTCAGGGGCAAGCTGGCCTGGGCCGACCAGCCCTGCTCCTGCTGCTGATAGAGATGCAGTTGCGCGGCTTTCGGGTCCAGGCCCAGTACCCCGCCCGGCACCAGGGCCATGGCCCCGGCGCTTTTCCTGATCTCGCCAAAGGGCGCGCGCAGGGCCACCGGCTGGCGTGCAGTGTCGGCTTCGGCGTGGGCCGGGTAGGCCCACCAGCCGACGTTCTGTTCATTGACCAGCAGTTGCTGGGCGGCGTCATCCACCTGGCAGAACTTGGCCTCCGGCGGCAGCGGCAGGCCACGCACCCGTCGCGGCTCGGCGCTCAGTTGTGCGCCGTGGCCCACCAGCCACTGCTCGCCCTTGCCCTCCTCGCCCACCAGGAACAGGAACAGGTTGCTGGCCTCGTCGCGGTACAGGCACAGGCCGTTGACCGGGAAGTCGCGGGGCGGCAGGTACAGCGGCTGGCCCCAATGCCGGGCCTTCGGGTCGAGGCTCAGCAGCAGTGCCTGCTGGCGTTCGTTGTCCAGGCTGGCCACCAGCAGTTGCTGGCCGGCGGCGCGGCTGTCCAGGCCGTTGAACGAGCCCTTGAAGCGGGCCAGCTGGCGGCCCTGTTCATCCAGCAGCAACAGGCCTTCGCGCTCGCTGGCCAGCAGCCGGTCGGCGCCTGTACCGGCGGGCACGAAGCCCAGCCCGGTGACGCCCGGGGTCTGCTCGGCCCAGGGTTTGAGGGTCAGGCCCGGCACGCCGGGGGCGGCCTGGGCAGCACTGCTGGCCAGGCCAATGCACAGCGCCAGCAGAGTGGTTTTCGCGGTCGATACAGTGCTCATCACAATCCTTGGAGGTGCAGTCGGGCAGCGGCCCGGTACTTAGAAATGGGTGAAGGTCAGGCCGAGCTTGTAGGTCGGGCCGTATTCCTCGTACTGGGCGTTGTAGGAGCGGTTGCCGGTGTAGACGAAGTACGGCTGGTCGGTGAGGTTCTGCGCCTCGAAGCTCAGTTGCAGGTTCTTGCTCAGGGAATACTTGGCGCTGAAATCGACGAAGGTCTGGGCGTCCACGTGCAGGTCGTGGGCCTTGTCGCCGATCGAGGCCAGCTCATAGAGGTAGGCCGACTTGTAGTTGGCCGACAGGCGCAGACTGAGCTTGTCGTCTTCCCAACCGAGCATCAGGTTGCCCACGGTGTCCGACTGGTTGGGCAGGTCGATGTCGCGCTTGCGGTTGACCCCGGCCTTCTGGTCGAAGCCTTCGATGCTCGCGCTGGAGCGGCTGAAGGTGCTGTTGGCGCCCAGCAGCAGGCCGTTCCACGGCGCCGGCAGCCAGTCGAACTTCTGCGAGTAGGCCAGCTCCAGGCCATACAGCTTGGCGCTGTCGCCGTTGGCGAAGGTGTGCGCCTCGGAGAACCCGCTCCAGGCGCCGGTGCCGGCCAGGTCGGTGTTGTAGACGAAGTTCTGGATGTCCTTGTAGAACACGAAGGCCGAGACGCTGCCGGCGCGGCCCATGTAGTGCTCGATGCCCAGGTCCAGGTTGCTCGACTCCAGGGGCTTGAGGTCCGGGTTGCCGAAGGTCGCCTCGTCGCCGTCGATGACAAAGCCCGGGGCCAGCTGACCGAAGGTCGGGCGCACCACGCTCTTGGTCCAGGCCGCGCGCAGCTGGGTGTTCTTGTCCAGCTGGTAGCGCGCGTGCAGCCCGGGCAGCCAGTGCTGGTAGCGGCGCTTGGTGTCGGTGGCGGTGAAGGCGCCGTCGGTGACCCCGGTGCCCTTGGCCTCGAACTCGGTGCCCTCGTAGCGCAGGCCGGCAATGAAGCGCCAGTCGTCGATGTCCAGGGTGTTCATGAAGTAGCCGGCGTTGATGTCTTCGCGGATCTTGAAGTCGTTGACCCGGGATTCTTCTTCGTCGTAGAAGGCCGCCGGATTCAGGCCACCGATCAGTTGCTTGATGGCGCTGCCGCTGATGCCCGGGCCGAAGCGGCCCAGGGAATAGTCCACGCGGCCCTTCTGGAACTGCCCGAGGTTGAGCTGCTGGTCGGTGAAGCCCAGGGTGTCGAAGTCCTTGTAGACCCAGGCTTCCAGGTCGTTGTCCTTGTTGCGCCGGCTGACTTTGCCACCGAACTTGAACTGCGCGGCGTAGCCACTGAGGTCATAGTCCCGGGCCAGGTCCAGGCGCAGGTTCTTCTCGGTGTCGGTGGTGTTCTGCTTTTCCCAGTCGACCTTGTCCAGGGTGAAGTTGGCCGCGTCAAAGAAGCCTGAGCCGATCACCGGGCGCGGCTTGCCGTTGTCGTAGAAGCCGCTGTCGGAAAAGTCGCTGTTGCCCTTGAAGGTGGCCCCGGCGATATGCGCCGGGCTGTCTTCGCTGGAGCGGCTGTAGCCGGTCTGGCCGCTGAGGGTCCACAGGCCCAACTGGCGCTCGCCGCCGAACACGTAGGACTGGATCTCCTGGGTTTCCTCGCGCTGCTTGAGCTTGCGCTTGGCCTCGGCGTCGCCGCGCTCCCCAACCGCCAGCGGGTCGGCGAACTCGATGCTGGTGGAGTTGCGCGTCTCGCTGTCCTTGTAGCGGCTGTAGAGGGTGCGCAGGTAGTAGCTGCTGCTGTCGTCGGGCTTGTAGTCGAAGTTCAGGCCGCCGCCGGCCCGCTCGCGGCTGATGGCGTAGTCGCGCTGCTCGAACTCCTGCAGCCTGGCGCCGCGCTCGAAGTCCCAGGCGCCGCCGGTCTCGACGTTGTCGGAGCCGAAATCGCGCTTCTGCCAGCTCAGGGCCGCGGCCACGCCGAAGTTGTCGATGCCGTCGCCGAGGCTGAAGCGGTTGCTCGCCGCGCCGGAGAATTTCGGGCTGGTCTGGCGGGTGTTCTGGTCGTAGCTGGCCTCGCTGCTGCCGCTGTAGAACAGGCCCTTGTGGTCGAAGGCCGAGAGGCTTTTCACGTCCACGGTGCCGCCCAGGGAGTTGGCGTCCATGTCCGGGGTCAGGGTCTTGATCACCGACAGCGACTGCACCAGCTCCGAGGGCAGCACATCCAGGGCCACGGCGCGGCGCGCGCTTTCCGGGGACGGCACCAGGGTGCCGTTGATGGTCACGCTGTTGAGGTCCGGGCCCAGGCCGCGGACGCTGACAAAGCGCCCTTCGCCCTGGTCGCGCTCGATGCTGATGCCCGGCAGGCGCTGCGCCGCTTCGGCGGCGTTCTGGTCCGGCAACTGGGCCACGCCGTCGGCGTGTACCACGCTCTGGATGCTGTCCGAACGCCGTTGTTCCTTGAGCGCCTGATCGATGCTGGCCGCCTGGCCCACCACTTGGACGTGCTCGGTGGCGGCCGTTTCGGCGGCGCTCAAGCGTTCACTGGCGATGGCCATGGCCAGCGCGGTCAAGGTAAAGCTGACCAGCCCGGGACTGCTGCGCTTGTACATGAGGTTCCTCCCCAAGAGTCCGCCAACGCCGGGCAAGGGGCCCGGCAACTGGGAGGGCACGCTAGGGTTGGCGAATGACGGTTCTGTGACAGGCCTGGTCGGCAGGTCGCCAAAACAGCCGTTTCCCCGGGTTTCGCCCCGGCAAATGAGCTGAATTGACCCCTGCGGGAGCGGGCTTGCCGGCAAAAGCCATCACCCGTCGGGCGCAGGTCTTGCGGGCCCCATTGCCGGCAAGCCGGCTCCTACACATCCGTGGCGCCCCCGACGCCCCGTAGGAGCGGGCTTGCCCGCGAAGAGGCCCTCGAGGCGACCCCATCCAGCAAAAAAAAACGCCTGAACCCTGAGCTGATTCGACCCCTCGACGGTTTTTTCCGCTGTCACCACACCGTCACAAACATCTGCTGTGCTGGCGCCCTCTCACTCCTGGCAAAAAGGATCGCGGCCATGTTCTGCGTGCTCAAACCCCACCGCTGGAAACTCGCCGCGCTGTTGCTGGCGGCCAATGCCGGGCTGTTGCTGCACCTGGCTTGCGGCAGCCTGAAATCAGTCAGCGAGTGGCAATGGCTGGACATCATCGGCGAAGGCGGCTCGGCACTGCTGGCCCTGGTCTGGCTCGCACTGGTGCTCAAGAGCCGCCCCGCCGGCCGGGTCACCAACTACCTGGCCCTGGGCCTGAGCTGCATTTTCTTTTCCTGGTGGATCGACAGCCTCGACGAGTTCATCCGCCTGCCCGCCAGCATCACCTGGGACCACTGGCTGGAGTCCGGGCCGATGCCCATCGGCATGATCCTGCTGACCATCGGCATCTACCACTGGCACCGCGAACAGCTGGCCATCAGCGCGCAGATGGAAAAGAAGGAACGGCTGTTTCGCGAGCACCGGCAGTTCGACAAGCTCACGCCCCTGGCCGGCGCCGACTACCTCAAGCGCGAGCTGGCCGCCAGCCTGGAGGACAGTCGCCGCCAGCAGCAGCCGTTGTCGTTGCTGGCCCTGGACCTGGATCATTTCGCCGCGATCAACCAGGACTACGGCCACGCCGAAGGGGATGCGGTGCTGCAGGCCCTGAGCCATGTGCTGCTGCTCAACCTGCGGCGCCAGGACCTGCTGTGCCGACTGGCCGGCGACCGCTTCGTGGTGCTCTTGCCCAACACCGGCGAGAGCCAGGCCCGACTGCTGGCCCTGGAACTGCAACAGGCGGTGCAGGGCCTGGCGCACAAGACCCGGCAACACGGCGAGCGCCTGCACCTGGCGGCCAGCACCGCGGTGGTGATGGCCCTGGAGGAGACCCCGGAGGTCCTGCTCAAACGCCTCAACCTGGCCCTGGCCCGGGCCAAGCAGCCCCTGGCGAAAACCGCCTGAGGCGCCGTCATGACCGTGAAGACCCACTGGTACGAAGCCGATACCCGCTTCATCCCCGGGCACTATCAACCGGCGGCGCTGATCGACCTGGCGCTGTCGCGGGACATCGACAGCCATCGCCTGCTGCGCGGCACCGGGCTGTTCCACGAGGACATCCTGGCCGGACAGACCCGTCTCAGCCCGCAGCAGTTCCTGGCGCTGATCGGCAACAGCCGGCGCCTGCTGGACGCCGACGACAGCAGTTTCCTGTTTGGCCAGCGCCTGCTGCCCGGGCACTACGGCGCCGCCAGCCATGCCTTGCGCCATGCCCAGAACCTGCATCAGGCCCTGGACACCCTGGTGCAGCAGCAGGCCCTGCTCAGCCCCCTGCTGAGCCTACGCCTGGTGCTGGATGAGCAGCATGCCTATTGCTACTGGCTGGACAGCTGCGGCGCCGGCGAGCACGGGCGCTTCCTGCTGGAAGCCAGCATGACTTCGCTGGTGGCCATGAGTCAGTGGCTCAGCGGCCAGCGCCTGCCCTGGGAATGCAGCTTCAGCCATGCCGAGCCGCGCTACGTCGAGCAGTACTGGGTGCACCTGGGGGAACAGACCCAGTTCCGGCGGCCCCTGGACCTGATGCGCATCCCCCGGCAATACCTGACCCGGCCCTGGCCCGGGGCCTCGGCCACCGCCGGCCAGGTGGCGCGCCTGGAAGCCGACGAACACCTGCGCCAGCTGGGTTTTTCCGGGAGTTTTCTCGATGCCCTGGACCGCTACCTGCAAGCCAACGTGCGGCATGCGCCGAGCCTGGAACAGACCGCCCAGGCCTTCGCCATGAGCCCGGCGACCCTCAAGCGCAAGCTGAGCAAGCACCACAGCGGCTACCAGCAGCAGGTGGACCGGGTGCGCAAGCAGGTGGCGCTGTACCTGTACCAGATCAGGGGCTGGAGCAACGAGGCAGTGGCCGAGTACCTGAACTTCAATGACCCGGCCAACTTCCGCCGCTCCTTCAAGCGCTGGACCGGCAGCACCCCAACCCTGATCCGGCAGTTGCTGGGCAACAGCTGAAACGTTTAACCTCGAACCATGACCGCGGGTGTGCCAACTGCACAAAGCGCTAAAGCCGCAGGCCATTCAGGCGTATAAACCTTGGAGCGATGGCGCCACTGTCATCCGCGCCGGAGCCATTTCCAACACGGGGTAGAGTCATGACCACAGCCAATGTCCTCAACAACCTGTTTCCTGCTGCCGCCGACATCCCCGAAGCCTATCGCCTGCCCGATCCGGTGGAGCAGCGCGACTACCTGGTAGACGGTGAGCTGCGCACCTGGAACGGCCCCCTGGCCCAGGTCCGCAGCCCGATCTACTTGAGCGGCGCCGACGGCGACCAGCAAGTGATTCTCGGCAGCACGCCGCTGCTGGACGCTGATACCGCCCTCACCGCCCTGGACGCCGCCGTGCGCGCCTACGACCGCGGCCAGGGCGCCTGGCCAACGATGCGCGTGGCTGAGCGCATCCAGCACGTGGAAGCTTTCCTGGCGCGCATGCGCGAACAGCGCACAGCAGTGGTCAAGTTGCTGATGTGGGAAATCGGCAAGAACCTCAAGGACTCGGAGAAAGAGTTCGACCGCACCTGCGACTACATCGTCGACACCATCGGCGCGCTCAAGGAACTGGACCGGCGCTCCAGCCGCTTCGAACTGGAGCAGGACACCCTCGGCCAGATCCGCCGCGTGCCCCTGGGCGTGGCCCTGTGCATGGGCCCCTACAACTACCCGCTGAACGAAACCTTCACCACCCTGATCCCGGCGCTGATCATGGGCAACACCGTGGTGTTCAAGCCGGCCAAGCTCGGCGTGCTGCTGATCCGCCCGCTGCTCGAAGCCTTCCGCGACAGCTTCCCGGCCGGGGTGATCAACGTCATCTACGGCAGCGGCCGCGAGACCGTCAGCGCGCTGATGGCCAGCGGCAAGATCGACATCTTCGCCTTCATCGGCACCAACAAGGCCGCCAGCGACCTGAAGAAACTCCACCCCAAGCCGCACCGCCTGCGCGCGGCCCTGGGCCTGGACGCGAAGAACCCGGGAATCGTGCTGCCCGATGCCGACCTGGACAACGCGGTCAGCGAGGCCGTTACCGGCGCGCTGTCGTTCAACGGCCAGCGCTGCACCGCGCTGAAGATCCTGTTCGTCCATGAAAGCGTGGTGGAGCGCTTTATCCAGCAGTTCAACGCCAAGCTGCAAGGCCTCAAGCCGGGCATGCCCTGGGAGCCGGGCGTGGCCCTGACGCCACTGCCGGAAAACACCAAGGTCGATTACCTGCACGCCCTGGTAGCCGATGCCCAGGCCCACGGCGCCCAGGTGGTGAACCCCCATGGCGGCGAGTCGCGGGCGTCGTTCTTCTACCCGGCGGTGCTGTACCCGGTGAACCCGCAGATGCGCGTCTACCACGAGGAACAGTTCGGCCCGGTGGTGCCCATCGTGCCCTACCGCGACCTGGACACGGTGATCGACTACGTCCTGGAGTCGGACTTCGGCCAGCAACTGAGCCTGTTCGGCAGCGACCCGGCGGTGATCGGCCGGCTGGTGGACACCTTCGCCAACCAGGTCGGGCGGATCAACATCAACGCCCAGTGCCAGCGCGGCCCGGACACCTTCCCCTTCAACGGCCGCAAGAACTCCGCCGAGGGCACGCTGTCGGTGCATGATGCGTTGCGCACCTTCTCGATCCGCACCCTGGTGGCGACCAAGTTCCAGGAGCGCAACAAGGAGCTGATCAGTGACATCATCCGCAACCGCGACTCCAGCTTCCTGACCACCGACTACATTTTCTAAAAGCGCCTGGCCGGGGCTCGCCACGCGGCGAGTCGCGGCTACTGATTCAGCCACTCATTAGCTATTGGAGAAACCGGTCTGGGCCCGTTCAAACACCTGCGGGGCATCCACCTGCCGCCCTTGCTGCAGCGCCTGCTGCGTCCCCTGCTGGACCCGTACCGGCGCTACCGTCACGCCCGCCTGATCCACGCGGTGCGGGTCGCCCTCGGCCTGATCGCCACCATTCTCCTGACCACCGGCCTCAACCTGCCCCACGGCGAGTGGGCGTCGGTGACCATGCTGGTGGTGATCGGCGGCCTGCAGCACCACGGCAACATCGGCAAGAAGGCCGCCGAGCGGGCCATCGGCACCCTGGTGGGCGCCGGGGTCGGCCTGGTGCTGGTGGTGCAGCAGGCGTACTTCGGCCATCCCTGGCTGACCTACCTGGGCATGTCGGCGGTGTGCGGCTACTTTTCCTACCACGCCATCGGCAAGGGCGGGTATATCGCGCTGCTGGCGGCGATCACCGTGTTCATCGTCGCCGGCCATGGCGACAACCAGATCAGCGACGGCCTGTGGCGCGCGGTGGACATCCTCATCGGCATTGCCCTGGCCCTGGCGTTTTCCTTCGCCATTCCGCTGTACGCGGTGTATTCCTGGCGCTACACCCTGGCCAGCGCCCTGCGCGACTGCGCCCAGTTGTACGGACGGATCATCCAGGGCCAGTCGGTGACCGACGACGAACACCTCAAGCTCCTGGGCCGGGTCAACGCCGCCATGCTGCAACTGCGTTCGCTGATGCCGTCGGTGTCCAAGGAAGTGCGGATTTCCATGACCGAACTGGACGCCATCCAGCGCAATCTGCGGATGTGCATCAGCACCCTGGAGATCCTCGGCAACACCCGCCCCGATGCCAGCGACCGGCAGGCCATGGCACAGATGCAACTGGCACTCAAGGCCGAGCACCGGCAGATCCGCGTGCAGTTGATCGGCATGGCCCGGGCCCTGCAAACGGGGGGCACCCAGCGCCTGGACAAACCCCTGGAAGGCCATGCCGACAAGGCCCTGGAGGCGCCGGTGTATTCGCCCCTTGACGGTTACCGGCTGCTCACCCGGCAGTTGGCCGCGACCCTGGGCGAAATGCGCCAGCGACTGGCCAAGAGCGCCCGGCACTGGAAGATTTAAAACAACTCGCTAAAGGGAATGAAACGCGCCGCCTCGCCCACCTGCAGGGTGTGGCCTTCAAGGATCTCCACCAGGCCATCGGCCCAGGAGGCTCCCAGCAATACCCCCGAGCTCTGATTCGGGTAGAGCACGGCGCGGCCGTTTTCCAGGCGCGCCCGCAGGTATTCCCGGCGGCTGCCGGCCTTGGGCCAGTTGAAGGCCACGCTGACCGGCACACTCAAGGGCGCAACCTGCTCCACTCCCTGAATCCGCAACAGGTAGGCCCGGGCCAGCAGGCCGAAGGTCACCAGGGCCGAGGCCGGATTGCCCGGCAGGCCGATCACCGGCACCTGGCCGAAGTGGCCCACCGTCAGCGGTTTTCCGGGTTTGATGGCGAGCTTCCAGAACAGCGGTCGGCCGTTGTTCCTCAGCACCTGGCCCAGGCAATCGGCATCCCCCGCCGAGACCCCGCCAGTGGTCAGGATCAGGTCCGCGCCATGCTGCAACTGTTCCAGCCTGAGCCGGGTCTGCTGTGGCTGGTCGGGAAGAATCCCGGCGTCGATGACCTCGCAGCCCAGGCTGTCGAGCCAGTGGCGGAGCAAGGTGCGGTTGCTGTTGTAGATGCAACCCGGGCGAATAGGCATGCCCGGTTCCAGCAACTCATCGCCGGTGGACAGCAACGCCACCCGCGGACGGCGCACCACTTGCAGCTCGGTGCAGCCCTGAGCGGCGGCCACCGCCAGTTCGAAAGGCCCCAGGCGCTTGCCGGCTTGCAACAGCACATCACCAGCCCGGTTCTCCTGGCCTTGAGGGCGGATGTTCTGTCCCGGCTTCAGCGCCTGGGTGAAGCGCGCCCGGCCATCCTCCAGCAACTCGACGTTCTCCTGCATCTCCACGCAGTCAGCGCCGGCAGGCACCGGGGCGCCGGTGAAGATCCGCGCACAGGTGCCCGGCTGCAAGGGGTCGCCAGGCTGACCGGCAAAGATCGTCTGTGACACCGCCAGTGGCTGGCCGTCCCAGTGCTGCAGGTTGAGGGCATAGCCGTCCATGGCGCTGTTGGCCCAGGGCGGCAGGCCCAGGGTCGCCACCAGGTCAGTGGCCAGCACCCGTTGCCGGGCATGGTCCAGGGCCAGGGTTTCGCTTTGCGTCAGACGTTGGGTATCGGCCATGGCCAGCAGGCTGGCCAGTGCTTCTTCCAGCGGCATCAAGTGGCCCTGGATCATCCTCGAGACTCGCAGGCCTGCACCGGCTTGAGGTGCGGCACGAAATTGCACGGCCGATGGCGGGCATCCAGTTGCTCGGCGAGGATGCCTTCCCAGGCGGTGCGGCAGGCCCCGGTGGAGCCCGGCAGGCAACACACCAGGGTGCCATTGGCCAGCCCGGCCAGGGCCCGGCTCTGTACCGTGGAGGTGCCGATATCGAGGATCGAGATGGCGCGAAACAGCTCGCCGAAACCGTCGATGTGCTTGTCCAGCAGGCAACTCACGGCTTCGGGGGTGCTGTCGCGACCGGTGAAGCCGGTGCCGCCGGTGATCAACACCACCTGGATGCGCTCGTCGGCGATCCAGGCCGCCACCTGGGCGCGGATCTTGTACAGATCGTCCTTGAGCAGGTTGCGTTCGCTCAGGGTGTGGCCGGCTTCCAGCAGGCGACTGACCAGCAGTTGCCCGGAGGTGTCCGTGGCGTATTCCCGGGTATCGCTGACTGTCAGCACGGCTATGTTCAAGGGTACAAACAACGCATCCGACTTCACGCTCATGTCATTCTCCGACCGGCAAGATAAAAATCATGGATGCAGGCTAAAGGCCCGAAACCGCGGCTGTCTAATCGTTCTGACTGACCGGATTATCGAGGCGCTCTATCGTCAACCGCGGTTTGGTGTGGCGGTTGATAAAGCCCATCAATCGTCCATTCAACACTTCCGATTGGACGTGCCCGAAGGACAATGCCATCGTTTGCGCCACCCACCTGACATGCGCCAGACCATGACCCCGACCCGCCCTGCCCCGACCCTCTCCCCGCCCTGCTCGATCCTGCTGCTGGCCGGTGGCCGCGGCTCGCGCATGGGCGGTCGCGACAAGGGCCTGGTGACCTGGCAGGGCCGGCCCTTGATTGCCCATGTGCAGGCCACGGTGCGGCCCTTCAGCGACGACCTGATCATTTCCTGCAACCGCAACGCCGAGCAGTACCGGCCCTATGCCGATCGCCTGGTGGCGGATGAGCAGGCAGACTTTCCCGGCCCCATGGCCGGCGTGCTGGCGGGTCTGGCAGTGGCCCGGCACCCCTGGCTGCTGGTACTGGCCTGCGACGCGCCGCGGATCGACGGCGCGCTGATCCAGACGCTGCTGGATGCCCGCCCGGCGGACACCCTCAGCCCGTTGATGGTGCAGCAGGACGGACAGTGGCAACCCATGTTCAGCCTGATACCCACGGCCCTGGCAGCCCGCTTGCGCGCCGCCTGGGAGCGCGGCGAGCGCAGCCTGCTGCGGGCCCTCGCCGCCCATGGCCTGAAGCCTTTGCCTTGCGCCGCCGACGATCCGCGGCTGAGCAACTTCAACACCCCTGAACTACTGTCTGAAACAGACCCCGGGCCCGTGGCCTGAACGCCGACGGTGTGCCCCGAGGGTTCGGCCCGGGAAGACTGAACGTCTTTCCACGAACCGGACACCTGCGTTAATACTGACTCCGATTCCCTTCACCACAGGTGCCATTGTGGACATCAAGCAACTCAAGTTTCTGATCGCCCTGGAGCAGACCCGGCACTTCGGCCAGGCTGCCGCGCGCTGCCACATTACCCAGCCGACCCTGTCCATGCGTCTGCGCAACCTGGAGGACGAGCTGGACCTGATCCTGGTGACCCGCGGCCAGCGCTTCGAAGGCTTCACCGAGGCCGGCGAGCGGGTCCTGGCCTGGGCCAAGACCCTGCTGGCGGCCCACGACGGGCTGTTCGCCGAGGCCGCCGCCTGCCGCGGGCAACTGGTGGGTAACCTGCGCCTGGGCCTGGTGCCGCTGAGCGGCTTCAACCCCATCAGCTATGTGCAGAAGCTCTCGGCGAGCTTTCCCGAGCTCAAGTTCAGCCTGTCGTCCGCCAGCTCCGACCGGATCATCGAGGACATCGGCAACAACCAGCTGGACCTCGGGGTCTGCTACCTGGACCACGTCAACCCCAACTACCTGGACTTCTTCGAGATCGGCGAGACCCGGGTCGGCCTGCTCTACGACACCCGGCACTTTCATTTCGAAGGCAGCGAAATGAGCTGGGAAGACGCCGCCGAGCTGCCCCTGGGCATGCTCAGCACCGGCATGCACTATCGCAAGTCCATCGACCTGAGCTTTCGCAGCCGCGGCCTGAACCCGACGCCGATCCTGGAAAGCGATTCCACCTACCAGCTGTTCCAGGCGATCCACGAGGGCTTCTGCTGCTCGATCATGCCCCTGGACAGCGGCCTGGATTCGCCCATCGACAACCTGGCCTTCATCCAGCTGCCGGATGCCAGCGTGCTGGCGCCCCTGGGCCTGGTGATGCGCAAGACCGAACCGCGCTCGGCGATTGCCGAAAAGTGCTTCGCCGAAGCCAGGAAGCTGTTTGCGCTCAAAGACTGAATGCATGCCCCGGGCCGCCCATGGCCCGGGGCGAATCGACTGTATCGAGGTGTGGTCATGGTTTGCCGGATCGAACAAACGCAGCAACAACCCGAAGCCAATGCGCCGGCGCCGGCGCCGCAGCGCGTGGCCTATCGCGAGTACAGCCCCGACGGGGTGCTGGCCGAGGCGCCGCTGGCCGCCGAGATTGCCCTGGCGATCACCTACAACGGCCTGAGCCAGGCGGTGATGATGGTGTCCCCCGGCAACCTGGAAGACTTCATTCGCGGCTTCAGCATCACCAACGACATCGTCGGTGACCTCAGCGAAATCTACGACATCCGCCTCAGCCACTTTCCCCAGGCCTGCCAGGCCGATGTGCAGATTTCCAGCCGGGCCTTCTGGGCCCTCAAGGACCATCGCCGGCAGATGGCCGGGACCAGCGGCTGCGGGTTATGCGGCGTGGAGGCCCTGGAACAGGCGCTGCCGCAATTGCAGATACTCGAACCTTCGCCCCTGCCCCCCGCCGAACACCTGCAGGGCCTGCGCGAGCGCATCGAACAGGCCCAGCACATGGCCCGCAGCAGCGGCGCCCTGCACGCGGCGCTGTACTTCGACGAACAGGGCGAGGTGCGCCTGTGCCAGGAAGACATCGGCCGCCACAACGCCCTGGACAAGCTGATCGGCGCCCTGCTGAACGCCGGGATCGATGGCCGCCAGGGCTTCACCGTGGTCACCAGCCGCTGCAGCCTGGAACTGATCCACAAAGCCGTGCGCGCCCGCCTCGGCACCCTGGTCAGCCTGTCGGCGCCCACCGCACTGACCGTGCAATGGGCCAACAAGCACCACCTGAACCTGATCCACGTGCCCCATCGCAACGCCCCGCGGATCTACAGCCCGGTGTAAATGCACAACGCCGGAAGACAGGCATCCGGCGTTGTTCCCCACCTTCCCTCAAACCTCACTCACCGGCATCAGCTCAATGTTCTGCTGCTCAACGTTCTGCAACCCAACGTTCGGCAGCCCAACGTTCGGCAGCCTGCCGGTCGCTCTCACGTCCGTCGATCCAGCGTTCGCCACCGGGGGTGACTTCGCGCTTCCAGAACGGTGCGCGGGTCTTGAGGTAATCCATGATGAAGGCGCAGGCCTCGAAGGCGGCTTGCCGCTGGGCACTGGCCACGCCGACAAAAACGATGGGCTCGCCCACCTGCAACAACCCCACCCGATGCACCAGGCTCACCCGGTTCAGCGGCCAACGCTCCCGGGCCTGTTGCACGATGCCCTGCAGCGAGCGCTCGGTCATGCCCGGGTAGTGTTCCAGGTACAGGCTCTGTACCGCCTCCCCCAGGTTGAGGTCGCGCACATAACCGACAAAGGTCACCACCGCGCCGACACGGCTATCGCCGGCCTGCAGGCCGGCGTTGAGTTGATCAAGGTTGAAGGCCTGGGTCTGCACCTGAATGCTCATGCCTCAGCCCCCGGTCACTTGAGGAAAGAAGGCGATTTCATCGAAGTCCTCGATGACCGCATCGAGCTTGCACAGGTCCTGGTTCAGCGCGCACATCAGGCTGCTTTCCCCCAGCACCGTGGCCCAGGTTTCACCCCGGGCCATCAGCAACTGGCGCACGTCATCGACGGTGTGCAGGTCGGCGTCCAGGGGCAGTTTCTCGCCGCCGCTGCCCAGCTGTTCGCGGTAGCGGGCAAAGTAATTGACCAGAATCATTGCGTTTCTCCAGCGATGAACAGCCCTGATTTGCCGCCCTGCTTCTTCAGCAGTTGCAGGCCCTCGATGACCATGCCCCGGTCCACCGCCTTGCACATGTCGTAGATCGTCAGCGCCGCCACGCTGGCGGCGGTCATGGCTTCCAGTTCGACCCCGGTGGCGCCATTGAGTCGGCAGCAGGTGGTGATCTGCACCCGGTCTGGCGGCAGCGCTTGCAGTTCGACGTGGATGCCGCTGAGCAGCAACGGGTGGCACAGGGGGATCAGTTCGTGGGTCTTCTTCGCCGCCATGATCCCGGCGATGCGCGCCACGGCGAACACGTCGCCCTTGGGGTGCCCCTGGTCCTGGATCAGTTGCAGGGTGGCCGGGAGCATGCGCACCCAGGCCTGGGCCTGGGCTTCGCGCTCGGTTACGGCCTTGCAGGTGACATCCACCATGCTGGCCCGGCCCTGGGCGTCCAGGTGAGTGAGTTCGTTCATGTGCAACCTCGGATAAAGACAGTGGATCAGCTCAGGACATAGTCCACCGGCACCAGGGCCGGCGGCAGTTCAGTGGCCCCCAGGGCGTCGAGAATCTCGCGTTCGAGGGTGCGCACCAGGGCGTCCATCGGCAGGTCGTTCTCGTCGTGGCCAAAGGGGTCTTCCAGCTCGTCGCCAATGGCGTCCAGGCCAAAGAAGGTGTAACTGACGATGGCGGTGAAGATCGGCGTCAGCCAGCCCAGGGGCTCGGCCATGGCAAAGGGCAAGAGGATGCAGAACATGTAGCTGGTGCGGTGCAGCAGCAAGGTGTAGGGGAACGGCAGCGGCGTGCCCTTGATCCGCTCGCAGGTGGTTTGCGCGGCGGTGATCCCGGACAGCAGATTGGCGATCAGCAGGTAGCGCCACTCGCTGATCACGCCCGAAGTCGCCAGGGCCGAGCACTGGCGCGACACCTGGCGCAGGACGCTGTCCGGCAGGTTCGGCGTCCGGGCCGCCGGCCAATGGCTGAGCCAGGTGCCTGCCGCGCTGAGCTCGTCTTCCTGGCGCAGCCGGGCCTTGAGGGCGTGGGCGAAACCGCACAGGTCCCGCAGGATGCTGCTGCGGGCCTGGGCATCGCCGAGCACCTGGGTTTCGCGGATTAGCGAGCGCACCTCGGTGAGCACCGCGCCCAGGGCCTTGCGCCCTTCGTACCAGCGGTCGTAACAGGCGTTGTTGCGAAAGCTCATGAAGATCGACAGCGACAGCCCGAGCAAGGTGAAAGGCGTGGCATTGACCTTGGAAAAGTAGGCCGGGTGCAGGGTTTCGATCAGCACGATGGCCGAGGCCAGCAGGGTCACCAGCAGGCTGCGCAAAGCAATGCGCTTGGCGATCGACCCCTTGAGGGAGATCAGCACGCTGATCAGGTTGGGTTTGGATCTGACGATCATCGGAGCGAAACCTTTGCACGATAAGAAGGGAGCAATGAGCGGCGGCTCAGCCGCCGGTCATGTTCATGAAACGCACCACCTGGAGCTCATCGTTGAGCTCGAAATGGTGGCGATAGGGCTTGAGCTTCATCGCCTCGACAATGGCCCGCTGCAGGCGCTCGGCGTCACCGGGGTGGGCGCGCAGCACGGCCTTGAGGTCCACCGAGTGTTCGTTGCCCAGGCACAGCAGCAAGCGCCCTTCCACTGTCAGCCGTACGCGGTTGCAGGTGCCGCAGAAGTTGTGGCTGTGGGGCGAGATGAAGCCCAGGCGGATCTGCGGCGCCTCGGCCAGGCGCCAGTAGCGCGACGGCCCCTGGGTCGACTCGGCGGACTCCATCAGGGTGTAGCGCTCGGCGATCCGCTCACGGACCTGGGCGCTGGAAAAGAATGCATCGCGGCGGCTGTGCTCGCTGATGGTGCCCAGGGGCATCTCCTCGATAAACGAGAGGTCCAGGCTGCGGTCGATGGCGAACGCCACCAGTTCGTTGATCTCGCGGTCGTTGCGCCCTTTCATCACCACGCAGTTGAGCTTGGTGCGCTCGAAGCCCGCGGCAATCGCCGCGTCGATGCCGGCGATGACCTGGGACAGGTCACCGGTGCGGGTCAGCTGACGAAACAGCGTCGGGTCCAGGCTGTCGAGGCTGATGTTCAGGCGCTTGACCCCGGCCTCGAACAGCGGCGCTGCCAGCTTGCCCAGTTGCGAGCCATTGGTGGTCATGCACAGCTCCCGCAGCCCCGGCAATTGCCCGATGCGCTCGCACAGTTGCACCACCCCGGGACGGATCAGCGGCTCGCCACCGGTGAGGCGGATCTTGCGCGTACCCAGGGCGACGAAACGCTGCGCCAGCTGGTACAGCTCTTCCAGGGTCAGGATGCGTTGGCGCGGCAGGAACTGCATGTCCTCGGCCATGCAATACACGCAACGAAAATCGCAACGGTCGGTCACCGACATACGTAAATAGTCGACCCGTCGAGCAAAGCCATCCACCAATACTTGATCTGACATCACAGCCTCTGTCGACGCTTGCGACCTATAGGTCTTAGTTGTAATTCGCGGCCAAAAACGACCGTTAAGGAGTTGTTGTCGGCAAGACTAAGAGCGATTAAAAGTTGCGTCCAATCGCTATTTACAACTGATTGATCAACGCACTCTATCAACGAAAAAACCGTCCACAATCAGCAACAAGAATTCAACTCAACTCATTGATTATCATGGCTTTTAATTCTTGATAGAGGCTTTCGATCAGCCAGTCATTAATTGCGATTAGACAGCCCATACAAGCGCCGAATAGGCTTTATTCGTGGCCCATGAAACGGGCCCTATAAGTGACTCCGTTGCCCCAAACAGATCCGAACTTAAACGGCGTCACCACAAAACCGCATTTAGCCTGTGCAGTTAAACAATCACTGACATCGATTATTTGTCGGGCGGTTGCCTGCGTGCGCTGTATTGGAGAAATATCATGAGCGAAGTTGATCGATATAAACTCTACAAGGGGGCGGCCGCCGGTTGGGGGGCACTGATCGCGGTGACCAGGAACTGGCTGGGCAGTGAAAACGCCTTCAAGAACATCCGCGCCATGCTCAAGACCAACCAGAACGGCGGCTTCGACTGCCCGGGCTGCGCCTGGGGCGAGTCGCCGGAAAACGGCATGGTCAAGTTCTGCGAGAACGGCGCCAAGGCGGTCAACTGGGAAGCCACCGGGCGCCTGGTGAACCCGGCCTTCTTCAGTAAATACACGGTCTCGGCCCTGGCCGCGCAGAGCGACTACTGGCTTGAATACCAGGGCCGCCTGACCCACCCGATGCGCTACGACGCCACCCAGGACCGCTATGTGGAAACCACCTGGGACGAGGCCTTCGAGCTGATCGCCAGCCACCTCAAAAGGCTGGACTCGCCGAACCAGGCGGAGTTCTACACCTCGGGCCGGGCCAGCAACGAGGCGGCGTACCTGTATCAGCTGTTCGTGCGCGCCTATGGCACCAACAACTTTCCCGACTGCTCGAACATGTGCCACGAGGCCAGTGCCGTGGGCATGTTCGAAAGCGTCGGCGTGGGCAAGGGCACGGTGGTGTTCCATGACCTGGAAGAAGCCGACGCGATCTTCGTCATCGGCCAGAACCCCGGCACCAACCACCCACGGATGCTGGAGCCACTGCGCGAGGCGGTGAAACGCGGTGCCCAGGTGATCTGCTTCAACCCACTCAAGGAGCGTGGCCTGGAACGCTTCCAGCATCCGCAGCACCCGCTGGAGATGCTCACCAACGGCTCCGAACCCACCTCCTCGGCCTACTTCCGCCCGGCCCTGGGCGGCGACATGGCGGCCTTTCGCGGCATCGCCAAGTTCCTCCTGCGCTGGGAGCGCGAGGCCCTGGCCAACAATGGCGAAGCGGTGTTCGACCGGGCCTTTATCGCCGAGCACACCTCGGGCCTGGACAGCTACCTGGCCGAGGTCGATGCCACGTCCTGGAACCACATCGTCGAGCAGTCCGGGCTGACGCTGGCCGACATCGAGCTGGCGGCGCGCATGTACCGCAAGGCCAAGCGCGCAATCATGTGCTGGGCCATGGGCCTGACCCAGCACACCCATTCGGTGCCGACCATCCAGGAAGTGATCAACGTGCTGTTGCTGCGGGGCAACATCGGCCGCCCCGGCGCCGGCCTGTCGCCGGTGCGCGGCCACAGCAACGTGCAGGGCGACCGCACCATGGGCATCAACGAACTGGCGCCCACCGAGCTGCTGGATGCCCTGGAGGCGCGCTTTGGCTTCAAGCCGCCACGGGAGCACGGGCACAACACAGTGATGGCGATCTCGGCCATGGAACAGGGCCGGGCCAAGGTGTTCATCGGCCTGGGGGGCAACTTCGCCCAGGCCACCCCGGACACCCCGCGCACCCACGCCGCCCTGCGCAACTGCGAGCTCACTGTGCACATTGCCACCAAGCTCAACCGCAGCCATCTGGTGACCGGTCGCGAGGCGCTGATCCTGCCGTGCCTGGGCCGTACCGATATCGATATCCAGGCCAATGGCCCCCAAGGCATCACCGTGGAAGACACCTTCAGCATGGTGCACATCTCCCATGGCCAACTGAAACCCAAGTCGCCGCACCTGCGCTCGGAACCGGCAATCATCGCCGGCATCGCCAACGCCACCCTGGGCCAGCACCCCATCGACTGGCTGTGGACCATCGAAGACTACGGACGCATCCGCGACCTGATCGCCGACACCATCCCGGGGTTCGAGGACTTCAATCTCAAGCTGCTGCACCCCGGCGGTTTCCACCTGGGCAACGACGCCACCCAGCGGCGCTGGAACACCGCCACCGGCAAGGCGCGCTTCATTCCCAGCGTGCTGCCGGAGCACCTGGTCAGCGCCGGGGTGCGCAAGCTCAAGGTCAAGCCGGACCTGATCCTGCAGACCATGCGTTCCCACGACCAGTACAACACCACCCTGTATGGCCTGGACGACCGCTATCGCGGGGTCTACGGCATGCGCGAGGTGCTGTTCGCCAACGAGCAGGACATTCGCCAGCTGGGCTTCGAGCCGGGGCAGAAGGTCGACATCGTCTCGCTGTGGGACGACGGCCGGGAGCGTCGGGTCAGCGGTTTCACCCTGATTGCCTATGACATTCCCGCCGGCCAGTCTGCCGCCTACTACCCGGAGACCAACCCCCTGGTGCCCCTGGAAAGCTATGGCGACCGCACCTACACGCCGACCTCCAAGTTCATCGCCATCCGCCTGGAGCCGGCTGCGGCCAGCAACCTGATCCAGTCCGTTGGCCTGTGATCCAGCCTGGGGCGGTGCTATCGCCACCCCAGCCTTTACCTGTGCAGTGCCCCTGCCCCCGCCGCGAGCCCACGGGTTCGCGACGGCCGCGCAGTGCCTGCTCGGGCATCAAGCCATTACGAGGGTATCGTCATGATTCATCTACAGGCGCTCGACCTTGCACGCATCCAGTTCGCGTTCACGGTCTCGTTCCACATCATCTTTCCCGCCATCACCATCGGCCTGGCCAGTTTCCTGGCGGTGCTCGAAGGGCTGTGGCTCAAGACCCACAACAGCACTTACAAGGACCTGTATCACTTCTGGTCGAAGATCTTTGCCGTCAACTTCGGCATGGGCGTGGTCTCCGGGCTGGTCATGGCTTATGAGTTCGGCACCAACTGGAGCCGCTTTTCGGACTTTGCCGGGAGCATCACCGGGCCGCTGCTGACCTATGAGGTGCTGACCGCGTTCTTCCTTGAAGCGGGCTTTCTCGGGGTCATGCTGTTCGGCTGGAACCGGGTCGGCCGCGGGCTGCACTTCTTCGCCACGGTGATGGTGGCCATCGGCACCCTGATCTCGACCTTCTGGATTCTCGCCTCCAACAGCTGGATGCAGACGCCCCAGGGCTTCTCCATCGTCGATGGGCGGATCATGCCCATGGACTGGCTGGCAATCGTCTTCAACCCGTCGTTCCCCTTCCGCCTGGCGCACATGGCGATTGCCGCGTTCGTCGCCACGGCGTTCTTCGTCGGATCAAGCGCCGCCTGGCACCTGCTGCGGGGCAACAACACGCCGCCAGTGCGCAAGATGTTGTCCATGGCGCTGTGGATGGCGCTGATCGTGGCGCCGATCCAGGCGGTGGTCGGTGACGCCCACGGCCTCAACACCCTGGAACATCAACCGGCAAAAATCGCCGCTATCGAAGGCCACTGGGAAAACCACGGCAGCGAACCCTCGCCCCTGGTGCTGTTCGGCATTCCCAACATGGACGGCGAAAAAACCGACTACGCCGTGGAAGTGCCCTACCTGGGCAGCCTGATCCTGACCCACAGCCTGGACAAGCAGATCCCTGCGCTCAAGAGCTTCCCCAAGGAAGACCGTCCCAACTCGGCCATCGTGTTTTTCAGTTTCCGCATCATGGCCGGGCTGGGCATGTTGATGATCCTCACCGGGGTGCTGGGCCTGCTGTTGCGGCGTAACGGCGCGCTGTATCGCAACCGCCTGTTCCTGCGCCTGGTGCTGTGGATGGGCCCCACCGGCCTGATCGCCATGCTGGCGGGCTGGATCACCACCGAAGTCGGGCGCCAGCCCTGGGTGGTGTACGGCCTGCTGCGCACCAGCGACGCCGCTTCCAACCACAGCGTGACCCAACTGAGCATCTCCCTGGCGCTGTTCGTGGTGATCTACTTCTCGGTGTTCGCGGTGGGCATCGGCTACATGATGAAGCTGGTGCGCAAGGGCCCGCAGCCCCACCACGAGCACCCGCCGACCCACCCTGTCGGCCAGGAGCCAACGCCGCGCCGTCCTCTGTCCGCCATCGCCGAGACCTTTGCGTCCAGCGACCACCACCACTGAAACAAGGGATATCAACATGACGATTCAAGGCATAGACCTGTCGTTGATCTGGGGCGTGATCATTGCCTTCGGGGTGATGATGTACGTGATCATGGACGGCTTCGACCTGGGGCTGGGGATTCTCTTCCCGCTGATCCCCGATGCCCGGGAACGGGACGTGATGATGAACACCGTGGCCCCGGTCTGGGACGGTAACGAGACCTGGCTGATCCTCGGCGGCGCAGCGCTGTACGGGGCCTTTCCCCTGGCCTACTCGGTGATTCTCGAAGCCCTGTACCTGCCGCTGATCTTCATGCTGGCGGGGCTGATCTTCCGCGGCGTGGCCTTCGAGTTCCGCTTCAAGGCCAGCCCGCAGCAGCGCCACATCTGGGACTGGGCCTTTATCGGCGGCTCGCTGCTGGCGACCCTGTGCCAGGGCATCGTGATCGGCACTTACATTTCCGGCATCCCGGTGGTCAACCGGCAGTTCGCCGGCGGTTCCCTGGACTGGCTGGCGCCGTTCCCGCTGTTCTGCGGCCTGGGGCTGATCGTGGCCTACGCGCTGCTGGGCAGCACCTGGCTGCTGGTCAAGACCGAGGGCATGCTCGAAGCGCGCATGCGCCACTACACCCGCCCCCTGGCGTTCGCGCTGATGGCGGTGGTGGCGGTGCTCTGCGTCTGGACCCCGGTGCTGCACCCGGACATCGCCACCCGCTGGTTCAGCCATGCCCATATCGTGATCTTCGGTGCGTTGGCGGTGCTGGGCCTACTGGCGTTGTGCGGGCTGCTGGGGACCTTGCGCCAGCATCATTCCCACTGGCCGTTCGTGTTCACCCTGGTGCTGGTGTTCCTCGGCTACATCGGCCTGGCGTTCAGCATCTGGCCGAACATCGTGCCGCCGTCCATCAGTCTGTGGGACGCGGCATCGCCCCTGACCAGCCAGCTGTTCATCCTGATCGGCACCCTGTTCATCCTGCCGATCATCCTGATGTACACCTGCTGGAGCTACTACGTGTTCCGCGGCAAAGTGAGGATTGGCGATGGCTACCATTGATCGGGCAAAGCCAATGCCTTGGCACAGGACGGTGGCGCAACTGAGCCTGCTGTTCATCGGCGCCCTGCTGATGCTCGCCTGCAGCGGCGCGCTGATGCTGGAGCTGGCCCATGGATAAACTCACCACCCCCCCCGCGCAACCGGCACCCGGCTGGCAGCGCCTGCTGTGGATGCTCGGCATCTGGCTGGCCAGCGTCATCGGCCTGGGGCTGGTGGCCGGCCTGCTGCGCCTGCTGATGCAGGCCGCCGGCATGCACAGCCACTGATAATTGCCGGTCCCCCCTGAAACCCCGGCCCGCAGCAGCGGGTCGGGTTTTTGCGGTTATTGGCCGGTCGGCGCGCGCTCGGCCAGCTGTTCCAGCAGATCGGCGGAAGGCACGAAGAACAGCCCGCCGGTGACGGCCGTGCTGAAGTCCAGCAGGCGGTCGTAGTTGCCCGCCGGGCGCCCGACGAACATGTTTTCCAGCATCTGCTCCACCGGCCGTGGCGAACGCGCGTAGCCGATGAAGTAGGTGCCGAATTCCCCGGCGCCCGGACGGCCGAAGGGCATGTTGTCGCGCAGGATCTTCACCTCCTCGCCGTTCTCTTCCAGGGTGGTCAGGGAACTGTGGGAGCAGCTGGGTTTCACCGATTCGTCGAGTTCGATGTCCGACAGCTTGGTGCGGCCGATGATGCGTTCCTGGGCTTCCACCGTCAGCGCGTTCCAGGCCGTCATGTTGTGCAGGTATTTCTGCACCAGCACGTAGCTGCCGTTGCAGAACGACGGGTCTTCGTCGCCGATCAGGGTGAAATCCACCGCCTCGCGGCCTTCCGGGTTCTCGGTGCCGTCGACGAAGCCGACCATGCTGCGCATGTCGAAATAGCGGAAGCCCTGGACCTCGTCCACCACCTTGACTGCGTCGCCCAGGGGCTTGAGCAATTGCGTGGCCAGCTCGAAGCACAGGTCCATCTGCTCGGCGCGGATGTGCAGCAACAGGTCGCCGGGGGTCGACGGCGCGCGCCGGCCCTCCACGCCCACCTCAATGAAGGGGTGCAGCGACGCCGGACGCGGGCCAGCGAACAGCCGGTCCCAGGCGGCGGAGCCAAAGCCGCAGACACAGGACAGATTGCCCCCCGGCACGCGCTTGCCCACCGAGCGGGTCAGCGCGGCGACGTCGGCGCACCACTCGCGCAGGGTGTGCGCGGCAGCAGCGCCGGGGGCCAGGGTGGCGACGATGAAAATTGCACTGCGGGTGATGGGGTTGCAGATGGCTGCGGCTCGGGCTTGCGCTCGGCCAGGGAGGAAGACTGGGTCATTGTGGGGTCCACGGGCTGCGGTCGGAAAAGTCACCGACAGGAAATTAGCAGATTGTGGCGGTGGTGAGGGAAGCAGCTGCAAGCGGTGAGCTGCCAGCCGCAAGCTGTTTGCATCAGTTCTTGCGGCCTCCGGGTTGCCGCCAGCTGCGAGGCTGAACAAACAAGCAGCTGCAAGCGGCAAGCTTCCAGCCACAAGCTGTTTGCAGCAGTTCTTGCGGCCGCTGGGTTGCCGCCAGTTGTGAGGCTGAACAAACAAGCAGCTGTAAGCGGCAAGCTGTCAGCCACCAGCTGTGAGGTTGAACAAACCTTGTGACAAGAGCGCTTACTGTGGCGAGGGAGCTTGCTCCCGCTGGAAGGCGCAGCCTTCCCAATGCCTGAGTCCCCTTCCTATCAGGCAGACCGCAGATTCAGGTTTTACGGCCGCTGCGCGTCCGAGCGGGAGCGAGCTCCCTCGCCCATTGCCGGCTCAGGAGGCGGCGCTGCCCAAGGTCGAGCGCAAGACCCGCACCGGCACCGATTTGTAGGACGGCGTGCCGCTGTCCACATCCAGGTAGTCCAGGGGCACCAGGCGGTTAGCCTCGGGGTAATAGGCGCCCACAGTGCCCGGGGCGATCTTGTACTCGATGGCGGTGATGTTTTCGTAGCGCAGCCGCCGCCCGCCGATGACCGTCTCGATGTCCACCAGGTCACCGTGGGCCAGGCCACGGGCAGCCAGATCCCCGGGGCTGATGAACAGCACGTCGCGACGGCCGAAGACCCCGCGATAGCGGTCGTCCAGGGCGTAGATGGTGGTGTTGTACTGGTCGTGGCTGCGCAGGGTGATCAGCCGCAGGACATCGGCGCCGTCCACTTCCTTGTCCTCGTGCAGCCCGGGGAAGACGAAGAACTCGGCCTTGCCCGAGGGGGTCAGCCATTGCCGCTGGGCCGCCGCCAGGGGCATGCGGAAGCCGCCGGGCACGCGGATCCGGGCGTTGTAGTCGTCGAAGCCGGGCACCGTCTGTTCGATCAGGTCGCGGATCTTGTCGTAGTCGGCCACCAGTTCCAGCCAGGGCACGCGACTGTCGGGCAGCGTGGCCTTGGCCATGCCGGCGACAATCGCCGGTTCCGAGAGCAGAAGCGGCGACGCCGGGGTCAGCTTGCCCGCCGAGGCGTGGACCATGGACATCGAATCCTCCACGGTGATGGCCTGGCGCAGGCCGTCCTGCAGGTCCAGCTCGGTGCGGCCCAGGCAGGGCAGGATGAAGGTCTCCTTGGCCACCAGCAAATGGCTACGGTTGAGCTTGGTGGCCACGTGCACGCTCAGGTCGAGCCGGCTCATGGCCGGGAAACACTGGCCCGGGTCCGGCAGGGCCACGGCGAAGTTGCCCCCCAGGCACAGCAGCGCCTTGGCCCTGCCGTCGATCATCGCCTGCATGGCCTGCACCGCATCGTGGCCATGGGCCGAAGGCGGCGTGAAGCCGAAGGTCTGCTGGAGCTTGTCGAGAAAGGCCTGCGTAGGCTTCTCGGTGATGCCCACGGTGCGGTTGCCCTGGACGTTGGAATGGCCGCGCAACGGACAGATGCCGGCCCCCGGCTTGCCCAGGTTGCCGCGCAGCATCAGCAGGTCGCAAATCAGCCGCACATTGGCCGTGCCTTCGTTGTGCTGGGTGATGCCCATGCCGTAGGTGACGATGGTGGCATTGGACTTGGCGTAGGCTGCGGCGACCATTTCCAGGTCCGCCTGGTGCAGGCCGCTGGCCTGCTCGATGTCCGCCCAGGCGGTGGCGTGCAGGTCCGCCGCCAGGGCCTCGAAGCCCTGGGTGTGCTCGGCGATGAACTCATGGTCCAGCACCTGCCCGAGGCTGCCCTCCAGGGCCAGCAGGGCCTTCATGATGCCCTTGATCGCCGCCGCATCGCCGCCGGCCTTGACCTGGAAGTAGGACGAAGCGATGCGGGTCGAGCCGTAGGTGGCCATCTCCACCATGTTCTGCGGGTCGGCAAAGCGCTCCAGGGCGCGCTCGCGCAGCGGGTTGAAGACCATGATCGGCACCTTGCGCCGCGAGGCTTCATGCAAGGTGCCCATCATCCGCGGGTGGTTGGTGCCCGGGTTGTGGCCGATGGAAATGATCAGCTCGCAGAGGTCGAAATCCTCCAGGGACACCGTGCCCTTGCCGATGCCGATCGAGCGCGGCAAACCGACGCTGGTGGGTTCGTGGCACATGTTCGAGCAGTCGGGGAAGTTGTTGCTGCCGTATTCCCGAGCGAACAGCTGGTACAGGTAGGCCGCTTCGTTGGAGGCGCGGCCGGAGGTGTAGAACTCCACCTGCTCGGGCTGCAGGCCCCGCAGGATCTGGCCAATACGCTCGAACGCCGCCTGCCACGCCAGCGGCTTGAAGGTATCGCTGGCGCGGTCATAGACCAGGGGCTCGGTGAGGCGGCCCAGGTCTTCGAGCTGATAGTCGGAACGCTGCAGCAGCGAGGTCAGCGGATGCTCGGCGAAGAAGGCCGGGGTCACCCGCTTGTTGGTGGCTTCCCAGGTCACCGCCTTGGCGCCGTTTTCACAGAACTGGAAGGTCGACTTGTGCTCCTTGTCGGGCCAGGCGCAGCCCGGGCAGTCAAAGCCATCGGGCTGGTTGGTGCGCATCAGGGTCAGGGGCGCCTTGAGCGCGTCCATCTGTTCGCGCACCGCCGTGGCGGTAGCCTTGAGCGCGCCCCAGCCACCGGCGGGACCATCGTAGTTGCGGATTCCGGGAACCTTGCGTCGAGTGCTCATGATCGCTCCAGGGCCGACCCGGCACGACGCGAGTCGGTGGTTGCGGATGGTCGAGGCGTACCCGGGCGGGTTGCCAGGGGCCTGGATCACAGGGGGTAGTGCGTGGCAACAGTGCCGACACTGGATAAAAGCTAGCGCTGCGCCCCGGCCTGTCAAGCTCAGGCGCCGACCGGCACAGACGCGACGCTGGCGCCCGGGCCCGCCAGCGTGGAACCTATTGCCGGTCCCCGTCCGGCCTCAGCCTGCGCTCATTGCAGAACGCTGCGCCGGCGCTTGAACGTCCAACCCTGCTGCATCCCGGCGGCGGCCAGCAGAATCGCGGCGACCCCCAGCCACTGCAACAGCCCCAGGCGATGCCCGAAGGCCAGCCAGTCGACGAAGATCGCCGCGATCGGATAGATGAAGGACAAGGCGCCGGTCAGCGCGGTCGGCAGCTTCTGGATCGCCCCGTACAACAGCACATACATCACCCCGGTATGCACGATGCCCAGGGTCAGCAGGCTGGCCCAGGCCGTGGCCTGCTGGGGTGGCTCGGCGAGGTTGGCCCAGGGCGCCAGCAGCAGGACCCCGGTGCAGACCTGGATCAGCGCGATCAGGTGCGGCGGCGTGCCGCTCAGGCGCTTGATCAGCAACGCGGCGAAGGCATAGAGCAATGCCGCGCCCAGGGCCAGGGCGATGCCCAGCAGATAGTCGCTGCCGGCGTCGCCCTCGGTGCCATGGGCGCTGACGATGGCCAACATCCCGGCAAAGGACAGGCACAGCCAGAACAGCTTCTGCGGGGTGATCTTCTCCCCCAGGAACAACGCCCCCAGGGCCACCAGAATGAACGGCTGGACGTTGTACACCGCGGTGCCGATGGCGATCGAGGCCCGGGAATAGGAACCGAACAGCAGCACCCAGTTGCCGACAATCGCCACGCCGCTGAGCACCGCCAGAAACAGGCTGCGCCGAGTCAGAATATTCCTTCGCAAAAAACCGAAAGCGCCGCAAATCAGCAGCAACGCGCCGGCACCGAACAGGCAACGCCAGAACACCACGTCCAGCACCGGTTGTCCGGACACCAGAACGAACCAGCCAATGGTTCCGGAAATCAGCATCGCGGCGGTCATTTCCAGTGATCCGCGACGGGTCAGTGCATCCATCATCAATCTCCTCTGACAAGGGCCAGATTATGCCCAGCGGCACACGGCCATCGCCAGTTCAAAACCTGGGCTAGTATGCACTCAGGCCTTTTTTATCAAGGCATAAACGCCCAATCACCTAACGAGGTTGCCATGCTCGATGCCATCGACCAGGCCCTGATCAGTGCCCTGATGCAGGACTCCCGCCGCTCCCTCAAGGCCCTGGCGCAGATCAGCGGGCTGTCCGCCCCCAGCGTGGCCGAACGCCTGAAAAAACTCGAAGAACGCGGGGTGATCACCGCCTATACCCTGGAAATCGACCCCAAGTCCCTGGGCTACCAATTGCAGGCCATTGTCCGGATTCGTCCGTTGCCGGGCCGCTTGCAGGAGGTGGAACGGCAGATCCTGGCAATTGCCGAGTTCACCGAATGCGACAAGGTCACCGGTGACGACTGCTTTATCGCCCGCCTTCAAGTGCGCTCCATGGAACAGCTGGACAGCCTGCTGGACCGCCTCAACCATTTCGCCGAAACCAACACCGCGATCATCAAGAAATCGCCGATCAAGCGGCGGTTGCCGCCCATGAACTGACCCCGTGAAATGGGCTTTTTCACCGTCGAAAAAGCCCCTGAAAACGGCCTGCAACTGAGGGGTGAAAAGGCCGTTCCAGAGGCGTTTCTTACAAAAAACCAGCTGACTTCTCGAGCTCTTTTCAGAAAGTTTCCCCTTAGGCATAAGACGATTCTTAAAATCCCCCAGACGTCTTTTTGGCGTCAATTTCAGTGATACCCTGCGAATCCTCTGACGACCCCACTAGCAAAATGCCTGCTCCTTTGCGGAAGCTGCGCATTGTTGTGGGCTCATGCCTGTCGAAAAGCCGAGTACAAGAACCCATGCCGATCCGCGTGCAGATAGCCGATGACCATCCCTTGACCCTGATTGGGATTCATACCCTGCTGGAAAACCGCGCCGAACTGGAAATCGTTGCCCAGGCCCACAGCGTGGAAGCTTTGTTGGAAAACCTGCAGCGCCAGCCCTGCGACCTGCTGCTGACCGACCTGATGATGCCCGGTGGCGATCAGGTGGATGGGATTCGTCTGATCAGACGCCTGCGCTCACGCTACCCGGAGCTGGCCATCGTGGTGATCACCATGCTCGACAACCCGGCGCTGATCAGCAGCCTGCTCAAACTCGGAATCCAGGGCCTGGTGAGCAAGCGCGGCTTGCTCAACGACCTGCCCAAGGCGATTGCCGCCCACTCGCGGGCACCTTTCGTGTCGCCGTCGATCCAGCATCTGCTGGACACCAGCACCGCCTTGCATGGCAAGCCGCTGCTGCAGCCCGAGCAGTTGTCGGCCAGAGAGATCGAGGTGCTGCGTCTGTACGGCACCGGCATGAGCATCGGCGCCATCGCCCAGCACCTGTGCCGCAGCAAACAGACCATCAGCACGCAAAAGAGCAGCGCCATGCGCAAGCTTGGCCTGGACACCTCGGCCAGCCTGTTCCTGTACATCCAGGAACACGGCCTGAGCTGAGCGGTCCTCAAAACTCCGGAGCTTCCCCCCTATGCCCCTGATTTCCCGCCCCCCCCAGTTCTGGAGGCTGATCCGTGTCTGCCTGCTGTTCAGCTTCATGGTCCTGGTCAGCCTGTTTTTCAGCCTGCCCGCCCACTGCGCCGAGTCGCAAGAGCCGGGTAATCCGTCATTGGCCCGGCTGCTGGACATGCGCAGCACCCTGCCCCACAAGGTGCTGCGGGTAGCGACCATCGTGCCCCCCGAGCGGCCCCTGGAAAGCGCCGGCAACCAGGTGCTCAAGGTGATCTCCGACGAATACCTCAAGCTCATCGGCAAGCAGCTGGGCCTGCGCTTCGAGTTCGTCGAGCTGGCCTCGCCCCAGGACGCGATCCGCGCCCTGCTCGAACACCGTATCGACCTGCTGCCCCGGGCCACCGCGCTTGAAGCACAGACCCCCGGTCTGTCCCTCAGCCGTCCGTACCTGAACAACCAGCCGATCATCGTCGGGCGCATCAACGACCAGAGCCTGCCACCGGACCTGGAAGACAAGCGGGTGCTGGTGCTGGACAACTACTTGGACCTCAAGATCGTCCGCAAGACCTATCCACGGGCCGACGTCAGCGGCGTGCACACCACCGCCCTGGCCCTTGAGCAACTGGCCGGCAAACAGGCCGACGCCTTTATCAGCGACCGTTTCCGCACCACCCTGTACATGCAGGCCCGCCCCGACCTGCGGCTGCACAGCAAGTTCTATCCACAGTTGCCCGACGCCGGCTTCGCCTTTGCCGTGCGGCGCGAGGATGCCACCCTGCGAGCGCTGATCGACTACGTGCTCAACGCCATTCCCGAGGAGCACAAGCGGCGGATCCAGAACCAGTCGAGCCAGGAGCCCTTTCCCTTCGCGCCGACCGAGTCGTTTTCCCTGACCCCCAGCGAACTGAACTGGCTCACCGCGCACCGGCAGATCAATCTGCTGGCGGAGGAAGCGCCGCCCTACATCTACCGCAATGCCGAGGGCCAGTGGGCCGGACTGAGCATCGATATCCTGCGCACCCTGGCCGACTCGTTCCGCCTGCAGCTCAACATTCAGCCCAGTCGCTCCAGGACCGATGACCTGGAACAACTGGCCGCCGGCAACGCCGATCTGACCACCCGCGACCTGGGCCTGACCGGCAATGCCAGGGGCATCGGCCTGAGCCAGAGCTACGGCACTCGCAACTGGGCCTTTGTGGTGCGCCATGGCGACAGTTCTCCCAGTTCCCTGGACGCCATGCTCGGGCGACACCTGGCGCTACCGCGCAACCACCCGCTGCTCGAACACCTGAAACAGCGCTACCCGGACATCCATCTGGTGCTCACCGAGGATCATCGCCAGGCCCTGAACCTGGTGCTGCAACGTCAGGTCGACGCGACCCTGGACACCCCGGTGGGCACCGAGGCGCTGTCCGGTTCAGGACTGCAGTTCGGCCTGGCCTTCGACGCCCTGCCCACGCCCCACCGCTTTGCCGCGGCCCCAGGTGCCAGGGAGTTGCTGAGCGTGCTCGACAAGCTGCTGGACTCCATGGCCAGGAACCCGCAAAGCGACATCCAGCTGATCGCCGAACAACATTCCAGCGCCGCGCTCTGGAGCTGGGTCGCCGAGCAGGCCTGGCATGTGGGCGTGGTGATCCTGATCATCTTCGTGCTGTCGCTGATCTGGAACTGGCGCCTGAAGATCCAGGTGCGGGAAACCATCTGCGTGCAGACCCGCCTGCAGGACAAGCTGGCCTTCCAGTTCTCCCTGCTCAACGGCCTGCCGACGCCGCTGTATGTCTGCGACCTGAATGGCCGGTTGAGCACCTGCAACCGCGCCTATGAGGAGTTCTTCGCCACCTCCCAGGAGCAGGTCGAGGGCTGCCTGCCTACCGAGCAGCCGAACATGCCGCGCGACTTCGCCGAGGTGCTGCAAGAGGAGCATCAGCTGCTGCTGGCCAATCACCGGCCACGCTTTCTCGACACCAGCCTGTGGATCAAGGAGCAGCAGTACTGCCTCTATCAGTGGCTGGTGCCGTTCTACAACGCCCGCGGGGTCCTGCAGGGGCTGCTGGGGGGCTGGCTGGACATCTCCGAGCGCAAGAACCTGGAACTCAAATTGCGCGAAGCCAAGCAGGTTGCGCAAAAAGCCAGTGCCGCCAAGAGCGAGTTCCTCGCCTCCATGAGCCACGAACTGCGCACCCCGCTCAATGCCCTGGTCGGTCTGCTGGAACTGGAAACCAGCGCCAGCCAGGCGCCGTCGCACAACCTGCGGGTGGCCCAGCAATCGGCGACCTCGATGATCGACCTGATCGGCAACATTCTGGATCTGGACAAAATAGAGAGTGGCCTGATGCAACTGGCACCCCACCCCACCGCCCTGGAACCCCTGCTCGCCAACGGCCTGGGACTGTTTGCCGTGCAAGCCCGGGAGAAACGCCTGCAACTGAACTTCGACTATCAGGCCAGCCCCAACCGGCTGTACTGGGTCGACTCGCTACGCCTGCAGCAGATCCTGCACAACCTCTTGAGCAATGCCTTGAAGTTCACCGACCGCGGCCACATCCAGGTCACCCTGCGCGAAACCCATGTGCAGGACAGCAACAGCCTGCTGACCCTGAGCGTGCGCGATACCGGCATCGGCATTCCCCTGGCCAACCAGGCGGGGATTTTCGAGCCCTATCGCCAGGCCACCGCGCGCACCGCCCACCTGTACGGCGGATCGGGCCTGGGCCTGAGCATCTGCCACCAGCTGGTGCAACTGATGGGCGGCCGCATCTGGCTGGAAAGCGAACCCGGACAAGGCTGCTGCATCCACGTCGAACTGCCGGTGAGCTGGCAGACAGCAAACGCGGAAGTGGCGGAAAAGCCGGAAGTGCCGCCGATCACCGGCAAAGCCTTGCGGGTGCTGGTGGTGGACGACGTCTCCACCAACGGCCTGGTGCTGACCCTGCAGCTGGAGCGCATCGGTCACGTGGCCGAACACGTCAGCAGTGGCGAAGAAGCCCTGCAGCTGCTGCGCCACCGCCACTACGACGTGTTGATCAGCGACTGCAACATGCCGGGCATGGACGGCTACAGCCTGGCACGGGCGGTGCGTGAGGCCGAACAACAGAGCGGGGCCAAGCCGCGGCTGATCGTCGGCTACACCGCCAGCGCCCTGAGCAACGAAGCGACCCAATGCTCCAACGCCGGGATGAACGATCTGATGATCAAGCCGGTGACCCTGGCCCGGCTGCAGGAAGTCCTGGGCAGTCACAGCGGTGCCGGCGAAGAGCGGGTGCGCGCCTTCGACATCGACCACCTCAGGGACCTGGGGGAAAACAGTCCGACCCTGCATCGGCGCATCCTCAACGAACTGACCAAGAACCTGCAGCAGGAAATCGCCGAACTGCGCACCTGCGTCCTGGCCAATACCCCGCATCTGATCAACGACCTGACCCATCGCCTGAGCGGCGTGGCCTGCCTGATCAACGCCCAGGAAATGGCCAGAACCTGCGAGGCCCTGAGAAAGGTCGACGTGACCCATCTGCCGTCCGTGCGCAACTGCCAGCAAGCGCTGCTCAGCGCCATGGAGCAGGTTTACCAACAAGCCAGGCAGCAGCTCGCCAGCCTGCGCGAGCCGCCGCCACAGCCCACCGATACACCGCCCGAGGCGCTCCAAACGCAATCTAGTACCCGTCCCATATAGCCCTGACACAGCGCACCCTATCCTGCCCGTTGCTTTCGGAGAGGGGGGTGCCAGACAGAGGCGCCAGTACGACCGAAAGTGGCTCCCCCCTCACTTGATTGCCTGTTGAATCCATTAAAAAACCAACTAAGGATCAAGAGATGATCTCGCTACAGCGTGCGCGTACCTTTCTCAAGCTGCCCCTGGCTCTAGCCATCGGCCTGGCCTCGATCACGGCTCAGCAAGCCGCTGCTCACGGCTACATTGAGAGTCCGGCATCGCGCGTGTTCCTGTGCAACAAAGGCCAAAACACAGGTTGCGGCGTTGCCACCTACGTGCCTCAGAGCATTGAGTACTTCGCCTCCACTGGGTACGGCCACACCAGCTACCCGAGCAACGCACAAGCCTGTGATGGCGACTTCCGCACCTGCGGTCCGGCCAACGGCCGAATCGCGTCTGCCGGCCTGGGCAGCTTCGGCAAACTGGACGAGCAAACCACCAGTCGCTGGAAGAAGAACACCATCAAACCCGGCCCGAACACCTTCACTTGGCACTACACCGCCTATCACAAGACCCGCAATTACCAGTTCTACATCACCAAAAAGGACTGGAACCCGAACCAGCCGCTGACCCGCGACTCCTTCGAGATGACACCTCTTCTCGACGAACCGTGGGGCGGTCGCATGCCGAACGCAAAAACCCGACACACCGTGAATATCCCTGCCGACCGTAGCGGCTATCACGTATTGCTCGCTGTCTGGAAAGTCGATGACAACCGCAACTCCTTCTACCAGGTGGTGGACCTGAACATCGACAACCCGGGGGCGGCTAGCCAGCCGGACCCCGTCGCGGAGTCGGCCTGGACCGATATCGGTTCGGTGCAGCCCGAAGCACTGGGAGTCGGCGACAAGGTCAGGACCCGGGTCTTTACCGCGCAAGGCGAACAACTGGCCAAACAGGTGACCCTGGACATTACCTCGGCCGCCATGGCGGACAAGAACACCTGGACCCGGGAACTGGCGAAGAAGGTCAACGCCGCCAACCTCGGCTACCAGATGGGTGATCTGAACGCCAAGGACCAAGTGGTTGCCGTACTGGGCAAGAACACCATCTTCGCCAAGAAAGACAGCGGCATCACCAGCGTGCTGATCGACAGGACCCTGGCCGTCAGCCCAACCGAACTGAAAATCGCCGGACTGCAAGCGCAGTACCCGATCAAGGATGGCCAGGTCGAGCTGCAAGTGAAGGCCAGCCTTGAGGCCACGGACCCAAGCGACAGCTACTTCCTGTCCATGGAGATCTATGACGCAGCAGGCAAGCGCGTCCAGGTGGCATACGGCGACGTCGGCAGCCTCAACCCGCAGTTCTCGACGACGCTCAAAGACATCAACCCCGGCCAATACGACCTGGTCATCGTGTCCAGCTCCAAGAAAGGCCACCTGTTGCAGAAGACCGCCAGCTTCAAGGTCACGCCTGAGGTCGTCGAGCAGAAGCCGGAAAATCCGGCGGATGTCAGCGCCCAGTATGACTACGTCTTCCCTCAGGGGCTGCAGTCCTACAAGGCCGGAACGCTGGTTCTGCAACCCAAGGACGGCCAGGTCTATGAATGCAAGCCGCTGCCGTTCAGCAGCTACTGCAAGCAGTTCACGACCGGCATGAACGTGTTCGAACCAGGTGTCGGCAGCTCCTGGGAATGGGGCTGGATACGCCGTTAAACCCGGTGCTTCAAAGCCTTGAGCGTGGCGCGCAAGCGCCACCTGCTCTTGACCGGCTGTAGCGGCCGCCAACGCAATGGGAACTGACACTCGTGTTCAGGCCAGGCGGCAGCACAGCAACCTCTCCCCTTTTTGACTACCCAGTGACACCCACTATTTCAAGGTAAGGATCAATACCAGATGGTTACCTCACAAAGAGCTCGCACCCACCTTAAACTGCCTCTGGTCATCGCCATGGGCATGGCGGCTCTGGCTTCGCAACAGGCAGGTGCACACGGCTACATCGAAAGCCCGAAATCCCGGGCATTCCTGTGCAGCAATGCCGGTGGCAACCTGAACAAGGACTGCGGCAGCGCAACGTATGAACCGCAGAGCATCGAGTACCTGACAGGCGGCAGCCGCGCGGACTTCCCACGCGCCGGGCAGTCCTGCCACGGCGCCTTTACCCAATGCGGCCCAGCCAACGGCACCATCGCCGCGGGCGGACTGGCCGCCTTTGCCAAGCTCAACGAACAAACCTCCACGCGCTGGAAAAAAGTCACCGTCAAGCCTGGGCTGAACACCTTCGACTGGCGCTACACCGCGGCACACGCCACGCGCAACTGGCAGTTCTACATCACCAAGAAGAACTGGAACCCCAACCAGCCATTGACTCGCGACTCGTTCGAGTCAACGCCGTTGCTCACCGATACCTGGAACAACACCATGCCGGCCAAGGCCGGGGGTAAAACCAGCCATAAGGTGAACATCCCGGCTGATCGCAGCGGCTATCACATCGTCCTGGCTACCTGGATGGTGGCTGACAACAGCAACACCTTCTATCAAGTGGTGGACCTGAACATCGATAACGCCGGCGCGCCTGCCAAGCCCGAGGCCGAAGTCGCGAAGTCGATCTGGACCGATATCGGTTCGGTGCAGCCCGAAGCACTGGGAGTCGGCGACAAGGTCAGGACCCGGGTCTTTACCGCGCAAGGCGAACAACTGGCCAAACAGGTGACCCTGGACATTACCTCGGCCGCCATGGCGGACAAGAACACCTGGACCCGGGAACTGGCGAAGAAGGTCAACGCCGCCAACCTCGGCTACCAGATGGGTGATCTGAACGCCAAGGACCAGGTGGTTGCGGTACTGGGCAAGAACACCATCTTCGCCAAGAAAGACAGCGGCATCACCAGCGTCCTGGTGGACCGCACCCTTGCCGAGCGCACCACTGAACTGAGCGTTCTGAGCCTGCATAAGGAGTACCCGATCAAGAACGGCCAGGTCGAGCTGCACCTCAATGCCGTGCTCGAACACACCGACCCGAACGACAGTTACTTCATGTCCCTGGAAATCTTTGACGCAGCAGGCAAGCGTATCCAGCAGGCATACGGCGATGTCGGCAACCTCGCCCCCCACTTCGCCACCACGCTGAAGGACATCCAGCCCGGCCAATACGACCTGGTCATTGTGGCCAGCTCCAAGAAAGGCCGCCTGTTGCAGAAAACCGCCAGCTTCAAGGTCACGCCCGAGGTCGTCGAGCAGAAGCCGGAAAATCCGGCCGACGTCAGCGCCCAGTATGACTACGTCTTCCCTCAGGGACTGCAGTCCTACCAGGCCGGAACGCTGGTTCTGCAACCCAAGGACGGCCAGGTCTATGAATGCAAGCCGCTGCCTTCCAGCAGCTACTGCAAGCAGTGGACGAGCAACATGAACGTGTTCGAGCCGGGCGTCGGCAGTGCCTGGGAATGGGGCTGGACGCGCCAGTAAACACTGATTGCCAACCCCTTGAACGTGGCGCCCCGGCGCCACGTTTTTCTGCTCCCTCTGTAGCCCCAGTCCTGCCCGCACACTCTCGTACTGGTCCCATTCAAGCGCCGAAGACGGCCTCTTACTCTGGCCACGGCCATCGAGCACTGACCATCCCCCGCCGAGCTCACTGCGAGTAACCGCACTGTCAATCGATGCCTGTTGACCCCAATAACGCACAACCAAGGATTAAGCGATGATCACGCTGCACAAAGCCCGTTCATTCCTCAAACTTCCTCTGGCAATGGCCATCAGCATGGCCGCGCTCAGCGCACAACAAGCGGCCGCGCACGGCTATATCGAAAACCCCAAGTCCCGCTCGTACATGTGTAGCGCCAAGGGCGGCAACCTGAACACCAACTGCGGCCCGGTAGCCTACGAGCCACAGAGCGTCGAATACCTGGCCAACGCCAGCCGCGACGGTTTCCCCAGCACCGCCCAAGCCTGCCACGGTGAGTTCACCCGCTGCGGCCCAGCCAACGGCACCATTGCCGCCGGTGGCCTGCGCCATTTCGCCAAACTCAACGAACAGACCGCCAGCCGCTGGACCAAGATGAGCATCAAGCCCGGGCTGAACACCTTCGACTGGCGCTACACCGCGGTACACGCCACGCGCAACTGGCAGTTCTACATCACCAAGAAAGACTGGAACCCCAACCAGCCACTGACCCGTGATTCGTTCGAAGCGGCGCCGCTGCTGACCGACAACTGGAACAACACCCTGCCGACCAAGACCGGCGGCCTCACCAGCCACAAGGTCAACATTCCGGCCGACCGCAGCGGCTACCACATCGTCCTGGCCACCTGGATGGTGGGCGACAACACCAACACCTTCTATCAGGTGGTGGACGTGAACATCGAGAACAGCGAAGTCGCGCCGTCGAGCTGGAAGAACATCGGTGCCGTTCAACCCGAGGCCCTGAGCATCGGCGACAAGGTCATGACCCGGGTGTTCAACGACCAGGGCGAACTGTCGGCCAAGCAGGTCACCCTGAACATCGACAGCGCGGAACTGGCCAAGGAAAGCAACTGGCCCAAGGCGCTGGCGGAAAAGGTCAACCAGGCCAAGCTCGGCTACCAGATCGGCGAACTCAACGACAAGGACCAGGTGGTGCCGCAGTTCGGCAAGAACAGCATCTTTGTCAACAAGAACAGCGATATCAACAGCGTGCTGATCGCCAAGGAACAAGCCGCCAAACCGGCTGAACTCAAGGTCTCCGGCATGCAGTCCGAGTACAGCCTGAAGGACGGCAAGGTCGACCTGCACTTCAACGCCATCGCTCTGAACGGCGACTTCACCATCACCGCCAGCGTGGTCAATGCCAAGGGCGAAACCGTTGCTCACCAGCAAGCCGACAGTGGCAACAATGCGCCGCACTTCAGCCTCGCGCTCAAAGGCGTGACAGCGGGCCAGTACGATCTGGTGGTGGTGGCCAAGTCGAAGAAAGGCGAGCTGCTGCAAGAGACCATCAGCTTCAAGCTCAAGGCCGAGCCAGAGGTTGAGGAAACCCCGGGCGGCGGTGGCAACGAGGGCGGCACCACTCCCGAGACGCCGGCCAAGTACGACCACGTGTTCCCTGAAGGCCTGAAATCCTACAAGGCCGGCACCCTGGTGCTGCAGCCCAAGAACGGCAAGACCTACCAGTGCAAGCCGTTCCCGTACAGCGGCTACTGCGTGCAGTGGAAGGCCGGCGTGACCCAGTACGAACCCGGCACCGGCTCTCACTGGCAGATGGCCTGGATCCTCAAGTAATCCGGCAACTCCCCAGTTGCTCCTTGGGGCGTGACGCGCAAGCGTCACGCTCATTTTTTTTATCCGGCCGGCGCGCTTTTGCACGCCTGCAAAGGCCCGTCAGACGGGTCGCGCCGATCCGCCAAGAATCCAGCAAAAGCTTGTTCTAGAGCCCTTTGACTCTCGTACTCGTCCCATGGGAACACCCGGGAGCAGCACGTAGCCTGTGCTCGCTGGCAAGGCTGCCGGAACAGCGGACCTCCAAGGTGTCCCATTCCCCCATCACCGGCTCCTCGCAGCGCTTCAACACTCATTTTTCAATTGCTCAAGGCATACAGCATGATCAACTCCAACCGGACTCGCTCCTTCCTCAAACTGCCGATCGTCATCGCCATGGCGACGGCGGGACTGGCCGCCCAGCAAGCCTCGGCCCACGGTTACATCGAAAGCCCCAAGTCCCGCGCCTTCATGTGCAGTTCCGATGGCGGCAGACTGAACGTCAACTGCGGTCCAGTGATGTACGAGCCACAAAGCACCGAGTACATCGGCGTGCCCGGCCGTAACGATCTCGAGCACTTTCCAAGCAACGCCCAGGCCTGCACCGGCGACTTCAAGGTATGCGGCCCGGCTAACGGCACCATCGCCGCCGGCGGCCTGGTGCGTTTCTCCCCGATCAACGAGCAGAGTGCTACCCGCTGGGCCAAGACCACCATCAAGCCGGGCCCGCAGAACTTCACCTGGCACTACAAAGCCGGTCACGCCACTCGCTACTGGCAGTTCTACATCACCAAAAAAGACTGGAACCCGAACCAGCCACTGACCCGCGACTCGTTCGAGATGACCCCGCTGCTGGATCAGCCATGGCCGTCCGGCACCGTCCCAGCCCCGTCCGAAGGCAAAACCCATCACACCGTGGACATCCCGTCTGATCGCTCCGGTTACCACGTGCTGCTGGCCACCTGGAAAGTCAACGACACCGACGCCACCTTCTACAGCGTGGTCGACCTGAACATCGACAATGGCGCGGTCATCCCGTCGAACTGGAACACCGTGGGCGCGGTACAACCTGAAGCCCTGAGCATCGGCGACAAGGTCAAGACTCGCGTCTTCAACGCACAGGGCGAGCTCCACGCCAAGCAAGTGGTGCTGAACATCGATAGCGCCGAACTGGCCAAGGCCGACGTCTGGCCGCGCGAGCTGGCGAAGAAGGTCAATGCCGCCAAGCAGGGCTACCAGATGGGCCTGCTCAACGACAAGGACGAAGTGGTGCCGAACTTCGGCAGGAACGAAATCCTGGTCAAGAAAGGCAGCGACATCGTCAACGTGATGATCGACAAGGAACAGGCCGCCAAACCGGGCGAGCTGTCCATCACCGGCATGCAGTCCGAATACACCCTGAAAGACGGCAAGACCGAACTGCACTTCAACGCCATCGCCAAGAACGGCGACTACACCGTGAAGGCCACCGTGTTCAACGCCAAAGGCGAAAGCGTGACCTTCCAGCAAGCGCCGGCCGGCAACACCCCGCACTTCTCCATGCCGCTGAACAATGTCAGCCCCGGGGTCTACGACCTGGTGGTCGTGGCCACCTCGAAGAAAGGCGAAGTGCTGCAAAAGTCCGCCCGCTTCACCCTCAAGGCCGAAGCCGGCGGTGGTGAAGGTGGCAACGAAGGCGGCAACGGCGGTGAAGGCGGCGCCAAGTACGACTACGTGTTCCCCAATGGCCTGAAATCCTACAAGGCCGGCACCGTGGTCCTGCAACCCAAGGACGGCAAGACCTATGAGTGCAAGCCTGGCGCCGTCGCCGGCTGGTGCACCCAGTGGACCAGCGGCTCCAACGCCTACGAGCCGGGCGTAGGTTTCGCCTGGCAGTCGGCCTGGAACGCCAAGTAAGTCATAGCGTCAACCACCCGAGCGTGGCGCCACGGCGCCACGCTCCTTGTTAGCGGTCAAGCCCCCCCATGAGCTCAACCCCCTATTCAAGAACCCTGCTCCGGCAGGGTGAAAACCTGCCGAGACGCCTGTGCTTATGAGCGCCCTTCGCCCCTCGCTTCGCGCTGGCCTGCTGGTCGGCGCCTTGTCGTTTCTGGCGGCCTGGCTGGCGTGGCTGGCGTACGGCAGCTGGCAGTTCCGGCAAAGCCTGAACCCGGCGAGCCTGCAGGCGCCCGCCGTGGTGCCGGCGGCCCCCCGGTCCCAGCCCGACCCGCAAGCCATCGCCCGGCTGTTCGGCGTCCAGTTGCAAGAGCACCCAAGCGACCTGCCCCCGGTGCCGCTGAGCCTGCTGGCCAGCCTGGTGGCCGCTCACCCGGAGCAGTCCCGGGCCCTGATCGAATCGCCGGAAGGCAGCCGCTTCTATGGCATCGGCGAGCCCCTGCCGGGCGGGGGCAGCCTGCGCCAGATCGGCACCGACCAAGTGCGAGTGCAACGCTTTGGCGAGGAACTGATCCTGAGCCTGCCCCAGCACGCAACGCCGTTGCTGACCCCGCAGGCAGAGGACGCCGCCGCGGCCCAACCCCATCCACAGCCAGGCAGCGGGAGCCTGCTGCAACCGTCTGTGCAATCCCCTGGAGCATCATGAATCGAGCCTTTATCGCCGGGTCCCTGCTGACCCTGGGCACCCTGATCAATCCCGTGTACGCCACGGAAAAAACCGCCGCGGCCCAGCAATGGACCCTGAACATGAAGGACGCCGAGCTGCGCGACCTGGTCAACGAAGTGGGCCAGATCACCGGCAAGACGATGATTCTGGACCCGCGCCTGAACGGCAAGGTCACGGTGCAATCGAGCACCGCCATGGATCAGCAGGGCATCTACTCGCTGTTTCTCACCGCCCTGCGCAGCCAGGGTTTTGTCGCCATGGACCAGGGCGACCGGGTGTTGATCCTGCCGGTGGCCGAAGCCAAGACCAAGGCCCACGCCGAGCCCAGCGGCGCCAGTGAAGAGTTCGTGACCCAGGTCATCGAACTGAACAATGCCAACGCCAGCGAAGTGGCCAGCGCGGTGCGCCCGCTGGTGGCCGCGGACGCCTACATGGCGCCCTCCACCACCTCCAACGCCCTGGTGATTTCTGACAGCGCCAACAACGTCGAGCGGGTGCGCCTGGTGATCAACGAGCTGGATAACGCCGGTGGCCGGCAGTTCAGCATCGTGCAGCTCAAGCACGCCTGGGCCACCGAAGTGGCCAAGACCCTGACCGACAGCCTGGCCGACAGCAACAGTGCGATGACCAGCGCCAAGGCCATTGGCGACTCGCGCAGCAACCGCCTGATCCTGGTGGGCCCGGCGCCGGTCCGCCAGCAGATGCAGCGTCTGGCACAGAGCCTGGATGTACCGACCAATGTCGGCGACACCGCGCGGGTGCGCCGGCTCAACCACAGCGATGCGAAGAAGCTCGAAGAACTGCTCAGCGGCATTGGCAAGCGCATGGAGTCCGGCAACCGTGGCGGCGACAGCCAGAAACCCGACAGCCCGGTGCTGGTCAGCGCCGACACCAGCCAGAACGCCCTGGTGCTGATGGCCTCGCCGGCCCAGCTGGCGACCTTCGAAAGCATCATCAACGAGCTGGACCGGCCCCGGGCCCAGGTGCTGGTGGAAGCGGCGATCGTCGAAGTCAGCGGCGACATCAACCAGGCCCTCGGCGTGCAATGGGCCGGCAACCGCGGCAAGCTGTCCGCCGCCGCCAACTTCAATAGCGCCGGCCTGTCCATCGGCACCCTGCTCAACAGCCTGCAGGACGAAAAGCGCCCGAACCTGCCCGATGGCGCGATCATCGGCATCGGCGGCAGCAACTTCGGCGCGCTGATCACCGCCCTGTCCAGCGACTCCAACAACAACCTGCTGTCCACCCCGAGCCTGCTGACCCTGGACAACGAAGCGGCGGAAATCCTCGTCGGCCAGAACGTGCCGTTCCAGACCGGCTCCTACACCACCGACACCGCCGGTGCCAGCAACCCCTTCACCACGGTGGAACGCAAGGATGTGGGGATCACCCTCAAGGTCACGCCACATATCAATGAAGGCAACTTCCTGCGCCTGAATGTCGAGCAGGAAAGCTCCGAGCTGGCCGCCGCGCCGCCGGGCATCAACACCAGCGACGTGATCACCAACAAGCGCTCGGTCAAGAGCACCATCCTGGCCAACGACGGGCAGATCATCGTCCTCGGCGGGCTGATCAAGGACAACGTCAAGGTCCAGGTCAGCAAGGTGCCGCTGCTGGGGGACATTCCCTGGGTCGGCCGCCTGTTCAGCAGCAGCAAGGAAGTCAACGAGAAGACCAACCTGATGGTGTTCCTGCGTCCGACCCTGCTGCGCAACGCCGCCAGCACCGAGCAGATGAGCCAGCACAAGTACAACAACATGCGCTCGCTGCGCAGCCCGGACGGCAAGACCGGCGGCCAGTTGCCTGCCGACGCCCACCGCCTGTTCGACGCCCAGCGCGATGGCGATGCAGGCCTGATCGACATGCGCGCCCCCGGCGCCCAGCGCCAGCCATGATCGCCACCCACGAAGACGCGCGTCTGGCCTTTGCCTACGCGCGCCGCCACGGCGTGGTGCTGGACCATCAGGCAGACGGCGCGGTGCTGTATTGCCGCGCCAGTACGCCGCTGTCGGTGGTGGCCGAAGTGCGCCGTTTCAACGGCGCGTTGCTGCGCAGCCAGGTGCTGGACGACGAAGCCTTCGCCCAGCGCCTGGCCGCTCACTACCGCGACGGACAGAACGGCGCCAAGCAGGTGGCCGACGGCCTGGGCGAGCAGTTCGACGAAGAGTTCGATCTCAACAGCCTGGCCGAGCAACTGCCCAAGACCACTGACCTGCTGGAACAGGAGGATGACGCGCCGATCATCCGCCTGATCAACGCGATCCTCAGCGAGGCGGTCAAGAGCAAGGCCTCCGACGTGCACCTGGAAGCCTTCGAAGAACACCTGTCGGTGCGCCTGCGGGTCGACGGCCTGCTGCGTGAAGTGCTGCGCCCGCGCCGCGAGCTGGCGACCCTGCTGGTGTCGCGGATCAAGGTCATGGCCAAGCTGGACATCGCCGAGAAGCGCATTCCCCAGGACGGGCGGATTGCCTTGCGCATCGCCGGTCATGAGGTGGATGTACGGGTTTCGACCCTGCCCTCCAGTCATGGCGAACGGGTGGTGATGCGCCTCCTGGACAAACAGGCCGGGCGCCTCGACCTGAGCCACCTGGGGATGAATGAGACGGTGCGCCAGCGCCTGGAAATCGCCCTGCACAAACCCCACGGTATTCTCCTGGTCACCGGCCCCACCGGCTCCGGCAAGACCACCACGCTGTATGCCGGGCTGGCCAGCCTCAACAGCCTGGAACGCAACATCCTGACCATCGAGGACCCGGTGGAGTACCACCTGACCGGGATCGGTCAGACCCAGGTCAACGCCAAGGTCGACATGACTTTCGCCCGGGGCTTGCGGGCCATCCTGCGTCAGGACCCGGACGTGGTGATGGTGGGCGAGATCCGCGACCGCGAAACCGCGGAAATTGCCGTGCAGGCCTCCCTCACCGGGCACCTGGTGCTCTCGACCCTGCACACCAACAGCGCCATCGGCGCCGTGACCCGCCTGGTGGACATGGGCATCGAACCCTTCCTGCTCTGCACCTCACTGCTGGGGGTGTTGTCCCAGCGCCTGGTGCGCCTGCTGTGCCCGGAGTGCAAGGAGCCCCACAGCGCCGATGCCGCCGCCTGCGAACGCCTGGGACTGAGCGCCGACGCCGCGCCGCTGCTGTACCGGCCCAAGGGCTGCAGCGCCTGCCAGCACTCGGGGTATCGCGGACGTCGCGGCATCTATGAGCTGGTGCTGTTCGACGACACCTTGCGCCAGCTGATCCACACCGGCGCCGGCGAGTACCAACTGCTGGAGCATGCGCGCCAGCACAGCGCCAGCCTGTTCGACGACGGCCAGGCCATGGTGTTGCAGGGGCAGACCAGCCTGGAAGAACTGCTACGCGTGACCCAGAGGGACTGATCATGGCCGCTTACGAATACCTGGCCATGTGCGCCGCCGGCAAAAAATCCACCGGCGTGGTGGAAGCCGACAGCCCGCGCCATGCCCGGCAACTGTTGCGCGAGCGCCAGTTGGTGATCCTCAAGGTCAGCGCCGCGCAGAGCAAGCGCGTGCGTGGCAAAGGCTTGCTGCAGGTGTCCGGAGGCGGCTTGAGCAGCGCCGAACTGGCCTTGCTCACCCGCCAGTTGTCGACCCTGGTCCAAGCCGCCCTGCCCCTGGAGGAGGTGCTGGCCGCGGTCGCCGCGCAGTGCGAGAAACAGCGGATCAAGAGCATGCTCCTGGCCATCCGCTCCCGGGTCCTGGAGGGTTATAGCCTGGCGGTGGCCCTGGCGGCCTACCCGCGGGCCTTCCCGGATCTGTACCGGGCCACGGTGGCCGCCGGCGAACGCTCCGGACACCTGGGTCAGGTGCTGATCAACCTGGCCGACTACACCGAAGCCCAGCAAGCGGCCCGTCAGCAGATCCAGCTGGCCATGCTCTACCCGAGCATCCTGATGTTGGCGGCCGTCAGCATCGTCGGCTTCCTGCTGGGCTTCGTGGTGCCCGACGTGGTCAAGGTGTTCATCGACAGTGGCCAGGAACTGCCGCTGCTGACCCGGGGCCTGATCGCCAGCAGCGCCTTCCTGCAGGACTATGGCCTGCTCCTGCTGCTGCTGGTGGCGGCCCTGGTACTGGCCGCCCGCGCCGCCGTCCGCAACCCGGCCACCCGCGAGCGCTGGCATGCCCTGGTGCTGCAACTGCCGCTGCTGGGCCGGCTGATCCGGGCCAGCAACTGCACGCGGTTTGTCAGCACCCTGGCGATTCTTGGACGCAGCGGCGTGCCACTGCTGGACGCCCTGTCCATCGCCAGCGAAGTGGTGGCCAATCAGAAAATTCGTACCGGTCTGAAAGACATCGTCCGGGGGGTGCGCGAAGGTATCAGCCTCACCCGAGCCCTGGAACTCAACGGCAGTTTCCCGCCGATGATGCTCTACATGATCGCCAGCGGTGAACGCTCCGGCGAGCTGGACAGCATGCTCGAACGCGCCGCCAAGCAGCAGGAAGAACAACTGGCCAACCGCATTGCCTTGCTGGTGGGCCTGTTCGAACCGGCGATGCTGGTGTTCATGGGCGCCTCGGTGCTGATCATCGTGCTGGCGATCCTGATGCCGATCCTCAGCCTGAACCAATTGATTACCTGAATGCGGAACCCCCTACGTGCAGACTCAGAACAAACAACGCGGTTTTACCCTGATTGAAATCATGGTGGTGGTGGTCATTCTCGGGGTCCTCGCGGCCCTGGTGGTGCCCCAGATCATGAGCCGTCCCGACCAGGCCAAGGGCGCCGCCGCCCAGAGCGATATCAAGGCCATTGCCATGGCCCTGGACATCTACAAGCTCGACAACCATCAGTACCCCAGCAGCCAGCAAGGGCTCGAAGCCCTGGTCAGCAAGCCCAGCGGCAACCCGCCGGCACGCAACTGGAACCCCGACGGCTACCTCAAGCGCCTGCCCATCGATCCCTGGGGCAATGCCTACCAGTACCGCGTGCCAGGCGCCCGCGGCACGGGCTATGACCTGTTCTCCTTTGGCGCCGACGGCAAGCTCGGCGGCGACGGCCTGAACGCCGAGATCGGCAACTGGGACCGCTGAGCGGTGCAACGCTCCCACGCCAAGGGCTTCACTCTGGTCGAAGTACTGGTGGTGGTGCTGATCATCGCCCTGTCCGCGGGCATGATCGGCCTGATCAACCCCGACTCCGCCAGCCGCCAGGCGCGCCGTGAAGGCGATCGTCTGCTGGCGCTGCTGCAACTGCTACGCCAGCAGGCGGTGTTGAGCAACAGCGACTACGGACTGCGCATCGAACCCGACGCCTACTCCGTGCTGCGCCTGGATGAACAGGGACAGTGGCTGGCCGACCGCGACTGGCGGGCCCAGAGCCTGCCCGACAACCTGCGCCTGCGCCTTGAGGTTGCCGAAGCCGGCCCGGCCCTGGGCCAGGCGGTTAGTCGCAGCGCCCTGCCCCAACTGCTGGTGCTGTCCAGCGATGAAACCAGCGCCTTCACCCTGTGGATCGAGCACCGCAACACTCCGTTGCTGACCCTGTCCAGCGACGGCATACAGGAGCCCCGACTTGAAACCGCGAACTGAGCGGGGTTTTACCCTGCTGGAAGTGATGGTGGCACTGGCGATTTTCGCCACGGTGTCGATTGCGCTGTTCAGTGCGATCCAGCATGTGGCCATCAACAGCGGCAATCTGGCCGAACGCACCCAAGCCACTTGGATTGCCGACAACTACCTCAATGAACTGCGCAGCGGCATGCAGCCGCGCACCCTTGGGCGCCAGCAACGACAGGTCGAGTTTGGCGGGCGCAACTGGTGGCTGTTCAGCGAGATCGAGGCGGCCCCGGACTCGCGGTTGCTCAAGGTCAGCCTGCGGGTCTCGGCCGAGCAGGACCCGCAACGGGCCCGGCAATACAGCCGCGCGCAGCTGCTGGGTTACGTCGAGGCCAACCCATGAACCAGCGCGGCTTCACCTTGCTGGAAGTGGTGGTGGCCATCGCCATCTTCAGCCTCCTGGGGTTGGCGACCTATCAGTTGCTGGATCGGGTGATGCGCAGCGACCAGCGCATCCAGACCCAGGAACAGCAGTTGCGCCACCTGCAACGGGCCCTGAGTCTGCTGGAGCGTGATCTGGTGCAAGTGCAGCGTCACGCCCTCAAGGACGACCACAGCCATAGCCAGGCGCTGATCAGCCAGCACCAGGGGCTGCGCCTGCTGCGCGGCGGCTGGCGCAACCCCCTGGACGCTCCGCGCAGCGATCTGTTGCAGGTCAACCATCGCTTGAGCGACGGCGAATGGATTCGCGAAACCCAGGGCCTGGAACGAGACAGCCCTAGCCAGGTGCAACCCTTGCTCAGTGGGGTCGAGCTGGTCCACTTGCGCTTCATCGACGCCCTGGGCCTGCCCCATGACAGCTGGCCCATCGGCAGCGAGGCCCTGAGCCTGCCGGCCGCCGTGGACATTGAGCTGAGCGCGCCCGGCTTCCCGCATATCCGCCGGGTCATTCTGCTCCCCGGCGGCGCCGAAGTGGACGAGGACGCCCCCCCGTGAATAAGCCTCGTGCACAGCGCGGCGTTGCCTTGCTCAGCGTGTTGCTGATCACCGCGCTGGTGACCCTGGTGGTGAGCAATATGCTCGCCCGCCAGCGGCTCAGCCTCGCCAGCAGCAGCCACCTGGTGCAACACCAGCAGCTCTGGCAACTGGCCCTGAGTGGCGAAAGCTGGGCCCGTAGCCAGTTGCAGGAAGATGCCCGCAGCGAAGGCGGCCTGCTGGTGACCCATCTGGGCCAGCATTGGGCCCGACCGGCCCCGGCGTTCCCGATCGAAGGGGGCAGGATGGCGATCCAGATCGTCGATCTGGGCGCGCGCTTCAATCTCAACAGCGCGCTGGTGCAGGACGATGTCATCCCCCGTGCCCGCTACCAGCGGCTGCTGGCCTTGGCCCAGATCAAGCCCCACGACCCGGCGGCGCTGTCGCGCCCTCTTGATCGCCTGGGCCGCCCATTACCCCTGAGCGACATCAGCGAGCTGCGACAATTGCCGGAAGTCGATCGCGCCACCCTGCAACGCCTGTCGCCACTGGTCGCGGCCTATGAACAAGCCCACATCAACCTCAATACCGCCAGCGCCCTGGTGCTGGCCAGCATCGAAGGCATCGACCTGCCGACCGCCCAGACCCTGGCCCAATCGCGCCCGAGCAAGGGCTATCCCACGGTCGCCGCGTTCCTCGCCAACCCCATGCTCCAGGGCCGGGACATTACCCCTCGCGGGCTGAGCGTCAACAGTCGCCAGTTCCGCGCCACCATCGACGTTGAACTGCATGGCCGACGCCTGCGCCTGGTCAGCGACCTGCGCGTCATGAACGCTGAACAGGTCCGGGTGCAACAGCGCACGCTGCTCCCCGGACCGTCCAACGCCCATCTGCTTACCGAGTAACCATTGATGAGCCATTGGCTTTACCTTTCGCCCCATACCACCGGCGACACCCCGTGGCGTTGCCACTGGTGGTCAGCCGGCAGCACGCCCCAGCAAGGCAGCCTGGAACAGGCCGCCGAACAGCTTCGCGAGCATGGATTTGTCCTGCTGCTGCCGATGGAAATGGCCAGTTTTCATCAAGTCAGCGTCCCGGCCCGCAGCGGTCGCTGGTTGCGCCAGGCGCTGCACAGTGCCCTGGAAGAACACCTGATCGACGACGTCGAGCACTTGCACATGGCCCATGGCCCATTGCGCGAGCGACGTCACTGCTCGGTGCTGGTCATCAATCGCGAGCGCCTGCAGCGTTGCCTCAAGCGCCTGGCCGAACACGGACTGCACCCGGCGCGCATGCACATCGATGCCGACTGCCTGCCCCAGGACCGGCCACGAGCCCTGGCCTGGGACGGCCGCTGGCTGTTGGGCGGCAGCGCCCCACTGCGCCTGACCCTCAGCGACCAGGAGCTCGGCGACCTGAGCCGGTTGGTGCCGGACGGGCTACTGTGGCAAGGCGCCCAGGCCCCGGGCATCGACGGCCTGGAACCGCAGCACTGGCAGGTCGAAGAGCAGCCTTGGCAAGTGCTCAGCCAGGGCAGCCTGCAGGCAATCGACCTGTGCCAGGGCCAATTCCAGCGCCGCACCCGTAAAGCGAAGCCCTGGCGCCTGACGCTACTGGTGCTGGCGATTGCCGGCGGCGCCCATCTGTTGCAGAACATCGGGCACCGGCTGTACCTGGAGCAACGCAGCGACCAGTTGCACGCCGCCAGCCAGAGTCTGTGGCAAGAGCGCTTTGCCGATGAACCGGTTACCGCCGATCTGGCGCGTCAGGTGCGGCTCAAGCAACGCCAACAGGTGCAGGAAACACCGGGCGTAGCCCTGCGTCTGTCGCAACTGGCGGAGCAATGGGTCGCCAGTGGCGGCGCGCTGTCGATGATCCAGCGTCTGGATTACCAGGCCGAGGAAGGCTGGAGCCTGCAAGTGAGCGCCCCGGCCTTTGCCGATCTGCAAATGCTGCGCGAGGGCCTGATCAACCAGGGCCTGAGCGTCAGCACCGACTCATCCGTGCGGGACGCTCAAGGCGTCTCCGCGCGTTTTCAAATCAAGGAGTAAGACGTGAATCCATCCAGCGCCACGACTCCGACCAGGACCGCCCTGGCGACCCCACTCCGACAACGCTGGCAGCGTCTGGCAAAGCGCGAACAACGGGCGGTACAAGCCCTGGTGGTCTTCGCTGGCCTGACCAGCCTCTATCTACTCTGGCAACCGCAACAACAGGCTCTGGCCCTGGCCGAGCAACGCTATACCGAGGAAACGCAATTGCTTTTAGATCTACAACGGCTGCCCGTCAGCACCTCCGCACTTCGTGGCCCAGTCATTTCCGGTGATGCCCTGCCGGGCATGCTGGCACGCTCCAGCAGCCAGGCCGGGCTCAACCTGGAACGCATGGACCAGGAGGATGAAGGACGGGTCAACCTCAGTCTGGAGGGGCCTCTCAACGGCCTGATCACCTGGATCGACCAGTTGGAGCAGCAGCAAGTCGCCGTGCTGTCGTTCTCCATCGAGGTCAACAAGGACGCCATGGCCAGCGCACGCTTGCAGCTGCACAGCCCTTGAAACCTTGTCACGCTTGAAACCTGGACAACAAAAAGCCCGCCGAAGCGGGCTTTTTTTATTGGCTCAACAACCGGATTCAGTCATCGCGGCCCATGATGCCGAACAGCTGCAGCAGGCTGACGAACAGGTTGTAGATCGATACATACAGGCTGATGGTGGCCATGATGTAGTTGCGTTCGCCGCCATGGATGATGGCGCTGGTCTGGAACAGGATGCACACCGAGGAGAACAGCACGAAACCGGCGCTGATCGCCAACTGCAGACCGCTGATCTGGAAGAACAGGCTGGCCAGCACGGCGCCCATCAACACGAAGAAACCAGCGGTGATGAAACCACCGAGGAAGCTCATGTCCTTGCGGGTGATCAGCACATAGGCCGACAGACCACCAAACACCAGCGCCGTCATGGCGAAGGCCGAGCTAACGACTTCAGCACCGCCCTGCATGCCCAGGTAACGGTTGAGGATCGGGCCGAGCAAAAAGCCCATGAAGCCGGTCAGGGCGAACGCCGAGACCAGGCCCCAGGCCGAGTCGCGGAGTTTGTTGGTGAGGAAGAACAGACCGTAAAAGCCGATCAGCACCACGAAGATGTTCGGGTAGCCGACCCGCATCTGCTGCGCCACATAAGCCATGACACCGCTGAACGCGAGGGTCAGGGCCAGCAAGCCATAAGTGTTGCGCAGGACGCGGCTAACCTCTAGCTGCTCGGCCTGCACGCCGTTGTTAACTGCGTAATCCTGTTCGCGCATGGCGACACTCCTGTTGGGGGAAACATTTAGTGGCAAGGATGATAACAGAGGCTCTGTAACTCGCTATGCAGAGAGTTTGACAGTGTGTTTCATTCGGGTATTATGGCGCCCGCAATGCGATCTGGAGGTGTGGCCGAGTGGTTTAAGGCAGCGGTCTTGAAAACCGCCGACTGTAACAGGTCCTAGAGTTCGAATCTCTACGCCTCCGCCAAATCTCAACGAGAAAGCCCTGATTTTTCAGGGCTTTTTTGTGTCTGGGGGATTTTACTCCTGACCTCGCCACGTCGACCCAGCTCAAGCATTTTTGGACGCGTCCGAATACTTTGCTCTTTTTGAGAGGCTTTCGCCTCAATCCAATGCAACCGCAATATGCCGATTGTGCATACTGCTGTAGCCCGTCTCCGGCGTTCTGCCGACCGTACACCACCCCTACCCCCTAAAGTTCGTCGGCGCAAATCGCGCCTGGCTCAAGCCTCGATCACTGTATGCACATACAGCATGGTATTCGAGGTAGTACCGTGCACACCGAAGACGACACAGCCGATTGGCTGGGCATTCCTTCGCCCCTTGAAACCTGCAAGCAGCACATCCTGTTGCTGGAGAACGAAATCGCGGAGCTGACCCGCCTGCTGCGCGAAAGCCGGCACAACGCCTTCAAGCTCGCAGAGATGCACTCGCAGGTAGCCAAAGAATGAGATGTACTGGCCGGGGCGATTCAGAACTCCTTTTCTTCCGGTTGCTGGTCACTCTCCTGGGGCTGTTTGGAATCTGCCCGGTATGAAACCAGTGCCATAAAAATCTTCATTGACTCCAGTCCTGCCATCCCCCCCGCCAACTCAACAGGCGGCGCATCAACATCTGGCGACTCCTGTTGTCGCTGTAAGCGCTCCTGAGCCTCCAACTTCCGAACGCTCTCGCGGTAATCCTTGTAATCGAGCGCATAAGGTGCCGACATCATACAAACCTGCATAGCTGCCAGCCCAGCAACCCCGCCCGCCAACAGATTGGCCCAAAAGATAGGAATGCGGCCACGGAAACGAATGATAAGCATTGTGACCATAACCCCAACCCAGACAAACAGCTGAAATGGGATAGAAACTATTGCAAGTGACTCCCAAACCTCCCAATTGAGCAACATCCACAACGTCTGTAACACCGATAACTCTCCAGAATCTCAAAGCCAAAGAAACCCAGAGTCCGCTGGATTTACTTTTCAACCGAGCAGCAAACTTCAGTAGACGTTCATCTCAAAGGGCACGTACTGGGTTTTGATCTTGTTGAAATAGAAGGCCATTTCAAATGGCTTTTGCTTTGACAAAGTCCACGCTCGGGAGGAGCTTTTCAGCGCAGCTTCAGACGACTCCAGTTCAGGCTGCAAAGTGCGCATAACGGCGTAGGTCGAGCACATCATGAGACGAAGTTCGGGATCGTCCTTTGCTCCCTTGCTACCCAGGAACTTGGCATTGCCTACCTTCCCAGCACTGTTGATTTCAACAAACATCTCCAGCTGGGCCCCCTTCAAGCTCAAGGTTTGGTAAATCACCTCACCATTCTTCATGGCTTGGGCCTTACCAAACGCAACGCCTGAACACTGCGGAACCTCCTTGAATCTCTTTTTCATTCCAGACTCAAGTTCCTTCGAAGTCAGAGGCAAGCCGCCGGCAGGCTTAGCCTCGTCTTTTTTCGAATCCCAGTCCTCCGGGATCAAATACTCGACTTCATCCTTTGCCGCGAATGCAGGCACCACTTGCGCAGCCAGAAGAGCGCACACAGCTAAACGACCGATCATTCCTTTTGACCTCCTTCCAATGGACCGCGGATCGTAGCGCATCTTCAGAGCAGGCATCACCCGCTTTCAGCGCAAGGCGCTAGCGAAGGCCGCACTGAGAATACCCTTCACATCAGAGCTGGAGTCCTGCAGCGCATCAGCCATGTAGTTGTCACGTGGCTTGATACGCCACTCCCCCGCTGCACGCTCGGCTATAGCCGCACGCGCGCCAGCAGCTCGCCGGTTGGACTTTCCTTTGCCCGTTCCTGGCGCCAGCTTGCCCAGACGCCTGCCGCGCTTCACCCCGTAGTGCAGGTACGCCGGGTAAAACTCAGCCATGGCCGCAGTTTTCCGGGGTGCGATTTTCACCAGGAAGCCCGATCGGAACACCTTGAAGGCAATCGACCCGACGCGGTACCACCACGCTGGCGCATAGAGGGCCCCGTCAACCTCCTCAACGCCATTGATGTCCAAGCCAAACTGCGCCATGCCAAATCTCTTCACCACTGAGCGCGCTGATGAATAGAAGCCCACAGGCGGCGCTATGCTTACGCTCCTAGCGTGAGGGCACAGCAATGTGCGGAAGACTTTCTCAGTATCGCGGTATCCACGACTTCGTCGCTGCCCTGAGCATGCCAGGGGCACTGGTCAACAGCGTTGGCGACCAGCCCCTGGGGCGCTACAACGCAGCGCCGACAATGCAGCTTGCCCTCTTCCATGTTGCCGGCGAAGCGTTGCATGCCGACGCCGTGCGCTGGGGCTGGCGGCCGCACTGGGCGGATGATCGCGCAGCCCCGGTCAATGCCCGGGTCGAAAAAGTGGCCCACGGTCCGTTCTTCCGCCAGATCTGGCCGCACCGAGCCCTATGCCCGATCGACAACTGGTTCGAGTGGGTGGATGAAGGCGGCGCGAAGAAGCAGCCCTACCTGATCCGGCACCGCGACGGCTCCCCCATCCTCTGTGCCTCGATCGGACAACTTCCGGATCCAAAGCGAGGCCGCGCAGAGCACGACGGCTTTGTGATCATCACCGCCGACGCTCAGGGCGGTATGGTCGATATTCACGACCGCCGGCCGGTGGTCCTGGCGCCGGAGCAGGCCCGGGAATGGCTCGATCCGGCCACGCCGAAGGAGCGCGCCGAACAGATGGCCTTGCACCAGGGTGAGCCCGCCGACGCCTTCGAATGGTTCAGAGTCAGCACCGCCATCGGCAACGTCAGGAACCACGGGGCGGAACTGATAGAGCCTACGACCAAACCCGCCGGGGGCGATGTGGTGAACAACGGCTGATGATTGACAGGCCTCCGTATCGAGCCCGGCCCGGCACCGGGATTCTTCTATCTATACAGCGACCCACCTTGGTATCGTTGCGCCACTATTCGGCAGGCAGCAAGGAAGCGGTGAGGAATGCATAAATGGAAAACTCTAGTGTTCGTCATCCTGGCATTGACCGGTGCTCAAGCCGCGGCGGAAAACAAGGGCTCCTATCAAAACTCGATGATGATGATAACGCTGGCTCCAACCTTGCTTCTTTCAGGAACAACCGGACTATCTGAGCTGGCGGTGAAGCAATTCCAGCCTGCCAAGGCTGATGCACCGGCATTCGTAGGCTCAGATGGCGAGATTCGCGGCGCTCAATTCGAGCAAGCCGTTCGCTACTACCACTCGGCCTATGGCCCGCCGTACATGACCGACGAACAACTGGCCCTGGCAATCGCTACTACGCTCTGAAGTCTGTTCTCCTGGCATAACGTGCAGCGGCACAGGACTTCATCAAAGTCATGCCTGAAATAAAATCAGCCTCCCCACAGCACTTTCCTCAAGTTCCAGCGGACGGTTAGCCAAGCCGCGTTAGCGTAATTCAGCAGGCGCCTTCATGAGTTCTGTCAGTGGCCGAACAGGATTGGCCTGCACGCGTTCAAAAAGAGGCGGGGTTTTACCTTCCATTCGATAGATGCACGCCTTGATCAGCCGCCCCTGTCTCTTGTCCTTCGGTAACTCAACAAAATGCCCGAATTTGCAGTGTTCTTCGTTGACGACATAGGCGGGATCCTCCGCCCAGAGCGAGAGAACCATCATTAGCAGAAACATTGATTGCAGTCCTTGGCGACACTTTGGGCCGGCTGTCTAACAGGCGTCGGATTCAACGGCAACCCTGCTCCCATCTTTGCGCATACAGGGCTCCCGTCGACCTGCCCAACGGACAGAATGCTGGACTTGGAATCGGCAGCCCTTATCATGCGGCGCTCTACTCGGCCCTCAGGGAAATAGACGCTGATGAACAAGGCGCGTGCCTGGTTACGCCGACCCGTTCCAACCTTGCCCGCTTGGTGCTCCGATAACGGCTTTCCAGCAACCCCTCAGAGAAGTCCATATGACCCCCAATCCGACAATCGATAACGGATTACGCGTCGCGTTGGTGACAGGATCCACTTCCGGCATCGGTGCAGCCATTGCACGTGCACTCAGCCAGGCAGGCTATGCGGTGGTGCTCCATTCGCGAACTTCTGCGGATACGGGACGCGCTATGGCCGCTGAAATGAAGCAGGCTGTTTATGTACAAGCCGATCTTGCTGTCGAAGCTGACAGAGTCAGGCTTGTTAACGAGGCGATCGCCGCGTGGGGGCAGCTCGATGTATTGGTCAATAACGCTGGTATTAGCAGAGTCATTCCCCACGGCGACCTTGCCTCGGCCAACTCGATGGTGTGGCACGAATTGAACGAGGTGAATGTCGTGGCACCGTTCCACCTCGTCACATTGGCCGAGTCGGCATTGCGCGATGCCGCCCGTCAGCGGCGAGCGGGTTGTGTCGTGAACATCAGTTCACATGCCGGTATCCGTCCTAAAGGCGCATCGATTCCCTATGCGGTCAGCAAAGCCGCGCTGAATCACATGACCCGCTTGCTCGCGTTATCGCTGGGGCCAGACATTCGCGTAAACGCTGTGGCGCCAGGCTTGGTCGACACGCCCATGACCGCAGAGTGGACCGATGCCCAAGAGTTGTGGCGAACTCGCGCCCCGATGCGCAGGGCCGCCAGCCCAGATGACATCGCCCACGCCGTGATCATGCTGGTCGAGTCGGATTACTTGACCGGCGAGATACTCCTCTCGGACGGCGGGTTGAATCTGACCTAGTTCCCAAGCCTTGCCGGCGTCGCCAATGAACAGCAACTCACCTTGCCGGTGACCATGCTCGACCGCATCGACACTTCACGGATGGTCTTGGCAAGGTCAACCACCGACGGGCAACGCCAGGCATCAGGGCTGAGAGGGTATGGCCTATTCACTCAGCGGCGCCCCCCGTCATCCCCTGGGCCCGGCTTTTGAACAATGGCGATCCTGCTTCGAAGCCTGGCAGGCCGACCTGGGTGCGCAAGACCTCTGGAAGGCCGCCCGTAGCGTGCATTGAACAACCAAGAGACGCCGCGCACAGGCTGTTCGACAAGTGGCGTCCTCTTTTCCTTCAAGGCTCAAGTTGCACATAGTTGAACTGACGACACCTCAGCCAGGTTGCCGCCCACTGCCTTGCCGACAGCAAGAAACTGTCTGGACGCCAATGCGCTTCACCCTCATTGGCCGGCCGTTCCAGTCAGGTCGCATGAAACAACGCCTCCCCTATCAGGTCCCCCATAACACCCTCACCCCAATCAACCACGCGCCATGAATTCAAGGATCATGTACCACCTCCCCCAATGCCTCGAGCGGATAAACGCCCGAAGAAGTGGCGGGATGGGCGCGCTTCGTTCATTTGTCCAGATCCGCCAGGTTATGCATCCGTTCGCCTAACGCTCCTCGCAACCACGCCGAATGAAACTCCATTTCTTCCAGAGAAGTACCCTCGGCCAATCGGTACAGCGACTGCTTGCCTCTTGGCCCTGACACAAAACGCTGAAATGGCCATCGCGGTCATAACTGGCGAACACGTAAGGGTAGATGCCAATGATGTCGCTATATGGCACCCGTACTTCGGTGGGCTTACGGCCGCGCCGGCTGACGGTAAGGGTCAGCAGTTGCTGGTTTTCGTCGAACGTGAAGGCCAGCACTCTGGGCACAGAGAAAATCCACGCGAAGACCAGTCCCATGAGCACGGTAAAGCCCAGCAGGAACTGGATGAGAAGCGCCGTTGTGAAACTCGACCCATCGCTGCGCGGTTCACCTAGCATCGCTTCGGCCCCCAGAAGGAGCAATATCGTCAGCACCAAGACCGGCAAGGACCAAAGCACCAAGAAGCAGAACCCCATGATGGCCGATGCAGCGCTGCCCATGATCGGCAAGTCCGGATCTTGCTGCCAAATAGGTGGGTGAGGAGCAAAATCGTCGTTGCCCGGCACAGCTGAAGGCGTTGTGACAAGGCGAGATGGGCATTGGCGATTCATTGAGGAAGCTCCAGGAGTGCAGCCTTGCTGATAGCAAAATAGTATCTAGACTTCAAGGCGCTTCACCTGCATTGACTGGCAGTTCTAGTTAGGTTGTATGGAACAACATAACGACTGTAAGCATTGGATAGCAGTCAATAGCCAGATCAACTAAACCTCAATCTAAAAGGAATATAGAGATGGGTATTACCGTTACCAACAAATCATCGAAAAAGATTGAAGTCTCGGTCAACAAATGGGGCAGCGACGGCGACACCACCTTCTTTGGAATCGACAGCGGCAAGCAGGAAAGCTGGGACAGATCGGACGACCGTGGCTTTGTGCTGTCCCTGAAAAGGAACGGCACCCAGGCGCCTTACTATGTCCAGGCCACGAGCAAGATCGAAGTTGATAGCAGCACCGTGAAAGACCACGGTGAGACCATTCACCCGGTCGCCTAAGGCACTAACAGCAGCCAAGGCTGCCGTCGGCGGCCTTGGCTCAACGTTGATAAGTTGCAACTCCCCTGAATAGCCCTTTACTTGTCCGAGCCCACTTTCGGCCCTCAGTTCGACAGGTCGTGCTAATCATCAATCGCTAAGTGAACCTCGACGCGAAACAACCTGGCGCGACCATCCGGTGCCTGCCTTGCTGCGAAGCAAAAAAAACCGGCGAATATTCGCCGGTTTTCATCCCTCGCCGCTGCAGAGGCCTTGAGCGCCCCTGCCCCACCTTAGTATCAATGCGGCGCGTTCAGGGTCAGGCGCATCTGGCGGTTCACATCCTTGTACAGCAGGTAGCGGAAGCGACCCGGGCCGCCGGAGTAGCAGGCCTGCGGGCAGAAGGCGCGCAGCCACATGAAGTCGCCGGCCTCGACTTCGACCCAGTCCTGGTTCAGGCGATACACCGCCTTGCCTTCCAGAACATACAGGCCGTGCTCCATGACATGAGTCTCGGCGAAGGGAATCACGCCGCCCGGCTCGAAGTTGACGATGTTGACGTGCATGTCGTGGCGCATGTCGCTCATGTCGACAAACCGGGTGGTGCTCCAGCGACCGTCGGTGTCCGGCATCACCCGCGGCTCGATGTCCTGCTCGTTGGTGACGAACGCGTCCGGGTACGGCACGCCGTCGACTTTCTGGTAGTGCTTGCGGATCCAGTGGAAACGCGCCTCGGTGCCGCTGGTGTTGCGCAGCTTCCAGTCGGCCGCCGGCGGGATGAAGGCATAACCGCCGGGCTTGAGGACGTGCTCCTGGCCCTGCAGGGTCAGGTTGACTTCGCCTTCGACGACGAACAGCACCGCTTCGGCGTTGGGGTCCTGCTCGGGCTTGTCGCTGCCGCCATTGGCGCCCACTTCAACGATGTACTGGGAAAAGGTTTCGGCAAAACCCGACAGCGGACGGGCAATCACCCACATGCGCATATTGTCCCAGTGCGGCAGGTGACTGGTGACGATGTCACGCATCACGCCCTTGGGGATCACGGCATAGGCTTCGGTGAACATGGCACGGTCGGTGAGCATTTCGGTCTGCGCCGGGTGCCCGCCGTGGGGTGCGTAATAAGTGGTTTTGGACATCGAGACTCTCCTCATTGTTGTTTTGCTACCCCGTGCAGCAACGCCGCCGGGGTGAACAAATCTGCGGAGCGACGCGCCAGGCAATGCTGCGGATCGCTGCTGGCCATCACGATATCCAGCGCCGCCTTCATGCACAAATTAAATACCGGAATCCGGTATATTCATTTATCAAATAGTAAACAGACTCAGCCACGGGTGTCCTGGGCCAGCACCCGTGACAATACCCGGGCCAGCTCCTTGACCATGGGATCCGCCGCCGGACGGTGCAGCAACGCCACCTCGAACACATCCACCGACGGCAACCCGCTGCTGCGGGCCAGGACCTGATGCCCTGCCGTCACCGCGCGCAGCGGCAGCAGGCCGATGCCCATGCCATCGGCAATCGCTGACTGCAGGCCGCTGAGACTGGAGCTGGTGAAACTGATGTGCCAGCGCCGGCCGATGGACTCCAGGGCATTGATCATTTCATCGCGGTACACCCCACGCGGCGGGAAGGTGACGATGGGCAGCGGGTCGAGGTCGATGCAGGGGTTTTTCGCGCTGTCCACCCAGCGGGTCTTCTCCGGCCAGCAGCCCAGGGCCTCGCGGCTGTTGCGCAGTTGCTTGAGCACCACCAGGTCCAGTTCGCCGCGGTCATAGCTGGCGCTCAGGTCGCGACTCATGCCGCTGGTGACTTCCAGCTTGACCTGGGGATAGCGGCGATTGAAGGCGGCCAACTGCTCGGTGGTGCGCCCCGCGGCAAAGTCATCCGGTACGCCGATCCGCACCGTCAGCGCCACCGTGGCGCCGGACAGCGCCTCAAGCATCTCGTCGTTCAGCGCCAGCAGGCGCCGGGCATACCCCAGCAGCGTGGCGCCGGCATCGGTGGGCAGGACATCGCGATTGCCACGCTCCAGCAGGCGGTGCCCGGCCATCTCCTCCAGGCGGCGGATCTTCTGGCTGACGGTGGACTGAGTCGAATGCAGGCGACTGGCCGCCGTGGTGAAACTGCCGCAATCGGCCACCGTGACAATGGCCCGCAGCAAGTCGAGGTCGAACAGGCGGCTATTGGGTTTCTCGATGTTGCTCATGCAGGTATCTGTTTTCTGAATGCGAGGGCTCTTTCTACCGGTTCTTGTCCCGCGAGACAAATCCATGCAACGGCCGTGGATATGCCATCATGCGCCACCACCGCTTACCCATCCGAGAAGGACATCAGGATGCAGTTCATCCCGCTAGTCGATGCCGATCCCGCCACTCAGGCCCATGTACGCACGCTGCGCAACCAGAAAGAGGTGCGCCAGTACATGTACACCTCCCACGAAATCAGCGAGCAGGAACACCAGCGCTGGCTGGAGTCGCTGCGGGGCAATCCGGCCCAGGCGGTGTTTGTCGTCATGGACGAAGGCCAGGCCCTGGGCATCGTTTCGCTGAATGCCATCAATGCCCGACAGAAGACCGCCGACTGGGCGTTCTACCTGGACGCCAAGCAGCAAGGCAAGGGCCTGGGCAGCCTGATCGAGTTCTGGATGCTGGACTACGCCTTCACCGAAGCCGGTCTTGAAAAACTCAACTGCGAGGTACTGGCCAGCAACCCTGCGGTGATCAACATGCACCTGAAATTCGGCTTCCAACAGGAGGGGCTGCGGCGCCAGAACATCCTCAAGGATGGCCAACGCATGGACGTGGTCCTGCTGGGCATCACCAAGGCGGAGTGGCAGAGCAAACGTCCGACGCTCGAGCCCCTGATCGCCCGCCTCGGCAGATAAGCCGCCAACGCGCCCGACGGTGCTTGCCACGTATCGGGCGCCCTGTCCTGGACAGGAGCAAGCGGCGGATCAGCCCTTGTTGCGGTTTTTCGCCCCGCCCTGGCGCGCCTTGAAGCGAGGATTGGATTTGCAGATCACGTAGATCCGCCCGCGACGCTTGACGATCTGGCAGTCGCGGTGACGGTTCTTGGCTTCTTTGAGGGAGGACAGGACTTTCATGGGAGAGACTCCTTGGGGTGATTTCAAAACGTAATAACATATCTTATTTGCAAACAAGAATAGTTATCAACACCAAATCAAGCCCCCCTTCGAAAGAAGGTTCATCTGGCGGCCTAGAGCATTGGCTCTAAAGATCAGCGCAAAGCGGTCGTTATCTTTTATTCACCCCACTCAAGGATGCAGTGACATGGAAATAAACAACCGTCCCCTTCCCCCCCTGACCGCCGGCGGCTCTCAGCCCGGCATCAAGCTGCCTGACTCGGGCAAGGTGCTGACCCCACCGCCCCTGACGGCGGAACAGAAAGAGGCGCTGGAAAAACTCAGAGACAAGGCCAAGGAACAGCCTCAGCCACCGGTCACGGCGCCAAAAACCTCGTTGATCGACGAAGTCGTCTGATCCACAAACTCGGACGGACACGGCAGCGCCTGGGCCGGTCCGTCCGCCATGGGAAAGGCCAACAGGCGCATCACCAACTGCCCGACGCTCCACCGCCGCCACTGGAACCGCCGCCTCCGGAGAACCCGCCTCCCGAGCTCGAACTGCCAGCACTACCGCCGCCACTACTGGCACCGCCGCTGGTCCAGTGAAAACCGCCGGTACTGGCAAACAGCATGAAACCGAGGAAGTAGGCGAACGGCAACAGCGTCAGCCACTGCCGGGCCGTACTCCAGGCGTCGACACCCCAGGCCATCAGCAGGATCAGCACCAGCAGCGCCCCCAGTCGCCACGCAAAGCCCTTGGGGCTCTTGCGCCAGCGGTTGCGCATCATGCGATAGAGCAGCCAATGCCCTCCCAGCACCAGCAGCACGCCGGCCGGCCAGGCCAGCCCGTAGAGGAAGGTCGAACGGCCCAGGAACTGACTGAGCAGGGTCAGCACGGCGATGTACAGCAGCAGCCCCAGCACCCCGTAGAACACCCGGCGCGCCTGCCACAGCCCGGCGAACGTCGCGCCACCCACCAGCATGCACAGCGGCACCAGGAACAATTGCACCAGCCACTCGCGACCGCCGACCGCGCCCACCAGCAACGCCACCAGCAGCACCAGAGCGGCCAGGACCCGGCGCCACTTCCAGCCCGCGGCCAGCATCACTCCCGCCACCGCCCCGATGATGAAGGCCAGCAGCAAGGCATAGACTTCGAGGGGGATCTGCAAGGGCACCTGCAAGGGCGCCGGTTCCGCCAGTTCGCCACCGTCCACCAGCACAATCAGGTCATCCAGGGCCTGTTCGATGCCTGCGGCGAAATCCCCCCGGCGAAAGGCCGGGGCCAGGTCCCGGGCGATGATCTGTCCGGCCAGCAGGTCGGTGACCACCGGCTCCAGGCCATAACCCACCTCGATGCGCACCTGGCGATCGTTCTTCGCCACCAGCAGCAGGAGGCCGTCATCGACCCCCTTGCGCCCCAGCTTCCAGGCGCGAAACAGCTGGTTGCTCAGGGCCTCGATGCTTTGCTGGCCGAGGCTGGGCACTAGCATCACCGCGATCTGCGCACCGCGGCGCTGTTCCAGGGCCGCGAGTTTCTCGCTCATGCGCTGCTGCTGCGCCGCGTCCAGCGTGCCGCTCAGATCGATGATCCGCCGGTCCAGCTCAATCCTCGCCAACCCCGGTGGCACCGGCTCGGCGTAGCCCGGCGCCGGCAGCAGCAGCCCGAGAAACAGCGCCAGCCACAGCCCGCGCCCTTGTTGCCACAACAGCTTGATCATTCGCGCTTCCCGCATCCTTCATCCTGGGTGGGCGGACTCTACCACCACCGCTCCCTGGGTCGATTCGATCCGCTGCCGCGCAGACAAAAAAACACCGGGCAGGTGACCAAACCTGCCCGGTGCCCGACGACCTGTCGTGTTGCTGCAATCGGCCTCAGCTCAGGCTGTTGAGGCACACCACCTTGGGCTGGGTCATTTCCTCATAGGCGAAACGCACCCCTTCGCGGCCCAGGCTGCCGTACTTGAAGCCGCCAAACGGCATGGCATCGAAACGGTAATCGGACGAATCGTTGATCATCACCCCGCCCGCCTCGATCCGCCGCGCGGCGTCCATGGCGGTGCGCAGATCGTTGGTGAAGATCCCCGCATGCAGGCTGTATTCGGGCTGGTTGGCCAGGGCGATGGCCTGATCCAGATCGTCGAACGCCTGCAACACCACCACTGGCGCAAAGACCTCGTCCTGCCACAGGCGGCTGCCATGGTCGACATTCTCCAGCACCGTGGCGGCGTAGCACGAACCCCGGCGCTGATGCCCGCAGAGCAACCGCGCGCCCTGCTGCAGTGCTTCATCCACGACCTTCTGCGCGTTCTGCGCTGCCTGCAGGCTGATCATCGGCCCGATATCCGTGCTGTCGGCCGATGGATCGCCACTGACCTGCTCCCGGGCCAGGCGCACAAAGGCCTCGCGAAACGCCTCGTAGATCGAGGCCTGGACCAGCAGGCGCTGGGTGCCGATGCAGTTCTGCCCCGCCGCCCAGAACGCCCCGGACACACAGCTTTCCACCGTCGCCGCCAGGTCGCAGTCGGCCATGACGATCACCGGCGCGTTGCCCCCCAGGTCCATGGCCAGCTTCTTCAGGCCGGCGCTGCGGGCGATTTGCTCGCCGGTGACAAAGCCGCCGGTGAAGGAAATCATCCGCACCTCGCGGGCCGCCACCAGGGCCTTGCCCAATTCCGCGCCGCCGGTGGCCAGGGTCACCACCGAAGTCGGCAGCCCGGCATCGCGCAAGTAGTCCACCAGCTTGATGGCCGACAGCGGCGCCAGCTCCGACGGTTTGAGGATCACCCCGTTGCCCCCGGCAATGGCCGGGCCCAGCTTGTGCGCCACCAGGTTCAGCGGATCGTTGTAGGGGGTGATCGCCAGGATCAACCCCAGAGGCTCGCGAGAGAACCAGCCCTGGCGGTTCTCCGAACCTTCGTAAGCATCGAAGGGCAGCACCTCGCCGGCATTGCGCTTGGCCTCTTCGGCCGAGAGCTTGAGGGTGTTGACGCAGCGCTTGACCTCCTTCTGCGCCTGTTTCAGGGTCTTGCCCGCTTCATCGACGATCAGCCGGGCAAAGTGCTCGGCGTCGCGCTCGATGTTCAAGGCCGCCCGCTCCAGAATCCGTGCCCGCTGATGGCGCGGCAACGCGGCGCAGTCGTTCACGCCCTGGCGCGCCTGCTGCAACAGGTAGGGCACGGCACAGGCGTCAAGGCGTGGCACGGTCCCAATCAGGCGACCATCGAAGGGGCTGCAGACGTCAATCGAATCGGCGACCGGCGCCAGACGTGACAGATTCATGGACAGGCTCCTAGCGGCTGGTGCGCGACTGGTGGATGTGGATGATGTCCGAGAGCAAGGCAAAGGCCGTCTCGATGCGCCCGGCGCCCGGCCCGGACACCGTCACCGCGCCCAGCAGTTCGGTGTTGAACGACACCGCGTTGATCGCCCCGCCAATACCCGCCAGCGGATGAGCCAGGGGCAACAGCCGCGGCTCGACGCTGGCCTGCAGCGAGCCATCGGCCAGGCGCCGGGCCGAACCGATCAGCTTCCAGCGCGCGCCCTCGGCCCGGGCCTGCTCCAGGTCCGCCGCCGTCAGGCCGGAGATGCCGCGGCAGCTGACGTCGCTGACGGTCAACTGTGCACCGAGCAGTTCGTTGGCCAGGATCACCACCTTCAAGCGCACGTCAAAACCTTCGACATCCGCCGTCGGATCAGCCTCGGCATACCCCAGTGCCTGAGCCTCGGCCACCGCCTCGGCAAAGCCCAGGCCGGCGTCCATGCGGGTCAGCACAAAATTCGAGGTGCCATTGAGAATGCCCTCGAAACCCAGCAGCTCGCTGCCGGCCAGGGACTGCTTGGCCATGCGGATCACCGGGGTGCCGCTCATCACCGCGCCTTCGTACTCGAACGCCGCCTGATTGCGCTGGGCCAGGGCCTTGAGCTCGGCGCCGTGCAGGGCGATCGGCCCCTTGTTGGTGGTCACCACGTGCTTGCCCTGCTCCAGGGCCCAGCGACAGAAGGTGCTGGCCGGCTCGCCGTCCACCGGATTGGTGAAGGTGGCCTCGGCGATGATGTCGGCGCCGGAGTCCTTGATCACCTGTTCGTTGAGCGCCTCCACCTGACCGCCCGGCAGTTGCGCCAACGCGCCTTTGGTTGCCGGCAGCTTGCTCAGCAGACCGGCATCCAGCCCCTGGGGAGCCACGATGGAACCGAGGAACAGATCGCTGATGCCGACGATTTTCAAACTGAAACCCAGCTGTTTTTTCCATGCCTGATTGCGCTCGGCAATCAGTTGCGCCAGGGCCCGATTGACCCCGCCGAAGCCCACCAGGGCGATGTTGTATTCAGTCATTTTTGTTGTGTTCCATCCGGGTTGAAGAAGCTGATGGACACAAGGTTAGGGGGCTGGCCCGGGCAGTGAAATATGCCGTTTTGCTGTATTTGCTGAGCATTTTGCCCAGCACCCGTGACAGCTGCCGAAGGCTGCGATCGGCTCCGCAGGAGACGCCAAACCTGGCGGTGCGGTCCATCAGGACAACACACAGGGTTCCATTCATCGCAATATGCTGATTGACGGCGCAGGAAGGTCCTTCGGCCCTTTTCGCAGCCTCGCCAAAGGCTCGGCAGCGGCTACAGGGATTGCTGGGGCTATAGATCGTGTAGCCGCTGCCGAAGGCTGCGAACGGGCCTTGGGCACGCAGCGACCCCACCCACGCTGAAGCCCCCTCGGGCCTTTTCGCAGGCTGCGCCAGCGGCTACAGGAGGCCAGAAGATCCGGCTCTGCGCTCAGGCCACGGAGGACAAGACAAAGGAAGTCACAGTGTTTTCCACCCCGGGCAAGGCGGCGATGTCATTCCACACCCGGTGCACCCGCTCCGCGGTGGCGGCGCTGACCCGCACCAGCACGTCGAACTCGCCACTGAGCACTTCGCACTGGACGATCTCCGGCATCGAGCGCAGGGCCTGCAATACCTCGGCGCCCCGCATGCGGTCGTAGCGGTAGACGAAGATCAGCGCGTTGATCCGGGTATCCGCCCCGCGCCCTTCGCCCACGCGAATGGTGTAGCCCTGGATCGCGCCGTCGCGCTCCAGGCGTTCGATGCGCTGGCGCACGGCATTGCGCGACAGGTTGACCTTGGCCGCCAGCTCGGCATGGGCCGCTCGGGCATTGACGCTCAGCTCGGCCAGGATGCGCTCGTCCAGAGGATCCAGAATCCGCTTCATACAGCCCCCTTGAACCGGTCCATCACAGTGCCTTCAGGCAATGCAGCAATGCGGCAAAATCATCCGCCGCCAGGGTCTGCCACTGCTGCGTCGAGGGCGCTGCCACCGGTGGCGGGACCACCCCGGGAATGCCCAGCGAGCCCAGCAGCCGCGCCGACTTGGCCGGTGCGATTTCCCCCAAGGTGACCATCGGTGCCACCAGACTGCGGCGGTACAGGCGCGCCGCCAGCACCCCGGTGGCGGCGTGGGGATCGATGACGTAGCCGGTGTCCCGGTACAGGCTGACGATCTCCTTGCCGGTCTCTTCGTCGCTGACCGAATAGGAGTCGATGATCATCCGCGCCTGCAGCCAGGCCTCGTTGTTCAGGCTCATCTCGCCGCTGTCCTCGAACCCCCGCATCAGCGCCGCCACCGCCTGCGGGTCCTGGCCATACAGCTCCCAGACCAGGCGCTCCAGGTTGGCGAACAGCGACAGGTCCATGGCCGGCGACAGGCTCTGGCGGGCCTGCCCGCGGGAGTAGCGGTTCTTCAGGAACAGCTGATGCAGCGCGTCATTGCTATTGGTGGCGACAATCATCTGGGTGATCGGCAGGCCCATCTTCTGCACGATGTAGCCGGCATAGACTTCGGCAAAACTCGCCGCCGGCACGCTGAAGCCGATGGGCCGCTGGCCGCCGCCCAGTTGCAGCACGGCATGGAAATACAGCACCAGCTGGGCCATGACCCCCACCCAGTTGCTGGAGTTGAAGCCGATCGCCTCGTGCTCGGGCAAAGGCCACTGGCGCAGCAGGCGGCTGACCAGGGTCTGGCAGTCGTCGAAACTGCCCTGCACCGCAAAGCGCCACAACCCCGGGTGATGCGCCGCCTGCAACTGCCGCCCCTGCTGCTCGGGCACACCGTGCTGCGGGTAGAACACCAGCACCTGGGTCTGCGGGCAGTCCTTGAAGGCGTCGATCGCCGCCAGCCCGGTGTCGCCGTTGCTGGCGCCCACCAGCACCCCGCGACGCTGCCGGCGCTGGAGAAAGTAGCTCACCAGTTGGGCCTGCAGGCGTGCGGCAAAGTCCTTGGCCGAACCGCTGGGACCGTGAAACAGCTCCAGCAGCCATTCGTTGCGATCAATCTGCCGCAAAGGCGCCACCGCACGATGGCCAAAACCGCTGTAGGCACGGTGCAGCAACGCCTTGAAGTCGGCCTCGGGCAGGCTGTCGCCGACAAAGGGGCTGAGCACGCGAAAGGCCAGTTCGGGGTAATCCAGGGTCGACCAGTTGGCGATTTCCTGGGGGCTGAAACACGGCAGCCGCTGCGGCACATACAGCCCGCCATCGGCGGCCACGCCGGACAAAACCACGGATGCAAAATCCACCTGTTCAGCGGCACTGCGGGTACTCACATAGCGCATGCTTGGCTCCGGCCAGTCATTTATAGCGATGGGCCTGCTCCACCAGCCAGGTGGAGAACTTCAGCGCATCGGGGTGTTGCTCGGCATCGGCGCCGCGCACCAGATAAAAGGATTCGCTGGCCTCGATACGCTGCTCGAAAGGCTCCACCAGGCGCCCGTCGGCCAGCATTTCAGCGACCATCGAGGAACGGGCCAGGGCCACGCCCTGGCCCAGTTCGGCCATGCGCAGGGTCGAGATCAGGGTGTCGAACTGCATGCCCCGGGACGAGTCCACGCCTCTGGCGCCGGCACGCTTGAGCCAGTAGCCCCAGCCCTCCTCATAGCCCAGTACATGCAGCAGTTGATGCCGGGCCAGATCGTCCGGCACCTGCAGTGGCAAGCGCGCCAGCAAGGCCGGGGCGCAGACCGGGAACAGGCTGTCCCAGGTCAGGCGCTGGGCCACCAGCCCCGGCCAATGACCGCGGCCCCAGCGGATCTCCATGTCGTCCTCGCCGTCCAGTTCCTTGACCCAGATATTGCTGATGTAGCGAAGGTCCACTTGGGGCTGGGCCTGCTGGAAGGTCACCAGCTTGGGCGCCAGCCAGTGGACGAAGAACGCCAGGCTGCCGCGCACCTTGATCGGCCGGTGCTGGTGCTGGCCGAAGATCTCGTTGGTGCCCACCGCCAGCCGGGTAATGGCGTCCTGCACCACCGGCAGGTAGGAGCGCCCCTCCTCGGTCAGGTCCAGGCCCCGGGGCAGGCGCTTGAACAGCGCCACCCCGAGGTGGCTTTCCAGTTGGCGGATCTGCTGGCTCACCGCACCCTGGGTGAGGAACAGTTCCTCGGCGGCGTGGGTGAAGTTCAGGCAGCGGGCGGACACTTCGAAGGCGCGCAGCCAGTTCAGCGGGGGCAAGCTTTTCTGCTTCATGGCCTGACTCTCATGGACACCCTGGAGACCGCTCCCGTTCTTCAGCCCTGAAGGGCATCGGACGAGCGTGCCAGAGGTGCCAGGGCCAGGCGCCGCTGGCGGCTACTGCGGGTAATGTAATACACGAAGTAGCACCAGGCGATGAAGGGCACACCGAAGTACAGGGCCACTCGCTGCTCGGGGTCGAAGCCGATGCCGACACAGGCCAGGGCGCAGCAGAACAAGGCCCCCAGCGGCACCCAGGGGTAGCCGCGGACACGGAACTTGAGCTCGCGCACATCACCGCCATTGGCCACGTAGTGACGGCGGAAGGCGATCTGGCTGGCGGCGATGCTCATCCACACCACCACCACCGCCAGCCCGGAAATCGACACCAGGGCCAGGTAGATGGTGTCCGGCGCGAACACACTACTGAGCAGCGAGGCCGCACCGCCGGCCATGCTCACGATGATCGCGTTGAGCGGCGTGCCCATGCGGGTCAGGGCCGAGAACTGCTTGGGCAGATGGCCCTGGTCGCTCAGGGTCCAGAGCATCCGCGAGGCGGCGTACAACCCGGAGTTGGCGGCGGACAGCAGCGCGCTGATGATCACGAAGTTCATGATGTCGGCCGAGTACGGAATGCCGATGTAGGTGAACACCGTGACGAACGGACTTTCCACCAAACCGGCCTGCTCCCGGGGCAACAGGGTGGCGAGGACGAAGATGGTGCCGACGAAGAAGATCGCCAGGCGCAGCACCGTGGTGCGGATCGCCCGTGGCACATTGCGTTGCGGGTCGCGGGTTTCCCCGGCAGCAATGCCGATCAGCTCAGTGCCGGAGAAGGCGAAGGACACCGCCAGCAGGGTCATGGCAATCGGCATGAAGCCGGTGGGGAACAACCCCTCGCGGGTGAAGTTGCTCAAGCCGATGCTGTGGGCCTGATCGATGTTCAACAGGCCCAGGATTGCCCCGCCACCCACCACCAGGAACACCAGCACGGTGATCACCTTGACCAGCGACAGCCAGAACTCGGTCTCGGCGAACAGCCGCACCGAGACCACGTTGGACAAAAACACCACCAGGGCGAACAGCGCGCTCCAGATCCACACCGGGGTGTCGGGAAACCAGCGGGTCATGAGGATACCGGCGGCGGTGAATTCCGAGCCAATGGCCACGGTCCAGGTCAGCCAGTACAGCCAGGCCACGGTGTAGCCGGTGCCAGGGCCGAGAAAGCGCGTGGCGTAGGTGCTGAAGGAGCCGGTCTCGGGCATCTGCACCGCCAGCTCGCCGAGGCACATCATCACCATGTACACCATCAGCGCGCCGATGATGTAGGCGATCACCGCACCCAGCGGGCCGGCCTGGTTCACCGTGTAGCCGGAGGTGAGGAACAGCCCGGTGCCGATCACCCCGCCAAGGGCGAGCATGACGATGTGCCGGGTCTGCATTTCTTGCTTGAAGCCGCCGCGCAAGTCGGTCTGTTGTTCTTGTAGGGACATGATGGTTCTCATGAAAGTTGTCAGGGCAAGTCTCAATTTCTGCGACTGTGGAAATGGGCAGAAAACAAATCGGATGCCGCCAGGTTTTTATTGTTATTCCTCTTCATGAAGCCCCCACGGGCTGCCTTGCTGTGGGGGTATTGCACGCTCTTTCAGTGGGCCACCTCGACCCGGGCATTCAGGGAAGGGACGGCGCCGGGCGCCGGGTTGTGCTTGAGCGATTGGCGCAGCCAGGCAAAGGCCTGTTGCAGATCCGCCAGCAGATCATCGGTGTCTTCGATGCCCACCGAGATCCGCACCAGGCCTTCGGAAATGCCCAGGGCCTGGCGCTCTTCCAGGGTGTTCTCCACATGGCTGGTGGTGCGCGCCGGGCCGTAGATGGTTTCCACCGCCCCCAGGTTGCCGGCGCAGTGGGCATAGCGCAGGCGCGGTAACAGCAGCTTGACGCTGTCCATGCCGCCCACCAGGACAAAACTGACGATGGCGCCGAAACCGCGCATCTGCGCACAGGCCACGGCGTGATTCGGGTGGCTGGGCAACCCCGGATAATTCACCGCTTCCACCAGCGGCTCGTTGAGCAGGAACTGCGCCAGTTGCGCCGCGCTGTGCTGTTGCTGACGCATGCGCAGGGCCAGGGTCTTGATCCCGCGGATGATCAGGTAGGCCGAGAACGGATCGAGGCTGGCGCCGTTGATTTCCCGGTAATGGCGCACCTGACTCATCAGCGCCTCGCTGCCGCAGGCCACGCCACCGAGCACATCGCCGTGGCCACTGAGGAACTTGGTGGCGCTGTGGATCACCACATCCACGCCCAGGGCCAGGGGGTTCTGGTTCAGCGGCGTGGCGAAGGTGTTGTCCGCCACCACCAGGGCGCCGACCTGTTTCGCCGCGGTGACCAGACGCTGGATGTCGACGATCTTCAGGGTCGGGTTGGTCGGGGTCTCCAGGTACAGCAGGTCGCAACCCTGGGCGATCTCGGCTTCGATCTGCTGCTGGTCGAAGGTTTCGCAGAGGGTCACGGCCACGCCCATGCGCGGCAGGAACTCTTCGAAAATCTTGTTGGTGCCGCCGTAGCTGTCCTTGGTCGACACCACCCGCTGGCCGTGGCGCAGGAAGCTGTAGAGCACGCCGCTGATGGCCGCCATGCCGCTGCTGAAGGCCACCGCCGACTCGGCGTTTTCCAGGTCGCACAATTTGGCTTCCAGGGTTTCCACCGTGGGGTTGCTCATGCGGCTGTAGATGAAGCCCGGGGCCTTGCCCAGGGCCACGTCGTACCACTGGTCGATGTCGTCGTAGCCGTAGGCGGCGCTGGCGACAATCGGGGTTTGCGTGGCGTTGTAAGGGTGGCGGACTTGCTCTCCGCCCCAGACCACGCGAGTGGCGGTCCCGGGATTTTCCAGCCCTGTGCGTTCAGGTTTTTTATTCATTGCAACGGCTCACCATAGAGGGCGCGCGGCCTGTTGCCGCGCTGGATCTGGTGGCCAATATAGAGAAAAGCCCAAGCCCCGAGAAACGATGTTATCGGGGCCAAAGGGGCGGTTTTTTTAATGCCTCGCCGACCGGGAAAACGCCCATCGCGCGGAGATTTTCAAGCCACCCTTGCGCGCCGGCCATCCACCTTGCGAAGCTGACGACCGCCTGATCGAGCGCCCCACACCACCAGGAACGGCCATGAACCGCACCGAGCACCTGGGCCTGATGGCCCGCTACAACCAATGGATGAACGCCAAGCTGTACAACGCCGCCATGAGCCTGCCCGAGGGGCAGATCGTCCTCGACCGCCAGGCGTTTTTCGGCTCGATCCTCGGCACCCTCAATCACCTGCTGGCCGGTGACACCATCTGGCTCAAGCGCTTTGCCCAACACCCGACGCAGCATCCGGCGCTGGCCCCGCTGCAGCAGGTGGCCCTGCCCCAGGACCTCAAGACCCTGCTGTTCCCAAACCTCGACGGGCTCTGGCAGCAACGCCAATGGCTGGACCAGTTGATCCTCAACTTCAGCCAGTCCCTGAGCGAAACCGACCTGGACAGCAGCCTGCATTACGCCAACACCCGGGGCGTGGTCGCCGAGCGCAATGTGTATGCCCTGCTGGTGCATTTTTTCAATCATCAGACCCATCACCGGGGCCAGGCCAGCACCCTGCTGACCCAAGCCGGCGTGGACATCGGCGATACCGATCTGTTGCTGTTGATTCCATCAGCGCTCTGATCGGGTGCCGACTATTTATTCGAGCCTATCTAGCGTGCGCCCCAGGCTTCTGCGACGATGCGCACGGCAAAAATCTGCTCGCTAAGGAATGGCATCATCAAAGCCCTCAACGCTGTACTTCTGTTATCCGCAATATCCCTGACGGGCTGCGGCACCCTGATCGCCCGCACGCCCAACGCCCATAGCGGCTACGACTACTACAAAGGCACCCAGGCCAATATCGAGCTGCTGACCATGCGTGGCTCCAGTGGCTACGACGGCTACGCCACGGTCTTCTGCTGGGTCAGCATCGTCTGCCCGGTGGTGGCCATCGTCAGCCTGCCGGTGGATGCCGTGGCCGACACCGCGCTGCTGCCCTATGACGCGATGAATCACTGATTCGCGCCCGACCCTGTTTCGCCCCTGCGTGGAAGCCCGATCATCCGAATCCTCCATTACCTGTTGTTGCTCAACACCCTACTGCTGTCCGGCTGCGGCACCTACATGACTCGCGGCAATGCCCTGGACTTTCGCGACGACCGCTACTACCGCAGCGTCAAGACCAACGCCCAAGTACTCACCGGCTATGACATGGGCTACGCACGCATGATCACCGGCGGCTGCTGGGTGACGGTGGTGTGCCCGATCCTGCTGGTGGCCAGCCTGCCCCTGGATGCGGCGCTCGACACCGTGCTGCTGCCCTACGACGCGTTCCAGCCGGAACGGCCCCAGCGCAACAGGCACGTGGACATGAAGGAGATTCCCACGGAAGAGCTGCCGGCATTGCCCATCAGTGCCGAGGTGCAAGACCCGACGGCCCACACCCCGCCCATCACCCCGCAGGTTGATTGAACCCCGTCAGGCGGGCTCGCGCCGTGTCATGGCGCCACCGGGCTAGGCCTGATCCAGCGCACACCGCGGCGCCATCTGCTGCTCCAGGCAGCAGCGCCGCCCCAGCCGATCCACCTGCGGGCGACCGAACAGATAGCCCTGCCCCCACTCGCCACCACAGGCGGTGGCCAGGTTCTGGTCGCTGTCCGTCTCCACCCCTTCGATGATCACGCACGGCGCCAGGGTCTTGCACAGCTGCACCAGGTGGCTGAGGGTCTGGGCGCTGTTGAGTTCACCGCGGGCGCGCTGGATGTAGCCCTTGTCGATCTTGACGATGTCCGGCCGGGTCTGGCGGATGAATTCCAGGGTGCCCAGGCCCGCGCCGAAATCGTCGATGGCCACCCGGCAGCCCAGCTCCCGCAGGCACAGGACGAACTCGCTGGCCGCCTCGATGCTCGGCGGCGTGGCGCTTTCGGTGATCTCGATCACCAGGCGCGCGGCCACTGAGGGTGAGTCGCGCAGCACCTGCAGAATCGGCAACCAGAAGCCGTCGATGATCGCGCTCTGGGCGGAAATATTGCACCCCAGGCGCAGGCGTTCATCACGCTGCAGCGCATCGATCACGCAGCGCACCACGCTTTGATCGAGCTCGCGCATCAGTTGGTGTTTTTCCAGCAGCGCCAGAGGATAGACTTCGCCGCCCTGAGCATCGATGTGGCGCAGCAAGCTTTCGTGGTACAGCACCCGGCTGCTGTCGGGCAGCCACACCACCGGCTGGAACGCCAGCATCAGGCGGCCCTGGGCCAGTTCACGATAAAAGTCTCTGACGCTTTGCATGACAACTCCCCGGGCAAGACAACGGCACCCTCGCGGCGAACCGGATGCGACGCGCTGGCCGTCACCCTTTCCAAGGGCCCTGGCCGAACATGATCGACCCCGGCACAGGCCTTGAGGAAGTGTTCCTGGATACCTTTCGCTTGTCCTCGGAAACGCGCGGCACTGCCGAATCGTCTGTGGCCCCGTGTTTATTGCAATCATGCCAACGGCCTCTCCGATATCACTAAGCCATCAGTCCAGGAAGACCTATGCATAGAATGACCAGCGCCAGCTTTCGGGTGCTTGCCGATGTCATGAATGAGGGCGGCGCCCACGTCGAAACCTTGCTCAAGCAATTGGGCAGCAGCCTGCGGGATGTGTATGAAAACCCCAAGGGCGTGAGGCTGGAACTGGTCTATCAGGTGATACAGGAAGCGGTGCACCGCACCGGCAAGCCGGACCTGGGCCTGCTGGCCTACAGCAAGGCCCATCCGGCCAACCTGGAGGCATTGGGCTATGCGGTGATGTCCTGCGCCACCCTGGGCATCGCGCTGCAACGCCTGGTGGATTACCACGCGCTGATCAGCAACGGCTTCTGCATGTGCCTGGAGCGCAAACCGCAGATGCTGACCCTGATCGGCTTCGACGTGGCCAGCGAACCCTCGATGATGCCCCGGGCCTTTATCGACGCCGGCGCGGCCCAGACCCTGGGCCTGCTGCACTGGCTGTTGCCGCAGCACAAAGTGCAGCCCCTGGCGGCCACCTTCACCTACGAGGAGCCGCTGGACACCGGGTCCCTGCGCCAGCTGCTGGGAGACAACCTGCAGTTTTGCGCGCCCTACAACAGCCTGTCCTTCAGCAGCCAGGATTGCGCCATTGCCCTGCCCACCGCCGACCCGGCCCTGGATGTGCTGCACCTGGAGTACGCGCGCAATCGCCTCAACCTGCTGCACAACGGTTCGATGACCGCCCGGGTCCGTCGAGCGTTGTCCGAACGCCTGGCCCAGGGCGCACCGAGCGACCTGCCGAACATCGCCCAGATCGTCGGGGTCAGCACCCGCAGCCTGCAACGCCGCCTGGGACACGAAGACGTGCATTTCTCGGCCTTGCTGGACGAAGCCCGCTTGATGCTGGCCCACAGCTTCCTGCGCAACTCCATGCGCAGCGTCAAGTACATCGGTGCGCTATTGGGCTTTCGCGACCAGAGCAGCTTTCACAAGGCCTGCCTGCGCTGGTTCGGCATGACCCCGGGACGCTACCGCGAGCAGTGAGCCGCGGGAAACGACAACGCCGAGCACAGGCTCGGCGTGAAGGGAACGCAAGGTGGATCAGTGAGCGGCCAGCTGCGGCTGGACTTGCGGCATGGCCGAGGAGTGATGGTTGAGGATCTTCCACTGGCCATCGATGCGCTCGTACAGGAAGGTGTAGCGCGCCTGGACCTTCTCGCTCTTGCCGGACGCGTCGGTCAGGGTGAAGGTGTAGACGCCGCTGTCCAGGGCGGCATCCGGGCCCAGGTGACGGATTTCACGGTAGTTGATCTGACCTACCGGCTTGGACGCCAGGAAGTGCTCGAAGTAGTCCTGGATCTGGGCGTGAGTGCTGCGCACCTGGTTCGACACGGTCGGCTGCAACACTGCGTTCGGCGCATACAGGCTCACCACCGACTGCGGGTTGCCGGTCTGCAAGGCGCTGTTCCAGCGATCGAACAGGCCGGCGATCTCACGGTCCTGGGCCGCTTGCGGCTGCTCGGCAACGGCGCTGTAGACATAGGGCTTGACCTCGGCGGCCACAGCCAGTGGAGCGGTGAAGGCGAAAAACAGGGCCAGGGCAGTGGTTTTCAGTTTCATACGATTTCTCCAGTGGGTTTCAATGAGCCACACTTTGCCCATCGCCGTCGTCCGCGCCATCGGCCAACTGGAGCTTTCGGCCTATGCCATTCGGCAGATAGGCGTGACGTGCAGCAGCGGGTCTAATGCCCGCTTTTGTTCAACCGTAGCGCCGCCGCACTGGAGCAACGCCATGTCCACCCCATCCTTCGACCCCGCCAGCGCCCTGGCCCTGCGCAGCCAGTATCGACAGTCCCAGAGCCGCGCCGCGCGCCTGCGACTGCTGGTGGACACCGGCCAGGAACTGTTGCAACTGCCCCCCGAGCAGATGCGCCAGCGGGTGGTGCAACGGGCCTGCGCCTTCGCCGCCATGGACCACGGGCTGCTGCTGGAATGGGCCGAGGATGGCGTGGTCCACACCCGCGCCGCCCTGGGTCATGAAGAACGCCTGCAAGGCCTGCGTGCCCTGGCCGATCACCCGCAATGGCCGGAGCCGCCGCCGACCCCGGACAGCGCCGTGCTGCGCGTGCTGTTGCACCGCGCCGACGGCCGCGCCTTCGGCGCCCTGCTGCTGGCCAACAGCGTGCCCATCAGCCCGCCGGACAGCGAAGACCTGGAATCCCTGCAACTGCTGGCCACCCTGCTGGCGGCGCACCTGGAAAACCATCGTCTGCTGCGCGACCTGCAAGCCCGGGAGCGCAGCATGTCGGAGCTGGTGCAACGCCTGTTCAGCGCCCAGGAAGACGAACGCAAGCGGGTCGCCTATGACCTGCACGACGGCCTGGCGCAAACCCTGGCCGGGCTGCACCAGCGCCTGCAGGGCTTCGCCGGGCGCTGTCCGCCGTTGCCCGCCGAGCTGCACCAGGACCTGCAGACCATCCTGCAACTGGCCCAGGGCTGCGTCGGCGAAGGCCGGCAACTGATCGGCGGCTTGCGCCCCCACGTGCTCGACGACTTCGGCCTGCTGCGGGCCATCGACCGCGAGGCCGACCGCCTGCGCGACGCCGGTCTGCTGGTGTACTGGGGGCAGCGCGCGCCGCAGCGCCTGCCCGATGCGGTGGAGATCGCCCTGTTCCGCATCGCCCAGGAAGCCATCAACAACATCCTCAAGCACGCCCGGGCCTCGCAGGTGCACCTGAGCCTGGCCCTGGAAGACGGCCTGGCGCTGCTCGGGGTCAACGATGACGGTTGCGGATTCGTCAGCTCGCCGGCCCCGGTGGCCGAGCAGTTGGGTCAGGTCGCCATGCATGAGCGCGCCCATCTGCTGGGCGGCCATTTCAGCTGCGACAGCCGGCCCGGCAGCGGCACCCGGCTGCTGGCCAGCGTGCCCGTGCAACCCTTGGAGCAAGCGCCATGAGTAGCCTGATACGCCTGGTCCTGGCGGACGACCATGAAGTGACCCGCACCGGCTTCGTCGCCCTGCTGGCGGGCAACCCGGAGTTCGAGGTGGTGGGCCAGGCCAGGGACGGTGAAGAAGCCCTGGCCCTGTGCGAGCAACTGCGCCCGGACATCGCCATCCTCGACATCCGCATGCCGCGGCTCAATGGCCTGGGGGCCGCGCGCCTTCTGCAGCAGCGCCAGCCCGAGGTCAAGGTGGTGATCTTCACCATGGACGACAGCCCCGATCACCTGGAAGCGGCCATGACCGCCGGCGCCGTGGGCTACCTGCTCAAGGACGCCAGCCGCGACGAAGTGATCGGCGCCCTGCAACGGGTGGCCCAGGGCGAGGAAGCCCTCAACAGTGCGGTCAGTGCGCGCCTGCTGCGACGCATGACCGAACGCGGCAGCGGCCAGATACCCCAGGCCCAGGCCCTGACCGCCCGCGAGCGCCAGGTGCTGGGGCTGGTGGCCGGCGGCTTCAGCAACCGCGAGATCGGCGAAAAGCTCGGCATCACCACCGGCACCGCCAAGGCCCACGTCGAGCGGGTGATCGGCAAGCTCGGCGCCTCCGACCGCACCCAGGCGGCGGTGCGTGGGATCGCCCTGGGACTGGTGGCCCAGCCCAGCGGGCAGTGGCCATGAACCTGCGCAGCGCCCGGCGCTGGGCCGACCTGCCGCTGCGGGGCAAGGCGCTGGTGGTGATCTCCCTGCCCCTGGTGATCCTGCTGCTGTCCCTGGTGCTGATCTACAGCGCCGAACGCCAGACCGCCCGCGCCGAAGAAGACGTGCGCCGGGTGCTGCTGGTGCAGGGCGATATCCAGACCGTGCACACCCTGCTGGCCGAGGCCGCGGCCAGCGTGCGCGGCTACCTGCTGACCCGCAGCGAGGACTTCCTGCCCGCCTACCTCCAGGCCCGTCCGCAGATCGAAGCGGCCCTGCAACGCCTGGACCGCAACGTGCGCGACACGCGCATGCGCGAGTACCTGCACACCATCACCCCGCTGATCCAGACCAAGCTCGAAGGCCTGGTGGCCCTGCGCAACGGCAGCCGCGACGACAGCGCCACGGTGACCGCGATCCTCATCGACAACAAGCAGGTGCTGGACGTGCTGCGTGAGCAGATCAGCGCCATGCGCATCCACGAGGACGCGCTGCTGGCCGAACGCACCGCGGCCGCGGCGGCAACCCGCATGCGCCTGCTGTTCGCCACCCTGCTGGCCGCCGGTTGCGGACTGTTTGGCGCCATCGTCGCGGTGCTGCTGCTGTCCCGGGGCATCGTCACCCGGGTGCAACAGGTCCAGGGCAACGCCCAGCGCCTGGCCCTGGGCCAGCCGCTGCTGCCGCAAGCCCCGGAGCTGGATGAAATCGGCCAGCTGGGCACGCGCCTGGTGGAAGCCGGGCAACTGCTGGCCGAACGCGAGCGCGCCCTGCGCGACAACGAGGAACGCCTGCGGCTGATCATCGACGGGGTCAAGGACTACGGGATCTTCGCCCTGGACACCGCCGGCATGGTCACCACCTGGAACTTCGGTGCCGAACGGATCAAGGGCTACCGCGACCAGGAAATCATCGGCCGCCATTTCTCCCTGTTCTACCTGCCGGAGGAATGCCCGCAGCACCCGGACATGGCCCTGCGCGAAGCCACCGCCCACGGCCACTACATGGAAGAAGGCTGGCGCTGCCGCAAGGACGGCAGCCGCTTCTGGGCCAGCGTGGTGATCACCGCGCAATACGACGCCAGTGGCGCCCTGCGGGGGTTCTCCAAGATCACCCGGGACATCACCGACCGCCGCGCCGCGGAAATCGCCCTGGGCACCGCCCGCGAAGAAGCCGAAAGCGCCAGCCGCGCCAAGAGCGAGTTCCTCTCGCGCATGAGCCACGAACTGCGCACGCCGCTCAATGCCATCCTCGGTTTCGCGCAATTGCTCGACATGGATTCCAGCGCCGGCCAGCGCCCCCAGGTCGGGCATATCCTGCGGGCCGGCCAGCACCTGCTGGGGCTGATCAACGAGGTGCTGGACATCGCCCGCATCGAAGCCGGGCGCCTGCCGCTGAACGTCGAACCCATGCCCCTGGCGGCGGTGCTGCATGAGGCCCTGACCCTGGTGTCGCCGATGGCCACCGACGCCGGCATCCAGCTCAGCGCCTTGCCGGAACTGCCCGCCGACAGCGGGGTGATTGCCGATCGCCAACGCCTGATCCAGGTCCTGCTCAACCTGCTGTCCAACGCCATCAAGTACAACCGCGCCCAGGGCCGGGTCAGCATCGAGGTGACCCTGGAAGAAGCGCGCCTGCGCATTGCCGTGATCGACACCGGGGCCGGGATTGCCGCCGACCAGTTGCAACGCCTGTTCAAGCCTTTCGAACGCCTGGACGCCGATCCCAAGGTCGAAGGCACCGGCCTGGGCCTGGCCCTGAGCAAGAGCCTGCTGGAGATGATGGACGGCAGCCTGGAGGTGCACAGCACAATGGGCAGCGGCAGCCGCTTCATCCTCGAACTGCCCTGTGTGCGCCTGCCCGATGCCCCGCTCGCAACGCCCCTGGCCACCCCGGCGCTGAAGCCGCCGACGCTGCCCACGCCCAGCCCCTATCGGGGCAAGATCCTCTGCATCGAAGACAACCTGCAAAGCCTGGCGCTGATCGAAACCCTGCTGCAGCGCCGTCCGGGTATTCAGTTGCTGTCGAGCATGCAGGGCCAGCTGGGCCTGGACCTGGCCCGCCAGCACTCACCGCAGATGATCCTGCTGGACGTCAACCTGCCGGACCTGCAAGGCCTGGAAGTGCTGCAACGGCTGCGGGCCTCCGGCAGCACCGCCAGCACGCCGATCCTGATGATCACCGCCGACGCCAGCGAGCTGACCCAGCGCAGCCTGCTGGAAGCCGGCGCCACGGCGATTCTCACCAAGCCCATTCACATCCCAGCGTTCTTCGCCCACCTGGACGCCTGTTTAGCGGAGCCCCTATGACTGCCGATATGCGCATCCTCATCGTCGATGATCAGCGCCCCAACCTCGACCTGATGGAACAGCTGCTGGCCCGCGAAGGCCTGCACAACGTCCTGAGCAGCACCCAGCCGCTGCGCACCCTGGAGCTGTTCAACAGCTTCGAGCCGGACCTGGTGATCCTCGATCTGCACATGCCCGAGTTCGACGGTTTTGCCGTGCTCGAACAGCTCAACCGGCGGATTCCGGCCCACGACTACCTGCCGATCCTGGTGCTCACCGCCGACGCCACCCGCGACACCCGCCTGCGGGCCCTGGCCCTGGGCGCGCGGGACTTCATCAGCAAGCCGCTGGACGCCCTGGAAACCCTGCTGCGGATCTGGAACCTGCTGGAAACCCGGGCCCTGTACAAGACCCTGCGCACCCTGGTGCCGCCGGAGCAGATCGCACTGCTGCGCCCATCAAAGGCCTGACCTGTCGCGCCTGTCGCGCCTGTCGCGCCTGTCGTATCGTCGTATCGTCGTATCGTCGCACCGTCGCACCGTCGCACCGTCGCATCGTCGCACCTGCCGCACCTGCCGCACCGTCGCACCGTCGCACCGTCGCACCCTGTAGCCGCTGCCGCAGGCTGCGAACGGCCCGAAGGGACGTAGGGTTCTTAAGATCGATTGAGGTTCGACGGGAGGTCGTCAAGCAAGGTCCTGCGGACCTTTGCGCAGCTTCGCGGGCTCAGCAGCGGCTACAGGAATCGCGGGGTTCAGAGGTCGCGGAAGAACTCGCCGGGGGTGGCATCGAACTGCTGGCGAAACGCGGCGATAAACGCCGAGGTCGAGTCATAGCCGCAGGCCAGGGCCACATCGGTGACCCGCTCGCCCTGCTCCAGGGGGGTCAGGGCGCCGAGCAGGCGCAAGCGTTGGCGCCAGGCGCGAAAGGTCAGCCCGGTGTCCTTGAGAAACAGACGGCTGAGGGTCTTCTCCGTGACCCCGAGCTTCTGGCTCCACTGGCCCAGGGTGGTCGGCTGCTCCGGGTGCGCCTGCAGGCTGCGGTAGATCGTGCGCAAGCGCGCGTCCAGGGGCAGCGGCAGCATCAGGTCCAGTTGCGGCGCGGCAGCCAGCTGGTCCAGCAGCACCTGGGCCAGGCGGCCGTCGGCGCTGTCCTCGACATACTCCACCGGCAATTCGCTGAAGGCGCGGATCAGTTCCCGCAACAGGCTGCTGACCGCCAGAACCTGGCAGCTGTCGGTGGCCGCCCAGGCGGTGACGCTGCAATCCAGGTACAGGCTGCGCATTTCGGTGCGCGGCGAGCTGAACACCCGGTGCGGCACCCCGGCGGGAATCCACACCGCGCGCTGTGGCGGGGCAACAAAGCGTCCGCCAAGGGTCTGGATCTCCAGCACGCCCTGGATCGCATAGGACAATTGCACCCAGGGGTGACTGTGGCGCCGGGTCAGGGCCCGGTTGGGCAAGGATTCGGTGCGCCCGTACACCGGTCGCGGCAGACTCGGCAGCCCGGGAATACTGCGGCGGACGATCTTTTCATGTCCTTTAGGCGGCATCAATGGGCTCCTTGGCGTTAGTCGGTAAACCGCAGCCACGTTAGAGTCGCCCCACTGCACTTGGCAACCCCCGGATGAAACCGCTATGACTCGCTCACGTCTTTTGCCCGACAACTTCACCCTGACCCTGATCGGCGTGGTCCTGCTGGCCAGCTTCCTGCCGGCCAGCGGCCAGGTGGCGGTCGGCTTCGGCTGGCTGACCAACCTCGCCATCGGCCTGCTGTTCTTCCTCCACGGCGCCAAGCTGTCGCGGGAGGCGATCATCGCCGGGGCCGGTCACTGGCGCCTGCACCTGTTGGTGTTCAGCCTGACCTTCATCCTGTTTCCGGTCCTGGGGCTGGCACTCAAGCCGCTGCTGTCGCCGCTGGTGGGCAACGACCTGTACCTGGGCATGCTCTACCTGTGCGCGCTGCCGGCCACGGTGCAATCGGCCATCGCCTTCACCTCCCTGGCCCGGGGCAATATCCCGGCGGCCATCTGCAGCGCCGCAGCGTCGAGCCTGTTCGGCATCTTCCTCACCCCGCTCCTGGTCACCCTGCTGCTGAACGTGCACGGCGAAGGCGGCTCGACCCTGGATGCAATCATCAAGATCAGCGTGCAACTGCTGCTGCCATTCATCGCCGGGCAGATCGCCCGGCGCTGGATCGGCGCCTGGGTCGGGCGCAACAAGCACTGGCTGCGCTTCGTCGATCAGGGCTCGATCCTGCTGGTGGTCTACGGCGCCTTCAGCGAGGCGGTGAACGAAGGCATCTGGCACCAGATCCCGCTGTGGGAACTGGGCGGGCTGGTGGTGGCCTGCTGCATCCTCCTGGCCCTGGTGCTGCTGGCCTCGAGCTTTCTCGGCAAGCTGTTCGGCTTCGACCAGGAAGACCGCATCACCATCCTCTTCTGCGGTTCGAAAAAGAGCCTGGCCACCGGCGTGCCCATGGCCCAGGTGCTGTTCGCCGGCAGCACCATGGGCGTGCTGATTCTGCCCCTGATGCTGTTCCACCAGATCCAGCTGATGGTCTGCGCGGTGCTGGCCCAGCGCTACGCCAAGCGCCCGGAATCGGTGGCCGAGCTGATGGGTCAGGTCGACCCGTAACGCTTCCGGAAAGGCGGCCCGGCAGCTGGCCGGGCCTGCGCGCAGATGGTGATGAAGCGTGCGCAATGGCATGATGCCGCGGCGAAAATCATCAAGGACCGCCGATGTTTCCCCATCGAATTCAAGCCCCCAGCCAGGCCGACCTGGAACTGCAGGTGAGCGCCCGCCTGGAGGCCGATGACCAGGCCCAGGTCATCGTCCAGTTCGCCAAGGCCGAACAGTACAACGGCGCACTGCTGAGTCAGCTCGACACGCTCTGCGCCCGTTTCGGTGAACGCCTCAAGGTGCGTTTCTACAGCCATTACCCGGGCAGCGCGTTCGATGCCCGGGTGTTGCTGGCCCTGCCCCATGTGCAGTCCCTGAGCCTGGATTGCCTCGACAGCCTGGAGCACTACGAGGCCATTGGCAGCCTGCCCCTGCTTCGGGAGTTTGCCCTGCAGGTGATCAGCGCCGATCTGCCTGAACTGCTCAGCCTGCCCAACCTGGAGCAACTGCACAGCCTGCGGCTGTCCCTGGACAAGGGCCCGGCGATTGAACTGGCGCCGCTTGGCTGGATGCCCGAGTTGCACAGCCTGAGCATCAGCGTGCAGAGCCATCAGCTGGATGTGCTGAGCCAGTGCCCGAGCATCAGGCACCTGAGCCTGCATCGCCTACCGGCCAAGACCACCCTGGGCATGGTGGCCGGCATGGCCGGGCTGCGCAGCCTGGTGCTGAGTTTCGGCAGCCGCGAGAGCATGCCGGAGTTGCACAACCCCCAGGTCACGGATCTGGAGATCCTGCGGGTGCGCGGCCTCAACCGCCTGGACCTGGACGGCTTTCCACAGCTTGAAGCGCTGAAGATCGAGGACCAGGCGCAACTGCGCCGGCTGGATCTCGCCGGACTGGCCCGGCTGCACAAGCTGAGCCTGATCAACCTCAAGAGCCTGGGGGAACTCAGCGGCCTGAACACCTCGAACATCGCCGACCTGCGCATCATCAAGGCCCCACAGATGGATCTGCTGACACTGATCGGCAGCCAGCTACCGCCCAGCGTCCAGCACCTCAAGCTGCTCAGTGGCAAACGCGCCGTGGACAAACAGCTCGAAGCCCGGCAACAGCAACTGGGCATCCCTGAACCCCTCGGCCCGTTCTAAACGCCGCCCTGTCGTAGGAGCGCGCTTGCTCGCCGAGGACCTCAACGATAACCCGCACTCACCGGGAATAGGCGGCGCTTTGGAAAGCATCGCGAGCAAGCTCGCTCCTACAGATGGGCATTAATCTGACCGCTCCACCTTTTCGGACCTGATAAGGAGATCCCATGTCCTTTGTTCCCCGCTTTACCGAACTGCTGCTGACGCACCTGCAACAGGAAGAACGCCAGCGCATTCTCAAATCGATTGTTGTCAGTGTCGCTCCGGAACTGTGGCTGAGCCTGGAATCGGCGGCATTGCTGGACATCAATCGCGAGCATTTCGGCCTCGGCGGCCAGTTGGATGAACGCGACGACTACCGCCCCAGCCACATCAGCGTTCCTCGCTGTAACGTCCCGCGCTGGCTGATCGCTGCCGAGCGGCGCAAGGTGGATATCTGGATCGAGGACAGCTACGGCGAAAAGGCCTCGACCGCCATCGAGTTCAAGGTGGTGCACAACAATAAGAATGCCTATTACAAGATCTGGGAAATCCGCAAGGACCTGGTCAAGCAGATCCCCCGCACCAGTCCCGATGAGCGCATCGAGCGCTGGGGCATTGTGCTGCTGAGCTACTCACGCTTCTACAGTGACCAGCAAGGCAACTACAGCTATGGCAAGTTCGACAGTTGCCAGGCGTTTCTCGACGCTTTCGAGAATGGCCTGAACGACAACAACGAGTGGTACGCCGACGCACCGGAGCTGGAACTGGAGATGAAACCGACCCAGATAACCAATCTGGACAGCGCGAATTACATCGAACCTGGGAAAGGCTCGGGGGTGTATCTGGCACTGGTCCGGTGTAAGGCCTGAGGCTTGCCTGCAGAGCCCAAACCGCTGCGGTTTACCCACACCGCCGTGGAGCGCATCAGTGCTTCACGGCTGTGCTAACGTTCGCCAACGTCCCGGCTTGAAACCCTGCCCATGTCCATCACCGACAACCTCCTGGCCTTCACCTTCGCCGCTACCCTGCTGACCCTGACCCCGGGCCTGGACACTGCCCTGGTACTGCGCACCGCCACCGTGGAAGGCAAACGCCAGGCCCTGCGCGCAGCACTGGGGATCAACGCCGGTTGCCTGCTCTGGGGCGCGGCCGTGGCTTTCGGCCTGGGGGCAGTGATTGCAGTGTCGGAACTGGCCTTCAACCTGTTGAAGTACTGCGGCGCCGCCTACCTGGCCTGGCTGGGGCTGAACATGCTGTTGCGCCCGCGCCGCTCGTTTGCTCCGGCCAACCCGGACGGCAATCCCGGCACCCACTGGTTTCTCAAGGGCCTGCTGGGCAACGTGCTCAACCCCAAGGTGGGGATCTTCTACGTGTCCTTCCTGCCGCAGTTCATTCCCCAGGGACAGCCGCTGGTGCTCTGGACCTTCGGTCTGGTGAGCATCCACGTGGTGCTGGGGCTGATCTGGTCCCTGCTGCTGATTGGCGCCACCCGCTCCCTGAGCGGGGTGCTGCAGCGGGAAAAGGTGATCCAGTGGATGGACCGCACCACAGGGATGATCTTCGTGCTGTTCGCGGCTCGCCTGGCCTTGAGCAGGCGTTGAACATCGCGCCCCTCAAACCTCAGCCAGCACCACCCCACGCTCTTCCAGCAGCTTCACAAAACTGCTCAAACTCTGGGACACGGTGCCGCGCCGCCAGACCAGCCAGGTGCGCAGGAAGCGAAAGCGCGGCGACAGCGGCCAGACGCTGACCGTGGCGCAGCCGGGCATGCTTTCCAGCATGCTGCGGGGCATCAGCGCCAGCCCGGCACCGGCGCTGACGCAGGCCAGCATGCCGTGGTAGGACTCCATTTCGTGGATCTTGCCCGGCACCGCGGCGTCCTGGGTGAACCAGCTTTCGAAGTGATGGCGGTAGGAACAGTTGGCGCGAAAGGCGTAGATGCTTTCGCCGTTGACCTCCCGCGCGCGGGTGATGGGCGCGTGCCCCAGGGGCGCGATCAGGACCATTTCTTCCTCGAACACCGGCAGCCCTTCCAGGGCCGGGTGGCGCACCGGGCCGTCGACGAAGGCCGCCACCAGACGCCCGGAGAGCACGCCGTCGATCATGGTCCCCGAAGGGCCAGTGGACAGGTCCAGCTCGACCTTGGCGTATTGCTGGTTGTAGGCCGCGAGCAGCGCCGGGATGCGCACCGCCGCCGTGCTCTCCAGCGAGCCCAGGGCAAACGGGCCCTGGGGTTCCTCGCCGGCCACGGTCAGGCGCGCTTCGGCCACCAGATCGAGAATGCGCCGGGCGTAGTCGAGGAAGTTCCACCCGGCGGGCGACAGGCGCAGGCGGCTTTTTTCGCGGATGAACAGCTCCACCCCCAGGTCCTGCTCCAGTTGCTTGATCCGCGTGGTGAGGTTCGACGGCACCCGGTGGATCAACTGCGCGGCGGCGCTGATGCTGCCCTGCTCGGCAACGGCCTTGAAAATTTCCAGCTGGACCAGATCCACAGCATTCTCCAAACGTGAACGACTCGATCAATATTATTCAGTTTTCAGCAAAGATCCAGCACCGTAACCTGCCGTCATTCCCACCTTGCAGGACGGTGCCATGAACCTTGTTTCCAGCAATACCCACGCCTTGTCGATCAACCCCGCCACTGGCGAGCAGATTGGCGCCTACCCCTACCAGTCCGAAGCGGAACTGGACGCCGCCCTGGAGCGCGCCGCCCGCGGTTTTGCCCTGTGGAAGCGCCAGAGCGTCGCCGCCCGCGCCGCGCACCTGACCGCCCTGGCCCAGGCCCTGCGGGACAACAGCGAGGCCATGGCGCGGATGATCAGCCTGGAAATGGGCAAACCCCTGCCCCAGGCCCGCGGCGAAATCGAGAAGTGCGCCCAGCTGTGCCTGTGGTACGCCGAGCACGGCCCGGCCATGCTGGCCCCGGAAGCGACCCTGGTGGAAAACAACAAGGCGCGCATCGAGTACCGCCCCCTGGGCCCGCTGCTGGCGGTGATGCCGTGGAACTTCCCGATCTGGCAGGTGCTGCGCGGCGCGGTGCCGGCGCTGCTGGCCGGCAACACCTACGTGCTCAAGCACGCGCCGAACGTCATGGGCAGCGCCTACCTGCTGCTGGACGTCATGCAGCGCGCCGGTTTCCCTGAAGGCGTGTTCGAGCTGCTCAACGTCACCCCGGATGGCGTGTCCCGCGCCATCGCCGACCGCCGCATCGCTGCCGTGACCCTGACCGGCAGCGTGCGCGCTGGCATCGCCATCGGCGCCCAGGCCGGCGCCGCGCTGAAGAAATGCGTACTGGAACTGGGCGGTTCCGACCCCTTTATCGTGCTCAACGACGCCGACCTCGACGAAGCGGTCAAGGCTGCGGTGATCGGCCGCTACCAGAACACCGGCCAGGTCTGCGCCGCCGCCAAGCGCCTGATCATCGAGCAAGGGGTGGTCGCGGAATTCACCCGCAAATTCGTCGAGGCCACCCGCGCCCTGGTGATGGGCGACCCGCTGGCCAGCGACACCTACCTCGGCCCCATGGCCCGCTTCGACCTGCGTGACGAGCTGCACCAGCAAGTCCAGGCCACCCTGGCCGAAGGCGCCACCCTGCTGTTGGGAGGCGACAAGGTCGAAGGCGCCGGCAACTACTATCAGCCCACGGTGCTGGCCGACGTCACCGAGCAGATGACCGCCTTCAGGCAGGAACTGTTCGGCCCGGTGGCCGCCATCATCAGCGCCCGGGATGCCGAGCACGCCCTGGAGTTGGCCAACGACAGCGAGTTCGGCCTTACCGCGACGATCTTCACCCAGGACCTGGAACGGGCCCGGCAGATGACCGACGAACTGGAAACCGGCGGCGTGTTCATCAATGGCTACAGCGCCAGCGACCCTCGGGTGACCTTCGGCGGGGTGAAGAAAAGCGGCTTCGGCCGCGAGCTGTCGCACTTCGGCGTGCGCGAGTTCTGCAATGCACAGACGGTGTGGCTGGATCGGCGTTAAGGTCGATCACCGGGCTTCAGCCAGCGGCCAGAGGCCCGGTTGCCAACGGCCGTTAGCGCTGGCGAGGGGCCTGGCGGCCTGGCCCCCGACTCTTGATTGAGGGGCCTGGCTGGATGGGGCGCAATGCCTGGATGCGGCCCGGCGGATCGCCAAGCCTGCTCAGCGAAACTAAGCCCGATCTTGCTGTTTTTTCAGAATTTTCTTGAAGCCCTGCCTGCCCCGACCTTTCTATGATGTTTCTTTTTGATATCACCCGAGGTCCGGCATGTGCGCCCCCGCTCAAAAATTCATCGTTCGCCTGCCTGGTGAGCTTCACACCCAAGTCAAGCGCATCGCCAAGCAGGAAAACCGCAGCATGAACAATGAAATCGTCGACCGACTGGAAAAGTCGCTGGTCGCCACCGAAGCCCGTAGCCACGACAAGAAACTCATCAACATCCTGCTGGGCAAGATTGCAACCCTGGAACAACAGATCGAATCCCTGCAAATGAACGCCCCTGAACCTGACCGGTAACGCCGTTTCTTTTCATGCATCAGGGCCGCCCCCCTCGGTAACCTGAGCCAATCCCTCTCCCGCCTTTACCCCCGCGCCGCAGCTTGTATGATGGCGCCTGCCCGACAGCACCCAGCGGCAACCGCCAGGCCCTTGCCTGATGCCCGCAGGGCTCCCGCGCTGTTCCTCACTACACACTCAGGTCGACGATCGTAGCCTTCTCAGGAACCTCCCCCGGCTTCTGCCATGGGGACAGCGTCGCCTTCTAGGATTGTTCATGAGCCGGACTCACCCGACGCCCCCCACACGCGCCAGCGCCACAGGATTGCCTTTCAATCGCCTGACCCTGGGCCTGCTGCTGGCCGGTAGCCACGCGGTGGCCAACGCCAGCGGCACCCAGTTACCGACCCAGACCGTCAGTGGCGAAGAGCAATACGGCTATCGCGCCGACAGCGCCTCGGTGGGCGGCTTCAGCGAAACATCGTTGCTGGATACCCCGGCCTCCATCAGCGTGATCAACGAAGAGATGATCCTCGACCAGCAGGCCCGACTGCTCAGCGATGTACTGAAGAACGACGCCTCGGTGGGCCAGAGCTACGCGCCAGTGGGCTACTACGAAAACTTCGAGGTGCGCGGCTTCTCCCTGAACGCGGCCAGCAGCTACAAGATCAACAACCGCACCATCACCGGCGAGCAGAACGTCGCCCTGGAAAACAAACAGCGGGTGGAACTGCTCAAGGGCCTTTCCGGCCTGCAAAGCGGGGTCAGCGAGCCCGGCGGCCTGGTCAACTACGTGACCAAGCGGCCCACGGACATTCGTTCGGTGACCGTTTCCACCGACGATCGCGGCAGCGGTTACCTGGCCACCGACGTGGGCGGCTGGTTCGGCAGCGAACAGCAGTTCGGCCTGCGCGCCAACCTGGCCCATGAAGACCTGCACTCCTATGTCGAACACACCAATGGCCAGCGCGACTTCGCCTCCCTGGCCTTCGACTGGAACATCAGCCCCGATGCCCTGCTGCAACTGGATATCGAATACCAGAACAAGCAGCAGCGCTCGGCACCGGGTTATCAACTGCTGGGCGGCTCCAGCCTGCCCCACCACGCCTCGCCGAAAAAACTCCTGGGACACCAGAGCGGGTCAAAGCCGGTGACCAATGAATCGCTGAACATCGGTGGCAACTTCGAGTACCGCTTCAACGATGACTGGACCGGCAGCCTCAGCGCGTCCCGCAGCAAGGTGGTGATCGATGACTACAGTTCGTTTGCCTGGGGCGGCTGCACCACCGGCTGCATCAATGCCAACGGCAACTACTTCAGCCCCGAAGGCAACTACGACATCTACGACTTCCGCAGCCCCGACGACACCCGGCGCAACGATGAAGTGCAGGCGCTGCTCAATGGCCGCTTCGACGCAGCGGGCCTGGGCCATGAGTTGAGCGTGGGGACCAGTGCGTTTCGCCGCGTGGTGGATCGGCGCGAGTCCATCAACCAATGGATTGGCACGGGCAATATCCAGAGCGAGCCGGAAAACTTCGCCCGCTACAACGGCGCCCTCAATGACTCCCACAAACGCCTCGACAGCCGCCAATACGGTCTGTTCCTCAGCGATCGCATCAGCTTCAACGAACAGTGGCAGACCGTTCTCGGCGGGCGCGAAGTACGCCTCGACGAAGAGAGCTTCGACAAGGACGGCGTGCGCGATCGCCACACCCAACGCTATGTATTCCTGCCCCAGGCCGCGCTGATCTACAAACCGATCAGCGAACTGTCGCTGTACACCCAATACAGCAAGGGCCTGAGCCTGGGTGGCCAGGCCCCCTGGTTCGCCAGTAACAGTGGCGACACCCTGGCCCCCACTGTCTCGCGGCAGATCGAAGCCGGGGTCAAGTACGACTGGCAGCGCATGAGTTTTAGCGCCGCGCTGTTCCAGATGCGCCAGGCCTACCAGTACTCGCGCCCGGATGCTGCTGGCGGTTTCACCTACGTCCAGCAGGGCCAGCAAAAGAACACCGGCCTGGAGCTCTCCGCCAACGGCTGGGCCACCCAGCGCCTGCAGATTGCCGCCAGCGTCGCGGCGATTCGCTCCCGGGTCGAGGACACCGGCACCCCGGCCTACGAAGGCCACCAAACCCTCAACGTCCCACGCCTGCGAGCCAGCCTCCAAGGCGACTACGCCCTGCCCTGGCTCGATGGTTTGGCCCTGCTGGGCGGCATGCAATACAGCGGCAGCAAATACGCCGACCGCCAGGGCAACGTCGCCACCGGCGCCTACGCCATCTTCAACATCGGCAGCCGCTACAGCACCCGCATTGATGGCTACGACACCGTGTTCCGCCTGACCGTGGACAACCTGTTCGACAAACGCTACTGGCGCGATGCCGGGGAATACATGGGCGACGACTACCTGTTCCAGGGCGCGCCGTTGACGGCGCGGTTGAGTGCTTCGGTGAACTTCTAAGGCAGACGGCCCCTACGGGGCCGATCGCAGCCTGCGGCAGCGGCTACAACGCCCACGAAATCCCGGGCGTTGTGGCTTGCCGGAAAAACTGCAGCGCCGGCACAGGCCAGCCATCAAAATCTCGACAAACACACCTTGCGCGTCTCCCGCCCATCCTTGGCGACGAGTCGCCACGGACAGCGTCACTGAACGCACAGCCTTACCGGCGCTCATATCGGCAACCGCCTTGAGCAAGTCCTCCTGAAACAGCCGCATTTCCTGGCCCATGGCCACGACCTCTCTGCGTGGGATACCCCTGGAATCGATCAGTACGTCCAGGGTTACGCTGATGGTTATCCCACAGAACAGCAGCGCAATCAGCGCCTCCAGCCCGCCTTACAGAAAAGACAGACCCTTCCTACATCCACCGTAGGAGCCGGCTTGCCGGCGAAGACGTCCTCAAGCCCGCTCTCGCCGGTAAAAAGCACACCCAACGATTGAGCAAACAAAAGGTCGGCCCGCCTCTTTCCAATGCCAGTACAAAAGTCTCAATCGTCCAACACGCTGTTGGACGATTAGCGCTCCCCCACGCCCATGCAGGCCCACACCACAGAACGGCCACTGGAGCACTACCGGGTGCTGACTTGGTCGCTTACTTGGTCGCTACTTGGTCGGTTTGTTGGGTGGCATGCCCAGGCCCCGGGAAAGATCAGCAGTCCAACCACCAGTTCAACAGCGTCTCGTCCTCATCGTCGTCGAGGTTTTTATAGACATTGGCGTAGTACCACTCGATCCCGGTTTGCTCGCGGAAGCGATCGAACACCGCATTGATACGGTCCATGCCATTGCTCGCAGGAACAGCGAATGACAGGTTCCCCTCGAACAGCCCATCCAGGGTTCCGCCCAGCTCACCAGCGACCTCGTTTTCAAGCGCACTGATCACCGTCGGATCAATGTAATCGGCATAGATCTGAATGCAGAAATTGCCGCCCCGCTTCAGCACTTGCGCCGGAGCATCGGGATTGCGGATGGAAACGATATCGCCCCGCGCCAGGTTCTGCGCCAGCCCCGGCGAGGACAGCAACTCGTAGGTATGCTCATCGATCTGCCGCGCCAGCAACTCCTCGCGAACGGCGCCATCGTCATCGGCCATGTACACCTGAATCAGCACAGGGGATTGCTTGTCATCCATACGGGGCTCCACAACGTCCAGGTTCAACACCAGACTCATCTAATCCACCAGCCGCCACGTCCCCAAAGGGCGCAAACGAACGGGCCTCAAGGCAACGGCGCAAAGCTCCCACCGCCCTCATTCCACCGAAACCCCGGAAACGTGCAATCCTTGAAAGCAATCCGCAGTTGCTCCCCCTCACCCTGCAACTGCAAGATATCCACCCCCCGATTCGGACAGCCCGGTGCCGCGATCGCCAGGCTCACCAGCAACTTGCCGGTGGCCTTGTCCATCACCTCCAGCGTCGTGATCCGCTGATCATTGCCCGGCATCGGCACCTGGAAATACCAGCGTTTGGTGGAAGCACTCTGCAACAGCGTGGTGACCGGCTGCGGCCACGAGCGATCCGAATCCACCAGGCCCACCAGCTTCAGCGCAATGGGCAAGGTCTTGCCCGTGCGATAACTGGTCCAGGTGCCGCGCACCTGCTCCTGCTGACGGGAGTTCAGCAAGTCATTGAACTGCAGACGCGCCACCGGCAAGCCCTGCTCGTCCAGCTCATCCATGGCCAGCGTCTTGTTGCTGTAGCTGAAGGTCGGCTTGAGGCGGATCGGCGTGCGATAGCGCTGATAGGCATAGGTGCCCTGGTAGACCGCGTTCTGGCTGCCCAGGGTCAAGACAATCGCCTGCTTGCCCAAGGTCCCCTCATACACCCCATGAGACGCCTGCGCCGGCAACAGCCACAGCGCCAACACCAGCACCACCAGCCCCCGAGCAAAATCAAACCCGCGCATCAGAAACGCTCCTCGCCCGACGATAGATATTCCAAACGCTCAGGGGTGATCACCCGGTAATAATCCCAACGCCGAGTGCGCTGGTCGTAATTGATAAAGTCCTGCTTGCTGAATTCCATCTGCCCACTGGGGGAAAAGCGCAGATCACCGTCCGCCGCGAACTGCTCCAACTGCGGATGGCGCCGATAGGTCCGCAGATCCCGGTTGTACAGGTAATACTGCGTGGGCGAGCACCACACCCGACCATCCGTCTCCCCCACGCGATAGCCCTGGACCTGAAAGTCCATCCGAGCCTCGTCATGAAAATGCCCGAAGGTCAGCGTCCTGGTGCCCACGGACGACAGACACCACTGCCCGCCAATCTCCTGCACCCGCTTACCGGTGGCCCGACTGATCACCCGGATGCTGTCCACCTGCGCCACCTCCTCCCCGGCCTTGCGCGCGGCATGCACACTGAAATAGAAATCCCGATCGAACACCGGCTGCAGCAACTCCCCCTCAAACGCCTCCCGCTGACTGCCGCCAAAACGCGTCACCCGCTGCAACTGCAACGGCTGCTGCGTGCCCGTGCGCAGATCCACCAGACTGCCCTGCAGCGCCTCTGCCCCCTCGGCGAACGGCTGCAACGACACCGCCGTCGCCGGCAGGGTCGGGTTGTCCATGATGTTGATCAACAGCGCGGAGCCGGGATGGAAAGGCGTGGACTCCAACGCCATGGGCAGGCGCTCGGACTCGGAGAACCAATAGCCGGACATACCGCCGCCGTATTGAGAGTCGTAGGTGAGCGCCAGTTCAACCGGGGTATCGCCTAGGGTGCCGCGGTAGGTGGTGGTGGGGTTGGCTTGGGCGGTGGGGGTGATGAGCCCGAGGCCGAGCAGGAGTGCTGTGGTCAGACGGAACAGGAGGTGTGGCAGGTGACGCTGTTGGCCAGCCCTTGTTTGTGAACTGCTGCCAATGGGCTGGGTCATGCCTGCGTTCCTTGCGGTGGGGAAAAGGGGCGCAGGATAGCAAAATCGCTGGGAGACAGAAGGTATTGCTGATGCAGACCGCCTCCATTGCAGCGGATATGAAACCTTCAGGAAATTCAGCCTGTCCCTACCTGGAAGAGAGACCGTTCCTACAGGGCTGCCATTGCCCATCATCTACCTCGCCCATATAGTTTTTCAGACCCTCGATTCTGGTCCGCGGCACTTCAGAGCTCCGTCGAAAGGAACAAACTACACCCCGGTTGATTCGCAGCAACAGGTGGCGACTTTTCACTCTTGGAAGGAACGACACCATGAGCAATATTGACCCATCCGAACGTTTTATCCCGCTCACTCCAATTGCTAGCGATGGCCCAGTGTTGTTTATCGACAGCCAGGCGCCATTGGTGGATCTGCATGCGTGTGCGAGTGAGCGGTTAGTGACTGCGCTTGATTATCTGAATCTGATGACCTGTGCCACGTTGAGAGACGCGAGCGACAAGGACATTGGTACTGTGACCAATACAGCCCGGTTATTACTTCAGGATGTACGGGATGTGTTGGCTGCGATTCAAACAAGGGCATTTAGCAAGTGATTTAGGCGCCAAGGAAGCCGGCTACGAGCCGGCTTTTTAATGTCTCAAGCGTTTGTAAAAGAACGCCAGTATTGAAGGACATAGTTCCCCTCCTTACTTGGGCCCATATCCAAACTAGCAGCACTTTTCAGCATGCATATCGTTGCTGGCGGCATGTTCGTGTGCGGCCTCATATTTTATCAACGGGAATAGAACCCACACCGGAGCACTAGCTCCTGTCCCTACCCATTACCGCCATTTCTACATGGGCCGCTACAGATAGGCTGTTCGACAGGTTAGACTTGCCGCTTTGCCTATACCCCAAGGAATTCTCGCGTGAACACGGAAAATCATTCCCAGACGGCCGCCTTTCTCTGGTCGATTGCCGACCTGCTGCGTGGTGATTTCAAGCAATCCCAGTACGGCCGCATTATCCTGCCATTTACCCTGCTGCGGCGGATGGAGTGCGTGCTCGCACCGACTAAGGCCGAAGTAATCAAACAGACCTTCGCTCAGGAAGGCCGCCCAGATACCGTACGCGAGATAATTCTGCTGCGAACAGCGGATCAACAATTTTTCAATGCTTCGCCACTGACCCTGGAAACCCTGTCGGATACCCAGACCGCCGCTGACCTGATGAGTTATGTGCAAGCCTTCAGCAAAGACGCCCGCGAGATCTTCGAACACTTCCACTTCGAAGACTTCGTTCAGCAACTGGCCAGCGCCAACCTGCTCTATCAAGTGGTGCAACGCTTTGCAGCCACCGACCTGAGCCCCGAGCGCATCAGCAACTTTGGCATGGGCATCATCTTCGAAGAGCTGATCCGCAAGTTTGCTGAAAGCTCCAACGAAACCGCAGGTGAACACTTTACCCCACGGGATATCGTGCACCTCACCACCTCACTGGTGATCACCAATCAAGACCACAAGCTGGCACCCAATAGCATCGTCACCATCTACGACCCAACCGCAGGTACAGGCGGTTTTCTGTCTGAGGGTGATGAATACATTCAGTCCATCAGCGAGAAGGTCAGCGTCTCTCTGCACGGCCAAGAGCTGAACCCCGAGTCCTACGCCATCTGCAAAGCGGACATGCTAATCAAGGGCCAGGACGTGGCCAGCATCAAGCTCGGCAACACCCTGTCCAACGACCAACTGGCCGACAAGCGCTTCGACTTCATGCTCAGCAACCCGCCGTTCGGCGTGGAATGGAAGAAGGTGCAGAAGCAGATCACCGACGAGCACAACCACAAAGGCTTCGACGGTCGTTTTGGCCCGGGCCTGCCACGGGTGTCCGACGGTTCGCTACTGTTCCTCCTACATCTGGTCAGCAAAATGCGTGACCCACGCGACGGTGGCTCGCGCATCGGCATCATCCTCAACGGCTCGCCGCTGTTTACCGGTGGCGCGGGCTCGGGTGAGTCGGAGATTCGCCGCTACCTGCTGCAAAACGATCTGGTCGAAGCCATCGTCGCGCTGCCAACGGACATGTTCTACAACACCGGCATTGCCACCTATGTGTGGATACTCAGCAACCACAAGGCTGCTGCGCGCCAGGGCAAGGTGCAGTTGATCGACGGCAGCCAGCACTACGCCAAAATGCGCAAGTCGCTGGGCAGCAAGCGTCAGTACATCACCGAAGAACAAATCAGCGAACTGGTGCGCCTGTATGGCAGCTTCGAGCAAACCGCGCAGAGCAAGATCTTCCCCATCGAGGCCTTCGGCTATCGACGCATTACCGTCGAACGGCCGTTGCGTCTGAACTTCCAGACCAGCGCCGAGCGCGTCGCCAAAGTGCTGGAAGAAAAAGCTATCCAGAAACTCGACAGCACCGCGCAGCAACAACTGATGACAACCCTGCAATCCATGGACGCTAGTCAACTGCACCGCAACCGCGAGCAGTTCAGCAAGCTACTGAAAAAAGCCCTGGCCGCGCACAGTGTCAGCCTCAGCACGCCAGAGCTAAAAGCGCTGCTCAATGCCTTGAGCGAACGTGACCCCAAGGCGGATATCTGCACCAGCAAAGACCAGCCAGAGGCGGACGCAGGACTGCGTGACAACGAAAACGTACCGCTGGGTGAGTCGGTGTATGACTACTTCCAGCGGGAAGTTTTTCCTCATGTGCCGGATGCCTGGATCGACGAAAGTAAGACTGATGCACAGGACGGCGAGGTAGGCATTGTTGGCTTTGAGATTCCATTTAACCGCCACTTCTATGTGTTCCAGCCGCCGCGTCCATTGGCCGAGATCGACCGCGACCTAAAGACCTGCACCGACCGCATCAAGCAGATGATTGAGGGGCTGTCGGCATGACGTTTCCAAGTTATCCGGATTACAAGAGCTCCGGACAGGATTGGATCGGTGAGATGCCAGGGCATTGGCATATCTATCGCAGCAAGAATGTTTTCTCGGAGAGAAACATTAAGGCTGTTGAGAGTGATGAGCAGCTGACCGCTTCGCAAAAGTATGGAGTTATCCCACAAAAGCTATTTTGCCAGCTGGAAGACCAGAAGGTGATGCAGGTTATCTTGGGTCGGGATATTTTAAAGAAGGCTGAGGTTAACGACTTTGTCATTAGTATGCGCAGCTTTCAAGGCGGCCTGGAATTTTGCTCTTATAGTGGAGCAGTAAGCTCTGCATATGTTCCGCTCTATGCTAATAGAGAACTCGACGATAGATTTTTTAAGCATCTCTTTAAATCTGCACCGTTCATATCTGCCCTGCAAAATACAAGCAATCTTGTTCGTGATGGACAAGCCCTTAGATATAACAACTTTGTTCAGCTATCCCTTCCTTTTCCTTCGATTAATGAACAGAGAACGATTGGTGCTTTCCTCGACCACGAAACCGCCCGCATCGACGCGCTGATCGAAGAGCAGCAGCGCCTGATCGAACTGCTCAAGGAAAAGCGCCAGGCTGTCATCTCCCATGCAGTCACAAAAGGCCTCGACCCCACGGCTCCGATGAAAGACTCCGGCGTGGAGTGGCTAGGTGAGGTGCCGGCACACTGGGTGGTAAGCAAGTTTGGGTATATATCTTCTGTTGTCAGAGGAGGCTCACCACGACCAGCCGGTGATCCAGAACTGTTCAATGGTGATTATTCTCCTTGGGTAACAGTTGCAGAAATAACGAAAGACGATGAGATTTATCTGCATGAAACAGAGACGTTTCTTACAAAGAAAGGCAGCGATCAATGCCGGGTTTTTTCTAAGGGCACTTTGCTGCTTTCAAATAGCGGAGCGACCTTGGGCGTTCCGAAAATATTGATGATCGACGCAAATGCCAATGACGGAGTTGTTGGCTTCGAAAATATTTCCTTGGATAAAGAGTATTCATATCTCTATCTTGCAACCCTGACTGAGGGGCTAAGAGATAGGGCTGCTGGCTCGGGCCAGCCGAACTTGAACACTGACATCGTCAAATCAATTGATATACCTATTCCTCCAAGCAACGAGGTGGCTGAGATTGTCGCCGCAGTAAAAAAGCTAAGAGCACAGTTTGATTTCTTGAGCAAAGAAGCTGTAAAGGGTATTAGGCTGCTTCAAGAACGCCGCTCCGCCCTAATCTCCGCCGCCGTTACCGGCAAAATCGACGTACGCGGCTGGCAGCCCCCAGCCAGTGCACCATCCCCTGAATTAGCACAAGAGGCCGTGTAATGGCGGACAGCAAGGAAGCTCAGTTTCAGCAGGACATTATCGAGGCCCTATCCGCCCAAGGCTGGTTAGTCGGTACAGCCAGTGGCTACGACCGTCGCACGGCGTTGTACACCGAAGATGTGCTGGGCTACTTCAAGGACGCCTGGCCGGAGCGTTGGGATAAGTTCGCCAAGGCCAACCCCAATGCCCCTGAAGATGTACTGATCCAGAAACTGGTGCGCGAGCTGGAACAGAGCGGCACCTTGGATGTGTTGCGTCATGGCTTCAAGTTACCTGCAGTAAAAGTGGAGCTGTGCAGCTTCCAGCCCGACCACGGCATGAACCCGGACACGCTCAAGCGCTACCAGTGCAACCGCCTGCGGGTGGTGCCAGAGGTGTCTTACTCGCCGCACGCCCGCGAAGCGGGTGGTAGTGGGCAAAGCTACAACCCTCGGCTGGACTTGGTGCTGTTTGTTAACGGCATCCCTACCGCCACGCTGGAGCTGAAAAGCGAATTCAAGCAGTCGGTGGAAAACGCCAAGCGCCAGTACCGTGACGACCGCCCGGTAAAAGACCCGCTAACCCGCAAGCCCGAGCCACTGCTGACCTTCAAGCGTGGCGCGCTGGTGCACTTTGCCGTGGGCCAGAACGAAGTGGCGATGACCACAAAGTTGGCGGGTAAGGACACCTTCTTCCTGCCCTTTAACCTGGGTACTGAGGAAGGCGGCGCCGGCAACCCAATGCCTGCCGACGACAGCCAATACGCCACCAGCTACCTCTGGCAACGGCTGCTACAGCCCGATGCCTGGCTCAAGGTGCTGGGGCGCTTTCTGCACCTGGACAAAAAAACCAGCGAAGGCTTCGACGGCACGCTGGTCACCAAGGAAACGATGATCTTCCCGCGTTACCACCAATGGGAAGTGGTCAACAAGCTGGTCAACACCACCCGCACCGAAGGGCCAGGCAAGCGTTACTTGATCCAGCACAGCGCCGGCTCGGGCATCACCCAACGCCTGTTGCACCAAGATGACTTAATGGCTCAAGTCAACAGCCACTCGGTGGACCAGGTGATGCACGGCCTGCTGCCAAAACGCGTGGTGGACACCGTACTCGACGCCATGACTGACAACGAGAAACTGTCGTTGGAAGTACTGGATAACGAAACCAAGAGCCGAGCCTTTGCGCTGGTGATTCTGAAAATGCTCAAGGCAGCGGCAGGTCTCGCTGAGAGCAATCAACTGGGTTAAGGAGTGACCATGGCAATTCCGGACTTTCAAAGCGTCATGCGGCCGGTGCTGACCACCGTGCAGAACGGCGCGCCGCTGCCACTCAGAGAACTGCGCGAGCGCATTGCCGATCAGTTCCAACTGACCGAGGAGGAGCGCAAAGAATACCTGCCCTCTGGGAATCAGACGGTAATCAATAACCGCGTAGGCTGGGCTCGAACTTATCTCAACAAAGCAGGGCTGCTGACCATTCCCGCCAAAGGTATGGTGCAAATCACCCCGCGTGGCCTCGACGCCTTGGCCAATGGACCCGCGCGCATTACCGTGAGCTGGCTGAAACAATTCCCCGAGTTCGCTGACTTCCATGCCGCCAAGCCACAAACGACGGACATCCCCGCTGCGCTGGATATCGCCCCATCAGAAACCACTCCCGACGAGCAACTGGCCGAGGCCCATCAGGCACTGGTGCAATCACTGGTGAGCGTGAAGCAGGTGTACGAGGTCAAGCAGCTCGACAGTGATTATTTTGCGGAGGAGTGAGTTACGACGGGACAACAGGCTCCACTCAATTGGTCCAAGTTTGCAAAAATCACTGCAGGTGCATTTCTTCGGTTTCCATAGCCTATGGTCGATGCTGAGGGCGCGAATTCGCTTGAGGCGTACAGCCGTGAAGGTCTCATAGAGCCTTTTCCCCATATGATCGTGGATTAACTTGCGCAGCCGAATTGGATTGCGAGCGGTTGGCGGTGAAGCCGATTTCTTTTGTCTTGAAAAGAGCCCAGCCGCCAGGTGTCTGAATATTGTCTACTCTAGAGGCCTCATTATTGAGACGCCCCTTACCCCTCTAACTCCTCCATCATCTCTCTCGCAGCCTCGAGATATTCCGTTAATGGTATCTCCACTAAAGCAACATGCATGGGATTAAAATAATTCAACTCACCAGTGTGATCATTCTTTAGAGAAATTGTGGATGGGGTTGCACAATCAGCATCGATAGCAAGCTCATACGTATCAGACCGGTCAGCTTTGAAGCTAATTAAAGACCCGTTTTTTAAATGAATTTTCGTATGCTCCATAAACTCAGAAACAGCTTCCTCATCCAGCTTATGTTCCTCTATGAGATCAGTAACAACCTTTTTTAGGGCCTTAGAGTTTTTTGACTCAAACTCATCCTCATCCCAGAAAAACTCACTTATTCCACGATAGATTTCCGCTCCCCAACCTTGATAACCGTCAATAGAAAGCTCCCAATCGTCATCAGCAGGCTGATCAGCAGCATCATCCAGGAGCCGAATTCTTTGCATCAGATCAGGATTTACGATCAAGGCTTTGTTATTAAGCGTGCTAAGCAATAGCCAACCAGAGGAGGTGTGCCGTTCCGACAAAATATGATGGATTCTTCCACATTCGTTTTCAGTAATCGGATACCACTGGCTCTTCAACTTTCCGGGGAGAAGAAGCCCAATATGCCCCCAGAATCCATCAATGCTTTCATCTTGGAGCCTCCAGTGCTGTGAAGAAATTTTGGCCCGCCCTACTGAATACTCCAGCAGATCATCAACACTCGTTCCCAATAAGGTAGCGATATCCCTCAAAGTCGCGAAGCTGGGTTCAGCATCTCCTCGCTCCCATCTAGCAACGGTTTGTTGTGAAACACTCAACTGGCTTGCTAAAGCAGCCTGCGTCAACCCCAAAACCTTCCGTAACTCTTTCAGTCGTTCCATAACCCACCCTGACAAAAAAACACGAATTATGAGTTTGTACACCAAAAACGAGTACAAATTCAATACCTCCAGCCCTCCTCATCGATACTGGCTCAATATCTACGCCCTCTGAAGGGGCCTTCTGATTTCACTGATCACCTTAAGAAAGGGGAAAACCGACTGATTGACAGCAATGAAAGCCCGTATCCACTAGAAAGATACCGGTCAGATGGCGAAGCCTAGATTGAACTTGTAGCTCAACGTAATGGCGCAATAGAATCACTATCAGCACCCTGCTAAATCGCACCAGCGTGTGAGTATTTATTTAAGGTTGTTGTCCGCACGGAAGAAGTAGCAGGGCTGAAACCACTCAGCAATTGCATAGGTCAAGGAGACCGACATGGTAGATATCAAGGAACAAAAACTGCTTTATCACCTCACCGCCCTTGAAAATTTGAGCAGTATCTTTCAGAACGGCCTCAGGCCACGCTCGCAGCTCAAAGGGTTCAAAGACGTAGCTGATGCTGAAATACTTAAAAAACGACAAGCGCTGGGACTCGAAAACTACGTCCCCTTTCATTGGTTTGCCGCGAATCCATTTGACGGAAGCGTTCAGGGCAATAAGCGCGACACCCAATTCGTAGTCATATCTATTCGCCGATCCTTCGCAATTGAAAAGGATTGGAAGGTCATTCCTCGACACCCATTGGCTAATGACACCATTCAATTGCTTGACTATAAGGCAGGCTTCGAGGCCATTGACTGGGATGCGATGAACCAAAGGGACTATCACGACCCTCACTGCAAAAGCGTCTGCATGGCGGAATGCCTGTCTCCCACCGTTGTTTCTGCTAATGATTTTTTCAAGATTTTTGTCGCTAATTCTGAGGTTGAAGAGCATTGCGGGGCTAAAATGCGCGAAGCTGGTGTTTCTGTGCAGATTGGAGTGAATCCCGGAATGTTTCGTCGATGAATTACAGCAGACTGAATCCAGAGAAGGCTCTGATTTGGCGTATCGTCCATCGCGACAACCTGCCTTGGATTCTGGACAACGGTCTGCATTGTGCGAGCTCCGAAATACAGGCCCCCCAGTACGTAAACATCGGCAACGTAGACCTGATCGACAAGCGCCGGGCACGTCATGTACCCATTACTCCTGGTGGTGTGCTAGCTGATTATGTGCCCTTCTATTTCACTCCTTTCTCTGTGATGATGAAAAACATTCACTCAGGCCGGAGTGTTCAACAACGCACCAATGATGAGATTGTGATTCTGGTATCGAGCTTGTACCGCGTCGAACAGCTAGGACTACCGTTCGTCTTCACAAACGCACACGCCTATCCGTATTGGACAGACTATTACAGCGATCTGGCGAATCTCAGCCAGGTCGACTGGGCTATCCTTCAGCGACGCGACTTCAAACGCGACCCCGATGACCCTAGAAAAATGGAGCGTTATCAGGCTGAAGCGCTGATTCACAATCACCTACCGATTACAGGACTCCTCGGCATCATGTGCTACAGCGATGCAATGAAGAAACGCATAGAACAAGACTTGGCCACCAGAGGTTTGGCCTTGCCTGTTCATGCGCGTCCGGGATGGTATTTCCAATGATCCGTTTTACCCAAGGCAACCTTCTGGAAGCCAAAACCGAAGCCCTGGTCAACACGGTGAATACCGTAGGCGTGATGGGCAAAGGAATCGCTCTGATGTTTAAAGAGCGTTTTAGCGAGAATTACCGTCTGTACTCGGCAGCCTGCAAAGCTGGCGCGGTGGAGACTGGCAAAATGCACGTCACCGCCGTCAACGAGTTGGATGGACCACGTTGGATCGTGAACTTCCCTACCAAGCGTCACTGGCGATCACCCTCGCAGATGGCTTGGATAACAGAAGGTTTGCATGACCTGCGTCGTTTTTTGCTTGAAAACCAGGTGAAGTCCGTCGCAGTGCCTCCGCTAGGTGCCGGTAACGGTGGCTTGAAATGGCCTGAAGTTCGGGAGCAGATCGTTTCGATACTCAGCGATCTGGATGTCGATATTTTGGTGTTTGAGCCTTCTAAACAGTATCTGAACGTCGCCAAACGAAACGGAGTGGAGAAACTCACGCCCGCTCGCGCGCTGATTGCAGAACTGGTTAGGCGTTACTGGGTTTTAGGCATGGAGTGCAGTCTGCTAGAAATTCAGAAACTCGCTTGGTTCCTTGAGCGAGCAATAGAAAAACTGCCAGACACCGAGAACCCTTTAAACCTTAAATTTGTTGCTCACAAATTTGGGCCATATGCCAACCGCTTGGAGCATTTGCTGAATAATCTGGATGGCAGCTATCTGCACTGCAACAAGCGAATCAGTGACGCCGATATTAGCGATGTGATCTGGTTCGACGATGTGCGTAAGACTTTTCTACAGACCTATCTCAAAACCGAAGCAAAAGAGTACGCCCAAGCATTGGAGCGCACCGCTGAGCTGATTGACGGTTTTGAATCTCCCTTTGGCATGGAGCTGTTGGCGACGGTCGATTGGTTACTAAACCGAGAAGGGGTTTCTCCAACTGTTCCCGCAGTGCGCGAGGCATTGAAGCAGTGGGACGGAGGGGCCGGCTCTGCTGCTCGCAAGAACAGGCTGTTCGACGATCAGGCGCTTGATATAGCGCTCAAACGCCTGACGTCCAGTAGCTTCAGTCCTGAACTGGCTGTCTGTTAAATAGCGCTCAGGCGGTCTTACAGCCGCCTTCGCTGACAAGCCAGCTCTTACACGGGCTGGCGTCAACCGATGACAAAGCGGTGTCAGCGAACGTTGCGAAACAACATCAACCGCGCCCCCTCATGCATCCCCCGCGTCAACTCCAGTAACCGTTCAAACTCCTGCGGATGCTCCTGCGCCACATCCTCCCGCGGGGTGCTCGACGCCAAATCATGCAAGGTCGCACCACTGCCGTCGTGCTGCATCTGCAACAAAAAATCCTTGGTCACGCCGCCAATCACCGGAAAGGTCCCTTCCCTCAATACCAGCGGCACCACCCGCTCCCCCTCCGGTGCAGGCTGTTGTATGTCCCGCCCCATGGCGCCATTGGTGAAGGGCATCCCGGCCATGCCGGCTACGGTGGGCAGCAGGTCGGCGAGGCCGACGGCTTCTTCGATCACTCTGGGCTGCAACATCCCTGGCGCATGAATCAGCAGCGGTACGTTGTTGCTTTCCAGCCCTAGCTGTTCAAACGCGGGGGCCATGTGGGGGATCTGGCTGATGCGGGTGTTGTGGTCGCCGAAGAACACGAAAATCGTGTTGTCGTAGTAACCGCCCGCCTTGGCGATCTCCATCAAGCGGCCGATGTTGAAGTCCAAGAGGCGCACGGCGTTGTATTGCGCAAGGCTCCGGGAACCGGCGGCCTGGACCTGTTCCAGGGGTAGGTCCTGAGCTTGGAAGCCGTCGTTGTCCTTGGGAATGGTAAACGGGCGGTGGTTGCCGGAGGTTTGCAGGTAGGCGAAGAACGGTTGGTCCTGGGGGATGGCGCGCAGCAGGCGGTCGCTTTCCTTGAACAGGTCGAGGTCGGAGATGCCCCAGACGTCCACCAGGGGCGATTGCCAGTGGCTTTCGTCGTACAGGCGCACGTTGTCGATGCTCTGGCGGATCAGGCCGTTGATGTTGGCCCAGCCGGCGTTGCCGCCGATCAGGTAGAGCCTGTGGTAGTCGCTGAAGGCGTTGATCAGGCTGTGTTGGCGGGTGATCAGCGGCTGGCGGGTGGCGGTCTCTTGGCGGGTGACGTCGGGCACGCCGGTGATGCTGGCCCACACGGTCTTGGCGGTGCCGGTGACCGGGACGTAGAAGTGTTTGAAGAACCAGCTCTGGCGGGCCAGGCGGTCGAGGTTGGGGGTGGGGTTGAGCGGGTTGCCGTAGGCGCCCACGGCGCTGGTGCCGAGGGATTCGAGCATGACGAAGATGACGTTGGGCGGCCGGGGGCGGTCGATGCGGTACGGCTGCACGCCTTGTTGGCGGGTGAAGTTCAGGCGCTGTGGGTCCGGGTGGTCGACGCCGAGGTAGCGGGCCAGGGCCGGGTAGTGTTGGCGCACTTGGGCTTCGTCGTACTGGGCCTGGCCGGCCTTGAGGGTGTCGTAGAAGAACAGCACGGGGTTCAGGCCCAGGGCGGCGATCTGGCTGTTGCCGGAGAAGTAGGCATCGCTCCAGCGCAGGGGCACGGGGTTTTCCAGGTTGAGGTTTTCTACCCGGCCCAGCAGGGCGAGGAACACGGCGGCGATGCCCAGGGCACTGACGCTGGCCAGGGACCAGCGGCCCAGGGGTTGCGCTGGGCGGTCGAGGGTCAGGCGTTCCAGGCGCAGCAAGGCGTAGCAGCACAGGGCCAGGGTGCTGCCCCAAGCGAGGACGATCCACAGCACCGGGTAGCTTTCCCAGAGCATTTGCCGGGAGATCTGTGCGTCGTCCAGGTAGCGCAGCACGGTGGCGTTGATGCGTACGCCCAGGTAGGCGTAGTGGCCGAAGTCGATGATGTACAGCAGCCCTACCCCGCCCAGCACCAGCAGCAGGTAGGCCCGGGCCAGCCAGCGCAGGGCCGGCAGGCGCAGCAGGTTCCAGCGCGGCAGCCAGGCCAGCAGGGCCAGGGGCAGCAGTAGCAGCAGGGTCAGGCGCAGGTCGAAGCGCAGGCCGATGCCGAGGGTCTGGAGGATGGCCTCGCGCTGGTCGGCGGCGCTCAGGTCCACCCCGGAAAACCCCACGGCGAACAGCAGCCGCAGCAGTGCCAGCAAGCCGAATACCAGCCCGATTGCGCCCACGCCGTAGCGCAGGCGGCGTGATTGCAACCCGCCCATCATTGACCTCTGTGTGGTGTTGTCGAAGGCCGCGGCGCGGCCGGTTGGTTTACCCGGCAAGGGGCTGCCGGTGGCTGCGCTGGTTGACGCGGCGCCACAGCCACAGCAGCAGACCGCCGCTGCCGGCGATCAGGCAGTAGCCCGCCAGCAGCGGGTCCAGCAGGTAGTCCCAGTAGTTTTCCGAAGGCTTCAGGCGCAGGGCGAAGGCCAGGGTCCCGGCTGCCAGCATCAGTACCCCCAACAGGTTGCGCTGCCACAGCAGCACCAGCGCCGCCAGGCCCATCAGCACGATCATCGGCCGTGGGTTGTAGCCCCAGCGGTAGGGGTCGAAATAGGTCAGGCCCAGGGTCGCGGGGTACAGGCTCAGGGTCAGGCCGATAAACAGCAGCAGGACCTGCACCCGGTGTTTGGCTGGCAAGGGCGCAATCACCCCCAAGTGCCGCAGGCTGACCCAGCCCAGCAGCACCAGGGTGCTGATGGCCAAGTCATCGGTGAAGCTGCGCACATAGGCCGCCAGCGGCAGTTGGTTCAGTGGAATGAAGCTGACCAGGGCCAGCACGGGCAGCAGCCAGGGGCGCCAGGGCGCGGTCAGGCGCAGGCTGCCAAGCAGCACGAAACCCAGGAGGATAAAACTCAGGTGGGCTTGCCACAGGGACAGCATCACAGGCGCTCCGCCAGCCACGCCGCGTTGAAGCTGACGTGCTTGATAAAGGTGTTGTTCCAGGAATAGACCAGGTGGTACAGGCCGTCCGCCCCGCGGCTGAAGTAGGGGTATTCGTACTCGAAGTCGCAGCCCTGGGGCTTGCACACCCGATAGTCGAGGTTGCTCAAGAAGCGCTGTTCCAGGGGCAGGCGTCGGGCGCCGCTGGAAGCGCGGAAGCCTTCACCGATGATGTCCTTGTAGGCCTCGTGGGAAAACGGCTGGCCCAAAGGGTCGGGGGACTGGTCCAGCTCCACCAGCGGGCGCCATTGGCTGAGGCCGGCGTCGGTGCCGTACAGGCTGAGTCTGAAACGCCCGTCCTGCAGGTCGTTGAGGGCCACCAGCAGGCCCTGGTCGTCGGTGCCCACTGCCGCCAGGGACGAGTTGGGGTTGGACGGTTGCAGCGGATAGGGCTCGCTCCAGGTCTGCCCGGCGTCTTCGGTGCGGCTGGCCAGGACCTTGTGGTGGGTGTCGCCGGCGTAGCGCAGCATGGCCACGGCGCGACGTTCGTCCAGGGGCACGATGGTCGGTTGCAGGGAGTGCTTGCCGCGGCTGATGCGGAATTTGTCGATCACCGCGCCATCGGCGCTCAGGTACAGGTACTCGGCGAACTTGCCCATGAACTCGTGGTACACCGGCAGGCCGATGGCGCCGTCGGCATGGAACACCGGCGCGGCGCGCACCAGGGTGCTGATGTTGAAGAACGGCGAGGTCACCAACTGCCGCGGCGCCGACCAACTGCGTCCCAGGTCGTCGGAAACCATCAGGTTGATGGCGCTGGTGGCCCAACCGCCCACCGACACCGAAACGTAGAACATCCACAGGCGCTGGTCCGGGCCCAGGGCGATCACCGGGTTGCCGAGCTTGCGGATATAGCGCCCGGTGCCGTCCCGGGTCGATTCGCGGGTGGCCAGCACCTGCTCGGCGCCCCACTCGCCAGTCTTGGCGTCAAAGCGTGCGCTGCGCACTTGCACATCGGCGGCGCCCTCTCGGGAGCCGGCGAACCACACGGCCATCAGGTCGCCGCCGGGCAAGGCGGTCACCGAGGACGAATGCACGAAGTCATCCAGGTCCGAGGAGACGAAGCGGCTGTTGTATTGCGGCGTACTGTCGGTCGTAGCCGTATCGCTGCTGACCGCAGCCTGGGCAAACGGCGCCAGTTGGTGAGGCGGATGGCTGCGCCAGGCGGCGATAAAGACGGCGGCCAAGAGCAGGCTGCTGCAGATGAAGCTCAGGCGAAAGGACAGCGCACGCATAAAGGAGCCCGTGGCAAGTGCCGGTTGGGAACAAGGGAAAACGTCAGCGCCGCTCAGGACCCGGCAAGGGTCGGCGGCGGCCGGTGAGCATCGACAACGGCAGGTTGTCGCGCACTTGGAAGCTTTCAAAAATCGCCGCGCACACATGCAGCAGCACCAGGCCCAGCAGCACATCGGCGCTGGTTTCGTGCACCTGCAGCGGCCAGTCGGCGCCCCACAAGGCATCGACCTCCTCCATCAAGAAACCGCTGACGCCGATCAGCACCAGGGCCAGCAGCATCAGCAGCATCACCAAAGCCCCGAGGGGTGAATGCCCCAGGCGGTGCTCGGGGCGCCCGGCCCACAGCGAGCGCAGATGCCGCGCCAGCCGGGCCCGGGTCGGCCAGAAGTCGGACCAGCGCGCACTGCGCGGCCCGACAAATCCCCAGACTGTGCGCAGCAGCAGCCAGGCCATGGCGTAGTAGCCCAGCCAGACGTGCCAGTCGTCACCGGCTTCATTGAAGAAGTAGTTGCCGATAAAGACCCCGGCGATGGACAGGTGAAACAGTCGCACCAGCGGGTCCCACAGCCGCAGGGACGCGTGCGGCATCAGCCTTTGATCTCGGTCTTCACCGCCTTGCCGGTCACCGGGTCGTGGTAGATCTCGACCTTGCGCTGGTCCTTGTCGAAGCCGTAGATCTCGTAGCAGTTGCCGTCAGTGACCTTGAACTTGCTGATCTGGTAGCCCTGGGCCTTGAGCTGGTCCTGGAAGGCTTGCGGGTCTTGCCATTGCGAGCGTTCGGCGGTGGTGCATTGCGGGCCGGCGATGGCCAGGGGGCTGGCGAGAACCAGGGACAGCAGCAGGACTTTGCGCATAGAGAAACGCTCCGGTAATGGGGGAGATTGCACTGTGCAAAACCAAGCTTAGTGAAAGCTTAGTTGGCAACGCGCGGTAACATTTTCACCGCCTAAAACCCCTGCCGGCAGCCCCTGGCCGGCGTCATCATGCGCCCCTTCCCTGCCCCCCGCCCAACCGAGAACACCCCATGCGCCTGCTGCTTGTCGAAGATGATCGTGCCCTCGGCCAGGGCATCCGCGTGGCCCTGAGCGCCGAAGGCTACACCCTGGACTGGCTGCAGGATGGCGCCAGCGCCCTGCATGCCCTGCGCACGGAAAGCTTCGACCTGTTGCTGCTGGACCTGGGCCTGCCGCGGCTCGACGGCCTGGAATTGCTCCAGCAATTGCGCGCCGCCCGCCAGGACCTGCCGGTGCTGATTCTCACCGCCCGCGACGGCACCGCCGAGCGCATCGCCGGGCTGGATGCCGGGGCCGACGACTACCTGGTCAAGCCCTTCGATGTCGAGGAATTCAAGGCCCGGGTCCGCGCCCTGCTGCGCCGCAGCCAGGGTCGTGCCCAGCCGCTGCTGGAGCACGCCGGTATCTGCCTCGACCCGGCCAACCAGCAGGTGCAGTACCACGACGCCGAGGTGGTGCTCACCCCCATGGAATACCAGTTGCTGCATCAGCTGATGGTGCGCCCGGGCAAGGTGGTGACCCGCGAACGCCTGTCCCGGGCGCTGTACGGCTGGCAGGACCGGGTCGAGAGCAACACCCTGGAAGTGCTGATCCACAACCTGCGCAAGAAGCTCTGCAGCGAGCTGATCCGCACCGTGCGCGGCGTCGGTTATGTGCTGGAGCTCAAGCCATGAACTCGGTGCGCACGCGGATTCTGCTGCCGGTCCTGGTCCTGGTGCTGCTGGGGGATTTGCTGATCAGCTGGCTGGTGCTGCGCGACAGCCACCATGAAATCGAAGAGGTCTACGACGCCCAGCTGGCCCAGAGCGCGCGGCTGCTGCAAGGGGTGCTGCGCCAGCGCGACCCGGCTCAACAGACGGACGCGGCGGACTGGGAGCGCCTGCACCAGGCCTTCGACCAGGCCATGAGCCGGGTCGGTGTGGACGGCGCCGCCCACCCCTATGAAACCCGCCTGACCTTCCAGGTGTGGCGCGACGATGGCCAGTTGCTGATGCGCTCCGCCGAGGCCCCGCTGCTGGAGGCGCCGCCCACCACCCTGGGGGCCCACGACATCCTGGAAAACGGCAGGGACTGGTGCGCCTTTCTCCTGGCCGACCCGCAGCAGGGCCTGCTGATCTGGGTCGGCGAACGGGATGACATTCGCCAGGACCTGATCCAGCGCATCGTGCGCCATACCCTGTGGCCGACCCTGATCGGCGTGCCGCTGCTGGCGCTGCTGATCTGGCTGACCATCGGCTGGGGCCTGGCGCCACTGCGGGCCATGGCCCGGGCCATTCGCGGGCGCAGCAGCGACACCTTGCAGCCGCTCGGGCTCAAGCCGTTGCCCCAGGACCTGGAACCGATGCAGACCGCCCTCAACCAGTTACTGGCGCAGATCGACAGCCTGCTGGAGCGCGAGCGGCGCTTTATTGCCGACGCCGCCCATGAACTGCGCACGCCCCTGGCGATCCTGCGGATTCACGCGCAGAACGCCCAGAGCGCCGGCAGCCCGGAGCAACGCCAGGAAGCCCTGGATTTTCTGGTGAGCGGCGTCGACCGCGCCACCCGCATCGGCAGTCAGCTGCTGACCATGGCGCGCATCGAGCCGCAGCTGAGCAATCCGCGCCTGAGCCGCATTGACCTCAGCGCCCTGGTGCGCGAAGAGCTGGCGGAGCTGACGCCTTTGGCCCTGGAGAAGGATGTTGAACTGGTGCTCGAAGGCGACGAAGGCTGCCTGATCGACACCGATCCGGTGGCTTTGGCCATTGCCCTGCAGAACCTGGTGACCAACGCCCTGAACTTTGCCCCCGCGGGCAGCGAGGTGCGGGTCGGCCTGCGGCCCCAGGCCGATGGCGCGATGCACCTGTGCGTGGAAGATGCCGGGCCCGGCATCAATGAAGAGGAGCGCGGACGTTTGCTGGAGCGTTTCTACAGCCAGGGCAACGCCCATGGCGCCGGGCTGGGGCTGGCGATTGTGCAGATGATCGTCAGCAAGATCGGTGGCCGTCTGGAGTTGCGCAATCGGCCTGAGGGCGGGTTGTGTGCGTTGTTGCGGCTGGGGCCAGCGCTTTAGTCGGCGGCGCGAAGGGCCTATCCTGTGCGCCGCTCGGGAATCGGGGGGCTGGCGGCCCCTCCGCCAGCCGCATGAAATAACAATCAGGGAGCCCCCCATGGCCATGCCGGAACGGCTGAAACCAACACCCGCGACGCCGAAAATACGGGCGTTGATGAAGGACTTGCTCAACCAGATCCTCGACCAGATCTGGAACAACCAGGAACGGGAAAGCCCCGAGATCAGTGCGCTGATCCAGCAATGGAACAGCCACGCCGGCCGGCCTTTCGAGTTCCACGAATTTCGCGACATGCACAGCCATACCAGCGCGGCGAACTTTCTGCGCACGGCCTTTCATCAAGAGCGCTACGTTGACGACCTGAGCTTCGACGAAGCGTGCGCCGTGGCGGATTTCATCTGCCAGTGCGAAGGCACGGAGTCTGATACGGACTACGCCCTGGGCCTGTTGGAAACCAACTTCCCCGAAGCCAATGCCTCGGACCTGATCTTCTGGCCCAACGCGTGGTTTGACGATGAAGACCTGTTGCATATCGAGCTCAGCTCGGCGCAGATCATCGGTTATCTGATGGCGAAGTCTTCGCGGCCTTTGCAGGACGCGCCGCCCATCACCCTGCCCTATGCCATTCCCCAGAACAGGTCATAGCGCCGCCTGGGCCGTCTCCACCCGCAGCTCGGCTGTGGCCACGGGTGGCAGCGGCCAGCGCCTGCTTCATCCCCGGCTCTTTTTCTTCGATCGCCCCGCGCGCCCGTCGTACTCCGGGCGGCCCGACACCACCAGCCCGAAGAAGTAGGGATCAGCCCCTGGGTCTTCCAGTTGTCCGGAAGATTTGTTGTGCACTTCGATCACCGAAAACAGATCGACAAGACGGTCCTGGATCTCTTCGATGTCCGCCGCTTTGAGCGTGACCATCGCGCTGTACTTGAATGATCCGGACACATTGAAATATTCGCTTTGCTCGGGCTTGGTCAACGATCGATCGATCTCGTGACGCAGGAACCGGTCCTTGAGCGCCAGGGCCTCTGCGGTTCTGGGCATTCTCAAGGTGGGGGCATGGCGCACGAAGGGTGACCGCGGGGTGCTGCGCTCCTTGGCCACAAGGCTCAGGAAGGCTTCGGTACGCGCGTCGTAGGCCAGGCCGAGCTGCTGGCACACCGCCTGGATTTCGGCCACCGAGGCGCTGTCCACCATGTACAGATAGGTCATCAACGGCAGCAGTTCGAAGTGTTCCTTGAAGGCTGCAATGATCTCTTCGGTGACGATGAACTCACGTTCGTAGCGGCTCAGGCTCAAGGCGCGGCGCAGCAGCTTGGAGTCGTGTTCACGCACCTCGAGCATGGCGGAAAGATCCTTGATCTCCACCCCTTTGCCAAACAGCATTTCGTGCACGGGGGCCGGCAACAAGTCACGAAAGTAATGCCAGTAGTAATCGAAGCTCGACTTGCTGGCGGGGACGATGCCCAGTTGGTCATGCAGTTCGACGGCTGACTCAAGGCTCAGGTGCTTGCGTCCTGCCTCGACGTCCCGGTAGTGGTTGGCGGAAAACGGAATGTTCACGGTTTCCAGAAAAGTTGAAATCTTTAGGTGGCCGCTTTCGAGGCGCAACTGGGTGAGAAACGCGCCAAAGGCCTGCTGGTTCTCCGACATTTACTCAACCTCTACCGCGAACGAAACAGCGACCCGGGTGGTGTTCTTCCTGAGTTTCATGCTGGCAGTGACGGCCCCTATCTCTCGTGTATTGCCGACATGCACGCCACCACAGGGGATCGACCACTCGCCGCATTGCCACCAGCGATAGCCTGGTCCTTTGCCGGTGTCAGCCTGGGTTCTGACGGCATGACCGGCCGCGCAAAAGCGATTCAACTCTTGCGTGGCACGCTCCAGGCTCTGCTCATCGAACTCGCCCGTGAACTCATAGTGATTTTCCCCGCCCTGGTCATTCAACGGCGAGCGGACCGGGTGTGGAATCGAGCGCCCCAGTGTCTGCTCCAGCAGGCAGTGCATCAGGTGCATGGCCGAATGAATGCGCATCTGCTGATAGCGCAGGGACCAGTCCAGGGTCGCCGTCACCCCCTGCCCCGGCACCAGTGATTGCAGTTGCCCGAACCCGGCGTCATCCAGCTTCAGGTAATGCCTGATCTCGTCGTCCTTCCTTTTGGTGGTGGCGATCTCGATCACCTGCGGCACATCAGCGGCCCCGGGTTCGCTGAGGGTCAGCAGCCCCCGATCCCCCAGTTGGCCGCCGCCCTGGGGATAGAACACCGTCTCGCTCAATAGAGCGAAGGGCACACCCGAATCGTCCCGTTCAAGCCGGTGGATCTGGCATTGCACGGTTTGCAGGTAGGGTTGCTGATGAAACAAAGGAAGGGTTGGGTTCATGTGTGCCTCGCGTCCTTGAGCATTCACGGCCGGCCGGGGATTCCCATGAACAGCCGTTGCCTGTGTGGTGCATTAAGAACCATCTGCCGATGAATATTCAACCCCCGGATTAATAATAAATCCCCAGGATTAATTTTCGGCGCACACAATCCCCAACCTACCTCTCGTGCGAAAGCCAATCCAATACGCGATTGCCGTAAGAGCCGGCTTGCCGGCGAACGCGATCTCTCAAGCCGGCTCCTACAGGTCGGTCAGTCAGCAGCAGGTTGACCCTCAGCCCTGGTCGCCGCCGCCCACCGGCAGCACTGTGCCGGTGATGTAGGAGGCTTCGGCGGAGGCCAGAAACAGGATGGCTGCGGCTTGTTCGTCGATGTTGCCGTAGCGTTTCATCAGGCTGCTGTCGAGGGTCTGATCGACGATCTGCTGGTACCAGACTTGCTCCTCAGGGCTTTGTTCAGCGCTGTTGCGCGGAATGCGCCGCGGCGGGGCTTCGGTGCCGCCCGGAGCGGTGGCGTTGACCCGCACGCCACGGCCGGCGGTTTCGAAGGCCAGGCAGGCGGTGAGTGCGTTGATCCCGCCCTTGGCCGCGCCGTAGGGCACGCGGTTGAGGCTGCGGGTGGCGATGGAGGAGACGTTGACGATGGCCCCGCTGCCCTGCTCCAGCATCTGCGGCAAGGCGGCGTGGCAGCACCACAAGGTCGGGAACAATGAGCGACGGACTTCGGCTTCGATCTGCGCGGGCTCGTATTGTTCGAAGGGCTTGGCCCAGATGGTGCCGCCGACGTTGTTGATGAGGACATCGAGGCGGCCGAAGTGGGCGATGGCCGCCGCCATGATTCGGCTGCATTCGCGGTACTGCTCCAGGTCGGCGGTCAGGGCCAGGACCGGGAAGCGTGGGGTCAGTTCGGCGGCCAGTTCGAAGACCAGTTCGGAGCGGTCCACCAGCACCACGCGAGCGCCCTCTTCGGCCAGGCGTTCGGCAACGCGACGGCCGATGCCTTGGGCGGCGCCGGTGACCAGGGCGACTTGGTTGTGGAAACGGTTCATGGAAACCTCGTGGATGCAAAAAGATGGAGAGCACGCCACCCGACGTAGGAGCCGGCTTGCCGGCGAAGGGGCCCTTGAGCCTTGCAGCGCCCTTGTCGACGCCTTCGCTGGCAAGCCAGCGCCTACAGCGGCGAGGCGCCCTTCAGGCGGCGCTGGCGGCGAACTTTTCGTAGTAGAAATTCGCCGGGGCGATGCCCTGCTCGCGGATGAACTGGCTCACCGCCTCGACCATCGGCGGCGGGCCGCACAGGTACACGTCCACATCACCCTGGTTGAGGTGCACCGGCTCGATGTGCTGGGTCACGTAGCCCTTGCGCGGGTACTGGCTCTCGGGGTTGGCCACGCAGGCGCTGAAGCTGAACTGCGGGATGCGCGCGGCAAAGTCTTCCAGGCGCTCCAGCTCCACCAGGTCGAAATCGTTGGTCACGCCGTAGATCAAATGCAGCGGATGCTCACTGCCCTGCTCGGCGATTTTCTCCAGCATGGCGGTGAACGGCGCCAGCCCGGTGCCGCCGGCCAGCAACAGCAAGGGCCGGCGAATATCCCGCAGGTAGAAGCTGCCCAGGGGCCCGGCCAGGGTCATGCTGTCGCCGGCTTTGGCAAGACCGGTGAGGAAGCTGCTCATCAGGCCGCCGGGCACATTGCGGATCAGGAAGCTGACCTCACCGTCGCGCTGCAAGGAGCTGAAGGAATAGGCCCGGGTCTGTTCGCTGCCGGGCACCCCGAGGTTGACGTATTGCCCCGGCAGGAACGCCAGCTGGCTCAGGGCCTCGCCCTTGATCGACAGGGCAATGGTGCTGTCGGACAGCTGGCGCACCGCGCTGATGTTGGCCTGAAAGATGGCCTGCCCGGCGCGGCAGACCTGGGACGAAGCCGGCACCCGCACCACGCAATCACCGAGGGCGCGCATCTGGCAGGTGAGGACAAAACCCTGCTCGGCCTCGTCGGCGCTCAGAGCGTCTTCGATGTAGTCCTCGCCCAGCTCGTAGCGCCCCGCCTCGGCAAAACATTTGCAGGTACCGCAGGCGCCGTCGCGGCAGTCCAGGGGGATGTTGATGCCCTGGCGGTAGGCGGCGTCGGCCACGGTTTCGCCCGGGTTGGCGTTGACGAAACGGGTGACGCCGTCTTCGAAATTGAGTGCGATTTGATGGCTCATGGCGGTCGCCTCAGAGGTGGTAGATATCGACGACCTGGCGAACGTAGTCGTTCTTCAGGATGACTTTCTTGGCCAGGATCAGCGGGTTTTCGCCGCGCAGGTCGAGGGTGTAGAAGCTGCAGCCGAAGTAGCTGTCCACGGTCTTGTAGCGAAAGCTCAGGGTGTGCCAGTTGAAGCGCAGCTTGCACAGGCCGTCGCCCTGCTCCAGCAGCTCGATATTGCTCAGGTTGTGGGAAGTGCGGGTGTCGGGAATGCTGGCGCTGGAGCGCTCGGTCTTGATGCGGAACACCCGGTCTTCCAGACCGCTGCGGTTGCCGTACCAGATCAGCGAGATTTCCCGCTGCGGGTCTTCGGTCAGCTGGTCACTGTCGTCCCAGGACGGCATCCAGAAGGTCGCGTCCGGGGCGTAGAGTTCCAGCCAGCTGTCCCAGTCCTTGTCGTCCAGGTAGCGGGCTTCGCGGTACAGAAAATCGCGCACGGTGTCGTAGGAAATATTCATTGCACGGCCTCCACTGCGATCTGCCGTGAGGCTTCACGCTCCAGGGCCGCGAGCAGGGTCTGCTGCCAGTACTTGTGCTGCATCACGAACAGGCCTTCGTCCTCGGTGCGCACGCCGCTGAGGATCGGCTGCAGGTCAATTTCTTTGGCGGCCTCGTCCGCTCCCTGGACCCAGTGCTCGGCACCGCGGGACATGTCGTTCCAGGCCGTGGTGCTGCCCTGGTAGCCGAGCTGGCAGGAACGGAACTCCTCCAGGTCGTCCGGGGTGGCCATGCCGCTGACGTTGAAGAAATCTTCGTACTGGCGGATGCGCCGGGCCCGGGCTTCATCGCTCTCGCCCTTGGGCGCAATGCAGTAGATGGTGATTTCGGTGCGGTCCACCGAGATCGGCCGGGCAATGCGGATCTGCGAGCTGAACTGGTCCATCAGGTAGACGTTGGGATACAGGCACAGGTTGCGCGAGTTCTCGATCATCCAGTCGGCCCGGGCCTGGCCGAAGTCCCGGGCCAGCTCGTCGCGGCGTTCGTACAGCGGCCGGTCCTCGGGGTTGGACCAACGAGTCCAGAGCAGCATGTGGCCCTTGTCGAAGGAGTAGAAGCCACCGCCCTGCTTGGCCCAGGTGCCGGCGCTCATGGTGCGGATGTCTTCCCCGGCTTCGCGCTGCTTGCGCTGGTTCTGGGTGGCGGCGTAGTTCCAGTGCACCGAGCTGACGTGGTAGCCGTCGGCGCCGTTCTCGGCGGTGAGCTTCCAGTTGCCTTCGTAGATGTAGCTGGAGGAGCCGCGCAGCACTTCCAGGCCGTCGGCGGACTGGTCGACGATCATGTCGATGATCTTCGCCGACTCCCCCAAGTGCTCCACCAGGGGCAGCACGTCGGGGTTGAGGCTGCCGAACAGAAAGCCGCGATAGGACTCAAAGCGCGCGACGCGGGTCAGGTCGTGGGAGCCTTCGCAGTTGAAACTGGCCGGGTAGCCGGCAGCGGCCGGGTCCTTGACCTTGAGCAGTTTGCCGGTGTTGTTGAAGGTCCAGCCGTGGAACGGGCAGGTGAAGGACGCCTTGTTGCCGGTCTTGTGCCGGCAGAGCATGGCGCCGCGATGGCTGCAGGCGTTGATGAAGGCGTTGAGTTCACCGTTCTTGTTGCGCGCGATGAACACCGGCTGCCGGCCCATGGTGGTGCTGTAGTAGTCATTGGGATTGGGGATCTGGCTGTCGTGGGCCAGGTACAGCCAGTTGCCTTCGAAGATGTGCTGCATCTCCAGGTCGAACAACCGGGGGTCGGTGAACATCTCCCGCTTGCAGCGGTAGACGCCCTGGTCGGGGTCTTCTTCAAGCAGGGAATGCAGGTATTCGGGTCGCAGGGACATGGCCGCCGCCTCCATTGTTTTTATTCAGGCAGGGCCATGCTAGGACGGGGGTTGGCGGGGCAATAGCCGATGCGTGCAGACCTGTATCCGTTTTCTGCAGATTGCCTTGTAGCCGCTGCCGCAGGCTGCGAACGGCCCGAAGGGACGCAAGGATCTCAAGGCCGCTAAAGGTTCGACTGGCGATCGCCAGGCAAGGTCCTGCGGACCTTTTCGCAGCCTCGCACGCTCGGCAGCGGCTACAGGGGTGTAGCCGCTGCCGCAGGCTGCGAACGGCCCGAAGGGACGCAAGGGTCTCAAGGCCGCTAAAGGTTCGACTGGCGATCGCCAGGCAAGGTCCTGCGGACCTTTTCGCAGCCTCGCACGCTCGGCAGCGGCTACAGGGGTGTAGCCGCTGCCGCAGGCTGCGAACGGCCCGAAGGGACGCAAGGGTCTCAAGGCCGCTAAAGGTTCGACTGGCGATCGCCAGGCAAGGTCTTGCGGACCTCTTCGCAGCCTCGCAAGCTCGGCAGCGGCTACAGGGGTGTAGCCGCTGCCGCAGGCTGCGAACGGCTCCGCAGGAGACGCAGGGATCCCAAGGACACCGAAGGTCTGCCGGGTGATCGCCAGGCACAGGTCGGAAGGGCCGGTCAGTGGCGACGCTTGAGGGTGTCGGACGGCCGTTCGCCGTATTGCTGGCGGTAGCTCTGGGCGAAGCGACCCAGGTGGGAAAAGCCGAAGTCCAGGGCCAGTTCGGTGACGTTGCGCACCGGGCTGTGCGGGTCGCTGAGGCAGGCGTGCACCCGTTGCAGTTTCTGCTGGCGGATGTAGTGCTTCGGCGTGGTGCGGACGTTGCGTTCGAACAGCGCGTACAGCGAACGCAGGCTCATGCACGCCTGTTGCGCCAGCTCTTCGCAACCGATGTCGCGCTTGAGGTTGCGCTCGATGTAGTCGGCAATGCGTTCGAAGGTCGCCGCCGAGGCACTCAGGGTGCCGCGCTGGACATTGGTCTGCATCAGGCCCAGCAGTTTGCTCACCAGGATGTGCGCGTAGTGCTCCTGCACCTTGGGCATGGCCTCAAGGGCTTCAGACTCCTGGCACAACAGGCTCAGCAGGGGCACGAAGCCTTCCAGTTCCTGCAGCTGGTAACGCTGGCGCAGAAAGCGCACGCCCTGCCCCGGGTACTGCCAGCGCTGTTCCTGGCAGGCGGCTTCCAGCAGGTGCGTGGGAATCTTGATGATGAATTTTTCGCAGTCGTCGGAATAGGTCAGGTCCACCGGGTCGTCGGGGTTGATCAGCAGCAGTTCCCCCGGGGCGAAGCAGTGTTCCTGGTCGCGGCTGCGCCACAGGCAGTGGCCGCGCAGCAGCACCTGCAGGTGGTAGATGCTTTCCAGCGCCGGCGAGGTGACGCGCACGCTGCCGCCATAGCTGAGGCTGCACAGGTCCAGGCTGGCCAGGGCCCGATGGTTGAGGCTGGCCTGGGGATGGCCCGCCCGGGGCAGGCGGATGCAGTGGCTGCCCACGTGCTGATTGACGTAACCGGACACGGCATGGGGATCGGCTTGAACAAACACGCGGCTGCGTTCACTCAACAGATGCATTTGCATGATCGGGTCACTCTGATGGTGCTTATCAGGTCTGCGTTTCAGGCACGCAACGCAGTCTCGTCAGGCCAGGCATAACGGCAAAAGCCACGGGCACCTGGGTCGGTGCTCCGTGGCCGGGTCAAGCAGGGTCGGCGCTTCAGTCCTCCAGGGCACGCACCCGTTCGTGGCGCTGCTGTTCTTGCGGCTGGGCCGAGGACTGCAGGGTGAAGTCGAAGTGAATTTCCGCGAAGCGGCCGCTCACGCCCAACTCCTTGGCCCGGGCCTGGTCCTCGCTGAAGGTGATCTTGGCGATCAGCTCGTCGCGGGTGGCGTAGGCGAAGTCGTCGTGCAGGTAGGGGTCGCCGTCCAGGTTGATCTGGGTGGTCAGGTGGCGATGGTCATCGGCGGAGATGAAGAAGTGGATGTGCGCCGGGCGCTGGCCGTGACGCCCCAGTTGATCCAGCAGTTGCTGGGTCGGGCCTTCCGGCGGGCAGCCGTAGCCGGACGGCACGATGCTGCGAAAACGGTAGCGGCCCTCGGCGTCGGTGACGATGCGCCGGCGCAGGTTGAACTCCGACTGGCTGCCGTCGAAGTAGGAATAGGTGCCGCCGGTATTGGCGTGCCAGACATCGACGACAGCCCCGGCCAGGGGCTGGCCGGCGGTATTGGTCACCTGCCCTTGCATGAACAGCACCACGCCCGGGTCGAGGCCGTCGTCCAGGCGCGCCTCGCCCTGGCTCAGGGGCGCGCCGGCCACGTACAGCGGGCCTTCGATGGTGCGCGGGGTGCCGCCGGTCTTGCCGGCCTGTTCGTCGGCGGCGTCCATCAGCAGGTCCAGGTAGTGCTCCAGGCCCAGGCCCGCGGCCAGCAGACCGGCTTCCTGGCGGGCGCCGAGGACGTTGAGGTAGTTGACGGCTTTCCAGAACTCTTCCGGGGTGACGTTCAGGTCTTCGATGATGTTCACGGTGTCCCGCAGGATGCGGTAGACGATGGCCTTGGCCCGGGGGTTGCCGCCTTCGGTGAACTGGCCGCTGGCTTCTTCAAGAAAACGCTGGGCGCTGGCAGTCTGGGAAATTCTGACGTTCATGATTAATCCTCATCTTGTATTTATTAGAGTGGTGAACGGGCTGATGCGAACTCAGCGGTCATCCTCATGAATGGACGAAGGATGCCTGCACAGGGCGTTAACTTCGATGGCCATGTACGGGTACAGCGGCAATTGCATCAGGGTGTCGTGCAGTTCCTGCACGCTGTCGACGTCGAACACGCTGTAGTTGGCGTACAGCCCGGCAATGCGCCACAGGTGACGCCACTTGCCTTCGGCCTGCAGGCGCTGGGCCAGGGCCTTTTCCTCGGCCTTCAGTTGCGCGGCGCGTTCGGGGTTCATGTCGACCGGCAGGTTCACGGTCATTTTCACGTGGAATAGCATGCAGCCCTCCTCAGGTGTGATGCAGCACGGGGGTGGTGTTGTCGCGACGGAAGAACGCCAGGCGCTCTTCGTCCAGGCTCAGGCCAAGGCCCGGTGCCCGTGAGACATGCAGGTGGAAATCCCGGTACACCGGCGCCTCGGCGAGGATGTCCTCGGTCAACAGCAGCGGGCCGAACAGCTCGGTGTCCCAGCTCAGTTTGTTCAAGGTCAGGAAGGCGTGGGCCGAGGCCAGGGTGCCGATGCCGCCTTCGAGCATGGTGCCGCCGTACAGGCCGATGCCCGCCGCTTCGGCAATGGCCGCGGTGCGCAGGGTGGCGCGGGGGCCGCCGTTCTTGGCGATCTTCAGGGCGAACACCGAGGCCGCCCCTTCCCGGGCCAGGTTGAAGGCGTCTTCCACGCATTCAATGGATTCGTCGGCCATGATCGGCGCCGGGCTGCTGGCATTCAGGCGCACCATGCCGGCGCGGTTGTTGCGGGAAATCGGTTGCTCGATCAGGTCGATGCCGTTGCCGCCGAGGATGCGGCAGGCGCGCAGCGCCACGGCTTCGTCCCAGGCCTGGTTGACGTCGACCCGCACGCTGGCGCGGTCGCCCAGGGCCTTCTTGATGGCAATCACGTGGGCCAGGTCGCGGTCCACTTCACCGGCACCGATCTTCAGCTTGAAGATGCGGTGGCGGCGCAGGTCGAGCATCTTCTCAGCTTCGGCGATGTCCTTGGCGGTGTCGCCGCTGGCCAGGGTCCAGGCCACGGGCAGCGCATCGCGCACCCGGCCGCCCAACAGCTCGCTGACCGGCAGCCCGAGGCGCTTGCCCTGGGCGTCGAGCAAGGCGCTTTCGATCCCGGACTTGGCGAAGGTGTTGCCGCGGATGCTCTGCTCCAGGCGCAGCATGGCGGCGTTGATGTTGCTGGCGTCCTGACCGATCAGCAGCGGAGTGAAGAAGCGGTCGATGTTGGTCTTGATGCTGTCCGGGCTTTCGTTGCCATAGGCCAGGCCGCCGATGGTGGTGGATTCCCCCAGGCCTTCGATGCCGTCGGCGCAGCGCAGGCGGATCAGCACCAGGGTCTGGTTCTGCATGGTGTGCATGGCCAGCTTGTGGGGGCGAATGGTCGGCAGATCGACGATGATCGTTTCGATCGATTCAATGGCAGAAGCGTGCATGTCCATACCCGTGAGGTTTTTGAAGTTCTGCGCTCGATTCTGTCCCGGCTTTTTCCGGGGTTCCAATATAGAATTGGTCTGGCTTGATACCTTAAAGGTATGCACATCTCTACAGGGGAGCTGTCATGGAATTGCGTCATCTGCGCTACTTCCAGGTGCTGGGGGAAACCCTCAACTTCACCCGCGCCGCCGAACGCCTGCACATCGCCCAGCCGCCGTTGAGCCGGCAGATCCAGCAGTTGGAGGACGAGTTGGGGGTGCTATTGCTGGAACGCGGCCGGCCGCTGCGCCTGACCGCCGCCGGGCGGTTTTTCTTTGAACATTCCAACCGGGTGCTGGAGCAGTTGGGCAAGGTCTGCGACAACACCCGGCGCATCGGCCTGGGGCACAAGACCTGGCTGGGCATCGGTTTTGCTCCCTCGACCCTGTACGGTGTGCTGCCGCAACTGATCCGCCGCCTGCGCAGCAACGAGACCCTGGAGCTGGAACTGGGATTGTCGGAAATGACCACCCTGCAACAGGTGGAAGCCTTGAAGGCCGGGCGCATCGATATCGGCTTCGGGCGGATTCACATCGACGACCCGGCCATCGTGCAGAGGGTACTGACCGAGGATCGGCTGGTGGTCGCCCTGCCCGCCGGCCATCCCTTGCTGGGACAAGAGCTGAGCCTTGAGCAACTGGCCAACGAGCCCTTCGTGCTGTATCCGGCCAACCCGCGCCCGAGCTACGCCGACCATGTGATCGCACTGTTCAGTGCCCGTGGCCTGAACCTGAAGATCGCCCAGTGGACCAACGAATTGCAGACCGCCATCGGCCTGGTGGGCGCCGGGATCGGCATCACCCTGGTGCCGGCCTCGGTGCAGGTGCTGCATCGCGACGACATCGGTTTTTGCCCGCTGCAGGAACCCGAGGCCACCTCGCCGATCATCCTCAGCCGCCGGGTCGGCGAGCCGTCGCCGGGGCTCACCCACTGCCTGCACCTGATTGCCCAACTGCGCAGCGAGATCGGTCGCGAACAGCCCGTGGTCAGCTGACTCGGTGCGGGTGCAGTAGGCCCCCGCCAAAACCACTGCTACTCCCCGCCCTGCGGGGATTACACTGCGCCCGACATGATGGAAAAAACTCTGGAATCGACCATGGAAGTCTCAAGAACCCGACTGATCCTGCGCCGCGCCGCCGCCTTCATGTTCGACCAGGTGCTGGCGCTGGCGGTGTATGTGCTCCTGTCGCTGAGCCTGCACGGGGTGCTGGCGTTGCAGCCGGTCAGACGCTTGCTCGACCTCGCGCAACAGACGGGGCTGGAGCCCTACCTGCACTCAATGCTGTTCATGCTGGTCTGGCCCTTGTACTTCGTGGCCTGGGAGTATTTCTTCAAGGGCCGCACGCCCGGCAAGTGCGCCCTGGACCTGGTGGTGATCAACGCCGCCGGGACGCCGCCGACGCTGATCCAGGTACTGATCAGAAGCGCCACCCGCTATCTGGAGGCCGCGTTCGCCTTTGTCCCGCTGATGGCCTGCGTGGAATCAAGCCGCTGCCAGCGAATAGGCGATATGCTCGCCCGCACCTACGTGATCCCGCACAAGGATCTGCAGCAGATACGCAGTGAAATGCCAGCACACCCCCTGTCCCGGGCTTGAAGCCTGAAGACTGCCCGTTCCCCTCAAGGAGCCCCGATGCCCGCCGATGCCCTGCACCACGAAATAGCCTTGGAAAGATTTCTCGTCGCCCGCCCCGAACTGCGCGAAGCCCTGGACAAGCTCAATCCGCTGGAGGCCCAGGTCAAGGGCGAGACGCCTGAGCAGTACCGCAACGAACGCCTGCATGAAGCCTTTGAAGCCGAAGCCGAGCGCCTGGGGCTGTTCGCCTGGGAGTTGAGCCTGCAACTGACCGCTGCCAGCCCCGAGGAATTCCACGCCCAGCGCCTTGAAGTGCACAAGGAGGTGGCGGAAATGGCCGGCATGCCGTGGGATGAGTATTGCGCCCTGCATCCTCTCGATCCACAACCTTGACCTGCACGCGTCCCCCGTAGTCCCTGTTCAGGAGAACCGACGATGTTGCCTTCGACTTCCACCCAATCGGCCAGCGCCGCCCTGCAGCACACGCAGAAATGGCGCGGGCGGGTCGGCCTCGGGCTGGTGGCTTGCCTTTCGGTGCTGGCTGGCATGACCGACGCCATCGGCTTCATGGCCACCGGGGATTTCGTGTCCTTCATGAGCGGCAACACCACGCGCATGGCGGTGGCCATCAGCGATGGCGAACCGGCCCTGGTGCTGCGCCTGATGCTGCTGGTGGCGACCTTTGTCGTCGGCAACGCCCTGGGCGTGGTGGTCAGCCGCCTGGCCGGGCACCGCGCCCTGCCCTTGCTGCTGAGCATTGGCGCCTTGCTCTGCGCCTCCGCCGCCTGGCCCTTCGAGCAGCAATTGCCGGCCCTGCTGGCGGCCATCATCGCCATGGGCATGCTCAATGCGGCGGTGGAGGAAGTGAACGGCCTGCCCATCGGCCTGACCTACGTCACCGGGGCCCTGTCGCGCTTTGGCCGCGGGCTGGGGAGATGGGTGCTCGGCGAACGGCGCAACGGCTGGCGGGTACAGCTGGTGCCGTGGAGCGGGATGTTCGCCGGAGCGGTGCTGGGTGCCCTGCTGGAACAGCACCTGGGGCTCAAGGCGTTGTATGTCAGCGGGTTGTTTGCAGCATTGCTAGGGGTGGCGTCATTGAAGATTCCGCGCCGCTGGCAACTGGGCTACAAGACCCGCTGAACTGCGCCGCCATCAGTCGAACAGACCGCCGCTGTCGGTATCGATGACGATCGATGACAGGCTGATGTGCCGCGGTCGGGTCAGGGCGAAGACCACCGCTTCCACCACGTCGCGGTTGGTGCCCTGCTCGCCCTTCTGTCGTGCCGGAACCTGCTGCCAGGCCGGGTCCAGCGGCGAAATATCCTCCAGATACGGCGGATGCACACACAGCGAGCGCACCGGCGTGCCCTTGAGCACCTGGCGCAGACCGTCGGCCAGGGCCAGTTGCCCGTGCTTGGCCGCATAGAACGGCAGCGACACGCTGTGCAGGGGGGCATTGGGCAAGCCGCTGATGGAGCCGATGGTGACGATGTCCGGACGCGTGGAGGCCTTGAGCGCCGGCATCAGGCCCTGGGTCAGGAGGAAGGTGCCCGTCAGGGCCGCATCGATCACTCCGGTGACCTCGGCCGCGCTGTGGGGCTGCTCGCTGGCCTCCAGCCACATGGCGCCGTTATTGATCAGAATGTCCACCTGGGGCTGACGCACATGAATCTCCGCCAGGGCCGCCTTGACGCTGTCGCTGCTGGCCAGATCCACCACCACGCAATCGGCGGCCTGGCCGGTGCGCGTCTCAATGGCCGCACTCACCTGCGCCAGGGCTTCAGGGTTACGCCCACAGAGAATCAGTTTGCAGCCCAGGTCCGCCAGACTGATGGCCAGTGCCGCGCCCAGACCACGACCGGCACCGGTGACCACCACCACCGCCGAATTCAAATCCATCATCCCTTGCTCCTTGTCCCAGGTTGATTGAAGGCGCGAGTCTATCCCTGGCCCCGGGGTTTGGGGCCAGGCAAAGCTTTACCCGATATGTCCCGGGCTTGCCACGCCTGAGCCTTCGGGGCGAAAGGGGTTTAGCCGATCCACGGAGAAAGCTTTATCATGGCCGCAGTTTTATCCATCGAGTCCGTCATGAAGTTCGCCATCGCCCTGTTCTCTGCCGCTCATGCGCCTTCCTCGCGCCGCGCCCTGCTGTTCGCCCAGGCGGCGCTGGCGGGCGGGCATGAGATTGTCCGGCTGTTTTTCTATCAGGACGGCGTGCACAACGCTGCCAACAGTGTCGTCACGCCCCAGGACGAACAGGACCTGCCCCGGGAATGGCGCGAATTTGTCGAGCAGCATCAGCTCGATGGCGTGGTGTGCATCGCCGCCGCCCTGCGCCGGGGTGTGTTGAACGCCGACGAAGCCCAGCGCTATCAGCGCACGGCGGTGAACGTCGAGGCGCCCTGGGAACTGTCGGGGCTCGGGCAATTGCATGACGCGGTACAGGCCGCCGACCGCCTGATCTGTTTTGGAGGGGCGTGAGATGGCCAAATCCCTGTTGTTGATCAGCCGTCAGGCGCCCTGGTCCGGCCCTGGTGCCCGCGAGGCCCTGGATATCGTCCTGGCCGGCGGCGCCTTCGACCTGCCGATCGGCCTGCTGTTTCTCGACGATGGCGTGCTGCAACTGGCGCCGGGGCAACAGGCGTCGCTGCTGCGCCAGAAAGACCTGAGCGCCAACCTGCAGGCGCTGTCGCTGTTCGGCGTCGACGAACTGTTTGCCTGTAGCGCCAGCCTTGCTGCTCGTGGTCTGGACCCGGCAACCTTGAGCCTTGACGCGGTACAGCTGCTCAACGCCCCGGAACTGGCCGGGATCATCGACCGTTTTGACCAGGTGATTACCCTCTGATGTCGACCTTGCACGTGTTGTCCCACTCGCCCTTCACCGACACCCGCCTGAGCAGTTGCCTGCGCCTGCTGGGCAGCGCCGATGGCCTGCTGCTGTGCGGCGATGCCGCCTATGCCCTGCAGCCGGGCACCACCCTTTACGGCGAACTGGGCGCCCGCAGCGGCCTGAAGCTGTATGTGCTGGAAGAGGACTTGCAAGCCCGGGGACTGGAGCTGCCGACCTGGGCCCGTGCGGTGGATTACCCAGGCTTCGTCGAGCTGTCGATTGAGCATGACAAGGTCAATACCTGGCTATGAGTACCCTGACTGTGGGCGCTCGCGCCATCGAACTGGACAAGGACGGTTACCTGGTCAATCTCGACGACTGGTCCGCCGACGTAGCCCAAGCCCTGGCCGCCAACGAAGAGCTGGAGCTGAGCGCGGAGCATTGGGAAATCCTCGAACTGCTGCAGGGCTTCTATAAAGAGTTCCAGCTGTCCCCGGCCACTCGCCCGCTGATCAAGTACACCGCCCTCAAGCTGGGCCCGGACAAGGGCAACAGCCTGCACCTGAACCGACTGTTCAAAGGCACTCCCGCCAAACTTGCCGCCAAGCTGGCGGGCCTGCCAAAGCCGACCAATTGCCTATGAACGATTTCGCCCCCCTGCTCACCCAGACCCCGGAAGAACACCCTTTTGCCCAGTTCGTGCGCATCCTGGGCAAAGGCAAGCGCGGTGCGCGCAACCTGACCCGCGAGGAAGCCCGGGAAGCCATGGGCATGCTACTGGACGACAAGGTGGAGGACACTCAGCTGGGCGCCTTTCTCATGCTGCTGCGGCACAAGGAAGAAAGTCCGGAAGAGCTGGCAGGCTTTACCGAAGCCTTGCGCCAGCGCCTGAACGCCCCTGCGATCCAGCTGGACCTCGACTGGCCGACCTACGCCGGCAAGAAGCGCCATCTGCCCTGGTACCTGCTGGCGGCCAAGTGCCTGGCGCAGAGCGGCGTGCGCATCCTGCTCCACGGCGGCGGCGCCCATACCGCCGGGCGCCTGTACACCGAACAGTTGCTGGAGCCCCTGGGGATTCCCCTGTGCCGTGACTGGTCATCGGTCAGCCAGGCACTGGACCAGGGCAACCTGGCCTTCATGCCGCTAGGCGACTGGGCGCCACAGCTGCAACGGATGATCGATTTGCGCAACATCCTCGGCCTGCGCTCACCGATCCATTCCCTGGCGCGCATTCTCAATCCCCTGGGCGCCCGTTGCGGCCTGCAGAGCATCTTCCACCCCGGTTACCAGGCAGTGCACCGCGATGCCAGCGGCCTGCTGGGGGACAACGTGATCGTGATCAAGGGCGATGGCGGCGAGATCGAGATCAACCCGGACACCACCAGCCATCTGTACGGCAGCACCGGCGGCGTCAGTTGGGACGAGGAATGGCCGGCGCTGTCGGCCCAGCGCCATGTCAAACCGGCCAGCCTGGATCCCGAGCACCTCAAGGCGCTGTGGCGCGGTGATGTTGAGGACAGTTACCCACAACTGGCCCTGCTGGCGACCATGGCCCTGGCCTTGCGCGGTTTGGGCACGCCGCGGGAGCAGGCCTTCGCGCTGGCCCAGCAGTATTGGGATGCCCGGGACAGATCGATTTAATCGATCAAAACCGCCCATGCTTTGCGCTTTTTGTTCGAACCCAGGGGCATAGACTGCACTCCAACGCACAATAGCTGAGGAGCATTCCATGGGACTGCTGATCGATGGGCGCTGGCATGACCAGTGGTACGAAAGCGGCAAGGACGGCGCCTTCCAACGGGAACAGGCGCAACGCCGGCACTGGGTCACCACCGATGGCCGCCCGGGCCCCAGCGGCGAAGGCGGCTTTACCGCCGAGGCCGGGCGCTACCACCTGTATGTCTCCCTGGCCTGCCCCTGGGCCCACCGCACCCTGATCCTGCGCAAGCTCAAGGGCCTGGAACAGCTGATCGACGTCTCGGTGGTCAGCTGGCTGATGCGCGAGCACGGCTGGACCTTCGACAGCGCCTACGGCTCCAGCGGTGATGCGCTGGATCACTTTGATTTCATGCACCAGCGTTATACCGCCGACAGCGCCGACTATACCGGCCGCGTCACCGTGCCGGTGCTGTGGGACAAGCAGCAACAGCGCATCGTCAGCAACGAGTCGGCGGAGATCATCCGCATGTTCAACAGCGCCTTCGACGGCCTGACCGGCAACGCCCTGGACTTCTACCCGCAGCCGTTGCGCGCACGCATCGATGAACTCAACGCACGCATCTACCCCGCGCTGAACAATGGCGTGTACCGCGCCGGATTCGCCACGTCACAACAGGCCTACGAGGCGGCGTTCGATGATGTCTTCGCCGAGCTGGATGCCTTGGAAGCGTTGCTGGACAAACAGCGCTACCTGGCCGGCGAGTACCTGACCGAAGCCGATGTGCGGCTGTTCACCACGCTGATCCGTTTCGATGCGGTGTACCACGGCCACTTCAAGTGCAACCTGCGGCGGATGGCCGATTACCCCAACCTGTCGAACTGGCTGCGGGAGCTGTATCAATGGCCGGGAATTGCCGAAACGGTGGATTTCGTCCATATCAAGGGGCACTACTACGCCAGCCATAGCACCATCAATCCGACCGGGATCGTGCCAAAGGGGCCGTTGCAGGACTTCAGTCGCGGCCATGATCGGCAACGGTTGAGCGGGATGGGGGTGTGGTGCAGGGGTTGAGGACGCTTTCGCCGGCAATCCGGCTCCTACAACAGTGGGATCTGTAGGAGCCGGCTTGCCGGCGAAGCTTTTCAGACCTCGGACTGAGCGCCTTCGAACCAGGCCAGCTTCTCGCGCAGCTGGACCACTTCGCCAACGATCACCAGGGTCGGCGCGTGCACTTCGTGCTCCGCCACCAGCGTCGGCAGGTTGGCCAGGGTGCCGGTGAACACTCGCTGGTTGCTGGTGGTGCCCTGCTGAACCAGGGCCGCCGGGGTGTCGGCGCTGCGCCCGTGCTTGATCAGTTGCTCGCAGATGGTCGGCAAGCCCACCAGGCCCATGTAGAACACCAGGGTCTGGGCCGGTGCCACCAGGTCGCTCCAGGGCAGGTTGCTGGTGCCGTCCTTGAGGTGGCCGGTGACAAAGCGCACCGACTGCGCGTAGTCGCGGTGAGTCAGGGGAATCCCGGCATAGGCGGAGCAACCGCTGGCCGCGGTAATCCCCGGCACCACCTGAAATGGAATGCCGTGGGCCGCCAGTTCTTCGATCTCTTCGCCGCCACGACCAAAGATGAACGGATCGCCACCCTTGAGCCGCACCACGCGTTTGCCTTGCCGGGCCAGGTTCACCAGTTGCTGGTTGATCTGCTCCTGAGGCACGGCATGATTGGCGCGGCGCTTGCCAACGTAGATGCGCTCGGCATCGCGGCGGCACAGGTCGAGAATCGCCGGTGCCACCAGACGGTCGTAGAGCACCACATCGGCCTGTTGCATCAGGCGCAGGGCGCGAAAGGTCAGCAAGTCCGGATCACCCGGGCCCGCACCCACCAGATACACCTCGCCCGGCGCATGGGGCGCCTTGCCAGCAATCTTGGCCTGCAACAGACGTTCGGCCTCCGCGCCCTGCCCCGCCAGTTGGCGATCAGCGATGGGGCCCTGGAATACATCCTCCCAGAACGCCCGGCGCTGCTGCACATCCGGAAACAGGCCTTTGACCTGGGCCCGAAAACGCGCCGCCAACCCGGCCAACTGGCCGTAGGTGGAAGGAATCCAGGTTTCCAGCTTGGCCCGGATCAGCCGCGCCAGCACCGGCGCATCGCCGCCGCTGGAGACCGCGATGACCAGCGGCGAACGGTCGACGATGGCGGGAAAGATCACGCTGCACAGGGCCGGCGCGTCCACCACGTTGACCGGGACGCAACGCCGACGGGCATCGGCGGAGACCTGGGCATTGAGGGATTCGTCGTCGGTGGCGGCGATGATCAGGGTGCAGCCGTCGAGGTCTGCCTCGACATACCCGCGCAGCAGGGACTCACCGCCGCTGGCGACGATCAGTTCCTGCAATTGCGCTTCTATTTCAGGCGCGACCACTCGCAGCTGCGCACCGGCATCGGCCAGCAGACGGGATTTGCGCAAGGCAATCTCCCCTCCACCGACCACCAACACACGACTGCCGCGAAGGTTGTGAAACAGCGGCAGATATTCCATTTAGCCGATGACCTCAAGACCACCCATGTACGGCTTCAGCACGTCCGGCACACGGATCGAGCCGTCGGCCTGCTGATAGTTTTCCAGCACCGCCACCAGGGTGCGGCCCACGGCCAGGCCGGAACCGTTGAGGGTGTGCACCAGCTCCGGCTTGCCGGTTTCCGGGTTGCGGAAGCGCGCCTGCATGCGACGGGCCTGGAAGTCGCCGCAGTTGGAGCACGAGGAGATCTCGCGGTACTTGTCCTGGCTCGGCACCCAGACTTCCAGATCGTAGGTCTTGACCGCGCTGAAGCCCATGTCGCCGGTGCACAGGGCCAGTACGCGGTACGGCAGTTGCAGCAGTTGCAGGACCTTTTCGGCGTTGGCGGTCAGGCCTTCCAGGGCTTCCATCGAAGTCGAAGGTTCGACCACCTGGACCATCTCGACCTTGTCGAACTGGTGCTGGCGGATCATGCCGCGGGTGTCGCGGCCCGAAGCACCGGCCTCGCTGCGGAAGCACGGGGTGTGGGCGACGAACTTCAGCGGCAGTTGCTTCGGATCGAGGATCTCGCCGGCCACGATGTTGGTCAGGGACACTTCGGCGGTCGGGATCAGGTACAGATCGGCTTCGCCTTCGCGAGTGATCTTGAACAGGTCTTCCTCGAACTTCGGCAGCTGGCTGGTGCCCACCAGGGCCGGAGCCTGCACCAGATACGGAGTGTAGGCCTCTTCGTAGCCGTGCTCGCCGGTGTGCAGGTTGATCATGAACTGCGCCAGGGCGCGGTGCAGACGGGCGATAGGGCCGCGCAACAGGGCGAAGCGCGCGCCGGACAGCTTGGCCGCGGTTTCGAAATCCAGCCAGCCGTGGGTTTCGCCCAGGGCCACGTGGTCCTTGATCGGGAAGTCGAAGGTGGTCGGGGTGCCCCAGCGGCGCACTTCAACGTTGCCGTCTTCGTCTTCACCCACCGGCACCGATTCGTGAGGCAGGTTGGGAATGCCGAACAGGATCGAGTCCAGTTCGCTCTGGATGTTTTCCAGCTCGGCCTTGCCGGTGCTCAGCTCGTTCCCCATGCGCTCAACGTCGGCCATCAGCGGGGCGATGTCTTCGCCGCGTTGCTTGGCCTGGCCGATGGACTTGGAGCGCGCGTTACGTTCAGCCTGCAGTTGCTCGGTGCGGGTCTGCACGGTCTTGCGCTGTTCTTCCAGCGCTTCGATGCGTGCCACATCCAGGGCAAAGCCGCGGGATGCCAGACGATCCGCTACGTCCTGGAGGTTGCTACGTAACAGTTTGGAATCGAGCATGTCGTTCTCTCGTTTATCAAAGTTTGGTCAAGGACAGGCCGGCCCAGGTAGCAAGCAGCCCGCCGAATACGCTCAGTGCCGCATAGCCCAGGGCCAGCGCCACTTGTCCGCTTTCCAGCAGACGCACGGTATCCAGTGAAAAGGATGAAAAAGTCGTCAGGCCACCGAGGAAGCCCACTATCAAACCGGCACGCACTTCGATCGGCACTTCCGGACGGACCAGGAACAGTCCGTACAACACGCCGATCAGCAGGCAGCCCACGATATTAACGGCCAGCGTCGCGGTATAGAAGTGCCGCGGCCAATTGGCGTTGATCCAGTTGCCCGTGGTGAAGCGCAACAGGGTACCGGCCACGCCGCCGGCGGAAACTGCGAGGATCAGGGGGATCACGGTTTTCTCCGCTGCAAGGGGCTGGCCCGGTCCAGGGCGGCCAGGTGCTTGAGCTTCTCGCCGATCTTCAGTTCCAGGCCACGGGGCACCGGCTGGTAGAGCGGCAAAGGCTCGAGCTCTTCGGGGAAATAGTCTTCACCGGCGGCGTAGGCATCCGGCTCGTCATGGGCGTAGCGGTACTCGTCGCCGTAACCCAACTGCTTCATCAGCTTGGTCGGGGCGTTGCGCAGGTGGATCGGCACTTCCAGGGAGCCGTGCTCGGCAGCGGCGCGCATGGCGGCCTTGAAGCCCATGTACACGGCGTTGCTTTTCGGCGCACAGGCCAGGTAGGTAATGGCCTGGGCCACCGCCAGCTCGCCTTCGGGGCTGCCCAGGCGCTCCTGCACATCCCAGGCCGCCAGGCACAGGCTCAGCGCCCGCGGGTCGGCGTTGCCGATGTCCTCGCTGGCCATGCGCACCACGCGCCGGGCCAGGTACAGCGGGTCGCAGCCGCCGTCGAGCATGCGCGCAAACCAGTACAGGGCGCCGTCGGGGTTGGAGCCGCGCACCGATTTGTGCAACGCGGAAATCTGGTCGTAGAAGGCTTCGCCGCCCTTATCGAAACGCCGGCGGGTATCCCCCAGCAGGCTTTGCAACAGATCAACGCCGATCTCGCCGCCGTCTTCCGCCAGGTCCGAGGCGTTCTCCAGCAGATTGAGCATGCGCCGGCCATCGCCATCGGCCGCCGACAGCAGCATCTGGAAGCCTTCGTCGCTCAGGCGCAACTGGCGCTTGCCCAGACCGCGCTCCTCAGTCAGGGCGCGCTGTATCAGGGTGCCCAGGGCCGCTTCATCCAGGCTCTTGAGCACATAGACCCGGGCCCGGGACAGCAGCGCATTGTTGAGTTCGAAGGACGGGTTTTCCGTGGTGGCACCGATAAAGATCAGCGTGCCGTCTTCCACGTAGGGCAGGAAGGCATCCTGCTGGGACTTGTTGAAACGATGCACTTCATCGACAAACAGAATGGTCCGCCGTCCGTATTGCCCGGCCTGCTGCTTGGCGATTTCCACCGCCTGGCGGATCTCCTTGACCCCGGCCAGCACCGCCGAGACGGTTTCGAAGTGAGCATCCGAGACTTCCGCCAGCAGCCGCGCCAGGGTGGTCTTGCCCACTCCCGGAGGGCCCCAGAAGATCATCGAATGCAGGGCACCCTGCTCCAGGGCCTCACGCAGCGGCTTGCCCCGAGCCAGCAGATGCTGCTGACCGACGTACTCGTCCAGGTTGGTCGCACGCAAGCGTGCGGCCAGTGGCTGGGCGATCGGGGCACTACGAAACAGGTCCATGGACTACCTTCGAAACCTTGCGGTTGCGGCTGCTTACTCTTGGATCACATCGGCACCCTTGGGGATGTCGAACTTGAACTTGGACGCCGGGATCGCTTCGTTGGCCTTGACCCCGGTGAACAGGATATTGGTGCGCTGGCCGACGCTGTCGATCAACTGCATGTCGTTGATCATGCCGTTGCGGAACGACAGGCGCAGGCTGTCGAACAGGGTGTCGCGGGTTTTCGGCTTGAGGGTGAAGTCCATCACGCCACCGGCCTCCTTGGAGGTGATGTCGAAGCTTTCGCTGATCTTCGACACATCACCGGACAACAGCAGGGCCGGAGTCTGGGTCAGGCGCTGGTCGAGCTTCTTGATGGTCACCTGCTCCAGGTCCGGGTCCCACAGGGAAACTTTCTGGCCGTCGGAAACCATCAGCTGTTCTTGTGGCGCATCGGTGTGCCAGTAGAACAGGCCCGGGCGCTGCAGGGACATTTCGCCGGCGGTTTCCTGCAACTGGGTGCCGCTGCCGTCCAGGGTCAGTTGGGAGAAACGCGCGGTCAGGGTCTGGGACTTTTCCAGCAACTGGGTCAGGCGCGCCACGTCTTTGGGGTCGGCGTGGACCGACAGGGAGGTCACAGCCAGTACCGGCAGCAGCAACATGCGAATCAGGCGCATGGAATTCCTCATAAATTGGATGGGTATGCGAGCGGCGTGGCATCACGCCGCTGAAAACGAAACAGGGATCAGTCGCGCATCGGGCCCGGCGCCAGCACTTCGCGGGAGCCGTTGGTGTTCATCGCCGTCACCACCCCAGCCATTTCCATGGCCTCGATCATCCGGGCAGCGCGGTTGTAGCCAATCTTCAGCTTGCGCTGTACCGCCGAGATCGAGGCCCGGCGGCTTTCCAGGACGAACTGCACGGCTTCGTCGTAGAGCGCGTCAGCTTCCGGATCATCGCCGTCGCCACCGCCGCTACTGCCTTCGAAACCGCTGCCCGCCTCTTCGACACCGTTGAGGATGTCGTCGTTGTATTCCGGCGCGCCCCGCAGTTTCCAGGCCTCCACCACGCGGTGCACTTCATCGTCGGAGACGAAGGCGCCGTGGACGCGAATCGGCAGGCTGGTGCCCGGCGGCATGTAGAGCATGTCACCGTGGCCCAGCAGTTGTTCGGCGCCGCCCTGGTCGATGATGGTCCGCGAGTCGATCTTGCTCGACACCTGGAACGCCATGCGGGTCGGGATGTTGGCCTTGATCAGGCCAGTGATCACGTCCACCGACGGCCGCTGGGTCGCGAGAATCAAGTGGATACCGGCGGCCCGGGCCTTCTGGGCGATACGGGCGATCAGTTCTTCAACCTTCTTGCCGACGATCATCATCATGTCGGCGAATTCGTCCACCACCACGACGATGGTCGGCAACTTGGTCAGCAGCGGCGCTTCGTCGTGGATGCTTTCGCGGTTGTACAGCGGATCGGCCAGTGGTGTGCCGGCGTCGATGGCTTCCTTGACCTTGGCGTTGAAGCCCGAAAGGTTGCGCACCCCCATCTTGGCCATCAGCTTGTAGCGCCGCTCCATCTCCGCCACGCTCCAGCGCAGAGCGTTGGCTGCGTCCTTCATGTCGGTGACCACCGGGCACAGCAGGTGCGGAATGCCTTCGTAGATCGACAGTTCGAGCATCTTCGGGTCGATCATGATCAGCTTGGCGTCTTCCGGGCCGGACTTGAACAGGATCGACAGGATCATCGCGTTGACCCCCACCGACTTACCGGAACCTGTGGTACCGGCCACCAACAGGTGAGGCATTTTCGCCAGGTCGGTGATGATCGGCTTGCCGCCGATGTCATGGCCCAGGGCCAGGGTGACCGGGGATTTGAAGTTGTCGTATTCCGGGGTCGAGAGCACTTCAGAGAAGCGCACGATCTGCCGGTCTTCGTTGGGGATCTCGATGCCCACGGTGGTCTTGCCGGGAATCACTTCCACCACCCGCACACTGGTCACCGCCAGGGAACGGGCCAGGTCCTTGGCCAGGTTGGCGATACGGCTGACTTTCACCCCGGCCGCCGGCTGGATTTCGTAACGGGTAATCACCGGGCCGGGATGGATGGAATCCACCGCAACTTCGACGCCGAACTCCTTGAGCTTGATCTCCAGCAGATGGCCGACGGCCGCCAGGGATTCGGGCGAATAATTGAGCTGTTTCTTTTCCGCCGGGTCAAGAATCGAGATCGGCGGCAAGGTGCCTTCCACCGCGCTGTCGACGAACAGCGGCGCCTGCTTCTCTTTCTGCACGCGCTTGCTGGGCTCTGGCGGTTTGACCGCTACCGGCGTGATCACCGGCGGCACCTGCTTCTCGCGCTCGGACATGTGCTTGCTCAAAGCCTGCTCGCGCTCGATCAGACGCTCCTTGACCTTGGCCTGCTCGCGCTTGTCGGCAATGCTCGGGGACACCACCTCATCGACCCGGGCATCCACTTCGCGCAATTGCGCCACCAGTTGCTTGCGCTCAACGCGAGCATCCCACCAACGATTGGCCGCGCCCTGGAACAGTTCGAACAAGTCGAGAGTGATCTTGCCGGTGACGTCCATCACCTTGAACCACGACAGGTCGGTGAACACCGTCAGGCCGAACAGGAACAGGGCAATGAACATCAGGGTACTGCCCTGCACGTTCAGGGCATTCTTGGCCAGGTCACCCAGGCTTTCGCCCAGGGCACCACCGGCACCGGCAGGCAGGCCGGTGGGGGCATGAAAATGGATATGGGCCAGCGCAGCGCCGGACAGCACCAGGAACACCAGGCCAATCAGCCGCCAGGAAAACAGCCAGCCGCTCCACTGCCACGGTTCATGGCGCTGGCGGAAGATCTGGTAAGTCTTGATCGCCAACAGCAACGGGAAGATATAAGCGAAGTAACCCAACACCATGAACAGGATATCGGCGCTGTAAGAGCCTGCGGGACCGCCGAAGTTCTGCACATCTTCGATCTTGCTGTTATGACTCCAACCCGGATCATCTTTACCGTAGGTCAAAAGTGCCATCATCAAGAACAGGCACAGGGCTCCAATGGCGATCAATGCACCTTCCTTGAGCCGGTAGTGCAATTGCTGACGCCAGAGCGGAACAACAGGTTTAGGTGCTGCGGTGGATTTCTTCAAAACGCGTCTTTTCCTGCGCCATAAGCGCGTCCAACGGGTGATTGACTACAAGATACTGCTCAATCCGAGCAGGTAAATAAAGTTGACCGGCGTAACTGGGGCTACTTTTAACACTCTGCCCCTTGCTTCTGAAACGGTGCAATTCTGAATAAGCCTGGTACATCGTCGTATTGTACGGGTTTGTTCACACCATGCCACGTCAGAACAGTCTGTTAAGCATAGCCAATTGCGTAATACGCACTGTTCAATTGGAGCATGCATTCTCTTTTGTGACAAAGGCTTATGAGGTGTTTTTATGAACCAAGCGAAGCATTCACGCCTGATCATTCTGGGCTCCGGCCCTGCCGGTTACAGCGCCGCCGTTTATGCCGCGCGCGCCAACCTCAAACCGACAGTGATCACCGGCTTGCAAGCCGGTGGCCAACTGACCACCACCACCGATGTCGACAACTGGCCTGGTGACGTCGAAGGCCTGACCGGCCCGGTGCTGATGGAGCGCATGCAGAAACACGCGGAACGCTTCGACACCCAGATCGTCTATGACCACATCCACACCGCTCAGTTGCAGCAACGGCCGTTTATCCTCATCGGCGACAGCGGCACCTACAGTTGCGACGCGCTGATCATCGCCACCGGCGCGTCGGCGCAGTACTTGGGCCTGCCATCGGAAGAAGCGTTTGCCGGCAAAGGGGTTTCCGCCTGCGCCACCTGCGACGGCTTTTTCTATCGCAATCAGGTGGTGGCAGTGGTGGGTGGTGGCAATACCGCCGTTGAAGAGGCTCTGTACCTGTCCAACATCGCCAAGGAAGTGCACCTGGTGCACCGGCGCGACAAGCTCCGCGCAGAGAAAATCCTCCAGGACAAACTGTTCGACAAGGCCGCCAACGGCAATATCCGCCTGCATTGGAACCAGCATCTGGACGAGGTGCTGGGTGATGCTAGCGGCGTGACCGGCGCCCGCCTCAAGGACAGCCACAGCGGAGCCACCAAGGACCTGGCGTTGGCCGGGGTATTTATCGCCATCGGTCACAAACCCAATACCGACCTGTTCCAGGGGCAACTGGAGATGCGTGACGGCTACCTGCTGATCAAGGGTGGCAGCGAAGGCAATGCCACCGCCACCGGCATCCCGGGAGTGTTCGCCGCCGGCGATGTGGCCGACCACGTCTACCGCCAGGCCATTACGTCCGCCGGTGCCGGCTGCATGGCAGCTCTGGACGCAGAAAAATTCCTCGACGACAACTAAGCCCTCGCCCTACGCTTGTGGCGGGCCATCATCGGCCCGCCACCGCCCTCCCCTGCCGTAAGTCTGGATGCCATGCTGACCTGGTTACAACGCAACAAGCTTGATTTCCCCCCATTGGAAAAGGCCATGCGCGAGCCCAACGGGCTGCTGGCTGCGGGCGGTGATCTGTCCGCCGATCGCCTGATTCAGGCCTATCGTCACGGCTGCTTCCCTTGGTTTTCCGAGGGGCAACCGATCCTCTGGTGGTCCCCCGACCCACGCACCGTGCTACTGCCGGACGAGCTGCATGTCTCCCGCAGCCTGGGCAAGCTGTTGCGCAAACAGCGCTATCAAGTGACATTCGACCAGGACTTCGCTGCGGTCATCAGTGCCTGCGCAGCACCTCGGGCTTATGCCGACGGCACCTGGATCAGCGAGGCGATGCAACAGGCCTATTTGCAATTGCATCAGCGCGGCTATGCCCATTCGGTGGAAGTCTGGGATCAAGGCACGTTGGTGGGAGGGCTGTACGGCCTGGCCATGGGCCAACTGTTTTTTGGCGAATCGATGTTCAGCCGTGCCGACAACACCTCGAAATTCGGATTCGCCACTCTGGTACAGCATCTGAAGGAGTGGGGATTTGTATTGATCGACTGCCAGATGCCTACCGAGCATCTGCACAGCCTGGGTGCGCGCTCCATTTCCCGACCCGAGTTCGCCGACTACCTCGCGCGTCACCTGGATCAGCCGAGCCGCGCCACATGGGTTTCCTAGGCGGGTTTGACGGCTGTGGCTTACACTTAATTTCAAAGCTTATTCCGAGGGTTGACTCATGACCGAGTTGGCGCGCCTGAAGTTTTATGCCACTCAACCCCATTCTTGCAGCTACCTGCCCGACGAACAGGCCACCACCTTGTTCCTCGATCCCAGCCAGCCCATGGACGTGCATGTCTACGCAGATCTGTCGGAAATGGGATTTCGTCGCAGCGGCGATCACCTGTACCGCCCCCACTGCCAAAACTGCAACGCTTGCGTCCCGGCGCGCATTCCAGTGGCGCAGTTCCTACCCAATCGTCAGCAAAAACGCATTCTCAAACGCAACAGCGACCTGAGCGTACAAGCGGCCAAACCTGGCTTCAGCGAAGAGTACTTCGACCTTTACCAACGCTACATCGAGCAACGCCACGCCGACGGCGACATGTTCCCCCCCAGCCGCGACCAATTCTCGACCTTCCTGGTGCGTGACCTGCCGTTTTCCCGCTTCTACGAGTTCCGCCTGGAGGAGCGCCTGCTGGCGGTGGCCGTTACCGATCTATTGCCCAACGGGCTTTCGGCGGTCTACACCTTCTATGAACCCGATGAAGAGCGCCGCAGCCTGGGGCGCTACGCGATCCTCTGGCAAATCGGCGAAACCCTGCGCCTGGGACTGGACGCGGTGTACCTCGGCTACTGGATCAAAAACTGCAAAAAGATGAACTACAAGACCCAATATCGCCCCATAGAGCTGCTGGTTAACCAGAGATGGGTGATCCTCAACTAGAAGGTCTTGGCTTAAACCCCACTTTTCGGGCACAATGCACGCCGCTTTTGCCTGGCGCAGTTGCACCGGGCCATTCATTGGACACCGAGGGCTTTACTGCATGTCGAAAGAAGACAGCTTCGAAATGGAAGGCACTGTCGTCGACACCCTGCCCAACACCATGTTTCGTGTGGAGTTGGAAAATGGGCACGTCGTAACCGCGCATATTTCCGGCAAGATGCGCAAGAACTACATTCGTATTCTTACCGGTGACAAAGTGCGCGTCGAGCTGACGCCCTATGACTTGAGCAAAGGGCGCATCACTTACCGCGCTCGCTAAGCAAGTCAATACAAGACGCCCGGTTATGCCGGGCGTTTTTGTTCGTCTCGAATAAACCGGCAAACCCCAGATAGCACAAAGGCACCCTCCGGTGCCTTTGGCGGTACTGCTGCGTTACGCGGCCATCAAGCCATTTCCGCCGTGGTCTCGAAATCGAAGGTCAACTCGCCATCCTTGATGTCGATGTGTACCACACCGCCATGATCGGACAATTCGCCAAACAGGATCTCCTCGGCCAGGGGACGTTTGATCTTGTCCTGGATCAAACGCGCCATCGGGCGTGCACCCATGGCCACGTCGTAACCACCGGCGGCCAGCCAGCTGCGAGCGGCATCGGTCACTTCCAACTGTACGCGCTTGTCTTCCAACTGCGCTTGAAGCTCGGTAAGGAACTTGTCCACCACGCTCTTGATCACTTCGTGGCTCAGGCGACCGAACTGGATAATGGTGTCCAGACGGTTGCGGAACTCTGGCGTAAAGCTCTTCTTGATCACTTCCATGGCATCGGAAGAGTGATCCTGATGAGTGAAGCCGATAGAGGCTCGCGCCGCGGTTTCAGCACCGGCGTTGGTGGTCATGATGACGATCACATTGCGGAAATCCGCCTTGCGCCCGTTGTTGTCGGTCAGGGTGCCGTGATCCATCACCTGCAGCAGCAGGTTGAAGACTTCCGGATGCGCCTTCTCGATTTCATCGAGCAGCAATACGCAATGCGGCTGCTTGGTGATCGCTTCGGTCAGCAAGCCACCCTGGTCGAAACCGACGTAGCCGGGAGGCGCACCAATCAAGCGCGATACGGTGTGCCGCTCCATGTACTCGGACATGTCGAAGCGCACCAGTTCGATACCCATGGCCTTGGCCAACTGCCGGGCCGCTTCGGTCTTGCCGACACCGGTAGGACCGGCGAACAGGAACGAACCCACCGGTTTGTCCGGAGACTTCAGGCCCGCACGGGACAACTTGATGGCGGTAGACAGCGAATCAATCGCCGCATCCTGGCCAAACACCGTCAACTTGAGATCGCGTTCAAGGTTGCGCAGCAGCTCTTTATCGGAACTGGTGACATGTTTTGGCGGAATACGGGCAATTTTCGCCACGATATCCTCGACCTGAGCCACCTCGATGCGCTTCACGCGCTTCTCGGCCGGCTGCAGACGCTGGTAGGCGCCCGCCTCGTCGATGACGTCGATGGCCTTGTCCGGCATATGCCGGTCATTGATGTAGCGCGAGGCCAGTTCAGCCGCGGCACGCAGGGCTTCATCACTGTATTCGATGCTGTGATGCTGCTCGAAGCGACCTTTGAGACCGCGCAGGATGCCAATGGTGTCCTCGACCGAAGGCTCGGACACATCGACCTTCTGGAAGCGCCGAGCCAGGGCCCGGTCCTTCTCGAAGATCCCACGGAATTCCTGGAAGGTGGTCGAACCGATGCAACGGATATCACCCGAGGACAGCAGCGGCTTGAGCAGATTCGAGGCATCCATTACCCCGCCGGAGGCCGCACCGGCACCGATAATGGTATGGATCTCGTCAATGAACAGAATTGCCTGGGGACGCTTCTTCAATTCGCCCAGCAACGCCTTGAAGCGCTTCTCGAAATCGCCACGGTATTTGGTACCCGCCAGCAACGCCCCGAGATCCAGGGAATAGACAACGCTATTGGCCAGCAGATCTGGAACCTGATTGTCGACAATGCGCTTGGCCAAGCCTTCGGCAATGGCGGTCTTGCCCACACCCGCCTCACCCACCAACAACGGATTGTTTTTGCGTCGACGAGCGAGGATCTGCGCAACGCGCTCCACCTCCTGCTCGCGACCCACCAACGGATCAATCCGCCCTTGACGAGCCAATTCGTTGAGGTTGCTGGCATAGGCATCCAGAGGATTGCCCGAAGAAGACGACTCACCACCCTCTTCGTCCTGCATATCCTGTTCACCTTCAGAATGATCACCATGCCCAGGCACCTTGGAAATGCCATGGGCGATGTAATTGACCACATCGATACGGGCAACGCTCTGCTGTTTCAGCAGGAAGACTGCCTGACTCTCTTGCTCACTGAAGATTGCCACCAGCACATTGGCGCCGGTGACTTCACGCTTGCCCGAGCTCTGTACATGAAAGACAGCACGTTGCAGCACACGCTGGAAACCCAGGGTTGGCTGAGTCTCGCGATCCTCGTCGTGCACAGGAATCAGCGGCGTGGTGGAGTCGATGAACTCCTGCAGGTCGTGCTTGAGTTTGTCGAGGTTTGCTCCGCAGGCACGTAAAACGGTGGCGGCGGCCTCATTATCCAAAAGAGCCAACAGAAGGTGCTCGACGGTCATGAATTCATGACGCTTCGAACGGGCCTCCTTGAAGGCGAGATTGAGGGTGACTTCGAGCTCGCGGTTTAACATAGCTTCACCTCATACCCAAGTGGTCGGCGTTAACCGTCCTTCTCGATTTCACAGAGTAGCGGATGCTGGCTTTCCCGGGCGTACTGGTTGACCTGCATGGCCTTGGTCTCGGCGATGTCGCGGGTAAACAATCCACACACTGCCCGCCCTTCGGTATGGACGGCCAGCATGACCTTGGTCGCCAGCTCGCGATTCAGGTTAAAAAACATCTCGAGCACTTCGACGACGAAATCCATCGGGGTGTAGTCATCGTTGAACAAAACCACCTTGTACATCGGCGGCGCCTGTAACGCAGGCTTAGCTTCCTGTACAGCCAAGCCAGCGGAATCGTCGTCGTGCAAGTCCGGGCGATCCTGATTGAATGTTAGTCGAATCTGGCTGATTGCATGCATGGAAAGAAAGGTTCGTCAGTTGTGCAAATACAGTGGTGGGGGCGCCCTGGACGGAATTCAACTCCGACCGCCGGGTCACCTTGACTATCGGCAAAACGGTGTTACAACCAATAGGGCCCACATTGGGTAATAAACGTCCGCGGCGTCAACCTTTTTACCAAGTTTGGCGGCGGATGAACTGGATGATACTCCAGTGATGGAGTCTGTTGCAGAGGGATATGAGTATGGCTAGCGGTAAGGTCAAGTGGTTCAACAATGCCAAGGGTTATGGCTTTATTAATGAGGAGGGCAAGACTGACGATCTGTTTGCCCATTACTCGGCCATCGATATGGATGGCTACAAGACCTTGAAAGCCGGGCAGGCAGTGAGCTTCGAGATCATCCAAGGCCCCAAGGGGCTGCATGCAATCAAAATCAGCGCCTTGAAGGTACCCGGCGAAATCGTCACCGCCGAGGTCCAGACCGAAAGCGCCCTGAGCTGATTCATCCAACATCCAGTCATAAAAAAACCGGCCGACTCAAGGGATTGAGTCGGCCGGTTTGCTTTCAGCCCAAATTCGCTTACATGTGCGAGATCAGTGCATCACCGAATGCCGACGAAGACAGCAGGGTCGCTCCCTCCATCAGACGCTCGAAGTCATAAGTCACGGTCTTGGCCGAGATGGCGCCGTTGGTGCCCTTGATGATCAGGTCGGCCGCTTCGGTCCAGCCCATGTGGCGCAGCATCATCTCCGCGGAGAGAATCAGCGAGCCCGGATTGACCTGGTCCTTGCCGGCATACTTGGGCGCGGTGCCGTGGGTCGCTTCGAACATGGCCACGGTGTCAGAAAGGTTGGCACCCGGAGCGATACCGATACCACCCACTTCCGCCGCCAGGGCGTCGGACAGGTAGTCACCGTTGAGGTTGAGGGTGGCGATCACATCGTATTCGGCCGGGCGCAGCAGGATCTGCTGGAGCATGGCGTCAGCGATAGCATCCTTGACGATGACGTTCTTGCCGGTTTTCGGGTTCTTGAACTGCATCCAAGGACCGCCGTCCAGCAGGGTTGCGCCAAACTCTTCAGCCGCCACTTCATAGGCCCACTCTTTGAAGGCACCTTCGGTGAACTTCATGATGTTGCCTTTGTGGACGATGGTCAGCGAGTCGCGGTCGTTATCCACTACATACTGCAGCGCCTTGCGCGCCAGACGCTTGGTGCCCTGCAGGGAAACCGGCTTGACGCCGATACCGCAGTTTTCGTCGAAACGGATCTTGGTGACGCCCATTTCTTCTTTAAGGAACTTGATGACCTTGGTGGCTTCTGCCGTACCGGCCTTCCATTCGATACCGGCGTAAATGTCTTCGGAGTTTTCACGGAAGATGGTCATGTCCACATCGCCAGGCTTTTTCACCGGGCTAGGCACGCCTTCGAACCAGCGCACCGGGCGCAGGCATACATACAGGTCCAACTGTTGACGCAGGGCCACGTTCAGGGAACGGATGCCACCACCGACCGGAGTGGTCAGCGGGCCCTTGATGGAAACCACGTAGTCCTTCACCGCGTCCAGGGTTTCCTGAGGCAGCCAGGTATCCTGGTCGTACACTTGAGTCGCTTTTTCCCCGGCATACACTTCCATCCAGGAAATCTTGCGTTCGCCGCCGTAAGCCTTCTTAACCGCAGCATCGACAACCTTGATCATGACCGGGCTGATATCAACACCAATACCGTCGCCTTCGATGAAAGGAATAATCGGGTTGTTAGGAACATTGAGAGAATGGTCTGCGTTGACGGTGATTTTGTCGCCGACTGCTGGAACCTGAATCTTCTTGTATCCCATGCTGAACTCCGTTGTGTGGATTGAACATCTGGCTGCGTTCGAGCGTAACCCAGTTGAATCTGGACGGGAACCTCATGTTCCACCCATATGCCGTGAAAGCTGCACAGTTCGCGGCCTACAAGCCTGAAAGCAAAGGGAAAAGTGCCAAAATCGAGCACCTCGAGCGACTCTACGCCTACCCCCCGCCTGCGACCTTTAGACCAATGGACGAGAACGGGCTCCTATGAAGCATCGGCGTTTTGCTAGCTACCTATGTATAATGCCGCCGCTGACCACAGAGTCACGACGGCCGAACGCTCTGCTACCGAAAAAAACAAGCCGAGAATGGCCGCCCAAAGCCGGGTTGTTACCGCAGCCCACCCGCTTGACGCTCGACTGATGCACCCAACATCACCGCGAAGAAACCTCGACATTCGGCTCATGGATGACCTTTGAACGAAAGCGCTTACCCGGCGCACCTCGAGTTTCTGCGCACGCTTTAGCAAAGAAGAGAGTTAATCCGAATATGCCCACCCGCTCGAAGATCATCTACACCTTCACCGACGAAGCCCCGGCCCTCGCCACCTATTCCCTGCTGCCTATCGTAGAAGCCTTCACCGCTTCGGCTGATATCGCCGTGGAAACCCGCGACATCTCCCTGGCCGGCCGCATCCTCGCCAGCTTCCCTGAGCAGTTGGGTGCCAAAGCGGTACCGGACCACCTTGCCGAACTGGGCGAACTGGCCGTTACCCCGGAAGCCAACATCATCAAGCTGCCGAACATCAGCGCCTCGGTACCGCAACTGCAAGCCGCGATCAAGGAACTGCAGGCCCAGGGCTATGCCCTGCCGGACTACCCAGAAACCGTGACCTGCGACGCCGACAAAGACGCCAAGGCGCGTTACGACAAAGTCAAGGGCAGCGCCGTGAACCCGGTTCTGCGTGAAGGCAACTCCGACCGCCGCGCTCCGCTGTCGGTGAAGAACTACGCGCGCAAGCACCCGCACAAGATGGGCGCCTGGGCCAAGGACTCCAAGTCCCACGTTGCCCACATGAGCAACGGCGACTTCTACGGCAGCGAAAAAGCCGCGCTGATCGAAGCCGCAGACAGCGTCAAGATCGAACTGATCGCCCAAGACGGCACCGCCACCGTCCTGAAAGAAAAAACCACCGTGCAAGCCGGTGAGATCCTCGACTGCGCCGTGATGAGCAAAAAGGCCCTGCGCGCCTTCATCGCCGCCGAAATCGAAGACGCCAAGAAACAAGGCGTACTGCTGTCGGTGCACCTCAAAGCCACCATGATGAAAGTCTCCGACCCAATCATGTTCGGCCAGATCGTTGCCGAGTTCTATCAGGACGCCCTGAGCAAGCACGCCGCCGTCCTGCAAGAAATCGGCTTCAACCTGAACAACGGCATCGGCGACCTGTACGCCCGCATCAAGGCCCTGCCGGCCGATCAGCAAGCCGCGATCGAAGCCGACATCCAGGCCGTCTATGCAGCCCGCCCGGCCCTGGCCATGGTCAACTCCGATAAAGGCATCACCAACCTGCACGTGCCGAGCGACGTGATCGTCGACGCCTCGATGCCGGCGATGATCCGTGACTCCGGCAAGATGTGGGGCACCGACGGCCAACTGCACGACACCAAGGCAGTGATCCCGGACCGTTGCTACGCCACCATCTACCAGGCCGTGATCGAAGACTGCAAAGCCAATGGCGCGTTCGATCCGACCACCATGGGCAGCGTGCCGAACGTCGGCCTGATGGCGAAAAAAGCCGAAGAGTACGGCTCCCACGACAAGACCTTCGAAATCAAGGCTGATGGCGTGGTTCGCGTGACCGACAGCCAAGGCAAGCTGCTGCTGGAGCAGAAAGTCGAAGCCGGCGACATCTTCCGCATGTGCCAGACCAAAGACGCACCGATCCAGGACTGGGTCAAGCTGGCAGTCAACCGTGCTCGCGCCAGCAGCACCCCAGCGATCTTCTGGCTGGACCCGATGCGCGCCCACGACGGCGTAATGATCGAAAAAGTTCAGGCCTACCTGAAAGATCACGACACCAGCGACCTGGACATCCGCATCATGTCCCCGGTTGAAGCCATGAAGTTCACCCTGGCCCGCACCCGCGACGGCAAGGACACCATCTCGGTGACCGGCAACGTACTGCGCGACTACCTGACCGACCTGTTCCCGATCATGGAACTGGGCACCAGCGCCAAGATGCTGTCGATCGTGCCACTGATGAACGGTGGCGGCCTGTTCGAAACCGGCGCCGGCGGTTCGGCCCCGAAGCACGTGCAACAGCTGCTGGAAGAGAACTTCCTGCGCTGGGATTCCCTGGGTGAGTTCCTGGCCCTGGCCGCTTCCCTCGAGCACCTGGGCAACACCTACAACAACCCGAAAGCCCTGGTACTGGCCAAGACCCTGGACCAGGCTACCGGTCAGTTCCTCGACAACAACAAGTCGCCATCGCGCAAAGTCGGCAACATCGACAACCGCGGCAGCCACTTCTACCTGGCGCTGTACTGGGCACAAGCCCTGGCCGCCCAGACCGAGGATGCTGCCCTGCAAGCGCAGTTCAGCACCCTGGCCAAGACCCTGACCGAGAACGAAGCGACCATCGTCGCCGAGCTCAACGCCGTACAGGGCAAGCCTGTGGACATCGGTGGCTACTACAGCGCCAACCCTGAGCTGGTGAGCCAGGCCATGCGCCCGAGCGCCACCCTCAACGCGGCCATCGCTGCGCTGGTGTAAGCAGGAGCGAACACACAAACCCCGGCCCCGCGCCGGGGTTTGTGCTTCTGGGCCCACAAGCAGCCGACTTGCCGGCGAACGCCTCCACGCCGGACATGCGGCGCTCGCTTCGCCGACAAGCCGCCGCCTAAAATGCCCGCCTCTTATAAAGGAGTGCCCTTATGGAATGGCAACCCCATATCACTGTCGCCACCATCGTCGAAGACCAGGGCCGCTTTCTGTTCGTCGAGGAGTACTCGGGCGAACAGGCCGTGCTCAATCAGCCTGCCGGACACCTGGATGCCAATGAAAGCCTGCTCCAGGCGGCCATCCGCGAAACCCTGGAGGAAACCGGCTGGGACGTGGAGTTGACCGGCGTGGTCGGCATCTACCTGTACACCGCCCCCAGCAACGGCGTGACCTACCAGCGCGTGTGCTTCGCCGCCAAGCCACTGCGCCACCGTCCGGACTATCAGCTGGATGACGGCATCATCGGCCCACGCTGGATGAGCCGCGAGCAACTGCTGGAGCAACGGGCCAACTGGCGCAGCGAGCTGATCCTGCAGTGCCTGGACGATTACCTGGACGGCCAACTGCACAGCCTGGCGCTGATCCGACCAATGCTTTAACCGCAGTTTTAGCCTTGCAGGCCTCAGCCTGTTAGAATCGCGTCCTTTTTCAAGACACCCATTGAATTCCTATGCGTGATCCAGCCCCTTCTGACACCCAAAAGAAGCGCGTCATTGTCGGCATGTCCGGCGGCGTGGATTCTTCCGTTTCCGCCCTCCTGCTGATGGAGCAGGGATACCAGGTGGAAGGCCTGTTCATGAAGAACTGGGAGGAAGACGACGGAACCGAGTACTGCACCGCCATGGACGACCTGGCGGACGCCCAGGCCGTGTGCGACAAGCTTGGCATCAAGCTGCACACCGCCAACTTCGCCGCCGAGTACTGGGACAACGTGTTCGAGCACTTCCTGGCCGAATACAAGGCCGGTCGCACGCCGAACCCGGACATCCTGTGCAACCGCGAAATCAAGTTCAAGGCGTTCCTCGACTACGCCATGATGCTCGGCGCCGACCTGATCGCCACCGGCCACTATGTGCGCCGTCGCGACATCGACGGCCGCACCGAACTGCTCAAGGGCCTGGACCCGAACAAGGACCAGAGCTACTTCCTGCATGCCGTGGGCGGCGAGCAGATCGCCAAGACCCTGTTCCCGGTGGGCGAGCTGGAAAAACCCGAAGTACGCGCCATCGCCGAGAAACACGACCTGGCCACGGCAAAGAAGAAAGACTCCACCGGCATCTGCTTTATCGGTGAGCGGCGCTTCAGCGACTTCCTCAAGCAGTACCTGCCGGCCCAACCCGGCGAGATCAAGACCACCGAAGGTGAAGTCATCGGCCGCCATCACGGCCTGATGTACCACACCATCGGCCAACGCCAGGGCCTGGGCATCGGCGGCCTGAAAGACGCCGGCGAAGAGCCGTGGTACGTGTTGATCAAGGACCTGGAGCACAACGAGTTGATCGTTGGCCAGGGCAACGATCACCCATGGCTGTTCTCTCGCGCCCTGCTGGCTTCCGACATCTATTGGGTCAACCCTATCGACCTGAGCCAGCCACGGCGCCTGACCGCCAAGGTGCGCTACCGCCAGAGCGACCAGCCCTGCACCCTGGAAAAGACCGCCAACGGCTACCGCGCCACCTTCGACGACCCGCAGCGCGCCGTAACCCCCGGCCAGTCCGTGGTGTTCTACGACGGTGAAATCTGCCTTGGCGGCGGCGTCATCGAAGTCGCCGAACCCTGGAGCAGCAAGGACGTCCGTCCATGAGCCCGATTCAGGAGCAACTGACGGCGCTGGGTGGGGTATTCCTCGCAGCGGTGCTGGTGGACCGCATCGCCAAGACCGGCCAGGTCAGCGAAGCCGCCTTGAGCTGCATGCTCGGCAGCCTGCTGATCCGTGATCCGAAGGACACCCTGGAAGTCTATGGCGGCGACGACATCAACCTGCGCGAGGGCTACCGCGCCCTGATCGGCGCCCTGGAGCGCGACCCCAGCACTCTGCAACGCGAGCCGCTGCGCTACGCCTTGTCGATGCTTGGCCTGGAACGTCAGCTGGCCAAGCGCGAAGACCTGCTGGAAACCATCGGCAAGCGCCTGCCGCAGATCCAGTCCCAGGTCGAACACTTCGGCCCGGCCCACGAAAACGTCATTGCCGCGTGCGGCGGGCTGTACCAGGACACCCTGAGCACCCTGCGCCAGCGCATTCAGGTACATGGCGACATGCGCAACCTGCAGCAACCGAGCAACGCCTCGAAAATTCGCGCCCTGCTGCTGGCCGGCATTCGTTCCGCACGCCTGTGGCGCCAGTTGGGCGGCCATCGCTGGCAACTGGTGATCAGCCGGCGCAAATTGCTCAAAGAGCTTTATCCATTGATGCGCAGCAGCTGAGCTGCGCCTGATTTTTCAAGAGCTGCGCGTAAGACGCTGGTCAGTTGGCAACGGACCTGCGGATATTTTCATGTATGATACGCGCCCCATTTCGTTGCCCGACTGTCCGAGAACACCCCATGCAGCTCTCTTCGCTCACTGCGGTTTCCCCTGTTGACGGCCGCTACGCCGGCAAAACCCAGGCCCTGCGCCCCATTTTCAGCGAATACGGCCTGATCCGTGCTCGCGTCCTCGTTGAAGTGCGCTGGCTCCAGCGCCTGGCCGCCCACAGCGCCATCAGCGAAGTGCCGGCGTTCTCCGCCGAAGCCAACGCCGTCCTCAATGCCCTGGCAGAGAACTTCTCCCTGGAGCACGCCGAGCGCGTCAAAGAGATCGAGCGCACCACCAACCACGACGTCAAGGCCATCGAGTACCTGCTCAAGGAACAAGCCGCCAAGCTGCCTGAGCTGGCCAACGTCAGTGAATTCATCCACTTCGCCTGCACCAGCGAGGACATCAACAACCTGTCCCACGCCCTGATGCTGCGCGAAGGCCGTGATGACGTGATGCTGCCGCTGATGCGCCAGACCGCCAACGCCATCCGCGAACTGGCGATCCGTTTCGCCGAAGTGCCGATGCTGTCGCGCACCCACGGTCAGCCGGCCTCGCCGACCACCCTGGGCAAGGAACTGGCCAACGTCGTGTACCGTCTGGAGCGCCAGATCGCTCAGGTCGCCGCCGTACCGCTGCTGGGCAAGATCAACGGCGCCGTGGGCAACTACAACGCCCACCTGTCGGCCTATCCGGACATCGACTGGGAAGCCAATGCCCGCGCCTTCATCGAAGACGAACTGGGCCTGGCCTTCAACCCCTACACCACGCAGATCGAGCCGCACGACTACATTGCCGAGCTGTTCGATGCCATCGCCCGCTTCAACACCATCCTGATCGACTTCGATCGCGATATCTGGGGCTACATCTCCCTGGGCTACTTCAAGCAACGCACCATTGCCGGCGAAATCGGTTCCTCGACCATGCCGCACAAGGTCAACCCGATCGACTTCGAAAACTCCGAAGGCAACCTGGGGATCGCCAACGCCCTGTTCCAGCACCTGGCGAGCAAGCTGCCGATCTCCCGCTGGCAGCGCGACCTGACCGACTCCACCGTCCTGCGCAACCTGGGCGTGGGCTTCGCTCACAGCGTGATCGCCTACGAAGCCAGCCTCAAAGGCATCAGCAAACTGGAGCTCAACGCTTCGAGGATCGCCGAAGACCTGGACGCTTGCTGGGAAGTCCTGGCCGAGCCGATTCAGACCGTGATGCGTCGCTACAACATCGAAAATCCGTACGAAAAGCTCAAGGAACTGACCCGCGGCAAGGGCATCAGCCCTGAAGCGCTGCAGACTTTCATCGACGGGCTGGACATGCCGGCCGCGGCCAAGGCCGAGCTGAAGCAGCTCACCCCGGCCAGTTACATCGGCAATGCCGCGGCCCAGGCCAAGCGCATCTGACCGACTGCTCGACCTTTTGACGCCCGGCCGCGCCGGGCGTTTTTATTCCTGCTAGAAAAGTAAACTTTTTCAATAGGTTACAAATGAATCCTGACATTCCACTTCAACTTCTGGGCGGCATCACTGCACGGGAATTTCTGCGTGACTACTGGCAGAAGAAGCCCCTGCTGATCCGTCAGGCCCTGCCTGACTTCGAAAGCCCGATCGAACCTGACGAACTGGCCGGCCTGGCCCTGGAAGAAGAAGTCGAATCGCGCCTGGTGATCGAGAAAGGCGAACGTCCATGGGAACTGCGCCGCGGCCCGTTCGCCGAAGACGAGTTCAGCAAGCTGCCAGAGCGCGACTGGACCCTGCTGGTCCAGGCCGTGGACCAGTTCGTCCCGGAAGTCGCCGAACTGCTGGAGCACTTCCGCTTCCTGCCGAGCTGGCGCATCGATGACGTGATGATCAGCTTCGCCGCACCGGGCGGTAACGTCGGCCCGCACTTTGACAACTACGACGTGTTCCTGCTGCAAGGCCACGGCAAGCGCAACTGGAAGATCGGCCAGATGTGCGACTCCGAGAGCCCGCTGCTGCAACACGCGGACCTGCGCATCCTCGCCGAATTCGAAGAGACCGAAAGCTGGGTCCTGGAGCCGGGCGATATGCTCTACCTGCCCCCACGCCTGGCCCACTACGGCGTCGCGCTGAACGACTGCATGACCTACTCGGTGGGCTTCCGCGCCCCGAGCGCCGCTGAAGTGCTGACTCACTTCACCGACTTCCTCGGCCAGTTCCTGCCGGACGAAGAGCGCTACACCGACGCCGACGTGCAGCCGGCCAGCGACCCGCACCAGATCCAGCAGGACGCCCTCGATCGCCTCAAGGGCCTGCTGGCCGAGCACATGAGCGACGAACGCCTGCTGCTGACCTGGTTCGGCCAGTTCATGACCGAGCCACGCTACCCGGAACTGGTGGTCGGCCCGGAACTGGAAGAGGACGACCTGCTGGGCAGCCTGGAACAGGGCGCGATCCTGATCCGCAATCCAAGCGCACGCCTGGCCTGGTCGGAGGTCGATGAAGACCTGCTGCTGTTCGCCAGCGGCCAAAGTCGCCTGCTTCCCGGTAAACTGCGCGAGCTGCTGAAAATGATTTGCGCCGCCGACGCCCTGCATATCGACAACCTCGGCCCTTGGCTGGCGGATGAAGATGGGCGCGGCCTGCTGTGTGAACTGGTCAAGCAAGGGAGCCTGGGGTTTGCCGATGAATAAGATTCACGTACGTGTCGCAGACTGGCAAAAGGATAACGCCGAGATCCGGCGCATTCGTGAAGCAGTGTTCATTGCCGAGCAATCGGTTCCGCCCGAACTGGAGTGGGACGCCGACGACGACAGCGCTGTGCACTTTCTGGCCTGCGAGGGTGATTTCCCTATCGGTACCGCGCGCCTGCTGCCGGACGGCCATGTCGGCCGGGTCTCGGTACTCAAGGACTGGCGCGGCCTCAAGGTCGGCGATGCGCTGATGCGCGCAGTGATCGACGAAGCCGAGAAGCGAGGCCTGAAGCAACAGATGCTCAGCGCCCAGGTCCAGGCCACACCGTTCTACGAGCGCTTGGGCTTCTCGATTGTCAGCGAGGAATTCCTCGAAGCGGGAATCCCCCACGTCGACATGGTTCGCGGCGCCTGACCGACAAGCCCCAGCGGCAATGGCCAGAGCGAACGCCCCGCCATCCCCTTGCGCCCACCAGGCGCAAGACCAGGATGCCGGGGCGTTTTGCCGTCTAGGATTCAACTTGCCCCACCCAAAGCCGACAAAGTGTCAAACTCAAGGCTTTACGCCAGCTACTCGCGGAGATAACGGATATGTCCCTACGCACCTTACTCACGACGCTGCTGCTGACCTTCAGCTGCTCGGTCATGGCCGCCACCGAGATCGTGCCCCTCAACAACCGCACCAGCGCCGACCTGCTGCCGGTGGCGCAAAATTTTCTGGGCAAGGACGGCAAGGTCAGCGCCTATGGCAACCAGCTGATCGTCAACGCCGAGCCGGGCAAGATCGCCGAACTGCGGGCCTTCATTGCGCAACTGGATACCGCGGCCAAGCGTCTGCTGATCACCGTCGACACCAACGAGAACAACTTCCAGGACAACCAGGGTTATTCGGTCAATGGTGCACCGCAAACGCGCATCATCAATCGCAGCACCGAGAGCCGCGATGGCGGCATCCAACAGGTCCAGGCCAGCGAAGGCGTGCCGGCGCTGATCCAGGTTGGCCAGAGCGTACCCCTGACCACCACCCAGACCGATCCCTACGGTCGCCTGCAAAACCAGACCCAATACCGCAACGTCACCCAGGGCTTCTACGTGACAGCCAGCGTCACCGGCGAGACCGTGCACCTGAGTATCAGCACCAACCGCGACCGTATGAGCCAGGAACGCCCTGATGTAGTGAACGTGCAAAGTACCGACACAACTGTCAGTGGGCGCCTCGGCGAGTGGATCACCCTGGCCGGGGTCAATCGCCAGACCCAGGCCGACAAGCAGGCCCTGGGCCGCAGCTACTCGACTCAAGGACGGGATGACATGACCTTGCGCGTCAAGGTCGACGCCTTGGACTAAAGCACCAAAAACTGACTGATTAGTCGTATTAGACCAAAGATGTAGTGCCATAAAAAAAGCACTACAAAACATTTGACGAGCCAAAAAACCGCGGGCATGATGGCCTCGCTCCCGCTAATCAGGGGCCCTGGCAAGGGCCTTCGGATCGCCGCTCTAACCTACCCACCTGAGCCGATTCGTGTCTGTACTGCCCACAAGGTGTGTTTGACGAGATTGCGACTGGAACGAAGTTGTCCCGAGGGACGGAAGCGTATTTAGGTCGATCGGCAACACACTGATGGAACGCACCAAGGCCCACGACGCCCGCATGCGCACCGCAGCTCGCCTTCACCTGCTCACTCTCCCCTCGAGCCCATCGTTCACCCGTCGCCATCCCCGCCAGACCCGACTGGACCGCCTAAGCTTCCTGGTCAGCGAGCAGCCTTCCACGCAACGTTACAACGCGTGATCGGCGGAGCCGGAATTCTCCAACCAAGAACGACTTTTTACACAAGACGCGACGAGGTTTATCTCCATGGCACTGACACGCGAACAGCAAATTGCAGCCCTTGAAAAAGACTGGGCTGAAAACCCGCGCTGGAAAGGCGTGACTCGCACTTATTCCGCTGCCGACGTGGTCCGTCTGCGTGGTTCGGTCCAACCCGAGCACACCCTGGCACGCATGGGCGCCGAGAAGCTCTGGAACCTGGTCACCCAAGGTGCCAAGCCGTCCTTCCGTCCTGAGAAAGATTTCGTCAACTGCATGGGCGCCCTGACCGGCGGCCAGGCTGTTCAACAGGTCAAAGCCGGCATCCAGGCCATCTACCTGTCCGGCTGGCAAGTGGCTGCGGACAACAACTCCGCCGAATCCATGTACCCCGACCAGTCGCTGTACCCGGTGGATTCGGTTCCGACCGTGGTCAAGCGCATCAACAACTCGTTCCGTCGTGCCGACCAGATCCAATGGAAAGCCGGCAAGAACCCGGGCGACGACGGCTACATCGACTACTTCGCGCCAATCGTGGCCGACGCTGAAGCCGGTTTCGGCGGCGTGCTGAACGCCTACGAGCTGATGAAGAGCATGATCGAAGCGGGCGCCGCCGGCGTTCACTTCGAAGACCAACTGGCTTCCGTGAAGAAGTGCGGCCACATGGGCGGCAAGGTGCTGGTTCCAACCCAGGAAGCCGTACAGAAGCTGACCGCTGCCCGCCTGGCGGCAGACGTTGCCGGTGTACCGACCATCATCCTGGCCCGTACCGACGCCAACGCTGCTGACCTGCTGACTTCGGACTGCGACCCGTACGACCAGCCGTTCGTGACCGGCACCCGCACCCAGGAAGGCTTCTACAAAGTGAAAGCCGGCCTGGATCAAGCGATCGCCCGCGGCCTGGCTTACGCTCCGTACGCCGACCTGATCTGGTGCGAAACCGCCAAGCCGGACCTGGACGAAGCTCGTCGCTTCGCCGAAGCAATCAAGAAGGAATACCCGGACCAAATCCTGTCGTACAACTGCTCGCCTTCCTTCAACTGGAAGAAGAACCTGGACGACGCCACCATCGCCAAGTTCCAGCGCGAACTGTCCGCCATGGGTTACAAGCACCAGTTCATCACCCTGGCCGGCATCCACAACATGTGGCACAGCATGTTCAACCTGGCGCACGACTACGCCCGCAACGACATGACCGCCTACGTGAAGCTGCAAGAGCAGGAATTCGCTGACGCCGCCAAAGGCTACACCTTCGTGGCGCACCAGCAGGAAGTGGGCACCGGCTACTTCGACGACATGACCACCGTGATCCAGGGTGGCTCGTCCTCGGTAACCGCTCTGACCGGTTCCACCGAAGAAGAGCAGTTCCACTGATTCCAGGCCTCGCGCCTTGATCGAGCGGCCAATGCAGGCCCGGTAAAAACAACTGCATTGCTGTACAACTGACGCCCCGACTGGTTCGGGGCGTTTTTTTTGCCCGCCAAACCTGCAACAGCCAGCTTGCCGGCGAACCGCTCCCCTGCAGCCCCCTCAAAAACCTCGAGACGCCCGGCCCCTGCAAGAAAGCTCGCCAAACATTGATCCAGAGCGGTGTTACCCAGAGCGAAACAGGTTAAAAGGTGCGCCCCTGCTACTTGCAGTAACAGGGATATAACAAGCAACTTTCCCACTCCCCGAAGGAAAGCAGATTAAAACAACACCCAAACAATATTGATTATCATTTAGCGGCTACAACTTTCGTTGCAGCTGCAACAAAACATAATTAACAAAACCTCCCCTAATGCCCACAGGCCGCGGCTTACGGGGCTACAGAGGTGAGCTATGTCCTTATTACGATAAACAATTTCGCTTTAGAAATTTTACTTGCCCGGTGTTTAGCCATAAAATCAGCGCGATTGATTGCGCTGCGACATATCGTCACTGCTTTATTTCTTTATCAAGCTCAGAGACTCTTGCTCTCTGTTAAGGATTACCAGCATGCCCGAAGCGACAGGACTCATGGCCCACAACTGGGGCTTTGCCATTTTCCTTCTGGGTGTTGTCGGCCTTTGTGCCTTCATGCTCGGCGTCTCCAGCCTCCTCGGGTCAAAAGCCTGGGGCCGCAGCAAAAACGAACCGTTCGAGTCCGGCATGCTACCTACCGGTGGCGCCCGCTTGCGGCTCTCAGCCAAATTCTATCTGGTCGCGATGCTCTTCGTGATCTTCGATATCGAAGCCCTCTTTCTCTTTGCCTGGTCTGTGTCCGTCCGCGAAAGCGGCTGGACCGGATTCGTCGAAGCTCTCGTTTTCATAGCAATTCTGTTGGCAGGTCTTGTCTACCTTTGGCGAGTGGGGGCTCTTGACTGGGCTCCGGAAGGTCGTCGTAAGCGGCAGGCGAAGCTAAAACAATGAGGCTTTGGCGATGCAATACAATCTCACCAGGATCGACCCCGATGCTCCTAACGATCAGTACCCGATCGGCGAACGGGAAACCGTTTCCGATCCGTTAGAGGATCAGGTCCACAAAAACATCTTCATGGGCAAGCTGGAAGACGTGCTGAGCGGCGCGGTCAACTGGGGGCGTAAGAACTCCCTGTGGCCGTACAACTTCGGTCTGTCCTGCTGCTACGTGGAAATGACCACTGCCTTCACGGCGCCCCACGACATCGCGCGCTTTGGCGCCGAGGTTATCCGGGCATCGCCGCGTCAGGCGGATTTCATGGTTATTGCCGGCACCTGCTTCATCAAGATGGCGCCGATCATCCAGCGTCTCTATGAGCAAATGCTCGAGCCTAAATGGGTTATCTCCATGGGTTCGTGCGCCAACTCCGGTGGCATGTACGACATCTACTCCGTAGTTCAGGGGGTGGACAAGTTCCTGCCCGTGGACGTCTACGTACCTGGCTGCCCGCCCCGCCCCGAAGCATTCCTGCAAGGCTTGATGCTGTTGCAAGAATCCATTGGCCAGGAGCGTCGCCCACTGTCCTGGGTCGTCGGTGATCAAGGCGTATATCGCGCCGAGATGCCGTCGCAAAAGGAGCAGCGCCGCGAACAGCGTATTCAGGTCACCAACCTGCGCAGCCCTGACGAAGTCTGATCCAGATCTGTTCTGACAAAGAAACGACACTGGCTTCACTCTTTACGTTGACCGAAAGCGATAAAAAACCATGACTACAGGCAGTGCTCTGTACATCCCGCCTTATAAGGCTGACGACCAGGATGTGGTCGTCGAACTCAATAACCGTTTTGGCCCTGAGGCGTTCACCGCCCAGGCCACCCGCACCGGCATGCCGGTGCTGTGGGTTACCCGCTCCAAACTCGTTGAAATCCTGACCTTCCTGCGCAACCTGCCCAAGCCGTACGTCATGCTCTATGACCTGCATGGCGTGGACGAGCGCCTGCGCACCAAGCGTCAAGGCCTGCCGAGTGCCGATTTCAGCGTGTTCTACCACTTGCTGTCGATCGAACGTAACAGCGACGTGATGATCAAGGTGGCCCTGTCCGAAGGCGACCTCAGTCTGCCGACCGTGACCGGTATCTGGCCCAATGCCAACTGGTACGAGCGTGAAGTCTGGGACATGTTCGGCATCGACTTTGCCGGCCACCCTCACCTTTCGCGGATCATGATGCCGCCGACCTGGGAAGGTCACCCGCTGCGCAAGGACTTCCCGGCCCGCGCCACCGAGTTCGACCCGTTCAGCCTGACCCTGGCCAAGCAGCAGTTGGAAGAAGAAGCCGCGCGCTTCCGTCCAGAAGACTGGGGCATGAAGCGTTCCGGTGCCAACGAGGACTATATGTTCCTCAACCTGGGCCCGAACCACCCGTCTGCCCACGGTGCGTTCCGCATCATCCTGCAGCTGGACGGTGAAGAGATCGTCGACTGCGTTCCGGACATCGGCTACCACCACCGTGGTGCTGAGAAAATGGCCGAGCGTCAGTCCTGGCACAGCTTCATCCCTTACACCGACCGTATCGACTACCTCGGCGGGGTGATGAACAACCTGCCGTACGTGCTCTCGGTCGAGAAGCTGGCCGGCATCAAGGTGCCGGAGAAGGTCGACGTCATCCGCATCATGATGGCCGAGTTCTTCCGCATCACCAGCCACCTGCTGTTCCTGGGTACCTACATCCAGGACGTCGGTGCCATGACTCCGGTGTTCTTCACCTTCACCGACCGTCAGCGTGCCTACACCGTGATCGAAGCCATCACCGGCTTCCGTCTGCACCCGGCCTGGTACCGCATCGGCGGCGTCGCCCACGACCTGCCCCGCGGCTGGGAAAAGCTGGTCAAGGACTTCGTCGAATGGCTGCCCAAGCGCCTCGACGAGTACACCAAGGCTGCCCTGCAGAACAGCATCCTCAAGGGTCGGACCATCGGCGTTGCCGCCTACAACACCAAGGAAGCCCTGGAATGGGGCGTCACTGGTGCCGGCCTGCGTTCCACCGGCTGCGATTTCGACCTGCGCAAGGCCCGTCCGTACTCCGGCTACGAGAACTTCGAGTTCGAAGTTCCACTGGCGGCCAACGGTGACGCCTACGACCGCTGCATGGTTCGCGTCGAGGAGATGCGCCAGAGCATCAAGATCATCGACCAGTGCCTGCGCAATATGCCGGAAGGCCCGTACAAGGCGGATCACCCGCTGACCACGCCGCCGCCGAAAGAGCGCACCCTGCAGCACATCGAAACCTTGATCACGCACTTCCTGCAAGTTTCGTGGGGCCCGGTGATGCCGGCCAACGAATCCTTCCAGATGATCGAAGCGACCAAGGGCATCAACAGTTATTACCTGACGAGCGATGGCGGCACCATGAGCTACCGCACCCGGATTCGCACCCCAAGCTTCGCCCACCTGCAGCAGATCCCTTCGGTGATCCGCGGCAGCATGGTCGCGGACTTGATCGCGTACCTGGGTAGTATCGACTTCGTTATGGCCGACGTGGACCGCTAAGCATGAACAGCACGCTTATCCAGACAGACCGTTTCGCCCTGAGCGAAACCGAGCGCTCGGCCATCGAGCACGAGATGCATCACTACGAAGACCCGCGCGCGGCGTCGATCGAAGCCCTGAAGATCGTCCAGAAGGAACGTGGCTGGGTGCCGGACGGCGCGGTCTACGCCATCGGCGAGATCCTTGGCATCCCCGCCAGCGACGTTGAAGGCGTGGCGACGTTCTACAGCCAGATCTTCCGTCAGCCAGTGGGCCGCCACATCATTCGCGTCTGCGACAGCATGGTCTGCTACATCGGCGGCCACGAGTCCGTGGTCAGCCAGATTCAGAGCGAGCTGGGCATCGGCCTCGGCCAGACCACCGCCGACGGCCGCTTCACCCTGCTGCCGGTGTGCTGCCTGGGCAACTGCGACAAGGCCCCGGCGCTGATGATCGACGACGACACTTTCGGCGACGTACAGCCTGCTGGCGTGGCCAAACTGTTGGAGGGCTACGTATGACCCTGACCTCTTTCGGCCCTGCGAACCGCATTGCGCGTACCGCAGAAACCCACCCCCTGACCTGGCGTCTGCGTGACGACGGCGAGCCGGTATGGTTCGACGAGTACCAGGCCAAGAACGGTTACGCGGCGGCGCGCAAGGCTTTCGCCGACCTGTCCCAGGACGACATCGTCCAGACCGTCAAGGATGCCGGCCTCAAGGGTCGCGGCGGTGCGGGCTTCCCCACTGGCGTGAAGTGGGGCCTGATGCCCAAAGACGAGTCCATGAACATCCGCTACCTGCTGTGCAACGCGGACGAAATGGAACCCAACACCTGGAAGGACCGCATGCTGATGGAGCAACTGCCCCATCTGCTGATCGAAGGCATGCTGATCAGTGCCCGTGCACTGAAGACCTACCGCGGCTACATCTTCCTGCGCGGCGAATACACCACCGCCGCCAAGCACCTGCGGCGTGCCGTGGAGGAAGCCAAGGCCGCCGGCCTGTTGGGCAAGAACATCCTGGGCAGCGGTTTCGATTTCGAGCTGTTCGTGCACACCGGCGCCGGGCGTTACATCTGCGGTGAAGAAACCGCACTGATCAACTCCCTGGAAGGCCGTCGCGCCAACCCTCGCTCCAAGCCGCCCTTCCCTGCTGCCGTAGGCGTGTGGGGCAAGCCGACGTGCGTGAACAACGTCGAGACCCTGTGCAACGTGCCGGCGATCATCGGCGACGGCGTGGAATGGTACAAATCCCTGGCCCGCGAAGGCAGCGAAGACCACGGCACCAAGCTGATGGGCTTCTCCGGCAAAGTGAAGAACCCTGGCCTGTGGGAGCTGCCCTTCGGCGTAACCGCACGCGAGCTGTTCGAAGACTACGCCGGCGGCATGCGCGACGGCTTCAAGCTCAAGTGCTGGCAGCCAGGCGGCGCCGGTACCGGCTTCCTGCTGCCAGAACACCTGGATGCGCAAATGTATGCCGGCGGCATCGCCAAAGTGGGCACCCGCATGGGTACCGGCCTGGCCATGGCGGTGGACGACAGCATCAACATGGTGTCGCTGCTGCGCAACATGGAGCAATTCTTCGCCCGTGAATCCTGCGGCTTCTGCACCCCTTGCCGTGATGGCCTGCCATGGAGCGTCAAGCTGCTGATGGCTCTGGAGAACGGCCAGGGCCAGCAGGGCGACATCGAGACCCTGCTGGGTCTGGTGGGCTTCCTCGGCCCAGGCAAGACCTTCTGTGCTCACGCACCGGGTGCCGTGGAGCCTTTGGGCAGTGCCATCAAGTATTTCCGTCCAGAGTTCGAAGCCGGCATCGCGCCTACCAGCGCCGCCGTCCCGCCTCTGGCCCGACCGATCGTAGTCGGCGCGTAACGCTTAGATGAGGGCGCAGGGTCCGTGCCCTGCGCTCGACGTGCGATGACGCCGTGAACGGCTGTGTTGATTCGCACGCATAACAAGATTCCATTAGCCACGCCCGCTGACACCGGGCCAACGAAGAACTTTGAACCATGGCCACTATCCACGTAGACGGCAAAGCGCTCGAAGTCGATGGGGCGGACAACCTGTTACAGGCTTGTCTGTCACTAGGCCTCGACATCCCTTATTTCTGCTGGCACCCCGCTCTCGGTAGCGTTGGTGCCTGTCGCCAGTGCGCGGTCAAGCAGTACACCGACGAGAACGACACCCGTGGTCGTATCGTCATGTCCTGCATGACCCCAGCCACTGACAACACCTGGATCTCCATCGACGATGAAGAATCCAAGGCCTTCCGCGCCAGCGTTGTCGAATGGCTGATGACCAACCACCCCCACGACTGCCCGGTCTGTGAGGAAGGCGGTCACTGCCACCTGCAAGACATGACGGTGATGACCGGCCACAACGAGCGCCGTTATCGCTTCACCAAGCGCACCCACCAGAACCAGGACCTTGGCCCGTTCATTTCCCACGAAATGAACCGCTGCATCGCCTGCTATCGCTGCGTGCGCTTCTACAAGGACTACGCCGGCGGCACCGACCTGGGCGTCTACGGCGCCCACGACAACGTGTACTTCGGTCGTGTTGAAGACGGCACCCTGGAAAGCGAGTTCTCCGGCAACCTCACCGAGGTCTGCCCGACCGGTGTGTTCACCGACAAGACTCACTCCGAGCGCTACAACCGCAAGTGGGACATGCAGTTCTCGCCGAGCATCTGCCATGGCTGCTCCAGCGGTTGCAACATCTCCCCGGGTGAGCGCTACGGCGAGCTGCGGCGCATCGAGAACCGCTACAACGGTTCGGTGAACCAGTATTTCCTCTGCGACCGTGGCCGTTTCGGCTACGGCTACGTCAACCGCAAGGACCGTCCGCGCCAGCCACGATTGGCCGATGGCACCCAGCTGACTCTGGACCAGGCCCTGGACCAGGCGGCCGACCTGCTGCGCGGTCGCAACATCGTCGGTATCGGCTCGCCTCGCGCCAGCCTGGAAAGCAACTACGCCCTGCGTGAGCTGGTCGGTGCCGAGCACTTCTACAGTGGTATCGAAGCTTCCGAACTGGAGCGCATCCGCCTGGTTCTGCAGGTGCTGAACGACAGTCCGCTGCCGGTTCCGAACATGCGCGAGATCGAAGACCACGATGCCATCTTCGTCCTTGGCGAAGACCTGACCCAAACCGCCGCACGCATGGCCCTGGCCCTGCGCCAGTCGGTCAAGGGCAAGGCAGAGGAAATGGCCGACGCCATGCGCGTCCAGCCTTGGCTCGACGCCGCCGTGAAGAACATCGGCCAGCACGCGCTGAACCCGCTGTTCATTGCCAGCCTGGCTGAAACCAAGCTCGACGACGTCGCCGAGGAGTGTGTACACGCCGCTCCGGACGACCTGGCGCGCATCGGTTTCGCCGTGGCTCACGCCATCGACGCCAGCGCCCCTGCCGTGGAAGGCCTGGACAGCGAAGCCCTGGAACTGGCCAAGCGTATTGCCGACGCTCTGCTGGCGGCCAAGCGCCCACTGATCATTTCCGGTACATCCCTGGGCTCCAAGGCGCTGATCGAAGCTGCAGCGAACATCGCCAAAGCCTTGAAGCTGCGCGACAAAGCCGGCTCCATCAGCCTGATCGTGCCAGAGGCCAACAGCCTCGGCCTGGCCATGCTCGGTGGCGAATCCGTGGACGCGGCCCTGCAGGCGGTGATCGACGGTAAGGCCGACGCCATCGTGGTCCTGGAAAACGACCTGTACACCCGCACCGACGCAGCCAAGGTGGATGCCGCACTGAACGCGGCGAAGGTGGTGATCGTTGCCGATCATCAACAGACCGCCACCGTGGAGCGCGCGCATCTGGTGCTGTCGGCGGCCAGCTTCGCCGAAGGCGACGGCACCCTGGTCAGCCAGGAAGGTCGCGCCCAGCGCTTCTTCCAGGTCTTCGATCCGACCTACCTGGACGCCAGCATCATGGTCCACGAAGGCTGGCGCTGGCTGCATGCCCTGCGCAGCACTCTGCTGAACAAGCCGGTGGACTGGACCCAGCTGGACCACGTGACCGCTGCCTGCGCCGCGAGCACCCCGCAACTGGCTTCCATCATCGACGCGGCACCTTCCGCAGCGTTCCGTATCAAAGGCCTGAAACTGGCCCGCGAACCGCTGCGCTACAGCGGCCGTACCGCCATGCGCGCCAACCAGAGCGTGCATGAACCGCGCACCCCGCAAGACCCGGATACCGCCTTCGCCTACTCCATGGAAGGTTACTCGGGCTCCGCCGAACCGCGCTCGCAAGTGCCGTTCGCCTGGTCGCCGGGCTGGAACTCACCGCAAGCCTGGAACAAGTTCCAGGACGAAGTCGGCGGCCATCTGCGTGCCGGTGATCCGGGTACTCGCCTGATCGAAAGCCAGGGCGACCGTCTCAACTGGTTCGCCAGCGTACCGCGGGCCTTCTCTCCGGCTCAGGGCACCTGGCAAGCGGTGCCGTTCTATCACCTGTTCGGCAGCGAAGAGAACTCTTCAAAAGCCGCTCCGGTACAGGAACGCATTCCGGCGGCCTACGTGGCCCTGGCCAAGTCCGAAGCCGATCGCCTGGGTGTCAACGACGGTGCCCTGCTCGCGGTGAACGTAGCCGGCCAGACCCTGCGTCTGCCACTGCGCATCAACGAAGAGCTGGGTGCTGGCCTGGTGGGCCTGCCTGCCGGTCTGGCGGGGATTCCTCCGGCGTTCTTTGGCAAATCCGTTGACGGTCTGCAGGAGGCGGCGCAATGAGTTGGTTTACCCCTGAAGTGATCGACGTGATCCTGACGGTCGTCAAGGCCGTCGTGATCCTGCTGGCGGTGGTCATCGCCGGTGCGCTGCTGAGCTTCGTCGAACGTCGCCTGCTGGGCTGGTGGCAGGACCGTTACGGTCCGAACCGCGTTGGCCCGTTCGGCATGTTCCAGATCGCCGCCGACATGCTGAAGATGTTCTTCAAGGAAGACTGGACCCCGCCGTTTGCCGACAAGGTGATCTTCACCCTGGCACCGGTGGTCGCCATGTCTGCCCTGCTGATCGCCTTCGCGATCATCCCGATCACCCCGACCTGGGGCGTCGCGGACCTGAACATCGGCCTGCTGTTCTTCTTCGCCATGGCTGGCCTGTCAGTCTACGCGGTGCTGTTCGCCGGCTGGTCGAGTAACAACAAGTTCGCCCTGCTGGGCAGCTTGCGGGCCTCGGCCCAGACCGTGTCCTACGAAGTGTTCATGGGCCTGGCGCTGATGGGCATCGTGGCTCAGGTCGGTTCCTTCAACATGCGCGACATCGTCGAGTACCAGGCGCAGAACCTGTGGTTCATCATTCCGCAGTTCTTCGGCTTCTGTACCTTCTTCATCGCTGGCGTGGCCGTGACTCACCGTCACCCCTTCGACCAGCCGGAAGCGGAGCAGGAACTGGCCGACGGTTACCACATTGAATACGCCGGCATGAAATGGGGCATGTTCTTCGTTGGTGAGTACATCGGCATCATCTTGATCTCGGCACTGTTGGTCACCCTGTTCTTCGGTGGCTGGCACGGTCCGTTCGGCATCCTGCCGCAACTGTCCTTCGTCTGGTTCGCCCTGAAGACCGCGTTCTTCATCATGCTGTTCATCCTGCTGCGCGCCTCTATCCCGCGCCCGCGTTATGACCAGGTGATGGACTTCAGCTGGAAATTCTGCCTGCCGCTGACCCTGATCAATTTGCTGGTGACCGCTGCGCTTGTGTTGTTGAACACGCCTGCGGGCGCGGTTCAGTGAGGATTTGACCCATGTTCAAATATATTGGCGACATCGTTAAGGGTACTGGTACCCAGTTGCGCAGCCTGGTGATGGTGTTCGGTCACGGCTTTCGCAAACGCGACACCCTGCAATACCCCGAAGAGCCGGTGTACCTGCCGCCACGCTACCGTGGCCGTATCGTCCTGACTCGCGACCCCGATGGCGAAGAGCGTTGCGTAGCCTGCAACCTGTGCGCCGTGGCCTGCCCTGTGGGTTGCATCTCGCTGCAGAAAGCTGAAACCGAAGACGGTCGCTGGTACCCGGACTTCTTCCGCATCAACTTCTCACGCTGCATTTTCTGCGGTCTCTGCGAGGAAGCCTGTCCGACCACCGCAATCCAGCTGACACCGGATTTCGAGATGGCCGAGTTCAAACGTCAGGACCTGGTTTACGAGAAAGAGGATCTCTTGATCTCCGGTCCCGGAAAGAACCCTGACTACAACTTCTATCGTGTTGCAGGTATGGCCATTGCCGGTAAGCCAAAAGGCTCCGCGCAGAATGAAGCCGAGCCGATCAACGTGAAGAGCTTGCTGCCTTAAGGAAGAACGATGGAATTCGCTTTCTATTTCGCATCAGGTGTTGCCGTTGTTTCCACGCTGCGCGTGGTCACCAACACCAACCCTGTGCACGCCCTGCTCTACCTGATCATTTCGTTGATCGCCGTGGCCATGACCTTCTTCAGCCTCGGCGCACCGTTCGCCGGTGCCCTGGAAGTGATCGCCTACGCCGGCGCCATCATGGTGCTGTTCGTGTTCGTGGTGATGATGCTCAACCTCGGCCCGGCCGCGGCCCAGCAAGAGCGCATCTGGCTCACGCCCGGCATCTGGATCGGCCCGGTGATTCTCGCCGCCCTGCTGCTGGCTGAACTGCTGTACGTATTGTTCAGCCACCAGAGCGGTGCCGGTATCGGTCAAACCACCGTCGACGCCAAGGCCGTGGGCATCAGCCTGTTCGGCCCTTACCTGCTGGTGGTCGAACTCGCCTCGATGCTGCTGCTCGCCGCAGCCGTCACGGCGTTCCACTTGGGCCGCAACGAGGCGAAGGAGTAACACGATGCCTACTATCCCTCTCGGTACTATCCCGATGGAACATGGCCTGGCAGTTGCCGGCATCCTGTTCTGCCTCGGTCTGGTCGGCCTGATGGTCCGCCGTAACATCCTCTTCGTATTGATGAGCCTGGAAGTGATGATGAACGCCTCGGCATTGGCCTTCATCGTTGCGGGCGCCCGCTGGGCGCAACCGGATGGACAAGTGATGTTCATCCTAGTGATCAGCCTGGCAGCCGCCGAGGCCAGTATTGGCCTGGCGATCCTGCTGCAGCTGTACCGCCGCTTCCACACTCTCGATATCGATGCAGCCAGCGAGATGCGCGGATGAACCTTCTCTTTCTGACTTTCGTATTCCCCCTGATCGGTTTCCTGCTGCTGTCGTTCTCCCGGGGACGCCTCTCGGAAAACCTCTCGGCCCTGATCGGCGTCGGCTCCATTGGTCTATCGGCCATCGTGGCCGCCTACGTGATCTGGCAATTCAACGTCGCGCCGCCCGAGGGTGGTCACTACACCCAGGTGCTGTGGCAGTGGATGTCGGTGGACGGTTTCGCGCCGAACTTCGCCCTGTACCTGGATGGTCTGTCCGTGACCATGCTGGGTGTGGTGGTGGGCGTGGGCTTTTTGATCCACCTGTTCGCGTCCTGGTACATGCGCGGTGAAGCCGGCTACTCGCGCTTCTTCGCCTACACCAACCTGTTTATCGCCAGCATGCTGTTCCTGGTGCTGGGCGATAACCTGTTGTTCCTGTACTTCGGCTGGGAAGGCGTGGGCCTGTGCTCCTACCTGTTGATCGGTTTCTACTACAGCAACCGCAACAACGGTAACGCCGCACTCAAGGCCTTTATCGTCACCCGTATCGGCGACGTGTTCATGGCCATCGGCCTGTTCATTCTGTTCCAACAGGTGGGCACGCTGAACGTCCAGGAACTGCTGGTGCTGGCACCGCAGAAATTCCAGGCCGGCGACTTCTGGATCACCCTGGCGACCCTGATGCTGCTGGGCGGCGCCGTGGGCAAATCCGCACAACTGCCGCTGCAGACCTGGCTGGCGGACGCGATGGCCGGTCCGACCCCGGTTTCGGCACTGATCCACGCCGCGACCATGGTCACCGCCGGCGTCTACCTGATCGCCCGTACCCACGGTCTGTTCACCCTGGCGCCGGAAGTCCTGCACCTGGTGGGCCTGGTGGGTGGCGTGACCCTGGTACTGGCCGGCTTCGCCGCGCTGGTGCAGACCGACATCAAGCGGATCCTCGCCTACTCCACCATGAGCCAGATCGGCTACATGTTCCTGGCCCTGGGCGTTGGCGCCTGGGACGGTGCGATCTTCCACCTGATGACCCACGCCTTCTTCAAGGCCCTGCTGTTCCTGGCTTCCGGTGCGGTGATCGTTGCCTGCCACCACGAGCAGAACATCTTCAAAATGGGCGGCCTGTGGAAGAAATTGCCTCTGGCCTACGCCAGCTTCATCGTCGGTGGTGCAGCCCTGGCGGCCCTGCCTCTGGTGACCGCGGGCTTCTACTCCAAGGACGAGATCCTCTGGGAAGCCTTCGCCAGCGGCAACCACGGCCTGCTGTACGCCGGCCTGGTGGGTGCGTTCATGACCTCGCTGTATACCTTCCGCCTGATCTTCATCACCTTCCACGGTGAAGCCAAGACCGAAGCCCACGCCGGCCACGGGATTTCCCACTGGCTGCCGCTGGTGGTGCTGATCGTGCTGTCCACCGGGATCGGCGCGATGATCACTCCGCCCCTGCATGGTGTACTGCCGCTGAGCGTCGGTCATGCCGGTGGCGAAGCCAAGCACAGCCTGGAAATCGCCTCGGGCGCCATCGCCCTGGCCGGTATCCTGCTGGCCGCCCTGTTGTTCCTTGGCAAGCGTCGCGTTGTGACCGCCATCGCCAACAGCGGCATCGGGCGTCTGCTCTCGGCCTGGTGGTTCGCCGCCTGGGGCTTCGACTGGATCTACGACAAACTGTTCGTCAAGCCATACCTGGCCATCAGCCATGTACTGCGCAAGGACCCGCTCGATCAGACCATCGGTTTGATCCCGCGTATGGCCAAAGGGGGCCACAACTCCCTGAGCCGTACCGAGACCGGTCAACTGCGTTGGTACGCCGCCTCGATGGCAGCCGGTGCCGTGCTGGTCATCGGCGCCATTGTGCTGGTAGCGGTCTGATATGAACCTTGCGAACTTGCGAAAGGAATTGAGCCCGTCATGATTCTGCCTTGGCTAATCCTGATCCCCTTCATCGGCGGCCTGCTGTGCTGGCTGGGTGAGCGCTTCGGCGCCACCCTCCCCCGCTGGATTGCGCTGTTGACCATGACCCTGGAACTCGCTCTCGGCCTCTGGCTGTGGGCCCACGGTAACTATTCATTTGCTCCGGCGCCTGGCGCCGATCCAACTTGGGCCATCGAGTTCAAGCATGTCTGGATCGAGCGCTTCGGCATCAACGTGCACCTGGCCCTGGACGGTCTGTCGCTGTTGATGATCCTGCTGACCGGCCTGCTGGGTATCCTCTCGGTACTCTGCTCCTGGAAAGAGATTCAGCGTCACGTGGGCTTCTTCCACCTTAACCTGATGTGGATCCTGGGCGGTGTGGTCGGCGTGTTCCTCGCGCTGGACCTGTTCATGTTCTTCTTCTTCTGGGAAATGATGCTGGTGCCGATGTACTTCCTCATCGCGCTCTGGGGTCACAGCTCGGCAGACGGCAAGAAAACCCGGATCTACGCAGCGACCAAGTTCTTCATCTTCACTCAGGCTTCCGGCCTGATCATGCTGGTGGCGATCCTGGGCCTGGTGCTGGTCAACTTCAACAACACCGGGGTGATCACCTTCGATTACGCCCAGCTGCTGAAGACCAAGATGTCCACCGCCACCGAGTACATCCTGATGCTCGGCTTCTTCATCGCCTTCGCAGTGAAGCTGCCGGTGGTGCCGTTCCACTCCTGGCTGCCTGACGCTCACGCCCAGGCACCGACCGCCGGTTCCGTGGACCTGGCGGGTATCCTGTTGAAGACGGCGGCCTATGGCCTGCTGCGTTTCGCCCTGCCGCTGTTCCCCAATGCTTCGGCAGAGTTCGCACCGATCGCCATGACCCTGGGTCTGATCGGCATCTTCTACGGCGCCTTCCTGGCCTTCGCCCAGACCGACATCAAGCGTCTGATCGCCTTCTCCAGCGTTTCCCACATGGGCTTCGTGCTGATCGGGATCTACTCCGGCAGCCAGCAGGCCCTGCAGGGCGCGGTGATCCAGATGCTGGCCCACGGTGTTTCGGCAGCCGCGCTGTTTATCCTCAGCGGCCAGTTGTACGAACGCACCCATACCCGCGACATGCGTGAAATGGGCGGCCTGTGGTCGCGTATCGCCTACCTGCCGGCCATCAGCCTGTTCTTTGCAGCCGCCTCTCTCGGCCTGCCGGGCACCGGTAACTTCGTCGGCGAGTTCCTGATCCTGATCGGCACCTTCGTCAGCGCGCCATGGATCACTGCGATCGCGACGTCCGGCCTGGTGTTCGGCTCGGTCTACTCGCTGATCATGATCCACCGTGCCTACTTCGGCCCGTCCAAGTCGGACGCGGTACTGCACGGCATGGATGCTCGCGAACTGATCATGGTGCTGGGACTGGCGGTACTGCTGATCTACATCGGCGTGTACCCGCAACCGTTCCTCGATACCTCTGCCGCCACCATGCATGGCGTGCAGCAATGGCTCAGCACCGCCTTCACTCAACTCGCTTCGGCCCGGTAAGAGCGCTATGGACTTTACGATTCAACACTTTATAGCCCTGGCGCCGCTGCTGATCACCAGCGCCACCCTTGTGGTGGTGATGCTGGCGATCGCCTGGCGGCGCAACCACGCCCAGACCTTCCTGCTGTCGGTGGCCGGTCTGAACCTGGCATTGCTGTCGATTTTCCCGGTGCTGAAAGTGGCACCGCTGGCAGTGACCCCGCTGTTGCAGATCGACCAGTTCGCCTGCCTGTACATGGCCCTGATCCTGGTGGCCACCCTGGCCTGCGTCACCCTGGCCCACGCCTACCTGGGCGACGGCAGCAGCGGTTACCCGGGCAACCGAGAAGAGCTGTACCTGCTGATCCTGCTGGCCGCCGCCGGTGGTCTGGTACTGGTCAGCGCGCAGAACCTGGCTGGCCTGTTCATCGGCCTGGAGCTGCTTTCGGTACCGGTCTACGGCCTGGTGGCCTATGCCTTCTTCAACAAGCGCTCCCTGGAAGCCGGCATCAAGTACATGGTGCTGTCGGCCGCCGGTTCGGGCTTCCTGTTGTTCGGCATGGCCTTGCTCTACGCAGAAGCCGGCAGCCTGAGCTTCAGCGGTATCGGTCAAGCCCTGGCCGCCACTGGGCTGCCAAGCCCGCTGGCGCAACTGGGCCTGGGCATGATGCTGATCGGCCTGGCCTTCAAACTGTCGCTGGTGCCTTTCCACCTGTGGACTCCGGACGTCTACGAAGGCGCCCCGGCCCCGGTCGCCGCCTTCCTGGCCACCGCCAGCAAGGTAGCGGTGTTCGCGGTACTGGTGCGTCTGTTCCAGCTGTCGCCAGTGGCCAGCAGCGGTGTCCTGAGCAACGTGCTGACCGTGATCGCCATCGCCTCGATCCTGGTGGGCAACCTGTTGGCGCTGACCCAGAGCAACCTCAAGCGTCTGCTGGGTTACTCGTCCATCGCTCACTTCGGCTACCTGCTGATCGCCCTGGTGGCGAGCAAGGGCCTGGCCATGGAAGCCATCGGCGTGTACCTGGTCACCTACGTGATCACCAGCCTTGGCGCCTTCGGTGTGATCACCCTGATGTCTTCGCCGTACAAAGGCCGTGATGCCGACGCCCTGTACGAGTACCGCGGCCTGTTCTGGCGCCGTCCGTACCTGACCGCCGTCCTCACCGTGATGATGCTGTCCCTGGCCGGTATCCCACTGACCGCAGGCTTCATCGGCAAGTTCTACATCATCGCTACCGGTGTCGAAGCGCACCAATGGTGGCTGGTCGGTTCCCTGGTCATGGGCAGCGCCATCGGCGTCTTCTACTACCTGCGAGTGATGGTCACCCTGTACCTGATCGAACCGAACCTGCGTCGCGTCGATGCCCAACTGCACTGGGAACAGAAAGCCGGTGGCGTCATGCTGCTGGCCATCGCGGTCCTGGCGTTCTTCCTCGGCGTATACCCACAGCCGCTGCTGACCCTGGTCCAGCACTCCGGCCTGGCGGGTTGATCGCTTAGGTTTCAACGCAACAAACAGAACGGCACCTTCGGGTGCCGTTTTGCATTTCAGGGCCCTGCCCTCCCCTCTTCCCAGCGAAACTCGGAATCGCCCTTCCTGTCACGTCGGCCCGCTCCGACATTCAGCCCAATGCCGCAGGCATAGACTGTTGCCAGATCAAACGCGGCGCTCAGCGGGCCTTGACCAAAGCTGCAGCGTCATCCAGTCTATACGCAGGAAGCGTATGAAATGAATGCTCTGTTTATTGAACTACCGGCATTTGCACGATACCGAAAGGACTTCCTTGACGACGAGCTGTTCTGCGAACTGCAGATCGAGTTGCTGCGCCACCCGCACGCAGGGGTTCTGATTCAGGGCACTGGCGGCTTGCGCAAGATGCGTTTTGTCGATGAGCGACGCAACAAGGGCAGGCGTGGCGGGCTGAGGGTGATCTATTACTGGTGGTCCGGAGGGGCGCAGTTCTGGCTCTTCACCCTGTTCGACAAGGAGCAGATGGACGACCTGCTACCGCAGCAGCGACAACAGCTCAAACAACTGCTGGAACGTGAAATCGAGGCCAGAAGACATGACCAAACGTGACATCTTTTCCGAACTGGTAGAAGGCATCGACGCCCTCACCCAGGAACGCCAGGGCAAGATCACCCTGCGCAGCCATAAAGTGAAGCTGGACAAACTGCCCCCCATCACTGCCACCGAGGTGATGAACATCCGCCAGCAACTCAACCTCTCGCGCTCAGTATTCGCCATGTACCTGCGGACCAACACCCGTACCCTGGAAAACTGGGAACAAGGCCGCGCCACACCCAACGCCCAGGCCACGACCTTGATGCGCCTGGTGGAACGCTACCCGGACACAGTGGAGCGCCTCGCCTCGCTGGCCTGATCCGGCACTGTTCGAAGGGCAACAAAAAACCCGCACCAGGCGGGTTTCTTGTTGCAGCAAACGCCAGCTTAGTCAGCCAGGCGCCAGGTCGTACCGCCCTTGCCGTCTTCCAGAATCACGCCCATGGCGGTGATCTGATCGCGAATACGGTCGGACTCAGCCCAATCCTTGTTGGCACGGGCTGCCAGACGGGCCTGGATCAGCGCCTCGACCTGTGCCCCATCGACCCGACCTTCAGCACCGGCCTGCAGGAAGTCATCGGCTTCCAGTTGCAGCACGCCCAGCACGCTGGCCAGCTCTTTCAGACGCGCTGCCAGACCCGCCGCCGCATCGATATCGCTCTCACGCAGGCGGTTGATCTCACGCACCATCTCGAACAGTACGGCACAGGCTTCCGGAGTACCGAAGTCGTCGTTCATCACCTGGGTGAAACGTTCGACGAAGACTTCGCCACCGGCCGGAGCGACCTTTGGCAGACCCTTGAGCGCGTGATAGAAACGCTCCAGCGCGCCCTTGGCGTCCTTGAGGTTGTCTTCCGAGTAGTTGATGGCGCTGCGGTAGTGGCTGGCCACCAGCAGATAACGCACCACTTCTGGATGGTACTTGTCGAGCACGTCGCGAATGGTGAAGAAGTTGTTCAAGGACTTGGACATCTTCTCGCCATTGATGCGGATCATGCCGCAGTGCATCCAGGCATTGGCGTAGGTCTTGCCGGTCGCCGCCTCGCTCTGGGCAATCTCGTTCTCGTGGTGCGGGAACTCCAGATCGCTGCCACCGCCGTGAATGTCGAAGGTCTCACCCAGGCAGCAGGTGGACATCACCGAGCACTCGATATGCCAGCCCGGACGACCAGCCCCCCACGGCGACTCCCAGCTTGGCTCGCCCGGTTTGGCGGCTTTCCACAGCACGAAGTCCAGCGGGTCCTGCTTCGACTCATCCACTTCGATCCGCGCACCGATGCGCAGGTCTTCGATCTTCTTGCGCGACAGCTTGCCATAGCCCATGAACTTACCGACGCGGTAGTACACGTCGCCATTGCCCGGAGCGTAGGCATAACCCTTGTCGATCAGGGTCTGGATCATCGCGTGCATGCCAGGGATATGGTCGGTGGCCCGCGGCTCCATGTCCGGCTTGCGGATATTCAACCGCGCCTCGTCCTCGTGCATCGCCGCGATCATACGCTCGGTCAAGGCCTCGAAGGACTCACCGTTCTCATTGGCACGATTGATGATCTTGTCATCGATATCGGTGATGTTGCGCACGTACGTCAGGTCATAACCGCTAAAACGCAGCCAGCGGGTAATCAGGTCGAAGGCCACCATGCTGCGGCCGTGCCCAAGGTGGCAATAGTCGTACACGGTCATGCCGCACACGTACATGCGCACCTTGTTGCCATCCAAAGGCTTGAAGACTTCTTTGCTCTTGGTGAGCGTGTTGTAGATCGTTAGCACGTTAGTTCCTTGACTGAATCACTGACCCCAGGAGTCGCGCAGGGTCACGGTACGGTTGAATACCGGAGCACCGGGTTTCGAGTCCTTGATATCCGCGCAGAAGTAGCCTTCGCGCTCGAACTGGAAACGGTCTTCCGGCTGTGCGTTGCCCAGCGAGGGTTCGGCACGACAACCAGTGAGCACTTGCAGGGAGTCAGGGTTGATGTTGTCCAGGAAACTCGCGCTGTCCTCGGCCCTCTCCGGGTTCGGAGAACGGAACAGACGATCGTACAGGCGCACTTCGCACTCGACGCTGGCGGCAGCCGGCACCCAGTGGATCACGCCCTTGACCTTGCGGCCTTCAGGGTTTTTGCCCAGGGTGTCCGGATCGTAGGAGCAACGCAGCTCGACGATATTGCCCTCGGCATCCTTGATCGCTTCGTCGGCACGGATCACGTAGCTGCCGCGCAGCCGCACTTCACCGTTGGGCTCCAGGCGCTTGTAGCCCTTTGGCGGCTCTTCCATGAAGTCATCACGGTCGATGTAGATTTCACGGGCGAACGGCAGCTTGCGCACGCCCAGTTCTTCTTTCTGCGGATGACGCGGCAGTTCGAGGTTCTCGACCTGGTCTTCCGGGTAGTTGGTGATCACGACTTTCAACGGACGCAGCACGCACATGGCGCGCGGGGCATTCGCGTCGAGGTCCTGGCGGATGCTGAATTCCAGCATGCCGTAATCGACTACGCCGTCGGAGCGGTTGGTGCCAACCATCTCGCAGAAGTTGCGGATCGATGCCGGGGTGTAGCCGCGGCGGCGGAAGCCCGACAGGGTCGACATGCGCGGATCGTCCCAACCATTCACGTGCTGCTCGTCCACCAGTTGCTTGAGCTTGCGCTTGCTGGTGATGGTGTAGTTCAGGTTCAGGCGGCTGAATTCGTACTGACGCGGGTGCGCCGGCACCGGCAAGTGCTCGAGGAACCATTCGTACAGCGGACGGTGGCTTTCGAATTCCAGGGTGCAGATCGAATGGGTGATGCCTTCGATGGCGTCCGACTGACCGTGGGTGAAGTCGTAGTTGGGGTAGATGCACCACTTGTCACCGGTCTGGTGGTGATGGGCATGGCGGATGCGATACATGATCGGGTCGCGCAGGTTCATGTTCGGCGAGGCCATGTCGATCTTGGCCCGCAGCACCCGTGCACCGTCCGGGAATTCGCCGGCACGCATGCGGGCGAACCAGTCCAGGTTCTCTTCAACCGAACGCTCGCGGAACGGGCTGTTCTTGCCCGCTTCGGTGAGGCTACCGCGGTACTCCCTGGCTTGCTCGGGAGTCAGGTCGCAGACGTAGGCCTTGCCTGCCTTGATCAGTTCCACGGCCCAGTCGTGCAATTGGTCGAAATATTGCGAGGCATAGCGCACTTCACCGGACCACTCAAAGCCCAGCCACTTGACGTCGCTTTCGATGGCGTCGATGTACTCCTGGTCTTCCTTGGCCGGGTTGGTGTCGTCAAAGCGCAGGTGGGTGACACCACCGAACTCCTGAGCCAGGCCGAAATTCACGCAGATCGACTTGGCGTGACCGATGTGCAGGTAACCGTTGGGCTCCGGAGGGAAGCGGGTCACGATCTGTGTGTGCTTACCCGAGTCCAGGTCCGCCTGGATGATCGGGCGCAGGAAGTTGACCGGTACGGCCGGTCCAGTCTTGGAATTCGAGGTAGGGTCGACAGTGGGCTTGCTCATAGGATCCTTGAACGTACAAGTGCGCGGCCGGGTGCGGCCTGATAAATCAAAACGAGTATCATAGCCGATGCTGTCAAGTGCCTGACAGAGCGCAGCTTTAAAACTGCGGCTATTAATAGCGTGCAAGTGAAAAAACAGCCTCGAAATTCATGGCGGTCACGCTAAACTGCGCTCCTTGGCTGCAGGATGGCCAAATCGGTGCGGACCGCATGCGTGCCCCGCCACCCAGGATTTTCTTGAAAACGCTTCTCCTTATAAAGAGTACCGACCATGACCCAAGTCAAACTGACCACCAACCACGGCGAGATCGTGCTGGAATTGAACGCCGAGAAAGCCCCGTTGACCGTGGCCAACTTCGTCGAATACGTGAAAGCCGGGCACTACGAGAACACCGTGTTTCACCGCGTCATCGGTAACTTCATGATCCAGGGCGGCGGCTTCGAACCTGGCATGAAAGAAAAGAAAGACAAGCGTCCAAGCATCCAGAACGAAGCGGACAACGGCCTTTCCAACGACAAGTACACCGTCGCCATGGCCCGTACCATGGAGCCGCATTCGGCCTCCGCGCAGTTCTTCATCAACGTCGCCGACAACAGCTTCCTCAACCACAGCGGCAAGACCGTTCAAGGCTGGGGCTACGCAGTATTCGGTAAAGTGATCGCCGGCACTGAAGTGGTCGACAAGATCAAAGGCGTGGCCACCACCATGAAATCCGGCCACCAGGACGTACCCGCAGAAGACGTGATCATCGAGAAAGCCGAGATCATTGAGTGATACTGCTGATTTCAGATTTGCATCTGGAAGAGGAACGCCCGGACATTACCCGGGCGTTTCTGGATTTACTCGGTGGGCGCGCCCGCGCCGCCGAGGCGCTGTACATCCTCGGGGACTTCTTCGAGGTATGGATCGGCGACGATGCCATGACCCCCTACCAGCTTTCCATTTGCCAGGCACTGCGCGAACTCAGCGACAGCGGTACCCAGGTCTTCCTGATGCATGGCAATCGCGACTTCATGCTCGGCCAGGCCTTTTGCAAGGCAGCCGGCGCCACCCTGCTCAAGGACCCCAGCGTCGTCGACTTCTACGGTGAGCCGGTACTGCTGATGCACGGCGACAGCCTGTGCACCCGCGACGAAGCCTACATGCGCATGCGTCGTTACCTGCGCAACCCGTTGAGCCTGTGGATTCTGCGGCACCTGCCCTTGCGCACCCGGCGCAAGCTGGCGCGCAAGCTGCGCAACGAAAGCCGCGCCCAGACGCGCATGAAAGCCAACGACATTGTCGATGTGACCCCGGACGAAATACCGCGGGTCATGCGCGAACATGGAGTGGGCACCCTGGTTCATGGCCATACCCACCGCCCGGCGATCCACAAGTTGCAGATTGGCCAACAGGCCGCCAAACGCATCGTGCTGGGGGACTGGGATCGACAGGGCTGGGCATTGCAGGTGGACGAGCAGGGTTTCCAACTGGCTGCGTTCGATTTCGTACCCACGCAGCTGGCGTTGCCCGGTTCGTCCTGAACAGACGCCTTCGCTGGCAAGTAGCCCCTACAACAAATGCCCCACCGTAGGAGCCGGCTTGCCGGCGAAGTGGCCAGCAAGCCTTGCATCGCCCTTACGGACGCCTTCGCTGGCAAGCCAGCTCATACGACAATGGGCATCAATGCCCCGCCGACGCCGGGCCGGCCTTGGCGGCAAACGGTGGCTTGGCCAGCCACACCAACAGAATCAGGCCCATGAACCCCCAGCCCAGCAAGGTGAAATAGTCCACGGTCGAGAGCATGTACGCCTGGCTGGTGAGCACTTGGTCCAACTGCGCGTAGGCTTGGGTGCTGGCACCGCCGAGGTTGTTCAACGCGTCCCGGGTGACCGGATCGAAGATGCTCATGCTTTCGCTCATGTAGGCATGGTGCTGATCCGCCCGACGAATCCAGATCCAGGTCGTCAGCGACGCCGCAAAGCTACCCCCCAGCGTCCGCAGGAAGGTCGCCAGGCCGGCGCCGTCGGCGATCTGGTGCGGCGGCAGGTCGGACATGAGGATGCTCAGGGTCGGCATGAAGAACAGCGCCACACCAATCCCCATGAACAGCTGCACCAGGGCGATGTGCTGGAAGTCCACCTCATTGGTGAATCCGGCACGCATGAAGCAGCTCAGGCCAATGGCCAGGAACGCCAGGCCAGCCAGCAGGCGCAGGTCGAACTTGTGGGCGTACTTGCCGACAAAGGGCGACATCAGCACCGGCAAAATGCCAATCGGTGCCACGGCCAGACCGGCCCAAGTGGCGGTGTAGCCCATCTGGGTCTGCAACCATTGCGGCAGGATCAGGTTGATCCCGAAGAACCCGGCGTAACCGCCCACCAGCACGATGGTGCCGATGCGGAAGTTGCGATGGGCGAACAGCCGCAAGTTGACCACAGGATGCCGATCCGTCATTTCCCAGATCACGAACACCGCCAGGGCAATCACCGAGATCAGCGTGCCGGCGATGATGAAGTTGGACTCGAACCAGTCCAGGTCGTTGCCCTTGTCGAGAACGATCTGCAAGGCACCGACCCCGACGATCAGGCTCAGCAGGCCGATATAGTCCATCGGCTGGCGGCTGGTCACCACCGGTCGCGCCTTCAATTGCTGCTGAACCACCCAGGCAGCAAACAGGCCGATCGGCACATTGATAAAGAAGATCCACGGCCAGCTGTAGCTGTCGGTGATCCAGCCACCGAGTATCGGCCCGGCAATCGGCGCCACCACCGTGACCATGGCCAGCAGCGCCAGGGCCATCCCCCTCTTCGCGGGCGGGTAGACGGCAATCAGCAGGGTCTGGGTCATGGGATACAGGGGACCTGCTACCACCCCTTGCAGCACCCGAAAGCCAACGAGTTCGGGCATCGAGGTGGAAATACCGCAGAGAAACGAGGCCAGCACAAACAGCAGGGTGGCCCAGATAAACAGCTTCACTTCACCGAAACGCCGGCTCAGCCAGCCGGTCAGTGGCAAGGCAATGGCGTTGCTCACGGCGAACGAGGTAATGACCCAGGTACCCTGCTCCGAACTCACCCCGAGGTTGCCAGAGATGGTCGGCAACGCCACGTTGGCGATGGTGGTATCGAGCACCTGCATGAAGGTCGCCAGTGACAGGCCGATGGTGCTCAGCAGCAGGCTGGGAGGCGTGAAAGACGCGTTATTGCTCATCGCGAATCCTTAGGAACTGGGCTGGCACCCTGGTCTCTAGACGACACCAGGGTTGACGGATTGGCGAATCAGCGCTGGGCCGTCTTGCCGATGGTCGCGCTGTTGTCGTGGATCAGACGGGCGATCAGAGCATCGGCCTCGCCCAACTGACGGTCATAGACGTTGGTGCTGAAGGAAGCCTTTTGCGGTGGTTGCTGGGCCAGTACCGGGCCGCTCTGATCCCGCAGGTTGACGTTCACCAGGGTCGACAGGCCGACCCGCAGCGGGTGCTTGGCCAGCTCCTCGGCATTGATGTGGATACGCACCGGCACACGCTGCACGATCTTGATCCAGTTACCGGTGGCGTTCTGCGCCGGCAACAGGGCAAAGGCGCTACCGGTGCCGGCACCGAGGCTATCGATGGTGCCGCTGTACTTCACATCGCTGCCATAGATGTCGGCCTCGATGTCTACCGGCTGGCCAATGCGCATGTCACGCAGCTGGGTTTCCTTGAAGTTGGCGTCGATCCACAGCTGGTCCAGGGGAATCACCGCCATCAGTGCAGTGCCCGGCTGGACCCGCTGGCCCAGTTGCACGGTGCGTTTGGCCACATAACCGGTCACTGGCGCAATCAGCGTGCTGCGGGCGTTGTTCAGGTAGGCCTGACGCAACTGCGCGGCCGCGGCCTGCACATCCGGGTGATTGGAGACTACGGTGTCGTCCACCAGGGCATTGGTGGTGTTGAGCTGCTGCTGGGCGTTGGCCAGGGCATTTTGTGCCGAGGTCAGGTCATCACGAGCGTGGGACAGTTCCTCCTGGGAAATCGCTCCGCTGGCCGCGAGGTTCTTGCGGCGATTGAAGTTGTCCTGGGCTTTCTGCACTTCGGCCTTCTGCGCCGCCACTTGAGCCCGCATGCCATCAACGTTGCTGTACAAGCCACGCACCTGGCGTACGGTGCGGGCCAGATTGGCCTCGGCACTCTGCAGGCCGACCTGGGCATCGTTAGGATCGAAGTTGATCAGCACCTGGCCCTCATGCACCAGATCACCATCGTCGGCGCCGATGCTGACCACAGTGCCGGTGACCAGCGGGGTGATCTCCACGACGTTGCCGTTGACATAGGCATCGTCGGTGCTTTCATTCCAGCGCCCATAAAGTTCGTGCCAGGCGAACACGCCCAGACCGCCGAGAATGACGATGGCCGTCAGCCCCAGGAGCATGACTTTGCGCTTGCGGGAGTTACCGGCGTCCGGGGTGTTTTCGGTTGCTTGAGTGTCGGCAGTGGCCATGACAAATACCTCGAATTATTTAGTCTGAGGAACTGGGGCTGGGTCGGCCGAAGCCAGGTTCTGGGCACCGAAGCCGCCCCCCAACGCCTGCATCAATTGAATCGACAGATCGATCTGCTGAGCATTCAGCGTGGCCAGCTGGCGCTGGGCCTGCAGCAGTTGCTGCTCAATGCTCAGCACGTCCAGGTAGTTGCCGATCCCGGAGCCGAAACGCTGGACCACGGTGTTGTAAGAGTCCTGAGCGATGTCGGTGGCGTGCTGCTGGGCGACGATCTGCCGTCCGATTTCCCGCAGTTGGGAGATGCTGTCGCTGACATCCCCCAGGGCAGCCACCAGGGTCTTGTTGTATTGCGCGACTGCCAGGTCGTAGTCGGCATCCCGGGCGTCCAGGTCAGCCCGCAGCCGCCCGCCGTCGAAAATCGGCAGCGAGACAGTCGGCGCGATACTGAAGAAGCGACTGGCGGAACCGAACAGCGCATCCCCCAGCAACGCCTCGGTGCCCGCTCGCGCACTGAGGTTGAGGTTGGGGTAGAAACGGGTCTTGCTGGCATCGATGTTCTTGCTCGCCGCTTCCACCCGCCAGCGAGCCGCCACCAGATCAGGCCGGCGCCCCAGCAGTTCAGCGGGCAGCGTCGAAGGCAGGGCTACGGCGCTGGCTTGCAGGACCTTGGGCCGGGAGATGTCATCGGCCCGATCCGGACCCTTGCCGAGCAATACAGCCAAGGCGATCTTCGCGCTCTGCAATTGCTTCTCGGCGTCGATCAGGCTGGCCTGGGAGCTGGCCTCCAGACTTTCGGTCTGCTGGTACTGGTACTGACTGTCGATCCCGGAGTCCAGGCGACGGCGACTCAGGTCGAGCATCTGCCGGGTACGCTTGAGGTCCTCGTTCGCCAGGTCGTACACGATATGCGCACGCCCCAGGTCGCTGTAGGCACGCGCTACATCGGCGGCCAGGGTCAGACTCGCTGCCTGGCGGTCGACTTCAGCGGCTCGGGCCTGCCCCAGCGCTGCTTCCCAGGCCGCGCGCTGGCCCCCCCAGAGATCGAAGTTGTAATTGAAGCTGGCGCCAATGTTGCGCACCGTGGAATAGGCCCCGCCCTGCCCCAGCGGGTCCTGGTCACGGGCCAGGCGCGAGCGGCTGATACCGGCACTGGCATCCAGGGTCGGCATCCGCCCGGCATCCGCGGCATAAGCCGCAGCACTGGCCTGATGGGCACGGGCACTGGCGATCTGCATGTCCGGGCTGTCCCGCAGGGCTTCCTGGATCAGCCCGTCAAGCTGGGTATCGCCCAGGCTTTTCCACCAGTCACTTTGTGGCCAGGCTGCCGGCGACAAAGTCACACCGTTGAGAGACTGTCCAGCTGCGAGGCTTTTCGCCTCAAGGCTTACGCCGGAGGTATCCAGGCCGCTGTAATTGGCACAACCGGCCAGACTCATGGCCAACAGCACCAGGCTGAGGCGGGTACGCGAGGTTTTACTGCTCATTTTTCACCTAAACGCAGGATGGTGATCGGGTCACCGGCAGCCAGCAAAATTTTCTTGAGAATCTGCTCCAGGGTGCGCAACTCCTCGGGAGAGATGGCACCCGCCAACTGGTTCATTGCATTGGCACCGATGTAAGGCAGCCGATCAGCAAGCTTGCGACCTTCCTCGGTCAGCACCAGGCGCACCTGGCGCCGGTCGTCCTCCGAGCGTTGACGCGCCAGGAAGTCCTTCTGCTGCAGGCGGTCGAGCATGCGGGTCATCGAACCGCTGTCCAGGGACAGGTGGCGGCACAATTCGGCCGGGGTATCGACGCCGAACTGGGCCATGATGATCAGCACCTTGAACTGCGCGGCAGTGATGCCGTGGGGCTCCATGTGGGTGTCAATGATCCGGTCCTTGAGCAGGGCGGCACGCCCCAGCAGCAAGCCGAGATGGCAATTGTGAAAGTCGTCGGGTTTGAAATGCTTCATCTGACCACCAGTTAGCTGCCTAGGCAGAGAGTGTGTGTCGAGATATTACTGCCTAGGCAGCCAATGTCAACGCAGTGATTAGCTTGCTGTTTATTTGCTTGATCAACGGCGCAGCGCCGCCGGCTTGAAAACCGGCGGGCGCCTTGTTCGATCAGGGAGAGGTGGTGTGGACAAGAAGGGGGCCATGCCCCCTTTGGCAGCAAGCCTTAGAAGTCGCGCTTGTAGAAGATGTCCAGGGAGCTGGCAAAACCGCTGGCCGCTTCCAGGTAGACCTTCTTGCTCAGTTTGTAGCGCAAGGCAATGGTGCTGGCGGGTTCGAAGACCCCGACGCCATAACGCAGACTGAGTTTCTCGGAAATATTGCCGCTAGCCACCACGCTGGTGCTGTTACCACTGCCTTGGGTGTCCAGCTGAAAGTCCTGGATGCCCAGGTTCTTGGCAATGCCGCCGGTGAGCTCGGCGCTGCCCATCAACCCCAGGCCCAGGGCCGCCTGGGCCAGCATGTTGTTGTCTTCACCGGTAGAGCTCAGCGGCCGTCCCAGTACCAGGTAGGACAGGGCCTGTTCCTGACTCATGGCCGGTTCGGAGAAGATCTGCGTCGCCGGTTGCTCGGCGCTGCCACTCAAGCGGATGCCGGCAATCACGTCGTCGGTCTGGCGCACCGCCTCGATATCCAGGTACGGCTGGTCGATGGGGCCGGCAAACAGCAACCGTGCACGACGCACCGTCAGGCGCTGGCCATAGGCCCGATAACGACCGTCGTTGAGCCACAGCTCGCCGCGGGTATCCATGTTGTCGCCAATGTGCACATGCCCCCGCAGGTTGGCGGTAAGGCCGAACCCGGCAAAGCTGAGCTTGTCCTGGCCCACCTCCACATCGATGTTCATCGCCATGGCCATGGGCTTCTTACCTTCGTCGGTCTGCTGGCCGACGATGACCGTGTCATCGGAAACCTTGACCGTCGAGGGCGGCAATTCGCGTACGGTGATCTGCCCCTTGGGGATCAGCACCTTGCCGTTGATTGCCAGCTTGTCGTCTTGCAGTGAAATCTTCAGGTCCGGAGCCATTTCCAGCGCGGCATAGGGCTCGACAGTGACGGGCAACTGCGTGCCCTTGAGGCTCAGGTCCACCGCCAAGGCTCGCCCCCAGGCGATATTGCCATTGAGGTTGCCCTGCCCGGCCTTGCCGCTTTTCCAGCCGCCGTTGAGTTGCACGCTCTCGCCCATGATCTGCGCGCTCAATTGCAAGTCTTCAAGGCTGATGGGCAGCTCGGAACCGGAGACCTCACCGCCACTGAGTTGCAGATTGCCGTTGACCTGAGGCGCCAACAGCCCGCCAGACAAGCGACCACTGCCGTTCAGGTTGCCACTGAGTTTCTCCACCATGGGCACAAACGGCCGTGCCACGGACAGATCCAGACCACTGAGGCGGAACTCCCCGGACAACGGTTTGCTTTTGGGCAACGGATTGATCTGTGCCTGGACCATCAGTTCGCCCAACTTGCCGCCGTCGAACTGCAACTGGGTATCGATGCGTCGCGGGTTGAGGCGGGTATCGAGCTTCAACACCTGATAGGGGAAGTCCAGCCATTGGCCCTTGTCCTTGACCCGTAGGGTGCCACCACTGGCATCCAGCAGGATCTGGCCTTTGGGACCGCTGGCCGGCAGGTCCAACTGTACCTCGGCATTGAGCATGCCCTTCCAGGCGAAATCCTTGGGCAGCCATTGAGCCAGGCTGTCGATGGGGAAACGCTTGAGGTGATAACGCAGCTTCGGATCGGGCATCAATCGCTGGTCTTCGCCACACAGACTGGCATCGCCGCTGGTCCAGCAATGGGCGCCAAAGTTGAGGGTGCCATTGGCCAAACGCTCCAGCTTCGCCGGGTTCTGCAGTTTCCAGTCCTGGCCGCCGGTCTGTACATCGCCACTGGCCAGGCGCCCCCGCCAGTTGCCCTGATCCAGCGCGCCGTCCAGCCCCAGGGCCAGTTTCAACAGTGGGCCTTGCAAATCCAGTTGCAGTTTCTGTTTTTTGATATCGCCCTGGCCGGCCAGGGTCAGGGTGCCAAGCTGGGTGTCTCCGGCCTGAATTCCACTGCCCTTGAGATCCACCTGGGCCTGTTGCGCGCCGTCGAGAGTCGCCCCCAGCTTGAGGCTTTGCAGGCGGTTGTCGGCAAAGGCCAGTTGCTGCCCCGAGAGGTCCACCTTGCCCTGTGGCGCCTTGAGCGTGCCTGCCAGATCTACCCGGCCATTGAGTTGCCCGCGCAACTGCGGCCATAGCTGGCCCAGACGCGGCAGCTTGATGTCCAGCTGGCCGGCGATTTTCTGCTGCAGGCTGCCGGAGCCGTTGATGCGGTTGTCCCCCAGGCGGATATCCAGGGCACTGAGGTTCCATTGCTCCCCTGCTCCGTCGGCCTTGGCCAGCAGCACGGCCGGCTGCCCCCGCAGGCGCCCCTTGAGGTCGAGGTCGGCCGTGACCTTGAGCTGTTCGTTCTTCATTTCCCCCTGGCTGCGCAAAGGGCCGGCCAGGGTACCGGGCAACTCGGCCAGCCAATAGGCCGGGTTGATGGCCGACAGTTCCAGCGCCGTATCCCAGGCCACACCGTCGGCAAATTGCAGGTTCAGGTGCCCCTGGGCCTTGCCTTGTCCGGCCGTGAGTTGGAATTGCGGCAGGAAGATCTTGCTCAGGTCGCCACTGAAGGGACTGCTCAAGCTGAAGGCGCCTGCCGGGCCATCCAGGTCACCCTTGAAGTTGCCCAGGTAGTTGCCATCCCGATAGGCCACTTCTGCATTGAAGCTGCGCAGCGCCACGGCCGGTTCTTCGATCAATGGGTAAAGGCGATGCCAGGGGAAATCCAGCCAGGCAAGCTTGGCCTCGGCCGAGAAGCCTTGGCTCCAATCAAGCTGACCGCTGAGATTGAGGCTCTGCTTGTCGTTGGCCCGCAACTCCAGCGTGGCAATCTGTGCGCCCTTGGCGTCGACCTTGCCTTGCAACAGCAGAGCCACCGGCCCTTGCTCCGCCGGCAGACTGGCCTTGCCGTCGAGCTGGTAGCCGTTTTTCAAGTCCCCCTTGCCGGTCAGTTCCAACTGATCCAGTTGCAGGGTGTCCGGCAAGTCAGCGCTGGCCTTGAAGCCACTGGCAATGATCCGCACTTGCGCCGGCAGGTTCTCCACCAGGGGTTGCAGCTCACCGCTCAACTGCCCTTGCAGATAGCCACTGCTGTCGGCCTTGAGTTTCAGGGTCTTGAGCAGATCGCCTTCGACCTGCATAGCCAGCGCCCAGGGACCACCGCCAGGAGCGGGCAAGCCGAGGGTGCCCTGAGCCGTCAGGGGCCAGTCGCCACTGGGTTGCAACAGGCCGGACAGGTCGAGGCTCAGGTCATCGCGCTGCAGGTGCACCGAGTCGATCTGCAAGCCTTGAGCGGTCCAGCGCGCCGCCAGTTGCAGCCCCTTGAGCTCTTCACTGCCGTTGAACAACAAGCGGCCGACCCGTACTTGTCCCAGCTCGATGGCCACGGGCAGACGCAATTCCGGCAGGCTGATGGGCCCTGTGCTTTCTTCGGCATCGTTGCTGGGAGCGAACTGCAGGCTGACCTGATCGGCCTCCAACTGCTCGATGCACAGGGTCATGCGCAACAGGCAGGCAGGAGACCAGGCAAATTTCACCGAATCGAGCTCAACCCGGCTGCCGTCCTGCTGCCAGAGCAGATGGTCTGTGCTCCACTGGCTACCCAGATGGCCCTGGAAATTGTCCAGGGTCAGCCCCGGCACCAGGCCCAGGGCCCAGCGGCTGCCAGCCTGGGTCCCCAGCACCGTGGTCAAGGCCAGGAGGGTCAGGATCACCAGCGCAAGAATCGCCAGCAGCGTTATCTTCAAGGTGCGCTTCAAAGCTCTGGCCCCATGGAAAAGTGCAAGCGAATCCCACCGTCGTCATTCATCGCGTGGGCCAGGTCGACCCGGATCGGCCCTACCGGCGACACCCAGCGCAGCCCCACACCAACCCCGGTCTTGAGGTTCGGTAGCTCCAGTTTGTTGAACGAGTTGCCCTGATCGACAAAGGTCGCGATCCGCCATTTCTCGGCAATGGAGTACTGATACTCGACACTGCCAGCCACCATGTAACGACCGCCAATGCGATCCCCTTCGGAGTTCTTCGGGGACAGAGTCTGGTAGTCGTAACCACGCACGCTCTGGTCGCCACCGGCGAAGAAGCGCAAGGACGGCGGAATGGACTTGTAACCGTTGGTGGCGCTGCCTCCGAACTGCACACGCCCCAGAAAGCGGTGATTGTCCCAGGCCGTGGTCAGGCCTTTGAGCAGGACCGTTCCGTACAACAGGTTGGTGTCGGAGCCCACGCCTTCCTTGGCCAGCTTGGTATCGAATTGAATGCGATAACCGTTGTGCGGATCGATACGGTTGTCGCTGCGCAGGTAGGAATAGGTCAGGCCAGGCATCAGCAGATTACTCAGGCCCGAGTCGTCCCCAAGGCGATACTCCTCACGTTGATACTTCAGCGAGACCACGCGCTGCCAGCCGCTGGGCAACTTGCTGTGCCACTCGGGGCCCACTGTGAGCAGCTTACTCAGGGTATCGGTGCCGGAGATTTCTTCATTCTGATAACCACCGGCGAAGCGCAGCTTGTCGGTCAGCGGCGGGTCCAGGGGAATGTCATACCACAGGCCGACGTTCTGCCGGGGCTGGGAGACTTCAGCCTCCCAGCCATAACTGTGACCCTGGGGATTGACCCAGTGTCGGGTCCAGTTGGCCTTGACCCGGGGGCCGACGTCAGTGGAGTAACCCAGGCCAAGCCCCATGGTCCGGGGCTTGCGGGTTTCCAGCAGGACCGCCACTGGAATCACCTCGTGCTCGGCAGCAGTGGGCGCGGCATCGACCCGCACGCCCTCGAAATAGCCGCTGGACTGTAGCGCCTGGTTGAGTTCGGCAATCAGCTCGGAGTCGTAGGGAGCACCGTTCTTGAAGGGAACCATGCGCCGCAACAGGTCTTCGTCGAACAACGAGTCCCCGGTGAAGCTGACCTTGCCCAGGGCGTAACGCGGACCGCTGTCATACACCAGTTCGATGTCCGCCACCCCGGCCAGGGGGTCTACCGACAATTGCTGGCGGGTAAAACGTCCGCTGAAAAAACCGTAGCGCGAGGCCTGGTTCTGAATCAGGCGCTTGGCATCTTCGTAACGGCCATGATTGAGCACAGCGCCAGGCTTGAGCTGGTCACTGTCAGGGGTGCGGAAGGACTTGAGGGACGCTGCCGGGCCTTCGACCCGGATCGTCACATTGCGCAGATGCACCGGCTCGCCGGGGTCGATACGCAACAACAGGCGGGGTTTCTCGCCGCCGCGCACTTCGCTTTCGATACGGGGCTGGTAGTAGCCCAATGCCTGGGCGGCTTTCTTCGCCTGCTCCTCGGCGCCCCGGCTGAATCGCAGCAGGGCTTCTTCATCACGATCACCGACACCGCCAATGTAACCTTCCACATTGGCTTTCAGCTCGTCATTGGCGGGCTTTACCCTGACATCCAATTCGCTCTGCGCCAGCGCCGCACAGCTTGTGAACAACAGCAAAAAGCCGCTGGTAAATCTTCCTGGAAACTTCATAGGCGCGGATGCTATCACGAGCTTGGGGGGGCGATAGAGCGCTCAAGTGCTGGGAAAGTTCTATATCAGGCTGTTGCTCTTTGTAAGAGTTGCGGGTTCGGATGAAAGAATACGTGCTCGCGGACCGGCCCTACCGCGATCTCTCCGATCTCTTCATAACCCTGGCGTTTATAGAACTCCAGATAGCGCGGATTACCCGTATCCAGCACCACGCCCTGGGAATGCTCATCCACAGCACACCAATTGTGCACCGCCTCCAGCAGCTGTTCGCCGAAATGCTGCCCCTGGAATTGCGGGTGCACGCCTAATAACGGCAAGACATGGACCGCATCGCCGGGCAGGCAGGCCTGCACCGCCTCGTGGTACTCCAGATATCGCCGCGTGCAACGAAACCCGGTACTCAGCACCATGCGCAGCCGCCAGGCCCAGCTTTCGGTAATGCCCAGGCGGCGTTGCGGTGGGGCGATCAGGGCAATGCCGATCAAGCGGTCGTTGACCAGTAGGCCGATGGCCGGCAGGTCTTGCAGAAAATGCTGTTTCACCAGCTCACGCACCGTGGCCCGCACCCGCTGTTCATAACCGGCACGCTCGGATTCGAAAATGAAACCGAAGGTCGGCTCATGGCGATAGGCCTGGTACAGCAGCGACCGCGCTTCACGGGAATAGCCGCTGTCGAGCATATGGATATCGGCGATGGCGTTGGCGGTATCAGGCATGTCGGTCACTCTCCCCTGGGCCCGGCTCGAATGGCCGCACTCTTGTTATTACGAACCTGGCGCGGCGCTGATCGTTCCCACGCTCAAGGACATTAGCAGCGCATTCGCGGGGCTGCCATGCTGGTCGACCCGGGCGTAGTCAGCTAGCATCGCTGTTTTGCCAGGACCGCCGACCATGAAGATCGTCTCGTTCAATATCAACGGGCTGCGCGCCCGCCCCCATCAGCTGGCGGCGCTGATCGACAAACACCAGCCGGACGTGATCGGCCTGCAGGAAACCAAGGTCGCCGACGAGCAGTTTCCCCTCGCCGACGTCCAGGCCCTGGGCTACCACGTGCACTACCACGGCCAGAAGGGCCATTACGGTGTCGCCCTGCTCTCGCGCCAGGCACCACTGGCCGTGCATAAAGGCTTCGAGGGCGATGACGAAGACGCCCAGCGGCGTTTTATCTGGGGTACTTTCGCCGATGCCAACGGCACGCCGGTGACCATCATGAACGGCTACTTCCCCCAAGGTGAAAGCCGCGACCATCCCACCAAGTTCCCGGCCAAGGAACGCTTCTACCATGACCTGCAGCAGCTGCTGGAAAATCGCTTCAGCAACGACCAGCCCCTGGTGGTCATGGGTGACGTGAATATTTCCCCGGAAGACTGCGACATCGGCATCGGCGCCGAAAATGCCAAACGCTGGCTCAAGACCGGCAAATGCAGCTTCCTGCCGGAAGAGCGCGAGTGGATGGCACGCTTGAAGAACTGGGGTCTAGTAGACAGCTTCCGTCACCTGAACCCCGAGGTGAACGATCGCTTCAGCTGGTTCGACTACCGCAGTCGCGGTTTCGAGGACGAACCCAAGCGTGGCCTGCGCATCGATCTGATCATGGCATCCCAGGGGCTGCTGCCCCGGGTCAAGGACGCCGGCGTCGACTATGAACTGCGGGGCATGGAAAAGCCCTCTGACCATGCGCCGATCTGGCTCGAGTTGAGCTGATTCACAGGCACAAAAAAGCCCATCGCAAGATGGGCTTTTTACTACCGCTTACATTTGGACCACTTCAACCCGTTCAGTGGTGCCAGCAGCTGCGATGGCGTTGATGGCGCTCTCGAGAGTAGGCTCCGAGTCGTACAAATGACTGACCAGAATCACTTCCTTGCCGGCCTTGAGCTTGAAATAAGGTTTACCGCCCGATGAAATTTTCTTGACGTAGCGCTCAGGAGAAGCGCAGTGTGCGCGGAACAGGCCGAGAGCCGCCTCGGCACTGTCCCGGCAAGGGAATCGGTCGCTTTGAAGCATGGTCTGCGCCTCCTTTGTCTTCAGCAAGAATCTGCATGCACCACTGCCATACTGCTTCAGCTCGAACCAGGCACTCATTTGTAACTCCTTTGCTTACTACGAAATAGCAGCACAACACTGCCGAGGCATCTGCGGGGGGATGACGCGTTGGCAGTCGCCCCAATCCCCGCCAGACAAAGTTGCCAACTCTACGCAGCCTCCGAAGACTGGTCTTTAGGACAAGTCTCAAAAAATCTAGAGAAAACAGCTATTTACGATGTAGGACTTTCGCCATTTATCGCCAGAAAGTGCCGCTCGTCACATACCTGTCACCTCCCTGACTTAATCTCGCCAGCACTCTCCTCTTTCTCAATAGAAGGCCAGTGCCGCCATGCCCCGCGCTTCCACCGTCAGTGAACGAGATATCTGGTGCCGGACCATCAGCCTGTTTCTGATCGGCTTTGTTTGCTATGCCCTGCCTTGGTCAGTGTTCGCCGCCTTGCCCCTGGCGCCCGACAATGCCGCCGTGCTGCGTATCCAGGGCTCCAACACCATCGGCGCCCAGCTTGGCCCGGCGCTGGTCAAGGGCTTGCTTGAACAACAGGGTCTGCACAACGTCAGGATCGAGGGCAGTGGCAAGGACAATGAGAAACGCGTTCTAGGACAGAGCGCCCAAGGTCGGACAGTCAGAGTGGACGTTGCCGCCCACGGTTCGAGCACCGGCTTTAGCGCACTGAAAAACGCCCAGGCCGATATTGCGGCCGCCTCCCGACCGATCAAGGACAGCGAACTGGTGGAGCTGGAAAGCCTGGGAGACCTGAAAAGCCCTGGCGCCGAACAGGTCATCGCCATCGACGGTCTGGCAATCATCCTTCATCCGCACAATCCGCTGAGCCAGCTAAGCACCGAGCAACTGGCCCGCCTGTTCAGTGGCGAGATCAAGACCTGGGAAGAGCTGGGGAGCACGGGCGGGCTGGTCCACCTGTATGCCCGGGATGATCAGTCCGGCACTTACGACACCTTCAAGGAGCTGGTCCTCAGCCGTCGCGGCAAGGCGTTGAACCCGGCGGCCAAGCGTTTCGAGTCCAGCGAACAGCTGTCGGACGCGGTGAGCCGGGACCCTCAAGGCATCGGCTTCATCGGCCTGCCCTACGTACGCCAGGCCAAGGCCGTGGCGATTATCGACGGTGACTCCCAGCCCATGCCGCCCCTCAACAGTCTGATCGCCACTGAGGACTACCCACTGTCGCGGCGTCTGTACCTGTACTTGCCGCCCAATGGGCAGAACCCCTGGGCGGACGCCCTGGTGAGTTTTTCCCAGAGCGCCAAAGGCCAGGCCATCGTCGCCGCCAACGGCTTTGTCGCCCAGACCGTGCAAGCCATGCGGGTAACGCCCAGCCCACAGATGCCCAAGGCCTACCAGCAACTGAGCCGGGATGCGCAACGCCTGAGCGTGAACTTTCGCTTCGAGGAGGGCAGCGCCAATCTGGACAACAAGGCACGCCAGGACCTGAATCGCGTCCTGGATTACCTGCGCCAGCACGGCAAGATGAACCGGCACGTCACTCTGGCCGGATTCGGGGATGCCAAGAGCGACCCGGCACGCGCTGCCCTGCTGTCCAAGCTGCGGGCCATGACAGTGCGCAGGGAACTGGTGAAAAGCGGCGTGGTGTTTCGCGAGATCCGCGGTTTCGGCGCTGAGCTGCCAGTGGCGGCCAACAACGCCGACGAGGGCCGGATCAAGAACCGGCGCGTAGAAGTCTGGGTGTACTGAATACACAGCAACCGGCCTGCCACAGGCGTCGCCCGGCAGGCCGGCTGCATGATCATCAATGGCTGCTGCGCAGCATTTCCTTCGGCACATACTTGCCGATTTCGTACTTGCCAATGGCCGCGCGGTGTACTTCATCCGGGCCATCGGCCAGGCGCAAGGTGCGCTGCATGGCGTACATGTAGGCCAATGGGAAGTCATTGGATACCCCGGCCCCACCGTGAATCTGGATCGCCCGGTCGATCACCCGCAGGGCCACATTCGGCGCCACCACCTTGATCTGGGCAATCTCGCTCTTGGCCACTTTGTTACCCACGGTGTCCATCATGTAGGCCGCCTTGAGGGTCAGCAGCCGAGCCATGTCGATCTCCATCCGCGAGTCGGCGATCTTGTCGATATTGCCCCCCAGGCGAGCCAGCGGTTTGCCGAACGCGGTGCGATTCACCGCACGCTTGCACATCAATTCCAGCGCCCGCTCGGCCATGCCAATGGAACGCATGCAGTGATGAATGCGCCCCGGGCCAAGACGCCCCTGGGCAATCTCGAAACCGCGACCCTCGCCCAGCAGCACGTTCTCGTAGGGCACCCGAACGTTGTCGAACAACACTTCGGCGTGACCATGCGGCGCATCGTCGTAGCCAAACACCGGCAGTGGACGGACGATCTTCACCCCGGGGGTATCCACCGGCACCAGGATCATCGAGTGCTGCTGATGACGCGGCGCATCCGGATTGCTCAGGCCCATGAAGATCAGAATCTTGCAACGCGGATCACAGGCGCCCGAGGTCCACCACTTCTTGCCGTTGATGACCCACTGATCGCCGTCGCGCACCGCGCGGGCCGCCATGTTGGTGGCGTCGGAGGAAGCCACATCCGGCTCGGTCATGGCGAACGCGGAGCGGATCTCGCCACGCAGCAGCGGCTCCAGCCAGCGCTGCTTCTGTTCTTCGCTGGCATAACGCACCAGCACTTCCATGTTGCCGGTATCCGGCGCCGAGCAGTTGAACGGCTCGGGGCCCAGCAGCGATCGGCCCATGATCTCCGCCAGTGGCGCATATTCAAGGTTAGTCAGGCCGGCCCCCAGTTCCGACTCAGGCAGAAACAAATTCCACAGACCTTCAGCCTTGGCCTTGAGTTTGAGCTCTTCCATGATGGCGGTCGGCTGCCAACGATCACCTTCGGCAACCTGACGCTCGAAGACCGCTTCAGCCGGATAAACATAGGCATCCATGAACGCGGTGACGCGCTCACGCAGCTCTTGAACCTTGGGGGAATAGGCGAATTCCATGGGCAGTTCTACCTTTGTGAAGAACGGGTGTTGGGGGACTGAAATCGATGCTAGATCAGCTACGAAAATTTACCTAGCCTATTCTCGGCGTGTATTAACATTCATCACCGATATATGATCGGCTGATCCGAAAGGCCTCCGAGCCTCCCTCACAGGCCCTAACAATAAGAGTGCAGCGCCATGAATCTGAGCAAGGTCGACCTCAACCTCTTCATCGTTTTCGACGCGATCTACACCGAAGCCAACCTGACCCGCGCCGGGCAGATCGTCGGCATCACCCAACCGGCGGTGTCCAACGCGCTGGCGCGTCTGCGCGAGACCTTCAATGATCCGCTGTTCGTCAGGACCGCCCAGGGCATGGTGCCCACCCCCATGGCACAGAACATCATCGGTCCGGTGCGCAATGCATTGTCACTGCTGCGGGTTTCAGTCCAGGAAAGTCGGATTTTCAACCCTCTGCAAGCGGTCAAGACCTACCGCATCAGCATGACCGACCTGACCGAGGCAGTGATCCTGCCCCCCCTGTTCCAACGCCTGCGCCGCCTGGCACCGGCGGTGATCATCGAGAGTTTCCTCTCCAAGCGCCGGGAGACCACCAAGGAACTGGCAGCCGGGCGCCTGGACTTTGCCGTGGACGCCCCCCTCAACACCGACCCCCAGGTGCGCCACGTCAAGCTCATGGAAGACCGTTACGTGTGCGCCATGCGCAAGGGCCACCCCCTGGCCGGCAAGGAAAAGTTCACCCTGGACGACTACCTGTCCCTGACCCACATCCATATTTCCAGCCGTCGCAGCGGCCTGGGCCATGTCGACCTGGCGCTGGGCAAGATGGGCATCCAGCGCAAGATCACCCTGCGCTCCCAGCACTACCTGATGGCTTCACAAGTGTTGCAACAAACCGACATGGTCATGACCGTCCCGGAACGTTTTGCCCGACGCCATGACCTGCAGGCCTTCAATCTTCCGGTCAATGATGTACCACCGGTGGAAACCCACCTCTATTGGCACGAAAGCACCGACCAGGACCCGGCCAACCGTTGGATGCGCGAACAGATGATCGAGTTGTGCCAGCAGGTGACCGCCCACGAAAAGAAACTCGACCAGCAGACAGCCTGACCCCTTCGCCGGCAAGCCCTCACTGTAGGAGCCGGCTTGCCGGCGAACGGGATCGACGCGGATTGCTTGACGTATACGTAAACCTGCCTTTAGCTTAGCGCCAAGTCCTACCTTGAGCGCCTCCATGAGCAGCCAGACCTACAGCATCTCCGACCTCGCCCGCGAGCTCGACATCACTACCCGGGCCATACGCTTCTATGAAGAGCAGGGCCTGCTGACCCCTGAGCGTCGCGGCCAGGAACGCATCTACTCCCCACGGGACAAAGTCAGTCTGAAGCTGATCCTGCGGGGCAAGCGCATCGGCTTTTCCCTGGCCGAATGCCGTGAACTCATCGAGCTCTACGACCCCAGCAGCGGCAACCTGAAGCAGTTGCACAGCATGCTGGCGAAAATCGGCGAACGGCGAGAGCAGCTCGAACAGCAGTTGCTCGACATCGAACAGATGAAGCTGGAACTGGACACCGCCGAAGAGCGCTGTACCCAGGCGCTGGAACAAACCATCCAGAACCAGAAAAGCACCGCACAATAATCCTTGGGACACCTGCGCCGCTCGCGCCGGCATCCGCCCTCCCTCATAGAAGGTGAACCTGAATGTCACTCCCCAGCCATGTACGCCTGATCGAAGTGGGCCCCCGCGACGGTCTGCAGAACGAAGCCCAGCCCATCAGCGTCGATGACAAGGTGCAATTGGTCGATGCCCTGACGGCGGCAGGCCTGGGCTATATAGAAGTCGGCAGTTTCGTCTCGCCCAAGTGGGTACCGCAGATGGCCGGTTCGGCCGAGGTCTTCGCCCGCATCCAGCACAAGCCGGGGGTGGTCTACGGCGCGCTGGCGCCGAACCTGCGGGGCTTCGAAGATGCCCTGGCGGCGGGGGTCAAGGAAGTCGCGGTGTTCGCCGCCGCATCGGAATCCTTCTCCCAGCGCAACATCAACTGTTCCATCAGCGAAAGCCTGCAGCGCTTCGTGCCGATCATGGAGGCCGCCAAGCAGCATGGCGTCAGCGTGCGCGGGTATGTGTCCTGTGTGCTGGGCTGCCCTTACGAAGGTGAGGTAGCCCCGGAGCAAGTGGCCCTGGTGGCCCGTGAGCTGTACGCCATGGGCTGCTACGAAGTGTCCTTGGGCGACACCATCGGCACCGGCACCGCCGGCGCCACCCGCAGAATGTTCGAAGTGGTGAGCGCCCAGGTACCACGGGAGAAGCTCGCCGGCCACTTCCACGACACCTATGGCCAAGCCCTGGCCAACGTCTACGCCAGTCTGCTGGAGGGCATCGCGGTGTTCGACAGTTCGATCGCCGGCCTCGGCGGCTGCCCCTATGCCAAGGGCGCTAGCGGTAACGTTGCTACCGAGGATGTGCTGTACCTGCTCAACGGCCTGGGCATACACAGCGGTATCGACATGGATCGCCTGATCGATGCTGGCCGGCAGATCTGCACGGTGCTGGGCCGTCCCAGCGGTTCTCGTGTGGCCAAGGCACGTAGCGCCGGGTGAGCCAATGTGCGGCCGGGTGTTACCGGCCGCTCTAAACGGTGGCGGGAACGAGTAACACGGAAACAGTTTGTCGATTTTATTGCGATGCAGATTGTCCTACAAAAACATCAAGCTATTGATTTTAAAGGACTTTAAAAAGTTGGCACGGCTCCTGCTATCTCTATGGCATAACAAGAATAAAAAGCAGCAAACCTAATAAAAATAAGACGTAACGACTCTGACATAACAAAAACAACACGGCAGAGACGCAGCTAACAGATTTTTTTGGAGAGGATGTGATGTGCAGGAGGGCTTGCAAGAGCCACCCGCAACCGGTCAGAGAACAATAAAACTACCCTGAGGTAGCTCCCGAACTGGTTGGATCGCCCTGGCGACACGTTAGATCAGCGCTCAAAAAAATACGTTTGCTCTTGATCCCGGATGGGGATCGCCAAAAACAGCGGTAAAGGGCCACGGTTGCCAAAAACAACAATAGACCGCCCCTCAATAATAAAAAAAGAGCACGCAACGACAAATTAAAGGGGAGCTTCGGCTCCCCTTTGTGCTTTCTGCGATTTAGCTTTTGCCTGCCCTTCTCGCCCATAAAGCGTGCACCCGTCCAGATGCACGCTCCAGCAATGCTCACACCCTGCTCACCTGCTCGCGCAACTCCTCGATGCTGATTTCGCGCATGCGGAATTTCTGGATCTTGCCGGTTACCGTCATCGGAAACTCCTCGACGAACTTGAAGTAACGCGGCGTCTTGAAGTGGGCGATGCGCTCCTTGCACCAGGCCTGCAGCTCGACTTCATTGGCGCAATGCCCGGGGTGGAACTTGATCCAGGCGACGATTTCCTCACCGTACCTGGCGCAGGGAATGCCGATCACCTGTACATCGGCCACGGCGGGATGGGTGAAGAAAAACTCTTCCAGCTCCCTCGGGTAAATATTCTCGCCACCGCGGATGATCATGTCCTTGTTGCGCCCGGCAATGCACACATAACCCTGCTCGTTCATGGTGGCCAGGTCGCCGGTGTGCATCCAGCCCGCCTGATCGATGGACTCGCTGGTGCCCTGGGGGTTGTTCCAGTAACCGAGCATGACGCTGTAACCCCGGGTGCAGAGTTCACCGATGGTGCCCCGCGGCACCAGATTGCCGGCCTCGTCGATGATCTTGCTCTCCAGGTGCGGCTGGGTACGGCCCACGGTGGTGACCCGCAACTCCAGATCATCGGCAGGACCGGTCTGCAACGACACCGGACTGGTCTCCGTCATGCCGTAGGCGATCTGCACCTCGCTCATGTGCATCTCGCTGATGACCCGGCGCATCACCTCGATCGGACAAGTGGCACCGGCCATGATCCCGGTACGCAGGCTCGACAGGTCGAACTCACCACGCCTGGGCTGGTCGAGCATGGCAATGAACATGGTGGGCACCCCATATAAGCCGGTAGCCCGCTCCTCGGCCACGGTACTGAGGGTCAGCAACGGATCGAAGGCATCGTTGGGGTAGATCATGGTGGTGCCGTGGGTGATACAGCCCAGGTTGCCCATGACCATGCCGAAGCAGTGATACAGCGGCACCGGGATCACCAGCCGATCTGCCGCGGTCAGGCCCAGGCTCTCCCCCACCATGTAACCGTTATTGAGGATGTTGTAGTGACTCAGGGTCGCGCCCTTGGGGAAACCGGTGGTGCCGGAGGTGTACTGGATATTCACCGGCTGATCGAAATCCAGGCTGTCCTGGCGCGCCTGCAATTGCTCGGCGGTGGCTCCAGCGGCAAGGGCCGTCAGTTGCGACCAGGGCAGAAAGCCGGAGGGCGGCTGGGCATCCAGGCTGATCACCCCACGCAACTCGGGCAGGCGTTCACAGTGCAATTGACCGATGGATTGCTCCGCCAATTCAGGGATCAGCCCCTGCAGCATGCCGTGGTAGTCAGAGGTCTTGAAGGCTCCGGCGCAGATCAGCCACTGGCAGCCGGACTGCTTGAGCACATATTCCAGCTCGGAACTGCGATAGGCCGGGTTGATGTTCACCAGGATCGCGCCGATCTTGGCACTGGCAAATTGGGCGATGCACCACTGGGCGCAGTTGGGGGCCCAGATCCCCAGTCGATCCCCCGTCTTCAGCCCCAAGGCCAGCAGCGCCCTGGCATGCAGGTCGACGGCCTCGCGCAGTTGCTGCCAGCTGTAGCGCAACTGCTGATGACGCACCACCAGGGCTTCCCCCTGGGGATAGGCAGCGACGGTGTTGTCGAAGGCCTGGCCGATGGTCAGCGCCAGCAATGGCTTGTCTTGCGTACCACGGGTGTAACTGCGATCCGGCTGGAAACCCGAGTGTTCCATGACGACCCCTATTGTCTTTATTAGTGGGTGTTCAGGAGCCTGGCCGATGGTGCGAAAAAGCCTGGCTCCAATCGAAAGCCCTGCTACTCTGGCGCAAGTTGACGTTTACGTAAAGGGCGATTGACAGCCTTCGGTCGCAGGTTTACGTTAACGTAAAGGTGAGAGCTAGACAGCGCCGCTCTCTGCAGCCCATTCCCTCAATAAAAACAAGTTTGAAGGTGCCCCGCCATGAGTTACCCGACCCTGAACTTCGCCCTCGGTGAAACCATTGACATGCTGCGCGAACAGGTCCAGGCCTTCGTCAAGGCGGAACTGGCTCCTCGGGCGGCACAGATCGATGTCGACAACCTGTTCCCCGCCGACATGTGGCGCAAGTTCGGCGACATGGGCCTCTTGGGCATTACCGTAGCGGAAGAATACGGCGGCGCCGGGCTGGGTTACCTGGCCCACGTGGTGGCCATGGAAGAGATCAGCCGCGGCTCCGCCTCGGTGGCACTGTCCTATGGTGCCCACTCCAACCTCTGCGTGAACCAGATCAACCGCAACGGCAACCACGAGCAGAAGAGCAAGTACCTGCCCAAGCTGATCAGCGGCGAACACATTGGCGCCCTGGCCATGAGCGAACCCAACGCCGGCTCCGACGTGGTGTCGATGAAGCTGCGCGCCGACAAGCGCGGTGACCACTTCGTCCTCAACGGCAGCAAGACCTGGATCACCAACGGCCCCGACGCCAACACCTACGTGATCTACGCCAAGACCGACCTGGAAAAGGGCCCCCACGGCATCACCGCCTTCATCGTCGAGCGTGACTGGAAGGGCTTCAGCCGCAGCAACAAGTTCGACAAGCTGGGCATGCGCGGCTCCAACACTTGCGAGCTGTTCTTCGATGACGTGGAAGTGCCGGAGGAAAACATCCTCGGCGTGCTCAACGGCGGGGTCAAAGTGCTGATGAGCGGCCTGGACTACGAGCGCGTGGTGCTCTCCGGCGGCCCGACCGGGATCATGCAAGCCTGCATGGACCTGGTGGTGCCCTACATCCACGACCGCAAGCAGTTCGGTCAGAGCATCGGCGAGTTCCAGTTGATCCAGGGCAAGATCGCCGACATGTACACCCAGCTCAACGCCAGCCGCGCCTACCTGTACGCCGTGGCCCAGGCCTGTGAGCGTGGCGAAACCACCCGCAAGGACGCCGCCGGGGTGATTCTCTACAGCGCCGAACGTGCCACCCAGATGGCCCTGGATGCGATCCAGATCCTTGGCGGCAACGGCTACATCAACGAATTCCCCGCGGGCCGCCTGCTGCGTGACGCCAAGCTCTACGAAATCGGCGCCGGCACCAGCGAAATCCGCCGCATGCTGATCGGTCGCGAACTGTTCAACGAAACCAAGTAAGAGCAGCCGCACGTTGCGAGCTACGAGCGGCAAGCCAAAGCTGCCGTAATACCGACTTACTTTTGCAGCTTGAAGCGTGTCGCTTGAAGCTGCCGTAGGCCCTCCCATGATTCTGAAGTCTCAGCTCAACCCGAAATCCCCCGAGTTCGCGCAGAACGCGGCCAGCATGCTGGCCCAAGTCGACGCCCTGCATACCCTGCTCGCCCAGGTCCAGCAAGGCGGTGGTGCCAAGGCCCAGGAGCGCCACACTTCCCGGGGCAAACTGCTGCCGCGCGAGCGTATCAACCGCCTGCTCGACCCTGGCTCGCCGTTTCTTGAAGTCAGCCCCCTGGCCGCCTACGAGGTCTATGGCGAAGACGTGCCCGCCGCCGGCGTGATTGCCGGCATCGGTCGGGTAGAAGGCATCGAATGCATGATCGTGGCCAACGACGCCACGGTGAAAGGCGGCTCCTACTACCCGCTGACGGTAAAGAAACACCTGCGGGCCCAGACCATCGCCCAACAGAACCGCCTGCCCTGCATCTACCTGGTGGACTCCGGCGGCGCCAACCTGCCGCGCCAGGACGAAGTATTCCCGGACCGCGAGCACTTCGGCCGGATCTTCTTCAACCAGGCCAACATGAGCGCCCAGGGCATCCCGCAGATCGCCGTGGTCATGGGTTCCTGCACCGCCGGCGGCGCCTACGTGCCGGCCATGGCCGACGAAGCCATCATGGTTCGTGAACAGGCCACCATCTTCCTCGCCGGCCCGCCCCTGGTAAAAGCTGCCACCGGCGAGGTGGTGAGTGCCGAAGAGTTGGGCGGCGCCGACGTGCACTGCAAGATTTCCGGGGTTGCCGACCACTACGCCGACAGCGATGAACACGCCCTGGCCCTGGCCCGGCGCAGCGTGGCCAACCTCAACTGGCACAAGCAGGGCCAGTTGCAGCAACGCACCCCGCTCGCTCCGCTGTATGCCCGTGAAGAGCTTTACGGCGTGGTGCCGGCCGATCCCAAGCAGCCCTTCGATGTACGCGAAGTCATCAGCAGGCTGGTGGACGGCTCGTTGTTCGATGAATTCAAGGCCCTGTTCGGCACCACCCTGGTCTGCGGTTTCGCTCACCTGCATGGCTACCCTATCGCCATCCTCGCCAACAACGGCATCCTCTTCGCCGAAGCCGCGCAAAAAGGCGCGCACTTCATCGAACTGGCCTGCCAGCGCGGGATTCCCCTGCTATTTCTGCAGAACATCACCGGCTTCATGGTGGGCCAGAAATACGAGGCTGGCGGCATCGCCAAGCACGGCGCCAAGCTGGTCACCGCGGTGGCCTGTGCCAAGGTGCCGAAATTTACCGTGATCATCGGCGGCAGCTTCGGGGCCGGTAACTACGGCATGTGCGGTCGCGCCTACGATCCACGCTTTCTGTGGATGTGGCCCAACGCGCGGATTGGCGTGATGGGGGCCGAACAGGCGGCCGGGGTGCTGGTCCAGGTCAAGCGCGAGCAGGCGGAACGCGGCGGACACCCTTTCGATGCCGCCCAGGAAGCCGAGATCAAACAGCCGATCCTCGATCAATACGAGCACCAGGGGCACCCTTACTACTCCAGCGCCCGGCTATGGGACGACGGCGTCATCGACCCGGCACAGACCCGTGACGTCCTGGCCCTGGCCCTGTCTGCGGCCCTTAATGCACCCATCGAACAGAGCCGCTTCGGCGTGTTCCGCATGTAATCCTGCGCGAGAAAAACATGAGCGACTTCAATACCCTGGAACTGCTGCGTGACCCTCGTGGCTTCGCCACCCTGTGGCTCAGCCGCGAAACCAAGAACAACGCCTTCAACGCCGAGATGATCCGCGAGCTGATCCTGGCCCTGGATCAGGTGCAGAGCGACCCGAGCCTGCGCTTCCTGCTGCTGCGCGGACGCGGCAAGCACTTCAGTGCCGGCGCCGACCTGGCCTGGATGCAGCAGTCCGCCGAACTCGACTACCAGACCAACCTCGACGACGCCCGGGAACTGGCGGAGTTGATGTACAACCTGGCCAAGCTGAAGATCCCGACCCTGGCCGTGGTGCAAGGCGCAGCGTTTGGTGGCGCCCTGGGCCTGATCAGTTGCTGCGACATGGCAATCGGTACCGACGATGCGCAGTTCTGCTTGTCGGAAGTCCGCATTGGCCTGGCGCCAGCGGTCATCAGTCCCTTTGTGGTCCAGGCCATTGGCGAGCGCGCCGCCCGACGTTACGCCCTCACCGCCGAGCGCTTTGGCGGCCAACGGGCACGGGAAATCGGCTTGCTGGCGGAGAGTTACCCGGCTGCCGAGCTGGAACAGCAAGTCACCCAATGGATCGACAATCTGCTGCTCAACAGCCCCCAAGCCATGCGCGCCAGCAAGGACCTGCTGCGAGAAGTGGGCAATGGCGCCCTCACCACAGCCCTGCGTCGCTACTGCGAAAATGCCATCGCGCGGATTCGGGTCAGCGCCGAAGGCCAGGAAGGCCTGCGGGCCTTCCTGGAAAAACGCCCGCCCAGTTGGCAGTCCGAGCCCACGACCAAGGAGTCCCGCTGATGAGCGCCCCCGTTCTAGACACTTTACTGGTGGCCAACCGTGGCGAGATCGCCTGCCGCGTGATGCGCACCGCCAAGGCCTTGGGCCTGACCACCGTGGCCGTGCACAGCGCCACCGACCGCGATGCTCGGCACAGCCGCGAGGCAGATATCCGCGTCGACCTGGGGGGCAGCAAGGCCGCCGACAGTTACTTGCAGATCGACAAGCTGATCGCTGCGGCCAAGGCCTGCGGCGCCCAGGCCATCCACCCCGGTTACGGCTTTCTCTCGGAAAACGCCGGTTTTGCCCGAGCCATCGAAGCGGCGGGCCTGATCTTTCTCGGCCCGCCCGCCTCGGCCATTGACGCCATGGGCAGCAAGTCGGCGGCCAAGGCACTGATGGAAACCGCCGGCGTACCTCTGGTGCCGGGTTATCACGGCGAAGCCCAGGACCTGGAAACCTTCCGCAGTGCCGCCGAGCGCATCGGCTACCCGGTGCTACTCAAGGCCACCGCTGGCGGCGGCGGCAAGGGCATGAAAGTGGTCGAGGACGTCAGCCAGTTGGCCGAAGCCCTGGCCTCGGCCCAACGTGAAGCCCAATCATCCTTTGGCGATTCACGGATGCTGGTGGAAAAGTACCTGCTCAAGCCCCGCCACGTGGAGATCCAGGTGTTCGCCGACCAACACGGCAACTGCCTGTACCTCAACGAGCGCGACTGCTCGATCCAGCGGCGTCACCAGAAAGTGGTCGAAGAAGCCCCCGCTCCCGGCCTCAGCCCCGAGCTGCGCAAGGCCATGGGCGAAGCCGCCGTGCGCGCGGCCCAGGCCATCGGCTACGTCGGCGCCGGCACCGTGGAGTTTCTCCTGGATGCTCGCGGCGAATTCTTCTTCATGGAAATGAATACCCGGCTGCAGGTGGAACACCCGGTTACCGAAGCCATTACCGGCCTCGATCTGGTGGCCTGGCAAATACGCGTGGCCCAGGGTGAAGCCCTGCCCATCAGCCAGGAACAGGTCCCGCTGCTGGGGCACGCCATTGAAGTGCGCTTGTATGCCGAAGACCCGGGCAACGACTTCCTTCCCGCGACCGGGCGCCTGGAGTTGTATCGCGAATCCGCCGCTGGCCCGGGCCGTCGGGTCGACAGCGGGGTCGAGGAAGGCGATAGCGTGTCGCCCTTCTACGATCCGATGCTGGGCAAGCTGATCGCCTGGGGCGAAACCCGCGAGCAGGCTCGTCTGCGCCTGTTAAGCATGCTGGACGAGTTCGCCATCGGTGGCCTGAAAACCAACCTGGCGTTCCTGCGGCGCATCATTGCCCATCCAGCGTTCGCCGAGGCGCAACTGGATACCGGATTTATCCCACGCTATCAGGAACAATTACTGCCAGCGCCCTGCGAACTCGGCGCGGACTTCTGGCAAGCGGCCGCACAGGCATTCACACAAAGCCAGCCGGAACGGGTGCGTAGCGACGACCTGCAGTCCCCATGGTCGGCAGTCAATGGCTGGCGCAGCGCGTTACCGGCCCAGACCAGCCTGCACCTGAGCTGTGCCGGACAGGATCAGGCCATCAGCCTGGGCGCTCGCTCGCCAGCCTTCCAGTTGCAAGGTGAACACCTGTGGGTAGAGCAACAAGGGTTGCGTCGTGAACATCGCGCCATTCGCCGTGGTGACACTCTGTACCTGCACTGGCAGGGCGAGATGCACAGCGTCACGGCTTACGATCCGATTGCTGCAGCCGATGCCAGTCACAGTCACCAGGGCGGACTTACTGCGCCCATGAACGGCAGCATCGTGCGGGTGCTGGTCAGCGCCGGGCAAAGCGTCGAAGCCGGCGCGCAACTGGTGGTGCTGGAGGCGATGAAGATGGAACACAGCATCCGCGCGCCCCAGGCAGGTGTCATCAGGGCACTGTATTGCCAGGAAGGCGAAATGGTTAGTGAAGGCAGTGCGTTGGTAGAGTTGGAGTAAACCCACTAATAAGAAAGCCCCTTCCTAGCTGTAGGAAGGGGCCTTTCAAGCAAGTTAAAACTTCGCAGTAGCTTGTACGACTACACCAATAACCCGGCACTCGTCGCTGTAGAGCATCTTCGGATAGGTGGGATTGAGGGGAACCAGATAATGCTGACTGCCCTCTTTCACCCACTTACGAAAGATCGCCTCGGCATTACCGGGACACTGTACGACCACCAACTTCCCAGGTTCGGCGGTAACAGCCGGGTCCACCAGAATCAGCATGTCCTGACTGATGCTCAAGCCGCTGGGCGCAATCATTGCGTCACCGACTACCACCAGCCAGAACGCCGCGCCTTGAGCCTGATAATCGGAAAGCTCATAGCGCTCCGGTACATAGGCTGACTTGCCATCTTCACGAACCTCCCCAGCAGCTCGCCAATCGCTCACCGGATAACGGAAGTACGGATTGTACTTGTGCAACAGTGAAGGCTCGTTCACCAGGGGTTCGCCATCGTCACCGAGCATGGGTTTCTCGCGGACCACCAGGGCAACTTCCAGAAAGCCCATGCCGATCTCTTCAAGCACCCGATTCATGTCTTCGATCTTTGGCTGACGGCGTTTGCTCAACCAATGACCGATACCACCCTGAGACATGCCCAGACGCTCGGCGAGTTTTTCCTGTGTGACCTTGCGGCCTTTCATGTTGGCTTTGACCAACTCGATCCATTTGTCCATGGACTGAACAATACGTTGTGTATTTCCGACCTCAACACACAACTTGTAGTATTTGAAATCTCGTCACAATTACAATACGTATTAATCTAGTTCATACCCCTCTTTCCTTTTCTCAAACAGGACGGAACACTTTATGAACGCAAGCAGCAAGGACGTGCCGGAGCTCGATACAGAGACCACATTGAATTCACTCAAGGGCAGCCACGCAGCACGACGGGCGATGGACTACTACTTGAAGCCCGCGCTGACCGGATCGGACAAGGAAGAGAAGTTTTTCGAGGTCAGGCGCAACCTCAGCAGCGAGGAAGCCATGATCCATGCATCCGATCTGCTGCGCTGTGCAGCAGCCACCGCCTATGACGCGGCCGACAATCTGCGGGGGGCCAAGCGTGACCTGGCTTTTTCCGTGGTGCACATGATCGACCTGGCCAAAGCCCTGGTGGACAAGTCCCTGGAAAGTCAGCGCTTTGAGTCCAGCTGAGGCGCCGGCAAGGAATAAACAGCGGAAACAGGAGAAATGGAAAAATATTTTCCAAAGGGCAGGGAAAAACATTTGACCTGCAAATGATAATGATTATTATTGCAAGCAACTGATCGCGAGATCAGTCGATAGCCCAAAGGACCTTAGGTCGGACCTTTGGATTATCTCCTCATCAGGCTAATCACGGTTTTTGACCCGGCTTTTTGCCGGGTCTTTTTTTTGCCAGTTTTCTGGCTTGGCTTCAGGCTAATGAAGACGTGGATGCAGCTAAAATAATGGCGGCGATGATAGCAAAAGAATGTCCTTTTGCAAGATAGCAGCCGTGCTAAATGGCCAGGAAAGACAAAAGTAGCGCTTGAGAATCAATCGCATAGCCACTAAGCTGCTTCTGCGTCAAGGACGACGCCCCCCCTTCTATTACCCCCCTCAGTGTGTAGAGTAGCGGTCATAACAATCCTATACAGGGACCGACCATGACCGTGGGTAATCACACTTCGTTTCAAATTACTGCCGACTTCGACAGCGGCAATATCAACGTGCTGGACATCAGCAATCCGCTGCAGGCACTGCTGGCCATCCGCCCGGATACCCAGAGTCCGCACTTCCAATGGTTTCACTTCAAGGTCAGCGGCCTGCATGTCGGCCAGGAACATTGGTTCCGCCTGACCAACGCCAGCCAGTCCTCCTACAACAAAGCCTGGACCGGCTACCAGGCCGTCGCTTCCTATGACCATGTGAACTGGTTTCGCGTACCGACGATCTTCGAAGGTGACGCCCTGCGTTTCAATCTGGAGGCCACCCAGACTCACGCCTGGTTCGCCTACTTCGAGCCCTACAGTCGCGGGCGCCACGACTGGCTGATCGATCAAGCCCTGAGCAAGGCCGACACCGAACTGTTGGCAGTGGGCAAAAGCGTCGAAGGCCGGGATATCCAGCTTCTGCGCAAGGGCAGCGGCAAGGAAGGGCAGCGCAAGATCTGGATCATTGCCCAGCAGCATCCCGGCGAGCACATGGCCGAATGGTTCATGGAAGGCGTGATCGAGCGCCTGCAGCACCGGGATGACCCGGAGCTCAACTCGCTGCTGGCCAAGGCCGATCTGTACCTGGTGCCCAACATGAACCCGGACGGCGCGTTCCACGGCCACCTGCGCACCAACGCCAAGGGCCAGGACCTGAATCGCGCCTGGCAGAACGCCAGCCAGGAACTGAGCCCGGAGGTGCTGTTCGTCCAGCAGCAGATGGAAAAGTACGGCGTCGACCTGTTTCTTGATGTGCACGGCGATGAAGAAATTCCTCACGTCTTCACCGCCGGCTGCGAGGGCAACCCGGGCTACACGCCACGCCTGGCGGGACTCGAAGAGCATTTTCGCAGCCACTTGAAGCGCCAGACCCGAGACTTCCAGACTACCCACGGCTACGCCCGGGACAATCCCGGAGAGGCCAACATGACCCTGGCCTGCAATGCCGTCGGGGAGAAATACGACTGCCTGGCGCTGACCCTGGAGATGCCTTTCAAGGACCACGACGATAACCCCAACCCCGTCACCGGCTGGTCCGGCAAGCGCTCCATGCAGCTGGGCAAGGATGTCATGAGCACCCTCGCCGACCTAGTGGACCACCTGCGCTGAACCCGACTGACGGCTGCGCGAGCCTGTGCGCAGTCGTCACTCATCGGCGCCAGCCGGCACCCGTCGGCAATCCTCCGGCCCCAGCAAGCGCCCATCCGCCGCACGCAGTTCCAGCGCACGTAACGGTTGCCCGGTTTCCCGGTCGACCATTCGCGAATGCGCCTCGCCCTCCTCGTAGAAAAACGCCTCGCCCCATTGGCGCAAGCCGATGATCAGGGGAAACAGCCCCTTGCCCTTTGGCGTCAGCACGTACTCCTGGTAGGCACTGCCATCCGAGGCCGGCACCACTTCAAAAACCCCGTGTTCCACCAGGGTGCGCAAACGTGCGGCAAGAATGTTCTTGGCCATGCCGAGGTTGCGCTGGAACTCGCCAAAGCGACGGATGCCGTCAAAGGCATCCCGCACAATCAGCAACGACCACCAATCACCGATGGCGTCCAGTGAGCGGGCCACCGGGCACTCGGCATCTTGCAGGCTGGTGCGTTTAACCATGCTGGGCAGTCTCCGTTCGGGCCACAGAAAAGTGGTTGCAATATAAAACCACAATCTCTACCGTACAACTGGTTTTATAACGAAACCAGATACGGAGCCCGACATGTCACGCGATCCTTCCCCTCCTGCCCCCTCGACTCTTTCACCACGGGTGGTGCTGCTGTTCGCCATCGCCTGTGGCCTGGCGGTGGGCAACGTCTACTACGCCCAGCCGCTTCTGGACGCCATGGCCCGAACCTTCGACCTGCCGCCGGCCACGGTGGGCATCATCATCACCCTGACCCAGGTGGGCTACGGCCTGGGGCTGCTGTTGCTGGTGCCTTTGGGCGACCTGCTCAACCGCCGGCGACTGATCGTCACCCAGACTCTGCTGTCAGTGCTGGCCTTGCTAATGGTGGCCCTGGCCCCCAGCAGCGCCTGGCTGCTGTTGGGCATGGCCAGCACCGGCCTGCTGGCGGTGGTGACCCAAACTCTGGTGGCCTATGCCGCGAACCTGGCACCCACAGCCCAGCGTGGACAGGTGGTCGGCATAGTGACCAGCGGCATCGTGGTGGGCATTCTGCTGGCCCGCACCGTGGCCGGAACCATGGCCGATCTGGCCGGCTGGCGTTCGGTCTATCTGTTGTCGGCCGGCTTGACCCTGCTGGTGGCCCTGACCCTGTGGAGAGTGCTGCCCAGAGTTGAACAGCCACCCGCGGTGCAACGCTACGGGCAATTGCTCGGCTCACTGTTGCAGCTGTTCAGGGAAGAAAAAGTACTGCGCGACCGTGCGGTGCTGGCGATGTTGATCTTCGCCGCGGGCACCGTCTTGTGGACCCCGCTGGTACTGCCTCTGAGCGCCCCGCCGCTGTCGCTGTCTCACACCGAAATCGGCCTGTTTGGCCTGGCCGGGGCCGCCGGCGCCCTGGGCGCAGCACGGGCCGGGCACTGGGCGGATCGCGGCCTGGCGCAGTGGACCAGCGGCCTGGCTCTGGCGTTGATGTTGCTGTCCTGGCTGCCCATCGCCTTTACCCAATCGTCCCTGTGGGCACTGCTACTGGGAGTCATCACCTTCGACCTGGGCTTGCAGGCCGTCCACGTCACCAGCCAGAGCCTGATCTACAGCGTGCGCCCACAAGCCCAGAGCCGCTTGGCCGCCGGTTACATGCTGTTCTACTCCCTGGGCAGCGCCGGCGGCTCGATTGCCGCCACCGCCACCTACGCCTGGGCCGGCTGGATCGGGGTCTGCCTGTTGGGAGCCGCTATCAACAGCCTGGCACTGGTCTATTGGCTGTGGAGCCTGAACCCCGGGAAAGCTCGGACCGAGGCTCGCTGTGCCATTTGAACGACACAGCAGGCTTGCTCAAGGGGGACTCAAACCCGCCCCCGCAGCATGCTCTGCAATACCCCGTCTCGGCGGACCCAGCCATGGAACAGTGCCGCCGCCAGATGCAGCAACACCGTCAGGAACAGCAGATAAGCCAGGTAGCCATGGGCCTTGCGCAACAGAGCGAACACCTGGGCATTGGCCGGCAGGATCGCGGGCAACTGCAACGAACCGCTCAGCATCACCGGGTCCCCGGCCGCCGAAATCATGGCCCAGCCCAGTACCGGCAAGCCCAGCATCAGGGCGTACAGCAGCACATGGGAGGCTTTGGCCGCCAACACCTGCCAGCCCGGCAAGTCTGCCGGCAGCGGCGGTTGTCGAGTGGAAAAACGCACAAGCAGGCGCACCGCCGCCAACAGCAGAATGGCGATGCCCAACGGCTTGTGCACGTGGATCAGCCACTCATGACGGGCCGACACCGAGGTCACCATGCCGGCACCGATAAACAGCATGGCAATGATCATCAGCGCCATCAGCCAGTGCAGCAGGCGCGCCAGCGGGGCGAAGTGTTGAGGGTGGCTATTCATGGACGCGGTTCCTGGGCGGAGGGCAATTGACTGACTTCGCTGGTGCGACGCAGGTAGGAACTGGCGTAGGCAGCAGAGCGTGCTGCCAGCAGGGGATCATCGGAGGCCTGGATGCCATTGGGCAGAATCAGCGGGTCGTAATTGATGTCCCGGCACTGGCCACTGTTCTGCGGCTGGGTGCCTTGCAGCACCAGGGTCCCGGCATTGATCACCGGACGTTCTGCGGGCCAGGCCTTGCTGGCGTCATGGGTGGGGTCATCGGGCGCCGCCAGGGTGATCTGCAAACGCCAGCGCAACGGCCCTTGAGCCAGGCGCTGCGTCAGGTCTTGTTCCAGGTAGTCCGCGCCTTGCGGAGCACTGCCCGGGGCTGGCGCCTCACCGGTCTCGGGGACCACGCCCCAGCGCACCGCCTGGCGCTTGCCGCTGCCATCCACCAGGTAGAACGCGTTGATCCCGTTGTAGCTTTCACTGGCATAACTGGCTGAAGGCTTGGCGCTCTTGACCCATTGCAGAAAGGGCCCGGCCTCCGGGTGAGCGGCAAAGAACGCCGGCACCCTGGTCGGGTCCGGCTTGCCCGTGGCCGGATCAGGGGAACTGGCCTGCTGCAGTTGATAGAACGCCTCGGGAGTGCCCACCGGAAACACCGGCATGCTGTTCATTCCCGTGCGCCACTGCTGGCCGTTGGCCTGGAGGAAACGCAACGCCAGGCTGCGGATCGGCACGCTGCTGTCCGGCGCATAGGGGTTGCCGCTGGGCAGGGCAAAACGCCCCACCACCGGCGTTTGCGCCTCGCTGAACACCTGTGCCGTGGAGTAGGCCCGGGCCTCGCCACTGCTCTGGAAGTAACCGATGACACACACGCCCTTGGCGTGGTTGCGGCGAAACCCCGGATGCACGCCGTTATTGGTCTCCAGCACATCCACCAGGGCCTTGGGAGTCAGGCGTTGCGGGTCGAAGTTGCCGTGCACGTAGGCCAGCGCCGCGGCAGCGGCGGCCACCACCCAGGCAATGGCCCCCAGGCGCAAGGTCAGGCTGACAGCACTCAAGGGCGGACGATCGGGTGGCGAGGATGGGGCAACCATGGACATCTCCAGTACGCGGGGCCACAAGGGACCAGGACCAGTCAGACGCAGCCCGGTGCCGGTTATTCCACAGCCCGATATTTATTTGCGCGTCTGTGGAATAACCTGCGAGGCAGCGCGTCTTCCTAGTCCCAAGCCTAGTGACTGGCCCAGCACCTGCAGGACTTCATGAACGATTTCGACGAACAGCTACGCCTGCTGCTCCCCCGCCTCAGGCGCTTTGCCCTGTCCCTGACGCGCCAGCCCAGCAGCGCCGACGATCTGGTGCAGTCCTGCCTGGAGCGCGCCTTGTCGAGTCGGGCCCATAAACGCCCCGAAGGCGATCTGCGAGCCTGGCTGTTTTCCATCCTCTACCGGCAGTTTCTTGATGCCCACCGACGCTCCCGGCGTTACGCACGCATGCTCGAATTCTTTACCGGCCGTGACGACGCCCAGCCTTCGGTGGAGCGCACCGTAGTCGCCCAGTCGACCCTGGCCGCTTTCGACCGCCTGAACGCCGAGCAACGCGCCCTGCTGCTCTGGGTCTCGGTGGAGGGCTTGAGCTACAAGGAAGTGGCAGAGATCCTCCAGGTCCCCGTCGGCACCGTGATGTCGCGCCTGTCCAGGGCCCGCCAGGCGCTGCGCCAACTCAGCGACGGCGAAATCAGCAGCCCCTCTCTACGGATACTCAAATGATCAGCCTGCCCCCCAGCGACAGCGACCTGCACGCCTACGTCGATCACCAGCTCAGCGAAGCGGACCGCCGGGTGCTGGACAGTTACCTGGCCAACCATCCGCAGACGGCAGCCCAGGTCCAGGCCTGGCAGCAGGATGCCCAGCACCTGCGGGCCGCCCTCGGTGGCGCCCTGCTGCAAGCGCCCAACCCGGCGCTGGAGCCGACGCTGATCCGTACGCGCCACCAGCAGCGGGGCTTGCGGCGCCTGGCCAGTGCCGCGGCACTGCTGGTGGCGGTCGGGGTTGGCGGTCTGAGCGGCTGGCAGGCCCGGGAGCTGACCCTGGCCGGCAACAGCGTGCTGCCGATGACCGATGCCCTCCAGGCGTATCGCCTGTTCGCCGAGCAAGGCATCCTGCCGGCGGACTTCAAGGTCCAGGACAACGGCGCCATGCAAGCCTGGCTGGATCGCTACTTCACCCAGGCCAGCCCGCTGCCGGACCTGCACGACGCTGGCTTCAAAGCGGTCAGCGGGCGCCTGCTCAGTACCGAACAAGGGCCGGCGGCAATGGTTCTGTACCAGGATCGCGAGGGGCGCAAAGTCAGCTTCTACATCCGCCCGCCAGGACCGCAGAACACCCTGCTACCCCGTGGTAGCCGCCGTGACGGCCCGTTGCAGGCACAGTACTGGTCCGTCGGGGGCTACAACTACGCCATGGTCGGCCCGGTGGAAATACCCTTGTAGGCCTTCAGAACCCCACGTCCAGCACCACGTTGTCGATGTAGGTGCCCGCGGGCGGCGTGTTCTGGTCGGTGTAGATCCTGGCGTTGTAGTTGAAGATCTGGCTGCCGGTGCCCAGGCCATTGCCCGGGTTCACTTCGGCATCGGTGCTGGAGCGTCGGGCACTGCCAACGCTGCCCCAACGGGTGTTGCCGGCACTTTTGAAAATGTCGTAGGCCAGGTAGTTGCTGCCGGAAATCATCCGCCGTCGCCCTCCCGCGCTCACGGGTTGCTGGCCGTCGCTCAAGCCCACGGTATAGGCACTGCCCTTGGTGCAGGACAGGTTGATGGTCTGCCCGGTGACCGTGGCGAAGGCACTGACCACCGGCGCGCTGCCGAAACTGATGTTCGGCGCGGTGATCACGCAATCGTTGGACACCGTCATGTTCACCGTGAGCGCCTGGGTGCCGCTGCCGATGTCCCGTCCCAGGCAGACCCCCAGTGCGCCGATCCCGGCGCAATAGTTCCAGCTCCAGAAGATGCTCAGGTTCTCGGTGTAGACACCTGCCGCTACGTTGCTGCCGGTGATGGTCCCCATGTAGATGGGCACGGTCTTGGCCACGGTGGGGCTGCCCAGCAAGCCCAGGAGGTCGATGATCGAGTTGCGCGCGAAGTCGAACTGCACGCCCCGAGTGATCGGATAGCTGGTGCTGTTGTTGGCGTACAGGGTGTAGCCGATGACATCGCCCGTGGGGCCGACCATGCCGCTGGTGCTGGACGTGATGGTGGCGTAGAAGTGGTCGTTGCTGGCCAGCAGGCTCAACAGCGAGCCAGTGCAGCTCAAGCCCGCATTGGTGGTGGAAGCCGGCTGCGAAGTGGTACGCACCAGGATCGAGCTGACAGTGCCGAACCCCGCCGGTGCGGTGCTGACAGCGTTGCACAGCGCCTGGGCCTGCAGCGTCAGCAGACTCGCCAGCAGCCCCACTATTGCCTGTCGCCATCCCTTGAACCTGTCCACCCTCAGCACTCCCTTGCCTCGTGACGCCACAACTACTGGCAGACCAGCGGGCCGATCAACGGCACCTGCTGCTGTTGCAGATCCATGTCGAACTGCGCACGGCAGCTCTGGCCATCAGCCAGGCTGACTTGCAGGCTGTTGTGTTGCGAAAGATTCTCCAGATATACCAGCCCATCCCAGCCGACCACCGCCCGAGCCCCACTCTGCTCATGGGTCACGGTGCTGCCCAGGGGCAGTTCCCGTTGCTGGGCGTCCACCAGCACCACGCTGGCGGCGATGATCCGGGTCAGTGGAAACTCCAGCAAATAGCCGCTGCCACGACGCACCGCCACTCGCTGCTCCACATTCGGCGTCTGGACGTTGGCCGGCAGGTTCAACGGATCGATCTCGTACTTGCCCCGGTAATAGGCACTGCTCCAGGGCACCAGCAAGTGTCCGCTCTTGTCAGTCTGCCCCACCAACTGGTTTTCATAGCGCACCGGGATATCCTGGTAACCATCGGTGCTGACCACCACGAAGGCATCGTCGATCTGGTTGGCAGCGAACACCTGGCGGTCCATCCACACCAGCGAGCCACTGGCATCGGCCCAGCGGGTCTCGGCATCGCGGGTGCCATAGACCCCCGCCTGCAGGCGCACCGACTGCAGGCGCCAGGTGACATCCGCCTGGCGATAGTCGGCGCCGCTGCCCGTGGCATAACCCAGGTTGTAGCCAACCCCGCCCTCCAGGGGCACCGAACGACTGAAATTGACCCGCTGGCGGTTTTCCCCCGTCTTGCTGCGTTCGTTGCTCAGGCTCAGGCTGCCGTGCAAGTCGAAGGGAATCACCAGCTGCGCCTGCATCGCCCACTGGCTATCGCCGATCTCCCGGTTGGCCGACAGGTAGAAGCTGCTGTTGTGCCACAGCGGCTTGCTCCAGGTCAGGTTCAACAACCGGGTGCGGCTCGAGTCGGCGGCCCGCACATCGAAATAGCCGGCCCCCAGGCTGCCGTAGCGATCCAGGTTGAGGCTCAGGGTCAGTTGCTCGCTGCGCTGGCTGAGGCTGATGTAGGGGCTGTCGACCACCGTCAGGTCGGCATACTGGTCACGACGTTGCATGCGCTGGTACGCCAGGCTGAAACGCTGGTTGTTGTACTGGTAGCCGAAGCTGAACTGCTGACCGCCGCTGCCGTCAAAACGGCTCTGGCTGAGCGCCGTGTTGAGCACGCCGAAGTTGCCCAGGCGCATATTGCCGCCCACCCCGCCCAGCGTCAGGGAGTCCGAGGCTTCGGCATGCGCTTCCAGGGTCAGGCTGTCGCTCAGGCCATGGCGCAGGCTGCCGGAGGTGGCACCCGGGCCGTAGCCAAAATCACGCAGGGTGTAGTCCCGGCGCAGGTTCCCTGCGGCCACCGAGAAATCCGTCAGCCCCTTCTGCAGCAGGCTGCTGGTAACGTAGAACGGCACCGTGGTCGACACTTGCCGCCCCAGGGCGTCCGTGGTCACCACCACTGCCTCCCCAGCCCCGTTGATAAAGGGAATGTTGGTCAGGGTGTAAGGCCCCGGTTGCACCTCGCTGCTGCTGGACTTGTAGCCATTGATGAACAGGTCCAGGGAGGATGGCACCGCCGCTTCACCGGCAAACTGCGGCAAGGGATAGGTCACCAGGTCCGGGCGCACGGCGAAATCCCGAGACAGCTGGACCCCACCCAGACGCACCGAACTGCTCCAGGGCAAGGCGCTGCTCACCACGTCACCCGCCTCATAGGTCAGCAGGCGTTCTTCATCGGAAAAACGCCAGGTGGTGTCATAACGCCGATACCCATTGTTCAACGAGCTGCTGGCAACGCCGGACAAGGTCCGCCGGTACTGCCCGGTATTGGACAAGGTGCCCCAGGTGTCGAACAGCCGCACTTCATTCCAGGCCGCCAGGTAGGTGCCGCCTTCATCGGTGTCATTGAGGTACAGATCGTAGTTGAGCAGCGCGCCGAAGCTGCTCAGGGCCGGTGTCCTTGGATAGGCCTGGCGACTGCCGATGAACTGCTCCGGCAGCCAATCCGGCGGCACATCAATCAGCAGGCGCTGGCCCTGACTGTCGTAATCGCTGTGCAGGCCCGGCAGGCTGTCCAGATCGACTTCGCTGCCCAGCCCCTCCGGCAGCTTGATGCCGGTTTCCCGCAGCGTCTGCACCGGCATGAACAATCGTCCGGCACGCTGCTCCACCGCCACCACCTTCCCTGTGTTCATCTGATTGATCACCAGTTCCAGAAACAACTGCGCATCGGCCAGCGACTCCAGGCTGCTGGGCGGTGGCGGCAGCTCGCCAGCTTGGCAAAAAGGCGCCAGCATCAGACCGCACAGGCCAGCCATCAGTCCTTTCCAGCAGCGCAAACAACGAGCAGCGTCCTGGCTCATGGCGGGTTCAAGTCCATTTATGGACATCTCCATCCCAAGGCGGATGCGTCACCGCGCTCGCATCCGTCCGTACCTCTTCCGAGCGCCACCTGGCAGGCGCTTGCATGACTGCAGTGGATCAGTGCGCAGGTGCCAGACTCTGCACCTGCGGCGCGCCATTGACCCGCAGTTGCAGGGTCGAATCCATTGTCAGGGGGGCCGTCACCGGCCAGCGCATGACCGCCCCGGGCAGCACGTAACCGAGCAAGCCCGGCGCCAGCGGCCGGGTCTGCCCGCCCTGCTTGAACGCCACATCGGTCAGGCGTGCGTGCACGGCCCCCTGGTTACGCAGCTCGAAAAACGTCTGGCCGTCCACCGCCACTTTGCGCCAGCTCAGGTCCGGCACACCGGCGCCCTTGGGATCGCGAGGGCGGGAAGTGTCTTCCTTGCTCCAGAGGCCGGCGCCATAGGCGAACAACGGCACCGAGTAACGCATCTGGAAGCGGATCGCCGCCGCACTCTTGGCCCCCTCTTCCGGGGTGATGGGCTTGGCCGAAGGAATCTCGTCGATGATGATCCGGTACGCCAGCTCCTGCCCCGGCGGCACCTCACGGGTTCGGGTCAGGCGCACCAGTTGCTTCTGCCCGGGTTCGATCTTCGCCACCGGCGGGCTGCCGATGACGTCGCGCTGGTTCTGGTACTGGTCGGCAAAACCGCTCTGGCTCCAGGCAAACACCCGGATCTGCAGGTTGGCGGTTTCAGTACCGCGGTTTTCCAGCCACAGTGCACTGGCTTGCTGATCCGCCTCCAGAACCGGATCGATCGGCCAGATCAGCACCGAGCTGGCGGCCTGGACCCTGGGCACGCCAGACAACACTCCGGCCAGTATCAGGTAACCGGTGGCCCAAAGGCCCCGCAAAGGTAAATGCATACTGCTACTCCTTGTCCGCCTGCCGACTGGTTGTCGACTCGCCCCATCACCACGACAGCTGCACCTGCAGCACATCGCTGTAAGTCCCCCCAGGCTGATTGCCCGGCAACTGCACCTGCCCGTAAATCGGCAGGCTGATGTTATTGGCATCGCTGTAAGCCACGGCCACGCTCTGGCCTATGCCCAGGCTCTGGCTGTACGCCGCATCGCGAAACAACTGATAGGCCACCCGGGCACTGCCGCTATTGAGCTGCATATGTCGCCCGCTGCTGTTGTACTGGCCGCCGTCCACGGTCATGTTCAAGGCCACTCCCGGTGTGCACTGCAATTGCACGCCCCCGATCAACGCCACTCGCACGGTGCTGGTGGACAGCGCCGACTGGCTGCCGAAGGACAGGCTGCCGTAGTTGCTGACACCGCCCACCACCAGACAACCGGCGGTGATGGTGGCACTGACCTGGAAGTTCTGGCTGGTGGCCGCCCAGATCCACGCCGGCCAGGCACTGGCGCAGATCAGGGCAAACAGCGCAAGACCTTGGCTGGCCATGGCATCAGAAGGTCAGCTGCACGGACACCGTATCGGTGTAGGTGCCGGCCGGCAGCCCGGCCTTGCCCACGGCCTGGCCATAGAGGTTCACGGTCTGCGCGACCCCGGTGCTCGGCGCCAGGTTGATCACCCCATTGATCGCCACGATCTGCGAGTGGCCGGAGTCGGTGTACAGGTCGTAGGGCACATAGTTGGCCACCCCGTCGTACAACGCCCGGGTGCCACCCGAGGACATACCGTCATTGTTGCCGCCCTGGATGGTCAGGCTGGGTGTGGTGCCGCTGGAGCAGAGAATCGACAGAGCCCCGCCACCGCCCCCCAGCACCTGGCCAGTGGCCGTCGTAAACAGGCTGTTGGTGGTGCCGAAGTTCAAGGCGCCGAAGTTCAGACCGGTGCTGCCGCCCACCCCGTTGACCTGGCAACTGCTGGTGAGGATCAGGGTCGAGCTGATCTGACCGGTGACCGTAGTGGCGGCGTTGGCCGTGGAAACCATGACCAGTCCCAACAAGGGCCAGCCAATCCTGGATACAAGCGCGTGCATGATGTGCGTCCTCTCGTGAGTTACCAATCCAGCGTGATGGTCAGGGTGTCGGTGTAGACCCCTGCCGGAACCGCGCGGGTATTCGCGACCACAGAGCCGAACACCGGAATGGGAATCCGCCTGCCGCTGCTCACTGCGAAATTGCGCTGCTGGCCGATGCTGTAGCTGTCGCTACCGGATGCATCGACAAACAATCGATAGGGAATGGTCTGGCGTCCGTTGCTCAAACGCCGGGTTGTACCGTCGCCGTTGAGGCCGCCATTGATGGTCACGGTGAAACCGGTGACCGAGGGATTGCAGGCCACCTGCAACTGGCCTTCGGCACTGTCGGTGAGGCTGGCCTTGATGGGGTTGACCCAGGTCGGCCCCTGCTGCCCGAAGTCGAGCATGCCCAGGTTGCTGATGGGGTTCGTGGAGGGCGCGCTGCCGCCACTGCTCACCTGACAACTGGCAGTGATCACCAGGCGCGCCTGGATCTGCCCGCTGATCGCCGCCTGGGCATCATCAACCAGCAGACACAGCGAGCCCAGGGCGACGATCGTCCAGGTCCTGCCTTTCATTGCACCCATCCCGGTTCCATCAGGACTCCCACGTGAGCCGTTCAACCTGAACGGCTGTCCCTGCTCTGCCCGGGTCCCCCGTGGCAGCTGTCATACCCCCGACCTCACCAGGTCAGTGTCACCTTCAATACATCGGAATAGCCCCCGGCCCGGGGAATCTCGGCCAGAGGTTCAATGCGCCCGTACAGGGGCAGATCCACAGTGCCGGAGTCCGGCACCCGTCCACTGACCGGGACATTCACCGGCAACGCAATGCGCCGGGCCGAGTCCTGGTAGAGGCGATAAGGAATGGGTTTGCCCAACGCACTGTTGCTGGCCAGGTAACGCACCTCGCCGACACCGCCATGCAGGCCGCCGTCGATGCGCATCTGATAAGGGGTATCGGGATTGCACTCCAGGCGTGGCAGGCGACCACTGACCCATGCCGCAGCCAAAGGCCCCGCCGGATCGTTCAGGCGCGCAGTACTGCCAAAGTCCAAGGTACCGAGTTGCTCGACACCCGCCTCCCGCTGCTGACCCACCAACTGGCAGCCACGCTGCACATCGACCCGGACCTGCACCTGCAAATCCGCGGCCCCTGCCGTCGCGCTGAGCAACGCGCTCATGACTGCCAAACCCTTATATCCATTCAAGGCCTCAATCCTTATGAGGAGCATTCGCTGAAATCAGGTTAGCAACCGCGGGCGAAACTGCCAGTTAGCGTATTAATCGGCCTGCCCGGTGTGAATGACCGTCTATCGCCGCCATGCCTTTTCGAGATCACTGGCTGTTGGGTTTTCTATTGGTTAAATTGTCGCGCCGCTTTTAAGGTAGGCGGCCTGGAATCATCGGGGTAACCACCATTGGCCGCTTTACCGCCAACACCTGCACAGACTCAATCACCCTGGCGACGCCTGTTCGCCCGAGCCTTGCGCCGCCCGAACGGTGCCGGTGGCGTGATTCATGACTACTTTCGCCACAAGGCCCGGGACCTGGGATACACCCTCAGCCACAGCCAATTGCGGGTGATCGACTGCATGGCCCGGCAGGCCGAGGACCTGACGCAATCCTCCGGCAAGGCCCAGAGCCTGTACCTGTACGGCGCCGTCGGCCGGGGCAAGAGCTGGTTGCTGGACGGCTTCTTCCGCGCCTTGCCCATCGCCGAAAAACAGCGCCTGCACTTCCACGACTTCTTCGCCCGGTTGCACCAGGGCATGTTCCGCCATCAGCAGCAGGCCGACGCTCTGGAAACCACCCTGGATGAACTGCTCAACCAGTGCCGAGTGCTCTGCTTCGATGAGTTCCATGTCCATGACATTGGCGATGCGATGCTGATCACCCGGCTGTTCAAGGCCCTGTTCAACCGCGGCATCACGCTGTTACTGACCTCCAACTACGCCCCCGAGGGCCTGCTGCCCAACCCGCTGTACCACGCCCGCTTCAAGCCGGTGATCGAACTGATCAACGGGCGCATGCAGGTGATGGAGGTGGGAGGCCCCCACGACTACCGGAGCCAGGCCCGCTCCCACGATCAGCAGCTCTTCACCCAGGGTCACTATGTGTGGCCCGGCACCCCGGCCCAGCGCCAGGCCCTGGAACTGCCCGAGCGCCATGCCCCAGCGGCGCAACTGACAGTAGGCGCCCGGCAATTGACCGTGCGCCAGATCCAGCAGCGCAGCATCCGTTTTGAATTCAACGATGTGTGCGAACAGCCCACGGCCGTCATGGACTACCTGGAACTGAGTCGCCACTTCGACACCTGGATCATCGACGAACTGCCGGAGCTGGGAGAATGCTCGATCGCCGCCCAGCAACGCTTCATCAACCTGATCGACGTGCTCTACGACCAGGACAAACGCCTGCAGCTGATCGGCCAGCGCCCGCTGCACGAGTGTCTCGGCGGCCACGCCATCGACCTGGCGCGCACCCGCAGCCGCCTCGGGCAATTGCAGGTAATCGGTCCCGGGCACCCGCTTGAGCGAGTAGCCACATGAGTTCGATCAGCTTTTGCGAGCTGGTGTGCCTGCACCTGCAAGATTCAACCCTCAAGCACTCCCGGCTATTTGGCCTGGAGAGTTTCTCGGCAGCCGAACTGGCGGCCAAAGGCTATGAGCGGGTCGGCGAGCCCCAGGACTTTCACCAGTATGAAAAAATCTGCACGACGCGCTACCACCAGCGAACCCTGGAGGTGCTGTTCAAGTGCTACTTCCTTGACCGGCAACGGGTCGGCAGTGGCTTCAGCCTGGCCCCTGGGGCCCGCCTGACGTCCGTGCTCAAGTACAGGAAACGCCTTGCGGCACAGCAAAACCTGCCCCCTTCGCAGTTGGCTTTCCATTTCTCGGATGACAAGCAGGAAGGCGCGGTGATTCTGGATGACCGCCACGTCATGCGTTTCAACCAATGGAGCCGCCAGGGCGCCTACTTGCTTGCAACCCTGGAGAGCGACTTCGACCTGGAAAACCCGCTGGGCAGAGCCGCCACCGGATCGGTAAAATACACCTTGGAGCACCACAGCCTGGAGTCGATGCTGGCTGAAGCCAGGAACCCCAGGCACCCCGCGGCATTTCGCCGGTTAGCTGAAGCACTGCAAGATGCAAGAATTTGACCGCAAAGAGATTTATCGACTGGCAGCGGCGCTCTTGCGCGCTATTGAAAATGCCCAGCCAACGGTATTGGCGGCATTTGGCGTAAGCCCGGCCATTTATGCAGAAATCCTCGAAGAGCTGGACAGCTCGGGAGAACAGGCCGTGGACCTGGCCCCTGCGCCCTATGATCGGGCATTCCAGCCGGACCGCAGCGGCCGGGTCGCCCTGGACCTTTACCCGCTGGACACCGAGCCATCCGTCATGAGAGTGGCCTGCCAGCTGTGGTCCAAAGGCCGCAAGACCGACCTTACCCTGATTGCCGACTACGTACAGGGAGCGGGCGCGTTGACCTTCAGGTTGCTGGAAACCCAATAGCACTCATCCAATGGCCGCTTAGGCAGCCAAAACCACCGAACTGCTTTATTCTGCCCGCCTTTTTCTTCTTTCGAGTACTGACGCTGTTCATGGATACCCTTGCTCAACTGCGGGCCGGCCAGCTGGCCGGCATCAAGCGCCTGGACCTGTCCTGTGGACTGACCGAGTTCCCCCAGGAGATCTTCGATCTGGCCGACTCGCTGGAAATCCTCAACCTCAGCGGCAATGCACTGAGCAGCCTGCCCGACGACCTGCACCGGCTCACCCACCTGCGCATCCTGTTCTGCTCGGACAACCAGTTCAGTGAACTACCGGCCTGCCTCGGCCATTGCGCGCAACTGAGCATGATCGGCTTCAAGGCCAACCGCATCGAACGGGTCCCGGCCGCCGCCCTGCCGCCGCAGTTGCGCTGGCTGATCCTCACCGACAACCGCATCAGTGAACTGCCCGAAGAGCTGGGCCAGCGCCCGCTGCTGCAAAAGCTCATGCTGGCCGGCAACCGCCTGACCGCCCTGCCCCAGAGCCTGGGCCAGTGCCACAACCTGGAGCTGCTGCGGATCGCCGCCAACCGCCTGACCGAGCTGCCGCCGTTCCTCCTGGCCCTGCCGCGCCTGACCTGGCTGGCCTATGCCGGCAATCCACTGGAATCCGAGGCCGACGCCCAGGCCCTGGAGTCCACCCGCACCATCCCCTGGCACGAACTGCGCCTGGAGCAACGCCTGGGCGAAGGCGCCTCCGGGGTGATTCACCAAGCGTGGTGGCAGCCGACGGGAGAGCCCGCCCGCGCGGTGGCGGTCAAGCTGTACAAGGGCGAGATGACCAGCGATGGCTCGCCGCTGCATGAAATGAACGCCTGTATCAGTGCCGGGTTACATCCGAACCTGATCCGGGTCGAGGGCCGCATCGTCGAGCATCCCCAGGGCCAGAACGGACTGGTGATGCAACTGATCGACCCCAGCTACCGCAACCTTGCGGCGCTGCCGAGCCTGGATTCCTGCTCCCGGGATATCTACCCGGATAACGCGCACTACCGTGCCGGCGTGATTCTGCGAATCGCCCGCGGCATCGCTGCGGTGGGTGCCCACCTGCATGCCCAGGGCATTACCCACGGCGACCTCTACGGCCACAACACCCTGTGGAATGAACAAGGCGACTGCCTGCTGGGGGATTTTGGCGCGGCGTCCTTCCATGCCAAGGACGACACCCCAGAGAGCCGGGCGCTGCAACGCCTGGAAGTGCGGGCCTTCGGTGTCTTGCTGGAAGAATTGCTGGAGCGCGGGGATGGCTCGCTGAGCCTGGAACAGCGGCAGAAACTGGCGGCGCTGGTGCAGCGCTGCTGTCAGCCAGAGGTGCTGGCACGACCGGACTTTGCCCTGGTCTGTGAGGAATTGGCGGGGCTTTAAAACAGCTTCGCCGGCCAGCCGGCTCCTACAGAGGTTTGCAGGAGCCGGCTGGCCGGCGAATCGCGGTCTTAACCCGCCAGGCCGACGAACATGTCCTGCACGTCGTCATGGTTGTCCAGGCCTTCGAGGAAGGCCTCGACTTCAGCCATCTGCTCATCGCTCAGGCCGCTCACCGGGTTCTTCGGCTGATAGCCCAGCTTGGCCGACAACACGGTGAAACCTTGCTCGGGCAATGCCTTTTGTACGGCATCCAGGTCCGCAGGCTCGGTCAGGAACAGGGTCGCGCCCTCTTCACCCGGTTCGAAATCCTGAGCACCGGCCTCGATGGCGGCCAGTTCCGGATCGGCGTCCGGGCTGTCCGGCGAGGCTTCGATCATGCCCACGTGGTTGAAATCCCAGGACACCGAACCCGAAGCACCCAGTTGGCCCTTGCGGAAGGCCACACGGATTTCCGCCACGGTGCGGTTGATGTTATCGGTCACGCATTCAACGATCAGCGGCACCTGGTGCGGGGCAAAACCTTCGTAGGTCACGCGGTGGTACTGCACGGTCTCGCCCAGTTGGCCCGAACCTTTCTTGATGGCGCGCTCAAGGGTCTCGCGGGGCATCGAGGCCTTCTTGGCCTGTTCGACCACCAGCCGCAGGTGGGCGTTGGTGGCGACGTCAGCGCCGTTACGTGCGGCAATGGTGATCTCTTTCACCAGCTTGCCGAAGATCTTGCCCTTGGCGTTGGCTGCCGCTTCTTTGTGTTTAACCTTCCACTGTGCGCCCATTACTCACTCTCTTGATCTATGGCGTCGAGTTGGATTTGGCCGACGCGATGGGCAAGTTTATACGTCCTCAGGGCCCTGATCGACCAAAAAGTCAGCGACCGGCCCTACCCCGCCAGGCTTCAGCCCTTGTCGGCCTTGCCAGCGGCCGCAGCGAAACGCGCCAGACGCACATCCAGATGCCGCGGCCGACGCCCATGATCCTCGGCCCGCTCCTTGCGGCGAATGGCGTTGCGCACCATGAGCGAGCCCAGGTAGCGGATCGGCTCCGGGGGGAAGTAACCCAAGGGACCGTTGACCAGGGGCGAACGGGTCCAGGGATTGTCCAGGCCCTGGACCAGGGATGCGAGAATCTGCCCTCCCATATGACAGGGGCCCACGCCGCTGCCGGAATAGCCGAACCCATAGAAGAGGTTGCCGGCGCGGCTCATCTGGCCGAAGAAGGGCAACCCGGTGACCGAGCGATCCGACGGACCGTTCCAGGTCGCGGCCACCGGCACCTCGGCAAAGGCCGGGAAGAACTGCCCCAGGCTCTTGTGCAGCAACCCGGCATAGGGCGACGGCTGGTCGAACACCGGCAACATGCGCCCACCGTAGGCAAAGGTGTTGCCGCCCTTGCCGAGCATGATCCGGCCGTCGGGAGTGTTGTGGTAGTAGTGCACGAAGATCCGCGAATCCAGCACCGTCACCCCGCTGGTCAAGCCGATCTGCTGCAGCAGTTGCGGACGCGGCTCGGTGATCAGCATGTCACTGGAAACAATCGCCACACTGCGTTCGAACTGCGGAAAGGCCCGGGCCATCCAGGCGTTCATCGCCAACACCACACGCTGGGCACGGATCTGTCCCAAAGGGGTGCGCAACCGCGCCGGGCGCCCTTCTTCCAACCCGGTCATGGCGCTGTGCTCATGGATTCTGACCCCCAATTGCAAGGCCACCCGACGCAAGCCACGCACCAGCAACCCCGGCTGCACACTGGCGGCGGCCGGCGAGTACCAGCCTTCCAGGTGCTGGCTGGAACCGGCCATGCGCTGCACATCGGCCAAGGGGCGCTTCTCGAAGGAATTGATGCCCCGGCGTTCCAGGGCCGCGATCACCCCGTCGGTGGAACCGACCTGGGCCTGGTTGGTGGCGGTGTACAAGGTACCGTCGAGGCGATAGTGAGCCTCCACTCCATAGCGCTCGCAGAATGCGCCGATGGCGTGGATGCTGCGCTCGGACTCCTTGACCAGGCGCACCGCCTCCTCGATGCCGAACAGACGCTCCAGGGTGAAGTACTTGGCCGACCAGGACAGCGCACAGCCGCCATTGCGCCCACTGGCACCGGCGCCGCAGATATCCGCCTCGATCAGCAGCACATCCAGCCCGGGGTTCTGCTCCTTGAGCATGATGGCGGTCCACAAACCGGTGTAGCCGCCGCCGACAATGGCCACCTCGCAGGTGGTATCGCCCTGCAGAGGCGGACAGGGGTCCAGGGTTTCCTGTTGCAGGGCCTGTTCCAGCCAGAAAGGTCGCATGGGTGAGTCTCCAGGAAAAAAACGGCAAGTGGGTGCGCTGGCAAGCCAGCGCCTACAACACTTCGTAGGAGCCGGCTTGCCGGCGAAGGGTCAGAAAAGTCAGGAACGCAACGGCTTGATCAACAACGGTCCATTGGGAACGAGCCCGCGCACCGGCTCGCTCCCATGGGGTCGGCTGTTCCAGAACGGCATGAGTAACAGCGCCGAGACCAGGGCACAGCCGGCAAACACGATGAACACCGTCACCGTGTCGAAATAGCCCGGCAACAAGCCCCCCAGTACTGCCCCCACCGAGCCGCAGCCATTGACGAAGCCTGCGGCCGTGGCCCCGGCCTTGGCCGAACCGAAATCAATGGCCGCCGCGCCGCTGATCATCGAGTCCGGCCCGTACAGGGTCAGCCCCATGAAAAACAGCAGCAGCATCACCAGCAGCACGCTGCCGGTGTGCAGCGCCCCCATGAACAGCGCCAGGGACACTGTCAGCGCCAAGAGGCTGAGGACACAGGCCGGCATGCGCCGGGCACCGAACAGCTTGTCCGAGGCCAGGCCGATCATGATCGGCCCCAGCAGCCCGGCCAGCTCGAAGGTGGTGGGCACGATCGCCGCCCCCACCTTGCCCACCGACGGCATCTGCTCATAAACGATCACCGGTCCCCACAGCAGAATCGCGTAGCGCGCCGGTTTGAGCAGGAAGTACGACAGGCCGAGCACCAGCACCGTGCGATTGCGCAGGATCTCCCGCAACGGCTCCCAGACACTCAGGCGGCGCTCGGCGGCCTCCTCCTCGGCACTCTGTGGCGCCAATGGCTCCACCGCCGGCAAACCCACATCCTGCGGGGTGTTGCGCTGGAAGATGAAAAACAGCACCGCCGTCAGCCCCACCACCACTGCGCTGGAGATGAACGCCGCATGCCAGGTGCCGATCAGGGTATAGGCCCACCAGCCGGCAAAGGGCGACGCCACCAGCCCGCCAAAGGCGTAGCAGGAACTCCATAGCCCCAGGACCCGGCCACGCTCCCGGGCAGGGAAGAAACTGCCCATGTTCTTGCACAGCCCGGACCAGCCGGTGGACTGCGCCAGCCCCTGGATCAGCATGCACGTGGCGAACACCGGCAAGGTGGCGAAGCTGCCCATGACCAGGGCCGCGGCCGCGGAGATCAGCAGGCCGCCCAGCACCACCACCCGCGGGCCGAAACGGTCGGCGAAGATCCCCCAGGTGAACTGGCCCACGGCGTAGGCCGCCAGGTAGATGGCATCGAGGTTGGCCATGGCCATCTTGTCGAGGGTGAAGTCGGGATCGTCGGCGATCCCCAGTTTGGCGACGGAAAAGGCTTTGCGGGTGAAGTAGAACGCCGCGTAGGCGATCCAGGTGATGGCGAAAATCTGCACGCGCCAACGTTTGATGGTGCCGTTGTGCTTATTCATTGTGGTTCTGACCTCAGGGTGAGTGTGCCGGCAGAATGAGGAACAAACGCCTGTGTTTTTTATTGTTGAGCACTGCAGCAGAGCCCTTGAGGCAGGCACTGCTGGTCAGATGAGTCCTGTTGCTTTCCCTGTTTCGGGACTTGGAGGTGCACGCACAGGCATCAGGGCCGGGTACGGGTCGACTGACGGGTCACCCGGGCCTTGAAAGATGGAAGCAATTACCAACTAATAAGTGAAATCGATTTATCGTATTTCAAATATAAGCCCAGCTTGTAAGAGGATCTGCCCATGTCGGTTTCCCACGCACAGTTGAAGGCCTTTCATGCGGTGGCCGTGCACGGCAACTTCACCAAGGCTGCCGAACGCCTGTTTCTCACCCAGCCGGCGATTTCCGATCAGGTGCGCAAGCTCGAAGAGCGCTTCGGCGTCATCCTGTTCCATCGCAACAAACGCTCGGTACGCCTCACGGATCTGGGAGAACGCCTGCTGGCCATCACCCAGCGCCTGTTCGTGGTGGAGGCCGAAGCCAAGGAACTGTTGCAGGATTCCCAGGCCTTGCAGACCGGCAGCCTGGTACTGGCGGTGGATGCCCCGGTGCATGTGCTGCCGCAGATCGCCCGGTTCTGCGAGCTGTACCCCGGGATCAATGTGAAGATCGAGACCGGCAACACCGATGAATCCCTGCTGCGTCTGTTCAACTACCAGGCCGACCTGGCCCTGCTGGGACGGGAGGTGGATGACGAGCGCCTGCTGTCCTTGACCCTGCGCAACGACCCGATGGTGGCCTTTGTCTCGCGCAATCATCCGTGGGCCGATCGCCAGTCCATCTGCCTGGCCGACCTGGACGACACGCCCCTGGTGCTGCGGGAAGTCGGCTCGGTAACCCGGCAGACCCTGGAAGAGGAAATGAACCGGGCCGGCCTGCGGATTCGCCCGACCATCCAGGTGGAGGGCCGGGAAGCGGCGCGAGAAGCGGTAGTGGTGGGGATTGGCGTGGGGGTGGTCTCGGCGGCGGAGTTCGGCGCCGACTCCCGGGTCTGCGCCCTGCCGATCATCGACTGCCAGCGGCGCATGACCGAAACCCTGGTGTGCCTGCGCGAGCAGAGTTCACGGCGGATCGTCGCGACCTTTCTCGATCTGGTACGCGAAAGCCTGGCCTCCCCCACCGCTCCGTAGGCGCCGGCTTGCCGGCGAAGGCGATCCCTCGGGCCTCTTCGCTGACAAGCCAGTTGCTACGGGGCGGTCAGGCAGGAGCCAGGGCGAAAAACGCCTGGATCAGGCGCAGGTCACGGCGCCGTTCCATGCAACCGAGCATGTGCCGGTTGATCAGGCCAGCGCCACGAATCGGCACCGTGCACACCCGCGGGTCGTGCCCCACTTCCACTGAACTGACGATCCCGACGCCCAACTGCGCCGCCACCGCTTCGGTCACCGCCTCGCGGCTGTCCAGTTCCAGCAGCACGCGGGGCTGGACCCTGGCCAACACGCAAGCCTCATCAAAGGTGCGCCGGGTGATGGAACTGGGTTCGCGCAGCACCATGATCACCTGATCCAGTTGTTCGATGGCAATGCCTTCGGGCAGCTCCAGCCAGGGATGCCCCTGGGGCACCAGGGCACACATCCGCGACTCACCCAGGCTTTGCAGGTGCAGGCCCTTGCGCGGCTCGACTTCGGTCAGCACCGCCACGTCGGCGTGTTCCGACAGCAGCGCCGCCAGGGTTTCCTGGGCATTGCCCAGGCGCAGGTTGACCGTCACTCCCGGATACTTCGCCCGTAGGCTGGCCAGCATCGGCATCACCATGTGCGGGCCATCCGCCGCCACTTCCAGGCGCCCGGTCAGCAATTGCCGGTTGGCCTCGAGCATGGCCTGGGCCTCTTCGGCCAGGCCGAACATGGCCCGGGTGATGGCCGCCAGCTTGATGCCTTCCTCGGTCAGCTCCACCCGGCGCGCAGTGCGCCGCAGCAGGGTGATCTGGTAATGCTCTTCCAAGGCCTTGATATGCCCGGTCACCGCTGGCTGGCTGATAAACAGCCGCCCGGCGGCCCGGGTGAAGCTGCCTTCACGGGCCACGGCGTCGAATGCGCGGAGTTGAAACAGGTTCATAGCTATCGGCCTCACTGATGGCTGGCATAACAACAAACAATTTGATTGATGACAAGGCAAACTGCAATTTAGTCCCCGTAGCTTCATCCCATCATTTTCGAGGACACAGCATGAGCATCGCCGAGCCAATCCTGCTTACCCCCGGGCCCCTGACCACATCCGCCCGCACCCGCCAGGCGATGCTGGTGGACTGGGGTTCATGGGATGAGCGCTTCAACCAACTGACAGCCAGCCTGTGCCAGCAACTGCTGGCCATCGTCAACGGCGCCGACAGCCACCACTGTGTCCCCCTGCAAGGCAGCGGAACCTTCGCCGTGGAAGCCGCCATCGGCACCCTGGTGCCCCGCAACGGCAAGGTCCTGGTGCTGATCAACGGTGCCTACGGCAAGCGCCTGGCGAAAATCTGCGAAGTGCTCGGCCGCGACTTCAGCACCTTTGAAACCGCCGAGGACGAACCCACCACCGCCGCCGACGTCGAGCGCCTGCTCCAGGCCGACCACCGCATCAGCCACGTGGCCCTGATCCACTGCGAAACCAGCACCGGCATCCTCAACCCGCTGCCGGAGATCGCCCAGGTCGTGGCCCGCCACGGCAAACGCCTGATCATCGATGCCATGAGCTCCTTCGGCGCCCTGCCCATCGATGCCCGGGAAATCCCCTTCGACGCATTGATCGCCGCCTCCGGCAAATGCCTGGAAGGCGTGCCCGGCATGGGTTTTGTCTTCGCCCGCAAGGAGTCCCTGGCCCAGGCGGCGGGCAACGCCCATTCCCTGGCCATGGACTTGCACGACCAGCACAGCTACATGGCCAAGACCGGCCAGTGGCGCTTCACCCCGCCGACCCACGTGGTCGCTGCGTTACATGAAGCCCTGCTGCAGTACAACGAAGAAGGCGGCCTGCCGGCACGCCATGCGCGCTACGCCGACAACTGTCGGACACTGCTGGAAGGCATGGGGAACTTGGGCTTGCGCAGCTTTCTGCCGGAAGCAATCCAGGCGCCGATCATCGTCACCTTCCATGCCCCGCAAGACCCGCGTTACCAGTTCAAGGACTTCTATGAACGGGTCAAGGCCAAGGGCTACATCCTCTACCCGGGCAAGCTGACCCAAGTCGAAACCTTCCGCGTGGGCTGCATCGGTCACGTCGACCGCCGCGGCATGCAGGCCGCCGTCGCCGCCATCGCCGAGGTACTGCAGGAAATGGAAGTCCAGAACATCTGACTCCCCGCCGTGCCTGCAACAGCGAGCTTGCTCGCGAAACAGGCGCTGCGATCCCGAACCTTTTTCCGCGAGCAAACTCGCTCCTACACAGGCATTGAAACCATGAACTACAGCAACCCTTCTCAGTTGCAAGCAGCGATCCTCGACTGGGCCGGCACCGTGGTGGACTTCGGCTCCTTCGCTCCGACGCAGATCTTTGTCGAAGCCTTTGCCGAATTCGATGTGCAGGTGTCTATCGAAGAAGCCCGCGGCCCCATGGGCATGGGTAAGTGGGACCATATCCGCACCCTGTGCGACCTGCCGGAGGTGGCCGAGCGCTACCGTAAAGTCTTCGGTCGTACACCCACCGATGCCGACGTCACAGCCATCTACGAGCGCTTCATGCCATTGCAGATCGAGAAAATCGCCGAGCATTCGGCACTGATTCCCGGCGCCCTGGAAGTGATTGCCAAGCTGCGCGAGCAAGGCATCAAGATCGGCTCCTGCTCCGGCTACCCCAAGCAGGTGATGGACAAGGTGGTGACCCTGGCCGCCAGCAACGGCTACGTCGCCGACCATGTAGTGGCCACCGACGAAGTGCCCAACGGTCGCCCCTGGCCGGCCCAGGCCCTGGCCAATGTGATCGCCCTGGGCATCGATGATGTTGCCGCCTGCGTGAAGATCGACGACACCGTGCCAGGGATTCTCGAGGGCCGTCGCGCCGGCATGTGGACCGTGGCCCTGATCTGCTCGGGCAACGCCCTGGGCCTGAGCTATGACGGCTTCCGTGCCCTGGCCAGCGACACCCTGGCCAGCGAGCGCAAGCGCATCCATAAACTGTTCGAGGCTTCGCGCCCGCACTACATGATCGACACCATTGCCGATCTGCCTCAGGTCATCGCCGACATCAACCAGCGCCTGGCCCGAGGAGAGATGCCCCAGAGCCACTGATCAGGCCCCAGCTCCACAACCAAACGGCGGCGCTCCTGGCACCGCCGTTTTTTTATCGGGCATTGCCCCGCCAGGGCCCTGACAAGGGCGATAAAAGCCCCTGTCGACTCAGGCAAACCCTCGGATAGCGGATTACAGTTACAGCACTCCGTCATTCAAGAACGGAGGCTTCAGACCTGATGACCGAGGATGTCCCGTATGCCCTGGAAAAACACTGAGTCTCGCTACAGCAGCATGACGATCACCCTGCACTGGTTGATGCTGGTGCTCTTGGCGGTGGTTTACGCCTGTATCGAATTTCGCGGCATCTTTCCCAAGGGCAGCGGCGCTCGCACGCTGATTGTCGAAGCCCACTTCATGCTCGGCCTGACGGTGTTCGTTCTGGTCTGGCTGCGCCTGTTCGCGCGCACCCAGGGCGTCGCACCGAAGATCGTGCCCAACCCGCCCCAGTGGCAGAGGCTGCTGGCGACGCTCATGCACTGGGCGCTCTACCTGTTCATGATCGCCATGCCGCTGCTCGGTTGGCTGACCACCAGCGCCAAGGGCCATCAAGTGATGTTCTACGGCTTCGATCTGCCGCTGCTGGTGACAGAGGACAAAAACCTGGCCAAACAACTCCAGGGCTGGCACGAACTGCTGGGTAGCCTGGGTTACTGGCTGATCGGTCTGCATGCCCTGGCCGGGCTCTATCACCACTACGTGATGCGCGATAACACCCTGCAACGCATGTGGCGCAAACCGGATCAGGCCTGATCGGCGAATCCACGGCGGCCTTGCAAGCCGCCGGTATGCACGAAGATCAACCGGCTACCCGCGGCAAAGCGCCCGGCCAGGACCTGCGCCTGCAAGGCCAGCAGGGCCTTGCCGGTGTACAGCGGTTCCAATGGCAAGCCGCTGTATCGCTCACTCAGTTGGATGAACTCCCGCAACTCTGCGTCGACCTTGGCAAAACCGCCACGACTGCTGTCCAGCAGCTCATAACGGCCACTGTTCAGCCCGGCCTCCTGCAAAATATCCGCAACCTGCTGCGCCACCCCGTGATCCGCAGGCACCGCCAGTGCGCCATACACCGGGTGCACGCCAGCCTCCGCCAGCACCAACCCAGCCAGGGTGGTGCCAGTACCGACGGCCAGCCACCAACCGTGATAGTCGCTCCAGCCCAAGGCCGGTAACTGTTGCTGCACCTGTTGTAGCAACGGCCGGCAGCCTGAAGCGCCCGCCAGGCCACCGCCCCCCTCGGGCACCGGATACAGCTCGGGGTACTGCGCCTGCCAAGGCGCCCAGAAACCGGGGGCATGGCGCCCCCGGTAACCGGCGTAACCCAACCAGTGCACCTGCATGCCGAAACGCTGCAGGTCGCGCACGGTCGGGGTGTCTTGTGGATGGCCGCGCAACAGCCCGACCGTGGGGAAGGCAAAACGTCGACCGGCAGCGGCCAGGGCGTGCAGATGATTGGAATGGGCACCGCCCAGGCTGATGATGCCGGCGGCACCACACTGGCGCGCGGTTGCCAGGTGTTCGGTCAGCTTGAACCATTTGTTGCCGCTGATCAGTGGATCGATCAGGTCCAGGCGCAGCACCGCCACCTCGACCCCGGCTTGAGACAGCCAGTCCAGGTCCAGCCGTTGCAGCGGTGCCTGGGGCAGCCAATCGAAGGAATCGGGAAAGGACATCAGCATCAGGTTCAACATGCAAAGAGGCGCAGTCTACCAGTGCGCCTCTTTGCCCGCTGCGTGTCGCTGACGCCGTTACAGCTGTGCCGCCAGGCGCGAGCCCTGATTGATGGCACGCTTGGCGTCGAGCTCCGCGGCCACATCGGCGCCGCCGATCAAGTGCACATTCTGCCCTGCGGCCAGCAGGCCATCCTGCAGCTCACGCAGCGGGTCCTGACCGGCGCAGATGACGATGTTGTCGACCGGCAGCACCTGGGGTTCTCCTGCCTCGCCAATGCGGATATGCAGACCGGCGTCGTCGATCTTCAGGTATTCGACGCTGTTGAGCATCTGTACCTGCTTGTTCTTCAACCCGGTGCGGTGAATCCAGCCGGTGGTCTTGCCCAGGCCGTCGCCAACCTTGGTTTTCTTGCGCTGCAGCAGGAACACCTGACGGGCCGGTGCATGGGGCTCAGCCTTGATTCCCGCTACGCCGCCACGGGCTTCGAGCTGGGTGTCGATGCCCCATTCCTTCCAGAACGCTTCACGGTCCTGGCTGGTGGCCACGCCCTGGTGCACCAGGAACTCGGAAACGTCGAAGCCAATGCCACCGGCACCGATCACAGCCACGCTCTTGCCGACCGGCTTGCGCTCCAGCAACACATCCAGGTAGCTCAGGACCTTGGGATGCTCCACCCCGGGAATCGCCGGCACACGCGGGGCGATACCGGTGGCCAGGATGATTTCGTCAAAACCGCCGGCCACCAGTTGCTCCACATCCACCCGGGTGTTCAGGCACAGCTCGACATGGCTGGTCTGCAGCTTGCGCTTGAAGTAACGCAGGGTTTCATAGAACTCCTCCTTGCCCGGCACCCGCTTGGCGATGTTGAACTGGCCACCGATCTCGCTGGCGGAGTCGAACAGGGTCACCTGATGGCCACGTTCAGCGGCCACGGTAGCGGCGGACAGGCCCGCCGGGCCGGCCCCCACTACGGCAATCTTCTTGATCTGCGTGACCGGCAGGTAGTTCAGCTCGGTCTCGTGGCAGGCACGGGGGTTGACCAGGCAACTGGTGAGCTTGCCGCCGAAGGTATGGTCCAGGCACGCCTGGTTACAGCCGATGCAGGTGTTGATCTCGTCGGCGCGACCGGCGGCGGCTTTATTGACGAAGTCCGGATCGGCGAGGAACGGCCGAGCCATGGAAACCATGTCGGCATCGCCCTCGGCGAGGATCTGCTCAGCAATTTCCGGGGTGTTGATGCGGTTGGTGGTGATCAGCGGAATGCTCACCGAACCGCGCAGCTTGGCCGTGACTTTGCTGAATGCGGCGCGAGGCACCTTGGTGGCGATGGTGGGAATTCGCGCTTCGTGCCAGCCGATCCCGGTATTGATGATGGTGGCGCCGGCCTGTTCGATGGCCTGGGCCAGCTGCACGATTTCTTCCCAGGTGCTGCCGCCTTCCACCAGGTCGAGCATCGACAGGCGGAAGATGATGATGAAGTTCGGACCGACCGCCTCACGCACCCGGCGAACGATTTCCACTGGCAGGCGCATGCGGTTTTCGTAGCTGCCGCCCCAGCGGTCGGTACGGTGGTTGGTGTGGGCCGCCAGGAACTGGTTAATGAAATAACCTTCCGAGCCCATGATTTCGACGCCGTCGTACTCGGCTTTCTGGGCCAGGGTCGAGCAGGTGACGAAGTCGCGGATCTGCTTCTCGATGCCTTCCTCGTCCAGCTCCTTGGGCTTGAACGGGTTGATCGGCGCCTGGATCGCGCTGGGGGCGACCTGCTTGGGGCTGTAGGCATAACGCCCGGCGTGAAGAATCTGCATGCAGATCTTGCCACCCGCCTCGTGCACCGCACGAGTGACGATCTGGTGCTTGAGGGCCTCTTCTTCGGTGGTCAGCTTGGCAGCGCCGGAATACACCCCGCCCTCGTCGTTGGGACCGATACCGCCGGTGACCATCAGGCCCACGCCGCCGCGGGCACGCTCGGCAAAATACGCCGCCATGCACTCGAAACCGCCGGGCTTCTCTTCCAGACCGGTGTGCATGGACCCCATCAGGGTGCGGTTGCGCAGGGTGGTGAACCCCAGGTCGAGGGGGGCCAGCAAGTGCGGGTAAGGTGCGGCAGCCATGGTGTCACTCCAGATCGGGCAATCACGGAAAATGTGGAAGCTCTGCGTCTTCCATCGGTAGTGCTCCACAGACTAAGAGCACGGTATCCGGCGCTCAATGACCGTAACTGACAACTTATTGATCCAAACGCACAGCGCCCCTTGGCAAGCGTCGGCCCGGGCCCTACCCTAGTCGACGACTCCTGCACACGGCCGCTGACTGTTTCCCCATGCGCAAACTTCTCTACATCACCCTCACTCTGGCCCTGCTTGCAGCCGCCACCCGCTACGCAATCTGGACTCGCGACCGTCCAGAGGCGCACTACCTGTCGGACCTGCGCATCCAGCTCGCGGTGGATCAAGGCGTGCCAGCCGATAATGGCAACCTGCTGGCGATTCAGCCTGAACTGTTCCCCACCGACTACCAGAACATCGAACGCCTGCATCGCAAGCTGGCGGCCTACTTGCAGCAAGCCACTGACAAAGGCCTGGTCAACGCCAAGACCATCGTCGTGCTACCGGAGCATATCGGCACCTGGCTGATGGTCAGTGGTGAAAAGAACGAGCTGTACCAGGCCACCTCCTTGAAAGAAGCGATGAACTGGCTGGCCGTGAGCAACCCCTTGCCGTTTCTCAAGGCGCTGATCAGCGCCAGGGGCGACAGTCGCCTGGACGATGCGTATCTGCGCATGAAGGCGAAGAAAATGGCCAAGGACTATCAGTGGCTGTTCGGCGGCCTGGCCAAGGAGTTCCAGGTGACCCTGGTGGCCGGCACCATCATTCTGCCGGAGCCCAGTGTCAGTCAGGGCACCCTGCAGATTGGCAGCGGCGCCCTGTACAACAGCAGCCTGGTGTTCGGCAGCGATGGCCTGCCCATGGGCCAGCCCCAGCGGCAGATCTACCCGACCTATGCCGAAAGCGGCTACCTGAAGGGCGATACCGAAACAGCGCTACGGGTGATCGATACCCCCGCCGGACGGCTCGGCGTACTGATCGGCAGCGACAGCTGGTACCCGGAAAACTATCGCAAGCTCAATGAGCAGAGCACTCAATTGGTGGCAGTCCCGGCCTTTGTCATGGGCCGCGACGGCTGGGACAAACCCTGGCGCGGTTACAAGAGCATCGCCACCCCCAGTGAAGTCAGCCTCAAGCCCGAGGAAGCCAGCGAAGGCGAGGCCTGGCATCGCCTGACCCTCACTGCCCGCCCGCCCAGCAGCCTGGCCAGTGCCGGGGTCAGCGTGTTCCTGCGTGGCCAGTTCTGGGACCAGCGCAGCAGCGGCCAGAGCTTTATCAACAGCAATGGCCAGACCTTTGCCGACGAGGGCACCCGGGGTGCTCGCTTGCTGAACATCTGGTTGTAGTCGATGAAGACGCCGCCGATGCGCCTGGGAGACCTCTCGGTGGGGTTCGTCCACAGCCTGGTGGACGCGGTACGCAGTCATGGGCTGGACCCGACACCGTTGCTGGAACAATACGCACTGGACGCCGCCAGGCTGGGGGAAGCCGGGGCACGCTTGTCGATCCCCCGCTACATGCGCCTGGGCCACGGGGCGATCCAGCTGACCGGTGACCCGGCACTGGGTCTGCGTATGGGCCGCCTGAGTCGCCTGAGCCAGATGGGCCTTGCTGGGGTGACTGCCGCGCAAGCCCCTACCGTGCGCGAAGCGGCTCGCTGCCTGACCCGTTTCGAGGCCTTGTACGGCTCCAACTATCGCGGCCAGTCGAGCTTTCACGAAGACGCCAACGGTGCCTGGCTGCGCTTTTATTCCATCAGCCCCTACAACGCCTACAACCGTTTCGTCGTGGACTCAATCATGTCCGGCTGGCTTCAGCAGCTGTCGAGTCTTTGCGGCCAGGCCATTCATGCCGAGCAGATCGACATCGAGTTCGAGCGCCCGGACTATCACGACGCCTATGCCCTGCTCGGCCCAACGCCCATCCAGTTCGGTGCTGAACAGAACCAGCTGCGCTTGAGCCAGGCCAACCTGGCCCTGCGCAATCCGGAGCATTGCCCCAGCACCTGGCGGCATCTGGTGCAGCTATGTGAAAGAGAACTGGAACAGTTGACCCGGACCCGCAGCCTGCGCGAACGCATCATCCAGCTGTTGGGCCCTCTGCTCAACGGTGGCCGTGAGCCGGACCTGGAAGAAGTGGCGATGCGCCTGAAGCTGCCGACCTGGACCCTGCGGCGCAAGCTGGCGGAAGAAGGGACGCAGTTTCGAGCGATTCTCAACGACACTCGCCGCGACCTGGCCATGACCTATATCCGCGATACCGAACTGGCATTCGGCGAGATCGCCTATCTGTTGGGCTTTGCCTCAGCCGAGGCATTTCAACGGGCTTTCAAGCGTTGGAACGGGCAGACCCCGGGGGAATTCCGGCGCAGCCACCGACAATTCGGCTAAAAAAAAACGCCACCGGCGTTACAGCTCGGTGGCGTCTTCTGCTGGCTCCAGGGGATCGAGCTCAAAAGCTTGATACTCCAGCAGTTCCTCTTGGTATTCGTCCATGGCGGACTCCTTTTCCGTTGATTGAATAACCCTGTGCCTAATGACTGTCGGGACCAGCATAAAGTGCCGGGATGACAGAAAAAATACTACCCCCCCGGTCAAGATTTATGTCGTTAAAACGTAACAGCCCGTGAGAAATTTAAGCTGTGGATACCCATGCAACGGCAATGATTGCAGTCGAAGGCGAGCGCGATGTAAACATCGGGCCGACTTTAAAGAGTCGGCCCGAGCATCCTGGAACCGATCAGTGCCCGCTGCCCGGCAGAGCGGGAATCGGCTCGGTCGGCGGCGGCAGACTGCTGGCGGGGGGTGCAGTGACGGCTTGATTGGCAGGCGCCAGCTCGCTGCTGGCAGCCGGCACAATCGGCGCGACTTCCGCTGGTGGAGCCACGGGCTGGGAGAGCGTTGGCTCAGGCTCATTGGCGGGCACCAGCGGTGCGACCACAGCACTCGGCTCGATCACTTCGCTCTGTGGCTTGGACTCAGGCTTGGGTTCCGCCTCGGGCTTGTTTTCGGGAACCCCCAGATCAGCCTTGGGCTTCTCTTCGATATGTGCAGCCTTCTTCACTTCCTGGGGCAAAAACAGCTCGACCAGGGCAAAGTAGCGCTCATAGAACTTGGCGGACGACACCGTCTCACTGGCCACCTTGACCATGGAGTCGTCGGTGGAACCGATCGGCATCGACACCGAACCCAGCACTCCGACGCCCAGGCTCGCCGAGTTGTTCACCTTCTTGAGTGCATAACGGTCCTGCAAGGCGTTGGCAAACACCGTCGAACGTTGGTCGCCGCTGCCGTCCTGGGCACAGACCACATTGAAGCTGATCTCCAGATGGGTCTCACCGGTCTGCTGGAAGCTCTTGTGGCCACTGACCAGCTTCGGGTCGTTGCTGGTGATGATGTAGCCCTGGCTCAGCAGAGCCCGGCGTGCGGCTTCACAGGAAGCGGTATCGCTGACCGGGTAATTGCGCGAAAAAGTGCCGGAATCATCGAAGCTTTCATGCTCGTAGATGGCGGTCTTGTGCGTCGAACAACCGGCGACAGCGGACAGCAGCAATGCCGCGGCTGCGGCGCGCAGATGAAATGATCTAAACATCGAAAATCCTGAGGAAAACGCTCCGGCGCGTATTGTGCAACAGATCAATGCCACACCGCGCAGGTAATTGGTGTCTTAAATTTCACACAAGTTTACTGACCGTTGTTTGCCGGAAAAAGTCGCTCGCTCAAGTGCTCGATCAACACCCTCAGCTTGGCCGCTGCATGCCGGCTCGATGGCCACAGCACCCAGAACGTGCCGCTGTGTTCCAGGTACTCGTCGAGCACTGTCTGCAACGCTCCCCGGCGAACCGCCGCCTGCACCATGAAATCCGGCAAACAGGCGATACCCAAACCGCTGCGGGCAGCGTGTTCCACAGCCTCGATGGAGCTGCTGGTCAAGCGGGTCGGCAGCAGCGGTTCCGGTAAGTGGGCCTGGGGCTTGAACGGCCACGGCTCAAGTTTGCCGGTGTGGTGAAAGGTGTGCCGCAGGCAGGCGTGCTCGCGCAGTTGCTGGGGGCATTGCGGCAGGCCGCGCTGCTTGAAATAGTCGGGACTACCCACCAGCACCATGTGAAAGCGCCCCAATTGTCGGGCCAGGAGCCGGGAGTCCTTGGGATTGCCCGTGCGCACTACCAGATCAAACCCCTCCTCCACCACGTCCACCATGCGATCGGAAAGGTCCACGTCCAGCTCGATCTGTGGATAGAGCTGCATGAACTCCGCCAGTACCGGCATCAACAGCCCGTGAACTTGGGGAGCGCTGATCCGCAACTTACCTACAGGCGCACTGGAGGAATCGCACAGCTGGAACTCCGCAGCCTCCGCTTCGGTAGCTATCCGGCGGCAGCGCTCGAGGAACCCGGCCCCCTCGGCGGTCAGGCTGATACTGCGGGTGGTGCGATGGAACAGGCGCGTCTCCAGACGCTCCTCAAGCCGCGCGATGCTCTTGCCCACGGCTGAGGAGGACACTCCCAATAGCCGCCCCGCTTCGGTAAAGCTACGTGTCTCGGCCACCTGCATGAACACCGGGATACTGCCCAGCCAGTCCATTCTGCCTCCTGCGATTAAGGACTTCTGTGTCCGATAAGTTCGGAACCTTAGCCTATTTTTCCGCCATGCACAGAACCCTACCCTGTGAGCTTCATTTCTGCCCCTGCACAACGGTGCCCGACCATGAGCAACTCCGCCAATGCCTGTGAACTGCTACAAGCACCCGCCGAGACCCGCGAACGCCTGCCTGTCGGCGGCCTGCTGGCTCTCGCCAGCGCCGGTTTCATTACCCTGATGACCGAGACCCTGCCGGCTGGGCTGCTGCCACAAATGAGTGCCAACCTTGGCGTCTCACCTGCACTGATTGGCCAGCTGGTGACCTTCTATGCCCTGGGTTCGCTACTGGCCGCCATCCCGCTGATCATCCTCACACAGGGCTGGCGGCGGCGCCCCTTACTGTTGCTGGCCATCGCCGGCTTTGCCCTGGTCAACACTGTTACCGTCCTCTCCAGTGACTACAGCCTGATTCTGGTGGCACGCTTTTTCGCCGGGGTCTTCGCCGGTCTGCTCTGGGCCTTGCTGGCCGGCTATGCCAGCCGCATGGTGGCGCCTCACTTGCAAGGCCGGGCAATCACGCTGGCCATGCTCGGCGCGCCGGTGGCTCTGTCGGTGGGAATGCCCGCTGGAACCTGGCTGGGCAACCTGGTGGGCTGGCGCATGAGCTTTGCTGTCATGACCTTGCTGACCCTGGGGCTAATTGGCTGGGTACTGGTTCAGGTGCCGGACTTCCCGGGGCTGCGCGCGCAGAAGCGCTTGTCGCTGGCTCGAGTCCTGGCCTTGCCGGGGATCCGACCAGTGCTGTTCGTGACTTTTGCCTATGTACTGGGACACAACATTCTCTACACCTACATCGCGCCCTTTCTTCAGCCGGTCGGGCTTGGTGAGCAGATCGAGCGGGTGTTGCTGGTATTTGGCCTGGCCGCATTGTTGAGCATCTGGCTGGTGGGCCTGCTGATCGATCGCTGGCTGCGTCAACTGGTGCTGGTCAGTTGCCTGCTGTTCATCGGCTCGACCCTGATGCTGGGGCTGCTGGGTGACTGGCCAGTGGCGATCTATGGGGCGACCGCTATCTGGGGGCTGTCCTTCGGCGGCATGGCCACCCTGCTGCAAACCGCACTGGCCAAGGCCGCAGGCGAGCACGCTGACACTGCGCAGTCGATGCTGGTCACCCTATGGAACCTGGCGATCGCCGGTGGCGGCCTGGGTGGCGCCTTGCTGCTGCAAGGGCCGGGAGTGGCGATCTTCCCCTGGGTGATTGCCGCGCTGTTGCTGATCAGCCTGGTGGTGGCGGTGAACGCCCGGCACCAGGGCTTTCCAGTCAGACGCTGATCCTCGACCCAAGCCTTGGCAATCGGGCGTTCTCGCGGCAACGGAGCCTGCCAGGTCGCTAGCCTTCAGCCGAAGCGCCAGTCTGCAAAGCAGTATCCACTTTTGCGTGCGCAGCGGATCGGGCTTTGCGACTGCGTACCAACGGCCAGAACAGCTCCTCCTTCCAGCTCACCGGCGCCAAGTGCTCGATACCGAAGGTAACGGGCCGGCGGCGGGTGATCTTCGCGGTGCCAAACAGCACATCCCAGAGGAACAGCAAGTTACCGAAGTTGCCCTTGTAGTGGGTCACGCCATCCTCGGCGCTCAGGCCATGGTGAGCCGAATGGGTCGAAGGCGTTGAAAAGACTCGCTCCACCAGCCACATCAGTGGCCGGAGAAAACCGATGCGGTACAGCTTGTCGTCCCAGGCCACGCTGCTGTGTGCGGCGAAGATCACCGTCATCTTGAGAATCAGGTAACCGTAATAGACCGGCGCCAGCCCCAAGTAGATCAGCACCCCGGAGAACCAGATTCCGGGCATCAGCAGGTAATAGAAGCTGTTGTTGCGATAAACGATGCGAATGCTCATGTAGGCCGCTGAATGGTGAGCCCGGTGCAGGGCATACAGCGCGGGGAGACGATGGGTCAGGCGGTGCCACCAGTATTGGGCCATGTCATCGAAGATCAGGAACAACAGCAGACCAAGCACCCAGGGCGTATCCGCCAGCATGCCCTTGGCTTGTGGCAGTGCCAGGCCCATGAGCGCACCGCTGGCCCACATCACCAGGGGAAAGGTCACGCCAAGCAACAGGCTTGAGCCCACCGCCTCGATCAGCACGTCGCGGCGCTGGCCACGGGGTTGGCGAAAGGCTGAACAAGCTATTTCCAGGAGGATGAAAAACACAAAGATCGCCGAAACGATCAACAGGGGGTTGTTGGTCATCAGATCGTGGTTCATGGCATTCTCGCTCTTATCCTTACCTGCATGCGCGCAAGCGCTGGCACACCACCGGCACCTGAGGTTTATCCGAGCTCAAAAAAAGACCCCGGCATTGCGGCCGGGGTCTTTTCAACACTGCGGTTCAGGCATTAGTAACGCTTGATGTCCGCCTGGTTTTCCAGCTGCTTGCGGTAGGCGGCAAAATCTTGCTGCCCTACCCGCGAGGCCAGGAAGCGACGGTATTGAGCCTTCTCTTCCTCGGTCGGCGCAGCGGCTTCATTGACGGCATTGAGCTGCAGCACCAGCAGATTGCCGTTAGGCAGGGTCACGCTAGTGAAGGTCGGTTTGTCCTTGGACTCAGGCTTGCTCATGCGGAACAACGCCTGCAGAACAGTTGGATCGATACCATCCTGACCACGGGTCACCGCTTGTGCGACTTTCCAGTTCTGGCCATCAACCGGCTTGTTCAGCGCGGTCTTGCCATCACGCAAGCTGGCAATCAGCTCTTCAGCCTTGGTCTTGGCCGCAGCACTGGCGTGCTCCTTGGCCAATTGCGTGCGAATGGCACTGGCGACGCTTTCCAGAGGCAGTTGCTCAGGTTTGCGATGCTCTTTGGCTCGCAGCACCACGACAGTTTCCGGGTCCAGTTCGATGGCGGTGCTGTTGGAACCCTCATCGAGGACTTCGGTGCTGAACGCTGCTTGCACCACTGCACGGTTGGCAGCGATACCGTCGCCACCGTCACGGCCGAATGGCGCGGAGGTGTGAACAGTCAGCTTCAGTTCCTGAGCCGGTTGTGCCAGATCGGAGGCCTCGAACGAAGAGTCCTCCAGCTGCTTGGTCGCCTCGACAAAACGCTGCTCGACCTGCTGAGTTTTCAAGTCGCGGGTCAGCTTGTCCTTGAGACTGGCGAAGCTCGGCACTTCCGGTGCTTCGATGCCCAACAGCTTGATCAGGTGGAAACCGAAGTCCGTACGCACCGGGGCCGAGACCTGATCCTTATTCAGCGCATACAGCGCCTTCTCGAAGGTTGGGTCATAAACACCTGGACCGGCATAGCCCAAGTCGCCACCGTTATTAGCCGAGCCTGGATCCTGGGAGAATTCCTTGGCCAGTGCCTCGAAGCTTTCGCCTTTGGCCAGACGCGCCTGGATCTCTTCGACCTTGGCCTTGGCCTGAGCCTCGTTCACCTTATCGTTGACTTCGATCAGGATGTGCGCGGCACGACGTTGCTCGGACAGGTTGGCGATTTCCTTCTGATACAGCGCCTGCAGGTCCTCGTCCTTGACACTGACCTGATCAAAGAAGGCAGCCTTCTTCAGCTCGATGTAATCAATCACCACTTGGTCGGGAGTCATGAACTCCTTGGCGTGCTGATCGTAATAGGCCTTGACCTCGTCATCGGTCAGCTTGATCGCTGCCGGATCAGCCTTGATGCTCAGTGAAGCGAAATCTCGAGTCTGTTTTTCCAGACGAGCGAACGCCAGTACCTGAGCATCGGTCACGAAACCACTGCCCGCCAGACCGGCACGCACCTGACCGATCAGCATTTCCTGAGCCAGCATCTGGCGGAATTGCAGACGGGTGTAGCCCAACTGACGAATCACCTGATCGAAACGCTCAGGGCTGAATTTGCCTTCAACCTGGAATTCCGGCGTTTGCAGGATCACCTGATCCAGCGCGCCCTCGGAGAAGGCAAACTTGGAATTCTGTGCACCTTGCAGCAACAGTTTGCGATCGATCAGCCCTTTCAACGCGGCTTCGCGCAGCATCTTCTCATCCAGCAGGGAGGCATCGAAATCTTTGCCCAACTGTTGCATCAGTTGACGACGTTGCATGTCGACGGCCTGGCTCAACTCGTTCTGAGTGATTTCCTCGCCGTTGACCTTGGCCGCGTCCTGGTTATGGGTAGTGGCCTGGAAAATGGCATCGAAACCGGTCAACGCCAGCAGTGCGACGATGACCCCGATGATGGTTTTGGCAATCCAGCCTTGTGAGTTGTCCCTGATATTCTGCAGCATGCGTCCCCCAGAAACGGCTGTACTTCAATTTAAGCAACCGTGGAGTGTGGGTAGAGTCCGGATAGAAGAAAGGCGCATCCGAGGATGCGCCTTCTCGTAACTGGCGGAGCGGACGAGAGCTGAACCTGCGACCCTCGGCATTGGCCGGTGATGCACCGGCCTACTGGCGCCCCGCTGCCAGATCAGGCATGACCCCGACCCGGATGGGCAAAGACCCTGAAGAAACTTAGTTTACGGCTTCTTTCAGTGCTTTACCGGCTTTGAAACCTGGCTTTTTAGCAGCAGCGATTTCCAGAGTCTTACCGGTCTGTGGGTTGCGACCGATACGAGCTGGACGATCCGTTACGGAGAAAGTACCGAAACCAACCAGAACAACAGAGTCACCGGCCTTCAGAGCGCCAGTAACGGATTCGATTACTGCGTCCAGCGCACGGCCAGCAGCAGCTTTCGGGAGATCAGCAGATGCAGCGATAGCATCAATCAGTTCCGACTTGTTCACTCTAAGTCCCCTTACATATCTATGAGTATGATTCTAAGTTTTTTGGTGAAAGCAAAAACGAGTGCTGAATGGCCTACAGACACTTAAGAGCCGCTTTATAACAAGGGCTCTAAAAAGCTGTCAAGGAAGCCCCCCAGGCTAATGCGTACTAATGCGTGCTAATTCTTTCCTTAGAGTCAGACTCGCGTTTTTCGTCCTTTGCAACTATCTCGGGAGCCACATCCGGCAAGGGCTCCGGCGCGTATTGCAGCGCAATTTGCAGGACTTCGTCAATCCATTTAACTGGTTTAATCTGCAGATCCTGCTTGATATTGTCAGGAATTTCTTTCAAATCGCGAACATTCTCTTCAGGAATGATCACCGTCTTGATTCCACCCCGATGAGCTGCAAGTAATTTCTCTTTCAGCCCGCCGATGGCCAATACCTGACCGCGTAGGGTGATCTCCCCTGTCATCGCTACATCAGCCCGCACCGGAATGCCGGTCAGCGCCGAAACCAACGCCGTGCACATGCCTATGCCCGCGCTAGGGCCGTCTTTAGGGGTAGCCCCTTCCGGCATGTGGATGTGGGTGTCACGCTTCTCGTGGAAGTCCAAGGGAATACCCAGGCTCTTGGCACGACTGCGTACCACGGTCAGCGCGGCAGTGATCGACTCGACCATGACATCGCCCAGGGAGCCGGTCTTGATCAACTGACCCTTGCCTGGAACCACAGCGGCTTCGATCGTCAGCAACTCACCGCCTACCTGAGTCCAGGCCAGGCCGGTCACTTGGCCGATCTGATCCTGCTGCTCGGCCAGGCCGTAGCGGAATTTACGCACGCCCAGGAAGTGTTCCAGCAGATCGGAAGTGACCTTAACAGAGAAGCGTTTTTCCATCGCATGCTCTTTCACCGCCTTGCGGCAGACCTTGGCGATCTGGCGCTCCAGGCCCCGCACACCGGCTTCGCGGGTGTAGTAGCGGATGATGTCGCGAATCGCATCGGGGTCGAATTCCAGCTCGCCTTTCTTCAGTCCATTGGCCTGAATCTGCTTGGGCGACAGGTACTTGACCGCGATGTTGATCTTCTCGTCCTCGGTGTAGCCAGGCAGACGAATCACCTCCATCCGGTCCAGCAATGCTGGAGGAATATTCATCGAGTTGGAGGTGCAAAGGAACATCACATCGGACAAGTCGTAATCAACTTCCAGATAATGATCGTTGAAGTTGTGGTTCTGCTCAGGGTCCAGAACCTCCAGCAACGCCGACGCCGGATCACCACGCATATCACTGCCCATCTTGTCGATTTCGTCGAGCAGGAACAGCGGGTTGCGAACCCCAACCTTTGTCATCTTTTGAATCAATCTTCCTGGCATCGAACCGATGTAAGTTCGACGATGCCCACGGATTTCCGCTTCATCACGTACGCCACCCAGCGCCATACGCACAAACTTACGGTTGGTCGCGTTGGCGATCGACTCCGCAAGAGAGGTCTTACCTACCCCAGGAGGACCGACGAGGCACAGCACCGGACCACGAATCTTCTTCACGCGCTTTTGTACGGCGAGATATTCGAGAATCCGCTCTTTGACCTCTTCCAGACCATAGTGATCGGCGTCGAGAATATCCTCGGCACGCGCCAGGTCGAGACGCACCTTGCTCTGGGCCTTCCAAGGCACTTGAACCAGCCAATCGATATAGGAGCGAACCACCGTAGCCTCGGCAGACATCGGCGACATCTGCTTGAGCTTGTTGAGCTCGGCCTGAGCTTTGGTCATCGCATCTTTTGGCAGGCCGGCGGCATCGATGCGCTTTTTCAGCTCTTCGATTTCATTGTGACCCTCATCACCATCGCCCAGCTCCTTTTGAATGGCCTTCATCTGCTCATTCAGGTAGTACTCGCGCTGGCTGCGTTCCATTTGCTTTTTGACGCGGCCACGAATGCGCTTTTCAACTTGCAGCAGGTCGATCTCGGCGTCCAGCAATGCCAGGACGTGCTCGACCCGAGCAGACAGATCAATGATCTCGAGGATTTCCTGTTTCTGCTCGATCTTCAACGCCATATGCGCGGCCATGGTATCCACCAGGCGGCTTGGCTCGTCGATACTGTTGAGGGAGGACAACACCTCGGCAGGAACTTTCTTGCCCAGTTGCACATATTGCTCAAACTGGGACAGCAGACTGCGAACAAACACCTCTGACTCACGATCAGGAGCATCTACTTCGTCAATCAGGGAGACTTCGGCACGGCAATGACCATCAACTTCACTGAAGCGTTCGACAGCGCCGCGTTGCTCGCCTTCAACCAACACCTTGACGGTGCCATCAGGCAACTTGAGCAACTGCAAGACAGTTGCAATGGTACCTACGCGATAGAGTGCATCTTCACCGGGATCGTCATCAGCAGGGTTTCTCTGTGCCAGCAAGAGAATCTGCTTGTCGCCCGTCATCGCTGCCTCGAGGGCTTCGATCGACTTCTCGCGCCCCACGAACAGCGGGATAACCATGTGCGGATAAACCACAACATCACGCAATGGCAGGAGAGGCAATTCGATGGTTGTCTTCATGATTTCGCCTCTACGGCGGCCGTACGGCCGTAAACAGATGGAAGTAAGCTTGAAACCAAGATGGGGGCTGCCTGTAAAAAAAACAAGCTTAAAGACAGCACTTTAAGACGCTAAAAGCAAAGGGGCCCGAAGGCCCCTTCTTTCAATCCAACAGCGCGACGCTTACGCGTCTGGCGCCGCCTTGGCCGTCGGCTCACTGTTTTCATAGATGTACAGTGGCTGGGACTTGCCTTCAATGACGCTTTCATCGATCACTACTTTACTCACCTCGGATTGCGAGGGGATCTCGTACATAGTGTCGAGCAGAACACCTTCGAGAATCGAACGCAGGCCACGAGCACCTGTCTTGCGCTCAAGTGCCCGCTTGGCGACTGACTTCAAGGCGTCAGTGCGGAACTCCAGATCAACACCTTCCATCTCGAACAACTTGGCGTACTGCTTGGTCAAGGCATTCTTCGGTTCAGTGAGGATCTGAATCAATGCAGCTTCATCCAACTCATCCAGGGTCGCCAGGACTGGCAGACGGCCAACGAACTCCGGGATCAGACCGAACTTGACCAAATCGTCAGGCTCGACTTCACGCAGGGACTCACCAACCTTCTTGCCCTCTTCCTTGCTACGCACTTCAGCATTGAAACCAATGCCGCCACGGGTAGAGCGGTTTTGAATAACCTTTTCCAGCCCGGAGAACGCGCCACCACAGATGAACAGGATGTTACGAGTATCGACTTGCAGGAATTCCTGCTGCGGGTGCTTGCGACCACCTTGTGGCGGAACGGAAGCAACCGTACCTTCAATCAACTTCAACAGGGCTTGCTGAACGCCTTCACCGGAAACATCCCGAGTAATCGAAGGGTTGTCAGACTTGCGGGAAATCTTATCGATTTCATCGATGTAGACGATGCCCATTTGAGCTTTTTCTACGTCGTAATCGCACTTCTGCAGCAACTTCTGAATGATGTTCTCGACATCCTCACCCACATAACCAGCTTCGGTCAGGGTGGTTGCATCGGCGATCGTGAACGGTACATTCAACAGACGGGCCAGGGTTTCCGCCAGCAGCGTCTTACCCGAACCTGTAGGGCCGATCAGCAAGATGTTGCTCTTACCAAGCTCGACGTCGTCACTTTTCTTGTCACGCTGATTCAGGCGCTTGTAGTGGTTGTACACCGCTACAGCTAGAACCTTTTTTGCACGTTCCTGACCAATCACGTATTGATCAAGGATGCCGCTGATTTCTTTAGGCGAAGGCAATTTATGCGCGCTGCTCTCGGCCTGTGCTTCCTGCACCTCCTCACGGATGATGTCATTGCACAAGTCGACGCACTCGTCGCAGATAAAGACCGAGGGGCCGGCAATCAATTTGCGTACTTCATGCTGGCTTTTGCCACAGAAGGAGCAATAAAGCAGTTTGCCGTTGTCCTCGCCGTTGCGGGTGTCAGTCATTCGTTCGATCCAAATCCGATAGGCTTGCAACACAAGATGAAGGCTATTGCGGGCTTTTTCAAGCCCGCCACTGATCAGAACAACTGACCAAGCCTATTTTGAGCTGCTTATTTTAAGCGGGGCGTTGGTTGATTACTTCATCGATCAACCCGTACTCACGCGCTGCTTCGGCGCTCATGAAGTTATCACGATTGGTATCGCGCTCGATTTCTTCCAGAGTGCGTCCGCTATGCTTGGCCATCAGCGTGTTGAGACGCTCACGGATGAAGAGGATTTCCTTGGCATGGATTTCTATATCCGACGCTTGGCCTTGGAAACCGCCCAGGGGCTGGTGAATCATCACTCGGGAGTTTGGCAGGCAGAAACGTTTGCCAGGGGCACCGGCCGTCAGCAAGAAGGCACCCATGCTGCATGCCTGACCAATACAGGTGGTTGAAACGTTAGGCTTGATGAACTGCATGGTGTCGTAGATCGACATGCCAGCCGTTACCGAGCCGCCCGGGGAGTTGATATAGAGATGGATGTCCTTGTCCGGGTTTTCCGCTTCAAGGAATAGCAGTTGCGCACAAATCAGGTTGGCCATGTAGTCTTCTACAGGACCTACCAGAAAGATCACTCGCTCCTTGAGGAGGCGCGAGTAGATGTCGTAGGCGCGCTCGCCACGAGCGGACTGCTCGACAACCATCGGGACCAGGCCGCCTGCGGCCTGGATATCAGAGTTCTGCTGAATATAAGAATTACGGAACATGCTCTGCAGTCACTCCCAAATAGTCACGTCTTGAATACGCATAAGCCAGCGCGAAGGCTGGCTTATGGTGTGTGCTTCGAACGAGAAGAAAATCAGTCGGCTTGAGGTGCTTCTACCGGCTTGACCGCTTCTTCGTAAGAGACCGATTTGTCGGTCACGCTAGCTTTCTGCAGAACAGTATCCACAACTTGTTCTTCCAGCACAACCGAACGGACTTCGTTCAATTGCTGCTCGTTCTTGTAGTACCAGGACACGACCTGCTCAGGCTCCTGGTAAGCCGAAGCCATTTCCTGAATCAGCTCGCGAACGCGGTCTTCATCAGGCTTCAGATCGAATTGCTTAACAACTTCAGCAACGATCAGGCCCAGCACTACACGGCGCTTGGCTTGCTCTTCGAACAGCTCGGCAGGCAGCTGATCCGGCTTGATGTTGCCACCGAATTGCTGGACAGCCTGAACACGCAGACGATTAACTTCGTTGTCCAGCAGCGCCTTTGGCACTTCGATCGGGTTGGAGGCCAACAGACCGTCCATTACCTGATTCTTCACCTTGGACTTGATGGCCTGACGCAGCTCACGCTCCATGTTCTTGCGAACTTCGGCACGGAAACCTTCCAGGCCGGCTTCCTTGATACCGAATTGAGCAAAGAACTCTTCAGTCAGCTCAGGCAGCTTAGGCTCGGAAACGCTGTTAACAGTCACGGTGAACTCGGCAGCCTTGTTGGCCAGATCCAGGTTCTGATAGTTCTCAGGGAAGGTCAGGTTCAGGACACGCTCTTCACCAGCCTTGGCGCCAACCAGACCGTCTTCGAAGCCAGGGATCATGCGGCCAGAGCCCAGTACCAACTGAGTGCCTTTAGCCGAACCGCCTGCAAAAGCTTCACCGTCAACCTTACCCACGAAGTCGATGTTCAGTTGATCATCGTTCTGCGCAGCGCGATCAACAACTTCAAAGCGAACATTCTGCTTACGCAGGATCTCCAGCATGTTGTCCAGATCAGCATCAGCTACGTCAGCGCTCAGACGCTCAACAGCGATGCTTTCGAAACCAGCAACCGTGAACTCTGGGAAGACTTCGAAAGTGGCAACATATTCCAGATCCTTGCCCTTCTCCAACACCTTAGGCTCGACCGAAGGAGCGCCAGCTGGGTTCAGCTTCTGCTCAACAACGGCCTCATAGAAGGAAGCCTGGATCACATCACCCACTGCTTCTTGACGCGCATCAGCCTCATAACGCTGACGAATCACGCTCATTGGAACCTTGCCAGGACGGAAGCCCGCAATTTTGGCCTTTTGGGCAGTCTGCTGCAGACGCTTGTTGACCTGGCTCTCGATGCGCTCAGCCGGCACGGTGATGCTCATGCGGCGCTCAAGAGCAGAAGTATTTTCAACAGAAACTTGCATGGATATTCCTCGTTGCACAGACGTTAGCCGGCCGTTTTCCGACCCCAGAATCAAGGGCATGCATTCTAGTGGGTCAAACTCAAGAAGTCACCCTACTGAAAACGGGTAAAAAACGGCCGACAATGTGAAGGCGAGGACAAAGGATTGAGCCTCGCCATGAGAGCAAATACTACGAATCCAACCAGAGCCTCTACACCAACCCTTCTATATATAGAAGGAGCCGGCCAGAGCTTCCCTGACATACACCAACCAATAGCCAAGATCCCAGCATCCAGCGACCAAAGGCCAACCATTGCCCAACCCAGCCGCCCCACTGTGCGTGGAAACACCAGACATATCGGACCCAAAAACGAAAACGGCGCAGCCCTTTTCAGGTGCTGCGCCGTAATCTGCTATTAACTAGCTACTTTATTGGTGCGGACGAAGAGACTCGAACTCTTACACCTTGCGGCGCTGGAACCTAAATCCAGTGTGTCTACCAATTCCACCACGTCCGCTTAACAATCTTTTAAAGCAAAGGCGCCAGACTATTAATCTGGCGCCTTCTTCGAATATGGGGTGGACGATGGGGATCGAACCCACGACAACAGGAGTCACAATCCTGTGCTCTACCAACTGAGCTACGCCCACCATATTGCGTTACTTGTGCCAAAGCTGCCTAATGGCGCACCCGGCAGGACTCGAACCTGCGACCATCCGCTTAGAAGGCGGATGCTCTATCCAGCTGAGCTACGGGCGCCTTATTAATCTGTATTCTTTAACGATTACAAACTAATTGCTTTCAGTCGTTATGAGCTAAACATCAACTCTGCCCGACTTTCTTAACCAGTGCTAGGCTGTGCCCGACAAGTGCGACGAATGTTATAGGCGAGCCTTTAGGTCGTCAACTCTTTTTTGAAAAAAATTCATTTAATTAAAGGAGTTAGGGGAATTTGCAGACCAAGCGCCTTTGCCCTCACGTTCCGACATGCGAGAATACGTTCTCTTTTTCTCTCCCTCTCGATGGTTAATCACGCGTCATGACTGCACAACTAATCGACGGCAAAGCGATCGCCGCTAGCCTGCGCCAGCAGATCGCCAAACGTGTCGCCGAGCGTCGCCAGCAAGGCCTGCGTACTCCGGGCCTCGCGGTGATTCTGGTCGGCAGCGACCCGGCCTCTCAGGTTTATGTCTCGCACAAGCGTAAAGACTGCGAAGAGGTCGGCTTCCTTTCACAAGCCTATGACTTGCCCGCCGACACCACTCAAGAAGCACTGGCGGGCTTGATTGATCGCCTCAATGATGACCCGAACATCGACGGTGTCCTGCTACAGCTGCCACTTCCTGAGCACCTGGATGCCTCTCTACTACTAGAACGCATTCGTCCGGACAAAGACGTGGATGGATTCCATCCTTACAACGTCGGTCGTTTGGCCCAACGCATTCCCCTGCTACGCCCCTGCACTCCCAAAGGCATCATGACCCTGCTGGAAAGCACCGGTGCCGACCTGTATGGCATGGATGCAGTCGTGGTCGGCGCATCCAACATCGTTGGGCGCCCGATGGCCATGGAGTTGCTGCTGGCTGGCTGCACCGTGACCGTCACTCACCGCTTCACCAAGGATCTGGCTGGCCATGTCGGCCGTGCCGACCTGGTTGTCGTTGCTGCTGGCAAGCCAGGCCTGGTCAAGGGCGAGTGGATCAAGGAAGGCGCTATCGTCATCGACGTCGGCATCAATCGCCAGGAAGACGGCAAGCTGGTGGGCGACGTGGTTTATGAAACCGCCCTGCCCCGCGCGGGCTGGATCACTCCAGTGCCTGGTGGCGTAGGCCCCATGACCCGCGCCTGCCTGCTGGAAAACACCCTGTACGCCGCAGAATCGCTGCACAGCTGAGTTTTCGACAGCGCACAAAAACCCGCCAATGGCGGGTTTTTTTATGCGCCAACGTTACAACACCACAGCGCTCTTTATCGCCCCTGAATCTTAGCGTTCAGGATCGCACTCAGCCTATTCTGAAACCGCAGTAGCACTCAGGAAAAAACGGTGTTTTTTCTTGGTTTTTAAGGGTTTTCGACTGACCACTGAAGAACAATCGACAGTTCTTCAGCCATACTCATAAAATGTAACGCTTTTCCGAAAAAGCCCGTTGCCAAACGGCATATCCATTATTATCGAGTCCGCCCGCGTGAAAATTCGTCTCTCCATCCTCAGCTTATTGTTTGCTGTGTCCGGCACCTTGATCGCGCACAGCGTCGACGCCAGCGAAACCACCGCGGCGCCAAGAGACACTTCACAATTGCATATTGCATCCGGCAGCGCGCTGCTGCTGGACCTGCAAACCAACAAAGTCATCTATTCCAGCAATCCGGACGTCGTGGTGCCCATCGCTTCGGTGACCAAACTGATGACCGCCATGGTGGTTCTGGACGCCAAGCTGCCGCTGGACGAACACATCTCCATGAACATCAGCGACACCCCAGAAATGAAGGGCGTGTTCTCCCGGGTCAAGCTCAAAAGCGAACTAAGCCGTCGAGACACCCTACTGATTGCCCTGATGTCCTCGGAAAACCGCGCCGCGGCCAGCCTGGCCCATCATTACCCGGGAGGCTATCCGGCCTTCATCGCCGCGATGAACGCCAAGGCCAAGTCACTGGGAATGACCCACACCCGCTATGTGGAACCCACCGGCCTGTCGATCCATAACGTTTCCACGGCTCGCGACCTGAGCAAATTGCTGGTGGCTGCCCGCAAGTACCCTCTACTGAGCGAGCTGAGTACCACCAAGGAAAAGACCGTGGCATTCCGCAAGCCCAACTACACCCTGGGCTTTCGCAACACCAACCACCTGGTCAACAAGGAGAAATGGGACATCAAGATCACCAAGACCGGCTTCACCAATCAAGCCGGTCACTGCCTGGTGCTGGTCACCAGCATGGGCAATCGCCCGGTAGCCCTGGTGATTCTCGATGCCTTCGGCAAGTACACCCACTTCGCTGACGCCAGCCGCATCCGCAACTGGGTAGAAACCGGCAAGAGCGGCTCGGTACCGGACGTTGCCTTGCGCTACAAGGCCGATAAGAACCTCAAGAACCGCCAGACTGCAGCCCCTCAGGCCTCGCACTGATACTCAAGCACAACAACGGCGCCCAATGGCGCCGTTGTTGTCTGCAGGCTTCAGTGGCTATCGAGCGCTTTGCTGGCCCTGGCTGCTGCTTGCTCCTGACCGGCCTGCCCCAGTTCATCGGCGGCTTTCAACCAGCGCTGGCGATCGACCTTGGCTGGCAACTGGTTGGGCGCCTGAATCAATACCGCAAAGCTCCCGGCGCTCTTCCAGGACGACTCGAACTCACGAAAGCTCATCAGTTGCCGACGGCTTTTCGCTCCACGCAGCAACACGGTTTGCTTGTCCCGGTTGTAGCCAGCCAACACCGCATAACGCGGCTCAGCCCAGAACGTCGAACCTTCGGTAAAGCGCACCAGTACCGGATAACCTGCCGCCACCTGGGTCAGCAGGGACGCTAGATGATCGTCCAGGGGATAGACCACCATCCCGTACTCACGCGCCAGGCTTAGCATGTTCTGCTGCAATTGCGCCTCGGCGCCAGGCAGGTGCAAGGGTTTGTCCAACAACCCCGGAGTAATCACGATGCCCTGTTGCGACAGCATGCCAGCCAAGGCTCCGGGGCCACTTTGATACATCTCTCCACGGAAAAACGGCACGCTGTTGAGCTCTACCCGCTCCGGCAAGCGCTGGATCTCGGGTTGCACGCTGCCGGCACAACCGACCAGGCTCAAGACACAGGCGCTGACCAGCAACGCCGCTCGAAATCGAGGAAATACCCGCACCATCATCGCTCTCTATATTCAAACGCCGGACGACCCGGTCCCGGCTGGGGCCTTGATCATAGGGCCCTCACGGGCGAGGGTATAGCGTTAGGCGGCAGTTAATTGAAAACCATAGAGCGAAGTGTTCGAAGACTCTCGACTATTGGTCAATAGCCTGAAACACAGAGACTACTAGACTAACCATTGGTAAGAGTGTGTGCCCTGGACAGGGCATCAAGGAGGCACTTATGAGCCTGACAACGACGATAGTGATGCTGATCCTGAGCTGGCTGGCCGTAGCCGCCGCAATGCTCTGGGGCGTGCTACGCATCACCCGCCGTCACCATCATCGGCCCCAGCAGTCCACCCCTGACATCAAGACTGGAAAAGCCGCCCGGCGCCCAGCCACTGCCCACTGATCAACATCCCCGCCCTGCCGAAAACAACACGGCCGCCTGACTCCAAGGAGTGCAGACGGCCGTTTGTCATGGTTGCGAATCAGCCCTCGGCTTGCGCCGCCTGACGCTTCTGACGGACCCGACGAGCCAGTATGTTCAGGCTTTCAATGGCTGCCGAGAACGCCATCGCCGCATACACATACCCTTTGGGTACATGGGCGCCGAAACCTTCGGCGATCAGGGTCATGCCGATCATGATCAGGAAGCCCAGGGCCAGCATCACCACGGTCGGGTTGTCATTGATGAACTTGGCCAACGGCTCGGCAGCCAGCAGCATCACCAGTACCGACGCCACCACCGCAATGATCATGATCGGCAAGTGCTCGGTCATGCCCACGGCAGTAATGATGCTGTCGATGGAAAACACCATGTCCAGCAACAGGATCTGGCCAATCGCAGCAGCAAAGCCGATCGCCACGCCCGATGCCTGGGTTTTGTCCGCCTCAGGCTCCGGAGTCATGCTGTGGTGAATCTCCGTGGTGGCTTTCCACACCAGGAACAGGCCACCGGCAATCAGGATCATGTCCTTCCAGGAGAAGCTCTGCCCCATGACGTCGATCACCGGCTCGGTGAGCTGGACGATGAAGGCGATGGTGCTGAGCAGCGCCAGACGCAGGAACAACGCCATGCCAATACCAATGCGCCGCGCCTTGGCCCGATGCTTTTCCGGCAACTTGTTGGTGAGGATGGAAATAAAGATCAGGTTATCGATGCCGAGCACGATTTCCATCACCACCAGGGTGGCCAGGGCGACCCAAGCAGTGGGGCTAGCAGCGAGTTGTAAGAGGTAATCCATGGGTCAATCCTGAATCGGTTGTATGAAAGATCAGATTTCCTGGGACGACTCCGGCTTCTTCGCCGCGTCTTCCTGTGGTTTTTCCTTGCCGGTCACACTTTGCGTGGCGTCACTCAACGCTTGCTCTGCAGCCTTGTGAGTATCGTCGATGGCTTGCTTGGCAGTCTCGGCCGCCTTGTCCAGCACCTGTTGTGCGCTTTTTTCCGCCTGATCGCAAGCCGCCAGGGTCAGCATAGACAGTGCCAGCAGCGACGCTGCACCCAGTTTTTTGAATGACATACCGTATTCCTCGATAGAACGGGCGTGGCCAAGTGGGGCCCCGTCGATAGCGGGGCATTCTAAGGAGAGTAATACTTCAGGAAAATTCGTATTTTTAGCAGTTATACTTCGCTTTTCACGAACTGATAGTCACCATGCTCAACTACCGCCAACTGCATTATTTCTGGGTTGTAGCCAAGACCGGCAGCATCGTCCGCGCCTGCGAGCAGCTCAACCTGACCCCACAAACCATCAGCGGCCAGATCAGCCTGCTGGAGCAGACCTATGGCATCGAACTGTTTCACCGGGTCGGACGCCAACTGGAACTGAGCGAAGCCGGGCGCCAGGCCCTGCCCTACGCCGAACAGATGTTCCAGCTCGGTGGTGAACTCGAAGCCATGCTTCGGGCCAGACCCGACGAGCAACAGATCCAATTCCGCGTCGGCGTGGCAGACGTGGTGCCCAAGTCCATCGTCTATCGCCTGATCGCGCCCACCATGGAACTCAGCGACCCGATTCGCCTGACCTGTCGCGAAGACAAACTAGAGCGCCTGCTGGCAGACCTGGCCATCCAACGCCTGGACCTGGTGATCTCCGACAGCCCCATGCCCTCGCATCTGGACATCAAGGGCTACAGCCAGAAACTCGGAGAATGCGGCGTCAGTTTCTTCGCCACCGAGGAACTGGCACGATTGCACGGCGCGGACTTTCCCCGGGGCCTGCACGGCGCCCCGCTGCTGATCCCGGGCCAGGAAACCGTGGTCCGCAGCCGCCTACTGCGCTGGTTCGCCGAACAGCAATTGCAACCGCGCATCATCGGCGAATTCGATGACAGCGCTCTGATGCAGGCCTTCGGCCAGTCCGGCAGTGGGATCTTTATCGCCCCCAGCGTGATTGCCGATGAGGTCCGGCAACAGTACGGCGTGCATCTGATTGGCCAGACCGATGCCGTGACTGAATCGTTCTACGCCATTTCCGTGGAGCGCAAGGTCAAGCACCCCGGCATTGTCGCCATTACCGAAGGGGCCCGACGGGAACTGTTCACCCCCATCAACCACTGATCAGGAAGGACAGGCGTGCGGCGCCTTGAGCTTCATCAGCAGCAACGCCAGGGCAATGGACAGCACAATGAAGCAGGACGCTGCAAATCCCAGGCTACCCAGCCCCAAGGTGTCGATCACCCGACCGCCGACCATGGCCCCCAGGCCGATCCCCAGGTTGGCCCCGGCGATGTTCAGCGACGCAGCGAACGCCGGCGCTTGCGGCGCCGCCTTGATCAGCCGCACATGGCTGACCAGGAACAGGGCTGCCTGGGTCACGCCCCAGACACCCATGGCTGCCGCCAACCCCAGGGTCGAATGAATGCTCGGCACCAGGGCCAGCATGCCGCCGATCATCAACCCACAGAACACCATGGAAGCGATCAGCGGATGCCGGTCCACAGCCCGGCCGCCCAGGGAATTTCCGATCAACCCCACCGCGCCAAAGCCCATCAGGCACCAGCCCACCACGGTGCCGTTGAAGCCCGCCAGGCGCTCGAGAATATCCGCCAGGTAGGTGTAGGCAGTGAACATGCCGCTGAACACCAGAATCGACAGCAGCACATGCCCCTGCATCAGCGGGCTGCGCAGGATGCGAAACTGCGAACGCAGGCTCGCCTGCTGGTTATGCGCCTTGGTTGTCGGCAGGTAGACCCACAGCAGCAAGGCCTTGCCGAAGGCCACCACAGCGAGCAGGCCAAAGGCGCTGCGCCAGCCAAAGGCATCGGCGATCAGGGTGCCCACGGGAATCCCGAACACCGTGGCGCAAACAATGCCGAAGCCGATCTTGGCAATGGCGCGCCCGGCGTAGTCCGGGCCGACGATATCCACTGCCGTTTCGCTGGCCAGGGCCCAGAACACCGGCAACCCCAGGGCCGGCACCAGTCGCGCCAGGGACATCACCCAGATATTCGGTGCGAGCGCCGCCAGGGTATTGGCCAGGCCAAACATCAACAGCACGCTGATAAACAGCTGCTTGCGCGGAAAACGCGCGAAGTAGGCGGTCAGGAAGGGCCCGAAAGCGGCGACCGTGAATGCGAACAGGGTCACCAGCAAGCCGGCCTGGGACACGCTGACCTGCAAGTCCCGGGCAATCGACGGCAACAGGCCGACGATGATGAATTCCGTGGTCAGCACGGTAAAACCCGCAGCCGACAACAGCAGGATGGGCAACAACATCAAGAACTCCAGAAACGGCGACAGCAGCGATAGCCCGAAGGGCCCGCTGACTGGATAGGAAAAGGGGGTGACAAATATTAACAGAGTGAGTACGGGTCAGGGCAACCGCCACGTCGCCGCTTTTCTTGCTGCGCCAAGTGGCAGATCGTCACATCGACGCGGGAAGCACTGGCTGCTGTGATAAAGTCCGCCCCCTGCCAAAAACAGGCCTGATCGCGCACTGCCACTCAAGTCGCCCGATCGCCGGTTGCCATTGACCGCAGCCATGGGTGCCGCTGCAGCCGGGCCACTTCCGGCCCGGGGCACCCGGCATGCACTGCACATTAAAATAAACAGAGATACCGCTATGAGCGCTTCCCCCCCTTCCTTTCTGCAATTCCTCAAACGCCTGAGCCTGGTCACGCAGATCGTTATCGGCCTGATTGCCGGTATCGCCCTGGCCCTGCTGGCTCCAGAGGCCGCGAAGTCCACCACCTTTATCGGCAAGGTCTTCGTCTCGGCGCTCAAGGCCGTGGCGCCGATCCTGGTGTTCGTGCTGGTGATGGCCTCAATCGCCAACCACAAGCACGGCCAGGAAACCCATATCCGGCCGATCCTGGTGCTCTACCTGCTGGGCACCTTCGCTGCCGCCGTGGTAGCCGTCATCGCCAGCAGCCTGTTCCCCTCCGCCCTGGTGCTGTCGACCCAGGACGTCGCCATCACCGCTCCCGGCGGCATCAGCGAAGTGCTGCAGAGCCTGCTGCTGAGTGTGGTGGACAACCCGGTCAGCGCCCTGATGAACGCCAACTTCATCGGTATCCTGGCCTGGGCCATCGGCATGGGCGTGGCCATCCGCCACGCCGGCCAGACCACCCGCACGGTGCTCGACGACCTGTCCAACGGGGTCACCGTCATCGTACGTGTAGTGATCCGCTTCGCCCCCCTGGGGATTTTCGGCCTGGTGGCCTCGACCCTGGCCACTTCCGGCTTCGCTGCGCTGCTGGGCTACCTGCACCTGCTGGCGGTACTGATCGGCTGCATGCTGTTCGTGGCCCTGGTGATGAACCCACTGATCGTGTTCTGGAAGATCCGCCGCAACCCCTTCCCGCTGGTACTGACCTGCCTGCGCGAGAGCGGCATCACCGCGTTCTTCACCCGCAGTTCGGCGGCCAACATTCCAGTCAACCTGGAGCTGAGCAAGCGCCTGGGCCTGCATGAAGACACCTATTCGGTGTCCATCCCCCTGGGCGCCACCATCAACATGGCCGGCGCAGCGATCACCATCACCGTGCTGACCCTGGCCGCCGTGCACACCCTGGGCATCGCCGTCGACCTGCCGACCGCCGTGCTCCTCAGTGTGGTGGCAGCGATCTGCGCTTGCGGCGCTTCCGGTGTCGCCGGTGGCTCGCTGCTGCTGATTCCACTGGCCTGCAGCCTGTTCGGCATCCCCAGCGAAATCGCCATGCAAGTGGTGGCCGTGGGCTTCATCATCGGCGTGCTGCAGGACTCGGCGGAAACTGCGCTGAACTCCTCCACCGACGTGCTCTTCACCGCCGCCGCGTGCATGGCCCAGGAAGACAAGGCGCAAGCCTCAGCCTGATTCACGGCCACTAAAAAGCCCGGCCAGGGTCAACCTGGCCGGGCTTTTTTATGCGCGCTGAAAGGGTCGTGCCGCTCTTCAGCAGAACGCCTTAGAACGCGCCCATGTAGTCGCGCTTGCCCACTTCCACACCGTTGTGACGCAGGATCGCGTAGGTGGTGGTGACGTGGAAGAAGAACTGCGGCAGGCCGTAGGTCAGCAGGTAGGACTGGCCACTGAAGCGCTTCTCTTTCGGAGTGCCCGGACGGGTGACGATCTCGATGCCTTCCTTGCCATCGATCTGCGAAGGCTGGATGCCTTCGATAAAGGCCAGGACCTTGGCAATCAGCGCCTGCAGGTCGGCGAAGGTGACTTCAGTATCGTCGTACTTGGGCAGCTCGACCTCGGCCAGGCGAGCCGATACGCCCTTGGCGAAGTCCACGGCGATCTGCACCTGACGCACCAGCGGGAACATGTCCGGATACAGGCGCGCCTGGAGCAGGGCATTGGGTTCGATATTCTTCGCCGTGGCGTGAGCTTCGGCCTTGTGCAGTACATCGCTCAAGGCGTTGAGCATTTGCTTGAAGACAGGAACGGAAGCGGCGTACAGGGAAATAGTCATGACAGTCTCGACATGGATGGCGGAAATACAACGAGCAGCGATTATAGCCACAGCGGCCGACCCCGGGGCCTTTATCCCGGCGGCCCTTGGCGATAGGCGCTGGGCGCGACGCCAAACCAGCGCTTGAAGCTCTGGGAAAAACTCGACAGATCGCTGAAGCCCAGCCGCTCGGCGATCTGCGTCAGGCTCAAGGCCGGGTTGCCCAATAGCTCCAAGGCTCGAGCGCTGCGGTGCTGGCTCTGTAATTGCCGGTACGACGTGCCCTCCTCCCGCAAACGACGCTTGAGGGTACGCACGCTGGTCCGACTCAACCGCGCCATGCTCGGCAGGTCCGGTACGCTGCCGGAGGGGGCGGCCTCAAGATACTGGCGCACCAGGGCCGTAGCCCCCTGAGGCGCTGCACGACGCTCCAGCAACTGTGCACACATCTGCTCGCACATCGACACCGTCAGTGGATTGGCCTGGGGCAAGGCCCGGGTCAGGAAGCGCCGGTCGAAGGCCAGGCCATGCTGCGCGGCCCGATAGGCGGGACTCAGGCCAAGGATCTGCTCCACCTCCCCCTTGCTGCGCGCCACAGGACGGCCATTGCACCGGGTAAACCGCGTCAGGCGAAAGTCCGGGCCCACAATCTCCTTCATCAATACCGCCGCAGCAGCCATGTCCCGCTGCAGCAGAAACTCCCGTACCGCCGGGTCCGCCACCGCAGGCTCAGCAAACGTCAGCACGCCCAGCTCCTGCTCCAATCGATAGCCGATCGTGGCAAAGGCATAAGTCAGGGGTAAGAAGCGCAAGGCCAGGTTCAAGGCATCCGCCGCGGTCGTACTGCTGATCAGGCCATAGCCAAACAGGCCGTAGCTGGAGAAGTGATAGCGCGCGCCCACGACGTAACCCAAGCCCCGGGGATTGCCCAGCAAACCCAGCAGATTGCTCACCAGTTGCAGTTCCTGAGCCGCCGTCAACAGGCTGTTGGGGTCCTGCAACTGCTCCAGGGACAACCCCGAACCGGCCAGCAAACTCGCCACTGGCAAGCCCTTTTCGCGGCCGAAGCTCACCAGCAGCAAGGCGCTGGAAGGTCCTCGGGTGTAGGTCTGGATACTCATGGGCCGGACTCATGAACCGCTGATTTGGCCCAAATACTAAAGCACTTGTCCCGTTACAGCATGGGGCCTGCACTTTATTCCCTGCATGCTTCACTGATCGGGGCTGCACCACAGAAACAAGGACGTGGCCTCGGGAGGATCAACCCAGTGCCGCACAACAATAACAACGAGGTCGTCATGCCCCAATCAGCACCTGCCTGCACCCCACCCTCCAGCCCAACCGCGCCCCTTGAGGCCCTGATCATCGGCAGCGGCTTCGGCGGCCTGGGCATGGCCATCGCCCTGCGCAAGGCCGGGGTCGATCAGTTCATCCTTCTTGAGAAAGGCCAGGACGTCGGTGGCGTCTGGCGCGACAACACCTACCCCGGCGCCGCCTGCGACGTGCCTTCGCACCTGTACTCGTTTTCCTTCGAGCCCAACCCGAACTGGTCCCGGGTGTTCGCCCCCCAGGCAGAGATCCACGGTTACCTGCAGCATTGCGCCCAGCGCTACGACCTGCTGCGCCACATCCACTTTGGCAGCGAAGTGCGCCACGCCCGGTTCGATGAAGCCAGCAGTTGCTGGCAGGTCATCTGCCGCGATGGCCAGGAGCACTTCAGCCGCCTGCTGATCAGCGCCACTGGCCAACTGAGCCGCCCCGCCCTGCCCAATCTGCCGGGCCTGGACAGTTTCCAGGGGCATGTATTCCATTCCGCAGCCTGGGACCATCACTACCCTCTGGCCAACAAGCGGGTGGCGGTGATCGGCACTGGCGCCTCGGCCATCCAGTTCGTTCCGCAGATCGCCGATCAGGTGGCCGCGCTCAAGGTCTTCCAGCGCTCCCCGGCCTACATCATGCCCAAGGCCGACCGCGCCTACCGCCCGGAGGAAAAGCAGCGATTCGCCCGCCATCCGCTATGGGCCAAACTGGTGCGCGCCGCCTACTACCTGCATTTCGAATCCCGGGCCCTGGGCTTTACCCGCCTCAAGAGCCTGACCCAATGGGTGGTCGGTATTCCTTTTCACAAGCTGCTGAATGCCTCGGTGCCCAACCCCGAACTGCGCCAGCGCATGACCCCGGACTATCCCATCGGCTGCAAGCGCATCCTGCTGTCCAACGACTACCTGAAAACCTTCGCCAGCCCCCATGTCGAGCTGTTGACCCAGGGCATCGAGCGCATTACCGAGCACGGCATCACAACCCTCAACGGCCAGCAGCACCCGGTGGACGCCATCATCTATGGCACCGGCTTCGCCGCCACCGAATTCCTTTCGCCGATGCGCATCAGCGGCCGCGGCGGGGTCGACCTGAACCAGGCCTGGCAAGATGGCGCGGCAGCCTACCTGGGGCTCAGCGTGCCCGGCTTCCCCAACTTCTTCATGCTCTACGGCCCCAACACCAACCTGGGCCACAACTCCATCATCCACATGCTGGAAAGCCAGATATCCCACGTGATCAAGGCCCGCCGGGCGCTGCTCAAAAGCGCGGCGAAAACCCTGGAGGTGGACGAGTCGCCCTACCAGCGTTTTCAGTGGCGCATCCAGCGCCGCCTGGCCACCTCGGTGTGGAGCGGCTGCCAGAGCTGGTATGTCGACGCACAGGGGCACAACAGCACCAACTGGCCCGGTTTCACCTGGAGCTACAGATGGCTGACCCGCTATGGCGGACTGTCCGCCTACCGATTTGCCAGCCCCCTGGAGGCGCCGTTTTCGCCCAGCGATGGACAGCGAGTGGCCCCACCCGGGGATTGGCTGGAACGGTGCAACGCGGCTTTCTTGCGGCTTTTCCTGAGAGCCAGTTTCAGGCCCCTGATCGGCCCGCCGCGGCAACTGGTGAGCCAGCGCAAGCTCGTCAACGCCCTCTCCTGGCTGATGCCCGGTGGCCTGGGCGTAATCCGCAAGCGCACGAGCCTGGGTCAGTCGGCGGTGCAGTGCGTCGAGCCCAAGGCCCGGACCTCGAACGCGGTCATCCTCTACCTGCACGGCGGCGCCTTCTGCCTGGGCAACCCGGACACCCACTACAGCGTCACCAGCCGCCTGGCCAGGGAGACTGGCTGCCGCGTCTGGGCGCCTGACTACCGACTGGCACCGGAGCATCCCTACCCGGCCGCGCTGGACGACTGCCTGGCCTGTTATGACGCCATCCGTGCCCAGGGCTGCCCGGCGCAACAACTGCTGATTGCCGGTGACTCTGCCGGGGGCGCCCTGGCGCTGGCACTGGCGCTGACCTTGAAGCAACGCGGCGAGCCGTTCGCGGCCGGGCTGATACTGCTCTCGCCGGTTACCGATCCCGACCTGGGCGCTGACAGCCTTCAATCCCGATCCGCCGTCGACCCGATGATCCGCCGCGACTGGCTGGAACAGGCCCTCAAGGCCTACGCCGTCCCTGCGCAGACGCTTTCACATCGCCCTCTGGAAGCGGACCTGCGCGGCCTGCCGCCGATGCTGATCCAGGTCGGCGACCAGGAATTGCTGCTGTCCGACTCCATCCGCCTGGCCGAACGGGCACGGGCGTCCGGCGTGCCCTGCCAGCTGGAAATTCACGACGGGCGCTGGCATGTCTTCCAGCTGCAGGCCTTCTATCTGCGCTCTGCCAGGAACGCCCTGCGCAGCATCGCCCGGTTTGCCCAGCGGTGCCTGGAACCCGCCGCCAGTCCCCCAGCGCCGTCCACGCCGCGGGCCGCAGCCGAACCAGCACAAGCTGCGCAATCCAGCTGAAACCTGCCGCCGCGCCGACTGCGCGGCGGCCTTGCCTTGCTTGAACGCCGCAACCCGATCCCCGCCCCACCAAGTTCTGATGGCCAGAACCGGCTTGTGAAGGTAAAACAGAGCCCCTCGAAGAAGGCCGACTCGGCCACGGAAAACTCAAGACCGCCCTAGCGCGCCATGCACCGGGTTTTCCACGACCTCATCCATCAGTGACCAAGGGACCAGCACTTATGAGCAACGAGCACGACACCCCCAGCGAAGCACTGCGCCTGAGCAGTACCGACATCCGCGTTCTGGGTTCGTTGATCGAAAAGCAGGCCACCAGCCCGGAAACCTATCCCCTGACCCTCAATGCCCTGGTGATCGCCTGCAATCAGAAAACCAGCCGCGAACCGGTGATGAACCTGACCCAGGGCCAGGTCGGCCAGAGCCTGCGCGCCCTTGAGGCACGGGGCTTCACTCGGTTGGTCATGGGCAGCCGCGCCGACCGCTGGGAGCAGCGCCTGGACAAGGCCCTGGAACTGGTGCCGGCGCAGTTGATCCTGTGCGGCCTGATGTTTCTGCGCGGTCCGCAGACGGTCAACGAACTGCTGACCCGCAGCGGGCGCATGCACGATTTCGAAGACAGCGAGCAAGTCCTGCACCAGCTCGAACGCCTGATCGCCCGGGGCCTGGCCCTGCACATCCCGCGTCAGGCCGGCCAGCGCGAGGACCGCTACACCCACGCCCTGGGCGACCCGGCGGATATCGAAGCGATCCTCGCCGCCCGCGGCAACCCGGTGGAGCGCAGCGCCGGCGGCGCGGTTTCAGTGGAGCGCATCGAAGAACTGGAAGCGCGGATTGCCGCCCTGGAAGAACGTCTGGCCCAACTCGAAGGCTGACTCCCGTAGCCGCTGCCGAAAACTGCGATCGCCCCCCCAAAAAAGGGGCGACGCCCTGGCAGACGCCCAAACCTTGTCGCAGCCTGCGTCAGCGGCTACAGGGCCCGGGCGAAGGCCACGGCCTGGCGGAACTGCTCCTCGCTCGGGCGCACGCCGGTATACAGCACAAACTGCTCCAGGGCCTGAATCGCAATCACCTCCAGCCCGGTGATGACCTGCTTGCCTTCGGCCCTGGCCCGCAGGATCAACGGTGTCTCCGACGGCACGGCCACCACATCGAACACCCGGTCCGCCGCAGCAATCGCCTCGGCCTCGAACGCCAGCTGCTGCGCTTGCGGGCCACCGCTCATGCCGATCGGGGTCACGTTGATCAGCATCTGCGGCCGCAGGCTGCCCAACTCCGCCTGCCACTCATATCCCAAGGCACTAGCCAGGGCGCGCCCGGTGACTTCATTGCGCGCGACGATCACGCCCTGGGCATAACCGCTATCACGCAAGGCACTGGCCACCGCCTTGGCCATGCCGCCGCTGCCACGCAGGGCGAAGGTCGATTCCCGTGGCACGTCGTGCTCGGCCAGCAACTGGGCCACGGCAATGTAATCGGTGTTGTAGGCCTTCAGGTGACCGTCGGTATTGACGATGGTGTTGATCGAAGCAATGGCCCTGGCCGAGGCATCCAGCTCATCCACCAGGGCGATGCAGTCCTCCTTGAACGGCATGGACACGCCGCAGCCGCGAATCCCCAACGCACGTATCCCCCGCACCGCACCAGGCAGGTCCTGACTGCTGAAGGCCTTGTAGTAGAAATTGAGCCCCAACTGCTCATACAGATGATTGTGAAAACGCAGGCCGAAGTTCCCCGGACGCCCGGACAGCGACATGCACAACTGGGTGTCTTTGTTGGGGTTCATTTGCATATTCATCTCCTCGCTGGGCACTTTCGGATAGACGGGCTTGGTCAGCCAAGCCCCTTGTGCCTGATCATATCGGCGCTGGTTTGCAGGCCCCAGCAGCGCCCAGGGATGACGGTAAAGAGGCCGGTACAGACCTTACACAATATTTACTCAGCGGCTGTGCAGATTTTCCAGAAACCGCTGTCTTAGCAGTATCCCCGCGTCAGTTCTTGAGTCTGGTGCAGACCATAAACGCAGGGGTTGAACCGAGGACCAACCATGATTTCCAAAATCCCCAAGATTGCCCTGCTCATAGGTGCACTGGCTGTCGCCGGCCAGGCATCGGCCCACGGTGGTGGCTGGGCCGGCCCCGCAGCGCTGGGCGCAATTGTCGGTGCAGCCGTTGTGGGCTCGGTGATCGCCAACCAGGATCGTCCGGTCTACGTGCAGCAGGCGCCGGTGTATGTGCAACCCCAGCCGGTGTATGCCGCGCCACCACCGCCGGTCTACTACCAGCCAGCACCGGTCTATGTCCAACAACCGGTCTACTACCGCCCGGCGCCGGTGTACTACGGTCCGCCACGGGGCTACTACGGCCACCCTCATTACTACTACGGCCCACGTCCCGGCCGCTGGTAACCGTCCACTGAAACAACCACAGGCCCCGCCCTCGAAGCGGGGCCTGTTGCATTTTGCCATCACCCGGATGTCTGAATAATCCCGAACAATGTCGCGACTGGAACAGTATTTGCCTGCAAATCCGGGAATAGTGCGCTGATCCCACGACGGCCCTGAGCAACGCGGGACTGTCATGTTTGTGTCATTCAAGGACTGCAAGATCGACCCAGTCCGCTCGCCACAGGCCCATAACAACAAGGACGACCCCATGCCCACGCAAAACCCCCACCGCGTCGAAGGCCTCTGCACCTCCAGCCGGGTGTACGACGCCCTGACCGAACTCAAGCATCTGGAAGGCCATCGCTGCGCCAAGTTTCTCTCGCTGCTGGCCCAGAATCTGGTGCGCAAGGGCCTGCTCAATGAGCAGGAAGTGCTGCACATGCTCGATCAGGTGGTGGACTGAACGACCGCAGCCGCTAGCACCGGCATCAATGTCCACTATCAGACTGGGTGATTTTTCGTAGCACTTGAGGCTTTGTAAGGTAACTCCTCGCCAATCGAGGAGCTTGTCATGCCCAAGGTTCAGATCATGTCCGTTATCGGCAGTGCCGTCCCCGCGTCGCTCAGGCAACTGGGCTTGCTGGCCTGCTGGTACCTGGTACGCGACGGCGAAGCCGTCAGCGGCCCGCTGACCTCCCTGCCCGCCGCCCAGGCCCTGTCCAGGCAACTCGATCTGCACAGGGTCCACTGCTAAGGCAACTGCACTCGAGGCCGGGTTTCGACGAACAGCGCCCAACTGGACATGAACAGCGCGGCGATCAAGGGCCCGATGACAAACCCGTTGAGGCCGAAGATCGCCAGCCCGCCCAGGGTCGAGATCAGAATCAGGTAGTCCGGCATCTTGGTGTCCTTGCCCACCAGGATGGGCCGCAGCAGGTTGTCCACCAGGCCGATCACGAACACCCCGAACACCCCCAGCACTACCCCTTGCCAGATCGCTCCGCTGATCAGGAAGTACGCCGCCACCGGCCCCCAGACAATCCCCGCCCCCACCGCCGGCAGCAATGACAGAAATGCCATCAGCACCGCCCACAACAAGGCACTGGGAATATCCAGGAACCAGAAGATCATTCCACCCAGGGCGCCCTGGGTCACCGCCACCAGCACATTGCCCTTGACCGTAGCCCTTACCACCCGATTGAACTTCAGTTGCAGCCGGCGTTTCTGGTACTCGGCCAGGGGCACGGCGGTGCGGATCTTGCGCGCCAGTTCGGCGCCATCACGCAAAAAGAAGAACAGCAGGTAGAGCATGATGAAGAAGCTCACCACGAACTCGAAGGTGCCCTGACCGAAGCTGAACGCCTGGGTCGCCAGGTACTGACTGCCCTGCATCGCGCTCTTGACCGTCTTCTCCTGCAAGCCCTTGAGCTCGCCAAGGCCCAAGCGATCCAGCAAGTGCTGAAAGTAGGGTGGCAGGCTGTGCTTGAACTGGGCCAGGTAGCCGGCGATGTCCAACTGACCGCTTTCGATCTTCTTGTACAGCTCGGCCCCTTCCTGGACCAGCAACACACTGGTGATGATCACCGGCAAGATGGCGATCACCAGGCAGGTCAGCAGGGTGCACAAGGCCGTGAGATTGCGCGGCCAGCCGAACTTCAATTGCAGACGGCGCTGCAAGGGAGCAAAGACGATGCCCAGGATCACCGCCCAGAACAGTGCTCCGTAGAACGGCAGCAAAATCCAGATGAACGCCACCGTCACCAGGACCAGTAACAGCAGCAGGCTTTTGTTTTGCAGGTTGTTTTGATTCATGTCCGATCCAGATCAGTCAACGCCCCATCACGGCGTCCTGAGGTTAGTCCGCAGCCGTGATGCCGAGTGCGTTTTTTCTGCATCAGACATAGATCCAGATCAATGAATGCCCGCCAGCACTGGCTTACCCTCGCGACCTTTTGCGACCGACAGCCCCATGACGCTCCTCGCCAAGCCCGAACTCCTGGCCCCCGCCGGCACCCTGAAAAACATGCGCTACGCCTTCGCCTACGGCGCCGATGCGGTGTACGCCGGCCAACCGCGCTACAGCCTGCGGGTGCGCAACAACGAATTCGACCACGCCAACCTGGCCCTCGGTATCCGCGAGGCCCAGGCCCAGGGCAAGCGTTTCTACGTGGTGGTCAACATCGCCCCGCACAACGCCAAGCTCAAGACCTTTCTCAAGGACCTGGAGCCTGTCATCGAAATGGCCCCGGATGCGCTGATCATGTCCGACCCGGGGCTGATCATGCTGGTGCGCCGGCACTTCCCGGCCATGCCGATCCACCTCTCGGTGCAGGCCAACACGGTGAACTGGGCCAGCGTCGAATTCTGGCAACTGCAAGGGCTGACCCGGATCATCCTGTCCCGGGAACTGTCCCTGGAAGAAATCGAGGAAATCCGCCAGAAAGTGCCGGCCATGGAGCTGGAAGTCTTCGTCCACGGCGCCCTGTGCATGGCCTATTCCGGACGCTGCCTGCTCTCGGGCTACATGAACAAGCGCGACGCCAACCAGGGCACCTGCACCAACGCCTGCCGCTGGAAATACAAGGCCGAAGCAGCCACCGAGAACAACCTCGGGGACATCGTCCAGACCTTCCAGCCGGAGCCGACCCTGGGCCTGGGGGCACCCACCGACCAGGTGTTCCTGCTCCAGGAAGCCAATCGCCCGGACGAGCTGATGCCGGCCTTCGAGGACGAGCACGGCACCTACATCATGAATGCCAAGGACCTGCGGGCGGTGCAGCACGTGGAACGCCTGACCCGCATGGGCGTGCACTCGCTGAAGATCGAGGGCCGGACCAAATCCCACTTCTACTGCGCGCGCACCACCCAGGTGTACCGCCGGGCCATCGACGACGCGGCGGCCGGGCGCGAGTTCGACCGCAGCCTGATGAACGATCTGGAATCCCTGGCCCAGCGCGGCTACACCGAAGGCTTCCTGCGGCGCCATGTACATGACGAATACCAGAACTACCAGAACGGCAGCTCGGTGTCGGAACGCCAGCAGTTCGTCGGCGAACTCACCGGCGAACGCCGTGACCGTCTGGCAGAAGTGAAGGTGAAGAACCGTTTCGCCCTGGGCGATCACATGGAACTGATGACCCCCAAGGGCAACTTCCATTTCGATCTGCACGAACTGCAGAACGCCAAGGGCCAAGCCATCGAAGTCGCCCCGGGGGATGGCCACACCGTGTACCTACCGATCCCCGATCAGGTGGACCTGCGCTTTGGTCTGTTGATGCGCGACATCAGCGCCTGAAGCGCAGCGCTCTTGCCAGCCGCCCCGGGCGGCTGGCTGAGCACAACATCAGATCCGGAACTGCCCCACCAACCGACCCAGGCGCTGCCCCAGGTCCGCCAGGCTGCGTGACGTCTGGGCCCCGCGCTGGGTTTCATCGGCCACGCTGTCCACCGCCACGGCAATCTGATGCACGCTGCGGTTGATCTCCTCGGCCACTGCGGTCTGCTCTTCGGCGGCACTGGCAATCTGCGCGTTCATCGAATTGATGGTGCCAATCAGCTGAGCCATGGTGTCCAGCGAGGCACCGGCCTCGTTGGCTTTCACCGAGGTGCCATCGCCGGCGTCGCTGGAGCGGCGCATGGCGTCCACCGCCACCCGGGTGCCCTGCTGCAGGCGATCGATCATGCCCTGGATTTCCTGGGTGCTTTGCTGGGTACGGCTGGCCAGGGCCCGCACTTCATCGGCGACCACCGCGAAACCACGCCCGGCCTCCCCGGCCCGGGCCGCCTCAATGGCCGCGTTCAGTGCCAGCAGGTTGGTCTGCTCGGCGATGGAGCGGATCACATCCAGCACGCTGACGATCGACGTCACGTCCTGCTGCAAGCTGTCCAGGGAAGTGCCGCTGTTGCGAATATCGCTGACCAGGGCATGGATCTGCTGAATGCTGCCATCCACCACGCGCTTGGCCGCCTGGCCTTCCTCATCGGTCTGTTGCGCCGCCACCGCCGCCCCCTGGGCACTGCGCGCCACTTCCTGGGCAGCCGAAGACATTTCATTGATCGCCGTGGCCACCTGATCGGTCTCGTGACGCTGACGCTCCATGGCCTGTTCCGAACGCTGGGCCTGATCCGAAACCTGGGTCACCAGCTCGGTGAGCTGCCCGGTCATCTCGGTGATCTGGCGCACCAGACCGTGGATCTTGTCGACAAAACGGTTGAACGAACCGGCCAGTTCTCCCAGTTCGTCCTGGCTGGTGATCGCCAGACGCCGGGTCAGGTCGCCTTCGCCGGCGGCGATGTCATCCAGGTTGGCCTTCATCAGGTTCAGCGGCCGCAGCATGGTGTTGGCCACCAGCAGGCCCAGGGCCGCAATCACCAGCAGCACCACCGCGGCGATCCCGAGGATGCTCAGGACCATGCCTTCCATGCGTTGGTTGACGCTGTCCTGGACCGCCGCCACCTGGGCGTCGATGCCGTCGAGATTGACCGAGGTGCCCAGCACCATGTCCCACTTGGGCAGGTACTCGGTGTAACCCAGCTTGGGCACCAGCACGTCGCTGCCCGGCTGGGTCGAGCTGTATTGCACGTAATGGCTGCCGTCCTTGCCCACGCGCACCAGCTCGCGGTTGACATAAACGCCGTTGGGGTCGCGATTGTCCTTGAAGCTCTTGCCCACGCCGTCCGGGCTGTTGCCCTTGAACAGGCGCACGGTTTCGGAGTCGTAGCCGAAGAAGTAGCCGTCCTTGCCGTAAGTGATGTTGGACAGCAGCTTGACCACCTCGGCCCGGGCCGCCTGATCCCCGGGCGCCGCCGCGTCATACAGGGGCTTGATCGTGTTCAGGGCGACTTCGACATAGCTCTGCAGCGTGGTCTTGGCCTCGCCCAGCAGACGACTACGGGTTTCCTCAACCTCTTTCTGGGCCTGCTGGCGCAACATGAACACCGTGCTCAGGCTGATCACCAGCGCGAACAGCAGTACCGGGAGTACCGCCAGGGACAGGACTTTGGCCTTCAGGCTCAAGCGCATAGTGGGCTCACTCTTGGTTTTTTATTGGTGTGATAAGCCGTTAACGGCACACCAAAACAAAAGTTGAGCCCGACCTCACAGGAGCGGGCCTGCCGGTTAGAGGGCCGGCAGACCCAGCAGCGCCTTGAAGGACGCCTTCACCGGCAAGCCGGCTCCGGCATAGAGAGGGATGGAATCAGAGGACCATGGCCGCGACCCAGCCAAAGGCCAGCAGCGGCAGGTTGTAATGCAGGAAGGTCGGGACCACGGTGTCCCAGATGTGATGGTGCTGACCGTCGATGTTCAGCCCCGAGGTCGGGCCCAGGGTCGAATCCGAGGCCGGCGAGCCCGCGTCACCCAGCGCCCCGGCGGTGCCCACAATGCAAACGATCGCCAACGGGCTGAAACCCAGCTGCACGCACAAGGGCACGAAGATCGCGGCCAGGATCGGCACCGTGGAAAACGACGAACCGATGCCCATGGTCACCAACAGCCCCACCAGCAACATCAGCAAGGCCCCCACGCCCTTGCTGTGGCCGATCCACGCCGCCGAGGCTTGCACCAGGGAATTGACCTCGCCGGTGGCCTTCATCACTTCGGCGAACCCGGAGGCGGCGATCATGATGAAGCCGATCATGGCCATCATCTTCATGCCTTCGGTGAACAGCTCGTCAGTCTCGCGCCAGCGCACGATGCCCGACACCGAGAACATCAGGAAGCCGCACAAAGCCCCGATAATCATCGAGTCCAGCAGCAACTGGATCACGAACGCAGCGACGATAGCCGCTCCCGCCACCAGCAGGGTCCGCGGGTTGTACTGCACCGCCACCTGCTCGACTTTCTCGATCCGATCCAGGTTGTACACGCGCTTCTTGCGGTAGCTGAAGAACGCAAGCAGCAGGCCGCAGAGCATGCCCAGGGCGGGAATGCCCATGGCGTGGGTGACATTGATATGGCTGATATCCACCCCGCTGCGGGCCACGTTGGCCAGGAGGATCTCATTGAGGAAGATGTTGCCGAAGCCCACCGGCAAGAACATGTAGGGGGTGATCAGGCCGAAGGTGATGACGCAGGCGATCAACCGCCGGTCCAGTTGCAACTTGGTCAGTACATAGAGCAGCGGCGGCACCAGCAGTGGGATGAAGGCAATGTGGATCGGCAGAATGTTCTGCGAAGCAATCGCCACCACCCACAACAGGCCGATCAGCAGCCATTTGACCTGGCCGCCGCCGTGGGCGTCCTGGCGATCCACCAATATCAGGATCTTGTCTGCCAGGGCATGGGCCAGGCCGGACTTGGCGATGGCCACGGCGAAGGCGCCGAGCAAGGCGTAGGACAGGGCCACGGTGGCACCGCCACCCAAACCACTGTTGAACGCCTTGAGGGTAGCCTCGATCCCCAGGCCACCCGTCAAGCCGCCCACCAGGGCACCAATGATCAGGGCGATCACTACATGCACGCGGGACAGGCTGAGCACCAGCATCACGCCAACCGCGGCAATTACTGCGTTAATCATCGTTACCTCATTACTGCGCCGCTAAAAAAGGCGCAAAAGCCTGTGACCGACCGGAAGGCAGCGGGCTGCCGACATCGAGATGAAAGAGGTTCTTATTAGAGGGCGCGCACTTTGCAGCAGCGCAACCAGCTTGTCAAAACCCGCACCCCGCCGCCCGCAGGAGCAAGCTTGCGCGCGAAGCACCCGAGCCCCCCGTAGCCGTGGCGAGGGCGCGCGTTCCCGACGGGCTGCACCGCAGCCCCGGAGCCTCACGGCTTATTTCGAACAAGCGTTTAAAGAACGCCGTTCGTCGGCCGTTACAGTGCAAAGTCTCAGATATTTATCGAATAAAGGACGCCTCCATGTCGCTCAGACAACTTTCCATCCAATGGAAGATCACCCTGCTGGCCGGACTCTGCCTGTTGGGCATCGTGTCGCTGTTGGTGGGGCTTTCGCTGTATCGCATGGAGCACAGCTCCGAGCTGGTGAAAGCGTCGAGCATGGAGATGCTCAACGAAGCAGCCCAGGCGCGGATCGAAGCCCAGGGTGAAGTCCAGGCACTGGGCATTCGCCAACAGTTCATGGACGCCTATCAATACGGCCACGGCTTTTCCCGCCAGGTGCTGTTCCTGCGGGAACAGGCCGAGAAACGCTTCCTCGACGCCTTCGACCTGCGTGAAGACCTGACCCGCCAGGTCAAGTCGGCGCTGCAGGCCAACCCCGAGCTGCTGGGCCTGTCCCTGGTGTTCGAAGCCAACGCCCTGGATGGCAAGGACGAGTTGTTCAGCGGCCAGAGCGAATTGGGCAGCAACGAAAAAGGCCGCTTCGCCCTGTACTGGTCCCAACCCACCCCGGGCCAGCTGACCTCCATGGCGTTGCCGGAAAGCGACATGAGCGACACCCGCAGCGGACCCAGCGGCCAACCGGCCAATGCCTGGTTCACCTGCCCGCGCAGCACCCTCAAGCCCTGCGTGATCGAGCCCTACTTCTATGACATCGACGGCCAGAAGGTGCTGATGACCAGCATCGTCTTCCCGCTGCTGGTCAACGGCAAAGTCATCGCCTCGCTGTCGGTGGACATCAACCTCAACAGCCTGCAGGCCATCAGCCGCGATGCCAGCCAGAAGCTCTACGCCGGCCAGACCAGCGTCAGTATCCTCAGCCCCGCAGGCCTGCTGGCCGGCTACAGCCCGGATGCCAGCAAGCTCAGCCAGCGCCTGGACAGTGTCGACAGCGTCAACGGCGCCGAACTGATCCGCCAACTGGCCGATAGCACCCAGACCCACAGCCTGCACAGCCAGCAGAAACTCAAGGTCCTCGCCCCCTTCACCCCGATCCCTGGCGGCAAGCCCTGGGGCGTGCTGCTGGATGTGCCGGAAAAGGTCCTGGTGGGTCCGGCCGAAGCCTTGAAAAGCGAACTGGACGCCAGCAACAACAGCGGCACCCTGATGGAGCTGGGCCTGGGCCTGCTGGCTGCCGTGGTGGGCCTGCTGCTGGTGTGGCTGATGGCGCGCAGCGTGACCCGGCCGATTCTCGGCGTGGCGCACATGCTCGAAGACATTGCCAGCGGTGAAGGCGACCTGACCCGGCGCCTGGCTTACAACAACAAGGACGAGCTGGGGCAACTGGCCGGCTGGTTCAACCGTTTCCTCGACAAGCTGCAGCCGATCATTGCCGAAGTGAAACGCTCGGTGCAGGACGCCCGCGGCACTGCCGACCAGTCATCGGCCATCGCCACCCAGACCAGCGCCGGCATGGAACAGCAGTATCGCCAGGTGGATCAGGTGGCCACCGCCTCCCACGAGATGAGCGCCACCGCCCAGGACGTGGCCCGCAGCGCGGCCCAGGCGGCCCAGGCGGCGCGGGATGCCGACCAGGCCACGCAACAGGGCCTGACCGTGATCGACCGCACCACCCGCAGCATCGATCAACTGGCCGCCGACATGAGCGCCGCCATGACCCAGGTCGAAGGTCTGGCCGCCAACAGCGAACAGATCGGCACGGTACTGGAAGTGATTCGTTCGATTGCCGAGCAGACCAACCTGCTGGCCCTCAACGCTGCCATCGAAGCGGCCCGCGCCGGAGAGGCCGGGCGCGGTTTTGCGGTGGTCGCCGACGAGGTGCGCAACCTGGCCCAGCGCACCCAGGAATCGGTGGAAGAAACCCGCCAAGTGATCGAGCAACTGCAAACCGGCACCCGGGATGTGGTGGGGTCCATGAACAACAGCCATCGCCAGGCCCAGGGCAGCGTCGAACAAGTCGGTCAGGCGGTCACCGCCCTGCGCCAGATCGGCGATGCGGTGACGGTGATCAGCGACATGAACCTGCAGATCGCCAGCGCCGCCGAACAGCAGAGCGCGGTGGCCGAAGAGATCAACAGCAACGTGGCGACCATTCGCGATGTCACCGAGTCGCTGTCGGAACAGGCCAATGAATCGGCGCGGGTCAGCCAGTCCCTCAACAGCCTGGCCAACCAGCAACAGAGCCTGATGGACCAGTTCCGCGTCTGACCCTGTCCAAAGGCCCTTCGGGCCTTGTCGCAGCCTCGCCATGGCTCGGCAGCGGCTACACCGGCACCAAACCGGAATGCTGTAGCCGCTGCCGCAGGCTGCGAACGGCACGCAGGGCCGCCAAGATCCAGAGGCCGCCAGGGTTCGGCGGTCGAGCGCCAGGCAAGTTCAGCGCTTGGGCAGCTCGACCTCCACCCGCAAGCCGCCCCACTCGCTGTCCCCCAGGTTCAGGCGGCCGCCGCAGGCGTCGACTATGTCGCGTACGATGCCCAGGCCCAGCCCGTGGCCATCGGTTTGTTCATCCAGCCGTGCGCCGCGGCTGAACACCTCCGCCCGCCGCGCTTCGGGAATGCCCGGGCCGTCGTCCTCCACCCGCAGGCAAAAGCCCTGCGGCCGCTCCTCGACGCTCAGGCGCACCTGGGCATCGGCCCATTTGCAGGCGTTGTCCAGCAGATTGCCCAACAGCTCCAGCAGGTCTTCCCGGTCCCAGGGCAAGCGCAGCCCCGGTGGCGCCTGGTAACTCAAGTCCAGGTGCTCGCCATGGATCATGTTCAAGGTCGCCAGCAAGCCCGGCAGTTCGGCATCGCATTCGAACAGCACCCCGGGCAGTGCATCCCCCGCCAGCCGCGCGCGGTTGAGTTCGCGATTGAGGCGTTGCTGTACTTGCTGCAATTGCTCCAGCAGCACCCTGCGCACCTCGGGGTGACCCTCGAGCTTGGGACCCGAAGCCAGACTCAGGAGTACCGCCAGAGGGGTTTTCAAGGCGTGGCCAAGGTTGCCCAGGGCGTTGCGCGAGCGGTTCAGGCTGTCTTCGGTGTGGGCCAGCAAATGGTTGATCTGCGCCACCAGCGGTTCCAGTTCAACCGGCACCTGGGCGTCCAACTGCGAGCGCTGGCCCTGCTGCAACTGGGCGATCTGCTCCCGTGCGGTCTCCAGGGGACGCAAGGCCCGGCGCACGGTAATCCGCTGCAGCAGCAGAATCAGCAGCAACCCGGCCAGCCCCAGGCCAAGACCGACCTGACGCATGCGCTGGAAGCTCTCGCGCACCGGGGTGTAATCCTGGGCCACGCTGATGGAAATCGATTGCCCGAGGCGCTTGTAGTCGCTGCGCAGCACCAGTAGCTGCTGACCTTCCGGCCCCAGTTGCAGGTCGCTTTGCAGGCCGGCGCGCTCCAGCTGCGGCAGCTCCTGATCCCACAGGGAACGGGAACGCCAATGCACATCAGCGAAATCGATACGGAAGTAATGCCCGGAAAAGGGCCGTTGATAGGCAGGCGACAGGCGACGCTCGTCCAGTTGCAAACCTTGCGGGCCCCGGACCAACGCCAGCAGCAGGCTTTCGCTGTCTTCCTGAAGTCCCGCCTCCAGGTAACGCTGCAGGCCCACCTCAAACAGCCAGAGGCTGGTCTGCGCCAATACCAGACCGACCACCAGCATCACCGTGATCAGGCCCAGACTCAGGCGCCGCTGGATCGACCTCACGAATCACTCCCGCCGAACAGGTAGCCCTGGCCGCGGCGGGTTTCGATCACGCTGCGCCCCAACTTGCGCCGCAGGTGATTGACGTGGACTTCAAGGACATTGGAATCGCGTTCGGTTTCACCGTCGTACAGGTGCTCGGCCAGATGGCTTTTGGACAGGATCTGCTGCGGGTGCAGCATGAAGTAGCGCAACAGACGAAATTCCGCGGCGGTCAGTAACACGTCCTGGCCATCACGGACCACGCATTGGCGGCCTTCATCCAGGTGCAGCCCGGCGGCCTGCAAGGTCTGCTGATTGGCCTGGCCGTGGGAGCGACGCAACAGCGCCTGCACCCGCAAGTGCAACTCCTCGGGGTGAAAAGGCTTGCTCAGGTAATCGTCGGCGCCAGCCTTCAGGCCCTCAATGCGCTCGGCCCAGGAGCCGCGGGCGGTGAGAATCAGCACCGGGGTCGCCAGACCACCGGCGCGCCATTGACGCAGCACCTCAAGCCCCGGGACCCCGGGCAGGCCAAGGTCGAGAATGATCAGGTCATAGGGCTCACTGGCACCCTGGTACAGGGCATCGCGGCCGTCGGCCAGCCAGTCCACCGCGTAGCCCTGGAGTTTCAAGCCCTCCAGCAGTTCATCGGCCAGGGATACGTGATCTTCCACCACAAGCAGGCGCATCAGTCGTCTTCCTCATCTTTCAACAGGCGCCCAGTGGCGGCATCCAGGTCCAGCTCACGGACCACGCCGTCCAGGGTCAACAGCTCAACCTCATAAATGTATACATCATGTTTTTCTTCCAGTTCGGCTTCCAGCAACTTGGCGCCAGGATAGCGGTCCATGGCTTGCTGCAGGAGTTGCTCCAGGGGCAGGATCACCCCCCGCTGGCGCAGGCGCAGGGCCTCGTCCTGGTCCAGGTCGCGGGCCACGGCCAGGGAGCAGAATAGCAACAGCGCCAGGGCCACCCGGCTGCCGGCGCGCATTGTCGAGTTCATTAAGTGTCCTGATGATCCTTGAGTACCTGGCCGGTCACGGCGTCCAGCTCCAGGTCCCACTCCAGCCCTTGCGGGTCGCGCAGTTCAACCTGGTAGATGTACTTGCCGTACTCCTCTTCCAGCTCGGTTTCACTGATGCTCGCCCCAGGATGCCGGGACAGGGCCGTGGCATTGAGTTTTTCAAAGGACACAATGGTACCAGCGTCGCGCAGCCGCAGGGCTTCGTCCGGGCCCAAGTCGCGGGCATGGGCCAGGCTGGCGGCCAGGCTGGTGGTCAGAGCAATCAGGCTGGCGCTGAACAGCGCGGTCAGGGTTTTCATGGCAGGTCTCCAAGGTCAGTGGCCAAAGGCCGATGGCGCCGACGATACCCAAGGCAACTTAATTGAAACTGAATCGCCATCATGGCCCTGACACAAGTTTCACTCGGCCCGAAGCGCCCGGGTTCTCTATACTCGGCGGCTGATTCAAGAGTGAGCCCGGTATGACCGCCATCCATATCAAGTTTCCCGCCCTGACCCTCAAGGCCGGCCCTCGCGCCCTGGCCCGCATCCGCCGCCAAGGCCTGCACGCCGGCGAAGTCGGCACCTTGCCGGGCGCTGCCGGCGGCCCCAAGGCCTTGGGTATTCAGGGCCTGGACCTGGCGCTGTTCGGCGAATGGCTGCCCGCCGTGCCCCGCGAACGCTCGCTGATCGGTGCCTCGGTGGGTTCCTGGCGCTTCGCCAGTGCCTGCCTGCCGGACGCCGCCGAAGGCATCCGTCGCCTGGGCCAGCTGTACAACGCCCAGAGTTTCGCCAAGGGCGTGACCATGGCGCAGATCAGCCACAGCTCGCAGCGCATGCTCGACGACCTGCTCGATGGCCGCGATGCGTCGATCCTCGACAACCCTCACTACCGACTGAACATCATGGTGGTCAAAAGCCACGGCCTGCTGGCAGACGATCACCGCGGGCGCCTCGGCCTGGGCCTGTCTTCGGTGATCGCCGACAACCTGCGCGGCCGCGCGCGCCTGTCCCGGCACTTCGAACGCCTGGTGCTGCATGACCCGCGCCTGGCACCGCCGCTGCACGCCCTGGAAGACTTCCCTTCGCGCTTCGTGCCCCTGGATCGCAGCAACCTGCGCCAGGCGCTGCTGGCCTCGGGCTCGATCCCCATGGTCATGCAGGGCGTGCGCGAACTGCCCGGCGCCGGGGCCGGCACCTTCCGCGACGGCGGCCTGCTGGACTACCACCTGGACCTGCCCTACAGCGGCAGCGACATCGTGCTCTACCCGCACTTCACCGACCGGGTGATTCCCGGCTGGTTCGACAAGACCCTGCCCTGGCGCCGGGCCAGCCCGCAGCGCCTGCGCGACGTCCTGCTGCTGGCGCCGTCGAAGGAATACCTGGCGCGCCTGCCCTACGGCAAGCTGCCGGACCGCAACGACTTCAAGCGCTTCATGGGCGATGACGCCGGCCGGCAGAAATACTGGCGCAGCGCCATGGACGAAAGCCGGCGCCTGGGCGACGAGTTCCTCGAACTGGCGGCGCAGAACCGCCTGGGCGAACGCCTGCAAAGCCTGTGAGGCTGCCCCAGGCCGCGCACTGACCCTTTAGTCAGGGTTTTTCCGCAGCCCGGGAGCCAAGCTGATAAACTCGCCGCCTGCCTCAACTCGCCCCCCGGGCGACGCCACCTGACAGAGCTGACCGACACTGTGGAAATCTTCAAAGAATTTACCTTCGAATCCGCCCATCGCCTGCCTTTCGTGCCCGAGGGCCATAAGTGCGGCCGCCTGCATGGCCACTCGTTCAAGGTGGCAATCCACCTCAGCGGCGAGGTCGACGCGCACACCGGCTGGATTCGCGACTTCTCGGAAATCAAGGCCATCTTCAAGCCGCTCTACGAGCGCCTGGACCACAACTACCTGAACGACATCCCCGGCCTGGAAAACCCCACCAGCGAAGTCCTGGCCAAGTGGATCTGGAACGAACTCAAGCCGCTGCTGCCGGAGCTTTCGGCGATTCGCATCCACGAAACCTGCACCAGCGGCTGCATCTACCGCGGCGAGTAAGCCGAGCCATCTACAGGTCGCAAGGAAGCTGCCCATGAGCCCACGTATCTACCTCGCCGGTTTTGATGTGTTTCGCCGCGATGCCGTGGCCCATGGCCAATACCTCAAGCAACTGTGCAGCGCCCAGGGCCTGCACGGTCTGTTCCCCCTGGATAACCAGGCCCCGCAGAACCTCTCGCCAGAAGCCACCGCGCAGTGGATCTGCCAGCAGAACCTGGCCATGATCCGCGCCTGCGACGCCCTGCTGGCCAACCTCAACGACTTTCGCGGCCTGGAGCCGGATTCCGGCACCGCCTTCGAAGTGGGCGCGGCCATCGCCCTGGGCAAGCCGGTGTGGGCCTACTTCAGCGGCCCCGCGACCCTGCGCCAGCAAGTACCCCACGACGCCCAGGGCCGCGATGCCCAGGGCTTTGCGGTGGAAGATTTCAACCTGCCGCGCAACCTGATGCTGGCCTGCACCTGGAGCGGTCGTAGCAGCTGTGTGGAAACAGCCATCCGTGACCTCGGGCACTGGTTGAACGCAGCCCCTGCGGCCCACTGAAGATAACCAGCAGCGTCACTTTCTGCCGAAAACGACCCCATCGGACAAAAGCCTTGTTTTGTCGCGAAGGCCGATGTTATGTTTCTAACACAAATTACAAAAATGAAACTTCAATAACATTTCCCGCGAACGCCTTGCGAGATGGTCATGGACAAGAACAGTTTCCAAGTCACCCTGGAACAGCAGTTTGCAAGCCTGACGCCCACCGGCAAGCGCATCGCCACCTACCTGTTGGCCAACCTCCAGCAGTTGCCTTTCGAGACCGCCGACAGCATCGCCCAGCAAGCCGGCACCACGGGGATTTCCGTGGGGCGCTTCCTGCGCTCGTTGGGCTACCGCAACCTCGATGACGTCAAGCAAGGCCTGCGCGGCGATGCCCCGGCCTCCTGGCTGATCACCGACCGGCTCGGCGCGTTTCGCAGCGAAGCCCATCAGGACGACGCCCTGGAGCGCTCGATGCATCGCGAGATCGAGGCCATCCAGCACGTCTACGGCCTGGCCCGCAGCCAGGTGTTCGCCGACATCGTGCGGCAGATCGTCGAGGCCGACGCGGTGTTCATCATCGGCATCCAGTCGACCCGGGGCATCCTCAACGCCTTCCACAGCCACCTGGAATACATCCGGCCCAAGGTCTATTACGTCGACGGCCTGTCGGGCATCTACGCGGAAACCCTGAACTCGGGCTTCGCCAAGCCCTACGCGATCATTTCCGACTTTCGCGCCTACTCCGCCGTCACCCAGACCTTCTGCGAAGTGGCCAACGCCAACGCCCTGCCCCTGGCCCTGGTCACCGACCTGCAGTGCCCCTGGGCTCGGGACTACCCGCTGGACCTGCTGCAACTGAAAACCGATGTCGGCCAGTTCTGGGATTCCCTGGCGCCGCTGACCTGCCTGTTCAACCTGATGGTGTCCGCGGTGGCCGAGGGCTATGGCGAGCGCCTGGATGAGCGCCTGGCGAAGAACCGAGCGTTGCAGGAAGCCTTCGGCCAGTTCGAATCCTGACCTTCAAGCGTGCCCCAAGATGGAGTGAGTGAGTGAACAACAGCCCCCTTGTCGAAATCGACGCCCAGCGCCACCAACTGGAAATCGACCTGGTCTACGCCAGCGCCGACAACCTGGCCGGCCAGGTGATCTACCGCAACGCCCGCTGCCTGCTGCACAAGGACGCCGCGGCCTGCCTGTACAAGGCCAGCCAGCTGGCGCGCATGGCTGGCCTGGGCCTGCGCATCTACGACGCCTACCGCCCGGCCTACGCCCAGCAACTGCTGTGGCAGGCCCTGCCCGACCCGGACTACGTGCGCGACCCGCGCCTGGGCTCGCACCACACCCGCGGCGTGGCCGTGGACCTGACCCTGGTGGATGAATCTGGCGAGCCCCTGGACATGGGCACCGCCTTCGATGCCATGGAGCCCAAGTCGCACCAGTTCTACAGCGACCTGCCGCCCCAGGTGCAGCGCAATCGCCTGCTGCTGCTGGGGATCATGCTCAGCGCCGGCTTCGAGGCGATCCCCACCGAGTGGTGGCACTACGAGCTGCCCAACGCCGAGGACTTCCCCCTGATCCAGGAGCACGACCAGCCCTTCGAACACTGATCTCCCGTTCCCCAACCGGCCACAACAACAGGCAGCTAACTGCCCCAAGCCGGTCGTACTGCAACACCGCTTCAGCAACAACTGCCCGGTTATAGCTTTTATAAAAAACCTGACGAACTTCCCAACATCGAATGATCAAGGAAACCGGCATGACCCCCAATCTGCGCAATAACCCTGATGTGCGTCTGTCCACCCGTGTCGCCCTGTCGCTGCTGTGCGCCGCCCTGAGCCTGGGCGCCTGGCAGGCGGCCAGCGCCGCCGCGCCCAAGGACACCCTGATGATCGGCAAGGCCGCCGACCCGCAGACCCTCGACCCGGCCGTGACCATCGACAACAACGACTGGGCCGTGACCTACCCGGCCTACCAGAAGCTGGTGACCTACAAGGTCGAGAACGGCAAGGGCAGCACCGAAGTCCAGGGCGACCTGGCCGAGAGCTGGAGCACCTCCGCCGACAACCTGACCTGGGACTTCAAGCTCAAGCCCGGCAACAAGTTCGATGACGGCAAGCCGGTGGACGCCGCGGCGGTGAAGTTCTCCTTCGACCGCCTGATGCAGCTCAAGCAAGGTCCGTCCGGGGCCTTCCCGGATGACATGAGCGTGGCCGTGGTCGACCCGCTGACCGTGCGCTTCACCCTGAAGAAGCCCTACGCGCCCTTCCTCTACACCCTGGCCCACAACGGCGGCGGCATCATCAACCCGGACGTGGCCAACAAGGGCGAAGACGTCAACGCCTACCTGTCGACCCACACCGCCGGCTCCGGGGCCTTCCGCCTGAGCAACTGGCAGAAGGGCCAGTCGCTGACGCTGGAGCCCAACAGCTACTACGCAGGCCCCAAGCCGAGCCTGAACAAGGTGGTGATCAAGATCATCAGCGAAGCCTCGGTGCGCCGCCTGCAACTGGAGCGCGGCGACCTGGACATCATCGAGGACATGCCCGAAGACCAGCTCGGCACCCTGGCCGGCAAGTCCGGGGTGGTGATCCAGACCTTCCCCTCGCTGCGGGTCAACTACCTGTACCTGAACAACCAGCGTGCGCCCCTGGACAACGTCGAGGCGCGCCAGGCACTGGTCCAGGCCATCGACTACAAAGGCATCGTCGACGGCATCCTCAAGGGCCAGGCCAAGCTGATGAACGGGCCGATCCCCGACGGCATGTGGTCCCACGACCCGAGCCTGCCGCTGATGCAGCAGAACCTCGACGGCGCCAAGGCCAGCCTGGCCAAGGTCCCGCAGAAGATCAGCAACCTGACCTACCTGTACTCGGACAAGGACGCCAACTGGGAGTCCATCGGCCTGACCCTGCAAGCGGGCCTGGCGCCCCTGGGCATCAACCTGAAGATGGAAAAACTGGCCAACGCCACCATGCGTGAACGGGTCGGCAAGGGTGACTACGACGTGGCCATCGGCTCCTGGAGCCCGGACTTCGCCGACCCCTACATGTTCATGAACTTCTGGTTCGACTCCAGCCTGCAGGGCCTGCCGGGCAACCGCTCGTTCTACAGCAACCCCGAAGTGGACAGCCTGATCCGCGAAGCGGCGGCCACCAACGACACCGCCAAGCGCATCGAGCTGTACCAGAAGGCGCAGAAGATCGTCCTCAAGGACAACGTCTACGCCTACCTGTACCAGAAGAACTACAGCCTGCCGATGCGTGATTCGGTGAAGGGCTACGTGTTCCATCCGATGCTGGAACAGGTGTTCAACATCGCTGAAATCAGCAAGTAGGGCCGCGCCTGCAGTCCCCGTCGCCGGCCCCTGAACCGGGTCGGTGCCGGGTTGCCGTGTCCCCGGCGGGGCACCGCTGTTGCCCCCGCCGTTCGTCAAGCGTTAACGAGGTTGCCTCATGGCCTTCCTGAATATGTTGCGCAAACGCCTGCTCGGCCTGTTGCTGGTCGTGGTCGGGGTTTCGCTGATTACCTTCACCATCTCGCACCTGATTCCCGGTGATCCGGCGCGGCTGATCGCCGGCGACCGGGCCAGCGATGCCATCGTGCAGAACATCCGCCACCAGTTGGGCCTGGACCTGCCGCTGTACCAGCAGTACGGGCGCTACATGCTCGACCTGCTGCACGGCGACCTGGGCACCTCGATCCGCACCAGCCGCCCGGTGCTGGAAGACCTGCAGAACTTCTTCCCGGCGACTCTGGAGCTGGCCCTGGCGGCGCTGCTGCTGTCGGTGCTGGTGGGCGTGCCGCTGGGGGTGCTGTCGGCGGTCTATCACAACCGCTTTATCGATCAGATCGCCCGCACCCTGGCGGTCACCGGGATTTCCACCCCGGCGTTCTGGCTGGGCTTGGGGCTGATCCTGCTGTTCTACGGCAACCTGGGCTGGCTGCCCGGCAGCGGGCGCCTGGACGAGGGCCTGGAGCCGCCGCCAACCATCAGCGGCTTCTACCTGATCGACTCGCTGCTGGCCGGGGATATTCCACTGTTCCTCAATGCCCTGCAGCACCTGATCCTGCCGGCGGTGACCCTGGGCTTCGTCAACCTCGGGGTGGTGGCGCGGCAGATCCGCTCGGCGATGCTCGACCAGCTCGGCGAGGACTACATCCGCACCGCCCGGGCCTACGGCCTGTCGCGCTGGGCGGTGATTTTGCGCCACGCCCTGCCCAATGCGCTGATCCCCTCGGTGACGGTGCTCGGCCTGACCCTGGGCGACCTGCTGTACGGCGCGGTGCTGACCGAGACGGTGTTCGCCTGGCCGGGCATGGGCGCCTACGTGGTGAAGTCGATCCAGGCCCTGGATTTCCCGGCGGTGATGGGCTTCGCGATCCTGGTGTCATTCATTTATGTGCTGCTGAACATGGCGATCGACCTGTTGTACCGGGTGATCGACCCGCGCATTGGCGAGGTAAATTGAGATGTCCGCTCCCTTGAACATTCCCCTGCCGCTGCCCGTGGCCCAGGCCAACGGCTGGCGCGCGCGCCTGGCCTACCTGGGCTACCGCGTGCGGCAAAGCCCGCTGACCATCGCCGGGCTGTGCATGACCCTGCTGGTGCTGCTGTGCATGGCCTTCGCCCCCTGGCTGTCGAGCCATGACCCCAACGCCCTGAACCTGGCCCAGCGCCTGGCCGCCCCCAGCGCCGCCCACTGGTTCGGCACCGACGAAGTCGGCCGCGACCTGTTCAGCCGGGTGCTCCACGGCAGCCGCCAGTCGGTGGGCGTGGGCCTGTTCGTGGCCTTCGCCTCGTGCCTGGCCGGGGGCCTCTTGGGCTGCATGTCGGGGATCATCGGCGGGCGCTTCGACAGCCTGATCATGCGCCTGATGGACATCATGCTGTCGGTGCCGTCGCTGGTGCTGATCATGGCCCTGGCCGCCGCCCTGGGCCCGAGCCTGTTCAACGCCATGCTGGCGATCACCCTGGTGCGCATTCCGTTCTACGTGCGACTGGCCCGGGGCCAGGCCCTGAGCATCCGCCAGATGGGCTACGTCAAGGCGGCGCAGACCTACGGCGCCGGGCGCTGGCACATCGTCAGCTGGCACGTGGGGCGCAACGCCATGCCGCCATTGCTGGTGCAACTGAGCCTGGACATCGGCAGCGCCATCCTCATGGCCTCGGCCCTGGGCTTCATTGGCCTGGGCGCGCAGCAGCCCACCGCCGAATGGGGGGCGATGGTGGCCACCGGGCGCAACTTCATCCTCGACAACTGGTGGTACTCGACCTTTCCCGGGCTGGCGATCCTGTTCACCGCCACCGGTTTCAACCTGCTGGGTGACGGCATCCGTGACCTGCTCGACCCACGGCAACAGGGGAAATGACCATGAGCTCATCCGCCGTCCTCAACATCGATAACCTGAGCCTGGAATTCCCCGCCTACCGCAGCAACGTGCAGGCCCTCAACGGCGTGTCGCTGCACGTCAACCCGGGGGAAATCGTCGGCGTGGTCGGCGAGTCCGGCTCGGGCAAGTCGGTGACCGCCATGCTCAGCCTGCGCCTGCTGCCCGAGCGCAGCTACCGCATCACCTCCGGCAGCCTGTCGCTGCTGGGCCGCGACATGCTCGCCACCCCGGAAAAACAGCTGCTGCAGATCCGTGGCCGCGACGCGGCGATGATCTTCCAGGAGCCGATGACCGCCCTCAACCCGACCCGGCGCATCGGCCGGCAGATGCTCGACGTGATCATCCATCACCAGCGCCTGAGCCAGGACCAGGCCCGGGCCAAGGCCATCGCCCTGCTGCGCGACATGCACATCGCCGACCCCGAGCAGGTGCTCCAGGCCTACCCGTTCGAGCTGTCCGGCGGCATGCGCCAGCGGGTGATGATCGCCCTGGCGTTCTCCTGCGACCCGCAACTGCTGATCGCCGACGAACCGACCACCGCCCTGGACGTCACGGTGCAGCGCCAGGTGCTGCTGTTGCTGCGCGAGAAGGCGCGGCAACGGGGCACCGCGATCCTCTTGATCACCCATGACATGGCGGTGGTTTCGCAGTTCTGCGACCGGGTCTACGTGATGTACACCGGCGCCGTGGTCGAGCAAGGCAGCACCGCCCAGGTCATGCTCGACCCACAGCATCCCTACACCCGCGGCCTGCTCAGCGGCCTGCCGGAACAGGTGGTCCCCGGCGCGCCACTGCTGACCATTCCCGGGCAGGTGCCCAACCTCGCCCACCTGCCCGCTGGCTGCACCTTCCGCGAGCGCTGCCCGCAGGCCATGGCGATATGTGCCCAACGGCCACCACTGCATTCGATCAACGCCGGCGAGCAGCGCAAGAGCGCCTGCTGGCTGGCCGCCCCGGAGTCCGCCCAATGACTACCACCGCCTCGCAAACCGGCAACCCGCCGCTGCTGCGGCTCAACGACGTGCAAGTGCGTTTCCCCCTGAGCAATGACTGGCTGGGCCGGCCCCGGGCCTTCGCCCATGCGCTGAACGGCATCGACCTGGAACTGCGCCCCGGGGAAACCCTGGGCATCGTTGGCGAATCCGGCTGCGGCAAGAGCACCCTGGCGCAACTGCTGATGGGCCTGGTCCAGCCCAGCAGCGGCGACCTGCGCTGGGCCTACGCCAGCGACCGCGAACGCCACAGCCATGTACAGATCGTGTTCCAGGACCCGCAATCGTCCCTCGACCCGCGCCTGCCGATCTGGAAGATCATCACCGAGCCGCTGTTCGCCCTGGGCAACACCCCGGCCGCACAGATGCGCGAGATCGCCGCCACGGTGGCGCAGCAGGTGGGCATTCGCGGCGAATACCTGGAGCGCTACCCGCACCAGTTCTCCGGCGGCCAGCGCCAGCGCATCGCCATTGCCCGGGCCCTGGCGTCGAACCCGGACATCATTGTCCTCGACGAACCGACCTCGGCCCTGGACATCTCGGTGCAGGCGCAGATCCTCAACCTGCTGGCGGACCTGCAACGCAGTCGCGGCCTGACCTTTGTGCTGATCTCCCACAACGTCTCGGTGGTGCGGCACATGGCCGACCGGGTGGCAGTGATGTACCTGGGACAGATCGTCGAACTGGGCAGCGCCGAACAGGTGCTGGAGCGGCCGCGCCATCCCTACACTCAACTGCTGCTGGATGCGGTGCCACGCCTGGGCGCGCCCCTGGCGGACAGCCAGGTTTCGGCGCCCACCGAACTGCCGGGCAACCGCAAGCTGCCCAGCGGCTGCTTCTTTCTCGACCGCTGCAGCCGCCGCGGCCCAGGCTGCGAACAGCCGCAACAGCTGCTGGGCAATGCGACGCAGCAAGTGCGTTGCCATCTGCAGGATCTCGCGGGGTAATCCAAGAGCACCACGCCGCCTGCCACGGCGTGGTGCTTGCTCCCTGCGCGCCAAGGGCTTAAAACAGGCGCCTTCTCTCTGACGCCGCAGGAACCCCACCCATGGAAAGCCACTGGCTGACCCACGCCAAACGCTTGCAAGCCATCGCCTCCACCGGCCTGCACTTCTGCAAGGACGTGCACGACCGCGAGCGCTACCAGGAAGTCGCCGACATCGCCCACGACATGCTCGCGCAACTGGGCAATGTGCCCGTGGAGCGCATCACCGATCTGGTCTCGGACTTTGCCCAGCGCTACTCGACGCCGATGGTCGAAGTGCGCGGCGCGCTGATCGAGGACGGCAAGATTCTGCTAGTGCGCGAGCAGCACGACGGCCTCTGGGCCCTGCCCGGGGGTTATGCCGACGTCGGCCTGTCGGCCAGCGAGAACGTGATCAAGGAAATCCACGAAGAGGCTGGGCTTGAGGTGTCGGTACGCGCCTTGTACGGCGTCCGGCACAAGGCCAAGGGCCCCTACAAGGCCGATCACCGCGACTTCTACAAGCTGTACTTTCTCTGCGAGCGCCACGGCGGCCCGGCGCCCGTGGCTGGCAGCGAAGCCAGCGAGGCCGGTTTCTTCGCCCCCGACCAGTTGCCGCCCCTGTCCCTGGGCCGCACCGTGGAACGGGATATCCAGGAGGCCTTCGACTTTCATCAAGGCAAGACCACCCAGGTGCTGTTCGACTAATCCACAGCGGCGTGGCGTGACTCAAGATGACGCTGCCTGCACCGCTTTCGTGCCGCTGCAGGCGCTCATTCGTGGCTCAATGCCCGCGATCGTCTATACCTGCCGGGCAGCCCCCGGTTGTCAGGCCGCTTGGCACGCTGGCTGCAACAACCGGCTATCACTCCGACCAGGGACAGGCCCATGACCCAGCACGAACCCGGCAACGACTACCCCTTGAGCGAAGTTCCGCAGCACGCCCGCAAGGGCCTGGCCTCCATGGCCATGGTGCTGCTGGGCTTCACCTTCTTCACCGCCACCATGTTCGCCGGCGGCAAGCTGGGGGTGGCGTTCGACTTCACCACCCTGCTGATGGTGATTGTCCTCGGCAACCTGCTGCTGGGGATCTACGCCGCGAGCCTGGGCTACATCGCCTTCAAGAGCGGGCTGAACACGGTGCTGATGGGGCGCTTGTGCTTCGGTGAACGGGGCAGCAAGCTCAGCGACCTGATCCTCGGCCTGACCCAGGTCGGCTGGTACGCCTGGGGCACCGCCACCGCGGCGGTGGTGCTGGGCAAGTATTTCCAGCTGGATCAGGGCGCGGTGCTGGGACTGATGCTGCTGTTCGGCATGGCCTTTTGCGCCACCGCCTATGTCGGTTATCGCGGCCTGGAGATCCTGTCGTGGATCGCGGTGCCGGCCATGGGTCTGCTGCTGGTGCTGTCGATGACGGTGGCGACCACCCAGGTCGGCGGTCTCGACGGCCTGCTGGCCCTCAGCCCCAGCGCCACCATGGACCTGTCCACCGCCCTGACCCTGGTGTTCGGCACCTTTGTCAGCGGCGCCACCCAGGCCACCAACTGGACCCGTTTCTCCCGCTCGGCGCGGGTGGCGGTGAGCGCCAGCCTGATCGGTTTCTTCATCGGCAACGGCCTGATGGTGCTGATCGGTGCCTACGGCGCCATCGTCTACCAGCAGCCGGACGTGGTGGAAGTCTTGCTGCTGCAAGGCTTCGCCATGGCGGCCATGGCCATGCTGCTGCTGAACATCTGGAGCACCCAGGACAACACCATCTACAACTTCGCCGTGGCCGGCTGCAACCTGCTGCGCACCCAGCGGCGCAAGACCGTGACCCTGGTGGGCGCGCTGATCGGCACCCTGCTGGCGATGCTCGGCATGTACGACTTGCTGGTGCCTTATCTGGTGCTGCTGGGCACGGTGATTCCGCCGATTGGCGGGGTGATCATGGCCGACTTCTTCTATCGCTGGCGCGGCCGCTACCCGCGTCTGGCCGACAGCCAGTTGCCGGCCTGGAACTGGCCAGGGCTGTGCGCCTATGGCCTGGGCACCCTGGCGGCTTTCTGCTCGCCCTGGGTCGCGCCGCTGGTGGGCATCGCGGCTGCCGGCCTGAGCTACATCCTGTTGAGCGCAATGCTGGGCGCACGCGTCCCCCAGGCCGCCGACATCCAGGCCTGATTTGCTCACCCGGCACCTTCCGGGTCTATCATGGCCCGGTCACGCAACACCCTGCCCCTGCCGCACCGCGCATTAACGCCTGACCGGGGGCCGTCCAACGACCGTGGGACAAGGACCTGCCCTGATCCGACGGCTGAACCACTGATTGCCCGACCCGAGGAACTGCTCCGATGCTGATCACCAACGCCCGCCTGCGCCACCGTGAAGGTCTGTACCAACTGCACCTGGAAAACGGCCGCATCGCCCGCATTGTCCTGCAAGGCGCCGACACCTCCGGCGCCGTCCCGGCCTTCGGCCCCGAACACCTGGATGCCGGCGGCAACCTGGTGGTGCCGCCCTTCGTCGAACCGCACATTCACCTGGACGCTACCCTCACCGCCGGCGAGCCGCGCTGGAACATGAGCGGCACCCTGTTCGAAGGCATTGAATGCTGGGGCGAACGCAAAGCCACCATCACCGCCGAAGACACCCGCGCCCGCGCCCACAAAACCATCCGCTCCCTGGCCGCCCACGGCATCCAGCACGTGCGCACCCACGTCGACGTCACCGATCCCGACCTCACCGCCCTCAAGGCCATGCTGGAAGTGCGCGAGCAAAGCGCGCACCTGATCGACCTGCAGATCGTTGCCTTCCCTCAAGAGGGCATCGAATCGTTCCGCAATGGCCGCGAGCTGATGGAGGAAGCCATCCGCCTGGGCGCCGATGTGGTGGGCGGCATCCCCCATTTCGAATACACCCGCGACCAGGGCGTCAGCTCGGTGAAGTTCCTCATGGACCTGGCCGAACGCACAGGCTGCCTGGTGGACGTGCACTGCGACGAAACCGACGACCCGCACTCGCGCTTTCTCGAAGTGCTGGCCGAGGAAGCCCGCAGCCGCGGCATGGGTTCGCGGGTCAGCGCCAGCCACACCACCGCCATGGGTTCCTACGACAACGCCTACTGCGCCAAGCTGTTTCGCTTGCTGGGCCACTCGGGCATCAGCTTTGTCTCCTGCCCCACCGAAAGCATCCACCTGCAGGGGCGCTTCGACAGCTTCCCGAAACGCCGCGGCGTGACCCGGGTCAAGGAGCTGCTGGATGCCGGGATGAACGTCTGCTTCGGCCAGGACTCGATCGTCGATCCCTGGTACCCCCTGGGTAACGGCAACATCCTGCGGGTGCTGGAAGCCGGCCTGCACATCTGCCACATGCTCGGCTACAGCAACCTGCAAAGCGCCCTGGACCTGGTCACCGACAACAGCGCCAAGGCCCTGGCCCTGGGCGAAGGCTACGGCCTTGAGGAAGGTCGGCCGGCGAACCTGCTGATCCTCTCGGCCGACAGCGATTACGAAATGCTCCGCAGCCAAGGCCTGCCGCTGTATTCGATCCGCCACGGCAAGGTGCTGATGCAACGGCAGATGGCCCAGGTGCAACTGGCCGGCGACTGACGGTGGCGATGCTTACTTGACCCGAAACGGCTGGGCCGCCATGAACGCCACCGGCAACAGCGGCAGGGCGAGGATCGTCAACACCCCGTCTGCGGTGAGGGTCACCGGCGTCAACAGCACCTGGCCGACCTTGCTCTTCTCCCGGTACGCCGAGAACTGCAAGGTGTAGGTGCTGTTCAACGGGTTGGCCTGATAGGCGCTGATATCCCGCTTGGACTTAAAGCGGCTGCCGCGAATGGCATAGCGGTGCAACAGGGCGTTCTGCGACCTCGCCACCACGAAACCCAAGGCCTCGGCTGCCTCGATCTGCTGGGCGTCGAGCTGATCCAGCCCGGGAATTCTCAGGAGCAGGTTACCGTCCAGGTTCTGCCCCGCATTGACGAGAATCTGCGAAAACTCGGCCTGCATTTTTCCGTGCAGATCCGACTTGATGGCCTTGAGCAACTCGGGATCGACCCTCACGAAGTAGTGGTACTTCTTGCCAAGGATGACAAAGCTCTGCTCGTCCGCCGTGATGTAGAACTGGCTGACGGTTTCCGTATAGACCTCATTGCTGGCGCGGCTTTCGTACAGCTGGCTGGTCAGGCAACCACCAAGGCTGCCAGCGACTAAAGCCCCCAGAGCCATAACCGAGCCTCTGAGCAAGGCGCGGCGGGGCATTCCTTTTTGCATGTCGAATCCCTTCCATGAATGCGGGCGGTATCGGGAGATAGGCCACGACTGCCGCCACGCTACATAAACCCCAGCCGTTTTGCACCCGGCCAGCGCCACGGCGGCGCCCTGCTCAGTCAGCCAGGGCCCACGCCGTGCCAAACAGGCTCACCCGGGTTAACACCCCATCGGTCTCTTGCAACAGCAACGGCGCGGTGCCGCCCGGCATCAGCACTTCGACCCGTCCGGCCTCAACCCAGCCCACCCGCCAGGCCGCGCAAGCCACAGCGCTGGCGCTGGTGCCGGACGACGCGGTGGGACCTTCGCCACGCTCGAAAACCCGGGCCACGATGCGCCCTTCACCTGCGCGCATGGCCCATTGCAAGTTGACCCCGGCCGGGCAGGGCTGGCCGTTGCCGATGGGCCGGGCGAACGCGATACGGGTCAGGCCCTCGAACAGCGGCGGTTCGAGCATCTGCGGGTTGCTCGGCAAAGCATCGGCCGCCTCCACCAGGGTCACGCAATGGGGATTGCCGATACGCACGAACTGGCTGTGCTGCCACTGCGCATTCAACGCTTGCAAGGGCGCGACCCGGCTCAGTTGGCAACCATTGAAGGTCAGGCTTTGCACCCCATCAGCTGCCACCGCCTCAGGTCCGAAGCACGGCTGCCCGAGATCCAGCCAGAACCCCGACACCCCCGCCACCCGCGCCGGCTCCACCGCCGTGATCACCGGCGAGTCGCCACCGCGCTGGTCATGATGCACCCGCAATAGCGTCTCGCCTTCGACCGCCATCAGCCCTTGTTCGGTGAGGGCTTGGGAAAAAATCGTCAGGCCATTGCCGCTGCGCTCGGCCAGGGTGCCGTCGGTATTAACGATCAGCAGATCGAAAGGCGCACCGGCCTGGAACGGCCCCACCAACAAGCCGTCACAGCGATGAGCCTTGGCCCCTTGCGGCCGAGCTCCCGGCGCCCAGTCACACAGCGCGGCGATGGCCTGCACAGCCCACCGCCGCCGGTCCAGGGCCGCCTGCGCCGCCGTATCGGGCAAGGCAATGCCCAGGCTGCGCAGCGCCTCGGGCGACACCACGCCATAGATATTGCCCCGGGCATCGTAGAACGCCGCCATCACACCGCCTCCAGAAAAAAACCGAGCCGCTGACATTACGGACAATCCAGCGGCTCGGCCAGGGGAACCAAGAAGCCTGGGTGGACACCGCGCGCTGCTGAAGAACAACCATCCGCCAGGCTAGCGAATGGGCAAGGCCATGGGCCGGATCGGCGCCGCGTCGGCACCCCGCAGTTTGAGTGAGGCACCGATAAAGGCGAACTGATAGACCTTGTCCCGGGACAAGCCTTCCAGGTTCACCAGCTCCAGGATCGGCGCGCCCTGCATCGCCAGCAGGTAAGTGTGCAACGGCAGGTAATTGCCCTCGACCTCGGAAGGGAAGGTTTCGAAGCTGAGGTTGTCCGCTCCCACCACCATGGCGCCGCCCTCTTCCACCAGGAACTTCGCCGCATCCAGGCTCAGCCCCGGCGGGTTGGCCATATAGCGCTGGGCATTGTCGTAGTCACGCATGCGCCCGGTGCGGATCAGCACCACGTCGCCCTTCTCCAGCGCCACCTTCTGTTTGGCCAGGGCCTGTTGCAGGTCGGCGCGGGTCACCCGGTAGCTGTCCGCCAGCTGTTCCAGCCCCTTGGCCGCAGCCACATCGATCAGCACTCCGCGGGCAATGATCGGCGGCAGTTTTTCCGCCCCGGTGACGTTCCAGCCCCGATCCCCCAGATGCTGATCGGCGCGGTAGCCGTTCCAGATCTTGCCGTTGAGGCCAAAGTGGTTGAGGGCGTCGATATGGGTGCCCATATGGGCGTACATCGATACCGCCGAACCGCTGTAACTGACGTGCTGGTTCATCGGTTCGCCGACCTGCATCGGATCGGCGACCACATTGCCGTGGGGCGTATGGGTCATCCACATCTGATAGGGCGGATCTCCAGCGGCCTGCCAGCTGGGCATGCCGACAAAATAATCCACGGCCAGGTCGTAGGCCTGCTCGCCGCTGACCCGGGCCATGATCGCCGCCCGGGACTCGGGGGTGATCAGGTTCAAGCGACCGATCTCATCCTTGGGCCCCCAAGGGCTGATCCCCACCTCGGCCCGGGCCGCAGTGGCGGCACTGCAACTACCGCTGAAAAGGGCCAGGGCGAGCACCCCAGGAAGGATTTTGGACATTGCGTGATGAGCCATGACAACACTCCTGTGAAATGAAGTGCCCATGGTATTGAGGGATCAATCAGAGATAATCAGCCGATTCGTGGATAGATATTCAACCCAGGGGAAACAATATGGACGTACTGATGGCCATGCGCACCTTTCGCCGGGTGGTGGAACGGGCCAGCTTCAGCCAGGCCGCCGCCGACCTCGGGCAATCCACCGCCGCCGTCAGCAAGCAGGTGCGGCAACTGGAAGAGCGCCTGGGCAGCCTGCTGATCCTGCGCACCACCCGACGGATGAGCCTCTCGGAAGCCGGGCAGAGTTACTTCAATGAATGCTGTCATCTGCTCGATGAGCTGGACGCCCTGGAGCGCGCCACCCAGGCCGGCAGCCACGAACCCGGTGGCCGCCTGCGGATCAATGCGCCGCTGTCCTTCGGGCTCAAGGTGCTCTCGCCGATCCTGGTGGCCTTCATGCAGCGCTACCCGCAATTGCAGGTGGACCTGACCCTCAACGATCAGGTGCTGGATGTGGTGGGCGAAGGCTTCGACGTGTCCCTGCGGATTCGCCGGCAACTGGAGGATTCGACCTTGATCGCGCGTCACCTGGGTCAGGTTGAGCAGGTGATCTGTGCCGCGCCGGCCTATCTCCAGGCCCAGGGCACGCCCAGCGCCATTGCCGACCTGCATCGCCACCGCTGCCTGGCCTACCGGCTGGCGGAGCATCCCGGGCGCTGGCAACTGGAGGGCCCGGAAGGCCAGACCCGGCTGGAGCTGCCGGTGCACTTTGCCGTGGACAACAGCCTGCTGCTCGGCGACATGCTGGTGGCCGGCCTGGGCATCGGCGCCCTGCCCGGCTTTGTCGCCCAACCGCTCCTGGACAGCGGCCAACTGCTGCGCGTGTTACCGGAACAACGCCTGCCCAGCCGCCAGATCTACGCGCTGTACCCCAGCCAGCGCCACCTGTCACAGAAAGTCCGGGTGTTCATCGATTTTCTGCTGGAGGCGCTGCAGACCCCTTGAGCCTCAACCGTCGGTGGGCACCTGGAGCCCGACCTTGACCCGGTTCATCGCCACCAGGGTCTTGAAGCGCTTGACGTTGTCATTGCCAAAGAACAGTTCGCGGGTCAGCTGGGTGTACTGGGCCATGTTGCGCACGCAGAAAATCAGCACGAAGTCGCATTCACCGGCCACGTAGTAGCACTGCTGGACCTGGGGACAGGCCTGGAAACTGCGCTTGAGGGCATCGATCTGGTCGATGCGCTCACTTTCCACTTCCACCTCGACGATGATGCTCAGCTCATGGCCGAGGGCATCCGGGGCGACTTGCGCGGTGTAGCGCTCGATCACACCCTCGTCCATCAGGCGCTTGAGCCGCCGATTGACCGCCGCCGTGGACAGGTTGACCCGCAGGCCCAGTTCGCTCTGCGCGGTACTGGCATCGCGTTGCAGCTCGGCGAGCAGCTTCAGGTCATAGGCATCGAGACTGGTGTTCATGAACGGCGCAACTCCGGAAAACAACGGCGCACAGTGGAATGATTTTGTGCAAAAGCCGCCGATTATGCGCAATAGATGCGCCCCCTGCGCACTAATATTTCCGCCAACAGCAGCGGCCGTGGAATGCCTCAAGCATTGCCGAGGCGGCGACGAATGTTCCGTTCGTGGCCCCGGTTGGGTTTTTCTGCAACCTTCAACCGTTAGTTTTGTCACAATCCCCCCGGCCACCCTCGAAGCCTTCTGAAGGCGCCACCGATACCAGGCTGCATGAACAAGGGATCGGTGCGACAGCACAACCGGTCAGCCAGCGTTGCCCCCTCGCTGGCACCTGACCGCCAAGGATTTTTATGACTGCCAGCAACACTCACCTGCAGGCCACCCCCGGCCGCCTCGAACAGATGTCCACGCGCATCGCCTTTTTCATCGCCGGTTTCGGCATCGCCGCCTGGGCCCCGCTGGTGCCCTATGCCAAGGCCCGGGCCGGGCTCGACGAAGGCACCTTGGGCCTGCTGCTGTTGTGCCTGGGCGTGGGTTCGATCCTGGCGATGCCGATCGCCGGGGCCCTGGCCGGGCGCTTCGGCTGTCGCCGGGTCATGGCCGGCGGCACCCTGCTGATCTGCCTGGCCTTGCCCTTGCTGGCGACCCTCACCTCGATTCCGCTGTTGATGGCGGCGCTGTTCCTGTTCGGTGCCGGGCTCGGTGGTGTCGATTCCACGGTCAACCTGCAAGCGGTGATCGTCGAGCGCGCCAGCGGCAAGACCATGATGTCGGGCTTCCACGGGCTGTTCAGTCTCGGTGGGATTGTCGGCGCCGCCGGCGTCAGCGCGCTGCTGGGCCTGGGCCTGTCGCCTCTGGGGGCAACGCTGGTGGTGATTGCCCTGATGCTGGTGGCCCTGCTCAAGGCCGCGCCGCACATGCTGCCCTACGGCAGCCAGAGTTCGGGCCCGGCCTTTGCCGTGCCCCACGGTGTGGTGCTGTTCATTGGCTGCCTGTGCTTTGTGGTGTTCCTCGCCGAAGGCGCGGTGCTGGACTGGAGCGCAGTGTTTCTCAGCGCCGAGCGCGACCTGGATGCGGCCTACGCCGGCCTCGGTTACGCCGCCTTCGCCCTGACCATGACCCTGGGCCGCCTGACCGGGGATGCCATCGTCCACCGCCTGGGCGCCCGACGGGTGATCGTCATCGGCGGCAGCACGGCAGCCGCCGGCCTGCTGCTGGCGACCCTGGCCCCGGCCTGGGAAGCGGCGCTGGTGGGGTATGCCCTGGTGGGCGCGGGTTGCTCGAACATCGTGCCGGTGCTGTACACCGCCGTGGGCAAGCAAACGGTCATGCCGGAAAGCATCGCCGTCCCGGCCATCACCACCCTGGGCTATGCCGGCATCCTTGCCGGCCCCGCGGTGATCGGTTTCGTTGCCCATGGCAGCAGCCTGAGCATGGCGTTCGGCCTGATCGCCGTGCTGCTGTTGGCAGTGGCCGCCAGCGGCAAGGTGCTCAAGGTCTGACGCCACACCCCAGCGCCCGCCAACGGCGCTGATCCCCTTGCGTGACCGCCCCCGTACAGTGCCCGGCGCTAGCGGCTGTACCAGCGGGGTGATTCGACGAACAGGTGGGTCTGCCCAGCCACCAGCCAATCCCCCAAACACAGTTGCAGATGGGCCAGGCAATGCATCATCAGGCAGATCTCGTGATACGGAATCACCACCAACCGCAGGCTCAGCCCCATGAGTTTGCCCTGTACCGCACAATCATCCGGGAAACTCCTTTTGTTTTTATATCGAACATTTATCCAATATAATGAACATCGCATTTTCTCTGCGTCAAGAGAAACAAGGATGATTTAACAGACAAATGAACGACAAAACGAACGAAGCAAGCACCCTTTCACCCATTGGCCAGCTGGCCATAGCCATCAAGCGCGAACGTCTGAACGCCGGTTTTTCCGTCTCGGAACTGGCCAAGCGGGCGGCCGTGGCCAAGTCCACCCTGTCCCAGCTGGAAGCCGGAATGGGCAACCCGAGCATCGAGACCCTGTGGGCCCTGGCCCAGGCCATGGGCCTGCAGGTCACACGTTTTTTCGAACAGCCGGCGGATCAGTTGAAGGTCATCCGTGCCCATGAAGGCACCACCGCCCACGCCGAGGACGCCCATTATGCGGCGACCCTGCTAGACCACTGCCCACCCGGAGCGCAGCGCGATCTGTACCGCCTCAACGTCCAGCCCGGCCAGCCGCGGCAATCCAAGGCGCATTTGCCGGGCACCGTGGAACACCTGGTGATTGCCCGTGGACGGGCCTTGGCCGGGCCGGCGGACAACCCGATCAGCCTGAATGCCGGCGACTACCTCCGCTACAGCGCCGACCAGCCGCATGTGTTTGAAGCTCTGGAAGCCGACACCACGGCAATCCTGGTGATCGAACACCGCTAGCCGCCCGGGCATTTATCTGCAACGCCAAGTCTGGAATCATGGCCCCCCGCCTCAACAGGAGTGAGCACCGATGCCGCATTTCTCCCGCGCCCCCCTTCTCGGCCTGCTGCTGGCCAGCCTCGCGGCCCAGGCCGCGCCGAAGCAGGACCAGGAGCCGCACGTCTACTACAGCATGGTGCCCGGCCAGTTCATGCTGATCGGCAAGGAGCCGGACGGCGGCCCGACCTACTCCGGCACCGCGGTGATCCGCTATGAAAACCAGGCCCTGACCCTGGTCAAGACCATCAACGGCAAGACCACCACCGCCATCGGCAAGGTGGAGCGGGCCACCATGGCCGAGGCCGATGTGTTGCGCTTCAGCGAGCCCGGGCACAGCGCCACCTGCCTGGTCCGTGGCGACCTGGACAACTACTCGCGCTTGAGCTGCTACTGGACCCGGGATGGCGTGGACCACAAGGAACCTGGGCTGGAGGCCTATTTCCCCACCGAAACCTGGCCCGGCCACCAGGACTGAAACCTGCCACCGGCCATACCCGCGCTCCGGTGCTCAACCCTTTATCGAGCCCACGCCATGATCCAACTCGTCGAGTACCGCAACACCCAGCACCGCCAGCCGGTGATCGAACTGTGGGAGCGTGTCTTCGGTTACGACACCGCCCACAACGCCCCGGAGCTGGCCATCGACCGCAAGCTCGCCGTGGATGACGGGCTGTTCTTCGTCGCCCTGGCCGAAGCTCAGGTCATCGGCACTTTAATGGCCGGCTACGACGGCCACCGTGGCTGGCTGTACTCCCTGGCGGTGGACCCGCAACAGCGCCGGCTCGGCACCGGCCGGGCCCTGGTGCGCCATGGCGAGCAGGCCCTGGGCGCCCGCGGCTGCCTGAAGATCAACCTGCAGATCCTCAGCAGCAACGCCGCGGTGCAGGGCTTCTACCAGGCCCTGGGGTATCAGGTTGAACCCCGGGTCAGCATGGGCAAGGTGATCACCGCCAACGTCCCCGAGCACCTGCGCGGCTGACGGCAGCCGCGCCGCCCTCACCAGTTGTTCAGGTTGCTGCGCGGCGGCGCCAGCAGTTGCTGGGCCAAACTGACGGCGGCCAGCGGCGAGGCACTGTGCAGCAGTGGGTAGCCCCAGAACTGTTCATAGGTCCTGGCAAAAGCCTCGACCTGCGCCTGGTTCTCCGGCTGCGGGGCGATGACGATCATCGCCTTGATCCAGCGGCGGATCGCCGCCTTGTTGCACTTGGTCCACATCGAGCCCTGCTTGAGCAACGCCTTGCCCTGAGCGCTGTTGCGCTGCTCGGGCTCAGGTATCAGATCGCTCATCAGGACAAAAGCCTGGGCACGCTGCGTCAGCGCCTCCAGTTGCTGGTAAGGGTCGACTACCGGCTGTCCTGCGCCTTCGGCGCGACGCATCCAGACCAGGGGAAAATGCTGATGATCGAAGTACATGGGAACACCTCCAGAAGCTGACAAACAAGAATGCTTATCATCTTCCCGAGAACCACTGTCCGCATCAGCCGAGATCGACAAGTTATTGACTAATCCAGCCAGATATTGCCACTGCCACAGGCGGCACTCTGACCTGGCGGCCACCGCGATCTTGAATTTGACGAGGCATCGCCAGGCAAGGCCCTGCGGGCCTTTTCGCAGCCTCGCGGGCTCGGCAGCGGCTACAGGGCGTGGTTTTCCAGGGCTTGCCGACGCTCGGCAAAAAACCGCCCCGGCGGCTGGCCCACAGCTTTCTTGAACATGCGGATAAAGGCGCTGGCGCTGTCATAGCCCAGGGTCAGCGCCACACACTCCACCGAGTCGCCCCGGCCCAATTGCTTGAGCCCCAGAAGGATGTGCAACTGGCGCTGCCAGCGACCGAAACTCAGGCCGGTCTCGGCCACGATCAAGCGGCTCAGGCTGCGTTCGCTGAGGCCGATCTGCTCGCCCCATTGCCCAAGGCTCAGGCGCCGCTGCGGCTGTTCAAGGATCTGCTGGGCCAGACGCCGCAGCTGTGCGTGCCGGGGCATGGGCAGGTGGATCTGCTCACGGGGCGCGACCGCCAGCTCATCCAGGGTCACCGCGACCAGGCGCCCGGCGGCGCCGTCCTGGTCATACAGGAACGGCAGTTGCGCACAGCGCTTGAGCAACTCCTGCAACAGCGGCGACATCACCAGGGTGCAGCAGGCCTGCGGCAACGACCGGGCGTGCTCGGGCTCGACCAACAGGCAATAACCCTGGGCGTTCTCCAGCCCCTGGACCCGATGCTCGATCGCGCTGGGAATCCACACCGCGCACTGCGGCGGCGCCAGCCACAGGCCCTCGGCGCTCTCGCAACTGAGCACACCGCCCGCGGGAAACAGCAACTGGGCCTTGCGATGGCTGTGCCACGGCCGTTCCCAGCGCTCTTCTTGCATCGAGATGCACAGGGCACATACCGGACGCGCAATCGCGTCCGGGTCCTGGTCCTGGTCCTGGTCCTGCTGTTTCAAGACGGGCATCCACCTTCCTCCACACTCCCGGGGCATGCCGGCCATCGGCACGATGCCGGCGCCTGCCCTGCAAGGTCGAGGATTGTGCCGGGCCCACGGGGCTGAGCCAAGCCACTGGCCACGCCGGCCAGCGGCTCTGGACGCCGGGGCATTGGCGCTATTGATGAGGGCCTGCGGCCACCGCCTCCAGCAGCCAGGCCTTGAAGGCGCTCATGGCCGGGGTTTGCGCCCGCGACTGCAAACGGGTCAGCCAGTAGCTGCCGGTGACAATGCCGATCTCGAACGGCTGGACCACCGCCCCGCTGGCCAACTGTCGCTCGAACATCAACGGCGGCGCCAGGGCCACCCCCAGTCCTTGCAGGGCCGCTTCGAGCATGCCCAGGGAGGAGTCGAAGACAATGCTCTGGGGCAAGGGACTGCCGCCGCCCAGTCCCGCCTCTTGGAACCATTGCGGCCATTCATCGGTGCGATAGGAGCGCAACAGGGTCTGGCCCAACAGATCCGCCGGGCTGTGCAACTGGTGGGCGATCTGCGGTATGCACAAGACCGACAGCGGCGCCTGCAACAGCTCCAGGGCCTCGATGCCGTGCCAGGCTCCCGTGCCAAAACGGATGGCGTAGTCCAGGCCTTCGGCGGCCACGTCGACACGGTTGTTGTTGGTGCTCAGGCGCAGGTCGACAAAGGGATAGCGCGCCTGGAAATCCCCCAGGCGCGGCAACAGCCAGCCCACGGCAAAGGTGCCTACGGCACCCACCGTCAGCACTTCGCGGTAGTGCCCGCCCTCGAAACGCCCCAGGGTCTGGGCGATGCGATCAAAGCACTCACGCAGCACCGGCAGCAGGGTCTCGCCTTCGCTGGTCAGCATCAGCCCCCGGGGCAAGCGCTTGAACAGGGTGACGTTGAGCTGGGCCTCCAGGCTCTTGACCTGATGGCTGACCGCCGCCTGGGTCACACAGAGTTCGATGGCGGCGCGGGTGAAACTCAAATGACGGGCCGAGGCTTCGAAAGCCCGCAGCGCGTTCAAGGGCAGGTGTGGACGGAGCATGGGCATTCCCTAGTTTTTCTAATGGCTCCTGCGAAATATCGTCGTTTGCCGATCCTGCGCAGACTGCCTACATTGGCCTCGCTCGCGCAGCGCTGACCACGTCCTCCCTTCCCGGAAAGACTCCGCAAGCACTGCGCCTCCGGGGTTCGGGCAAAGAACCCCGAAGCCGGAAAGCCGCTGGGAATAGGCGGCAAAAAAAATCAGAACCCATGGAAAACAGCCCATCATGCGCCATAAAACCTCAACCGGATTAGGCATCATCAGCGCCTGCGTATTGCTCCTCGGCAGCGTCGACGCCCTGGCCGAGCCCCCCCAGGACAGCCGTCTGAAAACCACCGTGGATGCCACCATCCGTCCGCTGATGCAACAGCAGGGCATTCCCGGCATGGCAGTGGCGATCATCGCCAACGGCAAGCGACATTACTTTAACTACGGCCTTGCCTCCAAGGACAATCAACAGCCGGTGGACAACGACACCCTGTTCGAAGTGGGTTCGGTGAGCAAGACCTTCAGCGCGACCCTGGCCGGCTACGCCCAGGCCAGCGGCAAGCTGGCCCTCGAGGACCACGCCAGCCAGTACTGGCCGGCCCTGCGCGGCAGTGCCTTCGACGGCATCAGCCTGTTGCAGTTGGGCACCTACAGTGCCGGTGGCCTGCCACTGCAGTTCCCCGACGACGTCCAGGGCGAGGACAAGACCCTGGATTACTACAACACCTGGAAGCCCACCTTCAGCCCGGGCACCCAGCGTCTGTATTCCAACCCCAGCATCGGCCTGTTCGGCTACCTCGCTGCCCGCAGCCTGGGCCAACCGTACGCTCAACTGCTGGAAAAGAGCCTGTTCCCCAAACTGGGGCTCAAGCACAGCTACCTCCAGGTGCCCAAGGACCAGCAGGCCCACTACGCCCAGGGCTATGACAAGCAGAACAAGCCGATCCGGGTCAGCCCCGGCCCCCTGGATGCCGAGGCCTACGGGGTCAAGACCAGTGCCCCGGACCTGCTGCAGTTCGTTGCCGATAACCTGCAACCGCAGCCGTTGGACGACACGCTGCAAAAAGCCATCGCCAGCACCCAGAGCGGCTATTACCGGGTCGGCGACATGACCCAGGGCCTGGGCTGGGAGCGCTACGCCTACCCGGTGCCCCTGGCACGGCTGCTGGCAGGCAACTCGACGCCAATGGCCCTCGAACCGCATCCGGTGCAGTGGCTGACTCCGGCCCAACCGCCCAAGGCCGACGCCTTGTACAACAAGACCGGTTCCACCAGCGGCTTCGGCGCCTACGTGCTGTTTGTCCCGAGCCAACAGATTGGCATTGTCCTGCTGGCCAACAAGAACTACCCCAACGAGGAACGGATCAAGGCCGCCCATGCGCTCCTCAGTGCCCTGGAGGCAACGAAGTAACCGAGCAGCACAGCATCACGCCCCCCGGGGCAGCCAATAAAAAACGCCACCGGTGTTCAGCGCCAGGTGGCGTTTTTCTTGTCGCTTCGGCCATGGCGCCTAGACTCAGGAAATCCCCCTCGACCGTTGACCTCGGCCAGCTGTGCAACGCCCGCCTTCCTGGATAGCGACAAGGACCGCAAGGCCCGCATCGAGCCTGATTCAGGGGTGGCGCTGAACCTTCTGCCAGGCTTTCCGGTCGATAACTGCAACCTGGACCAGCACCGCCGCGTGCACAACGCTGGTCGTCCGGGAACCACAGCCGCCGGAGAAACGCCCCGTGATATCGACCCTGCAAATCGCCAGAATCAAAGCCTGGGGCGCCCATGGCTTCACCGCCACCGGAGTGGTCAGCGCCCTGCTCGCCACCCTGGCACTGTTCGACAACCAGCCCAAGGCCTGCCTGTTGTGGCTGGGGGTGGCGCTGCTGGTGGATGGCGTCGACGGCTCCCTGGCGCGCAAGGTCAACACCCGCTCGGTGCTGCCCAACATCGACGGTTCGGTGCTCGACCTGGTGATCGACTACCTGACCTACGTGTTCATCCCGGCGTTGTTCATCTACCGCTACATTCCCCTGCCGGAGTACAGCGCACTGCTGGCCACCTCGCTGATCCTGCTGTCGTCGCTGCTGTGCTTCTGCAACGTCAACATGAAGAGCCACGACAACTACTTCCAGGGTTTTCCCGCCGCCTGGAACGTGGTCGCCCTGTGCTTCTACCTGATCGAGCCCGGCCCCTGGCTGAGCTTGCTGAGCATCTTCGCCCTGGCCCTGCTGACCGCCACTCGGGTGCAGTTCCTGCATCCGTTCCGGGTACGCAAGTGGATGGGGCTGAACATCATCGTGACCTTCGTCTGGCTGCTCAGTGGCGCGCTGCTGATCCTCAGCCACCCCTTGCACAGCCCGTCGATCATGGGCCTGTGGCTGGCGGCTTCAGCCTATTTCCTGGGGATCTGCCTGTGGCGCTCGGCCCAGGAGTGGATGAAGGGCAGCCACCAGCCATAGACGGCGGCGGCCTGCATCACAGCGGCGGGTCGTTGCCGATCGCGGCACTCAAGGCCTGGGCCAGGGCCGCCACCGAGTAGGGTTTCTGCAGGAACACGAACTCCCGGGTCTGGCCCTGGGCCAGGGCCGGGCTGTAGCCGCTGGTGAGGATCACCGGCAGCCCGGGGTAATCGCTGCGGATGCGGGTGGCCAGCTCGATGCCGCTCATGCCGGGCATCACCACATCGGAAAACACCGCCTGGAACACCCCCGGCTCCTGGCTCAGGCGACGCAGTGCCTCGATAGCGCTGGTGGCCCATTCGGTCTGGTAGCCCAGCTCGTTCAAGGCCTGGGCCAGCAGCACGCCCACTTCGGGATTGTCTTCGACCACCAGCAGCGTGGCCCCCTGGCCATCCACCTGCAGCGGCCCCGGACAAGGGGCCGCTACCGGGCTGACCACAGCTTCAGAGCGCGGCAGGTACAAGGTAAAGCGCGTGCCCTGCCCCGGCTGACTGTGGACCACCAGGCCACCGCCAGACTGCTTGGCAAAACCGAACACCTGGGACAGGCCCAGCCCAGTGCCCTTGCCCACCTCCTTGGTGGTGAAGAAGGGCTCGAAGATCCGCTCGATCTGCTGCGGGTCGATGCCGGCACCGGTGTCGGTCAGGGACACCGCGACAAAGTCGCCGTTCTGGGCGCCCTGGCTGGCGCTGGCGGGAATCTGCGCCACCCGCTCCACGGCAATCACTAGCAGGCCCTCGCCCTGCATGGCGTCCCGGGCATTGACCGCCATGTTGATCAGCGCGGTATCGAACTGGCCGGCGTCGGCATGGATGCAGCACGCTTGCTGCGGCAGTTCGATACGCAGTTCGATGCAGGCGCCGATCAGCGGATTGATCATCTGTGCCAGCAGTTGCACGCTGACGCCGACGTCGAAGGTTTCCGGGCGCAGGTTCTGCTGGCGGGCATAGGCCAGGAGCTGGGCGGTGAGCTTGCTGGCGCGGTCCACGGTGTCGGAAATCGCATCGATGTACAGCTGCCGGCGCTCCTCGCTGAGGTTGCGCCGCAGCAGGTCGGTGGACGAGCGGATCACCGTCAGCAGGTTATTGAAGTCGTGGGCGACCCCACCCGTCAGTTGCCCCACCGCCTCCATCTTCTGTGCCTGGCGCAAGATGTCTTCGGTCTTGCGCAGCGCCTGCGCGGCTTCACGCTCGGCCTGAATGTCACGCCCCACGGCATGCAGGTGCTGGGGGTCGGGCACGGCACTCCAGGACACCCAGCGATAGCTGCCGTCCTTGTGCCGAAAGCGGTTTTCCACCCGTGAAAAACTCTGACCCAGCGCCAGTTCGGTGCAGGCGTTGACCGCCGCCACACTGTCCTGGGGGTGGATGAAATCGTAGAAGCTGCTGCCTTCGAGTTCGTGCCGCTGCCAGCCCAGCAGTCGGGTCCAGGCCGGGTTCACGGCAACGATGCGCCCGTTGAAATCCGCCACCAGCATCAGGTCGGTGGACAGTTGCCAGATACGGTCGCGCTCCTGGGTGCGCGCCTGGACCCGCTGTTCCAGGGACTCGTTGAGGCGGCGCAACTGCTCCTCGGCCTCGCGGGTGGCGGTGATGTCCCGGGAGATGCAGAGGATCTTCTCCGGCTGACCGGCCTCATCGAGCATCGGCGTGACCTGCACATCCCACCACTTGGCGTTGCCGGCCAGGGTGTTGGCGGCGCCCTGGAACCGCGCCGATTCCCCGGCCTGGGCAGCGGCGATGGCGGCCTGGGCGTCAAGGTTGCCCTGGCCCTGCCAGAAGTCCGGCCAGGGGCAGCCGGCAATGGCATTGAAGTCGCTGACCTCCATGACCCGCAGGCCACCCTCGCTCATGAACGACAACTGACCATCGAGGTCCAGCACCTTGATGCAGTCATTGCTGCTGGCCAGCACCCGGGTATTGAGCTCGCGGGTCTCGCGCAGGCGCGACTCGGTGAGCCGGGCGTGCAGCCCCAGGCGCACCCGCGCGGTGGTTTCCACGGTGTGACACAGCACCCCCAGCACCTGCTCCTGGCGCTCGTCGAATATCGGGCTCATGGAAAACGACCACCAGGTCAGTTCCTCTCCGGGATAGCGCTGCATGTTCACCGGCAGGTCTTCATGACGGCAGGACTGGCCGCGGAACGCCTGCTCGACCATGGGTTGCACATCCGGCCAGGCATCGGCCCAGAGCGTCTCGATGGTCTGCCCCAGGGCATGGGCCAGGCGCGGCCCCAGTACCGGACGATAGGCATCATTGAAGAAGAACTGCTTCTGCGGGCCCCATAGCAGGTACAGGCTTTCAGGGGATTCGAGCACCAGGCTCAAGGTGCTGTGCAGCAGGCTGGGCCAGTGCTCCCGAGGGCCCACCGAGGTCTGCGACCAGTCGAACTGGCGGATGGCGGCACCGGTCTCGCCGCCGCGCCAGGTCTGGGGGGCGGCACCATCAGCAGAGGAAATAGTCATGGACTGCATCACACAAGGGGAAAAGGGGCTGCGCCGCCCATCAAGGGCCTGCGCAGGATAACTGACCCCTGGAATCCACGGAAGTTAGCAGGTGACGGCGAGCATGGCCCGGCTGTGGACCTCAGAAGGCCAGCTTGTAGCCGATGGAGAACAGCATGACCGCCAGGCATGGGCGCAAGATCTCGTCGGAGATCCGCCCGGTCATGTGGCTGCCGATCCAGATCCCCGGCAGTGAGCCCATCAACAGGAACCCCAGCAGGTGCCAGTCCATGTTGCCCATGCTGGCATGACCCAGGCCGGCCACCAGGGTCAGGGGCACGGCGTGGGCGATTTCGGTGCCCACCAGGCGCTTGGTGGCCAGGAACGGATAGAGGATGAACAGCGCCACAGTGCCCAGGGCGCCGGCGCCGATGGAGGTCAGCGCGACCATGGTGCCGAGGATCAGCCCGGTGACCACGGTCAGGCCGTTGAGACCGCGGGGGCTTGGCTGATAGTCGCTGCCGTGGCGCTGGGCGAAGGCCATGAGCTTCTTCTTGAAGACGATGGCCAGGGCCGTGAGCAACAGGACGAAGCCCAGCCCTTGCTTGATCACCGAGTTCAAGGCTTGGGGATCGGAGTCCAGGTTGTTCAAGAACCCTAGGGTCGCCAGTACCGCCGGCACGCTGCCCAGGGTCAGCCAGCCGGTGATGCGCCAGTCGATATTGCGGTTCTTCTGATGCACCAGCACCCCACCGGACTTGGTGATGGCGGCGTACAGCAAGTCAGTGCCCACGGCGGTGGCCGGGTTGATGCCGAACCAGAGCAGGATCGGGGTCATCAGCGAGCCGCCGCCCACCCCCGTCATGCCCACGATGAATCCCACTACCAGGCCTGCGATGACAAAACCGAAATTACCCACATCCATCAATAAAACCCTACAAATCACACGGCCAGGTAAAAAACTGGCGGCAGCATAGCGGCTAAAGCTTATGTCCATTTATATGAATAAAATCTAACGTTATAACCAGGGCCATTTTTTCCATGCGCCAGACGCATCGAGTGCCCGCCGCCCTTGCATCCGCCACATGCCCATCCAGCCCTCCCTGAACCGCCGGTGACATACACCGCAACCTGCGCATCCGGTATTCTGCTGGGCGCTCGCCGGGGCAAGCGATCCTGAGCTCACTCAGGTCCCGCCCCTTTCGTTTTCCAAGGAAGGCCCATGACACCCGACTCGACCCTCTACCAGATCGAGCAACAGCGCATCCGTTTCAGACGCCTGAACCTGCACCAGCAAGCCCCCGGACCCAGCACGCCGCAGCGTGGCAACTGGGGCCTGGCGTTGTCCGGGGGCGGCATCCGCAGCGCCACCTTCTGCCTCGGCGTTCTGCAAGCCATGGCCCGGGCGCCGGCACCGGCGACGGCCTCCACGGCCCCACTCCAGCCCGCGCCTGAAACCGCCACCGAGCACAGTCTGCTGTCACGCATCGACTACCTGTCCACGGTCAGTGGCGGCGGCTATATCGGCAGCTTCTTCTCCAGCCTGTTCCTTCCCGGACGCCTGCGCGAGCCCGATCCCCAGGACCCGGTGGGCCAGGCCGCCCGCGATGCCTACCAGGCGCTGCGCTTCGAGCCGCCGGGACGTATCAGCACCGGCGTCGACTACGCCCAGCAGCCCGTGGGCCAGGGCCCGGGTGCCTGGCTGCGGGAAAACGGCCGCTACCTGACGCCCACCAGCTCCGGCGACATGCTCTATGCCCTGGCCATGACCTGGCGCAACTGGCTGTCGCTGCACGCCATGATCGGCATGCCGATCCTGTTGATGCTCAGCCTGCTGACCCTGTTCCAGGTGCTGAGTCAGGCCAGCCTGCTGCTGTGGCCGCTGATGGCCGCCCTGCTGTTCGCCCTGCCTTGCGCCGTGGCGTACTGGCTGGTGATCCCCCAAGGCGATCTGGACCAGCCGCCAAACCTTGGCAACCCGGCCTTGCGCTTCATGCTGGCGATCGTCACCGGCCTGTGGATCGGCGGCGCCCTGGCCTATGACGTGGCCCAATGGCAGGTGGTGGGCACCCTGGCCCTTGGGGCCGCCCTGGTCGGCAGCAACGCGCTGCTGATCACCCACCGGCTGGTCCGCCGGCTGGCGGATCACCGAGACCCGGCCAAGGACAGCACCTGCAACAACTGCGTGCGCAACTACCGGGTGCAGATCACCCGCGCCCTGGGGCGAGCCATGGCGGCAGTGGCCATTCTGGCTTTCCTGGCCCTGCTGGTGACCGGTGCCGAAGCCTTGTATCGCTACCTGCTGGACTATCAGGCCCTGGCCACGCCCCTGCTGCTGGCGCTGCTGATGTGGCTGGTGCGCCGCCTGGTGCTGCTCAAGGATGAAAAGCCGCTGCCCGGCTGGATGCGCAAACTGCCCCTGGATGTCCTGGCGCTGGTTGCCGGATGCCTGCTGATGAGCCTGCTGTGCCTGTGCTGGGCGCTGCTGGTGCAATGGGTCGCCCATGACGCTGGCGCCATCAGCTACAGCGCTGCCGCTGCCTGGCGCCTGCTGGCCCTGAGCATGGTGACCGCCTTGCTGGTCTGCGTCAGCGGGCGCTTCATCGGCTTTCTCAACACCTCGTCGCTCCAGGCCTTCTACAGCGCCAGGCTGACCCGCGCCTACCTCGGCGCGTCCAATGGCCGGCGCTTCAACGGCCCGCCACAGCAGCGCCGCACCTACCTCAGCGTGGCCGAGCCGATGTCCAGCGACGACCTGTCGCTGCAGCAGTACTACGCCACCCCCAGTGCCGGGCCGGTGCACCTGATCAACGTCACCATGAACCTGACGGTGGACCCCGCCGAGCAACTGGTGCAGCGCGACCGCAAGGGCAAGCCTTTGTGCATCGCGCCGAACTGGGCCCCCTCAACCGAAGGCAGCGTCGCCAGCGACGGTCCGGCGGAACGCTACACCCTCGATGGCAAGCCCTACCGCCGTGACCTGAGCCAGGGCCCGGCCTCGGAAATCATGAGCCCCCTGAGCCTGGGCCAGTGGATCGGCGTCTCCGGCGCCGCCTTCAGCACCGGCCTGGGGCGAGCCAACAGCCTGGGCATGTCGCTGATCCTGGGGCTGGCCAACATACGCCTGGGCATCTGGTGGCCCAGCCACTTCCTCGATCCCGGGCAACAGCACTGGAAGCCCCGTGACCTGAAGCCCTGGACCTACTTCGGCACCCAGGCCTACCTGTTCTATGAGCTGACCTCGCGGTTTCATGGACATCGACGCGACTACCAGTACCTGTCCGACGGCGGGCATTTCGAAAACACCGCCACCTACGAGTTGCTGCGTGAGGGGCGCGGCGTGGAACTGATCGTCACCTGCGACAGCGGCTGCGACCCGGATTACCAGTTCGACGACCTGGCCAATCTGGTGCGCCTGGCGCGCATCGACCAGGCCCTGGAAATCCGCGAAGACCCGGGGGTACTGGCCCATCCCCAACTCAAGGGGCTGTTCGGCAGTCTGGAAGAGTTTCGCCAGCCACCGGGCGCCGACAGTCACAAGTGCGCCTTGCTGCTGAACGTCTACGCCCATAGCCCCGACACCCAGGCGGACATCGCGGCCACGCCCCACTGCCGGATCCTGGTGCTCAAGCCGCGGCTGATCGCCGGGCTGACAGCGGACGTCGTCAACTACGCCCGGGCCAACCCGGGCTTTCCCAACCAGAGCACGGTGGATCAGTTCTTCGACGAGGCGCAGTTCGAGAGTTATCGCCAGCTGGGGCTGCATATCGGCCAGCAGCTGTTTGGCCGCAGTGGCCAGTCCAACGAAATGGCCGAGGCCTTGTGGCGCTACCTGGATGATCCGCAGCCTTGAGGAAGGGCCAGCGGATCAACCTGAACCTCAGCGCGGCTGGTGCACCTTGACCGCTTCCAGCCACTGCGCCTCCAGGCGCTCCTGCTGCGGGTCGATGCCCTGCTCGGCCAGCAACGCCAGATGGCGCTCCACTTCACCCAGCATCTGTCCGTGGGCACTGGAGTTGGCGTCCAGCTGATGCATCTGGGTCAACCCCAGGTGATAGAAACGCAGCAGCTTGAGGGCCGCCGGATCGCCCGCCGCCACCCCGGCGGTGACATGATGCATGACATTGGTCACCCGCATCAGGCTGCGCTTGAGGCGCCAGCCATAGACCGCCGAGGCCATCCACGGTTGGGTCCAGAACACCGTGCGCAACAGCACGGCGCTGATCACCAGCCCGGTGAACACGCCGCCGGCATTCCACACCAGGTTATCGCCGCCGGGCTGGCCGAACACCGCCACCGCAGCGCTGGAAAACAGCATGGCCAGGGCGATGAACACCAGGGCGATGATCAGGGTGCTGCGGCGGGTTTGCCGGCGATAGAGTTCAGGGTCCTGCGGGGTGATGACGAACATGGGGGCGATGGGCTCCGGAAGCAGTAGGGAATTGAGCAGGCGGGCATTATCACCGCTGGGACCGGGAGCGGTGGCTTAAATCGTCGGCGCAGGGCAGAAATACTGCATAACCCTGATCCAGGTCGCGGTATTGCGCCCTCCCCCGCCTCAACGCCGACGCCCACGCAATGAACGCCCCAGGCGGCGCCAGCCCAGCACCACACCGCTGACGCTGATCAGCAAGCCTGCGGCGCTGAACAGGATCATCCACAGGTCCCACAAGGGGCGGTTGGCCAGCAGCGGCAGCCAGTCCCAGCTGTGCAGCAGGCCGAACAGCCAGCGCGAGGCGCGGCGCGGCTGGTCCAGTTGCCCGACGATGGCGCCGGTGTGCAGGTCCAGGTGCAGCCAGGTCTGGGCCGGGTCGTCGAAGCGCACCCGCAGCACCGGCAGGCGCTGCTGCAAGTGGCCCATCATGCTGTGGGGCTCGCGGGCGTAGTAATAGAAATCGTAGGCAGCCAATTGCTGGACAACCATCGGCCGCTCGGGGCGAATGGCCCAGGCCGCCTGGCGCAAGGTGTCGGGGTTGAACTGGCGCAGCACCTGCTGATCGTCCATGGCCAGAATCCGCGTGCGTCCGGCACCGTCGTAGCCGATCACATAACCCTTGCCGCCGATCATCCGCCACTCCAGCTCCCGGGCCTGCAGGCCGTCATCGGCAAAGCGCTGCAGGGCCTGGGCCGCGCTCAGGGGAAAGGCCGCAGCGTGCAGCGGTGCGCCTTGATAGGCCGCCACCGACAGGGGCTGGGAGCTGCTGAAGATTTTCCACGGGTTCATCGACATCAGGCCGCTGAAGATCCAGGTAATCAGCAGCACGCCGAACAGCATGCCGCCCACATGATGCCAGCGGGCAAAGCCCTGGTACGGCGAGTGCGAACCATTGCGATAGGTGCGTTTGAAGCGCCAGCGCAGCACGCCCACCGCCAGGCCGAGCACGGCCATCAGGGTCGCGGCCAGGGACAGGTAAGTGACGATCGGCCCCCAGGCGCCATCGATGCCGATGCCCCGCAGCGGGTACAGCCAGTGCAGCCAGGCACCAATCCAGTTCCAGCCACGCTCGGTGGCAGTGGCATCGCGCACCACCTCGCCCGTCGTGCCGGAGACATACAGCAGACGTCGTTCGGCATCGGCGGTGGCCACCCGCAGCAAGGGTCGGTCGGCGTCCAGGGCCCGGGATTGACTCCACATGTCGCCATTCACTGTCCCGCGATCACGCACCGCCACACCGGGGGCAAACTGCCGGGCCGCGGCCAGGGCCTCGACCCGGTCAGTGGGCAGCGCTTGCAGGCCGCTATCGGCCTCGATCGCTACCTTGCGCGGTCCTGGGTATTCGAGGATATAGCGCGGGGCGCCGGCCACCGTGGTCAAGCGAATGCTTGACGGCGCCAGTTCGGGATCGGCAGCGTGCAGCACCTGCTTCAGGTCAATGGGTGCATCGCCCAGTTGCAATACAGGCAAGCGTGACCAGTGTTCGGCGGGGGTCAGTTTGGGGTAGCCGACATACAGCATCACCACCCCGGAGATAAACCACAGGGCCATGAACAGGCAGGCAACAATGCCCAGCCAGCGGTGCCAGAGGTACAGGTAACGCTTCATCACAGGCTGCTCGCAAATGCGCGGGGCGCCATCGGGCGCCCCGCTGTCTCAGGTTAAAAGCGCGTTTGCAGCGCCAGCTCGAAGGTCCGCGGCGCCCCCAGGTACAGCTGGGTTTGCCCCGTGGTGCGGGCGTAGACCTGATCGGTCAGGTTGCGCACCCGGCCGGTGATCCGCGTATCGGCATTGAGCTGGTAGCCGACAAAGGCGCCGAAGATCGTGTAGGCCGGCGCATAGCGGGTGTTGGCCGCATTGGCATACATCGACGACACGTAGCGCGCATCGCCGCCCACCTGCCAGGACGGGGCAATGTCGTAGCTCAGCCACAGGTTGCCTACCTTGTCCGGGGTATTGGTGGGGCTGTTGCCCTTGCGCGACACCGGCCGGCCGCCGACGTTTTCATAGAACTCGTCGTACTGGGCGTCGACATAAGCGAAGTTGCCTTCGGCCAACAGCTTGGGCGTGACCCGCAACGAGCCCGCCAGCTCCACCCCGCGGGACGATTGCTGGCCCACCGGCTGGCTGCTGCCGGGGTTGCTCGGATCGGCGGTGGACAGGTTCTTGCGCTCGATGCGGTAGGCGGCCAGGGTCGCCGAGCCGCGGCCGTCGAGGAAATCGAACTTGCTGCCGATCTCCCACTGATTGCCGGTACTGAGGTCGAAGTCGCGCACCTGACCGTAGCTGGCGGTGGTCAGGATGCCTGCCGGTGGATCGGCAGCGGTGCTGTATTGCACGTAGACGTTGGCCGCCGGGGTCAACTCATAGACCAGCCCCAGGCGCCCGGTGGTGGGCCGGTATTTACGCTGGAAGAACGCCGGATTGGCCTCGGTGACGGCGCGGTAATTGGTCACTTGCAGGTCGATCTGATCGTGGCGCAGGCCGCTGAGCAGGGACAGGCGATCGGTCAGTTGCAGGCGGTTTTCCAGGAACAGGGCCCAGGTATCCACCTGGTTGCGGCGGTTCTTCTCGAAGCCGCGCTGCATGCCCGGCAAGTCCCAGAAGCTGCCCGGATCGAAAGCGTCCGGATCGACCCCAGGCAGCGAGCCCGACACCGAGCGCGGGTAGTTGCTCATCACGTTGTGGCTGTAATCGATACCCGCCGACCACTGGCTGTCGAGGCCGAACAGACTGTTGTGATGCAGCAGTTCGAAACGGTTGCCGTTGAGTTCCTGGGCGTGGCGCTGGAGCAGGATGCCAGAGCGCACCACCTGGCTGTTGTCACTGTTGTAGGCGTAGTTTTCCAGGTTGCGGTATTCGCGATCGGCGTTGTAGTGGTACAGGGTGTTGCGCACGGAAGTGCGGTCATTGACCTGATAGTCGATGATCGAACGCAGCCATTGCACCCGCTGTTCATAACGACCATCGCTGACGTTGTAGTTCTCGAAGCGCCGGCTCTTGTCCACCTCCATCTTGCCCCCCAGCGGGCTCAACGCCGGCGTGCCCCAGTAAGGGCTGTCGACGCTTTCGTTCTGGTACTCGTAGGCCAGGGTGTGGGACAGCTGGTCGTTGAAATCCGTCAACAGGGAAAACGCCGTGGTCCAGGCATCGCGCTGCTCGCGGTCGACATAACCGTTGCTGGTGGTGTGGCTGACATCGAAACGCGCGTAGTGGCGCGGCCCGGCGCCGTCGTTCAGCGCATGGTTGAAACCCAAGGAGGTTTCTCGGCTGTCGAAGGAGCCATAGCTGACCCGCCCTTCATTGAACGACTCGGTGCGCGAAGGCAGCTTGGTGATGTAGTTGATGGAACCGCCCACCGCGCCAGTGCCGTAGAGAAAGCTCGACGGCCCGCCGACCGCCTCGACCCGGTCGTAGATCCAGCTGTCCACGGGACGGGCGGCGATGGAGTCGTATTGCACGCTGATGCCGTTGAACAACTGAGTGATCTGCGGCCCGGAGAAACCGCGATAGGAAACGAAACCCGGAATGCCCGGCGATGACGCCGCGTTCATCCCCGGCACGCTGGCCAGTATGTCCTGGGTGTTGGCGGCGCCGCGCTGCTCAATCTGCTGGCGGTTGACCACATTGACCGACGCCGGGGTTTCCCGCGGGGTCAGGCCCAGGCGCGAGCCGGTGGTGGTCTGGGTATCCAGTTGCAGACCAGTGGCTTGCACTTCATCGGCGCTGATGCGCGTCTGCGGCAATTGCAGCGTGCCCTCGGCCAGGGCATTGAACGACAGGGCACAGCACAGCGCCGCACAACTGGGGGAGCGATACAGGAACTTCATGGACTCGGACTCGAAAAAAATCATCAAACACCCCGGCCGCCGTCGCCATCGCGACCGCAGACTTAAGTACCGGGAGATGAAAAGCACGCGACGCCAGGGCAATCGCGAAGCAGCGCTAGGCGCTCAGTGGGGGAGCCCGAGGATTGAGTGACGGCCAGGAGTAACGCGGCGGCGCCTTGCTGCCCCGCTCGACCTTGACCCGCGCCGAGTGCCGTACCAGCAGCAGCCAGGCCAGACAGAACAGCAGCCCCAGGCCCAGGCTCACCGCCGAGCACAGGGGGCAGACAAAAGCCCCCATGGTGCTGGGGCCAGTCTTGTCGCTGGAGCTGTCATCCAGAGTTGATGCAGATTCGCCCAGGGCGTGACAGAACTGCCCACCCACGCCGGTGATTTCCAGTGCAGCCATCTGTCCATGACCCAGACCGCAGACGAACACGTTGAACAGCACGCAGAAATACAGCGTCCAGGCAATGTGAGGGCGATGTGCGGAAGAATGGGTCATGGCGGCAAGGTTAACAGTGAAAAACGCACTGGAAAATCACCTATGCATGGCGAGCAAATCTCATGGGCCCGCCTGCGGTGAGGTTGTGGCGAGCTTTATAGCCGACTCGCGAAGAGCGAAGGATCGGACCAGAACTAAAGTCGCCAGGTGAGCCCGTGCCTGGGCGGAACAATGCTGCCCATGCCCATGATGGCTTTTAGCCTTGATGCGCAAGAAGTTGCGCACTCGAATGTGAGTAAGCCTGTGGGCACATCGCTGTAAGCATGACGCTCAGGGCTCTACAGAGGAGTGCGCAAGAAGTTGCGCAGTACTGCGCAACTTCTTGCGCACTTTCTATAGGAATTCAGGCTGGAAACAGCCTGTTGAACCTTGGATTTCCATCAAGTGATTGATTGGCAAGGGGTATTGGCAGGTTGGCATGAGTCTTGAGAAGTCCCAGGAGCCCGGCCGGCCATTCAGGCCTCCGGGTTTTCCGTACATCCAAGCAAGGAGAGCAACAATGGCAACCCCAGCGTATATGTCCGTCACCGGTACCAAACAAGGTCTGATCACCGCCGGTGCCTTCACCGCTGACTCCGTTGGCAACACCTACCAGGAAGGTCACGAAGATCAAGTCATGGTCCAGGGCTTCAGCCATGAAGTGATCATCCCCCGCGATCCGCAGTCCGGTCAGCCCACCGGCCAGCGGGTACACAAACCGGTGAAGATCACCAAGGTCTTCGACAAGGCTTCACCACTGCTGCTCGCGGCCCTGACCTCCGGTGAGCGTCTGAGCAAGATCGAAATCCAGTGGTTCCGCACCTCCGCCGCCGGCACCCAGGAGCATTACTTCACCACCACCCTGGAAGACGCGATCATCGTCGACATCAAGGACTACATGCACAACTGCCAGGACCCGTCGAACGCGCACTTCACCCACCTGGAGGACGTCGAGTTCACCTACCGCAAGATCACCTGGACCCATGAAGTGTCGGGCACTTCGGGCTCCGATGACTGGCGTACCCCGGTCGCCGGCTAAACCCAGCGACACCTTGCCACCCCATCGGTCAGCCGCACCGACCGATGGGCTTTGCGCTCCCAGGCACGTCTGAGGAGGCACACCGGTCATCCGTTGGATAGGACGAGTCTCGGGAAAACCGAGCACCGACTGCACACTCCCTGATCGCTCGTGCTGTCAGGGGGGATGAGCACTTCACGAAGTGGAGATGTGTGTCATGCGTCAAAGGGATTTGCAGTTCACGTTTTCCGTGCTGACCGCGCAGGTAGCGTTCGAGGTTGTCGAGTTCACCCTGGAAGAAGCCTTGTCCGAGCCTTTTCGCCTGACGCTCGAACTGGCCAGCGACAACGGTGCCATCGACTTCGGCCAGATCCTCGACCAGCCGGCCTTGCTGACGATCTGGCAAGGCGGCCTGCAGGTGCGGCATGTCCACGGCTTGGTCAGCAGCTTCACCCAGGGTAAAACCGGCTTTCGCCGCACCCGTTACCGCCTGCTGGTGGAGCCGCAACTAGCTCGGCTGGCCCTGAGCTCCGACTGGCGTATTTTTCAGCAGAAGACGGTGCCCGAGATCCTCAAGTCGGTGTTGGACGAGCACGGCGTTCTTGATTACCAGCCCTACATCCACACCCCGCATGCGCCACGTGAATACTGCGTCCAGGCCGGAGACACCGACCTCTATCTGTTCGACCGCATGTCCACCGAGGAAGGCCTGTTCTATTTCTTCAAGCACGATGCCAACGCCCACACCCTGGTCCAGGGTGACAAGTTGTACGTCCACCCAACCACAGCAAACCCTCAGCGAAGCGGTGCGCGACCTGGGGCATGGCGCCAACGACGAGTCGCAGCAGAGCAACGGCGGCAACCCGGCCATCGCCCTGAGTGGCCAGGCGGGTATCCGCCGCACCCGCAGCAACGGATATGCCCACCAACAAGACCGCTCCCTCAGGTTCCACGACCACTACGCGCCCGAGCGGGATCAAGCTCCCTAGCCACGTCAAGCCACCCAGCAGCAATGCCGGTCATCCGCCTATGTGCCCCAACGCACAGACACCCTCCCCCACTCCCGCCACCGTCAAGGTTGCAGCTTTTTGCCTGAAACGTTCGTCGCGACGGTGCATCGATTTGACCGCACGCCCCGCTCCCGGCCCTCCCTCGCACCCCGTGCCGAGGGACGGCTCTGTTATGCCAAGGAAAACATGGACAGTCATTGGACCCACACATTCCTGAGGTTCTGCCGTCTGCCCGCCGCCAGATACGGCCAATGGAAGGCCTCGCGCAACAGCGTCGAATACGAAGCGCCGCTGCGCTCGGAATTGTTCAGCAGTGAACAGATGGCCAGCCACGGCACCCTGCTGGCGCACCAGCACCGCCTGAGCCACAGCCGCAACCCCGACTGGCTGCTGGCACGCCTGTCGGACAACGCCAGCGCCCTGGCCAGTTGCTGCAAAAGCCTGACCGCCGCCACCGGCAGCTCGCCCCGGGCCACCCCCGCCGCCGAATGGCTGCTGGACAACTACTACCTGCTGGAAGAACAGATCCGCATCACCCGCACTCACCTGCCCCGGGGCTACAGCCGGCAATTGCCGCGCCTGGCCAACGGCCAGTCGGCGGGTCTGCCACGGGTCTACGACATCGCCCTGGAAACCATTTCCCACGGCGACGGCCGGGTCGACAGCGAAAGCCTGGGGCGTTTCGTCGACAGCTACCAAAGCGTCACCCCGCTCAAGCTCGGCGAGCTGTGGGCGATTCCGATCATGCTGCGCCTGGCCTTGATCGAGAACCTGCGGCGCGTGGCCTTCCGGGTCATGGCCAACTGGAGCGAGCGCAATCTGGCCAACGACTGGGCCGACCGCCTGATGGAAACCGCCGAGCAGGACGCCAAGAGCGTGGTGCTGGCGGTGGCCGACATGGCGCGCTCGGCACCGCCCATGAGTGCCGCCTTCGTCGCCGAACTGGCGCGGCGCCTGCAGGGCCAGAACGCCGCCCTGGTGCTGCCCCTGGCCTGGATCGAGCAACTACTGGGGGAAACCGGGCTGAACATCGAGCGCCTGGTACAGCTCGACGCCCAACAGCAAGCCGCCGATCAGGTGTCCATCAGCAACAGTATTTCCAGCCTGCGCCTGCTCTCGGCCAGCAACTGGCGCGAGTTCGTCGAGCTGATGAGCCGGGTCGAACAGGTGCTTCAGGACGACCCGGCCCAGGTCTACCGGCGCATGGATTTCGCCACCCGCGACCATTACCGGCATGTGCTCGAACGCCTGGCCCGCCACTGCCCCCTGAGTGAAGAACAGGTGGCCCGCCAGTGCATCGAACTGGCCCGCGCCCACTACTGCGCCGAGGCCCCGGAAGCCGTGGCCGGCCATGTCGGGCATTACCTGATCGGCGCCGGACGCCGCACCCTGGAACAACAGATCGGCGCCCGAGTCCCCCTGGCCGAACGCGGCCGGCGCTTGCTGACCCAGGCGCCCCTGGGCTTTTTCCTGGGGCCGGTGATGCTGCTATCGGCGCTGTTCGCCTGGCCGTTTCTCGATGCCCTGTATCAGGAAGCCAGCCCCGGCCATTACTGGCTGGCACTGTGGGCGGTGCCGGCGTTGCTGCTGGCCAGCCGCCTGGCCATTGGCCTGATCAACGGCCTGGTGACCCTGACCGTGGCCCCGGGCATTCTGCCGCGCCTGGACTACAGCGAAGGCATTGCGCCCCGGGCCCGGACCCTGGTGGCGGTGCCCTGCCTGTTCGGCAACGCGGCGGATGTCGAAGAGCTGGTGGAAGGCCTGGAAGTGCGCTTTCTGGCCAACCGCGATGCCCAGCTGTACTTCGCCCTACTCAGCGACTTTCTCGACGCCCCCAGCGAAACCCAGGACGGCGACACCGCCCTGCTGGCGCTGGCCCGACAAGGCATTGAGGCGCTGAACCTGAAGTACCCCGAAGAGGCGGTGGATCGCTTCTACCTGCTGCACCGGCCACGGCTGTGGAACGCCGCCGAACATTGCTGGATGGGCCACGAGCGCAAGCGCGGCAAGCTCGAAGACCTCAACGCCCTGCTGCGCGGCCGTGGCCAGGAACGCTTCTCGCTGATCGTCGGCGATATCCAGGCCCTGCCCGAGATCACCTATGTCATCACCCTGGACAGCGACACCCAACTGCCCCGGGACGTGGCCCAGCAATGCGTGGGTGCCATGGACCACCCGCTGAACCGCCCACAGACCGACCCGCTCAGCGGGCGCATCGTCAGCGGCTACGGGATTCTCCAGCCGCGGGTCGGCATCAGCCTGTCGAGCACCGCGCGCAGCGCCTATTCCCGGCTGTTCGCCAGCGATGCCGGGATCGATCCCTATACCCGCGCGGTGTCGGACGTCTATCAGGACCTGTTCCAGGAAGGCTCCTTCGTCGGCAAGGGCATCTATGCCCTGGACACCTTCGAGCAGACCCTGGGCGGGCGCTTTGCCGACAACCGGATTCTCAGCCACGACCTGATCGAGGGCTGCTACGCCCGCTCCGGGCTGCTCAGTGATGTGCAGCTGTTCGAGGAATACCCGGCGCGCTACAGCACCGACGTCAAGCGCCGCCAGCGCTGGATTCGCGGCGACTGGCAACTGCTGCCCTGGCTCCTGCCCTGGTCGCCCAAGGCCGCCGGCGGCCTGGAAAGCAATCGCCTGAGCCCGCTGGCACGCTGGAAAATCCTCGACAACCTGCGCCGCAGCCTCGAACCCCTGGCCTTGCTGAGCATGCTGCTGTGGGGCTGGCTGGGCTCCACCCAGCCCCTGGCCTGGACCCTGGCGGTGCTGATTGTGCTGCTGGTGCTGCCCCTGTCCGCCGCCTTGCGCGAGCTGGTGCACAACACCCCGGAAGTGCCGTTGCTGCAACAACTGACCGCTGCCCTGGGCAGCGCCGGCCAGCACCTGTCCCGGGCCCTGTTGCCCCTGGCCTGGCTGCCCTATGAGGTCGCCTACAGCCTGGACGCCATGGCCCGCGCGTTGTGGCGCATGGGCATCAGCAAAGCTCATCGCCTGCAGTGGCAACCGTCCCGGGAAGCCGAGCGCGGCCCGGATGACAACCTGCTGCAGCTGTACCGGCGGATGTGGATCGGCCCGTTGCTGGCCCTGCTGCTGACAGGGCTGCTGTGGCCGCGGCCGCAACTGCTGATGGCCGCGCCCTTGCTCCTGGCCTGGCTGGCCGGCCCGGCCCTGGCCTGGTGGCTCAGCCGCCCGGCAAGCCAGGTGGCGTTCGAGCCTTCCAGCGGCCAACGGCGTTTCCTGCAGAGCCTGGCCCGCCGCACCTGGGGCTTTTTCGACCAGTACGTCGGCCCCGATGACAACTGGCTGGCTCCGGACAATCTGCAGGAACAGCCCCAGCAGCGCATCGCCCATCGCACCTCGCCGACCAACCTCGGGCTGGCCCTGCTGGCCCATCTGGCGGCCCACGACTTCGGCTACCTGAGCAGCCGCCGACTGATGCAACGCCTGGAGCAGATGCTGGCCAGCATGGGCCGGCTGGAACGCTATCGCGGGCACTTCTACAACTGGTACGACACCCAGAGCCTGCAACCCTTGCCGCCGCGCTATGTGTCCACCGTGGACAGCGGCAACCTGGTAGGCATGCTGCTGACCCTGCGCCCCGGCCTGCAGGCCCTGGTGGATAGCCCTCCGGCGCTGCTGCAGATCGCCAACGGCCTGCTGGACAGCCTCGATGTGTTCCAGGACGCCCTCACGGCGGCCGGCCAGGACACCGCCCCAGTGCTGCGCTGGCGCCTGGAAACCCGCGCCGTGCATGAGCACCTGAGCCTGCATGCCGATGTGGCTCCGGATGCCTTGCTGGGGCTGCTGCAACGGATTGCCGACAGCGTCGAGCAGGCGCAGGCCGGCACAACGGACGATGTGGACTTCTGGCGCCAGGCACTGGCCGCGCAATGCCGTGACCTGCATGACGAACTGCAATGGCGCTGCCTGCCGCCCATGGCCGATGGCCGCCGCTTCGGCACCCTGAGCTGGCGCCAGCTGGCCCAACTGGACGCCGGGTATTGGTTGCCGATGCACCATGAGCGGATCGCCGCCGTGCAGGAGCTGGCCCTGGAGCGCATAAGTTGCCTCAGTCGATTGCTGGAAGCGGTAGCCAGCATGGCGCAGATGGACTTCGGCTTTCTCTACGACACCCGTCGCCACTTGCTGGTGATCGGCTACAACGCCGATGAACACCGCCTGGATGCCGGTTACTACGACCTCTTGGCCTCGGAAGTGCGCCTGACCCACTTTGTCGCCATCGCCCAGGGACAGTTGCCCCAGGAAAGCTGGTTCGCCCTGGGCCGCCTGCTCACCAGCAGCGCCGGCACCCCGGTGCTGCTGTCCTGGACCGGTTCGATGTTCGAATACCTGATGCCGATGCTGGTGATGCCCAGCTACCAGGGCACCCTGCTGGACCAGACCTGCCGCGCCGCGGTGGCCCTGCAGATCGAGCACGGCCAGCAACTGGGCCTGCCCTGGGGCGTGTCCGAGTCGGGCTACAACACCCTCGACAGTCAGTTCAACTACCAGTACCGGGCGTTCGGCGTGCCGGGCCTGGGGCTCAAGCGTGGCCTCGGCGCGGAACGGGTGGTGGCGCCCTACGCCAGTGTCCTGGCGCTGATGGTGGCGCCCCAGGCCGCCTGCCAGAACCTGCAGCGCCTGGCACAGCTGGGGCTGGGTGGACGCTTCGGCCTCTATGAAGCCGTGGACTACACCGAGTCGCGCCTGCCCCGGGGCCAGGACCATGCCGTGGTGCAGTCGTTCATGGCTCACCACCAGGGCATGAGCCTGCTGGCCCTGGCCTGGTTGCTGCTGGATCAACCCATGCAACGGCGCTTCGAATCCGATCCGCAGTTCCAGGCCATCGCCCTGCTGCTGCAGGAACGGGTGCCGAAAACCGCCGCCCAGTACCTGCACGCCGCCGGTGCTCCGGAAGCCGACGAAGCGGCCCGGGCCCATGAAAACAAACTGCGGGTATTCGCCGACCCGGACCGCAAGCGCCCGGCCGTGCAACTGCTGTCCAACGGTCACTACCACCTGATGCTCAGCAGTGCCGGTGGTGGCTACAGCCGCTGCAACGAACTGGCGGTGACCCGCTGGCACGAAGACCCGACCCGCGATCACTGGGGGCAGTTCTGCTACCTGCGGGACGTGGCCAGCAGCGACTTCTGGTCCGCGGCCTACCAGCCAACCCGCCGCCGCCCAGAGCATTTCGAGGCGATCTTCACCGATGCCCGGGCCGAATTCCGGGTACGTGAACGGGACTTCGACAGCCACCTGGAAATCGTCGTGTCCCCCGAGGACCCCATCGAACTGCGCCGCCTGCACCTGTGCAACCGGGCCCGGGGGCGCCGCAGCATCGAGCTCACCAGCTACGCCGAGGTGGTCCTGGCCCCGGCCCAGAGCGATGCGGCCCACCCGGCCTTCAGCAACCTGTTCATCGAAACCGAACTGCTGCCCAGCCTGCAGGCCATCGTCTGCAGCCGCCGGCCACGGGCCCAGGAGCAGCCAGTGCCGTGGCTGTGCCACCTGCTGGCGGCCCACGGCGTGGACATCGACGCCATCTCCTATGAAACCGATCGCGCACGCTTTATCGGCCGCGGCCGGGATCTGGCCTCGCCCCTGGCCCTGGACCCGCAGGTCGAACGACTCTCGGGCAGCGCCGGACCGGTGCTCGACCCGATCGTGGCGATCCGCTGCCGGATCACCCTCGACCCCGGCCAGAGCGCCACCATCGACCTGGTGACCGGGGTCGCCGAGAGCCGCGAACACTGCCTGCAACTGATCCACAAATACCGTGACCGGCACCTGGCGGACCGGGTCTTCGACCTGGCCTGGACCCACAGCCAGGTGCTGTTGCGCCAGCTCAACGCCTCACTGGCCGAAGCCCGGCTGTTCCAACAGATGGCCGCCTCGCTGCTCTATGCCAACGCCAGCCTGCGGGCCGACAGCAGCCTGCTGCTGGCCAACCGCCGCAGCCAGTCCGGGCTCTGGGGCCAGGGCATTTCCGGGGACCTGCCGATCGTCCTTTTGCAAGTGGGCGATCTGGCCAACATCACCCTGGTGCAGCAACTGATCAAGGCCCACGCCTATTGGCGGCAGAAAGGCCTGGCGGTGGACCTGGTGATCTGGAACGAGGATCAGGTCGGCTACCGCCAGCAGCTCCAGGACCTGATCATGGGCCTGGTGACCTCCGGCAGCGAAGCCAGCCTGATCGACCGTCCCGGGGGCATCTTCGTGCGTCCGGCCCAGCAATTGTCGGGCGAAGACCGGGTGCTGATGCTGGCGGTGGCGCGCCTGGTGATCAGCGACAGCCGCGGCAGCCTCGCCGAGCAGGTCCACCGGCGCCGCGCCGATCCGTCGCTGCCGCGCCTGGAAGCGCCCCTGGTGCGCCTGCCACAAACGGCCAGCAGTGCCCCGCCAGCCCCGCTGCCGGAACTGATCCTGGAAACGCCCTACGGCGGCTTCAGCAGCGACGGCCGCGAATACCTGATCACCCTCAACCCCGGGCAACCGACCCCGGCGCCCTGGGCCAATGTGCTCGCCAACCCGCTGTTCGGCACGGTGATCTCGGAAAGCGGCGGCGCCTACAGCTGGCGCGAAAACGCCCACGAGTACCGCCTCAGCCCCTGGCACGACGACCCGGTCAGCGACCCCAGCGGCGAAGCCCTGTACCTGCGTGACGAAGACAGCGGCCAGGTCTGGTCGCCCACTCCCCAGCCCTGCCCCGGCAACGGCAGCTATCGCACCCGCCATGGCTTCGGCTACAGCGTGTTCGAACATGAGGAGAACGGCATCCACAGCGAGCTGACGATCTATGTGGCGCTGCAGGCGCCGATCAAGTTCTCGCGGTTGAAGATCCGCAACCGCAGCGGCCGGCCAAGGCGCCTCACAGTGACCTGCTACGTGGAATGGGTGCTGGGGGAATTGCGCGGTCGCTCGGCCATGCATGTGGTCACTGAAAGCGATCCGGTCAGTGGCGCGCTGTTCGCCCGCAACCCCTACAACATGGAGTTTTCCGGGCATGTGGCGTTTCTCGACACCGACTCGGCGGTGCGCAGTTTCACCGGCGACCGCAGCGAGTTCATTGGCCGCAACGGCAGCCTCGCGGCGCCGGCCGCATTGACTCGGGGGCGCCTGTCCGGGCGTTCCGGCGCCGGTTTCGATCCGTGCGCGGCGATGCAGGTGGCGCTGGAGCTGGCGGACGGCCAGAGCCAGGAAGTACTGTTCCGCCTGGGGGCCGAGGTGGATGCCAAGGCCGCAACCCGAAGGGTCCTGCAATACCGCGGCACGCAGATGGCGCAGAGCGAACTGGCCGCCGTGCACCAGCACTGGCAGCACAGCCTGGGCACACTGCAGGTGCATACCCCGGACCCGGCCATCGATGTCATGGCCAACGGCTGGCTGATGTACCAGACCATCGCCTGCCGCTTCTGGGCGCGCAGCGGTTTCTACCAGTCCGGTGGCGCCATCGGTTTTCGCGACCAGTTGCAGGACAGCATGGCCATGATCCACGCCGAGCCGATCCTGGCCCGCGAGCACCTACTGCTCTGCGCCGCCCACCAGTACCCCGAGGGCGACGTCCAGCACTGGTGGCACCCACCACAGAATCGCGGGGTGCGCACCGGCTGTTCCGATGACTTCCTCTGGCTGCCCCTGGCCACCAGCCGCTATGTGCAGATCACCGGCGACCGCAGTGTGCTGGAGGTTGAAGTGGGTTACCTGGAAGGTCGCCAGCTCAATCCCGGGGAAGAGTCCTACTACGACCTGCCCCAGGCCAGCGGACTGCGGGAAAGCCTCTACCGCCACTGCCAACGGGCCATCGAGCACGGCTGCCGGCGCGGCGTCCACGGCTTGCCGCTGATGGGCACCGGGGACTGGAATGACGGCATGAACCGGGTCGGCGAGCGGGGCCTGGGGGAAAGCGTGTGGCTGGGGTTCTTCAGCCACGAGGTGCTGCAGCGGTTCGCCGTCACCGCCGAACAGCACGACGATCCGGCCTTCGCCCGGGCCTGTCGCGAGCAGGCCCTGGCCTTGCGCACGGCCCTCGACAGCCAGGCCTGGGACGGCCAGTGGTATCGCCGGGCCTGGTTCGACGACGGCCAGATCCTGGGCTCCGCCGACAACCAGGAATGCCGCATCGACTCCATCGCCCAGAGCTGGTCGGTGCTCTCCGCTGCCGCCAGTGACGTCCGCCAGCATCAGGCCATGGAGTCCCTGGACCGGCATCTGGTGCGCCGCGACAGCGGCGTGGTGCTGCTGCTGGACCCGCCGTTCGCCCACAGCCCCCTGGACCCGGGCTACATCAAGGGCTATGTGCCCGGGGTGCGGGAGAACGGCGGCCAGTACACCCACGCGGCGATCTGGGCCAGCATGGCCTTCGCCCGTCTGGGGGACAGCGCCCGGGCCTGGGAGCTGCTGCACATGATCAACCCGGTGAGCCGACGCAGCGCCGAGCAGGTGGCCACCTACCGAGTCGAACCCTATGTGATGGCCGCCGACGTCTATGGCGTGGCGCCCCACACCGGACGCGGCGGCTGGAGCTGGTACACCGGCTCGGCGGGCTGGATGTACCGGCTGATCGTCGAGTCGTTGCTGGGGCTGCGCCGCGAAGGCGAGCAGCTGTACATCGAACCGGTGATCCCGGCCCACTGGCCGGGCTACAGCCTGGACTACCGGTTTGGCGCGACGGTCTACCACATCGAGGTGCAGCAGACTCCAGGCGCCAGCCTCAGCCTGAGCCTGGACGGACGCCCCCTGCCGGAGCTGGCCATCCCGCTGCTGGACGACGGCACCACACGCCGGGTGTTACTCACCTGGCCCGTCAGTGTCCCACCGCCGCAGACCGGGCATTCCCCGACAGCGGCCATCACCGAGTCGGCGCCATGACAGACACCGGGCAACGCCCTGGACTACCCTGAGTGAGCGCTGACGCCTTGCCATCCGGTGGTTCTGAGATGTTCGACAACCTTGGGCTCGGGCCCAATCACTTGCTCAACGCACTGCCGGCCCAGGTGCAAGAGCGCCTGCTGCCCCACCTCAAGCCGGTGCCCCTGGCCCTGGGCCAGGTGCTCTACGAGTCCGGGGATATCCCGCGCCACGTGTATTTCCCCACCGACGCGGTGGTGTCGCTGCTGTACCTGATGGAGAACGGCGCCTCGGCGGAAATCGCCGTGGTGGGCAACGAAGGACTGGTGGGCGTGTCCCTGGTCATGGGCGGCGAGAGCACCACCAGCCGGGCCATCGTGCAAAGCGCCGGGCATGCCTTGCGCCTGCCCGGGCAGCGCCTCAAGGACGAGTTCAACCGCCACGGCGAGATGCTCCTGCTGATGCTGCGCTACACCCAGTCGCTGATCACCCAGATGGCCCAGACTGCGGTGTGCAACCGCCACCACTCCATCGACCAGCAACTGTGCCGCTGGCTGCTGCTGTCCCTGGACCGCCTGCCGGGCAACCAGTTGGTGATGACCCAGGAGTTGATCGCCAACATGCTCGGGGTGCGCCGTGAAGGGGTCACCGAGGCCGCCGGCAAACTGCAGCGCCAGGGCATCATCGAGTACAGCCGGGGACGCATCAACGTCCTCGACCGGCCGCGCCTGGAACAGCACAGTTGCGAGTGCTACGCGGTGGTGCGCAAGGAGACCGCGCGGCTGCTGCCGTACTTGCCGGGCAGCCAGGGCGACGAGCCGGGCTGAGGCTCGCCGCTGGCAGGGTCAGAGCGGGGATTTCAGTTCGGGCTCAGCGCCTTCACCGCCAGGATGCTGCCCGGCATCGAGTACAGGGCACGCTCGGTGGTGCTGCCGATCAGCCGGCCAAAACCGGTGCGGTGCACGGTGCCCATGACCACCACGTCCACCAGGTACTCGTCGACGAACTGGGCGATGCCCGGCACCGGCGGCCCCATGATGAAATGGCGAAACTCCTGGGGCACGTTGTATTGATCGCCCAGGCGTTCGAACTCCTTGTGCAAGGAGTCGCGCAACTCGTCCAGGCAGTTGACGCTCCAGGCGGTGGACGCCACCGGCGCGACGCCATCAAGCATCGGCATCAGGTCGTAGGCATACAGCAGGTGCAGTTGCGCATCGCATTGCAGGGCCAGGGCGTTGGCGGTCTGGATGATCAGGCCGTTGAGGCCGCTGATCTGGGTGTCGGACTGGGCCGGGTCGACGGCGGCGACGATGCGCCGGGGCAGTTTGTGCGGGGCGTCGTTGACCAGGTGCACCGGCACCGGGGCTTCACGCAGCAGGTGGCAGTCCAGGGGGGTGACGAAAACGCGCTTGAGGGCCGATTCCAGGGTCACGTCCTTGATCAGCAGATCGGGCTGGAATTCGTTGATGTAGTCCAGCATGTCCTTGAGCACCTGGGTGCTCCAGATCACCTGGGTGGTGACTTCCACCCCCTGCTCGCGCATCCACTCGGCTTCCACCTGCAGCCAGCGCTCATGGCGTTGCAGGTAGGCCTGGCGTTCACTTTCTTCCAGGTGCTCTTCCCACAGGTAGGTGCGCGCCGGTGGTTCGACGAACACCAGGGCATGCAAGGCTGCTCCGCTGGCCTTGGCCAGGGCGGCAGCGCGGCGCGCCGCGGGAGACTGATGCTGTTGGGGATCGGCAATCAGCAACAGACGCTGGTACTGGCTCATGGTTGACCTCCTTGGACGTTGATGGGCCTGAGTGTCGAGGCAGACGACCCCGGGCGCCTTGATATGCATCAAGGCCACCCGGTGCTCGGATCATGGCGTCACGGCAATCTTCATCACCCCGTCGCGCTGGCTGGCGAACAGCTCGTAGGCGGCTTCGATGTCATCGAGCTTGAAGCGGTGGGTAACCAGGGGCTTGAGGTCCACCTGGCCACTGGCGACCACCTCCATCAAGCGGCGCATGCGCTCCTTGCCGCCGGGGCACAGGGTGCTGAGGATGCTCAGGTCGCCGAGGCCGGCGGCGTAGGCATCCAGCGGGATGCGCAGGTCGGAGGAATAGACCCCCAGGCTCGACAGCTTGCCGCCCGGGCGCAGCACCCGCAGCGCCGATTCGAAAGTGCCCTGGGTGCCCAGGGCCTCGATCGACACATCGACCCCGCGGCCGTCGGTCAGCTCCATGATCTGCTTGACCACGTCGCCCTGCTTGAAGTCCACCACGTGGGTCGCCCCCAACCCGCGCGCCACGCTCATGCGCGCGGCCACGGTGTCGACGCCGATGATAGTGGTGGCGCCCTTGAGCCGGGCCCCGGCCACCGCGCACAGGCCGATGGGCCCCAGGGCGAACACCGCCACGCTGTCGCCGATGTTCACCTCGGCGCGCTCGGCGCCGGAGAAGCCGGTGGACATGATGTCCGGGCACATCAGTACTTCTTCGTCACTCAGACCGTCGGGAATCGGGCACAGGTTGGCCAGGGCGTCCGGCACCCGCACGTACTCGGCCTGACAGCCGTCGATGGTATTGCCGAACTTCCAGCCGCCCGTGGCGCGAAAGCCATGGCGGGTGTCAGGCCCATCCTGGGAGCCGCAACCACAGAGGCAGGCGTAGCTCTGACCGCTGGGAGTGATGGCCCCAGCGATCACCCGCTGGCCCTCATGAAAACCGCGGACCTGGGAGCCCAGGCGCTCGATCACGCCCACCGGTTCGTGGCCGATGGTCAAGCCCTTGGCCACCGGGTATTCGCCGCGCAGGATGTGCACGTCGGTGCCGCAGATCGTGGTGGTGGTGATGCGCACCAGAGCGTCCAGCGGACCGATTTCGGGGATGTCCTTGTCTTCCAGGACGATGCGGTTCTTTTCGACGAATACCGCGGCTTTCATCTTGGCCATGTTGCCGATCTCCAGTTCCGGGAAGGGGCTGCGCCGTTGCACAGATCTGCCTACAGGCTGCGCGGATGCGCCGGGCAACGGCTTGATCATGGTCAAACAATGGCCCCTTCAGGGACGGTGCGGCGACCGTGTGTCGCAAACCCGGTTTTCATGTGCGGCGGCGCGCACCCAGGCACAGCAACAAGGCCGCCGCGCCGCACAGGCAAAGGCTCGGGCCCAGGGCCTGCCCCCAACCCACCAGCAGCAGGCCGGCGCCGATCAGCAGGTAATAGAACAAGCCGAACCAGGCCCCGGCGCTGCCCAGCCGGTCGCTGTAGGCCGCCAGGGCCGAGCCGAGAATGTTCGGAATCGCCAGGCCAAAGCCCAGCACCACCCCGAGCATCGGCAGCACCAGCCACAGGCTGTGCTGCAAGGCCAGGACCCCGCCGCCCCCGGCCAACACCGCCAGGGCTGCCAATACCAGTAGCCGCTCGCTGTGCCAGCCCCGGCCCAACAGCCGGCGGTTGAGCCAGGCACCCAGGCCGGAGCCCAGGGCCAGCAACGCGCCGCTGTAACCGAACCATTGCGCGCCCTGCCCCAGGCTACGGAACACAAAGGGCCCGAGGCTGTAATAGCTGAGCAAGGCCAGGTTGAACACCGCCACCAGCAGCGCCGAGCGCCAGATCGCGGGGTCCCGCAGCATCTGCCACAAGGTGCCGGCCAGGGGCGCCAGGGGCTGCGCAGGCGGACGGGTTTCCGGCAAGGCCCGGGCGCACCAGCCGAACAACGCCAGGGCCAGCACCAGCAACCCCGTCAGTGCGCCCTGATAGCCAAAAGCACGGCTCAGGGCCGCTCCCGCGAACAGACCGATAGCGGGACTGGCCGCCAGCACCATGCCCATCAGTGAGAACACCCGGATCAGTTCGCGGCCCTGGAACAGGTCCCGCAGCAGGGTCTGGGTCACCACCGAACCGGCAGCCACGCCCAGTGCTGCCAGCCCCTGGCACAGCAACAGCTGGGCAAAGCTGCGGGCCTGCAACTCCAGGACCAGCGCCAGGGCATACAGCGCCAGCCCGCCAAGCAAGGCCGGGCGCCGCCCCCAGCGATCGCTCAGGCGTCCCCAGAGCACCACCCCCGGCGCGAACCCCAGGATAAACACCGACAGGCTCTGGGCCGCCTGCTGCGCCGGGACGCCAAAGTCCCGACCGATATCGGTCAGGGCCGGGCTAAAGAGGGTCTGGGCGATCTGCGGGAACATCAGCAGGGCCATGGCCAGGGGCAACAGGGAACGGGGATTCATCAGGTGGATGCTCGGCAAAAAAAACATGCCGGCGATTCTAGGCAGGCGCGGCTGGCGTATTATCGCAACCCGGCCAATAAACAGTGGAAATCGGACAAAGATGGCATGGCTCGATCCCCAGGCACGCTTCGACCCGGACCCCTTCAGCGCACCGGTGATCGGCGTTGCCGCCACCCTCGGCGATCATGACTCCGGCCTGCACCGGCACCGTCGCGGGCAACTGCTGTACACCCGCCAGGGCTGCACCCGGATCACCCTCGCCGACCGCCTGTGCCTGCTGCCGCCCTCGCGGGCGGCCTGGATTCCCGGTGGGGTGCAGCACCGGGCGCAGATGCAACAGAGCGTGGATTACCGCTCGCTGTATTTCAGTGTCGAACTCAGTCCGCGCCTGCCGGCGGACGTGGCGGTGATCGATGTCAGTCCCCTGCTGCGCGCCGTGCTGGAGCCCATGGCCCTGGCGGCGTTCGATTGCGACTGGAGCCAGGGCCGCTACCCGCACCTGCTGGGCCTGTGCCTGGAGGAAATCGGCGCTGCGCTGCACCAGCCGCTGTCCTTGCCGCTGCCCTGGGACAAGCGCCTGCAGCCGCTGCTGGAAGACTTGCAGCGCCTGCCACCGGAGCTAAAGGTGCTGGCCACCCGGGTCGGCGCCAGCAGCCGCACCATCGGCCGCATCTTTCAGCGCGAGACCGGCCTGGGTTACCAGCAATGGCGCCAGCAATGGCGGCTGATGCGCGCCATCGAGTTGCTGGCCACCGGCCGTAGCATCGGCTACACGGCCTTCGAACTGGGCTTTGCCAGTGACAGCATCTTTATCGCCTTCTTCAAGGCCATGACCGGCACCACGCCCCGGGCCTACTTCAAATGAGGAACCGCAACGGGGCACCTCAGGTGCGGCTGCGCAACCACTGCAGAAAGCCCTTCTTGGCCACAGGCTTGGGTGGCGACTGGGCCAGGCTCTGGGCGATGTGCTGGCGGAAGTCCAGCAGGGTCTTCATGGCGTCGCCGATGTCGTGACGGGCATCCAGGCAGGGTTTGAGGAACTCGTTGTCGATGCGGTACAGGCTGCAGAAGGTCTTGGCCGAAAACTCCGCGAGCGTCGCCTGCTCGGCCACCACGCCCGCCTCGCCGATCACTTCACCCGGGCCCATGCGTCCGGCTTCGAAGGGCTTGCCGTCACGCTGCATGGTCACCGACACCACGCCGGACTCGATGATGAACAGGTGATCGCTGACCGCCCCCGCCGGCAGGATGGTTTCGCCGGCACGGAAGGTCTGCAACTGCATGTTATGGCTGAAGGTGTCCTTCTCTTCCTGGCGCAGGGTGGAAAAGATACTGGAGGCGTCCAGCAGCGCCCGAGGTCGGGACAGCGCCTGGTTCTGCACCGGCTCGTCGCTGGACAGCAGGCTGATGCCGCTGGCCTGCAAATGACGGAATGCCAGGTCGAACAGCTGGTTTCGCACTTCGCGCTTCTGCCCCATGGTGGCGACGAAGCCGCTGATCTCGTATTCCGCGCCGCTGCTGCCGGAGCTTTTCAGGGCCACGCTGGGGGCCGGGGTGCCGAGCAGGAAACGGCAGCCGAGCATGGCCCGTTCCAGGGCCTCGATGACCTTCTGTGGGCGAGCGTGGGGGCTGACCTGCACGCTGATGGATAAACCATAGATATCGCTGGGGCGGCTGAAGTTGGTGATCTTGGCCTTGGACGCCAGGGAGTTGGGGATCACCACCATGCTGCCCTGGGAGGTCTGCAGCCGGGTCGCCCGCCAATCGATGTCCACTACCCGGCCTTCGGTGCCGTCGATGGCGATCCAGTCATCGATCTGATAGGGCTTGGTGGTATTGAGGACCAGGCCGGAAAACAGGTCGCTGAGGGTGCTTTGCAGGGCCAGGCCGACGATGATCGCCAGCGCCCCGGAGGTGGCCAGTACGCCCTTGACCGGCAGGTCCAGCACGTAGGCCAGGGCGGCGATGATGGCGATCAGGAAGATCACCGCACCCATCAAGTCCTGCAACAGCCGCCCGGTGTGACCGACCCGCTGCATCATCAGGGTGCCCAGCAACACCGTCAGGGTCCGGGCGCCGAACAGCCACCAGCCGATCTGTAAACCGGTGGCCGCCAGGTGCAACGGCACATCGTCCGGCCAGGGCGCCGTCTGCATGGGGCTCAGGCCCTGGTTGAACAGCATCAGGCTGTACAGGCAGAACATCAGCACCCGCACCGCCAGCTTCCAGCGATCGCCCTGGGTACCGATCAGGTGCCACAGGGCAAGGTCCAGCAGCAACAGCGTCATCGCGGCCAACAGCAGGTGATCGGCGAATGGGGCAAGCATCGAGCAACTCCAGCAGGACAATGGCGGCAAGATCGCACGAAAGACGCTGGGGCAGGTATAGCTGGAAAAGACAAAAACCGGTGATGCGGCCATGCCACGCAACGGCGGGCGCGATGCCCGCCGCTGCCGGGGCTTTACTGGCCCTGGGTCAGGGTGTTGTAGCTGGTCATCAGGTTGCGGTAGTCGGGGATGTGGTTGGAAAACAGAGTGCCCAGGCCTTCGACATCGTTGCGCCAGTCACGATGCAGCTCGCACGCTAGGCCGAACCAGGTCATCAACTGCGCGCCGGCGTTGGACATGCGGTTCCAGGCCGAGTCCCGGGTCAGCGCATTGAAGGTGCCGGAGGCATCGGTGACCACAAAGACTTCAAAGCCTTCTTCCAGGGCCGAGAGCGCCGGGAACGCCACGCAGACTTCGGTGACCACCCCGGCAATGATCAGTTGCTTCTTGCCGGTGGCCTTGATCGCCTTGACGAAGTCTTCGTTGTCCCAGGCGTTGATCTGGCCGGGACGGGCAATGTACGGCGCGTCGGGAAACAGCGCCTTGAGCTCTGGCACCAGCGGGCCGTTGGGGCCGGTTTCGAAACTGGTGGTGAGGATGGTCGGCAGCTTGAAGTACTTGGCCAGGTCGGCCAGGGCCAGCACGTTGTTCTTGAAGCGATCAGGCTCGATATCGCGGACCAGCGACAGCAGGCCGGCCTGGTGATCAACCAGCAGAACGGCGGCATTTTCCTTGTCGAGACGTTTGTAGGCGTTAGTCATGGTGAGTCCTCGCTAATGATCGATGCCGGATAACCCGGCTGGGGTTAAACCCATGGCCGCACCTGCAGCGTGAGGGCGGACATTGGGGATAGCGCGCGACTCGCAGAGCCTAGTCGGCCATGCGTGCCGCGCCAGCGCTGCCGGTCAGTGACCGGTGGCGTCCATCTGGCCGAAGCGTCCCGATTGAAAGTCGACGAAGGCCTGATGAATTTCCTCTTCGCTGTTCATCACGAACGGGCCGTGACCGACGATGGGTTCGTCGATGGGCTCGCCGCTGAGCAACAGCACAATCGCGTCGCTGTCGGCTTGCAGGCTGATCAGGTCGCCCTCGCGTTCCAACAGTGCCAACTGTCCTTGCGCGACCCGCTCCTGGCCATTGACCTGCAGCGTGCCACGCAGCACCACCAAGGCGGTGTTGCGCCCCGGGTGCAGGGGCAGCTCCAGGTGCTTGCCGGCCAGCAGGCGCATGTCCCAGACGTCAATGGGGGTGAAGGTCCGCGCCGGGCCGCGCTGGCCGGCGAACTCACCGGCAATCAGGCGCAGGCTGCCGGCATGGCCGGGCAGCGGGAGCTGCTGGATGTCCGCCGCAACGAGGGTCTGGTAACCGGGAGCTGCGAGCTTGTCCTTCGCCGGCAGGTTGACCCACAGCTGGACCATTTCCAGATTGCCGCCACGCCGGGCGAAATCGGCGGAGTGGTACTCCTCATGGAGAATCCCCGAAGCGGCGGTCATCCACTGCACGTCGCCCGGACCGATCTTGCCGCCGCTGCCGGTGGAATCACGGTGCTCCACTTCGCCGTCGTAGACGATGGTCACTGTCTCGAAGCCGCGATGGGGATGTTCACCGACCCCACGGCGGGTGTTGGTGGGGCTGAACTGGGCGGGGCCGGCGTGATCCAGCAGCAGGAACGGGCTGATGTGCTGACCCAGGTTGTCGTAGGAAAACAGGGTGCGGACCGGGAAGCCGTCACCGACCCAGTGAGGCCGGGGGCTGGTGTAGATGCCGATGATGCTTTTCATGTCGTCCTCCAGAACTATCTGATGGACACACCTTAAAACTCACACCTTTGCCGCGCTAGACTGCAAAAATCGCCCTTAGCGTTCTATTTGGAGAACGATCTTGGAAGACCTGAATACCCTCTACTACTTCACCCAAGTGGTGGAGCACCGAGGATTCGCCGCCGCCGGGCGCGCCCTGGACATGCCCAAGTCCAAGCTCAGCCGACGGATTGCCCAGCTGGAGGAGCGCCTCGGCGTGCGCCTGATCCAGCGCACCAGCCGCCACTGTTCGCTGACCGAGATCGGCCAGGAGTATTACCAACGCTGCCTGGCCATGCGGGTGGAAGCCGAGGGCGCGGCGGAAGTCATCGAACGCAATCGCTCCGAACCTCAAGGCCTGGTGCGCGTGGCCTGCCCCACGGCCCTGCTCAACTCCTGGGTCGGGCCGATGCTCACCCGTTTCATGCTCAAGTACCCCCTGGTCGAGCTGTTCATCGAAAGCACCAACCGCCGGGTCGACCTGATCCACGAGGGCTTCGACATTGCCCTGCGGGTGCGCTTCCCGCCCCTGGAAAACACCGATCTGGTGATGAAGGTACTGGGCAACAGCACCCAGAGCCTGGTGGGCCATCCGGACTTTCTCCAGCGCCTGTCGAGCCCGGCTACACCGGCAGATCTGAGTGGCCTGCCGAGCCTGCACTGGGGAGCGGCGCAACGCGATTACCAATGGCAGTTGCTGGGGCCCGACGGCGCCGAAGCCTTGATCCGCCATCGGCCGCGGATGGTCACCGACGACTTGCTGGCCCTGCGCCACGCGGTGCTGGCGGGCGTCGGCATCGCCCACCTGCCCAAGGTGGTGGTCCGCGAGGACCTGGACGCCGGGCGCCTGCTGGAACTGGTGCCCGGCTGGGCGCCGCGCTGCGGGATCGTCCACGCCATCTTCCCGTCACGCCGTGGCCTGCTGCCTTCGGTACGCAGCCTGATCGACTTTCTCGGCGAGGAGTTCAGCCACAGCGACATGGCCTGACCCCGACGCCGGCTCCATCGACGGCGCCTTGTCCGCAGCGCAACGTAAAACGGCATCCCTGGGGATGCCGTTTTGCATAGAGCGCGATTGAATCAATTGGCACTGGCGCGCCAGCCGCCGTGCTGCAGTTCCGGCAGCCACTGAATGCCGCCTGACCTGGAGGTCCGGAACACGGGCGGATCGATCTGCTGCATCAAACGCCGGATCGCCTCGCTGTCCGGCAACTCGGCGCGGCTGGCCTGGATCCGGTGCCGCAGGCTGCTGGGGATGGGTGGAAAGCGCTGGCTGTCATAGATCAGGGCGTGGCCGAGCTGGGGGTTGTCCAGGCAGAAGTCCAGCAGATCGAAACCGCTGTGGGTGGCCAGGCTGCCGTTGATGATCAGCAGGTCGAACGGATCACAGGCGTACTCCACCAGCGAAAGCAGTTCCTCCAATGTGTGCACGGGTGCAATGCGGTAGTAATTCAGTTGATTCAAGGTTCGTTCGATCTGCATGCGATGAAAATGTTGATCATCGGCAATCAGTATGCGCAGCGCTCTATTGGACATTTCTGGATCCTGCTTTTGAGACTACGACCGGCGACTGCCGGCCTTCCTCCTAGATCGGTAGAAGGCTAGGGAAGTGTCGGAGGGTTTTCTCTAGGATTAATCTGAAAACCACGCCCAGCATGCTCTTGCCGTAGTTTTTTCGGACAAGTCAGCTACTGCACAAGCCCAACCGCTAGCTCTTTCTAAGTCGCTCACTACCTTAATCGCCGCCCGGTTTTTTTAGCAGAGGGGTACGAGACTGAAAGGTCTTGTTGTTTTGTAAGGCTTTTCCCAGAACCCACTGCAGGTCTCTGAGAACAGCAAAAGACAACACGCCAGCCATCATCAAGCCCCTATCACTCGGTGGTGCTCGGGCTCCAGAACGCCTGCTGCACAAGGGCCGAGGTGGACAGCCGCGCCACCAGCGCATCCAGTTCTTCACCGTCCACCGAGGTGCTGGCCAGAGTCGCCTCGATCTCCACTTCATCGTTGCCAAAAGCATGCACATCGACATCGCTGGCCGGGTAATTGCTGCGCGTCAACTCGGCTTCCAGCAAGGCGAACACGGCCTTCTGGTTCGAACGCTGGGCAATGACGTAGACGATGTTGGTGACCTCGGCGGAGATCACGTCCAGTGGCTGGCGGTTGATGTTGTTGACGATGGGCCGCAACAGGGTATTGGCGGCCAGCACGAACAGGGTGCCCAGCAGGGCTTCGAGAACCAGATCGGCACCGGCACAGGCGCCCACCGCCGCCGAAGCCCAAAGGGTGGCGGCGGTGTTCAGCCCGCGGACGTTGCCCTCCTCGCGCATGATCACCCCGGCGCCGAGAAAGCCGATGCCCGACACCACGTAGGCCACCACCCGCACCGCGCCGTCGGCACCGCCCAGGCGGTTGGCCATGTCGACGAAAATCGCCGCGCCCACCGCCACCAGCACGTTGGTGCGCAAGCCCGCGGTGCGCTGCCGGTACTGGCGTTCAAAGCCGATCAGGCCGCCAAGGATAAAAGCCGCGCTGAGGCTGACCAGGGTATCGATCAGCGAGTCCAGGTTGATGTTGTGCAGGGCCTGCATGTCGAAAATCCTCTTGGCGACTAGCGGCAAGCTACAAGCAGCAAGTTACAAGCAGTACGCCGCAACCCCGAAACTTGCCGCTGGCCACCACGACGCGGCAAGAGGAATCGAACAGTTCTCAAGCCAAGGTTCAGGAACGCCTTCGCCGGCAAGCCGGCTCCTGCAGAAAACACCCGGGATAACCCCAAACGGCAGGAGCCGGCTTGCCGGCGAAGAGCTCTGCAAGATTGTCTTGGCGCCCGTCCGCGCAGGCCACGCAAGAGCGGCCGTGGCGCCGGTCAGCTGGCGGTGGCCAGCAGCAGGTCGCGGACCGAGCGGCTATGACCGCGGGTCTTGCCATGTTCATACAGCGAATCGGCGATCTCCTGGGCACGAATCGGCAGTACCGACAGCAAGGTGTCGCTCAAGCCATGGCTGGCCTGGCTGAAGCCCTGCATGTAGATACCGGCCTTGCAGCGCTCGTCGGTGATCACCCGATAGTTGCGGTCCACTTCGAAGTCGCCCAGGTATTCCTGCAGAGGCGCCAGCAGTTGACGATGCATCTGGCGCTCATAACCGGTGGCCAGCACTACCGCGTCGTAGTGCTCAGTGGTGCAGGCGCCGGTGGCATTGTTGCGCAGCACCAACTCGATGCCTTGATCGGTAGCCACGGCTTTTTCCACCAGGGTCAGGGTGCGGAATGCGTGACGGGCGATCCCCGAGACTTTCTGGCGGTAGAAGATCCCGTAGATGCGTTCGATCAGGTCGATGTCCACCACCGAATAGTTGGTGTTGTGGTACTCGTTGACCAGGCGCTCACGTTCGCTACTGGCTTGCTGGAACACCAAGTCGGTGAACTCGGGCGAGAACACTTCGTTGACAAAGGGACTGTCGTCGGCCGGTTTGAGTGCCGAGCCACGGATCATCATGTCCACCTGCACCGACGGGAAGCTGTCATTGAGGTCAATGAAGGCCTCCGCTGCACTCTGGCCGCCACCAATGATGGCGATTTTCATCTTCTTGCCGGCGACACAAGGTTGTTCTGCCATGCGCTCCAGGTACTGAGAATGATGGAAGACCCGAGGGTCGCCCTTGAGCGCCTTGAAAGTCTCGGGAATCCGCGGCGTTCCACCAGCGCTGACCACCACCGAGCGGGTGCTGCGGATGAACTCTTCCCCCTGGGCATTGCGCGAGATGACCCGCAGCGCCTCGACTTGCTGGTTGTGCAACAGCGGCTCAATGGCCAGGACCTCTTCGCCGTAGCGGCTCTGGTCCTTGAATTGAGCGGCGACCCAGCGCAGATAGTCGTTGAACTCCATGCGGCACGGATAAAAGGTCCCGAGGTTGATGAAGTCCACCAGGCGTCCATGGTGCTTGAGGTAGTTGACGAACGAGTAAGGGCTGGTGGGGTTGCGCAGGGTGACCAGGTCCTTGAGGAAGGAAATCTGCAGTTCACTCTGGGTCACCAGGGTATTGCCGTGCCAGCGATAATCGGCCTGTTTGTCGAGAAACAGCACGTCCAGAGGACCCTGAACCTGGCCGCGCTCCTCCAGCGCAATGGCCAGCGCCAGGTTCGAGGGACCAAAACCGATACCAATCAAATCGTGAACGATGGCCGATGCCATTGCCTGTGTCATGTCCAGTGTCCTCTGGAGAAGCCCCTCAACGCGGGGAATTACGCCGGTGACCTGGCCGGCCCCTGAGGGCCAACAGGTCGTCTGTTGAGTAGGAACGAGGACGATGAAAAAAAATTTAACCCACTGCCCCGGCTGTCCGGCAAACAAAAGTCAGCCGCCACTACACCAGGCTCAGTGCCGCCAGCGTGCGCCGCTGGTCACTGAGCTTCCCACTGACGCAGGCGCACCCGGCAATGCTTCATGGCATTGACGATGTGTTTTTCCACCAGGCTGCGGGAAATGCCCAGATGCTCGGCAATCTGCACATGGGACAGACCTTCAAGCTTGCGCAGCAGAAAACTCTCGCGGCACAGCCGGGGCAGTTCCGCCAAGGCTCGCTGGAGCATCTCCAGACGCTGCCCCTGATCCAGGCTCGCCTGCGGTGACGGACTGAAGCAGTGCTCTTGCTGGTCGAGTGCTTCCAGGGGTTCGGATTGACGCAGCTGGTTACGCCGATGGTCATCGATCACCAGATTCAGCGCCGTGCGATAAAGGAAGGCCCGCGGCTGCTCGATGGGAGGAGCGCTGGGGCGCTCCAGCACCCGCACAAAGGCGTCATGGGCAACGTCCTCGGCGGCCTGGCGGTTGCCAAGCCTGGCGCTGAGGAAGCCCATCAGCTCGCGGTAGTAACTTTCCAACATGACTCCCGACCCAGGTGGGTGATTTCTGTCCTTGAACAAGATCCGTGGCAAGGGGACTGATCCAGTCATTCAATGATGGCAGTTTAGGAGCGACGTAATTTATAGTAATTCTCATATAGATTTAAAGTACTGCTGCAGCGATCCGTAGATATTTCGTGTTCAAGCAGCTGTAACCCCATGTGTCGGGAGTTAAATTCCCCCGCGCGCTTCTCGTTTACCTGACAGCTCCCCGTATCTGCCGCCCCGACGGCAGCGCCCGGCCTTGCCTCGTGAAGCAGCAACGGCTGGATGACGGGCCGATTTCCCCTGGCCGGAACCCTGCATGAAACGTCCCCGACATACCCGACGCGCCCTGCTTGCCGCACTCTGCTTGATTCCCGTTGTAGCCATCACTGCCTGGACCTTCATTCCCCCTGGGCGCGATCAGTTCGCGACGGTGCAAGTCAGCCGTGGCGATATCGAAAGCAGCGTCACCGCCCTGGGCACCCTGCAGCCCCGACGCTATGTCGACGTCGGCGCCCAGGCCTCCGGGCAGATCCGCAAGATCCACGTCGAGGCCGGCGACACAGTCAAGGAAGGCCAATTGCTGGTGGAGATCGACCCTGCCACCCAACAGGCCAAGCTCGACGCCAGCCGTTTCGCCATTGAGAACCTGCAGGCCCAGTTGCAGGAGCAGTACGCCCAGAACCAGCTGGCCCGGCAGAAATACCAGCGCCAGCAGAACCTGGCGGCCGGCGGCGCCACTCGCGAAGAGGACGTACAGACCGCCCAGGCCGAACTCAAGGCCACCCAGGCACGCATCGACATGTACAAGGCGCAGATCCGCCAGGCCCAGGCCAGCTTGCGCAGCGACCAGGCGGAACTGGGCTATACGCGCATCTACGCCCCCATGTCCGGCACCGTGGTCGCGGTGGACGCTCGCGAAGGCCAGACCCTCAACGCCCAGCAGCAAACACCGCTGATCCTGCGCATCGCCAAACTCTCGCCCATGACCGTCTGGGCCGAAGTCTCGGAAGCCGATATCGGCCACGTCAAACCCGGCATGCAGGCCTACTTCACCACCCTGAGCGGTGGCAACCGGCGCTGGACCAGCACCGTGCGGCAGATCCTGCCCATTCCGCCCAAGCCGCTGAACGAAACCAGCCAGGGCAGCGGCAGCCCCACCAGCACCAGCAAGAGCGGCAGCGGCCGGGTGGTGCTCTATACCGTACTGCTGGACGTGGACAACGCCGACAACGCGCTGATGGCGGAGATGACCACCCAGGTGTTCTTCGTCGCCAACCAGGCAAAAAATGTCCTCACCGCCCCCATCGCCGCTCTGCAGGGCAGCACTGAGCCGGACCTGCAGACTGCCCGGGTGGTGGCCAAGAACGGTTCGATCGACGAGCGCAAAGTCCGGGTCGGTATCAGTGACCGCCTGCGCATCCAGATCCTCGACGGCTTGAACGAAGGTGATCACCTGCTGATCGGCCCGGCCAACAGCAGCGGGGGTTGAATGCAGACTCCGCTGATCGACCTCAGAGACATCCGCAAATCCTACGGCGGCGGCGACAGCCCGCAAGTCGATGTCCTGCGCGGCATCGACCTGTCGATCCACGCCGGGGAATTCGTCGCCATCGTTGGCGCCTCCGGCTCCGGCAAGTCGACCCTGATGAACATCCTCGGCTGCCTGGACCGTCCGACGTCCGGCGAGTACCTGTTCGCCGGGGAGAACGTCGCCCAGCTCGACAGCGACGAACTGGCCTGGCTGCGCCGCGAAGCCTTTGGCTTCGTGTTCCAGGGCTACCACCTGATCCCCTCGGCCTCGGCCCAGGAAAACGTCGAGATGCCGGCCATCTATGCCGGCACCCCGACCGCCGAACGCCACGCCCGCGCCGCCGCCCTGCTGGAGCGCCTGGGCCTGGCCAGTCGCAGCGGCAACCGCCCGCATCAACTGTCCGGCGGTCAGCAGCAACGGGTGTCCATCGCCCGCGCCCTGATGAACGGCGGCCACATCATCCTCGCCGACGAACCCACCGGCGCCCTGGACAGCCACAGCGGCGCAGAAGTCATGGCCCTGCTGGACGAACTGGCCAGCCAGGGCCACGTGGTGATCCTCATCACCCACGACCGTGAAGTGGCGGCCCGGGCCAAGCGCATCATCGAAATCCGCGACGGCGAAATCATCAGCGACACCGCCCACCACGACCCATCGGTACAGACCAGCGCCAACGCCGGCGCCCTGCAGGCGGTGGACCTGCGCCAGCGCCTGGCCGACGGCAGCGAAGCCACCGGCGCCTGGAAGGGCGAACTGCTGGAAGCGGTGCAGGCCGCCTGGCGGGTGATGTGGATCAACCGCTTCCGCACCGCCCTGACCCTGCTGGGGATCGTCATTGGCGTCGCTTCGGTGGTGGTGATGCTGGCCGTGGGCGAAGGCAGCAAGCGCCAGGTGATGGCGCAGATGGGGGCCTTCGGTTCGAACATCCTTTACCTCAGCGGACACTCGCCCAACCCGCGCGCGCCGCAAGGCATCATCAGCCTCGACGACGTCGCGGCCGTGGCCACCCTGCCCCAGGTCAAGCGCATCATGCCGGTCAACGGCTCGGAAGCCGTGGTGCGTTTCGGCAATGCCGATCACATGAGCTACGTAGGGGGCAACGACACCAACTTCCCGCACATCTTCAACTGGCCGGTGGTCGAAGGCAGCTACTTCACCGAGGCCGACGAACGAGCCGGCGCCGCGGTCGCGGTGATCGGCAAGAAGGTCCGGGAAAAACTGCTCAAGGACGTCGCCAACCCCATCGGCCAGTACATCCTGATCGAAAACGCCCCCTTCCAGGTGGTCGGCGTACTGATGGGCAAAGGCGCCAGTTCCGGCGACCAGGACAGCGACGATCGCATCGCCGTGCCCTACTCCGCCGCCAGCACCCGCCTGTTTGGCAGTCGCAATCCGGAGTACGTGGCCATCGCCGCGGCGGACGCCAGCAAGGTCGAGGAAGCCGAGCAAGCCATCGACCAACTGATGCTGCGCCTGCACAACGGCCAGCGCGACTATGAGCTGACCAACAACGCGGCGATGATCCAGGCCGAGGCCCGCACCCAGAACACCCTGTCCTTGATGCTCGGCGCCATTGCCGCGATCTCGCTGCTGGTGGGCGGTATCGGGGTGATGAACATCATGCTCATGACCGTGCGCGAACGCACCCGAGAGATTGGCATCCGCATGGCCACCGGCGCTCGCCAGCGCGACATCCTGCGCCAGTTCCTCACCGAAGCGGTGATGCTCTCGGTGGTCGGCGGCCTGACCGGCATCGCCCTGGCCCTGCTGATCGGTGGCGTACTGATCCTCAGTGAAGTGGCGATCGCCTTCTCCCTGGTCGCCGTCCTCGGCGCCTTCGGCTGCGCCCTGGTCACCGGCGTCATCTTCGGCTTCATGCCGGCCCGCAAAGCTGCCCGGCTCGACCCGGTCACGGCCCTTACCAGTGAATGATCGAACGATGAAAACACCCCTGAGCCTCCTGGCCGCCTGCATCCTGCTGGCCGCCTGCAGCAGCCCCGCACCGCGCCCGGACAGCGGCCTGCAAGCCCCCGCCACCTGGCAAACAGCCAACACCCCCGCCGCCCAGGCCGACAACCGGCAATGGTGGAGCCAGTTCGCCAGCCCGGACCTGGACCGCCTGATCGCCCAGGCCCGCGATGGCAGCTTCGATCTGGCCGCAGCGGTGGCCCGGGTGCGCCAGGCCCAGGCCAGCGCCGTGATCGCCGGCGCGCCACTGCTGCCCGAGCTCAAGGGCGGGCTCAACGCCAACCGGCAGAAACTGCTGCGCGGCAAGGGCTACAGCAAGTTGGACGCCACCAGCGACAACCAGGCCGTGGACTATTTCGATGCCAGCCTCAGCGCCAGCTACGAGATCGACTTCTGGGGCGGCCGCCACGCCTCCCGCGACAGCGCCCTGCTGGGGGTCAAGGCCAGCGAGTTCGACCGGGCCACCGTGGAACTGACCCTGCTCAGCGGCGTCGCCAACAGCTACACCCAGGCCCTGGCGCTGAGCGAACAAAGCCGGATCGCCCAGCTGAACCTGGACAACGCCCTGAACGTGCTCAAGCTGGTGCAGACCCGCTACGACTCGGGCTCGGCCACGGCCCTGGAACTGGCCCAGCAACGCAGCCTGGTCGCCGCCCAGCAACGCCAGTTGCCCCTGGCGCAGCAACAGGCCGAAGAAGCCCGGATCACCCTCGCCGCCCTGCTCGGGCAACCGGTGCAGGCGCTCAACCTGGGCCACCAGGACTTCACCCAACTGCAATGGCCGAGCATCAATGCCGGCGTCCCCAGCGACCTGCTGAGCCGGCGTCCGGACATTGCCAGCGCCGAGGCCAAACTGGCCGCGGCCCAGGCCGACGTCAAAGTGGCGCGGGCGGCCATGTTGCCCAGCGTGACCCTGAGCGCCAGCCTCGGCTCCGGTGCCAGCCACGCCCCGGACCTGCTGCGCAGTCCCTTCTACAACCTCGGCGCCGGGCTCGTGGCACCGATCTTCAACGCCGGGCGCCTGAGCGCCGAACGGGACAAGGCCACGGCCCGCCAAGAAGAACTGCTGGAAAGCTATCGCGGGGCGATCATCAATGGTTTTGCCGATGTGGAGAAGGCCCTCAACAGCATTCGCGGCCTGGACCAGCAACGCCAGTGGCAGAGCGAGGAATTGAACCAGGCGCAACGGGCCTTCGAGATCGCCCAGAGCCGCTACCAGGCCGGCGCCGAAGACCTGCTGACCGTTCTGGAAACCCAGCGCACCCTGTACGCCGCCCAGGATCAGAACGTGCAACTGCGGCTGTCACGGCTGCAGTCCAGCATTGCCCTGTACAAGGCCCTGGGTGGCGGCTGGAATCAATGAATCAGCAAAAGCTCGCATGGCCAGCGGTATCACCACTGGCCATCGTCGCAGCGACGGCCGGGGCCCTGATGACCTAGAATCTGCGACCACCAACAGACGCGAGCAACACCCCCACCATGCCCATCGGAACCGAGCTGGACGCCTCCCTGGCAGATGTACTGTCGATGCTGAAAAGAGCATTCCCGAACGGAGTCAGCCCAACCGATTACCGCCCTCTTCTGGCAGCGCTATATGAACATCTGTCAGATCGAAACCTGGCGAATGTCATCTCACAGCTCACCCACAAGGACCCGGATCTGGTCCTCAACGAGATCTACGAGGCCGTGACCAGCAAGAAACCGAAAGCCCAGGAGATAGCATCGCTAACTCAGCGCCTGAACCATCACGGAGCGTCTGAAACACTGGCCGACATCTGATGCATCGCCCCTCAAGAAGACCAGGACAATGAACTTCAGTGAATTTGAACAACTGCTGAATGCCAAGAAGAACCTCCATCCGATCTGGTTTGAGCTCCCTTCGGACAGCGCCGCCACCGAGGAGGACATCACCGAGGCTCAAAATGACCTGGCGCTGCGACTTCCTGTCGAGTACCGCCAGTTCCTGCTGAAGCATGGGGGCGGCTACTTTGCCTTGGGAATCGTCTACTCACTGGACAGAGACAGCGATTTCAACCTGGCCAGAATCAATCGACAACACCCACTGATTGGCAAGTGTCATCTGTTGTTTTCAGAGAACGGCTGCGGCGACTTCTACGGATTCCGGATTGAAAACACCCAATGCCTGGCAGAGGTGTGCTTTTTTGATCATGAAACCCAAGCATGGCAGCAGACCGGATACCCAGAACTGTTCAGCTTCCTGGCCGAAGTGGCCCTTTCGATCTGAACACCCCTAGCAACGACCTCCAGACTCGAAGTTCACGATCAGTCCGGCGCCGCTACAGCAGTCGCTGCCTGACCTTCAAATGCCGCGCATACCAGGGCCGGCGAGGCACCTTGCGCAGCAGATCGGCCAACTGCTTTTCATCCTCGATAAAGGTGATGCGCAGGGCCAGCTTCATGGTTTCCGGGTCCATCTCCACGGTCTTGCCGGTCTGTAATCCAGGGATGGTGCTGCAACCGTGGGTCACCGGCCCCAGCCAGGGATCGCCGGCCTCGACCCAGCGCCCCGGGGCGAACCAGGGCACGCCATTGACTTCCAGACGCTTGAGCTCGCCGGGATGGAAACGTTCGTGGGCACGGAACCAGTCCTCCAGGCGGTCGTCGATCCAGCCATGAAAACGCCAGAACACCGGGCTGACATGGGAGGAGAACGGATCGCCGAGAAAGTCGTTTTCCGGCTGGTACCAGCGCGGGGAAAAGTCCGCCGGATCGCGGGCCATGGGCACCGGTGCACCGCTGGAAGGATCACGCGGCACCGAGGCCCAGCGCATGTGCAGCCAGTCGTGCAGGCCCAGCTCGATTTCCGAGCCGAACTGACCCAGGGTCAGGTTCGCCAGGTAGCGCGGGTTGCGGTACTGCGACTCCCAGACCTGGAAGTTGCTGTGGTAGGTCTCGCCGGCCTTGATGTCGCTGACCCACTGGCTGTAGTCGTCATCGTCATCGGCCAGCCACGCCGGCGGCAGGGAACCGCCGTCATGGTTGTCGAAATAGCGGGCGAAACCCAGGCGATCACGCAGCAGTTCCGGCTGCGGCAGGGGGAAATGCTGCCAGGACGGCAAGTCCTGCATGGAACGCGCCGTGCCCAGCATGTGCCGATGCATGAAGAAGAAATCGATACCCGAGCCGTTGCGATCCTTCTTCGGACCGCGCGCATCGCGCTCCTGCCCCCGAGGACCGGGCTGCCAACCGATGCCGCGCAGGGCGTCACGCTTCTCTTCGGAAAGCCGGTGCCACTTGTCCCGGGTCGCGTGCCACAGCTGGTGGAACAACCGATGCTCGGGCGACACCAGCCAGGCCAGCAGCGTCGGGTTCAGGCCGATACGCTGGCGAGCCTCGGGAAACATCTGCTTGGTGGCGACAAAGCGGTTGTCCAAGGCGGGCAGCGCCAGGGGCCGGTCCAGGCGCTCGACACAGCCGCTCAGGGTGCCGCTGCCGGCGTTGGCGAAATCGGCCCAGACTTCATCCAGGCTCATCTTGAACTCATAAGTGGCGGCACCGTCCACCGCCGTGGCAGGAATCAATCGCCAGTACATCTCACCCGGCTGTGGGCTCACCAGGTCGGCAACGATCCGGTAGCGCGGCTCGGCGGCGCCGCGCAGGCCCTCGGCGGTATCCAGGTAACCGCGCAGGCCACGCCCGCGCTGGGCGATGTCGAGAAACACTTCCAAGTCCTGGCGCCCCAGGCCATCGAGCCCGGCATCGGCGCCTTCAAAGCGAATGCTCCAGATGCCCCGCAACTGGTCCGCCAAGCGTTGCCCGGCGGTATCCGCCAGCTCCACCGTGGCCTCGCCCGGGGTGATCGGGAATTCCTCACGCGTCAACTCGCGATGCACATAAAACGCCGCCGGCACGGCAGCGCCAGTCAGCGCCAAGCCCGCCATGAACCCTCGTCGAGAAATCGTCATTGCCCTACCTGTGTCAGCCCTGATGCAGGCTTTATCCAAGCTAGAACGTTTATTGCCCACGGAAATTTACCGCCCGCGCAGGGGACTTAAATTTCTTCGTCACTGGCTCGTTCTTCCCAGATAGCAAAGGCCCCCGTGCCTGCACCTTGACGGCGAAACCGACTGAGATGGCAATGACAAAACCACGTTCGAAGAAGGCTCTTTACATCGGCCTGCCGCTGGCCCTGGCGATTGGCGCCGGCGCCGGCTTCCTGGCCTGGGACTACTGGTTCAGGGACAACCCGGGCTACCCGGTCAAGGTGATGAAGCAGGCCGAAGAATTGCAGGAGCGCATCCTCTCCTTCGACAGCCACATTACCGTGCCCCTGGATTTCGGCAGTGCCGGCAACGAGGCCGACAAGGACGGCAGCGGCCAGTTCGACCTGGCCAAGGCCGGACGCGGGCGCCTGTCCGGCGCAGCCCTGACGATTTTCGGCTGGCCGGAAATCTGGAACGGCGCAAATGCCCCTCATCGTCCCACGGCGGGCTTTGTCGACGCCGCGCGCAACGAGCAGGAAGCGCGCTACAAGATCCTCACCGGCATGGTCCGCGACTTCCCCAACCAGGTGGGCATTGCCTATACCCCAGACGACTTCCGCCGCCTCAACGGCGAAGGCAAGTTCGCGGTGTTCCTCAGCATGCTCAACGCCTACCCCCTGGGCACCGATCTCGACCAGCTCGATCACTGGGCGGCCCGGGGCATGCGCATGTTCGGTTTCAGCTACGTGGGCAACAACGCCTGGTCCGACTCCTCGCGTCCACTGCCGTTCTTCAACGACACCCCGGACGCCCTCGGCGGCCTGTCCGACCTGGGCCGGCAGGCCGTGCACCGACTCAACGACCTGGGGGTGATCATCGACGTCTCGCAGATGTCGACCAAGGCCCTGGAGCAGGTCAGCCAACTCAGCCGCGCGCCCTTCGTCGCTTCGCACTCGGCGCCCCGGGCCCTGGTGGATATCCCGCGCAACCTCAGCGACAGGGAAATGCAGCTGATCAAGGACAGCGGCGGCGTGGTGCAGATCGTCGGTTTCCCCACCTACATCCGTCCCCTGAGCCAAGCGACCCGGGACAAGCTCAACGCCCTGCGCGCGCGTTTCGACCTGCAACCCTTGACCGGGCTGGAAATGGCCCTGATGCCCGGCGACGCCATCATCACCGTGTGGCCCGAACAGCGTTTCGGCGAATACGCCGGCGAGCTGTACAGCATTGTCGAAGCAGAACCCAAGGCCACCCTCAAGGACTTCGGCGACGCCATCGACTACGCCGTGAAGAAGATCGGCATCGACCACGTCGGCATCAGTTCGGACTTCAACGACGGCGGCGGCCTGGACGGCTGGAAGGATGTCAGCGAGGGCCGCAACGTCACCGCCGAACTGCTGCAGCGCGGCTACAGCGAAGCGGATATCGCCAAGCTCTGGGGCGGCAACTTCCTGCGGGTCTGGGAGCAGGTGCAGAAATCCGCCAAGCCCCTGGCCCATCGCTGATCCCCCCTTTTGCCAACCAGTGAAATGAGCTCATGACCGATCGCCGTACATTTCTCAAACAGGCCGGCATCCTCGCCGCCGGCCTGCCTCTGGGCGCCGGCGCCCTGGCCGCGTCCGGCACCAGCACTAGCGCCCCGCCCCCTGCGCCCAAGGACCCATGGACGCAACTGCGCCTGCTGTTCGACCAGGACCCGGACTCCATTCACTTTTCCAACTTCCTGGTGACCTCGCACCCAAGGCCCGTGCGTGAAGCCATCGAACGGCATCGCGCCAATATCGACCGCAACCCGGGGCTGGCCATGGACTGGGACCTGCAGGAACCCTGGAAACGCGAGGCCGAAGTGCGTCGATGGGCGGGCCGCTACCTGCAAGCCAAGCCCGGCCAGATCGCCCTCACCGGCAGCACCAGCGAAGGCTTGGCGATGATTTACGGCGGCCTTCACGTGCGGCCCGATCAAGAGATCCTGACCACGGTCCACGAACACTACGCCACCGAATACAGCCTGAATTTCCGCGTGGCCAAACAAGGCACCCAGGTGCGCAAGATCAGCCTGTTCAAGGACCCGCACCGGGTGTCCAAGGATGAAATCCTGGGCTCGATCAAGCGCAGCATCCGCCCCAATACCCGAGTCCTGGGCATGACCTGGGTGCAGTCGGGCAGTGGCGTGAAGCTGCCGATCGGCGAGATCGGCCAGTTGGTGGATGAGTTCAACCGCAACCGCGACGACAAAGACCGAATCATCTATGTGGTGGATGGGGTCCACGGGTTTGGCGTGGATAACCTGGACTTCCCCGACATGCACTGCGACTACTTCATTTCCGGCACTCACAAGTGGATGTTCGGCCCTCGCGGCACCGGGATCATCTGCGCCCGTTCCGAAGAGCTCAAGGACGTTACCCCCAGCGTGCCGACCTTTTCCGAGGACAACAATTTCGCTACCAGCATGACCCCCGGCGGCTACCACGCCTTTGAACACCGCTGGGCCCTGGATGAAGCCTTCAAGCTGCACTTGCAGCTGGGCAAGGCCCAGGTCCAGGCGCGCATCCACGCCCTCAACAGCTACCTCAAGCAACGTCTGCAGGAGCTGCCCCAAGTGGCGCTGGTCACCCCCCTGAGCCCCGAGCTGTCAGCGGGCTTCACCTTCTTCCGGATCAAGAATCAGGACTGCGACCAGTTCGCCGCCTACCTGATGGCCAATCGGGTGGTGGTCGATGCCGTGGACCGGGACGTCGGTCCGGTGATCCGTACCGCGCCTGGCCTGCTCAACGACGAACAACAGATCGATCGCTTCATGGACCTGCTGCGCAAAAAGGTCTGAAACCGCTCCTCCTTGCGCCCTGCGTCACTTTTAAAAAGAGAGTCATGATGAAACAGCATTCACTGAGCACCGCCCTCCGCCCGCCCCTGGCCAGCCTCTCCCTGGCCCTGCTGCTGAGCCTGTTGCTGCCGACCGCCGCCCAGGCCGCCGCCTCGCCCCAGCCGGGCAAGGTGTTCAAGGACTGCAAGGACTGTCCGGAAATGGTGGTGCTGCCCGCCGGCACCTTCACCATGGGTACCCCCGCTGACGAGGTCGGCCGCCAGGAGGACGAAGGTCCGATGCATGAAGTGACCTTCGCCAAGCCATTCGCCATCGGACGCTTCCAGGTCCTGGCCGGCGAATGGGCCACCTACCTGAAGGAAACCGGCTACCAGATGCCCGACGGCGACACGCGCCCCGGTCGCGAATGCAAGGCCGGTAAACCCCGCTACCCAGTCGGCCCGCGCCAACCGGCGGTGTGCATGGACTTCAACGAAGCCCAGGCCTACACCGCCTGGCTGTCCAAGCGCACCGGCCAGCACTACTACATCGTCAGCGAAGCCATGCGCGAATACGCGGCCCGCGCCGGCAGCACCGGCCCCTTCCCCTTCCCTTTCGACGAGGGCAAGGAATACAGCATTGCCAAGCACGCCAACACCTACGGCCCGGAAGACGGCTTCAGCTTCACTTCGCCCGCCGGCTCCTTCCCCCCTAACGCCTTTGGCGTCTACGACATGCACGGCAATGTCTACGAGTTCACCCCCGACTGCTGGCATGACAGCTATGTCGGCGCCCCCACCGACGGCAGCGCCTGGACCGAGCCCAACTGCAGCGTCCTGCAGATGCGCGGCAACGACTGGACCGAAGCGCCGATTTTTTCCCGCTCAGGCAACCGCAACAACATCTACCCCACCGATCGTGGTGACTGGCTGGGGTTCCGGGTTGCCCGCGACCTTTGACCCTTCCCCTCATCGACTGACGGAGACACACCATGAAAGCAGCTTTGTTCACCCTGTCGCTGAGCGACGGTTCCACCGCCAGCGTGCATGACGCCGAAGAGAACCAGGGCAGCCTGCACACCGAGGGCTTCGCGGCACTGACCTTTCGCAGCGATGGCGAACTGATCGAGATCGCCGGCGAGATTGCCCCCAACTACCCGGCCAGCGCGCTGCTGGCCTTGTTGGGCGGGCATTTCTGCTACAAGAAAAAGTCCGCCCAGGTGCGGGTTCGCCTGCGTGCCAGCCGCGACTTTGCCGTGTCAGCCATCCGCCAGGGGGTCTTTGACACCTTGCTCGCCGTCGATGCCCACCAGGTGGAGCTACAGTGCCGACGCAGTACCTTCTGGCAGCACCCGCTGCCCTGGCTCAGCGCTCCGGCCAGCGCCCACACCGCGCCCTTCTACCAGTTCAGCGGCGAGAAACGTCACCCGCAACGCCCGCCACTGCCCCAGGGCGAGGTGTACCGCCGTCGTCTGCCGGGGCTCAACACCGAGTTCAGCCTGCGCACCATCGATCCGGACCGTGACCTGCAAGCCTTCAATCGCTGGATGAACCTGGAGCAGGTGGCGTTCTTCTGGGAGCAGGCCGGCAGCCTCGACGAGCACGCCGCCTATCTGCAAGACATGCTCGCCGACCCGCGGGTCCATCCGCTGATCGGCTGCTACGACGACGAGCCCTTCGCCTACTTCGAAGTCTACTGGTGCAAGGAAGACCGCATCGCCCCCTACTACGACGTGCAGGACCACGACCGCGGCTGGCACGTGGTGGTGGGCGAGAACAAGCACCAGGGCATCGGCAAGCTCAAGGGCTGGTTCAATTCGCTGATGCACTACATGTTCCTGGATGATCCACGTACCCAGCGCATCCTTGGCGAACCGCGCATCGACCATGACCGGCAGATCGACTTCCTCAAGTCCCAGGGCTTCGGTCACTTGAAGGACATCCAACTGGCCCACAAGAAAGCCGCTCTGCTGCGCCTGGAACGCGAGTTCTTCTTCGATCGGCCACTTTGAGCTGATCCAGCGGTCGCTGCAGCCTCCCGGCAGCGACCGGCGCACGGCGCGACGCCGGGCCTGCGCTAAATCCCCCCAGTGCCACTTCGTCTTCTCTGCAACGGTCTTGAGTCAAGCCCCGTCCCGAACGCGACAGCCTCCTCAAGCCCGGCATTGCAGCGCACTGCACGCCGCGTCGCGCTGTGCACCCCGGACCCTTGCCCGTATGTCGATCCATTTCAGAGGAAGCGCACCAGATGAACCCGACGGCTGCACCCCGGCCCCCATGCCCCAACGCAAACCGCCTCTCACCCGCCCTTATCCGTGCTTGAACCAGGAGTCATCATGAACAGCCCTCCGCGTAGCCGCAGCGCCATCCGTGACCTGCTGGGCCTGCTCAAACCTTTCTGGCCCACCGTGGCCGTCTCGATCGTGCTGGGCATCATCGGCGGCCTGAGCATCACCGTCCTGCTGGCGACCATCAACCAGGCCCTGAACGGCGCCGACGGCCTCAGTCGCGGCGTGGTCCTGACCTTCGCCGGGCTGTGCCTGCTGGCGCTGCTGTGTTCGATTCTGTCGGATATCGGCAGCAACTACGTCGGCCAGCACATCATCAGCAAGCTGCGCAAAGACCTGGGGGAAAAAGTCCTCAGCGCGCCCATCGAGCAGATCGAACGCTATCGCAGCCATCGCCTGATCCCGGTACTGACCCACGACATCGACACCATCAGCGACTTCGCCTTCGCCTTTGCGCCACTGGCCATTTCCCTGACCGTGACCCTGGGCTGCCTGGGTTACCTGGCCCTGCTCTCATGGCCGATGTTCCTGCTGATGCTGGTGGCCATCGTGATTGGTTGCAGCGTGCAGTTTGTTGCGCAAACCAAGGGCATCAAGGGCTTCATGGACGCCCGGGATGAAGAGGACAACCTGCAAAAGCACTACAACGCCATTGCCGACGGCGCCAAGGAACTGCGCATCCACCGGCCGCGCCGCAACCGCATGTTCAACCAGCGGATCAAGCACAGCGCCGAGCACATCTGCAACAAACAGATCGAGTCGGTGAACATTTTCATCGTCGCCAAGACCTTCGGCTCCATGCTGTTTTTCGTGGTCATCGGCCTGGCCCTGGCCCTGCAGTCCTTCTGGCCCAACAACGACCGCGCAGTGATGAGCGGCTTCGTCCTGGTGCTGCTGTACATGAAGGGCCCCCTGGAATTGCTGATCGGCAACCTGCCGATTGTCAGCCGCGCCCAGGTGGCCTTCCGCCGCATCGCCGAACTGTCCGAGCGCTTCTCCTCCCCCGAACCGCACCTGCTGCTCAGTGAAACCGCAAGCCAACCCCAGACCGTGCACAGCCTGGAACTGCACGATGTGCGCTACGCCTTCCCGGCCGTCGAAGGCAGCGCGCCCTTTGCCCTGGGCCCGGTGAACCTGCGGATCAAGCAGGGCGACATCGTCTTCATCGTTGGCGAGAACGGCTGCGGCAAGACCACCCTGATCAAGCTGCTACTGGGCCTGTACCGACCCCAGGAAGGCGAGATCCGCCTCAACGGCCGCCCTGTCACCGCCGAGACCCGCGACGACTATCGACAACTGTTCACCACCATCTTTGCCGACTACTACCTGTTCGATGACCTGGTCCAGGGTGGCGAACAACTGCCCGAAGAGGCCGAACAGTATCTGCGCCGCCTGGAGATCGGGCACAAGGTGAGCATCCGCGACGGGGCCTTCACCACCACAGATCTGTCCACCGGGCAACGCAAGCGACTGGCGCTGGTCAACGCCTGGATCGAGGAACGCCCGGTGCTGGTGTTCGACGAATGGGCCGCCGACCAGGACCCGACCTTCCGGCGGATTTTCTACACCGAGCTGCTGCCGGACCTCAAACGCCTGGGCAAGACCATCATCGTCATCTCCCACGACGATCGCTATTTCGACATTGCCGACCAGTTGGTGCGCATGGAAGCGGGCAAGGTCAGTTGCGAACTCGAACCGGCCTGATTTTTTTCGTATCGGCTTTCCGGTTTTCGGGAAGTCGAACGTCTCATAACAAGTTTGAGAAACATTCACATTTAAAACGAATTCCCATTGCCGCTTAATAAGAGCAAATGAACATGCCAGCACCTCTTGGACTCACCCCCCTGAAAAAAGCCCTGCTCATGCGCCATGCGCTGCGGCCGAGCTTGCGTCCCTATCTGCTTGGGGCCGTATTGGCGCTGCCCTGTGCCGCCCAGGTACAGGCCCAGCAAGCCAATTTCGATATTCCTGCACAGTCCCTGGGCAGCGCCTTGCAGACTTTCGGCCAGCAAGCCGACCTGCAAGTGCTCTACAACCAGGACAGCGTCCAGGGCAAGCGCAGCACGGCGATCAAGGGCGCCTTGCAGCCCGACCAGGCCCTGTCGCAACTGCTGCGCGGGACCGGGGTGAGTTATCAGCGCCAAGGCAACACCGTGACCCTGGTGCAAAGCAGTGGGGCTGTGGAGCTGGGGACCATGAACATTTCCACTCAGGGGCTGGGGAGCACCACTGAGGGGACCGGTTCCTACACCACCGGACAAAGCAACTCGGCCACGCGCATGGACCTGTCGCTGCGCGAAACGCCGCAGTCGGTGAGCGTCATCACCCGCCAGCAGATGGATGACCAAGGGTTGACCGAACTGGCGCACGTCATGCAGCAGACCCCCGGGATCACGGTCAACCGCGAGAGCTCCGAAGGCTACGTGTATTACTCGCGGGGCTTTGAAATCCAGAACTTCCAGTACGACGGCATTCCCAGCCTGGGCACCGACGGCGGCAACATCCGCGACAACTACAGCATCGGCAACACCCTGATCTACGACCGTATCGAAGTGCTCAAGGGCGCTACCGGCCTGGTCAACGGCATCGGCTATCCGTCCGGGGTGATCAACATGGTGCGCAAGCGCCCCACCCGGGAATTCCAGGGCCACGTCGCCGCCGGCGCCGGTTCCTGGGACCGCTACACCAGCGAAGTGGACGTTTCCGGCCCGCTGGTGGAAGGCGGTGCGATACGCGGACGGATGGTGGCCGGCACCGGCAAGCGCAACAGCTTCATCGACTACCAGAAAGGTGAACAGAACGTTTTCTACGGCATTCTCGAAGGCGACCTGAGCGATTCCACCACCCTCAGCGTCGGCTACGACTACCAGAAGAACAACAACGACGCCACGACCAACACCAGTTTGCCGGTGTTCTACAAGAACGGTAATCGGATCAAGTTCTCCCGTTCCACCAACCCGGCGGACAAGTTCGCCTACCGCAACCAGGAAACCCAGCACGCCTTTGTCGGCCTCGATCACCAGTTCGACAACGACTGGACCTTCAAGGCGACAGTCAATACGCGCAAGTACACCTCGCGGGAAATCATCGCCGGCATGTCCAGCGAGCACGTCAATCTCGACAACAGCCAGGACTATGGCTACCTGCCGCCGGGCGGCGTGGCCAACTTCGGCTCCAACAGCGACGAGAAGTCCTTCGATGCCTACGCCAAGGGTCCGTTCGCGCTGTTTGGGCGCACCCACGAACTGGTGCTGGGCTACAACTATTCCCACGCCACCACCCGCTCCAAGCGTATCGACGGCACCACCACTGGAGTCATCGACGACGTGCTGAACTGGAACAACAGCATGCCCTACCCGACCGACTGGGCCTGGTGGTCGACCTTCGACATCAAGAGCACCCAGAAAGTCTCCTACGCAGCGGTGATCCTCAAGCCCACCGATGCCCTGAACTTCATACTCGGTGCCCGGGTCACCGACTACGACTGGCAGATCGATCGGGTCAACGCCCTGCGCCAACTGCCGAGCATCTCCACCACCAACTCCGGGGAAGTCATTCCCTATGCCGGCATCACCTATGACCTGGACGACTACCACACGGTCTACGCCAGCTACACCGACATCTTCAAACCGCAGCCCTACAGCCTGGACGTCAGCGGCAAGTCCCTGGAGCCGCTCACCGGTCAGAGCTACGAAGTGGGGGTCAAGGGTGAATACTTCGACCGTCGCCTGAACGCCAGCCTGGCGCTGTTCCAGCTCAAGCAGGATAACCTGGGCGAGAATACCGGCGTCATGGGCGTTGACGGCTTCGAGGCCATGCGTGCGATCAAGGGCGCCACCACCAACGGCGTCGAACTGGAAATGGCCGGTGAAGTGCTGCCGGACTGGAACGTCAACGCCGGCTACGTCTACCAGGAGTCCTACGACGCCAAGAACAAGCGCGTGGCCACCACCCAGCCACAGCACTTGTTCAAGGTAGCCACCACCTATCGCCTGCCTGGCGAACTGAACAAAGTCACCGTAGGCGGCAACATGCAATGGCAGAGCTCGACCTCCTTCGTCGACAACAGCTTCGTCGATGCCGCCTACAACCAACTGCCCAGCCACAAATTCACCCGTGCCAGCTACGCCGTGGTGGGCCTGATGAGCAGCTACGACTTCAACCAGAACCTCAAGGCCACGGTCAACCTGAACAACGTCTTCGACCGCAACTACTACAGCGGTATCGGCACCTACAACTCGATCTACTACGGCGACCCGCGCAACGTCATGTTCAACGTCAAATACAGCTTCTGATTCCCTCCAGTTGAACCCCTCCCTGCCCCGGTCACCGGGGCGGGGATTTTTTTGCCCGAGGCGCCAGCCTCGACCCGATGTTTCGCCCCCAGTCTTCGGCATTGCCATTGGATTTGCGCTCCGGCGAAGAGGCCCGCAAGCCATACAGCGCCCGAGCCAAAGCCTTGTTGGCAAGCCAGCTTCAGGGGAATGAGTGCGCGCGTTCAGCTTCAGGCCGGCCGCAAGGCCGCCGTCTGGCTCTTGATTTTGATCTTGATCTGAACGCCCCGTTAACCACTATGGCCGAACGCAGGCATTGAGCCGTGGGTAACCCGGCAGGGATGCCGGGTTAGGCGCCACCCGGCCGGGATGGCCGGTGGCGGCCCACGGATCAACGCCGGAGTTCGGGCATGCCTCGCTATGCGAGGCACCAAGTGGAGGGGCAAAGCCCTTTGGTTACTTTGGGGCCCCAAAGTGACTCGCCGTAAGGGCGAAACCGCCAGCCGCCGCACCCGCAGCAATGGATATGCCCCCTCCCAACCGCCAGCGGCCAGCCCCGCAGCAATGGACCTGTACTCCAACCCACGCCGCAAAAGCCCAACCACCACCAGATTTCCCCCATCCAAAAAAAACGGGAGAACAGTCACCTGTCCTCCCGCCCATCACACCAATCAACGATACCTAAACCCCTAACAGCACCTCCCGCCTAACCGGCGTCCCGCCCTGCTGCGCCAACACCTGCGCCAGCGACCGCTCCGCCGAACCATCGGCCAACAGCCAGAGCATCTGCACCAACTGCAGATTCAGCGCCTCTACCGCCGCCTCGCTGAAGGCATTGAGACGATGGTCATAGTGGAACTGCAACTGCCCCTTGAGCTCGACATACAAAGTCAACGCCGAACTGGTCTGCTCGAAGCTGTGCATGCTCTCCAGACGCAAATCACCGACATCCCCACCCGCCGACGCCGCACTGACCGGATAGTTCTCGAACACGATCACCGTGTCGCTCAACTCCCCGCCCGGCAACCCGGCCCAGCGTTCGATATCGCTCAAGGCACTGTAACCGTGCTCGCGCATCAGCAGGTTGCGCCCTTGCAGTTCCTGCAGCCAATCACCCATACGCTGACCCGGCTCGATACTGGCCACCAGCGGCACATCGTTGATGTACAGCCCCAACTGCTGCTCGATGCCCTTGAGCTGTGGCGGGCGTCCGGCGATGGTGGCGCCGCAGGCCACCGTCGACTGACCGCAATGCACATGCAGGAGCAACAGCCAGGCCGCCTGCACCAGGGTGTTGGCGGTGATCTTCTGCTGCCGGGCGAAACGGGTCAGTTGCTCGGTCTGGGCCTCGTCGAACTCGAAGTAATGCTGACGATGCCCACCCCGCTGCCGATCGCCCTGGGCCATCGCGCAGGCACTGAGCAAGGTCGGCACCTTCAGTGGCTTGAGCTGTTCACGCCAGAAGCGTTCGTCGGCCTGCTGGTCACGGGCCTGCAGCCAGGCAATGTAGTCATGGTAGCCAGCCGGTCGGTGACTGATGGCCTGCCCGGTGTAGGCCGCCAACACATCGTTGAACAACTGGAACCCGCTCCAGCCGTCCAACAGGATGTGATGGTTGGTACAGATCAGCCGGTAGCGTCCCTCCCCCAGCTTGATCGCCTGCAGACGCAGCAACGGCGCCTGGGACAGGTCGAAGCCCTTGAGCCGGTCAGCCAGGGCCAGACGCTCCAGCGCAGCGCTGCTCAACACAGTGCCGTCGAGCTCCTGGAACGGCACCTCGACCTGCTTGTGGACCACCTGCAGCGGCTGCACCAGGGACCCGCCCCAGACAAAACGGCTGCGCAGGATCTCATGGGTATCCATGGCCTGCTGCCAGGCCTGACGCAGTCGCTGCGGGTCGACGCCTTGCACATCCATGCACATCTGGTTGACGAAATCCCCCGCCTCATGGTCCTGCAACTCATGCTGCAACAAGGCCTGCTGCATCGGCGCCAATGGGTAGATGTCCTCGATCTGCGCCGGCACCAGCGTCAGGGCGTCGAGCTGTTCCTGGGTCAGCCGCGCCAGCGGGAAGTCCGATGGCGTAACGCCGCCGCGGGCCTGGCAGCAATGCTCCACCAGTGCCTGCAGCGCCTGGACATAGTCCTGGGCCAAAGACTCGATCTGCGCACTGTCGAACATGCGCTGACTGAAGCTCCAGTCCAGGCGCAACTGGCCGTCGTACACCTTGCCGCTGATGGACAGCCAGTTGCCCAGGGGCGCATCGATGCTGGCATCCGCGCCATGGGCCTCGGGCGCCGGAATGAATAGCGCCTGAGGATCATCGAAACTGCCGTCGAACTGCCCCAGGTAGTTGAAGGTGACCCGAGGCTGGGCAAGCCCCTGCAACGCCTCGCGACTGGCGGTATCCCCCAGGTAACGCAGGGCACCGTAGCCGATCCCCTTGTTGGGAATGGCCCGCAGCTGTTCCTTGATCCGCTTGATCGAAGACTCGGCGCTGTCCCCGGCGCTCAGGCGCACCGGGAACACCGAGGTGAACCAGCCCACGGTGCGGCTCAGGTCCAGGTCCTCGAAGAGTTGCTCACGCCCGTGGCCTTCCAGCTGGATCAGGGTCGACGGCTGTCCGGTCCACTGCCCCATGACCTGGGCCAGGGCCGCCAGCAACAGGTCGTTGACCTGGGTCCGGTAGGCGGCTGGAGCGCGTTGCAGCAAGCGTTGGGTGGTCGCGGCATCGAGCTGGACCTGCACGCTGCCAGCGTCGCGGCTCAAGGCCTGGGTGCCAGGTTCGACCCCAGGCAACGATGCCTGTGCGCCCGCAAGTTGCGCGCGCCAGTAGGCCAGTTCGGCCCGGGCCTCGGGCCCATGGGCATAGGCTTGCAGGCGTCGGCCAAAGGCCTGATAAGAACTGCTCTTGGCAGGCAACTGCAGCGCTTGCCCGGCCAGCGCCTGGGTGTAGGCGCTTTGCAGGTCCTCGAACAACAGGCGCCAGGACACGCCATCCACCACCAGGTGATGGGCCACCAGCAACAAGCGCTGAGTGGAGTCTGCCAGGGTCACCAACAGCGCCCGCAACAAAGGCCCGCGCTGCAGGTCGAGGCTGCACTGGACCTTCTCGCAGAGCTGCTCCAGCTCGGCGGCGTTGGCGGCTTCGGCCTGCCACAACAGGTCCGGACCGGGCCCGGACTGATCCAGCGGACCATGGCTGGCACTCCAGCCTGCGCTCCCCTGCTGGAACTGCAGACGCAATCCGTCGTGATGTTCAAGCAAGGCTCGCAAGCCCTGCTTCAGGGCCAGCGGGTTCAAGGGCGTGGCCGGAATCAGCAGCACCGACTGATTGAAATGGTGCCGCTGGGGAATCGGCTCGGCAAAGAACAGACGCTGGATCGGCAGCAGCGGCATGTCGCCGCTCACCAGTCCCTGGTCGATGTCGTCCTGCACCCCGCACTGCGCCACCGCCGCCAGCCCTCCGATGGTCTGTTGCTCGAACAGGTCCTTGGGGGTAAAGCGGATCGAGGCCTGACGCGCTCGACTGACCAACTGCAGGGAGATGATCGAGTCCCCGCCCAGCTCGAAGAAGTTGTCGGTCAGACCGACCTGCGCCAGCTTCAGCACGTCCTGCCAGATCTGTGCGAGGCGCTTCTCCAGATCGCTGCGTGGCGCCACATAGGCGTGGCTGGCCTGGACCATTTCCGGCATGGGCAGCGCCTTGCGATCCAGCTTGCCATTGGGCGACAGCGGCAAGCGTTCGAGAAACAGCCAATAGGACGGCACCATGTAGTCGGGCAGGCAGGCCTTCAACGTCTGGCGCAGGGTTTCACGCAACCTTTCCTGATCTTGCTCGTTCTCAAGCACGGTCGCGGCCGGCACCAGATAAGCCACCAGCCGCCGGCCATGGGCGGTGTCCTGGGCCAGAACCACCGCCTCGCTGACCTGTTCGTGGGCCATCAACCGCGCTTCGATTTCGCCCAGCTCGATGCGGAAGCCACGGATCTTCACCTGGTTGTCGATACGCCCCAGGTACTCGAACACCCCGTCACTACCCTGGCGCACCACATCCCCGGTGCGATACAGACGTCCCCCCAAGGGGCTGTAGGGATCGGGAACAAAGCGTTCGGCGGTCTGCGCGAAACGCTGCAGATAACCTCGCGCCAAGCCATTGCCGCCGATGTACAGCTCTCCGGCGACCCCCACTGGCAAGGGATTGAGATCGGCATCCAGGACATAGGCGCTGCGCTCGCCGACGCAATGGCCGATGGGCGCATAAGCAGCCTTGCAAGGCTCACCGGCAGCGGTTTTCCACACCAGCGGCGTGACCACGGTTTCGGTGGGCCCGTAACCGTTGATCATGTACTGGGGACGCAACACCTGCTGGACCAGCTCGAAGCTGGCCTGCGGCATGGCATCGCCGCCAAAGCTGTAGAGGCGCATGGGCGGCGGATTGCCGACCCGCTGCACATGTTCCGCCAACTGATGCAGGTACGCCGGAGGAAAACCGGCCATGGTCACGCCATGGCGGCGAATCGCTTCACAGGTCTGCTCCGGGGTCCACAGGCTGTCGTCACGCAGCAGCAGGCTGGCGCCGCAGACAAAGGCGGTCAGCCAGCGTTCATGAGCGCCGTCGAAGGAAAACGACAGGAAGTGCAGTTCACAGTCCTCGGGCGTCATGCCATAGCGTTCGCCGGTGGTGCGACAGTGCATCGCCAGCGGACCATGGGCCACGGTCACGCCCTTAGGCTGACCGGTGGAACCCGAGGTGTAGATCACATAGGCCAGGCTCTCTGGCGCCACTGTTACCGCAGGCGCGGTCAGCGGATGCTGCCCGACCTCCAGGCGCGACAGATCGAGCACCGCCAGACCGGCGGCCGAAGGCAGGCGCTGCAACGACTCGGTGTCACTGAGCAACAGGGCCATGCCGGAATCCGCCATGAGGTAGGCCAGGCGGTCGGCTGGGTAGCTCAGATCCAGCGGCACGAAGGCGCCGCCGGCCTTGAGCACCGCCAGCAAGGCCACCAGCAGCCCCTCGCCCCGGGGCAATGCCACGCCGACCCGGACCTCCTGGCCGACCCCACGGGCCACCAGTTCATGGGCCAGGCGGTTGGCCCGCTGGTCCAGTTCTGCGTAAGTGAAGCGTTGCCCGGCAAACAGCACCGCCTGACGCTCCGGCCAGCGTTGTGCGAGGGCACCGATGCTCTCGTGTACCGCCGGCTCGATCCCCGGCGCGACGGGCGCTATGCATTGGCTCGCCGTCTCGGCCGGGGTCAGCAGCTCGATGGCGCCCAGTTGCAACTGGGGGTTATCAATCAGTTGCGCCAGCAGGTGCAGCAGATGGCCGTTGAGGCGCTCGATCACCGCCGCGCTGAAGGCCTCCCGGGCATAGCCGTAGCTGATGCTCAGGCGCTGCTCCAGCGCCACCGCCACCGACAACGGATAGTTGGTGCGTTCACGACTGTGCACGGCACCGAAGCGCACGCTGGAAGCCTCCTCCTGCTCCAGGGCCTGGGCCACCGGGTAGTTGTCGAAGACCAGCAGGGTATCGAACAGCGCTTCACCGCTGCTGCCGGCCCAGCGCTGGATATCGTTGAGCGGCGTATGTTCGTATTCGCGCAGTTGCAGATTGTGCGCCTGCACCTGTTGCAGCCACTGCGCCACGCTCATTTGCGCATCGGGGGTGGCGATCACCGGCAAGGTATTGATGAACAGACCGATCTGCTGCTCGATCCCCGGCAGCTCCGAAGGACGCCCCGCCACCGTCGCGCCAAAGGCCACGGTGCTCTGTCCGGTATAGCGCTGCAACAGCAGAAGCCAGGCCGCCTGCAACAGGGTGTTGGCGGTGACTTTCTGCTGCCGGGCGAAGGCCACCAGGCGCTCGGTCCACGGCTGGGTCCAATCATGGTGGAACTCGCCATGGCCGGCATCCGCGCCCGGGTTTTCCAGGGCGATGCTGCCTGCCAGCCGGGTCGGGGTCGACAAACGCCCCAGTTGCTCGCGCCAGAAACGTTCACAGGCGCTCAGATCCTGGCGTTGCAGCCACTGGATGTAGTCGCGATAACGCCCCGGAGCCTGTGGCGGCACCACCCCGGCGTAGCGTTGCAGGACCTCGTTCATCAACTGCGAACTGCTCCAGCCATCCATCAGGATGTGGTGGTTGGTGTAGATCAGTTGGTAGTCCTGGGCCGTGGTCTGCACCAGGCACAGGCGCAACAACGGTGCACGGTCGAAATGCGCACACAGGCTGCGTTCTTCGCCGGCCAGCGCGTCAAGGGCAGGCTCGCTGGCCTGCCCGTCCGACCAGTCGAGCACCCGGAACGGCAGCACCAGCTGACGCTGGACAATCTGCACCGGTTGCTCCAGCTCCGCTTGCCAGTGGAAAGAGGTACGCAGGATGTCGTGGGCCTGCAGGGCATCTTCCCAGGCCCGGCGGAAACGCTGCGGGTCCAGGCCCTGCACCGACACCCGGAGCTGATTGACGTAATCGTCGCTGGCCTGCTCGTAGAGGGTGTGGAACAGCATGCCCTGCTGCATCGGCGACAAGGGGTACAAGTCGGCGATGGTACGTGGGGCCACCGGCAGCGCATCCAGCTGAGCCTGGTTCAACCCGGCCAGGGGGAAGTCCGATGGCGAGACGCCCGCCGAGGTATCCAGGGTGCAATGCTCGATCAGCGCCTGCAGTTCCAGCAGGTAATCATCGGCCAGGCGCTGAACCGTCTGCGGCTTGAACAACTGATGGCTGAAGCTCCAGCTCAGGGACAGTTCGCCCCCATAGACCTGGCTGTTGACCGTCAACCAATTGCTCAGTGGCGCCTCGTGGTGACGTTCGTCACCGGCCGCTTCCGGCGCCGGAGCCAAGAGTGACTGCGAGTCGAAGCTCTGGTCGAACTGCCCCAGGTAGTTGAAGGTGATCCTCGGCTGCGCAAGCCCCTGCAGGCGTTCGCGGACCGCGTCCGGCCCCAGGTAACGCAACGCGCCATAACCCAGGCCATTGGCCGGGACCCGACGCAAGTCCTCCTTGACCGCCTTGATCGAATCCGAGAGTGGCTGCGCCGGAGTCAGGCACAGCGGATAGAGACTGGTGAACCAGCCCACCGAACGCGACAGGTCGACATCGGCAAACAGTTCCTCGCGCCCGTGACCTTCCAACTGCACCAGCATCTGCGAATGCCCGGTCCAACGGCAGATCACGCGCGCCAGGGCGGCCAGCAACAGGTCGTTGATCTGTGTGCGATAGGCCTTGGGGGCTTCCTGCAACAGCTGGCTGGTCAGCTCCCGAGGCAGCCGGGCATTGATCGCCGTGCCATGGCACGCCAGGTTCGCCCCGGCGGGATAGTCCAGGGGCAGGCCCTGAGGCGCCTGCTCCAGTTGCCGGCACCAGTAATCCAGTTCGTCGGTGTGCCCAAGGCGCTGCGCCCAGTCTTGCAGGTGCACGGCCCAATCCTGGAAAGCACTGGTCTTGGACGGCAGGACCGGCACCGCACCCTCGGCCAACTGCCGATAAAGGCTTTGCAGGTCCTCCAGCAGAATCCGCCAGGACACGCCGTCCACCACCAGGTGATGGATGACCAGCAGCAAACGCTGGCTGCCATCGTCCAGGTCCATCAGCACCGCGCGCAACAGAGGCCCCTGTTCCAGGTCGAGACTGCTCTGGGCCTGTTGGCCCAGTGCCTGAATAGCTGCGGCATCCGCCACCCACTGCCGCCAGAGGCTGACCGGCTCGGGATGCTCCTGGTGTTCGGCCTGCCAGAGGCCGGCGTGCTGTCGGTACCTCAGGCGCAACGCATCGTGCTGCACCAGCAGTTGGTTCAGGGCGCGCTCCAGCAGCGGCACCTGCAACGGCTCGCGAGGGGTCAGCAGCAGCGACTGGTTCCAGTGCTGGCGCTGGGGAATGTCGCTGGCAAAAAATACCTGCTGGATCGGCGTCAGCGGCATCGGGCCACGCACCGGTCCCTGATCGATGAACAAGGCCGTGCCTTGCTTGGCCACCGCTGCCAGCTCAAGAATGCTCTGGCTGCGGAACACGTCCCGGGAGGAAATCTGCAAGCCCGCCTGGCGTGCGCGGCTGACCATCTGGATGGCGATGATCGAGTCGCCACCGAGTTCGAAGAAGTTGTCGTTGATACCGATTCGCGGCTGGTTCAAGACCTCCTGCCAGATATCCACCAGTGTCTGTTGCACGGGGTTCTGTGCCGCACGGTAGAGGTCCTGCGGACGGCCCTGCTCAGGGCGCGGCAAAGCCTGGCGATCCAGCTTGCCGTTGGGGCTCAGGGGCAGCGCCGGCAGCAACAGCAGATGGCTGGGCACCTGATGGGCCGACAGGTGCGCGTTCATGTGCTGCTTGAGCCCTTCCTTGCACTGATCCGGGTCGAGCCCGGACTGGCACACCAGATAGGCCACCAACTGCTTGCCCTGGGGTCCATCCAGGGCCAGTACCGCACACTCGCGCACCCAGGGATGACTGTGCAGGCAGGCCTGGATTTCTCCCGGCTCGACCCGGAAGCCACGAATCTTGATCTGCTGGTCGATGCGCCCGCAGAACTCGATGCTGCCGTCGCGGCGGTAGCGCACCTGATCGCCAGTGCGGTACAGGCGGGCGCCGCCCTGCGGGTCGAAAGGATCGGGGATGAAGCTGGCAGCGGTCAGCTCAGGGCGCCGATGGTAATCACGGGCCAGTCCGGCACCGGCCAGATACAGTTCGCCCAGGCTGCCGACGGCGGCCGGCTGGCCTTCGCTGTCCAGCACATAGGCGCGGACATTGGCCAGTGGCCGGCCCAGGGGAATCGACGCAGCCTGGGACCAGTCGCCCTCCACGGCCTGGGTCAGGGCGCCCACGGTGCTTTCGGTCGGCCCGTAGTGGTTGACGATCCGGCACTGCGGCGCCAGGCGCTGGATGCGCTCAACCAGGCTCACCGGGCAGGCTTCGCCACCCAGCACCAGGCACTGACGTGGCAGCACCGCGCCATTGTCCTCACCCAACAGCGCCGCCAGGTGCGAGGGGACAATTTTCAGCACATCGATCTGTTGCTGTTGCAGGTACTGGCCCAGGCCCGCACCGTCCACCGCCAGATCGGCGCTGATCACATGCAGCGCCTGGCCGCCGCACAGGGCACCGAACAGCACCGTGTGCCCAAGGTCCGCCGCCGGCGTGGACACCAGCGCCATGCTGCGGGCCGACGCCAGCGGCAGACGCTGATGAATGGCCGCCACGTAGTTGGCCAGGGCGCCGTGGCTGATGGTCACGCCCTTGGCCCGCCCCGTTGAGCCAGACGTGAAGATCACGTACGCCAGGTGTCCGGGAGCCGTCAGGGGTTCGAGGTTGTCGGCACTCAGGGCCTGGCGTGCCGGCGAATCCTCGAGGGGCTCGATACAGAGCCCGGGCAGATCGGCAAAACGCCCGATCAGCTGCTGTTGGGCCAGCAACTGGGTAATCCCGCTGTCCTCGATCATGCCGTTGAGGCGTTCCTGCGGGTATTCGGGGTCCAGAGGCACGTAGGCGCCGCCGGCCTTGAGCACCGCCAGCAGGCCCACGATCATCTCGATCGAGCGTTGCGCGGCAATGCCCACCAGCACATCCGGCCCCACGCCGCGTTCGCGCAGCTGACGCGCCAGGCGGTTGGCCTGCGCATTGAGCTGTTGATACGTCAGTTGCTGCCCGGCGCAGACCACGGCCGGCGCATCGGGGCTGCGCAGCGCATGCGCCTCGACACAGGCCGGTACCGACAAGGGTGGACGCTCAAAGGCGCTGCCGAGGTTCCACTGCTCCAGTATCTGCGTGCGCTCTGCCGCATCGAGCATCGGCAGTTCGCCCAGGCGACGCTGCGGTTCGCGCACCACCGCCTGCAACAGGTTGTGCCAATGCCGGGCCATCTGCTCGATGGTCTGCGGGTCGAACAGGTCGCTAGCGTAGACCAGCGCCCCCTGCAGGCGTCCGCCTTCTTCATGGGTGTTGAAGGTCAGGTCGAAGCGCACGGCTTCGCTGTCGCTGGCCAGGGCCTCGATCTTCAGCCCGGGAATCTCCACCCGCGCGCCTTCGTTGTCCCCCGCCAGGTGGTTGTAGAGCACCTGGAACAAGGGGCTCTGGTTCAAGCTGCGCTCAGGCTGCAGGGCATCGACCAGTTGTTCGAACGGCAGGTCCTGATGCGCCTGGGCCTCCAGCACCCGGGTCTTGACCTGGGCCAGCAAGGCACTGAATGACTGCTGCGGGTCGATCTCGGCCTGCAGCACCTGGGTGTTGACGAAAAAGCCGATCAGCCCCTCGACTTCGGCCCGCGTGCGGTTGGCCACCGGCGTGCCCACGCGAATGCTGCGGGCACCGCTGTAGCGCTGCAGCAGCACCTGCAGGGACGCCAGCAGCACCATGAACAGGGTGCAGCCGGTACTCGCGGCCAGTTCGCGCACACCGCGGTCCAGGTCCTGATCGAAGACCATGGCGTGGCGCCCGCCCCGGGCACTGCGCAGCGGCGGGCGCGGCCGGTCCAGAGGCAGTTCCAGGGTCAAGGGTTCGCTGCCCAGGCGCTCGCGCCAGTACTGCAGCTGCCGCTCGGCTTCACCGGCTTCCAGCCACAGGCGCTGCCAAACGGCGAAGTCGGCGTACTGCACTGCCAGCGGCGCCAGGTCCGGCGCGCGCTGGTATTGGCGCCAGTGCACATAGGCGCTGGTCACCTCGCCCACCAGGATCGGCAGCGACCAGGCATCACTGATGATGTGATGGGTACAGAACAGCAGCACATGTTCCTGGGGCCCGAGCTTGATCAGGGTCGCCCGCAACAGCAGGTCGTGCTCCAGGTCGAAGGGGCGTTCGCCCTGCTCCGTCACCTGTTCGGCCACCTGTGGGCCGGCGTCCTCAAGGTGGCTGTAATCCAGCCGTTGCAGGAGGAATTCGCGCTGCGGATGAATCACCTGCATCACTTGCTGGCCGTCCAGGCTGAAGGTGCTGCGCAGCACCTCATGGCGGTCGATCAGGTACTGGATACTGCGTTGCAGATCGGCGTCCTGCAGGTCGCCCTGCAAGCGCAGCACCGCCAATTGGTTGTAGGCGCTGGAGGTGGGCTCCAGTTGCCAGAGAAACCACAGGCGCTGCTGGGCATAGGACGCGCACATCAGCGTCTGGTCCTGGCTGCGCCCAGGGATCGGCAACAGGTCCAGGGACAGCCCCTGCTCGATCATCTTGCGCTGCAAGGCGCTACGCTCCTGGGGGCTGAACGCGGCGAACCGCTTGGACAGCGCCAGCATGCGCTCGGGTAACGGATTCATCACTCCTGGGCCTCCGCAAACAGGGCTTCCAAGGCATCGACCTTGTCCCCTGTCACCCCGGAATCACGATGCAGCTCGACCTGTCGGGCCAGCAGCTCCACCGTTTCGCCCTCAAAGAACACCCGCAGCGGCAAGGACAGGTTGAGCTCGCTTTGCACCTTGGAGCGAATGCGCGTGGCCAGCAGCGAGTGGCCGCCCAGGGCAAAGAAGTTGTCATGCACACCGACCCGCTCCAGTTGCAGCGCCTCTTGCCAGATGGCGGCCAGGGTGGCCTCCAGCTCGTTGCGCGGCGCCACATAGGCGCTGCCTTGCAGCTCCAGAGCGCTCAGGGCGTTACGGTCCAGCTTGCCGTTGGGGGTCAGGGGGAAACGCTCCAGGACACTGAGGAACGACGGCACCATGTACTCGGGCAACTGCTCGCGCAGCTGGGCCAGCAGGGCCTGCTCCTGGGCCTCGCGGTCGTCGACCTGGGCCAGCACCACATACGCCACCAACTGTTTGCCGGCCGCCGTGTCCCGGGCCACGACAGCGGCTTCGCGCACATTGGCAGCTTGCCCGAGCAGGCTTTCGATCTCGCCCAGCTCAATGCGAAAGCCTCGGATCTTCAGTTGGAAGTCAATCCGACCGAGGTAGTCGAGCGTGCCCTGGGGCAAGCTGCTGACCCGGTCCCCGGTGCGATACAGGCGCGCACCGGGGGTGCTGGCGAACGGGTCCGGGAGGAAGCGACTGGCGGTCAGGGCCGGACGCTTGAGGTAGCCACGGGCCAGGCCCGGACCTCCGATGAACAGCTCGCCCTCGCGACCGATACCGGCCAGTCCGGCTTCTTCATCCAGCACCCGCAGTCGCGTACCGGCGATAGCGCCACCGATGGCCACCCGCTCATCCACAGGCGGCTGCTCCACGGCGAAAGCCGAACACCAGACCGCACTTTCCGAAGGGCCGTATTCATTCACCAGCAAGGTCTCGGGCAGCCGTTCCCGGTGCCGCAGGGCCAGCTCCACCGGACAGGCTTCGCCGGCCACGATCACACAGCGCAGTGACGGCTGCTGCAGGGCTTCGAGGATTTGCGCATAGAACGATGGCAGGGCCAGAAAGTGGGAAATCCGCTGCGCGTCGATGAGCTCGGCGACCTGCTGCGGGTCCTTGTGCTGTTCTTCGCTGGGCAGGTACAAGGTCGCGCCCTGGCTCAGGGTCCAGAAGATCCCCGCCACGGAGCTGTCGAAGGAGAACGAGGACAGCATCAGGAAACGTTCCAGGGGCGCCTGGTAGAACGCGCCGCGGGCCAGGGTCGAGGTGCTGGCATTGGCGTGGGACACCATCACGCCCTTGGGTTTGCCGGTGGAGCCCGAGGTATAGATGACATACGCCAGGTTGTCGCCCGTGCTGCGGCTGGGCAGCGCTTGGGCGTTGCCGCTCAACAGTTGAGGGTCCAGGCTGATCTGGGGCAGGTCGGCCGGCAGGACGATGTCCGGATGCAGGGGTTGCAGGCTGATCAGGCAGCGCACCGCTGCGTCCTCGAGCATGAAGGACAGGCGCTCGCTGGGATAGGCCGGGTCCAGCGGCAGGTAGGCGCCACCGGCCTTGAGAATCCCCAGCAGGGCCACCACGATCTCGATGGAACGCGCCCCATAGACCCCGACGATGGCGTCGCTGTCGACCCCTTGCTGGCGCAAGCTGTGGGCCAGCTGATTGGCCTGACGGTCGAGCTCGGCGTAAGTGATTTCCCGGCCATCGACATGGATCGCGGCACGCTCGGGAAAGGCCCGGGCGGCCTCTTCGAACAGCTGGTGCAGCAGCGGTGCATCGGCGGCGCTCAGGTCCGCGCTGCGATCGAAATCCTGCAACAGGCGCTGCGCCTGATCAGCGCTGACCAACGGCAATTGCTCAAGGGTCAGGCTGCTGTCCGCGGCGGCCGCTTTGAGCCACTGGGCGAACTGTTCGAGCCAGGCGGCAGGCAGGCCGTCGGGCAGCAGACGGGGCTGCCAGCTCAGTTGCAGCGACAGCTGGTCGGCCTCGGCCCAGGCCTGCAGGTGCAGCTTCTCGAAGTACGCCCGATCAAGGAGCAGCTCCTGCACCTCGGCGCCTTCGCTGTAGGAGCAACCCAGGTCCAGGGGACGGGGCTGCTCGGCGCCGAACGCTTCCAGCTCGTTCAGGCAATCCTGCCAAGAGCGGCTCAGGTCCAGCTGATGACGGAACGCCTGCAGGTTGTCCTGCAAGGTGGCTTGGGGCTGCAACGTGACGGCCACGGGCAGGCGCCGGCTGAAATGGCCCAGGGTCTGCTGCAACTGGTCGCTGCGACCGTCCACGGTCAGCGCCACCAACAGCGAGTCCTGCTGGCTCAGCCCGGCGAGGAAACCGGCCCAGAGGAACAGCAGGCTGTCCTCGACACTCAGCTCGGCCGCACTGGCCAATTGGCGCAATGCCGGTGCCAGATCGGTGTCCAGGCGGCATTCCTGCAACTGCGGCGCAAAGTCCAGGCGGCGCTCGAACGGCAGGCGCACGCCCGGCTGCTGTCCGGCATACAGAGTGCGCCAGAACTGCAGGCCTTCGCGACCGATCGCCTCCTCCCCCAGCTCGCTCTGCCAGGCGGCGTAATCGGCGTACTGCAGGCTGTCGAACGCTGGCAACTGCCGTCCCGCGCACAGTTGCTGCAGTTCGGTCATCAGCAATGAAAGAGACTGGCGGTCACAGCTGGCCAGGGTCACGCTGATCAGCAACTGACGATCCAGCAGCGAGGCCACCAGGGGCACTTCGGCCAGGGCCAGGCGATCCTCGGCACGGGCCTGTTGCAGGCTGCGCCCCGCTTCCAGCGACAGGCGCAGGCGCACCTGGGGGGTGATTTCCTGCACCGGTTGCTTGAAGCCGGGCACCTGCCGGTAGCGGGTGCGCAGGATTTCGTGGCGCTGGCACACCTCGTTCAGTGCGGCCTCCAGCACAGCACGCTCGGGCGGCGTGTCGAAGGACAGGAGCGCCTGCGCCGCCAGCGGCTGGCCCAGGTACTGCTGCTGGGAAAGAATCGCGGCCTGCTGGGCCGAAATCTGAAACGTCTCTGCTTGGGAAAAGTCGGTCATGCTGATGTCCTTAACCAATGGCCACGTCGGTGCTTTTCAGCGGGACGGCCATGGCTGTGAGTATTTTGCGCAGGCCTGAATATTCGTTGCGGGCGTGCAGGGTGAGGATGTTGTCGAGCATCACGACGTCGCCCTTCTCCCAGGGAAACTCCACCATCACCTCGCGATAGAGCTGTTGCAGATGGGTGATGTAGTCATCGGGGATCGGGCTGCCATCGCCAAAGAAGGTGTTTTGCGGCAGGTCCTCGGGCGCGAACTCCGCCAGCAGGCTGTCGCGGATGCTCTCTGGCAGGGTCAGGGCATTGAAGAACGTCGCATGGTTGAACCACACGCTCTCGCCGGTACGCGGATGCCGGACCATGGCCGGGCCCTGTTGCCGGGTGCGCAGGCGGTTGCCGGATTTCCACTCCGGGGTCACGCCGATCTTCGCGCAATAGGCCTCGACCTCGGCGCGGTTGTCGGTCTGGAACACGGTCTGCCAGGGCAGCCCCATGCCGTCGCCATAGTTGCGCACATAGAGCACGCGCTTGCGCTGGAACTCTTCGCGCACCTGTGGATCGATCCGCGCCAGCAAATGCCGGGTGTCGCCAAATGGCGTCTCGCCGCCGGTGGTCGACGGCACGTCGCAGTAGAAATACAGGTGCAGCGGAAACACCGGGGAATAGGAGTGCTCGTTGTGGGGAAAGATCTTTTCCACGGCCGGGTAGTCGGTGGAGCTGTAGACGTTGAGTTTCTTGGTGATCTGGGTCCGCGGCGAGGCCCGGAACAGGTACTCCAGGGCACCACCGGAAATCGAATCGACGCACTGGTTGAATTCGTTGATGTCCTGCACCGCGAAGCCGCGGAACAACAACGTTGCGTGCCGGTCGAGCTTTTCCTGGAGCAGCTCGCGGTTTTCCCCGGCCCACTGCGCCAGCCCCACGCCAGGAACGTTCGGCGTACACAGCAGGGGAATCGAGCTGTTCTCGAACAGCGGCGTGAACGTCACCAGGCTGGATTGGTCCAGGCTCAAGCTCTTGCGCCGTCCCTTGCCCAATGCCGGTATGGCTTGAGACTCGAATTTCGACATGACCCACCTCCGATTCGCGGTATCAGGCGCGGCGATCGCACGCGCCTGCATGATTGTTCAATATGGCTTCACTCGACCGGCACCCGTCCTGGACGGCGCCGCTGAATCGGGTGCTGTTGCTTGAGCAGGGCCTGGCGCTGTTGCAACTGGTCTCGCTCGCGCAGGTATTGGATATCCCGTGCCTGGTTCAGCAACGCCGCCAACGGCGCCTGGGTATCGACCACCATCAGCTCGAACACCGCCTGCAACTGCTCGAACAGGCACGCCATGTCCGCGGCGGTGTAGAGCCCGGCATCGCACTTCAGGCCGAGGTAGATGCCCTGGGGCGCATTGACGAACTCGGCCACCAGGTCCAGCTCCGCGGCAGCCCTGCCGGCAGCCACCGGCTGCACGTCCAGGCCGTCGATCGACAAGGGCTGATCAAGGCTTTCCTGATAGATGAACTTGATGCTGAACAACGGCGAACGACCGGCGCGCCGGACCACCCGCAGCGCCTCCACCAGGCGCTCGAAAGGCAGGTCCTGGTGATCCGAAGCACCGATGACCGTGCTCCGTGTCACCTGCAGCAAGTCGCTGACGCACTGTTGTTCCTCGACACTTATCTGCAATACCAGTTGGTTAACGAAGAAGCCCACCAGATCTTCAACGCCGGCGTGATTGCGGTTAGCGATATCGGTCCCCAGACGCACCCGCGAACTGTCGCTGCGCTGCCCCACCACCAGGGCAAAACCTGCCAGCAGCAGCATGTACAACGTCACCCCCTGGGCACTGGCAAAGGCGCGCAGCGCCTGGCTCTGAGCCGCCGAAAAATGGAACTCGTGGAGATCGCACAAGGGTGACGGCGTCTGCCCTGGCTGCACCGTGGCACTGGCGGGCAAGCGCGTGAGGTGATGGTCATCGCCCAGGACATCACGCCAGTAATCGAGCTGACGCTGCAGCTCACCGCCTTCGAGCCATTGGCGCTGCCAGACAGCGAAGTCCACGTAATGCAGGGCCGGCTCCGGCAACGGGCTGGCCGTGGCGGTCCGATGGGCGTGATACAGGCTTACGAACTCGGTCGGCAGAATGCCGAACGACCAATGGTCGGCGACGATGTGGTGCAGGGTCATGAGCAGCAGGTGCCGTTGCGGCTCCAGCCGCAGCAGGCGTACACGCATCGGCGGGCCGGCGATCAGGTCGAAGGGCTCCGCGGCCTGTTGCTGCAACTGCTGCTGGGCCATGGTCTCGCGCTCGGCCACTGGCAAGGCGCACAGGTCATCGAACACGAACGACAGCGGCAGGTGGCGATGGACGTGCTGCCAGCTCTCGCCTTCGACCTCGCTGTAGGTGGTACGCAATACCGAATGCCGCTGCATCAGTGATTTGAAGGCTTGCCGCACCGCCTCGATGTCCAGCTCGCCACGCAACTCCAGGGCCCGGGCGATGTTGTACATCGAGCTCTGCGGCTCCAACTGCCAGAGGAACCACAAGCGCTGCTGGGCAAAGGACAACGGCTGTGGCCGCGAGTCATCCACCCGGCACAAGGCCGGGGCCGCCTCCGGAGCCTCAGTGGCGCCCAGGGCGGCGACAAAGGCTTGCAGGTCGGGCGCATCGAACAGGGTCCGCAGCGCGGCCTGCAAGCCCAGCTCATGCCGCACCCGGCTGATGACCTGGGTGGCCAGCAACGAGTGCCCGCCCAGGGCGAAGAAGTTGTCCTGCAGGCCGACCCGCTCGACTTCGAGCACGCTCTGCCAGATCGCCGCCACCTGCTGCTGCAGTTTGCTGTGCGGGGCCACATAGGCTTGTTGCAAGGCACTCAAGTCCGGCTTGGGCAGGGCCTTGCGGTCCAGCTTGCCGTTCGGGTTGAGGGGCAGGCGCGGCAACAGCAGCACGTGGCTGGGCAACATGTAATCCGGCAGCGTTTCCTTGAGCCCGGCCTTGATCAGCGCGCAACGCTCGGCCTGTGCCTGAGCATCGCCCAGGCCGTCGTCGGTATCCCCAGGCAACGCAGAGGGCACCACATAGGCCACCAGTTGCATGCCGTTGTTGGCCGGCACGGCCAGCACCACCGCCTCACGCACATCTGGCCGAGCCGACAGGCGCGCCTCGATTTCCCCCAGTTCGATGCGGAAGCCGCGGATCTTCACCTGATGATCGATGCGGCCGATGTACTCGATCGCCCCTTGCGGGTTGTAACGCGCCAGGTCGCCACTGCGATACAGCCGGGCGCCGGGCTGACCGGCAAAGGGGTCGGGAATGAAGCGCTCGGCGGTCAGTCCCGGCCGGTCAAAATACCCCTGGGCCAGGCTCGACGCAGAACCGATGCACAGCTCCCCGGTGCCGCCTTCGGGCAGCAGATTGAGGTCGCCGTCGATGATCCGCAGGGCGCGGCCGATGATCGGCTGGCCGATCGGGATGCCGTAGACCTCGCTGGCATCCTGCTCCCGGCAGTCGTGGACACTGGAGACCACGGTGGCCTCGGTCGGGCCGTAGGTATTGAGCAGGCGTACCCCCCCAAGCCCGGCGGCGTGCCACAGGCGCAAGCCCTCCACCGACATCGCCTCGCCGCCGACATGCACCTGGCGCAGGCGCCCCAGGCTGCGGATACCGTCGGCCATGCACTGCTTGGCCAGCAAGTGCCAGTAAGCCGCCGGCAGGTCGGCCAGGGTCACGCCCTGGCTGACGATCACCGCCGCCAGTTGCTCGACGGCCCAGGGCTCGTCGCCGCGCATCACCAGGGCCGCGCCGAGGCAAAGGGCTGGGTAACACTGCTCGACGAAACCGTCGAAGCTGAAGGTAGCGAATTGCAGCACCTTGTCGGTGGCGGTGAGCGCCGAATAATCCGCCGCCGCTTCGCAGAACGCCGACAAGGCCCGGTGATCGATGGCCACGCCCTTGGGGACCCCGGTGGAGCCCGAGGTGTAGATCACATAGGCCAGGTCTTGCGGGCAGGCGCGGTTCAGCGGATCGGCGCTGGAGCAATGGCTCAAGCGTTGCGCCAGGCTCGGCAGATCCCAATGCAGCACGCTGTCGGGCAGCAGCGGCGCGGCCCAGGTGCCGGTGTCGCTGAGCAGCAGGCTCAGGCGGCTGTCGGCAATCATGAACGCCAGACGCTCTTGCGGGTATTGCGGGTCCAGGGGCACATAGGCCGCGCCACTCTTGAGCACCGCCAGCAGGCTGACGATCAGTTGCGGGCCGCGCTTGAGTGCCAGGCCGACCCGATCCCCCGGGCCAATCCCCTGGGCTTGCAGGCAATGGGCCAGGCGGTTGGCCTGGGCGTTCAACTGGCCATAGTCCAGTTGCTCGCCATCGACCACCAGCGCCAGCGCCTCGGGCGTGGCCGCCGCCTGCGCGGCGATCCGCTGGTGCACCAGCGGCGCCTGGGCGGGCACCACCTCGGCCAGCTGGCTGTGCTGCAGCAAGTCCTGGCGCGCCTGTTCGCTCAACAACTGCAAGCCCCCCAGGGCCGCGTCGGGATCGGCCATGAACTGCAGCAGCAAATGCCGCAACTGGGCACAGAAGCCCTGGACCTGATCGGCACTGAAACGACTGCGGTCATAGCTGAAGTCCAGGCTCAGGTGCTCGCCCAACTCGATGCCCAGGGTCAGCGGATAGCTGGTCTGCTCGTGGTTGGCCAGGCCGGAGAACTGCAGCCCGGCCGGAGCCCCCTCCTTGAGGGCCTGGGCCACGGGGAAGTTCTCGAACACCAGCAGGCTGTCGAACAAGGGGGCGCCCTGGTGCCCGGCCCAACCCTGGATCTCGTAGAGCGGCACGTGCTCGTGTTCGCGCAAGCCCAGATTGAGCGCCTGCATCTGCTCAAGCCATTGCCCCACGCTGCACTGCGAACGTGGCTGGCAAATGATCGGCAAGGTATTGATGAACAGCCCCAACTGCTGCTCGATACCCGGCAGCGGCGCCGAACGCCCCGCCACGGTGGCACCGAAGATCACGCACTGCTGCGCGCAATAACGCTGCAGCAACAGCGCCCAGGCGGCTTGCAGCACAGTGTTCAGGGTGACCTTCTGCTGCCGGGCAAAGCTGCCCAGGCGTTGTGTCAGCGCCTGGTCGAACCCTTCCAGGTGCTGCCCATGGCCGCTGCCCGACACCGGCTTGCGCACCCCGTCGGCGAGCAAGGTCGGCGAGTCCATGGCGTGCAGGCGCTCGCTCCAGAACTGTTGTGCAGCCGGGGCCGACTGCTGCTGCAACCAGCCCAGGTAGTCGCGATAGCGGCCTTGGGGCGCCGGCAAGCGAGCGCCGCCGTACAACTGGATCACTTCGGCCAGCAGGCTGGCATTGCTCCAGCCATCGAGCAGCAGGTGGTGGCAGGTGTAGATCAGGTGCCAGTGGTTGTCGGCGATGGGCACCAGCAGCAGGCGCAGCAAGGGCGCCCGATCCAGCTCGAACCCCCGGGAACGCTCTTGCGCGGCCAGTAGATCGAGATCCGCCGGGGCCGATGCCAGTACCTGCAACGGCACCTTGACCCGGTTCCTGACCAACTGATGGGCGCTGTCCAGCCCTTCCCAGTGCACGCTGCTGCGCAGGATAGGGTGGCGATCCAGGGCACTCTGCCAGGCATCGGCAAAGCGCTGGGGATCAAGGCCGTGGATGTCCAGGCGCAACTGGTTGATGTAGGCCTGTTCCTGGGACTCGTAGAGGGTATGGAACAGCATGCCCTGCTGCATCGGCGTCAGCGGATACAGGTCCTCGATGGCAACCGCCGGCACCGGCAGCGCGTCGAGCTGTTGCTGGGAGATCCGTGCCAGCGGGAAGTCCGAAGGCGTAGCTTGGGCCTGATCCAGCCCACAGCAGTGCTCGATCAGCAGGCGCAGCTCGGCGAGGTAGTCATCGGCCAGCCGCTGGATGCTGGAGTCGCTGAACATTTCCTCGCTGTAGCCCCACTGCAACGCCAGTTCGCCGCCATAGACCTGGCCTTCCAGGGTCAGCCAGTTGGCCAGGGGTGCCTGTGGGTCCTGAGCCTGCCCGCTGCTCTGGCTGGCCGGCGTCCACAACGCCTGCTCATCGAACTGGCGATCGAACTGGCCCAGGTAGTTGAAGGTGATCCGTGGCTGCGGCAATGCCGCCAGCGCCTGACGCTGGGCCGGGCTGCCCAGGTAGCGCAGCAAGCCGTAGCCCAGCCCCTTGCCGGGGATCGCGCGCAGTTGCTCCTTGATCCCCTTGATTGCAGCCCCAGCTTGCTCGGCCGGCTGCAGGCGCACCGGGTACAGGCTGGTGAACCAGCCCAGGGTGCGGGTCAGGTCCAGATCGTCGAACAGGTCCTCGCGACCATGCCCTTCCAACTGGATCAGGGCCGAAGCCTGCCCGGTCCAGCGGCACAGTACGCGAGCCAGGGCGGTCAACAGCAGGTCGTTGACCTGGGTGCGATAGGCGCTCACAGCCTGTTGCAGCAGTTTGCGGGTCAGCCCCACATCCAGTCGCGACTCGATCTTGCGGCCATGACGGTTCTGCAGGCCGCCCGCTGGGTTGTCACAGGGCAAGTCGCCGGCTCCGCTCTGCTGCGCCAGCCAGTACGGCAGTTCGGTCTCGCGCTGCGGCGCATGCTCCCGCAAGCGCCGGGCCCAGGCCTGATAGGCACTGGTCTTGGGTGGCAGTTGCACCGTCTGAGCCTCCGCCAACTGCCGGTAGGCCTGTTGCAGGTCCTCCAGCAGCACCCGCCAGGACACCCCATCCACCACCAGGTGGTGGATCACCAGCAACAGTTGCTGGCGACCCGACTCGTGCTCCACCAGGACCGCGCGTACCAGGGGGCCGGCTTGCAGGTCCAGGCTGCGCTGGGCCTCGTCGCACACTGCCGCCAGGGCCTGGTCATGCTCGACCCGGCACTGCCACAGGTCGAAGTGGCTGGCAGGCTCGGCATAGGCCTGCTGCCAACCCTGCTGCGTGCCGACAAAGCGCAGGCGCAAGGCATCGTGATGATTGACCACCTGCAACAACGCCACCTGCAACAGCGCTGGCTGCAAGGGCTGGCGCGGGTCCAGCAGCAACGACTGGTTCCAGTGCCCCGGTCGAGGCACCTCCTGAGCCAGGAACCAGTGCTGTACCGGGGTCAACGGCACCTCACCGGTCACTGGTCCCTGGTCGATCTGCGGCTGATCGTCGAGGACCGCGACCTGGGCCAGGCTGCGCACGCTCTGGTACTGGAACAGGTCCCGGGGCGCCAGACGGACCCCGGCCTGACGGGCGCGACTGACCACCTGGATCGAGATGATCGAATCACCGCCAAGCTCGAAAAAGTTATCGTCCAGGCCTACCTGAGCGAGCCCCAGCACATCGCACCAGATGCCCGCCAGGGCCTTCTGCATGGCGTTCTCCGGGGCCACATAGGCCAGTTGCGGCGCCGTCTCGGGCAGCGGCAAGGCCTTGCGGTCGAGCTTGCCGTTGGCGGTCACCGGCAAGCGATCCAGGGCCAGCAGGTGATGGGGCACCATGTACTCCGGCAGGCTGCTGGCCAGCCAGGCCTTGAGTTCGTCGGTCCACCCCTGGGCCTGGGCGCCCTCTTGCAACACCAGATACGCCACCAGGTGCTTGGCGTTCTGCACCAGCACCACGGCCTCGCGCACGCTCGGGTGCTGCATCAGCCGGGCTTCGATTTCACCCAGCTCGATACGCAGGCCCCGCAGCTTGACCTGATGGTCCAGGCGGCCCAGGTATTCGATCACCCCATCGGCCCGCTGGCGCACCCGGTCGCCGGTGCGATACAGCCGCGCCCCCTGGTGGAAGGGGCAAGGTACAAAGCGCTCGGCGGTCAGGGCCGGGCGCCGGTGATAACAGCGAGCCAGCCCGAGGCCGCCCAGATAGAGCTCACCGGCAACACCCGCCGGTACCGGTTGCAACTGGGCATCCAGGACATGGGTACGCAGGTTGGCGATCGGCTGGCCAATCGGCACGCTGCTTGCGCCTTCGTCGACACAGGTCCAGTGGGTGACGTCGATCGCCGCCTCGGTCGGGCCGTAGAGGTTGTACAGGCCAGCGCCCGGCAATCGGGCGAAGACCTGCTGCTGGGCATCCAGGGGCAAGGCCTCGCCACTGCAAACGATGCGTTTGAGGCTGGCGCAGGCCGACACGCCCTGCTCATGGATGAAGGCCTGGAGCATCGAGGGCACAAAGTGCAGGGTGCTGATGCCGTGGTCGATGATGGTGTCGATCAGGCGCGCCGGCTCACGGTGGGCCCCCGGGGCCGCCACCACCAGCCGGGCACCGGTCATCAGCGGCCAGAAAAATTCCCAGACCGAGACGTCGAAGCTGAACGGGGTTTTCTGCAGCACCGCGTCACTGGCGTCCAGGCCATAGGCCTGCTGCATCCAGTACAGACGGTTGACCAGCGCCGCGTGGCTGTTGCCAGCCCCCTTGGGCTTACCGGTGGAACCCGAGGTGTAGATCACATAGGCCAGGTTCAGCGGGTCGACCGGCGTCTCCAGCGGGCCGCTGTCATAAGCCAGCAGCGCGTCCTGATCCTGGTCCAGGAGGATGACCTTGAGCGCCTCTGCATCGGCTTGGAAATCCAGCAGCGGCAGCAGCGAACGCTGGCTCAGCAAGAGGCGGATGCCGCTGTCCTCGATCATGTAGGCCAAGCGGTCCCGGGGGTATTCCGGGTCCAGGGGCACGTAGGCGCCACCGGCCTTGTGGATCGCCAGCAGGCCCACGACCATTTCGATGGAGCGTTCGATGCAGATGCCCACCAGCACATCCGCCGCCACACCCAGTTCACGCAGCAAGCGGGCCAGCCGGTTGGCTCGGGCATCCAGTTCGGCGTAGCTCAGTTGCTGCTCGCCGAACACCAAGGCGCAGGCGTCGGGGGTACGCCGGACCTGAGCTTCGATCAGTTGCGGCATGCTCAACCCGGTGGGGTAAGCCTGCGCCGTGGCGTTCCAATCGTGCACCAGGGTCTGGCGCTCCCGGGCATCGAGCATCGGCAACTCGCCGATGCGCTGCTCGGCATCCTCCAGCATGCCTTGCAGCAGTGCGGTCCAATGCCGCGCCATGCGTGCGATGGTGTCAGCGTCAAACAGGTCTTCGGCGTAGGTCAGGGCGGCGTGCAGCTTGCCGGACTTCTCGTAGGTGTCCAGGGTCAGGTCGAACTGGGTGGTGCGGCTCTGCCATTGCACCAGGCTCAGCTCCAGCCCGGACGCTGTCTGTACCGTGCTGATATCCGCCACCTGGGGCTGGTGGTTGTACATCACCTGGAACAGCGGTGTGTGGCTCAGGTTGCGCTCCAGCTTCAAGGCTTCAACCAGTTGCTCGAACGGCAGGTCCTGATGAGCCTGGGCACCCAGCGCCGCCTCTTTGACGGCCTGCAGCAGTTCGCTGACCCGGATCTGGCCGGTGAGCTGGGTGCGCAGCACCTGAGTGTTGACGAAAAAGCCGATCAGGCCTTCGACCTCGGCGCGGTTGCGGTTGGCGATGGGTACGCCGACGCGAATGTCGTCCTGGCCGCTGTAACGGTGCAGCAGCACATTGAAGGCGCCGAGCAACAGCATGAACAGGGTCACATTGTGCTGTTTGGCCAAAGCCCGCAGTTGCTCGGCCAACTCCGGCGCCACGGCGAAGTCATAGCGGGTGCCACGGTAGCTGGGCATCGCCGGGCGTCCATGGTCAGTGGGCAGTTCCAGCACCGGATGCTCGCTCCCCAACTGCGCCTGCCAGTACTCCAGCTGCCGTGCCTGCTCCCCTGCCTCCAGCCAGCGCCGCTGCCACAAGGCATAGTCGCTGTACTGGATTGGCAACGCCGGCAGTTGCGGCTGATCGCCCCGTTCGAAGGCGTCGTAGCAACGGATGAACTCGTCGATCAGCACGTTCATCGACCAGCCGTCAGAGACGATATGGTGCAAGGTCAGGAGCAACACGTGCTCCTCGGCGGCCAGCCTGATCAGCTTGACCCGCAGCAACGGACCGGTTGCCAGGTCGAACGGCAGCAGCGACTGCTGCTGCGCCTGTGCCGCCACCGCCTGCTCCTGTTCCGATGCGTCGGTTGCACTCAGATCCAGGTATTGCACGGCCAGCTCGACCTCTGCCGCAGCCTGTTCCAGGCGATCATCGGCGTGGCGCTTGAACACCGTGCGCAGGGTCTCGTGGCGCGCCACCAGGGCGGCGAATGCCTGCTCCAGCGCCTGGTGATTCAGCGCCCCCGTCAGACGCACCGCCCCCGGCAGGTTGTAGGCGCCACTCTCGGGGTCCAGCTGCCACAGGAACCACATGCGCCGCTGGGCGTAGGACAGTTCCTGACGGTCCTCCACGGCCACGTCGGCAGGGATTGGAAACAACGAAAAGTCGATATTTTCCGCCCGCAGACTATCGAGGAACAACCGGCGCTTCTCCAGCGGCAGCTCGATAAATCGGCGTGCAAGTTTCAGGGACTTTTCAGCGTTCATCTGGATTCATCCGTACATGTTGGGTATCGAGCGTTGGCTCGGCTATCCCTACGAAACGGATGGGCCTGGTGAAAAATTAACCCCCTGCGCGACAGGCAGATCAGGGCTTGCACGGTAAATTCCAGCGCTTGCGGCTCGTCAAATCAGGACCTTCCCCTTAATAAGGTCGCGATCATGTCCTCAGCCACTTCCCTGGCCAGCTCACTGGCAAATGGCTTGCGCAAGCTGGTAGGTGCCGGCGCCCAACAACCCCGGAGCTACCGGCTGATCAACGTCGAACTCAAGCAACGCATCGACCTCAGCCCCTCCATGACCCGCCTGGTGTTCGGCGGCGAGGACATCGCCCAGGCCCGCACCCTGGCCCCGGACCAGCGCATCAAGCTGCTGTTTCCCGGGGCCGACGGCACGCCTGCGCAATTACCGGTGGAAGGCGACTGGCAAGCGGCCCGGCGCCAGTTGCCGGCCGAGCAGCAGCCACCGATGCGCACTTACACCATTCGTGCCTTGCGCATGCAGCCGGCAGAGATGGATGTGGATTTCGTGCTGCACGGGGTCAACGGCCCGGCCTCTGCCTGGGCCACCCACGCCCGGCCCGGCGACCGCCTGCAGATGGTGGTGCCGAACAAGGCCTACAGCGGCGACCCCGGCGGTTATGAGTGGCTGCCGCCGGCGGGGATTGGCAAGGTGCTGCTGATGGGCGATGAAACCGCCTTGCCCGCCATCGCCGGGATTCTGGAGGAGTTGCAGGATTACCCGGATTACCCGGACGTGCAGGTGTTCATCGAGGTGCCCTGCGAAAGCGACTGCATCGACCTGCGCTGCAATCCGCAGACCCGGGTCAACTGGCTGCCTCGGGACGTGCTCAATGCCCAACACGGTGAAACCCTGCTCCATGCCGCCCGGGAGCTGGCCGAGCTGCCACCGCCCAACGGTGGCCGCCGGCCGCTCAAGGTTTCCGAGCGCCACGACGCGCAACGGCTCTGGGACACCGCAGCGCCAGCAGACAACCATTTCTATGCCTGGATAGCCGGCGAGTCGGCGACGGTGATGAGCATCCGCCGCCATCTGATCAACGAGCGCGGCCAGGAACGGCGCAACCTGACCCTGATGGGTTACTGGCGCCTGGGTATGTCCCTGGGTTGAGCCCACCAACCGCCCCCTATTCCCTATAGCCGCTGCCGAGCCCGCGAAGCTGCGCAAAGGCCCGAAGGCCCTTGCTTGGCGATCGCCAGTCGAACCTTTGGAGCCCTCAGGTTTTTTGCGTCCCTGCGGGCCGTGCGCAGCCTGCGGCAGCGGCTACAGGGAGCATGTCTGTAGCCGCTAGGAAAGCGCGGCTACCGGTTGCAGGTGGCGCCGGCGATGCACTTCCAGGTGGCCCTTGATCAGGCTCAGCACCTTGGTTTCCTGCTCGTGGATGAAGAAGTGCCCGCCCGCGAGCATGTCCACGGAAAAGCTGCCGCAGGTTTCCTGGCTCCAGCCAATCAGTTGTTCGCTGGTGGCGCGGTCGGTCGTGCCCCCCAGCACATGCACCGGGCAATTGAGCAACGGGCGCTGCAGCGGGCGAAAACGCCCGCACAGCAGGAAGTCGGCCCGCAGGATCGGCAAGGTCAGGCTCATCAGTTCCTGGTTGGCCAGCACCTCTTCGCTGGTGCCATTGAGGGTACGCAACTGCTCGATCAGCTGTTGGTCAGTCTTGGCCTCGGCAAACCCTCGGTCGTATTCGCTGCGCAAGGTCGGTGCCGCTGTCCCGGAAGCGAACAGCGCCACCGGTTCCGGACACCCCAGGGCGCGCAGGGCGTGGGCCAGCTCACAGGCCAGCAAGGCCCCCAGGCTGTGGCCGAACAGGGCATAGGGCGCGCGCAACGTGCTCTGGAGTTCCCGGGCAAGCTGCATCGCCAGCACCCGCATGTCGGTGTGCAGGGGCTCGGTGTAACGGGCGCCGCGCCCGGGCAGTTCCACGGGTGTCAGGTGCAGCCACTGAGGCAGCTTGCGCCGCCAGCGGCTGTAGACCATGGCGCTGGCGCCGGAATACGGCAGGCACAGCAGGTTCAATTGGGTCACGGTTTATCCCTCGACAGATGATCTGTTAAGGAAACGCAGTGCAAGGCGGAGAAATTAGGACGCGCTCGCCCCCGGCAAGCGGACGGCAACCCATGGGCCGGCGCTAACCGGTTGTCTGCGACGCCGCGTAAGCGTGGCGAGCCGGTCCAAGGTGCTCATAGCTGGAAGCGCTGGACCTGGCCATGCAGGTCTCCCGCCAGGCTCGCCAACTGGTCGCTGACGCTGGAAGTCTGTGCCGCGCTGTCGACGTTGTGTACCGCCACGTCGCGAATCGCCAGCAGATTCTGATCGACTTCCCGGGAAACCTGCGCCTGTTGCTCTGCGGTGCTGGCAATTGCCTGGTTCATTTCGTTGATCTGAACGATGCGCTCGGCAATCTGCGCCAGCACCCCGTCAGCCTCCAACGCCTTCGCATTGCTGCGCTCGACATACTCATTGTTCGCGACCATCGCCTGCACCGCCTCACGGCTGGTGGCCTGAACGGAGGTGATCATGCCTTCGATTTCCGCAGTGGAGCTCTGGGTGCGTTGCGCCAGCGCTCGTACTTCGTCGGCGACGACGGCAAACCCTCGCCCCTGCTCGCCTGCCCGGGCGGCCTCGATGGCCGCATTGAGGGCCAGCAGGTTGATCTGTTCGGCAATGGCGCGAATCACTTCCAGCACTCGGCTGATGGACAACACTTCATCGGCCAGCCGCGTGATGGTGCCCGAGGTCGTCTGCAACCGCTGTCCCAGCTGTTCGATGGTGAGGCAGGTCTGCCCCACCTGTTCACGCCCTGAACGGGCCTCGCGCTGCGCATCACGGGTGGAGTCGAAGGTCAGGTTGGCGTTGCGAGCGACCTGATCCACCGCCAGGGACATCTGGTTGACCGCTTTCGCGGCCAGCTCGATTTCCTGGTTCTGCTGGCTGATGCCCTGTTTGTTGCTGGTCGCGGTCACACGCAGCCCCTGGGCTTGCTTGTGCAATTGCGTAGCGCTGGCCTGAATCGCCTGCAAGGTATCGCGCAAGGTGTTCTGCATGCTCTGCAGCGACAGCTGAACCTGACTGATCTCGTCGCGACCGGCGACCTTCACCGGCTCACGCAAATCCCCCGAGGCGGTGCGGGCCACCGTCTTTTGCAGGCCATCCAAACGCTGGGTAATGCTGCGGCTGAGCAACCACGCAAAGCCGCCACCGCCACACAGGAGAATCAGCAGCAGTCCCCAGGTGAACAGCACATTGTTCTCGTAGACCCGCTTGCCCTGTTCGTAACTGCGAGACGACTCCTGCAGTTGCACGGCAATCAGTTGATTGAAGTCCTCTGACAGCGGATCAATCACCGGATACAGTTCCTGGGCGGTGAACAGCGCCAAGCCGGCCTTGTCTTCGCTGCCGAGCAAGGTCTTGAGCTTCTGCAATGGCTGCTTGGCCTGGGCCATCAAGGGCTCGATGCGCTCGATCAGGCGCACCTCTTCATCGATCAGCAACGTGGCCTTGTAGGCCTTCCAGATGTCCGCGATCTGCTGCTCGGCCTCCTCCACCCGCTGCCGAGCTTCCTTGAATGACAAGCTGCCATTGCGGGCCTTGTGGCTGCTGTCGACGATATTCACCGCGTACAGATCAGCCACCTGCTTCAAGTCCCGCAAGGGCACCACACGATCCAGATAGACGCTGTTGAGCCGCCCCAGGACCCCCTCTACCCCCAGCAGACCCGAAACCCCTATCGCCAGGCTGCCCACCAGCATCAGAACGATAAGAACGATGAGCCGTGCTCGTATGCTGAAATAGTTCATGTGCAATCCCCGGCCAGAAAAAACGCGGCCGCGACGCACAGGTCAGGCAACGTGGGGCAAGTATGGTCGGGAAATACCCCCCTCGCCTGGCCGGATGAACGCACCGTCCACGCTCGGGCGCACGCCGGCAGGAGGCGCCCGCTCAGGCCGCACGCTTGCTGGTGGTTTTGAGGCGACGTCGGATTCAGCTGACGTCGGACTCAGGTGGCATCCGGCTCAGGCGCATCGCGCATCAGGCGTCGATAGCTCTGCAACGCCGCCCCCAGCACCACCGCGCCGCCGCCCAGGGCCAGCCAGAAGCCGCTGCGGGCGCCGAAATGGTCCACCAGGAACCCGGACCCCGCTGCCCCCAGGGCCACGCCAATGCTCAGGCCGGTGACCAGCCAGGTCAGGCCCTCGGTGAGCTTGGCCGGGGGCACGATGCGCTCCACCAGGGCCATGGCGACAATCAGGGTCGGGGAGAAAAACAGCCCGGCGACGAACACCGCCAGGGACAGGCCAAAGACATTGCTCGCCCAGAGCAGCGGCAAGGTGGCCAGGGCCGTGGCGATACCGCCGTACATGAACAGCCGGGGCAAGGGCGTGGCCAGTTTCAGCGCGCCGAAGGCAATGCCCGCCAGGCACGAGCCGATGGCGTACACCGAGAGCACGATGCTCGCCGCCGCCGGCTGCCCCTGGTGCTGGGCAAAGGCCACGCTGACCACATCCACCACGCCGACTATGGTGCCCATGGCCACCATCAACAGGATCAACAGGCGGATTTCAGCGGAGCGAATGATCGAGCCCGCATGCCCCTCCTCGTGGGGGTGCACCGGCGGCTCGGTGCTTTTCTGCATGACGAACACACTGACCCCCAGGGCCAGCATCAACAGCGCGGCCAGGGGCCCGGCCTCGGGGAACAGCCCCACGCACAGGCCCACCGACACCGGGGGACCGATGATGAAGCAGACCTCATCGAGCACCGACTCCAGGGCGTAGGCGGTCTGCAACTGCGGCTGGCCACGGTACAGCTCGGTCCAGCGGGCGCGGACCATGGCCGACATGCTGGGCATGCAACCGGCCAGGGCGGCGCAGATGAACAGAGTCCAGTGCGGGGCCTGCAAACGCGTGCACAGCAGCAGCGCCAGCAAGGCACCGCCTCCAAGGCCCGCGGCCAGGGGCAGCACCCTGCCCTGGCCGAAGCGGTCCACCCAGCGTGACACCTGGGGCGCGCAGAAGGCCGTGGCCAAGGCAAAGGTGGCCGCCACGGAACCGGCCAGGGCATAACCGCCATGGAGCTGCGCGAGCATGGTGATCAGGCCGATGCCGGTCATGGAGATCGGCATGCGCGCGATCATGCCGGCCAGGACGAACGCCCGACTGCCGGGGGCCTTGAACAGTTCGCGATAGGGGTTTGCCATTTACAACGACTCCTTGGGGGGCTGCAACTTGCCACAAAGTGCTCGCGCAGTAAAAATACATACGCCGCGTATGTCAAAAATCATGTAAACATACGCCGCGTATGTCAACCCACCCTTTGTTGGAGAACTGTGTTCATGAGCCGCCGCCCTCGCGCCGAGATGATCGAAGCCACCCGCGCCAGGCTGATTGCCAGCGCGCGCCAGGCCTTTGCCCGCCTGGGCTATGCCAAGACGTCCATGGACGACCTGACCGCCGAAGCCGGACTGACCCGCGGCGCGCTGTATCACCACTTCGGCGACAAGCAGGGGTTGCTGGCGGCGGTGGTGGAACAGATCGACGGGGAAATGGATCAACGCCTGGAGGCCATCTCCAGCGAGGTTGCCGATCCCTGGGAGGCTTTCTGCCAGCGTTGCCAGGCCTATCTGGAGATGGCGCTGGAGCCGGAAATCCAGCGCATCGTCCTGCAAGACGCACGGGCGGTGCTGGGGGACGTCACCCAGGCCGGCGAGGATCAGTGCATCGACACCCTTGGTGCCCTGCTGAGCCGGCTGATCCAGGAGCAGGTGATCGAACCGGCGTCGCCCCAGGCCCTGGCGCGATTGATCAACGGCAGCCTGGTGGAGGCCGCACTGTGGATTGCCGCCGCCGAGCAGCCTGAGGCCCGCCTCGATGAGTCGCTGCAGGGGCTTGAGCTGCTGCTGCGCGGGCTGCGGCGGCAGCAACCGAACTGAACGCTCTGACACCCTGAGCCCGGCTCCGGTGCTGACCGAAGCGCTCAGCCCTTTGTGCCCGCCAGAAACGGAATTGGCCCCATGCCCGACTCTCCGATCAAGGCGGTGAATGGATCTGCCAGGTGCAGGACCCCTGGGGCAACTGCATCGGCCTGCGCCAGCCAGCGACGCTCGCCTGACGCGTTAACTGGCGGCACACTGACGAGCTTTTCACCCGAGCCCCAAGGAGAAACGGCATGCATCAGGTGCTGCTGATCATTGATGTGCAACCCTGTTTCAACCCACCGCCATGGCTGGTGGAAGGCATCAACGCACTGCTGGGACAGATGCCCTCGGTGGCCACGGTGGAACGCCATGATGAAAGCCGCACGCCCTTCGCCCGGCAACTGGGCTGGCAACCGGCGGCGGACGACCAGAGCCTGGTGGCCGCCGATAAGGTTTTCATCAAGCACGGCTATGGGCCAACGGCAGAGATACTCGACTACCTGAAAAGCCTCTGTCCCGAACGCGTGCTGGTGTGTGGCATCCAGACCGACACCTGCGTGCTGGCCGCCGGCTTTGCCCTGTTCGATGCCGGATTGCAGCCGACCCTGCTTACCGACCTGACGGTGGGTTCATCCCTGGACCGCAGCGGCGGCCTGGGTATTGACCTGTGGCGACATCACTTCAAGCACCTGATCCGCAGCGACGAACTGTAGAAGCCGGCGTGCCGGCGAAGGCAGTGTGAGGCCATCGATACGCCAGGTGCCAAGCAGCGCTAGACTCCGCGCCTGCGCGCCGTTCGCCTACCAAAACGCAAGTGACTCCCCACCCATGAAAAAATTTGTCGCCCTGCTTGCCCTGTTGTTCTGCAACCCCGCCTTGTGCGCCTCGTTCAGCGATTCACCCGAAGCGCTGGTCCGGCAATTCATTGCCGACTATCAGCAGTGGAGCGACAGGGCCAGCGCCCGCCAAGCGGACAACGCGCCCCTGCAATCGATGGATCTGGCACAGCAGGAGTACGCCCAGTTGCTGACCAAGTTCTGCCTGCCGGGCTTTCAGGGCCAGCCCATTGCCTTCAGTTCCCCGGCCAGCCACGGCACGGCGTACGAGCAGATACTCTCCAGCAGCCGAACCGCGGATCGCGCGCTAGTGAAAACCCGGGCAATCAGCCCCGGCGAGGGCTTTGCTGCCGATTACCACTACCACCTGATCTTCAGCGGCCAGCGCTGGTACCTCAGCGAGGTGTTCTACGTCGACCAGGACGGCCAGTACGAGTCGCTCTAGATCAGCCGTAACCGTTTTGAGCTAGGGTGTTTCAAGTCACCGAACCCCGGAGCCACCATGCCCAGCTCAGCCACCCTGCATCAGGTCACGACCCCCAGCCTGCACCTTGCCTATGAAGCACACGGCCCGACCACTGGCGAGCCGGTGATCCTGCTCCACGGTTTTCCCTACGACGTGCGGGCCTACGACGAGATCGCCCCGCCCCTGGCCGAGCGCGGCTATCGGGTCATCGTTCCCTACCTGCGGGGCTACGGCCCGACGCGCTTTGTCAGCGAGCAGATCATGCGCTCCGGGCAGCAGGCCGCCCTGGCCCGGGACCTGCTGGATCTGATGGATGCACTGCAGTTGCCCCAAGCCACCCTCGCTGGCTACGACTGGGGCGGTCGCGCCGCCTGCATCGTCGCCGCCCTGTGGCCGCAGCGGGTCAAGGGCCTGATGAGCGCCGACGGCTACAACATCCAGGACATCCCCGGGGCCTGCGAACCCAGGGCGCCAGAGACCGAGCACCGGTTGTGGTACCAGTACTACTTCAACACCCAGCGCGGGGTGGATGGGCTGACGGCCAACCGTCGGGCCTTCTGCGAGCTGTTGTGGCGCCAGTGGTCGCCGACCTGGAAGCAGGGACCGCAGTGCTATGGCCTGAGCGCGCCGTCCTTCGACAACCCGGACTTTGTCGAAGTGGTGATCCATTCCTACCGCCATCGCTTCGGCTACGTACCCGGCGACCCCAGCCTGGAAAGCATCGAGCAGGCGTTGCAGGCACAACCGCCGATCCAGGTGCCGACCATCGCCCTCTGTGGCGCCGACGACGGGGTCGGCCCGGCCACCGAGCCGGACCCCGATATCGGCCTGTTCAACGGGCCCTATCAGCGCAGTATCCTGCCCGGTGTCGGCCATAACCTGCCCCAGGAAGCCCCGCAAGCCACCCTCGACGCGCTGCTGGAGTTGCTCCAGAACGCCTGAGAAGAGCTGCAGGCTGCACGCCATGCCGGGGAAAAATCGGTACACTTCGCGCCTTTGATCCCCCACAGGACATGGAATGTTGCCCGCCACGACTTCCCCCCGGCCCGGCCTGCGCCGGGCCCTGGTGCTTTGGCTCTACGCTGTCGGCGCCGGCCATCTGCTGGCCGGACTGCTGCTGACCTGGGCCGGCCACAGCGGCCTGTTCAACGACTACCTGGCCAGTATCGAACAGGCCTTCTGGGGCGCCGCCGCACCGGCGCCGGCCCGGGCCCAGCAGGTCTGGTGGCTGGGCCTGTTCGGCGCCACCCTGCAAAGCTATTCGTTATACCTGCTGGGCCTGGTGCACCTGGGCAACCGCCTGCGGGCACCGGCGGCCTGGGCCTGGCTGATGGCCGGGATCGTGCTGTGGGCGCCCCAGGACATGTGGCTGTCGTGGCAGATGAACATGACCGCGCACCTGTGGATCGACAGCTTCGCCCTGCTGGTGCTGCTGCCACCGTTACTGTGGCTGCAGCGCCACGACCGCCGTACCTCTCGTCTTCCCTCGTAAAAGGACTTCACCATCGTGGCTGATTTGCCAATCCTGCAGTGGGCCATCGCCCTGTTGCTCGCCCAGGGCGTGCTCGGCGCCCTGGACACGATCTACCATCACGAACTCACCGTGGCCCTGCCGCAACGCCACGGCGCGCGCAAGGAGCTGGCAATCCATGCCCTGCGCTCGTGCTTCTACGGCGTACTGTTCATGGGCATTGCCCACCTGGTGTTCCAGGGCATCTGGGCGCTGGTGATCGCCGTGCTGTTCGCCCTGGAAATCGGCCTGACCCTGTGGGACTTCGTCGTCGAGGACCGCAGCCGCAAGCTGCCGGCCATCGAACGCATCATGCACACCGTGCTGGCGATCAATGCCGGGGCCTTCTTCGCCCTGTACGGCCTGCAACTGCTGGAGTGGTCGCGCCTGCCCAGCGCCTTGAGCCCCATCGACCTGGGCTGGCAAGGCTGGGCCCTGAGCCTGTTCGCCGTCGGTGTGACGGCCTCGGGGATTCGTGACGGCCTGGCGGCGTTGCGCTTGCAACGCCAGGGCCAGGGCGCCAATCCCTTTGCCGGCGGTGCCGGCAAACGGGTGCTGGTCACCGGTGGCACCGGCTTTATCGGTGAAACCCTGGTCAACCAACTGCTGGATGCCGGGCACACCGTCAGCGTGCTGGCCCGCGATCCGCTGCGCGCCGCCTACCTGTTCGACGGTCGTGCCCGCTGCCTGCGCTCGTTGAGCAAGCTGGGCCATGGCGAGGCCTTCGACGTGATCATCAACCTGGCCGGCGCCCCGGTGGCCGGGCCGCGCTGGTCGGCCAAGCGCCAGGCGCAACTGTTGGCCAGCCGGGTCGGCACCACCGAGGCCCTGCTCAACTGGCTGCAACACGCACAGCACAAGCCGGAGCTGTGGATCCAGGCGTCGGCCATCGGCTTCTACGGGGTGCGCGACGCCAGCCAGAGCCTGGATGAAAACGCCGAGCGCGGTGAAGGCTTCATGGCCGATCTGTGCGCACGCTGGGAGTCCTCGGCGGAACCGGCCACCCGTTTCGGCGTGCGCCAGGTGGTGCTGCGCCTGGGCATCGTGTTCGGTCCCGGCGGCGCCTTGAAACCCCTGCTGCTGCCCTTCCATTTCGGCTTTGGCGGACGCATGGGCGATGGCCAGCAGATCATGAGCTGGGTGCACCGCGACGACGTGTTGCAGGTGATGGCCCGGGCGATGAACGACGCGTCCCTGTCCGGCACCTACAACATGGTGGCGCCGGAAGCGGTGAGCCAGGGCACCTTCGCCACCACCGTCGGCAAGGTGCTCAAGCGTCCGGTGTGGCTGCATGTGCCGGCCGCGCCGGTGCGAGCCCTGGCCGGGGAAATGGCCGAGCTGTTCTTCGACGGCCAGAAGGTGGTGCCCGCGCGCCTGCTGCAGGCCGGCTACCGCTTCCGTTACCCGACCCTGGACGCGGCCCTGCGCGACCTGACCTGAGCTGAGGAATGCCCATGAGCAAGCCCCTGTTGTACCTGCTGGCGGGCAATGGCAGCGCCGCCGACTGGTGGGACGATGCCCTGCCGCACTTTCAGCGCTATCAGGTGCAGCCGCTGGAACTGCCGGGCTTTGGCGACAATCCACTGCCTCCTTGCAATGACCTCGGCGAATACGCCGAGGCCCTGCTGGGCATGACCGAGCCGGGCCAGGGAATTGTCGCGGTGGGGGTCAGCGCGTTGATCGTGCTGCACGCCTTGCAACGCTGCCCCGGGCATTTCTCGCGCAGTGTGCTGCTGTCGCCGGTGGGGGCCTTTCTCTGGCAACGGCGCCTGCCGGCACTGATGTCGCCGCTGCCGGCGCGCCTGCTGATTCATGGCTTGCTCAGCCATAAACCGACCCTGTTCGCCGGCAAGTTCTCGCGCCAGCCGTGGACCCAGGAGCAATACCAGCGCATGGGCTCGGGCTATGCCCGCTGCCGGGCTTTCGTGCCGCTGTGGCAACAGCTGCGGGCCGACACCGCGCTGCCACTGCTGGAGTGGATCAGGGACCCGGTGCACCTGGTCTGGGGCGACCAGGACCGGCTGCTGGGGATGGCCCAGGCTGCGGCCTGGTCGGCGATCCTGGCCCGGGCCGACCTGCGGATCAGCCTCAAGCCGGGCTGGGGCCATTACCCCTGGATCGATGCGCCGACGGCGTTCGTCGACTGGCTGGAGTCCGGCGACCCGGGTTTCGTCGCCCACACCAAGGGCGGCCGCCTGCGCCTGGCAGAACTGGCCGGCCGGCCGGTGCCCAGCGCCCTGTCCCTGGACAGCGCCGGCGACCCGCGCTTGCCGGCCCTGCTCGCCAGCCAGCCGCAGGCCTTATGGGCGGTACGCTCTTCCAGCTACGGCGAAGATCAGGCCGACTCGGCCAATGCCGGGCTGAGCACCACTTACCTGCGGGTCGCCAGCACGGACGTGCCTGCGCGTATCAGCGAGCTGCGGGACGCCGGCGTCGAGGAAGTGGTGGTGCAGCGCTTCATCCAGCCGACCCTGTCGGGGATCGCCTTCGTGCGTCATCTCGCGGTGGAGCTGGAGTGGGTCGAAGGCCATCTGGAAAGCCTCGCCGACGGTCAGGTCAGCCCCCAGCGGGCGGTGCTCTCGCGGCTGGGCAGTGCCTGGGAAAGTGGCCACTTCGCCAGCACCCAGGGACTCGACGCCAGTGCCTTGTGGGACTTCCTGCAAGGGGTGCTGAAGGTCTTCCACTATGTGCCCGGCGATGTGGAATGGGCCTGGGACGGTCAGCAACTGTGGCTGCTGCAGTACCGCCCCATCAGCGACTACGGCTGGCGCCGGCACCTGACCGCAGCCAATATCGCCGAAATCCTGCCGCCGCAACCCAGCCGCTTCGTCGAGTACGGCCAGCGCCGGGCAGCGGTGAGTATCCCGGCGATCATGGCCCGCTGGGACAGCCGGGTGCTGCAGGACAACGAACCCTTCACCGCGGTGTTCGGCGGGGCTTCCTACATCAACAACGACCTGTTCCTGGCGCGCCTGGCCGACTGGGGCCTGCCCTCCTCCAGCTACGCCGGGGAAGTCGGTGGCGCCACCCCGGAGCTGCCCCTGCGCCCGCTGCGGCTGCTGCGCTCGCTGCCGCGCTTCCTGCGCATGCAGCACGTTGCCCGAGGCCATCTGCTGACCCTGGAACGCGGCCTGCGGCGCTTCGATGACGAGTTGGCGCAGTTGCATCAGAGCGCTGCCAACGGCCAGCAACTGGCGGACTGGTTCAGCCGTTTCTATGTGTTCGTGGTGCAGGGCAACCTGTGCATAGCCACCGCCCTGGCCAGCAGCGGCGGCGCGCTGCTGGGGCGCCCGCCCACCGCCTACGACAACCTGGACCACAGCCCCCATCGCCTGCCCTGGGAAACCGACCCCGGCACCCCGCGCCCGCCCTGCACCGAGTTGCCGCTGCAGGCTTTCCCGCACTGGAGCCCGGCCATCACCCTGGCCCACCGCCTGGGTTTGCCGGGCATGCGCGGCTACTACCTGCAAGTGCGCGAGTGGTACCGGGACAACCTGATGCGGATCTTTTTCCGCCTGCACCACGCCGTGCCCGAGGCCGATCGCGGCTACTGGTTCGCCCCCCACGAGCAGCCGCGCAGCCGCGGCGGCAGCTTCTGGCAGGACGGCCGCGAAGGCAGCGAGCAGGCCGCGGGCTTCATGATCTATCCGGGGCAGGTCCAGGGCGTGCTGGGGGTCGATATCCTCCTGGAAGATACCCTCGATCCCGGGCGCCACGCTCACTACCAAGCGGCCCGGGCCGTGATCGCGCGCATGGGTGGGCGCCTGTCCCACGGCTCCACGCTACTGCGGGAACTGCGCAAGCCGTCGGCGGTGCTGCCGCAAGTGGACACGGCCTGGGTCGGCCGCGAAGTGCTGTATAGCGACGGCCGGCTGAGCCTGGTCGAAGGCTGAACCGCGCCCCCGGGCTCAGACCTGCTCGGTGCTGGCAAAACGTTCGCGGTAGGCCTGGGGCGTCACCCCCAGGGCCCGCAGCAGGCTGCGGCGCAGGGTTTCTTCACTGCCAAAACCGCATTGGGCGGCGATGCGCTTGATCGGCAGGCCGGTGTCGGCCAGCAGGCGCCGGGCGGTTTCCACGCGGATCAGTTCGATGGCCCGGGCCGGGGTCTGGCCGGTGTCGGCGCGGTAGTGACGGACGAAGCTGCGCTCGCTCATGCCCGCCTGCTGGGCCAGGATCGGCAAGGTCAGCTCGCGACTGAGATTCTCGGCAATCCAGGCGTGCAAGCCATCGAAACGCCCGCCGCTGTTTTGCAGCGACAGGGTCACGCTGAACTGCGACTGGCCGCCCGGGCGCTTGAGAAACACCACCAGTTGCCGGGCCACATCCAGCGCCGCCTCGCGCCCCAGGTCGGCCTCCACCAGGGCCAGGGCCAGGTCGATACCGGCGGTGACTCCGGCCGAGGTCCACACCGGGCCATCGTTGATAAAGATCGGATTGGGCTCCACCCGCAACTGCGGGTATTGCTCGGCCAGTTGATCGCAGCGGGTCCAGTGGGTCACCACCCGGCGCCCGTCCAGCCAGCCACTGGCGGCCAGCAAAAAAGCCCCGGTGCAGACCGAGGCCACCCGCCGCGAGGCCGTTGCGCGCTGGGCGACCCAGGCCACCAGCTGCGGGTCCCGAGCCGCCTCGTAGACGCCCCAACCGCCGGCAATGATCAAGGTGTCGCAGGCCACCTCCGGCGCCGGCAGGGCCTCGGCCAGCAGCGCCAGCCCCGATGAACTCAGGGTCGCCCCGCCCGGGTTGGCAATGACCCTGGGGTTGTAGGGCAAGGGCAAGCCCAGGCCACGGGCCCGGTCATTGGCCGAGGCAAACACCTGCAACGGGCCGGTGACATCCAGCAACTGGGCATTGGCGAAGGCCAGGACAAACACATTTTTCGCGGAGCTGGACATGATTGGCGTAAATCGAGGGCAGGTTGGCGTATGCGCCAAATCCTAGAACGCTAGAGTCAAGCCGTCCACCCCACCCACACAAGGAACAGGCCATGACAGTGCAGATAGGTTTTCTGTTGTTTCCAGAGGTTCAACAACTGGACCTGACCGGTCCCCACGACGTGCTGGCCTCGCTGCCCGACGTACAGCTGCACCTGCTCTGGAAGGAAACCGGGCCGGTGATCGCCAGCTCCGGCCTGGTGCTGCAGGCCACCACCGGCTTTGCCGACTGCCCGCCCCTGGATGTGCTCTGCATTCCCGGGGGCGCCGGTGTCGGGCCCTTGATGGAAGATCCCCAGACCCTGGCGTTCATCCGTCGGCAAGCGGCCCGGGCGCGGTATGTGACCTCGGTGTGCACCGGCTCCCTGGTGCTTGGCGCCGCCGGCCTGCTGCTGGGCAAGCGCGCCACCACCCACTGGGCCTACCACGAACTGCTGGCACCCCTGGGGGCGATCCCGGTGCGCGAGCGGGTGGTGCGTGACGGCAACCTGCTGACCGGCGGCGGCATTACCGCCGGCATCGACTTCGCCCTGACCCTGGCCGCCGAACTGTTCGACGCCGCCACCGCGCAGCGGGTGCAACTGCAACTGGAGTACGCCCCGGCGCCGCCGTTCGAGGCCGGCAGCCCGGACACCGCCCCGGCCAGCGTGGTGCAAGAGGCCCGCAGCCGGGCAGCGGACTCCCTGCACAAGCGCCGGGAGATCACCCTGCGGGCGGCTGCCCGACTGCAAGCCGGTTGAGCCGCGCAACGCCTCCTCCCTTCAGGCGCGGCGTACCTGCCCATGGCGATCATTGCTCAGCAACTGAGCAATGGCGCCGTCACCATAAGTGCGTTCGACTTTGGAAATCACCACCTGATAACCGGCGTACCAGCGCCGGTACTGGCGCTTGGCTTCCAGGTGCCTGGGGTGACGGGCAAAGGCCTGGATCGAAGCCTCATCCTCCCAGTAATAACTGGCATTGATCAGCGCCTGATCCGCGCTGGTCCAGGATTGGGCGCCGACAAAGCCCGGCAAGCTGATGGCAATTTCGTCGATCAGCGCGCTGAGGCGATGGAACTCCTCGTCCCGCTGGCCCGGCTTATAGATAAAGGCGGCGATGTACATGCTTGAACTCCGTTGAGGTGATAAGTCAGACCGGCCGGGCCAACAGTGCCAGGCGCAAAGCCAGCGCCAGCAACACCGCCGCCAGCAGCCAGGATTGCAGCCGGGCAAAACGTGCCGTCGTGCCGGAGAAGCTCCGTGTCAGGAGCGCGCCGAAGATCCCCAGGCTGGTGTGAAAGATTCCGCTGACCAGGGTCAGCAACAGTCCCAGGACTACCAGCTGCAAGGCGATGCTGCCGTGAGCCGGCCGGACGAATTGCGGCAGGAACACCATGAAGAACAACAACGCCTTGGGGTTCAGCAGGCTGTTGCACAGGGCCCGGACAAACACCGTGGACAGCGGCACCCGGACGGCATCGACGAGGTTCAAGGCGCCGTTACCCGCCAGGGCTTTCCAGGCCAGCCACAGCAGGTAGGCGACCCCGGCATAGCGGAGCAGATCGAACGCCGGTGGCCAGCTGGCCACCACGGCGGTGACGCCTGTGGCCGTGAGCAGGGTCAGGCCGATATCCGCCGCGCCAATCCCCAACCCCGACGCCACCCCACCGCGCCAGCCATAGGCCACGCCATGGCTGATGACAAAGGCCATGTTGGGCCCCGGCGACAGCAGCAACAGCAACACGGCACCCAGGAAGATCGACAGAGTGGAAAGGTCCGGCATGTGCGCGCTCCTGCGCAAAAGCCGCTAGATTAGGCCCCCTATCTGATACAAACAAAAAAGTGTTCTAGATACACAAGGTGGCCGAGCATGCGCCGTACCCGCTACAAAACCATCGTCGATCACTTCGCCCAGCGCATCCGCGCCGGCCAGCTGTGCCCAGGCACCCAGCTACCAACGGTTCGGGCGCTGATGGCCAGCGAGCAGGTGGCACTGGCCACGGCGCTGCGGGTCTACCACGAGCTGGAAGCCATCGGCCTGGTGGTGGGCGAGCCCGGGCGCGGCACCTTTGTCCGCGACACCAGCCTGCCCCGGGGCATGGGCCTGGAACAGCACCCCGCCGGCGCCGCCTCGGTGGACTTGTCGTTCAACTACCCGTCCCTGCCCGGCCAGGCGGAAAGCCTGCGCGAGGGCCTGCGGGCGATTGCCGCCTCCGGCGACCTGGATGCCCTGCTGCATTCCGCGCCCCAGGGTGGGCGCCCCCATGAGCGCCAGACCGCAGCGCGGCACCTGCGCAACCGCGAGATCCGCGTCGCCGCCGAGCAGGTACTGATCGTCAACGGCGCCCAGCAGGGGCTGGCGGTGAGCCTGCTGGCGCTGCTCCAGCCCGGGGATATCCTGGCGGTGGACGCCCTGACCTACCCGGGTCTCAAGACCCTGGCCCAGGTCCAGCGCCTGGACCTGGAACCACTGCCGCAACACAACGGCCAGATGGACCTCGACGCCCTGCAGGCCCTGTGCCGCCGGCGCCCGGTGCGGGCGCTGTACTGCATGCCGACCCTGCACAACCCACTGGGCACAGTGATGCCCCTGGCCGAACGTCGACGCCTGGCGCAACTGGCCCGCGAGCATGACCTGCTGCTGATCGAGGACGGCGCCTACGCTTTCCTCGCCGAACCGGCACCGCCGCCACTGCAGACCCTGGCCCCGGAGCGCACGCTGTACATTTCCGGGCTGTCGAAAAGTGTCGCTTCGGGATTGCGCCTGGGGTTTATCGTCGCGCCGCCGGAGATGATCCCGGCCCTGGAGCGGGCTATCCGCGTGTCGACCTGGAGCACCCCGTCGCTGACCGTGACCCTGGGCTGTCGCTGGATCGAGTCGGGGCTGGTGGACAGCCTGGAAGAGCAGAAGCGCAACGATGCCCGCAGCCGCCAGCAGCTGGCCAGGCGGGTACTCAAGGACTGCGATGTTCAGGCCTGGCCATCGTCGTATTTTCTCTGGCTGACATTGCCTGAAGGCTTGCGAGCCGAGGCCGTGGTGTCGGCCCTGGAGCATCAGGGGGTGACGGTGACTTCGGCAGAACCCTTCGCCACCACCGCTCACGTGCCCCAGGCTTTGCGGGTAGCCCTGGGCTCCATTGGCCTGCCGCTGCTGGAACAGGCCCTGGTAAAAGTCCGCAACGAAGTCACCCGCTGAGCGTGAGCACTCCGGGTTGCGGCCAGCACATCACCCGCCGAACTCAACCACTATTCGTAGGAGCCGGCTTGCCGGCGAAAGCGACCTGAACAGCCCCTTCGCCGGCAAGCCGGCTGCAGGGTTTATCGAGGACTGCGGTACTGGAAAATGCAGACGAAAAAAAACCCGCCGAAGCGGGTTTTTTCCAAGACCATCATGACTTCCTGTCTGCAGCATCCGTGCTAATGGTCGATCTTCCTTGATCCTGAGCGCTTCCTGCGCTGCAGTTGTGGGAAAGAAGATTAAACACAAAGCCCGGTGCGCAGAAGGCGCATTGAATTACAGCGCGTGTAGGAAATTCGCTATAGCTCACTTACGCAAACCCCTAGCTCAACACGCCAGTGCCTGAATGGCCAAAGCCGCGACTTTGAGCTGGTGGCGGGCTCCGGCCTGGTGGTCATCCTGGAGGAACCAGGCGGCGGACAGGCCACTGAACGCCAGCACCCATTGCACCAGGCGTCGAGGGTCGAGCTGCGCCGCCGCGGCGATCACCTGCACCTGCCGGGCAAAGCGCAGTGGATCAGTGGCACTGGGCAAGTCCGGATTGCAGATCAGGTTGGCAAAGTCGAAGGTGCGCTCGCCGTACACGCGTTTTGGGTCAATCACCCGCCAGCCGCGCTCGCCGAAGTCCAGCACGTTGTCGTGGTGCACATCGCCGTGCAGTACCACGAGGTCCCGAGGCGCGGCCAACAGTTGCTCGGCCATGGCCAGGCTATTGAGCAGCAAGCCACCCTGCTGTTGCGCTGCCTCGCGCAGATCCTTGAACCAATGATCCAGGGGCAGCAACGCCGGCCAGGGTTGCGCACGTGGCGCATGCAGGCGCGCCAGCGTGGCGCAGACAATGTGGCTGACGGCGTCGTGCTCGCCCGCCAGGGCCATGCGCATCAATGAACGCGAGCCCTGCGCGCGTTCCATCAACAGCGCCTCATCCTCCTGGGCATAAACCTGCGCCGCGCCCTCCCCGGCCCACCAGGCCATCAGGCGGTTACCGCCCTGCTCGTCCTCATCCAGGGCGAGTTTCAGCATGGCTGGCGCGCCGTCTTCCAGGCGTACGGGCAGCAAACGGCTGCCCGGGGTGACGATGGCCTCGCCATCGGGCAGCAGACGCCAACGTTCGAGATAGGTTGCGAACAAAAGAACAGCTCCAAGCGGTAAGCGGCAAGTTTCAAACACCACGACTCGATCCGCAACGTGCCGCTTGCCGCAAACGACTTCAGCGCAGCTGCAAGTGATTTTCTATGTTGCTCATCTGCTCGTCCCAACCACGGCTGTTCATGCGAAAGGCCTTGAGCCGACGCTCGCTGGGAATGCCGTCGAAGCCCGATTCGACCACCCGCAGCAAGGTGCCGCCGCCATGGGGTTCCAGTTCGAACTGCACCAGGGTGGTGGGCTCCGCCGAGTAGTCATGGGCCGGGTCAACGGGGTAGGGATGCCAGCGAAAGGAAAACAGCTCTTCGGGCAGCATCTGCTCCACCTGCACATCCCAGGTCAGGTGTTCATAACCTGGGTAAGTGACCGCCCCCCGGGTGCGTTGGCCGGGAGCGAAATGCTGGCCCTGCAGGGCCACGCCGAACCAGCGACCGAAGGTCTCGGCTTCACTCAGTGCCGCCCATACCTGCGCCGGACTGGCATGCAGCAGGATCTTGCGTTCGATGCGATCTGAAGAGTTCATGGATCACCTCCAGTGATGAGCACTAGCTCTGTACGGAAACTACCTGATCTTCGTTCGGCGGGTTTTCGTACAGACCTTAGACCTCTGTGAGTCCAGCGCAACCTTTATCTGGCCGAAGGCGCGACTGATCGTCCCCAACGAAAAATGCTACTGTCGCCGGCGCCACTGCACCTCTACTTTGCAAAGGATCTGCCATGCCCCTCTCCCTGATCGACCGCTACCGTGGCAGCCTGCTGGGCCTGGCCTGTGGCGACGCCGTCGGCACCAGCGTCGAATTCAAGCCCCGTGGCAGCTTCACGCCAGTCACCGATCTGCTGGGCGGCGGCCCCTTCAACCTCAAGGCCGGACAGTGGACCGACGACACCTCCATGGCCCTGTGCCTGGGGGAAAGCCTGTTGCGCAAGGACGGCTTCGACCCGGCCGACCAGATGGGCCGCTACCTCAATTGGTGGCAATGGGGCTATTTGAGCGCCACCGGCGAGTGCTTCGATATCGGCATGACCGTGCGCCAGGCCCTGAGCGACTTCCAGGAACACGGCCAGCCCTTCGCCGGCGCAACCGACCCGCAAACCGCCGGCAATGGTTCGTTGATGCGCCTGGCGCCCGTGGTGCTGTTTCACTACCCCGACCTGGCCCGGGTCCGTGAATTTGCCGGCGCCAGTTCCCGCACCACCCACGGCGCCGCCGAAGCCGTCGAATGCTGCCAGTTGTTCGCCGGGCTGATTGCCAAGGCCCTGGGTGGCGCCAGCAGGGTGGAACTGCAACAGCTCGATGATCAGGCGTTCAGCCAGCCCAAGGTCGCGGCATTGGCCCAGGGCGGCTACCGGGAGAAAAGCCGCGAGCAGATTCGCGGCAGCGGCTACTGCGTCGACTCCCTGGAGGCCGCGCTGTGGTGCTTCCAGCACACGGACAGCTACGCCGAAGCGGTGCTCGCCGCCACTAACCTGGGGGATGACGCCGACACCACTGCCGCCATCGTCGGTCAGCTGGCCGGAGCCTTTTATGGGGTCCAGGGGATACCGCCGCACTGGCTGGCCCAACTGCACATGGGCGATGACATCCAGGCCATGGCCGACGACCTGCTACAAGCCTCGCAACGCCACGCCTCTGCCCGACCACTCAACGGCAGTTGCCTGTGCCAGGGCGTGCAATATCAAGTGCAACGCCTGGACATGCCCATCGGTCACTGCCATTGCCGGACCTGCCGCAAGGCCCATGCCGCGGCCTTTGCCTCCACCGCCGGGGTGATGCGCGAGCACTTTCGCTGGACCCGGGGCCAGGAGCTGCTGAGGGCGTTCGAGTCCTCGCCGGGCAAGCTGCGGCACTTCTGCTCGGTCTGCGGCTCTCACTTGCTGGCGGAGCGGCCGGGCCAGCCCCACGTGATCCTGCGAGTGGCGACCCTGGACGATGATCCGGGGCAGACGCCACAGGTGCATATCTGGACCTCCCACGATGTGCCCTGGCTGGCCGACGAAGCGCTGGAGCGCTGGCCCGAGTGGCAACCCAGCCGCGGCTAGACTGTTTTTTCTCATTGACCGATTGCGAGACTTTCCATGCGTCCGATCCTGCTTCTGGCCCTTGCGCCGCTGCTGCTGGCTCCATTGGCCCAGGCCTACGACTGCAACAGCAGCACCCAGACCGATATGAACCTGTGCGCCAACGCCCTGAACAAGGCCGCGGACAAGGAGCTGAATACCCTTTACCAACAGATCAACCAGCGCCTGAAAGACCAGCCACGCAGCAAAAAGCTGCTGGTCAGCGCCCAACGCGCCTGGCTGGCGTTCCGCGATGCCGAGTGCGGTTTTTCCACCTCGGGGGTGGAAGGTGGCAGCCTGTATCCGGTGGCCTACAGCAACTGCATCACGGCCTTGACCAAGACTCGGGTGGAAAGCTTCAAGCAATACCTGAAGTGCGAGGAAGGGGATTTGAGCTGCCCGGTACCCAGGCAATAGGAGCGGGCTTGCCCGCAAAGCATCGGTGAGGACGCCCCACAGCGTGCGGGCCTGTTCGCCGGCCCGCCGGCTCCTACCACAGGAGCCGGCGGCGGGAGACGCAGTCAGCGGATGAAGATCTGCGCGGTGGTGATGGCCATGTCGCCCCCGGGCAAGGTGATCTTGCCGATCTGCTGCATGCTCTGCACATCGAAGATCGCTACGTCGTTGAAGGTCCCCGACAGGTAGATCTTGGTCCCCGCCCGGTTGAACGAGATGCAGTAGTAGGAGTGTTCCAGGGTTGCAGCCTGGAGCAGCTTCTTCTGCTTGATGTCGTACTTGGCCAGGCGGTTGAGCACGCCGAACATCAGGTTCGGGTCCTTGGGCGAACGCATGCCGCTGAAGTAGATTTCGGTCAGGGGGCCGAAGTCGGTGGTCTCGGTCTTGCCGGTCGCAAGGTCGACGCTGAACAGTCCGTACAGCGGCTCGGCGGTGGCCGGGTCCTGCTGCTTGTCCTTGAACTTCGCGGCGGTGTAGAGCAGCGAGAAGTCATGCCGGTAGGTTTGCTGGTTCCACACGTAGAGCACGTCCGGAGCGCTGTAGTTGGGACGTTGCCAATGGCGGCTGGGGATCAGCACCTCGAACTTGCCGGTCTTGACGTCAACCTTGTACAGGTCCGGCCCGGCCACATACAGGGTACCGTCATCGCCGCTCTGCATGATGGTCAGCTGGCGCGGCGCGGGGAAGCTGCGCACCGGCTTGGCATTGAGCCCGGCGTCGGTGGCGTAGACATCCAGCCGCGGTTCCTTGACCTCGTAGCGATCATTGAGCAGCAAGGTCGGGTTGGCCACGGTGTACAACTCCTTGCCGTCGTGGCTGACGGTGAAGGCGAACATCGAGCGCGCCTTCTCCCCCGGGTGCTGGGTGATGCTGGCGTGGAACACCTGCTTGCAGCTGTCGAGCTCGACGCCGTAGACATCCGCGTAGTGGTTGTTCAACACGTAGGCGATCTTGCGGTCCGGCGACAGTTGCACGGTGCCGGGGCCGAAGGCGTCGGGCATCTTGCAGGTCTTGTACAGGCTGTCGTTGGCCAGATCGATGACGTGCAGGTTGTTCGGGTAATTGGTGGTCACCATGTATTCGTGGCCACTGTTGAGGGCCAGGCCTTCATCGGCCAGAACGCTGAACGAGCAGGCGCCGAGAACCGCGAGTGCGACCAGGCCGCAGGCTTTGATGCTGTGCATGCTGGAATCCTTCTTCTTGTTCATCACTTGTCTTTCGGGAAGACAGTGCCGAGGTTGCGCCAGTTGTCGTTGGAGGCCTGGGCGTCCTTGTTCCAGTCGGGGTAGGTGCTCATCATGTCCGGCACCTGGGCCGGCCACCAGCACGGGTCGGAGCAGCCATAGAGGTCGGCCTCCATGGGCTGGCACAGGGACGAGACCCCGCCAAAGGCGTCGATTTCCCAGCCCGGGTCGGTGGTGGAAGCGCAACCGGCCACGGAGTTCATCGCCAGCACGTCTTCGATCCGGTCCTGGGCCGCAGCCTCGGTCAGTTTCTGAGCTTTGTTATTGATCGGCTTGAGATGTTTCATGTCAGTGGGCCTTGCGCGGAGTGATGTAAGTGCTGATGAACGCAGGGTTGTGCGCCATGATCCGGCTGTAGACTTCGATGCCGAAATCCACCCAGTCACGCATCAGTTCGCAATAGTGATAGGTCGGGTGCGCCGGGTCGCCGTAGCGGGCGTAGCTCTCGTGGTAGCAGCCACCGGAACACAGGTTGCGGATGCGGCAGCTGTCGCAACCGGTGTGGATCCGGTCCAGGCGCTGGGACAGGAAGTCGTTGAGTTGCACCTGCTTGACTCCGCCGTCATGCACGTTGCCGAAGGTCGGCAAGGTTGAGCCGGTAAAGCGGTGGCACAGGTTCAGCTCACCCTTGTGGTCCACCGCCAGCATCTTCAGCCCGGCGCCGCAGGGCAGCGCCTTCTTGTGGCCTTCGTGGATGTCGGTGATCAACTGGTGCAGGTTGGAGAAACCGATATTGCGGTGCTCCAGCGCCGCCTCCAGATAACGCCGCCCCAGGCGCTTCATGCTGGCGAAGACCTCGATCAACTCCTCGCTGCTGAGGTTGAAGCTGCTGATGTCGCCCGAGGTCACCGGGGCGAATCCCACCTCGGCAAACCCCAGCTCGTTGAACAAGTGGTCCCAGATGGTCTCAAGGTCGGTGACCCCGGTGGTCAGGGTCACCCGCGCCCCCACCGGGCGGCTGTTGTAACGCGCCAGGAGCATCTGCGCCTTGCGCCGCACCACGTCATAGGTGCCCTGCCCGCCCACGGTGATGCGGTTGCGATCGTGCACGGTCTTGGGCCCGTCGATGCTCACCGACAGCCCGAAACGATGAGCGTTGAGGTAATCCACTACCTCCTCGGTCAACAGCGTGGCGTTGGTGGTCATGACGAACTCGACGAACTTGCCGGCCGCGCTAAAACGCTGTTCGCAGTAGTCCACCATGGCCTCGATCAGCGGCCGGTTGCTCAGGGGCTCGCCGCCGAAGAACACCACGGTGTAGCGTTCTTCGTCCGGGGATTCCTGGAGCAGCATCTCCACCGAGGCGATGGCCGTGTCCAGGCCCATCTTCTTGCCTGCCGAGGGCTTGTCCAGGTCTTCCTTGTAGCAGTAGGTGCAGCTCAGGTTGCAGCCAGTGTTGACGTTGAGCACCACGGTATTGATTGCCGTGCGCTCGACCCGCTTGACGCCGATTTCCGGGGTCAGGGGCGAGCCGTCGCTGACCAGCTCCAGGGCGATCAGCTCGCGCAGGGTGTCGCTGACATCCAAGCCGTCGTAAGCGCCAGCCAGCTGTTGGATCAAGTCTTCCGGGGTACAGCCGGGCCCGCGCAGGGCATCGATGATGCTGCAGGTCAAGGCATCGCTGGCGAACAGCGAACTGCTGGGGATATGGAACAGCATGCGGTCGGCGTCCACCTGCACTTCATGCAGGTTGCGCTCCACCAGATTCAGAATTGCGCCCATTACAACCTCCTGTGCAAGCCCCGCTTTCGGGGCCTGCGGTCATTGCCTGAAAGTGTCTGTCGGTAGCGTTCGACGGCCTTCAGGGAATGGGTGGATTGTTCCAGCGTTGCACGGTGACGATCAGTTGGCCCTCGCCGGTCAGGGCCTTGCCGGCGTCATCCACGGCGGCGATCACCTTGAGGTTGCCGGCGTTGTTGGTGGACATCTTGCGCTGCGGGTTGGGCCCCGCATCGCCGGGGGTGAACACCCCGCTGTCGGCCTGCATGCTGCCGGCGTACTTGACGTCTTCGTCCTTGGCCGCCTGCTCGTCGAAGGCCTCGACCTTCCATTGCGCCGGCATCACGCCGATGCGATAGGCCTTGCCGTCGGCGCCCTGGCCCCAGGCCTCGGCATCGAAACGCCCCTGGACCTTGGGCGTCGAACCGCCGCCGTCACCCACTCGCGCCACGGCGAACGCCGGCACCACCTTGACCTCGGCGATGCGCTTGTACACCGCCAGCGTGGCGCCCTTGAGGCTGCCGACACTGACTTCGCGCAGCCCCGGCTGGGCGCTGGCCGCCGCCTTGAGCTTGAGGCGGATGCGCTCCGGGCTCTGCTCCAGCACCTGCACCACCTCGACGCCCTTGCCGAAGCTCGGGGTGCCGGAGAGGCCCGCGCCCACCAGGGTCACTTCAGCCTCTGCGCCGGCCTTCAGGTAACCCGGCTGCACAGCCAGCAGACGCTGGCTGCCCTGTTTGGCGGCGATGAAATCCAGGCCGCGCTCGTCATGCTCGGCCTCGAACATCCGCCCTTGCAGGGCGTTGCCCTGGGCCGCCAGCACCTGGCGCATGACCACGCCGTCGACCGTGACATTGCCGCGCCACTCATAACCGCTGTAGAGGATCGCGCTGCCCTGGCCATTGAACGGGCTGCCATCGGCGTACTGACCCTTGACGCTGACCTTGAACTGATCGCCTGCCTCGGCGCTGACGCTCATCACCCCGGCCAGTGCGCCCTTGCCCGGTAGATGGCCGCTGAAGCTCCAGTCGCCGGCCAGTGCCGCCGCTGGCGGGCGGGCCTGTTGCCAGGCCTTCCAGGCCGGGTTGTCGAGGGGGTAACGCTGGGCCAGCAAGGGCACCATGTCCTTGAGGGCGGTGGGCAACCACTCGCGGTCCCGGGACAGGGCCTGGTACTCCAGGGACGGCCACTGGCCGAGGTGGAAGTTCACCAGGCGCTCCCATTCCTGGGCCGGACGCCGTTGCAGGGCAATGCGCGCGCCAGAGTGACAACGGGCGCACATCTGGGTGGTCTGCTCGTCGAAGTGCTCGACGGTGTTCAAGCGCCGCTCCAGGGCGTAGCGCACGCCGTCGGTCTCGCTGGGGGCCAGGCCCTGGGTATCGGCGAGGTACTTGACCAGGGTGCGGCGCTCGTCATCGCTGATTTGCAGCCCGTGCATGACCTGCATGCGGGCAATGCTCATCAGCCAGCCTTCCGGGGTCTTGCGCTGATGGCTGATGCGGCTCAGGGCGCCCCCGGCCTCGGGGGTGTGGCAGCCCTGGCAGGTTTCCTTGAGGATGCTCTGCGCATCCCGGGCGGCGAAACTCGAAGGGGCATGCAAGGCGCTACAGGTGGCAATGGCCAGCAGGCTGGCGCTCAGCCTAAGGCGGAGTTTTCTCTTCATCAGGGTCGAACCTCCCACGGTGCTTTCTTATTTTTAGCGAGTCGTTTTTTTGGTTTCTGCCATGTCCGGCGATACCGGCCATGGAGGCAAGAGAAACGTCTGAAGCTATGCAATACACGGAGCGTGCCAGCTTACAAACCAGCGCCCGATCAATGACTTAGACAGATGCCCGGAGCGCCATCGGGCTGATGGGTGTTACTCGACGTACAATTTCGCGACAAACGTCTCAGTCTGAGACAGGGTTTAGCGCTGTACCTGTGGTTTTCTTTGCAATTGGATCTTGCATTTATCCGGCGCCACCGCAGAATCTTCCGCGCTTTGCCCGCCCCGTGTTTCGGGGCGCTCTGCACTACCCCTCATTTACAAGGAACCTGAAGTTCATGGATAGAAGCGCCTGTGCCCGTCTCGGCTCGCTGATCCTCTCGTTGTCTGCTCTGACCCTGGTTGGATGCAAGGAAGACTCCAGTCCCAAAACCACCACCCTCGCGCCGGCCCCGGCTCCGGCGGCCATGGTCATGCCGATCTGCGCCAATGGCGAATGCGCCGTACTGGACCAGAACGGTGCGGTACTGGTCAGCGCCGACAATGACTACGACGCCGTGGTCGCCATGCCCCTGGAAAAGAGCTTCCTGTTCGCCAAGGACGGCACCTGGAACCTGGCCAGCGCCGATGGCAAGCAAATCATCAAGGCCGACTTTACCGATGACCTGCGTCTGCTGACCCCCGGCCTCTTCGGCTTCGGCCAGGACGGCAAGCTGGGGATCATCGACCAGGCCGGCCAGCAGATTCAGCCACCGCGCTTCGACGATCTGTACGTGGGCGGCAACGACGATTTCATCGTCTACGAGATCGGTGGCAAGCGCGGCATTCTCAGCGCCACCGGGCAGGTGCTCACCGAAGCGGTGTTCGACAGCAGCATGGTCCGCGACGATTTCGCCAAGCGCGGCTGGTGGATGATCGCCGAGCGTGGCAGTGACAAGTGGGCGCTGAACCTCAAGACCGGCGAGCAGAAAAAGATCGACTTCGACAGCATCGACGACTTTGCCAACCAGCATCTGGTGGTCAGCACCGAACAGGGCAAGGCCCTGGCCGATGCCAAGGCCCAATTGATCAGCGCCGCCACCTACAACTGGATGGGCGAGCCGGGAGACGGCCTGGTGGCCTTCCGCGAACAATACGACAGCCCCTGCGGCTACATGGACTTCCAGGGCAAGACCGTGATCCAGGCCCAGTTCGGCACCTGCCAGGTGTTCGGTAAGCAGGGCGCGCTGGTCACCGCCAAGAATGCCGACGGCAGCTCCGGCAAGGCCGGGTTCATTGACCGTCAGGGCCAGTGGAAGGTGCAGCCGGTCTATGACTCGGCAGACCCGGCCGGCTTCAGCCCCCTGGGGATGTTCAAGCAGGTATCGGGGCTGAACCAGGTCGCGGTGCTGCAGAACGTGTTCAGCGCCACCTTCGGCATCTTCGATGTGGACAAGGGCGTCGAGCTGTTCAAGCCCACCTACGCCCAGATCGGTGCGATCAACGCCGACCTGTTCGTCTTCAGCACCGCCAACAGCCCGACCAAGCAGGCCACCCTGTTCGGCCAGGCCACCCAAGTGCGCACCGTGGGCCTGATGGACGCCAGCGGCAAGGTGCTGGTGGAGCCGGGCCAGTACGTCGATATCCATCTGGATGCCAGCGGCCACTACCTGCTGGCCACCGACGACACCTCGCCCCTGGCCACCTCGGCCCTGTATGACCTCAAAGGCAAGCGCCTGATCGCCAGCAAGTGGCAGGAGCTGGTGGTGGACCAAGCCCGCGGCGCAATCTTCGGCTATGCCGTGGAAGGCCTGGGCGACGACCAGACCCGCAGCCTCAAGGCCCTGTATCGCCTGGACGGCACCCCGAGCTTCCAGGTCAGCCAGGTGGAGTGCGGCGCCGAGCAGGTGCGTGACGGCCAGGACAAGGTGCTGTGGCCGGTCAACCCGCAGGAGCACTGCCCACAACCGGACGAAGAAGAAGACCAGGGCGAAGGCGACAACGCTCAGGGCTGAGGCCCTGGGCGAGCTGGTCACGGTGGCAATCAAGCCTGCTAGGATGCGGGCTTGATCGATTCAGCCAACCGGCCCGGATGGGGCCCGACAGGAACTGTCCCATGCTCAACGCTCTGCTTTTCGACCTCGATGGCACCCTGACCGACACCGACGCCCTACACCTGCTGGCCCTGCAACAGTTGTTGCAGGAGGAGGACGGCCGGGTGTTCACCGAGCAAGAGTTCGCCGCCCACGTCAGTGGCCAGGCCAACGCCAACATGTGCCGCTACCTGTTCCCCGAGCGCAGCGTGGCGGAACATGAAGCCTTCGCCGAACGCAAGGAAGTGCGTTTTCGTCAATTGTCCCCCCAACTCAAGCCCATGCCCGGCCTGCTGCGCCTGCTGGACTTTGCCGCCGAGCACGGCATTGGCGTGTGTGTGGTGACCAACGCCCCGCGGGCCAACGCCGAGCACATGCTCAAGGTGCTGGGCCTTGAGGAGCGTTTCCAGACGGTCCTGGTGGCCGAGGAACTGCCCCGGGCCAAGCCCGATCCCCTGCCCTACCTCAGCGGCCTGGAATGCCTGCAAGCCAGGGCCGAGCATTCCCTGGCCTTCGAGGACTCGGTCCCCGGGCTGACCGCCGCGGTCAAGGCCGGCATCTGCACCTTCGGCCTGGCCACCAGCCAGCAACCACAGACCCTGCTGAATGCCGGCGCCCATCGGGTGATCCAGGACTTCGACGACCCGCAACTGTGGGCCGAGATTCATCGCCGCCTCAACCTGGCCTGAAGGACGGGCCGCCACCAAGCCGGGCCCCCATAAAGGCACGAGCATGGATCAGGTCTTGAAAGGAATGTCGCTGGAGCGTGCAGCGGGACGGTTGGCGCAGGCCAATCAGAGCGGAAACAACAGGTGAGGAGCGATAGCTGGGAAGCAAACAGGTGGGAAACAGCAGGTGGGAAACAGCAGGTGGGAAACGAGAAGCAGGAAAAGGCAGGAAGGAAAAAGTGCTCGCCCATCACTTCGGCAGTGGCACCTAAGCCGAAGTACCCCCTTTGGCTGGGCGAGCAGGGAGGAATATACGCAGGTGCTGGGGACGGTCCTATCGGACAGATCCTAAAACGCCGTGCGATCTGGACAAATGACTTTAGGCTTTTTCCTCAGCACGACCTTTTTTTCACAGGACTTTCACCTCGCCTCCCTTAGATTGATTGCCATTCCTGAACGAATCCCATTTGGCCCGCCTATAGCGGGCTTTTTTTTGTCCGGGCATCCGGCGGCCGGCACAACAAAGGGCCGGCCACGGACCTGAGTCGCTCAGCGAGTCGCGGGCTCCAGGACGGATTTCGAGGCTGGGGTGAACCTCAGCACTGGTTCCGGATAAAACCGCGCCGCGGCATTGATCACCGCCTGCACCGAAGCGGTGACGGTATTGGCATGGCACCCGGCGCCAAAGCGGGAACCGGCAACCCCTGGCCACGCCGCTTCAACAATGGCCAGCGCCTGTGCATCGGCCCCTGCTCCCAGGTTGCGCTCTTCAAAACTGTCGATGCGCAGGGGCAAGCCCAGGGCGGCCGAGGTCGCGGCGACAGGTCCGTTGCCCACTCCACGCAAGCACAGCGCCGGGTTCCCGGGGGTGGCGATCCGCAACTCGATGCCCTGCCCCTCGGGGGCATCGAACAATCGGTGACCGAGATACTGCAGGCCGGCCGTTGCCTGCGTGCAAGCCAGATAGGTGCGCTGGAACACCTCCCATAAAGCGTCACTGCTCAACTCGGCATCACTGGCATCGGCCAGCTTCTGCACGATGGCGCTGAATTCGATCTGCATGCGCCGAGGCATGACGATGCCGTGGTCGCGCTGCAGCAGGAAGGCGATTCCACCTTTGCCGGACTGGCTGTTGACGCGCACGATGCTGTCGTAGGTCCGCCCCAGATCCTGCGGATCGATGGGCAGATAGGGCACCTCCCAGAAACCGTCGGCCGCCTGGGCGGCAAAGCCCTTGGCGATGGCGTCCTGGTGCGAGCCGGAAAAGGCGGTGAACACCAGATCGCCGACATAGGGATGGCGCGGGTGGATCGGCAGCGCCGTGCACGCCTCGGCGACCCGGGCCACCGCAGCGATATCGGAAAAATCCAGCCCGGGGCTGATGCCCTGGGTATAGAGATTCAGGGCCAGGGTCACCAGATCCAGGTTGCCACTGCGCTCGCCATTGCCGAACAGGCAACCCTCGACCCGCTGGGCCCCGGCCAGCAACGCCTGCTCGGCACAGGCCACGCCGGTGCCCCGATCGTTGTGCGGGTGCACCGACAACGTCACCTGATCACGGCGCTCCAGGCGCTTGTGCATCCATTCGATCTGGTCGGCAAAGACATTGGCGGTGGCCACCTCGACGGTGGTCGGCAGGTTGATGATGATCGGGCGCCCGGGGCCGGCGTCCCAGGTGCGGATCGCGGTGTTGCACATGCGCAGCGACACCTCAAGCTCCGCCATGCAGAAGGTTTCGGGGGAGTACTGCAACACCCATTGGGTTTCCGGGTGCTGGTCGGTCAAGTCGCGCAACAGCCTTACATGGCGCTCCACCAGGGCCTCGACCTCGTCCACCGAAAGCCCGAACACCACGCGCCGCCAGACCGGGGCGATGGCGTTGTACAGGTGGACGATGACCCGGCGCGCGCCCTGCACACTGCGTACGGTTTCGCGGATCAGGTCCTCGCGCAGTTGGGTCATCACCATGGGCGTGACGTCGGCGGGAATCCGTTGCTGTTCCACAAGCTCACGAACCACCTCGAAATCGGTACGCGAAGCGGCGGGGAATCCCACTTCGATTTCCTTGAAGCCCAGGCGCACCAGCTCCTCGAACAGGCGCAGCTTGCGCTCGCGGTTCATCGGCTCGAACAGCGCCTGGTTGCCATCGCGCAGGTCGGTGGAGAGCCAGATCGGCGCCTGGGTGATGGTGCGTGACGGCCACTGGCGTGAGTCCAGGTCCACGGGGGCAAAGGCACGATATTTGGTATGGGGATGGGCGAGCATACTGACCTCGAAAGCACAATGGAGAAGGCGATGGATCTCCCCCGCTTTCAGCATGGAAAGCGCTTCGAGGCCGGAGTCTGGGGGAGATCAGCCTGGGTGCCAGCTTCCTGGCAGCACCGGCAGACCCCGGCCGTAAGGCAGGGGTAGGGCTAGTAGCAGGGTCAGGAACCGGGGATTCATGGGCGGTGGCAACCGTCTGGACGAAAGGAATGACTGGCAGTCTAGGGGGCTGCCATCTGAATGTACTGCGCTAAACAGCCTTTTATTATCGCGAAATGGACATTTGAATTTATGATGGTCGCCCCATGATCCCTTCCGCTCCGGAGGCGCTGCGCTGCATGTCCGATCTGCTGGTTGTCTCGTCCATCGATAGCCTGGCGCTGCCGGTCACCAGCATCGCCGTGGATTACCCCAACGGCCATGCAATACCGGCCCACAGTCACCCTCGCTCACAACTGGCCTATGCCATCGAAGGCGTGCTGGTGATCGACACCGAATCCGGACGCTGGGTGGTACCGCCCAGTCGCGGGGTGTGGCTGCAGGCAGGTGTCGAACACCGGGTGCGGATGCGCGGCGCAGTGCGCATGCGCAGCCTGTTCATCAACGCTGATGCCATAGACGGCCTGCCCGAGCATGACTGCGTGATCGAGGTCTCGCCTTTGTTGCGCGAGCTGATCCTGGCCGCCGCCCAGGTCGGCACCCAGTATGCGCCGGACAGCCGCGACGGCCGCCTGATGCGCCTGATCCTCGATGAGATGCGCTCGCTGCCGGTGCTGCCGTTCAGCCTGCCCTGGCCCCATGAGCCGCGCATGCTGCGGGTGTGCCAGGCGCTGGCGGACGACCCGGCGGACAATCGCACCGCCGAGCAATGGAGCGACTGCCTGGCCATGAGCGCCAAGACCTTCCATCGCCAGTTCCAGCGCCACACCGGCATCACCTTTGGCCGCTGGCGCCAGCAGGCGCGCCTGCTGATGTCCCTGGAATGCCTGGCCGAGGGCATGCCGGTGGTGCAAGTGGCGCTGCAACACGGCTACGACAGCCAGAGCGCCTTCGCTGCCGCCTTCAAGCGCCAGTTCGGCACACCACCGTCGGAGTTCTACCGCTGAGGGCTCAGGCCCGGCGCAGCAACAGGCCGGCCACCACGCACAACAGCATGGCCAGCCCCGCCAGCAGGAAGGCATCGCTGTAGGCCAGCAGCAAGGCGTCGCGGTGCAGCACCTTGTCCATCAGGCCCAGGGCTTGCTGACGCAACGGCGCCAGCGCCGCCGAGTGCAGGGCACTGGCGGACTCCACCGGCGCCTGGGCCAGCAGCCGCACCAGCTCCAGCAAACGCTCCTGGGTGGCCTGGGCAAACAGGTTGATGGACTCACCGATGCGCTGGGCATGAAGCTTCTCGCGCTCCACCACGATCTGGCTGGACAGCGCGATACCAATCGCCCCACCCACGTTGCGCACCATGGAGAACAGCCCGGAGGCCGAGCCCACCTGATCCTTTTCCAGCCCCTGGATCGCCATCACCCCCAGCGCCACCACCACCAGCGATTGGCCGATACCGCGCACCACCAGCGACGGCACGATGACGTTGACCGAGGCATCGGGGTTGAGGTGGATGTTCATCAGGCAGCCGATGCCGGTGATGGCGAAGCCGGCAATGATGATGGTGCGAGCGCTGGTCCAGCGCATCAGGCGCGGGGTGGCGAACGACATGACGAACTGGATCAGGCCGTAGGGGATCATCATCAAACCGATCTGCCGGGCGTTGTAGCCATGGATCTGGGCAAAGTAGTTGGGCACCAGGAACACCACGCCGAACACCACCGCACCGAAGGTGAATTGCATCAGGCTGGCAATGCCGAAGTTGTAGCGGCCCAAGAGGCGCAGGTTGATCAGCGGCTGCTCGCGGCGCAATTCGATGGCCACGAAGGCCAGTAGGCCGAGCGTGGCCAGGACCGCGCAATTGAGGATGAAGCCCGAGGCGAACCAGTCATGACGGCCGCCCTCCTCCAGCATGATCTGCAACGCCGAGAGGCCCACGGCCATGCTGGCGATCCCGCCCCAGTCGCCCTGGCGCAACCTTGCCAGGACCATGGGCTGGGGCCGCACCGACCAGCCGATGGCCGCCAGCAGCAACAGCCCCGGCGGCACTTGCAGGTAGAAGATCCAGCGCCACGAATAGGCATCGGTGAGCCAGCCGCCCAGGGACGGCCCGGCCGCCTGGGCCACGTTGTTGGCCACCGCGAACAGGGCCATGCCCATGGGGTGCCGGGCCGCCGGCAGCTCGGTGACGATCAGTTGGAACGACAAGGGAATCAGCACCCCGCCAAAGGCCCCTTGCAGCACCCGGGCGAAGATCAGGCTGTGGATATTCGGTGCCAGGGAGCAGGCAATCGAGAACAGCACGAAACCGGCGGTGCCCACCATCAGCACCCGGCGCATGGAAAACACCGACACCAGCCAGCCGGTCATGGGAATGATGATGATCTCCGCCACCAGGTAGGCGGTGGTGATCCACGAACCCTCCTCGAAGGTGGCGCCCAGGGAACCGCGTACGTCCGGCAATGAAGCGTTGGTCACGTGCACGTTCATCCCGGCCATGAAGCAGCCCACCACGCTGCCCAGTACCGCCACCCAGGTGCGCAGGGAAATCGCCTGCGCGCCCACCTCGCCCGCGGTGTCCTGTACCGCCTGGGCACTAGTCATGACGGGTATCCACGCTCACCACCACCGACATTCCGGGGCGCAGTTCCGCCTGTCGCGCCTGCCCCGGATCGAGGCGGATGCGCACCGGCATGCGCTGCACGATCTTGGTGAAGTTGCCGGTGGCGTTGTCCGCCGGCAGCAGGGCGAATTCGGCACCGGAGGCCGGGGCAAAACTCTCCACCCGGCCCAACAGCACGTGGCCGCCCAAGGCATCGACCTCGACCCGCGCCGGCTGCCCGGGGCGCATGCCGTCGACCTGGGTTTCCTTGTAGTTGGCCACCACATAGGCGTCCTCGGGCACCACCGCCAAGAGTGGCGCGCCGACTTCGACATACTGCCCCAGGCGCAGGCGGCGCTGGCCGGCGATACCGGCCACCGGGCTGCGGATCAAGGTGCGCGCCAGATCGATACGGGCCAGCTGCCGCTGGGCACTGACCCGGGCCACGCCCGCTTCGAGCTTGTCCAGTTGCGCCCGGGCGCTTTGCTGCTCGGTATCGAGCACCTGCACCTGCTGGCGCCGCGCCGCCAGCGTAGCCCGGGCCGCCCCCAGCGCGGCATCGGCCTGACGCGCCAAGGCCGCGGCGCTTTCCAGTTGCTGCACGCTGCTGACCTGCTGGCTGGCCAAGTGCTGCTGGCGCCGCCCTTCCTGGCCGGCCCGTTGCGCCTCGGCCTCGGCAGCGCCGACCCGGGCCTGGGCCTCGGCGATCAGGCTCTGTTGCTGTTGCTGACGGGCTGCCAGATTGGCCAGCCGCGCCTGCCCGGCACGCTGTTCGGCCAGGGCCTCGCGCAGCGCCGCCTCGGCCTGTTCGACCCGGGCCCGATAGTCGCTGTCATCGATCCGCGCCAGCAGGTCGCCGGCCTTGAGCGACTGGTTGTCCTGGACCTCGACCGTCGCCAGGTAACCGGCCACCTGGGGCGCAATGGTGACGATGTCCGCCCGCAGGTAAGCGTCGTCGGTCTCCACCAGGAAACGCCCGCTGAACCACCAGTTCAGGCACCAGGCCAGGATCAGCAACAACACCAGCGCCAACCCGGCATAACCGAGCAAGCGACGGCGGGTGACGGCTTGCGCCGGGGAAACGGAAACAGGGTTCTGGGTCATGGCACAGGCTCGTCGGAAGTTCGCAGGAAAGGGTTGGCCGCCACCCGGTTCGGCGGCGGCAGGACAATCGGCGGTGCGCTGCGCCAGCCACCGCCCAGGGCCTTGAACACCAGCACCTGGGCATCGATCACCGCCGCGTCGGCCTGCGCCGCCGCGGCCCGGGTGCGCACGGCGCTGCGCTGGGCGTCGAGGTAATCCAGGGCGCTGGAAGCACCGGCCGCGCGGGCCAGCCCGGCCAGGTGCAAGGCCTGGTGGTCGCGCTCGGCCGCCAGGTGCAGGGCCTCCTGGCGCTGCAACTTGGCCTGGTAGTCGCTCAAGGCTTGCTGCTGCTCTTTCAAGGCCGCCAGGATGCTGCGGTCAAAATCCGCCAGCGCCGCGCTTTCCCGGGCGTCGGCCTGGGCGATGCGCGCGCGGGCGGCATTGAGGTTGGGCAAGCTCCAGGACAACAGCGGCCCCAATTGCCAGACCGAAGCGTCGCGCTCATCGAAACCCGAGGGCTGGTGCGCCGACGTGTAGACCCCAGCCCCCAGGCTGACCCGCGGATAGAGGTCGGCCCGGGCCACGCCGATGCGCGCCGTGGCCGCTGCCAGCCGGCGCTCGGCCTGGCTCACATCGGGACGCCGGCGCAGCATCGCCAGGGCATCGCTTTGAGGCATGGGCGAACCCAGGCGCGGGGCCTGGTGACAAGCCTCGGCCGCCGCCGGTGCAGCGCCCGGGGGACGCCCCAGCAGTACCGCAAGCTCAGCCAGGGCCCGCTGCCGCCCGGCCTGCAACGGCGGCAAGCTGGCCTGCACCTGGCCCACCAGGCCCTCGGCGCGCACTACATCCAGAGTCACCGCGGCGCCGGCCTGATACAGCTGGGCGCTCAGGGCCCGGCCCTGCTCCACCAGTGCCAGGGACTCGCCGGCCACCTGCAGGCGCTGGCCGTAGCTGCAAGCCTGCAACCAGGCGCGGGTGGTTTCCGCGGCCACCACCACCCGCAGGCCGTCCTCGGCGGCCCGCGCCGCCTCGGCATCGGCCCGGGCAGCATTCGCCAGACCGTGCAGGCGGCCGAACAGGTCAGCCTCCCACTGCACATCCAGGCCAAGCCCATAGCGGCTGCCGGTGCGAATCCTCTGGCTGTCCTGCAAGGCGGCTTCCAGCTGATCATCCGCAGTACTGCCGTAGCCGGCCCGGGCCGTCACCTGGGTGGCGGGCTGGCGCAGGGTATCGGTTTCGCGCAGCAGCGCCCGGGCCTGCAGCAGGTTGGCTGCGGCCATCCGCAGGTCGCGGTTCTGGCTCAGGGCCTCCTGCACGGCGGCATTGAGCCCCGGATCACGGTAGAGCTGCCACCATTGATCGAGCCCCTGCTCGGCCGCTGCATCCAGCTGGCTCACAGGCAGGGGCACAGTGCTGCCGGGCGGCCGTTCCGGCCCCAGGGTGCAGCCGGCCAACAGGGCGCACAGGGCCCATGCAGGCCTTGGGTAAATGGGCATGGGAAGTACTCACGGATTCAAAGCGGCTACTGTAGAAACCCTCACTGGCGACCGTCTAACGAGAACCTCCTTTCAATTATCGCGAAATGGTCAACTTTCACTCTGAGCCGCTTCGCCCCAGGCTTGCGGTCATGGGCCCAGACCGACGAACCGGCGCGTCTCTTGAATCTCACCGGGCTGTCGCAGTTTGCGAAAAGCCACCGCCGCGCCAGCCTCGGCAGCGTGCCCAAGCCCCCGCAATCCCGAGGCCACGCCGCCACGACGGAACTGGCATAGCCATTGCGAAAGACCCTGCCTCACCTACAACAAGAGGCTTCGCCATGGCTATTGCCCCACTGCTCGCCGCTACCACGGCGTTTATCCAGCGCGCCCCGCGCATGTTGATCGGCGCCCACTGGGTCGAGGCCGCCGATGGCCAGACCATGCCCCTGCGCAACCCCGCCACCGGCGAACAGCTGTGCCTGGTGCCCCGGGCCACGGTGGACGATGTCGACCGCGCAGTGCTGGCAGCGCGCCAGGCTTTCGACGACTCGCCCTGGACCCGCACCCGTCCCCGGGAGCGGCAGAACCTGCTGTGGAAACTCGCCGACCTGATGCAGCGCGACGCCGAACTGCTGGCCCAGCTGGAATGCCTGAACAATGGCAAGAGCGCCGCTGTGGCCCAGGCCATGGACGTGCAATTGTCCATCGACTTCTTGCGCTACATGGCCGGCTGGGCGACCAAGATCGAGGGTTCAAGCGTCGAGGTCTCGCTGCCGCTGATGCCCGACGACCAGTTCCACAGTTTCATCCGTCGCGAAGCGGTGGGCGTGGTCGGCGCCATCGTCGCCTGGAACTTCCCCTTGCTGCTGGCCTGCTGGAAACTCGGCCCGGCCCTGGCCACCGGTTGCACCCTGGTGCTCAAGCCGGCGGATGAAACCCCGCTCAGTGCGTTGAAACTGGCAGAACTGGTGCAGGAAGCCGGCTACCCCGACGGCGTGTTCAACGTGGTCACCGGCACCGGCATCACCGCCGGCAGCGCCCTGACCCACAACCCTCTGGTGGACAAACTGACCTTCACCGGCTCCACCGCCGTGGGTAAGGAAATCGGCAAGATCGCCATGGACTCCATGACCCGGGTCACCCTGGAGCTGGGGGGCAAATCGCCGACCATCGTCATGGCCGACGCCGACCTGGGCAGTGCCGCCGCCGGGGCTGCCAGCGCGATCTTCTTCAACCAGGGCCAAGTGTGCTGCGCCGGCTCGCGGCTGTATGTGCAGCGCAAGCACTTCGACAACGTGGTGGCCGACATTGCCGGCATCGCCAATGCCATGAAGCTGGGCAACGGCCTGGACGCCAGCGTCGAGATGGGCCCGCTGATTTCCGCGCGCCAGCAGGAACGGGTCTATCGCTACATCGAGATGGGCCGGGACAGCGGCGCCACCATTGCCTGTGGCGGCGAGCAGTTCGGCCCGGGGTATTTCGTCAAGCCGACGGTGATCGTCGATGTCGACCAGAAGCACTCGCTGGTCCAGGAAGAAATCTTCGGCCCGGTGCTGGTGGCGATTCCCTTCGACGACGAGGCCGACGCCCTGCGCCTGGCCAACGACAGCCCCTATGGCCTGGGCGCAAGCATCTGGTCCAACGATCTGGCAGCGGTGCACCGGATGATTCCGAAGATCAAGTCCGGCTCGGTGTGGGTCAATTGCCACAGCGCCCTGGACCCGGCACTGCCGTTCGGCGGCTACAAGATGTCCGGGCTCGGCCGGGAAATGGGCCACGCGGCCATCGAGCACTACACCGAACTGAAATCGGTGCTGATCAAGCTCTGATCCGTGGCTGGCACAGCCTCCCCCCTCCGGACGTTCAGCGTCATCGCCAGGGGCGCCCGATTTTTTCGACGCCCCCCGGCCTTCACTCAAAGCGCTGCTACGCTCAGCCCGGGCCCGCTCGACAGCTGGTACAAGGAGCCCGGCCCCTCTTCCTGTACCCCTCATACCATCGCACCGCCGAGGAACGCATCATGGGATCGAATGGAAATGATCACGACCACATCCAGTGTGGATGCCACAACCCGATCTGGGAGGCCTTGAAGCACAGCCTGAACCCCGCCGGCCATCTGACGGGCCAGCCTGCCAACGCCCATGGCCCGGGCCTTGAAACGGGTGGCGAATCCATCGTCTTCACCCATGGCCACATCTATCCGCTACGCAACGGCAACATGGACGAGCGGGTCGAGGCACTGGGCATCCACGCCGGCGATGTGGTCGCCTCAGGCACCCTGGCCGACGTCGAATCCCGCCTGCGAGCCCTGGGCATCGCCTACAGGGTCCAGTCGCTGGAAGGCAGGACCCTGCTTCCGGGCCTGGTCGAGCCCCACGCGCACATCGTGCAGAGCTGCGCCATGGAAGACTGGATACCGGTGGGCGCGTTCGATCAAGAGCGACAACGCCTGCGAGAAACCTACGATTGGAACTGGTTGGTCGAGACCCTGCGCAGTGCCCCGGTCAAAGACCCTTCGTCATGGATTCTCGGGCGCATGGTCGATCCGGCCTTGATGCCGTTCAAGAAGGTGGAAGGTGGCCTGAACCAACTCATAACCCTGGGCTGTGGCTTCGATGAAGAGATCGGTAACCTGGACAGCATCGACGCCGAGCGCCCGATCCTGCTGATCAGTGCGTCGATGCACACCGCCTACATGAACAGTGCGGCGAGCGAAGCGGTCTTTCGCAAGACCGGCGTCAAAGCCAACAAAGGCCTGTTGCAGGAGCGTGAAATCCTGCACGCCATTCGCTCCATTCCGGTCCAGCAGCAGTTGCAGATGCTGAAGATCTTCAAGCACCTCAAAGACTACTTCAACACCGCCACGCAACGCGGAATCACCCTGCTGTACGACGCCATGATGGACCCCATCTCAAGACTGGTGCTAGACGCCTACTTCCTGACTCATCCCAGGAATCTGCGGATCGGTTACGCCGCCGCCTGCGACGGCTCCGCCAAAAGCCTGCAAAGCCTGCCACCCTATCGACCCGCCACCCGCGAAGAAGCCAAACGCATCTACCAGGGCTCGGTGAAGCTGGTATCAGACGGCTCCAACCAGGGCCTGACCGGCTACCAGAGCGTGGACTATTGCTGTGAAACCACCCCCCGCCGGGGCAATTTCAATGTCTGCGACGAGCAGCAGCCAGAGCCACAAACCCTCCCCGTGGCCTACCAGACCCTGGTCAGCAAAGCGGTCGAGACCGGCTGGCCCCTGATGATTCATGCCAACGGCGACCGAGCCATCGACTTCACCCTGCAAGCCTACGCAGGGGCCTTCAAGGACGGTAACGGCCTGGAAAAGCGCCATCGCATCGAACACTGCTCGCTGCTGAACGCGGACAGTCTTGAGCGCATGAAACAGCTGGGGCTGTCACCGAGCTTCCTGATCGGGCATGTCGGTTACTGGGGCTACTCCTTCCAACAGGCGATTTTCGAGCAGCGGGCCGAGACCATGCTCGACCTGTGCAAATCGGCCCTCAAGCACAATCTGCGCATTTCCCTGCACAGCGACTGCACGGTCACCCCACTGGGCCCCCTGCGCTCCATGGAGCAGGCCGTGACCCGCAAGATGGAGGGCATCCGTAGTACACAATCGCCGTATCCGGTCCTGCAGAACCCTGAAGACTACCCGGTGCTCAACGCTGGCGAATGCCTGTCTCGCCAAGAGGCGCTGAAAGCCATCACCTACGATGCCGCCTGGCAATGCCACGCCGAGCGCTGGATGGGGTCGTTGCAGGACAACAACTTCGCCGACCTGGTGATTCTCGAACAGGACCCGCTCGACGAAAACATTCCGGCTACCGGCATCAGGGACATCCAGGTCTACCAGACCTGGAAAGGCGGCCAGCGGGTGTACCAGCGCTAACTGAACCTACCCTCAGGGCAGTGAACCTGAGCCCGCTCGCTTGTGCACGGCGGGTTCAGGGTCGATAGCCCTGGGCCAGCAACCAGCCCCGCACCACCCGCCCCTGCTCCGGGCTCAGGTCCGCCAGGGCCTGGTTCGGGGGCTGGTGCTGCAAGCGGCGCAACAACGGCGCCAGCTCCACACCCTGCACATGCCAGATACCCAGGGGCTGGTCCGGGGTGATCACCACTTCGGCTTCATCCACCAGGCCATCGCGCAGGACCGGGGCGTGCTCGATACGCAGGGCGGCAAAGTCCACGGCCGCGTGCGCCGGCTGCTGGTCCGGCCAGTGCCGGCGGGCCTGCCAGAACGGTTGCTCGGGCCAGCGCTGCTCGTCGGCGTAGAAATCCCGGCCAATACGCGCAAAGCGCAGGAACAGCTGCTCCACCCGTTGCTGATGAAAGCGCCCGGCCAGGGCTCTGCGCTCCGGCCGCTGCAACAGGGTGTTGATCACCGCCGGTGCCTGCAGGGCCGAGGACAGGGACTGGAAGATGCCATTGCCAGACAGCGGGTCCACCGCCATGGCCGCATCCCCGACCCGCAACCAGTTAGCGCCGCACACCTGGGGGCAGAGAATGGCCGTGCTGCTACGGGCGTGCAGCTGCAGATCATGTTCGGCAGCGCCGGCAAAAAAATCCGCGACCAGGGCAGACGCCTGACGGCGCTGACGGCAGTACTCCAGCAACTGCGCCTTGCCCGGCAGTGCGGCGCTGGCCACATCCAGGGTCAGTTGCCAGTAGCACTGGCCGTCGCTGCGCCGGGCCATCCAGGCCCAGCCGTCCTCCAGGCTGTGCACGGCACTGGCGGCAGTGCCAGACGGCCCTTGCCAGCGGTTGAGCAGGCTGAGGGTTTCCGGGCCTCGCCGACCGTTTCCGACGCCGTGCTGCAGGGCCTTGTCCAGCGCAGGCGCCTGACGCCCGCGGGCTTCGACCAGGAACTCGCCGAGCAGCTCCTCGTGCCCCTGCACCTGCACCCGATGCCCGAGCGCCGTGGACTGCACCCTAAGTACACGGCCCTGGATCAGCGTCACCCCGGCCTGATGCAGGGCATCGCGCAGGCCACGGTCGAACGTCGGGCGATCCAGCAGGTATTCGATGTTCTGTGCATGCTGCGCGCCGTTCCACGCCACTTGCCGCTGGGAAGGATGCAGGGCCTGGGCCAGTGCCGACTCCAGACCGGCGCCGCGCAAGGCTTCCAGCACCCGCAGCGAGACCCCTTCCAGCGCCGCAAAACGCCGCCAGTCGCTGATCAGGGTCACCGGGTAACCGAGGCGCCGCAGCCCCAGGGCCACCGCCGCGCCGGCCGGCCCCGCCCCCAGGATCAGGATCGTTTGCATGGCACGCTCCGGCGCTCGGGCCCCTGGTAGGCGGCCTGCTCCTGCAGCCACTGGCGCACCTGCAGATTGCTCGCGCCGGGCTGGGTCTTGAGGTAGGCACCGATATGCCCGCTCAAGGCGGCACAGCCCAGGCTGGCGCCGGACGGCCCCGGGCGGCCGGCGCGCACGCAGGCGGCGAAATCGGCCTGGGCCGTGTTCAGCCAGGACCATTGCTGCGCACTGCAACGCGCATCGCCGGTAACCCGCAACACGCCGGGATAGCGGGCCGGGAATACCGGCTCGCCCTGGGCCGGGCTGGACGCGCAGAGCAGCACGCCGCGTGCCACGGCCTCGGCGCAGGCGGCGCGCAGTGAATCGCGATCCTGGCGCAGCCCGAGGCTGAGGTTGATCAGGCGTACATCCTGTTCCAGCAGCCAATACAGGGCGGCACTGACTTGCGCGGCACTGGTGACTCCGCGCTGATCGAACACCTGGGCCAGATACAGCTGGGCATCGGGCGCGCGCTGCCCGATGGCCTCGATGATCGCGCTGCCATGACCGAGGGCGTCCTGCTGCAACTCGCCCTCGCCCATGCCTTCGCCCAGCAGAAAGAAACGCCGACCGGCCACCACCCGTTGATGAGGGGCATGGCCGCTGTCGATCACGCCGATGCGCAGCTCAGGCTTCATGGGCCACCACCACGCTGTGCAATACACCGTCGAGCAACTCGAAACGCAGGTCTGCGTCGGCCAGGGTCGAAGGCCGGTGGCTGATGAGGATGCGCGTGCGCCCGGCGAACAGGCGGTCGATGGCGTCGATCACCTCGCGCTCGGTGGCCTCGTCCACCGCCGAAGTGGCTTCGTCCAGCACCAGGATCATCGGGTCCTGGAGCAATGCACGGGCGATGGCGATGCGTTGTTTCTGCCCGCCGGACAGCTGCTGGCCACGCTCGCCCAGGGGGCTGTCCAGGCCCTCGGGCAGGGACTCGATCAGCCCCTGCAGTTGCGCCAGCCGCGCCACTTCGGCCACGGCCTCGCGGCTGGCAGCGGGCACGCTGTAGGCCAGGTTGTCCGCCAGGCTGCCGCGAAACAGCACGATGTCCTGGCTGACCACCGCCACCTGACGGCGCAGTTGCGCCAGGTCCAGTTGACGCAGGTCGATGCCCCCCAGCAGCACCTGCCCGGACTGGGGGTCGTGATGGCGCTGCAAGAGGTCGATCAGGGTGCTTTTACCGGCCCCCGAAGTGCCGCTCAGGGCGACCTTGAGGCCATAGGGAATCCGCGCTTCGATGCCCTTGAGGGTCGAGCCGCGCCCCGGATGACTGAAGTGCACATCCTTGAAGTGCAGCTCGCCGTTGTCCGGCACCGGCAAGGGCGCTACGGGGGCGCTGATGTCCGGCTCCTCACCGCGCAGTTCCATGACCCGGCCCAGGCTCACGGTCATGCGCTGGATCGCCACATACAGTCCCAGCAGGCTCTGCACCGGTCCCACCGCCATGCCCAGGTAGGTGGAGAAGGCAATCAGCGCCCCCAGTTGCCAGGTGCCCTGCACCACCCAGTAACCGCCAATCAGGAAGGCGCAGGCCCGGGACAATGAGGTCAGGGTGCCGGGCACCGCCTGGGTGAAGAACTCGGTGACCTGCAGCTTGAGCAACTGGCTCATGTAGCCCTGGCCGAGGCGGTCCAGGCGCTGAGCCTCCCGTTGCTGCTGGCCGGCGCTCTGGATGAACTTCATCACCGGCAGGGTTTCCACCATGAACGAAGACATGTCCGCGGAACGCTCGCGCAACTGGCGCACATCGCGCTCCACCTTGCGCCGCATCCAGCGCAGCCAGAGCACGTCCAGGGGAATCAACACCAGGGCCAGCAGCGAGAGTTGCCAGGACAGGGTCAGGAGCATGGCCAGGGCGACGACAAGACCGATCACGCTGGACACTGCGGAAAACAATGAGTCGACGGCAAAGCGCTGGATCTCCGCCACATCGCCGTCCAGGCGCGACATCAGGTCGCCGATTCGCCGCTGCCCGTAGAAGCTCGGCGACAGTCGTTGCAGATGGCGGTAGAGGTCGTCGCGCAGGGCGAACAGGATGCGTCCGGACAGGCGCGTATGCAGGTAGCGATTGACCCCGGACAACAGCGTGCCCAGCAGACCGGCAAGGATCATCAAGCCGGCGATCAGCACCAGTTTGGAGAAGTCCCGGGCCAGCAGGCCGTCGTCGATCAGCAGCTTGGTCAGCCAGGGTTGCACCAGCACCAGCAACGAGGCGCACACCGACAGCCCCAGCAGGCCACCGATGGCCAGCCGATGGGGCCGCACGAAACTGTAGAGCCAGCCCAGGGCGGCACTCAGGGCCTGGGGGTCGCGGCTGTCCACCAGCCGGGTGATCAGGCGCCGCATCAGGCGCGCAACTGCTTGAGCTTGCGGTACAGGGTCGCGCGGCTGATGCCCAGGGCGTCCGCAGCCGCCGAGACATTGCCCTGATGGTTGTCCAGGGCACTGCGGATCAGCTCCAGCTCGTTCTCGCGGATGCTACCGGTCTGCGGCCGCTCGCTGGCCTGCAGATCGTCGAGCATGCTGTCGGGCAGATGTTCCAGGCCGATGTGGCACTCGCCCTCTTCGCGCAGGGCCAGGGCGGTGCGCAGGACCATCTCCAACTGGCGGATATTGCCCGGCCAGTGGTAGTCCGTCAGCAGCCGGCGCAGTTCGTCGCTGAGGCTCACGTCGGCGCCGCCGAGCCTGGCCAGCAGGCTGTCCACCAGCGGCTGCAGGTCTTCGCGTTCACGCAGGGCCGGCAGCAGCACGCTGATGCCGTTGACCCGGTAGAACAGGTCTTCGCGAAAGGCCTGGTCCTGCACTTGCTGCTTGAGGTCGCGGTGGGTGGCGCAGATCAGGGCAATGTCGATGTCCTGCTCCTCACCGGCTCCCAGAGGCGCTACCTTGCGGTCTTGCAGCACTCGCAGCAGGCGGGCTTGCAGGGCCAGGGGCATGTCGCCGATCTCATCGAGGAACAAGGTGCCACCGTGGGCCTGTTGCAGGCGTCCGATCATGCCGCCGCGGCGCGAGCCGGTGAAGGCGCCTTCGCGGTAGCCGAACAGCTCCGACTCGATCAGGCCTTCGGGAATCGCCGCGCAGTTGACCGCGACAAAGGGTTTCTCGGCACGACTGCCCGCACGATGCAGGGCCCGGGCCAGGACCTCCTTGCCGGTGCCGGTCTCTCCCAGCAACAGCACTGGCAAGCCGTTGGCCAGGCCCTGGCGGGCCATGCGCAGGGTGCGGGCGTAGCGGCTGTTGCCCCCGGCCAGGGCTTCCAGGTCCTGGGGCATGGGCGTGGCTTTCGGTGTGCTGCGGGGCGTGCGGTGCAGGTTCAGCGATGGCTGCGGTGCCCGCAGGGCCTTGTAGAACAGCTCGCCCTTGGCGGTCTGCAGGCTGCCCACGGCGCCTTGCTGCAGGCGGGCCAGCAGTTGCAGGCCGTCGAGCCCGAGGAACTCTTCGCAACGCCGTCCCACCAGGGCCGCGCGCGGGGCGTTGAGCAACTGGCAGGCCTGGCCGCTGACCGCAAGAATCTGCCCGCCCAGGCTCAGGGCCAGCAGACCTTGCCAGGGCGATTCGAGGTATTGCCGACGACTGTGGAAGGCCAGGACGATCTGCTCCGGGTAGGAGGCATGGAACACCCGCGCCTCGATCTGGCTGACCGCCATGGACAACAGTGCGGTGCTGTCCTGGACGCGGCCCAGGGGGCCTTCGCGGGTCAGGTCAAGAACGCCGAGGATCTCGCCCTGGGGGCATTGGATGGGCACCGATGTGCAGGAGAAATGGCTGAGGCGATCCAGGTAGTGTTCGCCGCAATCGATCAGGGTCGGCCGGGCTTCCACCAGGGCCGTGCCCAGGGCGTTGGTGCCACGGGTGGCCTCGCTCCAGCAGGCGCCGAGGGTGATGTCCTGCACGCCGCTGTCCTTGAGCCGGTCGGCGCGGCCTTCGATGGCCAGGATGGTGGCGTCGGCATTGGCCAGGATGATCAGGCCGTCCTTGCCTTGATGCTGGTTCAGGTAGTCGATGGCCGGGGTTGCCGCGTCCAGCAACAGGCGGTTGCTGGCCAGCAGCACGTCGAGGCTGGCGCCAGATTCCAGGGTCAGTTGATGCTGGCTGCCAAAGTGCACGCCATGGCTCAGGCTGCGCCGCCATGAAGCATCGATTTCCGCACGCAGGACCCCGTCGGGGATCTCGCCTTCCAGGTGCAGCCGCTCCCGGGCCAGCCGGGCTTCGTGTTGCTGCTCACCCTTTGTTGTTTTTATAAGAGTCATCAAGCGCTCCGAATCGGTCCGCCCGCTATACCCGCTCCACTCCCTTGGATTGCGCGAGGCACGCAAGCCGTGGTCAATGTCTACACCGGGTTCAGAGGGCAGTAAAGGGGCTTTGCCCGGATCATCGGGCAGCCCTGCATTGCTTACCCTGTCATTCGAGATCAAGCAAAACCTGCGCCAGTGGGACGGGCGCCCGAGCATCTTGACGTTAACGTAAAGCAAATGGCAAGTACCCTACGCCTCCTGCCAGCCCCTGCTGCAGGAGCTGGCTTGCCGGCGAAAAGGCCTTCGGGCGAAACGCCGTCCGGCCGGTCCTAAAGGGACCAGGCGGCGCTGTCGGCAAAGAAGGCGCGGGCGTTGTCTTCCAGGCTGTCAAGGTGGTAACCCCCCTCCTGGACAATCAGGCACGGCAGGCCAAGGCTGCGGATGCGCTGGCCAAGGATGGCGAAGCCGTCTCGGGTCACCGCGACCTTGCTTTGCGGATCGAGCTCGTAGATGTCGAACCCCAGAGACAGCACCAGCACCTCAGCGCCGAATGCCCTCACCGCGGCCAGGGCCTGTTCCAGGCGGGCGAGAAAGTCCGCTTCGCTGGCGCCATGGGCCATCGGCAGGTTGAGGTTATAGCCCTCCCCCGCGCCGCTGCCGCGCTCTTCGGCAAAACCACTGACCCCGGGGTAAAAGTTGGTGGGGTCACCATGCACCGACACGTAAAGCACGTCGTCCCGCTCGTAGAAGATTTCCTGAATGCCCTGGCCGTGATGCATATCGGTATCCAGCACCGCGACCCGGGAGAATTTTTCCCGCAGAACCTGAGCGGCGATCGCCGCGTTGTTCAAGTAGCAGAAACCACCCGCGGCTTCGGCCCGGGCATGGTGGCCCGGCGGGCGGCACAAGGCATAGGCAGCAGGTTCGCCATCCAGCAGGGCACGGGCCCCGGCGATGGCGCTCTGCGCCGACCAGTAGGCCGAGCGCCAAGTCTGTTCGCCCACCGGACAACTGCCGTCGGCCAGGTAGCAAGCGGCCTGGGCGAGGACCCCGCGCAGGGCATTGGGCTCACGCACGAAGATGTTGGACATGACTTCGTCACCCCAGTCCTCGGGAATTTCATTCCAGTGCGGGTAAGCCTCCTCCAGGAATTTCAGGTACGGCGCACTGTGCACCGCCAGCAACGGCTGCAGACCGGCGTCCTCGGGTTGGCACACCGCAAAGCTCAGGGAATGCGCCGCCTGCACCAGGCGCTGGGCGCGCTCGGGGACTTCCTGAGGCGTGCGCAGCTGGCCCCGGGAGTAATAGCTGCGGGGATGGTGAAGCAATTGTTCAGGGTGGAAAAAACTGCGCATCAAGGTCTCCTCAGGCCACCCGGCCGGCACGGGCCAGCACGGCATTAAGCAATACATCGGCGCCCTGGCACACGTCCTCGGGCAACACGTCTTCGGCTTCGTTATGACTCAAGCCACCGACACAGGGAATGAACACCATGGCGGTGGGGCAATAGCGCGCCAGCAAGATGGCGTCGTGGCCCGCGCCACTGACGATGGACTGATGAGGATAGCCCAGCCCGTCCACCGCCTGCTGCACCGCCGCCACGCACTCGGCATCAAAGGGCGTGGCCGGGCTGAGCCAACGGCGGTCGATGCGGACCTTGAGCCCGCGCTGCCGGGCAATGCGCTCCAGGCGTTCCTCAACCTGCTGCTCCATGGCAGTGATCTGTTGATCATGGTGATGGCGCAGGTCGACGGTGAAGGTCAGCCGCCCGGGAATGGTATTGCGCGACGACTTGGCAACGCTCAGCTCACCGACAGTGGTCAGGCCTTGCGGGGCAAAATCCGCTGCCACCTGCTCCACGGCGAGGATCATCTGCGCGGCGCCATACAGAGCATCCTTGCGCAGTGACATCGGCGTGGTGCCGGCGTGGGCGGCCCTGCCTTCAACCTGAACGTCGAGCCAGCGGATCGCCTGACCGCCACTGACCACGCCGATGCTCTTGGCGTTGTCTTCAAGGATCGGGCCCTGCTCGATATGGGCTTCGAAATAGGCATCCACCGTCCCGCCCAAAGGCCGATTGCCGGCGTAACCGGTGCGCTGCAGGGCCTGGGCAACGCTGATGCCATCGGCGTCGCGCACCGCCAGGGCGGCGTCCAGGGCCATGACCCCGGTGAACACCGCCGAGCCGAACATCGCCGGAGTGAAACGCGCGCCCTCCTCGTTGGTCCACACCGCCACTTCCAGGGGCTTGCGGGTCTGGATGCCCAGGTCATTGAGGCTTCGCACCACCTCCAGGCCGGCCAGCACCCCGTACACGCCATCAAAGCGCCCGCCTTCGGGCTGGGTGTCGAGGTGGCTGCCCATCATCACTGGGGCTGCGTGCGGGTCACTGCCGGGCCGCCGGGCAAACAGGTTGCCGATGGGGTCGACGCTCAGGGTCATGCCGGCTTCTGTACACCAGTGAGCGAAGAGCTCGCGCCCGGCCCGGTCTTCATCGCTCAGGGCCAGGCGGCAGCTGCCGCCGCGAGCGGTGGCGCCAATTTCGGCCATGGCCATCAGGCTCGCCCAGAGGCGCTGGCCATTGATTTTCAACATCATCAGATTCTCCAGACAATCAGGCGTGGGATGCCATTTCCAGGCGATGGGCGTGAGCATGCCGGCGTGCCAGGGCCAGCACGCAGATCAGCGAAACGGCAGCGATCAGGCTGTAGAACAGCGCCATCGGCCACCATTGGCCAATAAACCGATGGGCCAGCCAGGTGCCGATCAGCGGGGTCAGGCCACCGGCCAGGGCACCGCAGACTTGATAGGCCAGAGAGATCGCGGTGTAGCGCACCCGCGTCTCGAACATGCCGCTGACGTAACCGGCGATCACCGCGTAGAAGGAGGCCATGCACACCACTGCCAGGGCGATGCCGAGGATCATCAGCGGCGCCTGGCCGGAACTCACCAGGACGAACATCGGATAGGGCGAGGCCATGGCCAGTACTGACACCAGGCATAGAAAGCGCGTGGCGCCGATTTTCTCGGCGGTCCAGGCCGCCAGGGGCTGGATGCAGAACTGGATGATCGCCACCACGAACAGGCATTCGAGAATCAGCGAACGGGGAATCTCCAGTTGCTGGGTGGTGTAGGCAATCATGAAGGTGTTGGTGAAATACACCCCGGCGATCCCCAGGGTATTGGCGCCGATGCACAGCAGCAGTGGACGCCAGGCCGTGCGCAGCACTTGCATCACAGGTGCCTGTTCCTTGCGCAGCGATTTGGCCGCCTGCTCGCGGCTGGCGAGAAACTCCGGCGACTCGTTGACCCCCAGGCGAATCGCCAGGCCTACCAGCAGCAACAACGCGCTGGCGAGGAACGGCAGGCGCCAGCCCCAGCTCATCAACGCGTCCTCGGGCAGGCGGGTCACGGCGCTGAAGGCCAGTAACGAGAGGATCAAACCCGCCGGGCTGCCCAATTGCGCGAAGGAGGCGAAGAAGTTGCGCCGGCCCTTGGGCGCATGTTCGCCGGCCATCAGCACCGCCCCGCCCCACTCGCCTCCCACGGCAATGCCCTGGACGATGCGCAGCAGGATCAGCAGCACCGGGGCCAGGGCGCCGATCTGTGCATAAGTCGGCAACAGGCCGATGCACACCGTGACCACGCCCATCATCAGCAAGGTGATGACCAGGGATTTCTTGCGGCCGATACGGTCGCCGATATGGCCGAAGATGATGCCCCCCAGGGGCCGGGCGAAGAAGCCCACGGCGAAGGTTCCGAAGGCGGCCATGGTGCTGAACAGTTTGTCGTCGGAGGGGAAGAACAAGGCACCGAACACCAGCGCCGCAGCGGTGGCGTAGATGTAGAAGTCGTACCACTCGATCATGGTGCCGATAAAGGCGGCGGCCGCGGCCCGACGTGGCTGCGGCGAAGCGGAAGGCTTCATGGTTGGCTCCTTTGGTTATTTTTGTGGCAGGAGAAAGGGTCAAGCGCAGGGGCTTCTGTGGGCGTCCGTCTGGGGGGATTTATCCGTTTCGCCGGATAATTAGTCAATTTTCTATTGGTTATCTCGATTATTATCCTCGCTTATTATTCGCCTAGATCCCGATCCAGAGCCCTGCCATGTCCGACCGCGATGCCCGACGCCTGCTCAATGACCGCCTCGACTGGAACCTGCTGCGCACCTTCCGGGTGATCGGCCAGGAACTGAGCATCAGTCGCGCAGCGGCACGCCTGCACCTGACCCAACCGGCAGTGAGCCAAGCCCTCAAGCGCCTGGAAGAACAGCTGGGACGACAGTTGATCGCCCGGCGCGGGCCGCGCTTTGCCCTGACTGAAGTGGGCGAACAGATCTTTGCCCTGGCCGGAGAAATCTACGGCCAGATGTCCCAGGTCAGCAGCGTGCTAGAGCAACCCGCCGACGAGGTGATCGGCAAGGTGCGGCTGTTGATCATCAGCCGGATACTCAATGAGCGTTTCGATGACTTTCTGGCCGACTTCCATCGCCTGCATCCGCGCGTCGACCTGGAGGTGGAGGTGATGCGCAGTTCGGATATCGTCAGCGCCCTGCAAGAGAAGACCGCGACCCTGGGCCTGAGCCTTAATCGGCGGCCACAGCCACGCCTGGAACAACGGCTGTTCCTGCGGCAGCGCTACGCATTTTTTTGCGGCAAGCATCACCCGTTGTTCGGGCGCCAGGACGTGGCCGAGGGCGATCTGCAGCGAGAGAACTTCGTCAGTTTTACCAGCGACCAGATCGGCGGCATGCTCTCGCCGCTGACCATCTTCCGTGACCAGCAAGGCTTCAGCGGGCGCATCGTCGCGTCGTCGCCGAGCCTGGAGGAGGTACGGCGCCTGGTGATCGCCGGGTTTGGCATCGGCTGCCTGCCTGAGCACGTGGTGGCGGCCGATGTCGACGCCAGGCTGCTGTGGCGCCTGCCGCCCCACGACGGCATCGCCGATGTCGACATCCATCTGCTGTGGAACCGTGAACAACGCATGAGCCGTGCCGAGGTGCTGTTCCTGGAGCTGCTGCAGGAACGCCTCACCGCTCAGTGAGGCAAGGGACGCTCGGGCGGACTCACAAGATGCCGGACAGCCCGGTGTTGCAATGAGTCAGACGTGGGGATCGCCAGGTGCCTTGGCGGGTGTAGCGTATTGCGGCTTGAGGTGGCCGTTCTGGTCCAGCAGCCAGGCGTCCATGATCTGTCGCACCACGGGCCCGGCGACCCGGCCGCCGGCCTCACCGTTCTCGATCATGACCGCAATTACGATCTGTGGGTGCTCGGCGGGGGCGAAGCCAACGAACAAGGCGTTGTCGCGGTTGCGCTCGCGGGTCTTGAGGCGGTCATAGCGTTCGCCCTGCTTGATCGCCACCACCTGGGCGGTGCCGCTCTTGCCGGCGATGCGGTACTGCGCACCGGCGGCGGCAGCACGGGCGATGCCCCGCGGGTCGTGCATCACCATCTGCATACCGTGGCTGACCTGATCCCAGTCGTGGGGGTTCTTCAGCAGGATGTTGGGCATTGGGTGCTCATCCACCGGAGCCATGCCATCGATGGTCTTGGCCAGGTGTGGGCGGTTCCACACGCCCTTGTTGGCGATCAGCGCTGTGGCCTGGGCCAGTTGCAGCGGCGTGACCTGCATGTAGCCCTGACCAATGCCGAGGATCACGGTTTCCCCCGGGAACCAGGGCTGGCGGCGGGTGGCGCGCTTCCAGTCTTGGGATGGCATTAACCCGGGGGATTCCTCGAACATGTCCAGAGAGACTTTCTGACCCAGACCGAACATCGCCATGTAGTCGTGCAGGCGGTCGATGCCGAGCTTGTGGGCCAGATCGTAGAAGTAGGTGTCGTTGGAGCGCATGATCGCTGCGTCCATATCCACCCAACCATCGCCGCTGTGGTTCCAGTTGCGGTATTTGTGATCGAAGTCCGGCAATTGGTAGTAACCGGGATCGAAGACTCGGGTCGAGGCGGTCACCACGCCGGTGTCGAGGCCGGCAATCGCCACTTCTGGCTTGATGGTGGAACCCGGTGCGTAGAGGCCGCGCAGCACCCGGTTGAACAGCGGGCGGTCGATGGAGTCGTGCAGTGCCGCGTATTGCTTGAAGCTGATGCCGGTGACGAACAGGTTTGGGTCAAAGCTTGGCTTGCTGACCATGGCCAGTACTTCGCCCGTGGCGGGTTCGAGGGCCACCACTGAGCCGCGACGGTCCCCCAGGGCCTCTTCGGCAGCTTCCTGGAGCTTGATATCCAGGCTCAGGACGATGTTCTTCCCAGGGATAGGATCGGTGTGTTTGAGCACGCGCATGACCCGCCCCTGGGCGTTGGTCTCCACCTCTTCATAGCCGACGTGACCGTGCAACTCGGACTCATAGAACTTCTCGACGCCCGTCTTGCCAATGGACTGAGTGCCACGGTATTCCACCGAGTCCAGGGTCTTGGCTTCTTTCTCGTTGATCCGTCCAACGTAGCCGATGGAGTGGGCAAAGTGGGCGCCCATGGGGTAATGGCGGACGAACTGGGCTTGCACATCCAGTCCTGGCAGGCGGTACTCGTTGACCGCAAGGACGGCGATCTGCTCTTCGGTGAGCTCGTAGAACAGGGTCACGGGGACGAAGGGGTGGCGGGCCTGCTTCATTTCCTTGTCAAACAGGGTTCGATCCTCTGGCGGCAGGTGCAGCAGGTCGATCACCGTGTCCAACTCGCCTTTGAGATCAGTGGTGCGTTCGCGGGTGATGGTGAGGTTGAAGCTGGGGCGGTTGTCCGCCAGGACCACGCCATTGCGGTCATAGATCAGCCCGCGGGTCGGGGTGATCGGCAGCACGTGGACACGGTTGTTTTCCGAGACGGTGGAGTGATAGTCGAACTCCACCACCTGCAGGAAGTACATGCGTCCTACCAAGGCGCAAGTAATGGCCACCACCAACATAGCGCAGGCGAGCAGGCGCTTGTTGACCAGGCGGCTCTCTTTTTCGTGGTCCTTGATCGGAATCGCTTCGGGCATTGCTACAACTTCTCGTTGAATAGAGGTCGACGCTGATCCGTGCGGGTGAACTCAAGTCCTTAAAAAGAGCTGCACCATAGCAAAAACCACTCACTGTTTTAGAGGGGATTTCCATCACGAGTGATCAATGGTGCTGGCCCTCACTGCGGTTGTGGGGCTATGCGTGGGCAATGTCCTTTCTGGTCGCTGTAGGACTTGGCTTTTTCTCCGCGCAAAAACAAAACCCCAATTGCTTTCGCAATTGGGGTTTCGGAATTTAATCTTGACGATGACCTACTCTCACATGGGGAAACCCCACACTACCATCGGCGATGCATCGTTTCACTTCTGAGTTCGGGATGGGATCAGGTGGTTCCAACGCTCTATGGTCGTCAAGAAATTCGGTAGCCAGTCCGTTGCTTGTGCAACGTGCCAGCGAATGGGTATGTAATAGATTTGTGTGTTGTGCAAACTTTCGGTTTGTTTCGTCTTCACACACCGCAACTCGCTTCTTAAGCAAATTGCTTGGGTGTTATATGGTCAAGCCTCACGGGCAATTAGTATTGGTTAGCTCAACGCCTCACAGCGCTTACACACCCAACCTATCAACGTCGTAGTCTTCGACGGCCCTTTAGGGGATTCAAGATCCCAGTGAGATCTCATCTTGAGGCAAGTTTCCCGCTTAGATGCTTTCAGCGGTTATCTTTTCCGAACATAGCTACCCGGCAATGCCACTGGCGTGACAACCGGAACACCAGAGGTTCGTCCACTCCGGTCCTCTCGTACTAGGAGCAGCCCCTCTCAAATCTCAAACGTCCACGGCAGATAGGGACCGAACTGTCTCACGACGTTCTAAACCCAGCTCGCGTACCACTTTAAATGGCGAACAGCCATACCCTTGGGACCGGCTTCAGCCCCAGGATGTGATGAGCCGACATCGAGGTGCCAAACACCGCCGTCGATATGAACTCTTGGGCGGTATCAGCCTGTTATCCCCGGAGTACCTTTTATCCGTTGAGCGATGGCCCTTCCATACAGAACCACCGGATCACTAAGACCTACTTTCGTACCTGCTCGACGTGTCTGTCTCGCAGTCAAGCGCGCTTTTGCCTTTATACTCTACGACCGATTTCCGACCGGTCTGAGCGCACCTTCGTACTCCTCCGTTACTCTTTAGGAGGAGACCGCCCCAGTCAAACTACCCACCATACACTGTCCTCGATCCGGATAACGGACCTGAGTTAGAACCTCAAAGTTGCCAGGGTGGTATTTCAAGGATGGCTCCACGCAAACTGGCGTTCACGCTTCAAAGCCTCCCACCTATCCTACACAAGCAAATTCAAAGTCCAGTGCAAAGCTATAGTAAAGGTTCACGGGGTCTTTCCGTCTAGCCGCGGATACACTGCATCTTCACAGCGATTTCAATTTCACTGAGTCTCGGGTGGAGACAGCGCCGCCATCGTTACGCCATTCGTGCAGGTCGGAACTTACCCGACAAGGAATTTCGCTACCTTAGGACCGTTATAGTTACGGCCGCCGTTTACCGGGGCTTCGATCAAGAGCTTCGCGTTAGCTAACCCCATCAATTAACCTTCCGGCACCGGGCAGGCGTCACACCCTATACGTCCACTTTCGTGTTTGCAGAGTGCTGTGTTTTTAATAAACAGTCGCAGCGGCCTGGTATCTTCGACCGGCATGAGCTTACGGAGCAAGTCCTTCACCCTCACCGGCGCACCTTCTCCCGAAGTTACGGTGCCATTTTGCCTAGTTCCTTCACCCGAGTTCTCTCAAGCGCCTTGGTATTCTCTACCCAACCACCTGTGTCGGTTTGGGGTACGGTTCCTAGTTATCTGAAGCTTAGAAGCTTTTCTTGGAAGCATGGCATCAACCACTTCGTCACCTAAAAGGTAACTCGTCATCAGCTCTCGGCCTTAGAACCCCGGATTTACCTAAGATTCCAGCCTACCACCTTAAACTTGGACAACCAACGCCAAGCTGGCCTAGCCTTCTCCGTCCCTCCATCGCAATAACTAGAAGTACAGGAATATTAACCTGTTTTCCATCGACTACGCTTTTCAGCCTCGCCTTAGGGACCGACTAACCCTGCGTCGATTAACGTTGCGCAGGAAACCTTGGTCTTTCGGCGTGGGTGTTTTTCACACCCATTGTCGTTACTCATGTCAGCATTCGCACTTCTGATACCTCCAGCAAGCTTCTCAACTCACCTTCACAGGCTTACAGAACGCTCCTCTACCGCATCACTTACGTGATACCCGTAGCTTCGGTGTATGGTTTGAGCCCCGTTACATCTTCCGCGCAGGCCGACTCGACTAGTGAGCTATTACGCTTTCTTTAAAGGGTGGCTGCTTCTAAGCCAACCTCCTAGCTGTCTAAGCCTTCCCACATCGTTTCCCACTTAACCATAACTTTGGGACCTTAGCTGACGGTCTGGGTTGTTTCCCTTTTCACGACGGACGTTAGCACCCGCCGTGTGTCTCCCATGCTCGGCACTTGTAGGTATTCGGAGTTTGCATCGGTTTGGTAAGTCGGGATGACCCCCTAGCCGAAACAGTGCTCTACCCCCTACAGTGATACATGAGGCGCTACCTAAATAGCTTTCGAGGAGAACCAGCTATCTCCGAGCTTGATTAGCCTTTCACTCCGATCCACAGGTCATCCGCTAACTTTTCAACGGTAGTCGGTTCGGTCCTCCAGTCAGTGTTACCTAACCTTCAACCTGCCCATGGATAGATCGCCCGGTTTCGGGTCTATTCCCAGCGACTAGACGCCCTATTAAGACTCGCTTTCGCTACGCCTCCCCTATTCGGTTAAGCTCGCCACTGAAAATAAGTCGCTGACCCATTATACAAAAGGTACGCAGTCACAGAACAAAGTCTGCTCCCACTGCTTGTACGCATACGGTTTCAGGATCTATTTCACTCCCCTCTCCGGGGTTCTTTTCGCCTTTCCCTCACGGTACTAGTTCACTATCGGTCAGTCAGTAGTATTTAGCCTTGGAGGATGGTCCCCCCATATTCAGACAAGGTTTCTCGTGCCCCGTCCTACTCGATTTCATGACTAAGAGATTTTCGCGTACAGGGCTATCACCCACTATGGCCGCACTTTCCAGAGCGTTCCGCTAATCTCAAAGCCACTTAAGGGCTAGTCCCCGTTCGCTCGCCACTACTAAGGGAATCTCGGTTGATTTCTTTTCCTCAGGGTACTTAGATGTTTCAGTTCCCCTGGTTCGCCTCTTGCACCTATGTATTCAGTACAAGATAACCATCTTATGATGGCTGGGTTCCCCCATTCAGAGATCTCCGGATCAAAGTCTGTTTGCCGACTCCCCGAAGCTTATCGCAGGCTACCACGTCTTTCATCGCCTCTGACTGCCAAGGCATCCACCGTATGCGCTTCTTCACTTGACCATATAACCCCAAGCAATCTGGTTATACTATGAAGACGACATTCGCCGAAAATTTGCAATTTAACTCACAAATTTTACCTTAGCCTGATCCGTTACCAGTGAAAGTAACGTTCAGTCTATCTTTCTATCACATACCCAAATTTTTAAAGAACGATCTAATCAAAAGACTAGAAATCAACATTCAAGCAGAATGCTCATTTCTAAGCTTTCAGAAGCAGTTTATGGTGGAGCCAAGCGGGATCGAACCGCTGACCTCCTGCGTGCAAGGCAGGCGCTCTCCCAGCTGAGCTATGGCCCCATAACAAAATTGGTGGGTCTGGGCAGATTCGAACTGCCGACCTCACCCTTATCAGGGGTGCGCTCTAACCAACTGAGCTACAGACCCAATTTCGAGCTTGTAACTGTTAGCTTGGAGCTATCAGCTTGGAGCTTAAAGCTGCTTCTATCGTCTTCTTCAATGAATCAAGCAATTCGTGTGGGAGCTTATGAAGCAGCTGATGTCGTCGATTAAGGAGGTGATCCAGCCGCAGGTTCCCCTACGGCTACCTTGTTACGACTTCACCCCAGTCATGAATCACACCGTGGTAACCGTCCTCCCGAAGGTTAGACTAGCTACTTCTGGTGCAACCCACTCCCATGGTGTGACGGGCGGTGTGTACAAGGCCCGGGAACGTATTCACCGCGACATTCTGATTCGCGATTACTAGCGATTCCGACTTCACGCAGTCGAGTTGCAGACTGCGATCCGGACTACGATCGGTTTTATGGGATTAGCTCCACCTCGCGGCTTGGCAACCCTTTGTACCGACCATTGTAGCACGTGTGTAGCCCAGGCCGTAAGGGCCATGATGACTTGACGTCATCCCCACCTTCCTCCGGTTTGTCACCGGCAGTCTCCTTAGAGTGCCCACCATAACGTGCTGGTAACTAAGGACAAGGGTTGCGCTCGTTACGGGACTTAACCCAACATCTCACGACACGAGCTGACGACAGCCATGCAGCACCTGTCTCAATGTTCCCGAAGGCACCAATCTATCTCTAGAAAGTTCATTGGATGTCAAGGCCTGGTAAGGTTCTTCGCGTTGCTTCGAATTAAACCACATGCTCCACCGCTTGTGCGGGCCCCCGTCAATTCATTTGAGTTTTAACCTTGCGGCCGTACTCCCCAGGCGGTCAACTTAATGCGTTAGCTGCGCCACTAAGAGCTCAAGGCTCCCAACGGCTAGTTGACATCGTTTACGGCGTGGACTACCAGGGTATCTAATCCTGTTTGCTCCCCACGCTTTCGCACCTCAGTGTCAGTATCAGTCCAGGTGGTCGCCTTCGCCACTGGTGTTCCTTCCTATATCTACGCATTTCACCGCTACACAGGAAATTCCACCACCCTCTACCATACTCTAGCTTGCCAGTTTTGGATGCAGTTCCCAGGTTGAGCCCGGGGCTTTCACATCCAACTTAACAAACCACCTACGCGCGCTTTACGCCCAGTAATTCCGATTAACGCTTGCACCCTCTGTATTACCGCGGCTGCTGGCACAGAGTTAGCCGGTGCTTATTCTGTCGGTAACGTCAAAACAATCACGTATTAGGTAACTGCCCTTCCTCCCAACTTAAAGTGCTTTACAATCCGAAGACCTTCTTCACACACGCGGCATGGCTGGATCAGGCTTTCGCCCATTGTCCAATATTCCCCACTGCTGCCTCCCGTAGGAGTCTGGACCGTGTCTCAGTTCCAGTGTGACTGATCATCCTCTCAGACCAGTTACGGATCGTCGCCTTGGTGAGCCATTACCTCACCAACTAGCTAATCCGACCTAGGCTCATCTAATAGCGTGAGGTCCGAAGATCCCCCACTTTCTCCCGTAGGACGTATGCGGTATTAGCGCCCGTTTCCGGACGTTATCCCCCACTACTAGGCAGATTCCTAGGCATTACTCACCCGTCCGCCGCTCGCCACCAAGTACAAGTACCCGTGCTGCCGCTCGACTTGCATGTGTTAGGCCTGCCGCCAGCGTTCAATCTGAGCCATGATCAAACTCTTCAGTTCAAACATCTTTGGGTTTTGAGAAAACCCTAAACTTGGCTCAGCAATCGTTGGTTACATCTTTGATTTCTCGCGGAGTAACTTGTGATGCTGATAATCTTTTTGACTATCAGTCTGACTCCACAAGCACCCACACGAATTGCTTGATTCAGTTGTTAAAGAGCGGTTGGTTAAGATCTTTCGTCTCAACCGAGGCGCGCATTTTACAGCAGCCTCATTTGCTGTCAAGTGATTTTTTTAAGAAGTTTTCAAAGTTTCCTTTTTAACTTCAACCACTTGCGCTTCCGATCTCTCGTTAGCGGGAGGCGAATTCTACAGCGTTACACGCTGCTGTCAACACCTCTTTTTAACCGCTTTCGACCGAGAGGATCGAATCGTTAATAAGGCGAAAACACACTGCCTTACCAACTGCTTCTGGCCTCGATGAACTGAAGCGTAACCGCTGCCGAAAACCGCGTAACTCGTTGAATCTCAAGGAGTTTTCCGTTTCGACTGCGCCGGAAGTGGGGCGAATTATAGACCTGTAGAATCTGCCGTCAACACTTAATTTGCATTTTCTATGATTCAACGCAAAAAGCCCTGCCGGCAGCGTCTATATAGAGGCGCAAAAAAGACTTTGCGCACTATATTGCTCATTGAGCATTAGTTAAGCATCATGACCCACGCGCTCCTCCCCTCAGACTCTGGATGACTCTCCGCATGAACGACCAACCGCGCAGCCTTGCCTCGACCTTGTTTCCGGTGGGGTTACTGCTCATTGCCATGGCCTCGATTCAATCAGGCGCCTCCCTGGCCAAGAGCATGTTCCCCGTCGTTGGCGCCCAAGGCACGACCACCCTGCGCCTGATCTTCGCCAGCATCATCATGCTGCTTCTATTAAGGCCCTGGCGCGCCAAGTTCACCGCCAATACCATGCGCACCGTGATTGTCTACGGCATGGCCCTGGGCGGGATGAACTTCCTCTTCTATATGTCCCTGAGAAGCGTGCCCCTGGGAATCGCTGTCGCTCTGGAGTTCACCGGCCCATTGGCGGTGGCCATCTACGCCTCACGCAAGGCTATCGACTTCCTGTGGATCGCCCTGGCCATCGTCGGACTGCTACTGCTGATTCCCACTGGAGCTACCGAAACCGCCATCGACCTAGTGGGCGCAGGCTACGCACTCGGGGCTGGAGTCTGCTGGGCACTGTACATCCTGTTCGGGCAAAAGGCCGGGGCCGAAAACGGTATCCAGACCGCAGCCCTGGGAGTCATGATCGCGGCACTCTTCGTCGCTCCTATTGGCATCGTCCACGCCGGCGCCGCACTACTCACACCTTCCTTGATCCCCGTAGCCCTGGGCGTGGCCATCTTGTCTACCGCGCTTCCCTATAGCCTGGAGATGGTCGCCCTGACTCGCATGCCCGCGCGCACCTTTGGCACCCTGATGAGTATCGAACCCGCTTTCGGTGCACTTTCCGGCCTGCTATTCCTGCACGAATACCTTTCCCTCGCGCAATGGATGGCCATCGCCTGCATCATCCTTGCTTCCGTAGGGGCAACCCTGACCATGCGCCGCGAGTCCAAACCATTAGTTGCGGTTGATTGAGATTCAACTCTGGTAATTGCCGTTCAATTAGGCCATGTTTAGTCGGCTACTCAACGTCAGCCATGGAGTTGTCAGACAGGGATATCGCAAACGCAAAAGACCATAGCTAATGCAGTCACACTCGGGCGTTAGATCCGGGGCTAGCGATAAGGACGGGGATGAAACGATTTTTGATAATGTTGGCCGTACTTGCCATTGCAGGCTGCGCTGCGACCGCGAAAACTGAAGTCAAACGGGGTAAGAAAGGACTCCACATCAACTGCTCGGGTTTGTCTTCTTCTTGGGACAAGTGCTACACCAAGGCCACCCAGTCCTGCGGCCCCAAAGGCTACAAGGTGATCGCCAAATCTGGTGATGCCGTGGAGGACCCGGGGGATTACCCCTTCGGCCTGAACCCAGCCGGTTACACCAGCCGCAGCATGATCATCATCTGCAAATAGTGGCACCGTTCAATCTTCGGGCAGCCCTTCCAGTTGCCCAATGATCTGTTCATGGCTCGACGCCAGCACCTGCTGCTGGATACTCGGGCTCACCAGCATTCGCGCCACCACCAACGCGCCGACACACTGCGACAGAATCGACCAGGCCAGGCTCTCGCTACCTAAAGTCTGCGCCCAAGCCTGATGCAAACGGCAGATCCAGTCTTGCGCCTCCTGTCGGACTTCGACACTGCCCCGAGCAATCTCCGCACCCAACGCTGGCAACGCACAGCCCGCTCCCGGCTGCTGCAGATGCGCCACACTCAAATACTGCTTCAGACAGCGCCGCAGCTTTGCCTGATTCTGCCGCCCCTCCCCGCCCAGGCGCTCCAGGCTCTGGCTCAACTCGCGCTCGACGATGGAACCGAACAACTCGTCCTTGGACGTGAAGTGCGTATAAAAAGCCCCGCCACTGAGGCCGATGGCCTTCATCAACGCATCTACACCGACAGTAGAAAAACCGTTGTTCTTGGCCTGGGTGGCACTGCTCCGCAGTAGGCGTTCACGGGTTTCCTGCTTATGGCCGACTGAATAACGCATTCCTGATGGACTCCCCTGCTCGCTTGACGACAGAAAAATCATAGCATAACGTTCGTTTAGTTAACGATCGTTTACCCAATAGCGAGCCTCCCATGACTACAGCCTCGAACAAGAACAAAGTCGTACTGGTGGTCGGTGCCGGTGATGCCACCGGTGGTGCCATTGCCAAGCGTTTCGCCGCAGAAGGCTTTACTGCCTGCGTGACCCGACGCAGCGCGGACAAACTGCAGCCGCTGGTGGAGGCCATCCAGCAAACCGGTAGCCAAGCCCATGGTTTTGCCTGCGATGCGCGCAAAGAAGAAGACGTGGTGGCACTGATCGAACAAATCGAAACCCAGATCGGTCCGATCGAAGCCTTCGTCTTCAACATCGGCGCCAACGTGCCCTGCAGCATCCTTGAGGAAACCGCACGCAAATACTTCAAGATCTGGGAGATGGCCTGTTTTTCGGGCTTCCTCAATGCCCGCGAGGTGGCCAAGCGCATGGTCACCCGCAAGCGCGGCACCATCCTGTTCACCGGCGCTACCGCCGGGGTCCGCGGCGCTGCGGGCTTTGCCGCCTTTGCCGGCGCCAAGCACGGTATCCGCGCCCTGGCCCAGAGCATGGCCCGGGAGCTGGGGCCCTTGAACATCCACGTCGGCCACATCATCGTCGACGGTGCCATCGACACCGACTTCATCCGCACCAGCTTTCCCGAGAAATATGCCCTCAAGGATCAGGACGGCATCCTCAACCCCGAGCATATCGCCGAGAACTACTGGTACCTGCACAGCCAGCCCCGTGATGCCTGGACCTTCGAACTGGACCTGCGTCCCTGGAACGAACGCTGGTAATCCCCTTCCATAACAACAATCAGGGAATCTGCATCATGAATAAAAAGGTGGAGTTCTTCTTCGACCTGGGCAGCCCGACTTCATACCTGGCCTACACCCAACTGCCGAAGATCTGTGCCCAGACCGACAGCCAACTGGTGTACCAACCCATGCTGCTGGGCGGCGTCTTCAAGACCACCGGCAACGCATCCCCCATCAGCGTCCCCGCCAAAGGCCGCTACATGCTGCAGGACCTGGCGCGCTTCGCCCAGCGCTATCAGGTGGAGCTCAATTTCAACCCGCACTTCCCCATCAACACCCTGCTGCTGATGCGCGCCACGACCGGAGTGCAGATGCATTTACCGGAACGCTTCATCGATTTCATCGACTGCCTGTTCCGCGCACTCTGGGTCGACAAACGCAACCTCAACGACGCCGCCAGCGTCGCCCAGGTCCTGGAACAAGGCGGTTTCGACCCACAGCAGATCCTCGACCTGAGCAATGCCGAGGACGTCAAGACCGCTCTCAGGAACAACACCGAACAGGCCTTGCAGCGGGGAGTATTCGGTGCTCCCAGCATGTTCGTGGGTGAGGAATTGTTTTTCGGTCAGGATCGGCTCGACTTCGTCCGGGAAGCCTTGAGCAAGTGACCACCAGCATCTGCGGCGACGCTTGAGTCGCCGCAGCCACCTCACCCGCGTTGCGCGGGTGAGGCCTTGCATCAGATCGCCGCAGTGCGCGCCTGCAACCACTCCAGCGCCGCCCCTTGCAACAGCGGACTAAGGCGCCGGCGAACATCACCGTGATAAGCGTTGAGCCACTCGCGCTCATCCTGAGTCAGCAACGACGGTTCCAGGCAACGGCTGTCGATCGGGCACAACGTCAGGGTTTCAAACTTCAGGAACTCACCAAACTCGGTCGTACCTGCCTCACGGTTCAACACCAGATTCTCGATCCGCACCCCCCAACGCCCGGGACGATAAGTCCCCGGTTCGATGGAAGTAATCATCCCCGGCTGCATCGCGGTTTGCGGCGCCGGTGCGGCCTGATAGGCAATCACCTGCGGCCCCTCATGCACATTCAGGAAGTAGCCGACACCATGCCCGGTGCCATGTCCGTAATCCACGCCTTCGGCCCAGATCGGCGCACGAGCGATGGCATCCAGCAGCGGCGAAAGAATGCCCCTAGGGAACTGCGCCCGGGACAAGGCGATAACCCCCTTGAGCACTCGGGTGCAATCGCGCTTCTGCTCGGCACTTGGTGTACCGATCGGCACCATGCGGGTGATATCGGTGGTGCCGCCCAGGTACTGGCCGCCGGAGTCGATCAGCAACAGGCCATCGCCCTCGATCACCGCGTGTTCTTCAGGCGTGGCGTGGTAATGAGGCATCGCCCCATTGGCATTGAATGCGGCAATGGTATTGAAACTCAGGGAGACATAACCCGGACGCCGCTCACGGGCGGCGGTCAGGTGTTCATCAATGGTCAGCTCGGTGACTCGTTCACGCCCCAGGGCACTCTCCAACCAGGCGAAGAACTCACAGAGGGCCGCGCCGTCCTGCTCCATGGCCTGACGAATGTGCTCGGCGTCCGCCAGGCTCTTGCGTGACTTGGACAAGGTAGTGGGATTGAGCCCTTCCAGCAGCTTCACCCCGGGAAGCAGATTGTCCAGCAGGCCGCTGGTGACCCGTGCCGGATCAATCTGCAAGGTCGCGTCTTCAGGCACTGCGCGCAGCGCCGCCGCCACTTCCGAATAGTCCCGCAGGCTCACGCCATCCGCCTCCAGCACCCCACGCAGCGGGTCATCGACCTTGCTCAAGGCCACGAACAAAGTGGCCTGCTGCTGGCTGATCAAGGCGAAGGACACAAACACCGGGTTGAACGAAACGTCCGCCCCCCGCAGGTTGAACAGCCAGGCGATATCGTCGAGGGTGGCGATGAAATGCCAATCCGCGCCACGCTCCTTCAGGGTTTCCCGCAGCTTGCCGAGCTTCTCCACCCGGCTCTGCGTCGCCTGCGGCGGCACGTGTTGATACACCGGCTGATCCGGCAACGCGGGACGGTCACTCCACACTTCCTGAAGCAGATCGATGTCGGTCCGCAGACGGGCTCCGCGCTCCTGCAACTTGGCGCTCAGGGTGCGGGCCGAGGCCACAGCCATCACCGCGCCATCGACCGCCACCACCGCGCCTTGCGGAGTCTGCTCCGCCAGCCAGTCCAGGGGGCCAGGCTGGCCCGGCTGCAACTTCACCAGTTCGATACCACTGCCCTTGAGCTCCTTGCTGGCCTGTTCCCAGTAACGGCTGTCGGCCCAGACCCCGGCAAAATCCGCGGTCACGATCAGCGTGCCCACCGAGCCATGGAAGCCCGACAGCCACTGGCGCCCCTGCCAGTAACCCGGCAGGTATTCCGACAGATGCGGGTCGGCCGACGGCACCAACAAGGCATGAATGCCCTCGCGGCTCATCAACTGACGGACGTGCGCCAAGCGCTGGGGGACCACTCCCTGGGTCGAAGGCTGGGTACTCATTGTGTCTCCTTAACCGGCTTATTCATTGTTATGGAAGATCGAGATCACTCGACCTTCAAGACTGGGCTCCGGCCCAGAACGCCGGAGCAGTGGCGCATGACGCCTTGATCAATTGTGCGGCGCGATCCACATCCTCCTCGGTGGTAAAACGCCCGAGGCTCAAGCGAATGGTGCGACTGGCCTGCAATGCATCGTGCCCCAGGGCCAGCAGCACATGGGAAGGCGCATTGCTCGCCGAATTGCAGGCCGAGGTCGCGGAAAACGCCAGGGACGCACTCAGAGCTGCCGAATCGAAGCCCCCCTCGCTGAAAGTCAGGCTCAAGGTATGGGGAATGCGCTGGCTGACACTGCCATTCAAGCGCAGGCCGGCAATGCCCGCCAGTTGCTCCAGCAGTCGCTGGCGCAGACGGACGATGGCCGCGGTTTCTTCCTCGAACAACTCACCCGCCAGGGCAAAGGCCGCGCCCATGGCGGCGATCTGGTGGGTGGCCAGGGTCCCAGAACGCAATCCGCCTTCGTGACCGCCGCCATGAATCTGTGCCAGCAGCCGCTGCTGCGCCCGCGGCCCGACATACAGCGCGCCGATGCCCTTGGGGCCATACACCTTGTGCGCGGAGAACGACATCAGATCCACCGGCCAGTGCCCAAGATCAATCGCCACCTTGCCGGCACCCTGGGCCGCATCCACGTGCAGCAGCGCGCCTCGCTCACGCACCACCTGGCCAATCGCCGGGATGTCGTTGAGGGTGCCCAGTTCGTTGTTGACCAGCATCAACGAGACCAGAAAAGTGTCGTCGCGCAAGGCTTCACTGACCGCCTGGGCGGTGATCAACCCGTCGGCGTCGGGCACCAGATAGGTCACCGCCACGCCGGCTTCCTGCAACTGGCGGGCGGTGTCGAGCACCGCCTTGTGTTCGATCTGGCTGGTGATGATGTGCCCACCGCTCAGGCCCCGAGCCTGCATCACGCCCTTGAGCGCCAGGTTGTTGGATTCGGTGGCGCCGGAAGTCCAGACGATCTGCTCCGGCTGCGCCCCCACCAACTGTGCGACTTGCTGCCGGGCGCGCTCGACACTGCGCCGCGCCTCCTGGCCAAAAGCATGGGAACTGGACGCCGGGTTGCCGAAATTGGCGTTGAAACCCAGACATTCCAGCATGACCTGGATGACCCGCTCATCCACCGGCGTGGTGGCGGCGTAGTCGAAATAAAGAGGACGTTTGTTCATGACTGAAGACCCGCAGAGCTTGTTCCAGGATCGGCATTGGCTCAGAGAAGATGATGCACAAGCGCGCCGTACAAGAACGGCGCGTCAACAGCGGGCACTGAGCAATACGCGATCGGATGCAGTTAAAGAAGAACACCTTCGTTTAAAAGTGCGTAGGAACGCTCCTGGGACGCAGCTTAACAGGCTCGGGGCAACGCGTTGAAGCGCCGCTTAACTGATGTTTTCCAGCAGCAAGGGCGCCAGGGAAATCACCAGCAATCCGGCCATTCCCAGATTGAACAGGCGCAGCCAGCGAGGGTTGCGCAGCACGTTACGCAGCAAGCTGCCGCACGCGGCCCAGAGGCTGACCGTAGGGGCGTTGATCAAAGCGAACACCGCCGCGATCACCAGCACATTGGTGAAATAACCCTGTAGCGGGGTGTAAGTGCTGATGGCCCCCACCGCCATCACCCAGGCCTTGGGATTGACCCACTGGAACGCCGCAGCCCCCCAATACCCCAAAGGTTGCCCCTGGCCCTGCTGCTCCTCGGACATGGGCCCGGAACGGGCGATCTTCCACGCCAGGTACAGCAGGTACGCCGCTCCGACATATCGCAGCACGCTGTACAGCAACGGATAGGCCTCGAACACCGCCCCCAGGCCCAGGCCAACCGCCAGCACCAGAACGAAAAAACCGCAGCTGATGCCCAGGATATGAGGAATGGAACGGTTGAAGCCGAAGTTCACCCCCGAGGCCAGCAACATGGTGTTGTTAGGGCCGGGCGTGATGGAAGTGACCAGGGCAAACAGGGCGAACGCCAACAGCAGGTCAACGGAAAGGGTCATGAATGCAAGGTCCTGGGCAAGGGCGATCAGGCCTCGACCCTAACTCAGGGCCTGCCTGAAACCCACGGACAGTTACGCAAAACTTCGACCCGTACAGTTCTCTTCAACTGGCCGGATGGTGTCGACTGATATTGCGCTGGGCGCTCATCTCGCCCTGGTGATCGAACGCCGCAGGACGGCCAAGCAGCTCGGCCTTTTTCTGCTGGTACTCATCGAACGACAAGCCGCGGCGATTCAAGGCTTCCAGCGCCAGTTCGCGGGTTTCCTCGGCCGTGTAGGGACGCAGCTCTGGAGTGCCCGGGCTGGCGCAGCCGGCCAGCACGCTAAAAACCAACATCGACAGAACAACGGAGGAAGCCTTCATGGCGAGCACCAGGAGCGGGTTGCGAACAATGAACAAAGGCTACTCCCGCACCGGCACTGGCAAAAATCATCCAGCTCGATAGTCGCTATTGACCGTTCCAAGGCCTTGGCAGTCACCCCTCATATTCCATAAAGACCTATAAATATGGAAACAAGCTCTTTTGAGGAATAACAGCAAGCCTTTATAACAGCTGCATTGCGTTGCCCAACTGTTGCCCTGGCAACTGTTCATCCGGCAACAGTCGATCAACAAAACAGTGCCTGCGCAACAGCAGCCAATCCGCACCGGATCGCCGGAAAGCCCCGTAATACAAGGCTTTAACGGGTTGGTACAGCTCTTGCTCCCGATCCAGGACACCTGCCATTGCTCGTAGAGCCACTGTTTAAAAAGGAACCGATCATGTCCCGTCCCTTGAACGTCGTTGCCCTCTCCGGTGGAACCTGGCGCCCGTCCCGCACCCTGGTGCTGACCCAGGCCCTGCTGGACGAACTGTCCGGGCACCTGCCGATCAACAGCCACCTCATCGAACTGGGCGATATTGCCCGTCCGCTAGGCGCAGCCCTGTCGCGCCAGGAACTGCCCGCCGAGGTCGAGGCCGAGCTCCAGGCCATCGAAAACGCCGACCTGTTGATCGTTGCCGCCCCGGTCTATCGCGGCTCCTACCCTGGCCTGCTCAAGCACCTGTTCGACCTCATCGACCTGAACGCCTTGATCGATACCCCGGTGCTGCTGGCCGCCACCGGAGGCAGCGAGCGCCACGCCCTGGTGCTGGATCACCAGTTGCGTCCGCTGTTCAGTTTCTTCCAGGCCCTGACCCTGCCGATCGGCGTGTACGCCACCGAAGCCGACTTCAGCCATTACCAGATCACCAGCGAACTGTTGAAAGCCCGCATCCAGCTGGCCGCCGAACGGGCTGCGCCGCTGTTTGGCGCTCACCCGAAAAACCTGCTGAAAATCGCTTAAGGACCTGTCATGGATGTGTTCTGGTTTCTTCCGACCCACGGCGACGGCCACTTCCTGGGCACTGCCCAGGGCGCCCGCCCGGTCACCCTCAACTACCTCAAGCAAGTGGCCCAGGCTGCGGACAGCCTGGGCTATCACGGCGTGCTGATTCCCACCGGACGCTCCTGCGAAGACTCCTGGGTCATCGCCTCGGCCCTGGTGCCGCTGACCGAGCGCCTGCGCTATCTGGTGGCGATTCGCCCGGGGATCATCTCCCCCACTGTTTCCGCGCGCATGGCCGCCACCCTGGACCGGCTGTCCAACGGCCGCCTGCTGATCAATGTGGTCACCGGTGGCGACCCGGACGAGAACCGTGGCGACGGCAGCTTCCTCAGCCACAGCGAACGCTACGAAGTGACTGACGAATTCCTGCAGATCTGGCGCCGGGTGCTGCAAGGCGAAGCCGTGGACTTCGAGGGCAAGCACCTGCATGTGCAGAACGCCAAGGCCCTGTATCCACCGGTGCAGAAACCCTATCCCCCGCTGTACTTCGGCGGCTCCTCCGAGGCCGCCCACGAATTGGCTGCCGATCAGGTGGACGTGTACCTGACCTGGGGCGAGCCTCCGGCGGCGGTAGCCCAAAAGCTGGCCGACGTGCGCGAACGCGCTGCGCGCAAGGGCCGCACGGTGAAGTTCGGCATTCGCCTGCACGTGATCGTCCGCGAAACCGAGGACGAAGCCTGGAAAGCTGCGGACAAACTGATCGGACACATCAGTGACGACACCATCGCCGCCGCCCAGCAATCCTTCGCGCGCTTCGACTCCGAAGGCCAGCGGCGCATGGCCGCCTTGCACGGCGGTCGCCGCGATCAGTTGCAGATCGCGCCCAACCTCTGGGCCGGGGTCGGCCTGGTGCGTGGTGGCGCCGGCACCGCCCTGGTGGGCAACCCGCAACAAGTGGCCGAGCGCATCAAGGAATACGCCGACCTGGGGATCGAGAGCTTCATCTTCTCCGGCTATCCGCACCTGGAAGAGGCCTACCGCTTCGCCGAACTGGTGTTCCCACTGCTGCCGGAACCCTATGCCAGCCTGGCCGGCCGCGGTGTGACCAACCTGACCGGGCCGTTCGGCGAAATGATCGCCAATGACGTGTTGCCCAACAGCCGCTGAAATCCCCAAAGCTGTTGTAGGAGCCAGCTTGCCGGCGAAGGCGATCTTCCGGTCCTCTTCGCTGGCAAGCCAGCTCCTGCAGCTCGCAGTACCTTTTCCCGGCCGCCGCAACGGCCACCCACGAGGAACACCGCGTGACTGCCAAACCGCAAAGCGCCCTGTTGTCCCCCTTGCAGACCGCTCGCCAACTGGCCGCCGAGTTTGCCCTCACCGCCGTCGAGCGCGATGAACGTGGCGGCACCCCCAAAGCCGAGCGTGATGCCCTGCGCCACAGTGGCCTGCTGGCCCTGAGCATCCCCACCCAGTTCGGCGGGCTCGGCGCGCCCTGGAGCGAAACCCTGAACATCGTCCGCGAGTTCGCTCGGGTCGACAGCTCCATCGCCCACGTCTTCGGCTTCCATCACCTGATGCTGGCCACCGTGCGCCTGTTCGCCAAGCCCGAACAATGGCAACCCTGGTTCGAACAGACCGCGCGCAAGAACTGGTTCTGGGGCAACGCCCTCAACCCGCTGGACACCCGCACCCTGGTCAAGAACCTCGGCGGCTGGCGCGAGTTCTCCGGCAAGAAGAGCTTCTGCTCCGGGGCCAGCGATTCGGAAATGCTCATCGCCTCGGCAGTGGATGAGAGCAACGGCGGCAAATTGCTGATCGCCGCCATCCCCAGCGGCCGCAGCGGCATCACCCTGCACAACGACTGGAACAACATGGGCCAGCGCCAGACCGACAGCGGCAGCGCCACCTTTGAACGGGTCAGGGTGGAAGAGTCGGAACTGCTGCTGGACCCGGGCCCGCTGAGCACCCCGTTCGCCTGCCTGCGCCCGCTGATCGCTCAGCTGACCTTTACCCACATGTTCCTCGGCATTGCCGAAGGCGCCTTCGAGGAAGCCCGGCAATACACCCTGAGCGAAACCCGGGTCTGGCATAAGTCCAGCGCCCAGGATGTGCGCCAGGACCCTTACATCCTCAGCCACTACGGCGAGTTTTGGGTGGCCCTTGAAGGCATCCGCCTGCTGGTGGAGCGGGCCGCCGGGCTGCTGGACCAGGCCTGGGCCAAAGGCCCGATCCTCAGTGCCGAGGAGCGCGGGCACCTGGCCACGGCGATCGCCACCGCCAAGGTCGCCGCCAGCCGCCAGGGCCTGGACCTGTGCAGCCGGCTGTTCGAAGTCACCGGCGCACGCTCGACCCACGCCTCCCTGCGCCTGGACCGCCACTGGCGCAACCTGCGCACCCAGACCCTGCACGACCCGCTGGATTACAAGCTTCACGAGCTGGGTGACTGGGCACTGAACCAGTCCCTGCCGACCCCGACTTTTTACTCCTAGCCCTATTGTTCACGGAGAGTGCCGATGCAGCTGCTGACCCTACCCCCTTCGCCCGCCCTGGCGACCTCGATCCGCGCCACCGCCCAGGTGTTCGAGGACCCGAAATCCCAGGCCCTGCTGGCGCACCTGCAACAGGTGGCACCCAGTGAAGCCAGCGTGCTGATCATCGGTGAAACCGGGACCGGCAAGGAGCTGGTGGCACGCCATATCCACAACCTCAGCGCCCGGCGCAACCGGCCGTTCGTGGCGGTGAACTGCGGAGCCTTCTCCGAATCCCTGGTGGAGGCCGAACTGTTCGGCCATGAAAAAGGCGCCTTCACCGGCGCCCTCGGCGCCAAGGCCGGCTGGTTCGAAGAGGCCGACGGCGGCACCCTGTTCCTCGACGAGATCGGCGATTTGCCCATGGCCATCCAGGTCAAGCTGCTGCGGGTGCTGCAGGAGCGCGAAGTGGTGCGCCTGGGCTCGCGCAAAAGCATCCCCATCGATGTGCGGGTCCTGGCCGCCACCAACGTGCAACTGGAAAAGGCCATCAACGCCGGGCACTTTCGCGAGGACCTGTATTACCGCCTGGACGTGGTCAGCCTGGAACTGAGCCCGCTGCGCGAACGCCCCGGCGACATCCTGCCCCTGACCCGGCATTTCATCGAGGCCTACAGCCAGCGCCTGGGCTACGGCAGCATCAGCATCAGCAAAGAGGCCGAATACAAACTCAAGAGCTACAGCTGGCCGGGCAACATCCGCGAACTGGAAAACGTCATCCACCACACCCTGCTGATCTGCCGCAACGGCGTGATCGAGCGCGATGACCTGCGCCTGTCGAACATGCGCATCGAGCGTGCCGACGACAGCCATCCCAGCCACGACGACTCAGCCGAAGCGCTGCTGGACCGCGCCTTCCAGAAACTCTTCGCCGAACAGGCCGGCGCCTTGCATGAAAAGGTCGAGGACGCCCTGCTGCGGGCGGCCTATCGCTTCAGCCACTACAACCAGGTGCACACCGCCAACCTGTTGGGCCTGAGCCGCAACGTCACCCGCACCCGGCTGATCAAGATCGGCGAACTGGCGGTCAACAAGCGGCGCCCGGTGGACGCCCACAGCGAACGCACCCTGCAATTGTCGATCTAGAGCAGTTTGCAGTGCAAGGCATTGTCCTGGCTGCGGGCAATACTGCTCAGCACCTGGAACGAACCGAAGGTCACGGTCTTGGCCTGATGGGTCAGGATCAACTGCCAGAAATCCTGCTCGCCGCTCTCGAAACGCTCGAAGGCCGCCTCGCCGGCTTCCCGGGATTGCCATTGCAGGTAATTGAGCACCCGCCGACCGTCGTCGCTGGCTTGCACACTGGCACTGAGAAAGCCGCCATAGCCCTGGGCCAGACGCTCGGTCTGCAAGGACAAGGCCGACACCAGAGCCTCCTGCTGGTGCGGTTCGATCTCGAACTCGATCAACTGGGTGAAACTGCGGTTTCTCTCAAATGCGGTCATGAACGGCTCCTTACAGCGATCGGACAGAATCTTGCGATTGAATGCGCTGCAGGGTAAAACCTCTAGTTAAGTCAAGGTCAAGCCTGTTTTTCATCCTGGTGCCCTTTAATGATCGAACCCGACGCCCTCCACAAAGAACTGACGGTGGGCCAGCTCTCGGCCCGCAGCGGCGTGGCCGTGACCGCGCTGCACTTCTACGAAAACAAAGGACTGATCAAGAGCAACCGCAACGCCGGTAACCAGCGGCGCTATCCGCGCTCGGTGCTGCGTCGAGTGTCCTTGATCAAGGTGGCCCAGCGCCTGGGCATTCCCCTGGCAGAGATCGGCCAGGCCCTGGCGACCCTGCCCGCCGACCGCGCGCCCACTGCCGCGGACTGGCAGCGTCTGTCGGAACAGTGGAGCCGCGAACTGGACGAACGCATCCGCCAACTGAGCCTGCTGCGCGAGCGGCTGAACCAGTGCATTGGTTGCGGCTGCCTGTCCCTGGAAGGGTGTCCGTTGCGCAACCACGGAGATGCCCTGGGAGACGCCGGCCCGGGCGCCCGCCTGCTGGAGCCCGACGCCACCATCGACACCCCGTAGCCGGCCTCCCTCCAAGGAGCCGGCTTGCCGGCGAAGGCGGATTCACGAGCCTCTTGGCTGGCAAGCCAGCTCCACAAGGGGAGCAGGTGCTCAGAAGCCGGGGGCGATCTGGCCTTTGTAGCGGGTCAGGATGAATTGGCGCACAGCGTCGGAGTTCAGCGCCTTGGCCAGTTTCTGAACCCGCGGGTCGTTGCGGTTGTCCGGGCGGGCCACCAGGAACTCGATGTACAGGTCCTTGCCCTTCTCTACGATCAAGGCGCTGTTGGTGTCGATCCCGGCTTCCAGGGCGTAGTTAGCGAATACGAACGCCAGGTCCACCTGGCTCACCGAGCGAGCCAGCAAGGCGCCTTCCAGTTCACGGATCTTCAGGTGCTTGGGGTTGTCGACGATGTCACGCGGGGTGGCCTGGGTGTTGCTCGGGTCCTTGAGCTTGATCAGCCCCGCCTCATGCAGCAGCACCAGGGCACGACCGGTGTTCACCGGGTCGTTGGGAATCGACACCGTGGCGCCGTCCTTGAGCTCGGCAATGTGCTTGATCCTGGTGGAATAGGCACCGAAGGGCTCGATGTGCACCCCCACCACCGGCACCAGGTCGGTGTGCCGGGTCTTGTTGAAGTCGTCGAGGAACGGCCGGTACTGGTAGTAGTTGGCGTCGAGGTTCTTCAACGCCAATTGCTGGTTGGGCTGGATGAAGTCGGTGAAGACCTTGATGTCCAGGTCCACGCCCTCCCTGGCCAACTCGGGTTTGACGAATTCGAGAATCTCGGCGTGGGGCACCGGGGTGGCGCCCACCACCAGTTTCTCGTTGGCATGCACGCTCAAGGACAGCACAGCGGCCAACATGGCCAGGGTCTTTTTCATGGAGTTGCTCCTAAGGCAGATACGGAGAGCCGTCGTGGGGCGCACGTGAGGCCGGTTTTTTTCAGGTTGTGAATACGTCGGGTCAACGTCGGCTGTAGCGCGCCACCAGGCGGTCGCCGGTCATCTGCAGGGCCTGCACCAGCACCAGCAGCAGGACCACGGTGACCAGCATCACGTCGGTCTGGAAACGCTGATAGCCGTAGCGAATCGCCAGGTCCCCCAGCCCGCCAGCGCCGATCACCCCGGCCATGGCGGTGTAGTCCACCAGCACGATGGCGGTCACCGTGACCGCTGCCAGCAGGCCGCCTCGGGCTTCGGGCAACAACGTGTGGCGGATGATCTGCCAGGTGCTGCCGCCCATGGCCTGGGTCGCCTCCACCACTCCACGGTCCACCTCCCTCAGGGCGGTTTCCACCAGCCGGGCAAAGAACGGTGTACAGCCCACCACCAGCGGCGGGATGGTGCCCGGCACCCCGAGGGAGGTGCCCACCAGCAGGGTGGTCAGGGGAATCAGCACGATCAGCAGGATGATGAAGGGCAACGAACGCAGCACGTTGACCAGCACCGACAGCACTCGATAGATGCCCTGGGCTTCATGCAACTGGCGCTTGCTGGTGAGAAACAGCAGCACCCCCAGCGGCAGCCCCAATAGCACGGTAAAGCCCAGGGCCGCACCGAGCATGCTCAGGGTGTCGAGACAGGCCTGGGCGATATCGGCCCAATAAATGTTCTTGAACCACTCGGCCATGGCATCAGGACCAATCGTGGCGCGGTGGCTTGATGTCGTTGAGCAGCCAGTTGCCCACCACGTGGTACTTCCAGCGCACCGGGTCGTGCAGGGTGTGCACCCGGGCATTGCGCCAGTGGCGGTCGAAGTTGTGGCGCTTGAGGGTCGAGCGGGTGCCACCCAACTCGAACAGCTTGTTGCTGGCCTCGATGGCGATCTCGGTGGTCAGCACCTTGGCCTTGGCCACCGCCAGGGACGCCCGGGCGACATTGTTTTCATCAGGTGCCGGACGCGCCGCATCCAGGGCCAGGCCGGCCCGCTCCAGCAGGGCTTCGGCGGCCTCCAGGCGGATCTCCAGGGCCCCCACCTGGATGATGGTCAGTGGATCTTCACTGGCCTTTTCCACCCCGGCGTCGATCCACGGCCGGGCGTGCTGACGAACAAAGGCGATGGTGTCCCGTAACGCCGCCCGGGCGATGCCGGCGTCGATGGCCGCCGTGGTCAGCTGGGCGAAGGGCCCGGCCAGGGTCGGGCTTTCATAGGAGCGATAGGTGGGGAACAGGTTGAAGGCCGGCACCAGCAGGTTTTGCGCCAGCACCGTGCCGCTGGACGTGGTGCGCTGGCCGATGCTGTCCCAGTCATCGATCACCACCAGCCCTTCGCTGCCCCGGGGCACAAAGGCCAGTTGCCCGCGGCCCTGCTCGTCCAGGGCCAGCACCGCCAGCCAGTGGGCGTACAGCGAACCGGTGCAGTAACCCTTGCGACCGTTGATCACATAACCCTCACCTGAGCGACGGATGCTGGCCTGAATGTCCTGAACGTTCTTGCCGCCGGTTTCCGACAGCGCATTGGCAAAACGGTGGCCTTGCAGGGCCAGGGCGAAAAAGTGCGCCTGCTGCTCCGGGGTGCCTTGCAGGCGGATGTCTTCCAGCAGGCAGTAGTGATTCTGCGGGATCTGCCCCAGGGACGGATCGGCGGCGGAAATGATGGCGATCACCTCGGCCAGCACCGCGTAGGACACCTGGGCACCGCCATATTCCCGGGGCACGCTGATGCCCCACAGGCCACTGTTGGAATACAGGTCGACCACCTGCGACGGCACCTCACGAGTGCGGTCGCGCTCGGCGTCCTGCTCCAGCAGGACGGCAGCCACGCGCCGGGCCACGATCAACGCTTCGGCGCCATCGCGGATCACATGGGCGGCCGGGGTATGCAGGGGATAAACGGCAGATTCAGGCAATGAAGGCATACAGCGCTCTCGGGCGAATGAAGGTTCCACCCCGCCATTGCAGCTTCTGTGCCGAAAGATCAGCCCCGTGAATTCAAGGGCTTACAGCCCGTTCCTGGCGGTTGCCCAGCGGGCCGCCAGACAAATTGCTGGAGGGCTGTTGTTGGGCCAACAGTGAGTCGCTGTTGCCTGGACGACACCTCGTCAGCCCACACCGGCACCGAAGGTTCCCGGGTATAGAGTGAACGCTGCTCGATCCAGCGACGGACCCGTTTCCAACAACATCAAGGAGAAACCCAGATGAGCGTCAAACCCATTCCCGAAGGCTTCAACGGCGTCACTCCCTACTTGGGCATCAAGCGCGCCGCCGAGGCCATCGAGTTCTACAAGCAGGCCTTCGGCGCGGTGGAAACCATGCGCCTGGAGATGCCCGACGGCAGCGTGGGCCATGCCGAACTGCGCATCGGCGGCTCGGCCATCATGCTCGGCAGCCCCTGTGAAGAAACCCCGATGGAAAGCCCGGACAGCCACAAGACGTCGGTTGGACTGCATCTGTATGTGGAAGATGTCGATCGCAGCTTCGCCCGGGCATTGGCCGTCGGCGGCACCGAGGTGTCGGCGCTCAAGGACCAGTTTTACGGCGACCGCAGCGGCAGCCTGCGTGACCCGTTCGGCCATGTGTGGTTCCTGGCCAGCCGCAAGGAAGACCTGAGTACCGAGGAAATCAGCCGGCGGGCGCAGGAAATGTTCCAGCAACAACCCCTTTGACCCGCCCTGACGTCCAAGACCCTAGGAGCCGGCTTGCCGGCGAAGGTGATCTCAGGCTCCCCTTCGCTGGCCAGCCAGCGCCTACACCGATCAGCCGCCCCTGATGCACAAACCCAAAGCCCAGGAAAAAACCCATTTTTACGGGGCTTCCCTGGCTTCGTAACATTTACTTTCATATCGCCTTTCAGGATTTACGATTCTCATTCGTCTTAATTAGATGCAGCAGGCCGCGTTGGCCAAGGCTATGCCCGGCACCTTTGCGCCGGGCTCGGCCCAGGGTTCCAGTGCCGCTCCATTCCTCGAATCAAGACGCCCACTCCATGTCGAAGAAGTCCCGTTCAAAAATCTGGTTTCTGGTGCACAGCTGGCTGGCCCTGCCCATCTGGTTCTTTGTGCTGATCGTCTGTGTCACCGGCACCCTGGCGGTGGTCAGCCAGGAGATCGTGTGGCTGGCCAATCCGGATATCCGAGCCAGTAAACCCAGCGATGATGCCCAGCCGCTCAATTACGACCAGATCGTGGCGGCCATCAAGCAGGCCGACCCCAGCACCCGCATCGATACCATCGTGACCCCGGACGAAAGCCATTTCGCCCTGAGTGTCAGCGTCAGCTACCCGGACGGCCGGTCCCCAACGCTGTACGTCAACCCCTACACCGGGGCGATCCAGGGCACCAGCCCAGTGTTCGACTTCCAGGGCTTCACCCGGGCCCTGCATGGCTGGTGGCTGGTGCCCTTCACCAACGGCTACAGCTGGGGTTGGTACCTGGTGTCGTTCCTCGGCCTGCCGCTGCTGATTTCGTTGATCACCGGGCTGGTGGTCTACAAGAAGTTCTGGAAGGGCTTTCTCAAGCCGACCCTGCGCCTGCGCCATGGGGCACGGATCTTCTGGGGCGACTTCCACCGCCTGAGCGGCATCTGGTCCATCTGGTTTATCACGGTGATCTCGATCACCGGCATCTGGTTCCTGATCGAGGCCGTGCTCGCCGACAACCACATCAGCATTTCCAGCCAACCCATTGTTCCGGTCATCGCCCGGGAGCAGGTGCCGACCACCACCGATGGCAGCCCCGCGCCGATGATCGGCCTGGACCAGGCCATCGGCATCGCCACCCAGAAGATCCCCGGTTTCGACATCAGCTTCGTCAGCCTGCCAAGCAATGCCTACAGCCACCTGTACGTAGGCGGTCGTGGCTGGTACCCGCTGATGTACCAGACCGCCAACATCAACCCCTACACCGGCTCCCTGGACACCTCTCACCTGCTGGGGGACCGCAACACCCTGGAGTTCGTCACCGAGTCCATGCGCCCGCTGCACACCGGAGATTTTGGCGGGATCTGGGTCAAGCTGATCTGGTTCTTCTTCGGCCTGGTGCTGAGCATGATGGTCCTCAGCGGGCTGTTGATCTGGACCAAGCGCACCGCCCTGGCCACCGCCAACGCCCTCAAGCGTGAGGAGAAGGCCGCCCGGGCGCGTCCCGCGAGCAAACCCGTGCCGACGCCCACCCCGGCCATGAGCATCGAAACTTCGGAGAGCCACCCGTGAGCCAGACCCACAGCGCAACCGCGCCTTCGCAGCTGAGCCGGCTTTGGCATAAATGGCGCTTTCACCTGAACATCCTGCTGTTGCTGATCCCCCTGGGCTTCATGCCCAAGTACCTCGCCGATGCCTCGTTGTTTCGCGGCGACAGCGGCCTGGGGGAACGGGAGATCGGTGAAATCCAGGTCGGCCCCTGGAGCCTGCGTCTGGCCGAGATGCGCAACGAAGCGCCCCGCAGCGATGGCCCCGCCGGCTACCTGAAAAGCTTCAACGCCGCCCTGTGCCAGGCCTGCATCGAACCGGTCAAGGCGACCTACCTGCGCATCGGCAAACCCCGCAGCCTGCGGGCCGCCGGGGTGATCTTCTTCGGCAGCCCGTACCGCATGGGGGCCAGCCTGCCGATTCCGGAAAAGACCAAAGCCGACGCTGAGCTGTGGATCACCCTGGAAGGCTGGGACGGCAGCATGCACCAGGCATCCATTCCCCTGAGCCAGGCATCCCCCGCCACCGTGGCCTGGCTCGAAAAACAAGGAGGCAAATGATGATTCGCGCAGTATCCACCCGGCGCCTCGGCGCCGCTGCCCTGTTGCTGCTGGGCGCAGCCTTCAGCCACAGCGCCCTGGCCCACAACCCGATGTGCGAATGCAAGGCCATCGACGCCGAGCAGATCCGCTGCACCGGCGGTTTTTCCGACGGCAGCGGCGCGCCGGGAGTGACCCTGGACGTGATCGGCTACGACGAAACCATCCTCGTGCCGGGCAAGCTCGGCAGCGATTCGACCCTGACCTTCAAGAAGCCTTCCAGCGAGTTCTACGTGCTGTTCGATGCAGGCCCCGGCCACGTGGTCGAGATCGACCAAGCGGATATCGAGACCCCATGACTCCTGCCACCACCCAGGTCGTGCGCCCCGCCGGCGCCGGTCACGAAACCCTCTACGTCCTGTTGCTGTGCCTGCTGATTCTGTGTGTCGCCGGCAGCGTGGTGCTGTGGCGCGGCGAAACAGTCGAAACCGCCAGCGTCGCCAGCCACCAGCTCGACGCCCGCCGCGATCTGAGCGCCGGCGAACAGGGCATCTACGCCGACCTGCGAGTGACCCTCGACGAGATCCATCTGCTGCAGGCCGAAAGCCAGACGCTGCCGAGCCCGGAGCAACTGGCCGAGGAAGGCTTCGCCCCCTTCGCCCAGGACGCCAGCTCGGTGAGTCGCGGCGGCCATGCCTGGCAATTGCAGGACCAGGCCTATCTGGGCCTGAGCCAGAACCCGCAAGTGGCCGGCTCCTTCCTGATGCGCCTGGACACCGAGAATCAGGCCAAGGTGGACATCTGGCTCAACCGCGCCCCATCCGTCGCCGTGCCGGTCGATCTCAGCGACGCGACGCTGGCCGCCGCCGGCTGGCAACAGGTGGTCGCGCAATTCGATGCCGGGGTGACTCGCCAGCATCGTCACTGATCTTTTTGCATTCACCCGAGAGAAGAACGCTAGCCATGCCCATTTCATCGCAACGCCGCCCATTCCTGCGGGTGCTGCTGGTCAGCCTGCTGGCCCTAGTGCTCAGCCCCCTGGTCAGCGCCGACCCGGCCAAGCGCCTGCGCATCGGTATCACCCTGCACCCTTATTACAGCTACGTAGCGAACATTGTCGGCGACAAGGCCGAGGTGGTGCCGCTGATTCCCGCCGGCTTCAACCCCCACGCCTACGAGCCCCGGGCCGAGGACATCAAGCGCATCGGCAGCCTGGACGTGATCGTGCTCAACGGCGTGGGCCACGATGACTTCGCCGACCGCATGATCGCCGCCAGCGAGCGCCCGGACATCCCGGTGATCGAAGCCAACGAGAACGTGCCGCTGCTGGCCGCCACCGGCGTCGCCGCCCGGGGCGCCGGCAAAGTGGTCAACCCGCACACCTTCCTGTCCATCAGCGCCTCCATCGCCCAGGTCAACAACATCGCCCGGGAGCTGGGCAAGATGGACCCGGCCAACGCCAAGACCTACACCCAGAACGCCCGGGCCTACGGCAAGCGCCTGCGGCAGATGCGCGCCGACGCCCTGGCCAAGCTGACCCAGGCGCCCAACGCCGACCTGCGGGTGGCCACGGTACACGCGGCCTACGACTACCTGCTGCGTGAGTTCGGCCTGCAAGTCACCGCGGTGGTGGAACCGGCCCACGGCATCGAGCCCAGCCCCAGCCAGTTGAAGAAGACCATCGACCAACTGCGGGAACTGGACGTCAAGGTGATCTTCTCGGAGATGGACTTCCCCTCCACCTACGTCGAGACCATCCAGCGCGAATCCGGGGTCAAGCTCTACCCGCTGTCGCACATTTCCTACGGCGACTACAGCGCCGAAAAATACGAGAAGGAAATGAAAGGCAACCTCGACACCGTGGTCCGGGCCATCCAGGAGGCCGGGGCATGACCGCCATCGAAACCCTGCTGCGCGGCCCGGCCATCGAGTTCGACCAGGTCAGCCTGACCCTGGGCCGCACCACCATCCTCGACCGCGTGACCTTCCAGGTGCGGCCCGGCAGCGTGCACGCACTGGTGGGGCCCAACGGCGGCGGCAAGAGTTCGCTGATCAAGACCCTGCTGGGGCAGATGCCGCACCAGGGCCAACTGCGCCTGCAATGGCCCGGCGCCCCCGGCACCATCGGCTACGTGCCCCAGGCCCTGGAGTTCGACCGTGGCCTGCCGATGACCGTGGACGATTTCATGGCTGCCATGTGCCAGCGGCGCCCGGCCTTCCTTGGCCTGAGCCGGCATTACGCCCAGGCAATTGGCGAAGCCCTGGAACGGGTCGGCATGCAGGACAAGCGCAAACGGCGCATGGGCGCCCTGTCCGGGGGTGAACGCCAGCGCGTGCTGCTGGCCCAGGGCCTGATCCCGGCCCCGCAACTGCTGGTGCTGGACGAACCGATGTCGGCCCTGGACGAAGCCGGGATCCAGGTCTTCGAACGCCTGCTCCACGACTGGCGCCAGAGCGGCATCACCCTGCTGTGGATCGAGCACGACCTTGAGGCGGTGGGTCGCCTGGCGGACCGAGTCACCGGCCTCAACCGCCGGGTGCTGTTCGACGGTCCGGCGCAACAGACCCTGACCCCGGAGCGCCTGCTCAGTCTGTTCTCCACCCATCCACGAGCCGGCGCTGCCGTTGTCTGAGGAGTACCGCCTGATGACTTATGAAACTTTTCGCCTGATGGTCCAGGGCTGGGCCTCGGCCGGCTACCTGCCCGAAGCCCTGGCCTACGGCTTTGTGGTCAATGCGCTGCTGGCCGGCCTGCTGATCGGCCCGGTGCTCGGCGGCCTGGGCACGCTGGTGGTGGTCAAGCGCTTCGCCTTCTTCTCTGAAGCCGTGGGCCATGCGGCGCTGACCGGTGTGGCCATCGGCATCCTGCTGGGCGAACCCTACACCGGCCCCTACGGCAGCCTGTTCGGCTATTGCCTGCTGTTCGGCATCCTCCTCAACTACCTGCGCAACCGCACCGGGCTGGCTCCGGACACCCTGATCGGGGTGTTCCTCTCGGTGTCCCTGGCCCTGGGCGCCAGCCTGCTGCTGATCCTGGCCGGCAAGATCAACGTGCACATCCTGGAGAACGTGCTGTTCGGCTCGGTGCTCACGGTCAACGGCAACGACCTCTTGGTGCTGTTGATCGTCGGCGCCCTGGTGCTGGGCCTGAGCCTGCCGCTGTACAACCGCATCATGCTGGCCAGCTTCAACCCGCAGCTGGCGGCCGTGCGCGGAGTGGCGGTGAAGACCCTGGACTACCTGTTCGTGATCCTGGTGACTCTGATCACCGTGGCCGCGGTGAAGGTCATCGGCGCGATCCTGGTGGGCGCGCTGCTGGTGATTCCGGCCGCAGCGGCCCGCCTGCTCAGCCAGTCGCTCAAGGGCTTTTTCTGGATCTCGGTGAGCATCGCCACCGTCAGCACCCTGTGCGGCATCTTGCTGCCCATCGTCTTCGACCTGCCGGTGCCCTCCGGCGCGGCCATCATCCTGGTGGCCGGCGTGGCCTTCGCCCTGGCTGCCATCGCCCGCGGCACCGTCCCCAGCCTGAAAGGGAATATCGGATAAATGCACAGTTCACTGCGTCACTTGTCACTGCCTCAACTGAGCCTGGCCCTGATCCTCGGCGGCCTGATCAGCAGCCCGGCCCTGGCCGAGCGCGACCACTTCGAACCGATGCGCGTGGTGGCCAGCCACGGCATGGGCAATACCGCGCTGCACAGCGCCGCCTCGCAAAAGCCACTGACGGTGCTGGCCTCGCTGCCAGTGACCTTCGGCCTGGGGCAGATCTTGCTGCAGGGCACCCACGTCAAGTTGGAACGGGCGGCCCCGGCCAATCTTCCCGGCTCGCGGCAGACCGCCTATTTCACCGGGCGCGGTGCCCCAGCCCTGAGCAAGCTGGCGCTGGATGCCGACGCGGTGATCGGTCTGCGCTCGATCTGGCCGGACGACCCGCTGTACCCCAACGCCCGGCGCAGCAATATCCGCATCGTCGAGATCGATGCCGCCCGCCCGGTGGATGGCGCCCTGCCCGGGGTGGCCCTGCAACCGGGCCAGAGCGACGGGCTCAACGCCCAGCCCTGGCTGTCCAGCAACAACCTGGGGCGCATGGCGGATGTGCTCGCCGCCGACCTGGCACGCCTGGCCCCCGAAGCCAAGCCGCAAATCGAGCGCAACCTGGCGGGAATCAAACAACGCCTGCTCAAACTCAGCGCCGACAGCGAAGCGCGCCTGGCCGAGGCCGACAACCTCAGCGTGCTGAGCCTCTCCGAGCACTTTGGCTATCTGGTCAGCGGCCTGAACCTGGAGCTGGTGGAAGTCGACGCCCGCGCCGACAACGAATGGACGCCCGAAGCCTTGCAGAAGCTGCAAGCCCGGCTCAAGGACAACGACGTGGCCCTGGTCCTGCACCACCGCCAGCCGTCCGAGGCACTGAAAGCCGCCATCAGCGCCGGTGGCAGCCAGTTGCTGGTCCTTGAAACCGACGGCGCCGACCCGCTCGACGAACTGGAAGGCAACCTGCAGAAAGTCACCCAGGCCCTGGCCTTGTAGCCGCTGCCGCAGGCTGCGAACGGCCTGGGCGGTACTCCTGCGCAGGGACGCGGTGCTCGACAGACAATCGCCAAGCAAGGTCCTGCGGACCTTTGCGCAGCTTCGCCATGGCTCAGCAGCGGCTACAGCCCCCATCTCGATCCGGGCTTTTGTAGCCGCTGCCGCAGGCTGCGAACGGCCTGGGCGGCACTCCGACGCAGGGACGCGGTGTTCGACAGACAATCGCCAAGCAAGGTCCTGCGGACCTTTGCGCAGCTTCGCTATGGCTCAGCAGCGGCTACAGTCGGGGTCAGGGGAACGGTGCCGCTTACATATTTGCTCAAGATTGCGGTCATTTCCCGGTGCTAGTCTGCGCGTCGCAACAATGCCCAGACAGGAAGACCAGGCCATGAGCGAATACCTGACACTCAATAAGACCAATTGGGACGAACGCGCGCCCTTGCACGCCGCCTCGGCAGATTACGCGGTGCAGCGCTTTGTCGATGACCCGCAGTTTCTCTCCGACGTGGTGCAGTTCGACCGCCCCCTGCTGGGAGACATCCAGGGCCTGCGCGGCGTGCATCTGCAATGCCATATCGGCACCGACACCCTGTCCCTGGCGCGCCTGGGCGCACAGATGAGCGGCGTGGACTTCTCCTCGGCGTCCCTGGCTGAAGCCCGATCCCTGGCCCAGCGCTGCCATACGCCCATCGACTACCACGAGTCGGACGTGTTCCTGGCCGCCGAGGTGCTGCCCAAGGGCAGCTTCGATCTGGTCTACACCGGCATCGGCGCGCTGTGCTGGCTGCCGAGCATCGAGCGCTGGGCACAGACCGTCGGCGCCCTGCTCAAGCCCGGTGGCCGGCTGTTTATCCGCGAGGGGCATCCAATGCTCTGGGCCCTGGATGAGGGTCACAGCGACTCGCTGCAAGTGGCGTTTCCCTACTTCGAACGCAGCGAGCCGCTGGTCTGGGACGATGACGCCACGTACGTGGAAACCGACAGCAGCCTCAAGGCCACAGTGACCCACGAGTGGAATCACGGCCTGGGGGAAATCATCAGCGCCTTGCTGGCCCAAGGCCTGGAAATCACCGGGCTGGTGGAACACCAGAGCATTCCCTGGGAGGCCCTGCCCGGGCAGATGGTGGTGGATGAACGCGGCGAATGGCGACTCAAGGAAGCGCCATGGCGCCTGCCACTGAGCTACACCCTGCAGGCCGTCAAGCGCACGGCCTGATCGCCCGGCATGAAAAACCACCAAGCTCAAGACGCCAGCGCCTTTGTAGCCGCTGCCGCAGGCTGCGAACGGCTCCGCAGGAGGCGCTGCTCTTGAGATCGCTGAAGGGCCTGCGGCCCTTGGCGCAGCTTCGCCGTGGCTCAGCAGCGGCTACACAACAATCTCGATCCGGTTTTTTGTAGCCGCTGCCGCAGGCTGCGAACGGCTCCGTAGGAGGCGCTGCTCTTGAGAACGCTGAAGGGCCTGCGGTCCTTGGCGCAGCTTCGCCGTGACTCAACAGCAGCTACACAACAATCTCGATTCGGTTTTTTGTAGCCGCTGCCGCAGGCTGCGAACGGCTCCGCAGGAGGCGCTGCTCTTGAGATCGCAAAAGGGCCTGCGGCCCTTTGCGCAGCTTCGCCGTGGCTCAGCAGCAGCTACACAACAATCTCGACCCGGTTTTTTGTAGCCGCTGCCGCAGGCTGCGAACGGCTCCGCAGGAGGCGCTGCTCTTGAGAACGCTGAAGGGCCTGCGGCCCTTTGCGCAGCCTCGCAGGCTCGGCAGCGGCTACAGGTCTTGCAGATCAGCCGGCCACGGCCTGCTGGTCCATCTTCTGGCGCAGGCTCAGGGGCCGCATGTCGGTCCAGACTTCTTCGATGTAGGCCAGGCACTCTTTCTTGAAGCCGCTCTTGCCCACAGTGCGCCAGCCCTGGGGCACGGCCTTGTAGTCGGGCCAGATCGAGTATTGCTCTTCGTGGTTGACCACCACCTGGAACAGGATGTCCTCACGGTCGAATACTGAAGTCATTGCTTGTCTCCGTCGTTAATAAGGTGTGCCGCGCCCCAGGCGTGGCAGTTGTGTAGAAGGAACGAACCAGGGCCGAGAAAAATTAGAGGCTGGCCACCGCGGCAGCCACTGCCTTGCTGAAGATGTCCGCCACCTGATCGATCTGCGCCGCGCTGATGATCAGCGGCGGCAGGAAGCGCACCACGCTGCCATGGCGCCCGCCCAGTTCGAGGATCAGGCCGCGCTTGAGGCATTCACGCTGCACCAGCGGCGCCAGGCGCAAATGTTGCGGCGGATGGCCCTGGGCATCCGGGGCGCCGGCCGGGTCCACCAGCTCGACGCCAAGCATCAGGCCACGGCCACGGACATCCCCCAGTTGCGGGAAGTCCCGCTGCAGGATCAGCAGGTGCTCGCGCAAGCGCTCGCCCATGGCCGCCGCGTGCTCGGGCAGACGGTGCTGCTTGAGGTAGCGCATCACCGCGGAACCGGTGGCCATGGCCATCTGATTGCCACGGAAGGTCCCGGCGTGTGCCCCCGGCTGCCAGGTGTCGAGCCAGTCGCGATAGACCATCACCGCCAGCGGCAGGCTGCCGCCGATGGCCTTGGACATCACCACCACATCGGGAATGATCCCGGCGTGCTCGAAGGCGAACATCTTGCCGGTGCGACCGAAGCCGCTCTGGATTTCATCGACGATCAGCGCCACCCCGGCCTGCTCGGTGATGCGCCGCAACCCTCGCAGCCAGTCCAGGTCCGCCGGGATCACCCCGCCCTCGCCCTGCACCGCCTCGACGATGACCGCCGCCGGCAGGGCCACGCCCGCTTCAGGATCGCTCAGCAGGTTTTCCAGGTAATGCAGGTTGACCTTGACCCCCTCGGCGCCCCCCAGTCCGAACGGGCAGCGGTAGTCATAGGGAAAGGGCAGGAACTGCACACCATTGTTCAAGAGTCCCGCCAACGCACGCTTGGGCCCCAGGCTGCCCATCAGGCTCAGCGCGCCCTGGCTCATGCCGTGGTACCCGCCCTGGAACGACAGCACGGTGCTGCGTCCGGTGGCGGTGCGCACCAGCTTCAGCGCGGCTTCCACGGCATCAGTGCCGGTGGGGCCGCAGAACTGGATCTTGGCTTCGGCGGCCAGGGCCTCGGGCAACAGGCCGAACAGGTCCTGGACGAACTGGTCCTTGACCGGGGTGGTCAGGTCCAGGGTCAACAGCGGCAGTTCATCGGCCAGCACCTGCTGGATCGCGGCGATCACCTCCGGGTGGTTGTGGCCCAGGGCCAGGGTCCCGGCCCCGGCCAGGCAATCGATGAAACGCCGGCCTTCGACATCCTCGACATGAATGCCACTGGCCCGCTTCAGGGCCAGGGGAATGCGCCGCGGATAGCTGCGGGCATTGGATTCCTGACGGCTCTGACGGGCCAGCAGGGGCGACTCCTCGAACTGGTAAAGCGCCTCGGCCGGGGCGGGAGCAAGGCCCACCGGCTGATCGTCCATAAGGCTGGTAACGGCTGACATGTCTCGAACCCTCGCGCTGCAATTTGAGCAAAACGACCACCGGCCGGATGCGCAGCCCAAGCGCGGGTGCGCACTGACAGGTTTTCCTGTTCTAAAAACGCATCAGCGCGGTCGGGATTTACACCCCAGGACGAGGAAATTGCATATACCGCCCCGTAGGAGCCAACTTGCTGGCGAAGGCGATCTCAGGGGCCTCTTCGCTGGCAAGCCAGCGCCTGCGGCGGGCAGGCGGAACGTACAAGGCCCTGTAAGAGCCCGCTTGCTGGCGAAGGCGGTTTCAAGGACCCCTTCGCTGGCAAGCCAGCGCCTGCGGCGGGCGGTGATGGGTCAGGCGGGGTGGGCAGGCAGGGTCAGTTCGACCCGCAGGCCGTCAGGACGGCTGTCGAAGTTCAGCTCGCAGCCGCAGCGCTGGACGATGGCCTGGACAATCGCCAGGCCCAGTCCGCACCCCGTGCTCTGGCTGTTGCGCCAGAAGCGCTGGGTCAGGTGCTGCAGGTCTTCCTGGGCAATCCCCGGGCCATGGTCACGCACCTGGAAACGCAGGCGACCGGCCACCAGCTCCAGGTTCAACTCCACCGGGCAGTCTTGCGGGGTGTGGCGCAGGGCGTTGTCCAACAGGTTGCGCAAGGCGGCAATCGCCAGGGTCGAGGGCATGGCCACCGGGGCCTCGGCGGCGTGCTCTCCCAGGTGCACCTTGACCCGCTGCCGGGCGCCCACGGCGGCATCCTGGATTGCCAGGCGAACCACTTGCTCGGCATTGCAGTGCACGCCGTCATCAAACGACAGGCTGCCCTCGACCCGAGCCAGCAACAGCAGTTGTTCCAGGGTCCGATGCAGGCGGTCGGCGCCCTCCTCGGCCCGGGCCAGGGATTGATCCCGGGCCGCACCGTCGGTCATGCGCGCCACCTGCAGGTGGGTCTTGATCGCGGTCAGCGGGCTGCGCAATTCATGGGCGGCATCACCAGTCAGGCGGCGTTCGCGTTCGATGGTCTTGGCGATGCGCTGGAACAGCTGGTTCTGGGTGTCCACCAGCGGCCGCAATTCGCTGGGCATGGGCCGGATCTGCAACGGTTCCAGGGAATCGGCGCTACGGCGCATCAGCGCGTCGCGAATCCGGTTCAGCGGCGCCAGGCTCTGGCCGATGCCCAGCCACAACAGCCACAGACAGCCCAGCAAGGCCACCCCCACCGGCACCGAAGCGGCCAGCAGCACCGACATGTTCAGGGCTTCGCGTTCCACCTGGCGGTCAGCGGTGGTGATGCGCAGATCACCGCGCACCAGGGTGAAGGTGCGCCAGGGCGCGCCGTCGATCATCTGGTCATGAAAGCCCAGTTTCTCGGCTTCCAGGGTGTGTTCAGGCGTGCTGTGGCTGCGGGCCAGGACCTGCCCGCGCAGGGAGCTGACCTGACAGGCCATGCCCCCGGGAATGGTCAAGGCCGCGCTGGCAATGGGATGGGCGTGGGTGTCTGAAGGCAGCGCCGGCATCTGTTCCAGCAGGCCCGCCACCATGCGCGCCGAGGCCACCAGGCGTTGGTCCAGGGAAAACATCATCTGATTGCGCAGATCGCTGAGCATCCAGGCCGCGGCCAGGGTCCAGATCAGAATGAAGGCGGCGCCCAGGGTCACGCTCAGGCGCAGGCGCAGGCTCCTCACTTAGGACTTCTCCTGGCCATCGGCCGGCCCCAGGCGATAGCCCAGGCCGCGCACCGTCTCGACGATGCCGTTGCCCAGTTTGCGTCGCAGGTGGTGGATGTGCACGTTGAGGGCGTTGCTTTCCAGTTCGTCGTTGAACCCGTAGACGCTGTCCTTGAGCTGTTCGCTGGACAGCACCCGGCCGCGATTGTGCAGCAGGGCCTGGAGCAGCGCCTGTTCGCGCCGGGACAGGTCCACCGGTTCGCCGCCCAGGCGGGTTTCCCGGGTGCTGGGGTCGTAGGTCAGGCGCCCGTGCTCGATCAGGTTGACACTGCGCCCCGCCACCCGGCGCAACAGGGTGTGCAGGCGCGCCGCCAGTTCCCGCAGGTCGAAGGGCTTGAGCAGGTAATCGTCGGCCCCGGCCTGCAGGCCGTCGACCCGATCGGTCACCGAGTCGCGGGCGGTGAGGATCAGCACCGGAATCTCCAGGCCCTGCTGGCGCTGTTGCTTGAGCAACTTCAAACCATCTTCATCCGGCAGGCCCAAGTCCAGTACCATCACGTCGAAATCGGCCACGCCGAGCATGGCCCGCGCCGCCGAGGCAGAGGCCACATGCTCGACCGTCAGGCCCTGGGCCGTGAGGCCGGCGACTATTCCGCTGGCAATCAGCTCATCATCTTCACAGACAAGTACGTGCATGGTCGGTCCTGTAACAAAGGCGTTGATTAGACAGGCGGCGGATTAAGCGGACATTATGCCCGCCACTGCCGTGCAACAACCCAAGTATGGTTAATCATCGGTTAATCAGGACCCGCCATTGTGCATCCCACTTGCACCGGTTTAAGGCTTGACCATGCGTCGATTGCTCATTTTGCTGTTTATGCTGTTCACCACCCTGGCAGAAGCCAGCAACAATCCGTTCGAGGTCAAGCCCGACTTCCTGCCGGTGGACAAGGCCTTCACCTTCACCTCCGAGCGCCTGCCTTCCGGGGAAACCCAGCTGTTCTGGCAGATTGCCGACGGCTACTACCTGTACCAGAAACGCCTGAAGTTCGACGGCCTGGCCCAGGACCATCAGCCGGCCCTGCCGGACGGCGAACACCACAGCGACGAGTTCTTCGGCGAACAGACGGTGTATCGCCAGGGCCTGGAAGTGAAGCTGCCGGCAGCCGCCAGCGGCAAGATCAAACTGGGCTGGCAGGGCTGCGCCGACGCCGGCCTGTGCTACCCGCCTCAGACCCTGGAAGTCAACCTGGGGGGCGCCCCCGCCGTTGCCGCCGGCAACAGCGCCGCAACCGGCAACGGCACGGCCCAGGACCAACTGCTGGCCAACGACCTGCAACAAAAATCCTGGGGCCTGGGCCTGCTGGCCTTCTTCGGCTTCGGCCTGCTGCTGGCCTTCGCCCCTTGCTCACTGCCGATGCTGCCGATCCTCGCGGGGATCGTGGTCGGCAGCGGCGCCAGCCCGCGCCGGGGCCTGGCCCTGGCCTCCAGCTACGTGCTGTGCATGGCCCTGGTGTATGCCGGCATGGGGGTGATCGCCGCCCTGCTGGGCAGCAACCTGCAGGCCTGGTTGCAACAGCCCTGGGTGCTGGGCAGCTTCGCAGCGCTGTTCGTGCTGCTGGCGCTGCCGATGTTCGGCTTCTTTGAACTGCAAATGCCGGCGTTTCTGCGCGACCGCCTGGAAGGCGCCAGCCGCCAGCGCCAGGGCGGCAGCCTGATCGGCTGTGGCGCTCTCGGCGCGCTGTCGGCGCTGTTGGTGGGTCCGTGCATGACCGCGCCCCTGGCCGGTGGCCTGCTGTACATCGCCCAGACCGGCAACGCCCTGTTTGGCGGCCTGGCGCTGTTCGCCCTTGGCCTGGGCATTGGCCTGCCGCTGCTGTTGCTGGTGACCCTGGGCAACCGCTTCCTGCCCAAGCCGGGGCCCTGGATGAACCTGCTCAAGGGCGTGTTCGGCTTCCTGTTCCTGGGCACCGCTATCTATATGTTGCGCCCGGTGCTCGACACCAGCCTGTGGATCGGTCTGTGGGGCGCCCTGGCCCTGGTACTGGCCTATTGCGCCTGGCAGCAACGGGCCATCGCCGGGCGCCTGCTGCACCTGTTCGGCGCCGCCGCCGTGCTGTCTGGCCTGTGGGGCAGCGTGCTGCTGGTGGGCGCCGCCGGTGGCAGCGATGACCTGTGGCGACCGCTGAAGGTCTACAGCGGTGGCAGCGTGGCCAGCAGCGCCACGGCCCACGATGCCTTCACCACCGTCAAGTCGCCCGCGGAATTGCAACGTGCCCTGGACAGCGCCCAGGCCCAGGGCCAATGGGTGCTGCTGGACTACTACGCCGACTGGTGCGTGTCCTGCAAGATCATGGAGAAAACCGTGTTCGGCCAGCCCCAAGTCCTCGACGCCCTGAAGGACGTGCGCCTGCTGCGCCTGGACGTCACCCATGACAACGCCGACGGCCGCGAACTGCTCAGCCGCTACAAAGTGCCCGGCCCACCCAGCTTCCTGTGGATCGGCCCGGATGGCAGCGAGCGCCGCAGCCAGCGCATCACCGGCGAAGTGGATGCCACGGCCTTCCTGCAACGCTGGACCCAGACCCGGGAAGCCCGTTGATGCTGACCTTTACCATCGGCACCTTCGCCATCGCCCTCAACCACCTGCTGTTGATCAGTGCCCTGGCCCTGGCCACCCTGGTGGGCTGGCGGGTGGCCAAGCGCGGCGGCGACAACCCGGAATCGGTGCTGTTCATGCTGTTCCTGCTGGGCATGCTCGCGGCGCGGATCTGCTTCGTCATCGCTTACTGGAAGCACTACCAGCACAACCTGTGGCTGATCATCGACCTGCGCGACGGCGGCTTCCTGGCCTGGCCGGGGGTCATCTTCATGCTCCTGGCAGCCCTGGCCTGGGGCTGGAAACGCCCACCGCTGCGCCGCCCGCTGGGCGCCGGTATCGCCAGCGGCCTGGCCTTCTGGCTGCTGGCCAGCCTGTCCCTGACGCTCTACGACCAGGGCACCCGCCTGCCGGAAATGCCCCTGCGCAATGCCACAGGCGACACCGTGCAGCTCACCGACTACCAGGGTGGGCCACTGGTGATCAACCTCTGGGCCACCTGGTGCCCGCCGTGCCGGCGAGAAATGCCGGTCCTGGAGCGCGCCCAGCAGCAACGTCCGGACCTGACCTTCCTGTTCGTCAACCAGGGCGAAAGCATGCAAAGCGTGGCCACCTTCCTCGCCACCCAGGAACTGAACCTGAACAACGTACTGTTCGACAGCGGCGGCCGCCTGGGCCAGGCCGTGGGCTCCATGGCCCTGCCCACTACACTGTTCTACAGCGCCGACGGCCGCCTGCTGAGCAGTCACCTGGGTGAACTCTCGGAAGCCAGCCTGGCCCGTGCCCTGGAAAACTTCGACGACGCCCATCCGACCCCGGTCGCCCCTGCAAGGAAACTGCCATGCCCTTCATCCGCCACCTGCTGAGCCTGTCCCTGGGCGCAGCCCTGCTCAACGCGCCGCTGCTGCAGGCCGAAGAACTGCCCGCACCGATCCGCAAGATCGAAGAAAAAGGCGCCAAGATCCTCGGCAGCTTCGATGCCCCGGATGGCCTCAAGGGCTACGCCGCGCAGTACCAGAACCGTGGCATGACCCTGTACCTGACCCCGGACGGCAAGCACGTGCTGCTGGGCAACCTGTACGACGCCGACGGCAAGGACCTGAGCGCCGAACCCTTGCAGAAACTGGTCTACGCACCGATGGCCAAGGAAGTCTGGAACAACCTGGACAAGAGCAACTGGATCGCCGACGGCAAGGCCGATGCGCCGCGCATCGTCTACCTGTTCAGCGACCCCAACTGCCCCTACTGCAACATGTTCTGGCAACAGGCGCGGCCCTGGGTGAACGCCGGCAAGGTGCAATTGCGGCACATCATGGTGGGCATCATCCGCGAAGACAGCCCGGGCAAATCCGCCGCCCTGCTGGCCGCCAAGGACCCGCAACAGGCCCTGCAGGACCACGAGAAAGCCGGCAAGGCCAGCGCCCTGAAACCCCTGGCGAGCATTCCAGCGGCGGTGCAGACCAAGCTCGACGCCAACATGAAGCTGATGGAGGAACTGGAGCTGTCGGCGACCCCGGCGATCTTCTACCTCGACGACAAGGGCGAACTGCAACAACAGCAAGGCGCCCCGGCCCCGGGCAAGCTGACGCAGATTTTCGGCCCGAAATAAATCCCCGCCCCTGTAGGAGCCGGCTTGCCGGCGAAAGCGTCCGTCAGGCTGGCGTCCGGCTTGCGGGCCCCTTCGCTGGCAAGCCAGCTCCTGCAACGGAAGAATCGGGCTTCAACCGTGGCGCTTTAAAAACGCCAGCAAGGCCCGGGTCACGAACTCCGGGTTCTCACGGCTGGAGATATGCCCGGCCTCGGGCACCAGCTGATAAGGGCAGCCAATGCGCTCGGCCATCTCGACGGTTTCCGCCGGTGGCCGCGGCTGGTCCTGGTCGCCACACAGCAGCAAGGTGTTCGGCCCATCCAGGTGCTGCAACTGCTCCAGCACATCCGCCCGGCTGAAGGTGATGCGCCCCATGGGAATCACGCTCGCGCGCAAACGCTCGGCCGGCAGTGCCGCGAGGCTGGCGCGAAAACCCTGATACAACGCCGACTGCCGATCGATACCCGGGCGGAAGAAGATCGGCACCACGATATCCAGCAGCGCTTCGGCGATCAGGCCGCTGTCCTCGATCTGCTGGAACAGGGAAAAGTAGTATTGCCGGGTCGGCTCCGGCTCGGCCCCCAGGTAGGTGTCCATCAGCACCAGGCCGTCGATGCGCTGCGGCGCCGCCAGGGCCAGACGTGCACCCCACATGCCGCCCACCGACAAGCCCACCAACGTCACCCGCTCGATGTGCAAATGATCGAGCAAGGCCAGCATCTGCCGCGCCACATCGTCCAGCGACGCGGTGCCTGCCGGCAGCGCCCCGGACTGGCCATGGCCCCACAGGTCCACCGCAATCACCCGGTACTGCGCCGACAACGCCTCGATCTGCGGCGCCCACATGCTGGTGTCCCACAAATAACTGCCGGCCAGGAACACCACCGGCCCCTGGCCCTGGTCAAGGTAGTGCAACGGTTGTCCATCGAGGGTGGCGAAAGGCATCGGCTAGCTCCTGAAGGGAATGACGAAAAAGGTCCGGCAGACTGTGCCGTGAACCAGGCTCAGTCAATCGGACCGGGGCGACAAAAACGTATCAGGAAATGCCCGGATTCAGGGCTCGCGCTGGCCGTCGAGCAAGGCCTCCACCACCGCGCGGGCCATCTCCACCGAATGCACCATGGACCAGATCAGCCCGCGCTCCAGGCCGCTGCCCTGCTGGGTGATTTCATCGCAGACCTCTTCAGCACATTTGAGCAACAACGCCATATGCACCAGGGCCTCTTCGGCGCTGACGCCTTCGCGCACGCTGAACAGCGAGTCGGGGGAAACGGCTTTGGCTTGGGTCGTGAGCTGGAACAGCGCGGGGTCCAGCGGTTGCCGGGCCAGGGCCACGCGCAGGGTGGCGTTGGCTTCCTTCAGGGCGGGATCGCGATAGGACGTGGGGGGATCGGGGACGAGCTTTTTCATGGTCAAACTCCTGGTAATGACAAGGAGCTGACACCGTTCGCTTGCACACGAATAAGGTGGCAGCCGTACGCGGGTGTGCAAGACCGAGTTACCAGAACCCCGGCAGATCCGAAGATCTCCCGCGCACGGCCGCCATAACACGGCGAACATGAAATCGCTCAGGCATGACTGAGCGCTTATGCGTCTGGTAACGGTCGGACTTGCACATCCGAGCCATCGATTGGGCGATGGCTCCGGAACCCTAGCCCGCCCACCAGGCGCATTCAAGCGGCCCGCAGTTTCTCGGATTTGCCTTACAAAAGAAAGCGACTAAACACCGTTCCAGCGACCTTCCAGCCCGCTTCCGAAATCACCTTGCCCCAATCGGCATTGGCCTGTGGACCTATGGAATTGTTGCCCTGTAGCCGCTGCTGAGCCTTGGCGAGGCTGCGAAAAGGTCCGCAGGACCTTGCTTGGCGATCTCCCGTCAAAGACCGCTGGCGGCCTTGAAATCGCCGCGTCTGCTACGCAGCCTGCGGCAGCGGCTACAGGGTCGCCAGGGGGTACTGTAGCCGCTGTCGAGCCTTAGCGAGGCTGCGAAAAGGTCCGCAGGACCTTGCTTGGCGATCTCCCGTCAAAGACCTGAGGCGGCCTTGAAATCGCCGCGTCTGCTGCGCAGCCGTACGCAGCCTGCGGCAGCGGCTACAAAAAACCGATTGGCATCAGCCGCAAGCATGACTCAGCGGTATTCTTCCGGCGCCTCGCGTTCGAGGATTTCCTCCAGATCGCTCAGGCCTCCGCGCGCCTTGAGGATGCCGCTGACCTGGTCGATCCACTCCTGCTCCGAAGCAATCCCCGCCCACGACTGGCTGCCGAAGCCGTGATACGGCCGATCGTCGAAGGTGCTGATCAGCAACTGGTTGAAGCGCCTGGTGTCCAGGTTGTTGCGCTGGACCTGCACTTGCAGCGCCCCCAGCACTTTCTGCTGCTCTTGCGGATTGGGGCGATAGTGGTAGAGCCGCGGCGTGCTGAGCACCAGGAACTCCGGTGGCAGGTTTTCATCGATGGCCGCCTGCAGGCGGTAATGACCGTCGAGGATCAGGTGGCAGTTCAGGCCGCTGACGTACCACAGCAGGATCGGCGGCAAGCTGCCTTCGCGGGCTTTTTTGCGCCACCATTTCAAGCGTCCGGAATGGGGGTCCACGGCATGCAGGCCGACCACCGCCCCGCCGCCCTCGTACAACTCGACCCAGCGCGCCGAGCCGGGCTGCTGGTTGTCGAGGATGTTGCGGCCGTAGATCGCCCACTGCGGCATATGGCTCTGGGCGTCTTCGCCGCCCTTGAAGTACCAGGCTTCGGTGCCGCTGAGCAGTGGCCGCATGGGTTTCTGGGACGCCGGGCGCAAGGCCCGCACCAGCCAGGAGCCGGGGTAGAAGAAGTCCGGCTGGTGCTGCATCAGTTGCTCGACGAAGAAGCGGCTCCAGGCCTTGAGGCGCAGGGCCGGGTCGAGGCGCGCCTGTTGTTCAACCTGAGGCGAGTCGATGGGGCCCACCAGGGTTTGCGGCAGTTGCTCCGGCAGGTCATTGCGCACCAGCCACACGCCATAGCGGCAGTGCGACATGGTGCCCCAGAGCAGGGTCTGGTCCCCCAGCACCAGCTGCATGCGGCGGTTGTTGCCACTGAGCAGGCACAGGTTGGGCTTGCCGCCGGCCGGGCGTTTGACGTCCACGCCGAGGCCGTTCCACTGGCCGGCCAAATCCTCGATGTCACGCCAGAAAAGCTGTTCCACGATTGTCCCTAATCCTTTATCAATGACCGGCCCTGCGGCGGGCGGGCGCGAATATAGCAGAGTGTTTGGGGACCTGTTCGCCGGCAAGCCGGCTCCTACAAGCAGCCCCCCTGTAGGAGCCGGCTTGCCAGCGAACACGGCCAGCGCCCTATCCACGCCGGGCAATCACCGCCTCCATCTGGTCCTCCAGCCCTTGCCCGCTCAGGCACTGGCGCACCTCGTCGCACCACTGCGATTGCGGCTCGTTGCCGACCCAGGCCGGGGTAGCGCTGCGGTATTGCGGCCGGTCATCGAACGCCTGGATCAGCACCCGGTTGAGGTGCTCGGTGCTCAGCGCCGGGTTGCGCGGCACCGCGTCGCCGCGCTTGCGCAGTGAATCCATGACCCGCTGCTGATGCTCCAGGCTCGGCGTGAAGTCGCGCTCGCGGGTGGCGCTGAGAACGATGAATGATGGCGCGAGGTTTTCCGCGATGGCCGCCTGCAAGCGGTAATGCCCATCGATGACCACATAGGAGGCCAGCCCGCCGACGTACCACAGCAGAATCGGCGGCAGGCTGCCTTCCCGGGCCTTCTTGCGCCACCATTTCAAGCGCCCAGCCTCGGGGTCGACCCGGTGCAGGCCGATAAGCTTGCCGCCGCCGTGCCACCAATCGATCCATTCCAGGGTCTGGGGTTGCAGGTTGTCGAGAAAATCCTCGCCGTACAGCCGCCAGTTGGGCACGTGGGTCAGGGCATCTTCGCGAGAGCTGAAGCGCCAGTTGTCCAGGCCGCTCGCGGTGCTGGAGGGCTCCGGCAGCAGGCCCTGGGCCAGCCAGTAACCGGGGGTGAGGAAGTGCCGGGCGCTTTCACTGAGATGGCTCACGAAATAGCGGCTCCAGGCCTTGATCCGCCGCTCGGGCGCCAGCGCCGCGTGCTGCTCCACCGTGGGTGAGTCGATGGGTGCCAGCAACCGGCATTCGGCGCACTCGGCCAACGGGTTGCGCACCAGCCAAACGCCGCCGTGGTCGCGGGCCAGGGTGGCCCAGAACAACGGCGTGTCGTGGTGCATCAACTTGATCCGGGCATTGGCGCCGGTGCGCAGATACAGCGGCGGTTTGTCCGTGGCATTTGGCTGCACTTCGACACCCAGACCGCTCCAGTTGCCCATCGTATCTTCGATGTCGTGCCAGTAAAGCGGCTCTGCCATGGTTCCGGTCCTTGAATGAAAACGCCCGGCGCAGGTGCTTGGACCTGGGCCGGGCGCGATCATAACAGAGGGTCCAAGGGCCTATGTACCGTCAACCCGACTCCTGTAGGAGCTGGCTTGCCAGCGAAGCCGACACCTTGGTTACAAGCCCTCCAACTCAGCCATCAGATCACTCAGCCGGTCGACCTTCTCCTCGCTGATTTCATTGGCACCCAAACCGTCGATGTACGCGGCCAACTCCTGCACCGTGCTGCATTCGAACATGGCCCGCAGCGGTACGTTGCGTTGCAGGGTTTTCTGTACCCGCGAGGCGATCTGCGTGGCCAGCAGGGAATGCCCGCCCAACTCGAAGAAGTTGTCGCGCACGCCCACCCGTTCGACCTTGAGCACCTCGGCCCAGATGTCCGCCAGGGTCTGCTCCAGCTCGCTGCCCGGGGCTTGGTAGTCCTGGCTCTGCAACTGGCCGATCTCCAGGGCCGGCAGGGCCTTGCGATCAAGCTTGCCGTTGGCATTGAGGGGAAGGCGCGCAAGCCACAGCCAGTGCAGCGGCACCATGTATTCCGGCAGTTCGGCGCGCAGACGCGGTTTGATCCGCTCCAGGCATTCGCTCGGGCTCAGGCTTGAGTCACTGGCCACCAGGTAGCCCACCAGGTGCTTGCCGTTGACCCCTTCCTGCACCGCCACGGCGGCATCGCGCAGTTCCGGCTGTTCGTGCAGGCGCGCTTCGATCTCCCCCAGCTCGATGCGGTAGCCGCGGATCTTCACCTGATGGTCGATCCGGCCGACGTATTCCAGTACGCCGTCGCTGCGCCGGCGTGCCAGGTCGCCGGTGCGGTACAGGCGTTCGCCCGCCGCACCGAACGGATGGGGCACGAAGGCCAGCGCGGTGCGCAACGGGTCGCTGACGTAACCGCGGCCGACCCCGGTGCCGGCCACGCACAACTCGCCGACCGCGCCCAGGGGCACCAGCGCCAGGGCTTCGTCCATCAGGTACAGCTGGTTGTTGTCGGTGGGCGTACCGATGGGCAGGTAGGCGCCCCGGGTCGAAGCCAGGTCCACCCGGAAGAAGGCCACGTCATCGGAACATTCCGCCGGACCGTAGGCGTTGACCAAACCGATCTGTGGATAACGCAGCAACCATTGGTGTGCCAACTCTGGCGGCATGGCCTCGCCGGTGGGCAGCATCCAGCGCAGGCCATCCAGGGCGATGGCGTCCTGGGCGAGCATGCCCTGGATCAGCGACGGCACGCTCTCCAGCACGGTGATGCCCTGCTCCTGGACGTGAGCCAACAGGCCCTGGGGATCGTGGGCGATGGAGTTGGGCACGATGTCGACCCGAGCACCGAACAGCGGCGCGGCAAGGAACTGCCAGACCGAAATGTCGAAGCTCTGGGACGCGGTCTGGGCGATCACGTCAGCCTCGCTCAAGTGCAGGTACGGCACCTTGCTCAGCTGGTTGTTGAGCATGCCGCGCTGCTCCACCATCACGCCCTTGGGCAGGCCGGTGGAACCGGAGGTGTAGATCACGTAGGCCAGGTTGTCCGGCGCGCTGTAGCGCCCCGGGTTGCTTTCGGCATGCCCGGCGGCTTGCAGCTCTTCCCAGACCAGCAACCGTGGCCGTGCGGCACAGGCGAACTCGTCCAGCAGGGCCTGGGCTTGTTCGCGGCAAGCCGCGGTGCAGACCAGGATCGGCGTGCGGCTGAGCTCGATGATGCGCCCCAGGCGCTGGCTTGGCAGGCCCGGGTCCAGGGGCAGGTAGCCGGCCCCGGCCTTGAAGCTGCCGATGATCATGCCCAAGAGTTCCAGGCCGCGCTCGGCCAGCAAGGCCACTGGCTGATCAAAGCCCACGCCGTTGGCGATCAAGGCATGACCCAAGCGGTTGCTGTAGCGGTTCAACTCGGCATAGCTGTAGCGCTGGTCCAGGCAACTGGCGGCGATGCGCTGCGGATGGGCCGCCACCTGGGCCTCGAACAGCTCCACGTAGCTGCGCTCCAGCGGGTACTCACGCTGGCTCTGGTTGCAGCCGGCCAGCAGGAAATCCTGCTCCTCTTCACCCAGCAGCGGCAGGTCGGCCATGTCGCCATGCAAGCCCTGCATCAGCGCCAGCAGCAGGCGCTTGAACTCGCCGAGCAGGCGCTCGATGGTCGCCTGTTCGAAGTAGCGCTGGTCGTAGGACAGGTGCAGGCCCAGGTCATCCCCCGGGTAGCACACGGCGGTGATCGGGAAGTTGGTGTGGGTACGGCCGGAATCCGAACTGGCGTTCAGGCTCTGGGCGCGGTCCAGCACCGAGACTTCCACCGGGGCGTTTTCGAACACGAACAGGCTGTCGAACAGCGGTTGGCCCTTGGGCAGCTCGCTGCACTCCTGAATCGCCACCAGCGGCAGGTATTCGTATTCACGCAGTTGCATGTTGCGGTCGAGCAGGTCGCCGAGCCACTGGCGCACGCTGCAACGCTGGCCCTCCTCGGGCAGCTTGACCCGCAGCGCGATGCTGTTGATGAACAGGCCGACGGTGCGTTGCATCTCCGGCATGTCCACCGGGCGCCCGGCCACGGTGACCCCGAACAATACGTCGCGATCGCCGCTCATGCGCCGCAGCACCAGGGCCCAGGCCGCCTGGGCGAAGGTGTTGACGGTCAGCTGATGCTGCTGCGCCAGCTCGCGCAGTTGCGCGCCGTCCCGGGCATCCAGGCGGGTGTAGCAGTCGCCGACGATCATGCCGCCGCTGTCACCGGCGTGTTCACGCAGGAACGGCCGGTCGCTGGGGATCGGCGTGGTGCGTTCAAAGCCTTCAAGGTTCTGCCGCCACCACTGCCGCGCCTCGGACAGGCTCTGGTGTTGCAGCCAGCCGATGTAGTCGCGGTAGCGCGGCGGCACTGCCAGTTGCGCCTCGCGGCCTTCGCCCAGGGCGGTGTAGATCTCGAAGAAGTCGTTCATCAACAGCGAGCGGCACCAGGCATCGATGAGGATGTGGTGGTTGCTCATCATGAACCAGTAGCGCGCGGCGCCGACGCGGATCAGCCGCAGGTGGAACGGCGCCTGGTTGAGCAGATCGAAACCGGCCTCGCGCTCCTGTTTGTGCAGGGCTTGGAGCTTGGGTTCCTGCTCGGCCTCGGGCACCGCGCTCCAGTCGAGGAATTCGATCGGGGTGCGGCCCGGCTTGTGGATAACTTGCAGCATGTCTTCGCCGACGTTCCAGCAGAACGACGCGCGCAGAGCCTCGTGGCGCGCCACCACCGCCTGCCAGGCCTGGGCGAAACGCTCCGGGTCCAGCTCGCTGTTGATGCGGTAGCGGTCCTGCATGTAATACAAGCCGGTGCCCGGCTCCAGCAGGGTGTGCAGCAGCATGCCTTCCTGCATCGGGGTTAGCGGGTAGACGTCTTCGATCTGCACAGCCGGCACCGGCAGGCCATCGAGCTGGGCCTGAGTCAGGCGCGCCAGGGGAAAGTCCGACGGCGTCAGGCCACCGGCATCGTCGCGCAGGCAATGGGCAATCAGACTCTGCAGCTCACCCAGGTAGGCGTCCGCCAGTTCACCGATCAGTTCGGCGGCGAAGCGTTCGCCGCTGTAAGTCCAGCGCAGTACCAGCTCGCCGCCATAGACCTGGCTGTCGATGCTCAGCTCGTTGGGCAACGGTGCTTCAGGTGCATGGGTCGGACCGACGGATTCATCCAGCGGACGCAGCAATGCGTCGGCGCCAAAACTCTGGTCGAACTGCCCCAGGTAGTTGAAGGTCACCGGCGCCAGCGGCAGCGCCGCCAGGGCCTCGCGGCAGGCGTCATCGGCCAGGTAGCGCAGCACGCCGTAACCCAGGCCCTTGTGCGGCACGGCCCGCAGTTGTTCCTTGATGGCCTTGATCGAAGCGCCCTGCCCGGCCGCTTCTTCCACTTGCAACGGGGTCAGGCGCAGCGGATAGGCGCTGGTGAACCAGCCGACGCTGCGGGTCAGGTCGATCTCGTCGAACAGCGCCTCGCGGCCGTGGCCTTCCAGTTGCACCAGGGCCGAAGGCTGCCCGCTCCAGCGGCACAGCACCCGGGCCAGGGCGGTCAGCAGCAGGTCGTTGACCTGGGTACGGTAGGCCGCCGGGGCCTGTTGCAGCAGTTGGCGGGTGCGCTCGGCATCCAGGGTCACGCTGTGGCTGCGGGCCTGCTGATGCTGCTGGCGGCCAGTGGCGTTGAGCCCCGGCAGTTGCGCGGCCGGGCCGGCCAGTTGCTGCTGCCACCAGCCGAGTTCTTCACGCAGGGATTCGCTGCCGGCATAGGCCTGCAGGCGGCTCGACCAGTCCCGCAGGGCGCTGGTCTTGGCCGGCAGGCTCAGGCTCTGTCCGGCTTGCAACTGGCGATAAGCGTTCTGCAGATCCTCCAACAGCACGCGCCAGGACACGCCATCCACCACCAAATGGTGGATCGCCAGCAGCAGGCGTTGCTCGCCTTCCGGCCCGTCCACCAGCACCGCCCGCAGCAGCGGCCCGTGTTCCAGGTCGAGGCTGCGCTGGGCATCGGCGAACAGTGCCTCGCAGGTGGCCATGGACGGCACCCGCACTTGCCACAGCACAGGCGCGTCGGACAGCGGCAGGTACTCGGCGCGCCACTGACCGTCCGCTTGAGAGAAACGCAGACGCAGGGCGTCGTGCTGCTCCAGCACCGCCAGCAGCGCCTGTTCCAGCGTCTGGGCATCGAGCAGGCTCAGCGGCTCCAGCAGCAATGCCTGGTTCCAATGCTGTGGCTGGGGAATGCGGCTGTCGAAGAACCAGTGCTGGATCGGCGTCAGCGGCGCTTCGCCACTGAGCTGGCCCTGCTCGGCGCTGATGCGCTGGGTGTGGCTGGCGACCCGGGCCAGGGTCTGCACGGTCTGGTGCTGGAACAGGTCCCGCGGGGTGAAGTGAATCCCCAACTGGCGGGCGCGGCTGACCACCTGGATCGACAGGATCGAGTCGCCCCCCAGTTCGAAGAAGTTGTCGTTGAGGCCCACGCGCTGCACGTTCAGCACTTCGCCCCAGACCTTGGCCAGGGTCTGCTCCAGCTCGTTGCTCGGCGCCACGTACTGCTGGCGGTTGAGCTCCGGGTCCGGCATCGGCAGGGCCCGGCGGTCGAGCTTGCCATTGGCGGTCAGCGGCATGCTGTCGAGCAGGATCAGGTGGGTCGGCACCATGTAGTCCGGCAGCTGGGTTTTCAGCTGCTGCTTGAGGGCTTCACGCAGGTTGGCCTGCTGCGCCTCGTTGTGCTCGGCCACCTCGCTCACCAGATAACCGGCCAGCTGCTTACCCGCCGGGGTGTCGAGAGCCAGCACCACCGCTTCACGCACGGCCGGATGATCCAGCAGACGGGTTTCGATCTCTCCCAGCTCGATGCGGAAACCGCGAATCTTCACCTGATGGTCGACCCGGCCGATGTACTCCAGCTGACCGTCGGCGCACTGGCGCACCAGATCCCCGGTGCGGTACAGGCGCCCGCCATCGCCGGAGAACGGATCGGCCACGAAACGCTCGGCGCTCATCCCCGGACGACGGTGATACCCCTGGGCCAGCCCTGCGCCGCCGACATACAGCTCACCGGTCGCCCCTTGGGGCACCAGCGCCAGATCGGCGTCGAGAATGTAAGCCACCCGCGCCCCGACGATGCGGCCGATGGGCACGCTGGCCACGCCTTCGGCCAAGTGCTCCGGCGCCAGGCTGGCCAGGGGCATGACCACGGTTTCGGTGGGGCCGTAGGCGTTGAAGAACAGGCTCGGCTGGAACGCCGCGCGAATGCGCTGCAGGTGTTCGCCGGTCAGGGCCTCGCCGCCAGTGATGCACATGCGCACCGGCAGGGTCAGCTGCTGGGTCGCCAGGTGCTGGGCCAGTTGGCTGCCGTAGCTGGGGGTGAAGCCGAGGATGCTGATGCGATGCTGGCGAATCAGCTGGCAGATCTCTTCGGCATCCCACTGGCCCTGGGCCCGCAGCACCACCTGGGCGCCGCTGAGCAGCGGCACCAGCAAACGCTCGGTGGCGGCGTCGAAGTTGATGGAATAGAAGTGCAACTCGCAGTCGTCCGCGCGCATGCCGAAACGGCGGATCACCGCCTGGCAGTGCATGGCGATTTCCCCGTGGGACACCACCACGCCCTTGGGCTGGCCGGTGGAGCCGGAGGTGTAGATCAGGTACGCCTGATGCTGGGGCAGGCTGATCAAGGGCAGCTCGCTGGCCGGGTAGTCGGCCAGCAACGCGCCGTCTTCTTCCAGGCACCAGCGGCCGACACTCGCCGGCAACTCACCCAGGGCGGCGAACATTCGCGCATCGCTGAGCAGCAGGCCGAGGCCGCTGTCTTCGATCATGTAGTGCAGGCGGTCCAGGGGGTATTCCGGGTCCAGGGGCACGTAGGCGCCACCGGCCTTGAGGATCGCCAGCAGGCCGACGACCATGTCCAGGGAACGTTCCAGCGCCAGGCCGACCCGCACCTGCGGGCCCACGCCACGCTCGCGGAGCATCCAGGCCAGGCGGTTGGCGCGGCTGTCCAGTTCGCTGTAGCTCAGGGTCTGCCCGGCGAAGGTCAGGGCCGGAGCGTCGCGACGGGCCAGGGCCTGTTCACTGAACAGGTGGTGGATGCACTGGTCCAGACGGTGCTCGCCGGGCTCGACGCTCAGGCTGTCCAGCAGCTGTTGCTGTTCCTCGGTGTGCAGCAGCGGCAGTTCGCACAGGCGCCGTTGCGGATCGTCGATCAGGGCCTGCAGCAGGTTGCGCCAATGGGCGGCCATGCGCGCAATGCGCGGTTCATCGAACAGGTCGGTGCTGTAGGTCAGGCAGCAACCCAGGCGCTGATCCAGGTCGGTGACTTCCAGGTTGAGGTCGAACTTGGTGGCCCGGGCATCGTTGACCAGGTAGTCCACGGTCATGCCCGCCAGTTGCCGGCTTTGCTGGAACTCCCAGCGCTGGACGTTGCACATCACCTGGAACAGCGGGTTGTAGGCGGTGCTGCGCGGCGGCTGCAAGGCTTCCACCAGATGGTCGAACGGCAGGTCCTGGTGCGACTGGCCCTCGATCACGGTGTGGCGCACCTGCTCCAGCAACTGGCCGACGCTCATCTGCCCGTCGAGCTGGCAACGCAGCACCTGGGTATTGAGGAAGGCGCCGATCAGCCCTTCGCTTTCCGGGCGGATACGGTTGGCCACCGGCGCGCCGATGCGCAGGTCGGTCTGGCCGCTGTAGCGATAGAGCAGCACCGACAGCGCGGCGGTCATGGTCATGAACAGGGTCAGGCCGTGTTCGGCATTGAAAGCCCGCACCCGGGCCGCCAGCTCGTCGCTCAGGTCGAAGCGGTACAGCTCGCCCTGGTGGCTTTGCACCGCGGGCCGTGGCCGATCGCTGGGCAGTTCCAGCAATGGGTGTTCGCGGCCCAGTTGCCCGGTCCAGTAGTCCAGCTGGCGCTGGCGCTCGCCGGATTCCAGCCACTGGCGCTGCCACACGCTGTAGTCCAGGTACTGCACCGGCAAGGGTTCCAGGGGCGATTCGCGGTCGTCGAGGAAGGCTTCGTACAGCGCGCCCAGCTCGCGGGCGAAGATGTCCATGGCCCAGCCTTCGGTGACGATGTGGTGCAGGGTCAGGACGAAGTAGTGCTCCTGCTCGCCGGCCTTGACCAGGCAGGCGCGCAGCAAGGGGCCGGTCTCCAGGTCGAAGGGCTGGTGCGCTTCGCTGTCCGCCAGTTGTTGCAGGCGTTGTTGCCGGGCCTCCGGAGCCAGGGCCGAGAAGTCCTTCCAGGCCATGCGCAGGCCGGTGTCGGCATGCACCTGCTGGTGGGCCACGCCATTAACGCTGGGGAAGGTGGTGCGCAGGGTTTCGTGGCGCAGGATCAACGCCTGCAACGCGGCCTCGAAGCGGCCCACGTCCAGCACCCCGGACAGCCGCGCCATGCCGCCGACGTTGTAGGCCGGGCTGTCGGGCTCCATCTGCCAGAGGAACCACATGCGCTGCTGGGAATAGGACAGCGGCACCGGCTGGCTGCGGTCGACCCGGGCAATCGGCGGCTGCTGGTTGCGCGCGCCGGACTGCTGGATCAGCAGCACCTGTTCGGCAAAGTCTCCCAGCTCGCTGGCTTCGAACAGCGCCCGCAGCGGCAACTCGACGTCGCAGGCCTGACGGGTACGGGAAATGATCTGGGTGGCCAGCAGCGAATGCCCGCCCAGGGCGAAGAAGTCGTCCTTGAGGCCGATCCGGGGCTGGCCCAGCACTTCGCGCCAGATCTGGGCGATCTGCCGTTCCAGATCGGTGCTCGGTTCAACGTGCTCGCGCACCTGCCATTGCGGTTCCGGCAGGGCCCGGCGGTCGAGCTTGCCGCTGGGGCTCAGGGGCATGGCCTCCAGGCGCAACAGTTGCGCCGGCACCATGTACTCCGGCAGTTCGGCGGCCAGGGCGGTGGTCAGCCGAGCGCGTTGCTCGGTTTCATCTTCGTCGCAGGCAGGGGCGGTGTAGTAGCCGATCAACTGCGGGCCGGCGACGCTGTCGCGCACCAGCACCGCGGCCTGGGCCACGCCGTCCTGGGCCAGCAGCCGTGCTTCGATTTCCTGCGGCTCGACCCGAAACCCCCGCAGCTTGACCTGCTGGTCGAGGCGGCCGAGGTATTCCAGCACGCCGTCAGCGCACCAGCGCACCCGATCGCCGGTGCGATACAGGCGCGCGCCCTCCTCACTCAGGGGGTCGACCACAAAGCGTTCGGCGGTCAGCGCCGGGCGTCCCAGGTAACCCCGGGCCAGGCCCTGGCCGCTGATGCACAGCTCGCCCGGAACCCCGGCGGGCAGCAGGTTGAGCTCGGCATCCAGCACCCGGCACAGCACATTGCCCAGCGGCCGGCCAATGGGCGAGCGCTCGCCGTCCTCCACCGAACACTGCCAGTGGGTGACGTTGATCGCGGTTTCGGTGGGGCCGTAACGGTTGTGCAGTTGCGCGTTCGGCAACTGCTCCAACAGCCGGTTGCGCAGCTCGGCGGACAAGGCTTCGCCACCGGAGAACACCCGGCGCAGGCTGTGGCATTCGGCGCTCAGCGGTTCATCGACAAACAGCTGCAACAGCGGCGGCACGAAGTGCAGCGTGGTCACGCCGTACTCCTGAACCAGTTGGGCGATGCGATGCGGGTCGCGGTGCTCGCCGGGGGCGGCGAGCAGCAGGCGGCAGCCAGTGATCAACGGCCAGAAGCACTCCCACACCGACACGTCGAAGCTGATGGGGGCCTTCTGCATCAGCACATCGTCGGCTTGCAGCTGGTAGCTGTCCTGCATCCATTGCAGGCGCTCCATCAGGGCGCGATGGGTGTTGCCCACGCCCTTGGGCTGGCCGGTGGAGCCGGAGGTGTAGATCACATAGGCCAGGTGCTCGCCGTCCAAGTGCAGGCCCGGGGCCTGGCTCGGCCAGCTGTCGAGCTTGAGGCTGTCCATGGCGATGGTGCTGACGCCTGGGGCCTCGGGCATCTGGCCGAGCAAATGGGTTTGAGTCAGGAGCAGTTGCACGCCGCTGTCTTCGAGCATGTAGGCCAGGCGCTCGGCGGGGTAATCCGGGTCCAGGGGCACGTAGGCGCCACCGGCCTTGATGATCGCCAACAGGCCGATCAGCAGTTGCGGCGAACGCTCGGCGGCGATGGCCACGCACACGTCCGGGCCGACGCCCTTGTCCCGCAGGTAATGGGCCAGGCGGTTGGCCTGGGCGTGCAGTTCGGCAAAGCTCAGTTGCCCGCCGTCCCACATCAGCGCGGTGCGCTCCGGGGTCTGCTGCAGTTGCTCATGCAGGCGTTCCGGCAGCCAGCGTTCAGCGCTCGCGCAAGGCGCCACGCTCCATTGTTGCAATTGCGCCGCTTCGACCTTGCCGAGCAACGGCAAGTCGCCCAGGGCGCGGTCCGGTTGCTGGCAGGCCTGCTCCAGCAGGCTGATGAAGTGCCCGGCCAGACGCTCGATGGTCGCCGCGTCGAACAGCTCGTCAGCGTAGTCGAAGGCCAGGCTCAGGCGGCCGTTGCGGTCTTCCTCGCTGTGCAGTTGCAGGTCGTACTTGGCCTCGCGGCTGTGCCACGGCAGCTCTTCGGCCAGCAGACCGGGCAGACGGCGCAAGGCGCTGAGGTCGCGCTGCTGGTGGTTGAACATGACCTGGAACAGGCCTTGCTCGCGGGCGTCGGGGAAGGCTTCGAGCAACTGTTCGAAGGGCAGGTCCTGATGCGCCTGGGCTTCAAGGGCGATGCGGCGGGTCTGCTGCAGCAGCTCGGCAAAGGTCTGGCGCGCATCCAGCTGGCCGCGCAGTACCTGGGTGTTGATGAAGAAGCCCAGCAGGCCCTGGGTTTCCAGGCGTGGACGGTTGGCGTTGGGCACGCCGATGCGGATGTCGGTCTGCCCGCTGTAGCGGTGCAACAGGGTCTGGAAGGTGGCCAGCAACAGCATGAACGGCGTCACTTGCTGGGCCTGGGCAGTCTGGCGGATCGCCTCACTGAGGGTCACGCTCAAGCGCTGGCTGTGGCGTGCGGCGCTGTGGCGGACCTGGGCCGAACGCGGGTGGTCGGTGGCTAGGCTGAGTACCGGGGCCTCATCCGCCAGTTGCTGCTTCCAGTAGTCCAGCTGACGCTGGCCTTCGCCCTGGGCCAGCCATTGGCGCTGCCAGCTGCCGTAGTCGGCGTACTGCAAGCTCAGGGGCGCCAGCTCCAGGCGCTGGCCCTGGGCCGCAGCGGCGTAGAGCCGGGAGAACTCGTCGATCAGCACAGTCAGCGACCAGCCGTCGGCGATAATGTGGTGCAGGGTCAACAGCAGTTGGTGCTCTTCATCATCCAGGCGGATCAGGGTCGCCCAGTACAACGGGCCCTTTTCCAGGTCGAACTGGGTGCGCGCCTCGTCTTCGCGAATCTGCTGCGCCCGGGCTTCGCGCTCGGTTGGCGGCAGGTCGCTGATGTCGATCACCTGCAGGTTGAACTCACCGGCCGCGTCCACCTGTTGCAGGGCCTGGCCGTCGCGCTCGAAGAACCGCGTGCGCAGCGCTTCGTGGCGCTGGAGCAGGTGCTGGAAGCTGCTGCGCAGGGCGTCTTCGTCCAGTTCGCCACGCAGGCGCAGGCCGCCGGGAATGTTGTAGGCGCTGCTGTGGGGGTCCAGTTGCCAGGTGATCCACAGGCGGTTCTGCGCCAAGGATTGGGGCAGCGGCTGCTGGCGCGACAGGGCCTGGATGCCGCCCTGGGCCACGCCGCCATCCTGTTGCAGGCGCGCCACGGCGGCACTGAATTCACCCAGGGTCGGCGCTTCGAACAACAGCCGCAGGCTCAACTCCAGGCCCAGTTCCTGACCCAGGCGGGCCATGACCTGGGTGGCCGCGATGGAGTTGCCCCCCAGGAGGAAGAAGTGATCGTCGGCGGCCACTGCCGCGCATTGCAGCTGTTCCTGCCAGATTCGCCCGATCAGGTTTTGCAGTTCATCATCAGAACCTTCACCGACGCGGGCGGGTTCGCTGCCGGCCTGCGGGAACAGCGCGTAGTAATCCAGGCTGCCATCGGCCAACCGGGTGCGGCAGGCGGAGCGCTGCAACTTGCCGCTGGAGGTTTTCGGCAGGGCCCCGGGGTTGAGCAATACCACCACGCTGGGCGCTTCCTGGCAGGCTTCGGCCACGGCCTGGCGGATGGCCTTGATCAGTGCCTCGGGGGGCAGGATCTTCTGCACGCTGCGGCTGATTTCCGCAGCGATGCCGATGCCTTCCTGGCCCTGGTCGCTGACCGCAAACGCCGCCACCCGCCCCTTGCGCACCACTTCCACTTCGCGCTCGATGGTCTTTTCGATGTCCTGGGGATACAGGTTGTGCCCGCGCACGATCAGCAGGTCCTTCAGGCGCCCGGTGATGAACAGCTCGCCGTCACGCATGAAACCCAGGTCGCCGGTGCGCAGCCAAGTGCGGCCGGCATGCTGGACGAAGGTCTTGGCGCTGGCTTCGGGATTGCGCCAGTAGCCGTGGGCGATGCTCGGCCCGGCGGCCCAGACTTCGCCGATGCGGTTGTCAGGCAGTTCGCTGAGCTGCTGTGGGTCCATCACCAGCACGGCGTGCTCCGGCTGGCTGAAACCGCAGCTCATCATGGCGCTGCCCTGCCCCGGCTCGGCACGGTTCTGCGCCAGGGCCTGGTCGTCCAGGCGCAAGGCCGGGATGCCCTGGCCGCGCACGCCGCCGGCGACGAACAGGGTGGCTTCGGCCAGGCCGTAGGAAGCCAGGAAGTTGTCGCGACAAAAACCGCTGGCGCTGAACTTTTCGGCAAAGCCTTCCAGGGTGTCGAGGCGGATCGGCTCGGAACCGGAATAGGCCACGCGCCAGCGGCTGAGGTCGAGGCGCTCCAGGGCCGATTCGCTGATCCGCTCGCTGCACAGGCGGTAGGCGAAATCCGGGCCACCGCTGATGGTGCCGCCGTATTCGCTGATCGCTTCCAGCCAGCGCACGGGGCGGGCCAGGAAGTAGGCCGGCGACATCAGCACGCAGGGCACGCCGCTGAAGATCGGCTGCAGCAGGCCGCCGATCAGGCCCATGTCGTGGTACAGCGGCAGCCAGCTGACGATCACGTCGTCCGGGTTGAGGTCGATGCCGAAGCCGCGGCGGATCAACAGCTCGTTGGCCACCAGGTTGCCGTGGCTGACCTGCACGCCCTTGGGCAGCGCGGTGGAACCGGAGGTGTATTGCAGGAAGGCGATGTCGTGATCCTCAAGCTCAACGGCCTGCCAGTCTTCGGCCAGCCCGGCGTCCAGGGTGTCCACGCACAGCAGTTGCGGCGCGCCGGTGGCCTTGAGTTCGTCCATCTGCAACAGCGAATCGCGCAGCCCGGCGCTGGTCAGCAGCAGCCGCGGCTCGGCGTCGGCGAGGATCGAGATCAGGCGCTCCTGGTGATGACGACGGGTCGATTCCGGCGGGTAGGCCGGCACCGCGATCACCCCGGCATACAGGCAACCGAAAAATGCCGCGACGTAGTCCGGACCACTGGGGAATAGCAGGACCGCCCGATCCCCCTGCCGGGCATTGGCTTGCAGGGCGGCCGCAATGGTCCGCGCGCGAAGGTCCAGATCCCGATAACTGAGGACCACGCTCTGCGCCTGCTCTTCGGCGAGGAAACGCAACGCCACTTGATCAGGTGCCAGGACTGCCCGGCGTTGAAGGGCTTGGGCCAGGGTACTGGGGAGTTCGAACGCGTCCGTCATGGGGTTTCCTGCCAGGATTATGCTTGCAATGGAGATCGGGCCCTGCTCTGCCATAACCTAAAAAACTATCTATAAATCAAATAGTTATAAGTAAATCATGGGCATCCGGAAGGCGCCGTGGCCGGGCTTGCTGCCCGGAATCTTTCTCCAATGAGAACGGATGACGTCTTGAAATAATTAGTCCGCATGCTGCCCTTCAAGGCCCTGATCCACCCCATGAACGAGCAGCCGTTCTCAATCTTCACCGGCAGAGAGCATTAGTTCTTTTTCTCAATTGACAATCATTATCATTCAGCCTAATTTGTCGCTCGATGTGTAGGACAGGTCGGATTTTTCTGACGTCCCACTTACCTCTTTGCAACAAGGTGATTTCCATGACGGAACAAGTATCCACAAGCAGGTGCGATTCACCGTTACTCCAGGCTTTTGTCGACAACCGTCTGATCCTGGTCAAGATCGCAGCCCGTATTACCGGCTGCCGATCCCGGGCTGAAGATGTGGTCCAGGATGCCTTTTTCCGCCTGCAGTCGGCGCCGCAAATCACCTCCTCGTTCAAGGCCCAGCTCAGCTACCTGTTCCAGATCGTGCGCAACCTGGCCATCGATCACTACCGCAAGCAGGCCTTGGAGCAGAAGTATTCAGGCACTGAAGAGGAAGGCTTGAATGTGGTCATTCATGGCGCCTCACCTGAAACCTCCCACATGAACTTTTCCACCCTGGAAAACATCGCCGAAGCCCTGACCGAACTGCCCAGCCGCACGCGCTACGCCTTCGAGATGTACCGCCTGCATGGCGTTCCGCAAAAGGACATCGCCAAGGAGCTGGGTGTCTCGCCGACCCTGGTGAACTTCATGATTCGCGATGCCCTGGTGCATTGCCGCAAAGTCTCGGGCAACCGACCCGACACCTTCGCCCGCCGCTGACCTGCGACCGGCACCCTGCAGCACCTGGCTTGAACCGTGTTCACACCTCAAGCAGGCCACTCTGGCCAAGCACCAGCAATGCCGCACGTTTGTGCAACAGATCGAACTCCTGCTGGCAGTACCGACAACGGTTATGCCCGGCACAGGCGGGGGCGTGGGCGAATGCCGGGGGCGCTTGCGTACCCGGCGGGTCCAGGTACAGCGCGTGCACCTGCGCCGACAGCCAGAATGCCAGCCGGTCCTGCCGGGCCACTTCGACGGACTGGGCATCGATGGGCGCCGCCCCCCGGGCACAGATCCATTCGAACAGCCGCTGCCGGCCGGCAACTTCGTCGATCACCGGCGCCCTGCCGGCGGACACAGCCTCGACACTCAGCGGATTCACAAGGGACATGGCAAGGCTCACCGTCATTGGGCATTCAACCAAGTGACGTGGGCCGCGAGGAGAAATTTAGGCGCGCTCGCCGCAGAAGCGGGAAAACCCGGGCCTCAGGCGTGGGGCACGGGCATCACGACGATGCGGTAGGGATCGAAGATTTTGCGCATCTGGCCGTTGTCCCGCAGTTTTTGCAGGAACCCGGCAAAGTCTTCGGCGCTGATGGGCGCCTTGGGCCGGATCAGGGTGTAGTGGTGGTAGACCTGATCGATGCGCTGGGACACCAGCAATTGGCCACTGCTCTGGGCATTGCGGGCCAGGAAGTCGCTGAGGTAGGAACGGGTCACCAGGGCAATGTCCGCCCTGCCCCGCAGCACCATCAGCAGGTTGCTGTCATGGGAATAGGTGAGCGTGGCGTTGTAGCTGTCGGCCAGGTACTTGGGGTCGGCATTGAACTGGGCGAAGGCGTAGTGATAGCCGCTGAACAGTGCCAGGCGCTTGCCCTTGAGCTCGGCAAAATACTCCTGGCCGCGGCCGGGCTCGCGCTGAGCAACGAAAATCTCCGCATCTTCCAGGCCCATGTCGACACTGGTATGGGCAACGCTCTGCCAGCCCCAGGCCGGATTCTCGAAGATCGCCAAGTCCACCCGACCTTGTTCGAAGTCTCGGAAGCGCCGGGGAATCGACGTGGGAACCAGGACGAACTGGTAGTCGTTCTGGGACTGGTTGAGCGCTTCCACCAATTGCGGCAGCAAACCGGTATCGGCACCGGTTTCAGGACGGACGGTATAGGGCGGAAAATGCGCCGCCGCGACCCGCACCAGCTGCGCCGAGAAGGCCGGACAGACCCAAAGTGTTGCCAGCGCCAGCAAGAGCATTCGCAAGGCTGACCGCAGCGGCAAGGACATCAAGGCAACACACCTCGGAGAAAAGAAAAGGAATGCCGTAAAGCTAGGCGTTTTCAGGCGCTTCGACAATCTCGCGGCAGAGAATAAATCAGCGCCTCAATGATCCTTGAGCACCAACAGCAAGGCTTCCTGGGCCAATTGCTCCAGCGTCATGCTGCCCTGGGCGCGAAACCAGGTAGTGGTCCAGGACAAGGCGCCGGTGAGGAAGCGCCGGGTAATGAACACATCGCCCTTGATGAATCCGGCGTCCTTGGCCTCGCCCAGCACCTGCAGCCAGATCTGTTCGTAGATGTCCCGCAATGCCAGGACCGCGGCCTGGCCTTCCGGGGACAGCGAACGCCACTCATAGACCAGCACCGCCATGGCTTCGCCGCTGCCGCCCATGATCGATTGCAGTTCGCAGCGGATCAGCGCCAGCACCCGCTCGCGCACGCTGCCGGCCTCGGCCAGTTCGGCGCGCATCAAGGCGGTGTTGTAGTGGATGGTTTCCTGCATCACCGCGCGCAGGATGTCGTCCTTGCTCTTGAAGTGGTGGAAGATGCTGCCGGATTGAATACCCACCGCGCCGGCCAGATCGCGCACCGTGGTGCGTTCGTAACCCTTGTTGCGAAACAGGTGCGCGGCAGTCTGCAACAGCTTGCCCCGGGCGCTGTCGGGATCGGTCACTTGTCCGCTGGCGATCAGCTCGCGCACTACCTGCAAGGCTTTTTGCTCATCCACCGGTGTTCTCCTACCGTCACTTCGTCAAAAGCTCAGCCGGAAACCGGCTGTAGCGCGCGCAATTTAAGCCCCTCACTGCTACCAAGCAAGCGCTTGGGTCGAAGAATCCACTCGCCCATTTACAAACCAAGCGCTTGCTTGGTAGCCTCCTCGCAGTTCTTTTCTCGAGAGCCCTGCCATGACCAAGACCGTACGAATCGGCTGCGCCAGCGCCTTCTGGGGCGATACCAGCAGCGCCGCCGCGCAACTGGTGGAAGGTGGACGCCTGGATTACCTGGTGTTCGATTACCTGGCGGAGATCACCCTGTCGATCATGGCCGGGGCCCGCATGAAAGACCCGGACACGGGTTACGCCACGGATTTTGTCGAGGTGCTCAAGCCGCTGCTGGCGTCGATCCACGAACAGCAGATCCGCGTGATCAGCAATGCCGGCGGGGTCAATCCCCACGCCTGCGCCAGTGCCTTGCGCAGCGCCTGCGAGCAGGCCGGGGTGCCACTGAAGATCGCCGTGCTGCTGGGGGACGACCTGCAACCGCAGTTCAAGCAACTGGCCGGCGCCGGAATCAAGGAAATGTTCAGTGACGCCCCCTTGCCACCGATGTGCGTCTCCACCAATGCCTATCTCGGCGCCCCGGGCATCGTCGAGGCCCTGCGCCTGGGAGCGGATATCGTAATCACCGGTCGCGGCGTCGACAGCGCGGTGGTCAGCGGCGCCCTGGTCCACGAATTCGCCTGGTCCTGGCGGGACTACGACCGCCTGGCCCAGGCGGCCCTCGCCGGACACATCATCGAGTGTGGCGCCCAGTGCAGTGGCGGCAACTTCACCGATTGGCGCGAGGTGCCGGACTACGAGCACATCGGCTTTCCCATCGTCGAGGTCGACGCCGACGGCGGGTTCGTGGTCAGCAAGGCTCCGGGTACCGGTGGGCTCATCAGTCCGCTGACGGTCGGTGAGCAGTTGCTGTACGAAATAGGCAATCCACGGGCTTATCTGCTTCCCGATGTGGTGTGCGATTTCTCCCAGGTGCAGGTGCAGCAGTCGGCACCGAATGAAGTCCGGGTCCAGGGCGCCAAGGGTCTGCCCCCAAGCCACCAGTACAAGGTCAGCGCCACCTACCCGGACGGCTTCCGTTGCACCGCCAGTTGCCTGATGGCCGGGATCGACGCGGTGGCCAAGGCACGCCGGGTCAGCCAGGCGATCATCGACAAGACCCGCGAAATGTTCAGCCAGCGCGGCTGGCCGGACTACAGCGAAGTCAACATTGAACTGTTGGGCAGCGAAGCCACCTACGGCCCCCATGGCCGTCGCCAGGACAGCCGCGAAGTGGTGATCAAGCTGGCGGTGCGCCATCCGCACAAGGCGGCGCTGGTGCTGTTCTCCAGGGAGATTGCCCAGGCCGCCACCGGCATGGCTCCAGGGCTGACCGGCATCGTCGGTGGACGACCCACGGTGTATCCAGTGATCCGGCTGTTTTCTTTCCTGCTGGACAAGGACGCCTGCCACCTGGAAATCGACCTCGCCGGCCAGCGTCATCCCTGCGCCCTGCCCGAAGTCGACCGCCTGGACGCCAGCGCCCTGCCCGCCCCGCATTCACTGCCCAAGCCCCAAGGTCGTCCCGATGCCAGCGTGCCCCTGGTCAAGTTGGCGGTGGCGCGCTCGGGCGACAAGGGCAACCACAGCAACATCGGTGTGCTGGCGCGCCATCCCGACTATCTGCCATGGATCGCCGAAGCCCTGACCCCCGAAGTGCTGGTGGACTGGATGGGGCATGTGCTGGACCCGGTCCACGGCCGGGTCCAGCGCTGGTACCTGCCGGGCATTCATGGCCTCAACTTCCTGCTGGAAAACGCCCTGGGCGGCGGCGGTGTCGCCAGCCTGCGCATCGACCCGCAAGGCAAGGCCTTCGCCCAGCAGTTGCTGGAAATCCAGATCCCGGTGCCGCAGAGCATTGCCGATGCCGTCAATTAAAGGAGCTGCCGTGGTGTACGACTCGATTTTCAAAGCGCAACTGTTTACCGGCCAGACCATCATCGTCACCGGCGGTGGCAGCGGCATTGGTCGTTGCACCGCCCATGAGCTGGCGGCCCTGGGGGCCCAGGTGCTGCTGGTGGGGCGCAAGGCGGAAAAACTGCAGAAGGTTGCCGGGGAGATTGCCGAGGACGGCGGCCAGGCCCACTGGCAGGCCTGCGACATTCGCGACGAGGAAGCGGTCAAGGCCCTGGTAGGGCAGTTGGTGGAGCGCTTTGGTCCGATCCATGGCCTGGTGAACAATGCCGGTGGCCAATATCCGGCGCCCCTGGCTTCGATCAACCAGAAAGGTTTCGAAACCGTGCTGCGCACCAATCTGGTGGGCGGCTTCCTGATGGCCCGGGAAGTCTTCAACCAATCCATGAGCCGCCACGGCGGCAGCATCGTCAACATGCTCGCCGACATGTGGGGCGGCATGCCCGGCATGGGGCACTCCGGCGCGGCCCGCTCGGGGATGGACAACTTCACCAAGACCGCTGCCTACGAATGGGGCCACGCCGGGGTCCGGGTCAACGCCGTGGCCCCGGGCTGGATCGCCTCCAGTGGCATGGACACCTACGAAGGCGCGTTCAAGGCAATCATTCCCACCCTGCGCGAGCACGTGCCGCTCAAACGCATCGGTACGGAATCGGAAGTCAGCGCGGCCATCGTCTTTCTGCTCAGCCCCGGTGCGGCCTTTGTCAGCGGCAGCACCTTGCGCATCGACGGCGCCGCCAGCCTCGGCAGCCGCGCCTGGCCGTTGGCCAAGGCGCGCAACAGTGAGTCGTACAACGGTTTTCATCGGGCCTACCTGCCCGATGTGCTCAAAGGCGAGGACTGAGCCATGCCGGTGATCCAATCCCAGCTCGATCCCCACAGCCCGCAGTTCGCGCAGAACCGCGAGGCGATGCTGGCGGGCCTGCAACAGTTGCAGACCCTGCAGCAAAACCTGCTGAACAAGGCGGCCGAGGCCAAGGCCAAATTCGACAAGCGCGGCCAGTTGCTGCCCCGGGAACGCCTCAACCTGCTGCTGGACCCCGGCGCGCCCTTTCTTGAACTGGCCAGCCTCGCCGGCTACAAGCTGCACGACGACAAGGACGGCAGCCAGGCCGGCGGCGGCCTGATCGCCGGCATCGGCTACGTGTGCGGGGTGCGCATGCTGGTGGTGGCCAACAACAGTGCGATCAAGGGCGGGACCATTTCCCCCAGTGGCCTGAAGAAGTCCCTGCGCCTGCAACAGATCGCCATGGAGAACAAGCTGCCGGTGGTAACCCTGGCGGAAAGCGGGGGCGCCAACCTCAACTACGCGGCGGAGATCTTCGTCGAGGGCGCGCGCAGTTTCGCCAATCAGGCGCGGATGTCGGCCATGGGCCTGCCCCAGATCACCGTGGTCCACGGCTCGGCCACCGCCGGTGGCGCCTACCAGCCCGGGCTCTCGGATTACGTGGTGGTGGTACGCGGCAAGGCCAAGCTGTTTCTCGCCGGACCACCACTGCTCAAGGCCGCCACCGGCGAGGTGGCCACCGATGAACAACTGGGGGGCGCCGAGATGCACGCCCAGGTCGCCGGTACCGCCGAGTACCTGGCGCAGAACGACGCCGACGGCATCCGCATCGTCCGCGAGATCGTCAGCCTGTTGCCATGGAATGCTCAACTGCCGGTACAGCCCGCCAGAACCTGGAGCGAGCCGCTGTATCCCATCGACGAACTGCTCGGACTGATTCCCTTTGATCCGAAAAAGCCCTATGACGCCCGGGAAATCATCGCCCGCCTGGCGGACGGCTCGCAGTTCCTGGAATTCAAGGGCGAGTTCGATGCCCAGACCCTGTGCGGCCACCTGCAGATCCAGGGCCGGCCCTGCGGTTTTATCGGCAACAACGGCCCGATCACGCCCCAGGGCGCGAGCAAGGCGGCGCAGTTTATCCAGCTCTGCGACCAGAGCCGCACCCCGCTGCTGTTTTTCCACAACACCACCGGCTTCATGGTGGGCACCGAGTCGGAACAGCAAGGGGTGATCAAGCATGGGGCGAAGATGATCCAGGCGGTGACCAATGCCCGGGTGCCGAAGCTGACCATCGTCGTCGGCGGCTCCTACGGCGCCGGCAACTATGCGATGTGTGGCCGTGGCCTGGACCCGCGTTTCATCTTCGCCTGGCCCAACAGCCGTACCGCGGTGATGGGCGGCGCCCAGGCCGGCAAGGTGCTGCGCATCGTCACCGAGGCCAAGCATGCGAAGAACGGCCAGGAAGCCGACCCGAAGATGCTCGACATGCTGGAGCAGGTCACCGCGCAGAAGCTCGACAGCCAGTCCACAGCCTTGTACGGCAGCGCCAACCTGTGGGACGACGGCCTGATCGACCCCCGGGATACCCGCACGCTGCTGGGCTATCTGCTGGACATCTGCCATGAGGCAGAGGCCCGGGTCTTGCAGCCCAACAGTTTCGGTGTGGCACGGTTTTGATAGGCCATTTCGCGGTCTGACCCCACTTGAGGAGAACAACAATGATCTTCACCCAGGAACACGAAGAACTGCGGCGCACGGTGCGCCAATTTGTCGACCGCGAAATCAACCCCCATGTGGAGGAATGGGAGAAAGCCGGGCGCTTTCCCATCCACGAGATTTTCCGCAAGGCCGGCGAGCTGGGGCTGCTGGGCATCTCCAAGCCGGAAAAATTCGGCGGCATGGGCCTGGACTACAGCTATTCCATCGTCGCCGCCGAAGAGTTCGGCACCATCCATTGCGGCGGCATCCCCATGTCCATCGGCGTACAGACCGACATGTGCACCCCGGCCCTGGCGCGCTTCGGTTCCGATGAGCTGCGCGACGAGTTTCTGCGCCCGGCCATCACGGGCGAGCAGGTAGGCTGCATCGGCGTCTCCGAAGTCGGCGCCGGTTCCGATGTGGCCGGGCTCAAGACCCACGCCCACAAGGACGGCGACGACTACGTGATCAACGGCAGCAAGATGTGGATCACCAATTCACCCAGCGCCGACTTCATCTGTCTGCTGGCCAATACCTCGGACGACAAGCCGCACATCAACAAGTCGCTGATCATGGTGCCGATGAACACCCCGGGCATCAGCCTCAGTTCGCATCTGGACAAGCTCGGCATGCGCAGTTCGGAAACCGCCCAGGTGTTCTTTGACGATGTGCGGGTGCCCCAGCGCAATCGAATCGGTCATGAAGGCGCCGGTTTCATGATGCAGATGCTGCAGTTCCAGGAGGAACGGCTGTTCGGCGCGGCGAACATGATCAAGGGCCTGGAGTACTGCGTCGACAGCACCATCGAGTACTGCAAGGAGCGCCGCACCTTCGGCAACCCGCTGATCGACAATCAGGTGATCCACTTCCGCCTGGCCGAACTGTCCACCGAGATCGAGTGCCTGCGGGCCCTGGTCTACCAGGCTACCGAGCAGTATGTGCGCGGCCAGGACGTGACCCGCCTGGCCTCCATGGCCAAGCTCAAGGCCGGGCGCCTGGGCCGTGAGGTCAGCGACAGCTGCCTGCAGTACTGGGGCGGCATGGGCTTCATGTGGGACAACCCGGTGGCCCGCGCCTATCGCGATGTGCGCCTGGTTTCCATTGGCGGTGGCGCCGACGAAATCATGTTGGGGATCATCTGCAAACTCATGGGCATCCTGCCGGGGAAAAAGAAATGAGCCCGCTCCCGACCTGCCAGACCCTGCTGCTGGAGCCACGCCACGGCGTGCTGTTCATTACTCTCAACCGCCCCGAGAGCCGCAACGCCATGAGCCTGCAGATGGTGGCGGAACTGCGTACCGTGCTCGCCGCTGTGCGAGATCGGCGGAGCATCCGCGCCTTGGTCCTGCGGGGCGCCGGTGGCCATTTCTGTGCCGGTGGCGACCTCAAGGACATGGCCGGCGCCCGCACCCGAGGCAGCGCTGCCTACCGTGAACTGAACCGGGCCTTCGGTGCACTGCTGGAAGAAGCCCAGCAGACGCCCCAGGTGCTGGTCTGCGTGCTGCAAGGAGCGGTGTTGGGTGGCGGCTTCGGCCTGGCGTGTGTCAGCGATATCGCCATCGCCGAACACAGTGCGCAGTTCGGCATGCCGGAAACCGGCCTCGGGCTGCTGCCAGCGCAGATCGCCCCCTTCGTGGTGCGGCGCATCGGCCTGACCCAGGCCCGACGCCTGACCCTGACCGCCGCCCGCTTCGACGGTGCCGAGGCCCTGCAGCTGGGCCTGGTGCACTTTGTCGAAGCTGATCCCCGGGCCCTGGAAGAACGCCTTGAACAGCAGTTGTCACAGATCCTGCGCTGCGCGCCAGGGGCCAACGCTGCGACCAAGGCCCTGCTCCTGGCCAGCGTCGACCAGCCTCTGGGCCCCCTGCTGGATCAGGCCGCCGAAGACTTCGCCCAGGCCGTCACCGGCGCCGAAGGCCTCGAAGGCACCCTGGCCTTTGTGCAGAAACGCAAACCGGCCTGGGCCAGCTGAGCCCTTGTAGGAGCCGGCTTGCCGGCGAATGCCCCCCACCGATTCCCGGGAGCCTGTATGCCCACCTTCAGCAAGATCCTGATCGCCAACCGTGGCGAAATCGCCTGCCGCATCCAGCGCACCGCCCAGGCCCTGGGCTATCGCACCGTGGCCGTGTTCAGCGATGCCGACGCCGAGGCCCTGCATGTGCACATGGCCGACGAAGCCATCCACATCGGCCCGTCCCCGGTGCAGCAGTCCTACCTCAACAGCGAGGCGATCCTCGACGCTGCCCGGCGCAGCGGTGCCGACGCCATTCATCCGGGCTACGGCTTCCTCTCGGAAAACCCCGAGTTCGCCGCGGCCTGTGCCGCCGCCGGTATCACCTTCATCGGCCCCAGTGCCGCCGCCATCGAACTGATGGGCAGCAAGCGCCGCTCGAAGATCGCCATGCTCGAAGCCGGCGTGCCTTGCATCCAGGGTTACCAGGGCGAGGAGCAGGACGACGCCACCTTGCAGCGCGAGGCCCAGCGCATCGGTTATCCGCTGATGATCAAGGCCAGCGCCGGCGGTGGCGGACGCGGCATGCGTCTGGTACAGCAGCACGAAGACCTGCTGGAGCAGATCCGTACCGCACGCTCGGAAGCCCTGCATGCCTTCGGCAGCGACGAGCTGATTCTGGAGCAGGCGCTGATCGAGCCGCGGCACGTGGAAATGCAGGTCTTCGGCGACCAGCACGGTCACTTGATCTATCTGGGTGAACGGGACTGCTCGATTCAGCGCCGCCATCAGAAGGTCATAGAAGAGGCACCCTGCCCGGTGATGACAGAGGAACTGCGCCGAGCCATGGGCGAAGCGGCGCTCAAGGCCGGGCGCGCGGTGAACTATGTCGGCGCCGGCACTGTGGAGTTCCTGCTGGACGCCCGCGGTCAGTTCTACTTCCTGGAAATGAACACCCGTCTGCAGGTCGAGCATCCCGTCACGGAACTGGTCACCGGCCTGGATCTGGTGGCCCTGCAGTTGCAAGTCGCTGCCGGCGAGCCCCTGCCCTTGACCCAGGAGCAGGTGCAGCTCAACGGCCATGCCATCGAAGTTCGCCTTTACGCCGAGGACCCGGCGCAGAACTTTCTGCCCCAGACCGGCCAGGTCCTGCGTTGGCAGCCGGCACCGGGGATACGCACCGACCACGGCTTGCAGGAGGGCCAATGGGTCAGCCCCTTCTATGATCCGATGCTGGGCAAGCTGATCGCCCACGGTGCCTCCCGCGAGGAAGCCCGGCGCAAGCTGTTGCGCGGGGTCGAGGACTGCGTGCTGCTGGGGTTTGAGAGCAATCGCCGGCTGCTGGCCGGTCTGCTCAGGCACCCGGTATTTGCCAGCGGTCGGTTCAGCACCGCCTTCATCGCCGAACATTTTGCCGAGGACCTGAGCCTGCAACCGCAGCGCCCCAGCCTTGAGGAACTGGCCATTGCCGCTGCGCTCTTCTATCACCACAGCGCCAGCGCACACCGCTCAAACCTGAGTGCCTGGAGCAACAACGCCAGTGTGCCCCTGGGCTACCGCATTGGTCTGGATGACAGTCAATGGTCGCTGGAACTGAGCCCCTCGGCATCGGGCCTGTTGCACGTGCGGCAGGGGGATGGCGTGTGGGCAATCAAGGTCATGGCCGCCGATGGCCGCCGGGCCACGCTGGAGGTCGCGGGCATTCGCCGGCACTACATCTATCAACTGCACGACGGCGAACTCTGGCTGAGCAGCCGCCAGGGCAGCCTGCATCTGCAGGACCGCACCCATGCGCCGGCACAGGGCCAACTGAGCACCGATTCCGGCACCCTCAAGGCGCCCATGGACGGGGCCATAGTCGACGTACTGGTCAGCGAGGGCATGAGTGTCAGCAAGGGCCAACTGCTGCTGGTGCTGGAGGCGATGAAGATGGAACACCCGCTCAAGGCCGGGATCGACGGAGTGATCACCCGGGTCCAGGTCAACCTCGGGGACCAGGTGAAGAACCGGCAGATTCTGCTGGAGGTGGAGCAAGCCGCCCCCGCCGCGGAAATGGAGCACTAGGCGGATGCCTCAGCTTTGGCTACGCTCAAGCCTCATCAGGAGCTTGAAGGCTGGAAATAGCGATGCCCCACTGGCTGGTAATAGATCTGGAAGCCACGACGGATGAAGGGGGCTGGCCGGTAAGCGAGATGGAAATCATCGAAATCGGAGCCACCCTGGTCAACCGTCAGGGTCGGGAACAGGACCATTTCCAGCGTTTCGTCCGCCCCTTGCGACGTCCCAGGCTGACGCCGTTCTGTCGCGAGCTGACCCATATCACCCAGGCCAATATCGACAGCGCCGCACCGTTGGGCGAAGTCTGGACCCTGTTCGAACGCTGGCTGGGCCAGCATCAGTCGCGCCTGGAGGGCTGGGCCAGTTGGGGCGACTATGACCGCAAGCAACTGCAACTGGAGTGGCACAACCAGCAACTGCACAGCCTGTTGAATGACGTCCCCCACATGAACCTCAAGCAGCGCTTTGCCAAGGCCAGGCGTCTGGAGCGCCCCCTGGGCCTGAATGCAGCCTTGCAACTGGCCGGCATGCAGTTCAACGGCCAGCAGCATCGAGCCCTGGAAGATGCACGCAATACCGCGCGCTTATTGCCGCTGATTCTTCCATGATGGCGGCAGGTGACGGCCTTTGAGGCCTTGTGCATACTGGCCGACCTTTTTGACCCTTTCTTGAGGAATCGCCCATGTTTAAAGTCAACGAGTACTTCGACGGCACCGTCAAGTCGATTGCCTTCGGCACGGCCGAAGGTCCAGCCACCATTGGCGTCATGGCCCCGGGCGAATACGAGTTCGGTACGGCGCAACGGGAAATCATGCACGTGGTGTCCGGCGCCCTGACCGTGCGCCTGCCCGACAGCGCCGACTGGGAAACCTTTCCTGCCGGCAGCCAGTTCAACGTACCGGCCAACAGCAAGTTCCAACTGAAAGTCGCCGTGGAAACCGCCTACCTGTGCGAATACCGCGGTTGATTCACCTGTCACGGCTGTCGCGCTGACAAAAAATGCCCGTCTCCTATAAGAGACGGGCATTTTTCATGGGGCCAAGAAACGCTATTCGAGGACGGTCACTGGCATCCCCACCTGCAAGCGACCATTGCCGTCGTTGACCAGATTCTGCCCGAACATCGCCCCGTCAGCCTGGGCGCGATATTTCTGCAAAGTGGCCAGGGGTTCGCGGTCGGCGCTGCGTTCGCCAGTCTGTGGGTCAATGGTGGTCAGGATGCAGCGCGAGCACGGCTTGACCACACGAAACTCGACATCGCCAATCCGTATGCGCCGCCACTGGTCCTCGGCAAAGGGCTCGCTGCCTTCGATCACCAGATTGGGTCGAAAACGCAGCATCTCCAGAGGCCGCCCGACGCGACCGGCCAGGTCCTCCAGGGATGCCTGGCCAATCAACAAGAGTGGAAAACCATCGGCGAACGCCACTTGATCATCGTCCCTGCCGTAACCGGCGGCGGTGCTTCGCGCCCGTTCCGCGGCTACCTGCACCAGGCGGGTGGGCTTGCCGATGAAGTCACTGACCCAGGCGCCCGCTTCGTCACCGGCATCAGGCACCCGCAGGCTGTCATGCCAGATGGTCACGCCGCGCAGTGCGGCATCGGCCGCTGGCAGGGGCACGTCAAGGGTGGAAAACCCTGGAGCGCTGAGGGTCAGGCCACCCTGGTCATTGCACAACGCCGAGAGCTGACTCATGCGGCCCACGGCACGCTGGGTGAGGAAGCGCCCGCTGGCCTCGTCCACCAGCATCCAGCGGCGATCCCCCTCCAGGCCGAGCTTGTCCAGGCCGATCTGTTGCAGGGTTTCGCCCTTTGCGGATTTCAACGGGTATCGATAAAGCGCGCTAAGACGCATGTCCAGCTCCCTGTGTGGGCAAAAAGCCTCACCCTATACCAGCGCTTCGACGAAACAAAGGTGCAAGGGAAAAGCAGCCGGACATCCTCATGAATCAGACGCTGACTTCATCCAGCATCAAACGCTGACGGACCACGTCCACCAGTTTGTCCGGCTGAAACTTGGAGAGGAAGTTGTCGCAACCGACCTTCTTCACCATCGATTCGTTGAAACTGCCGGACAAGGATGTGTGCAGGACCACATACAGCCCACGCAGGCGTGGGTCGTTGCGGATCTCGGTAGTCAGGCGATAGCCGTCCATCTCAGGCATTTCCGCATCGGTGAATACCATCAACAACTTGTCGGTCATGTCGACCCCGGTGTCGGCCCAGGCCTTGAGCATGTTCAGAGCCTTGAGGCCATCGCTGGCGATGTGCATCTTCACCCCCAACTGGCCGAGGGTGTCGCGCAGTTGCGAAAGCGCCACGTTGGAGTCATCCACCAGCAGCACTTCACGGCCGCGAGCACGTTCGAGCACAGGATCTTCCAGCTTGTCCCGGGAAACCTTGGCGTTGTAGGGCACGATTTCCGCCAGGACCTTCTCGACGTCGATGATTTCCACCAGTTGCTCGTCAACCTTGCTGATGGCCGTCAGGTAATGCTGGCGCCCGGCGCTGGTGGGCGGCGGCATGATGGCTTCCCAGTTCATGTTGACGATGCGGTCCACGCCGCCCACCAGGAACGCCTGCACCGAACGGTTGTACTCGGTGACGATGATGGTGCTGTTGGGCCCCGGAACCAGCGGGCGCATGCCGATGGCCTGGGACAGGTCGATGACCGGCAAGGTCTGGCCACGCAGGTTGACCACACCGCAAACGAACGGGTGGCGCTGCGGCATCAGGGTCAGCTTGGGCAGCTGCAGGACTTCCTGGACCTTGAAGACGTTGATCGCGAACAGCTGCCGACCGGCCAGGCGAAACATGAGGATTTCCAGGCGATTCTCACCCACCAGCTGCGTGCGTTGATCTACCGTGTCGAGAATGCCGGCCATTAATGACTCCTGGGCTTGTTCTGATGAATTCACTAAAGACAGATATCGGCGGGATCCGCCGGATCTTGACCCGCATGCAAATTGCCACATGAAAGCCATTGATGTCACATTAACATCATGCTTTACTGAGCCGGTCAATTCATCAGCACGACTCTCCGACGGCGCGACCTCCTTCGCGGCGTGAAGTTCCCGCGCCTAAGGGTTTCCCCTAGCAACAATCAGGACCATCCTGATATTCGCAATATCCAATAGCCATTAATGTGACGCCATTCTCATTGCATGAACGGAGTCAGGCTTTTGTTTGTGATCGCAGAAAGGTGGCCCAGCACCCTTTCAAGCCTCAGCACCCACGCCCATCAAGCCCCAGCGCAAGTGCGCCGCATTGCTGTGGCCGGCATTCGGGCTGCTTGCAAAAGCGATGAACAACCACTATCACAGCCGCTCGCGCCACCTGAAAAAAAATCAGATATATCTGATATGCAAACGCAAAAAACGCGTCATACCTTAAAACCGTTCAGCCAAGGCCCTATCCCGCCATCGGACTCGAAGTCATGGAGATAAGCATGCTAAAGGACGGCCATGAGTGCGCTCCCCCCCTGCCTGAGTTCCTGCTTGAAGCTCAGGCTCTACTGGCTAAATCGGAAGATTGCCTGAGCCATCTGCACTTGATCAGGAATGACGAAGAAGCGATCAACTGCCTGCTCGCCAGCCTGCTGTGCCTGGCCCAGACGGCAGCACGCCATTCCATCAGCCCGCTGGCCGAATTCGCCTTGCACATTCATGGCGTGTTGAAACGTACAGCACATCCAGTGGACCTCAACGATCCGATCCTCGACGCCTTGAAAAGCTGCCTGACCCTGATGGCCTGGCAACTGGAATTGATCGACCCGCACAACGGCCAACTCAATCTGGATGACAGCGAACAGGCCCTGCTGATCAACGAACTGAACGATCAAGTGGCGCAAAACTGTACCTGCGCTTATCCATCCTGCACCCATTGAAGTTGCACTTGTGCCGCTGGCTGGCAGATAAAACCCGCAGTTACAATAGCCAACCCGAAATATCACTAGAACTTCAGACTCAGGGTCAACTATCTGGTCGTTATTGAGTATTTCATACCCAAGAGCGACATTATCGATTCACCAACTCCAACTAGCACCAGCCCCGGGACTTACTGTTCAGAGCCCTGTATGGGCCCGCAACATCGCCCATATCCCGCGCTTTCATTAGCCCTCCCGAAGTCCGTGGAGGAAATGGAACAAACGTGCAGCAGATCCATATTCCTGACTTTCAGGACATATATAACTGTGCGTATAAACGCGACCAACGGTATCTTCGGTGGTATTATGTCGCCCATAAACGGACACAGTAATGGCACTTTGATTCCAATGTCGGCAGTCACTACTCGGCTTGTACAAGACAAACAGACAACGTTGATTGAAACCGAGTATTCAAATAACACCGTTTCTCAAACAAGCCTCGTCATCCACTTCTGACAGGGCTCTCGCAGCGAACATTCATTGGCTCCATCCGCTATGTACGCCAGCCTCAAGTCTCTCTTCTCTTGGCCCCTCTCTCTAGATCATCTGCGCTGGCTCAGCCTGTTGCTGTGTTCCTGCTCGACCCTGGGCAACGCACTGATCTATTGCCTGGACCGGCCCTTGCCGCTGATCTTGCTGCTGCTCAACATCGCGGCGCTGACCTGTATCTGGGTGCAATACGGCTATTCGCGAAAGTCCATCCGCTTTCAGCCCCAGGAGCTCGCCGAACGCCTGCTAGAGGTCAAGGAAAATGAGCGACACCGCCTCAGCCGTGAACTGCACGATGACATCGGCCAGTTGCTGACAGCGGCAAAACTGCAGACCGATTGGCTCAAGCGTCGCCTGCCGGACGACCTGCAGGACTCCTGCGCGGTGCTCGGCACCACTCTGGAAGAGACCCTGGCCAAAGTGCGTGACGTGTCCGCAATCCTCAATCCCCGGCAGTTGGCCAGCCTGGGACTGGAGGCCAGCCTGCGCGCCCACCTGCTCAAGACTCTGGAAAACACATCGGTGCACTGGAGCCTGGAATGCCGCCAGCGCCTGTCGGGAATCCCGGAGGAGATGGCCGTCGCAGCGTTCCGCATCACCCAGGAAGCGGTCACCAACATGCTGCGCCACGCCCAGGCGAAAAACCTGTTGGTACGAATACAGCGACTGCCGGAAGGCCTTTCGCTGTTCATCAGCGATGATGGCCAGGGGTTCGCCCCGGCCAGCGATCCCGGCGCCCTGGGCCAGCGAGGCATGGCCGGGATGCAGGAACGAATCAGCCAGTTGGGCGGCCTGTTACAGATCACCAGCGAGCTCGACCAAGGCACCCAGATCGAAGCACTCTTTCCCTGGGCCCCTCGCACCCTGGAGCGGGCCAGCACGAATAAGGTTTCACATTGACCTGTAATTTACTCTTGGTGGATGACCACTCGCTTATCCGGGCTGGCGTGCGTGCCCTGGTCACGGACATTCCCGGATACGCGGTGATCGGTGAAGCCGATGACGGCGCGCAACTGCTGGAAATGGTCGAGAAACTGCATCCGGACATCGTCCTGCTGGACCTGTCGATGAAACGCATCGGCGGCCTGGACGCCCTGCGCCGGCTCAAGGCAATGCGGCCCCAGAGCAAAGTCCTGATTCTGTCGATGCATACCGACCCCTCCCTGATCATGCAGGCCCTGGAATCCGGCGCCCACGGCTATCTGCTCAAGGACACCACCGCCACCGAACTCGAACACGCCCTGGAAGCCTTGCGCAACAACGAGCGCTACCTGAGTCCGGCCATTGCTCATACCGTGATCAACCAGGCGCTGACCCGAGCCCAGAAGCACCAGCCCCAGCCTGCGGAAAACCACAACCTGACGGCTCGCCAGCTGGAAATACTGCGGCTGATCGTGCGGGGCAAGTCCACCCGGGAGATCGCTCTGGGCCTGGGTTTAAGCATCAAGACCGTGGAAACCCATCGCTCGCAGATCATGAAACGCCTGCAGATCTTCGACGTCGCCGGGCTGGTGCTGTTCGCCGTGCGCGAGCGCATCATCAGCCTCGACGACTGACTCAGCGAGCGGCGCCGAGCAACGGCGAATCCGCCGGCAAATGCACCTGCAAGGCCGCAGGACGGGCGGTAAACCGCAAAGTGTCGCCCTGCAGCGGTTCGCCATCAAGATTGATGTCCAGGCCTCTTGAGGCCTTGATCTCGACCCAGGGCAGACGCGCGCGGACAAACATATTGTCGATCCCCAAGCCACCGGCCAGCAGACTCTTCAGAGTGCCCACCAGCTCCTGAGGCGCCGGCAGAATGCTGATATCCAGCAAGCCGTCGTCGGCCATGGCTCCCGGGCAAAGCTCGTGCCCGCCTCCCGCCTGCCGGCCGTTGCCGATGCCCAGGGCCAGCAACTCACCACGCCAATGGAAATCCGGCCCCTGCAACTCGCCATAAGCCGCACTCAACTCGGCAAAGCGCGACAGCCCGGTGAACAGATAAGCGGCACCGCCAAGGACTTTCTTCAAGTCTTCAGAGGTATTGGCGGTGACCTGGCTACCAAAGCCGCCGGTGGCCATATTGAGGAAAATCTGCCCGCCAACCTCCCCCAGGTCGATCGTCCGGGCCGGGACGTCCAGCAGCTCCAGGGCCGCCGCCGGATCAAGGGGAACACCGGCAGCCCGGGCAAAGTCATTGGCCGTGCCCAATGGCAGCAGCGCCAGACTGGCCTGGGTCGACGCGTTGGCCAGGGCCTCGGCGATATCGCGCAGCGTACCGTCGCCGCCTCCGGCAATCAGCCGGGTATGCCCGGCGTCCAGCGCCTCGCTCACCAGACGCTGGGCATCTCCCGCCTCCCAGGTCAGACGCACCGAAACCTCCCAGCCGGCAGCACGCTTGGCCTCAACCGCAGCGCGCACCTCATCGTTGAGGGCCTGCTTGCCGTGCAGTATCAACAGTGCCTTGCGCTCATTCATCAACCATGGCTCCGGTTATGGGTTCCTTGAGGGATGTTGACCTCGGGCACAGCAAAATAAGTCTGTCCCATCGATTATTTTTTTGCCCAAGCCAGCCTGGCTCGTACCTCACCACTCATGACCCAGGTTAGCCTGCCAACGAGGAAAATCTTTCATAGCTAGTACGCCGAGTCGCTCTTCGACAACCGGCTGCGCTTGCAACTGATCCTGCGCAATCTGCCGCTGCCGGGCTGGCGCCGGTCAATAACTACCGTGACGAGCCTCATACCCTGGAAAAAATCGAAAAACGTGTCGAATTCGACCTGGAATACATCGAAAATTGGTCAGCCTGGCTTGAACTGCACATTCTGTTCCGCACCATCGCGTCCGTCATCATGATCCACGAGGCCTTCTAAATGAGCGCGCTCATTCCCTGCATCATTGCTGGCGGCGCCGGCACCCGCCTGTGGCCGGTGTCCCGCGAGGCGATGCCCAAACCCTTCATGCGCCTGCCAGACGGCGAAAGCCTGCTGCAGAAGACCTTCGTGCGCGCCACGGCCCTGAAAGACGTCGGCCGGTTGCTGACGGTGACCAACCGTGAAGTGCTCTTTCGCACTCTGGATGACTACCGCCCGCTGAACAAGACTCAGCTTGAACTGGATTTCATCCTCGAACCCTTCGGCCGCAATACCGCGCCGGCCATTGCCGCCGCAGCGCTGCACGTCAACCAGCACTACGGCGCTGACGCACAACTGCTGGTGCTGCCCGCCGATCATCTGATCAATGACCTCCAGGCATTCGCCACCGCGGTGGCGCGCGCCCGGCAGTTGGCCGAGCAAGGCTGGCTGGTGACCTTCGGTATCGAGCCGAGCCATGCCGAAACCGGTTTCGGCTATATCGAGAAAGGCCTGGGCTTGCACGGTGAGAGCTTCCAGGTCAGCCGTTTCGTCGAAAAGCCCGATGCTGCCACTGCCCAGCGTTACGTCGACGGCGGCCAGCACCTGTGGAATGCCGGCATGTTCTGCATGCGCGCGGATGTGATCCTCCGTGAGTTGCGCAAATTCGCGCCGCAGGTGGTCAATGCCGTCGAGCGCTGCCTGGAACTGAGCCACCACAGGCAAGGCCAACGCGAAGTGCAAGTGGAGCTGGACCGCGACAGCTTCGCCCTGGCGCCGGACATCTCCATCGACTACGCGGTGATGGAGCGATCGAAGGAGGTCGCCGTGGTGCCCTGCCAGCTCGGCTGGAGCGATATCGGCTCCTGGCAAGCAGTGCGCGAGCTGAGCCCGGCGGACGTACACGGCAACCAGTGCAACGGCGAGACCGTGCTGCATGATGTCCGCAACTGCTACATCGATTCACGCCAGCGCCTGGTGGGCGGTATCGGCCTGGACAACCTGATCATCATCGACACCCCGGACGCCCTGCTGATCGCCGACGGCAAGCGCAGCCAGGAGGTCAAACTGATCGCCCAGGAGCTCAAGCGCCTGGGCCACGACGCCTACCGCCTGCACCGCACCGTGAACCGCCCCTGGGGCACCTATACCGTGCTTGAGGAAGGACCGCGCTTCAAGATCAAGCGTATCGAAGTCAAACCCGGCGCCTCGCTGTCGCTGCAAAGGCACCACCACCGCAGTGAGCACTGGATCGTGGTCAGCGGCATGGCCCGGGTGACCAACGGAGAAGACGAGTTTCTGCTCGACACCAATGAGTCGACCTTTATCAAGCCCGGTCGCCCTCATCGACTGCGCAATCCCGGGGTGATCGACCTGGTAATAATCGAAGTGCAAAGCGGGGAGTACCTGGGCGAAGACGACATCGTGCGCTTCAACGACATTTATGGCCGAGCTCCGGCCGCCCCCGGTAGCACTTGAAACAGCGTTGGCCCCGTAAATCTGCCACAACGGCAAGTGACGAAGCTGCTCGTCAGGCAACTCGCCCCATAAATAAACCCAGGCCCAGGCGTCGGGCAGCCTCAGTACAGGCGCCTGAAACGAGACGTAGGACTCAAAGTGAATTTTCTGACCGAAGAATGAGATTTGCCTGAATTGACCCTGCGGAGCCAATCAGTGACTGTGCATGCCAGGCGCTGACGCCTCATACAAGGAAGTGCACCGTCATGAACGACAAGGGGTTTTATCCACAAGGGCATTCAACGCTCAATCGCATCAACGACAGCTCCTGGCTGGCGGCTCCTCCACTTCGGGAGTTCGATGTGCCACTCTCGTCCGAAGCACATCCGCCTCATTCCAGGCCGCTATCGATAATCAAGCGCCTGGCCTGGTTGACATGTGCGGCCTCGATAATGGCAGGGCTGGTGACCTGGGGTTTCCACAGCCGTTTCGGACTGCTGCTGTTATTGCTGCTGCGCTGAAGCAAGGCACGGACCCGGCGCCGAACCGGGCCCGTGGCCGATCAATCCAACACTTCACTCCAGCACTTCACTCAAGGGAATGAAATTGACCACGTCACCTTCCTCCAGAGTCCGACCTTCCAGCACCTCTACCAGACCTTCCGCCCAGGCAGCGCTGCGCAGTACGCCAGAGCTCTGATTGCGATAGATGATCGCTCGCCCATTCTCCAGGCGGCCACGCAAGTATTCGCGACGATTGCCGGGCTTGGGCCAGACAAAGCCTGCCGGCACCTGGAAACTCAATGGTTGCACCTGCTGCACGCCCTGGCGCCGCAGTAGATAAGGCCGCGCCAGCAGGGCGAAAGTCACCAGGGTCGATGCCGGATTGCCCGGCAGGCCAATCACCGGCACCCCACGAAAATGTCCGAAGGTCAGGGGTTTGCCAGGCTTGATCGCCAGTTTCCACAGGGCCAGTTCACCGGCTTCCCGCAGGGCGATGCCGAGAAAGTCCGCCTCCCCCACAGAGACACCGCCGGTGGAAAGAATCAGGTCCACATCCCCCAACTCCGCCAGGCGCTGACGGGTCGCGGGAAGATCGTCGGGAAGGATTCCCGCATCCAGCACCTCACAACCCAGACGCTTCAACCAACTGCACAGCAGCACTCGATTGCTGTTGTAGATCTGCCCCGGACCAAGAGGCTGACCAGGCTCCACCAGTTCGTCGCCGGTGGACAACACCGCCACACGGACTCGACGCAGCACCTCAAGCTCGGCACATCCCAAGGACGCTGCCAGTCCCTGCTCGATGGGCCCCAAGCGCGTACCGGCAGCCAAGACCTGCTCGCCTATGGTGGTTTCCTGGCCCTGGGGACGGATGTTCTGGCCGACCTTCAATGGCTCGGTAAAACGTACGCGCTGATCATCCTGAACCTGGGTGTTTTCCTGCATCTCGACGCAATCCGCACCTGCCGGCACCGGAGCGCCAGTGAAGATCCGCGCACAGGTTCCCGGCTGCAAGGGCTCGGGGGACTGCCCGGCGAAAATCCGCTGGCTGACCGGCAAGGGCTCGCCCTTCCAGTCCTCCACGCGCAAGGCGTATCCATCCATGGCGCTGTTGGGCCAAGGCGGCAGATCCAGGCTGGATACCAGCGCCTCAGCCAGGACCCGGCCCTCAGTGGCTGCCAATGGCAGCCGTTCACGCTCGACAATGGGCGCTGCCTCGGCCATGGCCAACAGGCGCGCCAATGCCTGCTCCACCGGCATCAAGGCCCCCTGCTTGCCCGGCTTACCCACGGGATTCACAAGGCGCCGCCTGTTTCAGGTGAGGGACGAAGTTGCACGGCCGATGCCGCGAATCCAATTGCTCGGCCAGTATTGCGTCCCAGCCGGTACGTACCGCATTGGTGGAACCCGGCAGGCAGCACACCAGGGTGCCGTTGGCCAGCCCGGCCAAGGCACGGGACTGCACAGTGGAAGTACCTATATCCGCCACCGATATCTGCCGGAACAGCTCGCCAAAACCATCGACCTGCTTGTCCAGCAGGCAGGACACAGCTTCCGGAGTACTGTCGCGACCAGTAAAACCGGTGCCGCCGGTGATCAACACCACCTGCACCACGTCATCAGCGATCCAGGTGGCGACCTGGGCGCGGATCTTGTACAGATCGTCCTTGAGCAACACCCGCGCCGCCAATCGATGGCCCGCGGCGCCCAGGCGCTCGACGAAGACCTGGCCGGAGGTATCGGTTTCCAGGGTGCGGGTGTCACTGACGGTCAGCACCGCAATATTCAGGGGAGCAAAAGGTACATCAGCCTTGGCTTTCATAGGCTCGATCCAGAGGTAGGAGACACAGCCCGGTGTTATATCACAGCGCTTTGATCCGGCGCCGCTGCGGGGTCGGCCTTCACCTTGCCCCGGACTGCCAGCACACGCAGTCCGGCCGTCGAGAAAGCCAGACCGCGGACAAACAGGCGCTGTGAGCTAAGCTGCAGCCGCCAACGCCTGCGATCCGCCCGGCAACGTGACAGAATGTCCCTGGCCAAGGAACTTGCAGACGTTGTATGCGTCTGAAGACCAGCACTCAAAAGTACTCATTTCGGAGACACACAATGACTCAACGGACCCTCGCCACTCTCATGCTCGCACTGGGCCTGGCCACTCTCGCCGGTTGCGCCTCGCCGACAGTGATCACCCTGAATGACGGTCGCGAAATCCAGGCCGTCGATACCCCTGAATACGACAAGGATTCCGGCTTCTACGAGTTTGAACAGCTGGACGGCAAACACACTCGCATCAACAAGGATCAGGTTCGTACCGTCAAGGAGCTGTAAGTCCGACGGTGGTTGCTCTGATGTTATAAAACCCGCTTGCTGCGGGTTTTATTGTTTCTGCGAGACGGTTTTTCACCACTGCAGACTGATACGGCTTTCGAAATCGCGCTCCTGCCCAGTCAGCGGATCGATGAAGCGCAGGCCCTGAGCCAGCAGCTTCAGTGGATTGTCATAGTCATCCTCGGCGTCCTTGAGCACCTCGGGGTAGAACGGGTCATTGCAGATCGCCGCTCCAAGGGCACTCATGTGTACCCGCAACTGATGCTTCTTGCCGGTCACCGGGTACAAGGCATAGCGCCACAGATCGCCGTGCCTTTCCCTGACGTCGATGGCGGTTTCGGTATTGCTCGCCCCCTCGCCTTCCTGCATGCGGAAGAAGGGCTCCCCGTCCACCAATCGGCTTTTGTGCACCAGGGGAAAACTCAGGTGTGGCAAGGCGCCGGCAATGGCTTCATAGCGTTTCTCGATCTGCCGGGTAGGGAACAACGCTTGATAGGCCGAGCGGCTGCCGGGATGGGCAGAAAACAACACCAGCCCTGCAGTATGCCGGTCAATGCGATGCAGGGGCACCAGATTCGGGTTGTCCAGGCGGCGGATAAGGCGACGCAGCAAAGTCTGCTCGACGTACTCGCCCGCAGGGGTGACCGGAAGAAAATGCGGTTTGTCCGCCACCACCAGATGCTCGTCGGCATAGAGGATGGTCTCCTGCACCGGGATCACCTTCTCATCCGGCACCTCGCGAAAATAATGAATCCGCAAGCCTTCGCGATAGGCCAGGTCCAGACTGATGGGCTGGCCCTGCCCGTCCAGCACTCGGCCGCGGGCGATACGATCCAGCCATTGTTCACGACTGATGGCCTTGAAGTGATCACACAGGCAATCCAGCACCGTCGGCCAGGAGCCAGGGGGCAGATACAAGGTACTGGCCTGATGCTGTGCAGCGGAAAAGCTCGCGGTGGACATACAAAAGCTCGAAAGATCAATGCAAGGCGGCATTATCCAACAGCGCCCCTCAGGAACCTAGAAGCAGTTTGCCCGACCTCAGGCACACGAGTGCTTGGCCTGGGCCGCTGCCTCGGTGAACTCCTTGAGCCAGCGCAGCACGTCCACAGCCTCCCAGCGACCCGGATCATAGAGGGCATAGAGCAGCCCCTGATAACCCACCACATCCAGTTGCCGGTGGTACCCCGCTCGCTGGAACAGGGCTTCGATCTCGGCAAAGCAGGTATTGAAGTGCAGCTTGTTGAAGGGGGTCTTGCCCTCGGTGACCAACCCATCCAGGCGTAACTCAAGCACCGCCTCACGGAGCACATCAGTGGACATGCTGTTCACGCTGTTTTTCAGTTGTTCGACATTGACCATCATTTATTCCTTTAACCGTTTGAAGCGTCCGCCATATCCATCAGGGCTGCTTGCGTCCCACATAACTGACCACCCACAACACCACGCCCCAGATCTCGATCGAGCCTAGGTCATCCAGCACCAAGGAAGGGATTGAAGGGCGCGCCGCCTTGAGCAAAAGACCGCCACGAGGATCGGGAGCCAGCAGGCGCAGCGAGTATTCATGGGCGCCTTGGGGACGTACCACCAAGTACTGGTCCACCACCGGATTGGCTGAGCGATCGACGATCAGCCGATCCCCGGGGTAGATGCCGAACCCCAGCAGGTTGTCGTCGTCCACCAACAGGCCGTGGATCTGGGGAGACCCCAGACCCAGGGTCCGATCCAGGGAAAAGCCGCTACCGGTGGGCTCATTGGCAACGGCAGCGCAGCCGCTATCACCCAGTTCCAGAAAACAGGTTGGCAACGGCTGTGAGCGTTCGGTACCGGTCAGGAAAGTGAGAGACATGGCGAGACTCCTCGATAGCTGTATATGCATACAGTAAACCAATCGACAGATCTCGCCAATGAATTCTGACCACGGGCGACAGGCGGAAGCATCGGATGTTGCAAGCCAAGTGTCAGCGCAGGAACGCCACCACCTGCTCGGCGTCGAAGGGCCAGCCGAGCTCGGCGCCATTGTCCACCCGGCGCAACACCGGGATACGCAGGCCATAGCTTTCGAACAGTTCCTGACTCTCGGCGATGTCCACCAACTCGACCATCAGGCCGTGCTCCACTAGCGGCATCAACTCGGCCTCGGCCAGTTCGCACAGGTGGCAACCAAGGGTGCCGAACAATTGGCATTCAGGGGGCATGACAGGGCAACCGTGTGAAGAACGGGTGCTTATTTTAGGCCCGAGCGCGAAAGCCGTCGACCCGCCTCTGTCCAGATATGCCCAGGCCCCCTGCCCCTCTGCGGCCCTGCACAGAGAATGCTCCGACAGGCGTACAGCACCTCGATAGACACTTTCTGAGCCTGGCCAAGGCTCGCAAATATGCGAAATTCTCAACAAAAAATGACATGAGTCAGCATTATTTACCGCCAACCGGGCGATCCTCGCGGCCTTTTTGCCTCTAGGCTTTGCCCTGCCCGCCCCTTGTCCGGAGATGCCCGTTGTTTGCCAATCTGCTGATCATTCTCGCTTCATCACTGGTGGTCATTGCGCTGTTCCGGCGCCTGAGCCTGCCACCGGTCCTGGGCTATCTGTCAGTGGGGCTGATGGTCGGACCCACCGCCCTGGACTGGGTCAATGACAGCGAGGACCTGCCGGACCTGGCGGAACTGGGGGTGGTCTTCCTGCTGTTTTCCCTGGGCCTGGAATTCTCTCTGTCGAAGATGCTCGCCCTGCGCCGCGTGGTGTTTGGCCTGGGTAGCCTGCAAGTGCTGTGCAGTGGCCTGATCCTCGGCGTGCTCCTGGCCTTGTTCGGCATGCCCCTGGCCTCGGCGCTGATGCTCGGCACCGGCCTGGCCCTGTCGTCCACCGCCATCGTCAGCAAGGAGCTGACCAGCCTCGGCGAGATCTTCAGCAGCCACGGACAGAATGCCATCGGCGTGCTGCTGTTCCAGGACGTGGTGGCGGTGCTGTTGCTGACCCTGGTGCCGGTCTTCGCCGGCCACAGCGACCAGGCCTGGTACTGGGCCCTGCCTGTCACCCTGGGCAAGACCCTGGTGCTGTTCTTCGGCCTGCTGCTGGCCAGCCGCTGGCTGCTGCCCCGGCTGTTCCACGAAGTCGCCGCCTCCCACTCTGCCGAGCTGTTCGTACTGCTGGCCCTGGTGATTGTGCTGCTGACCGCCTGGCTCACCCATTTGCTGGGCCTGTCGCCGGCCCTGGGGGCCTTCCTTGCCGGCATGCTGCTGGGAGAAAGCCACTACCGGCACCAGATCGAAGCCGATATCCGTCCGTTCCGCGACATTCTCCTGGGGTTGTTCTTCGTCAGCATCGGCATGCTCATCGACCTGCAACTGTTCATCGACCACAGCCTGTTGATCCTCGGCCTGACCCTGGCCCTGCTACTGATCAAGGGCTCGGTAGTGGCCGCCTTGCTCAAGCTGCGCGGCAGTGACGGCGAAACCGCCTGGCGCAGCGGCCTGGCCCTGGCCCAGGGTGGTGAATTCTGCTTCGCCCTCATGGCGCAGATGCAACTGAGCCAGATGATCCCGCCGCAGATCAGCAGCCTGCTGCTGGCCGCCACCTTCTGCTCCATGCTGCTGACCCCGCTGCTGCTGCGCGCCGCCCCGCTGATCACTGCTCGCCTGCACCGCAAGCCCAACCAGGCCGCTCAACTGGAGGAAATCAGCGCGCAGAACGCCCAGTTGCAGGGCCACGTACTGATCTGCGGTTACGGCCGGGTCGGCCAATCCATCGGGCGCTTCCTGCACCATGAGCAACTGCGCTATATCGCCCTGGACGATGACCCAGTGCGGGTCCAGGAAGCCTCGGCGGCGGAAAGCTGCGTGCATTACGGCGACTGCCGGCGCAGCGACCTGCTGGCGGCGGTAGGCCTGGAGCGGGCGCGACTGCTGGTGATCGCGGTGGATAAAACCGATATAGCGCTGACTGTACTCAAGGCCGCGCGACGCCTGGACCGCAACGTGCCGATCCTGGTGCGGACCCGGGATGACAGCCAGTTGGCGGAACTCAAGGCCGCCGGCGCCAATGAAGTGGTGCCAGAGCTTTTAGAGTCGAGCCTGATGCTGGCTTCCCACGCCCTGATCATGCTTGGCCTGCCGGAGCAACGGGTACAACGCACCGTGGACGAGGTGCGTCACAGCCGCTATCGCCTGCTGCACGGTTTCTACCATGGGGCGCAAAGCAGCACCCAGGACAATCACGAGCCACCCGCGGTGCAGATGCACGCGGTCAACCTCGACGCCGACGCCCACGCCTGCAACCGACTGCTGCAAGAGCTGGGACTGGAAGCACTGGGCGTGGATGTGCAAGGCGTGCAACGCAATGGCAGCGAGCTGCCGCTCAATCCGGCCCCGCGCCTGCGAGCCGGAGACCGGATACTGGTGTCCGGTTCCCAGGCCGCGATCGAGGCCTGCGAAGCACGCCTGCAGGGCGGTTGAGGCCGTCCCGCCGCGGCCCTGAGCAGTTCGCTGCCTGGGCCCGCGGCCCCTCAGTCCTGACTCACCGCACCGATCTTGTGCAGCGACAGGTCGGCGCCGTAATACTCCTGCTCCTGGGTCAGGCGCAGCCCGCAGACGGCCTTGATCACGCCATACACGGCGAATCCGCCCAGCAGCGCCACCAGTACCCCAAGGCCGGTGCCAATCAACTGGCTGGCCAGGCTGACACCGCCCAACCCACCCAATGCACGCTGGCCGAAGATCCCGCAGGCAATCCCGCCCCACACACCGCACAGGCCATGCAGCGGCCAGACTCCGAGCACATCGTCGATCTTCCAGCGGCTCTGGGCGGCCATGAAGCACCAGACGAACAAGGCCCCGGCCATCGCCCCGGTGACCAAGGCGCCCACCGGATGCATCAGGTCGGAGCCGGCGCAGATCGCCACCAACCCGGCCAGCGGCCCGTTGTGCAGGAAGCCCGGGTCGTTGCGCCCGACGATCAACGCCGCCACGGTGCCGCCAACCATGGCCATCAGCGAGTTCACCGCCACCAGCCCACTCACCCCTTGCAGGGTCTGGGCGCTCATCACGTTGAAGCCGAACCAGCCGACAATCAGGATCCACGAGCCCAACGCCAGGAAGGGAATGCTCGACGGCGCGAACGCCACCAGCTTGCCGTCGCGGTAACGGCCGTTGCGCGGCCCCAGCAACAGCACCACTGCCAGCGCCAGCCAGCCGCCCATGGCGTGCACCACCACGGACCCGGCAAAATCATGGAAGCCGGCGCCAAAACGCTGCTGCAACCAGGCTTGCACCCCAAAGTTGCCGTTCCACACCAGCCCCTCGAAGAATGGATAGACGAACGCCACGATCAGCACCGTGGCGCACAATTGCGGTACAAAACGCGCACGCTCGGCGATGCCGCCGGAGATAATCGCCGGAATCGCTGCGGCGAAGGTCAGCAGGAAAAAGAACTTCACCAGACCGTAGCCGTGGTCGGCACTGATCACCGCCGCTGGTTGCAGGAAGCTCACGCCGTAGGAGATCCAATAGCCTATAAAGAAATAGGCCAGGGTCGAGACGGCGAAGTCGCTGAGGATTTTCGACAGCGCATTGACCTGATTCTTCTGCCGGACCGTGCCCACTTCGAGGAAGGCAAAACCGGCGTGCATGGCCAGGACCATGACCGCCCCGATCAGAATGAACAGGGTGTTGGAACCGTGGACCAGGGTGTCCACAGCGCTTTGCAGATTTTCCATGGAGTAGGCAGATCCGAAATCGGCCATCATCTCCCCGGCTCCACGGCCGGCCTTGCACCAAATTGGCTCCGGGACACGCCATCACGCGTAATCGGTGAACCGTTTTGGCGCGCCAGGGGCCGCACGCGAAACCACGGGAAGGAGATTGACCTGAGGTTGTGATTTTTTTGCCCAGGGTTGACGCGGGCTAGAGCGCCACCCTTGCTCGTTTTCGGCGCAAGCGTCACGCCTTGCGCACCAGGACAAAGCAAAAGCTGTACCAGACAATTACAGTGAACCTTCACTCGGGGCTCACACTCATAGCTCACACACGCAATCAACGGAGAAACAACCATGGCCAGCAAAACGGCGAAGACGGCTCAAGAAGTACTGATGGCGGATTTTCAGGCACTGGTCAGTGACACGGAGCGTCTGCTGGAACACACCGCGACCCTGGCCGGCGACCAGGCTGATGAACTGCGCGAGCAGATCCACGACAGCCTGCTCAAGGCCCGGGAAACCCTGCAACTGACCGAGGACTCCCTGCGCCAGCGTGGCCAGGCTGCAGTCACGGCTGCTGAAGACTATGTACAGAGCAACCCTTGGCAGTCCGTCGGGATTGCTGCCGGCGTCGGCTTTCTCATCGGCCTGCTGGCGACGCGGCGCTGATATGGCTATCGGCGAATCCACTTCGTCCGGCAGCGGTCCAAGCGCGTCCTCGCGGCGCCTGGGGGCCGCTGTCCTGGGCCTGTTGCACAGCCACGTCGAATTGTTCGGCATCGAGTTACAGGAACAGAAAGCCCGCACCGTCAGCCTGCTGCTGTTTGCCGGCCTGGCTCTGGTGTTTGCCCTGCTGTTGCTGGTGGGGTTGTCGGCGCTGGTGCTGATCCTGCTGTGGGACAGCTATCGCCTGGCCGGGATCATCGGCCTGTGCGTGTTCTACACCCTGGCGGCAGTGTTCTGCGGCCTGCGCCTGAAGTCGGCGATCTTTGATGAATCTTCGCCCTTCCACGCCACGCTCGAAGAGCTGGCCAATGATCGGGAGCGCCTGCTGCCATGAAGTTGCCGGACATTCCGCAGAACACCTCACGCCGGGAAATGCGCAAGGTACTGATCCGCCTGCGCATGGAAATGCACCGCCAGGAAATCCGTCACGAGTCCCAGCAATTGCTGCAACCCCTGCAACGGGTTCGCGGCCTTGGGCAAAGCTGGCAGGAAGGCTTTGGCATCAAGCACGCCCCACTCTGGGGCGTGGCGGCGGTGACCCTGCTGGGGTTCATCACCGGCAAGGGTGCCAAGAGCGGCGGCACCAGCAGCCTCACCCGCCTGATACGCCTGGGCACCAGCCTGTTGCCTCTGATCAGACTGGCGCTGCAAGGCGCCTCGCGCAAACCCTGAGCGAGCATCGGCAAGCGCCTGCAACAGGCAACGGCTGATCTGGCTGCATTCTTGCTAAGCAACCCGGATCGGCCCCTTAACCAAGGGGTCGACCCAGGGTGGGTGAAAACGCCGTATTGTCGAACGCGGCAATGTTCACCCAGCCTGGACGCCTGTCTGTCTACCCGACAGCCACAGCCCCCCCTACCAACAAGACTCTATAAGGAGGCCCTGTGATCGACGGGCAACCGCTCGCCTGCTTCCAGCCATTCATCGATACCGCTACCGGGCGCATCGCCGGAGTCGAAGCTCTGGGCCGCCTGCGCCAGGGCAATGGGCAACTGGCGTCGGTGGGGCCGCTGTTCGCCGATCCCCGCACCCCTTCCAGCGCCTTGCGCCGTCTTGATCGCCTGGTCCGCGACGATGCCTTGCGCCGCCTGCACGAAGCCCCGGCGGACTGGTTCCTGAGCCTGAACATTTCCCCACGCTGGATCAGTCGATTGCGGCCAGGACAGCCGTTGCCCAGCCTCAAGCAGTTGCAGCAAAACGAGGTCGATCCGCGGCGCATCGTCTTCGAGATCACCGAGCTGGGGGGCAACAGCCAGCGCCTGACCGAGGTGGTGGCGCGCTATCGCCAGGCGGGGGCGCGAATCGCCATCGACGATTTCGGCGCCGGCTACTCGCAACTGGACCGGGTGCTGGCGCTGCAACCGGACATCCTCAAGCTCGACATGCGCCTGTTCCAGGCCGCAGCCCGGGGCGGGCCCAGCAGCGATGTGGTCAAGGCCCTGGCACAGATGGCGGAAAAAACCGGCTGCTGGATCATCGCCGAAGGGGTGGAAACCGAAGCCGAACTGGATTTCGCCCTGGAGTGCGGCTCGCGTTACGTACAGGGCTTCCTGTTTGCCCGGGCCGAAGAACAGCTGTTCGCCAGCGATGCCTTCGTCCAGCCCTTCGCCCGCCTGCGCGAGCGCTATGTGCGGCACAAGCTGGCCGAACGCAACCGCCTGATGCGCATGCGCCAGCAACTGGCAGAGCTGATGAACCTGTTGCAGGCCTGGGCCCAGGCTCAGGCTCCCATCAGCCAACTGCCCGCCGTGGAGGCCTTTCCCTGGCTGCTGCGTTTCTACCAGTGCGACCGCCACGGCACCCAACTGACCCCGAACCTGGAATGGCGGCATGACCACTGGCAGGCCGACAGCAGCTACGTCGGCCACAACTGGTCGTGGCGCCCGTACTTCTATCACCTGCTGGCCGAAGGCTGGGAGGAGCGCCGCCTGACCCTGTCCAACACCTACCGCGACGCCACCAGCAACCAGTACTGCCTGACTGCCGGCCAGTTCTTCGACAACGGCCAGCGCCTGCTGCTGATCGATATCGACGCCGCCGGCCTGTAGCCCTCGCCTTGTTTCCAGCCGGCTTGCCGACAAACGCGGCGACGCGATGGATACACGAGTGCAGGCCACGCCCCTCTTGCGGCCACGCCCAGGAACCCGGAAGCTCTGCCCTTCAGTTTTTTTTCGGAGAGACCCCGCCTTGGATTGGCAGACCCTGCTCAACCGCGAACGCCTCGGAAAGCCAGTGCACAGCCCGGAAGAACTCGGCCGTAGCCCTTTCCATAAAGACCATGACCGCATCATCTTCTCCGGCGCCTTCCGCCGCCTGGGGCGCAAGACCCAGGTGCACCCGGTGTCCAGCAACGACCATATCCACACTCGCCTGACCCACTCCCTGGAAGTCAGTTGCGTCGGGCGCTCCCTGGGCATGCGCGTCGGCGAGACCCTGCGCGGCGCCCTGCCCGACTGGTGCGACCCCAGCGACCTGGGGATGATCGTGCAGTCGGCCTGCCTGGCTCACGACATCGGCAACCCGCCCTTCGGCCATTCTGGCGAAGACGCCATCCGCCACTGGTTCCAGCAGGCCGCCGGGCGTGGCTGGCTGGACGCGATGAGCGAGGCCGAACGCCAGGACTTCCTCAATTTCGAAGGCAATGCCCAGGGTTTCCGGGTCCTGACCCAGCTTGAATATCATCAGTTCGATGGCGGCACCCGGCTGACCTACGCCACCCTCGGCACCTACCTCAAGTACCCCTGGACCGCGCGCCACGCCGATTCCCTGGGCTACAAGAAGCACAAGTTCGGCTGCTACCAGAGCGAATTGCCGCTGCTGGAACAGATCGCCCACAAGCTGGGCCTGCCGCAGCTGGAGGAACAGCGCTGGGCCCGGCATCCGCTGGTGTACCTGATGGAAGCGGCGGACGACATCTGCTACGCCCTGATCGACCTGGAAGACGGCCTGGAGATGGACCTTTTGGAGTACGCCGAAGTCGAGTCCCTGCTGTTGGGGCTGGTGGGCGACGACCTGCCGGAAACCTATCGCCAGCTGGGCCCGGGGGATTCGCGCCGGCGGCGCCTGGCGATCCTGCGGGGCAAGGCCATCGAGCACCTGACCAACGCCGCCGCCCGGGCCTTTGTCGAACAGCAGGACGCCCTGCTGGCCGGCACCCTGCACGGCGATCTGGTGGAGCACATGCATGGCCCGGCCAAGCGTTGTGTGCTCAATGCCAAGGACGTGGCGCGGCGCAAGATCTTCCAGGACAAGCGCAAGACCCTGCACGAGATCGGCGCCTACACCACCCTGGAAATTCTCCTGAACTCGTTTTGCGGCGCGGCATTGGAGCAGCACGGCGGCAAGACCCCGTCGTTCAAGAACCGGCGGATTCTCGATCTGCTGGGCAATAACGCACCGGACCCGAACTGGCCGCTGCACACCTCGTTCCTGCGCATGATCGATTTCATCGCCGGCATGACCGACAGCTACGCCAGTGAAATGGCCCGGGAAATGACCGGACGCTCAAGTCCGCAATGACCCTCGCTCATCAAGTGCCTGGCCGCTGCGCCAGGCACTTGATATGACCTGCAACATCCAATCAACAACTAAGGGATTCCCCTAGCCCGGCCGCCGCAACAGCAGCCGACAAACTCCAGATATACGCCAGTACAAGGGGAAAAACACTCGGCGCTACGGGCATTTCATTCAAGAGCCCGACTCTAAGGCATTCCCCGACCAACATGACTTCAATTAACGAACAACACGATTAGAGCAACTACTCAGATAGAAAGAGCAACTAGCCGTAAACACTTGGTGTGCGGGGCGCAGATATTGCGCTGCTTTCACAAATTCGAACACCTGTTCTTGATTCAACCAAACATCCTACCTTTGCAGATTCTCACGAATTCCCTGAACCCCTTGCCAGTCAAGGCCGCCAGGAATTTTTGTTAGCCTTCTATGTATTTACAATTTACGTACAAATCGAGTTTTTAGTTTCGGATAGTCTCGATTTCAACAAGATATTTCCCCGCTGACCGCCCTCGGAAAAATTAATTTCACACTGCGCTGTAACGTTTGCACTGCAACTCACTCAACCCTTTTGTCATACCTGATTTTAGATTGAAGCACCCGGCTCTCACTCAGGAATTGTCACTCGCGAGCACTTGAACATAGGCCAACGATATAGCAATCGACGGCACCTCATATTCACCGTGCAGAACTTAAAGCGACGTCACTAGTTGAGCCTCAACGATCGGCTTTTCTGTTGTTCGTCACTTGGTCTTTTTACAGTAAGGATGCCAAGTGCCCTATTCATCACGCACCGACCGCTCCCTTCTTGCCCACTCCGGCAGCTGGTGCCTGGGACTGGTACTGGGTCTGAGTTGCCTGGCCCCGGCCTTGGCCGACGATCTGCAACCGGGTCAGGAAGCCCTGCGCCTGCAGCAGCAACAGCAACGGGACCTGCAACAGTTGCAACTGGAGCAGCGCCAGCGGCAGATGCAGCGCGGCAGCTTCAGCAGCACCCCGGCCACGCCCAACCTGCCGGAGCAGACCGCCAGCGACAGCCGCTGCTGGCCCTTAAGCGGCACCCGCATCGGCGGTGTCAGCCTGTTCGGCAAAACCCGGCTCAACGACGCCATCAAGCCGTACGTAGCGCCGTGCATGGGGGTCAATCAGATCAACCAGTTGCTGGCGGCCATCACTCGCCTCTATGTCGAGGCCGGCTACATTGCCAGCCGCCCGTACCTGGCCAGCACCCCGGCCGCCGGGCACAGCCTGGATATCCTGGTGGAGGAAGGCTACGTCGAAGCCATCGAACTGGCCGACCAGAGCCTGCCGGTGTCCCTGGGCGGGGCCTTCCCCGGCATGCTCGGCAAGCCGCTGAACCTGCGGGACCTGGAACAGGGCCTGGACCAGTTGAACCGCCTGCGCTCCCTGGACCTGACCGCCGACATCGCCCCCGGCAGCCAGCCCGGCGCCTCGCGGATCATCCTGCGTTCGCGCAGCAGCGCCGCGCGCTGGGGCCTCGGCCTGGGTGTGGATAACCTCGGCAGCGCCGGCACCGGCCGCGACCGCCAGTCGATCAACCTCAACCTCGACAGCCCGTTGCAGATCAACGACGCGCTGAACCTGAACTACAGCGACACCCTCAACCACGGCCCGCGCTACAGCCGCAGCAGCAGCCTGTTCTACTCGGTGCCCTACGGTTACTGGACCTACAGCCTGTTCGCCAGCCACGCCGAATACCGCGCCCCGCTGAAGCTGGCCCGCACCACCCTGTACAACAGCGGCCGCACCGACATGGTCAGCGGCCGCGCCGACCGGGTGCTGTGGCGCGATCAGAGCCACCAGCTCAGCGCCAACCTGCAACTGGCCTACAAGGACGTGGACAGCTACCTGCAAAAGGCCCACCTGCAGATCCAGAGCCCGACCCTGACCGTGGCCGAGGCCGGGCTCAACCTGTTCTGGCTCAACAGCGCGGTATGGAACCTGGATGTCAATTACGCCCAGGGCCTGACCTGGTTCGGCGCCGACCGTGACTCGCAGCAGGTGCAACGCAACCTGCCCCAGGCGCAGTTCCGCAAGTACCGCGCCGGCCTCAGCCAGTGGCGCAACGGCCAGCTGGGCGAGCAGCGCTGGCAGTGGCAGAGCCAGCTCTCGGCCCAATACAGCCCGGACCCGCTGCCGGCCATCGAACAACTGCTGGGCACCGATGACTCGGCCGTGCGCGGCTACCGCGTCAACAGTGCCTCCGGCGCCATCGGCGCGGTGTGGCGCAACACCCTGCGCCTGCCGCTCAACAGCGACCTGCCGATCAAGATCACCCCACGCCTGGGCCTGGACAACGGCTGGATCAAGGCTGAGCACGGCGCCCAGAGCCGCCATCTCGGCGGTGCCAGCCTGGGCCTCAACCTGGCCTGGAAAAACCTCCAGGTCGACCTGGATTACCAACGCAGCCTCACCAACCCGCAGGGCTTTCGCACAGAACCGGAAGTCTGGCTGGCCAGGTTCAGCCTGCAGATTTGATCAACCGCCGATTAGCCTGAAATACCCGACGAACCTGAGCACAACGCGCCGTCGCCCCTCTAGAAGGCAACGCCCGGCTCACCCACTCAGCACGAGGTTCTCATGCCTGACAACACTCATAGATTCAACCTTTCACCCCAAGGCACATTGCGCTGGACCATCGCCGGCCTGCTGCTGGTGTCCCATCTGCCCCTGGCCCTGGCCGGCGGAATCACCGTGGTCGAAGGCCCCGGCGGCACCCCGCAACTGCAAAACCAGGGCGGCGTGCCCATCGTCAACATCGTCGCACCCAATGCCGGTGGCCTGTCCCATAACCAGTTCCTGGACTACAACGTCGGGCAACAAGGCGTGGTCTTGAACAACGCCCTGCAGGCCGGGCAGTCGCAACTGGCCGGACAACTGGCGGCCAACGCGCAACTCCAGGGCCAGGCGGCCAGCGTGATCCTCAACGAGGTGATCAGCCGCAACGCCTCGCAACTCAATGGCGCCCAGGAAATCTTCGGCCGCGCCGCCGACTTCGTGCTGGCCAACCCCAACGGCATCTCGGTCAATGGTGGCAGCTTCATCAACACCCCCAATGCCAGCCTGGTGGTGGGTCGCCCGGAACTCCAGGACGGCAAGCTGCAGGGACTCAACACCCAGGACGCTCGGGGCCAGTTGGATATCCACGGCGGCGGTCTGCGCAATGCCGAAGGCTCGATCAACCTGATCGCCCCACGCATCGACAGCAAGGGCAGCCTCGCCGCCCGGGACCAGTTGAACGTGACCGTGGGCCGCAATCAGCTCGACTACCCCAGCGGCAAGGTGCTGAAGGTCGACCCGAGCAGCCACACCCAGGACCAGCGCATCGATGCCAGCCTGTTCGGTGCCATGCAGGCCGGGCGGATCAACATCGTCAGCACCGCTGAAGGTGCCGGAGTCCGGGTGGGCGCCGTCCAGGTGGATGGCCGCGACGGAGTCAAGCTGAGCTCCGCCGGTGATCTGGACATCCGCGGCGAGGCCGTGGCCAACAGCCTCGACGCCACGCGCGCCGGCGTCCGCAGCCAGGGCGATATCGAACTCCACGGTGCCAAGGACCTGACCCTGGCCGCCACCGACGTCAGCGGCCGCAACGTCAAGCTCGATGCCGGGCGCAACCTGACCCTGAGCAGCATCGAAAGCCGCAAGCTCCAGGAAAAACGCCAACAGTGGGACAAGAGCACCATCGGCATCACCTGGGAGACCTACGACGCTACCCAGACCGATAGCGAAACACGCCAGCACGGTAACAAGGTGCTGGCCCAGCATGACGCCGAGCTGAAATCCGGCGCCAATACCCGGATCCAGGGCAGCAGCGTCGAAGCCGGCAATCGCCTGAGTGCCCGCAGCGGCGGCGACCTGCAACTGACTGCCGCCACCGAAACCCAGACCCAGCGCGACCAGGGCCAGCACCGCAAGCACCTGTGGAAAGAAAACTGGGACAACGCCAGCAGCCAGCAGCGCAGCGTCACCAGCCAGCTCAAGAGCGGCAAGCAACTGCAACTCGACAGCCAGCAGAATCTGCGCCTTGAGGGCGCCGAACTGCACAGCCAGGGCGACATCCAACTGGCCGCCAAGGACGTCGACATCAACAGCGCCAGCCGCCGGCAGAGCCAAAGCAACCAGCATTACTCCGGTGACCTGGTGGGCGGTGGTTTCTTCGGCAAGAACGCCGACGGCGACCAGGGCAAGACCGAGAACCAGGGCAGCAAGGTCATCGCCGACGGCAAGCTGATCGTGCGCGCCGACAGCGTACGCATCAGCGGCAGCCAGGCCCGGGGCGGCACCCAGGCCAGCGTTATCAGCGACAAGGGTTCATTGACCATCGACGGCGTGCAGGACACTTCTCACCGCAACAGCCACAGCAAGGACAGCAAGTTCTTCGGCATCACCAAGGATGAGAGCCGTCAGCAGCACAAGGACAGCACCACCGTCAGCAGCCAGGTGCGCTCGGACAGCAACCTCAAGTTGCAAAGTGCCGAGGACCTGACCATCAGCGGCTCCCAGGTGACCGCTGCGGGAGCACTGGACGCCAGCGCCAAGGGCACCGTCAAGGTCGCGGCCGCCGCAGACACCCAGCACGACAGCAGCAGCACCCAGAAGCGCGGCTTCGACGCCTACGCCAAGGAAAACGCCCCGGGCACCAGCCAGTACCGGGCCGGGGTGCGCTACCAGGATGAGCAGCGCAACGACAGCAGCGACAGCACCCGGCAACAGGCCTCCAGCCTCACTGGCGGCACCCTGGCGGTCACTGCCGGCGAGGACCTCAAGGTGCAAGGCAGCGACCTTGCGGCCACGGCCGGCGATGCCAGCCTGAGCGGCAAGAATGTGCAGTTGCTGGCGGCGGACAACACCACCGACAAGCACAGCGACAGCACCACCACCGGTGGCGGCTTCTACTACACCGGCGGCCTGGATCGGGCCGGCAACGGCCTGGAAGTGGCCCACACCAGCAGCCAGGACAGCAGCAGCAAGAGCACTGCCCAGACCAGCAACATCGCCGCCAGCGGCAACCTGACCATCAATGCCGGCAACCGCCTCACCACCGAAGGCGCCCAGGTCAAGGCCGGCGGTGCATTGCAGGTCAATGCAGCCGAGATCGACAACCAGGCCGCGCACAACCGCGAAAGCAGCAGCCACAAGGAGAACAACTGGGCGGTGGATGTCGGCGCCAACGTCGAATACAAGGGCGTCACCCGCCCCATCGAAAAAGCCATCCAGGGCGTGGCCCAGCGCAAGTTCCATCAGCCTGGGGTACTCGATGCCCTGGAACAGCCCAATGTCGGGCTCGATGTGGATGTCAGCCACCAGAACCGCCAACGCAGCGAAAACGCCAGCACCGCCGTGGTCAGCCAGTTGAGCGGCGCCCAGGTCGCGGTCAAGGCCGATGGGCAACTCAAGGACCAGGGCACCCAGTACCGCGCCACCGACGGCGCCGTGCAGATCAGCGCCGGCAGCCTGGTGGCCAGTGCCGCCAGCGATACCCACAGCAGCAGCGAACAGGCCGTGGACGCCAAGGCCGGCGTACGGGTCTACACCAACACCGGTGAAGACCTGAACATCCGTGGCAGCGGTGCCGGTGGCAGCAGCAACGTCACCAGCAGCTCCGAGAAGGCCCAGGTCGGCAGCTACGCCGGCAGCCAGGGCGTGGACATCAAGGTCGGTGGCGATGCCAGCTTCGAAGGCAGCCAGTTCAATGGCGGCCTGGGCGGCGTCAACATCAAGACTGACGGCAAGCTGGCACTCAATCAGGCCAATGATCGCCAGAGCAGCAGCAACTCCAGCCTGCGTGGCGATGCCTCCCTGACCCTGGGCACCACTCCAGGTAGCAGCGGCACCAACCTCAACGTCGGCGCCGGATTGCAACTGGATCACAAGAGCCTCGAGCAGCAGGACAGCCAGGCGCGGGTCGCCAGCATCCAGGGCCAGGGGCCGGTCAACCTCAAGAGTGCAAGCGACCTGACGCTGCAAGGCACACAGATCGGCAACGCCGCGCGTCCGGCCGGCGATATCACCCTGGACGCCGGCGGCGAGCTCGACCTGCAAGCCGCGGTGGACACCCACCACAGCCAGGGCAGCAACCTCGGTGGCGGCCTCACGGCCGGTGGCAGCAAGACCAGCAGCGAGCAGAGCAGCGGCAAGAGCGTCAACCTCAGCGCCAACTTCAACATCGGCCGGGTCAATGAAAACGACCAGAGCCAGCGCGGCGCCCAGCTCTACAGCCAGGGCCAGGTACGCCTGGCCAGCGCAGCCGAGGGCGACAGCGCCATCCACCTGCAGGGCACGCGCATCGACGCCGCCAAGGTGGTGCTGGATGCGGCCCAGGGCGGCATCTACCAGGAGTCGGCGCAGTCCACCCAGGCCCACAAAAACTGGGGCCTGACCCTGGGCGCCGGTGGCAGCATGGGCAAGACCACCCTGGCCGACGCCAGTGAGCACGACTCGCCGAAAGTCGATCGCGGGATCAATGCCCGGGCCAAGATCGACGTCGATCAGCGCCAGAACACGACTCAGCACAACAGCCTGATCAAGGCCGATCAGGTGACCCTCAACAGTGCCGGCAACGTGCATCTGGCCGGCGCCAACATCGACGCGCAACGCCTCGACGGTGCCATCGGTGGCAACCTCGACATCGAAAGCCGCCAGGATCGGCTGCGCAGCACCCAGGTCAATATCGACGCCAAGCTGGAAGTGGCGAAGAACCAGCCGGGGCTGGTGGACAAGCTGGCCAAGCCGGCCGGTCCGCTCAAGGACGACCTGAAGGCCAAGGCCGAGAAAGGTTTCGACAAACACCGCGAGAAGCTGGAAAACGCCGTCGACAAAGGGGTGGAAAAGGTCAGCTCGGCCAAGGACAGCGTGGTCGCCAAGGCCAGCGAAGCCAAGGAGCGCCTGGGGGAGAAACTCAGCCGCAGTGGCAGCTACGACGTCAACCCCGAACCACGCGGCGCTATTGGCAACGGCGTGGACAAGGCCAAGAACTACCTGGCCGACAAGGCCGACGCCGTGGGCAATCGTCTCTCCAGCCTGAAAGAGCGCTTCTGGCCAAAAACCAGCGACAGCTATTCGGTCAGCGAGAAGAACACCGCCGGCAGCAAAGTGGCCAATACCGCTGAAGGCGTGCTGTTTGGCGACAAGAGCGGTCAGACCTCCTATACCCCGACCTTGAACCTGAACGTCAGCCACGAGAGCAAGAACCGCGTGGAACAGGCCTCGGGGATCAGTACCCAGCAGGGCGTCAACCTGAAGGTCAGCGGCGAAACCCAGCTCACCGGTGCGCGCATCGGGGCCAGCGAGGGTCGCGTCGAACTGGGAGGTTCCAAGGTCAGCAAAACCGACCTGGCCGGCTCGGAACTGCGCGTGGACGTCGGCGCCAACCTGTCCAAGTCACCGGTCAACATTGCCACGGGCAGCGTGGCCGAATTGACCCGCAAACAGGATGACGCCACCCAGAAGGACCAGTTGTTCAACCTCGGCCCGCTGCGTGTCGGCGCCCACAGTGACAGCCAGCTGCTGCAAGCCGGTATCGATCAGAAAACGCCATGAGGCTCAGGCCGCCCTCCTCCCGGGGGGCGGCCTGCGATGGCATTCGCCAGCGACTTTTTACCGCCGTAGCCGGCGGCCCGATGCAGGTCAATCCCGCTTTAACTTCCCTTCTATGCCAACTGGCTGTAATACCTCCCCTTATTCGCTGTAGGACCCGTCTTAGATTGGGTTTTTCCACACTTTCACAGCTACTTCCATTCCATCAGCTGGGCTACTGTTCGAACTTCCATTTATCGGTAGGAGACCAGTATGGGCACAGTACTTATCGTTGATGATCACCCTGTCATACGCATGGCCATTCGTATTCTGCTGGAACACGAGGGTTATAGAGTCTTCGGGGAAACCGATAATGGAGTCGATGCCTTGCAAATGGTTCGTGAAGGCGAACCGGACTTGGTCATACTCGATATCTGCATCCCAAAACTCGACGGATTGGAGCTGCTGGAACGCTTGAGCAACATGCCCAGGCCCTTGCGAATCCTGGTCCTCACCGCCCAGTCGGCGGCCTTGTTCGCCAATCGCTGCATGCGCGCCGGGGCCAGCGGCTATGTCTGCAAACAGGAAGACCTGAGTGAATTGCTCAGCGCCATCAAGGCCATCTGCAGTGGCTACAACTACTTTCCCAGCCAGGCGCTGCAAGTTGATCGAAGTGCTCTTGGTGAAACTTTGGAGTTGGCGCAATTCAACTCGTTGAATGATCGGGAGTTGATGGTTCTGAAGCTTTTTGCAATGGGCCAAACCAATAAGGAAATTGCCACGGGCATGTTTCTCAGCAACAAGACTGTCAGTACTTACAAGAAGCGCATCATGCAAAAACTCGCCACCACCTCCATGAATGAACTGGTGGACATGGCCAAGCGCAATGAACTGATATGAAGCGCCAACTCCTCATGCCCTGGCCCCGTCGAGCGCCGCGGCGATGATCGAGGTCCTGCTCTCGCCATCCGGCGTTATCACGCTGCTGGTCCTGCTGCTGGCGTCATGGCTGAACCAGGCGCGACTCTACCGACAACGGCGCAGTCTTCGGCAGCAATCCGGGAGGCTGGAACAATCGGTGGCGGCACTGGAAACCGGCAAGCGCCAAGCCGAAGAAGCCAACCGGTGCAAAATCCAGTTCCTGGGCTGCATGAGCCATGAAATCCGTACTCCGCTGAACGCCTTCATCGGCCTGCTGGAACTGATCCTGCAACGAACCAGGGACCATCCACAAAACCACGCCTCCCTGGAACTGGCCCTGGGCGCCGCCAGGGATTTGCGCGAGTTGCTCGGGGACCTGCTGGACATCAGCCGGCTCGAATCCGGCCACCTGCAACTGAACCCGACTTGGAGCAGCCTGCGGGGCAGCGTCGACGGGGTGATGGGGGTGTTCCAGGCGTTGGCCCGGCAGAAGAACCTGGACCTCAGCCTTGAGTTCAAGGCCCCTGAGCCAGAGCCCCTGGTGCTGCTTGACACCCTGCGTTTCAAGCAGGTGCTGGCAAATCTGCTGAGCAACGCAATCAAGTTCACCCACCAGGGTACGGTCCTGGTCAGATTGCAACTGCAACCCACGATGCGTAAGGGGCACTACAAGCTGCTACTGCAGGTGCTGGACACCGGCATAGGCATGCCCCGGGAGGAGCGGCAACGACTGTTGCAACCCTTTGCCCAGGTTGACCCGCACAGCCAGTCGCCACGGGACAGTACCGGGCTCGGGCTGCCCATCAGCCATCAGCTGTGCCAGCAGATGGGGGGCAAGCTGAGCCTGCACGGGCGCCGCGGCCCCGGCAGCGAAGTCCGGGTGGAGTTGCCCCTGGCCGGGCGGGAGGGGGCAGCCCGAGCCAGCCCGGCCCCTGTACCCCAGGCCAACCGCCTGCCTCTGGACATCCTGCTGGCGGACGACCACCGCGCCAGCCTGACACTGCTGCAGGAACAACTGGAGTACCTCGGGCACCGGGTCACCTGCGTGGGGGATGGAGTGCAGGCCTACGAGCAATGGCAAGAAGGCGATTTCGACTTGCTGATCGTCGATTGCAACATGCCCTTGATGAACGGCTATCAACTGGCCGAGACCATCCGCCGACATGAAGCGCTGCAGCAACGGCCGCCGGTGACACTCCTCGGTTGCAGCGCCAGCGACGATACCCAGACGATCCAGCGCTGCATGAATGCCGGCATGCACGACTGCCTGCTCAAACCCCTGGATCTGAACCTGCTGAGCCAGACACTGGAGACACTCAAGGCGCTGCCCAGGGCGGACAGTTTCAGCATATCGACCCTGCGCACCCTGACCCGCAACCAGCCACTGCTTGCCCTGCGCATGCTCAAGGCGCTCCTGCAGTGCTGTCGCGAGGACCGCCTCGCCCTGGGACTGATTCCGGCCGGCGATTCCCAAGCGTTGGCAGCCTTGGCACACAAGATCAAGGGTTCGGCGAAAATGCTCGGTGCTACCTCTTTGCTGGCCTGTTGCGAAGCCCTGGAGCGGGCCTGTCAGGACAACGCCGGGATCGAGGCCTGTCGCGCCGCAAGCAACGCCCTGGACCGGGCCCTGCTGCGCTTTACCCAATCCCTGCTGCAGCATCTGGACCAGCACCGGCAATGGACACCGACTGCCACCTGCCCCGCCGTGGCCCCGGAGGCTTCGGACCTTGCGGATCACCGATGATCAAGCCTCTTGCCAGGTATATATCAAAGGGCCAGTATTTCAGCGCAGTAGTCCACCTCCATGGGGTCCATGCCCATGGACTTCCCGACATCCTCAATCCCCAGGCAAAGCCAAGGCAGAGAATACCGGCCTTAACTATGCTTGGTTCCTGAGCCATGCCTGATGTGCCCTTGGAGAGAATTGGAATGCCGAGCACGCCACAACCGACACAACGCCGCTTTCCTCTTCATATCCATATCAGCGTGATGTTCACCCTGCTGCTGCTCCTGACTGGCGTGGTACTGGGCATCTACAACTACCAACAGACCACCCGCATCATCCTGGGCAGCAGTGAAAAACTCTTCCAGCGCATCGAACAGGATGTGCGCAGCGACCTGAAATCCACCTATGACCCCATACGCCACCTGCTCAGCCTGCTGGCGGACAACCCGGCAGCCCAGGCTTCCAACCTGGAACAGCGTCTGGCGCTGCTCAAGCCGTTCAGCCAGTCGTTGCAGGACAACCCGAACCTGGCCTCGCTGTACCTGGGATATGCCAATGGCGACTTCTTCATGGTGCGTCCGCTGCGCAACGCCGAGATCAAGGACAAGCGCCATGCCCCGCCGGACAGCGCCTACGAAATCTGGAGCATCGAGCGCAATGCCAGCAACGGCCAGGTTCACTCACAGTCGCTGTTCTATGACGCCGGGTTGTCCCTGATCGACCGTCGGCACCACGCCGACGAGCGCTACGACCCAAGAACCCGTGACTGGTTCTCCAGCGCCCGGGGCGATGCCGACCAGATCACCACCCGGCCCTATGTGTTTTATTCCACCCTCAACGTCGGCACCACCCTGGCCCGGCGCAGCGGCAGAATGGCAGTGATCGGTGCCGATCTGACCCTCGAACAACTGTCATCGACCCTGGCCAAGAACCGGGTCACACCGGCCACCGAGGTGGCACTGCTGGATGACCAGGGCAACGTCGTGGCCTACCCCGACAGCCACAAGCTGCTGCTGGAACAGCGCAGCGCGCGCCTGATCAAGGGCAATGACCTGAACCCGATGCTCGATGCCCTGTTGCAGGGACAGACCGTTGACGGTCACTTGCAGGCCCTGGGACGCGACTGGATAGTCGCCAGCAGCCATATCGCCGAAGGCGGGCCCGGCGGACTGCGACTGGCATTGCTGGTGCCCGAGGACGAACTGCTGGTCGATGCCTACCGCCTGCGCTGGCAAGGGGCCTTGATCACGCTGACCACTCTGCTGCTGTGCCTGCCCCTGGGCTGGCTGATCTCGCGCATTCTGGTGCGGCCACTGCACGCTCTGGTGCAGGAAGCGGACGCCATCCGCAGCTTCAATTTCGACTACCCGGTGTCGCGGCGCTCACCTGTGCTGGAGGTGGACCAACTGAGCCTGTCCATGGCCCGGATGAAAGATACCCTGGCCAGTTTTTTCGAGATCAACGCCAGCCTGTCCGCCGAAACCCGCTTCGATCCCCTGCTGCAACGGGTGCTGTTCGAGACCGTGAAGATCGCCCAGGCCCAGGCCGGGCTGATCTACCTCACGGAAAGCAAGGGTTCGCGCCTGCAACCCTATGGCCTGATCATCGATGGACAACTCCAGGACCTGCAGCGCTTCGATATCGCCACCAAAGACCTGACGGACCCGAGGCTCCCGGACTGGCTGCATCAATTGACCGACAACGACAACGTGGTCACTACCCTGGGCTTCGAACAGGCCGGCAGCCTGCAAAGCGTACTGCTGGCCCTGGACAGTCCCAGCTCCCATCTGGTGGGCATCCGCTTGCGCAATCGGCACAACGAAACGGTGGGCATGCTCCTACTGTTTCTGGTGGACAGCGGCACCGAGGCAGACCTGGAAAAACTCAGCCCGGACCGTATCGCCTTTATCCAGGCGGTGTCCGCCACTGCCGCGCTGTGCATCGAGAGCCAGCGCCTGCAGAACAAGCAAAAGCATCTGCTGGACGCCTTTATCCAGTTGCTGGCCGGGGCCATCGATGCCAAGAGTCCCTACACCGGCGGCCACTGCCAGCGCGTGCCGGCCCTGACCCTGATGCTGGCCGAAGCCGCTGCCGCCAGCCAGGACCCGAGGTTCGCCGCCTATCAACCCAGCGACGACGAGTGGGAAGCCTTGCATATCGCCGCCTGGCTGCATGACTGCGGCAAGGTCACGACCCCGGAATACGTGGTGGACAAAGCCACCAAGCTGGAAACCCTGAATGACCGGATTCATGAAATCCGCACCCGCTTCGAAGTGCTCAAGCGCGATGCCTGGATCGACTACTGGCGGGCCGTGGCCGAAGGGGCCGAGGCCACCGCCCAGGCCGCCGAGCGCGACGAGCACCTGCGGGCCCTGGACGAGGATTTCGCTTTTGTCGCGCACTGCAATCTGGGGGCCGAGTTCATGGCCGAGGCCGACCAGCAGCGCCTGCAGATCATCGCCCAGCGCACCTGGAGCCGGACCCTGGACGATCGCCTGGGGGTTTCCTGGGAAGAGCTGCAGCGTCAGAATCGCACCCCGGCGCCCAGCCTGCCGGTGCAGGAGCATCTGCTGGCGGACAAGCCGGAACACCTGCTGGAACGCAGCGCCGTGGAGATCATGACCGCGGACAATCCCTGGGGCTTCAAGCTCCAGGTGCCAGCCCACAAGTACAACCGTGGCGAGCTGTACAACCTGAGCATCCCCCGAGGCACACTGACCGCCGAGGAGCGCTATGTGATCAATCACCACATCGTGCAGACCATCATCATGCTCAACCACCTGCCCTTTCCCAGCCACTTGCAGAACGTGGCGGAGATCGCCGGCGGCCATCACGAGAAAATGGACGGCAGCGGCTACCCCAAACAGCTCAAGCGTGAACAGATGAGCCTGCCGGCGCGGATGATGGCGATTGCCGATATCTTCGAGGCACTGACCGCGGCAGACCGCCCCTACAAGAAGGGCAAGACCCTCAGCGAAGCGCTGAACATCATGGCCATGATGTGCCGCGACGCCCACATCGATCCCGAATTGTTCGAGCTGTTTCTTCAGGAGCAGATCTATCAGCGCTACGCCGAGCGCTTCCTGGTGCCACAGCAGATCGATGCCGTGGATCGTGACGCTCTGTTGAAAAAGGCAGGGTTGACCGCCTGATGGCGGTCAGCAGTCACTCAGGCGCAGGAAGATCGCCGCCAGTTGTTCGATCCCGGCCTGGTCCGCCGGGCTGAAGCGGGCCAGCTTCGGGCTGTCCAGGTCGAGCACGCCGATCAACCGGCCGTCCTTGACCAGGGGCACCACCAGCTCGCTGTTGGACGCGCTGTCACAGGCGATGTGTCCGGCAAAGGCATGCACATCCTCTACCCGTTGAGTCTGCAGGGTGGCCGCGGCGGTGCCGCAAACGCCACGACCGAAGGGTATCCGCACGCAGGCGATCTGGCCCTGGAACGGGCCGAGCACCAATTCCTGGTTGCGATTGAGGTAGAAGCCGGCCCAGTTCAGGTCATCGAGCTGGCTGAACAGGAACGCCGAGAACTGCGCGGCATTGGCGATGAAGTCACGCTCTTCGGCCAACAGCGACTCCAGCTGGGCACACAGCAGCCCGTAGCCATCCAGGCCTTGGCCGGCACTTTGCAAATCGATCATGCTTTTTGCTCCAACAACTGCAAGCCCACCCAATAGCGGGCAAATTGATAGGCACATCGGCCGTTGCGGTTGCCCCGGCCCGTGGCCCAGCGTACCGCCAGAATGTCCAGCTCTTCAGTGCGCTGCCAGCTCAAGCCGGCCTTGCGCGCCAGTTCGCCGATCCAGTGTTCCACCACATTGAGAAAGTGTTCCTGAGTGAAGGGATAGAACGAGAGCCACAGGCCGAAGCGGTCCGACAGGGCGATCTTGTCTTCCACCGCTTCGCTGGGGTGCAGCTCGCCGTCGACGCGCTTCCAGTTCTCGTTGTCACTTTCCTTTTCCGGCACCAGGTGCCGGCGGTTCGAGGTGGCGTACAACAGCACGTTTTCCGGAGCCTGCTCCAGGGAACCGTCGAGTACGCTCTTGAGCACCCGGTAGTCGCCCTCGCCGGCCTCGAACGACAGGTCGTCGCAGAACAGCACGAAACGCTGGGGCAGCTTGACCAGTTGCTCCACCACCCGTGGCAGGTCCGCCAGGTGATCACGCTCGATCTCGATCAACCGCAGGCCGCCCTTGGCGTGCTCGGCCAGCAAGGCTCGCACCAGGGAGGATTTACCGGTGCCACGCGAGCCCCAGAGCAAGGCATGGTTGGCCGGCAGGCCGTCAAGAAACTGCTGGGTATTGCGCGCCAACTGCTCTCGCTGCTTGTCGACCCCGATCAGATCGCTCAGGCGCATGTCCAGGCTGACTTCCAGGGGCAGCAGGAAGCCACCGCGGCCTTCACGCTGCCAGCGGGCTGCCAGGCACTGATTCCAGTCGATGCTCTGGCGCAAGGCAGGTAGCAGCGGTTCGATTCGGGCCAGGACGGCATCGGCACGTTCAAGAAATGCATTCAATCGGGCATCCACGACTTTTCCTCAGGCACGTTCAAGGTAATGATGCGTCACACAGACCAAACGCCGTCCTGATCAAAGGGTCTATTGCCTTATCAGCTGCTGCCAGGCCAGGCCGGCAACCAAAGATGATCAGCTATGCTTGCGCAGCGAAGGGAAACGAAAGTGGTTCAGCCCCCCATGGATATCAAGTTCACCAATCGCCTGTCCTATAAACAGGCCCGGCTCACCGTGCTGGTGGGTTTCATTCTGGGGACCGCGCTCAGTCTGCTGCAAATCGGCATCGATTATGCCAGCGAAGATGCCTCCATCAATCGTGAAATTCAGTCACTGCTGGAAATCAGTCACAACCCGGCCTCACGCATTGCCTACAACATCGACTCCGAACTGGCCCAGGAACTGACCCTGGGTCTGCTGCGTTCCCCGGCGATCATTCGTGCGCAGCTCATCGACAACAACAATACCCTGCTGGCCAACGTTGAACGGCCCGCGCAACAGAGCCCCTACCGGGCCCTCAGCGACTTCCTGTTCGGTGCCGACCGGCAGTTCGAAAATCGTCTGTACCTCAGCCACCTGCCCGAGGAGTCCCTCGGCACGCTGCATCTGGACGTCGACACCTATGCCTTCGGCAGCCGCTTCCTGCGCCGCGCCGAGGTCACCCTGATCAACGGCTTCGCCCGTAGCCTGATCCTCACCGGGATTCTCCTGGCACTGTTCTATGTGATGCTGACCAAGCCTCTGGTGGGAGTGATCCGCGAGCTCAGCAGCCGTGACCCGCGCAGCCCGCAACAGACCAAACTGGAGTTTCCCCATGGCCACGAGAACGATGAAGTCGGGGTATTGGTCAAGGTGGCCAACCAGCAATTCGAGATCATGGCCACCGAAATCCAGCAACGACGCAATGCCGAGAACCGTCTGACCGAATACCTCGGGCAGCTGGAAAACATGGTCTCGGCACGCACCACCGAGCTCAAGGCCAGCAACGCCCGGCTCAGCCAGTCCAACGAGGAGCTGGAGATCGCCCGGCGCACTGCCCTGGACATGGCCCAGGCCCGCGCCGCATTCCTGGCCAACATGAGCCACGAGATCCGCACCCCGCTCAACGGCCTGCTGGGGATGATCGCCCTGTCCCTGGACAGCCCGCTGACCCCCGAACAGCGCCAGCAACTGTCTATCGCCCACGACTCCGGCAAAGTCCTGGTGGAGCTGCTCAACGATATTCTCGACATGTCCAAGTTCGACGCCGGGCAGTTGGAGCTGGAGCGCATCCCCTTCGACCTCGGGGTGCTGGTGGAAGACACCGCCAACCTGTTGTCGCAGAACGCGGCAGCCAGCGTGGAACTGGCCTGCCTGATCGCCCCGGACTTTCCGGCCCTGGTGCTGGGGGACCCGATGCGGGTACGACAGATCGTCAGCAACCTGCTGTCCAATGCCCTCAAATTCACCCGTTTCGGCCGCGTCGATGTGCGCCTGAGCACCCAGGGCGACGGGGTGCGTATCGAAATCTGCGACACCGGGATCGGCATCGCCCAGGAAGCCCAGGTGCGGATCTTCCAGCCCTACACCCAGGCGGGCGCCGGTATCACCCGCCAATACGGCGGCACGGGGCTGGGGCTGGCCCTGACCTACAACCTCTGCGAGGCCATGAACGGGCGCTTGAGCATCAGCTCGGAAGTGGGCTTCGGCAGTCAGTTCTGCGCCGATCTGCCGCTGCCCTGCCACACCCCGGCCATTGCGCCGCCGGCGCTGTCCGGCAAGATCATCGCCATCACCGACGCCGGCAGCGGCCTGGCTGAACTGCTGGGTTCCCTGCTGCCGACCTGGGGGCTCGACTACCAGCGTTACGACATCGAGGACTCGCTGGCCGGGCGTGACCCCGACCTGCTGATCACGGATTGCCCGGAATGCCTGTTCGGCCTGCGCCCGGCCATTACCGCGCCGATCCTGCTGGTGACCGCCTATGGCAGCTTCCTGCCCAGCGAAGAGGCCAGCGCCCTGGCACCGCTGCAGCAACAGGCTCGCCCCCTGGCGCGCAATGCCTTGTATCAGACCCTGCGCCGCTCGTTGCTGGCGGAAACCATTACCCTCAATGACGCCCAACTGGAAATGCCGGCGCAGATCCGCCGGGCAGACATTCTGCTGGTGGAAGACAACCCGGTGAATCAACTGGTGGCCAAAGGCATGCTCAGCAAGCTCGGGTGTGCCGTGACCGTGGCCGTCCATGGCGCCGAGGCCCTCAACCAGCTGGAGCACAACCGCTTCGACCTGGTGCTGATGGACTGCAATATGCCGGTCATGGACGGTTATGAAGCCAGCCGACAGATCCGCCGCAGTGGGCGCTGGCCGGACTTGCCGATCATTGCCCTGACCGCCAACGCCATGCCCGAGGAACGCGAACGCTGCCGAGCGGCGGGCATGAGCGACTACCTGGCCAAGCCATTTCGCCGCGAGGAACTGATCGCCCTGCTGGATCTGTGGGTGCCCACTACGACAAGGCTCTGATCTGCTGCAGCAGGTGATCGAGGCCGTCGCGCAACTGGTCCAGGCTGTTGAGGTCAACGCCGCTCTCGCACAATAGCGCCGCTTTGAGCGGCGGCACCTGATCGCGCAGCGCCAGGCCCGTTTCACTCAAGCTCAGGTGCACTTCCCGCTCATCACGTCCTGAGCGTTGGCGCTGCACCAGTTGCAGTTGTTCAAGACGCTTGAGCAATGGGGTCAGGGTGCCGGAATCCAGGGACAGACGCTCCCCCAGCGCCTTCACCGTCGGCTGCGGCACAGGCACCGCATGCCACTCCCACAGCACCAGCATCACCAGGTACTGCGGATAGGTCAGGCCCAGGCGGTCGAGCATGGGCTTGTAGCCACGAACCACCGCCCGCGAGGCAGCGTACAGCTTGAAACACAGCTGGGAATCGAGTTTCAGTGAATCAGCCGACAGGTCGTTCATTTGAGCAGGGCTTCAATCTCGCGGCCGAGGTCCTGGGGCTTGGTGGTCGGCGCAAAACGCTTGACCAGCTTGCCGTCCTGGCCAATCAGGAACTTGGTGAAATTCCATTTGATGCCCTGGGAACCCAGGACCCCAGGCGCACGCTTCTTCAACTGGACGAACAACGGGTGAGCGGCGGCGCCATTGACTTCGATCTTCTTGAACAGCGGGAAGCTGACACCGTAGTTCAGCTCGCAGAACTCGGAAATCGCCCCTTCGTCACCCGGTTCCTGCTTGCCGAACTGGTTGCACGGAAACCCCAGTACCACCAGGCCCTGGTCCTTGTAGGTCTGCCACAACTCCTCCAGTCCCTTGTACTGGGGCGTGAAGCCACATTTGCTGGCGGTGTTGACCACCAGCACGGCCTTGCCGGAGAAGTCTGCCAGGGTCTTGTGTTCACCCTTGATGGTGGTGCAGGGAATAGTCAGCAGCGAATCGGTCATGGCAGCAATTCCATTCAAGATAAGAGGCGGTAAAAATAGCGCTCAATTAAATTGCACGCAATTTAATTGAACAAAGGGCGACTCCAAAGAATCGCCCTGGTGCTTAGCGCGGAACCAGATCCAGGCAAACCGAATTGATGCAATAACGCAAGCCGGTGGGCGGCGGGCCGTCCGGGAAAACATGGCCAAGGTGCGCGTCGCATCTGGCACAGACCACTTCGGTCCGGATCATGCCGTGGCTCACGTCCCGAATCTCGACCATGGCACTGTCGGCAATGGGTTCAAAGAAACTCGGCCAGCCGCACCCGGAGTCGAATTTGGCCTTGGAGTCGAACAACGGCTCATTGCAGCAGATGCAATGATAGATCCCATCGGTCTTGGTGCCGTTGTACTTGCCCGAGAAGGGCCGTTCGGTGCCTTTGAGCCGGCAGACGTTGTACTGCTCCGGATCGAGCATCGCCCGCCACTCTTCCAGGGTTTTTTCCAGCTTTTCCATGGTCCTTCCTCTGCAACGGAAAAAGCCCGATCTGTGTCTTTTCCACGGATCGGGCGGCACGTATGATTGCGCCTCGTCAGACGCCAGTCTGGCAGCCGCGTTACACCCATTCAAACGGATTTTGCCGCGCCGGTGCGGGCTACAGGCCGGTGTGACACGGCAGGATTCCCAGTACGGTAGTTCATCCTCCGCCTGGATCGTTCATTTTCGGGAACACATCGCCATGCAGGTCAGCAAATCGAACAAGCTCGCCAACGTCTGTTATGACATTCGCGGCCCAGTGCTCAAGCACGCCAAGCGTCTGGAAGAGGAAGGCCATCGCATCCTCAAGCTGAACATCGGCAACCCGGCGCCCTTTGGTTTCGAAGCGCCGGACGAGATTCTCCAAGACGTGATCCGCAACCTGCCCACCGCCCAGGGCTACAGCGATTCCAAGGGCCTGTTCAGTGCGCGCAAGGCGGTGATGCAGTACTACCAGCAAAAGCAGGTAGAAGGCATCGGCATTGAAGACATCTACCTGGGCAACGGTGTTTCCGAGCTGATCGTGATGGCCATGCAGGCCCTGCTCAACAACGGCGACGAAGTGCTGGTGCCGGCCCCGGACTATCCGCTGTGGACCGCCGCGGTGAGCCTCGCCGGCGGCAACCCGGTGCACTACCTGTGCGACGAGCAGGCCAACTGGTGGCCGGACCTGGCCGACATCAAGGCCAAGATCACCCCGAACACCAAGGCCCTGGTGATCATCAACCCGAACAACCCCACCGGTGCCGTGTACCCCAAGGAAGTGCTGCTGGGCATGCTGGAGCTGGCCCGCCAGCACAACCTGGTGGTGTTCTCGGACGAGATCTACGACAAGATCCTCTACGATGACGCCGTGCACATCTGCACCGCTTCCCTGGCGCCGGACCTGCTGTGCCTGACCTTCAACGGCCTGTCCAAGTCCTATCGGGTGGCGGGCTTCCGTTCCGGCTGGGTAGCCATTTCCGGTCCCAAGCAGCATGCCCTGAGCTATATCGAAGGCATCGACATGCTGGCCAACATGCGCCTGTGCGCCAACGTGCCCAGCCAGCACGCGATCCAGACCGCCCTGGGCGGCTACCAGAGCATCAATGACCTGGTGCTGCCGCCCGGCCGCCTGCTGGAACAGCGCAACCGTACCTGGGAGCTGCTCAACGACATTCCCGGGGTCAGCTGCGTGAAACCCATGGGCGCGCTGTATGCCTTCCCCCGGATCGACCCGAAAGTCTGCCCGATCCATAACGATGAGAAGTTCGTTCTCGACCTGCTGCTTTCGGAAAAACTCCTGGTGGTCCAGGGCACCGCCTTCAACTGGCCTTGGCCGGATCACTTCCGCGTGGTCACCCTGCCGCGGGTCGATGACCTGGAACAGGCCATTGGGCGGATCGGAAGTTTCCTCAAGTCCTACCGCCAGTAATCCGAATCACGCAGTGCGATCCTTACCCGGTCGCACTGCGATTAATTCAGCAACACATCTTCGCTGCCCTGCACCACGCCCCTTCTATAAGCTTGCACTTTCCGTCCGGCCCATTGTCACAAATCCTGCACCGCAGCCGGTTGATTGCCCCATCCGACAATCCCCCGCGCCGCGTCAATGCAAGCGTCTAACCCCGGGGCTAGACGACACAGTTTGAAATAGAAGCCGTATTGAATAGGCCGTTGCCGCACCTTATATACCCCGCAGTACGCTACATCTTTAGCTTGAGGAGATTTCTACAACCATGATGCGAATCCTGCTGTTTTTGGCCACTAACCTTGCGGTCGTGCTGATTGCCAGCATCACCCTGAGCCTTTTCGGCTTCAACGGGTTCATGGCGGCCAATGGGGTTGATCTCAACCTCAATCAGCTGCTGATTTTCTGTGCCGTCTTTGGTTTTGCCGGTTCGCTGTTCTCGCTGTTCATCTCCAAGTGGATGGCGAAGATGAGCACCAGCACGCAGATCATCACTCAACCGCGCACCCGCCATGAGCAATGGTTGTTGCAAACCGTTGAGCAACTGTCCCGCGAAGCCGGGATCAAGATGCCCGAAGTGGGTATTTTCCCGGCCTACGAGGCCAACGCCTTCGCCACCGGCTGGAACAAGAACGACGCCCTGGTGGCGGTCAGCCAGGGCCTGCTGGAACGCTTCTCGCCCGATGAAGTGAAAGCCGTACTGGCCCACGAGATCGGTCACGTTGCCAACGGCGACATGGTGACCCTGGCGCTGATCCAGGGCGTGGTGAACACCTTCGTGATGTTCTTCGCGCGGATCATCGGCAACTTCGTCGACAAGGTGATCTTCAAGAACGAAGAGGGCCAGGGCATTGCCTACTACGTGGCGACCATCTTCGCCGAGCTGGTCCTGGGTTTCCTGGCCAGCGCCATCGTCATGTGGTTCTCGCGCAAGCGTGAATACCGTGCCGACGAAGCCGGTGCCCGCCTGGCTGGCACCAACGCCATGATCGGCGCCCTGCAGCGCCTGCGTTCGGAACAGGGCCTGCCGGTGCATATGCCCGACACCCTGAACGCCTTCGGCATCAATGGCGGCATCAAACAGGGTCTGGCTCGCATGTTCATGAGCCACCCGCCGCTGGAAGAGCGTATCGACGCCCTGCGTCGTCGCGGCTGATCCGCTGCAAGGCCATACCCAAAAGGGCGACGCGAGTCGCCCTTTTGCATGGCCGCCAATAAAGCCTATTCACGGACACCTTGCTTGTTCAGGCGATAGACCCGCTCCACCAGCCGGGTCACGCCACCCTGGAGAAACTTCCAGCTCTCTCCCAGAATGTCGCGCTCCGTTTCGACCTGCAGCTGCCAGACCTCCCCCAGGCGCTGTCGAACTTCATCGTCGAGCACCGCGAATGGCGGCCCGTCCAGTTGCTCCTGGGCGTAATCCATGGTTATCAGCAGCCCCTGGCTGCCCTCCGGCAACAGGCCATTGAGGTGGGCGGTGTAGCGCTGCCGCATCGGCGGGGGCAAGGCAATCATGGCCGCACGGTCGTACAGGGCTGTGCAACCAGCCGTGTCCTCGGCAGTCAGGGCAAAGAAATCGCCGCACCAGAGCTGGATCGGCCCCTGGGCATAGACCTTGAACTCTCCGTGTTGGCTGATCTGCGGCTGCAACTGACGCTCACGGAAGAAATCCTCCACCGCCTTTTCCGCCAGCTCGATGCCCAGCACCTCGAAGCCCTGGTCGGCGAGCCAGATCAGGTCCAGGCTCTTGCCGCACAACGGCACCAGCACACGGGTTTGTGCCGCCAGCCCCAGAGCCGGCCAGTACTGCTGCAGGTAGGGGTTGACCTCTGCCAGGTGAAAGCCGATCTGATCCCGCTCCCAACGCTTGTGCCAAAAGTCCGCTTGCATGAGAAGTCCTTAAAATTCGATCAAAAAGCCCTAAAACTTATATTAGATTTAGATCAATGATCTGATTGAAGATGGCGCATCTTAACCTTCAGGACCTTCTCATGCTCCCCAGCCTGTTTATCTCCCACGGTTCTCCCATGCTGGCCCTGGAGCCCGGTGCCAGCGGTCCTGCCCTGGCCAACCTGGCGGCACAGCTGCCACGCCCCAAGGCGATCCTGGTGGTTTCAGCCCATTGGGAAAGCCAGGATCTGCGAGTCAGCGCCCACCCTCATCCGGAAACCTGGCATGACTTCGGCGGCTTTCCCGCTGCACTGTTTGCCGTGCAATACCCGGCGCCCGGCGATCCTGAACTGGCGGCACAAGTGGTGGAGTTGCTCAAGGCCGACGGCCTGCCGGCGCAGTTGGACAACCAGCGACCTTTCGACCACGGCGCCTGGGTACCACTGTCGCTGATGTATCCACAAGCAGACATCCCGGTGGTCCAGTTGTCACTGCCCAGTCACCAGGGCCCTGCCCTGCAGACCCGCATCGGTCATGCCTTGGCGAACCTGAGGAAACAAGGCGTGCTGCTGATCGGCTCCGGCAGCATCACCCACAACCTGCGGGAACTGGACTGGCACGCCGGCCCGGAAAGCGTCGAACCCTGGGCCAAGGCCTTTCGTGACTGGATGATCGAAAAACTGGCGGCCAATGATGAAGCGGCCCTGCATGATTACCGGCAGCAGGCACCGCATGCCGTGCGCAGCCATCCCAGCGATGAACACCTGCTGCCGCTGTACTTCGCCCGGGGTGCCGGTGGCGAATTCAGCGTGGCCCACCAGGGCTTCACCCTGGGCGCGCTGGGCATGGACATCTACCGCTTTGGCTGAAGCCTCAACGGCAGGGCTGCTACACAACCCCGCAGGAACCGGCTTGCCGGCGAACAGTCCCGGCCCGAACTCCAGGCAAAAAAAATCCCCGAACCAGTCGGGGATTTTTTATGCCTGATCAATCAGCCCGAGGGCGGATCAATCTTCGCGGTAGCGACGCAGCTTCAGCTGCTTGCCGGCAACGCGAGTGTCCTTGAGCTTGGTCAGCAGACGGTCCAGACCGTCTTCCGGCAGCTCGACCAGACTGAAGCTGTCACGCACCTGGATGCGACCGATGGCTTCACGGGCCAGGCCGCCTTCGTTGAGGATCGCGCCCAAGAGGTTCTTGGCAGCGATACCGTCACGGGCACCCAGCGCGGTACGGCAGCGAGCACGGCCTTCGCCCAGAGGCATTGGCGCGCGACGCTCACGATCACCACGATCAGGACGATCGCCGGAACGCTCAGGACGATCACCACGTGGCGCGCTGTTGGGCACCAGTGGACGCTCTTTCTCGATGGCTGCCAGGTTCAGCGCTTGACCATTGGTGGCCTTGCGCAGCAGGGCCGCGGCCAGGGCGCGCGGGCTGCAACCGATATCGGCAGTCAGGCGATCCAGCAGCTCACCGTGGGTGGCTTCAGCATCAGCTACCAGCGGCGACAGGCTGTTGGTCAGTTTCTTGATGCGCGCATCAAGAACAGCTTGGGCGTCCGGCAGGCGAACTTCGGCAACCTTCTGACCGGTCACACGCTCGATCACTTGCAGCATGCGGCGCTCACGCGGAGTCACCAGCAGCAGCGCACGACCTTCGCGACCGGCACGGCCGGTACGGCCGATACGGTGCACGTAGGATTCCGGGTCGTACGGCATGTCCACGTTGAATACGTGGGTGATACGCGGTACGTCCAGACCACGAGCGGCGACGTCGGTGGCCACAACGATGTCCAGACGGCCATCCTTGAGGGAGTCGATCACGCGCTCACGCTGGTTCTGGGCGATGTCACCGTTCAGCGCAGCGGCTTTGTAGCCTTTGGCTTCCAGGGCACTGGCCAGGTCCAGGGTCGCTTGCTTGGTGCGCACGAACATGATCAGGGCGTCGAAATCTTCAACTTCCAGCAGGCTCAGAACAGCAGAGGTCTTCTGGTCAGCGTGAACCAGCAGGTGAGCCTGCTCGATCGCGGTGACGGTCTGGGTCTTGCTCTGGATCTTGACGTGTTTCGGGTCCTTCAGATGACGCTCGGCAATGGCCCGGATCGACTGCGGCAGAGTGGCCGAGAACAGTACGGTCTGGCGGGACTCAGGCATGGCCTTGAAGATGACTTCCAGGTCATCCATGAAGCCCAGCTTGAGCATTTCGTCGGCTTCGTCGAGAACCAGGTGGTTCACGGTGGCCAACACTTTTTCGTCGCGACGCAGGTGGTCGCACAGACGGCCCGGAGTGGCGACAACGATCTGTGCGCCATTACGGATTGCTTTCAGTTGTGGGCCCATCGGCGCACCGCCGTAGACGGCCACAACAGTCACGCCCGGCATTTGCTTGGCGTAGGTTTCGAAAGCGGTTGCAACTTGCAGCGCCAACTCACGGGTTGGGGCCAGGATCAGAGCTTGCGGCTCGCGCTTGGACGGATCAATGCGGTGCAGGATAGGCAGGGCAAAGGCAGCGGTTTTACCGGTACCGGTTTGCGCCTGACCAATCATATCGTGACCGGCAAGGATGATCGGGATCGACTGCTGCTGAATAGCCGAAGGCTCTTCATAGCCGGTAGCGACTACTGCAGCGACAATATTGGGATGAAGTTCAAGAGCGGCGAAGCCGCCGATTTCCTGGGTCATGGGTCTGCCTCTAAGTGCATCCGCAAAGACCCATGCTCCAAAGCTGCGCATGCCGTGTAAGACTCAAGAGTCACCCTGGCAGCTTTGTCGGCGGGGATTTGCGAAAACGATTGGATGAATGGATCGTCAAGGATAGTCCGCGCAGCGGACAAGCAGCCGAAGCTGACTTCGGGGAATTGCATTACCTAAACGTGGCCCGGCTAAAGGCCGGCGCGCACTATACCGGAATTACTCAAAAAAGGGAGTTTTTTTTATCGGAAAAATCCGCTGAACGCCCGATGGTCACGGGCTTTGCGCAGACTCGAAGGGCGCGCTATTTTGCTTGAGCCCGCCGTTGTTGGTCGCCACCGCTAAAACGATTCACCCTGGTGCTTGAAAGCCGTCTCGCCCATTCCCTCTTTCCCCCTTGAGGATCGCGCCCATGAATCAGCCCAGTGCCAGCCGTGTCAGCCGCGAACTGCGCGATCATCTATTCCTGATCGGCCTGGACCGGGTCGCCAAGCGCAATGCCTTCGATCTGGAGCTGCTCAACCAGCTGAGCCTGGCCTATGGCGAGTTCGAAGCCAGCAGCCAAGCGCGGATCGCCGTGGTGTTCGGCCACGGCGAACACTTTACCGCAGGGCTGGACCTGGCCAATGTCGGCGCTGCCCTGGCTCAGGGCTGGCAGGCACCGCCCGGCGGCTGCGACCCCTGGGGCGTGTTCGCCGGACCACGGGTAAGCAAGCCGGTGATAGTCGCCGTACAGGGTTACTGCCTGACCATCGGCATCGAGTTGATGCTGGCGGCGGACATCAACCTCTGCGCCAGCAATACGCGCTTTGCCCAGATGGAAGTGCAGCGCGGCATCTTTCCCTTCGGCGGCGCAACCCTGCGCCTGCATCAACTGGCCGGCTGGGGCAATGCCATGCGCTGGTTACTGACCGGTGACGAGTTCGATGCCCATGAAGCCCTGCGCCTGGGGCTGGTCCAGGAAGTGATGGCCAGTGAGGACCTGCTGCCCCGGGCCATTGAACTGGCCGAGCGGATTGCCCGACAGGCGCCGCTGGGGGTGCAGGCGACGCTGATGTCGGCGCGCCAGGCCAGGCTCGAGGGCGAGACGCTGGCCGCCCAGGGCTTGCCACCGCTGATACACAAACTGATGAACAGTGAGGACGCCAAGGAAGGCGTGCGGGCGATGATCGAGAAGCGACCGGGGGTGTTCAAGGGTTGCTGAACCAGATGGCCGGCAGATCGTCCTCGCCGACAAACCGGCTCCTGCGCAAGTATCAGGTGGCGGGACGAATGGCCTTGATCAGCGACTGCAGGGAATAGCCCAGGCGCGGGGCCAGGGCTTCAGCCCGGGCGGTCAGGCTCGGCAGGTCCAGGTCCTGCTCCAGGTCGGATGGCACGATCAGAATCACATTGCCCTCCTTCACCGGCAGCTCCCAGTAGTGGCGGTGATAAAGGCCACGCAACAAGGCTGCGCCCAGAGGCTTGCCGTCATCGGTAGCCCACTGGTTGATCACCAGCCAACCTCCAGGATTGAGGCGCTTCTGGCAGTTTTCCAGGAAGCCCCAGGCCAGATGACCGACGCCCGGGCCGACATCGGTGTACAGGTCGACGAAGATCAGATCAGCGGATTCGGCACTGTCCAGCAACTCCAGGGCGTCACCGACTCTTATATAAAGACGCGGATCATCGTCCAGGCCCAGGTACTCGATGGCCAGGCGTGGAACATCCGGGCGCAGTTCGATGGCTTCGACGTCTTCCAGGGGCAGGAACTTCAGGCAGGCCTGGGTCAGGGTCCCGGCGCCCAGGCCGAGAAACAGTGCGCTCTCCGGCGCCTCATGACACAGGGCACCGATCAGCATGGCCCGGGTGTAGTCGTACTCCAGCCAGCTGGGGTCGGCGGTGAACACGCAGCTTTGCTCGATGGCGTCGCCAAATTCGAGGAAGCGGTAGTCCGCCACTTCCAATACCCGAATCATGCCGAACTGGTCATGAACCTCGGCGAGCACACGCTCGACGCGCTCCTCAGTCATTTCATCTCCTAGTCGCGGGGCTCGCAATCGAGCCGGCGCGATAAACCAACCGCTCGGCAGCGAGCGGGAAAGGCGCGATTGTCGGCCAAGCGAGAGGAGCAGGTCACGCACTAATTTGCTGCTAACATGCCCCTCCCACCGTAACGCACTCGAGTCCGCGATGAGCCAACCCTGGAGCCCCGACAGCTGGCGCGCCTTGCCGATCCAGCAACAACCCCAGTACCCCGACGCTGCGCATCTGCTACAGGTCGAGCAAACCCTGGCCAGTTATCCACCGCTGGTGTTTGCCGGTGAAGCCCGGGAGTTGCGCCGCCAGTTTGCCGAAGTGACCCAGGGCCGCGCCTTCCTGCTGCAGGGCGGCGACTGCGCCGAAAGCTTTGCCGAATTCTCCGCCGCGAAGATCCGCGACACCTTCAAGGTGCTGCTGCAGATGGCCATTGTCATGACTTTTGCCGCCGGCTGCCCGGTGGTCAAGGTCGGACGCATGGCCGGCCAGTTCGCCAAGCCGCGCTCGGCCAACGACGAAACCATCAATGGCGTGACCTTGCCGGCCTATCGCGGCGACATCGTCAACGGCATCGGCTTTGATGCAAAAAGCCGGATACCGGACCCGGACCGCCTGCTGCAGTCCTACCACCAGGCCACGGCCACCCTGAACCTGTTGCGGGCCTTCGCCCAGGGCGGCTTTGCCGACCTGCACCAGGTGCACAAGTGGAACCTGGACTTCATCGCCAACTCGGCTCTGGCCGAGAAATACAGCCAGCTCGCGGACCGCATCGATGAAACCCTGGCCTTCATGCGTGCCTGCGGCATGGACAGCTCGCCGCAACTGCGCGAGACCAGCTTCTTCACCGCCCATGAAGCGCTGCTGCTCAATTACGAAGAGGCCTTTGTCCGCCGCGACAGCCTGACCAACGACTATTACGATTGCTCGGCGCACATGCTGTGGATCGGCGACCGCACTCGCCAGCTCGACGGTGCCCACGTCGAGTTCCTGCGGGGCGTGAACAACCCGATCGGGGTCAAGGTCGGCCCGAGCATGAACACCGAGGAACTGATCCGCTTGATCGACATCCTCAACCCGGACAACGATCCCGGGCGCCTCAACCTGATCGTGCGCATGGGCGCCCACAAGGTCGGCGACCATCTGCCGCAACTGATCCGTGCGGTAGAAAGCGAAGGCAAGCAGGTGCTCTGGAGTTCGGACCCGATGCACGGCAACACCATCAAGGCCAGCAGCGGCTACAAGACCCGGGATTTCGCGCAGATCCTCACCGAGGTCAAGGAGTTCTTCCAGGTGCACCAGGCCGAAGGCAGCTATGCCGGCGGCATCCATATCGAGATGACCGGTCAGAACGTCACCGAGTGCATCGGCGGCGCACGGCCTATTACCGAAGACGGCCTATCGGATCGCTATCACACTCATTGCGATCCACGGATGAACGCCGACCAGTCGCTGGAACTGGCCTTCCTGATTGCCGAGACCTTGAAGCAGGTCAAACGCTAAAAGCGCTGTCGCGGTCAAACCCGCTCCTGCAAGGCCACTGTAGGAACGGGCTTGCCCGCGAAGCGCTTCACTCCAGCACCTCACGCAGATGTCGCGCAGCATCACGCTGGCAATTGAGCTGAATCTGCTCCAACCCCAGCCAATCGGCCATCTTGCGCAATTGCACGGCCAATGCCCGGATGCCCTCTTCGTCCAGACCGGGCTGCTCTTCATGCACCCCATGCACCGCCAAACGCCCCTGAGCTCGCTCCGCCCGCAAATCGACCCGAGCGACGATCCGCTCGTTGTGCAAGAACGGCAGCACGTAATAGCCATAGACCCGCTTGTGCCGGGGCGTATAGATCTCCAGCCGATAGCGGAAATCGAACAGTCGCTCAGTGCGGCTGCGCTCCCAGATCAGTGAATCGAACGGTGACAACAGCGCACTGGCCTCGACCTTGCGCGGCACCTTGACCTGCGGCAGGCAATAGGCCGGCTGACGCCAACCCTGAACCTCGCAGGCCAGCAACTCACCGGACTCCACCAGTTCGGCGAGTCGTGCACGGCTGTCGCCTGGATCGAGACGAAAATAATCCCGAAGGTCCTTTTCCGTGGCCACACCCAGAGCGGTTGCGCCATGCAGCATCAGGCGACGCTGGGCCTGAGCCTCATCCAGCAGCGGTTGCCGAAGGATCTGCGGCGCGATCACCCGCTCCGGCAAATCGTACAGGCGCTCGAAGCCGCGGCGCCCCGCCACCGTTACCTCACCGGCCGCGAACAGCCATTCCAACGCATGCTTTTCATCGCTCCAATCCCACCAGGGCCCGGCACGCTCCTCACGGGTGGACAGGCTGCCGGCGCCTAGCGCGCCCTGCTCTTGGACCGCGGCCATTACCCGACGGACAGTGGCCTGGCGCTCCTGACCAAAGCGCGTCAACTGGGAGTAGATACCCTGCCCTTGTTTTGCCCGCTGCATCCGCCAGCGCATCAGCGGGTACATGGACATGGGTAGCAACGACGCCTCATGCCCCCAGTATTCAAACAACGTGCGTTGCCGGCCCTGACTCCAGGCGGCCTGATCGAGCAACGCCTGTGGATAACTGCCCAGGCGGGAAAACAGCGGCAGGTAATGGGCCCGTACCAAGGCGTTGACCGAATCGATCTGCAACAGGCCCAGGCGCTCTATCTGCAGATTGAGGCGTGCGGCCTTGATCGTTGCCGACGGCTGGCGCCCGCCGAAACCCTGGGCGGCCAGCGCCAGTCGGCGAGCCTGTTTGAGAGAGAAAGAGCATTGTGCAGGCATGGGAGTTCTCCTTGTCTGCCCGCACGCTAGCGCACCGGGAAGCGGCTTGTGTAGCACCCTTGCCGCTATTTATGCATCGGGTCGTCCCAGAACGGGCGGACCCGCTCATGCTCGACATCGGCCCGCGTCAGGCCCAGGTCCTTCAACGCCTCATCGCTCAGCCCGGCGAGCATCCGGCGCTCACGCCCAAGCTCATACCAGCGCATGACCCTGCGCCATAAGCCGCTCAATGACAGCGCCTGAAATGACAGCTTGTGGACCAGCACATAACCCTTTTGACCTTTCATCATCTTGCCCTCCAGTGGGGATGACGCCAGTCTGTGCTTAGGATTAAGATCAATCCAACGAATGTTTCTTATGTCATTCATCTCAGGATTTGATGGAATGTCCCAGTTCCCCAGCATCGACACCGAAGTCCTGCGCACCTTTGTCGCCATCGCCGATGAAGGCGGTTTTACCCGGGCCGGCGAACGGGTCAATCGCACCCAGTCGGCGGTGAGCATGCAGATGAAACGCCTGGAAGAAGATGTGCTGCAACGCCAGTTGTTCCAGCGCGACGGGCGCCAGGTCAAGCTCACCGCCGAGGGCCAGGTGCTGCTGGGCTACGCCCGACGCATCCTGAAACTGCACAGCGAGGTGTTCAACACCCTGCGCGAGCCGCACATGGTGGGCCTGGTTCGCATCGGCACTCCGGATGATTATGTGATGCGCTTTCTACCGGGAATCCTGTCGCGCTTTGCCCAAAGCTACCCGCTGATCCAGATCGAGGTGCATTGCGAATCCAGCAAACAGTTGCTGCAACGCCAGGACCTGGACCTGTCCATCGTCACCCGCGAGCCGGGCAGCGAGATCGGCCAACTGCTGCGCAAGGAGCGCTTCGTCTGGGCCGTGGCCCAGGGCTTCAATCCCCACGAGCAATCGCCATTGCCCCTGGCGATGTTCAACAGCGACTGCTTTTGCAGACTCTGGGCCTGCAACGCCCTGGACGCCGCCGGACTCGACTACCGGATTGCCTACAACAGCTCGAGCCTGGCGGCGTTGATGGCCGTGGTCAGTGCCGGACTGGCAATCACCGCGCAACTGGAAAGCCTGATCACACCGGACATGCGCATTCTCGGCGAGGCACAGGGCCTGCCCCAATTGCCGGAGGCGAGCATCATGCTGCTGCGCAACCTCAATACGCCCTCCCCCATCACCGAATGCCTGGCGGAGCACATTGTCGAAGGCTTCAAACTTTGAAGGCCAGCATCACCGCGCACACCACCAGGAAACCGCAGAACAGCGCCCGCAGCAGGCGCTCGGGCAAAGCATGAGCCACCTTCACTCCCCAACTGATGCTCAACAGGCCGCCGACCGCCAACGGCAGACCAATCATCCAGTCCACTTGGTGATGGACGCCGTAGGTCACCAGAGTCACCCCGGTGCTCGGCAACGCCAGAGCCAGGGACAGCCCTTGTGCCACCACCTGGGAGGTGCCAAAGACGCTGGTCAATACTGGCGTGGCCACTACCGCTCCGCCTACGCCGAACAACCCGCCCATGGCCCCGGAGGCAGCGCCCAGAACCCCCAGCCAAGGCCAGGAATAACGCATCCGCGTGCTGGCCGGCGCGCTGCTCATGAACATGCGCAGCAGGTTGTAGGCCGACAGCACCAGGAGAAAGACGACAAAGCCGATACGCATCTTCTGCGCGTCGATGCCCACCGCCCAGATCGAGCCGAGCCAGGCGAAACAAAAGCCCATCAGCGCCAGTGGCAGGGCATGGCGCAGTTCGATGCGGTTGCGCTGGTGATAACGCCACAGCGCCAGCATCACATTGGGCACCACCATCACCAGCGCGGTGCCCTGAGCAATCTGCTGATCCAGGCCGAACACCCCCCCCAGCACGGGAATCGCGATCAAGCCGCCGCCGATACCGAACAAACCACCCACTGTGCCCAGGGCCGCGCCCAACAGCAGATACATCACTAACTCGATCACAGCCGCTCTCCTCACCTGAGAGCTGCATGCTACGCAGTCGGCCCTGGCACGGAAACGCACAGCAACGCACAATGGCTGTGCCGTTTTCGCATAAGCGCTCTGACCATGAATCCCAACACTCTCACCGAACAACTGGGGCTGTTTCTCGATGTGCTGGAAGCCGGCAGTTTTTCCGCCGCGGCTCGCCGCCATCCACTGACGCCCTCCGCCGTGGCCCGGCGTATCGACAGCCTGGAAAGTGCCGTGGGCACCACGTTGTTCATGCGCACCACCCATGCCGTGGTTGCCACAGCCGCTGGCCTGGCCTTCGCCGAACGGGCCCGGCGCATTGTCGCTGAACTGCAACTGGCCCGGGCCGAGGCGGTGTCCCTGAGCCATGCGCCGGAAGGCCTGATCCGCATCGATGCCCCGGCCGCCTTCGGCCGCCGTCATCTGGCACCGGCGATCGCCGACTTCCTGGTGCTCTATCCCGGCCTGGATGTACAACTGCACCTGATCGACAGCTTCGTCGACATGCAGGGCTCGCACCTGGGCAAAGTGGACCTGGTACTGCGGGCCGGGCAACAGGTGGATACCCGGATGGTGGCCACCTCCCTGGCCAGCATCGTACGCATTGCCTGCGCCAGTCCGTCCTACCTGAAGAGCCGTGGCACCCCGACTCAACCCGCTGAGCTCAGCCAGCACGACGGCCTCGACTGGGATGGCCTGGCACCCTTGTTCGCCTGGCGCTTTGAACGGGACGGACAGCTGCACAGTCATCGCCCACAACGCATCCGCCTCAGCGCCAACAATGCCGAAGCCCTGCTTTCGGGAGCCTTGGCCGGGCTGGGAATTGCTCACTTGCCCACCTGGCTGGTGAGTGAGTACCTGTTGCGCGGAGAACTGGTGCCGTTGTTCTGTGATAACGGTCTACCCAAGCCGGAAACCGCCGGTATCTATGCCTTGCGCATGGAGCAGCATCCCAATGCCCGTAGCCGCCTGCTGCTGGAGTACCTGAAAAGTCGCTTCAGTCCGGTTCCGCCATGGGACCTGGCACTGCAGAGTGCAATGAACTGACGTCGAAGAAAATTATCTGGTGCATTAAAGACTCGCCCGCTAGATTCAGGACCATTAACGACCAAGGCCCCCGACATGACCACCGACCGCTCTACCCCGGATACCTGCGAACAGCTGCTGCTGGACAACCAAGTGTGTTTCGCCCTGCACTCCACATCGCTGCTACTGACCAAGGTCTATAAACCGTTGCTGCAGCAACTGGGGCTGACCTATCCGCAGTACCTGGCAATGCTGGTGCTCTGGGAGCGGGATGGCTTGACCGTCGGCGAAATCAGCCAGCGCCTGCTGACCGACCCCGGCTCGCTGACTCCCTTGCTCAAGCGCCTGGAAGCCGAGGGCCTGCTGAGCCGCACTCGCAGCCGGGAAGATGAGCGAGTGGTCATTGTCGAGCTGACGGAACAGGGCCGAGCGATGCGCGAACAAGCCCGGAACATCCCACAGTGCATCCTCGGCGCCAGCGGTCGGACAGTGGAGCAGTTGCGGCAGCTGCAAGAAGATTTACAGATGCTGCGGGGGCATTTGCAGGACAGTCTCTAAGGCTTCGCCGACAAGCCAGCGCCTATGGCTGGGGCTGGTTTTGAGAAAAAAATATATTTATAAAAAACAATGAGTTGAGCCAGAAACAGGGCTTCGGGCAAGAGTTTGCATAAAATATATCTTGCGCACTAAATATTTGAGCGATACATTTATTTCGCACTTACTTAGCGCGCAAACAATTAGCGCAAAAACAACCCAGCACGAGGCTTTCACCATGCAAACTCTCTACACCGCAGTTGCAACCGCCACCGGTGGCCGTGATGGCCGCGCTGTTTCCAGTGACAACATCCTCGACGTCAAACTGGCCACCCCCAAGGAACTCGGCGGGGCCGGTGGACAGGCGACCAACCCGGAACAGCTGTTCGCTGCCGGCTATTCGGCCTGCTTTATCGGTGCCCTGAAGTTCGTTGCCAGCCAGAGCAAGCGCAAGATCCCGGACAACGCCTCGATCACCGCCCATGTCGGTATCGGTCAGATCCCTGGCGGCTTTGGCTTGGATATCGATCTGCATGTCAGCCTTCCGGGCGTGGCTCAGGAAGATGCGCAAAGCCTGGTGGATGCCGCACATCAGGTCTGCCCCTACTCCAACGCCACCCGCGGCAATGTTGATGTACGCCTGCACGTGAACGTCTGAAACGGTAAACGCCAGGCATAAAAAAGCCCGACTCAAGGTCGGGCTTTTTCATCGACAAGATCGAACCAGGATTAAACCTTGGCGCGGCCCTTGTAGGAACCGCCTTCGCGGGTATCGATCTCGATCATGTCGCCGATTTCGATGAAGTCCGCAACGCTCAGCTCGGTACCGTTTTTCAGTTTGGCAGGCTTCATCACCTTGCCCGAAGTGTCGCCGCGAGCGGAACCTTCGGTGTAGTCAACCTGACGTACGATGGTGGTCGGCAGGTCAACGGAAACCAGACGGTCTTCGAAGAACACGGCTTCGCAAACGTCGGTCATGCCTTCTTCGATGAACGGCAGAACGGCCTCGATGTCTTCGGCGTTCAGCTCGTACATGGTGTAGTCGGTGGTGTCCATGAAGGTGTAGGTGTCACCGCTGATGAACGACAGGGTCGCTTCTTTGCGATCCAGGATCACGTCGTCCAGTTTGTCGTCCGCACCGTAAACGGTTTCGGTCTTGTAACCGGTCAGCAGGTTCTTCAGCTTGGTCTTCATGATCGCGCTGTTACGACCGGACTTGGTGAATTCAGCTTTCTGAACCAGCCAAGGATCGTTGTCGATACGGATCACGGTACCGGGTTTGAGTTCTTTACCAGTTTTCATTGCGAATATCCGAATTTGGATGGGATTTACAAAAATCTAGGCCGCGTATCATATCCAATTTAGGTAAAACTGCACCAGCGCCGCAGCAAGATCGGCTTGCAAGCCTTGTTCCAGACACCATTGTTCGGCGTGCGCGGCGACTTCGGGCCAGTGTTGCAGCAGGTTTTTCCAGGCTTCGGTCATCGCTGCCTCGGTATTCCAGGCCTGCCACAGGGCCCGCACCGCCGCTTGGGCGTCAGGTGAAAGAGTCCGGGTGTACAAGGCGAGAAAGGCCTCGAGCTTGTCCAGGTGGATGTCTTCGTCCTGGCGGTAGATATGCCAGAGCATCGGCCGCCCGGCCCATTGCGCCCGAACAAAGGAGTCCTCTCCACGCACCGCGTTGAAATCGCAGCACCACAACAGACGGTCGTAATCTTCCTGGCGAACAAAAGGCAGGACCTGGACCGTCAGGGACTGCCGGATCTGCAGGCTGCCCACACTCAACGACGCGTTTCCCAGCCAGCGCTGCACATCTCCCAGGATGCGCCCTTCGGGCACCAGCAAATGGGTCTGTTGCGTATCGAGGGCCAAGGCATCCAGCCAACCACCAAGACTGGCGTTCTCATAGGCAAACAGTGATATCAAGCGGCTATCGGCGGCGGGAGTGACTCCCAGTCCTTGAAGAAAATCCAGCTGGACCTGGCGATCGGCCTGAAATTGCCGGCGGCGCTCGAGCAATCCGGCTTCGCGCAGCAAGCCGCCCGTGCCAGCCTGGAATCCGGGGAAGAAAAAGTACTTCTGTACACCACGAAACTTCACTGATGGCAGGCCGTGGCAGCCGCTGACCCAGTCCTCCGCGCTCAGGTAATCCAGATTCAGCCACAAGGGTGCACGCTGGCGCTCGGCCATCGCCTCCATATAGGCATGGGGCAACTGACAGGCAAACGCAGCGATCACCACATCGGCAGCAACTTCATCCTGCCACTGGGCCGGCCAATGGCGCACTTCGACCCCATCCTGATACTGACTGAGTCGCTGGAAGTCGATCTCTGGACAGATCTTTTCAAAGGCCCGCAGATCATCGACCCACAAACGCACCGTGCATTGATGCTCGGCCACCAACTGTCGGGCCAGGCGCCAGGTCACGCCGATGTCGCCGTAGTTGTCGACCACGCTGCAAAAAATATCCCAGGAGGCTTTCATTCCAGTCCCCGATTGGCAAAGGCGCCGATTGTCCGCATAAATGCTCCTGCGCAGAAGAGCCAACCTCGATTAATCTTCATGCGACAATCAGCCCTCGCCCACTATCGCCCGCCAGGAGGCAACCATGTCTTATCGCCCGCCCGCTCGTCGCTCCTTGCGCATCAGCTTCAATGCCCTGGCGCTCAGCGGCAGCATTGCCCTGGGCCTGTGGCTGGGTTTTCTGGCGATTGCCCTGACCTGCTGGCTAGCCTCGCACTTTCTCTTCAGCCAGCAACTGGCTCCTGTAGCGCAAGCCGTGCAGCAATTGGCGAAGCCGCCGGTGGTTGCGCCTGAGCCGCCCAATCGGCTGTTCGAGCAGTATCAGGAAAACCTGCGCAAGAACGAAGAGTTGCAATCCCTGGATAACGCTCGTAGCAACCCGCGCAACCTGTCCAATCCCAAATGCCAGTTCTGGTTGCAACAGGACCAGACAGCGCCCAGCGAAAAGAGTCGCGCCAACGTTCTGCAGTTCTGTAATTGATCATGAATAAACAGTCTGTCTGCCAACTGATTCTGCAACAGCTCCGAGAGGATCTGGAAGTCGCGGTGCGCGCTGCGCAAACCGCCTACGAAACCGCCACTCACGAAGAGAATATCGCCGAGAACAAGTACGACACCCTGGGGCTGGAAGCCTCCTACCTGGCGGCCGGCCAGGCTCGGCGGGTCGAGGAAATCCGTCAGGCATTGAGTCTCTGGCAGAATCTGAGTTTGCGATCCTACGACCCACAGGCCGGAATCCAGGTCGGTGCGTTGCTGGGGCTGGAGGATGAAAACGGCCACGAACAATGGCTGTTTCTTGGTCCCGACGGGGCAGGCTTGAAGGTTTATGTGGTGGGGCAACTGGTGACCGTCATCACCCCGCGGTCACCGCTGGGCAAGAGCCTGATGGGCAAGTTCGAGGACGACGAGGTGGAGATCGTAGTGGCGGGGACCTGGCAACAGTTCACTGTCACCGAGGTCCGCTAGCTGTAATCAGTGAACCGGCAGTTCAACGCCGTCGAACAGTTCTTCCAGTTCCTGCTTGTTATGGCATTGAATCGCCTTGGCCATGACTTCGCGCGTCAGGTGCGGGGCGAACTTCTCGATGAAGTCGCACATGAAGCCGCGCAGGAATGTACCGCGACGGAAACCGATCTTGGTGATGCTCGACTCGAACAGCTCGCTGGCGTCCAGTACCACCAGGTCATTGTCGAGCTTGGTGTCGACCGCCATCTTGGCGACGATACCCACTCCCAACCCCAGGCGCACATAGGTCTTGATCACGTCGGCGTCAGCCGCAGTGAACACCACCTTTGGCGTCAGGCCACGATGGCTGAAGGCTTCATCGAGCTTGGAGCGGCCAGTGAAACCGAACACGTAGGTAACGATGGGGTATTCGGCCAGGGTTTCCAGGGTCAGCTTCGGCAGCTTGGTCAGCGGGTGGCCCTGAGGCACAACCACGCAACGGTTCCAGCGATAGCACGGCATCATCACCAGATCACCGAACAGCTCCAGCGCCTCGGTGGCGATGGCGAAATCCACAGTGCCGTCAGCGGCCATCTCAGCGATCTGCATCGGCGAGCCCTGGTGCATGTGCAGGGCCACATCGGGGTACTGCTTGATGAAGCTACTGATCACCGGCGGCAGGGCGTAACGTGCCTGGGTATGGGTGGTGGCGATGGACAGGGTGCCCTTCTTCTCGTTGGAGAACTCCTGGGCGATCTGCTTGATGCTCTCGACTTTGCGCAGGATCTCGCCAGCGGTAGTGATTATTCGCTCACCGGCCGGGGTCACACGGGTCAGATGCTTGCCGCTGCGAGCGAAGACCTCGACCCCAAGCTCGTCTTCGAGCAGACGGATCTGCTTGCTGATACCCGGTTGTGAGGTGTAAAGGCTTTGGGCGGTAGCGGAGACGTTGAGGTCGTGGTGCGCCACTTCCCAGATGTAGCGCAATTGTTGAAGCTTCATATCAATCCCTCAAAGCAGGTAGACGCCACGGGTATCAGCGACGGTATATAACTATATTAATGGTCAGGAGAATAAATCTAGAACTTTTATTCAGAATTTTCCATTCCGCTCTCAGACATCCCCCTGACGCCGACGCTGCACCAGAGGCACCAGATAAACCGGCACTTTGGCCAGCTGTAAAACCCGTGCGGCCGTACGCCCCAAAGGGGTTTGCGCACCGCCCCCGTGGCTGTGACTTCCTACGATCAGCAAATCCACCGAGAGTTTCGCCGCCTGGTCCAGAATCACCTGGGATGGGTCCCCTTGAAGCACCCGCACCGACTGGATCAAGGTCAGGTCCTGCATGCCCTCCCCCAACTCCTCGCGAAAACTGTCCAGCACCCGCTGCTCGATATTGGCCATTACCGTGCTCAAGCCCTGGCGGTGAAACTCGTTCAAGGATTGCTCATCCAGATAGCTCTGCAACACCGATTCGGCAAATAGCCCCATGGGTTCCACTGCGTGCACTACATGTAAGTCGGCATTGAACGTTCGAGCCAGCTCCAAGGCATGCTGCATGACAAAGGGCGCATACAGACCGAGGTCGGTGGCATACAGCATCGAACGAATCATATGACCTCCTCAACTGCCAAGATGGCGGAGATTGATTCAGCTTAGCAGTGCCTGGAACTGTGGGAGGTTCGACGCCAAGCCTGGGATTTTAGGGCTCAATCCCTGGCTTCGTTGCTGATGCCGTGGGGCACGTGACCGGTGGCAACCACCTCGCGGGCCAACTCGCAGTGACCGGCCTGATCATCAAAAAAAACATCGGCGGCGAAGGCTTCAAGAAAGGCGGCTTTCTCCAGGCCGCCCAGAAACAAGGACTCGTCCAGACGAATGTCCCACTCGCGCAAGGTGCGGATCACCCGCTCATGGGCCGGCGCCGAACGGGCCGTGACCAAGGCCGTGCGAATCGGGCAGGCATCGTTGGGAAACTCGCCCTGAAGCAGATTGAGTGCCGCCAGAAAGCCCTTGAACGGTCCGCCCGGCAATGGCTCCCGGGCCGACTGCTGCTCACTGGCCTGAAAGGCCTCCAGGCCACCGGTTTGATAGACCCGTTCCGAGTCATCGGAAAACAGCACGGCGTCCCCGTCGAAGGCGATGCGCAACTCGCCATTGGCGGCACGCCGGGCGCCGCCTGAGAGGATGGTCGCGGCAGCAAACCCAGCCTCCAGAGCACTGCGCACATCGTCGGCATGGGTAGAGAGAAACAGATCGCTGCCAAAGGCCGCCAGATAGGGATAGGGACTGCGACCGCCGACGAAGGCCGCACGGGAAATACCCAGGCCGTAATGCTGGATCGAGTTGAACACCCGCAGGCCGGTGTCGGCACTGTTGCGTGAAACCAGCACCACCTCGACCCGCGCACGCCCCAGACTGGCATTGAGACTGAGCAGTTTCTTCACCAATGGGAAGGCATCGCCCGGTTCGAGGATCTCCTCTTCGTGTTCGATCTGGTACTGCCTATAAGCCTCGACCCCCTGGGCCAGATAGACCTTATGGCTGTCGCTCAGATCGAACAGCGCCCGCGACGAAATCGCCACCACCAGCTTGCCATCCAGGCCATTTGCCATATTCCGTCCCCTTCAGGTAATCAGCTCAAGCGTGATGCCGGTCGATGAAACTCAAGGCCTGGTAAAGCGCCTGGATTTTCGGCAGCTCACAGCCAGCGGCCCTGGCTGCCGCCAAAGGTGCGGCATAGATGGCTGCCAACTCCAGAGGACGCTGATGCAGGAAATCATGGTACATGCTCGGCCAGTAGTCGGGCATGTGCTCGGTGGACTTGAACAGTTGCTGTGCGTAGGCATCTGGAATGACATGACCACAAGCCGCGGCCCCCAGAAGCACCTCCTGCATGAGGTTCTGAATCAACTCGCGGCTGTCCGGATCGCCCATCAACGGCGTGGTGCTGGCCTTGAGCAGCACCGATAGACCGTTGTAAGGCACATTCCACACCAGCTTCTGCCAACGCGCCTGCTGCAGGTTGCCCATGACCTTGGAATCAAGCCCGGCCTCACGAAACAACGCCGCCCCTTCTTCGACAATAGCCTGGCTCAACACCGGATCAGCGCTTGCCGGACCGCTGTGGTAACCCAGATTGACTGCACCAAGAGCCTGGTGCTCGATCTGGCCGGGACCCGCACGATGGACACAGATAAAGCACAAGCCACCCAGTAGGTGCAGCGACTCAGGAAGCACGGCGCGCAGGCCATCTTCAACGTCCAGGCCGTTCTGCAGCAACAGAACCTTGGCATCAGGCGCCGCCGCCTGAATGATCGCCGGCGCCAACTGGAGGTTGCTGGTGGTCTTGGCTCCCACCAGCAGCCAGTCACAAAGCGGCATCTCCTCAGCGCTGGCGTATGCCTGCACCGGTTTCAGGCTCAACGCCCCGTACTGAGCGCTGTTGACCTGCAGCCCCTGCTCCACCACCGTCGAAAACTCGCTACGCAATAGAAAGTGCACGTCGAAACCGGCGCGTGCCAGCATCACCCCGTAAAAACCTCCGATCGCTCCGGTCCCGATAATGCCCACACGCGGTTTACGACCTGCATCCATCAAGGCAACTCCTCTGGAATTCGATTGAGCGCCTGACGCAAGCCCTCAGTGAGCGCCTTGTACGTCAGCCGCGACTGCAACGCCCCATAAAACTCACCGTCGCTCACCACAAACAGGGCCGGCAGGTGAAACACCTGATAGCGCTCCACGGCGCCTCCGTTGTCAGCGGCGTCGACCCAGCACAAGCGCTCGACCGGCAAGCCCAGCCCCGGCAGTTGCGCCCGCGCCCAACGGCAACTGGAACAGCCAACGCTGGTGAAAACCACCAGGGAAACACCATCCAGACCCAGCAATTGCTGGTCGATATCGAAGTCTGTCAGTTCCAATTCGACCACTATACTGGGGGAAACAATGTCAAATGGACGACACTCGGAGTCTGCGGTCATGGGACGTTTTTTGCCTCATCCTGATGATGTTCCGGTTGAACTGACCCTGCGTAAATACGCCTGCATTTCGCGTCAGCGGTTGCACACTATCAGCCTCGGTGGCATGGCGTGCAATTACCACCGCGCCTGGCGCCACGGCACCGCACTAGAGGTGTATATGCCGACGCTGGGGGAAAATGCGCGCTACAACGGCTATGTCGCCTGGTGCCTGAAACGCAAGCGCGGCTACCTGGTGGGCATCGCTTTCGTCGATGAACAAACGCTGTTCGGCGCCCGCATGGGCGAACAGGTGTGCCAGATCGCTCGATACTGCCGCCTGCATGAACCTCAGAGCGAACAACAATGCATCGAGGCCCTGGCCCTGAATTGGGTCGAGCAGCACGCAGAGGACTATTCCGAGGACCGCGTACACCAGGCTTTTGTGCAGCCTTAGCCCAATAAAACCGCCGTCTGCCCATTGTAGAGTCACCGGGTAACGCGCTAAGGTTCCGCTCCCCGACGCGCTCAAATCCGCTGTGCTCCGCCGCGCGGGGATCGCTGGCGGCCGGCACCCGTGACCTGACGAGTAACACGATGGCTGATTTACCGATCAACGACCTTAACGTCGCCTCCAACGAGACCCTGATCACCCCTGATCAACTCAAGCGAGACATCCCCCTTAGCGACACCGCCTTGCGCACCGTGACCAAGGGTCGCGAAGTGATCCGCAACATCCTCGATGGCACTGATCACCGTCTGTTTATCGTCATTGGGCCCTGCTCGATCCACGACATCAAGGCAGCGCACGAGTACGCTGAACGTCTCAAGGCACTGGCGGCGGAAGTCTCTGACACTCTCTATCTGGTAATGCGGGTGTACTTCGAGAAACCCCGTACTACCGTTGGCTGGAAAGGCCTGATCAACGACCCTTACCTGGATGACTCGTTCAAGATTCAGGACGGTTTGCATATCGGGCGGCAGTTGTTGCTGGACCTGGCTGAAATGGGCCTGCCTACCGCCACTGAAGCCCTTGACCCGATCTCCCCGCAATATCTGCAGGACCTGATCAGTTGGTCGGCCATCGGTGCACGCACCACCGAATCCCAGACCCATCGGGAAATGGCTTCCGGCCTGTCGTCGGCCGTGGGCTTCAAGAATGGCACCGACGGTGGCCTAACCGTGGCGATCAATGCGCTGCAATCGGTATCCAGCCCGCATCGTTTCCTGGGGATCAACCCACAAGGTGGCGTATCGATCGTAACCACCAAAGGCAACGCCTACGGCCACGTGGTGCTGCGTGGCGGCAACGGTAAGCCGAACTACGACTCGGTGAGCGTCGCTGTCTGCGAACAAGCCCTGAGCAAGGCCAAGATCAAGCCGAACATCATGATCGACTGCAGCCATGCCAACTCCAACAAGGACCCGGCGCTGCAACCTCTAGTCATGGAAAACGTTGCCAACCAAATCCTGGAAGGCAACCAGTCGATCATCGGTCTGATGGTGGAAAGTCACCTGAACTGGGGTTGCCAGGCGATTCCGAAGGACCTGTCAGACCTGCAGTACGGCGTATCGATTACCGACGCCTGCATCGACTGGGAAAGCACCGAGAAAACCCTGCGCAGCATGCACGCCAAGCTCAAGGACGTATTGCCGAAACGCGATCGCAGCTGATTCCTTTTCGTCAGACACAAAAACGCCGGGCCAAGCCCGGCGTTTTTTATGGTCGCCCCGATCAGAGCTTTGCTGCGTGACGCTGATGGCGTTCCATGTAGCGTTCTACATAAGAACAGGATGGAATCACTGTGTAACCCATACGCTCGGCGTACTCCAGCGCCTGCTCGGTCAACGCCGCGGCAATGCCGCGCCCACGTAATGCGTTGGGCACGAAGGTGCGGTAGATATCCAGAGTCTGCTTACCCAGGTCCATATAGGTCAGGTAGGCACGATGACCGTCCACATTGGTCTCGAACTGATGACCAGCCTGGTCATGGTGGATGGACAACGCCTCGCTCATCACTACTCCTTGCGGGTCTGGAATGCTGACCCATACCTTACCGATGTTTTTCCGGCGAAGGAACAACTTACGCCACCTCGTGCCTGTCGGACACCACCGTAGAAGGCATCCCCCTTACATCGCGAGCACGTTACAAAATAGTAGGCGCCCTGGGCATAAATGCTCAAGCCACACTCGTCACAGATCAACGTAAAACGCCCTCAGCAAGCCTTGCAGAAAGCACCGTCAGGCCCAGTGTAAAAATGCGTTGAGGCTATACATCGCCGGATGCTGAAACTTAAGACGAGCACCGTTTCTTAAAGTCACCGGCAAGATGGATAAAGATAGGCCAAGGCTGGGCAGATTCTGAAGAAAAGTGCCATCGACAGAATATAGGCCACTTTAGCCTAGACTCTGAAACAGCGCCTGGAGAATGCTGGCAAACAACCAGCACCCTCTGACAGAGCCTTGCCGCTGAATGTTTTTTATACAATCGCTTAAAAAGTTGCTCGAAAAAGAATCACCGCCTAGAATTTTTTTTGCTTCTTGCGCTACGTCAGTTTACTTACTACAAGTAATGGGTAGTATGTACGCCGGCTATTTCCTCACTCTGAGGTGATAGCTACTAATAGAAAGTCCTTGAAGGGGAACACGATGAACAACGTTCTGAAATTCTCTGCTCTGGCTCTGGCCGCAGTTCTGGCTACCGGTTGCAGCAGCGTATCCAAAGAAACCGAAGCTCGTCTGACTGCTACTGAAGATGCAGCAGCTCGTGCTCAGGCTCGTGCAGACGAAGCCTATCGTAAAGCTGATGAAGCTCTGGCTGCTGCTCAAAAAGCACAACAGACTGCTGACGAAGCTAACGAGCGCGCTCTGCGTATGCTGGAAAAAGCTAGCCGCAAGTAATAGTCCCTCGGGATTGTTATCAAGCCGATCCATTTTTTGGATCGGCTTTTTTATTGCCTGGGATTTTCCACTGACAATAAAAAACCCGTCGACACCGGCAGGTCTCGACGGGTTGTTGTTCTAACCCTTACTGCTGCAGATCGAACGGAGCACTGGACAACGATGTTGCAGGCGCAGTGGTCGGTATTGCGATCTCCACTGGCAAGCCATCTTCGGCCGCCACTACATCCCTGACCACATCCCAGTTCATGCGCAGGTTGTTGGCCAGATCTTCGCGCTTGAGCAAAGCATTGATCACCGCAGTGTGCTTGTCGACCACTGAAGGATTACCCTTGTCATCCAAAGGTGTATGCGCCTCCAGATAGACTTTGCCACCGCTGATACCGAACTTGTACGGATCGTTGATGATACGCACGGAAGTTCCTACCGGAACCATCCCGGCCATTTCCAGCACGTTGTTGTTGAGCATACGGAAACAGCCATGGCTGGTGCGCATGCCGATGCCGAACTTTTTGTTCGAACCGTGGATCAGGTAACCAGGCGTGCCCAATGTGAACTTGAACGGCCCCAGCGGGTTATTCGGTCCTGCCGGCACCACGCTCGGCAGGGGATCACCATCGGCAGCGTGTTCGGCCCGGATCGACGCTGGTGGAGTCCAGGTTGGATTCGGGGTTTTCGCAGTAATGCTGGTATGAGCGATCGGCGACCCCCAACCCTCGCGTCCAATGCCCAACGGGAAGGTGTAAACCACATTCCGCCCCTTGGGGAAGTAGTAAAGACGATACTCCGCCAGGTTAATCACGATGCCCTCACGGGGCCCGGGAGGCAGGATGAAACGGGTGGGCAAGATGACCTCGGTCCCCGCCCCCGGCAACCAGGGGTCGACTCCCGGATTGGCCGCCACCATCTCCAGATACCCCAGGTCATGAGCAGTGCCCAGGTCGGCGAAGGTGTCTTCGTACTTGGCCTTGATCACCTGCACCTGACCGACAATATCTTCACCGGGCGGCGGTAGAGGCAATTCCAATGCTGCAACGGGACCGGCCAAACACAATGCGGCAAGTGTCAGGCAGCGGGTGACGACGGGGAGACGCGGCAACATCCGGATAATCCTTCGCATGAAAAACGAGTGATAGAAACGCGATTGTACACCCCGCCCCCTGGCTGCGGGAGCCAAGCGGGAGACACAAGCGCAGGCACATGAAATCCCTGTCGAAACGGTCCGCTATCGACCGCCTACAGCTCGAAGCGCAACTCCGGCCAGATCGGCGGAGTGCCGCGCTTTTGCGACTCCAGGATTGCCCGGCACAAAGGGCAGAGTCGTTGATCCTGGAAAATCGTCCGATCCACACTCGACCAGCGCGGCTGCGCGGGCAACAAAGTGCCACACAAGGTCCGATCGGCAGAACCACCCAACTCCAGCTGACGCGTCACCAGATGCACTCGAACTTCCTGGCAGGCGAACAGGTCAAGCTGTTCATCAGGCTCGATCAGTTGATAGGCAAACAGGGACCAGGCGGGACGCGGCATCGGGGGCTCCAAATCGGGGGCGCCACATTAGCCGAAACACTGCCACTAGAAAAGCGTCAAAGCAGCGGTTTTAGCGTCGGCCAGACATTTTCCAGCAACTTGTCCTGAGCCGCTGCTGCAGGGTGCAGACCGTCTGCCTGCATCAGTTCGGGATGACCACCGACCCCATCAAGAAAAAACGGTACCAGCGCCACCTTTTTGTCACTGGCCAACTGGCCATAAACCTGAGCGAACGCCTGGGTGTAGCGCACACCATAGTTGGGCGGCAACTGCATGCCCAACAGCAGCACCTTGGCACCACTGGCCTGGGCACTGTCGATCATCGACGCAAGATTTTGTTGCAATTGCTGAGGCGGCTGGCCGCGCAGGCCATCGTTGCCGCCCAACTCGAGGATCACCACCTCAGGCTTATGCTCTGCAAGCAGCGGCGGCAGCCGCGCCAGGCCACCGGCACTGGTGTCGCCACTGACCGAGGCGTTGATCACTTTGTCGGTGAAACCCTGGTCCTTGAGCCGCTTCTCCAACAGAGCCACCCACCCCTCGCGGGTATCCAGGCCGAAAGCCGCACTGATACTATCGCCCACGATCAGGACCGTACCCGCCGCTGCGTTCTGGGCCATGCACATCAAGGCCAGGCCGGCACTCAAAAACCATACACGCATCGGATTCTCCATGGGCGCAAGCATTCTCACTGCGCGGAACCTTAGCAAAGTGGTTCCCAGCGCGGAAGGTGAACTGACCATCCTTCATGAACTCAGCCTGGAGCTGAACCAGGGCGACAGCCTGGCCATAGTCGGCGCCTCGGGTTCCGGAAAATCCACACTGCTCGGTTTGCTGGCAGGACTCGACCTGCCCAGTAGTGGTGAGGTCACCCTCGCCGGCCAGGCCTTGAGTCGCCTGGATGAAGATCAGCGAGCACGGGTCAGGGCCGAGCACGTTGGGTTCGTGTTTCAATCCTTCCAGTTGCTCGATAGCCTCAACGCCCTGGAAAACGTCATGCTGCCCCTGGAACTGGATGGCCGCCGCGACGCCCGTGAGCGCGCCACCGAGCTGCTGCGACGGGTCGGCCTCGGCCAGCGCCTGAGCCACTCGCCTCGCCAGCTTTCCGGCGGTGAGCAACAACGAGTAGCCATCGCCCGGGCCTTTGCCGCCGAACCCGACGTGCTGTTTGCCGACGAACCTACCGGCAACCTCGACAGCCACACCGGTGAACGCATCAGCGACCTGCTGTTCGAACTCAACAAGGAGAGCGGCACGACCCTGGTGCTGGTGACCCATGATGAACGCCTGGCCCATCGTTGCCGGCGCCTGATCCGTCTTGAAGCGGGCTTGCTGGTCGCCCCTCTGGAGCCTTGATGGCACGTCTGCCGCTGTTGCGTCTGTTCAGCCTCGCCCTGCGCCAGCTGTTGCGCGATGCCCGCGCCGGGGAGTTACGGGTGCTGTTCTTTGCCTTGCTGGTGGCTGTGGCGGCGAGCACCGCCATTGGTTATTTCGGCGCCCGCCTGAACGGCGCCATGCTGCTGCGGGCCACCGAGTTTCTCGGGGCTGATCTGCTTCTGGAGGGCAGCTCACCGGCACGCCCGGAGCAGGTCGACAGCGGGCGTGCACTGGGACTCGATCATGCCCGCATAGTCGAATTCTCCAGCGTTATCGCCACCGACAATGGCATCCAGCTGTCGAGTATCAAGGCAGTGGACAATGCCTACCCACTACGCGGCCAACTCAAGAGCGCGGCAGCGCCCTACGGCATTGAAGAGCCCGGTGGAGGTCCAAAGGCCGGTGAAGCCTGGGTCGAATCACGCCTGCTGACCGCGCTGAATCTGAAGATCGGCGACAGCATCGACGTCGGCACGCACCCCCTGCGGCTGGCTCGGGTCCTGACCTATGAGCCCGACCGAGCCGGCAACTTCTATAGCCTGACGCCTCGAGTGCTGATCAGCCTGGACGACCTGCAAGCCACCGGCGTCGTCCAGCCGGGTAGCCGGGTCAGCTACAAGGAGCTCTGGCGCGGCCCGGCACTGGCCCTAGAGAGCTATCGCCAACTGATCAAGCCGGGCCTGGCGCCCAACCAGCGACTGCAGGATGCCCGCGATGGCAACCAGCAGATTGGCGGCGCCCTGGGCAAGGCCGAGCGTTACCTGAACATGGCCAGTCTGGTAGCCGTGTTGCTATCCGGGGTCGCCGTCGCCTTATCGGCCAATCGTTTCGCAGCCCGGCGCTTCGATGCCAGCGCTTTGCTACGCTGCCTCGGTCTGTCGCGACGGGAAACCATGTTGCTGTTCAGCGTGCAATTGGGACTTCTGGGGCTCCTGGCCAGCGTCAGCGGCGCACTGCTGGGGTGGTTGGCCCAACTTGGCCTGTTCTATCTGCTGCATGACCTGCTGCCCAGCGATGTGCCTCCAGGTGGCCTGCTCCCGGCCATTGCCGGCATTGGCACCGGGTTGGTGGCCCTGGCAGGGTTTGCCCTACCGCCCCTGGCTGCCTTGGGGCGGGTCCCGCCACTTCGCGTGTTACGTCGTGACCTGCTGCCAAATCCTTCCAGTACCTGGATGATCTACGGCGCTGCCCTGTTTGCCCTGGGCCTGATCATGTGGCGCCTGAGTCTGGATCTGATCCTGACCTTTGCACTGCTCGGCGGTGGGCTGGTAGCTGCACTGGTACTGGGTGGGTTACTGCTTCTGGTGCTGCAAAGCCTGCGTCGTCTGCTGGCCCGCTCCTCCCTGCCCTGGCGCCTGGGGCTGGGCCAGTTGCTGCGGCATCCCCTGGCGGCAGCCGGACAGTCCCTGGCCTTTGGTCTGATTCTGCTGTCCATGGCATTGATCGCCCTGCTGCGGGGCGAACTGCTCGATACCTGGCAGAACCAGTTGCCGAAAAATGCCCCCAATTACTTTGCACTGAATATCCTACCCGCCGAAAAACAGGCTTTTAGCGAACGCCTGGTACAACTTTCAGCCCCTTCGGCACCGCTGTATCCAGTGGTTCCCGGACGCCTGGTGAGCATCAACGGCGAGCCTGTAAGGGAGATAGTCAGCAAGGACTCCAGTGGCGACCGCGCGGTACAGCGCGACCTGAGCCTGACCTGGGCCGCCGACCTGCCGGCCGGCAACCGCATCACCGAAGGCAACTGGTGGTCAGCGCAGCCCGCCGACGCTGTGCCCGGCGTATCGGTGGAGGCCAAGGTTGCACAAAGCTTGAAACTGAAGCTGGGCGACCAACTGACCTTCACGGTCGCGGGCGTTAATCGGGAAGCCCGGGTTACCAGCCTGCGCAGCATCAACTGGGACAACTTCCAACCGAACTTCTTCATGATCTTCCAGCCAGGCACCCTGAAAGACCTGCCTGCCACCTACCTGACCAGCTTTTATCTGAGCCCGGGACACGACCAGCAGGTCATCGAGCTATCCAGGGCCTTTCCAGCGGTGACTATTCTTCAAGTGGAGGCCTTGCTGGAGCAACTGCGCAGCATCCTGGCCCAGGTCACTCTGGCAGTGGAGTATGTATTGCTGTTTGTCCTTGCGGCGGGAATGGCAGTGCTGTTTTCCGGCCTGCAGGCCACGTTGGACGAGCGCATTCGCCAAGGCGCCCTATTACGCGCGCTCGGTGCCGAGAGGCGGTTGCTGGTCAAGGCTCGGCGGATCGAGTTCGGTCTTCTCGGCGCCGTCAGCGGCCTGCTGGCAGCCCTGGGTAGCGAACTGGTCAGCCTGGTGCTTTACCGATTCGCCTTCGACCTGCCCTGGCACCCACATCCCTGGCTATTGCTGCTGCCGCTGATAGGCGCCCTGTTGGTGGGCGGGGCCGGGGTTTTCGGCACCCGCCGGGCATTGAACGCCAGCCCGTTGAGCGTCCTGCGCGAAGGGTGAAGAGCAACAGCTCGCCAGCACAGGCTGGCGAGCCTACTTCTCATAGTCGATCTGATTGATCCACCAGCAGGTTTCGCCAGCCGGCGTATGAACAATGGCCTCGTCGCCCACTTCCTTCTTCAGCAGCGCCCTGGCCATGGGCGAGTCGATGGAAATGTAGTCCTTGCGCAGATAGATCTCGTCGTATCCAACGATACGAAAGCGCTTGATCTCGGCAGCCTCGTTTTCCACTTCTACCCAGGCGCCAAAGAACACTCGCCCTTCCTGCTCTGGCGCGTAGGAAACCACCTTCATGTCTTCCAGACGCTTGCGTATGTAACGCACCCGGCGATCAATTTCCCGCAAGAGTTTTTTGTTGTACTGATAGTCCGCGTTCTCACTGCGGTCACCCAATGACGCGGCCCAAGTGACCTTCTGGGTAATATCCGGGCGCTTCTCCCGCCACAGATAATCCAACTCCTGCTTCAGAGCGTCGTAACCATCCTGTGTGATGAGCTTAGTACTCAATTGGCTTGTCACCTTCCAGCCTTGTACATGCTGTTCTGTTATTTGAATGAGCTGATGCACTCGGCCCGTCATGGGAGGGTTGTTACGCCCCCTTCTCCCAGCCTGTCAGCACTATCAGATTTGTCCGATTTAGATTTCAGAGAGGTCAGCCAATCATAGAGCCAAACAGCTGAGGCTTACGGCACAAGACACACCTTAAGTAACAGTGTTTGCATCCAGCCTGAGGCACAACTTGAAACCTACTTATCCAAAGCACCCGCCAATACTGACCAACACCTCTAAAAACAAAGGGAACGCACTAAATGGGCAACATCATTATCGTCGATGACCATCCTCTGATTCGACTGGCCATCAGGTCGGTGCTGGAACCCCACCATCACACCATCGTTGCCGAAGCCGACAACGGTGCGGACGCGGTGCAACTGGTGCGAAAGCACATGCCGGACCTGTTGATCCTCGACCTGGGTATTCCCAACCTGGACGGCTTTTCGGTCATCGCCCATATCAAGTCCGCGGACCTGCTTGTAAAAACCCTAGTTCTGACTTCCAGTGACTCGAAGAACTTCGCCCTGCGATGCCTGCAAGCGGGAGCCGCGGGATTTCTGTGCAAGACTGAAAACCTTCACGAGCTGGCCAATGCGGTTAAAGCCATTCTGTCCGGGTACAGCTACTTCCCGGAAGACACCATCAATATCCTGCAGCAAAACACCAATGCCGCCAGTCAGGAGAGCGTGTTGATCTCGCGCCTGACCGATCGCGAGATCACGGTGCTGAAGCTCCTGGCAAGCGGCCTCAACAACCAGCAGATTGCCGACGCTCTGTTGATCAGCCACAAGACCGTCAGTACCTACAAGGTTCGCTTGCTCAAGCGCTTCAACATTTCCAACCTCGTAGCGCTGGCCGATCTGGCAAAACGTAACGCCGTAGTTTGAACATTAACCCGTTGTCGCTTCACTCATGACCAGCAGTAACTGCAACCGGGACTATCCCAATCAGTGCTTGTTAGGTGGGGTCACAATCTGAATACGGCGCAGTTCAGCAACAAACTGTACAGCGCCGCCGAAACCTCTATGTAACTAGCGGCGAATGATCAGGCCTTGGCGAGCGACGCGGGTCAGTTGCTTGATGACTTCAGCAGCATCCGCTGCACTGGGGGCCGGAATGACCGCCAGATCAAAGCTATCGCTGGCAAAACGTGCCAGAGACTCGCCCTCTTCAACAAACTGAATCAAAAAGGCCGCCGGGCCCGGGGAACGCCGTGGCCAGCCGTCGAGGTAACGCAACAAGGTGGGTTGATGTTTGCCGCCAAGAAGGATTTTCGGGTTGCGCTGGGAAAGACTCGCCGTGATCGGCGCAAGACGTACAAGGGGGCGTGGTGCATTCATCGTATTGTGTCTCTGCCTCAAGTTTCTGCCGGGCAGGTGAGAGGCAACACCGAACCAGCGCTTTAGCGGTATTTCGAAGCCAGAATATAGCTTCTAACAGTGATCTTTCGACTCACTTGGCGCCCCGCAAGTAGCTGTTTAAATCGGCGCATGAGCAGCATCCTAGAGAAGCCAGCAGGTCAGTGTCAAGATTTCCCAACAACGAAAAAGGCCTGCATTGGCAGGCCTTGGAAATTTTCCTGGCAGTTGATCCAGAGCCGCCGAAGACCAACTTGACGGATGAATCGAGCTCGTCAAATCACTTGGTTATTGCTGCATCCACAGACAACTTGCCAGCACCTTCGAACAGGACCGCGACAGTACCGCCCAGCAGAGCCAGGGCGAACTCATAGCCGTTATTGGCCATGAACAAACCATTGCCGATATGCACCGAGAAGATCGCCACCAACAAGGTAAAGGACAAGCCCAGAGCTGCCGGACGCGCCAGCAAGCCAATGACCAGCGCCAAACCAGCGAAGAACTCGGTACCACCTGCCAACAACGCCATTAGATACCCAGGAGCCAGACCAATGCTTTCCATCCACTGAGCCGTTCCCGCCAGACCGCCTCCCCCGAACCAGCCAAAGAGTTTCTGCGAACCGTGGGCCGCAAAGATGATACCGACGAAGATCCGCAAGACGCTCAAGCCGTAACCAGCGCGAGTACTCAGTAGGTTTTTGATCAATGTGCTCATGCTCTGTAGTCCTGTGTATGGTGGGGAAGTTGGTCGCCATATTAATCAATTTTTATCATGCTAAAAGCGCAAAAAACCCAAGATAAAAATCAGTTTTTTCGATTATTTGCGAGACGCAACTTTTCGCTCCTGAGGCTCCAGAGAGCCTCGCTCACGGTCAAAGGCCAGATAGTATTTATTGACGCTATTAACATAGCTGACCGCGCCCATGCCCACCTGCTCCATGGCAATACGCTCAACCTGGAAAAACCATTGATTGGGATTCAGTCCACGGCGCCGGGCCTCGCTGCGCATTCCTTGTACCCGTTCCGGGCCCATGTTGTAGGCCGCCAGGACGAACGCCATGCGCTCGCGTTCGTTAAGCTTGGGGCTGGAGAAGAACTTACGGCGGATCATCGCCAGGTACTTGGCACCGGCCTGAACATTGTTGTCCAGAGACTGGATATTGTTGACCCCGACCCTTTGCGCCGCCGAAGGCGTGATCTGCATCAGCCCGGTTGGACCGCTGCCGCTCCTGGCGCTGGGCTGCAAGGCCGACTCCTTGAAAGCCAGGGCCGCCAGATTCAGCCAGTCCATACCCTGCTCCCCCGCATGCTTCTGCAACACCGGCCGCAGTTTTTCCAGGCGCTGTCGATCGGCCCGAGCCAGGGGGTAATGCACCTGGTACTGGCGACGATAGATGCGCAAGAAGGCTACATCCTGGTCCGCTGGAGTCTTATAGGTCTTGAGGAAACGATCGATACTTGCCCGCAACATCGAGGCATCGCACCGGACAAACCAGTGCTCCTCTCCCGGCTCACTGATCTTCAATTGCCTGTCAAAACGCAACTTGGGCAGGATCTTGCTCCAACGCTCGGCAATCGGCTGCTCGACAATGGTCAGGTGGAAGATCCCGCCCTGGACCATTTCCAGCACATCTTCCACCGCCAGACTGGGGTCCACCCACTCGACCTTGATCGGCGCCAGCTTGTGCAACGCAAGTTTCTGATTGATCTGACTCACCGCATCCCCTGCGGCGCTACCGGTGGTCAGGGTCAGAGTCTTGCCGGACAGCTGTTCGATACGCGTATAACGACGCTCGCCCTTGATCCCCACCAGCAGTAAGGGAACATTGCTGACGATCGGATCGCTGGAACTGACCGCATGCCCTGGCTGAGCCTCCAACAACTCACCGGGAGCCACCAGATCCCCTTCTCCTCGCTGCAAGGCGCCAAGCAGTTGATCCTTGGCTTTGGGAATGATCTTGAGGCTGATTTCCTGACCGTCACGGGCATGGCCGTTGAGATACTGCTCGAACGAGCGCAGACGATGGTACTCGACGCCAATGGCCTGGCCCTGGACTTCACCGGAACTATTGCGGCTCTGGTTGACCAGTACCCGCAGAACCCGACTGCTGCGGATCTCCGCCAGGTCGCGGACCTTTCCCGCAGCCTGGGTTTCCGACGGCCCCGCCAAGCGCGCCATGGCCGGCAATGGCAGTAGCAACGTCAGGCACAGCGCGAGCAATATCGAGGGTCGGGTCATCCGTTCTCCGCAAAGAATACTGTTCAACCCTTCGTCGTTTTTTGAAGAATTGATCGACAGAAACAGAGCGCCATGAGCACTGGCAAGGTGCGAAAGACAAACGCAATGGCAGTAAAAAGCCTGAGCACTACGTTCTTCCGGCAACAAAAGACAGCGTTAACTCGTTGTAGTTCTTGGTTTTTCTTATAAATCTACAGCTCTGATATGCTTTCCGGCCGCAGGCGGAGATAGCACCATGCAACTCATCGATATCGGCGTCAACCTGACCAATCCCTGTTTTGCTGAAAAACACCAAGCCGTTCTCGATCGTGCTTATGAGGCTGGGATCTGCCAATTGGTCCTGACCGGAACCAGCGTCGAAGGTAGCGAACAGGCCCTGGAACTGTGCCAGCAACTGGACAGCAACGGGCAGCGACTGTTCGCCACCGCGGGCCTGCACCCTCACGCTGCCAGCGACTGGAATGCCGACAGCTCGCGGCGTTTGCGCGCTTTGCTCAGCGAGCCACGGGTACGTGCAGTGGGCGAATGCGGACTGGACTTCAATCGCGACTTCTCCCCCCGCCCACAACAGGAAAAAGTCCTGGAAGAACACTTGTCCCTGGCGGCCGAGCTGCAACTGCCGGTGTTCCTCCACGAGCGCGACGCCAATCAGCGTCTGCTGGATATCCTGCGGGACTTTCGTGACCGTTTGCCAGCAGCCGTGGTGCATTGTTTCACCGGTGAACAACGGGCGCTGTTCAGTTACCTTGATCTTGACCTGCACATCGGCATCACCGGCTGGATCTGCGACGAACGCCGGGGCACCCACCTGCACCCACTGGTACGCAACATTCCCCGCGGGCGTCTGATGCTGGAAAGCGATGCTCCCTATCTGCTGCCGCGCAGTCTGCGACCAAAACCGAAGAACGGCCGTAACGAACCGGCCTATCTGACCGAGGTCTTGAGGGAAGTGGCACTGCACCGGGAAGAGACCCCGAAACACCTGGCCAACCACAGCACCGCCTGCTCCAGAGCTTTCTTCCGCTTGCCAGAGATTGCTTGACTCATATCAAGATTTTTCCGAGATCATGACGGCACAATAATGGCACCTTGCCAATACTGTTCCGCTCAATCAGAGAAAACCTTCTATGGGTGCCTGGCTTAGCAATATCTCGTTGAAATACAAATTCTGGGCGGTCAATGCGGTCGCCTTTGTCACCACCTTGCTATTGGTGCTGTACGCCGTGCAACTGGAGCAGCAGGCACGTAGCCAGACCGCCCAGGCCGCCGCCCATAGCCAGGCCCTGCTGCTCAATGCCTGGCCTGCAGGACAGCCCCTGCCCACCGATGAACACCTACTGACTTTCTCCCAGGGACAGACGCCCAGTTTCAACGACCAGGCGTTGCCCGAGCTGAACGGCGCCAACGGCTGGATCGAGATCAACCACATGCCGCTGTTCGGTACCAACCCGTTGCTGGGCGCCGAAGTCGTCCATCGCGCCGACGGCCAGCAGGTCGCAGTCCTGGCCCGCGCTCCAAGCCTGGCCCAGGTCTTCAGTGACCGCTTCACCAACTATGCAGCGGCCGTATTCATCCTGATGTTCGCCATGCTCTGCGCCTCGCAGTTGCTGATTCGCTTTCTCCTCAGCCAACTCAATACCCTCAAGGACGTCATGCTGCACGTTGAGAAGACCGGTGATCTGTCTGCCCGCGTACCGCTCTCCTGTAAGGACGAGGTGGGCCAGATGGCCAGCGCGTTCAACGCCATGCAGGCCGGCTACCAACGGGTGGTGAATACCGTGGCCAATACCGCTCGCCAATTGGATCAGGGCGCCGCGCGCCTAGCCTCAAGCATGAATGATGTACGCCACGGCATGCTCGGCCAGCAGAGCGAAACCGATCAGGCCGCCACCGCCATCAACGAAATGTCCGCCACCGTCTACCACATTGCCCAGCATGCAGGTGCCACTCGTGACCTGTCGCAAACTGCCGACACCCTGGCCGGCACTGGCCATGAAGTGGTCGGCCGAGTGCAGAAATCCATCGCAGGGCTGTCCAGTGGCGTGCAACAAACTGCCGAGATGATTCAGAAACTCGCCGAGGACAGCCAGAAAATCAACGGCGTGGTCAACGTCATCCACAGCATCGCCGAGCAAACTAACCTGCTGGCGCTCAACGCCGCCATTGAGGCCGCACGGGCCGGCGAAATGGGTCGCGGCTTTGCCGTGGTGGCAGATGAAGTACGCAACCTGGCCAAACGCGTACAGGCCTCGACCGACGAAATCACCGGCATGGTGTCCGCCCTGCAAGCCGGTACCCGCGATGCGGTGGACTTCATGCAGGAAAGCTCGTTCAAAGCTGACGACTGCGTGCAACAGGCACAGGAAGCCGGGGCGGCACTGGCGGAAATCACCGGCGCGGTGGCACAGATGCGCGAAAGCAACACTCAGATCGCCGTCGCCGCGGAACAGCAGAGCCAGGTGGCCGAAGAAATGAATAGAGCGGTGGTCAGCATTCGCGATGTTACCGAAAACACCGTGCAACAGACCGTTGCTTCCGCCACGACCAGCAGTGAACTGGCGACCCTGGCCGGCGAATTGAGCAAGGCCATCGGCCAGTTGAAGCTCTGATCCGCCAGCATGAGCCGCTACCCCGTAGCAGCCACCTGCCCTCACCCCACTGGCTATCGAACCGATAGCCAGCCTTGATTCGCCGCCAAACCGACTGCGCCCTATTCTTGGTCCATGAGTTTTCAAGCACTAAGGATGATCATCATGGGCAAACGTCACCCCAACCTCCCCGCCTGGCAATGGCGCGTCTACCCGCACAGCCACCAGCATCCGACCAACCTGGTTTTGCACCTGATCGCCGTCCCGCTGTTCATTGTCGGTTTTCTGCTGATTGCTTCGGGAGTGTTCTCCCTGAGTTTCCTGAGCCTGGCCATTGGCGTGCTCGGAGTGCTGGCTGCCCTCGGTTTGCAGCGTCACGGCCATAGCCTGGAGGCACAAGCCGGCGAACCATTCAGCGATCGCAAAGATGCAGTGCAACGCCTGCTGATGGAGCAGTTCGTGACCTTTCCACGCTTTGTCCTCAGCGGTGCCTGGTGGCGCGCCTGGCGGCAACGCCACCGTCACTGACGGATCAGGCGAAGATGGTTACCGTCTGCCGACTCAGGGCAATCAGTTGCCCCTCAGGACTCCACAACGCGGCGGCAGCGTGCCCGTAGCCATCACGGGCATGCTCGATTTCCACCCGGTACTTGCACCAGTCCAGGGTGCTGATTGACAACAACGGCTGGACGAATTCGATGGTCCAGGTCAGGGTGCTGCCCGCCGCTGGCTTGTTCAAATGCGGCAACAGGGCCGGCGGCCAGGCATCCACCAGCGCCAGGATATGCGCCTCGGTCACCGGCTCCTCTTTGACATCCCCCCGCAGGCGCACCCAGCCCCCCATGTCCCGGGAACGGTTGCCAGTGAAGGGCATACCGCCGATGCTCCAGCGCATTGCCAAATGACGCATGAATTCCGGCGTCACGCCCTTGATGTAGGGCAGTTCCTGGCACTCCTCCCAATGCTTCATCTCAGGCGCCGGAAGTGCGCCGACACTGACCACAGACTCGCGGGAAGCGCCAAAGCTGCCCTGCACCAGGGTCACCACTTGGCCGTCCTGCATGACGCGTCCCAGCACCTGGCTGACAGCCTTGCCTTCGCGCAGCACATCCACTTCAAAACTGACCGGTACATCCGGTGACACTGGGCCGACAAAGGTGACCGCCAAGGAACGTACCGGCCGGTCCAGCGGGACCTTGGCCCGCATCGCTTCGTACTGCAAGGCAACCACCAGGCCACCAAAACTGGCACGCCCCTGAGCCCACTCGGGCGGAATGGTCAACGCCTGGGGCTGGCCGCGTACGGCCTCAAGCAAATCGTAAAAACGCATGAAAACCTCGAGGGGCAAAAAATTGACTCAAGGATCTTAACCAGCGTCGCAGAGCCGCACAGCCACTATTCTGGCCAAAGCAGCGGACAGATAAGCCGCACAACGGTAGTCAGTTCCTGAAGCAATCGCCATGAAGCTTGTCCAGTACCTGGTCGGCGCGGGCCTGGGACTTGTGCATGGTTTTACGCCAGGTGGCGACACAGGGCAGCAAGTCCGTCTGCTGTTCGGCCTGAGCCAGCCATTGCCAGCAATCATGCCAATCCCCCAATGCCCCCTGGGCTGCCTTGAGGCGTTTCATGGCTTGGGGTGGCAAACGATCCAGTTCGGGGTATGCATCGGCGGCGTAGCGCACACGCTTGATCAACAGTCGCAGGCGATGCCGGTCGTGGGCGGGATCACGCAACGCCTCACCCAGGGCTTTCCACTGCTTGGACAAGCGTTTTTCAATCTTTCCTCGTAAACCACGCAGCAGACCCTGACGCTCGGAGGCCCGTAGAAACCGCGGAAACGCATCCAGCACCAGAAACAACTGCGCCAACGGCGGCCCGGCGGCGATCGCCGAATACTCCCCTTGCAACTGAGCGGTACGACGCTCGGCGGCAGCATGCAGGCCATGCTGATACAGATAAGCGGCCAACACTTCGCGGTCACGAATCGGCGTCGTCAGCTGTCCCACCTCACTGGCTGCAGCCTCCAACTGCTCGACACCAGGCAAACCGCGCAATGGACGCAACAAGCTGCGCAAGCGGCGCACAGTGATACGCAAGTCATGCAGTGCCTCGGCATCAGTGGCGGCAGCCAGCCGCGCCTGACAAGCCAGCAAGCTCACTTCCAGGCTCAGGATCTGAACCACCAATCGATCAACCAAGGCAGACATCAGGCTTTCCCCAATACGGCTCACAAGCCCGATGTGGGCTTATCCGACTCAAGAATGACACCCCAGGCCCAAGAACGGCGTTGCGCCATGTCATTGGGGTCCAGGGTGGAGATTCACCGCTTCAGCGTAGCGGCTGGCGCGGCTCAGCGCCCGGCGCGGGACTCACGAATATAGAAGCGCGCCTTCTCGGCTTTCTTGGTGCACCCTTCAAAGGCTTCGAATTGCTGCTGAGTCTTGGCCCCCGTCAGCAACGACAAGGCCTTTGAATAACTCACAGTGCCGGCGAAACCTTCAGCCTTGGCCAGGTCCAGCTCGCGCCAGGCGGCGTCCAGCTGAGTGCCACAGCTGTCCCGGTAGGCGGTCTTGCCTGCGCAACCGGTCAGTACCAATGCCATCAGGGGCAAGCAGATCCAGGCTTTCATCAATGACACCTCAAGAAAAGAAAACAGTCGTACAGGGTAAGACGATGGCCGCGTAAAAAAGTGCCTGACGCAACCCTTGGAAAATATAGCCGCAGGAGCATAGCCGCGCGGCCCGAGCCCCCCAAGGAAAAAACACCGGACAGGTCCGGCCTTACATCAGCAATTGAACCCCAGGCCGCTATGGGTGCATTGTTGCAACCTGTTTGGCGAAAGGACGAATCATGAACAAACGTGTCGCATTGGTCCTCGGCTCGGGAGGCGCTCGCGGGTACGCCCATATCGGGGTCATCGAGGAGATCGAAAGACGCGGGTATGACATCGCCTGCATCGCCGGTTGCTCCATGGGCGCCGTGGTGGGCGGCATCTATGCCGCAGGCAAGCTCGCCGAGTATCGGGAGTGGATCGAAAGCCTGGATTACCTTGATGTACTGCGCCTGGTGGACGTGAGTTTCCGCCTGGGGGCGATTCGCGGCGAGAAAGTCTTCGGCCAGATCCGCAAGATCGTCGGTGAAGTGAATATCGAAGAGCTGCGCATTCCCTACACCGCGGTAGCCACTGACCTGACCAACCAACAGGAAATCTGGTTCCAGGAAGGCTGCCTGCATCAAGCCATGCGCGCGTCCGCAGCCATCCCAAGCCTGTTCACCCCGGTGATGCAGGGTAACCGCATGCTGGTGGACGGCGGTCTGCTCAACCCGCTGCCGATCGTGCCAGTGGTCTCCAGCCACTGCGACCTGATCATCGCGGTCAACCTCAACTCCACCAACCAGCGCCATTATCAGTTACCGGTGATCCAGCGCCCCCCGGCGTTCAAAAGCCGCTTTGACAGCCTGATCAACTCCCTGGGCTCGCACCTGCCGTTCCGGCGTAAACAGGCCGAACAACTATTGCTGCTGGAACAGGAGGCCTTCAAGAGCCAAGCCGCCGAGATCAATCCCTGGGTCGAAGGTGCCGAACCGGAATCCCAGCAACCGGCTGCTGCGCCAGAAACCGACGGCGCGCCCAAGTCCGCCAGCGGTTCGTTCATCATCGACAACGTCGGTCCGGCCTCGCTACTGGACCTGGTGAACCAGAGCTTCGAGGTCATGCAGACGTCCCTGGCCCAATACAAGATCGCCGGCTATCCACCGGACATATTGATCAACGTGCCCAAGCGTGTGTGCCGGTTCTTCGAGTTCTACAAGGCCCCGGAACTGATCGCCCTGGGTCGTGAAATCGCCAGCGATACCCTGGACCGCTACGAACAGGAACAATAGCAAGCCCCGACATTCCAGCCCTCTAAGGCTCAGGGCTCGCTTCCCAAGAGACGGTAGCCAACACCCGCCTCGGTGACGATGAACCGTGGTTGGGTCGGATCATCCGCCAGTTTCTGGCGTAAATGCCCGACCACGATCCGCAGGTAATGACTGTCCTCGGTGTGGGTCGGCCCCCAGATGTCCTTGAGCAGCTGCTGTTGGGTGATCACCCGACCGGGGTGTCGTGCCAGTTGCGCCAGCACAGCGTACTCCTTGCGCGTCAGGGCCACTTCCTGGCCATCGAGCAGTACCCGACGGTAGGCCAGGTCCACCGTCAGCGGCCCAACTTGCAACGCCGCTTCCTGCACCTCCCCCACCGGCGCCTGGCGCAACAGGGCGCGGATGCGTGCCAGGAACTCCTGGATGCCGAAAGGCTTGGTCACGTAATCGTTGGCGCCACCGTCCAGGGCTTCGACCTTCTGCACCTCGCTGGCACGCACCGAAAGCACCAGCACGGGCACCGTCGACCACTCACGAAACTCGCGCAGTACCTGCTGGCCATCCATGTCCGGAAGCCCCAGGTCGAGCACCAGCAGATCCGGCTTGTTCAGTGCCGCCTGGGCCAGGCCCTCGGTACCGGTACCGGCTTCAATCACTTTGTATCCTTGGGACGCCAAGCTGATGCGCAGGAACTTGCGGATCTGCGGCTCGTCGTCGATGACCAGGATGGTCGCGGTCTGGCTCATGGGTTCAATTCAAGACAAATAAGAGGCAAAAGAGTAGCGCAAGGCTGCTCCGGTAATCCCGGTAGCGCTTGCGTTACGAGGTATGACTGCGTTCTACAGGTATTCACAGATCCTGCTCAAGCTCCGGCTGGGTTTGCAATGGCAAGTGCAAGGTGATGCAGGTGCCATGGCCGTCAATGCCATCGGCGACACTGATATGCCCGCCGTGGGCACCAACCATGCCCTGGCAAATCGCCAGGCCCAGCCCCGTTCCCTGCCCTCCCCGATCGCCACGGGCAGCGGTATAGAACATGTCGAAGATCTTCGCCCGCTCCTCTTCGGGAATCCCCGGGCCCTCATCGCTGACGGCAAAGCTCAATTCATGCTCATCGGCACTGACCTTGAGTTGCAGGCGACCCTGGTTTGGCGAAAAGCGTGCGGCGTTCTCCAGGACATTGACCAGTGCCTGCTCGATCAGGGCGGCATGCACATGGAGCAACGGCAGGTCCGGTGGCAACTCGGTGCTCACCTGCAGCGGCGCCAGCACCGCACGCAGGCGGTTCAGGGCGCTGCCGACTATGTCCCCAGGCGCGACCCAGTCGCGAGCCAGTTTCAACGCACCATGGCCGAGCCGGGTCATGTCCAAGAGGTTCTGGATGTAGCGATCCAGGCGCTCGGCCTCATCCCGCGTGCCTTCCAGGAGTTCGCGCCGGTCTTCCAGGGGAATCGCCTCCCCCAGCGCCAACAGGCTGTCGATGCTGCCGCGCATCGAAGTCAGCGGTGTGCGCAGATCGTGGGACACAGAGGCCAGCAAGGCACTGCGTAACTGTTCGGTTTCACCGTGCAGTCGCGCCGCCTCCAAATCCTCCGCCAAACGCGCCCGAGCCAGCGCCTGGGCCAGGGGCTGGCTGAGGGCGGTGAGCAGGCGGCGACGCTGGCCACTGAACTCTTCGCCTTCCCTGGGACAGACACCCAACAACCCCAAGGGGCCGTCATCCACCGATAATGGCCACCACCACCAACGCCCGAAGGGCAAGGTCCCGGTCCCCAGCCCCGCAGGCTGATCGTGCTGCCAGGCCCAATCGGCCGCCGCACGCTCAGCCTCGGAGAACTGCGGCGAGCCACCGGTTTCGACTTTCCAGCACCCCTGCCCGTCGCGATTAAGCAGGCAGATACGCAACTCATCACGCCCATGCAGGTGCTGGGCTGCGGCACTGATCACCGCTTGCCGGTCAGTGGCAGCGGTGAGCTTGCGTGACAGGTCCAACAGTTCACCGGTTTCCTCCTGGGTCTCGCGCAGGGCCTGCAACTGCCGCCGCTGGCGCGCCGCCAGGTTGCCGGTGAGCGCAGCCATGAGTAGGAAAAACAGCAGAGTCAGCACATCCTCTTCACGCTGGATGGCAAAAGAGAAACTCGGCGGGATAAACAGGAAGTCATAACTCAAGAACGACAGCGCCGCGCAAGCTAGGGCCGGCCCCAGGCTGCTGCGCACGGCCACCAGCAACACTGCGGCAAGAAACACCAGGGAAATGTTCGGCAACGGCAGCACACTGGCCACCCCCCAGGCCAGGGCACTGGCCAACACGGTCGCCAACAGCGCCAGGGCATAGTCGAACCACAACAGCGAATGCTTGGCTCGCAAACCCGGCTGATGGGGTTGTGGCTCGCTGTCCAGGACATTGATTTCCAGGCCATCGGCATTACGCAAGAGGCGCGCCGCCAGGCCACCACCAAACCAGCGCCGACGCCAGCGGCGGCTGGATTGCCCCACCAGCAACAGACTGGCGCGGCGTTCGCTGGCGTGCTGGATCAGGGTCTTGGCCACCTCGCCAGCCCGCAGCAGAACCACCTCCCCGCCCAGGCGCTCAGCCAATTGCTGCGCCGCCTGCAAGCGCAGGCGCGACTGCTCGTCCCGCAGCCGGCCGTTGTCCACATGCACCAGGCTCCAGGGCAAATGCCGACGCTGGGCCACACGACTGGCATGGCGCACCAGACGCTCGGCCTGGGCATCGCCATCAATGCCCACCAGCAAACGCCCACGCACCGCCGGAGCCGCCTGCCCCAACTGGCGATAGCCCAGGGCCAGGTCGTTATCCACTTGGGCCGCAGCAGTCTGCATCGCCAACTCCCGCAGCGCGGTGAGGTTGGTCTGGGTGAAAAAGGCATCGATGGCCGCCCGCGCCTGCTCCGGTACATAGACCTTGCCGTCCCGCAGGCGCTCCAGGAGCTCCCGCGGCGGCAGGTCCACCAGCAGCAATTCATAGGCTTCCTGCAGCACCCAGTCGGGCAGCGTCTCGCGGACCTGGACCCCAGTAATGCCGCGCACCTGATCGTTAAGGCTCTCCAGGTGCTGGACGTTGACCGTGGTGAACACGTCGATACCCGCCGCCAGCAGCTCCTGGATATCCTGCCAACGCTTGGCATGCCGGCTGCCCGGCGCATTGCTGTGGGCCAGTTCGTCCACCAGCACCAGCTTGGGCCGGGCCTTCAACAGACCATCCAGGTCCATCTCTTCGAGCACCACCCCACGGTATTCCGAGCGCACCAGGGGCTGCTGCGGCAAGCCGCTCAGCAGCGCTTCGGTCTCGGCACGACCATGGGTTTCCACTACCCCGGCGAGCACCTTGACCCCTTGGCGCATTTGCGTGTGGGCGGCCTGAAGCATGGCGTAGGTCTTGCCGACGCCAGGAGCGGCGCCAAGAAAGACCTTGAGCCGGCCGCGGCCATCCCGGGGCAGATCAGCAAGCAGCGCGTCGGCGCGGCCGGAATCACTCATGGGTTATCTCTCTGCAACAAAACAATCGGTTCAATCCGCACGCTAGACGCTGTCACCCGCACGAACGGCAGCGCTTACAGATTCTCCAGGGCCTGGTTCAGGGCCAGCACATTGACCACCGGCGGCCCCACCAGCGGCCGCTCGATATGTGCCTGCACCAGCGCCTGTAGCTTAGCCGCCGGCAGATTGCGCGCCGCCGCGACCCGCGCTAGTTGATAGTCAATCGCCTCGGGTGGCAAGTGCGGATCAAGGCCGCTGCCGGAGGTGGTCAGCAAGGCCAGCGGCACTGGCCCTTGACCTGGCACCTGGAGCTTTTGGGCATCGTCGATCACCCGCGTGGCCAGGGCCGGGTTGCTCGGCGCCAAGTTGCTGGCACCACTGGACACCGTGGCAAAGGCTCCTGCCGATGGGCGTGGATGAAACCAGGCATCACCGACAAAATCCTGGGCAATCAGGGTCGAACCACGCACCTTGCCCTGGGCATCACGCACCAGGCTGCCATTGGCCTGATCCGGGAACGCCACCTGGGCCACACCGGTCACCACCAGTGGATAGGCCACGCCGGTAATCACAGTCATCAACACAATTAGGCTCAAGGCCGGACGCAATACGCTAGTCATTTCTCAATCCTCGATTCATTCAATGCCGCAGGCGAGTTACACCAGGTGCAAGGCGGTCAGCAGCATGTCGATCAGCTTGATCCCGACAAAGGGCACCACGATCCCACCCACACCGTAGATCAGCAGGTTGCGCCGCAGCAGGTGGGCGGCACTGGCGGCCTGGACCCTGACCCCGCGCAACGCCAGAGGGATCAGCACCACGATGATCAGGGCGTTGAATACGATCGCCGAGAGAATCGCGCTCTGCGGGCTGGTCAGGTGCATGATGTTGAGCACGCCCAGCTGTGGATAAATCGCTGCGAACAGCGCTGGCAGAATGGCGAAGTACTTGGCGACATCGTTGGCGATGGAAAAGGTGGTCAGGGCGCCACGGGTCACCAGCAGCTCCTTGCCGATCTGCACCACATCCAGCAGCTTGGTCGGATCACTGTCCAGGTCGACCATGTTGGCCGCCTCGCGAGCCGCCTGAGTGCCGTCGTTCATCGCCATGCCGACATCGGCCTGGGCCAGCGCCGGGGCGTCGTTGGCACCGTCGCCGCACATCGCCACCAGGCGTCCGTCGTTCTGCTCGTGACGGATGCGCGCCAGTTTCTTTTCCGGCGTGGCTTCGGCCAGTACGTCGTCGACCCCGGCTTCAGCGGCGATGGCGGCAGCAGTCAGCGGGTTGTCGCCGGTCACCATGACAGTGCGAATCCCCAGCTTGCGCAACTCGGCGAAACGCTCGCGGATACCCGGCTTGACCACATCCTTGAGGTGAATGGCCCCAAGCATCCGGCCTTCGCCGCACACCAGCAGTGGAGTACCACCGCTCTGGGCGATCTTGTCGATTTCCCGGGACAGGGCCGGCGCCAGGTCGCTGCGTTTGAGGCCAACAAAGTTCAGCACCGAATCCACCGCCCCCTTGCGATAGATCCGGCCCTGGTAATCGACGCCGGACAGGCGGGTTTCCGCACTGAATGGCACGGCGGTCAAGACTTCAGGAGCCGGTTCAGGTTGTGGATAAAGCTCCCGCAAGTACTCGACGATGGATTTGCCTTCGGCAGTGTCATCCGCCAGTGAAGCCAGCAATGCTGCTTCGGCCAGCTCACGAGCGTTCACGCCGGGAGCCGGATGAATGGCGCTGCAACGACGGTTGCCGAAGGTGATGGTGCCGGTCTTGTCCAGCAACAACACATGCACATCCCCCGCGGCCTCCACCGCACGCCCGGATTTGGCGATCACATTGAGGCGTACCAGACGATCCATCCCGGCAATGCCGATGGCCGACAGCAGGCCGCCGATGGTGGTGGGAATCAGGGTCACCAATAACGCCACCAGGAACACCAGCGGCAGGCTGCCATTGGCAAAGTGGGCGAAGGGCTGCAGGGTCACCACCACCAGCAGGAAGATCAGGGTCAGGCCGATCAGCAGGATATCCAGGGCCACTTCGTTGGGCGTCTTCTGCCGCTTGGCACCTTCCACCAGGGCGATCATGCGATCCAGGGTCGACTCGCCGGGATTGCTGGTGATGCGCACCAGCAGCCAGTCGGAAACCAGCCGGGTGTTGCCGGTCACCGCTGAGCGATCGCCACCGGACTCGCGGATCACTGGCGCCGACTCACCGGTGATCGCCGCCTCGTTGACCGCGGCAATGCCCTCGATCACCTCGCCGTCCCCCGGGATCATTTCCCCGGCTTCAACCCGCACCACATCGCCTTTGCGCAGGTTGATCGCCGGCACCACCTGATAGGTGCCCTCGCTGGTGCGACGGCGAGCACTCAAGCCTTCGCTGCCGGCCTTGAGGCTGTCGGCCCGGGCCTTGCCACGGCCCTCTGCCAGAGCTTCGGCAAAGTTGGCGAAAAGCACGGTAAACCACAGCCAGAGGGCTATCTGTGCCGCGACGAACGTCGATACCGAGGTATCCGGCACGAAACACAGCACAGTGGTCAGGATTGCCGTCAACTCCACCACCAACATCACCGGCGAACGTTGCAACTGGCGAGGGTCGAGCTTGACGAAGGCCTGAATCAGCGCCGGGCGCCACAGAGCAGAGATCGCGGTACTCGAAGATTCGGCCTGGGTGCGCTTGGCCTTGGCGGCCGAGTCAACAGCCTTGTTCGAGGCAGGAACATGCATATTCATCATCAGGTCCTCAGAAGCCCATGCTCAAGTGTTCAGCGATTGGGCCCAACGCCAGGGTCGGCAGGAAAGTCAGGCCGCCCACCAGCAAAATGGTCACGGTCAACAAGGCCACGAACAACGGGCCGTGAGTGGGAAAGCTGTTCTGGCCGATGGGGGCGGGCTTCTTCAGCCCCAGGCTGCCAGCCAGGGCCAGCACCGGCAGGATGTAGCCGAAACGTCCAATCAGCATGCCCAGGCCCAGCATCAGGTTATGGAAGGGGGTGTTGGCACTGAAGCCACCGAAGGCCGAGCCGTTGTTGGCGCTGGCTGAGGTGTAGGCATACAGCAACTGGCTGAAACCGTGAGGCCCTGGATTGCTGATGGCTCCGGCCGGGCCAGGCAGGCTGGCGGCCAGGGCACCGAGAACGAGGACGCCAATGGGCATGACCATCAGGGTCACTACCAGCAATTGCACTTCCTTGGCCTGAAGCTTCTTGCCCAGGTATTCCGGGGTGCGACCGATCATCAACCCGGCGAGAAATACCGCGATCAGTACGTTCAACAGCATGCCGTAGAGACCCGCGCCGACACCGCCGAAGATCACCTCCCCCACCATCATGTTGATCAGCGCCACCATGCCGCTCAAAGGATTCAGGCTGTCATGCATGCCGTTCACCGAGCCATTGGACGCGGCCGTAGTGGTCACCGACCAGAGCACCGTGGCAGTGGTGCCCAAGCGCGCTTCCTTGCCTTCCAGAGGTGCCGCCTGCTCCACCGCAGCATTCTGCAACGCCGGATTGGGTTGATACTCCGCCCACAGCGAGGTGGCACCGCCAATCAGGAACAGGGCAAACATGCAGGCAATGATCGCGCGGCTCTGGCGCAGATCCTTGACGTAGTGGCCGAAAGTGAACACCAGGGCCACGGGAATCAAGATGATCGACACCAGCTCGAACAGGTTGCTCCAGGCACTGGGGTTCTCGAACGGGTGAGCCGAGTTGACACCGAAGAAGCCACCACCATTGGTGCCCAACTGTTTGATGGCGATCTGGCTCGCCGCCGGGCCCAGCGGAATCACCTGGTCGTTACCTTGCAGGGTCAGGGCATCCACGTAGTGGGCAAAGGTCTGGGGCACGCCCTGCCAGACCAGGAACAACGCCAGCAGCAGACTCAGCGGCAGCAAGCCATAGAGAGTCGCGCGGGTCATGTCGACCCAGAAGTTGCCCAAGGTGCGCACCGAACGCCGGCCAATGCCGCGGCACAAGGCAACCAGCACCGTCAGCCCGGTAGCAGCGCTGACAAAGTTCTGCACGGTCAGGCCGACCATCTGGCTGAGGTAGCTCAGGGAGGCCTCACCACTGTAGGACTGCCAGTTGGTATTGGTCATGAAACTGACGGCGGTGTTGAACGCCTGGGTCCATTCCTGTCCCGGAAGATTCTGCGGGTTGAGTGGCAGATACCCCTGGAACAGCAGGATGGCAAACAGCAGGACAAACCCCGCCAGGTTGAAGGCCAACAAGGCCAGGGTGTATTTCTGCCAACTCTGCTCGTCTTGTGGGTCGACCCCGGAAATCCGGTAGCACGCACGCTCCACCGGCCCCAGGACCGGGGTCAGCCAGGTGCGCTGGCCTTCCATGACCTTGTAGTAGAAACGTCCCAGCCAGGGCGCGGGCAGCAGCACCAGGGCAAAGAAGGCGAGGAGCAGCCAATAGTCATAACTGTGCATAACCGCAGCTCCTAGTTCCGATCCGCGCGCAGCAGCGCAACCAGTAGATAAACGAACAGGCCCACTGCCAGCAGCAATGACACCGCGTCCAGAATGTTCATGGAATGTCTCCGAGGTACGGCGATTGCCGCGAATGCAGCCATTGTCCGCAGGGTGCCTGTAAAGGAACGAGATCGACGGGGTGGGAGGCCCATAAAGAAAGCGTAAAGACTGGCTTTATGCGGCGTTTACCTGGGCAGTTGGAAGACGACAGCGGCTGCCCCCATGCTCCCCCTGCCCCAATCGAAGGCACCGGGATGCACCAGACTGATATCGATCGACGACAAAAACCTGGAAAACATCCTCGATACGACCGCTTTCCTGGCTTTACGACGGTCGCCACGAGACTGGCATGGGCGCTGCACAGGCCAGTCCCGAGCACTTCCAACCGTTCAGGGAGCAACTGATGAACACACAACTCAAGCCCACTCTGGGCACGCTGCATTTATGGGGTATCGCGGTCGGTCTGGTGATTTCCGGGGAATACTTCGGCTGGAGCTATGGCTGGGGCGTGGCCGGAACCCTTGGTTTCCTCGTGACCTCTTTACTGGTCGCCACCATGTATACCTGCTTTATATTCAGTTTCACCGAGCTGACCACGGCCATTCCCCATGCAGGAGGCCCCTTTGCCTACAGCCGACGCGCCTTTGGCGAGAAAGGCGGCTTGATTGCCGGGTTGGCCACTTTGATCGAATTCGTCTTTGCGCCACCGGCGATTGCCCTGGCCATTGGCGCCTACCTGAATGTGCAGTTTCCGGCGCTGGACCCCAAGCATGCCGCCGTGGGGGCCTACCTCGTCTTCATGGGCCTGAACATCCTCGGGGTAAAACTGGCGGCTACCTTCGAACTGGTGGTGTGCGTACTGGCGGTGGCAGAGCTACTGGTATTCATGGGCGTGGTAGCACCGGCCTTCAGCTTCAGCAATTTCGCCCTCAACGGCTGGGCCGGAGCCGACACCTTCGGAGCCCCTGCGATTGCCGGGATGTTCGCCGCCATCCCCTTCGCCATCTGGTTCTTCCTGGCCATCGAGGGTGCGGCCATGGCCGCCGAAGAAGCCAAGGACCCCAAACGCACCATTCCCAAGGCCTACATCAGCGGCATTCTGACCCTGGTACTGCTGGCCATGGGGGTGATGTTCTTCGCTGGCGGAGTGGGTGACTGGCGCACCCTGGCCAATATCAACGACCCGTTGCCACAGGCGATGAAAGCCGTGGTGGGCGACAGTTCCGGCTGGCTGCACATGCTGGTGTGGATCGGCCTGTTTGGCCTCGTGGCCAGCTTCCACGGGATCATCCTCGGCTATTCGCGGCAGTTCTTTGCCCTGGCTCGTGCCGGCTATCTGCCAGCATCCCTGGCCAGGCTGTCACGTTTCCAGACGCCACACCGGGCGATCATCGCCGGCGGCCTGATCGGTATCGCCGCGATCTACAGCGATGGCCTGATCAACCTGGGCGGCATGACCCTGACCGCCGCAATGATCACCATGGCGGTATTCGGCGCCATCGTGATGTACATCATGAGCATGCTCAGCCTGTTCAAACTGCGCCGGACCGAACCGGACCTGCCACGCAGCTTCCGCGCCCCGGGCTACCCGCTGGTACCCGCCATCGCACTGGCACTGGCGCTGGTGTGCCTGGTGGCCATGGCCTGGTTCAACGCGCTGATTGGCCTGATCTTCCTCGGCTTCATGGTGCTGGGTTTCATTTACTTTCAGCTCACCGCACAACTGCGGGCCGATGCCCCGGCGGATGCCATGCTCACCGGTCTGTAAGCATCGGGCACTACTAGCCAGAACAATCAGGCATACAATGGAACCAGTGCGAAACGCTTTAACTCAAAGCATTACAGGCAGTCCCGAGGGCGAACCTTCGTCCTCGGGAAACTGCCGTTCAAGGAGAGCCCTATGCCCTGGTATGCCTGGTTGATTCTGGTGGTTGCTATCGGTTCGATCGTCGGCGGCTTGATGATGCTGCGCGACACCGCCCACAAGGTGGAACTGACTGATGAGCAACGTAAACGCGTAGCCGAACGCAACGCAGAAATGGATGCCAAAGAAGCGCAGGATCGTTAATCCCATCAGCCCTTTCGTCCTGCATTGAAGGGACTGCTCAAGGCCCTACTTTTCCCATTCGGCCTTGGCGATGTGCAAGCCGTGCTGACCTTTGTAGGCCGCCCGCTCCGGCTGGCTCCAGCCTTCAAGCAGTGACTCTTCGAGACGATAGATCTCCACTCCCAGTGGCCGGCAAACACTCAAGGGGTCCTGAGCCTCGGGGCCCCACATCGGCAAGGACAGATCGCCCCCCGGGCAGGTCGACAGTGCACACAGCAGGTCGATTTCGGCAAAAAACTCCAGATAGTCGCCCTTTTGCGCCGGACAGGCCTTCATGAAATACATGTCGTCATGATTAAGGCCGGTGCACTGAAAGATATTCAATACGTCATGCACGTCGAATTCGGTGAGGCCATGGGGCAGAACCGCCCGTGTCAGATTGGAGTGACAGTGATGATGAAAATCCTCGCCTGTGAGCATTCGGTTCACATAGGGATCGCAACGGGTACCCAATAAATCGTGCAGGCGCCCGCCATGCTCGTCGATACCATAATTCGCCAGGCTGTCATCGGTGATCGTGACCAGCGGCCGCAAGAAAGGCAGGTTCGACCAGAGCCGGTCATGGGTGCTGACATGGGCGCCCTGCAACTGCCGGGTACGTGCAGCCCATAGGCGTTCTCGCGGGTCATTGGCATTCCAGACGTTGAAGTCTCCCACTTGCGGGCCTACGGGTGTGGTCACTCGAAACACATGACCGGCGGGCACCTTCCAGGCCCGGCCCGTACGAATCGGCACCTCGAACTGCTCGATCAGCGTACGTTGTGCCCGGTTATCACGGATACGTTCATAAAAGGTCGTATCCACCTGCAGCGCCGAGCCTTTGCTGACCTGATAAGCCGCTGGATAGTCTTTGTACATGGGTATCGCCCTCACTCAGTGACGCAAGGATTGACTGAACATGTTCAGCAGCAGGCGCTCGGAGTCGTCCAGATATGCCTCCATTGCCTCGCCGGCGCGGGCTTTGTCACCCTCCACCAGCCATTGGTGAATCTGCCGGTCACGAACCAGCCAGGGCGCCTGGAACAACGCTTCATCCGGCGCGGCGCAAAACACCAGACGCAATTGCGCGACTACATTGGTGAAAAACTCATCGAACAAGGAAGAATCCAGTAGCCTTACCACCTGCTGATGAAAGCGCAAACCATGGGTCCCGACAGCACGCCAGTCCTCGCGATCTCGGGCCAATTGGGCCGCCTCGATGGCGTCGAGCATACGATCAGCCTGGCACTCGCTCAGCGGCTTTGCACTGGCGATCGCCTGCAACTCCAGAGTCCGACGTACCCGGAACAGATCCTTTACCTCATCGCTGCTCAGGCGTCTGACCACCACGCCTTTATAACGGACATAGTGGGTCAACCCCTCCTGGCCCAAGCCGTGCAACGCTTCACGTATGGTGTTGCGCGAAGCGTTGTAGGTGCTGACCAGCTCGCTCTCTACCAACGGCATGCCAGGCAACAGGCGACCACCGATAATGTCGGCACGCAGTTCCACCCTGATCTGGTCCGCAAGGGATAAACCGTTGCTCATGGCAACACCTCGAGATTGTTCAACAATTCGTGATCAAACTTTAATCACTTATCGTGCCAATTCCTGAGGGTCCTGCAAACACTCGCCCTACCTGTCGGAACGCTGTAAATACGCAAAACACCCACTGATAAGTAGGGGCGTGATCTGATGATCCTTGGTTAAAATAGCGCTCTAGTTGTGGAGGTTTCTCAAATGCGTTATTCAGCAGACCATAAAGCCCAGACACATCAACGCATTATCAAAGAAGCTTCGGAACGTTTTCGTCGTGATGGAATAGGGGGAACGGGATTACAACCACTGATGAAGGCACTGGGCCTGACCCATGGCGGTTTCTACTCCCACTTCAAGTCCAAGGATGAGCTGGTAGAAGAAGCCCTTTGCGCAGTTGCCCAAGACCTGGACGCCCACTGCGCAACTCTGTTCGCACAAGAACAGCCCTTGCAGGCGTTTATCGACAACTACCTTTCCGAGTGGCATCGCAGCTCACCCCATCAAGGTTGCCCACTACCAACCATGAGCTCGGAACTCGGCCAGCGCGGCCAACCCAGCCCCACCACCGATGCAGTGCTCAATGCCAGACTTGCCCAAGTGGAAGCGACTCTGGAAGGTGAAAATAAGGCGCAACGCAGCCTGATGATCATGTCGACCCTGGTGGGAGCGTTGATGCTCTCGCGCAGCGTGGAAAGTCCTGAACTGGCGGTACAGATACTGGAGGTCGTCAGTGAGGGCCTGAAGAAACAGGAGCAGGAATAATACAACCCGCTCCATGGGCCGCCTTAATTGGAACGCGCGGCGGCACTGTTCCTGGAAAGATTGGGCCCCAAGGCCAGGCGCGCGGCTACCAGTGCTTGCCAGTCCGCCGGAGCGGGAAACGAAGGTAGCGTGATCAACTCTCTCTGGTCGAAACCACTCGATGCCGCGTCCACCATCTCAGTCGCCTCAATCACCATCTCTAGGGGGATGGCCTTAGCCTCCAAGCCTGAACGCTCCCATATCTCGGTACAAGTAACGCCAGGCAAGCTCCCCTGAGCCTGAACGTCATTGCCTTTCAACTCAGCCGGCAGTGACTGAGTCAGGCTTAGCACGTAAGCCTTGGCGGCACTGTAAGTCGCATTGAAACGCTCCGGGATTAACGCGACCACTGAGACAATTTTGATGATCGCCCTGCGCCCGACCGCGAAAAAACTCGTCGCGGCCGCTCCTGACAATCTTGAAAGTAATGGACGCCTCCGATTGGAACATCCGGAGAGCGAAAAATATTACATGCACAATACTCTTGCAGCACCATGAAAAAATTGCCTGTTGATTGAGATTCATGGCTAGGCACCAAACCCGCCCGAAATACAGAAGGCCGGTCACTGACCGACCTTCGATTGCTACTTGATCAAGTCAGTTGACGACGAGCTTGTCTCGATTGCGCTCCAGGATAGTCTTGCCGATCCCCTTGACCTCAAGCAGTTCATCCACCGAAGCAAAGGGACCATTCTCTTCACGATAAGCGACAATCGCCTTGGCCTTGGCCTCGCCAATTCCAAATAGCTCGCGCTGCAGGACAGCCATATCGGCGGTATTGAGGTTGATTTTGCTGACTTGAGGCGTTGCCTGCTCCACTGCCTCAGGAGCAACAACCTGCGCCTTGACAGCAGGCGCTGCTTGAGCTGCAAGCGAAAGGCTGGCTAGAACGGCAAAGATCAGCGAGGAGAGATAAGAGTTACGCATAGTGACGCTCCATGACATCGAGTAAGGAAAACAGCTTTTCCGAAGCTGCCTTCCAAACCTAGGTGATGCCGCAGGCAAGTCAAAAGCAGGAGGGTTACCGGTTGTGTAGATTCAAGGCTTGAGACGCCGCTGTTGATAAACCCAGTCGACGATTTCACCGTCCGGGGTATAACCACTCACCGTCTCACGAAGCAGTTGTCGAACTCTTGCATAATCATCTAACTCAAGCGCTGCAAGGAGTTCGCTGAGCTTGGCCTTAAGCAAATCCCAAGACAGATGATCCTCATTGGCGCTCATGATCATTGGGTGTTGAGTCGCCACTACGTTGTCGCCAATCAGCAACTCTTCGTAAAGCTTTTCACCAGGACGAAGGCCGGTAAACTCGATAGCGATATCGCCATGAGGATTTTTTTCCGAGCGTATGCTCAGCCCGGAGAGATGAATCATCTTTTCCGCCAACTCGACGATTTTCACCGGCTCACCCATATCCAGCACAAAAACATCACCGCCCTGCCCCATCGATCCAGCCTGGATAACCAACTGAGCAGCTTCCGGAATAGTCATGAAATAGCGCGTAATCTTCGGATGAGTGACCGTCAGCGGACCACCTGATTTGATCTGTTTGCGAAACAGTGGAATGACTGAGCCTGAAGAGCCCAATACATTACCGAAACGCACCATGGTGAAACGGGTTTTATTTACCCTTGAAATATTTGAAGAGTCATTGAATAACACTGGCGCGACTTCTTTGCTCAACGCCTGCAGAGTAAGTTCCGCCAAACGCTTGGTACTGCCCATTACGTTAGTTGGGCGAACAGCCTTATCAGTAGAAATCAGTACAAAATTAGCCACACCGGATTGCAAAGCGGCCTGCGCCGTGTTGAGCGTACCCATCACATTATTAAGTACACCTTCAGCAATATTATGCTCAACCATCGGTACATGCTTATAAGCAGCAGCATGATAAACCGTCTCGACACTCCAGGTTTTCATGACAGATAACAGCTTTTCGTAATTACGCACGGAGCCTAGAATAGGGAGCAATTTTACAATACGAGCCTCCCGCGACACACGCAGTTCAAGCTCAGACAAAATACTGTAGAGATTGAACTCGCTATGATCGAGCAGAATCAGAGCAGTGGGGCCCAAGGACAAAATCTGTCGGCAAAGCTCAGATCCAATAGATCCGCCGGCACCTGTCACCAGAATAGTTTTCCCTTTTATACAGTGCGCCAACAAATCGCCTTGAGCAGGTACAGAGTCACGCCCAAGCAAGTCCGCAATGTCCACTTCTTGAATGTCATCAACCTTCACTCGCCCACTGGCCAAATCCATAAAGCCAGGAACACTTCGAACATGAAGGGGAAAACCTTCCAGATAACCCAGAATCTCTCTTCGGCGACTACGAGTGGACGAAGGGATAGCAAGAAGTATCTCTTCTGCATCTGTCTCGTCAATCATCTGTTGTAAATGCTTGGGTTTGTATACTTGTAGTCCGGCGATCATCCGGTCAGCGATACTGCTGTCATCATCAATAAATGCCACCGGCCGCATCAGTCGTCCCAATCGCAACGCTGCAACCAGTTGATTACCTGCCGCCCCCGCGCCATAAATGGCTACCTTGGGTAAACCATCATCCCGATTGGTGAAGGGCACATGCTGGGCTGCAGTGAACCAATCCCCCAGAAAGTACTGGCGCATAGCGAGCCTGAGCCCACCGATCATCACCATACTCAACCACCAATAGTTGAACACAATTGAGCGTGGCACTACTGTTTGGTGATTGCTATACAGATAAACGACCAAGGCAAGAATCAAGGCAGACAACGTCACAGCCTTAACTATTGCTATGAGGGCATCGTTACCAAAATAGCGCATCACTGCACGATACATCCCGAACCGTACAAACAAAGGTATGGCAACGATGGGTGCGCTAGCAAAGAGCCAGAAATGCACGACAAACGGATTGTTTAGGTCATCAAAACCCAGCCTGACGACAAACGCCATCCACAACGCAGCCCACACTAACAAAATATCGGTGATGACTTGCAGGACTCGCTTCTGTCGGCGTGGAAGCTTTAACAGACATGTTCGTATTGTATCCATAATCGCTTTTTCGAATCCCGGCCCCTAGCCTCGATCTATCTTACACACTGATGTGGAGCATTCATTTGCCTACTCCTGACATCGAGCCCTGTCAACCGGCTTTCTCCAGCTCTCCCGCATGAAACCTTATAGCAAGGAGCACCAAAGGCACATAAGCCAATACCATGCCCATACTACCATCCAAGTCGAATAGCCCCACGCACATAGCAATTGGCAGCAGCCAAAATACGTTAATCGCCATAACCGCCAGAGTCACCGGCAGATGTCGACCAAATTGGCGAGAGGCAAATTGATAAGCATGGCTGCGATGAGCTTCATAAACTTTATCTCCACGTAACAATCTACGAGTCAGAGTAAAAGTCGAATCAACAATGAATACTCCAAGAAGAATCAACCAAACCCAAAGAAAACGTGAAGAGGTCCAAGCAGCCTGGACTGAAAACAAACCCAAAATAAGCCCGAGAAAACCACTGCCCGCATCACCCATAAAAATTCGTGCAGGGGGGAAATTCCAATAAAGAAACCCAAGTACTGCCGCTGCTAATAGTAGCGGCACCCAGATCAAAGATACGTCTCCAGACAACCAATAAATAACGCATGCACCAAGACATGCGCTCACTGCCTGCACACTGGCTATTCCATCAATACCATCCATAAAGTTATATAGATTAAGCATCCAGACCAAATAGAAAACAGTGAAAAAATGGCCAACCCATGAAAGGTTGAAGTCCATTCCTAGCAACTTTACAGGGGGCAAGCCACCCAGCCACGCTAACGCCCAAATCGAGGCAGAAAAATGAGCAAGTAGCCTCCAACGTGCAGCTATATGTCCGTGATCATCCAGAAAGCCAATCACCGCAATAAGCGCACCAGCCCCCCATAGAGCCCAAATATACGGCCAAGGCACATCAACAAGAAAAGTCAGAAGAGGGCTGGCCACAAGAAAGCTCAAAACAATTGCAACGCCCCCCCCTCTAGGGGTAGGTACCGAGTGAGAACTACGATTATTGGGAATATCCATCAGGCTGCGGGCAAGCGCATAACGACGTAGCACCCAAGTCAACAAAAGCGAAATGCCGAGCACCGCCAACATCAACCACCAGATTGCCATGTATATTTTTCCCTAATTCCAAACTAGAGAGCAAGCACAACTAGAACTGCTCAACCTAAAAAATGAAAGCCTCTTGAAAAACACTCCTGACAAGCATGAGGATTCAGGAATGACTATCAATAAAATGCTTGGCGGTAAGACCAATCGCGACATCTACAGTTATAGGCGGACTCCACCCCAGCAACTCGCGATTCTTCTCTATATCAACTTGAAGCGAGCCGCACAATCGTTGAGACAACGATTTTTTCCCCAACATAGCAGCACCAAACTTCAAAACGCCACTCGGCACAGGTAACAAGCGAGCACTTTTCCCCAATGCTGCGCCCATTTTCTCGAGCAATACAGTTGTTGATAGATCATCACCATCGCTAACCAGAAATGTTTGATTTGCGGCTTTGGGATGATCAATACAAGTAACAATAAAATCTACCAAGTTACCCAACGCAACTAAACTGCGGCGATTGTATATAGCACCAAAAGGCAAAGGAATTCCTTTATACAACCATTTCATCATACTCAAGAAATTCGCCTTAACCCCGGGGCCATAAACAAGCGTAGGCCGAATGATCACAACCTCCATTCCAGTTTGTGATGCTATGGTCATAAGCCCCTTTTCCGCTTCCATCTTGGAAATTCCGTAGGGATCCACCGGAGCCGGCTCAATATCTGCAGTGTAGGGTTCATCAAGTGACGTTTCCTCACCGTTGACTTTTATGGAACTAATGAATATGAACCGATGCACCCCTCTTTGCGCAGCTTGTCGCGCAAGATTCAGCGTTCCGTCAACATTAACTTTTCGAAACTCAGCGAGTGGATCAAGAGAGGAATCATGCATTACATGGACACGAGCAGCCGCGTGTATTACGACATCACAATCCAACAGGGCCTGAGCCCAGTCCGTAAAGCCATCAATCTGATCAATCTGAGCAGTGATCGTAGAGGATATCAACCCTTGCACTGGCTTACGTATTGCCAAGGTTAGCTTCTGAGTTGAGATTTTAGACAAGCATTCATGAACAGCTCCTCCCACAAAACCGGATGCTCCTGTCAAAAGGATCCTGTTCATTTCCTACTGTACCTTCTTGAACTGGCGCTACAGGGTAGTATCTGAAGCGCTCGAAAAACGACATTATGCACTTATAGAGCCCTGATGAACCATAATCCAATATCAAAAAAGCCCGCGATTTATAATTGCTAATGCCACAACCTCACAAAAATACAAGCCCAAAAAAACCACCAACTATAAAACTCATAAAAAACAATCTAGCAACACAAAAAAAACACTTTATAAACACTAAAAACCATATAAAAAATTTTCGCTAACAAGTGCTCAGCAAGATAAACTAAAGAAACTCTTCTTTAGTAAAATCAGAAAAACGGTGAATCCTTAGTTTACAGGCTTAGAGCCCATCTCCTTCCTCTTCATTTACCCGATCGCGAAGCTCCTTACCCGGTTTAAAATGGGGCACAAATTTTCCATCCAGGCTAACTGACTGACCAGTTTTTGGGTTCCGACCTACCCGAGGAGCGCGATAGTGAAGCGAGAAGCTGCCAAATCCTCGAATTTCAATCCGATCCCCAGTAGCCAGACACTGGGACATTTGCTCAAGCATAGTCTTGATAGCCAACTCGACATCCTTGGATGACAGCAGCCCTTGATGGGTGACAATTCGTTCGATCAACTCCGACTTCGTCATATTTTTCCCTTCTTTTTCAAGCAGCTAGGTCAGTGCTCAAAAGGTTTTAGCATGCTCTGAAGGTTTTGAACAGCCCAAGAACTGCGTAGCTAGCACAAACTCCTTTTGCCAGTGATAGAGACGCAGAGATGTAAACTCAGGCCTTTCTATCGACACATCACGAGCATCGTACGCGTGAGGTACCCCGCCGGATTCCAGCCGAAGGGATAATCTCCCTCCTCGTCCTTGGTGTCGCTCGACTTAGTGATGATTTTGTAACCAACGGCCTTACATTCGCTCGCAGCACGCCTGTAGCACTGCCCCCAATCCGCTCCCAAACCTGAACAATCGATCTCAATACCACTGACCCCACGAACAGCATGAGTCTTTACATTGGTCGCACAACCAACCAACAAAAGAACCAAAACAATCATAACCAGCCTGCTCATGCTCTTCCTTATAGCAGCCCCTGCTGCTCGAATGATGCACATCCAAGGCAAAGCCTAGCTCCGAATATGCAGCCGGCCACCTAAGAAAGAGACAGCTCACGGTACATGTTGGTTTCCCTTGCGGAGAACTCTCAAACTAACGATTTTGGAGCAAAAAAAAGAGCGACCGAAGTCGCCCTTTTTATGGTCTGACAGAACTTAGTTCTGCTTTTCCATCTGTGCACGCAGCAGGTCGCCCAGAGTGGTAGGACCAGCAGCGATATCCGAAGCAGCTGGCTTGTCGCGCAGGCTCTGGATAGCTTCTTTCTCGTCTTCAACGTCTTTCGACTTGATCGAGAGCTGGATTACACGGCTCTTACGGTCAACGCTGATGATCTTGGCTTCAACTTCTTCGCCTTCTTTCAGAACGTTACGCGCATCTTCGATGCGGTCGCGGCTGATTTCGGAGGCTTTCAGAGTAGCTTCGATATCGTTAGCCAGGGTGATGATGGCGCCTTTGGCGTCAACTTCTTTTACAACACCCTTAACGATTGCGCCTTTGTCGTTCTCTTGAACGTACTCGGAGAACGGATCGCTTTCCAGTTGCTTGATACCCAGGGAGATACGCTCGCGCTCTGGGTCAACCGACAGGATAACGGTGTCCAGTTCGTCGCCCTTCTTGAAGCGACGTACGGCTTCTTCGCCCACTTCGTTCCAGGAGATGTCGGACAGGTGAACCAGACCGTCGATGCCGCCGTCCAGACCAATGAAGATACCGAAATCGGTGATCGACTTGATGGTGCCGGAGATCTTATCACCCTTGTTGAACTGGCCAGAGAAGTCTTCCCACGGGTTGGACTTGCACTGCTTGATGCCGAGGGAGATACGACGACGCTCTTCGTCGATGTCCAGAACCATAACTTCCACTTCGTCGCCGACTTGTACGACTTTCGAAGGGTGGATGTTCTTGTTGGTCCAGTCCATTTCCGAAACGTGCACCAGGCCTTCCACGCCTTCTTCCAGCTCAGCGAAGCAGCCGTAGTCGGTCAGGTTGGTTACACGAGCGGTAACGCGGGTGCTTTCTGGGTAACGAGCCTTGATAGCAACCCATGGATCTTCGCCCAGTTGCTTCAGGCCCAGGGAAACACGATTGCGCTCGCGATCGTACTTCAGAACCTTGACATCGATCTCGTCGCCAACGTTGACGATTTCGGAAGGATGCTTGATACGCTTCCAAGCCATGTCAGTGATGTGCAGCAGGCCATCGACGCCGCCCAGATCAACGAATGCGCCGTAGTCGGTGAGGTTCTTGACGATACCTTTGACTTGCTGACCTTCCTGCAGGGATTCCAACAGAGCTTCACGCTCAGCGGAGTTCTCGGCTTCGAGGACGCTACGACGGGAAACGACAACGTTGTTGCGTTTCTGGTCGAGTTTGATGACTTTAAACTCGAGCTCTTTGCCTTCCAGGTGCGTAGTGTCGCGCACTGGACGGACGTCAACCAGAGAACCTGGCAGGAACGCACGGATGCCGTTAACGTCGACTGTGAAGCCGCCTTTAACCTTACCGTTGATAACGCCCTTGACCACTTCTTCGGCTGCGAAGGCTGCTTCCAGAACGATCCAGCATTCAGCGCGCTTGGCTTTTTCACGGGAGAGCTTGGTTTCACCGAAACCGTCTTCAACCGAATCCAGAGCAACGTGAACTTCATCACCAACATTGATGGACAGTTCGCCAGCATCGTTGTAGAACTGCTCAAGCGGGATCAGTGCCTCAGACTTCAGACCAGCGTGAACGGTTACCCAACGCGCTTGGTAGTCGATGTCGACGATAACACCGGTGATGATGGAGCCTGCCTGAAGGTTCAGGGTTTTTAGGCTTTCTTCAAAGAGTTCCGCAAAGCTTTCGCTCATTTTAATTCCTGTTGATAAGGGCGAAGAATACGCCCATCTGCCACATCCCAGACAATGTGGGTTACGTTCATATAAAAGAAAGATCGCAGGACTATGACTGGTCCCCCGCGATCCTCCTTGTTCACCCGGCGATATCGCGGATGGCGATCTCACTCAAGATGCGTTGCAACACCTGATCGATGGACAACTCCGTGGAATCCAGCTGTATGGCGTCGGCCGCCGGCTTGAGCGGGGCTACCGCTCGCTGGGTGTCGCGCTCGTCGCGCGCACGTATCTCATCTAGCAGACTCGACAGACTAACACCATCGACTTTTCCCTTCAACTGCAAGTAACGCCGACGGGCACGCTCCTCGGCACTGGCAGTCAGGAAAATCTTCAATGGCGCATCAGGAAACACCACGGTGCCCATGTCGCGACCATCCGCAACCAGGCCCGGCGGCTCTTGGAATGCACGCTGACGCTGTAACAAGGCGTCACGCACAGCCGGCAGCGCTGCCACTTGAGACGCCCAGGCTCCAACCTGCTCATTGCGCAGGTCGTCGGTCACATCATCGCCCTCGAGGATGATCCGCTGTGGATGATTTTCAGTGGCGCCGAGAAACTGCACATCCAGATGAGCTGCCAACAACTTCAGCGACTCTTCGTTAGTCAGGTCAACGCCATGATTGCGTGCGGCGAAAGCCAGCAGCCGGTAAAGAGCCCCGGAATCCAGCAGGCACCAACCCAGATGCTTGGCCAGCTTGCCAGCAATGGTGCCTTTACCTGAACCACTTGGCCCATCAATGGTGATCACGGGCGCCTTGATATTCACGACTGAGCCTCTTGCGCGACACGAATCCCCACCTGCGCGCACAACGCAAGAAAGTTCGGGAACGAGGTAGCAACGTTCGCACAGTCGTGGATACGAATCGGCGCATTGGCACGCAACGAAGCAACGCTGAATGCCATGGCGATACGGTGATCACCATGACCGTGCACTTCACCGCCCCCAATCTGGCCACCCTCAATAATGATGCCGTCAGGAGTTGGCTCACACTTGACTCCCAAGGTCAGCAAGCCATCAGCCATTACCTGGATACGATCGGACTCCTTGACCCGCAGCTCTTCCGCACCACGCAGCACAGTACGCCCTTCGGCGCAGGCGGCAGCTACGAATAGCACAGGGAATTCGTCGATCGCCAATGGCACCAACTCTTCAGGAATCTCGATCCCCTTGAGCTTGGCAGCACGCACATGCAAATCGGCAACCGGCTCACCGCCGACTTCGCGCTGGTTTTCCAGACGAATATCAGCGCCCATGAGGCGCAGGATATCTATCACGCCAGTACGGGTCGGGTTGATTCCCACATGCTCCAGCACCAACTCAGAGCCTTCGGCGATGGAAGCAGCTACCAGGAAGAACGCCGCAGAAGAAATGTCTGCCGGGACTTCGATATGAGTTGCCTTGAGCTTACCGCCCGACTCAACCGATGCAGTTGCACCGTCAACACTCACCGGGTAGCCAAAACCACGCAGCATACGCTCAGTATGGTCGCGGGTCGGTGCTGGCTCTGTGACTGTGGTCTTCCCCTCAGCATACAAGCCAGCCAGCAGCAGACAGGACTTAACCTGGGCACTGGCCATTGGCAAGGTGTAGGTCAGCCCTTTGAGCTTGTGACCACCACGAATCACCATTGGCGGGCGACCCTCGGCCGCTGTCTCGATCACCGCACCCATTTCCCGCAGCGGGTTGGCCACGCGATTCATCGGACGCTTGGACAGCGAGGGGTCCCCCGTGAGGGTGCTGTCGAAGCTCTGCGCAGCCAGCAGACCGGAGAGCAGGCGCATCGAAGTGCCGGAGTTACCCAGATAGATCGGGCCCGGCGCTGGCTTCAAGCCATGCAGACCCACACCATGAATAGTCACACGCCCATGGTGCGGACCTTCAATGACCACCCCCATATCGCGGAAGGCCTGCAGCGTCGCCAGAGCATCCTCACCCTCGAGAAACCCCTCGACTTCGGTGGTGCCCTCAGCCAGGGAGCCAAGCATGATCGAACGGTGGGAAATCGATTTGTCGCCCGGTACACGAATCCGCCCAGACAGGCGGCCACCAGGATTTGCCAGGAAAATCAGATCGTTGGAGTTCATAGCGTCCACATAGGCCCGGCGGGCCAGGATTTTACCGAAATGCTCGCGGGCAACCCGGGCGCGAGTGAATACGCCCAACAACTGATGCCCGTCCCCTGCATTGACCGCGTCGCGCAAGGCGTCGAGATCGTTGCGAAATGTATCGAGTGTGCGCAGAACTGCTTCGCGGTTGGCGAGGAAGATGTCGTGCCACATGACCGGGTCGCTGCCGGCGATTCTCGTGAAATCGCGGAACCCGCCCGCAGCGTAACGGAAGATATCGAGATTTTCACTGCGCTTAGCCAGGGAGTCGACCAGACCAAATGCCAGTAAGTGCGGCAGGTGACTGGTCGCTGCCAGAACTTCGTCGTGGCGCTCGACCTGCATGTGCTCGACATCAGCCCCCAACTCACGCCAAAGCTTGTCGACCAGATCCAGCGCGGCAGGATCGGTTTGCTCCAGAGGCGTCAGGATCACCTTGTGACGACGGAACAACTGCGCATTGGAGGCTTCGACGCCGCTCTGCTCGGAGCCGGCAATAGGATGCCCCGGGACGAACCGAGCTGGCATACCCGCAAAGGCCGCCTGCGCCGCACGCACCACATTACCCTTGGCACTGCCAACATCGGTCAGCACCGCCGCCCCCAAATCCATGCCAGCCAACATTGCCAGCAGTTTTTCCATGGCCAGGATCGGTACCGCGAGTTGAATCACATCGGCCCCCTGGCAAGCCAGAGCCAAGTCTTCCTCACAGCGATCCACTACCCCCAGCTCAACCGCCAACTGGCGGGACTGCGGATCCAGATCGACACCGACCACTTCGCGACATACACCACTTTCGCGCAACCCCTTGGCAAAGGAGCCACCAATCAACCCCAGGCCGATCACTACCAGGCGACCGATCATAGGCACAGCAGATTGCATTGGAATGACATCAACCACGGGCCAGAACCTTGGCCAAAGCCTCAAGGAAGCGAGTATTTTCCGCAGGCAAGCCAATGGTGACGCGCAAATGGTTCGGCATGCCGTAGTTAGCCACCGGACGCACAATCACACCTTCACGCAACAACCCCTGGAACACTGGCGCAGCTTCACGCCCCAGATCCACGGCGATGAAATTGCCCTTGGAAGGGATCCAGCTCAACCCCAGATCGCGGAAACCCGCCTCCAGCTGCTGCATGCCCGACTCATTCAGTCGACGGCTCTCAGCCAGGTAATCCTCGTCCAGCAAGGCGGCACAGGACGCCGCCAAAGCCAGGCTGTTGACATTGAATGGCTGACGCACCCGATTCAGCACATCCGCCACCACCGGGGTCGAGAGACCATAACCAACCCGCAAGGCCGCCAGACCATAGGCCTTGGAAAAGGTCCGTGACACCAGCAGGTTCGGGTAGGCTGCCAGAAAGTCCAGACCGTCAGGCAGGTCACTGCCTTCGGCATACTCGATATAGGCCTCATCCAGCACTACCAGCACATGGGCAGGCACGTCCTGAAGAAACTCATCCAGCGCCTCGGCACTGAACCATGTCCCTGTCGGGTTGTTCGGATTAGCGATGAACACCACACGGGTCTGCTCATCAATCGCCTGGAGCATGGCCGGCAAATCGTGCCCCCAGTTGTTGGCGGGAATTACTTTTGCCTGGGCACCGACTGCCTGGGTCACGATGGGGTAGACGGCAAACGCGTGTTCACTGAACACGGCATTCAGGCCTGGCGCCAGATAGGCGCGAGCCACCAACTCCAGAATGTCGTTGGAACCGTTACCCAGGGTTACCTGCTGGATCTCCACACCACAGCGCTCGGCCAACAGGGACTTGAGAGCAAAGCCGTTGCCATCAGGGTAACGGGTCAGCTCCGCCAGCTCGTCACGAATCGCTGCTAGCGCCTTGGGGCTGGCGCCCAGCGGGTTTTCATTACTCGCCAGCTTGACGATAGTGGCCGGATCGATGTCCAGCTCACGAGCCAATTCGTCCACGGGCTTGCCCGGAACGTAAGGCGAAAGTTGTTGCACGCCTGGTTGTGCCAGTGCGAGGAAGTCGCCACTCATTGTTAAAGCCTCAGAGAACCGCTTTCGGGTAGGAACCCAGCACCTTGAGTGCCACTGCTTCCTGACTGATCTTCTCCAGCACATCCTTGATCAACGGATCACGGTGGTGGCCAACGAAGTCGATGAAGAACACATAGGTCCATTTGCCGCTGCGCGAGGGTCGGGTCTCGATGCGCGTCAGGTCGATGCCGTTGTCGTGGAACGGCACCAGCAGCTCGTGCAACGCACCGGGCTTGTTGCTCATGGAGACAATGATCGAGGTCTTGTCGTCGCCAGTCGGCGGCACTTCCTGATTACCGATCATCAAGAAGCGCGTGGAGTTGTCCGGACGATCCTCGATTTTCTCTGCCAGTCGCGTCAGGCCATACAGACCCGCTGCCATATCGCCGGCGATAGCCGCCGAATTCCATTCGCCCTTGACCCGTTTGGCCGCCTCAGCGTTGCTGGACACCGCCACGCGCTCGACATTCGGATAATGGGCGTCCAGCCACTTGCGGCACTGGGCCAGGGACTGGGCATGGGAATAGATACGGCTGATGCTGTCGGTCTTGGTGTTCTCGCCTACCAGCAGATGGTGGTGGATACGCAGCTCGACTTCGCCGCAGATCACCATATCGTGTTCGAGGAAGCTGTCGAGGGTATGGTTGACCGCGCCCTCGGTGGAGTTTTCCACCGGCACCACGCCGAAATTAACCGCACCGGCCGCCACTTCGCGGAACACTTCGTCGATCGCCGCCATCGGCTTGCTGATCACTGCATGACCGAAATGCTTCATGGCCGCAGCCTGGGTGAAAGTGCCTTCGGGACCGAGATAAGCCACCTTCAGCGGCTGCTCCAGCGCCAGGCACGAAGACATGATTTCGCGGAACAAACGCGCCATCTCTTCATTGCCCAGCGGCCCCTGGTTGCGCTCCATCACCCGCTTGAGCACCTGAGCCTCGCGCTCGGGACGATAGAACACAGGCACTTCGCCTTCTGCCAGGGAAGCCATCTTCACCCGGGCAACTTCCTGGGCACAGCGCGCACGCTCACTGATCAACTCCAGGACCTTCTCGTCCAGAGCATCAATGCGCAGGCGCAGGGCCTTGAGTTCTTGCTCAGACATCAGCCGTGTTCCTTCTCGAACTCCGCCATGTAGGCTACCAGCGCATTGACTGCGTTGATGTCCACGGCGTTGTAGATGGAGGCGCGCATGCCGCCCACCGAGCGATGGCCCTTGAGGTTGAGCAGGCCACGAGCCTCGGCGCCAGCCAGGAACGGCTTGTCCAGGCGATCGTCGGCCAGGCGGAACGGCACGTTCATCCACGAGCGGTCGGACTTGTTGATCGGGTTGCTGTACAGGCCGCTGGCATCGATGAAGCCATACAGGGTGCGCTGCTTGACTTCGTTGAGCTTGGCGATGGCTTCCACCCCGCCCTGCTCCTTCAGCCATTCGAACACCAGGCCGGACAAGTACCAGGCCAGGGTCGGCGGCGTGTTGTACATCGAGCCGTTATCCGCAGCGACCTTGTAGTCGAGCATGGTCGGGCACAGGGAACGGGCACGCCCCAGCAGGTCTTCGCGAATGATGTTCACCAGGATGCCGCTAGGACCGATGTTCTTCTGCGCGCCGGCGTAGATCATGCCGAAACGGGAGATATCCACAGGGCGCGAGAGGATGTCGGAAGACATGTCGGCCACCAGGGGAACATCGCCGGTTTCTGGAATCCAGCTGAACTCCAGGCCACCAATGGTTTCGTTCGGCGCGTAATGCACATAGGCGGCGTCCTTCGACAGCTGCCATTCGTTCTGGCCGGGAATTGCAAAGTAGTCATAAGGCTTGGCAGTGGCCGCGACATTGACCTGACCGTAGCGGGAAGCCTCTTCGATGGCTTTCTGCGACCAGATACCGGTGTCGATGTAGTCAGCCTTGCCGCCTTCTGGCAGCAGGTTCAGTGGAATCTGGGCAAATTGCTGGCTGGCGCCGCCTTGCAGAAACAGCACTTTATAGTTCGAGGGGATATTCAGCAGATCACGCAGATCCTGCTCGGCCTTGGTGGCAATGGAGACGAATTCATCACTGCGATGACTCATCTCCATGACCGACAGGCCCTTGCCATGCCAATCCAGCAATTCGGCCTGGGCACGCAACAGGACAGCTTCAGGTAGCGCAGCGGGACCTGCGCAGAAGTTATAGGCTCGTTTGCTCACATCCACTCTCGCTATGCATTCACGGTAGCGGACAGAGCAAACACTCTGCCCTGCTACGATTTATTTAGTCTTTCGACTCTTCTTCGCCTGCGGCGTCTGCCTGTTGGCCATCGGTTGCATCATCCGGCTCGGCTACCGTATCCAGCACGGAACCCTCGAATTCAGCGCCCTCTTCACCTTCGTACTCTTCGCCTTCGATCTCCGATGGCTCCTGCACCCGCTCCAGGCCTACCAGGGTTTCATCGCTGGCCAGCTTGATCAGGGTCACGCCCTGAGTGTTACGACCCAGGCTCGACACTTCGTCGACACGGGTACGAACCAGGGTGCCCTGATCGGAAATCAGCATGATCTCCTCTCCGTCCAGCACCTGGACCGCGCCTACCAGGCGGCCGTTACGCTCGTTGCTGACCATGGCGATAACGCCCTGACCGCCACGCTTGTACTCTGGGAACTCGCTGATGGCCGTGCGCTTGCCGAAACCACGCTCGGAGGCGGTGAGAATCTGGCTGCCCTCTTCCGGAATCAGCATGGAGATCAGCTTCTGGCCTTCGGCCAAACGCATACCGCGTACACCACGAGCGGTACGGCCCATGGCACGCACGTCGGACTCCTTGAAGCGAGTCACCTTGCCACCATCGGAGAACAGCATGACTTCACGCTCGCCATCGGTAATCGCAGCGCTGATCAGCACGTCGCCTTCGTCCAGCTCCAGGGCGATCAAACCGACGCTACGCTGACGGCTGAAGGATTCCAGCGGGGTCTTCTTCACGGTGCCGTTGGCGGTGGCCATGAAGATGTAGTGACCTTCGGTGTATTCCTCTACCGGCAGCATGGTGGTGATGTACTCGCCATCGTCCAGCGGCAGCAGGTTCACCAGCGGACGGCCACGAGCAGCGCGGGATGCTTCAGGAATTTCGTAAGTCTTGAGCCAGTACACCTTGCCCTTGCTGGAGAACAGCAGCAGCGTGGTGTGACTGTTGGCTACCAGCAGGTGAGCAATGTAGTCCTCATCCTTGACGCCAGTAGCGGATTTACCTTTACCGCCACGACGCTGAGCCTGGTACGCAGCCAGGGGCTGGGTCTTGGCATAGCCGCCGTGGGAAATGGTCACCACGCGCTCTTCTTCCGGAATCATGTCGCCCAGGGTCAGATCGAGACGTGCATCGAGGATCTCGGTGCGACGCACATCGCCGTATTCGGCACGGATCACTTCCAACTCTTCGCGGATCACTTCCATCAGGCGCGTGGCGCTGTTGAGGATGCGGATCAGCTCGCCGATCTGGTTGAGGATCTCCTGATACTCGGCCAGCAGTTTTTCGTGCTCAAGACCGGTCAGGCGGTGCAGACGCAGCTCCAGGATGGCTTGCGCCTGCTCCGGGGACAGGAAGTACTTGCCATCGCGCAGACCGTATTGCGGATCGAGGTTTTCCGGACGGCAGGAGTCCGCGCCGGCACGCTCGACCATGGTCATCACCGCGCTGGATTCCCATGGCGTGCTGATCAGCGCTTCCTTGGCTTCCGACGGTGTTGGCGAGGCCTTGATCAGGGCAATGACCGGGTCGATGTTGGACAGGGCAACAGCCTGGCCTTCAAGGATGTGACCGCGCTCACGCGCCTTGCGCAGTTCGAACACGGTGCGGCGGGTCACCACTTCGCGACGGTGACGAACGAAGGCTTCCAGCAGGTCCTTGAGGTTGAGGATCCGCGGACGACCGTCGATCAGCGCCACGATGTTGATGCCGAACACGGCTTGCAACTGGGTCTGGGCGTAGAGGTTGTTGAGGATCACCTCGGGTACTTCGCCGCGACGCAGCTCGATCACCACGCGCATACCGTCCTTGTCGGACTCATCGCGCAGTTCGGTGATGCCTTCGAGTTTCTTCTCTTTCACCAGCTCGGCGATCTTCTCGATCAGGCGGGCCTTGTTCAGCTGGTAAGGCAGCTCGGTGATGACGATCTGCTGGCGGCCACCCACCTTGTCGATGTCTTCGATGATCGAGCGGGCACGCATGTAGATGCGGCCACGGCCGGTGCGATAGGCCTCGATGATGCCTTCGCGACCGTTGATGATCGCTGCGGTCGGAAAGTCCGGGCCGGGGATGTACTGCATCAGCTCGTCGACAGTCAGCTCGGGATTGTCGATCAGCGCCAGGCAACCGTCGATGACTTCACCGAGGTTGTGCGGCGGAATGTTGGTCGCCATGCCCACGGCAATACCGCTGGAACCGTTGACCAGCAGGTTGGGGATCTTGGTCGGCATGACCGCCGGGATCATCTCGGTGCCGTCGTAGTTCGGCACCCAGTCCACGGTTTCCTTGTGCAGGTCGGCCAGCAGCTCGTGCGCCAGCTTGGTCATGCGCACTTCGGTGTATCGCATGGCCGCCGCGTTGTCGCCGTCGACCGAACCGAAGTTACCCTGGCCGTCTACCAGCAGGTAGCGCAGGGAGAATGGCTGGGCCATACGAACGATGGTGTCGTACACCGCGGTATCACCGTGCGGGTGATACTTACCGATCACGTCACCGACAACACGGGCAGATTTCTTGTACGGCTTGTTCCAGTCGTTACCGAGCTCGCTCATCGCGTACAGCACACGCCGGTGCACGGGCTTCAAGCCATCGCGCGCATCAGGCAGTGCCCGCCCGACGATTACGCTCATCGCGTAGTCGAGGTAGGACTGTTTCAGCTCGTCTTCGATATTGACCGGGAGGATTTCTTTGGCCAGTTCGCCCATGAGAAGCCTGATTCCTTTTTCTGGTGAAACTTCGTCACATCCATATGGGACGAACGAAGCTCGCCGCTGCAGGCCTAGTGCCATGCACCGACTTACGACAAATCAACAAGTTATGCCATGGATTTGCGCAGTGAAGGCAGTCGCATCGGACCGCCTTGGAAACCGCCGGATGTTATCACAATCGCCGCCACGCACCTATCCCCCTGACGCGCATGGAGCATAGTTAGTTGACCGATGACAGCCTGATAAGAGACGAGAGAGGCTCAGAGGCCAAATTCGCACACATTTATGTGTTTTTTCCGACTCGGCGGCCCACCTCGGAAGTCATAGACAGCAACCTTCGAGGCCGAACATCAATGCAAGCGCTTACGGCACATCAATTGCGCCATCTTTGCTGCATCCGGACGTTCGACGACGCCCTTTTCGGTGACGATGGCGTCGATCAGGTCCGCGGGCGTCACATCGAACACCGGATTGAAGACCTCCACATCCGCCCCCACCCGCTTGCCAGCGAGCTCCAGCAACTCTGCGGCGTCGCGCTCCTCGATGGGAATGTCGTCCCCACTGGCCAGATTCATGTCGATGGTCGAACTGGAGGCCACCACCATGAAGCGCACGCCGTGATGCATGGCATTGACCGCCAGCTGATAGGTGCCGATCTTGTTCGCCACATCGCCATTGGCGGCGATTCGGTCAGCACCGACAACGACCCAGGTCACACCTTTGGTCTTCATGATGTGGGCGGCGGCAGCGTCGGCGTTCAAGGTCACAGGAATGCCATCACTGGCCAACTCCCAGGCTGTGAGGCGCGACCCTTGGAGCCAGGGCCGGGTTTCATCGACATGAACTCGCTCCACCATGCCTTCCAGCCAAGCCGCACGAATCACCCCCAGAGCCGTGCCGAAGCCACCGGTCGCAAGAGCGCCTGTATTGCAATGAGTCAACAAGGCCTGGGGATTGCCCTGATGCCGACGAATCAAATCCACGCCCAGCTGAGCCATGGTCAGGTTGGCCTCACGATCACTCTCATGGATCGACATGGCTTCGGCTTCCAGCGCCGCCAGCGGCTCAGCCTGATCCTTGACCCGATCCAGACGCTCGCGCATGCGATTCAAGGCCCAGAACAGATTGCCACCGGTCGGGCGAGACTCCGCCAACAGGGCAAAATCCGCCTCCAGAGCGACCAACCAATCGCCGCCTACGGCAAAGCGCGCACGAGCCGCCAGGACCAGACCATAAGCTGCGCTGATGCCAATGGCTGGAGCGCCGCGCACCACCATTGAACGAATCGCCTCGGCGACCCTGGCCGCGCTGTCGCAGGCAACCCAGGTCTCCTCGAAGGGCAGGTTCCGCTGATCGAGCAGGTACAGAGTGTTATCCCGCCAATCAATGGCCTTGACCTTCTCCGCAGCCAACAGACGATCGCGCATCCCTCACCCCGTACTCATGAACAAAAGCTGCGGATTATAGCGATCCCCCCGCCAAGACGCTCGGGTATACTTCGCCATCCTTTATATGAAGCCCTGGACCGATATTCGATGCCGAACCGTGAGACTGCGCTCGACCTGCTGCTGTTACCGACCTGGTTGGTGCCAGTGGAGCCAGCCGGCGTCGTCCTCAAGGAACACGGCCTGGGCATCCGCGACGGGCGCATTCTGTTCATCGGCCCGCGAGCCGAGGCATTGAAGCTTCGCGCCACTGAAGTTCGCGAACTGCCCGGCATGCTGCTCAGCCCGGGACTGGTCAATGCCCACGGGCACGCAGCCATGACGCTGTTTCGCGGCCTGGCCGACGACTTGCCACTGATGACTTGGCTGGAAAAGCATATCTGGCCCGCCGAAGCCAAGTGGGTGGATGAAGCCTTCGTCCGTGACGGTACCGACCTGGCCATCGCCGAGCAGATCAAAGGCGGCATCACCTGCTTCTCTGACATGTACTTCTTTCCGAAGGTTGCCAGCGAGCGCGTTCACAACAGCGGCATACGCGCCCAACTCGCCATACCGATCCTCGACTTCCCCATTCCTGGAGCCCACGACGCCGACGAAGCCATTCGTCAGGGCGTCGAACTGTTTGGTGATCTCAAGCACCACCCAAGGATCAAGATCACCTTCGGCCCCCATGCGCCCTATACCGTAGGCGATGAGAATCTGGAAAAGATCCGGGTGATCGCCGAAGAACTCGACGCCTCGATCCACATGCATGTGCATGAAACCGCGTTCGAAGTGCAGCAATCCCTGGAGCAGCGTGGCGAGCGCCCACTGGCGCGCCTGGCTCGATTGGGCCTCCTGGGGCCGCGCTTCCAGGCAGTTCATATGACCCAAATCAGCGATGACGACCTGGCTTTACTGGTAGAAACCAACACCAGCGTCATTCATTGCCCGGAATCCAACTTGAAACTGGCCAGCGGCTTTTGCCCGGTAGAGCGCCTGTGGCAGGCCGGGGTCAACGTCGCGGTGGGCACCGACGGCGCGGCCAGCAACAACGATCTGGACCTGCTGGGGGAAACTCGTACCGCCGCACTACTGGCCAAGGCCGTGGCAGGTTCGGCGACCGCCCTGGATGCCCATCGCGCCCTGCGCATGGCCACCCTTAATGGCGCCAGAGCCATGGGGCTGGAAAGCGAAGTGGGCTCTCTGGAAATCGGCAAGGCCGCAGACATGGTGGCCTTCGACCTGTCCGGTCTGGCCCAGCAACCGATTTACGACCCCGTGTCGCAACTGATCTACGCCACTGGCCGGGACTGCGTGAAACACCTGTGGGTCGCCGGCAAGCAACTGCTGGATGACCGGCGCCTGACTCGCCAGGACGAACAACAGCTGAGCGCCACCGCCCGCAACTGGGGCCAGCGCATCAGCGGCCACGCCCAATAACCCGGACCTTGAGCGGACGCTCGAGGCCCAACAGAGAATTTCTTAGCTTTGGAGTATCACCCATGAGCAACGTCGACCACGCTGAAATCGCCAAATTCGAAGCCCTGGCCCATCGCTGGTGGGACCGCGAAAGCGAATTCAAGCCCCTGCACGACATCAACCCGCTTCGGGTCAACTGGATCGACGAACGGGTCGGCCTGGCCGGCAAGAAAGTCCTCGACGTCGGCTGTGGCGGCGGCATCCTCAGCGAGGCCATGGCTCAGCGCGGCGCCACCGTGACCGGGATCGACATGGGTGAGGCACCTCTGGCGGTCGCCCAGTTGCACCAGCTGGAATCCGGCGTCAATGTCGAATACCGGCAGATCACCGCCGAAGCCCTGGCCGAGGAGATGCCTGAGCAGTTCGACGTGGTTACCTGCCTGGAAATGCTTGAGCACGTCCCTGACCCTTCATCGGTGATTCGCGCCTGCTTCCGCATGGTCAAGCCCGGCGGCCAAGTATTCTTCTCCACCATCAACCGCAACCCCAAGGCTTACCTGTTCGCCATCATCGGTGCGGAATACATCATGAAACTGCTGCCTCGCGGCACCCATGATTTCAAGAAGTTCATCCGTCCTTCGGAACTCGGCGCCTGGAGCCGCTCCGCCGGCCTGACCGTCAAGGACATCATCGGCCTGACCTACAACCCCCTAACCAAGCACTACAAACTGGCAGCGGACGTTGACGTCAACTACATGATCCAGACCCTGCGAGAGGAGTGAGACATGGCCATCAGAGCCGTTCTTTTCGATATGGATGGCACCCTGCTCGACACCGCGCCCGACTTCATCGCAGTCTGCCAGGGTATGCGCCGTGATCGCGGCCTGCCGCCGATTGCCGACCAACATATCCGCGACGAAGTTTCGGGCGGCGCCAAGGCCATGGTAGCCGTGACGTTTTCCATGGACCCGGAATCCCCGGGATTCGAGGAGTTACGTCTGGAATTCCTCGAGCGCTACCTCAAGCATTGCGCCGTGCACAGCAAGCTCTTCGACGGCATGGCGGAGCTACTGGCCGATATCGAAAAAGCCAATCTGATCTGGGGCGTGGTCACCAACAAGCCACTGCGCTTCGCCGAGCCGATCATGCAGCAACTGGGGCTGGCCGAGCGCTCGGCGCTACTGATCTGCCCCGACCACGTCAAGAACAGCAAGCCCGATCCGGAGCCGCTGATCCTGGCGTGCAAGATGCTCGACCTGGACCCTTCCAGCGTCCTGTTCGTCGGCGACGATCTGCGGGATATCGAATCCGGCCGCGACGCCGGCACCAAGACCGCCGCCGTGACCTATGGCTACATCCATCCGGACGATAATCCCCGGCACTGGGGTGCCGACGTGGTGGTCAACCATCCGCTGGAGCTGCGCCAGGTTCTGGATAACGCATTGTGCAGCTGCTAAGCGGCAGCAATTCCCGGCTAAGCGCCGGAGACGATCGAATTTCTGTTGAGGCCTTTTATGTTTGATTATTCCGCTCGCCCTGAACTGCTCAAGGACCGGGTCATTCTGGTCACCGGCGCCGGGCGTGGCATCGGCGCCGCCGCCGCCAAGACCTTTGCCGCCCACGGCGCCACTGTACTCTTGCTGGGCAAGACCGAAGCCAACCTGACCGAGGTCTACGACGCCATCGAAGCGGCTGGCCACCCCCAGCCAGTAGTGATTCCGTTCAACCTGGAAACCGCCCTGCCGCACCAGTACGACGAACTGGCAGCGATGATCGAGACCGAGTTCGGCCACCTCGACGGCCTGCTGCACAATGCCTCGATCATTGGCCCTCGCACGCCGCTGGAGCAGCTGTCGGGGGAAAACTTCATGCGAGTGATGCAAGTCAACGTCAACGCCATGTTCATGCTGACCAGCACCCTGCTGCCCCTGCTCAAACTGTCCCAGGATGCTTCGGTGGTGTTCACCTCCAGCAGCGTCGGCCGCAAGGGCCGGGCCTATTGGGGCGCCTACGGCGTGTCCAAGTTCGCCACTGAGGGTCTGATGCAGACCCTGGCCGATGAGCTGGACACTGTGGCGCCGGTCCGTGCCAACAGCATCAACCCGGGCGCCACCCGTACCAGCATGCGTGCCCAGGCTTATCCGGGCGAGAACCCCAGCAACAACCCGACACCGGAAGAGATCATGCCGGTCTACCTGTATCTGATGGGCCCGGACAGCACCGGAATCAACGGCCAGGCTTTCAACGCACAGTAACCCTCTCCGTTCGTCGCGACAGAATACTGTCGCGACGCCTTGGCAAGCCCAATCCCCCACGGGTTTCAAGCCAAACAAATGTCAGCCAAGGTAAGTCGTGCTCCCGCACACTCACCAACCATTTGAATTCAAACAAGTTTTATTCGTATGAACCGAATGGCACGAGTTTCGCTCTAACAACACTCAACCCACGGTGCATTGACGCTGCGGGAAACGGCTTGTGCCGAGGGCTTTATAGCCAAAGGCGAAGCGGCCTAAAATGTGCGCGATTGTCCTACGGGACTGAAGGAACAGTATGACGCGCAGCTCAGAGCCGCTCTCACCCAGGCAGAAACACCGTAATTAGTGCTCAGGGGGCTCAAGCTCAAATGAAAACACCGACCCAGACCAACGCAATTGACTTCGATAGCGCCAAATTGCAACGCCTGGGCTTTGGCCAACAGACACCGCTGATCAAACAGCCCGTCAGCCTCGGACAATTGCGCCAACAACTGGGACTGCAACTGCAAACCAGCCTTGAGCCGCAACGCATCCTCGGCCTGTTCTTTCGCGAAGTGCAACGCCTGGTCCCCCTAGACGCCCTCCATTACCAGCACCCACTCAGCGACCTGCGCCTGGAGTTCGGCCAGCGCGGTCACCACTCCATCAGCTACAACCTGAGCCACGAAGGCGAGTCCATGGGCGAGCTGGTGTTCCGCCGCAGCCAACGCTTCAGCGAGACCGAACAGGGTTACCTGGAGTCGTTGCTCTCAACCCTGCTGTACCCGATGCGCAACGCTTTGCTGTATCGCGCCGCAACCCGCAGCGCCCTGCGCGATCCGTTGACCGATACCGGCAACCGGATTGCCATGGACCAAACCCTGCAACGGGAAATCGAGATGGCTCGCCGCCACTCACTCCCTCTGTCACTGCTGATGCTGGACATCGACCACTTCAAGCGCATCAACGACAGCTACGGCCACAGCACTGGCGACGAAGTGCTCAAGGCCGTCGCCGCCTCGATCAAGGGGCAACTGCGCAATGTGGACATGGTCTTTCGCTTTGGCGGGGAAGAATTCCTGATCCTGCTCTCCAACACCGGGCGCGACGCAGCGGCGATGGTGGGCGAACGGCTGAGAAATGCCGCCCAAGCCCAGGAATACCAGGCTGACGGCAAACTGATCGAACTGACCGTCAGCCTGGGCTGTTCGACCCTGTTGCCGGGTGAGTCCGCAGAGAGCCTGTTGCGCCGCGCCGATAGCGCGCTGTACGTGGCCAAGCGGGAAGGACGCAATCGGCTGGCAATGGCGGGCTAGGTAGCAGGCCTCGCACTTGTATATCAATCACGGGCAACTCCACTGCCTCAGGCAACCCTTGCCCATGACAATCGACCTGCCCGTAAAGCCCCCGCCCGACTTACCCTTCAGCCAGCGCTAGGCGCTCGCGAGTCACTGTGGTTTTTTCCTGCTGCATGCAGCGCTCCAGGAACAGGTACATATAGTCATAGCTCTTGCAGATGGCCTGGCGCAGCTCAACTTGCAGGGCCTTGCTCGGATTCAAACCCGCCAGCGTGACGATAATTTCCAGGGCTTCCCAGGGATGAGCATCATCGTACTGGGCATGCATCTTCAGCCACTTCATGGCGCGCTTGCGGTCTTCTTCCGGGAACGCAGCGGCATAGACGCCGCTGGAACAGACCAGGGCCGACCATTCGCCCGTCGCCCCTTCAATGGCGTAGTTGGTTGCAGCGATCGCCACGATCAGCGAATCCGCCGAACTGGTGTGCCAGCACCAGTGACTCAAGGCATGCAGCTCCGGTGGCACTTGCTGAGCTTGCAAATCCTCCAGGGTCACACCATGGGCCCGACTCCAATGCACCCAGTAATCGGCATGATTGAGTTCGACCCGAATGTTGCGCATTAGCCAGCGACGCGCCATGTCTTCGCCAGGGTGACGGGCAAAACGGGTCTTGGTCAGGTTCTGCGCCATATACAGGGCGAACTGTTCAACCACAGGCCAGCCGCCGATCAGGTACTGACGCATGACTTTGGCACTGAGTTTGTTGTCACGCATGCGCTGATACAGCTCATGCTCCACCACACGGCGCTTGCTCTCGCTGCAGTCCCGGATCAATTGCTGAGTCCAGGCGGGGTAGCTGGCAGCTTCCATGAGCGGGCCGGTTCGGTTGAATGTGTCGATCACTGTCGGGCTCCTTTTGATTGTGATATGCGGATCCAAAAGAGGTTTCAACGGAACGTGCCGGGCGCCTTGAACAACAGCGGCTGTGGCCGCACGGGTCGACACTGCAAGCTGTCACAGGTGAACAATTGCGGACGTTCAACAATGTAGCCTTGAGCATAATCCACGCCGATCTCAAGCAGGGCCTGCTCGATCTGCGGTGTTTCAACAAACTCGGCAATCGTGCGCTTACCCATGACATGCCCGATGTGGTTGATCACCTCGACCATGGCGCGGTTAATCGGGTCGTCCAGCATATCCTTTACGAAACTTCCATCGATCTTGAGGAAGTCTACAGGCAAATGTTTGAGATAAGCGAACGACGACATTCCCGCACAAAAGTCATCCAGGGAAAAATGGCAGCCCAAACCCTTGAGTTCATTTATAAAACGGATCGCACTGCCCAAATTGGCAATTGCACTGGTTTCAGTAATTTCAAAACAGATCATCTTCGGCGGTACGCCATAGACCACGAACTGCTCTCGCAGGAAGTCGAGAAACTCGTCGTCGCCAATGGTGGTACCCGACAGATTGATCGCACACATCGCCATTGGTCCTTCCCGGCCCTCGGCAATGCACTGGGCGATGATCTTGAATACGTTCTGTACCACCCAGCGGTCCAGAGAGGTCATCAGGCCGTAACGCTCCGCCGCCGGAATGAAGCTGTCCGGCAGGATCATCCGGCCGGCCTCGTCGTGCAGGCGCAGAAGAATCTCGATGTGCCCACCATCATGCTCGGTACGACCTAGGGCGGTGATTTCCTGGGAATAGAGGCAGAAGCGGTTTTCCTCGAGGGCCATGTGCAGCCGCTGAACCCAGGCCATCTCGCCAAGTCGCAGGGACAGTTCTGAATCGTCGGCATGATAGACCTGCACCCGATTGCGACCTTTCTCCTTTGCCATGTAACAGGCCATATCCGCTGCCCGCAACGACGCCTCAAGCGTGGTGGGAGTCTGGGCGATATGCACCAGCCCAATGCTCACGGTGGTCACGAATGGCCGGCCCTTCCAGACGAAATGCAGGTTCTGCACAGTCTGACGCAGCCCTTCGGCAATCTTCTCCGCCGCCTCCGGCGAGCAGTTCTCCAGAAGAATCCCGAACTCGTCCCCGCCCAATCGCGCCAGGGTGTCACCTTCGCGCAGCCCCGACTGCAGCAACGCGCAGATGTGCCGCAGCAACTCATCCCCAGCCGCATGGCCACAGGTGTCGTTGACCAGCTTGAACTGGTCCAGGTCCAGAAACATCAGCGCATGCCTGGCGGGCTGGCGGATCAAGCCGTGCAACGCCTGCTCCAGGCGGAATTCGAACTCCCGGCGATTGGCCAGGCCGGTCAAGGCATCGTGGGTCGCCTGCCAGGACAGATTGGCGATGTACTGCCGCTCCTGGGTCATATCGTGCAACACCAGTACCGTGCCACTGACCTTCCCGGCATTGCGGATCGGCGCACCCACCAGGGTCACCGACACCGTACTGCCATCCAGGCGCTGGATCAGCTTGGAATGCTCGCTGCCGCCACTGAGCTGGCCACTGAGGATGTGTTCGATCAGAGTGAAGCCGTCGGCCTGGGCGTTTTCGTCCAAGAGATTGAACAACGCCGCCAGGGGCAACCCCACCGCTTGCTCGGCCTTCCAGCGAGTCAGTTCTTCCGCCGCGGGGTTCATGTAGGCAATAGCGCCCTCGACATCCGTGGTGATCACCCCGTCACCAATGGACTGCAAGGTGATCTGCGCGCGCTCCTTCTCCAGTTGCAACGCGTCGGCAAAGGCATGCCGCTGGGCCAGCAGCTTGTGGGTACGCAGCAAGGCCAGGGCAATCAGGATCAGCGCTGTGGCCAGGTTGGTCACCAGCAAGAGGCGCAGGATCACCCGCGAGCCTTCCCCCAAGGCATCGCTGAAGGCCTTGGCCGCCGGCGTGACTCCATCGTTGATAGCAAAGATCTGACTCTTCCAACGTTGCACGTCGGCTTCGCTGGCACTGTTGCTGCCGATCCCCTTGTGCATCTCTCGGGCTACCGTATCGAGCTGCAGCAGGTAGCCGTCGCCCACGGTCCACAAATCGATGGCCTTTTCCAGATAGCTGAAATGTCGGAAGTTGAGGTACAGCCAGATCAGGCTAGGAACGTCATCCGGGTGATTGCCGCCCTTGAGAATCCCCAGGCGCGCCGCCTCAAGATCCGGCGGCTGGCTATCCAGGGCCACCCGCAACTCATGCCCGCCCTGGGGTACGGCTATGGCGTTCTGGTACTTGAGGAAGGTGCCTTCGTCACGGCTGTCGGCGTACAGATTGAGGTAGTAGATGGCGTCTTTCTGGCCTTTGGACCACAAGCTCTCACCGGCAACATAGCCACGCACTGCCGACAGGACATACAGGCTGAGGCCGCCCAACAGCGCTTGAAATAACACCACGGCGATAAAGGGCCAGACGATGCCCAACAACCGCGGCGTTGCGAAAGTCCGCTTTTGCTTCATGAGGGTCCTTGCTTGCGCACTGCCAAATGAACACCCAGTAGTCCCGACTCAGACAGCACAGATTAGGCGAATTTCCATAGCTCCGACGCAGGCTGGGCAGCGTCCGGGGCGAACCTTCACGGGGAAACGGCCGCTCTCTCAAGCCGAAGCGGTTATTCCACCAGGAAATTCAAGCACTAAACACAGAAACCCGGACAAAACTCAAGACTATCGAACCTGCTGCAAATGCCCGTATAGCTTGGCATAAAGGCCGCCATCAGCAATCAGCTGCTGATGGTCGCCATCTTCGGCGATCTGCCCGCCATCGAACACCAAAACCCGGTCAGCCTGTTTAACCGCCGACAGGCGATGAGCAATGATCAGCGTAGTCCGCCCACGCAGAAAACGCGTCAAGGCTTGATGCAGGTTGTACTCGGTGGCTGCGTCCAGAGCGGACGTGGCTTCATCAAGAATCACCACCTTGGGTTCGGCCAGTACCATCCGCGCAATAGCCAGGCGCTGGCGTTGCCCACCGGAAAGACGCACACCTGAGCGCCCGACCACACTGTCCAGGCCCTGGGGCAGCGCCCTGACGGTGGGTTCGAGCTGTGCAATTTCCAGGGCCTGCCAGCAAGCGCTATCACTGCGCTCACGGCCCATGGTCAGGTTGGCGCGAATCGTATCGTTGAACAAGGCAGGATGCTGCAGCACCACGGCGACGTGATCCCGTACCGTTTCCAGGCCGATTTCCTGCTGAGTGGCACCGCCAAAGCGGATCACCCCGGTCTGCGGCGTATACAGCCCCAGCAACAGCTGTACCAGGGTACTCTTGCCCCCACCACTGGCACCGACAATAGCCACCTTTTCACCAGGCGCAATCGACAGATTCATGTTGTCCAGCACCCGCTCATCGCCGTAGCCGAAGCTCAGGCCGCGGACCTCGATGCCGACGGTTTCGCGCCCCTGGAACGGATCCACGCCACCGCTGTACTGCGGCTCATCGGCCCGCGCCAGCAACTCGTTGATCCGGGTCAGGGCCCCGCCCGCGGCGTAATAGGCGTATTGCAGGTTCAGCAACTGCTCCACCGGGCCGATCATGAACCACAGGTAGCTGAACACCGCCAGCATCTGGCCGATGGACAGGTCGGAGAACAGCACTGTGAGCATCGCCGCCGCACGAAAAATGTCGATACCGAACTGGAACAGCAAACCACTGGCCCGGCCCGAGGCGTCGCTTTTCCACTGCGAGGCCACGGCGTAGTCCCGAACCTCCTCGGCACGCTGGCCCAAGCGTCCAAGAAAGTAGCCCTGGCGGTTGCTGGCGCGGACCTCCTGGATCGCCTCCAGGGTCTCGGTCAGGGCCTGGGTGAAACGCGAAGTGCTGTCATTTTCCAGCTTCTTCAGGTGCTTGACCCGCTTGCCCAGTTGCACCGTGGCAAAAATCACCAACGGGTTGAACAGCAGAATCAGCAGCGCCAGCTTCCAGTGCATCCACATCAGAATGCCGGCCGTACCCACCAGGGTCAGCATGGCCACCAGGAATCGGCTCAGGGTTTCACCGACAAACTTGTCCACCGTGTCCAGGTCGGTGACCAGATGCGTAGTGACCGTGCCTCCCCCCAGGCTTTCGTACTCCCCCAGGGAAATGCGCTTGAGCCGTTCGATCAGGCGCACGCGGATCCGATAGACGATGTCCTTGGCCAAACCGGCAAACAGCCGCGCCTGGACCACGTTGAACACCAGGGCGGAGCAACGCAGGATCAGGGTGATCAACAGCATCAACCCGATATAGCCCGCCGCAGTTTGCCAGCCATCGGGCAATAGGCGGTTCATCACTTGCAATGCGCCATCGCCATGGCCCAGCAGCACCTCGTCCACCAGCAACGGCAGCAACAGCGGAATCGGCACACTGCACAGGGTCGCCAGCACGGCCACCCCATTGGCAATCCACAGCGACTTTCTATGTTGCAGGGCCAGGCGACGGATTTCCCCCCAGCTCAAACGATCTACGGTTTTACCGGTGGGGCTTGAATCGACTGAATCAGGCACAGGCGGCGCGCTCCAACCAGCGTCCCAGCAACGGCGACAACTCGCTCAGCGGCTGATAGCCGTTGGTCAGCAAGGCCAACTGGCCGTTGCGTTCCGCCAGCAAGGTGGGAAATCCGGCGATCCCCAGGTCCTGGACCCAAGTGAAATCCGCCGCCGTGGCGGCATGCTGCTCGGCGCGATCGAAGGCTTCGGCGAACTCGATCCGCGGAACCCCGGCCTGCTCCGCCAACTCCACCAGCACACTGGCCAGGGTGACATCGCGGCCTTCGACATAGAACGCCCGCTGGATCAACCCCAACAGTTTCCAGGCACAGTCCGGAGCCAGGCTGCGAGCAGTGACGATGGCGCGACAAGCCGGCTCGGTGTCATAGACAAAGCCATCGGGCAAGGCACCCTCGAAGGTGAACGGCTGGCCGGTGGCCTGATGCACCGCCTGCCAGTGTTCAAGGATGTAGCGCCGGGTATTGGGCTCCAGTGCCGCCCCGCTGCCGGTGCGCAAGCCGCCCACCACCAGATGCAACTCGACTCCGGCGGCCTGGGCCTGCTCCGCCAGGGCCTGGGCCACGGGCGCAAAGCCCCAGCACCATGAACACATCGGGTCCATCACATAGAGCAGGCGGGCAGACATGGCTCAAGCCTCGGAAGGTGATTGCTTGTAGTTGTAACCAATCGGGTGCGGCAGGTTGCGGGCCTTGGCCAACTCAATCTGTTTCTGCCGATCGATGGCGCTGCGGCGAGTCTTCTCGCTCAGCTTGTCCCAGCAATGAGGGCAACTGATGCCCGGCACATAGTGCTCGGAAGCCCGATCCTCGACGCTCACCGGAGTACGGCAGGCATGACATTGATCGTAGTCGCCTTCGCTCAGGTCGTGGCGCACAGTGACCCGGTTATCGAATACAAAGCAGTCGCCCTGCCATTTGCTCTCTTGCTGCGGTACCTCTTCGAGGTACTTGAGGATCCCGCCCTTGAGGTGGAACACCTCGTCGAAGCCTTCACTGAGCATGTAGCTCGACGCCTTCTCGCAACGGATGCCACCGGTGCAGAACATCGCCACTTTCTTGTGCTTGCTCGGGTCGAAGTGGGCTTTGATGTAATCCGGAAACTCGCGGAAGCTGGTGGTCTTGGGGTCGATGGCGCCTTCGAAGGTGCCGATGGACACTTCGTAGTCGTTACGGGTGTCGATCAGCAGCACTTCGGGATCGCTGATCAGGGCGTTCCAGTCCTGAGGCTCGACGTAAGTCCCGACCTTCTTGTTGGGGTCCACGCCGGGCACACCCAGGGTGACGATCTCTTTCTTGAGCTTGACCTTGGTGCGATAGAACGGCTGCTCGTCGCAATACGACTCTTTGTGATCGATATCCACCATGCGTGGATCGTTCTTCAGCCAGGCCAGCAGCCCGTCGATGCCTTCACGACTGCCAGATACCGTGCCATTGATGCCTTCCTCGGCGATCAGCAGGGTGCCCTTGATGCCGTTGTCGAGCATGGCCTGCAGCAGGGGCTCGCGCAGGCTGACGTAATCTTCGAGGGTGACGAACTTGTACAGTGCCGCCACGACAATGGGTTGTGTCATGGGAAATCTCTCCAGGTGGCTACCCTCGTAAAGGGTGAACCGGATGCAAAAAAAAACGCGCCGGCATAAGCGGCGCGTTGCGGATTCTATCAAAAAAACCGCGATTAATGCTTACTGCCTCCGGCGCAGGTCGGCGAAGCCGGAGCCACACCGATCTTCGACCATTCCTCGGGTGTGTAAGTATGCAGCGCCAACGCATGGAACTGGCCCATCAGCTCACCCAGGGTGGCGTAGACCTTCTGATGACGCTTGACGCTGTTGAGGCCGGCGAACTGCTCGCTGACCAGTACCGCCTTGAAGTGAGTTTCCAGGCCACGGCTGTGCATGTGGCTTTCATCCAGCACTTGCAGGTGCTCGGGTTGCAAGGCCCCGAGCGCCGTTTCGATACGTTGTTGCATGGTCATTGCAGGCTCCGCTTACTTCTTCTTCGCCGGAGCAGCCTTAGGCTCGAGCTCGGCGGTCATGTCGGCCAGCAGCTTGTTCACCACCGGTACCGCGCTTTCCAGCTTGGCCTGGGTCATCTGCGCCGATTGCTGAGTCAGCTGAGGCATTTTTTCCAGGACTTTCTTGCCCAGTGGCGACCGGTAGAACGCTACCAGTTCCTTGAGCTCTGACTCGCTGAAGTTGCTGGTGTAGAGCTTGACCATGTCCGGCTTCAGCTTGTTCCAGCCAATGGCCTGGTCCAGGGCCGCGTTGGCCTTGGCCTGGTAGGTTTCCAGCAGGGCGCGTTTGGATTCCGGGGCTTTGGTCTGCTCAAAACGCTGGGCAAACATTTGCTGGACTTGCATGTACACCGGCGTACCGAGCTTGTCCGCATGGGCCAGGGTCAGGAAGGCCTCGGCACTGGCGTTGTGGCTGGCGGTATCGGCAAAAACCTGGCCGCTGGCACACACCAGAACAACCGCGGTACAGATGGCACGAAAACGGGTCATCGAGTTTCCTTTATCTAGCAGGCGAGGTAGAACCCCAAGGGCGCCCATTCTGCGCCTATTAATCCGCGTCCCTCAACCCCACCCCCTGGCGCCCCCTGGTTTTGCCCGGGCGGCGGGCGGAAAACCCCTTCCACGGAACCCGAGCCGCAGATCAGGGCCTAAACTGGCCAGTCAGACTTGGAGGAATGCCACGATGAATCGAATCGAAACCGACAGCCTGGGCCAGGTTGAAGTCCCGGAACAAGCCTATTGGGGCGCACAGACCCAACGTTCGCTGGTCAATTTCGCCATCGGCAACGAGCGCATGCCTCTATCCGTGCTGCATGCCCTGGCCCTGATCAAGAAAGCCGCCGCCCGAGTCAACAATCGCAATGGCGACCTGCCCGCCGACATTGCCCGACTGATCGAACAGGCCGCCGACGAAGTACTGGCTGGCGAGCATGACGACCAGTTTCCCCTGGTGGTGTGGCAGACCGGCAGCGGCACCCAGAGCAACATGAACGTCAATGAGGTGCTGGCCGGCCGGGCCAACGAACTGGCGGGCAACCCACGCGGCGGCAAGTCCCCGGTACACCCCAACGATCACGTCAACCGCTCGCAAAGTTCCAACGACTGCTTCCCGACCGCCATGCACATCGCAGCAGCCCAGGCCGTGCAGTTCCAGTTGCTGCCAGCGATCAGCGAACTGTCCGGTGGCCTGGCCGAACTGTCGGCCCGGCACATGAAGCTGGTGAAAACCGGCCGCACCCACATGATGGATGCCACCCCGATCACCTTTGGCCAGGAAATCTCTGCCTTCATCGCCCAACTGGGATACGCCGAACGAGCCATCCGCAGCGCCTTGCCTGCGGTGTGCGAGCTGGCCCAGGGCGGTACTGCCGTGGGCACCGGACTGAACTCGCCCCATGGTTTTGGTGAAGCCATCGCCGCCGAACTGGCCGCCCTTTCCGGCCTGCCCTTCGTCACCGCCCCCAACAAATTCGCCGCCCTGGCCGGCCACGAGCCGCTGACCACGCTGTCCGGCGCGCTGAAAACCCTCGCCGTGTGCCTGATGAAAATCGCCAACGACCTGCGCCTGCTGGGCTCTGGCCCGCGAGCGGGACTGGCGGAGGTCAAGCTGCCGGCCAACGAGCCGGGCAGCTCGATCATGCCCGGCAAGGTCAACCCAACCCAATGCGAAGCCCTATCGATGCTGGCTTGCCAGGTGATGGGCAACGACGTGGCAATCGGCTTTGCCGCCAGCCAGGGCCATCTGCAACTGAACGTGTTCAAGCCGGTGATCATTCACAACCTGCTGCAATCGATCCGCCTGCTGGCCGATGGCTGCAGCAACTTCCAGCAGCACTGCATCGCCGGGCTGGAGCCCGATCCCCAACAGATGGCCGAGCACCTGGAACGAGGCCTGATGCTGGTGACCGCGCTCAATCCCCACATCGGCTACGACAAGTCCGCCGAAATCGCCAAGAAGGCCTATGCCGAGAACCTGACCCTCAGGGAAGCGGCGTTGGCCCTGGGGTACCTGACGGATGAGCAGTTCGATGCCTGGGTGCGACCGGAAAACATGCTGGAGGCTGGAAAGCAGGGTTAGCGCAGCGTCTTTTTCGCTGGCAAGCCAGCTCCTACCGCCACACTTCTGTAGGAGCTGGCTTGCCAGCGAAACTCACCCCGCAGCGATCCGCTGCCGTCGGGCGCGCAACCCCGCCATCAGCGACGGCCCCAACGCCGTCAAGGCCGACCCCAGTACCACCACCAGCGCCCCGCCATAACCCAGGCCATTGATCTGTTCGGCGTGTACATACTCTGGCCAGAGCCAGGCCGCCCAGGCCACCGCGGCAAAGGTCACCAGGGGCGTGATCGCCAGGGTCGCACTGACCCGCGACGCCTCCCAATGGGCCAGGGCTTCGGCAAAGGCGCCATAGGCGATCAGGGTATTCAGGCAACAAGCCAACAACAGCCAGCCCTGCAACGGGCTCAGTTCCAAGGCTTCCAGCGGATGCGCCCAAGGCGTCAGAAGCAAGGCACAGAACAGGTAGATCACCATCATCACCTGCAAGGAATTCCACACGCTCAACAATTGCTTCTGGCCCAGGGCATAAAAAGTCCAGACCGCCGAAGCCGCGAGAATGGTCAGAACTCCGGCGGTGTAGTCACTCAGGGAGGTCAGCAGCTCGGTCAGGCGCTGATTGAAGAACAGCCCGAAACCGAGCAACAGCACCAGCAGTCCCAGGCCCTGCCCCAGACTGAAGCGCTCCTTGAACACAAAGACACTGGCGATCAGCAACAGGATCGGGCCCATCTGCACCACCAGTTGCGCCGTGCCCGGGCTCAGCAGGTTCAGGCCCATCAGGTACAACACATAGTTGCCCACCAGCCCCAAGACCGAAATCGGCACCAGCCACACACCCTTGGGACCGAGCGCGCGCCAACGCGGCAAACGCCCCACCGCCGCCAGATAGAAAAACAGACAGCCGCCGGACACCAGCAGGCGAAACCAGGTCACGGTCACCGGGTCCATCACCAGCAGCACTTGCTTGAGCTTGATGGGCAGGATGCCCCACAACAACGCGGTCAATAAGGCGAGGAACAAGCCATAAACCCAACGACCGGACGAGACATGCATGCGAACCCCACAAAGCCTGACGAGCAAGGTCCACATTCTAGGCCCGGGCCAGGTGCCGACACAGAGACAGTTGGCAGCAAAGCGCAAACACGATTGTGCCGGTCGTAAACAGCACAAGCCGTCCCCCATAGGGGCCGGCTTGGTCGGTGATGCACTAGAAACCTAACGGACTGCCTCAAACAACCCGGTGGCGCCCATGCCGCCCCCCACGCACATGGTGACGATGCCATACCGCAGGTTGCGCCGCTGCAACTCACGCACCAGATGCCCCACCTGACGGGAACCGGTCATGCCAAACGGGTGGCCAATGGCAATCGAACCGCCATTGACGTTGTACTTGGCGTTATCAATCTCCAGCCGGTCGCGGGCATACAGGCACTGGGACGCAAAGGCCTCATTGAGTTCCCACAGGTCGATGTCATCCACCGTCAGCCCCTTGGCCTTGAGCAGCTTGGGCACCGAGAACACCGGGCCGATACCCATTTCATCAGGCTCGCAGCCGGCCACGGTAAAGCCGCGGAAGAACGCCTTGGGCTTGAGTCCCAGGGCCAGGGCCCGCTCCAGGCTCATCACCAGGGTCATCGAGGCACCATCGGACAGCTGCGAAGAGTTGCCCGCAGTGACCGAACCATCCTCGGCAAACACCGGCTTGAGCGCTGCGAGATTCTCCAGAGTGGTATCGGGGCGGTTGCAGTCGTCACGATCCACCACGCCGTCAACCATCTGCACCTGTCCGGTGTTCTTGTCCTCGACCTTGTACTTGACCGTCATCGGCACAATCTCGTCGCTGAACAGGCCATCAGCCTGGGCCTGGGCGGTACGTTGCTGGCTTTGCAGGGAGTAGAGGTCCTGGGCCTCGCGGCTGACGTTATAGCGCCGGGCGACCACTTCGGCGGTCTGGCCCATGGGGAAGTAGATGCCCGGCACCTGCTCCTTGAGCAGCGGGTTGATCAGGTTGTCGGTATTGACGCTCTTCATGGTCAGGCTGATGGACTCGACGCCACCGGCGACGATGATGTCGCTGCAGCCGGAGGCGATCTGGTTGGCGGCGATGGCGATCGCCTGCAGGCCTGAAGAACAGAATCGGTTGAGGGTCATGCCCGCGGTGCCAGTGCCCAGAGCCGAGAGCACGGCAACGTTGCGACCGATATTGAAACCCTGGGCGCCTTCATTGGAGCCGGCGCCGACGATGCAGTCCTCGACACTGGCCGGGTCGATGCCGTTGCGGGCGAGCAGCGCATTGACGCAGTGAGCGGCCATGTCATCCGGACGGGTCTGGTTGAACTTGCCGCGAAAGGACTTGGCCAGGCCAGTCCGCACGCTGTCGACGATCACCACTTCACGCATGACGCACCTCACTGTTGTTGGCGGCAGGAAAGAGCATCGAGCATAGATCCCCCTCCTCGCCCACCGCGACAATCATTCACTGGGCGTATGCGCGACCATCGGTCTACTTCTTGTCCTTCTTCTGTTTCTTGTCGTGCTTGTCGGAACGCTCGAACGCGGTCTCCAGGGCCCGATTGATGGTGCGCAGGACCTTGACCCGTGCCCAGCGCTTGTCGTTGGCCTCCACCAGCGTCCAGGGCGCCACTTCGGTGCTGGTCCGGTCCACCATGTCGCCGACAGCGGCACGATAGTCACCCCACTTGTCGCGGTTGCGCCAATCGTCCTCGGTGATCTTGAAGCGCTTGAAGGGAATCGCCTCCCGTGCCTGGAAGCGCTCCAGTTGGGTGTCCTTGTCGATGGCCAGCCAGAACTTCACCACGATCACCCGGGCATCGGCCAACTGCTCTTCGAAGTCGTTGATCTCGCTGTAGGCCCGCAGCCAGTCAGTGGGCTGACAGAAGCCCTCGACCCGCTCCACCAGCACCCGGCCGTACCAGGAGCGGTCGAAGATGGTGAACTTGCCGCGCGCCGGAATATGCCGCCAGAAACGCCAGAGGTAAGGCTGCGCCCGTTCATCTTCAGTGGGCGCGGCAATCGGCACGATGCTGTACTGGCGCGGGTCGAGCGCCGCCGCGACGCGGCGAATGGCGCCGCCCTTGCCGGCCGCGTCGTTGCCTTCGAACACTGCCACCAGGGCATGCTTGCGCATGCGCTTGTCCCGCAGCAAACCGGCCAGACGCGCCTGCTCGGTAATCAACTGTTCCTCGTAGTCGTCCTTGTCCAGGTGCTGGGTCATGTCCAGGCTGTCCAGCAGACTCAGTTGATCCACCGCTGTCGGCAACGGCGCGGCGTTGACCTGGGTCGACTTCAATGGCTGACGGCTCAAGGCATTCTGCAATCCTTCCAACAGAATCCGGCCCACAGTGAGGCTGCGGTAATGCGGATCGACGCCCTCGATCACATGCCAGGGCGCGTAGTCACGACTGGTGCGGCGCAACACCCGCTCGCCGTACTTGACGAACTTGTCGTAGGTTTGCGACTGCTGCCAGTCCAGCGGGCTGATGCGCCAGCTGTGCAGCGGGTCATCCTGCAAGGACTTGAGGCGGTCCTTCATCTGTTTCTTGGACAGGTGAAACCAGAACTTGAAGATCAACGCGCCTTCATCGCAGAGCATCTTTTCCAGGCGTTCGGCGCCATTGATTGCCTGGTCCAGGCGCGGGTCCTTGATCTGGCCATGCACCCGGCCCTGGAGCATCTGGCTGTACCAGTTGCCGAAAAACACCCCCATGCGCCCCTTGGCCGGAAGCATCCGCCAGTAACGCCAGGCCGGTGGCCGGGACAGTTCCTCGTCGGTCTGCTGGTCGAAGGTGCGCACCTCGATCAGCCGCGGGTCCATCCATTCGTTGAGCAGCTTGACCGTCTCGCCCTTGCCCGCGCCCTCGACACCATTGATCAGCACGATCACTGGAAACTTGGCCTTCTGCCGTAGCTCGAACTGGGCTTCGAGCAAGGCCTCGCGCAGGGCCGGCACCTCGGCATCGTAGGTTTCTTTGTCGATGGCGTGACCGATTTCAGCGGATTCGAACATGGGTGGCTCCCTTCCAAGAATTGTCCAAGACTAGCGGATGGACCTGCGCCAAGGAAAACAAATCCCTGAACCCGCCGCGGCTTGCCGTGGATCAGGCACGGGGCCGGTGATCGGCTAGAATGGCCGCCTTGCGCCAAACGAGCCGAACATGACACCTGAACTGCCCCACGCCCAGCTCGACTGGGACGACCAAGGACGCCCGCGCTCGCGGGTCTTCGATGATGTGTACTTCTCCAGCGACTCGGGCCTGGATGAAACCCGCCATGTGTTCATCGAACAGAACCGCCTGCGGGAGCGCTTTGCCGCGCTCGAGGCAGGCGAAAAATTTGTCATCGGTGAAACCGGCTTCGGCACCGGGCTGAATTTTCTCTGCGCCTGGCAGTTGTTCCAGGAGCAGGCGCCGGCCACTGCCCGGCTGCATTTTGTCAGCGTGGAAAAGTACCCCCTGAGTCCGGCCGACCTGCAACGGGCCCTGGCCCTGTGGCCGGAACTGGCGGACCTGAGCCAACCGCTGCTCAAGCACTACGTCGCCGTGCACGCTGGCTTCCAGCGCATCGTGCTGGACGATGCCCGGGTCACCCTGACCCTGCTGATCGGCGATGCCCTGGAGCAACTGCCGCAACTGGACGCCCAGATCGACGCCTGGTTTCTCGACGGCTTCGCCCCGGCAAAGAACCCCGACATGTGGACCCCGGAACTGTTCGCAGAACTGGCGCGCCTGGCGGCGCCGGGCTCCACCCTCAGCACCTTCACCAGCACCGGCTGGGTACGCCGCCTGTTGAACGCGGCGGGCTTCAAGATGAAGCGCACCCCGGGCATCGGTCGCAAATGGGAAGTGCTGCGCGGCGACTTCCTCGGCTGGCCGGAAGACGCGCCGCCGCCAGCCCGAGCCAAGCCTTGGTTCGCCCGCCCGCCGGTCCAGGCCAAAACCGCGCTGGTGATCGGCGGCGGGCTGGCCGGTTGCGCCAGCGCCGCCAGCCTCGCTGCCCGCGGTTGGCAGGTGCAATTACTGGAACGCCATGAGCAACTGGCCCAGGAAGCCTCGGGCAATCCGCAAGGGGTGCTTTACCTCAAGCTTTCAGCCCACGGCACCGCACTGTCGCAGATGATCCTCAGTGGCTTCGGCTACACCCGACGCCAACTGGAACACTTGCAACGCGGCCAGGACTGGGACGCTTGCGGGGTGCTGCAACTGGCGTTCAATCCCAAGGAGGCCGAACGCCAGGCGCAGTTGGCCGCGGCCTTCCCCACCGACCTGCTGCGGCGGCTGGATCAGCCAGAGGCCCAGGCCCTGGCCGGCATCGGCCTGGACCACGGCGGCCTGTTCTATCCCGAAGGTGGCTGGGTGCATCCGCCCGCCCTGTGCCAGTGGCAGGCCAAGCATCCGCAGATCCGGGTCCTGACTCATCAGGACGTGCTGGAGTTACGCCGGGTCGACCAGCAATGGCAAGCCTGGGACGGCGAACGGATGCTGGCCAGCGCAGCGGTGGTGATCCTTGCCGGTGCCGCCGAAATCAAACGCTTCCCGGCCAGCGCCGAATTGCCCCTCAAACGTATTCGCGGGCAGATCACCCGCCTACCACAAACCGAGCACAGTCAGAGCCTGGCCACCGTGGTCTGCGCCGAGGGTTACGTCGCTCCGCCGCGACTGGGCGAGCACACCCTGGGCGCCAGCTTCGACTTCAAGAGCCAGGACCTGACGCCGACCACTGCCGAACATGCCGGTAACCTTGCGATGCTGCGGGAAATTTCCAGCGACCTGCTGCAACGCCTGAACGCCGAGCAGTTGCCCCTGGACCGCCTGCAAGGCCGCGCGGCCTTCCGCTGTACCAGCCCGGACTACCTGCCCATCGTCGGTCCTCTGGCGGACCCGGAAGCGTTCGCCGACACCTACGCCGCCCTGGGCAAGGACGCGCGCCAGGTGCCGGACCTGCCCTGCCCCTGGCTCGACGGCCTGTACATCAACAGCGGTCATGGTTCTCGCGGGCTAATCACCGCGCCGCTGTCAGGCGAACTGCTGGCCGCCTGGCTGGAAAACGAGCCGCTGCCACTGCCCAGGAGCGTGGCCGAAGCCTGCCATCCCAATCGCTTCGCCCTGCGTCGCCTGATTCGCGGCCAGGCCTGAAGCAGAGCGGCGGCGCTGATTTTTCAGCGCCGCCCATGACCGCTAGCCAGCACGACCGACTCCATCCAACAGCCCGCCCTCGCTCAACTGCTTATAACCGATTGATCTAAAACTCCCGAGTTATGCACAGGTCAGTTTCCAGGTAGCCGCCCTTTTGGCGACTGCAGATTGACTCTCCCCAACGGAAAAACCGGTAAGGACTTATGTGCGGATTAGCTGGCGAATTACGCTTTGATCATCAACCTGCCGACCTGGCAGCGGTTGAACGAATCACTCATCACCTGGCCCCCCGTGGCCCCGACGCCTGGGGCTTTCACAGCCAGGGCCCGATCGCCCTCGGCCATCGGCGGCTGAAAATCATGGACCTGTCGGATGGCTCGGCGCAGCCCATGATCGACAACCAGCTGGGGCTGTCCCTGGCCTTCAACGGCGCGATCTACAACTTCCCCGAACTGCGCGCCGAACTGGAAGCCCGGGGCTATGCCTTCCACTCCGGCGGTGACACCGAAGTGCTGCTCAAGGGCTACCACGCCTGGGGCGCCGACCTGCTGCCCAAGCTCAACGGCATGTTCGCCTTCGCCATCTGGGAGCGCGATGCCCAGCGCCTGTTCATCGCCCGCGACCGCCTCGGGGTCAAGCCTTTGTACCTGTCGCGCACCGGCCAGCGGCTGCGCTTCGCCTCAGCCCTGCCGGCCTTGCTCAAGGGCGGCGACATCAACCCGATCCTCGACCCGGTGGCGCTCAATCACTACCTGAACTTCCACGCCGTGGTGCCGGCGCCACGCACCTTGCTGGCGGGCATCGAGAAACTGCCACCGGCCACCTGGATGCGCATCGAAGCCGACGGCCGCAGCGAACAGCAGACCTGGTGGTCCCTGCCCTACGGCCCCCGTGCCGACGAAGCCCGGCTGACGCTGGAAGACTGGACTGACCGAGTGCTCGAAAGCACCCGCGAGGCGGTGGCCATCCGGCAACGGGCGGCGGTGGATGTCGGCGTGCTGCTGTCCGGCGGTGTCGATTCCAGCCTGCTGGTAGGCCTGCTGCGGGAAGTCGGGGTAGACGACCTGTCGACCTTCTCCATCGGCTTCGAGGATGCCGGCGGCGAACGCGGCGACGAGTTCCAGTACTCGGACCTGATTGCCCGCCACTACGGCACCCGGCATCACCAGTTGCGCATCGACGAGGGCGAGATCATCGACCAGTTGCCGGCGGCGTTCCGCGCCATGAGCGAACCGATGGTCAGCCACGATTGCATCGCCTTCTATTTGTTGTCCCGAGAAGTGGCCAAGCACTGCAAGGTGGTGCAAAGCGGCCAGGGCGCCGACGAACTGTTCGCCGGCTACCACTGGTACCCGCAGGTAGACGGCGCCAGCGACCCGTATGCCGCCTACCGTGCGGCCTTCTTCGATCGCAGCTACGACGACTACGCGGCCACCGTGCAGCCACAATGGCTGACGGCACACGACGCCGCCGGCGACTTCGTCCGCGAGCATTTCGCCCAACCCGGCGCCGACGCGCCTGTGGACAAGGCCCTGCGCCTGGACAGCACGGTGATGCTGGTGGATGACCCGGTCAAACGTGTGGATAACATGACCATGGCCTGGGGCCTGGAGGCGCGCACGCCGTTCCTCGACTACCGCCTGGTGGAGCTGTCGGCCCGGGTGCCGGCGCGCTTCAAGCTGCCGGACGGTGGCAAGCAGGTGCTCAAGGAAGCGGCGCGGCGGGTGATCCCCAGCGCGGTCATCGACCGCAAGAAAGGCTACTTCCCGGTGCCGGGCCTCAAGCATTTGCAAGGCGACACCCTGAACTGGGTGCGTGAACTGCTGCTGGACCCGAGCCAGGATCGCGGCCTGTTCAACCCGGCCATGCTCGATCGCCTGCTGACCGATCCCCAGGGCCAACTGACGCCCCTGCGCGGCTCCAAGCTGTGGCAACTGGCGGCCTTGAACCTATGGCTCAGCGAACAAGGAATCTGACCGATGAAAGCTCACGCCACGGCTTACAGCCAACGCCTGCTGCGCGGCCAGGCGCCGTCCTATGAACGTCTGCAAGCGCGCTTTGCCGAAGACGGCAGCGAACCCGGCAATGAACCCATCGCCGTGCATTGCGGCTGGGGCCGACTGCTGATCGGCCATACCTTTCCCAACCCCACCCGCCTCGCCGAGGAGTTGCTCAACGAGCGTCCCGGCGAGCGCGACATCGCTCTGTATGTAGCGGCGCCGCAACAGGTGCTCGGGCTGGAACCGGCGCAACTGTTCCTTGACCCTTCCGACACCCTGCGTCTGTGGTTCAGCGACTATCGCCAGGCCACCCGGGTGTTTCGCGGCTTCCGTATCCGTCGGGCCCAGAGCGAATCGGACTGGCAGGCCATCAATCAGCTGTATCAGGCCCGGGCCATGCTGCCCATCAATCCGAAGCTGCTGACTCCGCGCCATCAGGGCGGTCCGGTGTACTGGCTGGCCGAGGACGAAGACAGCGGCGCGGTGATCGGTAGCGTCATGGGCCTGAACCACCACAAGGCCTACCAGGACCCGGAGCACGGCAGCAGCCTTTGGTGCCTGGCGGTGGACCCCGATTGCAGCCGTCCGGGCGTGGGCGAAGTGCTGGTGCGGCATCTGATCGAACACTTCATGAGCCGCGGCCTGAGCTATCTGGACCTGTCGGTGCTGCACGACAACCGCCAGGCCAAGAACCTCTACGCCAAGCTGGGCTTTCGCACCCTGTCGACCTTTGCCATCAAGCGCAAGAACGGCATCAACCAGCCGCTGTTCCTCGGCCCCGGGCCCCAGGCGGACTTCAACCCCTATGCACGGATCATCGTCGAGGAGGCCCATCGCCGTGGCATCGATGTCCAGGTGGATGACGCCGACGCCGGGCTGTTCACCCTCAGCCACGGCGGGCGCCGGGTGCGCTGCCGGGAATCCCTGAGCGACCTGACCAGTGCCATCAGCATGAGCCTGTGCCAGGACAAGAGCCTGACCCACAAGGTGCTCAAAGAGGCCGGCCTGAAGCTGCCCGCCCAGCAATTGGCGGGCAACGCCGACGACAACCTGGAGTTTCTCGACGAGCACCATCGGGTGGTGGTCAAGCCGTTGGACGGAGAACAGGGACAAGGCGTGGCCGTGGATCTGAGCACGATTGAAGAGGTGCAGCGCGCCATCGACCAGGCCCGCCGCTTTGACAGCCGAGTGTTACTGGAAAGCTTCCACGAAGGGCTGGACCTGCGCATCCTGGTGATCGGCTTTGAAGTGGTGGCCGCGGCCATCCGCCGTCCCGCCGAGATCATCGGCGACGGTCGGCATTCCATTGGCGCCTTGATCGAGGCCCGCAGCCGCCGACGCCAGGCGGCCACCGGCGGCGAAAGCAAGATCCCCCTGGACGCGGAAACCCAGCGCACCCTGCATGCCGCCGGTTATGACTACAACAGCGTGCTGCCGGCCGGCGAGCGGCTGTTCGTCCGGCGCACCGCCAACCTGCACACCGGCGGCACCCTGGAAGACGTCACCGGCATTCTCCATCCGACCCTGGCCGACGCCGCCATCCGCGCGGCCCGGGCCCTGGACATTCCGGTGGTCGGCCTGGACCTGCTGGTGCCGGCAGCAGACCAGCCGGACTACGTGTTCATCGAAGCCAACGAACGCGCCGGGCTGGCCAACCACGAACCGCAGCCCACCGCCGAGCGTTTTATCGATCTGCTGTTTCCCCACAGCCAACCGGCGCCTTGATCCTTCGCCGGCCAGCCGGCTCCTGCCCCATTGGTAGGAGCTGGCTCGCCAGCGAAGGCGCCCCCCCAGGCCCTCCATCCATGCCCTCATCGAAACCATCGATGGCCTTTTTTCATCAGGAGTTTCCATGACCCGCCCGATTCCCCAACCGGACCTCGCCTACCTGCAGAAAGTCCTCCTGGAAATGCTCGCCATTCCCAGCCCCACCGGCTTTACCGACACCATCGTGCGCTACGTTGCCGAACGCCTGGAAGAACTGGGCATCCCCTTCGAACTGACCCGGCGCGGCACCATCCGCGCCACCCTCAAGGGCCAGAAGAACAGCCCCGACCGGGCCGTCTCGGCGCACCTGGACACCATCGGCGCCAGCGTCCGTGCGGTGAAGGACAACGGCCGCCTGATCCTGGCACCCGTAGGCTGCTGGTCCAGCCGCTTTGCCGAGGGCAGCCGGGTCAGCCTGTTCACCGACAACGGTGTACTGCGCGGCAGCGTGCTGCCGCTGATGGCCTCCGGCCACGCCTTCAACACCGCGGTGGACGAGTTGCCCATCAGTTGGGACCACATCGAACTACGCCTGGACGCCTACTGCACCACCCGCGCCGATTGCGAATCCTTGGGTATAGGCGTGGGCGACTTTGTCGCCTTCGACCCGCTGCCGGAGTTCACCGAAAGCGGCCACATCAGCGCCCGGCACCTGGATGACAAGGCCGGTGTCGCCGCCCTGCTGGCGGCGCTCAAGGCCATCGTCGACAGCGGTGAGTCGTTGATGATCGATTGCCACCCGCTGTTCACCATCACCGAGGAAACCGGCAGCGGTGCGGCGGCGGCCCTGCCCTGGGACGTCAGCGAATTCGTCGGCATCGACATCGCCCCGGTCGCACCGGGCCAGCACTCCAGTGAGCACGCGGTGAGCGTGGCCATGCAGGACTCCGGCGGCCCTTACGACTATCACCTGTCCCGGCACCTGCTGCGTCTGGCCGCCGAGCACGAACTGCCGGTGCGCCGCGACCTGTTCCGCTACTACTTCAGCGACGCCCATTCGGCGGTCACCGCCGGCCATGACATTCGCACCGCCTTGCTGGCCTTCGGTTGCGACGCCACCCACGGCTACGAGCGCACCCACATCGACAGCCTGGCGGCGCTCAGCCGCTTGCTCAGCGCCTATATCCTCAGCCCACCGGTGTTCGCCAGCGATGCACAGCCGGCCCAGGGCTCCCTGGACCGTTTCAGTCATCAGCTGGAACACGACACACAGATGGAAAGCGACACTCGGGTGCCCTCGGTGGACAGCCTGGTGGGCAACAAGTCCTGAACCGCGACCCGGGGTTTGTGCGCGCTACAACTGGCGGCACACCCCCGGGCGCAGTAGCATCCGGGATTGTTTTTCGGAGGCCCCCCATGCTGATTCCCCACGACCAACTTGAAGTCGACACCCTGACCCGTCTGATCGAAGACTTCGTCACCCGCGAGGGCACCGATAACGGCGATGAGACGCCTCTGGAAACCCGCGTGCTGCGGGTTCGTCAGGCCCTGAGCAAGGGCCAGGCGGTGATCGTTTTCGATCCGGACAGCGAACAGTGCCAGTTGATGCTCAAGCACGACGTGCCCAAGGAGCTGTTCGACTGATGCCTGGACCGGCCCAAACCTTTGGGCCGGGATGCTCAACCGTTGGAAAAGCGCGGGCCGAACAGAATCACACTGGCCCCGATCACACACAGTGCCAGCCCCAGCCAGTCCGAGCCCAGGGGCCGCACCCGCTCCACCACCGCCAGCCAGCCAATGGACGCAACGATGTAGATGCCACCGTAGGCGGCATAGGCGCGTCCGGCGTAACTGGCTTCGACTTTGGTCAGCAACAGGGCGAACAGGGTCAGGCTGATCAGGGCGGGAATCACCCACAAGGCGCTCTTGCCCTGGCGCAGCCACATCCAGAAGGCATAGCAGCCGGCGATTTCAAACAGCGCGGCGAGGAAGAACCACAGGTAATTGAGCATGCAAGGTCTCGTCAGGATTGCCAGGTGCCGGCAACCCTAACGAGGCCAAGGGGGTGGAGCAAGCTCAGTGGGCCCCTTGTTTGGCCTTGGCGCGCATCTTGTCCGCCATCTGGGTCATTTCGTCGTACAGCGCCTGAGGGTTTTTCTGCTTCAGGGCCCAGGCCATGCGCCCCTGCTCGTGGGGGAGGATCATGAACTGGCCGGCGTTGACCTGGGTGTGGATGTAATCGGCAATCTGGGCGGCGGTAATCGGCGAGCTTTCCAGCAATTTGCCCACCTGGGCCTTCATGGCCGGGGTCGGACCACGGAAGGAATCCAGCAGGTTAGTCTGGAAGAACGACGGGCAGACCACGTGCACGCCGATTTCCTGCTGCGCCAGCTCGACCAGCAGGCTCTCGGACAGCGCCACCACTCCGGCCTTGGCCACGTTGTAGTTGCTCATGGCCGGGCCCTGCATCAAGGCGGCCATGGAGGCGATATTGATGATCTTGCCCTTGCTCTGTTCCAGCAGCGGCAGAAAGGCCTTGCAGCCCTTGACCACGCCCATCAGGTTGATCGCGATCTGCCAGTCCCAATCCTCCAGGGACAGCTCGCCGAAGAACCCGCCCGAAGCCACGCCAGCATTGTTGACGATGATGTCGATGCCGCCAAACTTCACTTCGCAAGCCTGGGCAAAGGCGGTCAACTGGCTGTAATCACGCACATCGCAACGCTGCACGAAACCGTCGCCACCGGCGGCGCGTACCTGCTTCAGGGTTTCCTGCAGGCCCGCTTCGCTGACATCGGACAAGGCCAGCCGCCAGCCATCGCGGGCCCAGCGCAAAGCGATTTCGCGACCCAGGCCAGAGCCGGCGCCAGTGATCATCATGCGATTGTGCATAAGAGTTGCCTTGTTGTTCCGGGGAAGATGGGCCGCAGTGTAGCGAAGGCCCCTGCGCCACCCACGCACCATCAGGCTGCTGAATGCCCCGGGCAAACCGCTGGCCGGGTGCACGCTGCCGCGCGATCGATGACAGACGCAAAGGAAATAACCCGGGCAGCGCAATGCATTAAAAAATTTGGAATTATCTCGATAGGCGCAGAGTCGGATTTATTAAGCGCTTGGCTTTATTCATAAAGCCAAGTTGTCCTTGAACAACTGCGTTGTTCAACTCTATTCAATTCAAGGAAACCACCATGGGCACCATTCTGATCGTCATTCTGATTTTGCTGCTGATTGGCGGCCTGCCTGTATTCCCTCACTCCAGAAGTTGGGGTTATGGCCCTTCGGGAATCATCGGCGTCGTGCTGGTGGTGCTCTTGGTGTTATTGCTGCTGGGCAGGATTTGAATCAGCCAGACCGCTTTAGCGTGAACTGACTACTGAAACAGCCAGCGTCCTGACGACAGGACGCTGGGCAGGGTTCACAGACGAGTGAAGAACCCCCGTTCATTCATACATGAACGTCACCGTGGCGTTGGTCAGGACATCGCCTGCCGTTACTTCCGGACCGTACTGAATGTAAAAGGCAGTGAGCGGGATACTGAGTCTTTCGTCATCGACAGTAGTTTGCGAAGTCTTGAACTCAGTGCGGGTGCTAAACATTTGCTGGGTCTGGCTGCTGGCATCACCTTGAACCAGGATCAGGCCCACGCCCTTGGCCATGCGTTTACCCACGCTGTTTTTTAAAATATGCAGGTCGGTATTGAGCCCGGTGATGTAATAGGCAACCTTGACGCCTTTGTCACACTTAAGATCGATCGCAAACGACTTGGGGCCGATCGGAGTGGGATTCGGCTTGAACTTGCCCAGTGGAACAGTGGGCATGGTGACCGTTTGCACCGGACGGGCGACAGTACAACCCCTGCTCTGAGCGGTGTAGGACACGTTATTGAACGAAATCTTATTGCTCAATTGGTTGTGATAATAAATCTCGATCTTGTGATCGATGAACTTTCCCGAGCTGATGGTGCCGGTCTTCACCAGTTCGAACCTGAACTTATGCGGCGGTGAATAGGTGGTGGGGTTCAACCGACGCTCGAACCTGGGCCATCCCATGTAAACACCGCCCTCGTTGTACCAGTAGATCCGCATGCCAATCCCCGGCACTCCCGTCTCATAGACATGCTCAAAGGCGGTCTTGGTGGCGCCCCCGACAAAGCCGTAGTCAAACCAGAGCCCGTTGCCACTACAGGTCATGGTGGTGTTGCCCTGGTCTATCTCCTTGACCAGGATAGTGCTGCCCACCGGAATATCGCGCGGAGGCTTGAGCATGGCGAAGTCGGCACTGGTGAAGGGGGTCGACAATGGTTTTCCGGTGCATGTGGCCAGAGCGTGATTGCCATAAATGGTGGCAAGCAGTAACCACGCGATTAAGGACCACCGATTGTTGAGCAGGACTTTGATATTCATCCAATACCTACCTGTTTAAGATTGCGCCGCCCTTATGGCAGGGCAACTCCAATTGCTGGTAATACTCGTCATTCGAGGAGGGGTCGGTGGGCATGCGATAAGAGGCCAGACAACTCTGCCCTGCCCCCCACTGAATCAACAACTGGCCCTGACCTTCCAACCCCCGAACAAAGGCTCGGCCGCCCTGTCCGACCTGCGTCAACACCTCCCCATTGGCACCGAGAACTTGCGCGCCCAAGGGAATCATCTGGCCATCATCGCGTACCAGTTTGAGCAGCACGGCCGTCCCCACCACGGTCGGATAACGCAACATGACCACCGCCCCCGCACGCGGAGCTGTCTGTTGCGAGGTCATCTCCAACTCGACATCCCGGGAAGTGCCCTTAGGGTCCAGGGCCATATCGTTGCGTCGATAAGGCGTAAGTCCGGTCACGACTGCATAACCGTTATCAGCGATCCGCGTGTTGGCGTTACTCAGGACCTGAGCCCCTTTGGCCCCGGCGGCTTCGAGCACGGCCATGGTTTCGCCCTGCCCCGAAGTGGCGTTGATGCCGCCCGGGTGGGCGACCAGGGTGCCTTGCATGGCGAAGCTGGCTTGCTGATAGTTCTGGCCACGGCTGGCGCTCAGGTTGTAGTTGGCATGGGCCGCGTCATAACGCAGGTTGCCGCCATAGTTGCTGTTGCTTTGCCCCGCATAACGATCACGTGAGCCGTAGAGGCTGTAACCGACCTGGGCGTTTTCGCCGAGACTGCCACTCAAGGAGCTATTGACGCCGTGATTGCCGCTGCCGTCGTAGTTGATGGACGAGCTCAGGTAGGGTGAATAGCGGCTGCGTCCCAGAGGCAAACTGATACTGAGCAGGTATTGATTGTCCATGCTGCCCCCTCCGCTGCGGGTGCGGGCGGCGCTGAAACTGAAACTCCCCCAGCTGTAACTGTTGGAGTACCCCACCTGATAGCTCAGATCCCGCCCCTGATCGCGACGCCAGTAATCCTGCGCCAGACCGGAAAAGTTCAGCTGCCCCATGCGCTCGCCTATCGGCTGGCTCAGGCTCAACTGCAGCCGACTGCGTTGCTTGAACGACCGGTCTTGCGACGGGCTGTCCCGCAGGCGAGCGTACTCGTCGAAGTTCAGATAACCCTCACTGGAGAACCGATAGGCCGCCACGCTGAAGTTGGTGGCAGTGGTTTCAATCAGCTTGTTGTACGACAAGCGCAGGCTGCGACCACTGAGTTGCGTAGGGCCGTCAGCCTCTGAATCGTTCAAGCCCGAGGCCTGGGAATGGGTCAGATCCAGCGCCACCGCTCCCAGGGAAGTGCTCAAGGCCACGCCGCCCTGCCACGCTCGATAATCCTGAGCCAGGATACTGCCGCCATAACCGGTCCACAGATTAGACAAGCCGTACTGATAGGTTCCCTGGACAAAACCGGGCAGCGTATCCAGGCTGTCATCGCGGTAGCGGCCGGCGCTCAGGCTGAAGCGCGAACTGCCGGGTCGCAGTAACTGGGCCATCGAGGCATAGGGCACCACAAAACTTTTGGTCCGCCCATCGGCTTCGGTGATGGTGACATTGAGGTCACCGGCGTAACCGGCGCTGTTCAGGTCATCGATGGCAAACGGCCCCGGGGGCACCGTAGTTTCATGCAACAGGTTCTGGCCCTGGCGCACGCTGACCTTGGCGGTGGTATCGGCGACGCCACGCACCACGGGCGCAAACCCACGCATCGAATCAGGCAACATGCGCTCATCGCTGCGCAGTTGTACGCCGGTAAAGGAAAAACTGTCGAACAGACTGCCGGGGGTATAGAACTCCCCCAGGGTCAGCTGGGCCTGGGCCGCGGTGATATCGCGCTGCACATAGCTGCTCAAGGCGTTGTACTGGCTGCGACCGCCGGAACCTGACTGATCGTCATAACTGTAGGAGCCATTGTGTCGCAGGCGCCATTGGCCCAGGTTGAGCCCCGTATTGAGGCCGCTATAAAACTGGCGACTGCGCTGTCCGTTGCTACGGTTCTCGGACAGGTTGTTGCTGTAGCCGAGAAAGCCTGCATTGACCCCCGCATCCCACTCTTTGGGAGACACATAACCGCGCTGGGTCCGGCTCAGGTACAACTGAGGAATGGACAGATCAGCGCGCAAGTCGGCCATGTCCACTTCCAGGCGCCCCTGAGGCACCATTTCGTCGGGCCCCAGGCACTCGGCGGCGCGGGCCCGGTTGGCCTGGTCCTCGGGCAGCCGGGTGAAATCAACGCCCAGTTGCTCCAGCAAAGCGGGTGGCAGGCAGGGCTCGACCCTTGAACCATCGGCCACAGTCCTGAGCAGGATCTCTTGAGTCCCAACCCGGTTTTGATTGAGATACACATCAAGGCGATAAGTCCCGGGCGTCAGCGGATTACCTTGCTCATACCTGGACAGGTCCAGCGTTTCTCCACGACTGTTGCCAAAGAACGCCGGATTGAAACGAATCGGCTCGTCAGCCGCGCTGACATCAATAACCATCCACGTTCCGATCAGCGTCATGCTGCCCAGAATAAAACCATCACGCACAACCAAACACTTTCTAGAGCAAGCAAGTACGCAACTCACAAGTAACAGCAACTTTTTTGACAAAGCACTCATCTAACCTGCCCGAACAGTCAGTACGATGGGTCAATGACGAAAATACCGAGGCAAATGCCTCGGCACGAACATTAAGCAGGGGATAAAACCAAGAGCTTTTTCTGGAGTATTTTACTGTTGCAGCTTGGCCTCAACGCGCATATTGACTCCAAAATCGTTTATCCATTCGTACATCACACCCCCCCCGACCTCCGAGGCTTTGGGTGTTTGTTCAAAAACAAAATCAGCAGATGATTTTGGAGCGACCATATGACTTTCTACTGTTAAAGCCCGACCATCTTTGAGCTTTAACTCAACCGACTTGAAAGACACATGAAAGGCTCCATCATTGTGCACCTGCAAGACAGTGTCCTTGCCAGACCTGGATAAATTCCAGCGCAGTTTCTCCGCGCTTTCAGTGGAACTTCCCGGAAGATCCGCAGGGCGGAAAAACAACTTCAGACGCGTACGAAACGCCAATTGCATGTGATTGCCGACCTGCGCACTCGCCAGTGGGGGTACATCCAGCACATTGAGCCAGAACACCGACTCGCGATCCTTCGGCAAATGAGTTGACGGTACAAAGGCAATCCGCAGCGACTGCCCCTTGTCGGGATCGATCCGCACCATGGGCGGCATCACCATGAAAGGTGTATCCACCTCATCCGGCTTGGCATCGACGCGACCATCGTCGATCCAGGTCTGTACCAGCGCCGCTTGTTGCCCCTGATTGCTCAGCCTGAGAGAAACTTCGCGCTCCTTGGCTGGATAGACAATTCGCGTGGCATCAACCACCACGCTGGCCTGGACGGATAGAGAACACAGCAAAATAGCGATACAAGTGATCAGACGTGAAATGAAACAACAAAACATGGACTCTATCGCTCACAGGATTAAGCCTCGAAGCTCAGGCTTCAAGGCTTTGATTTCACTCGTAAACAAGATCAAAGGTCAGTTCGGCTTTAACGTCCCCTGCAGTCACTGGGTCTTCACCTGCCAAGTACCGAGCAGCGAATGCAAATCGCGCCTCACTTTCATTTGCAACCACGGGCGCAAACGGCTCTTGAGCAAACGAGGCCAGTAGATGAATAGGATTACTTCCATGATCAAGCAGTTGGATCTGAGCCGTGGAACCACCGGGAGCACTGTTTATAAGAGCGCCTGTTTTAGCGTCCACTTTAGGAAATTCAAAACTAAACTTTCCTTTTAACTTAGTAGCATCACACCCCGACACATGAATAGTAAAAGGACTCGCACCTGCAAAATCACCCGAGCTTTTAAGAGCACTTGTACTCACAGGATTAAGTTTAATTTCAGAAAGCCCGTCTACCTTACATGTCGTGGGTACAACCTTACCCTCAAATGTAAGCAGCACATCATATGCAAAAGCACTGTTTGCCGCGAAGAATAGAGCCGATACAACACCCGCCGCCAAACGAAACTTTTTCATTTAATTCTCCATTTACCCATCATCGTGGCGTACTGCCGACCACACCATTCAACAATCAATGCTGCGTGCCAGATCTGGAGCTTTGTGCGTATCCGTCCGGGCCGAAGCGGATGCGATCATTACAGTCTGTTGTATCGGCTAACATCAGATGAATCCTAAAATCCAAGAAATTTCCCATTTAAACGCGAGAAATCGACTACTCACCGAGAAACTTTTCCCAAGAAGAACGGGAAATACCTCAAGACAAATCAATGGCCTCATCTGTCGACAGGCAAAAAAAAACACCCCATCAGGGGTGTTTTCTTTATCAGCAAGGTCTTGCCAACGCTCTACAAGCGCCGACAAGTCCAAGGGTCAATCCGGCTTGCCGTTGACCACGCCGGCGGTGTTGTCGATCAGGCTCTTGGTCGCCGTCTGCAGGAAGGATTCCAGCTTCTGCTTGAGCTGCGCCTCATCGGCGGCTCCGGAAATCAGCTCGCCGCCAGGGGTTGCACCCAGCTCGTACTTGTACAGCCTGGGCGGCATTTCCTTGGGCAGGACCAGCACCCGATCCGCCGTCAGCAGCGCCACGGTCTGATCGCTGCCCGACGGTTTGACCACGCCAAAGCCCTTGTCGCCTTCGGGCAGGTTGAGCAGGTCACGCCCCCAGCACTGGTGCAACACATCACCACCGAGGCGGCCCATGATGGTGGGCACGATATCGATCTGCGTGCCCACGGTGTGGTCGCGCTGGCCGAACTTCTCCTGGATACCGGGTGCAATCATCAGCATCGGCACGTTGAAACGACCCAGGTCCATTTCGGTGATCTGTTGCTCGTTGCCGAAACCGTGATCGCCGACCACGACGAACAGCGTCTCCTTGAAGTACGGCTCCTTGCTCGCCTTCTCGAAGAACTGGCCCAACGCCCAGTCGGAATAGCGCATGGCGGTCAAGTGCTCATTGAGGCTACCGCGGTCGGTGACCTTCTCCACGGGCAATGGCGTCGGCAATGCGTACGGGGTGTGGTTGGACAGGGTCTGCAGCAGGGCGTAGAACGGCCCCTTGCCTTCACGGGCCTTCAACTCTTCCAGGCCACGGTTGAACATGTCTTGGTCGGACACACCCCAGGTCGGGTCGGAGAACACCGGATTGACGAAGTCATTGCGACCAATGAAGTTGGTCATGCCCTGGTTGCTGAAGAACCCCGACTGGTTGTCCCAGGCAAAATCACCGTTGTAGACATACACATCGTCATACTGGCGGGCGCTCAGCAGCTGCGGCAGGCCAGACAGTTTGTGGCTGCCTTCCGGGGTCTGCATCAGGTATTCAAAGCCCGGCAGGTTGGGGAAGCAGGCCATGGTGGCGAACATGCCCTGGTGGGTATGGGTGCCATTGGAGAAGAAGCGGTCGAACAGCAGGCCTTGTGTCGACAGTTTGTCGAAGTAGGGAGTGATCTCCCCAGGACGTCCCAGCGCGCCCACCGAATGCCCGGCGAAGCTTTCCATCAGGATCACCACGACGTTCTTGATCGGCAGGGTCTTGTCCGCATCCGGCGTGTAATTACGGCGCACGGCGGCGATGTCCGCATCCACCAGTTTGTCGTTCGGCACCAGCAGCATGTCGCGTACGGTCTGTTGAGCCAACGGCTGAGGCAAGCTCGCCTTCCAGATATTGGTGCGGTCTTCGGAGAAGCGATCCTTGGCTGCCGCCATCAACTGCAGGGTGCCGTTGAGGCCCAGCTGGTTGGCGAAGTTCGATTCGGTGGTGTAGACATCCCCCCAACGCATCGGCGGACCCTGGCGCAGGGTGCCACGAGCCGCCACCACACAGATCAGCAGGCAGACCACGAATACCGCAATACGTGCATACCAGGGCGCAACCTGGCGTGCGCCGACATTGCCACCGCTGAACGGACCGCGAGGCCGAGTGGCACGGTCGGCCCACTTGAACGCCAGGCTGAGGATCCAGGCTCCCACGACCCAGGCCAGCAGGTAGCGAACCACAGGGAAACCGTACCAGAGCATGCTCATCACGGTTTTCGGGTCCTCCTTCACATACTGGAAGACCAGACCGTTGAGACGCTGGTGGAACTCACGGTAGAAATCCATCTCCATCAGGCCAAGGAACAAGGCAATGCTGGAGGTCACCGTCAGCCACAAGCGCAGCAGCCCGCGAGCCGCCATGGCCCGGGCACTGAGCATGGCCAGCACCAGCGGTACGCTGAGGTAGACCACCAGCCGCAGGTCAAAACGCAGCCCATTGGCAAACGCTTCGAGGAAGGTCGAAGCCGGGGTGTCGAGAATCATCTCGCGGTTGTAGACCAACAGCGCGACGCGCAACAAAGAAAACATCACCATCATGACCAGCGCGCACAGCAGCGTGTAGGCCAGATGGGATTTGACGGTCGGTTGCAGCAGGCGATTCGAGGATCGCTGCTGACTCAGGGCATCCGAGTTTGCCATGTGGTTTTAGGACCCATTGGAAGTTTAAGTTGCAGAGAAAAAGTGGCGTTCTGCCCTCTTTTTGTCGCCAGGGCGACGGGGATTACGCGGTGCGCAGATGTTGCACGATCACTGAAGGCATTGCCATTGATTAGTGGGCGCTCCCCACAAGCCCAGCTCCTACGGCTCTGGAACAACAGATTGCCGGGATTCGCACCAGGGGAAAAACGCCGGCGAATTGTCTTTGAGGCCTTGTGAAAATTTCGTTCAACGCATGTTTAGTCACACAAAAAAGGGCCTGGCGGCCCTTTTTTTCCATCGCCGGCCATGATGCCGGGGCTGTTCGTCACGTGTCCTGGTTCAGAGCCTGACATTACCTCGGGGACCGGCAATGGCCCAGATGATCAACCCAAGTACGGGAAGGAAGATGATCAACAACACCCAGACAATCTTCATCCCGGTTTCAGCGCTGCTTTTCAGCACGTTGATGATGGCCCAGATATCCAGGGCCAGAATGATCAGGCCAACCAGGCCATTGAAGGTGGAACCCATGGTGTCGCTCCCAAATGAAGGTGTGCCTCTTTAGGATAGTCGCGCTGAATCAGGGTTCCGTTTTATTCCACCGCTATGGCGGATTCAGACGTGCACGGCAATCTTCAACGCTTCCAGGGCCGGCGCTGCGGCGATACCGACTTCGGCACACAACTCCAGCACTCGCGGCAGGTCATTGCCGTAGACCAGCACCATCTGCAGTTCGTCATCCAGCAACTGGCTGAAATTCATCAGCACATAGCCGCCGTTTTCCGGGTTCATGCTGCCCATCTGGATCTGGATGCGGTTCAAGGCCGTCAAGGCTTCGATCTTCGCCAACTGCTTGGGCTTGATGTTGAAAGGCACGTCCTTGCCGAAAGACGCGACGATCTGTGCGAACAGATCAACATAAGTGTCGGCCTGAAACAGCACAGTCTCCGGCAGGCTGCCGACCACCACCCACTCGCCCAGGGGAATGGGGAAGCTGTCGTCGTAGTTGATGTCCGGATTGGCCGCCAGGAACGCCTGGGGATCGGCGTAGGCCTGGGCCGCTTCGTCGGCGATCTGCTGGATCTCGGCATCGCCCATGCACCCGGAGCTGATTTTGCTGATGAGTTCGATAAGGGCGGTTTTCATGGGGACATCCTGAAGACAAGGAAATTCGAGGGCGCGAAGGATAGCCTAAAGTGCGCCCCCAGACCTACGCCTGTGACGCGGGCCTGGCGCCCTCACCCCTCGAACCTTGACGGCTCAGGCCAGGAGTTTTTCCAGCTGTGCGGCAGTGTCCTGCGCACCCATGGTCTTGGCGGCTTCCAGGGCACTGACACCATTGCTGTCGCAAGCCTTGGGATCGGCGCCCTGGCTGATCAGGTAAGTGACGATTTCCGTGCGGTTGAACATCGCTGCCATCATCAGCGCGGTACGCCCGTCAAAGGACGAACCTTCCACTTGAGCTCCGCCTTCCACCAGGGCCTTGACCACCGCCAGGTCGCCCTTGAAGGCGGCGCCGGCGATCGGGCTCTGGCCATTGTCGTTGCGAATCTCGGGATCGGCCTGGTGCTTGAGCAGCACCTGCACGGCGTCCACATGCCCGTGATAGGCGGCCAGCATCAGCAAGGTGTCACCCTTGTGGTTGCGCAGGTTGACCGGCAGGCCACTGGCCGCCAGCTTGTCGAGCATCTGTGCGTCGCCCTGACGGGCCACGTTGAATACCTGTTCGACAAACTGGGCGGCCTCTTCTTCAGTCATCTGGCGGCTTTTGTCGGTCATCGGAAACTCCAGGTTCGGCAAATCGGAAAGGCGCTAGTTTCCCCAAGCCGGCCGCAGCCTGTCATCCCTTTTTTCCCAAGAGCCGCCATAGGCAGAATCAATAACGCAGACGCCCGCCCTGGATATCGGCAAAAATCTGCGGGGTCAGTTGCACATAGGTATCCGACCCGGGAAGCCAGGCATAGACCGGATCGTCGCCGACCCGTTCGAGGTCGAACGCCTGCTCCTTGAGTCGGCTCTTCTGATATTTGAAGGTGCCAGTGGTGTCCATTTTCACCTTGATCCGCAGGAACAGCGGCACCGCGTAAGCCGGAAGCTGCTGTCTGGCATATTGCAACAACTCACTGAAATCCAGGGTTGCCAGCGACTCCGCCGGGGTAATAGCCACCATTCCGGCACGGCCGTTGGTGTTATGGATTTCGACGCCATAGGCCACCACCTCGGCCACTTGCGGGTGCCCCAGGAGAATGTTTTCCACCTCGGTGGTGGAGACGTTCTCGCCCTTCCAACGATAGGTGTCCCCCAGCCGATCGACGAACTGCACATGGCCAAAACCGATGTCGCGCAGCAAGTCACCGGTGTTGAAGTAGCAATCGCCCTTCTCGAACACATCCTTGAGGATCACCTTGAGGTTCTTTTCCGGATCGGTGTAGCCATCCAGCGGCGCCTTGTCGTCGATCTTCGCCAACAGCAGGCCCTGACCGCCCTTGGCGACCTTCTGCATGAAGCCCTGGCTGTTGCGCAATGGCGCCCCGGTGTCGTGGGCGTACTCCACCAATGCCCAGGGGATCAGGGAAAAACCCACGGTGTTGTCGAAGTTGAGGATATTGCTGAAGCCGATATTGCCGTCGCTGGCCGCGTACAGCTCACAGACATGACCGATGCCGAAACGCTGCTTGAACTCGCTCCAGACTCCCGGACGCAGGCCATTGCCGATCATCTTCAACACGCCATGCTCGGTATCCCGGGCAGTGCTGGGCTGATCGATCAGGTAGCGACACAATTCACCGACATAGCCCACAGTCGTCGCCTTGAACCGACGCGCATCGTCCCAGAACTGACTGGCGCTGAACTTGCGGCGAATGGCGAACCCCGAGGCGCCGGTGATGGCCGAGCCCCAGCAGACGCACAGTCCGGTGGCGTGGTACAGCGGCAAGGTGCAATACACCACGTCGCCGGGCTGCATATCCAGGGCGATGGTGCCGAAACCGGCAGAGGTGCGCATCCAGCGCCCATGCTTGAAAATCCCCGCCTTGGGCAGGCCCGTGGTGCCGGACGTATAGATGTAGAAACAAGGGTCGTTGAAGAAGATGCGCTGGGTCTGCAGCAGATTGTCCGCTGGATAACCGGCGCTCTCGGCCATCAGGTTGACCAGGTCCTGCGGAGTCGGTCCAGGGTCGACGAAGGTGTCCTGATCGGCCACGAACCAGGTGCGAGCCGGATCGATATCCACTTGATCGCGTACTGCGGAAAAAGCCGCCAGCAACTCACCACCGACCATGATGCCCACCGGCTTCACCAGTTCCAGGCTGTGTGCCAGCACGCTTTGGGTCTGCGCGGTGTTGAGCATCGCGCAGATCCCGCCAAGCTTGGCCACCGCCAGCACCGTGACCAGCAGCTCAGGGCGATTCTCGATGAAAATCGCCAGTACATCGCCCTTGCCGATGCCCTGCTCCCGCAGGTAAGCAGCGATGCGGTTGGCCCATTGATTGACCTGGGAGTAACTGAGTACCCGATCGCCATACAACAGGGCCGGCCCCTGGGGATTGCGCAGGGTGGCCTGCTCGAAACTCCAGCCCAGTCCACAGGGTTGGTCAGGGTTGTCGATGTTCCCTGCCCTCATGCCTCGCACCACCCGAGGTAGCGCCTTGGCAATGGACGGCACCTTTCGCAGCATCATGCCCCAGGTGATCATGTCGCTCTTGTACTTGTTCATGGTTGCTCCGGTTCGACAGCAAAGGTCTGTGCCCGGGCCAGGCCGGGCGTTGGCAACAGCCAGCGCAAGGCTCAACCGGGGTTGGCGACCCAGGGTTCGGCAACCGGCAAGCGAAGACTGCGGGGATCACCCGCAAAGGGATAAAGGCAGGGCAAGTGCAGCGCTGCTGACAGCACCGGCACTAATGCAGTGGGACCGTTCATGGAGGGCGTCCTGTTTCTTATTATTCGTCGGGCAGGATCGCTGGATCGCGCCGCAACACATTCCATGTCGCAGAAACACCTTTCAAACCTGTTCGGCCGGGTCGCCGAGGCAGCATTGAAACGGCGTGACAGGCTGGAAAATACGTCAGCCGTCGCGGGCCTGTACACGGAGTTTTTGCAAACTTTTGTATCTCCCCGCCGGTTATCTCCAGGGCCCTCCAGCCCCGTCCATAAACGATTGAATTTTCTCTCGGGGCCAGCGGTCATAACGCTGTAGCCACGCCCACGGTCAATCGCCGCCAACCTGCAAAATGCAGGATGCACGATGGCCATTCATGCAATTTGCACGAGACCGGAATTCCTTATAAATTATAACTTATTGATTTATAAGGAATTTATAAAAAAACAATACTGGCACAATCGCTGCACCTATCACTCCACGCTTGCCCTTCAAGAGCTAACGGAGCTGATAGACATGAGCCTGATCCAAGAAAAGTTTTCTTCCCTGTTCTCCAACTTCGAAGTGACCACTCAACCCCGTCCTGACGGTGGCATCCTGCTCACCCTGCGTAACAGCGAAGGCAAACAGTTCAAGCGTTCGATTTCCTACGCGCAGCTGCATGCCGCCGACCAGCTGTCCTGGGTCATCAGTGCAATTCGTCGTGACTTGGCCGAACAGGCCAGTGAGCTGCCGCAGATTTCCATGCTGCAAAGCCAGAACCGCTTTGCCTTGCCGACTTACCACTCCGCGTAAGCCAGCTTCGGTTTCCTGCTCGGGCCGGCCCACCTTGCGTGGGACCGGCCCGTTGACGTAGAGCTTCCCGCTCAATCGTCCAGGCGTGGGAACTGGCTGGCGATAGCGTCGCCGGTCAGGCTGGCCGACCAGCCTTGGGGATTACTGAACAGGCGGATGGCGACCAGGTGCGGCTCCTCCCCCATATCGAACCAATGGGCAGTGCCCGCCGGCAGCGAAATCAGGTCGTTTCTTTCGCAAAGAACGGCATAGACGTAGTCGTCGATGTGCAGATTTAGCAGTCCACGTCCGGCGACGAATAACCGCACTTCATCCTCGTCATGGCGATGCTCGTCGAGAAAGCTGGCACGCAACTCGGCTCTTTGTGGATGGTCACGGTTGAGGCTGATCACATCCACGCTGACATCACCCTGCTCGGTCATCAGCCGATCGATCTGCTCCTGATAGGCCGCAACCACCTCTTCCTGGCTGGCCCCCGGCTCGATCCGCGTCGAGGCTGGCCAACGATCAAAGCCAATCCCCTGTTCGGCCAAGGTCGCAGCGATATCGTCAAAGTGGGTCAGAACCTTGTTCGGCAGGTCCGGGCTGGATACGTGGTAGACGGACAGGCTGCTCATGACGGCAACTCCTCTTGCATGCGGGTGGCAATGATAACGGCTGCGGCCAGGGCGGCGACGCTAGCAATACTAAAGGTCAATGTGGCGCCCAGGGCGTTCCAGCTGTAGCCGGAATACAGGGCGCCCAGGGCACCTCCGGTTCCCGCCAGGGCGGCGTACAGCGCCTGGCCCTGGCCCTGCTGGCGAGCACCGAAACTGCGTTGGACAAAATGAATGGCCGCGGCGTGAAAGCTGCCGAAGGTTGCCGCATGCAGCACCTGCGCCAACAACAGTGCCCCGAGATGCTCCGCCAGGCTGCCCAGCAGCACCCAGCGCAAAGCCGCCAAGAGAAAACTCGCCAGCAACACCCGGCGCACGGAAAATCGCGCCAGAATCCGGCTCATGGCCAGGAACATCAGCACCTCGGCCACCACACCCAGAGCCCAGAGCATGCCGATCAGGCCACGGGTATAGCCCAGGTGCTCCAGGTGCAGGGTCAGGAAGGTGTAGTAAGGACCGTGGCTCATCTGCATCAGGGCCACACACAGGTAGAAGGCCAGCACCCCGGGGCCGCGCAGCTGCTTGATAAAGCCCTCCCCGGCCAACCGCGGCCCCTGCACCACAGGCTGGGCGTTGGGCACCCACAGGCTGCTGAGCACAATGCCGCCCATGATCGCCACCAGTGCCGCCGGGTAGATATCCAGGCTCAACCACTCGAACAGGCGCCCCAAAGCCACCACGGTAAGAATAAAACCGATGGAACCCCAAAGACGGATCTGACTGTAGCGTGAGGTCTGCCCCTGCAAGTGCGCCAGGGTGATCACCTCAAACTGCGGCAGGACTGCGTGCCAGAAAAATGCATGCAGGGCCATGACCATCGCCAGCCAGGCGTAGCTCTTGCTGACGAAGATCAGCGAGAAACAGATCAGGGTGCAGATGGCGCCACAACGCACGATCGCCAGGCGCCGGCCAGTGTAGTCCCCCAGCCAGCCCCAAAGGTTGGGCGCCACGCAGCGCATGAGCATGGGAATGGCCACCAGCTCACCGATCCGCGCGCTGGAAAACCCCAGGTGATCGAAATACAGCGCCAGAAACGGCGCCGTCGACCCCAGCAGAGCGAAATAGAACAGGTAGAAACTGGAAAGCCGCCAGTACGGCAGCGCCGCCACGGTCATCAGACCGTAGCGACTGGCAGAACCGCCATTACAGCTGGCCCAGTACCGGCGTGCTGACGCGCACGTCGGCATTCTGGCCGCGGTGACGCAGCAGGTGATCCAGCAGCACGATGGCCATCATGGCTTCGGCAATGGGAGTGGCACGAATGCCCACGCAAGGGTCGTGACGGCCCTTGGTGATCACGTCCAGCGGATTGCCATCAACGTCGATGGAGCGACCTGGCGTGGTGATGCTGGACGTCGGCTTGAGCGCCAGGTGGGCAACGATCGGCTGCCCCGAGGAGATCCCGCCAAGAATGCCGCCGGCGTTATTGCTGAGGAAACCTTGCGGGGTCAGCTCGTCACGGTGTTCGGTGCCGCGCTGGGCGACGCAGGCGAAACCGGCGCCGATTTCCACGCCCTTGACCGCATTGATGCTCATCAACGCATGAGCCAGTTCGGCATCCAGCCGGTCGAAGATCGGCTCGCCCAGGCCCGGCATCACGCCTTCGGCGACCACGGTGATCTTCGCTCCCACGGAGTCCTGATCCCGGCGCAATTGGTCCATGTAGGCTTCAAGCTCCGGAACCTTATCCGGATCGGGGCTGAAGAATGCGTTGTCCTCCACCGAATCCCAGGTCTTGAAAGGAATCTCGATCGGGCCCAACTGACTCATGTAACCGCGCACCACGATGCCCTGGCTTGCCAGGTATTTCTTGGCGATGGCCCCGGCCGCCACGCGCATGGCGGTTTCCCGCGCCGAGCTGCGACCGCCGCCACGGTAATCACGAATGCCGTACTTGTGGTGGTAGGTGTAATCGGCGTGAGCCGGACGGAACAGATCCTTGATCGCCGAGTAGTCCTTGGACTTCTGGTCGGTATTGCGGATCAACAGGCCAATGGAACAGCCCGTGGTCTTGCCCTCGAACACCCCGGAAAGGATCTCGACTTCATCGGGTTCCTGGCGCTGGGTGGTGTGACGGCTGGTGCCGGGCTTGCGCCGGTCCAGGTCACGCTGCAGGTCTTCCAGGGACAGCTCGAGGCCCGGCGGGCAGCCGTCGACAATGGCGACCAACGCCGGACCATGGCTTTCGCCCGCGGTGGTGACAGTGAACAGCTTGCCGTAGGTATTGCCGGACATGCGGGGAGCTCCGTGAAATCAGCCGAAATAACTCAATCAGGATTACTGAAGGGCGCAAGTATACGCAGGCTACCCAACTAGTTCATCCTCGAACCTTCTGCCCCTGCCCGAGTCCAACCGGCACCTTATACATGATGGCGTGATGATGCTGCGAGTCCTTCTCTTGAGCCTTTCCCTGTTCACCGGCCTGGTCAACGCGGCCGTCCTGCAACGCCCCGTAAGCCTGGACACCGGCCACGGCGAGCTGTATGGCTCGATGCTGCTGCCCAAATCCGCGCAGCCGGTGCCGGTGGTGCTAATCATCTCAGGCTCCGGCCCCACCGACCGCGACGGCAACAACCCCGACGGCGGGCGCAACGATAGCCTCAAGCGCCTGGCCTGGGTGCTGGCCAAGCACAACATCGCCAGCGTGCGCTACGACAAGCGCGGTGTGGCGGCCAGCCTCGCGGCGACCCCGGATGAACGCAACCTGACCCTCGACGCCTATGTGGCCGACGCCGTGGCCTGGGGCAAGCAGCTCAAGGCCGACCCGCGTCTGGGCCAACTGATCGTGCTGGGCCATAGCGAAGGCGCGCTGATCGCCAGCCTCGCCGCCGCCCAACTGGACGCCGCCGGCGTGATTTCCATCTCCGGCACCGCCCGCCCCGTGGATCAGGTGCTGCGCCAGCAACTGAGTTATCGCCTGCCGCCGGCGCTGATGGTGCGCAGCAACGAACTGCTGGACAGCCTCAAGGCCGGTCAGGTCGACAACGATGTGCCACCAGCCCTGCAAGTGATCTTCCGCCCCAGCGTACAACCCTATCTGATCACCCTGTTCCGCGAGGACCCGGCCGCCGCTTTCGCCCGCCTGAAAATGCCGGCGCTGATCATTCAGGGCAGCAATGATATCCAGGTCAGCGTTGACGACGCCCGGGTGCTCAAGGCGGCAAAACCGGATGCTCAACTGACCTTGATCGACGGCATGAACCATGTTCTGCGTATCGTACCCAACGATCTCAAGCGCCAATTGGCGTCCTACAAGGACCCGCAATTGCCCCTGGCGGCGGAACTGGGCCGATCCATCATCAGTTTTATTGACGGACTTCACACCCGTTAGGCTGTTTTTACCCTCCAGTCCTGAAAAAAACGGCCGATAAGCCTTTGCCGGCCGTTCGATTGCTGTCGGCGCGCAGCGATTGGACAGGACTTGCCGTTATGACTGATACCTCGAATTCACCCGCCACCGAGCAGGAAGCCGCCGTACCGGAAGCGGCGCCGTTGCCGTGGGCGGACGTCCAGGCTGAACATCACAAGATGCTGCGCCTGGCGCCCCTGCAGACCGATCGCGCCACCGGCGGGCGCCCTTTGCGTTTTGTCGAGTTCGGTTATGCCGAACGCAACAACAAAGAGCACAGCCTGCTGCGCATGACCATCAGCCTGCCCGGCCAGCGGGTGCGCAAGGAACAGAATCACCTGGATGTCTGGGTCGAGCACGACACCCACCGGGTGCACTTCGAGCCCGAAGGCGGGCTGCAGATCGAACCACTGAACCGTGGCATCGGACGCTTCCTGCTGGCCCAGGCCGCGCAATGGGCGCAGAAGAAGTGGCCGCACTACCGGGTCGACGGCTTCGAGCTCGCTAACAAGGACGCCCTCAATGAGGACACTCGCCTGCGCCGCGATCATGTGCTGCGTACCCTGGGCTTCGACGTGGTGTATGCCGATGCCCAGCATCTCAAGGGCAGCGTCAAGGATGTTCAAGTGGGCGAGCTGCTGAGCCAGTGGAACACCGAGAAACTGCAGTTCGTGGAGATACTGGAAGCCGCACAGATGCTCCAGCAGGCCGAGCAGAACCTGGAGGAGCTGGAAGTCAAACTGCGCAAGCAGGAAGAGAAAGTCACCAAGTACAAACGTGAAGACACCGGTCTGCGCTTCACCATCACCTGCCTGGTAGCCTTTGCGGTCTTCCAGGCGGGTCTGCTGATCTGGATTGCGACTCACCGCTGAGTCGCAACCTCTTCAGGGATCAAGGCCCGCCTTGCGCGGGCCGGCACATGGCTCAGGCGCGGGCGGCGAACAGCGCCTGATGCTCGCGGCACTGCTCCGCAGTGAGCATGAACACACCGTGACCGCCGCGCTCGAAGTCCAGCCAGGCGAAGTCGACTTCGGGGTACAGCGCTTCGACGTGCACCTGGCTATTGCCCACTTCGACAATCAGCAAGCCTTTCTCGGTCAGGTGATCAGCGGCCTGGGCCAGCATGCGCCGCACCAGATTCAGGCCATCATCGCCACAGGCCAGGCCCAGCTCGGGCTCATGCTGGTACTCGTCCGGCATGTCGGCAAAATCTTCGGCATCGACATAAGGCGGGTTGGAAACGATCAGGTCGAAACGCTGCCCCGGCAAGCCATCGAAACCATCGCCCTGCACGGTGAACACTCGCTCATCGACACCGTGGCGCTCAATGTTCTGGTTGGCCACTTCCAAGGCTTCGAAGGACAGGTCGGCCAGCACCACTTCGGCCTCGCGGAACTCATAGGCACAGGCAATGCCGATGCAACCGGAGCCGGTGCACAGATCGAGAATCCGCGCAGGCTCAGTGCCCAGCCAGGGTTCGAAGCGTTTCTCGATCAACTCGCCGATGGGCGAGCGGGGAATCAGCACACGCTCGTCAACGATGAACGACATGCCGCAGAACCAGGCCTCGCCCAACAGATAGGCTGTGGGCACGCGTTCTTCGATTCGGCGCTTGAGCAAGTGCTGAAGGTGGACCAACTCGTCGTCTTCCAACGCGCAGTCCAGGTAGCTGTCGGCGATTTCCCAGGGCAGATGCAAGGCTCCGAGCACCAATTGGCGGGCCTCGTCCCAGGCGTTGTCGGTACCATGGCCGAAGAACAGATCCTCCCCATGAAAGCGGCTGACAGCCCAGCGGATATGGTCACGCAAGGTGCGAAGGCGGGAAGTGATCACGGGACAGAACTCCTGAAAAAACGACCGGCAATTCTAACAGCCAAAGCGCCTGCCGACGACGAATGAAAAACCACCGCCGTACAATCGCCTGACCGACCGCTTTTTGCCCGGCAAGCCAAATACCTTGCCCCTCTTGACAAGGCTGCAGGCCAACAACGGCGCACCTTACGTTAGTAGCGATTCACAGAAGCGCTCCGCCAGAGGACAATGTCGCAAAAGCCCCACTCACAGGAGCCCCAGAATGTCCGTTCCAAAGACGATGTTTCAACTCAGCGGTCGTGGTTATGCCGCGGCCAATTTGAGCCACGCGACCCTTGTGATCATCGACGCCCAGAAAGAGTACCTCAGCGGCCCCCTGGCCCTGTCCGGCATGGACAAAGCAGTGGCCAACATCGGCCAACTGCTGGCCGCAGCCCGGGCTGCCGGCCGGCCCATTGTGCATGTGCGCCATCTTGGCACCGTCGGCGGCCTGTTCGACCCTCAGGGCGAGCGCGGCGAATTCATCCCCGGCCTTGAGCCCCAAGGCGACGAGACCATCATCGGCAAGCTGCTGCCCAGTGCCTTCCACGGCACCGAACTGGAAAAGCGCCTGCAGGATCTGGGCTCCCTGGACCTGATCGTCGCCGGTTTCATGAGCCACTCCAGCGTCAGCACCACCGTGCGAGCAGCGAAGAACCTGGGATTCCGTTGCACCCTGGTAGAGGACGCCTGCGCCACCCGTGACCTGCCCTACAAGGGCGGCATTCTCAGCGCCGAGCATGTTCAGCAGACTGAAATGGCGATCATGGCCGACAACTTTGCCACTCTCGCCCAGACCGCAAGCCTGATCTGACCAGCCTTGGTGAGCGGCTGGCGGGCCGCTCATCCATAAACGCCTCGCATTTGCAGCAATTGCCTTAGCCTCAGGAACCACCCGGTCAACTCCCGGTCGAAGGGCCGATACCCATTGAGGAAGGTCGGAATGAAGATATCCGATGGTTTTGACGCACGCCGATTGCGGCCCAAAAGCCCGCGAAACTGGCGCCTGCGCCTGGGGGCTGGATTCTCTGCATTGCTGGCGACCTTCGGCGTGCTGCTGGCCCTGGCTGGGACCGCAAGCCTGCTGGGACGCGCTCCGGCGCTAGGAGAACTCAACGCCAGCCCACTGGGCTCGGCGCTGATCCTGCTGATCGGCCTGCTACTGCTGTACATCGGTGTGCGCCTGTGGCGGCGTTGCCGGCGCCGAATGCGCCAGCCCCTGGCACTGAACATGGCGCCACACCTGATGAAAAAACACGACTGACGACCCTGGGCGCGATTTGCGCGCCTTAAGGTGTTCCGAGTTGGGTAAACTAGCCGCCCTTCGCGGAGGCTGACATGCAAGACGACGATTTTTCCCTGTTCAAAAACGAGATCCGCGGCGTCAAGCCGATCAAGCACGATCGGGCCGACACAGGCAAACCCAAGGCCGACCGCGCACAGATCGCCAAGCTGCGCCAGGCTGCCACAGTGCGTAGCGAGACCACGACGGTGGACGGGCTGTCCGATCAGTTCGTCATCGATGTGGGACCTGAAGATGAGCTGATGTGGGCCCGCGACGGGGTTCAGGAAAGCCAGATGCGCAAGCTGAAAATCGGCCAGATTCCCTTTGAAGGCAGCCTTGACCTGCATGGCATGACCGTGGAAAAGGCCCGCGAAACCCTCTGGGCGTTTCTCGCCGAAGCCACCCGATTCGAGATCCGCTGTGTACGCGTCACCCACGGCAAGGCCGTGCGCCTGGACGGCAAGCGCCCCATGATCAAAAGCCACGTCAACACCTGGCTGCGCCAGCATCCACAAGTGCTGGGCTTCACCTCCTGCCAGGCTAAACATGGCGGCACTGGCGCGCTGTACGTAATGCTCAAACGCACCATGATGGAAGGCCGCGACGAATAAAGCCGCTGCACTAAGCTTGCAGCGCCGTGTCTGCCACCGTACCCTTGCCCTTTGCGTAAAATCCCACAGGTAGTTTCATGTCCCTGGAACAGAATTACACCGCGATCCTCGGCCAACTGGGCGAGGACGTCTCCCGCGAGGGCCTGCTCGATACGCCCAAGCGTGCCGCCAAAGCCATGCAGTACCTTTGCCGCGGTTATGCCCAAACCCTGGAAGAAGTCACCAACGGTGCCTTGTTCAGCTCTGACAACAGCGAAATGGTGCTGGTCAAGGACATCGAGCTCTACTCGCTGTGCGAACACCATCTGCTGCCATTCATCGGCAAGGCTCACGTTGCCTACATTCCCAGCGGCAAGGTCCTGGGGCTGTCGAAAGTCGCGCGCATCGTCGACATGTATGCCCGTCGCCTGCAGATCCAGGAAAACCTCAGCCGGCAAATCGCCGACGCCGTTCAGCAAGTGACCGGCGCTCTGGGGGTTGCAGTGGTGATCGAGGCCAAGCACATGTGCATGATGATGCGCGGTGTGGAAAAGCAGAATTCGTCGATGATCACTTCAGTGATGCTGGGCGAGTTCCGCGAAAATGCCGCGACTCGCAGCGAGTTCCTCAGCCTGATCAAGTAACAGGCCCTGAGTGAAAAAACCGGCGTTGATCGCCGGTTTTTTTCGTCCGGCAAAAATCAGGTAAGCTGCCGCCCCTTCATTCATGGGCAAGAGGCAATACCGTGATCGTCAAAGCGCTGCGAGTCGGCCTGGGCCAACTCATCATTTTCATCGACTTCATCACCCGCCCGCGCAAGCAGAAGCGCGCTGCCGCCGCTCAAGCGCAGGTCGAGCAGGCCGCCAAGGGCCTGACCCTGTATCAGTTCCACGCCTGCCCGTTCTGCGTGAAGACCCGCCGTACCCTGCACCGCCTGAACGTACCGGTGGCCCTGCGCGACGCCAAGAACAACGAGCAGGATCGCCAGACCCTGCTGGAGCAGGGCGGCAAGATCAAGGTGCCATGCCTGCGTATCGAAGAGAACGGCCAGACCACCTGGATGTATGAATCCAAGGTGATCATCGATTACCTGAACCAGCGCTTCTCGGCGGCCTGAAGCCTCTCCCCGGGACGATGCTGTCCCGGGTCAGTTGCCCCCTCGGAAAATCCGCTCAATCGAACATCCCGACATGCCGCGGATGGCTCTGTACGCGCTGGACCCAGGCCTGGATACCCGGATAGCGGGTCAGATCGAAACCGCCTTCATGGGCCACATGGGTGTAGGCATACAGCGCGATATCGGCAATGGAATAGTGCTCGCCCACCAGATACGGCGTGCGGCTCAATTGTTTTTCCATCACATCCAGCGCCTTGTAGCCACGCTTGTGCAGCTTCAGGTATTCGTCCCGGCGCTCTTCGGGCAAGCCCTCGTACTGTTCAATGAAGCGCGCCACCGCGATGTAAGGCTCGTGACTGTACTGTTCGAAGAACTGCCATTGCAGGACCTGGGTGCGCAGGCGCGGTTCGCTGGGCAGGAATTCGCTGCCGTCGGCCAGAAAGTTGAGAATCGCGTTGGACTCCCACAGGCAGGTGCCGTCTTCCAGTTCCAGTACCGGTATCTTGCCGTTGGGATTCTTTGCCAGGAAGGCTTCGGTCTGGGTATCGCCTCCAAGAATGTCCACCGCCTGCCACTCATAAGGCAGCCCCAGAAGACTGAGCATCAGCTTGATCTTGTAGCAGTTGCCCGAACGGTAATCGCCATAAACCTTGTACATGGCCCTCCCCTTAGGCTGCCTGTGCAGCCTGTGCTTGACGTATCACGGTGGCCAGCCGCTTGAGGCCTTCGTCCAGCCGTGCCGGATCGATATGGCTGAAATTCAACCGCAGATGCCCATGATTGCGCTCCGGTTCAGAGAAGAACGGTTCGCCGGGCATAAAAGTCACGTCTTGTTCCAACGCGGACTTGAGCAAAGTGCGGGTATCCAGGGGTTGTTTCAAGCTCAACCAGAAAAACAGACCTCCCTGGGGCACCTGCCAGTCCGCCAGATCTGCGAAATGAGTCTGCAGCGCGATCTGAAAGGCATCACGGCGCAGACGGTAGAAACTGCGCAGTTCACCCAGGTGCTGCTGGAACTGATCGCTGCCGATCCATTGCATGGCCTGCCACTGGCCGACGCGGTTGGTGTGCAAGTCCGCGGACTGTTTCAGGCGCAGCAGATGAGGGAACAGGTCCGGACTGGCGATCAAGTAGCCAACCCGCAATCCCGGGAGCAGGGTTTTCGACACGGTGCCGGTGTAGATCCAACTGGCCTTTTTCAGGCGGCTGACAATGGGGGTCGCGCTGCCACCGTCGAAGGTCAGCTCGCGATAGGGCTCGTCCTCGATCAGGGTCACGCCGAACTCGTCCAGAAGGGCCGCCACCGCCTCGCGCTTGGCTTCGCTGTAGCGCACCGCCGAAGGATTCTGGAAGGTCGGAATCAGGTAGACGAAGGCTGGACGATGCTGTTCCAGGCGAGCGCGCATCTGCGCCAGATCCGGACCGTCCGCCTCCAATGGCACAGTCAGGCAGTCGGCACCGAACAACTGGAAGATCTGCAGGGCAGCCAGATAGGTCGGAGCCTCCAACAGGATCTGGGTGCCCTTGTCGATGTACAGCTTGGCCGCCAGGTCAAGGGTCTGCTGGGAGCCGCTGACCACCAGGACCTGGCTCGCCTCGCAAGGCACGCCGAGCTTGCGCGCCTCGGCAGCCAGGGCTTCACGCAACGACGGCTCGCCTTCACTCATGCCGTATTGCCCCATGGACAAGGGCATGTCTTGCCACTGCACCTTGGGCAGCATCACCTCGGCCGGCAGCCCGCCTGCGAACGACATCACTTCCGGGCGCTGGGCCGCGGCAAGGATTTCACGGATCAAGGAGCTTTTGAGGCGCGATACACGTTCGGAGAAGGCCATGGAGGTCACCGCTAGCAAAGGTCGGAGGAAATACGTCAAACTGCTTGACCGAAATTACGCCGACTCTCGCAGATACGTCAATATGCTTGACCTTAAAAACCAGACCTCGCAACAAGCCGCCATGGAAGCCTTCTTCTTTGGCTATCAGGCCTTTACCGCCAAGGCCGACGAAATGCTCGAACGCCGAGGCTTGAGTCGCGTGCACCAGCGCATCGTGTTTTTCATTGCCCGTTACCCCGGCCTGAGTGTGAAAGAACTGCTCACGCTGCTGGGGGTGAGCAAGCAGGCACTGAATACGCCTTTGCGCCAACTCATGGAAATGCACCTGGTTGACAGCATCGCCCCAGCCAGCGACAAACGAAAACGCCTGTTGCAACTGACCGACGATGGCGCGCGCTTTGAACACTCCCTGCGTCGCGAACAGGTAAAACTGCTGCAACGGGCCTTCGCCGAAGCCGGAGAAAGTGCGGTCAATGGCTGGCTGGCCGTAAACCAGGCCCTGGCGGGAAAACCTGCAGACGACTGATAGCCCCTTCCTCTCCGCGCGCCCTCCCAGACCGCCGAACAGACTCTGACCAACCCTCCGCACTGCCCGGCATAAAGGGCGATGGTGATATAGCCAAGTCCTCAGATTTTTCGCACACAAAACCAAAAACATTATTTGCTTTCTTTGTATACAAAAGCATAATTCGCCACGTGTGAGTTCTTGACCCAAAGGTCAACAAACCCCACAAGCCCTGCCTGCCTCAAAGAGCCGCTGCCCACCCTCCCGTGCCCGGTTCTGGAAAAAACAATAAAACTCTTGAGGAGTACTCGCTGTGGAAAGCCGCAAATCCGAAGCCTCTCCGCTGGACCTCTCGCCCTCGCTGAACAGCGGCTGGCTGGAGCGCATCTTCAAACTCAGGTTGCATGGCACCACGGTGAAGACCGAGCTGATTGCCGGTGTGACAACCTTCATCACCATGGCTTACATCATCTTCGTCAATCCCAACATCATGGCCGACGCCGGCATCGACCACGGCGCCGCCTTCGTTGCCACCTGCATCGCTGCTGCCCTGGGCTGCCTGCTAATGGGCCTGTACGCCAACTGGCCAGTGGGCCTGGCCCCGGGCATGGGTCTCAACGCCTTCTTCACCTACACCGTGGTCGGCACCATGGGCTACAACTGGGAAACCGCCCTCGGCGCGGTATTCATCTCAGGTGTGCTGTTCATGATCCTGACCTTGTCGCGGATTCGTGAATGGCTGCTCAACAGCATTCCGGTGAGCTTGCGCTTCGCCATGGGAGCGGGTGTCGGGCTGTTTCTCGGACTGATCGGATTGAAAACGGCGGGCATCATCGTCGACAGCCCGGCCACCCTGCTCAAGCTCGGCTCCCTACGTGAACCGGGTCCGCTGCTGGCGGCCATCTGCTTTCTGATGATCGCGGTGCTCAGCTACCACCGAGTGTTCGGCGCAATCCTCATCAGCATCATCGCCGTGACCCTGGCCGGCTGGGGCCTGGGGCTGGTGCACTACAACGGCATCCTGTCCACCCCGCCGAGCCTGGCGCCCACCTGGATGGCCATGGATGTTGCCGGGGTGTTCAACATCAGCATGATCAGCGTGGTACTGGCCTTCCTCTTCGTGCACATGTTCGACACTGCCGGCACCCTGATGGGCGTGGCCCAGCGTGCCGGCCTGGTGAAGGCCGACGGCAAGATCGAGAATCTCTCGCGCGCCCTCAAGGCCGACAGTGCTTCAAGCGTCTTCGGCGCAGTAGTCGGGGTGCCGCCGGTGACCAGCTACGTGGAAAGTGCCGCCGGTGTGGCCGCGGGCGGGCGGACTGGCCTTACCGCCGTCACCGTAGGTGTGCTATTTGTTGCCGCCATGTTTTTTGCGCCGCTGGCAGGCATGATCCCTGCTTACGCCACAGCAGGTGCCTTGATCTATGTTGCGATGCTGATGATGGGCGGCATGGCCCATATCAACTGGGACGAAGCCACCGACAGCATTCCGGCGATTGTCACGGCAATCATGATGCCCCTGACCTTTTCCGTCGCCGATGGCATTGCCCTGGGTTTCATCACCTACGTGGTACTGAAGGCAGGAACGGGCAAGCACAAGGAAATTTCCATCAGCCTGTATGTGCTGTGCGCGATCTTCATCGCCAAGTTCATTTTCTTGTAAGCCACACCTGCTCTCACCCGCCCCATCCCTTCGGATGGGGTTTTTGTGTATTGGGAGAATGCAATGAGTCTGGAAACCTGGCTGCTGTTCAGTGGCGCTACCTTGGTAGTGATCCTGATTCCGGGTCCCTTGTCGTTGCTGATGATCAGCAACAGCCTGAACTATGGCCTGCGCCGCTCATACCCGGCCTTTCTCGGCGGGGTCCTGGCCTCGATCTGCCTGTTGAGCGCATCCGCGCTGGGCCTGGGCGCACTGCTACTGGCTTCGGAGCAACTGTTCAGCGCCCTGAAGATCGTCGGCGTCCTCTATCTGTTCTACCTCGCCTGGCAGAGCTGGCAGCAATCCCGGCAGCTTTCCCACGGCGCGGTGGTACCGGAAGTCGCACTGAAACCGCGCTTTCGTGCACTGTTCGGACGCGCTTTTGTCCTGGGGGCCAGCAACCCGAAGGACATTCTGTTCTTCGCCGCGTTCCTGCCGCAGTTTCTCAATACCCAGCAGCCTTTCCTGCCCCAACTGCTGACCATGATCGCTACCTGGACCCTGCTGGACCTGAGCTGCAAGTTGGCCTACGGCTTCAGTGCCCATGGCGCCGCGCGTTACTTGCGCAGCGGCAAGGGCCAAAGCTGGTTCAATCGCATCAGTGCCGGGCTGTTCACAGGGGCTGGAGCCGCATCCCTGTTGAGCCGTTAAGCGCTTCGCCGACAAGCCGGCTCCTGCAGCACTCAGCCAGGAACCGACTTGCCAGCGACGACTTTATAACCGGCGAAAAAAAGCCCGCAGTGTGAGCGGGCAAGGACCAAAGAAGCTATTTGCGCAGGATTCTTGGGGGGAAAGTCCTAGCTTCCTCTGTAGGTCGAATAGCTGTACGGCGAGATCAGCAGCGGCACGTGGTAATGCTCCTGCTCGGCACTGATACCGAACCGCAGCACGACTACATCAAGGAACGCCGGCTGTGGCAGTTGTACACCCCGGGCGCGGTAGTAATCGCCAGCGTGGAAATGCAGTTGGTAAACCCCGGAACGGTAGTCATCGCCCTGCAGCAGCGGCGCATCGCAACGGCCATCGCTGTTGGTCAGGGTGCTGGCGACCAATTCCATCTGCGCCCCGTCAACCCGATACAGCTCAACCTTGATAGCGCTGCCAGGGCAGCCATGTGCGGCGTCCAAAACGTGTGTAGTCAAACGTCCCATTGATTCTGCGTGCCTGTCACAACTGGTGCGCCCAGGCCTCGCGCCTCCCGGAGTCAGTGATTGAAAGGGGGCCACAGCATTTCGGCGGGTGAAAAGCTGCGGCGAGGCCACGATTAAGACACTTTTCAAAAAAATTGTACACAATAATAATCACAAATATTCACTCCGGCAGCGCTGTACCCACAAGCCTGTGGATTGACCTCAACACCACAGCAGCAGACGACTTGCGATCCATTAGCTGACCATATAGGCAAGTTTCTTGCAGGTGCAGGCCATAGCGATAAAAGCAGAAAAATGCAAAAAATCAGGCTTACAAAGTGAATATAAACTTGTATACAATCAGTCCATCGCAGTGACGCTCACCTGGCTTTCCGGCTTCAGGTTCCGCCACGCCACCGTTATCACGAATAAGAAGGAAGACTGCAGTGAGCGCTGACTACCCTCGCGACCTGATCGGTTATGGCTCTACCCCCCCTCATCCTCACTGGCCAGGCAATGCTCGTGTCGCCCTGTCCTTCGTGCTCAATTACGAAGAAGGCGGCGAACGCAACATCCTTCATGGCGATAAGGAATCGGAAGCTTTCCTCTCGGAAATGGTTTCGGCGCAGCCGCTGCAGGGCGAGCGCAACATGAGCATGGAGTCGCTGTACGAATATGGCAGCCGCGCCGGCGTCTGGCGGATCCTCAAGCTGTTCAAGGAATTCGACATTCCGCTGACCATCTTTGCCGTAGCCATGGCTGCTCAGCGCCATCCGGACGTGATCCGCGCCATGGTCGAGGCCGGCCATGAGATCTGCAGCCACGGCTACCGCTGGATCGACTACCAGTACATGGACGAAGCCCAGGAACGCGAGCACATGCTCGAGGCGATCCGCATCCTTACCGAGATCACCGGTGAACGCCCACTGGGCTGGTATACCGGCCGTACCGGCCCGAACACCCGACGCCTGGTAATGGAGGAAGGCGGCTTCCTCTATGACTGCGATACCTACGACGACGACCTGCCCTACTGGGAACCCAACAACCCCACCGGCAAGGCGCATCTGGTCATCCCCTACACCCTGGATACCAACGACATGCGTTTCACTCAGGTCCAGGGCTTCAACAAGGGCGACGACTTCTTCCATTACCTCAAAGATGCCTTCGATGTGCTCTACGCCGAAGGTGCCGAAGCCCCGAAGATGCTGTCCATCGGCCTGCACTGTCGACTGATCGGTCGCCCGGCCCGCCTGGCATCCCTCAAGCGCTTCATCGAATACGTCAAAGGCCATGAACAGGTGTGGTTCACCCGTCGTGTCGATATCGCCCGCCACTGGCAACAGACCCATCCTTACCAGGGAGCGGCGAAATGACTGCTTTCCAGAGCCTCAAGCCATCGACCCTGAGCCGTGAAGCCTTCGTCGAGGCTTTCGCCGATATCTATGAACATTCGCCATGGGTGGCTGAAAGAGCCTACGACCTGGGTGTTGACGCCTCCGTCGACCAGATTGAAGGCCTGCACCAGCGCATGAGCGATATCCTGCTGAGCGCCGATCACGCCAGCCAGTTGGCACTGATCAACGCTCACCCGGATCTGGCCGGCAAAGCCGCCGTCCAGGGCCAGTTGACCGAAGCCAGCACCAACGAACAGGCTGGCGCCGGTATTCACCAATGCACAGCCGAAGAGTTCCAACGGTTCACCGAGCTGAACGATGCCTACAAGGCCAAGTTCAAGTTTCCCTTCATCATGGCGGTGAAAGGCAGCAACCGGCACCAGATTCTCGCCGCGTTCGAAACCCGCATCCACAACTCAGTGGACACTGAGTTCAAGTGCGCACTGGCGGAGATCAACAAGATTGCATTGTTCAGATTGCTGACCCTGTAGCGACCCGCTCCTGAGGATAGCCCCGAGAACCTGGATGCCCCCACGCCACTCCCGGTTCTACGTGCATCCCAAGCCACCTATTTCAAGGCAGACAAGAAGAATGAAAGCTTACGCCGCCCCTTTCGAGAAGTTCGTCAACCTGGCCGACGCGCGCCTGGGCACCAAGATCATCTCGGTCACCGATGACTGGTTCGCTGACGCGAACCGGCTGTTCCAGCCAACCCCGGCTGTCTGGAAGGAAGGCGTGTTCGATGACAACGGCAAGTGGATGGATGGCTGGGAATCCCGTCGCAAGCGCTTCGAAGGCTACGACAGCGCAGTGATCCGCCTGGGCGTGCCAGGCTCGATCAAGGGCGTGGACATCGACACCTCGTTCTTCACCGGCAACTTCCCGCCATCGGCGTCCCTGGAAGCCTGCTTCCTCAGCGAAGGCGAACCTGGCGAAGACACCCAGTGGGTCGAAGTGCTGTCTGCTGTCGAGCTGCAAGGCAACAGCCATCACTACCACGAGATCAACAACCATCAGCCCTTCAGTCACCTGCGCTTCAATATCTATCCGGATGGCGGTGTAGCGCGCCTGCGGGTCTACGGTACGCCGTACCGCGACTGGTCGGCCATCGCTGACAACGAACAAGTCGACCTGGCTGCGGCCCTAAACGGCGGTCGTGCCCTGGCCTGTTCCGACGAACACTTCGGACGCATGGGCAACCTCCTCAACCCGGGCCGCGGCATCAACATGGGCGACGGCTGGGAAACGGCCCGCCGTCGCACTCCCGGCAATGACTGGGTGATCGTCGCCCTGGGCCATGCCGGCGAAATCGAGAAGATCATCGTCGACACCCTGCACTTCAAGGGCAACTACCCGGACAGCTGCTCGATCCAGGGCGCATTCGTCAAGGGTGGCACCGACAGCCAGATCGAAACCCAGAGCCTGTTCTGGCGTGAACTGCTACCCAGCCAAAAGCTGGAAATGCATGCCGAGCACAGCTTTGTCGAGCAGATCAAAGCCCTGGGGCCGATCACCCATATCCGCCTGAACGTGTTTCCGGACGGTGGCGTCAGCCGCTTGCGTCTCCTGGGCAAGGTCGCGAAATAGACGTCCCCCATCGCAGGCCAGCCCGCACCTGTTGGAGCAAGCTGGCTCGCGATGACCGCAAAACAGACAAAACACACTCAAGATAAGAAGAACAGCATGCGCACATTGATGATTGAACCCCTGAGCAAAGAAGCCTTCGCCCCTTTCGGTGACGTGATCGAAACCGACGGCAGTGATCACTTCATGATCAACAATGGTTCGACCATGCGCTTCCACCGCCTGGCAACGGTTGAAACCGCCCAGCCGGAGGACCAGGCGATCATCAGCATCTTCCGCGCCGACGCGCTGGAAATGCCGTTGACCGTCCGCATGCTGGAACGCCATCCGCTGGGCAGCCAGGCCTTCATTCCGCTGCTCGGCAACCCCTTTCTGATCGTGGTCGCGCCACTTGGCGATGAACCTGTATCAGGCTTGGTCCGCGCCTTCGTCAGTAATGGCAGGCAGGGCATCAATTACCATCGCGGCGTCTGGCACCACCCGGTGCTGACGATCGAAAAGCGGGATGACTTCCTGGTGGTTGATCGCAGTGGCAAAGGCAATAACTGCGATGAGCATTTCTTCAAAGAGGATGAGTGTTTGATCCTCGCCCCCCACCAATAAGAGAAGGTCTGATCACCCGACAACAAGGGTGACAGGCAAGAGGTAAAGACTGTGGAAGCACATCTGTTGGAATGGCTCAACCTGAGCGTGCGTTGGGTACATATGATCACTGGTGTGGCCTGGATCGGCGCATCGTTCTATTTCGTCTGGCTGGAGAACAACCTCAATCGCGTCAACCCCAAGGACGGCCTGTCCGGCGACCTCTGGGCGATTCACGGTGGCGGTATCTATCACCTGGAAAAATACAAACTGGCCCCGCCCTCGATGCCGGAGAACCTGCACTGGTTCAAGTGGGAAGCCTACTTCACCTGGCTGTCGGGGATTGCCCTGCTGTGCCTGGTGTTCTACTACAACCCGATGCTCTACCTAGTTGCCCCCGGCAGCGGCCTGACCGGCCCTGAAGGCGTGGCCATCGGTATCGGCGCGTTGATTGCCGGCTGGTTCGTCTACGACTTCCTCTGCGATTCGCCATTGGGCAAGAAACCTGCCCTGCTCGGCTTCATCCTGTTCGTTCTGCTGATTGCCGCCGCTTACGGCTTCAGCAAAGTGTTCAGCGGCCGTGGCGCATACCTGCATGTGGGCGCCATCATCGGCACCATCATGGTGGGCAACGTATTCCGCATCATCATGCCGGCCCAGCGCGCACTGGTGGCGGCGATCGCGGAAAACCGCACACCTGACCCGACCCTGCCGGCCAAGGGCCTGCTGCGTTCGCGTCACAACAACTACTTCACCCTGCCTGTGCTGTTCATCATGATCAGCAACCACTTCCCGAGCACCTACGGTAGCCAGTACAACTGGTTGATCCTGGCCGGGATCGCGGTCCTGGCGGTGCTGGTACGTCACTACTTCAACACCCGGCATGACAGCCACAAGTTCGCCTGGACCCTGCCCGTTGCTGCACTGGGCATGATCTGCCTGGCTTACGTGACTGGTCCGACGCCAGCTCCCAGCGCCCCCGAAGTAGCCAAGGCCGCCGGCCAGATCGAGTACCAGCCCCTGCCGGAAACTGCACTGGGCGGTGGTGCCAAACCCGCGGCGCCAGCCAGCGCAGAAGCCCCGGCGGCTCCAGCGGCAAGTCCGGCACAGGCATCCAGTGCCGGGCCATCCTTTGACAAGGTACATAACGTGATCCAGGAGCGCTGCACGGTTTGCCATTCGGCCAAGCCCACCAGCCCCCTGTTCAGCACGGCACCGGCCGGGGTGATGTTCGATACCCCGGAACAGATCCGCCTGCAAGCCGCACGTATCCAGGCCCAGTCCGTCGCCAGTCAGATCATGCCATTGGGCAACATCACTCAGATGACCCAACAGGAACGTGAACTGATCGGTGCCTGGATTGCCCAGGGCGCCCAGACCAACTGATCAGCGCCTGTCGCCGGGCCGATTCGCGAGCAAGCTCGCCCCTACAGAACCGGACTCATCTGTAGGGGCGGGCTTGATTGCCATCAGCCGCTCAAGCTTCACCCGTTGCAGACACGCTGCGCGTAAAGACGCAGCGGTTAAATCACAAGAATAAAAAGATCCGAGGTGTTGCATGTCCGATTCATCCGAACAGTGCGTCCCCGATGCGCCCGCCATTCAGCGTCTGCCCTTCTTGCAACTGATCCTGGTCGGTCTGCAACACGTTCTGCTGATGTACGGCGGTGCAATTGCGGTGCCGCTGATCATCGGACAGGCCGCGGGCCTGAGTCGTGAAGAAATCGCCTTCCTGATCAATGCCGACCTGCTGGTAGCGGGGATCGCCACCATCGTCCAGTCACTGGGCATCGGCCCCATGGGCATTCGCATGCCGGTGATGATGGGGGCCAGCTTCGCCGCCGTCGGCAGCATGGTGGCCATGGCCGGCATGCCTGGGATCGGCATGCAGGGGATTTTCGGTGCGACCATCGCCGCAGGGTTCTTCGGCATGCTGATTGCGCCGTTCATGTCCAAGGTGGTGCGGTTCTTCCCGCCCCTGGTCACTGGGACGGTCATCACCTCGATCGGTTTGTCACTGTTTCCAGTGGCGGTGAACTGGGCCGGCGGCGGCAGCGCTGCCGCGCAATTCGGGTCACCCATCTACCTGGCTATCGCCGCGCTGGTGCTGGGCACTATCCTGTTGATCCATCGCTTCATGCGTGGCTTCTGGGTCAATATTTCCGTGCTGATCGGCATGGGCCTGGGCTACATCCTCTGCGGCCTGATCGGCATGGTTGACCTCAGTGGCATGGCCCAGGCGCCCTGGCTGCAGGTGGTCACGCCGCTGCACTTCGGCATGCCGCAGTTCCATCTTGCCCCCATCCTGTCCATGTGCCTGGTGGTGGTGATCATCTTCGTCGAGTCCACCGGGATGTTCCTGGCCCTGGGCAAGATCACCGGCCAGGAGGTCACCCCGCGCATGCTGCGCCGCGGCCTGCTGTGTGATGCCGGGGCGTCGTTCTTCGCCGGTTTCCTCAACACCTTCACCCACTCTTCCTTCGCCCAGAACATCGGCCTGGTGCAGATGACCGGGGTGCGCTGCCGTTCCGTGACCATCGTCGCCGGTGGCCTGCTGATCATCCTCAGCCTGCTGCCCAAAGCAGCGTTCCTGGTGGCCTCGATTCCTCCAGCGGTACTGGGCGGCGCAGCCATCGCCATGTTCGGCATGGTGGCCGCCACCGGGATCAAGATCCTCCAGGAAGCCGACATCGCTGACCGCCGCAATCAGTTGCTGGTGGCTGTGAGCATCGGAATGGGCCTAATTCCCGTGGTCCGCCCGGAGTTCTTTGCCCACCTGCCGCTGTGGATGAGCCCCATCACCCACAGCGGCATTGCCATGGCGACCTTGAGTGCCCTGGTGCTGAACCTGCTGTTCAACATCCTCGGCGGCAGCGAGCGCGCGGCCAACAGCGCCCACCACGCTCATCAGCATTGAGTCGCCCCCCCCCCGGGCGCCGGTTCAGCGCCCGGGGGCCGCTACACCGTTCACGCTTGAATGCAGCGCTCGGCCCCCAGGACCGAGCGCCGCCCACAGACGCCGCGCCTTGACAATAAAAACAAACAGGGAGCACTCCTATGCAGCCTGCCCAGGCCCCTCTGGCGGTGGCCGCTCCATGGCCATTGGCGCCGGCCCATCGCCCCGATGGCCAGCGATCATTGCCCGGCTATTGCCCTTCATTACGGATACCTGCCTGATATGGCCGGCCGGCCTGCCCCAAAGTGGTTGCAAGTGCGCCGTTGCGGCGCACTTGAGCCCTGCCGTGAGAGCCAGTATTCTCCGCGGCCGCGCAAATCTGGTCTAAAAAAAAGCCCGGATGAAAAACCTGACCCAAGAGCCAACTTATCCCGGCCTGGACAGGTAACAAGGCGCCCGAAAATATCGCGAAAACACTCTCGCCCGGCTGTATCGCTACAGCTGGACGGGAGTTTTTTGCTTTTTTTCGGCCTTGGCTCAGCTCTTGCTAAAAGCAACAAAGCTGACCGATCAGATGGTTTTTTACAGCAAAGAAAAAAGGCGCCACACCAGAGCGTCAAGCCAAAAAAAACGTGGAACTACCTACTTGGGAGCAACCGAATGAAATCGATGTGCAAGAGCCTGATGTTGGCCACCAGTCTGCTGGCCGGGGGGCAGGCCGTGGCTGGCGACCTGTTGCAATGGCAGAACAACAGCCTGACTTACTTGTATGGCAAGAACTTCGAAGTCAACCCGCAGATTCAACAGACGGTCACCTTCGAACACGCCGACGCCTGGAAGTACGGGGACAACTTCTTTTTCCTCGACCGCATCTTCTACAACGGCAAGGAAGACGGCAATGTCGGCCCGGACACCTACTACGGCGAGTTCTCGCCACGCTTGTCGTTCGGCAAGATCTTCGACCAGAAACTGGAATTCGGCCCGATCAAGGACGTGCTCCTGGCGTTCACTTACGAATTCGGCGAAGGCGACAATGAGTCCTACCTGATCGGCCCGGGCTTCGACCTGGCAGTACCGGGCTTCGACTACTTCCAGCTGAACTTCTACCAGCGCCACACCGAAGGCAGCCGCGCGGGTGACAACGTCTGGCAGATCACTCCGGTGTGGTCCTACACCATTCCCGTGGGCCGCTCGGACATCCTGATCGACGGTTTCATGGACTGGGTGGTGGACAACGACCAGAACGCCAAAGGCACCTACCACGCCAACCTGCACTTCAACCCACAGATCAAATATGACCTGGGCAAGGCACTGAACTGGGGCGCCAAGCAGCTGTACGTCGGTTTCGAGTACGACTACTGGAAGAACAAATACGGCATCAAGGATTCGCGTAACTTCGAGACCAACCAGGACACCGCCAGCCTGTTGGTCAAATACCACTTCTGATACCCCCTGAGACGGCCGGCCCTCATGTTCCGATGAGAGCCGGCCACTCAGACTGATGGGCCAGCGCGACGCTGCCTATCAGGCAAGACGTGATCCGGAGTCCCGCCAGAATCCCGGATCGGCACTCTTGAGCCGCTCCACCGCATTGTGGATGTGGCTCAGCGCTGCTTGCCGCGCCCCGTCGACATCACGCGCGGCGATGGCCCCATAGACCGCGAAATGCTCATCGCGCACCGAGTGCGCCAGATCCCGGCGCCGCTCCTCATTGGAACGGGTAATGCGGATCGCCTCCTTGATGAACTGGGCAATGAACTCATGCAATGAGGGATACAGCGGATTGCCGGTGGCCTGGGAAATCGACAAGTGAAACGCCAGGTCCTGCTCCACGCCGTCCTGGCCGGCCTGCTCGGCCACATCGATGGCCAGCAATGCCTGATGGATCGCCTGCAGTTGCTCGGGGGTGTGCCGCTGCGCCGCCAGCGCTGCCGCCTCGCCCTCGATACCACGTCGCAGTTCAGTCACCCGCAGAACCGCCTCGATCGACCCGCGTACATCCAGATCGATAGTGAAGGCCTTGATATGCGCGCCCTCGCTGACCACGGTGCCGCTACCTTGGCGCACCTCCACCAGCCCGGCCGACTTCAAGCGCGAAATCGCCTCGCGGATGACCGTACGGCTGACCCCGAAACGCTCGCACATAACCGGCTCGGTGGGCAGCCGCGAACCCGGCAGGGCCTCGCCACTGGCGATATGCGCCTTGAGTGCCGCAGTCACTTGATCCGCCAGGGTGCCCTTGGCCGCATCCTTGAGCGTCGCCAGGGAGTCGACGGCGAGGGAAGAGTTGTCAGGCTTGGACATGGGTATCTCTGTATTCAAAGTGGCTAACGGTACTGCATTTCATGCACGCCGTCCCGCTCGGTATCCGGCCGTTGAATTCGTATGATGTATTATGATATCTAAGACGCCTCAGCAAGTCCGATAAAAACAAAATCACCCAAATACAAGAAAAAAGGATGGGTAAAGACATGACTGAATCACTGTCGCAAACTGCCGCCCGCTCCCCCACCGTTTCCTTTGAAGACCTGGCCTATCGCAAAGTCGCCTGGCGCATCCTGCCGTTGCTGCTGCTGTGCTACCTGGTGGCCTACCTGGATCGAGTCAACGTCGGCTTCGCCAAGTTGCAGATGTCCGAAGACCTGCAATTTTCCGAAGCGGTCTACGGGCTGGGCGCGGGGATTTTCTTCATCGCCTACTTTCTGGTGGAAATTCCCAGCAACCTGATCCTGCATCGGGTCGGTGCGCGCCTGTGGATCGCTCGCATCATGATCAGTTGGGGCATCATTTCCTCGTGCATGGCTTTCGTCAGCACCCCTACCTCTTTCTATGTGATGCGCTTTCTGTTGGGCATCGCCGAGGCCGGGTTCTATCCGGGGGTCATCCTCTATCTGTCGTACTGGTTCCCTTCCAACCGCCGCGGCAAGATGTACGCCCTGTTCGCTACCGCAGTACCGCTTTCGGGGTTGATTGGCGCGCCGCTGTCCGGCTGGATCATGAGTGCCCTCAATGGCCACCAGGGCTTTGCAGGCTGGCAATGGATGTTCTTCCTCGAAGGCTTGCCGTCGATCCTGGTGGGCGGCCTGGTGATCTACTGCCTCAGCGACCGTATCGCCGACGCGGGCTGGTTGACCCGCCAAGAAAAAAACCTGCTGCAGGCCCGAATCGAGGCCGAGGCCGACGGCCATCAGGTTCACAGCGTCAGGCAAGTGTTCGGGCAACCCCGGATCTGGCTGCTGACCGCCATCTATTTCTGCATGATCGCCGGCTTCTACACCGTTGGCTTCTGGCTGCCCTCGCTGATTCGCCAGGCCGGCGTCAGCGACGTGTTCGAGGTCGGCATGCTCACGGCGATTCCCTATGCCGCGGCAGCGCTGACCATGGTGCTGATCTCCCGCAGCGCCGACCGCTTGCGCGAACGCCGTTGGCATCTGGCGCTGACCGCCGTGCTTGGCGGTATCGGCCTGATGATTTCCGCCACCTGGAGTGACAACTTCACGGTATCGATGATCGGCCTGACCCTGGGGGCCATGGGCGCCTTCAGCACCCTGCCGCTGTTCTGGAGCCTGCCCACGGCCTTTCTCGGCGGCACCGCGGCCGCCGCCGGCATTGCCCTGATCAACTCCTGGGGCAACCTCGCCGGCTTTGTCTCGCCCTACCTGATGGGCTTTCTCAAAGACCTGACCCAAAGCACCACCATCGGCATGTACGTCATGGCCAGCGCGTTGTTCATCGGCGCCCTGCTGGTCTTCAAGATTCCCGGAAAACTCGTCAATCGCTGAACACTTGGAGCCACTCATGAATATTCTTGTCACCGGCGCGGCCGGCTTTCTCGGACGGCGGTTGATCGAAGCCTTGCTGCAACGGGGCACACTCACCGACCGTCACGGCCAATTGCAGCCCATCAAGCGCATTACCGCATTTGACCGCGAGCCCGTGCAGGGCCTCGATGACCCACGGGTGCAGGTCAAGGAAGGAGACATTAGCGATGAACAGGTGCTGGCCAAACTGATCGACGCCGACACCGATAGCATCTTTCACCTGGCCGCCGTGGTCTCCAGCCAGGCGGAAGGCGATTTCGAACTGGGCATGCGGGTCAACTTCAGTGCGACCCAAGGTCTGCTGGAACGGGTGCGTCAGCTGGGCTCCTGCCCAAAGTGGGTGATGACCAGTTCTGTGGCCGTCTTCGGTGGGCAACTGCCGGAGAACGTCGACGATGATCAGGTCTGGGCTCCGCAAAGCTCCTACGGGACCCAGAAAGCCATGAATGACCTGCTGCTCGCCGATTACAGCCGACGCGGCTTCGTCGATGGTCGCAGCCTGCGCATGCCCACCATCGTGGTGCGGCCAGGCAAACCGAACCTGGCGGCGTCCAGCTTCGCCAGCGGTATCATCCGCGAACCCCTCAATGGCCAGGCCAGTGTCTGCCCGGTGGCCCCGGATACCCGACTCTGGTTGATGTCTCCAGCCCGGGCCATTGCCAACCTGATCCATGGTCATGAGCTGGCCGCAGAGCGCTTGAGTCAGGGCCGAGTGATCAACATGCCCGGTCTGTCGCTGACCGTGGCGCAGATGATCGACGCGCTGCGGGAAGTGGCCGGAGACGAAGTTGCCCAGCGTATTCAGCTACGCCCGGACGCCAGGATCGAACGCATCGTCGGCTCCTGGCCGGGAGCCTTCAGTGCCAGATATGCCAGCGAGCTGGGTTTTACCGCGGACGAGGATTTTATCGGTGTAATCCGCCAGTTCATCCAGGACTACCTGCCTCACTGACCTCAGGCTGGGAAAATCCCGGGCTCATCGGCTGAGCCCGGGCTTCAACCCTTAAGGCCCAGAAACCGCGCCAACTCCTCGCCCTTGGCCAGGGCGTCACTGCGCCCCAGTTCGATCAACTCGCTGCAATACGACGCCTCGAACAGCAAATAGCTCAGGACCCCGGCACCACTGGTCCGGGTTGCCCCCGGTCCGCGCAGGAACAAGCGCAGTGCCGCTGGCAACTCCTGCCGGTGCCGCGCCGCTATTTCGTCGATCGGCTGACTCGGGGCAATCACCAGCACTTCCACCGGCGCAATACCCAAGCCGCGATCCGCCGCACTGCCAGGTAACAGTCGACTGAAATGATTGAGCCGCTCCAGCAGTTCGATATCGCTTTCCAGGCTGTCAATGAAGGTGCTGTTGAGCATATGGCCACCAATCTGCGCCAGAGTCGGCTGCTGCCCGGTGTAAGAACGCTGCCGGGTGGCGTCTGGATCATTGCCCCGCGGGTTGCCACTGACCCCCACCACCAGCACGCGGCTGGCCCCCAGGTGCAACGCCGGGCTGATGGGCGCCGACTGGCGCACGGCACCGTCGCCGAAATACTCCTGGTCAAGCTTCACTGGCGCGAACAGCAAGGGGATCGCCGCGCTGGCCAGCAGGTGGTCCACCGTCAGCTGCGTGGGAACGCCGATGCGCCGATGACGCAACCAGGGATCGATGACCCCACCACCTTGATAAAAAGTCACCGCCTGTCCGGATTCGTAGCCGAAAGCCGTCACCGCTACCGCATGCAGTTGGCCTTGGGAAATGGCCTGGTTGATGCCCGAAAGATGCATGTGCTGATTGAGCAGGTCACGCAGCGGCGAGTTGTTGATCAGCGCCACCGGCACCTGTGCACCGAGCCCCAACAGGCTATGGCCGACAAAACGACTGGCTTGGCGAATCACTCCCGGCCAATCGCTGCGCATCACCTGATCGCTGCGAAAGCTGCGCCAGAATGCCGTGAGGCGTTCGATTGCCGCGGGAAAATCCGTGGCCCCACTGGCCAGGCTGACCGCATTGATAGCCCCGGCAGAGGTACCAACGATCACCGGAAACGGATTGCGCGCCCCAGGCCCCAACAGCTCGGCAATCGCCGCCAGCACGCCCACCTGATAGGCGGCCCGGGCACCACCGCCGGAAAGAATCAAACCTGTGATCGGTTGCGCAACACTCATCAACTCACTCCATCCGTGGCGCACAAGGTCCGGCAATCAATGCCAGGTGGTCAACCGCGCTTCTTGTAAAGCTTGGGCTCGCCCGGCGGCCGGCTCTTGAAGCGTCGATGGGCCCAGAGGTACTGCTCGGGACAGGCGCGCAACGCACTTTCCACCCACTGATTGATCCGCAGGCAATCCTCTTCTTCAGTGGCACCGGGAAAATCCGTCAGGGGTGCATGAATCACCAGGCGATAGCCGCTGCCATCGGCCAGGCGCTCCTGGGTGAAAGGCACGACCAGCGCCTTGCCCAGGCGGGCGAACTTGCTGGTGGCGGTCACGGTAGCCGCCTGGATGCCGAACAACGGCACGAACAGGCTCTGCTTGGCGCCATAGTCCTGGTCCGGTGCATACCAGATGGCCCGACCGGAACGCAGCAGCTTGAGCATGCCGCGCACGTCCTCTCGTTCCACGGCCAGGGAATCCAGGTTGTGTCGCTCGCGGCCACGACGCTGAATGAAATCGAACAGCGGGTTCTTGTGCTCGCGGTACATGCCATCGATGGTGTGCTGCTGCCCCAGCAGCGCCGCGCCAATTTCCAGGGTGGTGAAGTGCAGGGCCATGAGAATCACCCCGTGACCTTCGCGCTGGGCCTGCTTGAGGTGTTCCAGGCCTTCGACATGGGCCAGGCGCGCCAGACGCTGCCTGGACCACCACCAGCTCATGGCCATTTCGAAGAAGGCGATCCCGGTGGAGGCGAAGTTTTCCTTGAGCAGGCGCTTGCGCTCTGCGGCGGTTTTTTCCGGGAAACACAGTTCCAGATTGCGTCGGGCGATAGACCGTCGATCGCCAGCTACTCGGTACATCAACGCCCCCAGGGCGCGACCGATTTGCAGGAGCACGGGATAAGGCAGCTGGACGATCAGCCATAACACGCCAAGTCCCAGCCACAGCGGCCAGAAACGTGGAGACAAGAATGCAGCTCGAAAACGCGGGCGATCCATTACAGATTCCGGGACAGACAACAAGGTCGCGCATTCTACATCGGTTCGACCTGGCTTGCGGGGCGCGGGCGATCTCGTTATAAGTCTCGGCACTTTTAGTGACAAGCCGCCTTCTGCAGACCATGAGCCAAACCGAATCGCTAGACCAAGATCCTGTGTTCCAGTTAAAGGGCAGCATGCTCGCCATCACGGTGCTGGAACTGGCCCGCAACGACCTTGAAGGCCTCGATCGCCAACTGGCCGCGAAGGTCGCCCAGGCGCCAAACTTCTTCAGCAACGCGCCACTGGTACTGGCGCTGGACAAGCTGCCTGCTGCCGAGGGCTCGGTGGATCTGCCCGGGCTCATGCGTGTCTGCCGCCAGCACGGTCTGCGTACCCTGGCAATCCGCGCCAGCCGGATTGAAGACATTGCAGCAGCCATCGCCGTCGATCTGCCAGTACTGCCACCTTCCGGTGCTCGGGAGCGCCCACTCGATCCGCCGGAAAGCGAGGTCAAGAAAGTACCGGAAAAGCCGCCTGAACCAACCGTCAAACCGACCCGCATCATCACTTCGCCAGTACGCGGCGGACAGCAGATCTATGCCCAAGGTGGCGATCTGGTGGTGGTGTCCTCGGTCAGCCCCGGCGCGGAACTTCTCGCCGATGGCAATATCCATGTATACGGCCCAATGCGTGGTCGGGCGCTGGCTGGCGTCAAAGGTGACACCAAGGCACGGATTTTCTGTCAGCAATTGAGCGCTGAACTGATCTCCATCGCCGGTCAGTACAAGGTTTCCGAAGACCTGCGGCGCGACCCTTTGTGGGGCTCTGGAGTCCAGGTCAGCCTGTCGGGTGACGTGTTGAACATCACACGTCTTTAACGGATACTGCCGCATTTTCCAAGCATCTCTAAAACGTAGCGATTACGGCTCAAACGAAGTAGGAAATTGGCAATCAGCAGAGTTTATCGACGATAAACCCTGCCGCTGACCGAGCTCCAGCCAAGGCTGTCCGACTGCAGTAGTTTTCAAGAGATGTTTTTCAGGGGCTAAAAGTCCTTTTTCCTTAGGGGTGAAACACCTTGGCCAAGATTCTCGTGGTTACATCCGGCAAGGGTGGTGTGGGTAAAACCACCACCAGCGCCGCTATCGGTACCGGCCTCGCTCTGCGTGGTCACAAAACAGTTATCGTCGACTTCGACGTCGGCCTGCGTAACCTCGACCTGATCATGGGTTGCGAGCGTCGCGTGGTGTATGACTTCGTCAACGTGGTCAATGGCGAAGCCAACCTGCAGCAAGCCCTGATCAAAGACAAGCGCCTGGAAAACCTCTACGTACTGGCCGCCAGCCAGACCCGCGACAAAGACGCGCTGACCCTGGAAGGCGTGGAAAAAGTCCTGATGGAACTCAAGGAAACTTTCGAGTTCGTGGTCTGCGACTCCCCAGCCGGTATCGAGAAAGGCGCCCACTTGGCCATGTACTTCGCCGACGAAGCGATTGTCGTGACCAACCCTGAAGTCTCCTCGGTCCGCGACTCCGACCGTATGCTCGGCCTGCTGGCCAGCAAGTCCCGCCGCGCCGAAAAAGGCGAAGACGCGATCAAGGAGCACCTGCTGTTGACCCGTTACAACCCGGAGCGCGTCAGCAATGGCGAAATGCTTGGCGTTGAAGACGTCAAAGAAATTCTCGCAGTGACCCTGCTGGGCGTGATTCCGGAATCCCAGGCCGTGCTCAAGGCTTCCAACCAGGGCGTGCCGGTGATTCTCGACGACCAGAGCGATGCGGGCCAGGCCTACAGCGACGCGGTCGATCGTTTGCTGGGCAAAACCGTGGAACACCGGTTCCTTGATGTCGAGAAGAAGGGATTCTTCGAGCGCCTGTTTGGAGGTAGATAATGAATCTTTTTGACTTCTTTCGTGCCAGCAAAAAGGTCAGCACCGCGTCGGTAGCGAAAGAGCGTCTACAGATCATCGTGGCGCATGAACGCGGCCAGCGCAGCACCCCTGATTACTTGCCCGCCTTGCAGAAGGAACTGGTGGAAGTGATCCGCAAGTACGTCAATATCGGGTCCGACGACGTGCACGTCGCTCTGGAAAACCAGGGCAGTTGCTCGATCCTGGAACTCAATATCACCCTGCCTGATCGCTGATTGATCCGACGGGAGCCACGGCGGCTCGCTGACTTCATGCATAGCATTGAGGTCGGCGAGCCGCCGTTGGCGTTTGTTACGAGGCTGTTTTAATGCCGTTGTCGAATATCCACATCCTGCATCAGGACCCCGCCGTCCTGGTGGTGAACAAACCCACCCTGCTGCTTTCAGTCCCCGGTCGCGCCGACGACAACAAGGACTGCCTGATCACTCGCCTGCAAGAAAACGGCTACCCCGAAGCCCGTATCGTCCACCGACTGGATTGGGAAACCTCAGGGATCATTCTCCTGGCCCGGGACGCAGACACCCATCGCGAACTGTCGCGACAGTTTCATGACCGCGAAACCGAAAAAGCCTACACCGCCCTGTGCTGGGGCCAGCCGGAACTGGACAGCGGCAGCATCGATCTGCCCTTGCGCTATGACCCGCCAACCAAACCCCGGCATGTGGTGGACCACGAATTCGGCAAGCACGCCCTGACCTTCTGGCGAGTGCTGGAGCGCTGCGGCGACTGGTGCCGGGTCGAGCTGACCCCAATCACCGGCCGCTCTCATCAGTTGCGGGTACACATGCTGTCCATCGGGCACCCACTACTGGGCGATGGCCTCTACGCCCACCCGCAGGCCTTAGCCGCCTGGCCAAGGCTGTGCCTGCATGCCAGCATGCTCAGCTTCACTCATCCCCAGACCGGTGAGCGCCTGCGCTTCGATTGCCCCGCGCCCTTCTGACAGCGTTCTGCAGGAGCGGGTTTTCCGGCGAAGGCCCCCTGACGACCATCCCCCAGGTCGACAACCGCTTCGCCGGCAAGCCGGCTCCTACAGTGCCCTGCTATACGTTAAACTCGCGCCACTGCTGTCTGGAGCTACTTATGCGCGAAGAGTTGAACCAAGGCCTGATCGACTTCCTCAAGGCCTCCCCTACCCCTTTCCATGCCACTGCCAGCCTTGTTCAACGTCTGGAAGCGGCAGGTTACCAGCGCCTCGACGAGCGCGAGCCGTGGACCACCGAAGCCAACGGCCGCTACTACGTCACCCGCAACGACTCCTCCATCGTCGCCTTCAAGCTGGGCCGACATTCGCCCCTGCAAGGCGGCATCCGCCTGGTGGGCGCCCACACCGACAGCCCCTGCCTGCGGGTCAAGCCTCAGCCTGAACTGCAGCGCCAGGGTTTCTGGCAACTGGGTGTGGAAGTCTATGGCGGCGCACTGCTGGCTCCCTGGTTCGACCGTGACCTGTCACTGGCCGGCCGCGTAACCTTCCGCCGCGATGGCAAGGTGGAAAGCCAACTGATCGACTTCAAGGCCCCCATCGCGATCATTCCCAACCTGGCCATCCACCTCAATCGTGAAGCCAATCAGGGCTGGGCGATCAACGCGCAGAACGAATTGCCGCCGATCCTTGCCCAGTTTGCCGGTGACGAACGTGTGGATTTCCGCGCGGTCCTGACCGACCAACTGGCCCGCGAACACGGTCTGAACGCCGATGTGGTGCTGGACTACGAGCTGAGTTTCTACGACACCCAGAGCGCGGCGGTGATCGGCCTGCACGGTGACTTCATTGCCGGCGCACGCCTGGACAACCTGCTGTCCTGCTACGCCGGGCTGCAGGCCCTGTTGACAGCCGACAGCGAGGAAACCTGCGTACTGGTGTGCAACGACCATGAAGAAGTCGGCTCCTGCTCGGCTTGCGGCGCCGATGGCCCGATGCTCGAACAGACCCTGCGCCGCCTGCTGCCCGAAGGCGACGAGTTCGTCCGTACCATCCAGAAATCGCTGCTGATTTCCGCAGACAACGCTCACGGCGTGCACCCCAACTACGCTGACAAGCACGACGCCAATCACGGCCCGAAACTCAATGCCGGCCCGGTGATCAAGGTCAACAGCAACCAGCGCTACGCCACCAACAGCGAAACCGCCGGTTTCTTCCGCCATCTGTGCATGGCCGAGGAAGTCCCGGTGCAGAGCTTCGTGGTGCGTAGCGACATGGGTTGCGGCTCGACCATCGGCCCGATCACCGCCAGCCACCTGGGCGTGCGCACTGTCGACATCGGCTTGCCGACCTTCGCCATGCACTCGATCCGTGAACTCTGTGGCAGCCATGACCTGGCCCACCTGGTAAAGGTGCTGAGCGCCTTCTACGCCAGCCACGAACTGCCCTGAGTTGTCACCGCGGGCGCCCCTCAGGGGGCCCCGCCGGTTTCTGATACACATCAACCCGGGGCGCGGTAAAGCGACCTAGACTTATGAGTACTCTTCCTGACAAGGCCGTCGCCATGATCTCGATGTCTGCGTTCCACTCCATGCTCATCCCGATTCTCACGGGCATGATTCTCCTGGCCATCGGCTTCAACTTCCGGGACAAGAACCTCGGTGTGTTCAGCATGTGGATCGGCATGCTGCTGATTCTCGGCACTGTGGTTTACAAGATCCTCGCCAAACTGGCGGAATAAATGCCGCGCTCGCCCTCGCATTGAATTTGGCGGCCTCGTACACTCGGTTGATCCGATTTTCTCCGAGGTTGACCGCCCAGTGTTCGCTCGTCTTTTCGCCCTGCCCTGCTTTGCGCTTGTCTGCCTGCTGACCCTCCTGCCCCTGAGCAGTGCGCAGGCGGTTGGCCTGCCGGGCCTGCTGGGCAACCAGAGCAAACCGCAACCACAGGCCGAAGAGCCCCTGGGGCAGTCTTTGGACGAGGTGATCAAGTCACTGGAAAACGACCAGCAACGCGCCAAGCTGCTGGCTGATCTGAAAAAGCTCCGGGACGCCACGAAAAAAGCCCAGCCCGCCACTGAAGAAGGCGTGCTCGGCCTGATCGGCGGCACTCTGTCGAGCCTGGAGAAACAGTTCTCCGGCGCTGATAGCCCCTTGAACCGCTGGACCGACGAGTTCGATCAAGCCCAGGAAGAACTGTCGGCGTTGATGCTGCCAGCCAGCCAATGGCTACCGATCATTTTTGCCTTTGCCCTGATTCTCATGGTCTGGAGTCTGCTGGCGGCGGCGCTGATCTGGCTCAGCCACCGGGTGCGCCTGCGTTTCGGTCTCACCGAAGAACTGCCCCAGCACCCCAAGACCTGGGACTTGCTGCGCTTCGCCCTGCGCAAGCTCGGCCCCTGGCTGATCGCTCTGCTGATCACCGTCTACATGACCTACTCCCTGCCCTCGTCATTGGGCAAGGACCTGGCCATGGTCCTGGCCTACGCCCTGGTGGTGGGCACCTGTTTTTCGGCGATCTGTGTGGTGGCGTTTTCCGTCCTCGATGGTCCGCATCGTCATCGTGCCCTGTATATCCTGCGCCGCCAGGCGTTCCGACCACTGTGGTGGATCGGCAGCTTCGCCGCGTTCGGCGAGGCCCTGAGCGACCCTCGGATGGTGGCCAGCCTCGGCCAACACCTGGCCCATACCGCAGCGACTTTCGCCAATGTCATGGCGGCGCTGTCCACCGGGGTATTCATCCTGCGCTTTCGCCGGCCGATCGCGCACCTGATCCGCAACCAACCGTTGTCCCGGCGCCTGACCCGCCGCGCCTTGAGCGACACCATCGAAATCATTGGCACCTTCTGGTATCTCCCCGCCCTGGTGCTGGTGGGCATTTCGCTGTTCGCCACCTTCGTTTCCGCCGGCGACACCAGCACGGCCCTGCGCCAGTCACTGTTGTGCACGGTGCTGCTGGTGCTGTGCATGGTGATCAACGGCCTGGTGCGGCGCCACGCCCTCAAGCCCCAGCGTGGGCACAAGCGCCATGCGCTGTATTCCGAACGGTTGAAAAGCTTCTTCTATACCCTGGCCCATCTGGCGGTGTGGCTGGCGTTCATCGAACTGGGCCTGCGGGTGTGGGGCATGTCGCTGATCCGCTTCACCGAAGGCGACGGCCATGAAGTCAGCGTCAAGCTGTTCAGCCTCGCAGGCACCCTGATCTTTGCCTGGCTGATCTGGATCTTGAGCGACACCGCGGTGCATCACGCCCTGACCCGCTCGCGCAAGGGCCTGGCCAACGCCCGCGCACAGACCATGATGCCGTTGATCCGCAACGTGCTGTTCGTGGCGATTTTCATCATCGCCACCATCGTCGCCCTGGCCAACATGGGCATGAACGTCACACCGCTGCTGGCCGGTGCCGGTGTCATCGGTCTGGCCATCGGTTTCGGCGCCCAGTCGCTGGTGGCAGACTTGATTACCGGTCTGTTCATCATCATCGAGGACTCCCTGGCCATCGACGATTACGTGGATGTCGGCGGTCACCTGGGCACCGTCGAGGGCCTGACCATCCGCACCGTGCGCCTGCGGGACATCGACGGCATCGTGCACACCATCCCGTTCAGCGAAATCAAGAGCATCAAGAACTACTCCCGGGAGTTCGGCTACGCGATCTTTCGCGTGGCGATTCCCTACAACATGGAGATCGACGACGCAATCAAGCTGATGCGCGATGTGGGCCAGAAGATGCGTACCGATCCCTTGCAACGACGCAACATCTGGTCGCCTCTGGAGATCCAGGGAGTGGAGAGTTTCGAGTCCGGCAGCGCCATCCTACGGGCCCGCTTCAAGACCGCGCCGATCAAGCAATGGGAAGTGTCCCGGGCGTTCAACCTGTCCCTCAAGCGTCACCTGGACGAAGCCGGACTGGACCTGGCCACCCCGCGCATGAGCATCCAGGTGATCACCCCCGGCAGCGCCCCGGAAAAGCAATGACCCCGTAGGCGCCGTCTTGCCGGCCAACGGCACTGGCGTCTAAAGAACGTCAACGCCCACGTGAATTGCGTCATGCCGCCAGAATTCCAGATCACAGTCGATCAGCCGCTCGTGCTGGTCATAGTTGACCCGGGCGATGCGCAACCCGGGGCTGCCCACCGACACCTTCAAGGCCGCCGCCGCTTCCGGCTGCAATGAGGTGGGCACAATCTCGAAGCGCACCCGCCCGTAATGCAGGTCGTAATGCCGGGCATAGAGCTCGGTGATCGACTGGTTCAAATCCAGGTCGAGAATGTGTGGAAAGTACTTGGGGTTCAGGTAGTGCTCCACATACAGCACCAGCCGGTCATCGATGCGCCGCGCTCGACAGATCTGGATCACGCTGGACAGTGCCGGTAATTGCAGCCAGGCGCAGACCGCCGCCGACGCCGGTTGCAGGCGCGCCGAGATCACCTCAGTGGAAGGCACTCGCCCCTGGGCGCTGACCATGGCGTGGAAGTGACTGCGCTGCATCAGGTTGTAGGCCAGCCGCGGCGGCGAAACGAACCAGCCCCGGCGCTCCTCGCGGTAGATCTGCCCCTGGGCCTCCAATTGCAGCAGGGCCTCACGCACGGTGATGCGGGTGGTGGCGAACAACTCGCTGAGCTTGCGCTCGGCCGGCAGCTTGCTGCCGGGTGCCAACAGACCATGGGCGATCTGCTCCTGCAGGACCTGGCCGATGGCTGTCACCGCTTTGGTTGCATCAATACGCATCAACGTTACCTATCTGGACTAGACCAGCACTGATTCAGGGCAGCGCAGTGGTCGGGACAGCGCTCTGCAGCCGTGTCCAAAGCCTAGGCAATGCATATGACTGATAGATGACAACGCCGCTGAGCGAGCCTCTGGTGAACCTGCAAATTGCCCGCCAGAACCTTGCAGAACGGGTGTTTGGGCATGGTCTACGCTTATTTCGCAGCGCCGAACCTGCGCCCGAATCCATGCGCCGACCGTTGGCACCGACATCAAAGTGTCATCCAACACGCCTAAATTGGCTCAGGTATTGCTGACCTAGACCAACCCACCGCAAGACCGTCGATAACAACGCAGCGTTGAACACGCCCAAAGGAGCTTCGGATGAAACAGCTTTTCCTGGCATCACTGTTAGGTTCGACCATTGCCCTGTGCACCGCCGCCATGGCTGCTGACAACGATTTGAAAACCCTGGAAGCCGCTGCGAAAGCAGAAGGCGCGGTGAACAGCGTCGGCATGCCCGACGACTGGGCCAACTGGAAAGGCACCTGGGAGGACCTGGCGAAAATCTATGGCCTCAAGCACATCGACACCGACATGAGTTCGGCCCAGGAGATCGCCAAGTTCGCTGCGGAAAAAGACAACGCCAGCGCCGACATCGGCGACGTCGGCGCCGCCTTCGGCCCCATCGCAGTCAAGCAGGGTGTGGCCCAACCCTACAAACCCAGCACCTGGGCCCAGGTCCCGGACTGGGCCAAGGACAAAGACGGCAACTGGGCGCTGGCCTATACCGGCACCATCGCCTTCATCATCAATAAAAAGCTGCTGCACGGGTCTGAGGCGCCGAAGAGCTGGGCAGATCTGGAGAAAGGCAAGTACAAAGTCTCCATCGGTGACGTGAGCACCGCAGCCCAAGCCGCCAACGGCGTGCTGGCCGCGGCCATCGCCAAGGGCGGCGACGAAAAGAACATCCAGCCGGCGCTGCTGATGTTCGCCGAGATCGCCAAGCAGGGGCGCCTGTCCCTGGCCAACCCGACCATCGCCACCATGGAGAAAGGTGAAGTGGAAGTGGGCGTGGTCTGGGATTTCAACGGCCTGAGCTACCGCAACAAGATGGTCAACAAGGATGACTACGAAGTGCTGATCCCATCCGACGGCTCGGTCATCTCCGGCTACACCACCATCATCAACAAATACGCCAAGCATCCCAACGCCGCCAAGCTGACCCGCGAGTACATCTTCAGCGATGCCGGCCAGACCAACCTGGCTCGCGGCAATGCGCGCCCGATCCGGGCCGAGCATCTGACTCTGCCGGCGGACGTCCAGGCCAACCTGCTGCCCAACGAGCAATACAAGCACGTAACCCCGATCAAGGACGCCGATGCCTGGGAGAAAACCTCCAAGTCCCTGCCGCAGAAGTGGCAGGAAGAAGTGATCATCAACATGCCGTAATACTGCATCAGTCGTAGGAGTCGGCTTGCCGGCGAAGGCCTGTACGAGCGTGCAGGCACCTTCGCCGGCAAGGGCAATGCCGTCCGGCCGCTCCTACAGGTTCCATGCGTTGCCTGATCCCGGAGTTCCCCCGTTCATGAAGCACAACGTCATCCTTGTGGTGCTCGACGGCCTCAACCACGAAGTTGCCCGACACGCCATGGGCCACCTGCAAGCCTACGTCGGCGCAGGCCGCAGCGCCCTGTACAAGCTGCAATGCGAATTGCCGGCCCTGTCCCGGCCGCTGTACGAGTGCATCCTCACCGGTGTCGCGCCGATCGACAGCGGTATCGTCCACAACCAGGTCTCGCGCCTGTCCACCCAGCGCAGCATTTTCCACTACGCCCGCGAGGCCGGCCGCTCCACTGCCGCCGCGGCCTATCATTGGGTCAGCGAGCTGTACAACCGCAGTCCCTTCAATGCACCACGGGACCGGCACACCGCCAATCCCGAGCTGCCGATCCAGTACGGCCATTTCTATTGGAACGATCACTATCCCGACTCCCATCTCTTCGCCGATGCGGAGAGCCTGCGCCTGCGGCACCAACCGGATTTTCTCCTGGTGCACCCGATGAACATCGATGACGCCGGGCACAAGCACGGCCTCGACAGCACCCAGTACCGCAACAGCGCGCGTTCGGCAGACATCATCCTCGCCGACTATCTGCAAGGCTGGCTCGATGCTGGCTACCAGGTGTTGGTGACCGCCGACCACGGCATGAACAACGACCGCTCCCACAACGGTCTCTTGGCCGAGGAGCGGGAAGTTCCGTTGTTCGTTCTCGGCAATGCCTTCAGTCTCGACCCAGGTGCCACGCCAAAGCAGACCGAACTGTGCGGCACCATCTGCCAACTACTGGGCGTGGCCCATGACAAACCCTTCTGCCGGGAGCTGTTGCAGTGAATTCAGTCACCCGCGGCAAATGGCTGGCGGCACTCTGTCTGGTGCCTTTTGCCCTGTTCTTCATCGTGTTCCAAATTGCCCCGCTGGTGTGGGTGCTGATCAACAGCCTGCAGTCGGAAGAGTTCGGCTGGGGCCTGGCCAACTTCAGCAAGATCTTCAGCTCGAAGTTCTACCTGCAGGCCATCCAGCACAGCCTGGAGATCAGTTTCTGGTCCAGCGTGTTCGGCATCATCATTGCGGTGCTGGGCAGTTACTCCTTGCGCAGGGTGGACTCCAAACTGCGCAACTTCGTCAACGCCTTCGCCAACATGACCAGCAATTTCTCCGGCGTGCCCCTGGCCTTTGCCTTCATCATCCTCCTGGGCTTCAACGGCACCATCACCATCATGCTCAAGCAGTCGGGGATCATTCAGGACTTCAACCTGTACTCCAAGACCGGGCTGATCATTCTCTACACCTACTTCCAGATTCCCCTGGGGGTGCTGTTGCTGTACCCGGCCTTCGACGCCCTGCGCGAAGACTGGCGTGAATCCGCCGCGCTGCTGGGCGCCAACGGCTGGCAGTTCTGGCGCCACATCGGGCTGCCCGTGCTGACCCCGGCATTGCTGGGCACCTTCGTCATCCTGCTGGCCAATGCCCTGGGCGCCTATGCCACGGTCTACGCCCTGACCACCGGCAACTTCAACGTGCTGCCGATCCGCATTGCCGCCATGGTTTCCGGGGACATCTCCCTGGACCCGAACATGGCCAGCGCCCTGGCGGTGGTGCTGGTGGCCCTGATGACCCTGGTCACCATCGTCCATCAGTTGCTGTTGAAGAGGAGCTACCATGTCTCGCGCTGAACCCGGCTCCGCCGCCCTGTACCACCGGGTGGTGGTCTACCTGCTGTTCGCCATCCTGTTGCTGCCGCTGCTGGGGACCCTTGTCTACTCCATCGCCAGCAGTTGGTCGGCCACCATCCTGCCCAGCGGTTTCACCTTCAAGTGGTACCTGCAGCTGTGGAGCGACCCGCGCTTCCTCAATGCTTTCGGCCAGTCGCTGCTGGTCTGCGTCGGCGCGCTGGTGCTGTCGGTGGTGCTGATCCTGCCGCTGCTGTTTGTGGTGCACTACCACTTTCCCAAGCTCGACGCCTTGATGAACATCCTGATCCTGCTGCCCTTCGCGGTGCCGCCAGTGGTGTCCTCGGTGGGCCTGCTGCAGCTCTATGGCTCAGGGCCCTTCGCCATGGTTGGCACGCCCTGGATCCTCATCGGCTGCTACTTCACCGTGGCGCTGCCGTTCATGTACCGGGCCATCACCAACAACCTGCAAGCGATCAACCTGCGCGACCTGATGGACGCCGCCCAACTGCTCGGCGCCAGCACCTGGCAGGCAGCCTTCCTGGTGGTCCTGCCCAACCTGCGCAAAGGCCTGATGGTGGCGTTGCTGCTGTCCTTCTCGTTCCTGTTCGGCGAGTTCGTGTTCGCCAACATCCTGGTGGGCACCCGCTATGAAACCCTGCAGGTCTACCTGAACAACATGCGCAACAGCAGCGGCCACTTCACCAGCGCCCTGGTGATCTCCTACTTCTTCTTTGTGCTGGTTCTGACCTGGGCCGCCAACATCTTGAACAAGGACAAAAGCCAATGAGCTTCGTCAGCGTCCAACACCTGCAAAAGAACTACGCAGGCACCACGGTGTTCAGCGATATCAATTGCGAAATCCAGAAAGGCGAGTTCGTCACCCTGCTGGGCCCGTCCGGCTGCGGCAAGTCCACCCTGCTGCGCTGCATCGCCGGACTGACCCCCGTGGACGGTGGCAAGATCCTTCTCGATGGCCAGGACATCGTGCCCTTGAGCCCGCAGAAACGCGGGATCGGCATGGTGTTCCAGAGCTATGCGTTGTTTCCCAACATGACCGTGGAACAGAACGTCGCCTTCGGCCTGCGTATGCAGAAGGTCAACGCCGACGACAGCCGCAAGCGGGTCCTTGAAGCCTTGCAACTGGTGGAGCTCAATGACTTTGCCAGTCGTTATCCACACCAACTGTCCGGCGGCCAGTGCCAGCGGGTGGCTCTGGCCCGCTCCCTGGTGACCCGGCCGCGCTTGCTGTTGCTGGACGAGCCGTTGTCGGCCCTGGATGCACGTATCCGCAAGCACCTGCGTGAACAGATCCGCAACATCCAGCGGGAACTGGACCTGACTACCATCTTCGTCACCCACGACCAGGAAGAAGCGCTGACCATGTCCGACCGGATCTTCCTGATGAACCAGGGCAGGATCGTCCAGAGCGGCGATGCTGAAACGCTCTACACCGCACCGGTGGATGTATTCGCGGCGGGTTTTATCGGCAACTACAACCTGCTGGACGCCGAAAGCGCCAGCAAGCTGCTGCAGCGCCCGGTCAGCGGGCGTATCGCCATTCGCCCGGAAGCCATCGAACTCGGCAGAGAGGGCCAGCTTGATGCGCTGGTCCGCAGCCACAGCCTGCTGGGCAATGTGATTCGCTACCGGGTCGAGGCTCGCGGCGTGGAGCTGGTGGTGGATGTTCTCAACCGTTCGGCCGATGACCTGCACGCTGACGGCCAACGTCTGGCGCTGACCATCGATCCTGCCGCCCTGTGTGAGGTAGCCTGATGGCTTTCACGCAATTGATCCTGAAGAGAGAGCTGTACTGATGGCCTTGGCAATTTTTGATCTGGACGAGACCCTGATCCACGGCGACTGCGCCACCCTCTGGAGCGCACAGATGGGCCGCCTTGGCTGGGTCGACAGCGAGTCGTTCATGCGTCGCAACAACGAACTGATGGACGCTTACAGTCACGGCAAGCTGGCCATGGAAGAGTTCATGAGCTTCAGCCTGGAACCCATGGCAGGGCGTACCCCGGAGGAGGTGGCGCACCTGGTGGAGCCTTGGGTGGAAGAGGTGATCGAGCCGATCATTTTCAGCGACGCCTGCAAGACTATCGCCGCTCACCGCCAGGCCGGCGACCGGATCCTGGTGATTTCCGCCTCGGGCACCCATCTGGTGAAGCCGATTGCCGCCCGCCTGGGCATCGACGAAGTGCTGGGCATTGAGCTGGAAGTACTGCACGGCGTATATAGCGGCAATACCCTTGGCACTCTGACCTACCGCGAAGGCAAGATCACCCGCCTGCTGGAATGGCTGGACGCCGAGGAAGAAAACCTGGAAGGCGCGACGTTCTACTCCGACTCGCGCAATGACCTGCCGCTGCTACTGCGGGTAGACCATCCCCAGGTGGTGAACCCGGACCCGATACTGCGCGAACATGCAGAGAAGTCCGGTTGGCCGATCCACCACTGGAAGTAACCCTTGGCCCTGAAATGCCCGGACAGCCAGCTTCTATAGAAGCTGGCTGGTGTAGGAGCCAACTTGCCAGCCAAGCGGATTGCAACACCCTTTCGCCGGCCAGCCGGCTCCTACGCCAGCAATCACGTCAGGCTGGAGTCGATCACCAGCACCAGCTTGCCCGAGACCTGATTGGTCGCCAGCTCGGCAAATGCCGCTTCGGCGTCCCTGATCGCAAAGGTTTTGGCCAACTGTGGGCTCAGGCGTCCTTCAGTGAACAGCGGCCAGACGTTCTGCCCGAGGTCACGGAAAAGGTCAGCCTTGAACTGTTCGTCGCGGCTACGCAGGGTCGAGCCCAACAGCTGGATACGCTTGGCCAGCACCTGAGCCAGGTCCAGTTGCGCTTCACGCCCGCCCATCAGACCAATCAGCACCCAGCGCCCATCAACGGCCAGCAGCTTGAGGTTGCTGACCGCGTAATTGGCCCCTACAGGATCGAGGATCACGTCAAATGGACCGAAGTCCCGCAGCGCTTCCAGCCCCTCAGTCCGCACCACACCGCCTTGGGCGCCGAGACTTTCGCAATAGGCCAGGCGATCGGCGGAGCCGACACTCACCCAGCATGGATTGCCAAACGCCTTGCACAGCTGGATCGCGGCCGAACCGACACCACTGGCTCCCGCGTGCAACAGCACCTTCTCGCCAGGCTTGAGCGCCGCCAGTTGGAACAGATTGAGCCAGGCCGTGCTGTAGACCTCGGGCAACGCCGCAGCTTCGGCCAGGGACAACCCCTCGGGCACCGGCAGCACATGACGTGCATCAACCACCACTTCCTCGGCCATGCCGCCACCGGCCAGCAGCGCGCACACCCGGTCACCGATCTGCCAGGAAGAACCCGGCCCCACTTCGCTGATAATCCCGGAACACTCCAGGCCCAGGATCGGGCTGGCTCCCGGAGGGGGCGGATAGAGCCCTGCACGCTGTAACAGGTCGGCCCGATTGAGACCCGCAGCCGCCACCCGAATGCGAACCTGCCCTACATCACAGGCAGGGCTTGGCTCTTCAACCCACTCCACATGACCTTCAACGCCTTGCAATGCTTTCACAGTGCCTCCATAGTGAGTCTGGACTGAGCCCGGAGCGGTAGCACCGGGCTTTTTGCATTATGCGACCGGTCCTTATGGAACCGGCGACTTCAAAGACGGCCTAATATGCGTTATCAATTGCCCCCGCGTCGAATCAGCATGAAGCATTTGTTCCCCAGCACCGCCCTCGCCCTTTTCATTGGTTTCGGCCTTCTGCCGATGTCGACCAATACGTTCGCAGCCAATAGCTGGGATCAACTTCAGCCCGATCGCGATGAGGTAATTGCCAGCCTCAATGTTGTAGAACTGCTCAAACGCCACCACTACAGCAAACCGCCGCTGGATGATGCGCGCTCGGTGATCATCTATGACAGCTACCTGAAGCTGTTGGACCCATCGCGCAGCTACTTCATGGCCAGCGATATCGCGGAATTCGACAAATGGAAAACCCAGTTTGACGACTTCCTCAAGAGCGGCGACCTGAATGCCGGCTTCACCATCTACAAGCGTTATCTGGACCGGGTCAAAGCGCGTCTGGACTTCGCCTTGGCGGAGCTCAACAAAGGCGTCGACAAGATCGACTTCAACGCCAAGGAGACCTTGCTGATCGACCGCAAGGATGCCCCTTGGCTCAAGACCACTGCAGAGCTTGACGACCTGTGGCGCAAACGCGTCAAGGACGAAGTGCTGCGCATGAAGATCGCCGGCAAGGAGCCCAAGCAGATTCAGGAGACGCTGACCAAGCGCTACAAGAATCAGCTGGCGCGCCTGGACCAGACCCGGGCCGAAGACATCTTCCAGGCCTACATCAACACCTTCGCCATGTCTTACGACCCGCACACCAATTATCTGTCGCCGGATAACGCGGAAAACTTCGACATCAACATGAGCCTGTCGCTGGAAGGCATCGGCGCCGTGTTGCAGAGCGACAACGACCAGGTCAAGGTCGTGCGCCTGGTGCCGGCAGGCCCGGCAGACAAGACCAAGCAGATAGCTCCCGCAGACAAGATCATCGGTGTCGCCCAAGGCAACAAGGAAATGGTCGACGTAGTGGGCTGGCGCCTGGACGAAGTGGTCAAGCTAATCCGTGGTCCGAAAGGCACCCTGGTCCGCCTGGAAGTGATTCCGGCCAGCAATGCGCCAAACGACCAGACCAGCAAGATCGTGCCTATCACCCGCGAAGCGGTGAAGCTCGAAGACCAGGCAGTGAAGAAGTCGATCCTCAACCTCAAGCAGGATGGTAAGGATTACAAGCTCGGAGTGATCGAGATCCCGGCCTTCTACCTTGACTTCAAGGCGTTCCGCGCTGGTGATCCGGACTACAAGAGCACCACCCGCGATGTGAAAAAACTGCTGACCGAGCTGCAGAAAGACAAGGTCGATGGCGTGGTCATCGACCTGCGCAACAATGGCGGTGGCTCCCTCCAGGAAGCCACCGAACTGACCAGCCTGTTCATCGACAAAGGGCCGACAGTACTGGTACGCAACGCCGACGGTCGTGTGGATGTGCTGGAGGATGAAAACCCCGGCGCCTTCTATAAAGGCCCGATGGCACTGCTGGTAAACCGTCTCTCGGCCTCGGCCTCGGAGATTTTCGCTGGCGCCATGCAGGACTACCACCGAGCGCTGATCATTGGTGGACAGACCTTCGGTAAAGGTACGGTGCAAACCATTCAGCCACTGAACCATGGCGAGCTGAAACTGACCCTGGCCAAGTTCTATCGGGTTTCCGGCCAGAGCACCCAGCATCAGGGCGTTCTTCCGGACATCGGTTACCCGTCGATCATCGACACCAAGGAAATCGGTGAAAGCGCTCTGCCTGAAGCCATGCCCTGGGACACCATTCGCCCGGCCATCAAACCGGCTGTGGATCCGTTCAAGCCATTCCTGGCCCAGCTCAAGGCCGAACATGAAAGCCGTTCAGCGAAAGATGCGGAGTTCGTGTTCATCCGCGACAAGTTGGCCCTGGCACAGAAACTGATGGCGGAAAAAAACGTCAGCCTCAACGAAGCGGATCGTCGGGCACAGCATGCCGACATCGAAGCCAAGCAACTGGCTCTGGAAAATGCTCGTCGCAAGGCCAAGGGTGAAGAGCCGCTCAAAGAGCTGAAGAAAGAAGACGAAGATGCACTAGCAGCTGCCGAGCCAGACAAGACCAAGCCGGAAGACGACGCCTACCTGAGCGAAACAGGGCGCATTCTGCTGGACTATCTGAAGCTCAACACCTCGGTAGCCAAGCACTGAAGATGATGGCAATTTAATTCGATCGCTCCTCGGAGCGTCATTAAACAGTCATCATTCTGTCGTGAAATAAAGGACCGGGCGCCGCTCTTGAATCAGGAGCGGCGCCCGGTCCTTTATTTCACGACAGAGATCGCCATGACCACGACCGAACAGCTGAGTGCATTGAGTTCAATCCTGGCTCAAAGCGGTTTGCACAGCCTGTTCCAGCCGATCATTTCTCTCTCGCAGCGACGTATCCTCGGATACGAAGCCTTGAGCCGTGGCCCTTCCAACAGCCCCCTGCACTCCCCGGTCGCCCTGTTCGCGGTGGCCCGCCAGGCCGGGCGCCTGAGCGAACTGGAGTTCGCTTGCCGCCACAGCGCCTGCAAACGCTTCAGCGAGCAGCAATTACCCGGCAAACTGTTCCTCAACGTATCGCCGGAATCCCTGCTGGAAGCGACCCATCAACCTGGCCGGACCCTGCAACTGCTACAGGACGTTGGCATTCCTCCAAGCCAGGTGGTGATCGAACTCACCGAACAGACCCCCATCGACGACTTTCAGCTGTTGCACAATGCCCTGCATCACTACCGGGACATGGGATTTTCCATCGCCCTGGATGACCTCGGCGCCGGTTACTCCAGCCTGCGCCTGTGGTCCGAGCTGCGACCGGACTATGTAAAGATCGACCGGCACTTTATCGATGGTATCCATCAGGACGCCCTAAAGCGCGAATTCGTCGGTTCAATTCTGCAGATCGCCAAGGCGTCTCGCGCCCAAGTGATAGCCGAAGGGATAGAGATGCTCGAGGAATTGGTGGTGCTCAGCGAAATGGGAGTGGATCTAGTCCAGGGCTACTTGCTGTGCCGGCCGCAGGAACAGCCGCCTCGGGATGCCCGGGCAATGATGCCCAAGCATGACCAAACCAGCGTGGCACTCAACGATGAAGGCAGTGACCTCAGCGCGCTGCTCAACGAACAGCCCGCCGTGGCCCGTAATACCCCGACAGCCAACGTGCTGGAAGCCTTTCGCCGGCAAGCCAACCTCAACTCTCTGGCAGTCCTCGACGAACAGGGCCACCCCTGCGGGATCGTCCACCGGCATTCGCTTTCAGATGCCCTGCTCAAGCCATTCGCTACCGATCTTTTTGCCCGCAAACCCATCAGCCGCCTGATGAATGACGACTTCCTTGCCGTCGAACTCAGCCAGTCCCTGCAGCAGGTGAGCCGCCTGATCACCAGTCGCGCCCGGCAACGCATCGAGGAAGACTTCATCATCACCCTCAACGGTCACTACCTGGGACTGGGACGGGTAATAGATGTGCTCAAGCTGATCACCGAACTGAAAATCCAGCAGGCGCGCTATGCCAATCCCCTGACCCTGTTACCGGGCAACGTGCCCATCCAGCAATGCCTGACCCGCCTGCTGCAACAAGGGCAAGAGTCAGTGATCTGTTACGTGGACATCGACAGCTTCAAGCCCTTCAACGATATCTACGGCTATGGCCGTGGCGATGAAGTGCTGCTGTGCCTGGCCCAATGCCTGAATGATCGGGTCGACCCGAGTCGTGACTTCGTCGGGCATATTGGCGGGGATGATTTCTTGCTGGTGCTCGGACCTGAAGACTGGCAAAGGCGCCTGAACCAGTTGCTGGACGACTTTCACAGTCAGTGCCGACGCTTCTACCGCAGCGAACACCTGGAGGCCGGTTGCTTTGTCGCCCCCAACCGTCAAGGAGTGCGTCAGGAGTTCCCCTTGCTGTCACTGTCCATCGGCGTCGTGCACTTGTATCCACAGGCTTGTGGACTACTGGATTCCAGCCAATTGGCAGAGCTGGCATCCCAGGCCAAGCATCATGCCAAGAATGTTCAGGGCTACAGCATCCACGTAATCGACAGTTTGGACGCTGCAGCCCGCATGGGAAGCGAGGCGCTCAACGAACCGATGCGGGATCGGAATCCACCGCCTGATTCAGTTGCATCAGCTTGAGCTCCGCCAGTGGATGCCCGGCCTTGGCCGAGAGCGTCCACCAACGGCTTGCCTCGGCAGCATCAGGAGCCTTGCTGGCGGAGCCGGCGAGGCTGATCACCCCCAATTGATAGGCGGCTTTACCGTCACCGGCCAGAGCCGCCAGGCGCAGCAGGCGAATGCCCTCCTCCCGCGCCCCAAGCCCATGTCCACGAAAAGTCAGGATGTGCCCGTAGAAACTTTGCGCGTCGACATCCCCCAGATTGGCCATGCGTGCGAATTGCCCCTCCATCCACCGCCAACTGCGAGGTTCGCGGATAAACCACGGCCAATGAAACAACCGGCGCGCCAGCCAATAGCTGAGTCGTGCCTTGAGTCGCCAGAACATTCAAGCCTCCGCTGATTCGGGGTATTCATACTCGAACACGCGCACCACTTCCGATGCGTGCCATGACGCAGCGGCCACGCCATCGGATGGCCCGGAAAAACGTCCCAAGCGCTCCACACACTCAAAGAACCCGGTACGAGGTAAACGGCTAGCGCCTTGGCTGATCACCAATGAACTGCGCAATGGCTGTTCGGCCCGGGCATCCAGGGCCGCCAGATGCTCCAGCGCGGCCGTCAGGGTTTGCATGGCTGGGCTAGGCAGCTGCAATCGCTCCAGCAATGCCCGGTAGGTTAAAAGATGGCGTTGGCGACGGGCTTGATCCAATTCGCCCAACAGCCCATCCCAGTGCTGACGACTGATCCTTACACTCACGATTGCTCCCTCCACCCCGGCACCGTCAACTCCCAGGCCAGGCTGCGGCGAATCGCTGCGTCGGGTTGACGCTCGCCACTTTCAATCAGGGCCAGGTAAGACGGACTGATACCTACTTTGCGGGCCAGCGCCTCGATGGCGATGCCCTTCCCTTCGCGCAGATTGCGTAGTTGATCCAGGCCCGGAAGACTCTGGGCTGGTGGTGCCGCCTGAGAGGTTGCAGCGGCGTGTGGTTGTTGTTTGGTGAGGCCTGCGGCTATCAATAAAGCTTGATACTGAGCCCACGGCAGAACCGCATATTCGGGCTCGCCATCGCGTTCAATAATCTGAATATCCATTACTACCCCGTAGGACAACGACTCTTACCGAGTCGGACTTTTCCCTTGAAGTGTAATCCTAACAGCGGCGGCGGTCGCGGGGAGCATGATTGTTGAGAGAGCCAGTCAATCGCCTCAGTTTTTCCGCGGCCCCTCCAGCTGCAGCTGTTCCGGTGTATCCGGCAGGCGTTCAACCACTGCCAGTTTTTCCGGCATCTGGCGGTTGCGCCAGGCGCGGAAGGCACCAAGTTCGTCATCCAGGGTCTTCATCAACCACGCCAGCACGGCGATGTCGTCGAGCATGCCGAATACCGGGAGAAAATCGGGGATCGCGTCCACCGGGCTGAGGAAATACATCAACCCTGCCACTACCGATAGCAAAGCCTTGGGGCTGACAGCGCGATACTCACCTCGCCAGTAAGCCAGACACAGTGCCTGGAGCAGGCGCAGATCCTCCTTGACCTTGCCCAGACGGCCACCCTGGCTGGCCCCCTTGCTGGCCACGGCAAACAACAGCGTCGGTAAACGACCGCGGCTCAGCAACCGACCAGCCAGGGGCAGGAAGCGAGCAAAACTCCAGGGTGCTTTCATCATCACTCCACTGAAATGTTATCCACACAAATTGTGGATAACCTTGTGAACAGAGCTATTTTTCACAGCTGAAAGCCCCGTTTCATAAGGGCTTAGCTCAGATCGGGCGTTTTTTACTCACATAAAAAAACCCATAATTTCATTGACTTGGCGGCCTTCACAGACTACCCACCGCCGATACCCAGTTCTGACCACCTACGATGGCGCCGGTTCGGAATATTTACCAGCAGTGGCCCGCAGAAACGACAACGCCCCGTAAAAACGGGGCGTTGCTTCAGGCGCAGAGACAGGTTACTTGGCGGCGTCCTGCTTGGCTGGATCCTTGATACCCAGCAGCTCCAGTTCGAACACCAGAACCGAGTTGGCCGGGATCGACGGGCTTGGGCTTTGTGCGCCGTAGGCCAGATCGCTAGGGATGTACAGCTTGTACTTCTCACCCACGTGCATCAGTTGCAGACCTTCAACCCAACCCGGGATGACGCCACTGACAGGCAGATCGATCGGGCTGCCACGCTCTACCGAGCTGTCGAATACAGTACCGTTGGTCAAAGTACCGGTGTAGTGAACCGTGACCACGTCAGTCGACTTGGGCTGAGGACCATCAGCCTTCTTCAGCACTTCGTACTGCAGGCCGGAAGCAGTGGTAGTCACGCCGGTTTTCTTACCGTTTTCCTCGAGGAACTTCTTGCCGGCAGCAGCCGACTCTTCACTCATCTTGGCCATGCGCTCTTCGGCACGCTTTTGCAGCGCGGCAAAGGCTTCAACCAGTTCCTCATCCTTCAGCTTCTGTTCTTTCTTGCCGACGGCATCTTCGATGCCCTGGGCTACCGCTTTGGAATCCAGGTCATCCATGCCTTCTTGGGCGAGACTCTTGCCCATGTTCAGGCCGATACCGTAGGAAGCTTTTTGCGCCGGGGTTTTCAGCTCTACGCTGGTCTGCGAGTCACACCCCGCAAGTACCAGGCTAACCAGGGCCACCGCCGCCGCCAACCGATGCTGTTTCATGCTATTTCCTTGTTCATGCGCCTAAAGGGCAATCGAATAAAGCCGCGAGCTTATCAGGCGACCACGACCAATGGCTACCGGCGTAAGAGTAGTAAATGTCCGATAAGTTCACGTCTTTAAACACGTTTTATGCTTTGGGGAACGCCCGCTCAGGCGGCTCGGTGAGGCGCTGGAACGAGCGCGAATAACCATAGCGCAAGTAATGGCTACTTGCCGCGTCAGAGACGCTCAGGCATAAGGAAAGCAAATTCGACAAGGACGTACATCTTGCGCCTCATCTACCGTGTATTGCTGTTGATTGCCGTGTTGATCGGCATAGCCCTGGCCGTGGTTGTGTACTACATCGCCAACCCCAAGCTTCCCGACTATGTGCCCGTCGAGCAGGTGCACTATCTGGACCAGTGGGACGCTGCCGATCGCCAGACGTACTATTTCACCCCCCAAGGCACTCAAGTCAAAGGCCTGCGCTATGAATGGTTCACCGCCCTGGAGCTGCCCTTCTCCAAGCAGTCCTTTGCAGCGCCGGAGTACCTGGCACGCTTCGGGTTCCTGGTTCAGCCCGGACAGAAAGCCACCGCGCAGAATCCCGGCAACCTGCCAGTAGGGTTCGCCCGACACCAGAACCCAGGCAGCCCGGAACAGTACCTGGACATCACCTGCGCCGCCTGCCACACCGGGGAACTGCGCTTCAACCATCAGGCATTGCGAATCGATGGCGGATCGGCGCAACACGTCCTGCCCTCCAGCGTGCCAACCCTGCGCGGCGGCAGCTTCGGCCAGGCGCTGGTAGCCAGTCTGGCCACCACCTATTACAACCCATGGAAATTCGAGCGTTTCGCCCGCAAAGTGCTGGGCGCAGACTATGACGCGCAACATGAACAACTGCGCAAGGATTTCAAGGCCTCGCTGGACACCTTCCTCCGAGTCGCCTGGAACGACACCCATCGTGGCCTCTATCCCACCGAGGAAGGCCCGGGCCGTACCGATGCCTTCGGCCGCATAGCCAACGCCAGTTTCGGCGATGCCATTTCTGCGCAGAACTATCGGATCGCCAACGCCCCGGTGGATTACCCACAACTGTGGGACATCTGGACCTTCGATTGGGTGCAGTGGAACGGTTCCGCACAGCAACCCATGGCCCGCAACATTGGCGAGGCTCTGGGGGTCGGTGCCACCCTCAATCTGTTCGACAGCAACGGCCAGCCCCTCACCGGCGATGCCCGCTACCCGTCCAGTGTGCGGGTTCGCGACCTTAACCATATAGAAGAAACCTTGCAGCGCCTGAAGCCTCCCACATGGCCTGAGGCACTGCTGGGCACTGTCGATAAACCTCTGGCTGCCAAGGGCCGCGACCTGTTCGCCAGCCACTGCGCCGGCTGTCACCTACCGACAGTGAGCGAGAGCAACGGCCGCCCAGTGCAGCAACTGAAGATGCTCCCGGTTTCGGTGATTGGTACCGACCCGAACTCCGCCAGCAACATCGCCGACTTGCGCTATGACCTGAGCGCCCTGCAATGGGACACCGCCGAACTGGCCAAGTCCAACGTCGAACTGCACCCGACGCCCACTGAACCACTTGACCTGCGCCAACTCTCGGCCGCGAAGGGCCTGGCCTATATCACCGCCTTCGTCGAGGAACGTGCCTACCGAGATGCCAAGGTCACTCCCGAGGAACGGCCACGGCTGGATGGCTATGGCCTGCCGATCGGCGTACGGGAGCTGCGTGCCTACAAGGCCCGGCCACTGGCTGGGGTCTGGGCGACACCGCCTTACCTGCACAACGGCTCGGTGCCCAACCTGTATCAACTGCTTTCGCCCCAATCCGAACGCTCCACCACCTTCTATCGAGGCACCTTCGAATACGATCCCAAGCACCTGGGCTATCGCCCGGAAGCCTTCAAGAATGGCTTTGAATTCGATACCCGCATCAGCGGCAACCACAACAGCGGCCACGAATTCCGTGCCGGCCAGCGTGGCAACGGCGTCATCGGCCCTCTGCTGCAACCCGAAGAGCGCTGGGCGCTGCTGGAATACTTGAAAGTGCTAGGCGGACCGCTGGAGTCACAACTGCCATGAAACTCGATCTCGCAAGAAAACGACCGTCACTGCTGGCCAGGCTCTGGCTAAGCCTCAGTGCATTGCTGGGCAAGACTCTGTTATTGCTGGCTGGCATCGGCCTGCTGGGTTGGGCCCTGGGCAGCGCCTGGTTCGCCTGGCAGCACCGTGGTCCGGTGGCAGTGCAGGAGCAGATTCCCGCCGATGAAGCCGCACGCACCCAGGACATCATCCAGACCGCCGTACGCATCGTCGATCAACACCGCGAAGGCACGCGCTACCTGCGCGATGCCCACGCCAAGGCTCATGGCTGCGTGAAAGCCGAGGTCCAGGTGCTCAAGGACCTGAATTCGGAACTGCGCCAGGGTGTATTCGCCAACCCCGGCCAGACCTGGCAAGCGACCGTGCGTTTGTCCAACGGCAATGCCTATCCGCAGTTCGACAGCATTCGCGATGCCCGCGGCATGGCGATCAAACTGCTGGATGTTCCTGGGCAACAGCTGATCCCCGCGGAATCGGCGCGACGCGAGCAGGACTTCGTGATGTTCAATCATCCGAACTTCTTCGTCAGCGATGTGGCGGAGTATCAACAAAACATTGCCGCCCAAGCGGATGGCAAGAAAGTCGGCGCCTTCTTCCCTGGCTGGGATCCTCGCAGCTGGCAGATCCGCCATCTGTTCATCGCCTTGGCCACGTTGTCACCAGCACCAGCCAGCCCGACCCAGACGACCTACTTTTCGGTCTCGCCCTACAAGTTCGGTAACGCCAACGCCAAGTTCCGGGTCATGCCAGACCCGGACAGCTGCCCGGCCTACAGCTTGCCAGCGCAGAACCAGGACCTGCCCAACTTCTTGCGCAGCGCACTGACCCAGCAGCTCTCCACCGATCGGATGCCAGCCTGCTTCGTGCTGCAGATCCAGCGCCAGGATCCGAGCCGGTTCATGCCGATCGAAGACACCAGCATCGAGTGGAAAGAAAGCGACGCACCGTTTGAAACCGTGGCCCGATTGACGATCCCCGCCCAGGACTTCGACACTCCTGCGCAAAACCTCGCCTGCGACAATCAATCCTTCAATCCCTGGTTCGGCATTGAGGCCCATCGCCCTATCGGTGGTATCAACCGCTTGCGCAAAGCGGTCTACGAAGCTGTCAGTGACTACCGGCACAGCCGTAACGCCGAGCAGTAAGCCCTGAAACAAGAAAAGCGGCCTGCGGGCCGCTTTTTGGGGTGCCGGATTTGCCTAAAGCCAAACCCCAGACAGCAAAAAGCCCGCGTTAGCGGGCTTTCCGTGATGACCTGGCGTTCAGTGTTCCAGGTTATCGAATATGGCGCAGCGGACGGGACTCGAACCCGCGACCCCCGGCGTGACAGGCCGGTATTCTAACCGACTGAACTACCGCTGCGCGTAGCGTTGAAAGTAAGTGGTGGGTGATGACGGGATCGAACCGCCGACATTCTGCTTGTAAGGCAGACGCTCTCCCAGCTGAGCTAATCACCCTTTACCTTCGTTGTGGGGCGCATTATGCCACAGAAATTCTTAAAGTGTTGATTTAATTGATAATTTTATCAAAAAAATCTGAATTCCCATGAAATTCCGCACTACCCACAAACTCTTTACAGCAAAAAGCCCGCGCTAGCGGGCTTTCCGTGGTGACCTGGCGTTCAGTGTTCCAGGTTACCGAATATGGCGCAGCGGACGGGACTCGAACCCGCGACCCCCGGCGTGACAGGCCGGTATTCTAACCGACTGAACTACCGCTGCGCGTAACACTGAATGCGAATGGTGGGTGATGACGGGATCGAACCGCCGACATTCTGCTTGTAAGGCAGACGCTCTCCCAGCTGAGCTAATCACCCTTCACGTTCGGTGTGGCGCGCATTCTACGGAGCAGCCCCCACTCTGGCAAGCACTTTTTATAATAATTTTTTCAGGCCTTCCAAAGGCTTAGCGAAGGGTTGGCCTGAGCAGCAGCGAAGAGAATAATGCCCTCCTTTGTATAAAGGAGAGATTCACCCCATGTGGTTCAAAAACCTGCTGATCTATCGCCTGACCCAAGATCTGCCTTTTGATGCTGAGGCGCTGGAAACTGCACTGGCGACCAAACTGGCGCGCCCCTGTGCAAGCCAGGAGTTGACCACTTACGGTTTCGTCGCCCCTTTCGGCAAAGGTGAAGACGCCCCGCTGGTGCACGTCAGCCAGGACTTCATGCTGGTGGCAGCGCGCAAAGAAGAACGCATCCTGCCTGGCAGCGTGGTGCGCGACGCGGTGAAGGAAAAGGTCGAAGAGATCGAAGCCGAACAGATGCGCAAGGTCTATAAGAAGGAGCGCGACCAGATCAAGGATGAAATCATCCAGGCGTTCCTGCCCCGGGCCTTTATCCGCCGCTCCTCGACCTTCGCCGCCATCGCCCCGAAACAAGGGCTGATTCTGGTCAACTCCGCCAGCCCCAAGCGCGCCGAAGACCTGCTCTCCACCCTGCGCGAAGTCCTCGGCACCCTGCCAGTACGTCCACTGACCGTGAAGATCGCCCCGAGCGCAATCATGACCGACTGGGTCAAGACGCAAAAAGCCGCCGACGACTTCTTCGTGCTCGACGAATGCGAACTGCGCGACACCCACGAAGACGGCGGCATCGTGCGCTGCAAGCGCCAGGACCTGACCGGCGAGGAAATCCAGCTGCACCTGAGCACCGGCAAGGTGGTCACCCAACTGTCCCTGGCCTGGCAGGACAAACTGTCCTTCATGCTCGACGACAAGATGGTGGTCAAGCGCCTGAAGTTCGAAGACCTGCTGCAGGATCAGGCGGAACAGGACGGCGGCGATGAAGCCCTCGGCCAGCAGGACGCCAGCTTCACCCTGATGATGCTGACTTTCGGCGACTTCCTGCCGGCGCTGTTCGAGGCCCTGGGTGGCGAGGAGATTCCGCAAGGCATCTGACGCCTTGCTCCAATAGCCGCCCCGCTATAGACGCCACCGCCTTCGGTGGCGTTTTCACATAATAAGGAACAGGTCATGCGAGCACTGGCTGCACTGAGCCGCTTTGTCGGCAACACCTTCGCCTACTGGGTACTGATCTTCGCCGTCCTGGCATTCTTCCAACCTGGTTGGTTCATCGGCCTCAAGGGCGCCATCGTGCCGCTGCTGGGCCTGGTGATGTTCGGCATGGGCCTGACCCTGAAACTCGAAGACTTCGCCGAAGTGGCCCGTCATCCTTGGCGCGTCGCCCTGGGAGTGGTCGCGCACTTCGTGATCATGCCCGGGGTGGCCTGGCTACTCTGCCAGGCCTTCCATCTGCCGCCGGAAATTGCCGTCGGCGTGATTCTCGTGGGTTGCTGCCCCAGCGGCACCTCGTCCAACGTCATGACCTGGCTGGCCCGGGGCGACCTCGCCCTGTCGGTGGCCATTGCTGCAGTCACCACCCTGCTCGCGCCACTCTTGACCCCTGCGCTGATCTGGCTGCTGGCTTCGGCCTGGCTGCCGGTGTCTTTCATGGAGCTGTTCTGGTCGATCCTGCAAGTAGTGCTGCTACCGATCGTGCTGGGCGTGCTGGCCCAGCGCTTGCTGGGCCATCGGGTACAACATGCGGTAGAGGTACTGCCGCTGGTTTCGGTGGTGAGCATCGTCATCATCGTCACCGCCGTGGTGGCGGCCAGCCAGGCAAAAATCGCCGAGTCCGGACTGCTGATCATGGCGGTGGTGATGCTGCACAACAGCTTCGGCTACCTGTTGGGCTATTTCACCGGCCGGCTCTTCAAACTGCCACTGGCACAACGCAAATCCCTGGCCCTGGAAGTCGGCATGCAGAACTCCGGCCTGGGGGCCGCCCTGGCCAGCGCCCACTTCTCTCCACTGGCGGCAGTACCCAGCGCCCTGTTCAGCGTCTGGCATAACATCTCCGGGGCCTTGCTCTCGACCTACTTCCGCGGCATGAGGGACAAAAGCGAGCAAAAACTGGAAACACAACGAGTCGGCAACCGAGCTGAAAACTGATCGACCGAGCCGCATTGAGCAGTATACTGCGCAGCGCGAGGACGACCTCGCGACTCAATCGAGTGACTTATTTGTGGGGACGACCCCATCAACCGATGAGGTCAGCATGTCCTGGATCATTTTGTTGTTTGCCGGTTTGTTTGAAGTGGGCTGGGCTGTCGGCCTGAAGTACACCGACGGTTTCAGCCGTCCGCTGCCCACCGCCCTGACCATCCTCGCCATGGCCATCAGCCTGGGTCTGCTCGGTCTGGCCATGAAGGAGCTGCCCCTGGGCACGGCCTACGCCATCTGGACCGGGGTCGGTGCTATTGGCACGGTGATCGCAGGGATCATCCTGTTCGGCGAATCCATGGCCCTGGTGCGCCTGGCCAGCGTGGCGCTGATCATCGCCGGCCTGGTGGGCTTGAAAGTCAGCGCCAGCTGACCGCCGCCGCACAGAAATGAAAACGCCCGCAATGCTGCGGGCGTTTTTGTATTCACTGCAATCCTAGCGACGACTGCCGCGCAACTGCCCCACCACCGCCTGCAACTGCGCGGGTTCGGTGGCCTCCACACTTACGACTGGCCCGGCCACCAAAGTCACTCGTGACCAGAAGCGATGGAAGAACCCTTTGTTCGGATCGCGACTGAAGAAGCTGCCCCACAAGCCCTGCAGCGCCAGGGGAATCACCGGCACCGGGGTTTCTTCGAGAATCCGTGTCAGGCCGCCCTTGAACTCATTAATCTCACCATCGGCAGTCAGCTTGCCCTCGGGAAAAATGCACACCAACTCACCGTCACGCAGATACTGGGCAATACGCTTAAAGGCCTTTTCGTAGATTTCCAGATCTTCATGCCGTGCAGCGATAGGAATGGTACCGGCGGTGCGGAAGATAAAGTTCAGCACTGGCAGGTTGTAGATCTTGTAGTACATCACGAAGCGAATCGGCCGGCGCACCGCGCCGCCAATCAACAAGGCATCGACGAACGACACGTGATTGCACACCAGCAACGCCGCTCCTTCATCGGGGATCTGCTCCAGATTGCGATGCTCGACGCGGTACATGGAATGGCTGAGCAGCCAGATCATGAACCGCATGCTGAACTCGGGCACCACTTTGAAGATATAGACGTTGACCGCGATGTTGAGCAGCGACACCACCAGGAACAGGTGGGGAATGGTCAGCTTGACCATGCTCAGCATGACGATGGAAACAATCGCCGATACCACCATGAACAGCGCATTGAGAATATTGTTGGCAGCAATTACCCGGGCCCGTTCATTCTCCGGAGTACGCGACTGGATCAGCGCATACAGCGGCACTATATAGAAGCCACCGAATACCCCCAGTCCCAGCACGTCGAACAACACCCACCAGGCATGCCCGAAGCCCAGCACTTCAAGCCAGCCATGACCATTGACACTCTCCGGGATACCACCGGAATGCCACCACAGCAGCAGGCCGAATACCGTCAGGCCAAAGGAGCCAAACGGCACCAGGCCGATCTCAACCTTGCGCCCCGAAAGCTTCTCGCACAGCATCGAGCCCACCGCGATACCCACCGAGAACACAGTGAGGATCAGGGTCACCACCGTCTCGTCGCCGTGCATCCACTCCTTGGCATAGGCGGGAATCTGAGTCAGGTAGATTGCCCCGACAAACCAGAACCAGGAGTTGCCGACAATTGACCGCGACACCGCCGGTGTCTGCCCCAAGCCCAGACGCAAGGTGGCCCAGGACTGACTGAAGATGTTCCAGTTCAGGCGCATGTCCGGGGTTGCAGCAGCCGCCCGTGGAATGGCCCGACTTGCCAGGTACCCCGACACCGCGACGCCCAGGATGGCAACCGAGACAATAGAGGCGTAATGAGCCGAGGACATCATGATCCCCGCGCCGATGGTCCCGGCCAGAATCGCCAGGAAAGTCCCCATTTCCACCAGGCCATTGCCGCCCACCAGTTCCTCTTCACGCAGGGCCTGGGGCAGGATCGAATATTTCACCGGACCGAACAGCGCCGAATGGGTCCCCATGGCAAATAGCGCCAACAGCATCAGCCAGAGATGGTCGAAGACGAAGCCCACCGCTCCCACGGCCATGATCGCGATCTCCCCCAGCTTGATCAGGCGAATCAGCGCATCCTTGGCGAACTTCTCACCGAACTGCCCGGCCAGGGCCGAGAACAGAAAGAACGGCAGGATGAACAGCAAGGCACAGAGGTTGACCCAGATCGAGCGATCACCCTCGATGCTCAGCTTGTAGAGAATGGCCAGGATCAACGACTGCTTGAAGATGTTGTCGTTGAAGGCGCCGAGGGATTGCGTGATGAAGAACGGCAGGAACCGCCGCTTGCGGAGCAAAGTGAACTGCGAAGGGTGACTCATCTTCCATGTCCCTGAGTGGCGTGGATACTGTTATTGGAATGTCGAATATCGATCCAGGCCACAACCTTACCTATCTTTGGCGATTATTTCCGTAAGCCCGCAATGCACGGCGAAACAAACAACTCTCCTTTATAGGCCCCCTGGACCGTACGCCTGGCCACGATCAGCCACATCAACGCCAGGGCCGCTACCAACACCGCACCAAATACGCTGAAGAATCCCAGGTGCAAAGTGCTACCCAGCTTCAAGGTGGCCAGCGAATACACACCCAGCGGGAAGGTAAAGCCCCACCAACCGAGGTTGAAGGGAATGCCCTCGCGCAAGTAACGGCGGGTGATCAGCACCGCCATCAACATCCACCACAGGCCGAAGCCCCATAAGGTCAGGCCCGCCACCAGCCCCAGGCCGGCGGCAATCTCGCCGACGCCGGACAGGCCATTGGCGGCAAAGACCGCCGGTGCATCGCCCCCCAGCACCAGCATGCCCAGGGCGCCGGTACCGATCGGGCCCAAGGCCAGCCAGCTCGAGGCCGCCATGCTTTCGTGGGGCAATTTGTGCAAGGCCATGCGCAGCAGCAGGATCGTCAGGATGCTGAAAGCCACCGGCAGCGAAAAAGCCCACAACACATAGCTGGTACTGAGCATCACCAGTTGGGCGTGAGCATCCGCCAGATGCGGCGCCAGCAAGCCGCCGCTGGCCGCCGCCACTTCAGCCGCCACCACCGGCAGCAACCAGACGGCGGTCATCTGATCGATGCTGTGCTCCTGCCGGGTGAACATCATGTAGGGAATCAACACCCCGCAAGCCAGGGACATGGCCACGTCCAGCCACCACAACACTTGCGCCAGATGCACCGCCGCCTCGCCCCAGCGCGGAATGCCGAACAGCAGCAAGCCGTTGATGATGGTCGCCAGCCCCATGGGAATGGTGCCGAAAAACATCGATACCGTTGAGTGAGCAAAGATTCGCCGCGCCTCATCGAAGAACAGCACCCAGCGCGCGGTGTACATCGCGGTAAAGAGCAGGAACAGGACGATGGTCAACCACCAGAAGCCTTCAGCCACCTGATGCAGGCCTGGCACCGGCGCCGGCCATTGGGCCAGCGCCAGGGCCAGAACACCGGTGCCCATGGTGGCGGCGAACCAGTTGGGAGTGAATTGGCGAATGGCTTCACGGGGGTGCTGTAGATGACTCAAGGGCCGGCGGCCGGCTTTGACGCTGTGGGTGCATGGCATGACGTGTCTCCTGTCCTCTGATGAGGTGGAGCCCATGGTAGAACCTAATCGAATATCTATATAACGGGTAATTTCTCTATCTGTTATCTATTTTACAGATATAAACCTAGACACTACCTTCGGATTCGATCACCAACACCCTGGCAACACCCTGGGGATGAGCCACATGCTCGGTTCCCAGATCGGCGTAAAAAATGTCGCCCACTTCCAGCAGCACCGACTGCTCCACCCCCTCAACGCGATAGCGCATCTGCACCTGGCCACCCAGCACCACGAACACCTCCTGACCGTCATTGACGTGCCATCGGTACGGCTGGTCAGTCCAGTGCAGGCGCGTGGTGATGCCGTTCATGTTGGCGATATCCAGGGCTGCCCAGGCCCGCTCGCCGGTAAAGTCAGCACTGCGAATGACCTTCATACCGCCCTCCCTGACACAAAAGGTTTTGAGCGGCCCGACTGGCCGCCCGTTAGCGCTGAATGGTCGCTGAAACACGACTGACGCGACTGCTTGTCGAGCAACCGATGACCAGACCCAGGAAACATAAGGCACTCCATGGCAGCAGGGAACAGGTGCCCATAGTGAACGTGAGCGGCCCTCTCGCCAACCGACAGAATTGCCCTTGGTTTCCATGAGCGTCGACCGCTGCGCCTCGCAATCAAGCAACTGCTCAGCCTCCCGAGCGCAGGACCTTGTCGGCCAAACGCTGGCGCAAGGAAAAGAACATCAACGCGCCACTAAGGGTCAGCACTGCCACCATGGCACCGCCAATCAGGTTCGAAGTGGAGCCGGTGGTGATGCTGGAACTCCATGAAATGATCGAGCTTGCCCTGCCAACCTAGCCCGCCCGAACGACCGTCCGGCCCTGCGACATCAGGCCACGCTGATACCTTGGTCGACACTGACGCCAACTCAACATCGTGCCAGACTGTCTGGCCGGGCTGACGTGCCCGGCGTCTTTGCTTCGGAGTTTCCATGTCGTTGTCCAGCGGGCTGATTGCCGCCGTTGCCCTGGCCTATATGGCCATCATGTTTGCCATCGCCTTCTATGGCGACCGTCGCAGCGCGCCCCTTCCGCCGCGGGTGCGGGCCTGGGTGTACAGCCTGTCGCTGGCTGTCTATTGCACCAGCTGGACCTTCTTTGGCGCCGTGGGCCAGGCGGCCGAACAACTCTGGGCTTTCCTGCCGATCTATCTGGGCCCCATCCTGCTGCTGGTGTTCGCCCCCTGGGTGCTGCAGAAGATGGTGATGATCAGCAAGCAGGAGAACATCACCTCCATTGCCGACTTCATTGCCGCCCGCTACGGCAAGTCCCAGTCCCTGGCGGTGGTCGTAGCCCTGATCTGCCTGGTGGGGGTGCTGCCCTACATCGCCCTGCAACTCAAGGGCATCGTGCTCGGAGTGAACCTGCTGATCGGCGCCGGAGCCGACGCCATGGGTACCCGCGCCCAGGACACGGCACTGATCGTGTCGCTGATCCTGGCGCTGTTTACCATTGTCTTCGGCACCCGCAACCTCGACGCCACCGAGCACCACCGGGGCATGGTGCTGGCGATTGCCTTCGAATCCCTGGTCAAGCTGTTTGCCTTCCTGGCCGTCGGCGCCTTCGTCACGTTTGGCCTCTATGACGGTTTCGACGATCTGTTCAACCAGGCCATGCTCGCGCCCCGCCTGGAGCAGTACTGGAAGGAAACCATCAACTGGCCGTCGATGGTGGTACAAACCGGGGTGGCGATGATGGCGATCATCTGCCTGCCACGACAGTTCCACGTCACAGTGGTGGAAAACATCGAGCCTCAGGACCTGCGCCTGGCCAAATGGGTGTTCCCCGCTTACCTGGCTCTGGCCGCACTATTCGTGGTGCCCATCGCCCTGGCCGGACAGATGCTCCTGCCCAGCAGCGTATTGCCGGACTCCTTCGTTATCAGCCTGCCTTTGGCCCAGGCTCATCCCGCCCTGGCCTTGCTTGCGTTCATCGGTGGCGCCTCGGCCGCCACCGGCATGGTGATCGTGGCCAGCGTGGCACTGTCGACCATGGTCTCCAACGACATGTTGCTGCCCTGGCTGCTGCGACATAAAAACGCCGAACGCCCCTTCGAAGTGTTCCGTCACTGGATGCTTTCGGTGCGCCGAGTCAGCATCGTGGTCATCCTGTTGCTGGCCTATGTCAGCTATCGCCTGCTGGGCTCCACCGCCAGTCTGGCCACCATCGGCCAGATTGCGTTCGCCGCCGTGACTCAACTGGCGCCGGCCATGCTTGGCGCGTTGTACTGGAAACAGGCCAACCGTCGAGGGGTGTTTGCCGGACTCGCCGCCGGCACCTTTATCTGGTTTTACACCCTGGTCCTGCCCATCGCTGCCCACAGCCTGGGCTGGTCCCTGAGCAGCTTCCCCGGCCTGGCCTGGCTGCACGGTAACCCGCTGGACCTGCCCATCACGCCACTGACCCAGGGCGTAGTGCTGTCACTGGCCGGTAACTTCACCCTGTTCGCCTGGGTCTCGGTGCTGTCGCGCACCCGGGTTTCCGAACACTGGCAGGCCGGACGCTTCATCGGCCAGGAAATCAGCGGTCGCCTCAGCTCACGCTCGATGCTGGCAGTGCAGATCGACGACCTGCTGAAACTGGCCGCGCGCTTTGTCGGTGAAGAGCGCGCCCGCCAGAGCTTCATCCGCTTCGCCTATCGTCAGGGCAAAGGCTTCAACCCGAATCAGAACGCCGACGGCGAATGGATCGCCCATACCGAACGCCTGCTCGCCGGCGTCCTTGGCGCCTCCTCGACCCGTGCCGTGGTCAAGGCCGCCATCGAAGGCCGGGAGATGCAACTCGAAGACGTGGTGCGCATCGCTGACGAAGCCTCTGAAGTGCTGCAGTTCAACCGCGCACTGCTGCAAGGCGCAATCGAAAACATCACCCAGGGCATCAGTGTGGTGGACCAGTCGTTGAAACTGGTGGCCTGGAACCGTCGTTATCTGGAGCTGTTCAATTACCCCGAAGGCCTGATCAGCGTTGGCCGGCCGATTGCCGACATCATTCGCCATAACGCCGAGCGCGGCCTGTGCGGCCCCGGCGAAGCGGAGGTCCACGTCGCTCGACGCCTGCACTGGATGCGCCAGGGACGAGCCCATACTTCCGAGCGGCTGTTCCCCAACGGCCGAGTCATCGAACTGATCGGCAACCCGATGCCCGGCGGCGGCTTCGTCATGAGCTTCACTGACATCACCCCGTTCCGCGAGGCCGAGCAGGCCCTGACCGAGGCCAACGAGGGCCTGGAACAACGGGTGGCGGAACGCACCCATGAACTGTCGCAACTCAATGCTGCGCTGACCGAAGCCAAGGGCACGGCGGAAGCGGCCAACCAATCCAAGACGCGCTTCCTGGCGGCCGTCAGTCACGACCTGATGCAGCCCCTGAACGCTGCACGGCTGTTCTCCGCCGCCCTTTCACACCAGAATGACGGACTCTCTGTCGAAGCCCAGCAACTGGTGCAGCACCTGGACAGCTCACTGCGCTCTGCCGAAGACCTGATCAGCGACCTGCTGGATATCTCGCGCCTGGAAAACGGCAAGATCACCCCCGATCGCAAACCCTTTGCCCTCAACGAGCTGTTCGACACCCTGGGGGCGGAATTCAAGGCCCTGGCCCATGAGCAGGGCCTGCAATTCCGGGTGCGCGGTAGCCGTCTGCGGGTCGACAGTGACAGCAAGTTACTGCGGCGGGTGCTGCAGAATTTCCTGACTAATGCCTTCCGCTATGCCAAGGGCCCGGTCTTGCTGGGAGTGCGTCGTCGGGGCGACTCATTGAGCCTTGAAGTCTGGGATCGGGGACCGGGCATTCCCCGGGACAAGCAGCAGGTGATCTTCGAAGAGTTCAAGCGCCTGGACAGCCACCAGACCCGCGCCGAAAAAGGCCTGGGACTGGGCCTGGCCATCGCCGACGGCCTGTGCCGGGTCCTCGGCCATCCGTTGCAGGTACGCTCCTGGCCCGGCAAGGGCAGCGTTTTCAGTGTCAACGTTCCCTTGGCCCGCAGTAGCGTGGTCGCGCCGGGCAAAGCGGTGGAACTCAACGGGCAGTCCCTCAACGGCGGGCAGGTGCTCTGTGTGGACAATGAAGACAGCATCCTGATCGGCATGAACAGCCTGCTTACACGCTGGGGTTGCCAAGTCTGGACTGCCCGGAACCGCGAAGAGTGCGCGGCGCTGCTCAAGGAAGGCATCCGCCCGCAATTGGCGCTGGTGGACTACCACCTGGACGATGGCGAAACCGGCACCGACGTCATGGCCTGGCTACGCACTCAGTTGGGGGAGCCGGTGCCGGGCGTGGTGATCAGTGCTGATGGGCGTCCGGAGATGATCGCCCAGGTGCACGCGGCAGGGTTGGACTATCTGGCCAAGCCCGTAAAACCGGCAGCCTTGCGCGCCCTATTGAGTCGTCATCTGCCTCTGGGCTGAGCCAGTGCCGGGCTACTCCGGCAACTCCAACTCTCGCCCGTCGGCATCGGTCATGGCCCGCTCCAGCAAATCTGCCGGCAAACTCTTGCTGGCCCGGGCCCCCAGCAACTTGAGCTGCTCACTGCGGCTGACCAGATTGCCCCGACCTTCGGTGAGCTTGTTGCGCGCGGCGGCATATGCCTTGTCCAGTTGCTGCAGGCGGTTGCCGACTTCATCCAGATCCTGGATAAACAGCACGAACTTGTCATAGAGCCAGCCCGCCCGTTCGGCGATTTCACGGGCATTCTGACTCTGGCGCTCCTGCTTCCACAGGCTGTCGATTACCCGCAAAGTAGCGAGCAAGGTGGTTGGGCTGACAATGACGATATGCCGGTCGAACGCTTCCTGAAACAGGTTGGGCTCGGCTTGCAGGGCCGCCGAGAATGCGGCTTCGATGGGCACGAACAGCAGTACGAAGTCGAGGCTGTGCAAACCTTCCAGACGTTTGTAATCCTTGCCGGCCAAGCCTTTGACGTGATTGCGCAGGGACAGCACATGTTGCTTCAGGGCCGCCTGGGCAATCTGTGGATCGTCGCTGCCGACGTACTGCTGGTAGGCCGTGAGGCTGACCTTGGAGTCCACCACCACCTGCTTGTCACCCGGCAGCATGATCAGAACATCGGGCTGGAAGCGCTCACCGTCCGGCCCTTTGAGGCTGACCTGGGTCTGGTATTCGCGTCCCTTCTCCAGGCCTGCGTGCTCCAGCACCCGCTCAAGAATCAGCTCCCCCCAATTGCCCTGGGTCTTCTGCCCCTTGAGGGCGCGGGTCAGGTTAGTGGCTTCATCACTCAAGCGCAGATTCAGTTGCTGCAAACGCTCCAGCTCCTTGGCCAGGGAAAAACGCTCGCGGGCCTCGGCCTGATAACTCTCTTCGACCCTTTTTTCGAACGACTGGATGCGCTCCTTGAGCGGGTCCAGCAACTGCCCAAGCCGCTGCTGGCTGGTCTCGGCGAAGCGCTGTTCGCGCTCATCGAAGATCTTGCCCGCCAGCTCGGCGAACTGGGCCCGAAGCTCGTCCCTGGACCCTTGCAGATCGGTAAGGCGCTGCTGGTGGCTTTCCTGCTGCTCTCGTAGTTCCGCCTGTAACGAGGCAGCCTGGGCATCCAGACGTCGCAACTCGTTCTCTTTGGCGGCACGCTCCAGGTTCCAGGCGTGAGCAGCGTCACGGGCGTTGTCCCGCTCAATCTGCAGCAACTCGACCTCTCGACGCACAGCCGCCAGGTCCGCCTGCTTCAGAGCATTGGCCTGACTCAGGTCGCTGACTTCATCACGAGTGGCATCCAGCTGCGCCATGAGTCCTTCCTGGGCCAATAGGGCCGTAGCCAGACGTTCTTCCAGCAGTGATAGCTCGGACTGGCTGGAACTGGCGCGACGCTGCAGTTGCCAGGCCAGCACCAGTAACGGCAGCGCCGCTCCCGCCAGGCCGAGCAGCAGGCTGGTCAAGTCCATAGCCATAGCAATTCCTGTCAGCGAAATAAGGAACGAAGGTTAACCAAGCCACCGGGCGTTGGACAGCCTCAGTCTTCGATACGGCCCAGCTCCAGTTGAGCACGACGGTCACCGGCGCGGGCTGCCTGGCGCAACAGGTCGTGACCGATACGGCGGTCCCGGGCGTTGCCACACTCGCGGCACATCAACTGACCCAGGCGACTTTGCGCCGCGACCACCCCTTCCCGGGCCGGCTGCTTGAGTAAACGTCCGGCAAAGTGCTTGACGTTAGGGTTGTGTCCCAGGCGCGGGCTGTCCAGCAACCACAGAGCCACACGCAAGGAGAAACGCTTGGGTTCGGTAACACTGTCAGGGAGGGCGGTAACAGAAGGTGATACTGAGCGAAACTTCATAAAGCACTGTGGGGCAGATCGGAAGGCGCGCCACTCTACTCCTTTTTTCGCTCGGGTAAAGTCAAAAAAGAGCCAGCACGCCCGTCCTAGAGCAAGCGCTTGGGACAATCCACAGAAGCTGTGGATAAGTCAGTGGACAACCCCTCTACAACCCTCTCAAAGCCCCATGAGACGGGCTCTGCAGTCAAACTGACGATTTTTTCACCAGTAAAAAAAGACGATGTTTATCATTGACTTAAATTCTCGAGACAGGCTATGGAGCAAGCCTTGGGGAAGGTGACAACCCGGTGACATGTGGCACAACAAGTGTGCACAACTGGGCGGAAACTGACGTCGGCAATGCACCACTTTCGTACACCCCGCCGTGTCGGAGGTGACACAATCGTCACCCCGTGACGTCGTTGCCCAGGGAACATTTTTCCTAGCACACTTGCATTCCTACCTTCAACCCGATAGACTCCGCCCCGTTAGTACCAAGCTGAAAGTCAATTCTGGTCGAACAAGTCCCGCCGACACCTCTCCTAACGAGAACAACGTCGAACATCAAGGACCGACCACCTCGCTGGTTTCCAGGTAATTCTCAAACTGACACCGCCCTTGAAACGAAATCAAAGGCAGTGCCCAAGTTACTTACTCTGACCGAACCAACCTGCAAATTGATCAGGATCTCCACCCTGGGCCCAGAACCTTTGCCCTTGCTGTGTTGCCTGCCCTCCTAAGTACCTACCTGCCAGCCCCTAGCGCAACCTTATTAAAGCGCTGCAACTGGCTGCTTTGTTCCAGTCGGGTTCTTCGTCTGACCAATAGTGGTCGACGTTACTGGAACGTTTTAACGTTGCACGGTTCTTAACCGTGTCATTTGTAGGAACACCTAATAATTATGTCTACTCAAATCCATACTCAGGATGCCATTCGCACCCTAACCCACGCTTTTGCGCCGTTGAACTGCCTGATCATGGCCACTCGCAAAGGCTGCTTCAGCTTCACCCTGGTCAATGAACACGGCATCGCCCGTCACAGCGAACGCCTGTATCCCGATCAATACTCCAGCGCCGAACCGCTGCAGGCAGTGATCGAGCGTACACGCCAGGCCTTGGTGGCCTGATACGCCAGAGTGCTGAAAACCCAAGAGCCTCGCCTGATCGCGGGGCTTTTTATTGCCTGTGATTTACCAATCCACTCCTCCAACCAAAGTACCAATAGGTATAAGGCTTATAACAAGAGCTCGGAAATGTTTTAAAAACAGGCCTTTACAACATAGATATGACACTACACTTCAAGTCAGGCGGCCCGCGCCGCTTCCGGCAAACCTGATCCTTTCATTGCTGCCAAGCACCTTCGGGTTTCGCCGGCCACCTCCCCCCCCTCGAGGGCATTATGGGTATCGCCGCCAGCGAGTTGTGCCGCTATGTCATTCGCCCGACGCTGATGTACCTGGGCAGTCATAGCAAAACCGCTGAAGCCTTGTTGCTGGGCATTGCCGCCAGTCAGTCAGCGCTGGGCTCGGCACTGCACGATCGCCGCGGCCACGGCCTGTACCGCATCACTGAAGTGCGCCACCAGGACCTCTGGGATCACTACCTGGCGCTGGACCCGGAACGGGCCAGCCTGGTGAGAGGACTGGCCAGCCAACATGCATTCCTCGCCGGACCGCACCTGGAACTGACCGTCAATCTGCGTTATGCCACCGCCATCGCCTGGTTGCTGGTGGAACAACAACACACCCCGCTCCCCGCAGCCGACGATCTGCTCGGCATGGCCCGTATCTGGAGAAAGACCTTTCAACCACAAGGACGTTTGAGAGATTTCGCCTGCGCCTGGCAAACCTGCGTTTCACCGTTGAGCCAGCTCGCCTGCTGACACCGACCTTTACAAAATCGGAGAAAAACCCCGATTTTGGTCGGATTGTCCTACAAAACCGCTCTAAATCAACTGTTACAGCCTATAGCGCCGTAGCCGAAATGTTGGTAGTTTTCGCCTCGGTGATCACCAGGAGTTCTAATAATGAAAAAATTCATGCTCAAATCCACCATCAGTCTCGCGGTTGCACTTGCCTCTACCCAACTCTTCGCCAGCGGTTTTGCTCTTAACGAACAAAGCATCAGCGGCATGGGTACTGGCTTTGCTGGCCGCTCTTCCGCTGCCGATGATGCAAGTACTGTATTTGGTAACCCTGCCGGTATGTCGCGCCTGAAACGCCAGCAAGTCACTGGCGGTATGGCGGCTATCGATGCGTCCACTGACCTCAGGAACACCAGTGGCAGCCGCCAGGGCACCAACAAGGGCGATATGGTGCCCTTAACTGCTGTGCCTATGGGCTTCTACGTCAAACCAATCGATGACCAATGGGCGTTCGGCCTGGGGGTCTATGCTCCATTTGGTTTGGTCACCGACTATGAAAGCAGCTTCCAGGGACGTAACTTCGGCAGCAAAAGCGAAGTCAAGGTCGTAACGTTCCAGCCAACCGTAAGCTACGCCTTCAACGATAAGGTTTCGATCGGTTTTGGCCCGACCATCAACCGTATTTCCGGTGTATTGGAATCAGCCTTGACTACCCCTTTATCGCCCAATGACGGCAAAGTCAAAATCAAGGGTGACGACGTTGGTTATGGCTACAACATCGGCGTGCTGGTCCAGGCTACCGACACCACCCGCGTGGGCCTGACCTACCACTCGAAAGTGAAATACAAACTGGAAGGTCACACTGATGTCACCGCCGGTGCCGGCACCAACCCAGGCTTCCTGAAAAGCAACCGCTACGACGCCTCCCTGAAAATCGACACTCCAGAGTCCTACGACCTCTCGGTCACTCAGGAACTGAACGATGCCTGGAAACTCTATGCCGGTACCACCTGGACCCGCTGGAGCCGCCTGAAAGACATCACCGTCAACAACGAGGGTGTCACTGCTGCAACAGGTGGCGCACTGGCCCCGACGCTGAAACTGGGCAGCATCAAGGAAGAGCAGAACTGGCATGACACCTGGGCTTACGCCATCGGTACGTCCTACCAGTTGAACAAACAGTGGGTCTTGCGTACCGGCCTGACCTTTGACCAGGCGCCAACCAACAACACTGACCGTTCACCACGCATCCCTACCGGCGACCGGACCATCTTCAGCCTGGGTGCCGGCTGGAGCCCAACCGAAGACCTGACCATCGACGTTGCCTACTCCTACCTCAAGGAAGAGAAAGTCAACGTCAACCGCAGCAATGCCCTTGGCCAGACTTACAACGCCCAGTACGACAACAGCGCGAACGGTTTCGGCGTAGGTGCAACCTACCGCTTCTAAATCGTTAAGAGGCCTGTGCCTCTAGAGCCGAAAGAAAAAGCCCCGCCTCTCAAGAGGCGGGGCTTTTTCATGTGCTGATCCGCAAAACTCAGGATTTGGACGCCAACGCCTTCTCTACCGCCTCAATGAACTCCGGGTTATCCGGCTTGGTCAGGCTGGAAAAGCTGGCAATCACATTGCCCTGGCGATCCACCACGTACTTGTAGAAATTCCACTTCGGCGCATTGCTCTGCTGCGCCAGGACCTTGAACAGATGCACCGCATCGGCCCCTCGAACCTTTTGCGGCTCGGTCATGGTGAACGTCACGCCGTAGTTGACGTAACAGACCTTGGCAGTCTCAGCGCCATCCTTGGACTCCTGCTTGAAGTCATTGGACGGAACACCCACCACTTCCAACCCCTGTTCCTTGTAACGCTGATACAGCGCCTCAAGGCCTTTGAATTGCGGAGCAAACCCACAGAAGCTCGCGGTATTGACCACCACCAGCGGCTTGCCGGCAAAGCGCTTGCACAGATCGATGGATTCCTTGGCGTGCAACTTGGGTACAGACCCCTGCAGTAACGCCGGACAATCCGCGGCCCAGACCGAACCTGCAAACAATGTGAGTAATGCCGGAACCACAAACCAGCGCTTAGCCATGTTCAGCGTCCTTCAATAGTCGTCGGATATCGACGTTACTCGCCCCTCTGGCCACCTAGCAAGCACCCATGCCCAACTGCATCAGCGCCAGCCCGCCGCGATGCCATCCCCACCAGGCCAGCCACAACAGCACAATGCCGACGCCCAGGCCGACACTCCAACCCAGCCATGACTTCACGCTGCACTCGCCTGCAAGCGCGCCACCGGCCGCTCGCGCACCGGCCAATTGAGAGCCGCGGCCAACAGACTGAGAAGAATCGCTACCTGCCAGATCAAGTCATAACTCCCGGTACGGTCATACACCACGCCCCCCAGCCAACCGCCAAGGAACGAGCCCAACTGATGGAACAGAAACACGATGCCGCCAAGCATGGACAGGTTCCTGACCCCGAACAAGGTCGCGACCGTGCCGTTGGTCAAGGGCACGGTGGACAGCCAGAGAAAGCCCATGGCCATGCCGAACAGGTAGGCACTGGCCTGGGTCACCGGCAGCCACAGGAACAGGCCGATCACCACCGCACGCAACAGGTACAGACCGGTCAACAGCCGTGGCTTGGACATCCGCCCGCCCAACCAGCCCGCTGTGTAAGTGCCAAAGATGTTGAATAAGCCGATCAGCGCCAGCACCGTGGTTCCGACTGTCGCCGGTAGATGCTGATCCACCAGATAGGCCGGCAGATGCACGCCGATGAACACCACCTGGAAACCACAGACAAAGAAGCCGAACGCCAGCAACCAGAACCCCGAGTGAGAACAGGCTTCACGCAGGGCCTCGCCCAGGCTCTGTTCATGCCCCAGCACCGGCAGCGGCTTGTCCTTGAGCATGCTGACCAGCGGCACGATCAGCGCCACCAGCAGGCCCAGCACCAGCAATGCCGTCGACCAGCCCAGCCAGCCGATCAGCCCCAAGGTTCCCGGGAGCATGGCGAATTGGCCGAAGGAACCTGCGGCACTGGCGATCCCCATGCCCATGCTGCGCTTTTCCGGCGGCAAGGCACGACCGACCACCCCGAGAATCACCGAGAAGGAAGTTCCGGACAAACCGATGCCAATCAGCAACCCGGCACTCAGGGACAGGCTCAGCGCCGAATCCGAAAGCCCCATGAACACCAGCCCGACCGCGTACAGTACGCCACCGACCAGCACCACCTTGGCCGCACCAAAACGGTCGGCCAGGGCCCCGGTAAACGGCTGTGCCAGGCCCCAGATCAGGTTCTGCAAGGCAATGGCAAAGGCGAAGACTTCACGGCCCCAGCCGAACTGCGCGCTCATGGGTGGCAGAAACAGGCCGAAACCATGCCTAACCCCCAGCGACAGCGCCAGGATCAATGCGCTGCCGAGAAGTACCCAGCCGCAGGTGCGCCACATCGATGACATTTTTATTCTCCAGTTGCGGGTATATACCCGCTTGTAGTCGAACGAAACGCCTTCAGGCGAGTTCGTTCAGCAAGGCCAACAAGGTTTCACGCTTCTCCACCCCAAGCCGATCGATCAGCCGCTGCTGGGCTGCTTCCCAGGCCGGCAAAGCTGCCACCAAGCGCTCATGCCCCGCCTCGGTCAGTTGCACCAGACGATTGCGCTGGTCGTCACCTTCCATCAACCGGACCAGGCCCGCAGCCTCCAGGACTCGCACATTACGCCCCAGCGTACTGCGGTCCAGGCCCATGGCCTCCGCCAGGCTGGAAATGCTCGGCTGATCGAGACGCAGCAGATTGTTCAGCAAAGAGTACTGGGCAACGTTAATCCCGAAGCCGTCTAGGGCGCCGTCGTAATACCTGCTGACGCCACGAGCGGCACGACGCAGATTGGTGCACAAACATTGAGAGGGAAGCATGATGCGTGTATATACCCGCTATTAATCCAAGGCAAGAAATTTCAGAAAAAGCAGCTACTGCAGAGCTTGCTCAAAGAAGCACCATCACCAGCAATACCGCCGTCTCCAGCAACTCCAGCAGAGCCCCCGCCGTATCGCCGGTAGTGCCACCCAGGCGCCGGATCATCAACTGGCGCAACCAGAAGAACAGCAACACCGCCAGCAGCACCACCCAAAGTCCGCTGTAGCCCCCCAGCAGCAAACAGACCAGGACACTCAAGCCCAGTACCTGTCGCCCTGCCAGTGGAGGCAGATGATCGGCCAGCGCCTGACCCAGGCCTCCCGCACGCACATATGGCGTGCAAAGGAACAACCCCAGCAATGAGGCGCGCCCAATCAGAGGTGCCAGCAACAAGGCAACGCCCTGCTGCTGTTCGATCAGCGCCACCAGTGCAACGAACTTGAGCAACAGCACCAGCACCAACGTCACCACAGCGATGGGCCCGCTCCGGGGGTCTTTCATGATGCTCAAGGTGCGCTCTCGATCACCGAAGCCCCCCAGCCAGGCATCGGCACTGTCTGCCAATCCATCCAGGTGCAATCCCCCGCTGAGCAATACCCAGGCGCTCAGCAGCAACGCCGCGTGTAGCAGCAAGGGGGTGCCAGCGAGCACGGCGTCCAGCAACCACAACAGCACACCGAACAACAGCCCCACCAGCGGATAGAACAGCAATGAGCGCCCCAGCTCTTCAGGCTGAGGCATGCCCGGCAGGCGAATGGGCAGGCTGCTGAGAAACTGCAGGGCAATCCAGAATGGCAGCATCTCAGCCCTCCTCGCTCAATTGCCCCGTAGAGGCGACTTTCAAGCTGAACAACGCACCGTGGCTGACTTCCACATTCAGCAACTGCTCCCGGGGCAGCCCCCGCGCCCGGGCCAGCAACAGGCGCATCACCCCACCATGACTGATCAACAGCACCCGCTGCCCGGCACAGTCCCGGTACAAGCCCTCGATCGCCCCCAGCACCCGCTGGGAAAAGTCCGCCACGGGCTCTCCCTGGGGCGGAGTAAAGCTATAGGGATCGGCCCAGAATCGGCCCAGGTCATCGGCATTGGTTTCCATCAGCGCCGCTGCGCTCTGCCCCTCCCAGGCCCCAAAATGCAACTCCTGCACATCAGGCTGCAGCAGCAGGGGCAACTGCAACTGCGCAGCCAGTTGCTCGGCAAAACGCGAGCACCGCTGCAAGGGTGAACTGACGATCAGATCCCAACTCCCGTGCCCCTGAACCCCGTCACGCATCTGTTGCCAGCCCCGCTCTGTCAGGGCGTCGTCCAGACTGCCGCGCAAACCACCGCCCAGTTCGGTTTCACCGTGGCGCAACAGGTCCAGATACAGGGTCATGCCGGGCGGTCCGCCACGGCCGCCTCGGCGAAGGTCGCCATCTGCCCGTGCAGATCACAGGCCAGGCGCAGCAATGGCACCGCCAGCGCGGCACCGCTGCCCTCCCCCAGACGCAAGCCCAGATCCAGCAACGGGTCGGCTTGCAGAGCGCCCAGCACATGCCGGTGCCCCGGCTCGGCCCCTTGATGCGCAAACAGCAGCCATGGACGGCACGCCGGATTCAGGCGCACCGCCACCAGGGCCGCGACACTGCAGATAAACCCATCAACCAGTACTGCGACTCCTTCCTGAGCGCAGGCCAGATAGGCCCCCACCAACGCAGCCACTTCAAAACCACCGAGATTGAACAGCGTCTGCAAGGCATCGTCGCGGGACCGCGCATGCAGGGCCAAGGCCCGCTCGATGACCTCGGCCTTGTGGTTGACCCCTTCGGCATTCAAGCCGGTGCCCGGTCCGGCCAACTGCGCCACCGGAATGTCCAGCAAGGCACAGGCAATGGCACTGGCGGCAGTGGTGTTGCCAATGCCCATCTCACCGCCGATAAACAGTTGGGCACCCTCGGCTCGGGCGCGCAACGCACTGTCGCGGCCTGCTTGCAGGGCCAGCTCCCCCTGAGCCGGGGTCATGGCCGGCCCCTGGACAAAGTTCTGCGTACCGGCACCCAGGTTAAGGTGGCGCACCCCCGGCAGGCTCAATCCTGGGGCCACTGTGCCCAGGTCCACCACCTCCAGTTGCGCACCCAGTTGCCGTGCCAGCACGCTGATAGCCGCGCCGCCGCTGACAAAGTTCAGCAGCATCTGCCCAGTCACTTCCTGTGGGTAGGCGGATACGCCCTCGGCAACCACCCCGTGATCCCCGGCGAAAATCGAAATCCATAACCGCTCAAGGCCTGGCTTGAGCTGACCTTGCAAACCGGCCAGACGTACCGCCAAGGGCTCCAGTTGGCCAAGGGACCCGGCCGGCTTGGTCAATTGCTGTTGACGCGCCAGGGCTTGCTCGACCATCCGGGCATCGACCGCCTTGCACGGGTTCAGCCACCAGGAGTTACTCATAACGCAGTTCCTTTCAAAGTCAGGGACAGGCCGGCCACCGTCAGCACCACACGCTGACAACGTTCGGCCAGGGCTTGATGCAGCCAACCGGCTTCATCCACGTAGCGGCGAGTCAATTCGCCCAGGGGCACGACACCCATTCCAGTTTCGTTGCTGACAAAGATGATCTCCCCCGGCAGCGTCGCCACACACTGCAACAAGGCCTCGCGCTCAAACACCAGGCGCTGCTCGTCCTCGAGCATCAACAGATTGGTCAACCACAGGGTCAGGCAATCCACCAGCAGACAACGCCCGGTGCCAGCGGCCTGCTGCAGCACCCGGGCCAGCTCCAGCGGTTCTTCGATCAACCCCCAATGGGACGGGCGACGCTGACGATGATGGGCAATACGTTGATTCATCTCGCCATCCAGAGGCTGGCTGGTGGCGATGTAGATCACCTCAAGGGCGCTGTCGGTGGCCAGTTTTTCCGCCAGGCGACTCTTGCCGGAGCGGGCACCGCCGAGAATCAGTTGCAGCATGCTTGAGCACCTTTGAAAAGTAAGTCCACCGCGGCTTACAGGCCACAGAGCTTGAGCAGCGCGGCGGTATCCAGATGACGCTCCACCAGATCCGCCAGACGCTCGATATCGCGTTCGCGCAAGGCGTGGTAATCCACCTCCTGCACATCCTGCAGTCCCGCCCAGCGCAACAGCGCACCACAGGCTGCCGGAGTCTCGAACAGACCATGCAGATAGGTGCCGAGGATCAGCCCATCGACGCTGCAAGCGCCATCGCAGCGACCGTCCTCCAACTGCACCGCAGGCTGCTCCAGGGCCGGGCCGCGAGTGACCCCAGCGTGAATTTCATAGCCACTGACCGGCGCATTCTCCAGGGTCAGGTTGCCGCTGACGTTACGCAGCTGTTTCTCTGCTTCGAGCACGGTCTCAAAATCCAGCAAGCCCAGGCCCGGGCTGGAGCCCGCCGCGCCCTCCAGACCCAGTGGGTCGTGCAACTGCTTGCCGAGCATCTGCAGACCACCACAGATCCCCAGCAGCTTGCCGCCATAACGCAGATGCCGGTCGATGGCCCGATCCCAGCCGTTGGCTCGCAGATAGGCTAGATCGCCGCGTACGCTTTTCGAGCCGGGAAGAATGATCAGATCGGCGGCGGGAATCACCTGCCCGGGGCCGATGAACTGCAAGTCCACCTGAGGATGCAGGCGCAACGGATCGAAATCCGTGTGATTGCTGATGCGCGGCAGCACCGGCACCACCACCTTCAGCACTTGCTCGACCTTGCCGGCCTGGCGCTGGTCGATGCCGTCCTCCGCCTCCAGGTGCAGGTCCATGACATAGGGCAGCACACCAATCACCGGCTTGCCGGTACGGGCCTCCAGCCAATCCAGGCCCGGCTGCAAAAGCGCCAGGTCACCACGAAAACGATTGATGATGAAGCCCTTGACCCTCGCCTGCTCGCTGGGCGAAAGCAGCTCCAGAGTCCCCACCAGATGGGCGAACACCCCGCCACGATTGATATCGGCAATCAGCAGCACCGGACAGTCCACCGCTTCGGCAAACCCCATGTTGGCAATGTCGCCAGCCCGTAGATTGATCTCTGCCGGAGAGCCGGCCCCTTCCACCATCACCACGTCATAAGCGCCTCGCAGACGCTCATGAGAAGCCAGAACCGCCTGCATGGCGATGGCCTTGTAGTCGTGATAGGCCACGGCATTCATGGTGGTGACGGCCCGTCCGTGAATGATCACCTGGGAGCCGGTGTCGCTGTTGGGCTTGAGCAGCACCGGGTTCATATCGGTGTGGGGTGCCAGGTTGGCAGCCTGGGCCTGGACCGCCTGAGCCCGTCCGATCTCGCCACCGTCGGCGGTCACCGCACTGTTGAGCGCCATGTTCTGCGGCTTGAACGGCACCACGCTGACGCCCCGGCGCAGCAACCAGCGACACAGCGCGGTCACCAGCGTGCTCTTGCCGGCATCCGAGGTGGTGCCCTGTACCATCAGCGTGCTCATGGATAGTCCTTGCGATAAGCCTGCAGCGCCTGTTCCAGGCGCGCCCAATCGGCATCGTCGGCGGGCAGGCCGAAGCGCAGACTGCTGTTGTGGGCGAACAGCCGAAGGAGAATGCCGCGCCGCGCCATGAATTGATAAAGCCGCTCGGCCTCGGCGGTGATCAGCCACTGGAACAGCGCACAGCCGCCCTGAGGCTTGAAGCCGTAGCGCGCAAGAACTTCACTCAAGCGCTCGCTAGCCTCTTCACTGCGCAGACGTTGCCGGGCATGCCCCTCGACATCCCGCAGGCAAGCCTGCCCCAGCCCCCGGGTCGGCCCGCTGACCGCCCAAGGGCCAACCTGCTCCGCCAACAGCCTGAGCAACCGGCGCTCGGCCAGGACAAAGCCCAGGCGTACGCCAGCCAGCCCGAAGAACTTGCCGAATGAACGCAGGACAATCAGCCCCACCTGATGGGCATGCCGGGCCAGACTCAGTTGCGGGGTGTTATCCATGAAGGCTTCATCCACCACCAACCAACCACCGCGCTGGGCCAAGCGGGCATGCCAATCCAGCAGGCGCTCGGGCGTGAGGCTCAAACCGGTGGGGTTGTTGGGGTTGACCACCACCAGCACATCGAGGCTGTCGAGAAAGAAATCCACTTCTTGCTCCAGTACCTCGCGCACCCGGTAGCCACTGCGCCGCCAGGCCTCGGCGTGTTCGGCATAACAGGGTGACAAGACCCCGACCTTGCCCGCCCGCCGCAGCCGCGGCAGCAATTGGATTGCCGCCTGGGAACCGGCCACCGGCAGCACCTCAGTCGCGCCGTAGTAGGCGCAGGCCGCCTGTTCCAGACCATCATCGGTTTCCGGCAGACGTGCCCAGGCACGCAGGGGAATGGTCGGCAAGGGAAATGGCCAGGGCGCCAATCCGCTGGACAGATCCAGCCAGGCCTCTTCGGCGATCCCGTATTCCTGGGCCGCCTTGCGCAACCTTCCGCCGTGCTCAAGCATAGAATTCAGCCCCCAGGCACAAAATCAACAACCACAGCCAGACACCCCGCTGCACCAACTGCCAACCGCGATCGATGGAGTCGGCACTCGCCGGCTCGCCTTCGCCCAGTTGCGGACGCTGGTGCAACTCACCGTGATAAATCGCTGCGCCGCCCAACTCGACCCCCAGGGCGCCCGCTCCAGCCGCCATCACCGGACCGGCATTGGGACTGTCCCAGGTCGGACCCTGGCGCCACCAGCATTTGAGCGCCAGGCGGGTCTTGCCCAGCAAGGCATAGGTCAGGGCCACCAGGCGCGCAGGAATATAGTTGAGCAGGTCGTCGATTCGCGCCGCCGCCCAGCCGAAACGCTCAAAACGCTCGTTGCGATAGCCCCACATTGCATCCAGGGTGTTGCTCAGGCGATAGAGCACCACCCCCGGCGCACCGGCCACGGCAAACCAGAACAAGGCGGCAAACACGGCATCGCTGCCGTTTTCCAGCACCGATTCAGTGGCTGCCCGCGCCACTTCGGTGGCATCCAGTTCACTGGTCTGACGGCTCACCAGAAAACCGACCCGACGCCGGGCTTCATCCAGGTCTTCACTGCGCAAAGCCTGAGCCACCGGCGCGACGTGCTCGCCGAGGCTGCGCAGGCCCAGGGCGCAATACAGTGCAATGATCTCCACCACCCAACCAATGTAGGGCAGCCAGGACAGGGCCGTGGCCAGCAGGGTCAAGGGCAGCACCGCCAGTACCCAGGCGGTGACCCCATGACTGCGCCAGCCTCGGCCGGCGGCGTTGAAACGTTGCTCGATACGATCCGCCATACGGCCAAAGGCCACCAGCGGATGCCTGCGCTTGGGTTCGCCCAGCAGCGCATCCAGCGCCACCCCGGCGACACTCAGCAACGCCACACTCATTGACTCACTCCCCAGTAATTCTCATACAGCAACTCACTCAATGGCCGGGGTTGCGCCCAACCCTGCAGCGCCAGCATCGGCGCCGGATAGAACTCGGTAACCGGGCCCAGGCACAACACGGCCAAGGGTTTGGCACCGGCGGGCAATCCCAGCAGGTCGGCCAGGGCCTGGGGCTCGAACAGCGAAACCCAGCCCAGGCCCAGGCCTTCGCTGCGCGCCGCCAGCCAGAGGTTCTGAATGGCACAGGACAGCGAAGCCAGGTCCATTTCCGGCAGAGTGCGCCGACCAAAGACATGTCGCTCACGCCCATCCATCAACGCCGCCACCAGCACCTCGGCACAGTCATTGATGCCTTCAACCTTGAGTTTCATGAACTCGTCGGAACGCTCTCCCAAGGCCTCGGCAGTGCGCACCCGCTCCTCTTCCACCAACTGCTGGATTCGTCCACGTAACGGGCGATCGCTGATACGGATAAAACGCCAGGGTTGCATCAACCCCACGCTGGGTGCCTGATGCGCCGCCTCCAGCAAACGCCGCAGCAGCTCGGGCGCGACACTGCCACCGGCGAAGTGACGCATATCCCGGCGCTCGGCAATGGCGCGATAAACCGCCTCACGCTCCGCCGTAGAAAAATCCTGCTCACTCACCTACCGCATCCTCTACAGGCGTTGGCTTGCCAGCGCGAGCTGGCACGAACAAAGCCGCCACCGCCTCCGGGTTGGACGGAAAGTAAAAGTGCACATAGGAGGCCGTCATCCGCCCATCGCGATACACCGCTTCCGCACCACGGCCACCATTGGGGCTGATGCCGCGGGCAATCGGCTCGAGTTGCGTGCTGGTCAGGGAATGATGATAGGTGTGACCACGCAAGCTGCCTTCCGGTAACTCCACCGCTTGCAAGGCCAGGGCCGCGAGGCGCTTTTGCATCACGGCATCACCGGGCAGCAGCCCCAAGAGATTGGCACGCTGCCCTTCGACGTCGGTCAGGGAGTCCAGCAAGTACAACATACCGCCACACTCCGCGAGCAACGGCTTGCCCGCACCATGATGGGCACGAATGGCACCCAGCATCGCGGTGTTTTGCGCCAGCGCCTGGTGGTGCAATTCAGGGTATCCACCGGGCAGATACAGACTGTCCGCCTCCGGCAGCTCAGTGTCATGAATCGGCGAGAAGAAGCTCAACTGCGCGCCCATGGCCCGCAACAGATCCAGGCTGGCACCGTAGGTAAAGGCAAACGCCTCATCCCGCGCCACGGCGATTCGCACACCGGCAAGCAAAGGCTCGCAGGGTACCGGCGTTGGTGCGGCAAAGCTCACTGCCGGCGGCAGTGCCACTTGGCAACTGCTGGCCAGGGCTTCAGCGGCAGCATCAAGGCGCAGGTCCAGATCATTCAGCTCGCTGGCCTGTACCAGCCCCAGGTGGCGACTGGGCAGTTCGATGTCAGTCTCTCGGGACAAGGCACCGTACCAGCGCAATCCCTCGGTGAGGCTTCCTTCGAGCAACTGCGCGTGGCGCAAGGTGCCTACCCGATTGGCCAGCACCCCGGCGAACGGCAGGTCCGGCTGATAGCGGGCCAGTCCCAGGGCCAGCGCACCAAAGGTCTGGGCCATGGCGGTGCCATCGATCACCCCCAACACCGGGACGCCGAAATGCCGCGCCAAATCGGCACTGGAGGGCGTGCCATCGAACAGCCCCATGACCCCTTCGATCAGGATCAGGTCTGCTTCGCCCGCAGCCTCCCACAACAAGCGACGGCTTTCCTGCTCCCCGACCATCCACATGTCCAGCTGGTACACCGGAGCACCGCTGGCTCGCTCAAGAATCATTGGGTCGAGAAAATCCGGACCGCACTTGAATACCCGCACCTTGCGCCCCTGGTTGCGGTGCAGGCGGGCCAGTGCCGCGGTCACGGTGGTCTTGCCCTGGCCGGAAGCCGGTGCGGCGATCAATACCGCCGGGCAATGACGAACATCGGTCATGAATTCACACTCACAGCTCAACACCTTTCTGCGCCTTGATACCGGCCTGGAACGCATGCTTGACCATGCCCATTTCAGTGACGGTATCTGCCAGCTCGATCATCTCCGGCTTGGCGCCGCGGCCGGTCACCACCACATGCTGCATGGGTGGCCGAGCCTGCAGATCACTGAGCACCTGGTCCAGATCCAGGTAGCCGTGCTTGAGCGCGATGTTCAACTCGTCGAGTACGACAAGACCAATCTCCGGGTCGCTCAACAGCTCCCTGGATACCGCCCAGGCCGCTTCGGCCGCAGCAATGTCGCGCTGGCGATCCTGGGTCTCCCAGGTGAAGCCCTCACCCATCACGTGAAACCGCACCTGCTCTGGAAAACGCCGGAAGAACAACTCTTCCCCGGTGCTGTTACGGCCCTTGATGAACTGCACCACACCGCACTGCATACCGTGGCCCATGGACCGCGCCAGCATGCCGAAGGCCGAACTGCTCTTGCCCTTGCCATTGCCAGTCAGCACCAGCAACAGACCACATTCGTTGGGCGAGTTGGCGATGCGCTCGTCGATCACGGCTTTCTTGCGCAACATGCGCGCCAGATGGCGCTCGTCACGATCGGGGGATTCACTCATGGGGCAGCTCTCCGTTGGGGCTGGGGAACGGCGGGCAGGAAAAAAAAGAGACGGCGCTAGCCTGGCATCGCCCACCGTGATGCCGTTGGATGGATCAGGCCGGTCTCCGGGCTCATGAGGGGCATCACTGCCGGGCTGCGCGCCTTCCCATGTCATCGACACAGTGGCATGTGGCACAGCCTTGACTCATCTACCGTTGCGGGGGCAGCGCCGGAATCGTTGCCGTGTCCATCGCTGGAACAGGCCCTGACCGGCTTCCCTGTTTCACTCTGTCGACCATGGGCCACAGAGCACCTGAAACAAGTCGCGAAGGTTAGAGGGTTGGGGGTGGAGCGTCAATTGAAGCCAGCCGTCGCACATCACACAAAACTGCACTGCATCAACAAACTGACGCCAATCTTGTGCCACACTCAGAGCAGTGATATCAAAAAGCCATAACCCAGGACCCAAGGTCCTGCCGCACAACAATAAGGAGTGAGCTCGATGCAAGGCATGATCATCAGCAATCCAAAGCTGGAATTCCTGCGCCCGATGCTGGAACGCTGGTTCGATTGCATTGACCGCTACAACGCAGTCCGCGGCGATAGCGAAACCCCGTACTGGTTCGATGAAAAGGCCAACCTGGGATTGCTTTCTGCGGCGGCCTGGATGGCGGAGATGATCAGCCTGGAACACAGCCCCAGCAAGAAGCAACAGGAAGACGGCGCCCGCAACGCTCGTACCGACCTGTACCTGGCCACCAAGGACGAACGCGCCTATATCCAGAGCACCCAGCGCTGGCCGCGGGTCAACAGCCTGCACCTGACCCAGCCATTGCTGGACATTGCCAGTGACGCCAGAAAGATCAGCTACCCCAGCGACCTGAGGCTTGGCTGCCTGTTTGTCGCCCCGCAAAAAGCCCAGCACAGCGCCTCTCCCGAAGAACTTCAGGACATGCTGGACGAACTGCAAAAGGAGCACTGCTGCGCCGTAGCCTGGTACTTCCCCTACGCCTACCGCAAGCTGCACAACGAAAGCGGCCACTACTATCCGGGGATTGCCGTACTGTTCAAGGAGGCCCGCTGATCAGGCGGAACCATCGACTGGCTATGCTCCTCTATGACTACGACGTTCGTGCACTCATAGGGAAATCAGCATGCTCAAGCTTCAACACACCTTGCTTATCGCTATCGCCGCCGGCCTCACCGCCTGCGGCGAAACCTCAAGCCTGCAAGTCTCGGACGGCACCGGACCGAACCCCAAACTGCCGCAGCCCAATCCCACGCTGATCCCCACGGTCAATATTGCCCCCGCCATCGGCTGGCCCGAGGGCGCAAAACCCACGGCAGCAGCCGGCACACAGGTTGCCGCCTTCGCCGAAAACCTCGACCACCCACGCTGGCTGTATGTATTACCCAATGGCGATGTATTGGTAGCTGAAACCAATGCACCGCCCAAGCCGGATGACAGCCAGGGCATTCGCGGCTGGATCGCCGGAAAAGTGATGGGCCGCGCCGGCGCAACCGTCCCCAGCGCCAATCGCATTACCCTGTTGCGAGACCAGGATCACGACGGCGTAGCCGAAACCCGCAGCTTGTTCCTGGAGAACCTCAACTCCCCATTCGGCATGACCCTGGTGGGCAATGATCTGTATGTAGCGGACACCGACAAGCTGCTGCGCTTCCCCTATCAGGCCGGTGACACCCACATCAGCGCAGCCCCCACCAAGGTGCTCGACCTCCCCGGCGGCACACTCAACCACCACTGGACCAAGAACGTCATCGCCAGCAAGGACGCAAGCAAGCTGTATGTCACCGTCGGCTCGAACAGTAACGTTGGGGAAAACGGCCTGGATAAAGAAGAAGGCCGTGCAGCCATCTGGGAAGTGGATCGAGCCAGCGGCAAGCATCGCCTGTTCGCCACCGGCCTGCGCAACCCCAATGGCCTGGCCTGGGAGCCGGTCAGTGGAGCGCTATGGACCGCCGTCAATGAGCGCGACGAAATAGGCAGCGACCTGGTTCCGGACTACATCACCTCGGTCAAGGACGGGGCTTTTTATGGCTGGCCCTTCAGTTACTACGGGCAACACGTGGACGTGCGGGTCAAGCCACAAAACCTCGAACAGGTGAGCAAGGCAATCGCCCCGGATTATGCCGTGGGCCCGCATACAGCCTCACTGGGCCTGACCTTCGCCGAAGGCAGCAGACTTCCCGCGCCCTTTACCGAAGGAGCCTTCATCGGCCAGCACGGCTCCTGGAACCGCAAGCCCTACAGCGGCTACAAGGTGATATTCGTGCCTTTCCGTGCAGGCAAACCCCAGGGACAACCGATCGACGTACTCAGCGGCTTTCTCAATGCCGATGAAAAAGCCCTGGGACGCCCGGTCGGGGTAGTCATCGATCAGCAAGGGGGGCTATTGGTCGCCGATGACGTCGGCAACAAGATCTGGCGGGTATCCGCCGCCAAAGCGCCCTGAGTTCAACGCTTGCGGCACAGGGTCAGGCCATCCCCCAAGGGAAGCAGCGACAGGTCGATACGCGAGTCATCCTTCAAGGCGCGATTGAGCGTCTGGATGGCTCGGGTATCCTCACTGGCGGCATTCGCCTCCAGCACTCGCCCGCTCCATAGCGTGTTGTCGAACACCGCCAGGCCCCCAACTCGCAGTAAACGCAGGGCAAACTCCAGATAGGCTGGATAATTGGCCTTGTCCGCATCGATAAAGATCAGATCGAAAGACTCAAGCTGGCCCGCCTGCTCCAGGCCAGCCAGAGTCTGCAGCGCGGGCGCCAGGCGCAGGTCAATACGCTGGTCGACTCCCGCGTCCTTCCAGTAACGACAGGCGGTGGCATTGTAATCGCCGGGAATATCACAACAGATCAACAAACCATCGTCGGGCAGCGCCTGGGCCATGCACAAGGCGCTATAGCCGGTGAAGGTCCCGACCTCGAGGATGCGGCGAGCACCGATCAGCTTGATCAGCAGCGCGAGGAACTGCCCCTGCTCCGGCGCCACCTGCCAGCGCGCATTGGGCAGCGCCTGGGTTTCGTCACGCAAACGACGCAATAAGGGCGTCTCACGCAGTGAAACGTCCAGCAGGTACTGATAAAGGGCATCGTCGAGGTTGAGGGTACGAGCAGTCACGAGCACCTCGACCGGAGAAGTGTTATGGGTTGTGCGCCAGATGTTCCGGCTGCAGTACACGCTTGGCGCTCAGGTAGGCCTTCTGCCAATAGGCTTTGGACAGACTGTCGAGCTTCACGGTGCCACCTGTGGCCGGGGCGTGCACGAAACGCCCTTCGCCAACATAGATCCCTGCATGGCTGACCTGAGAACCGCCATTGGTGGCGAAGAAGATCAGGTCACCGGTCTGCAAGGCATTCTTGCCCACATCCGGCGCCTGCATGCCGATCATTTCCCGAGTCGAGCGCGGCAAGGAAATACCCGCCGCATCACGGTAGACATAACCAATCAAACCGCTGCAATCGAATCCGGAGTCCGGTGTATTGCCACCCCAGCGATAGGGCGTGCCTACCAGACCCAAGGCGCGAAACAGTACGTCTTCGGCAACCGGAGAAAAGGCCTGGGAGGAATTGAATACAGGAGCACGTACCACAGGCGCCGGAGGCGGTGTACGACTGGCGCAAGCACTGAGCAGTGCAGCGAGGGCAATAAGCGCGAAACGGGCCGAGGTCGACATAAGCTGAACAATCCTGATCGGGATGCGGCTTTCTCTGCCGTGGTACTGAAAACAAAACCGCGTAAGCAGGGCTTACGCGGTTAGTTTCAACAATAGATCAGGATTCTAGCGCCTACACGCCAAACTTCAAGTAAGACTTTAACTTCGCCCTACAAACAGTCAGCTTATTTACGTGCAGTGACCACAGTCGGTGCCATGGCGAGGGCTCGCTTGGCTTCGATGAAGGTCTTGCTCCAATAGCTATCACCCAGGCTGTCTACTCGCACGCCGCCACTGCGACGGCTGCTGGAGTGGATGAACTGATCATCCCCCAGATAGATACCGGCGTGGCTGACGCGCCCGCGACCGTTGGTGCTGAAGAACAGCAGATCGCCCGGCTTGAGGTTGTTACGCGCTACCAGAGGAGCCTTGACGTTGATCATTTCGCGAGTGGAGCGCGGCAGATTCATGCCCGCCTCTTCGCGAAACAGATAACCAATGAAACCGCTGCAATCGAAGCCGGCTTCCGAGGTACCGCCGAAACGGTAACGGGTACCGATCAGGGACATGCCGCGCTCAAGGATGCTGTCAGCCAGAACTGGCAACTGGTAAGGCTTGCTGTCAGAGAACTCTGCCAGTTCCTTTTCAGTTGCCAGCTCTTCCTGGTAAACAGCGGAAGACTGGTTTTTTGCGGAGACTTGAGCCTGTTGCACGGGTTGCTGCTGAGACACAGGGGTGTGAGAAGCGCAACCAAACAACAGGGTAACGAGTGCGAGAGGCACGAGGGGTGCGAAGCGATTTAGCATGGGCACGACCGTGGCTTGAAATAAAAGAAGACGCGACTATGCCTTCTATCGCCCTCATTTGCAAATTCAATCGATCAGAATGTGACTTATGAGTTTCTTCCGTACATCTAAGGCTTTAAGCCCATTTTAAGTCCGCCCGCCTCTGGAAACCCTTCCAAAGGTGCGTTTTCTGACGCCTGAAATATGCCGAACGCCTTCCAGCAAAGCGCTGCAGGCCTTGGTTTTACCAGCCCAGAGTCTCTTTCAGGAAAGGAATGGTCAGCTTGCGCTGAGCTTGCAATGAGGCCTGATCAAGGCGCTCGAGCAACTCGAAAAGTGCACTCATGCTGCGAGTCCCGCGAGTCAGAATAAAATGCCCGACTTCATCGGTCAGATGCAGCCCACGACGGGACGCACGCAGTTGCAGGGCACGCAATTTATCTTCATCAGAGAGCGGACGCATCTGGAATATCAGCGCCAGGGTCAGACGGGACTTCAAGTCCGCCAGTTTCACCGGCAACTCCCGGGGTGAGGTCGAGGCCGCGATCAGCAAGCGTCGACCACTGTCACGCAAGCGATTGAACAGATGGAACAGCGCCTCTTCCCAATCGGCCTTGCCGGCCACCGCCTGTAGATCATCCAGGCAAACCAATTCGTACTGTTCAAGATTGTCGAGAATCTCGATACCACGATCCAGCAACTCTGCCAGCGGCAGGTAAACCGCAGGCTCCCCCAACTGCTCGAAACGCAAACACGCCGCCTGCAGCAAGTGCGTACGGCCTACACCGTCCTTGCCCCAGAGGTAGATCAGGCTTTCGGTCCAACCGGCGTCGGCTTCGCATAGGCGCTCGACGTAGCCGAGTGCAGCGGCATTGGCGCCTGGATAGTAGTTGATGAAGGTGGCGTCATCACGCAGACGCACACCTAGGGGCAGCTGAATCGGTTTCATGCTGACTGAACAGTTCCAAAGGAACCGTTAGTGGCCTCTGTGTAAAGTTTGCAAAGTTTATACCCGTGACGCCGAGCGCACAATGCAGCAGACCACAAGCAAAATCAAAGGTTTGCGTCAGCCGAAGCGGGGCAAAGGGGATTCTTTGACAGCCCGGACAGCAACAGATGGACAGTCATGAATGGGCGCCCCTGCTCGTCGAGCCTTTTGCCCGCCTACAGTTCGGGGTCTTCAGCACCACTGTAGATGTCCGAGTCCTTGTACAGGTCATGCACATGGCGTACGAGCACCATGATCACCGCAGCCACCGGCAGAGCCAGCAGCACCCCGGTAAACCCGAACAGCTCGCCACCCGCAAGAATGGCAAAGATTACCGCCACCGGATGCAGACCAATGCGATCACCTACCAGCAACGGCGTCAGCACCATCCCCTCCAGCGCCTGCCCGACCATGAATACCGCAACGATGCCGAGCATCGGGTACAGGTCGCCACCAAACTGGAACAGACCGGCTATCAGCGCAGCTCCAATGCCTATGACAAAGCCCATGTACGGCACGATCGCTGCCAAACCGGCAATCAGGCCGATCAACAAGCCCAGCTCGAGCCCTACCAACATCAGCCCTGCCGCATAGATCACCCCGAGAGCCAGCATCACCAGCAATTGCCCGCGGACAAATGCCCCCAGCACCTCATGACACTCACCCGCCAGGGACATCACCCGCTCCTCGCGATTGCGCGGCAACAGGCTCCGGATCTTGGCCATCATCAGATCCCAGTCCCGCAGCAGGTAGAAGCTGACCACCGGGATCAGTACCAGGTTGGCCAGCCAGCCGATCAGCGCCAACCCCGAAGCCGTGGCCTGGCTCAGCACCACACCCACGATGTCCGTGGTCTGCCCCATATGCTCACTGATGGCAGCCTTGACCTTGTCGAACTTCCAGAAGCCATCCGCCAACCCCAGCCGGGACTGCACCCAGGGCATTGCCGAGTGCTGCATCCAGTCGAGCATTTGCGGCGCCAATTCATACAATCGCAGCAACTGCTTGGCCAGCATCGGCACCAATACCAGCAGCAGCGTCATCACGATCAGGGTGAACAGCGCAAACACAGCCACCACACCCCAGGTACGGGACAGCCCCCATTTTTCCAGGCGATCCACCAAGGGGTCGAACAGATAGGCCAGCAACAGCGCCACCAGGAACGGACTCAGGATCGGGTGCAGCAGGTAAACCAACCCACAAACCAGGAGCACTCCACCCAACCAGACCCAACGACGCGTATCAGCCATAAACCACTCCTGCTTCTATATAGAAGGAAATCAACCTGCTACCAACGAAAACGCAACTGTGCCGGTGTCGCAGGCGCTGCGACCGGCGCGGTGCCTTGCCCGCCTTGCACAGACACCTGGGGAGCCGGCACCTCATCAGCCGGGATCTCTTGCAGCTTGGCCAGGGACAACTGCGCCCGCAGTTGCTCCGCGCTGCCATTGACCCGATAGACGACCCGGTCACCGTCGATACTCTGCAACTGCGCACCGAAAGGCTCCAAAAGGTGCCCCAAGGCGGCATAGTGCTCCAGGGTCATGCCCTGCACTTCCAGCAACTGCTCACTGGAAACACCGGGACGGGTAACGAAACGCGGTGCCAGACGCTGACTCACCGCAAGCAACACGCCATCTGCCAGGGCGGCGGTATCAGCCCCCTGAACAGTGCCTTGCTCTTTCTGATCGCCAAGCCACAACCGCCACTTGGCCTGCCATTGGCCGCCCTCTTCACGAGCATGTACCGCCAACAGCGCATCTGCGCCGTAGCGCTCGGAAGCTTCACGCAGCGGAGTCGGATCGGCGCCTTCGAGATTCGGCGCCGTCGCGACGATCTGCTCATCCAGGTCGCCAAGAGGCAAACGCAGAGGCAGGCCACGATGCTGAGCGGCTCGCCGCAGGGGCGCGGCACTGGCCTGGCCATCCCCGACCAGGCTCGAGCCTTCGGTTGAGTCACTCAGCCACCAACCGAGGATCGACGGCCGATTGCTTCCCCACAATGGCAACCCCGCCTGACGCAGGGCACGATCGGTACTGACCGGATCGAAGTCCACCTGCAAGCTTTCCGGCGGCCCGGCGTCATAACCGTACTGACTGATGATCTGCTGCGGGTCCTTGCGGATCGCTGCCAGACCGGGACCCTGCGCAGCCTTGGCGTCACCAGTGAGACGCAGCACCAGGGTTTCCAGTGCTCGCTGGGTCGCCTGGTTGCGCTCTTCGGGCGACTGGCTGCTCACCGGCTCACGCACCTGATACAAGCCATTGAGGGTTTCGGCATGACTCGCCAGGCTGACCAATGACAAACAGCCCACAAATAGAAATTTACCCAGACGCATGGAAGATTCCCGACGACAAAAAACGATTGAAACAGTACGCATGAACCGCTGCGAGCAAGGCTGTGACCACAAGCCCCGGCAAAACATTCACCCGTCGCCCGATTGTTTTCGCACTGTCATAACGATAGCCACTTGAGCGCTATACCTTATACAGGCATGGGCAGGGGCACCAACACGGCCAATCGCAGTTTTTTTAACCGGATATGCCTCTACCCGTCGGCCCGAGGATGGCCGCTGCCCCTCAAGCCTGATAAAATCGCGCGCCTTCGCAGACCGGCATCAGCTGGGCACCCTGAAACCCTTTTGCAGTGTTTCAGCAGGCTCTCTGGTTCGGTCGATACCCCCTGAATCCCCCCTAAAGGCCTGGATCATGAGCAAGCAACCCTCCCTGAGCTACAAAGACGCCGGTGTAGACATCGACGCCGGTGAAGCATTGGTCGAACGCATCAAGAGCGTCGCCAAGCGCACTGCGCGCCCGGAAGTCATGGGCGGCCTGGGCGGTTTCGGCGCCCTCTGCGAAATCCCGGCCGGCTACAAGCAGCCTGTACTGGTTTCCGGTACTGACGGCGTCGGCACCAAGCTGCGCCTGGCCCTGAACCTGAACAAGCACGACAGCATCGGCATCGACCTGGTGGCCATGTGTGTCAACGATCTGGTGGTCTGCGGCGCCGAACCGCTGTTCTTCCTCGACTACTACGCCACCGGCAAGCTCAACGTCGACACCGCAGCCCAGGTAGTGACCGGCATCGGCGCCGGCTGCGAACTGTCCGGCTGCTCCCTGGTGGGCGGCGAAACCGCTGAAATGCCAGGCATGTACGAGGGCGAAGACTACGACCTGGCCGGTTTCTGCGTCGGCGTGGTGGAAAAAGCCGAAATCATCGACGGCTCGAAAGTCGCCGCCGGTGACGCCCTGCTGGCCCTGCCGTCTTCCGGCCCGCACTCCAACGGCTACTCGCTGATCCGCAAGATCATCGAAGTATCCGGTGCCGACATCGAAAGCATCCAGCTGGACGGCAAGCCACTGACCGACCTGCTGATGGCCCCGACCCGCATCTACGTCAAGCCGCTGCTCAAGCTGATCAAGGACACCGGCGCGGTCAAGGCCATGGCCCACATTACCGGCGGCGGCCTGCTGGACAACATCCCGCGCGTGCTGCCAAAAGGCGCCCAGGCGGTGGTCGATGTGGCGAGCTGGAAACGTCCGGCGGTCTTCGACTGGCTGCAAGAGCAAGGCAACGTCGACGAACACGAAATGCACCGCGTACTGAACTGTGGCGTGGGCATGGTCATCTGCGTCGCCCAGGACCAGGTCGAAAACGCCCTGAATGTTCTGCGCGAAGCTGGCGAGCAGCCTTGGGTCATTGGCCAAATCGCCACCGCAGCCGAAGGCGCGGCCCAGGTTGAGCTGAAGAACCTCAAGGCCCACTGATGCAAGAGCGGATGTCGCCGACCTGTGATGTTGTGGTGCTGCTGTCCGGCACCGGCAGTAACCTGCAAGCCCTGATCGACAACGCGCGGACCGACGACAGTCCGTTTCGCATCGCTGCCGTGATCTCCAACCGCGCTGACGCCTATGGCCTGCAGCGCGCCAAGGAAGCGGGTATCGCTACCCGCTTCCTTGATCACACCACCTTCGAAGGCCGCGAGGCCTTCGACCAGGGGTTGATCGAGCTGATCGATACCTTCCAACCAAAACTGGTGGTACTGGCCGGGTTCATGCGCATTCTCAGCGCTGGATTCGTCCGCCACTACCAGGGCCGCCTGTTGAATATCCATCCCTCGCTGCTACCCAAATATAAAGGGTTACACACTCATCAGCGGGCGCTGGAGGCCGGAGATACCGAGCACGGTTGCAGTGTGCACTTCGTCACCGAGGAACTCGATGGCGGGCCTCTGGTCGTACAGGCTGTGATCCCGGTAGAGTTGCACGACTCGCCGCAAAGCCTGGCGCAGCGAGTGCACGTCCAGGAACACCGGATTTACCCCATGGCCGTACGCTGGTTTGCCGAAGGTCGGCTGACGCTCGGCGATCAGGGTGCTTTACTGGATGGTCAATTACTGGCCGCCAGCGGCTATTTGATTCGAACCTAGGAGATTTTATGCGTCGCGCCCTGCTCTTCGCTTGTGCTCTGTTCGCCCTGCCGGTTGTGCAGGCGGCAGACCTTCAACCGTTCTCCGCCAGCTATACCGCCGACTGGAAGCAGTTGCCCATGAGCGGCACAGCTGAACGCAGCCTGGAAAAAACCGCCAACGGCACGTGGAAACTCAGCTTCAAGGCATCGATGATGATCGCCAGCCTGAGTGAAGAAAGCACCCTGACCCTGGACAAGGACACCCTGGTGCCCCAGTCCTATCACTTCGAACGCGGTGGTCTGGGCAAGGCCAAGAAAGCCGACCTGGACTTCGACTGGAGCGCGAAGATGGTCACCGGCACCGACCGCGGCGATGCGGTCAAGCTGCCTCTGAATACCGGCATGGTGGACAAATCCACCTACCAGCTGGCCCTGCAGCATGACGTAGCCGCCGGCAAGAAGACCATGAGCTATCAAGTGGTCGATGGCGGTGAAGTCGACACCTATGACTTCCGCGTCCTGGGCTCGGAGAAGGTCGACACCAAGGCCGGCCAGATCGATGCGATCAAGGTCGAGCGCGTGCGCGACCCGACACAGAGCAAACGCATCACCGTGATGTGGTTCGCCAAGGACTGGGATTACCTGCTGGTACGCCTGCAACAGGTGGAAACCGACGGCAAGGAGTACAACATCATGCTCCTCAACGGCACCGTCAACGGCAAGACAGTCAAAGGCAGTTAAGCCGCAGCACGATCAAAGCCTCGCGAAAGCGGGGCTTTTTTTTGCTTGAAATGTCACTCCATGTCCGCCTGCCAGACGCCGGGGCAAGCCCTCCTAGATGAAACTTTTGTCATGAAACTTCGCCGACTGCGGCGAAATGTCACGGTTTTCGCGGCCTGCGGGATTGTCGCCGATCCTGCAAAGGTCTGTTGCAGATCCAGGCAATTTACTTAGCAAGCTAACAAAATATATAAAAGAGCCCTGCACACGCCTTGCTGCAGATCAACCGAGATTGGAGCTAGCAGATGACTGTAAAAGTAACTGAACGCGACGATTCACATATGTCCCATGAAGGCGTAGCCGCGGGTGTACGGATCTGGGATGTACATCAACAAGACATGCTGGTGGGCATGTTCCACTCCGAGAGCGACGCCCACAGCTACAAGGCTGAACTGGAAAAACTCGAGCAGAACCGCACGCCTCAGCGTTCCTGACTCAACGTCAGCGCAGGAGCACCGGGATCTCCACGCGGATTCCTACCTGCCCCCCATAAACGACCAACCCCGCCATGAGCGGGGTTGGTCGTTACCGGATGCTTACCACATCAGATCATCAGGGATCTGATAGGCCGCGTATGGATCATCCTCATCCGGCGCCTCGGTGGGAGTATTGAGCTGTACGATACGCCGCGGATCGCGCTCCTGAATCTTCAGCGCCGCCTCCCGCGGAATCACCTCGTAACCACCACCGTGGTGAACGATGGCCAGGGAGCCACTGCTGAGCTTGTTGCGCATCAGGGTGTTCACCGACAGACGCTTGACCTTCTTGTCGTCGACGAAGTTGTAGTAATCCTCGGTGTTCAGCTTGGGCAGACGCGAGACTTCGATCAGTTGCTTGATCTGCGCTGCACGGGCCTTCTGCTCGGCCTTCTCCTGCTGCTGACGATTGAGCTCCTGGTCACGCTTGACCTTCTCGGCCATGGCTTCCTGGGCTGCGCGCTGCTGGGAGTCATCGAGTTCGATCTGGCCTTTATGGGCCAGGCGCTGCTGCTTCTGCTTGTCTTTGCTGACCTGCTTGGCCTGCTTTTGGTTGACCAGCCCTGCTTTGAGCAACTGGTCGCGAAGGGAAAGGCTCATGGTGCTTACTCACTTAGGCAACGGCCTCAGCCACAGCTGGGCAAATTCTTTTCCTGACGCTTGGCTTCACCCCACAGGGCGTCCAAGTCTTCGAGGGTGCAATCTTCCACGGGACGGCCGGTGTCGCGCAATGCCTGCTCGATAAATCGGAAGCGCCGATCGAACTTGGCATTGGCACCGCGCAAGGCGGTTTCCGGGTCGACCTTCAGGTGCCTGGCCAGGTTGACCACGACAAACAGCAAGTCACCGATTTCATCAGTGATGGCTGCCGGGTCGTTGTCGGCCATGGCCTCCAGCACCTCGTCCAGTTCCTCACGAACCTTGTCCACCACCGGCAGGGCGTCCGGCCAGTCGAAGCCGACCTGCGCCGCGCGCTTTTGCAACTTGGCCGCGCGGGACAGGGCCGGCAGGGCCACCGGCACATCATCGAGCAGGGACAGCTGCTGCGGAGCGTCGGACTTCTCTGCCCGTTCCTCGGCCTTGATCTGCTCCCAGCGCTCCTTGACCTGCTCCTCATTGAGCCGCGGGATATCCAGCGGCGCGTACAAGTCGCCAGTAGGGAATACATGGGGATGCCGGCGAATCAGCTTGCGGGTGATGCTGTCCACCACCCCATCGAATTCGAAGCGCCCCTCCTCCCGGGCCAGCTGGCTGTAATACACCACCTGGAACAGCAGATCGCCCAGCTCACCCTGCAAGTGGTCGAAGTCGCCGCGCTCGATGGCGTCGGCGACCTCATAGGCCTCCTCCAAGGTATGGGGAACGATACTGGCGTAGTTCTGCTTGATGTCCCACGGGCAACCGTATTGCGGGTCCCGCAGGCGCGCCATCAGGTGGCGCAGGTCTTCAAGGCTGTACATCAGTTCATCCATTTCATGCGGGCATCACGGGGTTCGATTGCGCCGGGTCTCGATGATGTTCGGCAACTGGGAGATGCGCCCCAGCAAACGTCCCAATGCATCCAAGCCCGGAATTTCGATGGTCAAGGACATCAACGCAGTGTTGTCCTCCTTGTTCGAGCGCGTATTGACCGCCAGTACGTTGATCCGCTCATTGAGCAGCACCTGGGACACGTCACGCAGCAGGCCGGAACGGTCGTAGGCGCGAATGATGATGTCCACCGGATAGGTGAGCACCGGCACCGGCCCCCAGCTGACCTGGATGATCCGCTCCGGCTCGCGCCCGGCCAGTTGCAGCACCGAGGCACAGTCCTGGCGGTGAATGCTCACGCCACGGCCCTGGGTGATGTAACCGACGATCGCATCCCCCGGCAGCGGCTGGCAGCAACCCGCCATCTGGGTCATCAGGTTGCCCACCCCCTGGATCTGGATGTCGCCACGCTTGCCCGGCTTGTAGCCGGCGGCCTTGCGCGGGATCAGCTCCAACTGCTCGTTGCCGCGCTCGGGCTCCACCAGTTGCTGGGCCAGGTTGACCAGTTGCGCCAGGCGCAAATCGCCCGCACCCAGAGCCGCGAACATGTCCTCGGCAGTCTTCATGTTGGCCTTGTCGGCCAACTTGTCGAAGTCCACCTGAGGCAGGTCGAGACGATTCAGCTCGCGTTCCAGCAGGGTCTTGCCGGCGGCGACGTTCTGATCGCGAGCCTGCAGCTTGAACCAGTGGACGATCTTCGCCCGCGCCCGGGACGTGGTGACGTAACCCAGGTTCGGGTTCAGCCAATCGCGACTCGGGGTGCCGTGCTTGCTGGTGATGATCTCCACCTGCTCGCCGGTCTGCAGGCTGTAGTTGAGGGGCACGATGCGCCCGTTGATCTTCGCGCCACGGCAGTTGTGGCCGATCTCGGTGTGCACCCGATAAGCGAAGTCCAGCGGCGTGGCGCCCTTGGGCAGGTCGATGGCGTGGCCGTCGGGGGTGAAGATGTACACCCGATCCGGCTCGATATCCACCCGCAGCTGTTCGGCCAGGCCGCCGATGTCCCCCAGCTCCTCGTGCCATTCCAGCACCTGACGCAGCCAGGAGATTTTCTCTTCGTAATGGTTGGAGCCGGACTTGACGTCGGTGCCCTTGTACTTCCAGTGGGCACACACCCCCAGCTCCGCTTCCTCGTGCATCGCGTGGGTGCGGATCTGCACTTCCAGCACCTTGCCCTCGGGGCCGATCACCGCGGTGTGCAGCGAGCGATAGCCGTTTTCCTTGGGGTTGGCGATGTAGTCGTCGAATTCCTTGGGAATATGCCGCCACAAGGTATGCACGATGCCCAGTGCGGTGTAGCAGTCGCGCATTTCCGGCACCAGCACCCGCACGGCGCGCACATCGTAGATCTGGCTGAACTCCAGACCCTTGCGCTGCATTTTGCGCCAGATGGAGTAGATGTGTTTGGCCCGCCCACTGATGTCGGCGTTGACCCCAGTGGCCTTCAGTTCGTTCTGCAGCTGGTTCATCACGTCGCTGATGAAGCGTTCGCGATCCAGGCGCCGCTCATGCAGGAGCTTGGCGATCTGCTTGTATTGCTCGGGCTCCAGGTACCGGAAGGACAGATCCTCCAGCTCCCACTTGATATGGCCGATGCCCAGGCGATGAGCCAGGGGCGCGTAGATGTCAAAGACTTCCCGGGCCACTCGATTGCGCTTCTCTTCGTCGGCGCTTTTCACCGCACGAATGGCACAGGTCCGCTCCGCCAGCTTGATCAGCGCCACCCGCACGTCATCGACCATGGCCACCAGCATCTTGCGCAGGTTCTCAACCTGCGCCTGAGTGCCGAGTACCAGGGACTGGCGAGGACTGAGACTGGCGGTGATGGCAGCCATGCGCAGCACACCATCGATCAGCTTGGCCACCACCGGACCAAAACGCTGGCTGACCGCCGGCAACTGGATCTGGCCCTCGCGGACGCCGCGGTACAGTACCGCGGCGACCAGGGAATCCTGGTCCAGTTTGAGATCAGCAAGGATCTCGGCGATCTCCAGGCCCGTGCTGAAACTCGACACGCCCTCAGAGCTCAGGCCTTTGGCGGCAATGTGTTGTAGCTCGGCCTCACGAGCGAACTCGCAGGCCTCTTTCAAGGCTTCACGGTCCAGTACCATGTCGACGCTGACCGTATGATCAAGCCATGCCTCGAGATTGATACTGCCGTCGGTGTTGATCGGCTGGTGCGCTCTCACCTGTACCATCTTGCTTTACCTTCCCTACGACGCACATTCAATGCGTCAAATCGCTGATCTTCAACGCTCGGGCACAGCTCGCAGGGCCAGCGAACCACACCAGAAAGATCAGTCGGATTAGACAAGCCATCCTAGCTCGCTTCGAATAACGCCATGGCCTCGACATGCGCCGTCTGAGGAAACATATCGAGGATCCCGGCACGTTTTAACCTATAGCCCTGCTTGATCAGTTCGACCGTGTCACGAGCCAAAGTTGCCGGATTGCATGACACGTACACCAACCGCTTGGCACCCAGGCTCGCCAAGTGGCGGACCACCTCGAAAGCACCGTCGCGGGGTGGGTCCAAGAGTACCGCAGAAAAGCCTTCATCAGCCCACTCGGCAGCACTCAGAGGTTGGGATAAATCGGCTTGAAAAAAGCGCGTGTTATGCAAATTGTTGCTGGCAGCATTTTCAGCGGCCCGCGCCACCATGGTCGCCACGCCTTCCACTGCCACCACTTCCCGCACCTGCCGAGCCAGCGGCAAGGCGAAGTTGCCCAGGCCGCAGAACAGGTCCAGCACCCGCTCCTGAGCTTGCGGCGCGAGCCACTCCAGAGCCTGGGCCACCATCGCTTCATTGACCCCCGCATTGACCTGGACGAAGTCACCCGGCCGATACGCCAGGTGCAGATCCCAGGTCTCCAGGCGATAACCCAGCGACTGCGATGGATCAAAGGGTTGCGGCTCACCTTCACCGTGCAACCACAATTGCGCCTGATGGAAATCGCAGAAGTCCTTGAGGATCGTCAGGTCGCTCTCGGACAACGGCGCCATATGGCGCAACAGCACCGCTAGCGCCGAACCACTGAACAACTCCACATGCCCCAGTGCCTGAGGCTTGCTCAAGCGTCGCAGCATAGCGGGCAAACGGTTCATGACAGGTTGCAAAGCCTGTACCAGCACCGGGCAATCATCGATGGCGACAATGTCCTGGCTACCGGCAGCACGGAAACCCACCTCAAGTTGCTTGCCCTTGGCGTCCCAGCGCACCGCCACCCGGGCGCGACGCCGATAGCCGAACTCGGGACCGCTCAAGGGAGCGGCCCAGGCCTCGGGCTCGACACCCGCGACCTTGGACAACTGCTCGGCGAGCATGCGCTGTTTCAGGGCAAGCTGTTCGGCATGGGGCAGGTGCTGGACACTGCAACCGCCGCAACGCCCGGCGTGGGCGCAGGCCGCCGGGCGACGCAGATCACTGGCGTTGAAGATGCGCTCGGCACGGGCCTCTACCACTTTGCCATGGCTGCCCAACACCCGAGCTTCGACTTCTTCACCGGCCAGGGCACCGCTGACGAACCAGGTACGCCCTTCGACAAAGGCAATGCCACGGCCATCATTGGCCAGACGCTGGATAGCCAACCGCTGCTTCTTGCCCACCGGAATCTGTGGGGCCCGGCTACCGCCCGCAGGCTGGAAGCGCAGGCCTCTCTCGTGCTTAGCCATCAGTTGGGCGCATCGAAAATGCCGGTCGACAGGTAACGATCGCCACGGTCACAGATGATCGCGACCATGACCGCGTTTTCCACTTCCCGGGACAGGCGCAGCATCGCCGCCACCGCACCACCGGAAGACACGCCGCAGAAGATGCCCTCTTCCCGAGCCAGGCGCCGGGTCACGTCTTCAGCTTCGCTCTGGGCCATATCGACGATGCGATCGACCCGGCTGGCCTGATAGATCTTCGGCAGGTACTCCTCGGGCCAGCGGCGAATGCCGGGAATCGCCGAGCCTTCCATCGGCTGCAGACCCACGATCTGCACCAGGGGATTCTGTTCTTTGAGATAGCGCGAAGTGCCCATGATGGTGCCGGTGGTGCCCATCGAGCTGATGAAGTGGGTGATGCTGCCCTGGGTCTGGCGCCAGATTTCGGGACCGGTGCCAGTGTAGTGGGCCTCCGGGTTGTCGCCGTTGGCGAACTGATCGAGCACCTTGCCACGGCCTTCGGCCTGCATCCGCTCGGCCAGGTCACGGGCGCCTTCCATGCCCTCTTCCTGGCTCACCAGGATCAGCTCGGCACCATAGGCGGTCATTGCCGCCTTGCGCTCGGCGCTGGAGTTGTCGGGCATGATCAGGATCATCTTGTAACCCTTGATCGCGGCAGCCATGGCCAGGGCGATCCCGGTGTTGCCCGACGTCGCTTCGATCAGGGTATCCCCGGCCTGGATCTGCCCACGCAACTCGGCGCGGGTGATCATCGACAGTGCCGGGCGGTCCTTGACCGAACCCGCCGGGTTATTGCCCTCGAGCTTGAGCAGCAGGGTATTGCTGGTGGCGCCAGGCAGGCGCTGCAAACGAACCAGCGGGGTGTTGCCGACGCAATCGGCGATGGTTGGGTACTGCAAGGTCATGGCGTATTCGCAATCCAGACTGCGGGGGCGCCTATCATACCGGCAAACGCCCAAGCGCCATATCACGCAAAGTGCGGGGCTTATGGCTTATTGATATAAGGCGGCACAGGGTCGTCTCAAGCCGCCGGCAAGCGCATGTGAACACGCAAGCCATGGGCCGTGTTCTGCGCCCACAAACGACCTCCCTGGCGCTCCACCGCATTGCGCGCAATGCTCAGGCCGAGGCCGAAACCTCCATCTCCCGGCCGTGAACCGTCCAGACGGATAAACGGATCGAACATGCGCTCCAACGCTTCTTCCGCTACCCCCGGCCCTTGGTCGTCCAGCCACAGATGCCAATATTCAGCGTCACGTCGACCATCGAGGATGACCAGAGCCCCGGGTGGCGAATGCCGGATGGCATTGCGCAGGATGTTTTCCAGAGCCTGGGCCAGGGTATTGAGATGCCCGCGCACCCAGCAATCCGCCGGCAGATCACAGCGCAACTGCGCTGGGGACCAGCCGCTCTCGAAGCAGGCGTTCTCGCTGAGCATTTCCCACAAGGCCTGGACCTGAATCTGCTCCTCCGGCAGCGGCGCCCGCTCGGTGTCCAGCCAGGCCAGTTGCAGGCTGTCCTCCACCAGGCGCTGCATGGCGTCGACTTCCCGGGACAAGCGCTCACGCAATGCCCCCAGGCTCTGCTCGCTGTCGCAAGCCACCCGCAGACGACTCAAGGGAGTGCGCAACTCGTGGGACAGGTCCCGCAGCAACTGCTGCTGCACAGCCACGGTGCTTTGCAGCCGCTCGGACATCTGATCGAACGCTCGCCCCAACTCCCCCAACTCGTCCTTGCGCTGAGTGGTCTCGGTGCACAGCCGCACATTCAACTGCTCCGCACGCCAGGCATTGGCCTGCTCCCGCAACTGATTGAGCGGCACCACCAACAAGCGGTACAAGCCCACGCACAGCAGCAGCGTGAACAGTCCGGGGATCACGCCGTTGGTGATCACGCGCCAGAACACCCGGTATCGCCCGGGCATGAAACGCTGCGGCAGCTCGATGACCAGACTGCCGAGAGACGGATCATCGGGGAACGGAATTTTCAGCCAGGGCAACCCGCGACTGTGCCGGCTCACCGGCCAATCCGCCCCCCGCAGGAACGTCAGGCGCTGAGCCTCGGCCGCTGTCAGCGGGTAGCTGCTCAGCGCTTGCAGATCACTGCCGATGACGCCGACCCAGGTGCTCTCACGGCCTGCCATTGCCTGGATCCAGACATCCACGCCGGCATGCTGGCCGGTCTTCCAGGCCTGTTCCGCTTCCTGCGCGTAACTGCGCAAGGTAGCCCGGGCTTCATCGGCGAGGTACAGGTTCTTCTGCTCAACATAGCGCCCCCAGGACCAGCTCAACCAGATCATCAACAGACAGAACGCCACCAGCAGGCAGGCCAGCTTCCAGAACAGCGAGTGCCGGCCCGGCAGATCAGACCAGCTCATCGAAGGCACTCAGCACATAGCCCTTGCCCCACACCGTACGCACTTCACGTTCGCTGTAGCCCAGCGCCTTGAGCTTGCGACGTATCTGACTGACATGCATGTCCAAACTGCGATCGTGGGCCGCATACCCGCGTTGCAGGACATGCTGATAAAGGAAGGCCTTGCTCAGCACCTCATCGACGTTGCGGTGCAGGGTTTCCAGCAGGCGGTATTCGCTACGGGTAAGGCCGGCCGGGCGCTCGGCAAAGAACACGTCACACAGCTCGTCATCAAAACGCAGGCTCTGCACGCTGCTGCTGAGTTTCGGTGGTGTCGGCCGCCGGTCCAGGGCCACTCGCCGCAGGATGGCTTCGATGCGTACCCGCAGCTCGGCCATGCTGAAGGGCTTGGGCAAGTAGTCGTCGGCGCCCAGGCGGAATCCACTGATGCGATCGGCCTCTGCTCCCAGGGCCGACATCAGCAGCACCGGCGTGGAGTGACTCCGGCGAAAGTGGGTCAGCACCTCCAGGCCGTCCATGCCCGGTAACAGGATGTCCATCAACACCACATCGAAGGCTTGCCGACGCGCGATCCCCAGACCTTCCTGGCCGTTCTGGCACCAGGTCACGGCAAAGCCGCAGCGCCCCAGCTGCTCATGCACATAGGCACCGAGCACCGGGTCGTCTTCAATTGCCAGGATACGGGGAGGCTCAACAGCTACGGGAGTCATTAGCTTCTGCAAGTCATTCTCAGTTGGGCGATTATTCAAGATTGCCCGGTTTGCGGCAACCAGCGCCTTGGTCGTAGCCCCCTATCCGCCCTCCGGCTGTCGGCTAACGGTCTGCAATTTGCCAAGATCAGCCCCTGGCAAATCGTTACACTGCGCAGGTGGCGCATCACGGACGTGCCCGTCGACCTTTCAAAACAGCGTGGAAGCAGGAGAGTTGCGTGCTCAAGAAACTGGGAATCAAAGGCCGCGTACTGTTGCTGACCTTACTGCCCACCAGCCTGATGGCTTTGGTACTGGGCGGCTACTTCACCTGGATGCAGCTCTCCGACCTGCAGACCCAACTGCTGCAGCGCGGCGAAATGATCGCCGAACAACTGGCCTCCCTGGTGGCGCCGGCGATGGGCAACCGCAACTCGCCGATGCTCGAACGCATCGCCACCCAAGCCCTGGAACAGCAGGACGTACGCGCGGTGTCATTCCTTGCCCCCGATCGCACGCTCATGGCCCACGCCGGCCCCAGCATGCTCAATCCACCGCCCAGCGATAACAGCACCCACATCATGCAACGCAGTGGGAATGACGCGACCCGCTACCAACTGCCGGTCTTCGGCCGCCACCGCAATCTGGCCGGTGACCTGATCCCCGATGAATCAGACCGTTTGCTGGGCTGGGTGGAACTGGAGCTGTCCCACAGCGGCATGCTGTTGCGCGGTTACCGCAGCCTGTTCGCCAGTCTGCTGTTGATTGCCGCCGGCCTGGCCGGTGCTGCCCTGCTGGCAGTGCGCATGGGGCGGACCATCAACAACCCGCTGACCCAGATCAAGCAGGCCGTGGCGCAACTCAAGGACGGCAACCTGGAAACCCGCTTGCCGCCCTTGGGCAGCCAGGAGCTGGATGAGCTGGCCTCGGGCATCAATCGCATGGCCAGCACCCTGCAGAATGCCCAGGAAGAACTGCAGCACAGCATCGATCAGGCCACCGAAGACGTGCGCCAGAACCTGGAAACCATCGAGATCCAGAACATCGAGCTGGACCTGGCGCGCAAGGAAGCCCTGGAAGCCAGCCGCATCAAGTCGGAGTTCCTGGCCAACATGAGCCATGAGATCCGCACGCCCCTCAATGGCATTCTCGGTTTCACCCACCTACTGCAGAAAAGCGAGCTGACACCGCGCCAGCTGGATTACCTGGGCACCATCGAAAAATCCGCCGACAGCCTGTTGGGGATCATCAACGAGATCCTCGACTTCTCGAAAATCGAAGCCGGCAAGCTGGTGCTCGACAGCATTCCGTTCAACCTGCGGGACTTGCTGCAGGACACCTTGACCATCCTCGCGCCGGCAGCCCACGCCAAGCAGCTGGAACTGGTGAGCCTGGTCTATCGGGATACGCCTTTGTCCCTGGTGGGCGATCCACTGCGGCTCAAGCAGATCCTCACCAATCTGGTGAGCAACGCCATCAAGTTCACCCGCGAAGGCACCATCGTCGCCCGGGCGATGCTGGAAGAAGAACACGAAGACAGCGTGCAACTGCGCATCAGCATTCAAGACACCGGCATCGGCCTGTCCAACCAGGATGTTCGCGCTCTGTTCCAGGCCTTCAGCCAGGCCGACAACTCGCTGTCGCGGCAACCCGGCGGCACCGGGCTGGGGCTGGTGATCTCCAAACGCCTGATCGAACAGATGGGTGGCGAAATCGGAGTCGACAGCACCCCGGGCGAAGGCTCGGAATTCTGGATCAGCCTGAACCTGCCGAAAACCCGCGATGACGCCGAGGACCTGCCGGGTCCACCATTGCTGGGGCGCCGCGTAGCGGTGCTGGAGAATCACGAACTGGCCCGTCAGGCCCTGCAGCATCAACTGGAAGACTGCGGCCTGGAAGTGACCCCGTTCAACACCCTGGACGCCCTGACCAATGGCATTACCGGCGTACACCAAAGCGACCAGGCCATTGACCTGGCCGTGCTCGGCATCACCACCAACGACATGTCTCCCGAACGCCTGAGCCAGCACATCTGGGACCTGGAACACCTGGGCTGCAAAGTCCTGGTGCTGTGCCCGACCACCGAACAGACGCTGTTCCACCTGTCAGTCCCCAACCCCCACAGCCAGTTGCAGGCCAAGCCGGCCTGCACCCGCAAACTGCGTCGCGCCCTGTCTGACCTGGTCACCCCGCGCCGGGCCCGCAGCGAGCCGGAGGAAAGCCTCTCCAGCCGTGCGCCACGGGTCCTGTGTGTCGACGACAACCCGGCCAACCTGCTGCTGATCCAGACCTTGCTGGAGGACATGGGCGCCAAGGTGCTGGCGGTGGACAACGGTTACGCAGCCCTGAACGCGATCCAGAACGAACCTTTCGACCTGGTGATGATGGACGTGCAAATGCCGGGCATGGACGGCCGACAAAGTACCGAGGCGATCCGCCAATGGGAAAGCGAGCGCCATGGCACGCCACTGCCCATCGTGGCCCTGACCGCCCATGCCATGGCCAACGAAAAACGCGCCCTGCTGCAAAGCGGCATGGACGATTACCTGACCAAGCCCATCAGTGAACGGCAGCTGGCCCAGGTGGTACTGAAATGGACCGGGCTGGCCTTGCGCAATCAGGGCCCGGAGCGAGCCAATGAACGCTCGGAACTGAACCTGGAGCTGCAAGTGCTGGATCAGGACGAAGGCCTGCGCCTGGCGGCCGGCAAGGCTGATCTGGCGGCGGACATGCTGGCCATGTTGCTGGCCTCACTGGAGGCCGATCGCGAGGCGATCAACGCCGCTCGTGCAGCCAACGACCACAGCGCCCTGATCGAACGGGTCCACCGCCTGCACGGAGCCACCCGATATTGCGGAGTGCCGCAGTTGCGCGCCGCCTGCCAGCGCAGCGAAACCCTGCTCAAGCAGGAAGACGTCAAAGCCTTTGCCGCTCTGGATGAGCTGGACCACGCCATCAGCCGTCTCGCCGCCGAAGCGCGGATCAACGCCTGATCCAGGACAAGACCTGCCCGGCGCCCGGCCTGCATGCTGGGCGTCCCGACCAAGGATGCAAGCATGCGTACGATTCTTTTCAGCAGCCAGACCTACGACCGTGAAAGTTTTCTCGGCGCCAGCCTGCCCACGGGTATCGAACTGCAATTCCAGGCCGCCCGCCTGAGCCTGGACACCGCGGCCCTGGCCGAGCGCCATGAAGTGGTCTGTGCCTTTATCAACGACGACCTGAGCGCTCCGGTGCTGGAGCAACTGGCCGCCGGCGGTACCCGGCTGATCGCCCTGCGTTCAGCCGGCTACAACCATGTCGACCTGCCCGCCGCCAAGCGCCTGGGCCTGGATGTGGTCCGGGTCCCGGCCTACTCGCCCCATGCCGTGGCGGAACATGCGGTGGCCCTGATCCTGGCGCTGAACCGACGCCTGCATCGAGCCTACAATCGCACCCGTGAAGGCGACTTCACCCTTCACGGCCTGACCGGCTTCGATCTGGTGGGCAAGACCGTGGGCATTGTCGGCACCGGGCAGATCGGCGCCACCTTCGCTCGCATCATGGCCGGCTTCGGCTGCCAATTGCTGGCTTACGACCCCTTCCCCAACCCTGCCGTCGAGGCCCTGGGGGCCCGCTACCTGAGCCTGCCGGAGCTACTGGCCCAGGCGCAGATCATCAGCCTGCACTGCCCACTCACCAACGACAGTCGCTACCTGATCAACCAGGACAGCCTGGCGCACATGCAGCCCGGGGCCATGCTGATCAATACCGGGCGTGGCGGCCTGGTGGATACACCGGCGCTGATCGACGCGCTCAAGAGCGGCCAACTGGGTTACCTGGGGCTTGACGTCTATGAAGAGGAAGCCCAACTGTTCTTCGAGGACCGTTCCGACCTGCCCCTGCAGGATGACGTGCTGGCCCGGCTGCTGACCTTCCCCAATGTGATAGTCACCGCGCACCAGGCCTTCCTGACCCATGAGGCCCTGGCGGCCATCGCCGACACCACGTTGCACAACATCGCCAGCTGGGCTGCGGGCCAGCCGCAAAATCAGGTCCGAGGCTGAAATCCCGGTCACGGCCTGATCGAAGGTCGCCTGCCCGCAACCTGCGGCGCAGGGGCCCGTGCTAGCATACGCGGCAGATTTGGAGGACCCATGGTCGAACACGATTTCCGCTACAACCTGATGAACCCGCAACACACCCTGATCGAATGCCGCGCCCTGGTACCGGGTCGTTATCAAGTCACCGGCAACGGTGGTTCGATCCGTACCGACGACGTGCTGCTGGTCACACTCAAGGGCAGCAAGGACCTGTCCATGCGCCTGACAGTGGACACCGTCCGCCACCTGATCAATCCGGTCGGCCAATGGGTCGCCGTGGCCCGTGGCCCGGTATTCGGCGAACTGGCGATTCATCAATGGCAAGTCAACTGCGACAGCTGCACAGCAGAGCTGAACTTCGAGTTCGCAGTGGACGCCAAGCTCGGCACCAAGGCCCAGAAACCTGCCGCCAGCGCACGCATTGCCGAGCTGGGCTGGGCCAGTGAGGGTGAACGCCACCTCTGCCCGAAATGCCAGCAGGCCGGCCAATGAAACGCCTGGCGCTGACTGCGGCACTGGGGGCCGGCCTGATGGGCTGCGCCGCCGAGCCGCTGAAGCTGCAGCAGGATCGCAGTTACGTCCTGGAGTGGATCGGCGAACGGCCACTGATCGATTACAGCCACCTGACCATCACCTTGGGTGAAGACGGTCGCGCCTATGGCAATGGCGGATGCAACCACTGGTTCGCGCCTTACACTCTGGACGGCGAAAAGCTCCGTTTCGGCAAGGTAGGCAGCACCCGCAAACTCTGTGCTCCAGCCTTGATGGAGCAGGAACGGCGCTTCCTCCAGGCCTTGGAAAGCGTGGAGCGCTGGGATGTTTCGCCGATCGAGCAAGTGCGCTTCTGGCCTGCCGAAGGCAAGCCGCTGCGCTGGTGGCTGGAAGAAGGCTGATCCGAACCGGGGCAGGTTGACCCCAACGCCTGCGACCGCCGACGCTATCAGCGGCTGCAGGCAGTCCCCCATCAATGACCGCGCAGGGCCTGCAATTTTGCCAGTACACCCGCGGCGGTCTGCTCGCCCAGCAGTTGCTCACGCACCTTGCCCTTGTCGTCAATGATGTAGGTCACCGGCAGCGCCTCGCTGCGTGGCAAATCGAAGAGTTGCTCGGGATTCTGCGCCAGCACCGTGAACTTGATCCCCAGCTTCTCACTGGCGTTCTTGAGCTCCTCGCCCTGCACATTGTCAAAATTGACCCCCAGCACGGTGGCCGACTGCCCTTTGAGCTGCTCGTTCAGGGCATTCAATTCCGGCACTTCTGTGCGGCAAGGCCCGCACCACTCCGCCCAGTAGTTGAGCACCAGCCATTGCTTGTCGAGGCGCTCGGCGGCGACTTTCTGGCCGTATTGGTCGACCCCGTAGTCATTCCCGCAGCCGCCCAGCAATAGGGTGGTGAATATCGCCAATGCTGCTGCCAATTGCCTTGCCATGCCGTGCTTCCTGTGTTGAAGGGTGCCTTGAAAAATGATCGATGACCGATAATCGCTGCGACCTATCGACTCCCAAGGTTCAGGAGAGTCCGTCGCGCGGGTAGAATAGCCGCCACCTTACGCAAGATGCGACCCGCACATGACCGATCTGACGCTTTATCACAACCCGCGCTGCTCGAAATCCCGCGGTGCGCTGGAACTCCTGGAACAACGCGGCCTGGCGCCGACCGTGGTCCGCTACCTGGAAACCCCACTGGACGCCACCCAGTTGCACCGCCTGCTGGGCAAGCTCGGCCTCAGTGCGCGCCAACTGTTGCGCACCGGCGAGGATGAGTACAAAGAGCTCAACCTGGCGGACACCCGCCTCAGCGAAGAACAACTGATCGCTGCTATCGCCCAACACCCGAAACTCATGGAGCGGCCGATTCTCGAAACCGCCGACAAGGCCATCATCGGGCGCCCACCGGAAAATGTGCTGGAGATCCTGCCTTGAGCGCGCCGTACATCCTGATCCTCTACTACAGCCGCAACGGTTCGACCAACGAGATGGCCCGGCAGATCGCCCGGGGCGTCGAACAGGCCGGCCTGGAAGCGCGCCTGCGCACCGTGCCGGGAGTTTCCACTGAGTGCGAAGCCGTGGCACCGAGCATTCCCGAAAGCGGCGCGCTGTACGCCAGTCTCGACGACCTGAAGCACTGCTCGGGCCTGGCCCTGGGCAGCCCGACTCGCTTCGGCAACATGGCAGCCCCGCTGAAGTACTTTCTCGACGGCACCAGCAACCTCTGGCTGACCGGCGCCCTGGTGGGCAAGCCCGCCGGTGTCTTCACCTCCACCGCCAGCCTGCATGGCGGCCAGGAAGCCACCCTGCTGTCGATGATGCTGCCGCTGTTGCATCACGGCATGCTGATCACCGGCCTGCCCTACAGCGAGTCGGCGTTGCTGGAAACCCGCGGCGGTGGTACGCCTTATGGCGCAAGCCATCATGCCGGGGCGGACGGCAAGAGCCCGCTGGACGAACATGAAATCGCCCTGTGCCGGGCCTTGGGCCTGCGCCTGGCGAAAACCGCTCAGCAATTGGAGAACGGCCGTGGCTAAAAAGCCGAAGATCCTGCCCCCGGTGGAATGGCTGGAACCTCGGGTCCGGATAGCCCGAATCCTCAGCCTGATCTGTTTTTTCGGCCTGATAGGCCTGCTCTGCGTTTACTACCTGCTGCTAGCCGACCTCCACGGCGCCCGGCCCTGGGTGATCCTGCTGATCGAACTGGTGCCCCTGCTGTTGATGGCACCGGGCATGCTCAGCGGCAGTGCTCGCGGACACGCGTGGATGTGCTTTGTGGTCAACCTGTACTTCATCAAGGGGGCTCTGGCGGCCTACGACCCGAATCGCCAGCTGTTCGGCCTGCTGGAAATGTTCGCCAGCCTGGCGGTATTCACCTCGGCACTGCTCTACGTACGCTGGCGCTTCCAGCTCAATCGCCGGCTCGCTGGCGAAGGTGCCAACCCAGCCTGACGCCCCGCTCCCCTCTGGTTTCCCCGGGCATGACATCGCCCGGGGACCTTGCATCGCCGTTTCGGCGCCCCCACCTTGGTCAGCAGACTTCTTGACCCATACTCCCGAACCAACCCGGAGCAGGCATGCACGATTACAAATGGTTGAACGAATACTGTCTTAATCGCTTCGGTTGCGCCGCAGCCCTGGAAGCCCAGTTGCCGACGCCAGCGAACAACGACTACCTGCGTTCATTGAGCGCTGATCGCTACTTGTCGACCCTGGCGTTGCGGGTTTTTCGCGCCGGGTTGAAACACAGCCTGGTGGACGCCAAATGGCCGGCCTTCGAACAAGTGTTCTTTGGCTTCGATCCAGACAAAGTGGTGCTCATGGGCGCCGAGCATCTGGAGCGACTGATGCAGGACACACGGATCATTCGCCATCTGGGCAAGCTCAAGAGTGTGCCGCGCAATGCCCAGATGATCCTTGATGTCGAAAAGCAGCACGGCAGTTTCGGCGCCTTCATTGCCGACTGGCCGGTCCAGGACATCACTGGGCTCTGGCAATACCTGGCCAAGCACGGCAACCAGATGGGGGGGCTTTCCGCCCCACGTTTCCTGCGCATGGTGGGCAAGGACACGTTCATCCCCACGTGGGACGTCGTGGCGGCCCTCAATGCCCAGAACATCATCGACAAGGTGCCCAGCAGCAAGCGTGACCAGGCCCTGGTTCAGGAAGTATTCAACCAGTGGCAGCAAGAAAGTGGTCGACCACTGTGCCAGCTGTCGGCGATGCTGGCCTACACCGTCAATCACTGATCCCCCGTCACCAACATGGCTCTCTGCCCGGCACAACGGGCAGGGAAACATCCGCTCTCAAACTCCTCCAGCTCAAGCTGACAATAAGCTGAACTAAACCTAGGTTTTTTCTTCCGCTGTTTATTATCGGATAAAGTTCACTTCGCACTTGCCGCAACGATAAGAGCGATAGATAGACAGTTAACTGCAGCCACATTCTGCGGGCCAATAGATGAATAAGGCCTGACCGCAAAGCACTGATCAGGCCAACAACCTGAACCCAGGCTGTCAGGTTTAAAAGAACTGTCGCCATTCATTCGTTTTTTTCACATTGCTTTCACTCTCCGCCCACCTGGCCCGACCTAAATTGGCCCCAGTTGCGGCGAGGGCAGCGGTGAGCGCATGCCGTTCTTTTCAGAACTCCTGGCAAAAACCTAATCAGGTAAACGACGTGCTCAATACTGCTGAATCCGGTACTGGCGGCAAGACAACCCGCAGCGTGCGCATCCTGGCTGGCGTCTGTGGGGCAGCCCTGGCAATCCTCGTCTGCGGCTTTGTCCTGTGGCCAGCCACACCACTGGACCTGGGTGTCGACAACCAGATGCAGCAAGCCGGCTTCTATCGCCACTGGCAAGACGGCGAGGTGATTGCCCTGGTGCGACATGCCGAGCGCTGCGACCGCTCCGCCAATCCCTGCCTGGGGCCTGCCGATGGCATCACCCTGCCTGGAAGCCGCATGGCAAGCGACGTGGGCCAGGCATTCCGTACTCTGGGCATGGCCTCCACCGACGTCATCAGCAGCCCGGCAACCCGTACCCGGCAAACCTCGGAATTCATGTTCAAGCGGCCGGTGCAGACCCAGGACTGGCTGAGCAACTGCGGCAAACACTTCGAAGACCAGATCAAGACGCACAAGTTGTTCAAGCGCAACCTGATCCTGGTTACCCACAGCGATTGCATCAGTGACCTGGAAAGCCAGCTGGGCTTTGAACATGCACTGGCCAGTCATTACGCCAGTTCGCTATTTGTCACCCTGAACGTGAACGGAACCATGGAAGTACTGGGCATTATCAATGCTGAAAGCTGGCGACAAACTCTTAAGGGCCCTCTCGAGTAACTTTCAACTATTTTTAACAACTTCCCAACAGACTTCACTCAAAAAGCAGACACACTCACTCGCCAACTAATTGAGCTTATAAGCCCCTAAACCAATAGAGCGCCCCTCTCACTTACAACAAGGTCTATCAAACAGGCGAAGCCAAGTATATTTTTAAAACTTGAGAACCCCGAGCACTCGACAACAATTTACAGTTCATCAGTCGTACCTGATGAATGTAGCGAAGTACCGTTTTCAACACATGACTCAGAGGACACAAATGCAGCGCACTTTACCGCCCCAGGCTTATGGAACAAGCGCCACGCCTTCCGGCTATACCGTGGGCGGGAGCACAACCAGCGGCATCCAGCGCTGGGCACTACCCTTTTTGCTGCTGGCCTTCGCCCTGTTCTACCTGCTGCCACTGACCAGCCACGGCCTGTGGATTCCGGATGAAACCCGCTATGCACAGATCAGCCAGGAGATGCTGCTTCGCGGGGATTGGGTGTCTCCGCACTTCATGGGCATCCGCTATTTTGAAAAGCCCATTGCCGGCTACTGGATGATCGCCATCGGCCAGGCACTGTTCGGTGACAACCTGTTCGGCGTGCGTGTTGCCTCAGCCCTGAGCACCGGTCTGAGCGTACTGCTGGCTTACCTGATCACTCGCCGGATCTGGAACGACCCGCGCAAGAGTTTTGCCGCCGCCCTGCTTTACATGAGCTTCGGTCTGATCGCCGGGCAAGCCGGGTACTCCAATCTCGATCCCCAATTCACCTTATGGGTCAACCTCAGCCTGGTGGCGCTCTGGTTCGCCCTGGACAGCCAGACACCAGGCGGCCGCTTGCTGGCCTGGGGCACCTTGGGCGCCGCCTGCGGCATGGGTTTCATGACCAAGGGGTTCCTGGCCTGGCTGCTGCCGGTACTGATCGCCCTGCCCTACATGCTCTGGCAACGGCGTTTCGGCGAGTTGCTGCGCTTTGGCCTGGTGGCCGTGCTGGTGGCGATTGCCATCAGCCTGCCCTGGGTCTTGAGCATTCATGCCCATGAACCCGATTTCTGGCGGTTTTTCTTCTGGCATGAGCATATCCGCCGCTTTGCCGCCGACAATGCGCAGCACACTCGCCCCTGGTGGTTCTACCTGCCGTTGCTGGTGGTTTCGAGCCTGCCCTGGGCGGCCTTGCTGCCAGGCACCCTGATTCAGGCCTGGAAGGACAAGCACCAGGCAGCCACCGGTTACCTGCTGTTGTGGTTGCTACTGCCGCTGGCGTTCTTCAGCCTGAGCCGCGGCAAGCTGCCGACCTACATCATGCCCTGCCTGCTGCCCTTGGCCGTGCTCATGGGCCATGCACTGATCCAGTGGATCAGCGCAGGCAAGACCCGAACTGTTCGCCTCAACAGTCTGCTCAACCTACTGATCGGCGTCGCTGCATTAGTGGCGCTGGTGGTGATCCAGATCACCCGGCCGGTGTACGGCCACGACGAAATGCTCAGCCTGTCCCTGGTGTTCATCATGCTCATGGGCTGGATCATCGCCAACCTGCTGCCGGCCTCCAGGCCGCTCAACTACTGGGCAACGCCGGCCCTGGGCATCTGGCTGCTGGTAGCGCTGCTGCCTGCGGGAATGCCCGGCTTGATCGTGCACAACAAGATGCCGGACCAGTTCATCAAGGAACACCTTGCGCAACTCCAGCAGACCCACAGCCTGTTGAGCAATGACCTGGGAGCGGCCTCAGCACTGGCCTGGCGCCTGCAACGCCCGGACGTGGCGCTGTACAACACCGAGGGCGAACTGAAATACGGCCTGGCCTACCCTGAATCGGCCCAGCGCAAGGTCAGCATGGCCGACGTTGGCCAATGGATCAGCGACGCACGCAAACAGGGATCGGTGGGTGTGGTGATGCGGGTCAAGGACGTACTGGAGAACGAAGAAGTCGCCCTGCTGCCGCCGGGCGGCAAGCGCTACGAGCAAGGCAACATGCTGATCCTGATCCTGCCGGCTACTCAACCCTGACCAAGCTGCCCAAACGCCTGCCTGAGAGCGTCAGCGTCGACCACCATCGGCGCTGGCATTCCTGGCCCTTTCCTTCCACCACCCGGCCTGCGCAAACCCACCCATGAAAATCTGCAATAGCGAACGCAAGGATCTGATCCTGCTTCTGGGCGTCAGCGCCCTGATCCTGCTCCTCGGCCTGGGCTCCCGTGAGCTGTGGGGGGCGGAAACCCGCTGGGCCAACATTGCCTTGCAGATGCTGCAGAGTGGCGACTACTTCGACCCCTACCTCAAGGGCGCTCCCTATTACGACAAACCCCTGCCGTCCTACTGGTTGATCACCGCCAGCGCCTGGCTGACCGGGGGCCTGGGGCACTGGTCGCTGCGGCTGTCCTCAGTGCTCGCCGGGTGGCTGAGCATCTGGCTGGTATACCTGCTTGGCGAGCAGCTGTTTCACAAGGGCACAGGGCTGATCGCCGGCTGGATGCTGGCCACCACCTTCTACTTTGCATTTTGGGCCCGGGTGGCCACCGCGGACATTCTCACCGTGTGCGGGGTCTTGGCAGCTGTGTGGTGGTACTGGCGAGGGCCAGAAGACACTCGCTTGAGTCGCTATTGCCTGTTCTTCCTGCTGTTGGCGGCGACCTCGCTGCTCAAGGGACTGATCGGTTTCGTCCTGCCGGGGCTGATCCTGCTGCCACACCTGCTGAGCCAAGGACGCTGGAAGCGTCACCTCAATCCGCGCCTGTGCCTGGCGTTGCTGATGGCTGCCCTGCTGTACATGGTGCCGTTCGTGCTCTCGCACCTGTATGGCGCCCCGACCTACGCTGAAAGCGGGCTGAGCCTGGTATTCCGGGAGAATGTGCAACGCTTCTTCGATCCTTTCGACCATATCGGACCGATCTATACCTACCTGATCTACCTGCCGGCCTACACCTTGCCCTGGGCGCCCTGCTGGGTACTCGGCCTCTGGGTAGCGGCGCGTCACTGGCGCCAGCTACAACCCAATGAGCGCTGGCTGGTCTGGGCCCTGGGTTTGTTGTTCCTGTTCTTCACTGCCAGTGGCAGTCGGCGCAGCTATTACGTCCTGCCTCTGGTGCCCTTCGCCCAGCTGTTAGGGGCCTGGTGGCTGAACCGCCACCTGCTTCAACGACGCGCCAGCGGCAAGCCCGGCGAACGCAACTGGGCCATAGGCTTTGCCAGCGCAGCGGTGATTCTGCTGCTGGTGCTGGGGGTGGCCTACCCTTGGAGCAATGGCGCGGGCGGTGTCATCCAGTTCGGCACGCAGGTCAGAGCCGAGGCAAGCCGGATTGCCCCCTGGCATCAATGGCGCATGGTGATGGTCGAGGTGGATAACAAAGTGCCGCTGTACCTGCAGAATCAGGGAGCGCCCTTCTACTACGTCGCCGAAACCCAGGACTTCCCGCGCTCCGGCACCAGCGCAGACTTCATGGCCTGGCTGGACAGGACCAGCGGCCAGCATTGGGACCCCCAGCGCACGCTGATCCTGGTGCAACAGCGTGAGAATGAACCGTCGATGCTCGGCTACCTGGGCAAGGATCATCAACTGGTGCGCACACTGCCGACCAACGGTGAACGGCTGGCGAAAAGAAAAGCCGAGGGCAGTGTTGCTTTCATTCCTCAGGCTCTCGGGGACTGAAGCCCCCTCGCCACGCCGGATAGCAACCGGCATGGCGATATAGACTCAGCGAGAGCGGATCAGAGATTGACCACGTTGACGAAACGCGGCGTGGCACTGTCGTCGATGCGCAGGCTGGCGAAGTCGAACAGATTGCGATCCGCCAGTTGCGAAGGGATCACGTTCTGCAGGCCGCGGAAAATGCTCTCAGTACGCCCCGGGCTCTTGCGCTCCCAGTCCTGGAGCATCTCCTTGACCACCTGACGCTGCAGGTTCTCCTGGGAACCGCAGAGGTTGCAGGGAATGATCGGGAATTGCTTGAGATCGGAGTAGGCCTGAATGTCCTTCTCGCTGCAGTAGGCCAGCGGGCGGATCACCACATTGCGCCCGTCATCGGCCAGCAGCTTGGGCGGCATGGCCTTGAGCGAACCGTTGTAGAACATGTTGAGGAAGAAGGTCTCGACGATGTCGTCACGATGGTGACCGAGGGCCATCTTGGTGGCGCCGATCTCGTCGGCGAAGGTGTACAGGGTGCCACGACGCAGGCGCGAGCACAGCGAGCAGGTGGTCTTGCCTTCCGGGATCAGCTCCTTGACCACCGAGTAAGTGTCCTTCTCGACGATGTGGTACTCGATCCCCAATTCCTTGAGGTAGGCCGGCAGTACATGCTCGGGAAAACCGGGTTGCTTCTGGTCCATGTTCACCGCGACGATCTCGAACTTGATCGGCGCCACCTTCTGCAGGTGCAACAGCACGTCGAGCATGGTGTAGCTGTCCTTGCCGCCGGACAGGCAGACCATGACCTTGTCGCCCTCTTCGATCATGTTGAAGTCGGCGACCGCTTCGCCCGCCAGTCGGCGAAGGCGTTTCTGCAGTTTGTTCTGGTTGACCGTAAGAGTGCCCATGGCGCTTGGAATCCGCGAGGTATGTGACGAAAAGCCGGACATTTTACGCAAAAACCCCGCCCCCTTGAAAGCGTCGAAACGTAGCGCCCCCCGGGGCCGCGCTGACAGACAGGACAGCGATTACCCTGGGCTTTTACAGCGCGATTTGCTCTAAAGGTGCGCACATCTGACGAAAACTCCTCCCTATACTGCGACATAAGGTCGCATGCATATATAGACCTATACTGACTGTGCCACTTGGCTGTAAGCGCTCCGTTGGGGGGCGATGGCAACAATGAAAGGAGTGACTGACCATGATTCATCATGTCGTAGGACTCTTCACCCACCCCGATCAGGAATGGCGAGAAATCCGTGGCGATGCAGAAGAAAGCATCAGCCACATGTACCTGACCCACACGCTGATTCTGGCGGCGATCCCCGCGATCTCGGCCTTTATCGGCACCACCCAGGTCGGCTGGGTCATTGGCAACCGCGCGCCGGTGATGCTGACCATGGAAAGCGCCCTGTGGATGACCATCATGTCGTACCTGGCCATGCTTGGCGGCGTGGCGGTGATGGGTGCTTTCATCCACTGGATGGCCCGGACCTATGACGCCAACCCGAGCCTGGCGCGCTGCGTCGCCTTTGCCACCTACACCGCGACACCGCTGTTCGTCGGCGGCCTGGCGGCGCTGTATCCGCATATGTGGCTGGGGATGATCGTCGGCACGGCGGCGATCTGCTACACGGTGTACCTGCTTTACGTCGGGCTACCGACCTTCATGAACATCCCATCGGACGAAGGATTCCTGTTTTCCAGCTCGGTCCTGGCGGTAGGACTGGTGGTGCTGGTAGCGATCATGGCCTTCACCGTGATTGTCTGGGGCCTGGGCGTCGGCCCCGTGTACACCAACTGACGCCGCACCAATAATAATCCTCCATCTGCCAACACAGGCCGCCGCAAGGCGGCCTTCTTAATGGGCGCTCCTGCGACCATTCGGCGCCTGGGCGATTCGGATTAGCCGCTCTTTGCGGCATACTCAGCCGCTCTGGAGAGCCGTTAAGCATGCCCGAGCAACTCAATACCCGCGTCGAAGACTGTTTCCTACTCGCTGAATCCTTTTTCAAACGTCCTTTCAAACGCCCGGTGGTCAGCCTCAAATTACGAGGCCAGAAAGCCGGCGTTGCCCACTTGCACGAAAACCTGCTGCGCTTCAATCCCCAGCTGTACCGGGAAAACAGCGAAGACTTTCTCAAGCAGACCGTGGCCCACGAAGTCGCGCACCTGATCGCTCATCAGTTGTTTGGCGAACGCATTCAGCCCCACGGCGAGGAGTGGCAACTGATCATGCGCGGGGTGTATGAACTGCCGCCCAATCGTTGCCACACTTATGAAGTCAAACGCCGCAGCGTGACCCGCTACATCTACCGCTGCCCCTGCGCCGAGAGCGATTTTCCGTTTTCGGCGCAACGCCACAAGCTGGTGGCCCAGGGACGTCGCTACCTGTGCCGACGCTGTCGGCACACCCTGGTGTACAGCGGCGAAACCCGGGTCGAGTGATGGCATCAACGCGCTTCGCCGGCAAGCCGACGCCTAGGCAATGACCTGGCTGCGTCGCAGTTCCTCGATACGTTCAGCGCTGTAGCCAAGCTCCGCCAGCACCTGATCGGAATGGGCGCCCAGCCTGGCGCCGATATGCCGCGGCTCGGGCAAACCGTCGGAGAATTTCAGCGGACATGCCATCTGGGTCTGGGGGCTACCGTCTTCCCGGGGGACCTGGCTCAGCAGTTGCCGAGCCTGCAATTGGGGGTGCTCCACCGCCTCAGCCAGGCTGAGCACTGGTTCGACACAAGCGTCGAGCCCGGCGAACAACTGGCACAGCTCGGCAAAGTCATGTTTCTCGAACTCGATCTGCAAGGCCTGCTTAAGGGCCCTCTGCTGCTCGAGCATGGGAGACAAGCCCTGGACCGCCAGTTCCGGCCGCCCCAGGGCCTGACACAGCTGCTGCATGAACACCGGCTCCAGGCTGCCCACCGATAGCCAACGACCATCCCGGCTGCGGTAGTAGTCGTAGAAGCTGCCGCCATTGAGCACCTGCTGTTCCATCCCCGGCTCTACCCCGCAGGCCAGGTAACCGGCTCCGGCCATGGCGTTCAGGCTGAACACGCAATCGGTCATGCTGATATCCAGGTGCTGGCCCTGGCCGCTATGCTGCCGGGCGATCACTGCCGCCAGCAGGCCGATCACGCCGTGCAGCGAGCCCCCGGCGATATCCGCTGCCTGGATGCCCAGAGGCAGCGGGCCCTGGTCGCGGCGTCCGGTCTGGCTGGCGAGCCCGGCCAGGGCCAGGTAGTTGATATCGTGCCCGGCGCGGTCCTTGTAGGGTCCGGTCTGGCCATAACCGGTAATGGACACGTAGATCAGCCGCGGGTTGATCGCCTTCAAGGCCTCGTACCCCAACCCCAGGCGCTCCATCACGCCTGGGCGAAACTGTTCGAGAACGATGTCGTGGTCCTGCAGCAGTTGCCGGATCACCTCCAGCGCCTCGGGCCGCTTGAGGTCCAGGGCCAGGCTGCGCTTGTTGCGGTTGAGATAGGCGTGACTGGCGGATACACCGTGGTCGTGGGGTGGCAGCACCCGCAGCAGGTCCATGCGGGTTGGCGACTCGATGCGCAATACCTCGGCCCCCATGTCCGCCAGCAGCAGCGAGGCGAACGGCCCCGGCAACAGGGTGGAGAAATCCAGTACCTTGAGTGACGCCAACGGCCCTTGCATGTGCCCTCTCCTCTTGATCGATTGCTTCAGAGTAGGCAGCCGCGAGCAGCGCAACAATTACCACAACGGTCAGCCGGACTGACCGTTGTGCTCAACCTCCAGGCAATAAAAAACCCGCCGTAGCGGGTTTCTTATATTCAGCAAGACTTACTTGATGCTCGGTGCCGGGCCTTCAGCCACACCCAGATCGTCGGTTTCACGGGTGTCGATGATCGCACGACCACCAGACGCCAGCTCGACCTGCAGTTTGTCTTCGTCCAGTTCCTTGACCCACTTGGCAACGACCAGGGTAGCCACGGCGTTGCCCACCAGGTTGGTCAGGGCACGGGCTTCGGACATGAAGCGGTCAATACCCAGAATCAGCGCCAGACCGGCCACCGGCAGGTGCCCCACAGCCGACAGGGTGGCGGCCAGAACGATGAAGCCACTGCCAGTCACACCAGCAGCACCTTTGGAGGACAGCAGCAGCACCAGCAGCAGGGTGATCTGGTGAGTGATGTCCATGTGGGTGTCAGTTGCCTGGGCAATGAACACCGCCGCCATGGTCAGGTAGATCGAGGTACCGTCCAGGTTGAAGGAGTAACCGGTAGGAATCACCAGGCCGACCACCGACTTCTTGGCACCCAGGCGCTCCATCTTGATCAGCATGCGTGGCAGGGCCGATTCCGAGGACGAGGTACCCAGCACGATCAGCAGCTCTTCGCGGATGTAGCGGATCAATTTGATCACGCTGAAGCCGTGGGCGCGGCAGATGCCCCCCAGGATCACCAGCACGAATACCACGCAAGTGATGTAGAAGCAGATCATCAACTGGCCCAGTTGCACCAGAGAGCCGACGCCGTAGGCACCGATGGTGAAGGCCATGGCACCCAGCGCACCCAGGGGCGCCAGCTTCATAATCATGTTGATGATGTTGAACATCACGTGGGCGAAGCGGTCGATGAAGTCCAGCACCGGCTTGCCGTAGGCACCCAGGCGATGCAGGGCGAAACCGAAGATCACCGAGAACATCAGCACTTGCAGGATGTCGCCGGTGGCGAAGGCACCCACGATGGTCGACGGGATCACGTTGAGGATAAAGCCGACAATGCTCTGGTCATTGCCCGCAGTCACATAGGCAGCGACTTTTGAAGCATCCAGGGTCGAGGCGTCGATGTGCATGCCAGCACCCGGCTGCACCACATTGACCACGATCAGGCCGATGAGCAGGGCAATGGTGGAGACGATTTCGAAGTACAGCAGCGCGTAGCCGCCAGTCTTGCCCACCGATTTCATGTTCTGCATGCCGGCGATACCACTCACCACGGTGCAGAAAATGATCGGCGCAATGACCATCTTGATCAGTTTGATGAACCCATCACCCAGGGGCTTGAGGGCCACGCCGGTCTGAGGATAGAAGTGACCGAGCAGGATGCCGATGGCGATGGCAACGATCACCTGGAAATACAGGGATTTGTACAGTGGCTGACGAGTCGTCATTGCAAAGTTCCTCAAGAGCCCCGGCATACAGCTTCCGTCGATGCATGCGGTGCCTAAAGTGCGAACCCTCCTGCGCTGGAGGGATTTGTTGTGTCGAACTGCGTGCTGGCAGATCTTCCGGCTCTATCGCAAAGCCCGTGCCACCTTGTAAAAAAGCCCTACAGGCCTTTAGACATCAGGGGGACAGGCCGATCTTGGCTTCCACTGCACCCGGCGCCGCTGGCGGATTTCCGCCCATTCACCGAGTCTCGTCCTACAATTTGGCGGATATCCGCCTTGTTCCCTCATAGGGGGCTGGCTAACATCCGCCACTCAATGGACGGACCAGCCTTCATGCGCGAACGCACCATCGCCAGCCACTTTGCCCGTGCCGCCTTGGGCGGTGCACGTCGTCGCGGCTACGATTACGGGCCGCTTCTGCAGCAGTTGGGCATCAGTCCAGAACTGCTGAGCCAGCCCAAGGCACGCATCGCCCCCGAACAATTCACCCGTCTGCTGCAGCAACTGTGGCTGGCGTTGGACGACGAATACCTGGGTTTCGGCCATGGCCCCAGCAAACGCGGAACCTTCGCCATGATGTGCCACGCACTGATCCACTGCCGCACCTTGGAAAAAGCGCTCAATCGCGGCTTGTTGTTTTACAGCCTGTTTGCGCAAGCACCGCGCCTTCGTCTGACGCACGAAGGAGAAATGGCCCGTCTGAGCCTGGATGATGCTGAGTTATGGGACCCGGAGCACTTTCTTAGCGAAAGCCTGCTGGTGATCTGGCATCGCCTGGGCAGTTGGCTGATCGGCCAGCGCATACGCCTTGAACAAGCCTGCTTCAGCTACCCGAAACCCGAACACGGCGCAGAATACGATTTGCTGTTCCCCTGCCCACTGCTGTTCAGCCAGGAGCACAGCAGCCTGTTGTTCCACAGTCGCTACCTGGGCATGCCGCTGCTACAGGATGAACGTACCCTCAAGCATTTTCTTGAGCGCTCCCCGGCCGATCTGCTGTCACGCCCGGACCAGGGCGACAGCCTCAGCAGCCAGTTGCGGCGTCTGCTCAGCCGTGACCGGGAGCGCTGGCCCGACCTGGAAAGCGTTGCCCAGCACCTGCACGTCAGCCCGCAGACATTGCGTCGCCATTTGCGCGAAGAAGGTTCGAGCTTTCAGGCACTCAAGGACGAACTGCGCCGTGACATCGCCATCTACCACCTGGGGCGGGCTGACCTCTCATTGCAACAGATCGCCGAGCAATTGGGCTTTTCCGAACCCTCGGCCTTTCATCGGGCATTCAAGAAATGGACTGGCCTGACCCCAGGCGCCTATCGCGCCCGGGAGCAGTAGCCAAAGCGCCCTTTACAGGGCCGGGAAGTGAATCCTGAAGGCCGCACCGCCCAAGGCTGAATCCCCCAGGGTCAACTGCGCGCCATAACTCTCGATGATGTCCTTGACCACCGCCAGGCCTATGCCCTGCCCTGGGTGCTGGCGATCAAGACGCTCGCCACGTTGGAGAATCCGCGCCCGCTGATCGGGTGGCACACCAGGGCCATCGTCCTCCACACACAGCTCTGAGCCATCCAGAGTCTCGCGCACACTGATGCGTACCGAGCTCAGGCACAGGCGGTAGGCGTTCTCCAGCAGGTTGCCAAGCAATTCCAGCAAGGCCCCGTGCTCGATCGGCACATAGCAGCGCTCGGGCAAATCGAAGGACACGCGCACCTGCTTGTCGCGATAGACCTTGTCCAGGGTGTCGCACAGGCTTTGCAGCACCGGCCGCAGGCGCACCTGATGACGCACCAGGCCACTTTTGCGCAGGCTGGCACGCTGCAACTGGTAGCTGATCTGCTGACTCATGCGCTCGATCTGCGCCTGCAGGACCCAGGCCTGCTCCCGATCCTGAGGCCGTTGCGCCATGTCCTCGCTGACCCCTTGCAACACCGTCAACGGGGTTTTCAGGCTGTGGGCCAGGTCATCCAGGGAGTCGCGGTAGCGGCTACGCTGCTCGCGCTCGCTTTGCAGCAGACGGTTCAAGGAGCCGGTCAGACGCAACAGCTCTCGCGGATGCTCCTCACTGAGGCTTTGGCGGGTACCGCTCTCGATCTGGTCCAACTCCTGGCTCAAGCGTCGTAGGGCCTGCAAACCCCAGGTCAACCCCAGCCAGAGCAATGCCAGCAGCACCAGCAACGCCGCACCAAAGCCTAGATAGAGGTTTTCCCTGACCCCTTCCAGAGTCTGCTGGTACTCACGCACCGGTTGCAGTGCAACGATACTGAAAGCCGCGTTCTTGCCCCCCAACAACTTGATCTCGACGTCGTAGACGAAGAACTCCTGGCCATTGGCTTCACGGATTCTGGCGAACTCGTTACCGCGCCCGTCGTACCGCGGCCGGTAATTGATGTTCTCTTCCTGGGTGGCCCGGGAGCGCCAGACCAGGTGCCCCTCTCGGTCATAGATGTAGCCCAGCAAGCGACTGTCGGCGAGATTGAAGCGCTCGTCCGGCAGTTGTGCGGGCATCTGCAGGCGGTTGTTTTCAATCCGCGCCGCCGAAATCAGGGTGGTGACGTCGGAAGCCAGGCGCTGCTCGATGGAGTCCTGCAGCGCCAGGCTGAAGGCCCCCTGCATGGCCGGCAGCAACGCCAGCATGAACAGCACCGCCAAGGTGGTCGCCGCCAGCATCAGCCGCAGCCGCAGCGATCGAATCATCGGCAGCGCTCGTTGAACAGATAGCCCAGGCCGCGCACCGTATCAATCGGCTTGAAGCCCGACGGCCCCTCCAACTTGCGCCGCAGCCGCCCCACCAGCACCTCGATGACGTTCGGATCACGCTCGTCATCGTCCGGGTACAACTGCTCCATCAGCCGGTCCTTGGCCACCACCTGCTGGTGATGGAGCATCAGGTACTCGAGGATCCGGTATTCGTAGGCGGTCAGGGCCAGGGGTTGATCATCCATGGACGCCTGCTTGCGATTCAGGTCCAGCAGCAAAGGGCCGGCAATGATGGTGGACTGGGTAAAACCGCTGGAACGCCGCAGCAACGCATTGAGCCGTGCATCCAGCTCTTCGAACTGAAACGGCTTGACCACATAGTCGTCGGCACCGGCGGCCAGGCCTTCGACCTTGTCCTGCCAATTGCCGCGGGCGGTGAGGATGAGGATCGGAAACGTCTTGCCACGGGCACGTAACTGACGGATCAGGTCCAGTCCGCCCATGCCGGGCAATCCCAGGTCGATCACCGCCAGGTCGTGATTGAACTGCTCGGTCTGATACAACGCCTCCTCGGCGTTCGCCACGGACTCGACCACATGGCCACTGTCGGTGAGGCGGGTTTGCAGGTGATGGCGCAACAGCGCCTCATCTTCGACGACCAGCAACTTCATAACGCTCTCCCAGGCAAAATTCGACATCTCCGAGGGCGCCCCTGCGCCCTGACGATCAATGCGCCAGCGCCGGACCGTGCCCAAGGCACAGTCCGGCGCGGTTCAGGCCAGGCCGCTTATCAGAAAGCGTAGTTGGCCGACAGATAAGTCTGGGCACTGCTGGTAAGGCTCAAGGAACCTTGCTTGCTGCCGCCCCGCTCGCTCATCTCGGTCCCGGCATTGCTGCGCAGGTAACGGTAGCCGAGCTCTACCGAGGTATTTTGTGAAACCTGCTGCAGGACACCCGCCTGCACTCCCACCGCGTAACCGATGTCGCTATCGCGGCTGAAGCCCGGGGATTCCTGGGTCAGCTTGGTCAAGCCGGCGGTAGCACCGCCAAACAGCTTGGTGCTGCTGGTCACCGGCAGGAACATATCGTAACTGCCCAGCAGATTTTGCTGACGCAGTTTAATGCCATTGTGAGAGCCGGAAACGTAATCGTAAGTGGCGTAGTAACGGCCCTGGTCATTCTGTTGACCGAAACGCACACCCCAAGTGTTGTCCTTGCCGATCACACCATCGGCGTTCGGATGCCCGAGATTGCTGTTGAGCTGGCTGGATTTTTTAACCTTGTCGCTGGTCTGGCCGTAGGTCAGGCTGGCGAAGTTACTGTCAGCGGCTTGGACGGCGGCGCTGGCGCCGAGAACGGTAAAGGCCAGGATCAGTTTTTTCAATGAAGTCATAGGAAGTTTCCTTTGCGCTATTGGCTTTTTGGGTACGGGGCTAGAGTAAACAGCCCGCCCTGAACTCCCCCTGAACACACTCTTAACCTCGCCTGAACCAGATCCATCTAGCTGTCTTGAGGCATTTCAACCTGCACAACGCTCTCGCCCAGCTTTCTGAGTCCCCTCTCTGCACCACACACCGCTACCCTCGAACTCTTCAACCCGGCAAACTAGCGGCCATGAATGCACTCCCCCCTCTCCCCGCTTGCTGTACCTCTCTAGATGCCTCCTGGCCCCTGCCGGAGGCCTTGCCCCATACCCTTTGGCTGAGCACTCGGTTCGATCCCGGGCAATTGGCCGCGGACGATTTCCAGCGCAGCGGCATTGAAGCGCCGCCCAACATCCAGCGCTCGGTGGCCAAGCGCCAAGCCGAATTCCTGGCCGGACGCCTGTGCGCCCGGGCCGCCCTGTGGCAACTGCAGAATGTGGATTGGGTTCCTCCGATCGGCGCCGATCGGGCGCCGATCTGGCCCGAGCATATCTGCGGTTCCATTACCCACGGCACCGGCCGCGCCGCCGCCATCGTCGCCGACAAACAGCACTGGCGAGCCTTGGGAATAGACCTGGAAAAGCTGCTGAGCAATGAACGCGCGGCCAATCTGGCTGAGCAGATCCTCACGCCGGCGGAACTGCAACGCCGGGACCTGTTGCCCCCCGCGTTGCACGCCCTGGCGGTGACCCTGACCTTCTCGATCAAGGAAAGCCTGTACAAGACCCTGTATCCATTGGTGCACAAAAACTTCTACTTCGAACACGCCGAAGTACTGAAGTGGTCTCTCGAGGGCCAGGTCCGAGTGCGCCTACTGACGGACCTGAGCGATGAATGGCACCACGGCAGTGAGCTACAGGGGCAGTTCGTGGTCGAGGACAACCAGTTGCTCAGTCTGATCGCCATCAAGGCCGCCCCGCCGACAATCCTCAGCGGGGCTCCTGCTGCCGGGGCCAGCTGAGGCTGAAGCAGGCGCCCCCGAGGCTCTTGCTCTGGCTGATCAGGGCCCGACCGTCGTGCCAGTGGATGATTCGCCGCACGATCGACAGCCCCAGCCCATGACCGCCGGAAGCCCGGGTACGACTGTCATCCAGGCGCAGAAAAGGCGTGAAGATCTTTTCCCAGGCACTTTCCGGCACGCCGGGACCGTCATCCTCCACATCCACCCGACAGCGCAACTGGCCCACCTGATAACTGACAGTGACCTGGGATTCCGCATGGCGCATGGCATTGCTCACCAGATTCTGCAGCGCCCGGTGCAGATAGCGCGGCTCGGCCTCAACCCAGGCCCCGTCGCACTCGGCGTCGGACAGGCACAGCCCACGCTGGACCTTGAGGTTGGCCCGCAAGGGTGCCAGTTCGCTGATCACTTGGTTAATCAGGGCATCCAGGTCGATACGCTGGAAGTTCAAGGCCGGCGAGCCCTGTTCCAGGCGGGCATAGGTGAGCATCTCGTCCACCAGACGATCCAGGTCCTGAATATCGTGATCCATGCCATCCAGGTACTTCTGTCGCGCCTGATCGGTATTTGCCGAAGCAATCATCTCCAGACCAAAACGCAACCGAGCCACTGGTGTACGCAACTCATGAGAGACCGCCCGCACCAGTTCGCGCTGGATCGCCAACAAGCGTTGCAAATGCTCGGCCATGCCGTTGAATGCAGCCGCCAGGCGCCCCACCGAATCCACACCACGAGCCGGCACGCGGGTTTCCAGGCTGCCCTTGGCAATTTTCGTGGCCGCCGATTCCAGGCCGCTGAGACGTCGCTCCAGTTGGCGTACCAATAAATAGACGATCAGGCCGATCAAGCTCAGGCCGAGCACGGCAATCAGCACCAGCCATTGCGGCGGATAAGGGTTCATCTGATACAGAGGGCCGATTTCCAGCACCCAGGGCGTACCCACCAACCCCGCAAATACCCGGATCGAATCACCGCCCTTGCCCAGGGCCATCACCGTATCGCCCTCGGCCACCCGTCGGCGCTGGTCCTCATCCATATCGGCGGCATCCAGGGTGGACAGGTGCATATCGAAACCAAACCCCTTGGCCTTCTTCAATGCCGCCAGGCGCTCAGGCTGCTCCGCCACCGGATACCGTACCAACTCGTCCGCCAACAGATAGATGGTTGCCCGGGCCAGTTGCTCGCTGATCTGTTGCACTTCGGCACTGAGCAGCAACTGCTCCTTCTCGTTGACCAGGCGATAGACCCGGGCGGCAAAGGGCCCGATCTGCTCCACCAGCGCCTGTCCGCGCAGCACCCGGCCACGCTGGCTGCTGTCCAGGTCGGTCTGGTTGAAGGTCTTCAGGCTCAGGGGAATCCCCAACAGCCGCTCCCACACGGCCAAGGCGCGGCGACGCTCGATCTCGCTCATGGGCTTGAGGTTATCCGCCATCAGCGAGAAGGTGCCGTGGGCCAGTCGTTCGCGGTACTGCTCGCTGCGCACCTCGTTGAGCAGGTGCAGAGCCAGCACCCCCAGCAGCGCCACCAGGATCAGCGCGGCGCACATACCGCCATAGATCCGCAGGAAGATGGAGTTCACGAGGGCAATTCGGCGGCGGCTTCAGGAACGAACAGATAGCCCTTGCTGCGAATGGTCTTGATCAGCCGCGGGTGCTCCGGGTCGTCGCCGATCTTGGGCCGGATGCGCGAGATGCGCACATCGATGGAACGGTCCTGGCCGTCATAACCTATGCCGCGCAGAGCGGTGAAGATCTCCTCACGGGACAGTATCCGCCCCGCATTCACCACCAGCAGCCACAACAGATCGAACTCGGCACTGGTCAGCTCGATGCCGACATCGCTCAGCCATGCCTCACGCAGGGCGTTGTCCACCACCAGAGGACCGAATTGCAGGCGCCGGGTTTTCTCCTGGGCAGGCTCCGCTGCTTCGCTACGCCGCAGCAAGGCCTGGATCCGCGCCAGCAACAACCGTGGGCGTACCGGCTTGCAGACGTAGTCATCGGCCCCCAGGTCCAGGCCCATGACCTGATCCATGTCATCGGTGCGGGCGGTGAGCATGAGGATTGGCCCGTCATAGCGACCCCGGACTTTGCGACAGATACTCAGGCCGTCTTCACCGGGCAGCATCAGGTCGAGAATCACCAGGTCTGGCTGCTCGGCAATGATCCTGGCAGCAGCCCGGGCGCCGTTGCCCTCGATGGCCACCAGCAGGCCGTTGCTTTCGAGATATTCACGGGTCAACTCAGCCAGACGCTGGTCATCCTCGACAATCAGTACCTGCCAGGCTTCTTGCTCCACGCTCGACCTCTTTTTTATTGCCAGCATTCACTGGAAAGAAAGCACCCGTCTTTTTGTCATGAAAAAGACGGATAACCGGCCATGGAAAACGTCGCCAGCAACTCATGGACCGCGACGGATTGTAGCAACCGGGATCGGCCCCCACACAAGCGACTAAAACGACTCGGTCAGGGGGATTTTTTGTGATAGGGTTCGCGCCCGCAAAAATCCGCCCAAGGCAATTTCAGGCGGTAAAAAACAGTGACAAACGGTTCCATGCACTAGGACTGCGGCCTGCGCGAGTTTTACCCAGTCCATACACAATTTACGCACAACCTTATCCACAGGCAGCACGTTGCAATCAGCCCCCAAAACGCATTATCTTGTAGCCCGCCGGCCAAAAACACCTATATCTAGGGTTTTACGCAAAAAACCAAACACACTTCAGACAAGAAACTCAAGCCCTTTTCTTGCCCCGTTTGGTGGAACCAATCGCTGTTTCAGAAGACCAAGACCGCGCGTGCGGATGGCATCGTTTTCCACCCTGTCCAGGAGAAAGCGGTACGGGTGTTGCAGCAACAAGACTGTCACCCACCAGGAATAAGGTGCCGAGCCCAGGCTCGACACCATGACTTCGGCATGGAAGCGGCGCCAATAGCCCCCTTCCTGAACTGTCCCGAAGTCGTTATGCCCGGCCTCTGCCGGCTGTAGTGCTTCAGGACGGAACGGTGGGCACCTCATTGGTGCCCAAACAAACATAGAGAACGTGGAGACACCCATGCAAACCGACACAACTCGCGAGAACCCGCAGGCCAATGCGCCGCAGGCCGCCGATTCCAACCTGGATCTGTCTGCTACCGCCCCTGGCCAATTGCGCGTGATCAAGCGAAACGGCACTGTCGTTGCTTACACCGATGACAAGATCACCGTCGCTATCACCAAAGCGTTCCTCGCAGTTGAAGGCGGCACTGCCGCTGCCTCGTCGCGAATCCACGACACCGTGGCGCGCCTGACCGAACAGGTCACCGCGACCTTCAAGCGTCGCATGCCTTCGGGCGGCACCATCCACATCGAAGAGATCCAGGACCAGGTCGAACTGGCCCTGATGCGCGCCGGCGAGCAGAAAGTTGCCCGTGACTACGTGATCTACCGTGACTCCCGCGCCAAGGAACGTGCCACTCGCTCCAGCGGCGAAGAGACGGTACAAGCCCACCCTTCGATCCGCATCACCCGCGCCGATGGCAGCTTCGCTCCCCTGGACATGGGCCGCCTGAACACCATCGTCAGCGAAGCCTGCGAAGGCCTGGAAGAAGTCGATGGCGACCTGATCCAGCGCGAAACCCTGAAGAACCTCTACGACGGCGTGGCCCTGAAAGACGTCAACACCGCCCTGGTGATGACCGCCCGCACCCTGGTCGAGCGCGAGCCGAACTACTCGTTCGTCACCGCCCGCCTGCTGATGGACACCCTGCGCGCCGAAGGCCTGGGTTTCCTCGAGGTCGCCGAGAGCGCCACCCATCACGAAATGGCCGACCTGTACGCCAAGGCACTGCCGGCCTACGTCGCCAAGGGTATCGAGTTCGAATTGCTGAACCCGGTGCTGGCTGAGTTCGACCTGGAGAAACTCGGCAAGGCGATCAACCACGAGCGCGACCAGCAGTTCACCTACCTGGGCCTGCAAACCCTGTACGACCGTTACTTCATCCACAAGGATGGCGTGCGTTTCGAACTGCCGCAGATCTTCTTCATGCGCGTGGCCATGGGCCTGGCAATCGAAGAGAAGCAACGCGAAGACCGTGCCATCGAGTTCTACAACCTGCTGTCGTCCTTCGACTACATGGCCTCGACCCCGACCCTGTTCAACGCCGGTACCCTGCGTCCACAGCTGTCGAGCTGCTACCTGACCACTGTCCCGGACGATCTGTCGGGCATCTACGGCGCCATCCACGACAACGCCATGCTGTCGAAATTCGCCGGCGGCCTGGGCAACGACTGGACTCCGGTACGTGCGCTGGGTTCCTACATCAAGGGCACCAACGGCAAGTCCCAGGGCGTCGTCCCCTTCCTGAAAGTGGTCAACGACACCGCAGTAGCAGTCAACCAGGGCGGCAAGCGCAAGGGCGCTGTCTGCGCCTACCTGGAAACCTGGCACATGGACATCGAAGAGTTCATCGAGCTGCGCAAGAACACCGGTGATGATCGTCGTCGTACCCACGACATGAACACCGCCAACTGGATCCCGGACCTGTTCATGAAGCGTGTCTTCGATGACGGCAAGTGGACCCTGTTCTCGCCATCCGAAGTACCGGACCTGCACGACCTGACCGGCAAGGCCTTCGAAGAGCGCTACGAGTACTACGAAGCCCTGACCGAGTACCCAGGCAAGATCAAGCTGTTCAAGACCATCCAGGCCAAAGACCTGTGGCGCAAGATGCTCTCCATGCTGTTTGAAACCGGCCACCCATGGCTGACTTTCAAAGACCCGTGCAACCTGCGCAGCCCGCAGCAGCACGTGGGCGTGGTCCACAGTTCGAACCTGTGCACCGAGATCACCTTGAACACCAACAAGGACGAGATCGCCGTCTGCAACCTGGGCTCGATCAACCTGCCGAACCACATCGTCAACGGCAAGCTGGACACCGCCAAGCTGGAACGCACCGTGAACACCGCCGTGCGCATGCTCGATAACGTGATCGACATCAACTACTACTCGGTGCCGCAAGCGAAGAACTCCAACTTCAAGCACCGTCCAGTGGGCCTGGGCATCATGGGCTTCCAGGACGCTTTGTACCTGCAGCACATCGCCTACGGTTCCGACGCTGCGGTCGAGTTCGCCGACAAGTCCATGGAAGCGGTCAGCTACTACGCGATCCAGGCTTCCTGCGACCTGGCCGACGAGCGCGGCGCCTATGAGACGTTCCAGGGCTCGCTGTGGTCCAAAGGCATCCTGCCACTGGACTCGCAACAGATCCTGATCGAGGCTCGCGGCCAGAAGTACATCGATGTGGACCTCAACGAAACCCTGGACTGGGCACCGGTTCGTGCCCGCGTGCAGAAAGGCATTCGTAACTCCAACATCATGGCCATCGCACCGACCGCGACCATCGCCAACATCACCGGCGTGTCGCAGTCGATCGAACCGACCTACCAGAACCTCTACGTGAAATCGAACCTGTCGGGCGAATTCACCGTGATCAACCCGTACCTGGTTCGCGACCTCAAGGCTCGCGGTCTGTGGGACTCGGTGATGATCAACGACCTGAAGTACTACGACGGTTCGGTGCAACAGATCGAGCGCATCCCGCAAGAACTCAAAGAGCTCTACGCGACCGCCTTCGAAGTGGAAACCAAGTGGATCGTCGACGCTGCCAGCCGTCGCCAGAAGTGGATCGACCAGGCTCAGTCGCTGAACCTGTACATCGCCGGCGCCTCGGGCAAGAAGCTGGACGTGACCTACCGCATGGCCTGGTACCGTGGCCTGAAAACCACTTACTACCTCCGCGCCCTGGCCGCCACCAGCACCGAGAAGTCGACCATCAACACCGGCAAGCTGAACGCTGTCTCCAGCGGCGGCAACCACGGTGACGACTCGGTCCTGGCAGCGCCTGCCGGCCCTGCTCCAGTGCCGAAGGCTTGCGCCATCGACGAGCCGGATTGCGAAGCTTGCCAATAAGCTGAGCTGACAGGCGCCCATGGCGCCTGTGCCAACCCCCGATAGGCCTGCGGCTTATCGGGGGTTTTCTTTTGCCCGCAACAAAGCTGTAGAAGCCGGCTTAGCGATGAACAAGCCTCCCCATCCAAGCGCTGCGCAAGCCTCAAGGACGACTTCACTGGCAAGCCAGCCCCGACAACAAGCCAGCCACCTGCGATACAAGCTGGCACGCATGCAAAGCCCCCCCCACCAGCGCACGCCTACGAACCCACCACCAATAAAGGAACTGGGTGGCAGCAAACAGGCATGAAAAAGCCCCTCATCGAGGGGCTTTTTGTGTAGCGCTCAAGCGAACCGGTATCAGGTCATCTGGATGATGGTCTGCATGATGGTGCTCTGAGTGGAGATGGTCTTGGCGTTCGCCTGATAGTTGCTCTGCGCCTTGATCAGGTTCACCAGCTCGTTGGTCAGGTTGACGTTGGACTCTTCCAGGGAGTTGGATTGGATCGCTCCCAGGGTGCCGGTCTTCGGTGCGTCATAACCTGGAATACCGGACGAGTAGGTCTCTTTCCACTGAGTGCCGCCTACCGGCTGCAGACCTTGCTCGTTGGTGAAGCTGGCCAGGGAAATCTGACCGATCGCCTTGGTCTGCTCGTTGCTGAAGTTGGCCAGCATCACACCGGTGCCATCGATGGTCAGGCTGCTGATCTGGCCAGTGGAATAGCCGTTCTGCGCGATGATCGAGCGGGTGCTTTCGCCGAACACCGAACCGGTTTTGGTCATGTCGATGCTGACACCGTTCGCCGCAGGCTTGGCACCGTTAGGGGCGAATACGCCATTGGTGACGGTACCCGGAGTCCAGGCGGTAGCCGACATGACAATTTTGTTGCCGGCTATGGTGTACGGCGTAGTCCCTGGCGCAGCTGGCGGGGTAATGGTGCTGAGCTTGCCCGACGAGTCGAACTTCATGGTGATCGGCGACTGGTTGGCCATGCTGAATGCAGTACCGTCCGGGTTGCGACCATCAATCAGCGTGTAGGTTTGCCACTCATTAGGGTTCGGCGTCTTGATCATGTACTGATCCATGACATGCTTGTTGCCCTGAGAGTCATACACCGGGGTACTGAACGACTTGGTGTAGGTGGTGTTGTCGGCCGGATTGAACACATAGGCCGGAGCGGTCGAGGCCACATCGATCGGAGTCGAATCGGAGTTCAGGTTGATCGTCGAGGAGATCGAGTCGGTTGGCTTGGGCGCCAGGTTCGAGGTATCGATCCGCAGGTCGGTCAGTACACCGTTGATGATCTTGCCGTTGGCATCTACGGCATAACCTTGCAGGCGCGCAGTGCCATCACTGTTGGTGATGAAGCCTTCCTTGTCGGTCTTGAAGGTACCGGCACGGGTGTAGGTCAGCGAGCCATTGGTGCTGAGCACGAAGAAGCCCTGCCCCTGAATGCCCATGTCCAGCACGTTGCCGGTGTTGTTGATATCACCGTTAGTGAACTGCTGAGAAACGTTGGACAGGCGTACGCCGTTACCAATCACTTGAGTACCGCTGCCCAGCTTGGTGGCCGAGTAAACGTCGGAGAATTCAGCGCGGGAAGACTTGAAACCAGTGGTCGCGACGTTGGCGATGTTGTTACCGGTGACGTCCAGCTGTTTGTTGGCAGCGTAGAGACCGCTAAGGCCGATATTGAAAGACATATTCCACTCCTTGTGCCGGTTAGTCGGCTCTAGATACCAATGGTTTGTACTTTGGACAGGGCAATCGGGCTGCTCATCCCTGCCAGGTTCAGCATCAACTCTCCGCCGGTCTGGCTGATGGTGACGCTGTTGACCGTCGCCGGCAGGTAGGTGATCAGGTCAGTGCCCTTGCCATCAATGGTGGTGCTGGCCTTGAAGGTGTAGTTACCCGGGGCCGCCTTGGTGCCATCGGTCATGGTGCCATCCCAGACAAAACTGGCGTTGCCGGCCTTCTGGCTGCCCATGTCGATGGTCTTGACGGTGTTGCCATCCTTGTCGGTGATGGTCACCTTGACCGAGCTGACGCTGGACGGAACGGTCACCGAACCGGTCATGCTCTTGCTGGTGTCAACCTGTGTGGTGCCGGACTGGACGATCACCGAGCGACCGACCAGGGACGAAGCCTGCAGAGCCTGAGACGACTTGTAATTGCCAGTGATGGAGTTCACCGAGGTATTAAGGGTCGTGATCCCTTCCAGGGTGGAGAACTGCGCCAACTGGGCAACGAACGCACTGTTGTCCTGTGGATCCAGCGGGTTCTGGTTGTTCAGCTGGGTCACCAGCAACTTGAGGAACGCGTCCTTGCCCAGGGCCTGCTTGCCGGTGGCGCTGTTCGTCGCTGCCGCCAGGCCATCGGCGCTGGTGGTGTTCGCGGTCTTCTTCGACGAGTTGGCCAGTACATCCTTGAGGGACGGACCGCTGGTGGTATCAGTAACGCTCATTGGCTTCGCCCCTTATCACTGACCCAGGGTCAGGACCTTCTGCATCATGGTTTTGGCGGTATTCATCATTTCAGCGTTGGTCTGGAACGAGCGACTGGCGGAAATCATGTCGGCCATTTCTTCCACCACGTTGACATTGGGGTAGAAGACGTAGCCCTTGGCATCTGCAGCCGGATGATTCGGTTCGTAGCGAGCTTCCAGATTGCTCTGGTCTTCCACCACGCCCAGCACCTGAACGCCTTGGCCAGCAGCATCCTGGTTCTGGAACAGCGAATCGCTGCCACCGCTCTGGGCGCCCTGGAACATGGTGGCAAACACCGGATGACGAGCGCGGTAAGTCTGGTCGATGCTCGACGACACGCTCTCGGCGTTGGCGATGTTACTGGCGACGGTGTTCAGACGAGTGGTCTGAGCGCTCATGCCACTACCGGCAATATTGAAAACACTGGCAAGGGACATGGATTACTCTCCGCGCAGGGCTGCAACCAGCCCTTTGAATTTGCTGTTGAGCAGCGTGAAGCTGGCTTGGAAGTCAACCGAGTTCTGTGCGTAGCTCGATTGCTCCAACTGGGCATCCACGGTGTTCTGGTCGATCGAGGGTTGCATCGGCGTGCGATACAGCAGCGATTCGGCGCCACTGCTCAGGCCCTGGGCTTCGATATGCCGGGTGTTGGTCATGTTCAACGCGAAGGTGCCGCTCTTGACCTTTTCGTTCTGCTCGGCGAGCACAGCGGAGAAATCCAGATCCCGAGCCTTGTAGTTCGGGGTGTCGGCGTTGGCGATGTTGTTGGCCAGCACTTCGGCACGCTTGGCGCGAAAGCCAAGCGCTTGTTCGTGAATACCGAGCGCTTTATCGAAGCTGATGCTCATGTCGGAAACCTTTGGGTGACCTGATTTTTCGTAACCTTGACTTAGCAAGCTACGTGCCAAGTCAAAGACCCCCATAAATCAAGGGTTCTACGGCAGCGGCAAGGCGGCAATGCCAGAAAAGCGGCAATGGATTTCCGCGAAACGCCGGCAAAGCGGCAATCGACCTGCCGCTTTTAGCCCGGCCACCCGATAAAATGGCACCCACAAAAAAGGAGGCCCTGAGGCCTCCTTTTCTATTGCTGCAACCGCCCATCATTTCGCCTGGTAGATGATTCCAGGGCTGCATTGCACCATCTGATAATGATCCGGCAGACCATTGAGCGCTTCGGAAGCGCCCAGGAACAGGTAACCACCAGGCTTCAGCGTGCTGTGAATGCGCATCAGGATGTCCTTCTTGACCTCAGCCGAGAAGTAGATCAGCACATTGCGACAGAACACGATGTCGAACTTGCCAAGGCTGGCGTAACTGTCCAGCAGGTTGAACGAGCGAAACTCCACCCGGCTCTTGATCGGCGCCTTGACCACCCAGCGCCCCGGCCCTTTAGGGTCGAAGTAGCGCTGCAGGCGCTCGGCCGACAAACCACGGCCGATGGCCAAGCTGTCGTATTCGCCGGTCTTGCAGTTATTGAGCATGGTCCCGGACAGATCGGTAGCAACAATCTGCACCCCCATCTTCAACTGGCCCATGTTGCTGCGCTCGAACTCATCGATGGACATCGACAAGGAATAGGGCTCCTGCCCCGACGAGCATGCCGCCGACCAGATCCGCAAGCGCTGATTGGGGCTGGCCTTGATGGCTTCGGGAAGCACCTTGTTCTTCAATACTTCGAAGGGATAGGTGTCACGAAACCACAAGGTTTCGTTGGTCGTCATCGCATCCACCACCATCTCGCGCAATCCGCTGCGCGGCTGGGTCTGAATCCGCTGAACCAGCTCACCCAAGGTTTTGATGCCTTGCTGTTCCATCAGTTTGTTGAGACGGCTCGAGACAAGATATTGCTTGTTTTCCCCGAGCAAAATACCACAGGCTTTTTCCAGGAAGACCCGGAACTGTTCAAAATCCAAATTACCCGTAGACAATGCTGCCGCCTCTTAAATCTTATGTTCGCCGGGGGCTGATGCCCTCAGCTGTGGTCTGCTGCTTTGATCCGGTCTACTACCCGGGATGCCAGGTCGTCAGGACGGAACTTGGCAAGGAAGTCATCGGCACCGACCTTCTTCACCATCGCCTGATTGAACACCCCTGACAACGAAGTATGCAGGATGATATGCAGCTTTTGCATGCGTGGATCGCTACGTATCTCGGCCGTGAGGGTGTAACCGTCCATTTCGGGCATCTCGATGTCGGAAATCATCATGAGGAATTCCTCTTCCGGCTTCTTGCCCTCATCCACCAGCTTGCGCAGGTAGTCCAGCGCCTGCCGGCCATCGTTCAGCGCCACCACCTCGACACCCACAGTCTGCAGGCAGCGAGTCACCTGCTTGCGCGCCACTGACGAGTCGTCAACGGTCAACACCCGCAAGGAAACCGCCTTGTGCTGAGTCTCGACGTCAACCACGCCCACCGAAATAGACTCGGAGGTGGGGGCGACTTCCGCCAGAACCTTTTCAACGTCGATGATCTCGACCAACTGGTTGTCCACCCGAGTCACCGCCGTCAGGTAGTGATCGCGCCCCGTGCCCTTGGGCGGCGGATGGATCTCTTCCCAGTTCATATTGACGATACGCTCCACCGAGCGCACCAAAAACCCCTGAGTCTTGGTGTTGTACTCAGTGATAATGACGAACGGATTGCTCTGATCCTGCAACCCCCCCGAACCTGTGGCCATTGCCAGATCCAGGATCGGAATGGTCGCCCCTCGAATATTCGCGACACCGCACACCACAGGGTTGGATTTGGGCATCAGGGTCAACTTGGGGCATTGCAGCACCTCGCGAACCTTGAATACGTTGATCCCGTAGAGTTGCTCACCGTCCAGACGGAACAGCAGCAACTCCAGACGATTCTGCCCAACCAATTGCGTGCGCTGGTTTACCGAATCCATTACACCAGCCATGCCCAGACTCCCCAAAGCTTTAAGATCCGACGCACGCTCATCACTAAACGGCACGGCGCTTGCTTTTTAACTGTTATGAACGCCAAAACGACATTTTTCCGACGCCTGACATCCCCCTACCGCGCATTGCTTTGCGGGATGTCGGCGCTATGTATCCTAAACCCTGGCGGCCCTGCCGTTGCTGATTCGGTCACCCTGCCTGATCTACTTATCGGCGTCACTCAAGGGTTTCTTGAATTCACGGTAGAAGACTATCTGGCTACCAGTCAAACGGAAGGACGCTACGAAATCCAAGTCAACCAGCTGGATCCGCGCATGCGCATGCCTGCTTGCGACAAGGAATTGACAGCGAGCCTGGAAAGTCCGGCACAGCCACTGGGGCGGGTAACGGTCAAGGTCCGCTGCGAGGGAGGCTCACCCTGGACGGTGTTCGTGCCAGCCCAGGTCAAACTGTTTCGCGAAGTGGTCACCACTTCGCGCCCACTCAAACGCGCCGGGATCATCGAGCCAGGAGACGTGGTATTGCGCGAGAGAGATATCAGCCTGAACAATCAGGGCTACCTGACTTCCGTGGACCAGGCCATTGGTCAGAAACTTGTCCGACCAATGGTCGCCGACCAGCTTATTACTCTGGGTCACCTGGAACAGGCTGAAGTAGTACGCAAGGGCGATCAGGTAGTGATTTCGGCACGTAGCGGCACCTTGAACGTGCGCATGCCGGGGGAAGCACTGTCCAACGGCGGCATGAGCGAGCAGATCAGGGTCAAGAACCTGAACTCGCAACGCGTGATCAAGGCTCGCGTCACCGCGCCGGGGCAGGTGGAAGTGGCCATGTAGATAACTGGCGCTCGACTCGCTCGTTCCCTAAACTGTGGCCGATAAAGGGTCGCAGATACCTGCGCTGGCTCGTCGACAATCGAGCCTAAAGTTTTTCAGGGTATGGCCGAAAACATGGCAAGCGTCCAAATACCCAGAGGTTTTCTTCATCATGGTCATCGACTTCAGCCGTTTAAACAGCTCCCCCTCACTGACAGGCAGTACGCGTACCAGCGCCAGCAAGGAAACCGGTGATGCCGGCAAATCCGCTCCGCTGACGACTGCAGCCGAGACCAGCAAAAGCGGGGAATCGGTACACCTCAGCAATGAGGCTCAACAGTTGCAGAAAATCACCGACAAGCTGCGCGATCAGCCTGCTGTCGACAAGGCCCGCGTGGCCGAGTTGAAGCAAGCCATTGCCGATGGCAGCTATAAGGTCGACAGCAACCGTGTAGCCAGCAAACTGCTCAACTTCGAAGCCCAGCGCTAGCCACAGGCTTGCGCCAGGCTTTTGGACGCTTAATCCCCAAGGCCAGCCATGCACGACATCAATCTACTGCAACTGATCAATGACGACCTTGCTCCAGCTCAACAACTGCTGGAGCTGCTCAGAGCCGAATCCATTGCCCTGCATGGCCGCGACATGCCGCTGCTGGAGGATATCCTGGCGCAGAAGCAGGCCCTGGTCATATTGCTGGAACAGCATGGCCGTAAGCGCACAGAGATCCTTGCCAGCCTGAACCTGCCGAGCAATCGTGCAGGCCTCGAACAACTGGCCAGTCACTCCAGCCTGGGCGATCAACTGCTCGAGCAGGGCAACCTGCTGACCCAATTGCTCGCCGACTGCCAGGCCACCAACGAACTCAACGGCCGCTCGATCCAGATTCAACAGGCCACCACCGCCAACCAGTTGAAAATCCTCAACGGCGGCGAACCCCCAGCTCTTTATGACGCCCGCGGCTCTACCTCTATGCTTGCGAAGCCCCGCCCACTCAGTCAGGCTTAAGCCCCAAAAATGAGCGCGTGCTATCAAGCCGTGAAACATACTGGCAAAATGCCAGACCCTGCGTGTAGTTGTATTTTGTCTGGAGATTGATGAACCGTGTTCAACGCCTCAAACGCGGAAGATGCTCCGCAGCCACCTAAGGTGTTCACCACTGCGTTGGAAATTTCCTCCAACCTGCGGCTGCTGCAAGAGAGCCACGACCCGCTGATCATCACTTTCCATGAGCGCAGCCAGCGCTTCCAGAGCTATCTGGTGGAAGTGGACCGCGATAGCAACATGATTGCCCTCGATGAAATGATCCCCCGCGACGGTGAGCGATTCATGCTGGCGGGCGAGCCATTTCGTGTTGAAGGCTTTCATGAAGGCGTGCGCATCGCCTGGGAAAGCAACGGCCTGCCGACCCTCGACGAGTCCAATGGCGGTCGCTGCTACCGGGCCACCCTGCCGGACGAAGTGGTTTACCACCAGCGCCGCAACGCCTTCCGCGCCGCACTCAAGCTGGCGCAACTGGTCGACATCGAACTCAGCGGCGAAAAACTCAAGTCCCCTCTGACCGGCAAGCTGCTGGATATTTCCGCTACCGGCTGCAAGTTGCGCTTCGACGGCGATATCTCTTCGCGCCTGCAACTGGGCCAGGTGTACGAGCGCTTTATTGCCGCCCTGCCCTTCGGCAGCATGACCGCCCCGGTCGAACTGCGTTACCTGCATCACGAGGAACGTATCGACACCACCTTTGCCGGCGTGCGTTTCCACAACATGAGCGGCCTGGTGCAGCGTCAGGTAGAGCGCTTCGTCTATCAGTTGCAGCGTGAAGCGCGGCGCTTCGACAAAGACGATCTCTGAGCCCCACGCACCAATGAAAACGGGCAGTGCCTTGCGGCAACTGCCCGTTTCTCGTTTCTAGGGCCGAGCCCCGCTTAAATGATCCCGAGCGCATTCATCGGGCGACGCCTCATCCGACGCTTGCGGCGTCTCAGGCTCCGCTGCAGGCGCGGCGTCCGGCGCGGGCGCGGTCTGCATCTGATCCTGCACCACCTGCTCATCCACTCGTGGATCGAGGGCCGCCACCAGAGGTGAGCTGGACATGCTGTCCGGCATGGCGACGTGATGCAGCGGCGCATCATCCACCTGATGCAGATTGGTCACCGCCTTCGGCCGAATCCTCCACACCAGGACCAGAGCAAAGAAACTGAAGAAGGCATACAGCATCTGACTGCCGAACAACTTCATCAGCACCCCAGCCGCCAACGGACCGATGCTCGCCCCCACGCCATAGGTCACCAGCAGCATCGCCGTCAGCGACACCCGACGATCACTTTCCACGTGGTCATTGGAGAAAGCCACCGCCAACGGATAGAGACAGAACTGCACCAGGGAACAAAGGAACCCGAGGACAAACAGCATCTCCAGAGGGACCGACGGCAGGATCGCCAGAGGCAGGGCCACCACCGCCAGGAACAGCGCAAAACAGCGAATCAGCAACGCCCGATCATAGCGATCGGACAACCAGCCCAATGGCCACTGCACCACCAGACCGGCAAAAATGCAGCTCCCCATGAACAGACCGACCTGCTCGGTACTCAAGCCCTGCTGCGACGCATAGAGCGGCGCAAGGCCATAGAAGGAACCCACGATCAACCCCGATCCCAGCACGGTACTCAGGGACTGGGGAACTCGCTTGATAAAGAAGCGCGGCTCCATCGGCGCCGGATGCAGAGGCGCCGGGTGAATACGCCGGGTCATGGCCACCGGCACCAGGCACAGGGCAAAGCACAGGGCCACCAGCATCAACAGTTCCAACCCCAGGGCCGGGTGCATGACCAGAATCAACTGACCCAGAACCAGGCCCAGGTAAGAGGCAATCATGTAGCCGCTGAACACCAGCCCGCGCTGATTGGCGTCGGCCTGCTCGTTGAGCCAGCTTTCGATGACCATGTACTGGCACATCATCCCCAGGCCGACGATCATCCGCAGCACCAGCCAGGCCGGCAGCCAGTCCACCAATCCGTGCCCGAGCACCGCCGCCCCGACGATCCCGGCACAGGTAGCGTAGGCGCGGATATGCCCGACCCGGGCAATCAACCGGTGCCCCAGCTTGCCCCCCAATACCAGGCCGAAATAGTTGGCCGCCATCAAGGCCCCCACCCACAGGCCATCGACATGGTCGGCGGCCAGGCGAAGAGCCAGATAAGTGCTGAGCAGACCCGAGCCGATCAACATCATCAGCGAGGCGAAATAAAGCGCTCGAAAGGATTTCCAGATTTGGCGCATCGGCGTTCCGAGCGGCTCCTTGAATGAGGTGTCGGACCCTTGGCAAATCAGGGCCCGACCAGCGACGGTTCGGTTATGCCTGGGCCGCTAGCACACGCCGCTCCCAGGGAGTGATTTCATCAAAGAAGCTGGTCAACTCCATGGTCTTCGAAGCGATGTAGCCTTCGATGAACTCAGTGCCGAACAGTTCCCTTGCCAACTGACTACGCTTCAGACGCTCCAGCGCCGCATGCAAGGTACAAGGCAGCGACAGATTGTCCGGAACCTCGAACTCGCCCTGGATCGCCGCCGTGGGTTCCAGCTCATTCTCGATCCCGTGCAAGCCCGCTGCCAGGCTCGCGGCAATCGCCAGGTACGGATTGGCGTCCGCGCCCGGCAGGCGATTCTCTACCCGTCGCGCCACCGGCGAACTGGCCGGAATACGTAGCCCCGCAGCCCGATTGTCATGGGACCAGCAGGCATTGTTCGGCGAAGCGTAAGGATGGCACAAGCGCTGATAGGAGTTCACGTTGGGCGCGAACAATGCGGTGAAGTCCGCCAGCCCGGCCTGCAGCCCGCCGATGAAATGGCGGAACATCGCCGTCGGCTGCCCGGCATCGTCGCTGAAGACATTTCGCCCGCTGCCGATCTCCACCAGGCTCTGGTGAATATGCATCGAACTGCCCGGTGTATGCGCCAGAGGTTTGGCCATGCAAACCACGATCAGCCCGTGCTTGAGGGCCACTTCCTTGAGCAGGTGCTTGAACAGGAAGGTCTGGTCTGCCAGCAACAGCGGATCGCCGTGCAGCAGGTTGATCTCGAACTGGCTGACACCCATTTCATGCATGAAGGTGTCGCGAGGCAGACCCAGGGCCGCCATGCACTCGTAGACTTCCTTGAAGAACGGCCGCAGGCCGTTGTTGGAGCTGACACTGAATGCCGAGTAGCCCTCCTCCCGTCGACCGTCCAGGCCTACCGGTGGCCGAAAAGCCTGTGCCGGATCGTCATTGGCAGCGAACACGAAAAACTCCAGTTCCGTAGCCACCACCGGCTCCAGCCCCAGGGCCGCATAGCGTGCGATCACCTGCTTGAGTTGGCCGCGTGTGGAGAGTCGCGAACTTTCGCCACTGAGCTCATCCGCGTCACAAATGGCCAGCGCCCGTGGCGTCTGGCTCCAGGGCAGACGATGAATCTGCCGAGGGTCGGCATTGAGCGCCAGGTCGCCGTCGTCGCTGCCGTAAAACCGTGCCGGCGGATACCCGCCCATGATGCATTGCAGCAGCACCCCGCGAGCCATCTGCAAACGCCGCCCTTCGAGGAAGCCCTCGGCTGTCATCACCTTGCCCCGCGGCACGCCATTGAGATCCGCAGTGACGCATTCAATCTCATCAATGCCCGTCAATCGCTCGGCGAGTGAACTGTGGCCATCGGTTGTCATGACTCAATCCTTGTTGTTATACGAGCCGCGAACGGCGACCCGTACAAAATACGCATCACCCGTTCAGGATTTCAAGCAGGCAAGAATAAAATCCCGGGAAGGCGCGAACTCCCGGTGAGCAACCCACACGTCACGGCCAGCACCGACTCTGAAAAAGAAGAAGGGAACAGCCCCTGCCAGGGCCCGGCCAGCCTGATAACACCTGGCCGCAGCCGAGCACGCCGATCAGACACTCAAGGCAAGTACAGCTTGAACAGCCCGCCGCCTAATGGGCCGCCGTTGCTGATGCGGGTGTGTCCGCATACGCCATTGCGCTGATGCAACTCGGCAATGCGCCCGGCGAAATACAGCCCCAGCCCGGTGCTGCCGCTGCTCTGATTGATGCCCTGCACATAATCGGCCTGACGCTCGATCATCGCTGGCGGGTAGCCGTCGCCGTCATCGTTGATGGACAGCACTACCTGCCCCTCTTCATCACTGACCGTGATCAACAGCGCATGGCGGGCATAACGCAGCGCATTGTTGATGCAATTGGCCAACACCGAAGCAATCAGCTCTCGATCGAAGAAGCCCAGGGGACTCAAGGGATCGACCTCATAGGTGGCAGAGATTCCACGACTCTTGAACACATCCTGATGGCTCACCAGTTGCGCTTCGATGAAATCATCCAACTCGTGGTAAGCCGGTTGCAGCGGCAACTGGTTGACCCCCAGCTTGTACAGCCCCAAGAGCTGCACCAGCATGCCGTTGAGGTGAGCGAAGTGGTAATCGATCACCCCCTGTTCCGGCGCCAGTTGCGTCTCGGGCTGACGGGCCTGCCACTGGGCATGGGCCTGCATCAGCATGGCCAGGGAATTTTTCATGTCATGGACGGTGGAGGCAATCACCGTGGAGAAATCGAGCGCCTGTTGCTCTTCGTTCATTCGCCAAACGCCTTGCTTCGCAGCTTCTGGTAGCGCGCATAACGCGCATCGGTATCGGGCATCATGCCCACCATTTTCAGGCACGCCTGGCATTCTTCCAGGAGCGCCGCGTCTGTCTTGGGGTCTGTGCCGTGCAACAGCGACTGCGCCATGTTCAGGGCAATACTGATGTTCTTCGGCTGCATGGCCAAAGCCTTGCGGAACAGCTCCCGAGCCTCGCTCAGATTGCCCGCCTTGTAGCTGCGCACCCCCTGGCGGTTGATGTCGGCCGCCGCATTGGACGAACTGAGAATAGTCGGATCATCGGTGAGCTTGGCGATGTTCTGCATGACCTTCGGATCGTCGCCGTAGATTTCCGCACAGTTTTTCAACATCGACGCACCGGCACTGGCCTGCCCCAACATCTGCAGCTGCTTGGCCACCAGCAATGCCGCTTCGGGACTCATGAACTGCTCCATGCCGTCCAGGCGCATCAACGCCTGCTCGGTGAGCTTCTCTGCGGTTTCCGCATCATTGAGCAGCAGGCTGGTGGCCTTCATCAAGCGCGCACGAATCTGCAGTCCGGGGTCGGTGGGGTTTTCCTTGGCCACGGCACTCAGGGTCTGGTTGATCTCCAGGCGGGTGCGGGTGTCCAGGCCCTTTTCACTGCCCTTGCTGATCAAGGCATGGGCCAGGCCAAGATTGCTTTCCGGGTCCTTGAAGCGCGACTGCGCGCCCTGAGATACAGCCTGCCGATAAGCCCTGGAAGCGCTGTCGAAGTCTTCGTTGGCCATGGCCAGCTTGCCCAGCAGCGCCTGACGACGCACCGCCAGCGGTGACAGGCGCACTGCCTCTTCCAGCACATGCTGGGCACGCTTGGTGTCGCCTTCAGCCACCAGCACATCCGCCAGTCCGTCGTAAAGCCCGGGCATCATCGGGAAAGCCTTGAGGGCCTTTTCATAGACGGCCTTGGCTTCGCCGACCTGCCCGCGCTTGAACAGCAGGCGCCCCAGGCCGACGTAGGCCCAGGGCAAAGGCCGGTCCGCGAGAATACTGTTATACAGGCGCTCCAAAGGCTCGTTCTGATGCATGTCGCGCAGGGCATCTGCCCGATAGCGCAGGCACAACGGCGCGTAACGCGGGTCCTGCTTGCACAGGGCGATGCAGGCGTTGAGCACCTCCACCGGCTTGCCCCGATCAAGGGCTTGAAGAATAGGCTTGAGCAGGGTCTTGCGCTGCTGCAGCCGCTCCAGGCGCTGGGCCAGACCGGAACGGTTGAAGGGCTTGGTCAGATAGGCATCGGGCTCGTGCTCCAGGGCACTGAGTACCATGGCCTGACTGCTCTCGGCAGTGACCATGAGGAACACGCTCTCATGACTGATGAGCTTTTCCAGCATCAGGTCTTCCAGCACCTGCTGGCCGTTTTTCTTGCCGTCGCCCAGATGATAGTCCTGGAGGATGAAGTCATAGCGCTTCTGCGCGCACATGCGCAGGGCCTGTTCGCCAGTGTCGGCGGTGTCCACGTCCTTAACGCCCAGCTCACGCAACATCGAACGCACCGAACTACGGAAGTCCGAGAAATCATCGACGATCAAAAAGCTCTTTTGGTGGTACGCCAGCATCGAAGATTCCAGGCAAGTAAGAAGATCAATCCAGGGACAGCAGGACCCGCCCGGCTTCGCAGCCTGTTTTTGGCGCGCAGATAATAGCTGCTGGCCACGGGCTATCAAGCACTTTCACGTCGACCTGTGATGCAGATCGCCACTTGGGAACACAATTGTCCACTGAAGTTATCGGCCGGATTCGCCATTCCCTTATAGAGGCCAGACAGCATTTGCCGCCTGATGAAAAAAGTCCTGGCCCTTCGCTGAAAAACACTTAGGCGGCGTGCTCAAACCTTGGATTCTGAAACATCACCTGATAGCGTGCAGCGCCTCAAAGCGTCGATCGTTTTTGCTCCGCAATGCTGGTCCTGCATGCAGGATCGGCCAGCCGGCAAAGGTTCCATCAGTCGCAAGTCCCACAGGCTTGCAATCCGGGTGTCGAAGGATCGGCATGACGCCCGACGGCGGTATCATCGACGAGCAAATGCCGGTCTGCCAGGCAGTGCATCAAGGGATGCGCAGGTCATTATCAAATGGAGTTAACGATGGCGCATGACAGCAGTGCGATAACCGGGATTGAACTGGAACAGTTCATGGACCGCCTTGAGGCGCAACAGCAGGACCAGGAAACCGATACCCTGCTGGCCCAGTTGCAAGCACAGCCGCTGCGGGCCGACTCCCTGGCCTCGATCGACCGCCTGCACACGCTATGGATGCAGGCCGGTGATTCAGCCGCGGCTCGCGCCGTTATCGCAGAGGATGGCAATGCCCTGCTGCAAGCCGTGCATGAGCCTGCACGCGCTGAATTGACAATGAACCTGGCCATCCTGCGTTTGCGCATCGCCAGTTATCTGGACGACGACGCAACCTTGCTTGAGGTGCTCGAACAGCTCAACCAGATGGCCGCGCAAACCCTGGACTTCAATGTCGAGCACTATCGTCGCTACCGAATCTTCGACGAGCTGGAACAGGGTCGCCTCGAAGTTGCGCTGAAAACCATCGAAGTGCGCTACGCCCTGACCTTGAGCAATCCTGCCCGTGCGGCGCTGCGTGCCTGGGACGCCGCCGACCAGTATCAACGCCGCGCCCGCGTCCTGGCCTTCCACGACCGCGACGAAGAAGCCCGGAGCGCCGCGCTGGAAGCCGTCAACGCCTTACGCACGGCCGGCCCCGACCAGGACATCGATGAAGGCGACTGGCTGTGGCTGGGCAACTCCCTGATCGAGATCATCCCGTTACGCCTGGCGCTGTTCGAACAACCCATCGCCCAGCTGACTGCTGGCCGCTCGCTGCCCCAGCGCCGCGAATGGGAAGTGCGCACCGCGCGCCTGGCCGCCCGCGCCCTGCACGCCCAGGGTGATCTGGCCGGAGCGTTGAAGGTCTGCAATGCCGCAGCCCTGAGCCTGGATTCTGACGGCGGCAACAATTTCATCGAGTACGAACTGCCTTGGCTGATGGAAGCCGGGCGTATCGACGAAGCGGGGTTTCGAGCCTTCATCGACGTTTATGACAGGCAAACCGAGCTCTGGCCGGCCACCGCCCGCCTGGTTCTCGACCGCCTGCAAGATCCCCAAGAGCACAGTGCCTGGTGGCCGATCTGCGTGATGCGCGCCTGTATTACCGAAGAAGCACTGCAGAGTTTTCTCGAAGCGCTGCCGAACATCGAAACCACCGAGCCCGATACCACCCCACTCCTGGCCGCCCTGTACCAGGCCATGGAAGATCTGGAGACACGCGACTCCCTGTTTGCCCAAGCCCGCGCCGAAGCCCTGCGGCGTGCCCCCGAGCAGCCCTGGATCACCCGCCTGACCGCGGTGCATGACGCAGAGCGCGGCCTGATCGACGCGGCCACCGAAGCCAGCCTGCTGCAGAACGCCATCCAGGCAGGTCGCATGCAGGACAATCGCAGTGCGTTCTCGCTGTTTGCCGCTCGGGTCAACAGTCTGGGAGTGATCGAAGCACTGAAAGCACCGAGGCCGGTGCTGTCCTGCGGCAAATACGCCTACAACTACGCACTGAGCATCGAAGATCTGGCAGAGACCGAAGCCGACAAGTTGCCCAGAGACGCCCGAGACCAAGCTTATTCGTTGCTGCGCGAAGCGCAGAAAGATGCCTACGAGCAGGGCCAGGCCCACATGGAGCGCTACTTCGCCAGCGGCAGCGGACATCCCTACGATGCCTGCGCGCACCTGTACTCCATGCTCTGCAACAACCTGGCGATCAACTATCGCTACTACAACCAGATCCGCTACGAAGACGCCATCGAGTTGCACGCGCGCGGCATCGCCGCCAGCCCGTTCGCCGAGCACTACAACGGCCTGCTCAGTGCGCGTATCTGCCTGGAAGATCTGCCTGGCATCATTGATGCCGCAGAACAGCTTTGGCATTACTCGGCGGAGTTCGGCTATAGCCGCCACGACCCGAATGAGTACGTCGCCTCGGTGGCGTACGCCTTGTACAAGCTCGATCGCGACAATGAAATCCTCATCTGGCTTGAACGCTTGCTCAAGTGGCAGGAAGAGCAAGGCGTCAGCGATCAGCAATTGGACAGCTCCGCGCTGTTCGCCCGGATTCAGGTCGCGCGCTACCTGGCCCATGCCCATCCCGACAACGCCGACAGCCTCTGGCAACGTTACGAGCCAGCAGTGCTGTCCTTGAACGAAGTCTCGGTCATGTCAAGCTCGGTGGACTTCCTCAAGGCCCGCGGCCGCACCGCCGAAGCCATTGACTACTGCGCACGAACCCTGGCCCTGTGCGCCCCGGACGATGACTACGACATCAGGTGCCGCGCCCGGATCGAAGAAATCCTGAGCGAGTTGCAAGCCCCGACTCAACCGGCCGCCAAGAAAAACTGGTGGCAGATATGGAAGTAAGCGCCGACAAGCGCAGCCCCAGCTACGCCCCGCGCAACCTGCTGAATGCCGATGAACTCAAACGCGGCATCACTCAGCGCAGCCAGGGGCGCGGAGACGAAGACGCGGTACAGGGTTGGTTGCTGAATCATTTCTATCGGCACCTGGTGGGCAACTTCGAACCCGCACGGCGCATCCAGACCCTGGAGGACGCCTGTGCAGTGCTGGGTACCGATACGCCGCCAGCCTGGGTGAGCGGGTACTTCGACAGCGCTGCCAAGGCACAGCCCGAAGACGCCGCAAAGGCCGTGGCGACGCTGGTATGGGTCGACCCGCAGGAGCCATTGCTGTTGCAGCAGGAAGCGCAACTGGTGGAGTTCCTGACCTCGCGCAAAGGCACGGCACTGGAGGGCAAGCTGGAACGCATCACTTGCCCGCAGGCCCTGGCGCTATGGGAAAAAGAGCACGCGCAGATGGCCGCCCGGGTCGATCAGGGCTGGCGCCAGAGCTCTCCCGACGCCCTCAATGTGACGGTCTCCTGCGCCGAACACACCTGGGTCGAACTGCGTCCGGAAAGCCCGTTGCTACGGGCTGAAATGGCCTTCGAAAGCTATGTGATGCGTCACTGTCTGGGGCAATTCGCCAACCGCCGGGCCCTGACCGGCGGCTACGGTGAACGCTATGCCGAAGCCGTAGAGCAACAGGGCATGCGCGTGTTCAGTCTGCGTGATGCCCAGGGCCAGCCCCACATCACCGTCAGCCTGATCATCCAGGACGACGGCGCACTGACCGTAGAGCAAGTCAAAGGCAAGCAGAACCGCCCGCCCATCGAGCGCTACTTCCAGGACCTGCTGCGCCTCCTCAACAGCCTGGGCACCGACCTGCAGACGCCAGCCGACTGCATTGCCATCGGCATCGTCCGCACCGATGCCGGCTGGTTGCGTATCGAGGAAGTCAGCGATGCGCAAGCCCAGACCCGCCTGATGGCTCGCTACCCGCAACTGTTCTACCGACTGGACGCACCGTCGGCCATGGTCGAATGGCTGGTGGCGGCCCGTCAGTCCGACTTGCTGCTAGAGGTTGCCCCCCAGGCGCCATCGGTCAAGTACGCCACCCGCCATATCTTCAAGAAAAGCCCCCGGCCACAATGCCACCCCGACGCCCCGCTGTATCGGACCGAAGGCGTGCCCTGGACGGACATGTCTGCGCCCCTGGCCGAGGAAATCGTGGCCTGGCAGGCCAGGAACCGGTGAAACGCACATGATGACGATAATTGCCGTAGCCTTCGGCGCCTGGCTGGTATGGCGCTACTTTCGCCGCCAGTCGCCCACCTCTCTGGTGGTGTTCACGCCGCGCAAACGCTGGGCACTGAGCCTGGCCCAGCCCATGGTGGATGCCACCGGAATGACCGGCTTCTTCGATCCCGAGACCACTCATTTCATGGATCAAGCGAAAGCCTCCCTCAGGGCCCCGCTGCTGCACCAGATCGGCTTTCGCAGCAACGCCACGGACGACGAAGTCCGCGAGCACTTGGACAGCACCCTGGAACGCCAGTGGTTCCGAGTTGACCTGCACAGCCTGAACGCCAGCGACGACCCGCGAGCAGCAATGGCCTTCGCCTGCGTACGCAGCGCCTTCTTTGTCCGTTGCGCAATGTTGATGGGCTGGATCGACACCGAGAGCGGATGGCGGATCATGCTCCTCAATGCCCAACGCGCTCAGGATTGCTTCAGCGACTGGGAGGACTTCGGCAGAGCCTTCATGCTCGGGCGCAGCCAATGGATCGCGGCGTTCAGGGCCGACTCTCTGGGTGAGGTGTTCAATGAAACAAGCCTGAGCCGACTGCTGATGCCCGGTAGCGGCATCTGGGCTGGGGTTGCCTGGCAGGGGCTGCCGGCGTTGTTGCCTGTAGCGGATTGAGACCGCGAAGGGGGATGGTGTCCCAGGGCAGGTTCGAACTGCCAACCTTCCCCTTAGGAGGGGGATGCTCTATCCAATTGAGCTACTGAGACAAAACGGCAAGCGCCTGATATTTCATGGCGCGTGGGACGGCGTGCATGTTAACGGCCAAGGCCGCATTTGTCATGTTATCCATAGGGCTTTTTGCACGAGCCGCCAGGAGCGCTCCGCTCGCTCATGGCCTCGTCGTGCACATTGCATCACTGCAAAAAGCCATCATTGCAAAATGCAATTCAACAATCCCTAGAACCCATCTCAAGTTATTGTTTTTAAAGAGTTTATCTGCAGTTAAACTCTTGGCACGCAGGCTGCTTTATCAGTGGGTAAAACACTGCGGAGATGACGCCCATGAACAGTGCCCTGTTTCTCTTGAATGCGATCGCCATTGCCGTACTGATGACCTTTCACTTTCAACCTGTAGACAACGCTGACCCTACCGGACTGTCTACCGCTCGTTACAACCAGCACCCGGTACCGCAACTGGCAGTCATGAACACCCAGGTCGAGCCTCGCAGAGTGGCTCGGGTCAACCAGGAAAAGACCCCGCAGCAACTTGCCGCCACGCCAACCGAACGCTGGATTTTTTAAGACCAAGACTTCAGGAGTCTCCAATGTCCACCGCAGCCAAAAGCCTGCTTATTCTGACGTTAATCAGCGCTATCGCCGCCTTGCTACTGCCTGAAGCCCCCTTGGGCAAAGCTGCTCTGATCATCTGCGGCTCAATGTTCAGCCTATTCCTTTTGGCGCTGTTGGCCGGACGCAAGATCAAGTTCGACCCGATATTGCGCTGATCCCGTGCTCGCTCAGTATGGCCAGCAGATGTTCCAGGGTTGTCGTCAACTCACAGGAATTGTCTAGGCGCACAACCTGCTCGTCATCCAGCCAGGCAGAAGAGGCAAACTGTTCGTTGCGCTGTAGGCGACGCTCTATCTCCGGCAGGTTTTCCCTGCCTCTACGCAGCAGGCGACGGCGCAATACCTCGGTATCAACCATCAGAACTATCGGAAGTAAATCAGGATAACGTTCCCGTGCTTGTGGCAAATGGCCTCTAGAGCCGTTGATCAACACGTTCCGCCCCTGCGCCAACCAAGTATCGATTTGCACGGGAATGCCATAACCCAGACCATTAGCTCGCCAAAACAAGGCAAAATCGCCCCGGGCCACCCGCCGCTCGAACTCCTCGACAGTGACCTCTTGCGCCTCCTCACCCACAGACTCCGCCGAGCGCGTGATCACCCTTCTTACAACCTCACATCCCAAGACACTTAAAGGCTGCCTGGCCGTATCAATCAGGCTATCCTTGCCGGCCCCTGAAGGCCCCATCAAATAAATCAGTCTACCCGGCATGGGCTGCCGCTCCGGACAGCACAACTAGTAAATCGGCCATTTGCCACTATCCTCTAACAGGTAGGGATTACGCTTTCATCCGCATAGCATGCACCTTCACAAGTGCACTGACACTCCCGTCGGATGGGAGAATGCGGCCAACAACGCGGGCCCGGTGATCTTTTCAAACCAGTCCGCATTTCTGATAATTGGTGCTGGCATAACGCCTTTATCCAGTTCAATATTTGTCACAGAATTGACGCCAAGGATCTGGCAATTTTGAGGCATGATGCGGGCCTCTTAACAATTCAGGTTGAACATTTGGCAATCAGGCTTGTCCTAAAAGACAGCTCGCGGCCAATTCCGAGAACCGCTCCCCTGAACTAACCGGTTAAATATATGCGCCCATTGAAACAGGCAATTTATTCCAGCCGTACGGCTGACAAGTTCGTCGTACGTCTACCCGACGGGATGCGTGAACGCATTGCCGAGGTGGCTCGCAATCATCACCGCAGCATGAACTCCGAAATCATCGCGCGCCTGGAGCAGAGTCTTATTCAGGAAGGTGCCTTGGGTGAAGAGTTGAGCATGCGTCTGGACAGCCCTGAGCTGTCCTTGCATGAACGCGAACTGCTTCAACGCTTCCGCCAACTTTCACATCGCCAGCAGAACGCTTTGGTTTCGCTGATCGCCCATGACGCCGAAATGGCCGCAGACGCCAACTGATTTCACCCTGAAAGCTCAAGCCAGCCTAGTTGCTGGCTTTTTTTTGCCTGCGATAAAAGCAACGAAGCGCCATAAAGGCGCTTCGCGAATAAACCGATGTGCAAGGCTGGCTCAAAGCAGGAAGATCGTCGCCAAACCAAGGAAGATGAAGAAGCCGCCGCTGTCGGTCATGGCAGTAATCATTACGCTGGCGCCCATTGCCGGGTCACGCCCCAAGCGCGCCAGTGTCATGGGGATCAGGACCCCCATCAGGGCTGCCAACAGCAGGTTCAAGGTCATCGCGGCGGTCATCACCACTCCCAACGACCAACTCCCGTAAAGCATGTAAGCAACAACACCGATCACTCCCCCCCAGACCAGACCATTGATCAGGGCTACAGCCAGTTCCTTGCGCATCAAGCGTGAAGTATTGCCGGTACTCACCTGGTCCAGGGCCATGGCCCGGACAATCATGGTGATGGTCTGATTACCCGAATTGCCGCCGATACCGGCAACAATCGGCATCAAGGCCGCCAGTGCTACCAACTTTTCGATAGAACCTTCGAACAGACCAATCACTCGGGATGCGACAAACGCCGTGATCAGATTGATTGCCAACCAGGCCCAACGGTTGCGCAAAGACTTCCAGACCGAGGCGAAGATATCCTCCTCTTCCCGCAGACCGGCCATATTGAGGACTTCGGTCTCGCTTTCCTCACGAATCAGGTCGACCATTTCGTCAATGGTCAAACGGCCAATCAGCTTGTCGTTCTTGTCGACCACCGGAGCCGAGATCAAGTCATAACGCTCAAATGCCTGAGCCGCATCGTAGGCATCTTCATCCGGATGAAAGCTCACCGGGTCGCTGGCCATGACTTCCGCGACCTGCTTGTCCGGATCATTGACCAGTAGGCGCTTGATCGGCAGCACCCCCTTGAGCACGCCGTCATAATCCACCACAAACAGCTTGTCGGTATGGCCCGGCAGTTCCTTGAGACGACGCAGGTAGCGCAGAACCACTTCAAGACTGACGTCCTCTCGAATCGTCACCATCTCGAAGTCCATCAGCGCACCGACCTGCTCCTCGTCATAGGACAACGCGGAGCGAACGCGTTCACGCTGCTGGCCGTCAAGGGCCTCCATCAACTCATGGACTACGTCTCGCGGCAGCTCGGGAGCCAAGTCAGCAAGTTCGTCGGCGTCCATCTCCTTGGCTGCAGCCAGGAGCTCGTGATCGTCCATGTCGGCGATCAGGGTTTCACGCACGGAGTCGGATACTTCGAGAAGAATGTCGCCGTCACGCTCAGCCTTGACCAACTGCCAAACGGTCAGGCGCTCTTCCAGAGGCAGGGCTTCAAGGATATAGGCAACGTCGGCAGAGTGCAGATCATCAAGCTTGCGCTGCAATTCGACGAGATTTTGCCGATGGACCAGGTTCTCGACCCGATCGTGATGGTGACCTTCCTGACGGTGTGTCAGGTCTTCAACCACCCGCTGGCGCTGCAGCAGCTCAACGACTTGAGCGAGGCGGTCTTGCAGGCTTTCCTGCGTTTTCTTTACTTCTACTTCGGTCATAGGCGAACTCCACTCCCAGCAGAGGAGCACGCCGGAAGGATCAATCAGTCAGTCAGTTCATGATTGTGAAAACGGGATACTGAGTAACTACTGGGTAAGTCCATGGAGGTATTCCACAAGCCCCGGCGGGGCTGACGGGCGCAATGATACACCGCTTGGCAATTTTAAATGTTAAAAAATCGCGGCAAGAACAAGCGCTTGCGGCATAAACCTGAGTAGCGTCCGAATCTATGAGATTGCGACGCCCCGGCAGAAAAAGAAAACACACACGCAGAGAAAAAAGTTCGGCGACAGACAGGGCATTCGACTTCCGAAGATCAAAGCTGTTCCAGCCGGACGAGCAAAAAGAGCGACAAATAAAACGCAGAAAGCAAAAAGCCCGCATCTTTCGATGCGGGCTTTCTGATGTATGGTGCACTCGACAGGATTCGAACCTGTGACCGCTCGGTTCGTAGCCGAGTACTCTATCCAGCTGAGCTACGAGTGCATTTTGTGTTTTTAGACCAGACCACAACTGGTTGAAGCCAAGTTAACTACATTACTGCAACTAACTCTTAAATGGTGCACTCGACAGGATTCGAACCTGTGACCGCTCGGTTCGTAGCCGAGTACTCTATCCAGCTGAGCTACGAGTGCATTTGTTGCCGCGCATTATAGGCCGTTAAATCTTTTTGTAAAGCACTTTTTCTAGTAATTTCAACAACTTACAGAAAAAGCCAGATTACAACGTACTAAACAAATAATGGCGGAGAACGGGGGATTCGAACCCCCGACACCCTTTTGAGGTGTACTCCCTTAGCAGGGGAGCGCCTTCGGCCACTCGGCCAGCTCTCCGCAACACGGGGCGTATATTAACCAGCTTTCTCCCCGTTTGCAAACAAAAAAAACGATAAAAATTAATGGCTTGGTTCTTCGTCCTTCTCTTTCTTTATCCGCAGGTAAATTTCCTCACGGTGAACCGCCACTTCTTTGGGGGCGTTGACACCAATACGCACTTGATTACCTTTGACGCCGAGCACGGTCACAGTGATCTCGCCATCACCAATGATCAGGCTTTCTGCGCACCGACGAGTCAGAATCAGCATACCTATCTCCTCACGCATTACATTTTCAGGGACTACAGTCTGCAAAAAAAAGGGTGTCGGCCTACAACCTGGTCGGCTGCAGTCCTACACGCCTAAGTATTGACTAGCACGGGCAAAAGAACAGTTTTCTCCCGCGCCGATCAAAAACACAAAGGGCGCGGTCAGACCGCGCCCCTTTCAAACACTTATCACTCGCCCTGGCGGGCTGGAGCGTCAAGCTCAAACGCGGTGTGCAGCGCACGCACTGCCAGTTCCAGGTACTTCTCTTCGATCACTACCGAAACCTTGATTTCGGAAGTGGAGATCATCTGGATGTTGATGCTTTCCTTGGCCAGGGCTTCAAACATGCGGCTGGCCACACCCGCGTGGGAGCGCATGCCGACACCCACGATCGAGACCTTGGCAATATTGGTATCACCGACCACTTCACGGGCACCGATCTCACGAGCGGTGTTTTCCAGCACAGTCTGAGCCGCCAGGTAGTCATTGCGGTGCACGGTGAAGGTGAAGTCGGTGGTGTTATCGTGCGAGACGTTCTGCACGATCATGTCGACTTCAATGTTCGCCGCACTGATCGGGCCGAGAATCTTGAAGGCCACGCCAGGATTGTCTGGCACGCCACGGATAGTCAGCTTGGCTTCATCGCGGTTAAAGGCGATGCCGGAAATGATCGGCTGTTCCATGGATTCCTCTTCATCAATAGTAATGAGGGTGCCCGGACCCTCCTGAAAGCTGTGCAACACGCGCAGCGGAACGTTGTACTTGCCAGCAAACTCGACCGCGCGGATCTGCAGCACCTTGGAACCGAGGCTGGCCATTTCCAGCATTTCTTCGAAGGTGATCTTGTCCAGACGCTGAGCCTTGGGTACCACACGTGGATCAGTGGTATAGACGCCATCTACGTCGGTATAGATCTGACACTCATCAGCCTTTAGGGCCGCTGCCAGCGCCACACCAGTAGTGTCGGAGCCGCCACGCCCCAGCGTGGTGATGTTGCCGTGCTCGTCAACGCCCTGGAAACCGGCAACCACAACCACACGGCCGGCCTTCAGATCACCACGAATCTTCTGATCATCGATCTGCAGGATTCGCGCTTTATTGTGAGCACTATCGGTAAGAATACGTACCTGGTTGCCGGTGTAGGACACCGCAGGAATACCACGCTTGATCAACGCCATGGCCAGCAACGCAATGGTCACTTGCTCGCCGGTGGAGACGATCACATCCAGCTCACGGGGAACCGGTTTAGCTTCGCCACTGATCTGCTTGGCCAGATCGATCAGGCGGTTGGTTTCGCCACTCATCGCCGACAGCACAATCACCAGGTCATCGCCGGCTTCGCGGAACTTCTTCACCTTGTCGGCGACCTGCTCGATCCGCTCGACAGAGCCGACCGAAGTGCCTCCAAATTTCTGTACGATCAAAGCCATTTTCTAAGCCGCCTCAGCCCGTAAAGGGGCGCCCGTTAATCAATCAAACTGCACAGCGCATGGACCCGCCACTAGACGACGGGCCCGGCTCGGCGCCTTAAATACCCTGTTCGACAAATGGCACGGTCAGGGCCAGTGCCGCATCCAGCGCAGCAGCATCAACACCACCGCCTTGAGCCATGTCTGGACGACCACCACCCTTCCCGCCCACTGCCGCAGCGGCTTGTTTCATCAAATCACCGGCTTTGAGTTGGCCAGTCAGGTCCTTGGTTACACCTGCAACCAGTACGACCTTTTCCTCATGGACACTGCCGAGCAGGATCACTGCGCGACCGAGTTTGTTTTTCAACTGATCCACCAGCGCCAACAGCGCCTTGCCGTCCTGGCCATCAAGACGCGCAGCCAACACTTTCACGCCCTTGACGTCTGCCGCCTGGGCGGACAGATCGTCACCCGCAGCGCTGGCAGCCTTGGCCTGCAACTGCTCGAGCTGCTTCTCCAGCAGACGATTGCGCTCCAGCACCGCCGACAGCTTGTCGATCAGGTTGTCGCGACTGCCCTTGACCAGGGTCGCCGCTTCCTTGAGTTGTTCTTCCGCAGCGTTCAGGTACGCCAGGGCCGCAGCACCGGTGACCGCTTCAATACGCCGCACACCGGAAGCCACGCCGCCTTCGCTGGTGATCTTCAGCAAGCCGATGTCGCCGGTACGGTTGGCGTGAATGCCACCGCACAGCTCCACCGAGAAATCACCGCCCATGCTCAGTACGCGCACGCTGTCGCCGTACTTCTCGCCGAACAGCGCCATAGCGCCCTTCTTCTTGGCGGTGTCGATGTCGGTTTCTTCGGTTTCCACCGCAGTGTTCTTGCGAATCTCGGCGTTTACGATGTCTTCCAGCGCCTTGATCTGCTCAGGCTTGATCGCTTCAAAGTGGCTGAAGTCGAAACGCAGGCGCTGACTGTCCACCAGAGAGCCTTTCTGCTGTACGTGCTCGCCCAGTACCTGGCGCAGTGCGGCGTGCAGCAAGTGGGTGGCCGAATGGTTCAGCGAAGTGGCGTGACGCACGTCGGCGTCGACCTGAGCATCGACTGCAGCCCCCACGATCAGACTGCCCGACGCTAGTACGCCGTGGTGCAGGAACGCACCGCCGGTCTTGGTGGTGTCGCGCACATCAAAGCGCGCATTGCCGGCCTGCAGGTAACCGCAGTCACCGATCTGTCCGCCGGACTCGGCGTAGAACGGAGTCTGGTCGAGAACCACAACCCCCTCTTCGCCTTCATTCAGTACGTCGACCGATTGCCCTTCTTTATAGAGAGCGACCACTTTGGCCGAACCGCTGGTGGCGTGATAGCCGGTGAACTCGGTGGCCACATCGACCTTGACCAGGCTGTTGTAGTCCATGCCGAAGGAACTGGCGGAACGGGCACGTACCCGCTGGGCTTCCATCTCGCGCTCGAAACCTTCCTCATCGAGGGTCAGGCTGCGCTCACGGGCGATGTCACCGGTCAGGTCCATGGGGAAACCGTAGGTGTCGTAGAGCTTGAACACCACGTCGCCCGGCACTACCGAGCCTTCGAGTGCCGCCAGGTCCTGCTCGAGGATCTTCAGACCCTGCTCCAGGGTCTTGGCGAACTGTTCTTCTTCAGCTTTCAGCACGCGTTCGATATGCGCCTGCTGGGATTTCAGCTCTGGGAAGGCTTCGCCCATTTCGGCCACCAGGGCCGCGACGATCAGGTAGAAGAAGCTGCCCTTGGCCCCCAGCTTGTTGCCGTGACGGCAAGCGCGACGAATGATCCGGCGCAGTACGTAGCCACGGCCTTCGTTGGATGGCAGTACGCCATCGGCAATCAGGAAGCCACAGGAACGGATGTGGTCAGCCACGACTTTAAGCGAAGCCTGGGCATCGTTGGTGCAACCGATGGCCTTGGCCGCTGCGTCCAGCAGGCTCTGGAACAGGTCGATTTCATAGTTCGAATGCACATGCTGCAGCACCGCGCTGATCCGCTCCAGGCCCATGCCGGTGTCCACCGACGGTGCTGGCAGGGGGTGCAGCACGCCATCGGCGGTGCGGTTGAACTGCATGAACACGTTGTTCCAGATTTCGATGTAACGGTCACCGTCCTCTTCAGGCGAACCGGGTGGGCCGCCCCAGATATCGGCGCCGTGATCGTAGAAAATCTCGGTGCAAGGGCCGCAAGGGCCAGTATCGCCCATGGTCCAGAAGTTGTCGGAAGCGTAGGGCGCGCCCTTGTTGTCACCGATGCGCACCATGCGCTCGGCCGGCACCCCGACCTCTTTGGTCCAGATGTCGTAAGCCTCATCGTCGCTGGCGTAAACCGTGACCCAGAGCTTTTCCTTCGGCAGGTTCAGCCACTTGTCGGAGGTCAGGAAGGTCCAGGCGAACGTGATGGCGTCACGCTTGAAGTAGTCGCCGAAGCTGAAGTTGCCCAGCATTTCGAAGAAGGTGTGGTGACGAGCGGTATAACCGACGTTTTCCAGGTCGTTGTGCTTGCCGCCGGCGCGGACGCACTTCTGGCTGCTCACAGCGCGGGTATAAGCGCGCTTTTCCTGGCCCAGGAAGCAATCCTTGAATTGGTTCATCCCCGCGTTGGTGAACAGCAGGGTGGGGTCGTTGCCTGGGATCAAGGAGCTGGAGGCTACACGGGTGTGGCCTTGCTCTTCGAAGAAGCGGAGGAAGGCTTCACGGATTTCTGCGCTTTTCATTAGGTTCTTCCACGGAGACTGCGGCCAAAGGCCTGTGCGCAACGTCAACAGACGAAACGACGGCAAAGGGCCGCATTATATCGGCGTTAATCACTTGGTACAGCGTGTTTGTACGATACAAACAGTCAATTGGACGGAGAACACTGTCAGTTACGGGAAAACTCGGCAAAAGTGCGCACCACTTGTTCGATTTGCCCGGAACTGACATCCAAATGGGTCACCAGACGCAGCCGTGACGCGGCACTGAGGCTGATCCCTCGCTCAGCGGCGAACGCCTTGAGGGCTTCGGCCCTATCCCCCATCTGCACATACACCATATTGGTCTGCACCGGCTCGACACTGAAGCCCGCCTGGCTCAGCCCCTGGGCCAGCAGTTGCGCATTGGCATGGTCATCCGCCAGACGCTGTACCTGATGCTCCAGGGCATACAGCCCCGCTGCCGCCAGCCCACCGGCCTGGCGCATGCCACCGCCGACCATCTTGCGCAGGCGCCGCGCCTTGCCGATCAGTTCACGGGAGCCGCACAACACCGAGCCCACTGGCGCACCGAGTCCCTTGGACAGGCACACCGATACCGAATCGAAGTGTTCGGTGATCACCCGGGCATCCACCCCCAGCTTCACCGCCGCGTTATACAAGCGCGCACCATCCAGGTGCAGGGCCAGCCCCCGCTCACGGGTAAAGGCCCGGGCCTGGGCCAGGTAAGCCAGGGGCAGCACCTTGCCCTGCATGGTGTTTTCCAGGGCCAGCAAGCGTGTGCGGGCAAAATGAAAGTCATCGGGCTTGATCGCGGCCGCCACCTGATCCAGGTCCAGGGAACCGTCGGCCTGTAGCTCCAGCGGCTGAGGCTGGATCGATCCCAGCACCGCGGCACCACCTCCTTCATATTTATAGGTGTGGGCCTGCTGGCCGACGATGTACTCATCGCCTCGCTCGCAGTGGGCCATCAAGGCCAGCAGATTGCTCATGGTGCCGGAAGGTACAAATAGGGCCGCGGCAAATCCCAGGCGTTGTGCCAGTTCCGCCTCCAACTGATTGACCGTCGGGTCTTCGCCGTAGACATCGTCTCCGGTACGGGCGCAAGCCATGGCCTCGAGCATGCCGGGAGTCGGCTGGGTCACGGTGTCACTACGAAGATCGATCACGCTCATCACATCTGGCTCCAACTACGGGGGACCGCAAGGTCCGCGCTGAACAGGGGGAATTCCCTTTCGAAACGAATTACTGCGGCCCCACGGCCGATTAATCAAGCAGCAACTGTAGAAAACCTTGTGCCACAGGGTGAAAAATCTGATGAACATTATCCAAAAGGCACAATGCTTCCCCGCCAAATCTGTGTTAAAAACTCACCGCCCGCGAAAAACTCGCGGGCAATCGTTCTCAGGGCGGGGTGTAATTCCCCACCGGCGGTAATTGCGCGCAATGTGCATAGCCCGCGAGCGCTTGGCGATGCCCGTGGCAAGTCCACAGGTGCCAACAAGGTCAGCAGACCCGGTGTGATTCCGGGGCCGACGGTCATAGTCCGGATGAAGAGAGAACGGGATTGGCGCCAAAGGGCCGCTGCCGGGCAGCTCGTGGGAAATCCACGGCCGTTCTGCGCGCACCCTTAAATCCCATTCGATTCATATACGCCCTGTTTTTCATACAAACAGGAGTCAGAACAGATGCAACCCACCGCAATCGATAGCAAAAGCAAACACCACCCCAACGAGCGTATCGCCTTTATCCAGGCCTGCTGGCACAAGGAAATCGTCGATCAGAGCCGCCAGGGTTTCGTCGCGGAAATGCTCGCCCAGGGTTATCAGGAAAGCGATATCGACTTCTTCGAAGTCGGCGGCGCCTTCGAGATTCCTCTGCACGCCAAACTGCTGGCCAAGTCCGGTCGCTACACCGGGATCGTCGCTGCGGGGCTGGTGGTGGACGGCGGCATCTACCGCCATGAGTTCGTCGCCCAGTCGGTGATCAGCGGCCTGATGCAGGTGCAGTTGGAAACCGAAGTGCCGGTATTCTCCGTGGTGCTGACCCCGCATCACTTCCACGCAGGCGAAGAGCATCAGAAGTTCTTCTTCGAGCACTTCGTGCACAAGGGCCAGGAAGCGGCAAAGACCTGCGCCGATACCCTGCAGAAAGTTCGCGCCCTGCGCCGTAACGAGCAGCGTGCGGTAGCGGTTTAAACGTTAGCGATATCGCCGGCAAGCTGGCTCCTGCGGGGGCTCGGCTTGTCGGCGAACGCTCCTTCAGGCCAGGCCGTCAGCCGATGCCGGCACAATCAGAATCCCCGCACGCAGGCCGTTCTTGACCTTGGGATTGGGAAAAATGATCCGCGCGCCCTCTTCCTCAATGACCCAACGGGTCTGGGCGATATCCTCGGCCAGCAGGTAACCCACTTCCAACTCGGAAAAGTTCTCGACGTCCGCCGGCAAATGCAGGTGGAAGCTGTCGCTGTGCTTGATGATTTCCCGCGCCACGCTGAACAGTTTCAAGCCATTGAGGGTGTCCTGTTCGGGCTCTGGCTCGGTGCCTTCGATGATGTGCTTGAGACGGGTTTCCAGGCGCTCGACATTGACCCCCTGGTTCTGCCCGAACGGCCGTGCCTTGCCCAACTCCAGGGTGAAGGACTCGGCCCCCAGCTGATCGTAGGTGTAGGCGCTGAAGACAATGGAAGGCTTGTTCTGCAGCAGCACCGCCTCCATACCCGCCGCCCGCAGGCGCGCCAGTTCACGGCGCGAATGCTGACGCCCATCCTTCCACGGATAGAGGGCAAACTGCTCGATCTTCGAGCCACGGATCGCCGTGTGCAGATCGTAGTGCAAGCGTTCGCGCCCCGGCAGGTTGAAGAAGCTCGCCGCCAGACGTTCCAGCTCGCAAGCCCTCAGGGCTTCGAAACCACTGCTCAATTCATGCCGACCGTTGAACAGCCGATTGACGTCCTGCTCGACGAATCGCTCGCCACGGCGCATGGCCTCGGGGTTGCCGAACAGGAACAGAATGCGCGCCCTGGGCTTCAAATCGCCCCGGGCAATGTCATGCAACAAACGGTCGAGCAGCTCGATGGGGGCTGTCTCGTTGCCGTGGATACCGGCGGACAGCAACAGGTCCAGACCGTTATCCCGAGCTTCAGGCGGCCGTACTTCCAGGGCGCCCTCGCTCAGCCAGCGCATGCGCACGCCGTCGACAGTCAGTTGAGTCTTCTCTGCCGGTTCACGGCCGGCGAGGGTCAGTTCAAGCAGTTTGCCGAGGGCGAGCATAAAGCGGCTTCCTTAGTGAGCGTGACCGCAGTCAGGGCCATGCACGTGATCATCTTCACCAGCGTCGGCCGGTTCCATTTCCAGTTGCAGGCTGACCAGGTTGGTTGCCAGCGGACGCAGCAACAGGCTGGCGTATTCGGCATCGCCCTCTTCCACGTCCACGCCGATCAGCAATTGGCCACGGCCGTCCTGCTGGATCCACACTTCCTTGCCCTGCCACAGCACCGCGAAGCGGGTGCAGGAGGTTTGCAGTTGGGTGCCGTCGGTGTCTTCAAGGATCAGTTGCAGGGTATCGCTCATGGGGGTCGTTCTCATCTGGGGTGAAGCGGCGCGCCCGGGATCGCCGGGCGCGGGCTTTCAATTGATCTGGAAGGGATAAACCGCGCCCAGTTTAAGGATTTGCGTCAGTTCATCCAGTGCCGTCCGGCATTCAAGCAACAGCTGCGGGTCCGCCAGATCACTTTCACTGAGGCGGTCGCGGTAGTGCTTGCCGACCCACTGGGTCAGGGTGTCGTACAACGGCGCGGTCATGATAACCCCAGGATTGACTGCCGCCAGCTCGGTTTCATTCAGCGCCACTCGCAGACGCAGACAAGCGGGGCCACCGCCGTTCTGCATGCTCTGCTTGAGATCGAAAACCTTCACTTCGCGGATCAGGCCACCCGAGCTGGTGAGGCTTTGCAGGTACTGCCAGACCCGCTCGTTGCTGCGGCATTCTTCCGGCACGATCAGCAGCATCGAACCATCGGCACGGGACAGCAGTTGGCTGTTGAACAGGTAGGAGCGCACGGCATCTTCCACCGTCACCTGCGAGCGCGGCACACAAATCGACTGGAAGTTGCCGCCGCGCTTGCCCAGTTTGCCCTGCAGTTCAGCGAGCATCTTCTCGGTCTCGAGGAAGGCGTCCTCGTGATAGAACAGCACCTCGCCATTGCCCACGGCGATCACGTCGTTGTGGAACACGCCCTGGTCGATCACCGAGGGATTCTGCTGGGCATAGACCACACCCTCCTCGCTCAGGCCATGCAGACGCGCCACGGCTTGCGAGGCTTCCAGGGTCTGACGTGCCGGGTACTTCTGCGGTGCCGGGTAGCGGTTGTCGAACGCGCTGCGACCGAAAACGAAGAACTCGACACCGGCCTGGCCGTAATCACGGCAGAAGCGGGTGTGGTTGGCCGCGCCTTCATCACCGAACTGCGCCACCGCCGGCAACGCGGCGTGATGGGCAAAGTGTTTCTGGTCGGCGAACATCGCCCCCAGCACACGGCTGGTGGTCGGATGCTCGATGCTGCGGTGGTATTTGCAGTTCAAGTTGGCGGCGGTGAAATGCACGCGGCCATCGGCGGTGTCGGCACTCGGGCTGACGGTGGCGGCGTTGGCCACCCACATGCTCGATGCCGAGCAACTGGCGACCAGCAAGGGCATCGCCTGCTGGGCGGCTTGCTGGATGACTTGCGCATCAGTCCCGGCAAAACCCAGTTTGCGCAAGGCCGCAACATCAGGCCGCTCCTGCGGGGCGAGCACGCCTTGCTGGAAGCCCATGTCCATCAGCGCTTTCATTTTCGCCAGGCCCTGCAGCGCCGCTTCCTTGGGATTGGAGCCCTGCTGGCTGTTGCTCTGGGAGGCGACGTTGCCGTAGGACAAACCGCCGTAGTTATGGGTCGGCCCCACTAGACCGTCAAAATTGACTTCATAGGATTTCATCAGCGAGGCTCCACGAATCTGTTTGTTATAGGCATCGGTATTTACACAGGGCGCGCGTTTCGCGCTCGTTCGCCAGCCAGCCGGCTCCTACATATCTGCAAGAGCCGGCTGGCCGGCGAAGAGACCATAAAGGCCTCTCGAATCAGGACAAGCGCACACCCGGCGTCAACGCGCTCGGCAGCACCAGGCTCGGGGTTTCCAGGGAAGCCACCGGATACGCGCAGTAATCCGCCGCGTAATAGGCACTGGCCCGATGGTTGCCCGAAGCCCCAACACCACCAAACGGCGCGCTGCTAGCGGCACCGGTCAACTGTTTGTTCCAGTTGACGATCCCGGCACGGCTCTGCAGCCAGAACTGCTGGTAACGCTCGGCAGAATCCGACAACAGACCGGCAGCCAGGCCGTACTGAGTGTTGTTGGCCTCGGCAATGGCCCCATCGAAATCAGCGTAGCGGATCACTTGCAGCAAGGGCCCGAACAGCTCTTCATCGGGACGCTCAGCCACTGCCGTCACATCCAGAATGCCTGGGGTCAGCAAAGCGGCCTGAGCCTGGGGCTGGGTCATTTCCAGCAAGGCCACGGCGCCATTGGCCAACAGTTGCTGCTGCGCGTCCATCAGCGCGCGAGCGGCGCCCAGGGAAATCACCGAACCCATGAACGGCGCCGGCTGCTGGTCATAGGCACCGACATCGATGCTCGCGCTGACCGCCACCAGGCGCGCCAGCAACCCATCACCCCAGGCGCCTTGTGGCACCAGCAGGCGGCGGGCGCAGGTGCAGCGCTGGCCGGCCGAAATGAAGGCCGACTGGATGATGGTGTACACCGCCGCATCCAGATCAGCGACCTGATCCACCACCAGCGGGTTGTTGCCGCCCATTTCCAGCGCCAGGATCTTGTCCGGACGCCCGGCAAATTGCTGGTGCAGATGATTGCCGGTGCGGCTGGAACCGGTGAAGAACAAACCATCGATACCCGGATTGGCGGCCAGGGCGATACCGGTTTCCCGGGCGCCTTGCAGCAGGTTGAGGACGCCTGCCGGCAAGCCGGCTTCGATCCAGCACTGCACCGTCAGCTCGGCGACTTTCGGCGTCAGCTCGCTGGGTTTGAACAGCACGCTGTTGCCCGCCAGCAGCGCGGGAACGATGTGCCCGTTAGGCAAGTGCCCCGGGAAGTTGTAAGGGCCGAACACCGCCACCACGCCGTGGGGCTTGTGTCGCAGCACAGCGGTGGCGTCGCCCAAGGGGCCGCTCTTCTCGCCGGTGCGCTCGCGGTAGCTTTGCACCGAGATGGCGATCTTGTTGACCATGCTGGTGACTTCGGTGGCGGCTTCCCACAGCGGCTTGCCGGTTTCCTCACCGATGCAGCGGGCCAGTTCGTCGGCCCGCGCCTTCAGGCTGGCGGCAAAGGCCTCGAGCACGCTGATGCGCTCTTCCAGAGAGCGCTTGGCCCAGGCTGGAAACGCCTGGCGGGCGGCCTGCACGGCGCTTTCCACTTGCGCGGCCGTGGCGCCGTTACCGGACCAGATAACCGCCTGGGTCACCGGATTGACCGAGGTGAAGGCTTCGCCCTGGCCGGCCAGCCATTGGCCAGCGATGTACAGCGTGCTCATTATTTCGACTCCCGAGAAGCAGACAGCGGAACCGCGCGGACCTGGTCGCCGGCGTTGAGTTGCAGGCGTTTGGCGGTCAGAGGATCAACCACCAAGGTGCCCGCGGCGAAGCGTGCAGGCGCCGCAGTGATGCGGCAGTCCTCGCGTTTACGGTTGTGGATCAGGAACGGCGTGGCGTCGTCGCCTGGGGTGCCGATGGCCAGCACCAATGCCTGGCTGTCACGTACCGCGCGGATCTTGCTGGTCTCGCACTCCACCGCCGGGCCGGCGTCGAAGATGTCGACATAGCCCTGGTAGCTGAAACCTTCACTCTTGAGCATGGCCAGGGCCGGCTCGGTGTCGGTGTGGACCTTGCCGATCACGTTGCGTGCATCCTCGGACAGGAAGCAGGTGTACAGCGGAAACTTGGGCATCAGCTCGGCGATGAACGCCTTGTTGCCGACCCCGGTCAGGTAATCCGCCTGGCTGAACTCCATCTTGAAGAAGTGCCGGCCCAGGCTCTCCCAGAATGGCGAACGACCATTCTCATCAGACATGCCGCGCATCTCGGCAATGATCTTGTTGCCGAACAGCTGCGGGAACTCGGCAATGAACAGCATCCGCGCCTTGGCCAGCATGCGGCCGTTGAGGCCGGTGCGGTAATCGGCATGCAGGAACAGCGAGCACAGCTCGGAGTTGCCGGTCAGGTCGTTGGCCAGGAACAGCGTGGGGATCTCGCGGTAGATGTTCAGCTCCTGGGAGGCGCTGACCGTCAGGCCGACCCGGAAGTTGTACCAGGGCTCGCGCAAGCCGACGGCGCCGGCGATGGCGGAAATCCCCACCACCCGGCCGTTGTCGTCTTCCAGCACAAACAGGTAGTCCGCATCGCCACGCTCGGCTTCGCCGCGAAAGGTCTTTTCCGCCCAGCCAACCCTGTGAGTCAGGCGCTCTTCGTTGGCCGGCAAGGTGGTGAGGCCGGTGCCGGTGCTGCGGGCCAGGTCGATCAGCGCGGGTAAATCGCTGCTGCGTACGGGACGAACGATCATGCTATCTCCTCAGACGCAGGCCGCTGATGGCCTGCGCGAAACTCGCTGCTTTCCAGGCATGCTTTCCAGGTAATGGAAGCAGGCTTTAAACCGCCACCAGACGCACGCTGGCACCTTCGCCGACGCCCAGGGCTTCGGCGGCTTGCAGATCCAGGGTGACCGGTTTGCCCGGGGCGTAATCCAGCTCCAGCAACACCGCGCGGTAATCCTGCAACTGACCGTTGGACACCAGGTACTGACGACCACCGCCCTTGAGCGCTTCGCCAATCTTCACTGGCACCACGCGACTCTGGGCAATGGAGCGGATTCCCGAAACCCGTGCATGCAAGGTCGGACCGCCGTCGAAAATGTCGATGTAGTGATCGGTCTCAAAACCTTCGCGCATCAGGATGTCGAAGGTGATCTGCGCCCGCGGGTGCACCTGGCCCATGGCTTCCTGGGCGGCGTCCGGCAGCAGCGGCACGTAGATCGGGTAATGAGGCATCAGCTCGGCAAGGAAGGTCCGGCTCTTCAGGCCGCACAGACGCTCGGCCTCAGCGTAGTTGAGGTCGAAGAAATTACGCCCGATGGCGTCCCAGAACGGCGAATCACCGTGCTCATCGCTGTAGCCGACGATCTCGGTCACCACCGAATCGGCGAAACGCTCCGGGTGGCTGGCAACGAACAGCAGGCGGCCCCGGGAGTTGAGCTCCGACCAGGGCGATCCCACCAGCTCCGGCACCACATAGAAACTGGTCAACAGACTGTTGCCGGTCAGGTCGTGGCACTGGGACAGGACGTGAATCTTGTTATGGATCTTCAGCTCGCGGGACGCATGGACAAAGGTTTCATTACGGAAGCTGTAGAACGGCTCGGAATAACCGGCGGACGCGACGATGGCCGAACACCCCACCAGCTTGCCGCTGTCGGTGTCTTCCAGGACGAAAAAGTAGCTTTCCTCACCGTTGAAGCTCACTTCAGCAGCGAACGAAGCCTCGCTTGCAGCGATCTTGTCGCTCAAGCGGTCCACATCGTCCGGCAAGGAGGTGACACCAATCGGGCTGTCTGCAGCCAGACGCTGTACCTCGCCCAGATCAGCCATTTGCGCGGGGCGCATCACCAGCATGGTGTCACTCCTTACTCTAAAACAGGTCGGAAACCGTCCGACTCAGGGAAAAAAATGCCGGGACAGCCCGGCACAGGAATTAGGCTCGACGCCGGCCACTAAAGCCGACGCCGAGAAGTACTGCTACCTGGATCAGGCTTGAGTCAGTTTCGCCACGGCGCGCTCGAAGCGGTCCAGGCCGGCGTCGATATCGGCATCCTCGATCACCAGGCTCGGGGCAAAGCGCACCACGTCGGGACCTGCTTGCAGAATCATCAGGCCTTCTTTCTCGGCAGCGTTGAACACGTCCTTGGCCTTGCCTTTCCAGGCTTCGCTGAGCACGCAACCGAGCAACAGGCCCAGGCCGCGGACTTCAGTGAACAGGCCGTACTTCTCGCTGATCTGCAGCAGACGGGTCTTGAAGCGATCGTGCTTGGCCTTCACGCCATTGAGTACCTCGGGGGTATTGATCACATCGATCACCGCCTCGGCCACGGCACACGCCAGCGGGTTGCCGCCGTAGGTGGTGCCGTGGGTGCCAACCACCAGGTGCTTGGCCAACGCTTCGGTGGTCAGCATCGCCGCGATCGGGAAGCCGCCGCCCAGGCTCTTGGCGCTGGTGAGGATGTCCGGAGTCACGCCGTAATACTGGTAGGCAAACAGCTCACCGCTGCGGCCCATGCCGGTTTGTACTTCGTCGAACACCAACAGCGCGTTGTGCTGATCGCACAGCTCGCGAGCGCCCTGCAGATAGGCCAGTTCGGCCGGCAGCACGCCGCCTTCGCCCTGGATCGGCTCCAGCACCACGGCGCAGGTCTTGTCGGAAACCGCGGCCTTCAGAGCAGCCAGGTCGTTGTACGGCACATGGGTGATGCCGGTGATTTTCGGACCGAAGCCATCGGAATACTTCGACTGGCCACCGACGTTCACCGTGAACAGGGTGCGCCCGTGGAAGCTGTTCAGCGCGGCGATGATTTCGTACTTCTCGGCACCGAAACGATCGTGAGCCACGCGACGGGCCAGCTTGAAGGCGGCCTCGTTGGCTTCTGCACCGGAGTTACAGAAGAACGCGCGCTCAGCGAAGGTGGCGTCGATCAGCTTGTGCGCCAGACGCAGGGCCGGCTCGTTGGTGAACACGTTGGACACATGCCACAGTTTATTGGCCTGCTCGGTCAGAGCCCCCACCAGCGCCGGATGGGCGTGGCCCAGTACGTTGACCGCAATGCCGCCAGCGAAGTCGATCAGCTCCCGTCCCGACTGATCCCAGACTCGAGACCCCGCGCCGCGCACAGGAATGAAAGCCGCAGGTGCGTAGTTGGGAACCATCACCTGGTCGAAATCGGCGCGTTGCACCGGAGCTTGCTCAACGGACATCGGAGTCTCCTGAAGAGGAACACCCGCCTGAAACTGGCGAGCGATGGAGGGATTGTAAGGACAGTTTTGTGCCCGGCCTTGTCGCCAAGCGACAACTTCTTATAGCGCCAACCCAGGTTTTACGCGGGTTTATGGCAATGCGACAAATAGCGTCGCAAAGGCGCAGTTTAAACTGCGCAAGGCTCTAGCGGCAGATTCGCCGGGCAATTTGCCCAAGGTAATTACCCAGGTAGTTATCCAGGTTGCTATTCAGATTGCTATTCAGATTGCTATTCAGATAGTTACGTGGCGAGCGGCCCCAAACCTCGAAACGGTTATCGGCATTGCGACCACAAGGCGTCGATCGGGATGTTGCGCGGTGAGCGGGTTGCCCGTGGGATTGGCCGGCACGCCGACACCTAACGGACGGGGTCAGCCGCGCTCGGCTGGTACGGAGGAGAGTTCGAACGGGCTGCTGCTGCGCCGTTGATTGCGATCTTCACGGGGGGTGGCGCCAAAGAAATTGCGGTAGGCACTGGAGAAGTGCGGACCGGAGGAGAAGCCGCAGGACAGGCCGATCTGAATGATCGACTTGCTGGTCTGCATCAGCATCTGTCGGGCCTTGTTCAGGCGCAGTTCCAGGTAATACTGGCTGGGCACCCGATTCAGGTATTGCTTGAAGATCCGCTCCAACTGACGTCGGGACACACAGACATGCTGGGCAATTTCGTCGGTGGTCAGCGGCTCTTCGATATTGGCCTCCATCAGCAGCACGGCCTGAGTCAGCTTCGGATGGCTGGAGCCCAGACGGTTCTGCAGCGGAATCCGCTGACGCTCGCCGCCCTCGCGGATGCGCTCCACCACCAGTTCTTCCGACACCGCGCCGGCCAGCTCGGCACCGTGATCGCGCGCCAGCACCGCCAGCAACAGATCCAGCACCGACATGCCGCCACAGGCCGTCAGGCGATCACGATCCCAATCGAACAGATGGCTGGTGGCAATGACCTTGGGGAAACGTTCGGCAAAATCGTCCTGCCAGCGCCAGTGCACCGCCGCCCGATAACCATCGAGCAGACCCAGTTGGGCCAGCGGGTAAACCCCGGCGGACAACCCCCCAATCACACAGCCGGCACGCACCAGCTGCTTGAGGGCGCTACTGAGGGTCGAACTCATCGGTGCCGGCGGCTCATCGGCCAGCAGGAACAACTTCTGACAACCTTCAAGCTTGCCCGCCCAAGGCTCCCCCGGCAGTTGCCAGGCGCCTTCGACTGGCGCTTCGGCCTGCAGGAATGCCAGCTCATAAACCACGTCCGGGTGCACCCGCTGGGCAACACGCAAGGCCTCCTCGGCCAGCGCCAGCGTCAAGGCTTTAGTGCTGGGCCAAATCAGGAAACCAATTCGATGGGCAGTCATGGCGGGCAATCCGAAACGAAAACAGTGTTAGAAGCCAAGGGCGGCAGCACCAAGTTAGACCATCTGGCGCGCGGTGCGCAGCATGACCTAATTTGGTGCATAACGGCAGCTATTACTTGAGGCTGCCGGAGAGGAATTGTTGCAAACGTTCTGATTGCGGGTTCACCAGCACTTCCCGCGGGTTGCCGCTTTCTTCCACCACGCCTTTGTGCAGGAACACCAACTGGTTGGAGACTTCACGGGCAAAGCCCATCTCGTGAGTCACCACCACCATGGTCCGGCCTTCCTGGGCCAGGGCCTGCATGACCTTCAACACGTCACCCACCAGCTCAGGGTCCAGGGCCGAGGTCGGCTCGTCGAACAGCATGACTTCCGGCTCCATGGCCAGAGCCCGGGCGATAGCCACGCGCTGCTGCTCACCACCGGACATGTGCCCCGGGTAAGCATCCTTGCGGTGCGCCACACCCACCTTGGCCAGGTAATGCTCGGCCTTCTCGCGAGCCTCAGCCTTGGACACACCCAGCACATGCACCGGTGCTTCCATGATGTTTTCAATGGCGGTCATGTGCGACCACAGGTTGAAGTGCTGGAACACCATCGACAGGCGCGAACGCATGCGCTGCAACTGCTTGGGATCGGCGGCCTTCAGCGCGCCATCCTTGTTGGCCACCAGCTTCAACTCTTCGTTGTTCAGCAGGATCTTACCGGCATGGGGCTGCTCCAGCAGGTTGATGCAGCGCAAAAAGGTACTTTTGCCCGAGCCACTGGAGCCGATGATGCTGATCACATCGCCAGCTGCGGCCTTCAGGGACACACCCTTGAGCACTTCGTGACTGCCATAGCGCTTATGCAGGTCTTGGACTTCAAGTTTGTACATGCGGTCGGTTCTCACAAAAACAGTCAGTCGTTGAGCAAGCGCCCGTGACGCAGCGCTTCGCGCCCCGCCACCTTGGCCAGCCAGAAACCGGGTTGGGCATATCGCAGCCGCTCAACGGCGAACAACACGCCGCTGGTGCCAGCACACACCGTACTGACCCGATCGGATAGGGGATCAATCACTTCAAAAATCGGTTCGCCCACTTCCACCCAGCTACCGGCCGGACGCAGAAAGCTCACCACGCCGGGGTGCGGCGCATACAGCAATTCGGTGCCTTCAAACGGCATGGCTTCACAGGCTTCACGCCCGGGCGCCGGCCACTCACCGGCGATCAGCCCCTGCTCGGCGAGAAACGCCAGGATGCCAGCGGCATGCGCCTCGGCCTGAGGCCGCCCGGTGTCGGCCTGACCGCCCAGTTCCAGAGTGGTGGCCAGGCAGGCCAGGGGGATCTGCGCCTCGGGAAACTGTTGCGACAGACGCAACCAGGGCAGCGAGCAGGCTTCATCGAACGAACTGCCCCCGGAATCTTCCGCCAGCAACCCGACCTTCACATCCAGGTGCGCCGCCAGGGAGCGCCACTGCGGCCAATGCTGCGGCAAGGCGTACATATGCAGCGCCGCCTCGGTATCGCAATGCAGGTCCAGCACCACATCCGCCGTGCAGGCATGACTCAGGAGCACCCGCTGCATGCCCTGCAACTGGCTGGCGGCCGGCGGTAATTCGGACAGCACTTCGCTCATGGCCTGACGGATCAAGCGCACATTGGCGTGAGGATCATCCCCCAGGCGCCCTTCCAGGCGCTGGGCCACAGGCCCGCTCAACTCGACGAAGTCGCGATTGAAGTTCTTGCCGCTGCCAGCCTCGAAACGCCCCTGGTGATTGCCTTGCAGCAACTGCCCCAGCCCCAGCGGATTGGCCACGGGCACCAGCTCGATAACACCGTTGAGGGCACCCTCGGCTTCCAGTTCGGCCAGGCGCTTCTTCAGCTCCCAAGCGGTGCGCATGCCGGGCAACTCGTCGGCATGCAGACTGGCCTGGATATAGGCCTTGCGCTCGCCACTGCCGAAACGGAACACCGAGATGCTGCGTTCGCTGCCCAGGTGGCTCCAGGGCAATGGATGATCGATACGCTGCATATCAGTGCTTCCGCGGTGCCAGGTAGCGCAGCCAGCGGCCTTCGGCCAGCTTGAACAGGCGCACCAGGATGAACGTCAGGCACAGATAGAACACACCCGCAGTGATATAGGCCTCGAACGGCAGGTAGTACTGCGCGTTGACCGTGCGCGCCGCGCCGGTGATGTCGATCAGGGTCACGATGGAGGCCAGACTGGTGGTCTGCAGCATCATGATCACTTCGTTGCTGTACTGCGGCAGAGCCCGGCGCAGGGCCGATGGCAGGAGAATGCGGCGATACATCTTGTAGCGCGACATGCCCATGGCCTTGGCCGCCTCGATCTCACCGTTAGGCGTGGCCTTGAGGCTGCCGGCGATGATTTCTGCGGTGTAGGCGCTGGTGTTGACGGCAAAGGCCAGGCAGGCACAGAAGGTCGCACTGGACAGCCAGGGCCAGAGGAAACTCTCACGCACCGCTTCAAACTGGGCCAGGCCGTAGTAGATCAGGAACAACTGCACCAGCATCGGCGTGCCACGGATTACATAGGTGTAGAGCCAGGCGCTCATGTTCACCAATGGCTGTTTGGACACCCGCATCAGCCCCAAGGGCAAGGCCACCAGCAAACCGAAGAACAGCGACAGTGCCAACAGCTTCAGAGTGGTCAGCAAGCCGCTGAAGTACAGCGGCAAGGCGTCATAGATGACGTTGTAGTCGAAGATCATAGATCAGCCGCCCTTACGCCTACCGAGTAGCGCTTCTCAAGGTGACGCAATGCCAGCAACGAGACACTGGTGATTACCAGGTACATGGCCGCCACTGCGAGGAAGAAGGTGAAAGGCTCGCGAGTGGCGTCTGCCGCCTGCTTGGCCTTGAACATCATGTCTTGCAGGCCCACCACCGAAATCAGCGCGGTAGCCTTGGTCAGCACCAGCCAGTTGTTGGTGAAGCCGGGAATCGCCAGGCGAATCATCTGCGGCACCATCACCCGGAAGAACACCTGGAAGCTGCTCATGCCGTAAGCCATGCCTGCTTCGGCCTGCCCCTTGGGAATCGCCATGAAGGCGCCACGGAAGGTTTCCGACAGGTAGGCACCGAAGATGAAACCCAGGGTGCCGATACCGGCGGCCAGCGGATTGAGGTCGATGTAATCGTCGTAGCCCAGCAGCGGCGCCACACGGTTCAGCAGGTCCTGGCCGCCGTAGAAGATCAGCAGGATCAGCACCAGATCGGGAATGCCACGGATCACCGTGGAATACAGATCGCCGAGCCAGGCCAGCCAGCGCACCGGCGAGAGGCGCAACGCGACCCCGATCAGACCCAGAACAATGGCCAGGGCCATGGACGACAAGGCGAGCTGAAGCGTCAGCCAAGCGCCATCGAGGATGACAGCCCCGTAGCCTTTCAACATGATTCAGGTCCTCGAAAATTGGGATGAAAAAATGGCGCAAACTTCAGAGATTCTGCTGCTTGCGCCATCTCGGACTGACTGTTTCGACGGTCTTACTTGCCGTAAATGTCGAAGTCGAAGTACTTGTCCTGGATTTGCTTGTACTTGCCATTCTCACGAATGGCAGCGATGGCAGCGTTGATCTTGTCCAGATCGGCCTTGTCACCCTTGCGCACAGCGATCCCTACGCCATCGCCGAAGTATTTGACATCAGTGAAAGCCGGACCGACGAAGGCGAAGCCTTTGCCGGCGTCGGTTTTCAGGAAACCGTCATTCAACAGCGTAGCGTCCGCCACGGTGCCGTCGAGGCGACCGGCCGCCACATCCAGGTAGATTTCGTTCTGCGAGCCGTAAGGCTTGATCTGTGCACCCAGCGGCGCCAGGACTTCACGAGCGAAACGCTCGTGGATCGAGCCACGCTGTACGCCGATATTCTTGCCTTTGAGCTCAGCCAGGCCATCGCTGACCTGGGTACCGGCCTTCATCACCAGACGGGCCGGAGTGTTGTAGTACTTGTTAGTGAAGTCCACGGACTTCTTGCGATCGTCAGTGATCGACATGGACGAGAGGATGGCGTCGATCTTGCGCACTTTCAGCGCCGGGATCAGGCCATCGAACTCTTGCTCGACCCATACGCACTTGACCTTCATCTCTTCGCACAGGGCATTGCCGATGTCGTAGTCGAAACCGACGATGCTGCCATCCGGCGCCTTGGAGGCAAACGGAGGGTAAGCCGCTTCGATACCAATTTTCAGCGGCTTTTCATCGGCGAAAGTCGGCAAGGACAGCACGGACAGTGCCAGGGCGCCAAGAAGCACGAGTTTCTTCATCTTAGAACTCCATCGGTAAAGGGCGAAAACGGCAGAGTGAGCGACAGCCCAATATGCGAATGGGTGAAACCTGAATTGCCGCGCTGCGTCCCGGGAACTCCGCAGAGGACTCACACACAGGCAGCGACGAGCGAGTGACCGGCATTCTAACGACAGGCTGGAAGCCGATATTTCCTCAATGCGACAACAAATTACAGAAGCATTGAGAATGCCGGGGCAGCACATTGACAGCTCTTCAAATCTATGCAAGAGCAAAAGACAGTAAACCGATCTATGTTGCAAATTGCGGGCCTATTATTCGCAAAGCCTTCTATTCCGGCAAGCGCAGCGTGATGACTTATTTTTTGTAAGGGTATAAAAGGCCCCGGAATAGGGCCGGGCGTTTCCCTTTGCCCCGAAAGTGAGCGCGGGGTTACATCTCCGGCAACATCGGTAACATTCGTATGCGCTCGCCGGAAATATCCGATATTTATTCGCCCCTCTTCGCTGACAAGCCAACCCCCTGCAACAACCACGCAGCCCCGCAGCAATCAGCTTGCCGGCGCATCACGTGGCCACAAAAAAGCCCCGCCCGGCACAAGGCCGAGCGGGGCTGGATGACTCGGAACCCGCCTCAGGCGACGTTCATGGTCTTGTGGGTATCAATCAGATGCTGCACCACACTTGGGTCGGCCAAGGTGGAGATATCGCCCAGACCGTCGTACTCCGCCGTGGCAATCTTGCGCAGGATTCGCCGCATGATCTTCCCGGATCGGGTTTTCGGCAGGCCCGGCGCCCATTGGATGACATCCGGCGAGGCGATCGGACCGATCTCCTTGCGCACCCAATTCTTCAGCTCCAGACGCAGGGCTTCGCTCGGTTCTTCGCCGCCATTGAGGGTCACATAGACATAGATGCCCTGGCCCTTGATGTCGTGAGGCACGCCCACCACCGCCGCTTCGGCAACTTTAGGGTGAGCGACCATGGCACTTTCGATCTCGGCGGTCCCCATGCGGTGCCCGGACACGTTGAGTACATCGTCCACGCGGCCGGTAATCCAGTAGTAGCCGTCTTCATCGCGACGCGCGCCGTCACCCGTGAAGTACATGCCACGGAAGGTCTTGAAGTAGGTATCGACGAAACGATCATGATCGCGGTACAGGGTCCGCGCCTGGCCCGGCCAGGAGTCGAGGATCACCAGATTGCCCTCGGCCGCGCCTTCGATGATGTTGCCCAGGTTGTCTACCAGGGCCGGGACCACGCCGAAGAACGGACGTGCTGCAGAACCCGGCTTCAGGGCATGCGCCCCCGGCAGCGGGCTCATCAGGGTGGCGCCGGTTTCGGTCTGCCACCAGGTGTCGACGATCGGGCAACGGGATTGGCCGACGTTCTTGTAGTACCAATCCCAGGCTTCCGGGTTGATCGGCTCGCCCACCGACCCCAGCAGACGCAGGCTGCTGCCGTCGGCGCCTTCACAGGCAGCGGTGCCCGAAGCCATCATGGCGCGGATCGCGGTCGGAGCGGTGTAGAGGATATTGACCTTGTGCTTGTCGACGATCTTCGCCACCCGGGTCACGTCCGGGTAGTTGGGCACACCTTCGAACAGCACAGTGGTGGCGCCGTTGGCCAAGGGGCCATAGACAATATAGGTGTGGCCGGTGACCCAGCCGACGTCGGCGGTGCACCAGTAGACTTCGCCCGGACGGTAGTCGAACACCCGCTCATGGGTCAGCGACGCATAGAGCAAGTAACCGCCAGTGGTGTGCTGCACGCCCTTGGGCTTGCCGGTGGAGCCAGAGGTGTAAAGGATGAACAGCGCTTCTTCGGCACCCATCTCTTTCGGAGCACAGACGCTGCCGGCCACTTTCATCAGGTCTTCGTACCAGATGTCGCGGTGCTGGTTCCACTTGATGTCGCCACCGGTGCGCTTGCACACGATGACTTTCTGGATGCTGCTGGTTTCCGGGTTGGTCAGGGCGTCGTCGACATTGGCCTTGAGCGGCACCTTCTTGCCGGCCCGGATGCCTTCGTCGGCAGTGATCACCACTTTCGAACGGCAGTCGATAATGCGACCGGCCAGCGCCTCAGGCGAGAAACCACCGAACACCACCGAATGGATCGCGCCGATACGGGTACAGGCCAGCATGGCCACCACCGCTTCGGGGATCATTGGCATATAGATAGTCACCACGTCGCCGCGGTGCACGTCCTGGCCGCGCAGGGCGTTGGCGAACTTGCAGACTTCTTCATGCAGTTCGCGGTAGGTGATGTTGCGGCTTTCGGAAGGATCGTCGCCTTCCCAGATGATCGCGATCTGATCGCCACGTTCGGCGAGATGGCGATCCAGACAGTTGTAGGAGACGTTCAAGGTGCCATCGGCGAACCACTTGATATCCACGTGGTGGTCGTCGAAGGAGGTCTGCTTCACCGTGGTAAAAGGCTTGATCCAGTCGAGACGCTTGGCCTGTTCGCGCCAGAAACCGTCCGGGTTCACGACCGACTGCTGGTACATGGCCTTGTAGGTCGCCTCGTCAGTCAGCGTATTGGCCAAAACCTCGGGACGAACGGGATACAGAGAAGCCGCACTCATCTTTCTTACCTCGGTGACATAGTTGTTTTTGTATGACCCCGTTGTAGCCGGGGGGCGCCTATAGAACCATTCGACGATGGTAGTAACAACCCCCTGCGAAATACCCCGATATTTGCCGCAACCCTTCAAGAACGCTGCTTACAGCGATATTCACCGCGGATAAAAATGTTCAAACAGACCAGCAGACAGGCCTTTTTCGGGGATTGTTACAAAAACTGTCAAAGGTGTTTATCAAAAGTACGCCTATATGGCCGCCGGCCCCGGGCCTAAAATCCGTCTCGCCAAACAGGCAATCTGATTAACCAAGTTGCAGCCCCCACGAAGGCAGTTAATCAAACTTCTACTCAAGTTCCACACGCAGCCCCACAAAGGCTGCGCGACCCCACACGACCTTAGAAAGGTAAAACGCAAATGAAAGCTTTATTAGTTCTGGCCCTCAGCAGTCTGTGCGTTACCGCGATGGCTGATGAGATCCCGACTGATGTCGCCCAGCAGCAAGTACCGGTTGAGGAATACACTTACTCCACTGACCTGGATATCGCCAAAGTTATCTCCATGAGCGAAGTTCCAGAAGTATGCGAAGTTGTACCAGCGCGCATGGAATATGAAGACTCCCACGGCCAGCGGCATATTCTTCAATACCGCGTAATGGGCAACGGTTGTTCTAACGGTTAATAGCCAAGTTCATTGCATAGACCTTGATGACTGCCGGCCGCAAGAAATCCCTCTTGCGGCAAAGATGCCCGACAACGACCCACCCAAGGGTAGTGAAAGGCTTCACCTTGACGACGTGCGAGTACGGCAATCGCACGCACTTTTCCTGCCGTGATTGATGGCCTGCGCATGGCACTGCCAACGACCTTCTGAGCCTCTTGGCTGACGACTTCGGCGAGGGCAATCCCGCCGACCTTGAAGACCTCTGCCAGGAGATTTTCAGCGACAAAACCGGACGATTCGAGTTGTGTTCAAAACCTGAAAAAGGCTTGCAAAAACACAACATCTAGTAAAATTGGCTATTTTTTGGCCACTTGAAGATATTTTTTTCTAGCCTGAAAAAAAATCTTCAACGGCCAAAGCCTTGTAAACCCGCGCTTTGCTCTCAGTCCCCCTCCTTCTTGGGCCCGCCTGCGCCCATCGGTCGCCCCACGGCCCTGAAAATATCCTTATAATGCGTCCTCAAAACGGGCCCGCAACATTCCCTTACCGGATGAAAACGACCTGCTGAATCCCGCGCCGGAGCCGACACCCTCAGTTCCGCCCGACAGCAGCTTCAAGGCACCCGAACACGTATTTCTGTTTATTGCCTGCGTTCACTGCTGCAACAAACGATTTCCAATGATTTAACGCGGCCAGTAGCGCCGTGTGAAAAGCCAACCCTTTTGTTTTCACACGGGCATCTGGCCCTCAAGCAGGAGACGACACGTCATGCTGAGCTGGGACGAATTCGACAAAGAAGAAGGCGAAGTTGCAGTCAAAGGCGCTAACGCCGGCCACGCTACCGAAGCCAACATGGACCGCCTCGACAGCGCCGGTGGTGCCGCCGCTCTTGAAGCCCGCGCCGTGACTGCCAGCGACTCCGCTGCCGTGGCCCGCGCCAAGGCGTCCCTGGACCAGCTCGATATCGCCGAAGGCCTGGCTGAACTGGAAGGCTCTTCCGCTCGTGTCGCCGTTGACGAAAAGCGCATGATCAACTGCCGCGCCGACCTCAACCAGCTGGTACCGTTCAAGTACGACTGGGCCTGGCAGAAGTACCTTGACGGCTGCGCCAACCACTGGATGCCGCAAGAGGTCAACATGACCGCCGACATCGCCCTGTGGAAAAACCCGGAAGGCCTGACCGACGACGAGCGTCGCATCGTCATGCGCAACCTGGGCTTCTTCTCCACCGCCGACTCCCTGGTTGCCAACAACCTGGTATTGGCCGTGTACCGCCTGATCACCAACCCGGAATGCCGCCAGTACATCCTGCGCCAGGCGTTCGAAGAGGCGATCCACACCCACGCCTATCAGTACTGCATCGAATCGTTGGCCATGGATGAAGGCGAGATCTTCAACATGTACCACGAGATTCCTTCGGTCGCGAAGAAAGCTGCCTGGGGCCTGAAGTACACCCGTTCGATCTCCGATCCGAAGTTCGAAACCGGCACCGTCGACACCGACAAGGAACTGCTGCGCAACCTGATCGCCTACTACTGCGTCCTGGAAGGCATCTTCTTCTACTGCGGCTTCACCCAGATCCTGTCCATGGGCCGACGCAACAAGATGACCGGTGTCGCCGAGCAGTTCCAATACATCCTGCGCGACGAATCCATGCACCTGAATTTCGGCATCGACGTGATCAACCAGATCAAGATCGAAAACCCGCACCTGTGGGATGCCGAGATGAAGGAAGAAGCCACCCAGATGATTCTCCAGGGCACCCAACTGGAAATCGAATACGCTCGCGATACCATGCCGCGCGGCGTACTGGGCATGAACGCGGCGATGATGGAGGACTACCTCAAGTTCATCGCCAACCGTCGCCTGTCGCAGATCGGTTTGAAGGAAGAGTACCCAGGTACCACCAACCCGTTCCCATGGATGAGCGAGATCATGGACTTGAAGAAAGAGAAGAACTTCTTCGAGACCCGCGTGATCGAGTATCAGACTGGCGGTGCATTGAGCTGGGATTGATTCCCGGATCGATGAAACAAACAAGAAGCCCTGACTTGGTCAGGGCTTTTTTATTGGCCGCGCAAATCCGCACCTGCTTCATCTACAAGGCCCGGCTCATTAAAGTGCGTGCAGGCTCCAAGACCTGCCTTTATAAAGTCCACTCCCCCGCTTAAGGATCAAAGCGCTCATGAAATTCGATACCGCCTACTGCATCAGCCTCGACGAAAAGTTGTCGATCTATGACGTGCGGGATCTGAACTTCGATGAAACCCTGGTCTTCGACTCGGCCAAGGAAAGCTTCCAGTGCCCCAATGACGACTGTCGCACAGCGTTCGATGCCGCCAATCAGCTGGGCACCTTCAATGCCAAGAACGTCAATTACATCCGCACTCCGCATTTCAAGAACCTGCCCAGCACTCTTCATATAGAAGGCTGCCCTTACGGGATCAGCAAAAGCCCCGGCAGCATCGAAGGGGCTGCAGTCGAGGATGATCGCGAGGAACACTTCCCTTCGGAGCTGCTGCTGACCCGCCGCGAATACCTGCGGCGACCGGCCAACCCGACAGCAGCGCCGCAGACACCTGGAAACAACCCGCCAGTGACGCCTGCCAGCTTGCAAATGCCCCACGCCGGGCGCGATACAACCCCGGACAAGACCTGTGTCTTCGCTCACCCGGTGGAATGCTTCGTGTCGAATATCGACGACAAGGAACTGCTCAAGCGCATGCCGTTGAAGATTGGCGAACACACCGCGTCCTACGCCTCGTTCTTCAAGAAGATCGAGTACCTGCTGGATAACAAGGGGCTGATCTACTGGGGCAAGATCAAGGAAATCAAGGACTACACCCAGAGCTTTCGCATCGACTTCGAGCACAAGGTCTGGTTCAAGGAAGAGGGAGAAGCCAAGAAGAAGCCTTATTCAGTCAACGTCTACCTGAGCAAGAAACTGATCGACAACTATCGCAAGCGCAAAGCCTTCCTCGAAGAGATCAAGGGCGCCATCGACAGCCAGCGCGAGTTGTACTGTTTCTTCTACGGTGTCACCCCGACACTCAAGCAGGTGCCGAGCAAGAAAAACCCCGAAGCGACCTTCGGGGTGTTCAGCGCCAATATCGAGAACCTGGACCATTTCGTGATTCGCGAGGCACCGGGCCTGGAAGCAAAATAGCCGCCTACGGTTTCACCGCTTGGGCAACTCCAGGGCCAAGGCCCCCGGATGCTTCCTGACCACCGCCCCTGCCAGCCGTCGGCTGTGCATTGGATCAATCCGTTGAACATGGAAGCTCCCTTGTATGAAAAAGCCGAAAACACGGTCAGCCAAGCCAGAGCCAGCATTCAGCATTCAGCATTCAGCATTCAGCAGCGGGCAATTATGGATCTGCGGACAAGGACAATCGAGCCACCAAGCGTGACGCTCCTAGCCCTTCACACACATGCTGAACAACACCAGCAACAACAGACCGATGTACACCCTTGCATGTACGCGGTCGGGAATTCTGCCAATCCAGGAAGTGGCCAGGCGGATGCCCAGCAACGAGCCGAGGGTCAGTACCGAGAACGCCAGCAGGTCGACATAACCGACAAACCAGGGGCCGAGATCGAACGAGCTGAAACGGACCAGGGCCATGTAGGTGACCGTTCCCGCCAACGCCACAGGCACGCTCAGAGGATTGGCCATTGCGGTGGCCTGGGTCATGGACAAACCGCAACGGCGCAATAGGGGCACCGTCATGACACTGCCGCCTACGCCGAGAAAGGTGGCGACTACACCTATTCCTACACCGCCAAAGAGCGTTTCGCGGACTCCAAGAAGACGCGCCTCCTGCCCTTGAGACGGTTCAAGAAAACCACGTCGCAGCAGGCAGTCAGCAACGGTGATTCCCAGGTAAGCGATAAAGGCATAGCGAAGCACTTCGCCACTGACCCACATGGCCGCTGCCGCACCCAAGATAGCCCCCAGCCCTATATAGCCCCCCAGCGGCCACAGGTAGTGGCGAACAAGATTGCCCGCCTGATGGTGTCGACGGCTAGCGACCAGGGCATTGACGATCATCACGCAAGTCGAGGTAGCCACCGCGACATGCATCGCCGACTGCCCTGCCGCCGAGTCCGCCCCCTGGCTGCCCAGCAGCATCCAGTACAGCAGCGGCACCACTACAAATCCGCCGCCAAAGCCGAACAGCACGGCGCTGATACCCGTCATGCAACCAAAAAGTGCCAGCAGTAGATAGAACATCGGACCACGCTCGTCTTTGCACAAGAGCTGGACGATAGAGCTTCAGCGCTTGGCCGACTTCAGCAAGTCAGCCAATAATGTTTGCGTTTACGCCAAACACGGAACGACTCGGCATGCGCAACATCTCCATCGATCAACTGGATCAGACACCGCGTGCGGTACTGGCCATCGGCACCGACTACGCCGACGGCCAACGCCTGCCTCGTCACCGTCATCGGCGGGCACAACTGCTGTATGGCGCTACCGGAGTCATGCAGGTGGGCACCGATCAGGGCAACTGGGTAGTGCCACCGCAACATGCGGTGTGGATTCCACCCGAGGTGGAACATGAGGTGCTGATGCTCGGGGTCAGTACCCGCAGCCTGTATATCGAACCTGCCGCGGCGCCCCTGGATAACAGCGGCTGTCGAGTCGTCAGCGTCTCACCGCTGTTACGCCAACTGCTCCTGGAGGCCGTAGAGATTCCCCTGCAATACGATCAGGGCGGGCGTGACGGATTGCTGGTCGACCTGCTGCTGCATGAACTGCGACGCAGCACGGCGCTACCGCTGCATATCCCTCTGCCGGCTGATGGCCCGCTACTGGAGTTGTGCCAGGCCTTTCTCGGGCAACCCGATATTCACCAATCCCCGGAGCACTGGGCGGATCGGTTGCACGTCAGCCTGCGCACGTTTAATCGCGTCTTCCGCCAGCAAACGGGTATGAGCTTCATTCAATGGCGACAACGAGCCTGCGTGATCCTGGCCCTGGCGCGGTTGGCAGCCGCGGAGTCAGTGACACGCATCGCCCTGGATTTCGGCTATGACAGCCCCGGGGCATTCTCCACCATGTTCCGCCGGGTGCTGGGACAGTCCCCCAGTACCTACCTGAACAGGACGGACCCGATCCCGGGAAAAACCTTGTGACCAAAGCCGCGGGCAGAGAGCAAAAATCAGTTTGATCCGGGAATTAAACAACTGTACAAATAACCAGTACCAAGCCAACTTCCAGCCTAACCTCCCGGAGAAAACCATGGCCTCTCTAGCGATGAAAATCACCCTGGAACGTATCGCCCTTTATCAATTCACTCCGCAGCACTGTGCCCAGGCCCGGGACATGCTGGATTGGGACATGGATCAACTGTCCCGTGAATCCACGGTCTCGGTGCAAGCTATCCAGCGCTTCGAAGCCGGCTACGAGGTGCGTGACGTGACCCGCCTGGCACTGGCGTTCTGCCTTGAAGCTCAAGGGTTGGTGTTCTTTCCCGGCTTCGCTCCGGGCCGCGGCATGAATATCAAGGGCGCGACTCCCAACCCCATGGAACGCCCTGACTACGCAATGATCGAGTGATCCAGTGCCTTGAGCAGTTGCCCGCACAAGTCCGCTACTGAAAGCTGGGTCGAATCCAGGCGAACGAGCGGACAGTCGAGGTTTTTGATCCAGCTTTCATGGCGCCGCAGACTGCGGGTTCCGTGGCCACCCTCATCGTAGCCGGCGGCCCAGGCGAGAAAAGTCTGGGTCGCGACGTAGCGTTCGCCACCCTCGAAAATCTGCTCGCCGTAGCGCTGGAATTCCCGGGCACGCAAGCGCTGCAAGCGAACCTCAGGGTCCAATTGCACGAAGACCGCCAGAGTGAAACTGGGGATCAGCACATCTCCCCAACCACAAAGGGAGCCGGACAGGACCCAGTCCGGCTCCGTCAACACCTGGGTTTGCAGCATATGGATACGTGCGTCACGGGGACGCCGACAACTAAAAGGCTTGGCGCCGGGTTGCCAGAAAAAATCATCGGAATCGAAGTGTTTGCAGCACAAGCGCTCGGCCAGGGCCCGACCCAAAGTTGTAGTCCCGGAACCGGATGCGCCGAAGATATGAATTCTGTAAGCCATGACACTGCTCCCTCAGAGCGGACATCCAACAGGTTTTACAGCCTCGGCCTGTCTTTGCCGACCTGACACACATGGATCAAGGCAGGATTACGCAGACTCGACAGCCGCCTGTTCCGAGGCGCCTTCCACCTCCAGCCACCAGGCTCCGCCGCGCTGAGGTTGTGCGAGGTTGAAGGCCTCACCCATCTGCGGCGTAGTAATAGTGATGCTGCGCTCCCAAGCCAGGGCCAGGATACGGTCGAAGGGCTCATGCCAGGCATGCATGGCCAGGTCAAAGGTGCCGTTATGGATCGGCAGCAACCAGCGACCTTGCAGGTCGATGTGAGCTTGCAGGGTTTGCTCCGGCTGCATGTGTACATGGGGCCATTCGACGTTGTAGGCACCGGTTTCCATCAGCGTCAGGTCAAAGGGCCCGTATTGCTGGCCAATGCGCTTGAAGCCGTCGAAGTAACCGGTATCGCCGCTGAAGAAGATCCGCGTCGCTGCGTCGATCATCACCCAGGACGCCCACAAGGTGTGATTGCCATCGAACAACCCGCGACCGGAAAAGTGCTGCGACGGCGTAGCGATAAAGCGGATGCCCTCGACTTCGCAGCCCTGCCACCAATCCATCTGCCGGACCTTGGCCGCTGGTACCCCCCATTTGATCAGGGTGTCTCCCACTCCCAGCGGGGTGAGAAAGTGCCGGGTCTTGCCTGCCAGGGCCAGTACTGTCTGGTGGTCCAGGTGATCGTAATGGTCATGGGAGAGGATCACCGCCTCGATCTCGGGCAGCGCCTCCAGACTGATGGGGGGCTGGTGAAAACGCTTCGGACCAGCCCATTGCACCGGGGATGCACGTTCGGCAAACACCGGGTCAGTGATCCAGAACTTGTCGCGCATCTTCAACAGCACCGTGGAGTGCCCAAGACGAAACACACTGTGATTGGGAGCCGCCTGCAGTTGCTCACGGGTCAGCGGCTGGACGGGTATGGCACCGGCCGGACGGGTATTGCGCGGTTTGTGGAACAGCATGTTCCAGAAAATCTGCAGGGTTTTACCGAAACCGGCGCGACGTACCGGAGCATGGTTACGAAAGGCGCCCTGCTCCTGGCGGGAGGTTTCCTGGCGGGGAGCGCGGGTGACGCTGGACGAAACAGTGGCCATGATTGAAATGACGCCATTGGAACGCGGCAGGTTCCGACGTTGTTCTGCGGGACGATCTACTGGCCAAGGCACGCAAGCATCAGCCGCCAATCATCGTTTTCAAGAAAAGCTACACTACACAGTGTAGTTTCTGCATTGCAACAGAATTAAGACGAAGTAGACTGCCGACTGATTTCTACGCCGACCCTGACCGAACCCGACTTATGACAGCTCCGAAGCGCCTCACCGACCTTAAACGCGACGCCATCATCCAGGCGGCGATCAGCGAATTCCGCGCCAGCGGTTTCGAGATCACCAGCATGGACAAGATTGCCGCGACAGCCGGGGTTTCCAAGCGCACGGTGTACAACCACTTCCCCAGCAAGGAAGAGTTATTCGCCGAAATTCTGCATAAGCTCTGGAACAGCACCAGCGCCCAATCGGAGGTCAGCTACCGCAGCGACCAGCCATTGCGCGAGCAGTTGCAAAACGTTCTGCGCGCCAAGCTGCAACTGCTAGCCGACAACAACTTCCTCGACCTGGCCCGAGTCGCCATCGCCGCAACCATTCACTCCCCCGAGCGGGCACAGAACATGGTGGAACGACTCGGCGAACGGGAAGAAGGCCTGACCCTGTGGATCCGCGGGGCCCTGGCGGATGGCCGCCTCAAGCCCCTGGACCCGGAGTTCGCCGCGCAACAGATGCACGGGCTGATCAAGAGCTTTGCCTTCTGGCCGCAGATCACCATGGGCCAGCCGCCCCTGACAGCAGACATGCAGACCCGGGTCATCGAATCGGCACTGGACATGTTCCTGGCCCACTACCAAGCATGAGCCAGCTTGCGCTCCCGTCGTGCAACGTTCCCGGCCACTGTTAAATGGCTTCGAAGGACACTGATTATTCCCACTGGAATAAATGACAATATTCACCAGACTGATCCGATAAACGGCCAAGCCGCAAAAAACACCACAAAGTGTTTCAGTACAGAATCCGGTGCACGAATTTATGGAAAACCAACGCGGCAAGGGGCTGTCATTTGCCCGGCGCATCTATTGGCCAAGGATCATCGGCCTGAGTATCGGCGGCATCAGTGTCCTGGCTGCAATTTACCCCCTGGCCCCGCCTGACTGGGTATGGGCCCTGCTGCTGTTCAATGGCCTGATCTGGCCCCATCTGGCGTATCAGCTCTCGACCCGTTCTGGTTTTCCCTACCGGGCAGAACGCCGCAACCTGTTATATGACTCGCTGCTGGGGGGATTCTGGGCGGCAACCATGCAATTCAATCCCCTGCCGGCAGTCACCATCCTCTCGATGATGTGCATGAACAATGTCGCCGCAGGTGGCTTGCGCCTGTTCATTCGTGGCGGCCTGGCCCAATGTGCAGGGATACTGCTGTCCTGGGCGCTGTTCGGGGCCGCCGTCAGTACCCAGATCAGCCCGCTGCAAATCTATGCCTGCCTGCCCATGCTGACCCTCTACCCCCTCGCAGTGGGCATGGTCTGCTATCGACTGGCGATCAAACTGTCCGAACACAAGCGTGCCCTCAGCGCCCTGAGCCGCACCGACAGCCTCACTGGCCTGCTCAACCACGGCTCGTGGAAAGACCTGTTGCACATCAAGTTCCACAAGTGCCAGCAACAGCAGATGGAAGCCAGCATCGCCCTGATCGACATCGACCACTTCAAAGCGATCAACGACACCTACGGGCATATTGTCGGCGATACGGTGCTGCGCCATTTGAGCAATGAACTGCGGCGCAACCTGCGCCATGACGATCTCGCCGGCCGCTACGGTGGCGACGAGTTCTGCGTGATCCTGCCACGCATGAGCCGGCAACAGGCCCTGGATTTAATGGAGCGCCTGCGCCAGGTGTTCAACCAGTACCAGCATCCAGAGGTACAGGAACTGAAAGTCAGCCTGAGTATCGGTCTGGCGGCTTTCAACTCAAGTTTCCCCGACCCTGCCAGCTGGCTCGATGCGGCGGACAAGGCCCTGTATCTGGCCAAGAACAACGGGCGCAACCGCACCGCCAGCAATGACAGCGAAGCCCATTTCTCACACGCGCAAATGGCATAAAAACCGTTAAAACTTATACAAAAAGAAAGTAAAAAATACTTTTGTATAAGTTTATTTGGATTTTTCTTCGTGGCTGACATCATAATGCCGCCACTTTGCAGCAGCGGATAACGCCTTCGGCACCGCTGCCAGCAAAGTCATCCAACCCAACTAAATCGATTCGCAGCCGTTACGTCTCCTCTTGATGCGGCCAGCGACGTTCGCCCGAAATGTCGCCCGCTTCACCGCTGCGAAATTATCTGTCAGTCATGGAACGCTGACATTGAGCAGATAATGCCGATCGCCGGGGAGCTTTCGGCATACCGGCGCACTCCATAGGGATCGACGCGACGTTTCTCCCACAGAGCACCTGCCAACATGCTATTCAACCGTCACAACAAGACCATCGATTCCCTGAACCAGACCATCGTCGAACAATCCCGTCTGCTGGAGGCCATCGACCGCTCCATGGCGGTGATCGAGTTTGACCTCCAGGGCACGGTGCTCCGAGCCAACGACAACTTCCTGAAGACCCTGGGCTATCGGCAAGACCAGGTGATCGGCCAGTCTCACCGACTGTTCTGCCTCCCGGAATACGCTCGCAGCGCCGATTACCAGCAATTGTGGACCCGCCTGAACAACGGCCAGTTCGAGTCCGGCACCTTTGAGCGGGTCGGCGCCACCGGCCAGAGCCTCTGGCTGGAGGCCAGCTACAACCCGATCCGCGATGCCTCCGGTACGGTGTACAAAGTGGTCAAATATGCCCTTGACGTCACCGCCAGGGTGCAAGAGGAAGTCGAGGCCCGGAACAAACTGGAGGCCATCGACCGGGCCATGGCGGTCATCGAGTTCAACCTGGACGGCAGCATCATCGGTGCCAATGCCAACTTCCTCAGCCGCATGGGCTACAGCCTGGCCCAGATCCAGGGCAAGCATCACCGGATGTTCTGCAAACCCGAGCTGGTCAATAGCAGCGCCTACCAGGACTTCTGGAATCGCCTGAACAGGGGGGAGTTCTTCAACGGCCGCTTCGAGCGGATCGACAAGCACGGGCGCACGCTGTGGCTGGAAGCCAACTACAACCCGGTCTATGACGCCAGCGGACGCCTGTGCAAGGTGGTCAAGTACGCCGCCGACGTGACTCAGCAGGTGGAGAAGCACGAGCAGGATGCCCAGAGTGCGAGCCAGGCTTATCACATCTCGGTGCAGACCCGGAAAGTCGCCGAACAAGGAACAGAAGTGATCCAGCAAGCGGCCAGCGAAATGCGCCAGATCGCCCATAACATCGAGGACTCCTCCTCGCTGATTGCCCACCTCGGCGAACGTTCCGAGCAGATCACCGCCATCGTCAATACCATTCGCGCGATTGCCGATCAGACCAACCTGCTAGCCCTCAACGCGGCCATCGAAGCCGCCCGTGCCGGGGAGCAGGGACGAGGTTTTGCCGTGGTGGCCGACGAGGTCCGGCAACTGGCGGCGCGCACCAGCGGCTCGACGGCGGAAATCTCCAGCATGATCGACATGATCCAGAACGAAACGCAGCAAGCGATCAAGAGCATGGACGGCACTCGTGAACGAGCTGCCAAGGGCGTGCAACTGGCGGATCAGGCCGGGACGGTGATCCTGCAGATTCGCGATGGCGCCAGTGACGCGGTACAAGCCGTCAGCATGTTTGCCAACGAGCGCAACGTGCTCTGAGGGTGGTTTTCCCGGCGTCGATAACGACGTCGGGCCCGGCCAGGGTGGCTATAGTGGCCTGACGTTCCAGCGCTTGGCGGAGGCCATCATGAGTTCCAGCGACACCCCGGAAAAAACCACCCCAATCGTCGACCACCTGCGCTTTCACCGCGCCCACGCCCACCTGGCACCGACCTTTGGCAACGACGCCTTTGCCCTGAAGGCCGAAGCCTTTGCCCGGTTCTTTGGTACCCCGACCTTTCTCGGTGCACAGACCCTGATCGTAGTGATCTGGATTGCCCTCAACCTCACTGGCGTGACCCAGTTCGACGTCTACCCCTTCATCCTTCTGAACCTGGCTTTCAGCCTGCAGGCAGCCTACGCCGCACCGCTGATCCTCCTGGCCCAGACCCGCCAGGCCGCGCGGGACAAGGCCCAATCGGACGCCGACGCCCAACACCGCGAAGCCCTGGCCATCGCCAACAGCGAACGCCAGGCCCAGGCCGCGCAGACCGCCCGCCAACTGCTGGAGTTGCTGGAGCAGAACACCCGTCTCACGGAGATGACCAAGCAACTGACCGAACGCATCGAGAACCTCACCAGCGAGATGCACGCACACTTTGTGCGCAAGGATCAGCCCCACCCTTGAGCCTTGCTCATGGCCAGCGCAGATGGCGCGCCAGTTCATCGAACAGGGTCACCACCGAACGCAGGGCCCGGCAATCCGGACGGGTCAGCAGCCACAGCGCTGTGTCATGCCCCAGAGGTTCACTCAACGCCTCCAGACCACCAGCGCCCATGAGAAAATCCGGCAAGGCTGCAACGCCGAGGCCGGCCCTTACCAGTTCGCTCACCGCGAGCATGCTGTTGCAGCGGTAGCTGGGCTGCACGCCAGGCCAGCGCTGACGGCGCCAGACTACGGTGGGATGGTCGGGGAGAAAATCATCCGGGGCGATCCAGGCCACCTTCGACAGGTCGCTGCAATCCACCCGTAGCTTGTACTCCGGGCTTGCGCACAGCCGATACGACACCGCCCCCAGGCAGCGCCCCACCAGATGTTCCGGCGGTGTCGCGGTCAGACGCAGGGCAATGTCCGCATCACGCCGGTTGAGGTTGGCGAAATCATTGGACGTACAGAGTTCGATCACCAGCGCCGGGTAGCTCGGCATGAATTGCGCCAGGGCCGGCAGCAGCAGGCCCTGCAACACCGAATCGGTGCAGGTCAGGCGCACTGTGCCGCTGATCACCTCTCCTCCCTGGGCCACGCCGATCCGCGCGGCCTCCAGGGCCTGCTCCGCCTGTTCGGCCTGCTGTGCCAGAGCCTGGGCCAGGCTGGTGGGCAGATAGCCGGCGCGGCTCTTGTCGAACAGTTGCTGCCCGAGCCCGGCCTCCAGCCGGCGCACGGCACGAAACACCGTGGAAACATCCACCTTGAGCAGAGCCGCGGCGCGAGCCAGGGAGCCGCCACGGACCAGGGCGAGAATCAGTGACAGGTCGGAATAGTCCAGCTGATAGTGCGCGGCTGCATTGATCACTTGGGCAAACGCCAATATTGATTGCGTGATCGCCAATCTATAGTGGCTCCAGGCAGTCGACAAGTCAGAGAGGCCACATGCACACAGCCCGATCTACCGTCACCATCCGCATCGCCCTGGTGGGGGATCACGACCCACAGATCACCGCACACCAGGCCATTCCCCTGGCCCTGGAACGCGCCGCGACCGATAGCGGGGTCAGGGTGGACTACCAGTGGCTGGCCACGCCGGGACTGATCCACGAGCAACAGCTCAAAGGCTTCGACGGAATCTGGTGCGTGCCTGGCAGTCCCTACCGCCACATCGACGGTGCCCTCTTGGCGATACGCGTCGCCCGGGAACAGCAACGGCCCTTCCTCGGCACCTGCGGCGGCTTTCAGCACGCGGTGCTGGAATATGCCCGCAACGTACTGGGTTGGAACGACGCCGAGCACGGCGAGATCAACCCCCATGCCCAGCGCGCGGTGCTCACTCCCTTGAATTGCGCCCTGGAGGAAGCCCGCGACCGAATCCAGCTGCACAGCGGCAGCCGGATCGCCCAGGCCCACGGCACCCAGAGCATCGAGGAAGGTTATCGCTGCCGCTATGGGGTCAATCCGGACTTTGCCGGCCCCTTGCTCAGCGGCGCCTTGCGCCCTGCTGGCCACGACAGTGACGGCGACTTGCGCGCCGTGGAACTGGACGGCCATCCATTCTTCGTCGCCACACTGTTCCAGCCCGAGCGCGCGGCCCTCCAAGGCCGCACACCGCCCCTGGTCACAGCCCTGCTCAACGCCTGCCTGGAGGCACAAGGATGATCGACCAGACGCCCGCCCCACCCTATTACGCAGTGATCTTCAGTTCCCAGCGCCGCCAAACCGATCCCGCCTACGACCGGGCGGCCGAACGCATGGTCGAGCTGGCTCGCCAACAACCGGGATTCCTTGGGGTCGAATCGGCCCGGGGCGAGGATGGCTTCGGCATTACCGTGTCCTACTGGAGCTGCGAGGCGGCGATCCTGGCCTGGAAACAACAGGCCGAACACCGCGCCATCCGCGAGCGTGGTCGCAACGACTGGTACCGCTACTTTCATACCCGGGTGAGCAAGGTGGAGCGGGCCTACAGCTTCGGCATTTGAAGCAAGGCCCTGAACCGCTCCGGATGCGGTTCAGGGCAAGCGCGGATCATCCCTGGGCGGTCGACAGCAGGCTGCGCACCGCCTGGATTTCCGGTAGATCGCTGCGACGCATGTAGACCCGCAGCGGTTCGCTGATGTTGATCCGGTCGTCGATGTTCTGATCCAGCAGCAACTGGATCTGCTCGCGCTTGAGGCTCATGGCCTGATCGGAAACCGGTGCCCAGACAAATTCATTGGCCGGCACTATGGCGTCATCCGCCACATCCATGCCGAAGGAGTCTTCGCTGAAACGCACGATGTAGCGACCGGTCTTGCGATTGAAGCCGACAAAGCCCTTGAGCTGATCGGCAGCCTGACAGATGAGTTCGGAGGTGATGCTCATGGTAAACCTCACTGTAAGTCCCATGGGACGGGTGATCGATGGTCTACACGCGAGGCAAGGAAGGAGCTGTTTTCAGGCTTCCCTCTGATGGGGAAACTGCAGCGCCCAAGAGTACTGCAAAGCACCGGAAAAAACCGCGAAAGATGCGCATGAGAAGGATTTATGTCGCTCTGGAGATAGCACAAGCGTCATTGTGTTGCTAAAAGATAGGTCCTTGCCCCCGCCTCCACGAAAGGATTTCGAGCATGCCAGCGACCTTCCCCCCTTGTGCCCTGATGTTGGCCCTGATGCTCGGTTGCGGCCTGGCCCAGGCCGCTGAACAGCCTGATCCGAATGCACTTGCCGCTCGCCAGGGCATTCCGCACCCGGCAGTGATCGCCCACCGTGGAGCCTCTTTCGATGCCCCCGAGTCCACCGCCGCGTCCTACAGGTTGGCCCGGGACCTGGGGGCCGACTACCTGGAGATGGACCTGCAGCGCAGCAAGGATGGTGTGCTCTTCGCCCTGCACGACAACAACCTGCAACGTACCACCGACGTGGCGCAGAAATTCCCCGAACGCAAGGACAGCCCGGCCAACGCCTTCACCATGGCCGAGCTGAAAACCCTCGACGCCGGCAGCTGGTTCAACCAGGCCCATCCGGACCGCGCCCGTCCGGGTTTCGTCGGCCTGAAGATCCTTACCCTGGACGAGATCATCGACATCGCCCAGGGCAATCCACAGCACAAACCCGGGCTCTACATCGAGACCAAGGAGCCCCAGCTGTTTCCCGGCATCGAGCACGATCTCAAGGAAAAACTCCAGGACCGCGGCTGGCTGAGCCCGGCGGGCTCCAAGCTGGCGAAAAGCGAACTGGCCGTGGGCCAGGGCAAAGGCAAGGTCGTGCTGCAGACCTTCGACAAACACAGCCTGGAGCTGCTGCACAAGGCAATGCCCAAGGTGCCGAAAGTCCTGTTGCTGTGGGTGGCTCCCGGCAGCATCGAGCCAGCCTCCGGGCAGACGTTCGCCAGCAGCGGCGAGACCGACAAAGCCGCTTTTTATGCCAAGCAGCAACCCAAGGACCAGGCCGAGTTCAAGCGCTGGGTCGACTTCGCCAAGACCCAGGGAGCCATCGGTACCGGTCCCTCGGCAGCACTGACGGCTGGCGGCGATCAGAGCTATGCGGATCTGGTGCAACCCTGGATGAATCAGTACACCCACGACCAGGGCCTGCTGGTGCACGTCTACACCGTCGATGAACCGGTGGACTTCAAGAAGGTCATGGCAGCCGGGGTCGATGGCATCTTCACCAACCGCAGCGCCGATCTGCTCAAGTATTTCAAGCGGCCGGCCAGCGCCAGCGTGGCCCAACTGCTGGAGGCCAGCGGCTACTGAATGTCCGCCTCACACTGGAGCGGCGAACTCTGGCTGGGCCATGACTTTGGTCTGATCCACGGGGCGATGGGGCGCACCACGCCCCATGCCCACTACGCCCATCAACTGATCATTGCCCCCGAACAGCCGGTCACCGTGGAACTGGACGGAGTCCGACTCAGTGGCCACTTCCTGCTGATCCAGGCGCTGCATCGCCACGCCATTATCCAGGCCCCCGACCGGGCCTTCACGGTCTTCGCCGAGCCACTGCGAATCACGGCGCAGGACCTGCAGCTCAGCGTCAGCCGTGTCGAGCCCTCACTGCCCGGCCTGGAAGCGGCGCTGCGCAGTTGTCCGCGCCAGCCCATTGCCGACCGTCGCGTGGCACGGGCGCTGCTGGCCCTGGACGCTGCCCTGGAGGGCAAGGTGGCAGCGACGCAACTGGCAGCCCAGGCCCATCTGTCCCTGAGCCAGCTGGAACGGCTGTTCGCCCGTGATGTCGGCCTGCCCGTCCGGCGCCTGGTGCTGTGGCGACGGCTGCGCCTGGCCATGGCCCTGTTGCTGGAGGGGCAGGCCATGGCCCTGGCGGCCCATGGCGCCGGGTTCGCCGACACCGCGCACTTCTCCCGGACCTTGAAGGCGCTGTTCGGCGTCACCGCCGGCCAGGCCCTGAAAACCCTCAAGCCCCGCCTGCTGGATTGACCGGGCGCCGCAACGCCTCGGGCACCTTGGGCTCGGCGGCATAGTGTTGGGCCTTGAATGGCTCCAGTAACTGCGGCCAGTAATCCACCGGATAGTCCGGACGGCTACCGATGCCCAGGTCGCCCTGGCGCATCGCGTAGTCATGCCGATAGAACGCGGTTCCCAACAGCCAGTCCCATACATTGAAGAACAGACCGAAATTCACATCACCGGCACGGCCGTACTTCATATGGTGAAAGCGATGCACCGGCGCCCAGGCAAACACCAGGCGCAGCAACCCCAGGCGCATATCGACATTGGAATGCTGCAACAGCAATTGAATGGCAATGGCCAGGGCCAGCAACTGTGCCACCGGCAGCGGGATGCCCAGCACCAACAACGGCAGCAACCCCGCCGTCGCTTCCAGCAGTTGGTGCAGCGGATGCTTGAGCAGACCGTTGAAACCGTACATGCGCAGCACACTGTGGTGCACCGCATGCAGGCGCCAGAGCCAGGCCCAGCGATGGCTGGCGTAATGAGCCAGGGTGATCCCGCAATCGGCGATCACGATCGCCAGCAGCAATTGGCCCCAGAGCGGCCAGTCCCGAGGCCACAGACCGTCATGGGCCAGCAGCGCCACCAGTCCCGGCAATGCGAGCAGGCCCAGGGCATTCAGGCCCTCATTGACCAAGGCATGCAGACTGTCCCGCAGGCGGTCACCCTGGGAGCGATTCCATGCCGGCTCATAAGGCAGGACCCACTCCACCAGGAACGACACCAGGAGCGCGGCCGCAAACAACACCAGCAACCCGCTCGCAGACGCCTCTGCCGCGCTCATCCAGCACAATGCACCACCGATGAATCCACCAAAGAACAAGGGGGCATACAACCACGCAAGCCATCGTTTCATTCACTGAGTCTCCTAGAAGGGAGACACCAGCTTGGGCCCCGCCCCAGCCCCCTGGCTTGAACAAACGGCGCAACCACTGACCTGAATTAAGGGTGAGTTAAGTTGCACTGGCTAACCTGTGTCCATCGAAACCCATCACCCCAAGGAATCAACCCATGACCAAGTTCTCCGCTCTGTTCGCCGCTGCCGCCCTGACCCTGACCGCCGGCCTGGCCCAGGCCGATGTCCGTCCGGACCTGATCCCGGGCCTGCTCAAATCCGGCGCCATCATGGACCTGGAAAAACTCAACCAGGCAGCCTTGGCCCAGCACCCGGGCACCACCGCCGCCAGCATCACCGACACCGAGCTGGAGCAGACCGCGACAGGCACCTACGTCTACCAGGTAGAACTGCGTGACAGCAAAGGCATCGAGTGGGACGTGGACCTGGACGCCAAGACCGGCAAGGTCCTGAGCAACAAGCAAGACAAGTAAGCCCCGCACACAGCACAAGGCCGCGCCCCGTTACCGGAGCGCGGCCTTGTGCTTTTGGGCCCGCATAGAGGGTGAGCGGTATCAGGCGCCCAGACGCGCCGTGACTGCGTTCAACTGTCCCGACAGACCGTGCAAGTTGCGGCTCGCCGCTTCGGTGCGCTGGACGTTATCGAGGTTGGTACTGGCAATCGAAGTGATCTCGGTCAGGTTGCGCGAGATGTCTTCGGCCACCGATGTCTGCTCCTCGGCGGCGGTGGCGATCTGCCGATTCATGTCGCGAATCGCTTCCACCGCTTCGGTGATACGCTCCAGCATTGCACCGGCCTCGGTCACCTGCTGCACACTCTGCTCGCTGCGCGACTGACCGCTCTCGATGGCCTGGGCCGCATCCACCGCACCGGTCTGCACGCTCTGGATGATCTGGTTGATCTCGATGATGGACGCCGCAGTACGCTGGGCCAGGCTGCGCACCTCATCGGCGACCACGGCAAACCCGCGCCCCGCCTCACCGGCCCGGGCCGCTTCGATGGCAGCGTTGAGCGCCAGCAGGTTGGTCTGCTCGGCGATCCCCTGGATCACTTCCAGGACCTTGCCGATACGCCCGCTGTCAGCCTCCAGGCGGCGGATCACCGTGGCGGTGTTGGCGATCTCGCCACGCATCTGGGTGATGCTGTGGATCGTGCTCTGCATTACCTGCTCGCCTTGCTGCGCCGACTGGTCGGCATCATCTGCGGCGCGGGCAGCATCGGCAGCGTGGCGCGCCACTTCCTGGGCAGTGGCGGACATCTCGTTCATCGCCGTCGCCACCTGATCGGTGCGGTTGAACTGCTCGTTGGTGCCCTGGGACATGAGGGTAGCAATGGAATTGAGCTCGCCGCTGGAGCTGTCCAGGTCCGCAGCACTGCGCTGCAGGCTGCTGAAGGTCTGGGCCAGGAAGTCACGCAGGGTGTTGGCGGCCCCCGCCAGCCTGCCCAGTTCGTCCTGACGATCGCTGGCCACCCGGTCGGCGAACTGGCCACGGCTGAGCTGGGCGACGTAGTCGATCAACTGGCGGATCGGCTGCACCAGGCTGCGGTTCACCAGCCACAGGCTGAGCAGGCCGATCAGCAAACCGGAAACCAGCATCACCAGGATGCCCAGCCACACCGTACGATCAGCCGCCGAGCTGATGTCCCGGGACTGCTGGTCACTGTGCTTGCGCAGCTCGGTCACCAACTCGCTCATCTGTTCGCTGGTAGCACGGTCCACGCCCTTGACCGCCGCGTCACCGGCACTCGGATCGGCGCCTGCGGCCACATAGGCGTCACGGCCCTTCTGATAGGCCGCCCCCAGCGCACGGTGCTCCTCGGCCAGGCGCTGCACCCGGCTCTTGAAGCCCGAGTCCAGGCCCGGCTTCTGGGCCAACTGGCCGAGGATGTTCTGCACATCCCGCTGACGATCTTCGAACTGCTGCCAGTACTTGTTCAGCTCCTGGGGCTGCTTGCCCCGCAGCAACACGTTCTTCCACTCCTGCACCTGGCTCTTGAACTGCAGGTTGGCCTCGTCGATCAGCTGCGAACTGCGCAGCGGACCTTCGATCAGCTCGCGGTAGCTCTGCACGCCACCGGACAGCAAGTGAAAACACGCCAGGGCGATCAACAACACCGCAAACAGGCTACCGCTCAGCAGGGCAAGAATTTGCGCTCTCAGGGATTTTTGCAAAAACATCGAGAAGATCTCATGGCAGGGATGGAGCAAGCCACTAAAGGCATGCGTAGGTCCGAACTTCCCTGTCAGGAGCATTCGAGGAAAATCGAATGCGCATTGCATGTGAGCGTGATCGGCATCCGCGATCCATTCTTGAGCGCTGCCGACCACTGGTATGGCAACGCGTACTGTGCACTTTGAAACGTCACAAAACTGTCAAAAAGCCTTGCCATGATGAGGCCCAAGTGAACCTGTAAAGCCCGCGCCAGGCACTGTCCCTCCTGCGAGACCCCATGAACCACAGCATCGACCAGAGTCACCGCGATTCCGATCTGTTTGGCCTGCTCTACGGTTTCAACTTTCGGCCCGGCGAACGGGGTCATGAACTGGACTCAGCCAAGGCCCTGCAAGCCCTGCAACAGCCGCACAACGACGACCAATTCCTCTGGTTGCACCTGAACCTGGCCCACGCCGCCTGCGAGCGCTGGATGAAAGCCCACCTGCAATTGCCCGAGGAGTTCTTCGAAGCCCTGCACGAAGGCTCGCGCTCGACTCGCATCGAACACGTGGACTCGGCGCTGCTGGCGGTGGTCAACGATGTGGTATTCAACTTCAGCAGCATGGTGTCCTCGGACATTTCCACCCTGTGGGTCTGCGTGCGCAGCAACCTGATCATCAGCGCCCGCCTGCAGCCCCTGCATTCGGTGGACAAGCTGCGCTCCTCGGTCAAGGCCGGGGAGCGCTTTCGCTCGCCCCTGGAACTGCTGGTGCACCTGCTGCGCGACCAGGGTGAAGTGCTGACCCAGATCGTGCGCAAGACCAGCCTCAGCGTCGACCAGATCGAAGACCAGTTGCTGGCGTCCCGAGTCTCCAGCAACCGTGCCGAACTGGGAGCCATGCGCCGGGTGCTGGTGCGCCTGCAACGCCTGCTGGCCCTGGAACCGGGCTCCCTGCTGCGCCTGCTCAACCGCCCGCCGCAATGGCTGCAGAAGGACGACGTCAAGGAACTGCGCAAGTCCACCGAAGAGTTCGCCCTGATCATCAACGACCTCACGGCCCTGGGCGAACGGATCAAACTGCTGCAGGAAGAGATTGCCGCCAACCTCAATGAACAGACCAACCGCACCCTGTTCACCCTGACCGTGGTCACGGTGCTGGCGCTGCCGATCAACATCATCGCCGGCTTCTTCGGCATGAATGTCGGCGGTATTCCCTTTTCCGGCGACCCGGAGGGCTTCTGGATTCTGGTGGCGCTGGTGGCCACCTTCACCCTGATCGCCGGGCGCTGGGCCTTCCGCAAGCGCCAGGACTACTGACCCCACCTTGTAGGAGCCGGCTTGCCGGCGAAGGCTCCCCCAAGGCAGGTGCCAGGCTTGAGGGTCTCTTCGCCGGCAAACCGGCTCCTATGCGATAAGCGGGATAACGGGATGGCCACGCGGGCTTGATTTGATCAACGGAACGGCTCAATCGCCTAAACCATGACCTGAGGCAGTCTCCCTGTAACATTTGGCAACGATCATGGACACCATTCCTTTCCAGCAACAGGATTGTCCAGCAATGGCCACCCCGTCCCTGACTGCCGCCTCCTCCAGCCTCGATCACCAACCGCAACTGGATAAAAAACCCGGCCCCTTCACCCTGGTGGTGTTTTTCGCGGTGCTGGCCATGGGCTTGCTGTTCACCGCCTACAGCCTGGTGCACGACATGCACGAACTGGGCACCACGGTCACCACCTGGACGCCCTTCCTGTTGCTGGGCGTGGCCCTGCTGATCGCCCTGGGCTTCGAGTTCGTCAACGGCTTCCACGACACCGCCAACGCCGTAGCCACCGTGATCTACACCCACTCGCTGCCGCCGCAGTTCGCGGTGGTCTGGTCCGGCCTGTTCAACTTCCTCGGGGTGCTGCTGTCCAGCGGCGCGGTGGCGTTCGGCATCATCGCCCTGCTGCCGGTGGAACTGATCCTGCAAGTGGGCTCCTCCGCCGGCTTCGCCATGATCTTCGCCCTGCTGATCGCCGCCATCCTGTGGAACCTCGGCACCTGGTGGCTGGGGCTGCCGGCCTCTTCGTCCCACACCCTGATCGGCTCGATCATCGGCGTCGGCGTGGCCAACGCACTGATGCACGGCCGCGACGGCACCAGCGGCGTGGACTGGAGCCAGGCCACCAAGGTCGGCTACGCCCTGCTGTTCTCGCCATTGATCGGTTTCATGTTTGCCGCCCTGCTGCTGTTGGCCCTGCGCCTGTTCGTCAAGAATCGCGCGCTGTACAAGGCGCCCAAGGGCGACGCCCCGCCGCCGTGGTGGATTCGCGGCTTGCTGATCCTGACCTGTACCGGGGTGTCCTTCGCCCACGGCTCCAACGACGGCCAGAAAGGCATGGGCCTGATCATGCTGATCCTGGTGGGCACCCTGCCCATGGCCTATGCCCTGAACCGCACCATGCCCGCCGACCAGTCACTGCAATTTGCCGCAGTGGCCGAGGTCACCCAGCAAGCCCTGGTGAAAAGCGCCCCGCAAGTGGCCCCCGCCGATCCTCGCGCGGTGCTCTCGGATTACATGCGCAGCAAGGAGGCAACGCCTGAACTGATCCCTGCCCTGGCGGCCCTGACCGGTGCCATCGGTGCCGAGGTCAAGGGCTACGGCTCGCTGGCCAAGGTGCCCGCCGAAGCCATGAGCAACGTACGCAACGACATGTACCTGACCAGCGAAACCATCCGCCTGATGGACAAGAACCAAGTGGGTCACTTCGATCAGGACACCCGGGACAAGTTGCAACTGTTCAAACAGCAGATCGACAACGCCACGCGCTTTATCCCGTTGTGGGTGAAGATCGCCGTGGCCATCGCCCTCGGTCTGGGCACCATGGTGGGCTGGAAGCGCATCGTGGTGACCGTCGGCGAGAAAATCGGCAAGACCCACCTGACCTATGCCCAGGGCGCCTCGGCGGAGACCGTGGCCATGCTGACCATCGGCGCGGCGGACATGTTCGGCCTGCCGGTATCCACCACTCACGTCCTGTCCTCGGGGGTGGCCGGGACCATGGTGGCCAATGGCGGCGGGTTGCAGATGCGCACCATCCGCAACCTGGCCATGGCCTGGGTCCTGACCTTGCCGGCGGCGATCCTGCTGTCGGGCAGCCTGTACTGGCTGTTCACCCAACTGTTCTGAGCCGCCGCTGGCCCCGCCCCGTCAGCCGGCGGCGGGCAAGCGGCTGTGCAAACGACTGGCCAGCCCGGCCTGCAAGGCAAACGCCAGGACCCCGGTCAGTGGTGCCGAAAAACTGGCCAAGCCACCCCCCGCCCACATCAGCATCAGGCCCAGGGCCGTGCCGCCGAACCAGGCCGTCAGCCCCACCGGGTTGAAGGCCGCCACGCGCTCAATCGCCGCCACGTCGGTACGCCCCAGCAGAATCTGCGCCAGGGCCACACCGACCCAGGCCACCACGAAGATCCCCTGATAGGCCAGGGCCTTGAGCAGGTAGGCGAACACATCCGCCAGCATCAGGCCGTAGACGATGATCCCCACGGCCACCGCCCACATCAGGTAGGAACCGCGCAGGCCGAAGCGGCCGAAGAACGCCTGCATGTTCAAGGTCGCCAGGTAGTAGTTGGCGGTGTTGATCCGGGTTTGCGTGGCCCAGACGAACAACAGCCCCCACAGCCCCATCAATTGCAGGATCGCCATCACCACCGAAACTTCGTTGAGTGCACCGTCATGGGGAATGCTGCTCACCAGATAGATCCCTGCCGCACCGTTGAGCAAGAACGTCACCGCGTAGAACGGCATGCCGAAGTTCCAGCGACCGTGATAGCCGGCGTCTTCGGGCTTGCCGAAGCGTGCATAGTCGAAGGTGAACAACATCAGGATCCACACCCCCATGTAGGCCACAAAGCAATCCCACCAGCCCGTGCTACTGGGATTGGCCGGGCCGAAATCCAGCCATTGCGGCTGGTAGCCATAACGGCTGATGGACAGGCCCACGGCGAACAGCAAGCCCCCCAGGTACACCGGCAACAGCACACCGTTGAGCTTGTCCAGCCAGTGCTGCACGCTGCCCAGAATCAACGGCACGCTGTACAGCACCACCACCAGCGCCGCCAGCGGGTACAGCAGTTGCGGGTACAGGTGGTTGAGCGCCACGGCGATCACCGAACCCTCGAACACCGCGTAGTAGATGGCCGTGGAGAAGAAGATCAGGGTCGCCAGGCAAGCCCCGGTGCTGCCGAACAACAACCGTGAAAACAGCGCCACCGAGAGCCCGCTGCGCATGGCGAAGCGGCTGAGGACGCTGTTCACCAGGCCATAGCTGAGCACCGACAAGAGCATGCCGATCAAGGCATTGCGGGTGCCGTAGGACAGGGCCAGGGAAGCGCCGACGACGATATAGAACATCGCGCTGCACACCGCCCACCAGGCCATGGTCAGGGACAGTCGGCCCATGCGTGCATCGCTGGGAAGGGCCACATCGGCCGGGGTCTGCCCGGTTTGATTCGCTTGCGATAAAGCTGCCATGTGCGTGAACTCCAGAACCGATCAAGGGTTGAAGCGCGGGCAGCCGTCACCGCACCGAAGTGCGGCGTTGGCCTACCGTTTGGCATGGCCCGCGCGATGCGGCGGGCAGAATCAGGAAGGAAACAGTTTGCTCAGACAGCTGAGCTTTTTCTTGTAGGAGCGCCGGGCCTCCAGCGCTTCTTCGAGGGTCACCGCAACAAAGCGGGCCTTCTGGTTGGGCTGCATCTGGCCGATCAGGTCAAGGTCGGCGCTGATCACTGTGCCGATCATGGCGTAGCCGCCACCGGACACCGCGTCCCGGTGCAGGACGATGGGTTCCAGCCCCGCCGGCACCTGGATCGAGCCAATCGGGTAGCAGCTGTCGACGATGTTCGACGGATCGGAACCGGCGCCGAATGGCTGCTCCCGGGGCTGGAAGCTCAAGGCGCTGCCGCCCTTGAAGCGATAGCCGATGCGGTCCGCCTCCGAGCCCACGGTCCAGGGTTCGGCGAAGAAGCTGGCCTTGGCCGCCTCGCTCAAGCGTTCGTAGTACAGCCCCGGCACCACCCGCAGAGTGATTTCGCCGCCCAGGGATTGGCGCAGCGCCATGGGCAAGCTGGCACCGGGACGGCTCTTGCCGCTGGCGACACCCACCGGCAGCTCATCCCCGGCCGCCAGGCGCCGGCCCTGGAAACCACCCAGGGCGCCCAGGGCGTAGGTCGAACGACTGCCCAGCACCAGCGGCACATCGATGCCACCGGCCACCGCCAGATAGGCCCGGGCCCCGGCCTTGGGAAAGTCGAAACGCAGCACTTGCCCGGCCTTGACCGCAAAGGCGGTGTCCAGGTGCATGTCCACGCCATCGAGCTTGGGTGTCATGTGCGCGCCGCAAACCGCCACCAGGGCGTCGGCGCTGAACTCAAGCTCCGGCCCGAGCAGCGTGCACTCCAGCCCCGCCGCGCCTGCCGGGTTGCCCACCAACTGGTTGGCCGCGCTCAGGGCGTACTGGTCCAGGGCCCCGGACGGCGGAATCCCCAGGTGATAGAAACCTTCGCGACCCAGGTCCTGCACCGATGTGGCCAGGCCCGGTTTGATGACCTTGATCATGCCAGCACCTCCTGCAGCGACTTGGGATAGCCGACCGGGTCGGCGAGAAAGGCATCCAGGGAAAACTCCACCTCGCGGATACGCAGGTCGAAGCGCCCGGCCTCGACTTCGGCCACCGCCTGGTCATAAGCCTCACGATCGATGGGCTTGAACTGCACGATGTCCCCCGGACGGAAGAACACCATGTGCGCCTTGAGGTAGGCCAGTTGCTGCTGCGGGTCGTAGATGGGGGCCGGGGTGACGCCGAACATCTGGTAGCCGCCGGCACCGCGCACCGAGTAGATGCAGCCGAAACAGCCACCGTGGCCCAGGGTCAGCTTGGGCGTATCGGTGCGCGGCCGCAGGTACTTGGGCACCTGCAACTGCCGCTGGCGCTCGACCATCTGGAACATGAACGGCAACCCGGCGACGAAGCCCACCATGGAGACGAACCAGGGCGCGCCGCTGTGGGCGGCAATGAAGGCCTCGACGTCCGCCAGGCCATTGATACGCGCCGCGTACTCCAGGTCCGTGGCGCTGGGGTCCTGGTGCCGGTCGCGAAAGCGCATCAGGGTTTCGTGGGTCCAGGGATCGTTGTAGAGCACGGGGATCTCGATGATCCGAGTGTGCAGGCTGCGCTCGGCCACCGCCCCGGCCTCGGCCTGCTGCACCGCCTCCAGCAGAACCTGCGGAGCGATGCGATCCGGGTCGAAACGAATCTGGAACGAGGCATTGGCCAGGCACACATCCAGCACCCCATCCAACTCCAGGCGCTCTACGGCACGGGTCACCGCCATGCCCTTGAAGAAGGCTTCCAGGGACATGCTGTCGCTGACTTCGGCGAACAGGTGCTCGTCGGCACCAAAGCTGTAGCGGATCGGCTGGTTCATGCGACACCTCCGGCGCGGCGCTCGGCCAGCCAGGTTTCCAGGGTTGCGGTGTGAAAATCGGTCTGCTGCAACCAGGGCTCGGCCAGCAGTTCACGGTGCAGCGCCAAGGTGCTGGCCATGCCGGTCAAGGTGGTGTGTTCCACGGCCAGCCGCGCCCGGGCCAGGGCCTCGCCACGGTCACGCCCGTGGACGATCAGTTTGGCCAGCAGCGAGTCGTAATAAGGCGGCACAGCATAGCCCGGGTACAAGTGACTATCGACCCGCACCCCCGCCCCTTGCGGCCAGATCAGTTGCTCGACCTTGCCCGGACTGGGGAAGAAATCCCGCGCTGGGTCTTCGGCATTCAGGCGCATCTGCAAGGCCGCGCCATTGAGCTGGATATCGCTCTGGCGCAACCCCAGGGGCTCGCCCCCGGCGATGCGCAACATGGCCTGGACCAGATCGATGCCGGTGATCAGTTCACTGATCGGGTGCTCCACCTGAATCCGCGTGTTCATCTCGATAAAGAAGAACTCGCCGGTGCTGTCGTCATAGAGGTATTCCAGAGTGCCAGCACCTTGGTAACCCAAGGCTTCGGTGAGGTGCACGGCGCTGCTGCACAACTGCTCACGCTGCTCGGCACTGAGCACCGGCGACGGCGCTTCTTCGAAGATCTTCTGCCGCCGCCGTTGCAGCGAGCACTCGCGTTCAAACAGATGCACCGCGTGTTGGCCATCGCCCAAGACCTGGACTTCGATGTGCCGCGCACGGCCAATGAAACGCTCCAGGTACAGCGCACCATTGCCGAAGGCGGTCTGGGCTTCGCGTTGCGCCCGAGGGAACTCCTCGGCCAATTGCGCCGCATCCTGAGCCAGGCGAATCCCGCGTCCGCCACCACCGGCACTGGCCTTGATCAACAGTGGAAAGCCCACGCTTTCAGCGGCCTTGAGCGCCGCGTCCAGGTCGAAGAGCTCACCTGGGGAGCCCGGTACCACCGGCACTCCCGCCGCCTGCGCCGTGCGCCGGGCTTCGGCCTTGTCGCCCATGCGGCGGATGGTTTCGGCGCTGGGACCGACGAAGATCGCCCCGGCCTCGACCACCGCCTCGGCGAAGTCGGCATTCTCGGAAAGAAAGCCATAGCCCGGATGCACCGCATTGGCACCACTGGCCTGCAAGGCACCGAGCAGGGCCTGGACATTCAGGTAGCTCTTGTCGGCCCGCGCCGGGCCGATGATCTGCACTTCATCGGCCATACGTGCAGCCATGGAGTCGGCATCCGCCTCACTGCAGGCGGCAACGGTGGGAATCCCCAGGGCCTTGGCCGCACGGATGATGCGCACGGCGATCTCGCCGCGGTTGGCCACCAGCAACTTCTTGATTGCTTGAGTCATGCCCTGGCCCTCACTGTTCGAGCGTCGCGACGACCTGACCCGGTTCCACCGGATCACCGTCTTGCACCACAAAGGCGCTGACTTGACCCGCGCTCCCGGCGGTCAGTTCGGAAAACTGCTTCATGACTTCGATCAGGCCGATCACGGTATCGGCGCTGACGCTGTCGCCGACCTCGACGAAAGGCGCCGACTCCGGGGTGGCCTTGCGATAGAAAGTGCCCGGCAAGGGGGTGATAACACTGTATTCGGCCATGTCTGTTCCTTTTGGAATAGTTGTAGAAAGGCAGGCAAAAAATCAAAACCAGATGAACCCCGCGTCTGTGCGCGGTGCTTCGTATCGATGCGCCTCAGCGCGGTGCGCGCACCTCGATGCCGGCCTGATCCAGCGCCGTGCGGGTGGCCTCCACCAGATCCAGGGCGCCGGGGGTGTCGCTGTGCAGGCAGATGGAATCGAACTCGATGGCCAGGTCCTCGCCTTCAACCGTACGTACCAGGCCGGTCTGGCAAGCGCGTAACACCTTGGCGGCGACGGCAGCCGGGTCCAGGGCGCGCACCTGGCGGGTGAAGACGATGGAGCCGCTGAGGTCGTAATCGCGGTCGGCGTAGAACTCGCGGATCACCGGCTGGCCCAGCTCCTGGGCGACGTGCCAGATCACCGAATTGGGCATGCAATACAGCAGCAGCTCGGGCTCCAGCTTGCGCAGGTTTTGCACCAGCAGCCGCGCCGCTTCCTCGTCCCGGGCCAAGTGCATGTAGAGCGCGCCGTGGGGCTTGATGTGTTGCAACTTCACGCCTTGCACCCGGGCCATTTCCCGCAGGGCGCCGAGCTGATAAAGCATGTCGTCCACCAGCTCCTGGGCCGGTGCGTTGATGTGCCGGCGGCCGAAGCCCACCAGGTCGCGGAACCCCGGATGCGCACCGATAGCCACCCCCAGGCGCTTGGCCTGTTCGATGGTGCGGCGCATGGTGCCGGGGTCGCCGGCGTGAAAGCCGGTGGCGATATTGGCCGAACTGATAAAGCCCATGAGCTCGTTGTCGACGCCGTCGCCAATGGTCCAGGGGCCGAAGCTTTCGCCCATGTCCGAATTGAAATCCACTGCCTGCATCACTGTTGCTCCAACTCTTGTGACTTCGTGCAGTGAAAATTAGAGCGGCCTTGACCCCTTGGGAAGATCTATTATCAGATAGAGCATCTTCTGAAAAACAGATAAAGCTCTGCTAGGAGTAGGCAGGCGGTGATCCACGTATCGGCGAAGACCGGCGTGAGATGGCTTTGGCCGACAAACCGGCTCCTGCAGAGGTGATGGGGAATGGAACATGTCGTTGACCTTGCGCCAGGTGCGCTACTTCGTGGCGACCGCAGAGATCGGGCAGATCTCCCAGGCGGCGATCCACTTGAATATCTCCCAATCGGCGGTGACCACGGCGATCAAGGAGCTTGAAGCCATGCTCGCCGTGCAGTTGTTCGTGCGCTCGGCCCAGGGCATGAACCTGACCGACGCCGGGCGGCATTTTCTCAACCGCGCCTATGTGATCTTGCGCAGTGTCGAGGATGCGCTGAACAGTCCGCTGCCGGACTATCGGGCCAGTGGTGTGCTGCACCTGGCGGCCAGCTACACGGTGATCGGCTACTTCTTGCCGCACCACCTGCAACGCCTGGAGCACTGGCACCCGGACGTCACCATCGAACTCCACGAGCAGGAGCGCCAGGCCATCGAGCAAGGGTTGCTGGAGGGGCGTTTCGACATGGCGGTGGTGCTCACCGCCAACCTGACCCACCCGGACATCGTTTCGGAAACCCTATTCAACTCCGAGCGCCGGCTATGGCTGCCGGCCCACCATCGGCTCTGCGAACGAGCCAGCGTCAGCCTGGCGGACGTGGCCCAGGAGCCGTTCATCCTGCTCACCGTCGACGAAGCCGAGCAGAGTGCCATGCGCTACTGGGAACAGGCCGGCCAGCAGCCCAATGTCCGGGTGCGCACCAGTTCGGTGGAGGCGGTGCGCAGCATGGTGGCCAACGGCAGCGGCGTGGCGATTCTTTCGGACCTGGTGCATCGACCCTGGTCCCTGGAGGGCAAGCGCATCGAGACCCTGAGCCTGAGCGACGCAGTGACCCCGATGAGCGTAGGCCTGGCCTGGCACCGCGAACGGACTTTCACCCCGGCGATGCAGGCCTTGCGCGACTACTTCCACGACGCCTTCCTCGCGCCCCAGCAACTCAGCGCCCGGCGCTGAACACCTTGCTTGGCGATCTCTTGCCGAACCTCCAGCGACCTCAAGATCCACGCGTCTCCTACGGAGCCGTTCGCAGCCTGCGGCAGCGGCTACAACCCGACACCTGTAGCCGCTGCCGAGCCCGCGAGGCTGCGAAAAGGCCCGCAGGGCCTTGCCTGGCGATCCTGAGCCAAACCTGTGGCGGCCGGAAAAACCTGCGTCTCCTGCGCAGCCGTTCGCAGCCTGCGGCAGCGGCTACAGGGCTGATTCAGGGGCAGGTCCAGCGCTGTGCGGTGCTGGCGATCTGTGCGGCCAACTGGGCAATGGCCTGTTGATGAGCCTGCACCAGGCTGCTCAGTTCAACACCCGCCGGCTGGCGGATCTGGCTGCTGCAGGTCAAGCTGCGGGCCGGGCCGCCCTCGCCCCGCAAGCGCAGGCTCCAGACCACATCGATCAGCGCGTAACGCCCGGGCAGGGATTCGAAACGCCGTACATCGGTCTGCAACGACAGCACCGGGAGCCCGGGCTGCTTGGGCAAGCCTTCAAGGTTGCGGGTGCCGAGCTTGTGCTCCATCTGGCTGGCCAGGGCGTCGTGGAACTCATCCACCAAGGGCGCGCTCCAGCGCTGGGTTTCCAGGATCGCCAGGGTGCCGCTGTCCTGGCGCACCACCAGTTGCGGCTGATCCACCTGGACCGGGATGCGCACCGTGGACATCTCGAACTGCAGATTCGCGTTGCGGGCCGCAGCGCTGCCTTCAGTCACCGGCGGCATCAGGGTGTAGTAACGGGTCGGCGCAGAGCTGCAAGCGGCAAGTCCCAGGGTCAGGCTCAACAACAAGGCGATTTTTTTCATGGCTGGGCTTCCGGTGCGGATTCGCGGACAGAGGAGGATGGCGACTGGTAGGCATCCGGTTGGTTGTCTTTGAGACGACCGCGAATCAACGCTTCAGGATGACGACCGAGGAAGTCGCTGAGCACCCGTACCGAACGGGCGGTGCGCTGCACTTCCTCCATGGCCTGGCTGAGTTTCTGTCGCTGCGGCGAATCCTCGGAGAAGCTCTCGTTGGCGCTGGCCAGGGTCTTCTTCGACTGCTCCAGGGTGTCGCGCATCTGCGGCAGCACTTGGCCGTTGACCTGTTTCAGGGTCTTCTGCATCTCCGCCAGGCTGCCATCGAGGTTGGCGGCGATGGAGTCGATCGGCAGCTTGCTGATCTTGTCCACCACGGCCTGCAGTTGTTCCTGCAACTTGTCCATGCTGCCCGGGATGGTGGGGATCTCCAGCGGCCGTGCGGCGGGGTTGTAGGCCACCGGCTTGGCATTGGCGACAAAATCCAGGGAGATGTACAGCTGGCCGGTCAGCAGGTTGCCGCTGCGGGGCTGGGCCCGCAGGCCGTTCTTGACGAAGGCGCCGATCAGTTGCGCGGAGCGGGCGTCGTCTTCGCCGCCGGTCTGCTTCACCAGTTTTTCATGGGCCTTGCCCAGGCGCTCGGGATAGATCACCGCCCCTACCAGGGTGGGGAAATACTTGCGCTGTTCGTCGTAGTCCAGGTCCATGGACACCACCTTGCCGATGTTCACCCCGAGGAACTCCACCGGGGCATTGAGCGACAGGCCGCGCAGGGCCTGATCGAAGCGCATGCGGATGTAATACGGCGCGCCGTCCGGCGGAGCCAGCGCCGTATCCTGATCGCCGAACAGGGTGTATTCGGCATTCTCCTCGGCCGGCTTGGCGTTGGGGCTGTACTTGGGTTCGACGAAGGCGATGCCGCCGGCAAGGATCGAGGACACCGACTCGGTGTTGACCTTCAAGCCATTGGCGCCCAGGGTCACATCCACACCGCTGGCGTTCCAGAATCGGCTGTCGGTGGTGACGTACTTATCATTGGGCGCGTTGACGAAGATCTTCACGTCCACCCCCTTGCCGCTGTTGGCCAACTGATAGGACACCACCTGCCCCACTTCGATGCGCCGGTAGTAGACCGGCGAACCGATGTCCAGGGAGCCCAGGTCGTCAGTGTGCAGGGTGAAGCGCTTGCCCTTCTGCCCGTAGGTAATGAGCGGCGGGGTTTCCAGGCCCTTGAAGCTGTTCTTGCGCTTCTCCGACTTGCCGGCATCGGCGCCGATAAAGGCCCCGGAGAGCAAGGTATCGACCCCGGAAACGCCGTTGGCGCCGATCCGCGGGCGCACCACCCAGAACATCGAGTCGTCGGCGGTGAACGGTTCGGCGGACTGATCCAGCTCGACCTTGGCCAGCACCTTGCGGCGATCGTCGCTCAAGGCGATGGAGGTCACCTTGCCGATCACCACGTTCTTGTACTTGACCTGGGTCTTGTTGGCTTCCAGGCCCTCGGCAGTCTGGAAACTGATGGTGATTTCCGGCCCGGCCGACAGCGAGTTGTGGACCACCATCGACAGCCCCACCAAGGCCGCAACAATGGGCACCAACCACACCAGCGAGACATTGAAACGCCGCGTACGCAGCGCCGGAGCGCCGGGAGCCGGCTGGGAACCTGCCGCCTTGGAACCTGGATGATCAGACATCTTCAACCTCTACATCCCAGATAAGCCGGGGATCGAAACTCATGGCCGCCAACATCGTCAGCACCACCACCAAACCAAAAAACAGTATGCCCATCCGCGGATCGATGGAACTCAGGGCCCGAAACTGCACCAGGGCCGCCACCAGGGCCACCACCAGCACATCGAGCATCGACCAATAGCCGATCACCTCGATAAAACGGTACAGCCTGGCACGCTCGCGCTGGGCCCAGAGGCTGCGGCGCTGGCAGGTCACCAGCAAGGTGCCAAGGACAAAGAACTTGATGCAGGGCACCACCACGCTGGCGATGAAGATCAACAGGGCGATGTCCCAGGAGCCGTGTCTCCAGAACTCCACCACGCCGCTCATGATGGTGTTTTCACTGGCGCTGCCAAAAATACTGGTGTGCATCACCGGCAGCAGGTTGGCCGGAATGTAGAAGATCAGGCTGGCCACGAGAAAGGCCCAGGTCCGCGCCAGGCTGTTGGGCTTGCGCGCATGGACCACGGAGTCGCATCGGGGGCACTGGTGCTCGGATTGCTCGCAGACCTGGCCACAGGTGTGGCAGAGCATCAGCTGATAGTCCCGGGCGTAAGGGGGCGTACTCATCAGTAGCGACCCTCCAGGTCATCCCACAGATAGCGGATGTCCTTGCCGGAAATCAGGATGATCAGCACCGTCAGCATGGCCAGGGCCCAGAGCCCGAGGCCGGGGTGCACATCGAGCATGCCAGCGAGCTTGACGATGGCCACCAGAATGCCCAGCAGGCACACCTCCAGCATGCTCCACGGCCGCAGGTGCTCCAGGGCCCGCATGCAGGCCTTGAAGCCTGGCGCGGCACGATCGAAATTGGCGAACCCCAGCACCCAGCACAGCAGGATGATCTGCAGGCACGGCGCCAGAATGATGGTCAGGCCGGTGATCGCCGCAATCAGGCTGATGCGGCCCTGGGCCAGGGCTTCTACCGATTGCCAGAGCGTGGCTTCGTTGCTCAGGCCTTCGAGGCTGATCTTGATCACCGGAAACAGATTGGCGAAGACGAACAACAACCCGGCGGTAATCGACAAGGCGAACAGCTGCTGCACGTTCATGTAGCGGGCACGGGCCAGCAACGCGCCACAGCGCGAGCACTGAGCGGCCTGGCCTTTGCCGAGCGGCACGGATTCGTACAGCGAATCGCAGTGTTCGCAGATGATCCAGTTGCGGGAAATAGTCATGGTCTTCAGATAGTCGGGAGGGCTGCTGGTTCAGTGACGGCCTCCAGCGGACGCACATTTTCAGAAAAACCCGAGGACGGTGTCCAGTTCTGTCTGAAATCAGCTCGCAGACCTCTACGCCATAATAGGCCCCCCGTGGGTTTTCGCCGGCCAAAACCGGCGACTATCACAAAGGCCTGCGGCTCAATGAGCCAGACGCTGTTGCAACCACTTGTCCCGCAGTACGTCGTAGGCCCAGTGGTAGAGGTAGGTGTAGGGCAGAAAGAACAACAGCACGCCGATATCGAGGATGAACGCCTGCAACAGGCTGACATTCAACCACCAGGCAATCAGCGGTACACCCATCGCCACCAGACCGCCTTCGAACAGCAGGGCATGCAGGACCCGGGTCCAACCATTGCGTGCAAGTTGCAGGCGCTTGAGCAGACGATCGAACAGACCGTTGAACACCACGTTCCAGATCAGCGCCAAAAGGCCGATGCCGATGGTCACCAGGCCCATGTCAGCCATGGGTTTATCCATGATCCAGGACAGCAGCGGCGTGCAGATCAGCACGGCCAGCAGCTCAAAACCTACAGCCTGGAAAATACGTTCGGTAAGGGATTTTTGCAGGCTCATTGCCGTGCTCCTTGAGTGAATGTGTTGGCGATCTTCCAGGATCAGGTCGATACTTAATAATCAATAACCATCGACCAAGGCGATAGTTCATGGCCTCACACGAAGTGCTGCTGGCGTTCGTCCAGGCAGCGACCCAGGGTTCCTTTTCCGCCGCCGCCCGCAAACTGGGCAAGAGCCAGTCCACCATCAGCGCGGCAGTGGCCAGCCTGGAAATCGACCTCAATGTGCAATTGTTCGATCGGGCCAGCCGCAAGCCCGGCCTGACCCCCGCCGGGCAGGTGATGCTGCAGCACGCGGAGGAAATCCTCGCGGCCACCAGCCGCCTGGAAATGGCCGCCAGCCAACTGTCCCAGGGAGTCGAGGCGAAACTCACCGTTGCCCTGTCCGACACCTATCAGTCGGATCGCTTTGAAAGCTGCCTGAGCGCCTTCGAGCAGCGTTACCCGGACCTGGAACTGGAATGCCTGATTGCCGAATGCGAAGACCTGATTGCCCTGGTGCAAAGTGGCCGGGCGCACATCGCCTTCGCCGAGATGCAGGCCGATTACCCGGCGGACCTGGATCACCAGACCCTGGATGAACAGGGTGAAATGTCCCTGTACGTCTCCTGCAAACATCCCCTGGCCCGGCTCGAGCACGTCGATCAGGAAGCCCTGCGCCAGCACCGGGAACTGCGCTTGGCGACAGTGCTCAACCCCTACGACAGCCGTCCCCAGGGACGGGTCTGGTCGGCGCCCAGCTACCTGATGCTGCTGGAAATGGCCCAGGGCGGTTTTGGCTGGGCGCCGTTGCCGAGCTGGCTGGTGGAAGGCTTCGGCGCCGGCAAATTGCAGGAACTGAACGTACGCGGCTGGCCGCGCAAGGTGGTGGTGGATGCCCTCTGGTCGCGCCTGCACCCGCCAGGGCCGGCCGGGAGCTGGCTGTTGGGGCGAATGCTGGAGTGAGGCAGCTCGGGTATCCGCCCCTGTAGAGCGCGTCCTGTAAAGCTACGCAGAGCTGGAGACCAGTTGGGCCAGGCGCGCTTCGAGAAAACGCCGTTCCGGAGCTTGCCGGGTCAGGGCCAAGGCTCTTTGGTAGGACTCCCGCGCCGCCTCGACTCGCCCCAACTGCCGGCAGAAGTCGGCACGGGCAGCGTGGATCAGGTGGTAATCCTGCAAGTCGCCGCGCTGCAGGATGGCCTCCACCTGCTCCAGGCCGGCCGCGGGGCCGTCACGCTTGGCCAGGGCCACGGCACGGTTGAGCTCGATCACCGGCGAAGGCTGCAGCCGCAGCAACACCTCATACAGGCCAACGATCTGCGGCCAATCGGTCTGTTCGGCGCTGGGAGCCTCGGCATGCACCGCGGCAATCGCCGCCTGCAGGCAATAGGCTCCGCCGCGTCCGCTGCGTAACCCGCGCTCCACCAGGGCACAACCTTCGTCCATCAAGGCCCGCTGCCACAGGGAACGGTCCTGCTCATCCAGCAGGATCAACTCGCCCGTGCTGGAGAGTCGCGCCCCACGTCGCGACTCGTGCAACAGCATCAGGGCCAGCAGGCCCAATACCTCCGCTTCCGGTAACAGCTCCAGCAGCAGGCGCCCCAGGCGTATCGCTTCACGGGTCAGGTCCTCACGGGTCAACTCGGCCCCCATGGACGCCGAATAACCTTCGTTGAACACCAGGTAGATCACTCGCAAGACACTGTCCAGGCGCTCGGGCAACTCGTCCAGCGTCGGCACCTGATAGGGAATTCCGGCGTCGCGGATCTTCGCCTTGGCCCGCACGATACGCTGGGCGATGGTGGCCGGAGAGACAAGAAAGGCCCGGGCGATTTCCTCGGTGCTCAGGTCGCAGATTTCCCGCAGGGTCAGTGGCACCTGGGCGTCTGCCGCCAGCGCCGGGTGGCAACAGGTGAAGATCAACCGCAGGCGATCGTCCTGCACGTCCTCACCCTCCCAGTCGTGCTGTTCCAGGTGCTCCAGCTGGCTGACCAGCGCCGCCTGGGAAGCGGCGAAGCGCGCCCGCCGGCGCAAGGCATCGATGGCCTTGAAGCGTCCAACGGACACCAGCCAGGCCCGAGGATTGTCCGGAACGCCGTCCTTTTGCCAACGCTCCACGGCGACAAAGAAGGCCTCGTGCAAGGCCTCTTCAGCCAGGTCGAAATCCCCCAGCAGGCGGATCAGGGTGGCGAGAATGCGCCGCGATTGCTCGCGGTAGACCCGCGCCACCAGGACCTGTAGGGCCTCACCGGATTGACCCGGCATCAGTCCGCCATGCCTTGGGTGACCAGGGCCACCAGACGCTCCAGGCTCTCTCCCCACCCCTGGTGAAATCCCATGGCTTCGTGGGCTTGCCGATCGGCTTCGCTCCAATGCATGGCACGGGCGGTGTAGAGCGTCTTGCCGTCCTGCTCCTCGAAGGTCACTTCAGCGGTCATGAACGGCTTGCCCGAAGGAATCCAGCCCGGCACATAGGCATCGGTGAACACCAGGCGCGGCGGCGCGTGGATCTCCAGAAACACCCCCATGGTCGGGTATTCGGCACCGTCCGCAGCCCGCATCAACGTGCGAAATTGACCACCGACCCACAGATCCATTTCACACTCCGGGGTGGTCATGCCGTGCGGCCCCCACCATTGCACCAGCAACGCCGGCTCGGTCCAGGCGCGAAACACCCTGGCCCGCGGCGCATCGATCAAGCGGCTGATGGACAGTTCATGCTCGGCGGCCTGGCGGCCGACTGTTGAAAAGGTCATTGGCAAACTCCTGCTTATGCTTGTTATCAGGGATTGAGTTCACGCACAGGACGCACTTCGACACTGCCGACCCGGGCCGCCGGAATGTTCCCCGCCACCTGGATCGCTTCATTCAAATCCCTGGCCTCGATCAGGTAGAAACCGGCCAGTTGCTCCTTGGTTTCGGCGAACGGACCATCGGTGATGGAAAGCTTGCCGCCACGCATGCGCACCGTGGTGGCGGTCTGTATCGATTGCAACGCCTCGGCGGCAAGCATCCGTCCGCTGCCCTGGACCGACTCGGCATAGGCCTGGCACTCGGCGTCCTTGGGGCTCTCGGGCAAGCTGTGCAACAACTGTTCATCGCTGTAGACCAGACAGAGGTATTTCATGGGTGTCTCCGGGTTCGGGCTGATCAACTATGGTTGCTGTTTTGTCCTTTGGCGAACCACCCGCTCATCAAGGTTGCAGATCGAACTGAGTGGTCCCGGTCTGCATGTCGAACGGCGCCGACCAGTGCTCATGCACCACTTGCCACTGCCCGTCGCGCAGCTCATAGGCGGCGCTCACCCGCATCCAGCAGGCCTTGGTCTGCCCTTGGGCATCCGTGCCCCCGCAATGGGCCAGCCAATGGGCGAACGCCAGTTCCTCGGCGGCCCGCACCCGCAGCTGGTGGAACTCGAAGATGCCCGGCCCCGGGCACTCCTGCATGCAGGCCTGCCAATGTTCACGGTAGGCCGCCTTGCCCGAATACTGCAGGGCGCCGACGGCGTCGAAAGAGACGATGTCATCGGCGTAAAAGCTGACGATACGCTCGATGTCCCTGGCGACCACCGCCTGCTGCCAATGGCCGATCAGGCTGCGGATCTGTGCTTCGCTGGATGGGTTGTGCATGGCAAAACTCCTCAAGAGTGGAATCAACCGGCACCGGGCAGCCCCTGCAAGAGCGCACTTGAATGCTCGGTTCACCCTTAGTCGTCTGGCCAGCCAGACAATCGACAACCTCGATAAAAAATTTTACCGCTCGGGCAAAATCGCTAGAATCCGCCCCCTTCCCTCCCCTGGACAGTCCCGCCAGTGACCACTCGTCTCGTGCCTTATGAACAGCTCGACAGCCATCAGCGTGCCCAACTGCTGAGCCTTGAAGTACGGCCTGAACAGAGAGCGTTTTCCGGGGATATCCATGGCGCGCTGTACACCCTGGGCAATGCACCGGCCGGCGCCATCAAGGGCTTTGCCCTGCTCAGCGACGAACGGCCGGTGGCGTTCCTGCTGCTCAAGCACGCGCCTTGCCTGCCAGCCTGGGCCGAGGCCGACCACGCCACCCTGCACGCCCTGCAAGTGGACCTGCCATTCCAGGGCCAGGGACTGGGCACCGCCTGCCTGCAAGCCCTGCCCGGCGCCGCGCTCCAGGAATGGCCGCAGCTCAAGGGCCTGATGCTGGCGGTGGATGCCGACAACCACGCCGCACTCCAGCTCTATCTCAAGCTGGGCTGGGTCGAGAATGGCGAAGCCTGCAAAGGCCGGATGGGTTATGAACGCAGGATGGTCCTGGCGTTTTGAGTTCAGCACTTCAACTCAAGGGCACTCCTGCTTAGCAGCCCCCTGAAAAGCCCCTACGCCGGCGCCCCTTGTGCATCAGGGGCATGCCTGGGACTTAAACCCCCCGCACCATCTCATGCCAGGCCATGCCGCCGTGGTCCGACGCCGACGCCTTGACATAGACGAAGCCAAAGCGCTCGTAGAGCGGTACATGGCGTTCCTTGCACATCAAGTGGATGCGCGCCTTGCCCAGCTCGGTCATGCGTGCAATGAAGGCTTGCAACAGTTGCCGGGACAGACCCTGGCCCTGGAAATCCGGATGCACCACCACCGACATGATCACCACTTCGGAACCGGCCGGGTCGTGGCCGATCAGTTCCTTGAAGGCTTCGTCGGCCATCTGCACCTCGAAGGTGGCACCGGAGTTGATGAAGCCGGCCACTGCCCCCTCCACCTCGGCAACGATAAAGCCCTCGGGCCAGGTAGCGATGCGGGTAGCGATCTTTTCCCGAGTCGCGGCTTCGTCGCCTTCGTAGGCCAGGGTCTCGATGGCAAAGCAGGCATCCAGGTCGGTGGGCAGGACGGTACGGATCAGCGGGGTCGAAGCAGTCATGGGCGGCAACCTGAAGACGGTGAAGGATGGCCGATTCTAGCAAGAGTGGCGTTGCCGGGAGCCTTGCGTATGCAGGGCATAGGGATAGTCGGGGCCGCCGTAAAGCTTTCATATAAACCCTGGCAAGGGCGGCGCCCAGGGATTATCTATCTGATCCCCGACGCCTCCTGGCCGGCCCCATCAAGCCGGCCCTGCCGCGTCTTGCCCACAGGACTTTCCCCATGAGCAACATCCAGATCGGCCTTCTTGTGCTGTTCAGCATCACCGCCTTCGGCTGCATCACCTTGTACATCGATTTTGTACATGAGCGGCGTCGCGGCAAAAAAGCCCTGAGCGGCGCCACCAGGCAGGATCAGAGCCCCACCAGGCGATAACCCACCTGCAACTCGGTGATCAGGTGCTGGGGCTGAGCCGGATCAGCCTCCAGCTTCTGCCGCAGATGGGCCATGTGCACCCGCAAGTAATGGGCGCGGTCGACATAGTCCAGGCCCCAGACCTCCAGCAGCAGTTGGCGATGGGTCAGGACCCGGCTCTGGCCGCGGATCAGGGCGCAGAGCAGACGGTATTCGATGGGAGTCAGGTGCACCAACTGCCCTTCGCGGCGCACCTCATGGGTGGCCAGGTCGACCTCGATGGCACCGAAGGCCACCTTGCTGGTGGCCGCCACCGCGCCGCTCTGGCCGTGGCGCCGCAGTTGCGCACGAATGCGCGCCAGCAACTCCGGCACACCGAAGGGTTTGACCAGATAATCATCAGCGCCGGCATCCAGGGCGGCGACTTTCTCGTCTTCGCGGTCCCTGGCCGACAGCACCAGGATCGGCACCGCCAGCCAGCCGCGCAGCTCGCTGATCAATTGCTTGCCGTCGCCATCCGGCAGGCCCAGGTCGACGATCACCAGATCCGGCTGGCGGCTGGCGGCATGGATCAGGGCGCGCTTGACGCTGTCGGCCTCGAACACCTGGAAACCTTCGTCCTCCAGGGCAATGCCGACAAAACGCCGGATGTTGGCTTCGTCCTCGACAATCAGGATGCGTGGGTTGCTCATAGGGCTTCCATGGATGGCGGTTGTCCCGCCGGCAAGGTGATGACAAAACTCAGCCCGGCGTCGGCGTGAGGCTGGGCCTCGATACGCCCGCCATGGGCTTCGACAATCCGTTTGGCCAGGGCCAGCCCCAGGCCGATCCCGGCCACCGCGGACTCCTGCTGGCCACGGCTGAAGGCCTCGAACAGGCTGTCCGGGGAACTGCCCTTGGGACAGCCGGGGCCGGAGTCGCTGACCTGCAGGATGATCTGCTGGTCCACCTGGCGGGCCGTGATCTGCACCAGGGTGCCGGCAGGGGTGTACTTGGCGGCGTTGTCCAGCAGGTTCACCAGCACCCGTTCCAGCAGCAGCGCATCCACCTCCACCAGGGGCAGATGGGGCGCCATGGTCACCCGCAGTTCATGTCTGGCCAGGGGCTCGCGCAACTGGCGCAGGGCGCTGCCGACAATCTCCTCCAGGGAATTCCACTGACGCTTGAGGCGCACCCCGCGCTCCTGCATGCGCGCCATATCCAACAGGTTCTCGATCAGGCGCTGCATCGACGTGGCTTGATCATGGATGCCATGCAACAGCTCGGGCAGCGGGCCACTGGGGGCATGGGGCAACGCGGCATCGGCGGCCCCGATGATGGTGGTCAGCGGAGTGCGCAAGTCATGGGAAATAGCGGCGAGCAAAGTGTTGCGCATGCGCTCGCCTTCCATCTGCACCACGGTGCTCTGCGCCACTTCGACGTAATGCACCCGCTCCAGGGCGATTGCCAGTTGGCTCATGCAGGCCTCCAGCAGGCGCTGCTCCTCGGGTTCGTTGAGGCGTTCGGCGTCCGTCAGCTCCAACACCAGCACCCCACGCACGCGCATCGGTGCCTTGAGCGGCAGGTAGCAGCCCTTGGCCGCCGCCAGGGTGTCGGTGCCGCTGCCTGCCGGCTGGTCGTGGTCATAGGCCCACTGGGCAATGCTTTCATCGACCGCCAGGGTATTGGCATTCAAGGCTCGCACGCGATTGTCCGCATCCGGCAGCGCCAATCCGACCCGGGCCTCGAACACCCCGCTGAAGGTGCGCAGGGCCACGGCGCAGATCTGCTCCTCGGTCAGTGCCGCCGACAACTCCCGAGCCAGCCCGGCCAGGGAGGTGGCGCGACGTTCGCCTTCGGCGGCGGTGCGGGCCTGGTGGCGCAGCCGCGCGGTGAGCTGGCCGGTGATCAGGGCAATGCCAAGCATCAAGGCGAAGGTGAAGAAATACTGGGTGTCGTTGACGGTGAACGACAACACCGGCTGAACGAAGAAGAAGTCGAAACACAGCACCGCCAGCATGGCCGCCCAGACACCCGGCCCCCGCCCGAAACGCAAGGCCACCAGAACCACAGTGAGCAGGAACAACATCACCACGTTGGCCGGGTCGAACACCTTCAGCAGCAGCGCCGCCACTGCAGTGGCGGCAAAACAGGCCAGGCTGGCCCACAGATAGGCCGGCGCTCGACTCGGCGACAATCCGGCCTCTGGCTTGTCCGCAGCGGCCGGGCGCCGGCTCAAGGGCCCGTTGGCGATCACGATCTGATCGATTTCCGGATGCTGGCGGCTGATGCGATCACTCACCGACTGATGCCAGAACTGCCAGACCTTGCGCGGGTAATGGCCCAGCACCAGGCGATTGGCATTGTGCTCACGGGCACAGGCCACCAGCGCCTCGGCCACGTCCAGGCCTGGCAGGGTCGCGGTCTCGGCGCCGAACTCGGCGGCCAGGGCCAGGGTCTTCATCGCTGCTGCATAACGGCTGGCACCGTGGCCACGACGTTGCGCCGAGGCCACGTGCACGACGATCCAGTCGGCTTCGAGTTTCTGCGCCAGGCGCGCGGCCTCGCGCACCAGGCGTTCGTCCGCCGGGTCGCCGGCGATCCCCACCAGCAAGCGCTCCCGGGCCGGCCACAGGGCATTGATCGAGCGCTCGCGGCGATAGTCGCGCATTTGCGCATCGACCCGGTCGGCGGTACGGCGCAGGGTCAGCTCGCGCAGGGCCAACAGGTTGCCCTTGCGGAAAAAATTGCGTGAAGCGCGCTCGGCCTGGGGCCCCATGTAGACCTTGCCGTCCTTGAGTCGACGCAGCAGGTCGTCCGGTGGCAGGTCGATCACCAGCACTTCGTGGGCCTCATCGAACAGGTGATCAGGCACCGTCTCGCGCACGCGGATGCCGATGATGCCGCTGACGATGTCGTTGAGGCTTTCCAGGTGCTGGACGTTGAGGGTGGTCCAGACATCGATCCCGGCCCGCAGCAGTTCTTCCACATCCTGCCAGCGTTTGGGATGCCGGGAACCGGGGACGTTGCTGTGGGCCAACTCGTCCACCAGCAACACCGAGGGACGTCGCGCCAGGGCCGCGTCCAGGTCGAATTCGGGCAAGGCATAGTCGCGGTGCATCAGGCTGTGACGCTCCAGCACCTCCAGGCCTTGCAGCAGCTCGGCGGTTTCCCGCCGGCCGTGGGTTTCCACCACCCCGGCCACCACGTCGCGACCCAGGGCCACTTCGTTGCGGGCGGCGGTGAGCATGGCGCAGGTCTTGCCGACCCCGGCGTTGGAACCGAAATAGATCCGCAGCTTGCCGCGCTGGGCGGCTTGTTCGTCCTGTTGCAGCTTTTCCAGCAGCGCATCGGGATCGGGGCGCCCGTCGCGGGGCGCAGGACTTGCATCAAGCACAGTCATGAGCTTCCTTAAATGAACAATGCGGCGCCCCCAGGGAGCGCCGCATTGCCTGTCCTTGCGTCAAACCAGGCCAAGCCCGGCCAGCAGCATGTCAATCAGCTTGATCCCGGCAAAGGGTACCAGCACCCCGCCCAGTCCGTAGATCAGCAGGTTGCGGTTAAGCAAGGCCGCCGCGCCGATGGACCGATACTTCACCCCCTTGAGCGCCAGGGGGATGAGGAACACGATGATCAGCGCGTTGAAGATCACCGCACTGAGAATCGCCGAGTTCGGGCTGGTCAATTGCATCACGTTCAACGCGCCCAACTGCGGGTAAGTGGCGACGAACGCGGCCGGTACGATAGCAAAATACTTGGCCACGTCGTTGGCCACGCTGAAGGTGGTCAGGGCGCCGCGGGTCATGAGCATCTGCTTGCCGACTTCCACCACTTCGATCAGCTTGGTCGGGTTGCTGTCCAGGTCGACCATGTTGCCGGCTTCCTTTGCCGCCTGGGTGCCGCTGTTCATCGCCACCGCAACGTCGGCCTGGGCCAGGGCCGGGGCGTCGTTGGTGCCGTCGCCGGTCATGGCCACCAGCTTGCCCTTGGCCTGGTAGTCGCGGATCAGTTGCAGCTTGTCCTCGGGACGGGCCTCGGCGAGGAAGTCATCGACCCCGGCCTCCACGGCAATCGCCGCCGCGGTCAGGCGGTTGTCGCCGGTGATCATCACGGTCTTGATGCCCATGCGCCGCAGTTCGGCAAAGCGCTCCTTCATCCCGCCCTTGACCACGTCCTTGAGTTCCACCACGCCCAGGGCCTGGGCGCCGTCGCTGACCACCAGCGGCGTACTGCCGCGCCGCGAGACTTCATCCACCTTGGCCTGCAAGGCCGGCGGGAAGCTGCCCCCCAGGGCTTCGATGTGCCGGCGAATGGCATCGGCCGCGCCCTTGCGGATGCTGCGCCCCTCCGGCAGGTCGACGCCGCTCATGCGGGTCTGCGCGCTGAACTGCACGAAGCTGGCGCCCAGGGCCTCGATGTCGCGGCCACGGATGTCGAACTTCTGCTTGGCCAGCACCACGATGCTGCGGCCTTCCGGGGTTTCGTCCGCCAGGGAAGCCAGTTGCGCGGCGTCCGCCAGTTCGCTGTCCTTGATTCCCGGGGCCGGCAGGAAGGCGCTGGCCTGACGGTTGCCCAGGGTGATGGTGCCGGTCTTGTCCAGCAGCAGCACGTCGACGTCACCAGCGGCTTCCACAGCGCGCCCGGAAGTGGCGATGACATTGGCCGACATCATCCGGCTCATGCCTGCCACGCCGATGGCCGAGAGCAGGCCGCCGATGGTGGTGGGGATCAGGCACACCAGCAACGCCACCATCACCGTGGCGCTGATCACGCTGCCGGTGCCGCTCATGGCCACGGCGAAGATCGAGTACGGGCTCAGGGTCACGATCACCAGCAGGAACAGCAGGGTCAGCCCCACCAGGAGAATGGTCAGGGCCACCTCGTTGGGGGTTTTCTGGCGCTTGGCCGATTCCACCATGGAGATCATGCGGTCCAGGAACGACTCGCCGGGGTTGACGCTGATGCGCACCACCAGCCAGTCGGACAGCACCTTGGTGCCGCCGGTGACCGAGGAAAAGTCGCCCCCGGCCTCGCGGATCACCGGCGCCGACTCACCGGTGATGGCGCTCTCGTCCACCGTGGCCACGCCTTCGATGACCTCGCCATCCAGCGGCACCAGGTCGCCGGCTTCGATCAGCACCACCATGTCCTTGCGCAGCTCGCTGGCGGCCATCGGCAGCCAGGCGGCGCCATGCCTGGGCTGCTGCAACAGCTTGGCCAGGGTCTGGCGCTTCATGCCCTTGAGGCTCGCAGCCTGGGCCCGGCTGCGGCCCTCGGCCAGGGCCTCGGCGAAGTTGGCGAACAGCACGGTGAACCAAAGCCACAGGGTGATGCTGAGGATGAAGCCGCTGGAGGCCTCGCCTTCACCGCCCAGGGACTGGAACCACAGCAAAGTGGTGAGAATGCTGCCCAGATAGACCACGAACATCACCGGGTTCTTCCACTGCGCCTGTGGCAGCAGCTTCTTCACCGCATCCAGGCACGCCGTGAACAGCAGCCCACGGTCGAACAACGCTATACGAGGGTTATTACTCATGATCGGTATCTCTTACTCACTGACCGCAAGGGGCGAGGCATGCACGGGTGCCAGGGCATCCAGCGCGAGATTGAGTTGCAGCACATTGACCCGGGGCTCGCCCAGCAGGCCGAAGGTGCGGCTTTCGCTGTGGTCCTGCAGCAGCGCCCGCAGCTCGGCCAGCGGCAGGTTGCGCAGGCGGGCCACCCGGTTCAATTGCAGCTGGGCGTTGGCCAGGGAGATGTGCGGGTCCAGGCCGGAAGCCGAAGCGGTCACCGCGTCCACCGGTACCGGCATGTCCGCCGCCAGGCCGTTGAGCTGGCGATAGGCGCTGACCCGCGCCGCCACGCTGTCCATCAGTTTCTGGTTGGTGGGGCCCAGGTTGCTGGCACCACTGGCCCCGGCGTTGTAGGGCTGGGGCACGCTCTTGCTCGGGTCCAGCGGATCGCTGCCCAGGGTCATGCTCGGGCGGCCCTGGAAATACTCCGGGCGACTGAAGGACTGACCGATCAGTGCCGAGCCCACCACCACCCCGTCACGCTGCACCAGGCTGCCCTGGGCCTGAAACGGGAACAGCAGGTTGGCCAGCACGGTGGTCGCCAACGGATAGGCCAGCCCGGTCAGCAGCATGAAGAACACCGCCGCCACCAGCACCGGGCGCAACAGGCCCTTGAACAGCACCGCAGTGGTGCCTTGGGTTTGCATTTGCGTCGTCATCACAACCCCTTACTTGTAAGTCTGGCCGGCCAGCAACTGCAGTTGCTCCACCAGCGGGCCGAGCGCGAGGGCCGGCAGGAAAGTCAGGCCACCAACCACCAGCACCACGAACACCACCAGGAACATGAACAGCGGCGTGGCAGTGGGAATGGTGCCGGCACCGGCCGGGATGTTCTTTTTCGCCGCCAGCGAACCGGCCACGGCCAGCATCGGCAGCATGGTGAAGAAACGTCCCATGAGCATCGCCAGACCGATGGTGGTGTTGAAGAACGGCGTGTTGGCATTGAGCCCGGCAAACGCCGAACCGTTGTTGGCGGTACCCGAGGCGTAGGCGTAGAGCACTTCGCTGAAACCATGGGGGCCAAGGTTGTTGAGGCTGTTCAAGGTGTCCGGCCACAACGCTGCCAGGGCGGTGAAACCGAGGATGCAGATCGGGTGCGCAAGCACCGAGAGCATCACCAGCTTGATCTCCCGGGCCTCGATCTTCTTGCCGAGGAATTCCGGGCTGCGGCCGATCATCATGCCCACCAGGAACACCGTCAGCAGGGCGTACTGGATCAGGTTGATAAAGCCCACGCCGTCACCGCCGAACACGCAGTTGAGCATCATCTGCGCCAGGGGCACGAAGCCGCCCATGGGGGTCAGCGAGTCGTGCATGGCGTTCACCGAACCGGTGGTGGCGCCGGTGGTGGTGGTGACGAACAGCGCGGTGTCGGCGATGCCGAAGCGCAGTTCCTTGCCTTCCATGTTGCCGCCACTCTGGGTTGCCGACAGTTGCTGGTCGGCACCGACCTGGGTCAGCAGCGGATTACCGCCCTGCTCCGCGGTGAAGACAATGGCCAGGAAGCCGACGAACATCACCAGGAAGGTGCCGAAGAACACCCAGCCCTGACGCCGCCGCAGCAGCATGCTGCCGAAGGTGTAGGTCAGCGCCGAAGGGATCAGCAACATGCTGAGGATGTGCAGCACGTTGGTCAGCGGAGTCGGGTTCTCGAACGGGTGGGCGGCGTTCATGCTGAAGAAGCCGCCACCGTTGGTGCCGATGTGCTTGATCGACTCGAAGCTGGCCACGGCGCCGACGATCAGCTGCTGCTGGGCGCCTTCCAAGGTGGTGGCCAGGGCCTGGGAGTTGAGGGTCTGGGGCATGCCCTGCCAGACATAGACCAGGGCCATGACCAGGCACAAAGGCAGCATCACCCGGTACAGGGTGCGGGTGAAGTCGACCCAGTAGTTGCCGATATCGGCGGAGCTGGAACGGCTCAGGCCACGAATGAAACCGGCCGCTGCCACCACACCGGCGGTGGAGCCGACAAACATCAGGAAGGTGATCACCGCCATCTGGCTGAAGTTCGACAGGCTGCTTTCACCTGAGTACGCCTGCCAGTTGGTGTTGGTGATAAAGGACGCGGCGGTGTTGAACGCCAGGTCCGGGGTCTGCGCCGCCAACCCCAGGGGGTTGAGGGGCATGACGGTTTGCAGGCGCAGCACCAGGTAGCCCAGGAGCATCATCGCTGCGTTGGACAGCAACAGCGCCGAGCCATAGCGCGCCCAGCCCATGGTTTCGCCGGGGTCGATCCCCAGCAGGCGGTAGGTGGCCCGCTCGGGCAAGGCGTGGCCGCGGCCGCTGAAGACCCGGGCCAGCCATTTGCCCATGAGTACGGCGAGCCCGGTCATTACCCCGAGGATCACCGCGTATTCCAGCACAGTACTCAACATGTCGATGCTCCGTTCAAATCTTGCCCATGGCGACGATGACCAGGGCCGTCAGTACAAAGAACCCCAGGGACAGGCCCACGAAGATCAGGTCGTACATGGCTGGTTTCCTTTCTCGAGAATGCCCGGACGGGCGAATGAAAATGCCGGGGTAGCGTTGGGTGCGGTCATCAGAATTTCTCGGCACGGATCAGCGCGTAACCCAGGTAGACAAACAGCAGCACGGCGCAAAAACCGCTGGCGCCGTAGATGAATTCCAGTGTCAGCAAGGCTTTTCCCCTTAATCCATTGAGGCGGCGCCGCAACCGCAGACAGCGGCCCGGGGCGCAACCGGTCAGGCACCCGGCAACAGGCACCGGCAGGGAGTCGGGAACGAGCCGTCCGCCGCTCTCCTCTGCGCCACGCAGGTTAGGTGAGGGCGTATCAAGGTCGGACACTGATTGCGGGGGGCGGTATTAAGACGGCGTATAGATTGCGGCCAAGGCCGGGGGAATCGGGGGCCGGCCAGCGCCCCCGAGGGGATCATTCACTTTTCAGCGGTAGCCAGACCTCCACCACGCCGCTGCCGGTATCGGGGTTGAAGTCGGCGCTGTAGCGCTCGAATTCCGGGGCATCGGCCGCCTCGCGACCGGACTGGGGCAGCCAGGTCTTCCAGATGTAGTTGAAGGTCTGTGGCAGTTCCTGCAAGGAGCCACCGTGCTCGAACACCGCATAGTTCTGCGGCTGCACCTCGATCCAGCGATAGCGCTCGGGCAAATCGTCGAGCTTGCTGATCTCGACCCCGGCCAGGTATTCGAAGCCACCCTGGCCATCGGGGTTGCAACAGATGCCGTAGGTCACCTCATCCACTTGCCCCGGCACCTTGCCGATGTGGGGGATGAAGCGCTGCCAGAGCTGCCCGATGTCCTGGCTGGCGCCAGGGGTAAACCGCTCGCTGAAGCCGGCGATCAGCAGAAAACGCTCTCTTTCGAAGCGCGGTTCTGGACCTGCGCCCTGTTTTTGCTCATCCATGAATGCCACTCCTGCCGCAGAAAAGATGGGTACGCCAGCAAGTATAGAAGCCAATCGCCAGGGCCAGGATCAGAGCGCCGGAAGGTCGACCACCCCAGCGCCGACGATGAACTCCTGATAACCGGATAGGATCACGTACACCGCGAAATAGCAGAAGATCGCCGCAGATGCCAGGTAGGAGTAGCGCAACAGCTTGTCGCCCAGCAACTTGCCGCCCTGGGTCGCGGCCAGGCACAGGCCCATGGTCCAGACCAGCCCGGCGCAAAAGAAGCCGGCCAGGAACAACCCGGAGTCGGCAATCGTGCCGCCACCGGATCGGGCAATCAGGGTGCCCCCCACGGCGGCAAACCAGAGGATCGCGCTGGGGGAAGACATGGCCAGGAAGATCCCGCGCAGGAACTCCTTGCGCGGCGAACCGCGGTCCGCCTCCCCCGCCGTGGCCAGCAGCGCACTGTGATGAATGGCGGCGTAGATCATCTTCGCCGCGAAATACACCAGCAGCGCCGAACCGCCGATCCACAGCACCCAACGCACAGTTTCGTACTGCAACAGTACGGTCATCCCGGCCAGGGCCAACAGCGCGTAGATCAGGTCACCCACGCAAGTTCCGAGGCCCAGGCAGAAGCCCTGGAAATAGCCGCGCTGCATGGCCAGGGTGATCATCGCGATATTGGCCACGCCGATGTCCAGGCACAGCGAAAGGCTCAGCAAAAAGCCGCTGGTAAACTCCATCATTCATCCCGTCTGACGCTGTTGTTCGAAGAGCTGCCGAGCGGCATCAGATCCGCCCGAACGGATCAGGCACAGGCCGGGCGCCGTCCTTGCAGGCAAAAAGCGTGCACGTTATAGCGGCAAACCCGCCAGCCGGGCAAACCGCCGGCAGCGCAAAAATAATTTTCCGCTGCTCTGGACAAGCCGGCGCCAGCGCCTTTATCGTCTGCCCCCGCAGGCCACCGCAGTGGCCAACGTCGCTCGGACGGTTCCGGGCGCTTACGTCTTTTCGAGGCAACAATGGCCGAACAAGGTTCGCCGCGCCGCTTTGCGCGCATCGATCGTCTCCCCCCTTACGTTTTCAATATCACTGCCGAGCTGAAGATGGCTGCGCGTCGGCGCGGCGAAGACATCATCGACTTGAGCATGGGCAACCCCGACGGCGCGACTCCGCCGCACATCGTCGAAAAACTGGTGACCGTTGCCCAGCGTGAGGACACCCACGGCTACTCCACCTCCAAAGGCATTCCACGGCTGCGCCGGGCGATTTCCCGCTGGTACAAGGATCGCTACGAGGTCGATATCGACCCGGAAAGCGAAGCCATCGTCACCATCGGTTCCAAGGAAGGCCTGGCGCACCTGATGCTGGCCACCCTGGACCAGGGCGACACGGTGCTGGTGCCCAACCCCAGCTACCCGATCCACATCTACGGCGCGGTGATCGCCGGCGCCCAGGTGCGCTCGGTGCCACTGGTGCCCGGCGTGGACTTCTTTGCCGAGCTGGAGCGGGCCATTCGCGGTTCGATCCCCAAGCCGAAGATGATGATCCTGGGCTTCCCCTCCAACCCCACCGCGCAGTGCGTGGAGCTGGATTTCTTCGAGCGGGTGATCGCCCTGGCCAAGCAGTACGACGTGCTGGTGATCCACGACCTGGCCTACGCCGACATCGTCTACGACGGCTGGAAAGCCCCGTCGATCATGCAGGTGCCCGGGGCCAAGGACATCGCGGTGGAGTTCTTCACCCTGTCCAAGAGCTACAACATGGCCGGCTGGCGCATCGGCTTCATGGTCGGCAACCCGGAGCTGGTCAACGCCCTGGCGCGAATCAAGAGCTACCACGACTACGGCACCTTCACCCCGCTGCAAGTGGCCGCGATTGCCGCCCTGGAAGGCGACCAGCAGTGCGTGAAAGACATTGCCGAGCAATACCGGCAACGGCGCAATGTGCTGGTCAAGGGCCTGCATGAGCTGGGCTGGATGGTGGAGAACCCCAAGGCCTCGATGTACGTCTGGGCCAAGATTCCCGAAGCCTATGCGCACCTGGGCTCCCTGGAATTCGCCAAGAAGCTGCTGGCCGAGGCCAAGGTCTGCGTGTCGCCCGGGGTGGGTTTCGGTGAGTACGGCGACGATCACGTGCGCTTCGCCCTGATCGAGAACCAGGACCGGATTCGCCAGGCGGTGCGCGGCATTCGCGGGATGTTCCGCGCCGACGCCCTGGTGCAGAAAAGCTGAGACTCCTTCAGCCACAAAAAAACCGCAGCGATGCGGTTTTTTTGTGCCTGTACTGTAGCCGCTGCCGCAGACTGCGAACGAGTGCGTAGCACTCGCGGCGATTCAGATGCCTATCAAGGGCTGACGTTAGATCACCGGGCAAGGCCCTTCGGGCCTTTGCCCAGCCTCGCCCCAGGCTCGACAGCAGCTACAGGGGTCAGCCCCGCCGTTTAAACCACCAACGACAACAACAGGATGAAGATCAGGCCCACCACCGAGAGGATGGTTTCCATCGCCGTCCAGGTCTTGAAGGTCTCGGCCACGGTCATGTTGAAGTACTGCTTGACCAGCCAGAAGCCCGCGTCGTTGACGTGAGACAGGATCAAGGAGCCGGCACCGGTGGCCAGCACCAGCAGTTCGCGGTTGACCCCGGGGATCATCCCCACCACCGGCACCACGATGCCCGCGCCGGTGATGGTGGCCACGGTGGCCGAACCGGTTGCGATACGAATCACCGCCGCCACCAGCCAGGCCAGGAGGATTGGCGAGATCTGCGCATTGACCGCCATGTGGCCGATCACATCACCCACGCCGCTGGTCACCAGCATCTGCTTGAAACCACCGCCGGCACCAATGATCAGGATGATCGCCGCGGTAGGCGCCAGGCTGGCGTCGAGCAAACCGAGGATCTGCTTGGAGCCAATGCCCTGCTTGTAGCCAAAGGTGTAGAGCGACAGCAGCAGGGCCAGCAGCAAGGCACTGATCGGGTGGCCGATCATGTCCATCCAGATGCGGAAGAAGTGCCCGTCCGGCAACGCCACGTCGGCGAAGGTCTTGAGCAGCATCAGGAACACCGGCAGCAGCACAGTCAGCAAGGTCACGCTGAAGCTGGGCAGGTTCTGCGAGGTGTTTTCACGGGCCAGCTGGTCCACCAGCTCCTGGGACGGGTGACCCGGGATGTATTTGGCGATGAAGGTGCCGTAGATCGGACCGGCAATGATGGCCGTCGGCAGAGCAACGATCAGGCCGTAGAGAATGGTCTTGCCAATGTCGGCACCAAACACCCCGATGGCCAGCAGCGGCCCCGGATGCGGCGGCACCAGGCCGTGCACCGCCGACAGGCCAGCCAGCAGTGGAATGCCGATCTTGATCAGCGACACCCCGGTGCGCCGGGCGACGATGAACACCAGCGGGATCAGCAGCACGAAGCCGATCTCGAAGAACAGCGGGATGCCCACCAGGAACGCAGCGAACATCATCGCCCACTGCACCCGCTCCTTGCCGAACGAACGGATCAGGGTCTGGGCAATCTGATCGGCGCCGCCGGACTCGGCCATCATTTTTCCGAGCATGGTGCCCAGGGCCAGGATGATGCCGACAAAACCGAGCACGCCACCAAAACCGTCCTGGAACGCCTTGATGATCTTGTCTACCGGCATGCCCGAGGTCAGGCCGAGGAACCCCGCGGCAATGGTCAGAGCAATAAAGGGATGCAGCTTGAATCGGGTGATCAAGACGATCAGGCCGATGATAGTGACCACTGCATCAACCAGCAGATAGGTCTCTTGGGACATGCCAAACATGGGATTGCCTCCGGTTTGTTGTTTTTATTTAAGCGTTAAAAACAAGGGCCGAGTGGGATAGCGCTACCTATTTCGAGCCAGCACTTAATGTGAAGGTTCAAGGCCATGCTCCAGCCACCATTGGTTGGCCAGTTCGGCCAGGCGCTGGACGCTCAGGGTGCTGGCATCCAGGGCCAGGGTGAGCGGCTCCCCCACGGGGGATTCGAGGGTGGCGAACTGACTGTCGATCAGGGTCGAAGGCATGAAATGCCCTGGCCGGTGTGCCACGCGATCGGCGGCCACTGCCGGTGTCAGTTCGAGGAAGATAAAGCCCAGGCCGGGGGTCGCTGCGCGCAGGCGTTCACGGTATTTGCGCTTCAAGGCCGAGCAGGTCAGTACCGGACGCTGACCGGCGGCCAGGGTCCGACGCAATTCATCGCAGAGGCTGTCGAGCCAGCCGGCACGGTCGTCGTCGTCGAGGGGAATGCCGGCGCTCATCTTGGCGATATTGGCGGCAGGGTGGAACGTATCGCCTTCAATGGCCGTGGCGCCGCTGCGTTGGCACAGCGCCTGGCTGACGCTGGATTTGCCACAGCCGGCAACACCCATGATGACCAGGGCGGTAATAGATTGACTCATGTAACACCTCAGCGCGCAGACAGCGCTACCTTCGCTAGTTCTAGTTCTAGTACAAAAACAGTGTCTGCCGACGCCTTCTTGTCATTTTTGTGGGTTGCCGCGTATATAGTCCGCCAAACCAAAGAGCGAGGGTCAGGCACACCTCGCTCACGCATTGCAGCTGTTTCAGGACAGCGCTACCTTAGTGACTTGAATTTTGTTTGGCAAGCCGTCTGATGACCCCTCATAAAAACGATAAAAGCTCCCGTACCACGGGGCGCCCTACCCTCAACGAAGTGGCGCGACTGGCCGGTGTCAGTCCGATCACCGCCTCTCGGGCCCTGCGCGGCGTCAGCAGCGTGGCCACCGAGCTGGTGGAAAAGGTGCAGAAGGCCGCGCAGGAGCTGAACTACGTGGTCAACTCCGCCGCCCGTGCCCTGGCCTCGGCCCAGAGCCAGTCGGTGGTGGTGCTGGTGCCGTCGCTGTCCAACCTGCTGTTCATCGAAACCCTGGAAGCCATTCATCAGGTCCTGCGGCCCAAGGGCTTCGAAGTGCTGATCGGCAACTACCACTACTCCCGGGACGAAGAAGAAAACCTGCTGCGCAACTACATGACCTACCAGCCCCGGGGTCTGTTGCTGACCGGTTTTGACCGTACCGAAAGCGCCCGGCGGATGATCGAGGCCAACAACATCCCCTGCGTCTACATGATGGACCTGGACCCCGGCGCCGGGCTCAACTGCGTGGGTTTCTCCCAGTTGAACGCGGGCGAGACCGCCGCCCGGCACCTGATTTCCCGTGGGCGCAAGCATCTGGCCTACATCGGTGCACAACTGGATCAACGCACTCTGCTACGGGGCGAAGGTTTCCGTCGTGCCCTGCAAGAGGCCGGGCTGTACAACCCCGATCTGGAACTGCTGACCCCACGCCCATCCTCCGTGGGCCTGGGCGGCGAACTGTTCCTGCAACTGATGCAGAGCCAGCCGCAAGTCGACGCCATCTTCTTCGGCAACGACGACCTGGCCCAGGGCGCACTGCTGGAAGCCATGCGCTGCGGGATCAAGGTTCCGGAGCAAGTGGCGGTGCTGGGTTTCAACGACCTGCCCTCCTCGGAACACATGGTGCCGCGCCTGAGCAGTATCAGCACCCCAAGGGAAGCCATCGGCCGCCGTGCAGCCGAGCAGATGCTGACCCTGCTGGCCGGCAACAGCGTGGCCGAGCCCGTAGTGGACATGGGCTTCGAGCTGCGGGTGCGGGAAAGCACCTGAGGTGTTTCAGGGCTGCAGGCTCAGCACGCTGAGCAGCAGCCCGAACCCCACCAGCACCACACCAAATACCTGATCGATACGGCGCTTGTACCCCTGCAGTCGACTGGCAATCGCCGGTGCCGAGAAAAACAGCGCCACCGCCACGAACCACAACACGTGAGCCAGGACAATGATCCCCCCGTAGCCGATCTGCACCGGCAATGCCGTGCCCGGCCGGATCACCTGCATAAACAGGCTGAGAACGAAAATCATCGTCTTGGGGTTCAGCGCATTGGTCAGAAAGCCGCTGCGCAGAGCCGCCCATGACGAAGTCTCGACATTCGCCGCCGCCTCCTCGTACGGCCCCTGGTCCGAACCGCGCAACAGCTTGATCCCCAGATAGATCAGATAAAGCGCCCCGGCAATCTTCAGCCCGGTGAACCACAGCAGCGACTGCTGCAACAGCACCCCCACCCCCAGCAGGCTGTAGCCGATATGCAGCATGACCCCGAGCCCGATACCCAGGGCAGTGAACACACCGTGGCGGCGCGAGAGCATCAGGCTATTGCGCGTTACCAAGGCAAAATCGGCTCCGGGGCTGAGTACAGCAAGAATGGTAATGGTGATTACGACTAACAGTTCAGTCACGTTACATACGCCTTGGATATAGAATCAGGCGCTACTGTATGGGGATCGGCACGGGGACAGCCAACGATGAAAACTGACACTCTCAGTGATAAAAACTCACAGACATTGCGCCGACGCCTGCCGCCCCTCGGCGCCTTGCGCTGCTTCGAAGCAGCGGCACGCCTGGAAAGCTTCACCCAGGCCGGCGCCGCCCTGCACCTGACCCACGGCGCCATCAGCCGCGCCGTGCGCGCCCTGGAAGAGGACCTGGGCACGGCGCTGTTCGAACGCCGCAGCCACCGGGTATTTCTGACGCCGGCCGGAGCCGAACTGCTGCACAGCGTAACCCAGGCCCTGGACCTGATCGAGAACACCGCCAGCCGCCTGCGGGCACCGGACCCCGAGGCGCCGCTGGTGCTGTCCTGTGAACCGACCCTGCTGATGCGCTGGCTGATTCCACGCCTGCCGGCGTTCCAGGCCGCTCACCCGGAAATATCGATCCAGTTGCTGGCCGGCGGCGGGCCTTTCTCGTTCAACGCCGGCATCGACCTGGCGATCCGCCGCAACGATTTCGCCTGGAGCGATGAAACTCAGGCCCACTGGCTGTTCGACGAAGCCATTGGCCCCGTGTGCCGGCCGGACAAACAGGCTGACTGGACCCCTTCGCCAGACGGCCAGCCGACCCTGGCGGAACACGCCCCGCGCTTGCACAGTGCTACCCGGCCGCAAGCCTGGGAGCACTGGCTGCAACAGCAGCAGCTGCCCGCCTCCCTGGCTCTACAGGAGCAAGTCTTCGAGCATTTCTACTTCAGCCTGCAAGCGGCGGTGGCGGGACTCGGGCTGGCCATCGCCCCCCGGCAACTGGTGCGCGATGATCTGGCTGGAGGATTGCTTTGCGCCCCTTTCGGCTTCATCGCCGACGGCAGCGCCTATTACCTGTTGTCCGCCCAGGCGATCAGCGACGCTTCGGCGGCCGGTCATTTGCTGCGCTGGTTGCGTGAACAGGCCCTGGGCTAAACCCCGGGGGCGGGCAGCGGCCCCAGCGCCGGATCTTCGCCACTGAGCAACTGCACCAGGGCCAGGGCGCCCTTCTGCAGTGGCCGGTTCTTCAGCCACACCGCATGCACCGGCAACGACAAGCCGTTGTCGAGGTTCTTGAACTTCAGCCTCTGCAAGCGCCCTGCCACCAGCAGCGGCTGGATCACCGACAAGGGGAAATTGCCCCAGCCGATGCCGGCTTCCACCATGTGCAGGGCCATGGCCAGGCTGTCGGTGCGCCACAACGACTCGCCCACCAAGGGCCGCGTATCGCTGATGGGCAAGTCGCGGCTGGCCACCACGACCTGGCGGAACCGGATCAGCTCCTCCAGGTACAACGAGCCATCGCTGGCCACAAACACCGGATGTCGCGGCGAGATACAGGCAATCACCCGCTCACTGCCGATGTACTGGAAATACTCCAGGGCATTCACGCTCAAGCCGGCAAAGGCCACGCCCACACTCACTCGCCCACTGTGCAGCAGTTGCAGCACATCATCCTGGGGGGCACTGAGCACCTCCACCTCCAGCAGCGGATAGCGCTCGGCAATCAGCTTGATGGCGGCCAGCACTCGCTGCTTGTCGATGTCATCCACCACGGCAATCGACAGCTTGCTCTCCAGGCCCAGGGACAGCTCGATGGCGTGCACCTGCAACTGCTTGAGCTGGTCGGCGATCAACCGCGCATGGGGCGCCAGGGACAGGGCCAGGGGCGTCGGCACCGGCTCGCGATGGCGGCGATCGAACAGGGCGTAACCCAGTTCAGCCTCAAGGTTGGCAATGCCCATGCTGACCGCCGAGGGCACCTTGCCCAGGAAGCGGGCCGCCGCAGAAAAGGAACCGCGCTCGAGCACGGCGAGAAACAACTGGATGCTGTCACTGGAGAAATTCATGGAGGGCAACCTATCAATAAAACTGAAAGCTTCCGACTTTTTCTGTCACCACTATTGAAGCTACCTTTCGCGCCCTGCGCCAGTCCAGCTCTGGCCATTGCCATTCAATACCGAGGAATTTCCATGCAAGGCGTGAAACGCAAACTGGTCTACGTATCCCTGTTCGAGGTGTTCGGCATGACGTTCTCGGCCCTCGGCCTGGCCCTGCTGTCCGGCACGTCCCCCAGCAGCACCGGGCCGCTGGCCGTGGTCATCACCAGCATCGCGGTGACCTGGAACTTCATCTACACCACGCTGTTCGAGCGCTGGGAAAGCCGTCAGCCCTCGCGCACCCGCACCGTCAAGCGGCGCATCGCCCATGCCGTGGGCTTCCAGTTGACCCTGATCGTGTTCCTGATCCCGCTCATCGCCTGGTGGATGAACATCAGCCTGGTGCAGGCCTTCCTCCTGGACCTGGCGCTGATCCTGTTCATCCCCTGCTACACCTTCGCCTTCAACTGGCTGTTCGACCGGGTCTTCGGTCTGCCGGCTTCGGCCCTGCCCGATCCGGCCTGAAGCTGGGCAAAACACCCCTGGAGGCAATTTGACCGTCGCCGAGAACCTGGCTCGCTGATAGATTCCCATCGCCAACCTGTGCCACGAACAAGGAAACGTCATGGGAACCCCCTGCAGAATTCTCGGTAAAGCCTCGTCCATCAACGTCAGGAAAGTCTTGTGGACCTGTGAAGAACTGGACCTTTCCTACCAGCAGGAAGATTGGGGCAGCGGCTTCCAGTCGACCCACAGTCCCGAATTTCTCGCCCTCAACCCCAACGCCCAGGTCCCGGTGCTGATCGATGATGCCGGTGCCCTGTGGGAGTCCAACAGCATCTGCCGCTACCTGGCCAACCTGCACCCCAGCAGCGGCCTGCTGCCCATCGCCCCGCGAGCCCGGGCGCTGGTGGAACAGTGGATGGACTGGCAGGCCACCGAACTCAATCCGGCCTGGAGCTACGCCTTCATGGGCCTGGTGCGCCAGCATCCGGATTGCCAGGACAGCCAGCGCATCGGCGCCAGCCTGCTGGCCTGGAACGGCAAGATGGCGATCCTTGAACGGCAGCTTGAGAGCACCGGGAACTATGTGCTCGGTGAAGACTTCAGCCTGGCGGATATCGTCCTTGGCCTCTCGGTCAATCGCTGGAAGATGACCCCGATGGAACACCCGGACTTCCCCGCCGTGGCCGCCTACTACGAACGCCTCAGCCTGCGTCCGGGCTTTGTGCTGCATGGACGTAACGGCACGCCCTAGCCTGCCCCTTCTCAGCCCACCGGAGATTCGACATGGATGGACTCAACGTACTACTGACCGGCGCCTGCGGCAGGATCGGCAAAGTGTTTTTCCAGGGCTCCCAGGAGCGCCATCGCTTCACCCTCACCGACCGCGTCGAACCGGACTTCGACATCCCGGCGCCCCACCGTTTTGTGCGCCTGGACCTTGATGACCCGCAAGCCATCAGCCGCCTGCTGCCGGGGATCGACGTCATCGTGCACCTGGCCGGCATCCCCCACGCCACTGCCGGCTTCGACGAACTGCTGCCCAACAACATCCTCGCCACCACCTACCTGTTCGAGGCCGCAGTGAACGCCGGTTGCCGGCGCCTGGTGTTCGCCAGCAGCGCCCAGACCATCGAAGGCTACCCGGTGGACCGGCAGATCACCCCGGGCATGCCGGTGATGCCAGCCAACCTGTACGGTGTGAGCAAATGCTATGGCGAAGCCCTGTGTGCCTTTTATGCAGCCCGGCGCGGGCTGTCCTGCATCGCCCTGCGCATCGGGGCATTCGAGGACCCGCAACACCACGAACTGACCACCACCCGCGACCTGAGCGCCTGGCTCAGCCCTCGGGACGCTGTGCAACTGCTGCAGCGAGCGGTCGAAACCCCTGGGGTGCAGTTCCTGATCGGCCATGGCATATCCAACAACCGCTTCAAGCGCCTGGATCTCAGCGAAACCACCAAGGTCCTGGGGTACGAGCCTGTGGACGATGCCTTCCAGGAGCATTTCGGCATTCCCATCACTTACTGAGACGCTGATCGCCGCCCCTCGGCAAACAGGCGGGCGGCAATTGCCAGGAAGCGGCAAGACTTGTCCGCTTACTGGCCACCCGCCGAGAACAATTGCCCTAACCTCTTGATATTCAATGACTAAAGTATCGGCATGGAACTTGCTAAAACTTCAGCCTAGTTCTCTCACACAGGTTCCCGATCATGTTGGTCAACGCCCAGAAATCCGTTTCGGTGCAGCCCACCTCGCGCACCGATATGGACCCGACCACCGCTGCCGCCAGCGCGCTGTACAGCGGCATGCTGCAGCAGGCCCAGAACTCCGTGACCGTGCCGACGTCCCAGTCCAGCCTGCAAGGCAATACCGTGGACGACAACGTCAATGCAGCGTTCGCCAAGACCCGTGTCCTGCTCCAGGCCACGCCGCCCGCCACCAGCACGCCACAGGCCACCAGCGCCACGGAAACCGGTGCCCTGAGCGAGTTCAAGGACTACATGAGCAAGACGCCCGAACAGCGCCTGCGCGACAGCATCCTCAAGGATATGGGGCTGACCGAAGAAGACCTGAGGAACCTGCCACCTGAACGGCAACTGACGATCAATCAGGAAATCGCCCAGCGCCTGCAAGACAAGATGCAGTTGGCCAAGGAAGAGAAAGAGGCCAAGAACAGCGCCAAGCCGATCGACGAGAAGTTCCTCGCTGCGTTGTAACAGCGCCAACAAAAAGGGCTCCCTGCACGGGAACCCTTTTTTGTATCCGAAGGAAAACCGCGGCTACAGCTGCAAGGTCGAGTTGAACTGGCTGATGGCATCCACCACATGCCTTGAGCCCTGCTGAATCTCCAGGATCACCTCCCCCGCCTCATTGGCCAGCTCGACCCCCAGTCCGGTACGACTCAGGCTCGACTGCATGCTGGTGACCGCGCTCATGGACAGGTCGTGGTTCTTGCGCACCACCTCGACGATCTCCACCGTCGCCTGGCTGGTGCGTGCCGCCAGGCTGCGTACCTCGTCCGCCACCACCGCGAACCCCCGTCCATGCTCGCCGGCCCGGGCCGCCTCGATGGCCGCATTGAGCGCCAGCAGGTTGGTCTGGTCGGCAATCCCGCGAATGGTCTGGACTATGCTGCCGATGATCTCCGATTGTTTGCTGACCGCATCAATGCTGCGGGCGGCTTCGTTCAGGTCGTGGGAAATCTGCTGAATGATCTCCACCGTCTGTTGCACCACCTCCGAGCCTTTCTGGGCGCAGGCATCATTCTGCACCGAGGTACTGTGGGCCGATTCGGCGGCAGATTGCAGGGTGGTCACTTGCTGGGTGATATCGCTGGCGAACTTGACCACCTTGTACAAGCGCCCCTTGGTGTCGAACAGCGGGTTGTAGGAAGCCTCGAGGAACACGGTCTGGCCGTACTTGTTTTCCCGCTCGAAACGGTGGGAATGGTATTCACCACGGTTCAACGAGGCCCAGAACTGCTTGTACTCGGCAGACTCGGCTTCAGAGCGATGACAGAACATGCTGTGGTGCTGACCGAGTATTTCATTCAGGGAGTACTGCATGGTCTTGAGGAAGTTGTCGTTGGCGGCAACTATCTTGCCATCGGGGGTGAATTCGATGATTGCCATGGAGCGGCCAATGGCGTTCAACAGACTCTGGTTTTCATGTTCCAGATGGATGCGCTCGGAGATGTCCGAAGCCACCTTGATCACACTCTTGACCTGACGCTCGGCATCGAACACCGGCATGTAGCTGGCTTCGAGCCAGATCTCCTGGCCGCGCTTGTTCAGCCGCAGGAAGGTGCCGCTGACAGGTTCACCCCGGGCCAGATCACGCCACAACTTGGCGTACTCCTCACTGCGGTAGAACGCTTCCTCGCAGAAGATCCGGTGATGCTTGCCGCGTATCTCTTCCGCGGAATAGCCCATTGCCTTGCAAAAGTTTTCGTTGGCGTCGAGCACGATGCCATCGGGAGAGAACTCGATCATCGCCATGGAATGGCTGATCGCCGCCAACTTGGCATTGGCCTCGGTCAACGCACAATTAAAGCGCTCGATCTCCAGAAGGTCTGCCTTGTGATGTAGGTTAAACATAGTTGTATCACCTTCAACGCTGTCTTTTGATTGACGGAAGTTTCTAGTCTTTCAACTGATCCACCACAACGTTCCATTAACAGGGCAAGCGCCTCTCTCCATATGAGAAAGGAAGTGTCAGGTGACAAATGATGTTTAATCGGAGAGTCCATGTTGCAACGCTCTTATCAAGCCATCCTTTTCTTGAGGACCCGCTGTCGGGTCGGACCTAACAAAGAAAAGAAATTCCATCTAATTAATTACTCCTGATCCTGCGGTGCCTCTAAATGCGCACTCTCGTCTTTATTCATGAAGTCAATTTCGTGCCCGGATGAACATTCCACAAACAGCCGTTATAAGGCTGAAACATCACGAGACAGTGGTTCAAAAAGCGACCGATACGCTTTTTCAAAATTAAGCATAGACAGACGCCGACTCTATGCAAGGTCACCAGTCATTCTGTTTTCACAACTTTTAAATGCCTCTCAAGCCTTCGCGAAAAGTCTCAATCAAGGCATAAACATGACTCGCCAGGAACCGCCCGCCGACTAGGCCCGAGCGAGCATCTGCACAAAGGCCTGAACCAGTCCGTTCGACTCCCGCCCCGGCGCCGCCACCAGGGCGAACTGGCGCTCGATCGCGCAACTCAGAGGCAGCACCCGCAATCCCTGGCGCTGTTCAGGCAAGGTGCTCTCGGGCACCAGGGTCACCCCCAAACGTTCACGCACCAGGCTGAATGCGCTCTTCCACTCGCGCACTTCGATCCGCACATCCGCCAACGACACTCCAGCTTCAATCGCCAGGCTGCGGGCATTCACCGAGCAACCGCCAGTGGCCAGGACAAAAGGCTGCGCCAGCAAGACTTCAAGCTCGATGGTCGGGGCCTGCCAGGGGTGATCCTGAGGCAGCACGGCCACCCACGAATCGACACCCAGCAACCACGAACGACGCTCGGGAGGCGGATTCAGTACCACTCCCAGATCCACCAGTTGCGCCTCCAGCAGGGCTTCGACCTCATCATCGCTGACCTCCAGCTGCACCACCTCAATCCCCGGGTGCAGTTGCTTGAAACGTCGCAGCACCGGTGGCAGGAAGCTCGCCAGGACCATGGGAAAGCCCGCCAGGCGCAAACTGCCCTGGAGGATGCCTCGGGCCGTGTCCACTTGCCGGCGAACCTGGGCCAGGGCTCCGAGCATCACCCGCGCCTGCTCCAGCACCTGTAGACCGATTGCCGTGGGCAAAGCCTGGCGGCTTTCCCGGATGAACAGTTGCACGCCCAGCATGTCTTCCATCTGGGCCAAGGCCTGACTGGCCCCGGACTGGGTCATGCCCACCTGTTCGGCGGCCCGGGTGATGGTGCCGCACTCGGCGATTGCCACCAGCAAGCGCCAATGCATCAGGTTCATCATGGCAGTAGCTATCCTTATGGCCATTTTCTGAAAGATTAATTTTACCCATGCCAGTGCTGCCCCGACACTGGCTCGAACATCAACCAGAGACCTGCCGATGAAACTCTACTACGCCCCTCAAGCCTGCTCCCTGGCCTCCCATATCGTACTGCGGGAACTGCAACTGCCGTTCGACGCCATCCGCGTCGACAATCGCAGCAAGCGCACCGCCGACGGCCAGGACTTCCTCACCCTCAACCCCAAGGGCTACGTGGCCGCCCTGCAACTGGACAACGGCGAAGTACTCACCGAAGGCCCGGCGATCCTGCAATACCTGGCAGACCTCAAGCCCGAGGCCGGATTGGCGGCGGCCAATGGCAGTTGGCAACGGGTAAGGCTGCAGGAAACCCTGAACTTCATCACCAGCGAAGTTCACGGGATCATGGGTTGGCTGTTCAACCCAGGGCTCGATGACAGCGTGAAGGAGGTGTTCCGGCAGAAGCTGTTCAAACGCTTTGCCCTGTTGGAGCAGACCTTGGAGCGCCAGGATTATCTGCAAGGCGGGCAGTTCGGCATCGCCGATGCCTATCTGTTCACCGTGCTGAGCTGGACTGCGCTGTTTGCCATCGATCTGGGAGCCTGGCCGGCATTGGCGAAGTTCCAGGCCCGGGTCGAGCAGCGGCCGGCGGTGCGGGAGGCATTGGCGGTGGAGCTGGCTTAGGTTCGAAACAGCAAATGGAGAAGTCGCGCTGAACAGGCAGAACCCGCGCCTGCCTTTTCAGAAGGGATAAAACGAAGCCCGCGTTGCGGGCTTCGTCAAATTGATCAATGGCCGAAGATGTTCACTTCGGTTTTCTTGGCCTTTTTCTCGGCGCGCTTCTCGTCTGCGCTCTTTGCCGGTTTCTTCTTGGCATTCTTCTTGGCGTTCATACCTTTGGACATGATCTTTACTCCACTGCTGCGGGATAGGACTCAGGTATAGCACCTATAGCGGCCGGGGGTTCCTTTATAATCCGCCGCTCCCTGTTGCAATCCCGGAAAGCCATGTCCAGCCTCCAGATCTGCCTCCTTGCCGAGGCCGCGCGTCCCTTGCTGAACAAGTTCTATCGCCAGCACCAGTCGCCCATGCGGGCCTCGTCCGCAGGCCAGCTCTGGGTGGCGAGGAACGAGGGGATCGTCGCCGGGATGAGCCTGACCCCGGTGGCCCAGGGGCATTGGCTGACGGGTTTGTTCGTTGCCCCCGAGCACCGCGGCCAGGGGCTGGCCGGACAGTTGGTGGAGCGGGCGCTGATGCAGGTCGAAGGGCCAGTCTGGCTGTTCTGTCACCCGGACCTGGAAACTTTGTATCAGCGCATGAGTTTTTCCACCGCTACCCAATTACCCCAGCCGCTGGCCGAACGGCTGGCTCGCTATCAACGCAGCAAGCCGCTGCTGGCCATGGGGACCGACAGCGTTCGCCCGGGTCCGTAGGCTTGGGTGTTACGCGTCAGCGTTGGGATCGAGGTCGGGAAACAGCACCTCGGTGAAACCGAACTTGCTGAAATCACTGATCCGCGATGGGTACAGCCGCCCGATCAAGTGATCGCACTCATGCTGCACCACCCGGGCATGAAAGCCCGAGGCCACACGCACGATAGGCTCGCCCTTGGGGCTGAAACCTTCATAGCGAATGTGCTGGTAGCGCTGCACCGCGCCCCGCAGCCCTGGCACCGAGAGACAACCTTCCCAGCCCTCTTCCAGTTGCGGACTCAAGGGCGTGATCAAGGGGTTGATGAGGATGGTCTGAGGCACTGCCTCTGCCTCCGGATAACGTTCGCTGTGCTCGAAGCCGAAGATCACCAGTTGCAGATCGACACCGATCTGCGGTGCTGCCAGGCCAACGCCACCGACACTTTCCATGGTCTGGAACATATCGTCGATCAGTTGCCACAGCTCGGGGCTGTCGAACATCTCGGGCGCCACCGGGGGCGCAATACGCAGCAGGCGTTCATCGCCCATTTTGAGGATTTCACGGATCATGTTCAGGCTTCGTCAGTGGTCGGATGGCGCGAGTGATCCCGGCCCAGTCCCGATACGTGTTGTTTATCGCCGGGCCCGTCAAAGTCCTTTTCGCCAGGTTCCTTGCCTTCGGCCGACATGTGTTCGATCACCGCGTTCATCTCCGCCCCCAGCAACAGCACTGCAGCAGAGATGTAGAAGTACAGCAGCAACACGATGATCGCGCCGATACTGCCATACATGGCGTTGTAGTTAGCGAAGGTTTTCACGTAGTAGGCAAAGCCCAGGGACGCGACAATCCAGACCACCACCGCCAGCACCGAGCCCGGCGTGATGAAGCGAAACTTCTGCTTCACATCGGGCATCACGTAGTACATCAGGGCCACGGCCACCATCATCAGCAGCACGATCACCGGCCAGCGCAGGATGGTCCACAGGGTGACGATGAACTCTTCCAGGCCCACCTGCCCAGCCAGCCAGGTCATCACCTGGGGCCCCAGTACCATCAGGGCTGCCGCGGCCAGGAGCATGCCGGCAATGCCCACGGTATAGAACACCGACAGCGGAAAGCGCTTCCAGATCGGCCGGCCCTCGACCACATCGTAGGCTGCGTTCATTGCGCTCATCATCAGGCGCACGCCCGCCGAGGCGGTCCACAGGGCGATGACGATACCCACGGAGAGCAATCCGCCCTTGGACTGTTGCAATTGATCGATCACCGGATTCACCTGCTCCAGGGCCTGGGGCGGCAGCACCAATTCCGATTGCAGGCGCAGCCAGGTAAAGAAGTCCGGCAGATGCAGGAAACCGATCAGGGCAATGAGAAACAGGATGAAGGGGAACAGCGAGAACAGCATCTGGTAGGCCAGCGCCGAGGCATAGGTGGACATCTCGTCCGCGATGAATTCATTGACCGTGCGGATCAGCACGCGGTGCAGGGGCAAACCTTTGAGGTCCGGAAAAATCATAGCGTCTCCTTTCGCCGCAAAAAGGTTGAAGTCGATGGCGACTCAGGGGGCGTTTTCTACAACAAATTAGCCTAGTTGGCGAACCGCAACCATTCGCACGGGCTGATTACCGTTGCTCCACAGCAACACACATGAAAACGGCCATCCGTGGATGGCCGCTGCGTTGAATCATCGAGGGCCCCGTATTCAGGCCTTGTCGATGGTCTTTTTCACCGCATCCTTGGTCTTGCCAAGGGCTTGCTGGGCTTCGCCTTTCTTCTCCTGCAACTTGCCCTCTGCCTGCAGTTTGGTGTTGTCGGTGGCCTTGCCGACACCCTGCTTGACGTTGCCGATGGCTTCGTTGGCCAGACCTTTTGCCTTATCTGCTGTGCTGCCCATGGTATTTCTCCGTAGAACATTCATTGATCAAACAAAGAGGATTTGCGTCGTTACCCAAGGTTGACTCGTGGCCGTTGCGCAGAGTTTCAATTATTTTTCGTCAGGCATTTCATCGCAGGCCCGAGGTTGCCCTTTATGTTTGTCGGGCAACCCGGGAGAATGCTCGACCTGTTCAGGCCAAGCACTGAAGATCCAATCCCCGTAGGAATGTTATGAAACTCGATAAAAAGCAGGCCATTGCCCGTAGAAACCAGGAACTGGGCGGTGCGGTGCTGGGCGTCAACAACTGCCATTTCGCGGAGCTGAACCGCAATCGCAATATCTGGTGGTTCGATATCCTGGTGACCCGTCTGGCCATTGGTCAGTACGAATGGGTGCACCTGCTGCTGCACACCCCGGACACCAACCAGTTGCTGCACCTGAAAGTGCCGACCGTGTTCCTGCGGGAAAAGATGGAAGGCCTGGTGATCCGCAATGAAGGCAAGCGCAAGGCCGCCCTGAGCCTGGAGTTGAGTGCCGACAAGGACTCCTTCCTCAAAGACGTGCGCCCGGCCGGCACCGGTGTGAGCTTTGCCCAGTTCCAGCAGTAAGCCGGCACAAGTTACCAGCCCATGAAAAAGCCCCGCACTGGCGGGGCTTTTTTGTGGACGCTGCGGCTTACTTCTTCACGCCGAGCTTCTTCAACTCTTCGTCACGCAGTTCACGGCGCAGGATCTTGCCGACGTTGGTGGTCGGCAGCGCATCGCGGAACTCCACGGCCTTGGGCACCTTGTAGCCGGTGACATTGGCGCGCATGTGTTCCATCACCTGCTCCTTGGTCAGGGTCACGCCTGGCTTGGCGACGATGAAGATCTTGATGATCTCGCCAGACTTCTCGTCCGGTACGCCGATCGCTGCGCACTGCAGGACCCCCGGCAGGGAAGCCAGGACGTCTTCCAGTTCGTTGGGGTACACGTTGAAACCCGAGACCAGGATCATGTCCTTCTTGCGGTCGACGATGCGGATATAGCCGTCCGGCTGAATCAGGGCGATGTCACCGGTCTTCAACCAGCCGTCGCTGAGGACTTCGTCAGTAGCGTCCTGACGCTGCCAGTAGCCCTTCATCACCTGCGGGCCCTTCACGCACAGTTCACCCACTTCCCCCAGGGGCAGTTCGTCGCCCGCGTCGTTGATCACCCGACACAAGGTCGAAGGCACTGGAATGCCGATGGTGCCGATCTGGATGTTCTGGATCGGGTTGACCGTGGCCACCGGACTGGTCTCGGTCATGCCGTAGCCTTCACAGATCGAGCAATTGGTGACCGACTTCCAACGCTCGGCGGCCGCCAGTTGCAGGGCCATGCCCCCGGACAGCGTGACTTTGAGCGCGGAAAAATCCAGTTTGCGGAACGCTTCGTTGTTGCACAGGGCAACGAACAGGGTGTTGAGACCGACAAAACCGCTGAACTTCCACTTCGACAGTTCCTTGACCATCGCCGGCAGATCCCGCGGGTTACTGATCAGGATGTTGTGGTTGCCCATGAGCATGATGGCCATGCAATGGAAGGTGAACGCATAGATGTGGTACAGCGGCAGCGGAGTGATGAGGATCTCGCAACCTTCATTGAGGTTGGAGCCCATCAGCGCCTTGCACTGCAGCATGTTGGCCACCAGATTGCGATGGGTCAGCATCGCCCCCTTGGCCACGCCGGTGGTACCGCCGGTGTATTGCAGCACCGCCACGTCGCCGCTGGCAGGGTTGGCTTCCTGTACTGGCTGGCCGTGGCCCTTGCTCAGCACCTCATTGAACTTGACGGCCTGGGGCAAGTGATAAGCCGGCACCATCTTCTTCACGTACTTGACCACACTGTTGATCAGCACACGCTTGAAGGTGGGCAAAAGGTCCGCCACTTCGGTGATGATCACGTGCTTGACCGAGGTTTTGGGGACCACGGTCTCTGCCAGGTGGGCCATGTTGGCCAGGCAAACCAGAGCCTTGGCTCCAGAGTCGTTGAACTGGTGCTCCATCTCCCGCGCGGTGTACAGCGGGTTGGTGTTGACCACGATCAGGCCGGCGCGAATAGCACCGAACACCGCAATCGGGTATTGCAACAGGTTGGGCAACTGCAGGGCGATTCGATCGCCAGGCTGCAAATCGGTGTGCTGCTGCAGGTACGCGGCGAAGGCCCCAGACAGTTCGTACAGTTCACCGTAAGTGATTGTCTTGCCGAGGTTGCTAAAGGCCGGTTTGTTAGCAAAACGTTGGCAGGACTGCTTCAACACCGCCTGAATATTCGGATACTCGTCAGGATTGATATCGGCAGCAATCCCAGCTGGGTACTTATCCTTCCAAAAGTCTTCGATCATGGAAGCCCACTCCTCAGCAACGCGAATTCATCACCGCATTTGATGCGATTATTATTTGTCTGTGTTTTTTATTGGTGTCTATTGTTGGTGAGTCTGGCTTTTACTTAGGCCGAGAAGTCACAAAGCGCGCCGAGAGTAGCAGCTTTGGAAAAGGCCGCCTAGAGCCAAAAAAGGCCTCAATAGTCACATTTATGACTCAAGACATTCTAATAGTCATTTTTAGAGTAAAAATTCTACAACCTTGAATTCCGCTCTGGCACGGGCCTTTGCGCCCCCAGAATGCATCGCGGGCAAGCCCGTTGAGCCAACAGGCTTGCCCGCGATGGAAAAAGCCAGGGATCAGGCGATGTCGCGCAGCTCGCGACGCAGGATCTTGCCCACAGGCGTCATCGGCAGAGACTCACGCAGCACGATGTGCTTGGGCACTTTGTACCCCGTGAAATTCTCCTTGCAGTAGGCCTTGAGCTCTTCAAGGCTGACCCCCGCCTCACGAGGCACCACAAACAGCTTCACCGCCTCGCCGGAACGTTCGTCCGGCACCCCGATCACCGCGCAGTTGGCGACCTTGGGGTGAGCCATGACCACATCTTCGATCTCGTTGGGGTAAACGTTGAAACCCGAGACGATGATCATGTCCTTCTTACGATCAACGATGCGCACGAAACCATCGGGATCGATCACTGCAATATCGCCGGACTTGAACCAACCCTCGGCATCCAGCACTTCGGCCGTGGCTTCCGGCTTGTTCCAGTAGCCCTTCATGATCTGTGGTCCCTTGATGCACAGCTCGCCACGCTCGCCCAGCGGCAGCTCGGTGCCCTGGTCATCGATGACCTTCAAGGTGGTGCCCGGCACTGGCAGACCGACCGTACCCAATCGCGAGCGGTCGCCATAGGGGTTGGTGCAGGCCACCGGCGAGGTTTCGGTGAGGCCATAACCTTCGGTGATCCGGCAGCCGGTGAGTTTCTGCCAGCGCTCAGCCGTAGCCTTGACCAGGGCCGTGCCACCGGAGTTGGTCAGCTTGAGGTTGGAAAAATCCAGGTTCTTGAATTCCGGGTGATCCATCAGGGCCACGAACAGCGTGTTGAGCCCCAGCAAGGCGGAAAAACGCCAGTTCTTCAGCTCCTTGATAAAGGCGCCGATATCCCGCGGATTGCTGATCAGCACGTTGTGGTTGCCCGTGACCATCATGCACATGCAGTTCGCGGTGAAGGCATAGATGTGGTACAGCGGCAGCGGCGCGATCATCACTTCCTGCCCTTCACGCCACTGGCTATGACCGTCGGGCCCGTGCTGGCCGAGGCAGGCCCGGGCCTGCTGCATGTTGGCCACCAGGTTGCCGTGGGTCAGCATCGCGCCCTTGGCCAGGCCGGTGGTACCGCCGGTGTACTGCAACACGGCAACATCATCGAGCCCCACCTGCAGCGGCTTGATCCCCTGGCCACGCCCCAGGCGCAGGGCACTCTTGAAGGAAATGGCCTGGGGCAGGTGATAGGCCGGGACCATCTTCTTGACCTTGTCCACCACCATGTTGACCAACCAGCCCTTGGCGGTGGGCATCAGGTCGCCCATCTTGGCCTCGATCAGGAACTGGATATCGGTATCCCCTAAAACTTCCTGGACCTTCTGCCCGAAGACATTCAGGTAGACCAGGGCCCGGGCTCCTGAGTCCTTGAACTGATGACGCATCTCCCTGGCGGTGTACAGCGGATTGGTGTTGACCACCACCAGACCGGCCCGCAGCGCACCGAAGACCGCGATCGGGTACTGCAGGACGTTGGGCATCTGCACCGCAATACGATCCCCCGGAACCAGATCGGTATGGCTTTGCAGATAACCGGCAAAGGCCGCGCTGTAGCGTTCCAGCTCGGCGTAGGTGAGGGTCACCCCCATATTGCTGAAGGCCGGGCGATCAGCAAATTTCTTGCAGGAACGCTCAAACACCTCGATCACCGACTTGAAGGCCCCCAGGTCAATCTCGTTGGGGACGCCGGCGGGGCGCTTATCATTCCAGAAATCAGGTTGCATTATTCTTGTCCTCTCATTACCTGAACGGTCCGGGCCGCCTCTGTAACGCTATCAGCGGCGGGGCTCATCGGACGTTAGCAGCTATGGTGAATCAGGCAAATATGCGCAAGTGTGTCATTAATTTTATGAATCTTGCTTCCAACAGGCGTGCGCATCAGACGCACACGCGGCGATACGCTATAAAGTGCAGCGTCTTCGTGCAAAGGAATCGCCATGACCCACGACACGTTCTGGTTGACCACGAGTGATCACCAACGCCTCTTCGTCAACCTGTGGCTGCCCGAGCGCCCGCTCAAGGCACTCATCCTGCTGTCCCACGGCATGGCCGAGCACAGCGGGCGTTACGCTCGCCTGGCCGAGGCCCTGTGCGCCGAGGGTTATGGAATCTATGCCCCGGATCAGCGCGGCCACGGTAAAACCGCGGAACACGGGGTCCTCGGCCACTACGCAGACCAGGGTGGCTGGAACAAGGTCGTCGGCGACCTGGCCAGCCTCAACCAGCACATCGGCCAGCAACACCCCGGCACGCCCATCGTGCTGTTGGGCCACAGCATGGGCAGCTACATCGTCCAGGCCTACCTGCAACATCACAGCGCCAGCCTCCACGGGGCGATTCTCAGCGGCTCGAACTTCCAGCCAGTGGCCCTGTACCGCGCCGCCAGCCTGATCGCGCGGTTCGAACGCTGGCGCCAGGGCGGCCAGGGACGCAGCGCACTGATCGAGTGGCTGTCGTTCGGCTCCTTCAACAAGGCTTTCAAGCCCAATCGCACCGCCTTCGACTGGCTCAGCCGCGATCCGGCCGAAGTCGACAAGTACGTGAACGACCCGCTGTGTGGCTATCGCTGCACCAACCAGCTGTGGATCGACCTGCTCGGTGGCCTGCAACAAATCAGCAAGATTTCCAACCTGGCGCAGATCGATCCCGGCCTGCCGTTGTTGGTCATGGGCGGAGAATGTGATCCGGTGAGTGATGGCAAGCGTCTCAAGGATCTGGCCAACGCATTGCGCGAGGCCGGCAGCCAGTGCCTGCAACTCAATATCTACCCGCAGGCACGTCATGAGCTGTTCAACGAAAGCAACCGTGATCAAGTGACCCACGACGTACTGGCCTGGCTGGACCAAGCGCTGCAACACCGCCGGCCTCCACGGTCGGAGTAAGCGACGGCGCGGTCAGTGCGCTCATTTACCTGTCAGAGGATTTCAGCAACATGACCCAGGTTACCAACACCCCTTACGAAGCCCTGGAAGTCGGTCAGACCGCCCAGTACAGCAAGACCGTCGAGGAGCGTGACATCCAGCTGTTCGCCGCCATGTCCGGCGATCACAACCCGGTGCACCTGGATCCCGAGTTCGCCGCCGCCACCATGTTCAAGGAGCGCATTGCCCACGGCATGTTCAGCGGCGCCCTGATCAGCGCCGCCGTGGCCTGCGAATTGCCTGGGCCGGGCACCATCTACATCGGTCAGCAGATGAGCTTCCAGAAGCCGGTGAAGATTGGCGACACCCTGACCGTACGCCTGGAAATCCTCGAAAAACTGCCGAAATTCCGCGTCCGCATCGCCACTCGCGTGTTCAACCAGCGCGACGAGCTGGTGGTGGACGGCGAAGCCGAGATCCTCGCCCCACGCAAGCAACAGACCGTGACCCTGCCGACCCTGCCGGCCATCACCATTGGCTAAACCGCACCCCACGTAATCCTCCAGGAGCCGGCTTGTCGGCGAAGGCTTTGCTCGTCATGGCTTGCGCCAGCAAGCCGTCTCCTACCGTCCACCGCCCTCCTCGACCTGCACGCTGGCGGTCATCCCGGCGCTCAGATTGATGCCTTCAGGCACCTTGTCCAGCTTGATCCGCACCGGAATCCGCTGGGCCAGACGAACCCAGTTGAAGGTCGGCTCCACCTCCGCCAGCAATTGCCCGTCAGGGGTGGCGTTGCGGTCGGTGATCCCCCGGCTGACGCTTTGCACATGGCCCGGCAGGGCATCGCCGGCACTCATCAGCCAGACCTTTACCGGGTCGCCGACCTGGATTCGCGGCAGCTTGGTTTCCTCGAAATAAGCCTGGACGTAGAACGTCGAATCATCGATCAGCGCCATCACTGGCTGCCCGGCATTGACGTAGTTGCCCTCGGCCAGGCGCAGGTTGGTGATATGCCCGTTACGGGGCGCGCGCACCTGACTGCGGGCCAGGTTGAGCTCCGCGACCTTGGCCTCGGCCTGGGCCTGACGCAGTTCGCCCCGGGCTATGCCGGCGTTGATCTGGGCGTTCTCGCGCAGCTCGGCACTGATGGCCTGGGGACCCAGGGCCGCACGGCGACTGGCCTCGTGCTCGCGCAGACTCAATTGCTGCTGACGGGTCTGAACCACGGCCTGGGCCTTTTCCAGGGCCGCCTCGAACCGGTCACGGTCGATGCTCAGCAACAAGTCTCCGGCCTTCACGGGCTGGTTGTCCGCCACCTTGAGCTCGCGCACCCAGCCGGATACGTCCGGGGCCACGATCACCACGTCGGCGCGAATCCGCGCGTCCCGGGTCCAGGGCGTCAGCATGTAGTACTGCCACAGGTGATAACCGGCGAAGATCGCCACCGCCACCAGGCACAGGGTAAATACGACACGTACGGGTGTACGCATAATCAACTCCTTATAAAGGTCCCAGGACCACAGTGATCACCGTCAATACACAGACGTACAGGGCACAATCGAACAGGGCTTCATGCCAGATCAAGCGCCCCAATCCGGTGACTCGCACCAGCACTCGCAGCACGCCGGTGACCACCAGCGCCAGCACCACGTAAATCAGAAACGGGCTGAGCAGCACCCCGCCCAACGACCACTCACGCAGCCCCATGACTGTCCTCCTGCTGCCGGCACCAACTGCGCCAGCTGTTTTGCAATTGCAGCACCGCCCCCTTGGCCAGTTTCAACGCGTCACTGGGTGGCTGCTGGTCCAAAGCGTCGAGCAAGGCCGCACTGGGCGCCACCAGCGCTTCCTGGCGATGACCGGCCGGGCCCTGTTCAAGGATGCGTTGCAACTGCTCGAAATACTCACGCTGCGCCGCACTCACCGGCACCTGGGCCACCGCCAGGCTCAGGCGCAGGTGCATCAGTTCATCGCCGACGTCCAGGCCCAACAGGCCATCGTCCCAGCGACTGCGGGCCTGTTCCGGCAGCTCCGGATAATGCCGGGCCAGTTGCAGCAGGCGATCAGCCATGCGCCCGCCGAACCAGCTTTCCGCGCCCCGCAGGTTGCGCCGAGTCAAACGCACCAGATCACTCAAGGTCGCCGCCAGCAGGCGCCGGCCATGCCAGGCCGGGTTACGCAGAATCAGCAGATGGAAGGCCAGTACCGCGGCGCCCACCCCCAGCACCATGGCCTGGGCATTGTTGAAGAAGCTGGCGACATCGAAATTCATGCGGTTCATCGGCGAAATCAACACGATGAAATGCAGGCAGAACGAAGTGGCAGTGGCGCCTATCTGTGGCTTGGCCATGCCCAGGGCGCCGAAGAACAGCGGCACGCCCATGGCCATGGCCAACATCGCAAAGCCGCTCCATTGGGGCAGGAGGATCTGCCCCACCAGGAACGCCGCCGGAATCGCCAGGAAGATTCCGCGCATGAAGCTCATGCCAATCTGCGCGCCGTTCTCACGGCTGGCAAACAGACTGCAGACCACACAGGTCAGGAGCATGGCCCCGGAAGCAGCAGGCCAGGCAGTGGCCAGCCAGAAGCTGGCCACCGTGAGAAACGCCAAGGCACTGCGGGCACCGAATACCAGGGCCAGCGACAGATCACGATGGGGAGTCAGGGTTGCCGGTTGCTCCACCGGCGCCCGCCCCTCCTGCACCGCGTCCAGGGCCTGGGTTGCCGCCAGGGCGGTATCCAGCAACAACGCAAAACGCGCCAGGCAAAAGCTCTGCGCCGGGCTGATCTGAAGCTCATGGGACGCTTCCTGCAGGCGCGGCCGCAGCGCTTGCAGACCAGCCTTGTCGGCCGCCGCCAGGGCTTCCTGAACCCAATCCATCCAGGGCTGCAGTTGCCGGGCTTCGTCGGCGTCCAATTGTTTCCACTGGCGCCGCACCGAACGGGAGATCCGCAACAGCATCAGCAGCTTCTGGCTCAGGCCACTGATGGCCCGGGCCCGCTGGCGCCCCGATGGCCCTTCGAACCAGGCGTGTTCGCGCTGGGAGTCCACGGCGACGATGCGCCCGAGAATTTCCAGCAGGCCCTTGCGCGCCAGGGCATCGCCGGCCAGGGTGGCGCGAGCGGCCTGCATGCCACTGTGCCAGGCGCTGCGGGCCTGATCCGCCAGTTGGCGCTCTACCCGCATTGGCCAGATCAGGGCACTGCTGGCGGTGGCGCAGATGATCCCCAGGGAGATCTCCGTGCAACGGGCCACGGCCTGATCGAACACGGTCAACGGGTGACTGATGGCGGGCAAGGCGATGATCGCCACGGTGTAGCCCGCCAGCACGAAGGAATAGGACCAGGCACTGCGCAGCAGCGTGGAACTGGCGGTGCACAACCCCAGCCACAGGGCCAGGGCCAGCAGGAACAACCAGGGCGTCTGGGCGAACAGGCCCATGAACAGCACCGACATAAGGGTGCCAACCAAGGTCCCCAGCAGCCGGGCCAGCCCCTTTTGCAGCACCATTCCGGACAACGGCTGAGCGACGATGAACGCGGTCATCAGGGCCCAGGCCGGCTGCTCCAGGCCCCAACGCAACGCCAGCCACAGCGCCAGGCCACCACCCAGCAGCGTCTTGATCGCGAACTGCACGGCAGGAAGGCTGGGAGCAAGCAAGGCCTGCAAGGTAATGGGCACGAACAAGGACTCTCGGAAGGACTGAATAACCATAGTCGGGATCGCCACGAGTGGGCGCGAGCTAATTATTAGCTAGCTAACTAATTCCCGTCCAGCACTAAATCACAGGCATAAAAAAACGCCAGACTGGCTGGCGTTTTTGACAGGTTTTAGCCGTTACGAACGGGCACGAGCCTGGTTGCGCAACGCTTTGACCTGATCGTGATTGCGTTGCACGCCGTGGTACTGGCGCTCTACCACATCACGAATACCCACCAGGTTGTGCTTGCTGATTTTATCCAGCGCCTCCTTGTAGGACTTCAAGGCATGGTCTTCGCCACGCTCGGCCTCGTTGAGCACCGATTCCTCATCCTTGCCGGTCACCAGTGACTTGAGGTCGACCCAACGACGGTGCAGATCGCCACTGACGCTGGTGGAGGTTTCCGGTTCGCCACCCATGGAGCGCACCACGGACTGCAGTTCGGCGGCGGCGGTAGCGCAATCGGTGGAGCGCTTGATGAACAGCGCCTTGAGTTCTGGGTGCTTGATGTCTTCAGCACAGGTCTTGAACCCTTCCTGACCATCCTTGCTGGTCTCGATCAGGCTGTTGAGCACCGAAATTGCTTCTTTATTCAAGTCAGTCATTTTCTGGTTCCTTGCGGGTTGAGAGAGTTGAGTCAACTGCTGGGTTAACTGCTGGATTAACCTTTGCACCCGCCATGCCAGACTTTGAATTTATATTTTTTACTTAATTTTCAATAAGTTATCTTTTAACTAAAAATCTGTATCCGCGTTATTTGCATGATCTGTCATTTGGCCTGCATGCAGAATGCCTGTATTTTCCATGGCGTTCGAATCACACGAAAGTTGCGCCATGACCCCCGAGACACTTGAACTGCTGATCACCCGGGAAATGCCCTTCGGCAAGTACAAGGGCCGTATCCTGGCCGACCTGCCCGGCCCCTACCTGAATTGGTTCGCCCGTGAGGGCTTTCCCAAGGGTGAGCTCGGCGGCCTGCTGGCCCTGATGCAGGAGATCGATCACAACGGCCTGTCCGACCTGCTGGACCCGCTGCGCGCCAAACACGGCAAACCCAAGCCCCGTCACTGAAAAAGAGCCCACCATGCCAAGGACTGCAGCAACCCTTGCCCAGGACGAAGACCATTGGCGTGCAATCGCCCGGCAGTTCGACATCGAACCTGGGCCGATCAATCTGGAGAACGGCTATTTCGGGCGCATGACGCGCAAGGTGGCCGAGGAGTACCAACACAATATCCAGTGGGTGAACCGCAGCAACTCGGTGCATGTGCGCCAGCGCTTCGAACAGATCGAGGCCCTGCAGATCCGTGGCCAGCTGGCAGCACTGCTGGAGGCCCCGGAGAATGCCGTGGCCCTGACTCGCTGTGCTTCCGACGCCCTGCAATCCTTGATCCGCAACTACAACCGCCTGCAACCCGGCGACCAGGTGCTGCTCAGCGACCTGGAGTACGACACGGTGAAAAGCGCGATGCGCTGGCTGGCCCGTCACCGGGGTGTGGAGGTGATAGAAATCGAGCACCAGCACCCTGCCAGTTTTGACAGCCTGCTCGACACCTATACAAGCGCGTTCGAGCGTTACCCGCGACTCAAGCTGATGCCGCTGACCTACGTCACCCATCGCAGCGGACTGGTCATGCCAGTCCAGGCCATTGCCGCCGCCGCCCGGGAACACCAAGTCGACATCATTCTCGACGGCGCCCACGCCCTGGGCCAGATCGACTTCGACCTGCCCCAGCTGGGGATCGCCTTCGCTGGTTTCAACCTGCACAAATGGATCGGCGCGCCGCTGAGCCTGGGCTTTATCTATATCCACCCGGAACGCCTGGAGGATATCGACCCGGACATGGGCGAGTTCCACTTCCCCACCGACGACATCAGGGCCCGAACGCCCTACAGCACACCGAACATCCCGGCGCTGATGACCTTGCCCCTGGTGTTCGAAGAGCATCGAGCCATGGGCGGTTCGGCGGCCAAGGGCGCACGCCTGAACTACCTGCGCGCGACCTGGACAGAAGCCGTGCGCGAGACGCCAGGGATCGAAATCCTGACCCCGAAAGACCCGCGCCTGTGCTGCGCCATCAGCGCCCTGCGCTTTACCCGCCACGCCGACCAGCAAGCCCTGGTGGAGCGCCTGCTGCGCGACTACAACCTGTTCGCCGTAACCCGTACCGGCGCCGGTTTTGGCCCCTGCATCCGCATCACCCCGGGGCTGGTGACGCCTCTGGAGCACATCCAGTGCTTGATCGGGGCCCTTGGCGAATTGGCCAACCAGTGACGCCTCCCTCTCTTCAAGCGAGGGGCGAGGCTTTTTCTCCGGGCAAAAAAAAACGGTGCACCGACCAAGCGCACCGTAAAGCCGTAGAACACACCAACGAATCAGGTAAAAATTTCAGTCCAGCAGAGACAGGGCCTCGGCTGTGCACTCTTGAATCCGCGCCCAGTCGCCGTTCTTGATCCACTCGGGATCGAGCATCCAGCTACCGCCCACGCACATCACATTCTTCAACGCCATGTAGCTCTTGATATTGGCCGGGCCAACGCCGCCAGTCGGGCAGAATTTCACCTCACCGAACGGACCGCCCAGGGCCTTGATCGCCGCCACACCACCGCTGACTTCAGCCGGGAACAGCTTGAAGCGACGATAACCCAGGGCATAACCCTCCATGATCCCGGAAGCATTGCTGATCCCCGGCAACAGCGGGATCGGACTGGCGACACTGGCCTGCAACAGGTCACGGGTGATACCCGGGGTGACGATGAACTGCGAGCCTGCCGCTTGCGCCGCGGTGAGCATGTGCGGATCAAGCACGGTGCCGGCACCGGTCACCAGTTCCGGGCGCTGTTCGCGCAGGATCTGGATGGCCTTGAGGCCGAACTGCGAACGCAGGGTCACTTCCAGGGCCGTCAGGCCACCTGCCGCCAGGGCGTCTGCCAGTGGCAGCACATCCTGCTCACGGGCGATGGTGATCACCGGCAGAATCCGCGCCTTGGCACAGAGGCTGTCGATCAGGGCAACTTTGTCCGCCATGGAAACGGTCGGGGGTAGGTTTGTCATAGCGGCTGATCCTTGGCTCATGGGCACCAGTAAATCTCTAACGGGGTTTGCAGGAAGGCGCGAATCGGCATTTCGGCAACAGCGTCACCGGCCAGTGCGGCACTCAGGGTGGTCAGCTTGGACTGACCGGAAATCGACAACAGCTGATGGCGGGCCGAGGCCAGCAAGGCCCGGCTCATGCTCAGGCGCTGATGGGGCACGGCGGGCGCCAGCATTGGCCAGCAGCGACGGCTGCCATCGACCCGAAGCGCCTCGGCCAGGTTAGGGCTGTTGGGGAACAGCGAGGCGGTATGACCGTCATCACCCATGCCCAGCACCAGCACATCAATTCCCGGCAACTCGGACAACAGACGATCGGCCTGCTGGGCCGCTTCTTCCAGGTTGGCCGCCGCGCTATAGAGGCTGAGGAAGCTGGCCTTGGCCACCGGCCCCTGGAGCAGATAGCGCTTGAGCAGGCCGGCATTGCTGTCGGCATGCTCCACCGGCACCCAACGCTCGTCCGCCAGGGTGATCAGCACCTTGGACCAATCCAGCTCCTGCTTTACCAGGGCCTGGAAAAACGCCACCGGGCTACGGCCACCGGACACCACCAGGGTCGCGTTGCCGCGGGCGGCAATGGCCTCGCGCAGCAGCTCGGCCACTCTCAGTGCCTGGCCTTCAGCCAACAAGGTAGGACTGCGGAATTCGTGGGCTGCTAGCCCCGCCGGCAGTTGCAAATCAGATATCGCCATACCAAGACCTCCCGTCCCGCGTGATCAGTGCAATGGAGCTCATCGGCCCCCAGGACCCGGCCGCATACGGCTTGGGCGCATCACCGGATTTTTTCCACCCGGCGATCAACTGGTCACACCACTTCCACGCGGCTTCGATTTCATCTTTGCGGACAAACAGGTTCTGATTGCCGCGCATCACTTCCAGCAACAACCGCTCGTAGGCATCGGGAATCCGTGCACTGCGATAGGTATCGGAAAAATTCAGCTGCAACGGACCGCTGCGCAGCTGCATGCCCTTGTCCAGGCCTTGTTCCTTGGTCATCACCCGCAACGAGATGCCTTCATCCGGCTGCAGGCGAATGATCAGCTTGTTGCTGATCTGCAGGCGCTGCTCGGGGGCAAAGATATAGTGCGATGGCTCTTTGAAGTGGATGACGATCTGCGACAGTTTTTGCGGCATGCGCTTGCCGGTACGCAGGTAGAACGGCACCCCGGCCCAACGCCAGTTGCGGATATCGGCACGCAGGGCGACGAAGGTTTCGGTGTCGCTCTGGGTGTTGGAGTTTTCTTCCTCCAGGTAACCCGGCACCGATTGGCCCTCGCTGTGACCGGCAATGTACTGGCCACGCACCACCTGGGTGGTCAGGCCTTCCGGGCTGATGGGCGCCAGGGCCTTGAGCACCTTGACCTTCTCGTCACGGATGCTGTCGGCGGAGAGGTCGGCCGGTGGGTCCATGGCGATCAGGCACAGCAACTGCAGCAAGTGGTTCTGGATCATGTCCCGCAGTTGGCCGGCCTTGTCGAAATAGCCCCAGCGGCCTTCGATGCCAACCTTCTCGGCCACGGTGATTTCCACGTGGGAGATGTAGTTCTGGTTCCACTGGGTTTCGAACAGGCTGTTGGCGAAGCGCAAGGCGATCAGGTTCTGCACCGTCTCCTTGCCCAGGTAATGGTCGATCCGGTAGATGCGGTTTTCCGGGAAGAACTGGGCCACCGCGTCGTTGACCTTGCGCGACGATTCCAGGTCCGAGCCAATGGGTTTTTCCAGGACCACGCGAGTGTGCTGGTTGAGTCCGACCCGGGACAGGTTCTCGCAAATCGCGCCATACACCGCCGCCGGTGTGGCGAAGTAGGCGATCAAGCGTTGTTCGCCGCCGGCGCGCTCAGCCAGGGCCACATAGTCCTCGGCCTTGAGGAAGTCCACATGCAGGTAGCTCAGGCGAGCGAGAAAAGTCTGCAGGACCTCAGTGTCGATGTCCTTGTCGCCGACGTACTTGCGCAGCTCGGTTTCGATATTCGCCAGGTGCTCTTGCTCGCTGCCCGGCTCACGAGCCAGGGCCAGAATCCGCGTGTCTTCATGCAACAGACCGGCGGCATCGAGTTGGTACAAGGCAGGAAACAGCTTACGCAGCGCCAGATCGCCCAGCGCGCCGAACAAGGCAAAAGTGCAGGGTTCAACCGTTATCGAAGGCATGATGTTTGTTCTTTTATCAAGTTAAGCTACAAATACCTTTTTTCAAGGCATCACTCAAGGAAAAATGTAGTAATAAACACAACATTTTTACAAAATACAGATTCCAGGTGGTGGTCGATCCAGGCCATCAGTAGGATAGGCCACCTCTCAACTTCGCATTGCGGGCGCTCTAGCGGCTCTGCCGCTGCGCCTGTCTAGCCGATCTAGGAAACCTGAATGGACCGAGTGCGAAATCTTCTGGAGCAGATCCAGAACCGCCTTGAAGAACTGAACAAGGCGGAACGTAAAGTCGCCGAAGTCATCCTGCTCAACCCACAGCAGGCGACTCGCTTCAGCATCGCTGCGCTGGCCCAGGCCGCTTCGGTCAGCGAACCGACGGTCAATCGCTTCTGCCGCTCGTTCGGTGTCAGCGGCTACCCGGAACTCAAGCTGCAACTGGCCCAGAGCCTGGCCAGCGGCGCCGCCTACGTCAGCCGCGCCGTAGAGGCCGACGACAACCCCGAGGCCTACACACAAAAGATCTTCGGCAGCGCCATCGCCTCCCTGGACAGTGCCTGCCAGGCCCTGGACCCGAACCTGATCAGCAAGGCCGTTGACCTGTTGATTCAGGCTCGGCAGATCCACTTCTTCGGCCTCGGTGCCTCGGCCCCGGTGGCCATGGATGCACTGCACAAGTTTTTCCGCTTCAACCTGGCAGTGACGGCCCATGCCGATGTACTGATGCAGCGCATGATCGCCTCGGTGGCCCACACCGGCGAATTGTTCGTGATCATTTCCTACACCGGCCGGACCCGCGAACTGGTGGAAGTGGCGCGCATTGCCCGAGAAAACGGCGCTTCGGTGCTGGGGCTGACCGCAGAGAACTCGCCCCTGGCCAAGGCCAGTACCTTGAGCCTGAACATCCCTCTGCCCGAAGACACCGACATCTACATGCCGATGACCTCGCGGATCATCCAGCTCACCGTGCTCGACGTGCTGGCCACCGGTATGACCCTGCGCCGTGGCGTGGACTTCCAGCCGCACCTGCGCAAGATCAAGGAAAGCCTCAACGCCAGCCGCTATCCGGTGGGCGACGAGTTCAACTGAGGCTGGCCGGTTCGCCGGCCTGCCGACTCCTACACCGCAGCCCGCGCCTGCAAGCTCAGGTGCGCCTGCTCCCCCGGCGCCAGGCACAGGCTGTCGGTGCCGCCGGCAGCCGCTTCGACACAGACAAACCGCGATACCTCATTCCAGCTCACCCCCAGCAAGGGCCGGGTGCCGGGGTGCCAGACCACGGTGTCGGCATCGTCACCAGTATCGATGCACAACTCCCGTTGCCAGGCGTGGTCCTTGAGCTGCAATTCGCCTTCGTGCTGGAACACCCGCTGGCACCCGCCCTCGACCCGCAACTCGCCCTGCTGCTGACAGACCTGGCGGTTCAACTGGTCGTAACCCTGGGCGCCATCAAGCCCGGACAGCGCTACCTCGCCGACGTCGCCAATACGCCAGTAGGCGTGCAAAGCCTGGCTCAACTGACAAGGTTCACTGTCCTGGTGCTCGGTGCTCAGGCGCAAATCCATGCTTTGCCCCAGGTGCGCATGCAGGTCGACCTTCCAGTCGCACAACTGCAATTGCCAGTGCAGGCGCACGCCGTCCTCGTCGCTGCTGCTGTCCAGCAGTTTCCAGTCCAGCAGCCGCGCCCAACCGTGGGACGGCCAGGCATTTTCACTGGGATGGCGACCGTACCAGGGCCAGCACACCGGCACCCCGCCGCGGATCGCCCCCACTTGCGGCCACTTCGAGGCACACCACAGCCAGGGCTTCTGCCCGGCCGGCTGAAAGTGCAGCAGTTGAGCGCCCTGGCGACTGAACACCGCCTGACACAGCGGGTGATCGATCACCAGCACATCGCGCATCTGATAGCGCTCCCAGGCGAACACCGGGCGTTCGCGCAGGGATTTGAAAAAGCGTTGTAGCGGATGCTCATGCATGGGCCGCGGTCCTGAAATTCACTGCTGTCTCGATACTCATCAGGGGGACTTGCAATCCCCACAAAAAAAAGCGGACGGCCTGGGCCATCCGCAAAATGCGCACATGGAGGAGGAGCTTATCGCAACAGCTCTAGAACACCGACTGAATTTTCAGACCGGCCACCAACGCGTTATCCACTTCATCCACACCGCCCGGATGGGTGATGTATTGCAGGTTGGGGCGTACGGTCAGCCAGTTGGTGACGTGGAAACCGTAGTTGATCTCGTAGTTGTATTCCGTGTCGCGCAGCGGCATGTACAGCGGGTTGTCGTAGTTGCTGATGCCGTTATCCTCATTGATCAGCTGGGCGTTCTTGCGCACATCGTCGTTGACGTGGATCCGCGCAAAACCGATGCCCACGTCATCTTTCGGACGCGCATCGAACGGCCCCTTGTACACGAACATCAGCGACTGGTAGTTGTCGACGACGTTGGTGTCCTTGTCATGGAAGGTGGCGTTGGCGGCGATGTTCAAGCCACGGGAAGCGTCACCGTTGTGGGTGGTGAGTTGCTGCTGCCCGACGAACCAGTAGCCGTGCTTGCTGTTGTGCACGCGATAGGCGTCGCCTGTGTCCGCGGCGTCCTGGCCGTTGGCGTCCTTGCGCACATCATTGGCGTCGGCCGTGCTCTTGTAGTAACCCACGCGGTACTCACCCGGCAGGCTATTGAACTTGGGCGACCAGACCAGTTCCACCGGCAATACCGTGCCCTTGGTGCCGCTGCCGCTGAGCTTGAAGCCGTTGCCGTGCTCCAGCTGCGACGGGTTCTGGTTGTAAGCGCCGATCTGCGCATACAGCTCGGGGGTGATGTGGTATTTGACCCGCAGCGCCGCCTGGCTGACCGGCCAGTTGTACCAGATGCCGGTGGCCCAGTTGCCCACCTGGGAGCCGCAGAAGGCCAGGTTCTGGAACTCGCAGGGGAAGGTGTTGAAGTCTTCGCCTTCGCCGAAGTAACCGGCCTTGACGTCCAGCTTGCCGTCGAGGAACTGGTGCTGAATCCACAGCTGAGTCAGACGCACCATATGGCCACGACCGTACACCTCCTGGGAAGAACTCAAGGTACCGGCACGCGGGTCGCCGATACGATCGTTGGAAATGTTCTGGCCGTTACGGTTGGTCAGCTGGATCTTGGCCTGGGTATTGTCCCAGCCCAGCAGCTTCTGCAGATCGAAGGCCACGCCGAGACCGAACTGATCGCTGTAGCGCCCGGTCTTGTCGTCGTTGTAGCCGCCATGCAGGTTGGCGCCCATTTCACCGACGTAGTCGGCCTTGATGTCGATCCCCTGCTCGATCAGCTTGGTACGCTCACCACCCCAGTCGCCGGTCATCCACTTGGAGTCGGCGCTGAACGCCTCGTCCGCCATGACATTGGCGGACAGGACCAATGCCGCAGCCGCTGACAACTGGCAAAGCAGCCGGGTATTGCTGTGTTGCTTTTTCATCCCTACATCCTCGTCTTTATTGTTATTAACGATTTATCCAACGCGGTTTACAGCGGGTGCGACGGATGACAGGCCATCCGCCACGGATTCAACGCCCCTTGAACTGCGCCACGTTGCCGCTACGGGGCTCGGACACAGGCGCGCCGGCCGCTCCCAGGCGCTCGCCACTCTGGGCATCGAACAGCAGCACTCGGGCCGGATCGAACTGCAGGGTCAGGGTTTCTCCTGCCTCGGGCGCCTGATCCGGAGCCAGGCGGCAGCAGACCTTGGTGCCATTGAGGGTGACGAACACCAGGGTGTCGGGACCGGTGGGCTCGACCACCTGGACCTCGGCGCGCAAGGTCGGCAAGCCGTTGGCTTCGGTGGCGGCCAGGGCAATCTGCTCCGGACGAATGCCGAGGATCACCTCGCGGTCTTCGAGCCCCGTGTCCTGCATGCCCAGAGGCAGCTCGCAACGGGCCTGGCCACTGTCCAGTAGCGCCAGCAGGCGGCCGTCCTTGCGTTGCAGGCGCAGGGGGATGAAGTTCATCGGCGGCGATCCGATGAAGCTCGCCACGAACAGGTTGGCCGGGTCGTTGTAGATCTGCTTCGGGGTGCCGAACTGCTGGATGATCCCGTCCTTCATCACCGCCACTTTGTCGCCCAGGGTCATGGCTTCGATCTGGTCGTGGGTGACATAGACCGTGGTGGTCTTGAGGCGCTGGTGCATCAGTTTCATTTCGGTGCGCATCTCGACCCGCAGCTTGGCGTCGAGGTTGGACAGCGGTTCGTCGAACAGGTAGATCTTCGGTCGCCGCGCCAACGCCCGGCCCATGGCCACCCGCTGCTGCTGGCCACCGGAGAGCTGGCCCGGCTTGCGGGTCAGCAGGTGCTCGATCTGCAGCAACTTGGCCACCCGCGCCACTTCCGCGTCGATCTCGGCAGTGGGCATCTTGCGGATCTTCAGGCCGAAGGCGATGTTGTCGCGCACGCTCATGGTCGGGTACAGCGCGTAGGACTGAAACACCATGGCGATGTCACGATCCTTGGGGCTCATGCCGCTGATGTCGGCGTCGTCCACCAGGATCGCCCCGCCGCTGATGTTCTCCAGCCCGGCGATGCAGTTCATCAGGGTGGATTTGCCGCAGCCGGACGGGCCGACGAGGATCAGGAACTCACCGTCGTCGATCTTCAGTTCGATGTTCTTCAGGGTGTCCGGCAGGCCGGCACCGTAGGTCTTGTTGACGTTGCGTAATTCGAGAGTGGCCATGCTTTACCCCTTGACTGCGCCGGACGTCAGCCCGCGCAGGAAATACTTGCCGGCGAAGATGTAGACCAGCAGTGTCGGCAGCCCGGCGATCATCGCCGCCGCCATATCAACGTTGTATTCCTTGGCCCCGGTGCTGGTGTTGACCAGGTTGTTCAGGGCCACGGTGATCGGTTGCGCATCGCCGCTGGCAAACACCACGCCGAACAGGAAATCGTTCCAGATCTGGGTGAACTGCCAGATCAGGCAGACCATGATGATCGGCACCGACATCGGCAGCAGGATCTTGCCGAAGATGGTGAAGAACCCGGCGCCATCCAAACGCGCGGCCTTGACCAGGGCATCGGGGATGCTCACGTAGTAGTTGCGGAAAAACAGCGTGGTGAAGGCCAGGCCGTAGACCACGTGCACCAGCACCAGACCGGTGGTGGTGTTGGCCAGGCCGAACTTGCCAAGGGTGAACGAGGCCGGCAGCAGCACGGTCTGGAACGGCAGGAAGCAGCCGAACAGCAGCAGGCCGAAGAACAGCTGGGAGCCGCGAAAGCGCCACATCGACAGCACGTAGCCGTTCATTGCACCGATGAAGGTGGAGATCAGTACCGCCGGCACGGTGATCTTCACCGAGTTCCAGAAGTAGCCGCCCACAGCGTCCCAGGCTTTGATCCAGCCAATGCCGTCCACCACCTGGGGCCAGCTCAGCAGGTTGCCGGTGCGGATGTCTTCAGGGGTCTTGAAGCTGGTCAGCAGCATCACCACCAATGGAATCAGATACACCGCCGCCGCCAGCAGCAAGGTGGCGTAGATGGCGATCCGGCTGAAGTTCAGGGTCGGCTTGGCGAGGGAGTTAGTCATGGCGCTTGCCTCGCAGTTCGGAGTACAGGTACGGCACCAGGATGGTCAGTACGGCACCGAGCATCAGCATGGCGCTGGCCGAGCCGATGCCCATCTGGCCCCGGCTGAAGGTGAAGGAGTACATGAACATCGCCGGCAGGTCGGAGGAGTAGCCCGGGCCGCCCGCGGTCATCGCCGCCACCAGGTCGAAGCTCTTGATGGCGATGTGGGCGAGGATCATGAAGGCACTGAAGAACACCGGCCGCAGGCTCGGCAGGACGATCCGCAGGTAGATGGTCGGCAGGCTCGCGCCGTCGACCTGGGCGGCGCGGATGATCGACTGGTCAACACCGCGCAGACCGGCGAGGAACATCGCCATGACAAAGCCCGAGGCCTGCCATACAGCGGCGATCACCAGGCAGTAGACCACCCGGTCCTGATCCACCAGCCAGTCCAGGCGAAAGCCTTCCCAGCCCCAGTCACGGAGCATCTTGTCCAGGCCCAGGCCAGGGTTGAGCAGCCACTTCCAGGCAGTACCGGTGACGATCATCGACAGTGCCATGGGGTACAGGTACACGGTACGGATGAAGCCTTCCTTGCGGATGCGCTGGTCCAGCAGCACCGCCAGGAACACCCCCAGCACCAGGCTGATGGCAATGAACATGCCGCCGAAGAGCGCGAGGTTCTTGCTCGCCACCCACCAGCGGTCGTTGTCCATCAAGCGCAGGTATTGCTGCAGGCCGACCCACTTGTAGCTCGGCATGAAGCTGGAATTGGTAAAGGACAGAATGAACGTCCAGATGATGTAGCCATAAAACCCCACGAGCACGATCACCATGCTCGGCGCCAGCACCAGCTTGGGTAGCCAGCGCTGCAGTGCGTCCAGGGGTGAGGCCTTGCTGAAAACCGCCACAGAGCTCATCGCAAAAACCCAGTTATTGAAGTGAATCCGGGATGCACGCCGCCGCTGCATGGGCGTAAGCCCTGCAGGGCGGCAACACAGTCACAGGTCAGCCGCCGGCGTACCGGCGGCGGGGTCAAGGATTACTGCGCGGCTTTGACCGCCGAGGCCAGTTGCGCACTGGCCTTGGCCGGGTCCGCATCCTTGTCGTTCATGAAGTTGGTCACCACATCGAAGATCGCGCCCTGCACCGCCAGGGAAGTGGCCATGTTGTGCGCCATGCTCGGCTGCAGGCCGCCGGTCTTCTCGTCGGCCAGGAAGTCCTTGGCCGCTGCCTGGGCGCAGGAGTCGAAGCCCTCGGCGCTCATGTCGTTGAGCATGTCGGTGCGCACCGGGATCGAGCCCTTGTTGATGCTGAAGACCTTCTGGAAGTCCTTGCCCAGGGCCACCTTGGCCAGGTCCTGCTGAGCGGCGATATCACCTTTGCGATCGGCCTTGAGCTTGAACACCGCCAGGGAGTCGATGTTGTAGGTGAAGGCCTTGTCGGTGCCCGGGAACGGCACGCACTGGTAGTCCTTGCCGGCAACTTTCTTCGCCGCCGTCCATTCGCTCTTGGCCCAGTCGCCCATCATCTGCATGCCGGCCTTGCCGCCGATCACGTCGGCAGCCGCAATGTTCCAGTCACGCCCGGCACGGTTGGGGTCCATGTAGCCGGTGATTTTCTTCAGCTCGGCAAAGGCCTTGGTCATTTCCGGGCCGGAGAGGGTTTTCTGGTCCAGGTCCACCAGGGCTTTCTTGTAGCCTTCAGGGCCCATGACCGAGAGCACCACGTCTTCAAACACGGTGCTGTCCTGCCACGGCTGGCCGCCATGGGCCAGGGCAATGAAGCCCGCAGCCTTGAGCTTGTCGCCGGCGGCATAGAACTCTTCGAGGGTGGTCGGGGCCTTGTCGATCCCGGCTTTCTTGAACACTTCAGGGTTGATCCACAGCCAGTTGACCCGGTGGATATTCACCGGCACTGCTACGTAATCACCTTCGTACTTGACGGTATTGGCCACCTTGGACGAGAGCAGGCCGTCCCAGTTTTCCGCCTTGGCCACGTCCTTGAGGGTGTCGGTGCTGAGCAGGCCGGTGCTGCCCCACTCCTGGATATCCGGGCCCTTGATCTGGGCTACGCCCGGCGGGTTGCCGGCCACGGCGCGGCTTTTCAGCACGGTCATCGCAGTGGAACCGCCACCACCGGCCACGGCGCCGTCCTTCCAGGTGAAACCGTCTTTTTCCACTTGGGCCTTGAGCACATCGACGGCAGCTTTTTCACCACCCGAAGTCCACCAGTGGACGACTTCCACGGAACCTTTGGAATCGGCGGCGAGGGCGCTCAGGGGAAACAGAGAGGCAAGGGAAATGACAGTGGCGAGGCGAGAAATCGCATTCATTTGAAGTACCTTTCTTGTTGTTATGCATGCAAGTCTGGTGCTTGCGCTGCATACGAGTCTAAACAGCCTAGTCGAACGTTCGGGTAACGAAGCGACGGGGAAATGTCACGACATGGTTACACAAGGCCCGGAACAGACGCTTGGGCCAAAGCCGAGGCCATGCTCGGCGCCAGGGGCAGACGCGGAATCAGCACGGCTTGCCAGGCGTGATAGAGGTCCGGCTTGCCGCCCCAGATCTCGGCGGCCGGGCGGTTGTCGCGGCCCAGTTCGTGATGCCAGCTGCCCTGCTGATGATCGATGAAATGGGCTTCGCAGAACTCCCAGAAACGCCGGTACCAGGCCTCGTACTGCTCCTGGCCGGTGCGCCTGAGCAAAGCGCTGGCGGCGGCGCTGGCCTCGGCATGGGTCCAGTGCAGGCGTTGGTGCACCACCGGCCGGTTGTCCCAATCCAGGGTGTAGACAATGCCCGGGGCACCGTCCACGTCCCAGCCGTGGCGGCAGTTGCTCGCGAACAGGTGCTGCGCATCCAGCGCCAGCCAGCCCGGGGTCAGCATCCCGGCCAGGCCGCGCGACGCCTCCAGGTGCAACAGCAGGCGCGCCCATTCGAAACCGTGGCCCGGCGTGGTGCCGAAGGGGCGGAAACCGTCGGCGGGAAAGGCCCGGTTATAGTCGCGCAGGGGTTGCCAGTCAGCGTCGAAATGCTCGATCACCATGAAGTCGTTGGCGGCGGCGTGCTGATGGATCACCCGCTCGACGATGCGCAGGGCGCGGTTGAGCCAGCGCGGGTCCTGGGTGACATCGGCCAGGGCCAGGAAAGCCTCGGTGGCGTGCATGTTGCTGTTGGCGCCGCGATAGGCTTCCGGCTTGCGCCAGTCGCGATTGAAGGACTCGAGCATGGCGCCCTCCTCCTCGCTCCAGAAATGCCCGTCAATGATCCGGATCGCCTCCTCAAGCAGGGCCTGGGCACCCGGCCGCTGCGCCACCACCGCAGAGCTGGCGGCCAGGGCGACAAAGGCATGCAGGTAGGCGGCCTTGGTGCTGTTGCCATCGGCCTGACCGGCCACGGCGAACCAGCCGCCGTGCTCGGCATCGCGCAACGGCCCCATGAGCGCGGCGATGCCGTGGTCCACCAGCCCGGCATAACCCGGCAGACCCTGGATGTGCGCCATGGCGAAGCTGTGGGTCATGCGCGCGGTGTTCATGGTTTCGGCCTGGGCACCGGCGGGCAGGCAGCCCCGGGCATCGAGGTTGCCGAAGCCTTCGGCGAGTCGTGAAGCCTTGGCGAAATCAAGCAGGCGCAGGCCTTCGGCGGCGAGCCAGGAATGGTGAGCGGGCGCGTTCAGCCAACTGCGCAGCGGCAGGGGGAGAGAGTCCATGAGTGGCCTGTTGTTGTTTTTATCGAAGGCTTGAGTCTAATCAAGCCGTTCGCAACCGCAGGTAACGAAGGGCCAGCACAATGTCACCAAACCGTGACATTGCACTCCACCGCAGAAGCTGGCTTGTAGTGGTCCAGGAGCCCTGTATTAACGTTGAAGGCGCCTTCACCGAGCAGCCAGCGCTTTCACCAGCCAGCGCTTTCACCAGCCAGTGTGTGCCAGCCGCGGTGTACACGCCGGCATCAGTCGAAGGTCCGGGGCAGATACAGGGTCACCCGCAGGCCGCCTTCGCGCAGGTTCTGCAGGCTGACTTCGCCGCCATGGCTGTGGGCAATGTTGCGGGCAATCCCCAGGCCCAGGCCGTAGCCCTGCTGCTGGCCGGCCAGACGGAAATGCGGCTCGAACACCTGCTCCAGGCGCTGCTCCGGTACGCCCGGGCCTTCGTCGTCGACATGCAGGACAAAACCGCTGTCGTCGTCTTCGATGTGCAGATGGGCGTTCTGGCCGTACTTCAGGGCGTTGTCGATCAGGTTGCCCATGCAGCGCTTGAGCGCCAGGGGCTTGCCCGGGTAGCTGGCCAGCGCCCGACCCTGCTGGGTCACGCGGCCATTGCCGTTGGGTGCCAGGTAAGGCTCCACCAGGCAGTCGAGCACCTGGTTGAGGTCCACCGGCTCGATGTTCTCGTGGATGTCGGTGTCCTTGACGCATTGCAACGCACCTTTGACCAGCAGTTCCAGCTCGTCCAGGTCGCGGCCGAACTTGGCTTGCAGTTGTTCGTCCTCCAGCAGTTCGACTCGCAGGCGCAGGCGGGTGATAGGGGTGCGCAGGTCATGGGAGATGGCACTGAACAGCTGGCTGCGCTCGGTCAGGTAGCGGCTGATGCGTTCGCGCATGCTGTTGAAGGCCCGCCCCACTTCCACCACTTCACTGCCGCCGCCCTGCGCCACCGGCTCGACATCGGCGCCCAGGGACATGTCCCGCGCCGCCCGGGCCAGACGCTTGAGGGGCCGGCTCTGCCAATGCACCAGCAGGCCAATGAACAGCAGCAGAAAACCGCTGGTGAGCAGGATGAACCACACCTGCTGCGCCGGCAGCCCCTGTTCTTCGAGGCTGGTATAGGGCTCGGGCAGCAGCGAGGCAATGTACAGCCATTCTCCCGGGGCCATCTGGATCTGGGTTACCAGCACTGGTGGGTTCACCGGCTCCAGGGTCAAGGCGTAATGGGCCCAGGAGCGGGGCAACTCGTCGAGCTTGAGGCCGCCATTGAAAATCCGCAGATCATCGGGGCTGACAAAGGTCACGGATAGATCCGCGTCGTTGCCCAGGGACTGGCGCAGCACTTGCTCCACCGCCTGCAATACCGCCTCTTTGCGCGGTGTAGCGGGCAGCACCTGCATGCCCAGGGGCTTGTCATTGAGGGTCACGACAAAACGGGTACCGCCCATGCTGCGCAACTGGTCGAGCACCAGGGGGCGATAAGCCACCGGCAGCGAACGCAGGTAACTGACGCTGGCGGTCATCGAGTGAGCCAGGCTACGGGCGCTGGTCACCAGGCCTTCGAGCTGGGTAGCGCGCAACTGCGAAACCCAGATCACGCTGGACAGGGCCTGGGCGAACAACACCGCCAGCAAGGTCAGCAGCAGCATGCGCCCCAGCAGCGAGCGAGGCATCGGCACCCGCCGCAATACTCTGCGCAGTACCTCAGTGACCATTGCCGGCAACCACATTGGCTGCCAATTGATACCCGCTGCCACGCACGGTACGGATCAGCCGCGGTGGCTTTTCCGTGTCCCGCAGACGCTGGCGCAGGCGGCTGACGGCCATGTCGACGATGCGGTCCAGGGGCATCAGGTCACGCCCGCGAGTGGCATTGCCGATGGTGTCACGGTCGAGGATTTCCTGGGGGTGGTCGAGGAACAGCTTGAGCAGGGCAAAGTCGGCGCCGGAGAGGATCACCTCCTCGCCGTCGTTATGAAACAAGCGGTGACTGATCACATCCAGGCGCCACTCGTCGAAGCACAGCACGTCACCTGCGACCCGCTCCTGAGCGAACTGCACCCGGCGCAACAGCGCCTTGATCCGCGCCTGCAACTCCCGGGGGCTGAAGGGCTTGCCCAGGTAGTCGTCGGCCCCCAGCTCCAGACCGATCACCCGGTCGGCCTCGTCGGAGCTGGCGGTGAGCATGATGATCGGCACCTGACTGCACCGTGGGTGCTGGCGAATCCAGCGGCACAGGCTGAAGCCGTCTTCGTCGGGCAGCATCACGTCGAGGATCACCAGGTCGCTGGGTGCCTCGCTCAGGGCCTGACGAAAGCCGGCGCCATCGGCGGTCGTGCGCACCTGGAAGCCGCAGCGGCTGAGGTAGGTTTCCAGCAGCTCGCGAATTTCCTGATCGTCGTCAACCAACAAAATCGACTTACTGACTGAACTCACCGGGGCCGTCCTTATTGTTAGGCAGGGAGCGCGATTATGCCTGATGCCGGGAGGCGTGTTACCGCCTCTTCGCCGGTAAGCCGGCTCCTACGCCGTGCGGCTCAAGGTCAACCCTGGGCCTGCTCCAGCGCTACGCCGGCACCGGTCAGCCCGGAATAGGGCGCCGTCACCAACCACACCGGAATGCCCTTGAAGTAGTCGCTCATGCAGCCCTTGTCGGCAAAACTCCTGGCAAAGCCGCTGTGGATGAAGAAGTCGGCGAAACGGGGAATCACCCCGCCGACGATATACACGCCGCCCCGCGCGCCCGTGGTCAGCACGTTGTTGCCCGCCACTCGCCCCAGCCAGCAGCTGAACTGCTCCAGCACTTCCCGGGCAATCGGGTCGCCGGCCAGCCCGGCAGCGGTGATGGCTTCCGGGGTATCGAGGCGCGGCTCATGGCCGTCCACCGCACAGATCGCCCGGTACACCCGCGGCAATCCACTGCCGCTCAAAGCAGTCTCGGCGCTGACATGGCCAATTTCATCGTGGATGTGTTGCCACAGCTGGGTTTCCCGCGGGCTGCTCAAGGGCAGGTCGACATGCCCCCCCTCCCCCGGCAAGGCCATGTAGCGGCCGTCGCCGAAATTCAACAGGGTACCGACGCCGAGACCAGTGCCCGGACCGATCACCACCGCCGGACGCAAGGGCTCGGCAACGCCTTCGCAGACCACGCGAAACTCATCGGGCTGCAAGCGGGTCATGCCCAGGGCCATGGCCGAGAAGTCGTTGACCAGCAGCAACTGCTCCACCTGCAAGGCCTGGCAGAACGCCTGGCGGCTCAGGCGCCAGTGGTTGTTGGTAAAACGGAACTCGTCGCCGCTGACCGGACCGGCCACCGACAGGCATACCGAACCGATGGCACCCAGGGCCAGGCCCTGGTCTTGCAGGTACGCCTTGATGGCGTCTTCCGGGCAGCGATAGTCCGCCGTTGCATGGACCTGGATCGCGTCCAGTTGTTGGTCTTTCCACAACGCGAAGCGCGCGTTGGTGCCACCGATGTCACCGACCAGGGCCAGTTTCAATTAAGCGTCTCCAGAGCAGAGGTAAAGGCGCTGGCGCCCTGCTCTGCCGAGCTGAAGGCCATGCGCATGAAAGCGAAGAGTTCACGACCGGTGCCGACGTTGTTGCCCAACAGGCCCTTGGCCGGTTCCCGGGCGGCGAATTCGGCGGCGTCGACCTTGAGTTCCAAGGTGCCCTTGACCCCGTCAACGCGAATGATGTCACCGTCCAGCACCCGAGCCAGCGCACCGCCGACCTGGGCTTCGGGGCTGACATGAATCGCCGCCGGAATCTTGCCCGAGGCACCGGACATACGTCCATCGGTCACCAGCGCCACCTTGAAGCCACGGTCCTGCAGCACCCCGAGGAACGGGGTCATCTTGTGCAGCTCGGGCATGCCGTTGGAGCGCGGGCCCTGGAAGCGCATCACCGCGACGAAATCTTTTTCCAGCAGGCCGGCCTTGAAGGCGTCGGCCAGGTCCTGCTGGTCCTGGAACACCACCGCCGGGGCTTCGACGACCTGATGCTCGGGGGCCACGGCGGACACTTTCATCACCCCGCGGCCGAGATTGCCTTCCATGACCCGCAAGCCGCCTTCCGGGGAGAAGGCCCGGGCCACCGGCCGCAGGATGTTTTCATCGAGGCTTTCGATCGGGCCTTCGCGCCATACCAGCTTGCCGTTATCGAGGAACGGCTCCTGGGTGTAGCGGCTCAGGCCGCGGCCGGCCACGGTATTGACGTCCTCGTGAAGCAGGCCGGCTTCCAGCAGTTCACGGATCAGGAACGACATGCCGCCCGCTGCCTGGAAGTGGTTGATGTCGGCCTTGCCGTTGGGATAGACGTGAGACAGGGTCGGCACCACCTCGGACAGATCGGCCATGTCCTGCCAGGTCAACTGGATGCCTGCCGCCTGGGCAATGGCCGGCATGTGCAGGGTGTGGTTGGTGGAACCGCCGGTGGCGTGCAGAGCGACGATGGAGTTGACCAGGCAACGCTCGTCGACGATTTCGCCAATGGGCGTGAAGCTGCCGCTCTGCTTGGTCAGGCGCGTGACCTGCTGCGCCGCCTCATGGGTCAGGGCGTCGCGCAGCGGCGTGTTGGGGTTGACGAACGAGGCGCCCGGCAGGTGCAGGCCCATGACTTCCATCAGCAACTGGTTGGTGTTGGCGGTGCCGTAGAAGGTGCAGGTGCCCGGGCTGTGGTAGGACTTCATTTCCGACTCCAGCAGCTCCTCGCGGCTGGCCTTGCCTTCAGCGTAACGCTGGCGCACATCGGCCTTCTGCTTGTTGGAAATCCCCGACACCATCGGCCCGCCCGGGACGAAGACCATCGGCAGATGACCGAAGCGCAGGGCGCCCATCATCAGGCCCGGGACGATCTTGTCGCAGATCCCCAGCATCAGCGCCGCGTCGAACATGTTGTGCGACAGGGCCACGGCCGTGGACAGCGCAATCACCTCGCGGCTCGGCAGGCTCAACTCCATGCCGGCCTCGCCCTGGGTCACGCCATCGCACATGGCCGGGGTGCCGCCAGCGAACTGGCCCACCGAACCGATCTCGCGCAGGGCTTTCTTGATCTGCTCGGGAAAACGCTCGTAAGGCTGGTGAGCCGACAACATGTCGTTATATGACGAAACAATTGCCACGTTGGCCGCATTCATCATCCGCAGGCTGTGTTTGTCGTCGGCGCCACAACCGGCCACGCCGTGGGCGAAGTTCGCACACTGCAGCTTGCCGCGCTGCGGACCATCGCTGGCGGCACCGCGAATCAACGCCAGATAGGCCTGGCGAGTGGCGCGACTGCGAGCGATAAGCCGTTCGGTGACCTCAAGAACGCGGGGATGCATATGTAGAACTCCAGGCTAACGGATGTGGCGACCTGTTTGTCTATGCTGATCAGAAGCCCCGCCACCGAGGGACAGTGGAGGACATTTCTGACCATTTGGACCAGTTGATTCAGGTCACTCGTTGTAGATAAGACAAAATATTGCCACTAAAAAGGCTTGTTTTCTATTTCTATGCGAATAATCTTGTAATTCCAACAACAAATTTAACGACAGGCGTTTGCACATGACTCTTCGAATCGCAATCAACGGTTTTGGCCGTATTGGCCGTAACGTCCTGCGCGCACTCTATACCCAAGGCTATCGCCAGGATCTGCAGATCGTCGCCATCAACGATCTGGGGGACAGCGCGATCAATGCCCACCTGCTGAAGTACGACACCGTCCACGGCACTTTCGACGCCGAAGTCCAGCACGACCAGGAAAGCCTGACCGTCAACGGCGACCGGATTGCCGTCAGTGCCATCCGCAACCCGGCCGAACTGCCCTGGGCCGCGGAAAAGATCGACGTGGTCTTCGAATGCACCGGCCTGTTCACCGACCGCGCCAAGGCCGCTGCCCATCTTACTGCCGGCGCCCGCAAAGTGATCATCTCGGCCCCGGCCAAAGGCGCCGACGCCACCGTGGTCTACGGGGTCAACCACGACATCCTGCGCCAGTCGCACCAGGTCATTTCCAACGCTTCGTGCACCACCAACTGCCTGGCCCCGGTGGCCCAGGTGCTGCACCGCGAGCTGGGCATCGACAACGGCCTGATGACCACCATCCACGCCTACACCAACGACCAGAACCTCACCGACGTCTACCACAGCGACCCCTACCGCGCCCGCTCGGCTACCCAGAACATGATCCCGAGCAAGACCGGCGCCGCTGAAGCCGTGGGCCTGGTGCTGCCGGAGCTGGCGGGCAAGCTGACCGGCATGGCAGTGCGGGTACCGGTGATCAACGTGTCGCTGGTGGACCTGACCGTGACCCTCAAGCGCGACACCACCGCCGAAGAGGTCAACGCCCTGCTCAAGAGTGCCAGCCAGCATTCGAAGATCCTCGGCTACAACACCCTGCCGCTGGTCTCCAGCGACTTCAATCACAACCCGCTGTCGTCGATCTTCGACGCCAACCACACCAAGGTCAGCGGCGGTCGCTTGCTCAAGGTGCTGGCCTGGTACGACAACGAGTGGGGCTTTTCCAACCGCATGCTGGATAACTGCCTGGCCCTGTGCAACGCGGAATAAAACGGATATTCGTCGATGATCGGTATCAGTTTTACCCAAAAGACCATGGCGGCGCGCAAGCGCATCGCCCTGGTCGCGCATGACCACTGCAAGGTCTTTCTGCTGGACTGGGCCGAACGACAGAAGTCACGCCTGGCCGAACATGAACTGCTGGCCACCGGCACCACCGGGCTGCTGCTGAGCAAACGCCTGGGACTGCCGGTGCACAGCATGATCAGCGGCCCTCTGGGCGGCGATCAGCAACTGGGCGCGCAGATTGCCGAACAGCGGGTCGACCTGCTGGTGTTCTTCTGGGACCCCTTCGAACCCCAGCCCCACGATCCGGATATCAAGGCCCTGCTGCGCGTGGCGGCGGTGTGGAACATTCCCGTGGCCTGCAACGAGTGCAGCGCCGACTATCTGCTCAGCAGCCCACTGATGAGCCAGGCCCATGAACACCGGATTCCCGACTACCAGGCGTACCTGGCCGCTCGGGGATAAATCACACAAGGCTTGACCATTGGCGCAGATGACAATCATTATCATCTGCTGCAAAAATGGATCAGGCCTTGCTGTGAGTCAATCGCACTTCAACCACGTCTTCCTCACTCAACGAATTTCTCTGCTGCGAACGCTGGAGCGGATGGTCAACAACCACAGCACCGCCGAAGACCTGCTGCAGGAAACCTATCTGCGGGTGACCCGCGCCCTCAGCGAGCGGCCGATCACCCACCTTGAGCCCTTCGTGTTCCAGACTGCACGCAACCTGGCGCTGGACCACCTGCGGGCCCGGCGCATCCAGGGCCGCACCCTGCTGGAAGATGTGCCACCGGAGGTGGTGGAGAGCGTCGCCGCTCCCCTCAGCAGCGCCGAGGACGCAGCCCACGCCGAGCAATTGCTCGAACGCCTGAACCTCAGCCTCGGTCAGCTCAGCCCGCGCCAGCAGCAGATCTTCATCCTCAGTCGCCTGCACGGCCACAGCTATCAGGAGATCGCCGACGCACTCGGGGTGTCGCTGAGCACCGTGCAAAAGGAACTGAAATTGATCATGGCCATCTGCATCGGCGTCGCCGAACGTCTCGACGGCCAGTGAGTCTCAACCGCTGAGCACAATGACTGCGTCAGCCCCAGGCCTTTGTTAACCTTGGCCGGCTTTCGCTCTCTCTTGAAAAAACAGCTGCGCACAGACGCCGCCGAGGAACACCCGTGACGGATTTTCACAGCGCCGAGCCGCCCACCCCTGCCGGCTCGCACTCAAGCACCCTTGCCATGGATCAGGCGCTGGATTGGCTGATCGAGCTGGAACATCCGAACGAGGAACAGGTGCGCCAGTTTCATCAGTGGCTGGCGGCTTCACCGCTCAATGCCCAGGCCTTCGAAAAGGCCCAGGCCATCTGGAACGGACCGCAAGTGGCGCTCTGTGCCCAGGCCCTGGCCGCCCCTGCACCGAAGGTTTCACGCCTGGCTCGCCTGCGCCCCCACTGGAAGCCCCTGGCCACCGCCGCAGTGCTGGTGCTTGGGCTGTTCAGCTTCAGCAACCTGCCCCTGCGCCTGCAGGCCGACCACCTGACCCTGGTGGGTGAACGCCAGCGCCTGCAACTGGAAGACGGCTCGAAAGTCCTGCTCAACACCAACTCGGCGTTTTCCAGCCAGATCAACGATCACCAGCGCGTGGCTCGGCTGTACCAGGGCGAAGCCTTCTTCGAGATCCCCGCCACTCTCGGCCGACCCCTGGAACTGGACGCCGGTCCGGTCAAGGCCAGCGTGGGCGACACCGCCTTCGCCGTGCGCTATCTGGACGGCATCGCCCAGGTCCAGGTGCAACGCGGCGATATCGACCTGCGGGCGACCCACGCCGACCAGCGCATTCGCTTGAGGGCCGGAGAAAGCGTACGCGTCGGCCCTCAGGGGTTTGAGCGCCCGGCCAAGCTCGATGCTGGCAAGGACCTGGCCTGGGTCGAAGGGCGCCTGGTGTTCGAGAACTGCCCCCTCAATCAGGTGCTGGCGGAACTGCGGCGTTATTACCCGGGCTGGATCGTCAACAACAACGAACAGTTGGCAAGTGTTGCGGTCACCGGCAACTACCGCCTGGACCAGCCCCTGGATGTGTTGCGATCCCTGGCCCATATCACCTCGGCGCGACTCTCGGAATTCCCGGCGCTGGTGATTCTCAACTGAGAATAATTATTTTTACGCGATAGCCATGGGTCATACGTCTCGTTATAGCCAATGCAACTGATTCGCATTTTTAATGCGCATCTGCACCTATAAGATTCGTGCGACCCGGAGCGCTCTCGATGTCCCCTCGCCTCAACAGCCGATCCTCTGTTCCCTGTACCCGTCTGCAGAACTGCACGCTGTCGCTGCTCACCGCAGCGATCCTGCTGGCCGGCGCTCACGCCACGCCTGTCATGGCCGCCGATGCCCCGGCGCCTTCCAGCCAGCGCATGGGCAACTACAACTTCGCCATTGCCGAGCAACCGCTGGTCTCGGCGCTCAATGCCTTTACCGCGGTCACCGGCTGGCAAGTGGGCCTGCCCGCCGAGCTGGGTTCCGGCGTTGCCTCCCCCGGCGTACGCGGCTCGCTGCCGCCGGAAAAGGCCCTGGATCGGCTGCTCGGCGGCACCAGCCTGAGCTACCGCAAACTGGGCAACAACAGCATCGTCCTGGAGAAGCGCAGCGGCGCCAACGTGGTGAACCTGCAGCAAGTGACCATTAGCGCTACCCGCCAGGAGCAGGACATCAACTCGGTGCCGAGCACCGTGAGTGTGCAGACCCGGGAAGAACTGGACCGCCAGAACGTCAACACCATCAAGGAGCTGGTGCGCTACGAGCCTGGGGTTTCCGTCGGTGGTGCAGGTCAGCGCGCAGGACTCAGTGGCTACAACATCCGCGGCATCGACAGCGACCGGATTCTCACCCAGGTCGATGGCGTGGAAGTGCCGGATCACTTCTTCAGCGGTCCCTACGCCAAGACCAACCGCAACTATGTCGACCCGGAAATCGTCAAGCGCGTGGAAATCCTCCGTGGCCCGGCCTCGGTGCTCTACGGCAGCAGCGCCATCGGCGGCGCCGTCAGCTACTACACCCTGGACGCCGACGACATCATCAAACCCGGCCAGGACTTCGGTGCGCGCCTGAAAACCGGCTATAGCTCGGCTGATGAAAGCTGGCTGAAATCCGCCACCGTCGCCGGCCGGGCCAGCGACTTCGACGCCCTGCTGCACCTGAGCCGGCGTGATGGCCACGAAACCGAGTCCTATGGCAGCAACAACGGCACCGGCCTGAACCGCACCGCCGCCAACCCGGAAGACGCCCGCACCACCAACGTCCTGGCCAAGCTCGGCTGGAACTATGCACCGGATGCTCGCCTGGGCCTGACCTACGAAAAGTACAAGGATGACCGCGACACCAACCAGAAAAGCGCAGTAGGCGGCCTGTTTCTCAACGGCGTCGGGCAGAACTGGTATCGCTCGCGGGTCGGCAACGACACCATCACCCGTGAGCGCTTCGGCCTGGAAAACAGCTTCGCCGTGCAATCGCCGATCGCCGACCAGATCAAGTGGAGCCTGAACTACCAGATCGCCAAGACCGACCAGAGCACTTCCGAGCGCTACAACCCGGTCTCGGCGTTCTCCCCCAACGCCCGTGACGTGCTGCGGGAGCGGCAAACCCTGTACCAGGAAAAACAGTGGGTACTGGACGCGCAACTGGACAAGGCTTTCACCCTCGGTGAAACCGAGCATCAACTGACCTACGGCACCACCCTCAAGCAACAGAAAGTCACCGGCTCACGCTATGGCACCGCCACCTGCCTGAAGGTCGGTGCAGGTTGCACCGCCATCGGCGCGCCAAGCCCGAGCGCCAGCGACAGCGTGAAAAAATCCAGCGACTTCCCGGACCCCACCGTCAGCACCTACAGCCTGTTCGCCCAGGACCAGATCAGCTGGAACGCCTGGACCTTCACCCCTGGCCTGCGCTACGACTACACCCAGCTCAAGCCGAAACTGACCCAGGAGTTCCTCAATGTCGCCAACCCTACCGGCAACTTTCCGGTCAGCGACGACAAGAAGACCTGGCATCGGGTTTCACCCAAGTTCGGCCTGACCTACAGCTTCGACGAGCACTACACGGCCTATGGCCAGTACTCCGAGGGCTTCCGCACGCCGTCGGCCAAGGCGCTCTACGGCCGCTTCGAAAACCTCGCCACCGGGTACGTGGTCGAGCCCAACTCCAACCTCAAGCCGGAAACCAGCAAAGGGTATGAAACCGGCCTGCGCGGCAACTTCGACGCGGGCTCCTTCGATGTCTCGGTGTTCTACAACCAGTACCGCGACTTCATCAACGAAGACGCCATCACCGCCGGCGCGCTGCAATCGGTGATCCAGAGCAACAACATCAAACACGCCACCATCAAGGGCGCCGAAGCCAGGGGCCGTCTGAACCTCGATGCCTTCGGTGCACCACAGGGCCTGTACAGCATCGGCTCGCTGGCCTACGCCTACGGTCGCAACAATGACAACGGCGAGCCGATCAACAGTGTCAACCCGCTCAAGGGCGTATTTGGCCTCGGCTACGACCAGGACAACTATGGCGCGCTGCTGAGCTGGACCCTGGTCAAACGCAAGGACCGGGTCGACAACAGCACCTTCAAGGCCCCGGATGGCCGCGCCACCAGCGGTCAGTTCAAGACACCGGGCTACGGCATCCTCGACCTCAGCGGCTTCTACAAGGTCACCGATGACCTGACCCTGAACGCCGGCCTGTACAACCTGACCGACAAGAAATACTGGAACTGGGACGACGTGCGCGGCTACGACAGTGTCGGTGAGGCCGGACAAACCGCACCCGCCAACCTCGACCGCTTGACCCAGCCCGGCCGCAACTTCTCGGTCAACCTGGTGTGGGACATCTGACCCCAGACCGCCTCACTGCCCTTTTTCATCCGGGGCAGTGAGGATTTTTTACTGTGTCGCGTCTTCTTGTTCGTCTAGTCACTAAGTGCCTCTCATTCTCAAGGACATCTGCATGACCTCCCAGGATTCCTCCCAGCGTCATCACCTGCGCTCCCAGCGTCTGAACCAGATCACCCACGAGCCCCATTCCAAGCTCGACGCCCTGGTCAAGGCCCACGCACCGTTTGAAACCCAGGGCGCCTTCGCCCGCTTCGTGGTCGCCCAATACCTGTTCCAGTCGGAACTGGTGGACCTGTACAACGATGCCGAACTGAACCGCATCGTGCCTGACCTGGCCGAGCGCTGCCGCGCCGACGCGGCCAAGGCCGACCTGGCGGACCTGGACACTGAAGTGCCAGCACCGGTAGCCGGCGCTGTGCGCAACCCGAGCAAGGCCGAAGCCCTGGGCTGGATCTTCGTTTCCGAGGGTTCCAAGCTCGGCGCCGCGTTCCTGATCAAGCGCGCCGTGGGCCTGGGCCTGAGCGAAACCTTCGGCGCCCGGCACCTGGGCGAACCGGCCGGTGGCCGTGCCGAAGGCTGGAAGACCTTCACCCGCATCCTCGACGGCCTGGAGTTCACCGCCGAAGAAGAAGCCGCTGCGGAAAAAGGTGCCCTGGATGCCTTCAACCGCTTCACCGTACTGCTGGAGCAGGCTTACTCCAGCGCCGCGCAACCGGCCTGACCCCGACGTTGTGGGCACGGTGGCGGCTGACCCCTCTGCCCTGCCCACAGCGGTATTCTGTCGGCCGGCATCTTCCCCGGATTGAGCCACACGACGCGTTACCTCATCATCGAAGCCATGACCCCCACTCGCCCCTCCTCGTCGAAAATATCCCGCCTGCTGTTTGGCGTGCTGGCCTATATCAGCCTGGCTATCGGCCTGATCGCCATCGTCGTACCGGGCCTGCCGACCACCGAATTCATCCTCCTGGCCGCCTGGGCCGCTACCAAGAGTTCGCCACGCCTGAGTGCCTGGATGGAGAACCACCGGCTGTTGGGCCCGATCCTCTGCAACTGGCGCAACGGCCGGATTGTCAGCCGCAAGGCCAAAGTCAGCGCCACCCTCAGCATGCTGCTGTGCGCCGGCCTGATGCTGACCCTGCTCAATCATCACTGGACGATGTACGCCGCCATCGCCGGCATGACCCTGGGCAACCTGTGGATCTGGTCGCGCCCCGAAGCCCTGCCGCAAACCTGCACCCCGCCTCTGTAACAGCCCGCTTGCCGGGCAGAGCGCCCTCAGCATTGGCATGAGCTTCACGGACCTTTTTGCGGGTAAGCCGGGCTTACGCGGCGAAGGCCTCATACCTACCGTTCGTCGGCTAAACCTCACGCAAAAGCTGGCCAAGCCGATGTTCCAAACATGGCGCTGAAAGGACTTGGCGACCGCAATCAATCGATTCCGTGCTTACCATCCGTCCTTTCGCGAGATCGCCTCATGCTCGACTCTCTCTCCATCCGCCTGAAAATCGTGCTGTTGTCCGGACTGTGCCTGTTGGGCGTGGTGGCGCTGATCGTCGGCATGAACATCTATCAAAGCCAGCAGAACAACCAACTGGTCAACACCTCCAGCACGCAGATGCTGACGGCCGGTGTCGAGGACCTGCTACAGGCCAAGGCAGCCGAACAAGCGGCACACATTCAGAAGACCTTCGGCGAAAGCCAGCTGGTGATCACCGCCCTGGCGGATCAGGTCCGGGACTTGCGAGACCTGGCCAACCAGCGCGGCCTGGATGCTGCAGCGCTGCGCGAAGAACTCAACCGCAGCCTGAAAACCGCCTTCGAGCGCAACCCCAAGGTGCTCGGCATCTGGCTCGCCTATGAGCCCAATGCCCTGGACGGCAAGGACAGCGAGTTCGCCAACGATGCCACCCGGGCCTCCAACGAGCGCGGACGTTTTGCCAGCTATTGGAGTCGCGCAGGTGGCCAGCAACTCAATACCGTGATGGCTGAGGAGGACATGACCAAGACCACCCTCAACCTCAGCGGCACACCCTACAACATCTGGTACACCTGCCCCCGGGACACCCGACGCACCTGCTTGCTCGATCCCTATGCCGACACCATCGGCCAGGACAAGAAACAAGTGCTGATGACCACCATCTCCCTGCCCCTGCTGGTGGACGGCAAGGTGCTGGGCGTGATTGGCGTCGACATCGCCCTGGACTCCCTGCAAGCCGCCGCTGTCGAGGCGCAGCGGGACCTGTTCGACGGAGCCGGGCACATGATGATCCTCGCCGGTAGTGGGCTGCTGGCCGCTGTCGGCGCCGATGCCGGCCAGGTCGGCAAGAACATCAATGAAACCTTTGGCGCCCAGGGCAAGGACATCCTCGCAACACTCAGCGGCAGCCCATCGAAAATCTTCCAGCAAGGCGACCTGATCCGCGCGGTCTATCCCTTCAGCCCGATTGCCGATGCCAAGGCCTGGGGCGTGACCATCGACCTGCCACAACAGGTACTGCTGGCGGACTCGGTCAAGCTGCAAAACCTGCTGGATCAAGCCCAGACCAGCGGCACCCTGAAAACCCTGCTGGTCGCCGTCGGTGCCGGCCTGCTGGGCCTGCTGTTGATGTGGCTCAGCGCCTCCGGCGTGACCCGGCCGATCAACAGCGTGGCGCAGATGCTCCAGGCCATCGCCAGCGGCGACGGCGACCTGACCCAGCGCCTGAACTACAGCAAGAAAGACGAACTGGGCGAGCTGGTGAGTTGGTTCAACCGTTTCCTCGACAAGCTGCAACCGACCATTGCCCAGATCAAGCAAAGCATCATCGAGGCCCGCGGCACCGCCGACCAGTCTTCGGAAATCGCCCGCCAGACCAGCGAAGGCATGCAAGTGCAGTTCCGCGAGATCGACCAGGTGGCCACCGCCTCCAACGAAATGAGCGCCACCGCCCACGAAGTCGCCAGCAGTGCGTCCAACGCCGCCCAGGCCGCCCGTGGCGCCGACCAGTCGGCCAAGGAAGGCATGAGCATCATCGAACGCAGCACCCGGGACATCAGCCTGCTGGCCGACGAGGTGAGCAAGGCGGTGGGTGAAGTCGAAGCCCTGGCGGTGAGCAGCGAGCAGATCGGCTCGGTGCTGGAGGTGATCCGCAGCATCGCCGAGCAGACCAACCTTCTGGCCCTCAACGCCGCCATCGAGGCGGCCCGTGCCGGAGAAAGCGGTCGCGGCTTCGCGGTGGTCGCCGATGAAGTGCGCAACCTGGCCAAGCGCACCCAGGACTCGGTGGAGGAAATCCGCGTGGTGATCGAACGCATCCAGAGCGGCACCCGCGATGTGGTCAGCACCATGCACGCCAGCCAGAGCCAGGCGCAGAACAACGCCGGACAGATCCAGCAAGCGGTCCAGGCCCTGGGCAAGATCAGCGACGCGGTCACCGTGATCAGCGACATGAACCTGCAGATCGCCAGCGCCGCCGAGGAGCAGAGCGCTGTGGCCGAAGAGGTCAACCGCAACGTCTCGGCGATTCGCAGCGTGACCGAAACCCTGACCGAGCAAGCCAGCGAGTCAGCCCAGGTCAGCAGCCAGCTCAATGCCCTGGCGACCCAGCAGATGAAGCTGATGGATCAATTCCGGGTGTAAGCGCAGGTTCTCGCCCCCCGGCCGCCCCCCGCGGCCGATGACCTAAGGTGATCGACAGGGGCGGCGGTTTCAGGGTGCAATGCCCTCCTCTGAACCGGGGAGTGCGTCATGACCGAACTACTGGCCACCCTCCAGGCCGCGCTGGGCCTGGCGCCCGCAAGCGTCCGACAAACCGGCCAGGGCGCCCTGCCCTCGGCCTTCGCCGTGACCGACCTGGCCTGCGCCAGCATCGCCGCCGCCGGGCAAGCCCTGGCCGAACTGCTGTACAGCCAGACCGGACGCCGGCCAGAGGTCAGCGTCGACCGGCGCCTGGCCTCGTTCTGGTTCGCCGGTTCAATCCGCCCGCAAGGCTGGAGCCTGCCCTCTCCCTGGGACCCGATTGCTGGGGATTACCCCAGCCGCGACGGCTGGATTCGCCTGCACACCAACGCGCCCCACCACCGCGCCGCCGCCGAACGGGTGCTGGGCGCGGTGACCGGGCGCGACGCCATGGCCGCCCGAGTGGCCACCTGGGACGCGCTGGAGCTGGAACAGGCCATCGTCGATCAAGGCGGTTGCGCCGCGCAGATGCGCAGTTGGGCGCAGTGGCAGGCGCACCCGCAGGGTCAGGCGGTCAACGCCGAACCCCTGGTGCACTGGCTGCCGCACCGCGGCTCGCGGCCGAGCACCTGGAGCGGTTCCAGCGCCCGGCCCCTGGCCGGACTGAAGGTGCTGGACCTGACCCGGGTCCTGGCCGGCCCCGTGGCCAGCCGCCTACTGGCGGGGCTGGGCGCCGAGGTACTGCGCATCGACCCGCCGGGCTGGAACGAACCGGCCCTGGAGCCGGAGGTGACCCTGGGCAAGCGCTGCGCACGCCTGGACCTGCACGACCTTGAACAGCGCGCGGTATTCGAGGGCCTGCTGGCCGACGCCGACCTGCTGCTGCACGGCTATCGCGCCGATGCCCTGGAACACCTGGGTTACCACGCCGAGGCACGCCAGCGCATCGCCCCGAGGCTGATCGAGGTCAGCCTCAACGCCTATGGCTGGAGCGGCCCCTGGCGCAACCGCCGGGGCTTCGACAGCCTGGTACAGATGAGCGCCGGCATCGCCGCAGCCGGAATGGACTGGAAAGCTGCGGACCAACCGCTGCCGCTGCCGGTCCAGGCCCTGGATCACGCCACCGGCTACCTGATGGCCGCCAGCGCTCTGCGGGCCCTGAACCTGTCCTTGAGCGGCGGCCAGGGCCGCTCGGCGCGCCTGTCCCTGGCGCGCACCGCCAAGCTTCTGGTTGAGCATTGCCCGTCAGCGGAAAACGCAACGCCGCTACGCTCGGAAGACGCTGACGATCAGGGGCTGGTTCAGGAACAGACCCCTTGGGGACCGGCCCGACGCCTGCGGGTGCCGTTGCATATCGCAGGAACTCCCGTGCAGTGGGATTGCCCCGCCGGCACCCTGGGCGCCCATCGCCCCCGATGGTGGTGAGCCCTCGATCACAGCGCCAGCAGACCGCTGTACAGGCCATAAGCCGCCAGCGAAGCGCCGATGATCACAGCACTGAAGATCAGCTTTTCCAGCGTGGTGAACAGCGGTTGGCCCTGCTCACGCTTGGCCTTGGCGAACAGCACCACGCCGGGGGCATAGAGCAGCGCCGACAGCAGCAGGTACTTCAAGCCGCCGGCGTACAACAGCCAGATGGCGTAGCTCAGGGCCACGACGGCGATGAACAGGTCCTTCATCCGCTCCCGGGAGGCTTGCTCGTAGGTCTCCCCACGGCCGCTGAGCAACACCGCGTAGGCCGCCGACCACAGGTAGGGCACCAGGATCATCGACGATGCCAGATAGATCAGGCTGGTATAGGTGCCGGCGGAAAACAGGGTGATCAACAGGAAGATCTGGATCATCACGTTGGTCAGCCACAGGGCATTGACCGGCACATGGTTGGCGTTCTCCTTCTTCAGGAACGCCGGCATGGTCCGGTCCCGGGCGGTCGCGTAGAGAATCTCCGCGCACAGCAGGGCCCAGGACAACAGCGCCCCCAGCAGGGAAATCGCCAGGCCAATGCTGATCAGCAAGGCGCCCCAGGGGCCGACGATATGTTCCAGCACTGCTGCCAGGGAAGGGTTCTGCAGCTTGGCCAGCTCCGGCTGGCTCATGATCCCCAGGGACAGCACATTCACCAGCACCAGCAGCGCCAGCACCCCCAGGAAGCCGATCACCGTGGCCCGCCCGACGTCCGCGCGTTTCTGCGCCCGGGCCGAGTAGACGCTGGCGCCCTCGATGCCGATGAACACGAATACCGTGACCAGCATCATGTTGCGCACCTGGTCCATCACCCCGCCAAAATTCGGATTGCTGCGGCCCCAGATATCGCGGGTGAAGATGTCGGCCTTGAACGCCACGGCCGCAATGACGATGAACATCACCAGCGGCACAATCTTCGCCACCGTGGTCAATTGGTTGATGAACGCCGCCTCCTTGATCCCACGCAGCACCAGAAAGTGCACGGCCCACAGCAGCAATGACGCACAACCGATGGCCACCGGGGTATTGCCCTGGCCGAACACCGGAAAGAAATAGCCCAGGGTGCTGAACAGCAGGACGAAGTAGCCGACGTTGCCCAGCCAGGCACTGATCCAGTAACCCCAGGCGGACGAGAAGCCCATGTAGTCGCCGAATCCGGCCTTGGCATAGGCATAGACTCCAGAATCCAGCTCCGGCTTGCGGTTGGCCAGGGTCTGGAAAACGAACGCCAGGGTCAGCATGCCCACAGCGGTAATTCCCCAGCCGATCAGCACCGCACCGGCATCGGCCCGGGCGGCCATGTTCTGCGGCAGGGAAAAGATCCCACCGCCAATCATGGAACCCACGACCAGAGCGATCAGTGCACCGAGTTGAAGCTTCTGCGCCGGTTGTGTCATCCCTACCTCTGCCTCAGTGAGTCGATCTGGCGATAAACCTGAAGTTTATTAAATAACGTATACAAACGTGCGTCTAACAGTAACAGTCAATTAATCATCTTTTATCCGCACTGGCTTTAGATACCCTACAGAAGACACTGAATAACCGAGTGTTTTGTTCTGTATATGTACTAAGTGCCATCATCAGCCAGTGATTATTAAACACCGGTAAAGATTTGCACATTCTGCAAAAGGGTCTAGTTTCAAACATCGTCGGCAATGAGAACTCCTACTGATTAGGAGATCATAAAGCGTCTGGAATGGCCCTTTCAGGGCAGCATTCTACCTCCCGTAATAAATCTTAAGTCATTCATTCACAACGGAATGTAGCGATGAACTGATCTAAGTCAGCTGTTCGGATTGCCAGCAGATTTACTCTGAAGTCTCTCTTCTCCTGCATTGGAGTCACGCAATGTCTGAATCCCCCGGTAAACTAAGACTGGGCGCCTTAGTCGCCTTGGTAGTGGGTTCCATGATTGGCGGCGGGATCTTCTCCTTACCGCAAAATATGGCAGCCAGCGCCGATGTCGGTGCAGTTCTTATTGGTTGGGCAATTACCGCTGTCGGCATGTTGACCCTGGCATTTGTCTTCCAGACCCTGGCCAATCGCAAACCTGATCTGGACGGTGGTGTATATGCCTACGCCAAGGCCGGATTCGGCGACTACATGGGTTTCTCGTCCGCCTGGGGCTACTGGATCAGCGCCTGGCTGGGCAACGTCGGCTATTTCGTCCTGCTGTTCAGCACCTTGGGCTATTTCTTCCCGATCTTCGGCGAGGGCAACACCCCGGCCGCGGTGATCGGCGCCTCGATCCTGCTCTGGGCCGTGCATTTTCTGGTGCTGCGCGGGATCAAGGAAGCGGCCTTCATCAACCTGGTGACCACGGTGGCCAAAGTTGTGCCGCTGCTGCTGTTCGTGCTGATTGCCCTGTTCGCCTTCAAGCTGGACATCTTCACCGCTGATATCTGGGGCGTGAAGAACCCGGACCTGGGCAGCGTGATGAACCAGGTGCGCAACATGATGCTGGTCACCGTCTGGGTGTTCATCGGCATCGAGGGCGCGAGCATCTTCTCGTCCCGGGCGGAAAAACGCTCGGACGTGGGCAAGGCCACTGTCATCGGCTTCATCACCGTGCTGCTGTTCCTGGTGCTGGTGAACGTGCTGTCCCTGGGGATCATGACCCAGCCGGAACTGGCCAAGCTGCAGAACCCGTCCATGGCTGCCGTGCTGGAGCATGTGGTGGGCCACTGGGGCGCGGTGCTGATCAGCGTCGGCCTAATCATCTCGCTGCTGGGAGCGCTGCTGTCCTGGGTGCTGCTGTGTGCGGAGATCATGTTCGCCGCGGCCAAGGACCACACCATGCCGGAGTTCCTGCGCCGCGAGAACGCCAACCATGTACCGGCCAACGCCCTGTGGCTGACCAATGCCATGGTGCAGATCTTCCTGGTCATCACTCTGTTCTCGGCCAGCACCTACCTGTCGCTGATCTACCTCGCCACCTCGATGATCCTGGTGCCCTACCTGTGGTCCGCGGCCTACGCAGTGCTGCTGGCGGTGCGCGGCGAAAGCTACGAACAGGCCCTGGCCGAGCGCAAGAAGGACCTGATCATCGGCGGCATCGCCCTGCTCTACGCGATGTGGCTGCTGTATGCCGGCGGGGTCAAGTACCTGCTGCTCTCGGCCCTGCTCTACGCCCCCGGCGTGGTGCTGTTCGCCAAGGCCAAGATGGAACTGCACAAACCGATTTTCACCAACGTCGAGAAGCTGATTTTTGCCGCGGTGGTCATAGGCGCCCTGGTGGCGGCCTACGGGCTCTACGACGGCTTCCTGACCCTGTAACACCGCCTTTCAAGCAACACCCCGATTGTTTTGTCTCTGGAGGATCACAGTAATGACCACGGAAAAAGTTAAGTACGGCGTCCATTCCGAAGCCGGTAAACTGCGCAAAGTCATGGTTTGCTCCCCAGGCCTGGCCCACCAGCGGCTGACCCCGAACAACTGCGACGAACTGCTGTTCGATGATGTGCTGTGGGTGGCCCAGGCCAAACGCGACCATTTCGACTTCGTCACCAAGATGCGCGAGCGGGACATTGATGTGCTGGAAATGCACAACCTGCTGACCGACATCGTCGCCATCCCCGAAGCCCTGGACTGGATTCTGGAGCGCAAGATCACCGCCAATCAGGTCGGCCTGGGCCTGGTCAACGAAGTCGGCTCGTGGCTGCGCAGCCTGGAACCACGCAAGGTCGCCGAGTTCCTCATTGGCGGCGTCTCTGCCGACGACTTGCCCAGCAGCTTCGGCGGCAAGACCATCGAGATGTTCCGCGACTTCCTCGGCCACTCCAGCTTCATCCTGCCGCCACTGCCCAACACTCAGTTCACCCGCGACACCACTTGCTGGATTTATGGCGGCGTGACCCTGAACCCGATGTACTGGCCGGCGCGACGTCAGGAAACCCTGCTGACCACCGCCATCTACAAATTCCACCCCGAGTTCACCCACGCCGACTTCCAGATCTGGTACGGCGACCCGGACCAGGAACACGGCAATGCCACCCTGGAAGGCGGCGACGTGATGCCGATCGGCAATGGCGTGGTCCTGATCGGCATGGGCGAACGCTCATCGCGCCAGGCCATCGGCCAACTGGCACTGAGCCTGTTCAAGCACAAGGCCGTGGAGCGCGTGATCGTTGCCGGCCTGCCCAAATCCCGCGCGGCCATGCACCTGGATACCGTGTTCAGCTTCTGCGACCGCGACCTGGTCACGGTCTTCCCGGAAGTGGTGAGCCAGATCGTCGCCTTTAGCCTGCGCCCTGACGAAAGCAAGCCGGGCGGCATCGACGTGCGCCGCGAGGAAACCAGCTTCCTCGACACCGTGGCCAAGGCCCTCAACCTCAAGGCCCTGCGCGTGGTGGAAACCGGTGGCAACAGCTTCGCCGCCGAGCGCGAGCAATGGGACGACGGCAACAACGTGGTGGCCGTGGAGCCGGGCGTGGTCATCGGCTACGACCGCAACACCTACACCAACACCCTGCTGCGCAAGGCCGGGGTCGAGGTCATCACCATCAGCGCCGGCGAACTGGGTCGCGGCCGTGGCGGTGGCCACTGCATGACCTGCCCGATCATCCGCGATCCGATCGACTACTAAGCCTTTAGACGACACCCTCTCCGACCGCGCCTACCCGGCGCCGGTCGGACCGATTACCGAATCCGAGGAAAACAATCATGGCGTTCAACATCCACAACCGTAACCTGCTGAGCCTGGAACACCACACCCCACGTGAACTGCGCTACCTGCTGGACCTGTCCCGTGACCTCAAGCGCGCCAAGTACACCGGCACCGAGCAGCAGCACCTCAAGGGCAACAACATCGCCCTGATCTTCGAAAAGACCTCCACCCGTACCCGCTGTGCCTTCGAAGTGGCCGCCTATGACCAGGGCGCCAACGTCACCTACATCGACCCCAACTCGTCGCAGATCGGCCACAAGGAAAGCATGAAGGACACCGCCCGGGTGCTGGGGCGCATGTACGACGCCATCGAGTACCGCGGCTTCAAGCAGGAAATCGTCGAAGAACTGGCGAAGTTCGCCGGGGTGCCGGTGTTCAACGGCCTGACCGACGAATACCACCCAACCCAGATGATCGCCGACGTGCTGACCATGCGTGAACACGCCGACAAGCCGATCCACGAGATCAGCTACGCCTACCTGGGCGACGCCCGCAACAACATGGGCAACTCGCTGCTGCTGGTGGGCGCCAAGCTCGGCATGGACGTGCGCATCTGCGCGCCCAAGGCCCTGTGGCCCCATGACGACCTGGTGCAGCGCTGCAAGCAATACGCCGAGGAAAGCGGTGCCCGCATCACCCTCACCGAAGACCCGAAGGCTGCGGTCAAGGGCGTGGACTTCATCCACACCGACGTCTGGGTCTCCATGGGCGAGCCAGTGGAAGCCTGGGCCGAACGTATCGAACAACTGCTGCCGTATCAGGTCAACGCCCAGCTGATGAAAGCCACCGGCAACCCTCGGACCAAGTTCATGCACTGCCTGCCGGCCTTCCACAACAGCGACACCAAGGTGGGCAAGCAGATCGCCGAGCAGTATCCGCACCTGGCCAACGGCATCGAAGTCACCGACGACGTATTTGAGTCCCCGGCCTGCATCGCCTTCGAGCAAGCGGAAAACCGCATGCACACCATCAAGGCGATCCTGGTTTCGACCCTGGCCGACCTCTAACCCGCCTCCCCCTGCCGGGGCTGACTTGCCAGCGAACCGCTGTTCGCCGGCAAGCCGGCTCCTACAGAGCCTCTAGAAGGACTGCATTATGCGTATCGTCGTTGCACTGGGCGGTAACGCCCTGCTCCGCCGTGGTGAACCCATGACCGCGGACAACCAACGCGCCAATATCCGCATCGCCACCGAACAGATCGCCAAGATCCATCCCGGCAACCAGCTGGTGATCGCTCACGGCAATGGTCCGCAGGTGGGCCTGCTGTCGCTGCAGGCGGCGGCCTATACCCAGGTTTCGCCCTACCCGCTGGACGTGCTCGGTGCCGAGACCGAAGGCATGATCGGCTACATCATCGAACAGGAACTGGGCAACCTGCTGGACTTCGAGGTGCCCTTCGCCACCTTGCTGACCCAGGTGGAAGTGGACGCCAAGGACCCGGCCTTCAAGAACCCGACCAAGCCCATCGGCCCGGTCTACAGCCAGGAAGAAGCCGAGAAGCTGGCCAAGGAGAAAGGCTGGGCCATCGCCCCGGACGGCGACAAGTACCGCCGGGTGGTGGCCAGCCCGAAACCCAAGCGCATCTTCGAGATCCGCCCGATCAAGTGGCTGCTGGAAAAGAGCAGCATCGTGATCTGCGCCGGCGGTGGCGGCATTCCGACGATGTACGGCGAGGACGGCAAGCTCAAGGGTATCGAGGCGGTGATCGACAAGGACCTGTGTTCGGCGCTGCTGGCCGAGCAACTCGAAGCCGATCTGCTAGTGATCGCCACCGACGTCAACGCGGCATTCATCGACTTCGGCAAGCCGACCCAGAAGGCCATCGCCCAGGCCCACCCGGATGAAATGGACAAGCTGGGCTTTGCCGCCGGCTCCATGGGGCCCAAGGTCCAGGCTGCCTGCGAATTTGCCCGGCACACTGGCAAAGTCGCGGTGATCGGTTCACTCTCGGACATCGAAGCGATCGTCCAGGGCAAGGCCGGTACCCGCATCAGCACGGCGCAACCCGGCATCCGCTACCTGTAAGACGCTTGCTGTGAGAACACGGGGCAGGCCCGCTGCCTGCCCTCATTCAAAGCCCTGGAGGAGAGACGCCTATGGCCATGTTTGAGCCCGGTCACCTGCATATAGAGCGCCATGCGCTGAGCAAGGACGACTTCAGCTACAACCTGTGCATCGACTACGAACTGGCCCAGGACCCCAAGGAGGGTCATGGCATGCTGTTCACCCTGCACGGCACCATTGAAGACAAATCCTTGAAAGAGCAGTTCTTCCTGGCCAAGGACCTGGCCTTTGACTTCGCCCGTCACGCCACCCGCATCGCCCAACAGTACGGCTTGCCCAAGAGCGCCAGCATTGCCTCCATGCACAAGTACTACGACGAGATGTTCGAAGACGTACGCAAGCAACTGAACGTCAAGCCCGGCGACCCGATCAACCCCGAACACCTGGCATGACCCCCCTTCTGTAGGAGCCGGCTTGCCGGCACGCCGGCTCCTACAACGCCCCCATCGATTTCGACTAAGGCCCTCGCCCAAGGCATACTGGCGCACTTCAGTGTCCCAGAATCTTCTGTCATCCCATGCGTATCCACGTCAGTTTCATCGACCGCGTCGGCATTACCCAGGAAGTCCTGGCCCTGCTGGGCGGACGCAATCTCAACCTGGATGCGGTGGAGATGGTGCCGCCCAACGTCTATATCGATGCCCCGACCCTGAGCCCCCAGGTACTGGAAGAGCTGCGTGATGCGCTGTTCAACGTGCAGGGCGTGCAGGCGGTAACGGTGGTCGATATCCTGCCCGGCCAGCGTCGCCACTTGCAGTTGGACGCCTTGCTGGCGGCCATGACCGATCCGGTACTGGCCCTGGACAGCGCCGGCAAGGTATTGCTGGCCAACCCGGCGCTGATCGCCCTGTATGGTCGTGAACCGGCGGGAGAAAGCGTCGCCGAACTGTTTGCCGATGCCGCACTGCTGGAGGCCCTGCTGGAAAACGGCTTTCGCCTGCCGCTGCGGGAAATCATGGTCAACGGACAGACACTGCTGCTGGATGCCACGCCCATTACCGATGCCGGCGCGCTGCTGACCCTGTATCAACCCAACCGCATCGGCGAGCGTCTCTCGGCCCTGCACCATGATCACGCCGAAGGCTTCGATGCCCTGCTCGGCGAATCCCCGGCGATCCGCACGCTCAAGGCCCGGGCCCAACGGGTCGCGGCCCTGGATGCACCGCTGTTGATCCAAGGGGAAACCGGCACCGGCAAGGAGCTGGTGGCCCGCGCCTGCCACGCCATCAGCGCTCGGCACAGTGCGCCCTTCCTGGCCTTGAACTGCGCGGCGCTGCCGGAAAACCTCGCCGAGAGCGAACTGTTCGGCTACGCCCCCGGGGCCTTCACCGGGGCCCAGCGCGGCGGCAAGCCGGGGCTGATGGAGCTGGCCAACCAGGGCACGGTGTTTCTCGATGAGATCGGCGAGATGTCGCCTTACCTGCAAGCCAAGCTGCTGCGTTTTCTCAACGACGGCAGTTTTCGCCGGGTCGGTGGCGATCGCGAGATCAAGGTCAATGTGCGCATCCTCAGCGCCACCCATCGTGACCTGGAAAAGATGGTCGGCGAAGGCAGCTTCCGCGAAGACCTGTTCTACCGCCTCAACGTATTGAATGTCGAAGTGCCGCCGCTGCGCGAACGTGGCCAGGACATCCTGCTGCTGGCCCGCTACTTCATGCAGCAGGCCTGCGCGCAGATCCAGCGCCCGGTGTGTCGCCTGACCCCGGGCACCTACCCCGCCCTGCTGGGCAACCGCTGGCCGGGCAACGTGCGGCAGTTGCAAAACGTGATCTTTCGCGCCGCTGCGATCTGCGAAAGCAACCTGGTGGACATCGGCGACCTGGACATCGCCGGCACCTCGGTGGCACGGCAGAACGACACCGAAATCGAGAGCCTGGAACAGGCCGTGGAAAGCTTCGAGAAAGAGCTGCTGGAAAACCTCTACGTGCACTACCCCTCGACCCGGCAACTGGCCAACCGCCTGCAGACCTCCCACACCGCCATCGCCCATCGCCTGCGCAAGTACGGCATTCCCAACAAGGCCTGACCTGCCCCCTCACCCGTAGGAGCCGGCTCGCCGGCGAAGAGGCCCTCAAGCCCTGTGTAGTTCATCAGGGTGCCTTCGCTGACAAACCCGCCCCCACACCAGCCCCTCCCTGTCAGAGCCAGTCGCCGATACAGGTCTGAAAGCGACCTGCAACTGTACTGAAAGCGCTACAGCGGAACGATTTCGCTACACAGCCTTGTAATCGCTGCCGTGCAAGGCTTTGATCCTCAAAGCCTTTTTTCTACAGCATCAGGTGTAGCGATTTCGCTACACGCGAAAATTTCAGGCCAAAGAGAAAATCACTCAAGCCGTTGTTTTTAAAGGATTAAATATTTATTGGCCGTGTTCTTGCTATGGACATTGTCATTCGGCTCGGCCCTGCACGAGCATTCAATCGCGTCCACCAGACGAGTCTGGCCCTTGAGGAGTTTCCATGAGCGAGTTGCGTTTTACTGAAGATCACGAATGGCTGCGTAGCGAAGCGGATGGCAGTGTCACCGTCGGCATCACGGCTTTCGCCCAGAACGCTCTGGGTGATGTGGTGTTTGTGCAACTGCCGGAGCTGCAGAGCTACGACAAGGGCGCCGAAGCCGCCACCGTGGAATCGGTAAAGGCCGCCAGCGGCGTGTACATGCCACTGGACGGTGAAGTGGTCGCCACCAACCCGGCCCTGGAAGACAGCCCAGAACTGGTCAACGAAGATCCGCTGGGTGAAGGCTGGTTCTTCCGCTTCATTCCCGCCGATGCCGCCGCTGTCGGCCAACTGCTGGATCAGGACGCCTACGACCGCCTGATCAAAGCCAGCGCCGAAGCCTGAGGAGCCCGTCATGACCGTCAACCTGACTACCGCCAACGAATTCATCGCGCGCCACATCGGCCCGCGCCAGGCCGATGAGCAAGCCATGCTCAACAGCCTGGGCTTCGACTCCCTGGAAGCCCTGAGCGCCAGCGTGATTCCCGACAGCATCAAGGGCACCAGCGTGCTGGACCTGGGCCAGGGCCAGAGCGAAGCCCAGGCCCTGGCCTCGATCAAGGCCATCGCTGCCAAGAACCAGCTGTTCAAGACCTACATCGGCCAGGGCTACTACAGCTGTCACACCCCCTCGCCAATCCTGCGCAACCTGCTGGAAAACCCGGCCTGGTACACCGCCTACACCCCCTACCAGCCAGAAATCTCCCAAGGTCGCCTGGAAGCCCTGCTGAACTTCCAGACCCTGATCAGCGACCTGACCGGCCTGCCGATCGCCAACGCCTCGCTGCTGGACGAAGGCACTGCCGCCGCCGAAGCCATGACCTTCTGCAAGCGCCTGAGCAAGAACAAGGGCAGCCACGCCTTCTTCGCTTCCGTGCATTGCCACCCGCAAACCCTGGACGTACTGCGCACTCGTGCCGAGCCCCTGGGGATCAACGTGGTGGTTGGCGATGAGCGCAAACTGACCGATGTCAGCCCGTTCTTCGGTGCCCTTCTGCAATACCCGGCGAGCAACGGCGACCTGTTCGACTACCGCGAACTAGCCGAGCGCTTCCACAACGCCAACGCCCTGGTGGCCGTGGCCGCCGACCTGCTGGCCCTGACCCTGCTGACCCCGCCGGGCGAATTCGGTGCCGACGTAGCCATCGGCAGCGCCCAGCGCTTTGGTGTACCGCTGGGCTTCGGTGGCCCGCACGCGGCTTACTTCTCCACTCGCGATGCGTTCAAGCGCGACATGCCGGGCCGTCTGGTCGGTGTCTCGGTAGACCGTTTCGGCAAGCCGGCCCTGCGCCTGGCCATGCAGACCCGCGAGCAGCATATCCGCCGTGAAAAGGCCACCAGCAACATCTGCACCGCCCAGGTACTGCTGGCCAACATCGCCAGCATGTACGCCGTGTACCACGGCCCCAAAGGCCTGATCCAGATTGCCCAGCGCATCCACCAACTGACCGCGATCCTGGCCAAGGGCCTGAAGGATCTGGGGCTGGCCGTGGAGCAGGACAACTTCTTCGACACCCTGAGCCTGCGCACCGGTGCCGACACCGCCGCGCTGCACGACAAGGCTCATGCCCGAGGCATCAACCTGCGGGTGATCGACGCCGAGCGCCTGGGCCTGTCCCTGGACGAAACCACCACCCAGGCCGACGTTGAAGGCCTGTGGAACCTGCTGGGCGAAGGCAAGGCCGCACCGGACTTCGCCGCCCTGGCGGCTGCGGTCACCAGCAGCATCCCCGCGGCCCTGGTCCGTCAGTCGGCAATCCTCAGCCACCCGGTGTTCAACCGCTATCACTCGGAAACCGAGCTGATGCGCTACCTGCGCAAATTGGCGGACAAGGACCTGGCCCTGGATCGCACCATGATCCCGCTGGGTTCCTGCACCATGAAGCTCAACGCCGCCAGCGAGATGATCCCGATCACCTGGGCCGAGTTCGGTGCTCTGCACCCTTTCGCTCCGGCCGAGCAGAGTGCTGGCTACCAGCAACTGACCACCGAGCTGGAAGCCATGCTCTGCGCCGCCACCGGCTACGACGCCGTCTCCCTGCAGCCCAACGCCGGCTCCCAGGGTGAGTACGCCGGTCTCCTGGCCATCCGCGCCTATCACCAGAGTCGTGGCGATGACCGTCGCGACATCTGCCTGATTCCTTCCTCGGCCCACGGCACCAACCCGGCCACCGCCAACATGGCCGGCATGCGCGTGGTGGTCACCGCCTGCGACGCCCGCGGCAACGTCGATATTGAAGACCTGCGGGCCAAGGCCATCGAGCACCGCGAACACCTCGCCGCGCTGATGATCACTTACCCGTCGACCCACGGTGTGTTCGAAGAAGGCATCCGCGAAATCTGCGGCATCATTCATGACAACGGCGGCCAGGTGTACATCGATGGAGCCAACATGAACGCCATGGTCGGCCTCTGCGCGCCGGGCAAATTCGGTGGCGATGTGTCCCACCTGAACCTGCACAAGACCTTCTGCATTCCCCACGGCGGTGGCGGCCCGGGCGTTGGCCCGATCGGCGTCAAATCGCACCTGGCGCCTTTCCTGCCGGGCCACGCGGCGCTGGAAAACAAGACAGGCGCGGTGTGTGCAGCACCGTTCGGCAGCGCCAGCATCCTGCCGATCACCTGGATGTACATCCGCATGATGGGCGGCGCCGGCCTCAAGCGCGCATCGCAGCTGGCGATCCTCAATGCCAACTACATTTCCCGGCGCCTGGAAGAGCACTACCCCGTGCTCTACACCGGCAGCAACGGCCTGGTGGCCCACGAATGCATCCTCGACCTGCGTCCTTTGAAAGACAGCAGCGGCATCAGCGTCGATGACGTGGCCAAGCGCCTGATCGATTTTGGCTTCCACGCGCCGACCATGTCGTTCCCGGTGGCCGGTACCCTGATGATCGAACCGACCGAAAGCGAATCCAAGGAAGAACTGGACCGCTTCTGCGACGCCATGATCCGCATCCGCGAGGAAATCCGCGCCGTGGAAAACGGCACTCTGGACAAGGACGACAACCCGCTGAAGAACGCTCCGCACACAGCAGCAGAACTGGTGGGCGAATGGTCCCATCCGTACAGCCGCGAGCAGGCCGTGTACCCAGTGGCATCGCTGATCGAAGGCAAGTACTGGCCGCCGGTTGGTCGGGTCGACAACGTGTTTGGCGACCGCAACCTGGTGTGCGCCTGCCCGTCGATCGAAAGCTACCAGGACGCCTAAGCCGTCCATCACAGGAGAGCCGTGCCCCTGCAGATACCGCGTATACCTGTAGGAGCCGGCTCGCCGGCGATGAGCGATAACGCATCAATCGGGCAGAGCAGCGGCGCCTGAATCGCGGGCAAGCCCGCTCCTGCAAGTGCCTGCTTGCCGATCAATACAATAAGAAACCGGAGAACCAACATGTCCCTGAGCGTGTTCGACCTGTTCAAGATTGGCATCGGCCCCTCCAGCTCCCACACCGTCGGCCCGATGCGCGCCGCCGCGCGTTTTGTCGAAGGCCTGCGGCGCGATCAGCTGCTGGCCAGCACCACCTGCGTCAAAGTCGAGCTGTACGGCTCGCTGGGCGCCACCGGTAAAGGCCATGGCAGCGACAAGGCGGTGCTGCTGGGCCTGGAAGGTGAACACCCGGACACCGTGAACACCGAAAACATCTCCGCACGCCTGCAGCAAATACGCAGCAGCGGACGTATCGATCTGCTCGGCGAACACAGCATTGCGTTCAACGAGAAAGAACACCTGGCAATGATCCGCAAACCCCTGGCCTATCACCCCAATGGCATGATTTTCCGTGCCTTCGATAGCGCCGGTCTGCAGATCCGCAGCCGTGAGTACTATTCCGTTGGCGGCGGTTTCGTGGTCGATGAAGACGCCGCCGGCGCCGACCGTATCGTCGAAGACACCACCCGTTTGACCTTTCCTTTCAGGAACGCCAAGGAACTGCTGCAGCACTGCAGCACTTACGGCTTGTCCATCAGCCAGGTGATGCTGACCAACGAAAGCGCCTGGCGCCCGGAAGCGGAAACCCGTGCCGGGCTGCTGAAAATCTGGCAGGTGATGCAGGACTGCGTGGACGCCGGTTGTCGCAATGAAGGGATTCTGCCCGGCGGACTCAAGGTCAAGCGCCGCGCCGCCGCCTTGCATCGCCAACTGTGCAAACACCCGGAAGCGGCACTGCGCGATGCCCTGTCAGTACTGGACTGGGTCAACCTCTACGCCCTGGCGGTGAATGAAGAAAACGCCAACGGCGGGCGAGTGGTCACCGCCCCTACCAATGGCGCGGCCGGAATCATTCCGGCGGTGCTGCATTACTACATGCGCTTCATCCCCGGGGCCAACGAAGACGGGGTGGTGCGCTTTCTCCTCACGGCTGCGGCCATCGGCATTCTGTACAAGGAAAACGCCTCGATCTCCGGCGCCGAAGTCGGCTGCCAGGGCGAAGTGGGCGTGGCCTGCTCAATGGCGGCCGGGGCCTTGTGCGAAGTCCTCGGAGGCAGCGTGCAGCAGGTGGAGAACGCCGCGGAAATCGGCATGGAACACAATCTGGGTTTGACCTGCGACCCGATTGGCGGCCTGGTGCAAGTGCCCTGCATCGAGCGCAACGCCATGGGTTCGGTCAAAGCCATCAACGCGGTGCGCATGGCTCTGCGCGGCGACGGGCAGCATTTCGTCTCCCTGGACAAGGTCATTCGCACCATGCGCCAGACCGGCGCCGACATGAAAAGCAAATACAAGGAAACCGCCCGTGGCGGTCTGGCCGTGAACATTATCGAGTGCTGATGCCCAAGCGACGCATCCGCACATTTTTCAGGAGTTGCCCATGTCCACCGAAACACTGTTGAAAACCCCATTGCACAGCCTGCACCTGGAACTCGGCGCCCGCATGGTGCCGTTCGCCGGCTACGACATGCCGGTGCAGTACCCGCTTGGGGTGATGAAAGAGCATCAGCACACCCGTGAGCACGCCGGTCTGTTCGATGTGTCCCACATGGGGCAGATCCGCTTGAGCGGCGCCAATGCCGCCCAGGCCCTGGAAACCCTGGTGCCGGTAGACATCATCGACTTGCCGGTGGGCATGCAGCGCTACGCCATGTTCACCAACGAACAGGGCGGCATCCTCGACGACCTGATGGTCGCCAACCTGGGCGACGGGCAACTGTTCCTGGTGGTCAACGCCGCGTGCAAGGAGCAGGACCTGGCCCATCTGCGCCAGCACATCGGCGATCAATGCGACATCCAACCCCTGTTCGAAGAACGCGCCCTGCTGGCACTGCAAGGACCGGCAGCAGTCACCGTACTGGCACGCCTGGCGCCGGAAGTGGCGCAGATGACCTTCATGCAGTTCAAGCCGGTGCAGGTGCTGGGCGCCGACTGTTTTGTCAGCCGTTCGGGTTACACCGGAGAGGACGGCTTCGAAATCTCGGTACCGGCTGATCAGGCGGAAAAACTTGCCCGGGCGCTGTTGGCCGAGCCAGAAGTGGCGGCCATTGGGCTGGGCGCCCGTGACTCCCTGCGCCTGGAAGCCGGCCTGTGCCTGTATGGCCACGATATGAACAGCGACACCACGCCGATCCAGGCCAGCCTGCTGTGGGCTATCTCCAAGGTCCGCCGTGCCGATGGTGCCAGGGCTGGGGGTTTCCCAGGCGCCCAGGCGATCTTTGCCCAACAGCAAGATGGCGTCAGTCGCAAACGCGTCGGCCTGCTGCCCCAGGAACGGACACCGGTACGAGAAGGCGCGGAAATCGTCGACGCCGAAGGCAACATCATCGGTAGCGTCTGCAGCGGCGGCTTCGGCCCCACCTTGGGCGGTCCATTGGCCATGGGTTACCTCGATGTGAAGCACAGCGCACTTGATACGCCGGTTGCTGCAATAGTTCGTGGGAAAAAGGTGCCAATGCTTGTAAGCAAAATGCCATTCGTGCCACAACGCTACTACCGTGGCTAAAGGACTGTTTCTATAAGTAACGCGGTTGCGTTAGAAGTGCACTAATCTGTAACGCAACCGCCATAAAACAGTGCATATTTTCGATACTGAACGCTACTTATAACGCCCGAAAACAATTGAACAACTCTATCGAATAAGCCCTGCACGCTAGTTCCGCCAAACCTCGGAAAGCTGAGTAAAACCGGGGCTTCGCGGGGCTTGTTTTTTCTCCCATAGTTGGCGTAGAGTTTCCCCACTGTGTTTGCATGGGTCGCTTGGAATCGTGACCTGGGCAGTAGCTAACAAGTTTGCTACAACCCGTTCGACGTCTCTTACTTTCCTGCAACCCAGCCCAGTACTCTTTCATGAGGAAGAGACTGTCATTAATTTTTTAGCGTCAAAGGAAATAAGAAATGTCCCAACGTCAGAGCGGTACCGTCAAGTGGTTTAACGACGAGAAAGGTTTTGGTTTTATCACTCCAGAAAGCGGTCCGGATCTGTTCGTACACTTCCGCGCCATTCAGGGCAACGGCTTCAAGAGCCTGAAAGAAGGCCAAAAAGTGACCTTCATCGCTGTGCAAGGCCAGAAAGGCATGCAGGCTGACGAAGTACAAGCAGAAGCTTAATCGTCTGTAACGAAAAAGCCCCTGATGCTGACATCAGGGGCTTTTTTGTGCGCGCAATTCCGTAAAATGGCTTCTTTTTTCAGTCGAGAGCCTGTCATGTCGAAGCATCTGCTAAGCCCCCAAGGCGATTTCCCTACTGTCGGCCTGGGACGTCGCCTGGCAGCGATGTTCTATGATTTTCTACTGTGCGTCGCCCTGCTGATCGTCACCGGCGGCATCTACAAATTTATCCAGATGCAGATCATCGGCGAAGCGCGGATGCGTGCCTTGACCGAATCCGGCGCTCTGGATGGCGACCCGCTGTACTCCACCGTCCTGCTGTTTGTGCTGTTCGGCTTCTTCGCCAAATTTTGGACCCATTCAGGGCAGACCCTGGGCATGCAGGTCTGGGGCATCCGCGTACAGAACGCCGATGGCAGCCGCATCAGCCTGTGGCAGGCATTGCTGCGCTTCATGGTATCGATCGCGTCCTGGCTGTGCGCCGGCCTGGGCTTCTTCTGGGTGCTGGTGGACAAGCAGAAACGCAGCTGGCACGACATCTATTCCAATACCCAGCTGGTGCGTATCCCCAAGAAGAAATAGCCCGCCACTCACCAAAACGCCCCGACAGATCGGGGCGTTTTCATGACCACGGGAGAAAACCGATCAGGCGTTACCCGCCAGTTTCATCCGCGCCGCCTGGGTGAAGTCCAGCATGCGCTTGAGCGGCCGAACCGCATTAGGGATCAGCGCCGGGTCCACATGGATCTCGTTGCTGCCCTGCTGCAGGCACTGCAAGGTGCGCTCAAGGGTATTCATGGCCATCCACGGGCAATGGGCGCAACTGCGGCATGCCGCGCCGTTACCGGCAGTAGGCGCCTCGATGAACACCTTGTCCGGGCACAGCTGCTGCATCTTGTAGAAGATGCCGCGGTCGGTAGCGACGATGAAGGTCTTGTTCGGCAAGCGCTGCGCGGCCGCGATCAACTGGCTGGTGGAGCCAACCGCGTCAGCCAGATCGATCACCGAACTGGGGGACTCCGGGTGCACCAGGATCGCCGCCTCTGGGTACAGCGCCTTCATGTCTTCCAGTTGCTTGGACTTGAACTCTTCATGAACGATGCATGCACCGTCCCAGAGCAGCATGTCGGCACCGGTCTGGCGCTGGATGTAAGTCCCCAGGTGCTTGTCCGGACCCCAGATGATCTTCTCGCCGTTATCCATCAGGCTTTCGACGATCTCCAGGGCGCAGCTGGAGGTGACCACCCAATCGGCGCGGGCTTTGACCGCAGCCGAGGTGTTGGCATACACCACCACGGTACGCTCGGGATGCTGATCGCAAAAAGCCGAGAACTCATCCACCGGGCAACCCAGATCGAGAGAGCAAGTGGCTTCCAGCGTCGGCATCAGCACGCGTTTTTCAGGATTGAGAATCTTCGCCGTTTCCCCCATGAAGCGGACACCGGCAACCACGACGGTCTTGGCCGGATGGGCATTGCCGAAGCGCGCCATTTCCAGGGAGTCGGAAACACAGCCACCGGTTTCTTCGGCCAGGGCCTGAATCACCGGATCACAATAGAAATGTGCAACCAGCACCGCATCCTGAGCCTTGAGCTCGGCAGCGATGGCGGTACGCAGATGGGCCTCTTGCTCAGCGCTCAAGGGTTTGGGCTGCTTGGCGTCGAGGTGGGCTTGAACCAGAAGGCGTTCAGAAATTTGCGTCATGTTCGCAAGACCTGCAGGCGCTTGGGCGCGAAAGTCGAGTATACCACCGGCTCCGGACCGCTTAGGGCCCCGCCGGGAGAGTGAGTTCATCAGGTACGGACAGCATTGGAGCCGCGCAAGGCTACAGAATATCCAGGGTATTCAAAAGCCTATTCTGCCCAACAGCCACGCCCCGCCCCGCCGGCTCCGTATCTGCCCCGGGCGGGTTCAAGACGCGCCTGGACCGTCGGTCGGGCCGAACACTACCCTGCCCCGGTCCGGCATGCACCAGCAGGAGGTGCAAGGAGAGACCCGACGGGAACTTCACTCGCCTCGAACAACCCACAACCGCTCACCAAGCGATTCGCGGCAGAGCGCTGCGGTCCAGAAGCCAGGTCGCCACATCAAGGCTGTTGATCACTGAAGCATGGTGACTCCGCTCATCCCGCCAGTAGCGATTGTCCTGAGCCGGATCGAGGCCCAAGCCCTGGGCCAGCGCCTCGGCGCTGCGGCCAGCAGACAGCAGCACATCCACCGAGCGCCCCTTCAGCGACACAGCCTGCCACTCAGAGAGCAGCAGGATATTGCCGTGAACGCAGTCACGGCTGACCAACTGTGCATCCACCAAGTCGTCGATATAGGCGTACTGCGGGTCGGCTTCCAGGCGCTGGGCAATGGCGGCCGGGGCCAGTCCCCGTAGCTCCGCCAGCCGTGGCGGGTCCACCAGCAATACCGGCTGCGGCGCACTCGCCGGGCCCCGCTGTGCCACGCAACAAGCGGCCACATAGGCGCCGAATGAGTAACCCAGCACCGCGTCCACTGTATTCAGGTCGTGCTCCTGGGCAATGTTTCGGGCCAGGGCGCCGACACTGGAATAGGGCCAGTAGTCGCTGTAGTTGACCTGCACCAGCGACACCCGCCCCTTGAGCGCCCGCCCCAGGGCGGAGAAACAGATCGGATGGCCGACAAAGTCGGGAAAGCAGATCAGCTTCATCGCCGTTCCCCTGCCGCAACAAAAGACTCAAGGAAGGCCCGGGCCTGCGGCTCTGGCAAATAGCTGTTGAGCAGCACCTCGCAGCCCTGGGCCGACTTGACCACTGTCAGGTCAAGCAGGGTCTTGGGCCACTCCGTGACGGGGTTGGCGATCCGGGTGTGCAGCCACTGTGCATCACTGGCCGGCAGCTCGACGAAGTTGCACAGGAACGCCGGGGCAAAGCCATACAAGCCCAGCGCGGCGAGTATCTCCTCATAGCCGAGCGCCGCTCGGGCCAGCTTGGCATTCAGGTAGTCCATGGTGGCTTGCGGCTCGCAACCCTGGGCAAATCGCTCCGGTGTCAGCGGCACCGGCACGGTGTAAGTGGAGAAACCGCTGATCACCGCCTGCTCGGCCCAGGCGAACAGCAGATTGACGATAGGCGCTTCGATCCCCAATCCCCCGGCACAGCCCTGGCGAAACGCCTGCAACAGGTGGAACAGACGTTGCGGCGAGGCCAGCTTCAACGGGTCCATGGCCAACCGCGCCCGCATCTGTACCGGCTGGGCGGTGGCCGCCGGCGCCGCGACATCGGCCAGCGGCGCATACTCCTCGGCCTCCTGCTCCCAGGCCTCGGTGCCGCCATCTGCCAGGCGTTCATAGTCCTCGACCTGCATCAGGTTGTTGCCGATAAAGGAAAAGTCCGCCCCCTCCGCTGTCAACTGCGGGTCCTGCGCCAACTGCTCAACGCTGCGCAGCAGGCTCAGTTGTCCGACGTGGTTGCCGAGAATGTGATGCAGCCACAGACCCAGGTGCAGGACGCCGTCGATGCGCACCTTGAACAGGCTGCACAGGTCCTGTTCGAACAACGACAGCGGCCGCTGGAGGAAGTGTTCCACGCAGGCCTCCTGGCTGGGGAACTCCGCCACGGCGTCCAGCCACAGGCGCGCCGGCGGCTCGGGGGCCAGGTCGAAACAGTACTCGCCCTCGACCCGGGCCACTCGACAGCCCGCTAGCGGATAACGCTGCTTCAGCCCCTGGGCCAGCGTCGCCAGGTCCAGCCCGGCGGCCGGCAACTGCTCGGGCCGGAACAGATAGAGCACGTTGTTGGCCCGCAGGTCCTTGTGCAACAGCTCGGCATACACCATCGACAGCTGGCTCTTGTTCAGGCCGATCCAGCGACTGTCGCCAGCCGCCTGCAACGGCTCGGGAACGTTGCGCAACACCTCCCGGGCCTGGCTGGCGGAGGTGGCGCGGAGCACGGCAAAACGCCCCAGGTGGCTGTTGATCGAAAACCCTGCATGGGCTTCGGACAGCGACTCCTGCTGCAGTGGCGTGACGTAGTACTGCTCGGTGCCCCTTTCCAGCAACGACGCCAAAATGGGCTGCGCCTGCAGCCAGTCCAGCAACTGCTGCAGGCTGCTCATGCGGTAGAACTGCTCCAGGCCCAGGCCCTCCCGACCCAGGTGCCGGTTCACCGTATCCACCAGCTTGATTGCCCCCAGTGAGTTGCCTCCGTTGTCGAAGAAACTGCGCTGACGGTCATGAGCCAACACGCCAAAGCGCGCGAGAAAACGCCCCGCTGCCGAATCGTCCACGTCCCGGGGCCGATGCTCGCCGCACAGGCGCTGCTTCAGTTCAGCGATATCCAGCTTGCCGGACGCCCGCAGGGGAAAGCGTTCAAGCCCGACAAAGCGCTGCGGCAGCATGAACGGCGGCAGGCGTTGCCGACCATACTCGGCCAGCGCCCCAGGCTCGACACCGGGGGCTTGCAGGTACACCAGCAGCAACTGCGCCTCGCTCCCCAGGTCATCCAGCAGCACCGCACAGTCGAGCATTCCCGGATAACGCTTGAAGGCCGCAGCCACCTCAGTCAACGACAGGCGCTGGCCACGCAACTTGATCTGGTCATCGCTGCGGCCGTGAAAGTGATACAGCCCCTGGCCATCGCGGGAAACCAGATCACCGCTGCGGTAGCAACGCAGCGTCTGGCCCTGCCACGGCCGTTCGATGAAGCGCTCCCGGGTCAGCGCGGCGTCCCCAAGATAACCGGGGGACAGCCCATCTCCGGCAATCAGCAATTCACCGGGCTCATCCACATCGCATTCCTGCCCGTCGGCCCGCACCAGCAGCAAGACAGCATCGTCCACGCCATGGCCGATGGGAATCTCCCGGGTGCTGTCAAAGTCCCGGGGAATGGCATAGACACAGGTGCCCATGGTGTTTTCCGTAGGGCCATAACCGTTGTACAGCGTCAGCCCGTCGGCGGCGGCATAGGCCTGCTGGATATGCCCCGCGGACAGCACCTCACCGCCGACCATCAGCCGCTGGACACCCCGCAGCCAGTCGCGATCGATGTCGATGAAGGTGTTGAACAGGGTCGAGGTCAGCCACAGGCTGTCGACCCCGGCGTCATGGATGTAACGCCGCAGGTGCCCGAGGGTCAGCGGACCGGGGACATGAATATGCAGCTCGCCGCCATTGAGCAGCGCAGTCCAGATCTCGAACTGCGAGGCATCGAAGGTCAGGTTCGAGGCATAGAGCATGCGAAAACCCGGCTGCAACGGAAAGTGTCGCGGGCGGTCGCAAAAGCCCAACACCCCGCGATGGGTGCAGGGAATGATCTTCGGTGCGCCGGTAGTGCCGCTGGAAAAGTTCACGTACACCGGCTCGGCACCGGTTAGCTGTGGCCAGCACGGCCGCTCGTCCGGCGGCGCCAGCAATGGCCCCAGTGCCAGATACCCGGGGCCACCGGCAGCCTCCTGAGTGATGCGCCAATGCACGCCGCTGCGCTCACAGACCGACTGGTTCCACTGGGGCGGATTGCTGCGGTCCAGATAGCAGTACGACAGGCCTGCCCGGACCATGCCCACCAGCAGCACCAGTTGCTCGATCGAACGCTCCACTTCCAGGCCCAGGGTGCTGCCCGGCGACAGGCCGAGGCCCAGCACCCGCGCCGCCACAGCGGCCGAGCGCCGCTCCAGCTCTCGGTAGCTGAGCCGTGCGCCGTTGCAGCTCAGTGCGGTGTCCGTGGCGTGGCGAGCGAAGACTTCATCCAGGCGCGAAGCAATAGATAGATAGCCCATGCCGTTAATCGTCCCTGTGCTTGATCAGGTTGATTCCAGGGGCGAAGAACGCCTCTGAGTTGTAGGTCTGCAACGCCTTGTGCAGATTCATCTCGACACGTTGCAAGTGCTCCAACCAGGCCTTGCCGGCCACCAGGTAGTCGAGGCAGCGCGCGATGTTGCGCTCCACACTGGCTTCCCCCGCCGGACACTGCACATTCTTGAGGCCATGATGGTAGGCGTCGTCGCGATAACCGTTACCGCAGCGGGAAACGTTGACGATGTCGATGTTGCCCATTTGCGGCGAGAGCTCCAGGGTCAGGCTGACTCGCCCGACATTCACCAGCCGCGAACGGGTTTGCCCGTTGCCCTGCGGATCGAGCAGCGCCAGCAAGCGCGGGAACAGGGCGCTGATATCGCCGTCGATGCACAGGAAGATCCGGGTGAAGCGCCCGGCCATCGCCCCAGGCTCGGCCAGCAGGTCGAGCACCCGCACCGGCAGGCCCGGATCGATGGCGGCCGGGTTCAGGTCGGCCACCCAGATCCGCGCGTCATGACAGGCCGCCACCAGGCCGAGCATCTTGCCCACCAGGCCCATGCCCACCACCAGGATCTGTTCCCCCGCCTGCAATTGCGCACGGTCCACCGCATGCACGGCCGTGGCGCCCAGGGTGGCGAGAATCGCCTGGTCCTGAGTCAGTGACGGCGGCACCTTGCACACCAGGCGCTGCGGCACCTGGATCCAGTTGGAATGGGTGGCGATCTTCCAGCCCATGGCCACCACCCGGTCCCCCGGTTGCAAGCCTGCAACCTTGGCCCCCACTGCGTGAACCACCCCGACCGCGCAATAGCCCAGTGGCAACTGCTCGCCCGTCTCGCGAACCTGCTGCAGGTAGTGGCGCTCGGTCCCCGGACTGACCATGGAATAGTCCACCGCCACCCGCACTTCGGTGGCCGCCAGTGCGGCGAGCGGCGCCTCAAGGGCGATCACGCCATTGGCGCCACAGGCGGTGAGTGTGTAGCAATCGGCGCGCATCAGACCTCCCGTCCGGTCAGGCGATCCAGGCATTGGGCGAACCCTGGAAAGGAAGTCTGGTAGCAATGCCCTTCGAGGATGGTGGCCTTGAGCCCGTGGGCCAGCAGTAGCACATGGGCAGTCATCGACAGGCGATGATCGCCGAAGGTCGGGATCGCCCCCTGCACTCGCGGTGTCTGCCCGCCCGACACCTGCACGTCGTAGCCCTCGACCCGATAGTCCAGGCCCAGGGCGTTGAGCATGCTGCGGGTGGCGGCGATCCGGTCCGACTCCTTGAAGGTCAGTTCGTAAAGGTCACTGAAGGTCGCACTTCCCGGCAGCACGCAGCTGATGGCCAGGGCCAGCGGCACCTCGTCGATCATCGCGTGGAACTGATGCTTGTCGCGCAAGTCGTGGGCCCTGGGTCGGCCACCGCCGCGCAGCAGCAGACGCCCCACCGGCTCGCCATGGCGAATGCTGTCCACTTCCAGCGTCAGGTTGAAGCCGCAGGCCAGCAGCCAGTTGAAGAAGCCCAGGCGCGTCGGGTTCAGGCACAGGTTGTCGAAGCTCAGGCACTGCTGCTCCTGGTGGCGGTTGCACAGCAGGAACAACGCCGCGGGATAGGCAATGGCCGATGGGTCGCGGGGCACGCTGATCTCGGTGGGGATCGCACAATCACGGGGCTGATAGTGGATCTGCAGCTGCTCGTCCTGCAGCCAGTCGCCAAAACTGTTGATGATGCGCTGGGTGTGATCCCGGGCCACCACCGGGTAACGGATCGACATCGGCTTGCGTGCCGCGACCCCGGCAAACAGCAAGGTGCTGATGGCCTGGGCGCTGCCAATCCGGATCTGCGCCGCACCGCCCTGGAACGACGCCTGATGAATGCGGATTGGCAGCGCTCCCGGCCGGCCCAGGTACTCCAGGTGGGCACCCATCTGGTTCAAGGGCTCGACGATCCAGTCGAAGGGACGATTGCGCAGGGTCTCGTCGCCGTCGACGATGCACGGCACATTGAGCCCCACCAGCATCCCGATCAACAGCCGCGCCGCAGCGCTGGAGGGCCCCAGGTCGACCCGCCGATCATGGGTTGCCTGGGCGAACTCACCGCTGATCTCCAGGCTCTGTGGCGCTTGCCCCGGCGTGACCTCAAGGCCCAGTTGCTGCAGGGCATCGAGCAACAGGGTCACCGCCTTGCCCCGGTTCAGGTCCCGCAGGCGCACCGGGTGCCGAGCCAGCGCAGCGAACAGGATCATCCGGTGGCTGATGGACTTGTCCGACGGCAAGTAGTCGTCGATGTTGGCCCAGACCTGCTGTTCACGGTCCAGGGTGAAATCGATGGGCCGGTCCGGATAATCGATCATGGGGTACTCCTGTACTTGGCGGGGTTGATCAGTTCGGCGTCGTCCACCAGCGCTTCGTCGTCGAAGGAGTCGCCCACACCGGGGCCGGCGGGCAGCACCAGCGGCTGGGTTTCGTAGAAGCGCCGGCGATTCTTCTTGCGTTCAAGGCCGAGGTTGAAGCCACTCAGGTCGACGCCCCAGCTTTCCAGCCGGCCGTGGGCGATCGCACTGTCCACCAGGGCCTGGCCCCTTTCGGTACGGATCAGCGCACGGCCGTGTTTCTGCTCCTGGGAGCCGTTGAGACTGGCTTCAAAAATGTTCGGGTCGCCGTCACAGACGCTGACGTCGGCCAGCCCGCTCATCCAGTCACCGCAACTGAGGCAGCGAAAGGTCTTGTTGTCCTTGAGCTTGCCGAGGATTTCCCAGAAATCGATGCCGAAGGTCTGGCTGTCCAGCAGGGTGACTTGCAGGCGCCCGGGGTAATCGCCTTCGCGGTACTTGATGCTGCGGACCTGTTGCGGGTCCTGCCCCAGCACTTCGCTGATGATGCTGCGGGTGCCGGCCGGCAAGGTGTTGGAGGAACAGGCGGTCTCGATCACGCAAACGATCTGGCTGCGGGCCCAGTGGCCGATGGCCGTGTCCCGACGCTGCAACTTGCGGATCGCCTGCACGTGGCAAGCCAGCCCCACCAGGGCGATGCGTGCCTTGGGCTGCTGTTCGTAAACTTCACGCAGGGCATTCAGGTAAGGCGCCAACTGGTAGGTGGACTGGGCATTGTTGATGATCGCCTGTGCGGCGCTGCCCAGCTGCGGGGCACTGCGCCAGCCCTGCTCGGGGTGACGGCCCATGGTCAGGGTCAGGTCCACGCCGAAGTGGTCCCGAGCAGTCAGCAACAAGGTGGTGGCGGTGCCGCCGCTGGCCGAGCGCCGGACAATCTGCGGATCGGTGGAGCGCGCGCCGATGGCGTGGCGACTGATTCCCAGCCAGCGCTCATCGGCGCGACGGGTACGACCGAACAACTCCAGCTCGGCGCGATCGGTATCCGGCTGCAACCCCGGACACACCGCCAGGCACTCGGTGCAAGTTCCACAACTGTCGCCGATGCCCTCCAGCAAGGGCACCACCCGATCCGGGTCGAAGCTGATCACCTGCTCTGGACACACCAGGGCACAAGCGCCGCAACCGGCACACAGATTCTGATCGAGCACCGTTAGTTTCAATAACATCCCTGTCATCTTGGACAAGCCTCGTGTGCCGTTTTCCGGGTGCAGCCGGCCGCGCCCCTGCGAATCAGGGGCGGGCAGAACCTGCTGTGCTGAAGGGGCCGCTGACGGTCAGCTCAAAGCGGGCGTTCCATCTTGATGATTTCGATGGAGACCGGGCTGTTGCCCCGGCTGAAAGTACCTTCGCCGATCTTCTGGAAGCCGTGATGGGCATAGAAGCCTTCGGCCGTCAGAGTCGCCTCCAGGTAAGCGGAGCGGGCACCGCTGGCCCGCAGTCGAGCGAGTGCCACCTCCAGCAGGCGGCTGCCGATACCGCGCCTGGCACCGTCGCCACGCATGAACAACTTGCTGATCTCGTTGCCGTCGAGCTCGACGAAACCTTCGATCTGCTCGCCCTCGGCCAGCCACAACAAGCCCTTTTCCACGGCTTCGCGGTAGGTTTCCGGCGAGCGCCCATCGAGCCACATGCGGATCTGCTGATCGCTGTATTCAGAGGTGCACAGGCGCTCTACCGAGTTGCGGTGGGCCTCGAAAATACCGATCAGATCGTCCGTGGTTGCCTGGCGTATCCGTACATTGCTCATTCAGCTGAACTCCACTTTCTTGGGGGCGGGGTGGTAGCGAAACTTGAAGTTGATCAGGCTGCCCAACATCACCAGGGCACTGCCGAGCATCAGGTGCAGGCTCAGGGGCGTCTCCCCCAGCCACGCCGACAGGTAGCTGGCACCGATCGGGTACAGCACGCCGACGTAGCCGGCGTTCTCGGCGCCCATGCGCTTGATCAGGTCGATGAACAGTACGAACACCAATGCCGAGCACACCACCCCCAGGTACAGCAGGATGCCGAGGTCGACCAGGGTTGCGGGCAGCTGCAGCCTGTGGCCGCTGAGCAGCAGGCTGATGGCGTACAGGGCGCAGGCCCAGCCGGACGCGACCTTGTTGATGTGCAAGGTGCCGAGCTGGAAGGTCTTCTGGATATGTTCGGAAAGCACCGAGGCGATGGCCACCGCCAGAAAGGACGTCAGCCCCAGAGCCACCCCAGCCAGCGACAGCGGCCGTCCCGGATCGCCAAGCATGAACACCCCCAGCCCGGCAATGCACACCCCTGCGCCGAGCAGGTTGTGCAAGGCAACCGGCACATGCAGGAACACCCGTTTGAGACCGATGATGAAGAAAATCACGAAGGCGCTGAGGCAGGCCATCTGCGCAGCGCCCAGGTAGGCAGTGGCCAGGTAGGCCAGGCCAATGCCGGCATAGAAGTACACCACCCCCACCGTGGCCATCAGCAGGTAGGCCTTGCGTGCCACCGGTTGCCGGGGGCCGGCGAACAGCCGTTGCCACAACCACAGCACGCCATAGGCGATCAGGAAGCGCAGCATCAGCGACGAGCCGACGTCGCTGCGCTCCACCTGCAGGGAGATGGCGATCCAGTTGGTGGACCAGATCAGCAGGCAACCGAGAAACATCAGCACGGCAACCAGTGAACGAGGTTTCTTGTTGTTATCGAGCATGGCGTTCATGGAGGTTTCTCTCGTTCAAGGCAGTGACGATCCCGCTCAACAACGACTCCAGGCGCTCGGCGCCGAAGACCTGCGGGTCGTAATCGATTTTCAGCAACAGCTCGCCCGCAGCCAGGTAGCCGGTGAACTCCAGGTGATGGCTGGGGCTGCCCTGCATCAACTGCAGGCTCAAGGGATGCACGCCGACCCGGGCCCCGGGTTCGTTCTCCACGGCGCCGAGGAAGTTGTAGCTGTAGCCACAATCGAACAGCCCCTTGAGCCGCTCGGCCTCGGGCGTGGCGAAATAGCGGTTGCCGAAACTGTGGGCGATCCCCTGGCTGGCCTGTTGGCTGGCCTTGATTGCGCCAGCAATCGCCTGCAGGTCCAGGCTGGTGATCTGCAACACCAGGGGGTAGATCACCGTCAGCCAACCGAACACGCTGTTGAGCTCGGCGCCACTCTTGTCCAGGGCCCGGCCGTGATCCAGCACATGGACTTTCTGGAACGGGTTGTCGTCACCCTGGCTCATGGCGCGAAGGATCGCCGCCAGCAACAGCTGGCTGGTCTCGACAACGCCCTGGGCCCACTGCGGCAGGTCGCGGACCGGGCCCAAAGACAGTTCTACCCGCCCAAAGGCCTCGCGCCGGGGAAACTCGGGCTGCTGCGCCGTCAACGGCCCGCAGCGGCTCCACGGCAGCGCCTCCCAGAACGCCTCATGGGTAGCAGCGGCATGCTCACGCTGGTAGGTCTGCTGCCACTCCTCGAAAGCCGTTGGCCGAGCCCAGCGCTGCATGCACTCCAGGCCCCGTACCAAGCATTCGTCCAGCTCGGAAACCAATAGCATCCAGGAGTACCGATCGACCTGGAACTGATGCCCGGCAATGATCAGGTGGTGGCCATCGGCGTCCTGTTGCTGACTGAAACACAAGTGCTGCCCCTGACTCAGGGAGATGGTCGCGCAGGTCTGGGCCACGGCTTGTTGCAGGTCCGTCGTGGCGGGCAGCAAGCCGAGGTCCTGCACGCCGTGCTCGATGAAGTGATGGCTGAATATCGCCCGCAACGCCTGGCTGACCCGCCCTGGCTCCTCGCCCGCGGCGATATCCAGCACCAGGGCCTGATTCCAGTGGTCCAGGTCGCTGATCCCGCGGCTGAGCAGAAAACGCCGATTGGGCAAGCCAATGGCCTGTGCTCGTGAAACCCCGGGACGGGCCTTGGCCTTCGCCGGCTGAAGCTGCAACTGCCCCAGCGCCTGATCCGACAGCAGCTCTTCCAGGTCCAGCACCAGACCTTTTCTCTTCAGCGTGGCGACCACCTGCAAGGCCCGCAGCGAATCACCGCCATTGTCGATAAAACTCCTGGCTGGGTCCGCACTCTGCCCGCCGAGCACCTGGCCGATGGCCTGCCACAAAGGCTCCGATGCGGCCTCTGTTGACGTTGGTGCCATGGCACTGGCGGCCAGTTGCGCGAGCGCCTGCCGGTCGATCTTGTTATTGCGGTTCAGGGCGAAACGCTCCACCAGCATGAACCGCGCCGGCACCCTGTGCGCCGGTAGCGCGGCCCTGGCGGCCTGACGCAGCAGGTCTTCGTCGAGGCTGGCGTCGCGGGCAATGACAAAGGCCACCAGGGCCACGTTATCCCCCGCCTGATGGGCGATCACACAGGCTTCCTGCACCTGGGCCAGGGCCTTGAGCTCCGACTCCACCTGAACCAGGCTGACCTTCTGCCCGTTGACCTTGACGATGGAGTCCTTGCGCCCCAGCAGGCGAATAGCGCCATCAGGCAGGCGGCACGCCAGATCGCCGGTGGCGTAGCACGGGCGCTGCGGGTCCGTGGGGCTGGGCTGGGTCAGCTCGACGATCAGCCCGCTGGCCGGGTCCAGGCGCCGGGCAACCAGGGAGGAATAGAGCAGCAATTCACCCACGCCCTCGCCATAGGGCTGCCCCGGCTCCTGGGCAATCTCCAGGGTTACACCCTCCACCGGACGATCCAGGGCCCAGGTCGGGTCCTGCAGGGTCTGCCCCTGATCGATCCTGGCGTAGAGCGCGGTGGTGCACTCGGTCGGTCCGTAGGCGTTGAACAATTGCGAACCTGGCGCAAAGGCCTGGTTGAAACGCTGGATGTCCGAGGGGTGGATGATCTCGCCACCGATCACCAACCGCTTGGGCTGGGCGTAAGTGGCGCTGGCGTCGCTGTAGAAGGCTCGCAGGTAGGGCACGGTCATGTGCAGCACGTCGATGTCGTGCTCGGCGATCATTGCCTCGACGGCGGCGAAGTCATGTTCCCGGGGATTGAGGCTGCACAGGGTGGAGCCGGTCTTCAGGCTGGCAAAGATGTCCATCAGGCCGGCGTCCCAGCCAGCGGAAGCCAGTTGCAGGACACGCTGCCCAGGGCCGATACCGACATGGCCGATGTAGTTGTCGATGTGCCGACCCAGGGCCTCGATGCGTTGCACTATGGCCTTGGGCTCACCGGTGGAGCCGCTGGTGAAGATCACGTACTCCTGGCAGCGCAGCGGGTATGCACGGCCAGGGGCTACGGGCCGGGGCTGCAGCTGCAGCAGGTCGAGCACCGGCAAGGAGGCGCTCAGTTGCGCGCCGGGCCGCGTCGTGCCATTGAGGATCAGGTTCACGCCCAGGCGCTCAAGCACCGGCGCCAGTTCGTCCAGGTTGCTCGCCGGGTCAATGAACACCACGCGCCGGGCGCTGGACAGGGCCGCGATCAGCGCCGCATACATGGCCCGGCCATGGCTGGCATACAACGCCACCACCGGCTGCTGCAACCCTTTCAATTCGGCACTGACGGCCTCGCGCAACCGGTCTAGCTCGGCAAAACCAAGGCTGCCCTGGACATCAATGATTCCTGCAACATCGGTACCCGCCATGCGAGCAAAAGCCTGCAACATGATATCCCTGCCTTGTTGTTATTAGAGGGAGCGGCAAACGCCCTGCAGCGTCTGCATGAATGCCTGGATTTCCTGCCGGGAGATGCTCAGTGGCGGGGTCAGCTTGACCGTCGCCGGATTGCGTCCGCCGGTGCGCACGATCACGCCGTGCTCCAGCAGGCGGTTGCGCAGGGCCAGTACATCACCGCCCTGACCCTGGCCCTCGAAATCGAAGGCGAGCATCAGACCGCGACCGCGCACATTGACCACCCGCGCATCCTGCGCCCCCTGTTCCTCGAGGGCCTGGCGCAGATAGGCGCCGTTGCTCGCCGCCCACTCCCAGGGTTGTTCCTGGTGATAGATGTCCAGCACCTTGGAGGCCACGGCGCAGGCCAGGGGCATCAGGGTGAAGGTGGAGGAATGCTCGGCATACCCCAGGCAGTCCACCAACTCCGGGCGGCCCACCACTGCAGAAATCGGCAGGCCGTTGCCCAGGGCCTTGCCCAGGACCAGCAAGTCCGGAAGTAGCTGCGGGTTGCTGAAAAATGGGGTCCCGGTGCGACCGAAACCGGTGTAGATCTCATCGAAGATGGTGATCACGCCGAAGGTCTTGCCCAGTTCGACAATCGCTTCGAGCAACGCCAGGGGCACCGGGTACATGCCTTCCGCCGCCTGGATCGGTTCGATGATCAGCGCCGCCGGCAAGCGATTGGCCTGCTGCGCCTGGCGCAGATCCTCGGCCAGTTGCTCGCGCCACAAGGCGGCTCGGGCCGGGTCCTGGTCGGCGTCATAATCCAGGGCCAGGGCGGTCAGTTGCAGGCTGTCGCTACCGGCCAGGTGCTTGCGAAAACCGCGGTTGGAGGTCACCGACAAGGCGCCCTGGGTCTTGCCATGGAAGGAATTGTGGAAATACATCACACCCGGGCGTCCGGTCGCGGCGCGGGCGATTTTCAGCGCTACCTCGATCGCCTCGGCACCGGTGACCGCGGCAAACACCGAAGCTTGCGCGTAGGGCACCAGGCCCTCCAGCTTGGCCACCACTTCATGGCGCTGCGGGTTGTCGATATTCCAGCCGGTATGAATCAGCAGTTCGGATTGACGCTTGAGGGCCTCGACCAGGTCATCGCGCTGATAACCCAGGTTGGCGGCGCCGCTGCCACCGGACATGTCGAGAAAGGATTTGCCCTGCTCATCGTAAAGAAAGCATCCCTTGCCACGAACAACGGAAGGGCTGGAGGGGGCGCTGCGCTTAACGGATATTGCAACCGCTTCTGTGAACATCCTGTCACCTTGAGTAAGCCGGGCTTGTGACTCACGCACATACTCAGGGGCAGATTCGTGCAGGCAGGGCAAAACCCTGCTGGTTGCGAAGTTACCGACCCTGGTACGTGTTCTCCTTGCCAGGGACGCAACCCCTGTCGGCAATGGCGGCAAGATTTACGCGGGAGGCATTTGCACTGTCAACGAGACCCGCACTTATTTCGAATTTAAAGCGATAACCACTGAAAAAAAGTGGGAATTCAGATAAAGCCCCTGAATTTATCAAGGTTTTTAGGGAGGAGTCGGGCTACCGGCAAAAGGCCAGTCGTTATAGAAACACGGGGCTTTGAGTCGTGGGGGGAGCTGGTGAGTTGAACCATCGCAGCGCGGCAGGGACGTTTTTGCAAGGCAAAAAAAAACCCGGAAATCCTCACTTGCGTGGGCCTTCCGGATTTTCTAAACCGCCAAATATGGTGGGTCGTGTGGGATTCGAACCTACGACCAATTGGTTAAAAGCCAACTGCTCTACCAACTGAGCTAACGACCCGCTGTGTGGTGGCGCGTATAATACTGATTTCTAACGGGAATTCAACACCCTATGTGAAAAAAATCAAAAATAAGGTGTTGGATCGCTGATACCGGCTGCATTGAAGCCCTCCGCACGCAGACGGCAGCTGTCACATTTACCGCACGCATGCCCCCTGTCGTCCGCCTGGTAGCAGGAAACCGTCAGCCCGTAATCCACTCCCAGGCGCACCCCGGCCTTGATGATCTCGGCCTTGCTGAGGTTCTGCAGAGGCGCCTGGATACGGAAGCCCTGCCCTTCGACACCGGCCTTGGTCGCCAGATTGGCCATGCGCTCGAACGCTTCGACGAACTCGGGACGGCAATCCGGGTAGCCGGAATAATCCACGGCGTTGACGCCAATGAAGATATCCCGCGCCTCCAGGACTTCCGCCCAGCCCAGGGCCAGGGACAGGAATACGGTGTTACGTGCCGGCACATAAGTCACCGGAATACCTTCACCGGGAGTTTCCGGCACATCAATGGAACTGTCAGTCAGTGCCGAGCCGCCAATACCGTTGAGGTTCAGGCCAATCACCTTGTGCTCCACCACGCCCAGATCCCGCGCCACGCGCTCGGCAGCGTGCAACTCGGCACGATGGCGCTGGCCGTAATCGAAACTCATGGTGTAGCAGCGGTAGCCTTCGGCGCGGGCCATGGCCACCACGGTGGCCGAGTCCAGGCCACCGGAGAGCAGGATCACTGCACGCTTTTCGGTCAAGGTTTGGTTCTGTGCTTGCTCAGTCATGTCAGCGCCCTGGCTCATCATTCCAAAGGTATTTGTGCAACTGCAATTGCAGGCGTACCGGCAGGTTGTCAGCGACGATCCAGTCCGCCAGGTCCCGTGCATTCAGGTCGTGATGGCTCGGCGAAAACAGCACTTCGCCGGCACGTCGCTCAAGGCCGTACTGGATCAGCTTGGACACGGCCCAGTCATAGTCCTCGCGGGAACAGATGACAAACTTGACCTGATCGTTGGCGGTCAGCAGCTCGATGTTCTCGTAGCGATTGCGATGAGCTTCCTTGGAGCCCGGCGTCTTCAGATCAAGGATCCGACTGACGCGCTGATCCACGGCCGAGATATCCAGGGCGCCGCTGGTTTCCAGCGACACTTCATAACCGGCATCGCACAACTGCTTGAGCAAGGGAATGGCATTGGGTTGGGCCAACGGCTCGCCGCCGGTGACGCAGACGTAACGCGGACGGAAATCGGCAACCTGCTCCAGCAGGCTGTCGAGAGTACGCAGGGTGCCGCCGCTGAAGGCGTAGGCACTGTCGCAGTATTGGCAACGCAACGGACAACCGGTCAGGCGCACAAAAACCGTGGGCAGCCCGGCAGTCCGAGTTTCCCCCTGCAACGAGTAGAAAACTTCGGTGATTCTCAATGTGTCTTGCATAGTCGCCACGGGCGTAACAGCTAAACAGGCTGTCCGCCTCCGTCAGGCACTTCAAGGAACCCCGCCATCGCGCAGATCCCAGGAAGCGTGTTTCAGAAAAAAGGGCATGGATTCTAACGAAAAAACCCGCGGCAAGCGCGGGTTTCTTGTAACGGCCGCCAACGCATTTACATGCGTTGCAGATCCCGTTGTGCCAACTGAGCGGCGGAAGTGCCCGGATACTGGGCTACCACCTGCTGCAGAATGCCTTTGACCCGGTCGGTATGACCCAGGCGGCGCTCTACATCAGCCAGCTTGTACAGCGAGTCCGGCACCTTGGCGTGCTTGGGATACAGCTGGGAAACCTTGGCGAACGCCTGACCTGCGCCTTGCAGATCGCCCTTGGCCAGGTTCACTTCACCCAGCCAGTACTGGGCATTGCCGGCGTACTGACTGTTGGGGTACTTGCGCAGGAATGCCGAGAAAGCTTGGCTCGCCTTGTCGAAATCCTTGGCTTTGATCAGGTCGAAGGCAGCATCGTAATAGAGCTTTTCCTTGGCCGGATCACCGGGTTCGCTGCTGGCAGCTGGTGCCTGGGCAGCAGCGCCGGCGGCACCGGCGGCATTGCTATCGCCACCGGTAGAAGAATTCTCAGGAGTCGCGGCAGGTGCAACACCGCTTCCTATGCGCCGATCAAGATCCTGGTATCGCTCCAGGCTTTCTTGCTTCATGCGCGCTACATCATTTTGCAGAACTTCGATCACACCTTGCTGCCGTGCAATCTGCTCCTGCATTTGCTGCAGTTGCTGGAACAGCTCGCCCTGTGCCGAGACAGGGGTCGAAACCCCTCCCCCGGCATAGGCGCCGTTCGTGCCATAACCCGCTGGCGGATAACTGCTCCCGCTATTGTTATAGCCGGAGTTGTTATCGACCACAGGAACCGCAGACCACGCCACAAGCGGCGTGAGACTGAGAGCCAAAATAGTTACAGCACGACGGCACGTTCGCATGACGAATTACTTACGCAGTTCGACGCGACGGTTTTGAGCCCAGGACTGCTCGTCGTGGCCAGTAGCAACTGGACGCTCCTTACCGTAGGAAACCAGCTCCAGCTGTGCAGGGGAAACGCCCTGCAGAACCAGGTAGCGCTGAACGGCTTTCGCACGACGCTCGCCCAGAGCCATGTTGTACTCACGAGTACCACGTTCGTCGGTGTTGCCTTCCAGAACAACGCGAGCGCCGTTTGCTTTCAGGTCTTTGGCGTGAACGTCCAGAGCGCGCATGGCTTCTGGCTTCAGGTCCGAGCTGTCGTATTCGAAGTAGAAGGTGGTGATTGCGCGCAGAGCAGCTTCTTCGCTCAGGGAGCCATCAACAGCACCAGTGTTAGCGCCGTAACCAGCGTTTGGATCAACAGCGCCTTCGCCGGCGTTGTCGCCACCTTTGGAGGAGCAACCTACAGCCACAGCCATGGCCAGAGCCAGCGCAGCAAACTTACCAAACTTCAACATTTCCATCGTGAAACTCCTAATGAACCCCAGTGTGTTAAGTGAAACATTGTAGCGCCGCGTCAGTTCAGGTAAGGGGACCAGGACGGTTCTCTGACTTCGCCTTGAGCGGTAGGAAGCGGGAGCCTCACACGTCCATTAATGGACACGAGCATCAAGACTCCCCGGCCCTGCTGGCGGGTGGCGTAGATTACCATGGTGCCGTTGGGCGCAACAGTAGCTGACTCATCAAGGTTGGTGTCTGTAAGGATTTTTACGCTACCGCGCTGCAAATCCTGAGCCGCCACCCGGAAGTTGGTGAAACCATCCTGGCGGTGAATCATTACCAGGGTCTTTTCGTCAGCAGAAAGTTTCGGGTTGGCGTTGTAGTTACCAATAAAGGTCACACGCTCGGCGCCACCACCGTTGATATTGCTTTTATAGACCTGCGGCTTGCCGCCACGGTCGGATGTGAAATAGATGGTGGAACCATCCTTGCCCCAGAACGGCTCGGTATTGATGCCCGGGCCACTGGTGACACGGCTGATTTGCCGGGATGCCATGTTCATCACATAGATATCCGGGTTGCCATCCTTGGACAGCACGAATGCCAGGCGGCTGCCATCAGGCGACCAGGCAGGTGCACCGTTCAAGCCTTCGAAGTTGGTGATCTGCTCACGACGCCCGGTATCGATGTGCTGGACGAAGATGCGCGGACGCTTCTGCTCGAAGGACACGTACGCAATGCGCTTGCCATCCGGAGCAAAACGCGGCGACAGAATCGGCTCGCGGGACTGCAACAGAGTCACGGCCCGCGCACCGTCGTAGTCCGAACGCTGCAGGGTGTAACGGGTGTTGTTCACCGAAAAGCGCTCAGCCGTCACATACAGCAGGCGCGTCGAGAACGCGCCCTTGATGCCGGTGAGCTTTTCAAAGGACTGATCGGAAATGTAGTGCGACATGTCACGCAACTGATCGACGCTGCCCGACACGCTACCGGTCAGCACTTGCTGCTCGGTGGCGACGTTGAACAGTGCGTATTGCACCTGCAGGCGACCACCCGCTGGAACAATGCTGCCGACCATCACGTACTGCGCGCCCAGGGCTTTCCAGTCACGGAAGATGACTTCGCTGGCCTGGGTCGGCAGGCTGATCATGTTCTGCTTGGGGATAGGTGCGTAGTAACCCGAGTTGCGCAGGTCGTCACCGATGATCTGCGCCATGTCGTCCGGCAGCACGCTTCCGCCCTGCCAGCCAAACGGCACTACCGCGATCGGAGTGGCCCGATCACTGCCGCTGGTGACCAGAATGTTTTTTTCATCCGCTGCCGCTATCCCTGCCATACAGCAAATAACGACAAGCATTCCTCGAAGAAGGTTTCTCACAAGGCTAGATCCTCAGGTGTGAATGTCATCTTGAATGAACGATAGGGAGCGAAGTCCTTCGGACTCAAACCCTGCATTTCTGTCAAACGCCCAATATTCTTGACTGCCGCCACCGCCGAAGCGTCGAACGGACCATCACCACTGGACTTGATCACGCTAACCGTAGTCACCGTGCCATCAGGCAACATGCCGATCCGCAGTTCCACCGTCATGCCCTTGCGCGCCGAAGGAGGACGAGCCCAGCCTTCCGCTGCACGGATACGAATCAGGTCATCGAAACTGCCCGCGACACTGTCCCCCACCTCATCCGACTTCGTGGCTTCACGCTCCGGCGTATCGGATAGCAAGTCTGCCAGGGCCTGAGCCTTTTTCTCTTCGGCAGATTTGCGCGCTGCTTCCTGGGCCTTTTTCTTCGCGGCGTCGGCAGCAGCTTTTTTCTTCGCATCCTCAGCGATCTTTTTCTTCGCCTCGTCAGCTTCAGCTTTCTTCTTCGCGTCTTCCGCGGCTTTCTTCTTCGCGTCTTCGACGATTTTCTTCTTCGCTTCTTCAGCGGCCTTTTTCTTGGCCTCTTCTTCCGCGGCTTTCTTGGCTTCTTCTTCGGCTTTCTTCTTGGCTACATCAGCCAATTGCTTCTCTTCAGCCTTCTTGGCTTCCGCAGCTTTCTTGGCTTCATCAGCCTTCTTCGCCTCGTCAGCTTTCTTGGCTTCATCGGCCTTTTTCGCTTCCGCGGCCTTTTGAGCAGCCTCTTCTTTCTTTTGTTCCGCAGCCTTGATCTCTTCCTGCTCGACCTTCTTCTGCTCCAACTGCTCGGCTTCGGTCTGACGCGCGGCGGATTTCTTCGCCTCACCCGCAATTTTTTGATTGGTCTGGGTGGTCGCCGGGCTCTTGGATTTCAGCTGATACAGGGTCGCCTGGACGATCGGCTTGGCCGGGGGCAATTCCGGGGTCATGGCGAAGCTGACGAACAGCATGCCAAACACCAGCACGTGCAAGGCAATTGCCCAGACACTAGGCCAGAAGTAGCTTTCCGAGGCGGACGGCTCTCGCTGTTGGTGCATCAGGGCGCCTCGGTAATCAAGCCAACGTTACCGACTCCGGCTTTCTGCAGGCCGCCCATGGCACCCATCACGGCGCCGTAGTCGACGGATTTATCACCGCGAATGAACACCTGGGTGTGTTTGCCGCCTTCGTTGCCGGCACGGATGATCTTGGTCACCGCGTCGGTCATCTGCGGCAAGGTCATCGCCTTGTCCTGTTGCTTTTCGGTGTCGACTTCACTGCCAAGGTTCCAGTAGTAGGTCTTGTCAGCCTTGATCGAAATGGTCAGTACCTGGGTGTTGTTGTCCTGGGGCAAGGCTTCACTGGAAACCTTGGGCAGATCAACTTTCACGCCCTGGTTGAGCATCGGCGCGGTCACCATGAAGATAACCAGCAGTACCAACATCACGTCGATGTAGGGCACCACGTTCATCTCGGCAACCGGCTTGCGTTTGTGGCGAACTCGGGCCATTGGGTTTACCTGCTCACTCTTCGCTGGTGTGCACTTTACGGTGCAGGATCGCCTGGAACTCGTCGGCGAAGGTGTAGTAGCGGCTGATCAGCGTCTCGCCACGAGCGGCGAAACGGTTGTAGGCGATCACCGCCGGGATGGCCGCGAACAGGCCGATGGCCGTAGCGATCAGAGCTTCGGCGATACCCGGGGCCACAGTGGCCAGGGTCGCTTGCTGTGCCTGAGCCAGGCCGCGGAAGGAGTTCATGATCCCCCAGACAGTACCGAACAGACCGATGTACGGGCTGACCGAACCGACGGTGGCGAGGAACGGCAGGCTCTGTTCGAGCTTTTCTTCTTCGCGGGAAATCGCTACACGCATGGCGCGGGCCACGCCTTCCATGACCGCTTCAGGATCGACGCCTGGTTGCTGGCGCAGACGGGAGAACTCCTTGAAACCGGCACGGAAGATCTGCTCTACGCCCGAATCCGGGTCAGGGTTGCTGCCCGCCTGACGGTACAGCTTGGACAGGTCGATACCGGACCAGAAGCGCTCTTCGAAGCTCTCCAGGGCACGTCGACCGGCGCGCAGCAGGTTGCTGCGCTGAAAGATCATGATCCATGAAGTCACCGATGCGGCAACCAGGGTCAGCATTACCAACTGCACTACAACGCTGGCATTGCTGACCAGGCTCCACATGGAGGAATGGTCGACGACGTTAGCTTCCACGCTTTATCTCCTGCTCTGAGTGTGTACCCGCGCTGCTCTCGTCGGCAAAGGCCGTACGCAGAGCGTCTGGAATGGCGCGGGGTTTGAAAGTGTCGGCGCGCACACAGGCCACCAGGAACTGCCCCTCACAGAGCAGCGCATTATCCGTGGATCGCCTGACCTGCTGAGTGAAGCGCAGGCTGACCCGGTTCAATTCGGTGACTTGGGCACTGACCAGAAGCTCGTCGTCCAGTCGCGCCGGCGCGTGATAACGCGCTTCGCTGGAATGCACGACGAATAACAGGTTCTCCCCTGCCAGCTGCGATTGGGCAAAGCCCAGGTGTCGTAGCCGCTCGGTTCGAGCCCGCTCCATAAACTTAAGGTAATTAACGTAATACACGATGCCGCCGGCATCGGTGTCCTCGTAATAAACGCGACAACGATGTGCGAACGGCTCAAGCCCGTTTTGCGCGCGCATACTCTAGTGCTTACTCCTCAGGTTGCCAATCCGGCCAGGCAACTGTTTTTTCATTCTTGAACGACTTTTCGTGAAGTTTTAACGACGCCAGTCCCTAGGACAGCACAAACCCCGAATAAATCGACAAGGCGCGGGTTACTAATCGTCCACGGCATCGAGGAATTCGTCTACCACGGGCATGTCCCCCATTCGTGACGGAATGTTTAGACCGAAGTGCAGGTACGCATGCCGGGTCACCACACGACCACGAGGGGTACGCATGATGTAGCCCTGCTGGATCAGGTACGGTTCCAGCACATCCTCGATGGTATGACGCTCTTCGCTGATGGCCGCAGCCAGGCTGTCGACCCCTACCGGGCCACCGTCGAACTTCTCGATCATGGTCAGCAGTAGACGCCGGTCCTGGTGGTCGAAGCCACGCTCATCAACGTCCAGCAGGTTCAGTGCCAGATCAGCGATCGGCTTGGTGATATGGCCCTTGGCTCGCACTTCGGCAAAATCCCGCACCCGGCGCAACAGCCGATTGGCGATCCGCGGAGTACCCCGGGCACGCCGAGCCACCTCGAAGGCGCCCTCCGGGTCCAACGGCAAGCCGAGAATGCCGGCGGAACGACTGACAATGGTCGCCAGATCCGCCGTGCTGTAGAACTCCAGGCGCTGGACGATACCGAAACGATCGCGCAACGGGTTGGTCAGCATCCCCGCACGCGTGGTCGCCCCCACCAGAGTGAACGGCGGCAGGTCCAGTTTGATCGAGCGCGCCGCAGGGCCTTCGCCGATCATGATGTCGAGCTGGAAGTCCTCCATGGCCGGGTACAGCACTTCCTCGACGATCGGCGACAGCCGATGAATCTCGTCGATAAACAGTACGTCATGGGGTTCAAGATTGGTCAGCAGCGCCGCCAGATCACCGGGGCGCTCCAGCACCGGGCCGGAAGTGCTCTTGATCGATACCCCCATTTCCTCGGCAATGATGTTGGCCAGGGTGGTCTTGCCCAGCCCCGGAGGGCCGAAGATCAAGGTGTGATCCAAAGACTCGTTGCGCCCGCGGGCCGCCTGGATGAACAGCTCCATCTGCTCGCGCACGCTAGGCTGGCCAATATAGTCGGCCAGACTGACTGGACGAATCGCCCGGTCCTGGATTTCCTCGCGCTCACGGGGGCCCGTGGCGGCGATCAGACGGTCAGCTTCAATCACTTAAATCATTCCCTTCAGGGCTCGGCGGATCATGTCTTCACTGCTCAAGCCTTTGTCTTTGATCGCGGAAACCGCCTTGCTGGCTTCCTGCGGCTTGTAACCCAGGGAGATCAGCGCACTGACCGCATCCGACTCGGCGCTGGCCACCGGCACCGGCGCATCCGGCTGGTTCGGCACCAGGGCAAACATGCTCGGTACGGTTTCCCAGGCTTTGAAGCGGTCCTTGAGCTCTACCAGCAAGCGCTCGGCGGTTTTCTTGCCGACCCCGGGCACCTTGGTCAAGGCCGAGGTGTCCTGGGCCTGCACGCAACGCACCAGCTCATCCACCTCAAGGCTGGACATCAAGGCCAGGGCCAGTTTCGGGCCCACACCGTTGAGACGGATCAACTCGCGGAAAAAGTCTCGCTCGCGCTTGCTGGCGAAGCCGTAGAGTAACTGCGCATCCTCGCGGACGACCAAATGGGTGTGCAAGGTCAGGGGTTCGCCGACCGACGGCAGGCGATACAGGGTGGTCATCGGCACTTCGACTTCATACCCCAGCCCATTTACATCAAGAATCAGGTGCGGCGGCTGTTTCTCAGCCAGAGTGCCGCGCAAGCGTCCAATCACGTTTCAGATCCTTAGGCGATGGCCAGCCCGCAGCTGGCGACTCACAGAGCAAGCGTGCGGGCCGGGGACTCGGCCGCGCAACGCTCCACTCCTAAAATGACTGCGCTGATGCTATCAGAGACGCAAGCGACCGCCACGACTGCGTGCCGTTCCCAACCCATGAGGCAGCAGACTGGAACGGGTGTGGGCGTGACAGATGGCGATGGCCAGGGCGTCCGAGGCATCGATCTGCGGCTTGGTGGTCAATTTGAGCAGGTGCATGACCATCATTTGCACCTGTTCCTTATTGGCGCCGCCGGTACCGGCCACGGCCTGCTTGACCTGGGTGGCGGTGTACTCGGCAATCTCCAGTCCTTCTTCGGCGCCGGCGACAATCGCCGCGCCACGTGCCTGACCGAGCTTCAGCGCCGAGTCGGCATTGCGCGCCATGAACACCTTCTCGATCCCCATGGTCACCGGACCGTAGGTCTGGATGACCTCACGAACACCGCGATAGACGATCTGCAGCCGTTCGGGCAATTCGCCGGCGCCGGTACGGATGCAACCGGAGGCCACGTACACACAGCCGCGCCCCGTGTCTCGAACCACGCCATAGCCGGTAATGCGCGAACCGGGGTCGATGCCAAGAATAAGAGTCATAACGCCTGCTGCTTGAATAAAGAGGCTTGCCGGCCACGACCGGAACAGCGAAAAGGCAGAAGCCGGAGGCACCCCGCCGCGTAACACTCGCGGCTTCGCACATCCGGCCTCAAGGTTAGTGCAGTTGAATCAGCCGAGCTGCTCGGCAACCGACTCAGGAATATCGGCGTTGGAATAGACGTTCTGCACGTCATCCAGGTCTTCCAGCATGTCGATCAGCTTGAGAACCTTTTCCGCGCCTTCCAGATCCAGTTCGGCACTGGTGGTGGGCAGCATGACGATTTCTGCGTCCGCAGCAGTGAAACCTGCCGCTTCCAGGGCATTGCGCACGCCATAGAAACCGGCGAACGAGGTGAACACGTCGATGGAACCGTCTTCGTTGGTGACCACGTCGTCGGCATCGGCTTCCATCGCTGCTTCCATCAGCGCGTCTTCATCGACACCTTCGGCGAAGGTGATCTGCCCCTTGCGCTCGAACAGATAGGCCACCGAACCGTCGGTGCCCAGATTGCCGCCGCATTTGCTGAAGGCATGACGAACAGCAGCCGCTGTACGGTTGCGGTTGTCGGTCATGCATTCGACCATCACCGCCACGCCGTTGGGGCCGTAACCTTCATAAGTCAGCTCGACCACGTCGTCGCTGCCGGCAGCGCCGGTGCCACGGGCGATGGCACGATCGATGATGTCGCGACTCATGTTGGCGCCCAGGGCCTTGTCCAGGGCCAGGCGCAGGCGTGGATTGGAGTTCGGATCGCCACCGCCCTGGCGGGCGGCAACAGTCAGCTCACGAATCCACTTGGTGAAGATCTTGCCTCTCTTGGCATCCTGACGCTCTTTGCGGTGCTTGATGTTCGCCCACTTGGAATGACCTGCCATAACTTGCTCCAAATTCTCTTTGAAACATCGCCCGTGCCACTTGGCGGGTACGGGCAACAAAAACTCGACCCATAGAAAAAGCGCACCCGAAGGTGCGCCTTATCGGGCCGGCTTATTCAGCCTTAGGCTGTTCACGCAGACGGATGTGCAGCTCGCGCAGAGCCTTGGCATCCACCAGACCCGGTGCCTGAGTCATGACGCAGGCCGCGCTCTGGGTTTTCGGGAAGGCGATCACTTCACGGATCGACTGGGCGCCGGTCATCAGCATCACCAGACGGTCCAGACCGAAGGCCAGGCCACCGTGCGGCGGCGCGCCGTATTTGAGGGCGTCCAGCAGGAAGCCGAACTTCTCTTCCTGCTCGGCTTCGCTGATACCCAGCAGGCGGAACACCGCTTGCTGCATTTCCTTGCGGTGGATACGGATCGAACCGCCACCCAGCTCGGTGCCGTTCAGAACCATGTCGTAAGCGCGCGACAGAGCGGTAGCCGGGTTGGCCTCCAGCTCTTCAGGCGAGCATTTCGGTGCGGTGAACGGGTGGTGCAAGGCGGTGAAGCTACCGTCGTCGTTCTCTTCGAACATCGGGAAGTCGACTACCCACATCGGAGCCCATTCGCAGGTCAGCAGGTTCAGGTCGTGACCGAGCTTGATGCGCAGGGCGCCCAGGGCTTCGCTGACGATCTTGGCCTTGTCGGCACCAAAGAACACGATATCGCCGTCGACCGCACCCACGCGATCCAGGATCACGTTCAGGTTGGCTTCCGGAATGTTTTTCACGATCGGCGATTGCAGGCCTTCAACACCCTTGGCGCGCTCGTTGACCTTGATGTACGCCAGGCCCTTGGCACCGTAGATGCCGACAAACTTGGTGTAATCATCGATCTGCTTGCGCGGCATGCTCGCCCCGCCAGGAACGCGCAGGGCGGCGATACGGCATTTCGGATCGTTGGCCGGGCCGCTGAAGACCTTGAATTCCACTTCCTTGAGCTGGTCGGCAACGTCCACCAGTTCCAGCGGGTTGCGCAGGTCCGGCTTGTCGGAACCGTAGCGACGCATGGCTTCTTCAAAGGTCATGTGCGGGAATTCGCCGAACTCCAGACCCAGCACTTCCTTGAACAGGTTGCGGATCATGCCTTCGGTCAGGCCCATGATGTCTTTTTCGTCGAGGAAGCTGGTCTCGATGTCGATCTGAGTGAACTCAGGCTGACGGTCGGCACGCAGGTCTTCGTCACGGAAGCACTTGGCGATCTGGTAGTAGCGGTCGAAGCCAGCCACCATCAGCAGTTGCTTGAACAGCTGTGGCGATTGCGGCAAGGCGAAGAAGCTGCCGGCATGGGTACGGCTCGGCACCAGATAGTCGCGGGCGCCTTCCGGAGTGGCGCGAGTCAGGATCGGGGTTTCCACGTCGAGGAAACCGTTCTCGTCCAGGTAGCGACGGATGCTGGTGGTCATGCGCGAACGCAGACGCAGCTTCTCGGCCATTTCCGGACGGCGCAGGTCGATAAAGCGATAGCGCAGACGGGTTTCTTCACCCACGTCGGAGTATTCGTTGAGCGGGAACGGCGGGGTTTCCGCTTCGTTCAGCACTTCCAGCTCGTAGCCCAGGACTTCGATCATGCCCGAAGCCATGTTGGCGTTGCCGGCACCGGCCGGGCGCAGACGCACCTTGCCGGTGATCTTGACTACGTATTCACTGCGCACGCGGTCGGCGGCGGCGAAGGTTTCAGCGCGGTCCGGGTCGAACACCACCTGGGCCAGACCTTCACGATCACGGATATCGAGGAAAATCACTCCGCCATGGTCACGGCGACGGTGGACCCATCCGCAAAGGGTTACTTCCTGACCTTCCAGGCTTTCGTTCAGTTGGCCGCAATAATGGCTGCGCATCATGGTAGTGGTTTCACTTCTCGTAATTCGAAATTCGATGGAGGCCTTGCGCACCTCAAGGTGCCGGATAGTGCAAGAACTCGCGCGTGTCGTTCAACTTAGTCAGCTTTGTCGCCACCGGCCAGATTCTTCTTGGAGCCGGTCTTGAAGTCGGTTTCATACCAGCCGGTACCGCTGAGGCGGAAACCAGGCATGGACAGCATCTTTTTCAGCTCAGGCGCCTGGCAGGCAGGGCAGTCGACCAGCGGCGCGGCGCTGATCTTTTGAATGGCTTCCAACTGATGACCACAGGAAGCGCATTGGTAGTCGTACATGGGCATGGGGGGCGTCTCGGCGATCCAGATTACTGCTTGAACTACAGCCAGAGCCCACGCCAAAGCTCGGGCTACTTAGCAAAGAGCGGGATTATATCCATTAAATCGGCCCTGTGCAGCCGTATGACCATATAGATAGCGGACGCTGTGAAAAGGCGCGAATGACGCCCGGGGCGCCATTCGCGATTACAGGCTTAACGATTTTCCAGCAGAGAACGCAGCATCCATGCGGTTTTTTCATGCACCTGCATACGTTGGGTCAGCAGATCCGCTGTCGGTTCATCGCTGACCTTGTCCAGCAACGGAAAGATGCCGCGGGCGGTGCGGGTTACCGCTTCCTGACCGGCCACCAGCTGCTTGATCATTTCTTCAGCCGCCGGCACGCCCTCCTCCTCCTTGATCGAGGACAGTCGGGCATAAATGGAATAGGCACCCGGAGCCGGGAAGCCCAAGGCACGGATACGTTCGGCAATCAGGTCGACGGCCAGGGCCAGTTCGTTGTATTGCTCCTCGAACATCAGGTGCAGAGTACGAAACTGTGGACCGGTGACGTTCCAATGGAAGTTATGGGTTTTCAGGTACAACACGTAGGTATCCGAAAGCAGACGGGAAAGGCCGTCGACGATGGATTTACGATCTTCTTCGCTGATACCGATATCAATTGCCATGTTTCTCTCCGTTAACGGGATGGATTCACCCAATCAGCTGCCGGACCACTCTAGCAAGAGTACTGCTCGCTCGCCGACCAGGATCGTCGATCAGCCTGCGGTGGATTGTCTCGCGGCCCAGCCAAGGCGTTTAAGCCTTGAGTTCGAGCCGATTTCGACAGCAGGGAAAAACCGACGTTCCTTGGAAAACCCTCTGCCATCCGTCTAGAACAGGCCTTTGCCCAATACTGCGAACCCACCGCCTGAGCCACGGCATTTGCGCCCCCCGCCAACGTGCCGCTGCTGATTTGAGAAGGCCTGGGCTTTGCTGTTAAATAGAGCCCGTGTCGCTGTTGCCTATTTCTTCGGCCAGCGCGCATAGGCTGACACCGCGTACGTAACCACCGCCTCACCTATTTGTTCAGAAGCGAACCGTGCGTAATCAGCTCTTCCTTGTGCTTCCTTCTTAACGTGAGTTAATCAAAATGTTGAAAATAGTCCACCTGCTGACAGGCATTGCAGCTCTGCTGCTGTCCTTGATTCCGAGCCTTAGATCCGACGCAATTCCCTACCTGCAACAACCCGATGCTATTTACCTGGCCCTTTTCGGCCTGCTCAACCTGATCCTCGCTCCAGTTATCCCTTACTGGAACAAAGGCTCGCGCCATCATCTGCAGAACCTGGTCAGTGCCCTGCTGGTGCTGGTTGTGGTCCTGCAAACCCTCACCCTGCTGGCACCCATGCCTGTCATTGGCGGCCAACCGGCAGTCCTGGCCAGTTTGTTGATCGCTGTGCTCGCCGTGGCCCTGCATCTGGCCATCAGCTTTTACAAGTCCTCACCGGCGGCCTCCACTGCGCCTACTTACGACATGAGCAATCGCGATACCGGCACCGTGAAGTGGTTCAACACCTCCAAGGGTTTCGGCTTTATCTCCCGGGACTCCGGGGACGATATCTTCGTGCACTTTCGCGCCATTCGCGGAGAAGGCCACCGTGTCCTGGTAGAAGGCCAGCGCGTAGAGTTTTCGGTGATGAACCGCGACAAGGGCCTGCAAGCCGAAGATGTCATCGCCGCATTGCCACGCCGCTGATCCACGCCCACAAAAAAACCGCGCCAAGGCGCGGTTTTTTTATGCATCAAAGACACCTGCTCTCCCTCAATAATGTGGCGGCGGCGCCTCCTCCTCGAAAGATTCGAACTGCCCGACCATTTCTTCCTGACGCTTGAGCAAGGCACTCATCTGCAACTGCAGGCGTTCCACAACCTTCTGTTGCGATACCAGCACATCGTTCAAGGCTTGAATGGTGTCATCCTGGAACGCCAGACGGCTCTCCAGATCGGTTACACGTTCTTCCAGGCTCATAGCTCAGTCCTCCAGAAACTGGAAATCATCGGCCAACACCACCCGCAACCGATCACGGATCGCCTCAACCTGCTGCGCACTATACGGCTTGGCCGGATGCTTGCCCCAAACCGGCGCGGGCCAGGCGGCATCATCACGCTTACGCACGATCACATGCATATGCAACTGGCTGACCACATTACCCAGGGTCGCCACATTCATCTTGTCGGCGTCGAAGGAGTCCTTGAGGACTTCAGCCAGAGCCGTGGTTTCCCGCCACAGTTGCTGCTGGTCGGTGACATCCAGCTGAAACAACTCACTGATATCTTCCCGACGTGGTACCAGGATGAACCAGGGATAGTTTGCATCATTGGACAGCAACAACCGGCAGAGGGGGAAATCCCCGATGGGCAATGTGTCTTGTTGCAGCCGTGAATCTAAAGTGAACACCGCGCTTACTCCCGCTCAACTCATTCCAGCCTGGTTTTCAGCATCAACGGCACTGGCCAGGCGACAGACGCGCAGCATACCTGCGAATGCATCGGGCTTCATGATCAATGAGCCTGAGCCCGGATAGCGCCCCCGCACCACTTGGCAAGGAGCCACCTCAATGCAAGAGCCACGCCCCACAGCAGGACACTTTCCGGCGCTTCGCACCATTTGCGTACAAGGCACAGGAAACACCCGAAAAGTGACTGGCCAAGCCATTGATGTTCCTCACCCTACTTGCCCATGACTGTATGAACCGTGCACAGCGTTGCAAAAGTTTTGCACCAGAATCGTACAGACGGTCTACGCTGGAATCCTCAAGCATCCGCCGTCTACTCACTTTGCAGTGTGCGGCGGTAACGTTTTGGCACGCTGTGCAACTTATTGCACAGCCCTGCACCAGGAAGAGCATGGCGTCAAGCCAAACAAAAAGACGCTTGGAAGAGCGATTTTATGCGGTTTTTACAGGTCAGCATGCCGCCCAGCAGAAAAAACACGGGGCAAAATCGGTTTGTGCACGCTTGTTGCATTCAACCCGACATTGTCTGCGGCGGACCACCCGAAGTGGCCCGTCACAGACTCATAATAAGAGTGGCAGGGTTGCCCCGCGGTGCTTTGTAGAGTGTGTACATGGGGGGGCTCAATTCCTCGTGATATTGCTTCGAAGAACACTGCATAAGTTGTTGGTCCGGATACAGACTGGCTGCAGAATTGCGACACCAATCGAGCAATTTGCGACAGGGTCGTAAAGAAGCTGAAAGGATAGATAGGCAAGTATCGCCAACATTGTCAGCGTGATATAAGTTTGCGCCGACACAAAAAGAAAGAGCCGCCCAGATAATAAAACAGGTGGGACGGCAGTACTCTTCTAAAACCAAAGGAGCAAATCACGATGCGCGTGATGAAGTGGAGCATGATCGCCCTGGCTGTATCAGCAGGCACCTCGCAGTTCGCAATCGCGTCCTCCCAGGACGACGCAAAGGGCTTTATCGAAGACAGCACCCTGACCGCGAAAACCCGTCTTGAGTACATGAACCGTGACTTCAAGAACGGTGCAGGTAACCGTCAGCGCGACGATGGCACTTTCAAAAGCGGCTATCGCCAAGACACCGGCCTGAGTGAACTGCTGCAGTACAGCTCCGGCTTCACTCAAGGCACCGTAGGTGTAGGCGTTGACGCTTTCGCCATGGGTGTGATCAAGCTGGATGGTGGTGCTGGTCGTTCCGGTAACGGCATGGCAGCCAACAACCGCCTGGGCGAGCCTGAAAAAGACTCGTCTGCTGTAGGTGGCGCAGTCAAGTTCCGCATCTCCGATACCGTACTCAAGTACGGTAATCAAATGGTTGCCAGCCCAGTATTCTCCACCGACGACAGCCGTCTCCTGCCTGAAGTCGCCACCGGTACCTTGATCACCAGTAACGAGATCAAAGGCCTGGAGCTGAATGCGGGTCACTTCACCGCCCTGCGCTCGCAGACCGGTCAGTACAACGACAGCATCAACGGCCGTAACGGCGACACTGGCCTGAAAAACCCAGGTCTGACTTCCGCTGACTTCGCTGGCGCTACCTACCAGTTCACCGATAACTTCGTCGGTGGCGTGGCAACGTCCAAGGTCGATGACTACTTCAAGAAGCAGTACATCAACCTGAACTACACCTTCCCGATCGCCGATAGCCAGTCGCTGAACCTCGACTTCAACGGCTATCGCACCACGGACGATGGCAAGAAACTGTACGGCAAGCTGGACAACAAACTGTGGAGCCTGGCAGCAGCCTACAGCATCGGCCCGAACAAATTCACCATCGCCCACCAACGCTCTACCGGTGATACCAACTACCAGTACGGTGTTGACGGCAACGGCACTATCTTTGTGGCCAACTCCATCCAGATCTCTGACTTCATCGGCGAAGACGAGCGCTCCTGGCAGGCTCGCTACGACCTGAACATGGCGACTCTGGGTGTTCCTGGCCTGAGCTTCATGGCCCGTTACGTGAAGGGTGACAACATCACCACTTCGTCGAACACCGAAGGCAAGGAAAACGAGTTCAACTTCGAAACCAAATACGTGATGCAAGAAGGTCCAGCCAAAGACCTGTCGTTCCGCCTGCGTAGTGCTGTGTACCGTGCAAACGGTGCTTACAACACTGATTACACCGCAGATAACAACGACGTTCGTATCATCGTAGAGTACCCACTGAGCATCTTGTAATAACGCTGCCTAGCAGATTGCGTTAACACGCAATATCAATAGAAGCCGCCGCCCCTAATCAGGGCGGCGGCTTTTTTTGATCATTAAAAGTATCAGGTGGAAGACAAAATAAAATAGCAAGCTAACTAACATAGTGATCAACGACAGTTGCTATGTAACAGTCTGCAAAATCTGCCCCACTACTAGCTCTTGGTGGAGACTCGAAAACAAACAAGGGGCCGATAGCCCCCCCTGTCTTGAACAGCATTAGTTGACTGTACGGCCAACTTTTGAAACTGACTTACTACACAGCGGCTTCCTGAACCACACGAATCACTCGCTGCGGGAAGGGAATATCGATTCCAGCTGCCTTCAAGCGATCACGGGACAGTTCATTGAACTGGAACATTACGTCCCAGTAGTCCTCAGTCTTGACCCAAACCCGCAGCGACAGGGTAATCGCGCTGTCTCCAAGAGTGGACACCACAGCTACCGGTGCAGGATCGGCCAGCACACGTTCGTCTTTCGCCAACTCCAGCAGCACCTCGCGGGCTTTCTGCAGATCCGCGTCGTAGTCCACACCCACGTCGAACACTACCTTGCGGGTCGGCTGACGGTTGTAGTTGGTAATAATGCCGTTGGACAGGTTGCCGTTAGGCACGATCACCGTCTTGTTGTCACCGGTACGCAACACGGTGTGGAAGATCTGAATGCTGTCCACGCTACCGCTGATGCCCTGGGCTTCAATGAAGTCGCCAATACGAAATGGGCGGAACAGCAGGATCAGCACCCCGCCGGCGAAGTTCGCCAGGCTGCCTTGCAAGGCCAGGCCGATGGCCAGACCGGCAGCACCGATCGCGGCGACGAAAGAGGTGGTTTCGACACCAATCATCGAGGCCACGCTGACGATCAGCAGCACTTTGAGAATGATGTTGGCCAAGCTGCTGATAAAACCCTGCAACGCCAGGTCGGCATTGCGCAGCGCCAGCAGCTTGCCCACTTTATGAGTCAGTTTGTTGATCAGCCACCAGCCGATGGCCAGAGTGATGACCGCCAGCAGCACCCGGCTGCCGTATTCCATGATCATGGGAATCCAGGCTTGGGAAGCCCGGACCAGGTTGTCTACTTCAGCGTTCAAATCCATCTATCTCTCCAGATTCCCGGGGTTGCGGCGTGCATGACTGACCGGCAGAACGACCGGCTCACCTGGAGCTCAATCGTTTCTGCCATAGCTCCGGCCTCGGACGCCAAAAAGCTCTAGAGGTTCCCGGAGAAGTGGGTCAGTCGCGGAAGTTGTTGAACTGCAGCGGCATGCCGAATTCCTTGGCACGCAGAGCAGCGATGGCCTCTTGCAGGTCGTCGCGCTTCTTGCCGGTAACCCGTACCTGCTCGCCTTGAATCGCCGCCTGCACTTTCAGCTTGGCATCCTTGATATGGGCGACGATCTTCTTCGCCAGCTCTTTATCGATGCCCTCCTTTAATACGGCTTCCTGCTTCATCACCTTGCCCGAGGCAAAAGCGTCCTTGACCTCCAGGCACTGCACGTCGATCTTGCGCTTGACCAGGGCCAGCTTGAGGATCTCGATCATGGCCTCAAGCTGGAATTCAGCTTCGGCGGTCAGGTTGACAGTCAGTTCCTTGTCCTTGAACTCGAAGCTGCCCTTGCCCTTGAGGTCATAACGGCGATCCAGTTCCTTGACGGCGTTTTCCACCGCGTTGGTGACTTCGTGCTTGTCCAGTTCGGATACCACGTCAAACGACGGCATGTAATCTCTCCAAATAAAAAGGGGCGCTGTTCAAAACATCGAACACGCCCGGCTTGCGGTTAAAATCCGCGCTCATTATAACGGGTCTTTCCACTCCTTCACCGCGCGCCCTTTGCGGGGCTGCGAAACAGAGCGAAAACTTGATGTCCACGACCTGGCATGTTCTCGGCGCCGGCAGCCTCGGCACCTTGTGGGCCACCCGCCTGGCCCGCGCCGGCTTGCCCGTGCGCCTGATCCTGCGCGATCAGTCACGCCTGCAGGCCTATCAGGCGGCAGGCGGCCTGACCCTGGTGGAGCAGGGCCAAAGCAGCTTGCAGGCCATACCCGGGGAAACCTGCGATGGCACCGCCCCCATCCATCGCCTGCTGCTGGCGTGCAAGGCCTACGACGCCGAAGCCGCGGTAGCAAGCATCGCCCCCCGCCTGGCCCAGGGAGCCGAATTGATCCTCCTGCAAAATGGCCTGGGCAGCCAGGACGCGGTGGCCGCCAGAGTGCCCCAAGCGCGCTGCATCGCCGCCTCCAGCACCGAAGGCGCATTTCGCGACGGTGACTGGCGAGTAGTCTTCGCCGGCCATGGCTACACCTGGCTGGGCGACTCAGGCCACCCTACCCCGCCGATCTGGCTGGATGAGTTGAGCAGCAGTGGCATCCCCCACGAATGGAGCACCCAGATACTGACCCGACTCTGGCGCAAGCTGGCGCTCAATTGTGCGATCAATCCTTTGACGGTGCTGCACGACTGTCGCAACGGCGGCCTGCAGCAACACCAATGCGAAGTGGCAACCTTGTGCGCCGAGCTGAGCGAGTTGCTGCAATGCTGCGGCCAACCTACTGCGGCGCAGAACCTGCAGCAGGAGGTGGAGCGGGTCATCCAGGCCACCGCTGCCAACTACTCCTCGATGCATCAGGATGTGGCCAGTCAACGGCGGACCGAAATCAGCTACTTACTGGGCTACGCCTGCCAGGCCGCCGCCCGTCACCGCTTGCAACTGCCTCATCTGCAACAGTTGCAGCAACGCCTGGTGAGTCACCTGCGTTTACTCGGATTGCCCAGCGACTGAGCAGCGGCTACGCTGCCCACTTGCTCATTTCCAGCGATACAGCCGATGCCATTGCGCCAGCGTCTTGAAAACCTGCCCGTGGGCCAAAAGCTCCTGGCTGCCCTGCTTGTCCTGCTGACCACCGTGCTGTTGGTCGCCAACCTGACCTTTATCAGCGCCGCTTACTGGATATCCCAGGAAAGCATGGCGCCCCAGGCGCTACAGACCATAGGTCGGCTGGTGTCCAACCCGGCCCTGGCGGCACAGGCCCTGAACTCTCCCGAGGACGCGCAAAAGCTGCTCAGCGAGCTGGACAGCTATACCCCCCTGCGGGCGGCCGCTCTCTATGACGGCAAGGGCATGCGCCTGGCCCAACTGCAACACGGTGAACACCTCAAGCTGCCCGAACGTTACCGACACATCGAAGCCTGGCAACTGACCGAATTTCGCAGCAACCAAGTGATTGCCCTGCCCCGCCCGGGCCAGGCGCCTGGCCATCTGCTGCTGGTGGCCACCAGCGAACTGCCGATGGCGTTCTACACCGGCACCCTCACCGCAAGCCTGGGGATCCTGATTTTCAGCGTGTTGCTGTGGCTGATCATCGCCCGGCAGATCAAGCGCCTGATCACCCAGCCCATTCACCAGCTCGAGGTGCTTTCGCGCCAGGTGACTCGCGAAGAGAACTACTCTCTGCGCGCCTCCCGAGGCAACCACGATGAAATCGGCAGCCTGGCGGAAGCCTTCAACACCATGCTGTCGCGCATCGAAGCCCGGGAACAACAGCTCAAACGTGCCCGGGACGACTCCCAGGCCGCCTACGATCAAGCCCAGGGGCTGGCGGAGGAAACCCGCCATACCAACCGCAAGCTGGAACTGGAAGTCCAGGTGCGCAGCAAGATCGAGAAGAAACTCACCGGCTTCCAGAACTATCTCAACAGCATCATCGACTCCATGCCCTCGGCGCTGATCGCCCTGGATGAGCAGTTATACGTCACCCAATGGAACCAGGAAGCCAGTGCCCTGTCCGGCACTCGCCTGGACGAAGCCCTGAACCAGCCGATCTTCCTCGCCTTCGAACCCCTCAAGCCGTTCCTGCCGCAACTCAAGGAAACCGTCGAGCAGCACACCGTCACCAAGGTCGAGCGGGTGACCTGGTTCAAGGATGAGGAAGCCAAGCACTACGCCCTGACCTTCTACCCACTGATGGGCGGTGCCGGTCGCGGCGTGGTGATTCGGATCGACGACATCACCCAGCGCCTGTCCCTGGAAGAAATGATGGTGCAATCAGAGAAGATGCTATCGGTGGGTGGTCTTGCGGCCGGCATGGCCCACGAGATCAACAACCCTTTGGGAGCGATCCTGCACAACGTGCAGAACATTCGTCGCCGGCTGTCTCCCGATCTGCCCAAAAACCTGGAACACGCGCAGCAGATCGGCGTCGAACTGCAAACCGTCAACCACTATCTGGAAAGCCGCGAAGTGCCGCAGTTGCTCGATGGTATTCAACAAGCCGGGGCCCGCGCCGCCAAGATCGTCACTCACATGCTCAGTTTCAGCCGGCGCAGCAATCGCCAGATGGCCCCCTGCGATCTGCCGGCACTGATTGATCAGGCGGTGGAAATCGCCAGCAATGACTTTGACCTGGCCATAGGCTTCGACTTCAAGGGGCAGGCGATTATCCGTCAGTTCGACCCGAACCTGGGGCCCGTGCCCGGCACCGCCAACGAGCTGGAGCAAGTGTTGCTCAACCTGCTGAAGAACGCCGCCCAGGCCATTCACCAGCGTGAGGACGACAGCGAACCCGGTCGTATCATCCTGCGCACCAAGCTGAATCCGCCCTGGGCGGAAATCCAGGTGGAAGACAACGGTGTCGGCATGAGCGAAAGCGTGCGCAAACGCACCTTCGAGCCCTTCTTCACCACCAAGGAGATCGGCCAGGGCACCGGACTCGGACTGTCGGTGTCGTACTTCATCATCACCAACAACCACAAGGGGCAAATGGAAGTGCAATCGACCCGGGGCCAAGGCACCTGCTTTACCTTGCGCCTGCCCCTGGCCAGCAGCCAGCCCCAGATTCAAGAACCCCTACCACTGGAGAATTAAGCATGGGTTTTCGCTTGTCGAAGATTTACACCCGCACCGGCGACAAAGGCGAAACCGGACTCGGAGACGGCCGCCGGGTTGCCAAGGATCATCCTCGAGTGGAAGCCATCGGTGAAGTCGACACCTTGAACAGCCAGTTGGGACTGCTCCTGGCCGGCCTGGAAGAGCAGGCTGATACCTGCCAGGGCTTCAAGGAAATCATCGAGGTGTTGGCCCCCTGTCAGCACCGGCTGTTCGATCTGGGGGGCGAACTGGCAATGCCGGTGTATCAAGCCCTCAATGAAGCAGAGGTGGAGCGTCTTGAGACGGCCATCGATATCTGGAATGAAGAGCTGGGCCCCCTGGAGAACTTCATCCTCCCCGGTGGTTCGTCACTGATCGCCCAGGCCCATGTTTGCCGCAGCCTGGCTCGCAGCGCCGAGCGTCGCTGCCAACACCTGAATGCCGTGGAACCCTTGCAGGGAGTGGGACTGGCCTACATCAATCGCCTGTCGGACTTGCTGTTCGTCGCGGCGCGCCTGATTGCCAAGCGCCAGGGCATCGCCGAAATCCTCTGGCAGGCCGCCGCCAAACCCTCCGCGTAGGAGCAGGCTTGCCGGCGATCAGGACCACGGGCCTAGGGCAACGACCGACGATGCGCTGGCAAGCCAATTCCATAGACAGCCGCTAGCCAGCACTGCCACAGAGGGTGCCTTCAGTCCTGGGGCCAGAAGGCACGGATACCGGCAACACCTTGAGCACCGGCTTCCCAGGCTTGCCGGCACTCGGCAGGCCCCACGCCTCCCAGCAGATAGGCAGGCCTGTTGAAACCACTGAGCAACTGCTGCGCCTGCTCCCAGCCCAGGGGTTGGGCATCGGGGTGAGTCTGGGTCGGCTGCACCGGGGACAAGGTCACGAAATCCACATCCATCTGCTGCGCCAGGGACAGCTCCTCGGCGTTATGGCAGGAGGCGGCCAACCAGCGATCCTTACCAAAAGGCCGCCCCGCGCTGGCGTACTTGCGCAATTGCGCCGCAGTAATGTGCCAGCCGGCGGAGGGAAAATCCCCCAGCCACTCGAAAGGCCCCTTGAGCATCAACTGCGCCTTGCCCGCACACAGGCCCACTGCGTCCACCGCCAGATCGCGGTACTGCGGATCGTAGCCACCAGGGGCGCGCAACTGAATCAGCTTGCTGCCCTGGGCAATGGCCTTCTGCATGCCTCGCAGCAAGGTCGGGGTTTCCAGGCCTTCTGGGGTAATCAGGTAGTGAGCGGGTAAACGCGCTGCAGCGACAATCGGCTGATTGGCCGCGGGGAACTCATAATCGGCCAGCTCACGAGGGCTGACCCAGGCCAAGGGCTGGCCTTCGGCGCCGTGAGGCTCGCCGCTGAATGCCGAAACCTCCCAGACATCCAGCAACACCTGTTTATCCGGGTAATCGTGCTGCACCTTGATCAGTGGGCGCGCCGTCTGTACGACGATACCCAACTCTTCCTGCAGCTCGCGGGCCAGCGCGGTTTGTACCGCTTCGCCAGCTTCGACCTTGCCTCCGGGAAACTCCCACAGGCCACCTTGATGCTGAGTATCGGCACGCCGGGCAATCAGGATCTTGCCGCTGGCATCCCGGATGACGGCCGCAGCCACATGTACTCGTTTCACCGCACTGTTTCCTCTGATCAGGCATTGGGCCTGGCCCTCACGGACCAGGCGTTGAGATGCGCGCTTCGCCGGCAAGCCGGCTCCCACAGTGGCTGGAGCAGCGTCGCCGGAGAGGTGCTTAAGTGCGGTATTCCGCGTTGATCTTCACGTACTCGTGAGACAGATCAGTGGTCCAGATGGTTTCGCTGCACGCACCACGCCCCAATTCGATGCGAATGGTGATTTCTTCCTGCTGCATCACGGCCGCGCCCTGGGCCTCGGTGTAGCTGGCAGCACGCGCACCACGGCTGGCAATGCAGACTTCACCGAGGAACACATCGATCTTGCTGACATCCAGATCCGCTACGCCAGCACGGCCGACGGCGGCGAGAATGCGGCCCCAGTTCGGATCGGAGGCGAACAGGGCGGTCTTGATCAGCGGCGAGTGAGCCACGGTGTAGCCCACGTCCAGGCATTCCTGATGAGTGCCACCGCCGTTGACTTCAACGGTGACGAACTTGGTTGCACCTTCGCCATCACGGACGATGGCCTGGGCCACCTCCATGCACACCTCGAACACCGCCTGCTTCAGGGCAGCGAACAGCGGGCCCTCGGCCTTAGTGATTTCCGGCAGCTTGGCCTGACCGGTAGCGATCAGCATGCAGCAATCGTTGGTGGAGGTATCGCCGTCGATGGTGATGCGGTTGAAAGACTTGTTGGCACCGTCGAGCAACAGGTTCTGCAGCACTTCCCGGGAGACTTTGGCATCGGTGGCGATGTAGCCGAGCATGGTGGCCATGTTCGGACGGATCATCCCCGCCCCCTTGCTGATACCGGTCACGGTGATGGTCACGCCATCGTGCTGGAACTGGCGACTGGCGCCCTTGGGCAAGGTGTCAGTGGTCATGATCCCGGTGGCCGCAGCCGCCCAGTTGTCCACGGACAGGTCATCCAGTGCGGCTTGCAGAGCCCCCTCGATTTTCTCTACCGGCAGCGGTTCGCCAATCACCCCAGTGGAGTACGGCAGCACCGCGCTGGCATCGACGCCGGCCAGCTCCGCCAGCTTGGCGCAAGTGCGGGTGGCAGCAGCCAGGCCCGGCTCGCCGGTACCGGCGTTGGCATTACCGGTGTTGGTCAGCAGATAACGCACCGCCCCCTGCACACGCTGCTTGGCCAGAATCACCGGCGCGGCGCAGAACGCGTTGAGCGTGAACACACCGGCTACGGTGGAGCCTTCGGCACAGCGCATGACCACCACATCCTTGCGCCCGGGGCGCTTGATGCCGGCCGAAGCGATACCGAGCTCAAAACCGGCAACCGGGTGCAACGTAGGCAAAGGACCAAGACCAACAGCCATGAATGCGCTCCTCTTATCAGGTGTCTGCACCGTCGTCTCAAAAGACGGTGTTGCAAATGGAAAAACGCCGCGACGGCGGATGCCGTCACGGCGCGGGTGTTTCAGTGTCTGGCGAGGATCTTAGTTGATCTGGCCGTGACAGTGTTTGTACTTCTTGCCCGAACCGCAGTAGCACAGTTCGTTGCGTCCCAGTTTCTGTTCGTTGCGCACCGGCGCGGTAGCCAGGGCGACATCGACATCAACCCCTTCTTCCTGCGCTTGCGGCTGATCCAGACCCGGAGCCTCGGCGTGTTCGAACTGCAGGCGCTGAGCCAGTGCCTCGGCTTCCTGACGCAGGCGTGCCTCTTCCTCTGCCGGATCTTCGCGACGAACCTGCACATGGGACAGGACGCGGATCGAGTCGCGCTTGATGGAATCCAGCAACTCGGAGAACAGGGTGAAGGACTCGCGCTTGTACTCCTGCTTCGGGTTCTTCTGCGCATAACCGCGCAGGTGAATACCGTGGCGCAGGTGGTCCATGGTGGACAGGTGGTCTTTCCACAAGTCATCCAGTACCCGCAGTACGATCTGCTTCTCGAAAGAACGCAGCGCTTCGGCACCGGCCTGGTCTTCTTTCTCGTTGTACGCGGCGATCAACTCGTTGAGCAGCTTCTCGCGCAGGGTTTCTTCGTACAGGTGATCGTCTTCGTCGAGCCACTGCTGGATCGGCAGGCTTACACCGAAACCGCTCTGGATCGACTCTTCCAGACCGGCCACGTCCCACTGCTCGGGCAGCGATTGCGGCGGAATATGCGCGCTGACGGTGGCGTTGAGCACGTCCTGGCGGAAATCGGCGATGGTTTCGCCAATGTTGTCTGCAGCCAACAAGGTATTGCGCATGTGATAGATCACTTTACGCTGTTCGTTGTTGACGTCGTCGAACTCCAGCAATTGCTTACGGATGTCGAAGTTGCGGCCTTCCACCTTGCGCTGAGCCTTCTCGATGGCGTTGGTCACCATGCGGTGCTCGATCGCCTCGCCGGATTGCATGCCCAACGCTTTCATGAAGTTCTTCACCCGGTCAGAGGCAAAGATACGCATCAGGCTGTCTTCCAGGGACAGGTAGAAACGGCTGGAACCGGCGTCACCCTGACGACCGGCACGACCACGCAGCTGGTTGTCGATACGGCGCGACTCGTGACGCTCTGAAGCGATTACCTGCAGGCCACCGGACTCCAGCACTTGCTGGTGACGCTTCTGCCAATCGGCCTTGATCTGGGCGATCTGCTCAGGCGTCGGGTTCTCCAGAGAGGCGACCTCCACTTCCCAGTTACCACCCAGCAGGATGTCGGTACCACGACCGGCCATGTTGGTGGCGATGGTCAAGGCCCCCGGGCGACCGGCCTGGGCGATGATTTCCGCTTCCTTCTCGTGGAACTTGGCGTTCAGGACCTTGTGCTCGATGCCTTCCTTGTTGAGCAGGTTGGACATGTGCTCGGAAGTTTCGATGGTCGCAGTACCCACCAGCACCGGACGGCCCTGGGCCATGCACTCCTTGATGTCATTGATGATCGCGGCGTATTTCTCGTCCGCGGTCAGGAACACCAGGTCGTTGTAGTCCTTACGAGCCAGCGGCTTGTTCGGCGGAATCACCATCACCTGCAGGCCGTAGATCTGATGGAACTCGAAGGCTTCGGTGTCGGCGGTGCCGGTCATGCCGGACAGCTTGGTGTACAGACGGAAGTAGTTCTGGAAAGTGGTCGAGGCCAGGGTCTGGCTCTCGGCCTGGATGTTGAGGTTTTCCTTGGCTTCGATGGCCTGGTGCAGGCCTTCGGACAGGCGACGCCCCGGCATGGTCCGGCCAGTGTGCTCGTCCACCAGGACCACTTGGCCATCCTGGACGATGTATTCGACGTTGCGATTGAACAGCTTGTGGGCACGCAGGCCGGCATAGACGTGAGTCAACAAGCCCAGGTTGTGCGCCGAGTACAGGCTTTCGCCTTCCGCCAGCAGGCCGACCTGGGTCAGCATTTCTTCGATGAACTGGTGACCGGCTTCGTTGAGTTCGACCTGACGGGTCTTCTCGTCGACAGTAAAGTGACCAGCCTTGGTGACCTGGCCTTCCACTTCCTCGATGTGCTGCTCGAGACGCGGGATCAGCTTGTTGATCTCGGTGTACAGGCGGGAACTGTCTTCAGCCTGGCCGGAGATGATCAACGGGGTACGGGCTTCGTCGATAAGGATCGAGTCGACTTCGTCGATCACGGCAAAATTGAGCTCGCGCTGGAACTTGTCTTCCATGCTGAAAGCCATGTTGTCGCGCAAGTAGTCGAAACCGAATTCGTTGTTGGTGCCGTAGGTGATGTCGGCGGCGTAGGCGGCGCGCTTCTCTTCCGGCGGCTGGAACGGCGTGACCACGCCAACAGTCAGGCCGAGGAATTCATAAAGCGGACGCATCCAGTTGGCGTCACGGCGAGCCAGGTAGTCGTTCACCGTCACTACGTGCACGCCTTTGCCGGACAGTGCGTTGAGGTAGACGCCCAGGGTTGCCACCAGGGTCTTGCCTTCACCGGTACGCATCTCGGCGATCTTGCCTTCATGCAAGGTCATGCCACCGATCAACTGCACATCGAAGTGACGCATGCCCATAACGCGCTTACCGGCTTCACGGGCGACCGCAAAGGCTTCGGGAAGCAGTTTGTCGAGGGTTTCACCCTTGGCGATACGGGCCTTGAACTCGGCAGTCTTGGCACGCAATTGATCGTCCGAAAGGGCCACCATTTGCTCTTCGAAGGCATTGACGATTTGTACCGTCTTGAGCATGCGTTTGACTTCACGCTCGTTCTTGCTTCCAAAAAGTTTCTTTAACAAAGGCGCAAACATATCGGCAGGATCTTCCACACATAGGGTTGGAGGGCGGCCCCGTGAGTCGCCCGAGCAGCCCTCATGGCCGCATGCGAACGAGCATTCTACCCGGAAACGATGGTGAGGAAAGTGGCGTTATTCCACGATGCTGGCACAGCGCTGTGACGGGGCTCACCTAAAATAAGGGCTTTTTGCCGAACTTCAAGCCCATTGACCACAGAACTTAATGATTACGATCAGCAAAGCGCCAGAAAGTAGTCAAAGTACGAAAAAGCAATGAGAGCGGTGCCCCGGGCGCTTTCTGCTACCATGGCGCCTCTGTAACTTCAGGTTTCTGATCATGGCATTTCGCCCCCTTACGGCACGCGCGCCTGCCGTTCTTCTTCGCGAAGCCAAGCCACTCAAAGCCATACTCGGCCACGCCCAGCGCCTGGCGCATCTGCAGCGCCTGCTGGAGAGCCAGTTACAGCCGGCTGCTCGCGAACATTGCCACGTCGCCTCCTGGCGAGAAGGCAGCTTGCTGCTGATCGTCACCGATGGCCACTGGGCTACGCGCCTGCGCTATCAGCAAAAACGCCTGCAGCGCCAATTGCAGGAGTTCAACGAGTTCAGCAACCTCACGCGCATCCTGTTCAAGGTCCAGCCACCCACGGTTCAACAGGGCGCAGTGGGGCACACCATGGATCTGTCGAACAACGCCGCCGAAACCATCCAGGCCACAGCCGAAGGCATCACTGATCCCAATCTGCGTGCCGCCCTGGAGCGCCTGGCCAGCCACGCCAAACCACGGGGCTGACCCAGACGCCAGGCTTCAGCGGCGCTTGCTGCCACCCAGCAACGACCCCATCAGCCCCCTGACCAATTGCCGGCCTAACTGATTGGCCGCCTGACGCATGGCTGACTTCAACGCCTGCCCGGCCGCCGTGCCGAGGAACTCACCCGCCCGATCAGCCAGGCTCGGTTCTTCAGCGCCAGGCTTGTCGGGTGTCGCCTGCGCTTCAGGCGCCAGGTCCTTGCGCCCCATCAACACCTCATAGGCAGACTCACGATCGATAGGCTTGTCATAACGCCCCTGTAACGGCGAACTGGCGATCAGGGCCTTGCGCTCAGCCTCGGTCAAAGGTCCGACTCGCGATTGCGGAGGCGCCACTAACACGCGCTGGACCATCTCCGGCGTGCCCTTGTCTTGCAGAGTACCCACCAGCGCCTCGCCGATACCCAGCTCAGTGAGCACCGCCAGCGCATCGAAGTCCGGGTTCGGACGGAAACCATCGGCCACAGCCCGCAACGACTTCTGCTCCTTGGCGGTGAACGCCCGCAAGCCATGCTGAATACGCAGGCCCAGTTGAGCCAGCACATCGTCCGGCAGATCCCCTGGCGATTGGGTTACGAAATAAACCCCCACTCCCTTGGAACGAATCAGCCGCACCACCTGTTCCAGTCGATCCTGCAAAGCCTTGGGAGTGCCCGCGAACAGCAAGTGGGCCTCGTCGAAAAACAGGGCCAGCACAGGCTTGTCCGCATCACCGCGTTCCGGCAGTTGCTCGAACAACTCAGCCAGCAGCCATAAAAGGAAGGTCGCATAGACTTTCGGTGCCTCGTGCACCAGACGGCTGGCATCGAGCAGATGAATCCGCCCACGGCCATCGGCCGCCGGTTGCAGAATGTCTTCCAGTTGCAACGCAGGCTCGCCGAACAGAGCTTCCGCCCCTTGCTGCTCCAGGGTCGCCAAGCGCCGTAACAGCGCCTGACTGGAACCTGTGGTCATCAGCGCCGCGTCATCTCCCAGCAGTTGAGGGTTGTCCTTGAGGTGATTGAGCAGCGCCTTGAGATCCTTCAAATCCAGCAACAAAAGCCCTTCACGGTCCGCCACCTTGAACGCGGCATACAGCGCAGACTGCTGGCTGTCGGTGAGTTCAAGCAGGCTGCCCAGCAACAATGGGCCCATTTCGCTCAAGGTGGTGCGCAAGGGATGACCGGACTGCCCCTGGATATCCCACAGCGTTACCGGATACGCCTGAGGCTTATGCTCAAGCCACGGCATACCGGCGATCCGTTCGGCAATCTTGCCCTGTGGATTGCCCGCCGCCCCCAGCCCGCACAAATCGCCTTTGATATCCGCAGCGAACACCGCCACCCCGGCGTCACTGAAGGCCTCGGCCAGGCGTTGCAAGGTCACGGTCTTGCCAGTGCCGGTGGCGCCCGCCACCAGGCCATGGCGGTTGGCCAGGCGCATGGCCTGAGCGATCGGCTGACCACCAAGGTCGGCACCGATAACGAGTTGCGATAAATCAGGCATTTTGTCACCCCTGGTTAAGCTTTGGCCTTACACGGTCGATATGAAGAAATGATGGATCAGAAGTATCTGAAATAAAGGTCAGGTAATTCCTTTGGGATAGATGGAGATATCAGCTTACTTATAACACCGCCCATTCTGCGCGCTTTTCCAACCCGATGCCCTGGACTCAAAGACCTTAGCGGACACACCAAGCCATGAACAAAAATCTGCGCTTCAGCCACAAGATCCTGCTTGCCGCCTCGCTGATCGTCATAGCTGCATTTGCGCTATTCACGCTCTACAACGATTACCTGCAACGCAACGCCATTCGTGATGATCTGGACAACTATCTTCAGGAAATGGGCGACGTTACGGCAAAAAATATTCAGACCTGGCTCGCCGGTCGCGCCTTGCTGATCGAGAACATCTCGCAATCGGTAGCGCTCAACCCCGACCCGACCAATGTCAGCAATCTGCTGGAACAGAAGTCCGTGAGCTCAACCTTCATGGGGGCTTACCTGGGTAACAAGGATGGCACCTTCATCATCCGCCCCAACAGCAAGATGCCCGACGGCTACGACCCTCGCGCACGCCCTTGGTACAAGAGTGCGGAGAGCACCAATGGCTCGGCCCTGACCGAACCCTACATCGACCTGGCCTCCGGCCAACTGGTGATTTCCATTGTCGACAGCGTGATCAAGGCCGGCCAGCGTGTTGGTGTAGTGGGCGGCGACCTCAGCCTGCAGGTGATTGCCGACAGCATCAACGCCCTGGACTTCGACGGCATGGGCTACGCCTTCCTGATCAGCGCCGACGGCAAGATCCTGGTGCACCCGGACAAGAACCTGGTGATGAAGAATCTCAAGGACGTCTATCCCCAGGACACCCCGCGCATCAGCAGCGAGCTCAGTGAGGTCAGCGTCGACGGCAAAACCCGCATCGTCACCTTCACCCCGATCAAGGGCCTGTCTTCGGTGAACTGGTACATCGGCCTGTCGGTGGACAAGGACAAGGCCTTCGCCATGCTCAGCGAATTCCGTACCTCGGCCCTGATCGCCACCCTGACCGCCGTGGCCCTGACCATCGCCCTGCTGGGCCTGCTGATTCGCCTGCTCATGCAGCCCCTGCATGTGATGACCCGCGCCATGCAAGACATTGCCGATGGCGAAGGCGACCTGACCCGCCGCCTGAACATCCACAACCAGGACGAATTCGGCATCCTCGGTACCGCCTTCAACCGTTTTGTCGAACGTATCCACGGTTCGATCCGCGAAGTCTCCTCGGCCACCGAACATGTCAACGAAGTAGCCCTGCGGGTGGTCAGCGCCTCCAACTCATCGATGCTCAACTCCGATGAGCAGGCCAGTCGCACCAACAGTGTCGCCGCTGCCATCAATCAACTGGGGGCCGCGGCCCAGGAAATCGCCCGTAATGCCGCCCAGGCCTCGCAACAGGCCAGCGACGCCCGCAACCTGGCTGAAGACGGCCAGCAGGTGGTGGATCGCAGCATCCAGGCGATGAACCAGCTGTCGGACATGATCAGCGCCTCCAGCAGCAACATCGAGACCCTGAACAGCAAGACCGTGAACATCGGGCAGATTCTCGAAGTCATCACCAGCATTTCCCAACAGACCAACTTGCTGGCACTCAACGCCGCCATTGAAGCCGCCCGTGCAGGTGAGGCCGGCCGCGGATTTGCCGTGGTTGCCGACGAAGTGCGCAACCTGGCGCACCGCACCCAAGAGTCGGCGCAGCAGGTACAGACCATGATCGAGGAACTGCAAGTGGGCGCCCGCGAGTCGGTGAGCACCATGAGCAACAGCCAGCGCCACAGCCAGGACAGCGTGGAGATCGCCAACCAGGCAGGAGAACGCCTGAACAGCGTGACCCAGCGCATTGGTGAAATCGACGGCATGAACCAGTCGGTGGCCACCGCCACCGAAGAACAGACTTCGGTGGTGGAGTCCATCAACATGGACATCACCGAAATCAATACGCTGAACCAGGAAGGCGTGGAAAACCTCCAGGCGACACTACGGGCCTGCTCCGATCTGGAACAGCAAGCAGCGCGCTTGAAGCATCTGGTAGGCAGTTTCAGGATTTGATGACGGGCCTCAGGGCCCTTTCACCGGCGAGTCGGCTCCTACGCGGGGAGCCGATTGCCAAGCTTTAAATAGAAGCCGGCTTGCCGGCGAACCACTCACTGCGGCTGCGGCGCTGGCTCCTGCTGCAACTGCTCCCACAGTTGGGCGGCCCCCGGAAACTCGGTGCCGTCATCGGCATCAAGTTCATCGGGGTCATAGCGGCTCAAGCACCCCTCGCCGAGGGTGGCGGGGGCCTGGGAAGTGGCTTTATCCAGTGGATCGGTCATCGGGCTGACCTCGTGATTTACAGAACCAGGAGCGGGATATTGAACCCCCGCTCCTGGTTTTTTTTCAATCAGAACACCACGGTCTTGTTGCCGTGCACCAGCACACGGTCTTCCAGGTGGTAGCGCAGGCCGCGGGCCAGGACCATCTTCTCCACATCACGACCGAAACGCACCATGTCCTCGATGCTGTCGCTGTGGCTGACCCGTACCACGTCCTGCTCGATGATAGGACCGGCGTCCAGCTCTTCGGTGACGTAGTGGCAGGTGGCGCCAATCAGCTTCACCCCACGCAGGGAAGCCTGGTGGTAAGGCTTGGCACCGACGAAGGACGGCAGGAAGCTGTGATGGATGTTGATCACCTTGTGCGCATATTCGCTGCACAACGCCGGCGGCAGGATCTGCATGTAGCGCGCCAGCACCACCACTTCGGCGTCGTGCTGTTTGACCAGACGCGAGACCTCGGCGAAAGCCGGCTCCTTGTCCTGGGGATTGACCGGTACGTGGTGATAAGGAATACCGTGCCACTCGACCATGCTGCGCAGGTCATCGTGGTTGGAGATCACACAGACGATCTCACAGTCCAGCTCATCGCTGTGCCAGCGGTGCAACAAGTCGGCCAGGCAATGGGACTCGCGACTGGCCATGAGCACCACACGCTTTTTCTCGGCGGTATCAGTGATTCGCCAGTCCATCGAGAACTCTTCGGCGATCGGCGCGAATGCCTCGCGAAAAGCCTCCAGGCCAAAAGGCAGGGAATCGGCACGAATCTCGTGGCGCATGAAGAACCAGCCACTGAGGTTGTCCGAGTGGTGGCTCGCTTCGGTGATCCAACCGTTATGGGAGGCCAGAAAGTTACTGACTTTGGCAACGATGCCAACGCGGTCAGGGCAAGAAATCACCAACCGAAAGGTGCGCATGAGGGGGAAACTCCAGAACTTCGCAAAGGTCGCCATTCTAGCCACTGCGCGAAAAAACTGCAGTATCCATTGCGCGCCGGGCCTTGATTAGATTGGCAATCGCCGCTTGAAAAGCCTAATCCACAGCCACTGCAACGACAGATACCGACACTTGCCAATAGCGCACAACTAGTTTGTGAATAGCGCAGTTGAACCCTTCAACCTATTAAATACCGAAATGATTTTTACGTCTAAACACACTAAGAGAGACAAATAAAACAGCGGTATTATGTTTACTTGCACATACTCTCTGACTATTATTGCGACATTGTCACCCAGCCACTCAGCGCTCAATAAGGTAGTCCACATGTCCCTGATCAACGAATACCGTGCTACAGAAGAAGCCATTAAAGAACTGCAAGCACGTTTGAAAAACCTGTCCCAAGACGACAAACTGAAAACCGAACTGGAATTCGAAGGCAAACTGCGCAGCCTGATGGGCGAGTACTCCAAGTCCCTGCGCGACATCATCGCCCTGCTGGATCCGGACTCGAAAGTTAAAGCACCACGCGCCGCAGTAAAAACCACCGGTACCAAGCGTGCTCGTAAAGTTAAACAGTACAAAAACCCGCACAACGGTGAAGTCATCGAAACCAAAGGTGGCAACCACAAAACTCTGAAAGAGTGGAAAGCCAAGTGGGGCGGCGATGTGGTTGAAGGCTGGGCAACCCTGCTGGGCTAAGCCTTGCCAGTGAGCGCCCGGGCTCCTGCAGTCCGATTAAAAAACGCCAGCCCGCTGGCGTTTTTTTATGCCCAGGCAACCTGTTCCAGAGCCGGAGCCATCCTTCAAAGAGCCAGGCGCCCAGCCAGGGCCCGAACATGCTCGCGCCACTCATCCAGCACCTGGCGCTGCTTCGGATCAGCACTTAACAACGATTGCTCAAGTCCCTGAGCAAAACTTTCCAGGGTATTGGGCGCGCCGAGTTTCGGGTCAAGCAAACGCTGCTGACAGAACCCGCGCCAACGCTCTTGCTCAGTTTTATCCAATGTCTCTGGAAAGTTGCGGGCACGGTAGCGAAAGAGCAATTCAGGCAAGCGCTCATCATCAAATGGCCACTGTTGCTGGGCCAAATGCAACGGATCAGCCTCACGCACTTGCTCACACAAACGCCGGTCGCGATCACCAATAAAGCCGTCGTACAACTGTTGCTCCGGGTCCTCGCTGGCCGCGAACTCATCAGGACCATAAATCACCGAAAGTTTATCCCGCCAAACTTCCTGGGCCTCAGTCAAAAGCACGCCACGGCGCTGGTACTGCTCCATGTCCAAGTGCAGCCGTTGTTGATCCTCCACACGCAAGACATTCAAGGGCGCCACTACCGGGCAGCGATTGATATGGATGAGTTTCAACGGCACTGGCAGCTCACCGTCCAGAAGATCTTCGCGCCGCGTATATAAACGCTGACGCAAGGTTTCGGCATCCAGATCCAGCAGCCCCTGCGGATCCAGATGCAGATCACAAACGATCAGCGCATTGCGGTTGCGTGGGTGCCAGGCCAGGGGCAGCACCACCCCGATGTAGTGCCGGGCCGCAGAGAAACGCCCGGAAATATGCACCAGAGGCTGCAGCAGGCGGATCTGATCCATCACCCGCTGCTTGCTGCGCAGTTGAAACAGCCAGTCATAGAGCTTGGGTTGCTTGTCGCGAATCAGACGCGCCAAGGCAATGGTGGCGCGGACATCGGACAGTGCATCGTGGGCCTGGCCGTGATCGATACCATTGGCAGCGGTCAGGCGTTCCAGCTTGAGGGTCACCTGCCCCTGCTCCTGCGGCCAGACGATCCCCTCGGGACGCAGAGCGTAGGCCGTACGCACCACATCGATCAGGTCCCAGCGGCTGTTGCCACCCTGCCATTCACGGGCATAGGGATCGAAGAAATTGCGGTACAGGCTGTAGCGGGTCACTTCATCGTCGAAACGCAAGGTGTTGTAGCCAACGCCGCAAGTCCCAGGGCGCGCCAGTTGCCCGTGCACCCGGGTCATGAAATCCGCCTCGCTCAAACCCTGCGCCGCCAGCCGGCTCGGGGTGATGCCGGTGATCATGCAGGCCACCGGGTGCGGCAGGATATCGTCGCTGGGCTGGCAGTAGAGGTTGACCGGTTCGTCGATCTCATTGAGCGCCAGATCGGTGCGAATACCGGCCACTTGCAACGGGCGATCGCTGCGAGGATTGATGCCGGTGGTTTCGTAGTCGTACCAAAAGAGGGAAGTCACGGCCTGTTCCTGAACTGAAAGACCGCCGCAGTCTAGGCGCTCAAGCATCCCCAGGGCCAGCCGCGCGAACCGGCGGCACACAGAGCGCCACGTTGAATTCGCAGTTAATGATGTCGTTTGCCCCTCGGACACTGCTAGCATCTGCGCTGGATTTTTCTCTACCAGGCCAAGCCCCTAAGTTGCCCATGCTTGAGACGACAGCAACGCCAAGGAACGCATCGCTGCACCCGCCACTGGATACGCGGTATCAGGTCGAAACCCCCGAGGGCATCGATCTGCCGCTGCGACCGGCGGGATTGCTGGTCCGCACCCTGGCGTTTGCCCTCGATCTGGGCATCCGCGGGCTGGTGTTGGGCCTGCTGTTCATTGTGCTGGGCTTTTTCGGCGAGATCGGCATCGGTCTCGGTTCGATCCTGCTTTTCCTGATCAGCTGGTGGTACATGGTGCTGTTCGAGGTGCTGAACCAGGGCCGCTCTCCCGGCAAGCAAATAATGGGACTGCGAGTGGTTCAGGACGATGGCACCCCCATTGGCTGGAGCGCCTCCCTGACCCGCAACCTGCTGCGCTTTGCCGACATGTTGCCGTTCGGCTATTTCCTTGGCGCGATCAGTTGCCTGCAGCATCCGACCTTCAAGCGTCTGGGCGACCTGGCCGCCGGCACCCTGGTGATCTATCGCGAGCAGTCGGTCAAGCGACCGGAACTGCCACCTGCCGTCCCCCGCTCCGCGCCTTTTGCCCTGAGCCTGAACGAACAACGGGCGATTCTCGAGTTTGCCGAACGTCAGAATCAACTGTCGGCCGAGCGCACCCGGGAACTGGCGGCGATCCTCGCGCAACCGCTGCATGTACCCACCGCCCAGGCCACTGCCGAACTCAACGGCATCGCCCGCGGTTTTCTGGGAACGACATGAAACAAAGCCTTTTTGAGAACCGTCATCAGGCGCAATGGCAACAGTTCGAGCATCTGCTGGACCAGTTGGAGCGACGCCGGGTCAAAGCCGAGGACTGCCAGAACTTCATCCAGGACTACCGCCGCCTGTGCCAGCACCTGGCCCTGGCCCAGGAGCGCGGTTACAGCAGTTACCTGATCGATCCATTGCAGCAGTTGGCATTGCGCGGCCATCAGCAGTTGTACCGACAGCGCACCGCCATCAGCGCCAACGTCCTGGGCTTCATACTGGCCGGTTTTCCGCGTCTGGTGCGCCAGGAGTGGCGCCTGGTGCTGATCGCCAGCCTGCTGTTCTTCGGCAGCCTGCTGGGTATCGGCCTGTTGGTGTACCTCTACCCCGAACTGGTCTATAGCCTGGTGAGCCCGGAGCAGGTGTCGGAAATGCAGAGCATGTACGAGCCCACCGACGGACGCCTGGGACGGGTCGCCGAACGCGCCTCTAGCCAGGACTGGGTGATGTTCGGCTACTACATCATGCACAACATCGGCATCGCCTTTCAGACCTTCGCCAGCGGCCTGCTGTTTGGCCTGGGTAGTGTGTTCTTCCTGTTTTTCAACGGCCTGATGATCGGCGCCATCGCTGGCCACCTGACCCAGATCGGCTTCGGCCAGACCTTCTGGCCCTTCGTCATCGGCCATGGCGCCTTCGAGCTGAGCGCCATTGCCCTGTCCGGTGCGGCCGGGTTGAAACTGGGCTGGGCCCTGATCGCCCCCGGTCGCCTGAGCCGCGGCGAAGCCCTGTTGCAGGCTGCGCGGATAAGCGTGCAATTGGTCTACGGGGTCATCGTATTCCTGCTGATCGCGGCCTTTATCGAAGCCTACTGGTCCTCCATGACCTGGCCTGCGCCCTGGATCAAATACAGCGTCGGCGCCGCCCTGTGGAGCCTGGTGGTGGCGTACCTGACCCTGGCCGGACGTGAATCCCATGCGCCTGAGTGACGCCAGCGTGACGATCCGCCCACGCAACCCCTGGGAAGCCATGGACCTGGGGATACTGCTGAGCCAGCGTCACCGGCGCCTGCTGATGACCAGTTGGGCCATCGTCAGCCTGCCGGTGTTCGCCCTGCTGAGCCTGCTGCTGTGGCAATCCCCATCCTTGGCAGTGCTGTTGTTCTGGTGGCTGAAACCGGCCTTCGAACGCCTGCCACTGTTCATCCTCTCCAAAGCCCTGTTCGGTGAAACCCCAAGCCTGGCAGAGGCGTTGAGGCAGTGGCCACGCCTGCTCAAGCCACAATTGCTGGCCAGCCTGACCTGGCGCCGCTTCAGCATGAGCCGCAGCTTTGTCATGCCGGTGGTGCAACTTGAAGGCCTGAGTGGCGATACCCGGCAACAACGCCTGGCGGTCCTGCTGCAGCGCAATGCCGGGGCCGCACGCTGGTTGACCCTGATCGGCATGCACCTGGAAGGCGCCTTGTGGATCGGGTTGATGGTGCTGTTCTACCTGCTGCTGCCACAACAGATCGAACTGGACTGGAACTGGCAGAGCCTGGTCATCGCCGCCCAGCAGGACTGGTTCTGGCTGGAACACCTGACCAACGCCTTCTACGCTCTGGTCCTGGTGATCTGGGAGCCCATCTACGTGGCCTGTGGCTTCAGCCTGTACCTCAACCGCCGCACCGAGCTCGAGGCCTGGGACATCGAACTGGTTTTCCGTCGCCTGCGCCAGCGTCTGGCGGGCGTCACGGCGCTGCTGCTGGTGACCGGCCTGATGCTGGCGATGCCGGGCGCATCGATCTGGGCAGCCACCCCCAGCACTTCCGTGGCCGGCCCCGAAGCGCCACGACTGCTGCAGCAACCGCTGACCAGCAAAGCCTCGAAGGACAGCATCCAGGGCATCCTGGAAAAGCCGCCGTTCAAGAACCAGGAGTCGGTCACCCGCTACCGCTTCGGCGAAGAGCAGGCACAGAAGAAAGACGCCAAGGGCAAGCCGCCGGGCTGGCTCAAGAACCTGCTTGAGAACCTCGACAACAACAGTTTCGGCAGCCTCGCCAAGGGCCTGGAAATCCTCCTCTGGGCCTTGCTGCTAGGGGCCCTGGGCTGGCTGATCTGGCGCTACCGCGATTGGCTGCGAGCCTTTGTCAGCCGCCGTCCGCTACCGCGCAAGAAACGCCCCGCCGCGATCCCCCAGCAACTGTTCGGCCTGGACGTCAGCAGCGAAACCTTGCCTGCCGATGTGGCCGCCCGCGCCGAGGAACTCTGGTCCAGCCAGCCCCGGGAGGCCCTGGGCCTGCTTTACAGGGCACTGCTCAGTCGCCTGCTGGAAGACTTTCATCTGCCCCTGAGCGTGGCCGATACCGAAGGCCAGGTACTGGAGCGGATCAAGGCCTTGCAGCAACCGCCCCTGGAAGCCTTCAGCCGCGAACTGACGAAGCACTGGCAGAACATGGCCTATGGGCACCGGGTTCCCGGCGCCGATCTGCAGCCGCAACTGTGCGACGCCTGGCGCAGTCTGTTCGGCCCAGGAGCGCCAGCATGAAGCGCTATCTATGGGGCAGCCTGGCCCTGTTGCTGATCCTGGTACTGGGAGCCGCCGGCTACTACCTGTACCGCCACGCCACGCCCTATCAGGAACTCGTCGATCACGGCCCCTCGCCCGAAGCCCGCGCCAATCCCTACCTGGCCGCCGAGCTGTTTATGCGCGAACGCGGCCTCAAGGTCGATCACGCCAACGGCCTGGAAGTACTGGCCACCTTGAAGCCCGCCGGCAACAGCCTGCTGTTGCTGGGGGAGCGCTCGAACATGAGCCCGCGCCAGGCCGACCAGGTGCTGGATTGGGCCCGTGCCGGTGGCCGACTGATCTTTGTCGCCGAAGCCCTGTGGGACGATGACACTCAGCAAAGCGGTGACTTGCTGCTGGATCGGGTGCAGATCCATCAACAGCTCAGTGAAGACCTCGAGGAGCCGCCGGAACAGGAAGCCAACGACGCCTTTCCAAAGCTGACCAAAGTCTATCTGGAAGACGAACAGGCCCCGGCCTACATCGGCTTCGACACCGCCTTCCACCTGGACGACCCGGACAGCCTGGCCCAGTCCTGGGCCAACAGCGGCGTGGCCACCCACATGATCCAGCTCGACTACGGCCAGGGCTCGGTCACCGTGCTGACCGACGCCGACATCTGGAAAACCCCGGCCATCGGCCTGTACGACAACGCCTGGCTGCTGTGGTACCTCAATACCGATACGGCCGTGACCCTGCTGTTCAACACTGACCACCCGAGCCTGTGGCAATTGCTCTGGCGCTATTTTCCCCAAGCGTTGGTAGCCCTGGCCCTGTTGATCGGCCTGTGGCTGTGGCAGGCCGGTAGCCGCCAGGGGCCGTTGCTGGCACCGCCGCCCAAGGCCCGGCGTCAACTGCGGGAGCACCTGCGCGCCAGTGCCGACTTCATCCTGCGCCATGGCGGCCAGGGCCCACTGCTGCAGGCCCTGCAACTGGATATCCGGCGCCGGGCACGACGTCGCCATCCGGGTTTCGAACAACTGGAACCCGAAGCCCAGTGGGACGTCCTCGCCCTGCTCAGCCAGCAGCCTGTCGATGCTGTGCGCCAAGCCCTGCAACCGGTGTCCGGGCAGCGCCTTTCCGGTGCTGATTTCAGCCACCAGGTCGCCCACCTGCAAACTCTCAGGAATGCCCTATGAGCGAACAACCCGTCGAATCCCTTGACTCCTCCGAGGCGCCTCAGCCCCAGGTCCATGCGGCCCAGCAGCGCCAGCGGGCCAGCCAGCTGGCGCAGGCGGTGCGCCAGGAACTGCAGAAGGTGGTGATCGGCCAGGAGGCCGTGATCGATGATGTGCTGACGGCGCTGATCGCCGGTGGCCACGTGTTGCTCGAAGGCGTCCCTGGTCTGGGCAAGACGCTGCTGGTACGGGCCCTGGCCCGCTGCTTTGGCGGAGAGTTTGCACGAATCCAGTTCACCCCGGACCTGATGCCCAGCGATGTCACCGGCCACGCGGTGTACGACCTGCAGACCGAACAGTTCAAACTGCGCAAGGGTCCGCTGTTCACCAATCTGCTGTTGGCGGACGAAATCAACCGCGCCCCAGCCAAGACCCAGGCCGCGCTGCTGGAAGCCATGCAGGAACGCCAAGTGACCCTGGAAGGCCGGGCCCTGCCCATCGCCCAGCCATTCATGGTCCTGGCGACCCAGAACCCCATCGAGCAGGAAGGCACCTACCCGCTGCCGGAAGCCGAACTGGACCGTTTCATGCTCAAGTTGCGGATGGACTACCCGGACGCCGAGGAGGAACTGAACATGGTTCGCCAGGTGGCTCGCTCGACCCGCGCCGACATGCTTGATGTACAGCCCCTGCGTACCGTGCTCCAGGCCAAGGACGTGCTGGCCCTGCAGCGCATCGCCAGTGAACTGCCCCTGGACGAACAGGTGCTCGACTATGCCGTGCGCCTGGCCCGGGCCACCCGCAGCTGGCCGGGACTGACGCTGGGCGCTGGCCCGCGTGCCTCCATTGCCCTGGTGCGCGGAGCCCGGGCCCGGGCCCTGCTGCGGGGCGGCGAATTCGTGATCCCGGATGACATCAAGGGCTGCGCCCTGGCCGTGCTAAGGCATCGGGTACGGGTCGCTCCGGAGCTGGATATCGAAGGGCTGTCGGTGGAACAGGTGCTCAAGCAGATGCTCGAGCAGATTCCGGCACCGCGCCTATGAGCCGCCCACACTGATGAAGCCGACTCGTCTGTTGCTGATCTGGCTGGGCACCCTGACCGGCCTGTACATCCTCCTGGGAGCGGTGCGAGCCCTGGGTATCGAGGCGCTGCCGCGCCTGGACTCGATCGCCTGGGGCCTGTTGCTGGCGCTGTTGCTGCTGGCGCTGCTGGATGCCCTGCGCTTGTCGCGCCTGGCGTCGCCCGAGATACAGCGTCAGTTGCCCGGCAGCCTGCCCCTGGGACGCTGGAGCGAAGTGCAACTGGAGATCCGCCACCCTTATCGGCAAGCGCTTGAGGTGCAACTGTTCGACCATCCGCCCCAGGGCTTGAGCTTTGAGCACCTGCCACAATCGGTGAGCCTGGAGCCGGGCCAGGTCAGCCGAGTGGGGTATAGCGTGCGACCGCTGCAACGAGGGCATTTCAACTTCCACCAATGTGAAGTCAGCCTGCCCAGCCCCTTGGGTCTGTGGAGCGCCAGACGACGGTTGAAGGTCCACGACAGCTCCCGGGTCTACCCGGACTTCGCCCGCCTCTATGGCGCGCAGTTGCTGGCAGTGGACAACTGGCTCAGCCAACTCGGGGTGCGCCAGTTGCAACGCCGCGGGCTGGGCCTGGAGTTCAATCAACTGCGGGAGTTTCGCGAAGGCGACAGCCTGCGGCAGATCGACTGGAAAGCCACCGCCCGCCAGCGCACGCCCATCGCCCGGGAGTATCAGGACGAACGCGACCAGCAGATCATCTTCATGCTCGACTGCGGACGCCGCATGCGCAGCCAGGACGGCGAGCTGGCGCACTTCGACCATGCCCTCAACGCTTGCCTGCTGCTCAGCTATGTCGCGCTGCGCCAGGGGGATGCCGTGGGCCTCTACAGTTTTGCCGGAGAGCGCTCGCGCTACCTTGCGCCAGTCAAGGGCTCGGCCCAACTGAGTGTGCTGCTCAACGGCGTCTACGACCTGGACACCAGCCAGCGTCCAGCCGACTACCAGGCTGCAGCCAGTGAATTGCTGGCGCGGCAGAAGCGTCGGGCGCTGGTGGTACTGGTCACCAACCTGCGGGATGAAGACGACCAGGAGTTGCTGACTGCGGTCAAACGCATCAGCCGCCAGCACCGGGTACTGGTGGCCAGCCTGCGCGAGGAAGTGCTCGATCAGTTGCGCCAAAGCCCAGTGCAGACCTTGCCCGAGGCGCTGATCTACAGTGCCGCCGTGAACTACCTCAATAGCCGGGCCGAACTGCATGAACGCCTGAGCGCCCACGGCATCGCCCTGCTCGACGCCCGTCCAGGCGAGCTGGGGGCGGAGCTGGTCAGCCGGTATCTGAGCTGGAAGAAAGCCGGCAGCCTGTAGCGGGCTACCGCGACATTCAGGCCGATGTCTGCAACGGATGGAAGCTGAAGTAGTGCCGCAAGACCTGCTCCAGTTCAGCGAATTCGGCGGTCGCCCGCAGCAGGCTGAAACCGCTGTCGTACTGGTGAGGGGTCAGGTCCTCATGGCACCACAGGCAACAGGCGCTGAAATCGATGAACTGCGTCTGTCCATCACTGCCGGGGACTTTCACCCGCAGCTCGAACTCGGCACCGATCAGCATCGGCAACTGGCTGATCAACATCAGCCCGTCAGCGGAAATATTGCCCAGGTAACCGACAGGCTTGTCGGTAAACCGGTTGAAGACTTTCAAGTAGGACGGCAGTTGATGCCGCTCGATCCGAGGTTCCGTGAACATGCTGGGTATCGCTATGAAAGGTCATTAAGCATGACCGCACTAGTGCTTCGGAACGGGCCTTGAGTAGCGGCTCGTTCTCCCGGATTCGAGGTGCGAGGAAAATCTTCACAAGGATTTCAACGCCACTGCGCCAGGCAGGAACCGTGCAGTGTTCGAACAACCTGTACAAATGTTAGCTCAAGCGCGAGGGGCAATTACACTGCCCCTGACCGGTATCGCTTACAACGCTGTACGGCGAACTTGTGCTGCACCGTTTGCCGGGTAATGCCCCAGTTGCTGCAAGGTGTCCAGGCGCGCACGGGCACGGAAGGCATACTCGCTGCTGGGGTACTGGGTAATGATGAACTGATAAGTCTGCGCCGCATCGACGAACAACTTCTGCCGCTCCAGGCATTGCCCGCGCAGCATCGACACTTCCGGCTGGATGTAAGGCCGCGCACGGCTGTTGCGGTCGACCTGGCTCAACTCGAGCATCACGCTCTCGCAGTTGCCGCGGTCATAAGCGCGGTAGGCGTTATTCAAATGATGGTTCATGGACCAGCGGGTGCAGCCGACAACACTGACGGCCAAGATAGCAATGAGTACGAATCGCATGGGGTATCTCCTGTCTTGTGCAGTGTATCGACTCATCGGCAAAAATCTTCAAGGTTGTTGCGGTAAACAAACAAAGCAATAAGTAGTGCAAACGAACAATGACTACAACTTCGGAGCATAGTAGCCTCTCGTTGCGCTTGAACTCAGGAGTCCGTGCATGTCCGTTCGTCGTACCAAAATCGTTGCCACCCTTGGCCCGGCCAGTAACTCGCCGGAAGTTCTCGAACAGTTGATTCTCGCGGGCCTGGATGTTGCCCGTCTGAACTTCTCCCACGGCACTCCGGACGAGCACAAGGCTCGCGCCCAACTGGTCCGCGACCTGGCCGCCAAGCACGGCCGCTTCGTGGCCATCCTCGGCGACCTGCAAGGCCCGAAAATCCGCATCGCCAAATTCGCCAACAAGCGTATCGAACTGAAGATCGGTGACAAGTTCACCTTCTCCACCGTGCACCCGCTGACCGAAGGTAACCAGGACATTGTCGGCATCGACTACCCGGACCTGGTCAAGGACTGCGGCGTCAATGACGAACTGCTACTGGACGATGGCCGCGTGGTGATGCGCGTGGAAACCGCCACCGCCACCGAGCTGCATTGCGTGGTGACCGTGGGCGGCCCGCTGTCCGACCACAAAGGCATCAACCGTCGTGGCGGCGGCCTGACCGCTCCGGCCCTGACCGAAAAGGACAAGGCCGACATCAAGCTGGCGGCCGAAATGCAGGTCGACTACCTGGCCGTGTCCTTCCCTCGCGACGCCGCCGATATGGAATACGCGCGCAAACTGCGTGACGAATCCGGTGGTACGGCCTGGCTGGTGGCCAAGATCGAACGCGCCGAAGCCGTGGCCGACGACGAAACCCTCGATGGCCTGATCAACGCCAGTGACGCCGTGATGGTGGCCCGTGGCGACCTGGGTGTGGAAATCGGCGACGCCGAGCTGGTGGGCATCCAGAAGAAAATCATTCTTCACGCGCGCCGCCACAACAAGGCAGTGATCGTCGCGACCCAGATGATGGAGTCGATGATCCAGAACCCGATGCCGACCCGTGCCGAAGTGTCCGACGTGGCCAACGCCGTGCTCGACTACACCGACGCGGTCATGCTCTCGGCAGAAAGCGCCGCCGGTGCCTACCCGCTGGAAGCGGTCCAGGCCATGGCGCGGATCTGTGTCGGTGCGGAAAAGCACCCCACCAGCAAGACCTCCAGCCACCGCATGGGCAAGGTGTTCGAAAGCTGCGACCAGAGCATCGCCCTGGCCGCCATGTACACCGCCAACCACTTCCCGGGCGTGAAGGCCATCATCGCCCTGACCGAAAGCGGCTACACCCCGTTGATCATGTCGCGCATCCGTTCCTCGGTGCCGATCTATGCCTACTCCCCGCACCGTGAAACCCAGGCGCGTGCAGCCATGTTCCGCGGCGTCTACACCATCCCGTTCGACCCGGCTTCCCTGCCGCCTGAGCAAGTCAGCCAGGCTGCGATCGACGAGTTGCTCAAGCGCGGCGTAGTAGAGAAAGGCGACTGGGTGATTCTCACCAAGGGCGACAGCTACCACACCACCGGCGGCACCAATGGCATGAAGATCCTGCACGTTGGCGACCCGATGGTCTGAGCCCTGGCTCGCTGAACGCAAAAGCCCCGGAGGTGGAAACCCCGGGGCTTTTTTGTGTCCGTCCTTCCCTGTAGCGACAGGTGTTAGCCTTTGGCGAAAAAACCCGACAAGGCGGCGATGGCTTCTGGTGAACGCAGGCGCTGAGTGAACTGCGCGCCCTCTTCTTCTATTACCTGGCGCAGTTGCTCACGATAGGGAGCCTTCATCAGGCGCTTGCTCACCTGCACCGCCTCCGGCGCCAGTTGGCTGAAACGCAATGCCGCCTCCCTGGCTTTGGCCAGGGCTGCCGCGCCATCTCCCAGGGCCGCAGTGGCAATGCCCCAGGCCGCCGCCTGTTCACCACTGAAGCCTTCGCCGAGCAGCAACAACTCAGCGGCCTTGGCCTGTCCCAGCAAGCGCGGCAGGATCAGGCTCGAGCCAAATTCCGGGCACAGCCCGAGGTTGACGAACGGCATGCGCAACCGTGCATCACGGCTGACATAGACCAGATCGCAATGCAGCAACAAGGTGGTGCCAATGCCCACGGCCGCGCCGGCCACCGCAGCCACCACCGGCTTGCGGCAATCGAGCAGGTTGCGCATGAACTGGAACACCGGGCTGTCGAGGTCCCTGGGCGGCTGTTGCAGGAAGTCGGCGATGTCGTTGCCGGCGGTAAAGCATTCACTGCTGCCGCAGATCAGCAGGGCATTGATTTGCGGATCGGCGTCCGCCTCGGCCAGGGCTTGCGCCAGACGACTGTACATGGCACGGGTCAGGGCGTTTTTCTTGTCGGGGCGGTTCAGGCGCAGGGTCAGCAGCCCGCCCTCGCGTTGCAGCTCGATGGCATCGGTCATGAAGATCTCGCTCTGGAAAAATCAGCGCTCAACCACGGGGCAGGAACACATCGGCCAGCAGTTGATTGCGCGGCAGCCCCGCCAGGTACAGGCGTCGGGCAAAGGCCTCGACACTGTCGGGGTGCCCGCAGAGTAAGGCCTGGGTTTGCCGGGAAACAAGTCGCAGTTGCGCCAGGGCCGTCGCCAGCTGCGCGCCCTGCCACAGCTCCACACTCAGCTGGGGACGGTTCGCTGCCAGGGCTGCCAAGGGTTTGGCCAGGTAATGTTCGGTGGCGTCATGGGCCAGGTGAATGATGCGGATAGGGCCTTGGTGATCCTGACGCAGGGCTTCGCGCAACACCCCGAACAAGGGCGCCAGGCCGGTTCCCGAGGCCAGCAGCCAGAGCGGTCGCTGCTGCCAGTCCGGATCGTAGTGCAAGGCGCCGCCGCGCAACTCGCCCAGGCGGATCGGGTCGCCCAGTTGCAACTGGCGTGCGGCGTCGCTGAATTGTCCCGGATGCCGGCAGTCCAGATGAAACTCCAGGAAGCGGTCCTCTTCCGGCAGACTGGCCAGGGAATACGGCCGGGCGATCTGGCTGGTGGTCCACAGCACCAGGTGCTGGCCGGCGCGATAACGCAATGGCCGCTCAGGCTGCAGACGCAAGCGCAGGACTGTGGGCGATAGCCAGTCGAGCCCGACCACTTGGGCCGGCCGGCCATCGCGCAACGGATCGAACGTCTCGACCTGCAGGTCCTCCACCACCTGGCACTGGCAGGCCAGGCGCCAGCCACGGCGGCGCTGTTCATCGCTCAGGGCATCCGGCCGACTGTCGTTGGGCAGGCCCTGGACGCAATGCACCAGGCAGGCATGACAACTGCCGGCGCGACAACTGTAGGGCACCGCCACACCGGCCTGATTCAAGGCATCCAGCAGGTTGCTTGCCGGTGCCACTGTCCAGCGCCGGCTGCCCACGGTCAATTCAGGCATCGAGGTTTTCCCAGGCGGCGGAACAACGATTGCGGCCGTCGCGCTTGGCCCGGTACAGCGCCTGATCGGCGCGTTGCAGGGCATTGTCCAGATCATCGCCGGCCTGCAGCAGGGTCATCCCTGCCGACAGGCTCAGGTCACGCACATTCAGGCCCACCAATTGCACCTCCATGAAGGCCAGGCGCAGACGCTCGCAACAAGAGGTCAGGCGCTCGGCATCACAGTCGGGCAGTAGCACCACAAACTCCTCACCGCCGTAGCGGGCCAGTACATCACCGTCCCGCAGGCAGGCCGTGGCCACCGCGGCGAACGCCTGCAGCACCTGATCGCCTGCCGCATGGCCGTGAAGATCGTTGATGCGCTTGAAATGATCCAGGTCGATCAGCGCCAGCCCATGCATCTGTTCCTGGTCCATGGCCTGCAACTCACGGCTGGCGATACGCAGGAAGTGTCGGCGATTGAACAGCCCGGTCAACTCATCGGTAGCCACCAGATCTTCCAGTTGCCGCATCATCCCCCGCAGGGTGTCCTGATGGGCCTGCAAGGCAAAACGCCGTTGCCGCATGCGCGAACGCGACGCCTGGACATAGGCAGCGTACAGGCACATCCACACCAGCATCACCAGCAGCACACAGAGTTGCAGCGCCGCCAGCTGGGGATCCTTGAGGACAAAGCGATAGCCGTCCCACAGGTTGACCCCGGCAAAACAGAAGAAGATCAGCGCCGCGCAACGCAGGTAGGCCCGACGGGATAAATGAAACAGGCCGAACAGCAGCGGCAGGATATAGAACACCAGGAAAGCGCCCCGGGCCTGATCCAGGTGGGCGATCAGCCAGGTCTGCCAGGCAATGCCCAGGACCACTTGGACTTCAGTCAGGCTGGGATCGGCAAAGCGCAGGTTGCGCCCGCTGATGAACACCCAGCACAGCAGGCCCTGAGTGGCCAACACCAACCCCGAGGCCAACAGCGCACTGCTGGTGGAGGCGCGATAGTGCCCCGCGAGAACCGCCAGCCAGAACAGCAGCAGGATCAGTCCGTAGGTGCCCGCAGCAATGGTGAAGCGCTTGAATAACAAGCTCTGGATGGCTTTATGGGTCAATCGTTGACTCACCGTGAGAAAGGAGGCTTAAAGAGTTTCCTACCCTGCAGGCCAGTTGCAACTTTAGTGCTGCGCCCGGCAAATGACTATCCAAATTTTAAGCCGTGTTCTGCGGTTTTGCCGCTGATTCACGCAAGAACAGTGCCCACCCGATGGGCGACTTTCGTTTGCCCGGCTGGCGGGTGTGCCGGGCCCCCAGGCGCGGTATACTGCCGCGCCTTTTTAGCGTCGCGCCAGTTGTCTGTCCGGCGTGCCTTAGAAGGTGTCTGCAACCGACCGATACACCCTGCTGCAGCCACCTTATTAAATGTTCCCGTCTTTTAGAGGAGCGCGACTCATGACCGTGATCAAGCAAGACGACCTGATTCAGAGCGTTGCCGACGCCCTGCAGTTCATTTCCTACTACCACCCCGTGGACTTCATCCAGGCGATGCACGAGGCCTACCTGCGCGAGGAATCGCCGGCCGCTCGTGACTCCATGGCACAGATCCTGATCAACTCGCGCATGTGCGCCACCGGCCACCGGCCGATCTGCCAGGACACCGGGATCGTCACCGTGTTCGTTCGCGTGGGCATGGACGTGCGCTGGGACGGCGCCACCATGAGCCTGGACGACATGATCAACGAAGGCGTGCGTCGCGCCTACAACCTGCCGGAAAACGTCCTGCGCGCTTCCATCCTGGCCGACCCGGCAGGCGCTCGGAAAAACACCAAGGACAACACCCCGGCGGTGATCCACTACTCCATCGTTCCCGGCAACACCGTGGAAGTGGACGTGGCGGCCAAGGGCGGCGGCTCCGAGAACAAATCGAAGATGGCCATGCTCAACCCGTCCGACTCCATCGTCGACTGGGTCCTCAAGACCGTACCGACCATGGGTGCCGGCTGGTGCCCACCGGGCATGTTGGGCATCGGCATCGGCGGCACCGCCGAAAAGGCTGCGGTGATGGCCAAGGAAGTGTTGATGGAGTCCATCGACATCCACGAGCTCAAGGCCCGTGGCCCGTCCAACCGCATCGAAGAAATGCGCTTGGAGCTGTTCGAGAAGGTCAACCAACTGGGCATCGGCGCCCAGGGCCTGGGTGGCCTGACCACGGTGCTCGACGTGAAGATCATGGACTACCCGACCCACGCCGCCTCCCTGCCGGTGTGCATGATCCCCAACTGCGCCGCCACCCGTCACGCGCATTTCGTGCTCGACGGTTCCGGCCCGGCCGCACTGGAAGCGCCACCTCTGGACGCCTACCCGGAAATCGTCTGGGAAGCCGGTCCGTCGGCACGTCGGGTCAACCTCGACACCCTGACCCCGGAAGACGTGCAAAGCTGGAAGCCGGGCGAGACCGTGCTGCTCAACGGCAAGATGCTCACCGGCCGCGACGCGGCGCACAAGCGCATGGTGGAGATGCTGAACAAGGGTGAAACCCTGCCGGTAGACCTCAAGGGTCGCTTCATCTACTACGTCGGCCCGGTTGATCCGGTGGGCGACGAAGTGGTGGGCCCGGCCGGCCCGACCACTGCCACGCGGATGGACAAGTTCACCCGGCAGATCCTCGAGCAGACCGGCCTGCTGGGCATGATCGGCAAGTCCGAGCGTGGCCCGACCGCCATCGACGCGATCAAGGACAACAAGGCCGTGTACCTGATGGCCGTCGGCGGCGCCGCCTACCTGGTGGCCCAGGCGATCAAGAAGTCCAAGGTCCTGGCCTTCGCCGAACTGGGCATGGAAGCGATCTACGAGTTCGAGGTCAAGGACATGCCAGTGACTGTCGCCGTCGACAGCAAGGGCGAGTCGGTCCACATCACAGGTCCTGCCATCTGGCAGAAAAAGATCAGTGACAGCCTGGCGGTAGAAGTGCAGTAAGCCCTTCTAACGTTTGGCCAAAGCGGCGGTGCTGTTGAGACAACAGCCCGTCGCTTTTTTTATGCCGCGCCCTTTCGCGACACTGTCGGCGATCAACGTTCCACCCGTCGCTCATGCTATCGTTCCCGCCCCCATTGCAGCCTGCCCCGACTCATGGCCCAGATCTCTCGCCCTATCCGCTTGACGTTCTATATCCTGGTTATTCTCGCTGGCACCGTCATCAGCGCCGGCCTGGCCATGCGCCACGCCGAACGCCAGACGCTGGTGGAGGATGCCGCCCGAGCCAATGAACAGCTAGGGCTGTACGCCAACTCGCTGCACACCCTGATCGAACGCTATCGCGCCCTGCCAGCGGTGCTGGCCCTGGACCCGGAATTGCGTTCGGCACTTCAGGGCCCGGTGACGGCAGACACCCAGGATGCACTGAACCGCAAACTGGAAAAGATCAACGGCGCCGCCCGCTCCTCGACCCTGGAACTGCTGAACCATGAAGGCCTGGCCGTGGCGGCCAGCAACTGGCGACTGCCCAGCAGCTATGTCGGCCACAACTATGGTTTTCGCCCCTACTTCAAGCAGACCCGCAGCCAGGGCAGCGGGCGTTTCTACGCCGTGGGCGTCACCAGCGGCATTCCGGGGTATTTCCTCTCCAGCGCGGTCAAGGCCGACAACGAGGACTTCCTCGGGGCCATGGTGGTCAAGCTGGAGTTCCCCGAACTGGAGCATGAATGGAGCCAGGGCAACGACACCCTGCTGGTGAGCGACGCCCGAGGCATCATCTTTATCGCCAACCAGCCCGGCTGGCGTTACCGGCAGTTGCAACCGCTGTCCGCAAACGACCTGGCGGAGATCAAGCTGACCCGCCAGTACGACAAGCAACCGCTGACGGCGCTGCAACATACGACCCTGCAAACATTCGACGACAACAGCAGACTGGTCCAGGTCGAAGGCCCCGAGGGCGTGGCCAACTATCTCTGGGAATCCCTGCCGCTGACCGCCGAAGGCTGGACCCTGCACCTGCTGCGCAAGCCGGCCAGCGCTTTCGAGGAAAGCCGCAATGCCGGGCTGGCGGCCGCCGGCGCCTGGCTGACCCTGGTGTTCCTGTTGCTGTTCCTCAGCCAACGCTGGCGCTTGGGGAAAATCCGCCAGCGCAACCGTGAAGAGCTGGAACAGTTGGTCCAGGAACGCACTCGGGATCTGCGCACCGCCCAGGAAGGCCTGGTGCAATCGGCCAAGCTGGCCGCCCTGGGGCAGATGTCCGCGGCCCTGGCCCATGAAATCAACCAACCCCTGACCGCCCAGCGCATGCAGCTTGCCACGCTGCGGCTGCTGCTGGATCACGGCCGGGTGGATGAGGCTTACAAAGCCCTGCGACCATTGGACGACATGCTGACCCGCATGGCCGCCCTTACCAGCCACCTCAAGACCTTCGCCCGCAAGAGCCCCAGCGGCCTGCGCGAACGCCTGGATCTGGCCGCGGTGGTGGACCAGTCGCTGCAGTTGCTGGAAACCCGGCTGCGTGCCGAAGACATCCAGATCGAGCTGCACCTGACGCGCCCGGCCTGGGTTCGCGGTGATGCCATCCGCCTGGAGCAGGTGCTGATCAACCTGCTGCGCAATGCCCTCGACGCCATGCACAACAAGCCTGAAAAGCACCTGCAGATCAGCCTCGAGGCCGAGGACCAATTGTGGCAACTGCGGGTCGCCGACAACGGCGGCGGGATCGCCGAAGAGCACCTGCTGAGCGTGTTCGACCCGTTCTTCACCACCAAGCCGGTGGGTGATGGCCTGGGCCTGGGGCTGGCCGTGTCCTACGCCATCGTCCATGAACTGGGGGGACGCTTGAGCGCCGCCAACCAGAATCAGGGCGCGGTGTTCACCCTCAGCCTGCCCATCGATCTGGAAGCGCACATCCAATGCTGAACTCGGTAATCGTGGTGGATGACGAGGCCAGCATCCGTACCGCCGTCGAACAATGGCTGAGCCTGTCGGGGTTCGAGGTCCAGCTGTTCAGTCGCGCCGAGGATTGCCTGGCGCAACTGCCGAAGAACTTCCCCGGGGTGATCCTCAGCGATGTGCGCATGCCCGGTATCAGCGGCCTGGAGCTGCTGGCCCAGGTCCAGCGCCTGGACCCCGACCTGCCGATCATCCTGCTGACCGGTCACGGTGACGTGCCCATGGCGGTCGAGGCCATGCGCGACGGTGCCTATGACTTCCTGGAAAAACCCTTCAGCCCCGACACCCTGCTCAGCAGCCTGCGCCGGGCCCTGGACAAACGCCGCCTGGTCCTGGAAAACCGTCGCCTGCACCAGCAGGCTGACAGCCGGGCCAAGCTCGACGCCACCCTGCTCGGCATGTCCCGGGCCCTGCAGACCCTGCGCCGCCAGGTACTGGATCTGGCCGCCTTGCCCGTGAATGTGCTGATCCGAGGTGAAACCGGCAGCGGCAAGGAATTGATCGCCCGCTGCCTGCACGACTTCGGTCCCCGGGCCGGCAAGCCCTTTGTCGCCCTGAACTGCGCAGCGATCCCCGAGCAGCTGTTCGAGGCCGAGTTGTTCGGCCATGAAAGCGGCGCCTTCACCGGCGCCCAGGGCAAGCGCATCGGCAAGCTGGAGTACGCCCATGGCGGCACGCTGTTTCTCGACGAGATCGAAAGCATGCCCCTGGCCCAGCAGGTCAAGCTACTGCGGGTACTGCAGGAGCAGAAACTGGAACGCCTGGGCTCCAACCAGAGCATCAAGGTCGACCTGCGGGTGATCGCCGCCACCAAGCCCGACCTGCTGGAGGAGGCCCGGGCCGGACGCTTTCGCGAAGACCTGGCCTATCGCCTGACCGTGGCCGAACTGCGCCTGCCGCCACTGCGTGAGCGCCGCGAGGATATTCCACAGCTCTACGAACACTTCGCCCAGGCCGCCGCCGAGCGCCTGGGGCGCAGCGTCGCGCCCTTGAGTGGCACCCAGTTGAGCCGCCTGCTCAGTCACGACTGGCCGGGCAACGTGCGCGAACTGGCCAACGCCGCCGAGCGTCAGGTGCTGGGCCTCGGGGAGCCGGAGGCCGAAGTCCTCGAAGCCGGCCAATCCCTGGCCGCGCAGCAAGAAGCCTTCGAAGCCCAGTGCCTGCGCGCTGCCCTGACTCGCCACAAGGGCGAGATCAAGGCCGTGCTCAACGAACTGCAACTGCCGCGCCGGACCCTGAATGAAAAAATGCAGCGTCACGGCCTGACCCGGGAAATGTTCCTCAAAGACCCATAACCCTCGTCCCTGTAGAAGCCGGCTTGCCGGCGAACAGGCCCTCAAGCCAGGTGTAGCCCCACCCATACCCGCAAACGGCAAGCCGCCCGAACACGCCTCCCAGGTGCCGCGCACCTTTCGGCAATTTCCCGCCTACCCCACAGGCACCCATAGGCGGATTTCCGCTCATCACCACCGATCAAACCCTTCTAGCCCGGGCCTCTTGTCCTTGGCACAGGTCCTGCTACAGCCCCAGCAGGCTGCGCTTGCGCGCGCTCCACAAAAACAATGAATAGAAGGGTCCGTCATGGATATCTCTAATACCCTGCCTGCCGGGTCGGCGGCTGCATCCGCCACCGAAAAGACCACCGCCAGCCGCCTGAAGTCGATCTTCAGCGGTTCCGTGGGCAACATGGTCGAGTGGTACGACTGGTACGTCTACGCGGCATTCTCGCTGTACTTCGCCAAAGTCTTCTTCCCCAAGGGCGACACCACCGCGCAACTGCTGAACACCGCTGCGATCTTCGCCGTGGGCTTCCTGATGCGCCCGATCGGTGGCTGGCTGATGGGCCTGTACGCCGACCGCAAAGGCCGTAAAGCCGCGCTGATGGCTTCGGTGCTGCTGATGTGCTTCGGCTCGCTGATCATCGCCCTGACCCCGGGTTACGAAACCATCGGCGTCGGCGCCCCCATCCTGCTGGTGCTGGCGCGCCTGATGCAGGGCCTGTCGGTGGGTGGTGAATACGGCACCTCGGCCACCTACCTCAGCGAGATGGCGACCAAGGAACGTCGCGGCTTCTTCTCCAGCTTCCAGTACGTGACCCTGATCTCCGGTCAGCTCATCGCCCTGGGAGTACTGATCGTGCTGCAGAACATTCTGACCACCGAGGAGCTGCAATCCTGGGGCTGGCGGATTCCGTTCGGCATCGGCGCCCTGTGTGCGGTCGTGGCCCTGTACCTGCGTCGCGGCATGGAAGAAACCGAGTCCTTCACCAAGAAGAAAGAGAAGCCCAAAGAAAGCCTGATGCGCACCCTGATGCGTCATCCCAAGGAACTGATGACCGTGGTCGGCCTGACCATGGGCGGCACCCTGGCCTTCTACACCTACACCACCTACATGCAGAAATACCTGGTGAACACCGTCGGCATGAGCATTTCCGACTCCACCACCATTTCTGCCGCCACGCTGTTCCTGTTCATGTGCCTGCAGCCGGTGATCGGTGCACTCTCGGACAAGGTGGGCCGGCGGCCGATCCTGATCGCCTTCGGCATCCTCGGCACCCTGTTCACCGTGCCGATCCTCACCACCCTGCACACCATCCAGACCTGGTGGGGCGCGTTCTTCCTGATCATGGCGGCACTGATCATCGTCAGTGGCTACACCTCAATCAACGCGGTGGTGAAGGCCGAGCTGTTCCCCACTGAAATCCGTGCCCTGGGCGTGGGCCTGCCCTACGCGCTGACCGTATCGATCTTCGGCGGCACTGCGGAATACATCGCCCTGTGGTTCAAGAGCATCGGCATGGAAACCGGCTACTACTGGTACGTCACCGCCTGTATTGCCTGTTCGTTGCTGGTCTACGCGACCATGAAGGACACCCGCAAGCATTCGCGGATCGAGACCGACTGAAAACCACAGCGCCCGGGTGCAAGGCCCGGGCGCTTTTTCGCGATCTGTGGGGAGGCGTTCGCCGGCCAGCCGGCGCCTACAGAAAGTGGGTGTGGCTCAGGAGAGTTCGGCGGCGCCCTGGCGCGCGTAGCGGTTCTGGGCCCAGGCCGCGCCGACAATCATCACCAGCAGAATCCCCGCCAGTACCGCCGACGAGCCGATGGTGCCGAAATCCAGCCCGCCCTTTTCATGGGGCTTGGTGAGGAAATCGCCCAGGGTGGCGCCGAACGGCCGAGTCAGCACGAAGGCCACCCAGAACAGCAGCACCGACGAGAGCCGGGTGAGGTACTTGAGCAGGACCACCACGGCAATGGTCGAGCCGATCAGCAACGCGCCGCCGGCAAAACCCAGCCCCGAATCGTCCGCCAGGTAATCGCCCAGGGCGGTGCCCAGGGTGTTGGAAAACAGGATCGCCATCCAATAGAACAGCTCGCCGCGAAAGGTCTGGATCCTGTTGACGTTCAGCGAGTCGCCACTCAGGCGCCAGGTGGCGAAGATCGCCAGCAGCATCCCGATCAGGATCAGCGAGCCACTGGCATAGCCCAGGCCCAGGGTGCGGTCCATGAAGTCCGACAGGGTGGTGCCGGCGGTACTGGTGGAGAGAATCACCATCCAGTACAGCACCGGGTTGTAGGTCTTGGACCACAGCTGGGTGACCAGGGTCAGCAGGAACACGCTGATCAGGATCATCGAGCTGATGGCGTAACCGACATTGAGGGTCATCGACAGCAGATCACCGGCGGTTTCCCCCAAGGTTGTCGCGCAGATTTTCATGACCCAGAAGGCCAGGGTGATCTGGGGAAGTTTGTTCATTGATCAAGGAGCTCCAAGGGTCGCATTCAAAATGGCCTGTCGTGGGTTGCAGGCCTGCGCGAAGGCTGAAGGCTCGGGGGTGAAAAATAGGTCGGGGCCGAATGAAAAAACCGTCGATGGTTTTTTAATCCTTTCCTGCCCCATGGACTGAGCCATTAACGGTCAGTTAATGCCGGCTCCTTAGGCTGCTACTGAATCCAAGTTGCGACTTGGTGCGTATCTGTAATGAGGCCTGAATGCGCTGATCGGCGGTGAGAGACGCCCCTATACACATCGATAAATTCGATTTTAATAAGCATTTATTTGCGCTTTTTAATCAACTTTATCGGAGTAGGATTCACATCAAGCCCAACGCAAACACCTCAACGAACCCGGAGACACCGCCATGAAAACCAAACTGATCCTCGCCCTGACCCTGTCGGTACTGGCTGCCAATACCTTCGCGGCCGACGGTTACGACCGCACCGGTTCCGCCACCCTCGCCGCCGACGGTTACGATCGCACCGGTTCCGCCACCTTCGCCGCCGATGGCTACGATCGCACCGGTTCCGCCACCTTCGCCGCCGATGGCTACGATCGCACCGGTTCCGCCACCTTCGCCGCCGACGGCTACGATCGCACCGGTTCCGCCACCCTCGCCGCCGACGGTTACGATCGCACCGGTTCCGCCACCTTCGCCGCCGACGGCTACGATCGCACCGGTTCCGCCACCCTTGCTGAAGACGGCTACGATCGCACCGGTTCCGCCACCTTCGCCGCCGATGGCTACGATCGCACCGGTTCCGCCACCCTCGCTGAAGACGGCTACGATCGCACCGGTTCCGCCACCTTCGCGGCCGACGGCTACGATCGCACCGGTTCCGCCACCATCAGCTGATCGACTCACCTGACATCACAGCCCGGCTTCGGCCGGGCTTAGTCTTTTGTGCTCCGCCAACATCCCCCGTCAGCGGCCTAAACCGGGGTTTGGAACGCTGGAATTCGAGCCGTGCGCACTGCACTATGGCGCCCTTCACTCGCCCCACAGCAGGAACCTTGAGCCATGTCCGACGATATCCACTTCTACCAACCCGCCCTGGGCCACGGTCTGCCCCATGACCCGTTCAATGCCATCGTCGGCCCGCGTCCCATCGGCTGGATCTCTTCCCAGGATGCACAAGGCCGGCTGAACCTGGCGCCTTACAGCTTCTTCAATGCCTTCAACTACATTCCGCCGATCATTGGGTTCTCCAGCGTCGGGCGCAAAGACAGCCTGAACAACATCGAGGCCACCGGAGAATTCGCCTGGAACCTGGCCACCCGGCCACTGGCCGAGCAGATGAACCAGAGCTGCGCCGCGGTTGCGCCCGAGGTCGACGAGTTCGCCCTGGCCGGCCTGACGCCCGTGGCGTCGAAGGTCATCAGTGTGCCGCGGGTCGCCGAGAGCCCGGTGTCCTTCGAGTGCAAGGTCACCCAGATCATTCAATTGCAGCGGGCGGACAAAGAGCGGGTGCCGAGCTGGCTGATCCTCGGCGAGGTGGTCGCCGTGCATATCGCCAAGTGGCTGCTCAAGGACGGGATCTACGACACCGCCGCGGCAGAACCGATTCTGCGCGGCGGCGGACCGGCGGATTACTTCCAACTGGGGCCGGAAGCGTTGTTCAAGATGCACCGCCCGGGGGCGGTCAAGTAGCGCGGCGAATCAGTCGGCTTTCCAGCTCAATTCGCCGTCCTGATCGACGTCGGCCAGTTGTTCGAGTTGTTGTGCGGCAGCCTGGTCGGCGTCATGGGCAGTCTTGAACCTCTGCTCATCCAGGACTTTGTGAAAGCGCGGGGCGCCCGATGCTCCGAGGGCTTTGACGGCGATGGCGGCGCTGTATCCGCCCTCCCCCGGAACCACCGCGGAAACGGCTTCGTAATGTGCAAACTCTTTGCGTGCCATGTTGCAAGTCCTGGCCAATGAAAAGTCGGCCATTCTAAACCTTCAACTGGCCAGCTTGTGCAGCGGTGCACGCTGCAGTTGGGGGTATTCGCCATGGGCTTGCAGCGCCGACACCGTACTGAAGGTATGAAAATCCAGGCTGTTGACCACCAGGTCCTGCACCAGCTCGGCAAAGATCGCCATGGCCGGCGAGCTGAAATAGGCGGTCATCGCCTGCTGGCTGCTCCAGAAACCGGACACCAGCCACAGGTCGGCATCGCACTGCGAATGCTGCAGGGCGAAGTGCAGGCAACCGCTGGCCTGGCGCGACGGTTCGATCAGGCTGCTCAAGCGCGCACCCAGTTCCTTGGAACGCCCGGCCCGGGCTCGAACGAAAGCCATGTGACTGACGGGAATATGCGTGGACATGTGGAACCCTCCCAGGGTGTTGTCGAGGCAGCCGGGGACGGGCTGCGACAGGATCAACGATACGGGGCGGGCCCACTTGCGCGTTAGTCGATTTCTGCCGTTGATTTGCCCAATCCTGCGACCAGCCGCTTTCTCCATCGCTTGGGCGGCGGCATGGGGCAAAAGCGTTACAGCGGCGTTTCAAGCAAGTGACGCGCCCGGGCGTCGGCGCCTCTTGTCTATCCCGCGCGCAAGCAGCAGGATCAGGCAAGTTTTACGCAGGATTCGCCTACCCGCGACTCTTGCACAAACTTAAGCTGTGCCGACTGCAAACACCCCGAGGCGCCCCATGTCATCACTGGATACCCTGCCGCCGCCCCTGGCTCCGGAGATGGAACGCCAGCGCGTGGAACTGGCCGCGATCATTGCGCGCAACACCACCGAAGATGGCAGCTATGCCACCGCCATCGACTCGCTGTTCGTCTCGCGTCACAGCACCTCCCATCACTTCGGCTCGGTGCTGGCGCAACCGGCGCTGTGCATCATGGCCCAGGGCCGCAAGGAAGTGCGCCTGGCCGATGAAAGCTACAACTACGACCCGCTGAATTACCTGGTGGTGTCGGTTTCCGTGCCACTGAGCGGCAAGGTGGCGATCGTTTCGCCGCAAGAGCCGATCCTGGCCCTGCGCCTGGACATCGACCCCGGGGAAATCAATGCACTGATCGCCGACGCCGGACCGCTGGGGGTGCCTGCCCGGCCCACTGGACGGGGCCTGTACGTAGAGCGCCTGGACCCGGCGATGCTGGACGCCGTGCTGCGCCTGACCCGCCTGCTGGACACCCCGAAAGACATCGCCATGCTCGCGCCGCTGGTGCGTCGGGAAATTCTCTATCGCCTGCTGCGCAGCCCCCAGGGCCACCGTCTGTACGAGATCGCCACCGCCAACAGCCAGGGGCACCGGGTCAATCAGGCCATCAAGTGGCTCAACGGCAATTTCGTGCAGCCGTTGCGCATCGATGACCTGGCCCGGGAAGTGAACCTGAGCGTGTCGACCCTGCACCACCGCTTCAAGGCGATGACCGCCATGAGTCCCTTGCAGTACCAGAAACAGCTGCGTCTGCAGGAAGCCCGGCGCTTGATGCTGGCCGAAGGTCTAGAAGCTTCGGCGGCGGGGTATCGAGTCGGCTATGAAAGCCCGTCTCAGTTCAGCCGTGAGTACAGCCGACTGTTTGGCGCGCCGCCCTTGCGGGACATGGCGCGCCTGCGGGTTGGCGGGTAACCCGGGGTCACCGGCAAGCCGGCGGCTACAGCGCGCGGATTACGTGTTTGAGCTCCTGGAAGGCTTGCAAGCCCCAGGGGCCCAGCTCGCGGCCGATGCTGCTCTGCTTGTAGCCGCCCCAGGCAGTCTGGGGAAAGATCACCTGGGGTGCATTGATCCACACCAGGCCGGCCTGCAGGGCATTGGCCACCCGCTCGGCATTGTCCACGTCCGCCCCCACCACACTGGCCACCAGGCCGAACTCGCTGTCATTGGCCAGTTCGATCGCCTCTTGCTCGCTGCTGAAACTGCGTACACAGAGCACCGGGCCAAAGATTTCGTCACGCCACAGGGCACTGTCCAGCGGCACCTCGGTGAACACCGTGGGCTGGATGAAAAAGCCCTGCTGCAGCCCGGCCGGGCGGCCGCCGCCACACACCAGCTTGGCACCGACATTCAGACCACGATCGATGTGCGCCAGCACTCTGTGGTATTGCGCCTGGTTCACCAGGGCGCCCATGACCACCTCAGGGTCGAACGGGTCAGCCACCCGAATGCCTTCAGCCCGGGCCTTGAGCCGCAAGAGGAATTCATCGGCCAGCTCGTCGGCGACCAGTACCCGGCTGGTGGCGGAGCACATCTGCCCGGCATTGAAGAAGCCACCGCCACAGGCCAGCTCCACCGCCAGGTCAAGGTCGGCATCCGCCAGCACCAGCAAGGATGACTTGCCCCCCAGTTCCAGGCTCACGCCCTTGACGGTTTCCGCCGCCCGCTGCATGACCTGGACGCCCACCGCATTACTGCCGGTGAAGGAAATCTTCGCCACTCGCGGGTCCGCCGCCAAAGGCGCACCGACCGCCAGGCCCGTCCCGCAGACCAGGTTGAACACCCCGTTGGGCAAGCCGCTTTCGGCGATGATCGCCGCCAGTTCCAGCTCCGGCAGCGGGGTGACTTCCGAGGGTTTGAGCACCACGCTGCAACCGGCGGCCAGGGCTGGCGCCAACTTCCAGGCCGTGGTGACCATGGGGAAATTCCACGGCACGATCAGCCCGACCACGCCACAGGGCTCACGACGCAGGCGCGCGCTGAAATCCTCACTGGGCAGCGGCACATTCGCATCCTGGGTCGCGTCCAGCTCCTCGGCCAGCCCGGCGTAATACTCAAAGGTGGCAATGACATCGTCCACATCCATCGCCGCCTCGAACTGCGGCTTGCCGTTGTTGCTCGACTGCAGGTGCATCAGCCGCTCCCGGCGTTCGGCCACACCGGCAGCGATCTTGCGCAGCACGGCGGCACGTTCGACGCCACTGCTTTGTGCCCAGCGGGCAAGCCCCGCCGTAGCGGCTTGCAGCGCCTGATCCACGGCTTGCGGTCCGGCGCCCGCCACCCAGGCCAAGGGCGCCTCGGTGGACGGGTTGATCACCTGCAGGTGCTCACTGCCTGCCGACCATTGGCCGTCGATGTACACACCGTTCAACAGGTGCGGCGAACTCATGCCTGTGCTCCTTGAGTCCAGCGATTCTGGTCAACTTCAATCAAGGTCGGTCCCTGGCGATCAACGGCCATGCGCAGGGCCGCACGCAATTGTTCGACACTGTCGATGCGCTCGGCTGCGCACCCGAGGCCCTTGGCCACGGCAATGAAATCCGGGGTGTAGATGTCGACGCCTACTGGCTCGATGGCCCGATTGACCATGTATTTCTTGATCTCTTCATAACCCTGGTTGTTCCACAGCAGGACGATGATCGGCGTGCGTGCTTCCACGGCGCAGGCCAGTTCCGCCAGGGTGAACTGCAAGCCACCGTCGCCGATCAGGCAAGCCACCGGCCGCCGCGAGCTGGACTGGGAAGCGCCCCCGAGCCAGGCGCCGATGGCGGCCGGCAAGGCATAACCCAGGGTGCCGTAGCCGGTGGATGAGTTGAACCAGCGCCGCGACTGCTCAGGATTGAACGTCAGGTTGCCGCTGTACACCGGCTGAGTGGAATCGCCCACCAGGACGATCTCCGGCAACTCCTGGACCACGGTTTCCAGGAACAGGGTCTGGGCCCGGGTCGGCGTGTCCCACAGGTTCTCGAGTTCGCTGCGCAAGGCCGCGGCGCGGGCCTGGCCCCAGTCGCTGCTGCGCTCGCTCAAGGTGTGCCGGGACAGCTCTGCCAGCAGGGCTTGGGCTGCGTTCCCGGCATCGGCCACCAGTGCCACTTTCGGTGGGTAGTTGCGCACCGTTTGATCGGCATCGATATCGATCCGCAGCAAGGCCCCGGGAATTTCAAAGCCACCGGCAAAGGTCACGTCGTAATCGGTTTCCGCCAGTTCGGTGCCGATGGCCAGCACCACATCGGCCTCGGCCACCAGGGCACGGGTTGCCACCAATGACTGGGTGGAGCCAATCAGCAGCGGGTGGGCCGACGGCAACATGCCCTTGGCGTTGATCGTCAGGGCCACCGGAGCCTGCAGCAGTTCCGCCAGACAGGTCAGGGGAGCGGCCGCATCAATGGCGCCGCCACCGGCCAGGATCAGCGGGCGCTTGGCCGTCGCCAGCAGCTGACTCATCCGGGCGACAGCGTCCGGGGCGGCACCGGCACGGGCAACGGTTACCGGCTCGCTGGCCAGCAGATGATCGGCATCCTGAACCAGTACATCGAGAGGAATCTCGATATGCACCGGACGTGGGCGTCCAGCCTGGAACAGGGCAAAAGCCCGGGCCAGCACCACTGGCAATTCATCGGCGCTCATCAGGGTATGGGAAAACGCCGCCACGCCGCTGGCCAGCGCACTCTGGTTCGGCAACTCATGGAGCTTGCCGCGCCCGCCACCCAGCTGGCTGCGGGTCTGCACGCTGGAGATCACCAGCATGGGAATCGAGTCCGCATAAGCCTGGCCCATGGCGGTGGTGATGTTGGTCATGCCGGGGCCGGTGATGATGAAACACACGCCGGGCTTGCCGCTGGTGCGGGCGTAGCCGTCGGCCATGAAACCGGCGCCTTGCTCATGGCGCGGGGTGACATGCTGGATGGGCGAGCGGGCCAGACCGCGATACAACTCGACGGTATGCACCCCGGGAATGCCGAACACCTGCTCAACCCCATAACCTTCAAGTAACTTGACCAGTACTTCGCCGCACGTCGCCATCTCATCGCCCTTCTTATTGGTGGAAAACCCGACTGACTGCCGACTGAAAAACTCAGCAGACGCCGGGAGGGCTATTGGAACGGTGAGGCTGTAGCCGCAACAATGGATAAAAAGTCATACTAGCCATGTCCTCACGTCATGCCTTGGCTGCCCATGAAACGCTTGCCTCCCCTGCCCGCGCTGCACACCTTTCTGGTCACCGCCCAGTGCTGCAATTTCACGCGCGCTGCCGAGCAGTTGCACATCACCCAAGGAGCGGTGAGCCGACAAATTGCCGGCCTGGAAAGCCATCTGGGTTATCCGTTGTTCCAGCGCCATGCCCGGGGCTTGAGCCTCACTAACGAAGGGGCGCAATGGTTGCCGCGGGTGCAGCAGGTATTCGAACTGATCAATGGCGCGGTGGATGACATCGGTGGGCAGAGCCGCAACCTGCGCCTCAAGGCTCCGACCTGTGTGATGCGCTGGCTGCTGCCCCGGCTGCTGCAGTGGCAGAGGGAGCGCCCGGATGTACCGGTGCAACTGACCACTACCATTCAGCACGGCGTGGATTTCAGCCGCGAACCCTTCGATGCCGCCGTCATGTACGGAGCCCCGCCGTCCCCGACCCTGGGTTCGCGTCACCTGTTCAATGAACAACTGACGCCGGTCTGCTCGCGACCGCTGCTGGAGGGCCCGGTGCCCCTCAAGAACCCGGCGGACCTGCAACAGCACTTGCTGCTGCATCCCTCCCACGATCAACGGGACTGGCAAAGTTGGTTGAAAGCCTCCGGCACGCCACTCAATACCCTGGGCAAGGGTCAGCATTTCGAGACCCTGGACCTGGCGATGTCCGTGGCGTCCCAGGGAACGGGCGTGGCGATTGGCGACTGGGCGTTGATTGGCGACGACCTGAGTGCCGGACGGCTGGTCATGCCTTTTGAACTGAAGATCACGACGGGCCAGGCGTACTATCTGGTCTACCCGGAGCACCCAGGGCCTGCGGCGGCCTTGCAGGAACTGCTGGACTGGCTGGTGGAACAGGCCAAACAGCGCTGAATGAGAAAACCCTGATGCCGGCAGACAGCAAAAAGGCCCGCGAGGGCCTTCAACACTGATCGGAACTCCCCGATAGCCGCCAACGGCAGGCGGCTACCGGGGCAATCGGCCGCTAATCAGTAACCGACGGTGAAGCGCTGGCGGCGGTGGGCCGGCTTCTCCACTTCATCGAGCATGGCGATGGCGTAGTCGGCGAAGCTGATCCAACTGCGACCTTGGGCACTGACCAGCAGATCGTCCTGGCCCAGGCGGAACTGCCCGGTGCGCTCACCCTCAACGAACTCCGCCGATGGCGAGAGGAACGTCCAGTCCAGATCCTGCTCCTTGCGCAAGGTGTCCAGGTACACGCCACCGGCGCTGGCCTCGGCCTTGTACTCCTCCGGGAAACCGGGGCTGTCGATGACCTTGCCGCCACCGGGCAGCAGCAGCGAACCGGCACCGCCCACCACCAGCAGACGCTTGACCCCGGCCTTTTTCACCGGGTCGATGATGGCATTGGCCGGGATGGTGGAAAAATGCGCGGCACTGATCACCACGTCGTGGCCGGCTACCGCCGCCTGCAATGCAGCGCTGTCGGCCACATCCACCTCGCGGGTGAGTACGCCGGCACGCTGGCCGATCTTCGCCGTGTTGCGGGCGATGGCGGTGACGCTGTGACCGCGACGCAGGGCTTCTTCCAGGAGTTGGCTACCGGCACGGCCGGTGGCACCAATGATTGCGATTTTGCTCATGACATGTCTCCAGTTGGCTAAGAGAGTACAGAGGCGTCCACTCCCCGAAGGGAGCGGGTCAAACCGGTTTCACCACTTCATTTCGCCCTTGGCAACCTTGGCGCTCAGTTCCAGGGAACTGTCTTCGCCCAGGTCCGGGTAACGCTTTTTCATGGCCGCGATCAGCGCAGCGGAGTCCTTGGCCTTGGCCGTCTCTTCATCGAAGGCCTTGATGTAGTCCGCAGTGAAGTGCACCGGGGCCAGGGAGCGTGCGCTGTCGCCGAGGAAGTGCCCGGGAATCACGGTCTTGGGGTTCAGGCCCTCAATGGTCTTCAGGGTGCTCAGCCAGTCCTGGTGAGACTGCGGGGTCTGGGTATCGGCCATCCATACGTGGATGTTTTCCGCGACCACCACGCCACCGACCACCGCCTTGATCGACGGAATCCAGACAAAGCTGCGATCCGGTTGCTTGCCGTCCAGGCCGATGACTTCGAGCTTCTGCCCTTCCAGGGTCAGGCTGTGGCCCTTGAGTACGCCGGGCACGATGGTCTTGGCCGGAACGTCAGCGCCCATTTTCGGGCCCCAGAACGCCAGCTTGCCATCCACCGTGGCCTTGATGTGATCCACTGTGGGTTGTGAGGCAACAACCTTGGCATCAGGAAAAGCCTTGGTCAGGGTGTCGAGGCCGAAGTAGTAGTCCGGATCACCGTGGCTGATGTAGATGGTGGTCAAGTGCTTGCCACTGGCACGAATCTTTTCCACCAGTTGCTGGGCCTGGGATTTGCCGAACTGGGCATCCACCAGGATCGCGTCCTTCTTGCCGCTGACCAATACCGAGGTCACCGGGAAGATGGCATTGGCCCCCGGGTTGTAGACATCCAGCTTCAGGCTGGGCTCGGCGGCTGCGGCATGGGCGGCAAAACCCAGGGTGGCGGTGGCCAGCAGCAGGCGTTTAAGAGAGGTGAATCCGATCATGAGGGCAGCTCCAGCATCTGTTGGCTTGGTTGGAAGTGGACAAAGCTTAGTTGCCAGACTCGTTACAAAAAATGCGATGCTTGAACATAGTTTGTTTCTGAAAGCGGGCAAATCATGGATCGTCTCCAAGCAATGCGGGTCTTTGTCACCGTTGTGGACCTGGGCAGCCAGTCGGCCGCCGCCGACCACCTGGACCTTTCACGGCCGGTGGTTTCACGTTATCTGGCGGAGTTGGAGGATTGGGTCGGTGCCCGGTTGATGCACCGCACCACGCGCAAGCTCAGCCTGACCGCGGCCGGCGGCGAGATCCTGCCCCGCTGTCGGCAGATGCTGGAGCTGTCCAACGATATGCAGGCTGCGGTGGGCGAGCCTGACGATGCGCCCCGCGGGCTGCTGCGCATCAGCGTCAGCACCTCCTTCGGCCAGTCACAACTGGCGGAGGCGATGGCCGACTACGTCAAGCGTTACCCCGGTGTGAGCATCGATCTGCAGATGCTCGATCGCACGGTGAACCTGGTGGATGAGCGTATCGATTTGGCGATCCGCACCAGCAACGACCTGGACCCGAACCTGATCGCCCGACGCCTGACCGTCTGTCGCTCGGTGATCTGCGCCTCACCGATCTACCTCCAGGAGCACCCGGCGCCACAACGGGTGGAGGACTTGAGCCAGCACAACTGCCTGACCCACTCCTACTTCGGCAAAAGCTTGTGGCATTTCGAACAAGACGGCGAGCAGGTGTCAGTACCGGTACAGGGCAATATCAGCGCCAACGAAGCCAGTACCCTGCTGCGCACCACAGTGGCCGGCGCCGGCATCGCCATGCTGCCCAGCTACCAGGCCGGGGAGTACATCAAGCGGGGAGAACTGGTGCGCCTGCTGCCCCATGCCGAACCCCGCACGATGAACATGTATGCGGTCTACGCCTCGCGCAAGCACATGCCGGCGACCTTGCGCAGCATGCTGGATTTCCTGGTGCTCAGGTTTCCCCAGGAACCGCTCTGGGATGTGGGGCTGTAGGCACGATCCAGCGGTTCAATACCTCGCCAAACAGGCTGGGCAGCGGCCTGGCAAGCCCCCGCAACTGACCTATGCTGATATCAGTGCCCCTGAAAACACGGGGTATTGGTTCAGAGGTCGTTGCCATGAACGTCAAGACAAGAAGGTACCTGGCCATCTTCATGACCTGCACCATGACCCTGGCGCTATACGGTACCGCCGCTTATCGCGTCGAGCAGGCCCGCATGCAACAGCGCAACTACGCCAGTTGCAACCTGGAACGCTGCATTCCCCACAACGCCACCTTGAACGCCCTCAGGTGAGCGGCAACGCCCCAGGCTCCCCCGCCTGATCGGCCTTGAGCCGGTCGCGGAACACCTTGGGCGAAATCCCCTCGCGGCGTCGGAACAGCCGGGTGAAATTGGTGGGATCGGAAAAGCCCAGGTCATCGGAAATCTCGTAGATGGTCATCCCGGTGTAGGTCAGTAGGCGCTTGGCCTCCAGCAGTTGACGCTCGTGCATGATCTGCAGCGCCGGTTGCCCGGCCAGCTCGCGGCAGGTGCCGTTGAGGTGCGATACGGAGATGCCCAGCTTGTGAGCCAGGTCCTCGACCTTCACATGCTCGCGGTAGTGGGCCTCCACCAACTGGATAAAACCGTTGAAATATTCCCGGGCCCGCTGGGGACGCTGACTGGAACTGCTGCGCTGCAGTGCCTGACGACCAATCCAGACCACAATCATGCTCACCAGGGCGTGCATGAGCATTTCCCGAGCCGGCTGCTGCCCTTGATACTCATTCTGCAAGGCACTGAACAAACCGTTCAGGTACTGCGCATCCTCCCGGGCCGGGTAGCTGCAAGACGTGGCCAGGGTATTTTCCGAACGCCCCAACTGAGCTTGCAAATGGCTCAACAGCGGCGCCGCCAGAGTCACGACATAACCTTCGACATCCTCGGAAAATCGAAAGCCATGGACCGATAACGGCGGCAACACCTGAATCATCGGTTCGTTCAACAAAGTCCGCAGGCCTTCGACCTCCAGTTCGGCCTGCCCTCGGAAGACAAACAGCAATTGGCCGAGGTCGGCATGCCGATGGGGTTTTATTTCCCACTGGTGCTCACGGCTGCGTTGACTGATGGACTCGCAATGGAGCAAATCCGGGGTGGGCCACTCCAGGCTTTCGCCATAGAGTTTGAACACGGGAATGGCAGCAAGGGCAGGCTTGTTCATCACTACAGTCCAGGCCTCAGAGTAACAGGGGGGGAGAATTGCACCGCTGAAAAAAAGCTCAGGTAACCGCCAGATTTCATCGACCCATTGACGGGTTCAGCCAGGAAAAACGCAAGCACCGGCAACACAAATAAACACTCGCACAGCCAGGATTCAGGGAGCCGGCACCGAGCGCACACTATACAGAATGCGTCCCATTACACATCAACACCAAGTGCCACAAAGCTTTTCGAGAGCGGTGAATCCAAGGCGCTTTGGCACAACCTCCCCCCTTGAAAACCTTCATGAAAAAACGCCGTGCTCTTCCTTGTAGCGCTATCCGATAGCACCCTATCGAGTACACTGACGCCCATTCCCGCCAGCCTTGCCGCTACGGATCAATCACTGCCTGCAGGTTTTTTCGTGACTCACCTCCAACAGCCTGGCCCGCCCAAACCGGCCATCCGCAGCGTGCTGATCGCCCTGATGCTGGCGATCTTTCTCGGCGCCCTGGACCAGACCATCGTCGCGGTCTCCATGCCGGCCATTTCCGCTCAGTTCAAGGATGTCAGCCTGCTGGCCTGGGTCATCTCCGGCTACATGGTGGCGATGACCGTGGCAGTGCCGATCTACGGCAAGCTCGGCGATCTGTATGGCCGGCGTCGGCTGATGCTGTTCGGCATGGGATTGTTCACCCTGGCCTCGCTGTTCTGCGGCCTGGCGCAGAACATGGAACAACTGGTGCTGGCGCGGATCTTTCAGGGCATCGGCGCCGGCGGCATGATCTCGGTGAGCCAGGCCATCATCGGCGACATAGTCCCGCCCAGGGAGCGCGGCCGCTATCAGGGCTACTTCAGCAGCATGTACGCGGTGGCCAGTGTCGCCGGCCCGGTGCTGGGCGGCTACATGACCGAGTTTCTGTCGTGGCGCTGGGTATTCCTGGTCAACCTGCCCCTGGGACTGGGTGCCTGGTGGGTGGCACACCGCACCCTGGTAGGGCTGCCGGTGCCCCAGCGCAAGCCGATCATCGACTACCTCGGCACTGTGTTGCTGATCATCGGCCTGAGCGCCCTGCTGCTGGGCATCACCCAAGTGGGCCAGGGCCACTCCTGGCGCAGCGCCGAAGTGCTCGACCTGCTGGCTATCGGCTGCATCGTCCTGGCCCTGTTCGTCTGGCATGAGCGCCGGGCCCGGGAGCCCCTGCTGCCGATGCACCTGTTTGCCAATCGCAATGCGCTGCTGTGCTGGTGCACGATTTTCTTCACCAGTTTCCAGGCCATCTCGCTGATCGTGCTGATGCCCTTGCGTTTCCAAAGCATCACCGGGGCCGGGGCTGACAGTGCCGCCCTGCACCTGCTGCCCTTGGCCATGGGCCTGCCCATGGGCGCTTATTGCGCCGGACGCCTGACCTCGGTGACCGGACGCTACAAGCCGATGATCCTGGGCGGCGCGCTATTGATGCCGGTGTCGATTCTCGGCATAGCCCTGGTGTCGCCCCAGGAGGTCCTGCTGAGCAGCCTGTTCATGTTGCTCTGCGGGATCGCCAGCGGCATGCAGTTCCCTACCTCCCTGGTGGGCACCCAGAACTCGGTGGAGCAACGGGATATCGGTGTCGCCACCAGCACCACCAACCTGTTTCGCGCCCTGGGCGGCGCGGTGGGGGTGGCGCTGATGTCGGCCTTGCTGCTGGCCTTGTTGCAGGATTCCAGCCTGGCGCATCTGAGTGGCACAGGGCTGATGAGCGAGGGGCATTCCGGCAATGCCTTGCTGCAAGGCCTGAACGCCGCGCCTGGCCCCGCGCGCGACGCATTGCGCAACGAGTTGCTGCTGACCTTCCAGCACCTGCTGCTGGTCAGTGCCGCGGTTTCCCTGCTGGGGCTGGCGGCGGCGATTGCCATGCCCAATCGCCTGTTACGGGGCCGTGAAGACAAGGCGCATTGATCCTGATGCTGGCAGGGGCCAGCGCTCAGGATTCAAGGGCTGTAGTACCCCACGGCAACCAGCAGCTTTCCGACCTTGCGCAAGTAGGCATGCTTGTCCTCGACCTTGCCCGTCACCGGGTTCTTCCAGCGGTACTCGTATTCCCCCTGATCCTGGCCTGCCATGAGCGCCAGGATCGGCTCCCCAACCGGCTTGCCCTCTGGGTCCTTGATCTTGCCAAAATCGGTATTGAGCAGGCGCAGGTTGGTGCCATGGGCCAGATAGCGGTGGCTGTCGAGGTCCACCACGAACACATACAGATCGTCTTCGAGAAACCCGCCACGCAAGTCATTGATGGCTTTGAGCGTACCCGGCTGATCGCCACCCAAGGCCGTGGCCGCTCGATCCAGCAGCGCCTTGGCCTGCTCGGCCGAGGCCCGAGGCAGGTAATACCCCACCGCCAGGATGCGTTCGCCGATACGCTGGAAGTACACATGCTTGCGTTCGATCTTGCCGTCGGCCCAGTTCTGCCAGCGGTATTCGGCTTGCTGGATGCCATTGGCCTCGGGAATCTTCAGGGCGTCCTTGAACGCCTTGCGCAGATCCGGCCCCAGGACTTCGGAAACATCTCGGCCAATCAATGCCGACGAAGGACCGCCGCTGGCCAGCATCACGCCCCGGGTGTCCACCACGAACACATAACGATCACGGTCGACAAACTCACCCTGGCGGCTGAAGGCCGCAAACGCCTTGTCACCCTGGTCGTGGTAATAGCGCAGGGCTTTTTCCAGCAGCGCCCGGGCCGCCACACCGTCATCGGCCGCCGGTACCGCCGCATGCAACGAACCCATGCACAGCAATAACAACCATCCCAGCCAGGTATTTTTCTGCAACAGCCTCATCGCTCGCACCTCGTTCCTGATGACGTTTGAAGAGCGTAGACGGCTGCGCAATATGGGTGAACATTCAGCACACTTTGGCCGAACAGCCCCCCACGCCGTGCGCGGGGAGGGCTTGACCACTCAAGGACGGGTATTGATCTGCTGCTGCAGGTTCTGGATCTGGCTTTGCAGGGTATTGATGTTGCGGGTGACCTGGCCACGGAACGCATCGAACTCGGCGGTGCTGGCTCCGCTCTGGGCAGCGGGACGATTGTCCTGCTCACTCTTGAGTACCACCAGCTCCTGCTCCAGTCGCTCGATGGCAGCGCTCGGGTTGCCCTGTTTTTTCAATGCGGCAAGGTCGGCATTCAAGCTCTTGAGCTGGCTATCGAGCTTGCCGGCGTCCGCCTGGACGCCTTTGAGGCTCGCCAGTTCAGCGCTCAAGGCTTTCACCTGGGCCTGCAACTGCACGTTGGCCGCCTGCTGCTCGGCAGTCTGGGCTGTCATCTGCGCCAGGCGCTTGTCCAGGTCAGTCGCCTGCCCGGCCACGCCCTGCTGTTGTCGGCTCTGATCCTGCAGCCGGCTTTCCAACTGTTTGATCTGCAGCTTCAAGGCTTCGCTGTCAGTGGTGACATTGGTCTGGCTGGCCACTACCTTGCCGGAGATGTCCTGCAGACGGCCGGCGGCCTCTTCACTGATCCTGGCGAAGCTTTCCTGGGTCGCCACCAGTTGCTGCTCCATCAGCGAAATCTGCTGGAAGCTCCACCAGGCAAGACCGATGAAGGCAAAGAACAACGCCCCCACCAATGCCCACAATGGTCCGGTACTGGGCCCCTTGACCTTGGCCACCGGAGCGCTGCGCGAATGCACGGTGGTGCGCTCACGGGCAGCGCTGGTGGTAGGAAAGACATCGTCATCGAGGGGATCGGCGCGCAGACTTGGAACGTCATCGAAGTCATCGTGTGCATCGTTACGCATGGGGCAACCTTTGTGAACCGCGGTGATGGCTGAATGCGGCGAGTATAAACCGCTAATTCACCCGGCCAATGGACCGGCCCGGGCAAACCGGGTTCAGTCTTTGATTTCAGCTTATGTCCTGAGCCTTCCACCAACTGCAGAACTCATCCAGAGCGGCCCACAAGCTGACCTTGGGCTCATAGCCGAGGTAATGCCGGGCCCGGCTGATATCCAGGGTGAAGTCCTTGTTCATGACCTGCATCCCCAAGCGCGACAAGGTCGGTTCAGGACGGCCGGGCCAGAGCTTGCAGAGCCCCTCGTTGAGCGCCGCCACGCTATAGGCCAGGCCAAAAGAGCGATAGCGGGTGACTTGCGGCACCTGCATCTGGCGCATCACATAGTTGACCACGTCCCACAGCGGCACCGGCGCACCGTTGCTAATGTTGTAGACCTTGCCCAGGGCCGAGCCACTGGCGTGCAGGCTGCTGAACAGGGCCTCGTTGAGGTTGTGCACACTGGTGAAGTCGACCTTGTTCAGGCCGTTGCCGATGATGGCCAGGCGACCTTTGCGCTGCATCTTCAACAACCGCGGGAAGATACTCATGTCGCCGGCACCGGTGACAAAACGCGGCCGCAACGCAATGACCTCCAGCCCGAACTCCTGGGCACCGAAAACCTTCTGCTCGGCCAGGTACTTGGTGGCTGCGTAGGGGTGCTTGAAACGCTTGGGCACTTGCTCTTCGGTCAGCCCCAGGTGATCACGGCCATCGAAATAGATCGACGGCGAGGACAGATGCACCAGGCGCCGGACCCGTTGCTTGAGGCAGGCTTCGACCACATTCTCAGTGACCAGCACGTTGCCCTGATGGAAATCCTGATAACGCCCCCACAAGCCCACCGCACCGGCGCAATGCACCACGGTATCGACATCGCGACAGAGTTCGCGCACCAGGCCCGCATCGTTCAAATCGCCCTGGACGAACTCGGCGCCACGGCGCACCAGATGATCCACCGCTTCGGCGCGACGGCCGTTGACCCGGACCTCCAGGCCCTGCTCAAGGGCAAGACGAGCAAAGCGCCCGCCGATGAAGCCGCTTGCGCCGGTAACCAGAATTTTCATGAATATTCCTAAACAAAGCAGTGACGAGCTACGAACTACAAGCCGCGCATTGAAAGTCGAAGCGCAAGCTGTGCACTGGCAGCTTGTCGCTTGACGCTTATGGCTGCTCCCAAGGCACCAGCCATTGTGCAGATAAACGTGCCAGGTGCTCGGTCAACAAGCCCAGCAATTGTCCGCCGTTGCGCCAATGATGCCAGTACAGCGGCACATCGATGGGTTTATCCGGCAAAAGCTCCACCAGCAAGCCTCGCTGCAGTTGCTCGCGAACCTGCAGTTCGGGCACCAGCCCCCAGCCCAGCCCAGCTTCGGCAAGACGGATGAAGCCCTCGGAAGATGGGCACAAATGATGTTCGAAACCGCCATCGACCCCCAGGGACGCCAAATAGCGATGCTGCAGGAAATCGTCGGGGCCGAACACCAACGCCGGGGTCCGAGCCAACTGCTCGGCGCGCACGCCCAGGGGAAAATGCCGGGCGATGAACGCCGGGCTGGCCAGGGCGCGGTAACGCATGGCCCCCAGCAGCAGGCTGCGGGCCCCGGCCACCGGACGCTCGCTGGCGCAGACACAAGCCGCCACTTCGCCGGCGCGCATGCGCTTGAGGCCCACCGTCTGGTCCTCCACCACCAGGTCCAGGAGCAAGTGATGTTCGGCGCAAAAGTCAGCCACCGCTTCGGCCCACCAGGTGGCCAGGCTGTCGGCGTTGAGGGCAATACGCAGGCGCTCCGGCAAGCCTTCTTCGTCCAGGGCCGGCACCAGGCTTTGCAGGTCCCGCTCCAGAAGGCGTACCTGCTGCACATGGTTGAGCAGGCGGCGCCCGATTTCCGTGGGCGAAGGTGGCGTCACCCGCACCAGCACTGGCTGCCCGACCCGGGCCTCCAGTAGCTTGATGCGCTGGGAAATGGCCGACTGCGACAATCCCAGCACCTGGGCCGCCCGTTCGAATCCTGCCTGTTCGATTACCGCGGCCAGGGCAGAGAGCAACTTGTAGTCGAACATCATTTTTCCTAATGAGTGATCAGCACTATTGGTTTTTCTTATACCGCCTGGAGCGAGAAAATAGCCAGCGTAAAGCCTCTGTAATGCTTCTTCGCTCAAGGATTTTGTTCATGGCTGGTGAAACCTCCCTCGCTACCCTGCTACGCAGCATGAGCCCACAGCTCAACGACGGCGAGTACGTGTTCTGTTCCCTCACTGACCCCAGCCTGCTGCAGGACTGCGAAGTGCTGGGCAGCTTTCGCGAACGCGAGGGACTGACGGTTATCCTCCCGCGCCAACAGGCCGAGCGCCTGGGTCTGGCCTTCGATTACGTGGCGGCCTGGATCACCCTCAACGTGCATTCGGCCCTTGAAGCCGTGGGCCTGACAGCGGCCTTCGCTGGCGCCCTGGGCCAGGCCGGAATCAGTTGCAACGTGATCGCCGGCTACTACCACGACCACCTGTTTGTCGGTCAGGCGGATGCCCGGCGAGCCATGCAGGTTCTGCAAAAACTGGCCGCCGGCGAGGAGCAGTAATCATGTGGCAAAGCTATGTAAACGGTCTCTTGGTGGCCGCCGGCCTGATCATGGCCATCGGCACGCAAAACGCCTTCGTCCTGGCTCAGAGCCTGCGCCGTGAACACCACTTGCCGGTGGCGGCACTGTGCGTGACCTGCGATGCCCTGTTGGTGGCGGCCGGGGTGTTCGGCCTGGCCACCATCCTGACCCAGAGCCCGATGCTGCTGGCCGTGGCGCGCTGGGGCGGCGCGGCGTTCCTGATCTGGTACGGCACCCAGGCCCTGCGCCGGGCCTGCTCGAAACAAAGCCTGCAACAGGGCGAAGGCCAGACCGTGCGTTCGCTGCGGGCTGTTATGCTCAGTGCCCTGGCGGTCACCCTGCTCAACCCCCACGTCTACCTGGATACCGTGCTGCTGATCGGTTCACTGGGGGCGCAACAAACCGAGCCCGGCGCTTACGTGGTGGGGGCCGCCAGCGCTTCGTTGCTGTGGTTCTTCACCCTGGCCCTGGGCGCCGCCTGGCTGGCTCCGTGGCTGGCTCGCCCCAGTACCTGGAGGATGCTCGACCTACTGGTGGCGGTGATGATGTTCAGCGTGGCGTTCCAACTGATCAGCGCTGCGTGACTTATTCCAAAAGGCTCTGGAACCTCTATCCCACACAGTTGTTGCGTGGTTAAGCCGCACCCCCGGTGCTATGATCCGAACCCTGCGCCGCAAAGAGTACAAACTCCCCGGCGCTTGTCTGGCCGCCCGTGATCGGCCTTGCGCTCACCGCAACTGACCTGATTAGGAGAATCATCATGGCTTTCGAATTGCCGCCGCTGCCCTATGCACACGACGCCCTGCAGCCGCACATTTCCAAGGAAACCCTGGAATACCACCACGACAAGCACCACAACACCTACGTCGTGAACCTGAACAACCTGGTGCCAGGCACCGAGTTCGAAGGCAAGACTCTGGAAGAGATCGTCAAAACCTCTTCGGGCGGCATCTTCAACAACGCAGCCCAGGTCTGGAACCACACTTTCTACTGGAACTGCCTGGCGCCAAACGCCGGCGGCCAACCTACTGGCGCTCTGGCCGAGGCCATCAACGCAGCCTTCGGTTCGTTCGACAAGTTCAAAGAAGAATTCACCAAGACTTCCGTTGGCACCTTCGGTTCCGGCTGGGGCTGGCTGGTGAAGAAGGCTGACGGTTCCCTGGCCCTGGCCAGCACCATCGGCGCCGGCAACCCGCTGACCAGCGGCGACACTCCGCTGCTGACCTGCGACGTCTGGGAACACGCCTACTACATCGACTACCGCAACGTTCGTCCTAAATACGTCGAAGCGTTCTGGAACCTGGTCAACTGGAAATTCGTGGCTGAGCAGTTCGAAGGCAAGAACTTCGTCGCTTAAGTCCGTTTGCAGTGCAAAAAACCCGGCCTGGCCGGGTTTTTTTTGCCTCTGACAAAGCCGGCATCTTGTCCCGCCCAGCCGAGACGCTAAGATTCATCTGATGTAAAAATCAACGCCGCCCCTCAAGTTGCAAGGCGTCGCTACCGACACACTATCCACAGCAAGAGCAATCCTGAATCTGATCACCCGGGCCTGGCCCGCAGACGTCCTGTTCTCGGCCTTAATGTCACTTTGACGGCCAACACGGGATTGCCAATACTCATGGCAACTTGACGCTACGCGCACGGAACAAGGAATAGCCCTTTGAAGCTGGAACTCAAAAACAGCTTGTCGGTGAAGTTGCTCCGGGTTGTGCTGCTGTCGGCACTCATAGTGGGCGTAGTCCTGAGCTGTGCCCAGATCGTCTTCGATGCCTACAAGACTCGGCAGGCGGTAGCTAACGACGCCCAGCGCATTCTCGACATGTTTCGCGACCCATCGACACAGGCGGTCTACAGCCTGGACCGGGAAATGGGCATGCAAGTCATTGAAGGCCTGTTCCAGGATGATGCGGTGCGCATGGCCTCCATTGGCCACCCCAATGAAACTATGCTCGCGGAAAAGTCCCGCGAGCTGCAGCATTCTTCCAGTCGCTGGCTCACCGATCTGATTCTTGGCCAGGAACGCACCTTCACCACCCAGTTGGTGGGCCGCGGCCCCTACAGCGAGTATTACGGCGACCTGAGCATCACCCTCGACACCGCTACCTACGGCCAGGGCTTCATCATCAACTCGGTGATCATCTTCATCTCCGGCGTCCTGCGCGCCCTGGCCATGGCACTGGTGCTGTACCTGGTCTATCACTGGTTGCTGACCAAACCGCTGTCACGAATCATCGAGCACCTGACTACCATCAATCCCGACCGCCCCAGCGAACACCAGTTGCCACTGCTCAAGGGGCACGAAAAAAACGAACTGGGAATCTGGATCATCACCGCCAACCAGTTGCTGGCCTCCATCGAGCGCAACACCCACTTGCGCCACGAAGCGGAAAACAGCCTGCTGCGCATGGCCCAGTACGACTTCCTGACCGGCCTGCCGAACCGTCAGCAACTGCAGCAGCAACTGGACAAGATCCTGGTGGACGCCGGACGCCTGCAACGCCGGGTGGCAGTACTGTGTGTCGGCCTGGATGACTTCAAGGGCATCAACGAACAGTTCAGCTACCAGACCGGCGACCAACTGCTGCTGGCCCTGGCCGATCGCCTGCGTGGCCACAGTGGCCGCCTCGGCGCCCTGGCTCGCCTGGGTGGCGATCAGTTCGCCCTGGTCCAGGCCGATATCGAACAACCCTATGAAGCCGCAGAGCTGGCACAAAGCATCCTCGACGACCTGGAGGCCACCTTCGCCCTCGATCATCAGGAAATCCGCCTGCGCGCCACCATCGGCATCACCCTGTTCCCGGAAGACGGCGACAGCACGGAAAAACTCCTGCAAAAAGCCGAACAGACCATGACCCTGGCCAAGAGCCGGTCACGCAATCGCTATCAGTTCTATATCGCCAGCGTCGACAGCGAAATGCGTCGGCGCCGGGAGTTGGAGAAGGACCTGCGTGAAGGCCTGACCCGGGAGCAGTTCTTCCTCGTCTATCAGCCACAGATCAGCTATCGCGACCACCGGGTGGTGGGAGTCGAGGCGCTGATTCGCTGGCAACACCCGGAACACGGCCTGGTGCCGCCGGACCTGTTCATTCCCCTGGCGGAGCAGAACGGCACCATCATCGCCATCGGCGAATGGGTCCTGGATCAGGCCTGCCGTCAACTGCGCGAATGGCACGACATGGGCTTCAGCGACCTGCGTATGGCGGTCAACCTGTCCACGGTGCAACTGCACCACGCCGAGCTGCCACGGGTGGTCAACAACCTGCTGCAGATCTACCGCCTGCCACCGCGCAGCCTGGAACTGGAAGTCACCGAAACCGGCCTGATGGAAGACATCAGCACCGCCGCCCAGCATCTGCTGAGCCTGCGACGCTCCGGAGCGCTGATCGCCATCGACGATTTCGGCACTGGTTATTCGTCCCTGAGTTACCTGAAAAGCCTGCCCCTGGACAAGATCAAGATCGACAAGAGCTTCGTCCAGGATCTGCTGGATGACGACGACGATGCGACCATCGTGCGCGCCATCATCCAGCTGGGTAAAAGCCTGGGCATGCAGGTGATCGCCGAGGGCGTGGAAACGGCTGAACAGGAGGCTTACATCATCTCCGAAGGCTGCCATGAGGGTCAGGGCTATCACTACAGCAAACCCCTGCCGGCACGGGAGTTGAGCGCCTACCTGAAACAGGCGCAGCGCAGCAACGCGGTGATCCTCTGACCTAAACAGAGCACTGGCCGGCTTGACCTGGCGCAGTCCCCTTCTGAATAAGAAATATTTACAAGCGCGACCCTTTACACATAATGCAAATCTTTCGCATTATGTTGCAGTTTTGCGCGCCCCCCAGCGCCGTCCACTCCCCCTCTCGAAGCAGGATGTTCGCCATGATTCGTATGCCTCTGGCTACCGCCAGTCTGTTGGCCATCGCTATTTCCCTCGCCGGCTGCGGCGAAGGCAAAGACGACAAGGCTGCCGCTCAAGCGCCGACCCCGGCCGCCAGCACTGCCACCCCAGCCACTGACGCTGCCGGCAAGGTCGACGAAGCCGCGGCCAAGGCTGTAGTCGCGCATTACGCCGACATGGTATTCGCCGTTTACAGCGACTCCGAATCCACCGCGAAAACCCTGCAAACCGCCATCGATGCCTTCCTCGCCAAGCCCAACGACGAAACCCTGAAAGCCGCCAAGGCTGCCTGGGTTGCCGCTCGCGTGCCTTACCTGCAGAGCGAAGTGTTCCGCTTCGGCAACACCATCATCGATGACTGGGAAGGTCAGGTGAACGCCTGGCCACTGGACGAAGGCCTGATCGACTACGTCGACAAGAGCTACGAGCACGCACTGGGCAACCCGGGCGCCACCGCCAACATCATCGCCAACACCCAGATCCAGGTCGGCGAAGACAAGGTCGACGTGAAAGACATCACCCCGGAAACCCTCGCCAGCCTGAACGAGCTGGGTGGTGCCGAGGCCAACGTCGCCACCGGCTACCACGCCATCGAATTCCTGCTCTGGGGCCAGGACCTGAACGGCACCGGCCCTGGCGCCGGCGCCCGCCCTGCTTCCGACTACCTGGAAGGTGCCGGTGCCACCGGCGGCCACAACGAGCGTCGTCGCGCCTACCTGAAGGCCGTGACCCAACTGCTGGTCAACGACCTGGAAGAAATGGTCGGCAACTGGAAGCCGGATGTGGCCGACAACTACCGCGCCACCCTGGAAGCCGAACCGGCCGAGACCGGTCTGCGCAAGATGCTGTTCGGCATGGGCAGCCTTTCCCTGGGCGAACTGGCGGGCGAGCGGATGAAGGTATCCCTGGAAGCCAACTCCCCTGAAGATGAGCAGGATTGCTTCAGCGACAACACCCACAACTCGCACTTCTACGATGCCAAGGGCATCCGCAACGTCTATCTGGGCGAGTACACCCGTGTCGACGGCAGCAAGATGACCGGCGCCAGTCTGTCGTCCCTGGTGGCCAAGGCCGACCCGGCAGCCGACGCCGCCCTGAAAGCCGACCTGGCCGCCACCGAAGCCAAGATCCAAGTCATGGTCGACCACGCCAACAAGGGTGAGCACTACGACCAACTGATCGCGGCGGGCAACGAATCCGGCAACCAGATCGTACGCGACGCCATCGCCGCCCTGGTCAAGCAGACCGGCTCGATCGAACAGGCTGCGGGCAAGCTGGGCATCAGCGACCTGAACCCGGACAACGCCGATCACGAGTTCTGATCAGCGCGGCTTCAGCCAAAAGGCGACCTGCGGGTCGCCTTTTTTGTGCCCGTGGCGCTCCGTTTCAGGCGCCTGGACGCTTCCCGGCAAGCTTGTCCTGAATCAAACCAAACGATAATTCCTCTTATTCAATCCAGGCGGCCCTGTTAGACTTTGCGCCCTTGTTTTGCTCGTCTTGCAGGATGTCCGATGCCCCCGTCGCTGCTTCGCTGGTCCGCTCTACTCATGGCCTTGAGCCTGAGTGCCTGCGATGACGCTCCGCGCTTTACCCAGGCCGAACCAGGGGAAGCCCGGGCCGGCGGCGCGACCACGGTCAACAAGGCCGATCGCAATGCCTTCTCCCTGCCATCGGCCAACCTGCCACCGACCCGACGCCTGGACTTCAGCGTCGGCAACAGTTTTTTCCGCAACCCCTGGGTGATCGCCCCTTCCACCACCACCGCCCGTGACGGCCTCGGCCCGCTGTTCAACACCAATGCCTGCCAGAACTGCCACGTCAAGGACGGCCGCGGCCATCCGCCCGCGCCGGATGCGCTGAACGCGGTGTCGATGCTGGTGCGCCTGTCGATTCCGGATACCCCGGCCTACGCCAAGGTCATTGAGCAGGTCGGCGTGGTGCCGGAACCGGTGTATGGCGGCCAGTTGCAAGACATGGCGATTCCCGGAGTCGCCCCCGAAGGCCGGGTACGGGTCGAATACGATCCGCTGCCCGTACGGTTCAAGGACGGCACCCAGGTGGAGTTGCGCAAACCCAGGCTGCAGATCACGGACCTGGGCTACGGCCCAATGCACCCCGAGACGCAGTTCTCCGCCCGAGTGGCGCCGCCGATGATCGGCCTGGGGTTGCTGGAGGCCATTCCCGAAGCGGCAATCCTGGCCAACGCTCGGCCCGCTTCCGGCAATAAGGCCATTGCCGGACGACCCAACTGGGTCTGGGATGACGCCCAGCAAAAGACCGTACTCGGGCGTTTTGGCTGGAAAGCCGGCCAACCCAACCTCAATCAACAAAATGTTCACGCGTTCTCTGGTGATATGGGCCTGACCACCCGCCTGAGGCCCTTCGATGACTGCACCGACGCGCAAACCGCCTGCAAGCAGGCCCCCAACGGCAATGGTCCGGACGGTGAGCCGGAGGTCAGCGACAACATCCTGCGCCTGGTGCTGTTCTACACTCGCAACCTGGCGGTACCGGCGCGCCGCGATGTCGATTCGCCCCAGGTCCTGGCCGGCAAGAACCTGTTCTTCCAGGCCGGCTGCCAGTCTTGCCACACCCCAAGCTTCACCACTGCGGCCAACGCCGCCGAACCCGAATTGGCCAATCAGGTGATACGCCCCTACAGCGACCTGCTGCTGCACGACATGGGGGAGGGCCTGGCGGACCACCGCACTGAGTTCAAGGCCAGTGGCCGCGACTGGCGCACTGCGCCCCTGTGGGGCATCGGCCTGACGGAAACCGTCAGTGGCCACACCCAGTTCCTGCATGACGGCCGCGCCCGCAACCTGATGGAGGCGGTGCTGTGGCATGGCGGCGAAGCCGAGGGCGCGAAGCAACAGGTTCTCGCCTTCAATGCCGAGCAGCGTGCCGCGCTGCTGGCCTTTTTGAATTCGCTATAAACATTCGTCTCATCTGCTTTCTCCACAACAAAGGGAGCCCGAACATGTTCCGCCCCAAACTGCTGTTCACCAGCCTTGCCGCACTTGCCCTGGGCGCCTGCTCGCCCCAGGACCCACAAGCCGTGACCTCGGCCGCTATCGCCAAGCAGGTGATCCTGCCGACCTACAGCCGTTGGGTCGACGCTGACCGCCAACTGGCCATCAGCGCCCTGGCCTTCTGCGAAGGCAAGGAAAGCCTGGACACTGCCCGTGCCGACTTCCTCCACGCACAAAAGGCCTGGGCCGAGCTGCAACCGCTGCTGATCGGCCCGCTGGCCGAGGGCAACCGCGCCTGGCAAGTGCAGTTCTGGCCGGACAAGAAAAACCTGGTAGGCCGCCAGGTCGAACAACTGGTCAGCGCCAATGCGCAGATCGATGCCGCGGCCCTGGCCAAGTCCAGTGTGGTGGTGCAAGGCCTGTCGGCTTACGAGTACATCCTGTTCGACAGCAAGATCGACATGGCCGACAGCGCACAGAAAGCTCGCTACTGCCCACTGTTGACCGCCATCGGTGAACGTCAGAAACAACTGGCGGAAGAAATCCTGGCGGGCTGGAATACCAACGACGGCATGCTCGCCCAGATGAGCAAGTTCCCCAACCAGCGCTACGCCGACTCCCATGAAGCCATCGCTGATTTGCTGCGGGTCCAGGTCACTGCCCTGGATACCCTGAAGAAGAAGCTCGGCACGCCGATGGGCCGCCAGACCAAGGGCATTCCTCAGCCGTTCCAGGCCGACGCCTGGCGCAGCCAGTCGTCCCTGCAAGGCCTTGAGGCCAGCCTCAGCGCTGCTCAGACGGTCTGGGCCGGAGTCGACAACAAGGGCCTGCGCGGCCTGTTGCCAGCCGATCAGAAGCCCCTGGCCGACAAGATCGACGCTGCATACGCCGCCTCGCTGAAACTCTTCGCCAGCACCCAGCGCTCGCTGACCGAAATGCTCGGTGACGACGCCGGGCGCCAGCAGCTCAATGATCTGTACGACAGCCTCAACGTGGTCCACCGCCTGCACGAAGGCGAACTGGCCAAGGCGCTGGGTATCCAACTGGGCTTCAACGCCAACGACGGTGACTGATGATGCTGCGACGTCAGGCTTTGGTTCTGGGCAGCCTGCTGCTCAGTGCGGTGACCTTGGGCGGCTGGACGCTGTTCAAGCAAAAGGGCAAACAGCCCTTGCTGCTTTCGGCCAGGGACGATGGTGACGGCAAGCATTACGCCGTCGGTTATCAGCTGGACGGTAAACAGGTGTTTGCCACCCAGGTCGGCCAGCGTTGCCATGACATCATCAATCACCCGCAGTTGCCGATCGCCCTGTTCGTGGCCCGGCGCCCGGGCACCGAGAGTTACCTGATCGACCTGCGCAACGGCGCGCTGCTGCAGACCGTGACCTCACAACCTGACCGGCACTTCTACGGTCACGCGGTGATCCACAAGGATGGCCAGTGGTTGTACGCCACCGAGAACGACACCCGGGACCCCGGCCGCGGCCTGCTCGGGGTGTATCGCTTCGAAGGCGAGCGTCTGGTGCACAGCGCTGAGCTGTCCACCCACGGTATCGGCCCGCACCAGGTGTCGTGGATGCCCGACGGTGAAACCCTGGTGGTAGCCAATGGCGGCATCCGCACTGAAGCCGAGAGCCGGGTGGAGATGAACCTCGATGCCATGGAGCCCAGCCTGGTGCTGATGCAGCGCGACGGCACCCTGTTGAGCAAGGAAACCCTGGCCCAGCAGATGAACAGCGTGCGCCACATGGGCATCGCCAGCGACGGCACCATCGTCACCGGCCAGCAGTTCATGGGCGCCGCCCACGAGCCCTCGGAACTCCTGGCAATCAAGCGTCCGGGCCAGCCCTTCGCGGCCTTCCCGGTGCCCGAACAGCAGCTGCAAGCCATGGGGCACTACACCGCCAGCGTCGCGGTGCACAGCGACCTGCGCCTGGTGGCCCTGACCGCCCCCCGGGGCAACCGTTTCTTCATCTGGGACCTGGACAGCGGCGCAGTGCGGGTCGATGCGCCCCTGCCAGACTGTGCCGGGGTCGGCGCCGTGGCCGACGGTTTCGTGGTGACGTCGGGACAAGGCCGTTGCCGCTTCTACGACTGTCGTCAGACACAGATTGTGGCAAAGCCGCTGGATCTGCCCGCAGGGCTCTGGGACAACCATCTGCATCTGATCTGAAAAAACCTCCCCGGCCTTGGCGCCGGGAGCTTCGCTGAACGACAGGACGCTCATCTGGAACCCGCACGCGACTCGGAGTAATGTCTACCGGGCTTGTTTACCGGGCTTTCCAAGGAAGCGGAATATGCTGCGTCGCCGCATGCTGATCATGCTGGGTGTGGTCCTGTTGGTCGTGCTGTTGCTGGCCGGCTACAAGGCGTTTTCGATCTACAAGATGGTCCAGGTCTACTCGGCCCCCAAGCCGCCCATCAGCGTGGCGGTGATTACCGCCGACGAGCGCCCCTGGCAAAGCCGGCTGCCCAGTGTCGGCAGCCTCAAGGCCCTGCAAGGGGTCAACCTCAGCCTGGAAGTCGCCGGTACGGTCAAGGACCTGCAGTTCGAATCCGGGCAGCAGGTCAAGGCCGGCCAGCCGTTGCTGACCCTGGACAGCGCGGTGGAAAGCGCCCTGCTGGAAACCGCCCAGGCCGACCTCGGCCTGGCCCAGCTGGATTTCGGACGCGGCAGCCAACTGGTGGGCAGCCAGGCGATTTCCAAGGGCGAGTACGACCGACTCTCGGCACAGCTGCAAAAAAACAAGGCCACGGTCAACCAGCTCAAGGCCTCCCTGGCCAAGAAACGCATTCTCGCCCCCTTTGCCGGCACGATCGGCATCCGCCAGGTGGATATCGGCGACTTCCTGGCCAGCGGTACGGTGATCGCCACCCTGCAGGACCTGAGCAGCCTGTACGTGGACTTCTACATCCCGGAACAATCGGTGCCCAAGATCCGCCTGGGACAGACCGTGGAACTCAGCGTTGCAGCGTTCCCCGGAGAGTCGTTCCCCGGCAGCATCAGCGCCATCAACCCCAAGGTCGAGAACAGCACCCGCAACGTGCTGGTACGCGCCACCCTGGCCAACCCCGGAGGCCGCTTGCTGCCAGGCATGTTCGCCGACCTGCAAGTATTGCTCCCCGATCCGCAGCTCAAGGTCGTGGTGCCGGAAAGCACCCTCACCTACACCCTCTACGGCAACTCGGTGTATGTGGTAACGCAAAAGAAAGCCGCCGACGGCAGCCTGGAGAAAGACCCCAAGGGCCAGCCGCTGCTGGTCGCCGAGCGGCGCTTCGTCGACACGGGCGAGCATCGCGGCGGCCTGGTGATGATCAACAAGGGCGTGAAAAAGGGCGAACAGGTGGTCAGTGCCGGTCAGATCAAACTGGATAACGGCGCCGACATCAGCATCACTCCGGACAAGCTGCAACCGGAACAGCCGAACAGCCAGCCCCGCGCCGACTGATCAAGGAATCCCCATGGCCTTTACCGATCCGTTCATTCGCCGCCCGGTGCTCGCGACCGTGGTCAGCCTGCTGATTGTGCTGTTGGGGTTCCAGGCCTGGAGCAAGCTGCCCTTGCGCCAGTACCCGCAGATGGAGAACGCCCTGATCACGGTGACCACCGCCTACCCCGGGGCCAATGCCGAAACCATCCAGGGCTATATCACCCAACCCATGCAGCAGAGCCTGGCTAGCGCCGAAGGCATCGACTACATGACCTCGGTGAGCCGGCAGAACTTCTCGGTGATCTCGATCTACGCCCGGATCGGCTCCAACAGCGACCGCCTGTTCACCGAACTGCTGGCCAAGGCCAACGAGGTCAAGAACAAGCTGCCCCAGCAAGCCGAAGACCCGGTGTTGAGCAAAGAAGCAGCCGACGCCTCGGTGCTGATGTACATCAGCTTCTCCAGCCCGCAACTGAACAACCCACAGATCACCGACTACCTGTCGCGCGTGATCCAACCCAAGCTGGCGACCCTGCCGGGCATGGCCGAGGCGGAGATCCTCGGTAACCAGGTGTTTGCCATGCGCCTGTGGCTGGACCCGGTGAAGCTGGCGGCCTATGGCCTGGCGGCCAGCGACGTGAGCAATGCCGTGCGCCAATACAACTTTCTGTCCGCCGCCGGCGAGGTCAAGGGCGAGTATGTCGTCACCAGTATCAATGCCAACACCGAACTGAAATCCGCCGAGGCGTTCGCCGCTATCCCGTTGAAAACCGATGGCGACAGCCGGGTCCTGCTCAAGGATGTGGCGCGGGTGGAAATGGGTGCGGAAAACTACAACGCCATCAGCTCCTTCGGCGGCGTCCCTTCGGTCTACATCGGCATCAAGGCCACCCCCGGAGCCAACCCTCTGGACGTGATCAAGGAGGTGCGCAAGCTGCTCCCGGAACTGGAAGCGCAACTACCCCCGACCCTCAAGTTAGACATTGCCTATGACGCCACGCTGTTTATCCAGGCCTCCATCGACGAGGTGCTCAAGACCCTGTTCGAGGCAGTATTGATCGTGATTGTGGTGGTGTTCCTGTTTCTTGGCGCCTTGCGTTCGGTGGTGATCCCGGTGGTGACCATTCCACTGTCGATGATCGGCGTGATGTTCTTCATGCAGTTGATGGGCTACTCGATCAACCTGCTGACCTTGCTGGCCATGGTCCTGGCCATTGGCCTGGTGGTGGACGACGCCATCGTGGTGGTGGAGAACATCCATCGGCACATCGAAGAGGGCAAGTCCCCCCTGGACGCGGCCATCGAAGGAGCGCGGGAAATCGCCATGCCGGTGGTATCGATGACCATCACTCTGGCGGCGGTTTACGCCCCCATTGGTTTTCTCCAGGGACTCACCGGGGCCCTGTTCAAGGAGTTCGCCCTGACGCTGGCCGGGGCCGTGGTGATTTCCGGGATCGTCGCCCTGACCCTGTCACCGATGATGTGTGCACTGTTGCTGCGCCGCGAGGAAAACCCCAGCGGCCTGTCCCATCGCCTGGACCGGATTTTCGACAGCCTGAAGCAGCGCTACCAGCGCCTGCTCCACGGCACCCTTGATACCCGCCCCGTCGTACTGGTGTTCGCACTGATCGTGCTGTGCCTGATTCCCCTGCTGCTCAAGTTCACCAAGGCGGAGCTGGCACCGGACGAAGACCAGGGCATCGTTTTCATGCTGGCCACGGCGCCGCAACCGGCCAACCTGGAGTACCTCAATGCCTACACCGATGAGTTCCTGGCGATCTTCAAGGAGTTCCCCGAGTACTACTCCTCATTCCAGATCAACGGTTTCAACGGAGTGCAGTCAGGGATCGGCGGCTTCCTGCTCAAGCCCTGGAACCAGCGCCAACAGACCCAGATGCAAATCCTGCCTCAGGTCCAGGAGAAACTGGCAGGCATTGCCGGCCTGCAAGTCTTCGGTTTCAACCTGCCAGCCTTGCCCGGCACCGGCGAGGGCCTGCCCTTTGCCTTCGTGATCAACACCCCCAACGATTACGAGTCCCTGTTGGAGGTGGCCAACCGGGTAAAGAAACGCGCCATGGAGTCGGGGAAGTTCGCCTTTGTCGACATTGACCTGGCCTTCGACAAGCCCGAGGTAGTGGTCGGCATCGATCGGGCCAAGGCGGCGCAGATGGGCGTTACCATGCAGGACCTGGGGGGTACGCTGGCGACCTTGCTCGGCGAGGCGGAAATCAACCGTTTCACCATCGACGGCCGCAGCTATAAAGTGATCGCCCAAGTGGAGCGCGCCTATCGGGACAACCCTGACTGGCTGAACAACTACTACGTGAAGAACAGCAAGGGGGAGGCCTTGCCGCTGTCGACCCTGATCAAAGTCAGCGACCGCGCCCGCCCTCGGCAGTTGAACCAGTTCCAGCAACTCAATGCCGCGACCATTTCCGGTGTGCCCGTGGTCAGCATGGGCGAAGCCATCGACACCATGCGCCAGATCGCCACGCAGGAGGCCCCCGCCGGCTATGCGTTCGACTATGCCAGCGCTGCCCGCCAGTACGTCCAGGAAGGCAGCGCGCTCTGGGTCACCTTCGGCCTGGCCCTGGCGATCATTTTCCTGGTACTGGCGGCGCAGTTCGAAAGCTTCCGCGACCCGGTGGTGATTCTGGTGACCGTGCCGCTATCGATCTGCGGCGCCCTGATCCCGCTGTTTCTCGGCTGGTCGAGCATGAACATCTACACCCAGGTCGGCCTGGTGACGCTGATCGGCCTGATCAGCAAGCATGGGATCCTGATCGTCGAATTCGCCAACCAACTGCGCCGGGACCAGGGACTCAGCGCCCGACAGGCGGTGGAGCAAGCCGCGTCCATTCGCCTGCGCCCAGTGCTGATGACCACAGCGGCGATGGTGTTCGGCATGGTGCCACTGATCCTGGCCAGCGGTGCCGGAGCAGTCAGCCGCTTCGATATCGGCACGGTGATTGCCACAGGCATGTCCATCGGCACCCTGTTCACCCTCTTCGTCCTCCCCTGCATCTACACCCTGCTGGCCAAGCCGGACGCCTGAGCCGGGGACAAACAAAAGGCCTCGCAATGCGAGGCCTTCAGGTGGCAGTTTCAGGTCTTCAACTCTGTGGCTTCAACGCCTGGCTCATGCCGAACATGAACAGCAGCAGTTCATGATCCGGCTTGACCGCCACCGAGCTCTTGGCCACCCGTGGCAATGGGCAATGTTCACCCTGAGCGGCGCTGAGAACCTGCGTTCGCGGCTGCTCCCAGACAACCATGGCCAAGGAAGCAACTGCCAAGGCTCCTGCCAGGAACAAACCTCGTGCAATTTCTAGCTTCATAGCTATAAACCTTTGATGGGGCTGCCAAACACCGTTCTATAAAGGTAGTAGAGCTTTTGCCAGTCGGTGTCATTCCACGACGAATGGCGGCGCAGTTGCTTGAGGTCGTGGGCCGCGGCCCGGCGGCTGCTCAGGCGCTGGCGGCACTTCTCGAAATCCAGCAATGCAATCCTCACCTGGGCCTGCTCGCCCTCGCCATCTACTCGCACGAAAACATGTTTGGAATACAGGCAGCCATGCTGCCAACGGCCCTTGTGCATGCGCGCCAGCGTCTGCGCCAGTGTCTGCAACACTCGTTCGTGCAAAACTTCGCCGTGGCGTTCACGCTCACCTGCGGCATACCAGTTATCGATTTCCACGAAGCCGTCGAGCGCAGCGGTCACCAGCAGGGCCTGCCACTGGTGCTCGGGGCCGCGCCGGGCGCCGCAGAACACCAGTTCCGGCACCTCTATATCCAGCGAACGCAGGCTTTGCAGGGCATCACGCTCACGCAGGACGGTCGGACGACCAAAAGGATGCAGAAAACTGCGATGAATATGCCCGATCTGTCGCTTGGCATAGAGCAGACGACCGCCGCTGATCAGGCGCTGCACGCCGCTCTCACCGCCTCGACGCTTATTGGGTTGCTCGACCCATTCACCTTGTTGGTCCCAGAAGTATTCGAAGCAATCTGTGGGCACGGCATCCATTTCCGAAGCACATTCAACAGCCATCCTCTTACCTCTTGCGTAATACGTAGACTCGCCACATGGCGTAGAGCGGAAAGAAGTCCAGATGCTCCTGGACACGAAAACCGGCTTGCCTGAACTCTTCTTCGACCGTAGCCGCCGGTAACACGAAACGATTCTGGTAACCCTCCTGCCCACCTTCGGACAGCCGCTTGCGCTCCATACGCTTGCGCTTCCAGGCCTTGAAATTGCCATCGACCCATAGCGAGATAATCACGCTGTCACGGGTGACCCGCTGAAACTCCCGTAGCAGCGCCATCCGATGCTCGACCTCGCCGATGTGGTGCAGCAACCGCATGGAAAAAATGCAGTCCACAGCGTTGTCCGGTAAATCGATGGCAAACGCTGACGTCTGCAAGGCTCGTACCCGTTTCACCACGTCGGCCGGTTGCGCCACCGTAGCGGTGCTGAGCATAGCCGCTGAATTGTCAGCGCCAACAATGACTCGATTGGCCTTTTCGGTCAGCAGCGGCCAGAAACGGCCCGCGCCACAGGGCAGGTCCAGCACCAGGCCCGGCTCTCCCGCCAGGGCCAGCGCAGCGCGAGCCAATTGTTCATCACGCTTGTGGGACAACTGTCGCGCCAGTCCTTGCTGGTGCTTGAGCAGGTATTGCTGCGCATGTTGGGCATCGTACTTGTCGGAAAATTCCAGCTTGATCGGTGTCGCCATCATCAAAGTCTCCTGCAACTGATGGCGCCACCTTAGGCAGCGACGTGTCAGCGACAGGTCATCCCCTTGTGAAAACTTCGTACCGTCCAACGATGAAATATTTCAGAGTTTTACAGGCAGCAGGCAATGGCCTGGGGCCACTTCAGAAGAAAAATCGACAAGCGAGTGGCCCTGCAAAACAGGGCCTGGCAAGAGTATTCAAGCCTTGGAAGGGGGGAGCTGAACGTGAAAACGACAGCCATTGGGGGTCATGGTACTGAGAGTGACGCTCCAGCCCTGGTTCTCGCAGATGCGCTGGACCAGGGACAAGCCCAGCCCCAGGCCCTCACCGCGTTTTTCATCGCCACGGACAAAGGGCTGGAACATCGCCTCGCGCTTTTCCTCGGGAATGCCCACGCCGCTGTCCTCGACGACAAATCCATCCGCCACCAGGCTCAAACGAATGAATCCCTGTTCGGTGTAGTGCAAGGCATTGCGCAACAGGTTGCCCATCACCGCATGCAGGAAGGTGGCGTTGTAGCGAGTTTCACCCGGTTGCCCCGGCTCGAAGATCAGCTCGATACCCTTGGCTTCGATGGATTCGCGCCACACTCCGATCAGGTCATTGGCCACCTGGGTCAACGTCAGCTGCGGCGACATACTGGCATCTTCCCGCTGGGCCCGGGCCAGCATCAGGAACGTCTGCACCAGCTCACGCATTTCTTCGCAGGCCCGGGCAATACGTTCGACCTGGGATCGTCCACGGGGATCAAGCCCAGGGTTTTCCAGGAGCAGCTCGCAGGACGTGGCCAGGACCATCAGCGGCGTGCGCAGTTCATGGCTGACATCACTGGTGAACAGGCGCTCACGGCTCAAAGCCTGGCGCAGACGTCCCAGCGTCGCATCGAAGGCGATCGCCAACTCGCCCACCTCATCCGCCGCATAATCCGGCGCCAGGGGCGGGGCCAGGCCCAGCAATTGATCGCGGTGACGGACCTGGCGAGCCAGACGAACCACCGGTGCCATCACCCTACGCGCCAAGACCCAACCCAGGAACACCGCCAGCGCCAGGCTGAGGACAAAGCCCACCAGCACCACCGCGAACAGCACCCGCTCGCGCTCTTCGAAATCACTCTGATCCTGCAGCAGCACATAACGCCGGCCATCCACCACTTCAACCATGGCGTGATAGGACAGCTGCTCGCGAAACACTTCATGGAAGCCCGGGTCCAGATGCCTCAGGTCCTTGGGCAACTCGAAGTCGCCGCGCCCGCCACTGTAGTAGAACAGCTGGTCGGGCTCGGGGCGGTGATTCCAGTCGGCAACGTTATCCATCAGCAACAGGCGTTGCAGATCGCCGCCAAGGCCGGCGGAGATGAGTTTCTCCTCCACCAGATGCACGGTCGCCACGATGCCCATGGCGAAAGCCCCCGCCACCAGTGCGCTCATCAAAGCAAAGGCGATGATGATGCGCTGGGCAAGGCTCTGCTTAAACTCCATCACGGCCCTCGGCCAACCGATAGCCGACACCGTGCACGGTGTGCAGCAACGGCTTGGCGAACGGCTTGTCGATCACCTGGCGCAGTTGGTGGACATGGCTGCGCAGGCTGTCACTGTCCGGACAGTCATCGCCCCACAGGGCCTCTTCGAGGATTTCCCGGCGCAACACATGGGGGCTCTTCTGCATCAACACTGCCAGCAGCTTGAGGCCCACCGGGTTGAGCTTGAGCAGACGCCCTTCGCGGGTGACTTCCAGGGTATCGAGGTCATAACTGAGGTCACCGACCTGCAGCGCTCGACGACCACCGCCCTGGGCACGGCGCATCACCGCCTCGATCCTCGCGGCCAGTTCGGACAGGGCAAATGGCTTGAGCAGATAGTCGTCGGCCCCGGACTTGAAGCCCTGAAGCCGGTCATCCAACTGGTCGCGGGCCGTGAGCATGATCACTGGGGTATCGCGCCGGGCATCTTCGCGCAGGCGCTTGCACAGGGTGTAGCCGTCGATCCCTGGCAGCATGATGTCGAGCACGATCAGGTCGTAATGCTCGGTGGCAGCCAGGTGCAACCCCGACAGACCATCCTGGGCGCAGTCCACGGTATAGCCCTTGAGTCCCAAGTAATCCGCCAGGTTGGCGAGAATATCGCGGTTGTCTTCGACCAGTAGAATTCGCATCGGCACTCTCTCCGCACACAGTTAGGGCCGTCTTGGCTCGCGCAGCTTAAGGCCAAGTCCGACTCGCCGCCAGCCTTGTCTGACCGATCCTGGGGCACTTTTGCCCCCTTCAATGGCTTAACAAATTTTTCACCGCTGGCTCACAACCTGACTACAGGGGCAAGCCCAGACTGCCGACCGTTTGCCGACCAGAAACAGACAGGAACAGCACTTCCTGGCTTGCCCGCCGAGCAGAAAGAGCCAATGCGTTTCATTGGCCAGAACTCAATGGATGTTCGCCGTGCCAGCGCTGTTGGGTTGTTGAACCTGAACGACGAATCGAGCGTCCTGGAGCTGTTGCAAGACACCCCACGGCCACTGCGGTCCTGGTGGGCAACCACCAACACCTGGGACTGTTCGACAGCAAGGGCCTGGCCATTCTCAGTCCATGCCAGAGGCGGCACCGACAGGCGCCCCTCAATTTCAGGCGCAAAAAAGCCCCGCCGGTTTTCACCGGCAGGGCTTTTTCAGTGCGGGGGTAAGGCTGGCTTACATCATGCCGCCCATGCCACCCATGCCGCCCATGTCTGGCATACCGCCAGCGGCCGGCTTGTCTTCCACGATTTCAGCAACAGCGGCTTCGGTGGTCAGGATCAGACCGCCGATGGACGATGCAGCTTGCAGCGCGGAACGGGTCACCTTGGTTGGGTCCAGGATGCCCATTTCGATCATGTCGCCGTATTCGCTGGTGGCAGCGTTGTAACCGAAGTTACCAGCGCCCTGCTTGACCTTGTCCACCACCACGCTTGGCTCGTCGCCGGAGTTGGCAACGATCTGACGCAGTGGGGCTTCGATAGCGCGACGCAGAACAGCGATACCCACGTCCTGATCGGCGTTGTCGCCTTTGAGGTCCTTGATGCCTTGCAGAGCACGGATCAGGGCTACGCCACCGCCAGGTACCACGCCTTCTTCGACGGCTGCACGGGTCGCGTGCAGGGCGTCTTCAACGCGGGCTTTCTTCTCTTTCATTTCAACTTCGGAGCCAGCGCCAACCTTGATCACTGCAACGCCGCCGGACAGCTTGGCCAGACGCTCTTGCAGTTTTTCACGGTCGTAGTCGGACGAAGTGTCGGCCACTTGTTGACGGATCTGGGTCACACGAGCCTGGATGTCCGCTTCAACGCCAGCACCGTCGATGATGGTGGTGTTTTCTTTGGACAGGATCACGCGCTTGGCGTTACCCAGGTGCTCCAGGGTGGTGCTTTCCAGGCTCAGGCCGATCTCTTCGGAGATCACGGTACCGCCGGTCAGAACGGCGATGTCCTGCAGCATGGCCTTGCGACGGTCGCCGAAGCCCGGTGCCTTGACGGCAGCGACTTTGACGATGCCACGCATGTTGTTCACAACCAGAGTCGCCAGGGCTTCGCCTTCAACGTCTTCAGCCACGATCAGCAGTGGGCGGCCGGCTTTGGCAACGGCTTCCAGCACTGGCAGCATTTCGCGGATGTTGGAGATCTTCTTGTCCACCAGCAGGATCAGCGGGCCGTCGAGTTCGGCGACCATAGTGTCCGGCTTGTTGATGAAGTAAGGCGACAGGTAGCCACGGTCGAACTGCATGCCTTCTACAACCGACAGTTCGTTTTCCAGGCCCGAGCCTTCTTCAACGGTGATCACGCCTTCTTTACCGACTTTTTCCATGGCTTCGGCAATGATGTCGCCGATGGAGTTGTCGGAGTTGGCGGAGATGGTGCCGACCTGAGCGATGGCTTTGGAGTCAGCGCATGGCTTGGACAGACCTTTCAGCTCTTTGACGATGGCGATGGTGGCCTTGTCGATACCGCGCTTCAGGTCCATCGGGTTCATGCCGGCAGCGACGGCTTTCAGGCCTTCGTTGACAATCGACTGAGCCAGAACGGTGGCGGTGGTGGTGCCGTCGCCAGCGTCATCGTTGGCACGGGAGGCAACGTCTTTGACCAGCTGCGCGCCCATGTTTTCGAAGCGATCTTTCAGCTCGATTTCTTTGGCTACGGAAACGCCGTCCTTGGTGATGGTCGGAGCGCCGAAGCTCTTCTCGATGATCACGTTACGGCCTTTCGGGCCCAGGGTCGCTTTTACTGCGTCAGCCAGAACGTTGACACCAGTGAGCATTTTCTTGCGGGCGGAATCGCCGAATTTAACTTCTTTAGCAGCCATGATCGATATTCCTTAAATACTGTGTAGTAGCGGGGAAATACGTGGGAAATCAGCCTTCGATAACGGCGAGAATCTCGTTCTCAGCCATTACCAGCAGATCTTCGCCATCGACTTTCACGGTGTTGCTGCCGGAGTACGGGCCAAACACCACTTTGTCACCCACTTTCACGGCCAGCGCACGTACTTCACCGTTGTCCAGCACACGGCCGGTACCTACAGCGACGATTTCGCCACGGTTAGGTTTTTCAGCAGCCGAACCAGGCAGAACGATGCCGCCAGCAGTTTTCGATTCTTCTTCGCTGCGACGGATGACGACGCGGTCATGCAGAGGACGAAGCTTCATTGTCGATCTCTCCTAATTGTGGTTTTCAACGGCCGGTGTCGATACCGGCGGGTTAGCAAATCCGGCTTTGCCGGGTGCGGCTCGCGAGCGAGCCGCGGAAGTCTGTCTGGTGTCAGCACCAGAAACCTTGCGGTGACCGTTACATAAGGGCGCATAAGGTTATTACAAGGGCTGGCTGATGAAATTTTTTACATCACCCGGGTTAAAACGAACACGGCACCCGAAGGTGCCGTGTGTTTGAGGCCAGTTATCAAGAATCTCGGTGCTCGAACTCACCTTCAATGACATTGGGCTCACGGCCCAACGGCTGTTGCGGCGCCGGGCCGCCACGGGCCGCACGCATGTCATCGGCAAAGGCGCGTTGGCGCAGGGCCTGCTCCTCGGCACGCTGGCGCATTTTATTGGCCAGCAGACGACGACTGATAGGGAGCAGCATCAGCAGGCCGAATACATCGCTGATGAAGCCCGGCAGGATCAGCAGGCCGCCCCCCAGGGCCAGCATCAGCCCTTCGAGCATCTGCTGAGCCGGCAGCTCGCCGCGATTGAGGCTTTCACGAGCACGCAGTGCCGTGGCCAGACCGGCCACGCGCAACACCAGCACACCGAGCATCGAACCGAGAATGATCAGCAGCAGTGCCGGGAAAAACCCGATGGCTGCGCTGACCTTGACGAAGACGAACAGCTCCAGCACCGGGAACAGTAAAAAGAGCAACAGAAAAGGGCGCATCAAATGGTTTCCTCTGCGGAAGAATGCCTTCCAGTAGACCGTAAATGACGTCGCCAATTCGTGAATTCAAGCACCCGGTGCCGGATTTTTCGGCCATTGATCGGCGTGGGCCAGAAAAACCAGGGCTTCGCGCACTTGTGTCGGCGTGTTGCAAAGGCTTGGAAATGGCAGCCAGTAAAGAGCCTGGCCAATGCGCAGGTGCATGCCTTCACTGTCGATTCCGGCCAGTTGCGCGGGCTCGCTGTGCGGCAGTCCGGCCAACTCCACATAGTGGGCAATAGCTTTGGCGTGGTCGCTGTTCATATGCTCCACCATGCTCAGCTCGGCCTTGCCGGCGAACGGGTTGGCCAGGGCCACTTGATCCACCCAGTGAATGGCGCCGAAACCGCCGATATAGCGGTGACGCACGGGCTTGAGCACCCAGAAATCGAAGTCATGGGCCTTATGGTAGTTCTGGGATTCAGGGAAATAGCGGTAGTAGCGCTCGGCGGCGGCCTCGATGGCGTCCTGGTCCTCAAGCTTCTCGGCTTCGGCCAGGTAGGTCAGGCGCCCCACTGCTTGCACGTCGTCGGCATCGCGCTCGCCCACCAGCAGCGAACACTTGGAATCCTTCTGCAGATTGTGGGTGTGCTGGGCAATGCGGCTGATAAGAATCAGCGGTCGCCCCTCGGCATCCAGGCAATAAGGCACTACGGACCCAAAGGGAAAACCCGGCATGGCCTTGGAGTGCGTCGACAACACGCCGCGGTATTCCTTGAGCAGCAATTCTCGTGCATTCTTGGCAGCTTCAACGCTCACTTTATGACTCCTTCTTTAGAATCCGTCGAAAACGGACGGGCGCCTGGAGCATTGTTCCAGCTACGCCAACGGGGCAATTCTCTTCTGCAGCCAGGCCAGGTCCGGCAGCCAGCCGAGGTTCCCCCAAAAGGACCACCCCTCAAGACCTGCTAGCGGGACATGCGAATGCAACTCACTGACAAAGTAATCATTATCACCGGCGGTTGCCAAGGTCTGGGCCGCTCCATGGCCGAGTATTTCGCCGCCAAGGGCGCACGGCTGGCCCTGGTGGACCTGAACCAGGAAAAACTCGACCAGGCGGTCGCGGCCTGCAAGGCCCATGGCGTAGAAGCCCGAGCCTATCTGTGCAACGTCGCCAATGAAGAACAGGTCAACCATATAGTGGCCCAGGTCGCCGAGGACTTCGGCGCCATCCACGGCCTGATCAACAATGCCGGGATCCTGCGCGACGGCCTGCTGGTCAAGGTCAAGGACGGCGAGATGACCAAGATGAGCCTGGCCCAGTGGCAGGCAGTGATCGACGTCAACCTGACCGGGGTATTCCTCTGCACCCGTGAAGTGGCGGCAAAAATGATCGAGCTGAACAACAGCGGCGCGATCATCAACATCTCGTCAATCTCGCGCGCTGGCAACATCGGCCAGACCAACTATTCCGCGGCCAAGGCCGGGGTCGCGGCGGCCACCGTGACCTGGGCCAAGGAACTGGCGCGCTATGGCATCCGCGTGGCCGGTATTGCCCCGGGCTTTATCGAAACCGAGATGACCTTGGGCATGAAGCCTGAAGCCCTCGAGAAGATGACCTCGGGGATTCCCCTCAAGCGCATGGGCAAGCCGGAAGAGATCGCCCACTCGGCGGCGTACATCTTCGAGAACGACTATTACACCGGACGCATCCTGGAAATGGACGGCGGCCTGCGAGTCTGAGCCCCCAAGAAAAAGCCCGATGTTTGCACATCGGGCTTTTTCTTGGGGGGTGCCGGCACCTATAAGAAGCGCGGCGATTCAGTCATCGCTGACAGTGATGCTGGGCATCGCCGGCGCCGCGGCTTCCTGCAACACGATGCGCGCGCCGACATGCCGCGCCAGTTCCTGATAGACCATGGCGATCTGGCTTTCAGGCTCGGCGATCACCGTCGGCTTGCCACCATCGGCCTGTTCGCGGATCAGCATCGACAACGGCAACGAAGCCAGCAGTTCAACATCGTACTGACTGGCCAGCTTCTCGCCACCGCCTTCGCCAAACAGATGCTCGGCATGGCCACAGTTCGAGCAGATGTGCACCGCCATGTTCTCCACCACGCCCAGCACCGGGATGTTGACCTTGCGGAACATCTCCACGCCCTTGCGCGCATCCAGCAACGCCAGGTCCTGCGGCGTGGTGACGATCACGGCACCGGCCACCGGGACTTTCTGCGCCAGGGTCAGTTGGATATCGCCAGTGCCCGGCGGCATGTCGATCACCAGGTAATCGAGATTGCCCCAGTCGGTCTGGGTCACCAGTTGCAGCAAGGCGCCGGAGACCATCGGGCCGCGCCAGACCATCGGCGTGTTGTCGTCGGTGAGGAAAGCCATGGACATGACCTCGACCCCATGGGACTCGATGGGCACGAACCACTTCTGGTCCTTGATCTTCGGCCGGGTGCCTTCGGCAATGCCGAACATGATGCCCTGGCTCGGACCATAGATATCAGCGTCGAGAATCCCCACCTTGGCGCCTTCCCGGGCCAGGGCCAGGGCCAGGTTGGCCGCGGTGGTGGACTTGCCCACGCCGCCCTTGCCGGACGCCACCGCCACCACATTCTTGACGTTGGCCAGGCCCGGGATCTGCGCCTGGGCCTTGTGCGCGGCGATCACGCTGGTGATCTCGACCTTGGCCGAGCTCACACCGTCCAGGCCCTCGATGGCCAGTTGCAGCATCTGCGCCCAGCCGCTCTTGAACAGGCCGGCGGCATAACCCAGTTCCATGCGGACCGTGACCCGGTCGCCCTGGACGTCGATGTCGCGCACGCAGCCGGCGCTGACCGGGTCCTGGTTCAGGTAAGGGTCGGTGTATTGGCGAAGGACGGCTTCCACCGCTGCGCGATTGACGGCGCTCATGGGCAACTCCGATAACAAGACTGGAAAATCAGGCGGCTATCCTACGCCGCCGACTCCTTCGTGGCGAGAAAGCTTGCTGTGCACAATGTACCCGGAAGGGTGAAAAATCCGCGCTGGCGCTTTATAGTGGCCGACCTCCGTTTCATCAAGTAGCCGAGCCCCATGTCCGAGCCACGCAAGATCCTCGTCACCAGCGCCCTGCCCTATGCCAATGGTTCCATCCACCTTGGCCACATGCTTGAGTACATCCAGACCGACATGTGGGTGCGCTTCCAGAAGCATCGCGGCAACCAATGCATCTATGTTTGCGCCGACGACGCACACGGCTCGGCCATCATGCTGCGCGCGGAAAAGGAAGGCATCACCCCGGAGCAACTGATCGCCAACGTCCAGGCCGAACACAGCGCCGACTTTGCCGACTTCCTGGTGGACTTCGACAACTTCCACTCGACCCACGCCGAGGAAAACCGTGAGCTGTCGAGCCAGATCTACCTCAAGCTGCGGGACGCCGGGCACATCGCCACGCGCTCCATCACGCAGTATTTCGACCCGGAAAAGAAAATGTTCCTGGCCGACCGCTTCATCAAGGGCACCTGCCCGAAGTGCGGCACTGAGGACCAGTACGGCGACAACTGCGAAAAATGCGGCGCCACCTACGCCCCGACCGACCTGAAAGATCCAAAATCGGCGATCTCCGGCGCCACCCCGGTGCTCAAGGATTCCCAGCACTTCTTCTTCAAGCTGCCGGACTTCCAGCAGATGCTGCAAAGCTGGACCCGCAGCGGCACCCTGCAAGACGCCGTGGCCAACAAGATCGCCGAATGGCTGGATGCCGGCCTGCAGCAGTGGGACATCTCCCGCGACGCGCCGTACTTCGGCTTCGAGATCCCGGACGAGCCGGGCAAGTACTTCTACGTGTGGCTGGACGCGCCAATCGGCTACATGGCCAGCTTCAAGAACCTCTGCGCCCGTCGTCCTGAGCTGGATTTCGACGCGTTCTGGGGCAAGGACTCCACCGCCGAGCTGTACCACTTCATCGGCAAGGACATCGTCAACTTCCACGCCCTGTTCTGGCCCGCCATGCTCGAAGGCGCCGGCTACCGCAAGCCGAGCGGCATCAACGTCCACGGCTACCTGACGGTCAATGGCCAGAAGATGTCCAAGTCCCGGGGCACCTTCATCAAGGCCCGCACCTACCTGGAGCACCTGTCGCCGGAATACCTGCGCTACTACTACGCCTCCAAGCTGGGCCGTGGTGTCGACGATCTGGACCTGAACCTCGAAGACTTCGTACAGAAGGTCAACTCCGACCTGGTGGGCAAGGTGGTGAACATCGCCAGCCGTTGCGCCGGCTTCATCCACAAGGGCAATGCCGGGCTGATGGTCGACAGCAATGCCGCTCCCGAGCTGACCGAGGCCTTCCTGGCTGCCGCGCCAAGCATCGCCGACGCTTATGAAGCCCGCGACTTTGCCCGTGCCATGCGCGAAATCATGGCCCTGGCCGACCGCGCCAACGCCTGGATCGCCGACAAGGCCCCATGGTCGCTGAACAAGCAGGAAGGCAAGCAAGCCGAGGTGCAGGCCATCTGCGCCACCGGTATCAACCTGTTCCGCCAGCTGGTGATTTTCCTCAAGCCGGTGCTGCCGCTGCTGGCCGCCGATGCCGAGGCGTTCCTCAACGTTGCACCGCTGACCTGGAACGATCACCTGCACCTGCTGGCCAACCATCAACTCAACGAATTCAAGCCGCTGATGACGCGGATCGACCCGGTAAAAGTACAAGCCATGACCGACGCCTCGAAAGAAGACCTGACCGCCAGCCAGACCGACACCGGCGCAGCCGCGCCAGCAGGCAACGGCGAACTGGCCAAGGATCCGCTGTCGCCGGAAATCGACTTCGACACCTTCGCCGCCATCGACCTGCGCGTCGCCTTGATCGTCAAGGCCGAAGCCGTGGAAGGTGCCGACAAGCTGCTGCGCCTGACCCTGGATATCGGTGACGAGCAGCGCAACGTGTTCTCCGGAATCAAGAGCGCCTACCCGGATCCGTCCAAGCTCGATGGTCGCCTGACCATGATGATCGCCAACCTCAAGCCGCGGAAAATGAAATTCGGCATCTCCGAGGGCATGGTGATGGCCGCCGGCCCTGGCGGTGAAGAAATCTACCTGCTGAGCCCGGACAGCGGCGCCAAGCCGGGCCAGCGGATCAAGTAAGGCTGCAGGCTGGACCCCGTCCCCCCGTTGTGCCCGGCGCAACGGGGGGATTTGCATATCTGGCGGCCCTGCGCCCGCGCCGGAGTTTGCCTACTCTTGAGAGACCGCCTGCCCGTACCGGCCCAACCATGACCCACTTCCTCCTCGCCCTTGTCAGCACCGCCCTGATCAACAACTTCGTGTTGCAGTGGCCGCTGGGCGTCGATCCGCTGCTGCAGGCCCCAGCCGATAGCACTCGGCAGCGGATTCACGCGCTGGGCCTGGCGACCACGGTCCTGATGCTGGTCAGCTGCGTGCTCGGCCATGTCCTTTATCGTGGTGCGCTGCTGCCTTGGGGGCTGGAATCCTTGCAGTTGTTTCTCTGGCTGCCCCTGAGCGTGCTGCTGATCAAACCGCTATTGCGGTTGCTATCCCGGGCCTTGCCCAATGTTCCATTCGACGGCCTTTGGCCGCTACTGCTGGGCAATGCCAGTGCGCTCGGCCTGCTGCTGATCGCCACTGGGGAAAACCTCGGGCTGGCGACCCTCAGCGCCATGAGCCTGGGGGCCGGACTGGGCTTCTGGCTGGTACTGAGCCTGTTCAGCGATCTGCGCCAGCGTATCTCCAACAACGATATTCCCCTGCCCTGGCGCGGCCTGCCGATCGACCTGATCAGCGCCGGCCTGCTGGCAGTAGCGTTTTTCGGCTTCAACGGACTGATCAAAACATGAGTCTGATTCAACGCATCGATGCCCTCCTGCCCCAGACCCAGTGCGGCAAGTGCGGCCACCCCGGATGCAAACCCTACGCCCAGGGCATCGCCAACGGCGAGGCCATCAACAAGTGTCCACCCGGCGGCGAGGAAACCATCGCCGGCCTGGCGCAACTCCTGCAGCTACCGGTGCTGGAGCTGGATCGCAGCCGCGGCGAAGCTCCGGCCCAGATCGCTTATATTCGCGAGGCAGAATGCATCGGCTGCACCAAATGCATCCAGGCCTGTCCAGTGGACGCCATCGTCGGCGCGGCCAAATTGATGCATACCGTGCTGGTCGACGAATGCACCGGCTGTGACCTGTGCGTGGCGCCCTGTCCGGTGGACTGTATCGATATGCTGCCGCTGCCCGAGAGCAAGGTGGTACCGATCGTCGGCGGCCAGGCCACCAGCCCCGAGCAGGTGCAAGCCCGGAGCCGCAAGCGCGAGCAGGCGCGACGACGCTTCGAACAACGCAACGAACGCTTGCAACGGGAAGAAGCCCGGCGCCTGGCCGAGCGCCAGGCCCGCGCACAACGAGCCGCGCAAACCACTGACAACAGCCAGAACCCGGTGCAGGCCGCCATCGAACGGGTCCGTGCGCAGAAGGCCGCGGCGGCCGATGCAGCACTGAAGAAAGCCAAGATCGAGCTGGCCATGAGCCGGGCCCAGTTGCACAAGTCGCTCAAGGCATTCGGCCATCCGCCGACCTTCGAGCAGCAAATGCAATTGATCGTCCTGCAGCGTCAGTTCGAAACCGCCGAGCAGGCCTTGGCCCAGCTGGAGTCCCAGGCGCCCCCTGCTCCGCCGCCAGAGGCCAAGGATGCTGAGCTCAAGCGCGCGAAGATCCAGTTGGCGACGCGCCGCGCCGAACTGAAGAAAGCTCAGGCGGCTGAAGCGTCCAGTGCTGAACTGGAAACCCTGAGCGCAGCCCTGGCGGCGGCCGAACAGGCCCTGCATGCGGCCGAGGACGCCAGTGCGAAACCGGCGCCGACACTGACTCGCATCGAAAAACGCCCGATCGATCCACAGCTGCGGCAATTGAAAACCGAACTGGCCTACGCCCGCGCCGATCTGAACAAACTACAGCGCCAGCCCGACACCCGAGCAGAACAGCTGGCCCAGGCTCAGGCACGCTTGCACGAGGCCGAGCGCCAGGTGAAGGCCCATGCTGATAGCTGACGGCGTCGACCAACGCCTGCGCCAGGCCATGCAGCGAGTGCTGCTGGCCACGCTGCCGGGCCTGTTGGTGATGCTGTGGCTGTACGGATGGGGCGTGCTGCTCAATCTGCTGCTGACCGTCAGCGGCGCCCTGGCCATGGAAGCCCTGGTCCTGTACCTCAGAAGACGCCCGCTGCCGCCCAACCTAGGCGATGGCAGTGCCTTGGTCAGCGCCACGCTACTGGCCCTGGCCTTGCCAGCTTACTGCCCCTGGTGGCTGCCGCTGAGCGCGGCCGCCGCCGCCATTGTCCTGGGCAAGCACTTATACGGCGGTGTGGGCCAGAACCCGTTCAATCCGGCCATGCTCGGCTACGCCCTGGCCTTGTTGTGTTTTCCCCAGTCGATGACCCATTGGCCTGCGCCCCACGCCATGGACTTGCTCGGTGGCCTGCAACAGGTATTCGGTGTCGCGGACGGCCTGCATGCGGACGCCTGGGCTCAAGCCACGGCACTGGACAGCCTGCGGATCAACAAGAGCCTGACCCTCGACGAACTCTTTGCCGGCAACCGCGCTTTCGGTCACTTCGGCGGCCGTGGCGCCGAATGGATCAGCCTGGGGTTTCTTGCCGGGGGGCTGTTTCTGCTGCAGCAACGGGTCATCAGTTGGCAGGCGCCCGTGGGCATGCTGGGTAGCCTCTTTGTCATCAGCCTGCTGTGCTGGAACGGCTCGGGCTCCGACTCCCATGGCTCACCGCTGTTTCACCTGCTCAGCGGCGCCAGCATGCTGGGCGCATTCTTTATCGTAACCGAACCGGTGTCCGGCCCCAAGGCAGCGAAAGCCAGGCTGCTGTTCGGCGTCGGCGTCGGCCTGCTGACCTACCTGATCCGCACCTGGGGCGGCTACCCCGACGGCGTTGCCTTCGCCGTACTGCTGATGAATCTGGCGGTACCGGGGCTGGAACGCCTGTGCCTCTCGGAACAGGAGAAAGCTTGAGCATGAAGAGCGCGCGAGGTCTGCTCCTGCTGGTGCTGCTCGGCGTTCTCGGCGTGGGCGCCACTCTGTGGCTGCAATACGCTGGCGCACCGCGCATCGCCGCCGAGCAACGGGCGTTGCAGGCCCGCAAGTTACTCGACCTGCTGCCTGCAGCAAGCTACGACAACCAGCCACTGGAGCAACCACTGCCCTTGAGGGATGTGCAACTGGACAACAGCCGCTTGCTGGATGGCTACCTGGCCACCCGCGCGGGTCAGCCCAGTGCCGTGCTGCTACGCACTCGAGTGAACGGTTACGCGGGCCCCATCGAGCTGCTGATCGCCATCGACAGCCATGGCCGCCTGCTGGGCAGCAAGACGCTCAAGCAGGATGAAACCCCAGGCCTGGGAGGCCGCATCGCCGAACAGCCCAACGCCTGGCTGCAGGGGTTTTCCGGCACATCCCGCACGTCCCCGGACGATGCTGCCTGGGCCCTGAAAAAGGACAATGGCCAGTTCGATCAGATCGCCGGCGCCACCATCACCTCCCGCGCGGTGATCAGCGCCCTGCACGATGCCCTGCGCTACTTCGATGAGCATCGTCAGCAACTGCTTTCGGGAGCCGCCGATGAGTAAGCCACTGTCATTGCCGGGCCTGCTGATGCTGACGCCGTTGATCGGGGCCACGGATTCCTGGGTCAAGGCCCTGGGCCTGGCTCTGGCGTCCACGCTGCTGATCGGGACCTTCGGGGCCGGCATGGGCCTGCTGCGGCCACACTTGCAAAGCCGTCAGCAGTGGCTGGCCAGCCTGTTGCTCGCCGCCACTCTCGGCAGTTGGCTGTGGCTGGCGGTGCAAGCCTGGAGTTATGAGTTACACCAGCAGTTGAGCCTGTACCTGGGCCTGCTGCCCCTGCAATGCGTGATATTGGAACAGGCGGGCTTCTTCCAGCACCGCGACCGGCTACGCCTAACTGCAGGTTTCTGTGGCGCGCTGGCGCTGCTGGGCGCGCTGCGCGAATTGCTGGGCACCGGCGCCCTGGGCAGCCATCTAGGCTGGCTCGCCGGCCTGCCCGGTGATAGCGCCGGTTGGGTGTTGCTGCCCCAAGGCGGATTGCGCCTGCTGACTCTGGCCCCTGGGGGTTTTATCCTGCTTGGCCTGCTGCTGGCGGCAAAGCGGGCCTGGACCACCTCTTCATCCTTCAACCGACCGTCTTCGAGGAAATGAACCACCGATGAATGCCGCCAAACGCCTGGAAATATTTCGCCGACTTCACGAAGACAACCCCGAACCAAAAACCGAACTGGCCTACTCCTCGCCGTTCGAGTTGCTGATCGCGGTGATTCTTTCGGCGCAATCGACCGACGTCGGGGTCAACAAGGCGACCGCCAAACTCTTCCCCGTGGCCAATACACCGGCAGCTATCCATGCACTGGGGGTCGAGGGACTGTCCGAATACATCAAGACCATTGGCCTGTACAACAGCAAGGCCAAGAACGTCATCGAGACCTGCCGCCTGCTGGTGGAACGCCACAACAGTGAAGTGCCACAGACCCGGGAGGAGCTGGAAGCCTTGCCCGGCGTCGGCCGCAAGACCGCCAACGTGGTCCTCAACACCGCTTTCCGGCAATTGACCATGGCTGTGGACACCCACATCTTCCGGGTCAGCAACCGCACCGGGCTGGCCCCGGGCAAGAATGTAGTGGAAGTGGAAAAAAAACTGCTGAAGTTTGTACCCAAGGAGTTTCTGCTGGACTCCCATCACTGGCTGATCCTTCACGGTCGCTACGTCTGCCTGGCCCGTAAGCCACGTTGCGGTAGCTGTCGAATCGAAGACCTGTGCGAGTACAAGCAAAAGACTTCTGACGATTGAGGCAGCATTGATTTTGTTGATGAGTCGATTGAAAAAATCTTTTTTACCCGCCAGGAGAATATCGATATAAGGAGCGCCAATGGCAGTCTTAGCCTGGAGTTGACCTTATGAGCACTGGCAAAGAACAACTGGACGTGGAAGAAGACTTCATCGCAGCAGACACAGACGATGCTGAACCGGTGGTCGAGGTGGCGAAAACCAATCTGAGCAAGCGCAGAACCATCGACAATCTTCTGGAAGAACGACGGCTGCAGAAACAACTGGCCGATTACGACTTTGACCTCTAGTCACAAAAGAACCTCCAGACGGAGGTTTTTTTGTGCCTCTCTCGCCCTGAAACTCGACCGGTCAGCCCCTCGGCATGACCGGTCCGTTCCTAATTAACAGATTGTTCCATTCAAGGCTGTCGCTTCAGTCACCCACACTCATACCAACTGATGGCGCTGGGCAAATTCGATCAGGTCAACCAATGAACGAGCATTGAGCTTGGCCAACAACCGCCGCTTGTAAGTGCTGACGGTCTTGTTGCTCAAACACAAGCCCTCGGCGATTTCCTTGTTACTCATGCCATTGGTGAGCTGCTTCAATACGATCAACTCACGCCCTGAAAGAAGCTCGATCATTTCTTCCTCGCTGCTGATGCCCTGACTGGAACGAAAGGTGTGCAACGCCTCGTTGGGAAAGTAGCTGTAACCTGCCAGCACCGCCCGCACCGCACTGATCAGTTCGGTAATGTCCTGCTGCTTGCACACGTAGCCGGCGGCCCCGGCCTGCATGCAACGCATGGAAAAGGGTCCGGGAACTTGCAGAGTCAACACTAGAATCTTGATCGGCATGCCTCTGGACATCAGGCGGGTTATAACTTCAAGCCCATCAAGTTGTGGGATACCAATATCCAAAATCAAAATATCGGGAACATATTCAAGAGCCAACTTTAAAGCATCCGTGCCGTTATCTGCTTCTGCTACTACTTCAAAACCATGGCGTTCCATCAACATGCGCACAGCCAGGCGAATAACAGGATGATCATCCACGATCAATACTCTTTTCATAGGTCCATCCAAGTCCTTAGAGTTTTTTAGAGCCCGCACAATACCCCAGAGAATTGACTCTGACACCGTGCTACCAGGGGCTACGACCCTACGAGGACGATCCTTACAAACAATACCGATTTACCTTACAAAAAAATTTAGATAAAGGTCGCTTAACTGGAAAAGCGCTTAAGATTAATCGCTAGAGCAGCTACTTTTCGTACTAAAAGACACATCATCAGGCAGCACTTTCAGCAGCGAGAGGGTGATTAACAAACTGCACTCAATAGCACTTCTTCGTTCAATCAACTGCCCTACTCAGCCTCTGCCCGTAGGCACCATTAATCAGAAGCAAAAAAAACCCCGCTTATCGCGGGGTTCTTTTAGCAACTCAAGGTATCAGACCAGAGTCCGCCCCTTGTTTGCAGCGATGCGCATGCGCAATGCGTTGAGCTTGATAAAGCCTGCTGCGTCCGCCTGGTTGTAAGCACCGCCGTCTTCTTCGAAGGTGGCGATGTTGGCGTCGAACAGCGACTCATCGGACTTGCGGCCGGTAACGATCACGTTGCCCTTGTACAGCTTCAGGCGCACTACACCGTTCACGTGGGCCTGGGAGGCGTCGATCATCTGTTGCAGCATCAGACGCTCAGGACTCCACCAGTAGCCGGTGTAGATCAGGCTGGCGTACTTGGGCATCAACTCGTCTTTGAGGTGAGCCACTTCGCGGTCCAGGGTAATGGACTCGATGGCGCGGTGGGCGCGCAGCATGATGGTGCCACCCGGGGTCTCGTAGCAGCCACGGGACTTCATGCCCACGTAACGGTTCTCGACGATGTCCAGACGACCGATGCCGTGTTCACCACCGATGCGGTTCAGGGTCGCCAGCACGGTAGCCGGAGTCATTTCCACACCGTCGATGGCGACGATGTCACCGTTGCGGTAGGTCAGCTCCAGGTATTGCGGGGTGTCAGGAGCCTTCTCCGGGGAGACGGTCCAGCGCCACATGTCTTCTTCGTGCTCGGTCCAGGTGTCTTCCAGCACGCCGCCTTCATAGGAAATGTGCAGCAGGTTGGCATCCATCGAGTACGGCGACTTCTTCTTGCCGTGACGCTCGATCGGGATACCGTGCTTCTCGGCGTAGTCCATCAGTTTCTCGCGGGACAGCAGGTCCCACTCACGCCAAGGGGCGATCACTTTGACCCCTGGCTTGAGGGCATAGGCGCCCAGCTCGAAACGCACCTGATCGTTGCCCTTGCCGGTGGCGCCATGGGAAATGGCATCCGCGCCAGTCTCGTTGGCGATTTCGATCAAACGCTTGGCGATCAACGGACGAGCGATGGAAGTACCCAGCAGGTACTCGCCTTCGTAGACGGTGTTGGCGCGGAACATCGGGAAAACGAAATCACGCACGAACTCTTCGCGCAGATCGTCGATGTAGATCTCTTTGACGCCCATGGCTTGCGCCTTGGCGCGGGCCGGCTCGACCTCTTCGCCTTGGCCCAGGTCAGCAGTGAAAGTCACTACTTCACAGTTGTAAGTATCCTGCAGCCACTTGAGGATCACCGAAGTGTCCAGGCCGCCCGAATACGCCAGAACGACCTTGTTTACGTCCGCCATGCCATCACTCCACGGGGTTGTACGGAAAGCCGTCGAGTCTACCGATCCACGAGGATAATTTACAGAGGCGCGACAGCTTATGACGACCAAGCGACAGATTATGTCGAGCGCGCGACGACGACAGCCGTATCAGGAAGTCGCCGCAGCGCTGGAACCGGAGGTGGCCTGAGGCGCCGGAGCCGGTTTTTCGGTGGGGGCGACCCGTTCCAGATGCACATTGACCCGGCGATTCTTCGCTCGGTTGGCAGGATTGGTGTTGGGAGCCAGGGGATAACGCTCACCATGGAAGCGCACCACAATCTGGTTTTCCGCCAAACCGTTGGCCTTGAAGAACTCCATCACCGCCAAGGCCCGGCGGCGGGACAGGTCGCGGTTGGTCAAGCGATTGCCGCTATTGTCAGAGTGGCCATCCAGTTCGACGTGATTGACCGTCGGATCGGCCTTGATGAAATCCACCATCACCTGCAACTTCGCCTTGGCCCGAGCATCGAGTTCGATACCGCCGCCCGGGAACCCGATCTCGCCCTGCTTCACCTGTTCGTAGTTCATCGGCAGCAGTTTGGTCATGCAGCTTTGATAGTCGCTGTAGGCCTTGCTGAATTTCACCGGAAGCAGGCGCACCTCGGAAACCCCACCCTCGCGGGAAAAATGCCGGACCACCGGACTACGCCCTTCCAGCAAACCGATGATCAGGCGACCGGCCTGCATCTGATTGCTGTTGTACAGCACCCCATCCGTGCCGGCCTTGACCGCCCCGAGGTTGATGTCGCCACGCCCCGGCTGCCAGGGCGCCGCGGCCGCAAGCAGCGTCGCCGAGCCACCTGCCTGCATCGGGTTGAAACTCTTGAGGCGAAAAATCGCCTGCTCACCGGCGCGGCGAACGAATTCGCCGGAACCGAAATCGGTGACGGGCTGGATCAAGCGGCACTCGAATTTGTCACCTTCGACCGTCCACTCAATGCTCTCCAGACGGGTCTGGAAAGTGAGAGCCATCGCGGGCAGGCTGGCAAACACACTGAGCAAGGCTAGATAACGCTGGCGCACGGGAGGCTCCACTGACGTGTACAACAGAAAAATCGACAGGCGTTAATACGCCATACCTTCGGGATATCGGTTGCTCGTCGCAAAACTTGATAGCGAGTGCCTGGAAGAGTCTTTTCCGGTAGCATTCCCCCCGAGTTTTACCCGCCTGGAACCTCCAATGTCCGACCGCCTGACCCTGCTGCGTCCCGACGACTGGCATATTCATCTTCGCGATGGTGCCGTGTTGCCCAATACAGTCGCAGATGTCGCGCGCACCTTTGGCCGCGCCATCATCATGCCCAACCTGGTACCTCCGGTGCGTAACGCCGTGGAAGCCGACGCCTATCGCCAGCGTATTCTAGCTGCGCGCCCGGCCGGCAGCCGCTTCGAGCCGCTGATGGTGCTCTACCTGACCGACCGCACCCAGCCGGACGAGATCCACGCAGCCAAGGCCAGCGGTTTCGTGCACGCCGCCAAGCTGTACCCGGCCGGCGCGACCACCAACTCGGACTCGGGCGTGACCAGCATCGACAAGATCTTCCCGGTGCTCGAGGCGATGGCCGAAGTTGGCCTGCCGCTGCTGATTCACGGTGAAGTGACCCGCGGCGACGTCGACGTCTTCGACCGCGAGAAAATCTTCATCGACGAGCATATGCGTCGCGTGGTCGAGCGCTTCCCCAGTCTGAAAGTGGTGTTCGAACACATCACCACCGGCGAAGCCGTGCAGTTCGTCAAGGAGGCTTCGGCCAACGTCGGCGCCACCATCACCGCGCACCACCTGCTGTACAACCGCAACCACATGCTGGTGGGCGGTATTCGCCCGCACTTCTATTGCCTGCCGATTCTCAAGCGCAACACCCACCAGGAAGCTCTGCTGGATGCGGCCACCAGTGGCAGCGAGAAGTTCTTCCTCGGCACCGACTCGGCGCCTCATGCCCAGCACGCCAAGGAAGCCGCTTGCGGTTGCGCCGGCTGCTACAGCGCCTATGCCGCGATCGAGCTGTATGCTGAAGCGTTCGAACAGCGCAATGCCCTGGACAAACTGGAAGCCTTTGCCAGCCTCAACGGCCCGCGCTTCTACGGCCTACCGACCAACACCGATCGCATCACCCTGGTTCGTGAAGAATGGACCGCCCCCGCCAGCCTGCCGTTCGGTGAGCTGACTGTCATTCCGCTGCGCGCCGGTGAAAAACTGCGCTGGCGCCTGCTGGAGGATCACTCGTGAGTGACGACCATTTCGACGACGAACAAGAAGGTAACGGCGGCGGCCCTCGACACCCGATGGCCGCTCGTTTTCGCGGTTACCTGCCGGTAGTCGTCGACGTTGAAACCGGCGGCTTCAACTCGGCCACCGACGCCCTGCTGGAGATTGCCGCCACCACTATCGGCATGGATGAAAAAGGCTTCGTGTTCCCGGAACACACCTATTTCTTCCGGGTCGAGCCTTTTGAAGGCGCGAACATCGAAGCCGCGGCCCTGGAGTTCACCGGGATCAAGCTCGACCACCCGCTGCGCATGGCCGTCAGCGAGGAAACTGCACTGACCGATATTTTCCGTGGGGTGCGCAAGGCGCTGAAAGCCAATGGCTGCAAACGCGCCATCCTGGTGGGCCACAACAGCAGTTTCGACCTGGGCTTCCTCAACGCCGCTGTGGCGCGCCTGGATATGAAGCGCAACCCGTTCCACCCGTTCTCCAGCTTCGACACCGCCACCCTGGCTGGCCTGGCTTATGGACAGACCGTTTTGGCCAAGGCCTGTCAGAGTGCGGATATCGACTTCGACGGTCGCGAGGCTCACTCGGCCCGTTACGACACCGAGAAGACTGCCGAGCTGTTCTGCGGCATCGTCAACCGCTGGAAACAAATGGGCGGCTGGCAGGATTTCGACGACTGATCAATTCTTCGTCGGGTTGAATTGCCTGCATAAAAAAACCGGCCCTGAGGCCGGTTTTTTTATGCGTGACGCCTGGCTTACAGCTTGCCAGCGTTCTCGCTCAGGTAAGCAGCAACGCCTTCTGGCGAAGCGGTCATGCCTTTGTCACCTTTTTTCCAGTTGGCAGGGCAGACTTCGCCGTGCTCTTCGTGGAATTGCAGAGCGTCAACCAGACGGATCAGCTCTTCCATGTTACGGCCCAGTGGCAGGTCGTTGACGATCTGCGAACGAACAACGCCTTTGTCGTCGATCAGGAACGCGCCACGGAAAGCCACGCCGCCTTCGGACTCAACGTCGTAGGCCTTGGCGATGTCGTGCTTCATGTCAGCCGCCATGATGTATTGAACCTGACCGATGCCGCCGGCATTGATCGGGGTGTTACGCCAGGCGTTGTGGGTGAAGTGCGAGTCGATCGAAACAGCGATCACTTCCACGTTGCGTGCCTTGAAGTCAGCCATGCGGTGGTCCAGGGCGATCAGCTCGGACGGGCAAACGAAGGTGAAGTCCAGTGGATAGAAGAACACCAGGCCGTATTTGCCTTTGATGGCCGAGGACAGGGTGAAGCTGTCAACGATTTCGCCATTGCCGAGAACGGCCGGTACGGTGAAGTCAGGGGCTTGTTTGCCTACGAGTACGCTCATTGGATATCTCCTGGTGTGGACGTAGTAATGAAGAAGGGGATTGGCCTTGAGTCTGCCACGCGGATGCGACAGCTCCTTGACCTGACCCCGCTTCGCAAGGACCGGCCATCATACACCGCGTCTTTGAGCTGTCCTCAACGGTTTTTCATCAGCCCGGCTCACAAAGCGAAAAATGCGAATCATCTGTCACTATCGCGAACAAAACCGTTCGTCACCCTGGTAGGAAACTGCAACAAAGGTCGCCGAAACCACTTTGACAATCATTCTCGTTAACATTAAGATCCATCGCAATTGAGCCCTAACCAGCGACGGTTCTCATCCTATGTATGTCTGCCTCTGCACCGGTGTCACCGACGGACAAATTCGCGAAGCCATCTATGAAGGTTGCTGCAGCTACCGCGATGTGCGTCAGGCAACCGGCGTCGCCAGCCAATGTGGTAAATGCGCATGCCTGGCCAAGCAAGTGGTCCGCGAGACCCTGACCGAACTGCAGAGCAGCCAGGCAGCAATTCCCTATCCAGTGGAATTTAATGTCGCCTGATTTCTCGGATAAATAGCACTGTTTTAAACAACCGGACCTAGCGTCCGGTTTTTTTATGCCTGTAATTCAATCGCTTAGGGTCAAAACGCGGAACACAAACATTCTTATTCCGATTAATTTTCATATATTATTCAATAACTTAGGTTTGACAGTAATGTTTGCGCGGCTCAGACTCTGTCCTTATTCCACTAATTAAAGGGCAGGACCCCATCATGAAAGGCGACATTACAGTCATCCAGCATCTCAATAAAATCCTTGCCAATGAACTGGTCGCGATCAATCAGTACTTCTTGCATGCACGCATGTATGAAGATTGGGGCCTGAACAAGCTGGGCAAGCACGAGTACCACGAGTCCATCGACGAGATGAAGCATGCGGACAAGCTAATCAAGCGCATTCTCTTCCTCGAAGGCCTGCCGAACGTTCAGGACCTGGGCAAGCTGCACATCGGCGAACACACCAAGGAAATGCTCGAGTGCGACCTGCGTATCGAACGCACTGGCCATGCAGACCTCAAGGCAGCCATCGCCCATTGTGAGTCGGTGAGCGACTTCGGCAGCCGTGAACTGCTGGAAGATATTCTTGAATCCGAAGAAGAACACATCGACTGGCTGGAAACCCAATTGGGCCTGATCGATAAAGTCGGCATCGAGAACTATCTGCAATCGCAAATGGGTGACGAGTAACTTAACTCGTAATACTCAAGCAATAAAAAGCCCCGCCCTCGAAAGAGAGGCGGGGCTTTTTATTACGCGGATATATTCGCGTCAGGCTTCAGTCTTGGCCGCGGCTTTTTCGGCTGCGTCCTTGATCAGAGCCTGCAATTCACCGTTGGCAAACATCTCAGCCATGATGTCACTACCACCGACCAGCTCACCTGCCACCCACAGCTGTGGGAAGGTCGGCCAGTTGGCGTACTTGGGCAGGTTGGCGCGAATTTCCGGGTTCTGCAGGATGTCCACATAAGCGAACTTCTCACCACAGCCCATTACGGCCTGGGCGGCTTTCGCGGAGAAGCCACACTGCGGGGCATTCGGCGAGCCTTTCATATAAAGCAGAATGGTGTTGTTGGCAATCTGCTCTTTAATAGTTTCGATGATATCCATGGAACACCTCGGCTGAACTTTCCGACGCTGTTGTCGGCACGGTGGCGCATTGTAACGGAAACCTGAGCGCCCTGCTCGGCCTCTCCGACAGACATCTCAGGCCGCTTCCACCTTGACTGGCACCCCGTTCAACGCCGCATTCCCAGACAACGCATCAAGCTGACGTTCATCGGTCAGGTCATTGGCGCTGCAACCGGGCTGCTCCATGGCAATGTTCAGTTGCACCCCTGGGCGCCCATGCCCCCAACCATGGGGCAAGCTCACCACCCCCGGCATCATTTCAGTGCTGGCCAGCACCTCTACCTCCACCGCACCGACCCGAGAGCTGATTCGCACCCGCTGACCGTCATTCAGCCCGCGACTGGCCAGGTCATCCGGGTGCATCAGCAACTGGTGACGGGGCTTGCCCTTCACCAGGCGGTGATAGTTGTGCATCCACGAGTTGTTACTGCGTACATGGCGACGGCCAATCAGCAGCAACTCATCCAACGGCGGCACGCTCAAGGCGGCAAATCGCGCCAGATCCGCCATGATCGGCGCTGGCGCCGCCTGAATCCGCCGATTCTCGGTTTTCAAGCGGGCCGCCAGATTCGGCTGCAGCGCCCCCAGATCAATACCGTGGGGATACTGGTCCAGTGTTGCCAAGGACAGTTTGAGCGGCGATGCATCGCCGTAGGCACCGGCTCGCAAACCCATGTCAATCATCTGCGCTGGGGGGATGGTCGGCTTCAGCGGTTGTTCGGTTTTCGCAGCAAACGCTTTGGCCAGGCCGACAAAGATCTCCCAGTCGTGCAGCGCACCCGCAGGCTTGGGCAGGATCGCCCGGTTGAAGCGACTGACATTGCGTACTGCAAGAAGATTGAACGTGGTGTCGTAGTGATCGTTCTCCAGAGCCGAGGTGGACGGCAGGATCAAGTCGGCATAACGGGTCGTTTCATTGATGTACAAGTCGATGCTGAGCATGAACTCCAACCCGTCCAGTGCTTGCTCCAACTGCCGGCCATTGGGTGTGGACAACACCGGGTTGCCTGCCACGGTGATCAATGCCCGAACCTGTCCCTCGCCCTCAGTGAGCATCTCTTCGGCCAGGGCCGATACAGGCAGCTCGCCGCCATACTCCGGAAGCCCGGAAACCCGACTCTGCCAAAGGTTGAAGTGCCCCCCCGATGTCGCCGCTACCAGATCCACCGCCGGCTCGGTACACAGGGCCCCACCTACCCGGTCAAGGTTGCCGGTGATCAGATTGAGCAGTTGCAGCAACCAATGGCACAACGTACCGAAGGCTTGGGTCGAAACCCCCATGCGTCCATAACAGACCGCTCGCTCCGCCGAGGCGAACTCCCGGGCCAACTGCCGAATCTGCGGCGCCGCAATCGCACACAGCGGGCTCATGGCCTCTGCGGTGAAGGGGGAAATCGCCTGGCGCACCTCTGCCAATCCATCGACTTGCAGATGACTGTCGCGAATCGGCCCTTCCTCAAAAATCGTGTTCAACAGGCCAAACAGCAAGGCCACATCGCCTCCAGGACGGACGAACAGATGCTGATCGGCCATGGCCGCCGTTTCACTGCGCCGAGGATCGATCACCACCACCTTGCCACCACGAGCCTGGATTGCCCTCAAACGCTTTTCCACGTCCGGCACCGTCATGATGCTGCCGTTGGACGCCAAGGGATTGCCGCCGAGGATCAGCATGAAGTCGGTGTGGTCGATGTCCGGAATCGGCAGCAGCAGACCGTGGCCGTACATCAGGTAGCTGGTCAGGTGCTGGGGCAACTGGTCGACCGACGTGGCCGAGAAACGGTTACGGGTCTTGAGCTGGCCAAGGAAGTAGTTGCTGTGGGTCATCAGCCCGTAGTTGTGAACGCTGGGGTTGCCCTGATAGACCGCCACCGCATTATTGCCATGATGCTGCTGGATGCTCGCCAGCCTTTCGGCTACCAGGGCGAAAGCCTCGTCCCACTCGATCGGCTGCCATTCATTGCCCACGCGCCGCACCGGCTGACGCAGACGATCGGGGTCATTCTGAATATCCTGCAGGGCCACAGCCTTGGGGCAGATGTGGCCGCGACTGAAGCTGTCCTGAGCGTCCCCCTTGATCGAGGTAATGCGCGGAGCGCCACCCTCTTCCTCGGTGACTTCCAGGGTCAGGCCGCAGATCGCTTCGCACAAGTGGCAGGCACGGTGATGGAGAGTCTTGGTCATGGCCAGTCTCTATTGTTTGAAGGCAACCCATAGGGGGCCGCTGGAAGCAAAAACTATGGCGGCTGACCGCTGCTGACACCAGCGACGTTCGTCCCATGAATTCAGGGCCATCAGCCCCAGCCATGATCAGAGCTGTCAGTTCGGGGCAAGCGCGGCAGGCCATCGGCAGCAATTGAGCAGCAATTCAAAAAAAGGGCTGTCACTGAGGCGGTCATGTCAGTGAGCGTCCGGGCCATGCCCCAAAAGCGCCATCAGTTGCTGCTCCTTGGATTCCATCGCGCATCTATCCCGGCCGCAGATTCGCCTGGGTATCCGCAGTACTTTGCATTAGGAAATGTTTCAGACTGACACCCTCTCGGCATGCCCATGGCAGCGACCTCGGCCCACAGGTCAGAAAACGACTGCAAGCGAACAGCCGGCGCCCCGCTGGATTGCCAAGGCGCGCCAGGGCAGTGTACAAATGCCCGGCTGCTGTCTGGAAACTGGTCTCAAAAGCGTCAGCGCAATCGCGTCCTGACCTCTCATGCCCGTAATCGCCGTAGCACTATTGGTAAGACGCGACATTTAATTATAAGATCGCGCCTTCCCCTATTTCGTCGCCCCGTGCGGCTTTCGCCGCAGGTCCAGCCCGTTGTTCGATTAAACAAGGCTTTGAGAATCTGCGGTCCGTTGCAAAAAGGTAGTTAATGATGAGCGCAAGGCACTTTCTCTCCCTGATGGATTGCACGCCCGAAGAGCTGGTCAGTGTGATTCGTCGAGGCATCGAGCTGAAGGACCTGCGTAACCGCGGCGTACTCTTCGAGCCCTTGAAAAATCGTGTGCTCGGCATGATTTTCGAGAAGTCGTCGACTCGTACCCGACTGTCTTTCGAAGCCGGCATGATCCAACTGGGCGGCCAGGCCATCTTCCTTTCGCCACGGGATACCCAACTGGGACGCGGCGAGCCCATCGGCGACTGCGCCATCGTCATGTCGCGCATGCTCGACGCAGTGATGATCCGTACCTTTGCCCATAGCACCCTGACCGAATTTGCGGCCAACTCCCGGGTACCGGTGATCAACGGCCTGTCCGATGACCTGCACCCCTGCCAACTGTTGGCGGACATGCAGACTTTCCTTGAACATCGCGGCTCGATCCAAGGCAAGACCGTGGCCTGGATCGGCGATGGCAACAACATGTGCAACAGCTATATAGAAGCGGCCATGCAGTTCGATTTCCAACTGCGCGTCGCTTGCCCTGAAGGCTACGAGCCCAACCCGGAGTTTGTCGCTCTGGCCGGCGATCGCGTGACCATCGTCCGCGATCCTCGCGAAGCGGTGACCGGCGCCCACCTGGTGAGCACCGACGTCTGGACCTCCATGGGCCAGGAAGAGGAAACCGCCAAGCGCCTCAAGCTGTTCGCGCCATTCCAGGTAAACCGCGCCCTGCTCGACCTGGCCGCGCCGGACGTACTGTTCATGCATTGCCTGCCCGCCCACCGCGGCGAGGAAATCAGCCTCGACCTGCTGGACGACCCACGTTCGGTGGCTTGGGACCAGGCGGAAAACCGTCTCCATGCGCAAAAGGCCCTGCTCGAGTTTCTTTTCGAGCCGGCGTACCACCACGCATGAGCCAGCCATTACTGCTCAACCTGCGCAATCTGGCATGCGGCTATCAGGACCAACGGGTGGTGCAGAACCTCAATCTGCACCTCAATGCCGGTGATATCGGTTGCCTGCTGGGTTCATCCGGCTGCGGCAAGACCACCACCCTGCGGGCCATCGCCGGATTCGAGCCCGTACACGAGGGCGAGATCCAGTTGGCCGGCGAAACCATCTCCAGCGCCGGCTTCACCCTGGCGCCGGAGAAACGCCGGATCGGCATGGTGTTCCAGGACTACGCCCTGTTCCCACACCTGTGTGTGGCGGACAACATTGCCTTCGGCATTCGCAAGCACCCACAGAAAGACCGTGTGGTCGCTGAATTGCTGGAACTGGTCAACCTGAAGAACCTCGGTCAGCGCTTCCCCCACGAACTGTCTGGCGGCCAACAACAACGGGTGGCTCTGGCCCGCGCCCTGGCACCGGAACCCCAACTGCTGCTGCTGGACGAGCCCTTCTCCAATCTCGATGGCGAATTGCGCCGCAAGCTCAGCCATGAGGTGCGCGACATCCTCAAGGCTCGGGGTACCAGTGCCATCCTGGTCACCCACGACCAGGAAGAAGCCTTTGCCGTGAGCGATCAGGTCGGGGTGTTCAAGGAAGGCCGCCTGGAACAGTGGGATACCCCCTACAACCTCTATCACGAGCCGCAGACGCCCTTTGTCGCCAGTTTCATTGGCCAGGGCTACTTCATTCGCGGCCAGTTGAGCAGCCCGGAATCGGTGCAGACCGAACTGGGTGTGCTGCAGGGCAACCGCGCCTACACCTGGCCGTCCGGTGGAGCGGTGGACGTACTGCTGCGCCCCGACGATATCGTCTATGCGCCGGACAGCGCTCTGAAAGCGCGGATCGTCGGCAAGACCTTTCTCGGTGCCTCGACCCTGTATCGCCTGCAACTGCCAACCGGCAGCCTGCTGGAGTCGATCTTCCCCAGCCATGCCGATCATCAGGTTGGAGCGGATGTGGGGATTCGGGTCGCCGCAGAACACCTGGTGCTGTTCCAGGCCTCGGGCAGCACCGCCGCGCAGATTCCACACAGTGAATCAGGGGTACGCCGCTACAGCAGCGCGCACTGATAACGCTTCCCCTGGCCAACCGGCCCCTACAAGATCGCAACGAACTGTAGGAGCCGGCTTGACGGCGAAACACCCGGCACAGTCATTCCAGGTGCAAATGTCCGCTGGCAATCAGCCGCGCATGGCCACCGATCTTCACCCGCTCTCCCTCCAACCGACAGAACAAGGCTCCACCTCGCGCCGAACACTGATAAGCGCTCAACTGCTGTTTATCCAATTGCCGTGCCCAGTAAGGCGTCAGGCAGCAATGGGTCGAACCGGTCACCGGGTCCTCGTCGATGCCAATGGCCGGGGCAAAATACCGCGAGACAAAGTCATGCCGGTCTCCACGCGCCGTGACAATCACTCCAGGCCAGGGCAGCTTCGCCAACGCAGCCATATCCGGCTGGCAATCGCGCACCGCCTGCTCCGACTCCAGCACCGCCAACAGCTCATTGGCGCCCAGCAGCTCGATGACTCGGGCACCCAGTATCTGCGCCACGTCTTCCAGCCCAGCCTGGCTGCTGGGGCTGCGCAAAGGGAAATCAAGCCATAGCAGCCCGTCTTCGCGGGTGACACTCAAGGGCCCGGAACGGCTCTGAAAATCGATGCGTTGCGTCGGCTCGTCGTAGACCTCGAACAACACATAAGCACTGGCCAGGGTGGCATGCCCGCACAGAGGTACTTCAGTGGTCGGAGTAAACCAGCGGATTCGCCAGCCTTGCGCCTCACGCACCACAAAAGCGGTTTCCGCCAGGTTGTGCTCGGCGGCGATCTGCTGCATCAGCGCCTCGTCAAGCCACGCATCAAGCCGGTAAACCATGGCCGGATTGCCGGCGAAGGGGCGATCACTGAAGGCATCGATCTGTTGGAACTCAAGCGGCATAACTGTGCTCCTTGGATAGTCGGCCGCCAGCATGAGGCCCGGAACAAGGAACCCGACAGACACAGAAGGGAAGATTTTCCGGCATACAGCAGCAGCCCGGGCCGCTGCCGACGCCTGGGCTCAAGAGCGACCGATGTCGGCGAACTTCGCCTGGGTGTGCTCGGCCAGCACGGCCGCCGCCAACTCCACCTCCAGGCCACGGCGACCGGCACTGACGAAAATACTGGCCAACGGCTGGGCACTGTTGTCGATAAAGGTCCGCAGTCGTTTTTTCTGCCCCAGCGGACTGATGCCCCCCAGCAGATAACCGGTGGCACGTTGGGCAGCAGCCGGATCAGCCATCTCAGCCTTCTTCACCCCCGCAGCATGGGCCAGGGCCTTCAGGTCAAGACTTCCGACGACCGGCACCACCGCCACCAGCAATTCGCCCTTTTCACTGCTGGCCAGCAGGGTCTTGAACACTTGCGCCGGATCGAGATTGAGCTTCTCCGCCGCCTCCAGGCCGTAGGACGCTGCCTTGGGGTCATGTTCGTAACTGTGAATGCGATGTTCGGCGCGAACTTTTTTCAGCAGGTCCAGTGCAGGGGTCATGGCAGCTCCAAGGGGTACGAAAAGGCAAAACCGAGCGGCTGAATTTTAGGTCATTCACCAACAAAAGGCTCTATTCCAAGCCTTGATAACGCACCCTGAGAGCTGCCAGCACAACGTTCTCTGTCACTCCCGAGACTGCCACCCAGGATCATTCATCTGATTGATATCTATAAAATGACCAATCGTTCACTTTCGACCTTTGACAGCGGTGTTTCTTGTCTATATTTTTTCGTTTCTGAATATCCTGCGGTAGATCCAAGGTTGCACCCAGTAGCAAGACGAGGCCGGAATGGGGATTCCGTCTTCGTTGGAAGTCGCGCTCCATGCCTTTTGCAGCAGCGCCAGACAACAACAAAAATCGAGGTTCACAATGACAACTGCTCTGCAACAACCGTCGCTATCGGGCCAATGCATGGCCGAGTTCCTGGGTACTGCGCTATTGATCTTCTTCGGCACCGGCTGTGTCGCCGCCCTCAAGGTCGCGGGCGCCAGCTTCGGTCTGTGGGAAATCAGCATCATCTGGGGGATCGGCGTGAGCATGGCGATCTACCTGACTGCCGGGGTCTCCGGCGCGCACCTGAATCCGGCCGTGAGTATCGCTCTGTGGCTGTTCGCCGACTTTGATAAACGCAAACTGCCCTTCTATATCCTGGCCCAGGTCGCCGGCGCCTTCTGCGCGGCGCTGTTGGTTTACACGCTGTACAGCAACCTATTCTTCGATTTCGAACAATCCCACCAAATGATCCGTGGCTCCCAGGCCAGCCTGGAACTGGCCTCGGTGTTCTCCACCTTCCCCAACCCGGCACTGTCCACTGCCCAGGCGTTCCTGGTGGAAGTGGTGATCACAGCGATTCTCATGGGCGTGATCATGTCCCTGACCGATGACAACAACGGCCTGCCTCGCGGCCCGATGGCGCCGCTGCTGATCGGCCTGCTGATTGCCGTGATCGGCAGCGCAATGGGTCCCCTGACCGGCTTCGCCATGAACCCGGCACGGGACTTCGGCCCTAAACTGATGACGTTCATGACTGGCTGGGGTGAAATCTCCTTCACCGGCGGCCGTGACATTCCGTATTTCCTGGTACCGATCTTTGCCCCGATTCTGGGGGCCTGCCTCGGTGCTGCGGCCTATCGCGGGCTGATTGCCCGGCATCTGCCCAGCGCTGTTGCTGCCTCCGAGGCCGAACCGGCCATAGAGGGCAAAGTCAAAGTGTCTTGATTCTCGCGGCGCGTGATCCTGCCCAAATCGATCACGCGCCTGTTCTCACTCCCTTATTTCGTCCAAGGCAATCGACATGACCGACATTCAGAATAAGAACTACATCATTGCCCTTGATCAGGGTACGACCAGCTCCCGGGCGATCATTTTCGACCGCGATGCCAACGTGGTCTGCACTGCCCAGCGTGAATTCGCCCAGCATTACCCTCAGGCCGGCTGGGTCGAACATGACCCGATGGAAATCTTCGCCACCCAGAGCGCGGTGATGGTGGAGGCCCTGGCACAGGCCGGCCTGCATCACGATCAGGTAGCTGCCATTGGCATCACCAACCAGCGTGAAACCACAGTGGTCTGGGACAAGACCACCGGCCGCCCGATCTACAACGCCATCGTCTGGCAGTGCCGCCGCAGCACCGAGATCTGCCAGCAGCTCAAGCGCGACGGCCTGGAAGACTACATCCGCGACACCACCGGCCTGGTCACCGACCCCTACTTCTCCGGCACCAAGCTCAAGTGGATCCTCGACAATGTCGAAGGCAGCCGTGAGCGCGCCCGTAGCGGCGAACTGCTGTTCGGCACCATCGACAGCTGGCTGATCTGGAAATTCACTGGCGGCAAGACCCACGTCACCGACTACACCAACGCCTCGCGCACCATGCTCTTCAACATCCACACTCTGGAGTGGGACGCGAAGATGCTGGAAGTGCTGGACATCCCGCGGGAGATGCTCCCGGAGGTGAAGTCCTCGTCGGAAATCTACGGCCGTACCAAGAGTGGCATCGCCATCGGCGGTATCGCCGGCGACCAGCAAGCCGCGCTGTTTGGCCAGATGTGCGTCGAACCGGGCCAGGCCAAGAACACCTACGGTACGGGTTGCTTCTTGCTGATGAACACCGGCGACAAGGCGGTGAAGTCCCAGCACGGCATGCTCACCACCATCGCCTGTGGCCCCCGCGGCGAAGTGGCCTATGCCCTGGAAGGCGCAGTGTTCAACGGCGGCTCCACTGTGCAGTGGCTGCGTGATGAACTGAAAATCATCAACGACGCCCATGACACCGAATACTTCGCCGGCAAGGTCAAGGACAGCAACGGCGTGTACCTGGTACCCGCCTTTACCGGCCTGGGCGCTCCCTACTGGGACCCCTACGCCCGCGGCGCGCTGTTTGGCCTGACCCGTGGCGTACGCGTGGACCACATCATCCGCGCCGCCCTGGAGTCCATTGCCTATCAGACCCGCGACGTGCTCGACGCCATGCAGCAGGATTCCGGCGAACGCCTGAAAGCCCTGCGGGTTGACGGCGGCGCAGTGGCCAACAACTTCCTCATGCAATTCCAGGCGGACATTCTCGGCACTCAGGTGGAGCGCCCGCAAATGCGCGAAACCACAGCCTTGGGCGCGGCCTACCTGGCGGGCCTGGCCTGCGGTTTCTGGGGCAGCCTGGAAGAGCTGCGAGGCAAAGCGGTGATCGAGCGCGAGTTCGAACCACAGCTGGCGCAAGAGGAAAAAGAAGGCCTGTATGCAGGCTGGAAGAAAGCGGTGAGCCGCACCCGCGACTGGGAACCCCACGACGAGGCCAAATAAGCCAAGCCGTGGATTGGTAACCGCTTGTAACTGGTCGGGAGGGGATTCCTGCGGCATCATGGGCAAATTTTGCACGGCAGCCCAAAGGAAGCACCATGAATCTGCCTCCCCGTCAGCAACAAATCCTCGATCTGGTCCGCGAACGCGGGTACGTCAGCATCGAGGAATTGGCCCAGCTGTTCGTTGTTACCCCGCAAACCATCCGCCGCGACATCAACCAGCTGGCGGAAGCCAATCTGCTGCGCCGCTATCACGGCGGCGCAGCCTATGATTCCAGCGTCGAAAACACCGCCTACGCCATGCGCGCCGACCAGATGCGCGACGAAAAGCAACGCATCGGTGAAGCCGTTGCCGCGCAGATCCCCGATCACGCCTCGTTGTTCATCAACATCGGCACCACCACCGAGTCCATCGCCCGCGCCCTGCTCAACCACAGCCACCTGAAGATCATCACCAACAACCTGCACGTGGCCTCGATGCTCAGCGCCAAGGACGATTTCGATGTGCTGCTCACTGGCGGCAATGTGCGCCGTGACGGCGGCGTGGTCGGCCAGGCCAGCGTCGACTTCATCAATCAGTTCAAAGTGGATTTCGCCCTGGTGGGCATCAGCGGTATCGACGAAGACGGTAGCCTGCTGGACTTCGACTATCAGGAAGTACGGGTATCCCAGGCGATCATCGCCAACGCCCGACAAGTGATCCTCGCCGCCGACTCCAGCAAGTTCGGGCGCAATGCCATGATCCGCCTGGGGCCCATCAGCCTGATCGACTGCCTGGTCACCGACCAGCAACCGGTACCGGCCCTGACCCAACTGCTCAACCAGCACAAGATCCGCCTCGAAGTGGTCTGACCCCCTCCTCCCCCTCCCGGATCCGGCTGTGTCCGAACGCCGCCCAGCAAGGGCTGCATCGTTTTCGGAATCGACACGGCCGATCACTCGCACACAGTCAAAGCCCGCGGCAGCGACTACAGTTACCCCTCGTTAATGTTCGTAAACTTTCCTTTCAGGGCATTTCGATCAGTTTTTTCAATCGAAACTTGCTGGATACGCCCTTCTTTATGCGCTAGTATTTTCGAAAATGAACATTAATGTTCGAATTCAAATATCAAAGCAACACGAGGCCTGTCGATGCCCACTTCTACCTTGCCCGCGCGCCCTCTCTCCGAGGTTTACGATATCGCCGTCATCGGCGGTGGGATCAATGGTGTTGGAATTGCCGCGGATGCGGCAGGTCGCGGCTTGTCCGTGTTCCTTTGCGAAAAAGACGATCTGGCCAGCCACACCTCGTCGGCCAGCAGCAAGCTGATCCACGGCGGCCTGCGCTACCTCGAACATTACGAGTTCCGCCTGGTGCGCGAAGCCCTGGCCGAACGTGAAGTGCTGCTGGCCAAGGCCCCGCACATCGTCAAGCCCATGCGCTTTGTCCTGCCGCACCGGCCGCACCTGCGCCCGGCCTGGATGATTCGTGCCGGCCTGTTCCTGTATGACCACCTGGGCAAGCGCGAAAAACTCGCCGGCTCGCGCAGCCTGAAGTTCGGCGCCGACAGCGCCCTGAAGGCCGAGATCACCAAAGGCTTCGAATACTCCGATTGCTGGGTCGACGATGCCCGCCTGGTGGTGCTCAATGCCATGGCCGCTCGGGAGCACGGCGCCCACGTGCATACCCAGACCCGTTGCGTCAGCGCCCGGCGCAGCAAGGGCCTGTGGCAGCTGGAACTGGAGCGTGCCGACGGCAGCCTGTTCTCCATCAGCGCCAAAGCCCTGGTGAACGCAGCCGGCCCCTGGGTCGCCAAGTTCATCAAGGATGACCTGAAACTGGAGTCGCCTTACGGCATCCGCCTGATCCAGGGCAGCCACCTGATCGTGCCCAAGCTGTACGAAGGCGAGCACGCACACATTCTGCAGAACGAAGACCAGCGCATCGTCTTCACCATTCCCTACCTCGATCAGTTCACCCTGATCGGCACCACCGACCGTGAATACACCGGTGATCCGGCCAAGGTAGCGATTACCGAAGCGGAAACCGATTACCTGCTGCAAGTGGTCAATGCGCACTTCAAGAAGCAACTGAGCCGCAGCGACATCCAGCACAGCTACTCCGGGGTTCGCCCACTGTGCAACGACGAATCCGACAACCCTTCGGCGGTGACTCGCGACTACACCCTGGCCCTTTCCGGCACTGGCGAGGAAGCTCCGCTGCTCTCGGTGTTCGGCGGCAAGCTGACCACCTATCGCAAGCTGGCGGAATCGGCCATGGCGCAACTGGCGCCTTACTTCAAGCAGGCCAAGCCCAGCTGGACTGCCACAGCCACCCTGCCCGGCGGCGAGAACATGAGCACGCCACAGGCCCTGGCAGAAGCCATCCGCAAGAAATTCGACTGGGTGCCCAGCCAGATCGCCCAGCGCTGGGCCAGCACCTATGGCAGCCGCACCTGGCGCCTGCTGGAGGGCGTACACAGCCTCAGCGACCTGGGCGAGCACCTGGGTGGCGGCCTCTATACGCGTGAAGTGGATTATCTGTGCGCGGAAGAATGGGCGCTGAAAGCCCAGGACATCCTCTGGCGCCGGAGCAAACTCGGCCTGTTCACCACCGTGGCGCAACAGCAGCAACTGGAAGACTACTTGCAGAAGGTCGAGCACAACCGCGGCAAGATCAAGGCCGCCTGAGCAGCCCAGATAGACAAAGCCCCTGCTGCCTAAGGTTCAGGGGCTTTTTTGTGGGCGACGCATTGAACGTTTCGCCAGCACGCCGGCTCCTAAGAGTGCCGGATGCGCATTCGGTTTTCCGAACGCAGCACCGAAAATGATTCGGATAACCGGATAATCCGCAGCTAAAACCTTCGCAACAAATATTTAATAGCCTTTAAAATCAATACGTTATCCATGAACAATGGGTCTGGCACGACTCATGCTCTACACTGTGCGACGAATGCCTGTCGTGCCAACACAACAGGAGCCGTCAAGGCATTCGCTGTATAAAAGAGCCGTCGAACTGGCTTCATAAAAAAAACAAATGTCGAGGAAATATTGATGCGCATCGTTCCCCATCTGTTGGGCGCAGCTATCGCTGCCGCTCTGATTAGCACTCCAGTTTTCGCAGCCGAACTCACCGGCACACTGAAGAAAATCAAAGAATCCGGCACCATCACCCTCGGACATCGCGACGCTTCCATTCCGTTTTCCTACATTGCTGACGCTTCCGGCGTGCCAGTGGGCTACTCCCACGACATCCAGCTGAAAATCGTCGAAGCGATCAAGAAAGACCTCGACATGCCTGACCTCAAGGTCAAGTACAACCTGGTGACCTCCCAGACCCGTATCCCACTGGTGCAGAACGGCACCGTCGACGTCGAGTGTGGTTCCACCACCAACAACGTGGAACGTCAGCAACAGGTCGACTTCTCCGTCGGCATCTTCGAAATCGGTACCCGTCTGCTGTCCAAAAAGGACTCGACCTACAAAGATTTCGCTGACCTCAAAGGCAAGAACGTGGTGACCACCGCTGGCACCACTTCCGAGCGCATCCTCAAGGCGATGAACGCCGACAAGCAGATGGGCATGAACGTGATCTCCGCCAAGGACCACGGTGAGTCGTTCCAGATGCTGGAATCGGGCCGCGCCGTGGCCTTCATGATGGACGACGCACTGTTGGCCGGTGAAATGGCCAAGGCCAAGAAGCCTGCCGACTGGGCCGTGACCGGTACTCCTCAGTCCTACGAAATCTACGGCTGCATGGTGCGCAAGGGCGATGCCCCGTTCAAGAAAGCCGTGGATGACGCCATCGTCGCCACCTACAAGTCGGGCGAAATCAACAAGATCTACGACAAATGGTTCCAATCGCCGATTCCGCCAAAAGGCCTGAACCTGATGTTCCCGATGAGCGACGAGCTCAAGGCCCTGATCGCCAACCCGACCGACAAAGCGGCTGACGACAAGAAGTCCTGATTCCTGACTAACCTTATCTCCTGAAGGGGCGCCGCCCCTTCGGGAGTCTGTCACTACCTGCTGGCATTTTTTGGAAACACTCGAACCGGTGGTTGTCGAGCCGCTCGTGTGTGCCTGGTCGTCATGATCAGGCGGGAACGGACGTCCCCAGGCGGGTGCTTGTACATCGAACGATCTGAGGGGTAACCCTAATGAATTACAACTGGGACTGGGGCGTATTCTTCAAGTCCACCGGTGTGGGCAGCGAGACCTATCTCGACTGGTTCATCAGCGGTTTGGGCTGGACCATCGCCATCGCTGTGGTGGCCTGGATCATCGCGCTGCTGCTGGGGTCGATCCTGGGCGTCATGCGCACCATACCGAACCGTCTGGTGTCGGGCATTGCCACGGTCTACGTGGAGATTTTCCGTAACGTGCCGCTGCTGGTGCAGCTGTTCATCTGGTACTTCCTGGTGCCGGATCTGCTGCCGGCCAACCTCCAGGAGTGGTACAAGCAGGACCTCAACCCGACCACCTCGGCCTACCTGAGCGTTGTCGTGTGCCTGGGCCTGTTCACCGCCGCACGGGTTTGCGAGCAGGTGCGTACCGGCATCCAGGCGCTGCCACGTGGCCAGGAATCCGCCGCTCGCGCCATGGGCTTCTCGCTGCCGCAGATCTACTGGAACGTGCTGCTGCCCCAGGCCTACCGGATCATCATTCCGCCGCTCACCTCGGAATTCCTCAACGTCTTCAAGAACTCCTCCGTGGCGTCGCTGATCGGCTTGATGGAACTGCTGGCCCAGACCAAGCAGACCGCCGAGTTCTCGGCCAACCTGTTCGAAGCCTTCACCCTGGCTACCCTGATCTACTTCACCTTGAACATGAGCCTGATGCTGCTGATGCGCCTGGTCGAGAAAAAAGTATCGGTCCCCGGCCTGATCTCCGTGGGAGGTAAATAATGGAATTCGACTTCTCGGGCATCATCCCGGCCATTCCCGGCCTGTGGAACGGCATGCTGATGACCCTCAAGCTGATGGTCATGGGCGTGGTGGGCGGGATCATCCTCGGCACCTTGCTGGCACTGATGCGCTTGTCCCACAACAAGCTGCTGTCGAACCTGGCCGGTGCCTACGTCAACTACTTCCGCTCGATTCCGCTGCTGCTGGTGATCACCTGGTTCTACCTGGCGGTGCCGTTCGTGCTGCGCTGGATCACCGGCGAAGACACCCCGATCGGTGCGTTCACCTCCTGCATCGTGGCCTTCATGATGTTCGAAGCGGCGTACTTCTGCGAAATCGTCCGTGCCGGCGTGCAGTCCATTCCCAAGGGCCAGATGGGCGCTGCCCAGGCACTGGGCATGAGCTACGGCCAGACCATGCGCCTGATCATCCTGCCTCAGGCATTCCGCAAGATGACTCCGCTGCTGCTGCAGCAGAGCATCATCCTGTTCCAGGACACCTCCCTGGTGTACACCGTGGGCCTGGTGGACTTCCTCAACGCCTCGCGTTCCAGCGGCGACATCATCGGCCGCTCCAATGAATTCCTGATCGTTGCCGGTCTGGTGTATTTCACAATCAGCTTTGCCGCCTCGCTGCTGGTCAAGCGTCTGCAAAAAAGGTTCGCCGTATGATCTCTATCAAGAACATCAACAAGTGGTATGGGGACTTCCAGGTGCTGACTGATTGCAGCACCGAGGTCAAGAAAGGCGAAGTGGTGGTGGTCTGCGGGCCGTCCGGCTCGGGCAAATCCACCCTGATCAAATGCGTCAACGCCCTGGAACCCTTCCAGAAGGGCGACATCGTGGTCGATGGCACCTCCATCGCCGACCCGAAGACCAACCTGCCGAAACTGCGTTCTCGGGTGGGCATGGTGTTCCAGCATTTCGAGCTGTTCCCGCACCTGACCATCACCGAGAACCTGACCATCGCGCAGATCAAGGTCCTGGGCCGCAGCAAGGAAGAGGCCACCAAGAAAGGCCTGCAACTGCTGGATCGCGTCGGCCTCTCCGCCCATGCCCACAAACACCCGGGCCAGTTGTCCGGGGGCCAGCAACAGCGTGTGGCCATCGCCCGCGCCCTGGCCATGGACCCGATCGTCATGCTGTTTGACGAACCTACGTCGGCCCTGGACCCGGAAATGGTCAACGAGGTGCTGGACGTGATGGTGCAACTGGCCCAGGAAGGCATGACCATGATGTGCGTGACCCACGAAATGGGCTTTGCCCGCAAAGTGGCGAACCGGGTGATCTTCATGGACAAGGGCCAGATCATCGAAGACTGCCAGAAAGAGGAATTCTTCGGTGACATCAGCGCCCGCTCCGAACGTGCCCAGCACTTCCTCGAGAAGATCCTGCAGCACTAAACCTGTGCTTCTGTAGGAGCCGGCTGGCCGGCGAAGGGGACGCACCGGGCTCCCCTATCGCCAGGTTCGCCCGTTTTGCCGGCCGGCCGGCTCCTATGGACACCGCACAGTGGTTGACCCAAGGCATCTGTGATGAAATGCGACCCCACTCTCTATCGCGCCGCGCCGCCATCACTCGCCGTGAAACCCCGCCTGATCCGTCACCTGTTCCTGCCGCCCCTGGTCATCCTGCTGATGATCGGCCTGGGCTACGTCGGCTTCTGGATCAGCGAACACAATGGCATTCGCAGCCTCAGTGAAAATGGCGAACGCCAGCTGGAACTGCACGCCCGCGCCGTAGAAAGCGAGATCAGCAAATACACCTATCTGCCCAGCCTCCTGGAACTGGAGTCCAGTGTCTCCAGGCTGCTGGCCGATCCCTCGCCGGAGCACCGGCAAACCGTCAACCAATACCTCGAAGGCCTGAATCGGCGCAGCCGCAGCCGGGCCATCTATGTCATGGACACCACCGGCCGGGTGCTGGCCACCAGCAACTGGCGCGATGTCGACAGCTACCTGGGTGAAGACCTGTCCTTCCGCGCCTACTACCAGAACGCCGTACGTGGCCAGCCCGGACGTTTCTACGGCATCGGCAGCACCAGCGGCGAGCCCGGCTACTACCTGGCCCACGGCCTGGAAGAACACGGCAAGATCATTGGCGTGGCGGTAGTCAAAGTGCGCCTGGAGGCCCTGGAGGAACGGTGGCAAAGGGCCCGCCTGGAAGCCTTCGTCAGTGACGAGAACGGCATCATCATTCTCTCCAGCGACCCGGCGCGCCGGCTCAAGTCGGTCCGCCCGCTCAGCGACGACACCAAGGAACGCCTGGCCCGCAGCCTGCAGTACTACTGGTTCCCCCTCAACGAACTGGAACCCCTGGCCCGGGAACGCCTGGCCGAAGGCGTGGAGAAGCTGACCTTTCCCGCCAATACCGAACTGGTATCCGACGACAAGGCCATCAGCTACCTGTCCCAGACCCGGCCACTGAGCGACACCCCGTGGAACTTCACCCTGCTCACCCCGTTGCAGGACCTGCGCCGGGAAGCCATCAACCAGGGCATCCTGGTGGCCGTGGCCTTTGCCCTGGTGGCCTTCCTGCTGATCGCCTGGAATGAACGGCGCAAGGTCATCGCCACCCGCCTGGCCGCCCGAGAAGCCCTGCAGGAAGCCAACAGCCAGCTGGAGCGGCGGATCACCGAACGCACCGCCGACCTGCGGGCCAGCAACGAGCGCCTCAAAGGGCAGATCCGCGAACGCCGCCAGGCCGAAGAGACCCTGCGCCGGGCCCAGGACGAACTGGTCCAGGCCGGCAAGCTGGCGGCCATCGGCCAGATGTCCACCAGCATCGCCCACGAGCTGAACCAGCCGCTGGCGGCGTTGCGCACCTTGTCCGGCAACACCGTGCGTTTTCTTGAGCGCGGCGCCCTGGACACCGCCAGCGCCAACCTCAAGACCATCAATGAACTGATCGACCGCATGGGCCGCATCACCGCCAGCCTGCGCTCCTTCGCCCGCCGCGGCGACGACCAAGGCCAGGCCAGCCTGGACAAGGCAGTGGACGCCGCCCTGCAGATTCTCAACGCGCGCATCGAACCCCTGCCCCTGCAACTGCACCGCGACTTCAGCGAACAGACCCTGCAGATCGACCAGACCCGCCTGGAGCAGATCCTGGTCAACCTGATCGGCAATGCCCTGGACGCCATGCAGGCGCAGCCGGCGCCGGAACTGTGGCTGGAAGGCGAACCCGGCGACGGCAAGTATCGCCTGCGGGTCCGCGACAACGGCCATGGCATCGATCTTGAGGCGCGCAAGCACCTGTTCGAACCCTTCTTCACCACCAAACCCGGCGAACAGGGCCTGGGGCTGGGCCTGACCCTGTCCGCCAGCCTCGCCGCCGCCACCGGCGGCAGCCTGGGTGTGGAACATCCGGCAAGCGGCGGCACCGCCTTTGTCCTCAGCTTGCCCCTGGCAAGCCCCAATCAAGCCGAGCCGATATGAACAACGAGCTGACCGTGCTGATCGTCGAAGACGACCCCCATGTCCTGCTGGGTTGCCAACAGGCCCTGGCCCTGGAAGACATTCCCTGCATCGGCGTGGGCAGCGCCGAAGAAGCCCTGGCCCAGGTCGGGGAGAACTTTCCCGGCATCGTGGTCAGTGATATCCGCCTGCCGGGCATCGATGGCCTGGAACTGCTGACCCAACTCAAGGCCCGGGATCGCAGCCTGCCGGTGGTGCTGATCACCGGTCACGGGGATATTTCCATGGCCGTGGGGGCAATGCAGAAAGGCGCCTACGACTTCATGGAGAAACCCTTTTCTCCCGAGCGTCTGGTGGACGTGGCCCGCCGCGCCCTGGAACAACGGGGACTGGCCCGGGAAGTGACCGCCCTGCGCCGCCAGTTGGCCGAACGCAGTTCCCTGGAGGGACGGATCATCGGCCGCTCGCCGGCCATGCAGAACCTGCGGGAGCTGATCGCCAACGTCGCCGACACTTCGGCCAACGTGCTGATCGAGGGCGAAACCGGTACCGGCAAGGAACTGGTCGCCCGTTGCCTGCACGACTTCAGCCGCCGCCACCAACAACAGTTCGTCGCCCTGAACTGCGGCGGCCTGCCGGAAAACCTCTTCGAAAGTGAAATCTTCGGCCATGAGGCCAACGCCTTCACCGGCGCCGGCAAGCGCCGTATCGGCAAGATCGAGCACGCCCACCAAGGCACGCTGTTCCTTGATGAAGTGGAAAGCATGCCGATCAATCTGCAGATCAAGCTGCTGCGGGTACTGCAGGAGCGGACCCTGGAGCGCCTCGGTTCGAACCAGAGCGTGGCCGTGGATTGCCGGGTGATCGCGGCCACCAAGTCGGACCTGGACGAACTGAGCCGGGCCAAGGCATTTCGCAGCGACCTGTATTACCGCCTCAACGTGGTGACCCTGGAACTACCGCCCCTGCGCGAACGCCGCGAGGACATCCTGCAACTGTTCGAACACTTCCTGCAGCAGTCGTCCCTGCGTTTCGACCGCACCGTGCCAGAGCTGGACAACCAGACCCTGTCGACCCTCATGAGCCACGACTGGCCGGGCAACGTGCGCGAGTTGCGCAACGTCGCCGAGCGCTTTGCCCTAGGTCTGCCGGCGTTCAAGAAGTCCGGCAGCAGCAACGCCCAGGGCCTGGGTTTCGCCGAAGCGGTGGAAGCCTTTGAACGCAACCTGCTGAACGATGCCTTGCAGCGCAGCGGTGGCAACCTGACCCAGGCCAGCCAGGAACTGGGCATGGCCAAGACCACCCTGTTCGACAAGGTCAAGAAGTACGGCCTGAACCACTGACCCAAGCGCGAGGACTCATGGATCTATTGTTGAAGGCCGCCCTGGGCGCGGCGGTGGTGGTGATTCTGGCGGCCCTGGCCAAAACCCGGAACTACTACATCGCCGGCCTGGTGCCACTGTTCCCGACCTTTGCCCTGATTGCCCACTACATCGTCGGCAAGGGCCGTTCTCTGGATGACTTGAAGACCACCATCCTGTTCGGCATGTGGTCGATCATTCCCTACTTCGTCTACCTGGCGACGCTCTATGTAATGGTCGATCGCCTGCGCCTGGAAGCCTCCCTGGCGGTGGCCGCCGTGGCCTGGTTGATTGCCGCCACCCTGCTGGTCAGCGTCTGGGTCCGCCTCCACGCCTGAGCCCTAGCATTCCCGTAGGAACGAGCTTGCTCGCCAAGCCTGCGCCGCGGTCTCTCGCCGGCAACCTGGCCACGACCCTGGCCCGACCCTTGCATTTACCCTGTAAAGCCCGCCCAGCCTGCGTTTTCGCCTGATCACGCAGTTTTCTGGAGGGCGCTGCCATGGGTAAAGAACACCTTGAACATCTTAGATCTCGACCACAGCCTGACCGCCCAGGAGCCCATAGTCCGGCGCCTGAAAAGCGGCCAGGCGCGACGCCTGGACCTGCTGGACCTGGGCCCCAAGCTGCGACTCTGGTCCACCGAACGCACCTACCGTCATTTCCGCGAACGCCTGGGCCAACGCCCCCGGCACAGCGGCCCGCAACCGGAAATCTTCTTTGTCGGCTCCGGCGACTATCACCACCTGACCCCGGCCTTTCTCTACGATCTGCCCGAACCGATCAGCCTGATCCACTTCGACAATCACCCGGATTGGGTGCGCTTCGCCCCCCGCCGGCACTGCGGCTCCTGGGTCAACCGGGCGCTGCAGCTGCCCAATATCCAGCGCATTGTCACCCTGGGCCCCTGCAGTGAAGACCTGCACAATCCGCAACTGCGAGGCGGCAACCTCGGCGCCCTGAAGCACGGCAAGCTGCAGCTGTTTCCCTGGCAGCACGCGCCATCCAAGGTCTGGGGCCGGGTCGGCGATGGCGCCGGGCACCAGCAACAGGAAAATCACCTGCACTGGCGCAATCTGGCGGACCAGGACTGGGCCGCCTTCCTCGCGCAAATGATCGACAGCCTGCCCACCGCAGCGGTGTGGATCACCATCGACAAGGACGTGCTGGCCAGCGAAGACGCCGCCACCAACTGGGACCAGGGCGGCATGCGCCTGACCCACTTGCTGCAAGCGATACGCGAGCTGGCGGCGCGCAAGCGGGTGCTGGGCATCGATGTCTGCGGCGAGTTCGCCAAACCCGCCTTCAGCAATGCCTTCAAACGCTGGGAAGCGAAGTCGGACCAACCTCCGGCCGAGCGCTGGAGCCAGGACGACCTGCTGCGCAACTCAGTGACCAATGAAGCCCTGATCTCGCTGTTCGAGGAGCTGTTCCCGTGACCTTGACCGTTGTTCTGCTAGTCGCTTTTTCCATTGTGCTGGACGTCATCGGCCAGCTCTGTTTCAAGCTCGGCCTGGACCGCCTGCCAGAACTGGAAGGCGGCTTTCGCCTGAATGCCTTCTGGGGCCAGGTGTTCAACGCGCCCCTGCTCTGGTGCGGTATCGGGGCCTATGTGATCGAGTTTTTCGTCTGGCTCGAAGCCCTGTCCCGGGCCCCTCTGAGCCTGCTGTTTCCGGCTGCGGCCCTGGCCTATTGCGGCGTGGTGCTGGCGGGCAAGGTGGTGCTGGGCGAGACCGTCAGCCGTCGGCGCTGGATGGGCACGCTGGTGATCACCGCCGGGGTGATGCTGGTGTGCGTGGCCAGTACCTGAGCCTTATTCAACGAATAGAAGGAAACCTTTCATGAGTTCGAACACATCCCACGGCTGGCTGCACGAGCGTCTGGGCACCATCGTGCTCTGGGCCCTGCTGATCGGCTTCGAGAGCGCCGGCCAGATCGCTACCAAAGTTGGCGGCGACCAATTGGGGCAGATGGATTTCAACCTGCAATGGCTGGCGGCGGTAGCCGTCAATCCGGGCGTGTTGCTGGCAATTGCCTGCTATATCGGCGCGTTTTTCGTGTGGATGCTGATCTTGCGTCGCAGCAGCCTGTCCCTGGCCTTCCCCTTGAGCTCCCTGGTCTTTGTCGTGGTGCTGCTGGGCTCCTGGCTGGGCCTGGGCGAACAGATCAGCCTGCTGCACTGGGTCGGGGTCTTGGTGATCATCGGCGGGATTGCCCTCTTGGCCGAGGGCGAGGAGGCCTGAGGGCCCTCTGCCGAATGCCCCAGGGAGGTGAGGGCTGCGCAGGCCGGGGGCGACCTGCGGCAACGCGCCTCAGAACTTGTAGCTGACGGCGGTCTGCACCTGGCCCTGGTTGACTTCGCCCCGCTGACGAACAATGGAGCTGTCCGCTGCGGAGTTGACCAGACGGATCCAACTGGCGCTGGCCACCAGCGACCAGTTGTTGCCCAGCGGCACCTGGATGTTCTGGCTCAGGCTGAAGTTCTGCAGGCCACCGCCGGCACTGTAGCGATCAATGCCCGAAGCCAGGGCTTCCTTGGCGTTGACGCCAAAGAAGGTCTGGCTCTGGCGGGCGTCGGCAAAGTGCAGGGTCAGGTTATTGCTGCCGATGATGCCCATGCCCAAGGGATAGCCGATCTCCCCTCCGACCTTGCCCAGCATGCCGCCCTGGCCACCGGCACCGCCGACGGCCTGGCCCACGGCGGCGAACACCCGCCAGAAGTCGTCCGGGGCGTATTGCACGAAAGCCCCGACATCGGCCATGTCGCGCACATCCCGCAAGCCGCGCAGCTCACCATCGGCGTTACGTCCCTGCAGGTAGTTGAGATAGGGGCCGGCGCTGAAACCATTGCCCTTGAATGCATCCCAGGTCAGGCCGTCGTCGGTACTGAGGCTGACATCGCCCCAGTCCAGATCCAGGTACGGCAGCGGCACAGTCTCATAGCGGCTGCCCGTGGGGTCATGGGGTTGGTAGCCGACACCCAGACCGAGTTCGCCCGTGATGTCGGAATCGGCAAAGGCACTACAGGCAACGGTCAGCGACAGCAGACCGGCGAGCAAAGCAGGGGAAGAAAGCCGAGGCATGAATGAGTTTCCTTGTCTGAACATGCGCGCATCAATCATCAGAGCGCCCCTGGAACGCAAGCACTGATGTTGTTTGTAGCGACCTACAAAATTTGTAGCAAGAACGCTACAAATCTCCCGCCGCCCTCGCCAGAGGCCCAGCCCTGCTGGGTTTTCGCAACTTGGCACAGTCCCTGCTCTACCCCTGTCGCAAGCGCAAACAGCGCTCTTATTCAACAGGTAACAGCAGATGATGCACTGGCATATCGTATGTGACTTCGACGGGACCATCTCCCGCGCCGACGTGATCGATAACGTTCTCCAACGCTTCGCCGACCCGAGCTGGGAAGGCATAGAACAGGAATGGCTGGACGGTCACATCGGCTCCCGGGAATGCCTCAGTCGCCAACTGGCCCTGGTCAAGGCTTCGCCCGCCGAACTGCTGGGCTACTTCGACAGTGTCGAAATCGACCCGGAATTCCCCGACTTCGTCGATCACGTGATCGGCCTGGGCGCCTCCATTGAAGTGGTCAGTGACGGCATCGAGCAAGGCATCGCCCGCATCCTGGCACGCCACTACGTGACCCTGCTGCCGATCCTCGCCAACCGCCTGCGCCAGGTCGACCACAACAGCTGGCGCATCGACTTTCCCTACGCCAGCGACGCCTGCCGCGCCGCCTCCGGCAACTGCAAGTGCAAATCCACGCCACGGGGCAAACGCGTGCTGGTGATCGGTGATGGCCAGTCGGACATGTGCGTGGCAACCACCGCCGACTTCGTCTTCGCCAAGGATCGCCTGGCCGACTACTGCGAACGCAACAAGATTCCTCACGCTCGGTTCGACTCCTTCGCCGAACTGCCGGCGCTGTTGGCAAAACTGCCGAACAACGCGGCCAACGCGACCCATTTCTCCCTTGAAACCCAGGAACTCTTCCACCATGTCTGATATCCGCATCGCGACCGCCGAAGACCAGATCCTTCTGGAAAAAGAAGCCAAGTACTGCTCCTACGGCGATACCGTTCACTACATCGAACCCCCGCGCATCTTCAGCCGCTGCGAAGGTTCCTACGTCTGGGACACCAGCGACCAGGCCTACCTCGACCTGCAGATGTGGTACTCGGCGGTGAACTTCGGCTACGCCAACCCGCGCCTGAACAATGCCCTCAAGCAACAGATCGACACCCTGCCGCAGATTGCCAGCCAGTACCTGCACAAAGGCAAGATCGAGCTGTCGGAAATGATTGCCGTGGACGCCAAGAAGAAGTTCGGCCTCGACGGTCGCGTGCACTTCAACGTCGGCGGTTCGCAGTCGGTCGAGGACTCGCTGAAAGTGGTGCGTAACGCCACCAACGGCAAGAGCCTGATGTTCGCCTTCGAAGGCGGCTACCACGGTCGTACCCTGGGCGCCTCGTCGATCACCTCCAGCTACCGCTACCGTCGCCGCTACGGCCACTTCGGCGAGCGCGCGCAGTTCATCCCGTTCCCGTACCACTTCCGCGGCCCTAAAGGCATGACCAAGGAAGAGTACGGCAGCCACTGCGTGCAGCAGTTCGCCCGCCTGTTCGAGACCGAATACAACGGCGTGTGGGACCCGAAAGTCGGCCAGAGCGAATACGCCGCCTTCTACGTCGAGCCGATCCAGGGCACCGGCGGCTACGTGATCCCGCCGATGAACTTCTACAGCGAGCTCAAGCAGGTGCTGGACCAGCACGGCATCCTGATGGTGGTGGACGAAATCCAGATGGGCTTCTATCGCACCGGCAAGCTGTGGTCCATCGAACACTTCGACGTCCAACCCGACGTGATCGTGTTCGGCAAGGCGCTGACCAACGGCCTCAACCCGCTGGGCGGCATCTGGGCCCGTGAAGAGCTGATCAACCCGGGCGTATTCCCGCCAGGCTCGACTCACTCCACCTTCGCCTCCAACCCGCTGGGCACCGCCGTGGGCCTGGAAATGTTCAAGATGACCAGCGAGATCGACTACGGCGCGATGGTCATGGAAAAGGGCAAGTACTTCCTGGCCGGCCTGCAAGACCTGCAGAAGCGCTACCCGATCATCGGCGATGTCGACGGCCTGGGCCTGGCGCTGCGCTGCGAAATCTGCACCACCGACGGTTTCACCCCGGACAAGGCGACCCTGGACTTCATGGTCGAGGAAGGCATGAAGGGCGACATCGAGATCGACGGCCAGCGCCTGGGCCTGATCCTCGACGTGGGCGGCTACTACAAGAACGTCATCACCCTGGCCCCGTCGCTGGAAATCAGCTACGCGGAAATCGATCTGGGCATCGCACTGCTGGACCGCCTGCTGGATCGGGCCATGAAGCGATGAGCGCCGCTGAGATCGATCTGGGCGAAGGCAACGCCGGCTTCGTTCTCGGCACGGGTCCGGTCGGGGTCTTGTTGATCCACGGCCTGACCGGCACCCCGACGGAACTCCGTCGGGTGGCCCAGGGCCTGGCCAAGGACGGAACGTGCACGGTGTACGTTCCGACCCTGCCCGGGCACTGCGGGGACAACAGCGACCTGCAGGCCACCGGCTGGCAGGACTGGTACGAGGGCGTGCGCAAGACCTTTGTCGGCGTGCAACAGCGTCACGAGCAAGTGTTCGTCGGCGGTCTGTCCATGGGCGCCGTGATGTCCATGTACCTGGCGTCCGAGCATCCGGGGCAGATCAGCGGCCTGCTGATGTATTCCACCACCCTCAAGTACGACGGTTGGAGCATCAACAAGCTGGCGTTCCTCACCCCGTTGCTGATGAAGATTCCCTTCGGCGTGCACATCTGCCGCTTCGAGGAAAAGCCGCCCTACGGCATCAAGAACGAACGCCTGCGGGCCATTGTCGAGAAACAGATGAAAGCCGGCCAGAGCAGCGATGCGGGCCTCTTGACCATGGAGGGCGTGACGGTGCGCGAGTTGCACCGGATGAACGCCGTGGTCAAGAAACGCATGCCTTCGATCATGACCCCGGCCCTGGTACTGCACTCCAGCGAGGACGACATCACCAGTCCGTGGAATGCCGACTATGTGGAGCGCAAACTCGGCGGCCCGGTGACCAAGATCCTCCTGGACAACTGCTATCACATGATCACCGTGGACCTGCAATACCAGCGGGTGATCGAGTTGAGCGTGGACTTCATCGAGCAGCGAGTGGTTGCACCTGCGGTGCGCGAAGACTACCGCCAGCTGGCATGACTTAAGGAAGAGACGTGATTACCGCCCAAGCCTATTCCACCATCCAGGCCATTGAACGCAGCGCCTGGAATGACTGTTTTCCAGACGCCCTGGAGGATTGGGACTACTACCTGGCCGTGGAAAAAGCCGCCATCGCCGATTTCCGTTGGCGCTACCTGGCGATCTACGAGGGCTCGACCCTGGTGGCGGTGGCGCCGGCCTTCACGACTCAGTATCGGCTCGACACCACGGTCTCCGGCCTGGCCAAACGCTTCACCGAACGCCTGGCACGCCAGTGGCCAGGTGCCCTGGAACTGCGCCTGTACGCCATCGGCTCGCCCGTGGCCGAACAGTGCAGTGCCGGCACCGCCAGCCATGTTCCCCTGGAACGTCGTCAGGCGTTGCTGGAGCAGTTGTTGCAACTGGCCCGGCGCGACGCCGACAACTTCGGCATCGGCCTGATGGCGGTCAAGGATGCCCCCAGCAGCGACCCGCAATGGGCCGCCAGTTGCCGGGCCGCCGGCCTGCAGGCGATGCCGAGCCTGCCCAGCGCGCTGCTGCCGGTGCCCTTCGCCTCGATCGACGCCTATCTTGGCACCCTGGGCAAGTCCACTCGCAAGGACCTGCGGCGCAAGCTGCGCGCCCCGGCGCCGCGCATCGAGTGGCGGCGGCAGATCGACGACGTGCTGCCCGACATCATGCGCCTCTACGAAGCCACCCTGGAACGCAGCGACCTGCAGTTCGAGCGACTGCCGGCGGCCTATTTCACCGGCATTCTCGAACAACTGGACCAGCGCGCCGCCTGCGTCCTGTACTGGGTCCAGGACCAACTGGTGGCCTTCAACCTGGTACTCATCGACCAGCATCGGCTGATCGACAAATTCTTCGCCCACGACTTGAACGTCACCCGTGAGCACAATCTGTACTTCCGCAGTTGGCTGGCCAACGTCGACTACTGTATCCAGCAGCACATTCCCCTGTACGAGTGTGGTCAGGCCGGTTACGCCAGCAAGTTGCGCCTGGGTTGCCAGTTCACCGGTAACATGTTGTTTTTCAGGCATCGCAATCCCTTGCTCAATGCCCTGCTCAAGGTGATAAAACGCTTTGTCCGTCCGGATCGCTCCGACCCCGCCATGGCTGCTGCAATAAGCGAAAGTACATGACCAGAAAAGATCGTCGCCCGCCCCGCCCTTTTGCCATCTCCCGCTGGAGCCTGCAGCGCAAGCTGGTGTTGGCGTTCTGGCTGGTCAGTGTGATTCCCACCATGATTGCCGCGGAGCTGGCGGCCACCACGTTGTCGGAGATTTTCGACAGCAACGTGCGCATCTGGCTGCAGGAATCCACCAAGATCGTCGAGGACGAGATCACCGAGATCCTCCATGACAACGCGCGGATCGCCCAACTGTTCCTGCGCTATACGCGCCCGCCCTCGGACCGCAATGCAGCCAAGCATGACAAGCTCACCGCCGACATTGCCGACTCCATGGGCATAGACGTGGTGGCGCTGATCCGCAAGAGCGACCACAAGGTGATGTTCACCACCGCCGCGGACGACGTGGTAGGGCAGATCAGCACCGCTTCCAACGCCGTCCTGCAGACCATCCAGGTGGGTGGCGTGGCCACCGGGGCGGTGGTCTCGACCTTCCAGACCCAGCTCGACGGGGTCGACTACCAGCTGTTGATCGCCACCTACCTGGACGCCAGCTTCCTCACCAGCGTGGCCGATGTGCACTCCCTGGACCTGCGCCTGTACCTGGCCAAGGCCGATGATTTCTCGGAGATCTTCGCCACCCAGCGCTTCGAGGACCATCCCCCCCGAGTGCCGCACAAGATCGAAGACATCCTGCGCGCCACCCGCCAGCCCACCGAGCAGTTCACCAGCCGCTACAGCGGCCTGTACCGACCGATCTTCAACGACAGCGGCGACCTGGTGGGGGTGATTTTCAGTGGCCTGCTGCGCCACAGCAGCCTGGTGGGCCTGGTTAACCAGAGCAACCTGTTCATCCTGATCTTCCTCCTCAGCTCGGCCGCCTCGCTGTGTGTCGGCTGGCTGGTGTCGCAACGCCTGACGCGGCCGCTGCGGGGCCTGTCCAAGGGCGTCCAGGCGGTGATCGCCGGTGACTACCGGCAGCGGGTGCCGGTGATCGGTGGCGACGAACTGGCGGAGCTGAGCAGCACCTTCAACCACATGAGCGAGCGCCTGGGAGAACTGCAGCACCTGGAGGGCCAGTTGCGCCGTCGCGATCGCCTGCACGCCCTGGGCGAGGTGGCCATGGGCCTGGCCCATGAAATCCGCAATCCGCTGGGCATCATCAAGACCGCCACCCAACTGCTGCACCGCCGGGCCAACCTGCCGGAAAACGACAAGCGCCACCTGGAATACGTGATCAGTGAAGTCAGCCGGATCAACGACCTGATCACCGACTTCCTCGACTTCGCCAAACCCAGCGCGCCCATTCGTGCCACCCAGGCGGCACGCCCGCTGGTCGAGGAACTGCTGGGCTTCTGCACCCCGGAACTGGCGACCCACAATATCGAAGCGCGGATCGACGACCAGGCACCGGGTGCGACCATCCATGCCGATGCCCGGCAGCTCAAGCAGGCCTGCCTGAACCTGATCCTCAACGCTATCGACGCTATGCCCGAGGGCGGCCGCCTGACCCTGGGCATCGCCCAGCAGGAAGACGAAACCATCATCAGCGTCAGCGATACCGGCCAGGGCATCGAGCCGGATATGCTGGAACGCATCTTCACCCCCTTCGTCACCACCAAGGCCTCGGGCACCGGCCTGGGCCTGGCGAAAGTCTTTTCGATCATGGAAAGCCATGACGGCCACATCGAGTGCGTCAGCGAAAAAGATGCCGGCGCCACCTTCAGCCTGTACATTCCGGCCAACGGTGAAGAGGACGACGAGGACACTGATGACGCATAACCTGCTGGTGGTCGATGACGAACCCAAACTCTGTGACCTGCTGTCTTCGGCCTTGAGCCAGAACGGCATCCAGGTGTTCACGGCAAGCAATGGCCTGCACGCCCTCAAGGTGCTGGAGCAGGAAGACATCGACCTGGTGATCAGCGACTGGCGCATGCCGGGCATGGACGGGCCCCAGCTGCTGGCGGAAATCAAGCAGCGCTACCCGAACCTGCCGGTGATCGTGATGACCGCCTACAGCACGGTGAAGAACGCTGTGCAGTCCATGCGCAACGGCGCCTACGACTACATTGCCAAGCCCTTCGATATCGATGAGCTGGACATCACCGTCAGCAAGGCCCTGCAGTTTCGCGACATCCTCAAAGACAACCAGCGCATGCGCGCCGAGCTCGACGAGCACCAGCAGTTCGACAGCCTGGTGGGCGACAGCCCGGCCTTTCGCCAGGTACTGCAGGCGGTGGACTCGGTACGCGAGAGCAGCGCCACCATTCTCCTGACCGGAGAAAGCGGCACCGGCAAGGAGATGGTCGCCCGGGCCATCCACAAGCACGGCAATCGCGCGGACAAACCCTTTGTCGCCGTCAATTGCGCGGCCATTCCCGAAGGCTTGCTGGAAAGCGAGATGTTCGGCCACCGCAAGGGCGCCTTCACCGGCGCCGTGGCGGACCGGGTCGGACGCTTCCAGCAGGCCGACAAGGGCACCCTGTTTCTCGATGAAGTGGGCGACATGCCCCTGGCCTTGCAGGCCAAGATCCTCCGCGCCCTGCAGGAACGCGTGATCGAGCCGGTGGGCGATCCCCGGGAGCGCAAGGTCGATGTGCGGGTGATCGCCGCGACCAACAAGAACCTGCTGGAAGCCGTGGCCAACAAGGAGTTCCGCGAGGACCTGTACTACCGCCTCAATGTCTTCCCCATTCCCTTGCCAGCGCTGCGCGAGCGGGTCGAGGACATCGCTCCACTGGCCCGCCACTTCGCCCACAGCCTGGGGGCCACCGCCGGCAAGCGCATCACGGGCTTCAGCCCACAAGCCCTGCAGGCCATGGCTTGCTACAGCTGGCCAGGAAACATCCGCGAACTGCAGAACTGCGTGGAGCGAGCCACCATCGTCGCCCGCGCCCCGGTCATCGAAGAAAGTGACCTGCCAGGCTATCTGTTCGACACCCCGCCAGCAGGCACCGAGGGCAGCGTGGCCCTCAGCGTTGGCCCACAAGTGCCCAGCGACCTGGACGCGGCCCTGGCCGAAGTGGAGCGGGCCTACATCCTCGCGGCCCTGCACCAGAGCAACGGCGTCCAGGCGGCCGCGGCACAGATGATCGGCATTTCCGAACGCAGCTTCTGGTACCGCCTGAAAAAGCTCGGCATTCAGGTAGACAAGATTGTTCGCTGACGCGAACAGCGACAAGCTGCAAGCGAAAATCTATCCGCTGAGACTTGGCTCAGAGCATGCGCCCCACTTCCAGCGGTTCGATCTGGGCCCAGTGGGAAGTGTCTTCGCGATGGTTTTGCAGGTATGGCAGCACCGCCGCCAGCAAAGGCGCCTTGAAGGCGTCCTGGAAACGATGGGCCAACCCCGGAATCAGCTTCAGCTGGCTGCCCTGGATCTGCGCCGCCAGGTGCACCCCATGCATCACCGGCAATAGCGGATCGGCGGTGCCGTGCACCACCAGGGCCGGCACCCGCAGTTGCTTGAGCAAGGCCACCCGACTCGGCTCGGCGAGGATCGCCATGATCTGACGCTTGACGCCCTCCGGGTTGAACGCCCGGTCATAGGACAACGCAGCCTGATGCAGCAGAACCTGACGGTCATCCGCGACCTTCGGGCTGCCCAGGGCCGCCAGCAGGTCCGCCTGCTGCTCCAGGGCCGCTTCGCGGTTCGGTGCATTGCGCCGGGACAGCAATTGCACCAGCGCCTCATTCGGCGCCGGCAGGCCTTGGGCCCCGGAGCTGGTCATGATCAGCGTCAGGCTCTCGACTCGTTGTGGCGCCATGGCCGCCAGATGCTGGGCAATCATGCCGCCCATGCTCGCCCCCAGCACATGGAACTGCTCGATGTGCAGGGCATCCATCAGCCCCAGGGCATCATCGGCCATGTCGCTCAGGGTATAAGGCGCAGCCACGGGCAGGCCGAGCTTGTAGCGCAGCACTTCGAAGGTCAGGTTGGCGCTGGCCGGAGCCTGGCGCCAGGTGGACAGGCCGACGTCGCGATTGTCATATCGAATCACCCGAAACCCTTGCTGACACAAGGCCTCCACTACTTCGTCCGGCCAGTGGATCAATTGCCCACCCAGGCCCATGACCAGCAGCAATGCCGGATCGGAGCTTCGACCGATGCTTTGGTAGGCCAGGCTCACCTGCGCCAGGTCGACCCGTTGCGTGGGTACGTTGACATCGCAGCGCGCGGCCGCAAAAGACAGCTGGCCGAGCAAAAGCCCGGCCAGCAGGATGACAGTGGAAAACAATCTTGCCCGCATGGAAAACACCGAAACGCAGAACCCCAGTAGAGCGCGAGTCTGATGAACTTCGATGTTTCGCGCTGCCACAGTTGCGTGACAGTTTGATGAAGCCCGCCCAGCGGTCATCGCTTAGGGGCGCTCGGGCGACGCCTCGCTTGCCGACGAGGTGGAACTGATGATCGCCTTCGTCGGCAAGCAGGTTTCTACCGGCTTTCAGGCCAGCTGGCTGCGCAGCTGGCGGGCCGCGGCCACCATGTTCACCAGGGCCGCTTCGGTTTCCGGCCAGGCGCGGGTCTTCAGGCCGCAATCGGGGTTGACCCACAGTCGCTCGGCGGGAATGCGTTTGACCGCCTTGCTCATCAGCTTGACCATCTCGGCAGTGTCCGGCACCCGTGGCGAGTGGATGTCATACACCCCCGGGCCGATGTCGTTGGGGTAGTCGAAGGCTTCGAAGGCTTGCAGCAACTCCATGTCCGAACGGGAAGTCTCGATGGTGATCACGTCGGCATCCATGGCGGCAATCGACTGGATCACATCGTTGAACTCGCTGTAGCACATGTGGGTATGGATCTGGGTTTCGTCCCGCACACCCGAAGCGCTCAGGCGGAAGGCCTGCACCGCCCAGTCCAGGTATTCCTGCCATTGCGCGCGGCGCAGGGGCAGGCCTTCGCGGAACGCCGCCTCGTCGATCTGCACGATCTTGATCCCGGCCTGTTCCAGGTCCTGCACTTCATCGCGCAGGGCCAGCGCCAGTTGCTGGGCCTGGACCTTGCGCGATACGTCTTCCCGGGGGAAAGACCACATGAGCATGGTCACAGGGCCAGTGAGCATGCCTTTCATGACCTTGTCGGTGAGGCTCTGGGCGTACTGGATCCAGTCCACGGTCATGGCCCGGGGCCGGCTCAGGTCGCCGTAGATGATGGCCGGCTTGACGCAGCGCGAGCCGTAGCTCTGGACCCAGCCGAAGCGGGTGAACAGGTAGCCGTCGAGTTGCTCGGCAAAGTACTCCACCATGTCGTTGCGCTCGGCTTCACCGTGGACCAGCACGTCCAGGCCAAGGCTCTCCTGGATCTGCACTGCGTGGCGGATCTCGCTGTGCATGGCATCGGTGTAGTCGTTGAGCGACAGCTTGCCCTGCCGGTAGGCCTGGCGCGCCAGGCGGATCGATGCAGTCTGCGGGAAAGAGCCGATGGTGGTGGTGGGAAAGACCGGCAATTGCAGGCGCGCTCGCTGCTGTTCGATACGTTGGGCAAAGGGCGACTGACGCTGACTGTCGGCGGCGCTGATGGCCTTGATCCGGGCCTGGACCTGGGCCTTGTGAATCCGCGGGGACTGGGCACGACTGGCCTGGACCTTCCGGCTTTGCGCCAGGGCCGCTTGCACCGCCGGGGCCTGGGGATCGTTCAGGGCATCACGCAGGACCGAAATCTCGCCGCACTTCTGCACGGCAAAGGCCAGCCAGCTTTTCAGTTCGGCATCCAGCTGGTCTTCCCGGGACAGGTCCACCGGGCTGTGCAGCAGGGAGCAGGAGCTGCTGACCCAAAGGTTGTCGCCGAAACGCTCCTGGGCCACCTGCAACTGCTGCAGGGCCTGTTCCAGTTCGCAGCGCCAGACGTTACGCCCATTGACCAGGCCCACGGAAAGAATCTTGTAGGTCGGCAGCCGGTCCAGGACCTGGCCCAGTTGTTCCGGCGCCCGCACCGCATCGATGTGCAAGCCGTCCACCGGCAGGCCCACCGCCAGGCCGAGGTTGTCTTCCAAACCGCTGAAGTAAGTGGCCACCAGTTTTTTCAGCGGCGAGTACTGGAGGATGTGGTAGGCCCGCTCGAAGGCGCTCTTCCACTCCTGGGGCAGGTCAAGGGTCAGGATCGGCTCGTCGATCTGCACCCACTCCACGCCCTGGGCCTTGAGCCGGTTGAGGATCTCGCCGTACAGCGGCAACAGGCGCTCCAGCAGGTCGAGCTTATTGAATCCATTGCCCTTGGCCTTGCCCAGCCACAGGTAGGTCAAGGGGCCGATGATCACCGGCTTGACCTGATGACCCAGGGCATGGGCTTGCTCGACTTCGTCGAACAGTTGCTCCCAGCTCAGCTGGAACGGCTGGTCGACGCTGAACTCGGGGACCAGGTAGTGGTAGTTGGTGTCGAACCACTTGGTCAGTTCCTGGGCGTATTGCGCCTGGCCCTGCTCACCGCAGCAGCCAGCATTGGCGCCACGGGCCATGGCGAACAGAGTGTCCAGGGTCGGACGGCCCTGGGCATCGCGAAGACCGTCGAAACGCTCGGGAATCACCCCGAAGGTCAGGGAGTGACCGAGCACTTGGTCGTACCAGGCAAAGTCGCCCACTGGCAGCAGGTCGATGCCGGCGTCTTTTTGCACTTGCCAGTGCCGAGCCCGCAGCTCGCGACCGACCTCTTGCAATGCAGCCTGATCGAGGTCGCCCTTCCAGTAGGCTTCGAGGGCTTTTTTCAGTTCGCGGTCAGCGCCGATGCGGGGAAAACCGAGGGTGTGGGCCAGTGCCATGGGAAAGCGCCTCCTTGTCAAAGATGGCGCTATTGTCGACAGCTCGGGCAACATGAGACAAACTCAACCTTTTCGTGTTGATCACAAAATTTACTCATGGAGATCCTGGTGCTCGAAATCCGTCACCTGAAGACCCTGCACGCCCTGCGCGAAGCCGACAGCCTGGTTGAAGCCGCCGAACGCCTGCACCTGACCCAGTCCGCCCTGTCCCACCAGTTCAAGGAACTTGAAGAGCGCCTGGGCATGCCGCTGTTCGTGCGCAAGACCAAGCCGGTGCGCTTCACCAGCGCTGGCCTGCGCCTGCTGCAACTGGCCGATGCCACCCTGCCGCTGCTGCGCGGCGCCGAACGGGACATTGCCCGCCTGGCCGGCGGCACCGCCGGCCGCTTGCACATGGCCATCGAGTGCCATAGCTGCTTCCAGTGGCTGATGCCCACCATCGACCAGTTCCGCGACGCCTGGCCGGAAGTGGAACTGGACCTGGCCTCGGGCTTCTCCTTTGCACCGCTGCCAGCGCTGGCCCGGGGTGACCTGGACCTGGTGGTGACTTCCGATCCCCTGGAACTGGCCGGCATCACCTATGTGCCGCTGTTCACCTACGAAGCCATGCTTGCGGTGGCCAACCAGCACCCCCTGGCAAGCAAGCCCTACATAGTCCCGGAAGATCTGCTGAACGAAACCCTGATCACCTATCCGGTGGAGCGGGATCGTCTGGACATCTTCACCCGCTTCCTGGAACCGGCGGACATCGAACCGGCGCAGGTCCGCACCTCGGAACTGACGGTGATGATGATGCAGCTGGTGGCCAGCGGCCGCGGGGTGTGCGGCATGCCTCATTGGGCCCTGCATGAATACAGCTCACGGGGTTATGTGAAGGCCAAGCGGCTGGGTGAAAAGGGACTGTTCGCCACCCTGTACGCAGCGATTCGCGCCGACATGCTGGACGCGCCCTACATGCGTGACTTCCTGCTGACCGCCAAGGACACCTCGTTCTCGACCCTGGACGGCGTCAGCGCTGTACGCTGAGCGCCACCCTCATGCGGCGCCGGCAGGCCAGCGAGCAGGATCAGCGTGGCACTTCGCGCCACATGTGGATCTTGTCGAGATAGTCCTCCCCCACGCACACCGCCTGGGGTTCTAGCCCGAACTGGACAAAGCCGCAGCGCTGGTACACGGACAGCGCTGCGTCATTGCCCGCCGTCACCGTCAGTTGCACCAGGCGCAGGCCTTCGTACCCCACCGCCTCGGCCAGTAGATGCTGCACCAGCTGTCGACCCAGGCCGCTGCCGCGTTGCTCGGCCGTGACGTAAAGGCCGAACAGGGTCGCCTTGTGCCGGGCCTTTTCCCGCAGCTCGAAGGCCAGGCCGACGATCCCCGCCAGCCGCCCTCGGTCAAAGGCTCCCAGCATCAGGTCCAGCTCCCCATCCAGACGGGCACCCCACCAGGCCAGGGGCAGCTTCTCGCGCTCCCGGACACTGGAAGTGAACGCCTGGGGATGGCGCTCATAGGCTTCGAGCATCAAGGCCCGGTATTGCGCGGCATCGTCAGGAGTCAGGTGTCGGATCTGCAGGTTCATGCGGGATCGTCAGTCCGTCATGTTCAGTTGGTACGGCGTTGTTCGAACATCAAGCGCACCGCCAGCCCCGCCAGCACGAACCCCATGAAGTAACGCTGGACCGAAAGCCAGGTGGGGTTACTGGCGAACCAGGAGGCAATGCCTGCGGCGAACAGGGCAATCAGCAGGTTCACCGAAAAACTCACGCTGATCTGGGTCAGGCCGAGAATGAGGCTCTGGGAAAACACCGATCCGTGCTCGGGATGAATGAACTGCGGAAAGATCGACAGGTAGAACACCGCGATCTTGGGGTTCAGGGCGCTGGTCAGAAACCCCATGATCACCAGCTTGCGGGGCGAGTCCAGCGGCAACTGCTGGGCTTCGAACGGCGATCGCGCGCCAGGCTTGAGCGCCTGCCAGGCCAGCCACAGCAGATACAGGGCACCGGCCCACTTGAGCACTTCATAGGCCATGGGCACCGCCATGAAGATCGCGGTCAGGCCCAGTGCAGCGGCAAACAGGTGGACGAAAAAGCCCATCACGACGCCCAATAACGACGTCACCCCGGCCTTGCGCCCCTGGCAGATCGAACGGGAAATCAGGTAGATCATGTTCGGGCCTGGGGTCAGCACCATCAGCAACGAGGCCGCGGCGAAAATCAGGTAGTCGTGAAGTGGGATCATGGCAGTCCTTGGCAACGGGAGGTCAGGCGAGGCTCGCCTGGGCCTGACGATAAAACGGCAAGATCAGATCCCGTGTCAACGGCGCCAGAAACAAACCACCATCGCTGGCCGGATCGATCCAGCGCACCTCCTCGATCTCCGCCGCCGGAGTCACCGCAATGTCGATGCGAACAAGAAAGACCTCCGCCTGCACCACATGGCCGGGCTCGTTGGCGGCCGGTGCGCAAAACTGTTGCAGATAGCAGGCCTGGCTCGGATCGATGCGCAGGCCGAGTTCCTCTTCCAACTCTCGGACCAGGGCCAGCACCGGCGGCTCGCCGGCTTCGATCTTGCCGCCAGGCTGCATGAAGGCCTGGGTGCCGCGTTTGCGCACCAGCAGGGTCTGGCCATCGGCCCCCAGCAACAGGGCGGCGGCGATACGAATGACGGAGGGTGCAACGGCGGAGGGCAGCGACATGGGGACCTGGACACCTTGAGAACGAAGGCGCAAGGATCACATGCCCGGCAGCGGGTCGTCATCCGCCAGCGGTATATTTCCCGTCGTTCCAGGGCGTTTCTCAGGTGCCCGACTGCGGCTCTCGCGCCAGCTTGACGAACACGCTGTAACGGGCGCCTTCCATGGTTTCAAAGGCGATCAGTTTGTCCACCAGAGGCTGGCTCAGCACCTTGCCGGCGTTGAGCAGAAGCATGCCGTTGTCAGCATTCAGGTTGCGCGCCAGCAGCATGCCCGCCGCCAGCTCCCGGGTGCCCAGGACCTTGACCGAAGGGTCGCCCAGGGTCACATCGCTGAGGTACACAGAACACACTTGGATAAACCCCTCCACCAACTCGGGGTCGTACAGCCGGCCGGCGTATTTACGGATGAACACCAGGGCCTCGTCGCTGTTCATGTGCCGTTCGAGAATCAGCCCGCACTGCAGTTCGATAAAATCCACCGCCAGCTTGAGCAACCGCGAGCCCAGGGGAATCGCCTCGCCCTTGAGGTGATCGGGAAAGCCGCTGCCATCCCAGTGTTCCTGGTGATGGCGGATCAGGCGCGCCGCATCCTGCACCGGTTCCAGGGTCATCAGCAGCGATTCGCTTTGCGCCGGATAGGCCCGATAGCGTTCACGCTCATGGTGGTGCAACCAATCGGCCGGAGTGACCATCATGCTGTCGCTCCAGCTCAGCTTGCCGATGTTGTGCAGGGCCGCGGCCATGGCCAGGTCGCGCTGCGCCACGGCGTCGATGCCGTGGATCTTGCAGTAGGCACGCACCAAATCGATGATCCGGCGGTTAGTCTGCTTGTCGCTCGGCAGACGCTGGTTCACCAGCAGCGAGAACAGCTCGGCGCCCGTGGCATAGCTGTGCTTGAGCTCCTCATAGGCCAGGTCCAGCATGTCGGCGGTTTGTTGCAGCTCCGCGGTGCGCGATGCGACGCGTTTTTCCAGCAGGGCATTGAGGGCCTTGAGCTCAGCGTTCTGCTCTTGGGTCAGAGCTTCCAGGCGCTGGCGCTCACGTTCGGAATGCTGGTGCTCCAGGGCCTGGCGCAGGGCCAGCAGCAGTTCCTGGTCATCCCAGGGCTTGCTCAGGTAACGGTAGATTTCCCCTTCATTGATCGCCTTGGCGATCAGTTTCAGGTCCGGGTCACCGGTCAGCAGGATGCGCGTAGTGTCCGGATAGTGCTGATGAATGCGCGCCAGCAGGGACGGGCCATCCATCTGCGGCAGATGGGCGGCGCTGATGACCAGGTCCACCTCCCGGGTGGCCATGACCTTCAGGGCTTCGCTGGCGTCGTGGGCAAGGTGCAGCACGTAGGAATGGGCACTGAGCAGTTGGTGCAGGCGTTGCAGGATCGCGTCCTGGCTGTCTACCAACAGAACCTCGGACTGGCGTGTGACTGTGGCAACGTTCAGCTCACCCATGAGACACCTCGGGTCAACATCGATGCACATGTCCTTCATTCTTTTCACTGGCAACACTGATCCTTGTTGCCTGATTCAAGCGTAGAAGCATTTCCGAGGGGAATGATGGCTTTTTAATACCATCCGTCCGCTGGAAGAGCACCAACGGACGGCGGCGAGAATGGAGGCCAATGACCTCACTTGGCAGCGGCTTTACCGCTGGAACCGAAGGAGGCAAAACGTTTGTTGAAGCCAGCGATACGGCCTTCGGACTGGGTCTTGCGTTGCTGGCCGGTGTACACCGGGTGCGAAGCGCTGGACACATCCAGGGTTACGTACGGATAGGTCTGGCCATCACTGTGCTGATAGGTGCGGTCGGTATCGACGGTAGAGCCAATGAGGAAAAACACGTCGGCGGCAGTATCGTGAAACAGCACGGGGCGGTAGTCAGGGTGAATGTTGGGTTTCATCGGAGTCTCCAGCGGCTGGGGTGAAAAACAGTGTTATACAGTAACAATAAAACCCTGTTTAAACGAGAACTTATCGCAATAAGATTCTGCAACAATGGTCTAAGTCCTGCCTCGATCCCCCGATTCAGGCTTGCCCGTAAGGCCCCAGCGGGCCAGTATGCTGGGCTGCAACGCTCTGACACAGCCGTGAATTCCTATAAGAAATGCCTGTGCAGCCCACCGTCTCAGCCGTTCGGTGTCGCTGTCGATTACCCGTTATCAAGGCACCCGGTGCCTGATTGACCTGATGAGTCCGAACCAAGGAAACCGTATGAGCCTGTCACTTCTGAGCCGCTACGCCTTCTTTGCTGCCTGCGTGATATTCACCCTCGCCAGCCTGCCCTTTCTCGAACACGACTGGCTCTGGCCATTCACCCTGGTCACCGGCCTGCTGAGCCTGCTGGGGATCTTCGATCTGCTGCAAAGTCCCCACGCGGTACGCCGCAACTACCCGATCCTGGGCAACATCCGCTACCTGGTGGAAGGCATACGTCCGGAGATCCGCCAATACCTGCTGGAATCCGACAGCGACGCCCTGCCCTTTTCCCGCGCCCAGCGCTCCCTGGTGTACTCGCGGGCCAAGAATGAAAGCGCCGACAAACCCTTCGGCACCCTGATCGATGTCTACCAGTCGGGCTTCGAGTTCATCGGCCACTCCATGCGCCCGGCGCCCTTGAGCGACCCCAGCAGCTTTCGGGTCACCGTCGGCGGCCCGCAATGCACCCAGCCCTATTCGGCCTCGGTATTCAACATCTCGGCGATGAGCTTCGGCTCCCTGAGTGCCAACGCCATCCGTGCCCTGAACCGGGGTGCCAAGCTCGGCAACTTTGCCCACGACACTGGTGAAGGCAGCATCAGCCCCTATCACCGTGAACACGGCGGCGACCTGACCTGGGAACTGGGCAGTGGCTACTTTGGCTGCCGCACCGCCGACGGCCGCTTCGACCCCGAGCGCTTCGCCACCCAGGCGCAGAACCCGCAAGTGCGGATGATCGAGATCAAGATGAGCCAGGGCGCCAAGCCGGGCCATGGCGGCATCCTGCCCAAGCACAAGGTGACCCAGGAAATTGCCGACACCCGCGGCATCCGCATGGGCGAGGACTGCATTTCGCCGTCGAGCCACAGTGCATTTTCCACCCCGATCGAAATGATGCATTTCATCCAGCAACTGCGTGAGCTGTCCGGCGGCAAGCCGGTGGGCTTCAAGTTCTGCCTGGGCCACCCGTGGGAATTCATGGGCATTGCCAAGGCCATGCTGGAAACCGGCATCCTCCCGGATTTCATCGTGGTCGACGGCAAGGAAGGCGGCACCGGCGCAGCCCCCGTGGAGTTCACCGACCACATCGGCGCGCCCATGCGCGAAGGCCTGCTGTTCGTCCACAACACCCTGGTGGGCCTGAACCTGCGGGACAAGATCAAGCTCGGTGCCAGCGGCAAGATCGTCAGTGCCTTCGACATCGCCAGCGTCCTGGCCATCGGCGCCGACTGGGCCAACTCGGCCCGGGGCTTCATGTTCGCCATCGGCTGCATCCAGTCACAAAGCTGCCACACCAACAAATGTCCCACCGGTGTCGCCACCCAGGACAACCTGCGCCAGCGTGCCCTGGTGGTGCCGGACAAGGCCCAGCGGGTGTACAGCTTCCACCGCAACACCCTCAAGGCCCTGGCCGAGATGCTGGCCGCCGCCGGCCTGCAGCACCCGTCGCAACTGGAAGCCAAGCACCTGGTGCGACGCATGTCGGCCACCGAGATCAAGCTGTTCTCCCAACTGCATGTGTTCCTCAAGCCCGGCGAATTGCTCACCGGCGAAGTCAACGGCGAGTTCTACTCGCGCATGTGGCAACTGGCCCGGGCCGACAGCTTCGAACCCAATACCCAAGCCGCCGCTTAAGCACGCCTGTCCAGGCCTCCCCGGCTACCTGGGGAGCCTGGCGACTCACAAGGAAGATTGGAATGCTCAAGGTTATCGCTGAAGACTTCATCAAGCCCGAACACCTGGAAACCGTGCGCCCGTGGTACGCCGAACTGGTGGAAAAAACCCGCCAGGAGCCGCTGTGCATCGCCTACGATCTGTTCGTCGATCAGAAAGACCCCGGGCACTTCATCTTCGTCGAACAGTGGCCGGACCGCGCCGCCCTCGACGCTCATTGCAACACCGAACACTTCACCCGCCTGGTACCACAGATCAACGCCTTCCAAGCCCGCGAATGCCGCGTACTGCTGATGGACGAATTCTAGAAGCCGACATCCTCCCGATGCTTGACCGGACCACCGAAAGCAGAGCGAACCACCACTGACCTTTCGGAGTTCCACCATGCCCTTGCTGTCCTTCGAGCAACTGTCCCAGCAACTGCCCGGTCCCTGGCAATCCTCGCTGGTGGGCCAGGTCGGCGCGGCCCGTATCAAGGTCCTGCGCATGGACCAGGCGCCCTACCCGGAAGAAATCCACGACTACAACGAAGGCCTGCTGGTGACCCAGGGCTGCCTGCGCTTGGGCATTGGCCAGGCCACTGTCGAAGTGCTGGCCGGCCAGATGTACCGGGTGCAAGCCGGCCAGGCCCATAGCGTACTGCCCGGCAGCCACGGCACCCTGGTGATCATCGACGTCTAGCCTCACTCGGCACTCGACAAGGGGTCACAACCCGGACCGGGCCCGACTGTGGACGCCCCCCTTATCAGGGACATTCACGCCCGCCACAATGCATAAACGCATAATTAAATTGCATTGACGCATACCTCATCTAAGGTTGCTTGCAGACCCGGCCAGCGCACGCCATCGAGGCTGGCGCCGCGCATCACCCAGCGCCGGGTCCGGCAACTTGCTGTAGCCCAGATGCCACAGCGACACCAGCCGGAGGCTGGTTTTCACTCACGGAGGATGAACATGTTAAGCACGACCTTGACCCCCACCGGCAACCCGCAGGCCCTGCCCCAATGCCTGGCCGGTACGCTGATCGATCCGCAACTGGCTGAAATCGACCCACGCGCCGAGGCGGCCCCCCAGGCCGGCGCCCGACTCAATTTCAGCGTGCAGCCGCAAACCCAGAGCAACTGGTGCTGGGCGGCACTGTCGGCATCGGTCGGCAACTACTACGGCACCGGCTCCTGGACCCAGTGCGGGGTGGCCAATGCCGAATTGGGCCGCAACTCCTGCTGCAGCCAGCCCGGACCGTGCAACGTCTACGGCTACCTGGACTCGGCCCTCAGAACCACCCGCAGTTATGGCGGGATGCGGGAAAACCGGATGCAGATGCCGGCCATCGAAAACCAGCTCGGCATGGGCCGTCCCGTCGGCCTGCGTTGCGCCTGGTATGGCGGCGGCGCGCATTTCCTGACGATCTACGGCACCGACGGCAGCTCCATCCTGGTCGCCGACTCCATCTTCGGTTACTCGACCCGTGCCCTTAACAGCTTCCCCGGTTCCTACAACGGCGGCGGCAATTGGACCCACACCTACTTCACCCGGAAAAACTAGGAGGCGTCATGCAACTGACTTACCCCAAGGCGCCCACCCACGGCGTCCAGACCTTGCACCCGGCACTGCAGGCAGCCCTGCGCACCCAGGGTTTCGGCGTCAACCGCGCCTTTGCCAATGCCGGCACCCTGAGCCTGTCCCAGGCATTTCGCGGCTACGCCCTCGGCCTGGAGGACCTGGCCAACGGCAAGGGCCTGGACCAGGCCACGACGGGGGACTGGCATTACCTGGTGTTCGCCGGCGGTGTATCCATCGCCGACGCGCAACTGACGGAAGTGGCCGGCAAGGTCGAGTTCGCGGCGCTCAATCACGGCGTTCTGGCGGCGTCCACCATCAGTGCCCTGAACCTGGCGGAACAGGCACCCCTGCTGCAGGGGAAATCCTGCGAATTGAGGTTGCTGTTCATTCCGGCGTTGCAGGTGACGGCGATCTGGCTGCACGCAGCCGATGCCGAAGTGCTGATTCCCATCGACCCCACCCCGGCGAACCTGGCAGCCCACCAGCTCTATGACGCTGCGACGCTGTTGAGCCTGCTGAGCCCCTTGGCCCAACAAGCCAAGGCGGTTTTCGATGCCGATACCAGCGGCACACTGGGAGGCTGAACCGCGACAAAAAAAATCCGGCGGCCCTGGCGGGACGCCGGATTCTTCTGTTCAGGCCGTTGGCCCGGGATGCTCAAGGCAAGAGCTTGCCGAGCGAGGGATCACGACGCCGAACGCACCGCCCCTTGCTGGACATTGGTCGGTTGCAGCTTGAACAGGTAGAACAGCACCGTCAGCAGCACCAGGAACGCCGGGCCGACATACAACGCCACGCGAGTGTCCGGGAAGTAGGCCATCAGCCCCACCACCAGTACCAGGAACGCCAGGGCGAAGTAGGAACTGACCGGGTACAGCCACATGCGGTATTTCAGCGCAGCCCGTTCGCTCGGGCTCAGGCCCTTGCGGAACTTGAGCTGGGCCAGCAGGATCATCACCCAGGTCCAGATCGCCCCGAAGGTGGCGATCGAGGTCACCCAGACGAACACTTTCTCCGGCACCAGATAGTTCATCAGTACCCCCAGCAGCAGGGCGAAGATCGACAGCAGCAGCGCGCGACGCGGCACGCCGTTGTTCGAGGTCTTGGCGAAGCCGGCCGGGGCCTGGCCGTTCTGCGCCAGGCTGTAGAGCATGCGCCCGGTGCTGAAGATGCCGCCGTTGCAGGACGACAGCGCAGCAGTGATCACCACGAAGTTGATGATGCCGGCGGCGGTCTTGATGCCCAGACGCTCGAAGGTCATCACGAACGGGCTGCCCTGGGTGCCGATCTCATTCCACGGGTAGATCGACAGGATCACGAACAGCGCGCCCACGTAGAACAGCAGGATGCGCCAGAACACCGAGCCGATGGCGTTGGGAATGGTCTTCTGCGGGTTGCGCGCTTCACCGGCGGTGAGGCCGATCATCTCTACGCCCAGGTAGGCGAACATCACCATCTGCAGCGACATCAGCACGCCGGTCACGCCATTGGGCATGAAGCCGCCATGGGTCCACAGGTTGGAGATGCCCAGCGCCACGCCGTCGTTGCCGAAGCCGAAGGCAATGATGCCAACGCCGCCGATCACCATGGCGATGATGGTGACGATCTTGATCAGGGCGAACCAGAACTCGAACTCACCGAAGGCCTTGACCGCGATCAGGTTGATCGACCCCATGCTCACCAGGGCCGCCAGGGCCCAGATCCAGCGCGGCACATCGGGGAACCAGATGCCCATGTACACCGCCACCGCCGTGATCTCCGCGACACAGGTCACCAGCCACAGGAACCAGTAGTTCCAGCCGGTCAGAAAACCCGCCAACGGACCCAGGTAGTCTTGTGCGTAACGGCTGAAGGAACCGGCGACCGGGTTATGCACCGCCATCTCGCCGAGGGCGCGCATGATCACCAGGATCGCCAGGCCGCCGATAATGTAGGACAGCATGATGGCCGGACCGGCCATTTCGATGGCCTTGGCCGAGCCCAGGAACAGGCCGACGCCGATACAGGCACCCAGGGCCATCAAGCGAATATGCCGTTCGCCCAGTTCGCGTTTCAGCGGGCCGCCCTGAGCGGTCTCGCCGTGGGGCAGTTGGTTGCCAACTGACATAGAGATACAACCTCATTTTGTTATTGGATATGAACCACCGAGTCTGCGAAGCCGTGGCGGATAGCCGCAGCTTGCTCAACCGTACCGGCCTTGTGGGGCGGCGCGTCTGTAGGACAAGACCTGCCAGATCAGCGGGGTGCGCAGTATAAAAAGCTCCCGACAGGGCTTTTCACTCTATAAGTAGCTAAATTCAGAGAGAAATCTCGGCAAATACCGCTTTCGCGGAGAAGCATTACCTGCTTTTTGCCCTTAAACCTCACTCGGAAAGGGCCCGGAGTATTGCACAGCCCTGGTGCATCGTCATGCCCCTACCTAGGGCGTATTTACCTGGAAGAAGGCTCTATCACAGCCCTTTCCCACCGGTTCCTGATCAGCCCCGGGGCCGCGGCCCGGTTCCAGGACCCATTGCTTTCACAATTTCTTCTGCCGCGGCTACCACCGACTAAGCTTCAGACAAGTCCGATCAATCTGCGTGAATGGATCAATCGACTATGGGCGCTCTGTGGCAGACCGATTCGCGTAAAAACGCAGTGCCAAACCACAGCGAGGACGAAGCGCCTTTACCCAAAAAACCCAGGTCCCGCCGTTATGCCTGGCGCCTGTTCTGGCTGCTACTGCTGATCACGCTGATCGCCCTGGGTGTCGCCGCCAGCCGGGAAATGCGTACCTCCAAGCTCCAGGCGCGGGAGTTCAGCAAGCTGGCTCAAGACTTGAGCTATTCCCTGCAACCAGGCCCCAGCGACGCCATACTCTATCCCGGCGCCGGCCCCTTCGACCGGCGTCTGGGCTATAGCGCCCTGGGCGAGTTCCTGCCGCGTCTGCTCAAGCGCGGCTACCTGATCGACGCTCAGACTCGGTTTTCCCCGGCATTGATGGACTACAGCAAAAACGGTTTTTTCGTGCCCTATACCGAGAAAATCCAGGCCGGCCTGTTCATCACCGATTGCCGCGCCGCGCCCCTGTATCAATTCAATTACCCACAACAGCTGTATGCCAGCTTCAACCATATTCCGCCCCTGATGGTGCACAGCCTGCTGTTCATCGAGAACCGCGATCTGCTGGACCCCAAGCTGGCCCAGGCCAACCCGGCGGTGGACTGGCCGCGCTTCGCCAAGGCCGCCTGGTCCCAGGTGGCCAAGCTTCTGCACCTACCCGGGCAGACCGCCGGCGGCAGCACCCTGGCCACCCAGCTGGAAAAATACCGCCACTCCCCCGATGGCTTGACGGTGTCCGGCGGCGAAAAGATCCGCCAGATGATTTCCGCCAGCGTGCGCGCCTATCAGGATGGCCCGCAAACCCTGGAGGCCCGGCGCCGGATCGTCCGCGATTACCTCAACAGCGTGCCGCTGTCGGCAGTTCCGGGGCACGGCGAGGTACATGGCATGGCCGAGGGCCTGCGGGTCTGGTACGGCGCCGATTTCGATCAGGTCAACCAGGCCCTGTCCAGCAACGCCACCGATGCCAGGAGCCTGGCCCAGCGCGGCCTGGCCCTGCGCCAGGTGCTGTCGCTGATGATCGCGCAACGCCGCCCTTCCTATTATCTGGTCAAGAGGCACGCCGAGCTGGCGGACCTCACCGACAGCCATATCCGCCTGCTGGCGCAGAACAATGTCATCGATCCCGCCCTGACCGCCGCGGCCCTGGCCAGCAAGGTCAGCTACCGCGACTGGCAGCAGCAGCCGACGATCCAGCCGATCGAAACAAACAAGGGCATCAGCGTGGCCCGCCGCCGTTTGGCAGCGCTGCTCAACCGCCCCTTGTACGACCTGGACCGCCTTGACCTGTCGGCCACCAGCACCTTGCAGAGCGACCTGCAGCGCCAGGCCACCGAGTACCTCAAGCACCTCGCCGACCCGGCTTTCGCCGCGCAGATCGGTGTGCTCGGCGAGCGCCTGCTGACCCCCACCAGCACCACGCAAGTGCGCTACAGCTTCACCCTGTTCGAACTCACCCCCGACGGCTCGCGGGTGCGGGTGCAGACCGACAGCACCGACCAGCCTTTCGACATCAACGAAGGCAGCAAGCTGGAATTGGGCTCCACCGCCAAGCTGCGGGTGCTGACCACCTACCTGCAGATCATTGCCGAGTTGCACGACAAGCACGCTGGGAAAACTCCGGCCGAGCTGAAGAAGTTTGTGGTCAACGACCAGGACCGACTGAGCCGCTGGGCCCTCGACTACCTGATGCAGAACAGCGACCGCAGCTTGCCGAAGATGCTCGACGCGGCCCTGGACCGCACCTACTCCGCCAGCCCCGGCGAAGCCTTCTTCACCGGCGGCGGGTTGCATCACTTCAACAACTTCCGCAAAGAGGACAACGGCCGCAGCCCGACCCTGCGCGATGCCCTGCGCGAATCCATCAACCTGCCGTTCATTCGCTTGATGCGTGACCTGGTGCGCTACAGCACCTACGGCGGCGACAGCAGCAGTGCCGAGTTGCTCAAGGACGACGCCAACCCGCGGCGCCAGGAATACCTGGCACGCTTCGCCGACCACGAAGGCACCTCGTTCCTGCTGCGGTTCTGGAAGAAGTACCGCAACAAGGACACCCAGGCACGCCTGGACACCTTTCTCGACGGCATGCACCCCACGGCGATCCGCCTGGCTGCCGTGCACCGCTACCTGCTGCCGGACGCCAGCCAGGACAGTTTCAATCGCTTTGTCCGGGCCCATATGAAAAACGCCAAGACCGCCGAGAAACTCACCGACGAGCGCCTGGACAAGCTCTATGCCGGCTATGGCCCGGGAGCCTATGACCTGCCGGACCAGGGCTACATCGCCAAGGTCCATCCCCTGGACCTGTGGCTGCTGGGCTACCTGATGAACAACCCCGACGCGACCTTCAGCCAGATCGTCAAGGCCAGTGAATTCGAACGCCAGGAGGTCTACAGCTGGCTGTTCAAGAGTCGCCATCGCAGCGCCCGGGACAGTCGCATCCGCACCATGCTGGAAGTCGAAGCGTTCCTGGATATTCACCAGCGCTGGCAGAGCGTCGGTTACCCGTTCGACCACCTGGTGCCCTCCCTGGCCACCGCCATCGGCAGCTCCGGCGATCGTCCGGCGGCGCTCGCCGAACTGGTGGGCACCATCCTCAACGACGGCGTGCGCCTGCCGTCCCTGCGTATCGACAGCCTGCACTTTGCCGCCGGCACGCCTTACGAAACCCGCCTGAGCAACGACCCTGGCAAGGGCAAGCGCGTGATGCCTTCGGAGGTCGCCACGGCGCTGCGCGGGGCCCTGTCACAGGTGGTGGATGCCGGTACCGCGAAACGGGTATCCGGCAGTTTCAAACTGGCGGACGGCACGCCACTGGCCATGGGCGGCAAGACCGGTACTGGCGACAACCGCATCGAGGCCACTGGTGCCGGCGGCCGGGTGCTGAGCTCCAAGTCCATCAACCGCACCGCAACCTTCGTGTTCTACATCGGCGATCACCACTTCGGCACCCTCACAGCCTACGTGCCAGGGGCTTCGGCCCAGGGCTTCAAATTCACCTCGGCCTTGCCGGTGCAGGTGCTCAAGGGCATGGCGCCGATTCTCATGCCCTACCTGCAGCCTGGCAGCAGCACCCAGTGCCTGGGCAGCCTCGCTGCAACGCTGAATCCCTCCGGTTACTAGCCGCTCCACGCCACTCCATGGCGTGGAGCGCCCGCCCATTGTGATTTTCCATCTCAGACCAACGGCAGCTTTGGATGGCGTAGAAGTGCTTGCGCAATCGTTAAGATATATCTTAAGTTATATCTGAACCGAACAGAAGAAAGAGAAAATGAGAGAGTCCCCTCACCACCGCGAACAAGGTGACGGCCACGACAGTTTCGAGCGCCGCCCCGCTCGTGAACGCGGCGGCCGCGGCCCCCGGGTGTTTGCCCCCGGCGACTTGAAGTTGCTGCTGCTGGCGTTGATCGCCGAGCAGCCCTGCCACGGCTACGACCTGATCCGCCAGATCGAAGGCATGTTCGACGGCGCCTACAGCCCGAGCCCCGGTGTGATCTACCCGACCCTGATCTTTCTGGAAGAAAGCGAAATGATCCAGGGCGACGCCGAAGGCGGGAAAAAGCGCTACAGCGTCACCGACGCCGGTCGTCTTTCCCTTCAGGAGCAGGCCATTGCCCTGGACGGTGTGCACATGCGCATCGAGGTCAGCAAGCGCTCCCTGCGCGGCCACGACCGCCCTGCAGAAATCCATGAGGCGGTGCACAACCTGCGCCACGCCCTGCAAATGCACCATGGGCGCTGGAGCCCGGAAGAAATCCTCCGGGTGCGTGACCTGCTGAACAACACCGCCAAGGCCATTGTCGATGGTCCTGTCAGCCACACTGCCCAGGAGAAATCCGAATGACTGCAACCCCAGAGCCATCCATTCACCGGGTCATGCACGAGATCAAGCGCCGGCGCCTGGAAGTCTTGCGCGTCGTCGACCTGACCCCACGCATGCGCCGCATCACCCTCGGCGGGCCGGAGCTGGCCGGTTTCATCAGCCTGGGCAGCGACGATCATGTAAAGCTGCTGTTCCCGCAGAACGCCGAACAGCAAGCCGCCCTGGAAACCCTGGTGCTGGGCCCAGGCAAGGACAGCGGACCGATGCCCGCCATGCGCGACTACACCCCGCGCCGCTACGACCTGGAACAGGGCGAACTGGACATCGACTTCGTGCTCCATGGCGACGGCCCCGCTTCGACCTGGGCCGAGCAGGCCAAGCCGGGGCAGTACCTGCACATCGGCGGCCCGCGGGGGTCGATGATCGTGCCGGACATCTTCGACAGCTACTTGTTGATCGGCGATGAAACGGCCCTGCCCGCCATAGCCCGACGCCTGGAAGAACTGCCGGCCGGACGCCGGGTATTGGCGGTGATCGAGGTTCAGGATCGAGCGGAGCGCCAGGCACTGCATAGCGCCGCCGAGGTCGAGGTGATCTGGGTGGAGCGTGATGGCGGCGCGCAGGACCTGATCAGCACTGTGCGTCAGTTGCAGGTCCCGCAAGGCAAGCTGTATGCCTGGGTGGCCACCGAGAGCAAGGTCTCGCGCCAGGTTCGTCGAGTGCTGCTGGATGAGCACCGGCTCAACGACGAATTCGTCAAGGCTGCCGGTTACTGGCGCCTGGACGGCAGCGAAGAACAATAGGCCCGCCTCACGGTAGGAACTGGCACGCCAGCGAAGGCGATCTCAACGCCCCCTTCGCTGGCAAGCCGGCTCCTACGGAGTGGCCGGGAATGCATTTCCCTTGTAGGAACTGGCTTGCCAGCGAAAGCGGTCTCAAGGCCCGCTTCGCTGGCAAGCCGGGGCCTACCGGGGTTGCGCCGGGCGCTTGCCCAACCAGCGATCCAGGCCCAGCAACAACAACGACACCAGGACGAATCCCGCCAATATGCCCAGGGCATTGAGCAGCACTTGGGGATAGCCGAGCTTGTCCACAGCGATAAAAGGATAGGGGTACAGCCCCAGCACATTCCCGCGCAAGAGCAGATAGGCGAAATACAGTATCGGATAAAGCATCCAAAAGCCGACGTGCCACAGCCGCAGCCCCCCCTTGGGCACACAGCACCACCAGTAGATCAGGAACAGCACCGGCATCACGTCGTGCAGCAACTCATCCGCCAGCCATTGCCAGCCCTGGGGATGCCACAGATGACGCAACAGCAGGCTGTACGCCAACCCCACCAGGACAATGCTCGCCGCTACCGCGCCACTGACCGCCGGACGCAACATGAACGCCTGCCCCCGGGAAATCCGCAGATTCAGGGCACAGGTCAGCACACTGGCCACCAAGGTATTGCTGAGTACGGTGAAGAAGCTGAAGAAGTTCACCAGCCCACCCAGCAGGCTGGCCCCGGCCTCCCAGCGTAACAACAGAATCAGGTACAGCTGAACCGTCAGCCCCAGCCAACCCAGCACTGCGGCAATGGCGATCAGCCCGCGTCGGCTGAGCAGCCCCTGCAGCGATACACCGGCCATGGAATTCCTCAGAGCGGACGCTTGGTGCGCTGCAACTTCACGTAGAGCTTCTCGACCTTTTCCCGTGCCCAGGGTGTCTTGCGCAGGAAGGTCAGGCTCGACTTGATGCTCGGGTCACTTTTGAAGCAACGGATATCGATGCGCTCGGCCAACCCCGACCATTCGTAGTGTTCCACCAGCGCCTTGAGGATCTGTTCCAGGGTTACGCCATGCAGCGGGTCGGTGTGGGTGTCGGTCATGCCAGGCCTTTGCGGGAAGAAAATAGGGAAAGCCGCGCACCTTAGCCGAGGCCATGCGCCCGCGCCAGAGCGCTGTTTTAACTGTAGCCGCCGTAGACAACCACGGCGATTGAGCATGAGAAGCAAAAAGTTCCTGGCTTTTCGCGATAAAAGAGATGTTATATTGTATCAATCAATAACAACTCACCCGCATCCTGGGCACCCCCGTGTCCTGCCTGTTTTCTGACTCAAAGCGCGCTGCGCAACGCTTGCCAAGGAATGACCGATGTCCCTTTCAGTCCCTCGCCCTTCCCGCTCTTTACTGTGGCGCCTGTCGCCGCTGTCCGCCGCCTTGCTGATTGCCTCCCAGGCCCAGGCCCTGGATTTGCCCCAGCAAGTCATCACCGCCAATCCTCTGGGCAGCACTGAGCTGGCCGCCCCCACCACCGTGCTGGAAGGCGATCAACTGACCCTGCAACAGAAAGGCAGCCTCGGTGAAACCCTGAACAAGCAGCCGGGTGTGTCTTCGTCCTACTTCGGTCCCGGTGCCAGCCGCCCGGTGATTCGTGGCCTGGACGGTGACCGCATCCGCATCCTGCAAAATGGCATCGGCGCCCTGGATGCCTCGTCGCTGTCCTACGACCACGCCGTGCCTCTGGACCCGGTCAACGTTGAACGCATCGAAATCGTTCGTGGCCCGGCAGCCTTGCTGTACGGCGGCAACGCCATTGGCGGGGTCATCAACAGCTTCGACAACCGCATTCCCACCAAAGCCATCGAGGGTATTCACGGGGCCGGTGAACTGCGCTACGGCGGCGCCGACACCACCCGCAGCAGCGCCGGAAAACTGGAAGCCGGCGACGGCACCTTCGCTCTGCACCTGGACGCCAACTCCCGGCAGTTCAATGACCTGAAGATTCCCGGCTACGCCCGCAGCCGCCACGCGCCAGCGAGCGAAGATGGCGACGGCAAGAAAGGCCGCCTGGGCAACAGCGACGGACGCCAGGACGGCGGCGCCATCGGCGGTTCCTACACCTGGGACGACGGTTATGCCGGCCTGTCCTACAGCAACTACGACGCCAACTACGGCTCACCCGCCGAAGACGACGTGCGTATCCGCATGAAGCAGGATCATTACGCCTTTGCCTCGGAGCTGCGCAACCTGCAAGGCCCGTTCAGCTCGCTCAAGTTCAACGCCGGCTACACCGACTATGAGCACCGGGAGATCGAAGGCGGTGAAACCGGCACCACCTTCAAGAACAAGGGTTACGAGGCGCGGGTCGAGGCTCGGCACCTGCCCATCGGCCCGCTGGAAGGCGTGATCGGCGCCCAGGTCAATCGCAACGAGTTTTCCGCCCTGGGTGAAGAAGCCTTCGTGCCGAAGACCGATACCAACAGCGGCGCCCTGTTCATTCTTGAAGAACTGCAAGCCACCGAGCGCCTGAAACTCAGCCTCGGCGGGCGCCTGGAACACACCACCGTGGACCCGGACGGCAAAGGCAACGAGCGTTTTGCCCAGGCCGACAAGTCCAGCAGCTTCACTGCCGGCAGCCTGTCCTCCGGCGCGGTCTATACCCTGACACCGGTGTGGTCCCTGGCCGCGACCCTGGGCTACACCGAACGCGCCCCGACCTTCTATGAGCTGTATGCCAACGGCGCCCACGTCGCCACCGGCACCTATGAGCTGGGCAACGCCAAGCTGTCCAAGGAAAAGGCCGTGTCCAGCGACCTGGCCCTGCGCTTTGACAACGGCACCCACAAAGGCAGCGTCGGGGTGTTCTACAGCCACTTCTCCAACTACATCGGCCTGCTGGGCACGGGGCGCACCCTGAACGATGAAGGCGAAGAAGAGGCAGGTGCAATTCCGGAATACGCCTACAGCGGAGTACGAGCACGCTTCACCGGGATCGAAGCCCAGGATCGCTGGAGCCTGGGAGAAAGCGCCTACGGCAAGTTCGCCCTGGATCTGTCCGGCGACTACACCCGGGCCAAGAACCTCGACAATGGCCAGTACCTGCCGCGCATTGCCCCGCTGCGCCTGAACAGCGGCCTGCTCTGGGAACTGGATCGCTGGCAGGCGCGCCTGGATGTGCAGCATGCCGCCGGCCAGGGCCGAGTGCCGGACCACGAAAGCAGCACCGATGGCTACACCACCTTTGGCGCCAGTGCCGGTTATCGCTTCGATATTGGCCGTAGCCAGTGGCTGGCCTTCGTCAAGGGCGAGAACCTGACCAACCAGACCGTGCGCTACGCCAGCTCGATTCTGCGGGATATCGCCCCGGCCGCCGGGCGCAGTGTGGAAGTGGGGTTGCGTACCACCTTCTAAGGCCCCGTTCGCCAGCAAGCCGGCACCTACAAGAGGCAGGTGCCGGCGAAGCGGCCTCAGCGGTAACGTCGCGGATCAGCCTCGATCAAGCTGGCCAACTGAGTCAGGGCAAAACGCAACTCGTCCTGGGTCGTCGGCGACATCAGCACCACCCGCACACAACGGGAGCTGGCACCGCGTTCCACCTGGAACTGGCTGCCGCTCATCACCAGCACGCCATTGGCTCGGGCCAGGGTGGCGAACTCATCGCCAGTCCAGGGCTCCGGCAAGGTCAGCCACAGGTGATAGCTGTGGGGCTGAGTCTCGATCTCCAGGCCGGCAAACACTTCCCGGGCTATCGCCTGACGCGCCGCCGCTTCGTTGCGCTGAGTCTGCACCAGCTTGCGGTCCAATCCCTCGACAATCACGTTGCTGGCCAATTGCGCGGTCAGGGGCGAGGGCATCCACACGCTGCTGCGGACCATCGAGCTCAGGCGCGACAGCAACTTGGGCGGGCTGTAGAGATAACCCACGCGCAACGCCGGCATGATCGCCTTGGACAGGCTGGTGAGGTACACCGAACGCTGCGGCGCATAGCTGGAAAGCGGTTTGATCGACGGATCGGTGGCGAGAAAGCCGTAGATATCGTCGTCGATGATCAAAAAGTCGAACTCTTCGGCAATCGCTGCAATCTGCGCCCGGCGCTGGGGTGACATGATCGCCGTGGTGGGGTTCTGGCAACTGGCGACGCACACCAGCAGCGCCGGTTTTTCCCGCAGGCACTGCTCGCGCAAGGCCTCGGGAATCATCCCCTGCTCGTCCATTGCCACGCCCCGCAGGCGCCGCTCCAGGCCGTGGGCCACGGAGATGATGCCCGGGTAGGTCAAGGATTCGCAGAGCAGCAGATCGCCGGCATTGCTCAAGGCGCTGATGGCCACCATCAAGCCGTGCTGGGCACCGGCAGTCATCACCACCTGTTGCCAATGGACTTCGGGCAGGGAATGGCGCAGCCACTGGGCTCCGGCTTCACGATGGGCCGGATGACCACCGTCGGGGGCGTAGTCCAGGGCACGACCGAAATCGCTGCTGCGGGCCATGCCCACCAACGCGCCGCGCAACCAGTACTCCAGGGTTTCGCTGTAAGGCTTGATGATCGATAGATCCAGGGCTTCGGACTGCCCCAGGGACAGCGACGGTGCACTGGAACCTTCCGGCAACACCAGCGGCGGCTGCGCCAGCACATAAGTGCCGCGCCCGACTTCGCCCTGCACCAGCCCGCGCCGCTGAGCTTCGCTGTAGGCGCGGCTGATGGTGCCGGGGGTGACATTGAGGGTCACCGCCAGCTCGCGCAAGGTCGGCAAGCGGTCACCGTCGTTCAACAGGCCGCTGCTGATGTCCCGCGCCAAGGCGTCGGCAATGGACAGGTAGACCGGCTGATTGAACTCGCTTAACTGGGGAACCCACATGGAGGCTGATCACCATCGGCTGCATTGAAGTGGGCCGGAGCATATCACAGGCCTGCACTCGCCTTTAACGTCGACTCAATCGAGCTATTGATTCGATGAAAAGACAAATGAAAAAACTGCAGGCGACTCGAAAGCCTTATTCATGATCAATATAAATAGTTTTAAATCAGTCACTTATATAAAAACAAAGGACTTCTCAAAGAAATCTTTCCAGAGAAACAATTGAATCGATTCAATTCATTGAAATACACTCAGCCAGCACCAACCCAATCGACTCAATCCTTCTTCCACTCCATGCCCAGTCGAGATGCCATGCACAGTCTCAGCAAGGACCTGTCCCTCTCCGCCGTGATCGCCGGCCTGATCGCCGTGATCATTTCCTACGCCGGCCCCTTGATCATCGTGTTCCAGGCCGCCCGCGAAGCCCACTTGCCCAGTGACCAGGTGTCGTCCTGGATCTGGGCCATCTCCATCGGCAGCGGCCTCACCGGCCTGCTGCTGAGCTGGCGCCTGAAGGTGCCGGTGATCACCGCCTGGTCAACCCCCGGCGCGGCGCTGCTGGTATCGATGCTGCCCACGGTGTCGCTGCCCCAGGCCATCGGTGCCTATATAGTCGCCTCGCTGATCATTGCCGTGGTCGGGCTGTCCGGGGCCTTCGACAAACTCATGAGCCGCCTGCCCAAAGCCATTGCCGCGGCCATGCTGGCGGGCATCCTGTTCCGCTTCGGCGCCGAGCTGTTCACTTCGGTCACCGTGCAACCGGCCCTGGTGCTGGCGATGATCGCGGCCTATCTGCTGGGCAAACGCTTCTCGCCACGCTACGCGATCCTGGCAGTGCTGCTGGTGGGCTGCGCCGTGGCCGCCGGCCTCGGCAATTTCAATGGCGGCTCCATCACCCTGGCGCTGGCCAAACCGATCTTCACCGCCCCCGAGTGGAACTGGCACGCCATCATCAACATCGGCCTGCCCCTGGCCCTGGTGACCCTCACCGGGCAATACGTGCCGGGCATGGCGGTGATGCGCAGCGCCGGCTACACCACCCCGGCGCGCTCGATCGTGTCCTGGACCGCCATCACCTCGGCGCTGCTGGCGCCCTTCGGCTCCCACGGCATCAACCTTGCCGCCATCACCGCCGCCATCTGCACCGGTCGCGAAGCCCACGAAGACAAGGACAAACGCTACATCGCCGGGATCGCCTGCGGCCTGTTCTACATCCTCATGGGGATTTTCGGCGCGACCCTGGCCTCGGTGTTCGCCGCCCTGCCCAAGGAGCTGATCGCGGCCCTGGCCGGCCTCGCCCTGTTCGGCGCCATCAGCGCCGGGCTCAGCGGCGCCATGGCCGATGAGAAACAGCGTGAAGCCGCGCTGATCACCTTCCTGGTCACCGCCTCGGGCATGAGCTTTCTCGGCCTGGCCGCCGCGTTCTGGGGGTTGATCTTCGGCCTGGTGGCGCACTTCGCCCTGAGCTACACCCGGCAGAAACAATCCCTCGCCGGGGCCACCGCCCCGCGCTGAACCTGCCCGGGCCCGGTAACTGTTACCGAATCCGAAACGGTTCATGTCAATAAAAGCGCTTTCTCTTGATGAGACGGCGCTTTATCCTTAGCCCCCTAATAAAGCTGAACCGTTTCATCTTTCCCTTTGAAATCAGTGGCCTGCCGTCCTCGATCAACCCGTATCGATGCCACGTGCCGCGCCCTTGCTTCTGCCTATTCCTAGAAAAAGACCTGACTCGAATGCCTATGCCTACTTTTCAGCGCCTAAAAGACAGCGCTGTCCTGACTCCCGTTGCCCTGCCCAAGACCCTGAGCCTGCTCGGCGCCCTGGGGTTTGCCGCCTGCGCCCAGGCCGCCCCGGCCTTCGACAGCGACTCGTCCTGGATGCTCGGCGACTGGAACGGCACGCGCACGGAACTGGCGAACAAGGGCTACGACTTCAAGGTCGACTACGTCGGCGAAATGGGCGCCAACCTGCATGGCGGCTACGACCATGACCGCACCGCGCGCTACAGCGACCAGTTCGCCTTCGGCAGCCACCTGGACCTGCAGAAGATCCTTGGCTGGGATGACGCCGAGTTCCAACTGACCGTGACCAAGCGCGACGGCGACAACATCAGCAACGACCGGATCAACGATCCACGGGTCGGCGGCTTCACCTCGGCCCAGGAAGTCTGGGGCCGTGGCCAGACCTGGCGCCTGACGCAGATGTGGTACCAGCAGAAATTCTTCGACCAGAAGCTCGACATCAAGGCCGGCCGCTTCGGCCAGGGCGAAGACTTCAACAGCTTCCCCTGCGACTTCCAGAACCTGGCGTTCTGCGGTTCCCAGGTGGGCAACTGGGCCGGCAGCGTCTGGTACAACTGGCCGGTCAGCCAGTGGGCGCTGCGGGTCAAATACCACCTGACTCCAGAGGTCTACGCGCAGATCGGCGCCTATGAACAGAACCCGTCGAACCTGGACCGCGACAACGGCTTCAAGCTCAGCGGCAGTGGCACCCAGGGCACCCTGTTGCCGGTGGAGTTGGTGTGGACACCGAAACTCAACGGCCTGGCCGGTGAGTACCGCGCCGGCTACTACTACAGCAGCGCCAAGGCCAGCGACCTGTACAAGGACAGCAACGGCCAGAGCGCGGCCCTGAGCGGCGAAGCCTACCGCAGCAGCTCAAGCAAGCACGGCCTGTGGTTCGGCGCGCAACAGCAAGTCACCAGCGTGGCCAGCGACCACTCCCGCGGCCTGAGCCTGTTCGCCAACGTCACCGCCCACGACAAGAAGACCAACGCCATCGACAACTACGTCCAGGCCGGCCTGGTCTACAAGGGCCTGTTCGATGCCCGCGCCAAGGACGACATCGGCTTTGCCCTGGCCCGAGTCCACGTCAACCCGGCGTACCGCAAGAACGCCCAGGCCCGCAACCAGGCCCGCGCGATCTACGCCTACGACGACCCCGGCTACCTGCCGCCCCAGGACACCGAATACAGCGCCGAGCTGTACTACGGCGTGCACCTGGCCAACTGGCTGACCGTGCGCCCCAACCTGCAATACATCCGTCATCCCGGTGGCGTCAGCCAGGTGGACGACGCGCTGATCGGCGGGATCAAGATCCAGAGTTCGTTCTAAAGCCGCGAGGCAGAAACGACGCCATTCACAGTTTTCAGCTGAACCAAGCCCGCGCCTGATCGTCATCTACAGTGAACAAGCGCGGGAACACTCTTAACGTCACGGAGAACCACACTATGAGCACTGAGGGTGCTTCAAGTCCGAGCCGCCGGCTGCCAAGCCTGCTCGGAGTCTTGCTGCTGCTAATGGGCCTGGCCTTGCTGGCCGGGGGGATCAAGCTGAGCATGCTCGGCGGCTCGCTGTACTACGTCCTGGCCGGTATCGGCCTGACGCTGACCGGCCTCCTGCTGCTGGCCGGTAAACGCGCCGCGCTGGGCCTTTATGCCCTGGTACTGTTCGCCAGTACCCTCTGGTCGCTGTGGGAAATCGGCCTGGACTGGTGGCAACTGGTGCCACGCCTGTCCCTGTGGTTCGCCCTGGGCGTGGTCCTGCTGCTGCCCTGGTTCCGTCGTCCGCTGCTGCGCGATGGCCCTGCGCCCATGGGCACTGCGGCCTTGAGCGTGGCCGTGGTCCTGGCCGGTGGCGCCGCCATCGGCAGCCAGTTCACCCAGCCTGGGGAAATCTCCGGTGACCTGGGCCGCGACAGCACCGACATGACCAGCACCGCGCCGGCCATGCCTGAAGGCGACTGGCAGGCCTACGGCCGCACCGAGTTCGGCGACCGCTACTCGCCGCTTAAGCAGATCACCCCGGCCAACATCGGCAAGCTGCAGGAAGCCTGGCGCATCCGCACCGGCGACATGCCGACCGCCAAGGACCCGGTGGAAATCACCAACCAGAACACCCCGCTGAAGGTCAACGGCAAGCTCTATGCCTGCACCGCCCACAGCCAGGTGCTGGCCCTGGACCCGGATACCGGCAAGGAAATCTGGCGCTTCGACCCGCAGATCCAGGGCCCCAACGGCGACGACTTCCGTGGCTGGGCGCACATGACCTGCCGTGGCGTGTCGTACTACGACGAAGCCAACTTCAAGAACGCCGACGCCATCAGCCAGCCGGCCACCCTGTCCCCTGCGGGCCAGGCCATCGCCGCCAGCTGCCCGCGCCGCCTGTTCCTGCCCACCGCCGATGCGCGCCTGATCGCCATCAACGCCGACAGCGGCAAAGTCTGTGAAGACTTCGGCAACAAAGGCGCCGTGGACCTCAAGGCCGGCATCGGCCCGTTCACTCCGGGTGGCTACTACTCCACCTCGCCGGCCGCCATCACCCGCAATCTGGTGATCATCGGCGGTCACGTCACCGACAACGAATCGACCAATGAACCGTCCGGCGTGATTCGCGCCTTCGACGCGCACGACGGTCACCTGGTGTGGAACTGGGATTCGGGCAACCCCGACGAAACCGCTCCCCTGCCAGAAGGCAAGACCTACACCCGCAACTCGCCGAACATGTGGTCCCTGGCCAGCGTCGACGAGAAACTGGGCATGGTCTACCTGCCACTGGGCAACCAGATGCCTGACCAATGGGGCGGCAACCGCACCGCAGGCGCCGAGAAATTCAGCGCCGGCACCGTGGCCCTGGACATCGACACCGGCAAGCTGCGCTGGAACTACCAGTTCACCCACCACGACCTGTGGGACATGGACGTGGGCAGCCAGCCAACCCTGCTCGACATGAAGACCGCGGACGGCGTCAAGCCGGCGCTGATCCAGCCGACCAAGCAAGGCAGCCTGTACGTACTGGACCGTCGCGACGGCACCCCGATCGTGCCGATCCGTGAAGTACCGGCCCCGACCGGCGCAGTCGAAGGCGACCACACCGCCCCGACCCAGGCCCGTTCGGACCTGAACCTGCTGCCGCCGCCACTGGACGAAAAAGCCATGTGGGGCGCCACGCCGTTCGACCAGATGTTGTGCCGCATCCAGTTCAAGGAACTGCGCTATGAAGGTCAGTACACCCCGCCGTCGGTGCAGGGCAGCCTGATCTACCCGGGCAACGTCGGCGTGTTCAACTGGGGCAGCGTCTCGCTGGACCCGGTGCGCCAGTTGCTGTTCACCAGCCCGAACTACATGGCCTTCGTTTCCAAGCTGGTGCCGCGTGCCGAAGTCGCCGCCGACAGCAAGCGCGAAAGCGAAACCTCGGGCGTGCAACCCAACACCGGCGCGCCTTACGCGGTGATCATGCACCCGTTCATGTCGCCGCTCGGCGTACCTTGCCAAGCGCCGGCCTGGGGCTACGTGGCCGGTATCGACCTGACCACCAACAAAGTGGTGTGGAAGCACAAGAACGGCACCAGCCGCGACAGTTCGCCGATCCCGATCGGCCTGCCAATCGGCGTGCCGAGCATGGGCGGCTCCATGGTCACCGGCGGTGGCGTGGGCTTCCTCAGCGGCACCCTGGACCAGTACATCCGCGCCTATGACGTGAAAAACGGCAAGGAACTGTGGAAATCCCGCCTGCCAGCGGGCGGCCAGGCCACGCCGATGAGCTACACCGGCAAGGACGGCCAGCAGTACGTCCTGGTGGTCGTGGGCGGCCACGGCTCCCTGGGCACCAAGATGGGCGACTACATCATTGCCTACAAACTGGCGGAATAAGCGTTACCGACAGGGATGAAAAAGGCGGCTACCTACGGGTAGCCGCCTTTTTTTGTGGTCTGGGTAGAGGGGGATGGTGTGTATATCCGGTGATACGGGGGGGGCCATTTGTGGTTGCGCTTTTACAGTGGGGGTTGGGGTGCATATCCGGTACTGCGGGTGTGGCGGCTTATGGTTTCGCTCTTACAGCGACTCACTTTTGAAAATCCGGAATGCCGGCCCAGACAAAAGTAAGCAAAACGCTCTGCCCCTCCACTCGGTGCCTCGCATAGCGAGGCATGCCCGAACTCCGGCATTGATCCATGGCCGGGTGGCGGCTAACCCGGCATCCCTGCCGGGTTACCCACGGATCAATGCCTGCGTTCGGCCATCGTGGTTAACGGGGCTAACAGATCAAGATCAAAAGCCACAGCAAGAGCAAGACGGCGGCCTGCCGGCCGGCCTTGTTTCATTTTTCCTTCACAGGGCGACGTTGCTCTTGGCATAGCCGAAGGCTGCGAAACCTGCCTCCCCGATATTCCTGACATATCGCGTCGCCTGGTTTCGCAGCCTTCGGCAGCGGCTACAAAGAGCCGGCCTGCGCACCTTGGCTTTGGCTTTGGCTTTTGATCTTGATCTTGATCTTTAGGCCCCTTCCCAGCCGGCCAAGCGTAGGCGTTGCGTAGGGGGCAGCTCGGCAAGGATGCCGAGCCAGCCGCCATGACCGCAGCAACGGATATGTACACAAAAAGATCCAGGTTTTACGACTGCTTCCCCACCGATCAAGACCAAAAACTCCCCCCTCCCCTCAGCCGCGATCACCGAAAATTCCTACAACTCGCGTCCACTTGCATCACCTTGTCCCTCCAAGACGATGCCCTTAAGGTCTGGGGGTCATTGCAAATTCAGTGACAGGGCGTAGGAACCCTTCGAGAACCCTTGGCGCATAAGCGCCCGTCTGATTGCGGAGCATCTGTCGCATCCGTAAGATCAGCCGCGGCGGCCGTGCGCGGGCACGCTTCGGCGTGGCCGAGTCCAAGGGTATTCGGTATTCCTACCCCGCGCGCGGCTGCCACCCAAGCCCGTAGGAAGGCCGTTGGCAGCTCTCATGCCTACCCGGAGCTCGATCAAATGAAAAAGGTCAAACCCAACAAACCTGATACATCTGCGACGGAGCCCAACTCTCGTCACATGCCATTGACCAGCAACGACTACAACATCCCCGCCCTGCTGGTGGACACCCACGCCCCGCTGGACGCGCTCCACGAGGCCGCCGCCCACCGCATCCGCGCGGCCACCCAGTTGCTGGAAAACATCGCCAGTCACGACAACCTGCAGAGCAACCCGGCCCTGCTCCAGGACTTCGCCCAACTCTGCGTCATCCCCCTGCGCGACGGCTGCGACCTGCTCGATGTACTGGGCCGACGCCTGCAGGAGCAACTGCTCACCTGAGCATGATCCGGGACCGGCAACACTTCGCCGGTCCCATCCGGCGGCCCTGTGCGCCTCCCCCAGCGCCCCGTAATTGCAAAGCGACATTAGCCCATTTGTGCTAATCGACCCTCCCCCAGCCCGGGGATATAGTGCCGGGCAACCACCCGCTCTCCCCCAACACCGCCGTTCTGCGGTGTCGGGAGCGGCTGCGCCGTTGAAAACACAACAACACCAAGGAAGAGCCATCATGAAACTCCAGTCCAGCCTTCGTCCCCTCGCCCTGCTCAGCGCCCTGGCCCTTGCCCTGGGCGGTTGCGCCATCGCCAAACCGAGCAACGACGACCTCAAGAACCGCGCGCAGATCACCCTCGGCAAGCCGGTTTCCACAGTCTCGAATGTGCGCAGCGACGCGTCCCAGACCTACTTCACCGCCAGTACCAGCGCCGGCGAATACAACTGCGTATTGCCCAGCGGCGGCATGGTCGCCTTCGCCACCATGGGCGGAGCGGTAGCGCTGCCGGCCGAGTGCAGCAAGCAATAAAGCGCTAGCCCCAGGCCAACCTGGTTCGCCACGACGGGCTGCCCCGGTGTAGCAGCGGGACAGCGTCGGGCGAGCACCGCTCCCTCCTGAAAAGGTCCCAAGTTGATGAAACCCCGTCTCTTCATGGTGACAGGCCTGGCCCTGCTCGCCTGTACCCTGATGGCCTGTGCGCCGCGCCAAGGGCGAACCCTGGCCGAATACCCGCCGGTGAAGATTCCCAGCGTGCAGTACCCCGACGTGCCCTTCGACACCCAGGCCGCGCGCGCCGCCCTGCAGCCCGGCAGCGCCACGCTCACCGGCAAGTTCTGCATCGTCGGCAACGATGGCATCGAGGACAGTCGCGACGTCAAGATCTATCTCTACCCGGCCACCCCGCACTTGCAGGCCTGGCATAAGTTGCGCGCGTCCCAGCCCGAAGGCGCCCCGGTGAGCATGGTCCCCGAGGCCCTGGCCGTGCACCGGGTGACCCGTACCGACGGCAACGGCATCTTCCAGTTCACCGGGCTGCAACCGGGCCGCTACTTCGTCCAGGGCCAGGACATGGTGTACGGCACCAGCCGCTGGAATGAGTACGTGGGCACCGGCCAGAGCAACACCAACTACGGGCCGGTGACCACCCACTACTACACCGAGCGCAGTTCGATCTCTTCGTACTCAGGGATGCTGGATGACTTCGTCGAAGTGGCCAGCGGCGAGAACAAGAAGCTGACCATGACCAACTACCCCCTGCTTATCCCGTGCCGGACCTGGTAACCACCTCTGTCGCCGAAGCGCTGCGGGCCGACGCCAGCGGCGTCTCGCGCAGGGCCCGCAAGGTGCCCCGCAGTTCCACCGGACGCACCGGCTTGGAGAGGATGGCGATGTTGCGGTCGTGCAGGGCGGCGTGGATTTTCTCGATGTCGTGCCCGGTGATGATCAGCGCCGGCACTTCCCAGCCCCGCTGCTCGCGGATGCTGTCGATGCACTCGATGCCCGAGGCGCGGGTGCCCAGGTCGTAGTCGGCGACGATGATGTCGCAGTCGGTCTGCAGATCTTCCCCGCTCGACTCGGCCTGGACCACGCAGCCCCAGCGTTCCAGCAACGCCGAGGTGGCCAGCAGGACGTTGCGGTCATCTTCCACCAGACAGACTCGTAACCCGGTCAGCAAGCCGTTCTGCACCGCTTCGTCACGGCTGTGCAAACGCTGCGGCGCGGCCAATACCAAGCCATGCAGGCTGACGGTAGTACCGTGATCGACCCGCGAACGGATCGTCACCTGCAGGTCGGTCAACTGCCCCAGGCGCTTGACGATGGACAGGCCCAGGCCGACGCCCTCGACGTCCTTGTCCCGTACTTGGCGAACCCGGTAGAACTCCTCGAAGATCTTCGGCAGGTGCTCCTCGGCAATCCCCCGGCCCTGGTCATAAATGACAATGGCCAGGCCCGCACCTCGCCGGCGCACACCGATCAGCACCGGCCGTTCTGCGGCGTACTTGAAGCAGTTGGACAGCACGTTCTGCACCATGGTCGCCAACAGCCCCGGATCAACCCGCACCCAGTAACTGCAGGGGCGCAAGCGCAGTTCGACCCTCGCCCAGCGCGCCGCTTCGGCGTTCTGGCGCACCAGATCCCGCAGCAACTCCCCCAGGTGCACGGTTTCGTACTTGGGCTGCACGCGTCCGTTGTCCAGGGTGTAAAGGTCGAGGATCGAACGGAACAACTGCGACACGTTGAGCAGCGAACGGTCGATGTTGTCCACCAGCCGCCGCTCTTCGCCCCCCAGGTTGGCCTCGCGCAGGCAAGCAGTGAACAGGCCGATGGAGTGGATCGGCTGGCGCAGGTCGTGGCTGGCCTGGGCCAGGAAGCGGGATTTTTCCAGGTTGGCGGCAATCGCCTCTTCGGACGCCAGGCGGGTGCGCTTGAGCAGGATGTGGGCGTACACCGGAATCACCGTGCTGGTGATCATCAGCATCAGCACCATGTAGGGCTGGGCCTGCCAATACGGGGTCAGCAGATAGACCATGAACAGCGCAAACAGCGCCAACACGGTGGCAATGGCCAGGTAGCGCGAGCCGAAACGCATGCCATTGCCCAGGTTCACCCAGACCATCACCGCATAAATCGGTAGCGCCCCCTCGCCGCCTACCACCAGGCCGTAACAGGTGCCGGTGTAGTCGTAGACCATGCCCAGGATGCGCCGCGCCGGGTAATGCCCGGGCCAGCGGGCGATGGCCATGCGCAGCAGGATCGAACCCAGCATGAACAGGGCGATGTAGATCATCACCGGCACATAAGGGTCGACCTGCTGCCCCGGGAGAAAACCGATCACGGTAAACCAGACCAGGGCGCAACCGGCCACGATAATCCGCAGGGTGGCCTGGTCGAGTTCGCTGTCCTTCTCAACGTTCATGCAATCACCTCCTTGTGCAATCTGTGTTGCCGTGGTCTTTTGCCGCTCGGCAATACCGCGTATCGAACACGACCAGCGGCCAGTTACAACGCCGCGCGTCAAGTTAGCATGCGCGCAGGACTGGATGTTTCAAGGAGTTTCACGACATGACATGCCGGATTATCGTCGCCGACGACCACCCGCTATTCCGCGAGGGCATGCTGCGCACCCTCCAGCGCCTGCTGCCCGACGCCCTGCTCGAAGAGGCTGGCGACCTGGCGGCGGTACTGGCCCTGGCCCTGACCGGCGAGGAGCCGGACTCGCTGATTCTGGACCTGCGTTTCCCCGGATTGACCTCGGTCAGCCTGCTTGCCGACCTGCGCCGACAACTGCCCCGAACCTCGCTCATCGTGGTATCGATGGTGGACAATCAGGACCTGATCGGCGAAGTCATGGCCGCTGGTGCCGACGGCTTTATCGGCAAGAGCATCAGCCCGGAGGAGATCGGCCAGGCAATCCAGGCCATTCGCCAGGGCGAAGTGGTGGTCAAGTACGCACCTTCCGGCTTGCTGCTGCCCCTGGATGCCGGTGCCGAGATCAGCCAGCTAACCACCCGCCAGCAAGAAGTGCTGCGCCTGATCGCCCAGGGCAAGACCAACAAGGAAATCGCCCGGGAGCTGGATATCTCGCCGTTCACCGTACGCATCCACGTCTCATCCCTGCTGCACACCCTGAAAGTGCCCTCACGGGCAGCCGCTGCGGTGAAGTTCGCCGGGGCCTGGTAACCCGGGACAGGCTCGCGCACCAATGCCAGAGAGTCGTCTCCGGTGCTGCACCGGCTGTTTGCCCCGGTTGCACCTTTAACACTGGGAAGCTTGGCGCAAATGAGGCAGCATCGGTCCTGGCACGCCTGTATAAACGCCATGGCATTGGGCGGCACGCCAGGAACAGCGTGCTCGCGCAGCCGCCCCACGCAGGAGAAAAACATCATGAATACGGATGAACGTGATGAACTATTTGATCGGTTGCACCACTGGTTCGGTGACTCGGAAGCCACCAACTGGAACGAATACACCACCGAACAGGTGGCCAAGGGCGTGCTTCACGCCTTTACCCCGGCGCAATGGCAACGGCTCGGCGAGACACTGCTGTCCCAGCCCGAGTACTGGCAGCACCGCTGCGCTGTCTCCCTGGGCGAGTTGCGAACGGCACCGGCCATCGCCTTGTTGAAACGCCTGCTGGCAGACTCGCCTTACCTGGATGTGCGGGTCATGGCGGTCTATGAGCTGGACTGGGCGCAAGCCGCCATCGAGCAGCGCTATGCGCCCTGTATCCTGGAAATCATGGACAACCTCAGTGAAGAAGGTATCGAGCCGGAGCTGCACAGCCTGCTGACCAAGGCCGAGTCGGCCACCCTCTGAAAGCCCCAACCCTGGATGCCGGCTCCCCGCCGGCCATCCAGCCTTCAGCTGGAGACCCGAGACTTCAACATCCAATGCTCGAAGGCCTCGGCGGGCAACGGCCGGCTGATCAGGTAACCCTGGACCGTATCGCAGCCCCAGCTTTCCAGCAGTTTCAGGCAATGCTCGAACTCCACCCCTTCGGCCACCACCTTGAGCCCCAGCTTGTGACTCATTTCGATGGTTGAGCGCACGATCACCGCGTCACCGCTGGTTTCATCCAGATTGCGGATAAAGGACTGGTCGATCTTCAGCTCCTGCACCGGTAGACGCTGCAACTGGGCCAGGGATGAATAGCCGGTGCCAAAATCATCCACCGACAGACTGATGCCGCAGCCACGCAAGCGCTGCAGCACCGCCAGGGCCTGCTCCGGATGGCGCATGATGGCGCTCTCGGTGATCTCGAACACCAGTTGCTCAGCAGCCACCTGATAGCGCTCCAGGCACTGGCTGACCCGGACTTCCAGGCCGTCGTCCTCCAGGTCGCTGGCAGAGATGTTCAGCGACAGGCGCACCGGCAAAGCCCGGCGGTTCCACTCCGCCAACTGGCGAATGCAAGCCTCGATGACCCAGGAGGTCAGGCTGTGCATGCTGCCGGTGCGCTCGGCCAGGGGAATGAACTCCGCCGGCGACACCACGCCAAATACCGGATGCCGCCAGCGCAGCAGGGCTTCGGCCTGATGCAGGTAATCCCGGCGCAGATCCAGCTTGGGCTGATACAGCAGGAACAGCTCGCCATCGGCGGCGGCGCGACGCAGGTCACGGATCAGGCTGATCTGGCGCTGATGAGCCAGGTCGCGGTCTTGCTGGTAGACCTGCAGGTAACCGGGGTTGAGCGCTGCATCGTGGCGGGCGATCGCGGCACGGCTGATCAGTTCTTCAGCGGACTTGCCGTCGGCGGGATACACCGCCATGCCCATGCAGATCTGGCGCCGTACCTCATCCCCCTGAATCAGCTGGGGTCGGCTCAACAGGTCATGGAGGCGGTCGGCCATGGCAATGGCGCCATCGAGCTCGGTGTTTTCCAGCAGCAGGAGGAACTCGCTGGCGGTGATCCGCGCCGCGGTATCGCCCTGGGACAGCACATCACGCAGCCGCCGGCTCAGTTCCCCCATCATCTGCTCCAGCCCTTCATTGCCAAAGCCTTCGTTGATCGCCCGATAGTTGTCGATCCCCAGGTACAGCAACACCACGTTGCGCCGGGCAGCGATGGCCTGGCTCAGGCGCTCGATGGCCAGGGCCCGATTGGGCAGCCCGGTCAGGGGATCATGCAGGGCGTTGTGGGCCAGTTGCCGCTCACGGGTGGCGATGGCGCTCTGCATGGCGTTGAAGGCATCCGCCAGCACACCGAACTCGTCGCTGCGCTTGATGGCCACCGTGGCCTGATAGTTGCCGGCACCGATACGTCGGGCAGCCTGGGCCAGGTCTTCCAGGGGCCGCGAAACCCGCCGAGCCATCAGCAGGGCGAAGACCAGGGAAATCACCAGCGCCACCATGGCGATCCACAGGAACTCCCGGTCCAGTGGCGCAAAGGCTTGCAGTGCCTGTTCCAGGGGGCTCTGCAACAAGACCATGACCCGCGGATCCTGGGCATCCCCGGTATTGGCCAGTTGCAGTGCCTGGTTGAGAAAGCGTTGGCCATGGGTTTGGCTCATCTGTGGCAGGGACTGCCACAACGAGTCACGCAGGGCATTGATGATCGGCGACCAGAAGAACTCAGGCTGGGTGCTGAACAACTCTCCGGGGTGCTCGCCATCAACGGTCAGGAATGAGACTTCCAGGTTGCTCATGGAACGCAGTTCCCGGGCGAACAACTCATCCATGGGAAAGCCCATCACCACCCGGGCAACGGGCAGCGAATCCAGCACTTCACCTTGCACCAACAGATAGGGGCGGCCGTTGATCGCAACGAACAGCATGTGAGTGTCGTGCCGCTGCGCTCGGCGCAACGCCCGGTCATAGGGAAACGGCTGCCCCCTGGCAATATCCGCCAGCGTACTGGCGATTACCCGTCCCTCGGGACTGAGCACGAACATCTCGCTGGAACGGATGCCCCCACGGTACTGCGCCAGGGACGCGAGGATGTCCACCGGCTTGCCGCTGACCACAGCGCGGTGAAACTCCGAATCCACCACCAGCCAGTCGATACCGTATTGCAGGTTGCGGCCCCGCAGGTCCAGCAGGCGTTCGAACACGCGAGTGCCGATCTTCAATTGCAACTGCGCCTGCTTCTCCACTGCGTGAGTAGTAGCGGTCTTCACCGCAAAGTACACCGCGCCAATCAGCACCAACAGCAACAGCGCCAGCACCCCGACAATCCTTGCCTGAAAGGTTCGGCGCCACTTCATAGGGCTGCTCTCATCCACTCCGATCGCCCGCCGGGCCGGAAAAGCACCTGCGCGGGTGACAGCCGCCGAGAGCTGAAAAATCCGTTCTTCATACCCATCCCTCTAAGAAGCTGAATGCGTGCGTCAAATAAATGCCGATTTCACTCCAGCATTCCGGACACTCAGATTAATCCTCAAACTGTAGAAGATCACGCAATAAAACAGGTGATATCCAAGTCATTTTATTGACATTTGATATCCGTCAACGCCGTCCACAGCGTCCACACCACACGTCTGGACAGAGCCTCGAGGGACAGTTGAGGGCCGCACGGAAAAAAGCTGAAACCAGTTTCCCATTGAAACCCGTCTCGACCTGCCCCATCTAACCTGCATAGCCCATCGCGCAGGAGCCTTCATGAGCGACCAGCAAGCATTTCCCGAAGATCCACGTGAGTACCTCGATCCGGAAAATACCGAACAGCCCAGTGCCCATGGCACCGGCCTGGCCCTGCCCGGGCAGAATCTGCCGGACAAGGTCTACATCATGCCGATTCACAATCGTCCCTTCTTCCCGGCGCAGGTACTGCCGGTGATTGTCAACGAAGAACCCTGGGCCGAAACCCTGGAGCTGGTAAGCCAATCCGACCACCACTCCCTGGCCCTGTTTTTCATGGATACCCCCCAGGAAGACCCGCGCCACTTCGATACATCCGCGTTGCCGGAGTACGGCACCCTGGTCAAGGTCCACCACGCCAGCCGCGAGAACGGCAAGCTGCAATTCGTCGCCCAGGGCCTGACCCGGGTACGCATCCGCACCTGGCTCAAACACCACCGGCCGCCCTACCTGGTGGAAGTCGAATACCCGCACCAGCCCAGCGAACCCACCGATGAGGTCAAGGCCTACGGCATGGCGCTGATCAACGCGATCAAGGAGCTGCTGCCGCTCAATCCGCTGTACAGCGAAGAACTGAAGAACTACCTCAACCGCTTCAGCCCCAACGACCCTTCGCCCCTGACCGACTTCGCCGCCGCCCTGACTTCCGCCACCGGCAACGAGTTGCAGGAGGTGCTGGACTGCGTGCCGATGCTCAAGCGCATGGAAAAAGTCCTGCCGATGCTGCGCAAGGAAGTCGAGGTCGCGCGCCTGCAGAAAGAGATCTCCGCCGAGGTCAACCGCAAGATCGGCGAGCACCAGCGCGAATTCTTCCTCAAGGAACAGCTCAAGGTGATCCAGCAGGAACTGGGGCTGACCAAGGATGACCGCAGCGCCGACCTGGAGCAGTTCGAGCAGCGGCTGAGCGGCAAGGTGCTGCCGGCCCAGGCGCAGAAACGCATCGCCGAGGAAATGAACAAGCTGTCGATCCTCGAAACCGGCTCGCCGGAATACGCCGTGACCCGCAACTACCTGGAATGGGCCACTGCTGTGCCCTGGGGCGTCTACGGCGAGGACAAGCTCGACCTCAAGCACGCGCGCAAAGTGCTCGACCAGCACCACGCCGGGCTCGATGACATCAAGACCCGCATCCTCGAATTCCTCGCGGTGGGCGCCTACAAGGGCGAGATCAGCGGCTCCATCGTGCTGCTGGTGGGCCCGCCGGGCGTGGGCAAGACCAGTGTCGGCAAGTCCATTGCCGAATCCCTGGGGCGGCCGTTCTATCGCTTCAGTGTCGGCGGCATGCGCGACGAAGCCGAGATCAAGGGCCACCGCCGCACCTACATCGGTGCCCAGCCGGGCAAGCTGGTGCAGGCCCTCAAGGAAGTGGAGGTGATGAACCCGGTGATCATGCTCGACGAGATCGACAAGATGGGCCAGAGCTACCAGGGCGACCCAGCCTCAGCCCTGCTGGAGACCCTCGATCCGGAGCAGAACGTCGACTTCCTCGACCATTACCTGGACCTGCGCATGGACCTGTCCAAGGTGTTGTTCGTGTGCACCGCCAACACCCTGGACTCGATCCCCGGGCCGCTGCTCGACCGCATGGAAGTGATTCGCCTGTCGGGTTACATCACCGAGGAAAAACTCGCCATCGCCAAGCGCCACCTGTGGCCCAAGCAGTTGACGAAAGCCGGTGTAGCCAAGAGCAGCCTGAGCATCAGCGACAGTGCCCTGCGCGCCGTGATCGACAGTTACGCCCGGGAAGCCGGGGTGCGCCAACTGGAGAAACAACTGGGCAAACTGGTGCGCAAAGCGGTGGTCAAGCTGCTGGACGAGCCGGATGCAAACATCAAGATCGGGCCCAAGGACCTGGAGGCCTCCCTGGGCATGCCGGTGTTCCGCAACGAGCAGGTCCTGAGCGGCACCGGAGTCATCACCGGCCTGGCCTGGACCAGCATGGGCGGCGCGACCCTGCCCATCGAGGCGACGCGGATTCATACCCACAACCGTGGTTTCAAGCTCACCGGCCAGTTGGGGGATGTGATGAAGGAGTCGGCGGAGATCGCCTACAGCTACGTCAGTTCGCACCTCAAGCAGTTCGGCGGCGACAGCAAGTTCTTCGACGAAGCCTTCGTCCACCTGCACGTTCCTGAAGGTGCCACGCCCAAGGATGGCCCGAGCGCCGGGGTGACCATGGCCAGCGCCCTGCTGTCCCTGGCGCGCAACCAGCCGCCGAAAAAAGGCGTGGCCATGACCGGCGAGCTGACCCTCACCGGCCACGTGCTGCCCATTGGCGGGGTGCGGGAGAAAGTCATCGCGGCGCGGCGGCAGAAGATCTTTGAGCTGATCCTGCCGGAGCCCAACCGCGGGCATTTCGAGGAACTGCCGGACTACCTCAAGGAAGGCATCACCGTGCATTTCGCCAAGCGTTTTGCCGACGTGGCCAAGGTACTGTTCTAAATCCCTTCGCCGGCAAGCCGGCTCCTACAGGTTGTCCCTTGTAGGAGCCGGCTTGCCGGCGAACAGGCCATAAGCGCCAACCTCCGTCCCCCGGCCCACACCGCCCATCATCTTCAGTTATGCTCGCCGTTCGTCACGAATGATCGGAGCTTCCTGACCCATGTCCGCACCTCGCCTGCTTGCCCTGCTCAGCCTCGCCCTGCTGGCCGCCTGCGCCAGCCAGCCCAAGCAAAACGTCACCGTGGAAAACCAGAGCCAATGCCCCCTGCAATTGCACAACGGGCAAACCCTGACCCTGACCCTGCCTAGCAATCCCACCACGGGCTATCGCTGGGCAATCCAGGATTCGGCCGGCGGCATCCTGCGCAAGGTCAGCCCCGAGGTCTACAGCAATCCCGAGAACACCGGTCTGGTGGGCAGCGGTGGTCAATCCACCTGGCGTTTCCAGGCGTTCGCCAGCGGCCAGGGCCGACTGCTGCTGACCTATCAGCAACCCTGGGCACCGGAAGAAGCACCGGTAAAAGCCTTCGACTGCTCGATCACGGTCAACTGACATGGGCTGGCTGATTCTTGCGCTGATGGGCGCCGCCACCTTCATCTACGGGATCAGCGTGCACGCCACGTTGCTCTGCCTGCTGGTCAAGCCGCTGCCGGTACTGGCCCTGCTGGGCTGGTTGCACGATGCGCCGCCGGGGGACTATCGCCGCTGGATCGCCATTGGCCTGTTGTTCTCAGTGCTGGGTGACGTGCTGCTGGCCTGGCCTTCGGACCTGTTCGTGTTCGGCCTCGGGGCGTTTCTGGTGGCGCACCTGGCCTACCTCAAGGCCTATCTCTGCGACTGTCGGCGCCTGGCACTGTTGCCGCTGGTGGTGGCACTGGCCATTGGCGCGGGGCTGTTGAGCATCCTGATTTCCCACGGCCTGGGCCCGCTGCTGATCCCGGTGATCGTCTACGCCCTGACCATCAGCGCCATGCTCTGGCGCGCCCTGGCACGCCTGGGCTCAGCGGTGCCCAAACGCTCGGCGGCGCTAGCGGCCGCGGGGGCCCTGAGCTTCGCCTTCTCCGACAGCCTGATTGGCATCAGCCGCTTCGTGGTGGCCTTCGATGCCGCGCCCTACTTGATCATCATTTTCTACTGGCTGGGCCAGTGGGGCATCGCTGCTTCGGCGTTCAGCCAGAAGCCGCGCTGATCAGCCGGCGCCAACAAGCCGGTCCCTACTCTCGGTAGTGGCCGGCTTGCCGGCGAAAAGGGCCACACCTTGCGTCGCCCTTGCTCTGCTGAAGGCCCTGCGGGCCTTATCGCAGCCTGCGCCAGCGGCTACAATGCCGCCCTCTTTTTATCTCCATCGCTGGAAATGCCGTGAGCAAAGAACCCGACCGCCTATTCTCCCAGCCCCTGGCCCAGGTGCCCGACTTCGCCTTTAACGAGGATGTGGTGCGGGTGTTCCCGGACATGATCAAGCGCTCGGTGCCGGGTTACCCGACCATTGTCGAGAACCTCGGGGTGCTGGCCGCGCAGTTCGCTCAGCCCAACAGCGTGCTCTACGACCTGGGCTCATCCCTGGGCGCGGTGACCCAGGCCCTGCGCCGCCATGTGCGCAGCGACGGTTGCCGGGTGATCGCCGTGGACAATTCGGCGGCCATGGTCGAGCGTTGCCGGGAATACCTCAACGGCCAGGATTCGATGTTCCAGGAGTTGCTGCCGGTGCAGGTGATCGAAGGCGATATCCTGGCCCTGGAGTTCCAGCCGGCCTCGGTGGTGGCTTTGAACTTCACCCTGCAGTTCATCGCCCCCGAGCAACGCCTGGCCCTGCTCGGGCGCATCCGCCAGTCGTTGCTGCCCGGCGGCGCGCTGATCCTCTCGGAGAAGCTGCGCTTCAACGACACCGAAGAACACGCCCTGCTCACCGACCTGCACATCGCCTTCAAACGCGCTAACGGCTACAGCGAACTGGAAATTGCCCAGAAGCGCAGCGCCATCGAAAACGTCATGAAGCCCGACAGCCTCGAAGAACACCGCGAACGCCTGCTGGCCGCCGGGTTCTCGAAAGTCGTGCCGTGGTTCCAGTGTCTTAATTTTGCCTCGTTGATTGCCCTGCCATGATTGATCTGTCTCCCCTCGCTCGCCGTCTGGCGGGCACGCCCCTGGCCGAATGGGCCAACGGCCTGCAAGCCCAGCTCGATGCCAAGATGGAAAAGGGCCATGGCGACCTGGAGCGCTGGCAGAGCGCCCTCGACGCATTGCCGAAGATCCAGCCCAGCGAAGTCGACCTGATCAACGGCCTGCGCCTGGACACCGACTGCGACGACGCCACCCGGGCGCAGATGCGTACCGCACTGATGGGCCTGTCACCGTGGCGCAAGGGCCCGTTCGACCTGTTCGGCGTGCACGTGGATACCGAATGGCGTTCGGACTGGAAGTGGTCGCGGGTCGCGCCGCACCTGAACCTTGAAGGCAAACGCATCCTCGATGTCGGCTGCGGCAATGGCTACTACATGTGGCGCATGCTCGGCGCCGGCGCCCACAGCGTGATTGGCGTGGACCCCAACTGGCTGTTCTTCTGCCAGTTCCAGGCGGTGCAGCGCTACCTGTCGCAGCCCTCGGTGTGGCACTTGCCGTTTCCTTTCGAAGACCTGCCGGCCAACCTGGAAGGTTTCGACACCGTATTTTCCATGGGGGTGTTCTACCACCGGCGTTCGCCCATCGAGCATCTGCTGGCGCTCAAGGACTGCCTGGTCAAGGGTGGCGAACTGGTGCTGGAAACCCTGGTGGTGGAAGGCGATCAGCATCAGGTGCTGGTGCCGGAAGACCGTTATGCGCAGATGCGCAACGTGTGGTTCCTGCCCTCGGTGCCGGCTCTGGAGCTGTGGCTGCGACGCGCCGGGTTCAGCGACGTGCGCTGCGTGGATGTGAGCGTGACCAGCGTCGAGGAGCAGCGCGGCACCGAGTGGATGAAGTACCAGTCCCTGAGCGATTTCCTCGACCCCAACGATCACAGCAAGACCATCGAAGGCCTGCCGGCGCCGATGCGCGCGGTGATTGTCGCCAGAAAATAACCCCGCCTTCCCCCTGTAGGAGCTGGCCGGGCGGCGTTCCGCTTGCCAGCGAAGGCGCCCGCCATAGCGGTGCAAGGCTCAAGGGCCTCTTCGCCGGCAAGCCGGCTCCTACGGTTTGGTGTAGGCCGCGAACCGGTTTGCGCTCAGCGCGCCCGGCGCGCCTTGAAGAACTCGCTCAACACCGTGCCGCACTCTTCGGCCAGCACCCCGCCCTCGTACAGCACCCGATGATTGAGAAAGCCCTGGGTGAAGAACTGGCCCTGGCTCTGCACGATGCCGGCCTTGGGTTCCAGGGCGCCGTACACCACCCGGGCAATGCGCGAATGGACGATCAGCCCGGCGCACATGCTGCAAGGTTCCAGGGTCACGTACAGGGTGCTGCCGGGCAGGCGATAGTTGCTGACCGCCTGGGCCGCCGCGCGGATCGCCACCATTTCGGCGTGGGCGCTGGGGTCGCTGCCGCTGATGGGGCAGTTGTAGCCGCGGCCGATGATCTGGCCATCCAGCACCAACACCGCGCCCACCGGCACTTCCCCCAGGGCGGCGCCTTGGGCAGCCAGGGCCAGGGCTTCGCGCATGAAGTCCTGGTCGCGGCTGCGGTCGATGATCGGCGCCGGGCGTATCTGACGCATCACGCCACCTCGATGGCGGCCATCAGACCGGTTTCCATGTGGTCGATCACGTGGCAGTGGAACATCCAGACCCCAGGGTTATCCGCCACCAGCGCCACGCGGGCACGCTCGTTCTTGCCCAGCAGGTAGGTGTCGGTGAAGTAGGGAGTGATCTTCTTGCGGTTCGAGGCGATGACCTTGAAGCTCATGCCGTGCAAGTGGATCGGGTGTTGGTACTGAGTCATGTTCTTCAATTCGAAAATGTAGCTCTTGCCCTTTTTCAGCGTGGCAATCGGGCGGTCGGCGCAGGTCTTGTCGGTGATGTCCCAGGCCTGGCCGTTGATCTGCCACAGGCTCGGCGGCTGGCCATTGTCCACGTTCACCGAGACCGAGCCAACCCACTCGAAATTGAAGTTGAGCTTCTCGGCGTTGTCGAGATCCGGCTCGGCCACCGGGTTGGCCGGCAGGGCTGGCGGCCACTGGGTCGGCGCATCGTTGTTGGCCACCGAACGCAAGGTGCCCAGGCGCACCGGACCGTTGCGCAGGGACAGTTCCTGCCCCGCCGCCGGCGCCTTGATCGCCAGGCAGATACGCATGCCCGGCCCCAGCCAGTATTCCTTGCCCAAAGGACGCGGCTCGATGGGGTTGCCGTCCAGTGCATAGATCTGCGCTTCGACATCGGGGATGTTGATGCGGTAGGTCAGGGTGTTGTCCAGGTTGAGCAGGCGCACCCGAGTAATCTGCCCGGCCGGCAGGTCGATCACCGCCTGGGACACGCCGTTGATGGTGGACAGGCGCCCGGCCGTGCCGCCCCGCGCCGCTTCCCGGGGGATGCTGAAGGAGACGAACGCGCCCTCTTCATCCACGTGCCAGCTTTTCAGGCTCAGGGTGCGCTCGTACTGGAATCCGGTGGGTTCGCGCTCTTCGACGATCAGCGGGCCCACCAGGCCGCGGCCCAGTTCTTCGCTGCTGTTCACATGGGGGTGATACCAGTAGCTACCGGCATCCGGTACGCGGAACTTGTAGTCGAAGTATTCGCCGGGTAGCACCGGCAGTTGCGAGACGTAAGGCACGCCGTCCATTTCCAGGGGCAGGCGGATGCCGTGCCAGTGGATGGTGGTGGCCACGGGCAGGTGGTTGATAAAGCGCACCCGCAGCCACTCGCCCTGGCGCACTCGCAGTTCGGTACCCGGTGCCGATGGCCCGAAAGCCCAGGCTTGGGTCTTGTGTCCTGGCACCAGTTCCACATCCAGCGGCGCAGCGATCAGTTCGTAGTCGTGGCCCGCTTCAGCGTCGGCCATTTTCCCCAGCCAGTAGCGCGAGGCGCCACCCGCTCCCACGCCCACCACTACCAGACCGGCCAGACCACCGAGTATTTTTCGACGGGTAAAGGACATGGACTCAACTACCTCACGTATCCGCGGCGGGCCCAAGCCCGCAAAAGGCGAATACGATACACCCGCAGTTGAGAAACAGTAAGGCCGGCGCGGCGACCGGACGCAGGCGGGACGGGGAAACGATGGGTGTTTTCGGGAGCCTGCTCCCTGGCAAGCCCGTTGCTCTTGCAGGAGCCGGCTTGCTGGCGAACAAGCCCCTCAGCCCTGCAATCCCAACAGCAGATGCACCACACCACCGGCCAGGGGCATCACTGCCGGCACCCCCGCCACTCGCAGGGCGCTGCTGTCCAGCAACTGCGGATCATGCAGTTCCAGGCGCAGGCGGGTCAGGGCCAATGGTTGTTGGCTCTTGATGTTGGCGCTACCACCCAGTGCCGCCAGCATCGCGTCACTCAGAACACGGCCCTTGGCCTGGGGGGCCTTCGGCTGATCAGGGATCAGGTCTGGAGTCAGGGCCTTCCAGAACGCCCGTTGCAATTTCTCGAACATCTTCAGTTCTCCAGAACCAGTGAGTCGGCGGCGACTTGCTGCCGTTGCAGGCATTCACGTACCTGAACCGCGTCTTCCAGATCGATGATCCGCGCTGCCAAGGCCTGGCACTCGCTCAGATCCAACTCCCGTACCCGGGCCTTGATGGCGGGAATCAACGGCACGCTCACCGACAGCTCGTCTACTCCCAGGCCCAGCAACAGCGGCACCGCCAGGGTCTCGGAAGCCAGTGCACCGCAGACGCCGACCCACTTGCCGTGGGCATGGGCGGCCTGCACCGTGCGCGCGATCAGGCGCAGCACTGACGGATGGAAGCTGTCGGCCTGACTGGCCAGGCGCGGATGATCACGGTCCATGGCCAGGGTGTACTGGGTCAGGTCGTTGGTGCCGATGGAGAAGAAATCCACCTCCGGGGCAAAACGATCCGCCATCAAGGCCGCCGAAGGCACCTCGATCATGATCCCCAGCTTGGGCCGCTCCGCCAGGCCCAGGGCCCGGACCTCGTCATCGAGCAATTGGCGCGCCTGACGCAGCTCCGCCAGCTGGCTGACCATCGGCAACATGATGTGCAGGCGGGCCTGCCCGGCGCTGGCGAGCATCGCCCGGAACTGCTCGCGCAGCAGTTCGGGACGCTCCAGGCACAGGCGGATACCCCGCAGGCCGAGAAAAGGGTTGGCTTCGCTGTCCATGGGCACATAGGCCAGGGGCTTGTCGCCGCCCACGTCCAGGGTCCGCACCACCAGATTGCGCGTCGGCCCCAGGGCCTGGGCAATGGCCAGATAGGTTTCGGCCTGCTCCTCGGGGCTCGGGGCGTGGCTGCGGTCCTGGTAGAGGAACTCCGAACGCAACAGGCCCACGCCTTCACCGCCCAGGCTCATGGCCTGCTCGGCCTCCGCCAGAGAGGCAATGTTGGCCGTGACCTCCAGATGATGACCATCGCGGGTCACCGCCGGTTGCGCGGCCTGGGCCAGGTCCTGACGCTGGCGCAGGCGTTGCTGCTGACGCAGGGACTCCAGTTGCTGCAGACGCTGAGGGTCCGGGTCCGTATGCAGTTCGCCGCGATCGGCATCCAGCAGAACCCGGGTGCCGTTGGCCAGGGACAGGACCCGGGACGACAGGCCACAGATCGCCGGCAGGCCCAGGGCCCGGGCGAGGATCGCCACGTGGCTGGTGGCGCCGCCGCCAACGGTGGCAAACCCCAGCACCTTGGCCGTGTCCAGGCTGGCGGTCTGCGAGGGGGTCAGTTGCTCGGCAATCAGAATGGCCTGATCCGGCAAGCTCAGGGCATGCTCTTGCACCCCGAGCATCCGCTTGAGCACCCGTTGGCCGACGTCCGCCAGATCCACCGCGCGCTCAGCCAACAGCGTACTGCCCAGGCCCTTGAACAGCTCGGCGGTGGCCTCGATGGCACGGTTCCAGGCAAAGGCAGCGCTCTTGCCGGTGACGATCAGGGCCTCGGCCTGCTGCAACAGACTCGGATCGTCGAGGAGCTCCTGGTGGGCCCGAAAGATTTCCTGCTGCGCGCCACCCCGGGCATTGTCCCGCAGCTGTTGCAGGTCCCGGACCGCCTCCCGCAAGGCCCGCTCAAGCACTTCGCGCTCTTGCTGCGGGTTCACCGCCCACTCCTTTATCTGCAGGCGCTGTTCAGCCACCTGCAGCACCTGGCCGACCGCCGAACCCGGTGACGCACAGACTCCCCGCAGAACCGTCTCCAACGACTCATCCCGCGCCGCTAGCGGCGCAAGACTCGGCGCCGCAGCACTGACTTTCTCGCCACAACCCGAGGCCAACAGCTCCACCAGAACCTGGAGCGCCCGCTCGGCATCCGCACCTGCGGCACTGACCTGCAAGACATCGCCCTGCACCGCCTGCAAGGCCATGATCGACACCAGGGACTTGGCATTGGCCGAGTCCTGGCGCCGGTGCAGGCAGATGTTCGCGGCAAAGCCCTTGGCGGCCTGGGCAAGCAAAGCCGCCGGGCGCGCATGCAGGCCCTGGGGGTTGCCGAGGATCAGCGGTTTGGAAAACAGCGCCTCAGCTTCAGCGTCCTCGGCCTTGGCACCTTCCTCTGCGGAGGTGGGCTCGATCTGCAACACCGGCTGTCCCAGCTCCACCAGCAGGCTGCCGGACACCACCCCCGTCACCGCCTCGCCACTGACCACCAGCATCAGGGTCAACAGGCTACGGGCATGCAGGGCCAGGTAGTCGGCGTCGAACTCGATCAGCGGCTGGCCAGCCGTGACTTGCTGACCTTCCTCGATCAGGCAGGTGAAGCCCTTGCCCGCCAGGTTCACCGTGTCCAGCCCGATGTGCATCAGCACCTGCTGGCCCTGCTCGCCGGTGATGCTCAGCGCATGGCCGCTGCGCTGCAGGTTGCTGACCACCCCGGACAGCGGTGCGCAGAGGGATTGGGAAGTCGGGTCGATGCACAGCCCGTCACCGATCACCCGGCTGGAAAACACCGGGTCCGGGACCTGCTCCAGGGGCAGCAGCACCCCGGACAGGGGCGCGAGCAATTGCAAGGGTTGGGTTATGGCCATGACGTCACCTGCTAATGATTCCTTGAAATGCCGATGGAGCGCGAGCCCCGACAGCATCGCTTATTTCCACCAGTACTCGACCTGCAAACCGACGTTCGCACCGTGCCGGGCGCTGCCGAACACACCGCTGTCGGACAGCGCGGAACCGGCCGCCAGCTCATTGGCCGCGCGCTTGGCGGCCTCGTTCCAGCTGGCATAGGTGTAGTACAGGCGCACCTCCGGCCGGGCCCAGAACTCAGGTCCCTTGGGTGACCAGGTGGGCGCGAAGGTAAATTTACTGAGCTTGCGGGTGCCCCCGGGCGCCTCAACCTGATCGTGGCCGAACTCGGTCACCAGCTTGAACTGCTCGGTGATGGCATAGGCCGGACGCACGCCCAGGGAAATCCAGTTCTGGTCCTGGCCGTCGGGGCGAATGTCCTTCTGATAGACCGCCTCCACCTGGCCGCCGAAGCGCGGGGTCAGTTGCCAGTCGAAGAACTCCACCAGGCGATAGCTCTTATTGCTGTCATCCAGGTAGGTGTTGCCGGTGTAGCCCAGTCCGGTGCCGGGGCCTTCACCGTATTGCAGGGCCAGTTTGTTCTTGCCGCCGAAAAAGTCCTTCTGCACATGCTGGGTGGTGATCGCCCAGCCATTGTGGGCACCACGGCGATCGGGCTTTTCCAGGTAGCTCAGGCCCAGCTCCAGCTCGCCGCCGGGGTTGGTCTGGAAGCCGGCGACGTTGAAGTCATGACGGCTCACCGCCTGCTTCTGATAGAGATTGTCCTTGCGGGAAAAGGCGTAGCTGTACTTCAGATCGCCGATGCGCACGTCCTCGACCCCGCCGCCGGTGGCGCTCTGGTTCCAGTAGTAGAAGTCGGAAATATGGATGTCGTTACGCTTGTAGTAACGGCGACCGGCCCACAGCGAGCCGCCATTGAGGCTGGGCAGGTTCGACCACTGGGCGTACATCTGCGGCATGCGCGCCGAGCCGTTTTCGCCCTGGAAGCTCAGGTTGCGGTCGTAGCGGTTGTAGAGCGAAGCCATGCCGTCGACGCTGAGCACCGAGCCATCTTCCAGGGTGTACAGGTCCTGGCGCAGCTCAAGCTCCGCGTACTGCTCACACTCGTTGCCCAGGCGGTACTTGGACTGCGCGCCGGGCAACTGGAAGCAGGACTGCGAGCCGCTGTTCACCGAGGTCCCCAGGCCGCTGCGCAGGTACCCGGCAAACTCCAGGGCCTGGGCCGGCAAGGGCAAGGCCAGACACAGGCAGGACGCCGCCAGAGCGCGATTTATTGTTGTTTTCATAAGCCACCGCATTATTTTTATTGTGTTGTTTGGATTCATCGGAACCGGCTTGGCGGCGCATGCGCTGGGCCAAAAATGATCGTCTGGCCCAGTTCGCCGACAGCCGGCGCCTACAAGGTCAGGTGCAGGACGAAGGACTCGTAAGGCCGCAGGTGCAAGTGCCGGTTGCGGGGCTCGTGGTCCGGGTAGTTGCTGATCAGCTGGCGCTGTTGCATGCCGGTGCTGATCACCGCTTCCGGCAACTCGACCTCACACGGCGAGCCATAGAAGTTGTTCACCACCAGCAGGCGCTCGCCGTCGCCCTCGCGCACATAGGCCCAGACTTGCCGATGCTCCGGCAGCAGCTGGCGATAGAGGCCGTGCTGGATCAGCGCTTCCTGGCGGCGCAAGGCGATCAGCCGACGGTAGTGATGCAGCACCGAATCTTCGTCGTCGAGTTGCGCCTCGACATTGATCTGGCTGGCGTTGGCCGGTATCCCGATCCAGGGCTCGGCGCTGCTGAAACCAGCATTGATCCCGGCATTCCACTGCATCGGCGTGCGCCCGTTGTCCCGGGACTTCTGCTGGATCGCCGCCATGATGGCCTGCGGCTCTTCACCGGCCTCGCGCTTGAGGCGGTGGATGTTCAGGGTCTCGACATCGCGGTACTGCTCGATCCGCTCGAAGTGCGGATTGGTCATGCCCAGCTCTTCGCCCTGGTAGACGAAAGGCGTGCCCTGGAGCAGGTGCAGCGCGGTGGCCAGCATCTTCGCCGACACCACCCGCTGCTCACCGTCGTCGCCAAAGCGCGAGACCACCCGCGGCTGGTCGTGGTTACACCAGAACAGCGCATTCCAGCCGCCACCGGCCTGCATGCCGGTTTGCCAGTCGGAGAGGATGCGCTTGAGTTCGAGGAAGTCGAAATCGGCCCGCAGCCACTTCTGCTGGTTGGGGTAGTCCACCTTCAGGTGATGGAAGTTGAAGGTCATCGACAGCTCCTTCGACTCCGGATGGGAATAGCGAATGCAGTGCTCCAGGCAGGTGGAGGACATCTCGCCGACATTCACCAGATCGTGCCCGGCGAACACTTCCCGATGCATTTCCTGCAGGTACTGGTGCACGTTGGGACCGTCGGTATAGAAGCGGCGGCCGTCGCTCTGATCCTCGGGGAAATCCGCCGGCTTGGAGATCAGGTTGATCACGTCGAGGCGGAAGCCGCCGACGCCCTTGTCGCGCCAGAAGCGCATCATCTTGAACACTTCGGCACGCACCTGGGGGTTGTCCCAGTTGAGGTCGGCCTGGGTGTGATCGAACAGGTGCAGGTAGTACTGCCCGGTCTGGGCCTCGTATTCCCAGGCGGAGCCGCCGAACTTGGATTCCCAGTTATTGGGCTCATCGCGCCAGATGTAGAAATCCCGGTAGGGGTTGTCCAGGCTGCTGCGGGCCTGCTGGAACCAGGCGTGCTCGATGGAGGTGTGGTTGACCACGATATCCAGCATCAGCTTGATCCCGCGCTTGCCGGCTTCGGCGATCAGCAACTCGCAGTCGGCCATGCTGCCGTAGCTGGGATCGATGGCGTAGTAGTCGCTGATGTCATAGCCGTTGTCCCGCTGCGGCGAGCGCAGGAACGGGGTCAGCCACAGGCAATCGACCCCCAGCCAGTGCAGGTAGTCGAGCTTGTCCACCACGCCCAGCAGGTCACCGGTGGCCTGGCCTTGGTGGCTGTGAAAACTTTTCGGGTAGATCTGGTAGATCACCGAACGCTGCCAGTCTTGCATGGGGGAATCCTTTGGAAAGTGCGAGGACATTCGCCGGCGAGCCGGCGCCTACAGGGCGGGTCAGGCCACGCGATAGCCGGGCCGGATGATCTTCAGGCTCAGGCCGCAGGTCAGGACAAAAGGCACCACCAGGGCGATGACCATGCCAATCACGAACGTCGGGATGTACTGGGGAATGATCGAGATGAACCCCGGCAGCCCACCGACACCGATGGCCGAGGCCTGGACCTTGTTCAGCGAGAGAAAGATGCTGCCCAGGGCCGAGCCGATCAGCGCGGCGTAGAAGGGAAACTTGTAGCGCAGGTTGACGCCGAACATCGCCGGCTCGGTGATGCCGAAGTAGGCGGAAATCGCCGAGGTCGAGGCCATGCTGCGATCACGAGCGTTGCGGCTCATGGTGAACACCGCCAGGGCCGCGCTGCCTTGGGCCAGGTTGGACATGACGATCATCGGCCAGATAAAAGTGCCGCCCTGGGTGGCGATCAGTTGCAGGTCGACGGCCAGGAACATGTGGTGCATGCCAGTGATCACCAGCGGTGCGTAGAGCAGACCGAAGATGGCGCCGCCGAGCATGGGCGCCAGTTCGAACAGGGTGACCACGCCTTCGGTGATCAGAATCCCCAAGTGCCGGGTCACCGGACCGATGATCGCCAGAGCCAGCACGCCGGTGACCACGATGGTGGTGATGGGTACCACCAGCAGGGTGATGGCGTTGGGCACCCGGGCGCGCAGCCATTTTTCGATCACGCTCATCACATAGGCCGCCAAAAGGATCGGCAGGATCTGCCCCTGGTAGCCGACCTTCTCGATCTGGAACAGACCGAAGATGTCGAAGTACGGCAGGCTCTGGCCGTCCAACCCGGCCACGGCCTTGCCATAGTTCCAGGCATTGAGCAGGTCCGGGTGGACCAGCATCAGCCCCAGGACAATGCCGAGGATCTCGCTGCCGCCAAAGCGCTTGGCCGCCGACCAGCCCACCAGGGCCGGGAGGAACACAAAGGAAGTGTTGGCCATCAGGTTGATCAGGCTCCAGAGCCCATCCAGCCCCGGGTACGCCTCAAGCAGGGTCTTGCCCTCGATGAACATGCCCTTGGCCCCCAGCAGGTTGTTCACCCCCATCAGCAGGCCGGCGATGATCAGCGCCGGCAGGATGGGCATGAACACATCGGAGAACACCCGCACCAGACGCTGCATGGCGTTGGTCTTTTCCGCGCCCTTCTGCTTCACGTCGGCAATGGTGGAAACCGCGAGCCCCGTCTGCTCACGCAGGGCCGCGTAGACCTTCTCTACCTCGCCAGGGCCGATCACCACCTGGAACAGGCCACCGGTGAAGAACGAGCCCTTGACCAGATCGATCTGGTTGAGGGTGGCGCTGTCGACCAGGCTCGGGTCCTTGAGGGCCAGGCGCAGGCGGGTCACGCAGTGGGCTGCCTGTTCGAGGTTGTCGGCGCCACCGAGGCTGTGCAGCAACTCGCTGGCGATCGTTGAATAGTCGTGGCTCATGCTTGTTCTTCCACCTGAGATTTTTGTTATTGGCAGCACGCCGAGGGGCAAATTACTCGTCTGTACGAGTTAAATCAATAACTCGTACAGACGAGTTTGAAATTTTCTTCCGGCGTGGCCCTGCCCCATGCTTTTTCCACCCGCTAAAGCATCACCAGGGCGCATGGACAAATGCCCCGTCCAGCCCTTAAGGTGCCTGCCTTGAGCACAGTCCGGCACAGAGCCATCCCATGAGCAAATACAACCAGATCTACAGCGATCTGCTTGCCAGCATCACCACCGAACGTCTTGAGCGTGGCGCCCGCCTGCCTTCGGAAAGCGAACTGATGGACAGCTACCAGGCCAGTCGCGGCACCGTGCGCAAGGCCATCGAACTGCTGCAGGAGCGCGGTTTCGCGCAGAAGATCCACGGCAAGGGCACCTTCGTGCTCTCGCCCAATCCCATCGAGTTCCAGCTGGGCGGCATCGTCAGCTTCCAGGAAACCTATCCACGCCTGGGGGATGACGTCAGCACCGAGGTGGTGGAGTTCAGCCAGTTCCCCCTGCAAGGCGCCCTGCGCAACCATCTGCAGGCGCAAGAAGGCAGCCTGATCACACGGATCAAGCGCGTGCGGCGAATCGACGGCAAGCGGGTGATTCTCGACATCAACCATTTTGTCGCCGAGCTGATTCCGGGGCTGGACCGGCAGATCGCCGAGCATTCGATCTACGCCTACATCGAACAGACCCTGCAACTGAACATCAGCTATGCCCAGCGCACCATCGAGGCCAGCCCGCGGAGCAAGGACGATCAGCAACTGCTCGACCTGGACGGCCAGAGCCATGTGATCGTGGTCAGCAACCAGACCTTTCTCCAGGACGGACGGCAGTTCGAGTACACCGAATCACGGCACACCCTGGACAAGTTCTACTTCTCCGACGTGGCCCGGCGCTAAGCCCTACCCCGTCAGCCCAACAGAGCCACCAGTTCACCGCTGAGGGGACCGACGCGCTTCGACTCCTTGGCGGTGTTCACCTGCTGTGCCACCCGTGCCACCTCGATCACCGGGTGCTTGAGAGGGTAACCGCCCTTGCTGTCCAGCCAGCTCAGAACCTCCGCCAGATGCCACAGCGAGGTGCTGCCCTCATGGATCGCCAGGGGAAAACTGTCAGCGTGGCCGAGCATCAGCTTGCGCATGTTCTGCCGGGACACGCCGACGATCTCGGCGATCTCGCTGAGGCCGACAAAGTCCGGGCAGGCCTCCACCAGCCGCGCCTCGGGGATGATGCGCTTGATATCCCCCAGGGCACTGAGCAGCGCCGCTTCGGCGCTCTCGGCCTCGCGACTGAACTCCAGGGCCAGGCGCCCGGCCAGACCGGTGCCCACCAGGGCGTCGGTGCAGCCCGCCGCACCGAGGCGCTCCACCAGTTGCAGCGGATCGCAGCCCTCCAGCGGCAGCAGATAGTTGAGGGTGAACAGGTACTCCATGGTGCTTACTCCTGACGGGCTGCCGGCGCCTTGGCCCCACGCAGCTGATTCACAGTGCAGCTGTCGATCACCCGGCATAGCGCCCGGGCGTGCTGGGTCGGGTTCTTCGGCGTACGCCAGACACTGGTGATGCAGAACTCGCCGCAGCGGCACACTTCGTTGTTATACGGGCAGTAGATCCGCCCCCACGCATGGCCTGCACCGACCTCGATTCGCCAGCCCTGCCATTCGGCGTAGCGCAGAGCCATTTCAATGTCCTTCTTGGGATGAGTTGCACGAGCCATCCATAGCCTCCAGTATCGCCAGTCATGCAGGGTTGTCAACTGACAACCTTGTGCAATCCGATCAAACCCGCGCCACGAACAAGCCGCAGCAAAAACAGCGGGGGGAGACCCAAGGGTAGAGAGAAGCCCGGGGCAGAGCGCCGAACATGTCTTACGTGATATTGCCGGAAGGTGAAAAAGCAGCGTTTCTAAAGGTTCTGCAACACAAATGCCGATGTGTAACGGATTCAATCTCCGCAGAAACGACAATGGCGATCGATCCCCGAAGGTCCCGATCGCCATTGGTTAAAGCCAGTGGATCAAGCGCCGATCACTCGGCCCCGATCATTCCCACTCGATCGTTGCCGGCGGCTTGCTCGACACGTCGTAAGTGACGCGGGAGATGCCTTCGATTTCGTTGATGATCCGGCCGCTGACTGTTTCCAGCAGCTCGTAAGGCAGGTGTGCCCAACGGGCGGTCATGAAGTCGATGGTTTCCACCGCGCGCAGGGCCACGACCCAGGCGTAACGGCGGCCATCGCCGACCACACCGACGGATTTCACTGGCTGGAACACGACGAATGCCTGGCTGACCTTGTGGTACCAGTCGGCCTTGCGCAGTTCTTCGATGAAGATGTGGTCGGCGCGACGCAGCAGGTCGGCGTATTCCTTCTTCACTTCACCGAGGATGCGCACACCCAGGCCCGGGCCCGGGAACGGGTGACGGTAGACCATGTCGTACGGCAGGCCCAGCTCCAGGCCCAGACGGCGGACTTCGTCCTTGAACAGCTCGCGCAGCGGTTCAACCAGCTTGAGGTTCATTTCTTCCGGCAGGCCGCCCACGTTGTGGTGCGACTTGATCACGTGGGCCTTGCCGCTTTTCGCGCCAGCCGACTCGATCACGTCCGGGTAGATGGTGCCCTGGGCCAGGTACTTGATGTTTTCCAGCTTGCAGGATTCGGCATCGAACACGTCGATGAAGGTACGGCCGATGATCTTGCGCTTCTTCTCAGGGTCCGACTCGCCGGCCAGGTTGTTGAGGAACTGCTCCTCGGCGTTGGCGCGGATCACCTTGACGCCCATGTTCTCGGCGAACATGGCCATCACTTGCTCGCCTTCGTGCAGGCGCAGCAGGCCGTTGTCGACGAAAACGCAGGTCAGCTGGTCGCCGATGGCTTTGTGCAGCAGGGCCGCGACCACCGAGGAGTCGACACCGCCGGACAGGCCCAGCAGGACGTTGTCGGTGCCAACCTGGGCACGGATCTGGGCAATGGCGTCTTCGGCGATCTTCGACGGGGTCCACAGCGCTTCACAGCCGCAGATGTCGAGGATGAAGCGCGACAGGATGCGGCCGCCCTGCTTGGTGTGGGTCACTTCCGGGTGGAACTGCACGCCGTAGTAGCGCAGGTCATCGTTGAACATGCCGGCAATCGGGCAGCTCGGGGTGCTGGCCAGGATGTGGAAATCCTTTGGCATCTTGGTGACCTTGTCACCGTGGCTCATCCACACGTCGAGACCGAACAGGCCGTCGGCGTCGACGTGGTCTTCGATGCCGTCCAGCAGACGGCTCTTGCCCACCACATCAACCCGGGCATAACCGAATTCGCGCAGCTCGGAACCTTCGACCTTGCCGCCCATTTGCTCGGCCATGGTCTGCATGCCGTAGCAGATGCCGAAGACCGGAACGCCCAGGTCGAACACCGCTTGTGGGCAGCGAGGGCTGTTGGCTTCGTGCACGGACTCGGGACCGCCGGCGAGGATGACGCCTTTGGGAGCGAATTCGCGGATCGCTTCGTCGTCCATGTCGAACGGATGCAGTTCGCAGTAGACCCCGATCTCGCGCACGCGGCGGGCGATCAATTGGGTGTACTGGGAACCGAAGTCGAGGATCAGAATGCGGTGGGCGTGAATGTCGAGGGCCATGGTCAGTCTCGTCTAATTTCAGAAACGACACGGGGCTGAAAAACACAGCCCCGGTTACTAAATTCGTCAATCGCCTCCGGGCCTGGGCCTGGAGGCGATCACTATCAACCTACGCGATAGTTTGGCGCTTCCTTGGTGATCTGCACGTCGTGGACGTGGGATTCAGCCATGCCGGCGCCGGTGATGCGGACAAACTCCGGCTTGGTGCGCATTTCTTCGATGTTGGCGCTACCGGTGTAGCCCATGGAAGAACGCAGGCCGCCCATCAGCTGATGGATGATCGCAGTCAGGGAGCCCTTGTACGGCACGCGACCTTCGATCCCTTCCGGCACCAGCTTCTCGGCACCCGCGGAGGAGTCCTGGAAGTAGCGGTCGGAAGAGCCCTGGGCCTGGGACATGGCGCCCAGGGAACCCATGCCACGGTAAGCCTTGTAGGAACGACCCTGGAACAGTTCGATCTCGCCCGGCGCCTCTTCGGTACCGGCGAACATCGAGCCCATCATCACGCAGGAGGCACCGGCCACGATGGCCTTGGACAGGTCACCGGAGAAACGGATACCGCCGTCGGCGATCAGCGGAACGCCCGTGCCGACCAGTGCCGCTGCAACATTGGCGATCGCGCTGATTTGCGGCACGCCGACACCGGCAACGATGCGGGTGGTGCAGATCGAGCCAGGGCCGATACCGACCTTGACCGCGTCGGCGCCGGCTTCGGCCAGGGCCTTGGCTGCAGCGCCAGTGGCGATGTTGCCGCCGATCACCTGCACTTGCGGGAAGTTCTCTTTGACCCAGCGAACGCGGTCGATCACGCCCTTGGAGTGACCGTGGGCGGTGTCGACCACCACCACGTCGACACCGGCATTGACCAGCGCAGCAACGCGATCGCCCGTGTCTTTGCCGGTACCGACCGCAGCGCCGACACGCAGACGACCTTGATCGTCCTTGCTGGCCAGCGGGTAGGCCTTGGCTTTTTCGATGTCGTTGACGGTCATCATGCCCTTGAGGGCAAAGGCGTCATCGACGATCAGCACGCGTTCGATACGGTGCTTGTGCAGCAGCTCACGGACGGCGGTCTTGTCGGCGCCTTCCTTGACAGTGACCAGGCGCTCTTTAGGCGTCATCACTTCGCGGACACTGGCTTCCAGACGGCTTTCGAAACGCACGTCGCGGGAAGTCACGATGCCCACCAGATCGCCGTTGTGCAGCACGGGCACACCGGAGATGTTGTGCATGTTGGTCAGTTCGAGCAGATCACGCACGGTGGCGTCGGCTTCGATGGTGATGGGGTCTTTGACCACACCGGCTTCGAAACGCTTGACCTTGCGCACTTCGGCAGCTTGCTGCTCGATGGTCATGTTCTTGTGGATGATGCCGATGCCGCCTTCCTGAGCCATGGCGATTGCCAGACGGGCTTCAGTGACGGTGTCCATGGCGGCGGAAACCAGTGGAATATTCAGCTCGATGCCACGGGTCAAACGGGTCTTTAGACTGACTTCATTAGGCAGTACTTCGGAATAACCGGGCACTAAGAGGATGTCGTCGAAGGTGAGGGCTTCTTGGCTGATACGCAGCATCGCGGGGGCTCCCGGGCGGGAAAATGGAAGCGCGCCATTATACTCAGACACCTACCCGGGCTCAATGTAAAACTCTGTCTAATATCACTGGAGTGATAGATGGAGATATCAGCGCGCTACAACTCGACCTTGACCCAACTTATCGGTTGATCCAGCCAGTCGGCAAACTCGTCGATAAAACTCTGTTTGAAACCCGCTTCGGCCCAGTTGTTGAAGATAAAGCCCAAGTTGGAAAAGCCGCATTCCTGAAGAAACAGAAAGCCGTTGATGTCATCTTCATGACCGCACTCGGGACAGGTGAAGTTATCGGTGCGCCCCGGCATCCAGTCTTCCAGGCTCTCGAACAGCGCTTCACCCACTTCCTGGCGGCATTCTGCACAGCCGGCTTCTTCGAGAAAGCCCTTGGCCGGGGTATAGATGCAGCGTTTGGTGATGATCTCCAGACCATTGATCGGCTCGCCGAAGGGCAGCGCCTGCGGCCGCAGCACCACCTCCCGTGCCCCCGGCGCAATCGCATGGCCCATGCGATTGCCGGTGCGCCCGCACGTGCTCAGGGTTTCCTCGACGATGTTCTTGCGCACCAGCCAGCGCACGATGGCCCGAGCCCGGGGCTCGTGCACCGGCAGGGTGGAAATTTTCGGGACGAGGATGCTTTGCGAGTTCATGGATAAGCCTGAAACGTGCGGGACAGTACGAACGGTTTCGCCGGCAAGCCGGCCCCCACCATCAATTGTAGGAGCCGGCGTGCCGGCGAACGAATTTAAAGGCCCGCAGCATAATCCCTGAACCCCGCAGGTCAAGTGCTCAGAAAGCGCCCGATCAAGGCAACACCACTGGCCAGCACCAGCCAGGTCACCAGGCGCACAAAGGCCTCCCGGGACAACCTCATGGTCAAGCGCCGTCCCACCCATAGACCCAACGCCATCGCCGGCAACAAGCACACCGCCAACAGCAGCAGCGGCCACTCGGCATAGACCCCGGCCAAGGCAAACAGACTCAAGCGCACCACGGTACTGCAACTGATCAACGCACTTTGAGTGGCCCGTGCCGGGTCCTTGGGCAAACGACTGTTCAGGTAAATGGCATATAAAAAGCCGCCACTACCGAACAAGGCGCCAAACATTCCTCCCACTATTCCCATCGGCACCGACCAGCCGGCCGCCAACTGAGCCGGGCGTACCTTCACCCATAAGCTGTAGATGGCATAGGCACTGATAAACAGCCCCATCAATAGAAGCAGCAGATCGGACTTGAGGTTGAGCAGAAAGATCACCCCCAAGGTGCAGCCCAGCGCCATGCAGGGCAGCAGGCGCAACAGCTCCGGCTTGGCCACGTCCTTGCGCGATGGCAGCAGGTTGCCGAAGGCTGCGACAAAGTCGAGCAGCACCAACAGCGGCACGATTTTCGACAACGGCATGAACAGGATCAGGACCGGTCCCGCCACCAGCGCCGTGCCGAAACCGGCGATGCCAAACACGATGTACGCCAGCGCGATGCCCAGGCCGATCGCCAACCAACCACCCGGGCCGAAAGACCACTGGTTCAAACCTTCGATTACCACGCTCATCACTGCGACTTCCCCAAGCGGATCAGCAATGACTTTAGCCAGCGGCGAGCCTTGCGACTAATATCATCAAAGCCTTCAACCCATCGCAAAAAGGCATGCCTTGTGATTTCAACCCGTCAACTGCGCTATTTCGTGGAAATCGCCGAATGCGGCAGCTTCAGCGCTGCGGCAGAACGCCTGTTTGTCGCCCAATCAGCCCTTAGCCGGCAGATCAAGGAACTGGAAAGCCAGCTGCAAACCCCACTGTTCCAACGCACTGCCCGCCAGCCTCGGCTGACCGCCGCCGGTGAAGCCTTCCTGCCCAAGGCACGCAACCTGCTGAGCGAACTGCACAAGGCCGCCGAGCTGGCCACCCAGGTCGGCCAGGGGCAACTGGGCACTCTGCGCCTCAGTCACTCAAGCACCGTGCCCATGAGCGGCCGTCTGCTTGGGGGCATCAGCGAGTATCTACAGGCGTGCCCCGGCGCTTCGATGGACATCGTCAAGCTGTCGTCCGAGGCGCAGTTGCAAGAACTCGCCGAAGGCCGGCTGGATGCTGGCCTGCTGCGCCTGCCGGTACTGCGCCAATGCGAGGGAGTGCAAATCGTGCCCTTGTTCAGCGAACCCCTGCTGCTGGCATTGCCACCGCAGCATCCCCTGGCCCTTGATCCACCGGCCCACGGCGTGGAGCTTGCACAACTGCGTAACGAAGCCTTTATCTCCATCCCCCATCCCCAGCGTGGGGGTTTGAGCTATCTGTCGGCGCAGCTGTGCATGCGCCAGGGATTCTTTCCCAAAGCGGCGCGAGTGATGTCACGCAAGACCACTCAACTGCAGTTGATCCAGGCCGGTTTCGGCGTTGCCCTGCTGCCCGAATCGATGCAGGACATCGCCCCGGCCAACGTGCGTTTCCTGCCTCTGGCCGATAGCGATTGCCAGAGCACCGTCGCCCTCGCCTACCGGCAAGACACCACACCGCTGGTGGCGCAGTTTGTCGAACAGCTGCGCAATCATTGGCAATCGAATTGCGTTGTTCCATGGACTGACAGCCCCTTAAACTGCGCCCCATGATTAAAGATCCCTTTGCACGACTCGGCCTGGACCGCGAGGTCCTCACTGTCACCCAGCTCAACGGCCGCGCCCGGGTGCTGCTCGAGGACGTGTTCAGCAACATCTGGGTCGAAGGCGAGATCTCCAACCTCGCTCGCCCGGCTTCCGGCCATGTCTACTTCACCCTCAAGGACAGCGGCGCCCAGGTGCGTTGCGCGCTGTTCCGGCAGAACGCCGCACGGGTCCGCCAGGCGCTGAAGGACGGCCTGGCGGTCAAGGTCCGGGGCAAGGTTTCGCTGTTCGAGGGGCGCGGCGACTACCAACTGATTCTCGACACCGTGGAGCCCGCCGGTGATGGTGCCCTGCGCCTGGCTTTCGATGCACTCAAGGAAAAGCTCAGCGCCGAGGGGCTGTTCAGTGCCGAACGCAAAGTGCCGTTACCGGCCCATCCACAACGCATCGGCATTATCAGCTCCCCCACTGGCGCGGTAATCCGCGACATCATCAGCGTGTTCCGCCGCCGTGCGCCCCAGGTGGCACTGACGCTGATCCCCACTGCCGTGCAAGGTCGCGAGGCCACGGCGCAGATCGTCCGGGCCCTGCAACTGGCCGATGCCCGAGGCTTCGATGCCTTGATCCTGGCTCGGGGCGGCGGCTCTCTGGAAGACCTCTGGTGCTTCAACGAAGAGGCGGTAGCTCGGGCGGTGGATGCCTGCGTGACGCCGATCGTCAGCGCCGTCGGCCATGAAACCGACGTATCCATCAGCGATTTCGTCGCTGACGTACGGGCCCCCACCCCTTCCGCCGCCGCTGAACTGCTGGCACCCGACGCCAGTGACCTGCAACACCGGGTCGACAGCCTGCATCGCCGCCTGGTGATGCGCATCCGCGACCGGCTGATGCGCGACCGCTTGCACCTCGACGGTCTGGCCCGCCGCCTGCGCCATCCCGGCGAACGCCTGCGCCAGCAGGCACAACGCCTGGATGACCTGGATATGCGCATGCGCAGGGCCTTCGAGCGCAACCTCAATACCCGTCGCGAGCGCCTGATCCGCCTGGAAACCCGCCTCGGCGCCCAGCATCCGGGACGACAACTGGCCCTATTGCGCCAGCGCCTGGACAGCCTCGCCGAACGCCTGCCCCGAGCCATGCGCGAAGGCCTGAAAGCCCGACGCCTGCAGTTGCACAGTCAGATGCAAACCCTGCATGTGGTCAGCCCCCTGGCCACCCTGGGACGCGGCTATAGCATTCTTCTGGACGACCGCGACCACGCCATCCGCACTGCCGCACAGACCCGCAATGGCCAGCGCCTCACCGCCCGCCTGGGCGAAGGTGAACTGCAGGTGCGAGTCGAAGACAACCACCTGACGCCTGTCACTCTTTCTCTACTGGACTGATCCATGCCGCGCTTTCTCACTTCCCTGCTGTTGCTGTGCCTGGCCTTCAACGCCAACGCCGACAGCTACATCACTCGCCTGTTGAACAAACCCGTGCCTGGTGGCGTGGCGGTGGTGGACCTGGGCAGCGCAGCCCAGGCGCCCAAGGTCAGCTACCAGGGTAAACCCGTGCTGGTGGTGAAGGAGCAGAACAACTGGCTGGCCATTGTCGGTATCCCGTTGACGGTCAAGCCAGGCACCCAGCAGATCAGCGCCGGCAACCGCAGCCTGAACTTCGTGGTGGGCAGTAAAAAATACCCCGAGCAGCACATCACCCTGAAGAACCAGCGCCAGGTCAATCCAAACCCGGCAGACCTGAAACGCATCGATGGAGAACTGGCAGAGCAACTCCGTGCCTATCGCAGTTTCAGCCCCAACACCCCGAGCAATCTGCTGCTGGACAAGCCAGTGAACGGGCCGCTGTCGAGCAAGTTCGGAGTGCGCCGGTTCTTCAACGGCGAGGAGCGCAATCCCCACGCCGGCCTGGACTTCGCAGTGCCGGCAGGCACACCGATCAAGACTCCGGCAGCCGGCAAGGTGATCCTGACCGGCAACTACTTTTTCAATGGCAACACGGTGTTCGTCGACCACGGCCAGGGCTTTATCAGCATGTTCTGCCACATGTCGAAGATTGACGTGAAGGTGGGTCAGTCCCTGGCTCGCGGGGCAGTCGTCGGCAAGGTGGGGGCGACCGGACGCGCTACCGGCCCACACATGCACTGGAATATCAGCCTGAACGATGCCCGGGTCGATCCGGCAATCTTCATCGGGGCGTTTCAGCCCTGATCCCGAGCCCTCGTCGCCGGCAAGCCGGCCTCCCCTGAGAATTGCGCAGCCCATCACGACTGCGCAATCGTTAGTATTCTTTCAAAGAATAGGCAGCATAAAATCTCGATATAGATTCGATTTCGAGTATTCCTCTCAATTTTTTTCGACTGCTTGCCATCTCTCACCTCAGTGGTTAGGGTTGAGCACATGAAAACCTCTCACACCCTCATTCAGCGTCGTCAACACCGGAGCCTCTGCCTCGTCAGCGCACGACTGCCAGGCTGAATCGCGGTGCCTCATCCCCCTGCGTCAACACTGCACTCTTGACTCACCGGCAGGCCGCCTCTTTTCGGCCCGGACCATAAGGATTTCTCCATGACCATGCTCAAAGACCCCTCCTCCAAGTACCGCGCGTTCCCGACCATCAACTTGCCGGACCGCACCTGGCCGTCGAAAACCATCACCCGCGCGCCGATCTGGTGCAGCTCGGACTTGCGTGATGGCAACCAGTCGCTGATCGAGCCGATGGATGCGGTCAAGAAGCTGCGTTTCTGGAAGACCCTGGTGGCCGTTGGCGTAAAAGAGATCGAGGCTTCGTTCCCTGCCGCCTCGCAAACCGACTTCGACTTCGTGCGCACCCTGATCGAAGGCGGCCACATCCCGGACGACACCACCATCCAGGTGCTGACCCAGGCCCGTGAAGACCTGATCGCCCGCACCTTCGAATCCTTGCGTGGTGCCAAGAAAGCCATCGTCCACCTGTACAACGCCACCAGCCCTTCGTTCCGCCGCATTGTCTTCAACCAGGACAAGGCCGGTGTGAAAGAAATCGCGGTGAACGCGGCCAAGCTGTTCGTCAAATACGCCGCCCAGCAGCCGGAAACCCAATGGCAGTTCGAATACTCCCCAGAAACCTTCAGCGCCACCGAACTGGAGTTCGCCAAGGAAGTCTGCGACGCCGTGGTGGAAGTCTGGAACGCGACGCCGACCAACAAGGTGATCCTCAACCTGCCGGCCACCGTTGAAGTGGCGACACCCAATATCTATGCCGACCAGATCGAGTGGTTCTGCCGCCACATCAACCGTCGTGACAGCGTGCTCATCAGCCTGCACACCCACAACGACCGTGGCACTGGCGTAGCCGCCACCGAGTTGGGCCTGATGGCGGGCGCCGACCGTGTCGAAGGCTGCCTGTTCGGCAACGGCGAACGTACCGGCAACGTCGACCTGGTCACCGTGGCCTTGAACCTCTATACCCAGGGCGTCGATCCGGAGCTGGACTTTTCCGATATCGACGGCGTACGCAAAGTGGTGGAAGAGTGCAACCAGATTGCCGTGCACCCACGTCACCCATATGTCGGTGACCTGGTCCACACCGCCTTCTCCGGCTCCCACCAGGACGCGATCCGCAAGGGCTTCGCCCAGCAGAAAGCCGACGGCTTGTGGGAAGTGCCGTACTTGCCGATCGACCCGGCCGACATCGGTCGCAGCTACGAGGCGGTCATCCGCGTCAACAGTCAGTCGGGCAAAGGCGGTATCGCCTACCTGCTGGAACAGGAATACGGCATCAGCTTGCCGCGCCGCATGCAGATCGAGTTCAGCCAGGTGGTGCAACGTGAAACCGACCGCCTGGGTCTGGAGATGACCGCCCAGCAAATCCACGCGCTGTTGCACAGCGAATACTTGCAGGCCAACACTCCGTACGCGCTGGTCAGCCATCGCCTGCAGGAAGAAAACGGCCACAGCGCCGTGGAAGTGGAAGTGTCGAGCAAGGGCCAGGGCGAAACCAACCTGAGCTGGCGCGGCAAGGGCAATGGCGCCCTGGAAGCCCTGGTGGCCGGTCTGCCGATTCCTGTAGAGATCATGGACTACAACGAACACGCCATTGGTGCGGGCACCAACGCCAAGGCGGCGGCCTACATCGAACTGCGGGTCAACGGTGAACGTGCGGTCCACGGTGTTGGTATCGACGAAAACATCACCACTGCCAGCTTCAAGGCGCTGTTCAGTGCCCTGAACCGCTCCCTGAGCGAGCAGGAAGCCAAGGCCGCTTAAGCAGCCCTGATAAAAAAGGCCCCGGGGAGTTCTGCTCCTCGGGGCCTTTTTGTATCTGGCCTTGAGCTAACTCAGGCATGCACATCGACGCTGAACATGGCCTGCAACAAGGCTGCCTGCAACACTTGCAAGGTGCTGTTGGTTACGGCGATCTGGGTCTGGATCTCCATCACTTGCTGGACTTTCTGCTCATCGCTGGCCTGCCCCTTCTCGACACCGGCCAATTGCGCCTGTTGCTGTGCCAGGATCTTCTGGGTCTGTTCGATCTGCTTCTGCAACTGCTTGACCGGATCGCCTCCGCCTTTCACCGCATCGATACTGGCATCCGCAGAGTTGACTCGCAGCTCCTGGTCTTCGGCGTCCTTGTTTTCAGCCACTGGCGCCAGCGGGCTGGTGCTGGTGTCTTCGGCTTCCCCCATCTTGGCTTTCGGCGCGGACAGCGGGTAAGGATTGACGACATTGGCATTGATGGTGGTCATGAGTGATTCCTCCTGAATGCCCGTCCTATCGGCTTTCATCCCTGAAGCTTGATATCGGCAACCTGTAAAAAAGTGTGCTGCCGCGCCCAATCCTTCTAGGTGAACATGAAGGTATCGGCGTCGAGATTCGCGGGAAAGCGTGCTCGATAGGCCGCCAACTCGCCGGCGCTCAAACGTACCTGGAACACCCCATCCGCCTCACCGGCACTGAGCAGGGTCTCGCCCTGGTAGTCCAACACCTGGCTGTCACCGGTATACGCAAAGCCCTTGCCGTCGGTACCTACCCGGTTCACCGCAGCGACATAACACAGGTTTTCAATGGCTCGGGCCGGCAACAAGCGGTTCCAGTGCAGCCGCCGAGCCCCGGGCCAGTTGGCGGTGTACAGCAGCAGATCAGTGTCCTGGGCATCGCGGCTCCACACCGGAAAACGCAGGTCGTAGCAGATCAGCGGACGAATCCGCCACCCCTTGAGTTCGAACTGTACCTGGCGCTCACCTGGGGTGAAGTGATTGTGCTCGCCGGCCATGCGGAACAGGTGGCGCTTGTCGTAATGCCAGACTTCACCGTCGGGACGCGCCCACAACAGGCGGTTGCGATGGCTGCCGTCCGCCGCCTGGATGATCACACTGCCAGTGATCACCGCATCGAGCTTCTTCGCCTGGCAGCGCAGCCATTTGCTGGTGGGGCCGTTCTCCGCCTCAGCCAGGGTGCTGGACTCCATGGAGAAACCGGTGGTGAACATTTCCGGGAGGATGATCAGATCCGCACCGCGGGCCTGCTCCAGCAACTGCTCGAAATGCTCGAAATTGGCCTGGCGGTCATGCCAGGCCAGGGTGGTCTGGATCAATGCCAGATTCAGATCGGGTAACGCACTCAGATCACGCATAGCTTCTCCGCTGCCTGACGCAGCGTCTCCTCGCGCTTGGCAAAACACAGACGTACCAGACGCTGCCCCTGGGGCGGCTGCTGATAGAACACCGACACCGGAATGGCTGCCACGCCGTGTTCGCGGGTCATCCAGGTTGCCATGTCGACGTCATTCAAGTCTGGACGAATCTGCGAATAGTCCACCAGTTGAAAGTAGGTGCCGGCCACCCGGGTAAAGCTGAAGCGCGAAGGGCTCAGCAAGTCGCAGAACAGATCACGCTTGGCCTGGTAGAAGGCCGGTAGCTGCTCGACATGTTCCGGGCATTCGGCCATGAAGTCCGCCAGAGCGTACTGCAAAGGGGTCACGCCGCAGAAGCTGACATATTGATGCACCTTGCGCAGCTCGGCGCTCAAGGCCGGTGGCGCTACGACATAACCGGTCTTCCAGCCGGTCACGTGATAGGTCTTGCCGAAGGAGCTGACGACGAAAGCCCGCGGATACAGCTCCTCGTGGGCCAAAACGCTGACATGGGGGACACCGTCAAACACCAGATGCTCATAAACCTCATCGCTGACCAGGTAGATGTCGCGATCACGGATCAGCGCTGCCAGTTGATCCAGTTCGGCACGGCTGATCAAGGCTCCACTGGGGTTGTGCGGCGTGTTGAGAATGATCATCCGTGTACGCGGACTCAGGGCTTCGCCAAGTTTCTGCCAGTCGATGGCAAAGTCATCAAGGCCCAGTTGCACATGCACACAACGGCCGCCGGCCAGTTCCACTGCAGGCTCATAACTGTCGTAACAGGGATCGAAAACGATGACCTCGTCACCGCGCTGAATCACCGCCTGGATGGCACAGAAAATGGCCTGGGTGGCGCCCGGGGTGATGGTCACTTCGCTGTCGGCATTGACCTCGACGCCATAGCTGCGAGCGATTTTAGCCGCCACCTGTTGGCGCAAGACCGGCAATCCGGTCATGGGGGCGTATTGGTTGTGGCCATTGGCGATATGCCGTCCAACCGCGTCACGCAAGGCTTGGGGACCCTCGAAATCAGGGAAGCCTTGGGACAGATTGAGCGCTCCGGTTTCAACCGCGAGCTGGGACATCTGCGTGAAGATGGTGGTGCCGACATTCGGCAGCTTACTGGTGATCATGAGGATTCCCTGCTGAACACCCGGCTCTACGACGGCGCGGGAGGTCCCGAGAATAGCCCAAACACCGGGCATGAAAAAGGGCGCATAAAGCGCCCTCTTACCCACACAAATCCCGGTCGCTCAGCGCTTGTCGCGGCGCTTCTTGTCGGCCTTCTTGTGGTGCGACATCAAGCGACGCTTCTTGTTGACCTGGCGGTCGGTGAGCGTGTTCTTGTTGCCCTCGTACGGGTTCTCGCCACCCTTGAACTCGATGCGAATTGGCGTGCCCACCAACTTCAGTACACGACGGTAGGTGTTTTCCAGATAACGCACGTAGGACTTGGGCACCTTCTCCACCTGGTTGCCGTGGATCACGATCAGCGGCGGGTTGGCACCACCCAAGTGGGCGTAGCGCAGCTTGATCCGACGGTTGTTGACCATGGGCGGCGCGTGCTCGCCAACGGCGTCTTCGAGAATCTGCGTCAGGCGGCTGGTCGGCCAGCGGGTCACCGCCGACTTGAAGGAGTTCTGCACCGACTGGTAGAGGTTGCCCACGCCGGTTCCGTGCAAGGCCGAGATGAAGTGGATATCGGCGAAGTCGACGAAGAACAACCGGCGCTGCAGCTCGGTCTTCACATAGTCGCGCTCGCTTGGCTGCATGCCGTCCCACTTGTTCAGGGCGATCACCAGGGCCCGACCGGCTTCCAGGGCGAAGCCCAGCAGGTTCAAGTCGTGGTCCACCACCCCTTCCCGGGCGTCCATGACAAAGATCACCACGTTGGCGTCTTTGATCGCTTGCAGGGTTTTGACCACCGAGAACTTTTCAACTTCCTCGTGGATCTTGCCGCGCTTGCGCACACCGGCGGTGTCGATCAGCGTGTACTTCTCGTCGTTACGCTCGAACGGGATGTAGATACTGTCGCGGGTGGTACCGGGCTGGTCGTAGACGATGACCCGGTCTTCACCAAGCATGCGGTTGACCAGCGTGGATTTACCCACGTTGGGGCGGCCGATGATGGCGATCTTGATCCCGTCTTTCTCGCTCGGACCAGGAATGCGCTTGGCTTCCTCGCCTTCGGCGACGATTTCTTCCTCGCCTTCTTCCGGCTCGTCGGCGTCATCCTTGGGGAACTCGCTCAGGGCGATTTCCAGCATCTGGGTGATGCCGCGGCCATGAGCACCAGCGATTGGAATCGCGTCGCCCATACCCAGTGGCGCGAACTCGGCGCGGGCCATGTCCGGGTCGATGTTGTCGACCTTGTTGGCGATCACATAGGAGGTCTTGTTACGTTTGCGCAGGTGTTCGCCAATCATCTGGTCGGCCGCGGTAAACCCGGCCTTGGCGTCCACCAGGAACAACACCACATCAGCTTCTTCGATGGCCAGCAGCGACTGCTCGGCCATCTTTTCATCCATGCCATGTTCGTCACCGGAAATACCACCGGTGTCGATCAGAATATAGGTACGCCCTTGCCACTTGGCCTCACCGTATTGGCGATCACGGGTCAGACCGGACAGGTCGCCAACAATGGCGTCGCGAGTCCGAGTCAGGCGGTTGAACAAGGTGGACTTGCCGACGTTAGGTCGGCCCACCAGGGCGATTACGGGAACCATGCGGCTCTCCACTGCGTTAATTGCGAAAATACAAAAGCCGCTGCGAGGCAGCGGCTGGTGCTCGGGGCAGCACCTTGAAGTGCTGCGAACCTTGTCGAGACAAGGCCGCTTGGGGAATCAACCCCAAGCATAGTCAAACCATTACTTGATGGTCAGGGCTTCCAGTTTGCCGCTGTTGCCATACACATAAATCATGTCGCCCACCACCAGCGGACGAGCGCGCAGGCCGTCGCTATCGATGCGGGTACGGCCGACGAAACGACCGTCCACCTGACTCAGCAGGTGCAGGTAACCTTCCAGGTCGCCCACCGCTACGTAGCTGGAGAAGACTTCCGGGGCCGACAGTTGACGACGGGCCAAGGAGTCGTTGCTCCACAGGGCCGTAGTCGAACGCTCGTCCACGCCTTCCACGGTGCCCGACGACAGGCTGACATAGACGCTGCCAAAACCTTGCGCCACACCGGCATAGCTGGAAGCGTCACGCTGCCACAGCGGACGACCGCTCTCCAGGTCCAGGGCAACCACACGTCCCTGATAGCTGGCGACGTACAGGGTACCGCCGGACAGCAGCAAGCCGCCGTCGATGTCCACTACCCGATCCAGCTCGGAACGGCCTTGTGGAATAGCGACACGCTGCTCCCACACCGGCACGCCGTTGCGGATATCCAGCGCCACCACCTTGCCAGTGGAGAGACCGGCCAGGGCCAGACGGTTGGTGGCCAACGGCGCACTGGTGCCCCGCAGGGTCAGTACCGCTGGAGTGCTGTCGTAGAGCCAGAGCTGGTTGCCGGTGCTGGCATCGAGGCCAATCACCCGGTCATCCTGAGTCTGGACCACGACCACGTCACCGTTGGTCGCCGGCGGAGCCAGCACTTCACTGGTGACCCGGGAGCGCCACTTCTCTTCACCGCTGGAAGCATCCAGGGCAACCACTTCGCCTTTCAGAGTGCCGATCATGACCAGGCCGTAACCCACGCCGACGGCGCCGGAAACAGGCAGTTCGAGATCTTTCTTCCATTTGACGTCGCCATTCATGCGATCCATGGAAACCACAACGCCAGTGACGTCGGCGGCATAGATGGTGTCACCATCGATCGCCGGCACCAGCATGTTGTAGGTTTCGCCCTGACCGTCACCGATCGAACGGCTCCACTGCTTCTGCAGGACCACTTCTTCTTTGAAGTCGACCAGTTCAGCCGGCGGCAGTTCTTTCTTGCTGTTGCTGCTGCAACCCGCGGCCAACAAGGCCAGAGCCAGCAATGCTGCATGTTTCCAACGGATCACGTCATGCATCCCCTTTGGCCAGGTCGTCCAGCTTGATTTGTAAGCCACCGACCGCCGCCTCATCCGAGAGCGCCGCCTTGGCTTTTTGGTATGCCGCATGGGCCTCATCCACACGGCCCAACTGGACCAGCAGATCACCCTTGAGTTCTTCGCGAGTCGCCAGGAACGCCTTGTCGGCATCACCCTCGAGCAGCTTCAAGGCCTCGTCAGCCTTGTTCTGCGCCGCCAGCACCTGGGCCAGACGCTGGCGCGCCACTTCACCCAGAGCCGGGCTCGCCGGCTTGTCGAGCACTGCTTTGAGCTGCGCCGCTGCGTCGTCCAGCTTGCCGGTGTCCACGGCTACCTTGGCCACGAACAGGTTGCCGTATTGCGCGTAGGCAGTACCGCCGAACTCGCTGTTGAGCTTGCCGGCCAGGTCTGCAACCCGGGCGGCGTCAGGCTTGCCATCTGGCGTCAGGGTGGTTTCCAGCAGTTGCTGATAGAGCACCGAAGCACCTTGCGACTGATTGTTCTGATACTTGTGCCAGGCCTGCCAGCCGAACACGATAACCAAGGCCAGCAGGCCGCCAGTCACCAGGGGTTTGCCGTTGCGCTGCCACCAGTCTTTCAATTCCGCCAGCTGTTCATCTTCGGTACTCGACACCCCAATACTCCTTATTCGCTAAATCGGCTGTTTGACAGCTTCAACCCTGCACGATGCAGGTGGCCAGGTGCGCGGCGAGCGCATCCCAGGCAATGCTTTGTTGTTCACCCTGGCCACGCAGGGGTTTGAAACCTACCACTTGCTGGGCCAGTTCGTCGTCACCAAGGATCAGCGCGTACAGCGCACCGCTCTTGTCGGCCTTCTTGAATTGGCTCTTGAAGCTGCCGGCACCGGCATTGATCTGCAGACGCAGGTTCGGCAATTGGTCTCGAACGCGCTCACTCAGCGCCAGTGCGGCCAGTTCGGCAGCCTCCCCGAAGGCGCAGAGGTAAACGTCGACCTGGCGCGAGATTTCTTGCGGGATCTGCTCCAGGGTTTCCAGCAGCAGCACCAGGCGTTCGATCCCCATGGCGAAGCCAACACCCGGTGTAGGTTTGCCACCCATTTGCTCGACCAGACCGTCGTAACGGCCGCCGGCACACACAGTACCCTGGGCGCCGAGTTTGTCGGTGACCCATTCGAAAACGGTCTTGCTGTAGTAATCCAGCCCGCGCACCAGCTTCGGGTTGATCACATAAGGGATACCCGCGGCGTCCAGACGGGCCTTGAGCCCCTCGAAGTGCACACGGGACTCTTCATCCAGGTAGTCGGCCAGCTTGGGCGCGTCCACCAGTACGGCTTGAGTGTCCGGATTCTTGGTATCGAGCACGCGCAGAGGGTTGGTCTTCAGGCGACGCTGGCTGTCTTCGTCCAGCTTGTCCATGCGCGCCGACAGGAACGCCACCAGCGCGTCGCGATAACGTGCGCGGGCCTCAGCAGTGCCCAGGCTGTTGAGTTCGAGCTTGACCGCATCACGGATGCCCAGCTCGCCCCACAGGCGCCAGGTCAGCACGATCAGTTCAGCATCAATGTCCGGACCGTCGAGGTTGAAAACCTCGCAACCAATCTGGTGGAACTGGCGATAACGGCCTTTCTGAGGGCGCTCGTGACGGAACATCGGGCCGATGTACCAGAGCTTCTGCACCTGGCCACCGCCAGTGATGCCGTGCTCGAGTACAGCGCGGACGCACGCCGCAGTGCCTTCCGGACGCAGGGTCAGGGAATCACCGTTGCGGTCTTCGAAGGTGTACATCTCTTTTTCGACGATGTCGGTCACTTCGCCAATGGAGCGCTTGAACAGCTCGGTGAACTCGACGATCGGCATGCGGATCTGCTTGTAACCGTAGTTATCCAGCAGACGCGCCACAGTGCCCTCGAAATAACGCCACAGGGGGGTCTGCTCGGGCAGGATGTCATTCATGCCACGAATGGCTTGCAGAGACTTGCTCACAAAAAATCCTTAAATACGTTCGGTTAGCCGCGAGCGATAAGCGCTGCGTCGGCTTCGACCTTTTCGGCCGCCTTCTGCCGGATCAGCTTTTCAAGCTCGTCCACCAGATTGTCATTGGTCAGTTTCTGTGCAGGCTTGCCGTCGATGTAGATCAGATTCGGAGTACCACCGGTCAGGCCGATATGCGCCTCTTTGGCTTCACCCGGGCCGTTGACCACACAACCGATCACCGCGACATCCAACGGCACCAGCAAGTCTTCCAGGCGCCCTTCCAGTTCGTTCATGGTTTTCACCACATCGAAATTCTGCCGCGAGCAGCTCGGGCAAGCGATGAAGTTGATGCCACGGGAACGCAGGTGCAGGGACTTGAGAATGTCGTAGCCGACCTTCACTTCCTCGACCGGGTCGGCCGCCAACGAGATGCGAATGGTATCGCCAATGCCTTCGGCCAGCAGCATACCGAGGCCGACGGCGGATTTCACCGTGCCTGAACGCAATCCGCCGGCTTCGGTGATCCCCAGGTGCAGAGGCTGGATGATTTCCTTGGCCAGCAAGCGATAGGCTTCGACGGCCATAAACACGTCGGACGCCTTCACGCTGACCTTGAAGTCCTGGAAATTCAGGCGTTCAAGGTGCTCGACGTGGCGCAGTGCCGACTCAACCAGCGCTGCTGGAGTCGGTTCGCCGTACTTTTTCTGCAGATCTTTTTCCAGGGAGCCGGCGTTGACCCCGATACGGATCGGAATTCCGCGGTCACGGGCGGCATCCACCACCGCACGCACCCGGTCTTCGCGACCGATGTTGCCGGGGTTGATCCGCAGGCAATCCACACCCAGCTCAGCTACGCGCAGGGCGATCTTGTAGTCGAAGTGAATGTCGGCCACCAGCGGCACCTTGACCTGCTGCTTGATGCGGCCGAACGCTTCGGCGGCGTCCATGTCCGGCACCGAGACCCGCACGATGTCGACACCGGCAGCTTCAAGGCGGTTGATCTGGGCGACGGTTGCGGCCACGTCGTTGGTGTCGCTGTTGGTCATGCTCTGCACCGCAATCGGGGCATCGCCACCGACCGGTACCGAGCCGACCCAGATCTTGCGGGACTCGCGACGTTTGATTGGAGATTCGCCGTGCATGACTTATTGACCTAACTTCAGGCGAGCGGTCTCGCCACTGGTGAACGGGGCGATATCCACCGCCTGACCGTTGTAAGAAATTTGTGCGCCACGGGCATACCCCAGACGTACGGCAAATGGCGGCTTGCCGCTAACATCGACCGTTTCACCCTTGCGCTTCAGGGCACTGAGCAGAATCTTGCCATTGCCATCGATGACCTGGGCCCAGCAATCGGCACTGAACTGGATCTGCACCTGGCCCGCCCCGGCAACCGGAGAGGTAGGCGCCGCTGCAGTGGCAGGATTCGCTGGCGTAGCGGGTACGACAGCCGGAACCGGCGCCTGAACTGCAGGTGCGCTGACAACCGGCGCAACAGCCGGGGCAGCATGCGCAGGAGCGGTCGGAGTCGCAGGGGTCGCAATCGGAGCCGACGTTGCAGGCGCCACTGGATTGGCAGGCGCCTCAGCGGCAGCCAGGCTCTGAGTTTGCGCGGCGTTGTCCTGGGCTTCGCTCTGACCTTCGGCGACGGCCTGGTCTTCCGGTTCGTCGATTGGATGGATCTGCGTGGTGCCGTCGGCACCCTCAACCTCAACGTGCTCGGGACTCAAGGAGATCGGCTCCTTGCCGCGCAAGGAGGACTGATCCTGCCACCAGATGAAACCGCCACCCACCACGGCCACCAACAGCAGCAAGCTGACGATGCGCAGGATGGTGTGGGAAACCCGTACCGGCTCTTCGATACGACCCAGGGCATGAACGCTGCTGCCTTGGGAGTCGGTACCGGTGTATTGATCGAATTCCTGTACCAGGATGGCCTGGTCCATGCCCAGCAATTTGGCGTAGGCACGGATATAGCCCCGAGCAAAGGTATGCCCTGGCAGTTTGTCGAACGCGCCGGCTTCCAGATTGCTCAGGGAGCTCACGGTGAGGTTGAGCTTGTGGGCCACTTCAGCCAGCGACCAACCATTGCTTTCGCGGGCCTGACGCAGGGTCTCACCGGGGTTTACGCGAGTCACTGCTTGAACTTCGGGATGCGCCGCTTTCATCATTGCTCCGACAGGTATTGCTGATATTCCGGCGTACCGGGATAAAGTCGTTTTAGTTGCAGGCCGTAACTGGCGGCCTTGTCGCGATCTTCGAACACCGTTGCCAGCCGAACGCCGAGCAATAGACTACGTGCATTTTGCTCGCCGAGCAGGCTAAAACGATCGTAATAGTCGCGCGCGGGCACATAATGCCTGTCTTCGTAAGACAACTCAGCCATTTCCAGCAATGCGCGGGGCTGTTGGTGATTCAGGCGCAGGGCTTTTTCCAGTTGCAGTTGGGCCAGCTCACGCTGGCCCAGCTTGGAAGCGGTCATACCGAGGTTTTCGAACACCCGGGAACGCTCGGGGTACAGAGTATCAGCAGCGGCCTGCTCGAAGCGCTGATAAGCCTCTTTGTAACGTTTTTCTTCGAACAGGAAGCTGCCGTAGTTGTTGAGGATACGCGCACTGTCCGGACGGGCCGCCAGGGCTTGGCGAAAGTGCTCATCGGCCAGCGCAGGCTCCATCTCGGCCTGGAACACCAGCGCCAGAGCGGCGTTGGCATCAGCATCGGCAGGCGCCAGCTCCAGGGCCTTTTTCAACGGCACCTTGGCCCTTTCGCTCATCCCCTGCTGCAGATACCCCAGGCCCAGCTGTACGTAGGCCTCGCGCGCCTCATCACGGCCCTTGCTGGTGTTCATCGGACTGGAATCACCCGACAGAACACAGCCAGCACAGAGACTGGCAACAAGCAGGAGCAGCGCGAAGCGCAGGGTCATGGAGATCCTCTCTCAGGTACGGGTCGCGGCGCTTTGCGGCATATCGGCGTCGGCGCTCAGCTCACGCACGGCGATATAGCGTTCGCTACGGCGGGTGCGGTCCAGCACCTGCCCGACCAACTGACCGCAGGCGGCATCGATGTCTTCACCGCGAGTCGTACGCACGGTGACATTGAAACCGGCATGATGCAGTTGGTCCTGGAAACGACGAATGGCGTTGTTGCTCGGACGCTCGTAACCGGAATGAGGGAACGGGTTGAACGGGATCAGGTTGATCTTGCAAGGAATGTCCTTGAGCAACTCGATCATCTCAACCGCGTGTTCCAGCTTGTCGTTGACGTCCTTGAGCAGGGTGTACTCGATGGTCAGCACGCGCTTCTCGCCCAGGGAGGACATGTAGCGCTGGCAGGACTCCAGGAGCATCTTCAGCGGGTACTTCTTGTTGATCGGCACCAACTGGTTGCGCAGCGCATCGTTGGGTGCGTGCAGGGACAACGCCAGGGACACGTCGATGTGCTTGGCCAGCTCATCGATCATCGGCACCACGCCGGAGGTGGACAGGGTCACACGGCGCTTGGAAATGCCGTAGCCCAGGTCGTCCATCATCAGGTGCATGGCGGCGATGACGTTGTCGAAGTTCAGCAGCGGCTCACCCATGCCCATCATCACCACGTTGGTGATGGCACGGTCGACGGTTGCCGGGACGCTGCCAAAGGATTTGTTGGCAATCCACACCTGGCCGATGACTTCGGCGGCGGTGAGGTTGCTATTGAAGCCTTGCTTGCCGGTGGAGCAGAAACTGCAATCCAGGGCACAGCCTGCCTGGGACGAAACGCACAGAGTGCCGCGCTTGCCCTGGGGAATGTACACGGTCTCGACGCAGCTGCCGGACGCCACGCGCACCACCCATTTGCGGGTGCCGTCGCTGGAGATGTCCTCGCTGACCACTTCCGGACCGCGAATCTCGGCAACGGCCTTGAGCTTCTCGCGCAAAGCCTTGCCGACATTCGTCATGGCGTCGAAATCATCGACGCCAAAGTGGTGAATCCATTTCATTACCTGACCGGCACGGAAACGCTTCTCCCCGATTGAGTCGAAGAATTTCTCCATTTCCGGTTGAGTCAACCCCAACAGGTTAGTTTTGCCGATCGATGTAGTCATGGTCTCACCCCTCACTCGCCAGCCTTACTCAGCGAGCGGTTACTTCAGTAGCTGCGAAGAAGTAAGCGATTTCGCGAGCAGCGGCAGCTTCGGAGTCCGAACCGTGAACGGCGTTGGCGTCGATGGACTCGGCGAAGTCAGCACGGATGGTGCCGGCAGCAGCTTCTTTAGGGTTGGTAGCGCCCATCAGCTCACGGTTGCGAGCAATGGCGTTTTCGCCTTCCAGAACCTGAACAACAACTGGGCCGGAAGTCATGAAGGCAACCAGTTCGCCGAAGAAGCCACGCTCGCTGTGCTCAGCGTAGAAGCCTTCAGCTTCAGCCTTGGACAGTTGCTTCATTTTCGAAGCTACAACGCGCAGGCCGGCTTCTTCAAAACGGGAAACGATCTTGCCGATAACGTTTTTTGCAACAGCGTCAGGCTTGATGATGGAGAAAGTACGTTGAACAGCCATGGTGTAACTCCAGAAACGGTGATTAAAGCGAAAAATTAAACCCGCGAATTATACGCGGGTTTATAGGGATTGCCTAACTGCGTAGCCCGCGGATTCAGTCCGCTTCGTCGATCCAGGCGGCCTGAATTGCTTCAAGAACCTTCTCGCCTCCGCGAGCCGGATCGTCGCTGAACTCTGGCAGTGCCAGAACCCATTGGTGCAAGTCGACAAAGTTCACATAACGCGGATCCACATCCGGCTTGGAATCAGCCAGCTGGATCGCGATTTCCAGTACATCAACCCACTTCAGACTCATGACGACTCCTTGAATCAGTGCGGCGCTTCGGCGGCATGGTTGAGTGAGTACTTGGGAATTTCAACGGTCAGGTCTTCATCGCCAACGATGGCCTGGCACGACAGGCGCGACTGTGCTTCCAGGCCCCAGGCCTTGTCCAGCAAGTCTTCTTCCAGCTCGTCGGCTTCGTTCAGCGAGTCAAACCCTTCACGAATGATGCAGTGGCAGGTAGTGCAGGCGCAGACGCCGCCGCAGGCGCTCTCGATCTCGATGTGGTTGTCGTGGGCCACGTCGAGCACCGAAACACCAGGCTCGACCTCGACAACCAGACCGTCCGGGCAGAACACGGCGTGTGGCAGAAAAATGATCTGCGGCATCAGTTATTCCTCGATTTCATTCAGGTTGCGCCCCGCCAACGCGGCTTTCACCGTCGAATCCAGGCGGCGGGCAGCAAAGGCATCGGTCACTTGCGACAGACGCTTGGTCTGCTGCTCGATGGCGTAACCATCGGTACCACGCATCAATTCACTCAGCTCCTGCATCTGCAGTTCGATGACCATGCGCTCTTCAGCGTCCAGCAGGCGGTCACCGTCAGCATCCAGGGCGCCCTGCACAGCCTCGATCAGGCGCTGGGCATCAACCTGCTGCTCACGCAGCACGCGGGCCACCTTGTCGTCACCGGCGTACTGGAAGGAGTCCTTGAGCATCTTGGCGATTTCGCCGTCGGTCAGGCCGTAGGACGGCTTGACCTGAATGCTGGCTTCAACACCCGAACCCAGCTCTCGGGCAGAGACACTGAGCAGGCCATCGGCGTCGACCTGGAAGGTCACGCGAATCTTCGCGGCACCAGCCACCATCGGCGGGATGCCACGCAGCTCGAAGCGCGCCAGGGAGCGGCAGTCACTGATCAACTCGCGCTCGCCCTGCAGCACATGAATCATCATGGCCGTCTGGCCATCCTTGTAGGTGGTGAAGTCCTGGGCACGGGCAACCGGGATGGTGGTGTTACGCGGAATCACCTTCTCCATCAGCCCGCCCATGGTTTCCAACCCCAACGACAGCGGAATCACGTCCAGCAGCAGCAATTCACCCCCTTCGCGCTTGTTGCCCGCGAGGGTATCGGCCTGGATCGCGGCACCAATGGCCACCACTTGATCCGGATCGATCTCGGTCAACGGCTGGCGACCAAACATTTCAGCCACCGCTTCACGCACACGCGGCACGCGGGTCGAACCGCCCACCATGACCACTGCCTGCACTTCGTCCAGCTCGACATTGGAGTCGCGAACGGCACGACGGCAGGCCTTGAGGCTGCGGGCAACCATAGGCTCGATCAGGGCGTCGAAGGCCTCGCGAGTCAGGGCGGCGCGCCAATCGCCATGCACCACTTCCACGGATGCAGCACCGGTCAGGGCTTCCTTGGCCGCACAGGCGGTTTGCAACAGATTGCGCTGGGTGCCTGGGTCCAGGTCGGCGGACAGGCCCGCGCCCTCGATGATCCAGCCGGCAATGGCGTGATCGAAGTCGTCGCCACCCAGGGCCGTATCGCCACCAGTAGCCAGCACCTCGAAGACACCGCCGGTCAGGCGCAGGATGGAAATATCGAAGGTACCGCCGCCCAGGTCATAGATCGCCACCACACCCTCGGCGTGCTGATCCAGACCGTAAGCCACGGCAGCTGCGGTCGGCTCGTTGAGCAGGCGCAGCACATTCAGGCCAGCCAGTTTGGCCGCATCCTTGGTGGCTTGACGCTGGGCATCATCGAAATAGGCCGGAACGGTAATCACCGCACCTACCAGCTCGCCCCCCAGGGCCGCCTCAGCACGCTGACGCAAGACCTTGAGCACTTCAGCCGATACCTCCACCGGGCTTTTCGGCCCCTGGATGGTCTCGATGAACGGCATATGCGACTCACCATCAACGAAGCGATAAGGCAGTTGCTCACCCAATTGCTTGACGTCGGACAGGCCGCGCCCCATCAGGCGTTTGACCGAGAGCACAGTGTTCAGGGGATCGCTGGACGCAGCCAGGCGGGCGGATTCACCCACTTCGACGCGGTCGGCGTGATAACGCACGGCCGACGGCAGAATCACCTGACCCTGCGCGTCAGCCAGAGGCTCGGAAAGACCACTGCGCAAGGCAGCGACCAGCGAATTGGTAGTGCCCAAGTCGATCCCCACAGCCAGGCGACGCTGGTGCGGTTGAGGACTTTGGCCGGGTTCGGCGATCTGCAGTAGGGCCATGCTTATCTGGACTTATCTGTATATCAGGCGTGCGACCGGAGCGGCACTGGGTTAATCGTCGAGGCGCTCTTCTAACTGGCGCACTTCGTAGGTGAGCTTGTCGAGGAACTGCATGCGCCGCATCAGGCGTTCGGCCTGCTCGCGTTGCGCTGCATCATCCCAACAGGCTGCGAAGCTTTCGTTCAGTTCATCCTGTGCAGTCTTGAGTCGACGCTTGAATGCTGCCACTCCAGCCAGGTCGGCGCTGTCCTGCAAGTCTTCGAGTTCTTCGCGCCATTGCATCTGCTGCAGAAGAAACTCCGGATCATGCACCGTGACTTCCAGCGGCAACTCACCGCCATTCAAGGCCAGAAGATAACGAGCACGCTTTGGCGGACTCTTGAGGGTCTGGTAAGCCTCGTTGAGGCTTGCCGACTGCTCCAGGGCCAGACGTTGCTCGCGCTCGGAAGCATCGGCAAAACGGTCTGGATGAACCCCACGCGCCAACTCACGGTAGCGCGCAGCCAACTGCTCGAGATCCAGACGGAAGCTCGGTTGCAGTTCAAATAAAGCGAAATGACAAGGAGTACCCACAAGAAGCCTCAGATGTTGAAGCTTTCGCCGCAGCCACATTCACCGCGCACGTTGGGGTTGTTGAACTTGAAGCCTTCGTTCAACCCTTCCTTGACGAAATCAAGCTCGGTGCCGTCCAGATAGGTCAGGCTCTTTGGGTCGATGATCACTTTCTCGCCGTGACTTTCGAACACCTGATCGTCCTCGCCGATCTCGTCGACGAACTCCAGCACATAGGCAAGGCCGGAACAGCCTGTGGTGCGAACACCCAGACGAATCCCATCACCCTTGCCGCGCCCATTGAGGGAGCGTCGCACGTGTTGAGCAGCCGCTTCTGTCATGCTGATAGCCATCGTGACTCCTTACTTGTCGCCAAATCTGTGAAAGCCGATCGATCAGATCAGGCCTTTCTTCTGCTTGTAGTCGCGAACGGCGGCCTTGATGGCGTCTTCGGCGAGAACCGAGCAGTGGATCTTCACTGGAGGCAGGGCCAGCTCTTCAGCCAGCTGAGTGTTCTTGATGGTTTCGGCTTCATCCAGCGTCTTGCCCTTCATCCACTCAGTGGCCAGGGAGCTGGAAGCAATGGCGGAACCGCAGCCATAAGTCTTGAACTTGGCGTCTTCAATGATGCCCTGCTCGTTGACCTTGATCTGCAGGCGCATCACGTCGCCGCAGGCTGGAGCGCCGACCATGCCGGTGCCGACATCCGGATCTTCCGCGTTCATCTTGCCGACGTTGCGCGGGTTCTCGTAGTGGTCGATGACCTTTTCGCTGTAAGCCATGATTCTTAATCCTCACTCATCAGAGAGTCGCTCTTGGGTTCTGCAAATCGCCGTTATCGGGACGCTCTACAGAACCCTGTGCGGCGACTTATATTCAGTGCGCCGCCCACTCGATCTTCGAGATATCGACGCCATCTTTGTACATGTCCCACAGCGGCGACAGAGCGCGCAGCTTGGTAACGGCTTCGCAGACTTTCTGCGCCGCGTAATCGATTTCTTCCTCGGTGGTGAAGCGGCCGAAGGTGAAGCGGATCGAGCTGTGAGCCAACTCGTCGTTACGGCCCAGGGCACGCAGCACGTACGAAGGCTCGAGCGAAGCCGAAGTACAGGCCGAACCGGAAGACACTGCCAGATCCTTGAGGGCCATGATCAGCGACTCGCCTTCAACGTAGTTGAAGCTCAGGTTCAGGTTGTGCGGTACACGAGCCGTCATGCTGCCATTGATGTACAGCTCTTCCAGGTGTTCAACCTGCTTGTAGAAGCGATCGCTCAGGGCCTTGATGCGAGCATTTTCGGCGACCATGTCTTCCTTGGCGACGCGGAAGGCTTCGCCCATGCCGACGATCTGGTGAGTGGCCAGGGTGCCGGAACGCATGCCGCGTTCGTGACCGCCGCCGTGCATGGTGGCCTCCAGGCGCACGCGAGGCTTGCGGCTGACGTACAGCGCGCCAATACCTTTAGGGCCGTAGGTCTTGTGGGCAGAGAAGGACATCAGGTCGACTTTCAGGGCCTGCAGGTCGATTTCGACCTTGCCGGTGGACTGAGCGCCGTCGACGTGGAACAGAATACCTTTGGAGCGGGTCAACTCGCCGATGGCGGCAATGTCGTTGATGGTGCCGATTTCGTTGTTCACATGCATGATCGAAACCAGGATGGTGTCGTCACGCAGGGCCGCTTCAACCATGGCCGGAGTGATCAAGCCATCTTCGCCTGGCTCGATGTAAGTCACTTCAAAGCCTTCACGCTCGAGTTGGCGCATGGTGTCCAGGACAGCCTTGTGCTCGATTTTCGAGGTAATCAGGTGCTTGCCCTTGGTGTGATAGAAATGCGCGACCCCCTTGATGGCCAGGTTGTCGGACTCGGTTGCACCGGAGGTCCAGACGATTTCACGCGGATCAGCGTTAACCAGGTCGGCCACTTGGCGACGGGCATTCTCCACCGACTCTTCGGCCTTCCAGCCGAACACGTGAGAGCGGGACGCCGGGTTACCGAAGTTTCCGTCGACCAGCAGGCATTCACTCATTTTTTGCGCAACACGCGGATCGACCGGCGTGGTCGCTGAGTAATCAAGGTAAATCGGCAATTTCATGGACTCTCTCCTAAATCAGGCTGGCTGGCGTGCCGCTAGCTCTTTGGCTGTCATTCGACGGCGGACGCTTCAATCTTGTCCAGGCGCGGCGCCTTGCCATTACAACGGCGCTGGTCCTGACGCTGGGCTACTTCTTGTACCTCACGGCGAGTAACAAGATCAGCCAAGCTGATACCGCTCAGAAATTCGTGAATCTGCAGGCTCAAGTCGCACCACAGGTGATGGGTCAGGCAGGTGTCGCCGGCATGGCAATCACCCAGCCCCTGGCATTTGGTTGCATCGACCGATTCATTCACCGCATCGATCACCTGAGCCACCTGAATCCCCTGCATGTCACGGGACAGCTGGTAGCCGCCACCAGGCCCCCGGACGCTGGACACCAGGTTACTGCGGCGCAGTTTGGCGAAAAGCTGTTCGAGGTAGGACAGGGAGATGCCTTGGCGCTCAGAGATATCGGCCAGGGAGACCGGGCCATGTTGCGCGTGCAACGCCAGATCAAGCATGGCGGTCACGGCGTATCGGCCTTTAGTAGTCAGTCGCATGGACAAGTACCACGGAGTTTCGGAATGGACGCGAGTATGCAATACCCGAGTAATCGAGTCAACTATAAGACCAACTACTTTAGTCGGGTTTACCCGCAAAAGAGCGCGCAAATCATAGCAAAGTCTGCGACGTAATGGCACAGCAGGATGGCAACACCTGACCTGCGGGTCACTCAAAGGGTATTAGGTCCTTTCGCTAGCAAGCCGGCCCACAGAGGGGGCCGGTTTTGCGCCATCAGCCGACCTGACTGCCGTCCTTGTCTTTGACTTCAGCGAAGTCTTCTTCACGCAATTGAGGCAGATCCTTGGCACAGTAATCACTGCCCAGATCCTTCAGCGCGCCACACATATCCTCCAGACGACCGTCGACTGCCTGCAGGTGATCCAGCAACTGCCCGATAGCCCGAGCCACCGGATCCGGCATGTCCTCGCCGACACCGTAGGCATCGAAACCGAGTTTTTCCGCCATGGCCTTGCGCTTGGCCGCCTGCTCGTCGCTGGACTTCATGATGATCCGCCCAGGAATGCCCACCACCGTCGCTCCGGCCGGCACCGCCTTGGTCACCACCGCATTGGAACCAACCTTGGCCCCCGCCCCCACAATAAAGGGACCCAGCACCTTGGCGCCCGCCCCCACCACCACACCGCCTTCCAGGGTCGGATGGCGCTTGCCCTTGTTCCAACTGGTGCCACCCAGGGTCACCCCTTGATAGAGGGTCACGTCATCACCGATCTCGGCGGTCTCGCCAATGACAATGCCCATGCCATGGTCGATAAAGAAGCGGCGGCCGACTTTGGCTCCCGGGTGAATTTCGATCCCGGTCAACCAACGACCGAAGTTCGACACCAGCCGCGCCAGCCATTTCCAACCCATGCCCCACAAGGCGCCGGACAAACGATGAATCCAGATCGCGTGCATGCCTGGGTAGCAGGTCAACACCTCGAAGGCATTGCGCGCCGCCGGGTCACGATGAAACACGCTTTGGATATCTTCACGCAGACGCTCGAACATCACTGATCCTTCCGCTTTTGTAGCTCTCCACGGGCCGCTTTCTGGGTTTCCGTGAGAATGCCACGCAATATATTCATTTCCGCCCGGCTGACCGAGCTACGACCGTATAACCGACGCAGGCGTGCCATCAAGTGCCGCGGCTTTTCCGGATCGAGGAAGTCGATGGCCACCAGCGTCTGCTGCAGATGCTCGTAGAACCGCTCCAACTCATCCATGGTCGCCAGCTCTTCACTGCGCGGCGAAGCCACTTCATCCTTCTCTACCTTGGTTGGCCGGCCTTGGGCCGCCAGCCAGGACATGCGCACTTCATAAGTCAGCACCTGCACCGCCGCGGCCAGGTTCAGCGAGCTGAACTCCGGGTCCGACGGGATATGCACGTGGAAATGACATCGCTGCAGCTCATCATTGGTCAGGCCGGAATCTTCACGACCGAACACCAGGGCGATCTGCGCACCCTGCCCGGCTTCCTCGACCACCTTGAGACCGGACTCACGCGGATCAAGCAAGGGCCAGGGAATGCGCCGGTCACGAGCACTGGTACCAAACACCAGCGTGCAACCCGCCAATGCCTCCTCAAGGGTGGCGACTACCTGGGCATTGGCCAGGATATCGGTGGCACCGGAGGCACGCGCATCCGCCTCGTGAGACGGAAATACCCGGGGCTCCACCAGCACCAGCCGCGACAAGCCCATGTTCTTCATGGCACGCGCAGCCCCGCCGATATTGCCCGGATGACTGGTATTGACCAGGACGACACGAATGTTCTGCAGCAAGGGATGCGCTCTCGGACACGATAAGGGGGAGCAAATCTTACCGAACAGGCAAGACTCCCGCCTCAAAAATAACCACCCGACAGATTCCAGCGCTCCAGAAAGGCGCCCAGCAACCGGCACAAACACTCGCCACCGGAGAACGCCACACAGCGGATCAATGCAATCAAAGCGAACACCAGCCTTCATCTGCAAAAGTTTTCTGCTAGAATGCTCGGCTTTCTTTAACAACCTTAGGTGACCTATCCATGCAGCCAATGCTGAATATCGCGCTGCGCGCCGCCCGCAGCGCCAGTGAATTGATTTTCCGCTCCATCGAGCGCCTGGATACCATCAAGGTCGACGAAAAAGACGCCAAAGACTACGTATCCGAAGTTGATCGCGCTGCCGAGCAGAAGATCATCGACGCGCTGCGCAAGGCCTACCCGACCCACGCCATCCTCGGCGAAGAGACCGGCCTGCACGCTGGCAGCGGCGAAGGCGAAGACTACCTGTGGATCATCGACCCACTGGACGGCACCACCAACTTCCTGCGCGGCATCCCGCACTTTGCCGTGAGCATCGCCTGCAAATACCGTGGCCGCCTGGAACACGCCGTGGTCCTGGACCCGGTTCGCCAGGAAGAATTCACCGCCAGCCGTGGCCGTGGTGCCCAGCTGAACGGTCGCCGCCTGCGTGTCAGCGGCCGCACCAGCCTCGACGGCGCCCTGCTGGGCACCGGCTTCCCATTCCGTGACGACCAGATGGACAACCTGGACAACTACCTGGGCATGTTCCGCGCCCTGGTTGGCCAGACCGCCGGCATCCGCCGCGCTGGTGCTGCAAGCCTGGACCTGGCCTACGTGGCCGCCGGTCGTTTCGACGCCTTCTGGGAGTCGGGCCTGTCCGAATGGGACATGGCAGCTGGCGCCCTGCTGATTCAAGAAGCCGGCGGCCTGGTGAGCGACTTCACCGGCGGTCACGACTTCCTGGAAAAAGGCCACGTGGTAGCTGGCAACACCAAATGCTTCAAAGCGGTCCTGACCGCCATCCAGCCGCACCTGCCGGCCTCGCTGAAGCGCTAAGCGCCAGCGACAAAAAAAGCACCCCGAGGGGTGCTTTTTTTATGCCTGCAATTCCCGCAGGAGCCGGCTTGCCGGCGAATCGGATCTTGAGATCACCTTCGCCGGCAAGCAGACGCCTACAGGCCGGGGTTATTGGCCGGGTTGATTCTGGTTTTGACCCAGAATCAGACGCCCCTCTTTATCCACCGGAATCTGGTTGCCCGGATCACGATCCATGCGCACCTGACCTTGCTTGCCGCCCAGGTCGTACTTCACGTCATAACCCACGACCTTCTCACTGATGTCATTGACTGTATTACAGCGAGTCTGGGTGGTGGTGTAGGTGTCACGTTCCTGCATGCCTTCCTGCACCTTGTTGCCGGCATAGCCACCGCCAACCGCACCCGCCACAGTGGCGATCTTCTTGCCATTACCACCACCAATCATGCTACCCAGCAGACCACCGCCCACCGCTCCCGCCACGGTACCCAGGATCTGATGTTCATCCTTGACCGGGCGCTGACGAGTCACGGCGACGTCCTTACAGACTTCACGAGGGGTCTTGATCTGTTGTTTGACCGGCTGTACGGCCAGCACTTGCGCATACTCAGGGCCGCTTTTAACCAGGCTGTAGGTGGCAACAGCACCCCCGGCGGTGACACCGACAGCACCCAATACCGCACCAACCAGCAACGACTTGTTCACGTGAACCTCCTGACCATACAAACGGGACTTGGCCCGCGCTTCTCCCAGCGTTGGAGCAATAAAAAAGGCGCGAGTTCAACACTCGCGCCTTTTTAACTGACAGCCGGAAAAGGGCTAGATCCTCATGGACGGTCGTCCACTTCCTTCTCGGTATTGGCCGGAGGAATCAGGTCCTCGCTGTTCAGGTTCAGCCAGATCAGCACCACGTTGGCGATGTAGATCGACGAGTAGGTACCCGCCAGAACACCGACAAACAGGGCGATGGAGAAGCCCCACAGGTTATCGCCACCAAAGAACAGCAGCGCGATGATCGCCAGCAAGGTGGAGATCGAAGTCGCCATGGTCCGTAGCAGGGTCTGAGTGGTCGAGATGTTGATGTTCTCGATCAGGCTGGCCTTGCGCAGCACACGGAAGTTCTCACGCACCCGGTCGAACACCACGATGGTGTCGTTGAGGGAGTAACCGATGATCGCCAGCACCGCCGCCAGCACCGTCAGGTCAAAGGTGATCTGGAAGAACGAGAGGATACCCACCGTCACGATCACGTCGTGGATCAGCGAAACGATCGCGCCCACCGCGAACTTCCACTGAAAGCGGAAGGCCAGGTAGATCAGGATACCGCCCAGGGCCATGAGCATGCCGAGGCCGCCCTGGTCCCGCAGCTCTTCACCCACTTGCGGACCGACAAACTCGACGCGCTTGACCTGCGCCGGGTTGTCACCGCCAACCTTCTGCAGCGCCTCGGCCACCTGGTGGCCCAGTTGCGGGTCTTCACCCGGCATCCGCACCAGCAGATCAGTGGTCGCACCGAAGCTCTGCACGATGGCTTCGTGATAACCGGCATCGTTCAGTTGCGAACGCACCTTCATCACATCCGCGGGACGCTCGTAGGTCAGCTCGATGAGCGTACCGCCGGTGAAGTCCAGACCGTAGTTCAAGCCTTTGTGGAACCAGCTGAACAACGCCAGGATGGTGAGCAGCACAGTGACGCCGAACGCAACGTTGCGCACGCCCATGAAGTTAATAGTACGTAACATGGCAGCCCCTTAAATCCACAACTTCTTGAAGTCACGACCGCCGAAGATCAGGTTGACCATCGCACGGGTCAGCCAGATGGCCGTGAACATCGAGGTAAAGATCCCGAGGGACATGGTCACCGCAAAGCCTTTCACCGGACCGGTACCCATGGCGAACAGAATGCCGCCCACCAGCAAGGTGGTCAGGTTGGAGTCCAGGATCGCGGTGAATGCCCGGCCGAAGCCTTCGTTGATTGCCCGCTGCACACTCATGCCGGCGGCGAGCTCTTCACGTATCCGCGAGAAGATCAGTACGTTGGCGTCCACCGCCATACCCATGGTCAAGACGATACCGGCGATACCCGGCAGGGTCAGCGTCGCCCCCAGCAGGGACATCAGGGCCAGCAGCAGTACCATGTTCAATGCCAGCGCCACAGTAGCGATGACACCGAAGAAACGGTAGATGGCGATAATGAACAGCGACACGAACAGCATGCCCCACAGGGACGCATCGATACCCTTGGTGATGTTGTCAGCACCCAGGCTTGGACCGATTGTGCGCTCTTCGGCGAAGTACATCGGCGCCGCCAGACCACCGGCACGCAGCAACAGCGCCAGCTCGGAAGACTCGCCCTGACCGTTCAGGCCGGTGATGCGGAACTGGCTGCCCAGTGGCGACTGGATGGTCGCCAGGCTGATGATCTTCTTCTCTTCCTTGAAGGTCTGCACCGCCACGTCTTTCTCGACACCGTTCACCACTTGCTTGGTGTAGGTGGTGGTCGGCTTCTGCTCGATGAAGATCACCGCCATGCTGCGACCGACATTGCTGCGAGTCGAACGGTTCATCAGCTCGCCACCGTGACCATCAAGCTTGATGTTCACCTGTGGACGGCCGTGTTCGTCGTAACCGGCCTGGGCATCGGTCACCTGGTCACCGGTGATGATCAGGCCACGCTCGATCAGAGCAGGAGGACGGTTGCCCTCACGGAATTCGAAGGACTCGGAAGTCGCCTTGGAAGCACCCGGCTCGGCGGCCAGACGGAATTCCAGGTTGGCGGTCTTGCCCAGGATCCGCTTGGCTTCAGCGGTGTCCTGCACGCCCGGCAGCTCAACCACGATACGGTTGGCACCCTGACGCTGAACCAGAGGCTCGGCCACACCCAGCTCGTTGACCCGGTTACGCACGGTGGTCAAGTTCTGCTTGATGGAGTATTCACGGATTTCCGCCAGCTTGGCCGGGGTCATCGCCAGACGCAGCACCGGTTGGCCATTGAGGTCGGCCGGTACGATATCGAAATCGTTGAAGTTCTTGCGGATCAGCGAACGGGCCTGTTCACGGCTGTCTTCATCGCTGAAGCCCAGCTGGATGGCGCCATTGAGCTGCGGCAGGCTGCGATAGCGCAGACGCTCTTTGCGCAGCAGGCTCTTGACGTCGCCTTCATAGACTTTCAGGCGCGCGTCGAGGGCTTTGTCCATGTCCACTTCCAGCAGGAAGTGCACACCACCGGACAAGTCCAGACCCAGTTTCATCGGGTGCGCACCCAGGTTGCGCAGCCATTGCGGAGTGGTTTGCGCCAGGTTCAACGCCACCACATAGTCATCGCCCAGCGCCTTGCGCACTACATCCTTGGCCGGAAGCTGGTCTTCCTTGTTGGTCAAGCGCAGCAGGCCGCCCTTGCCGTTGGCAGCAATGGAAGCAGCCTTGACCTTGATACCGGCGTCGGTGAGCGCTTTGCTCGCACGATCCAGATCCGCCTGAGTGACCTGCAACGCAGTGCTCGCACCGCTGACCTGAATGGCCGGATCATCAGGGTATAGATTGGGAGCGGAATAAATAAAACCGATCGCCAGCACCGCCAGGATCAGTAGGTACTTCCACAGAGGGTATTTGTTCAGCATCACGCCGCCCGTTTATGACGCGGGGCGCCTTGCGCGCCCCGTCGATTGGTAAAAGATGAAACTTAGATGGCTTTCAGCGTGCCTTTTGGCAGCGTGGCAGCGATCGCGCCCTTCTGGAACTTCAGCTCAACGGAGTCCGACACTTCCAGAACCACGAAGTCGTCGGTCACCTTGTTGATCTTGCCGGCGATACCGCCAGTGGTCACAACTTCGTCGCCTTTCTGCAGGCTGCCGAGCAGGTTCTTCTGCTCTTTGGCGCGCTTGGCCTGCGGGCGCCAGATCATCAGATAGAAGATGACCAGGAAGCCAACCAGGAAAATCCACTCGAAACCAGTGCCAGCAGGACCGGCAGCGGCAGGTGCAGCGGCGTCCGCATACGCGGCAGGGATCAAAAAGCTCATTTAACACTCCGATAATTGCAAAATTAGTGGCTTAACGTCTTTAGAACTTATTCTAAAGGCGGCACGGGTAACCCGCGTTTGGCATAGAAGGAATCGACAAAGGCGGCCAATGTACCTTGTTGAATAGCCTCGCGCAAACCAGCCATAAGACGCTGGTAATGGCGCAAATTATGGATGGTATTGAGCATACTCCCGAGCATTTCCCCACACTTGTCCAAGTGATGCAGATAGGCACGGGAGAAGTTCTGGCAGGTGTAGCAATCACAAGTTGGGTCCAGCGGCGAATCATCATGGCGATGGAACGCGTTACGGATTTTCAGCACGCCTGTATCGATGAACAGATGCCCATTGCGGGCATTGCGGGTTGGCATCACGCAATCGAACATGTCCACACCGCGGCGCACACCCTCAACCAGATCTTCCGGCTTGCCAACTCCCATAAGGTAACGAGGTTTGTCGGCAGGCATCTGGCCCGGCAGGTAGTCCAGGACCTTGATCATTTCATGCTTGGGCTCGCCCACCGACAGGCCGCCGATAGCCAGGCCGTCGAAACCGATCTTGTCCAGGCCTTCCAGGGAACGCATGCGCAGGTCCTGGTGCATGCCACCCTGGACGATGCCAAACAGCGCCGCCGTGTTGTCACCGTGGGCGTTCTTGGAACGCTGGGCCCAGCGCAGGGACAACTCCATGGAGATCCGCGCCACATCTTCATCGGCCGGGTACGGCGTGCACTCATCGAAGATCATCACGATGTCCGAACCCAGGTCGCGCTGCACTTGCATCGACTCTTCCGGGCCCATGAACACCTTGGCGCCGTCCACCGGCGAGGCGAAGGTCACGCCCTCTTCCTTGATCTTGCGCATCGCCCCCAGGCTAAACACCTGGAAACCACCGGAGTCGGTGAGGATCGGGCCATTCCACTGCATGAAATCATGCAGGTCACCGTGGGCCTTGATCACTTCCGTACCCGGGCGCAGCCACAGGTGGAAGGTGTTGCCGAGGATGATCTCGGCGCCGGTGGCGACGATATCCCGTGGCAGCATGCCCTTGACCGTGCCGTAGGTGCCCACCGGCATGAAGGCCGGGGTTTCCACCGTACCGCGGGGGAAGGTCAGGCGACCGCGACGAGCCTTGCCATCAGTGGCCAGAAGCTCGAAGGACATACGACAAGTGCGACTCATACAGTTTCCTCGGGGGCCAGATCCTTGGGAGCGGTCGGCGCAGGATTACGGGTGATGAACATCGCATCACCGTAGCTGAAAAAGCGGTATCCATTTTCCACCGCGGCGCGATAGGCGGCCATGGTCTCGGGATAACCGGCGAACGCCGAAACCAGCATCAACAGCGTGGATTCCGGCAGATGGAAGTTGGTCACCAGGGCATCGACCACATGGAACGGCCGGCCCGGGTAGATAAAGATATCGGTATCGCCGCTGAACGGCTTGAGCACACCATCGCGCGCGGCACTTTCCAGGGAACGCACACTGGTGGTGCCCACCGCCACCACCCGACCACCGCGAGCACGGCATGCGGCAACCGCATCCACCACGTCCTGGCCGACTTCCAGCCACTCGTGGTGCATATGGTGATCTTCAATACGCTCGACCCGCACCGGCTGGAAAGTGCCGGCGCCGACATGCAGGGTCACGAACGCAGTCTCCACGCCCTTGGCGGCAATGGCCTCCAGCAGCGGCTGGTCGAAATGCAGCCCCGCCGTAGGCGCCGCAACAGCCCCCAGACGCTGGGCGTACACGGTCTGATAACGCTCACGGTCCGCGCCTTCATCCGGGCGGTCTATATAAGGAGGCAACGGCATGTGCCCGACCCGATCCAGCAGCGGCAGCACCTCCTCGGCAAAACCCAGCTCGAACAGCGTGTCGTGGCGCGCCAGCATCTCGGCCTCGCCACCGCCGTCGATCAGGATCTTCGACCCCGGCTTGGGCGACTTGCTGGAGCGCACATGGGCCAGCACACGATGGCTGTCCAGCACCCGCTCGATGAGGATCTCCAGCTTGCCGCCGGAGGCCTTCTGGCCAAACAGACGGGCCGGAATCACCCGGGTATTGTTGAACACCATCAGATCGCCCGGACGCAAATGCTCCAGCAGATCGGTGAATTGACGGTGGGCCAAGGCGCCGGTTGGCCCATCCAGGGTCAACAGACGGCTGCCGCGACGCTCGGCCAAAGGATGGCGGGCGATCAGCGAATCAGGAAGCTCGAAGGTAAAGTCAGCAACGCGCATGATGGGGTTCGTCTAGCAGGGCCGGAAAGTTTAGCGGAATAACTAAAAATTGACCACGAAAGCCGATTGACCAACGGTAACTGCCTCTCTATACTTCGCCGCCATTGAGCCCTGATGGCGGAATTGGTAGACGCGGCGGATTCAAAATCCGTTTTCGCAAGAAGTGGGAGTTCGAGTCTCCCTCGGGGCACCAAGTACATATCTCAAGATGCCGCTCAATGCATCTTGAACCAAAAAAAACCGGCCACCTGAGCCGGTTTTTTTGTGCCTGTCCGAATACCTATTCGCTCTGAATCGGCCCCTTGGTTCCGGCATCGGTATCCATCCACACATCTTCATTCTTCAGGCGTCGATCACCTTGAATGGTGAACAGCAGCGTGCCCTGACGAAATTGCAGGGCGCCATCCGTGCGCTTGGCTTTGACCTCTTTGCCGTTCACCCACACATGCTCTTTGGCATCGATACGAATGGTGGCGACTGTCGCGCCAGTATCGCTTTTGGCCGTCCATTGTCCGGCGTAGGGGGTCTGTTCCTTGGCGCTGTCAGCAGCAGCGGCGGGTGTGTAAGGGTCGGCAAATCCGGCCTTGGCGTTTTCCGCCTTGCTCTTGTGGATGTCGCATCCCTGAAGCTCGGTCATTTGGGTACAGCCCGATTGCTCAAGCTGCTGGCGATACTTTTCATTGATGGCATGGGCCGGGGACTGGACAAACAGCAAAGCCACCAGTGCCGGCCAAACGAACTTGTTCATTGTGCGCTCTCTTCTGATCAAATCTCTGTGCTCAACAATAGCCCGACTGCAAACACGTGCTGGGCGAAATCGGGCTGGCAAGGCTTGTGCTCAAGCCGTCTCTCGTCAGTAAACAATCTCACTGCGGATGGCCTGTATCACGATGTTCGACAGCCGTTCGGTCAGCGGGTCCGGGGTTGCCTCTCGGCGATGCAACGTCAAGGCGATTGAGGGCAAGGCTGGCAAGCCGCGGTCGCCGGCCTGCAGAAGCTCGGTACCTGGCTGCAGGCCCAGGGCCGTGCGAATGGTGTAGCCCAGGCCGGCCTCGGTCGCCGCGGATAGGCCATTGAGGCTGGAGCTGGTGAACGACAGCAACCAGGGAATCCCTTCGCGGTTGAGCGCTTCGGTGGCCATCGAATGAAAAGGACAAGGCGCGTCGAACGCGATGATCGGCAACGGTGTTCCCGACTCGGCGCGCCAGTCGAGGTACTGGTGCGATGAGCCGATCCATTGCATGGGCAGGTCCGCCACCACTTCCTGATACCCGGTGGTCCGCTCTGCCCCCCAGGCCACGGCAAGATCCAGGGAGCCGTTTTCGATGCGGCTGAGCAGATCGCCATTGCGCGCGATGCGGGCTTCGACCCGAACATCGGGATGGGCCCTGGCGAAGCGGCCCAGCACCGTGGGCAGGAAGCTGCCCAGGTCTTCCTGAAGCCCCAGGCGCACCCAGCCTTTGAGCTTGAGCTCGGATACCGCGGTGATGGTTTCGTCGTTGAGGCTTAAAAGCCGCCGGGAGTAATTCAGTAGCACTTCCCCGGTGTCCGTCAGGGCCAGCCTGCGACCGGCCTTCTTGAACAAGGGCGAACCCGCCTGGGCTTCGAGTTTCTTCAACTGGGCGCTGATGGCCGATGTCGAACGAGCGAGCTTTTGCGCCGCCTTGGCAAAACTGCCCAATTCGACCCCTGTGACGAAACTGCGCATGACATCCAAATCGAAATTTACTGGTCTCATGACAATCCTGTTTTTTGGGACTAACACGCAAAATTATTTGATATTCGAGACGATACTCCCATGAGAGTCTTTTAACCCACAACTATTTAACTAGTGGGATTCTTATGCCTGTAGATAACGGTCACCGTTGGAAAGTGCTCGGCGTCGGGGTTGCGGCCAACGCCAGCTTTTCCAGTGTGGTGGGTGGACTGCCCGCTACAGCGGTCTATATGCGCGCGACCTATCAGCTGGACAACGCTGAGCTGGGGCTGGTCCTGGGGGTGCTCGGACTGGGCATCGCCATCAGCGAAATTCCCTGGGGGCTGCTCACCGATCGCTGGGGGGATCGTCCGGTTCTGCTGACCGGGCTTTTGACCTCCGGCATCGCCTTGCTGATCCTGGCCATGCTGGCCTTTTATGCCCCCACGGTGGTCCTGCTGGCGGCGGGGCTGTTCACCGTGGGCCTGCTGGGCAGCAGCGTCAACGGCGCCAGCGGCCGGGCCATCATGGCCTGGTTCAAGGAAGGCGAGCGCGGGCTGGCCATGAGCATCCGGCAAACCGCTGTACCCGGGGGTTATGCCTTGGGCGCGGTGGTGTTGCCCTACCTGGCTCATACCTACGGTTTTATCGAAGTATTCACGGCATCGGCGCTGTTCTGCCTGGTGGCCGCCCTGTTTGCCTGGTTATGGCTGTATGAGCCGGACTTCTCCAGCAGCGCAGCAAAAAAACTGAGCCTGGAGAGCAGCAACAGCCCATTGAAAGATCCGAGGATCTGGCGAATCGTCCTGGCCATCGGCCTGCTCTGCGCCCCGCAATTTGCCATTCTCACTTATGCGGCGGTGTTCTTTCATGACTTCGGCAACATCAACATCACCCTGGTTTCCGCGACTCTGGCGGTGATCCAGATTGGCGCGATCGTCAGCAGGATCTGGAGCGGACGCTGGACCGACAAAAACAAGAACCGCCGCAGCTACCTCAAGGCCTGCGCCTGGTTGAGCACCCTGACCTTCCTGGCCTTGAGCGGGACGGTGTCGGCCGCCAGCTTCTATGGCATCAGCCAAACCCCGCTGGCCAGCGCCGTGATCATCGGTGTGATGGTCGTCGCCGGGATCAGCGTGTCCGCCTGGCACGGTGTTGCCTACACCGAACTGGCCACACTGGCCGGCGCCAGTCGCGCCGGTACCGCCCTGGCCATGGGCAATACCTGCGTGTTTGTGGTGCTGTTCGCGACCCCCATCGCGGCCTCCGCCCTGATGACTCATTTTTCCTGGAGCCTGGTGTGGTTGGCAGCCGCCTTTTGCGCCCTGTTGACCGTACCGCTGTTTCCTCGTGTTGAAAAAAACTACGCGCTGGAACTTGGCTCGGCTTGAAGTTGCTGTTCATAGAAGTTTCACAACTATAACGCGTGCCATACAACTTTAAGAACGGCACGCGTCGCACACTGACTTATATACGCCAACTGCCTAACCATTCGATTAACTAGTCCGATCTTATTCCATGGAGGAAACCAATGATCCCGCTATTTATTTTTGAAGCCGGTGAAAAGTCACAACTACTGAGTCTTCTTGAACAAATCCAGCTATCGCCCTACAAGAACTACGGCGACTTCTCAGAAGAAATAAGAGAGCTGCACTCCCAGGTTCCACAGCGTTTTGTAAAGGCCTGCCAAATCATCAGCGATGAACGCGCTCGCCATCAGCAGAAGATCCACGTGATCCGCAACTGCCCCATGGACCCAGTCATCCCCGAATTGGACCCCGAAGACCCAGTCAGTGACAAACACCTGAAAAAGAACAAGTTCATCAGCGAAGCCTTTCTCGAACTGTTCGCCCAACTAACAGGCACTCCGCTGCTGTCCTACGAAACCAGAAACCAGGGTGACTTCTTTACCGATGTCATCGCAATCAAGAAATACAGCGGACAACTCACCGGCTTCAGCGACAGCGAACTGGTGTTTCACAATGACCGCACCGCCCATAAAGTCCGGGCCGACTACATCACCCTGCTGGGCATGCGCTGCCCCGATGATGACCTGATCTACACCGGCTACATCGACGGCGCGGACATCGTGAACAATCTTGAACCCAAGCACATCGCCTACTTGCGTGAACCACACTTCTATACGGTTTTCGATGTCTTCTCACGGGACATGAACAAACAACTGAGCACCTCCGAGAAACACCCGATCCTGAGTAACGTTCACTCCATTCGCTTCCTTGACACCATGACCTGCGTGGCTGAAGAAGCACCGCTCGAAGCACGGGATGCCTTCATTGCTTTCAAAAGTGCGATGACCCGCTCTCAATGCAAGCGCCACCGCATTCTCACCGGCGACCTGCTGACGTTCGCCAATCAGGATGGCCTGCATAACCGGGAAAAGATCGACATCCTCAATCCTGAGAGTGCCGCTGCGCGCTGGCTGTTGAAGACCTATGCCTTCAAAGACTCCCGCACTGCAAAAAGTTACGAAGCGTACTGGGCCAATAACCGGGCCGGCTGCGTCATCGACTAAGTTCACCGCTAAAACAATAACTTCATTATCAGCATGACCAGTCAGGGTGATTTAAATGCGCCTACACGCATTCTCCAAACGGGTTGAAAACCTTGAGCTTTCGGAAACTTACGCCATTTTGGATATGGTGCGCAGCCTGCGTGAGCAGGGGGAAGATATCGTCGATCTCGGCGGTGGTGAACCTGACTTCAGGACGCCCAATCATGTCGTAGATGCTGCCGTTGAAGCACTGTCGGACGGTGACACTCATTACACACCCAGCCGTGGCACCAAGGCACTGCTGGACGCCGTGGCCCATAAATACAAGACCGAACATGGGCTCGATCTGGCCGCCGACAAGAACATCATTGTCACGCCATCGGCAAAGCACGCGCTGTTCATCACATTGATGACCTTGCTGGACCAGGGCGATGAAATCATCATCCCAACCCCCAGCTGGGTGAGCTACAAGGCCATGGCGGCCATGGCCGGTGCCACCGTCAAGGCCGTGCCGCTGGACGGCAAAAACGGCTTCATGCTCGAAGCCGACGCCCTGGAACAGGCGATCACGCCACGCACCAAAGCCATTCTGATCAACAACCCCAACAACCCCACCGGCCGCGTGCTGACCCGCGAAGAGGTCACCGGGGTGGTGCAGGTGGCGTTGAAACACGGGCTGTACATCATTTCCGATGAGATCTACGAAAAGGTCATCTACGGCCAGGCCCGCCATATCAGCATTGCCAGCATCGAAGGCGCCCAGGACATCACCGTTACCATCAGCGGCTTTTCCAAAGCCTACGCGATGACCGGATGGCGTCTGGGGTACGTCGTCAGCTGCGAGCGCATTTCCAATGAGCTGCTCAAAGTCCATCAGCACACCGTCGGCTGTGCGGGCTCCTTCATTCAACGCGGCGGCGTTGCGGCCCTCAAAGGTTGCCAACACCGGATAGCCGACATGGTGACCTCCTATCAAAAGCGCCGCGACCGGCTGATTGAAGGCCTTCAGAGCATTGCCGGCATCCAGTGCATAGCCCCCGAGGGCGCACTGTATCTGTTTGCCTCCATCGCCGACCTGGGCTTTGAAAACTCCCTGGCGTTTACCCGCTGGTTGCTCAGCACCGCGAAAGTCGCGGTCACGCCAGGCACGGCCTTTGGTGAGGGGGGCGAAGGCTATATCCGACTGTCCTTCGCCGGTAGCGATGAAGCCATAGAGGAAGCCATCAGGCGCTTTCATCAAGCCTTCAAATAATTGCCCGCCCCTTTGAACCGTCATCACATACAAACAGGAGTCAGTATGTCTCTGCGACACAGCACGCCTTCGTCGCCTGCACACCGTATCGCTATCATCGGCAGCGGCCCCCGTGGTCTGTCTGTGCTGGAGCGCCTGGCCGCGCTCATGCTCATGGACGCCCCGCTCAAACAAGTCATGGTCTATCTGATCGACAGCGCGCAAATGGGCTCCGGCCGGGTTTGGCGCACCGATCAACCACGCCACTACGTGATGAATACCGTCGCCGAGGAGGTTTCGTCCTTCTCCGGGCCCTTGGACGACGGTCCGATCAGGCCGGGCGCCGGGCCGTCGCTGGCACAGTGGTGGAGCTCCGTGGACCCGGCCTACCCGGGCCCCAACGCCTATGCGCCGCGCGCGGTACATGGCGAGTACATGCAATTCGTCCTGTCGACCATCGAGGCCAGCTTCACGCCGAACATTTCGCTGCAGCGCGTACCGGCGGTGGTCGTCGATCTGCTCAACGAGGAAAACGTGCAAACCCTGGAACTGGATAACGGGGCTTTTCTCCAGGTCGACAAGGTGGTCATCGCCACCGGGCACCCAACCCCCGAGTTGATCGGCTGGGAAAGGGAGCTGCAACAGTTCGCCCAGCAGACGGCCGGGCTGGAGTTCTTTCGCGGCGACTCCGCAGCCGACATGCCGCTGTCGCGAATCCAGTCTGAGCAGCAGGTGGGAATCGTCGGCCTGGGCCTGGCGTTCCACGACATCGTCGCCGCCCTGACGGTCGGTCGTGGAGGCCGCTTCAGCGTTGTCGACGGTGTCACCACCTACATCCCGTCGCACCGTGAACCCAAGCTGTTCGCCGGCTCCCGCAGCGGCATGCTGATCCCCGCCAGGGGCCGCAACCAGAAAGGCCCGAACTTTCAATACCAACCGCTGTGCATCACCCGCGACAAGATCGACGCGCTGCAAAAACGCGGTCACATCGAGTTTGCTACCGAAGTGCTCCCACTGCTGCTGGTGGAAATCAACATCGTCTACTTCGCCACCGCCATACGGGCCCAGGCGGGGCAGGCAGCCGAACAGCAGTTCAAGCATCGCGTGGTGCAACAGCAACTGTTCTCGTTGCCAGCCCTGGTCGCCGCGGCTGCCGATTTCGGCGTGAGCGACCTTCCGGTCCTGGAACTGGACCGACTGGCCAGGCCGTTCCGCGCCCAAGAGTTCCACAGCCCGGCAGACTTTGCCCGAGCCCTTGATCGGGTGCTGGAAGACGACTTGTGCAGCGCCCGCGAGGGCAACGTCGACAACCCGATGAAAGCCGCCCTGGATACCATTCGCGATACCCGCGCCCTGATCAGGAGCGTGGTGGATTTCGGCCGGCTGACTCCCCGCTCGCATCAAGAAGACTTCCTGCAGTACTACGCCCCTACCAGCCTGTTTCTCACCGCGGGGCCGCCCCTTTACCGCACCGAGCAAATCCGCGCCCTGATCGCTGCGGGGGTACTGACGCTGGTGGGACCTGAAACGGTCTATGGCATCGATACCCAGCACCGCAAGTTCAGCATCGAATCCCCTCGGGTCCGTCACTCCAGGCAATTGATCGATGTGGTCATCGACGGCCGAATCCCTTCGCCGGACTTGCTCCGCGACCCGTCACCGCTGACCAGAAACCTGGTGCGGCGCGGGTACTGGACCAACTACATCAACCAGGGGATCGACGAGGCCTTCGTCACCGGCGGCGTTGCCGTCACCCCCGGCCCTTATCACCCGATCGACCGCGCGGGCCAGCCCATCAAGGGGCTCTACGTCCTGGGCCTGCCTTCCGAGCACACCCGCTGGTTCATGCAGGCCGGCAGTAGCCGCCCGGGGTTCTGGACCGACTTTGCCCAGGATGCCCACTACGTGGCGTCCGATGCACTGCAGTTGGCCTACGCCCAAGCGCCTGTGGCAATCACTGAAGTGGCCTGATCAGCCCCTCATTTAAAGGAATGAATGATGTCTGCAAACAAAGCACTGCTGGTCATGGACTTCATCAATGAAATTGTCCATCCCGAAGGGGTTTATGCCCGTGAAGGCTATTACCAACAGACCCAGGAACGTCGGGTGCTGGAAAAGGCCGCATCGGCCCTGAACTACGCCCGCAGCAATCACCTGCCGATCATCTTTATCGTCGTTGGTTTCAACGCCCACTATGAAGGCTTCCCCCCGCACTCCCGAGTCTTCGCTCCCGCCAAGGAGCATGGCGTCTTGAAGTTGCAGACCTGGTCGACCCAGGTGCACGACGACCTGCGCCCCCGCGAGGACGAAATCGTGATCGCCAAGAGCCGGGTCAGCCCGTTCTATCAAACCAACCTGGAATTGATACTCCGTACCCAAGGTATTGAAGAGTTGGTTCTGACAGGGGTGTCGACCGAACACGTCATCCTCGCCACCACCCTCGACGGGCATGACAGGGACTTCAAGATCACCGTGCTCGAAGATGCCTGCGCGGCGGTGACCCAGGAGCGTCACCTGGCGGCGATAGAAAGAATCTCCCGCACGGCGAACATCAGCTCGACCTTCAGCTTCATCACCTCTTCTCTATAACAGGCGCATATCCATGAACCCGACAGTTTTCAATCTGCTGAATGTATCCAGCGAGCCGGATTCGATCCAATGGTCGACTCATCAACAACTGGGTCGCAGTGGCGCCAGCATTCACACGCTGTTCGAGTGCCAGGAGAGCGCCCAGCGCATTGCCCTGATCCGTTGCGAAGCCGGCGCCAGCGCCCAATCTCACCACCACCACGGCCATGAAACCTTTCTGATCCTCGACGGTGACTTTGAGGATGAAAACGGGATTTACCTCAAGGGCGATCTGGTGATTTACCCGCCAGGCAGCACCCACGCCTGGAAGTCCTCCAAGGGCGCATTGATCTATGCCACCTGGGGAGGCGCCGTGACCGCGAAACCAGCGCCAGCCGCCGAGGCCGCCAAGCATGCCGCCTACGACAACAGCGTCTATGACGGTCGGCACTTGATCTGAAACCATCGGCCATTTCTTTTGGGGTAAATCATGGGTTTCAAGCTTGACGCAAAGCTGCTTTTTCTAAGCAGCGATCCTTTGAAAGTGTCACGGCAGTTGGGGGGACAAACACTAACCCTCGGGGAGGCACAGCCCCTGCGCGATGACATTTCAACGGATGAAATAACGCCGATTCCGGTGCTGGCATTCTTTGACCAGCGGCTGGGTTCATACCCTTATGTGGGCCTCAAGACGGGCCCGGTGCTGCCTATCGGCAAGGACGATGTCGCCTCCGCAGGCTTTACAGTGAGCGTGGCGGGCACCCGCTACGGCAAAGGTTCTTCCCGCGAGCACAGCCCGCTGGCGGAGAAAAAAGCCGGCATCCGCCTGGTCATCGCCGAAAGCTTCGAGCGCATCTACCGACAGAACGCCGACAACATCGGGCTGCTGACCTCCACCGACTTGTCCTTGGTGCCACGCTTGCAGGCTGGCGAGGAGCTGTCGCTGAAGGAGCTGATCGGCAACAGGGATGCGCTGTCCACGGCCATTCTGCGCAGCGGCGGGCTGCTCAACTACGGGCGCGAACATTTGCGTCAGCAGCCGGACCAGCCCGCAGAAGCATCGCCGCAGCAGCCCACCGGCCCCCTGACTTTTGCCGAGAAGATCATTCATCGGCATTTGCTCAAGGCCCCCGGCGCCGAACGCATCGAGCAGGGCGCCGGCATTCTGCTGAAGGCCGACTGGCGCTTTATCCACGAGTACTACACCGGGCTTTGCGCCCATTTGCTCGACGATGCCTTCGGCGAAAACTTCTCTGTGTACCAGCCGGAATCGATTCTGGCGTTTGAGGACCACTTATCCTACAAGCACCGCAGCCCGGCGCACCTGCAACAGAGCCTGGTGGGCGAACTCGATGGCTTGTCTCAAGCCCATCGGGACTTCGTCGCCAAGCATCGACTCAGCGCCCACGGCTATCTGCCGGCCGAAGGCAGCGAGGGCATCTCCCACGCGATGATGGCCGAGCACTATGCCCTGCCCGGACAAGTCGTGGTCGGCACCGACTCCCATACCCCCCACAGCGGCGCACTCGGCTGCCTGGCGTTTGGCGTGGGCACCACCGACATGGCCAACGCCTTCATGACCGGCTCGGTCAGGACCGTGTATCCACAGGTGCTGCGCATTTCCCTGGTCGGCCGCTTGTCCGCCGGCGTGACCGCCAAGGACCTGGTACTGGCCCTGTTGGCCGATAGCCGGATCAAAGCCGGCCACGGCGTCGGCAAGATCTTCGAATTCGGTGGCCCGGCCCTGGCGTTCCTGTCCACCGACGAACGCACCACCCTCACCAACATGACAGCGGAGCTGGGTGGTTTCAGCGGGATCGTCGTGCCCGATCAGGAGACCGTTCGTTTTCTCAAGGAGCGACGCCAGCTCGACTTCGTGCTCGAACCCTGGATGACCAGCGACCCCGAGGCGAACTACGCCGACACGATTGTCCTGGACTGCGATCAGATCCTGCCGATGATTGCCGCTCCGGGCGACCCCGGCAACGGACAGCGCCTCACCGACCTGACCGAGCGGGTCAGGGTCGATATCGCCTATGGCGGTTCCTGCACCGCCGGCAAGCGCGATGACTTCGATCATTATTTCGAGGTGATCAACTGGGCGCTGGAGAACGACCTGCGGCTGCATCCCGAGGTCAAACTCTATTTGCAGTTCGGCACCGTGGATGTTCGCGACTACTGCGAGGAGCAGGGTTACCTGCCGGCCTTCGAAACCTTTGGCGCGCAACTGCTGCAGCCGGCCTGCGGCGCCTGTGCGAACTGCGGCCCTGGTTCATCGACCCACCAAGAGCAGGTCACCGTCAGCGCCATCAACCGGAATTTTCCGGGGCGCTCCGGTCCAGGTCAGGTCTGGCTGGCCAGCCCGCCGACCGTGGTCGCCAGCGCCATTGCCGGTTACATCACCTCGTTCGGCGCCCTGCAAACCCGACACAGTGCCGCCACCTCGGCAGCCTCCAAGCCCGGCCAGCGCGATCCGGCGGACCGGCGACCGGCTCTGGCTCACTGAAAACGACAGGAGGCGGATTGATATCCGCCGTCCTTTCAGCGCTGCGCGCATCAAGATCCTGTGGCGCCATCGTCAGCCGTATGGCCAGCGCCCCAGGTCAGATAGCTCCCGAATGAGCCACCGAAAAAATCTCAACTGATTACCGACTTTTCCTTATTACAAACTTGATCGAGATCAACGGCCGCCAACTGCCCAGCCCTAAAAATGACCGGAGGACATTGAACGCAATTACAGGCCCCCCTCCCATGAGTGAAGAATCCACCGCCCTGCCCGTGCCTCCCGCCCCAGCGCAAAACGCTCCGGCCACCACCAGCCCTGCCAGCACCAAGGCTGCTCCACGCAAAGCGGCTACGCCGCGCCCTCGCCGCCCACGCACAACCAAGGCCGCCCCGGTGAAAGCCGCCGAAGCCGAAATCAGCGCCATCAGCCAGAAGCCCATGGCCCTGCAAGTGGCCAGCGCGCCGCGCGGTTCCAATGAAGACAGCGTGTCCGCTGCGCTGCCGGGCAACTATCCGTATCGCAACCGCATGCGCCGCGCCGAGTACGAAAAGGCCAAGAGCGAGCTGCAGATCGAGCTGCTCAAGGTGCAGAGCTGGGTCAAGGAAACCGGGCAGCGCATCGTGGTGCTGTTCGAAGGCCGTGATGCGGCCGGTAAAGGCGGCACCATCAAGCGCTTCATGGAACACCTCAACCCCCGTGGCGCGCGGATTGTGGCCCTGGAAAAGCCCTCGGAACAGGAAAAGGGCCAGTGGTACTTCCAGCGCTACATCCAGCATTTGCCCACCGCCGGGGAAATGGTCTTCTTCGACCGCTCCTGGTACAACCGCGCCGGGGTCGAGCGGGTGATGGAGTTCTGCTCGCCCCTGCAATACCTGGAGTTCATGCGCCAGACCCCGGAGCTGGAACGCATGCTGTGCAACAGCGGCATCCTGATGTTCAAGTTCTGGTTCTCGGTGAACCGCGAAGAACAGTTGCGACGCTTCATCTCACGCCGGGACGACCCGCTCAAGCACTGGAAGCTCTCACCCATCGACATCAAGTCGCTGGACAAGTGGGACGAATACACCGCCGCCAAGCAGGCGATGTTCTTCCACACCGACACCGCCGATGCACCGTGGACGGTGATCAAGTCCGACGACAAGAAACGCGCGCGGATCAACTGCATCCGCCATTTCCTGCATGAGCTGGACTACCCGGGCAAGGACCTGAAAGTCGCCCACGCCCCTGATCCGTTGCTGGTGGGTCGCGCCTCGCGGGGGCTGGAAGAAGATGAGCGCACCCAGGCCCAGGCGACGGCGGACGCGGGCGCTACAAAACTGGCCCTATCGGCCTGAGCATCACTGCAACACGCTACGGGGCGCCGACCTTGAGGTTTACGCCCCGTTCGCCACCGCAACGTCTCGCCACCTGCCCTCTTTCAAACGGTTTGATCACCCGCCGCCACTGAAACCGCCTACACACCACGGCCTCCATGACCGAGCCGTGCAGACAAATGCCATCCTTGCGCGCCGCCACGGATTGTTCATTCGTCAGCAACCCCGCAAAATCGCGACCGCGCTTGCGCGCCATAGATGCCCAATCATCAAGGACTCGATCAATGCCCACCGTTGCCACCGCGCACTACACCCAACTGCCTCCCGGCGCCATGGCCTTTCCCGACGCCAAGGACGTGTTCGTCGCCGACCAGCAGGAGCTGGCCGAGCACCTGCTGCCGCTGCTCTCCATAGACGCCAGCCTGATCAACCCCGAATGGTCCGGGCGCCTGCACCTGCTGAGCCCTATCGAGCCCGACGAGGGGCTGGTGGGCGAACTCACTCAGGATGAGGGATTTGGCAGCGAGCTGCTGAAGACCAACTGGATCGGCTTAAAGATCGAGAACGGTCGCTACCGCCTGTGCGGTGATCCACGCTACTTCTTCCTGCACCCGGAAAATGCCGAACTGCCGGAACCACGGCGCAACGTGCGAGCCAGCCTGCAACGCCACTATGCCAAGGAGCACGCCGACTACCAGGCCTCGCGTCAGCGTTTTCAGGAACTGGGCTACCTGACCTGGCCGAACGATCGCGAACAGCGCTGGACCTTCATCGACGAAATCGGTGGGGTAGCCGAAGGCTATGGCAACTGGGTGGAAACCGTGGAGTTCCCCATGGATATCGTGGAAGCCACCGATGACAGCGGCGACATCGACGTCTGGCCTTTGAGCCCCGCGGGCCGGCGCTTCCAGCACGCACTCAGCGTTCCGGCCAGCCACTACGGAATCAGCGGCGCCGACCTGATCGTAATGTTCTATGAACCGGTGGAAGGCCTGGTGCTGTTCTGCTTCGACTGGTCCTGAGCCGCAACGGATTCAGTGAGCCCAGGCCGGGATCGGCCGGCCTGGGCGCTCGAAGGACTTCGCAAGGCCCTTCAGGCCTTGTCGCAGCCTGCGGCAACGGCTACAGCGGCAACTCCACCCGCGCTTCCAAGCCACCGCCGTCACGGTTGAACAGACGCAACTCGCCGCCATGCTCACGCACGATGGCCCGCGCTGCCGACAGCCCCAGGCCCACGCCGCCGGTGCTCTTGTTGCGCGAACTCTCCAGGCGGAAAAACGGCTGGAACACCTGTTCCAGAGAATCGGGCGCAATTCCCGGGCCTCGGTCCAGCACCCGCACCCGCAATTGGTCGGCGCCCTGCTCCAGCACGATGGCCGGCTCGCCCCCGTACTTGATCGCGTTATCCAGCAGGTTGGTCATCACCCGCTTGAGCCCCAGGGGCCGGCCGCAATACACCAGGCGCGGCGGGCCGCTGAACAGGATCTCCATGGACTGGTCGCGATAGTCGTCCACCAGGGTCTGCAGCAGCTCGGCCAGATCGAAATGGGTGGCCTGTTCCAACCGCGCATCGTCGCGAAAGAACTCCAGGGCCGAATTGATCATCGCCTGCATCTCGTCCACATCACGAAACAGGCGCTGCTGCTGGTCGGCATCTTCGATGAACTCGCCGCGCAGGCGCATGCGGGTCAGCGGCGTGCGCAGGTCATGGGAAATGGCCGCGAGCATCTGCGTGCGGTCCTTGATGAAGTGCTGCAACTGCGCCTGCATGGCGTTGAAGGCGAGAATCGCCTGACGGATCTCGTGGGGCCCCACCGGCTCGATGGGCGGCGCGCGAAAGTCCACGGCAAAGCGCCGCGCCCCCTGGGCGAACTGCTGCAGCGGCTTGGCCAGCCGGCGCGTGGCGATCAAGGCCACAAGGCCAGTGGAGATCAGCACCAGGGCGATCACGATCAGATTGCGCGTGCCCTCCTCCAGGCCCCAACTGCGCGACGCCGAGGAAAACATCACCCAACTCTGATCAGTCAATTGCACCAGCAGCGCGTAGCGCCCATCCGGGCCCGGCCAGTCACTGGGCTGGTAGGCCTCGATATGTCGCTGGGGCGGTTGCAGCATGGCGCGGATGCCTTCCGAGCCGACCCGGTACTCCGGGTCGTCCAGCTCAGGCAGGGCAAAGCCCTGGCGCGTCGGCTGCCAGCGGATACTCAGGTGATCACTGCTGACCGCCGCCGCCAGTTGCGGGCGCTGGCCCGGCTCCGAGGCTTCGATCATGCGCACGATGGCCGCGGACTTTTCCAGCAACCCGGTTTCCGCCAGCGGCGGATAGGCCCAGACCCCGGCCAACTGCACGAACAGCGCATTGAAGGCCAGGGCGGTGAGCATGGCCATGATGATGGTCAGGGCGATCCAGCGCGCCACGGTGTCCCGCAGCCGATAGCGCCACAACGGCTTGATCAGCTTCACTGACGGGTCACGCTGGGGGTGAACAGATAACCGCCATTGCGCACGGTGCGAATCATCGCCGGGCGCTTGGTGTCGAACTCCAGCTTGCGCCGCAGGCGGCTGACCTGGACATCGATGCTGCGATCAAAAGCGTCATGGGCCTGCCCCCGAGCCAGGTCCAGCAACTGCTCGCGGGTGAGGATGCGTTGCGGATGCTCGACAAACACCAGCAGCAGGTCGAACTCCCCCGCCGACAACGGAATCATCACCTGATCCGGCGAGCGCAGCTCGCGGCGGGTCAGGTCCAGTTGCCAGTCGGCAAACTTGATCAAGGGCCGCGGCACCTCGCCGCTCACCGGCCGGCTCTCCCCGGCCCGGCGCAGCACCGCCCGCACCCGGGCCAGCAGCTCACGGGCATCGAAGGGCTTGCTCAGGTAATCGTCGGCACCCATCTCCAGGCCCACCACCCGGTCGCTCAACTCGCCCATGGCGGTGAGCATGATCACCGGCGTGGCATGCAACTGGCGCAGGCGCTGGCACAGGGTCAGGCCGTTGTCGCCGGGGAGCATCAGATCGAGGATGATCAGGTCCGGCACCTCGCGCTCCAGCGCCGCCCACAGCGACGCGCCATCGGTGGCCACCGCCACCTGATAACCCTGTTGGACAAAGAATTTCTTCAGCAGCGCGAGGACTTCAATGTCGTCGTCCACGATCAAGAGACGGCTCACCGGCGGAGATCACTTCAAGTCGGAATGAGCCGTTATCTAAAACCATTCGCCGCCCGGCGTCATTTATTTCAACGCCGCAACAAACCTTCAGCGACGCAATAAAGCAGACATCTTTGCGCAAGGTTCAGCTGCCAGCATCGGCCTCCCCTTGCTGGAGAACCCTGACCATGCGCCTGATCAACCCCGCCCCGGCCCCTCTCGTTGCGAAGGAGCTGTCCATGCCCACCTCCGATCAACACGCCCTGATGCTGCTGCAACGGGTGACCAGACTCGATGACGCCAGCCTGCATTGCCGCGAAGTCAGCCTGGGCCTGTCCGAAGACCAGCACTACCTGGTGCTGACCCGCTACAGCGAGCACTACAGCCCTGAAGGCATGGAATGGGTCGAACGCAAGCACCGGGTGTCGGTGACCGAGCTGCTGCGCTGGGTGATCGAACAGGGCCAGCCGCAGAGCATTGAACGCGGTGAAACGCACAAGGCCTCGGCCTGTGGCCTGTAGCAGCGAGCTTGCTCGCGATGGACGTCAACGACGTGGCACTGACAAACGCTTTTATTGCGCCGCATAGGTGACTAAATTAGACACATGATCACTGACCTGCCGCCCCTGAACGCCGTCCGCGCCTTTGCCGCCGCCGCTCGCCACGAGAGTTTCAGCCGCGCTGCTGAAGAACTGCACGTGAGCCACAGCGCAGTGAGCCGCCATATCAAACTGCTGGAAGAGCACCTGGGTGTGTTGCTGTTCGAACGGCGCATTCGCCAGTCGGTGCTGACCCCCGCCGGGCAAGCCTTCTATGAACAGGTCAGCGTGGCCCTGACCCAGATCGCCGCGGCCGCGGTTTCACTGCGCCGCGGCGCGGCCCTGCGCAAGGTGACGGTCAATGTGCGGCCGTCCTTCGCGGTGCGCTGGCTGATTCCGCGCTTGCCGCAGTTCATGGCGCTGTACCCGCAGATCCAGCCGGAAGTGGTGACCAGCACCCTGCTCCCCGATCCGGCCAAGGAAACCTTCGATCTGGTGATTCGTCGCGGGCGTTCGGGCTGGGCGCCATCGCTGCAGCCTCAGCGCTTGCTGGAGGATGAAATCCTGGTGGTGGCCGCGCCATCGCTGTTGCAGAGCACAGCACTGAACAGCCCCAAGGATCTGGGACGCCATACCCTGCTGGTCAGTCGTAGCCGCGCCAACGACTGGCAAAAATGGCTGGAACACTGCGGTCTGAAGCCACTGCGCCAGCCACCGACCTTGCATTTCGACCATCTGCACTTCGTGCTCCAGGCCTGTGTCGACGGCCTGGGGCTGGCGCTGTGCCCGGCCTCGTTGCTGGCCAAGGATCTGAGCAGCGGCCGGCTGGTCTGCCCGTTGCCGGAACTGCACCAGCCGCTGACCCGCTATTACTACGCGCTCGCCGCCGATGCCGCCCCCGAAGCCCAGGTGTTTATCGAGTGGATGCTGGCGCAGATTCAGCAGGACGCGATGACTAATCGGACCCAGGTGCCCGCCCGGGCCAGCGGCGCCTGAGACGCTTTGTAGAGCCTGCGCATGGATCTGATTTAGGCACATCAGCCGTGCAATTAAAGCGTTTGTCAGGCCGCCAACCGCGGAGCAGGCTGCGCCCCTTCAATGGCTCATTTCTGGAGTGCTCCATGGCAAGTTATGGACTGTTTTTACTGCTGGCCACCCTGACCATCCTCAGCCCCGGCCCCGGGGTGGTGCTGACCCTGTCCAACGCCCTGCGCCACGGCTGGAGCGGGGCACTGCCGGGCATTCTCGGTATCGCCCTGGGCGCCTTTGTGGTGGCGGGGATTTCCGCCAGCAGCCTGGGTCTGGTCCTGGCGGCCTCTACCACCGCCTTTACCCTGCTCAAGTACATCGGCGCCCTGTACTTGCTGTATCTGGGGGTGAAGATGTGGCGCACGCAGAGTTTCATTCCGCCACTCCAGGACACTAAAAGCCGCCCCACACGGCGCTTTGTCGAGGCCCTGTCGATCCAGTTGCTCAACCCCAAGGCCGGTTTTTTCTTTCTCGCGGTGTTCCCGCAGTTCATCCAGCCGCAAGGCGATTACTACAGCCAGTTCTTTGTGCTGGTGGCGTCCTACAGCCTGTTGGTGATTGCGCTGCACAGCGGTTACGCGCTGATGGCCAACGGCGCCAGGGGCTGGCTATCCAGTAGCCGAGGGGCCAGGATCGTCGGCAAACTGTCGGGGATGACCTTTCTCGGATTCGGTGTGATGCTGGCCAGCGCCCATAAATAATCGGATACAAAAGCCTTGACCCGGCGCCCGCAGCCGACGTTTCTTCGACATCGGCTGCGCTACCATTGCGCCCCCTTTGCTACCGCTAGAGACCCCGCTGCAGATGCCACTGACTAAGCCCGCCCCAGCCCTGCCCCCCGTTCTTGCCGGCCCGCTGCTGCGCCGCCTGGAGCCAACGCGGCTGGTGCTGTGGCTGGTGGGTTCAAGGGCGTTGCCGCTGACCCTGCGCCTGCACCCCACGGGCGGCCCGGCCCTGGAACTGGCCCTCGATCAGCAGCAATGCCAGGTCATCCCCGTCGGGCGCCAGGCCTTTATCCATCTGATCGATGTGCCGCTGGACGACGCCCTGCCCCAGGACGTAACGATTGCCTATGACCTCTTGATCAACGACGCCGAGGACGGCGCCCGATCCATTGCCGACTGGGCGCCGCACCTGCTGTATGGCGATGCCAGGACTCCGGAGTTCGTGCTCCACAGCCGCATCGACAACCTGCTCCACGGCTCCTGCCGCAAGCCCCATCACACGTCCACTGATGGCCTGCTCTGCGTCGACCGCCTGCTGGCGCAACAGCCCGAGCCCGCACAGCGCCCCGCCTTGTTGATGATGAGCGGCGATCAGGTGTACGCCGACGATGTGGCCGGCCCCATGTTGCGGGCAGTTCACGCCCTGATCGAGCGCCTCGGGCTGTTCGATGAAGAGTTGGAGGGCGCGGTGGTGGCCGACAGCCAGGCGCTGTACCGCCATGGCGCCAGCTACTACCGACGAGCCGAATTGCTCCCGGCCCTCAAAAGCAATGAAACCCTGCGCGAGCGGTTTTTCGGCGGGGTGAAAAAGCCGATCTTCACCAGCAGCAATGCCGACAACCACCTGGTGACCTTCGCCGAGGTGCTGGCCATGTACCTGCTGGTGTGGTCACCGGTGCCCTGGACCCTGATCGCGCCACTGCCACCGCAACTGACGCCGGAACAGCAAACGCGCTACACCCGGGAACAGCAGCGCATCGATGATTTTGTCCAGGGCCTGAAGGGTGCCGCGCGGGTCTTCGCCCACCTGTCGTGCCTGATGATCTTCGACGACCACGACATCACCGACGACTGGAACCTCAGCGCCCAGTGGGAAGAAACCGCCTACGGTCATCCTTTCTCCAAACGCATCATCGGCAACGCGCTGCTGGCTTACATGCTGTGCCAGGGTTGGGGCAACAACCCGGACGCCTTCACCCAACTGCTGGACCACACCCGCGCCTTGAGTGCCACGCCACAAGGCCCGAAACACCTGCTGCAACGTCAGGCCCAGGACGATTTGATCGACCAGTTGCTGCGCTTTGCGCAGTGGCAGTACGTCTTGCCCAGCACCCCAGCCCTGGTGGTGCTGGACACCCGCACCCGGCGCTGGCGCAGCGAGTCCAACCTGGGCCAGCCCTCGGGCCTGCTGGACTGGGAGGCCCTGTGCGAACTGCAACATGAACTGCTGGATCACCCCTCGGCGATCATCGTTTCACCGGCGCCGATCTTCGGCGTCAAGCTGATCGAGACGGTGCAGAAGGTCTTCAGCTGGTGCGGCTACCCGCTGCTGGTGGACGCGGAAAACTGGATGGCCCATCGCGGTTCGGCCCAGGTGATCCTGAACATCTTCCGCCACTCGCGAACCCCGGGCAGCTACGTGATTCTCTCCGGCGATGTGCACTATTCCTTCGTCTACGAAGTGCTGATCCGTCACCGCCAGGGCGGCCCGCGCATCTGGCAGATCACCAGCAGCGGCATCAAGAACGAATTCCCCGACACCCTGCTGGAATGGTTCGACCGCCTCAACCGCTGGCTCTACTCGCCGCGCTCGCCGTTGAACTGGTTCACCAAGCGCCGGCGGATGAAGGTGATACCCCACGTGCCCGAGCATGCCGAAGCCGGGGAGCGGCTGTGGAATTCGTCGGGGATCGGTCAGGTGTTTTTCAATCAGCAGGGCCAGCCGGTGACCATCCTCCAGCACAATGCCAATGGCGCGGCGCCAACCCGGATGATCGCCCCAAGATAGAATCCGCCACCGCGCCAGCCAGATCCCCGAAAGCCCAAGGAAGGAGCACCGCGTGTCATCAGAGATCACCCCGCAACAGCGGGACGATATTCGCTACGTGTTATCCGACGCCTTTGTGGACAACGAGGTGGACTACGCCTACATCGCCCGCGAAACCCAGGCTTATGACCGGGCTGAGGTGGAGCGCATTCTCTACGAAGAGGTGGCGCCGGTGTGCTACATCAACCTGATGGCAGTGATCCCGGAAATCTGGATGGGCTTTGCTCGCGAGCCCTTGCTGGAGGAGATCGAGGCAAGCCTGGCGCTTCGGCGCAGCAACCGCTGGCAGGCGTTTCGCGTGCGCTTGTTCATCCGTTGGATCCGCTTTCGCGGGGCCTATATCTGGGAGGAAATCTGCAAGCACTATGCGCCCTAGGTTCGAGCCCTAACGCGCATCAGCGCTGCAGTAATCGGTAGGCCGCAGCGCCACCCGTTCCGGCAGCATTTCGCCCTGTGCGTCGATCTTGCGCAGCATCGCTGTGCACATCTGGTCCTGGAGAAAGACCATCTGATAGGTCGCACCGGCCTCAGGCACGAAGGTCACGCTTTGTTCGCAGACAAAGCGGTAGTCCTTATCCATCCCCGGTTCCGTGTTGTAGAACATGAAGGCGAACGGACGATTGGCCGGGATCTTCAGCTCGTTGGCGCCAAAGCCTTCCTGACGGCGCATGCGGTCGGTGGCGGCCGTCATGGGAATGCCCAGGTTGCGGAAGTTGGGATTGGCAATACCACGATGGGGACGAACCATCAGCCCGGAGCTCGGTTTACGCCAGTCGATGCAATCGCTGTAGGGCACGCCACGCACCAGCCCCTGGGCAACGATGCGGATCAGCGCGGTGTCACCGGCATCGGCCGGCACCCGGTAGCTCACGGTGGTGGCTTTGAGGGTGGAGACAAAGGTACAGCCGCCGAGCCCCAGTGACAGGCTCAGCAACAGGATCGAATACAGCCGCATGATTCATCCTTGATGGGACCGCCAGCGAAGGCTGAGGCAAAGGATGGCGATCTTACCTCGACGCCAGGGAGCGTCGGCAGATTTTTCTGCGGGGCCTGTAGCCGCGGCTCAAGGCGGCGGCTACAGGGTCAAGCCCTCAGTAACGAGCGTCCACCGGACGGCCACCGTTGGGCCAGTCCTTGACCTTGTCCGGGAAGTCCGGACGCGGTTGGTGGGAGAAGTACTCGGCCACGTCCAGGGCTTCCTGATCCGAGAGGCCACCCTGGCCCAGGGGGAATTTCTCGTGGAAGCCAATCGGCATGTTGCGTTTGACGAAGGCCGCCGCGGTGTAGGTGCGGGCCATGCCGGCGCCGATGTTGAAGGATTGATCGCCCCACAGCGGCGGGAAGATCAGGCTGCCGTCGGCCCGTTTCAGACCTTCGCCGTCGGCGCCGTGGCACACCGCGCATTGCTTGGCATAGACCTGCTTGCCATTGTCGGCGTCAGGCTTGAGGGCCGGGTCGATCTTGCCCACGCCGCGCCCGGCCACCTTGTCTTCGGGACGAGTGTTCATCTTCATCCACTCGAAGTAGGCCACCATGGCTTGCATGTCGGCGCCGTTCACCGGCAGCGGCTTACCGTGCATGGAACGGCGGAAGCAGCCGTTGATGCGCTCTTCCAGGGTGATGGTCTTGCCCGCCCGCGGCGCGTAGCCGGGGAAGAACGCCGAGACACCGACAAAGGGAGAACCGTCAGCCACGGTGCCGGCGTTGAGGTGGCAACTGGTGCAGTTCAGCGAGTTGCCGACGTTGTCCGGCAACAGGGCCTTGGTTTCCAGATGCAGGCGCATGCCACGCACCACTTGCTCGGCATTCGGCGCCGCCAGCAGATTGGCCAGGCGCGGGGTTTCGAACAGAGTGCTTTCCACTTGCGGGCTCAGTTGCGCACGCATCTTTTTCACTTGTTCGGCGCTGATGGCCGAGCCGTTGTTGCCCCAACTGCTGCGGATAAAACTGAGGATTTCGGCAATCTCGCCATCCGCCAGCTGGGCGAACCCGGGCATGGTGTAGACCCGCGGATGAGCCGCGGTCTGCGCGGTCTGCCAACCGGTCAGGGTGATGTGCAGCAAGGAGGTCGGATTGGCCGAGGCGACACTGGGGTTGCCCGCCAGGGACGGGAACATCTGCGGCACGCCGGCGCCGTCCTGGCGGTGGCAGTCGGAACAGAACTGCGCGTAGCCCAGGCCACCGCGAGAGGTGAACAGGTTGCTCGGCGGGGCCGCCGGAGTCAGGGCCACCGAAGGCATGGGCAGATCGTCTTTACCGGCCGGCAGGGACTTGAGGTAGGCGGCAATGGCGGTCAGGTCGGCGTCGGTGAAGTGCTGGGTGCTGTGATGGATCACGTCGGCCATGTTGCCGGACACCGTGGCGAAGCGGTTCTGCCCGGTCTTGAGCAGTTGCACCGTGTCTTCCACGGTCCACAGGTTGCGCAGGCTCAGGGCCCGCCACTCTTCCACCGTCTCACCGGCCAGGTAGTGCTGGCCGCCGGACTCGGTGTCGCTCATGGCCTTCTCCTGGAAGGCAATGCCCCGTGGCGTATGGCAGGAACCGCAGTGACCCAACCCCTGGACCAGGTAGGCGCCGCGATTGAGCTGCTCGTCCTTGGCTGGATCGGGCTTGAACGGCTGCTTGTCGACGAAGGCCAGGTTCCAGAACCACAGGCCCCAGCGCTGGTTGAAGGGGAAGCCCATGTCGGCTTCCAGGTTGCCCTGGGCCACCGGTTCCACGCCGTGCATCAGGTAGGCGTAGAGAGCGCGCATGTCCTCTTCGGTCATCTTGGCGTAGGACGGATAGGGCATGGCCGGGTAAAGATGGCTGCCGTCGGGGGTTACGCCTTCGCGCATGGCGCGATCGAACTCTTCAAAACTGTAGCGGCCGATACCGGTGTTTTTATCCGGGGTGATGTTGCTGGAGTAGATGGTGCCCATGGGCGTCTTCAGTTCCAGGCCACCGGCCATGGTGGCACCGCCCTTGGCGGTGTGACAGGCAATGCAGTCACCCAGCTGGGCCACGTACAGGCCACGCTGGATCAGCTCGGAGTCGGGTGGGGTAACCGCCGTTGCCGGGATCGGCTCACTGGCTTGCAGAGGGGGTACGCAGAGCAACGCAGCGCCTAGCAGGCACAGGCGCGACAGAGAAAAAGCCATCAGGTTATTCCTTTAAAATCCGCCTGGGGTGGTCCCCTTGGCCGATATCCACAAAGGTTTTTATTGGTTATCCCGACCTTCACGGTGCAGGCCAGGGGCTCGATACCTCGTGAGTCCGAGCCTGATGCCCTTGTATCGGATTTTTCTGAAAGCCCTGTTGATATGGATCATGGCGCCCTAGGCAATGTCCTGTATGCCGGCCCAGGTGGCGCTTTTACTCGCTGGTTTCCACCCCCAGTCCCGCCGCTTGCCAATCGGTGAATCCCTGCTCCAGACGCCGCACCTTGAAGCCCTTGGCCCGCAGCAGGGCTGCGGCATTGTGTGACAGCACGCAGTAAGGGCCACGGCAATACGCCACACACTCCTGATCAGCAGCCAATTCGGCCAGACGCTGCTCCAGCTCCTCCAGCGGGATGTTGATTGCCCCGGGCAAATGCCCTTGAGCAAACTCCTCCGGCGAACGCACGTCCAGCAGGGTCATGCCGCCTTCCTGCAAGCGTTGACGCAGTTCCTCACGGGATATGCCCTCCAGTTGCATCGGTTGCTGCTCACTGTCGGCCAGCAGTTGGCGAATCTGCCCATGGTTGTAATCGACGTACTGACGCAAGGCGCCCAGCAGACCGGCCAGCGGCCCCTGGCTGAGGCTGTAGAGCACCCGCTTGCCATCGCGCCGGGTCTGCACGAAACCGCCACGCCGCAACTGCTGCAGATGCTGGGAGGTGTTGGCCACCGACAGGCCCGAGGCTTCCACCAGACGCTCCACCGGCAGCTCGCCGCGAGCGATGTGCTCCAACAGGATCAGCCGGTGATGGTGGCCGAGAATGCGCGCCAGCTCAGCCATCTCGACCAGGGGATGCTGGGGGGAAATCGAATCGCTCATTGACAGCTCCTGCTGCTTTATTGATCATTCAATCACTTAATTGAATGAAAACTTATCACGCCCGCGCACAAGGCTGAAGCACAGCCCGTCGCACTTCAAGGAGTCCGTAATGCATGAGTTCGTCGCGTTGATCTCACAGGCGCTGCTGTTGGGCATCGGCGCCACCTTGATCCTTGATCTTTGGACGCTGTTTCTGGCGCGGGCGCTGAACATGCCTGGCGCCAACTGGGCGATGGTCGGCCGCTGGATCGGGCATTTTCCTCGTGGGCGCTTCGTGCATCCAAGCATCGCCCAAGCCGCTGCGGTCCCCGGGGAGCATGCACTGGGCTGGCTGGCGCACTACCTGATCGGCGTCGGCTTTGCCGCCCTGTTGCTGCTGATCTGCGGCCTGGAGTGGGCGCGACAGCCGACCCTGGCACCGGCCCTGATCATCGGTGTCTTGACGGTGGCTGCGCCGTTCCTGCTGATGCAACCGGGCATGGGCGCCGGAATCGCGGCGAGCAAGACGCCCAAGCCGAATGTGGCCCGGCTGCGCAGCCTGATGGCGCATGCGGTGTTCGGGCTGGGCTTGTATGGGGCGGGGATGTTCTGGGCGTGGGTGTTGGGGCAGACTGCGTGACCTCGACCCCGCAAGGCCAAGCATGCCCAGAGTGATAGAGCGATGAAACCGCCTGTATGCGAGCTGTGCCACAACGATTTTTCCTCAGAGATGCAGCATGCCGGAAGTGGCGGCGCCATGGTGCAGTTCGCCGATTACCGTCCACTGGGCGAAGGGTGCGCAGGACACCCTCATGGCTACGAGTGGTTCTGCGATGAACACCTGGCCAATGCCCAGGCCCTGGCTTCGCTGAGCTACAGCGATGCCATGACAGTGCTGACCCGGCAATATGCTCCGTTTGCGGACTACCCGCCCCTCGCCTCCAATGATCCAGCGCTCTGGATCACCGAGGTGGGGCCCAACCCCGCGAAAGTCTTCGCGCTGATCAGGCAAGCCATGGGCGTCAGTCCCAGCGTGGCCAGAGACTTGCTGGCCGGCGTCCCCTTCAAGGTGAGCCAAGCCTGGCCGCAACAGTTCAGGGTCTGGCAGGAGGCCCTGATTCAAGCGGGTACCCAGGTTGAAATACGCTATCCCTCGTCCAAATCCGCCTGGGCTGAGAAAGCCGACGCAGATAACGACTGATCCTGCTCCCCCATGCCGCCTGCACTCACAGGGGCTTCCTCACACCCGCGATCCCAGTCTGCTCCACGGAAACAATGGCCGTATGTCTAGCCGTGTCCTACGCCGAGACTGACGTCTACGCTGGGCTCTGAAGGACTGGCCGGCGCCCTGGCCGGACCCGCGCTGAAGATCCTGGGCACTTGTGCCTAGGAATGGAATCAGAGCCATTTGAAACCTGATCATCGCCCGGCTTGTTTTCAGGCCCCCTCCGGAAGCTCTTGCCCCATGCTCGAACACCTCGACCTCAATACCCTGATCGCCGCCTACGGCTACTGGGTGATCTTCATCGGCTGCCTGCTGGAAGGCGAAACCGTGTTGATCATCGGCGGCATAGCGGCGCATCAGGGCAGCCTGCACTGGCCGCAAGTGATCGGCTGGGCCACCCTCGGCGGCATCCTCGGCGATCAACTGCTGTTCTGGACCGGCCGTTACTCCGGAGCGCGCCTGCTGCCCAGGCTCAAGCGCCATCAGGCGGCCATCGAACGGGTCCAGGAGCTGATCCAGCGCTACCCTTCGACGTCGGTGTTCGCCGTGCGCTTTCTCTACGGCATGCGCCTGGTCGGCCCGATGGTGATCGGTGCCAGCGGCCTGGCGCCCTGGCGCTTCGCCCTGCTCAACGTGCTGGGCGCGGCGGTCTGGGCCGTCCTGTTCGTCAGCGCCGGTTACTGGGCCGGCGAAGCCCTGGAGCATTTCCTCGGCGACCTGAAACCCTATCGCCTGCCAATCTTCCTCGGGGTCCTGGCGCTGGTGGCCCTGATAGCGCTGGTGCGGCACCTGCGCAACCGGCGCAAGGCGCAGCAAAAATGAGCTAAAGGCCGCAACACATCGGGAATTTTCATACTGACCCGACGACTTTATTTCGTTTGTCCCGGCCCCCCGGCCCCGGCTTAGATAACGGCTCGTTTCCGGCACCCAGAGCCCGCATCCATGAGCCACGAGAACATCAGCCGTTCGCTTTCCACCGTCCACCCGATCCGCCTCAGCCACGGCCGCAACGCCGAAGTCTGGGACAGCGACGGCAAGCGCTACATCGACTTTGTCGGCGGTATCGGCGTGCTCAACCTTGGGCATTGCCATCCGCGGATCGTCGCGGCCATCCAGCAGCAGGCCACCCGACTCACCCACTACGCCTTCAACGCCGCACACCACGAGCCCTACATCGAGCTCATGCAGCGCCTGGCGGACTTCATCCCGGTGAGTTACCCGGTCAGCGGCATGCTTACCAACAGCGGCGCCGAGGCCGCGGAAAATGCCCTGAAGATCGTGCGCGCAGCCACCGGGCGCAGTGCGGTCATCGCCTTCGACGGCGGCTTTCACGGGCGCACCCTGGCTACCCTCAACCTCAACGGCAAGGTAGCGCCCTACAAGCAGAAGGTCGGCCTGCTGCCGGGGCCGGTGTATCACCTGCCCTACCCCAGCGCCGACAACGGCGTCAGCTGCGACGAAACCCTGAAGGCCATGCAGCGCCTGTTCAGTGTGGAAATCGATGTCGAGGAAGTGGCCTGTTTCATCCTCGAACCGGTGCAGGGCGAAGGCGGCTTCCTGGCCCTGGACGCCACCTTCGCCCAGGCGTTACGCAGCTTCTGTGACGAACACGGAATACTGCTGATCGCCGATGAAATCCAGTCCGGCTTCGGCCGCACCGGGCAGCGTTTCGCCTTCTCACGGCTGGGCATCGAGCCCGACCTGATCCTGCTGGGCAAGAGCATTGGCGGTGGGCTTCCGCTGGGCGCGGTGGTAGGTCGCAGGGAGTTGCTGGACGTGCTGCCCAAGGGCGGCCTGGGCGGCACCTATTCAGGCAACCCGATTGCTTGCGCGGCCGCTCTTGCCACCCTGGAGGAAATGACCGATGCACATCTGCAAGCCTGGGGCGAACGCCAGGAACAGGCCATCGTGCAACGTTATGAGGGCTGGAAAGCCGATCGCCTGAGCCCGTATCTGGGACGCTTGACCGGCGTCGGCGCGATGCGCGGCATCGAGTTGGTCAATGCCCAGGGCGAGCCGGCGCCGGAACAGTTGAGCGCCCTGCTCGGCAACGCCCGGGAGGCCGGGCTGCTGCTGATGCCCAGCGGCAAGTCGCGGCACATCATTCGCCTGCTGGCGCCCTTGACCACCGAGCCTGAAATCTTCGAGGAGGGCCTGGATATTCTCCAGGAGTGCCTGGCGCGCCTGTGATTCCCGGCGCGCCTCAGGACGAGGCTAGAACAGGTAGCCCATGTAGGTGGCAATGCCGCCACCGGCCTGTGGTCCGACGTTCATGCCCGCCATGACCACGGCGCCCTTCGCCGAACGCAGCAACTGCTCGTTGACCTTGATCGAAGCCATCATGGTCGCCGGGTTGCTTCCCAAAACGACCGCCAGGGCCAGTAGCTTGGGGTCCAGGCCGAACAGCAGGGCCGTGGCCGAACCGCCCACCACCAGTCCGCCACCGACTTCGGTATAGAAACACGGCCCGGTGATGTCGTCCTCGGTCAGGTCCCGGCTGCGAAGGGCATCGCTGACAAAGACCTTGCCGGTGCTGGGAAAAGCCTCCGCCGCACCGGCACCACTGACGCTCTTGCCCTTGACCTGGATATTGACCTTGCCGAAACGCGGCAGGCGTCCACCAAAGCCGGCGCCTACCCCCAGACCGCCGTAGCGATAGCTGACGTCCTTGCCCTGGGGCGAACGCAGGGTGATCGACCCACCACCGCCGGCCACGAGGGCGATGGTCAGGCCGCCGCCGCTGGCGGTCTGGTACAGCCATTTACTTTCGTTGACCGGAATCGGAATGCTGAGGTTCATGGGGTCAAAGTCCTTTTGCTTTTTGTGCGGCTCTTCCGCGCTGGCTGATGACACCCACCAAGCCGGCCAGGGTGAATACCAAACCGATCAGGCCCAGCACACCGGGAGTGCCCCAGAGTGCCGCGGGGTCATCAATGACCGCGCTGTTGGCCGGCCGCTCAGGCTGGTAGTACACCCGCACGGGCTGATCCTTCTGGTAGCCGAAGATAAAGCCGCCCTGGGGGTAGGAAATTTTCTCACCACTGCCGGTGGTAAAGGCGATCTCGGGGTGCGAACCACCGGCGTTCAGGTCGCTGACGACACCGTTGGCGGTCTGGGCGCTGGCAATGAATTCGCGACGATCGAGGGTGAGATTGACAGCAATGGCCAACAGGCCAATGCCGATCAGAACAAACAGCAGACCCTGGAGGATCTTGCCGAGGCGTGACGGGGTGGAGTTAGCCATGGGCTGTCTCGATATTCGTCCGTGAAAGAGGGAGGCCACGATAGCAAGAAACCTACCCCCAGAAAAACCGCCGCAGCGGCGTTCAGGCGCCCAGGAGATCGCTTGAGCGCCGCTGCCAGCGCTTACAAACCGAATACCCGACGGGCATTGCCCTGGAGGAATTTGTCCGCAATGGCCGGCGGAAGTTCCAGGGCTCGCACCTGTTCCAGGCATTTTTTCAGCGACAGCTGGGGGAAGTTGCTGCCGAACAACACCTTGTCCTGGCCATAAGTGCGCATGAAGTGCAGCAACTGCGGGGGGTAATAGGCCGGCAGGTAGGCGGAGGTATCGATGTGGATGTTGTCGTGTTTCCAGGCCAGGCCGATCATCTCGTCGGTCCAGGGATGCCCGATGTGTCCCCCAACAATCACCAGTTCGGGAAAATCCAGAGCCACCTCGTCCAGGTACGGCACGGGCCGTCCGGTTTCCGAGGGCATCAGCGGCCCCGTATGACCGACTTGGGTACAAAAGGGAATGCCCAATTCGATGCACTTCACATACAGCGGGTAATACCAGCGGTGATTGGGTGGCAGCTTCCACAACCAGGGCACGATGCGCAGAGCCTTGCAGCCCAGCTCCTTGACGGCTCGCTCCAACTCGGCCACCGCCGCCACGGGCCGGCTCAGGTCCACCGTGGCCACGCCGACGAAACGTTCGGGAAAGGCCCGGGTATAAGCCGCAATCTCATCGTTGCTGAACACCCAGCCCTCGGGCCGGCACCAGGCCGAGAGCATGAGTTTCTCCACCCCAGCCTGATCCATCAGTTCCACGGTCTGTTCAATGCTCAGGGCCTGGTCCAGCAAATGCGCGGACCCGGACTTTTCGAACAACCGCGCCACTTCCGGCAACAGCGCCCGGGCACGGCCGTTGGCCGGTTGTGCCCAGGCATCGATGGCTGAGAATGCTGAACTCATGGCGGTGCTCTTGCGCTAGCTATTGAAGCCCTAGCCTAGATTTGGCGGTTGGCCACAACAATGTTCCGAACGCTCGATGGAATTGACCGATTCCATCAGGGTGAAGAGCAGCAGGACAGAACAACCCCATGACCGGCGCCGTCAACGGCCCCGGTCAACGTCGTTGGTTTCAGTCTTTACGCCACACCGTGCGGTTGATGTAGTCGGTGTAACTCAACACCACCCGCACCACCTGAACTGAGACAGGCCCACCTTGATAGTCTTGCACCAAAGGCACTTTGCGCTGATCGCGAGAATGCTGGCTGGTCACGACTCGCACAGCGTCCATGACCGATTCGCGCTTAAGGCCGCTCATGATCAGCGTGCCCTCGTCCATCCCTTCGGGGCGCTCATGGGCATTTCGCAAGGTTACCGCCGGCAGGTTCAGCAGGGAGGCCTCTTCGGTGATGGTGCCGCTGTCGGACAGTACACAGAATGCCGACATCTGCAGCTTGATGTAATCCAACAGGCCGAAAGGTTTGACGAAACGAATCAGCGGATGGTCAAGGCTCTCTCCCAAGGCCTCTAGGCGCTTGCGCGTGCGGGGGTGGGTGGAGACGATCAACGGGAAGCCGTAATGATCAGCCAGCGCTCGCAGGGTATCCAGCAGGTCGCGCAGGTTATCGGCGGTATCGACGTTTTCCTCACGGTGCGCACTGACGATGAAGAACTTGTCCTGCTCCAGGCCGCTACGCGCCAGCACGTCCGAGCTTTCAATCCTCGGCATGTAGTAGTCGAGGACTTCCTGCATGTGCGAACCGGTCTTGATGATGGTTTCCGGACGAATGCCTTCGGCGATCAGGTAACGACGGGCATGTTCAGTCAATACCATATTGATATCGCTGAGGTGGTCGAGCACCTTGCGGTTGAGCTCTTCAGGAACTCTTTGATCGAAACAGCGGTTGCCGGCTTCCATGTGAAACACCGGGATCTTGCGACGCTTGGCAGCAATCACTGCCAGGCAGGTGTTGGTATCGCCATACAGAAGCAGTGCATCGGGCTTCTCGAGCTCGAAAATCGCATCGGACTTGGCGATGACTTCGGCAATGGTCTGCGCGGCTGTCTCGCCGGCAGCACCGAGGAAATGATCCGGTTTGCGGATCTGCAGGTCATCGAAAAAAACCTGATTGAGTTCGTAATCGTAGTTCTGCCCCGAGTGCACCAGCACGTGGTTGACCTGACGGTCCAACTCGGCAATCACCCGACTCATCTTGATCAGCTCGGGACGGGTACCGACCAGGGTCATGACCTTAAGCATCGAGTTGCTCCTTGATGTAATCGAGCTTGAGCAAAAGCTCCTTGATGCCCGGTACATCGAGGCGGGAGGTGTTGTGAGAGGTGTAGTCGTCGAGTTCGGAAATACGCTGCTCCCCCTCTACAAAATACTTTTTGTAGTTCAGGTCACGATTGTCCGCAGGAATCCGATAGTAACGCCCCATGTCCTCGGCCTTGGCCATTTCCTCTCGGGAAACCAGCGACTCGTAAAGCTTTTCACCATGACGAGTACCGATGACTCTGACTTCATTGCTTTTACCGAACAGCTGCTTGAGTGCCTCGGCCAGGTCGCCAACGGTGGACGCGGGGGCCTTCTGGATAAACAGGTCACCCTGTTGTGCATGTTCGAAGGCGTGCAGGACCAGATCCACCGAGTCTTCCAGCGACATCAGGAACCGCGTCATTTCCGGGTCGGTCACCGTCAAGGCTTCGTCGGAACGCAGTTGATCGACAAAGAGAGGGATCACCGAGCCTCGCGAGGCCATGACGTTACCGTAACGCGTTGCACAGATGATCGGCCCCTTGGCCGGAATCATCCGTGATTTGGCAACCATCAGCTTCTCCGCCATGGCCTTGGAAATTCCCATGGCATTGATCGGATAAACGGCTTTGTCAGTGCTGAGCACGACGACCCGCTGGACTCCGGTAGCGATGGCCGCATTGAGCACATTCTCTGTACCCAATACGTTGGTACGAACAGCTTCCATCGGATAGAACTCACAGGACGGGACCTGTTTTAGCGCCGCAGCATGGAAGATATAGTCGACGCCGACCATGGCCTGGGCCAGGCTGTCGTAGTTGCGAACATCGCCTATGTAGAACTTGACCTTGTCATTGGCCAGGGCGATACGCATATCTTCTTGCTTCTTCTCATCGCGACTGAAGATGCGAATTTCACGCACAGCGGTATTGAGAAAACGCTTGAGGACCGTATGACCGAAAGAACCGGTTCCACCGGTGATCATCAATACCTTGTCGTCGAACATGTACACCTTCCAAATTTTTTAGCGATTGGCATGCATCAGCTCAATGAGCTGAGGCCAGGATGGAGCCTTGTACCCAGTAGCCTGAGTGAACCGATCACTGTTGAGCGAGCGATTGATCACTAGTTTGGCATCTGGATGTATATCGATTGCCTTTTCATATTGCCGGGCAATTAGCGCCAGCAGGTCGGACTTGGCAATCGGCTCCGCGGCAACATGATACAGCCCATTAAGTTGCGGATGCGGCAAGACGAAGTCTTTCATTACTCGAGCCAGCTCCACGGTAGGCAAACCGGAGAAAATGGCACGGGTGAAGCCCCGCACGCTGCCCTGCTGCTTCAGGAACCAGTCCACCAGGGAATGATCGGAATTCAGTTCGTGCCCGATAATGGAGGTTCTCAAGGTAATTGCATGAGGCTCATCATGCAGCTCACCGATGTACTTGGACTTTCCGTACAGATCTTCGGCATCGGAAGTATCCGTTTCCAGGTAGCCGCCCTTGGCTCCGGAGAACACGCAGTCGGTGCTGATGTGAATCAGACGTGCGCCGCTCAAGGCACACAGCTGTGCCAGACGATGGGGCAACATGGCATTGATCGGGAGCGCAGTCAGCGGGTCCTGGGCATCTGCAAGTTGCTTGATCAAGCCTACACAGTTGATGACCACATCCGGACGGACCTGAACCATTGCCGCTGTCAGGGCATCCTGATCGAGCACGTCGACGCCTGACAGAACCCGCGCATAATCAGGTAGAGAAGAATGCTTCAGGGCGGACAGACTGCGCGCCGTCCCCCAGGCCTCGTGCTGCGGGTCCTGGCTGAATACTTTAAAAACAGTACTACCGAGCATGCCGGTAATACCCAATACCAATACCTTCATAAATATGACTCAGATCCAGACCTTGAATGTATCCCATGCACTACAACCTGGGACGGAGGGGCTACAAGCCCCCTCAAAAATGGCCGTATTGTCCAGCAACAGGAAAAAAATAGCACTGCTTGGAAAAGCACCGCGAGCCAGGCAAGCAAGCGATATGCCTCAAGTCTTCAGCAACTCCACCAGACTACGGACCTGCTGATCCATTTCGAAATGGGCGGCAAAGTAGCTCCGTCCACAACGCCCCATTTCCTCCCGTTGCGCACCGCCCAGGCTATACATCTTCCGTATGTTGGCGACCAATGGAGCCACTTCTTCCGCGGGACTGGTGAGTCCCGCCCGGGCTTCTTGAACTACTCGCGCGCCTTCGCCGTTCAGACTGGCAATGATTGGCTTGCCGGATGCCAGGTATGATTGAACCTTGCTGGGGATGGTCTGGGCAAAGATGCTTTCATTATTAAGTGACACCAGCAATGCGCTGGACTGTGCAAAAACTGCAGGCATTGCAACGGCCGGGAAGCGCCCAGGAAGTATCAGATTATCCAGTGAATGAACTTGCTTCTGCTCCCTGAGCCACTCCAGCCGGCTGCCACTGCCCACCAGAACCAAGCGAACGTCCGGCTCGTCACGCAGTTGTTTCGCAGCCTCAACTAATGTCTCCAGTGCCTGGGCGGTTCCAAGATTGCCAGCGAACACTACACAGAAATGCGCCTTCAAGACCTGCGACAGCTGCTCGTCAACTTCTACTTCTGCATTAAAAGTCTGGGCATCAACGGAGTTGGGATAATAGGTAATCTTCTTTCTGGGTGCGTAGCGGGCCACTGAATCGACAAAGGCATGAGACTGGACCAGCAGCCGATCACAACCTGCGTAAATCCCGCGCACCATCCAGCCAACCATTTTCAATAGATAGGGGCTCTTGACGAATCCGGTGGCAGCAAGACTCTCTGGCCACAGGTCTTGTATCCACAAGGCCAACTGCGCCCTCTTCAGCCACTTGATAGGAATCGCCGGAATGGCCTGGGTGATGGGCGAAGGCGCGAATACCAGAATCGCATCGAACTCACGCTTGCGCAGCATCCATGGAAAAAAGACAAGCCCGGCAAAAACAAATGACAGGTAGTTAAGAACCATGTTCTTTGCACCACCTTCGCCGCGCGGCCATAACGGCACCCGCAGTACATCAATAGAATCCAGATAACGCTCGTAGTGACATCCCCATGCACGATAACCCGCAAATATCCGACCATCGGGATAGTTAGGTTTTCCCGTGGCAACTACTACCTCATGCCCCTGAGCAACAAGAGTCCTGGCTATATCGTTGATGATGAAATTTTCAGGACTAAAGTATTGAGAAAAAATTAATAACTTCAAAGAGTTCACTTTATATTCGGTGAAAACAACACTTCCCGCACGACCACTTTACTCATTCGTGGGACCTCAGGACGGCGCCTCATATACGCCTATTGCCATTCATCGGAAGCAGCAATCATTGACGTGAGCCGGCAGTAACCTGCCGGGAGAACGGGTGCCCGCTTGATGGACGCGATGGGACCACAGCCTCTTCCATAGCGGCAAGGAGATTTTACTTTTCCTGACTGGCAAGGCTCAGCAGCCAGCTTGGGCGGGGGGCGGGGAGGCTGGCATGGAGTAAATGTGCCCGGCCTGTCGCCCGAGGCGCCTTGCCAGTGTAGAATCGCCGCCAATTTGGCCGCATACACCATGAATTCGCCTTCCGATCACGCAGCTGTCGGATGGCAGAACATTCTGTTTATTGACGGCTTGACGCGTGGACTCTAAGAGTCATTCGCCTGTTGATCGCATCCTACGATAGGTCTGATCCCAGGTGTGTAAGAACCAGAACTAGTTCCCACGCTCCTGTCGAAAAATTAACGAAACGCCTGCTGCATGCATCGAACCTGTATTACATCGGAGCTAAAATGCCTGACCAAAAACAAACTAGCATCGCCAAGTTCAAGAGCAAGGAAGCCCTGATTGGCATCGTAGGGCTCGGTTATGTGGGCTTGCCGCTGATGTTACGTTACAACGCTATCGGCTTCCGGGTGCTGGGTATCGATATCGATGACTCCAAGGTTGCCAAGCTCAACAATGGCACCAGCTATATAGAACACATTGCCAGCGAGCACATCAGCCAGGCTAGGAATTCGGGATTTGAGGCAACCACCGACTTTCGCCGTGCCAGTGAGTGTGATGCACTGATCCTTTGCGTACCGACGCCGCTAAACAAGTATCGCGAGCCGGACATGAGCTTCGTGATCAACACCACTGACGCACTCAAGCCTTACCTGCGTCCAGGCCAAGTGGTTTCCCTGGAAAGCACCACCTACCCGGGTACAACAGAAGAAGAACTGCTGCCTCGAGTACAAGAAAACGGCCTGATCGTTGGCGAAAACATCTTCCTGGTGTATTCGCCGGAAAGGGAAGATCCGGGAAACGCCAACTTTGAAACCCGTACAATTCCCAAGGTAATCGGTGGTCACACCCCCGGCTGCCTGGACGTTGGTATCGCGCTGTACGAGCAGGCCATCGACCAGGTAGTGCCTGTCAGCTCAACCAAAGCCGCGGAAATGACCAAACTGCTGGAAAATATCCACCGCGCTGTCAACATCGGTCTGGTCAACGAAATGAAAGTCGTTGCCGACCGCATGGGCATCGACATCTTCGAAGTCGTCGATGCCGCTGCAACCAAACCTTTCGGCTTCACGGCCTATTACCCTGGCCCTGGACTGGGTGGCCACTGCATTCCCATCGACCCCTTCTATCTGACCTGGAAGGCTCGCGAATACGGTTTGCACACACGGTTCATCGAGCTCTCCGGCGAAGTCAACAAGGCAATGCCCGAGTACGTCCTGAACAAGCTGATGGACGGTCTGAACAACAGTGGCAAGGCGCTGAAAGGCTGCAAGGTCCTAGTCCTGGGCATTGCCTACAAGAAGAACGTGGATGACATGCGTGAGTCTCCATCCGTGGAGATCATGGAACTTATAGAAGCCAAGGGCGGTATCGTGGCCTACAGCGACCCCCATGTTCCGGTATTCCCGAAAATGCGCGAGCATCACTTTGAACTGGATAGCGAGCCGTTGACCGCAGAAAACCTGGCCGCATTCGACGCAGTGGTACTGGCTACAGATCATGATAAGTTCGATTACGAACTTATCCAGAATCACGCTCGACTGATCATCGACAGCCGCGGCAAGTACCGCGCTGTTGCGAGCAACGTCATCAAAGCCTGATCGAACCACAACACATCGCAGCGAGTTGCATGAGACAGAGGCCACCGCCATACGGCCTCTGTTTCACGCCTCCTGCCACAGGCAGTTGAAACTCTTCCCCGAGGAACCCCATGAAACGCTTTGCCCTGATTGGCGCCGCCGGCTACATCGCCCCGCGCCATATGCGTGCCATCAAGGACACCGGCAATGAGCTGGCTTGTGCCTACGACATCAACGACTCCGTCGGCATCATCGACAGCCTTTCGCCTCAAAGCGAATTCTTCACCGAGTTCGAGCGCTTCTACGATCACGCCTGGCGCCTCAAACGAGATCCGGCAACCGCTCTGGATATCGTTTCGATCTGCTCGCCCAATTACCTCCATCACTCTCATATCACTGCCGGCCTGCGCCTTGGATGCGACGTGATCTGCGAGAAGCCTCTGGTACCTAGTGCAGCACTGCTGGAAGACCTGAGCCTGACTGAACGCGAAACCGGCAAGCGCCTCTGGAATATCCTGCAACTGCGTCACCATCAGGCAATCATCGACCTGAAGAACCGTGTGCAGTCGCAACCCAGTGCCCATAAGCACGAGGTAGAACTGACTTACATCACCAGCCGTGGCCGCTGGTACATGGAAAGCTGGAAAGGCGACCCTCGCAAGTCCTTTGGTGTCGCGACCAATATCGGCGTGCACTTCTACGACATGCTGCACTTCATTTTCGGCAAGCTACAACGCAACGTTGTGCATTTCAGCAATGCCGACAAGGCCTGCGGCTATCTGGAATATGAGAACGCCCGAGTACGCTGGTTCCTTTCCATCGATGCCAACGACCTGCCTGAATCGGTCAAAGGCAAGAAACCTACTTACCGCTCGATCACTGTTGACGGCGCGGAAATAGAGTTTTCCGAAGGTTTCACCGATCTCCATACCGTCAGCTACCAAGCCGTACTCGACGGCAAGGGCTACGGTATCGAGGATACCCGGCACTGTGTGGAGACCGTCGAGACTATCCGTACCATGAACCCTGTCAGAGCTCAGGACAACGAAGGCCACCCCTTCCTGTCCCGCCTGGTCTGACAATATGAGCCATTACCAGCACCCAAGCGCCATCGTCGATGATGGCGCCCAGATCGGCGAAGGTTCACGGGTCTGGCATTTCGTGCATGTATGCCCAGGCGCACAGATCGGCAAAGGAGTCTCCCTTGGCCAGAACGTCTTCGTCGGCAACAAAGTGGTCATCGGTGATCATTGCAAGATCCAGAACAATGTCTCGGTATATGACAACGTTACCCTGGAAGAAGGCGTATTCTGCGGTCCAAGCATGGTCTTTACCAACGTTTACAACCCACGCTCATTGATCGAGCGCAAGGACCAATACCGCGACACCCTGGTGAAAAAGGGTGCCACGTTGGGCGCAAACTGCACCATCGTCTGCGGGGTCACCATCGGCGAATACGCCTTCGTCGGCGCAGGTGCGGTCATCAACAAGGATGTACCGGCTTACGCACTGATGGTTGGGGTGCCCGCACGACAGCTAGGCTGGATGAGCGAGTTTGGTGAACGCCTCGAACTGCCGGTCGAGGGAGAAGCCGAATGCCTCTGCCCACATACCGGCGCCCGCTATGTCTTGCGTGGCAACAACCTGAGCAAAATGGACGCACAGTAAATGATCGAATTCATTGATTTGAAATCTCAACAAGACCGGATCAAAGAAAAGATTGACGCGAGAATTGAACGCGTCCTATGTCACGGCCAGTATATCCTTGGCCCAGAAGTGACAGAGCTTGAGGAAAAACTTGCCGCTTATGTAGGAGCGAAATACTGTATTAGCTGTGCAAACGGAACAGATGCCCTCCAAATTGCCCAGATGGCGATAGGCATTGGTCCGGGTGATGAGGTCATAACACCTGGGTTCACTTATATCGCGACCGCAGAAACCGTAGCCCTTTTAGGGGCCAAACCGGTATATGTAGATATTGACCCACAAACCTACAACCTTGATCCAACACTGCTAGAAGCGGCTATAACCCCACGCACGAAAGCTATAGTTCCAGTCTCTCTGTATGGTCAATGCGCCGACTTCAAAAAAATTAATAGTATTGCCAAAAAATACAATCTGTCAGTTATTGAGGATGCCGCACAGAGCTTTGGAGCACACTACAAAGAAAGACGCTCTTGCAACATAAGCACCATTGCATGTGCGAGTTTTTTTCCAAGTAAGCCATTGGGATGCTACGGTGATGGTGGAGCACTTTTTACCAACGATGAAAAGCTCGCCCAAATAATACGCCAAATAGCACGACATGGACAAAGTCAACGTTATCATCATGTCCGCGTAGGTGTTAATAGCAGGCTAGATACTCTACAAGCTGCCATATTGTTATCTAAACTTGAAATTTTTGACGACGAGCTCAATCTGCGTCAAGAGGTTGCGTACAACTATACAAGACTACTAGAGAGCGTGGATATACCTGCCCCCTATGTTGCCGCAGATAACAAAAGTGCGTGGGCACAGTTTACTGTACAAGTAGATGTACGAGATAAAGTTCAACAAAAACTTAAATCAGCTGGCATTCCAACAACCGTTCATTATCCAACCCCTCTAAACAGGCAGCCAGCAGTTAAAGACGACCAAGCATATCTCCCCATAGGTGATAAAGCTGCAACTCGCGTTTTAAGCCTTCCCATGCACCCCTATCTATCACTAGAAAACATATCAAACATCGTCTCTGAGCTAAAAAAAGCCATCGATAATTAAGGATTAAAAACATGATCACCGGTAAAAAAATCTTTATAACGGGTGGTGCAGGCTTTATCGCCAGCATGCTAATTTCTAAACTAGCAGATCAGAATGATATTGTAGTCTATGACAACTACACTCGTAACACGCTGAAAGACACACCTTACTCGAACCACCCAAATGTCAAGCAAGTTCATGGCGATGTCTTAGACTTCTCTAAACTTAAAGAAGCAATGACTGGGTCACAGATAGTTGTTCATGCTGCTGCTATTGCAGGAATTGACTCGACTGTACGAAATCCCGTTTCAACAATGCGAGTCAATATGATAGGTGCCGCCAACGCAATGGAGGCAGCTCACCAGCTAGGAAAAATCGAACGTTTTATCGATTTTTCCACATCTGAAGTATTTGGCTCATACGCATTTAAAGTTGACGAAAACCAACAAACTGTCACAGGAGCAGTAGGTGAAGCTCGCTGGACTTACGCTGTTAGTAAACTGGCAGGAGAACACTTGGCACATGCATACCATAAACAGTATGAAATGCCGACAGTTACCGTTCGTCCTTTCAACGTATACGGTCCAGGCCAGACAGGCGAAGGTGCACTTTCAATCTTTGTTCGTAGAGCATTGAAAAATGAAGATATTTTAATTTTTGGTGATGGTAGCCAAATTCGCGCCTGGCTTTATGTCGACGATATGGTTGAAGGGGTTCTTTGTGCGTTGGAGCACCCTAACGCGATAGGTGAGTCTTTCAATATAGGTAACTCACGTGCAGTTACAACAATTTATGGATTGGCACAAACAATCTGTAGAATTACCAATAGTTCATCCAAAATCATTTTCCGTGATGCGTTGTCTGCGGATATTGAGCTACGAATTCCAAGCGTAGGAAAAGCTAAAGAGCTGATTGGATTTGAAGCGAAAGTAGACTTAGATCTAGGGCTTGAAAAAACTGCCGCTTGGATTGCAGCAAACGAAAAATCCCTACCACCGCTTCCGAAGCTATTTAAGAGTTAAAAATGATTAAGCTATCCCAGCCCAATATTAGTGAGTTTGCCATTAACTCTGTGGCGGAGGTCCTTCGAAGCGGAAAACTAGTGCATGGTGAAGAATCCGAAGCATTCGAACAAGAACTTGCCGCTTATATCGGTTGCAACAATGCAATACTAGTTTCATCAGGAACGGCAGCCTTACACATTGCATTAATGGCACTTGATATTGGGCCAGGAGATGCTGTCATTGTCCCTGACTTTACCTTTCCAGCCACAGCGAATGTAGTCGCTATGGTAGGAGCCCGAGCGATAATTGTTGATGTAAATCTCGATAACTATACGCTGTCGATCAAGCATCTAGAGGAAACTATCCAAAACTGGAAAGGACCGGAGCGCCTACGAGCAATCATGCCTGTACATGAATTCGGATGCCCAGCCGACATGAATGCCATCAAAAACATTGCTAAAAATAGCAACTTATTTATAGTCGAAGATGCAGCCTGTGCACTTGGTGCAACTTTTAAAGATAAGAAAACTGGAACTCTTGGAGATATAGGTTGTTTTTCCTTTCACCCGCGTAAGACCTTAACAACTGGTGAGGGCGGTTTGCTCACGACCAATAATTCTGATCTGGCAACACGCATAAGACGCTTGCGTAATCATGGAATGGAGCGGGGCCCGGAAGGCATGAGCTTCATAGAGCCAGCGACAAACTATCGCCTTACCAACTTTCAAGCAGCCCTTGGACGAGCACAACTACCCGAGCTCGATGGGTGGATAGAAATACGTAGAAAACTAGCACAACACTATTTGTTAAAACTACGCCCACTAGAAGAAAAAAAATTAATTAAACTACCTACACCTGCTGACGGTCATAGCTGGCAAACTTTTATGCTAGTTCTGAAAAACAATATTGATCGCGCTTCCGTCATTAACAATCTTAAGTCGAAGAATATCGAGAGTAATCTTGGCGCTCAAAGTCTGACAGAAATAGGTATCTATGGAGTGATGGATAATGAATGCCCCAATGGAAAGGAACTTTTCCATAACGGATTGGCGCTTCCCTTTTTTGAAGGTTTGAATGAAGAAAACGTCGACTACATTATTGAGGCGCTAGAGGCATGTCTGACGCAATATTCTTAGGCAGTAAGGATGCAGGATTAGAGGCTCTAAAAGCTATCAGAGCCTCAGCCAAAGAACGTTTGGTAAAGGCTATTACCTTTGATGATAGGGCTGACTCTAGAAGCGTATTAAATGAATTCTCTTCTTATTGCAGTGAAAAAAATATACCTCTTTCAATTATTGAACCGAAAAATTTATCAATCGAGTTAAAAGCACACCAAGGCGCAAAAGTATTTGTTATTGGATGGTACAGCATTCTTCAGGAAAATCTGCTTTCTAGGAATGACTTCTTTGGCATGCATTACTCTCCATTACCAAAATACAGAGGAAATGCACCGCTTGTATGGCAAATTATTAACGGGGAAAGTGAAATAGGTCTTTCACTTTTCAAATTTTCCTTGGGGATAGATGATGGTGAAATAGTTGCTCAGAAAAAATTTCCACTACTGAATGAAGATGATATTTCTACAGTTCTTGCAAAAGCAAATTTCTATTCAAAAGAAATACTAGAAGAGCAGGTTAAAAAAATCCTTAATGGGGAGGTCACCTTGACTCTCCAAGACCATAGCAAAGCTAGCTATTGCTCATTGAGGATACCGGAAGATGGAAAAATAAACTGGAATCTAAGCGCACAAGAAATTTTTAATTTTGTTAGAGCGCAGACGACCCCATATCCTGGAGCATTTACAGTAAATTCAAAAGGAGAAAAAATTAAGATCATAAAGTGCGAAATAGACAACAGGACCATATACGCCCCCACTGGAGCAATAGTCGAACGCAACCTTAACTATGTCACTATAAAATGCGGTAACGGCGCCATTAAAATATTAAAGGCAAAAAACTCTAACAACGAAACCATAAGAACCATTTTCCCTAGCATAAAGGAAAGGCTTCTTTAAGAAGGAAAGAATGAACCTATTCTCCAAGATAAGTGAAATCAGCACGAAAGACGACTTGTCCTGGAGCAATCGATTATTTTTGACACTCGATATCGACTGGGCGAATGATGATGTCATCAACCACTCTATCGATTTAGTTGAAGAGTTCGATGTTCCTGCAACATGGTTTATCACTCATAACACTCCCGTATTAGAGAGACTCAGGAACAATCCAAAGTTTGAGCTCGGTATACACCCTAACTTCAATCCTTTGCTAAAGGGAGATTTCACCAACGGTACAACCGCAAGCGAGGTGATTGATCGTCTAATGCAACTTGTGCCAGAGGCTACTTCCGTTAGATCTCATTTTATGACACAAAGTAGCTATCTGATCAGTTTATTCAGTGAGAAGGGACTGACTCATGAGTGTAATCACTTCATACCAGAGCAGGCAAATATAGAGTTAAAGCCCTGGGAACATTGGCTAAACATGACCAAAGTTCCATATTTCTGGGAGGACGATGTAGTATGCCTAAGCAAAAACAACTCGGATTTATACACCTTAAAAAAGAGAGAAGGGCTCAAAGTTTTCGACTTCCACCCAATACACCTTTTTTTAAACACCTCTGACATTTCACTTTATAACGAGTGCCGTAATTTTTTATCTGACACAAAACTATTATCAAAAAAAATAAATCGTGGCAATGGCAGCGCTTCCTGGCTAAAGATACTTCTGAGTCAGTAATACTGAATAATATTCAGCTAAGATAGAGATGAAACATGCAGCTTATTGAGGCAACCAAAGAAGAACTAGAAAAATGGGATCATATGATTGAAAACTCGGTCAATGGCACCATTTATCACCAGCGACTTTTTTTGAGCTATCACGGAAAAAAATTCGACAACCAAGAACAGTTTCTTGTATTCAAGAAAAAAAATAAAATTATTGCCTTACTGTCTTTACTTGACAAAAAAGACGCCATAGTTTCACCATTTGGTGCAAGCTATGGTGGTGTTGTTTTCCTAGAAAGACCAACATTCTCTATATCAAGTGAAGTTTCCATACTATTAAAGTCATTTCTCACGTCAAATCGTGCGGACAAAATGACTCTTACGTTCCCAACTAGCGCATGCGACAAAGTACCACTTGGAACATTTTACTACTGCTTGCTACAAGTAGGTTTTAATCAGTCCTCACATGATATTTCAAGTACAGTACATCTGCAGCAAGCATTCGATACGGATGATATATTAAATACTCGTGCACGACGCATGGTACGTAAAGCAGTGAGTCTTGGAGTATCGCTACAAAACAACGCTAGTTTAGACTTAGCTTGGCCATTACTGGTTAAGAGCCTAGAAAAACACAATGTCGCCCCCACTCATAGCTATGATGAACTTTCAGAGCTGCTTAAAAAATTTCCTAATAAAATTTCATTCCATATAGCAAGTATTGGATCAGAACCTCTCGGAGGAATATGCGAGTTTGATATCACAGATAAGGTACGCTGCTCTTTTTACATATTCCAGAACAATGAAAAAAGAGAGTACCAAGCTCTATCTCTAGTGATATCAGATGCATTAAAACGCGCAAAGAACGAAAAGTTCGACTACTTTGATTTTGGAACATCGACACAAAAAGGCTTACCACACCCTAGTATTTTCGAATTTAAAGAAGGCTTTGGTGCAAATGGTTACTTCAGAAAATCTTTTACTCTAGATAATACAGACCATGACACGTAAAATAGTATTGAGTCGTTGCAAATCAGACGATAAAGTTTTATCAAGTCTAAAAAATGAGCTTCGTGAACTAGAGTTCTCATCAAGCCTTGAAGAGATAATCGATGTAGAAAACTCTTTTATAATACTTTACTCATGGCCTACGATATTATCCGAAGAATTTATAAACAAGCAAACCTGCGTGCTAAACGTGCACAACTCGCTGCTTCCTAAATATCGTGGCAGGCATGCTTTTACCTGGGCGATGATCAATGGAGAGAAGGAGGTTGGCTATACACTTCATAAGGTTGATGGTGGTATAGACACAGGTGATATTTATGCCCAATTAATTATACCTGTGGACTCGCAAATCGATATAAATACTTTATTTGAGATCGCTGAAACGGAACTGGCAAGCTGGCTCCCCAGCAAACTAATTCAAGTAATAGAAAAAAAAGCAATACCAAAAAAACAAAACAATAATAAGGCAACATACTTTAGAGCTCGTCGCCCTGAAGACTCTATGATAGATTTGTCTCAAAGCTATGAAAAAATTTACAATTTTATACGAGCTCAACGCCCACCCTACACAAAGGGAGCATACTTAGAAATTCATGGTTCGAGATTATACTTCGGTGAAGTAAAAAAAATACCTTCTGGCACGCTAAAAAATAAAGATTTTATAATCAATGACGATATATCCATAATAATCAGGTGCCTAGATGCTGAAATTGAACTGTACCGAGCTTGTTAAATGAATAAGAGAAAAAAAAACTCGAAAGGGAAGGTCGTTTTCTTCACTTATAAAAACTATAGAAATAACCCAATGCTGAAAATGTATACTAGTGCGTTCAAAACAAGGTACGACTGCCTAGTATCATGCTTCGATAGTAAAACAACACCTCCTGAAAAAGACATTCAGCTCACCAACATCTCAATCAATCACTGGGAATATATAAGAGCACTTTACAGAAAGTCCCCCATAGAATTAAAAAATCTTCTTAAGAAAATAAAATTCATAAAAAAAATTTCACTCTACCTTTTAACACTTTTGTTTATTGTAAACTTCATCATCAATAACTTTATTTTTCTAGCTAAGCAATTTCGCTTTGTTAAAAGTGGTGTCAGATTAGTATTCGCTGTAGATGGAGACTACTTGCTAGCCTCATGGCTTACGGCAAGATTGCTTGGCGCAAAATTCTATTACTTCGTTTACGAAATATGGCCTGATCAATACCCGGTTACCTCATTAGTTGATCGTGCAGAAAAGAGTGCTCGTACAGCTTTAGAGTACTTTTTCTGTAACCGTGCAGACAAAGTAATAACTGTACAAGATGTCGTCTCCAAATATATAAGACGGAAATATCATCTTAACAATAACGTCATGGCGACGATACCTGTATGCCCAGACAAATATTCCGCTACAACTTTCTCTGTAGAGACGCCTTTAAAACTTCACTATCATGGTGCATATCAAGCATCTCGCGGGTTAGATGAACTAATTCTTGCCTTCAAGCAAGTTAGCTCTGCAACCCTATATCTCCGCGGAGTTGGTGATTATGAGAAAGTTTTACGAGATCTAGTTATCAAAGAAAATTTGACAGAGCGGATTTTTTTTCTAGACGCAGTACCCTCCGATCAACTTGTGTCAAACTCAGTAAGTTTTGATGTCGGAGTAATCCTGGCATCGCCCAATACCGGCAACGGAAGAATGTGTGTCGGCTTTAAACTTTATGAGTATATAAATTCAGGCTTAGCTGTTCTTGCCCCCTCCTCTCTCCCCCTGATGAACGTGCTCAGAAAGAGTGGTTGTGGAGTAACCTACGGATGGCCAAATTCAAATAAAATAGCGGCTCAAATAGAACTCATGAAGTCGGATATCAGTGCTGTAATGGAAATGAAAAAAGCAGCAATAAAACTGAGCCGTACTTATAATTCTGAATATCAAATCGATCGACTCCTTAAACTGACAGACTTATCATGAGCATAAAAGTAGGTAGAGACATATTCACCTATGGTATTGGGGAGCTCATATTCAAACTTCTCCCAATACTAATTCTTCCTTTCATTGTTAGAAATTTAGATCAAGCTGAGTTTGGGGCAGCCGAACTAATGCTGACAATCATGAATTCATTTATTATTTTTTTGTGTTTTGGATCCGGCAGCGCCATTCACAGGTATTATAACGATCCGAAGTTTTCACTCAAGGAACGGTCTGAAATAATTAGCACTAGCTTTCTATTTGTTATATTTATAACAACTCTATCCTTAGCAATCCTATTCTTATTCTATGACTACCTCATCCTAAAACTAAACCTCTACACCTTTAAAGATTACAAATTAATTTTTGCATTATTTATTATCTTTTCCATTTTTGGTCAACTGACATTAGACGTGATCAGAATCCGAGGAGAACCATTACAGTACCTGCTTGTAGCAGGATTAGCTCGTATTGGCGGAGGTCTCTTATGTTTAGTTTTTGTAGTTTTTTTAAGCTTCGGAGTCAAAGGCTACTTATCTGCTCCAATTATAGCCACAGCCTCAGCGCTTATAGTTGGTATTTTATTAATCCGCAGCGATCTTTCAGCATCTTTTAAATGGAATAGCTTAAGAAAAGTCGTTTCTTATGGATGGCCATTCGCACTTCTCGCCCCACTCCAATGGCTAATTTCAGGATTGGACAGATATCTGATTGCTAGTGATGCTGGACTAGCTACTCTTGGAAGCTATGCAATGGCTGCAAAAATAGCGACCATGATAGGACTCATGTTTGCTTCCATCTTATCCGCATGGGGTCCATCTGCTGCGCGCCTACAAGCAATATCTAAATCTAACTTTCTAGCACTCCATAAAATGGTGTTTTATGGATGCTTGACTGCATTTTTTGCTACTTGCCTACTATTGCACTGGTTTTCGAATTGGGGAATAATACTCCTGTTTTCTGAAATATATTCAGAGTCACATTATTATGTTTTGCCCCTTGTTATTGGTAGCTCACTACCAATGGTATCCGCAACTCTATATACATATATATCCCTCAGCGGAAAAACATATACTTACATTCTGATTAATATAGCAGGTGGAGGATTGGCACTTATCCTTAACTTAATATTAATTAATAGAATTGGAGCACTCGGCGGGGCAATTTCCTCTGCCCTTGTAGGTATTAGCATATTTTTACTCAACTACTTTGCAGCTGTAAAATATGGCTTCTCAAGATTTACAACTTATGAGCTCCTGTCATTTGCTTTAGGTATAACTACAGTATTCACACTGGCAACTACCTCTAAGTACGAAATTTTTCTTATTATTTTAAATTCAATTGTTATATTATATTTTCTTATGCGCTTTTTTTCCTCGTTAAAAAAAGTACGCGAGCTGTGAGGGAGAGACTTTATCAATGTGCGGAATTTTAGGCGGTAACTGGCAACAAAATACTTCAAAATCTGATCAAGCAATCCAAGAAGCTCTTTCAACTTTGAAAAATCGAGGGCCTAATGATCAAGGTTTTGAACGATACGTCCATCATGATAGGGAAACTTTGCTCGGACACACTCGACTGTCTGTACAGGACACTTCTTCAGCTGGCCATCAGCCAATGCACTCCAGTGATGAAAATTTCACTATAGTTTTCAACGGTGAAATCTACAACTTCAAGGAGTTAAGAAAAGAGCTCTCTAGCACTACCGGCGCACTATTTAACTCTGAGTCAGATACAGAAGTACTATTAGCAGCTTGGCAACATTGGAAAGAAGGTTGTCTCAGCCGGTTGAAAGGGATGTTTTCATTTGTCATTTACAACCGCAAAGATAAAACTCTAACATGTGTAAGAGACCAATTTGGTATCAAGCCTTTTTTTTATACCCAAGAAAATAAAGATTTTTTGTTTTCCTCAGAGCTACCTGCTCTACGAAAATTGAAAACAAAAAAATTTGAGCTTAATACTCAACGGGCATATGACTATCTGGTTCATGGAGACTATGACTCCAAAAGTTCGACATTTGTCAAAGACATTTATCAGCTAATGCCAGGACATTTAATAAAACTGAACACCTCCACAGGAGTTGTATCTGCTCCTCAGCAATGGTGGGTTCCTAATGTAGAGCAAACATCTGTATTGAGTTTTTCAGATGCTGCTGATGAACTACGTGAGCGCTTTCTGGATAATATAAAGCTACATCTTAGAAGTGATGTGCCGTTGGGTGCTGCTCTCTCAGGTGGGGTAGATTCTTCGGCAGTTGTCTGTGCAATGCGTAAGATAGAACCAGACGCAGTCATTAGTACGTTCAGCTTCATTGCTAAAGACAGTACAGTATCCGAAGAGTCATGGGTTGATTTGGTTAATCAACATGTTGGGGCAAAAGCATATAAAGTGTTTGTAAGTCCTCATGAGTTAGCCAATGATCTCGATGATATGATACTTGCTCAAGGTGAGCCATTTGGAAGCACCAGTATTTATGCGCAATACAGAGTATTCAAACTAGCGAGAGAGAGTGGCATCACCGTAACTCTTGACGGTCAAGGTGCTGATGAACTGCTTGCAGGTTACCATGGATACCCTAGTAAACGCATAAAGAGCATGTTGGAACAGCGACAATACTTGAAGGCATTAAACTTTGCTAAAGAATGGTCAAAATGGCCTGATCGAGACTTAAAGCATTGTTTAAAAACGGTAATCGCGGAGTGCGTAGACGGCCCAGTATACGAACTGCTCCGACGCGGAAATGGTATGCGTACCAAACCAACGTGGATTGATACTGATATCCTACGCGAATCGGGAGTTGTTATTGGATACCCGCGTCAAAAGTCACCTTATGATATAACTGGACGTAAACTCGCCTCTGAGCTTGCTTTCTCCCTGAGCCACCGTGGACTTCAGTCACTACTAAGACATGGTGACCGAAACTCAATGCGTTTCTCCATAGAAAGTCGAGTACCGTTTCTCACCAGTGACATGGCAGATTTTCTTCTTTCGCTCCCAGAAAACTACCTGATTTCTCAACAAGGAGAAACTAAATCAGTATTCCGAGCAGCAATGCGAGGCATCGTGCCCGATGCCATTCTTGATCGCAGAGATAAGATAGGCTTCTCTACACCAGAACAAGTATGGTTGACCCATTTGGCCGATCAGATACGGGAATGGCTAAAAATTGACCTTGGGCTTCCGTTCCTTGATCAATCCGCCATATTAAAAGAGTTTGATAAAATAATTTCAGGGAAAGCACCTTTTAGCTGGCAAGTATGGCGCTGGATTAATTTTATTCGCTGGCACCAACATTTTTTCGGGTGAAAATCATGACTAACATACTAATAATTTCGTTTTCCCCCATAAAAACTGACCCTCGCGTGATGCGTCAAATTGACTCACTAAGAGGTTCATATCATTTAACTGTTGCCGGATTTGGTAGCTCTCCGTACCCAGATATTGAGTTTATCGACATCAGCTCTATAGGTGCTCATTTTTTTAAAAAAGTCTTGAAAGGGACTTTACTTATATCCCAATGCTTCGAAACTTATTACTGGAAAATGCCCTACGTCCTAAAAACCCTTAATTTACTACAAGGGAAAAGATTTGACTGTGTATTGGCAAACGATATAAACAGTTTGCCGCTTGCTCTTCGCCTAGCAGGAAAATCCCCAACATTTCTTGATGCCCACGAGTACTCACCAAAGGAATTTGAAGACCGCTTTATTTGGCGTTTATTTTTCTCAAAATTCTACGAATACATTTGTAAAAAGTACATCCCCAAAGTTTCTGTAATGTCTACTGTTTGCACGGGAATAGCTGAGGAATATGAAAGAAATTTCGGAGTACATTCTAATGTTGTCCTGAACGCACCGGCTTACAGCGAGCTATCACCAACACCAGTTATGGAAGGAGTCATCCGCTTAATCCATCACGGCGCAGCTATTAGTTCAAGAAATCTCGAACTAATGATCGAAATGATGGACTATCTTGATGAACGCTTCACTTTGGACCTCATGTTAGTAGACAACGGAAGCGGTTACCTTGAAACATTAAAAGAAATGGCAGCCAAGAATAAGAAAATCAAATTTCGCCCGCCTGTCGACATGAAAAAAATATCGTTCGAAATCAACAACTATGATATCGGCTTATTCTTGTTACCCCCCGTAAACTTCAACTACAAGTATGCACTTCCCAATAAATTTTTCGAGTTTATCCAAGCCCGCCTTGCCATTGCTATTGGTCCTTCTGACGAAATGGCTCGACTAACAAAAAAATATAACCTGGGTATAATCAGCGACGATTTTTCGCCAAAAAACATGGCACACAAACTGTCTCAGCTGACATCAAAAGATATCTATCGAATGAAAGAGTCGGCCAACTTAGCGGCCAAAGACTTAAATGGCGACTCCACAAAAAAATTTATATTTGATACTGTAAAAAAACTCTTAAATAGTTGACACAAAATGCTAAGTATTTTGATGCCCGCCAAAAATGAAGCTCTTTACATTGAGGCAGCACTTCGTTCCATTGAAAAAATAAATAATCTCGACTTCGAAGTTATTGTTGTCGATGATGGATCTGATGACGAAACTTTCAATATTGTAGAGAGACTCGCTTTCAGCTTTGTAAAACTCATAAAAAGCGGGGGCGTTGGTAAAGCACAAGCCTTCAATATTGCTTATGAGAACGCATCTGGAGATATTTTTATCCTGCTGGCAGCTGACGACTTATTGATTGCAGAAAGTATTCATGAGCGAATCACGCCAATACAGAAAGACGGCACACCAAAAGTCTCATACTGCAAACTAAAGTCTTTCTCCGCTGATTCAAAATACAATGCAATGACACTACCAAAGAACCCTGCACTGGGTCTTGAGTCAGGTGGTTGCATGGCGTTTAATCGTTCATTTGCTCAATTGGCTTTTCCAATCCCAAGTTTTTTGCCGAATGAAGACGTGTGGATGATGCTCCACGCACGCTACTCTTCCGTCGAAGCAACTCACGTCCCTAAAATTGGAATTTTTTATCGAATTCATGACAACAACAGTTACAAGCGCGGGATCAATTACTCACAAATTAACGAACAGATGTGGGTCAGGCAGCGTGCGATATTCTATTTTTACGAACAATACAAACCAAAGCTTTCCCCTCAAAAACAGAGAGCACTTCTTGTAGCATTTCTTCTACAACTTTTGCGCTATCTTGGTTACTCAAAAATAATATGTTTCATCCCAGAAGCATCCTTAAAGGAACGGGCCAAACTTCTATTAAACTCTTCAGCTTGGCTTTACTCCATTAGAGAGCGTTTTTATAGCTTTTTCTCTGGACGGTAAATCGCCGTCATCGTCTAGGTTAGGCTTTATTCAAAGAAGGTGCTCCAGACTAGTACGTCTGGGGTCGCCCATAGCAGCCCAGTCTTTGCGAGATCCGCCTCGAACCATGCTGCATGCTGGCTTTTTTAGCAAACCAGTACTCTCATACATCCCCTAGAACGCCAGCACCATCGCGCATATCCGCCACCCCGCACGCTCATCCAAGGACCCCCATGTCAGAACAGCACGCCCCACACGCCGACTGGCCACCCGCTGGCTGCCCACCCCTGGCCTGGCAGGACCTGCCCGACCAGGGTGCGCGGCTGAGCTGGTACCTGGCGGTCATCGGTGCCTACGGCGCGCTGTGGGAAGGGCACGTCAACGAGCCTGAATTAACCCCCGTCAGCGAAGAAGCGCTGGTGGCCCTTGAGCAGCGACTGGGCTGTACCTTGCCGCCCTCTCTGCGCGACTATCATCGGCAGCTGGGGGTCCTGTCCCTGGCGGAGATCCTTTGCAGCGTAGGCCCCGGCCATACCCCGATCCAGCCTCTGCTGGAGGCCTACCCTGGCATTGTCGATATCCCCGAGAGCGATCTGGACCTGACACTGGCGCACCAGCTGGTTGCCTTTGGCGACTACCTGGGCAACGGCAACCTGTTCTGTTTCCACCGGGACAGCGGCGCGGTCTACTACTTCGATCACGACACCGGCGTAGCGCTGACACGCTTCTTCGACTCCCCCGAGGAGTACCTGGATGCGCTGATGCTGCTGTGCCTGGCCGAGGTGTACGAGGACGACGACGGCGCCGAAGCGCTGATCAGCCAGCGTTACGGCGACGACTTGGTGCGCAAGTGGCGCTACTGAAGAACAAGGACCTCGATCTCTACTAACGCCAATGCCGGCGCACAATCTGCGGTTCTTAACCCCGAACAAGGATGCTCCATGTTTCAGCGTGCCCTGATCTGCACACTCCTGACACTGATTGCCTTACCTGCCAGCGCCGCTCCGGCCAAGGTCGAACGCCGATGCGGCTGGTTCGAGAACCCGACCCCGGCCAACGCCACCCTGACCGACCGCGACGGCGTCTGGGAAATTGCCAGCCAGGGCGGTTATCAGGCCGAAGGCGACTGGCCCACCTTCAACGACCAGCAATGGGTACGCACCAACAATCATTACGGCTACGGTTGTGCCTGTGTCAGCGCCAGCGCTGATCCACGGACTCATCGCCTCGACCAGTTGCACAAGGCCCAGGCCCGCCCGCTGTCCGCCTGTCGCAACGATCCCAGGCTGTACGAGCCCTTGCGGGAGGAAGACGGGATACCGGTATTGCCCGAGGATTCGCCACGCTTCAACGGACCGGGATTCAGCCTGCAGTACCCCAAAGGCTGGAAGCTTAGCCAGACGCAGAACTGCCTCACCCTGGACCATCCGGAAAAACGCCCAAACGAGGAGTACACCCTGCACCTGTGCCTGCGGCAGGGCAGCCTGGAACAGGCCGCCGAAGAGCTGTTTTTCTATCAGGAAAACGGCGTCTGGATGCGCAGCGCCGGAAGGGATGCGCCCAGCCCGGTGCAGGACATCTCAGGCCCCGGCTGGAAAGGCTTGCGGGCCTATCAAACCTGCGGCATCAGCGATGGGGACACCGGCTTTCACGCCTATGGTGGCACCTGCCTGATGGCGTTGCTCGACAGTGGTCGGCGTCAGGTGGTGGCTGACAGCGTGGGGTTCTTCCAGGACTTCGCGACCCTGAACGCGATCCTGCACTCGATCCGCTTCGACCCGCTGCCAGCGGCGCAACAGAACCCGCACTAAGGCACGGCCCGATACAGGGTCTGCAGGTGGGACAGGCGCAAGCCGTAGTGCTCCAGGTTGCGCCGGCTTTGCGAGTTCACCAGGGCGGTGGCCGCCACACTCTGGGCGCCGAGGGCGGCGGCCTGCTGCAAGCGATGGGCGATCAGGGCCCGGTGATAGCCCTGGCCCCGGGCGGCCTTGGTGGTAAAGGCGGTGCCCAGGTAGGCCACGCCATTGTCGGCGACGAATAGCGCCGCACCGGCCACCGCTACGCCCTGGTCCCGAAGCAGGTACAGATGCCCACGTCCATCGTTGAGCAAGCCGCCGAAGGCTGCCTGGTTGACTGGCCGGGCGGCCGCAGGGGTATTGAAGCCTTCGCGGTGCAGAGCACAGAAGCTTTCCAGGGTCGAGGCGAGCACCGGCTCGATATCCAGCGCCGAAGGCGGCGCCACCAGTTCGTCCACCGAGGCGAACAGCTGTCCGTGGGTCCAGCCCCTGAGGCGCTGCAGCTGCTGCCCCTCCAGCTCCAGAGTGGGTGCTACCTTGGCTGACTCGGCGATCAAGGCGATCGCCGGGGCGTAAGCCACGCAGGTCTGTAGCAGATCGGCAAGATTGCGGGCTTGTTGCGCACTGTCGCCGTGCACCCGGTTCATCATCGGACTGGGATTGCCACCCACGACAAAGGCTCCGCCATCCTGATCACCATAGAGCTGCGCCTGATAAGGGTTTCCCGGCAAACTCGCCACGCCCTGGACCCGGGCCCGCAGGTATTGGTGCTCTGCGTATTCAAGCGCCAGGGCGCGGCGGCGATCCATATCAGCGACCGCCCATCGGGGTTTCACTGACCCAGGGCACGCGCACTTGTTCGGCGATGCTGGCAGCCTGCTGCTGCAGGACCTCGAGTTTGGCGCGACGCCCAAACAACCCGCTGAAGTGCAGCAGCAGGCGCCCGGCAAACCCCAGGGCATCGCCACGCTTGCGCGGGATCAGGTGCAGATGGGCATGGGGGATGTGCTGGTTGGTGGCCCGACCATCATTGACCAGCAGGTGGGTGCCTTCGACGCCGTAGCCGGCACGCCGCTGCGCGGCCAGCAATCCATCGAACACCTGATACAGATGCTGACGGACGAAACCGGGCAATTGATCGAGCTTTTCTACATGAAGCTGGGGAATCAGCAGGACATGACCCGCTCCCAGGGGATGCACGTCCATGAAGGCCATGCAGTGTTCATCGCGGTAAACCACGGCCGCCGGCAGGGTGCCGGCGACGATCTGGCAGAAAATGCAGTTCATCCATGAATCCTCAAGTGACAAGGTGCGTCCTGGCGGGCTACGTCAATGTAACCCACCTTATCCCTTGAAGGCCTGTCCCTTGAAGACTCATTCCTGGAGAGCCCGTCCGCAGAACAGGCCCGCAGATCAGTCCAGAGCCAGATAGGCGCCGGCGTCGACCTCGATCATCACCGGCTGGCGGATATCCCTGAGGCTCTGCAGCAGTTCCTGCAACTGCGACGGGGTGTCGGCACGATGGTGCGCCACGTGGAAGCTTTGGGCCATGGCCTCGAAGTTCGGGGTGAGGATGTCCACCCCCAGCGGCGCGATGTCCCGGGCCTGCATGTAGTCGCGGATCTCGCCGTAGCACTGGTTGTTCCACACCAGCAGGATCACGCCGATCTGCGCTTCCTTGGCGGCGATCAGTTCGCTGCTGGCGAACTGCAGGCCGCCGTCCCCCACCAACGCCACCACCGGACGCTCGGGCTGTGCCAGCTTGGCGCCCATGGCCGCCGGCAGGCCGTAGCCCAGGGTGCCGTAACCGCTGCCGGCGTTGAACCAGCTGGCCGGGGCCGGTGCCTGGTAGCCGCAGGCGCCCTGGTACACCGGTTGGGTCGAGTCGCCCACCAGGATCGGGCTGCCCAGGGTGTCGCGCAGCAGGTCGAGCAAGCCCTGCAAGCCTTGTTGCTTGGGCGTCCAGCCGGTGCGTTCGGCCTGGTTCACGCGTTGCACGCTGTCCAGCGCCCAACGACCGCGAGCGCTGGGTGGCGCCACTTTACTGAGCAAGGCTTGCAAGCCTTCCAGGGCATCGCCCACCAGGCCGACATGGGCCCGTTGCACGCCCATGACCTGCATCGGGTCGATGTCCAGGCGGATCAACGAGCCTTTGAAACGCAGCGGGCCCAGGCCAAAGAAGTCGTAGTCGGTTTCCCCCAGTTCGGTGCCCACGGCCAGCACCACGTCGGCTTCGTCGATCAGCGCCCGGCCATGGGCCGATGACTGCACGCCGTCGAGCAACAGCGGGTGCGCGCAGGGCAATAGGCCCCGGGCGTTAGTGGTCAGGGCCACCGGCGCTTGCAGGCGTTCGGCCAATTGCCGCAGGACTTCGGCGCAACCGCGGGCGCCGCCGCCGGCCAGGATCAGCGGCCGGTGGGCACTGTTGAGCAAGGTCGCGGCCGCTTCGATCGAGGCTCCGGCCGGGGCCGGAGCACCGGGCAGGCTGCGGGGCATGAGGTTGAGGTCGGTGGCGGGCATGTCCAGCACATCAAGGGGAATCTCGATGTGCACCGGCCGTGGTCGCGCGCACTTGAACACGGCAAAGGCCCGGGCCAGGAGCTCCGGCAGTTCCGCAGGCGATTGCAGGGTATGACTGAAGGCGCAGACCCCGGCCACCATCGCCCGCTGGTCCGGCAGTTCATGCAGGTGGCCATGGCCCAGGCGCAGGTGCTCGCGACGGTTGACCGTGGAAATCACCAGCATCGGCACCGAATCGGCGTAGGCCTGGCCCATGGCGGTGAGGATGTTGGTCATCCCCGGACCGGTGATGATGAAGCACACTCCCGGCTTGCCGCTGGCCCGGGCATAACCGTCGGCCATGAACCCGGCGCCCTGTTCATGCCGCGGGCTGACATGGCGCAGGCGGCTGCCATGCAGGCCGCGATACAGCTCGACGGTGTGCACGCCGGGAATCCCGAACACCGTGTCCACGCCATAACCTTCCAGCAAACGAACCAGGGACTGGGCACAGGTGGTCATCGACTACTCCTCTTGTTCTTATGCGTCCGGACGACACCCTGCGCCCGGCTGATGTCGAGGGACATTAGTCGCTGCACCCGAGGGGCAACAATCGAAAAAAATCGCCGCGATTGCTCAATAAAATTCACGCTTTGCCATTGCGCCGGGGTTCCGGGTGCAGGCGGGTGATGCCCTGCAACTGCGACTTGACCCATTCGCTGAAGGCCAGCACCACCGGGCGCTCGGCCTTGAGCAGGTCGGCCACCAGGTAGTAACCGCGGTTGGATTCGATTTCGGTGCCGAAGGGCTGCACCAGTTGCCCCCGAGCCAGGGCCTCGCCGCTGATCAGGTTGTCGCCCATGGCGATGCCCTGGCCGGCGATGCAGGCCGACTGCACGAAGTGCGCGTCGGCAAACACGATGCCCCGGCGCACATCGACATTCGGCGCCCCGGCCGCCGCCAGCCAGACCCGCCAATCGGAGTAGTCGATCATGTGCAGGAGCAAGGCGTGATCGAGCCCGTCGAGGGTTTTCAAACCGCCCATGGCATTGACCAGGCTCGGGCTGCACACCGGGAAATAGCGCAGGGAGACGATCTTCTGCACATGCTGGTTGGGCCAGTCGCCCATGCCGTAGGCGACGAACAGATCGACGCTGCTGTCGCTGGTGTCGCCCGGGGTGCGGGGTGAAACCAGCTGCAATTCGACCTGGGGATACAGCGCCTGGAACTCGGCGATATGGGTGCACAACCAATAGGTGGCGAACCCCGGCGGGCTGCTGATGCACAGCCGCCCGCTGACCTGCTGGCCGTCGGAGCGCTGGCCGGCCTCGAGGATATTGGCCAGCAGCAGGTGAATGTCCCGGGCATAGCGCTCGCCCTGGTAGGTGATGCGAATGCTGCGGCCCTGGCGCTCGGTCAGGGCAAACCCCAGGGTCTGCTCCAGGCTCTTGATCTGGTGGCTGATGGCGCTGGGGGTCAGGTTCAGCTCATTGGCGGCTTCGGCGACACTGCCCAGGCGGGCCACCGCGTCCAGCGCGCGCAGAGCGGTCATGGAGGGATAACGCATACCGATCAGGCCTCGACTGCAAAAAACGAGTGCCAGCACCATAGCCGCAATCGCGATCCGGCAATAGCCTTGCCCGTCGCCGAAAAAATCCCCGACTGCTGAAAAAAATTACCGCATCGGGCTAAAAATGCTCGATTGACCCCAGGCCATCGATGGCTAATTCTCCAGCCCTACCCTGTGCCGGGTACTGCCCGGCCATCGCACAATAACAAGAGGGTCGACCCTTGCAATCGCAGCCCAACTCCGTCAATCCCGTGGTGGCGATCGATGATCTGCACAAGAGCTACGCCGATCACCACGTGCTCAAGGGCATTGCCCTGCGCGCCAATGAAGGTGAAGTGGTGTCGCTGATCGGCTCCAGCGGCTCGGGCAAAAGCACCCTGCTGCGCTGCATCAACCTGCTGGAAATTCCCTGCAGCGGCAGCTTGCGCATCAATGGCGAAGAGGTGCGCATCAAGACCGATCGCGCCGGCAACCCTCAGGTCGCCGACCCGGCCCAGGTGGCACGCCTGCGCACCCAACTGAGCATGGTGTTCCAGAGCTTCAACCTGTGGCCCCATCGCACCGTGCTGGAAAACGTCATCGAGGCGCCGGTGTATGTCCTCGGTGAAGATCGCAAGGATGCCATCGCCCACGCCGAGCACCTGCTGGAAAAAGTCGGTCTGGCGAACAAACGTGACACTTTCCCGTCCTTTCTCTCCGGTGGCCAGCAGCAGCGTGTGGCCATCGCCCGAGCCCTGGCCATGCGCCCCCAGGTACTGCTGATGGACGAACCGACCTCGGCCCTGGACCCGGAACTGGTGGGCGAAGTGCTCAAGGTCATCCAGGGCATCGCCGAGGAAGGCCGCACCATGATCCTGGTGACCCACGAAATGGCCTTCGCCCGGGATGTGTCGAGCAAGGTGATGTTCCTTCACCAGGGGCTGGTGGAAGAGGAAGGCCCGCCGCAGCAAGTGTTCCTCAACCCGGTCAGCGAACGCTGCCGGCAATTCGTCATGGCCCAGGAAAACCGCGTCTGACGTCCCGCTTCAATCCTTGAAAACAACAACTTCGATAAAGGGTAAAGCCATGAAAAACCTGCTCAAGGTGCTCGCCACCGGTTGCCTGTTCAGCGCATTGGCCAGCCACGCCGTGGCCGCCGACAAGATCGTCTTCGGCATCGCCCTGGAACCCTACCCGCCGTTCTCGATGAAAAGCGGCAACGGCAACTGGAGCGGCTTCGAGCCGGAGCTGATCAAGGCCCTGTGCGAACGCATGCAGGCCCAGTGCCCGCTCAAGGAAGTGGCCTGGGACGGGCTGATTCCGGCCCTGCAATCGAGCCAGATCGACGCCATTCTCAATTCCCTGAGCATCACCGAGGAGCGCGAGAAGGTCATCGATTTCTCCGCGCCTTACTACCAGACTCCGGCCATGTGGGTCGCCGACCAGAGCCTGGAGCTTGCGACCACTCCCGAAGGCCTCAAGGGCAAGCTGATCGGCGTGCAGGGTTCGACCTCCAACGCCACCTTCGCCAAGACCTACTACGGCAAGACCTCGACCCTGCGCTACTACACCACCCAGGACGACATGATCGCCGACCTGCAGAGCGGGCGCATCGACGTGATGCTGGCCGACGCCCTGACCATCGAGCCGATCCTCAAGACCGCGGCCGGTGCTGGCCTGGCGGACAAGGGCCTGGCGCCGAAAGACCCGCTGTTCGGCTCGGGCATCGGCGTCGGCCTGCGCAAGGGCGACAGCGCCCTACAACAGCGGATCAACACCGCCCTGGCCTCGCTCAAGGCCGACGGCACCTACGACAAGATCCGCAGCCGCTACTTCAGCGTCGACATCTCTGCCAACTAAGCCGTCCGGCGCGCCCGCTCGCGCGGGCCGCCGGCGTTGACTGGATACGTCATGATTTCTCTGTCCGACCTTTCCCAACTGTTCGTCGCCGACGGCTGGCTCGGTGCCCTGGCCCAGGGCGCGCTGGTGTCCCTGCAGATTTCCGCCGGGGCCTTCGTCCTCGGCCTGGGCATCGGCCTGCTGGTGGCGATGATCAAGCTCAAGGGCCCGCGCTGGCTGGTGAAACTGGCCAACGTCTACACCACCCTGTACCGGGCCATGCCCGAGCTGCTGCTGATTCTGCTGCTGTACTACGCCGGCACTGACCTGTTGAACATGGCCATGGCCGCCATGGACCGTCCGAGTGTCACGGTCAACGGCTTTATCGCGGCGGTACTGGTGCTGGGGATTGTCCAGGGCGCCTATTCGGCGGAGATCATCCGCGGCGCGATCCAGGCCATTCCCCACGGCCAGATCGAAGCGGCGCGGGCCTACGGCATCGAGCGCTGGCTGCTGGTGCGGCGCATCCTGCTGCCGAGCATGCTGCCCTACGCCATGGCCGGGCTGTCGAACCTGTGGCTGGTACTGGTCAAGGACAGCGCGCTGATCAGCATCGTCGGTTACAGCGAACTGCTTTCAGTCGGCAAACAGGCGGCCGGTTCCACCAAGCACTACCTGGTGTTCTACCTGGCGGTCGCGGCTTTCTACTTCGTCATCACCCTGGTGTCCGGCAGCCTGTTCCGTGTGCTCGAGCGTCGCACCAACCGCTGGCTGCCCCAGCACTAGGAGACTCGAATGGACTTTTCCTGGATCAACGGTTTTTCCACAGAGCTGCTGCGCGGCCTGGGCATCACCCTCAAGCTCCTGCTGCTGAGCGGAATCTGCGGCTTTGCCCTGGCGGTGGTGGTGGGCCTGGGCCGGGCGTCGCGCAACCCTCTGATTCGCGCACCGATGCAGTTCTATATCAGCGTATTCCGCGGTACGCCGCTGCTGGTGCAGATCTACATCCTCTATTACGGGGTCGGCAGCCTGTTCGCCGCCTACCCGCCGATTCGCGGCAGCTTTCTCTGGCCCTACCTGCGTGAAGGTTTCTGGTACGTGGCCCTGGCCCTGACCCTGAGTGTCGGCGCCTATGTCGGTGAAGTGCTGCGCGGTGGCCTGCGGGCCGTGCCTCGGGGCGAACTGGAAGCCGCCCGCGCCTACGGCATGGGTTACTGGCTGACCCTGCGCCGGGTGTGGCTGCCCCGGGCCCTGGAGCTGGTGCGCCCGACCCTGGTGGGCGAATGCGTGCTGCTGCTCAAGGCCACGGCGCTGGCGTCCACCGTGGCGGTCACTGATTTGCTCGGCGCCGCCAACCTGGTGCGCGCCCAAACCCTGAAGGTCTACGAGCCACTGCTGGCGGTGGCGCTGATCTACATCATCCTGGCCTTCGCCATTGAGCATCTGTGCGCACGCCTGGGCAACCCCGAACGAAACCGGGCCCCCCAGCGTCAGGCCTGAACCCATTGATTGCACGGGCAACCAAGCCCGTGAGGAGAACAACATGCGTTACTCACCTTTCGTTCAGCGCATCAGCGGCGAATCCGTCAGCGCCTGGGATATTCACTACGCAGCCATCGAGGCTCGGGGGCGCGGCGAGGACGTCATCGTCCTCAGCGTCGGTGATCCGGACTTCGCTACCGATGCGCGCATCAGCGCCGCCGCCAGCGCTGCCCTGGAGCAAGGCGACACCCATTACACCCATGTCCTGGGTCGCCCGGCCCTGCGCGAAGCGATTGCCGCCAAGCAGCGGCGCCTGCTGGGCATCGATGTCAGTGCCGATAACGTGGCCCTGGTGGCGGGTGCACAGAACGGTCTGTTCGCCACCTGCCTGTGCCTGTTCGGCAGTGGCGACGAAGTGCTGGTGCCCGAGCCCATGTACCTGACCTACGAGGCGTGCGTGCATGCCTCCGGGGCGCAGATCGCCTGCGTGCAGCAGCCGGCAGCCAACGGCTTCCGCTTGACCGCCGCAGCCCTGGAAGCGGCGCTGACCGACAAGACCCGGGGCATCGCCCTGGCCACCCCGTGCAACCCCACCGGCAACGTCTACAGCCGCGAAGAGCTGGAAGCCGTGGCCGAAGTGGCGCGCAAGCATGACCTGTGGGTGATCTCCGACGAGGTCTACGGGCAACTGACCTATGACCGCGAACACCTGAGCATCGCCTCAATGCCAGGCATGGCCGAGCGCACGGTGATCCTCAACAGCCTGTCGAAAACCCACGCCATGACCGGCTGGCGCGTGGGCTGGGTGATCGCCCCGCCGGCCCTGGTCGGGCACCTGGACAACCTGCTGCTGTGCATGCTCTACGGCCTGCCCGGGTTTATCCAGGAAGCCGCGCTCAAGGCCCTGGAGCTGGATGAAGAAGTGATCGGCAGCGCCCGCGAGGTCTATCGCCGGCGCCGCGATCTGGTGGTGGCCGGGCTCAAGTCGGTGCACCTGCTCGATTGCCGCGAGCCCGAGGCCGGGATGTTCATGCTGGTGGACGTGCGCCGCACAGGGCTGTCGAGCATGGATTTCGCCTGGCAGCTGTTCCGCGCCACCGGGGTCTCGGTGCTCGACGCCCAGGCCTTTGGGGCCAGCGCCGAGGGCTTCGTGCGGATCTCCTTCACCGTCGCCGACGAGGTGCTCAAGGACGCCTGCCAGCGCATCGCCGGCTTTGTCGAAACCCTGGGCGCACAACGCTAAACAACAGCCCTCGCCACAGTAGCCCGCACAACAAGAATGCATTTGAGCTTGTCGCCCATTTTTCCGCCCACCTTTGAAGGGCCCCCTGCTTGAGAGGTTGACCCCGTGACCGCTTCCGACCAATTCAACTCCACCCATAGCGCCGTCGATCAATACGCCGAACTGGTGCTGCACAACGGCCGGATGTACACCCTCGACCCGGCCCAACCCTGGGCCGATGCCGTGGCCATCCGCCAGGGCAAGCTGATCGCGGTGGGCAGCCTCGCCTCCCTGGCTTCGCTGATCGGGCCCAACACCCGACAGCACGACCTGGACGGGGCCTTCTGCATGCCTGGCCTGCACGACATGCACACCCACCCGGACCTGGCCCTGGCCCCGCGCTACGCCGACGACCTGGACGTGGGCATCGAAGATCCGACTCCCGAGCAACTGGCGGCGGCGATCCACGCCTACGCCGACAGTCGCCCAGGCGATGGCTGGATCTACGGCCAGTACTGGGTCCGCTACACCTTCCGCGAAGCCGGCCTGACCCCGGGCCGCGAGTGGCTCGACAGCGTCATGCCGGACCGTCCGGTGGCCCTGCTGGACCGCATGTGGGGCACCATGATGGTCAACTCCAAGGCCCTGGATCTGGCCGGCATCGACCGCCACACCAGCGACCCGCGCAACGGCTACCTGGAGCGCGACGAGCTGAGCGGCGAGCCCAACGGCCTGCTGATCGACGGCGCCTATGCCCTGATCCACGCGGCCATGCCGCCGACGCCCGTCCCGGTACTACGCCGCGCCTACCGCGATGGCGTGCACTTCCAGACCTCGCGCGGGGTCACCGCCACCAAGTACGTGCACGTCTGCGAGAACCGTCTGCAGGCCCTCAAGGAACTGGACGACGCCGGTGAGCTGACCCTGCGGGTGGAGGCGGCCATCAGTTGGCAGGACGATATCTTCCCGGTGCGCCGGCGCTGGGAGCTGCTCAGTGGCGAGCGGCACTTCTATCGCAGCGCCCGCCTGAGCGCCAACGCGGTGAAGTTCCACTTCGACGGCACCGTGGAGCCCAAGTCGTCCTACCTGCTGACCCCCTGGCCGGAAGAGTCGAGCTGGCGCGGCAAGCTCAACCTGACCCCGGAACACATCACCGACATGGTGGTGGACATGGACAAGCGCGGCCTGCGGGTGATCGCCCACTGCACCGGTGACGGCGCCTCCGACGTGTTCCTCGACGCCGTGGCCGAAGCCCGGCGGCGCAACGGCAACAGCGGCATCCGTCACCAATGCGCCCACAGCACCTTGCTGCACCCGGGCAACCTCAAGCGCTTCCAGAGCCTGGACGTGATCGCCGAGTTCTCCCCGGCGGCCTGGTACCCGACGCCGTTCGCCAGCGGTGCCCGCTCCGGCTACGGCCAGGAGCGTCTCAAGCGCATCTATGACTTCAAGGGCGTGCTGGCGGCCGGCGGCATCGCGGTGTTCGGCACCGACTGGCCGGTGGCGTCCATCGACCCGTGGCTGGCCCTGGAAACCATGGTCACCCGGCAGAACCCGTGGAACCAGGAACCCGACACCTTCGGCGACCCCATCAGCCTGGAGCAGGCGCTGCAAGTGGCGACCCTCAACGGCGCCCACGCCATGGGCCTGGAACACCTGACCGGCAGCCTGCAGGTGGGCAAGTCGGCGGACCTGATCGTCCTCGACCGCGATCTGTTCGCCCAGGGCGCGCGCAACTACATCCACCACACCCAGGTGCAACTGACCTTCGTCGAAGGGCAACTGGTCTACGACCGCCAGGGCATCTTCAGCGACACGCCGTTGCAGGCAGTGTGGGAAGGCCTGCCGCCGGTGATCGAGGGCAAGGAACAATGAACAGCACCCCGAGCATTCCGGTGACCGTGGTTGCAGGCTTTCTCGGCGCCGGCAAGACCACCCTGCTCAACCGCATGGTGCAGCGCGCCGACAGCGGTCGATTGGCGGTGATCGTCAACGACTTCGGCGAGCTGAACATCGATGCGGCGATCATCGCCGAGGTCACCGACGCGGTGTACAGCCTGCAGAACGGCTGCATCTGCTGCACCGTGCAAGAGGACCTGCTGGCGCAACTGGTGAGCCTGTCCAAGCTGCGCCCGGCCCTGGAACGGATCGTCATCGAGTGCAGTGGCGTCTCCGACCCGCAGCGCATCGTGCAGACCATCGGCTACCCGCAACTGCGCAACCGCCTGCACCTGGACGCGGTGATCACCCTGGTGGATGCCAGCGGCTACCAGGACCTGGAAGGTGAAATGGCCCGGCTGTCCCGGGCCCAGGTGGCCTGCGCCGACTGGGTGCTGCTGAACAAGGCCGACCTGGTGAGCGCCGAGCAGTTGCAGAGCATCCGCGCCAGCCTCGGCGGCCGCGCCCCGGTATTCGAAACGGTGCAGGCCGAACTGCCACCCGAGCTGCTGCTGACGCCGCCGGTGCGTTCCACCGAAGTGCTGTTCAAGGCCCTGCCCCAGGCCCACGACGAACTGTTCGAAAGCTGGGTGTGGAAAAGCTCGCGGCCGCTGCAGCCCAAGGCCCTGCGCGACTGGCTGGCGCGCCTGCCCGCCGACCTGCTGCGCCTCAAGGGCCTGGTGCGCCTGGAAGGCAATGAACAACCCTATTGGTTGCAGCATGTGGGCAACCGCAGCCAGTTCACCCTCGCCACAGGGCAGCCCACCGAGCATGCCGCGCAACTGGTGTTCATCGCCCGCCGGGGCAGCGATCTGCGTCAGGAACTGGAGGCTGGGGTCAGCGATACCCAAGTGCACTGAGCTTCAAGCGGCACGTTTTCAGCCGCAAGCGGCTGCGGTGAGCTGTGCCGAGGGCGAAGGCTTCACGTCGGCGGGTACAAAGCGCACCATGGATCGCTCATTTTCCGCTGAAGCAAGGACGCTACAGATGCTCGATATCCTCCAAGGCACGCCCCTGTGGGTGTACGCGGTCTTCGCCCTGATCGGCTACTACGGCCTGCACGCCCTCGCCATCACTCGCGAAAGCCGTCGTTCGCTGCTGCTGACGCCAGTGATCCTGCTGGTCTGGTCGCTGTGGTCGGTGAATCTCGGCGATCACCCATTGCTGGCGCTGGGCGCCTGGGCCGGTGGTGCCGCACTCGGCAGCCTGCTGGCGATGCTGTTGTTCTCCAGCGCCGGCGTGCTACTGGAGCCCGGCGGCGAGGCGATCCTGGTGCCTGGCACCGTGAAGATCCTCGCCATCTCGCTGCTGTTCTTCGCGGTGAAGTATTGGATCGGCTATCAAACCGCCGTGCACCCCGAACAGGCCGCCAGCGTGCAGATGCTCGCTATCAGTGGCGCCGCTGCAGGCTTTACCGTTGGTCTGTTCTGCGGGCGAGCACTCAAGCTGTTCCGCAACTTCCGGCAACTGCGGCTCAACGCCTGAAAGCGGTGCGGCCATGCCCTTGGAGCACTGTGGAATCTTCGCCGTACAAACCGGTCTGTAGGGACGGTCCTGTTGCGCGGGTCGCTTGGTCCGTGACATTAGGGTCCGGGTCCAATAGATTAGGCGCCCCCGAAAATCCCCCTGGGCCTTTCGCGCCTCAAACCTGTTAAACCAAGTAGTGGATGTTCAATGCCTGATTCCAACACCGAAGAATCCGTAATCGCCCTGTCCAACAAGGCCGAGTACGAAAACGCCATTCATCTTTCCCAGCACGTGTCCCAGGCCAAGACCATCAGCGAGATGGTGCTCGACGCCTTCCACAGCTCGAAAGAAAGTGACCAGATTCGCGAACTGCGTGCTGCGATTCGCCAGGCCCACGACCGCTTTGACGACGACACCGCCTATGAACTCATGGGCCAGCTCAAGCAACTCAAAGACGCCGAGGCCGCCGACCTGGCCGCCCTGGAAGACCTGAGCAAGAAATTCCCCATCAGCCGGATTCTCTCCAGCTACAAGGACGACCCGGACTTCCAGGAGCTGGTCTACGGCCTGGCCCTGAAAGTGCTGAACCAGACGCACCAGGCCATCAGCAACCCCAGCGGCGGCAAGAGCAAGGCGCGGCCGAAGAAGGAAATGGAAGTGTTCGCCATCAGCAAGGACGGCATCAGCGTCACCCTGCCGATGCGCCCGCGCTCCAAGGCCAACGTCGACCGTGAAGCCTTCGAATTCCTCGGCTTCAGCTTTGTCGGCGAAGGCGATGAGGCGGAACTGGAAAGCGAAATGTTCCTCGACAAGAACGGCAACGAGCAGCAAGCGACCCGCAAGAACATCATCACCGCGATCCAGCAGCAGACCGCATTCGAAGGCTACAGCGCGCAACAACAGCTGTAACCCGGCCCTGTAGGAGCGAGCTTGCTCGCGAAGGCATCAGCCCGACCTGAGCGCCGAGAAAAAGCCCCGTACTTGCGTGTGAAGTCGGGGCTTGTTGTTTTCAGCGATCCCCGTACTCACGGATCGGGTACATCGCGCACAACGCTTCGGTCTGTTGTCGGAACTGCTCCTGCAATCCGGGCTCCAGGGTGTATTTCTGCTCGCCGTGGGGCTGCACCTGATCGAGTATCCGGCACACCAGGTCGACGATCTGGCGACACCCTTGCGCGTCCACGTGGCGCTGGGCGATGGAGCCGGTGCCGATACACAAGCCATTGGCGGCAAATGATGACCGGTTTTCCCTCGGACCGCGTTTTTTGCTGACGATGATTCCACACTTCTCCAGCGCCGATTCGGCGATGGAGCCGCTGATGCCGCCACGCAAGCGCAGCAGGATCGTGTGATTTTCCGTTCCTCCCCCCACAACCTCGTAGTCCCGCTCCATGAACGCGCAAGCCATTTCATCTGCCGTGGCGCGAATCCGCTCCATGTAGGCATCAAACGGCGGGGACATCGCATAGCCCAGCGCGGCCGCCTTGGCGGCAATCACGTTGACGGCAGGCGCGCCTTGCATACCGGGGGAAACCGCTTGTTCGAGAACCCGGCGAAAACTCGACCTCAGTCCAGGCACTTTGGTGTCTGCATCACGACCGGAAAGAATCAGACCTCCACGCGGGCCGGCGAGCTGCTTGTGGGTGCAGGTGATTGTGACGTGCGCGGCATCGATCGGGCTCGGATGGCGCCCTGTGGCCACCAGCCCGGCGATATGGGAAATATCGGCAAGCACGATGGCCCCGGCCTCATCGGCAATGGCACGAAAGCGCTGGAAGTCCACGACCCGAGAATGGGCCGTCGCCCCGCAAATGATGATCCGCGGACGATGGGCCATCGCCAGTTGGCGCACTTCTGCGTAATCGATCTCCCCCTGGGATGTGATGCCGTAGCGAACAGCCTTGTAGTTGGCCTCCGCGAAGGCTTCCACTCGACCATGTGCAAGGTGCCCACCCTGTTCGAGGGCCATGCCCAGGATCGTATCCCCCGGCTCGGCCAGCGCCGTCAGCACCTGGTAAATGGCATTCGAGGCCGAGTGTGATTGCACGCAGGCGTATTGGGCAGAGAACAGCTCCCGAGCGCGTCGGATCGCCAGAGCCTCAACCCGATCAACGTTTTCACACCCACTATAATGACGCCGGCCGGGAGCGCCCTCGACCGTGACGTTGACCAGCGCCGAGGCTGATGCCGCCAAGCTCCGGGGGCCGGCCGCGCAGGAAGATGAAACCAAAGACAGTGTGCGGTGTTGGCGCGTGACTTCCGCGTCCAGGATGCTTGCCAGCTCCGTGTCTTCAGCGCGCAGATCGGCCAAGCCACGTCGCAGCAGGTCGGCCTGGGTCCTGAGTGGTTCAGTGTCAGCTGCCATTGTTCTGTGTCCCTTCCTTGTATGTTGCGCGCCACGAACGACAGCACGCTTCCTGGATATCACGTTCGTTTGCCTGCATCGGGCTTATCCAAGCCTCGGCGTCAGACTCTATAAGGCGCAACAAAATTAATCAAAGAATTAAACATTTTCCAAATTAAATGCTGCTTTTCTGCCCAGATAAAAACAACAGCCCTGTACTTTTGCTCAATACCCAGCAACGAGGAGCCAGGCCACGGTTTTTTTGGGGCTTTATTCCCCGGACTGACGCATGTAACACTTACCCACCGCGGCGCCCTTACGAATCGTGATTTCTCCCACGATTTGATCGCCCCACATACCAACAGCAGAGCAACCCAGGACGGATGCAAGCTGACTAAAGGAGTAGTAGCGAATTGGTAAATACCAAAAACTAACCTGCCCACTTTCGCTGCAGTAGCCCAGCGTTTGGCATAACACATGCCGAGAGCCATATACGGCATAACTTCTATAAACGTCTCTATGCCTGACGACTATAAGGAAATGGTGAGCATTTGATGCACAGAAGAGAAAGAACAGAGTATTTGAAGAGCAATATCAAATACCTGATAAAAAGTCGCGGCGAAACGCAATTATCTTTGTGCAACGCTAGTGGCCTGACCAGAACGACCATATACAACATACTGGAAGGCAAGGTTACTAATGTACAGCAATCCACCATTCGAAAGATTTCCGACTTCTTCGGTGTTTCCTACGAAGAAATAGAAACCATCGACTTTGAAGAAAAGGAGATCATCGAAAGCAGCATTTCACCTCAAGGCAACATGAATCCCGCCGCTGTGCCAATCATCAAGGAAAGTCTGCTGATCGCCAATCTCGATAGACGCATCGGCGAACTGGCCACGCTTTATCCGCTGACCTATTATTTCGGCACATCTCACAACTTGATAGCGGTACTGCTTGAGAATGAAATACGTGACATGAATGAACCTGGCGACCTTTTGATCGTGCAAAAAGGGTCATCGACAGACGACAAGGAAAAACTCGTTTACGACAGGCTGACAAAGAAACTGTTCATCGTAAACACTCCGTACTCCAACTCGGATGATATGTGCATCGTGGGAGACATCATCGAGGAGCGATTCAATGACAGCATTTGAAAGTGAAATCGAGAACAGCAAATATAAATTACTAGGCTTTGAAAACAATAAGAATCTGGCCGTGATTATGATTATCGCCACAGGCAAGGTCATCAGAATAAAGCTGAACGAAGTACTGAACAGTGAAATAATGGACAACCTGAACAAAATGGAAATCAGAAACCTGTATAAAAAATTCTATTCCCAAGGAGGAGCACTTACTGCCTACGACCTGAATGACCGCCACGAAAACTCATGGATGATTTATATCATCCTGAACCTACTACTCTTTACATTCTATATTTTCACCAGCATTGCTGCGACAAAGCCAATTTATCTGGAGTCGCTCAATATCATCATCACTCCCGGCACCTTTCTTTATCCCCTGACATTTTTGATCGTTGACCTGCTGAACGAAAACTTCGGACTCAGACTTGCAAGAAAAGCCATTTTCTTTGCTTTTGCAAGCAACGCAATGATCATCATCCTCCTTTATGCTTCGACTTTTCTCCCTGGACTGCCCGACTGGAAGCTCGACAAACCCTATAACGACGTCATCATTCAGGTGACCTCCGTATTGATTGCCTCCTCCGTTTCTTTCCTTGTTTCGGAAAACGTAAACTCATACTTACTATGCAAGATAAAGGAACTGACAAACTCTAGATTCCTCTTCCTGCGTATATTCCTGAGCACCTTGTTTGCAGTAATCATCGACAGCTTCCTGTTCTGCTTCATTGCTTTTTATGGAGCAATGCAGAACAACGATATTCTGAGCATGATTTACATCCAGATCGCGATCAAAGTATGCTTTGCTTTTTTCAACATTCTACCTGCCTATGGTGCGCGATCACTATTCAAGAGATACGTCACAGATAACCAGGTAGGAAAATAGACATACAATAGGCGGAAGCCATTGAATTCAATACTCACCTGTTTCAAAGACAGGTGCAGTATTGAATAGCAATGGCGAGTCAGCACTTATAAATTATTTCAGAGCCATTTTGCTTTTCAAGCTATTCATAACTTCAGCTCTATTCTCCAAGTAACTGCTCAAGCCTCTTGCACGAAGGTTGCAAGCATCACAATTAGCACAGCCACTTCCGATGACACCGTTATAGCAAGTCAGTGTTTGCTCGCGAATCAGATCCAAACGGTTGTGGTAGTCCGCCAGCGCCCAAGTCTCTGCCTTGTTTAGCCACATCAACGGGGTTTCAAGACGCAGCCGGTACTCCATTCCCAATTCAAGGGCCTTATTCAAGGCTTTTACGAACTCGTCCCGACAATCGGGGTAACCGGAAAAGTCTGTCTCACACACCCCGGTAATGACAGTCTCAGCCTTTACTTGATAGGCATATATAGAAGCCAACGTTAAAAACAGAATATTTCTTCCTGGTACAAAAGTGCTCGGCAAGCTTTCACCGGAACTGTTTACCGTCGGAACGGGAATATTGTCCCGAGTGAGGCTACTGATCGCCAGCTCATTCAACAACGAAGCGTCCAGTACCTTGTGGACTGTCGCTCCTAATTGTTTGGACAGTCTCTGTGCCGTTTCGATTTCCGCGTGATGACGCTGACCATAGTCAAACGTAATACAGTGCACTTCGTCATAAGCCGGCAGTGCATGGATCAAACAGGTTGTTGAGTCCTGCCCGCCACTAAAAACGACAACGGCTATTTTTTTCATCATTCTGCTTCCTGCAAAGGTTGAGTCATTTGTATGGTTTGAATAGCCCAATGGCGGGCTCTGGATAAACAACCCCGCCCGTCTCTCGAAGACGGGGTTTTCTCTGCTCGGACGATCAATCAAGCCGAGGTCGTGCTACCCGCCATGCGCCGCAGTACATGCCCCTGGCCTTTGACACAATGCAGGATCACCGCCGCCACATGGCCCACGATCAGTACCAGCAAGGTCCAGCCCAGCAGGCTGTGGAAGCTGTTGCCCAGGTCGGTCATCCACTGGATCTTCGGCCCTTCGAAGCCGCTCATCACCGGCAGCCCGAAGGCGGAAAACGCCCGCCCGGAACCGTACTGGCGCAGCAGGCCGAGAAACGGGATGGCGAACATGCCGGCATACAGCAACCCATGCCCCAGGCGCGCGGCCAGGTTCAGGCTCGGCGGCCGACGATGGCGGTTCAGCAGGCTCCAGAGCAGCCGCACCAGCAACAACCCCATCAATAGCAGCCCGACTTGCTTGTGGGTCGGCCAGAGGAACTTGTCCAGTGCCGACTCCTCCAGCAGGTAATGGGCAGCAGTAGTGCAATAGATCCAGGCAAAAGCCAGCGCCATGGCCCAGTGCAACCCACGACTGACCGCGCCGTAGCGCGCCTTGGAGTCGTTCATTTCAATACGGCTTTGCATGACATCCACTCAGGCTTAATCAACGAACCGGCAATTTTACCCAGCCCGGGGATCGTACTGGGCCGAAAAACTTTAAATGATGTAACGACGCGGCAAAAAAAACCCCGCGCTTCTTACGAAGGCGGGGCTTTTCTGTGGCCTGGACAGCTTAGTGCGCGTAGGTCAGCAAGAGCTCGGTCGGTGCCTTGAAATCCACCGACATCATCACGCTCAGCGCGGTGATGGTGAAGATCGAGAACACGAACAGCTTGCGCGCCCACACGGTGTCATCCACCGCCTTGTAGCCGGTCCAGGCCATGTACAGCCAGTACATGCCCATCGCCGCCGCTACCGCCAGGTAGCTCATGCCGGCGTAACCGCTGAAGGTCAGCATCAGGGTCGCCACCAGGAACGCCAGGATGTAGAGCAGGATGTGCTTCTTGGCCACGCGAATGCCGCGCTTCACCGGCAGCACCGGAATCGATGCGGCCAGGTAATCGTTGAAGCGGAAGATCGCGATGGCGTAGGAATGCGGCATCTGCCACAGGCTGAACATCACCAGCAGGGTCAGCGCGGCCATGTCGAAGCTATTGCTCACGGCCACATAACCGATCACCGGCGGCATGGCCCCGGACAGACTGCCCACCAGCGTGCCGTGAACCGACTTGCGCTTGAGGTACAGGCTATAGAGGCCGACGTAGATGACAAAGCCGATGACCGCGAACAACGCGGCCAACGGGTTGGCCACGTAGTACAGCAGGGCGACGCCGGCGATCCCGAGGAGGGAGGCATAGACCAGGGCCGCTTCCAGGGAGATCAGGCCCTGGACCAGCACCCGGTTCTTGGTGCGCTCCATCTTCAGGTCGATGTCACGGTCGATGCAGTTGTTGAACACGCAACCGGACGCTACCACCAGCGAGGTGCCGATCATGGCGGCCAGGAAAATGGCCAGATCGACATGCCCTTTCGAGGCCAGGAAAAACCCGCCTGCCACAGAAAGCACGTTACCGAAAATGATCCCCGGTTTGGTGATTTGGATAAAGTGCTTGAGCGACATCGGGTTTACCTCACTTGGCCATCATGACGGTGTGGATGCTGAACATGATCCACAACGACAGACCAACCAGCAGAACAATGACCAGCGCGGCGAAGATGAACGCCACCACGTTGTTGCGCTGTGCCGCGGAACGGTCCAGGTGCAGGAAGTACACCAGGTGAACGATCACCTGGATGACCGCGAACGCCAGGACGATCCACAGGGTCACGTCTTTGGGCAGCGACGGGTACATCACCAGGCCGAACGGGATCAGTGTCAGGATGACCGACAGGATGAAGCCGATGGCGTAGGACTTGACGCTGCCGTGACCGGCTTCGTCGTGGGAGTGTGTGTTGGCCATTTACATAGTCCCCATCAGGTAAACAACGGTGAATACGCAGATCCACACCACGTCCAGGAAGTGCCAGAACAGGCTCAGGCAGCTCAGACGGGTCTTGTTGGTCGCCGTCAGGCCGTTTTTCTGCACCTGATACATCATGATCGCCATCCAGATCAGACCGCTGGTCACGTGCAGACCGTGGGTGCCGACCAGGGTGAAGAACCCGGACAGGAAGCCGGAACGGCTAGGGCCGTAGCCTTCGGAGATCAGCAGGTGGAACTCGTTGATCTCCATGCCGATGAAGCCCAGGCCGAACAGGAAGGTCATGCCCAGCCAGCCCAGTACCTGCTTCTTGTTGCCCCGGAAGAACGCCAGCATGGCGAAACCGTAGGTGATCGAACTGAACAGCAGCAGAGCGGTTTCGCCCAGTACGTAAGGCAGTTCGAAGATGTCGTGGCCCGACGGGCCACCCGCTACGTTGTTAACCAGTACCGCGTATACCGCGAAGATCGACGCAAACAGAATGCAGTCGGTCATCAGGTAGAGCCAGAAACCGAATACGGTCATCTCGCCCGAGTCGTGGTGATGGTCATCGTGCCCATGGTCATCGACATGGGCGTGTCCAGCATTGGTCACTAAGTTCGACATGGATTAAGCCTGTTCCAACGAGGTTTCAACACGGGTAGCCGGGATCTTGTTCTCCGATACCAGACGCTTGTGCTGCTCGGCTTCGATGCGTTCGATCGTCTCGACCGGCACCATGTAGCCTTGATCATCACGGGCAGCGTGGATCGCGAAATAGATCACGGTGCCGGCCAGGCTTGCGATGGCCAGCCACCAGATGTGCCAGATCATGGCGAAACCGAACACGGTCAGCAGGGCCCCCATGACCACACCGGTAGCGGTGTTGTTGGGCATGTGGATCGGCTGGTAGCGGCTTGGCTTCGCGTAGGCGGTACCGTCTTCCTTGGCTTCGGTGAACGGATCGATGCCGTCGGCTTTGGGCAGTACCGCGAAGTTGTAGAACGGTGGTGGCGACGAGGTCGACCATTCCAGGGTGTGGGCGTTCCATGGGTCGCCGGACACACACATGTTCTGCTTGCGGTCACGCACGCTGACGTACAGCTGGATCAGCTGGCAGGCGATACCCACAGCGATCATCAGTGCACCCACCATGGCCACGTACAGGTATGGCACCCACTCAGGGTTGGTGGTGGCGTTCAGACGACGGGTCATGCCCATGAAGCCCAGTGCATAGAGCGGCATGAACGCGACGAAGAAGCCCGAGATCCAGAACCAGAAGGCAGCCTTGCCCCAACCTTCATGCAGCTTGAAGCCGAAGGCTTTCGGGAAGTAGAAGCTGAAGCCGGCGATGTAGCCGAATACCGCGCCGCCGATGATCACGTTGTGGAAGTGAGCGATCACGAACAGGCTGTTGTGCAGGACGAAGTCCGCACCCGGAATGGCCAGCAGTACGCCGGTCATGCCGCCGATGGCGAAGGTCACCATGAAGCCCAGGGTCCACAGAACCTGGCTGGTGATGCGCAGACGGCCGTGGTAGATGGTGAACAGCCAGTTGAACAGCTTCACCCCCGTCGGGATCGAGATCAGCATGGTTGCCAGGCCGAAGAAGGCGTTGACGCTGGCCCCCGAACCCATGGTGAAAAAGTGGTGCAGCCAGACCATGAAGCCCAGGATCGAGATCGCGCCGGACGCGTAGATCATCGAGTGGTGGCCGAACAGGCGCTTGCCCGAGAAGGTCGAGATGACTTCGGAGAAGATACCGAACGCCGGCAGGATCAGGATGTACACCTCGGGGTGACCCCAGGCCCAGAACAGGTTCACGTACATCATTGGATTGCCACCAAGTTCATTGGTGAAAATGTGGAAATCCATGTAACGGTCAAGCGTCAGCAGTGCCAGGGTAGCGGTGAGGATCGGGAACGAAGCCACGATCAGCACGTTGGCCCAGGTGCAGGTCCAGGTGAAGATCGGCATGTCCATCATCTTCATGCCCGGGGTACGCATTTTCAGCACGGTGGCCAGGAAGTTGACCCCCGTCAGCGTTGTCCCCAGCCCTGATAGCTGTAGCGCCCAGATGTAGTAGTCGACACCCACGCCCGGACTGTATTGCAGGCCCGACAGTGGCGGATAGGCAACCCAGCCGGTCTTGGCGAATTCGCCAACGCCCAGGGACAGGTTGATCAGCACCACGCCCGATACCAGCAGCCAGAAGCTCAGGGAGTTGAGGAACGGATAGGCCACGTCACGCGCGCCGATCTGCAGCGGCACGACCAGGTTCATCAGGCCGGTGAAGAAAGGCATCGCCATGAAGATGATCATGATCACACCGTGGGCGGTGAAGATCTGGTCATAGTGTTCAGGTGGCAGGTAGCCAGGCGAACCCTCGGTGGCCATGGCCAGCTGGGTACGCATCATGATGGCGTCGGCGAAGCCACGCAGGAGCATGACCATGGCGACGATGATGTACATCACACCGATTTTCTTGTGGTCGACGGACGTCAGCCACTCGGTCCACAGGTAGGTCCACTTCTTGAAGTAGGTGATTGCCGCGAACAGCGCCACGCCGCCGAGCGCGATCATGGCAATGGTCACCATGACAATCGGCTCGTGGAACGGAATCGCTTCCAGACTTAATTTACCAAACATCGTTTACTCCTCTGCCCCGGCAGCTGAATGCGAACTCACGTCCATCCCTTCGGTTGCGGCCACTTCCTTTTCTTTCTTCTCGTGCTTGAGCGGCTGGCCCGGTTTCATGCCTTCATACTTGTCGATGATGGTCTGGAACAGGTTCGGCGCGTACGCGGAGTAGAGTTCTACAGGATTGTTCTGGCTCGCCTTGGAAAGGGCTTCGTATTCAGCGGTGTCCAGCTGTTTAGGTGCCTTCTTGACTTCGTTTACCCAGGCGTCGAAATCTTCCTGACTGGTTGCGATCGCTTTGAATTTCATGCCGGTAAAGCCCGCGCCGCTGTAGTTGGCGGAGATACCTTCAAGTTCGGTGTTCTGGTTGGCAATCAGGTGCAGCTTGGTGGTCATGCCCGCCATCGCGTAGATCTGGCCGCCCAGGCCCGGGATGAAGAACGAGTTCATCACGGTGTCGGAGGTCACGCGGAAGTTCACCGGGGTATGGGCCGGGAACACGATCTTGTTGACGGTGGCGATGCCTTGCTCGGGGTAGATGAACAGCCACTTCCAGTCCATTGCCACCACTTCGATGGTCACCGGCTTGACGTCGGATTCCAGCGGACGGTACGGGTCCAGGGCGTGGGTCGACTTGTAGGTGACATAACCCAGGGCAATGATGATCAGCACCGGAACCAGCCATACGGCGATTTCGATCTTGGTGGAGTGGGACCACTTCGGCGCGTAGGTCGCGTCCGTGTTCGAGGCGCGGTATTTCCAGGCGAAGGCGAAGGTCATGATGATGACCGGCACAACCACCAGCAGCATCAGGATGGTTGCCGTGATGATCAGGTTTCGTTCATCCAGACCGACCTGACCCTTAGGATCGAGCAAGGTCCATTTGCAGCCTCCCAGCATCAACATGCCGAGCAGCGGCAATAAGCCTAGTAATCTGGGGTACCTGTTTTTACTCATCTCACGACCTCTAAAGCAGCTTGCGCAATGCAGTTGGGTTTTGATCGCCAACACTTCACCCTGCCAAGGGTTGGCATTTTTCTTCAATGGAATAAGGGCCTGCCCGTTGCGTTAAACGCTCAACGACACATCCCGGGCTAGCAGTGGTTCTTATTCGATCTCGTGGTCAAAGGCCTTGTTACAGACCAATTCCATTTGGTGCGGAAGTTTGGAAGGCGCCGACACCCGCAGTCGCATGGAGCGCTCAATCCGCCCCTCGACCGTCCTCGTGTGCTCAGGGATGAGCAGCGTCGGAAATTCAGTGCGGGCGATTGTAGATATGTCGCGTTTTATAAACCATGTCTTATCCCGAAATAATTTTTATCGCTGGTCGCAACAATCGCTCACGATTGTTGCAAAGGATCGCAATCATAACGATTTTCATTATCAACAAAAACCCCCAAAAAGGACTTAAAAAAGCCCCGCCACCGGACCTCTACCCACCCCTGAAAGCCGCCTTTCATATGGCTTCACCCCTTGTAAAACGGGGTCTGTGAAGAATTGTATAGATAGCAGGCTATGGGTTTTCCCCAACAACGCGGCTTACATAAACTGACAGACTTGTATGGAACCAGTTGCCCGGAATGCAGTCTGTTGGCAGCCCCCGGCCGCCCGCCTGCGGCCGCAACAGTGTGACAACATGTCGCACTTTTGCCGCACCCTCACTTGCCGCAAATCACGGACTTTTCAACGGCTGGATGAACGACATGAAAAAGCCCCGGCCCCTGTTGAGGGACCGGGGCTTTTCCGGGTGAATCAGTAGGTTTTCTTGCGATTGCGCACCACGCCCAGGGGCACCAGGATCACCGTCAGCACGAACGCCAACAGTGCCCACTGGGCCAGGGACAGCCCAAGGATCGGCGGATACGGCGTGGAGCAGAAGCCGTCTACCTGAAAGCCCAGGGGAAAGATCGTCGCCAAGGGCAGGCTGTCGACAATCGGCTGCAGCACGTCAATGCCACAGCTCACTGCTGGATAGAACTGGGTGTACACATGGTGCCCGGCCACTCCCGCGCCGGCGATGGCACTGATCACCACCAACGTCTCCATGATGGTGATACCACGCCGCGAACTCAGGGCCGCGCCCATGAAGGCGAACAGTGCAATCAGCAGCAAGGCGTAGCGCTGCAAGATGCACAGAGGGCAAGGCGCCTCGCCCAATACCACCTGCATGTACAGGGCACCGCCGATCAACGCCAGGCAGATAACCCCCAGCAGCACCAGGAAGCGCCGTTCACGTCCCAAACGCAGTCTGTCGTCACTCATCCCTTTTCCTTTTTTCTGTTGTCTGTCCAACCGGGCCACCTGTGCTGCTCACGGCAGCCCACGGTTGAATTGCGAAGTTGATCTGATTGCCATCGGGTGCCCGGAAGTCTACACGCTGATCATGACCTTTGAATGCATTGCATCGAAGGCAATACCCAAGGTTTACGGGCCTGGGGGACGCACAATGAAAGGGCCGGCATGGCAGCGCCATCCCAGCATGGTGGGGAATTAACGACAGGCAGGTTAAGCAAGGATTAACAAGCCAGCCCCATTGCAGGGCTGGCTTGTGCAGGAGTCGCGAGGGTTATTCCAGGGCCGCCGCCGGGCCGAAGAACTCGTAGCGACTTTGTTGCTCGGGAATGCCCAGGGCCTTGAGATGGCGCTTGATGGCCGCCATGAAGCCCTTGGGCCCGAGGAAATAGGCATCCAGATCACGCTGCTCCGGCAACCAGTCGGCCAACTGCTCCCGGGTCAGCAGCCCCAGTTTGTCTGCTGCAGGGCTGATGCCGTCGTCTTCGGCGTAGCAGTAGAAACGCTTGAGCTGTGGATAACGTTGCGCCAACTCGTCGACCCAGTGGCGAAACGCATGCACCTGGCCATTGCGTGCACAGTGGATGAAATGCACCGGGCGCTCGGTCGCCAACGCGGCCTCCAGCATCGGCAGGGTCGGGGTGATACCAACCCCGCCACTGATCAGCACCAGGGGCTTGTCGCTGGCCTCCAGGGTGAACTCACCCGCCGGCGGAAACAGCATGATGCGCGCGCCCACCGGGCACTGGTCATGCAGGTAGTTGGACGCCACACCTCCGGCCTCGCGCTTGACGCTGATGCGGTACTGGCCCTGGCTGGTAAGCGCCGACAGGGAATAATTGCGCCGCACTTCCTGGCCTTCGATGAAGAGCTGCAAGCCAATGTACTGCCCAGGCTCGGCGGCGAGGATCGGCCCCCGGTCCAATGGCTCGAAATAGAAGGAGGTGATTTCCGCGCTCTCCTGGACCTTATCCACCAATGTGAATTCCCGCGCACCCCGCCAGCCGCCGGGTGCCTGGGCCTTCTCGTCGTAGATGGCCGCCTCGGCGCCGATCAGGATATCCGCCAACTGGTTGTAGGCCGCGCCCCAGGCATCGATCACTTCAGGAGTGGCGATCTCGCTGCCCAGCACCTCGGAAATGGCCCGCAACAGGCAGGCGCCAACTATGGGGTAATGTTCCGGCAGGATCTGCAGGGCCACATGCTTGTTGATGATCTTGGCCACCAGGTCCCCCAGTTGGTCCAACTGGTCGATATGCCGGGCATACATCAGTACGCCATTGGCCAGGGCCCGGGGCTGATCACCGCTGGCCTGGTGGGCCTGGTTGAACAGCGGACGCACCTGAGGGTACTCGGACAGCATCATCCGGTAGAAATGGGTAATCAGGGCTTCGCCACCGCTTTCCAACAGGGGCACAGTGGATTTGATGATGGCGCGATCTTGAACGCTTAGCATAGGGACAACTCCTGGACTTTTTGACTGCTTGCAGGTTGCCCTTAACTAATCAGTTTCCATGCCATAATTTAAATCGTTATAAATCAATAACTTAAAATATAAATAGTCATAAAGACACGCCGACCTTTATAGTCATTAAGACAACGCGGAGTCCTTATGACTGCAAAATCCCTACTCACGACCCTACTGCCACTGGTGACCGACCTGTCTCGGGAACTGCCAGAGGGCGAACGATATCGCCGCCTGCTGGAGGCCCTGCGAGCCCTGCTGCCCTGCGATGCCGCCGCGTTGCTGCGCCTGGATGGCGAATGGCTGGTGCCGCTGGCGGTCAACGGCCTGAGTACCGATACCCTGGGCCGGCGCTTCAAGGTCAGCGAGCACCCGCGCTTTGCCGCCCTGCTCAGCAGCCCGGGACCGACCCGTTTTGCCAGCGACAGTGAACTGCCCGATCCCTATGATGGCCTGGTGGAAGGTCTCGATGATCACCTGGAAGTCCATGACTGCATGGGCTGTCCGCTGTTCGTCGATGAACGCCCCTGGGGCCTGCTGACCCTCGATGCCCTCGACCCGCAGCGCTTCGAGCCTATCGAACTGGACGCCCTGCAAGCCTTCGCCAGCCTCGCTGCCGCCACGGTCAGCGCTGCCGAACGCATCGAGCGCCTGGCACTGCGCGCCGAAAACGAGCACCAACGGGCCGAAGTCTTCCGCCAGGCCAGCGGGCAGAACCGCGAGATGATCGGCCAGAGCAAGGCCCACAAGCGCTTGCTGGAAGAGATCAATCTGGTTGGCGGCAGCGACCTGACCGTGCTGATCACCGGGGAAACCGGCGTTGGCAAGGAACTGGTGGCCCAAGCCATTCACGCGGCCTCGCCCCGGGCGGAGCAACCGATCATCAGCCTCAACTGCGCGGCCCTGCCCGAAACCCTGGTGGAAAGCGAGCTGTTCGGCCATGTGCGCGGCGCCTTTACCGGGGCCACCCAGGATCGTCGGGGGAAATTCGAGCTGGCCAATGGCGGCACCCTGTTTCTCGATGAAGTCGGTGAACTGTCGCTGACGGTACAAGCCAAGCTGCTGCGGGTGCTGCAAAGTGGCCAATTGCAACGCCTGGGCTCGGACAAGGAACATCAGGTGGACGTACGCCTGATCGCCGCCACCAACCGCGATCTGGCAGAAGAGGTGCGCAACGGTCGCTATCGCGCCGACTTCTACCACCGCCTCAGCGTTTATCCACTGCGGGTGCCGGCCCTGCGGGACCGGGGCCGGGACGTGCTGCTGCTCAGCGGCTACTTCCTGGAACAGAACCGCTCGCGCATGGGCCTGGTCAGCCTGCGCCTGAGCGCCGATGCGCAACAGGCGCTGCTGGCCTACAACTGGCCGGGCAACGTCCGCGAACTGGAGCACTTGATCGGCCGCAGCGCCCTCAAGGCCTTGGGCAACTGCCGTGAACGGCCGAAGATCCTCAGCCTGGATGCAACGGACCTGGACCTGCCGCGGGTCAGCGAAAAGGCGCCTGCCGTGCCCGAGCAAGCCCTTGAAAGCGCGCCTCTGGCCCTCACCAACGGCGATCTGCGCCAGGCCACCGAGCACTATCAACGCCAACTGATCAACGCCTGCCTTGAACGGCACCAGCACAACTGGGCCAGTGCCGCCCGTGAGCTAGGCTTGGACAGGGCCAACCTCAGCCGCCTGGCCAAGCGCCTGGGCCTGCGGTAGAGGCCAAGGGCCTGCTCGCTGGAGCGGGCGTGCCAGCAAAGGGCACGGCGTAAATCCAGGGACCCGCGCAGCGGCCGACGGAAAGCAGCCTCGCCGCTAAAGCCCGTCCTGAATACGTCGATAACCCGTTATCAAGGGTTGTCCGTGGGTCGAGCCACAAGCCAATTTTTTCCAGAGAAGGTTTTTATGTCCTCCAACAAAGCCCGCGCAGACTCGCTTTCGCTTCTGCTGTTTACCTTGCGCAGCGGCAAGCTGATGGCAATCAACCTGCTTAAAGTCAGTGAAATCATTCCCTGCCCGCCGCTGACCAAGCTGCCGGAATCCCACCCCCATGTGAAAGGCATCGCCACCTTGCGCGGCAACTCGCTGTCGGTGATAGACCTCAGCCGGGCCATCGGCGAGCGCCCCCTGGCCGACCCGGACAGCGGTTGCCTGATCGTCACCGACGTCAGCCGTTCCAAACAGGGCCTGCACGTGCAGGCGGTGAGCAAGATCGTCCACTGCCTGACCACCGATATCCGCCCACCGCCCTTTGGTTCCGGCGGTATCAAGTCCTACATCACCGGCGTAACCCAGGTAGACGGCACGCTGGTGCAAGTGCTGGATATCGAGAAAGTGATCCACGGCATCGCCCCGGCGCAGATCGAGATGGCGCCCACCGAACTGAGCATGGAAGACGCCGATGCCCTGGGCAATGCGCGCATCCTGGTGGTGGACGACAGCCAGGTAGCGCTGCAGCAATCGGTGCACACCCTGCGCAACCTCGGCCTGCAATGTCACACCGCCCGCAGCGCCAAAGAGGCCATCGACTGCCTGCTGGAACTGCAAGGCACGGCCAACGAGATCAACCTGATCGTTTCGGACATCGAGATGTCGGAAATGGATGGCTACGCCCTCACCCGGACCCTGCGGGAAACCCCGGACTTCGCCCATCTGTATGTGTTGCTGCACACCTCGCTGGACAGTGCCATGAACAGCGAAAAAGCACGCCAGGCCGGAGCCAATGCGGTACTCACCAAATTCTCCTCGCCGGAACTGACCCGCTGCCTGATCGACGCTGCCAAGACCATCGCCAGCCAGGCAGCCTGAGCCATGAGCGAGGTCCACTGCCTGCTGCTGCGTCGTGACCTCAGTGTCCTCCAGGCCACGCCACAGTGGCCGGCGGGCATCACCCTGCAGCACTACAGCCCGGAACTGGCCGAAGCCGTGCATCAACTGCTGCACCTGGGCTACCAGGACGGCGGTGGCCAGGTGCCGCCCCTGGAAAACTGGCGCCGGGCCTTTGAAACCGATGCCGAGTACGACCCTCAACTGTGTCTGGTGGTGCGGGATGCGCAGGGCGTGGTGGCGGTGGCCCAGTGCTGGACCAGCGCCTATATCAAGGATCTGGTGGTGCACCCTCGGGCCCGTGGTCAAGGACTGGGCCGCGCCCTGCTGCTACAAGCCTTCATGATGTTCGCCGAACGCCGGGAAGGCTTTGTCGATCTCAGGGTGCTGGAGGACAACCTGCGGGCGCGGCGCTTGTATGAAAGCACCGGCATGCATATCGTGCGTCGCGAAGTCCTGCCCTAGGCGACAGCCATCAAGACCCGACAGCTGGCGTGCAACTTGCTTCGACACGGCTCCTGGCCGCGTCAATAACAGCATTTATGGCGCTATCCCTGTCGACCCAGAACGGTTTACTCGCTCCATGAATACTCAGTTTTCCTGCGTTGGTTGCGGCAAGTGCTGCAACGATCACCATGTGCCCCTGACCCTCACCGAAGCCCGGGCCTGGGCCGCCGACGGCGGTCAGGTGATCGTCCTGGTGGAGGCTTTCCTCGGCAATGGCCTGGGGCTGCCGGCGCAACAGCGCGAGCACGCCGAGCGCCGTTCCTGCCGGGTCAAAAGTGGCAGTACCGAGGCCTACGTGGCGATCACCTTTGCCGCCTACAACGTCGGCCCCTGCCGGAATCTTGACGAAGACCAGCTCTGCCGCATCTATGAGCGTCGCCCCCTGGTGTGCCGTATCTACCCCATGGAGATCAATCCCCATATCCCCCTCAACCCGCAGGCCAAGGAGTGCCCGCCGGAATCCTGGGAACAGGGGCCGCAACTGATTCTGGGGGGAGCACTGGTGGATAGGGAACTGGCCGAGCTGATCAGCCGCTCACGCCAGGCCGACCGCGACGATATCCACACCAAGGAAGCCATTTGCGCCCTGCTCGGCATTCGCACCACGGCCCTAAAGGGCGACGGCTTCACCGCCTACTTGCCCGACATGAATGCCCTGGCCAAGGCCATCGATCAAGTTCAGGCAGCGCCCCCCGTGGCATCCAGCCAGCCCTGGCGCTTTCACCTGTCCGGAAACGACATCGCCGGCCAGGTCCAGGCTGCCGGCGCCCAGGTGGTCAGCGAAGCGGCCCTGGACTATGCCTTCATCTCGCTGCGCGCCGCCTGACCCCGCAGGATCAGGCTGGCCGGCGAACCGGCCTATCCGCGCTTATGCCAGAACTCCTGGGCCAGTTGCCGCAAATCCCCCGCCAGCCCGGCCACGTCGCCTGAATTGACATGACTGAGCTGGCCAGCACTGACCGTCACTTCACAGGCATTGCGAATACCCATGATGTTGCGGTTGATGTCCTCGCTCACCGCGCTCTGCTCCTCCACCGCCGCAGCAATCTGCAGGCTCATTTCGGTGATCTGATTGACCCGCTGGCTGATGCCGTCCAGGGCCACCGCGGCGCGCTGGGCCTGGTCGACGCTGCTTTCCACATGCGCACTGCTGTGCTGCATGGCCTCCACGGCATGGCGCGCCGCATTTTGCAAGGTGCTGATCATGCGCTGGATTTCGTTGGTGGAATCCTGGGTCCGCTGGGCCAGCCCACGGACCTCATCGGCCACCACGGCAAAGCCACGCCCCTGCTCCCCGGCCCGCGCCGCCTCGATGGCAGCGTTCAGGGCCAGCAGGTTGGTTTGCTCGGCGATGCTGCGGATCACCTCCAGGACCCCGGAAATATCCGTGCTGTGGCCCTCCAGCTGATGAATGACTTCGGTGGCCCGCTCCAGCTCGCTGGCCAGGCGCAGCACCGCGCTGCGGCTTTCGCCCACCAGTTGATGACCTTCACGGGTTTCGCTTTCCGCCTGATCCGCCGCCACCGATGCCTGCTGGGCATGGGTGGCGACCTCGGCCACGCTGGCGGCCATCTGGTGAATGGCGGCCGCCACCTGATCGGTTTCCGCCTGCTGCTCCAGAGTGCTGTTGTGGCTGCTGTGCAGGTGTTCCACCAGCTCTGCGGCATGCCCGGCCAGGCGCTGGGACGCATCGCCGATCCGCCCCACCACCGCCCCCACTTGGGCCTCGAGCATCTGCAAAGCGAACTCGATACGCCCGAACTCGTCGGCACGACCGGTGTAGATGCCCTGGCTCAGTGGGTTGTCGCCGATCTGCCGGGCACGCTCGGCGAGGCGATCCAGCGGGCGCATTTGCATACCGAGCGCCACCAGACTCAGGCACCAGCCCATGGCCATCACCGTGCCCTGGAGCATCCAGGACTCGGGCAGCAGCCAGGCTGAAACCCCGAAACTGCCGATAAAACCGGCGCTGATGGCGGCCCACAGGCGCAAGCGCAAGCTCACCACCGGCAGCAGGCTCCAGCCTGAACGCCCGCCCTCCCTGAGCCGGGCATAAGCCCGCTCCGCGGCGTCAATCTGTTGCGCGCTGGGCTTGGTGCGCACCGATTGGTACTCCACCGCCTGACCGTCGCGGGTCACCGGCGTGACGTAGGCGCTGACCCAGTAGTGGTCGCCGTTCTTGCAGCGGTTCTTGACCATGCCCATCCACGAGCGGCCGCTCTTGAGGGTGCGCCACATATGGCCGAAGGCCGCGGAGGGCATGTCCGGGTGACGCAGCAGGTTATGCGGCGAGCCCAGCAACTCCTCGCGGCTATAGCCGCTGATCTCGATGAAGTCAGGATTGGCGTAGGTGATCGCGCTGGTCAGATCGGTGGTCGAGAGGATGTTCGCATCAGGGGCAAAGTCCACGTTTCGCCCAGTAACCGGAAGGTTGATCTTCATGGGAAGCGCGCTCGTAATTGTTAGGAGGAGTCGGCAGGGCTGCTGACTCTAAGCGCACTGATGCCACAAATACTGATCCAGCTCAGGTTTAAAGCAATTAGCCATCATTGCGATTAAAAAGCGCAAATAGAGGCAATGTCTTCGATTGTCGGCGATATCAACGTTTGCCCATGGAGCGCCGGGTACCGGGAGGCGCTGCGCCGGGGGTCTTGGTGTGGCCATTGCTGGCGCCGTTCTTGTACCAGGGCTGCTGAACGTTTTTGGCCGCGGCGAATTCGGACGGTTTGAAGGGAAACTTGAACGCCGGTATCTCAGCCTTGCCCTCGGTTTCAGGGGTGGCCGGCTCGGCCGCAGGATCAACGCTCAGGGCGTCATCCGCGGCGGGTTGTGCAGGGGAAGTCATGGAAGCTCCAGGAGAGAAAGAAAAGCCGGGCCGAGGGACGGGCCACAGGGATCGGCAGTATACCTGTGTGCCTGCGATCTTTGACCTGCGTCGCAAGGGCTGGCAGGTACTTTTCTGACAGGGCTGACAGCTGGCCGTCACCCTGCTGACCGGGTTAGCGGACTATAACTGTGCACAGATCATGGCCATCCTTCCGACATCACTGCCCGGCGCCCTCCCCCCATGCCCATTGCCAAGAAAACCGTCGTGACCGCAACGCTTCTCCTGGCCATCGCCGCCGCTGCGATCTGGTTTCTCAACCAACCCACAAGCCCCAGGCTGAGCGCGCCCTCGGCGATACCGGTGCGGGTGGTGCAGGTGGTCCAGCAGGACGTAGCGCGCTACACCAGCGGCATAGGCTCAGTGCAGTCGCTGCACAGTGTGACCATCCGTCCCCAGGTGGACGGCATCCTCACCCGATTGCGGGTCAAGGAAGGGCAATGGGTGAAAGCTGGCGACCTGCTGGCCACTCTCGATGACCGCTCGATCCGTGCCAACCTGGATCAGGCCCGGGCCCAGCTGGCACAGAATCAGGCCCAGCTGCAGGTGGCGCAGATCAATCTCAAGCGCTACAAGCTGCTGTCGGTGGATGACGGCGTCTCGAAGCAGACGTACGACCAGCAAGTGGCCCTGGTCAATCAGCTCAATGCCACGGCCCAGGGCAACCAGGCCGCCATCGACGCCACCCAGGTACAACTCTCCTACACCCAGATCCGCTCTCCCGTCACTGGCCGGGTGGGTATTCGTACCGTGGATGAAGGTAACTTCCTACGCGTGACCGACACCCAGGGACTGTTTTCGGTGACCCAGATCGACCCCATCGCCGTGGAGTTTTCCCTGCCCCAGCAAATGCTGCCGACCTTGCAGCAGTTGATCCGCGCCCCGAAGCCGGCGGCGGTCCAGGCCTACCTGGGCGCCGACAGCAACAGCCCCGATGCCCTGCTGGGCACCGGGCACCTGACGCTGATCGACAACCAGATCAATGCCGGTACCGGCACCATTCGCGTCAAGGCCGAGTTCGACAACGCTCAGCAAAAGCTCTGGCCCGGACAATTGGTGACGGTGAAAATCCAGACGGCGCTGGACCAGGCCGCGCTCACCGTGCCGCCTGACGTGGTCCAGCGAGGCCTGGATCAGCACTTCGTGTTCAGGGTCAAAGACCAGCACGTGGAAAGCGTGCCGGTGCAGGTGCTGTATCAGGACAGCGGGCTGAACATCATCTCCGGCGTCCAGGCCGGGGACGTGCTGGTCAGTGACGGCCAGTCGCGGCTCAAACCCGGCTCCAGGGTCCAGGTACTGAGCGACCCGCCGCCCCTGGTGCAGGCCTCGGAGCCCAAGCCATGAAGGGCCGTGGCTCGGTATCCGCCTGGTGCATCGACCATCCGGTCGCCACCGTGTTGCTGACGTTCGCGCTGGTGCTGCTGGGGCTGATCGCTTTTACGCGCCTGCCGGTGGCGCCGCTGCCGGAGGCCGAGTTTCCCACCATCCAGGTTTCCGCCGCCCTGCCCGGGGCCAGCCCGGACACCATGGCCTCCTCGGTAGCCACGCCGCTTGAGGTGCAGTTCAGCGCCATCCCCGGCGTAACCCAGATGACCTCCAGCAGCGCCCTGGGCTCCTCCCTGCTGACCCTGCAATTCACCTTGAACAAGAGCATCGACACCGCCGCTCAGGAAGTACAGGCGGCCATCAACACCGCCGCCGGCAAACTGCCCAAGGACATGCCCACCCTGCCCACCTGGAGGAAGGTCAACCCCGCCGACAGCCCGGTGCTGATCCTCAGCATCAGCTCGACGCAGATGCCCGGCACCGAGCTCAGCGACTACGCGGAAACCCTGCTGGCCCGGCAGATCAGCCAGATCGACGGTGTTGGCCAGATCAACATCACCGGCCAGCAGCGCCCGGCGATCCGGGTCCAGGCTTCAGCAGACAAGCTGGCGGCCATCGGCCTGACCCTGGCCGACATTCGCCTGGCGATCCAGCAAACCAGCCTCAACCTGGCCAAGGGCGCGCTGTATGGCGAGTCGAGCATCTCCACCCTGTCCACCAACGACCAGCTGTTCCATCCCGAGGAATACGGCCAGTTGATCGTTTCCTACAAGGACGGCGCACCGGTGCACCTGCAGGACGTGGCGCGAGTGGTCAACGGCTCGGAGAACGCCTACGTCCAGGCCTGGTCCGGCGACCAGCCGGGGGTCAACCTGGTGATCTCGCGCCAACCGGGGGCCAATATCGTCGACACCGTGGACCGCATCCAGGCTGCGCTGCCGGGCCTTGAGGCCATGCTGCCGGCGTCGGTGCAGGTCAAGGTGCTGGTGGATCGCACCCAGACCATCCGCGCCTCGCTGCATGAAGTAGAGATCACGCTGCTGATCGCCGTGCTGCTGGTGGTGGCGGTGATGGCGCTGTTCCTGCGCCAGTGGTCGGCGACCCTGATCGTCTCCGCAGTGCTGGGGGTATCGCTGACCGCCAGTTTCGCCCTCATGTATGTGATGGGCTTCAGCCTGAACAACCTGACCCTGGTGGCCATCGTCATCGCCGTGGGCTTTGTGGTGGACGATGCCATCGTGGTGGTGGAGAACATCCACCGTCACCTGGAGGCCGGCGACGGCATGCGCGAGGCGGCGATCAAGGGCGCCGCAGAGATCGGCTTTACCGTGGTCTCCATCAGCTTTTCCCTGGTGGCGGCGTTCATTCCCCTGCTGTTCATGGGCGGCGTGGTGGGCCGGCTGTTCAAGGAGTTCGCCCTGACCGCCACCTCCACCATCATGATTTCGGTGGTGGTCTCGCTGACCCTGGCCCCGACCCTGGCTGCCCTGTTCATGCGTGCCCCGGTGCACCCGGCCCATGCCCAGCCGGGTTTCGGCGAGCGCCTGCTGGCCTTCTACGAACGCGGCCTGCGCAAGGCCCTGGCCCATCAGCGACTGATGCTGGGGATTTTCGGCCTGACCTTGAGCATGGCCATCGCCGGTTACATTCTGATTCCCAAGGGCTTCTTCCCGGTGCAGGACACCGGCTTCGTGCTGGGTACTACCGAGGCGGCGGCGGACATCTCCTACCCGGACATGGTGAAAAAACATCAGGCCCTGGCAGAAATCGTCGCTGCCGACCCGGCGGTGCAAGCCTTCTCCCATTCGGTGGGCGTCTCCGGCAACAACCAGACCATCGCCAATGGCCGCTTCTGGATCTCGCTGAAAAAACGTGGCGACCGGGATGTCTCCGCCAGCGCCTTTATCGACCGCATCCGCCCACAACTGATGCAGGTGCCCGGCATCGTTCTCTACCTGCGGGCCGGCCAGGACATCAACCTCAGTTCCGGCCCCAGCCGCGCCCAGTATCAATATGTGCTCAAAAGCAACGACGGCCCGACCCTGAGTACCTGGACCCAACGCCTGACTGAAAAACTGCGCGGCAACCCGGCGTTCCGCGATGTTTCCAACGACCTGCAACTGGGCGGCAGCATCACCCACATCAACATCGATCGCACCGCCGCCGCGCGCTTCGGCCTCACCGCCAGCGATGTCGACGAAGCGCTGTACGACGCCTTCGGCCAGCGTCAGATCAACGAGTTCCAGACCGAGATCAACCAGTACAACGTGATCCTCGAACTCGACACTCAGCAACGGGGCAAGGCCGAAAGCCTGAACTACTTCTACCTGCGCTCGCCGCTGACCGGGCAGATGGTCCCGCTGTCGGCCCTGGCCCGCTTCGACGCGCCCAGCATCGGGCCGCTGTCGATCGCCCACGACGGCATGTTTCCGGCGGCCAATCTGTCGTTCAACCTGGCCCCCGGCGTGGCCCTGGGGGATGCGGTGATCCTGCTTGACCAGGCCAAGAGCGAGATCGGCATGCCGGCGGCCATCAGCGGCAACTTCCAGGGCGCGGCCCAGGCCTTCCAAAGCTCCTTGGCCAGCCAGCCGTACCTGATCCTCGCCGCGCTGGTGGCCGTGTACATCATTCTCGGGGTGCTGTACGAAAGCTTCGTGCATCCGCTGACCATCATTTCCACCCTGCCTTCAGCGGGCCTCGGCGCCTTGTTGATGCTCTGGCTCTGCGGCCAGGACTTTTCCATCATGGCGTTGATCGGCCTGGTGCTGCTGATCGGCATCGTCAAGAAAAACGGCATCCTGATGATCGACTTCGCCCTGGAGGCCCAGCGCAACCGTGGCCTGGCTCCTGAAGAAGCGATCTACCAGGCCTGTATCACCCGCTTCCGGCCGATCATCATGACCACCCTCGCCGCCTTGCTCGGCGCCCTGCCGCTGATGCTCGGCTATGGCACCGGTGCCGAACTGCGCCAGCCCCTGGGCATCGCCGTGGTCGGCGGTTTGCTGGTGAGCCAGGCCCTGACGCTGTTCACCACGCCGGTCATATACTTGTGGCTCGAGCGGCTGTTCCACCGGCCCCAGCCGGCCCTTTCGCCGGCCACCAACACCTGAGGCGGGTCATGCGCGTTCTGATTATCGAAGACGAAGAAAAAACTGCGGACTACCTGCATCGCGGACTGACCGAACAGGGCTATACCGTCGACCTGGCCCGGGATGGCGTCGAGGGGCTGCACCTGGCGCTGGAAAGCGACTACGCCGTGATCGTGCTGGATGTGATGCTCCCCGGCCTGGACGGCTTTGGCGTGCTGCGGGCCCTGCGGGCGCGCAAGCAGACCCCGGTGATCATGCTTACCGCCCGGGAGCGCGTGGAGGACCGGATTCGCGGCCTGCGCGATGGCGCCGACGACTACCTGGGCAAGCCCTTTTCCTTCCTTGAACTGGTGGCCCGCCTGCAGGCCCTGACCCGCCGCAGCGGTGGTCACGAACCGGTGCAGATCAGCATCGCCGACCTGTGGATCGATCTCATCAGCCGCAAGGCCAGCCGTGCCGGCATGCGCCTGGACCTGACCGCCAAGGAGTTTTCCCTGCTCAGCGTGCTGGCCCGGCGCCAGGGCGAAATCCTGTCCAAGACCTCGATTGCCGAGATGGTCTGGGACATTAACTTCGACAGCGACGCCAATGTCGTCGAAGTGGCAATCAAGCGCCTGCGGGCCAAACTCGACGGCCCTTTCGAACACAAGCTGCTGCACACCATCCGCGGCATGGGTTATGTGCTGGAGAGCCGCAGTGCCGAGTAACTCCATTGCCCTGCGCCTGAGCGGGCTGTTCACCCTGGTGGCACTGCTGATCTTCCTGCTGATTGGTGGCGCCCTTTATCAACAGGTGGACAAAGGCCTGGGCCTGCTGCCGGAAGCCGAGCTGGACGCGCGTTACAGCGTGCTGGAGTCGGCCTTGAACCGTTACGGCACGCCTGAACACTGGGCCAAGATCAACGCCAAGCTCAAGCTGCTCAGCGAGGAGGACAAGCGCATCCGTTTCTGGGCAGTGAGCGGCGATCCCGCTTATGAGTACGGCAACCCGGACCCACAGATCCGCGCATTCGCCCAAGGTCCGCTGGGCATGCGCGACCTGATCCTGAGCGCTCATCCCTATCCACTGAAGGTACTGGTCAGCCAACTGCCGGCCAAGGAACAGCGCCCGGCCCTGCGCTTCCTGATTGCCATCGACACCGATACTTTCCACCAGACCCAGCAGCAGTTGCTGATAGCCCTGATCGGCCTGGCCATCGTCGGTGTACTGCTGGCCTCGGCCCTGGGTTACTGGGTGGCGCGGATCGGCCTCAAGCCGCTGATCAAGCTGTCCCAGGAGGCCCAGCGCCTGGCACCGCCGCGGCTCTCCGGACGCCTGCAGCTCTCGCCCCTGCCGCCGGAGCTGAGCCAGTTCGTCAGCTCCTTCAACTCCACGCTGGAACGGGTCGAACAGGCCTATTCGCGCCTGGAGTCGTTCAACGCCGACGTCGCCCATGAACTGCGCTCGCCCCTGACCAACCTGATCGGCCAGACCCAGGTGGCCCTGACCCGGGGCCGCTCGGCGGAGCATTACTTCGAAGTACTGCAATCCAATCTTGAAGAACTGGAACGGCTGCGCTCCATCGTCAACGACATGCTGTTCCTGGCCAGTGCCGACCAGGGCAACAAGGCCACCAAGCTCACCAGCACCTCCCTGGCGACGGAAGTGGCTGCCACCCTGGACTACCTGGACTTCATCCTCGAAGACGCCCAGGTCAGGGTCGAGGTCCAGGGCGATGCCCAGGTACGGATCGAGATTGCCCACCTGCGCCGGGCCCTGATCAACCTGCTGAGCAATGCCGTGCAGCACACGGTGGCAGGGGAAGTGATCCGGGTGCGGATTGAAGTGCAGGCGCAGCAGGTGGCGATCGCCGTCAGCAACCCGGGGCAAAACATCGCCAGCGAACACTTGCCGCGTTTGTTCGAGCGTTTCTACCGGGTCGATGCCTCGCGCAGCAACAGCGGCGCCAACCACGGCCTGGGGCTGGCCATCGTCAAGGCCATCGCTCTGATGCATGGCGGCGACGTCTTTGTGCGCAGCGATCGGGGGATCAACACCTTCGGCCTTTATCTGCCTCTGTGACTCGGGATTCTCGGATTCTGCAGACGCCGACTGGCCGACGCACGCCTCAACATATCCGGCGCGGACTATGGGGCACTTTCGCTGGCAACCCGGCGCCTGCTGGCCAGTCTCTACTGTTGTGTTTTTGGTAACAGTCCTTATCCTGTTCGGCTCTTTTTCCAGCAGCCCCATGGTTATATTTTTGTCGCACCGAATTGAACTTGCTCTGCAAGAAGGTCTTCAGAAATGTCCAACAGTATGGGTTTGGCCAGCGTCTTTGTTTTGTCTTCCCTGTTCGTGGTGCCAATGGCCATGGCCGAAGAATCCCAGGGATTCGTGGCGAGAAATGCCGCACGCGCCGCCGCATTCGAACAAGCACAGATTGCCCAGGCCGCCCAGCAGCAACACAGTCAGCAAGCCCAGAAGATCACCGCTGAGCACAGCAAGACCGACGCTCACAAAGACAGTTGATCGGCGATAGCCACTCGTTTCCCTCGACAACTTCTCTGCTTTCAACCCTGGAGTAAGTTGTCTTAAAGCCGCTGACTTCAGCGGCTTTTTTTTGCTGTAGAGAAACCCTCTGCACATTCGTCATGCACAGAACAAGAAACAACCGAATTCACAATAAAAAATCATGTTCATTCACCAAAGGAGCTACACGTTGTTCAGGACCACGCTGAGAATCAGCCCACTATTCATTGCAATCGCTGCAACTATTCCCGCCTTGGGCCAAGCTGCCGAAGAGCGCGACAAACAGGGCTTCGTCGCCGGCTCGAGCCTCAAGCTCAACGCCCGCAACTACTACATGAATCGCAACCGGCATCAGCAAGCCGATGACAACATCGAATGGGGCCAGGGGTTCCTGGGGGTCTTCGAGTCCGGCTACACCCAGGGCACCGTGGGTTTCGGCCTGGATGCCAATGCCATGCTCGGCCTCAAGCTCGATGGCGGTGGCGGCACCGACAGTTCGAGCATCCTGCCCATCAGCGATGGCAACGGAAAAGCGCCCACAGCGTTCTCCACCGCTGGCGCCACCTTGAAGATGCGAGCCTTCGACACCGAGCTCAAGGCCGGCGATCTGTTTCTCAACAACCCGGTGATCGCCGGGGGCATGAGCCGCATGCTGCCGCAGACCTTTCGCGGCGTCAGCCTGACCAACCACAGCTTCGACGGCTGGTTGATCGAAGGCGGCCAAGCCAGTTTCACCAAGCCTTACAACCAGAGTGGCCACAAACGCATCGGCACCTCCTACGGCACCTTGCAAAAAGGTGACGAAAGCCTGCACCTGGATTGGGCCGGGGTCGCCTGGAGTGGCATTCCGGGGCTGACCAGCAGCCTCTACGCCTCTGAACTCAAGGACATCTGGAACCAGTACTACTACGACCTGGACTACACCTACGCGCTCAACGATCTGGTCAGCCTCAATCCGGGCCTGCACTTCTATCACACCCAGGACACCGGCCAGGCGCTGCTGGGCAACATCGACAACAACACCTACAGCCTGCACTTCACCGTGGGCGTAGGCAGCCACAGCGTCACTGCGGCCTACCAGCGAGTCAACGGCAACACGCCGTTCGACTACATCGCCCAGGGTGACAGCATCTACCTGGACAACTCCCAGCAGTACTCGGACTTCAACGGTCCCAACGAGCGCTCCTGGAAGCTCAAGTACGCCTACGATTTCGCCGGCGTCGGCCTGCCGGGCCTGACCTCGGCACTGTCTTACTCCCGGGGCGAGCTGGACCTGACCCAGGTCGATCCGGCCAGCCGCGGCTATGCCAACTGGTACAGCGCCGACGGCAAGCACGCCAAGCACTGGGAGCGCGACCTCGACCTCAAGTACGTGGTGCAAGGCGGCACCGCCAAGGACCTGGCCGTGCGCTTGCAATGGGCCACCAACCGTGGCGGCAACGGCTACGGCGCACTGGACAACGACACCGATGAGTACCGGGTGATCGTCGACTATCCGATCAACGTGTTCTAAGCCGATATGAGCAAAAGGCCAGCATGTTTTGCTGGCCTTTTTTTTATTCGGGATTTATACAGGCGCGAAGGCGTGACCGATTTCTGTAGCCCACGTCCACACTAGACTTAACTATGTCGACGTAGCAGAAATCAAAATCATGAGCGTGAGTCGTGCGACACCCCGCACAGGGAAAATCGCGTCAAATCCGGAACGTCTGTTGGTCCTGGCCAGCTCGCTGATCGTCGTGGCCATTCTCAGTATCGTCACCTACCTGTTGATCCGTGAACACGCTGCTGCCGAACAGGCTGCCACCCGTGCCGCGAACAACATCGTGCAGTTGATCGAAGCGGATGTGTTGCGCAACGTCGAACTCTACGACCTGTCCCTCAAGGGGCTGATCAGTGCGGCGCAACGCGACGACCTGAAGGACGTATCGGCGCCCATCCGCCACCTGGCGCTGTTCGACCGGGCCACCGCAGCGCCCTACAAGGGCGATATTCTGTTGCTGGACAAGCACGGCGAGGTACTTGCCGACTCGGCTTCGGTCGTGCCGCGCACGGGCAACTACGCCGACCGCGAGTACTTCCGCTCGCATATCGACAATCCAGATCCAGGGATGATGATCAGCCCCCCGTTCCGTGCCCGCACCGCCGAGCATGACTGGCGGATCAGCTTCAGTCGTCGGCTCAGCAACGAGAATGGCGAGTTCATCGGTGTCGCCGAAGCGGCCATGCGCCTGAGCTACTTCAATGAGCTGTTCAAGAATCTGGATATCGGGCGCAACGGCTCGATCAACCTGATCAGCCGCGACGGGGTTCTGCTGGCCCAACAACCGCCCCTGGCGGACGACCTGATTGGCAAGAGTTTCAGTAACCGCCCCAACTTCGTGCGCATCCTGGGCGAAGGCAATGGCAGCTTCAGCAGCGTGTCCAGCGTGGATCGGATGCACCGGCTTTACACCTTTTCCCAGGTGGGTGACCTGCCGCTGATCGTGGTTGTGGCGCTGTCCATCGACGAAGTCTTCGCTGCCTGGCAACGCACGGCGCTGCTGATCAGCGGCGCCACTGGGGCGCTGTGCATCGCCCTGTTCTGGCTGACCTGGCAACTGTGTCGTGAACTGCGGCGTCGGCAGGATGCCGAGCAGGAGCTGGCGCGCCTGGCAGCTGTCGATGCCCTCACCGGCCTGGCCAACCGTCGTACCCTGGATCAGGTGATGAACAATGAGTGGGCCCGGGCCCGGCGCGCCAACCAGCCCCTGTCGCTGCTGATGATCGATGTCGACCACTTCAAGTCGTTCAACGACCGCTTTGGCCATCCACTGGGGGACCAGGCATTGCGTGCAGTGGCGCAGAACATTGGCACTTGCGCGGGACGCCCGGCAGATCTGGCGGCGCGCTACGGAGGCGAAGAGTTCGCGGTAGTACTGCCGGAGACCGACAGCGCCGGCGCCGCCGTACTCGCCGAGCGAATCCGCGCCAGCATCGCCGCCTTGCCGACTGTCAGCGAGCAGGCCACCCCCTTGACGGTGAGCATCGGCATCAACACCTGGTCGGGCAATCCCGATATCAGCCTCGAGCAATGGGTGAGTGACGCCGACAAGGCCCTGTATCAAGCCAAGTACAGCGGCCGCAACCGAGTGGTTTCCAACATGTCACGGCGCAGCAGCTGAACCTTCGGGCATAAAAAAAGGCCATCCGGGGGGATGGCCTTCAAAAACAAAAGGAAAGAGAGAGTAATTACACGGCCGCGACCGGACGCATGTAAGAGATCGGTGCAGTGCTGGCATCTTCGAAGGTCACGACTTCCCAGGCATCTTTCTGCTCAATCAACTTGCGCAGTAGCTGGTTGTTCAGTGCGTGGCCCGATTTGAAGCCCTTGAACTCGCCTATCAGGCTATTGCCTAGCAGGTAGAGGTCACCAATTGCATCCAGGATCTTGTGCTTGACGAATTCGTCTTCGTAGCGAAGACCGTCTTCGTTCAGTACGCCATCCGAATCGACCACAATGGCGTTTTCCACGCTGCCGCCGAGTGCGAGGTTGTGCTTGCGCAGGTACTCGATATCACTCATGAAACCAAAGGTACGGGCGCGGCTGACTTCTTTTACAAACGAAGTGCTGGAGAAGTCCACGCTTGCACTCTGGGTGCGGTCACGGAAAACCGGGTGATCGAAATCGATCTCGAAGCTCACTTTAAAACCATCGAAAGGCACGAAAGTGGCGCGCTTGTCGCCGTCTTCCACGGTCACTTCACGAAGGATGCGGATGAACTTTTTAGCTGCGTCCTGTTCTTCGAGGCCAGCAGATTGAATCAGGAATACGAAGGGTCCGGCGCTACCATCCATGATCGGGACTTCGGACGCGGAGAGCTCGACGTAGGCGTTATCGATGCCCAGGCCAGCCATGGCCGAGAGCAAGTGCTCCACCGTGTCCACTTTGACGTCACCGTTGACCAACGTGGTCGACATCGTGGTTTCGCCAACATTTTCCGCGCGAGCAGGAATCTGCACCACAGGGTCCAGGTCGGCACGACAAAACACAATGCCGGTGTCGACAGGCGCAGGCTTGAGGGTCAGGTAAACCTTCTCCCCGGAATGCAGGCCTACACCTGTGGCACGGATAATATTCTTCAGGGTGCGTTGTTTAATCATGGCTTGGGCCGCTTCAGCGCAAATTGCGAACTGGTATCAACAAAGGCTGGCGATAATAGCAGACCATGCCTTTGCTGAACACCAATCACCCTAATACCCCTGATACATTCCATCAATCGGCCTGACGACGCAGGAATGCCGGGATGTCCAGGTAATCCAGATCATCTTGCGGATTCAGCTTCGCCGCGGTCGCCGCGTTCGACTGCGCCTGATTGCGCATGACGGTCGGACGGTCCAGGTCACGGTAGTTCACCGACGGCAGTTCCTGACGAGCAGGGGCTGGCGCTTGCGACTGCGCGGACATGGAAGTCTGAACGGTGTTGTCGATGACCTTTACAGGTTTCTCGATTTTCGCGCCCAGACCGGTGGCCACTACGGTTACATGCAGCTCGTCACGCATGTCCGGATCGATAACAGTACCGACCTTGACCATGGCGTGTTCGGAAGCAAAGGCTTCGATGATGCTACCCACGTCGGAGTACTCACCCAGGGACAGGTCGGGACCTGCGGTGATGTTCACCAGGATGCCGCGTGCACCCTCCAGGTTCACGTCTTCCAGCAGCGGGTTGCGGATCGCCGCTTCAGTGGCCTCACGCGCACGGTTCGGACCGCTGGCGCAGCCAGTGCCCATCATCGCCATGCCCATTTCGCTCATCACGGTACGTACGTCGGCAAAGTCGACGTTGATCATGCCCGGACGCTTGATGATGTCGGAGATACCGCGAACGGCACCGGCCAGCACGTCGTCAGCCTTGGCGAAAGCCGACAGCAGGCTGGCGTCCTTGCCGAGGATGGTCAGCAGCTTCTCGTTGGGGATGGTGATCAACGAGTCGACGCTTTCGCTCAGCGCGCGGATGCCCTCATCGGCGATCTGCATGCGCTTGCGGCCTTCGAACGGGAACGGACGGGTCACCACCGCAACGGTGAGGATGCCCATTTCCTTGGCCACTTCAGCGATGATCGGCGCCGCACCGGTACCGGTACCGCCGCCCATGCCGGTGGTGATGAACACCATGTTGGTGCCCGCCAGTACTTCGGCGATACGCTCGCGGTCTTCCAGAGCGGCTTGACGGCCGACTTCCGGATTGGCGCCAGCACCCAGGCCCTTGGTCACGCCGGTACCCAGTTGCAGGATGGTCCGCGCGCCGATGTTTTTCAGCGCTTGAGCATCAGTGTTGGCGCAGATGAACTCGACGCCTTCGATGTTGCTCTTGACCATGTGATTGACCGCGTTGCCGCCGCCACCGCCAACACCGATAACCTTGATTACCGGACTCTGCGGGATGTTGTCTACGAGTTCGAACATTTTCCCTCTCCTTTCATTTCTCTAGTTTTTCGCCTACTGCCTACTGCTTTGAAACGGTGTTGCGGTAAATCTTTAGAAGTTGCCCTGGACCCAGCTCTTGATGCGGTCCAGCAACGCGGCCTTGGGCTCGTCGCTGCTGTAGCTGTCGCGGCTGCCGATGCCGGAGAACGAGATGCCATCGGACTGTTTCTGCAGTCCGTACAGCAGCAGGCCGACGCCGGTGGAATAGATCGGGTTGCGCACCACGTCGGACAGGCCCTTGACACTGTGGGGCACGCCCAGACGAACCGGCATGTGGAAAATCTCCTCGGCCAGTTCCACCGCGCCTTCCATCTTCGACGTACCACCGGTGAGCACGATGCCGGCCGGGATCAGGTCTTCGTAGCCGCTGCGACGCAGCTCGGCCTGGATCAGGGTGAACAGTTCGTCGTAACGCGGTTCGACCACTTCGGCCAGGGCCTGACGCGACAGCTCGCGCGGCGGACGATCGCCGACGCTCGGCACCTTGATGGTTTCGCCGGCACCGGCCAGCTTGGCCAGGGCGCAGGCGTAACGGATCTTGATCTCCTCGGCGTACTGGGTCGGCGTGCGCAGGGCCATGGCGATGTCGTTGGTCACCTGATCGCCGGCAATCGGGATCACCGCGGTGTGACGGATCGCGCCTTCGGTGAAGATCGCCATGTCGGTGGTGCCGCCGCCGATGTCCACCAGGCACACGCCCAGCTCTTTCTCGTCGTCGGTGAGTACCGAATAGGCCGAGGCCAGTTGCTCGAGGATGATGTCGTCGATTTCCAGGCCGCAGCGACGCACGCACTTCTCGATGTTCTGAGCGGCATTCACCGCACAGGTCACTACGTGCACCTTGGCTTCCAGACGCACGCCCGACATGCCCAAAGGCTCACGCACGCCTTCCTGGTTATCGATCACGTAATCCTGTGGCAGGGTGTGCAGGACCCGCTGGTCAGCCGGGATTGCCACGGCCTGGGCCGCATCCAATACCCGCTCCAGGTCCGCCGAGCTGACTTCACGGTCGCGGATCGCCACGATGCCGTGGGAGTTCAGGCTGCGGATGTGATTGCCCGCCACACCGACGAAGGCCGAGTGAATACGGCAACCCGCCATCAGTTGCGCCTCTTCCACCGCGCGCTGGATCGACTGCACGGTGGACTCGATGTTCACCACCACGCCCTTCTTCAGGCCGCGGGAAGGATGGGTGCCGATGCCGACGATTTCCAGCGAGCCATCGGCCGCGACTTCGCCCACCAGCGCCACCACCTTGGAGGTGCCGATATCCAGGCCGACGATCATTTTGCCGCTTTGCACATTTGCCATGGTCCTGCCTCTTCTTAATTCTTCGCGACGGCAGGTTGCGCCGTCGTGGGTGCCGCCGGATCGCGCCAGCCCACGGCCAGGCCGTTGGCGTAGCGCAGATCGATGCGCGCGATGTTCGTGATCTGTTCTTTCAGCGTTTTTTCATAAATGGCAATGAAGCGGCGCATCTTCTCCACCAGATGATCGCGACCCAGGAGCAACTCGATACCGGGACCGGCACTGCCGGCACCGGTGGTCAGGAACCAGCTGCCGCGCTCACGCAGCTCCAGACGGGCTATCGAAAAGCCCAGCGGCCGCAGCATCTGGCTCAACACCTGATACTGCTGCATCACTTGCTGCTGGGCCCGCTGCGGCCCGAACAACTGCGGCAAGTGTTCATAGTTCGCCAGTTCACGCGGAGTGAAGGCCTGGCCCTGGTTGTTCAACAGCGCCTCGTCGCCCCAGCGGGCCACTGGCAGTTGTTCTTCCAGGCGAATCACCACTTGGTCCGGCCACACCCGACGAACTTCGGCGTGGGCGATCCAGGGCATCTTTTCCAGCTCGGTGCGCATGCTCGCCAGGTCGATGGTGAAGAAGCTCGCCGCGACATATGGCGCGATCCGCTGCTGCACCGCCTGCTGGCTGATGTAGCTCAAGTCCCCCTGCACCGCGATCTTGGTGATCGGACGGTCGGCGTATGGCAGCAAGCGCTGGGCACCTTCATAGGTGCCAAAGCCCAACGCCACCAGCAGCACCGGCCAGAACAGGCTTTTCAGAAAACCAAAGTTGGCTTTCGGCAGGCGCACCGACATCGGCTCTTTGGCCACCATACGGCTGGCACCCCGCGGCACCGGCTTGCGGCCGGGTGCAGGTTGCTGATGACGAAGCGACGCGCCTTGCATGGACTTAACCTCTCGCCTCAAGACTGGCTGCCAGGATGGCCAGGACCAACTGCTGGAAATCCAGACCGGCCGCACGAGCGGCCATCGGCACCAGGCTGTGGTCGGTCATCCCGGGAGCGGTGTTCACTTCCAGGAACCAGAACTGCCCCTGGGCATCCTGCATCACATCGGCACGCGCCCAACCGGCGATACCGAGCGCCTCACAGGCTTTCGCCGTGAGCTCCATGAGTTCCTGTTCCTTGGTGCTATCGAGGCCGCATGGAATCCGGTACTGGGTATCGGAAGCCAGGTACTTGGCGTCGTAGTCGTAAAACGTGTGGGGAGTGCCCAACGCGATCGGTGGCAGCACCTGACCACGCAGGGTTGCGATGGTGAACTCCGGACCCTGGATCCATTGCTCGACCAACACTTGCGAATCGTAGGTACTGGCCGCCTTCCATGCCTCGATCAATTCGGGTGCGGAAGTCACCTTGGCCATACCGATACTGGAGCCTTCATGAGCCGGTTTGACGATCAAAGGCAGGCCCAGTTCCGCCACCGCGGAAATACAGTCGGCTTCCGAACTCAGGACCGCGTGACGCGGCGTCGGAATACCCAGGCTGTGCCAGACCTGCTTGGTGCGCAGCTTGTCCATGGCCAAGGCCGAAGCGAGGATGCCGCTACCGGTGTAGGGAATCCCCACGCATTCCAGCAGGCCTTGCATGCTGCCGTCTTCACCGCCACGGCCGTGGAGAATGATGAAGGCGCGATCGATCTTCTCGCTCAAGAGGCGCTGCAGCAGGTCGTCACCGACATCAATGCCGAAGGCGTTCACACCGCCACTCTGCAAGGCTTCAAGCACGGCCTTGCCGGACTTCAGCGACACTTCGCGCTCGGCGCTCTTGCCGCCATAGAGCACGGCAACGCGACCGAAATCGCTCGGCTTTACGGTGGAGAACAGGTTGGCGTAGGCAGCCGTCATTTCGCCCCCTTGCCAGCGGCCACAGCACCGGCGAACAGCGGGCTGTTGAGCAGTTTTGGCGCCAGGCCACCGATATCACCGGCGCCTTGGCACAACAGGATGTCACCGGCACGCAGCAGTGGCTTGACCAGCGGTGCCAGGTCGACGCCTCGCTCGATGTAGATCGGGTCCAACTGGCCCCGCTGCCGAATGCTGTGGCACAACTGGCGGCTGTCAGCGCCCGGAATCGGCTCTTCACCGGCCGGGTAGACCTCCATCAACAGCAGCACGTTGGCATCGGCCAGCACCTGCACGAAGTCGTCGTACAGATCGCGGGTACGGCTGAAACGGTGCGGCTGGTAGACCATCACCAGGCGGCGCTCCGGCCAACCGCCACGCACGGCCTTGATCACTGCCGCGACCTCGGTCGGGTGGTGCCCGTAGTCGTCCACCAGCATGACGTTGCCGCCTTCCACCGGCAGTTCGCCGTAGACCTGGAAGCGCCGGCCCACACCCTGGAAGCCCGACAGCCCCTGGACAATGGCTTCGTCGCTGATGCCTTCGTCGGTGGCGATGCAGATGGTCGCCAGGGAGTTCAGCACGTTGTGGTTGCCCGGCATGTTCACCGACACGTCCAGCGGCTCGCGGTCACGACGCAGCACGGTGAAGAAGGTCTGCATGCCTTGCTGGCGTACATTGATGGCACGCACGTCGGCTTCTTCGCTGAAGCCGTAGGTCACGGTCGGACGCTTGACCTGCGGCAGGATATCGCGCACCACCGGATCGTCCAGGCACATCACCGCCAGCCCGTAGAACGGCAGGTTATGCAGGAAGTCGACGAAGGTTTTCTTCAGTTTGTTGAAGTCACCGTCGTAGGTCGCCATATGGTCAGCGTCGATGTTGGTGACCACGGCCACCAGCGGCTGCAGATGCAGGAAGCTGGCGTCGCTTTCGTCGGCTTCGGCAATCAGGTAACGGCTGGTGCCCAGCTGGGCATTGGTGCCCGCTGCATTGAGCCGACCACCGATGACAAAGGTCGGGTCCAGACCGCCCGCGGCGAACACCGAAGCCAGCAGGCTGGTGGTGGTGGTCTTGCCGTGCGTACCAGCCACGGCAACGCCGTGACGGTAGCGCATCAGCTCGGCGAGCATTTCCGCCCGCGGCACCACCGGAATGCGCCGTTCCAGTGCAGTGGCGACTTCCGGGTTGGAGGTGTTCACGGCGCTGGAAACCACCAGTACATCGGCGTTCGCAGCGTTCTCGGCGCGGTGGCCGATAAAAATCTGTGCACCGAACGACTCCAGGCGCTCGGTGACCGGCGACGCCTTGAGATCGGAACCGGAGACCTGGTAACCCAGGTTCAGCAGCACCTCGGCAATCCCGCACATGCCCACGCCGCCAATACCAACGAAATGGATACGACGGATACGGCGCATTTCCGGTTGCGGCATGGCTTTTTGATTCTCAACCATGGGCCACCTCCAGGCAGATATTCACCACATCGCGGGTGGCATCGGGTTTGGCCAGGCGGCGCGCAGCCTGGGCCATGTTGTCGAGTCGTTCTGGTTGCATCAAAACCTCTGTCAGGCGAGCGGCAAGGTCCGCTGCACCAGTCGTTCTTTGCGGCATCAGGAAGGCAGCACCTTCACGAGCCAAATATTCGGCATTGCGGGTCTGGTGATCGTCGATCGCATGGGGCAAAGGCACCAGCATCGAAGGCAGACCGGCAGCAGCCAGTTCGCTGACGGTCAACGCGCCTGCGCGACAGACCACCAGGTCGGCCCAGCCATAGGCTTGAGCCATGTTTTTGATAAAGGGCTGCACCTGCGCCTCGACGCCGGCGGCGCGATAGCGCTCTGCAGTGACTTCATCGTGGTTTTTACCAGCCTGATGGAACACCTCCGGACGCAGCTCGGGGGCGACCTGTGCCAGGGCTTCCGGCAATAACTTGTTCAACGGCTCTGCCCCCAGGCTTCCGCCCAGGATCAGTAAACGCGCCTTGCGTCCGGCCAGGGCCTCGCGCGGTGTGTCGAGGAACAGTTCGGTGCGCACCGGATTGCCCGTGGTGCGGCGGCTGTCGGAGGCTCCGAAGGTGTCCGGGAAAGCTTCGCAGACTCGGGCGGCCAACGGCACCAGCAGCCGATTGGCGGTACCGGCCACAGCATTCTGCTCGTGAACGATCACCGGCACCCCCGACAACTTGGCGGCAACACCACCAGGGCCGGTCACATAACCACCAAAACCCAGCACACACACCGGCTTGAGTTGCCGAATGATCCGCCGGGCCTGGAGCACCGCCTTGATCAGGACGAACGGCGCCTTGAGCAGGGACAGCTTGCCCTTGCCCCGCAGCCCGGTGACGTTGATCAAATGCAGCGGCAGGCCAGCCGCCGGTACCAATTCGTTCTCGATCCCGCGGGGAGTACCCAGCCAGTGCACGCTGTAGCCACGGGCCTGGAACTCGCGGGCACAAGCCAGCGCCGGGAACACGTGGCCACCGGTGCCGCCCGCCATGATCAGCACGTTAGCGCCCATGGATCGGCTCCTCGGCAAAGTCACTCTCACTGAACTCCATCTCTTCACTGCCCAGGTGGGTCCTGCTCTCCCATTCGATACGCAGCAACAATCCGAGGCAGGCGCAGCAGATCACCAACGAACTACCGCCATAACTGAGGAACGGCAGGGTCAGCCCCTTGGTTGGCAGCAGACCGACGTTCACCCCGATATTGATCAAGAACTGACCAATCCACAGGAACGACAAGCCATAAGCCACATAAGCGGCAAAATACTGCTTGGCTTTCTCGGCCCACAGGCCGATGTACATGCCGCGTATACAGACGAATACGAACAGCGCCACTGTGCACAAGGAGCCCACGGCACCCAGCTCTTCGGCCAGCACCGAGAACACGAAGTCGGTGTGAGCCTCCGGCAGATAGAACTGTTTCTGCACACTGTTGCCCAGACCCACTCCCAGCCACTCGCCACGACCGAAGGCGATCAAGGCCTGGGACAGCTGGTAACCGGCACCAAACTGGTCCGCCCAGGGGTCGGCAAAGTTGGTCAGACGGGCCATTCGATAGGGCTGCATCTGAATCAGCAAGACCACCGCCGCCACCGCCAGGAGCACCATCAGGGAAAACCGGAACAGCCCGACACCGCCGAGGAACAGCATCGCCGCCGCGGCGCCCATCATCACCACGGTGGCACCGAAGTCCGGCTCCATCAGTAGCAGGCCCGCCATTGGCAGCAGAACGATGAACGGCTTGAAGAAGCCCATCCAGCTTTCACGCACTTCCTTCTGCCGCCGCACCAGGTAGCCGGCGAGGTAAATCACCACGAACACCTTGGCAATCTCGGAGGGCTGAACGTTAAAGAAGCTGAAACCGATCCAGCGCATCGAACCGTTCACTTCACGGCCAATCCCCGGAATGATCACCATCACCAGCAAGCCGAAGGCACCAATCAACATCATCCAGCCCAGGCGCTGCCAGGTGGCGATGGGAATCATCATGGTGACAATGCAGGCACCCAGCCCCAGCACGATGTAGATCAGGTGGCGAATCATGTAGTACAGGGCACTGCCCGACTGCGCCGCCGCCACTTCGGTGGAGGCCGAGGCAATCATCACCAGCCCCAGGCCCAGCAGGGTCAGACAGCCGGCGAGCATCGGGAAATCAAGGTCGATGCCGCGCCCGGTGATCAGCGGGGACGGATAAGGCTTGATGATGTTTCTCAGATTCATGCCAGTTCCTCCACGACACGGACGAACTGGTGACCACGGTCTTCGTAATTCTTGAACATGTCGAAACTGGCACAGGCGGGAGATAGCAACACCACGTCGCCAGGCTGCGCGGCTGCGCGGCATTGAGCCACAGCGTCGGCCAGCGAATCGGCACGAATCAGCGGCACGGCATCGCCGATGGCCTCACCGATCTTGTCGGAGTCACGGCCCATCAAGATCACCGCGCGGCAGTTGGCCGCCACCGGGTCCCGCAGATCCTTGAACTCGGCGCCCTTGCCGTCGCCACCGGCGATCAGCACGATCTTGCCAGCGATGTCCGCACCCAGGCCTTCGATGGCAGCCAGTGCGGCGCCGACGTTGGTGGCTTTGGAATCGTTGTAATAGCCCACGCCATCCACGTCGCGAACCCACTGGCAACGGTGCTCGAGGCCGGCGAAGGTGCGCAGGGCCGAGAGCATCGCGTCGAACGGCAAGCCGACTGCATGCCCCAGGGCCAATGCCGCCAGGGCGTTGGACTGGTTATGGGCACCGCGGATCTTCAGTTCGCGCACCGGCATCAGGTTCTGGAACTCGAAGGCCAGGTACTTCTCGCCGTTCTCTTCCCGCAGGCCAAAGCCCTTGAAGTCGGGCTTGCCCAGGCCAAAGGTCCAGCACGGCAGGTTCTCGCTCAACAACGGCCGGGACAGCGCATCCTGGCGATTGACCACCACTTGCCGCGCGCCCCGGAAGATCCGGTGCTTGGCCAGGTGATAGGCCGGCAGACCGCTGTAACGGTCCATGTGGTCTTCGCTGATGTTGAGCACAGTGGCCACTTCAGCGCCCAGCTGGTCGGTGGTTTCCAGCTGGAAGCTGGACAGTTCCATCACGTACAGCTCGATATCGTCGCTGAGCAGATCCAGGGCCGGAGTGCCCAGGTTGCCGCCCACGGCGACCCGCTTGCCCGCCGCAGCGGCCATCTCGCCCACCAGGGTGGTCACGGTGCTTTTCGCGTTGGAACCGCTGATGGCGACAATCGGCGCCTTCGCGTTACGCGCGAACAGCTCGATGTCACCGGACAATTTCACGCCACGGGCAGCAGCGGCCTGCAGGGCCGGAGTCGCCAGGGCCAGGCCGGGGCTCACGTAGAGCTCGTCGGCACGGCACAGGAATTCGACGTCCAGCTCGCCACAACGCACCTCCACCTGCGGGTAGTCACGACGCAACGTGGCCAGCTCAGGTGGATTCTCCCGCGTATCGGCCACCGCAAAAGCCACGCCCCGGTTCGCCAGGAAGCGAACCAGGGACATGCCGCTCTTGCCGAGGCCGACAACGATGCGGAAGTGGTCAGAAGCGATCAGAGACACTCGTTCTACCTCAGCTTCAGGGTGGCAAGGCCGATCAACACGAGGATCACGGTGATGATCCAGAAGCGGACAATCACGCGAGGCTCGGGCCAGCCCTTGAGTTCAAAGTGGTGGTGGATCGGTGCCATGCGGAACACACGGCGACCGGTCAATTTGAAGGAAGCGACCTGGATCACCACCGACAGGGTCTCCATCACGAACACGCCGCCCATGATGAACAGGACGATTTCCTGACGGACGATCACCGCAATGGTGCCCAGGGCCGCGCCCAGCGCCAGTGCGCCGACGTCGCCCATGAAGACTTGTGCCGGATAGGTGTTGAACCACAAGAAACCCAGGCCGGCACCGATCAGCGCACCGCAGAAGACGATCAGCTCGCCCGCTCCCGGTACGTAAGGAATCAGCAGGTATTCGGCGAACTTCACGTTACCCGACAGGTAGCAGAAGATCCCCAGCGCGCCGCCAACCATCACGGTCGGCATGATCGCCAGGCCATCGAGGCCGTCGGTCAGGTTGACCGCGTTACTCGAACCGACGATGACGAAGTAGGTCAGGACCACGAAACCGATGCCCAGAGGAATACTCACGTCCTTGAGCATCGGAATCAGCAGGGTGGTTTCCACCGGACTCTGTGCGGTCATATAAAGGAAGATCGCAGCGCCCAGGCCGAACACCGACTGCCAGAAATACTTCCAGCGACTCGGCAGGCCACGGGAGTTCTTCTCGATCACCTTGCGGTAGTCATCGACCCAACCGATGGCGCCAAACGCCAGGGTGACCACCAGCACTACCCACACATAGTGGTTGCGCAGGTCGGCCCAGAGCAGGGTGCTGATACCGATGGCGGAAAGAATCAGCGCGCCCCCCATGGTCGGTGTACCGGACTTGGAAAGGTGGGACTGCGGACCGTCATTACGCACGGCCTGGCCGATCTGCCGGTTTTGCAGAGTACGGATCATCCACGGACCCAGGCACAGCGCCAAAGACAACGCAGTCAGTACCCCGAGAATCCCGCGCAGGGTCAGGTACTGAAAGACCGCGAAGCCTTTGTAGAACTGTTGCAGGTACTCCGCTAGCAGCAGCAGCATCAATGTTTCTCCGTGCTCGAGCCGCACAAAGCCGCGACGATGTTTTCCATCACCGCGCTGCGCGATCCCTTGATCAAAATGGTGGTATTTGGGTCTTGCTCGACGTTCAGGGCGGCAATCAGATCAGCCTGGCTGGCGAAGTGGCGCGCGTGTTCGCCGAAGGCGGCAACGGCATGAGCCATCATCGGGCCTACGGCGTAGAGGGCCGAAACCTTGCCAGCGGCATATGCACCTACTTCGCGGTGCCCCTGCTCCGCCCACTCGCCCAACTCGCCAATGTCTCCGAGCACCAGGACGGTGCGGCCGGAAAAGCCGGCGAGTATATCAACGGCGGCACACATTGAGGTGGGGTTTGCGTTGTAAGTGTCATCGATCACCCGCAGGCCGTTCTTGGCCAGTTGGGCAACGGTGCGGCCCTTGACCGGCTGCACAGCGTTCAGGCCAGTGACGATGCCGAACAGCGAGACGCCTATGGCATGGGCTGCGGCGGCAGCAGCCAGGGCGTTGGCCACGTTATGGGTGCCAAGCAGGTTCAGTTGCACCCTATCCACGCCCTTTGGGCTGTGCAATGTGAAGGACGGGCAACCACGGGCATCACGACCGATATCCGAGGCATGGAAATCTGCTGCGCTGTTGTCCAGGGCAAAGCTCAGCACCTGGCGACCGGCGGCTCGGGTCTTCCAGATTGGGAAGGCCTTGTCGTCCAGATTGAGCACCGCGATCCCGGCGCTATCGAGCCCCTCGAGAATCTCGCCCTTGGCTTCGACGATTTTCTCCGGCCCGCCGAACTCACCGACGTGAGCGGTACCTGCATTATTGATGATCGCCACATGGGGGCGAGTCATGGCTACGGTGTAGGCGATTTCGCCGATGCGTGACGCACCCAGCTCGATCACCGCAGCGGTATGTTCGGGGGCCAGCTCCAGCAGTGTCAGCGGCGCGCCCAGATCATTGTTCAGGTTGCCCCGGGTTGCCAGCACTGGACCACGGGTACGCAGGATGCTGGCCAGCATCTCCTTGACCGTGGTCTTGCCGCTGGAACCCGTCACCGCAGCCACAGGCTGGGTAAAGGCGCCACGATTCAGAGCGCCCAATTGGCCGAGGGCCAGACGGGTATCCTTGACCAGCAACTGAGGCAGGGTGCTGTCGGGAACTTCACGTTCAACCAACGCGGCTACGGCACCTTTGCCTGCCACTTCGTTCAAGTAGTCATGGCCGTCAAAACGGGGGCCCGTCAAGGCAACGAACAACTGGCCCGCCTGAATCGCCCGACTATCGATACTGACACCACTGAAACGCACGTCGCCCGCGATCAAGCGGGCATCCAATGGGGCCGATACTTCACTGAGCAGCAAGGCTTTAAGCATGTGCCACCTCCCATGCGGTCAAGGCCTTGTCGGCTTCAGCAAGGTCGGAGAAGTCATGGCGCTGGCCATTGATCTCCTGATAATCCTCATGGCCCTTACCCGCCAGAACCACCACATCGTCTGCCGATGCGGCGGCGATCAATCGAGCAATGGCGAGGCCACGACCGGCAACAAAATCGACCTTGTCTACCGCGCTGAAACCAGCACGGATGTCGTCGAAGATCTGCGCAGGGTCTTCGCTGCGTGGGTTGTCATCGGTGACCAGCACACCATCTGCCAGGCGCTCTACCACCTCGGCCATCAGCGGACGCTTGCCACGATCGCGGTCACCGCCGCAGCCGAACAGGCAGAGCAGACGCCCCTTGGCGTGAGGGCGCAGGGCCAGCAATACTTTTTCCAGGGCATCCGGAGTGTGGGCGTAATCCACGACCACCAGGGGCTGAGTACCACCACCCAGGCGTTGCATGCGTCCGGCAGGACCTTCGAGCTTGGGCAGCACGGCGAGAATTTCGTCCAGTGCATACTCCAGGCCCAGCAAAGCACCGACCGCAGCCAGCACATTGCTCAGGTTGAAGCGCCCGAGCAGAGCGCTGCGCAGATGGTGCTCGCCCTGCGGAGTCACCAGGGTTGCGCGAACGCCGTCGTCGTCGAAGGTCGCCTCACGGCAATACAGATAAGCAGAGGCATCCTCGAGACTGTAAGTAATCAGCCGTGACTCGTGCTTGTCCGCTGCCAGCTGCCGGCCGAACTCATCATCGAGATTGATCACCCGGCAACGCAGGTCAGTCCAGTTGAAGAGCTTCGCCTTGGCTGCGCCATAGGCTTGCATGGTTCCGTGGTAATCCAGATGGTCACGGGACAGATTGGTCAGCACCGCAACATCGAATGCCAGGGCCGCCACGCGCCCCTGATCCAGGCCATGGGACGAGACCTCCATGGCCACCGCCTTGGCGCCGGCGTTTTTCAGGTCAGCCAGGCTCGCCTGCACAGCGATAGGGTTAGGCGTGGTGTGCAAGCCACTTTCCAGCGCGCCATAGAAGCCAGTGCCCAGCGTGCCCACCAAACCACAACGCTGGCCCAACAGATCCAGCGCTTGGGCGACCAACTGGGTAACACTGGTCTTGCCGTTGGTACCGGTCACGCCCAGCAGATTCAGTTGGCGGCTTGGATCACCATAAAAGCGTCCGGCAATATCCGACAGCTGCGCCGCCAGGCCCTTGACTGGAATCAGCGGCACATCAGTCAGCGGCAATACGGTTGCGCCTTCCACCTCATAGGCCACTGCAGCAGCACCGCGCTGCAAGGCGTCGGCAATATGCGCACGGCCGTCAAACTTGGCGCCGGGTACCGCCAGGAACAAATCACCGGCACGTACATTGCGGCTGTCCAGCGTCAACTCGCGGATCAGCAGATCGCGACCAGCGTGGGCGAAAATCTTGTTCAGGCTAAGAGACATTAGCCGCGCCCTCCATTAGCTCGTACTGGGGTACCGGGCACCGCATTGGCCTGTTGCGTGGCCGGCAGATTATCCGGAGTGATGTTCATCAGGCGCAGGGTGCCGGACATCACTTTGCTGAACACCGGAGCCGATACCAGACCACCGAAGTAACCGGCCTTGCTCGGCTCGTCGATCACCACCACGATGGCATAACGCGGATCGCTCATCGGGCCGAAACCGGCGAACAGCGAACGATAGGAATTCTCGGCATAGCCTTTGGTGCCGACCGAAGTCTTGCGCGCGGTACCGCTCTTGCCAGCCACGTGATAGGCCGGAACCTGGGCACGGAACACGCCACGGGGCGCCTCGATCACCTGCTGCAGCATGCCCTGCATGGTCTTGGCGACGTTTTCCGGAATCACCTGGGCGGTTTGCGGGGTCTTGTCGGATTTGATCAGCGTCAGTGGAGCGATCCGACCATTGTTGGCCAACGCGGAAAACGCGTGGACCAGCTGGATCGCGGTCACCGAGAGGCCGTAGCCATAAGACAGGGTCGCGGTTTCAGCCTTGCGCCACTCACGGTAGTTCGGCAGGTTGCCGACTCGCTCGCCAGGGAAGCCCAGGCCGGTGTCCTGACCCAGGCCAATCTTCTGTGCCAGACGAAAAATGGCTTCACCACCGATATCGAAGGCGATCTTGCTCATGCCGACGTTACTGGAGTTGATCAGGATGCCGGTCAGATCGAGCACCGGCCCTTCGGTCTTCGACACGTCACGAATGGTGTATTTACCCAATTGCAGGGTGCCCGGATAGACCTCGACAGTATCGCTGGGCTTCCAGCGCCCGGTTTCCAGAGCGGCACTCATGGAGATCGCCTTCATGGTCGAGCCAGGCTCGAACACGTCGATCATCGCGCGGTTACGCATCATCGCCGGCTGCAAGTTGCGGCGGTTGTTCGGGTTGTAGGTCGGCTGGTTGACCATGGCCAGGATCTCGCCGGTCTTCACGTCCATGATCACCAGGCTGCCGGCCTTGGCGCCGTTTTCGACAATGGCATTGCGCAGCTCACGGTTGGCCAGGTATTGCAGGCGCAGATCAATCGACAACGCCAAGGGCTTGCCGGCCTTGGCGTTCTTGGTGACCTGGACATCCTTGATCAATCTGCCGCGCCGGTCCTTGATCACCTGGCGCTTGCCGGGAACACCGGCGAGCCATTCGTCATAGGCCAGCTCGACCCCTTCGCGGCCACGGTCGTCAATGTCGGTAAAACCAACCATGTGCGCGGTCACTTCGCCGGCCGGATAGAAGCGCCGGAACTCCTCAATGCCATAGACGCCCGGCACCTTCAGATCAAGCACCGCCTGGCCCTGCTCCGGAGTCAGGCCCCGGACCAGATAGATGAATTCTTTATTGGCCTGAGCTTCAAGACGCTCGGCCAACGCCTTGGGGTCCTGACCAAGAGCCATGGCCAATGCTGGCCAGCGGTCCTTGGCCAACTGCATTTCCTTGGCATTGGCCCAAAGCGTGGTCACTGGCGTACTCACGGCCAGAGGCTCGCCATTGCGGTCGGTGATCAGGCCACGGTGAGCGGGAATAGGGATGTGCCGGACACTGCGCGCATCGCCCTGCCCCTTGAGGAAGTCACGGTCGACCACCTGCAGATCGATAATGCGCCAGCCAATCGCCGACACCATGATCGCCAGCAGACCCAGCACCACACGGAAACGCCAGGGGTAGAGAGCGCCTTCAAGTTTCATGGCGCCACCATGCGGACTTCAGCCGCGCCAGGGATATGCATCTTCAGCTGTTCGGTGGCCAGCACTTCGATCCGGCTATGAGCGGTCCAGGTGCTTTGCTCGAGAATCAACCGTCCCCATTCGGCCTGGGCCTTGTCGCGTACGCTCAACTCGCCATACAGCGTATTGAGTAACTGGCGATTCCAGTGGGCGCTGTAGGTAACCGCAATCGCGGAGACCAAAACGCCAACGAATAGCAGAAGCATGAAAAAGCTTCCGCCTGGAAGAGGCTTGGCGAAGAGCTTGCTCACCGAAGCTTCTCCGCAACACGCATGACCGCACTACGGGAACGGGGATTGGCTTTGAGCTCGGCCTCGGAGGCGAACTGCGCTTTGCCATGAATCTTGATTTTCGGCACGAAGGCTTCGAAACGTACCGGCAGGTTGCGCGGCAGATTGTCGGACTCGCCCTTCACCAGGCGTCGCATGAACAATTTGACGATGCGATCTTCCAGGGAGTGGAAGCTGATCACCACCAGGCGACCACCCACTTCCAGCGACTCCAGCGCCGCTTCAAGGCCGGCCTCAAGATCGCCCAGTTCGTTATTCACATGGATGCGCAATCCCTGGAAAGCCCGGGTAGCAGGATTCTTGCCCTTCTCCCAGGCAGGATTGGCGACTTTCAACACTTCGGCCAGATCGGCGGTGCGTTCGAAGGGCTGGATTTCACGACGCTCGACCACGGCCCGCGCCATGCGCCCGGAGAAGCGCTCTTCGCCGTACTCCTTGAACACACGGGCAATTTCCTCGACGGGCGCGGTGGCAATGAACTGCGCAGCGCTGATGCCACGAGTCGGGTCCATGCGCATGTCCAGAGGGCCATCATTGAGAAAGCTGAAGCCGCGCTCAGGATCGTCCAGCTGTGGCGAAGACACACCAAGATCCAGCAGAACACCACTGACCTTGCCTGCCAGGCCGCGCTCCGCGACCTCCGAACCCAACTCGGCAAAACTGCGCTGTACAACGACAAAGCGGCCGTCTTCGGCCGCTAGCGCTTGCCCGGTGGCAATCGCTTGGGGGTCCTTATCGAATCCGAGGAGCCGGCCCTCCGTTCCGAGCTTGCTGAGAATCAAGCGGCTATGCCCGCCACGGCCGAAGGTGCCATCCAGATAGCAGCCATCAGGGCGCACGGCGAGAGCCTCGACGGCTTCGTCAAGCAGCACGGTGATGTGGTTAAAGCCGCTATCAATAGTCACAGGATCAAATCACGCAGTTCATCAGGCATCGCGCCCGGTTGTTGAATAGCCGCCAGGTCAGCCGCCGAAACAGCATCCCAGGCATCCTCGTCCCACAATTGGAACTTGTTCAGTTGGCCCACCAGCATCGCGCGCTTATCCAACTTGGCATATTCACGCAGGCGCGGCGGCACCAGAAAACGACCACTGCCATCGAGTTCAAGATCGACGGCATTACCAATCAGCAAACGCTGCAAACGACGGTTTTCTTCGCGAAGCGAAGGCAATGCGCGCAGTTTGGTTTCTATCAGCTCCCACTCATCGAGGGGGTAAACACACAAACAAGGATCAACAGCGTCGATAGTGACGATTAATTGCCCGGAACTTCGCGAAACGAGCTCGTCACGATACCGACTCGGCATGGCGAGACGGCCCTTCGCATCGAGACTGATAGCGTTAGCTCCGCGAAACACGTCAGCGTTTCTCCAAATTTTAGCGTTTTGCGCTCAAAAAACCCACTTCATGCCACTTTCTGCCACTTGCGCACACTATAGGAATGCGCCCACACCACCGTCAAGGCGCGCAGCGACGGAAAAGCCTTATAGAACGGAGATTTAGGAGACTAAGAGGAGAGATAACGAGAATTCGGAGGGCATTCCAGAGCATCAACTTCAAACAGCTCAATAAGCTGCAGCATGAAGTTAAAGTAATTTATTAAGAGTAAGATTTTTTCGGTATTACAGAAACGCTTCTGCTATTGATTCAAGCAGGGAGGGAAAAGGTGGAGAGTCGATCTGTAAGCCGGGTTCTGTCGAGGACAGTCATTCCTCTACGATGGCCATCACTGGACATCTTTAGCAACCTACCCGGTTCCAGCGCGGGCCACGCCTTGGAACCCTATTTGGTCTTGCTCCGAGTGGGGTTTACCTAGCCACGAACTGTTACCAGACGTGCGGTGCGCTCTTACCGCACCTTTTCACCCTTACCGGCACCGAAGTGCTTAGGCGGTTATTTTCTGTGGCACTTTCCGTAGGCTCACGCCCCCCAGGCATTACCTGGCACTCCGCCCTATGGAGCCCGGACTTTCCTCCCCCCTCTAATTTTCATAGAGGGCAGCGACTGTCCAATCGACTCTCCGCCGCGCAGGTTAACGGCAGAGCGCCCCAAGAACAAGCGCTAAAAGCCTTTGGCCACCCTGCCACGCAATTTATTGTTCTTTCTGCTTATTCAGTGCTACCTGATACAGGACATTCTTGCGCTCACCCGTGATCTCGGCTGCCAGCGCCGCCGCCCTTTTGAGAGGCATCTCCTTAAGCAACAGATCAAGAATGCGCATCGACTCACTACTGATCGCTTCATCACTTTCCGGTGCAGTCCATCCCGCCACCAGCACCACGCACTCACCACGCTGCTGGTTGCTGTCAGCCTCTACGAACTGGCGCAATTCGGAAAGAGGCAGCCCCTTGAGGGTCTCAAAGGTCTTGGTCAGTTCTCGAGCCAACAGTGCCGGCCGCTCACCACCGAATACCGCTTCCATGTCTTGCAGACACTCAAGAATGCGATGCGGCGCCTCATAAAAAATCAACGTGCGGGGCTCTTCCTTGACCAACTCCAGGCGCCCACGCCGCCCAACGGCCTTGGCCGGCAGAAACCCCTCGAAGATAAACCGATCCGACGGCAAACCTGCCGCCGACAGTGCCGCGATCAATGCACAAGCCCCCGGCACAGGAACCACATTGATGCCTGCAGCTCGAGCCTGCCGTACCAAGTGATAACCCGGGTCGGAAATCAGCGGCGTGCCGGCATCGGAAATCAAGGCGACATCATCACCCGCCAATAAACGAGTAATGAAACGAGAGCCTTCATCACGCTCGTTATGCTCATGGCAAGCCGCCAAGGGCGTGGAAATGCCAAAGTGCTGCATGAGGCGCTGAGAGTGCCGAGTATCCTCGGCAGCGATCAAAGACACTTCGCGCAACAACTTAAGGGCCCGGGCACTGATGTCGTCCAGGTTGCCGATGGGCGTCGCCACCACATAAAGCGAACCAGCAGCGGTATTCAAAGCACCTGGAGCAGTCAAAGGGCACACCTCTAGATCGACAAAAGCACCATTGTAACGCGTTGAAGCCCTATCAATACGCCTGACGATCACTCAACAACCCAGCCCTTTGGGGCCTTTTAGGCACCACGGCAACATTTGCACCAGCTAAATAGACGGTTTATCACCAGCAACATCGCGCCCCGGCCAGCGCTTGGGTACAATTCCACGCTCATTTGATCGAGTATCAGGAACACTTACATGATCGCTTGCCTGCGGCTGTTTCTTGCCCTCTGCCTGGCTACCCTTTTGGTGGCTTGCGCCAGCTCGCCCTCTTCCAGCCTTGGCGAACTTCCACGGACACCGGATGCCAGCATCGAGCAATTGCTCGAACAGGCCGCCACCAGCAAAAGCCCGGACAAGGCAGCCCTGCTGCGCTTGAGCGCTGCAGACCTGGCATATCGCCAGGGCAACGCAGGACGCGCCGGACAAATCCTTCAGCAAGTGTCGCTGGATCAACTCAAACCTGCCCAGCAGATCTTCGCCAGCACCCTGGCCGCAGAGCTGGCCATGATCCGCAATCAGCCGAAAGCCGCGCTGACTGCGCTGAGCCATCAGAGCCTGCAGCATCTCAGCGAACTACCTGCAACTCAGCAGATCCGCACCGGCACCGTTTATGCTCGCGCCCTGGAAGCAGACGGCCAAACGCTCTCTGCCGCCAAGCAGCGAATTCTTATCGCCCCCCTGCTGAAAGATGATGCCGCGGCAAAAAACCATGAGGCTATCTGGGCACTGATTGCTGCCCTGCCCACCGACCAACTGCAACCTGCAGGCAACGATGACCTGGCCGGATGGTTGAGCCTGGCCCTGGCAGTCAAGACCGCCGGCACTCTGGAGCAGCAACAGTCGGCCATTGATAACTGGCGCGCGCAGAACCCAAAGCATCCTGCGGCCATTCAACTGCCACAACCGCTGACCCAGCTCAAAGAGCTGGCTAGCCAACCCGTTTCGAAAATCGCCCTGCTTCTGCCACAAGATGGTCCCTTGGCTTCGGTTTCCAAGGCCCTGCGTGAAGGCTTCATGGCCGCTCACTACCAGGCTCAGCAAGCAGGACAAAAGCCGCCCAGCATTGAGTTTTACGACAGCTCGCGCTTGAGCTCCCTGGACGACTTCTACCGCAAAGCCCAGGCCGCAGGCGTGCAACTGGTAGTCGGCCCCCTGGAAAAACCATTGGTCAAGCAACTGGCCACACGCTCGCAACTGCCGATTACCACCCTCGCACTGAACTACAGCGAAGGCGAACAAGGCCCGGCGCAACTGTTCCAGTTTGGCCTGGCTGCCGAGGACGAAGCCCGTGAAGTCTCTCGTCGTGCCCGCGCCGATGGCCTGCATCGCGCCGCGGTACTGGTCCCCAAGGGCGAGTGGGGCGATCGCGTGCTCAAGGCGTTCCGCCAGGATTGGGAAGCCAACGGTGGCAGCGTGATCGGCATCGAACGCGTTGACCAGCCTGTCGCCTTAGCTCAGCAAATTGCCGACCTATTCCGACTGCGCCAAAGCGAGAGCCGCGCCAAGAGCCTGCAGAGCACTGTAGGTACTCAAGTCGCCGCACAACCGTCGCGCCGCCAGGATATCGAGTTCATTTTTCTCGCCTCCACTCCACAGCAAGCACAGCAGATCAAGCCGACCCTGAACTTCCAGTACGCTGGCGATGTTCCGGTGTACGCAACTTCCAACGTGTTCAGCGCCAGCGGCGATCAGAATCAATACAACGACATGAACGGTGTAATGTTCTGCGAAACGCCTTGGCTGCTGGATGCCAACGGCCTTCTGCGTCGCCAGGTCACTGCACAATGGCCACAAGCTGGAGGCAGCCTCGGTCGCCTGTACGCAATGGGGGTCGACGCCTATCGCCTGGCGCCACGCCTGGGTCAGCTCAAGGCTCTGCCCGACAGCCGTATCGAAGGCGAATCCGGAAGCCTGGGCATGGCCGCCGGTCAGCGCATTGAGCGTCAACTGCCCTGGGCCAAGTTCGTCAACGGCCAGGTTACCCGCCTGCCCGACACACCGCGCTAATGACTCAAGGAGCACGCCAGCAAAGCGGAAGAGATGCCGAGAGCCAAGCACTCCGGCATCTCCAACAGCACGGACTGCGCCTATTGGCGCAGAACTGGCTGTGCAAACGCGGCGAGCTTGATCTGGTCATGCTTGACGGCGATACAGTAGTATTCGTCGAAGTCCGCTACAGACAACACACGCAATGGGGTGGAGCTCTGGGCAGTATCGATGGACGCAAGCGTCAAAAACTGATTCTTGCCGCGCAGATTTTCTTGCAACGCGAATCATGCTGGTCCAACCACCCCTGCCGTTTCGACGTGGTCGCCATTGAAGGCGCCCCGGGTGCAGAAGCCCGTTTGAACTGGCTACGCAATGCCTTTGATAGCTGAAAGACGCCTTCAGGCCGCACCCATTTTCACTCAACTTTTTTGCTCTTTGCTTTGCGGGCTGCACATTCACGTGCCACCAAGCCGCGCCACTTAAGGTCACACAGATGGACATGCAATCCCGAATTCGCCAGCTTTTTCAGGCCAGCATCGACACCAAGCAACAGGCGATGGACGTACTTGCACCGCACATCGAGCAAGCCAGCCAGGTCATGGTCAACGCCTTGCTCAATGAGGGCAAAATGCTCTCCTGTGGCAACGGTGGCTCCGCCGGCGACGCCCAGCACTTCTCCTCCGAGTTGCTCAACCGCTTCGAGCGTGAACGCCCCAGCTTGCCCGCCATCGCCCTGACCACCGACAGCTCGACCATCACGTCGATTGCCAACGACTACAGCTACAACGAAGTCTTCTCCAAGCAGATTCGCGCTCTAGGCCAACCTGGCGATGTGTTGCTGGCAATTTCCACCAGCGGCAACTCGGCGAACATTATTCAAGCCATCCAGGCCGCACATGATCGTGAAATGATTGTCGTAGCATTGACTGGTCGCGACGGCGGCGGCATGGCCTCACTGCTACTGCCTGAAGACGTGGAAATTCGCGTACCGGCCACCGTCACTGCACGTATTCAAGAAGTCCACCTGCTGGCGATCCATTGCCTTTGCGACTTGATCGACAGCCAATTGTTCGGGAGTGAAGAATGACCCTTAATCGCCTTGGCCTTCTGGCCTTGACCTTGTGCCTCGGCATCACTGGTTGCAGCTCGGTGATTACCGCCACCCGCGACAAACCAATCGATGACGATCGCGGCACCCGCACCTTCGGCAGCAAGATCGACGATTCGCTGATAGAGACCAAAGTCGCCGTCAACGTTGCCAAGGCCAACCCGGACCTGGAAAACAACTCGCACATTGTCGTCACCAGCTTCAACGGCATCGTCCTGTTGGCCGGCCAGACACCGCGCCCCGACCTCAAGGCGACAGCCGAACAGGCCGCCAGCGAGGTACAGCGAGTCAAGAAGGTGCATAACGAACTGCAGGTGCTGCCACCATCAGGATTCCTGGCACGGCAGAACGATGGCTGGCTGACCACCAAGATCAAGACACAGATGCTCACCGACGCCAGCATTCCCGCTTCACGGATCAAGGTGGTGACCGAGAACGGCATTGTCTACTTGCTGGGCTTGCTGACCCAACAGGAAGCCGCCCAAGCCACCAATTTGGTACAGGGCGTCTCCGGCGTACAGAAAATCGTTAAGCTGTTCGAATACATCGACTGAAAAAGCACTGCAGCAGATACAAAAAAGGCGATCCATCCGGATCGCCTTTTTTATTACTTGACCACTTTCAGGCTCGGCCGGCCGCTAGGTCGCGGCGGCTCACTGCCCGGTGGAGGCAGGTCATCATCCGGCTCAACATCGTCCTCCTCATCCAGAGGCGATTCCAGATCAAAGACCATGCCCTGCCCATTCTCGCGCGCATAGATCCCAAGGATCGCAGCAACCGGTACGTGCAGGCTGTGAGGCACACCGCCGAAGCGCCCCTCGAAAGTTACTGCATCGTTATCCATATGCAGATGGCGCACGGCACTGGGAGAAATATTCAGAACAATTTGCCCATCGCTGGCGAAACCCTGAGGCACCTGTACAGCCGGGTAATCGGAGTTGACCAGCATGTGCGGGGTGCAATCGTTGTCCACAATCCACTCATAGAGCGCGCGGACCAGATAAGGTCGACTGGAGTTCATAGCGGCTCCTTAAGCCTCAGCGCATATCACGTTCGACACCAGACAAACTTGCCTGGAAAGCCTCACGCGCAAATTGGCGGTCCATATAATCAAGCAGCGGCTTGGCCTGCCGCGGCAGTTCGATACCCAGGATTGGCAACCTCCAGAGTATGGGCAGTAGGCAGCAGTCCACCAGGCTTTGTTCCTCACTGAGGAAAAATGGCTTATCGGCGAACAGTGGGGAAACCCCTGTCAGACTTTCGCGTAACTCCTTACGCGCCTGCACCCGGACCGCCTCCTTGGTCCGCGAATCCAGAATCAGATCCACCTGCCCGCACCAATCACGCTGGATCCGATGGATGAGCAAGCGACTGTTGGCACGCGCAACAGGGTAGACCGGCAGCAATGGAGGATGAGGGTAACGCTCATCCAGGTATTCCATCACCACTGTCGATTCCCACAACGCCAGGTCCCGATCGACCAGCGTCGGCAAGCTCCCGTAAGGGTTCACTTCGATCAGTTTCGGCGGCTGACGCCCCGCCTCCACACTGATGATCTCGGCGCTGACACCCTTCTCCGCAAGCACAATGCGCACCCGGTGGGAATAGTGGTCGGCGGGGTCGGAGTAACAGGCCAACCGATTGGTCACGCCCATGGCGATCCTCCTCGCTTGTTGAAATTATCGGAAGCAGAAAAAACAAGCGCGCCCTCAGGGCGCCTCTGGTAACCCCCGAATGATACAGGGTTGTTACAGTTTCAGAGACGCCCCTAGGCGCGCATGTTCAACAACTGATGCTTAAAACGCTATTAATGCACATCCTTCCAGTATTCGCGCTTGAGCAGATAGGCGAACACGAAGAAGAAGGCCAGATACAAGAGCACGTAAGTACCGATGCGCTGGTGCTGCAGTTTGACAGGGTTGGCCGAGTAAGCCAGGAAGGTCACCAGATTCTTGACCTTCTCGTCGAACTGAGCCTCATTGAGAGTACCGGTACCCTCTTTGACTGTCAGCTGGTCGCACGCCTCGTGAGTCAGGGGCGTACCAGTCAGCGGATCGTATTGTTTCTTACCGCCTTCAACGATTTGCACCTGCTTGCAACCGACAACTTGACGCCCTTGCAGACCGACCAGGACGTTAGGCATACCAACGTTCGGGAAGACCTTGTTGTTCACGCCCCAAGGGCGCGCAGGATCTTCATAGAAGGACTTGAGGTAGCCATAAAGCCAATCGGTACCACGCACGCGAGCCACCAGAGTCAAGTCTGGCGGCGCAGCGCCGAACCAGGTCTTGGCATCAGCCGGCTGCATGCCGATGTTCATGTGGTCACCGATCTTGGCACCGGTGAAAACCAGCTTGCTCAACATCAAGTCGTGAGGAATGCCCAGGTCATCGGCGACCCGCTCATAACGCTGGAACTTGGCGCTGTGGCAACCCATGCAGTAGTTGGCGAAAGTACGCGCACCATCTTGCAAGGCAGCCTTGTCGGACAGGTCGATATCAACCTTCTCCAACTCAGGACCCGCGGTATTCGCGAAAGACAACACAGGCATAGCAGCAAGAATCAGTACAGCAAATAGCTTTTTCATCAGCCAGTCACCCTTTCCGGAACCGGTTTGGTCTTCTCGAGCCTGGTATAGAACGGCATCAGAATGAAGTAGGCGAAGTACAGGAAGGTACACACCTGCGACAACAGCGTACGGCCTGGAGTCGGCGCCAACACACCCAACACACCCAGGATCACGAACGAGACGCAGAACACCAGCAGCCAGATCTTGCTCAGCCAGCCTTTATAGCGCATGGACTTGACCGGACTACGGTCGAGCCAAGGCAGCACGAACAGGACCGCAATTGCAGCGCCCATGGCGATAACACCCAAGAGCTTGTCTGGCACCGCACGCAGAATCGCGTAGAACGGAGTGAAGTACCAAACAGGAGCAATATGCTCAGGTGTCTTGAATGGGTTGGCCGGTTCGAAGTTCGGTTTCTCGAGGAAGTAACCACCCATCTCAGGGAAGAAAAACACGATCGAGCAGAAGATGAACAGGAACACAACTACACCGACGATATCCTTCACGGTGTAGTAAGGGTGGAAAGGAATGCCATCCAGCGGGATACCGTTCTCATCCTTGTTCTTCTTGATGTCTACGCCATCCGGGTTATTCGAACCCACCTCGTGCAACGCCAGAATGTGCAGCACCACCAGACCGAGAATCACGATCGGCAGGGCTACCACGTGCAGAGCGAAGAAGCGGTTCAGGGTAATCCCGGAAATCAGGTAATCACCACGGATCCACTGAGTCAGGTCGTCACCAATAACGGGGATCGCACCGAACAGCGAGATGATCACCTGGGCACCCCAGTAGGACATCTGCCCCCAAGGCAGCAGGTAGCCCATGAAGGCCTCGGCCATCAGCGCCAGGTAGATCAGCATGCCGAACAGCCACACCAGCTCACGAGGCTTCTGGTAGGAACCGTAGAGCAAGCCACGGAACATGTGCAGATAGACCACGATGAAGAACGCCGAAGCGCCGGTGGAGTGAAGCAAACGCAGGATCGCGCCGTACTCGACGTCGCGCATGATGTATTCAACGGAAGCAAAGGCTTCTTCCGCCGAAGGGGTGTAGCTCATGGTCAACCAGACACCAGTAACGATCTGGTTAACCAGTACCAGCAGTGCCAGGGAGCCAAAGAAATAGAAGAAGTTGAAGTTCTTCGGAGCGTAATACTTGCTGAGATGGTCTTCCCACATCTTGGTCGCTGGGAAGCGCGCATCAACCCAATCCATGAACTTGCTCATCACGCTTTCTCCGTGTCGACGCCAATGACGATGATGTCATCCGACTCATAGGAATGCGGGGGTACTGGCAGGTTCAGGGGCGCAGGCTGCGCTTTATAGACGCGACCAGCCAGGTCGTAGTGGGAGCCGTGGCAAGGGCAGAAATAGCCACCTACCCAGTCCTTACCCAAATCAGCGGGCGCCACTTCAGGACGGAAGGTCGGAGAACAACCCAGGTGAGTACAGATCCCGATCAGCAGCAAAATCTCTGGCTTGATCGAACGCACTTCCGGATCGACGTAGGTTGGTTGTACCGAGTTCTTGGAGTCAGGGTCAGACAGCTGGCCCTCGATCTTTTTAAGATTCCCCAGGATTTCCTCTGTACGGCGGACGATGAATACCGGTTGACCACGCCACTCAGCAATCATCTGCTGACCTGGGTCGATCTTGCTGATATTCACTTTCACCGGTGCACCTGCGGCTTTCGCCTTGGCACTGGGAAACCATGACCCCACGAACGGGACCGCAGCCCCCACCGCTCCAGCAGCACCCACCACGGATGTGGCTGCTACTAGGAAGCGACGCCGGCCTGCATTCACGCCGTCATTGCTCATTCAGTCCTCTCCCATCAGCTTTGTGGCCTGTTAAATCAGGCATCTACTAAGTAAAAATCTGAACTTATAAAAATTTTGCCGAATGGTAATGAAAAGCCCCTATTCTGACAAGGTAATTACCAAGCCGACCCAGCCCGAAGCCTTGTAGTATAGGGCCTGCGCGGATGTGGCAAGTTGTCACAGCGCAAATTTCAGACAATAAAAAACGCCCAGCTCCGCGAGGAGACTGGGCGCTTTTGAACGCAGTAGCGAATTAACGCTTGGAGTATTGCGGACGCTTACGCGCTTTACGCAGACCCACTTTCTTACGCTCAACTTCACGTGCGTCACGGGTTACGAAGCCAGCTTTACGCAGAGCGCTGCGCAGAGTTTCGTCGTAATCCATCAGAGCGCGAGTGATACCGTGGCGGATTGCGCCAGCTTGACCACTTACACCGCCGCCGATAACGGTAACGTAGATATCGAACTTCTCAACAGTCTCGGTCAGCTCCAGCGGCTGACGAACTACCATGCGGGCAGTTTCGCGACCGAAGAAGTTATCCAGGGAGCGGTTGTTGATCGAGATGTTGCCAGTGCCCGGACGCAGGAAAACGCGTGCGGTTGCAGTCTTGCGACGGCCAGTGCCGTAATTTTGAGTCGCCGACATAATGAACTATTCCGTTAAATCTTCAGTTCTTGGGGCTGCTGAGCAGTATGAGGGTGAGCAGCGCCCGCATAGACTTTCAGCTTACGGTACATGTCGCGACCCAGCGGGTTCTTAGGCAGCATGCCTTTTACCGCGGTCTCGATCACGCGCTCAGGGGCTTTAGCGATCAGCTTTTCGAAGTTGATCGACTTGATGCCGCCCGGGAAACCGGAGTGGGAGTAGTACATTTTGTCAGTGGTTTTAGCGCCAGTAACACGTACCTGCTCGGCATTGATTACGACGATGTAGTCGCCGGTATCAACGTGAGGAGTGTACTCAGGCTTGTGCTTGCCACGCAGACGGCTCGCGATTTCAGTGGCCAGACGACCCAGGGTCTGACCAGCAGCGTCGACGACGAACCAGTCGCGCTTTACTGTTTCCGGTTTAGCAGTAAAAGTTTTCATTCTTTATAGCCTCAGGGGCCGCCCAGCAAAATAGACGGCGGATCTTACTGAATAGTGCGTACTTTGACAAGGTCAAAGGCAGCCGGACACAGACGCTATCGGGGGCTCGGGTCAGCGCGTCTGATATACGGCAAGATTCTTCGGCAGGCGGCGCATCACTTCCACTGCAGAAAGAGCTGCCGAATTATGCAGATTGCGAAAAAAAATTCAACCTGCTTTTATGATTGTTTTGCCAAGGGAGTACCCGATGGACTACCGCCAGCTGGGCCGAACCGATCTGAATGTGAGTGCGATTTGCCTGGGTACCATGACTTGGGGCGAGCAGAACACCGAGGCTGAAGCCTTCGCTCAAATCGAGCGAGCCAAGAACGCCGGAATCAACTTTATCGACACCGCCGAAATGTACCCGGTGCCACCCAAGGCCGAAACCTATGCCACCACCGAACGCTACATAGGCAACTGGTTCAAGCAACACGGCGATCGCGCCGACTGGATCCTGGCCAGCAAGATCGCCGGCCCAGGCAACACCATCGATTACATCCGCGACAAACAACTCAAGCACAACCGCAAACACATAGTCGAAGCCGTGGATGCCAGCCTCAAGCGCCTGCAGACCGACTGGATCGACCTTTATCAATTGCACTGGCCCGAGCGCAGCACCAACTTCTTCGGTCAGCTGGGTTACAGGCACCAGGCCGACGAAGACTTCACACCGCTGGAAGAAACCCTCGAAGCGCTGGACGAACAGGTCAAGGCCGGCAAGATCCGCCATATCGGCCTGTCCAACGAAACGCCCTGGGGCACCATGAAGTTCCTCGCCCTGGCCGAAAGTCGTGGCTGGCCTCGCGCAGTTTCGATCCAGAACCCCTACAACCTGCTCAACCGCAGCTTTGAGGTGGGCCTGGCGGAAATCGCCATTCGCGAACAATGCGGCCTGCTGGCTTACTCTCCATTAGCCTTTGGCTACCTGTCCGGCAAGTACGAGGGAGGCGCCCGACCAGCCAAGGCTCGACTGAGCCTCTACAGCCGCTTCAGCCGCTACTTCAACCCTCAGTCGGAAGCGGCCTGCAGCCGTTATGTGGCGCTGGCCCGCGAGCATGGTCTGGACCCGGCACAGATGGCCTTGGCCTTCGTCACTCAACAGCCGTTCGTGACCAGCAACATCATCGGCGCCACCACACTGGAACAGCTGGACAGCAACATCGCCAGCGCCACCTTGAAGTTGTCGGAAGAAGTCCTCGCCGGGATAGAGGCAATCCACAAGGATCACCCCAACCCTGCGCCTTAACTGGTCTACAGGAGCTGGCTTGCCAACGAATGGACACGTCGCACCATTTGCCTGCAAGCCGGTTCCTACAGTGAACGGGCGATAATTTCCTTCATGATCTCGTTGGTCCCGGCATAAATGCGCTGCACCCGCGCATCGGCCCAGGCCCGGGCCACCGGGTACTCCCACATGAAGCCGTAGCCGCCGTGCAGTTGCACGCACTCATCGAGTACCTTGCACTGCAGATCGGTGCCCCAGTACTTGGCCATGGCCGCCGTCGGCACATCGAGTTTGCCCTGCAAATGCAACTCCAGGCAGCGATCGACAAAGACCCGGCCGATCTGAATTTCCGTGGCCATTTCAGCCAGCTTGAAGCGGCTATTCTGGAAATCGGCAATTGCCTTGCCAAAGGCCTTGCGTTCGCGGGTGTATTCCAGGGTCCACTGCAACGCGGCCTCGGCACTGGCCAGGCCACCAATCGCCACGGTCAGGCGCTCCTGGGGCAACTCCTGCATCAAGTAGGCAAAGCCTGCCCCAGCCTGCCCCAGCAGATTTTCCTTGGGCACTCGCACATCCTGGAAGAACAGCTCGGAGGTGTCCTGAGCCTTCATTCCAACCTTTTCCAGGCGCTTGCCCTTGGAGAACCCGGGAGTATCGGCCTCAACCAGAAACAGGCTGGTGCCCTTAGCTCCAGCCTTGGGATCGGTCTTGGCCACGACTATCACCAGGTCCGCCAGATAGCCGTTGGTAATAAAGGTCTTGGACCCATTGATCACATACTCGTCGCCGTCGAGCACTGCCGTGGTCTTCACCCCTTGCAAGTCAGAGCCCGCACCCGGCTCGGTCATGGCAATGGCCGTGACCATATCCCCCGACACCAGACGGGGCAGGTATTTGCGCTTCAGCGCCTCACTGCCGTAGTGCAGGATGTAGGGCGCAACAATGTCTGAATGCAGAGAAAAACCAATGCCGGTCAGCCCCAGACGGCCGATCTCCTCGATCACCACCGCACTGTAGAGAAAATCCGCCCCCAGACCGCCGTACTCCTCGGGAATATGCGAACACAGCATCCCCGCCTCCCCAGCCTTGCTCCACAACTGACGGTCGATGAAGCCCTGTTTTTCCCACTCACCATGGAAAGGCACAGCCTCTTTTTCAAGGAACGTACGCACGCTGTCACGAAAGAGTTCATGCTCGGAACTGAACAAGGTTCTAGGGATCATGCAGGCACCTGTGATGTTGATTGATCATGGGTTGGCTGCCAGAGCCTAAGCCCAGGCACCTGCACGGGACACTGGACACATCCGACAAAAAATAAGACGATCCAGCCGTCTGGTGACCACTTTCCCCTATAAGAACAATTGAATTATGTCTAACCAAACCTCCACGCCCTTGCGGCGCGTCAGCATCCTGGCTATCGACCGGGTTTTCGCTTCCACCCTCATGCAGGCCAAGGATTTTTTCCATCTGGCCAGCCTGCGTTACGGCAAACAGCTGGGCCAAGGCCTGACTCCGGCATTCGAAACTCGCCTGGTCAGCCCCGACGGCCAGCCAGTCTGCAGCTTCAGCAATGTGATCATGCCGGTGGACGGTGCGCTGGAAGATACCGATGTGATCATTCTCCCGGCCTTCTGGGATGACTTCGACACCCTGTGCCAGCGTTATCCACAGATACTGCCCTGGCTGCGCGCCCAGCACGCCCGCGGTGCAGTGCTTTGCGGTGAAGCCACCGGGGTTTTCTGGCTGGCTGAAGCCGGACTGCTCGACGGCAAGGAAGCCACCACTTACTGGCGCTTCTTCAACGCCTTCAGCGAGCGCTTCCCCAAGGTCCAGCTCAACCAGGACAAGCACCTGACAGACGCCGACAATCTCTATTGCGCCGGCGGCACCACCTCGGCCTGCGACCTGTACATTTACCTGATCGAACGCTTCTGTGGAGCCAACGTGGCCCAGGCCGTGGCTCGGGACATCCTCTATGAAGTGCAACGCAGCTACGCCCCCGGACGCATCGGCTTCGGCGGCCAGAAACTGCATCAGGATGTAATCATCCTGCAGATCCAGCATTGGCTTGAAGAGCACTTCGCCGACAAGTTCCGCTTCGAGGACGTGGCTCGCGAACATGGCATGAGCATTCGCAATTTCATGCGCCGCTTTCAGACGGCTACCGGCGACAAGCCCCTGCACTACCTGCAGCGTCTACGCATCGAAACCGCCAAGGGCCTGCTTTCGGGAACGCGCAAGAGCATCAAGACCATCAGCTATGAAGTCGGCTACGACGACGCCAGCTTCTTCGCCCGCCTGTTCCGCCAACACACCGAACTCTCACCCAATCAGTACCGCCAGCAGTTCCAGCAGCAGGCGGCATAAAAAAAGGGCCTGCAATGCAGGCCCTTTTTCATCGACTCGAGATTATGGCTTGTGCGCCCGCGACAGAAACTCGTGGGACTGCATCTCCAGCAACCGGCTGAGAGTGCGCTGGAACTCGAACGTCAAGCGCCCTCCGGTATAGAGGTCCTTGAGCTCGACCTCGGCGGAGATGATCAGCTTGACGTTGCGGTCATAGAACTCGTCGACCATGTTGATGAAACGCCGAGCAATATCATCCGTGGTGACACTCATCTGCTCCACGCCACTGAGCAGCACGGCATGAAAGATCTTGCCCAGTTCGATGTAGTCGTTCTGGCTACGAGGGCCATCGCACAGCTCACGGAAGTCGAACCAGGCCACATCATCACAGGTGCGCAGCGCACGAATTTCTCGGTTCTCGATGATCAAAACATCGTTTTCCACCGCCTGAGTGCACTCTGGCGTCAGCGCACGGAAGCTCTTGCGCAGACTTTCATGGGCAGCTTCATCCAATGGATAGTGAAACAGCTCCGCCTGCTCCAGATGCCGCAGACGGTAGTCGACGCCGCTGTCGACGTTGACGATCTCGGTGTTCTGCTTGATCAGGGCAATGGCCGGCAAAAAGCGCGCACGCTGCAGACCGTCCTTGTACAAGCCATCCGGAACGATGTTCGACGTCGCCACCAGGGTCACACCGTTCTTGAACAACTCTTCCATCAGGGTGCCGAGAATCATCGCATCGGTAATATCAGACACGAAGAATTCATCGAAGCAGATCACCCGCGCCTCTTGTGAGAAACGCTTGGCAATGATGGTCAGCGGATTCTTTTCGCCACCCAGGGTTTTCATTTCTTCGTGTACGCGCTTCATAAAGCGGTGAAAGTGCGTACGAACCTTTTCCTTGAACGGCAAGGCTTCGAAGAAGGTGTCTACCAGATAAGTCTTTCCACGCCCTACTCCGCCCCAGAAGTACAGCCCCTTGACCGGCGCCTGATCCTTCTTGCCAAAGAGCTTGCCGAGCAAACCCGGCTTGTTTTGCTCGGCTGCAATCAGATCCTCATACAGGCGCTGCAGATGACGCACAGCGGTTTCCTGTGCCGCGTCATGAAAGAAGTCCGGGCGTTTCAGATCTGCTTGGTATCGTTCTAGGGGCGTCATAATTCGTTAGCAAGGCAACAAAAACGGGCCGTCACTTTAGCGACGGCCCTGGGGAATGGCAATCAGCCCTTGGTCGGGAAGATTCCGATTAGTCCTGCGCTGGGGTCAGCGCAATCCGCAGCGCTTCAATGGCTGCGTCACGCGCGGCAGCGTCAGCGAAGGCTGGGCTGTCAGCCACGCAGGCGCCATCCAGCCAAACGCTGAAACTGCCGGCTTCGCTACGCAGATCCAGCTCCTGCCCCGATTGCAGTCGTTTGGTCACCGCACCAGCAGCCTTGCCATCGGCGAAGTGACGCGACAGCAGCAACTGCTCGCCATCGGCGGACAGCAAGCGGAAACGGAAACTACCATCGTCTTCACGGAAGCTGATGAAGCGCGCGGCCTTAGCGGCCTTTTTCTTGGTCGTGGCGGCAACTTGCACCTGACTGGCAAAGGAGCGCAGGCCCACGGCCTCACGCAGCTCGGCAAGGAACGGCGTGGCCACAGCCCGAGCTTTGGCGGCGCCGGCACGCAGAATGTCTTCAAGATCCCCGGGACGGGCGATCAACTGATGGTAACGCTCACGAGCCTCGCCCAATTCACCATCCAGCAACTGGAACAGGCGGTTCTTGGCTTCGCCCCAGCCCAGCCCCTGCAACAGCTCAGTACGGAACTCGGCGGCCTGTGCCGGGGTAGAAAACGCCTGGAACAGAGTGAACAGATGGGAGTTGTCCGGGTCCTTGGCCTCACCCGGCGCCTTGGAGTCAGTGACGATCCGCGAGATCGCGTCCTTCATGTCCTTGGCACTGGTGAACAAAGGGATGGTGTTGTCGTAGCTCTTGGACATCTTGCGACCGTCCAGGCCAGGCAGGGTCGCGACACTCTCCTCGATCAGTGCCTCGGGCATGGTGAAGAACTCCTTGCCCTGGCCAAACAGATGGTTGAAACGCTGGCCGATGTCCCGAGCCATTTCCACGTGCTGGATCTGATCACGGCCCACCGGCACCTTGTGCGCGTTGAACATCAGGATGTCTGCGGCCATCAGCACCGGATAGCTGTAGAGCCCCATGGTGATGCCGGCATCCGGGTCTTCACCGGCCTCTAGGTTCTTGTCCACCGATGCTTTGTACGCATGGGCACGATTGAGCAGGCCCTTGGCGGCTACGCAGGTCAGCAGCCAGGTCAGTTCCGGAATCTCCGGAATGTCCGACTGACGATAGAAGGTCACACGTTCCACATCCAGGCCGCCCGCCAGCCAGGTCGCCGCGATTTCCTGGCGCGAACGCTGAATGCGCAAAGGGTCATCGCACTTGATCAGCGCGTGATAGTCGGCCAGGAAGTAGAAGGAATCGGCATTACTGTCACGGCTGGCAAGGATCGCCGGGCGAATCGCGCCAGCGTAGTTGCCCAGGTGCGGGGTACCGGTGGTGGTGATGCCGGTGAGGATACGCGTACGAGTAGTCATGGGTAATCGCTTATCAGACTGCTATCAATTCGAAAGTCGCGGCAGCACCAGATCCTTGAGATCAGTGAGCTTGCCATGAAAAAAGTGCCCGCATTCTGCCACTTTCAGCAGCTCATGGGGGCGAACAAGCGCGTCGGACCAGTCATAGACCGCTTGAGGGTCAATGACTTCATCGGTTTCCGGCTGGATCAGGGTCAGCGGGCAGTTTTCCGGCAACTGGTCGGTATCCCGCAGACGGGTCACCGCCGCCGCCACCATGAACAGGTGCTTGAGCTGCACGCCCTGGGCCTCCAGGCGCCCGCCAAGGCTGGCGGCGACAAAACCGCCGAAGGAGAACCCCAGCAGGGTCAATGGCAGTTCAGGATGTTTGGCCTGCAACCACTGGGCGGCAGCCTGGGCGTCATCGACTTCGCCACTGCCCATGTCGTGACTGCCTTCACTGGCACCAACGCCCCGGTAGTTGAAGCGCAAGGTGATCAGGCCGGCATCCCGCGCGGTGCGCTGCAAGGTGGACACCACCTTGTTGAGCATGGTGCCGCCCTGCACCGGGTTGGGGTGGCAGATCAGTGCCACACCACGAGGATCGGGCACCTCCAGATACAGGGCTTCCAATTGGCCCACCGGGCCGGCAATCACTACAGGGGTTTCACGCATTAGCAAGGAAGGAACTCCGTGACCTCGAAGGGGGTCGACTCGTCTAGCAAATGGTCTGTGCCAATCTATTGCGAGTGAATCGCGGTATACAGCGCAGGTTCGAGCCGTTAACGTAAAGCAAAGCCGTTTATAGAGGAAGGACTCGTGGAACACTCGCTCTTAGTTTGGTTGTTGCCGACTCTTGCCCTGGTCGCGGGTGTCGCCATTGGATTCCTGGTTGCTCGCCTGCTGCCCAATGCCGCGCCTAACCGCACGCAGCGTCAGTTGGACGATATTCAGGAACGTTTCGACAATTATCAAAATGAAGTGGTCACCCATTTCAACAGCACTGCCACCCTGGTGAAAAAGCTCACCCAGAGCTATCAGGAAGTGCAGGACCATCTCGCCGAGGGTGCCAACCGCCTGGCCCTGGACGAACTGACCCGGCAACGCCTGCTGGCTGCACTGCATTCCGAGTCGGCACAAACTCCACGGGAGCGCCTGACTCCACCGCGGGATCAGGAGCCACCACGGGACTACGCGCCGAAGACGCCAAACGCTCCGGGTATGCTCGACGAGCACTACGGCCTGAAGAAGTAACCGCTTCAGTCATTAAAAAGCCCGCCCGATTTGCATCGGGCGGGCTTTTTTGTACCTGGGATTGCAGTCGAGTCGATCAGTACTGCTGGTAGGGCTGCTGGTACTGCTGACCTTGCTGCTGATACTGCTGGCCCGGAATCGCCTTGAGGTTGACCTCTACACGACGGTTCTGCGCACGGCCATTGACGTCGGCGTTGCTGGCAATCGGATTGTCCGGACCAGCACCGCGAGCGGACAGGTTGGCACTGCTCACCCCCTGGGACGTGAGATAGGTCGCCACGCTCTGGGCACGACGCTGGGAAAGGTCCATGTTGTGCTGACGGCTGCCAGTGCTGTCGGTGTAGCCGACGATCTCGATCTGGTTCTGGTTGAACTCGCGCAGGGAGTTGGCCAGGTTGTTCAGCGGTTGGTAGAAGCTTGGGGCGATATTCGCCGAATCAGTGGCAAACGTGATGTTGCCCGGCATGATCAGCTTGATCTGATCACCCTGACGCTGCACTTCAACCCCGGTATTGGCCATGCTGGCGCGCAGTTTTTTCTCCTGCTGGTCGGCGTAGTAACCGTAACCGGCAGCGGATGCCCCCACCACCGCGGCACCGATCAACGCGCCCTTGCCACGGTTATTGTGGTCAATGGCAGCACCGGCCAATGCACCAGCCAGGGCACCCAGGCCACCGTATTTTGCAGTTTTGCTCATGCCCGACGAGCCGCCGTCGGCCTGCCCCTGATTGTCATAGGGGTTAGGCGAAGCGCAGCCGGACAACAAGGCCACAGCAGTAGCGACAACAATCAAACGACGCGAGGTGAACATGGAAAACTCCTACATTTTGCATTCTGTGGTGCAGCGGACGTTGGCAACAGACCTTAGCTAGCGTTGGAACACACAGAGTGGCAAAAATTCCGTCAGCAGCCTGGCTAAAAGTCAGGCCCTCACAAACGGATTCTGGCGCATCTCATCGCCCAATCGAGTGTCTGGACCGTGCCCGGCAACCACTGTGGCATCTTCATCAAGGGTATACAGACGCTGCTTGATCGAACGCACCAGGGTGGCCTGATCCCCGCCCCACAAGTCCGTGCGCCCGACCCCGCGCTTGAACAGCGTGTCGCCGGCAATCAGAAGCTTAGCCTCGGAAAACCAAAAACTCATGGAACCCGGAGTGTGCCCGGGAGTATGCAGGGCCACGCCGCAACCGCAGGCCAGTTCCTCATCGTCGCCCAGCCAGCGGTCCGGGGACGGGACCGGGGTGTAGGGCACGCCGAACATGCTGCACTGCATCTCAAGGTTGTCCCACAGGAACTGGTCGTCCTTATGCAGATGCAAAGTGGCGCCGGTCTTTTCCTTCATCTGCCCGGAGGCAAGAAAATGATCCAGGTGCGCATGGGTATGAATGATGCTCACCACCTTCAACCCGAGGGCATCGAGGCGAGCCATGATCAAATCGGGATTGCCTCCCGGATCGACAACTATGGCTTTCTTGGTCAGCGGGTCGCCAATGATGGTGCAGTTGCACTGCAAAGGGCCGACGGGGAAGGTTTCGCGGATAAGGCTGGGTTTGGCGGCGTCCATGGAAGCGTTCCAGAAAAATCGATGGCGCATTCTGGCACAGCTCACCGCCAACACTCACTCAGAACGCCAGTTGCAGCGTCTCCTCCCCCTCCAGTGCCAGCAGGAACTGCTTGGCTTCAAGCCCTCCGGCAAAGCCGGTCAGGCTCCCCGATGCACCGATCACTCGATGACAGGGGGCCACAATCGAGATCGGGTTCCGGCCATTGGCTGCACCCACCGCCCGCACCGCCTTGGGACTGCCAATCTGCTGGGCGATCTGGCTGTAGCTGCGGGTCTCACCGAAAGGGATGGTCAGCAAGGCCTGCCAGACCTTGCACTGAAACTCGGTACCGACGAAATCCAGCTCAAGCTCGAAGCGCTCACGGCTGCCTGCAAAGTATTCCCGAAGCTGGCGCTCGGCTTCCAGCAGCAGGGGATGATCAACCGACTCCTGCAACGGCCCGAGACGTACCCGGTTCTGCCGTTCGTGCTCCCAGAGAATCGCCGCCAGCTTGGTCCCTCTGGCCACCAGGGTCAGTTGGCCAACGGGGGACGGCATCAGTTTGAATACGCAGGACATCTCAGGTCTCCTTCAATCCGCCAGTGGAATCGGACCCGGAACCCAGTGGTCCATGGCCGTCTTCTCAGTACGCCGACACTGTAAAACGAGATTCAAGCGCAAGAACCACGTTTCTTGTGCTTGAATTCGACGGCGAATCGTTCTGAGTGCCGAGCAGACCCGAAACTAGTTGTCCTCATCCACCAGGAAACAGTTGTCACTGCTACTGCGCTGTCCATGAGGGTCGACAATGAAGGCCCCGCGCCCCTGGCCGCATTCGAGCAAGTGCACCGGGGACAATTCGCGCTGCCGGTCGATCTGCGCATTGAAGCGCATGATGTAGATCCCCAGGGAGATCGATACACAGAGAATCAGCACCAGGCACAGCACCAACTGATCGGTGTAGCTGGCGCCGGTCTTATCAGCATGCACTGATGACATGCTCGGATCCCGCCCGCTCAACACTGTGGCCAATCAGTAACCAACTCAGGGGGCCGCCCCCTCCCAGGCGCCCCAAAGGTGCCTGGGAAGGCAGGACGCAGGCCATCAGGACGAGAAGTATCAGGACCAGCAGGATTCCTTTGACTACCGAAATCAGGTTCATGGCCGTGCCACGCTCTGGAGTTAAGAAGAGCCCGAGCTTAGAGACGGCCGGGTTAACACCGGGTAAACATCGGCAGAAAGCGGCCTGACTCCGCTATCCTTCGGCCCATCAAGCGCCAAGGGTCCAAGGGGACGTTTCCGTGCATATTCAACTGCTATTGGTCGAGGACAACCTCGACCTAGCCAACACCGTCATCGAGTACCTGGAAATCAGCGGCATCGTCTGCGACCACGCCAGCAATGGCCAGACCGGCCTTAACCTGGCTTTAAGCCAGCACTACGACGTCATCCTGCTGGACATCATGTTGCCGCGACTGGACGGCCAGCAGCTGTGCCAACAGTTGCGCCAGCAAGGCAGCCAGACGCCGATCCTGATGCTCACCTCGCTGGATGCCCTTTCCGACAAACTCGCCAGCTTCGCCGCCGGGGCTGACGACTATCTGGTCAAGCCCTTTGAAATGGCGGAACTGGTGGCCCGTATCCGAGCCCTGAGCATGCGCCGCAGCGGCCAGGCAAGCCGCCTGCAAGTGGCCGACCTGGTGATGGAGCTGTCTACCCGCAAGGTCAGCCGCGCCGGGCAAGAACTGCATCTGTCACCCATTTGCTGGACCCTGCTGGAATGCCTGATGCGTGCCAGTCCGGAACCGGTAACCCGGGAACGCCTGGAGACCATGATCTGGGGCGACGAGCCACCGGACAGCAATACCCTCAAGGTGCACATGCACCGATTGCGCAAGACCGTGGACAAATCCTTCGGCCAACCGTTGATCCACACCCTCCCTGGTATTGGCATTCAGATGAGGTCACATGCGTAACGGTCTGGGTCTGAAATGGGTGATCAGCGGCAGCTTCCTGCTGCTGATTGCCGTGGTGTTGCTGATCTACAGCCTGCTGCTGCCCGAGTACAGTATCCGTGGCCTGCTCTATACCGCCAGCGCCATGATGGAGGAGGAAGCCCAGTACTTCGCCAGGCATTACAAGAAAGATCCAAACACCCCACCGCCGCACAACTACTTCTATACCAGCGTCATAGGCAAAGAGGCGCTGCCGGAGAAAATCCGTCAGCTGCTGGACACTCCGCCCAGCCTGTCCTTCGGCGCGCTGCAGGCCTTCGGCGACCTGGACTCCGATGACGAGGATGAAGGGCGGGCGGTCCTGGCCCAGCCCCTTAGCGACGGCAAGACCCTGTACATGTTCGACGTCGACCACGACAAGGAAGAAGGCGGCGAAGTGGAGACGCCACTGTCCGACGCCTACATCGAGCGCCAGTTGCGCGGCGTCAACCTCATCAGCCTGGCGGTGTTCGTCCCGGCGCTGATCATCATTGTCCTGCTGGTCTGGTGGCTGGTAAGGCCCCTGGAGCGCCTGGCCCAGTGGTCCTCGACCCTCAAGGATGCGGACGCGGTGTCCGGCCAGCGACCTAATTTCGGTTTCAAGGAGTTCAACGTGCTCGCCGATGCCCTGGCCCAAAGCGTGCAGCAGGTGCAGGCCGCCAGCCTGCGAGAAGGCCGCCTGCTGCGCTACACCAGCCATGAGCTGCGCACCCCATTGGCGGTGCTCAAGGCCAATATCGAACTGCTGACCTTGCAATCCGGCGGCGTCCTGCCGCCGCCCCTGCAACGTATCGAGCGCTCGGTATTGAACATGCAGCGCATCGCCGAAACCTTGCTGTGGATGAGCCGGGAACTGCCAGAACCCTTGCCCGAGGAACCCATCGACATGAGCGGCCTGGTCACTGAACTGATCGAGGAACACCGCTACCTGATCGGTACACGGGATATCGAACTGCTGCTGGACATCAGCAGCACCCCTTGCCGCTTGCCTCTGACCGCCTGCCGCATCGTGGTGGGCAACTTCCTGCGCAATGCCTTGCAATACGCCGATGAGGGCAGTGTCGAGATCAATTTCGACTACCCACAACTGCGCATCGTCAACCGCATCCGGGAAGCCAAGCAGTTGGAGCCATCCAACGACTTTGGCTATGGCCTGGGCCTGGAACTGATGCGGCAACTCAGCGCCCGGCTCGGCTGGCGCATTGAGGTGCTGATGGAACAGCAACTCTTCACGGTCACCCTGGACTTCAATGCCGCCCCGCCCGCCGAGGAGCTGCCTGCACCGCAGAGCGCTCCAGAGGCGTAAAGTTGAAAACCATCGTCCTGGTCGAGATCGCTCAAGGCCAGGAAATACCTGTTCACAAGCGATGAAAAAACTGCCTAGACCCCGCCCTTTCCGACAGCGTTTGTGAGTATCGTTGACGGACAAGAAACCAAGCCCGGGAGGCTTGTCGGTGCATAACTTGCTTGCAGGAAGCGGGCTGCATCTTGCGCAGTGCACTCTAGAGCCGAATCAGAACGAGGTTCGCTGTGGCCGCCTACAATCTGCGTCAACTCAAGTACTTCATCACCACCGTCGAATGCGGCAGCGTCGCTGAAGCGTCACGCAAGCTGTATATCGCCCAGCCGTCGATCTCCACCGCCATCAAGGGCCTGGAGGACAGCTTCGGCGTGCAATTGCTGATCCGCCACCACGCCCTGGGGGTGTCCCTGACCCCAAGTGGTGCACGCTTCTACCGCAAGGCTCAGGAACTGCTGCGCATGGCCAAGGAGTTCGAGCAGAACGCCCTGGCGGACAACGACGTGGTGGCCGGACAGATCGACATCGGTTGCTTTGAAACCGTGGCACCGCTGTACCTGCCGCAGTTGATCGCCGGCTTCAGTGCCCTGTATCCCGGGGTGGAAATCCGCATCCGCGATGGCGAACAGCAGGAACTGGTACAGGGCTTGACCGGCGGTGCGTTCGACTTGGTGATCCTGTACGAGCACGAACTGGACGGCACCATCGAAACCGAACCACTGATGCCACCGCAACGGCCCTATGCGTTGCTTCCCGCCGACCACCGCTACGCCCAGCAGGCCCAGGTTTCACTGCGTGACCTGAGCCTGGAACCAATGATCCTGCTGGATGTGCAACCGAGCCGGACCTACTTCGTCAGCCTGTTCGAGGAACTGGGATTGACGCCACAGATCGCCTTCAGCTCGCCCTCCATCGAGATGGTGCGGGGCATGGTGGGCCAGGGCTTCGGCTTTTCGATTCTGGTAACCCGCCCCCACTCCCAGTGCTCCTACGACGGCAAGCCGGTGGTGTGCGTGGATATTGTCGAGGACGTGACCGGCTCCGGCCTGGTGGCGGCCTGGCTCAAACGTGGCCAGTTGACCAAGCCGGCGCGCCTGTTCGCCGATTACTGCAAACAGCACCTGGCCCGATAACCCCGGGCCCGACGCTGTATCACGGCGCAGCTGCAGCCGGTTGGCCGACCTCGACGCGGCCGCCAAAAGCCCTGGCCGGCGGGGTAGCGCCTACCCCAGCAACCCCAACTCCTGGGCCCGTGCCACTGCCTGTGTACGTCGCTCAACCCCCAGCTTGCTGTTGATATGGCTGGCGTGGGTTTTCACCGTATGCAGCGAAATGAACAAGCGCTCGCTGATTTCCTGATTGGAACACCCCTGAGCAATCAATTGCAGCACCGACAGCTCCCGGGAACTCAACGACTCACTATGAGCCGCCTCGGGAAGCTCACGGGGGGCAGCAGGCAAACGCTGCAACAGAGCCTGAGTCAAAGCGGTCGACACACAGTGCTGCAATTGCTCGCGCATCCAGCAGGGGTGACTGCGGATCAAGCTCTCGAAAGGTTGCACTGCGCCCCCCACCGCTGCTTCCAGGGCCTGGGCAAAGTCCCGTCGTGCCTCTGCGCCGCGCCCGGACGCCAGCAACAGCAGGGTTTTCTGGGTCAGGGCCATAACGCTCAACAACTGCCGACCGCTTTGCTGGCCATGCTCCACCAATCGACTCAAGCGCTGTTCGGCCCGGGCGGAGTCGCCCTTGATGGTTTCCAGTTGGGCTTGCTGCAATTCGATGTGCAAGGGCAACTGCGGATGGAACTCCGGCGGCGCCGCAGCCTGCTCTCCAGTGTAGGTCTGGCCCAGACGCGCCAGCCAGGCCTCGGCCAGGTCGATGCGGCCCTGGGCCAGCCAGAGCTCGCACTTCACCAGAGTGATCATCGCCAAGTAGTAGATCGGCGGCACGTCCCAGATGTGCATCAGGCGCTCGGCCTCGGCCAACTCGGCAAAGGCCCGGGAAAACTCGCTCCGCAGGCCTTCCTGCTTGGCGATCACGCAATGGGCGATCAACACGCTGATGTCGCGACAGGCCCGCGCCTCCAGCAACCCGGCCTGTAAACGCACCAGGCCGGCCTCAGGCTGGGCACGCAGCGTCAACAGATAACCTTCATACAGGGTCAGCCGGGCCCGCACCGCGTACAGCCGCTGAGCCGACAGTCCCTGCAGCCGTCGCAGCCCTTGGTGCACCTCCTCCAGCGCTCTGAGCACCTCGCCCCGCGCCTGCAGAACCCGGGCCCGATCGTAATGGGCCAGGGCCTCGAACAGCGGATTGCCGACCCGCTGCGCCAACTCCAGGGATTCGCGATTGAGACTGCGGGCGCGCCACAGGTCGGCGTCGGTGATCGCCAGGTTGGACAAGGTCGATAGACACATCAGGCGCTGTCCGTAACGCTTGTGCGGCAGGCTTTCAAGAGCCTCGCCGCAGTAGGCCAGGGTCCGTTCCCGCTGGCCCCGCCCACGAGCGATGATCCCGCTCAAGGCCAGCCATTGCGCCAGCATCGACTTTTGCGCAGTAGCCGAAGGCGCCGGCAGGAAACGACTCAGGTGATCCGCCAGTTCCTCTGCCGCGTCCAACTGGCAGGCCAGGCCCAGGGCCCAGCTGTAGAGCACGATCAGCCGCGGTGTGCTGATCAGCAGGCTGTCGGGCAGGTCCATCTTCCAGCGCAGCAGCATGCCGACATTCTGCTCCGCCAGCAGTTGCTCCTCCGACAGGTTCTGCACCAGGTTGGCCGCCACATCCAGGTGTCCGGCACGCAGCGCCTGCTCCACGGCTTCATCCAGCAGCCCCTGAGCGTTGAACCAACGACAGGCACGCAAATGCAGGCTGGCGGCCGGCACCAGGGTATTGGCCGTGGGTCGGGTACGCAGCAGATCGGAAAACAGATGGTGATAGCGATACCAGTGCCCGTGTTCGTCCAATGGCACCAGGAACACTTGGTGAGCCTGCAGGAAACCCAGGATCTCGGCACTGTCATGCGCTTCGCGCAGGGCGTCGCAGAGCTCGGCGCAGAAGCGCTCCTGGGGCGCCGTGTCATAGAGGAAAGCCTGGACCTCGGCGGGCAGGCAGTCGATGACCTCTTCCAGCAGGTAGTCGCGGATCAGCCCTTCGCCCCCATGCAGTCCCTGAGGCAAGGTGCCCAGCGCACCAGCCTCGGACGCTGCCAACAGCCAGAAACGCAGCCCGGCAACCCAGCCCTCGCTGCGCTGGATCAGGCTTTCCAGAGCCTCGCCGCGCAAGGAACTGCTGTGGCGGTCCAACAAGCTCAGGGACTCGTCATGGGTCAGGCGCAAATCCTGCTCATGCAGCTCCAGCAACTGTCGTGAAAGCCGCAGCCGCGCCAGATGCCAATCCGGACGCTGGCGGCTGGTGACCAGCACCAGCAGGCCGTCGGGCAGGTGATTGAGGAAAAACTGCAAGCAACGATCAAGCACCGGCCCCTGGGCCAGGTGATAGTCGTCCAGGACCAGCAACAACGGCCTGCTGCTAGACAGGTGAAGCGCCAGTTCGTCCAGCAAGCCATCCAGCCACTCTTCAAAGGCGAAAGGCTGATGGCGCTGGCGCATTTTCAACAGACCGAGAGACTGCCGGCCCAATTGGGGAAAGTACTGCTGCAAACCGGCCAGCAAGCGTTCGAGGAAACGCCCGGGATCGCTGTCCCGGCGGCTCAACCCCAGCCATAGGCTCTGCCAGTTGCCCGGCAAGCCCTGGCAAAACTCCACCGCCAACGAGCTCTTACCAAACCCGGCCGGCGCACTGACCAGCAACAGCCTGCCCTTCAACCCGGCACTCAAGCGTTCGCAAAGACGCGGCCGCTGCACGTATCCGTCGGGCAGAGGGGGTCGATAGAAACGCCCTTCCAACGCAGGAATCACCGCGCTGGCAGACCGTTGAAGGGGGGACAGCTCAGTCATGGCCAACTCTTATTGATGTAGGGTTGTCGGCGTAGCAGATGCCCGCAGACTAGCGGTAAAAAGCGACCTGTTGAAGATTTTTGCGACCATTCGAGTGAAAAAGACTATGACCAAATGGGTCAGATACAGCTGATTGATCAGTCGTTATTTCGGTTGTTTATCCGGCAACCTACTAATTCATCTGGAGAAAGCCTGCCGGAACAGCCTAGATTGTTGTGCATATCTGCGAATCCACAATCGTCCAGGCAAAAAAAAGCCCCGAGCCAGTCGGGGCAATTTCCGAGGATGCGGCCTCTATTTGCAGCGGATCAGCGAACCCCGTCCTGACGCAAGGCGGCTGGAGTGAAGTCGCTGGTGGTCGCGGTGAAGCCGAAGTCATACGCCTGCTTCTCTTCGTTCTTCATGCCCAGTGCCAGGTAGCGGCCGGACTGCAGGTCGTAGAGAGTTTCCAGGGCATACCACGGCACTTGCTTGTCGTAGTAGTTCTCGGCGTGCGCCTCGGCCACACGCCACAGTTGACCACGACCGTCATAGTGGTCGATCACCGCGGCCTGCCAGGTGTCTTCGTCGATATAGAAGTCACGTTTGGCATAGATGTGCCGCTGACCTTCCTTCAAGGTGGCGACCACATGCCAGACCCGACGCAGCTCGTAGCGAGCCAGGTCTTGGTTGATGTGCCCGGCCTTGATGATGTCGGCGTACTTCAGGCTCGGCGAGTCGAGCTTGTAGCTGTCGGAGGCGATGTACATCTCCTTCTTGCCTTCCAGTTTCCAGTCGTAGCGATCCGGCGCACCGTTGTACATGTCCAGGTTGTCGGAAGTCCGCAAGCCATCGGCGGCGGTACCCGGGCCGTCATAGGAGACTTGCGGGGCACGGCGCACACGACGCTGGCCAGCGTTGTAGACCCAGGCCGAACGCGGCTCCTTCACTTGGTCGAGGGTCTCGTGGACCAGCAGCACGCCACCGGCCAGACGCGCCGGGGCCGTCACCTTCTGCTTGAAGTAGAACAGGATGTTGCCCGGGTTTTTCGGGTCGTAGTCCTTCATCTTGTCGCGGAACACGAACTGGTCCTGGAAGTACACCAGGCTGTAGGAGCCGTTGGCCTGTGGCGTGGCCTGGGTCACCAGACGGGTCACGCTGCCACCGCGATAGCGGGTGATGTGGTTCCAGATGACTTCCACACCGCTTTTCGGGATCGGGAACGGAATCGCGGTTTCGAAGTTCTCCAGGCCGTTGCCGCCGGACACCAGGTTGGTGTTGGTGGCATTGCGTTTGATGGCGGCGAACACCTCAGCAGGCACCGTGGCCCCGCGATGAGACGGGTAAACCGGCATCTTGAAGGTTTCCGGGTAGCGCTTGAACATCGCGTACTGCCCGGGGGCCAACTTGTCCTTGTACTGCTCGACGTTCTGCGCAGTGATCGTGAACAGCGGCTGCTCGCTGCCGTATGGGTTGGACAGGAAACCCTTGCTGTCCACGGTACCGGCGTTGGTTGCCAGGGGTTTCCAGGCGGGAATGGTACCGGCAGCGTTACCGGCCATCTCCGCGCCCATCGGCGTCAGGCTGGTGCCCAGCTTGGCCGCTTCATCGGCCGAGACCGCGGCCATGACCCCGGTGGCCAGCAGTGACAGTCCCAGCACACCGATGTGCAACAGACTCTTGGTGATGTTCATATTGTTGTTCTTCCTGAAAATGCAGTGTGCTTAGAAGTTCACGCCAACGCTCAAGGCGAGGAAGTCCCGGTCATCCACGGTGCTGTAGTCGCCACCAAAGAAGTTGGTGTAGGCCAGGCTCGCGGTGTAGGTGTTCTGGTACTCGGCATCCAGCCCCAGGCTGATGGCCTTGCGGCCTTCCTCGAAGTTGGCGCCAGGACCTGGCGAGTAGCCCTTGACGTCATGGGACCAGGCCACGTTCGGCTTGAGGTTCACACCGGCGAATACATCCGGGTATTCCCAGATCGCCCGGCCGCGGTAACCCCAGGAGGTGGCGGTGGTGAAGCCGTCGTTGTTGCAGTTGGAAGTGAGGTTACTGGCATCGGCTCCTGGGCCTGCGCCGGCAATGGTGGCGGCATTGAGCACCCGGCAACTGTTCTGTCCACCGGGAGTGGCAGGCAGGGCACCAGGACCGAACACGGGATCACGGCCATAACGCACATCCGATTTGCTCTCCAGGCCACCCACACGAGTGATCCCGAGTTCGCCTACCAGGGTCAGGCGGCTGGCACCCATGACCTGGTCGAAGAAGTGCGTGAAGGTGGTCTGGAACTGGGTAATCTCTTTACGGCGATAGCCATGAAGGTCTTGTCCAGGAATCCCATCGAGCAAGGAAGCATTGGTGAAGTTGCCTCCCAGAGGCCGGACAGCGGAGTAGAGGATATCGGTGCTGTTCAACTGAACCGGCGCATTCGGCCGATAACTCAGTTCGCCGCTCCAGGCGGTCCCTGTAGGCAAGGTGGTGGAGAAGCTCAGCCCGTACAGGCGGATGTCTTCCGGATACTCGACAAAGTACTTCGAGTTACCGGCAATCCACACCGGCGCCAACGTGCCAAAGCCCGGGGCGATGGTATAGGCCGACTGAGGTGCACCGGTGGCGCTGAAGATCGGCGCACGGCTGTGATAGTTCATGAAGTAGGCGCCGAATTCGGTGTCCAGCGGCTCGAAGTTGTAACGGAAAGCCACACCGAACTGGCCGCTGTCACGGGCATCGCGGTCGCCACTGCGACGCACCAGCGCACCCTCTTCATTGACATCGACGCCACGCGCCTGCATCGCCGCCAGGGCCGCCCGGCCCGGGGCCGTGGCGGTGATGGTCGAACGCTTGGCGAGCAGACGCAGATTGTCGTCACAGCCATCGGAAATGTTGTCCGGCTGCGAGAAGAAGGTCCCGCAGTTGTCGGTAACGGTCTGGTCCCATTCCAATTGATAGAAAGCTTCGGCCGACAGGTTCTCGGTCAGGTTCTGGGAAATGTAGAACATGTTGACCGGGATCAGACCTTCCTTGACCTCGGCACCGGGACGGCGGAACGCCGACACGTCGATCGGGTTGATCGAGTTGATACCGCCGCCAATGAAGGTACTTTCACCCCAACTCACTACCTGCTTGCCCAAACGCACCGAGCCCGGTTCATCGGCGATGGAGTAGTTGTGATAGACAAAGGCATCGAGGATCTGACCGCCGGAGGACTTGGCGCCTTCCTTGCGGTTGTTGTCACTGATGTTCTTGAAGTCCATGTCTTCGTCTTTGAGCTTGAAGTCATACCAGTACTTGCCCCGCACAAACACACCGGTATCGCCGTACTTCAATTCCAGGTCATGAATGCCCTTGAAGATCTTCGAGAAGGTCTGCCCCTTGTTGAAGTTCAAGTGGCCGTCATCGGTGGTCTGGGACAGACCCTTGCCGCCATTGTTGACCCCGATCAGGTCCTTGTTGCGTCCGGCGGTCGACCAACTGGCCCCCACCGACAGGGACGAATCGAAGCTGCCTTCGATTTCACCGATATTGAAGCTGACGCCGAATGCAGGCCCGGCGAGCGTGGAGGCGAGACCGACGGCCAGGGGCAGTTTCGCCCGGCGCCAGAACTGGTTTGCTGATGTCATCGACGCTACTCCATGTGCATTATTTTTATGGCAGTACGCTCTTCTGAAAACGCTTCGAATACCGGTTGGATGAACACTTGCCCGGTTCCGAAGTTGCATGGCGCGAGCACCCCACAGTGCTCCGTTGTTCAGAAAAATCCGTAGGCGGACTATATCCAGCAGGGATTACTGCTTGATCCCTCTAAAGTGTGATTTGCAGCCGACCACCGCATTGGAACAGTCCTTTGCCACAACCGTTGAAAGACGGCGCGGTAAGGATGGCTGAAAATCTCGTGAGCACAAGGCAAAGGCTTGTCGGATGGGCATGCCGTGCCCGGACGGGCACGGCAGAGGACGCTCAAAGCGTGGAGAGGAAGGTGCTGTTACTGGCTTGCCATTCGCTGATGTCGACGCGGATGCGCTTCTTGTCGAGCTTGCCAACGCTGGTCTTGGGAATTTCAGTAACAAGGGCGATCTGGCTGGGAATCGCCCACTTGCTCAGGTGCCCCAGTTCCACGAACGGCTTGAGGTGTTCCTTGAGCTCACGGGCACCAATCTCATGGCCTTCGCGGATCACCAGCAAGGCAAACGGGCGCTCGCCCCACTGTGGATCGGCGATGCCCACCACTGCTACTTCACGTACCGCCGCATGGCGACTGATGAGGTCTTCCAGGTCCAGGGAGGAGATCCACTCGCCACCGGTCTTGATCACGTCCTTGATCCGGTCACGGATGTCGATCACCCCCATGCTGTCCAGGGTCGCCACGTCGCCGGTGTGCAACCAGCCGCCGTCCCAGAGCTCGGCGCCCTTCTGCGGCTCGTTGAAATAGCCTTCAGTCAGCCAGGGCGCACGCAGCACCAGCTCGCCCTGGCACTCACCGTCCGCCGGCAGGAAGTTGCCCTCGGCATCGATGATCGCTGCCTCCACCAAGGGCCCTGGCACCCCGGCCTTGATCCGGTAAGTGGTGCGCTCGTCTTCGCTGCCCGCCATCAGTTCATCGTTGAGGTGAGCACAAGACACCAGCGGACCAGTCTCCGACATGCCATAGGCGGCCGTCAGTTGAATCCCCTTGGCCTTGGCCGCCTCGTACAGCGCACGGTTCAGCGCACTGCCGCCGATGACGATCTTCCAGCCACCGAAATCGGTGTTCTGGGCCGCCTTGGCATTGAGCACCATCTGCAGGATGGTAGGCACACAGTGGGAGAAGGTGACCTTCTCCCGGCGCCACAGCTCCACCAGGTACTCCGGGTCGTAACGCCCGGGATAGACCTGCTTGAGCCCAAGCATGGTGGCCACATAAGGCAGCCCCCAGGCATGCACATGGAACATCGGCGTAATGGGCATGTACACATCGTTGGTGCCTAGCAGGCGCACACTGTCGATGGAGCCCATGATGGTGGAGACGCCCATGGTGTGCAGCACCAGTTGCCGATGGGTGAAATACACCCCCTTGGGATTGCCGGTGGTGCCGGTGGTGTAGAAGGTGGTGGCCACCGAATTCTCGTCAAAGTCCTCGAACTGATACTGGGGGCTGGCGGCGGCCAGCAAGGTCTCATACTCGCCCACCAGATTCGGCAGTTCGGCAGTCTTCTGCGGTGCGTCGGTGAGCAGCAGGGTTTTCTCCACCGTGGTCAAGTGCCCGGCGATGGCCTGGTACAGACCGACGAACTCGCTGTTGACCAGCACGAAGCGGTCCTCGGCGTGGTTCATGGTGTAGAGGATCTGCTCCGGTGACAGGCGCACGTTGATGGTGTGGATCACCGCACCGATCATCGGGATAGCGAACATGCACTCCAGGTAGCGATGGCTGTCCCAGTCCATCACCGCCACGGTATCTCCGGCCTTGACCCCGGCCGCAGTCAACACATTGGCCAGACGCGCCACCCGCTCGATCAGGGTCGGATAGGTGTAGCGCAACTGGTCGCGATAGATGATTTCGCGGGTTTTCTCGTAGCGCGCGCCGGACATCAGCAACCGCTTGATCAGAAGCGGGTATTGATAAGCGCCTTCGGCGGGGGGAATAACACGAGTCTGCAACATAAGAATCCCTTTTCTGACGGCTCGGTCGTGACTGGAGGATGACCACTCTAAAGTTCCCGTGCGCCGGCTAAATCAGCCAAAGGGATGATTTGCAGGGCCGCACCAATACTAGCTCCAGGCCAGTATTCGCGCGGTTCAGGAGATCCTGCGTGCCCTGTCCGGGGAGAGCGTTCAATGCATCTCGGTGAAGGCCAGTTTCACGCCGATGGCGATCAGCACCGCGCCCATGGTGCGGTCGAACCAGTGGCCCATGCGGGCGAAGCCGGCACGCACCCGTTGCTGGCTGAAGAGCATGGCTACCAGGCAGAACCAGACTGCTGTGGCCGCCGCCAGATACACGCCATAACCGGCCTGGATCGCCAGGGGCGTGTGCGGGTTGATCACCACGGTGAACAGCGAGAGGAAGAACAGGGTCGCCTTGGGGTTCAAGCCATTGGTGACAAAACCGGAAGTAAAGGCACCGCGCGCGGTACGCTCTCCGGCTTCCTTGTGCAGGTCGTCCGCCGCCGGCTTGGCCGGCTGAGCACGCAGGGCCTTGTAGCCGATGTACAGCAGATACGCCGCCGCCAACCACTTCAGGGCGTTGAACAGCACGATGGACTGGGAAACGATCAGGCCGATCCCCAGCAGCGAGTAACCCACGTGCAGGAAGATCGCACAGCCCACTCCCAGGGCAGTCCAGGTACCGGCGCGACGGCCGTGGGTGACGCTTTCGCGCACCACCACGGCAAAGTCCGGGCCGGGGCTGGCCACCGCCAGCAAGTGGATCAGGGCAACGGTCAAGAACTCGGTGAGGTACATGCAGGCTCCTGTGTATGTCTAATTATTTCATCTGTTAGGCTCGGCAGATTACGCCTTAGATCCCTCGTGCAAAAGGTACAGTTCATGATCAACAATCGCCGCGCCGTCTTCCTCGATCACAGCTCACTGGACCTGGGCGACCTGGATCTGAGTGCGCTGCATGAGTGCTTCAGCCCCCTGCAAGTGCATGCCAACACCCCCGCGGAGCAAGTGACCGAGCGCTTGCAGGGTGCCCAGGTCGCCATCAGCAACAAGGTGGCCCTGAGCGCCGAGACCCTGGCGGCCTGCCCTGATCTGCAACTGATCCTGGTGGCCGCCACCGGCACCAACAATGTCGATCTGGCCGCTGCCCGCCAACAAGGCATCAGCGTCAGCAACTGCCAGGGTTATGGCACTCCGTCGGTGGCCCAGCACACCCTGATGCTGCTGCTCAATCTCGCCACTCGGGTTGCCGACTACCAACAAGCCGTGGCCGCCGGCCGCTGGCAACAGGCCAAGCAGTTCTGCCTGCTGGACTTCCCCATCATCGAACTGGCGGGCAAGACCCTGGGTCTGCTGGGCAATGGCGAGCTAGGCAGCGCCGTGGCACGCCTGGCCGAAGCCTTTGGCATGCGCGTGGTATTGGGGCAGATCCCCGGACGCCCGGCTCGAGCGGATCGCCTGCCGCTGGAGGAACTGCTGCCACAAGTGGATGCCCTGACCCTGCACTGCCCACTCAACGAACACACCCGAAACTTCATCGGTGCCCGGGAACTGGCCCTGCTCAAGCCCGGCGCCCTGGTGGTCAACACCGCCCGCGGCGGCCTGATTGATGAACAGGCCCTGGCCGATGCGCTGCGCAGTGGTCATCTGGGTGGGGCGGCCACCGACGTCCTGAGCGTCGAGCCGCCGGTGAACGGCAATCCACTGCTGGCCGGTGATATCCCACGCCTGATCGTCACGCCGCACAATGCCTGGGGCAGCCGCGAAGCTCGCCAGCGAATCGTCGGGCAACTGACGGAAAATGCCCAAGCCTTCTTCAGTGGCGCCCCACTGCGTGTCGTGAGTTGATAAACTTCGCCACTTTTTTCGGGTGCGGATCATGGACACACGCAGTGAAGTACTGTTACGCCAGGCTCAATTGTTTCAAGGCTCACTGCTGCTGGCCGGCCTGACCGCGGATGACCTGCTCGGGCGCCTGCCCAATGCCCGTGGCTGGAGCTGGCACGCCGGTGACCACGCGGCCCTGGAGGCACGCTTTCCAGGCCGCAGCCACTTTGGCGTAGAAGCACCGGCAGAATCCTTCGACAGCGCCGTGCTGTTCCTGCCCAAGTCCAAGGACCTCACTGACTACCTGCTCAACGCCCTGGCCTCACGCCTGGCCGGACGCGAGCTGTATCTGGTGGGCGAGAAGCGCAGCGGCGTGGAGAGCGCCGCCAAGCAACTCAACCCTTTCGGCAAACCGCGCAAGCTCGACAGCGCGCGCCACTGCCAGCTGTGGCAGGTCACGGTCGCCAACGCTCCCGAACCGGTGGCGCTGGAGAGTCTGGCCCAGGAATACGAACTGCCCCTGGCCGAAGGTCCATTGACGGTCGTCAGCCTGCCGGGCGTGTTCAGCCACGGGCGCCTGGACCGCGGCACCGCGCTGTTGCTGGAGCATCTGGATCACTTGCCCGCCGGCCACCTGCTGGACTTCGGCTGTGGCGCCGGGGTGCTGGGGGCCACAGTGAAGCGCCGCTACCCGGACAACAGCGTGACCTTGCTGGATGTGGACGCCTTTGCCGCCGCCAGCAGTCGCCTGACCCTGGCCGCCAACGGTCTTGAAGCCGAGGTGCTGACCGGCGACGGAATTGATGCCGCGCCCATGGAATTGAACTGCATTCTGACCAATCCCCCCTTCCATACCGGGGTCCACACCGATTACCAAGCCACAGAAAACCTGCTGCGAAAAGCGGCCAAACATCTGCAAAAAGGCGGCGAACTACGGGTAGTGGCCAACAGCTTCCTGCGCTACCAACCCCTGATCGAAGAGCACCTCGGACCCTGCGCAATCAAGGCCGAAGGCCAGGGATTTCGGATTTATCGGGCCAAACGCGGCTGACCTTCTTTTCGCAAACAAGGCTTGCCGAATGGAGTTTGCCTAGGCAGAATCCGCTCCGTCCTAGGGGAGTAGTCTCCCACGAGCGCCACGCTCGTCCGGCATGCGTCAACATACTTGGTCCTCAGACCATGGCGCATGCGACCCAAGAGTCCGCACAGACGGACCGCAGGGTTTGACAAGACCTATGACACGCACACCTTACCCGGGGCGGGAAGGCTGTACGTGTCATAGCCGTGTCGACCCGCCCCTTAGGAAAACCCTGATGATGCTGGATTCTCTCCTCGTTCCCACCGCAATCGTTGCCTTGGCCGAAATCGGCGACAAGACGCAACTGCTCGCCCTGATTCTTGCCGCGCGCTTTCGCAAACCCTGGCCCATCATCGCCGGCATCGTCGCCGCGACCCTGGCCAACCATGCGGCCGCCGGCGCGGTAGGTGCCTGGTTCGGCAGCTTCTTCTCGGACGCGACCCTGCACTGGATTCTCGCCGCCAGCTTCACCGCCACCGCCCTGTGGACCCTGGTTCCAGACAAGATGGATGACGATGAAGCCACTACCGCACGCAAGTTCGGGCCTTTCCTCACGACCCTGATCGCGTTCTTCCTGGCTGAAATCGGCGACAAGACCCAAGTCGCTACCGTCATGCTGGCGGCGCAATATCCGGATCTGTGGCTGGTGATCATCGGCACCACCCTGGGCATGCTGATTGCCAACGTGCCGGTGGTTCTGGCGGGTAACTTCGCCGCGGACAAGCTGCCCCTGACCCTGATTCGTCGCCTGGCGGCGACGGCCTTCTTCATCCTCGCCGTAGTGGCGGTGTACAAGGCCATGCAGATCAGTGGCTGGCTGTAAATGAAATCGCCGGCAAGTCGACTCCTACATAACCTGCAGGAGCCGGCTTGCCGGCGAAAGCCTCAGCGCAAATGAAGCAATGGATCAGGACTTCTTGGCCTGCTCATACAACGGCATCACCTTTGGAATCGCCGCCTGCAAGGAGGCGATACGGCTGGTGGAAGCCGGGTGAGTACTCATGAACTCGGGCGGCGCAGAACCACCGGCAGCCTGGCCCATCTTGTTCCACAAGCTGATGGCCGCGTTCGGGTTGTAACCGGCGCGGGCAGCCAGCTCCAGACCAATCAGGTCCGCTTCGTTTTCATTCTCGCGGCTGTTGGGCAGAGTCATCAGCAGGCTCACCCCGTTGTCGCCCAGGGCTACGGTTTCCTGCGAGACACCGAACAGGGTAGCGATCTGCTTGCCTGCACCGACCGCGTACTGCTTGGACATCGCTTCACGACCATGCTCGCGCAGGGCGTGGGCAATTTCATGACCCATGACCGCAGCGATTTCATCGTCAGTCAGTTTCAGCTTTTCGATCAGCCCGGAGTAGAAAATGATCTTGCCGCCAGGACCGCAGTTGGCGTTGAGCTCGTCGCTCTTGATCAGGTTGACTTCCCATTTCCACTGCGCGCAGTCGGGACGGAAGGTCGGTGCCTGGGCAATCAGGCGATTGGCAATGACCTGCAGGCGCTTGGCATTGGCACTGGTCTTGTCCAGCACGCCTTGGCTGCTGGCCTCACCCAGAGTCTGTTGATAAGACTGGGCGTAGGACTGGTTGACTTCAGCACTGGATAGCATGCTGAACATCGACTGCTTGCGATCCACACCCACCACGCCACCGCTGGTGGTATTGACCGTTTCACAGCCGGTCAGCAGCACAGCAGCGCTCAATGCACATACGAGTAACGACTTCTTCATCATGAAACCTCCCTGAAAACATGGCGCGTATCCTAAGGGCGGAACTGTGTCCGCGCCAGATGCAAAACACGCATTCAGTCGCAATTCAGATACATCCAGATCCAGACGAAAAAACTTCACATTTCGCCCGAGGCCGCCAACGGCCTGCAACACGCCCCCGCCAATAACGACCTTTAACCATCTGAAACAGTCATTTCTCCTCTCCAGGCTAATGACCGGCGAGGCTGCGGCCGATACAGCACGGCAGACCTAAATTCCTGCGCCCGGAGCCTCTATGAAGTTCAAGTCGATCCAGTTTTCCGTCGCCGCCCTGGCCGGTGCCATTGTCCTCAGCGTGGTTGTAGCCCTGGTGCTGTACGCCCTGTTCTCCGGGGCCAAGACCCAGCAAATGGTGCAAGAGCGGACCCAGGCCCAATTCGAGCAAGTCATCGAACAGCGCCTGAGCGGCCTGGCGCAGACTCAGGTCAGCCAGATCCAACGGGAACTGGAAGCGCCACTGCTGATTGCCGGCGGCCTGGTGCGGGTCAATGCCCTGATGGGCACCCAGGACTCCCAAGGCCATGCCGGACTCAGCCTGAACCGTGAACAGCTGATCGCCCTGATCAAGGAGAACGTCACCCAGAATCCGAAGATCCTCGGCGCCTACATCGCCTGGGAGCCGGGTGCCATCGACCACAACGACGCGGCTTACATCGGCACCTCGGTGGTAGGCATGGATGCCGCCAACGGGCGCTTCCTGCCCTGGTGGTTCCGCAACGAAGACGGCAGCCTGGGCCTGGACAAGCTGGCCGACGTCAACGACCGGACCCTGCTCTCCACTGGCGTGCGTACCAGCGAGTACTACCTGTGCTCCCAGGACAGCCTCAAGTCCTGCGTCATCGACCCCGCTCCGTACAAGGTCGGCGACAAGGTAGTGATGCTCGCCTCCTTTATTCAGCCCATCCTGCTCAACGGCAAATTCCAGGGCATCGTCGGCGCTGACCTGTCGGTGAACTTCATTCAGGACATGCTGGTCGCTGCCAATCAGAAGCTCTACAACGGTGCCGGGGAAATGGCCCTGATCGGCGGCAACGGCCGTCTGGTGGCCTACACCAAGGATTCGAGCAAGTTCGGCGAGAAAGTCAGCGACGTGCTGCGCCAAGACACCGTGGCCAGACTGTCCAACCTCAAACGCGGCGAAGTGACCTACAACGTCGACCAGGCCAACGGCCAGATTGCCCTGTACCTGCCGTTCGGTATCGGTCAGACCGATGCCAACTGGACGCTGATGCTGCAACTGCCCCTGGGGGCGGTGATGGCCGATCTGGACAAGCTGCAAGGCGACCTGGCCGAACAGCGCAAGGCCGACACCTTCGGCATGGCCATGGTCGGCTTGGTGATTGCTGGCCTCGGCCTGCTGGTGATCTGGTTGGTGGGGCACGGCATCGCACGTCCACTGCGGCAGATGGTGGCCATGCTCGATGATATCGCCCAGGGCGAAGGCGACCTGACTCGGCGCCTGACCAGCGACCGGGCCGACGAGCTAGGCTCCATCGCCAAAGGGTTCAACACCTTCCTGGCCAAGCTGCAGGCAATGATCAGCCAAGTGGTGACCTCGGTACAGAGCGTCAGCGATTCCTCGGAACATACCGCCGATATCGCCATTCGCACCAACCAGGGCGTACATAAACAGATGGTGGAAATCGACCAAGTGGCCACGGCAGTGCATGAAATGACCGCCACCGCCCAGGACGTGGCCCGCAATGCGACCCAGGCCGCGCAAGCGGCCAGTCATGCCGATCAGGCCGCCAGCCAGGGCATGCAGATCGTGCGCGACACCTCCAGCTCGATTGGCGCCCTGGCCGAGGAAATCGGCCGCGCAGTGGGCGTGGTGCAGACCCTGGCCAAGGACAGCGAGAACATCAACGCGATTCTTATTGCCATCCGTGGGATTGCCGAGCAGACCAATCTTCTGGCCCTTAACGCAGCGATCGAGGCAGCACGAGCAGGCGAACAGGGCCGCGGCTTTGCCGTGGTCGCCGACGAAGTGCGCAATCTGGCCCAGAAGACCCAGCAGGCCACGGAAGAAATCCAGTCGATGATCCAGCAGCTGCAGCAGGGCACCCGGGAAGTGGTGCGGGTCATGGAAGACAGCCAGCACAAGACCGACCAAAGCGTGGAGCATGCGGCCAAGGCAGCCCAGGCTCTGGAAACCATCACTCAGGCGGTATCGGTGATCAACGACATGAACACCCAGATCGCCAGCGCCGCCGAGGAGCAGAGCGCAGTGGCCGAGGACATCAACCGCAACGTGATCAACATCGGCCAGGTGGCCAACGAGGTAGCAGGCGGTGCCGATGAGTCCAGCGCCGCCAGCGCCGGGCTGACCAAGCTCGCCGAACAGCAACGGCGCCTGATCAATCAGTTCAAGGTTTAATCCGGCAGCACGCCGCCGCTCCATCCCTCTTGGAAGCCGGCTTTTCGGTGAAGGTGGCTCAAGGCCCTTGCGCCGGCAAGCCAGCTTCTATTGCCAGCCAATCAGGCGGGGGTCAGGCACTCGGGGCCGTTGAGCTTGGGGTCGTTGACCAGGCTGGCCAGGACCCGCTCGCGCAACACGGCGGGCGGTTGAGCGAGCAAAGCTTGCAAGGCAGGTAGCGGCGTCTCGGGATCGAGCCAGACTTCCTGGGCAGCGGCATCCAGGATCAACGGACGACGCAGATTGGCAGCCGCCTGAGTCACCACCGCAGTACTCAACCAGACCTGTTCCTGTACCGGATAGGCTTCCCAGATCGCGGCAAAGAATATCGACGAACCCTCACCCGGCGTCAGCCAATAAGGCCGTTTACGACTTCCGCCGCGCCATTCATAGAAGCCGTTGGCCGGTAACAGACAGCGGCGTTCACGGAACGCCTGACGAAACATCGGCTGCTCCGCCAGGGTTTCCGCCCGGGCATGAGCCGGGGTACGCGACAGGTCCGTCAGCCAGGGCGGGGTCAGCCCCCAACGGGCCCGGGCCAGCATGCGCTGGCCGTTTTCGACCCGCTGGATCAGCACCGAATCATTGGGCGATATATTCCACTGCGCGCGCTGATCCTCGGGAAATCCCGGCAAGGCGGCAAAAGCGGGGTTCCAACGAAACAGGGCATAACGTCCACACATGGGGCAATACAACTCTCGGCAAATCGGCGCTCAGCCTAACAGACCAGCACCCCGGTAAAACTATCCGGTTCTTCAAAGGGCAATGGCTGGGCCGCATTGTACGCAGCGATCAGTTCCAGCGCCTGCTGCGCCTGATCATTCTCCACCGTCAGCCCCAGCAGTCCGAACAGCGGTAACTCCCCCGCCCCGCCCAACAAATCGCGCCCTTGCAGGTGTGCCTCGATACCCTCGCTCGCCAGCATGCACTGGAGTAACTCGCCTTCCATCAGATTTTCCGGCTCATAGATGCGCTGCATAAGAACCACGCCCCACTCAGTCATTTTCACTGTGGACATCGAGCATCCACTCCCGACCATCGGTTTGCAGCGTGAAGACAATGGGCCGGCAGCACACCGGGCAGTCTTCGATATAGGTCTGGTCGCCGGCGGACAGGTCCAATACAGCTTCTGCCTGTTCGCCACAGTAAGGGCATTGATAATGGTCGGTTTCCAGCATCGCCGTCTCCAGAGTGACTTATGCGTATAATCGCCGGTCTATTTGCAGGGCTTTTTTTGTTTGAGCTGAACTTTCAGACCATGCCCGGCTTTTTTCGATACAGACCTTTTCTTACCCTAGCCGTTTCTAACAAGAGAGCATGATGGGCGAATTCGATGCCATCCGACCTTACCACGACAGCGAAGTACCAGCGGTGCTGGCCCGGCTGCTCAGCGACAAGGCGTTTCTAGATATCCTCACCCACTTCCGCTTCCCGCGTTTTGCCAATACGTTCGGCTGGCTGCTCAAACCCCTGATTGCCCATCGCCTGCGCCGCGAATTCGCCGGGGTCACTTCGGTGGCGACCCTGCAGGACAAGGTCGAGTTCTACGTCGACCACACCATTGAACGTGCCACCGACGGCGTGACCTATACCGGCGTCGAGCAGTTCAAATCCGGCACCGCCTATGTCTTCCTGGCCAACCATCGCGACATCGTCATGGACCCGGCCTTCGTCAATTACGCGGTGTATCACGCCGGACTGCCGACACCGCGCATCGCCATTGGCGACAACCTGCTGCAGAAGCCGTTCGTCAGCGACCTGATGCGCCTGAACAAGAGTTTCATCGTCCATCGCTCCATCAGCGGGCGCCGGGAAAAACTCGCGGCCTATCAACTGCTCTCGGCCTATATCAACCATTCGATCCGCAACGACGTCCAGTCGATCTGGATCGCCCAGGCCGAAGGCCGGGCCAAGGATGGCGACGACCGCACCGAGTCGGCGATCCTCAAGATGTTCCACATGAGCCGCAAGGACGAGCCGTTTGGCGAGGTCATCCAATCGCTGAACCTGACCCCGGTGTCCATCAGCTACGAATATGACCCCTGCGACCAGGCCAAGGCCCGGGAGCTGTACATCCGCGCCACCACCGGCAGCTACACCAAAGCGCCAGGGGAGGATGACGTGAGCATCGCCAAAGGCATCACTGGCTATAAGGGCCGGGTCCACGTGAACTTCGCCGCCCCCATCAGCGAACTGTTCGAAGACACCAAGCAATTGGCCATGGAAATGGACCGGCAGATTCTCGGCGGCTACCGCCTGTTCCCGGTGCATTACCTGGCGTATGCCCAGTGGAGCGATGCCGACCCGCAACTGCAGGTACCGAGCGCCGCCGAGGTCTTCGCGCCACAGGAACTGGCCAAGGCCGAGGAAGAATGGCAGCGCCGGCTGGACGCCTGCCCACCGGAGCACCGCCCTTACCTGGTGCTGCAATATGCCAATCCGGTGCGCAATCAGTACCGGGTCAAGGCAGGACTGGCGCTGTAATCGCGGCACTGCAACGCACAACGGCGCCCGCGGGCGCCGTTGTCATGTCTGCGGTTCAAGGATCGGTCAGAAACGCGTACTGATCCAGGACACCAGCAATGCCAGCCCCAGGCAAGCGAAACCGAAGCGGTAGAAGAATCGGTTCATTCGTAAAGTAGCGGGGTCCAGCATGGGTTGACCCAGCCCCCGGTCTTCACTCTGGACGGCCAGGTTGGCCAGGGCCCGCCGTTCACGGCAACGAGTGGCGTGCAGCAGCCAACTGCCCGGGCAAGCAAACAGCAGGGCCAGCAGGTTGATCAATTTGGCAGGGTGGGCGTTGAACATCGACCAGATCAGTTGCAGCGACATCATGAACCTCGAATGAAACCTGTATTCGGGTCGTCGAGTGCACCCGCGGCGCGGATTCTACTCAATCCCCGGATAAACGCGGGGGCTTTCCGACCAGTAACGAGGTGTCGACCCATTAATTTGAAACGTCATCTTTTCGTCATCTAAACAAGCCAGTCTGTTGCCCCTCGATGCCCCACGGAGCTTGTCATGCTGCACGCAGAAAACCAGGATCGCCTTTACCTGATAGCCCCCAGTGAAGAACAGCAAGCGCTAGTGGGCGCCCTGGCCTTCAACGTTCAGGACCGGCATTGGCTGGTGTATTGCGCCCTGGGCGGACATCAGCATGCGGACTTGCCGGAAACCGATCTGCTGACCGGCGTCAGCATGCTGGACTTCTACGTCGAGGCGGCCTGACACGCGAACAGCAAAAAGCCCGGCTGCCTGATGGGCAGCCGGGCTTTTTAGTGACGGAGCCAGTAGCGGGCATGAAGCCGCAGCGGCGCCTTACTCGCCGAGGATCTGGCCGACGGTCGGGTCCTTGAACAGACGGGTCAGCGCATCGCTCAGTACGTCGCTCACCAGTTTGGTATTGGTGTCCTGGTTCGGCGCCATGCCGAAACGCTGGTCAAGGGAGGCGCCATAGCGACCGCTGTAGCGACGGTTGGCGTTCTGCACATCGGAACGGAAAGTGGCGCCAATGGTGGCCTCGGTCACGTACAGGCCCTCTTTGGGCGACTGGTACTTGAGCTCGGCCAGGGTAACGGTCAACTGCGGAGCATTGCTGCCGCCAGCGGTCGGGGTGAAGCCCAACAGACGTACCGCGGCTTCGGCCTGGGCCTGCAGTTTCGGCAGGATCTGCGCGCTCTGCACAGTAATGGCGCTGGTTTCCGGGTACAGACCGCCACGGGTACCCAGGGTCGGCGATGGACGTCCATCAACCACTTTCACCACCACCGGCTGGCCATGGCCGACGGGGGCCAACTGGGTCGTGAGCTTCGGCTCCGGGCTCAGTTGTTGCGGGCTGTGGGCGCAACCCACCAGCGACAGGCTGGTCACAGTGATCAAACCGAACAACAGGCGTTGCAACATGCTCATCTCTCCAGGAATCAGGCACAAACAGGGCCGCAGTATAGCGGTGCATAACCGCGACGAACCAGCGTCAGGCAAGAGTTAGTCAAGTCTCAGACAGGTGCCGTACAACCAGGTTCCTGTAACCTGCCGTTCACTCGCAATACATCATGATGTAACGGCTCAAGGGCACTCTTATCGTCAATGACCCACTCACAGGTGTTCGGTTATGAACTTCCTTCGCTCCCTGTTCGCCCCGCGTCAGCAGTTCCGCAGCTTTGCCCTGCTCGATGGCCAAGGCCGTTGCCGCGCCTTCAAACACTGCCCGGCGGCTCCCGTGGGTGACGGTTGGGTGGAAATCCAGGAGATTCGCCTGAACTGGTTGCACCAGGTATTACCCGCCAGCGCCCGGATCAGCCCACGCTGCGCCAGCTCCTTGGTGCGACCGATACTGGCCACCTGACCAACAGCCTAATAAAAGTCACGAAACAGGATCATTTCTGCGCATTTCTTCGTTACAATCTCCCCCCGATTATAAGGACGTCTCCTGATCGGGCCTCGCAGTACCGCCAACGCCACTGCATTGGCACCCCGCACCGCCCACAGAGAGCCGCCCACACAGATCGAGTGAAGCTGGCGTGCTTGCTGTACCACCTTGCAAACCTCCACTTTTCGCGAATCTGCAGAGCTGCCATTGCTCGGCCACTGAATTTTGCCCGTTGTGCCCGCGTGCCTTGCATGCCGGCAACACCGCTCGGGCCAGGTGCCAGGCCGAGGCAGCCCTTTTTTGAGGTTCACGTCTTCAAAAGAGCGTGAAAAAACGGGTTTTCACAACTTCACAAGAGTGTGGCGAGCAAATGAATAGTTTTGCGTCTGAACTGGCACCATTGGCCTCTACAACAGCCCGATTACACAGGACCGAGCACTCCTCAAGAACTGGTGCTTGAAGCCTGTCCGCTGACGGATTTGGTTGCACGAGCGGATGTATCGACCATAAGTCGAATTGCCTGAGGCGCCCCGAGATGCGTTCATATGCACCTTGAGGCCCGGTTGGCAGCGTCCGCAGTAGTTGCAAAGAATTGCGAAGATTCGGACATGGCGATCCTGGCCATGGGTAACCTGGGGCATTACGTGAACCGCCCCGTCACTCCTGGCAGCCATGCCGTCAATTTGGTGCTGCAGATTTTGGAGACGCGTTAATGGCGCATAACGAAGCAGTAGACGTCGTATTGGTTGGGGCCGGCATCATGAGTGCCACCCTCGCTGTACTGCTCAAGGAGCTCGACCCCGCAATCAAGCTGGAAGTCGTCGAGCTGATGGATTCGGGTGCCGCGGAGAGTTCCAACCCGTGGAACAACGCCGGTACCGGCCACGCTGGCCTCTGTGAGCTGAACTACACGCCACAGGCCGCCGATGGCAGCATCGACATCAAGAAAGCCGTACACATCAATACCCAGTTCGAAGTGTCGAAACAGTTCTGGTCCTACCTGACCAAGAAAGGCACGTTCGGCTCGTCCAAGTCCTTCATCAGCCCAGTGCCGCACCTGAGCTTCGTGCAGGGCGACAAGGGTGTGTCCTTCCTCAAGAAGCGTTTTGAAGTGCTGAGCCAGCACCATGCCTTCGCGGACATGGAATACACCGAAGACAAGGCCAAGATGGCCGAGTGGATGCCGCTGATGATGCCGGGCCGTCCGGCAGATGAAACCATCGCCGCGACCCGGGTGATCAACGGCACCGACGTCAACTTCGGCGCCCTGACCAACCAGTTGCTCAAGCACCTGACCAGCGCACCCGATGCCCAGGTCAAGTACTGCAAGCGCGTGACCGGTCTCAAGCGCAACAAGGACAACGGCTGGACCGTGAGCATCAAGGACATCAACAGCGGCAACAGCCGCGAAGTCGACGCCAAGTTCGTGTTCCTCGGCGCCGGTGGCGCGGCCCTGCCGCTGCTGCAGGCTTCCGGCATTGAAGAAAGCAAGGGCTTCGGCGGCTTCCCGGTGAGCGGCCAATGGCTGCGTTGCGACAACCCGGAAGTGGTCAAGCAGCACCAGGCCAAAGTCTACAGCCAGGCCGCCGTGGGTTCGCCACCGATGTCGGTGCCGCACCTGGACACCCGCGTGGTCGACGGCAAGAAATCCCTGCTGTTCGGACCTTATGCCGGCTTCACCACCAAGTTCCTCAAGCACGGCTCGTTCCTCGACCTGCCAATGTCGGTTCGCGCCGGCAACATCGGTCCAATGCTGGCCGTAGCCCGGGACAACATGGACCTGACCAAATACCTGGTCAGCGAAGTCATGCAGTCCATGGAGCAGCGCCTGGAGTCCCTGCGCCGCTTCTATCCACAAGCCAAGGCGGAAGACTGGCGCCTGGAAGTGGCTGGGCAACGGGTGCAGATCATCAAGAAAGACCCGAAGAAAGGCGGCATCCTGCAGTTCGGTACCGAGCTGGTGGCGGCCAAGGACGGTTCTCTGGCCGCCCTGCTCGGCGCTTCGCCAGGTGCATCGGTGACCGTGTCGATCATGCTGGAACTGATCGAACGCTGCTTCCCGGCCAAGGCCAGCGGCGAATGGGCTACCAAGCTCAAGGAAATTTTCCCGGCGCGGGAGAAGGCCCTGGAAACCGACGCAGCGCTGTATCACAAGATCAACAGCGAAAATAACCTGAGCCTGGAACTGGTCGAGCCCAGCAAGGAAACCGAAAGCTGCGCCTGATCTGACGCCCATAAAAAACGCCCCGGCCTGCAAAGGACGGGGCGTTTTTTTATGCCTTCCGAACGGGTCAGCCGCGGGCGTTGTCCATCAGCTCGATATAGTCGGCGGCGTTGCGCTGATCCTTGATCAGATCAACAAAGGTCTGGCCGTGCTCATCCTTGCCATCCAGATCCAGACCGGCTGCTACGAAGAAGGTCAGGAAGCGCTCGAAATCGTCGATGCGCAGGCCACGGTAGGCCTTGATCAGTTTGTGCAGGGACGGCGAAGTGGCGTCGACCGGCTCGAAATCGAGGAACAACTTGATCTGCTCGTCGCTGATCTCGTCACCAATCACTTGTTTCTTATCTTTACGCATCGCCGACTCCAGCTCGCAGACATTTCACGGGGCGGGCAGTTTACCCTCAGCCCGCCTCGGGCCTCAACGCGGACGCACGCTGCCGGTGTGCAAGTCAGCCCAGATATGACCATTGGCATAACTGAGAAACTGGCAATACACCGTGTCGTTACGCAGCAGGTCCATCACTGCCCGGTACTGGGCCAGGGGGTAATACAGGGTCAAGGTCCTGGACTTGGCGTCGTACTGGGGCTTTTTCAGGCTTTTGCTTTCACCGTCGAAATTCACCAGTACCTGACTGATGGTGGCCCCCTTGTTCAGCGGCTTGCCCTTGAGGCGCACCCAAACCGGCGATGTCACCGGAATCGGCTGCTGATTGGATTGGCGCTGGCTGCCGATCACCACGGAATACTCGGTCACCTGCAACAGCTGCTGCTGTTCAGGGACCGAGTCGCGCAGGGTCAGGTCGTCAGGCGGCAAGAATTGCCCGTGCAGAGGCGCCGGAGCGGCTGCCAGGGGCAGGCTCAAGCTCAGAAGAAGGGCCGCGCTAGTGCGAATCAACAGGCTCATGACAGGCTCCAATCAAGGGCTGAGCACTCTAGCATGGGTTTTTGCCGCAGATCTTCACCACCTGCAATCGCAACCACAGGCTGCGCACAGGCCCTCAGTCGAACTGAGCACGCATCCAGGCCTGGTATTCGGCGACCCCGGGCTCACCTTCCCGGGGCGCCCAAGCGGCCAGCTCGCCGTCACTCACCGGACGATAAGGACCGGCCTTGCATTCGAACATCAGGCTGTCGGCTTCAAGCACCACCAAGCCATGGAACACCCCGGCCGGCAGATCGACACCGATGCAGTCACCACCGGCCTGCAAGACGCGCTTGCCCTGGACCTGGCCCGCCTCATCGAAGATCAGCACGCCCAACCGCCCCTTGAGCACCAACAGGGTCTCGGCCTTGTCGGCGCTCAGGTGCCGGTGCGGGGGAACATAGGTCGAGGGTTGCAGCGCCACCGCCATGCGATGGCAAGGCTCTTCCATGGCGTGGAAGTTGTGGTGCTGACGACCACGGGGATTGGCCGCCGCCTTCTCAGCCAGGTCGCTGAACAAGGCTTGATCGAGAAAGCTCGGCACGCTCATGTCTTACATCCCCTTCACGGCATAGATGCCGGCGGCGTTACGCCAGTAGCCCTTGTAGTCCATGCCGTAGCCGAAAACGTAACGGTCGACGCAAGGCAGGCCCATGTAGTCAGCCTTGAGGTCCGGACGGGCCTTGCGATCGTGCTCCTTGTCGATCAGCACCGCGGTGTGCACCGCACGGGCACCGGCATGTTTGCAGAAGTCGATGATGGCGCCCAGGGTGTGCCCCTCATCGAGAATGTCGTCGATGATCAGCACGTCACGGTCGATAAAGGAGACTTCCGGCTTGGACTTCCAGAACAGCTCACCGCCGCTGGTTTCGTTGCGATAGCGCGTGGCGTGCAGGTAGGAGGCTTCCAGGGGGAACTGCAGGTGGGTCAGCAGCTTGCCAGCGAAGATCAGGCCGCCGTTCATGACGCAGAACACCACCGGATTGCGCTCAGCCAGTTCTTCAGTGATTTGTGCACCGACCCGGGCGATGGCCGCCTCGACTTCAGCTTCGGTGTACAGGCAGTCAGCCTCGCGCATGATTTGACGGATATGCTCGAGATCAGCGGACATGGCGCTCTCCAAGGGGGTGGCAGTTTCGGAAAAGCGGGCAAAGGTACGCATCCGGCCCGATCAGATCAAGCGTTTCTGGACTAACGTACTTTATGTCTATAGGACAACAACCCCGGATAGATTAATCTAGGCCGTTTTTTTTGCCCGCCGCCGGAGCCTTTCCCTATGCCCATCCGTGAGATCCGCCATCCGCTGATCCGACACAAACTTGGCCTTATGCGCCGCGCAGACATTAGCACGAAGAACTTTCGCGAGCTCGCTCAGGAAGTCGGTGCCCTGCTGACGTACGAAGCCACCAAAGACCTGCCCCTGGAAAGCTATGAAATTCCAGGCTGGTGCGGCCCTGTCCAGGTCGAGAAAATCGCCGGCAAGAAGATTACCGTGGTGCCGATCTTGCGCGCCGGTATCGGCATGCTCGAAGGCGTGCTGAGCCTGATTCCGGGCGCCAAGGTCAGCGCCGTGGGCGTGGCCCGCAACGAAGAAACCCTGCAGGCCCACACCTACCTGGAAAAACTGGTTCCGGAAATCGACGAACGTCTGGCGATGATCATTGACCCGATGCTGGCCACCGGCAGTTCCATGGTTGCCACCATCGACCTGCTGAAAAAAGCCGGCTGCCGTGACATCCGAGCCATGGTCCTGGTGGCCGCCCCCGAAGGCATCGCCGCCGTCGAGCAGGCGCACCCGGATGTGACCATCTACACCGCTTCCATCGATCAGAAGCTCAACGAACATGGCTACATCATTCCAGGCCTGGGTGATGCCGGTGACAAGATCTTCGGCACCAAGCAGAAGGACTCCTGATCATGCAGGATGAGTTCAACGATCCGCTCTGGCGCCAGGTACTGTCTGGCGCGCAGATGCTCTTCGTGGCCTTTGGCGCCCTGGTGTTGATGCCGCTGATTACCGGTCTTGACCCGAACGTGGCGCTGTTCACGGCGGGTCTCGGGACTCTGTTGTTCCAGGTAGTGACCGGCCGCCAGGTGCCGGTCTTCCTGGCGTCAAGCTTTGCCTTCATCACTCCGATCATTCTCGCCAAGGGCCAGTTCGGCCTTGCGGCGACCATGGGCGGGGTGATGGCGGCGGGCTTCGTCTACACCTTTCTGGGCCTGGCGGTGAAGATCAAGGGCACCGGTTTCATCGACCGCCTGCTGCCACCCGTGGTCATCGGCCCGGTGATCATCTCCATCGGCCTGGCCATGGCTCCGATCGCCGCCAACATGGCCATGGGCAAGGCTGGCGACGGCAGCGAGCTGATTCATTACCAGACGGCGATGATGATCTCGATGCCGGCGCTGCTCACCACGCTGATTGTCGCGGTGTTCGGCAAAGGCATCTTCCGCCTGGTGCCGATTATTTCCGGGGTGCTGGTGGGCTTTGCCCTGTCCTTCTACTTCGGCGTGGTGGACACCGCGAAGATCGCCGCCGCGCCCTGGCTGGCACTGCCGCACTTCACCGCCCCGGAGTTCAACTGGCAAGCGATCCTGTTCATTGTCCCGGTGGCCCTGGCGCCGGCCATTGAACACATCGGCGGGGTGATTGCCGTCGGCAGCGTGACCGGTCGCGACTACCTGAAGAAGCCCGGCCTGCATCGCACCCTGTTCGGTGACGGCATCGCCACCACTGCTGCCGGCCTGTTCGGCGGTCCGCCCAACACCACCTATGCCGAAGTGACTGGCGCGGTGATGCTGACCAAGAACTACAACCCGAAAATCATGACCTGGGCGGCGGTCTTCGCCATCACCCTGGCCTTTATCGGCAAGTTCGGTGCGCTGCTGCAAAGCATCCCGGTGCCAGTCATGGGCGGGATTCTCTGCCTGCTGTTCGGTTCGATTGCAGCGGTGGGTATGAACACCCTGATCCGTCACAAGATCGATCTGGGTGAAGCCCGCAACCTGGTGATCGTTTCGGTGACCCTGGTGTTCGGCATCGGCGGCGTACTGGTAGGAACCGGTACCGGTCCGGACGACTTCGGCCTCAAGGGCATCGCCCTGTGCGCCATCGTCGCCATCGTGCTGAATCTGGTGCTGCCGGGTAATGACGGCTGGAAGAACAAGAAGGCCGACGAGCCTCTGATCTGAAGACGCGTTCGCCGGCAAGTCCGCTCCGCAGGAGCTGGCTTGCCGGCGAAGCTGCTTACAACGCCAACGGCGCTCTGGCGCACAAGGTGTTCAAGGCCTGCGCCCATTGCGGGTCGTCATTCAGGCACGGGATCAACACCAGATCCTCACCTCCGGCTTCGCGGAACTGCTCACGACCGCGATCACCAATTTCCTCCAGGGTCTCGATGCAATCGGCAACAAAAGCCGGGCACATCACCATGACCTTCTTCACCCCCTGCTTGGCCAACTCATCAAGCCGTGCCTCGGTGTAGGGCTCGATCCATTTGGCCCGCCCCAGACGCGACTGGAACGACACCGACCAGGAGCCTTGCGCCAACCCCAGATGCTCGGCCAGGGCCGAGGCTGTCCGCATGCACTGAGCGCGGTAACAGGTGGCCAGCACCTGCGCAGAGGCGTTGCGGCAACAGTCGGCATCCTTGAAGCAATGCTGGCCGGTCGGGTCCAGTTTGGTCAGGTGCCGCTCCGGCAGACCGTGAAAGCTCAGCAGCAGATGATCATGCTCCTGGGCCAGGTAGGGTCTGGCGCTGGCCGCCAGGGCCTCGATGTACTCCGGCTGATCGTAGAAGGGTTGCAGCACGCTGAACTGCACATCCAGCTTGTGCTCGCGCACCACACGCTTGGCCTCTTCGATCACCGTGGTCACGGTACTGTCGGCGAACTGTGGATAGAGCGGTGCCAGGGTGATTTTCTTCTGCCCCTGGGCCACCAACTTGAGCAGCGCCGACTCGATCGAAGGCTGGCCATAACGCATTGCCAGCTCCACCGGCCCCTGTTTCCACTGCTCGCTCATCACCTGTTGCAAGCGACGGCTGAGCACCACCAACGGCGAACCGTCCTCCCACCAGATCGATGCATAGGCGTGGGCGGACTGCTCCGGGCGCTTGATCAGGATCAGCGACACCAGCAAGCGCCGCACCGGCCAAGGCAGGTCGATGACATAAGGGTCCATGAGAAATTGGTTGAGGTAGCTGCGCACATCCGCCACCGAAGTGGAGGCCGGCGAACCGAGATTGACCAGGAGCAACGCGTGATCGGTCATGCAACGTCCTATTTCAAAGGCGGCTGGACACATCGTCCAGGGCCGCGGACAAATCAGTGAACTGGAAAGTGAATCCCGCCTCCAGCAAACGCGCGGGAACGGCACGCTGGCCGCCCAGTAACAGCAACGACAGCTCACCCAGCGCCAGGCGCAAGACAAAGGCCGGCAGCGGTATCAGCGCCGGCCGGCGCAGTACCCGCCCCAGGCTCTTGGCGAACTCGCGGTTGCGCACCGGCTTCGGCGCGCAGGCATTATAAGGACCCCGTGCCTCATCCTGATGCACAAGAAAATCAATCAGGGCGATTTGGTCATCGATATGAATCCACGGCATCCATTGCCGACCGTTACCGATCGGCCCGCCCAGCCCCAGCTTGAACGGCAGCAGCAGGCGCGACAAAAAGCCGCCCTCGGACGACAGCACCAAACCGGTGCGCACCAGCACGACGCGCACGCCCAAGGCCTCGGCCCGCTGAGCGGTTTCTTCCCAGGCAATGCACAACTGGCTGGCAAAATCCTCGCTGACCGGAGGTGAATCCTCGCTCAGCTCCCGCTCGCCACCGTCGCCATACCAACCTACTGCCGAGCCAGAAACCAGCACCCGCGGTTTATGCTCGCGAGTTTCGAGCCAGGCCAACAGGGTTTCGGTGAGGGCAATACGGCTGCTCCACAGCAGCGCCTTGCGCTTGTGGGTCCAGGGCCGATCGGCAATCGGGGCTCCGGCCAGATTGATCACCGCATCCAGCGGCGCCTGGTCCAGCTCTTGCAAAGTTCTGATGGCCCGCACTTGGGGACCGCACAGAGCGGCCACTTTTTCGGGATGGCGCGTCCATACACTCAATTGGTGACCCTGGGCCTGCCAGTAACGACACAGCGCACGCCCGATCAAACCAGTACCGCCGGTCAGCAATATATGCATGACATCTTCCTCGCGTGGCGTTTTACCCGAATCACTAGTCTATTTTTATAGGCAGGGATCTTTTCAATCGGACAGGCTGTGACTTAACGATAGACAACTTGCACAACCGATGACGCCGAAAGCTATACCAAAAAACAATATTGTACAGGTTTTAGTAGCGGCGTAATCTGTACAGACTGGTAAACGAGGCCCCTATGACAGTACCCATCGCAATCATTGGTACCGGCATCGCCGGACTCTCCGCCGCCCAGGCACTTCGAGATGCCGGGCACAGCGTCCAACTCTTCGACAAGAGCCGCGGCAGCGGTGGGCGCATGTCGAGCAAACGCAGCGATGCCGGCAGCCTGGATCTGGGGGCCCAGTATTTTACCGCTCGCGACCGCCGTTTCGTTACCGAAGTCCAGCGCTGGCAAGCCAAGGGCTGGGTCGCCGAATGGGCGCCGCAACTCTACAACTCCCACGGCGGACAACTCAGCCCTTCTCCCGATGAACAGACCCGCTGGGTCGGCACGCCACGCATGAGCGCCATCACCCGCGCCCTGATCGGCGACCTCGAAGTGCACTTCGCCTGCCGCATCACTGAAGTCTTCCGTGGCGAACAGCACTGGCACCTGCAGGACGCCGAAGGCTTTACCCACGGCCCCTTCAGCCACGTAGTGATCGCCACGCCGGCACCGCAAGCCACCGCTTTGCTGGCCGCCGCACCGAAGCTCGCCGGAGTCGCCGCCGGGGTGAAAATGGACCCGACCTGGGCTGTCGCACTGGCCTTCGATACCCCCCTGGAAACCCCCATGGAAGGCTGCTTCGTCCAGGACAGCCCGCTGGACTGGCTGGCCCGCAACCGCAGCAAGCCCGGACGCGATAGCCATCTCGACACCTGGATACTGCACGCCACCAGTGCCTGGAGCCGGCAACACATCGACCTCAGCAAAGAGGCCGTGATCGAGCAATTGCATGGGGCCTTTGCCGAATTGCTGCACAGCGTCATGCCCGCCCCAACCTTTAGCCTGGCCCATCGCTGGCTCTACGCCAGACCGGCCGCCAGCCATGAATGGGGTGCCCTGGCCGATGCCGACCTGGGGCTGTACGTATGTGGCGACTGGTGCCTGTCCGGCCGGGTCGAAGGCGCTTGGCTCAGTGGCCAGGAAGCCGCACGCCGTTTGCACGAGAGCCTGCAGTGAATCGACTCAACCCGCGCAAACTGCTGCTGTCGAAATGGACAGCAGCCCACCCGCAACACCGCGAGAAACACTTTCTGGTCACTGAGCTTTTCTGCGACGAAGAAGGCACCGTGCTGGACATCGAACTGCAAGCCGTACTCACCCGGCGCAGCCAGCGCCTGAGCTGGCAAACCCTGCTCAACGACAGCGACTGGCGAATGGGCTGGCAGTAATTCGACAACCTGCCGGGCAATACCTGTACAAATAAATTGACTTGTACAACTTTAATTCTATGATGAAGACAAGTTGTACAACGTTTCGTTTTTGTACAGGTAAACCCCGGAGGTTGCATCATGTCCGCCAAGCCGAAAATTGCCATCAGCGCCTGCCTGATGGGCGTCGAGGTCCGCTACAACGGTGGGCACAAGGAGTCTCGCCTGTGCAGCCGAGTACTCAGCGAATACTTTGACTTCGTGCCCCTGTGCCCGGAAGTCGCGATCGGCATGGGCACCCCCCGCGAACCTATTCGGCTGGTCGGCGACCCTGAGCAACCTCGGGCCGTGGGCACCGTGGACGCCAGCCTGGATGTCACCTTGCCCCTGGCGGAATACGGCGAGCGCATGGCGGCCCAGGTAGATGACATCTGTGGCTACATCTTCATGCAGAACTCGCCATCCTGTGGTCTGGAGCGGGTCAAGGTGTACCAGGCCAATGGCATTCCCCATAGAAACGGCGGCCGGGGCATCTACGCCCAGGCATTCTGCGCACAGCACCCCGATCTGCCGGTGGAAGAAGCCGGACGCCTGAACGACCCGGTCCTGCGGGAAAACTTCCTGACCCGGGTCTACGTCTATCGCGACTGGCAGGCACTGCTCAAGCAAGGCCTGACCCGCCGCGCCCTCACCGACTTCCACTCGCGCTGCAAATACCTGCTGATGGCTCACCATCCCGTGCAGTACAAGACCCTGGGCAATCTGCTGGGCAGCATGGGCAAGGGCGATCCGAACCTGATAGGCCCGCGCTATTTCAGCGAACTGATGGCGGCCTTGAGCAAATGCGCGACCCGGGGCACCCACAGCAATGTGCTGCAGCACCTGAGCGGCTATCTCAAGCAGTCCATCAGCGCCGAAGACAAGCAGGAAGTGCAACACGTGATCGGCCAGTACCGCCACGGCATCGTGCCTCTAGTCGTGCCGCTGACCCTGCTCAAGCACCACTTTCGCCAGCACCCCGATCCCTACATCGCCCAGCAGCTGTACCTGCAGCCACACCCGGAAAACCTCAGCCTGCGCAACGCGATCTGAGCCATGAAACAACCCGCTCAAGAAGCCGACAACAGCGCCCAGTACCGCAGCGCCCTGGATCAGGGTTGGCTGCCGATTCGCGAAGTGGCGCGCCAGACCGGGGTCAACGCCGTGACCCTGCGTGCCTGGGAGCGCCGCTACGGATTGATCGTGCCCTTGCGTACGCCCAAGGGTCATCGCCTGTATTCCCAGGATCAGGTGCTAGAGATCCAGACCATCCTTACCTGGCTCAATCGCGGGGTCGCGGTCAGCCAGGTCAAGCACCTGCTGGACAGTGCCCCCACCGCCAGCGCACCGGCCGAGAATGACTGGCAGCGCCTGCGTCAGACCCTGAGCCTGGCCATCAGCCAATTGGCCGAACGCAAGGTCGACGACACCTTCAACCAGGCCATGGCGCTGTACCCACCCCGCACGCTGTGCGAACACCTGCTGATGCCGCTGCTGGCGGAGCTGGAGCAACACTGGCAGGGCCAGTTCGGCAGCCAGATGGAACAGGTGTTTTTCTACTCCTGGCTGCGCAGCAAGCTGGGCGCGCGGATCTACCACAACAACCGCCAACTGCAGGGCCCACCGCTGCTGCTGGTCAACCAGTCGGACCTGGCCCTGGAACCCCATCTGTGGCTGACCGCCTGGCTGGCCAGCAGCGCCGATTGCCCGGTGGAGGTCTTCGACTGGCCACTGCCCGGCGCCGAACTGGCCCTGGCCATCGAACGCCTGCAAGCCCGCGGCCTGCTGCTGTATTCCAGCAAGGCGCTCAATCCTGCGCTGTTGCCCAGGCTGCTCAACGGCATTGCCTGCAAAAAAATCATCGCCGGACCCGCGGTGTGCATCCACCCCGACGACTGGTCCGTATGTATCACTGAAATCGCTGATCTGTACCTGGCCCAGGACCCGATCTCGGCCTGCCAGGCGCTGCTTGAGCGAGGACTCTTTTGAACCGGGAATCAGCATGCAATTGATCTGGCTGCGCAGCGACCTGCGCCTACATGACAACACCGCCCTCTGCGCCGCCACCCAGCGTGGCCCCACCGTGGCCGTGTACCTGCTGAGCCCGGAACAATGGCAAGTCCATGACGATGCCCCCTGCAAGGTCGACTTCTGGCTGCGCAACCTGCAGCACCTGAGCACTGCCCTGGGCCGGCTGAACATTCCTCTGCTGATTCGCAGCGCAGCCACCTGGGACCAGGCGCCCCACGTCCTGCTGGAACTGTGCCGGCAACTGCAGGTACGCATGCTGCACTTCAACCAGGAGTACGGCATTCACGAGAGCCGCCGCGATGCCGCCGTGACCAGGGTCCTGGAAGAAGCCGACATCAGCGTCCAGGGTTACCTCGATCAGTTACTGTTCCAGCCCGGCAGCGTGCTGACCCAGAGCGGCGGCTACTTCCAGGTGTTCAGCCAGTTCCGCAAGGTCTGCTACAGCCGCTTGCACAGCGCGCTGCCAGCCCTGGTCGCCAGCCCCAAGGCACAATCGCCGCTGTCGATCCAAGCCGATCCTGTACCCCGCCATATCGATGGCTTCCCACGCCCCAGCCAGTCACTGCGTGACCTGTGGCCGGCAGGTGAAGATCAAGCCCTGGGCCGTCTGCAACAGTTCACCGACGAGCAGATCGACTACTACCAGAGCGAACGCGACTTCCCGGCCAAGCCCGGCACCAGTCAGCTTTCACCCTACCTCGCCGCCGGGGTGATCTCGCCCCGCCAGTGCCTGCACGCTGCCTTGCGCTGTAACCAGGGAGAGTTCGAAAGCGGTAATCCCGGGGCCGTCACCTGGATCAACGAACTGCTGTGGCGCGAGTTCTACAAACACATCCTGGTGGGCTACCCACGGGTTTCCCGGCACCGTGCCTTTCGCCCGGAAACCGAAGCGGTGGCCTGGCGCGACGCCCCAGAGGAACTCGCCGCCTGGCAGGAAGGCCGCACCGGCCTGCCGATCATCGACGCCGCCATGCGCCAACTGCTGGAAACCGGCTGGATGCACAATCGCCTGCGGATGGTGGTGGCCATGTTCCTGACCAAGAATCTGTTGATCGACTGGCGCGAGGGTGAGCGTTTCTTCATGCGCCACCTGATCGACGGCGACCTGGCAGCGAACAATGGCGGCTGGCAGTGGAGCTCCTCCACCGGCACCGACGCCGCGCCCTACTTCCGCATCTTCAACCCTGTAAGCCAGTCGGAACGCTTCGACGCCGAAGGACGCTTCATCAAGCACTGGCTGCCACAACTGGCGGGGTTGAACAAAAAAGATATCCACAACCCCGGAGCCATGGGCGGCCTGTTCGCTGTCGCCGATTACCCGGCGCCTATGGTCAACCTGTCGATGTCCCGGGACCGGGCATTGGCGGCGTTCAAGGCGCTGCCTTCGCGCCAGGATGCGGGAGGCGCCCATGAGTGACTTCCTCGACCGCTTCGCCCGGGATTTCGCCAGCCTCGACAAGCACAGCCTGCAACGCCTGGACCAGCTCTACAGCGAGGACATCCAGTTCACCGACCCGCTGCACGAGGTCAATGGTCTGCCACGCTTGCGGCATTACTTTGCAGAGCTGTACGCCAACGTCAGCGAACTGCGTTTCGAATTCCACGGTGTCGACACCTGCACCGAAGGCCAAGGCTATCTGCGCTGGACCATGAGCTACCGCCACCCGCGCCTCAAGGGCGGCCAGATGATCCGGGTTCCCGGCTGCTCGCACCTGCACTGGCGCGACGGCAAGGTCTACCGTCATCGGGACTATTTCGACGCCGGTGCCTTGCTCTATGAACATCTGCCGCTACTCGGTGCGGTGATTGCCTGGTTGAAAAGGAGGCTCGGATGAACCCTGCAATGCCACGGCGGATCTGGCTCACCGGCGCCAGCAGCGGCATCGGTGCGGCGCTGGCCGAAGAACTGCTCAAGACTGGCGCCCAAGTGGCCGTCAGCGCTCGCTCGCGCGAGCCCCTGGAAGCGCTGGCCCTGCGTTATCCGGGCCGGGTGCTGGTGGTGCCCGGCGATCTCACCGACGCCCTGCAGGTGCGCGAGATCGGCAAGCGTATCGCCCAGGCCTGGGGCGCACTGGACACCGCGATCCTCAATGCCGGGACCTGTGAATACATCGAGGTGCAGCACTTTGACGCGACGCTGATCGAGCGCGTGCTGAGCAGCAACCTGCTGTCCGCCAGCTATTGCATCGAGGCTGCTCTACCGCTGTTGCGCGCCGGCAATCGCCCGCATCTGGTAGGGGTGGCCAGCTCCGTGACCTACCTGCCGCTGCCTCGGGCCGGCGCTTATGGCGCTTCCAAGGCAGCCTTGCGTTATCTGCTGCAATCCTTGCGCATCGACCTGGCTGCCGAGGGCATTGACGTCACCGTGGTCAGTCCCGGCTTCGTCGATACCCCGCTCACCGCGCGCAATGACTTTGCCATGCCCATGAGCTGGCCCGCCGCCAAGGCTGCGCGGCATATCCACAAACGCCTGTCACACCGGGATCTGGAGATCGCTTTCCCCGCCCCGTTCATCTTTGGCCTCAAGCTGCTGTCCTGGCTGCCCGGCCGCCTGCAACTGGCCATCGCCAAACGCCTGGCCCGCACAGGGAGTGCATCGTGAAAATCGCCATTATCGGTAGCGGCATTGCCGGCCTGACCTGCGCCTACGTCCTGAACCGTCGCCATGACATTCGGGTTTATGAGGCCGGCAGCTGGATCGGCGGCCACACCCACACCGTGGATGTCAGCCTGAACGGCGAGACCCAGTCTGTGGACACCGGTTTCATCGTCTTCAACGACTGGACTTACCCCAACTTCATCCGCCTGCTGGGACAGATCGGGGTCAAGTTCAAACCCACCGAGATGAGTTTCTCGGTGTGCGATCCCGCCTCGGGCCTGGAATACAACGGCAACAACCTCAACAGTCTGTTCGCCCAGCGACGCAATCTGCTATCGCCCGGGTTCTGGGGCATGCTGCGGGACATCCTGAGCTTTAACAAAGCGTCGCTGCTCGATTTGCAGCAACAGCGGATCGCCGCCGACACCACACTCGGCGACTACCTGAAAAGCCAGGGCTACGGCGAGCGTTTCATCCAGCACTACATCGTGCCCATGGGCTCGGCGATCTGGTCGATGTCACGGGTGCAGATGTTGGGCTTTCCCCTGCAGTTCTTTGTGCGCTTCTTCAAGAACCATGGCTTGCTGTCGGTGAATAACCGTCCGCAGTGGTGCGTGATCGAAGGTGGCTCAAGCCGCTACATCGAACCGCTGACCGCCCCGTTCCGCCAGCACATCCGCCTCAACTGCCCGGTGCAACGAGTCGAGCGCGACGAGGCTGGCGTGCTGATCCACAGCGCCGCCGGCAGCGAGCGCTTCGACAAGGTGGTGTTCGCCTGCCACAGCGACCAGGCCCTGCAACTGCTGGCCAGCCCCAGCCAGGCCGAGCGAGAGATTCTCCAGGCCCTGCCCTACGCCGACAACGACGTGGTGCTGCACACCGATACCCGGCTGCTGCCCCGCCGGCGCCTGGCCTGGGCCAGCTGGAACTACCGCCTGGACGCCAGCGGCGAGAAAGCCGCCGCCGTGACCTACGACATGAACATCCTGCAAGGCCTGAAGAGCGACACCACCTTCTGCGTCAGCCTCAACCAGACCGCAGCCATCGATCCGACGCAGATCCTGGCCCGCTTCACTTACGCCCACCCGCAATACAGCCTCGATGCGGTGGCGGCCCAGGGCCGCTGGAATGAACTGCAAGGCGCCCAGCACAGCTTCTACTGCGGCGCTTACTGGGCCAACGGCTTCCACGAAGACGGCGTGGTCAGCGCCTTGCGCGTGGCCCAGGCCTTTGGTGAACAACTGTGAACAGCGCCCTGTACAGCGGCTGGATCAGCCACCGGCGCTTTGCCCCCAAGGGCCATGCCTTCCGCTATCGGATCGGCCTCTTGTACCTGGACCTGGACGAGCAGGAATCGGTGCTGGGACTCTCGCCCCTGGCGGGCCGCAGCCGTTTCGCCCCCTTCGCCTTCCGCGAAAGCGATTACCTGAAAGACTTCACCGGCCAGGGCATGCGCCTGATCGACGCGGTACGCCAGCAAGTGGCCGCGGCCATCGGCCATGTGCCGGGCGGCGCGGTGCGCCTGTTGACCCAGGTGCGCAGCTGGGGCCTGGCGTTCAATCCGGTGAGTTTCTTCTACTGCTTCGAGGCCGACGGGCAACTGGCGGCGATTCTCTGCGAGGTCACCAACACCCCCTGGCGCGAGCGCTACCACTATGTACTGCCAGCCCGCCCAGACAGTGCCTCGGCGCCCGAGCACCAGCACTTCGCCGTGGCCAAGGCCTTTCACGTGTCACCGTTCCTGCCCCGGGACCTTGAGTACCGCATGAGCTTCAGCCCACCAGCCGAGCGGCTCGGGGTGCACATGGCCGACTGGCAGGGTGATCTGAAGGTATTCGACGCCACCCTCAGCCTGCAGCGCCAGGCCCTGGATCGCCGCAGCCTGCACCAGTACCTGCGCAGTTTTCCATGGATGACCGCCAAGACCTGCCTGGCCATCTACTGGCAGGCCCTGCGCCTGACCGCCAAGGGCATCACCTTCTTTCCCCATGAGGCCGCCGACGGCGCCTATCGCACAGCCGCTGTACAACCCAAGGATCGCCGCCATGAAATCCTCTAGCGTATCGGCCAGAACTACCCTGTTCAGCACCCACAGCCTGACCGCCAACCTGTTGCGTCGCGGCGTGCTGCGGCAATTGGCGCACCTCAAGCACGGCCAACTGCTGGTCATCGAAAACGCCGAGCGCCTGGTCTTCGGCGACCGCACGGCAGCCTTGGTGGGTGAGATCCATATCCACGACAGCAGCGCCTGGGGCCTGGTGGCCAGCAGCGGCTCGATCGGTGCCGGCGAAGCGTTCATCCACGGCTACTGGAGCACCCCGGACCTGACGGCGGTGATCCGCGTCTTCGTCAGCAACCTGGACGTGCTGGATGCCATGGAAGGCGGCCTGGCGCGACTCGGCCGGCCGTTGGTACGCGGCCTGCACTGGCTCAATCGCAACACGCGCAAGGGCTCGCAGAAGAACATCGCCGCCCATTACGACCTCGGCAATGAGCTGTTCGAGCAGTTTCTCGACCCCACGATGATGTATTCGGCCGCGCAATTTCGCAGCGAGGACGACAGCCTGGAGCAGGCCCAGTTGAACAAACTGGAGCGCATCTGCCAGAAACTCGCGCTCAAGCCCGAGGATCACCTGCTGGAGATCGGCACCGGCTGGGGCAGCATGGCGCTGTATGCGGCGCAGAACTACGGGTGCCGCGTGACCACCACCACCTTGTCCAAGGAACAGTTCGCCTATACCCGCCAGCGCATCGACGCCGCCGGCCTGCAGGACCGGGTGACCCTGTTGCTGGAGGACTATCGCGACCTGGACGGGCATTACGACAAGTTGGTGTCCATCGAAATGATCGAAGCCGTGGGCCACCGCTTTCTGCCCACCTACTTCCAGCAGTGCGCGAAGTTGCTCAAAAGCAACGGCCTGATGCTGCTGCAAGCCATCACCATCCGTGACCAGCGCTATGAACAGGCGAAGAACGGCGTGGACTTCATCCAGCGCTACATCTTCCCCGGCGGCGCCCTGCCCAGCGTGCACAAGATGCTCGAAGTGGTCAGCCGCGACACCGACATGAACCTGCTGCACATGGAGGATTTCGGCCTGCACTACGCCCGCACCCTGCGCCTGTGGCACGAGAACTTCCGCCGCGCCCACGGCCGCCTGAGCGAGCTGGGCTATGACGCGTACTTCCTGCGCCTGTGGGAGTTCTACCTGTGCTACTGCGAAGGCGGCTTCCTGGAGCGCAGCATCGGCACCGCGCAGATGCTCCTGGCCAAACCCTCGGCAGTGCCACAACCTTTGCTGGGCCGTTTCGATGCGTAAGCAACTGGCCAACGCCCTGCTGTTCCAGCTGGGCTGGTTCATCTGCGTGCTGTCTGGCGACAGCGCCTGGCTGCTGCTGGGGGTGGCGATCCTGCTGGCGCATTTTCGCTGGATCGGCAGTTGGGCCGGAGAAAGTCGGATGATTGTCGGCGTCGCCCTGATCGGCATCACGCTGGACAGCTTCCTGCACTGGCTGGGGGTGTTTCAGTTCCAGCAAGTAAGCCTGCTGATTCCCCTATGGCTGATGCTGCTCTGGATCTTGCTGGGCACCACCCTGCGCCACTGCCTGGCATGGACGGCACGTCCCTGGTGGTTGGCCAGTGTGCTCGGGGCGCTGTGCGGACCACTGTCCTATTACGCCGGCGGCCGCTTGGCCGGAGTGACCTTTGCCTATGGCCTGTGGCCGACCATGCTGGGGCTGGGCCTGCTCTGGGGAGTACTGCTACCGCTGTTTCACGTGCTTGCGCGTCCTACTGAAGAAGCACCGCAACCGGCCCCTCAGGACTGAGCGTCCGTCAGGGCTCTCACACAGCCCTGGCCCACTGCCTTACACTGCGCGCCTATGACTAACATCCCCGTTACCCCCATCCCCGAACCGGCCATCAGTTGCTCGACCTGCGCCGCCTGCTGCTGCCAGCTGGAAGTGATGCTGATCACCGACACCGGGGTGCCCGAACGCTTCATCGACACCGACGACTGGGGCGGCGAGGTCATGCGCCGTCTGGACGACGGCTGGTGCGCGGCCCTGGACCGCGACAGCATGCGCTGCAGCATCTATGAGCTGCGGCCACTGATCTGTCGCGAGTTCGAGCTGGGAGAGGCCGATTGCCTGAGCGAACGCCGGGGAATCGCCACGGCGTATCGCTGATACCGGTCTCAGAGCGGCATCGTGTAATGCAGCGCGTAGCTTTCGATACCGTCGTTGGGGGTTTGAATCCCGGCGTTGGAGTAATGGGTGGCGCGGATCCCGACTTCATGCCCGCCGGCGAAACGCAGGCCGAAACCGATGCGGTCTTCGAACTGGAAGGATGAGCCGAGCTTGTTGTCTTCGACCTCGGTGTGGGCAAAGGCCGCCACCCCGATCCCCGCCTCGATGTAAGGCTTGACGCTGGCCCCGGCGAACTCATAGACCAGCACCGGCGAGAACGACAGGCTGTGATTGCTCGATTTCTTGTCGCCATCCCAATAGGTGTAGGCGCCGCTCCAGTACCCGGTCAGGCGACCGACATCACTCTGCAGCCAGCTCTTGTCCCAATCCCATTGCATACCCAGGCGGTAGGTCTGGGTCGAATCGCCGGTTTGTCCCACGGAGAACTCGACTCCGGCTGCCTGCGCGGAAAAACTGTGCCCCAACAACCCGGCCGCCAGCGCGGCCAAACACAACAGTCGCTTCATCAGGAACGTCCTTTTTCAACGGTTACCTATGGTCTTGTACAACCTTCTGGAAAAGTTATAGAAGCCCGCGCGCGCTCGGAAGTTCAGCTACGGTCGAGGGTTTTTCAGGTTTTTTCACAACTCGAAACGCTGAACGCTCGCAGGACCTTTCCACAAAAGCGGCAACACCTGGACAAAGTGCGGGACGTCGCCGCTGGTCCAGAAACGAGTCTCCCGGGCCGGGCCCCGGGCCCGTAGCTCGCCCTCGTCCAAGAGGCGTTGCAACTGCCGGGCAACGGCGCCGCCCGTGTCGATCAGGCTGATGTGGGCCGGCAGCATCTGCAGCAGCACCGGCTTGAGAAACGGATAGTGGGTGCACCCCAGGATGATGGTGTCGCAGCCGGCCACCAGCAGCGGTTCGACATAACCCTGCAACAGTTGCCGTAGGGCGCTGCTGTCGAGGTCGCCGTTTTCGATCATTTCCACCAGGCCGGGACAGGGCTGGGTGACCACCTTCACATCCGCGGCGAAGCGATCGAGCAGGGCAGCGAACTTGGCACTCTGCAAGGTGCCGGTGGTGGCCAGCACCCCGACCACCCCGCTGCGGGTCGCCGCCGCGGCGGGCTTGACCGCAGGCTCCATGCCGACGATGGGCCAGTCCGGGTAATCGCGGCGCAGATCGGCCACTCCGGCCACGGTGGCGGTGTTGCAGGCCAGGACCAGGGCCTTGGCGCCCTGTTCGCGGAAGTAGCGCGCCATCAGGGCACAACGCTGGCGAATGAACTCCGGGGTCTTTTCGCCGTAGGGAATATGCCCGCAATCGCCAAAGTACAGCAGTGATTCGTTGGGCAGCAGGCGCTGTATTTCCGCCAGTACCGACAGACCGCCAACACCGGAATCGAACACCGCAACGGGCGCTTCACTCATGCTGAACTCCGCAAACGCTGCAACCGGGATCACGCTTGACCCGCAGCTCACGAAAGCGCGTACCCAGGGCATCGATCAATAACAGTCGACCCACCAGAGGCTCGCCAAACCCGGCCAGCAGCTTCAGGGCTTCCAGCGCCTGCAGGCTGCCCACGGTGCCCACCAGCGGGCCAAGTACCCCGGCTTCACTGCAGGTCAGCTCGGCTTCGCTGCCATGTCCGTACAGGCAGTGGTAGCAAGGGCTTTCCGGACGGCGCGGGTCGAACACCGACAACTGCCCTTCCAAGCGAATCGCCGCGCCACTGACCAGGGGCTTGCCAGCCGCCACGCACGCGGCGTTCACCGCCTCGCGGGTACTGAAGTTGTCGGAGCAATCAAGCACCAGGTCCACCGCGGCCACGGCGGCGGCCAGGCTGTCGACGTCCAGTGCCTGGCGATGGGGCACCAGGCGGATTTCCGGGTTGAGGGCGGACAGCCGGCCGATGGCCGAATCCACCTTGCTGACCCCGACACTCTGGCTGTCGTGGATGATCTGGCGCTGCAGGTTGGTCAGGTCCACGCTGTCGAAGTCGGCCAGGTGCAGCTCGCCGACCCCGGCCGCCGCCAGGTACAGCGCCGCCGGGGCACCAAGGCCACCGAGGCCGACAATCAGTACCCGGCTCTGCTTGAGGCGCAACTGGCCATCGATGTCGACGTGCTGCAACAGAATCTGCCGGCTATAGCGCAACAGCTCCTGATCGGTCAGCACGGCAGGCACCCGAGGCTGATGCGTTCATGACCACCCAGGTCGATGCGGCTGTGGACTTCGATGAACCCCCGGGCCGTCAACAATTCGCGCACCGCGCCAGCCTGATCGTAGCCATGCTCGAGCATCAGCCAGCCACCGGCTTCCAGGTGCTGCGGGGCCTGGTCGACGATCAGGCGCAGGTCGTCCAGACCGTCCTTGCCCGCCACCAGGGCGCTTTCGGGTTCGAAACGCACATCGCCGGCCGCCAGATGAGGATCGGCCTCGGCGATGTAGGGGGGATTACTGACGATCAAGTGGAAGCGCTGGGACTCGACCGCGCTGAACCAGTGGCTGCTGAGCACGGTGACGTTGTCCAGTTGCAGGCGCTGGCGGTTGCGTTCGGCCAGGGCCACGGCTTCCAGCACCCGATCCACGGCCGTAACCTTCCAGGCCGGACGCTCGCTGGCCAGGGCCAGGGCGATCGCGCCGCTACCGGTGCCCAGGTCGAGGACCTTGGCCGGGGTCGCTGGCAACAGTTCCAACGCCGCCTCCACCAGCAGCTCCGTGTCGGGGCGCGGAATCAGGGTGTGCGGTGCCACTTCCAGATCCAGCTTCCAGAAGCCCTGTTGCCCGAGGATGTAGGCCACCGGCTCGCCGGAACGGCGTCGTTGCAGGTATTCAGTGAACAGCAACACCGCCTCGCTGGGCACGATGCGCTCTGGCCAGGTATGGAGAAAACTCCGCGGCTTGCCCAGGGCCGCTGCCAGGAGCAGTTCGGCATCCAGGCGCGGCGTCGGCGAATCGGGTAATTGAGCTGCGCGCAGCAGGCTGGCGATGATGGTCATTTACTCACCCAATGCCGCAAGTTGATCGGCCTGATACTCAGCCAGCAGCGGTTCAATCACGGCCTCGACGCCCCCGGCGAGAATTTCGTCCAGGGAATACAGGGTCAGGTTGATCCGGTGATCGGTGACCCGGCCCTGGGGGAAGTTGTAGGTGCGGATGCGCTCGGAGCGATCCCCCGAGCCCACCAGCAGCTTGCGCTCGCTGGCGATGGCATTGGCCGCGGCGCTGGTCTGCTGGTCGTTGAGCTTGGCCGACAGCCAGGACATGGCCCGGGCCCGGTTCTTGTGCTGGGAACGCTCTTCCTGGCACTCCACCACGATGCCCGAGGGAATGTGGGTGATGCGGATCGCCGAGTCGGTCTTGTTCACATGCTGGCCGCCGGCGCCCGAGGAGCGATAGGTATCGATGCGCAGGTCCGCCGGGTTGATCTCGATGGCTTCCTGTTCGTCCGGCTCGGGCAGCACCGCCACGGTGCACGCAGAGGTGTGGATGCGACCCTGTGATTCGGTGGCCGGTACCCGCTGCACACGGTGCGCGCCGGACTCGAACTTGAGCTTGCCGTAGACGTTCTCGCCTTCGACCCGGGCAATGACTTCTTTATAGCCGCCGTGCTCACCCTCGTTTTCCGAGAGGATCTCCAGCCGCCAACCACGCCGCTCGGCGTAGCGCGAATACATGCGGAACAGGTCGCCGGAAAAGATCGCCGCTTCGTCACCGCCGGTGCCGGCGCGGATTTCCAGGAACACGTTGCGCCCGTCGTTGGGGTCCTTGGGCAGCAACATGCGTTGCAAGGCGCTTTCCAGCTCGGCCAATTGCTCCTTGGCCTCGCGCACTTCCTCGGCGGCCATTTCCCGCAGGTCCGGGTCATTGTCCTTGAGCAGCGCCTGGGCACCTTCGAGATCGGCCTGGACCTTGAGCACCTGTTTGTAGGAGGCGACGATCGGCTCGACTTCCGCGTATTCCTTGGAATAGGCGCGGAACTTGGCCTGATCGGAAATGACCTCAGCATCGCCGAGCAAGGCGGTCAGTTCCTCGAAACGATCCTGGAGAATGTCCAGCTTACTGAGCAGTGACGCTTTCATTACGGGGTTTTATCCGATGAGCCCTCACCGAGGGCAAAGAGTTCTTGAGCCATGGCCAACGCATCGAGGCGGCCTTCGGCGGAAAGCTTTTTCAGCTGTACGCTCGGCGCGTGCAGCAGTTTGTTGGTCAGGCCACGGGCCAGTTGGGCCAGTACATCCTCGGCGCTGGAGCCATTGCTCAGCAGGCGCAGAGCCTTCTGCAGTTCTTCATCACGCAGGCGCTCGCTCTGCTGACGATAGGCCTTGAGCACGTCCACCGCCGCCAACTCACGCAGGCGCACCATGAAATCCTCGGCGCCGATGTTCACCAGCTCCTCGGCTGCCTGGGCCGCGCCCTGACGGCTCTTGAGGTTTTCCGCGACCACTTCGTGCAGGTCATCGACGGTGTAGAGGTAAACGTCGTCCAATTCGCCGACTTCAGGTTCGATATCCCGGGGAACAGCGATATCCACCATGAAAATCGGCTTGTGCTTGCGCAGCTTCAGCGCGCTTTCCACCGCCCCCTTGCCAAGGATCGGCAACTGGCTGGCGGTGGAACTGATAACGATATCGCTGTGCACCAGCTCCTGGGGAATATCCGACAACAGCACGGCGTGGGCGCCGAACTGCTCGGCCAGGAGGCTGGCCCGCTCCAGGGTGCGGTTGGCCACGACGATGCGCTTGACCCCAAGGTCGTGCAGATGGCGGGCCACCAGGGTAATGGTCTCGCCGGCACCGATCAGCAACGCCTGACTGCGCTGCAGATCGCTGAAAATCTGTTTCGCCAGGCTCACCGCAGCAAAGGCCACGGACACCGGGTTCTCGCCAATGGCGGTATCGGTGCGTACTTGCTTGGCGGCGCTGAAGGTAGCCTGGAACAGCCGACCCAGCAGCGGGCCGACAGTGCCGGCCTCACGGGCCACGGCGTAGGCGGACTTCATCTGCCCGAGAATCTGCGGCTCGCCCAGCACCAGCGAATCCAGCCCCGACGCCACCCGCATCATGTGACGAACTGCCGCATCATCTTCATGCACATAGGCACTGGCACGAAGCTCGTCTAGGCTCAGGTGGTGATATTCCGCCAGCCAGCGCAGCACCACATCCGCAGAAAGATGATCCTGTTCTACATAGAGCTCACTGCGATTGCAGGTGGAGAGGATCGCAGCTTCGCGGCTGTCGGTGAGTCGGCAGAGCTGCTGCAAGGCCTCAACCAACTGCTCAGGGGTAAAGGCCACGCGCTCGCGGACGTCTACAGAAGCAGTCTTGTGGTTAATACCGAGTGCAAGGAAGGCCATTCAAGGTCGCTGATGATGTCGAGAAGCCGGCAATTGTCCTACTTCGACCGACGCAGAACAACTACCGCCGACTATTGTCCTAGTTTTGTGCCAAAACTCGCCGAGCGAAGATCAGGCAAGGCGAAAACAGGCGAGGAAGCGGAGTTTAGGGGCCTAAATGAGCATTCCGAGCCTGTTTTCAACGCAGCATGATCGAAGCGCAGGCAGTTTTCGCGCAGAAACTAATAGACTGCCTCTGTTCTGGCATCCCGTTGAGTCTCGGTTATGTTTGACCGAAGGCTTGTGTCATGATGATCCGACCGCAGGTTAGTCGCCCTCTTCCTATATGAATAGATCTTCCGCGTTGCTCCTCGTCTTTGTCTTCCTCAGTGGTTGCCAGTCACTGGCCCCCGTTTCATCGGACGCTACGTCGCCGGTGGAAGACAGCACCCCAGCCCCTGAAAAGCCCAAGGTCTATTCATCGTTCAGCGAAGACACCATCTTCAGTCTGCTGAGCGCTGAACTGGCGGGCCAGCGCAATCGTTTCGACATTGCCCTGGACAACTACGTGACCCAGGCCATCAACACCCAGGATCCGGGCATCTCCGAGCGCGCCTTTCGCATTGCCGAGTACCTGGGAGCCGACCAGGCAGCCCTGGACACTTCGCTGATCTGGGCCAAGAACGCTCCAGACGATCTGGAAGCACAACGGGCTGCCGCTATCCAACTGGCCCGCGCCGGTCGTTATGACGACTCCATGCTCTATATGGAGAAAGTTCTGCAGGGCAAGGGCGACACCCATTTCGACTTTCTTGCGCTGTCGGCTGCCGATACCGACCAGGACACCCGCAATGGCCTGATGAAAAGCTTCGATCGCCTGCTGCAAAAGCACCCGCACAACAGTCAACTGATCTTCGGCAAGGCCCTGTTGATGCAGCAGGATGGCGACGCCAAGGATGCCCTGAGCTTGCTGGAGCAGAATCCGCCGGAAGACGGCGAGGTGGCGCCGCTGCTGTTGCGCGCCCGTCTGCTGCAGAGCCTGAACCGCGGCAAGGAAGCCCTGCCGCTGCTGGAAAAAAGCATCCGCAAATACCCGGACGACAAGCGTCTGCGCCTGACCTACGCCCGCATGTTGGTGGAACAGGACCGCATGGAGGACGCCAAGACCCAGTTCTCCAGCCTGGTCCAGCAGTACCCGGAAGACGATGAACTGCGCTATTCACTGGCGCTGGTGTGCCTGGAGGCCAAGGCCTGGGAAGAGGCCAAGGGTTACCTGGAAGACCTGATCGCCCGGGAAAGCCACGAAGACTCCGCACACCTGAACCTGGGACGAATCGCCGAAGAACTCAATGATCCGCAAGGGGCCCTGATCGAATACGCCCAAGTCGGACCGGGTAACGATTACCTGCCAGCGCAACTGCGTCAGGCCGATATCCTGATGAACAACGGCCGTACCGACGAGGCGCAAAAGCGCCTGGTGGCAGCCCGCGATGCCCAGCCCGACTACGCCATCCAGCTATATCTGGTCGAAGTCGAAACCCTGTCGGCGAACAATCAGGGCGATCGCGCCTGGAACGTTATTCAGCAGGCGCTGCAACAGTATCCCGATGACGTGAACCTGCTCTATACCCGTGCCATGCAGGCGGAAAAACGCAATGACCTGGCGCAGCTGGAAAAAGACCTGCGCCTGATCATCCAGCGCGAGCCGGATAACGCCATGGCCTTGAATGCCCTGGGCTACACCTTGTCGGACCGCACGACCCGCTACACCGAAGCCAAGGCACTGATTGAGCAAGCCCACCAACTGACCCCGGAAGACCCGGCGGTGCTGGACAGCCTGGGCTGGGTAAACTTCCGCCTGGGCAACCTCGACGAGGCCGAGCGCCTGCTGCGCCAGGCCCTTGAGCGCTTCCCCGACCAGGAAGTTGCGGCGCATCTGGGCGAAGTGCTGTGGAACAACGGCAAGCAGCGCGAGGCCAAACAGATCTGGAGCAAGTTCATCAAGGATCAGCCCGATAGCCCCGTATTGCGCGACACCATCAAACGCCTGACCGGATCAGAGACTCTTTAAGACTATGTTTTTGCGCCACGTAATTGTTTTCAGCCTTATCGCCCTGCTTGCCGGCTGTGCCGGTTTTGGCGCCCGTGAGTCAGTCCAGGGCCAGGGCAACCCTGCCCAATGGCGTCAGCACAAGGACCAGTTGACCGGCCTCGATGGCTGGCAGATCAACGGCAAAATCGGTATTCGCGCGCCCAAGGATTCCGGCAGCGGCACGCTGTTCTGGCTGCAACGCCAGGACTATTACGACATTCGCCTGTCCGGTCCGCTGGGTCGTGGTGCTGCACGCCTGACCGGCCGCCCCGGCCAGGTCAGCCTGGAAGTGGCCAATCAGGGTCGTTACGAAGCGGCCAGCCCGGAAACTCTGCTTGAAGAGCAGATGGGCTGGAAACTGCCGGTCTCCCACCTGGCCTGGTGGGTTCGCGGCCTGCCTGCCCCAGACAGCAAAAGCCGCCTGACCCTGGATGGCGACAGCCACCTGGCGAGCCTGGAACAGGATGGCTGGCAAGTGGAATACAGCAATTACTCCGAACAGAACGGCTACTGGCTTCCCGAGCGCATCAAACTGCATGGCAGCAACCTTGACGTCACCCTGGTGATCAAGGAATGGCTGCCACGCAAGCTGGGGCAATGACATGTCCATGGAAAAGCTGACCCTGCCCTCCCCAGCCAAACTTAATCTGATGCTGCACATTCTGGGTCGCCGTGAAGACGGCTACCACGAGTTGCAGACGCTGTTTCAATTTCTCGACTATGGCGATGAAATCACCTTCGCTCTCCGCGATGACGCAGAGATTCGCCTGCACACCGAGTTCGACGGCGTGCCTCACGACAGCAATCTGATCGTCAAGGCGGCGAAAAAGCTCCAGGAACAGTCCGGCTGCACCCAGGGCATCGATATCTGGATCGACAAGATCCTGCCCATGGGCGGCGGCATCGGCGGCGGCAGTTCCAATGCCGCCACTACCCTGCTGGGCCTCAATCATCTCTGGCAACTGGGCTGGGATGAAGATCGACTGGCTGCATTGGGGCTGACCCTGGGGGCTGACGTTCCAGTTTTCGTACGCGGGCACGCTGCGTTCGCTGAGGGCGTGGGTGAAAAACTCACCCCCGAATACCCCGAAGAACCCTGGTACCTGGTGCTGGTTCCGCAAGTGTCTGTAAGTACAGCAGAAATTTTTTCCGATCCGCTGTTGACACGTGACACTCCGCCCATTAAAGTGCGCCCCGTTCCCAAGGGAAACAGCAGAAATGACTGCCTTCCGGTAGTCGCAAGGCGTTATCCAGAAGTACGTAACGCATTGAATTTGCTAGGTAAATTTACCGAAGCAAAACTGACTGGAACTGGAAGTTGTGTGTTTGGGGGCTTCCCAAGCAAAGCTGAAGCTGATAAAGTCTCGGCCCTTCTTACAGAGACCCTTACAGGGTTTGTGGCAAAAGGAAGCAACGTTTCGATGTTGCATCGCAAGCTGCAAGGTCTGCTCTAAAGGAATCGAGTATCAGGTACTCGAAGCAACAGATACAGGGGCGTCGCCAAGCGGTAAGGCAGCAGGTTTTGATCCTGCCATGCGTTGGTTCGAATCCAGCCGCCCCTGCCATTTTCCTTATACTCATCCAGGTATACCCTCAGCCTTCAGGTACTGCGCGTGTCCAAGATGATGGTCTTTACGGGGAACGCTAACCCCGATCTGGCTCGGCGTGTAGTACGTCAGCTGCATATCCCTCTCGGTGACATCTCTGTTGGAAAATTCTCCGACGGCGAAATTACTGCCGAGATCAATGAAAATGTCCGCGGTAAAGACGTCTTCATTATTCAGCCGACTTGCGCTCCGACCAACGACAACCTGATGGAACTCGTCGTGATGGCTGATGCCTTCCGCCGCTCCTCAGCGACTCGTATCACTGCTGTTATTCCTTATTTTGGTTATGCCCGTCAGGATCGCCGTCCGCGTTCCGCACGTGTGGCTATCAGCGCGAAAGTCGTGGCTGACATGCTCACCGTAGTCGGCATCGACCGTGTCCTCACGGTTGATCTGCATGCTGACCAGATTCAGGGTTTCTTCGATATCCCGGTAGATAACATCTACGGCTCCCCGGTTCTGGTGGATGACATCGAAGACCAGCGTTTCGAAAACCTGATGATCGTGTCCCCGGACATTGGCGGCGTCGTGCGTGCACGTGCCGTGGCCAAGTCCCTGGGCGTGGATCTCGGGATCATCGACAAGCGTCGTGAGAAAGCCAATCACTCCGAAGTGATGCATATCATCGGCGACGTCGAAGGACGCACCTGCATTCTGGTCGATGACATGGTCGATACCGCCGGCACTCTGTGCCACGCGGCCAAGGCCCTGAAAGAGCATGGCGCAGCCAAGGTCTTTGCCTACTGCACACACCCTGTGCTGTCGGGCCGGGCCATCGAGAACATTGAAAATTCCGTGCTGGACGAGCTGGTGGTGACCAACACCATCCCGCTGTCCGCTGCAGCACAAGCCTGTGCGCGTATCCGCCAACTGGATATCGCACCGGTAGTTGCCGAGGCGGTCCGCCGCATCAGCAATGAAGAATCGATCAGCGCGATGTTCCGCTAAGGGCTAGTCCCTGGCAAAACATCCCGATGACGAAAAGCGCCCCGTCCCAACCTCTGTTGGGACGGGGCTTTTTTGCCCATATCGCCTTTAGCGCTGGTCGCAAACGCTGGGGCGAGTGTGGTTATTTTGGAGATACAACATGAACGATTTTACTCTGAATGCTGAACTGCGTTCCGACCTGGGGAAAGGTGCGAGCCGCCGCCTGCGTCGTCTCGCAAGCCTGGTTCCAGCTGTAGTTTACGGTGGCGACAAAGCCCCTGAATCCATCAGCATGCTGGCCAAAGAAGTGGCCAAGCTGCTGGAAAACGAAGCTGCCTACAGCCACATCATCGAACTGAACGTGGGTGGCACCAAGCAGAACGTCGTGATCAAGGCCCTGCAACGTCACCCGGCCAAAGGCCACGTGCTGCACGCTGACTTCGTTCGCGTAGTTGCTGGTCAGAAACTGACCGCCATGGTTCCAGTGCACCTGATCAACGAAGCTGCACCGATCAAGAAAGGCGGCGAGATCTTCCGCGCTACCACCGAGATCGAAGTTTCCTGCCTGCCAAAAGACCTGCCTGAGTTCATCGAAGTCGACATGACCGAGACCGACATCGGCACCGTGATCCACCTGTCCAACCTCACCGCTCCTAAAGGCGTTGAGTTTGTTGCTCTGGCACACGGCAACGACCTGGCAGTAGCCAACGTCTACGCACCACGTGTTGCTTCTGAGAAAGAAGAAGGCGCAGCAGAGTAATTCACTCTGACGCCGGAGTTGAGCGGAACACATCGCGGACTGGAACGTAGCGAGAAAGCGGGCGAGAACGCGAAGTTTGCCGCAAGGCAACCAAGCTTTTGTCGTCCCCTTTCGCCGTAGCACCGGTTGCGGCGATGTTATCTACCACTCCAAAGAAGGGCCCCTATCGTGACTGCCATCAAACTGATCGTTGGCCTGGGTAATCCAGGCGCCGAATACGAACAGACCCGGCATAACGCAGGGGCCCTTTTTGTTGAGCGCATCGCCGAGAAACAAGGTGTCAACCTTGTCGCCGATCGCAAATATTTCGGCCTGACCGGGCGCTTCAGTCACCAGGGTCAGGACATTCGTCTGTTGATTCCCACCACCTACATGAACCGCAGCGGCCAGGCCGTGGCGGCGCTTGCCGGCTTCTTCCGCATCAAGCCGGAAGAAATCCTGGTGGCCCACGACGAACTCGACTTGCCTCCCGGCGTCGCCAAGCTCAAGACCGGCGGCGGGCATGGCGGGCACAACGGACTGCGGGACATCATCGCGCAGCTCGGCAATCAGAATACCTTTCACCGCCTGCGGCTCGGCATCGGCCACCCAGGTGTTGCCAGTATGGTTTCAAACTTTGTCCTGGGTCGTGCGCCACGCGCCGAACAGGAAAAACTCGATGCCAGCATCGATTTTGCCCTCGGCGTGCTGCCGGATATCTTCGCCGGTGAATGGAACCGCGCGATGAAAAACCTGCACAGCCAGAAGGCCTGACTCTACTCCTCGGGGAATACACCATGGGATTCAATTGCGGCATCGTCGGCCTGCCTAACGTCGGCAAGTCCACCCTGTTCAACGCCCTGACCAAGTCCGGGATCGCGGCCGAGAACTTCCCCTTCTGCACCATCGAGCCCAACAGCGGTATCGTGCCGATGCCCGACCCGCGCCTGGACGCCCTGGCGGCGATCGTCGTGCCGGAGCGCGTGCTGCCGACCACCATGGAGTTCGTCGACATCGCCGGCCTGGTGGCCGGTGCCTCGAAAGGTGAAGGCCTGGGTAACAAGTTCCTGGCCAACATCCGCGAAACCGATGCCATTGCCCACGTGGTCCGCTGCTTCGAAGACGACAACGTGATCCACGTGTCCAACAGCGTCGACCCCAAGCGCGACATCGAAATCATCGATCTGGAACTGATCTTTGCCGACCTCGACAGCTGCGAAAAACAGCTGCAGAAAGTCGCCCGCAACGCCAAGGGCGGTGACAAGGATGCCGTGGCCCAGAAAGCCCTGCTGGAGCAGTTGATCGCCCACTTCACCGAAGGCAAGCCGGCCCGTAGCCTGATGAAGGACATGAGCAGCGATGAGAAGCTGATCATCCGCGGCTTCCACCTGCTGACCACCAAGCCGGTGATGTACATCGCCAACGTTGCCGAAGACGGCTTCGAGAACAACCCGCTGCTGGACGTGGTCAAGGCCATCGCCGAAGAAGAAGGCGCGATCGTGGTGCCGGTGTGCAACAAGATCGAAGCAGAAATCGCCGAGCTCGAAGACGGCGAAGAAAAGGACATGTTCCTCGAGGCCCTGGGCCTGGAAGAACCTGGCCTGAACCGGGTGATCCGCGCCGGCTACGAAATGCTCAACCTGCAAACCTACTTCACTGCGGGTGTGAAGGAGGTTCGCGCCTGGACCGTGCGTGTCGGCGCCACCGCGCCTCAAGCGGCCGCCGTGATCCACACCGACTTCGAAAAAGGCTTCATCCGTGCCGAGGTCATCGCCTACAACGACTTCATTCAGTTCAAGGGTGAAGCCGGTGCCAAGGAAGCCGGTAAATGGCGCCTGGAAGGCAAGGAATACATCGTCAAGGACGGCGACGTGATGCACTTCCGCTTCAACGTGTAACCCCTTCAGCCCCATTGCCGCGCAATGGGGCTGACCTCCCCCGCTCTATCCAGCGCCCCTAGAAATAGGTGGTCGCCCCCGCGAAGAATGCCCGTCCGGGCACATAGAAGTTGGTCGATCCGTCCCGCAGGTCCTTGTCCATCAGGTTCTGTACCCCACCGTTCAACGTCAGCCATTTGGTCAACGCCAGGTTCGCCGTCAGGTCATAGGTGGTGTAGGACTGCACGAAATCATTGCCCAGGCCCCGCTGCTTGCCGACGTGCTGCGCCGACAGTTCGGTGCTCAAACGGTCATTGATCTGCCAGTCCAACGCGCTGAATGCCGACAGTTTGGGTGAGCTGATCAGATCTTCACCCGTGCTCAGGTTCCGGCTTTCCAGCATGTAGGTGGCGTTGGTGCGCCACGTCAGCGAATCACCCAGCGGCACCCGGGCGGTGCCTTCCCAACCACGGGTGCGGGCCTTGTCGACGTTTTCCAGCATGGTCCACCAGCGCCCCTGGTACTGGCCCAGCGGGCCGTATTCGATCTTGTCGGTGAAGTCGGTGTGGAAGTAGGTCAGGCCCGCTTCCCAGCCGTCATGATCGAAGGACAGGCCGATTTCCTTGTTGGTGCTGGTTTCCGGCATCAGGTTCGGATTGCCGGCCATCCAGCAACTGCCGGTGACATAACCCAACGGACGCAACGAACCACAACCACGACCTCCGGACTCGGTCGCCGCCCCCGCACTGCCTTCCTTCAGGCTCGGCGCACGAAAGCCCTTGGAAACACCCCCACGCACGGTCCAGTCCGGGTGCGGGTGCGGGTGATAGACCACATAAGCCCGTGGACTGTTGTGGTTGCCGTACTTGTCGCTGTGATCAAAACGGTTGCCCAGGGTCAGGGACAGGTTGTCCAGCAGGAACAGTTCATCCTCGATAAAGGCCGCCGAGTAATCGCCCTTCAAGGTCGAGCCGCTAACCGGCGTACCTTGGTAATCCACCGGTACGGTGCCGAGGGTATTGGTGTTGGTCAGCTCCTCGCGCTTCCATTGCCCACCCAGCGTCAGGCGCTGATCCACCAGCAGTTCGAAGGGCAGATTGAGACTGCCCTCGACGATCTTCTCTTCGGAGTTGGCTTTGCCTGTATCAAGGTCGTTGCGGTACTTGTTCAGGTAGGCATCGAGCTTCGTGGTACCAAAGCTCCAGTCACCGGTGTGGGACAGGATGTAGCTATCGCGAGTCAGTCGGCTGGGACCAAAGGAAACACCAACGGTATCGCCCCAATCACCAAAGGTTTTCTTTGATGCCCAGGAACGCTCAACGCCATGTACCGCCTCGAAGGACAAGCTCTGTTCTTCGTTGATCTGCCAGTCCAGCAGCGCATTTACGCTCTGATTCTTGGAACCGCCTGCACCGTCGTCGTACATGAAATCGCCTTGGGCATCGCGCCGCGCCTCGACTTCATCCGCCGCCCGACGCGTGACGTTGGCCCCCAGGCGCAATCCCAGGGACTCGGTCAACGGCCCCGAGGCATTCGCGCTGTACTGGGTGGTCTGGCCGCGATCGGAGTCCTTGGGCACGGTGATGTGGGTGCTGGCCGAACCGGTCCAGGTCCGTGAGACCTTGCGGGTGATAATGTTGATCACCCCGCCCATGGCGTCCGAGCCGTAGAGCGACGACATCGGTCCACGGACGATCTCGATGCGCTCGATCATGTTCGGCGAGATCCAGTTCAAGTCCTGACGCGCCAGGTCACGACGATAACTCAGGTCCGCGGAGCTACCGACGCGCTTGCCGTCCACCAGAATCAGCGTGTACTTGTCGTCCAGGCCCCGCAGCTTGATCTTCGACTGCTCGCCCACCGGGCCGAAACCACCGGTCACCCCCGGCACCCGACGCAACAGGGTGTTGAGGTCGTAGACCGGCTGGCGCTCGATTTCCTCACGGGTGATGACGCTGACGCTGGCTGGGGCATCCTTGAGGTCCGTGGCGCCGCCGGTAGCGGTGACAAACGCGGTGTCCAGTTCCAACGGCGCCGGCTTGGTCTCGTCTGGCGTCGCGCCGGCCTGCGCCAGCGGTGGCAGCAGGCCGACACCGGCGCTGAGCAGAAGCGAATGGAACAGGCAGGAGCTGACTTTCATTACAAACGATCCTTGTCGATTCAATGCACCTTGGTGGTGCATCAAGGGAGAGGGGATCGAAGTGTAATGCTAATAAATATCATTTATAAATAGGAATATTTCTCGAACGACACCTTTCGGCCCATGCCATGTGCAAACACGGCCCCGCAGCCACCCCCGTTCGCGAGCGGTTCCAGGGCCAATGCTTCCAATGCCGAAGGCTCAGCAGATGTCTTCGTAAGGCAGGCCCACATAGTTCTCGGCAATGTTCACCAGTCCCGCGTGGGAGTTGAGGAAATACTCGCGGTCGGCCTGCTGCATCTTGTGCTCCCAGGCGTCCTGGTGCTCGCCGAAATCGTGCAGCAGGTTGGTCATGAACCAGCTGAAACGCTCGCCCTTCCACACCCGGCGCAAAGCCAGCTCGGAGTATTTTTCCAACAGATCGCTGCGCCCCTCGCGGTACACCTTGACCAGGATCCGGTACAGGTAACATACGTCGGAAGCCGCAAGATTCAGGCCCTTGGCCCCGGTGGGCGGCACAATGTGCGCAGCGTCCCCCACCAGGAACAGCTTGCCGTACTGCATGGGCTCGACCACATAGCTGCGCAGCGGCGCGATGCTTTTCTCCAGCGCCGGCCCGGTGACCAGATCCGCCGCCACCTGCGCCGGCAGACGGGCCTTGAGCTCGTTCCAGAAGCGCTCGTCGGACCAGTCTTCGACCTGGTCGCTCAGCGGCACTTGCAGGTAGTAGCGGCTGCGAGTCAGGGAGCGCTGGCTGCACAGCACAAAGCCGCGCTCATGCTGGCCATAGATCAGCTCGTGGTTGACCGGCGGGGTATCGGACAGCAGGCCCAGCCAGCCGAAGGGGTACTCGCGCTCGTAGTGGGTCAGCACCGCCTCGGGAATGCTCTTGCGCGCCACGCCATGAAAACCGTCGCAACCGGCGATGTAGTCGCAATCGATGCGGTGCTGCTGGCCGTCCTTTTCATAGGTGATGTAGGGCCGTGCGCCCTTCATGTCGTGGGGCTGCACCTTGTCCGCCGAGTAGATGATCGGCGCCCCGCAGGCCGCGCGGGCTTGCATCAGGTCACGGGTGACTTCGGTCTGGCCGTAGACCATCACCGTCTTGCCCCCGGTCAGGGCCTTGAGGTCGATGCGCACGCGTTTGCCGCCCATCAACAGTTCCACCCCTTCGTGGACCAGGCCTTCGGCGTCCATGCGCTGCGCCACTCCAGCCTCGCGCAACATGTCCACCGTGCCCTGTTCCAGCACCCCGGCGCGGATGCGGCCGAGTACGTATTCCGGGGTCTGGCGCTCGACAATCACTGTGTCGATGCCGGCCTTGTGCAGCAGTTGGCCCAGCAGCAGGCCGGAAGGTCCGGCACCGATAATCGCAACCTGAGTTTTCATTATTGTCGTCTCATTAGGGCATTCCAGTGGGCCGACAGGCGCAGACTGGAATTTATGGTTATTGTTGTACCCCTGCATTTTTGCCGACAGAATCGCGGAAAAATGGTGATAAGCCACGCTAAAAATGCACTTTTGAAAACAACGTTCGATTATCGAGCATTCCAGCCAAGCCCTTGCCAAGGTCGCGTCCGATGAAAGCCAGCCGCTCCAGCATCCCGGTATTCAAGCTCTATGGGGAAAACCAGGCCTGGCCGACTCCGGACCTGTTGCACTGCGAATCCATCCCCAAGCGCAGCAGCCTGCACCACTGGGAGATCAAGCCACACCGTCACGCCGACCTCTACCAACTGCTCTACGTGCAACGCGGCCAGGCCCTGGTGGAGGTCGAGGGACGGCGCCAGGACGTGCGCGAGGCGACGATCCAGGTGGTGCCGCCGCTGATGGTCCACGGCTTTCAGTTCTCGGAAAACATTCAGGGTTACGTGCTGACCCTGGGCGCGCCCCTGGTAGCCCAGCTGGAAGCGCAACTGGGTGCGCCGCTGGCGGTGCTGGCCAGCGCCGGCTGCTACCCCGTGGGCCGCGACCGCCACAGCCTCAACACCCTGTTCAAGGCGCTGATGGACGAATACGAAGGCAGCGCCGCCGCTCGCGATTTGTTGCTGCACTCGCTGGTCAACGTGCTGGTGGTGTGGATCAGTCGCCGTGGCCAGCAGAACACCCCACCGAGCAATCGCGGCGAGCGCAATCAGCAACTGTTGGGGCACTTCATCAAGCTGGTGGAGCGCCACTATCAGCAACACCCCACGGTGGAATCCCTGGCCCACCGCATCGGCCTGTCCAGCGTGCACCTCAACACCCTGTGCCGGGAGCTGGCCGGGCAGAGCGCACTGCAGATCCTGCACCAGCGCCTGATGCTGGAAGCCAAGCGCGGCCTGATCTACACCAACATCAGCATCAGCCAGCTGTCGGACAACCTGGGGTTCAGCGACCCCACCTACTTCTCACGCTTCTTCAAGCGCCTCAGCGGCCAGTCGCCCAATGCCTTCCGCCAGAGTGCCGGGCAAGACGCCAACAGCCCCTGAGGCGCCACGAGTTTTGTGCAGGTAGCCGATTTCTCTTAACAAATCTCGCCACGCGCTGGCCGGAGCGGCGGTCTTGCGGGCCACGCCACATATCCATCCTATTGATTCAAAAAGAAAATTTTCGAATAAAAGGTTTGGCACGCTAGTTGAGAAGCTCAGCCGGCGCGCCAGGAGCCACCTCCTGCCAGCGCCCCCCATAACAATAAGGCAGACCTTCTCATGCACCCGACCTCCTCGCGCCTGCGCGCCCTTGCACTCACTTCAAGCCTGCTGCTGACCGCCCACGCCCCCTGGCTCCAGGCCAGCGAGGGCGGCGTTTCCTCCTGGCCCATGGGCATCGAACTCTACGGCATGGGCATCCTGCCGCCGCCCGGCACCTACGCCCAGGTCTTCGTCGGCAACTACCTGGCCGACAGCCTGCAGGACGATGCCGGCCGCCGTAGCGCCCGCATCGATTTGCGGGTCACCAGCGTGGTGCCACGCTTTGTCTGGGTCACCGAGCAACAGCTGCTGGGGGCGCAACTCGGTTTCCACGCCCTGCTGCCGCTGAACGACATGCGCCTGAACATCCAGAACGGCCCCCACGATCACAAGCGCGGCATCGGCGACGCCCACCTCGGCCCGGTACTGGGCTTTCATCACAGCGACAAATTCCACAGTGCCCTCGGGGTCGATTTCGTCCTGCCCAGCGGCGGCGAATACGACAAGAACGACCTGATCAACCTGGGTAACCACTACTACACCGTGCAGGCGGTGTATGCCATGACCTACACCGACCCGCAGGGGTTCAACGCCGATGTGCGCCTGATGCACGACTACAACTTCGAAAACCGCGCCACCCACTATCAGTCCGGGCGCGAGCTGCACGCCGACTACAGCCTCGGCTGGGGCGTGGGCAATGGCTGGGTGATCGGCGTCGGCGGGCACGCCTATCAGCAGATCAGCGACGACAAGTGCAACGTCACCGATTGCGCCGCCGCGGCCCAGGTGCAGGCCAGCGACGGCCATCGCGGCCGCTCGTTCTCCATCGGTCCGGCAGTGCAGTTCAGCAGCAAACAGGGCTGGTCGCTGAGCGCCAAATGGCAGGATGAATCGGCGGTGCGCAATCGCGCTGAAGGCCAGACCTACTGGCTGAAATTCACCAGCGCACTCTGAACCGCCGAGGGGCGGGCCCACTCGCGCCCAAGCGCAGGAGAGGGCCCGCTCAACGGCCCTTGAGGCGATAGCTGACCTGGGCCCGGCTCATGCCGAGCATCTGCGCCGCCGCGGTGATATTGCCCCCGGAGCGCTCCAGGGCCAGACGCACCAGGCGCCGTTCGATCTCTTCCAGCGAAGTGCCCAGGGCCGGCGCCCGCCCGGAGAGAAACGCGTGCAGGCTGGCCAGTTCCGGCTCGTCGACCGGGGCTTCATCTGCCCGGGCCGGGGCCTCGGGCTGGGCCGCCTCCCGTAGCGCCGCTGGCGACAGGCGGCCGTCGGCGTTGAGGCCGATGGCGGCGCCCGCCAGCGACGTCCCCGCCTCGCTCAGATGCACCACGTCCATGACTTCACCGTCGCTGGCGGCGATCACGCCACGCTCGATCAGGTTCTGCAACTCGCGGATATTGCCCGGGAAGCGGTAGGTCAGCAGCGCATTCACCAGCCGCGTGCTGAAACCCGCCAACTGACGGCCGTGACGCTGGCTGAAGCGGTGCAGGAAGTAACTCATCAACAGCGGAATGTCTTCGCGTCGCTCACGCAGGGGTGGCAGGTGAATGGGAAACACATTCAGCCGATAGAACAGGTCCTCACGAAAGCGTCCGGCTTCCACCTCGCGCCGCAGGTCGAGGTTGGTCGCGGCAATGACCCGCACATCCACCTGCATCGGCTCAGTACCGCCCACCCGCTCGATCTCACCTTCCTGCAAGGCACGCAGGATCTTGCTCTGGGCCGAGAGGCTGAGGGTGGCGATCTCATCGAGGAACAGGGTGCCGCCATGGGCCCGCTCAAAACGTCCGGGCCGCGAACGATCGGCGCCGGTAAAGGCCCCCCGCTCCACCCCGAACAGTTCGGCCTCCACCAGGTTTTCCGGCAGGGTCGCGCAGTTCAGCGCCACCAGCGGCTTGTGCCGGCGGGCGCTGGCCTGGTGCAGATGGCGCGCGAACAACTCCTTGCCTACCCCCGACTCCCCGGTCAGCAACACCGTGGCCTGGGTCGGCGCCACCCGCTGCAACAACTGGCTGGCGGCCACGAACGCCGCCGAGATGCCCACTCGTTGCCCCTCGCCCAACGGTACCGGCAGCTCGGCGACCTGAGTCTCCTGGCCTGTGGCATAGGCACTGCGGCTGAGAAAATCCCCGGGGTCGAGGTACATCAGGTCGATATCGATGTCGTCCCACTGCTGGGCCGGTTTGCCGACAATCCGGCAGGCCGGCTGGCCCATCGAGCGGCACTCCAGCTCGCGAAACACCACCAGCCGCCCCAACAGCGACGAAGCGTAGCCGCTGGCATAGCCGATCTCCATCCAGCATGCCGGCTCGCCGCCCAGGCCATAGGCGGCGATATGCTCGTCATCCTCCAGCGAGTTGTGCCACAGAAACTCCGAATAGAAATGCCCGATGCTGGAGTCGATCTCGAAGCGCACCACCTCGACATTGACCATGCCTTCGAGCATGTGCAGACGCGGCCCGGCGCTGTAAAGGCTGGCGTGGTCGCCGTCCGGCCACTGCTCGCTGACCTGGGCCGCGTCCCGGGCGCCGGCCTGCCAGCCGATGCGGGTGATCAGGCCACGGGCTTTGTCCAAGCCCAGGGCTTCGATCAATTCGCGCCGGATGGAGCCGAACGCCGAACCCTGCATCAGCATCATCCGCTGCCCGCACAGCCAGATGCTGCCGTCCTGGGGCGCAAAGGCCACGGTCTCGGCCAGTTGCTCGGCCGAAGGCAGGCCGCTGGCCTCGAACTGGCTGGCGCGATCGACGATCAAGCGCTTGTGCCGCCCCAGCATCTGCTTGAGGAAATCTTCATCCGCAGGACGGCCGGGCTGGCTGGAAGGAGAACGGGTCATGGGCAATCAACAGGCAGTTCAGGGGCCTTGCAGTATGCCCCGGCGCTTTTCCGGGTCAATCGCCATCCCCCGTCGCCGTCGGTGCTGCGCAAGTTCTGGCCGATAACCGCACAGTTTCCACGAGCGCCCACAGAGTGCCGAGCTTTCGACAACCTCACGACTTCTCTGCATAAATTTCCGCAGCCCGCGCCTGATGCCGCGTGGCGGGCTCGCTAAAAAATCCGAAACAAACAAATAACCAATTGTTTTTAAAGGATATTTTTCAAAACAAAGCGCATGGCACGATAGTTGTTATGCACAGGCAGATGCTCATCCATAACAACACAACAGGTGACCTTGCCATGCCTTCCGCCCGCCTTGCGCCTCCTCTGCCCTACCCCTCTGCCCTGGACGAGCGCTCCTTGCGCAACCTTGCCCGCCTCGGCTGAAACGCCGCCGTAGCGGGCCCCCATCCCTACCCTCACGCGCCATCGGCTTGATTGCTGACAGCCGAGCCATGGCCACGAACCAGAGAGAACCCCATGACTGCGACTCGACCTGCCTATCAACACCTGGAACTGCAACCCATCGCCGCAGACTGGCGAGCCGGCAGCAGCGGCCGGGAGCTACCCGTCTACGACCCGTTCACCGGGCAATGCCTGCTGCAGATCAGCCTGGCCAACCGCCAGGACCTGGATCAGGCCTATGCCAAGGCCCGCCAGACCCAGGGCCAATGGGCCGCCAGCAGCCCGGCGCAACGCAGCGAGGTATTGCTCAACGCCGCGCGGATCTTCGATGAACGCCGTGAAGAAATCATCGGTTGGCTGATCCGCGAATCCGGCAGCACGCGGATCAAGGCGCAGATCGAATGGGGCGCGGCCCGCGCCATCATCGTCGAGGCCGCCAGCCTGCCCAGCCGGGTGCACGGGCGGATCGTCGCCTCCAACATTCCCGGCAAGGAAAGCCGCGTCTACCGCAAGCCGCTGGGGGTGATCGGGGTGATCAGCCCGTGGAACTTCCCCCTGCACCTGAGCGCCCGCTCCCTGGCCCCGGCGCTGGCCCTGGGCAACGCGGTGGTGGTCAAGCCGGCCAGCGACACCCCGGTGACCGGCGGCCTGCTGCTGGCGCGGATCTTCGAGGAAGCCGGGCTGCCCGCCGGGGTGCTCAGCGTGGTGGTCGGCGCCGGGGCGGAAATCGGCGATGCCTTTGTCGAGCACCCGGTCCCGGCGTTCATTTCCTTTACCGGCTCGACCCAGGTCGGTCGCAACATCGGGCGTATCGCCAGTGGCGGTGGGCACCTCAAGCACGTGGCCCTGGAGCTGGGGGGCAACAGCCCGTTCGTGGTCCTGGCCGATGCCGACCTGGAGCAGGCGGTGAACGCCGCGGTGGTGGGCAAGTTCCTGCATCAGGGGCAGATCTGCATGGCGATCAACCGCATCATCGTCGAGCAGCCGGTTTTGCAGGCCTTTACCCAGCGCTTTGTCGAACGGGTCAAGGCCCTGCCCTACGGCGACCCGAGTCTGGCGGCCACGGTGGTCGGCCCGGTGATCAACAGCAAACAGCTGGCCGGTCTGCAGGACAAGATCCGCCTGGCCCTGGCCGAAGGCGCGACCTTGCTAGTGGGTGGCCCGGCTTCGGGCAATGTGCTGCCGCCCCACGTGTTCGGCGACGTGCACGCCGACATGGAAATCGCCCGCGAAGAAATCTTCGGCCCCCTGGTGGGCATCCAGAGCGCGCGGGATGCCGAGCACGCCCTGGAGCTGGCCAATGCCAGTGAATACGGCCTGTCCAGCGCGGTGTTCAGCGCCAACCCGGAGCGTGGCGTGCAGTTCGCCCAGCGCCTTCACGCGGGGATGAGCCACGTCAACGACATGCCGGTCAACGATGAGCCCAACGCGCCCTTTGGCGGCGAGAAGAACTCGGGCCTGGGCCGTTTCAACGGCGACTGGGCAATCGACGAATTCACCACCGACCACTGGATCACCCTGCAACACACACCACGTCCCTATCCCTTCTGAGCTGGGCGCTTATCAACCGAGTCACCCCATAACAATACGGAGTACGCCATGTCCTCGCTCCTCAACAGCCCCGCTGCACAGCGGACCCTTGCCTTGTGCCTGGCCCTGCCCCTGATGGTGCTGGCCGGTCCGGCCGCCGCCGATGGCGACGGCGTCTGGAAAAACGGTGAAAACGTCTATGCCAAGGTCTGCGGCCACTGCCACGAAAAGCAGGTCGGCCCGCCGATCAAGGGGCGCCAACTGCCGCCGCCCTACATCACCGCGGTGGTGCGCAACGGCTTTCGCGCGATGCCGGCCTTCCCGGCATCGTTCATCGACGACAACGCCTTGCAGCAGGTCGCCGAGTACATCTCCAACGCCCCGGCCCCGGCCGCCCAACCTTGAGGAGACGCCCATGAACATTGAACGTCGCTCACTGCTCAAGGGCATAGCCCTGGGCGGCCTGGCCAGCGTCGCGGTGACCGGCCCCGGCCTGGGCCTGGCCAACAGCGTGCTGGGCCCGTCCACCGGCCCACGGCTACCGACCCTGGCCCTGGTCAGCCCCGCCGTCGCCGACTCGGCTTTCGTCCAGGGGATCAACGCCAGCTCGGTAGCGCGCCAGGTCAGCGTGCAGCGCTGGGAGGGCAACCTGGCGTCGCTCCAGGCGCTGCAGCAACGCCTGGGCAGCGGCCGGCCACAACGCCTGATCGGCCTGCTGGACGACGCCAGCGCCGCCCTGGTGCTGGACCAGGCCCGTAGCGCCGGGGCCCGGGTGCAATGGCTCGGCCAGCACCACAGCGATGCCCGGAGCTCGCGCCACCAACTGCTGGGCACCGCCGCCGCCCATGGCTGCGCCTTGCAACTGGGTCTGCAACTGAACGCCTGTGGCGCCGGTTTCAGCCTCAGCGAACAACGCCTGCTGGCACAGCCGGCGTTCCAGGCCGGCGCTCGCGCCCGCGATCCGCGCAGCGCCGAACAATGGGCCGCCATCCTCGGCTACAGCCTGGCCGAACTGACCCGCGGCCGCCTCGGCCAGGCGCCTTTGGCCAGCCCACGGGCCACGCCGCTGAGCGGCCATTTCGTTTCGTTTTCGATCGAGGCTTGAAGGAGCTGATCCCATGACTGAGCAAACCCAGAAGCCACTGCTGCCCCGGGGCGTGAATGCGGCCCACTTCAATAAAGCCATCGCCCAGTTCCGAGCATTGCTGGGGGACGAGAACGTCCTGGTCAAGGACGACCAACTGGTGCCCTACAGCAAGATCATGATGGCGGTGGACACCGCCGAGCACATGCCTTCGGCCGCGGTCACCGCCACCAGCGTCGAGCAGGTGCAGGGGGTGGTGAAGATCTGCAACGAACACAAGATCCCGGTCTGGACCATCTCCACCGGGCGCAACTTCGGCTACGGTTCGGCCGCCCCCGGCCAACGTGGCCAGGTGATTCTCGACCTGAAGAAAATGAACAAGATCCTCCACGTCGACCCGCAATTGTGCACCGCGCTGGTGGAGCCCGGGGTCACCTACCAGCAGCTCTACGACTACATCCAGGAACACAACCTGCCGCTGATGCTGTCCTTCTCGGCGCCCTCGGCCATCGCCGGCCCCCTGGGCAACACCATGGACCGCGGCGTCGGCTACACCCCCTACGGCGAACACTTCCTCATGCAGTGCGGCATGGAAGTGGTGCTGGCCAACGGCGACGTCTATCGCAGCGGCATGGGCGGGGTCAAAGGCGACAACGCCTGGCAAGTGTTCAAGTGGGGCTACGGCCCGACCCTGGATGGCATGTTCACCCAGGCCAACTACGGCATCTGCACCAAGATGGGCTTCTGGCTGATGCCCAAGCCGCCGGTGTTCAAACCGTTCGAGATCAAGTTCGAGAACGAGTCGGACATTGCCGAGATCGTCGAATTCATCCGCCCGCTGCGCATCGCCCAGGTGATTCCCAACTCGGTGGTGATCGCCGGCGTGCTGTGGGAAGCGGCCACCTGCAACACCCGCCGCTCCGACTACACCAGCGAGCCGGGGGCCACCTCCGAGGCCATCCTCAAGCAGATCCAGAAGGACAAGAACCTCGGTGCCTGGAACGTCTACGCCGCGCTGTACGGCACCCAGGAGCAAGTGGACGTCAACTGGAAGATCGTCAACCAGGCCCTCAAGGCCCTGGGCAAGGGCCGCATCGTCACCCAGGAAGAAGCGGGCAACACACAACCGTTCCTGTACCGCTCGCAACTGATGTCCGGGGTGCCCAACCTGCAGGAGTTCGGCCTGTACAACTGGCGCGGCGGCGGTGGCTCGATGTGGTTCGCCCCGGTAAGCCAGGCCCGCGGCAGCGAGTGCAACAAACAGCAGGCCCTGGCCAAGCAGGTCCTCAACAAGCACGGCCTGGACTATGTCGGCGAATTCATCGTCGGCTGGCGCGACATGCACCACGTCATCGACGTGCTGTACGACCGCAGCAACCCGGAAGAAACCCTGCGCGCCAACGCCTGCTTCGCCGAACTGCTGGATGTGTTCGAGCAGCACGGTTATGCCGTGTACCGGGTCAACACCGCCTTCCAGGAGCGGGTGGCGCAGAGCTACGGCCCGGTCAAGCGCAAGGTCGAGCACGCCATCAAGCGCGCCCTGGACCCGAACAACATCCTCGCCCCGGGCAAGTCCGGGATCGATCTGGCCAACCCCTTCTAAATCGCACACACGCCCCGTCGGCCTGGCGCCACGGGGCCCTTTGAAGCACAGGAAAATCCATGAAGTACACCCCACTGCTCGCAGCTCACGCCCTGTTGCTGGCCGCCCCCCTGGCCCTGGCCAACGGCGATGCGGTCCTCGGCAAGACTCTGTTCAGCGCTCAATGCGGCTTCTGCCACAGCGTCGAGAACGGCAAGCACCTGATGGGCCCCAGCCTGCAAGGCGTGTTCGGCCGGGCCAGCGGCCAGGCCCAGGGCTTCAGCTATTCCAGTGCCCTGCAAGGCGCAGGCCTGCAATGGAACGATGCCACGCTGGAGCGCTGGTTGAGCAACCCGGCGACCCTGGTACCGGGCAACAAGATGATGTTTCCCGGCCAGGCCGACCCGCAGAGCCGGCAACACCTGATTGCCTACCTGAAAAGCCTGCACTGAGGCCGCAGGCAGCGACGCCTCAACTAGCACTACGCTGAAACGAAAACGCCCGGAGCATGGCCCCGGGCGTTTTTTTACGCGTCGAACCACCGCGCGTCAGGCTTTGCGGGTGCGCGGCAGGAAGATCGCCAGCACTCCGAACAGCGGCAGGAACGAGCACAGGAAGTACACGTACTCGATGCCATGGATGTCCGCCAGGTGCCCCAGCAGCGCCGCGCCGATCCCGCCGAAACCGAACATCAAACCGAAGAACACCCCGGCGATCATGCCGACGTTGCCCGGCACCAGTTCCTGGGCGTAGACCACGATGGCGGAGAACGCCGAGGCCAGGATAAAGCCGATCACCACACTGAGGACGCTGGTCCAGAACAGGTCGACATGGGGCAGCAGCAGGGTGAACGGCGCCACCCCGAGGATCGAGAACCAGATCACCGCCTTGCGCCCGATCTTGTCGCCGATCGGCCCGCCGAAGAAGGTCCCCGCCGCCACCGCGCCGAGAAACAGGAACAGGTGCAGTTGCGAGCTGGCCACCGACAGGTCGAATTTCTCGATCAGGTAGAAGGTGAAATAGCTGGTGAAGCTGGCCATGTAGAAATACTTGGAGAACACCAGCAGCCCGAGGACCACCAGGGCGCTGATCACCCGGTTCCTCGACAGACCATGGGTCGCCGCCTGGCCCTGCTTGAGCTTGTGCAGGCGCAGATGGTTGGCGTACCAGCGGCTGATGGCGTAGAGCACCACCAGGGCAAACAGCGCGAACAGACCGAACCAGGCCACATTGCCCTGGCCGTAGGGAATGATGATCGCCGCGGCCAGCAAGGGGCCGAACGCGGTGCCGGCGTTGCCGCCCACCTGGAAGCTCGACTGCGCCAGGCCATAGCGCCCGCCGGAAGCCAGCCGGGCGACCCGCGACGCTTCCGGGTGGAAGGTCGAAGAGCCAATGCCGATCAATGCAGCCGCCAGCAGGATCAGGGCAAAGCTGCCGACCTGGGACATCATCAAGATGCCGATCAGGGTGCAGATCATGCCCGCTGGCAACAGGAACGGCAGAGGCCGTCGATCGGTGTAAAAACCAACCCAGGGTTGCAGCAGGGAAGCGGTGAGCTGAAAGGTCAGGGTGATCAGGCCGACCTGGGTGAAGGTCAGGCCGTAGTTGTCCTTGAGCATCGGGTAGATCGCCGGCAGCACCGCCTGGATCAGGTCGTTGATCAAGTGGGCCAGGGCCACCGCACCAATGATGCGCAAGACCAGTGGACTGCTTTGCGAAGCGGGAGATGCCGTCGTTGCGACGGTCTGAGGGTTGCTGCTAGCCATAGGATTTTCCGTACAACGGGTGGGTGCACAGGGGCAGGTGCGCCAATGTGCCATTTTTTGCTGCGCACACGCCATCCCATTAGCTTGCTAACGACCCCACTATCCGCGCCTCGGGGAAGTCCGCTTCAAGCTCGGCCTTGAGCCATTGGATGAACCACTCCACGTCCTGCGACCATTCAGTGGCCGGGGTCAGCACCCGGTAGCTTTCCAGCTTCACCTGATCCTCCAGCACCCGCACCAGGGTGCCGGCCTTGAGCTCCTCGCGCACCAGCACTTCATTGGCCAGGGCAATGCCGCCGCCGCTTTCGGCCACCGACAGGGCGTGGTCGTTGTTCACATAGATCAGGTCGGAGCTGAGCTGGATATCCAGGCCATTGGCGGCAAACCACAGGTTCCACCACTCACCGTCATCGAAATGGATCAACTCGTGACGGGCCAGATCCGCCGGGCCCTTGATCGGCTCGATGCCGGCCAGGTAAGCCGGGGTGCAAATCGGGAACACCCGAGGGCAGATCAGGCTGATCCGTGACTCGGGGTACTGCCCATCCAGGCCATAGGCGATCCCCAGGTCGGCGCTCTTGGCGTCGACTTCGGTGAAGGTGGAGTTCGGCTCGATGGCGAACTTCAAACCCGGCCGCACATGGCGCAGCGCCTCCAGGCGCGGGGTCAGCCAGCGCTTGGCAAAACCCGGCACCACCATGATCCGCAGCCAGCGCTCGGCGGCCTTGGGCTGGGCTTCGCGCCCGGCCTCGATGATCAGTTGCAGGGCGGCGGCGATCTTGCGGTGGTACTTCTCCCCCGCCGGGGTCAGGACCACCCCGCGCGAGGTGCGTTCGAACAACTGCACCCCGAGCCAGTCCTCCAGCAGCTTCACATGACGGCCGATGGCCGGCTGGGTGACATGCAGCGACTTGGAGGCTTCGACATAGCTGCCCAGGCGGGCCGCGGCATCAAAAGCCCGCACCGCATTCAACGGTGGCAAACGCTGTTCGGCCATGGTTTTGCACGCTCTCTGCTATTAAATTATTTAACAGCTGGTATGTTAAAATTGATGTTTCGCCCCCGCAACCCCTCACTGATAATCAGCCCCAGCAGAACAATAAGAACCCGCGCAAAGCCCGTAAAAACGGGCTTTGCACGCATCCGAACACATCTCGATCCTGCCCTAAGAAAAACAATATCCATGGCCTGCGCGACAGCCCATGGGGGAATCGGAGGTAAGGCATGAATGCCCTGCATGCGCTGCAAACACTGGCGGTGTCCATCCGCTCGGTGCGTAAGGTCTACGGCGATCCACACAGCGGCCCGGTGGCCCTGAAGCACATCGACCTGGACATCCGCGACAACGAATTCTTCACCCTCCTCGGCCCCTCTGGCTGCGGCAAGACCACCCTGTTGCGGATGATCGCCGGGTTCGAATTTCCGACCCAGGGCGAGATCCTCCTCTACGGCGAGAACATCGCCGAGCGACCGCCCTTCGAGCGCCCGGTGAACACCGTGTTCCAGCACTATGCGCTGTTCCCCCACATGACCCTGGCCGAGAACCTGGCCTTCGGCCTGGAATCGCGGCCCATGGGCCAGGTGCTGAGCAAGGCGCAGATCGCCGAGCGGGTGCGCGAGATGCTGGCCCTGGTGCAGATGGAACGCTTCGCCGGGCGCAAGCCCAACCAACTCTCCGGCGGCCAGCAGCAACGCATCGCCCTGGCCCGGGCCCTGGCGCCCCACCCCAAGGTGCTGTTGCTGGACGAACCGCTGTCGGCCCTGGACCTCAAGCTACGCCAGGCCATGCGCGAAGAACTCAAGGCGATCCAGGCCAAGACCGGCATCACCTTCATCTTCGTCACCCATGATCAGGAAGAAGCCCTGACCCTGTCCGACCGCATCGCCGTGCTCTCCGAAGGCGAAGTGCAGCAAGTGGGTCGCCCGGAAGAGATCTACGAGCAACCGCGTAATCGCTTCGTCGCCGACTTTATCGGTGAAACCAACTTCATCCAGGCCACCGTCAGCCGCGTCGAAGCCGGCCTGGCCTGGTTTAGCGGTCCCGCCGGAGAGGCGCTGCCGGCGCAACCCTGCAACACGGTCAAGGTCGGCCAGCAGGTCACCCTGTCCGTGCGCCCGGAGCGCCTGCACCTGCGTAGCGACGCCGTGGAAGGCGCCCTGGCGTGCCGTATCGAGGCGCAGATCTACCTGGGCACCGACCTGCAATACCAGGTCAGCCTTAGCGACGGCATGCGCCTCACCGTGCGTGCGCCCAACAGCCTCGAACACCATCCGCGTCTGAGCGTGGGCAGCCACGCCGGGCTGGTGTTCGAACGCGGCAGCGCCAGCGTCCTGCTGGATTGACCACGAGGATTCGCCATGCACGCCTCATCGATTTCCCAGCACCTGGAACGGCGCAAGGCCTTGCGCAGCGTTCTCGGAGTCAGCCCGGCGCTGATTGCCATCGGCCTGTTCCTGATCGTGCCGATCCTGATCGTCATCGGCTACTCGCTGATGGAAGCCAACCCCTACGGCGGGGTGAACCAGGTCTTCAGCAGCGACGCCTACACCTCCCTGCTGTTCGAACGGCAACTGGATGACAGCCTGGCCTTCGCCGACTCCTACCTGCTGATCGCCCTGCGCTCGATCGGCATTGCCGGGCTGACCACCCTGGTCACTCTGCTGATCGGCTTTCCGGTGGCGGTGTGGCTGGCCATGCAACCGGTGCAGCGCCGGGGCTTGCTGATCTTCCTGATCACCGTGCCGTTCTGGGCCAACCTGCTGATCCGCACCTACGCCTGGATTCTGCTGCTGCGCAACACCGGGGTGATCAACAACAGCCTGATGGGCCTGGGGGTCATCCACGAGCCGTTGCAGTTGCTGTACACCGACGGCGCGGTGCTGCTGGGGCTGGTCTACACCTACGCGCCCTTCGTGGTGCTGCCGATCTACGCCACCCTGGAAAAGATGGACATCCGCCTGCTGGCAGCCGCTCAGGACCTCTACGCCGGGCGCTGGCGCACCTTGCGCAAAGTGGTGCTGCCAATCGCCAAGCCGGGGATTTTCGCCGGGGCGATCCTGACTTTCGTGCCCTGCCTGGGCGCGATGATCGCTCCGGAACTGCTGGGCGGCGGCACCCGGATGATGCTCGGCAACCTGATTTTCCGGCAGTTCAGCGACGCCCGTAACTGGCCCTTCGGCGCCGCCCTGTCCCTGGTGCTGATGGCCGCGGTGATGCTGGTACTGACCGTCTACGCCCTGCGCGCCCAACGCCAGCGAACCCTTCAGGAGGGTGCATGATGATCCGCCTGTTCAAACGCAACGGCCTCGGTGTTCAGGACTTTCCCGGCTTCGGCGGCTTCAGTTTCCTGTTCTACCTATACCTGTATGCGCCGATCCTGGTGCTGGTGGTGTTCTCCTTCAACGCCAACCAGTCGGCCACGGTGTGGAGCGGCTTCAGCCTCGACTGGTACCGCGCGGCCTTCGCCAACCAGGCCCTGCGCCAGGCGGCGGGCAACAGCCTGCTGATCGCCGTGTGCGCCAGCATGGCAGCCACGGCGATTGCCACCCTGGCCGCCCTGGGCACCTCACGCGGAGCGAAGTTCAAGGGCCTGCAACTGTCCATGGGCGCCATCATGCTGCCCCTGGTGCTGCCGGAAATCGTCGTCGGCGTGGCCACCCTGGCGCTGTTCTCGACGCTGGGGCTGTCCCTGGGCTACGGCAACCTGATCATCGCCCACACGGTGTTCTGCATCCCCTTCGCCTACTTGCCGATCCGCGCCCGCCTCAACGACATGGACCTGTCCCTGGAGCATGCCGCCGCGGACCTGTACGCCGGCCCCTGGCGCACCTTTCGCAAGGTGACCCTGCCGCTGCTGATGCCGGGGATCGTCTCCGGGCTGATGCTGGCCTTCATCGTCTCCCTGGATAACTTCGTGATCTCGATGATGGTGTCCCAGGCGGGCACCACCACCCTGCCGATCTTCATCTTCGGCCTGTTGCGCATGGGCGTGACACCCGACGTCAACGCCGTGTCGACGCTGATCCTCGGCGTCTCGGTGCTGTTCGTCAGCCTCTCTTACCTGTTGAGCAAGAAACACCCTTGAACCGTCCACTGACCTTGGGGAAATGCCATGAGCAAGTTGATCGCAAGTCTGGGAACCTCGCTGCTGCTGAGCCTGCCACTGGCGGTACAGGCCGCCGAGAAACTCAACGTCGTGAGCTGGAGCGGCTACTTTTCGCCGGAGATTCTCGCCAAGTTCCAGAAGCAGACCGGCATCGAGGTCACGGTGGACTCCTACGATTCCAACGAAACCCTGCTGGCCAAGCTGAAACAGGGCGGCACCGGTTATGACGTGGCAATCCCGTCCCACCAGTTCATTCCGATCCTGATCCAGGAGCAGTTGCTGGAGCGCTTCGATCCGGCCCAGCAGCCCTACTACGCCGGCGTGGTCGACAACCTGAAAAAGCCCACCTGGGACCCTGAAGGCGCCTACTCGGTGCCCTTCATCTGGGGCACCACCAGCGTGGTGCTCAACAGCGAACGCTACAAAGGCCCGAGCGACAGCTACAAGGTGCTCTACGAACCGCCAGCGGAGCTGCAGGGGCGGATCAACATGTTCGACTCGGTGAGCGAAGTGATCGACATGGCCAGCCTGTACCTGAACATTCCGCTGTGCAGCGAAGACCCCAAGCAGATGCAGCAGATCCTTGGCCTACTCAAGGCGCAGAAGCCCTACGTCAAGACCTACAGCTCCAAGGCCGGGGCGATCCGCGAGAACCTGGCGGCCGGGGAAATCGACATGTCGATGTTCTGGGGCGGTTCGTCGATGCGCGCCCGGGAGATGAAGCCCAGCCTGAAATACCTCTACCCGAAAGAAGGCGTGCTGGCCTGGGTGGACAACATGGTCATCCCCAAGGGCAGCAAGCACCCGGCGAACGCCAAGGCCTTCATCGCCTTCCTCAGCCAGCCTGAGAACGCCGCCATGACCCAGAACTTCCTCAAGCACCAGAGCCCGATCAAGGGCGTCGAACCCTTCCTCGATGCCGGGCTGAAGGATGCCCCCGAACTGCACATTCCCGAGGGCACCAAGGTGGTCTTCAGCCAGACCTGCGGCGAAGGCGCGATCCGCCTCGCCGACCGCCTGTGGACCAACCTGATGCGCTGAGCTGCGTTGACTTCTGCCGCCCCGGCCTGGATGCCGGGGCGTTTCTAAAGCCGTTTGAAAGGCCCCCTGCCATGACCGCCAATCCCCCCAGCGAACTGGTCCTGCTCCAGGCCCATGAACTCGCCGAGCGTATCCGCCTGCGTCAGGTTTCCTGTCGGGAAGTGATGCAGACCTACCTTGCCCACATCGAGCACTACAACCCCCTGGTCAATGCCCTGGTCAGCCTGCAACCGGCCGACAGCCTGCTGGCCCAGGCCGAGCAGCGCGACGCCGAACTGGCCCGCGGCCAGTACCGTGGCTGGATGCACGGCCTGCCCCACGCGATCAAGGACCTGTCCCTGACCCAGGGCATCCGCACCACCCTGGGTTCGCCGCTGTACCGGGATTTCATCCCCGAGCGCGACGGCATCATGGTGGAACGGATCAAGGCCGCCGGGGCGATCATTATCGGCAAGAGCAACACCCCGGAATTCGGCCTCGGCTCGCAGACCTACAACCCGCTGTTCGGCGCCACCGGCTGTGCCTATGACCCGAGCAAGACAGCCGGCGGCAGCAGTGGCGGCGCCGCCGCGGCGCTGGCCCTGCACCTGGTGCCGGTGGCCGACGGCAGCGACATGATGGGCTCGCTGCGCAACCCGGCGGCCTTCAACAACATCTTCGGTTTCCGCCCGTCCCAGGGCCGGGTGCCCTTCGACGACAGCAGCGACCTGTTCATCGACCAGCTCGGCTACGAAGGCCCCATGGCCCGCAGCGTGCGCGACGCGGCCCTGCTGCTGTCAGTACAGGCCGGCGGCGATGCACGGGCGCCGCTGTCCATCGCCGAATCCGGCCAGGGCTTCGCCGCGCCACTGGAGCGCGACTTCAAGGGCACGCGCCTGGGTTGGCTGGGGGACTTCAACGGTTACCTGCCGATGGAAAAGGGCCTGCTGCCACTCTGCGAACAGGCCTTGGACGATTTCCGCAGCCTGGGCTGCAGCGTCGAACCGGCCAGCCCGGACTTCGCCCCCGAGCGCCTGTGGAACAGCTGGCGCACCTTGCGCCACTGGATGGTCGCCGGGTCCCTGGGCAACACCTATGCCGACCCACACAAGCGCGCGCAGCTCAAGGCAGAAGCCATCTGGGAAGTGGAGAACGGCCTCAAGCTGTCCGCCAGCCAGGTCTTCGACGCCTCGGTGATCCGCAGCGACTGGTACCGCGCCCTGTCAAAACTGTTCGAACGCTTCGACTACCTGCTGCTGCCCAGCGCCCAGGTCTTCCCCTTCGACAAGCACACCCCCTGGCCGCGCAGCATCGAAGGCGTGGCCATGGACACCTATCACCGCTGGATGGAGGTGGTGATTCCCGGCACCTTGTCCGGCTGCCCGGTGGCCAGCGTACAGGCCGGCTTCAATGCCGAAGGCCTGCCCATGGGTTTGCAGATCATCGGCAAACACCAGGCCGACTTCGCCGTCCTGCAACTGGCACACGCCTACGAACAGGCCAGCCGCTGGTTCCAGCGCTGCCCATCGCCACTGATTTCGGGGGGGAAGGGATAAACGGTTGATAGCGTAGATAATTTTTTTATAAAAACGCTTGACGCATCGTCGTTCCGAGCGAATAATGCGCGCCACTTGGCTACATAGCTCAGTTGGTTAGAGCATAGCATTCATAATGCTGGGGTCCGGGGTTCAAGTCCCTGTGTAGCCACCAAGTACTAAAAACGGCTTACCGCAAGGTAAGCCGTTTTTTTATGCGCTCAGAAAAGTGCCGGAGATTACGCGGCACCTTTGCATTCAAGCAGGAACAGGGAGTGGCCTTTTTAGATGGATAAAAACGCCAACGGCTGTCACCCCCGGTCATTTCAAACCTGCTCGCAAAGCCCCATCGATCAACGGTTCAATTGCACAACCGGGGACAAGCAGGACTGATACCGCCAAGGAGCAGGACGTAGCGATGAAAAACCGCAGCACGCTGCGGTTTTTCCACCCAGGTCAGTTGAACGGCTGCGGACGCGGTGTCTGCGCCGAGGACGGCGGCAGGATCGGCAGCTTGAAGTCCGGTTGATCGCCGGTCAGGGTTTCCAGGAAGGCCACGATCTGGCCGACTTCCTCAGTGCCCAGCTTGCGCCCCAATTGCAGCCTGGCCATCACGTCCACCGCCTCTTCCAGCGTCCAGTAGGCGCCGTCATGGAAGTAAGGGTAGGTCAGCGCCACGTTGCGCAGGGTCGGCACCTTGAACAGCATGCGGTCGGCGTCCTTGCCGGTCAGCCCGGCCACGCCCTGGGCCGGGTTCTGGGTGACGTAGGGCTCGATCATGCCCATTTTCTGGAACGAGCCACCGCCCACCGCTTCGCCGTTGTGGCAGGCCACGCAGCCGATGGACTTGAACAGTTGGTAGCCCTTGAGCGCGGTGGGGCTGATGGCCGCCTTGTCGCCCTTGAGCCAGCGGTCGAACGGCGCATTGGGCGTCACCAGGGTGGCTTCGAAGGCGGCAATGGCGTTGGTGGCGTCGTCGAAGCTGATCTCATCGTTGCCATACACGCGCTTGAACGATGCCCGGTAATGGGGAATGGAGCGCAGCACCTCCACCGCCAGTTCATGGGTAAAGCCCATCTCCCCCGGGTTGGTGATCGGACCGCTGGCCTGCTCCTGGAGCGTGGCCGCGCGGCCATCCCAGTACTGCGCAAAGCTCAGGCCGGAGTTGAGCACCGTGGGCGAGTTGATCGGCCCCTGGTGCCAGTTGTGACCGATGGAGGTGGGCAGGTTGTCGCTGCCGCCCATGCTCAGGTTGTGGCAGGAGTTGCAGGAGATGAAACCGGATTTGGACAGGCGCGGGTCGAAGAACAACTGCTTGCCCAACTCCACCTTGGCCACATCGGTGATCTTCGCCGGTTGTACCGGCCGGATCGGCTCGCTCGGTGCCTCGCCCCGCACCTCGCCCCCCAACAGCAATCCGAACACAAGTAACCACTTACAACGGTGCATGGCGTCCTCTCATCAGGCTTATGGTTTGCTGCACCATGTGCCCAACCTCCCCCAGCCGCCCTGACTCAGATCAATCGGTGGCCGGGTACACGCCTGCCTGCGACCCTATGTACAGGGCCGCTGAGCAGCGCCTTGCCACTGGCCCAGCGCACGGTCATGGCCACCTGCCGGCCCTGCTGTCGGCGCCACTGCTGTACATTCCCCTCCACGGACGACACCTCATTTCCCAGTGAACGGAGCTCAACGCGTGTTCTCGATCTTCCCTCCCCGTCACCCCCGACTCCTCAGCATCGGCCTGCTGGCCGCCGCCCTCAGCCTCAGCGCCTGTAACAACCCGCCCTCTTCCACTGCCCTGCCTGCCGCTCCGGAAATCGCTTCGGGCTACCGCACCGACATGCAGACCCGGCACGCCGACAAACACATGGCGGCCGCCGCCAACCCGCTGGCCGCCGAAGCCGGACGCGAGATGCTGCGCCAAGGCGGCTCGGCCATCGACGCGGCGATTGCCATGCAAGCGGTGCTGACCCTGGTGGAGCCGCAGTCCTCGGGGATTGGCGGCGGCGCGATGATCGTGCTCTGGGACGGCAAGGCCGTGCGCACTTATGACGGTCGGGAAACCGCGCCGGCGGGCGCCACCGAGAAGCTCTTCCTGCAGGCGGACGGCAAGCCGATGCCCTTCCCTCAGGCGCAGATCGGTGGACGCTCGGTCGGCACCCCGGGCGTGCTGCGGGCCCTGGAAATGGCCCACCGGAAACACGGGCGCCTGCCCTGGGCGCAGCTGTTCGAGCCGGCGATCCACCTAGCCGAGCAAGGCTTCGCTATCTCGCCACGGCTGCACACCATGATCAGCGCCGACCCGTTCCTGGCGCGCTCGCCGGACATGGCCGCGTACTTCCTCAATGCCGACGGCACGCCGAAAGCCGTGGGCACCTTGCTGAAAAATCCACAGCTGGCCGCGGTGCTCAAGCGCATCGCCCAGGAAGGCCCGGACGCCCTGTACACAGGCCCGGTGGCCGCGGAAATCGTCGCCAAGGTCCAGGGCCACGCCAACCCCGGCAGCCTGTCGCTCAACGACCTGCAAGGCTACCGCGCCAAGGAACGCGCGCCGCTGTGCAGCGACTACAAGCGCTGGCAGGTGTGCGGCATGCCGCCGCCCTCTTCCGGCGGCGTGGCGGTGGCGCAGATCCTCGGCACCCTGCAAGCCCTGGAACAACGCGACCCGCGCTATGCCCTGGCCAACCTCAAGCCGCAGCAAACCAACCTGCCGGCCGGCCTTGAGCCTGCGCCGCAAGCGGTGCACCTGATCGCCGAAGCCGAGCGCCTGGCCTACGCCGACCGCGGCCTGTACGTGGCCGACAGCGACTTTGTGCCTGTGCCGGTGGCCGGCCTGATCGCCCCGGACTACCTGGCCCGGCGCGCCGCGCTGATCAGCGAGCGCAGCCTGGGCAAGGCCGAGCCGGGCCAGCCCCGGGGCATCCAGGTGGCCTACGCCCCGGACCGTTCGCCCATGCGCATTTCCACCTCACAAGTGGTGGCGGTGGATGACTTAGGGGGCGCGGTGTCCATGACCACCACGGTGGAAGCGGCCTTTGGTTCGCACCTGATGGTCCAGGGCTTCATGCTCAACAACCAGCTGACCGACTTCTCCTTCATCCCCGAGGAAAACGGCCAGAAGGTGGCCAACCGCGTCGAACCGGGCAAGCGCCCGCGCTCGTCCATGGCGCCGACCCTGGTCTTCGACCGCGCCAGCGGCGAACTGCTGGCCAGCGTCGGCTCCCCGGGCGGCTCGCAGATCATCGAGTACGTGGCCAAGTCGCTGGTGGGCATGCTCGACTGGAACCTCGACCCGCAAGCCGCCGTCGGCCTGCCCAACTTCGGCAGCCGCAACGGCCCGACCGAACTGGAGAAGGGCCAGTTCAGCCCGGCGCTGAAACAGGCGCTGAAAGCCCAGGGCCATGAAGTGAACGAAATCGACATGACCAGCGGCACCCAAGCCATCGTTCGCGTGCGTGATGCCCAGGGCAAAGCCTCCTGGGCCGGCGGCGCCGATCCACGGCGCGAAGGGGAAGCGCTGGGGGATTGAAGGCCCTGCGCTGACCCCGAGGGCCGGCCGTGAGGCTGGCCCTTTTTTGTGGGCGGGGAACACGGGCGCTGTATGCAAGATTTTGCGGTGGTCTGTGTCTGACCCGGCCCGGGGATCTGCCCTAGCATCGTCCCTGTCCAGCGAGGAACCGACGATGAACAAGATTGCAGCCGACCTTGATATTCCGGGCCTGAGCCCACGACGCCTGATACCCCAGGACCTTGAACTGATCTGCCGCCATCGCCAGGCGATGTTTCTCGATGCGGGCAATGACCTCTGCAACTTGCAGGTGATGACCGAGCACTTTCGCCCCTGGTTGCGTGAGCGCCTGGAGGACGGCCGCTACTACGGCTTCGCCCTGATGGACGCCGAGCAGAGCGTGGCCAGCATCGGCCTGATGAGCATCGACTGGCCGCCCCACCCTTCCCATCCAACCCAGGATCAGCGCGGCTACGTGCTCAACGTCTACGTCGAACCGGCCTACCGGCGCCGCGGCCTGGCGTCGGCGCTGATGAAACTGGCACAGGCCGAGTTCCGCCAGCGCGGGCTGGGCTTTGCCGTGCTGCATGCGACCGAGGCCGGCAAGCCGCTGTATCAGGAGCTGGGTTGGGCCGCGACCAGTGAGATGGCGAAGGTGTTGGAGGGTTGAGTGAGCGGCTCCAGATCATGGAGCCGCCCTGAGCAGAGTTGCCCGGGTTTCAGGTCACGCAAAAAGTGACATAGGGGGCATGGATCACACACAAGAAAACGAATGGGCTGACTGGAAATACTGCTTGGCGTCTCGGTGAGAACCCTTCAGGAGTGGGAGCAAGGTCGGCGCTCGCCTTCCGGAGCGGCCCGTTCATTGCTGCATATCGCGATGCTCAGGCCCGATGTATTTCGTGAGGTGCTGGCACAACCTCTGTAGCCGCTGCCGCAGGCTGCGACAAGGACCGAAGGGCCTTCGGCGCCAGGGAGATCGCTGCGACCGTTCCGGTCGTTCGCAGCCTGCGGCAGCGGCTACAGGGGCGGTTCACAAAATGTCGCAGTAATGCCGTTGCGACTCCCCCTACTCCAACCTATGGTTCGACCGTCGCTGCAAAATCAGCGATCAGGCTTGGCGGCCTGATAGAATCGAGGCGCAACAGCGCCCCCACCAATCATGCAGGCGCTTTTTTTGCGCCCGCATACCTGCGTTATGGCGGGTTGCGTGGGAGAACCTTCGGGTTCGCCGGTTCCTTGATTCCCGGTCCGCCAATCCTGCGCAATCCGCCACCCTGATCTGCTTGGCGGCAGACGGTGACGGTCCTTCGAATCAAGGAGTCGTGACCATGAACTGCTTCTGCAATCTGTTTCCCCCACACCTCCCGTCACACAAAACCGGAGGTACCCGATGACCACTCAATCGCCCCTGACCACCCTCGGTGAAGTCCGCTTTTCCCAGTGCGGCGAACACCTGCGTCCGCTGTTTCGCGTCAATGCCGATGTGCCGATCAGCGATGCCCTGGAGCACGCCTCGGCGCTGTTGCATCTGGCAAAGCAATTCACCCTGGAGGCGGCCATGGAGCCGGGCTGCGACCGCTATGCTTGGGCGGCACACCACCTGGCTGAGATGGGCAAGGCACTGATGGACGACGTGCACGCCACGCTCTCTGCATGACCTGATCGTCCCTGAGCCGACGTCGCCTGCGCGGGCAGATCCAGCGATCTGCCCGTACGTCGCCTGACGCACTCAGCGACTTGTTTAAGTCCCAGCACGGGACTAGGATCGCGCCATGAGAATTATTGCAGTCAGTCAGTTGAAGGCCTTCTGGGAGAAGTACCCGGATGCAGAGCAGCCTTTACTGGCTTGGGTCGATGAAGCAAGGAATGCCGAGTGGTCCAACCCTGCGCAAATCAAGGACCAATATCGCAACGCAAGCATTCTCAAAAGCCGCAGGGTGGTCTTCAACATCAAGGGCAACGAGTATCGACTGGTCGTTGCCGTGGCCTATCGTTTCGGCGCGCTGTACATCAAGTTCATAGGCACCCACCGGCAGTACAACGCCATTGATGCCGACAGCGTAGACATGGAGTAATCCAGATGAACATCCGCCCTATCCACACCGACCAGGACTACCGCGCCGCGCTGCAAAGCGTCTCGCCCCTGTTCGACAACGAGCCGCAGCCCGGGACACCTGAAGGCGACTACTTCGACGTGATGATCACCCTGATCGAGGCGTACGAAGCCAGGCAGTTTCCCCTGGACCTGCCCAACCCGATCGAGGCGATCAAGTTCCGCATGGAACAGTCCGGCTTGTCCGCCGCCGACCTGGCACCCGCCATCGGCCGCACCAACCGCGTCTACGAGGTGCTCAACGGCAAGCGCGCGCTGACCCTGCCGATGATCTGGAAACTGCACCAACTGTTCGGCATCCCGGCCGAAAGCCTGATCAAGCCGAACAAGTCGTCCTGAGCATCACTGCCGGGCTTGAGCTTGCCCTTGGGTAAAGGCCCAACCTGCCTGGCAACCCAACACCACCAAGGACGCTCCATGCTCACCATCGGACAAATGGCCCGCTGCCACGGCCTCACCACCAAGACCCTGCGCCATTACGACAGCATCGGCCTGTTCACCCCGGCCCTCACCGGCCGGGACAACGGCTACCGCTACTACAGCCCGGAACAGATCGTGACCCTGGGCCGCATCGTCTGGCTGCGGCAGTTGGGCATGTCCCTGGAAGACATCCGCACGCTGGCGGACCAGGGCGGCCTGGACAGCGTGCTGCACATGCAGCAGTCGTTGCAGGAGCATGCCCGGCAGCTGGAAAGCGAGATTGCCCGCAGCCAGAAAGTGCTGGGTCACCTGCAACGCTACCTGGCCCAGCCACAGCGCCAGATCCCTGCCCCGCAGACACCGCAAAAGGTGTTCCTGGCCCGGCAACGGATCATCGGCATGGCCTGGCAGCAGGATGACCCGGGTTCCATCGCCGAGCTCTGGCAACGCTTCGAACCCCGGGAGCAGGAAATCCAGCGCCTGGCCGAGCCGGTGGGCACCTACGGCATCTGCCAGCCCCTGGAAGACGGCCAGTGGCGCTACGTGGCCGGCTTGCCGGTGGCCGCCGATGCGCCCCTGGTGCCGGGCATGGTCGAGCTGGACATCCCCGCCCGCCACTACGCCCGGGTCGAGCATCACGGCACCGTGGCCACCCTGCCGGAAACCTTTCGCGCCGCCTACAGCGAATGGCTGCCCGCCGCCGGGCTGATGCCGATCGAAGCGGTGGAGTTCGAATACACCGGCGAGCGTTTCCTGGGGCCCATGCACCCGGACAGCGTGGTGGAGCTGTACATCCCGCTCAAGGCCTGAAACATCCGCAAGGCGGGCCGCCCCCACAGGCAACCGCTGGTCTGGCGCTGCCTTTGCAGCGCGGTCTGTCAGCAAAAGTGCCTCGGATACCGCTATGCTCTGCAGCCATTCCCAGGTTACCGAGCGAAGGCCCGATGAGTTTCCAGGCAGCTGTGTTGAACCAGATACCCGGCATCCGTCATGAGTTTTCGACCCTGGGCGCTGCCCTGCCGGCCAACCTGTTCTTCTGCTCGCAGGTCCACAGTGGCGAGGTGGTGCACGCCAGCACCACCCTGCCCAGCGGGATCATTCGCGGCGATGCGGTCCTCACCCATTCCAGCCGGCCCATCGCGGTGGTCACCGCCGACTGCCTGCCGATGTTGATCAGCAGCCACGACGGCTCCTGGGTGGCGGCCGTGCATGGCGGCTGGAAAGGCCTGCACGGCGGGATCATCGCCAATGTGCTGCAACACTTCGCCAGCAAGGGCATCGCCCCACGGCAATTGCGAGTGGCCATCGGCCCGTCGATCAAACCCTGCTGCTATGAAGTCAGCGCCGACTTCATCGACACCCTGTCCGCCACTCAGGATCCGCTGTGGCCCGCTGCGCAAGCGCCCTGGAGTCGCCAGCAGCCGGCCCCGCGGCTGCCCCCGCAAATTCCCCCGCCACAGCCGACCCAGGCCGACTCCCTGTGGTTCGACCTGAGCCGCTATGCCGTGTACCTGCTGCAGGCCGCCGGCATCGAGGACGAGCAGATCGAAATCAGCGAGCTGTGCACCTACTGCTCGACCCCGACCCTGGCCAGCTATCGCCGACGCATGCATCGGGGTGAAGCCAAAGCCTTCCAGTACTCCTGGATCGGCCGGACATGAGCCTCGGCATTGCGCTACTCCCGACCTCTCTGACCGACCTGGAAACCCTGGTCCAGATGCGCATCGCGGCCATGCGCGACAGCCTAGAGCGCCTGGGTCGCTTCGACCCACAGCGCGCCCGGGAGCGCTCGGCCGCAAGCTTCGCGGCCGAGCGCTGCCACTTCATCCTCAGTGACGGACAGCCCGTGGGCTTTATCCAGAGCGAATCACACGAGGATCATCTGCGACTGCAGCACCTGTACGTCATGCCGCAATTCCAGGGGCGGGGCATCGGTGCCCAGGCCCTGGAGCCGCTTTTACAGCGTTCCACCAGAGAACAATTGCCCATCCACCTGGATGCGTTGCGCGGCAGTGACTCAAATCGATTTTATCGACGCCTGGGTTTTGTTCAGGTAGGCGAAAGTGAATGGGATATTCACTACGTTCGGCCCGCAGATCCCCCCCTGGCCTGAACCCGGCCCTCGTCGGCCATCGAGACCGTACTGGTGCTTGGCCAGCTACCTGAGCTAACGTTGCCTCCCGCCTCAGACCCAACCCAAGGAGTGCCCGTGTCTGACAATCTCTATGCCCCGCCCCAGGCGGATCTGGTCGCCCCTTCGGCGCACACGGCGCCACAACCCTTCTATGTGGTGTCCAAGGTCAAGTTCCTGACCCTGTACATCCTCACCTTCGGTATCTACCAGCTGTACTGGGCCTATAAGAACTGGCATCAGTTCAGGCACGCCAGCGGCCAGGAGTTGTGGCCGGTGGCCCGGGCGTTCTTCGCGATTTTCTTTACCCATGCGCTGTACCGCGAAGCCGATGCACAGCTCAAGCGCGACGGCCGCAGCCACGACTGGCGCCCCGGTGAACTGGCGACCCTGTTTGTGGTGGGGCTGATCGTCAACAACGTGGTGGATGCGCTGTCACGCAAGAACATCGGCTACCCGGTAACCGACATCGCCAGCCTGGCGCTGCTACCGGTGCTGGCGTGGGTCACCTGGCTGGGCCAGCGCGGCCTGAATGCCGCCGCCGGCGACCCCGAAGGCCGCAGCAACGCCCGTTTCACCCCGCTCAACTATGTGCTCTGCGCGCTCGGGGCCGTGGTGCTGGTGTTGGCCTGTCTCGGGGTGATGCTGCCGCCGGAGTGAGTCAGGAACTCAGGCGCTGACGTAGACCCAGGCCTGGATCCCCGAGGCCAGGGTCACGCTGACCCGCTTGTAGTCGGCGACTTCATAGCGGTCTGCCGCTGCCAGTTCCTCGGGGGTAATCTGAAACACCGTGCCGGCAATCGGCGTGCTGTCCGCCGCCCCCGGGCGCAGGATCGGGTGATGGGTCTTGCCACTGGCGGCCAATACCTCGGGATCGGTGATTTCCACCCAGCTCTGTTCATAGCCGAGCATGGCATCGGTGCTGCCACTCAACTCACGGCCGAAGTTGGCCAGCTGCACCGCCTTGTCTTGCAGGGTGCCGTAGGAAAAAAGGTAGACCGAAGCTTCTGTTGCCGAACTCATTCGTCACGTCCTTAAACACGATGATCCGCTTCAGCGGTTGATTTTCAGACCTTGCCGCTCGGCATGGCGCTCCAGCGCCAGCTCGATCAGGCGGCTCACCAGCTCGCTGTAACGCATGCCGGCGGCCTGCCATAGCTTGGGGTACATGCTGATGCGGGTGAACCCGGGCAGCGAGTTGATTTCGTTGATCAGCACTTCACCGTCGTCGGTGAGAAACACATCGACCCGGGCCAGCCCGGAGCAGCCCAGTACCTGGAACGCCTCGATGGCCAGGGCGCGGATGCGTTCGCTGTACTCGACGCTGATGTCCGCCGGCACCAGCACCTGGGCCGCGTCTGCGTCGATATACTTGCTGTCGTAGGAATAGAAACCGTTGCCGACCACGATCTCGCCGCAGCCACTGGCGATCGGCTGGTCATTGCCCAGCACCGCGCATTCGATTTCCCGCCCGCGCACCGCGGACTCCACCAGCACCTTGTGATCGAACCCCAGGGCTAGCTCCACTGCGGCGTCGTAATCGGCCTCGTTGTCGACCTTGCTCACCCCCACCGAGGAGCCCTGGTTCGCCGGCTTGACGAACAGCGGCAGGCCGAGCTGGTCCCGGGCCTGAGCAAAGCCGTAGCGACCACGAGTGGCACGGGTCAGGGTGATAAACGGCGTCACCGCCAGCCCGGCATCGCGCAGCAAGCGCTTGCTGATGTCCTTGTCCATGCACACCGCCGAGCCCAGCACATCGGAGCCGACAAAAGGCAGGTCGGCCATGCGCAGCAGGCCCTGCAGGCAACCGTCCTCACCCAGGGTGCCGTGGACGATAGGGAAGATCACATCGACATGCCCCAACAGCTCCTGGCTGCTGGTTTCCACCAGTTGCTGACTGGCCTTGCCCGGCACCACCGCCAGTTCGCGGTTGGACTGGTTGAGGGCAATCAGCGCCGGGTTTTCCTGGTTGATCAGAAAGTTCGAGGTGTCGTTGAGGTGCCAGTGCCCCTGCTTGTCGATGCCGATCAGCACCGGCTCAAAGCGTGAGCGATCCAGGGCATCGACGATGTTGCGCGCCGACTGCAACGACACTTCGTGTTCGGCCGAACGGCCACCAAAAATAATTCCGACCCGCAACTTGCTCATGAATGGTTTCCGTTAAAAAAATGTTCGCTGACGGTTCTCTTGGTTTCAGCTGGGGCTGTAGCGCAAATGGATCAACGCCACCCGCTCCTGCTCCTTGTTCTTGCGCTCTTCGATGGCGAACGGCACGAAGCCCAGCTTCGGATAGAACAGCAAGCCCGCCACATTGCTGTTGAAGCAGGACAGCGTCACCTCGCTGGCCTGGTGCTTGCTGCGAGCGATATGGATCATCTGCCCGATCAGTTGCGCTCCCAGGCCCGCGCCGCGCACCTCTGGGTCGACGATGACATTGCCGATGGTGCAGGTGCCGCCACTGGCCCAGCGATAGAAGTTGGCAAAGCCCACCACCTGCCCATCCAACTCGATCACCGTCGAGTCGCTGCGCTGGGCGATGGAGTCGCGCAGCTGTTCGTGGGTCAGCGGCCAGGTGGCGGCGGGAAAGAAGAAATACAACTCCTGGGGATTGCCCACGAAACTGCAGATCCGCGCAATGTCCGCCTCTGCTACCGGGCGAAAAACAACAGCCATGTTCAGTCTCCTGATACGGGGACGGGTCGTCCTTGTTGGGGGGCGTATCCTGGCCAGCGCAAGGCGCCGGCCGCTCAACGGTTGGCCAGCAGATGCCCGCCAAACAGCACATAACAACCACCAGCCAGACGGTCCAGCCAGCGACGGGCCCGGGCGTAGAACCCGGCCACCCGGCTGCTGGCGAAAAACAGCGCCACGCAGCAGTACCAGGACAGCGACAGGCCGGCCATGATCAGCACCGCCAGTCCCAGCAGCAGAGGTGGCGGGGAGGCCGGCATCGACGTGGCAAAGATGGTGGCCACGAACAGCGCCGACTTGGGGTTGGTCATGTTGCCGAGAAAGCCCAGCCGGTAGGCCGAGAACAGGCTGCGCTCAGCATGGACCGCGCCATTGGCGGTTGGATTATCCAGGGCCGGTTTGCGCTTGAACTGCTTGAGTCCCAGGTAGATCAGGTAACAGCCACCGGCGACCTTGAACAACACGAACAGCGCCGGCGCCGCGCTGAACAGCGACTTGATGCCCAAGCCTCCCGCCAGCCCCCAGAGCACGGTGCCGCTGGCCACCCCCAGGGAGGCAAACAGGCCATGGCGCCGCGAGCAGCTCGCCGCCAGTTGTGCTGTGGTGAAAAAGTTCGGTCCTGGGGTGATCACCGCCACGCTCCAGAGCAGGGCCAGCGACAACAGCGGGGCGAGGTAAACCAGGTATGAGACGTGCATGAGCGCAGGTGGCCATGAAGGGGATCCGGGTGAACGACGCTACTCCACTCGCGCCTGCCCAGGCAACCGCCGATTGGCCTCGCAATCCTGCTCAAGCCGTCGGCCGCCGCGCTGCGCCTGATCCATCCTGCAAGGCCCCCCTTCTTCCGGTAGAACTGCCACGGCGTGAGCCGAGGGACAAGACAGCCAGCGCGCCCCTGAGTTAACGTACCGCCCTCGGCTTCATCCATCAGGACCGTTCCATGGCCAAACCCACCGCTGTCACCGACTGGGTTCACCGCGCGCCGCCCGCCCGGGGCCTGGAGCGCATCGAGGCGTATTTCGCCGGCCATGGTTATGACATGCACCGCCACGACACCTACGCCATCGGCCGCACCCTGCGCGGGGTGCAGAGCTTCCAGTACCGCGGCGGCTGGCGCCACAGCCTGCCTGGGGCCACCATGGTCCTGCACCCCGACGAGCCCCACGACGGCGAGGCCGGCACCCACGACGGTTTTCACTACCGCATGCTGTATGTCGAGCCGGCGCTGATCCAGCAGATCCTCGGCGGCCAGCCACTGCCCTTCATTGCCGGCGGCCTGTCCAATGACCCGCGGCTGTTCGCCGCCACCGAGACCCTGCTGCGCAGCGTCGACGGCCCCCTCGATCCGCTGGAACAGGAAGACGCGCTGTTCGACCTGGCCCACGCCTTGAACAGCGTGTCCGGAGTCCCGCGGTCCCGCCAGCGCTTCGACTACGTAGCGGCAGAACGCGCCCGAGAGTACATCCACAGCGCCCTGGACCGGACCCTCACCCTGGACGAGTTGGCAGCCCATAGCGAACGCGACCGCTGGAGCCTGTCCCGGGACTTTCGCCTGCTGTTCGGCACCAGCCCCTATCGCTACCTGAGCATGCGCCGCCTGGACCTGGTCCGCGCCCTGCTGGTGCAGGGCCAGTCCCTGGCCAATGCGGCGCTGATGGCGGGTTTCTCCGACCAGAGCCACATGACCCGACAGTTTCGCCAGACCTACGGCCTGCCTCCCGCTCGCTGGCTGAAGATGCTCGGCCGCTGAGCCACACACGATCGTTCAAGAAGCCGGCGCCCCTAGCTGTTTACCCTCAGTGCTCATTCATCACTGAGGTGGACCGCAACATGCAAAACCCTGCCCCGCAAGACGCCTACCAAAGCATCAACTTCGCCAACAAACTCGGCCTGTTCAGCGAACACTGGACCCCCAAGGTGATCGCCGAGATGAATGACTACCAGTTCAAGATCTCCAAGCTGCAAGGGGAGTTCGTCTGGCACAGCCACGCCGACACCGACGAAACCTTCATCGTGCTCGACGGCCTGCTGCACATCGACTTTCGTGACGGCCAGGTGTCCATCGGCAGCGGCGAGATGTTCGTGGTGCCCAAGGGCGTCGAACACAAGCCCTGGGCCGAGCAGGAGGTCAAACTGCTGCTGATCGAGCCCAAGGGCGTGCTCAACACCGGCGATCAAGGCGGCGAACGTACGGCACAGAACGACGTCTGGATCTGACCCCGGCCCGAATCTGCAAGGTGGAAAAGGGAATTTCCACCGCACCGGTGAGGTCAGACGCTTTGACACGCCACTCAATCAACGCTGCTGACCGACCGACGGTGTGACAAAACCCCTACGTCGAGGGAAAAAGCACGGGTAAAGTGACGCTCCGATTTTTTCTGTGCGATGGCTCTATCGCGGGGATGCCAGCCTGGCCCCGGCTTTTGATGACGCCCATGGCGCGTCCACTACCTGTTGCGACCCCTGATCCCTGCATGCCGACACCGCACCAAGCCAGCACCACGCCCACCCTGCTTCAAGACCTGCGCACCGGCACCGCGACCTTGCACGTTGCCCTGGAGAAACGCCTGCCGTTCTTCTGTGAGCGGCTTGATGCGCCCTGGTATCGACGCCTGATCCAGGCCTATTACGGCTTCTATCACCCCTTGGAAGCGACCCTGCAGAACAGCGGCCTGATCCCTGCGGGCTATGACCTGAGCCAACGTCTGAAGACCCCGACCCTGTTCGGGGATCTGCGTGCCCTGGGCTTGGATGTCGCCGGCATCGAGGCCCTGCCCCGCTGTGAGCAGCTGCCGCCTCTGGCCAGCGCCGGGGCCTGCCTGGGCGTGCTCTACGTACTGGAAGGCGCGACCCTGGGCGGACAGATTCTGCGCCGGGAAATGGCCCGGCGCCTGGATCTGGATGCCGACAACGGCGGCGCCTTTCTCGACGTCTATGGCACTGCCACCGGGCGGCGCTGGAAGGACTTTCTCGACTACCTGGGGCGCATGCCCGAAGACGCGAGCACACGCCGACACCTGGTCAGCGCCGCGCAATCCACATTTGCCTGTTTCGAACGCTGGCTCGACCGCCGCGAGGTGCTGCTATGACCCCCCAAGAATCCCAAACCTTCGAACAGTTGCTGGCCAATTGCGCCAACGAACCCATCCACTCTCCGGGAGCGATCCAGCCCCACGGTGTGTTGCTGACCCTGTGCGAACCGCAACTGCGCATCCAGCAGATCAGCGCCAACGTCGAGCCCCTACTGGGCCAGCCCGCCGATTCGCTGCTGGGTCACCCCCTGGAGCAGTTGCTGGGAGAAACGGACGCTCAACGCATCCGTGAAGTGCTGCAACAGGATCAGCTGTTCGATGCTCCGCCGCTGCACCTGTCACTCAACGGAACACCTTTCGAAGCCCTGCTGCATCGCCATCAAGGGGTGCTGATGCTGGAGCTGGAAATCCAGCCCGATCACCCACAGCACCAGCACCTCAAGCAACAGACCGAGAATCTCGGGCGCCTGCTGCGGCGCCTGCAAGCGGCCAGGACCCTGCACGAGCTGTACGCCATCAGCGTCAGCGAGATCCAGGCCATGACCGGCTACGACCGGGTGCTGATCTACCGCTTCGAGGAGGAAGGCCACGGCCAGGTGATCGCCGAAGCCACCCGCCCCGACATGGAGGTGTTCAACGGCCTGTTCTTCCCCGCCTCGGACATTCCCCAACAGGCCCGCGAGCTGTACCGCAGCAACTGGCTGCGGATCATTCCCAATGCCGACTACCAGCCGGTGCCGCTGCTGCCGACCCTGCGCCCGGACACCCAGCAGCCCCTGGACCTGAGTTTCGCCACCCTGCGCAGCGTGTCGCCAATTCACTGCCAGTACATGAAGAACATGGGCGTGCTGTCGTCCATGAGCATTTCCCTGCTCAAGGACGATCAGCTCTGGGGCCTGATCAGCTGCGGCAACCGCCAGCCGCTGCTGGTGCCCCACGAACTGCGCATTGCCTGCCAGACCATTGGCCAGGTGCTGTCGTTGCAGATCAGCGCCATGCAAGCCCTGGACCTGAGCCGGCAGCGGGAAGAGAAAGTCGCCGCCCTGGCCAGCCTCGACCAGGCCATGCGCGACGCCAGCGGCAGCGTCTTCGACGGCTTGACCCAGGCGCCGCAGGTGCTGCTGGACCTGACGCAAGCCGGCGGTGTGGCGATCATCGAGGACAAACAGTTGCACTGCTTCGGCCAGTGCCCGCCCCAGGACGAAATCCGCGCGCTGCATCGCTGGCTGCAAGGCACGGGGGAAGCGGTGTTTGCCAGCCATCACCTGGCCAGCGTGTACCCGCCGGCGGCGAGTTATCAACAGGTCGCCAGCGGTGTCCTGGCCATGAGTCTGCCCAAACCTGTGGATAACGGCGTGCTGTGGTTCCGCCCGGAGGTGAAGGAAAACATCCACTGGAGCGGCAACCCGCAAAAGCCCCTGGACCTGGAAAACTCCGACGCCGGCCTGCGCCTGCGACCGCGCACCTCGTTCGAGATCTGGAAGGTGGAAATGGCCGGGATCTCCAGCAAGTGGAGCCACGGCGACCGCTTCGCCGCCAACGATCTGCGGCGCTCGGCCCTGGAACACGACCTGGCGCGCCAGGTCCTGCGTGAACAACAGGCCGTGCGCGCCCGGGACGAGCTGGTGGCGGTGGTGTCCCACGACCTGCGCAACCCGATGACGGTGATTTCCATGCTCTGCGGCATGATGCAAAAGGCCTTCAGCTCTGACGGCCCGCATACGTCACGACGCATTTCCTCGGCCATCGACACCATGCAACAGGCCGCCAGCCGCATGAACAACCTGCTGGAGGACTTGCTGGACACCTCGAAGATCGAAGCCGGGCGCTACAGCATCGCGCCACAGCCGCTGGAGGTGAGCCAGATCTTTGAAGAGGCCTATTCGCTGCTGGCCCCCCTGGCCCTGGACAAGGCCATCGACATCAGCTTCCACGCCGAGCCCGAGCTGACCATCCATGCCGATCCCGAGCGGTTGTTCCAGGTGTTGTCGAACCTGGTGGGCAACGCCATCAAGTTCACCCCCAAGCAAGGCAAGGTCGGGGTGGTGGCGATGTCCGACGGCGAGCAGATCGTCTTCAGCGTCCGCGACACCGGGGAAGGCATTCCCGCCGACCAGCTGCCGTTCATCTTCGACCGCTACTGGACCCTGAAGGAAGGCAACCCCAACGGCACCGGCCTGGGGTTGTACATCACCCAGGGCATCATCCAGGCCCACGGCGGCAAGATCGAGGCCCACAGCGAACCGGGCAAGGGCAGCGAGTTCCGCTTCAGTGTGCCCCGCGCCAGCCTCTGATCCAGGCAGCGGGGCTGGCACACCGCCCCGGGCGCTCATTCACTCGCCTGCGCCACCAGCCAGTCGCGAAACAACTGGCCGCTGGCAGACAGGCGCTTGTGCCGCACATGCACCAGAAAGTCTGCCTGCCCGGTGCGAAACGCCCACTGGCCGACGCGCTGCAACTCGCCTTGCGCCACCAACTCGCTGGCCATGAAATCCCAGCCCAGGCCCACCCCCATGCCCTGCTGCACGGCGCTGAACATCAGCGTCAATTGATTGAAACCCATGGCCCCTGGCGGCGCGCTGTAGTCCAGGCCGAAATGCCGGAACCAGTCGCGCCAGTCGATGCAGTTCCAGGCCGAGGCATCCAGCTGGATCAAGGGCAGCTCGGCCAGCTGCGCCAGCGCGTCAATGGCCGGCAACTCCAGGCGCCGGCTGGCGATGGGATAGACCATCTCGGCGAACAACGGCGTGGCGGTCAGGGACGACCAATGCCCGGCGCCGTAGAGAATGGCGAAGTCGTGTTCGGCCACGCTGGACTCGTCCATGTCATTGTTGGCGTGGATGCTCACGGTGATGTCCGGGTGCTGTTTGTTGAACGCCAGCAAGCGCGGAAACAGCCAGAACTGCGCCACTGCATGGGTGCATTGCACGGTGACGGTGTTGGCATCGCGCCCGGCCCGCAGGCGACTGACGCTGCGCAGTAACGCCTCCAACTGAGTGCTGACCTCGGCGAACAGCGAGGCACCGCTGGCGGTGAGTTTCACCCCCCGGGCCTGACGCTCGAACAGCTCGGTCTTGAGCGACAGCTCCAAGGCACGGATCTGCTTGCTCACTGCGCTCTGGGTCAGGCACAGCTCGGTGGCGGCGCGGGTGAAACTGGCGTTGCGCCCCACCGCCTCGAAGGTCACCAGGGTTTCCAATGGTGGCAAATGACGGGCAAAGCGGCTCATCAGGCATTCCCCGGAAGAATAGGTAGGTGCCTATATATCCTTTGTCCACTCGGTCAGCAATGACTAGGCTGCGCGCTTTGCTGAATCGCTGCGAGTGTGTGCATGAAACGCGGAGTTGCTTACGCCGCCCTGGCCGGTGCGGTCTGGGGCCTGGCCATTGTGGTGCCCAGCCTGTTGCCGGAGTTCAGTCCGCTGATGCTCAGCTGTGCCCGCTTCACCCTGTATGGTGCATTCTCCCTGCTCCTGGCTGCGCCCCAGGCCCGGGAGCTGCTGCAACGCCTGACCTGGAGCGATGCCGGGTTGCTGGTGAAGCTGGCGCTGACCGGCAACCTGATCTATTTCATGCTCCTGGCCAGCGCCATCCAGTGGGCCGGGGTAGCCAGCACCGCGCTGATCGTCGGCCTGCTGCCGCTGACCATTACCCTGGCCGGACGCGGCGACGCCGACGCCGTGCCCTTGCGCCGCCTGCGCTGGCCCCTGCTGCTGGTGTTCGCCGGCATCTGCTGCATCAACCTCGACACCCTGCTGACCGCGCCTGGCGATTCACCCGAGCTGGGCCAGCGCGCCCTGGGTCTGCTCTGCGCCTTTGGCGCCCTGCTGTGCTGGACCTGGTTCGCCACCGACAACGCCCGCTACCTCAAGGGCAGCCGTTTCAACAGCAGCCAGTGGTCGACCCTGTGGGGCATCACCACCGGGCTGATGAGCGCTCTGATCTGGCTGCTGGCGGAGACTTTCTCCCTGCCGGGCACCCAGGTCGAGGCCAGCGAGCAACGCTGGATGCTGTTCTGGGGCCTGAGCCTGTCCAGTGCCGTGCTGGGTTCCTGGTTCGGCAATCGCATGTGGAACGCCTCGACCCGGCGCTTGCCGCTGACGCTCAGCGGCCAGTTGATCGTGTTCGAGACCCTGTTTGCCCTGCTGTACGGTTTTATCTGCCTGCAACACCTGCCGAGCCTGCTGCAAAGCTCGGCGGCCCTGCTGTTGCTGGCCGGGGTGCTGTGGGCCGTGCGCCGCCACTTGCCCCAGCCCCACTGAACGCGCCTCAGCCCTGGGCCACGGAACAGGCCGGCAATGCCGGTGAGACCCGGGGCAAGCGCAGCGCCAGCAGGGCCCCGAGCAAGGCCAGCAGGGCGCTGGCCGCAGTGGCCATTTCAATGCCATGAGCCTGATTGCCCTCAGGGCTCAAGGTATTGGCCAGGGACACCAGCAGCGCCAGCCCCAGGGCCCCGCCGATTTGCTGACTGGTGGAGGCCACCCCCGCTGCCACCCCTTGCTCGGACGCTGCGATACCCTGCCCGGCCGAGACCCACATCGAGGTCCAGGTCATACCCTGGCCGATGCTCATGACCACGATTCCCGGCAACAGGCCGACAAAACCGCTGCTGCCGGGCAAAGCCAGGTACATCATGCCGATGCCCAGCGCCCCGAGCAGCAAGCCGCTGACCAGGGTCGCCCGCAAGCCGATGCGCAGCAGCGCCCGTTCCGCCACCCAGATCCCGGCTGTGCACAGCAGGGTCGAAGGCAGGAACGCCAAGCCGCTCTGCAACACGCTGAACTGGTAGACCTGTTGGAAATACAGGCTGAGAAAGTAGTACTGCACGCCAAAGCTGCTCATGAACAATGCAGTAATCACCATGGCCATGCGCAGTTGTGGATAACCCAGCAAACGCAGCGGCATCAGCGGGTCCGGGCTGCGCTGTTCGAGTCGGACAAACAGCCAGAGCAACGCCAGGGACAGCATCAGGCAAGCCAGGGTCGTCGGCGCGGTCCAGCCCCACTCCGGCCCCTGAACAATGGAAAACACCAGCAAGGTGCCCCCCAGGGTCACGGTCAGGGCACCGCGCAGATCGAACTGACGGCCACGCGGGCGCGCCGGGTCGGCGGGAATCCAACGTCGGGCCATCAGTGCGCAGGCACCGGCCAGGGGCACGTTGACCAGGAACACCGCTTCCCAGCCCCAGTACTGGGTCAACACCCCGCCCAGCAAGGCCCCCAGGGCCAGCCCCGCCGCCGAGGCCGCGCTCCACACCGCAAAGGCGCGGTTACGGGCCGGGCCTTCGGCGTACCAGGTGTTGATCAGGGCCAGGGTGGCCGGGAACAGCATCGCCCCGCCCACGCCCTGCACGGCCCGGGCCAGCACCAGCAACAGGGCGCTGCCGCCCAGGCCGCCGGCCAGGGACGCCAGGGCGTACAGGGACTGGCCAATGATGTAGAAACGCCGCTTGCCCAACAGGTCCGCCGCACGCCCGCCCAGCAGCAGGAAGCCGCCAAAGGCCACACTGTAGGCGCTGACCACCCACTGCAATTGCTGGGCGGAGAACCCCAGACGCTGGCCAATGTCCGGCAGGGCAACAAAGACGATGGTGGCGTCCAGGGCGATGATCAACTGCGCGGTGGCCAGCAGTAACAGCATCCAGCCCGACGGCTTGGCTAACGGGGTCGCGGACATTGCGAAAATCCTTGTCTGAAATAGGCGGCGCCCAGTGTCATCGATGCCGTTTAAATGATAAATACGCCACTTCCTCTTTCAGTAATGACTTTAATCATGGATCTGAACGCCCTTCGCCTGCTGGTCCGGGTGGCCGAGACCCGCAGTTTCACCCGGGCCGCCGGCGACCTGGGGCTGACCCAATCCGGCCTGTCCCGGGCCATTTCCCGCCTGGAACAGCAACTGGGCGTGCGCCTGCTGCAACGCAATACCCGCAGTGTCAGCCTGACCCCGGACGGCCAGGTTCTGGTGGACCGGGCAGGACCGCTGCTGGCAGAACTGGCCCATACCGAGCACTTGCTGCTGGACCGCCGGGACTCTCCCACCGGAGCGCTGAAGATCAGCACCCCTTCACTGTTCGGGCGCAAGGTGGTGATGCCGGTCATTGGCGAGCTGACCACCCGCTATCGCGAATTGAGCATCGAGGCGGTCATGACCGATCGGGTGGTGGACATCATCGACGAAGGCTTCGACGCAGTGCTGCGTACCGGGGTGATCAACGACCAGCGCCTGATCGCCCGCCCCCTGGCGCCCCTGCGCTGGGTAACGGTGGCGGCGCCGGCTTATCTGCAGCGCCATGGCACGCCCCGGCAACTGGCGGACTTGCAGCAGCACAACTGCCTCACCGTGCGCAACCTGCGCAGCGGCCGCCTGGTGGACTGGCAGTTCATGGACCAGGGCAAGCCTCTGGACCTGGCGGTGCAGGGGCGGCTGATCTTCGACATCGGCGATGCCCTGGTGGACGCGGTGCTGGGCGGCTTCGGCATCGCCCAGTTGATGGAGTTCGCCGTGCGCGATGCCATCGACGCAGGCCATCTGGTGCCGATTCTCCAGGCCCATGACGGGCGCTGCCGGGAACTGTCCCTGGTCTACCCGCCCTCACGCCAATGCTCGCCGAAACTCAACGCCTTCGCCGACGCCCTGGGCCAGGTGAGCTGGTAGCCAAGACCCGGTCGGCGGCAGAGCGCTGGACTTGCAGGTGCTGGATCACGCCCAGCAGACGTTGACTCAAACCTCACCGGCCTGGGGCAACTGACGACCATCAACGGCGTCGCCAATGGTCAGGAAATGCCCACCCGCTACATGGTGCAGGGTGCGCAGCGAGTCCTGGCCCTCGAAGTGCCAACGCCCTTCGCTGAACACTCGGGCATCGGCCTGGGCCGCAATCACCTCACCGAGGAACAGGTCGTACTGCTGGTGATTGTGGGGCTCGGGCAACAGCCGGCATTCCAGCCAGGCCACGCAACCTTCCAGCAGCGGAGCCTCAAGGGCCTGGCCGGCAAAGGTCGACAAACCATAGGCGCAAAACTTGTCGCGCCCGGCGTGGTGCAGCTCCAGTCCGGAGCTGTTGCCCAGGCTCTGCACAATGTCCACTTGAGCGGCGCAGGGCACGTTGAGGACGAAGGTGCCCGAAGCCTCCAGCAGTTGCCGGGTCCAGGTGGACTTGTCGAGCACCACGGCAACTTTCGGCGGCTCGAAATCCAGGGGCATCGCCCAGGCCGCGGCCATGATATTGCGCTGGCCGCCATGGGCCGCGCTGACCAGCACCGTAGGACCGTGATTGAGCAGGCGGTAGGCCTTTTCCAGAGGGACCGAACGACGAAATGCAGGCATGGCAGGCTCCTGAAAAAAATCCGATTGTAGCCCTATCCAGCCCTATGGCAGACCGCGGCATTGGATGGATTTTCTGGATAATCCGTCCAGCCGCCGACGGCTTATCCGCGCCCTTCCAAAGACTAGACTCAGCCTTCACCAACCGTCGAAGGAGCCGCACCATGGCCGATCATTCCCTGAACAACAAAGTCGTGCTGATTGCCGGAGGGGTGAAAAACCTCGGCGGCCTGATTGCCCGTGATCTTGCCAGTCACGGGGCCAAAGCCGTGGCCGTGCACTACAACAGCAGCGCCAGCCAGGCCGACGCCGAGCGTACCCTGGCGGCGCTCAAGGACCTGGGGGTCGAGGCCCACGCCTGGCAGGCCGACCTCACCAGCGCCAGTGCCGTGGAGCGTCTGTTCAGCGAGGTCAAGGCGCGTTTCGGCAAGATCGACATCGCCATCAACACCGTGGGCAAGGTGCTGAAAAAACCCATAGTCGACATCAGCGAAGACGAGTACGACCAGATGTTTGCGGTCAATGCCAAGAGCGCGTTCTTCTTTATCAAGGAAGCCGGCAAACACCTGGAGGACAACGGCAAGCTGGTGACCCTGGTGACGTCGCTGCTGGGAGCCTTCACCCCGTTCTATGCCGCCTATGGCGGTTCCAAGGCCCCGGTGGAACACTTCACCCGGGCCGCCGCCAAGGAGTTCGGCGCCCGCGGCATCTCGGTCACCGCTGTCGGGCCAGGCCCCATGGATACACCGTTCTTCTACCCTGCCGAAGGGGAGGACGCGGTGGCCTACCACAAGAGCGCTGCGGCCCTGTCGCCTTCGAGCAAGACCGGACTCACTGATATCGAGGATGTGGTGCCCTTCATTCGTCACCTGGTGACCGAGGGTTGGTGGATCACCGGTCAGACCTTACTGATCAACGGCGGCTACACCACCAAGTAATCCTGGCGCCCAAGGGGTAAATTGGCCTGCCGAGCCGCTGCATCGATCGCCTCGGACGATGCCGCGATCCATTGCCGCTCGGCGTCCCCCGGACCAGGATCGTTCATACGATGGATAAGCTTGAACAATACCGCGTGTTCATCCAGGTGGCCGACATGGGCAGCTTCATCAAGGCCGCCCATGTCCTGGAACTGCCACGGGCCACCGTCTCCTCCGCCGTGCAGCAACTGGAAACCGGCCTCGGCACGCGCCTGCTGCACCGCACGACCCGGCATGTGCAATTGACCGCCGACGGCGCCATCCTTCTGGAGCGAGCCCGGCGTCTGCTGGCGGATGCATCCGAACTCAGCCAACTGTTCCAGCATCGCCAGGTGGATGTCAGTGGACGTTTGAACATCGACGTACCCAGCCGCATCGCCCGGCGCCTGATCGTGCCCGCCCTGCCCCAATGGCTGGCGCAATACCCCGGCCTGCAACTGGCGCTGGGGGCCTGCGATCGCAGCATCGACCTGGTCCAGGAAGGCATCGACTGCGCGATCCGCGTCGGCAGCCTGGCGGACAGCAGCCTGATCGCCCGTCCCCTGGGACGCCTGGCGCTGATCAACTGCGCCAGCCCCGCCTACCTCGCCGAACATGGCGAGCCTCACAGCCATCAGGACCTGCAGAACGGCCAGTGGATGGTGGGCTACGCCTGCCCGGACACGGGTCGAGAGCTGCCCTGGGAATACCTGCAGGAAGGTCGCGAGCACCTGCTGGGCCTGCCCAGTCGGGTGATCGTCAACAACGTCGAGAACTACATTGCCTGCTGTCGCCAGGGCCTGGGGCTGATCCAGGTGCCGCGCTTCGATGTGCAGCATCTACTGGAGCGCGGCGAATTGGTGCAGGTGCTTCATGACCTGCCGGTGGCGCCCATGGAAATCAGCGCACTGTACCCCGACCGCCGCCATCGCTCGCGCCGTCTCAATGTGTTCATCGAATGGTTTGCCGAACTGATCAAACCGCACCTGGAGACTTGAAGCCGACCTGCAGAACGTGAGATGAAAGCGCCTCCAACGGATTGAGGCCACCGGACCATGACGCACCTGTACATCACCGCCCCGCAGCCTGACGACGTGCATGAACTGCTAGCTTTTGAACAAGAGAACCGCGCTTTTTTCGAGACCTCGATCAACGCCCGACCCGCCGCGTACTACTGTGTCGAAGGCGTCGCCGAAGCCATCGCCCAGGCTCGACAGGACGCCGAAGCGGATCGCGGCTATCAATTCCTGATCCGTGAAAACTCACAGCTGGTGGGACGCATCAACCTGCACCGGGTGCAGCGCGCCTACTTCAATTGCGCCGAACTGGGCTATCGAGTGGGCGCCCGCTTCAACGGCCGCGGCATCGCCAAGACGGCGGTGGAGCAAGTCCGGCAACGGGCCTTCGGGGAATTGCAACTGAGCCGCATCGAAGCCAACGCCCGCCCGGAGAACCTCGGCTCGGTGCGGGTACTGGAAGCATCAGGATTCTCCTGCTACGGCCATTCACGCCGCAGCTTCCTGCTGCACGGGCAGTGGTTCGACCGTTTGCATTACGAATGCCATGGGCCGTTGCAACACTGAAACCCTCCGCGTCCGCTGGGCCAGGCGGACGCGAAACTTGAACCCTCAGCGTGACACTCAGCTGGACAGCTGACTGGCGAACTGCCCCACCGCGCCCACCACTTTCTGCGCACCGTCCTGGATCTCGACAATCACCGCGCCGGCCTCCGCCGCCAGGGTCAGGCCCTGCTCGGCTTGCTGGCGACCTTCGGCCATCAGTTCCACCGCCGAGCGGGCCATGTCCTGGTTGTGCCGGACCACACCGACGATTTCGTCGGTGGCGTTGCTGGTACGCGAGGCCAGTTGCCGGACCTCGTCGGCGACCACGGCGAAACCGCGCCCCTGTTCACCGGCCCGAGCGGCCTCGATCGCCGCATTGAGGGCCAGCAGGTTGGTCTGCTCGGCAATCCCGCTGATGGTCTTGACGATGCTGCCAATCACCAGGGACTGCTCGTTCAGGGCTTCAATACCGTCACCGGCGTCTTGCATGCACTTGGCCAGGTCACGCATCACGTCCAGGGTTTGAGTGACCACCGCCGAGCCGCGCTGGGCGCTGGTATCGGTTTGGCGGGAGATGCTGTAGGCGATGTCGGCAGCCTCGGCCACCGAGCGTTCCTGGTTCACCTGCTCGGTGATCACGGTGGCGAACTTCACCACTTTGTACAGCTGGCCGTTGGCATCCAGCACCGGGTTGTAAGAGGCGTCGAGCCACACGACACGCCCCTGGCTGTCGATACGCTTGAAGCGGTCGGCGACATACTCGCCAGCGTTCAGGCGCGCCCAGAACTCCTGGTACGACGGCCCCTCATATTCCTGGGGTTCGCAAAACAGACGGTGGTTCTGGCCCTGGACTTCATCGAGGCGGTAACCCATGCAGGCCAGAAAACGCGGGTTGGCGGTCAGCACCCGGCCTTGCAGATCGAACTCGATCACCGCAGTGGAACGCAGCAACGCCGCCATCAGGTTTTCATGCTCGCAGGCGCTTTCCACCGACGCCGTCTGGTCGCTGCAGATCAGCGAGTAGTGGTCCAGGCGTCCGGCGCTGTCATGGATCAGCTGCACGCAGGTATGCAACCAGGCGTCGCGGCCGTCGCCCCGCTGCAGGCGCAACTGGCCGATGTAGCCTTCGTTGCGCCCCAGGGCCGCCTGGAAAGTGCGATACAACTGCGTCGCCTGGGTGTGGCGCGACACAATCTGCTCCAGGGGCTGCCCACAGAGCTGTTGGCCATCAAGGCCCAGGGTGCGTGTGAAGTTCTGGTTGACCCGACGGATCACCCCCTCGCCGTCCAGTTCGATGCTGAGCACCTGGGTTTCCAGACAGGCCTTGAATTGCTGCAGAGCATTCAGCTCGTCGCTCAAGGTGGCAAGCTGTTGCTTCAAACGTTTGTTGAACATGGATACACCGACAGACTAAGAGTGGATACAGCGACCCTCTTGCCATCGGCGCTGCGTGACCTTTCTCCAAGCCATGCGCAGCGTTTCAGAATATTCTTAAGGCCTCTTCGGAAATTTCCTCAAGGCCATCGGAGCCGGCGAACGCCGTGCCCAGAGGATGAGCGGTGCCCCGTCACCGGGGCCCCATGACTCAGGTCGACAGTTGATTGGCGAACTGACCCACCGCGCTCACCACTTTCTGTGCGCCGTCCTGGATCTCGACGATCACCGTGCCGGCTTCTGCGGCCAGGGCCAGGCCCTGCTCGGCCTGCAGCTTACCTTCGGCCATCAACTCCACGGCTTCACGGGCCATGTCCTGGTTCTGCCGGACCACGCCGACGATTTCTTCGGTGGCCTTGCTGGTACGCGAGGCCAGTTGCCGGACCTCATCGGCGACCACGGCAAAACCCCGTCCCTGCTCACCGGCACGGGCTGCCTCGATCGCCGCATTGAGCGCCAGCAGGTTGGTCTGCTCGGCAATTCCGCTGATGGTCTTGACGATGCTGCCAATCACCAGGGATTGCTCGTTCAGAGCGCCGATACCCTCGCCGGCCTCCTGCATGTGTTTGGCCAGATCACGCATGACGTTCACCGCCTCGGTGACCACCGTGGTGCCGCGCTGGGCGCTGTTGTCGGTCTGCAACGAGGTGCTGTAGGCAATGTTGGCCGCTTCGGCCACGGCCATTTCCTGATTCACCTGATCGGTGATTACCGTGGCGAACTTCACCACCTTGTAGAGCTTGTTGTTGGCGTCCAGCACCGGGTTGTAGGAGGCCTCCAGCCAGACCACCCGGCCATGGGCATCGATCCGCTTGAAGCGTTCAGCGATGAATTCCCCGGCATTCAGGCGTCTCCAGAACGCCTGGTAGGCCGCGCTGTTGTACTCCTCCGGCTCACAGAACATGCGGTGATGCTTGCCCTTGATCTGCGCCAGGCTGTAACCCATCCCGGCCAGGAAACGGTCATTGGCGGTCAGCACATGGCCATTGAGATCGAACTCGATCAGCGCGGTGGAACGCATCAGCGCGCCGATCAGGTTCTCGTGCTCGCGGGAGGCTTCGATGGTGCGGGTCAGGTCGCTGGAAAAGATCGCGAAGTACTTGATCCGGCCCTCTGAGTCGCGAATCGGCTGGGAAATGGCGCGCAGCCAGGCCTCCTCACCGTTGCCCCGCAGCAAGCGCACCGCCCCGGCAAAATGCTCGCCCCGGGCCAGGGTCGCCTTGAAGCGCTGATGGAACTCGTCGTGCTTGACGTGTTCCGGGACGATGTCCTCCAGGGCACGGCCCACCAGATCGCCTCCCTTGTAGAGCATTTCCTGGGCGAAGTTGTGGTTGACCGATTGAATCCGTCCATCGGCGCTCAAATTGATCACGAGCATCTCGCTTTCAAGACTTTCCTTCACTTGCTGAAGGCTCGAGAGTTCTTCACGAAGCGCCGACAACTCTTGCTTCAAGCGTTTATTGAACATGAGGATGCACCGGGGACGGGGGACTGAAAAAATGGGCTGCTTTGGGCCTAACATCGGCCCTGAAAGAATTTTCTTAATAGCAACTGCGACTTGTCCGACCAAAAAATTTCAACGGCAGGCAAAGCCCGTCGATACGGGGCTTTCGCCGAAGATTCATCGCCGCGTTGGAGCGCGTATAGTCGGCTTCTGGAAATTCCACGGCGATCGACGGAGTTGGACTATGGACGCAACACGCAAGGCACTTTTCCAGCAGGCGGCAGCCCGGATCGGCCACAGTTTCGAAGGCGAAATGCGCATTGGCGGCAACTATGTACCGGCGGTGCGTAACGGTGATGAGGTCTATGTCAGCGGGCAGATCCCGCGCATCGACAACACGGTGATGGTGGTCGGCCGGGTGGGTGCCGAGACGTCCCTGGAGCAGGCCCGGCACGGGGCACAGATTTGTACCCTACGAGCCCTGGCGATCCTGGAACAGATGCTCGGCGACCTGCAGCGGATCAAGCGCATTCTGCGAATCAACGTCTATGTGCAGAGCGCGGCGGACTTCACCCAGCAGAGCGAAGTGGCGGATGGCGCCTCAGAGATCCTGTATTCGGTGTTTACCGAGGCCGGCGTGCACACACGCACTTCGCTGGGGGTCTATCAGCTGCCGAAAAACGCCTCGGTGGAAGTCGACATGATCATTGCCCTGCACCCCGAACCAGGCGACGCCTGAGGGCACGACACCAGAGTCAGCTGCCGTTGTTGCGGCACTGACCCACCACCTGATATTCGATGGTCTTGAGCTGACCGGCGGAGTCTTCATACGTCATGCGCGAGGGCACCACCTCGCAGGACTTGGCCGCAGGCGTCACATTGACCACCCTGGCGATATCCAGCGCCATGCCATAGCGGTAGCTCTGCACCACCGGTGCCGGTTTGCCCTGGCTCGCGGCATAGCGCTCCATGGCCTTCTGGTTCTCCAGCATGGCGCGGGTAAAGGTGCGATCACCACCGCCCTCGGCCAGGGCCAGGGCAGAAATGGACAGCAGCAACGCGGCGATACTCAAGTTGAAAAGCTTCATGACAGTTTCCTCGTCCAGTTGACTCCAGCGAGGATAAGGAACCGACCCTGTCAGAATGATCGCGGGCACATTACTTATCTGTAATGCCCCTTCAGGCAACTTCCCCCCCCATTGCCATCGCCCCTGTTCATGGGGGTTTCAGAGGCTTTGGCCGAGCGTTACCAGCGTCCTTTCTTGCACAATTGTAATCACCGGGTCACCTCGCCGTTATCGACTGTTTGCAACTATCGACAGCGACTTTCAGGGCGCTTCTGCGCCGGTCAGTCCGCCCAATAAGAACGCCTCTGGCGATATAAAAGTTGATAGCTGCCAACACTCAGGAGCGACCCCATGCGAATCAATCCCCCTCTGTCCCTGTCCGTGCTTACCGCGGTACTGGGGCTGTGTCCCGTGGCGGCGGTAACCGCCGAGGAACGACCCGAAGGCTTTGTCGAAGGCAGCCGCCTCGACCTGTTGCTGCGCAACTACTACTTCAACCGCGATGATCGCAAGGGCCAGTCCAGCCCCACCGGCAACGGCTACTCCGAAGCCTGGGCCCAGGGCCTGATCGGCCAGTTCGAGTCCGGCTTCACCCAGGGCACGGTCGGATTCGGCATCGACGCCTTTGCCATGTACGGCCTCAAGCTCGACTCCGGCAGCGGGCGCAGCGGCGGCCGTGGCTCCTTCGGCATGCTGCCGGTGAACCACGACAACGAGCCCGCCGACGGCTATGGCAAGGCCGGCGGCGCAGTGAAACTGCGGGCCCTGGACACCGTGCTGAAAGTCGGCGACGTGTTCCCCAAGACCCCGGTGGTGCACTACGGCGACTCGCGCCTGCTGCCGGAAAGCTTTCGCGGGGTGACCCTGGAAAACACCAGCCTCGACGGTCTCAACCTGCAGGGTGGGCGCCTGCACGCCATGAGCCAGCCCGACAGCAGCGGCATGCGCGACGGCTTCGCCACCTTCTACGCGGGCAAGGTCGACTCGCCCTGGGTCGGCTACTTCGGTGGCGACTACAAGTTCAACCCCAACCTGAGTTTCAGCCTCTACAGCAGCCGCCTGAAAGACGCCTGGGATCAGTACTACTTCGGCACGGCGATGAACTACCCGGTGTCCGACGACCTGACCCTGTTCAGCGGCTTCAACTATTACAAGGCTGTGGACGAGGGCAAGAAACTGCTGGGCGAGTTCGACAACAACATCTGGAGCGCCAAGGTCGGCGCCACCTACGGCGCCCACACACTGGCCCTGTCGCACCAGCGCAACAACGGTAACGACGACTTCGACTACCTGCGCCAGTCGGACTCGATCTTTCTCGACAACTCGATCCAGTACAGCGACTTCAACTCGCCCAAGGAGCGTTCGTGGATGGTCCGCTACGACCTCGACATGCAGACCTTCGGCATTCCCGGTCTGTCGTTCATGACCCGCTACGCGCGCGGCAGCGACGCCGACTACAGCCACGCCAACTCGGTGTACATGCGCCGCGACGCGGCGGGTGATCCGCTGACCGATCAGCGTCGCTGGGAGCGGGACATCGAAGCCAAGTACGTGTTCCAGGGCGGCACGCTCAAGGACCTGTCCCTGCGCATCCGCCAGGCGACCATCCGCTCCAGTCAGTTCGAGTCCGACCTGGAAGAATTCCGACTGATCGTCGAGTACCCGCTGGCCCTGCTCTAAAGCGTCTGGCCGGGCAGGTTGCGGCCTGCCCGGTGTTAAAACTTCTTCACAGACGCATGGCTTTCAGAACTGTAATATCGGCCTCACCTTCTCGTTAGGTTGGCCTCCATATACTCCTGAACACACTCGAATCCGCCGTGATTCCCCCGGCCGGCGAGCTTGTCAGGAGAAACACCATGGGTCCCACCCGACTATTGTTGATCGGCCTTCTGGCCACTACCGGCTCCGCCGTCTGGGCATCTGATGGCAGCGAACGCCCACAGCAGGTCCGCGACACCTTCCTCGCCAGCCAGGAACAGATTCACGGCAACGCCAGTCAGCAAACAGCCGCGGCTGGCACCGGCACTTCCCCTCGCGACGCTGGCGCATCCGCTACGGCCGAGGAAGATATTTAACGGCGATGGCCTACCGAGCACATTCATCTCTTGAAGCGTTTTTTTGATGCTCCTTTGGAAAGAGATGAATTTTTAGCGTCCCGCATGGGGCGCTTTTTTTTTGCCCGAAAACTGCCGCAGGACTGACACCTGTAGCCGCTGCCGCAGGCTGCGAACGACCGCGAAGCAGGTGCTGCATCTGAGGATCGCTGAAGGTCCTGCGGACCTTTGCGCAGCTTCGCCTTGGCTCAGCAGCGGCTACAGGGATGCAAGAGAGACATAGGTGTTAACGAGATACATCTGTTAACAGGCCGAGCCAGGACTAGCGTGAAGGGATCATTCCAGCACAGGGAGAGCCGGGTAATGCAATTCCGATCCAATGGTTTTCGCCTGCTCAAAGGACGACACACACAGATCGGTAGAATCTACGCGATAACCGCCGTGACCGAACAGCGACGCCCGATGTTCAGCGACTTCTACCTGGGGCGGCTGGTGGTCGAACAAATCAGGGCACAACACGAAGCGGGACTCATCCACTCCCTGGCCTGGGTGGTCATGCCTGATCACATTCACTGGTTGTTCCAACTGCAGAAATGCTCGCTGGAAGAGTCCTTGTGCCGGCTCAAGTCACGAAGCGGGCGCAACATCAACCAGCGCCTGAACCAGCGTGGTCGACTGTGGCAAAAAGGGTATTACGAACGGGCCATCCGTCGCGAAGCAGACCTCAAGGCGCTTGCCCGCTACATCATCTACAACCCGGTTCGAGCGGGACTGGTCCAGCGCGTGGGCGACTATCCCCTCTGGGATGCCGCCTGGCTCTAACCCACCCGCCCTGTAGCCGCTGCTGAGCCCGCGAAGCTGCGCAAAGGTCCGCAGGACCTTGCCTGACGATCTCCCGCAAACCCCGCAGCGACCTCAAGACCGCCGTGGCCCTTCGGGCCGTTCGCAGCCCGCGGCAGCGGCTACACAAATCCCCGATCGGCACTGGCCCTGTAGCCGCTGCTGAGCCACGGCGAAGCTGCGCAAAGGTCCGCAGGACCTTGCCTGACGATCCCCCGCCGAACTCGCAGCGGCCTCAAGAACGCCGCGTCCCTTCGGGCCGTTCGCAGCCTGCGGCAGCGGCTACACAAATCCCCGATCGGCACTGGCCCTGTAGCCGCTGCTGAGCCACGGCGAAGCTGCGCAAAGGTCCGCAGGACCTTGCCTGACGATCCCCCGCCAACCCCGCAGCGACCTCAAGACCGCCGCATCCCTTCGACGGAGTGCCGCCCAGTCCGCTCACAGCCTGCGGCAGCGGCGACAGGCGCTAGTCCTCTTCCTTGCGGTGCGCCCATTGGTACAGCGCCGGCAGAACCAGCAAGGTGAGGATGGTGGACGACAGGATGCCGCCAATCACTACCGTCGCCAGGGGCCGTTGCACTTCGGCGCCGGTGCCGGTGGCCAGGGCCATAGGAACAAACCCCAGGGACGCCACCAGGGCGGTCATCAGCACCGGACGCAAACGGGTCAGGGCGCCTTCATGAATCGCCACGGACAGCGAACGCCCTTCCTCGCGCAGGTTGCGGATAAAGGCAATCATCACCAGGCCGTTGAGTACAGCGACACCGGAAAGTGCAATGAACCCCACCCCCGCCGAGATCGACAGCGGAATACCCCGCAACCACAGGGCCATGATCCCGCCGGTCAGGGCAAAGGGAATGCCGGTGAACACCAGCAGGCCGTCCTTGAGGTTGTTGAACATCATGAACAACAACCCGAACACCAGCAGCAGTGCCACCGGCACCACCACTTGCAGGCGCTGGGATGCTTCCTGCAATTGCTCGAACTGGCCGCCCCAGGTGGTCCAGTACCCCGCGGGCACCTTGACCTTGCCGGCAATCAACGCCGTGGCTTCCTCGACAAAGGAGCCGATATCCCGCCCGCGAACGTTGGCGCTGACGATCACCAGGCGCTTGCCATTCTCGCGGCTGACCTGATTGGGGCCCAACACCAGATCGAGGCTGGCCACTTCCGACAGGGCGATAAAGCCGATCTGCCCGTTGGCCGTGCCCGCGGTCGCCGGGATCGGGATCAGCAGCCGCGAAAGGCCGTCAATGTCGGTACGCAGTTGGTCCGAGAGACGCACCACCATGTCGAAGCGCCGGTCGCCTTCATACAGGGTGCCGGCCTGGCGCCCGCCCACCGCCACCGCAATGGTGTCTTGCACATCGCCCACATTCAGGCCGAATCGCGCCGCCTTGTCGCGGTCGATATTGATGGTCAGCACTGGCAGGCCGGAGGTCTGCTCGACCTTGACTTCCGAGGCACCGGGCAAGCCCTGCAGGGCCGTGGCGATTTCATTGGCGGTCTTGTTCAGCACGGTCATGTCGTCACCGAACACCTTGACCGCCACATCGCTGCGCACCCCGGAAATCAGCTCGTTGAAACGCAGTTGGATCGGCTGCGACAGTTCATAGGCGCTGCCCGGGACCAGGGCGCTGGCGCGCTGGATATCGGCAATCAACGCCTCCCGGGACTTGCCCGGGTCCGGCCATTGCGCCTTGGGCTTGAGCATCAGGTAACTGTCGGAAATATTCGGCGGCATCGGGTCCGAGGCGATCTCCGCGGTGCCGGTGCGGGCAAACACCCGCTCGATCTCCGGCACCTGCGCCAGCAGGGTTTTCTCCAGACGCTGCTGCATGTCCACCGACTGCGTGAGGCTGGTGCCAGGTACCCGCAGGGCCTGTTGGGCGAAGTCGCCTTCGCTGAGGCTGGGAATGAATTCACTGCCCATGCGGCTGGCCAGCACACCGCTGCCCAGCAGGATCGCCGCGGCCGCCGCGAAGGTCGTCGCACGATGGCCCATGACCCAGTCCAGCACCGGGGCGTAGCCACGCTTGGCGCTACGCACCAGCAGGTTTTCCTCTTCCTTGACCTTGCCGGTGACGAACAGCGCAATGGCCGCCGGGACGAAGGTCACCGAGAGGATCATCGCCCCCAGCAGGGCCATGACCACGGTGAAGGCCATGGGGTGGAACATCTTCCCGGCCACCCCGGTCAGGGCAAAGATCGGCAGGTACACCACCATGATGATCAACTGGCCGAAGATCAGCGCCCGCCGCGCTTCCTTGGCCGCGGCAAAGACTTCGTGCAGGCGTTCGGAGCGAGTCAGCATGCGGCCATGGTGCTGCTGGGCATGGGCCAGGCGGCGGATGGCGTTTTCCACAATCACCACCGCGCCGTCGACGATGATGCCGAAGTCCAGGGCGCCGAGGCTCATCAGGTTGGCGCTGACCTTGTTGCTGAACATGCCGGTGAAGGTGAACAGCATCGACAGCGGAATCACCAGGGCGGTGATCAGCGCGGCGCGAATATTGCCCAGGAACAGGAACAGAATCACGATCACCAGCAACGCGCCTTCGAAGAGGTTCTTCTTCACCGTGGCGATGGCTTTTTCCACCAGGTTGGTGCGGTCGTACACCGTGACCGCCACCACCCCTGCGGGCAGCGAGCGGTTGATCTCTTCGAGCTTTTTCGCCACGGCCTGGGACACACTGCGGCTGTTCTCGCCGATCAGCATGAACACCGTCCCCAGCACCACTTCCCGGCCGTTCTCGGTGGCCGCGCCCGTACGCAGTTCGCGACCGATCTGCACCTGGGCGACATTGCGCACGCGGATCGGCGTGCCGTCGCTGCTGCTGATGACGATGTTGGCGATGTCCTCGATGGACGCCAGTTGCCCCGGCGCACGGATCAGCAACTGCTCGCCGCTGCGTTCGATGTAGCCGGCGCCGACGTTGGCGTTGTTGCGCTCCAGAGCCGTCACCAGATCATTGAGGGTCAGCTGGTAGGCCGCAAGGCGCTTGGGGTCCGGAGCGATCTGGTACTCCTTGGCGAAGCCGCCGATGGTGTTGATCTCCGCCACGCCCTGCACGTTGCGCAGCTGCGGCTTGATGATCCAGTCCTGGATCACCCGCAAGTCGGTGGGGGTGTAGGGCGTGCCATCTTCCTTGCGCGCACCGTCCTCGGCCTCCACGGTCCAGAGGAAGATTTCCCCCAGCCCGGTGGAGATCGGCCCCATCACCGCCTCCACGCCTTCAGGCAATTGCTCACGAGCCACTTGCAGGCGCTCGTTGACCAGTTGCCGGGCGAAGAACAGGTCGGTGCCGTCCTTGAAGATCACCGTCACCTGGGACAGGCCCGAGCGCGACAGCGAGCGGGTCTGTTGCAAGCCCGGCAAGCCGGCCATGGCGGTCTCGATGGGAAAGGTGATGCGCTGCTCGGTTTCCAGGGGCGAAAACCCTGGCGCTGCGGAGTTGATCTGCACCTGGACGTTGGTGATGTCGGGGACCGCGTCGATCGGCAGCTTCTGGTAGCTGGCGATGCCGACCCCGGCCATCAGCAGCACCGCCAACAGGACGATGATGCGCTGCTCGATGGCGAATTGAATGAGGCGCTCAAACATGGGAAATCACTCTGTGCTGTGACCGATCAATGGCCATGGTCGGCCGAGCCTTTGCCCAGCTCGGACTTGAGGGTGAAGCTGCCACGGGTGGCGACCTGGGCACCGGCGGCCAGGCCTTCGCGGATTTCGACGAAACCGTCCTGAGTGGCCCCGGTGACCACCGGCGTGGCCTGGAAGCCCTCGGCAACCCGGACAAACACCGAAGGCCGGTCTTCCACGGTCTGGATCGCCGTCTGCGGCACGCTGACCGGCGCTTCGAAGGCCTCGGTGGCCACTTGCACCGAGACGAACAGCCCTGGACGCCAGGCGTCATCGGGGTTGGCCAGGGTCACCCGCACGGTGGCGGTCCGGGTCTGCTCCCCCAGCAAGTTGCCGACGTAGGCCACCTGGCCCTGGACCTGGGTCCCCAGCTCACTGGAGCTGACATGCACCGCCTGACCGACCCGGACTTTGTCCAGGTCTTTGGGAAACACCCCAAAGGTGGCCCAGACCCGGGACAGGTCCGACAGGGTGAAAGCGGCGCTGGTTTCGTCTACCACTTCACCGACGCTGAGGTGTTTCTCCACCACCACACCATCGAACGGCGCGCGCATTTCATAGCGATTGCCCCCCACCAACTGCGCGCTGCCACTCAGGGCATTCATCTTCTGCCGGGCGTTGTCGAGGGCGATTTGCGCTTCTTGCAGGGTCTGCCGCGCCAGCAGGTAATCCTGCTCGGCGGAGATCTGGTCGACCCACAACTGGCGTTCACGCTCGAAAGTGGTACGGGCCAGTTCCACCCGCCGCCCGGCAGCCGCCAATTCACTGCGCAGGTCAGACACCTGCTGGCTGGCGATGACCGCGAGCAACTCGCCACGCTTGACCGCCTGACCGAGATTGACCTGCACCGACTCCACCACGCCGGCAGCCCGGGGCACGATGTGGGAGGTGCGATCCTCGTCAAAGCGGATTTCCCCCGGCAGGCTGAGCAGGCGGTTGAGGCGCCGGGGCCCGGCCTCGGCCAGCTCGATACCGGCCGCCTGGATCTGCTCGGGGCTGAGCTCCAGATGCCCTTCAGGTTCGTCTTCGCCATGCCCGGCCGGCTCTGCCACTGCAGGTGCCTGGGTGCGGGCGGGGGTCGCGAACAGGTCCGGCAGCAGCAAGGCTGCCGCTCCCAGGCCGACCACCGCTGAAATGGCCATGACAAGGCTGCGTTTTTTATCCATGGGTGCTCCTGACAATCGATGTTCGGCAGCGCGAAAAGCGCCTTACGAGGTAGGCGGAAAGAAAAGTTCGTCGAGAGCCCGGTGCCATTCATGGACGCACCAGTGCCGGGGCGGCTCATCCGGCGGTGCCAGCGGTGTACCGCTGCAATCGCTGACCAGCAGGGCGGCCAGGCACGCGAGGCCCCTCAACCAGGCTTTCACCAACGGCTGAGGTCGCCGTAGATGCGTTCGATCCGCACCCAGGCATCGGTGGTTTGCGCCACGGCGGCAAGGTACTGGCTGCGAGCGCTGATCAAGGTGCGCTGGGCATCCAGTACTTCGAGGAAGCTGAACTTGCCCATCTCGAAGCCCCGGGTGGCACTGTCCACCGCGCGCTGGGCTGCGGGCAGGATGATCTGGTTGAACGACTGCACCTCGCCCCTGGCGGTGCTCCATTGCTCCAGGGCCTGGCGGGTTTCGCTGCGCAGGCGCAGCTCGGTGGCGTTGCGCAGGTCCCGGGCCTGATCGGCGCGCCGGGCGGCGGACAGCACATTGCCCTGGTTGCGGTTGAACAGCGGCAGCGGCATCGACAGGCCCACCAGGTTCACCCGCTCGCGGGCACTGGCGTCGTACTGACTGCCAACGCTGACGTCGAGGTCGGGTATGCGCTGGGCTTTTTCCAGGCCCAGGGACGCCTCGCGCTGGACAATCTCCTGCTCCGCCAGACGCAGCTCCGCGGTCTCCTGCAACCGATTCAGCAATTGCGCCGAAGCCGGCGGAGTGACCACCGACAGCGAGGGCTCCTGCACGGCGGCAAAGTCCGTGGTGGCAGCGCCCGTGACCCTGGCCAACTGCCGATAGGCATTGTCCTGCTCCATCTGGCCACGATTGAGTTCCAGGCGAACTTCCGCCAACTGCACCTGGGCCCGGGTGGCCTCCACCGGCGAGGCCTTGCCGGCATTGACCCGACCCTGGGCCACCGTGACACCGCGCTCGGCCAGGGCCAGGGAACGCCCGGCCAGTTGCGTGCGCTCCTGGGCCCGCAGGGCGGCGTAGAAAGCCTCCAGGACATCAGCCCGCAGCTGGTTGCCCCGTCGCTCCAGTTCCAGGGACGCCAGCGCCTGTCCGCGGCTGGCCAGCTCCACCCGAGCGCCGCGCTTGCCTCCCAGTTCCAGCGCCTGGCTGAGTTTGACCGAGGTGGTGCGGGTATCCCTGCGGGTGTCCTCGGCATCCACCGACAGCACCGGGTTGGGCATCAGCCCGGCCTGTTGGCGAGCGCCCTGGGCGATCTCGATCTCCCAGCGTGCGGCGGCCAGTTCGGGGTTGTTGGCAAAGGCATTGGCCAAGGCGCTATCCAGGCTCAGCGCGGGTGGCTCGGCAGCACTCGGAGACTGCGCCAGCAGCGCCAGCAGCAGCGCCGCAGAGCAGCGCCAGGCTGCCCGGGGAAGTGTTCTCGGGAAAGTCGGCATAACAGGTTCCGGCCCCTATAGAGGCAAAGTTTCTGCGAAAGTGCAGCGGAACATATCGGTGGTTATTCAACAGCGCCCTGGCCGATATGGAACTGCAACAGTTCGCCCATTGACTGGGAGAGTTTCAATATCGACCAAGGGTAACTTTCGCTGCTTATCAGCAGGGTGGCGCGAAGATTACAAATCCGTTAGCAAAGGCTCTGCATCAACGTTCTGTATTAACATTCCGCCACCCAAAGACAATGCCAGACGCACTTTAAAACGCTCCACACAAAGTTAAGTGCGTCTCAAGCCGCCTGCATGAAAGTGTACTTTTAAATTATTAATCCAGTCATTTACAGCAACTTTCTTTTACTGCCCCTTATCGCCGAGAACCTCATCAGCATGCGTATCCTGGTTATCGAAGACGAACTTAAAACTGCCGACTACCTGCATCAGGGACTGACTGAAAGTGGATATGTGGTGGATTGTGCCAATACCGGCGCGGATGGCCTGCACCTGACCCGCCAGCACGCCTACGACCTGGTGATTCTGGACGTCAACCTGCCGCAGATCGACGGCTGGGGCGTGCTGTGCCAGATCCGCCAGGACAGCAACACCCGGGTGATGATGCTCACAGCCCAGGGACGGCTGGCGGACAAGATCCGGGGGCTGGACCTGGGGGCCGATGACTACCTGGTCAAGCCGTTCGAGTTCCCCGAACTGCTGGCCCGGGTCCGCACCCTGATGCGCCGCAGCGAACAGGCAGCGGTGCCCGACGTGCTCAGGGTCGCCGACCTGGAACTGGACCAGGGCCGGCACCGGGCCTTTCGCGGTAAACAACGCATCGATCTGACCACCAAGGAATTCGCCCTGCTGCACCTGCTGATGCGTCAGAGCGGCGTAGTGCTGTCCCGGACCCAGATCATCTCCTTTGTCTGGGACATGAACTTCGATTGCGACACCAACGTGGTGGAAGTCTCGATCCGCCGCTTGCGAGCGAAGATCGACGACCCTTTCGAGCGCAAACTGATCCACACCCTGCGGGGCGTGGGCTACGTCCTCGAAGAGCGCGACTGAGCCGCACGATCGCCTCGCCGGCCAGACCACCTTTTTGCTCACGCATCTGCTGATGCCCCACCGGCTCCAGCTGCTCGGTCTCGATCCCGTCCGACACGCCTTGCAGGAGCAGGCACATGCTCTCCCTGGCAACAGCTCTGTAGAATGCCTGCTCCATTCTCAGCGCAAGGGACCGACATGCCTCATCAGCCTTGGATCTTTGGCCTAGTCATCGCCGTACTCGCCAGTGCCGCTGGCTGGGCGCCTGCCCAGGCCGCTGCACTGGACTGCGAGCACATCAGCGTCAGCGAACAGATCGATCGCTGCGCCCGGCAGGACAAGGATCGCGCCGACGCTGCGCTCAACCAGAGCTATCAGGCACTGCTGGTGCGGGTCCACAACCTGTATCCCAGCAGCCTGCTGCAAGAACAGGAATACCTCGGCAAATTGAAGAATGCCCAGCGTGCCTGGATCAAATACCGCGACAGCAGCTGCGTGCTGGAAGCCTTCGAAGTGGAACCGGGCAAGCCGGCCCACGTCACCCTGATCAACCGCTGCGTGACCCGCCTGAGCAACGAGCGCACCCGCTACCTGGACCAACTGCTACCCAAATAATCGCACCCGCTGAAGAAAATTCGCGAAGCTGATCAGTAGCCCCCATCAGGTTGCGCCGACGCGTGCCGAGCCTCGCCCACGCGCCCACCAAAGTAGCTGGCACTGGCCACCCCCACCGCCCCCATCACCGCGCAATAGATCACGCAGATCCATGGGCTCCAGGGCATCAGGGCAATCAGCAATAACGGCGTGGTGCTGGCCCAGAGGGCATAGGCGATGTTGTAGGTGAAGGAAATGCCAGAGACGCGAATCCGCGGTGGAAACAGGCTGACCATCACCGATGGCACCGCCCCCACCACCCCGCAGCCCAGGCCGGCGATGGCGTAGGCCAGGCCGATCCACTCGCCGCCGCTGATCAGGCAGCCATAGAGCACGGCGATGCCCAGGGGCAGCAGCAGGCTGTAGAGCATCACCGTGCGCCAGGCGCCGAGGCGGTCGACGATCAGCCCGGCCAGGATGCAGCCGATGTTGAGGAAAACGATGCCCAGGCTACTCAGGGCAAAGGTATGGCTGGCGCTCATGCCGAAGCTCTTTTGCATCATGGTCGGGGTGATGACCACGAACACCACCACCGCCGAGGTCAGCACGCAGGTGAGGATCAGCGCCGGCAGGATCGCCAGCCGGTGCTCGCGCAGCACGGTGCGCAGGGGCAATTCGCCGACGCTGTCGCGTTGGTTCTGCAGGGCCACGAACACCGGGGTTTCACTCAGCCAACGGCGCAGCCAAACGCCAATCACGCCAAACACCCCGCCCAGCAGGAAGGGGTAGCGCCAGGCATGATCGAGGATTTCCTCGGGGCTGAAGACCCGCGCCAGCAGGGTCGCGGTCAGCGCGCCCAACAGGTAGCCGAAGGTCAGCCCGGCCTGGAGGAAGCCCAGGGCATAGCCGCGATGGGCCCGTGGCGCGTGCTCGGCGACAAATACCCAGGCACTGGGCACTTCGCCCCCCACGGCGGCGCCTTGCAGCACGCGCAGCGCCAACAGCAGCAAGGGCGCGAAGTAACCGATCTGGGCATAGGTGGGCATGATGCCGATCAGCAGGCAAGGCAGCGCCATCATCAGGATGCTCAGGCTGAAGACCTTCTTGCGCCCCAACCGGTCGGCGAAGTGGGCCATGAGAATGCCCCCCAGGGGCCGGGCCAGGTAGCCGGTGACAAAGATCCCGAAGCTTTGCAGCAGGCGCAGCCACTCGGGCATTTCCGGAGGGAAGAACAGCTGGCTCAGGGTCAGGGCGAAAAATACGAAGATGATGAAATCGTAGATTTCCAGGGCGCCGCCCAGGGCGGCCAGGCCCAGGGTCTTGTAGTCGGCGCGGGAAAAGCGCGCCGGCGACGACTCAGTGGAAGGGGTCATAAAAGCAACTCGGAGGGTGGCAATCAGCAAGGCTGCACATGGTCTATGCAATCGTCCCGAGGAACAACCATCAGTCGTTGGCGATCCGGGCTATAGACGAGCCTTGGCCATGGCAATGGCCGCCTGGATCGCGGCGCGGGCCTGTGGGCTGTTTTTCCAGCAACTGGAGCCCACCAGGGCCGAGGCCTGGGTGACGATGTCCAGGGCATCGGCGGCGGCCAACTGGCTCAGGGAAATGATCCCCAATTGCTCCAGGCGCCCCACCACTGTGGGCCCGACACCCTTGACTTTGAGCAGTGCGGCGCGTTCTTCGGGGGAAAATGACATCGGCTTTGAGTCCTTTGCAGTCCGTGGCAATTGCCGCATTCTTGCACAGTTCTCGGCCGCCTCAGCCTGGGGCGGCCGTCTTCCTTATAAACATAAGAAATCCGAGGTACTGACGTGGCCGCTGATATTCAAGATAGCCGCTCCGCCCGCTTTGCCCTGCGCTGTTCGAACTGGGCCGAACGCTGGTTTCCCGATTCCTGGGTGTTCGCCGCACTGGCGGTGATCATCGTCACCCTGGCCACCCTGGCCATGGGCGCCAAGCCCACCGATGCCGCCATGGCCTTCGGTGACGGCTTCTGGAGCCTGATCCCCTTCACCATGCAGATGGCCTTCGTGGTCATCGGCGGATATGTGGTGGCCAGCTCGCCGCCGGCGGTGAAACTGATCGACAAGCTGGCGCGCATTCCCAAGAACGGCCGCTCGGCGGTGGCCTGGGTGGCGCTGATTTCCATGGTCGCGTCCTTGCTCAACTGGGGCCTGTCCCTGGTGTTCGGCGGCCTGCTGGTACGGGCCCTGGCCCGACGCACCGAACTGCGCATGGACTACCGCGCCGCCGGGGCCGCCGCCTACCTGGGCCTGGGCGCTGTCTGGGCCCTGGGGCTGTCGTCCTCGGCCGCGCAGTTGCAGGCCAACCCCGGCAGCCTGCCGCCGTCGATCCTGGCCATCACCGGGGTGATTCCTTTCACCCAAACCATCTTTCTCTGGCAGTCGGGGGTGTTGTTGCTGGCCCTGATCGTCGTCTCGCTGATCGTCGCCTACGCCACCGCCCCGGGGCCCAACAGTGCCCGGGATGCCCAGGCCTGCGGGGTCGACCCGAGCTTCAGCATGCCCAAGCCGCAACCGCGGACCCGCCCCGGCGAGTGGCTGGAGTACAGCCCGTTGCTGACCATTCTCCTGGCGCTGCTGGCCGCCGGCTGGCTGTATCACGAGTTCGCCACCAAACCGGCGATCACCGCGATCTCTGGGCTCAACACTTACAACTTCCTGTTCCTGATGGCCGGCGCCCTGCTGCACTGGCGCCCGCGCAGCTTCCTCGATGCCGTGGCCCGGGCGGTGCCCACCACCACCGGGGTGCTGATCCAGTTTCCGCTGTATGGCTCGATCGCCGCGCTGATGACGGTGGTCAAGGGCGTGGACGGCCAGACCCTGGCCCACCACATCTCGACCTTCTTCGTGCAGATCGCTTCCCACGACACCTATGCCCTGCTGATGGGCCTGTACTCGGCGGTGCTGGGCTTCTTCATTCCGTCGGGCGGCGGCAAGTGGATCATCGAAGCGCCTTATGTGATGCAGGTGGCCAATGACCTGCAATACCACCTGGGTTGGGCGGTGCAGATCTACAACGCCGCCGAGGCCTTGCCGAACCTGATCAACCCCTTCTACATGCTGCCGTTGCTGGGAGTACTGGGCTTGAAGGCCCGGGACCTGATCGGTTTCTCCTTCGTCCAGTTGCTGGTGCACACCCCGCTGGTACTGGTCCTGCTCTGGGCCCTGGGCACCACCTTGGCCTACTTGCCGCCCGTGATCCCCTGAAGGCTCGCCGAGCCCGCTCCGCCAAGACGGAGCGGGCCTGTGGATAAGTCTTTCTCGACGCGGATTTCAGACTTTTCAGAGGCCATCGCAGTGGACTCCTGAAGCATTCCTGTAGTCTTTGCGTCATATTCGGTTGTTACCGTGCCACCGAAATAGTTTGTAACGAATTTCCAGATCGACGTGCAAGGAGCCGACATGAGCGACGATACCGACCAGCGCGACACCCCCGAAACCAACGCCGACCAACCCACCGACACCAGCCGCCGCCGCTTCCTTGGCGGCGTTGCCGTTCTTGGGGTCGGCGCCACCCTGAGCGCCTGCAGCAAGCCCGGCGACCCCGCTGGCAAACCGGATGCACGTCCACTCTCCCCTACTGAGCTGGACAAGGCGCTGCGCGATCAGGTGAAGAACGTGGTGGTGCTGTTCGCCGAGAACCGCAGCTTCAACAACCTGTTCGCCAACTTCCCCGGCGTGGAAAAACCGCTGTCGGCCCTCAAGCCCGAAGCGTTCCAGCAACGGGACCGCGATGGCAGCCTGCTGTCGAAACTGCCGCCCATCTGGGGCGGCATCCTGCAAGTGGGGCCACAGACCCTGGACGGCATCACCTACCCGGTGGAAACCCAGTTCCAGGAAAACCTGCCCAATGCGCCGTTCGCCCTCAAAGGCCCCAGCGGCGAGGACCTGCCCCTGGGCCTGGTGACCCGCGACCTGTGGCATGTGTTCTACCAGAACCAGATGCAGATCAACGGCGGCAAGAACGATGGCTTCGTGGCCTGGGCCGACTCCGGTGCCCTGACCATGGGGCATTACGCCCAGACCCGTTACTCCCTGCGCCTGTGGGATGTGGCGCGAGAGTTCGTGCTTTGTGACAACTTCTTCCAGGGCGCCTTTGGCGGCTCCTTCCTCAACCACCAGTACCTGATCAGCGCCAAGGTGCCGTTCTACCCCGACGCGGCCAACTCGGTGGCCAAGTCGCAGATCGCCACCTTGCAGGGCGACGACCCCAAGGGCACCCGCCTCAAGCCCCTGGACAAATCCCCGGCCAGCGCCCTGGACGGCGCCCCGCAGTTCGGCCCCAGCGCCCTGACCCCGGACGGTTACGCGGTCAACACCATGGCCCCGCCCTACTGGCCGACCTGGATCCGCGACCCGCAGCGCCCGGACTACGCCAAGCCCGACCTGCCCAGCGTGCTGGTGCCCCAGACCCACGAGCACATCGGCGACAAGCTGTCGAAGAAGAACGTCGACTGGGCCTGGTACGGCGGCGCCTGGCAGGCGACCCTGGAGCAGTTCAAGGATTCCGGCGGGATTCCCAAGATCCCCAACTTCCAGTACCACCACCAGCCGTTCAACTACTTTGTGCGCCAAGGTCCGGAGAATCCGGCCGAGCGTGCCAAGCGCCTGCGCGACGGCGGCCTGGGAGACGAGTCGAGCACCAACAAGTTCTTCGCCGACGCCGAGGCCGGCAAGCTACCAGCGGTGACCTTCTACAAACCCCAGGGCAACCTCAACCTGCACGCCGGCTATGCCGACGTAGCCGCTGGCGACCGGCATATCGACCGGGCCCTGAAAGTGCTGCGGGAAAGCCCGCAATGGAAAAACATGGTGGTGATCGTCACCGTCGACGAAAACGGCGGCTGGTGGGACCACGTGGCGCCGCCCCAGGGTGATCGCTGGGGCCCGGGCACGCGGATTCCAGCGCTGGTGGTGTCGCCGTTCGCCCGCAAGGGCACGGTGGATCACACGGTGTATGACACGGCCTCGATCCTGCGGCTGATCACCCGGGTGTTCCAGCTGGAAACCCTGGACGGCATCAAGGAACGTGATGAGGCCATGATTGCCCGGGGCCAGACACCCATGGGCGATCTGACCAACGCCCTGCACTTCAGCGTCTGACCCCGGCGGGGCCCGCAACAGGCCCGCCAGCCACCGCAGAACCGAAGCTCAAGATCCGCTTCGGCTCTGCGGCATCGGCGCCAATAATAGCCATGTGACATCACGCACTTTACCCATCCACCCGGCGGGTAATATCCTGCGCGCCACCTATTTGTTTCATCAGTTTTCCGATTGGAAAGGGAGTTCGTCGTCATGATCGTAGGCATCGACCTGGGGACCACCAACAGCCTGGTGGCGGTCTGGCGCGACACCGCCAGTGAGCTGGTGCCCAACGCCCTGGGCCAGCTCCTGACCCCCAGCGTGGTGGGCCTGGACGATGAGGGCCGGGTGCTGGTGGGCCAGGCCGCCCGGGAACGCCTGCACACCCATCCGCAACTGACCACCGCACTGTTCAAGCGCTACATGGGCAGCGCCACCGAAGTGCGTCTGGGGGATCGTCTGTTTCGCCCGGAAGAACTCTCGGCCCTGGTGCTCAAGAGCCTCAAGGAGGATGTCGAGCGCACCTACGGCGAGCCGGTGGAAGAGGCGGTGATCAGCGTGCCGGCCTACTTCAGCGACGCCCAGCGCAAGGCCACGCGGATCGCCGGTGAGCTGGCCGGGCTCAAGGTGGAAAAGCTGATCAACGAACCCACTGCCGCGGCCCTGGCCTACGGCCTGCACCAGCGCGACAAGGAAACCTCGTTCCTGGTCTTCGACCTCGGTGGCGGCACCTTCGACGTGTCGATCCTGGAGCTGTTCGACGGGGTCATGGAAGTCCGCGCCAGCGCCGGTGACAACTTCCTCGGCGGCGAGGATTTCGACAGCCTGCTGCTGGAGCACTTCATCGAACAGCAAGGCCGGGCGGCGGACTTTCCCGAGCGCCAGAGCGTGCTCCAGGCCCTGCGCCGGGAAGCCGAACGGGTACGCCGTGCCCTGGGCCAGGAACCCAGCGCCGAGTTCAGCCTGCGGGTCGATGGCCGGCAATGGACCCAGATCATCACCCAGGCGCAGTTGGCCAACCTCTACACGCCCCTGCTGGAACGCCTGCGGGCGCCCATCGAGCGGGCCCTGCGCGATGCGCGAATCCGCGTCAGCGACCTGGATGAAATCCTCCTGGTGGGCGGCGCCACCCGCATGCCCCTGGTGCGCAAGCTGGCGGCGGGGCTGTTCGGGCGCTTTCCTTCCATCAGCCTCGACCCCGACGAAGTGGTGGCCCAGGGCGCGGCGGTCCAGGCCGCCCTCAAGGCACGCTCCGCGGCCCTGGAAGAAGTGGTCCTGACCGACGTCTGCTCCTACACCCTGGGCATCGAAACCTCCCAGCAGTACGGCAACCAGATCGAGGGCGGGCATTACCTGCCGATCATCGAGCGCAACAGCGTGGTGCCGGTGAGCCGGGTCAAGACCGTGCAAACCCTGCACGACAACCAGGAACAGGTGCTGCTGAAGATTTTCCAGGGCGAGAGCCGCCTGGTGCGCGACAACGTCGCCCTCGGCCAGCTGGAAATGCAGGTGCCCAAGCGCCCGGCCGGTGAAGTCTCGCTGGACGTGCGCTTCACCTACGACATCAACGGCCTGCTGGAAGCCCAGGTGAGCATTCCCCTGACCGGTGAGAGCCGTTCCCTGGTGATCGAGAACAACCCCGGCGTGCTGACCCCGGAAGAAATCCAGGAGCGGCTCAAGGCCCTGGAGCAACTGAAGGTTCATCCCCGCGACCAGCAGGTCAACACCCTGCTCAGCGCCCGCCTGGAACGTCTGTATCAGGAAAGCCTTGGGGAATTGCGCGAACAGATCGGCTACTGGGCCGGGCAATTCCAGCAAGTGCTGGACACCCAGGACGAGCGCAAGATCCGCGAAGTGCGCAACCAACTCAGTGAACAGCTGCAGAGACTGGAAAACGGCCACTGGCACTGAGGAGCGGCGACATGGATTGTTGGGCCCTGCTGGAACTGCCGGACGATGCCGATGAGCGCAGCATCAAGCGCAGCTACGCCAAACGCCTGAAAAGCACCCGTCCCGATGAGGATGCCGAAGGCTTCCAGCGCCTTCGCGAGGCTTATGAGCGGGCGCTGCAACTGGCTCGCTGGCGGGAAGAGGAACAAGAACGACCGACTTCCCACACGACGCTAGCCAGCACGCTCCCGACCATGACACCGGCGAATGACGCCAACCTTCGACATTGGTCGCAACTGCTGGAGATCCAACCCGCGGCTCAAGCGCTGCCAATCACCCGGCAAACCGACGACCCGGCACAGCCTCTGCTGCTGAACCTGAGTCGGCACACACTGCCACAGCGCTGGCAACAGGCCCTGGACCTGGATTGTGCGCCAGCGTTTGAAGCCGGTTTGCTGCGTCTTTGCTTCGAACAGCCAGGGCTTCGCACTGCCATCACCACCTGGGCGGTGCAGCACCTGGAATGGCTGACACCCTGGCAGCAGGTGCACATGACACCCTGGGAAGAAGAGGCGCTGACCAGCGGGTTGTTGCAGCAATACCGGCAGACCCTGCAAGAGCTTCTGGAAACCCGGCAGGAACCGGAATTCCTCCATTCCCTCGAAACCTACAGTAAACAGCCCTGGATGCAGGTGTTCGACCGTCGACAGGAATGGCAACGAATCGTCATGCAATTACTGTACGACACTCAGTGGAGCCTGCCGTTGCTCGACCGAGTCTGCCAACTCCTGGGCTGGGACGATGCCTGCGGGGTCCATCCGGAACCCGCCTGGATCTGGCATAGCCTGATCCAACGCTGTGAGCAGGAAGCCTTCTTCCACGCCCTGCAAGCCAAGGCGCAAGACCACAAGACCTGGGCACCTGAAGTTCAGGCGGCGCAACTGCTGCTCAATCCCTTGTCACGCCGGCAACAGCAGAACCTGATCCTGGACTTCGGCGTAGACCACTGGGTCGCCTGCCAGGATCTTGCGCAAACCCTGAGCGGGCGTTACCCGCAACTGATCGAGCGTCTGCCCTGTAGCGACGTTTTCTTCTGGCGCAAGTTCATGCCTCGGCCCCCAGCGGCGCAGACCTGGATCAGGGTCTGGGCTGCCCTGGCTCTGGCCTTGACCCTGTTCTTCCTTAATCAGGAGGATCATTCAGCAATGCCTGCCTTGTTATTCGGGGGAACGATCGCGTTGATTCCCACGGCGGTGGCACGCTTGATCATGCTCCTGCTCTGGGTGCCCACATCTCATCAGATGATTGCCCTTGATCTGTGGCTCAGCGAACGCCTGCTGCCCAGACGTCTGAACCCCCATGGCGAGTGGCTGATATTGCGCCACGCAGTCCCCCAGTTGGCGATGCTTGCAGTTTTCGCGGCCTTGCTGGGACCGCTGGGGATGGCTGGATACTCGGGTTTCATCCTGATCGGCCTGTTGCATGACAAACGGATCGGGCATCTGGACCCAGGTTTCAGTGAAAGACACCCTTACCTGACTGCGTTGCACTGGAGCCACTGGAGCCCACTGCAAGTTATTTTCCTGCTGCTCATGAGCGGCATCATCCTGGCGTGCCGAATCCATTATCCCGCCTATCCTCTGACACGCTTGCTGCCTGGTTGAACAGGTACGGGCCGAACGTTCATTTAAACAATGCCCTTCCCCCCTGCATGGGGTTCACGCTGAAAAGGATCTGAGCATGTTCAAATTCGCAGGAATCTCCCTGGCCCTGGCGGCCGCCGCGTTGAGCACCAGCGTCATGGCCGATGTCGAGGTCGATCTGGGCAGTCCGCAACGTGTCACCCAACTCTTCGCCTACCCCAACAACTGCAACGTGATCTGCTATCGCAACTGGACCCTGGAGCAGACGGTGGAGCACTACCTGACCCAAAGCGTGCAGCGCGATGGCTACAGCGCGGCCAAGGTCAGCGTGAAAACCGCCAACGACAAGGTTGTCGCCTCCATCAGCGGCGTGCCCGAGGGCTACGACAAACCGTTGAGCGCCCTGCTCGATGCCGGCGACCTGGCCTATAAAGGCGCCAGCCAGCTCAATGCCGATGGCAAATGGGCCTACAGCTGGTACCTGTTCCTGCCTCTGGGCATGGCCCTGGAAAACCGCAAGAGCGTCGAGCTGCTGCACTTCCCGCCGGACTATTCATTGACCCAGGCCCAGGACTATCTGGAGTCGGCCACCACCGACCGCTGGGCTACCCTGCTCACCGTCAACGGCATTGCCGCAGAGCAAACGCCGGCGTACCAGACCATTGTCGACATCGCACCGATCGCCGCGCCATCGAGTGCCGGCAAGGACCTGGAAGGGGTCTACAGCTACTTCAACAACTACCAGACCACCATGGTCAAGCAGGTCAGCCAGAACGCCAGCGGCGCGGCCCTGCCGATGGTGGCTTTCGGTGCGCCCGTGCGTAACTGGCTCAAGCAGCAATATGGGGTCACGGTGAATGTGCTGGGCCTGGCGCAAATCAGCCCCAGCGAAGGTGTGAAGGTGCCGGTACTGGGCTCCAACCACCCGAGCTACATCTGGTACGCGGCGGACCCGGACAACTATGACAACGACGAGGCCAAGGCCGACGCCGCAGGACTGAAAGTCATGGGACAGGATTTGAGTGCGGCCTGCTGGCAGGCCGGTATGGGCAGCAAGCCGGGGACGGACCCGAGCACCCTGCTCAGCAGTTGCACCCAGACCTGGCAGGTGACGCAAAAAGAGCAGACCTGCGAGTTGTTCTACACCTCGGTACGCAAGCTGACCGAGCAACAGGCCGCGGCCAAGTGCAGCAGCGCACCGGTCACGACCCAGCTCAAGCAGCTCAAGGCACCGGCACCGGCGCCAAGCACCGAGGTGCCGCACCTCTGAAGTCCGCCGCTGGCCGCTGCGCCTTCACGCAGCGGCCAGCCCGCATTCAGACGGCGCCGAGGGGACGCAGGCGATATTGCGGTGGCAGTTGTTCGAAACCGCTGATGGTCGTGTCCAGGCTCTTCCAGCGACCGTCCTTGATCCCGTAGATGCAGCCGTGGATCGACAGGCTCTGCCCGCGATGCCAAGCGTTCTGCACGATGCTGGTATGGCCGACGTTGGCCACTTGCTGGATCACGTTCAGTTCGCACAGGCGGTCGACTTGTTCTTCTTCCGTGGCCAGTTGTGCCAGCGCCTCGCGGTGCTCGTAGTACAGGTCACGAATCGAACGCAGCCAGCCATCGATCAGGCCAAACTGGCGATCCTGCATCGAGGCGCGCACGCCGCCGCAACCATAGTGGCCGGTGACCAGGATGTGTTTGACCTTGAGTACATCCACCGCGTACTGGATCACCGACAGGCAATTGAGGTCGGTGTGCAGCACGACGTTGGCCACGTTACGGTGCACAAACAGGTCGCCCGGCAACATGCCGACGATCTCGTTGGCTGGCACCCGGGCGTCCGAGCAGCCGATCCACAGGTACTCCGGAGTCTGCTGGCGGGCCAGCTTGGAGAAGAATTCCGGATCTTCCTGCTTGATCGCTTCGGCCCAACGCGCGTTGTTATCAATCAGATCTTGTAGTTCGTTCATGCTGTGAAGCCTCAAGAATGATGCGCAGCTTTGACAGACGAGTGCCTGTCGAGGTCACGCCAATAACGGCAGATACCGGTTATCCCTGCCGGGGAATCTTCACCGGGGCTGTGGGTCCACCCTGTAAGCCCCTAAAAGTATGAGCAATCGCCATGACCGAATCACGACGCCCCTTCAACGCGCCCCAGCCCGAGCCGATCGACGATGATCAGGATCGCATGGGGTCCATGGAGGAACTGCATTTCGATGACGACGAACCCGGCGCCCTCAGCAGCACCGGCCTCACCAGCGACGGCTCCAGCGACGACGACCTGAGCCCGGAAACCCTGATCCGCGAGGATGGGGCCCGTTCTGCCCGGGAAATCGGCGCCGATAAACCGGCGGACTGGGATCTGAGTATTGTCGATGCCACGGACATTGGGGGTGGCAGTGGTCTGGATGAAGCCGAACTGGCACGTCGCGACCCGCTGGACGGCAAACCCTGAGCTCGGCGCCACATTTAATGACGCCCTCTCCCGCAGAGCCGGCTTGCCGGCGAAGAGGCCCTCAAGCCATACATCGCCGCGAATGGCGTCTTCGCTGGCAAGCCAGCTCCTGCAGCTGCCTGCGTGCTGGTTGAAGGCTCAGTCGACCAGGGTGCAGGCCATCACCAGGGCGTCTTCGCGACCGCCCACCGCCGGGTAATAGTCGCGGCGGCGCCCGACTTCATTGAAGCCATAACGCTCGTAAAGCCGATAAGCGGTCTGGTTGCTGGAACGCACTTCGAGGAAACATTCGCGCGCGTCCTTTTGGTAGGCGCGCTTCATCAGTTCCTCCAGCAGCCGCAGGCCCAGGCCGCGGCCCTGGCTTTCCGGCTTGACGGTGATGTTCAGCAGATGCGCCTCGTCAATGATCACCTGGATCACTCCGTGGCCCACCTGCTGGCTGCCTTCGAACATCAGCCAGACTTCGTAGGACTTGAAGGCATCCATGAAAATGCCCCGGGTCCAGGGGTGGCTGAACGCGGCATATTCGATTTTCAGGATGGCATCCAGGTCCGCCTCGGTGGCCAGGCGGAAGGTCAACGCGTCACTCATTGGTCATTGTGCTCATCAGTGCTTTTCCAGCGCGTCATCAATCGACGCATGGCTTGCCAGACATCAGCCTTACGCTGTGGCTCTTCCATTAATAGTTCCAGGCCGGGCAAGGCCCAGGCCGAACCCAGGCCTTCGACCTGCAGTTCACGGTTGTAGGATTCAGCGTTGGCTTCCCCGGCGAAACGTACGGCCGGCAGACCGATCAGCCACAGGCAGACACAGGGCTCTTCTTCGATTCGCACGCCGACAAAGGCCTGGACGAAGTCCCGGGCGGCTTCCGGACCTTGATCGAGGTTGCCCCGGGTCAGCATCGGCCAGCGCACCGGCTCGGCGAGGATCTGCGGGCTGTCCGGCAGGCCGGCGGCGCGCAGCATGTCCTTGAGCAGCAAGTAGGCCGGGTCGCGGCTCTGGAAGGCTTCGCCTGTGGGTAACTCCACCAGCAGCAGGCAACGGCCGGCCCGCAACAGCTGCAGGGCAAAACGCGGCGGCGGTACCACCGGCGCCTTGACCACCGGAGCCGGGGCTTCTTCGCCCTCGGCCACTGGCTTGCTGGCTGACTTTGCAGGCGTGGTGGAAGGACGCGGTACCTCGATCTTCGGCCGTTCGACGGTCCTTGCAGCCGCCGCCGGGGCCTTGGCCTCGACCACAGGGGCAGGCGGGGCCTGCACCTCGGGTTCCGGCAAGGCCAGCAATTCAGGACGCGAAGGGGCGGCAAAGGGCAATTCGCTGCGCGGCAGCCAACTGACCACCTGCATGGCGGACAGATAAGCGCGACGACGGGACTCGATAAGCAAAGGTCGGCCACTTGTGGATAACTGAGGTGGGGGATTCTACCGTCCTTCGCCAAAGATCGCCTGCTGTTGATTGCGCGCAAAAGCGACAGTCCGTCTCATACCTGGGTCCGGGGGTGAATCGTCGGCCCCCTGATGCAGTACAATCGCCGCTTTTCATTGCCAACCAGCCGGCCATTCCGATGATCGAACCCAAGCGCGTCTTGCGCGCCCTCGCCGAACACTGGGCACTTCTGGAGCCGCTGTGCGAGCACTTCGACCAAGGCACCCTGAGTCTTGCCGAACTGCGTTCACAGCTGGCTGCCCAACAACTGGACAGCACGCCCCAGGACATCACCCACCTGCTGGACGTATGGATACGCCTGGACATCCTGGTCCCGGTGGCGAAAAGCCCGAACCGTTTCGAGCTCAATGCGCAGATCCACGACTTCCTCGCCTACCTGCGCCGTGAACACCGCCTGGGCCTGTGCCTGGAAATCGAAGCCTACCTGCGTCACCTGGAGCGCCTGGCCGGTTACATCCAGGACGCCTTCGACGTGCGCGACGGCAACGACCTGGCGCGCCAGTTGCGGCTGCTGGACATGCGCGTGCGCGATGTCCTGAAGAAGCTTGCCAACGACGAACAGGCCCTGGTGGCTGTGGCCGAGCGGGCCAAGACCAGCGACCGGCAGATTCCCCTGCGCCAGCGCTACGCCGAGGTGCTGGCCACCTGGGACGAATACGTCGAACCGATGATCCAGCTGGTGAACGCCGACGGCGCCTTCGAACAAGGCGTGCGCAAGGTGGAAAACGTCCTGCTGCGCCTGCTCACCGAGCAACAGCGCCTGGGCCACCTGGTGGACGACGACATGCTGCTGCGCACCCACGCGCGGATCCTGGAAATGCAGACCAGCGCCCAGCTGACCCTGCGCCACGCCCGGGAACTGCTGCTGCCGCTGCGTGAGGAAGCCCGCCGCCACAACGCCGTGACCCGTGGCGCGGCCCTGGCCCTGGCGGCCATCCGGCGCAAGGGCATCGACGCGGTGCCCCAGGCGGCGATGCCGATGTTCACCCGTCCGCAGAGCACCTTTCTCGGCAGCTCCGGCCAGGTGGAAGCCTATGTCTACGCCCTGGCCCGCTTCGAGCCCAAGCCGGCGCGTTTCCCCAAGGCCCACAAGACCCACAAGGGCCTGGCCCCCAAGGCGCCGCGCACGGTTCGGGAAATGCTCGAACGCTGCGAAGACGCCCTGCCGATGCCGGACCTGATGAGCTGGCTGCTGGACCAGGAGCCGGATGGCGCCACCGACGAATTGCTGTACTGGTTCTCGCGCCTGTCGCGGGAAAAACGTTTCAAGCGCGAGCGCCTAGAACGCCGCGACTACCACACCCAGGAGCACCAGGTCAGCCTGCGCTCCTTCGCCCTGCTCTCGGCCCGCGATGACACCGCCGAGCATTCTGCGAGCAACGCCAATGCATCTTGATCTTTCCGAACTGTCCCAGCTGGCGCCGATCTTCCGCGAGCTGTTCAAGGGTTACCACGTCAGCCGCCGCGACCCGGAGCTGTACGCGCAATTGTCGAACTTCCAGGACCAGTACCGCACGCTGTTCAAGGCCCTGGGCTTCGAGCTGGTGTGCGATACCCGCGGCTTCTACTACTTTGTCCCCGACAACGCCGCCGCCCAGGTGAACAAGACCGCCCAGCGCCTGGCGCTGTTCACTTTCATCCTGGTGGAGCATCTGGCCGACCAGGGCCGCGACCCGATTGCCGTGCTTGATGGCGGCAGCCTCGGCCGTGACGAACTGCCGTCCTTGCTGGAGAAATACCGCGACCTGTTCATCCAGGCTGAAGTGCAGACCCAGGAAGAGCTGGAAGAGAAAATCATGCGCCGCATGACCCAGCTGGGTTTTGCCGCCGAGGAACCGGGGATCTACCGCTTCCTGCCGCCAATGCACCGCTTCCTCGACGTTTGCCTGTCGGTGCAACAGGACCGCGACCTGGCCGCCAGCCTGCACAGCGTGCTGCCGTTGCCGACCCCGGTACTGGTGGACGACGACAGCGACGAGAAACTGCTGCAGACCGATGACCCGCTGGACCTGAGCGAATTCGACGAGTCCGAAGAAAGTGAAGAAGACGCGCTGGCCCGGGCCATCGCCGAAGAACAGGAGCTCGACGCATGAGCAAGGAACGCTACGGCATCCGCCGCTTTGCCCTACTGAACACCGCTGGTTACAGCCTGGGCCTGTTCCCCCTGGAAGAGCCGCTGTCGGTCTACGGGGCCAACAACCTGGGCAAGTCGGCGTCGATCAACGCCCTGCAATTCCCGATCCTGGCGCGCATGTCGGACATGAGCTTCGGCAAGTACAGCCTGGAACAGTCCCGGCGCTTCTACTTCGCCTCCGACACCAGCTACATCCTGGTGGAAGTCTCGCTGCCCCACGGCCCTCATGTGATTGGCGTGGTCGGGCGCGGCCCGGGCGGCGGCTTCGGCCACCAGTTCTTCGCCTACGCCGGCCAGCTGGACCTGGCGCATTACCAGAAGGACGACACCTGCCTGCGACAGAAAGAGCTGTTCACCAACCTGGAACGCCAGGGCCTGAAGGCCTATGAGCTCAAGCCCGATGAACTGCGGCGCCTGCTGGTGGGCGGCCACACCTCGATCCCCCTGGACCTGACCCTGATCCCGCTGCGCTCCACCAGCGAACAGAGCCTGAAAACATTCCGCGCGCTGTTCATCAACCTGCTGCACATGCGCGAGATCACCGCGGCCAAGCTCAAGCAGCTGTTCCTCGATGCCTTCGAGCACAGCCTGCGCTCCGGCAGCGTCGACTACATCGCCGCCTGCGACGAAGCCTTCCGCGATGTGCGGCGCATGGAGCAGGACTACAACTCCCTGGTGGCCGCCGGCCCTCTGGTGGAAGCCCTGGCCAACGGCGTGAAGCAGCGGGACATTCTGCGGGGCAAGCTGCATCGCCTGTCGCCGCTGCTGGATTCGCTGCTGGGCACCTGGTCGGACTACGCCGGCGCGCGCAAGGAAGAGCTGACCATCCAGGCCGAGCACTACCGTAATGAGCAGGACGCGCTGCAGAACGACCAGCGCAGCAGCACCCAGGAAATGATGCGCCTGGAACGGGAAATCACCGGCACCCAGCGCTGGCTCGGCGAGTTGTCGGTGCTCAAGCATCGCTTCGCCCTGGTGGATGACGTCAAGGTCCTGGAACAGCAACTGCTGGCGGCCAAGGATGCCCACGATGAACTGGCCGGCGCCCTGGCCCAGTCCCGGCAGTTCTCCGCCGAAGACCTGGAAGAACGCCTGCGGGATCTGGAAAAGCGCCTGAAGTCGGTCAAGCAGCAACTCGATCACGCTGACAACAACAGCTATGCCCGCCTGCGCGAGGAGTTCTCCCAGCAGGACGTGGAGCGCCTGATGCGCCTGTTCAACAGCGCGCTGTTCAGCCTGCCCCTGGGCGAGCATGGCATCGCCCTGGACGACAACGGCGAGTGGGTGAAGTCGGTGGAGCTGATCCTCGACGGCTTCAAGGGCGAGCGTTTCGAAGTGCCGGGGTTGACCATCGACCTCTCCCACATCGAGCCGCCAGCCTTGCAGGCCCTGGCCGACCGCGCCGCCCTGCGGGATCAGAAAGAGCGTCTGGAAAAAGAACTCAAGCAGCTCAAGACCCAGGCCGCCGTGGCCGCCGACCGCGCCGCGAGCAAGACCCAGACCGAGGCCCTGTACCAGCAGGTACTGGATGCGCAGAAGGCCCTGGAAGACTTCCGCCGCGCCCAGACCCTGAGCGCCGAGGAAGGCGAGAAGCTGGAACAGCTGGCGCAGATGGAAGCCGCCCAGGACGAACTCAAGCGTTCCAGCGATGCCTTCACCGAACGCGTCCAGCAACTGTCGGCCAAGTTGCAACTGGTGGGCCGGCAGATCGCCGACATGGAAGCCAAGCAGCGCACTCTGGATGACGCCCTGCGTCGCCGTCAGCTGCTGCCGGCAGACCTGCCGTTCGGCACGCCGTTCATGGACCCGGTGGACGACTCCATGGACAACCTGCTGCCACTGCTCAACGACTACCAGGACAGCTGGCAGGGCCTGCAACGGGTCGACGGGCAGATCGAGGCGCTGTATGCCCAGGTACGCCTCAAGGGCGTGGCCAAGTTCGACAGCGAGGATGACGTCGAGCGCCGCCTGCAACTGCTGATCAACGCCTATGCCCACCGCACCGACGAAGCCCTGACCCTGGGCAAGGCGCGCCGCGCGGCGGTGACCGACATCGCCCGGACCCTGCGCAATATCCGCAGTGACTACGACAGCCTGGAACACCAGCTGGCGCTGTTCAACCGCGAGATCAACAAGCGCCAGGTGTCCAACCTGCAGAGCTTCCGCATCGTCCTGGCGCCGAACAAGGAAGCCCTCAAGCACATCGACCAGATCATCCACAGCGCCGGCCAGTACGAGGAAGGCGAGACCCTGTCGGTGTTCGACCTGAGCCAGAGCGCCGAGCAGGACAACAAGAACGAAGAGGCCAAGGAGTACCTGGCGCGGCTGGTGGCAGCCAACCACAACCAGTTGGGCCTGAAGGACTTGTTCGAGCTGGCGTTCGAGATCACCAAGGTCAACGGCCAGCCGGTGATCCATACCGACATCGATGGCGCAGCGTCCAACGGCACCACCATGACCATCAAGGCGCTGACCAACATGTACCTGTTGCTGCACTTGATGGACCGCGACCAGGCCGGGCGCATTCGTCTGCCTTACTACCTCGACGAAGCGGCGGACATCGACGAACGCAACCAGGCGGCGCTGCTGGAAACCAGCCTGCAGTTGGGCTTCGTGCCGATCCTGGCCAGTGTGAAGCCGCAGGTGTCGGCCCAGGTCGCCATCGACCTGGAAGGCGGCAGCGGACCGAACGGCATCTACATCGATGAGGCGGACTGGAAGTTCATCCGTCGTCACGATCAGGTCAAGGCGACTCTGAACGTGGAACCCGAAGCAGAAGCGGAACTGGACGAAGTCTGACTGGGTAACGCTGCAACGTAAAAGGCCGCGCTCTTGGGAGCGCGGCCTTTTTTATTGGATCGCTTTTGTAGGAGCTGGCTTGCCAACAAAAGCGTGCTCTGGGCTTGAGGGCTGCTTCGCTCCTACAACAGGGTTACTTGCCCAGGGGGATCTTGGGAGCCCAGGTCAGCCATTCATCCTCGAACTTGTCGAACAGCGGGAAGGTCTGCTGGGGACGGGCCGGGTTGCCCATGCGTTCGCCATCCGGGGTGGCGAAGGCGATGCCGCCCTGGATCAAGGTTTCCAGGGATTCGGTGCGCACTGTGGCGCCCTTGAACAGGCCAAAGTCCACACCGAATCCGCTGCTGTTCCAGAAGCGCGTGCCACCACGAATCAACGGCGCGTACTTGGGTTCGATGAGGATATGGATCAGTACCCGGTCGGCGGTCTGTCCCAGTTCGTAGCCGGTGACCTTGCCCACGGTCACTTCCCGGTAAGTCACTGGGACACCCACCTTCAGCGAACCACGGCGAGCAGCACTCAGCACCAGGCTCAGACCCGCTTCCTGGGAGCTGGCTTCCGGTGGCTGCGGCAAGGCGACAAAGCTGGTTTGCACGCCCTGGTTCTTCACCGCGGGCTGAACCTCGATGTATTGACCGGTCACCAGGGTTTCCAGGTTCGAGGTCTTCATCAGCCCCAGTTCCGGCTTGACCACCCAGAACTGGCTGCCGACCCGGGCAATACGTTCCGGCACTTCGGTGATCCGCGCCTTGAGCATTACCGATTGCAGGTCGGCGCTCAGGGTCACTTCTTCCAGTTTGCCCACATCCAGGCCCTTGAAGCGCACCGGCGTTCCGGCGCGCAGCCCATCGGCGCGATCAACCTTGATGTTGATCAGGGTGCCACGCTGCGCCGCCTCTTCCTGGTTGGCGAACAGACGGAACCGCGGAATGCGCTTTTTCAGCGGCACGTTGGGCAGCGGCGTCTCGAAAGCGATGCCGCCGGCCATCAGGCTTTGCAGCGACTCACTCTTGATCTGGATACCGCCAGTGAGGCCGCCCGTGAGGGTGATGCCGCTGACGTTCCAGAAGCGCGTCGAGCCGTTGACCAGTCCCTCGTATTCTTTCTCGATATGAACACCGATCACCACTTGCTTGCGGGTGTGGGAGAACTGATAGCTCTGCACCGAACCGACCTTGACCTGTTTGTAGAGAATCGGGCTGCCCACCTCCAGGGAGCCGAGATTGTCGGTAAACAGCACCATGTGCAAGCCGGGTGCCCGCAGGTCCAGGGGTGGGGCCTTGGCCCGCGCCTCGAACTCCCGCTGGGGGGCGGCGCCCTTGTCACCGGGGCGAATGGCGATGTAGTTGCCTTTCACCAAGGCCTCGAGCCCCGTGATACCCGCCAGGGAGATCGAGGGTTTGACAGTCCAGAACTGGGTACCCTGGACCAGATAGTCCTCGGCCAGTGGGTCGAGGGTCAGCTCGGCGGTGGCACTCGTCAGGTCGGAGTCGACCTTCAGGGCTTTCAGGCTGCCCACCTGGATGCCTTTGTACATCACGGGCGTGCGCCCTGCCTGCAGGCCTTCGAAATCGGTGAGTTTGACCTTGACCCGGATGCCCGCCTGGGCGGCATCGAAATCTTCGTACAGGCGGAACGGCAGGCTAGGATCGGTGGGCGGGCTGTCCTTGCGATTTTCCGGAGTGGCGAACGCGATACCGCCGGCCACTATGCTGGACAGGGACTCACTGCGTACTTTTACCCCGGACAGATTGGCGTCGATGCTGATGCCGCTGGCGTTCCAGAAGCGTGTGTGTTTGCGCACCAGATTGGCGTAGGTCGGTTCAATGTAGACCTTGAGCTCGACGGTGTTCTGATCCTCGGAAAGCAGGAAGCTCTTGATCTGTCCGACCTGGATTTGTTTGTAGAAGACCGGACTGCCGCGGCTCAACGACCCCAGGCGTTCGGCCTTGATGGTCAGGTGCAGGCCAGGCTTGGCATCCGATAACGGTGGCTCTTCGGCCAGGGCCTTGAACTTGCGCGTGGGCTCTCCTTCTCCGGGATTGACCGCGATGTAATTGCCTGAGACCAGGGTTTCCAGACCGGTGATCCCGGCCAGGCTGACACTAGGCTTGACCAGCCAGAAGCGGGTGTTGGTCTTCAGGTACTGTTCGACATCCTTGTTCATTTCGACCGTGGCAATCACCCCCTTGGAGTTGCCCTCATCGTCCAGAGCCAGAGTCTTGACCTTACCCACAGGCATGCCTTTGTAGACCACTTCGGTCTTGTTGGCCTGTATTCCTTCGCCGCTTTCAAAGCGCAACTGGATCTCGATACCGGTCTGGCTGTAGGCACGCCAACCCAGCCAGCCACCGATGATCAAGGCAATCAGGGGCAGCACCCAAATGGCCGACCAGTTGGAGGCCGGGCGGGTTTTGGCGGTAGGCAAATCACTCATGGTCGTCGTCCGACTCCGTGTTATCCCAGATCAGTCGGGGATCAAAAGTTACTGCGGCCAGCATGGTCAGGATCACCACGCTGGCAAAGGCGACCGCACCGAGATTGGCCTCGATACTGGCCAGCCGGCCAAAGTTGACCACCGCCACCAGAATGGCGATGACGAAAATATCCAGCATCGACCAGCGACCGATGAACTCGATAAAGCGGTACATGATAATCCGTTGCCGCGCTGACAGTGGCTGGTGACGCTGCACCGAGAACAGCAACAGGGCAATGCCCACCAGTTTGAAGGTAGGCACCAGAATACTGGCGACAAACACCACGGCGGCGATGGGGAACATTCCATGCTGCACCAGTTGGATGACCCCAGACATGATGGTGCTCGGGTCGCCCTGGCCCAGCGAGCTGACGGTCATGATCGGCAGGACATTGGCGGGTATATAGAGAATGGCGGCGGTAAGCAGCAGAGCCCAGGTACGCAGGATGCTGTTGGGACGCCGTGGGTGTACCAAAGCTCCGCAACGAGTGCAGGTCTGCCCGTCGCTGTCGGCCTCCTGCCGGTTCAATTCATGGCATTCGGTGCAAATCAGAATGCCTGCATCAATCGCCCGCATGTATGTCTTCTCCCGATAGCGCCTGCCAGACCTGATGAGGCGACATCACCACTTCCAGCCAGACCTGCACCAACAACAGACTGATGAAACACACCAGCCCCAGGCCTACGGTGATGGAGGCCATGTCGGCCAACTTGACGATGGCCACCAGTACGCCCATCAAGTAGACCTCGAGCATGCCCCAATCGCGCAAATGGTGATAAATGCGATAGAGCAGCAAACCGTAACTACGGCCGATGTTCCAGCGGATACTTAGAAGCACCAGAAGTTGGCAAATCAGCTTGAGTAATGGAATGCCCATGCTGCACAGGAATACCACCAGCGCTACGCCTTCCATGCCGGTATCGAACAGGCCTTGTACCCCACTCCAGACCGTATCTTCGGAAGACTGTCCCAATAGATTGAGCTGCATGATGGGTAGAAAGTTCGCCGGCACGTAGAGCAATAAGGCGGCTATTACCAGAGCCAGGCTGCGTTCGACCACATTATGCCGATGGGCATACAGCTCATAGCCACAACGCGGGCACTGTGCTTTCTCGCCAAGGGCGAGCGTTGGCTTGCGCATCAGCAGGTCGCACTCATGGCAGGCAACCAGGTCGTCCAGTGGTAGTTCTGACAACCCGGGGGCGTCAACCGGATCTGGCATAGAGGGCTCTGGAATTGGAAAAAGTAGCGGCTATTCTAGTGTTCCAATTCGAAAATAACTGTGCAATTTTGTTTGCGAATAAGAGCAATTTTTCTCCGCGCAAAAACAAAACCCCAACTGCTTTCGCAATTGGGGTTTCGGAATTTAATCTTGACGATGACCTACTCTCACATGGGGAAACCCCACACTACCATCGGCGATGCATCGTTTCACTTCTGAGTTCGGGATGGGATCAGGTGGTTCCAACGCTCTATGGTCGTCAAGAAATTCGGTAGCCAGTCCGTTGCTTGTGCAACGTGCCAGCGAATGGGTATGTAATAGATTTGTGTGTTGTGCAAACTTTCGGTTTGTTTCGTCTTCACACACCGCAACTCGCTTCTTAAGCAAATTGCTTGGGTGTTATATGGTCAAGCCTCACGGGCAATTAGTATTGGTTAGCTCAACGCCTCACAGCGCTTACACACCCAACCTATCAACGTCGTAGTCTTCGACGGCCCTTTAGGGGATTCAAGATCCCAGTGAGATCTCATCTTGAGGCAAGTTTCCCGCTTAGATGCTTTCAGCGGTTATCTTTTCCGAACATAGCTACCCGGCAATGCCACTGGCGTGACAACCGGAACACCAGAGGTTCGTCCACTCCGGTCCTCTCGTACTAGGAGCAGCCCCTCTCAAATCTCAAACGTCCACGGCAGATAGGGACCGAACTGTCTCACGACGTTCTAAACCCAGCTCGCGTACCACTTTAAATGGCGAACAGCCATACCCTTGGGACCGGCTTCAGCCCCAGGATGTGATGAGCCGACATCGAGGTGCCAAACACCGCCGTCGATATGAACTCTTGGGCGGTATCAGCCTGTTATCCCCGGAGTACCTTTTATCCGTTGAGCGATGGCCCTTCCATACAGAACCACCGGATCACTAAGACCTACTTTCGTACCTGCTCGACGTGTCTGTCTCGCAGTCAAGCGCGCTTTTGCCTTTATACTCTACGACCGATTTCCGACCGGTCTGAGCGCACCTTCGTACTCCTCCGTTACTCTTTAGGAGGAGACCGCCCCAGTCAAACTACCCACCATACACTGTCCTCGATCCGGATAACGGACCTGAGTTAGAACCTCAAAGTTGCCAGGGTGGTATTTCAAGGATGGCTCCACGCAAACTGGCGTTCACGCTTCAAAGCCTCCCACCTATCCTACACAAGCAAATTCAAAGTCCAGTGCAAAGCTATAGTAAAGGTTCACGGGGTCTTTCCGTCTAGCCGCGGATACACTGCATCTTCACAGCGATTTCAATTTCACTGAGTCTCGGGTGGAGACAGCGCCGCCATCGTTACGCCATTCGTGCAGGTCGGAACTTACCCGACAAGGAATTTCGCTACCTTAGGACCGTTATAGTTACGGCCGCCGTTTACCGGGGCTTCGATCAAGAGCTTCGCGTTAGCTAACCCCATCAATTAACCTTCCGGCACCGGGCAGGCGTCACACCCTATACGTCCACTTTCGTGTTTGCAGAGTGCTGTGTTTTTAATAAACAGTCGCAGCGGCCTGGTATCTTCGACCGGCATGAGCTTACGGAGCAAGTCCTTCACCCTCACCGGCGCACCTTCTCCCGAAGTTACGGTGCCATTTTGCCTAGTTCCTTCACCCGAGTTCTCTCAAGCGCCTTGGTATTCTCTACCCAACCACCTGTGTCGGTTTGGGGTACGGTTCCTAGTTATCTGAAGCTTAGAAGCTTTTCTTGGAAGCATGGCATCAACCACTTCGTCACCTAAAAGGTAACTCGTCATCAGCTCTCGGCCTTAGAACCCCGGATTTACCTAAGATTCCAGCCTACCACCTTAAACTTGGACAACCAACGCCAAGCTGGCCTAGCCTTCTCCGTCCCTCCATCGCAATAACTAGAAGTACAGGAATATTAACCTGTTTTCCATCGACTACGCTTTTCAGCCTCGCCTTAGGGACCGACTAACCCTGCGTCGATTAACGTTGCGCAGGAAACCTTGGTCTTTCGGCGTGGGTGTTTTTCACACCCATTGTCGTTACTCATGTCAGCATTCGCACTTCTGATACCTCCAGCAAGCTTCTCAACTCACCTTCACAGGCTTACAGAACGCTCCTCTACCGCATCACTTACGTGATACCCGTAGCTTCGGTGTATGGTTTGAGCCCCGTTACATCTTCCGCGCAGGCCGACTCGACTAGTGAGCTATTACGCTTTCTTTAAAGGGTGGCTGCTTCTAAGCCAACCTCCTAGCTGTCTAAGCCTTCCCACATCGTTTCCCACTTAACCATAACTTTGGGACCTTAGCTGACGGTCTGGGTTGTTTCCCTTTTCACGACGGACGTTAGCACCCGCCGTGTGTCTCCCATGCTCGGCACTTGTAGGTATTCGGAGTTTGCATCGGTTTGGTAAGTCGGGATGACCCCCTAGCCGAAACAGTGCTCTACCCCCTACAGTGATACATGAGGCGCTACCTAAATAGCTTTCGAGGAGAACCAGCTATCTCCGAGCTTGATTAGCCTTTCACTCCGATCCACAGGTCATCCGCTAACTTTTCAACGGTAGTCGGTTCGGTCCTCCAGTCAGTGTTACCTAACCTTCAACCTGCCCATGGATAGATCGCCCGGTTTCGGGTCTATTCCCAGCGACTAGACGCCCTATTAAGACTCGCTTTCGCTACGCCTCCCCTATTCGGTTAAGCTCGCCACTGAAAATAAGTCGCTGACCCATTATACAAAAGGTACGCAGTCACAGAACAAAGTCTGCTCCCACTGCTTGTACGCATACGGTTTCAGGATCTATTTCACTCCCCTCTCCGGGGTTCTTTTCGCCTTTCCCTCACGGTACTAGTTCACTATCGGTCAGTCAGTAGTATTTAGCCTTGGAGGATGGTCCCCCCATATTCAGACAAGGTTTCTCGTGCCCCGTCCTACTCGATTTCATGACTAAGAGATTTTCGCGTACAGGGCTATCACCCACTATGGCCGCACTTTCCAGAGCGTTCCGCTAATCTCAAAGCCACTTAAGGGCTAGTCCCCGTTCGCTCGCCACTACTAAGGGAATCTCGGTTGATTTCTTTTCCTCAGGGTACTTAGATGTTTCAGTTCCCCTGGTTCGCCTCTTGCACCTATGTATTCAGTACAAGATAACCATCTTATGATGGCTGGGTTCCCCCATTCAGAGATCTCCGGATCAAAGTCTGTTTGCCGACTCCCCGAAGCTTATCGCAGGCTACCACGTCTTTCATCGCCTCTGACTGCCAAGGCATCCACCGTATGCGCTTCTTCACTTGACCATATAACCCCAAGCAATCTGGTTATACTATGAAGACGACATTCGCCGAAAATTTGCAATTTAACTCACAAATTTTACCTTAGCCTGATCCGTTACCAGTGAAAGTAACGTTCAGTCTATCTTTCTATCACATACCCAAATTTTTAAAGAACGATCTAATCAAAAGACTAGAAATCAACATTCAAGCAGAATGCTCATTTCTAAGCTTTCAGAAGCAGTTTATGGTGGAGCCAAGCGGGATCGAACCGCTGACCTCCTGCGTGCAAGGCAGGCGCTCTCCCAGCTGAGCTATGGCCCCATAACAAAATTGGTGGGTCTGGGCAGATTCGAACTGCCGACCTCACCCTTATCAGGGGTGCGCTCTAACCAACTGAGCTACAGACCCAATTTCGAGCTTGTAACTGTTAGCTTGGAGCTATCAGCTTGGAGCTTAAAGCTGCTTCTATCGTCTTCTTCAATGAATCAAGCAATTCGTGTGGGAGCTTATGAAGCAGCTGATGTCGTCGATTAAGGAGGTGATCCAGCCGCAGGTTCCCCTACGGCTACCTTGTTACGACTTCACCCCAGTCATGAATCACACCGTGGTAACCGTCCTCCCGAAGGTTAGACTAGCTACTTCTGGTGCAACCCACTCCCATGGTGTGACGGGCGGTGTGTACAAGGCCCGGGAACGTATTCACCGCGACATTCTGATTCGCGATTACTAGCGATTCCGACTTCACGCAGTCGAGTTGCAGACTGCGATCCGGACTACGATCGGTTTTATGGGATTAGCTCCACCTCGCGGCTTGGCAACCCTTTGTACCGACCATTGTAGCACGTGTGTAGCCCAGGCCGTAAGGGCCATGATGACTTGACGTCATCCCCACCTTCCTCCGGTTTGTCACCGGCAGTCTCCTTAGAGTGCCCACCATAACGTGCTGGTAACTAAGGACAAGGGTTGCGCTCGTTACGGGACTTAACCCAACATCTCACGACACGAGCTGACGACAGCCATGCAGCACCTGTCTCAATGTTCCCGAAGGCACCAATCTATCTCTAGAAAGTTCATTGGATGTCAAGGCCTGGTAAGGTTCTTCGCGTTGCTTCGAATTAAACCACATGCTCCACCGCTTGTGCGGGCCCCCGTCAATTCATTTGAGTTTTAACCTTGCGGCCGTACTCCCCAGGCGGTCAACTTAATGCGTTAGCTGCGCCACTAAGAGCTCAAGGCTCCCAACGGCTAGTTGACATCGTTTACGGCGTGGACTACCAGGGTATCTAATCCTGTTTGCTCCCCACGCTTTCGCACCTCAGTGTCAGTATCAGTCCAGGTGGTCGCCTTCGCCACTGGTGTTCCTTCCTATATCTACGCATTTCACCGCTACACAGGAAATTCCACCACCCTCTACCATACTCTAGCTTGCCAGTTTTGGATGCAGTTCCCAGGTTGAGCCCGGGGCTTTCACATCCAACTTAACAAACCACCTACGCGCGCTTTACGCCCAGTAATTCCGATTAACGCTTGCACCCTCTGTATTACCGCGGCTGCTGGCACAGAGTTAGCCGGTGCTTATTCTGTCGGTAACGTCAAAACAATCACGTATTAGGTAACTGCCCTTCCTCCCAACTTAAAGTGCTTTACAATCCGAAGACCTTCTTCACACACGCGGCATGGCTGGATCAGGCTTTCGCCCATTGTCCAATATTCCCCACTGCTGCCTCCCGTAGGAGTCTGGACCGTGTCTCAGTTCCAGTGTGACTGATCATCCTCTCAGACCAGTTACGGATCGTCGCCTTGGTGAGCCATTACCTCACCAACTAGCTAATCCGACCTAGGCTCATCTAATAGCGTGAGGTCCGAAGATCCCCCACTTTCTCCCGTAGGACGTATGCGGTATTAGCGCCCGTTTCCGGACGTTATCCCCCACTACCAGGCAGATTCCTAGGCATTACTCACCCGTCCGCCGCTCGCCACCAAGTACAAGTACCCGTGCTGCCGCTCGACTTGCATGTGTTAGGCCTGCCGCCAGCGTTCAATCTGAGCCATGATCAAACTCTTCAGTTCAAACATCTTTGGGTTTTGAGAAAACCCTAAACTTGGCTCAGCAATCGTTGGTTACATCTTTGATTTCTCGCGGAGTAACTTGTGATGCTGATAATCTTTTTGACTATCAGTCTGACTCCACAAGCACCCACACGAATTGCTTGATTCAGTTGTTAAAGAGCGGTTGGTTAAGATCTTTCGTCTCAACCGAGGCGCGCATTCTACAGCAGCCTCATTTGCTGTCAAGTGATTTTTTTAAGAAGTTTTCAAAGTTTCCTTTTTAACTTCAACCACTTGCGCTTCCGATCTCTCGTTAGCGGGAGGCGAATTCTACAGCGTTACACGCTGCTGTCAACACCTCTTTTTAACCGCTTTCGACCGAGAGGATCGAATCGTTAATAAGGCGAAAACACACTGCCTTACCAACTGCTTCTGGCTTCGATGAACTGAAGCGTAACCGCTGCCGAAAACCGCGTAACTCGTTGAATCTCAAGGAGTTTTCCGTTTCGACTGCGCCGGAAGTGGGGCGAATTATAGACCTGTAGAATCTGCCGTCAAGGGTTAATTACGCTTTTGTTGCAGAAGATGCTTTTTTAGCAAGAACCCGGGGAATCCGGCGCATGACTGACGGCACGCGCAACAACAGCAATAACGCACCTATAGATGCATACACCGCCCACTCCTTCAGATCGGCCCGGACAATCCAGAGCATATGCAGCAATCCAAGCCCGAGAATGAAATACACCAACCGATGCAGCTTTTTCCAGCGTGCGCCCAGTCGGCGCTGACTGTAACGATTGGACGTGACCGCCAACAGCAATAGAAAGACGAAGCCCAGACTACCGACAAAGATATATGGCCGCTTGCGCAGCTCTACGCCCAACTGCGACCAATCCAAACCGAGAATGAATACGCCATAGGCACACAAGTGCAACACGACATAGGCGAAACACCACAACCCTAACTGCCTGCGCACAGCTATCCAACCCACCCACCCAGTAAGGCGCTGCAACGGCGTCATACTTAAGGTGATCAACAGCAACACCAAAGTACCCAAGCCCAGACGATCAACCAAAACCTTGCCGGGGTCTGGCCCCAACACCGAAGCCCAGGCCTCATACAGCCAATACAGGGGCCAGACAGCCGCAGCAATAAAAACGGCGACACGCCAGAACGAATAACGCATCAGTAATTCTTCCGAAGGTCCATGCTGCTATATAGAGAAGCAACCTCGTCCGAGTAGCCATTGAACATCTGCGTTTCTCTTACGTTAGGACTGAACAGTCCACTCGGCAGACGACGCTCCCGCGCCTGAGTCCACCGAGGATGATCAACAGTCGGGTTCACATTTGCGTAAAAACCATATTCGTTGGCCGCAATGCTCTGCCATGTGGTCTTCGGCTGCTCACTGACCAGGCTGATACGCACAATCGACTTCACACTCTTGAAGCCATACTTCCAAGGCACCACTAGTCGCAGAGGCGCACCATTCTGGTTAGGCAGCTCACGCCCATACATCCCTACCGCAAGAATCGCCAATGGATTCATCGCCTCATCAAGACGCAAGCCTTCGACATAAGGCCAGTCGATCAAGGCAAAACCGGAACGCTGACCCGGCATGCTCTTAGGGTCCTGCAGTGTTTCAAAACGAATGAACTTGGCTTTACTGGTTGGCTCCACCTGCTTGAGCAACGCTGAGATTGGAAAGCCTATCCAGGGAATCACCATCGACCAGGCTTCTACGCAGCGAAGTCGATAAATACGCTCCTCCAGGGAGTAGGGCTTCATGAAATCTTCGAGGGTATAGCGTCCAGGCTTGGCGACCTCACCATCAACCACCACACTCCATGGTTCGGTCTTGAGCGCACCCGCGTTGGCCGCCGGATCCCCCTTGTCCGTACCGAACTCATAGAAGTTGTTGTAGTGGGTCGCATCCTTGAAAGGCGTGATCGCCTCTCCCTTGACTGTTACGGCTTGCCACTGGGTGTTGGTCAGCTTGTCAGAAAACCACGCAGGCGCACGGCCAGGCTCTACGTCGGCGTAACGCGCCATATCCTGCGCAACTGCCCAACGTGGCAAACCGGCAAAGGCCATGCCTGCTACCGCACCACCCAGCAAGCTGCGTCGAGAGAGATAAAGAGATTCAGGCGTGACATCCGACTCATTGCAGTCGGACGCTTTGGGGAACTTGAACAACATGGCAACTCCGCAGTATTGGAGGACAGATGTACCAATAGACTGCGGAGTATGGAGGAAATTACATCACTCGGCGCTTTTGCGACGACGCAGGTGCAACAGGTACTGGATAGGGCCCGAAGCTGCATAAGCCAGGAACACCAGCAGCAAAATACGTGGCGGATCGCTGAACACCACGGCAAACACCAGCACTACTGCCAGAATCGCTACAAAAGGTACCCGCCCTTTCAGATCCAGATCCTTGAAGCTGTTGTACTTGATATTGCTGACCATCAACATGCCTGCCGCCGCCACCATCAGCGCCACCAGAAACGACATCTTCGAACCCTGGATACCGTAGTCACTGAAAGCCCAGACAATACCCGCCACTACACCTGCCGCCGCAGGGCTGGCCAGGCCAATGAAATAACGCTTATCAGCAGTTCCCACCTGAGTGTTGAAACGTGCCAGGCGCAGTGCAGCACCCGCCACATAAATAAAGGCGACCATCCAGCCGACCTTACCCATATCGCCAAGAGCCCAACCGAAGGCAAGCAATGCCGGCGCTACGCCAAATGCAACCATATCCGACAGTGAATCGTACTCGGCGCCGAAAGCACTTTGGGTATTGGTCATGCGGGCAACCCGCCCATCCAAACCGTCAAGGACCATAGCGACAAAGATCGCAATAGCGGCAAAGGCAAAGTACTTGCTCGCCCCCGCCGTGTCCCCGGCACTCAGCGCACTCTGGGCACTCATGGAGCTGATAATGGAATAGAACCCCGCGAACAGGTTCGCAGTGGTGAACAGATTCGGCAGAAGATAGATACCACGATGCCGGACTTTACGGCCTTCAGCGTCATGCCCTTCTTCAACATGCTCATCGATCGGTAGCAGGCTTTCGGCGTCAGAGGCCTGGTTTGGCTCTTCGGGACGTTCGCTCATGGACAAATACCTTGCAACGGTGTGAAAAGTTTCGACAGATACCCAAGGGCCGTGATTCGGCCACAAAGGATCCAGCTTTATACCAGAACCTACCCGTCCAAACGAAAAAACGCGGCCTAGGCCGCGTTTTCTCTGACAAGACTCGAACTTAGTTCTTGGCTTTGTCGACGATTTTGTTGGCACCGATCCACGGCATCATCGAACGCAGTTGCTCACCGATGATTTCGATACCGTGAGCAGCGTTGTTACGACGCTTGGCGGTCATCGATGGGTAGCCAGTAGCGCCCTCGCTGATGAACATCTTCGCGTATTCGCCGTCCTGGATGCGCTTCAGAGCGTTGCGCATGGCCTGACGGGATTCGGCGTTGATAACTTCTGGACCAGTCACGTACTCGCCGTACTCGGCGTTGTTGGAGATCGAGTAGTTCATGTTGGCGATACCGCCTTCGTACATGAGGTCAACGATCAGTTTCAGTTCGTGCAGGCACTCGAAATAGGCCATTTCCGGCGCGTAGCCAGCTTCAACCAGAGTTTCGAAACCGGCCTTGACCAGTTCAACGGTACCGCCGCACAGAACAGCCTGCTCGCCGAACAGGTCGGTTTCAGTCTCGTCCTTGAAGGTGGTTTCGATGATGCCGGTACGACCACCGCCCACGCCAGCTGCATAAGACAAGGCTACGTTCTTGGCATTGCCGGAAGCGTCCTGATAGATAGCGATCAGGTCAGGAATACCGCCGCCCTTGACGAACTCGGAACGCACGGTGTGGCCTGGAGCCTTCGGCGCGATCATGATCACGTCGAGGTCAGCACGTGGAACAACCTGGTTGTAGTGGATCGCGAAGCCGTGGGAGAAGGCCAGGGTGGCGCCCTTCTTGATGTTCGGCTCGATTTCGTTCTTGTACAGCTGGGACTGGAACTCGTCCGGGGTCAGGATCATGACCAGGTCGGCGCCGGCAACGGCTGCAGCAACGTCGGTCACTTTCAGGCCATGAGCCTCAGCCTTGGCAACAGTGGCCGAGCCTTTACGCAGGCCTACAGTCACGTCAACACCGGAGTCTTTCAGGTTGCAAGCTTGAGCGTGGCCCTGGGAACCGTAACCGATAATGGCAACTTTCTTGCCCTGGATGATCGACAGGTCGCAGTCTTTATCGTAGAAAACTTTCATGAATTTCCCCTATATCAGGCCGTTCCGGCCATTCGCTAATTTGAGTTAGATGCTCAGTACTTTGTCGCCACGGGCAATCCCGGTGACACCACTGCGTACGGTTTCCAGAATCGACGCGGTGCCGATCGATTGAATGAAACTGTCGAGCTTGTCGCTGGTACCGGTCAATTGAACGGTATACACGCTGGCGCTGACATCAACGATCTGCCCACGGTAAATATCGGTAGTGCGCTTGACCTCGGCACGCTGTGCACCAGTGGCCTTGATCTTGACCAACATCAGTTCACGCTCGATGTGAGCACTTTCCGACAGGTCCACCAGCTTCACCACCTCGATCAACTTGTTCAGGTTCTTGGTGATCTGCTCGATGATCTCATCATGACCAACCGTGGTGAGGGTCAGACGCGACAGGGTCGGGTCTTCGGTCGGTGCCACGGTCAAGCTTTCAATGTTGTAGTTACGCTGAGAGAACAGACCGACTACGCGAGACAAAGCGCCCGGTTCGTTTTCCAGAAGCAAGGAAATGATGTGCCGCATGATTAAGTACGCTCCGTCTTGCTCAGCCACATATCGCGCATAGAGCCGTCTTTGATCTGCATCGGATAGACGTGCTCGCTGGTGTCGACCTGGATATCGAGGAATACCAGGCGATCCTTCATGGCGAACGCTTCTTCCATCTTCGGCTTCAGATCCTTCAGATCAGTGATACGCATGCCCACGTGCCCATAGGCCTCAACCAGCTTGACGAAGTCAGGCAGCGACTCCATGTAGGAGTGCGAGTGACGGCTGCCGTAGCTCATGTCCTGCCATTGGCGCACCATGCCCAGCACACCGTTGTTCAGGTTAACGATCTTGACCGGCAGACCGTACTGCAGGCAGGTGGACAGCTCCTGGATATTCATCTGGATACTGCCCTCGCCGGTGACGCAGGCGACATCATTATCCGGAAAACTCAACTTGACGCCCATGGCTGCCGGGAAACCGAAGCCCATGGTGCCCAGGCCGCCGGAGTTGATCCAGCGATTGGGCTTGTTGAACTTGTAATACTGCGCCGCGAACATCTGGTGCTGGCCCACGTCGGAGGTGACAAAGGCATCGCCCTTGGTCACTTCGCACAGGGTTTCGATCACCGTTTGCGGCTTGATGATGCTGCCGTCGCCCTTGTCGTAAGGGAACAGGCCGCGATCACCACGCCACTCGTCGATCTGCTTCCACCAGTTGGCAACCGTGTCCTTGTTCGGGGTCTCGCCGATTTCCTTGAGCGCCGCGACCATTTCGGTCAGGACACTTTCCACAGGCCCCACGATAGGCACGTCAGCCTTGATGGTCTTGGAAATGGAAGCAGGGTCGATGTCCACATGAATGATCTTGGCGTTCGGGCAGAACTTCGGTGCACCGTTGATAACCCGGTCATCGAAGCGCGCGCCTACCGCAAGAATCACGTCAGCGTGGTGCATGGTCAGGTTTGCCGTGTAGCTGCCGTGCATGCCGAGCATGCCGACGAACTGTCGGTCAGTACCCGGATAGGCGCCCAAGCCCATCAAGGTATTGGTCACTGGCAGATTGAGCATCTTGGCCAGTTCGGTGAGCGGTGCGGAGCCGCCACCAAGGATCACGCCGCCGCCTGCATAAAGCACAGGTCGCTTGGCCGCCAGGAGCATCTCTGCCGCCTTGCGGATTTGCCCGGAATGACCACGGACAGCTGGGCTGTAGGAGCGCAGCTTGGCTTTCTTGGGGAAAACGTATTCGAACTTTTCAGCCGGGTTGGTCATGTCCTTGGGGATATCGACCACTACCGGACCGGGACGACCGGACTGCGCCAGATAGAAGGCTTTCTTCATGACTTCCGGGATTTCCGAAGCGTGCTTGATCATGAAGCTGTGCTTCACGATCGGCCGGGAAATACCGATCATGTCGGTTTCCTGGAACGCATCGGTACCGACCATGGTGCTAGGCACCTGACCGGAAATGATCACCATTGGAATCGAGTCCATATAGGCGGTGGCAATACCGGTAATGGCATTGGTCGCGCCCGGGCCGGAAGTCACCAGTACCACACCGGCTTTACCGGTGGCACGGGCATAGCCGTCAGCCATATGGGTTGCCGCTTGTTCGTGACGAACCAGGATGTGAGTCACTTCCGGCTCTTTGAACAGGGCATCGTAAACATGAAGGAGAGCACCACCTGGGTACCCGTAGATATATTTGACGCCTTCGTCACGCAAAAAGCGGACGAGCATCTCACCGCCAGATAAAAGCTCCACGTTGTTCACCTCTAAAACGCCAGAATACCGCCCTCAAAAGGGAGCGGGTCTTAATAGGTTTACTTCTCAGCAGAGCATGAGCGACGGTGGTCGCCGACTACGTCAGCACTGACTGAGCAAGTATTGGGAGCGCCCCAAAGTGTTGCGGGGTTTTCCCACCCAGCGCGAGGTAACGCGTTGCGGGTGTAGCACTTCGGCGCGGATGTGCGCCTCATGATCTGCTGAGTGGGTCTGCTTCTGGCAGTCCCTCTACAGCGGACTTTGGATTCTTCTGTTTCGTCCCCTTCAAGTCAAGTCGTCTATGTAGTTAATTCGAACTAAGCGCATGAGAACGCAAGAAAAAACCCAAAAACAACCACTGTCTGCACTTCGATTGCGCAATATTCGACAAGCAACTCAGAAATGCGCACCTTGACTTTGGTCATCGGCTTATAGACAGGGACTGGTCAAGGCTGCCGGCAGAACGGCAAGAAGAGCGCTAGGAAGAGCTGAGGAGGACGGTGCCTGGCATCCGAAGGCGACTGCCAGGCATACCTGGCAGTCTCGGATTCAGCGGGTGGCCGCGATGAGTTGATCGAACTCTTTGAGCAACATTCGCAACTGCAGATCGCGCCCCTGCATCGGCCGGGTGGAGAACACCATTTCGGCCATTTCCTGGATACCGGAGGCATTGGGTAGCGGCAGATCCTGCTCCAGGATCACCTTCATGCGCGGCAGGAAGATCCACTGCAGCCACTGCTCGAAATCCAGCGTATCCACGGCAAAAGGCTGAGTACTGGCCAGAGCCTCGGCACTGGGTGCTATCTCGTCCCACAGCCCCTGCACGCGCAACTCACGCTCGATCAGCAGCAACTGCTCGGCGATCTTGGGAAAACGCACATCCATCACAGCGAGACTCGGGCTTTCTGCCGTGCCTGGGCGGCACCAGCTGCATCACCCTGTTTCTCCCGTGCCTGGGCGATCAACTCCCACAAACTCGCCTGAAGATCGGGACGACCATTGGCAAAACTCAGACCGCGACGAGCAAACTGTTCGGCTTGCGGCGCATCACCCTGGGCCATGCGCACCTGAGCCAGGCGGTACAGCACCTGCGGCTCACGTGGAGCAACACGCTGCGCCCGCTCGAGGCTGGAAGAAGCACCGTTCAGGTCACCACTGGACTGCTGCTGTTGCGCAGTGGTTAGCAACGCTAGCACCGGACCGTCCAGTTGCTCATCAGCAGACAGGCCACCGGCACGTGCCGAAGGGATGCCACTGGGCGTGGAAGGCATGTTGTAGGTGCCCTGGTTGATCGGCGCCGGCTGATAGCCGGAGCCGTCCACCGGACCCGGGGTAATAGGCCCGGAGGTAATAGGCCCCGGAGTAATCGGCGAGCTGCTGATCGGCGCCGAAGCCGTTGCGCCACCACCCGGAACCATCACCACCACCCCGGAGTCCTCCGGAATCGCCTGTGCTTGAGCTTGCGCCGGACGCTTGATCGTCGTCTGTCGAAAGCCTCCGGAGGCAGAAATCCGCTCACTGTTGGACACGGCCGTGCCGGAGTCCACGACGGGAATGGAGCCGCGCTGCACACTGGCGCAACCGTTGAGCAACGCCAGAGCTGTAATAGCTGGAACCCACCACTTGTTCACGTCAAACCCTCATCGCTTAGTTCATCCAGCCCTTGACCCAATCCATCACATCGCTACCTGCCGGGGTTTCACCACCGCAGGAGGCGCCGGGAGGCGGTTCGCTGCCGCGAATATACGGCATCTGTACAGCCCCCGGACAGTTGGCATCGGAGCCCTGTCCGGTACGCGAATCGACCCAGGCTTGAACCACGTTGTCCGGCTGCGGCATATCCAGCGGCAGCGGATCGGCCTTGCGCATGAAACTGGTCCACACCTGCAAGGCACCCGTGGCGCCGGTAAACGGCGTCTTGCCATTATCGTCACGACCCAGCCAGACCACCGCCAGCAGGTCCTGGCTGAAGCCCGCGAACCAGCTGTCACGGGAGTCGTTACTGGTACCGGTCTTGCCCGCAAGCGCCAGGGTCTTGGGCAATACGTTGTAAACCGAGCTACCCGTGCCTTCGCGCATCACACGCTGCATCGCACTCTGGATCAGGTAGATAGACCCCGCATCGAATCGCTGCTGAATCTGGAACGGATAACGCTTGAGCGGTTCGCCTTCGGCCGTCAACACGCTGCGAATCCCACGCATTGGCGTATTGAAACCGCCATTGGCCAGGGTCTGGTACATGGTCGCCACTTCGATCGGGCTCATGCCACCGGCTCCCAGCAGCATCGAGGGGAACGCTGGGAACTCCCGGGTAACGCCCAGGCGCCCCAGGGTTTTCAGGACGTTGGGTACGCCCACTTCCAAGCCAAGCCGCGCGGTGGACAAGTTGTAGGAATGGGCCAGGCCCTGGTACAGGAAAACGGTGCCATGGGAACGACGGTCGTAGTTCTGCGGCTTCCACACCTGGCCGTCAGCGCCCTTCACCGAGAAAGCCTCATCGGAAAGCCAACTGGTCAGGGTGTACTGGCTGGGCTTTTCCAGAGCCGTCAGGTAGACCGCAGGCTTGATCAGCGAGCCGATTGGACGCACTGCGTCCAATGCCCGATTGAAACCGGCGAAGCTGGCTTGACGACTGCCGATCATGGCCTGGACTTCACCGGTTTCCGGATTGGTCACCACCATGGCCGCTTCAACGTCTTCCGAGCCCTTGCGTCCAGCCAGGCGTTTGAAGGTATCGTTGACCGAAGCCTCAGCCTTCATCTGCAGGATGGGATCGAAACTGGTGAAGATTCGCAGCCCTTCTTCAGTCAAGTCTTCGTCGCGATAATCTTCTCGCAACTGGCGCTTAACCAGGTCGAGGAAGCCTGGGAACGAGCTGTCCGCCAGACTGCCGCGCTTGGTCACGCCCAATGGCATTTTTTTCGCAGCTTCAACCTGCTCGGCAGTGGCCACACCCTGTTGCTCAAGCAGGTCGAGCACCAGATTGCGCCGTTCCAGAGCACGCTCCGGATAACGCCGCGGATTGTAATAGGAAGGACCTTTGACCATCCCCACCAGCAGCGCTACCTGATGCAATTTGAGTTCGGACAACGGCTGGCTGAAGAAGAACTGGCTGGCCAAACCGAAACCGTGCACCGCTCGCTGACCATCCTGGCCGACAAAAACCTCGTTGAGATAGGCCTCGAGAATCTCGCGCTTGTCGTAATGCAGTTCCAGCAGCAGCGCCATCATGGCTTCATTGAGCTTTCGCGACAGGCTGCGTTCATTGGTCAGGAAGAAGTTCTTCACCAACTGCTGGGTCAGGGTGCTGCCACCCTGGCGCATCTGGCCCGACGAAGTGTTGACCCAGATCGCCCGGGCAATCGACTTCGGTGACACCCCGAAGTGCGAATAGAAGTCACGGTCTTCCACCGCCACCAGGGTTTCCAGCAGGTAGGGGGGAACCTGATCGATCTTGATCAGGATCCGGTCCTCCAGGTTTTTCGGGTACAGGCCACCGATCAGCAGCGGCTCCAGCCGCACGACCGCAAGCTTGGCGCCCTTACTGCCGGACAGCTCCGCCACATAGTCACCGGAGAAACGCACGCGAACCGGCTGCGCTTGCTCCAATCCTTCATAGAACTGGAAGCCACGGGTATTCAGATCGACAGTGTTGCCGCTGACCGCAGCAGCACCGGGACCGTTGGCGACACTTTCGCGACGATAGCCCAGGGCATCGAGCTCCGTCAGGAAGTCCTCCTTGCTGAGCTTTTGTCCGACGAACAGCTCCAGCGGACGGGCATAGACCTTAGCCGGGATAGTCCAGCGCTTGCCGGAGAATTTTTCCTGGACCACAGCATCGAGGTAAACCGCAAAGCCGGCGAGCACTACCAAGCCGACCAAGCTGAGCTTGAGCGCCCAGCCCAGCCAGGGGCGCAGGCCACCAGAGGGAGTTTTTTTAGCGGAACGAGGGGATCGGGTACGAGTCATGGCGGCGGATTATACGCACTTTATTCATCCTCAACATGCGCCACCCGAGGTTTGCGTTACCCCTCCCAGCGGCCATAATGACGCCCTCGATTTTCCCCGACTCTGAAGGATCGCCTGTGAGCCAGTCACTGATCGCCGCCCTGCAAAACCCCGCTTTGTATCCTCATCCCGTAGAAGGGTTTCAGGTCATCGAAACCCACATCTCCTGGGTACTGCTCACCGGTCCCTTTGCTTATAAAGTGAAGAAGCCGGTGAATTTCGGGTTCCTCGATTTCACCAGCCTGGATGCCCGGGAGCATTTCTGCGGTGAAGAGCTGCGCCTGAACCAGCGCCTGACCCAGGACCTGTACCTGGAAGTCCTGCCGATCACCGGTAGCGCCGAAGCACCAGAGCTGGGCGGCAACGGCCCGGTCATCGAATACGCGCTGAAAATGCGCCAGTTCCCTCAGAGCCAATTGCTCAGCACCTTGCAAGCCAATAGCGAACTGACCACCGCGCACATCGACGAGCTGGCCAAGCAGATCGCCGAGTTCCACCTCAGCGCCCCCAAGGTCCCGGCCGCCCACGAAGCCGGTACACCGGAAAGCGTAATGGCGCCAGTACGCCAGAACTTCGAGCAGATACGCCCCTTCCTCAGCGATAAGGCCGACCTGCAGCAGCTCGAAGCCCTGGAGGCCTGGGCCGAGGCTAGTTTCGAACGCCTCAAGCCACTGCTGGCCCAACGCAAGAGCGAAGGCTTTATCCGTGAGTGCCACGGTGATATCCACCTGGGTAACGCCACTCTTATCGACGGTAAGGTGGTGATTTTCGACTGCATCGAATTCAACGAACCCTTCCGTTTCACTGACGTCTATGCCGACACCGGCTTCCTCGCCATGGACCTGGAAGATTGCGGCCTGAAAAGCCTGGCGCGGCGTTTCATCAGCCAGTACCTGGAACTGACCGGTGACTATCAGGGCCTGGAACTGCTGAACTTCTACAAAGCCTACCGTGCTCTGGTACGCGCCAAAGTCAGCCTGTTCAGCATGCCGGCCGATGCCACTCCGGTGCAGCGCGCCACCACCCTGCGCCAATACCGCAACTACGCCAACCTCGCGGAAAGCTACAGCACCATTCCATCACGCTTCCTGGCGATCACCTCGGGCGTCTCGGCCGTTGGCAAAAGCCGCGTAGCCATGCGTCTGGTGGAGGCACTGGGCGCCGTTCGCCTGCGCTCCGATGTGGAACGCAAGCGTCTGTTCGGCGAGCAACAAGTGCCGAACGACCCTCACGCCGGTATCTACAGCAGCGAAGCCAGCAGCGCCACCTACACCCGCCTGCATGAAATTGCCGAAACTATTCTGCGCGCTGGTTTCCCAGTCGTGATCGACGCTACCTACCTCAAGCGCGCGCAGCGGGATGCCGCAGCCAAGGTGGCCGAAGCCACCGGCACCCCTTGCCTGATCATCGACTGCAACGCACCCGAGGCAGTGGTCGCCAGCTGGTTGGCTCAACGTCAAGCCGATCAGAACGATCCTTCCGATGCCACTCTGGAAGTGATCGCCACCCAGCAAGCCACGCGTGAGGCCCTGACCGACGAAGAGCTGCTACGCAGCAAGCGCATCGAAACCAACGAAAGCGGTAGCCTGGATGCCCTGGTTGCCAACATTCGTCAGCGCCTCCCAGGCCTGTAAGCAGTAATTTCAGCCGTGAAGTGCAAAGACTTCACGGCTGGAAAATAGTGGCACTATACTGGCGTCATAAATCCAACACTGGTGACGTCGCCATGAGCCAACCGAAACTTCTGGATACTCCGCTTTACGCCCTGCTGCATAGAGACGACATCGTCGGTTTCAACCGCGAACGTCCAAAGGATCAACCCATCGACATGCGTGGCGGTGACTTCCGCGGCCTCGACCTGCGACAGTTGAACGCTCAGGGCATCGACTTCACTGACGCCTACTTCCGTTCCGCCGATCTGCGTGGCCTGGACCTGCGCAATGCCACCATGGAAGGCGCCAGCCTGGCCCATGCGCAAATCTCTGGCGCCTACTTCCCGGTAGAACTGACTGCCGACGAAATCCTCATGTCGGTCAACTTCGGTACCCGCCTGCGGTACAACACCCGCTGAAACCCCCTGCACTGCTCTGTCCGGCGCCCAACTGCGCGCCGGACCCGCGACATCCCCATTGCTCCCTTACCCTGCAAGGCCCGAGCGCCCTCGCTGCCTCGCCCTGATCCCCCCCTCCTTAGAAGCATTTGCGCCAAACCCGACCAAAGAACAGCGCGTTTTCTACTGAGCGCTACACTCCTTTGAGGCTGCCCACTCACCATTCGGCCATCGCCAGGAGGCTTAATGAATGATGAACTGCAACATTTGAAGAACCTTGGCAAGACCTCCGCACAATGGCTGCATGCAGTGGGCATCCATAGTGCTTCGGACTTGCGCCGCCTGGGCGCGGTAGACGCCTATCGGGCGGTGCGCACCCGCGGTTTTCGCGCCTCTAAAGTCCTGCTATACGCCATTGAAGGAGCCTTGATGGACATGCACTGGAACGACCTTCCTGCTGAACGCAAAGAGGCGTTGAACAAACAGCTGGACGCCATTTCCTCTCGCCACAAAAACTGACTGGCAGAACCTTATGTATCTGATGGGGGAGCAACCGGCCTACGCCGATGCCTTGATCAACCGTCTGCAAAGTATCCCGACGCAACTACTGGCGGGACTTTCACCCAGCGGTTCAGCCCTGGAATTTGAAGCTGTAGCGGACCTGTCCAGCGCACTGCCCGGTCACCAACTGTTCCTCCTCGACAGCGGCGTGATCCAGGCCAGCGTTGACGAACGACCACTTTTTTACCTGCATGAAGGGGATCTGGTGGGGTTGCGTCGAGGTATCGAGCAGCCACAGTGGCACTTGAGCAGCGACACACCACTGATATTGACCCCCTATTTGCGGACCGACGTGTTCCGGCATATCTACGCCGACGAACAGCGCTCGGAACTGTTGCTGCAATACCTGATTGGCCAGACCGCCCTACTCTCTGATGCAGTAGCTCGCTTGAAACCTCCGGATTTACGCAGCAACAACGGCTTCAAACGGGTAGCTTCCGGCGAGGTTCTGATTGCTCAGGGGGATGAGGCGGATCATGTGTTCGTGATTCTCGAAGGGCACGCCCAAGCCTTTGTCGATGGCCACAAAGTTGGCGATGTACCCAAGGATGAGATTTTTGGCGCCATGGCGGTCTTCACCGGAGAGAAACGCAGCGCCAGTGTGATCGCCAGCGAGCCGAGCACGATAATGCTGATTCCCAAGGAGCAGTTCCTCAGCCTGACCCAGAGCAATCCACGCATCGCCCACAGCCTGATCGAGAGCATGGCACGGCGCATCGACCTGCTGAACAAGGAAGTGACCCGTCTCATGGCCTTGAGCAGCCCGAGCCAAGATTGAACCAGCAGAGGATCCAAACAAGCGTTTAGCGAAATATACGAAAACTGAAAAAGCCTTGTTGACTTCGAAATGAGAATCGTTATGATTATCACAACTGGTCGCGAGATCAGTCGATAACCTGGAAGACCAGTGGTTCGGACTCTCAGATTATCTCCTCATCAGGCTAATCACGGTTATTTGACCCGGCTCTTGCCGGGTCTTTTTTTGCCGGTGAAAAAGTGAGCCATTCAAGGTTTCAATTGCGCACAGTAATCCTTGGGTAGCTGGGGTGGCGTGTACCAGACGTAATCGGCCGATGCCGGGGAAACCTCACTTCCCTGCTCCGCCAGAATCAGCACCACAACTTCCTGCCCCTGATCCAGATCAGCCATATGCAAGGGCACCCCAAGATCCCGGCGCCCATGAAAAGATCCGGCAAACAGCAAGGCTGGAGTCGGTGCTGCCAGCAGCCGCTCGGCCATGCGCCGATCCCGCTGTTGCTGCACCGCCAGCATGGACGGCACCTGGCTTTCGGGCAGTAGGCCACAGTGGGACTCGCGAATTTGCGCGGACAAGAGCTGAGTCACCGGGCGGGCATTGCTCCGCGCCCCGGACAGAACAGGCGCCTGTGCATAAATCCTGCGCACGTCCTGAGTGTTCAGATTGGCTGCCAGCAATGGATAGGGCTGCTTCAACGCATACCCCACCAGCGGACCGTAGAGACTCCAGTCCCAACCCGGTTGCCAGGCCAACGTAGCGGGTAGTCCTTCAGGCAAACGCCGCCCATCCAGGGACCGCTTGACCTCATCGACTTTTGATTGCTGATCCGGATTGAGCATTTCCAACAACAGACTGCCCTGTTGCCGCTCCGCGGACATAGAGCGCAAGAGCCAGAGTTGCAACGCGTGATGATCGGCGTTGTCATGCTGCTCACCGACTATCAGCCTGGGCGCCTGTGCCAGGCGTTCAACCAGCTCGCCTGGGCTCAGCGCCTCACCATTGTGCAGATCAATAATGTTGCCTGGCTCCCGCGCAACCGGGGGCGGCAGCGTTTCCGGCATGCTGTGACAGGCCGCCAGCAACAAGGCCAGCAGTAGCGAGAGTGCACGCATCAGGTCTCTCCGTGTGTCAGATCAACGGGCAATGATCAACGGATGCCCGCGTTCAGGGTGCTGCTGCACCAGAACCTCCAGGCCGAACACCGCTTGCAACGGCTCGGAACGCAGCACCTCGGCTGGCGTCCCCAATGAATGCGGGCGTCCGCCTTCAAGCAGCAATACCCGATCACAGTAGCGCGCCGCCAGATTCAGGTCATGGAGGATAATCAGCACCGCCGCGCCGCGATCGGCAAACTCCCGGACGGCCTGCAAGGTGATGTGTTGATGCAACGGGTCGAGGGCAGACGTGGGCTCATCCAGCAACAGGTTGTGCCCACTCTGTCCTGGCCACAATTGCGCCAGGACCCGTGCCAGATGCACCCGCTGCCGCTCTCCACCCGACAACGCCAGGTAGCTGCGCCCCGACAGATGCATCACATCGGCCGCCTCCAGCGCGGCACTGACTATCTGCGCGTCACGCACGCGACCACTCTGATGGGGCAAGCGCCCAAGCCCCACCACTTCCTCGACCCGAAAAGCGAAGTCCAGACTCGACGCCTGAGGCAACACCGCCAGACGTTGCGCCCGCAATGTACCCTGCCACTGCGCCAACTCTTGCCCATCCAGCGACACTCGGCCCTGGTGGGCCGCCAACTCTCCACTCATGGCTCCGAGCAGACTGCTTTTACCGGCGCCATTGGGTCCAAGCACCCCCAATACCTGGCCCGGCAACAATTGCAGGTCCACGCCGGACAGAACATCTTTACCACCACGGCGGACATGCAGATTCTCGACTCGCAGCATCAGGCGCGCCCTCGCAACAACAGGTACAGAAAGAACGGGGCGCCGATAAAAGCGGTGACGATACCGATGGGCAATTCGGCTGGTGCCAGCGCCAGACGCGCCACCAGGTCAGCCAACAGCAGCAAGCTGGCCCCCGCCAGGATCGATGCCGGAAGCAAGGTGCGGTGATCCGGCCCCGACAGCAGGCGCACCAGATGGGGCACCACCAGTCCGACAAAACCTATCATCCCCGCTGCAGCCACGGCAGCTCCCACGCCCAGGGCAGTACAGAACACCAGCTCGCGCTTGAGTCCTTCGACATCGATCCCCAAATGCTTGGCCTCGGACTCGCCCAGTAGCAGCGCATTCAATGCCGTGGCCCGGCGAGGCAACCACAGAGCTACCGCAGCCGTCACCAGCAGCAGCGGCCACAACCGCTGGTAACTGGCACCGTTCAGGCTGCCCAGGTTCCAGAAGGTCAAAGTTCGCAAGGTGGCATCATCCGCCAGGTAGGTGAACAAGCCCACAGCCGAGCTGGCCAGAGCCGTCAAGGCTATTCCCGCCAGCAACATGGTTGCTACATGAGTCTGGCCATTGCGCCGGCCAAGACGATAGACCAGCGCCGTAACTCCCAGGCCACCCAGAAAGGCACAGAGTGAAAGCAGGTAAGGGCCAATGGCTTCCGGTACACCGCCGAACATCGAGCCGCCAACAATGGCGATCGCCGCGCCCAACGCTGCTCCACTGGACACCCCCACCAGCCCCGGATCCGCCAGGGGATTGCGAAACAGTCCCTGCATGGCCACGCCGGACAGCGCCAGCACTCCACCCACCGCAAGGCCGAGCAAGGTCCGCGGCAGGCGGATCTGCCCGAGGATCAGCTCCGCCTGCTCCAGCCCCTGCCCATTGATCGGTATTCCAAGCAAGCGCAGGGCGGCGCGCAAGGTATCGAACAGGGGCAGGCTGACCGGCCCCAAGGCCAGTGACAGCCAAATAGCCAGGAGGCACAGGGCTCCCAACCCGAGAAACAGCGTTCTAGGTTTGACCAGACGACTCATTGGGCCGACTTGGCCTGGGGGTAGAACGCTGCCGCCAGGCGCTTCAGGCTATCCGGCAACCGAGGCCCCAAGCCCCCCACCAGCAGGGTCGGATCCAGTTCGACCACCCGCCCAGCCTTGACCGCCGCAGTAGACGCCAGCACCGGGTTTTCCTTGAACAGCGCAGCACGGGCCGCGTCGCCGCTCAGACTGCGATCGGAAAACACCAGGACTTGCGGACTCAAGCCGGCCAAGGACTCCACCGAAAACGGCTTGTAGCCGGTATGGGTCGCCAAGTTGTGCCCACCGGCCTGCTGCAGGAGCCAGTCCGCCGCAGTGTCCTTGCCGGCAATCAGCGGTTTACCGCCGGCATGTCCCAGCAGCAGCAACACTCCCGGCGCCGCCTGGGCCTTCTGTGCCTCACTGACCCAGGCGCGTTGCTGTTCAAGCTGCTTTTGATAGTGCTGAAACAGCTCTGCGGCTTGCGCCTCGCGGCCCAGTAGTTGCCCCAGATGCCGCAAAGTGTGCTGCAAGGTAGGAAGATCGGCCTGGGCAGAAAACAGCTCGACCCTGACCCCGGCGCTACGAATCTGTGACAGCACCGGTGGCGGGCCCATTTCCTCTGTACCCACCAGAATCTGCGGCCGCAGGCTCAGGATGCCTTCCGCCGATAGCTGCCGTTGATAGCCAATGCTGGGCAGCGCCTTGAGTGATGCCGGGTGCTGGCTGGTGGTGTCGACCCCTACCAGCTTCGACTCCGCGCCCAGAGCTGTTACCCACTCAGACAAGGCCCCACCAGCACTGACCCAACGCTGCGGCAACTCATCGGCGGTGGCCCACTGGCTCACCAGCATTCCGGCACAGAACGCAATGGCGCTGGCACTCAGGCGCATAAGTACATTTCCTTTATAGACGTGGGGCCCGCGAAGCAGCTGTCCATGTGACATGCCAGGCAGAGCAGGCATCGAAATGAGCAAGCACCCCGTGTCGGGCGAGGCGGCCATTTGATAATTGTTTTCATTTAGCAGTCAAGCGTCGACATGTTTCATCCTGCCGCCACGGAAAAACTGTGACAGCCTTAGCGCAGAGCCTTGGGACCAAGAGGATAGACATGAAATTTCTTTGCGCCGGGAGTGACCTTCCCGAGGCCGGTAGCCGGGGTTTCCAGCTTGCGGGCTTGAAGCTCTTTGCCGTGCGCCGCGAGGGGCAGGCCTACGTGTATGCCAATCAGTGCCCGCACCGAGGAGTCCCCCTGGAATGGCAACCTGATCAGTTCCTCGATCCCAGCGCCAGCCTGATCCAGTGTGCCACCCATGGCGCACTGTTTCTGATCGAGAGTGGCGAATGTGTGGCAGGGCCATGCGCCGGACAGTTCCTGAGGGCTATCGACTGCAGGGAAGACAGTCAGGGCATCTGGGTCGATCTTTAACCCTAAAACAGCACCTCTAAGCGCCGATCGATAGAGACTTCCTGTGCCGTCAGGCGAACGCCATAAGCCAGCACCTCGACACCGGCCGCTACCGCCTCCCTCAGGGCTACGGCATACCCCGGATCAATCTCCTCTGCCGGACGCACTGCTTCTATACCCGAGAGATTGACGCAATACAGCTGAACCGCACGTACCCCCTCCCGAGCCAGGCTTGCCAGTTCACGCAAGTGCTTGGCGCCGCGCTGGGTCACCGCATCGGGGAACGCCGCCACTGCACAACCATCGAACCCCAGAGTGACACTCTTGACCTCGACATAGGCCGGACCGCACGGGTAATCCAGGCGAAAATCGATGCGACTGTTCTCCTGCCCATAAGGCACCTCGCGCTTCAACCCGGTGAAGCCGTTCAATTCATTGATCAGCCCCGCCCTCAACGCCTCTTCAACCAGGCTGTTGGCCCGCCCGGTATTGACGCAGGCCAGACGACCTTGAGGCGTTTCACTGATTTCCCAGGTGCCCGGCAGCTTGCGCTTGGGGTCGTTGGAACGGCTGAACCACACCTGCCCGCCTTCAACCATGCAATTGAACATCGAGCCGGTATTGGGACAGTGAATCGTCATCTGTTCGCCCGCAGCGGTTTCGATGTCTGCCAGGAAACGCTTGTAGCGACGCAGCAGACGCCCTTCTTCCAAGGGAGGATCGAAGCGCATCAGCCTTGCCAGCTCTGCAGGCCACGGGAGATACGCTGCACCGCTTCCTGGAGGCGCTCCAGGCTCTGGGTGTAGGCGAAACGCACATGGTGTCCCGCCTGGTGACGACCGAAGTCCAGGCCGGGAGTGAAGGCCAAGTGCTCGGTCTCCAGGAAGTGCCGGCAGAAAGCAAAGGCATCACCACCAAAAGCGCTGATATCGGCGTACAGATAGAAGGCTCCTTCAGGCTCCACGGCGATACCAAAGCCCAACTCGCGCAAGGCCGGGAGCAGGAAATCCCGGCGGCGCCCGAATTCGGCACGACGCTCCTCAAGCATGCTGATGGTTTGCGGCTCGAAACAGGCCAGAGCAGCGTACTGGGCCATGCTCGGCGCACTGATGTAGAGGTTCTGCGCCAGTTTCTCCAGCTCACCCACAGCCGCAGGCGGTGCCACCAGCCACCCCAGGCGCCAGCCGGTCATGCCAAAATACTTGGAAAAACTATTCAGGACGAAAGCGCTGTCATCCACTTCCAGCACGCTGGCGGCATCAGTGCCATAGGTCAGGCCGTGGTAGATCTCGTCCACCACCAGATGTCCGTTGCGAGCCTTGATCGCAGCGGACAGGCCCGCCAGTTCATCACGACTGAGCACAGTCCCGGTAGGGTTCGCCGGGGAAGCAACCAGGGCGCCGACGCTGTCCTGATCCCAGTAACGCTCCACCAAGTCAGGAGTTAGTTGATAACGCACATCCGGCCCTACCGGCACCAACTGCGCAGCACCTTCCACCAGACGCAGGAAATGCCGGTTGCACGGATAGCCCGGGTCAGCCAGCAGCCAGTGCTTGCCCGGGTCCACCAGCAGGCTGCTGGTCAGCAGCAACGCACCAGAACCTCCGGGAGTGATCATGATCCGCTCGGGGTCGATATCCAGGCCATAACGCTGCTGGTAGAAACCGGAGATTGCCCCACGCAGCTCCGGGATACCTCGCGCCGCGGTGTAACGAGTCTTGCCGGCGCTCAAGGCCGCCTGCCCGGCCTTGATGATCGGCTCGGCGGTGGTGAAGTCCGGCTCGCCGATTTCCAGGTGAATCACATCATGTCCAGCGGCCTGCAACTCATTGGCGCGGGCCAGCAGGGCCATGACATGGAAAGGTTCGATAGCGCGACTGCGCGCACTGTAGGGCAGAGCCATTAGCCTTCCTTTATTCGAGGGGGAGCAAAAGTCCGATTCTACCCATCCAGTGAAGCTCGGGAGAACCCAACCCTATCCATGCGGTCTGTTGCCTTGCGCCAACTGGTGCAAACAGAAACCGCAGATTTGACTAAAATCAACGATTGAGCGGACCGATCTGCAAGCCATGCCAGAGTTTTCCCGTGTCTACGGACTGCGACTGGACACAGGCTCGACAACCGGGAGTAGCGCGCTCTGGTTTGATCTGGTAAGTTCGCCCGCTTGCAGCCGCAGGGCCGGCAAGTGTCGGAGATGGAGCAATCCTGCGCAATGGATTACAAGAGTAGAGGCGGTCCATTCATGCCCACCCAAGCAAAGCAACAGATTCAATCGATCAGCGGTTTTGAACCTTATGTTGAAACTGCGGGCGAAGAGTACATGGGCAAGCCCATGCGTGAGCACTTCACCAAGATCCTGAACAAGTGGAAACAGGACTTGATGCAGGAAGTCGACCGCACTGTTGATCACATGAAAGATGAAGCGGCCAACTTCCCTGACCCGGCCGACCGTGCCAGCCAGGAAGAAGAGTTCAGCCTTGAACTGCGCGCCCGTGATCGTGAGCGCAAGTTGATCAAGAAGATCGACAAGACCCTGCAGCTGATCGAAGACGAAGAATACGGCTGGTGTGAGTCCTGTGGTGTCGAGATCGGCATCCGCCGGCTGGAAGCCCGCCCAACCGCCGATATGTGCGTTGATTGCAAGACCCTGGCGGAAATCAAGGAAAAACAAGTCGGCAAGTAATCGCCGGCCTGAACCTGAAACGGAGCGTATACACGCTCCGTTTTCGTTTCCGCCTTGCGCTGTAGAAGCGAGCTCACTCGCGAAAGCAATCCCCCCGTTCCTGTCATCACTCCGGGGCCAGCCCCGATAGCATCCTGCCCATGACTGCCTCCACATCTCCTTCTTCATACATCGGACGCTTCGCCCCCACCCCCAGCGGCTACCTGCATTTCGGCTCGCTGGTTGCAGCCCTTGCCTCCTATCTGGATGCCCGAGCTGTCGGCGGCCGCTGGCTGGTGCGCATGGAAGACCTCGATCCGCCCCGCGAAGAACCCGGCGCCCAGGCAGCGATCCTCAAGGCCCTGGAATGCTACGGTTTCGAATGGGACGGTGACATGGTCCGTCAGAGCGAACGCCACACTGCCTATGCCGAGGTGCTCAACCGCTTGTTCAACCAGGGCCTGGCCTATGCCTGTACCTGTTCACGCAAACAGCTGGAGCCCTACCACGGCATCTACCCGGGCCTGTGCCGCAACCTCGGCCATGCCCGAGAGCATGCAGCGATCCGCCTGCGCGTGCCGGAGCTGGAGTACCGCTTCACCGACCGGGTCCAGGGCGAGTACCGCCAGCACCTGGGCCGGGACGTGGGGGACTTCGTGATCCAGCGCCGGGATGGCCTCTATGCTTATCAACTGGCCGTGGTGCTGGATGACGCGTGGCAAGGCATCACCGACATCGTCCGTGGTTCTGACCTGCTGGACTCCACACCGCGTCAGTTGTACTTGCAGGAATTGCTGGGGCTGCCTCAGCCGCGTTACCTGCATGTGCCGCTGATCACTCAGCCGGACGGCCACAAACTGGGCAAGTCCTACCGCTCGCCACCACTGAGCGAAGATCAGGCGCCGCCCTTGCTATTGCGAGCGCTGCGGGCCCTGGGGCAGACAGCGCCAAGCGAACTGGCCGATGCCAGCGTGGCAGAGATCATGCGCTGGGGTACTGCGCACTGGGATGCAAGCTTGATTCCACGCACACTGAGCGTGCCGGAAGCCCAATTGAGCTGACGCCCCTTGCAGCTTGGCGCCCATCCGTTACCATCGCCGCACGTTTTCGGGCACGCACACAATAAAGAGAGGCCGAGATGTACATCTATCGCTTGGTCCTGCTCCTGGTAGTGGGGATCTATCTGTTCTCCCCCGCCATCATGGATTGGTGGATCGATGCTACTGGCGCCTGGTATCGCCCGTATCTGCTCTGGCTGATTCTGATCGTCGTGACCTTCATCCTGCAGAGCCAAAAAGATGCCGATGAGCTTTAGCCTGACCCAGATGATCCTGATCAGCGCCGCCTACTTGCTGGTGCTGTTCGGGGTGGCCTGGATCAGTGAGCGCGGCATGATTCCGCGCTCGATCATTCGCCACCCGCTGACCTACACCCTGTCGTTGGGGGTCTATGCCAGCGCCTGGGCCTTCTACGGCACGGTGGGCCTGGCCTATCAGTACGGCTACGGGTTCCTCTCCAGCTACCTGGGGGTGTCCGGGGCCTTCCTGCTGGCGCCGGTGCTGCTCTATCCGATCCTGAAGATCACCCGCACCTATCAACTGTCATCCCTGGCGGACCTGTTCGCCTTCCGTTTCCGCAGCACCTGGGCCGGCGCCCTGACCACCATCTTCATGCTGGTGGGAGTCCTGCCCTTGCTGGCCCTGCAGATCCAGGCAGTGGCCGACTCGATCGGCATCCTCACCCATGAACCGGTGCAACATCGAGTAGCGCTGAGCTTCTGCGCGCTGATCACCCTGTTCACGATTTTCTTCGGTTCACGGCACATCGCTACCCGGGAGAAACATGAAGGCCTGGTGTTCGCCATTGCCTTCGAATCGGTGATCAAGCTGATCGCCATCGGCGGCGTCGGCCTGTACGCGCTGTATGGGGTCTTCGATGGTCCGCAACAGCTGGAACTCTGGCTGCTGCAGAACCAGACCGCCCTCGCCGCGCTGCACACTCCACTGCAAGAGGGCCCGTGGCGCACCCTGCTGCTGGTGTTCTTCGCCTCGGCGATCGTCATGCCGCACATGTACCACATGACCTTTACCGAAAACCTCAACCCCCGAGCCCTGGTCAGCGCCAGCTGGGGGCTACCGCTGTTCCTGCTGCTGATGAGCCTGGCGGTGCCGCTGATTCTCTGGGCTGGACTCAAGCTCGGCGCCACCACCAATCCGGAATATTTCACCCTGGGCATAGGTATCGCCGCCAACAGCCCAGCCCTAGCGCTACTGGCCTATGTCGGCGGGCTCTCGGCCGCCAGCGGCCTGATCATCGTCACCACGCTGGCCCTGTCGGGGATGGCCCTGAACCATCTGGTGCTGCCGCTTTACCAGCCCCCCGCAGAAGGCAACATCTATCGCTGGCTGAAGTGGACCCGTCGCGCCCTGATCGTCGCCATCATCATGGCCGGCTACGCCTTCTACCTGCTGCTTGGAGCCGAACAGGACCTGGCCAACCTGGGCATTGTCGCCTTCGTCGCTACCCTGCAATTTCTTCCCGGCGTGCTTTCGGTGTTGTACTGGCCGACCGCCAACCGTCGGGGCTTCATTGCCGGGCTGCTGGCGGGGATCCTGGTCTGGCTGGTGACCATGCTGCTGCCTCTGATCGGCAACCTGCAGGGTTTCTATATCCCGCTGCTGAACATGATCTACGTCCTCGACGACACGAGCTGGCACATGGCGGCCATCGCCTCGCTGGCAGCCAACGTACTGATGTTCACCCTGATTTCGCTGTTCACCAACGCCAGTACCGAGGAAACCAGCGCCGCCGAAGCCTGCGCCGTGGACAACGTGCGCCGACCGCAGCGCCGGGAACTGCATGCCGCCTCACCTCAGGAGTTCGCCACCCAACTGGCCAAGCCGCTGGGAGCCAAGGCCGCGCAAAAGGAAGTGGAGCAAGCCTTGCGCGACCTGTATCTGCCTTTTGACGAACGCCGCCCCTATGCCTTGCGGCGTCTGCGTGACCGTATCGAGGCCAACCTGTCCGGCCTGATGGGACCGAGTGTCGCCCAGGACATGGTGGAAACCTTCTTGCCCTACAAGGCCGGCGGAGAAAACTATGTCACCGAAGACATCCATTTCATCGAGAGCCGCCTTGAGGACTACCACTCACGCCTGACCGGCCTGGCCGCCGAGCTCGATGCCCTGCGCCGTTACCACCGACAAACCCTGCAGGAACTGCCCATGGGCGTCTGCTCCCTGGCCAAGGATCAGGAAATCCTCATGTGGAACAAGGCCATGGAGGAGTTGACCGGCATTCCCGCTCAGCATGTGGTGGGATCGCGCCTGAGCACCATCACCAATCCATGGAAAGACCTGCTGCAGGGCTTTATCAACTTGCCGGACGAGCACTTGCACAAGCAGCATCTGGCCCTCGACGGCCAGACTCGCTGGCTGAACCTGCACAAGGCGGCCATCGACGAGCCGTTGGCTCCGGGTAACAGCGGCCTGGTGTTACTGGTGGAAGACCTGACCGAAACCCAGACCCTGGAAGACAAGCTGGTGCACTCCGAACGCCTGGCCAGTATCGGACGCCTCGCTGCCGGGGTGGCTCACGAGATCGGCAATCCGATCACCGGCATCGCCTGTCTGGCGCAGAATCTGCGGGAGGAGCGTGAGGAAGACGGTGAGCTGACGGAAATCAGTGAGCAGATCCTCGAGCAGACCAAGCGCATTTCGCGCATCGTCCAATCACTGATGAGCTTTGCCCACGCCGGTAGCCATCAGCACAACGACGAAGCCGTCTGCCTGGCCGAAGTTGCCCAGGACGCCATTGGCCTCCTGGCCTTGAACCGGCGCAATTTCGAAGTGCAGTTCTTCAATCTGTGCGATCCCGACCACTGGGTCGATGGTGATCCGCAGCGGCTGGCGCAGGTACTGATCAACCTCCTGTCCAACGCCCGCGACGCCTCTCCTCCCGGCAGCGCGGTACGCGTCAAGAGCGAGGCTTTCGAACACACGGTCGATCTGATCGTGGAAGACGAAGGCAGCGGCATTCCCAAGAACATCATGGACCGATTGTTCGAACCGTTTTTCACCACCAAGGACCCTGGGGAAGGTACCGGACTGGGCCTTGCACTGGTCTATTCCATCGTTGAAGAGCATTATGGACAAATCACCATCGACAGCCCGGCCGATCCACAAAGCCAACGCGGCACCCGTATTCGGGTGACCTTACCGCGTCATGTCGAAGCGACGTCCGCTGTGAACTGAGACCGTCGAGAGAATTGAATCAATGCCGCATATTCTGATCGTCGAAGACGAAACCATTATCCGCTCCGCCCTTCGCCGCCTGCTGGAACGCAACCAGTACCAGGTCAGCGAAGCCGGCTCGGTGCAGGAAGCCCAGGAACGCTTCAGCATTCCCACATTCGACCTGATTGTCAGCGACCTGCGCTTGCCTGGCGCCCCCGGCACCGAACTGATCAAGCTCGGCCAGGGCACTCCTGTACTGATCATGACCAGTTACGCCAGCCTGCGCTCGGCTGTGGACTCAATGAAAATGGGTGCGGTGGACTACATCGCCAAACCTTTCGACCACGATGAAATGCTCCAGGCCGTGGCCCGGATTCTCCGCGACCGACAAAGCGCCGAGAACGCACCGGCAGATCGTCCAGCCACCAAGACGGGGAGCGTTGCGGACAAGGCCGGCGCCAGCAACCACAACGGCGAAATCGGCATCATCGGTTCCTGCCCGCCCATGCAGGACATGTACAGCAAGATCCGCAAGGTGGCGCCAACAGATTCGAATGTCCTGATCCAGGGCGAGTCCGGTACCGGCAAGGAACTGGTGGCCCGGGCACTGCACAACCTCTCCAAGCGGGCCAAGGCCCCCATGATCTCGGTGAACTGCGCGGCCATTCCGGAAACCCTGATCGAGTCCGAATTGTTCGGCCATGAGAAAGGCGCGTTCACCGGCGCCAGCGCCGGGCGTGCAGGCTTGGTGGAAGCGGCGGACGGCGGAACACTGTTCCTCGACGAAATCGGGGAGCTGCCACTGGAGGCCCAGGCGCGCCTGCTGCGGGTTCTGCAGGAAGGCGAGATCCGTCGCGTGGGGTCCGTGCAGTCGCAAAAAGTCGATGTCCGCCTGATTGCAGCGACTCACCGCGACTTGAAAAGCCTCTCGAAAATCGGCCAGTTCCGTGAGGACCTGTATTACCGCCTGCACGTGATTGCCCTGAAACTGCCCGCCTTGCGCGAGCGCGGCGCCGACGTCATTGAAATCGCCAATGCCTTCCTCGCCCGCCAGAGCGCACGCATAGGCCGCTCGGACCTGAAGTTCGCCGCCGACGCCGAACAGGCTATTCGCCATTATTCCTGGCCAGGAAACGTGCGTGAACTGGAGAACGCTGTAGAACGCGCGGTAATCCTGTGCGAAAGCCCGGAAATCTCCGCTGACCTGCTGGGGATTGATATCGAGCTGAGCGACCTCGAAGACGATGACTTCGTCGGCCTGCCAGCGCAACAGGGCAACACCAGTCACGAGCCCACCGAGGACCTGTCCCTGGAAGACTACTTCCAGCACTTTGTCCTCGAACACCAGGACCACATGACCGAGACCGAATTGGCACGCAAACTGGGCGTCAGCCGCAAATGCCTTTGGGAACGTCGCCAGCGCCTGGGCATCCCGCGGCGCAAAAGCGGGGTAGCCAGCGAAAGCTGAACCCAGGTTGACCCGAGTGTGGGTAACGCTCGACTTTGTGAAAAAAACTGTTACCTGTGTAATTGGACGTAACAAAAGCCGGGGCTAAAGGTAACGAAGCCCCGGTTTTTTTTGGCCTGAAAAACACCACCCGGCACGCCTAACCCCTTGTTTTACTGGGGATCGCAAAAGTTGGCACGGCAACTGCTATATGTTTAGTACAAGAACAATAACAAGCAATGCACAAGACAATAAAAATAAGACGAATCGACTCACGCATAATAAAAACAACACGGCGGAGGCGCAGCTAACTGATTCTTTTGGAGAGGCGTTGTATTTGGGGCATGCCCCACAACCAGGCCGAGAACAACAAAAACTGCCCTAAGGCAGAGCCTGAACTGGTTGGATCGAAAGGTCATTGCAACTCAGCGATCAAAGCAATCCGTTTGCTCTTGGCTCCCGATTGGGAGGGTCACTCTGGATAACCTCAGTGACAAGGGCGTTTAACAAAAACAAGAAGCCCGAAACCAATAATAAAAATAGAGCACGCACAACTCTTCTGGGGGAGCTTCGGCTCCCCTTGTGGTTTCCAGAATTCGCATTTCCCCCAAAAAACCTACGCCAGCCCTGCTAGATCGCACCTTTGCGCAGGCCTGCACAAGTCGCGGCAGCTTCCTACACCATCCTTCGACTAAATGCTAGAATCCCCGCCCATCATGCGGTCATTCTTCGTTTTGGCCGAACATTCCTTCAAACAGTGCATCCCATGCTGAAGAAGCTGTTCCAGTCATTCCGTTCTCCCTTGCGTCGTACGCAACATAAACGCAGCACCCCTGAAGTGCTCAATAGCAGCCAACATTCGCTGCAACGTGCCCAGTTCAGCCGGTATGCGGTAAATATCGTCGAACGCCTGCAGAACGCCGGCTACCAGGCGTATCTGGTGGGTGGCTGCGTGCGCGACATGCTGCTCAACATCACCCCGAAGGATTTCGACGTCGCCACCAGCGCTACACCGGAGCAGGTCAAGGCCGAGTTTCGTAACGCACGGATCATTGGCCGTCGTTTCAAACTGGTGCATATCCACTTCGGCCGCGAAATCATCGAGGTCGCGACTTTCCGCGCCAACCACCCGCAGAACGACGATGAGGAAGACAGCAATCAATCTTCCCGTAACGAAAGCGGGCGAATTCTGCGGGATAACGTCTACGGCACCCTTGAAGAAGACGCGCAACGCCGCGACTTCACCATCAACGCCCTGTATTACGACCCGGTCAGCGAACGCATCCTCGATTACGCCAATGGCGTACACGACATTCGCAACAATCTGATCCGCCTCATCGGCGACCCTCGGCAGCGCTACCAGGAAGACCCGGTGCGGATGCTGCGTGCCGTGCGATTCGCGGCAAAACTCAACTTCGGTATCGAAAAACACACCGCAACGCCGATCCGCGAACTGGCTCCCATGCTGCGGGAAATCCCTTCCGCACGTCTGTTCGAAGAAGTGCTCAAGCTGTTCCTCTCCGGCTATGCGGCCGACACCTTCGAAATGCTGGTGGACCTGCAACTCTTCGATCCATTGTTCCCAGCCAGCGCCGAAGCCCTGGAATACAACCCGACCTACACCCATACATTGATCAGTGAAGCCTTGATCAACACTGATTTGCGAATCAAGCAGAACAAGCCCGTGACTCCGGCCTTCCTGTTCGCCGCCCTGCTCTGGCCGGCCCTGCCCGCCCGGGTCCTGCGCCTGCAGGAGCGCGGCATGCCGCCAATCCCGGCCATGCAGGAAGCGGCCCACGAACTGATCGCCGAACAGTGCCAACGCATTGCCATTCCCAAGCGCTTCACCATGCCGATCCGCGAAATCTGGGACATGCAGGAACGGCTGCCACGGCGCAGCGGCAAGCGCGCCGACCAGTTGCTGGACAACCCGCGCTTCCGTGCCGGCTACGACTTCCTGCTGTTGCGTGAAAGCGCAGGTGAGCAGACTGACGGCCTGGGTGAATGGTGGACCGACTATCAGGACGCCAATGACTCCGAACGCCGCGACATGATCCGCGACCTGAGCGGCAAGGAAGAGGCCAGTGGCGCACCACGCAAACGTCGGCGCAGCAGCGGTGCCAAACGCAAGCGTGCAGGCAGCTCCAGCGCCTCAGGCGAGTAATGGATGGAACGCATCTACATTGGCATGGGCAGCAATCTGGCTGCCCCTGAAGAGCAACTGCGCAGCGCACTCGAGGCCTTGGCGCAGTTGCCCGCGAGCCACTTCCACGGCGTGTCGGCCTTCTATCAAAGCGATTCCCTGCTGCCCGGCCAACCGCGCTACACCAATGCCGTGGCGGCGCTGGACAGTGACCTGGAGCCCTTGGCACTGCTTGATGCGCTGCAGGCCATCGAAAACCAGCAAGGCCGAGAACGTCATGAACGCTGGGGCCCTCGCACCCTGGACCTGGACATCCTCCTGTTCGGCGACCGCCTGATTGACGAACCGCGCCTCAAAGTCCCTCATTACCATATGCAGGCCCGCCCCTTTGTCCTCTATCCCCTGGCGGAACTGGCCCCCGCTGAATTGCGACTGGCCGACGGACGCACCCTGCAGGAGCTGCTCGACGCCTGTCCATTTGTCGGCCTGGAACGGCTGAAATAACCGCTGAAACGCATCAGTAACGGCGGTAACACTCCCGGCGTAACAAGGCGGTAACACATCTAATTGACTTCCAGAGTCCTCATCACGACTATAGGCGTCCCGTTGCCGCCATCCCGGCGTTAAAGGGCGCAATTCAAGTGAGGCTTGTTCGCGGCGACCTCAGGAAACGCTAGGCCAAGACGCTTGTGCAACGGCGGTGGCACCCGCTGGTACACAGCCCCTTCTGGGCACAGAATAAGGCGTCCAACGCCACCAGCGCGAATCCCGGTACCGCTTTCAAATCGCTTGGAACCAGGCTGTATAAGCACGACAAAAGACCGTGCGCCTGAATAACGAAGAATCACGCGCGTTACTCGCAGTAGTTTCCAAAGCGCCTGAAATGAGGACCCCTTTTCATGCCAGACATCACTCTGACCACCCTGCAAAGCCTCAAGCAGAAAGGTGAAAAGATCACCATGCTGACCTGCTATGACGCCACCTTCGCCCACACCTGCTGTGAAGCCGGCGTCGAAGTCCTGCTGGTAGGCGACTCCCTGGGCATGGTGTTGCAAGGGCACGACAGCACACTGCCCGTGAGCAACGCCGATATGGCCTATCACGTCGCGGCGGTCAAACGCGGCAACAACGGCGCGTTGATCCTCGCCGACCTGCCCTTCATGTCCTATGCCACCCCCGAACAGGCCCTGAGCAGCTCGGCCCAGTTGATGCAGGCCGGGGCGCACATGGTCAAGATCGAAGGTGCCGCCTGGCTGGCCGAGTCGGTTCGCCTGCTGAACGAACGCGGCGTTCCGGTCTGCGTACACATGGGGCTGACCCCACAAACAGTGAATGTGCTGGGCGGCTACAAGGTCCAGGGGCGCAACGAGAGCCAGGCGCGGCAGATGCGGGCCGATGCCATTGCCCTGGAGCAGGCCGGTGCCGCCATGTTGCTGCTGGAATGCGTGCCCAGCGAGCTGGCGGCGGAAATCACTCAAGCGGTGAAAATCCCGGTGATTGGCATCGGTGCCGGCAGCGCCACCGACGGCCAGGTGCTGGTGCTCCACGACATGCTGGGCCTGTCTCTGAGCGGTCGCTCGCCCAAGTTCGTGAAGAACTTCATGGCCGGCAAAGACAGCATCCAGGCGGCGTTGAGTGCCTATGTCGACGCGGTCAAGGCCGTTACCTTCCCAGGCGCCGAACACGGGTTCTCTGCATGAATACAGTCAAAACCGTGCGCGAGTTGCGCGCTGCGGTCGCCCGTGCCCGCAGCGAAGGCAAGCGAATCGGCTTCGTCCCCACTATGGGCAACCTGCACAGCGGTCACGCCGCCCTGGTGGCCAAGGCCGCCCAGCGAGTGGATTTCGTGGTGGCCAGTATCTTCGTCAACCCGCTGCAGTTCGGCGCCGGCGAAGACCTCGACAAGTATCCGCGGACCCTGGCCGCCGACCAGGAGAAACTGCTCGAAGCCGGCTGCCATCTACTGTTCGCCCCCAGCGTCGAAGAGATGTACCCCGACGGCATGGCTGGACAGACCCGGGTCAGCGTGCCACAGCTCTCCGAAGGCCTGTGCGGCGCCAGCCGCCCTGGTCATTTCGAAGGCGTGGCCACGGTGGTCAGCAAGCTGTTCAACATGGTCCAGCCGGACCTTGCCGTGTTCGGCCAGAAGGACTACCAGCAGTTGGCGGTCATTCGTGCCCTGGTGCATGACCTGAACATGCCGATCCAGATCATCGGCGAGCCAACGGTGAGGGCCACCGACGGCCTGGCCCTGTCCTCGCGCAATGGCTACTTGAGCGCAGAGCAGCGCGCCATCGCCCCCGTGCTGTACCGCAGTCTGAGCCAAATCGCTCAGGCCATTCGGGATGGCGAGCGTGACTATCCGAGGCTACTGGCCGAGCAACAGCAGCAGCTCGAGGCGGCCGGCCTGCGACGGGACTACCTGGAAATCCGTCACGCGAAAAACCTGCGTCCCGCCACTGCCGAAGACCGTGACCTGGTGATTCTGGTGGCGGCTTATCTGGGCGCAACACGCTTGATCGACAACCTGCATCTGGACCTCGACACGCCGGCATGAACGCCTGATTGCCCGAACGCCAACCTTCGGGCAAACTGCCGCCGGCTGGGGCCTGCAGCTGATACTGCAGGTCCTGTTCGAGGATCCGACCCAGGAATTTCCTATGCGTGCCATCTTGCCCAGGGTGAAAGCGATCTGCTCAGTGTCAGACCACGCAGGCGGTAGATGCCCCCGGCAACGAGCGGAGCCACGAAACCATGGGGTCCCCGTTGAAGCCAGCCGATTCCAACCCCGTTTATTCCCGCTGAAAGCCCCCATGCAGCCCTGATTGGCCCCGCCAGTACAAAATAGTACCGGCCACAAGGCGCACAAAGCCAAGACAGAACAGCACGCTGGAGTTACTGTTATCGCCCTGGGTGATTAATCGAATCAGCACAGGACTGAAGGAACGAGGTCCTTGAGACCGCGCAGGACGTTCCGGGCTTCTCAGTGTCCAAAAAGGCAGTTCAAGCAAAAGGAAAACCGCAGCGATGGCGTACTACCGCACTCCTCACGACGTTACCGCTCTGCCCGCCTGGCAAGCGTTGAAAGACCACCGCCAAGCCATGCAGGATTTCAGCATGCGCGAGGCGTTCAATACCGATCCACAGCGCTTCAACCAATTTACCCTGAGCAGCTGCGGACTGTTTCTCGACTACTCGAAAAACCTGATCACCAGCCAGACCCGCGATCTGCTGGTGAATCTGGCCAAGGAAGTCGGTCTGGCCGATGCCATCAAGTCCATGGTGACCGGTGAGCTGGTCAACGCCTCCGAAGGCCGTCCGGCGCTGCACACTGCACTACGCCGTCCAGTGGGCGACAAGCTGTCGGTCAATGGCGTTAACGTGATGCCGGAAGTACACAAGGTACTGAACCAGATCACCGAGCTGGTCGGGCGCATCCACGACGGCCTGTGGCGCGGCTACACCGAGAAACCCATCACCGACGTGGTCAACATCGGTATCGGTGGCTCGTTCCTCGGCCCGGAGCTGGTGTCCGAGGCGCTGTTGTCCTATGCCCAGAAAGGCGTGCGCTGTCACTACCTGGCCAATATCGACGGTAGCGAGTTCCATGAGCTTTCGGCGAAAATCCGTGCAGAAACCACGCTATTCATCGTTTCTTCCAAGTCATTCAACACCCTCGAAACCCTGAAGAACGCTCAGGCGGCGCGGGCCTGGTACCTGGCCCAGGGCGGCTCCGAAGCCGAATTGCACCGCCACTTCATCGCCGTATCGAGCAACAACGCGGCCGCCGTGGCCTTCGGCATTCGTGAAGAGAACATTTTCCCAATGTGGGACTGGGTCGGTGGACGCTACTCGCTGTGGTCCGCCATCGGCTTGCCGATCGCACTGGCCATCGGCATGTCCAACTTCAAGGAACTGCTGTCCGGTGCCTACACCATGGACCAGCACTTCCAGAGCGCTCCGTTCGAGCAGAACATGCCGGTGCTGCTGGCCCTGCTGGGAGTGTGGTACGGCAACTTCTGGGGAGCGCAAAGTCACGCGATCCTGCCGTACGACCACTACCTGCGCAACATCACCAAGCACTTGCAGCAGTTGGACATGGAATCCAACGGCAAGAGCGTGCGCCAGGACGGTACCCCGGTGGCCACCGATACCGGCCCGGTGATCTGGGGCGGCGTAGGCTGCAACGGTCAGCACGCCTATCACCAGTTGCTGCACCAGGGCACCCAGCTGATTCCGGCCGACTTCATCGTGCCGATCGTTAGCTTCAATCCGGTGGCTGACCACCACCAGTGGCTGTACGCCAACTGCCTGTCCCAGAGCCAGGCGCTGATGCTGGGCAAGACCCGCGCCGAAGCCGAGAGCGAACTGCGCGAGAAAGGCATGAGCGAAGCCGATGTGGCAAAACTCGCGCCGCACAAGGTGATTCCCGGCAACCGTCCGAGCAACACCCTGGTGGTGGAACGCATCAGCCCGCGGCGCCTGGGCGCCCTGGTAGCGCTGTACGAACACAAGGTCTTCGTGCAAAGCGTGGTCTGGGGCATCAACGCCTTCGACCAGTGGGGCGTGGAGCTGGGCAAGGAACTGGGCAAAGGCGTCTACAACCGTCTGGTCGGTAGCGACGAAACCCTGGCCGACGATGCTTCGACCCAAGGCCTGATCAACTACTTCCGCGGCCGTCACCGCGGCTGATCAACCTTCTCTGTCCCGGGAGCCGCCACGTCGGCTCCCGTCCGGGCCCCGGCCCTCCCCCCCCCTTGAACCTTCCTGACACTTGTGCGCACCCTTATGGCTTGTCGCAAAACAAGAATAAGGAACCGTCATGTTCGATATCAGCACTTTTCCGAAAGCCGATGCCGTCCGCCGGGCGGCGCAAATGAGTCAGGACGACTACCACCACCTCTACCGCCAATCCATTGAGCAGCCAGATGTGTTCTGGGCCGAGCAGGCCAAGCGTTTCCTGCACTGGAGCAGCCCCTGGGACAGCGTGCACAGCCACGACATGCGCACCGGCGAGGCCAGCTGGTTCCGTGGCGGCCAACTCAACGTCAGCTACAACTGCATTGATCGTCATCTGGAAAAACGCGGCGATCAGGCAGCCATCATCTGGGAAGGCGATAACCCCGCCGACTCACAGCGCATCACCTACAAAGAACTTCACGGGCATGTCTGCCGCCTGGCCAACGTGCTGAAAAGCCGTGGCGTGAAAAAAGGCGACCGGGTGTGCATCTACATGCCGATGATTCCCGAAGTGGCCTACGCCATGCTCGCCTGCACCCGGATCGGTGCCGTGCATTCGGTGGTGTTCGGCGGCTTCTCCCCGGAGGCCCTGCGCGACCGGATTCTCAACGCCGACTGCCGCACCCTGATCACCGCCGACGAAGGCGTGCGCGGCGGCAAACAGATTCCCCTCAAGAGCAACGTCGACAAGGCCCTGCTCAGTTGCCCGGACGTCAGCAGCGTGGTGGTGGTCGAGCGCACCCGTCACCCGGTGAACTGGGTGGAGGGCCGCGACATTCACTACCAGCAGGCCGTAGCCGCGGCCAGCGACCAGTGCGCCCCCGAGCCGATGGACGCCGAAGACCCGCTGTTCATCCTCTATACCTCCGGCAGCACCGGCAAACCCAAAGGCGTTCTGCATACCACCGGCGGCTACCTGCTACAGGCCGCCATGACCTTCAAGTACGTACTGGACTACCGCGACGGCGAGGTCTTCTGGTGCACCGCCGACGTCGGCTGGGTCACCGGCCACAGCTATATCCTCTACGGCCCCTTGGCCAACGGTGCCACCACGCTGATCTTCGAAGGCGTGCCCAACTACCCCAGCACCTCGCGTTTCTGGGAGGTGGTGGACAAGCACCAGGTGAACATCTTCTACACCGCCCCCACCGCCCTGCGGGCCCTGATGCGCGAAGGCAACGACCCCGTGCAACGCACCTCCCGCAGCAGCCTGCGGCTCCTGGGCAGTGTTGGCGAACCGATCAACCCGGAAGCCTGGGAGTGGTATTTCAATGTCGTGGGCGAGCAGCGCTGCCCGATTGTCGATACCTGGTGGCAGACCGAGACCGGCGGCATCATGCTCAGCCCCCTGGTCAGCGCCCGACAGGTCAAACCCGGCTGCGCCTCGACGCCGATGTTCGGTGTACAACCCGTGTTGCTGGACGACCAGGGCAAGGAAATCCAAGGTGCCGGCAGCGGCATCCTGGCGATCAAGGCCAGTTGGCCGGCACAGATACGCAGCGTCTACGGCGATCCCAAGCGCATGATCGAAACCTACTTCGCGCCTTACCCCGGCTACTACTTCACCGGTGACGGCGCGCGCCGGGACGAGGACGGCAGCTATTGGATCACCGGACGCATCGACGACGTGATCAACGTCTCCGGGCACCGCATCGGCACCGCCGAAGTGGAAAGCGCCCTGGTGCTTCACGACGACATCGCCGAGGCGGCCGTGGTCGGTTACCCCCACGACCTCAAGGGCCAGGGGATCTATGCCTTTGTCACGCCCATGCAAGGCATCGAACCCGACGAGGAACTGAAAAGGCAACTGCTGGCCCTGGTCAGCCGTGAAATCGGCAGCTTTGCCAAACCGGAGCTGATCCAGTGGGCCCCGGCCCTGCCGAAAACTCGCTCGGGCAAGATCATGCGGCGTATCCTGCGCAAGATCGCCTGCAACGAACTGGAGACCTTGGGGGATACCTCGACGCTGGCGGACCCCAGTGTGGTGGAAGGCCTGATCGACAAGCGCCTGAACGCTTGAAACCGGCGCGGCCACGGCCGCGCCTTTTTTCACTACCCGCACCGAGCTGTCATGGAATTCATTCGCAGCCGTATCGAAAGCCAAGTCATGAGCTTGTCTGGCCTCTCCCTGGGGCAACTCGACCTGGAGCATCCCAAGGGCGACCCCGGCCTGTTCGGGCCGGGCTCGGTCAGTTGGCAGGTACACGCCGATTTCAGCAGCATGCTGATCGGCGGCATCAGTGCCTTGCTGATGCAAGCCCTGCACCCCCTGGCCCTGGCCGGGGTCTGGGACCACTCGAACTTTCGCCAGGACATGATCGGCCGCCTGCGCCGCACCGGCCAGTTCATTTCCGGCACCACCTTCGGCTCCCGTCAGGACGCCGAATGGCTGATCGAAAAAGTACGTACTATTCACCTGCATATCGTGGGCACCGCTCCTGACGGCCGTCCTTACGCCGCCAGCGATCCAGACCTGCTGACCTGGGTGCATGTGGCGGAAGTCAGCAACTTTCTCGCCGCCCACCTGCGTTACCTCAACCCTCGCCTGTCAGGGGCAGACCAGGACCGCTACTACAACGAGATCGCGCTGATCGCCGAACGTCTCGGCGCCCGGGATGTGCCCCGCTCGCGGCGGGCGGTGGCCGACTACCTGCAGGCCATGCGTCCGCAACTGCTGTGCGACGATCGCAGTCGCGAGGTTCTGCGCCTGCTACAGGCGGCTCCAGCTCCCAGTCGCCTGGCCAAACCTTTTGGCTCATTGATGATGCAGGCCGGTATCGACCTGCTGCCGGACTGGGCCAGCTCCATGCTTGACGTCAATCAGAACCCGCTGCAACGCCAGCTGATTCGAGCCAGCGTCAAACGCAGTACGCCGATGCTGCGCTGGGCGGTGCGGGACAGTTCGGTGCATCGAGCGAAACGACGCATGGGTCTGTAGAAGAAGACCGCTCATGCACAACACGCCCGGACAGTTCGCAATTGGCCGACCAGCCCCACGCCGTACCCAACATGACCCTGAACAAAGTCTGCGGCTCTGCCCTCAAGGCCTTGCACTTGAGCGCCCAGGCCATTGGCTGCGGCGATGCCAAAGTGATCATCGGCGGCGGCCAGGGCGTGGCATTGGCCATAGAGTCCGAGAGATCGCCTTCGCCAGCACTTGGCTCCTACAACGGGCAGGAGGCTGGTAAACTGCGGCGCCTTATTCCTCTTCTCCAAGGCGCCCTGCATGTCTTCCTTGAATCAGGCGCTGCGCGCCGCCCTCGATCACCGTCAAGACCTGCTCGCCGAACTGCACCAGCAAGGCACCGACTGCTATCGCCTGTTCCACGGCAGCCAGGAAGGCGCCGGTGGCCTGACCGTCGACCGTTATGGGCCGCAGTTGCTGGTACAGAGCTTTCACCAAACGCTGGAACGCGATGCCCTGCTGCAATTGCACGAGACCATCAATCAACAGCTGAACCTGTCGAGCCTGCTGGTCTACAACGATCGCTCCCGCGGCAACTCGCGTATCGACCGTGAAGACTCGGTATACCGCGCCGACGACAGTGCCCTGGAGGATCTGGTCGGCCACGAATGGGGGTTGAATTATCGTGTCCGCGGCCGTCATGCCGGGCAGGACCCGTTGCTGTTTCTCGATCTGCGCAACGCTCGCGGCTGGGTCAAGCAGCACAGTGCCGGGAAAAGCGTGCTCAATCTCTTCGCCTATACCTGCGGTGTCGGCCTCTGCGCTGCGGCCGGAGGCGCCCGGGAGGTCCTCAACCTGGACTTCGCCGAAGGCAACCTGGCGGTAGGCCGGGAAAACGGCCAGCTCAACCCGCAGCTACCCGGCATGCAGTTCGTGCAGTCGGACTACTTCCCAGCAATCCGCCAACTGGCGGGCCTGCCCATCAGTCAGCGACGTGGACAGAAGCTCCCCAGCTATCCGCGTCTTGAACAACGCCAATACGATCTGGTCTTGCTGGACCCTCCGGCCTGGGCCAAGAGTGCCTTCGGCACCGTCGACCTGCTGCGCGATTATCAGAGCCTGCTGAAGCCGGCGCTGCTGGCCACTGCCGAAGAGGGTGTGCTGATCTGCTGTAACAACCTGGCCAAGGTGTCGTTGCAGGACTGGCGAGAACAAGTGCTGCGCTGCGCCGAGAAAGCCGGGCGGCCAGTACGCGATTGCCAGGTCCTTGCCCCTGCTGCGGACTTCCCTTCCCAGGACGGACAACCGCCGCTGAAAACACTGATCCTGCAACTTTGATCAGGGGCAAAAAATCTGAACAATCCTGAAGACTGCGATGGTTTCGGAACCGTAAACGCGTGCCATACTCCAAGGCACTTCCGATCCAGATAGATGAAGCCTCGCATGACCAAAGGATTGATTCGCGCTCTCTGCGCCTTGTTGACCGCTCTCGCCCTTTACAGTCTGCTGGGCTTTCTGATTTTGCCGGGCATCGCCTTGCGGGTGGCCAACCAGCAACTGGCCAACTACGCCACGACCCCGGCCCATATCCAGCGTATCGAACTCAACCCCTTCAGCCTGGAACTGACCCTCTGGGGCCTGAGCGTCGGCGAACCGGGCAAGGAACAGATTGCCTTCCAGCGCCTCTACGCCAATCTGCAATTGGACAGTCTGTGGAAACGCGCTCTGCATCTGGCGGACATCGAACTGGACCAGCCCAAGACCGAGATCCTCTTCGACAAGGAAGGCAAGCTCAACCTCCTGGCCCTGTTCAAGCTGCCTGCCAGCGAACCGACCCCGAGCGATCCCGACGCCAAGCCATTTCCCGTTCGCATTGAACGCATCAAGCTGGCGGGCGGCTATCTGCACTTCAAGGACCTGCGCCCCAGCGAGCCCATCGAGTTTCTCTACAACAAGCTCGACTTTGAACTGAAGAACCTCAGCACCCTGCCGGATGACAGCGCCGACATGACCCTGATGGCCACCGGCCCGGAAGGTGGACAGATCGACTGGAGCGGCAACTTCAGCGTGACCCCGCTGGCTTCCGAAGGCACCTTGAAAGTCACCGACGGCAAGATGAAAGCCTGGTGGCCCTATGTACGTGACGCCGTGCCGCTGGTGCTGGAAGACGGCGTGGTCAACCTCAGCACCCACTATAAATTCAGCCTGACCAAGGAAACCGAACTGCTGCTGGACAACACCTCCATCAGCGTTGCGCCATTCGCCATCAAAGCCCCGGACGGTCGCCCGCTAGCGCGCCTGGAGCGCCTGGACATCAGCGAAGCGACGGTGGACCTGGCCAAGCAGCACGTCATAGTCGGCAAGATCCGCAGCCAGAAACTGGAGACCTGGGCCGCCCTTGAAGCCGATGGCCAACTGGACTGGCAAAAGCTCTTCGCCAGCCAACCCGCCAAGCCGGCAGCCAAGCCTCAGCCAGCCACAGCCGATACCCCCAAGGAACCCGCAGTCCCCAGCAAGCCCTGGCAGGTACTGCTCAAGGATGTGGAACTGCGCAACTATCAGGTGCACCTGGCCGACCGCCAAGCCAAACCGGCCGTGGCGCTGGACGTTGGCCCGCTGAACCTGGATCTGAAAAACTTCGACAGCCTCAACCAGTCGCCTTTCACCCTAAAGCTCGATACCGGCCTGGGTAAACAAGGCAAGGTCAGCGCCACCGGCGAAGTCAATCTCAACCCCATCACCGCCAAGCTCAAGGTGCAGACCAAGGACATCGACCTGCGGGTCGCCCAGTCCTACATCAGCCCGTTCATTCGCCTGGAACTGCGCAGCGGCATGCTCGGCAGCGACCTGGCAGTGGACCTGAAGAAAGTCGAACCGTTGACCTTCAGCATCACCGGCCGGGCCGAAGTGGATCAGTTGCACACCCTGGACACCCTCAAGACCCGCGACTTCGTGAAGTGGAAACAAGTGGTGGTGGAGGGCCTGAACTATCAGCACGGTGACAGCCTGACCATCAGCCAGGTCAACCTGATGCAGCCTTATGCGCGCTTCATCATCAACGATGACCGCACCACCAATATCGACGACCTGCTGATTCCACAACCTGCAGGCGGCAGCAGCAAATCCTCGGGCAAGCCCGCCCCAAGTTCCAGCAAGCCACTGGGTATTCACATTGGTAAAATCGCCATCAACGATGGTTCGGCCAACTTCGCCGACCTGAGCCTGACACCAAACTTCGCCACGGCAGTCCAGCAACTCAACGGGCATATCGGCACCATCGACAGCCGCCAGGCCAAGCCGGCGGAAGTCGACGTCAAGGGCAAGGTCGACCGCTACGCTCCAGTGACCATCAAGGGCAGCGTCAACCCCTTCGATCCAATGGCCGCACTGGATATCGCCACCAGCTTCAAGCGAGTGGAGTTGACCACCCTGACGCCCTATTCCGGAAAATTTGCCGGTTTTCGTATTCGCAAGGGCCGACTCAACCTCGACTTGCACTACATGATCACCAAGGGCCAGCTCAAGGCCGAGAACAAACTGGTGGTCGAACAACTGCAACTGGGTGAAAAGGTCGACAGCCCAGACGCCGTAGACCTGCCAATTCGCCTGGCCGTGGCCCTGCTGAAAGACACCGACGGCAAGATTTCCATCGAGTTGCCAATTTCCGGCGACCTCAACAACCCACAGTTCAGCGTGATGCCAATCGTCTGGCAGACCCTGCGCAACCTGGTGCTGCGAGCAGCCCAGGCCCCCTTCAAGTTCATTGGCGGCCTGGTCACCGGCGGCGACTCTGAAGACCTGAGCAGTGTGTCTTTCGCGCCTGGCTCCAGCGAACTGAGCAAAGAGTCCGAGTCAGCCCTCACCACCCTGGCCAAGGCCCTCAAGGAGCGTCCGACCTTGCGCCTGGAGATCGAAGGCACCAGCGCCCAGAGCAGCGATGGTCCGCTGATCGCCGAACAGCGTCTGGAGCGCGAGTACCAGTACAACTACTACAAGATCCTGCAACGGCGCGGCGACAAGGTGCCGGCCCAGGCGTCCTTGCTGCAGGTTCCCGAGGGCGAGAAAGCGCCATTGCTGGAAGGCATTTACCGCACCCGCCTGAAACAGCAACCTCCGGCCGAATGGACCCAGCTCAGCCGCGACGAGCGCAGTGCCAAACTGCGTGAGGGGCTGATCAAGTTCTGGAGCGGCAGTGACGTGTTGCTGCGCCAACTGGGCCAGGAACGGGCCAGCAGCATCAAGGACTTCCTGGTGGACAAGGGCCAATTGGCCGATGACCGGGTCTACTTCATCGATGCCAACCTCGGCCAGGCCGAAAGCGACGGCAAGGTGATCACTCCGCTGCACCTGGACAGCGAGTAAGGCCCGCGCCGGCCTCAAGCAGCGCCACTTCCCCGCCCAATAGAACAGGCCCCGACACAAAGTGCCAGGGCCTGTAATGATCACATCCTTGTGATCTTCCGCATGAACCTTTGAAAGCAGCGGCAGACGTATCGCTTGGCTCGTCTACCGCGCCCTCTCCCTGTCCAGGCGAGAAGCTTGGAGTCTTACTCGGCTTTCAGGCCGTCGGCAGAGACCGCTTGAACGCCCTTGATTTTCTTGGTGATTGCCACTGCTGTGGCTTTCTGCGCCTCGGTAATGGCAACAGTGGACGACAGCGAGACGACGCCCTTGTTGGTTTCAACCTTGATGTCGGTGCCAGGAATGCCTTTCTCGGTTACCAGATCGCTTTTCACTTTGGTGGTGATCCAGGTATCGGAGGTGGCCTCTTTGGCCTTGGTCACTTCACCGGCAGCCACGACCATAGGCGACTGGGTGCTTTGAGTGGTCTGCGCAAATGCTGCGTTGGACATGGTCAGGGTCAGAGCGGTAGCAGTTGCAGCAGCGATAGCGAACTTCTTCATACGAGTAACTCCTGTTCTTTTAGAAAGCCTGCGCCGTGTCCTGGCAACAGGGTTATGAGGGATATTGCAGGTGCTGTGCCAAGTCCAGACAACATAAAAACCCCATAAAAAACAATAAGTTACAGATAAGGCGAAGAATCAGCATCATGCAAAATGCATGACCACACAACAATCTGCATGCAAGTTGCGGCTTTTTTCGACGCAGTTCATCAAGCCCACACCCAACAGCCTGCCAGGACTCAGGTGTCGTGCGCGGCACAGCCCTTGGGCGCATAGTCGGCCTCCACTGTGGTGTTGCACGTCCATCCCGAAGCTGGCGAACGGCTCAGTACCAGAGTCTTGTTCAACACTGCCCCCGGAGCATTGAGGAGGGTACAGCCGATACTGCCTTCACCGGTGGCGGCAGTGCCCTCGGCGCTCATTCGGCAGTTCAACGTCAAGGGCGTGCCACCGGCGAGGGCCAGAGTTGGGTCGATTCCCTGATTAAGCAGGTCCTCGATATTGACCTTCAGCGCTGACGCCTCGGCCAACGCGGCCATCATCTTGGCCCGCACCTGGTACTTGGAATACAGCGGCATCGCCACTGTGGCGAGAATGCCGATGATGGCCACCACCACCAGCAATTCGATCAGGGTAAAAGCGGATTGATGTTTCATGAGTTGCCTCCTGGCAAGAATGCTCCGTGGGTAATCAGCAAGGCTTGAAGCATGCCCTGTGCCAAGCTCAACCCCACGGAATTCAAGGCCTGCAGCACTGATAGCCGATGACCTTGAGTACGAGGAGTTGCACAAACTGACAAATTTCGTCATCTAGCGCCCCTATGCGTCAGGTGCCCGGCGGCTAGGCTTCAAGAAGCTCACCCCTGCATCAAGGATTGAACCATGGCGGTAAAAGCACCTGTGGCCAGCGTCTATCTCTGGCAAGGCACCGACGGCCAGGGCCACAAGTTGGCCGGCGAGCTGAGCGCTGCAAACCCGGCGCTGATCCGAGCTCAGCTGCGCAGGCAAGGCATCACTCCAACCCGGGTACGCCGCAAGCCTAGGGCCTGGCTCCGATCGGGCCAACGGATCAAGGCACGGGAGATCGCCCTGTTCACCCGGCAACTGGCAACCCTGATGCAGGCCGGAGTGCCACTGCTGCAAGCCTTCGAAATCATTGCCGAGAGCTTCGTCCAACCGCTGATGCGCCAACTGCTGGCCAGCCTCAAACGCGACATCGAGGCAGGCTCCAGCCTGGCCACGGCGCTGCGCCGACATCCGCGCCACTTTGACGAGCTGTACTGCAATCTGGTGGAGGCCGGCGAACAGTCCGGCGCCCTGGATACCCTGCTGGAACGGGTCGCCACCCATAGGGAAAAAAGCGAGAACCTCAAGGCCCGGGTAAAAAAGGCCATGGTCTATCCCGTGGCGGTGATCGGCGTGGCCGTCCTGGTCAGCAGCATCCTACTGATCAAGGTAGTTCCCCAGTTCCAGAGCCTGTTCGCCGGGTTCAACGCCCAATTGCCGCTACTGACCCAATGGGTCATCACCCTTTCCCATGTCATCCAGAACCACGGCGGATGGTTGCTCAGCGCCGGCCTGCTGATGGGAGTAGGGATCAGGCAGGCTTATCGGCGCTCGGAGCGCCTGCGGGACCGTGTGGATCAGGGACTGCTACGCCTGCCCTTGGCCGGCCCGCTGCTGTACAAGGCCGCAGTGGCCCGCTACGCCCGTACGCTGGCCACCACCTTCGCGGCTGGCGTGCCTCTGGTCCAGGCCCTGGATTCAGTGGCCGGAGCCAGCGGCAACAAGGTCTTCAGGCAAGCGGTGGAACGCATCCGCCAACAAGTGGCCAGTGGCATGCAACTGAACTTTGCCATGCGCGCCAGCGGCGTCTTCCCTACTATGGCGATCCAGATGACCGCCATCGGTGAAGAATCCGGAATGCTGGATCATCTGCTGGAAAAAGTCGCAGCACATTATGAGGTCGAGGTGGACCACCTGGTCGACAGCCTGACCAGCCTCATGGAGCCGTTGATCATGGTCATCCTGGGCAGTATCGTCGGCGCCCTGGTGGTTGCCATGTACCTGCCCATCTTTCAACTCGGCACAGCGATCTAAACATGTCCTTGACTGAAGCCATGACCCTTTACCCCCTGGCCTTCGTGACTGCGGCCCTGGTACTAGGGCTGCTCGTAGGCAGTTTTCTGAACGTGCTGGTGTGGCGCCTGCCGAAAATGCTTGAACGCGATTGGCGGGCTCAAGCCCACGAAGTGCTGGGACTGCCCCCGGAGCCTGTGGCGGCGCCCTACAACCTGCTGCTGCCCCACTCCCAATGCCCCCACTGCGCACAACCGATCCGCCCCTGGCAAAACATTCCCCTGCTCAGCTATCTGTGGCTGCGGGGTCGTTGCGCCCACTGCAGGACCGTCATCAGCCGGCGCTACCCACTAACCGAACTGGCTTGCGGGCTGATCTCGGCGTACGTCGCCTGGCACTTCGGTTTTGGCTGGCCCGCGGGCCTGCTGCTGATCCTCAGTTGGGGGTTACTGGCCATGAGCCTGATCGATGCCGATCACCAACTGCTGCCAGACGTGCTGGTGTTGCCACTGCTGTGGCTGGGACTGATTGCCAACAGCTTCGAGGTACTGGTGAGCCTGGAGGACGCCCTGTGGGGCGCGGTACTCGGCTATCTGTGCCTGTGGTCAGTGTTCTGGCTGTTCAAATTGCTGACCGGCAAGGACGGCATGGGCCACGGCGACTTCAAGCTGCTAGCGATGCTTGGCGCCTGGGGCGGCTGGCAAATCCTGCCGCTGACCTTGCTCCTGTCCTCTCTGGTGGGAGCGATTCTCGGCACTGTCATGCTGCGCCTGAACCGGGCCAAGACCTCGACGCCCATCCCCTTCGGCCCCTTTCTGGCCATTGCCGGCTGGATTGCCTTGCTCTGGGGTGGTCAAATGACCGACTTCTATTTGCAGTTTGTCGGTTTCCAATGACTCGCTCCGTAAACACACCCTGGACCCTCGGCCTCACCGGCGGTATTGGCAGCGGCAAAAGCGCTGCCGCCCAGCACTTCATCGACCTGGGCGTGCATGTGATCGATGCCGATCACGCCGCTCGCTGGGTGGTGGAACCGGGCCGCCCGGCCTTGGAACAGATTGCCCAGCACTTTGGTGACAGCGTGCTGCAGGCCGACGGCCAACTGGATCGCGCGGCACTGCGCAAGTTGATCTTCGAAGTCCCCGAACAGCGTCGCTGGCTGGAGGCGCTATTACACCCGCTGATTGCCGAGGAGATCGTCAGCCATCTGGCCCGTGCCGAATCGCCTTACGCGATCCTGGTGTCGCCACTGCTGATCGAGTCAGGCCAGTTCCGGATGACCCAACGGATTCTGGTGATCGATGTGCCGCAACAATTGCAGATCGAACGCACCTTGCAGCGCGACCAGATCAGCGAACAGCAGGTCCAGGCGATTCTCCAGGCCCAGGCCAGCCGCGAGGAGCGCCTGCGTCACGCCGACGATGTGCTGGTCAACGACCGCGATCACGCCTGGTTGCGCAGCGAGGTCGAACGCCTGCATCACTTTTACCTAACTTTGCGTGGAGGCCAGTCATGAGCCAACCCCTGACCGTCGAATGCCCAACCTGTGGCGCCCCCGTGGAATGGACCGCGACCAACACCAACCGGCCGTTCTGTTCCGACCGTTGCAAATTGATCGACCTGGGGGCCTGGGCCGCCGAGGAACACAAGATTCCAGTGAGCCCGGATGCCGAGGACGAACTGTTCTCGGAGGAACTGCCGCCCCGCGCTCACTGAGTGCTCGAACCGACGCCGATCAGGGCCGCATGAAGCTGTAGTCCTGATCGTCGTCGAGGTTCTCCGCGAGGAACTGCAACTCGTCAGCCAGATCCTCGATGCTACGTACGCCCTTGCTCTGCTGCACCACCGCGCTGAGCAGCGCCCGCAGGCTCAAACCCGGTTCAAAACCTTCCTGCTGGGCACTGTGCAGACTGTCGCGCACTTCTTGCCGGGCCCACTGATAGACGCTCATGACCGCACTCCTGAGATTTTTGCCGAGCATGCAGCGCGGCCCCAGTCTCGGAGTTGATATGGATCAAGGGCGCGGGTCCTCATCCTTCCAGGGCGCACTGAGGTAGCGGGTGCGATTGAAGGTTTCCAGCCATTCCGGGCAGAACACCACCAGGGCGCTGATCACCATGCCGTTGATAAATGCCTCGGGAAAGATGATCAGCCACAGGTAGCCGACAAAATCCTCCAGCCATTCGGGCATGGCGAAACGCCCATCAAGCCACAAGAGCCCCAGGCCACAAAGCAGGCACAACAGCGCCGACAGGGCCGCGGCGAAGAATCCGGAGCAGAAGATATAGACGAAGGGATTGCGCGGTTGAGCCCGCTCCACCAGACCGGCACAGGCCTCGGTTACCGCCACCGGCAACAGGATCAGCAAGGCGCCATTGACCCCCATTGCCGCCAGCTCCTGCCGCCCCAGTGCCAGCAAGCCCAGCTGCGCAATCAGGCCACCGACAATCGCCAGTGGCCAATCCAGCAGTAAGGTCACCGCCGTCATGCCGATGAAGTGATAAGACACTCCAGTATCGAAATCCCGGCGCACCAACCACAGCAGAAACAACGCAAACACCGTTCCGAACAGTAGATGCTGACGGCGACTGTCGGTGAACAGCTCGACCCAGGGCGCCCGCCACACCGCCCAGATCAGAACCGGCACATACAGCAGCCAGCCGATACTCAGGCTTGCCGGTGACAGCAGCGCCGCGCTGATCATGGCCGGGCTTTCTCCAGCGCAGTCTTCAGTTGCTCGACGGTGGTGAATTCCTGCCGAGACACCAATTGGCCGTCCTGCAACTGCAGCCACAAGACCTTGTCCTCAGCGGCAGGGTAACGAGAGGCCACACGCCCTTCGCGGTCGAGCATCACCCGGTAGGGATAATCACGCATGGCCGGAACTGCGAACATCTTGGCGATCAGCGCCGGCATGCGCTGGATATCCGCGACAAACACCCCGTGACGCGCCTGCAGATAATCCTTGGGCTTGTCCTTGAGCGCCCCGTTCACCACCTTGGCCGCGTCCATACCGCGCGCCACCAGCAGGATCTGCGCCTGTGAATCGAGGCTGTAGGCTTGATCGAACTGATCCAGCAAGGTCCAGGGTGCCAGACGCTCACCGATTTCAAGGGCCTGGGCCCACAGGGGCAACAGGCCCAGCAACAGAATTGACCAGCGTTTCACTGCACACTCCTTATCGAGGGGTAGGACGGGAAACAGTCTACACCGCCCCTGGGCAGGCTCCAGCAAGCACCGCCAGGCACCGGGTGCAGAGGTTTTTCGAGAAGCGTGGTTTTTAAGGTCATATTTGAGCGCTAAGCTTGGAGATATGGATGACTCAGATTTTTTGCGCCTGCTCACCATTCAGGCCGAACAAGCCAACGCGTTTCTGTCCAATGCCCGCAAATGGGAGCGTGAGCGTTGGGTCTGCCAGCGCCTGCTGCAAGGCCTGAATATTCCCTATCGCAACGACGAATTCAGCGCCGCCGGGCAGGAGCCGCCGGATGTGCTGTTTCGCGAGGCCAGCTTCGAGGTGTTCTTCGTCCTTGATGAAGGCCGCCGACTCAATGATGAATGGCGCGACGAACTGCAACGCCGACGCAGCGCATTTTCCCTGAGCCAACTGGTACGACGCGAAGCCAAGCCCAAGCGCATCCCGGCTAACGAACTGTTGCTGCGCCTGGGGCCGACCCTGCGCAAGAAGGCCCACAACTACAAGGAGCGTGGGATGAACCTCGGGGAGCTGGACATCATCGCCTTCGCCGCCCTGAAACGTGAAGTGCTGGATCTGAACAGCCACTTCCCGCCCCCCACTGAATACCTGCGCCAGGGCTGGCGCTCGCTGTCCCTGGTGGGACCGACCTTCGCCCGGGTGCTGTTCGCCCATCCGGATGCGCCGGAGTTCCTGCGTAGCAACCTGGGCCGCAGTATCGTTTTCGACGTCGGCATCAGTTTGTAAAGTCCGTCAATCCGCCTCGCCTGGGCATGGCGCAATGTTCCGGGCAATGGTAAAAAAGCGCTCTTGCCTGCCAACGCCGGGACTTCGTCATCGAGCCCCCACGCGCAGCGGCTATGCTCGGTAAATGCTCGATTGCATCGCGCTGTAACATTCCCCTGTGTTGCGACGTCTACCTGACGAGGCCCTTTATGAGCAGCCGCCTGAACCCCGACGACCAACGCCATGTCGAAGAATACCTGCAACTGCCCCAGCACCGAGTCGAGCGCCGGCCCTTTCGGCCGTGGATGCTCCTTGTGGTGGTGGTCGTGGTGACGGTCGCCCTGGGCCTGTTGAGCCGTTTTATCAGTTACCTGACGCTATGAGCTGCATCGCGCTCGCTCGGTTGACTGCACCGATTTCTTTTAGCCTTGCGAGATATCCCCATGACTCATCGTATTGTCATCGTTGGCGGCGGCGCCGGCGGCCTGGAGTTGGCGACCCGCCTGGGTAAGACCCTGGGCAAGCGCGGCACCGCCAGTGTGATGCTGGTGGACGCCAACCTGACCCATATCTGGAAACCCCTGCTGCACGAAGTGGCCGCCGGCTCACTGAACTCCTCCGAAGACGAACTCAACTACGTTGCCCAAGCAAAATGGAACCACTTCGAGTTCCAGCTGGGCCGTATGAGCGGGCTCGATCGTCAACAGAAAAAGATCCAGTTGGCTGCCACCTATGACGAGGAAGGCACAGAACTGTTGCCGGCCCGTGAACTGGGCTACGACACCCTGGTGATCGCCGTGGGCAGTACCACCAACGACTTCGGCACCCAGGGCGCCGCCCAGCATTGCCTGTTCCTTGACACCCGCAAACAGGCCGAACGCTTCCACCAGCAACTGCTCAATCACTACCTGCGGGCCCACGCCGGGCAGACAGATGTCGTGGAACAGATCAGCGTGGCCATCGTCGGCGCCGGTGCCACCGGTGTGGAACTGGCAGCGGAACTGCACAACGCCGCCCATGAACTGGCCGCCTACGGCCTGGATCGGATCCTCCCGGAAAACATGCACATCACCCTGATCGAAGCCGGGCCACGGGTGCTGCCGGCCCTGCCCGAGCTCATCAGCGGGCCGGTGCACAAGACCCTGGAGAAACTCGGGGTCAAAGTGCTGACCAACGCTTCAGTCAGTGAAGTGACCGCCGACAGTCTGATCACCGCTGATGGCCAGACCATTCCCGCCAGCCTCAAGGTGTGGGCTGCCGGCATCCGCGCGCCGGGTTTCCTCAAGGACATCGACGGCCTGGAAACCAACCGCATCAACCAGCTCCAGGTGCTGCCAACCCTGCAGACCACCCGTGACGAGAACATCTTTGCCTTCGGCGACTGCGCCGCCTGCCCTCAACCCGGCAGCGACCGCAACGTACCGCCACGGGCCCAGGCTGCGCACCAACAAGCCTCACTGCTGGCCAAATCGCTGAAACTGCGTATCGAAGGCAAAGACCTACCGACCTACAAGTACACCGACTACGGCTCGCTGATCTCGCTCTCGCGCTTCTCGGCGGTGGGCAACCTGATGGGCAATCTCACCGGCAGTGTGATGCTCGAAGGCTGGCTGGCAAGGATGTTCTACATCTCGCTGTACCGCATGCACCAAATGGCCCTGTACGGAGTGTTCCGCACGGCGATGCTGATGCTCGGCAGCCGGATTGGACGAGGTACCGACCCACGCTTGAAGTTGCACTAAGCGCCTGAAAGTACGCCCCGCTACGCAAGGTAGTGGGGTGCACGGGCGGGCGAAGCGTGTGCTACAGACACTCATCCAGAAAGCTCACCACCGTTCCCATACAGGCAACCCGCTCCTCGATATGGGGCATGTGGCTGGAGTTCTCGAACAGTGCCCAGCGAATGTTCGGAACGTTGTCCAGATAGGGTTTGACCACTACAGGGGTTGCTTCGTCGTAACGCCCTGAGATCAGCAGGCTCGGCACCTTGATTCGCGGCAGGCGCTCGACAACGCTCCAGTCCTGCAGGTTGCTCAGGAGAGGGAAATTCCTAGCCCGCTGCGGCACACTTTCCATCGTGGTAGCGCAACATCCCCTGGAAAAAATGCGTACTACCTCTTCCGGCCAAGGCCGAAGCCGGCACACGTGCCGCTCAAAATACACCTGTGAGGCCTGCACGTACTCGGCGCTATGGAGGGTTCCAGCCTGCTCGTGGCCGATCAAGGTCTGCAAGACCCCCTCTGGCAAGGCCTCACGCAAACCCAGGGTTTCAGCCTGCCAGGTCCGCATGTCGGCCGGGGCATTGGCGATGATCAGGGCCCGCAGGCCCGCAGGGGTCAAGACGGCATGCTCGCTGGCCAGCGCCCCACCCCAGGAATGTCCGAGCAAGGCGTAGTCCTCACTGATGCGCAGGTGATCCAGAAGATTGTTCAGCTCTTCCAGATAAAGCTCGACGCTCCAGAATGAAGAAGGCTTGTCCTCCAGGCGAGTGGAAAATCCACTGCCGAGATGATCGAACTGAACGATCGCCCGGCCACTGGCCGCCACATCCCTGAAGGCATCAACGGTGTCATAAGTGCAGCCCGGGCCGCCGTGCAATATCACCAGGGGCGTCAGACCACTCTGCAGATCCCCCGTCACCCGATACCAGGTCTGCCAGGAGCCAAAGGAGGCATAACCTTCCTGTGGTGGTTTACTTGCTTTCATTGCGCATCACTCCCTGATGACGATCACCCTGTGTCATTTTCGGCCTCGCCCCCGTATCAGCGATAAGACCGGGCCGGTTGTGCTCGCTTTAGTTTTCCAGCAAGCGATAGTGAACGGCTCGAACCACGGCCTGAACCCGATTCTTGGCGCCCAACTTGTGCATCGCCGAGGTCAGATGCAGGTTGATGGTGGCCACGGAACGCTGCAGGCGTTCAGCAATTTCACCAGAGGTCATGCCCTCGGCCGCCCATTTCAGGCACTCGCGCTCGCGCTTGGTCAGTTGAACCGGATAGCTGCGAATGCTTTTACTGAGCGGTAGGTAGAGGTGTTCCTGCAGAGCATGAGAAAGAAGCGTGAAATCCCTCAAGACCTGTTGCAGATCATGCAAGGCCACCTGGGTACTGCCCGAGCGCAAACCGGTCAGGCTGGCGAAACCACCACCAGGCAAGTGAATGGGAACAGTCATGCCATGGGACATTTGATGATGCTGCAGGTAACTCGATACCGGCGCGTGCTGCTGCCCCATAGCCTGGCGCAAGACGGTTTCCGCTTCGGGTCTGTAGGACCAGATAAAGGGAGAAATGCTGTCCAGCGCCACCTGCTGGACCGGGTCGATATGGTAATACCCCTCGTCGCACCAGAGCTCCAGCCAGTCCTTTGGGGTATTGCAGACCATTGCACTGGGAATGATCAGTTCGCCCTGCTGATCAAAAGGCACCGGACTGTAGTCGTAAACCAGGGCATCGAACCCCAACCCCGAGGCCACTTCCATGGTCCCCGCCATCCGCTCATGCAATGTGTTTCCGAGCAAAAGACGAGAGTTAACTTCCGCGAGCCTGCTTTGCATCCGTTCAGTCTCCTTACTGTCTGATCCTTAACAGCAGGGCCTAGAATGCCACGCTCGATAGGAGCCGACCAGGCAAAACCTATAAGAACTACTAGGTTGTGCTACCCGGTTTAGCGGTGCCCTTCATGAAAGAGGCCCATGTTTCAACCTCTCCTGCCCCTCTGAACCGCCGCGCTGACAACCACATCAAGGTCGGTATCACGCATGCCCACACCTCCCCAGTCTGCTGCAATGCCGTTTCATGGCCCACCCGAGTGTGGCGCCGCGCATCGTTCATCGCAGACAAGGACCCGTGCCATGCAGATGCCCAAGACCCTTCAGATCCACAACGGTGAAAAAGTCCCTTCAACCTTCTCCCCTAAAGAGTACGCCCAGCGCCTGAGCACGCTGCGAGCCTATATGGCCCAGCAGGATATCGACGCGGCGCTGTTCACCTCCTACCACAACATCAACTACTACGCCGACTTCCTGTATTGCTCTTTCGGCCGTCAGTACGCCCTGGTGGTGACCCGGGAACGTAGCGTGCTGATCAGCGCCAATATCGACGGCGGGCAGCCCGGGCGTCGGGCGGTCTGCGATGATCAGGTGGTATACACCGACTGGCAACGGGGCAACTTCTTCGTCGCGGTCAAACAGGCCTTGCCGCAGGCTGCACGGCTGGGCCTGGAGTTCGATCAACTGACCCTGCCCAGCCACCAGGCCTTCGCCGAGCTGTATCCTCGGGCGCAACTCCTGGATATCGCTGCACCGTGCATGAGCATGCGCATGCTCAAGTCAGTCGAAGAACAGGCACTGATCCGCCAGGGTGCACGCATCGCCGACATCGGCGGGGCCGCCGCCATCGATGCCCTGCAGGATCAGGTATCGGAATACGATGTGGCCTTGCACGCCACACAGGCCATGGTGCGGGAAATCGCCCGGACCTTTCCCGCAGCCGAATTGATGGACACCTGGACCTGGTTTCAATCAGGGATCAATACCGACGGCGCACACAATCCGTTGACCTCGCGGCGCATCAGCCCGGGAGAGATACTCAGCCTCAACTGTTTCCCGATGATCGCCGGTTACTACACCGCGCTGGAGCGCACACTGTTCCTTGGGCATTGTCCCGACGCGTATCTGCGACTGTGGGAAATCAACCTCAAGGTGCATGAGGCCGGATTGCAACTGATCAAGCCCGGAGCCCGCTGCAGCGACATTGCCCGACAGTTGAACGAAATCTACCTGGAACACGACTTGCTGCAATATCGGACCTTCGGCTACGGCCACTCGTTCGGCATCCTCAATCACTACTACGGGCGCGAGACCGGGCTGGAGTTTCGCGAGGACGTGGACACTGTGCTGGAGCCCGGCATGGTGGTGTCCATGGAGCCGATGATCAGGCTACCCGAAGGCAGCCCAGGTGCCGGTGGTTATCGTGAGCACGACATTCTGATCGTCAACTCACAAGGCGCGGAAAACATCACCCGGCTGCCCTACGGACCACAGCACAACATCATCGGTCGCTGAAGAGACAATCAGGACCACTCGACCGGGATGCTCAACGCGCTCTTGATCAACAGGCATCTACAAAACCAACAAGCCGTGAAGATTGCAGCGATTACCTCTGAAACCCCACGAGAAAATGCTTAGGCAACAAGAGCTTTCAGGGCTTATCCAGGATGAGCCCTGAAACCCAATAGAAACAGATGCCATGCATTTCACTCAGGTGTCTACCCGGATACTTTCTAAGTCACGCACAACGAGCAAACACGGCATGCCCCGTCGTTCGGTAGCGATCCAGACACAACTAAGTGAAAACTCGACATTACAAGTAACTGACCAAGTTCACTTTATGGGATCAAAGCATTGCGCTTGGCAAACTCCGCCAGGCTTACTTGCGACCCCAACCCCAGCTTCTGCAACAGTCGGGTCTTGTAGGTGCTGACTGTCTTGTTGCTCAAGAACAGTTTTTCACCAATGGCCTTGTTGGAATGCCCCTGTGCTAGATACTGCAACACGATCATTTCCCGATCAGTCAGCAGGCCTATCTGCTCGGCCTCGGATTGTTGTTCCGCCGTGGGCATGGAAACATCCAAAGCCATCGACGGATAAAAAGTGTAGCCGGCCAACACAGCATTCAGAGCCACCACCAGATTGCCCAAATCCTCCTCCTTGTTGACGAAACCCCGAGCTCCCAGCTGAATACAGCGTCTGCAGAAGCTTTCAATCGACTGCGAGGTCAGCACCAGCACTTCAGTGGGCAAGCCCAGAGCCTTGATACGTGAAAGCACCTTGAGGCCATCCAACTTGGGAATACCGATATCGAGGATTACCACATCCGGCCTATGCTCGCGCACCAACTCCAGCGCATCCAATCCGTTGTCTGTTTCGGCCACCACCCGCATGTTGTTCTTTTCCAGCAAGACCTTAACGGCGAGCCGAACAACGGGATGATCGTCAACTATCAATACGCTGTGCATATTGTCACTTCACCTTAAAAACCCGGCCTTCGGTTGAGCCGGACCGACCGGAAAATACACGTAACCGCCCCCTGTATGCTGCAACTTACGTATCCGTATAAAGACGCTGATGTCATGTAGAAGTTTCGTGCACAGCACCTTGATGTCGTCCAGAATTTTCAGATTCCTGGCAAATAACAGAGGATACAAGGGGTTAATGACTCCTCCTTAAGGAATCAGACAGTCTGATTTTTCAATGAGAAATTTCCTACTGCACATGAGGATTTGCCTAATGGCTGCAACTCTAGAGCCTTAGCACTATGACCGGCAAATAATGACATGAGCCGGCAATGCAAAATTTGAACGTTCTGGTCCTGGAAGATGAACCGCTGCAACGCCTGGTTACCGTCACTGCACTGAAAAAAGTGATGCCTGGGCAGGTGCATGAAGCGGCCAGCGGTAGTGAAGCCCTGGCACTGCTGGAGCGCTGCGAAAGGATGGACATTGCCATCTGTGACCTGAAAATGCCCGGAATGGATGGTTTGGCCTTCCTGCGCCACGCCAGCCAAAGCGGCAAACTGCACTCCGTGATCCTGTGCAGCCAGATCGAGCCGATTCTGCGCCAAACTACCGTCTCGATGATCAGGGGCCTAGGCTTGAACTTCCTGGGTGATCTGGGCAAGCCCTTCAATCTGGAGCGCCTGACCACCCTGCTGACTCGTTATAAGAACCAGCGCCACGGCCTGCTCACTGCTCTGAAACAGTCCGAACTACCCACCCTGGCGGACGTGATTCGCGGCCTGGACAACGGCGAATTCGAACCCTACTACCAACCCAAGGTGGCACTCGACAACGCGTCGCTCCAAGGAGCGGAAGCGCTAGCCCGCTGGAATCATCCACAGCTGGGAGTACTGCCGCCTTCGCACTTCCTGCACATCATGGAACACCACTGCTTGCTGGACCGCCTGTTCTGGCAACTGTTCGACCAGGGCCTGGCCTTGCGCCGCAAACTGGCGCAAAAAGGCATTCCCCTGAGTTTCTCGTTCAATCTGCACCCATCACAGCTGGCGTCCCAGACCCTGACTGAATCCATTGCCACCCTACTCGTGCTGTTTCAGGTTCCATCCAGCAGCATCACCTTTGAAATCACCGAAACCAGTCTGATCAGCGCTCCCGCCAGTAGCCTGGAAAATCTGGTACGCCTGCGGGTAATGGGCTGCGGCTTGGCCATGGATGACTTCGGTGCGGGCTACTCCTCCCTGGATCGCCTCTGCGAGTTGCCCTTCAGTCAGATCAAGCTCGACGGCACTTTCGTGCGCAAGATGGGGCATCACCCCAGAAGCAGCGCCATCATTAGCTACACGGTGGCGCTCGCCCGTTCATTGGGTATGTCGCTGATTATCGAAGGAGTGGAAACCCGCGAGCAGCAGCAACGCCTACTGGAACTGGGATGCGACATAGCCCAGGGCTTCGTGTTTGCACGCCCGATGCCGGAAAGCCATTTCATTGCCTACTGCATTCGTTAGTCCCTTGGGAGAGCCGATCAAAGAGGCGACCCGTTGCTCAGGTTCTGTACCGCCCGCCCGGCGCTCATTGCGCTGTGACTCGTTGATCGAGCCATCTGGCCCCCCACAATCTGAAGCGATCATGCATTCACGACTTTTCTGGCTTTTTATCTGCTTGGCGATATTGGCTGTTCAACCGGCAGCGGCCCAGCTTCCGAGTTTGCCCAATACGCTGTACAGCACGGCGCGCCTCGACCACCACGACCTTGCCCTTGACGATGAAGACTGGCGTTGGCTGCGCCACAGGTCGGAACTGAAAATCGGTGCCGTGGCTACAGAATCGTCCCCCTTCAATGTCAGCTACAACGACAATCACTACGAGGGCATTACCGCTGACGTCAGCGCTCTGATTGGGCAGATACTCGGGGTTCGTATCAAGATCGTGTCCTTTGCCACCCGGGCAGAGGCCATGCAAGCCTTACAGGCTGCCAATATCGACTTGCTAGGCAGCTACAGCTCCGAGCAGCCTGCCGAGGCCGTCAGGTTTACTCGTCCCTTCGCCGAAGCCCGACTGGCACTGTTCAAACGCAAGGATGAATTGCGCAAATCGCCTTCCAACCTGGACGGATTACGAGTTTCTGTGGCCCAGGAATACAGCACGCAACTGCAGTCGCACTTTCCCTTGGCCCACTTGATGGTCTATCCCACCCATGACGAGGCCATAGCCGCGGCAGCCTTCGGCCATGCCGACATTTACGTGGACGATGTTCTGAGCGCCTACTTCCGCATCAATCGTTCCTACTACGGCTTTCTCAAGTTCGAGCGCTTCGCCGATTTTTCCCAAGACGGCTACGGCTATGCGCTCCAAGAGGATAACCAGCGCCTGCTGCGGATTATCAACCAGAGCATTGAGGCGATCGGTAAGGAAAAACTCCTCAATCTGAGTCGGCGCTGGGTGGGTAGCGGCTTCATTGCGTCGGACCAAAGGATGGCACTGACGCCGGAAGAGTCGCGTTGGATAGCCCGCAACCCAGTCATACGCCTGGTGATCAATGACGATCTGGCGCCCATTGCCTTCTTCGACGCCAATGGCGTTTTCTCGGGTGTCACCGCTGAACTGCTGGACGAGCTATCACTGCGCACCGGACTCGACTTCCAGGTCACCGCTCGCAACGGCGGCTACCCGGAACAGATTGAAGCCTTGCGCCAATCAGAGGCCGACCTGGCCATCATGACAGCCAGTGCACAACGCGAAGACAACCTGCGCTTCACTCGCTCCTTCCTGACCAGTCCCTTCGTCCTCGTGACCCAGACCGACAAGAAAGGCATGGCACAGCGGCCTGGAGACCTGGCAAACAAGCGCCTGGCCATCCCTTCCGGACACGTGACACTGCAGCATGTGCGCGAGCGCTACCCGCAAGCCGAAGTCATCGAAGTCGGCACCTCGCTGGACGCCATGAACATGGTCTATACCGGCGGCGCCGATGCCGCGGTGGTGTCATTGCCGGCCTCGCGTTACTACATTGTCCGCCTGTTCCAGAATCGCCTGGCTGTTGCCGATCTGATTCACACCCGGCAGGCGACCGCCAGCTTTGCCCTGAGGCGAAGCGATTCGGAACTGCAATCCATCATCGACAAAGCCCTGATCAGCCTCCCGACGGACGATTTGAACGCCATCGCCAACCACTGGCGCTCACCGCCGGGCATGAGCAGCGAAACCTGGCGCGACTACGCGTTGATGATCGCCGAAATCATAGCTGGCGCTTCGTTGCTGCTCCTGCTGTCGCTGCTCTGGGTCTTCTATCTGCAACGCCGAGTCAAGGCCGAGAAAACGCTCAATGAACAATTGCGCTTTATCGAGACCCTCGCAGAGAACATGCCTCCGGCCCTCTATCTCCGGGACATTGAGGGCAACATGCTGTCCTGCAACCGCAGCTATCTGCAGAGCGTCGGTCTGAGTGCCGAGGACGTCTTGGACAAGACTGTGCAGGAACTGCCTGATGAGCACTTTGCGGCAGGGCCCGACCTGCACCAGAACTACCTGCAAGCGATCAATGACGGCAAGACCATTACCTCGGTGTATGCCGTGCAATTGCAGGGCAAGGACGTCTGGATCGAGCACTGGATTCAGCCATTCCAGGACGCCACCGGTGTCACAAAAGGCGTGATCTGCGGCTGGCTGGACATTACCAAGCACCGTCATCTGGTTCAGGAACTGAAGGAGGCGAAGAATCTCGCCGATGAGGCCAGCCGGGCCAAGACCACCTTCCTGGCCACCATGAGTCATGAAATACGCACGCCAATGAACGCCATCATCGGCATTCTGGAACTGGCGCTCAAACGCGCCGACAGCGATCGGATCGAGCGCTCCAGCATTGAAATCGCCTACAGTTCGGCCAAGAGCCTGCTGGAGCTGATCGGCGATATCCTCGACATTGCCCGCATCGAGTCCGGACGCCTGAGCCTCTGCCCCAAACGCGCCAACCTGCGCGAACTGGTGGAATCAGTGGCTAGAGTGTTCGAGGGGCTGGCTCGGCAGAAATGCCTGAGCCTGATCCTCGAGATCGACTCCAGCATCAACGGCGATGTGCTGGTGGACGGGATGCGTTTCAAGCAGATCCTCTCCAACTTGGTGAGCAATGCCATCAAGTTCACCGAAGCCGGTTTTATCAAGGTGGGCATTTCCGGCGAGCTAGTGGAAAACGCTGTGCTGCGGGTCGAGCTCAGTGTCGAAGACTCGGGAATTGGTATTTCCCCCAGCAGCCAGCAACGCCTGTTCCAACCCTTCGCCCAGGTAGAGCGCAACGTGCAGAACATCGAAGGCACGGGGCTGGGCCTGGTGATTTGTCGTTCCCTGTGCGAAATGATGGGTGGCCAGGTGTCGATGAGCAGCACCCTGGGGCATGGCACCCGGGTGGATGTGGAGCTGCGTTTGCAAGTACTGGAGCGCACGGCCACCGCTGAGCGTCCGCCTCAGGTCAAGAGGCGCTACACACAACGTTTGCAGATTCTGGTGGTAGACGATCATCCGGTGAACCGCCAGGTCCTGCAGCAGCAGCTGTGCTTTCTCGGACATGACGTGTTCGAAGCGGAGAACGGCCTGGAGGCACTGCATCTCTGGCGCGAGCAGGACTTTGACGTGATCATCACCGACTGCCACATGCCCATCATGAACGGCGCCGAGATGAGCCGGGCGATCCGCCAGGATGAGCAGGACAAGGCCTGCGAACCAATGATGATCATCGGCCTGACCGCCGACGCCCAGCAGGAAGAAGTGGAACGTTGCATCCAGGCGGGAATGAATGATTGCCTGATCAAACCCATCAGCCTGGATGAGTTGGAAGAACGTCTGCTGACCATGGGACAGGCCGATGAGAGCGAACGTGAGAACCTCATCCCCACAAAGCACACCAGCCCCCGCTCTTCTCGGGTATTCGACCTGGAGTCCTTGCATACCCTGGTGGGCAGCGAGCCGACGATGTTGCATCACATCTTGAATGAGTTGCTCAGTAACAATCGCATGGACATGCAGAGACTCGACACCTTGCTTCAAGAGCAGGCAACAGCTGAGTTGGCAGAGTTGGCGCATCGTATCAAGGGCGCTGCGCGCGTGGTCAAAGGCGAAGAATTGGTAGAGAGTTGTCGTCAGCTGGAAGATGCCTGCCTGAGCCCCGACCTGTCCCTGAACATGGTCAAGGAACGCGTGGAACAGGTGAAACAGGCCATCATCACCCTCGAACAGCGCCTGTTTGAACAACGTAGGGTCTGGGAAGAACTGCCTATCGACTGACAACAAGAGGCTCGCCTCTCGGGCGGCCCCTCGACCTCAGCGCTTTTTTGCAGACAAACGAAAAAAGGCACCTCTAGAGGTGCCTTTTATCGTGAATATGGTCGGGGTAAGGGGATTCGAACTCCTGACATCCTGCTCCCAAAGCAGGCGCGCTACCGGACTGCGCTATACCCCGGTAAAAAAAAGGCACCTTTAAAAGGCGCCTTCTGCGAACAGAGCTTTTGGCGTCTGATCTTAAGATTCGATTCCAGCGAACTGGTCTCAAAAATGGTGGGTCGTGTGGGATTCGAACCTACGACCAATTGGTTAAAAGCCAACTGCTCTACCAACTGAGCTAACGACCCAAAAATGGTCGGGGTAAGGGGATTCGAACTCCTGACATCCTGCTCCCAAAGCAGGCGCGCTACCGGACTGCGCTATACCCCGGTTTGAAATTGGCTCCGTGACCAGGACTCGAACCTGGGACCCAATGATTAACAGTCATTTGCTCTACCGACTGAGCTATCACGGAACTACATATTTCAAGCTACAACGTTTTTACTTCATCCTCTTCGGCTTTCCCGTATCGCTACGTTCATGCCTCTGAGGCGCGCTATTTTACAATCTTCAAACTACCTGTCAACCCCTTAAATTGCTTTTAAGACAATGATTTGCGACTTCATTGCCGGTTTCTTCTACATCAGAAAAAACCTAGGAGGTGACTGACTGCGGGGCGCACTTTACAAGCCTTTTCCTTTCAGTTCAACGCCCTAGTGAAAAAAAAGGCCTCGCCATGCGAGGCCTTTTCATCAATACGCCACTGAGCGATCAGGCAAAGACGATTTCATCGTCCCGCACCGACGCAGTGACTGTTGCTCCTGGCAGGAAACCACCGGACAGGATCAACTGGGCCAACGGGTTCTCGATCCAGCGCTGGATCGCACGCTTCAGCGGCCGTGCGCCATACACCGGGTCGTAACCCACGGCGATCAGCTTGTCCAAGGCCTCGTCGCTCAGTTCCAGGCTCAGCTCGCGCTCCGCCAGACGGCTGCGCAGGCGCCCCAACTGGATCTGCGTGATGCCAGCGATCTGATCCCGTGCCAGAGGCTCGAAGATCACTACTTCGTCGACCCGGTTGATGAACTCCGGCCGGAAGTGGGTGGACACCGCATCCATCACCGCTGCCCGCTGTGCCTCGCGATCCCCTACCAACTCCTGGATCTGTGCCGAGCCCAGGTTGGAGGTCATGACGATCACCGTGTTGCGAAAGTCCACAGTGCGTCCGTGGCTGTCCGTCAGGCGACCATCTTCCAGAACCTGCAGCAGGATATTGAACACATCCGGGTGCGCCTTCTCGACTTCGTCCAGCAGGATGACCGAGTAAGGCTTGCGACGCACGGCTTCGGTCAGGTAGCCACCTTCTTCATAACCGACATAGCCTGGCGGCGCACCGATCAGGCGAGCCACGGAGTGTTTCTCCATGAACTCGGACATGTCGATCCGCACCATGGCTTCCTCGGTATCGAAGAGGAACTCCGCCAAGGCCTTGCACAACTCAGTCTTACCCACGCCGGTTGGGCCGAGGAACATGAACGAACCACTTGGCCGGTTCGGATCGGACAAGCCAGCCCGGGAGCGGCGCACTGCGTTGGATACCGCCACCACGGCTTCGTTCTGGCCGATCACCCGTTGATGCAGCAGGCTTTCCATCTTCAACAGCTTGTCGCGCTCGCCTTCGAGCATTTTCGACACCGGGATGCCGGTCCACTTGGACACCACTTCGGCAATTTCTTCCTCGGTGACCTTGCTGCGCAGCAACTGGTTCTCGCTGTGGCCGTGCTGGTCGACCATCTGCAGGCTGCGCTCCAGATCCGGGATCACCCCGTACTGCAGCTCGGCCATGCGGTTCAGGTCGCCTTTACGCCGCGCCGTTTCCAGCTCCTGACGCGATTGCTCGATCTTCTGCTGGATCTGCGCAGAGCCCTGCACTTCGGCTTTCTCCGAGGTCCAGACTTCTTCCAGGTCAGCGTACTCACGCTCCAGGCGGACAATCTCTTCCTGGAGTTTTTCCAGGCGCTTGATCGCTGCCTCGTCGTCTTCCTTCTTCAGCGCCTGGGATTCGACTTTCAGTTGAATCAGGCGCCGCTCCAGACGGTCCAGCACTTCCGGCTTGGAGTCGATCTCCATGCGGATGCGGCTGGCAGCTTCGTCGATCAGGTCAATGGCCTTGTCCGGCAGTTGCCGATCTGTGATGTAACGATGGCTGAGCTTGGCCGCGGCAATGATCGCACCGTCGGTGATGGCTACCTTATGGTGCACCTCATAGCGCTCTTTCAGGCCACGCAGGATGGCGATGGTGTCTTCCTCACTCGGCTCGTCCACCAACACTTTCTGGAAGCGCCGCTCAAGGGCTGCATCCTTCTCTATATATTGGCGGTACTCGTTGAGCGTGGTGGCACCGACGCAATGCAGCTCGCCACGGGCCAGGGCCGGTTTGAGCATGTTGCCCGCATCCATCGAGCCTTCGCCTTTACCGGCACCGACCATGGTGTGCAGCTCGTCGATGAACAGGATGATCTGACCTTCCTGCTTCGACAGCTCGTTGAGCAGGGATTTCAGGCGTTCCTCGAACTCGCCACGGTACTTGGCACCGGCAATCAGCGCGCCCATGTCCAGGGACAGCAGGCGCTTGCCTTTCAGGCCATCAGGCACTTCGCCATTAATGATCCGCTGGGCCAGGCCTTCGGCGATGGCGGTTTTACCCACGCCAGGTTCACCGATCAGCACCGGGTTGTTCTTGGTCCGGCGTTGCAGCACCTGGATGGTCCGGCGAATTTCATCGTCACGCCCGATCACCGGGTCAAGCTTGCCCTCTTCGGCGCGCTTGGTCAGATCGACGGTGTACTTGTCCAGGGCCTGGCGCGACTCCTCGACGTTGGCGTCATTCACCGCCTCACCGCCGCGCAGGTTGTTGATGGCGTTTTCCAGGGCTTTCTTGCTCACGCCCTGACCCAGCAGCAACTTGCCGAGCTTGCTGTTTTCATCCATGGCGGCCAGCAGTACCAACTCGCTGGAAATGAACTGGTCGCCTTTCTGCTGGGCCAGGCGATCGGCCTGGTTGAGCAGGCGCGCCAGATCCTGGGACATGTTGACGTCGCCAGTGGGGTTCTGGATTTTTGGCAGTTGGTCGAGCTCTTTGCTCAGTTCCTTGCGCAGGCTGTTGACGTCGAAGCCCACCTGCATCAGCAGTGGCTTGATCGAGCCGCCTTGCTGTTCAAGCAGAGCCTGCATCAGGTGCGCAGGTTCAATGGCCGGATGATCGAGGCCAACGGCCAAGGATTGAGAATCGGATAAGGCCAGCTGCAATTTGCTGGTTAATCGGTCTATACGCATTAGTCACCTTCCTTTTGAGCAGGCCGGAGCGATGGACACACCTAAATAGAGAAACCTGCCAGATGATTCTCTAGATGCGGTCGATTCTGGGAGATTCAAGCGTCAGCTGCTTGACGCAAGTCAGATTAGTCTAGCGTTCAAGCCAGATAAGGGAGGCAAAACGCCCGGTACGTGGGCTGCGCCGATAAGAGAAGAAGCGTGGGTCGGTCACGGTGCAATAACCACCACCATAGACCGCCGTCACACCCCGGGTGGCCAGACGCAGGCGCGCCAACTGGTAGATGTCAGCCATGAAGCGCCCGGCATTGACGCTAGGGACAAAGGCTTGCTCCGCGGCCGCCAATTGGGCAACGAAAGCTTCACGGACCTCCGCACCAACTTCGAAACTCTGCGGACCTATAGCGGGCCCCAGCCATACCAAGACCTCAGCGGCGGGTACATCCAGGCTGTCGAGAGTGGCTTCCAGCACGCCAGCTGCCAGCCCGCGCCAACCGGCATGGGCTGCCGCGACCCGGGTTCCGGCTCGGTTGCAGAACAACGCAGGCAGGCAGTCGGCGGTCATCACCGCACAGGCAATGCCTGGCGTGGCGGACCAACTGGCATCGGCGCTGACCACGACGCCAGGATCGGCGTGAGCCACAGCAATCCCGTGCACCTGTTGCAACCAGGCCGGGGCAATAGCGAAGTGTTCGGTCAGGCGCCGGCGATTCTCGGCCACCGCTTGAGGCCGATCCTCAACGTGGTCGCCCAGATTGAGGCTGTCAAACGGCGCCAGGCTGACGCCGCCATCGCGGGTAGTAACACAGGCTTTGACCCCAGCCGGCGCGGGCCAGTCAGGAATCAGCCAGCCACTCATCCGATGAACGCCTCACGGTCCTGCTTGAGCAGCGACAACAACCAGACGAAGTCATCCGGCAACGGTGATTCCCAGCTCATGCGTTGACCAGTGGTCGGATGGTCCAACTCCAGGAAACGCGCGTGCAAGGCCTGGCGCGGGAAGTTTTTCAGCGACTCGACCATGGTCTGGCTGGCCGCCGGCGGAATGCGGAAGCGACCGCCGTAAGCCGGATCGCCCACCAGCGGGAAGTTGATGTGGGCCATGTGCACCCGAATCTGGTGAGTACGACCGGTTTCCAGCTTGACCCGTACATGGGTGTGGGAACGGAAGCGCTCCAGAACGCGGTAGTGGCTGACAGCCTGCTTGCCCCCCTCCATCACCGCCATGCGCTGGCGCTGCTGGCCGTGGCGACCAATGGGAGCATTGATCTTGCCCCCCGCAGTCACTACACCGATCACGATGCATTCATAGATGCGGCTGACGCTGCGGCTCTGCAGCTGAGCCACCAACTGGGTCTGCGCCTGAATGGTCTTGGCCACCACCATCAGACCGGTGGTGTCCTTGTCCAGACGGTGGACGATACCCGCCCGCGGCACATTGATAATGTCGGGGATGTGATGCAGCAGGGCATTGAGCAGCGTGCCATCGGCATGGCCGGCAGCCGGGTGCACCACCAGGCCCGCAGGCTTGTTGATCACCAGGATGTCATCGTCTTCATAGACGATGTCCAGCTCGATGTCCTGGGCGATCCACTCACCCTGAGCCTCCTGCTCGGCGGTCAGTTCGAGAACGGCACCGCCGTGCACGATGTCCCGAGGGCGGATCACCGCTCCGTCAACAGTCAGGCGGCCGTCTTTGATCCAGGCGGAAAGGCGCGAGCGCGAATGCTCAGCGAATAGTTGTGCGGCGACTTGATCGAGGCGTTGACCGCCCAGTTCGGACGGCACCTCTGCGCGAAGTTCAATTTTATCGGACATGCTCGGACTGGGCGTCGGCACAGCCTTTGGTTTCGGCTGCGCGCTTGTGGTTAAATACGGCGTCTTTTGCCCCGAGGCTTTCAACGGGGCGCTCATCATAACAGGACGGCCCCGCCCAAGACAGCGGCCGTCATAGGGACGCAAGCCGCCATGCAAGTGAAACACCTGCTGCTGATCGCCATCCTCGCACTGACCGCTGCTTGCTCATCGAAGGAAGTCGTTGACGAAAACCTGAGCGAAGTCGAGTTGTACCAGCAGGCGCAGACCGACCTGGACAACCACAGCTACACCAGCGCCACCGCCAAGCTCAAGGCCCTGGAATCGCGCTATCCCTTTGGTCGCTACGCCGATCAGGCACAGCTCGAGCTGATCTACGCCAACTACAAGAATGCCGAGCCAGAGGCTGCGAAATCCGCCGCCGAGCGCTTCATTCGCCTGCACCCACAACACCCGAACGTCGACTACGCCTACTACCTCAAGGGCCTGACCTCCTTCGATCAGGACGTCGGCCTGCTGGCGCGCTTCCTGCCACTGGACATGACCAAGCGTGACCCGGGTGCCGCCCGCGATTCCTACAACGAGTTCGCCCAGCTCACCAGCCGCTTCCCCAACAGCCGCTACGCCCCGGACGCCAAGCAGCGCATGATTTACCTGCGCAACCTGCTGGCCGCCTACGAAATCCACGTGGCCGACTATTACCTGACCCGTCAGGCCTATGTCGCCGCCGCCAACCGTGGCCGCTACGTGGTGGAAAACTTCCAGGAAACCCCTTCCGTGGGTGACGGCCTGGCGGTGATGACCGAGGCCTACCAGCGTCTGCACCTGGACGAACTGGCTGCCACCAGCCTGGAAACCCTGAAGCTCAACTACCCTGACCACCCAAGCCTGGTTGATGGTCAGTTTGTGCCACGGGTGGCCGAAGCCGACAACCGCTCCTGGCTGAGCAAGGCCACCCTGGGCCTTATCGAGTCCCGTCCACCGCTGCCGCCGGGAGAAACCCGCGCCAATCAGGACGTGATGAAGCAGTATCAGGATGCCAAGGACGCGATCCCGTCGGAGCTCAAGCCTAAAGACAGCAACGGCGACGTGGTCGAGGAAGAAGAGCACGAGGCCACTGGCAACAACAGTGACCGCTCCTGGTTCAGCTACATGACCTTCGGCGTGTTCGACTGATAGCGCCGCAGTAAAAAAGGGAGACTTCAAGTCTCCCTTTTTCATGCCCACAGCTTGATGGGCCTGTGCGCCCGCCGGGCGCTTGGATAAACTGCTCCCTCTTTTCCCCATAAAGCTGGTCACCATGGTTCGTCTACTGTTCTGGATCGCTCTGATTGCCGCTGCGGTATGGTTCTGGCGCAAATTCAAGCGCCCCGCTGCAACTCCCCGCACGCCCCAGGAGCCGGGGAGTACGCCAATGGTGCGCTGCGCTCACTGCGGCGTACACCTGCCTCAGGACCGGGCGTTGAGCCTGTCACAACAGTGGTACTGCAGCCAGGCCCATCTGGAGCAGGGCCCGGGTAGCAAGGATCGCTGAGCCCTACCCCCATCGTCCGCACAATTGGCGACAAAATAACCCGCCCCCGGCACCCTGCGCCGCCCACCCCAAGGGCCTAGACTGAGCTCTCGCCCCCCAACACGGGCGCTATTGCCCGCTGTTGACTGACCCATGAAAACGGCAGCCGCCATGAACCCAATGCCTAGGGTGCTGGTGGTCGATGAGGCCATGGAAGTCCGTGCCCTCGTGGAAATCACCCTCGGCCGCATGCGCCTGCACACCCAAAGTGCCCGCACCTTGCAGGAAGCCCGGACTCACCTGGCCCGGGAGCGCTTCGACCTATGCCTGACAGACCTGCATTTGCCGGATGGCAGCGGACTGGACCTGCTGCTGCATATTCGCCAATGCCACCCTCAATTGCCGGTCGCACTTCTAAGCAATGACCCAGGCACGCAGGCCTGCGCCCTGGAAGTCGGGGCTTGCGACCTGCTGCACAAGCCGCTACACCCCATGCGCCTTCGAGAATGGATAAGCAGCAGACTGAAGCGGCTGCCCACCGCCACAAAAAAACTACCCGACCATCAGTTGTTGGGGCATTCACCGCCCATGGACAACCTGCGCCAACACATCGACAAGTTGGCCCCCAGCCTGGCGGCGGTCTACATCAGCGGCGAATCCGGCAGTGGCAAGGAGCGAGTGGCGCGTTTGATCCACCAGTTGGGTCCCAGGGCCAGGGCGCCCTTCATTCCGGTCAACTGTGGCGCCATTCCTGGCGAACTGATGGAGAGTGAGTTTTTCGGTCACCGCAAAGGCAGCTTCAGTGGCGCCCTGGCTGATCAGCCTGGACTGTTCCAGGCCGCTGAGGGGGGAACCCTGTTCCTCGACGAGGTCGCCGACCTGCCTCTTGCCATGCAAGTGAAGCTACTGCGTGCACTGCAGGAAAGGTCCGTGCGTCCGGTGGGCAGCCAGGAGGAAAGAGCCGTCGATGTGCGGATTCTCTGTGCCACTCACAAGGATCTGAAGTGCGAGGTAGAGTCCGGCCGCTTTCGCCAGGATCTCTACTACCGCTTGAATGTGATCGAACTGCGAGTCCCCGCGCTGCGCGAGCGCCCGGGAGATATCGAGATACTGGCGCGGCACATTCTGCAACGCCTGGCCAAATCCGGCGACAAGCCTGCCACCCAACTAAGCCCGCAAGCACTGCAAGCCCTGGAGCGCTACGACTTTCCCGGCAACGTACGTGAACTGGAGAACCTGCTGGAGCGGGCCCAGACCCTTTGCGAGGGTCCGTGGATAGAGCTGAGCGACCTGCATCTGCCTGTCAGTGAACACCAGGACCTTCCCGCCCCTTCGCTCCCTCCCAGCCTGGACCTCGCGCTGCACCTGCAACAGGTGGAGCGCCATTTATTGCTCCAGGCCCTGGAGGAAAGCCGCTGGAACCGCACAGCGGCGGCCCGACGGCTGAGTCTGTCCTTGCGTTCGATGCGTTACCGCATGAAGAAGCTTGGCCTGAATTAAATTCGACCTTCGGGCGCATAGGGCGCCGGATCGATGATCGGCGCTTGTCCCAGCAGCAGGTCGCAAAAAAGCTGGCAGGAAGCGGGCGCCAGCACCAGGCCGTTACGGTAATGCCCACAGTTGAGCCACAAACCGGCAAAGCCGGGAACTGGCCCGATGTAGGGAATGCCCTCCGGCGACCCCGGACGCAGCCCAGCCCAATGCCCCACGACCTCAGCGTCCGCCAGTGCCGGGATCAGCTCGACAGCAGAAGCCTTGAGGCTTTCCAGAGCGGATGCAGTAGGCGTCTTGTCGAACCCTTCGTGCTCCAGAGTACTGCCCACCAGGATGTGTCCGTCACGCCGGGGAATCGCATAACGGCCCTTGGCCAGGACCATGCAGGACAGGAAGTCGGCAGCGCATTTGTACAGGATCATCTGCCCTTTGACCGGTTCCACCGGCAGTACAAGCCCCAGGCTGCCCAGCAACTCGCCACTCCAGGCCCCGGCGCAGAGCACCACCTGATCGGCGCGGATCTCACCCAGCGAACTGTGCACGCCTGCCACCTGCCGGCCTTCACAAATAAAGCCGCTGACGCTGCACTGCTCGTCGATGTGCACGTTGGGCAAAGCCTGCAAAGCGGCCTTGAGGGATTTGACCAGCCGCGGATTACGCACATTGGCCACATTGGCCATGTAGATCGCCCGCTGGTAGCCGCTCCCCAGCACCGGCACCCCATCATGTACCGCCGAGATATCCACAGCGCTCAGGGGCCGCCCCTCACGCCGCGCCCATTGCAGGGCCTGGGCCTCATCCTCCAGATCCAGCCAGTAGAGCCCGGTGGTATGCACTTCGGGATCAACCCCGGTAGCACTCAGCAGTTGCTCCGCCAGCTGTGGATAAAAGTCCTGGGACCAATGGGCCAGCGCCGTGACTGCCGGACTGTAGCGCCAAGGGTACAGCGGCGAGACGATGCCTCCACCAGCCCACGACGACTCACGCCCCAGTTCCGAACGCTCTACAAGCCGCACCTGCTGGCCCCGGGACGCCAGATTGAAAGCCGTGAGCAGGCCGATCACTCCGCCGCCCACCACCAGCACTTGCTGTTGCTTGACCATAATTCGATCCAATCATGAGAAAGACAGTGGGCGCCGCAGCTCCCCGATACAGAGACTCAGCGTCCCCAGCAATCCTTAGCCGCGAGCCCGTCTGCTTGACCGCTGATGCTGGTGGCACCTGTCTGATCGATGCTGAAGCTGCCGCATTTGTCCCCCGCCATCATCCCATCGGCTTTTGGCGTCGCGGTCAGCGAGAACCCGCTGTCGCTCAGAGCCGGGGTGATGCTGTAGTACTCATTGCCGGTGCTCAGATCCGGGGCGTTGCTGTAGACACCGATCTTGGAGAAGTGGCGCTCCAGTTGCTGCGCCTGCTCGGTGAGCAGCACGGCGATTTCACTGCGATGGGGCTTCTTCATGTATTCGGTGATGCTGGGAAGACTCAAGGTAAGGACCAGACCGATGATCGCAATCACGATCATGATTTCGATCAGGGTGAACCCTTGGTTGGATCTGCGCATGGTCAAGAATCTCGCTTACTGAATTTGTCGCCACAGGATGCGCCGGCTGCCACCGTCGTTTTTGTCCACCCGGGGGCTGATGCCGCCACTGGAATCGCGGATGATCTTGCCAGTGCCATGGGTGTGCGCAACCGCAGCGTCGAGCATCTTACCGCTGAACGCTTGCAGCTCGATCAATTTCCCACTACCAGTGTTTGAGTCGGGGCCATCGATCTTGAACGGCAGAAGGTTGCAGGACACCCGCCGAGCGTCACGAACATGCACCAGCCGCCACGGAACCACACCCATGGGCTCGCCGGCACTGCTCATCGCTGCACAAGGCAAAACCTGTCCGCGTACAAGGGGCAGGGTTAATGGCCGAACATAAGGAGTGCCGGTTATCACTTCAGGCGCTGCTGCAACAGCGCCTGGGAGTAGGCTGTTGGCGGGACCGCGCGCCTGGGCCGGGCCCCCTTGCCACAAACTGCCCAGCAACGTAGCGGCAACGACGAGCAACAGCCGGCTACCTTTCGAATCAGGTTCAGTATTTGGCATAAATGCTCTCCAAGACGCTGCGCGAATGACCGGCCAAACCCACGGCAGTCACTCGATACAAGGTGGCGACGGTATTGATCGGCAGGTTGACCGCATCCGTAGAAGCCCCCAGGTTCTGCACCCCATAGAAACCCTCTCTGGTGGCGATCCAGGTCACGGCGGAAACACTGTTGAAGCCCGCGCTGCTGACCGCTGCAGACTCAGCGGGAGGGGCACATTCAGAAGGATTGGCGCATACCGACAAACGATAGTCATCCATGCGCACCGCGTTTTCCCCGACGCGCAAGGCCGCTTCTGCAGCCTGGAATGCGCGGTTGTTCAAGGTCAGGCTGGCGCTCATCTTTTCCTGGAGGATGGCGTTCTGCAGCGATGACAGGCCGATCATGGTCAGCAGCAACAAGAACACCAGGCTCACCAACAACGCCATGCCTCTCTCCCTGGTGGGCCCTGCGCGATTGATGCCAGGCATCAGGGCAACCTGTTACGCAAGGCCGCCACTAGCGTAAAGCGCTGCGGACGCACACGCTGCTGGGGATCGACCAATGTCAGCTGCAACCGCACGCTGCGAATACGTGCCGGATCTCCCGGGTTGCGGCTGTAGCTGGAAGCGGCACTATCCGTTGTGGTACGGGCCATACCGAAACTCACCTCGAAGGCCTCGACATTATCCAGCAGCACCGCCTGCTGCTTGCCCAAGCCGCTGCCCAGCATCAATTGATGGTCCTGGAGGCTATAGAACAGCCGGCGCAAGGCCAGGACCTGCTGTCCGCCCTCCCCTTGATGAGCCCCCGAATAGACCACGGCGCTGCGCTGACAGTCGGTGACCAGGCTCCAGGTCGGCGTCCCGCCATAATCACCGATGTCGGCGGTGATCAAGGTCAGCTTGCGCTCGACATTGCTCCACTGAATCGGGGTGGCCGCGTAGCGGGAAAACTCCTTAGCCGTACTGCGATCATTGACGGTGCGCAGGCAACCGGAAAGCCCTGCCATGCGAATTTCCTGGAGCATCTTGCTCAGAACAAAACGCGCATCCTCCAGCAGGTAGGCCGAGGCGTTCTGGCTGAGGTAAGTAGCCTTCGCCGCGATAAACACCTGAGCCGCACCCAGCACCAGCACCAGGCTCAAAGCCAGTGCCAGCATTATCTCTACCAGCCCGAAGCCATGGCTGCCCTGCCTCATCGCGCCCCTCACGAATCCACGGCCACGCGGCTGCTGAGCACCAGAGCGCGCTGACTCCGCGAATGCCCCTCGGCCCGGGAATCGTCCCACGTGATGCGGATGGTATAGACCTGCTGATTGACACTGATACTGCCCTTGGCGCTGGGGCCCCCGAAGTTCGCCACGTTGCTGGCGAAATCATGCAGGTCCTGATCCCGCACATTGCCCGGGCTGCCTGCAGCGGGCGTGGCAACACCATAGTCGGCCGCCGCATTGGCACGGATCCGGTCAAGCATGTCATAGGCGATAAAGCTGGCCTGGGCACTCATCCGTGAACTGTCGGTGTACTGCAAGGCCTTGATCTGGACCGCCGCGGCCCCCAGCAGCCCCACCGCGAGAATCAACAGGGCCACCAGCACCTCGATCAGGGTCATGCCGGCCTGTGCATGCTGCTCCCTCATGTTCCAATCTCCGTCACGCTCCCAAGCCCATGCAGACAACCACCGATCTCCGATGAAGCAGGCTCGTGTGAGCCCACAGAAGCGATGGAAACCAATGCTCTCGACTTCAAAGGTTAGTGCCAGAGTCAGCCCCGGGCCGCCTCTCGGAACAACCCGCAACACATTGCTCACAGCCCCCTTACCTCTCCCTTGAGGTCGAGCCGCAAGGGCCCAGGCGCTGGGCCGTTTCAATCGGGTGAAACCCTTTGTACCCAAATACACCACCCACCCTGGAACAGGCATCGGCTATAACGGGCGGCGATTCGCCCCATCCCAGACCGGCAAGCTGGTCATCTGCTCAGCGCCTGCATACGGATAGCGTGAACGCCTCATCTCCAGGGAGGAGACACCATGCATGAAAAGGGCTTCAGCCTGATTGAACTGCTGATCGCGCTGGCCTTGCTGGCACTTTTGCTGCCGCTGTCCACGGCTGCGCTCAGTGAACTATTGCGCACCAATCGACAGCAGGAAGCGGCGCAGATGCTCGCCAGCGGCCTGCGCAATGCACGGGCGGCGGCTATCCTGCACCAGCGCACCGCACTGATACATAGTCTGAACGACGACTGGAGCCAGGGCTGGCGCATCATTCTGGATGTCAGTGGCAAGGGGTGGGAGGATCCAGAGAATCCGCTGCTGATCGAGCGTCAGAGCGGTGGGCAAGTGCTGATTGTGGGTAATCGTCCGGTACAGCACTTCGTGCGCTTCAGTGCCCAGGGCAATCCGTTGCTGCCCAGTGGCGCCTTCCAGGCCGGCACCTTGCATATCTGCCAGGCCGACCAGGAACACAGCCGCCACCAGGTGGTGCTGTCGCGCAGCGGGCGGGTCAGCCTGCGCAGCGAAACCGCCGAGCAGGCCCTTTGCATGGGAGTGGACTGATCAGAGCAGGGAGCGAACCCGCAACTCTTTGGGCATGGAGAAGGTGATGTTCTCTTCGCGGCCAGCCAACTCGTCAGCACCGGTGGCGCCCCAGGCCTGCAACTGCTGGATCACCCCACGCACCAGCACTTCCGGCGCCGAAGCGCCGGCGGTAATGCCGATGCGCTCGACACCGTCGAACCAGCTGCGCTGCAGGTCCTCGGCGCCGTCGATCAGGTAGGCGGGAGTGGCCATGCGCTCGGCCAGCTCGCGCAGGCGGTTGGAGTTCGAACTGTTGGGGCTGCCCACCACCAGCACCACATCGCACTCGTCGGCCAGTTGCTTGACCGCGTCCTGACGGTTTTGCGTGGCGTAGCAGATATCGTCCTTGCGCGGCCCGCCAATGGCCGGGAAACGCGTGCGCAGGGCATCGATCACCCGGCTGGTATCGTCCATGGACAAGGTGGTCTGGGTCACGAACGCCAGGCGTTCAGGGTTCTGCACCTGCAGCTCGGCTACATCCTTTTCATCTTCCACCAGGTAGATGGCGCCGCCGTTGCTGGCGTCGTACTGACCCATGGTGCCTTCGACTTCAGGGTGGCCGGCGTGTCCGATGAGGATGCACTCACGACCATCACGGCTGTAGCGCGCCACTTCGATATGCACCTTGGTCACCAGCGGGCAAGTGGCATCGAACACTTTGAGACCGCGACCGGCCGCTTCACTGCGTACAGCCTGGGAGACACCGTGGGCGCTGAAGATAACGATGACGTCGTCCGGCACCTGTTCCAGCTCTTCGACGAAGATCGCACCACGATTGCGCAGGTCTTCGACGACAAATTTGTTGTGCACCACTTCATGCCGGACGTAGATCGGCGGCCCGAAGACTTCCAGGGCGCGATTGACGATTTCAATCGCCCGGTCCACACCGGCGCAGAAGCCACGGGGATTGGCGAGTTTGATTTGCATGCTGTGCCTCGTGTCTTGCGCGCAAGAAGTTAGATCGTTATAGACAGCGGATCGCCAGCAAACCAACCCCTACAGAATAGGGCACGGCATGCCGGCGATGCTGTTAAAGCGCTTTGACGTCGATGATTTCCACGTCGAAGGTCAAGGTCTTGCCGGCCAGCGGGTGGTTGAAGTCTACGGTGACTTGAGCATCATCGAAGGCTTTGACCACACCCGGCAGCTCAGTATTGGCCGCGTCATTGAAGATCACCAGCAAACCTTCCGACAACTCCATGTCCTGGAACTGCGAACGCGGGATGACCTGCACGTTCTGCGGGTTCGGCTGGCCAAAGGCGTTTTCCGGCTCAATCGTCAGGCTACGCTGGTCACCGGCCTTGAAGCCGAACAGCGCGGCCTCGAACCCGGGGAGCAGGTTGCCGTCACCGACCTTGAAGGTCGCCGGGGCCTTGTCGAAAGTGCTGTCTACGGTATCGCCGTTCTCCAGGCGCAATGCGAAGTGCAAAGTGACTTCCGTGTTCTGACCGATGCGTTGCTCAGTCAATACCTGTTCAGTCATGAACGGCTTCTCCGGTTTTCTTGCTCTTGAACATATCCAGGGCCAGCATCACCGCGCCAACGGTGATAGCACTGTCGGCGAAGTTGAATGCCGGGAAGTACCAGCGGTTCTGCCAGTGCACCAGGATGAAATCGATCACATGGCCCAGGGCAATGCGGTCATACAGGTTGCCCAAGGCACCGCCCAGTACCAGGGCCAGAGCGATGGCCAGCCAGGTTTCGTTACGCCCCAGGCGCTTGAGCCAGACCACCAGCACGGCGCTGACCACAATCGCGATCAGGGCGAACAGCCAGCGCTGCCAGCCAGAGCTGTCCGCGAGGAAGCTGAAGGCTGCGCCGGTGTTATAAGCCAGGGTCCAACTGAAGTACTCGGGGATCACTACGATCTGCTGGTACATGGTCAGCGAGCTTTCAAAGTGCAGCTTGCTGGCCTGGTCGATGACCAGGACCAGCAAGCTCAACCACAGCCAGCCCAGACGGCCGAAACGGCCTGCGGCGTTAGGCATAGTGACGAACCTCGCCCGCGCCGCTGATGTTATCCACACAACGACCGCAGATTTCCGGGTGCTCAGGGTTCACGCCGACGTCTTCACGGCAGTGCCAGCAGCGGGCGCACTTAGGGAAGGCCGACTTGACGACTTTGAGCTTGAGGCCCGGTACTTCGGTAGCCACGGCATCCGCTGGCGCCTGGGCAAACGGTGCCAGGCTGGCGGTCGAGGTGATCAGCACGAAACGCAGTTCGTTGCTCAGCTTGGCCAGGTCGGCGGTCAGGCCATCCTCGGTAAACAGGGTGACTTCGGCTTGCAGGTTGCCACCGACGGCCTTGGCCGCACGCTGAACTTCCAGCTCCTTGTTCACTGCAACCTTGACCGCCATCACGCCCTCCCAGTACTCGCGGCCCAGTTCGAAGTCAGCTGGCAATTCGCTCAGGCCTTCGTACCAGGTGTTGAGCATCACGGATTCGTTACGCTCGCCCGGCAGGTATTCCCACAGTTCATCAGCGGTGAAGGCCAGGATCGGCGCGATCCAGCGCACCAGCGCTTCAGAGATGTGGTACAGCGCGGTCTGCGCCGAACGACGTGCCTTGCTGTTGGCGCCGGTGGTGTACTGGCGATCCTTGATGATGTCGAGGTAGAAACCACCCAACTCCTGCACGCAGAAGTTGTGGATCTTCGAGTACACGTTCCAGAAGCGGTATTCGCCGTAGTGTTCCTGCAACTCGCGCTGCAGCAACAGGGTACGGTCCACGGCCCAACGATCCAGGGCGAGCATGTCCTCGGCCGGCAGGATGTCGGTGGCCGGGTTGAAACCGCTCAGGTTCGACAGCAGGAAGCGTGCGGTATTGCGGATACGGCGGTAGGCGTCGGCACTGCGGGCCAGGATCTGGTCCGACACGGCGATTTCGCCCGAGTAATCGGTCGACGCCACCCACAGACGCATGATGTCGGCACCCAAGGTGTCGTTGATCTTTTTCGGCTCGATCACGTTCTTCAGCGACTTGGACATCTTGCGGCCCGTCTCATCGACGGTGAAACCGTGGGTCAGCAGTTCGCGGTACGGCGCGTGGTTGTCGATGGCGCAACCGGTCAGCAACGACGAGTGGAACCAGCCGCGGTGTTGGTCCGAGCCTTCCAGGTACAGGTCGGCACGTGGGCCGTTCACGTGGCCCATTGGGTGCGAACCGCGCAGTACGTGCCAGTGAGTGGTGCCGGAGTCGAACCACACGTCGAGGGTGTCGCTGATCTTGTCGTACAGCGGCGCTTCGTCGCCCAGCAGCTCGGCGGCGTCCAGCTTGAACCAGGCCTCGATGCCTTCCTGCTCAACACGCTGGGCCACTTCTTCCATCAGCTCGACGGTGCGTGGGTGCAGTTCGCCGCTTTCCTTGTTCAGGAAGAACGGGATCGGCACGCCCCAGTTGCGCTGGCGGGAGATGCACCAGTCCGGACGGTTGGCGATCATCGAATGCAGGCGCGCCTGGCCCCAGGCGGGGACGAACTTGGTGTCTTCGATCGCTTTGAGCGAGCGCGCACGCAGGGTGTCACCGCTGACCGGCTCTTTGTCCATGCCGATGAACCATTGCGCGGTGGCACGGTAGATCAACGGGCTCTTGTGGCGCCAGCAGTGCATGTAGCTGTGGCTGATGATTTCGGTGTGCAGCAACGCACCCACTTCACTCAGCTTATCGACGATGAGCGGATTGGCCTTCCAGATGAACTGGCCGCCGAAGAACTCCAGCGATGGCACGTAGACGCCGTTGCTCTGTACCGGGTTGAGGATGTCGTCGTTGACCATGCCGTAGCGCTTGCAGGTCACGAAGTCGTCTTCACCATAGGCCGGGGCCGAGTGAACCACGCCAGTGCCAGCCCCCAGTTCCACGTACTCGGCCAGGTACACCGGCGACAGACGATCGTAGAACGGATGACGGAAATTGATCAGTTCCAGGGCAGAACCCGGGGCGGTAGCGATCACCGAACCTTCCAGGTTGTAGCGAGCCAGGCAGGACTCAACCAGCTCTTCGGCCAGCACCAGCAGGCGCTCGCCGGCATCCACCAGGGCGTAGTTGAACTCCGGATGGACGTTCAGCGCCTGGTTGGCCGGGATGGTCCACGGGGTGGTGGTCCAGATCACGATAGCCGCGGGCTTGGCCAGTTTGGCCAGGCCGAAGGCGGTGGCCAACTTGTCTTCATCGGCGATCGGGAAGGCCACGTCGATGGTCGAGGACTTCTTGTCTTCGTACTCGACTTCCGCTTCGGCCAGGGCCGAACCGCAGTCGAAGCACCAGTTCACAGGCTTGAGGCCCTTGAACACGAAGCCGCCTTTGACGATTTCGGCCAAGGCGCGGATTTCTCCGGCCTCGTTCTTGAAGTTCATGGTCTTGTACGGGTTGTCCCATTCGCCCAGAACGCCCAGACGGATGAATTCGGACTTCTGCCCTTCGATCTGCTCGGTGGCGTAGGCGCGGCACAGTTCGCGGGTTTTATCTGCGCCCAGGTTCTTGCCGTAGGTCACTTCGACTTTGTGCTCGATCGGCAGGCCGTGGCAGTCCCAGCCCGGAACATAAGGTGCGTCGAACCCCGACAGGGTTTTCGAGCGCAGGATCATGTCCTTGAGAATTTTGTTCAGCGCATGACCGATGTGAATAGTGCCGTTGGCATAAGGAGGACCGTCGTGCAGAACGAACTTCGGACGATCCTTGCCAATCTCGCGCAACTTTCCGTACAGGCCAATGCTGTCCCAACGCTGCAGAATCTGTGGTTCGCGCTGAGGCAGGCCGGCCTTCATTGGGAAGGCGGTGTCCGGAAGGTTTAACGTGGCTTTATAGTCGGTCATTTAAGGCTCTTCATTAGCGATTGGCGCTATGGATACGTGCCACTTGGGCACGGGCGGCGGCAACATCCGCATTGATCGCCGTCTTCAACGCCTCCAGGGAGGCGAAACGCTGCTCTTCACGCAGCTTGTGGTGGAAAACCACCGTCAAACGCCGGTCATACAGATCGCCGGCAAAATCTAAAAGATGAACTTCAAGGTGGGCCTTGCCATCACCTGCGACTGTGGGCCGGACGCCGATATTGGCGACCCCCGGCCACGTCTTGCCGGCGATGTCGACACTCACCAGGTAAACCCCGGAAAGTGGCACACGCCGGCGCTTCAATTGAACGTTGGCAGTGGGCGTACCCAACTGGCGCGCCAGTTTCTGCCCGTGCAGGACCCGCCCGGCAATCCGGTACGGCCGACCAAGCAGACGCTCGGCCAGTTCAAAGTCTGCTGCGGCCAAGGCATTGCGGACCTGGGTGCTGCTGACACGCAAACCATCCAGTTCTACGGTCTGCGCTGCCTCGACGGTAAACCCGTGGTTGGCGCCAGCCTGCTGCAGGAACTCGAAATCTCCGACCCGGTCGCAACCAAAACGGAAATCGTCGCCGACTTCCAGGTGCTGCACGCCCAGGCCATCCACCAGGATCCGCTCGACAAATTCATTGGCGCTGAGTTTGCTCAGACGCTGGTTGAACGCCAGGCACAACACCCGATCGACACCGGCCTGGGCCAGCAGTTGCAGCTTGTCACGCAGGCGGGCCAGGCGCGCCGGCGCCGTCTCGGGGGCAAAGAATTCCCGCGGCTGGGGCTCGAAAATCACCACACAGCTGGGCACGCCCAACTCGAGCGCACGCTCACGCAGCCGGCCCAGGATGGCCTGGTGACCACGGTGAACACCGTCAAAGTTGCCAATAGTGGCGACGCAGCCCCGATGCTGGGGGCGCAGATTGTGGAGGCCTCGAACCAGCTGCATAACGCGCTTCTTGCTCATAAAGTGGTCGATTATAACCACACCCGACGGCCGACGACAGGCAGCACCGTCACCCAAATTGATCGAACCGACAAAACCGGTAGTTGCCTCGCACCAACGACTAAACAGCCGTCAGTTCAAGGCCTTGCGGTTGAAGTCGCGCAAACGGAAGCCCAGCAGGGCCAACATGCCGAAATACGCCACCACCCCAGCCACCACCAACACGCCCAAGCGCAGGAAACGCTGGAGCATGTGCCCCTGGTCCCAGGCCGGCATAAAGTGCAGCAGCCCCAGCAATACCGCCGACATCACCGTCACAGCCACGATCAGCTTCAAGGCAAACAGCCCCCAGCCCGGCTGCGGCTGAAACATCTGCTGCTTGCGCAATTGGTAGAACAACAGCCCAGCGTTGATACAGGCACCAGCGCTGATGGCCAAAGCCAGGCCAGCGTGCTTCAAGGGACCGATAAAGGCCAGGTTGAGCAGCTGGGTGACGATCAGCGTGAAGATGGCGATCTTCACCGGTGTGCGAATGTTCTGCTGTGCGTAGAAACCCGGCGCCAGCACCTTGATCACGATGATCCCCAACAAGCCCACGGCGTAAGCCACCAACGCACGCTGAGTCATAGAGGCGTCGAAAGCGCTGAACTCACCGTACTGGAACAGCGACACCGTCAACGGCTCGGCAAGTATTCCCAGCGCCAGGGAACATGGCAGCACCAGGATGAAGCACAGACGCAGCCCCCAATCGAGAATCCGCGAGTACTCATGGCGATCCTTGTTGGCGTAGGTCTTGGCCAGGGTCGGTAGCAAAATAGTGCCCAGGGCCACGCCCAGCACACCGGAAGGCAGCTCCATGAGACGGTCGGCGTAATACATCCAGGACACAGAGCCCGCGACCAGGAAGGAAGCAAAGATGGTGTTGATGATCAGCGAGATCTGACTGACCGACACCCCGAGGATCGCCGGCAGCATCTGCTTCATCACCCGCCAGACACCGGTATCACGCACATTCAGGCGAGGCAGCACTAACATGCCGATCTTCTTCAAATGCGGCAGTTGATAGAGCAATTGCGCCAAGCCCCCTGCCAGCACCGCCCAGCCCAGGGCCATCACTGGAGGATCGAAGTAGGGCGTAAGAAACACCGCGAAGATGATCATGCTGACGTTGAGCAGAGTCGGCACGAACGCCGGCACCGAGAAGCGGTTCCAGGTATTGAGAATCGCCCCGGCCAGGGAGGACAGCGAGATCAGCAATATATAAGGAAAGGTCACCCGGAGCAGATCGGAAGTCAGGGCGAATTTTTCCGGGGAGTCGACAAAACCCGGTGCCGTAGCCCAGATCACCCAGGGTGCAGCGATGATGCCCAGGGCAGTGACCAGGGCCAGAACTAGGGTCAACAAGCCCGATACATAGGCAATGAAGGTCCGAGTCGCCTCGTCCCCCTGCTGACTCTTGTACTCCGCCAGAATCGGCACGAAGGCTTGAGAGAAGGCTCCCTCGGCAAAGATTCGCCGCAACAGATTGGGCAACTTGAAGGCAATGAAGAAGGCATCCGTAGCCATCCCGGCGCCGAACGTGCGCGCGATGATGGTATCGCGGACAAACCCCAGTACCCGGGAAAGCATCGTGATAGAGCTGACCGCGGCCAATGACTTGAGCAGGTTCATGAAAAGGTTGTTTGCCTGTAGATAAACAGCAGGCGAAAAGACGCCCACTTATGCGATACTCCGCGCCGCAACAGCACAGAGCCAAAGCTCGCGAGTTTACAGGTCAAGCGCCGGAAATAAATATCCCGCCTCTTCAGATCGACCACTCAGCGGAACGCATCAGCTGCCCTTGACAAGACTTCAACTCATCGGCATGATTCGCGGCCTATTTTGTTTGCTATTTCCCAAAAAGTCTTTCGAGGAGCTCGACGGTGGCCAACACACCTTCCGCCAAAAAACGTGCAAAACAGGCTGAGAAGCGTCGCAGCCACAACGCCAGCCTGCGTTCCATGGTTCGTACCTACATCAAGAACGTAGTTAAGGCCATCGACGCCAAAGACGCTGCTAAAGCGCAAGCCGCTTATGTTCTGGCCGTGCCAGTTATCGACCGCATGGCCGATAAAGGCATCATCCACAAGAACAAAGCTGCTCGTCATAAAGGTCGTCTGAATGGCCACATCAAGGCTCTGAACCTTGCTGCTGCAGCCTAAGCGACACGCTTGTTAAAAAACCGACCCAAGGGTCGGTTTTTTATTGCCTGCAATTTACCCGCCCGCAACGAGCCAGCCCCATCAGGGGCCGGCCCGGCAATTCTCAACAGGTCATTGATGAGGCCAAGGCAGAATAGGAATCGCCGTTACCGCATTCTGCGGACTGCCCTCGATCACACGATCGCTATAGACCAGATACACCAGGGTGTTGCGCTTCTTGTCGAGGAAGCGCACCACCTGCATGGTCTTGAACACTAGCGAGGTGCGCTCCTTGAAGACCTCGTCACCATCCTTGAGCTCGCCCTTGAAAGCGATCGGCCCCACCTGGCGACAAGCAATGGATGCCTCAGCACGATCCTCAGCCAAACCCAAGCCACCCTTGAGACCACCCGTCTTGGCTCGCGACAGATAACAAGTCACGCCATCCACCTTGGGATCATCAAAGGCCTCGACCACGATCCGGTCGTTAGGCCCGACAAATTTGAACACCGTGGACACCTGGCCAATTTCCTCGGCCGACACCATGAACGGCATCGCCAAGAGCAGACCCAACAATCCTTTTGCTATGCGCATTCGCTTTTCCTTAGGTCACTTACACCAGAATCAGGTTATCGCGGTGAACCAATTCCGGCTCAGCCATGTAACCCAGGACACCGACAATCGCATCAGAGGGCTGACCGATGATTTTCTGCGCCTCAAGGGCACTGTAGTTGGCCAGGCCGCGGGCAATTTCACGCCCATCAGGCGCCACGCACACCACCATTTCACCGCGACGGAAACCACCCTGGACCTGCTTGACCCCCACTGGCAACAGACTCTTGTTGCCCTGAGACAGGGCCGACACAGCCCCCTCATCCAGCACCAGGGTACCGCGGGTTTGCAGATGCCCGGCAAGCCACTGCTTGCGCGCCGCCAACATGCCACGCTCCGGCGACAACAAGGTACCGATGCGCTCCCCCGCCTTCAGGCGATCCAGCACCCGCTCCAGACGCCCACCAACAATGATGGTATGCGCCCCGGATCGCGCCGCCAGGCGCGCCGCTCGCAACTTGGTCTGCATACCACCACGCCCCAACGCCCCACCAGTACCGCCAGCCACGGCATCCAGCGCCGGATCATCGGCCCGCGCCTCGTAAATCAACTGCGCATCGGGATTGTTGCGCGGATCAGCATCGAACATGCCATCGCGATCAGTGAGGATAACCAGCAGGTCCGCCTCCACCAGATTGGCCACCAGCGCCGCCAGGGTGTCATTATCGCCGAAGCGGATTTCATCGGTCACCACGGTGTCGTTTTCATTGATCACCGGAATCACCTTGAGCTCCACCAGCGCCCGCAAAGTACTGCGAGCATTGAGGTAACGCTTACGGTCCGACAGATCGTCATGGGTCAGGAGAATCTGCGCCGTATGCCGGCCATGCTCGGCAAAGCTCGACTCCCAGGCCTGCACCAAGCCCATCTGGCCAATGGCCGCAGCCGCCTGCAGCTCATGCATCGCACTCGGTCGTGCGGTCCAGCCAAGGCGACTCATTCCGGCCGCCACAGCACCCGAAGAGACCAGTACCAATTCGACACCCGCCCCATGCAAGGCCACCATCTGCTCGACCCACACGCCCATTGCCGCGCGATCCAGCCCCTTGCCGTCCGCCGTCAGCAGTGCACTGCCGATCTTCACAACCCAGCGCTGCGCACCCGTCACCTTGCTCCGCATCTTATTCAACCTTTGCCAGCGAGCAGCGCGACCGAGCGCCACTCATGGGGTTATTCGTATTTAAGCCTTGCAGATACCAAAACGCCGCTCGAATGAGCGGCGCCTTGAGAGCTGGCTGGCAGCGATGATAACACCGCGCCCGCCCAGATAAACCGTGTTCGCGGACAAGCCCGCACCACAGGATCAGTCGCGGACGTAGATGATTTCCGGGCCGTCCTCGTCATCCACATCCTCTTCATCCCAGTCATCGTCGCCGATGTCATGGACACTCTTGACGCCGCTACGGCGCAGGGCACGCTGATCGTCCAGCGCCTGCAACTGGGCACGCGCCTCATCTTCGATGCGCTGATCCAGCTCGGCCAGCTCATCGGCATAGGCCGGGTCGGCTGCCAGGCGATCGGCACGATCTTCCAGATAACGCATGATGTCGCGACTCAGACGCTCGGTACCATCCTTGGAGATGGCCGAGATCACGTACACCGGACCAGTCCACTCCAGGCGATCAACGATCTCCTTGACGCGCTCCTCACGCTCCTCCTCAAGAATCTGATCGCTCTTGTTCAGCACCAGCCAGCGCTCACGCTCAGCCAGGGACGGACTGAACTTGACCAACTCGTTGACAATCACTTGCGCAGCATCCGCCGGATTGGTTTCATCCAGCGGAGCCATGTCCACCAGATGCAGCAGGATGCGCGTACGCGCCAAGTGCTTGAGGAAGCGAATCCCCAGGCCAGCGCCATCGGAAGCCCCTTCGATCAGACCTGGAATATCGGCGATTACGAAGCTCTTCCAGCGGTCGACACTGACCACGCCCAGGTTGGGCACCAGCGTGGTGAATGGGTAATCAGCTACTTTCGGCTTGGCGGCGGAAACCGAGCGAATGAAGGTACTTTTACCGGCATTCGGCAAACCCAGGAGGCCGACGTCCGCCAACACCTTCAATTCCAGCTTGAGATCACGCTGCTCACCCGGCTTGCCCGGAGTGGTCTGTCGCGGCGCACGGTTGGTACTGGACTTGAACCGGGTGTTGCCCAGTCCGTGCCAGCCACCCTGCACCACCATCAGGCGCTGACCAGCCTTGGTCAGGTCGCCGATGACTTCCTGAGTACCGGCATCAATGATGGTGGTACCGACCGGAACCCGCAGCTCCAGATCCTCGCCTTTCTTGCCGGTGCAGTCAGTGCTGCCACCATTGGAGCCGCGCTCAGCATCGAAGTGCCGGGTATAACGGTAGTCCACCAGGGTGTTGAGGTTTTCGTCTGCGACCATGTAGATCGAGCCACCATCACCACCATCACCGCCGTTGGGACCACCGTTCTCGATGAATTTTTCCCGACGGAAACTCATGCAGCCATTGCCGCCGTCGCCAGCTTTTACTCGAATCGAAACTTCATCAACAAACTTCATGATCAAACGCCTCTCACCGCACGGGCGAGCTGAAGAAACCAAGACATAAGACTCTTGCAAAAATGAGCGCAGCGACCTCAATCAACGACCGAAACATCCAACGCTGCCAGCTCGTACAAACAGTTTTGCAAGAGACTCATCCCACAAACGAAAAAGCCCCGTCGCGAGACAGGGCTTTTCCAGCGATCGCGCAATTAAGCTGCGACGACGCTCACGTAACGACGACCGAAGGCGCCTTTTACTTCAAACTTGATCACGCCTTCGATTTTCGCGAACAGGGTGTGATCTTTACCCATGCCAACGCCGTAGCCAGCGTGGAATTGGGTGCCGCGCTGACGCACGATGATGTTGCCGGCCTTGATGACCTGGCCGCCATACATCTTCACGCCAAGGCGTTTGGCTTCTGAGTCGCGACCGTTACGGGTACTACCACCAGCTTTTTTGTGTGCCATGAGTTCAATTCTCCTAGTGAGGAATTAGGCTGAAATTAAGCCTGAATACCGGTGATTTTGATCTCGGTGAACCACTGGCGGTGGCCCATACGCTTCATGTGGTGCTTACGGCGACGGAACTTGATGATGCGGACTTTATCGTGACGACCTTGGGAGATCACTTCAGCCTTGACGGTTGCGCCAGCAACAACAGGTGCGCCGATGTTCACGTCGTCGCCATTGGCAACCAACAGAACGCGGTCAAAAGTCACGGACTCGCCAGTGGCGATTTCCAGTTTTTCGATCTTCAGGTATTCACCTTCAGCGACCTTGTATTGCTTACCGCCGGTAACGATTACTGCGTACATGGTATTTCTCCGATAATCCTGCTCACCCAGCTCTTTATAAGAAGAGGTATTGGCTGGCATGGCTGCATGGGGCTGGAACGGCCCAAGTGCAATTGCGTAAGGCAGGTGCTGCCCAGGAAGTTCAGGGTGCGCGATTGTACGCAAGGCACAATAGCGATGCAAGTGCCGTTCAGGCGGCGGCAAGCACCGCCGGGAGCGCGCCTTGACACCTGCGGACGCGGGTCCTAGCATGCCGCGCAACCCTTCTGGAGCACCTGTCGCTGATGCAACCCCAAGCTTTCTACCGCGCGGTGGCGGACGATTTTAGCGCCGTCGACGGCATCATCAAGAAACAGCTGACTTCCCGAGTGCCGCTGGTTTCAAAAATTGGCGACTACATCACTTCGGCCGGAGGCAAGCGCCTGCGTCCTTTATTAGTGCTGCTGTGTGGCAAGGCACTGGGGCGCGAAGGCGACGATTTGCGCCTGCTGGCCGCCACCATCGAGTTCCTGCACACCGCCACCCTGCTGCATGACGACGTGGTCGACATGTCCGGCATGCGCCGTGGCCGCTCGACCGCCAACGCTATGTGGGGCAATGCGCCCAGCGTACTGGTGGGAGACTTCCTGTACTCCCGTTCGTTCGAAATGATGGTTGAACTGGGCTCGATGCCGGTCATGCGCATCCTGTCCCAGGCCACGCGGATCATTGCCGAAGGCGAAGTCCTGCAACTGTCCAAGGTGCGCGACGCCAGTACCACCGAAGAAACCTATATGGAAGTCATCCGCGGCAAGACCGCGATGCTCTTCGAAGCCTCGACCCACAGCGCAGCTGCCCTGGCCGGCGCCACACCGGAACAGGCCGAAGCCCTGCGCACCTTCGGCGATCACCTGGGCGTGGCCTTCCAACTGGTGGACGACCTGCTGGACTACCGTGGCGACGCCGAAACCCTGGGCAAGAACGTGGGTGACGACCTCGCGGAAGGCAAACCCACCCTGCCGCTGATCTACACCATGCGCGAAGGCACCCCAGAGCAGGCAGCCCTGGTTCGCCAGGCCATCCAGAAAGGTGGTATCGAAGACCTGGAAAGCATCCGCGCCGCCGTTGAGGCTTCGGGCTCCCTGGACTACACCGCGCAATTGGCCCGCGACTACGTGGCTCGCGCCATCACCTGCCTGGAGGCTCTGCCACCCAGCGAATACCGCGACGCTCTGGTGGAGTTGAGCGAATTCGCCGTCGCTCGCACCCACTAAAGCGCACCGGCTCCTGCCGATTGGCAGGAGCCGGCGCAACTCCCCAGCGCCCCCTCCCCGAAAAAACCCTATACAATGTGCGCTTTTTAGCCATCCTGACTTTGAGGAGCTTAAGTGAGCACTTTGCCACCCTGCCCAAAATGCAATTCCGAATACACCTACGAGGACGGCACCCAGCTGATCTGCCCCGAGTGCGCCCACGAGTGGTCCGCCAGCGGCGAAGCCGAAGCCGCATCCGATGAAGCCGTGAAGAAAGATTCGGTGGGCAACGTGCTGCAAGACGGCGATACCATCACCGTGATCAAGGACCTCAAGGTCAAGGGCACCTCCCTGGTGGTCAAGGTCGGCACCAAGGTCAAGAACATCCGCCTGTGCGATGGCGACCACGACATCGACTGCAAGATCGACGGCATCGGCCCGATGAAGCTCAAATCCGAGTTCGTCCGCAAGGTCTGACGCCTGCACCCTCTCGCGCCTGCCGCGAGAGGGTATCCCGCCTATACCCCCGCCATGCTTGATCCACACACCTGCTAGCGAAAAGCCAGCCAATTTGATCGAAAACAATTTCCACACAGAAAAAAGCAGAAACCGCCAATAGGTACTTGCTATTCATTGAATAAGAATTATTCTCATTGAACCCCATTCAAGGAGATGACACCCATGACTTATTTGATTGATGCCTGGCTGGACCGCCCACACCCCTACCTGCGCATCCTGCATCGGGAAACCGGGGAAGTCTGTGCTGTGTTGGAAGAGGAAGCCCTGAGCGAGCTGCAGGACCAGGGAGATCTGGACCTGATCGGCTTGAGCTCCAGCGAGCCGCTGGTTCTCAAGGAATTGGTGCGCAACCTGTTTTTGTTCTGCTACGCCAGAGCCTTGCGGCCAACCGGCGCCGATGGCCACAGCCTGGGCGCAAAAATTCGTCTATGAAACCAAAACCGCGAAAGGGGCAAGTTGGCCGAGGATGAACTGACCGCGCGTGCGCGGCCGTCATCGCCAGCCATCTGGCCCCTACCGGGTTACAGAACGTCCAGCAGCTCGACGTCGAACACCAGAACGCTGTGCGGCGGGATGCTGCCCACGCCTTGTGCGCCGTAAGCCAGTTCGCTCGGCACGTACAGACGCCATTTGCTACCGGCGTTCATCAGTTGCAGCGCTTCGGTCCAGCCGGCGATCACGCCGCCTACCGGGAACTCAGCAGGTTGGCCACGCTCGTAGGAGCTGTCGAACACAGTGCCGTCGATCAGGGTGCCGTGGTAGTGAGTACGCACGCTGTCTTCACGGGATGGCTTGGCGCCGTCGCCCTGGGTCAGCACTTCGAACTGCAGACCGGAAGCCAGAGTGGTGATGCCTTCACGCTTGGCGTTTTCCGCCAGGAAAGCCAGACCGGCACCCGCAGCAGCTTCGGCTTTGGCAGCGGCTTCAGCTTGCATGATTTCGCGGATGACCTTGAAGCTCGCGGACATTTCTTCCTGACCCACACGGCTTGGCTTACCGGCGAAAGCGTCGGTCAGACCCGCCAGGATCGCGTCCAGGCTGACGCCCGGTGGAGGGTTGTCGCGCAGTTGGTCGCCCAACTGACGGCCAATGCCGTAGCTAACGCGGGTTTCGTCGGTGGACAGATTTACTTCGGACATGACACTGCTCCGCTGTGCGGACGGCTCGGAAAGGCCGCAGGAACACAGCGCCTCCCGGAGCGCCCGGAATCAAAAGGGCGAGCAGACTAGCACAGAAGCCCGGCACGGATCATCGCCGTGCAGGCCTCAGCTACCCGAGTGCAAAGTGATGGGCACTTTCAAGCTTTCCTCGACACCCACGGACAAGCCGCACATCTCGTCATGCACTGACGTGTGAATCAGATTGAACGGCAACTTGGGAAAGGACTGCAGGACCTCACGAGCATGCTCCACGGAGCGCAGATGAAACATCTGACCCTGGGCATCGCTCAGTGGATAAGCCGCCCCGTGCATGCGCGCCTCAAGCAGATAGATTCCGCCCTCCAGGGAGATCAGATTCAATTCGTCGACTTTTCCGGCAATGGCGTAGGCATTCATTTCTTGCAGATTCATGAGAGCACCTCGTGCTTTTACAGCCCTGACAGCTACAGGCATATGCCCCAGCCAGGAAAAGCACAAGCCACAAACAACGCCGCCCGTCCGTTTCGCAACGGCCGGGCGGCATTCGTTCACGCAGCGAAACCTGTCAGTGCTTGGTCAGCTTGTCCAGGTAACCCATGGCAAACGCCGAAATCACGAACGTCATGTGAATCACCACGTACCACAACAGGTACTCGGTAGGGATGTTCTTGGCATCCATGAACACTCGCAGCAGGTGGATCGACGAAATCGCCACGATGGACGCGGCCACTTTCATCTTCAACGACGAAGAATCCATCTTGCCCAACCAGTTGAGCTTCTCCTTGTCTTCGTCGATGTCCAGTTGCGACACGAAGTTCTCATAACCGGAGATCATCACCATCACCAGCAGACCACCTACCAGCGCCATGTCGATCAACGACAACAGCACCAGGATCAGGTCGGACTCGGCCATGGAAAACACATTGGGAATGACGTGGAAGACTTCCTGGAAGAACTTCAATGCCAGTGCCAGCAAGCCCAGAGACAAACCGAAGTAGATCGGCGCCAGCAGCCAGCGTGAGGCATACATTGCATTCTCGATAAAACGTTCCATTGAATCTCGCACCCGGTGTAAAAACGGCGGCGAGTATATCAGCGCCGGAAACCCCCATAAACCACAGACAATCACCTGATCCACGGGTTTTTCCGGGCGTATTTTCTGCTAGTGTCGAAGCCATTGCTAACGCTCACCGACATTGGACAGGAAGATTGGAAATGGATGTGCGATTGCCTTTGGCCAGTGTCGGCCTTGGTCTGGCGCTGCTGATCAGCGGCTGTTCTCCCAGCGACGAAAAGAAACAGGCGAGCCTCGAAGAGAAAACCGTACAGTTTGAACAGTCGCTGGACGCCATCCAGGATCCGAAGCTCAAGGACGCCATTGCCAATCTTGGTGGCTCCCTCCTGCTGCTGGAACGAGCACAGCTCAAACTTGACAGCAAGCCGCTGGAAACCGAATACGGCGACGACAGCCTGGCCCTGCTCAAGCACTATCCCACTGCACAAGCCTTGGTGGACACCTACGTCAACGGTCTGTTCGTACTGCGCAAATCCTCCAATTCCGACTACCTGACCGATCTGCAGCCCGTCTTCCCCTTCAGCTTCAACATGCCCACACAGTTCCCGTTTCCCCACGGGCTGGAATGGCAGTCGGTCACCCTCAGCAACAAAAAAGTCATTCCCTTCCAAGCCGAATGGTCGGAGACCGATCCGGGCATCCAGCTCAGCCCCTCCAGCTCCAACCTGACCAATCCGGATGACTTGACCATCACCTACCCCTTTATCGAGGGCCTGGAGGTGGACAACAAGAATCAGCCGCAGCCAGTTTCCCTGCAAGGCAAACTGGAGGTGATAGCCCCAGGTCGGGTGCTCGCTTTTGAACTGACCAAGGCCGACATCGGCAAACCGCGTCAGGACGGCAATATCCGCCTGACCCTGTTGACGCTGGACAGGAACGTTGCCGAGATCGAGCTGAGTAATAGCGCCCCCCTGCCCGCAGAAGCCAATGATGTCGCCCTCAATCCCTTGCTGGCCCAGGCCCGTGACAGCAAGGGGCAGATTCTGTCCCGCGCAGGCTCGATCAACGAAAGCGCCCAACAGATTGCCTTCTACCAACAGCAGTTGGCCGAGATGCAAAAGCAGAAGGCGTGGAGCGAGGCATTCGAGAAACAACTGGAGGACGAGCAAAAGGCCTTCGACCAGCAACACACCGATCATTACACCAAGGTGTATTTCAATGGCCTGGTGGATCGGCTGGAAGTCGCGGTACTGGATTTCTCCCAGGCCAGCGTCACGCGCAAGGACCTGGACCTGCCGGTACATCGTTTCGACCGCAATACCACCGACAGAAACATCCAACCGCTGCCAATGCCGGTGGTGGTCTATGACGATCAAGCCCCCCACTACCTCAAGGGCGCACAGCTGGACGAAGAGTCACTGAAAAAATCCGTGACCATCAGCCAGTCGGTGGAAGATGCCAGCGCAGCGCGCATCGAGTTCAGCCACCCGCGGACCTTCAATGATGAGTTGCTGGGCTCAGAGTTCAGCACCAACGATACCCCGCTGACTTTCTTCACCCAGAACGAGAAGGGCCAACGGGGTGAACCGATCGAACTGCCGGACGAGGCCTTCGACATCGACCCATTGCGGGGCGTCATCACCTACGACCTCAACCTTTTCCCGGAAACCCCCGCCTACGCCGTAGGCTCCATTCCTCTGTTCCTGGCCACCATCGAGAAGAGCAGCATCAACGCTCAACAGCTGCCCAAAGGCCTAGAACTCAGGGGCAACGCCTTGATCGTCGACCAGAAACTCTTTCCTGCTGATGCCTGGCGCTTCTTTGCCAAGGACGCCAGCGGCCAATACCTGAAGGAGATTCTTGCAAGCAGCCACAGTGCCTCGGCCGACGGTACGGCGTTATTCGATGTGCACTACTTCTACGGCGAGCCCAGCCAGTTGGAAAGCTACACCCGCAGCACACTCGACACTGTGCAATACGGCTTTGAGGTCAAGCTCGACAAAGCCGAGTCGACGCCCCCGGCCCCCTAAGGATCAGTGTTCGGGATGGAACTGGAAATCACCGGCATGGCGTCCCCGCTCACCATTGATCTGACGTAACTGGGCCTGCAGATGCAGGCACCAGATCTGTGGATCATCGGCCAGCTGATAGCCATGGGTGGTCAGGCTTTCAACAATCGAATCAAGGATGGACTCCGCCACCACAGGTCCACAGAACGGGCCTTGGGACTTGATCGCTGAGGGTTGTTCACCCGCCATTCCGGCGGCGAAGAGAAGGGTCCACATACCGTTGTCCCCCGCCAGTGGGCGGACGCTGCATTCGATACGGGTGACCAAGCCAAGGCATTGGCGGGTGAGGCAAAGGTTGCGCGACATGGCGGCGACCCTCGGTAGAACCACTGTTCAGCCTTCAATAGAGGACTGTTTCGATCCAGCGACGACTGTCGTTCTCCTTGCCCTGAGAATAGAAGAAAAGCCTGATAAACAAAGTTGACCGATCCAACAGGCGCCGAATGGTCTATTTTGAGAAATTGGCGTCAGCCCTCTGACGCCGCTGGCGAGGGACAAAGCCCTCGCCAGCGGCCACTGTCACGCCGGCTTGGCCTCTGTCAGCGCCTCTTGCGCCAGTTCCTTTTCCGCTTCTTTCAGGTCTTCTTCGCTGATCATCTCGGCAATGACCCGCAGGCGCTCCACCACCCGCGCGTTGACGCTGCCTTCGGGGAACTGACCTTCGGCATCCGGTTCACCAGCCGGCTCGCCCACCAGCAGGCTCAGGGCCTCATCAGCCTGACGCACCGCATACACATGGAACTGTCCAGCACGTACGGCCTGCAGTACCTTCTCGTCGAGCATCAAAGTGGCCACGTTGGCCTGAGGAATGATCGCGCCCTGCTCTCCCGTCAAGCCGCGGGCTTCGCACAGGCGGAAGAAGCCTTCGATCTTCTCGTTGACTCCGCCCACAGCCTGCACCTCGCCGAACTGGTTGATCGAGCCGGTGATGGCGAAACACTGTTTGAGTGGTGTTTTCGACAACGCCGAAATCAACGTGCAGGCCTCCCCCAGCGAAGCACTGTCGCCATCCACGTAGCCGTAGGACTGCTCCAGGGCAATGCTCGCGGAAATCGCCAGGGGGAACTCCTGGGCATAGCGACTGCCCAGGTAACCGGTCAGGATCATCACCCCCTTGGAGTGGATGGGCTGGCCAAGATTGACCTCGCGCTCGATGTCGACGATGCCACTGCCACCGGGGTAGACCGTGGCGGAAATCCGCGCTGGCACGCCGAACGCCGAATCCCCCACCTCCAGTACCGTCAGGCCGTTGCACTTGCCCACGGCGGCACCATCGGTGTCGATGAGAATGATGCCGGCGAGCATGTCATCGAGAATCCGTGCCGATACCCGACCGGTACGCGTCGCCTTGGCCTTCAGCGCCCTTTCGATATGTCCAGCATCAGTCATTTCGTCCGAAGCCAGGTGGCGGATAAAGTCGGCCTCGCTGACCAATTGGAACAGGTCGCCGATCCGCGCCGACAGACGCCCCTGGTGCTCCGCCAGACGCGCGCTGTAGGTGGCCAGGCGCGCCACCGCATCAGCGGTCAGCGGGGCCATGCCCTCCTCCGAGGTGCGGGTTTTCAGCAACTGGGCAAACTGCTCCAGGCTTTCATCCACCATCGGGATGTCTTCGTCGAAGTCCACCAGTACCCGGAACATTTCCTGGAAGTCCGGATCCAGGTCCTGCAGCGTGTAATACAGCTGGCGAGCACCAATGATGATGACCTTGACCTGCAGCGGAATCATCTGCGGCGTCAGGGTCACGGTCGCCAGACGCCCCATCTCGCCCAGAGGCGATTCCATCTTCAGCTTGCGCGATTGCAGGGCACGCTTCAGGGCGTCCCAGACAAAGGGTTCGCTGAGCATCTTCTCGGCTTCCAGAATCAGGAAACCACCATTGGCTCGATGCAGTGCACCGGGACGCAACTGCCGGTACGTGGTGTAGAGCGCGCCCTGGTCGGTGCTGTACTCGATCCGGCCGAACAGGTTGTCGTAGGTCGGATGCGGCTCGAACACCACCGGCGCGCCGCCACTGGCCGGGTGGCCCACCACCAGGCTTGGGCAGTACTGTTCTTCCAACAGCTTGCGTGCCACCGCATCGGTCTTGCTGTCGTCCACCAGTTGCTCGACCACGGTCTTCAACAGATAGACCTGCATGGCTTGCAAGTAACCGCAGACCGCAGCGTTTTCCGCGTACTTCTCGGACAGTGGCGCCAACAACGGCTGCAGGGCCAGGGTGATGGTTTCTTCATTGAGCTGACGCAACTGGTTGCTCGACTCGCGCTTCCACTGCGGCAAGCTCGCCAGCTCTTCATTAAGGCGCTCTTCCAGAGCGGAAATATCCTCGTGGAAACGCTCGCGATCAGCCTCCGGCAGTTGGGCGAACTCGGCTTCGTCCAGGGCCTTGCCATCGAGCATCGGGGTAAAGGCGATATTGCTGCTGTCGCGGTACAGCGCCACGTCCTTTTCCAGGGCCAGACGCTCGATCACGTCCAGGGCGCGGTCGTAACGCTGGTTGAAAGCGCGGTCGATGGCGCTCTTCTTCTGCTGATAGGACGGATGCTCGAAGACTGCCGGGAACGTCGCCAGCAGGTTATCGATCAAACCGTTGATGTCGCTGATGAAACTGCCCGCGGCACCGGCCGGCAGTTCCAGCGCCCGAGGCTCCCGGGGCTCGTCGAAATTGTTGACATAGACCCAGTCTGACGGGGTCTGCAGGCGCTTGCCTTCAGCCTTCAGGTAACGCTTTACGAAAGAAAAGCGCCCCGTGCCGGGTTCCCCCATGACAAACACGTTGTAACCGGGGCGTGGCATGGCCACGCCGAACTGCAAGGCTTCGACCGCACGTTCCTGGCCAAGCACACCGCGAAAGGGCTCCAAATCATTGGTGGTCGAGAAGCTGAACTGTTCAGCAGAGAAAGGACGGGTCAGCGCTTCAGGCGCAAGACGCAGGCTGGCAGCAACAGGATCAGGCATCGGGCTTCCTTACATCAGGCGGGGCAGATGGCGGCATTCTGGCGCCGGGTATGCCCGGCTGGCAAGGCGCGCCTCAGGGGAAAGCATAGACAAGGCGGATACAGCTACCCGCCCCATGTAAAACCAGCTATTTCAGGCATTGTTTTGTAAAAATCTACGGAACCCATGGAACCTGCCTAAACTCCAAACTGCGCGGCTGGATAGATAACCGGCCCACTGGCGCCAATCAGCGCCAGTCTCCCTGTCCATTGGTATGCACACAAAGAGAACAACGCTATGAAACGGATTCTTCTCGGTACTCTTTTCACCGCTGTATCCCTCAACGCCATGGCTCAGGCGCCAGGTGGTCCGGATTGCGGCTGGGGCAACATGCTGTTCGAAGGTCAGCGTGGTACTCCAGCGCACTTCCTGGCTTCCACCACCAACGGCACCTCCGGTAACGCGACCTTCGGCATGACTTCCGGCACCAACGGCTGCTCCACCAATGCATCACTGACTTACGGTGGTAAATCCTGGTTCGCCATGAACGGCATGATGAACGAGCTCTCCGAAGACATGGCCAAGGGCCAAGGCGAAGCCTTGACCACCTACGCCGTGGTACTCGGTGTCGCCCCTGAAGACCGTGCGCACTTTGCTGCGGTCACCCACGAACACTTCCAACAGATCTTCAGCAAGGCTGACGTGACCGCGGAAGATGTGCACACCAATACCCTGGCCGTGTTGAAGAACGATGCGCGCCTGGCGAAATACGCCACTCCAGCTTAAGCTCGACCCGCCCGCTCCCTCCGGGGAGCGGGTTTTGTCTTCTTGACCTTGCCCATCTTGGGTCTTTGTATTTCCGACTTAAGTTGCCCACCATGCTCAAACGCCTTGCCTACCTGGCGCTCTTTGTCTGCGCCCCGCTGTATGCCGCGCCCCACATCGATCCCCAACGTTTGCAGCAACTGGCCAATGACCCGTTCTGGATTTCCATCGGACACTATGAAACCGCCAAGCTGGGCGGCTGGCGCAGTTATGTCAGCGATCCGAAGTTCTTCCTCGCAACCGATGGCGCCCACCATCCCGACGCCGAGCTGAGCGCGACGCTGAACGCCCTCTACGCTGCCCCCGACGCCGGTGACCGGCATGCGCAGTGCGTCTATCCGTCCCGCACCCGCTGGCTCAAGGCACAACTGGGGCTGAATGACTTGCCCCAGGTCGAGTGCACCGAATTCAAACAATGGTTCAAGGATGTCTCGCCCCACAGCACCGTGATGATTTTCCCCGCGGCCTACCTCAACAGCCCCTCCTCGATGTTCGGCCATACCCTGCTACGCATCGACCAGGCCGACGTACAAAGCAACAACACGGCCCTGCTCAGCTACGCGATCAACTTCGGTGCCTATATCGAAGGTTCGGACAACAGCATCCTCTACGCGTGGAAAGGCCTGATGGGCGGCTACCCCGGACTGTTCGCCCTGGTGCCCTACCAGGAGAAGCTTTCGGAGTACCGCAGCCTGGAAAACCGCGACCTGTGGGAGTACCGCCTGAACCTGACGCCAGTTGAAACCGAACGCATGGTGGAGCATGTCTGGGAGCTCAAGCAGATCAAGTTCGACTACTTCTTCTTCGACGAGAACTGCTCCTACCGCCTGCTGGAGTTGCTACAAGTCGCCAGGCCCAGCCTGCGCCTGACCGGACAATTCCCCTTGACCGCTATTCCCACCGACACGGTGAAGGCGGTCAAGGACGCCGGGCTGGTGGAGCGCATCGACTATCGCCCGTCCCGGGAGCGGGAGCTGCTCAGCCGCGCCCAGCCCCTGAGCCACGACGAACAGCAATGGGTACTCAAGGTCAGCGCCGATCAGAAACAACTGCAGGGCGCCGAGTTCAAGGCCCTGCCGCGGGCTCGCCAGGCCTTGATCGTCGACGCCGCCTATCGCCTTGAGCGTTACCGGGCCAACGGGCTGGAACGCGATACCGAGCGCTCCCAGCGCAGCTTCGAACTGTTGCGGGCAATCAACCAGAACCCCGCGCCGGAACTACAGATCGAACGCCCTGGCCTGCCGGAAGATGGTCACCAGTCCCGTACCTGGCAACTGGGGCTCGGAACCCGGGACGACAAGGCCTTTGCCGAATACGGCCTGCGCATGGCCTACCACGACCTCAATGACAACGCCGAGGGTTTCCCATTGGGGGCGCAGATCGAAATCCTGCAGATGAAACTGCGCCAGTACGAAGGCAACCGCTGGCAGTTGCAACAACTGGACCTGGCGACCATCCGCTCCCTGACTCCACGCAACGAACTGCTGCAACCCTGGTCCTGGCAAGTCACTGGCGGCCTGGAGCGGGTGCCTGGCAAGCACGACGATGAAACCCTGGTCAGCCACGTCAACGGCGGCGCCGGCGGTACCTGGCAGTTGGGCGAGGACACCCTGGGTTTTGTCCTGGGCACAGTGCGGGTAGAACACAACGCCGACTTCGCCGGGTTCATCGCCCCGGCGGCAGGCTTCAACTCCGGGCTGCTGTGGAAGAACCCACTGGGCAACTTCAGCCTCGAAGCCAAGGGCGATTACTTCACCAACGGCGAAGTGCGCCGCAGCCTGAGCCTCAACCAACAATGGGAACTGTCCCGCAACCTGGGCCTGCGCCTGAGCGCGCAGCGCGAGTTCAGCCAATTGGCTAGCCCGGTCAACGAAGTCATGCTCGAACTCAAGTGGTATCACTATTAAGAACAGCTGCAAGCCTCAAGTTGCCAGCGACAAGGTTTTCACGCGTCGCCGACAATCGCCCTTCTAGACTTCACTCAGGTGAAGCCTGGGAGTGACTCGATGTGGCGTTATGGTTGGGCAGTGCTGGCACTGGCACTGATCGGTGGTTGTGAGTCGAACCACGAGTATTTGCTCAAGCAAGGCTATCCGCCGGCCTTTGTCGACGGCTTCGACGCTGGCTGCGTCAGCGGCCGTCAGGCGGCAGGATCGATCAGCGGGGAGTATCGCAAGGACGTTCCGCGCTACCTCAAGGACCCGCAGTATGCCGAGGGCTGGAACGATGGTTTCCGCCAGTGCCAGGGCATGCTGGAGAACCAGGACCGCAATGAGAACCGGGAACGTCACTGGAACGAACGGGAACGTGCCTGGCAGCAGGAGAAGGACCGTGACGCGGCTCGGGCCTATCGCTCGCAGTAAGTCGTTTTCAGCTAACCGCCCGGGTCAAAAGCCTGCAACCATGGTCCATCGCTCCCTTTAAGGAGAACAACCATGAGCCGCGCTTTCGTCAATGAAGATCTGGCCGCAGCCCAGGTCGAGCAACCCGTGGAACGTCAGATCAGCACCCTGCCCAACTACGTCACGCCCCTGGGTTTTGCCGAGTTGCAGGCCAAGGTGGCAGAACTGCACAGCCAGCACTCGGCACAAACCGACTTGGGGGACGCCGCAGACCAGCAGCAGGTGGCGGAACTGGAACGGGACCTGCGCTATTTCTCGTCACGCCTGCACAGCGCCCAGGTGGTCAATGCGAGCACCTGCGACAAGGTGCAGATCGGCAACCGGGTGACCTTCGCCGATGAACAGGATCAGCAACAGAGTGTGCAGCTGGTTGGTGAAGATCAAGCCGATGCCGCCAGAGGCCTGATCAATTGGGCCTCGCCCCTGGGCCGTGCCCTGATGGGGGCGCAACCCGGTGACGAAGTCCTGTGGCAACGGCCGGCTGGGGATCAGTTGATCGAAATCATCCGAATCGAACTGGCCTGAGACGGCTCAGACCACGCCCTGGGCCAGCATGGCATCGGCAACCTTGACAAAGCCGGCGATGTTCGCCCCTTTGACGTAGTTGATCCGACCGTTCTCTTCGCCGTAATGCACGCAAGCATGGTGGATCGACTGCATGATGGCGTGCAGCTTGCTGTCCACTTCACCGGCAGTCCAGAGCAGGCGCATGGCGTTCTGCGACATCTCCAGCCCGCTCACCGCCACTCCGCCGGCATTGGATGCCTTGCCCGGCGCAAACAGAATGCCGGCGTCGATAAAGATATCCACAGCCTCCAGGGTGGTGGGCATGTTGGCGCCTTCGGCAACACAGGTGCAGCCGTTGCGCAGTAAGCTGCGGGCAGCATCGGCATCCAGTTCGTTCTGTGTGGCGCACGGCAGGGCGATGTCGCAGGCCAGGTCCCATGGCGTCTTAGCGGCCCGGAACTCCAGGCCGAAGCGGCTTGCCAGCTCGCTGATCCGCCCGCGGGTGACGTTCTTCAGCTCCAGCACCGCCAGCCATTGGTCTTCGCTCAAGCCCGATTCGCAATACAAGGTGCCCTCGGAGTCGGACAGGGAAATCACCTTGCCCCCCAGGTCCATCACCTTGCGCGCGGCATATTGCGCCACGTTGCCGGAACCTGAGATCGCCACGCGCTTGCCCTCGACCCGGTCGCCACGACGCTTGAGCATCTCCTCGGCGAAGTACACGCAACCGAAACCTGTGGCCTCCGGGCGGATAAGACTGCCGCCGTAGCTGATGCCCTTGCCCGTAAAAACTGAAGTGAACTGGTTGCTCAAGCGCTTGTACTGACCGAAGAGGAAACCGATTTCCCGGGCCCCCACACCAATGTCTCCCGCCGGCACGTCCACATCGGCACCGATATGCCGGTACAGCTCGGTCATGAAGGCTTGGCAGAAGCGCATCACTTCAGCATCGCTCTTGCCTTTGGGATTGAAGTCGGAGCCACCCTTGCCGCCGCCCATGGGCAGGGACGTCAGGGAGTTCTTGAAGGTCTGCTCGAAGGCGAGGAATTTCAGCACCCCCATGTTGACCGACGGATGGAAGCGCAAGCCGCCCTTGTAGGGACCGATGGCGCTGTTCATCTGGATGCGGAAACCGCGATTGACCCGGACCTTGCCCTGATCGTCGACCCAGGACACGCGAAACACCACAGTGCGTTCCGGTTCGCAGATTCGCTCGAGAATACCGGAGCTCAGATAGTGCGGATTGGCCTCGAGAAATGGCCAGAGGCTGCGCAGGACCTCTTCCACCGCCTGATGAAACTCAGGTTGGTCCGGATCGCGCTTTTTCAGGCGGGCGAGGAAATCTTCGACGGATTCGATCATGGGAAGTCTCGGCAAATTTATTGTCGTTAAGGGGAGATTTGCCCGGGACTTTATCAATTCAACTCGCACCGCGACAGCGCAAAATGTCGCAGATATGAATTTAAATGGTGCATTAGATATAAATGACGACGATTTCCAGGGATTTTGTGCACGGATTTGGTGGCACAAATTGCATGGCCTGCACGTTTTTGGGGAGCCGCAGAAAACCCTTCGCCGGTCAGCCGACGCCTACTGCAACGGCAGTATTTTTCTAGGCGCCGACTTACCGGCGAACAAAAAAAACGGAGCCCGAAGGCTCCGTTTTTTTCAAGCAGCGAGCCGATCAGGCCAGCTTCTTGTGCCGCACACGGTGCGGTTGCGCTGCGGCTTCGCCCAGGCGCTTCTTGCGATCGGCTTCGTACTCGGTGTAGTTGCCTTCGAAGAACACCGCTTGCGAATCGTCTTCGTACGCCAGGATGTGAGTGGCCACCCGGTCCAGGAACCACCGATCGTGGGAAATCACGATGGCGGCGCCCGGGAAGTCCAGCAGGGCTTCTTCCAGGGAACGCAAGGTTTCGACGTCGAGGTCGTTGGACGGTTCGTCGAGCAGCAGGACGTTGCCGCCCTCTTTCAGGGTCAGGGCCAGGTGCAGACGGCCACGCTCACCACCGGACAGGTCCTTGACGAACTTCTGCTGGTCGCCACCCTTGAAGTTGAAGCGACCGACGTAGGTACGCGACGGGATCTCGTAGTTACCAATGCGGATCTGGTCGGAACCGTCGGAAATCTGCTGGAACACGGTCTTGCTGCCGTCCAGGTCCTCACGGCTCTGATCCACACAGGCAAGCTGCACGGTTTCACCGATCTCGATGCTGCCCGAATCCGGGGTTTCCTTGCCCATTAGCATGCGGAACAGGGTCGATTTACCGGCACCGTTACCACCGATCACGCCGACAATGGCGCCTTTGGGCATGGAGAACGACAGGTTGTCGATCAGCACGCGATCGCCGTAGCCCTTGGTGACGTTCTTGAACTCGATGACCTTGTCACCCAGGCGCGGACCGGCCGGGATATAGATCTCGTTGGTTTCGCTGCGCTTCTGGAATTCCTGGGACTGCATTTCCTCGAAGCGTTGCAGACGAGCCTTGGATTTCGACTGGCGGGCCTTGGCGCCTTTGCGCACCCACTCCAGCTCTTCCTTCATGGCCTTTTCATGGGCCGACTGCTGCTTGGATTCCTGGGCCAGACGCGCGGACTTGGCTTCCAGCCAACCCGAATAGTTGCCCTCGTAAGGAATACCGGCGCCGCGGTCGAGTTCGAGAATCCAACCGGCGACGTTGTCCAGGAAGTAACGGTCGTGCGTAATCGCGACCACGGTGCCTGGGAAGTCGTGGAGGAAGTGTTCCAGCCAGGCCACGGAATCGGCATCCAGGTGGTTGGTTGGCTCGTCGAGCAGCAGCATGTCGGGGGCGGACAGCAGCAGGCGGCACAGGGCCACACGACGCTTTTCACCACCGGACAGGTGCTCGACCTTGGCGTCCCAGGCCGGCAGGCGCAGGGCGTCGGCGGCCACTTCCAGCTGGCGCTCCAGGTTATGACCGTCGCTGGCTTGCAGGATGGCTTCCAGCTTGGCCTGCTCGGCGGCCAGCTTGTCGAAATCGGCATCCGGCTCGGCGTAGGCGGCGTAGACTTCGTCCAGGCGTGCCTGGGCGTCCTTGATCACGCTCACCGCTTCCTCGACCACTTCACGCACAGTCTTGGTTGGATCCAGTTGCGGTTCCTGAGGCAGGTAGCCGATGTTCAGGTCCGGCATCGGACGGGCTTCACCTTCGAACTCGGTATCGACGCCGGCCATGATTTTCAGCAGCGTGGACTTACCCGAACCGTTGAGGCCCAGTACGCCGATCTTGGCGCCGGGGAAAAAAGACAGGGAGATGTTTTTCAGGATTTCCCGCTTCGGCGGAACAACTTTGCCCAGCCGATGCATGGTGAAGACGTATTGAGCCATGGTGAACCTAGCGTCAGTGACAGATGAATAGAACGGGCCGGGCCCGGGCCAGGCCATGCGCGGCACCGGCATTGACCATGATCAATACCGACGGGCGGAAAAAGCCTGATTGTTTGGAGCTGGAACGCTCCCGCGTAACCGGCAAAACTACCTCAATGCACGATCCAGGTCCAGCCAAGCGGGACTGGCACTTTGCCACAACTCAAGGCATGCTAGCCGCCCTTCGGGCGTCCGGCTTATAGTGCACGTCGCGCCAGCCCAGCCAAACCGCAGGATCACAGCTTGTCCAACGTCATTTCGCCACAGCCCGCGCGCGCTAAAGCCTCCGCGTCGGCCCTTCCTTTGCGGGGCACACTCAAAGGCGCACTGGCGACGCTGGTGCTATTGCTCCTGGCCCTGTTGTTCTGGCAACTGCTCGATCAACTGCAGCAAACCCGCAAGGACCAGCGCCAGCACGCCATCGACTACAGCGCCGATCTGGCCGACCACCTGAGCCTGAACCTGGCGCTCAATGCCCAGATCGCCCTCAATCTGCTACCGACCGTCGAAGCCCCCCAAGACAGCCAGCAACAACAGCAACTGCTGCAAAAGCTCCAGCGCTCCCTGCCGGACGTCCGCAGTTTCGCCCTGCTGGACAGCCAGGGGCAGATCCTCAGCGACAGTGCCGCCGACAGCCAGGATGCTCTCTGGCTCGCCGAACTGGTCCAGCGCAGCCGTTCCCAGCGCTATTACTACAGCAATCCTGCCGACGGTTCAGTGGTGCATGTCTTGCTGCACCAGGCCAGTGGCTCGACTCGCAGTTTCTGGGTACTGCGCATGTCCCCCAGTTTCCTGCAGACCCTGGTGCGGCAAAGCGAGGAAGGTTTCAAGCCGACTTGGGTGATCGAGAATCGCCTGAGCCGACAGGTGATCAAGCGCGATGAACGCAGCGCCCCGACCCCAGGCATGCTGGCCCCCGACGAGATGGCCAGCAGTGTGCTGCTGGTGCCTTTGAACAATAGCGACTGGCAACTGCGCGGGCTGTTCGACCAACGGGCGGTGATCGAGGAACTGCTGCCGGCCTTTATCGGCAAGTGCCTGCTGGGCCTGGCGTTCTCCCTGCTGCCGGTGATTGCCCTGCTCAACATGCGTCGGCGCCAACGCCAGCTCCACGAGGGCCGGCGACGCTATCAGGATATTTTCGAGGGCACAGGGGTCGCCCTCTGCGTCCTGGATATCTCCGGGCTCCCGGAGCTGCTCGGCCAACACCATTTACACAACAGCGAGCAGCTCAAGCGCTGGCAAACCAGCCATCCGGACCACCCTCGCCAGTTGCTGAAAGAATTGCGCATCACCGAAGTCAATCAGGTGGCGCTGCGCCTGCTCAATGTCGAATCCAGCGACCAGGCCTGGCAACTACTGATCGAAGGCTGCCCGAAGAACGGCAACGCCATCGGCGGCCAGTTACTGGAAGCCGTGGTCAACCAGCAGAAACAGTTGGAACTGGAGATCAAGCTCAGCGACGCCCAGGGCAATGACCAGCATCTATGGCTGGTACTGCGCCTGCCGGAAGCGACAGAGGATTACAGCGCCGTGATCCTCAGCATCAGCGACATCACCAGCCGCAAGCTGATCGAGCTGTCGCTGCTGGAGCGCGAAGGTTTCTGGTCGGACGTGGTGCGCACCGTGCCCGATCACCTGTATGTGCAGGACGTGATCAGCCAGCGGATGATCTTCAGCAACCACCACCTGGGCCAGACCCTCGGCTACAACAAGACCGAACTGCACCAGATGGGCGAGTACTTCTGGGAAATCCTCCTGCACCCGGAAGACGCCGACCTCTATCACCGCCTGCGCCAGGAACAGCGCCACTCGGCCTACGCCCAGCTCCTGCAATGCCAACTGCGCTTCCGCCACCGCAGCGGCCAGTGGCGGCGCTTCGAGATCCGCGAACAGGCCCTGGCCCGGGATCGCTACGACCAGGTGACGCGAATCATCGGCGTGGCCAAGGACATCACCGACCAGATCGAGGCCAGCGAGTCGCTGCGTGACAGCGAACAGCGCTACCGCATGCTCGCCGAAAGCATCAGCGACGTGATCTTCTCCACTGACAACAAGCTGTCGCTGAACTACGTCAGCCCCTCGGTGCATGCGGTGCTCGGCTACGACGTGGAGTGGATCTTCCAGAATGGCTGGCAGTCCACCATCGCCAACCCACAGCAACTGGCCGGCATCTACACCCTGATGGACCGGGTCAGCAAGGCCCTGGACAAGCCCGAGCAACTGGCGCAGTTGCGCAGCCAGGTGCAGACCCAGCTGTTCCTGTTCGACTGCCTGCGAGCCGATGGGCGCAAGATCCCCATCGAACTGCGCCTGGTCCTGGTGTGGGACGAACACGGCGCCTTCGAGGGCGTACTCGGGGTTGGCCGCGATATCAGCCAGCAACGCCGGGCGGAAAAAGACCTGCGCATGGCGGCCACGGTATTCGAGCACTCGACCTCGGCGATCCTGATCACCGACCCCGCCGGCTACATCGTCCAGGCCAACGAAGCCTTCAGCCGGGTCAGCGGCTACGCGGTGTCCCAGGTGCTTGACCAGTTGCCGAACATGCTCACCGTCGACGACCAGCAGGAAGCCCACCTGCGTTATGTGCTCAAGCAGTTGCACCAGCACAGCAGCTGGGAAGGCGAAGTCTGGCTCAAGCGCCGCAATGGCGAGCACTACCCGGCCTGGGTCGGCATCACTGCAGTGCTCGACGATGAAGGCGACCTGGCCAGCTACGTGTGCTTCTTCAGCGACATCAGCGAGCGCAAGGCCAGTGAACAGCGGATTCACCGCCTGGCCTACTACGACGCCCTGACCCACCTGCCCAACCGCACCCTGTTCCAGGACCGTCTGCACACCGCGCTGCAATCGGCGGAGCGGCAGAAGTCCTGGGTGGTGCTGATGTTCCTCGATCTGGACCGTTTCAAGCCGATCAACGACTCCCTGGGCCACGCGGCGGGCGATCGCATGCTCAAGGAAATGGCCACCCGCCTGTTGGGTTGCGTCGACGATGACGACACCGTGGCGCGCATGGGTGGCGACGAATTCACCCTGCTCCTGCAACCGCGCGCCAGCCGCGAGATTGCCCTGAACCGGGCCATCAATGTGGCCGAGAAGATCCTCGCCAGCCTGGTCAAGCCCTTCGTCCTCGAAGGTCGGGAGTTCTTCGTCACCGCCAGTATCGGCATCGCCCTGAGCCCTCAGGACGGCAAAGAACTGAGCCAGCTGATGAAGAACGCCGACACCGCGATGTACCACGCCAAGGAGCGCGGCAAGAACAACTTCCAGTTCTACCAGGCCGACATGAACGCCAGTGCCCTGGAGCGCCTGGAGCTGGAAAGCGACCTGCGCCACGCCCTGGAACAGGAAGAGTTCGTGCTCTATTACCAGCCGCAGTTCAGCGGCGACGGCAAACGCCTGACCGGTGCCGAGGCGCTGCTGCGCTGGCGTCATCCGCGCCGCGGGCTGGTGCCGCCGGGCGACTTCATTCCGGTCCTGGAAGAACTGGGCCTGGTGGTGGATGTGGGCGACTGGGTAATCAGCGAAGCCTGCCGCCAGCTCAAGTCCTGGCACCAGGCCAAGGTGCGGGTGCCGAAGGTCTCGGTGAACATTTCCGCGCGGCAGTTCTCCGACGGCCAGCTGGGCATGCGCATCGCCACCATCCTCAAGGACACCGGCCTGCCGCCGGCGTGCCTGGAGCTGGAGCTCACCGAAAGTATCCTGATGCGCGAAGTCAGCGAGGCGATGCAGATTCTCGACGGCCTGAAGAATCTGGGCCTGAGCATCGCGGTGGACGACTTCGGCACCGGTTATTCATCGCTGAACTACCTCAAGCAGTTCCCCATCGACGTGCTGAAGATCGACCGCACCTTCGTCGACGGCCTGCCGTCCGGCGAGCAGGATGCGCAGATCGCCCGCGCCATTATCGCCATGGCCCACAGCCTGAACCTGGCGGTAATCGCCGAGGGCGTGGAAACCCACGAGCAGCTGGAGTTCCTGCGCGAACACGGCTGCGACGAGGTCCAGGGCTACCTGTTCGGCCGGCCGATGCCAGCCAACCGCTTCGAAGCGCAGTTCAGCAACGACGCGCTGTTCATGTTCGACTAACCCCCGCGTACGTAGGAGCCGGCTTGCCGGCGAAGGCGATTCAGGGGCCTCTTCGCTGGCAAGCCAGCTCCTACGAGAGATCACGTACTACGTGAAGGCCACTTGTCTGCGACATGATGTCCTTTCATATGCCATCTAAAACCCATTGGGTTAGAATGCCTCCCCTTTCTGCCCCCGATCCTTGAGGACCGCCATGTTCAGCCGTGATTTGACTATTGCCAAGTACGACGCCGATCTCTTTGCCGCCATGGAGCAAGAAGCTCAGCGTCAGGAAGAGCACATTGAGCTGATCGCTTCGGAAAACTACACCAGCCCAGCGGTGATGGAAGCTCAAGGCTCGGTACTGACCAACAAATACGCCGAAGGCTACCCAGGCAAGCGCTACTACGGCGGTTGCGAATACGTCGACGTGGTTGAGCAACTGGCCATTGATCGCGCCAAGGAGCTGTTCGGCGCCGACTACGCCAACGTCCAGCCACACGCCGGCTCCCAAGCCAACGCAGCGGTCTACCTGGCCCTGCTGCAAGGCGGCGACACCATCCTGGGCATGAGCCTGGCCCACGGCGGTCACCTGACCCACGGTGCTGCCGTTTCCTCCTCCGGCAAGCTGTACAACGCTGTTCAGTACGGCATCGACGCCAACGGCCTGATCGACTACGACGAAGTCGAGCGCCTGGCCCTTGAGCACAAGCCGAAAATGATCGTGGCCGGTTTCTCCGCCTACTCGCAGATCCTCGACTTCCCGCGTTTCCGCGAAATCGCTGACAAGGTCGGTGCCTACCTGTTCGTCGACATGGCCCACGTGGCCGGTCTGGTCGCCGCTGGCGTCTACCCGAACCCAGTACCATTCGCCGACGTGGTCACCACCACCACCCACAAGACCCTGCGCGGTCCACGTGGCGGCCTGATCCTGGCTCGCGCCAACGCCGACATCGAGAAGAAGCTGAACTCCGCAGTATTCCCGGGCGCCCAGGGTGGCCCGCTGGAGCACGTGATCGCCGCTAAAGCGATCTGCTTCAAGGAAGCGCTGCAGCCTGAGTTCAAGGCCTATCAGGAACAAGTGGTGAAGAACGCCCAAGCCATGGCCGAAGTGTTCATCGCACGCGGTTTCGACGTGGTTTCCGGTGGTACCAAGAACCACCTGTTCCTGCTGTCGCTGATCAAGCAGGACATCTCCGGTAAAGACGCCGACGCCGCTCTGGGCAAAGCGTTCATCACCGTGAACAAGAACTCCGTGCCTAACGACCCACGTTCCCCGTTCGTCACCTCCGGCCTGCGCTTCGGTACACCGGCCGTGACCACCCGTGGCTTCAAGGAAGCCGAGTGCAAGGAACTGGCCGGCTGGATCTGCGACATCCTGGCGGACCTGTCCAACGAAGCGGTGATCGACGCCGTGCGTGAGAAGGTCAAGGCCATCTGCAAGAAGCTGCCGGTATACGGCGCTTAATCAGCCCGCAGACCGCAACAGAAAAAGCCCGGCCCAGCGCCGGGCTTTTTTGTGCCTGGATGGCCGCCGCACCAGGCGCTGAAAGGAGCCTGCGAGGTCTTGCGAACGCAAGATACTCGGGCGGCCGTCCCGGCCGATCGCAACCTACGGCAGCGGCTACAGTGGCCAGGGAAGGAAAAACCACTGGTCAGACCGGTAAAGCCAATTTTCGTTCAGCCTCTTGTAAACCCATAAAACCCGAGCGTAGACTGCGCCTGCACTGGACATACCGGTAAGACCACAATAATTAAGTCCTCCATCCGCTGTGCTCTCCCGCACACGGCAGACAGGACACCGACCAGGATTCCTCCCCATGCTCAGATGGTGCTCGCGTTCGATTTTCCTCCAGGTTGTGCTCGGACTGATGCTTGGCATCGTCTGCGGCCTCACCCTCCCCGAATACTCCTCACAACTCAAACCACTGGGCGACGGCTTCATCAAGCTGATCAAGATGCTCATCGGCCTGATCGTGTTCTGCGTGGTGGTCAGCGGCATCTCCGGCGCCGGCGACCTGAAGAAGGTCGGCCGCATCGGCCTCAAATCAGTGATCTACTTCGAGATCCTCACCACCATCGCCCTGGTGATCGGCCTGGTCATGGCCTTCAGCACCGGCATCGGCAGCGGCGCCAATATTCACCTGGAGCAGCTGTCCACCGCCGACATGGGCGATATCGCTCAACGCGGCCAGCACATGCACACCACCACCCAGTTCCTCATGGACCTGATCCCCACCTCGGTGATCGGCGCCTTTGCCGAGAACAATATCCTCCAGGTGCTGCTGTTCTCGGTGCTGTTCGGCAGTGCCCTGAACCTGGTGGGCGAAGCCGCCTCCGGCATCTCCCGGCTGATCAATGAACTGAGCCACGTGATCTTCCGCATCATGGGCATGATCGTGCGCCTGGCGCCCATCGGCGTGTTCGGCGCCATCGCCTTCACCACCAGCAAATACGGTCTGGATTCGCTGCAGCACCTGGGCAGCCTGGTGGGCCTGTTCTACCTGACCTGCGTCGCCTTCGTCGCGCTGATCCTCGGCCTGGTCATGCGCCTGTCGGGCCTGCGCATGCTGCCCTTCCTCAAATACCTGCGCGAAGAGTTGCTGATCGTTCTCGGCACCGCCTCCTCCGACGCCGTCCTGCCGCAGATCATGCGCAAGCTGGAGCACCTGGGCATTGGCAGCTCCACCGTGGGCCTAGTGATTCCAACCGGCTACTCGTTCAACCTGGATGGTTTCTCCATCTACCTGACCCTGGCCATCGTCTTCATCGCCAATGCCACCGGTACGCCGTTGTCCATGTCGGACCTGTTGACCATCCTCCTGGTGTCGCTGATCACCTCCAAGGGCGCCCATGGCATTCCCGGTTCAGCCCTGGTGATCCTGGCCGCGACCCTGACCGCGATCCCGGCAATTCCGGTGGTGGGCCTGGTGCTGGTGCTGGCCGTGGACTGGTTCATGGGCATCGGTCGCGCCCTGACCAATCTGATCGGCAACTGCGTGGCCACCGTGGCCATCGCCCGCTGGGAAAAGGACATCGACGTGCAACGGGCCAACAAGGTGCTCAGTGGTCAACAGGGCTATACCTTCCAGGCGCGAAAACCGGTGGCCGGTGCCCACCAGCAGGAATTTTGATCCAACCTTGTGCCTGCCGACGGCAGGCACAACAATCAGCGCGGCAACAGCGCGCTACCGATAGCTCATGGAGTCAACAGTGATCAGCTCGTCAACGGTTGTGAATTCAGTGGTAGAAAAGCTCCGGGCGGCCCTTGCCCGAGGCCAGTGGCGCTCCGGCGACATGCTGCCCGGGCAACGTGAATTGGCCGAGCAACTGGGCATCAGCCGCCCCAGCCTGCGCGAAGCGGTGATCGTCCTGGAAACCCTGGGCCTGGTGCGCTCCATGCCTGGCAAGGGCGTGGTGGTGCTGGATGCGCCCCAGAGCGAAGCCCAAGGTGCCGAGCGCAGCGTGGCCGGCGCCAGCCTCGAGGACGTGCTGCAACTGCGCTACACCCTGGAGCCCTTCATCGTCGGGCTGGTGGCGCAATCCATCAGCAGCAAGGAAGTCGGCCAGCTGCGCCTGACCCTCATGGACATGCGCGAAGCCCTGGAGGCCAATGACAGCGAAGCCGGGGTCAATGCCTACATCGCCTTCCACGAGGAACTGTTCACCCTGACCAGCAACCCGATCTTCCAGAACGTGGTGCAACAGACCAGCAATGCCCTCAAGCAAAGTGCGCAGATCCTGCGCAATTCGCCGGAGCACCTGGCCGAACGCCTGGAAGAAAATGAAGCCGTGGTGCGGGCGATCCGCAACAAGAACAGCGCCCTGGCCAGCGCCGAGATGCGTCGGCACATCCTCCAGGAAGGCCAGCGCATGGGCATCGAACTGAATATTCCGGACGATCACCTGGGCTCCAACGCCCTGTAATCAACCCCCGAGTCAGCAACTGGACTGGAGACAGGCCATGGTCAGCTACGCCCTGAAAAACAACCCCTTCACCCTGGTGGCCAGCCTGCCTCGGCGTCAGTGCGGCGAAAAAAAACTGCTGGTCGATGATGTCTATCCACAGATCTTCGACGCCATTCTCGAACAGCGCATCGCACCCGGCAGCCGCTTCACCGAAGACAGCCTCGGGCAGGCCTTCGGCGTCAGCCGCAGCATCATCCGCCAGGTCCTGGCGCGCTTGTCCCACCAGCAAGTGGTGATCCTGCGGCCCAATTACCGCCCCCAGGTCGCGGCTCCTGACCTGGAGCAGACCCGGCAGATCCTGCACGCCCGGCGCCTGACGGAAATCACCCTGGTGCGCCTGGCCTGCCAGCAACCCCGGCGCCAGCTGCAGTCCCTGCGACAGTTGATCGCCCGGGAACGTGAAGCCATTGAGCGCGACCAACGCGGCCCGGCCATCCGCCTGTCCGGGGAGTTCCACCTGCAACTGGCTGAAGTGGCCGGCAACGCCCCACTGGCGCAGTTTCTCGGCAGCCTGGTGCCGCTGACCTCCCTGGCCATCGCCCAGTTTGAAGGCCGCGCCCGCCACTGCTGCGCCTGGCAAGAGCACGCGACGATCATCGATGCGCTACAGGCGGCTGACGTCGAAAAGGCCGAAGCCCTGATGAACCGCCACCTGGATCACCTGGAACAACGCCTGCTAGGCACAGCGCCCGCCGACCTGTAGGAGTCGGCTGGCCAGCGAGGACTTCAGCCCCCCAGCATCTTCTCGAAGCCCTGCCGGATCTTCTCTTCCGGCAGATCGTCGGCAATGAACACCATCACACTCTCCCGCGCCTCGCCCTCAGCCCATTCGGTATCCCAGTCGAAGCCGTAAAGCTTGAGCACGCCCTGGAACACCATGCGCCGTGGCTCGTCGATCACGTTCAGCACGCCCTTGTAACGCAACAATTGCTTGCCATGATCCTCCAGCAGCTCATTCATGAACTCGCTGAGGCGATCCAGATCCAGGGCCTGTTCAGTGCGCAGCACCAGGCTGGAAATCCGATCCACCGAGGGTGCCGGGCTCACCGGACGCAAGCTGATGCCGCCGCCCAGATCAGCATTCAAGTTGAAGCCCCGCACATCCAGCAGTTCCGCCAGATCGATCCGGCCGTGCTCCACCAGGCGAATCGGCGCCCGGCGGTTGATCCGCGTCAGGCGCTGGCTGAGGGCCTCGAAGGTCTGCTCATCCACCAGGTCGCGCTTGCTCACCAGCAGCCGGTCGGCAAAGCCGATCTGCGCCTGGGCGATGGTCTGGGTCAGGTGGAACTCGGCGTGCTTGGCATCCACCAGGGTGATGATGCCGTCGAGGATGTAGCGCTCACGCAACTCTTCATCAATGAAAAAGGTCTGCGCCACCGGAGCCGGGTCGGCCAATCCGGTGCACTCGATCACCAGTCGATCAAAGGCGATCTCGCCACTGTCCAGGCGCTCCAGCAGCAGATACAGGGCCTTGGTCAGGTCGGTGTGGATGGTGCAGCAGACACAGCCATTGGACAGGGTCATGACCTGGACCGGCTCGTCCCCCAGCAGCTGGGTGTCGATACCGGCATCACTGAACTCATTCTCGATCACGGCGATCTTCAAACCGTGCTCGGCCTTGAGCAGATGACGCAACAAAGTGGTCTTGCCGGCGCCGAGGAAACCGCTGAGCACGGTGACGGGAATAGGATTTTGCAAAACAGGATCTCCCACGCATAAAAACGTAGGAGCCGGCTGGCCGACGATGGCGTCAATCAGAGCGCTATCGCCGAGCAGCCGGCTCCTACATGGGTGTGGCTTACACGCTGTACTTCAACAGCACTTCGGACCGCCCTTGCCGCCGTACCGGGCCTCCTGGCGTTCACGGAAGAACGCCTCGTACGACATCACCGGCTTGTCCGGGTGCTTGGTTTGCATATGCTCGACGTAGTTGTCGTAGTCGGGCATGCCGACCATCAGGCGCGCGGCCTGACCGAGGTATTTACCGAGGCGACTCAGGTCATTGAACATGCTTGCAATCCTCGGGTTACGCGTCAGGCACAGCCTGGTAGGGCGACTCTTTATCCGTACGTTCCTTGCTGCCCCAAGCCGCGATACCGACCTTGAGCGCGTAGAACAGGATGCTGAACACCACCAGCAGGAACAAGGCAGTCAGGGTCGCGTTGGTGTAGGCGTTGAAGATCACGTGCTGCATCTGCGTGATGTCCTTGGCCGGAGCGAGGATCTGACCATTGGCCATCGCATCGCTGTATTTCTTCGCCAGCGACAGGAAGCCGATCGCCGGGTTGGCGTCGAACAGCTTGATGAAGCCTGCAGTCGTGGTGCAGATCAGCAGCCAGACAGCCGGCAGCAGGGTGACCCAGATGTAGCGCTGGCGCTTCATCTTGATCAGGACCACGGTGCCCAGCATCAGGGCAATACCGGCCAGCATCTGGTTGGAGATGCCGAACAGCGGCCACAAGGTGTTGATGCCACCCAGCGGATCGATCACGCCCTGGTACAGCAGGTAGCCCCACAGGGCCACGCAACCGGCGGTAGCAATCAGGTTGGCGGTCCAGGATTCAGTGCGTTTGAGCGCTGGAACGAAAGACCCCAGCAAATCCTGGAGCATGAAACGACCGGCACGGGTACCGGCATCCACAGCGGTCAGAATGAACAGGGCTTCGAACAGGATCGCGAAGTGGTACCAGAACGCCATGGTGTTCTCACCCGGCAGTACTTGGTGGAGGATCTGCGCGATACCCACCGCCAGGGTCGGTGCCCCACCGGCACGGGCCAGGATGGTGTTTTCACCGATGTCCTTGGCCACCGCCTGCAGTTGTTCCGGGCTGATGACAAAACCCCAACTGCTGACAGTCTGCGCCACGGCCACCACATCACCGCCGACGATGGCCGCCGGGCTGTTCATGGCGAAGTAAACGCCAGGCTCGATCACCGAAGCCGCGACCATGGCCATGATCGCCACGAAGGACTCCATGAGCATGCCGCCGTAGCCGATGTAGCGGGCATTGGCTTCGTTATCCAGCAGCTTGGGCGTGGTCCCCGAGGAGATCAACGCATGAAAGCCCGACACCGCGCCACAAGCGATGGTGATGAACAGGAACGGGAACAGGCCGCCTTTCCATACCGGGCCAGTGCCATCGGTGAACTGGGTCAGGGCCGGCATTTTCAGCTCGGGCATGGTGATCAGGATGCCAATCGCCAGGGCGATGATGGTACCGATCTTGAGGAAGGTCGACAGATAGTCACGGGGCGCCAGGATCAGCCACACCGGCAGCACCGCGGCGACAAAACCGTAGCCGATCAGCATCCAGGTGATCTGGATGCCAGTGAAGGTAAACATCTTGCCCCAGACCGGATCGGCGGCCACCTGCCCCCCCAGCCAGATGGAACCCAGCAGCAATAGAACGCCGATCAACGAAATCTCGCCGATGCGGCCCGGGCGGATGTAGCGCATGTACACGCCCATGAACACCGCGATCGGAATGGTCGCCATCACCGTGAAGATGCCCCACGGGCTCTCGGCCAGGGCCTTGACCACGATCAGCGCCAGCACCGCGAGGATGATGATCATGATCAGGAAGCAGCCGAACAGCGCAATGGTGCCGGGAATACGCCCCATTTCCTCACGAACCATGTCGCCCAGGGAACGGCCGTTACGTCGGGTGGACAGGAACAGCACCATGAAGTCCTGAACCGCACCGGCCAGGACCACCCCGGCGATCAGCCACAGGGTGCCGGGCAGGTAGCCCATCTGCGCCGCCAGGACCGGACCCACCAAGGGACCGGCGCCGGCAATGGCCGCGAAGTGGTGACCGAAGAGAATGTGTTTATTGGTCGGCACATAGTCCAGACCGTCATTGTTGAGCACGGCGGGAGTGGCCCGACGTGGGTCCAGCTGCATCACATTATTGGCAATGAACAGACTGTAGTACCGGTACGCCACCAGATAGATGGCCACCGCGGCCACCACAATCCACAAGGCGTTGATCGCCTCGCCGCGACGCAATGCAACTACGCCGAGGGCGCACGCTCCTACGATTGCCAGCAGCAGCCAAGGGACATGGCGCAGCAGGCTATTATTATTTTTCATTTTTTTATTCCGGCCAGGGGGATAGAAAAACAGCATTTCGAGTGTAGCGCTACTGTTCTCAAAGACCACCCCCCACGTTGGTCTAGAGCCTTCTTTTATCTTATGAGCGGCATTTTTTGGGACATTTTTCTGCGCAAGGCGCACCGCCACAAAACCCTGAATCAGCCCCATTCGTCCGGCAAGCCGCGAGCACGGCGGCATTGCATTTTTTTTGCGGTCCGATGGCTTTGTAGCGACAGTCATAAACCGGGGTCTATAGTCAGTGCACCACGCAGAGGGCCAGCCCATGAGCGAGCAACACGCCGAACGCCGACGCTTCAAACGCATCGCCTTCGATGCCACGACTGAACTGAGTCAAGGCACCCACCGCTGGCCGGTGCGGCTGCTGGACCTGTCCCTCAAGGGACTGTTGATCGAACGCCCCGATCCCTGGCTCGGAGATCCCAACCGCCCCTTCGAAGCCGATGTTCACCTGGGCCTCGATGCCGACGTGCGTATGGATGTGCAACTGGCCCACGACCATAACGGTCAGTTGGGCTTCGTCTGCCTGCACATCGGCCTGGAGTCCATCGAACACCTCAGGAGGTTGATCGAGCTGAACCTTGGGGACCCCGAGGAGTTGGAGCGGGAACTGGGTGCACTGATCAGTATTTGATCAAAAGCACCCGTGTTCAGGGGAACAGCGCGGTTTCGGGAAAGTCGCTTTCCGTGTCCCAGTAACCCGCTTGCTGCCGCGAAGATGCTGTCCATTGGCCGTCGACATAACGGAAGGTGCGATAGGTGGTGATGAACTCTTCGTTCTCCATCGTCGACGCCGATGACACCTGCTGGATGCTTTCGGTGCCCCCTTCCCGGGACGGCACGATCCGCCACGCCGCCTTGCCAGTCTGGGCGAACACCAGCGGCTGCCTTTCCCCTCCTTCCCCCAGATAGAGCACCGAGTCCAGCTGACCCTGCTGCGGCATCAGCACTTGCGTGGCCGGACCACTGTAGCTGCCCATGGGGGCGGTCTGGTCGACAGTGAGGAAAAACGCCGGCGATGGCAGGCCGTTGAGCGGCGCCTTTTCCACCGTGGCCAGGGGATAGTCCAGGGGCTTCTGCGCCAGCACCTCGCCGCTGTCGGAAACCAGGCGCACCTGAGCGCCCAAGGGCGTGGTCGGGTGATCGTCCTCGGACTGGGCAAAGCTGTCGGCGTCCAAGCCATTGCCCCAGCTGTCGGCGTGCAGTTGCGGCGTGATGCGCACATCCTCCAGCACCTCCAGCAGCGAACCATCGCCCACCAGCACTTGCTGGGCCACACGATAGCCCTCGGGCACCTCGCTCGGCTGCGCCACGGCAAAGCCGCTGCCACACAGCAGGCTGAGGCCCAGCCACCAGCCCTTCAACTTTGTCATGCCCATTACCTGCTTCCTTCCATGAGAGCCCAGCTCGATTTATTCGAAGAGCGCATCCAACGCCTGTTCCAGGCGGGTCACGGCAATGATCTTCAAGCCCGGCGGCGACTCTTTCGGCGCATTGCCCTTGGGCACGATGGCCCGTTTGAAGCCGTGCTTGGCGGCCTCTTTCAAACGCTCCTGGCCGCTGGGCACCGGACGCACTTCACCGGACAGGCCGACTTCACCGAACACCAGCAAGTCATGGGGCAGCGGACGATTGCGCAAGCTCGACATCACGGCGGCCATCAACGCCAGGTCGGAGGCGGTTTCCAGCACCTTGACCCCACCCACCACGTTGAGGAACACGTCCTGGTCATGGGTCGGAATCCCGCCGTGGCGGTGCAGCACCGCCAGCAGCATGGCCAGGCGGTTCTGATCCAGGCCCAGGGTGACCCGGCGCGGATTGGCCAGGTGGCTGTCATCCACCAGCGCCTGGACTTCAACCAGCATCGGCCGGGTGCCTTCCCAGGTGGCCATCACCACGCTGCCGGGCACTTCTTCCTGAGCTCGTGTGAGGAAAATCGCCGAAGGGTTGGACACCTCCTTCAGACCGCGGTCGGTCATGCCGAACACACCCAGCTCGTTGACCGCACCAAAACGGTTCTTCACCGCCCGCAGCAACCGCAGGCGGCCGTCGGACTCGCCCTCGAAATACAGCACGGTGTCGACCATGTGCTCCAGCACCCGCGGCCCGGCCAGGGCGCCTTCCTTGGTCACGTGGCCCACCAGGAAGATCGCCGTGCCGCTCTGCTTGGCGTAACGCACCAGCAAGGCCGCGCTCTCGCGCACCTGGGACACGCCGCCGGGAGCCGATTGCAGCTGTTCGGTGAAGATGGTCTGGATCGAGTCGATCACCATGACCTTGGGTTTTTCCACCCGAGCGGTGGCGATGATGGTTTCGATGCAGGTCTCGGTCATCACCCGTAACTGATCCTGGGGCAGGCCCAACCGCCGGGCGCGCATCGCTACCTGCTGCTGGGACTCCTCGCCGGTGACGTACAAGGCCGGCATGCGCGTGGCGATGTTGCACAGGGTCTGCAGCAGGATGGTCGACTTGCCGATCCCCGGATCGCCGCCGATCAGCACCACCGATCCGTCCACCAGGCCACCGCCCAGCACCCGGTCGAGTTCGCCGGAGGCAGTGGAGAAACGCGGGATTTCCTCGACGCTGACTTCCGCCAGGGTCTTGATCTGCGCCTGCTGCCCGGCCCAGCCGGTGCGCCCGGCAGGTGCCGCGGCGCCGCCACTTTCGATCATGGTCTCGGTCAGGGTGTTCCAGGCCCCGCACTCACCGCATTGCCCGGCCCATTTGGGAAAGGTGGAGCCGCACTCGGTGCAGCCGTACATGCGCTTGGCCTTGGCCATCTGAACCCCCGGCAAAAACCGCGATGATAGCTCAGCTGGAACCGATCAGCGCGGCGCCGTGGTGCGTATCTGCCCGCTGGCCAGACGCGTGGCGCTATTGCCCAGCGGGTCTTCGGCATTCAGGTCAGCGCCCTTGGCGGCCAAGGCGTCCAACAGTTCGACCCGCTTGAACAACCCGGCGTACATGGCCGCCGTCTGCCCGGCGCCATTGCGCTGATCGGGACTGCAATCGGTCGCCAGCAAACGCCGAGCGATCTGCACCTCGCCCTTGAAGATCGCCCCCATCAACGCCGTGTTGCCGCGTTTGTCCTGGGCACAGGCATTGGCGCCGGCGTCCAGCAGGCGCTCCACTGCCAGACCCTGGCCGTGATAAGCGGCGAGGATCAATGCCGTGTAGCCCTTTTCATCCTGGGTATCGAGGGAGTAACCAGCCTCGATAAAGGTGTCGAGCATTTCCACATCGCCCCGGCGGGCGGCATCGAAATAGTAGTGTTCCAGCTGCACCTTGACCGCCACCGGGTCGGCGGCGGTCGCGGGTTCGGCCGCCGGCTGCGCGTAGGCGGCAAACGAACAGGCCGCTGACAGCAGCGCTGTAAAAAGACGCATGGCGCGACTCCTCTGTCGGAAAAAGTCGTCACGCCCAGGCGGGCGTGACGGAGTGAAACGCGCTCGATCAATCGCTCAGCTTGGCCGCCAGCGCCTTGACCCGAGTCAGGTCGCCCTTGGCCACACCGGTCACGCCGGTGCCGTACTCCGGGTCGGCCTTATACAGGAACGACAGGATGATGTGCTTGCTCTCGTCATCGGTGGTGGCCAGGGAGCCGCCAAAGCTGTCGATCAGGTCCTGACGTTCCTTCTTGCTGAAGGAACGGTACAGATCACCGGCCTGCTTGAAGTTCTGCTCGCGCTGGATCTTCGCCTGCTGGGTGCTGCCCGACAGTGCCAGCTGGCTGTAACGCGCGATTTGCGGCTCTTCGCGGGGCATCAGGCGGCTCGGCTGGTAGTTGACCCCCGTGCTGGTGTGGCCCAGGTTCATCGCACCGTCCTGGTTGCCGTTGTTCACCGGATTCTTCGGTGCGTTGATCGGCAGTTGCAGAGCATTGGCGCCGATGCGGTACATCTGGGTATCGGCATAGGAGAACACCCGGCCTTGCAGCAGGCGGTCTTCCGACGGCTCGATCCCCGGTACCAGGTTGGACGGGGCCATGGCCACTTGCTCAGTCTCTTGGAAGACGTTGGCGGGGTTACGGTTCAACACCATCTGTCCCACTTTGCGCTCGGGTACATCCGGCCAGATCTTGGTGGCGTCCAGGGGATCGAAATCAAACTTGGCCAAGTCTTCGGGTTTCAATACCTGGACATACAAGTCCCACTTGGGAAAGTCCCCTTTATTAATGTGGGTTACCAAGTCATGGGTCATATGGCTGTAATCACGCCCTTGTACCTCGACCACCTGTTTCGGATCGAGATTCTTCAGACCTTGCAGACTCTTCCAGTGAAACTTCACGTAGTGCACTTCACCCTTGGCGTTGATCAACTTGTAGGCGTGCACCCCATTACCATCCATTTCCCGGTAACTGGCCGGAGTTCCGGAGTTGGAATACAGCTCGGTCAATGTGCGAGTGGCTTCGGGAACATGAGAGAAGAAATCAAAACGTCGCGAGTCATCATCCAGGTTGGTACGCGGATCGGGTTTGAACGCGTGCACCATATCCGGGAACTTGATGGCATCGCGAATGAAGAAGGTCGGGAAGTTGTTGCCGACCAGGTCCCAGTTTCCCTCTGCGGTATAGAACTTGGTGGCGAAACCCCGTGGATCACGCAAGGTTTCCGGGGAGTGGTTACCATGCACCACCGACGAGAAACGCACGAATACCGGAGTCACCTCGCCGGCGGCAAACACCTTGGCACGGGTCAGGTCGCTGAGGTTGTCGGTGACGGTGAAGGTGCCGTGGGCGCCGGTGCCACGGGCGTGTACCACGCGCTCTGGAATGCGCTCGCGATCAAAACGCTGAAGTTTCTGGATCAGTTGCACATCTTGCAGCAACACCGGGCCGGTGGCGCCTGCGGTCTGTGAATTCTGGTTATCGCCCACTGCCGCGCCATTGTCGCGAGTCAGCGTGGCGGCCTGTACGGAAAGGGAAAGCAGACTGGCGGCAAGCACGCCCAGTACGCGTCGCTGGGAAAAACTCCCAAGGCCAAGAGAAGCGGTCATGTTGAATTCCTCTAGTTATATAAGGCGCATCTCGGTGCGCCTGCTAGAGGCTAGTGACTAAACATTTGAAAGATAAATAGAAAGGCCATAACCCATCGATTGACAGAATGTTCTGGTTATCTCGTCAAATGCGGGGTATATCGCGCGCGATCCGATGGCACTTTGAAAAAACTCTTTGCCTGTTTATCGGTCAATAACCTCGCGTGCTGTTAAAAGTTGTGTCGGCAAAATGCTTTTTGCTGAATTACACTGCCGTAACCAACCTCATCTGTAACAAGGAATAACCTATGGGCGTGCTAAGTGAGTTCAAGGCCTTCGCGGTCAAAGGTAACGTGGTCGATATGGCCGTGGGTATCATCATCGGCGCCGCGTTCGGCAAGATCGTCTCGTCCTTTGTCGGCGACGTGGTCATGCCGCCCATCGGCGTGTTGGTCGGTGGGGTGAACTTCGGGGACCTGGCAGTCACGCTGAAAGCGGCGGCAGGGGATACACCCGCGGTGGTTCTGGCCTATGGCAAGTTCATCCAGAGCATCATCGACTTCCTCATCATCGCCTTCGCCATCTTCATGGGCGTCAAGGTCATCAACCGCCTGAAACGCGAAGAAGCCGTGGCCCCTACCCTGCCACCGGTACCGACCAAGGAAGAAGAGTTGCTGGGAGAGATCCGCGATCTGCTCAAGGCGCAGAACAACAAGCCCTGATACAGGCTTCAGCACTCGAAGAAACGGCGCCCCCAAGGCGCCGTTTTGGTTACCAGTAAGTCTCCACCGCCACCTGCCCCGGCCGTCGACTCAGGCTCAGGTTCATCCCTCGCTGCTTGAGCAGCGCACGGGTGTCGTCAATCATCTGTGGGTTGCCGCAGAGCATCACCCGGGAATGCTCGGGGGTCAGTTCCACGCCAGCGGCGCGTTCCAGCTCGCCGTTCTCGATCAGTTGGGTGATGCGCCCATTGAGGCTGCCCGGGTGCTGCTCGCGGGTCACGGTGCTGATGAACTGCAACTTATGCGCGAACTCGGCCAGGTACTCACGTTGCGGCAACTCGGCAAGCAACTGCTGATAAGCCAGCTCCCTGGCCTCGCGCACGCTGTAGACCAGGATGATGCGTTCAAATTTCTCCCAGACCTCGAAGTCCTGGAGGATCGACAGGAACGGCGCAATCCCGGTGCCTGTGGATAACAACCAGAGATCGCGACCGTCGACGAAACGATCCAGGGTCAGATAGCCAAAGGCCTGACGATCCACCAACAGGCTGTCCCCCACTTCCAGGCGGCTCAGCTCGCTGGTGAACTCGCCACCGGGCACCACAATGGAAAAGAATTCGAGAAACTCGTCGAACGGCGACGACACCATGGAATAGGCGCGCCATACCGTGCTGCCATCGGCCTTGGTCACCCCGAGACGAGCGAACTGCCCGGCGCGAAAGCGAAAACCCGCATCCCGGGTGGTGCGCAGGGTGAACAAGCTGGAGGTCAGCGGCTGGACCTCGAGCAGGGTCTGGCGAGTGTACTTTTCTTCACTGGCGGTCATGACGGGCTCCACAAAAGCGATGCGCTAGTGTCCCGCAAAGCGCCGGACAGAAACACCGGCGGTTTGTAGTGGCATAGAGCGCGGGCAATCCCCGGCAAAAAAACGTACCATTTAGCCCCGCTTCGAACGGCCCGCGCCTGCGCTGTTCGAGGGTTCCCGTGCGCGCGACAGCCCCCACCGCCGGGACATTCACCGATTACCTAGAGTCCGCCCCATGCCCCTGCTTGCAAGCCCCTTCGCCCAGCTCGACCTGATCCGCCAGCCCGAACAGCAAAACGAGCCGCTGCAAGCCTTCGACGCAGCGGACGAATACCTGCTCAACCATCTGGCCGAGCAGCAACCGACCAGCGATACCCGGGTGCTGATCCTCAACGACAGCTTCGGCGCCCTGGCTGCAAGCCTGCTGGGCAAGGTCCAGGTCAGCAGCAGCGGCGATTCGTACCTGGGCGCCCTGGCCCTGGAAAAGAACCTGGTGCGCAACGGCCTGCCCTTCGACGCCCTGCGGGTGATACCGGCCAGCGAGCCGTTGCACGGCCCCTTCGACCGGGTGCTGATTCGCGTGCCCAAGACCCTGGCCCTGCTGGAAGAACAGCTGATCCGCCTGCAGGGACAACTGGCCCCTGGCGCCCAGGTCGTGGCGGCGGCCATGGTCAAGCACCTGCCCCGCGCCGCCGGTGACTTGCTGGAGCGCTACATCGGCCCGGTGCAGGCCTCCCTGGCGGTGAAAAAGGCCCGCCTGCTGGTCGCCACGCCAGAAGCCAGACCGCCGGTCGCATCGCCCTACCCGACCCGCTATCGCCTGGAGCAGCCGGCCATCGAGCTGCTCAACCACGCCAACGTGTTCTGCCGCGAAGGCCTGGACATCGGCACCCGCGCCTTCCTCCCGCATCTGCCACAGAACCTCGGCAGCGCCCGGGTCGCGGACCTGGGCTGCGGCAACGGCGTGCTGGCCATCGCCAGCGCCCTGGACAACCCCCAGGCCCACTACACCCTGGTGGACGAATCCTTCATGGCCGTGCAGTCGGCACGGGAGAACTGGCAGGCACTGCTGGGCGAGCGCGAAGCCGAGATGCGCGCCGGCGATGGCCTGGCCGGTCAGGCGCCGCAGTCCCTGGACGTGGTGCTGTGCAACCCGCCGTTCCACCAGCAGCAGGTGGTGGGCGACTTCCTCGCCTGGCGCATGTTCCAGCAGGCCCGGGAAGCCCTGGTGGTGGGCGGTGCGCTGTATATCGTCGGCAACCGTCACCTGGGTTATCACAGCAAGCTGGCGCGGCTGTTCCGCGGCGTCGAACAAGTGGCGGCCACGCCCAAGTTCGTGATCCTCAAAGCGCGCAAGTAACAGGCAAAAAAAACCCTCCGCTGGCGGAGGGTTGAAACCGCGCCGCAAGGCACGGGATGGGATGATCAGTGGGTAGTCAGGCCCGCGGCGCTCATGAACATGCGCATCAGGCTGGCCACCACGAACAGGGCCAGCACACTGCCACCCCAGATCATCGCCAGCCAGCCCAGGCGCCGCCACAGGGGCTGTTTTTCCGCCTGTTCGATTTCCTGCAAAGAGTGTTTATCGCTCATGATTTCAACTCCTGCTTGACCCAAACCCTCGCCGGGGCTGGCTGGCCAGTGAAAGCGCCGGCCAGCCAGGCACAAGGTGCAAGGGCCTGTTCGCCGGCAAGCCGGCTCCTGCCTAGTGGTAACCGTCTTCGTGGGTGACCTTGCCGCGGAACACGTAGTAGCTCCAGAAGGTGTAGCCCAGGATGAACGGGATGATGAACAAGGTGCCCACCAGCATGAAGCCCTGGCTTTGCGGCGGCGCCGCGGCGTCCCAGATGGAGATCGACGGCGGCACGATGTTCGGCCACAGGCTGATACCCAGGCCGCTGTAGCCGAGGAAGATCAGCACCAGGGTCAACAGGAACGGCGTGTAATGCGCGTTGCGGGCCACAGCACGGAGCAGGCCGTACATGGTCACCAGCACCAGGATCGGCACCGGCAGGAACCAGAACAGATTGGGCAGGGTGAACCAGCGCGCCGCGATGTCGGCATGGGCCAAGGGCGTCCAGATACTGACGATGCCGATCACCGCCAGCACCACATAGGCCAGGGGCCGGGCCAGGTCATGCATCTGCTGCTGCAGCTTGCCTTCAGTCTTCATGATCAGCCAGGTGCAGCCGAGCAAGGCATAGGCCACCACCAGCGCCAGGCCGCAGAACAGGGTGAAGGGCGTCAGCCAGTCCAGGGAGCCACCGGCAAACTGGCGGTCCACCACCGGCAAGCCGTCGATGAATGCGCCCAAAGCCACACCCTGGAAGAAGGTCGCCGCCGCCGAGCCGCCGATAAACGCCTTGTCCCAGATATGACGCTTGTCTTCCTTGGCCTTGAAGCGGAACTCAAAGGCCACCCCGCGGAAGATCAGGCCGATCAGCATCAGGATCAGCGGCAGGTACAGCGCCGAGAGCACCACCGAGTAGGCCAGCGGGAAGGCGCCGAACAAGGCCGCGCCCCCCAGCACCAGCCAGGTCTCGTTGCCGTCCCAGACCGGGGCGACGGTGTTCATCATCACGTCACGGTCGCGGTCGTCCTTGACGAACGGGAAGAGAATCCCGATCCCCAGGTCGAAGCCGTCCATGACCACATACATCATGATGCCGAAGATGATAATCACGGCCCACAACAGCGGAAGATCAATACCCATGACTCAGTTCCCCTTGTTCAGGCGGGTGCCGTGGTCGGCGTCGTGGTCATCGTCGGCTGCGGACAGCGGACGGGCCGGAGTACGTTTCTGCCCGGGACCACCGTGGCTGGTTTCGGCACCTTCGTTGGTGACCGGGCCTTTGCGCACCAGGCGCATCATGTAGCCCAGACCCACGCCGAACAGCGAGAAATACACCACCACGAACAACGCCAGGGTGATACTCATCTGCACAAAACTGTGTGCGGACGAAGCATCCGCCGTGCGCATCAGGCCATAGACCACCCAGGGCTGACGGCCGATCTCGGTGGTGAACCAGCCCGCCAGGATCGCGATCAGGCCGGACGGCCCCATCCACAACGTCAGGTACAGGAACGGACGCGAGGTGTAGAGGGTGCCGCGCTTGCGCAGCCAGACACTCCACAGGCCAGTGAAGATCATCAGCATGCCCAGGCCCACCATGACCCGGAACGACCAGAACACAATGGTCGAGTTGGGACGGTCTTCGGGCGGGAACTCCTTGAGCGCCGGCACCTGCTTGTCCAGCGAGTGGGTGAGGATCAGGCTGCCCAGGTAAGGGATTTCCACTGCGTATTTGGTTTTCTCAGCCTTCATGTCCGGCCAGCCGAAGAGGATCAGCGGGGTCGGCTCATTACCGACGTTTTCCCAGTGACCTTCGATGGCGGCGATTTTCGCCGGTTGGTGCTTGAGGGTATTAAGACCGTGGAAGTCACCGATCACCGCCTGCACCGGCGCCACGATCAGGGCCATCCACATGGCCATCGACAGCATGCGACGAATGGCCGGGTTGTCGCGCCCCCGCAGCAAGTGCCAGGCTGCGGACGAGCCGACGAAGAACGCCGTGGCGACGAACGCCGCCACCGCCATGTGCGCCAGGCGATAGGGGAATGACGGGTTGAAGATCACCGCCAGCCAGTCCACCGGAATCACTCGGCCGTCAACGATTTCGAAGCCTTGCGGGGTCTGCATCCAACTGTTGGAGGACAGAATCCAGAAGGTCGAAATCAGCGTGCCAATGGCCACCATCACCGTGGAGAAAAAGTGCAGCTTGCGCCCGACCTTGTTCCAGCCGAACAGCATGACCCCGAGGAAACCAGCCTCGAGGAAGAACGCGGTGAGCACTTCATAGGTGAGCAAGGGGCCGGTGACAGCACCAGCAAAATCGGAGAAACGGCTCCAGTTGGTGCCGAATTGGTAGGACATCACCAGACCGGACACCACCCCCATGCCGAAGTTGACAGCGAAGATCTTCGACCAGAAGTGGTAAAGATCACGATAGGTATCGTCGCGGGTCTTGAGCCACAGGCCTTCGAGTACCGCCAGATAACTCGCCAGACCAATGGTGATGGCCGGGAACAGGATGTGGAACGAAACGGTGAATGCGAACTGAATTCGGGCGAGATCAAGCGCCTCTAAACCGAACATAAGCTTTCCTCTATCAGGTAAAACCGGCTGCGGGCCAAAGGCCAGCGCCTACTGCCCCCACGGATATGGAGTTCGGCGAATTCGGATTCGTTCTTTTTTAAACCATCGCAACGTAGGGATTCTGGCCCTTGGGCCGCCACATCAAACCGCTGGAAAAGGTTTTGATCTGGGTCAAGCAACGTTAAAAGAGTAGTCCTATTTTCAGCGCGCAACTCTGTGGTTATTTGCCGCGTGACAGCTTGCCTCACCCCGCCAAACCCGGGGTTTTCCCGGCTTTTCCCCACACAAAACGCCTGTAGCCGCTGCTGAGCCTGCGAAGCTGCGAAAGGCCGGGCCGCGTTCGGTACGCAGGGTCTTGCCTGGCGATTGCCCGTCGAACCTGCGGCGTACTCAAGAGCCTGGCATCTCCTCCGGAGCCGTTCGCAGCCTGCGGCAGCGGCTACAAGGGTTGGCGGCCCGGCATGCGAGCAAAAAATCAGATAGATGCGCAGCTAACGATTTTCCCGCACGCCGCAACTATTGGTTACATCTTGGTGATAACCTCGTCGCACTCCCCGCTCAGATTGACCGCCCGATGCCCAGCCAAACGCCTCTGTTGCTCCGTCACCATCGCCCGTTCATCGCTTTCTGGCTGGCCCGGATCTTCACCGCCAGTGGTTTCCAGATGCTCACCGTGGCCATCGGCTGGAACCTCTACCAACTGACCGGCAACGTGCTCGACCTGGGCCTGGTGGGGCTGGTGGAGTTCGCCCCGCGCGTGCTGTTCATGCTGCACACCGGGCACGTGGCCGACCGCTACGACCGGCGCCGGGTAGCGGCGATCTGCCAGTCGCTGCAAGCCTTGATCGCCCTGGCCCTGGCCGTCGGCAGCCTGACCGACAGCGTGACCCGGGAAATGATCTTCATCCTGGCCTTCCTCCTCGGCGGCGCCCGTTCCTTCGAGATGCCCACCACCCAGGCCCTGCTGCCGAGCATCGTGCCAGCGGTGCTGTTTCCCCGGGCGGTGGCCGCCGCGCAATCGGCGCAACAGTCGGCGACCATCGTCGCCCCGGCCCTGGGCGGGTTGCTGTATGCCTTCGGCAGCGTCTGGGTCTACGGCCCCACCGTGGTCCTGTACCTGATCGCCTGCCTGCTGATGCTCAACCTGCCGGCCCGGCAGACGCCGCTAAACAAGGGCAAGGCCACCCTCGATTCGCTGCTGGCGGGGATTCGCTTCATCCGCAGCCGCCCGGACATCCTCGGTGCCATCTCCCTGGACCTGTTCGCGGTGTTGCTGGGCGGCGCCACCGCATTGCTGCCGGTGTTCGCCAAGGACATCCTGTTGACCGGCCCCTGGGGCCTGGGCCTGCTGCGTTCGGCGCCAGCGGTGGGCGCGCTGCTGATGTCACTGTGGCTGGCGCGTTTCAGCGTCGAGCGCAAGGTCGGGCGGGTGATGTTCACCGCCGTCGGCGTATTCGGCGTGGCCACCATCGCCTTCGGCCTCTCGACTTCGTTCTGGTTTTCCCTGGCGGTGCTGGTGGTGCTGGGGGCGGCGGACATGATCAGCATGGTGATCCGCGCGTCCTTCGTGCAGCTGGAAACCCCGGACGACATGCGCGGCCGGGTCAGCGCGGTGAACGGCTTGTTCATCGGTGCTTCGAACCAGCTGGGGGAATTTGAATCCGGGCTGACCGCCCACTGGTTCGGCACCGTGCCGGCGGTGGTGCTGGGCGGGGTCGGCACGCTGCTGGTGACCGGGGTCTGGATCAAGCTGTTCCCGACCCTGGCCAAGCGCGACCGGATGATCGAATCAGTCGAGCAATCCAAGGCCTGATGCCGCGCCGGGCGAGCGCGGCCAGGTTCAAGCCTCAGTGGCTGGGCTGAGCCTCAGAGACGGCTCGCCATTTCGCCGCCTCCAGCAGGTCGCTGTAGCCGGCCCTCTCCAACAACAATCAATGCACGCAACCACCTCGTAACAGCGTGTTGATCATTCTCTGCAATACAAAACCGCTACGAAGAGTGTAAGGTATCGCCTTACACTCACTCCCCATGATCAAGTCCTTTCAGCACAAAGGCCTGCGCGCCTTCTATGAAACCGGATCGACTCGTGGAATACGGGCTGAGCATGCACGCCGGCTGGCCCGCCAGCTGTCGTTCATGGATCACGCCAGCGAACCGGCAGACCTCAACCTGCCGGGTTGGCGGCTGCACCCACTCAAGGGCGACCTGCACGGCTATTGGTCTTTGGTGGTGTCCGGCAACTGGCGAGTGATCTTTCGTTTCGTAGGTTCGGATATCGAACTGGTCGATTATCTGGACTACCACTGAACAGGAGGCAGGATCATGCCCATTCACACCCCCCCCCACCCCGGTGACACCCTGCGCCTGGATGTCTTGCCTGAGCTGGGCATCAGCGTGACGGAGTTGGCCCGGCATATCGGCTATGCCCGCCCGCATCTGTCCAAGGTGTTGAACGGCCATGCGCCGATCCGCGCGGAACTGGCGGTCCGCCTGGAACGTGCCGGAATCGGCAAGGCCAAGGTCTGGCTGGCGGTGCAGGCCGATTACGACATCTGGCACACCGAGCAGGAGTTGCAACCGGTGATCGAGCCTATCGCGGCCCATGTCGGCTGAGCCCTATACCGACAACTCTGCTGCCACCTGGGCGCGCTTGCCGCGACCACACAGCGCCTCCACCAGGGCCAGGGCAAACGTCAGGGCCGCGCCGGAACCCTGGGCGGTGATGCAGTTGCCATCCACCACCACCGGCTGGTCGACAAAGGTACAGCCCAACAGCTGATGGCTGGCGCTGGGCAGGCAGGTCATGCGCCGCTGGCGCAGCACGCCATAGGCCTGCAAGGCCAGGGCCGGTGCTTCGGCGATGCCGGCGAAGAACCTGCCAGCGGCCGCCTGATCCTTGAGCAGCTGCATTAAGGGGTGATGGCCCGCCAAATGCTGGGCACCTACCGCGCCGCCGGGCAGCACAATCAGGTCGAAGCGCTGGGCCAGCACATCCACCAGCATGGCGTCGGCGGTCAGTCGGGTGCCGCGGGCGCAGGTGAGCATGCGCCGGTTTTCGACGCTGGCCGCCAACACCTCGATTTCGGCACGGCGCAGTACGTCGATCAGGGTCACGCTTTGCAGGTCATCAATACCTTCGGCAAGGGTGACCAAGGCTCTGAAGGTCATGGGGATGACTCCACAAGGAAGGTCTTTAGAGCTTAGTCAGCTTTGCCGAACGCCGTTCGGGGCTACCTGATGTAGATCTGCGCACTCAGGGTATTGCCCGGTGCGTTGATCGAGGTGTTGCTGAAGCTGAAGGTGCCTTCCTGCTTGCCCGCCAGGTCGAAGACATAGATGTAGCCCACAGTGATTCCCGAGTTGCCGCAGGGCACATAGGCGGAGCCGTCCTCGCACACCGGCGAGCGAGTGCCGTCGACCTCGAAACCGTCCAGGTTCACATGGGGCTCGCGGCCGTAGCCGATCTCCAGCACGTAGACCTTGATGTTCGGGCCGTTGTGGTCGCACTGGGTGCGTTCACGCCCATCGGAGACATCTTCCAGGCCGCAGGAAGGTGACAGCACCTTGAGAATCTCCACCTGGCTCAACGGCGGCGCCGAACGCGCCAGGGCCGGAGACGCCAACCAGCAGGCCGCTGCCCCCAGCAGCGTCAATGCTGTCATTTTCACTGTGCTGCGCATAAATCCCCCCTTAAAAGCAGCGCGCAGTATGCGCTACTTGCCAGCAGTGCAAAACATCGCCGACGATCGCAGCCATTGGCCCACGCTGCTGGTATGATGCGCGGCTTTTTCCGACCCAGAGCAAATCCACAGGCACCTTATAAAGTCTGTGCTTTGCTGTTGGAGTCGATACATTCACGGCGCCCGGCGGCGCCACGGGGAGCAGACATGCTGGAAAGGCTGTTTCAACTCAAGGCACACAACACCAACGTGCGCACCGAGATTCTTGCGGGCGTCACCACCTTCCTGGCCATGGCCTACATTCTCTTCGTCAACCCGAGCATTCTCGGCGAGACGGGCATGGACAAGGGCGCCCTGTTCGTTGCCACCTGTCTGGCTGCCGCCATCGGCTCCACCATCATGGGCCTGATCGCCAACTACCCGATCGCCCTGGCCCCGGGCATGGGCCTGAACGCCTTCTTCACCTACACCGTGGTCCTGCACATGGGCCACACCTGGCAAGTGGCGCTGGGTGCGGTATTCATCTCGGCGGTGCTGTTCTTCCTGCTGTCGATCTTCAGAATCCGCGAATGGATCATCAACAGCATCCCCCTGCCGCTGCGCTCGGCGATTGCTGCCGGTATCGGCCTGTTCCTGGCGCTGATCGCCCTGCACAACGCCGGCATCGTGGTCAGCAACCAGGCCACCATGGTCGGCCTGGGTGATCTGAAAAAGCCGGCACCGATCCTCGCCACCCTGGGCTTTGCCCTGATCGTCGCCCTGGAAGCGCTGAAAGTGCGCGGGGCGGTGCTGATCGGCATCCTCGCGGTGACCATTGCCTCGATCATCATGGGCTTCACCCCGTTCGCCGGCGTGACCTCGATGCCTCCGTCCCTGGCCCCGACTTTCCTGCAACTGGACATCAAGGGCGCCCTGGACATTGGTCTGGTGAGCGTGATCTTCGCCTTCCTGTTCGTTGATCTGTTCGACAACTCCGGCACCCTGATCGGCGTCGCCAAGCGCGCCGGCCTGATGGGCAAGGACGGCCACATGCCGAAAATGGGCCGCGCGCTGATTGCTGACAGCACCGCCGCCATGGCCGGCTCCCTGCTGGGCACCTCGACCACCACCAGCTACATCGAATCCGCCGCGGGCGTGAGCGCCGGTGGCCGCACCGGCCTGACCGCCATCGTGGTGGCGATTCTGTTCCTGCTGGCACTGTTCTTCTCGCCACTGGCGGCCAGCGTGCCACCGTTTGCCACCGCGCCGGCACTGCTGTTCGTGGCCGTGCTGATGACCTCGGGCCTGGCGGAAATCGACTGGGAAGACATCACCGTCGCCGCCCCGGTGGTGGTCACCGCCCTGGCCATGCCGTTCACCTATTCGATCGCCAACGGCATCGCCTTCGGCTTCATTGCCTGGACCGCGATCAAGCTGCTGTCGGGCCGCGCCCGCGAGCTGAACGCACCGCTGGTGATCCTGTCGATATTGTTCGTGATCAAGCTGGGTTGGTTCGCCGCATGACTTTTGACGCCGCAAGCTACAGCACCCAATTGAACGACAAGGTCACGCGCCTGCGTGACCTGCTGGCGCCCTTCGCTGCGCCCGAGCCCCAGGTCTTCGACTCGCCCCTGCAGAACTTCCGCCTGCGGGCCGAGTTCCGCCTGTGGCGCGAGGCCGGTGAACGCCATTACGCGATGTTCTCCCAGGACGACAAACGCACGCCGATCCTCATTGAAGAGTTCCCCATCGCCAGCCAACGCATAAACCAGTTGATGCCCCAGCTCAAGGCCGCCTGGCAAGCCAGCGCGCCTTTGAGCCACAAGCTGTTCCAGGTGGAGTTCCTCACCACCCTGGCGGGCGATGCGATGATCACCCTGTGCTACCACCGCCCGCTGGACGAGCACTGGCACAAGGCCGCGAGCCAACTGGCCGCCGACCTCAATGTCAGTGTGATCGGCCGTTCCAAGGGCAAACGCGAAGTCATCGGCCAGGACTACGTGGTGGAAAAGCTCGAAGTCGGCGGGCGTACCTTCAGCTATCGCCAACCCGAAGGCGCCTTCACCCAGCCCAACGGCACGGTGAACCAGAAGATGCTCAACTGGGCCTATGAAGCCCTGGGCGAACGCCAGGACGACCTGCTGGAACTGTACTGCGGCAACGGCAACTTCACCCTGCCCCTGGCCACCCGGGTGCGCAAGGTACTGGCCACCGAGATCAGCAAGACCTCGGTCAACGCCGCCTTGAGCAACCTCAGCGAAAACGCTGTGGATAACGTCACCCTGGTGCGTCTGTCCGCCGAAGAGCTGACCGAAGCCCTGAACGAAGTGCGGCCGTTCCGCCGCCTGCAGGGCGTGGACTTGAAGAGCTACGAATTCGGCAGCGTGTTCGTCGACCCGCCCCGGGCCGGCATGGACCCGGACACCTGCGAACTGACCCGGCGCTTCGACAACATCCTGTACATCTCCTGCAACCCGGAAACCCTGGCGGCCAACATCGCCCAGTTGCACGACACCCACCGCATCACCCGCTGCGCGCTGTTCGACCAGTTCCCCTGGACTCACCACATGGAATCCGGGGTCCTGCTGACCCGCCGCTGATTTGCCCCGCTGCCCAACGGCCGTCCTCGAGACGGCCGTTGTCATTCACGGCCGCCGATCCCCCTACCGCTTCCTGTAGCCGCTGCTGCAGGCTGCGATCGACTGCGAAGCTGGCGCAAACCTGACACCGCGGTGCATCAGGCACGTCTGCGTCGCCGGGTGTGCGGGGCGGCGCCCCGGTCGCAGCCTGCGGCAGCGGCTACAAGGTCAGCCCGCGGGTTGAAAGTACCCGGCCAGTTGCTGCAGGTCCTGTTCATTGAGCAGGCCGGCGTAATACTTGAGCTCAATCCGTGCCAGCAGGTAGGCATGCCGGGCATCCGCCAGGTCACGACGGGCAGTGAACAGTTGCTGCTCGGCGTCCAGCACATCGAGGTTGACCCGCTCGCCACCCTGCACGCTTTTGCGGGTCGCGGTCACCAGGGCCTCGGCTGAGCTGACGGCCATTTCATAGGCGCGGACCTTGGCCGCCGCACTGGTGTTGAGGTTGAACTGCTTGCGCAGCTGGTTGAGGGTGTTGGCGGTTTGCGCATCCAGTTCATATTGCGCCTGGGACAGCTGACTGGCCGCCTGGCGGGTCGAGGCCGAGACCGAACCACCGGCAAACAGCGGCAGGCTGACCTGGATACCCACGGTGTTGGTGTCGTACTGCTGGTTGTAGGTGCTCTCCGAATCAGAGCGGGTCTGCCGGCTGCTGGCGTACAGGCTGATCTTGGGCAGGTGCCCGGCGCGCTTGCGCTCCACTTCGTATTCCGCCGCCCGCAGGGCCTGCTGCTGGGAAGCCAGTTCAGGGTTGTTGGCCATGGCCAGGTCACGCCAACTGTCGAAGCGGTTGGGCAGCAGCGGCTGGATCTCGAACTGCCGGGTCAGCGGGTCCAGCTCGTCGATCTGCAACGGCTCGCCGACTATGGCTTGCAGCTCGCGCAGGGCCGCATCCTGCTGGTCCTGGGCCTCGATCTCTTGCGCCAGGGCCAGGCTCAAACGGGCCTGGGTCTCCAGCACATCGGTGCGGGTGCCCTCGCCGCCCTTGAGCAGACGTTCATTGAGCTGCAAGCGTTCGGCGTAGGCGCGCTTCTGTGCCCGGCTCAGCTCGATGCGCTCCTGGGCCAGCAGCGCCTGGCTGTAGGCACTGAGCAGGCGCACCGCCAGTTCCTGGCTCTTGCCGCGAAAACGCTCGTCGGAAAACAGCGCCTGGGCCGAGCCCTGGCGATAGCGCGCATAGGCCTCGTAGTCCAGCAGTGGCTGTTGCAGGGTCAGGGTCGAGGCGTAGCTGCGGTAGTCACGATCGGTGGTGACATCGCCACGAACCGTGTCCTGGGTCACCTCGGACTGGTTGCGCGAATTGTTGTAGCTCCAGGACAGGTTCGGCAACAGCCCGGCACGGCCGATGGCCCGGTTCTCTTCACCGGCATCGCGCTCCTTGATCGCCGCCTGGAAGGTCGGGTCGTTACGCAGAGCCAGATCGTAGGCATCGAGCAAACCCAGGGCCAGGGCCGACGGGCTGCTCAGCAGGCACAGCAGCGCGAGGAAGCAAAAGGCGCGAGTCATTCTTCCACCAACGCCATATGGGTCCGGTCCAGCAACGGCTTGAACAGGTAGTTGAGCATCGAGCGCTCGCCGGTACGGACAAAGGCCTCCACCGGCATTCCCGGACGGATCTGCAAGCCCTGCAACTGCTGCATGCCTTCGGCGCTGACCGTGGCGCGCAAGGTGTAATAGGGCTCTTCGGTACGTTCGTCGACCTGGCGATCGGCGGACACCAGGGTCACCTCCCCCGGCACCCTCGGCGTGGTGCTCTGGTTGAAGGCCGAGAACATCAGTTCCACGGGCAGCCCCGGGTGCACCTTGTCCACCAGTTGCACCGGCACCCGCGCCTCCACCAGCAGCGGCTCGTCCTGGGGCACGATGTCCATCAGCGGCTGGCCCGGCTTGATCACCCCGCCCTCGGTGTACACCTCCAGGCCCACCACCACACCGGCAGCCGGGGCGCGCACCTGGCTGTTGGCCAGTTCGAACTCGGCGGAGGCCAGGCGATTGCGCAGGTCTTCGGTGCGAATCCGGGTGTCGGCCAACTGGCTGCGCAGGTCTTTCTGGAAATCCTCGGAGGACTGGCGGATGCGCAGGCGCAGTTCGAGGATCTGCCGCTGCAACTGGCCGATGCGGCCGAAGTCCTCGGCGATCGAGCCGTCGATCTGCGCGTACAGGCGTTCGCTGTCCAGCAGGCGATTGCGTGGGATGTAGCCGTCCCGGGCCAGCTCCCGCAGGCCCTGCAATTGTTCGTTCAAGGCACTGCGCTGTTGCCGCTTGCTGGCCTGGGAATCCCGGGTACCGCGCAACTGCGCTTCGGAGCCGGCAATGGTCTCGGCAATGCCCTGTTGCTCCATGCTCAGGGCCTGGCGCCGACTGCTGAACAGCTGTCGTTGCAGGGCCAGGCTGGCGGCCACCTCAGGTTCGCTCGCCAAGGCCTGGAGCTGTGGATCGAAGACGATCTCGCTGGCGCCATCGCGCTCGGCATTGAGTCGCGCTTCGCTGGCCAGGGAACCCAGGTACTGACTGCGCAAGGACTGCATCTGGGTGCGCAGCGGGGTCTCGTTGAGGCGCAGCAACACCTGCCCGGTGCTGACCCGGTCGCCCTCCTTGACCTCGATCCGCTCGACGATGCCGCCGCTCTGGTGCTGCACGGTCTTGCGATGGCCCGAGACCATGACCTTGCCCGACACCGCCACGCCCTTGTCCAGCGGCGCCAGGGCGGCCCAGCCGATAAACCCGGCAAAGCCTCCCAGCACCAGGAGCCAGCCGAGGCGTGAATACTTCCTTTCGTCCAGGACCAACACATTGTTCGCTGCGGGCCCTGGGGCAGGCGCCGTGCGGCCTGTGGATAACCTCGCGTTCATGCTTTCTTCCCTTCGCCGCCGGCCACGCCCAGTCGGTAATTCATGTTCAGGCTGGTCACCGGATTGCTCACCGGTACCGCGGGCGGCGGCGCGGCCTTGGCCTTCTGGTTCGCTTCCAGCACCCGCGCCGTCGGGCCGAAGGCTTGCAGCTGGCCTTCGCGCAGGATCATCAGCTGGTCGGTCAGGCTCAGCACATTGGGTTTGTGGGTGATCAGTACCAGGGTCCGCTGCCGTTGCTTGAGTTGGCCGATGGCCTGCAGCAGCGCCTGTTCGCCAGCTTCATCAAGGTTGGAGTTGGGTTCGTCGAGCACGATCAGCGCCGGCAAGCCGTACAACGCGCGCGCCAGGCCGATGCGCTGGCGCTGCCCGCCGGACAGCCCGGCACCACCCTCACCCAGGCGCGTGTCATAGCCCTGGGGCAGTTGCAGGATCAACTCATGCACCCCGGCCATTTGCGCAGCCTGCAGGACCTGATCGGAGTCCAGCGGACCGAAACGCGCGATGTTCTCGGCAATGCTGCCGGCGAACAGTTGGATGTCCTGGGGCAGGTAGCCGATATGCGGGCCCAGTTGCTGCTTGTCCCACTGGGCCAGGTCTGCGCCATCCAGGCGCACCTTTCCCGTCAGGGGCGTCCAGGCACCGACCAACAGCCGGGCCAGGGTGGACTTGCCGCAACCGGAAGGGCCGATCACCCCCAGGACCTGGCCGGCCTCCAGGGTGAAGCCGAGGTTGCTCAGGGCCGGACGGCGACTTCCCGGGGCACAGGCACTCAATTGCTCGACACTCAACTTGCCCTTGGGCGTCGGCAGGCTCATGCGCACCGGCCGTGGCGGGTTGGCCTGCAACAGCTCGGACAAGCGCTCGTAGGCCAGGCGCGCCGAGCTCCATTGCTTCCACACCGCGATCAACTGGTCGATGGGGCTGAGCACCCGGCCCATGAGGATCGAGCCGGCGATCATCATCCCCGGAGTGATCTGCCCCTGCACCGCCAGCCACGCGCCCAGGCCCAATACCAGGGACTGCAAGGCCATGCGCACGCCCTTGGACCAGGCGCTGATAGTGGCGGTCTTTTCACTGGCCAGGTTCTGCTGAGCGAGAAAGCCCTGGTGACCGACGAACCAGCGCTCGCGCAGCGCGCCGAGCATGCCCATGGCTTCGATGGCGTCGGCGTTGCGCAGGTTGGCCGTGGCCTGCTGGCTGGTGATGATCGACAACTGGCTGGCCTGGGCCAGCGGTGCCTGGCAGATATGCTGGTTGATCCAGGCCAGCGCCACCAACAGCAGCGCACCGCACAGGGCCAACAGACCGAGCCAGGGGTGAAAGAGGAAGATCACCAGCAGATAGACCGGGAACCAGGGCGCGTCGAAGAAGGCGAACAAGGCATTGCCGGTGGCGAACTGGCGCAGCGCGGTCAGGTCATTCAAGGCCTGGCCGGCGGCCTGGGGGCTGCCCTTGAGCTGGGCCTCGAACGCCGCGTCATACACCCGCTGGTTCAGGCGCATGTCCATCTGGGTGCCGAGGTGGATCACCACCTGGCTGCGCACCCACTCCAACGCCCCCATCAGGCCGAACAGGCCGAGGATCATCAGCGTCAGCATCAACAGGGTCATCTGATTGCCCGAGGCCAGCACCCGGTCGTAGACCTGCAGCATGTACAGGGCCGGGGCCAGCATCAGCAAATTGATCACCGCCGAGAACAGGCCGATGTTGAAGAAGCCGCCCTTGTAGGCCGTCAGGGCCGCCAGCGTCTCGGAAGCGGCAAGTGGATTCGGCCTGCTCATCAAGGTGTCCTGTGCAGAGTTTAGGGATACAGGGTCTTCCGCTCAGGCAGAGCGGAACGACAAGAGGCGCGCCCGGTGCGTTGACAGGCACCCCGGCGCTCCCCAGAATTTGCCACCGCCGCCGCCCTGGCCTTCGAAAACTCGGGCGACGGAGGTGAGTCAGACCAGCGAATGGAGGAGCGATCCTGCATTCGCTTTTTTATGCCTCAAGCCAGCACTCAGGCGGCCAGTGCCCAGTCCTGGGCCACGTCCTGCACACCCACCAGGCCGACATCGGCTGCGGCGGCAGCTGGGGTGACGTGGGCCACACCGGCGGCGGCCAGGTCGTCGAAAGTGGAGTTCACCGACAGGCTTGGGTCGATCGCCTTGAGCAGGGCATCGATCTCGCCGGCCAGCGCCGAGCTGTCGCCGCTCATCAGGCCGTAGACCACCTTGTGCACTTCACCGGCACGGCCTTCATCTTTCAGGCTGTTGAGGCCCAGGTTGCTGAAGCTGACTTCCTGGCTGACCAGGTGGTAGTTGCTGCCCGAACCACCGGCGAGGGTGTCGCCCAGGGAAACGCTGTCCAGCGAGCCCCACAGGGTGTGGCTCGGGTTGCTGAACAGGGTGTAATGCAGGTTGCCGTCGGCCACGAAGGCGGCGTCGCTGGCGGTGCTCTTGATGGCGTACTGGGTGCCGTCGAACGGGCCCGGGTTGAAACCACCGGTATTGGTGCCATCAACCACTTCGCCTGGGCGGTGGTTGACGTCGCCGAAGTAGGCCGACCAGTCAGTCAGGTATTGCGCAACAGTGTTACCGCCGTAGGTAGCGCTGTAAGAGATCGAAATGCTCATGCAAAACTCCAATACATTAGGTGGGTCAGGTCCGCAGCACGCCAGTGCCTGCTGCGGTTTTGCCCTTCAATGGGCAAAAGCGGTCAGAACTGATATTCCACGGTGCCCTGCAAGGTGCGGCCACGGCCGAGGGTGAAGGCCAGGACATCGCCGAGGGGCACCAGGTAGGCGCGGTCGGTGACGTTTTCCATGGCCAGGCGCAGGGTCAGTTCTTCAGTGGCGCGGTAGCTGCCATACAGGTCGTAGACGGTGTAGGGCTTCCAGTCGGCCGGGTAGACGCCGGTCTGGCTCACGGTGCCGGTCGCCGAGCCGGCGATCGAGTAGCCGGCGCTGTAGCGGGCCCGGGCACCAATATCCAGTTTGCGTTCGAAAAAGCGCGCGCCCAGGGTCAGGGTGCCGCGGTCCATGGGCATGTGTTCGGCCGAACCGAGGATCGCGGCGTTGCAGCGGCTGGCATTGTTGGCCGCCTCATCGGGACGCATGCCGGTGACAATCGCGCCCCGCCCTGTGCCGTTCTTCACCGGCTGGGTCACCCCTCCCAGCCAGGCGGTCTTCATGCAGAAATCGTTGTCGCCGATCATGTGGGTGTAATTGAGCTGGCCGTAGGCGCGACCGGCGTCATAGTCGAGCTGGTACTCGACGCCCTTGAAGCGGGTGCTGCTGAGATCGTTGACGTAGGCGCTGTTGCCGATGCCGGGTGAGCCATAGCCCGGGGGCTGCACGCCCATGGCCATATAGATGAAGTCATCGACCCGGGTATCGAAGTAGGCCACCTTGATGCCCAGGCGGTCATCGTTGAACCAGAGGTTTTCCTTGAAGACGTTGACCCCCGCTTCCCAGGTGGTGGAGCGCTCTGGCTTGAGGAAGGGGTTGGGAAAGGTGCTCTCAGAACCTCCACCATGGGGGCGTCCGGTGATCATGGTTTCGGTCACCGCCGGTGGCCGCCAGCCCTTGCCATAGCTGGCGAACAGTTGCAGCCACTCGACCCCGGGCTTGACCGACAGGCCGAAGGTCGGCGAGAAGCGCCCTGCCTGGTTGTCGATGTCATAGGCCACCGGCACCGAGATTTGCTGGGGCGTCTTGCCGATCACGAAGGTGCGGGTGTTGATTCCGGTTTCGCCGCGCAGGCGGTAGCGGTCGTAACGCAAGCCGGCATTGAGGTTCAGCCAACCGTCGTAGTCGAAGTCCAGGCGGGTGAACAGGCTACCCAGGGCTCGATCGCCCTCGGGGGTCATGCTCGCCGCAGGCGAGGCGCTGACCGCCGAGCCCTTCGGCACCGGCTGGCTGGAGTCGGGGCGGACCTTGTCGTAGAAGAACTCCAGGCCGTAGTTGGCCTTCAGCGTGGACAGCCCGCCCAGGGCAAAGGTCGACGTGTTCTGTGCCTGGGCGCCATAGGTATCGGTCTGGTAGGTGATCGAGTAGCCAGGGCTGCTGCGGCGGGTCAGGGTGCTCTGGTCATTGCTGTTGTCGACGTAATAGAGCTTGGCCTTGAAGTCGATCAGCGGGTTGTCCGGGGTGTAGCTGTAGTCGAGGCCGAAGTTCTGCGAATGCACATCGCTGCTGCCGAGCTTTTCCCAGAGCTGATCCTTGTTCTCGGTGTTCATCATGTTGGCGTCGTCGTAGGACACCTCAGTGGTCAGGTAGCTCAGTTGCAGACGCTGGTCCTGGGGCAGGTTGAGCCCCAGCTTGACCAGGCGCGAGCGCATCACCGAAGCGGAATAGGCCACCTTGGAATGCTTCACCCGATCATTGATCGACGGGTCCATCCAGCTGCCGGTGCGCAATTCGCCAATGCCGCCACGGGTCCCCGGCTTGTAGTCCCCCAGGTGTCGTTCACTGGCGGCCAGCAGCATGTCCCAGACTTCGGTGCCGATGGCGAAGGCGGAACTGCCGATGAAGTGGGTGCCGTTGCGGCGGCCGCCCAAGCCGGTGGTCAGGCGAATTCGACCACCGATCTCCTGGCCGGGCTTGAGCAGGTCACGGGCCTCGATGGTGCGAAAGTTGGCAACCCCGCCAATGACGCCGGCGCCGCCCATGGTGGAGGTGGCGCCCTTCTCTACCACCACTTCGGAGAGCAGCTCGGGGTCGACATAGAGCGTTCCGTTGCGCTGCTGGTGGCCGCTCTGCTGATAGTTCTGGCGCATGCCGTCCACCGACATGTTGACCCGACCATAGTCCTGGATACCGCGGATGTTCACCGACACGCCCGGGTCCTGCTGGCTGAGCGCCGAATACACGCCGGAGGTTTCCTCCAGCATTTCGGCGGCATGCCGCGGTGGATTGCGATCAAGTTGCTCGCGCCCGACCACGCTCACCGAGCGTGGCGCGTTGTACACCCAATCGCTCTGCCGCCCTTCAAGGTCACCGGAAATCGTGGTGGGGACCAAGGCCAGGGCGCCATCACGTCCGGTTTCCACCCGACTCAGGGTCACCTGGCGCTCGCCGCTAAAGCGGTACTCCACCGGCGCATTGCCCAGCAGCCGGGCCAGTCCTTCCTCGGCGCTGTAGCGGCCCTTGAGCGGCGAGCTGTGCAAGCCATGCAGGCGCAAACTGTCGAACAGCACCTGTACCCCGGCCTGCTCGGCAAAAGACAGCACCGCACTGCCGAGGGCCTGGGCAGGGATATCGAAATCCAGTTCGCGTGGTTGCTGAGCACTCTGCGGGGCTAGGCCCACGGGCTCTGCTGCGTGCAACAAACCGCCTCCTGCCAACAGCCCTGCTACGCCCAAGTGAATGGCCAGGGCCAGACGACTTGCGGCGTGAATTCCAGTGCGACTGCCTAACCTCATGTTCCTGATTCCTGCGCTGGCTACTTTTAGTGCATGCGAATGCATCTCAATTAGCTAGACGTGCCAGGCAGGAAAACTCAGTAAGGTTTTTTCAGTTATTTTTCGCCGAAGGTGAAAAAAGGCCCGCAGGCCTCAATAAATCAGGCTGACGCCGGCCAGGTCGAAACGCTGCACCTGCAACTCCTGGGTGAGGGTGACCAGGGCCGCGTCGAGCATATCCAGACGGAATACACCGCTGACCTGACGCTGGGCCAGGGCACTGTTGGCCAGCACCACTCGCCCGGATCGATAGCGATTGAGGCGCTCCACTACCGCGCTCAGGGGCTGGCGGTCGAACACCAGGACGCCGCGCCGCCAACTGGTGGCGCGCTGCAGGTCGAGCCCATCAAGTGCCACCACCCCCGACTGCGAGTCATAGCGCACGCTCTGTCCCTCTTGCAGAACCCGCTCGGAAACGCCGCGTTGCGCCGGGGTATCCAGGCTCACGGCGACACTGTGCTGCAACACCCCAACCCAGGCTTGTTGATCGCTCTCGCGCCCGACCACAAAACGGGTGCCCAGGGCCCGGGTCTGGCCGCTAGCGCTGTGCACGATGAAAGGTCGTTGCTCCTCACCGACCATGGGCGCCACATCAAACACTGCGGAGCCGGCCAGCAATTGGATCTGACGCTTGTCGCCGCTGTAATCCAGGCGAATGGCGCTGCTCGAGTCCAGCTCCACTTGGCTGCCATCGGCCAGTTGCACGGTGCGCACCTCGCCCTTGCCGGTCTGGTAGTCGGCCTGCAGGTACAGCAGTGCCTGCGGCCCTTGCAGCCAGCCCAGGGCCACCGCCAGAACCAGCATGGCCGCACTGGCGACCCGCACCAGCCGGCGTCGACGGCGCGGGCGCTGTATTGTCGCCGCAGGCCGTTCCACCTGGCGTCTTGGTGGGGCAGTGGCCGCCAGCTCGGGGTCCAGGCGCAGCTCGCCCAAGGCCTCCCAGGTCTGCCGGGCAAACACCAGAGCCTGGGGATGACGCGGGTCCTCGGCCTGCCATTGGGCAAGCTGCGCCTGCTCGGTGGCGCTCAGGCCTCCCGCGTGCAAACGCACCGCCCAATCGGCGGCGGCCTCGGTGATACTGCGCTCTTGCGGACCCTGGCTATTCACGTGTGAATCTCGATTTCTCGTTATATATAAGCAGTGACGTCTGACCCCGACTTTTACCGTAACTCACTGGTCAACCGGCCGACCGTCGGTAGCCTGCAGGCGTTGCATCACATAAGCCAGCGCCCGGGACAGGTGCTTTTGCACCGAGCTGTCGGAGATATTCAGGTGCCGGGCCACCTCGGCGTGGGTCATGCCTTCGATACGGTTCAGGCGGAAGATTTCCTGAGTGCGCGCAGGCAGCTCCGTGATCGCCTGTTTCAGTGCCTTGCGCTGTTGTTGCGCCATCGCCTGAGCCTCCAACCCGGCCGCCTCATCCTCGATGTCGGCCAGCACTTCATGGGGCACGGTCTCGGTCTTGCGCCGCGCCTCCTGACGTACATGGTCGATCAGCAGGTTGTTCGCCGTGCGGTAGAGATAGCCCTGGGAGTTGTCGATCCGCTCACCGCGCGTTTGCTCGGCCAGCCGCAGAAAACTCTCCTGCACCAGATCTGCGGCCAACTGCGGGTCCCGTACCTTGCGCGCCAGGTACCCACGCAAGGTCGCGGCATGCTTGAGAAACAGTCCCTTGAGATCCACGTCCGACAAACCGACTCCCTGGAACATGAAGGAAATTGCCGGCATCTTACGGTCAGTCGAGAATGATTTTCAATTGATATCAGTATTCATTAGCGATCGCTTACACCAGCTACCAGCCGCTTTCCAGGACCTAGGCTGGCACCTCGACCTTGCGCGGCCGGCCGCCCTTCTTGCCGTTCAGGCGCGCCGCCCGAGCCTTGGCCGCGCTGCTTTGCCGACCGTTGCGGGAGGCGACCAACTGGGTCGCCAGTTTCATCAGCGGCTCGCTGGCCGACAGCAGCCCGACCATCGACACCTGCAGGTCCAGGGCCTCATGGCACACCGCCGTGGCGGAAAAGCCCAGCTGCAGTTGCTGCAACTGGGTGTCGCTCAGCGCCGCCAGCTCCGGATAGTTGTCCACAGGCAAATGAATCGAGCTGCCATCGGCAAAGCCCAGGCACAGGCACCCGGCCGCATAGCTCAAGGTACTGACTTGCAAACCCGCGTCGTGACGCGCCTCACCACGTTCGACCGCTTGATCCAGCTGCTCCTGGGTCAAGGGCACATCGACGGGCACCGCTGCTTTGACGACTTTCATAGTTCGATCTCCACTCCTTGCGCCGCACCCACCAGGGTCAGGCGAGTCAGGTTTCGTTGTTCCTCGTAGTGCGCTGACTCGATCAGGTACACCCTGCAGCCGGCGCTTGAACCTTCCACCACGGCGTTCGCTTGCCAATCCCACAACTGCTGCTCAAGGCACAAGGTGCGCAGCTTGCTCCACCCGATACGCCGAGCCAGATGCACCCGTTGCTTCAAGGCCTGGCGCAAGCCTTCAAGGACTGCCAGTGCCGGGCGACGGCCATGGGGGACAACGTCCCAGAGCTCGACACCGTTGTGCCAGAAGCTGAAGCGAAAACGGGCACTCCAACGACCGCCATCCAAGTGAGGTGACCTGCTTGAGGTTAGTCCCGGAGAAGGTCAGGAAGGCCTCCGGGCAGCCGCAAAGTCGTCAGCATTTATTGCCGGGCAAGGCCTCGCCACGGCCATCGCCCATAACAGCGTTCGGTTATCGAACACTTAATCAGCCTTCCCGGGTTCCGCTCTCGGCCATCAATTGACCAAATTAACCAGTTAGTACAATTTACCTCCCCAGTGCCTCGTACCCGCTCCCGAGGCTGACAATAACAACGGAGATCTACCCCCATGCGTCCTATCGTTCTGGTGCTTAACGGCCCGAACCTGAACCTGCTCGGCAGCCGTGAACCTGCCACTTACGGCCACGAAACCCTGGCCGATGTCTCGGCCTTGTGCGGCCGTGCCGCCGAGGAACTGGGCCTGGCCGTGGAGTTTCGCCAGACCAACCACGAAGGCGAATTGCTCGACTGGATCCACGCCGCCCGCGGGCGCTGCGCCGGCATCGTGATCAACCCCGCCGCCTGGACCCACACCTCGGTGGCGATCCGCGATGCGCTGGTGGCCAGTGAACTGCCGGTGATCGAAGTGCACCTGTCCAACGTCCACGCCCGCGAACCCTTCCGCCATCACTCCTTTGTCTCGGGTATTGCCCTGGCGGTGATGTGCGGCTTTGGCAGCCACGGCTATCGCCTGGCGCTGGAACACTTCAGCCTGCGGTTCAAGGAGCAAGGTCTATGACAGGCCATACAGGCGTACTCGCCGGACTGATCGGCGCCGGCATCCAGGCTTCACGCACCCCGGCCCTGCATGAACACGAAGGCGACGCGCAACGCCTGCGCTACCTGTACCGGCTGATCGATCTGGACCAGCTGGGGCTCGACAGCAGCGCCCTGCCCGACCTGCTCAGCGCCGCCGAACGGATGAACTTCACCGGCCTGAACATCACCTTTCCCTGCAAGCAGAGCATCTTGCCGCTACTGGACGAACTGTCCCCGGAAGCTCGCGGCATCGGCGCGGTCAACACCGTGGTCCTCAAGGACGGCAAACGGGTCGGTCACAACACCGACTGCCTGGGGTTTGCCGAAGGGTTCCGGCGCGGTCTGCAAGGCGTGGCCAGGCGGCACGTGGTGCAGATGGGGGCCGGCGGCGCCGGAGCGGCAGTGGCCCACGCTCTGCTCAGTGAGGGTGTGGAGCAACTGAGCATTTTCGATGTGGAAAACCAGCGGGCGCAGAGCCTGGCGGACAACCTCAACCAGCATTTCGGCGCCGGTCGGGCCAAGGCCGGCACCGACCTGCCCAGCACCCTGGCGAGCGCCGACGGCCTGGTGAACACCACGCCCATGGGCATGGCCAAGCTGCCGGGCACGCCGGTGCCGGTGGAACTGCTGCGGGCGGAGCTGTGGGTCGCCGAGATCGTCTACTTCCCACTGGAAACCGAGCTGCTGCGCAATGCCCGCGCCCTGGGTTGCCGAACCCTGGACGGCGGCACCATGGCGGTGTTCCAGGCGGTCAAGGCGTTCGAGCTGTTCAGCGGTCAGAGCGCCGACCCGCAACGCATGCTGGCGCACTTCCACAGCATGAATGGCTGAAATACGCCTGTAGCCGCTGCCGCAGGCTGCGACAGGCCCCGCAGGGGCCTCGGCATCCGTCAGGACGCTGGCGAGCCTGCGGCTCGTTCGCAGCCTTCGGCAGCGGCTACAGGTACTGCGTTTACTCGGGCTTGAGCTGCAGGCGCGCGAGCAGGCCGATCAACAGCACGTTGAAGAGAATCATCAGCAGACTGCCGAACAGGCCCACTACATTGATCAGCGAGCTCGGCAGCCAGTCGAACACGCTGAAACCGGTCAGGGACAGCAGGCGCTCACCGAACCAGAACGAGTCAACGACGATCATCAGGATCAGGATGATTTTAAGCGTTGGGACGGGGTTACCCATGGTGCCTTCCTTGTCGTGGGGGATGATGCGAGAGCCGGGGTGGCGAGGCGATCTTACGGACGCTTTCGCCAGCAAGCCAGCGCCTGACAAGCCAACCCGGCCCTAAAGCTCCGGGTCAGGCCTGCAGGTAGCGCAGCACCGATTCGCAGATCATTTCCCGGTGCCGCTGCTTGATGGCTTCGTCCGGCAGGTCGATCTGGAAGATCTCGCCAAAGGTATGACGGTTCGACACCCGATAGAAACAGAACGAGCTGATCAGCAAATGCACGTCCAGCGGGTCCAGGCCGCTGCGGAACACGCCTTCCTGCGCACCGCGCTCAAGGATCTCGCCCAGGGCATGGAGGATGGTGTTGTTCATCGCCTTGATCACGCCGGACTGCTTGACGTACTCGCCCTTGTGGATGTTCTCGATGCTGACGATACGCACGAAATCGACATTGCGGTCGTGGTGGTCGAAGGTGAACTCCACCAGCCGGCGAATCGCCTCCCGCGGCGCCAGCTCGGCCAGATGCAGGCGGCTCTCGGTGCTGCGGATATCGCCGTAGAGTTTTTCCAGGACTTCGACGTACAGCTGCTCCTTGCTGCCGAAGTAGTAATAGATCATGCGCTTGGAGGTATGGATGCGCTCGGCGATCGCATCCACCCGCGCACCGGAAAGTCCCTGCTGGACGAACTCGACAATGGCTTCTTGAAGGATGTTCTCGCGGGTTTTTTCCGGGTTGTTCTTGCGACTCTTGCGCGGTTCGAGAGCAGGCTCATCGGACGCAATCGAGCGTTCACTGGTCATTGTCATTCTGGGCTCACGGCCATCACTGAACACGCGGGCGATTATGGGCCGCGTCCAGTCGCGAAAGAAAGCACAGAGGCGGTGGATTACCGCCTCCGGTTACCAATGCGCTACAACTTGGCCTGGCGCACCGCGCCACTGCGAGACTTGGCCATGGCCGCCAGACGCACCGCAACGTTGGCCGCACCATAGCCGGCGTAGCCGTTCTTGCGCTGGATGATCTCGAAGAAGAACCGCCCCTCGAACGGTTCGGTGTAGACGTGAAACAGCTCGCCGCCCTGGGCATCGCGGTCATACAGGACGTTGTAGTAGGCCAGTTCGCTGAGAAACTCGTCGTCGAAATCAAAACGCGCCGCCAGGTCGTCGTAGTAATTGAGCGGAATATCCAGCAGCGGCACTCCGGCCTGCTTGGCCCGGCTGACCTCGGCAAAAAGGTCGTCGCAGTCGAAGGCAATGTGATGCACCCCGCTACCACGATAACTGGACAGCGCGTGGGAGATCGCGGTGTTGCGGTTCTCCGAGATGTTCAGCGGCAAGCGGATCGAGCTGCAACGGCTGCGCAGGGCGCGGCTTTTCACCAGGCCATAAGGATCGGGCAGCACCACTTCATCATCGGCCTCGAAATCCAGCAGGCTCTTGTAGAACAGCGCCCAACTGTCGAGGCTGTCCGCCGGCAGGGCCATGGCCATGTGGTCGATACGCTTGAGGCCGCCCTTGGCCTGCACACCGTCATGCATGTTGAAGTCGGTGTCGTACAGGTGCTGGCCGCCCTGCTGCGGGTCCACCAGATAGATCAGGCTGCCATCGGGCTCGCGCACCGCCGCCAGTTCCAGCTCGTTGGGGCCTACAAGCCCGCGATAAGGCTGGCCCTTGTAGGCCACCGCCCGCTCCAGAGCCTTGGCGCTGTCCTTGACCCGGATGGCCGTGGCACACACCGAAGGGCCATGGGCCTCGAAGAAGCTGTGGGCGAAGGAATAGGGCTCGGAGTTGAGGATCAGGTTGATATCGCCCTGGCGCATCAGGCTCACGTTCTTGGAACGATGCTGTCCGGCCTTGGCAAAACCCAGGCGTTCCAGCCAGCTCCCCAGCTTGGCGCCCAGGGCATCGTCCACCGCGAACTCAAGGAACTCGGTGCCGCCATAGGCTTCAACCGCTGGCGGGGCGAACAGCGTGTCCAGGTTGGCCACCGGCTGCGCCTCCTGCAGCAGGCGCTCGCGGGTCTTCTCCTCCAGGTACAGCAAGGAGCGCAAGCCGTCGGCGGCATTGGCCCGCGGCGGCGCGGCGCGAAAGCCGTCGTTGAAGATTTCCAGGGACAGCGGCCCGGTGTAGCCGCTCTTGATGATCGGCGCCAGAAAGCCCGGCAGATCGAACTCGCCCTGGCCCGGAAAACAGCGGAAATGCCGGCTCCACTCCAGTACATCCATGGCCAGGATCGGCGCATCGGCCATCTGCACGAAGAAGATCTTGTCCCCGGGAATCTCGGCAATCGCCGCCGGGTCGCCCTTGAGCGACAGGGTATGGAAGCTGTCCAGCAACACCCCGAGGTTGGGGTGATCGGCGCTGCGCACGATGTCCCAGACCTGTTGATAGGTATTCACGTGACGGCCCCAGGCCAGGGCTTCGTAGCCGATGCGCAAGCCGCGCAGCGCGGCCCGTTCGGCCAACAGGTGCAAATCATCGATGAGAATCTGCCGGTCCCCGAGGCTGTCGGCCTGGGCGTTGCTGCACACCAGCACCAGGTCGGTGCCCAGCTCCTGCATCAAGTCGAACTTGCGTTCGGCACGTTCCAGGTTGCGCGACAGGCGATCGCGGCGGCAGCCCTCGAAATCCCGGAATGGCTGGAACAGGGTGATGGCGATCCCCAGGTCGGCGCACATCTGCCTGATTTCCCGAGGGCTACCGTCGTAATAGAGAAGGTCGTTCTCGAAAATCTCCACCCCATCGAAGCCGGCGGCGGCGATGGCTTCGAGTTTTTCCGGCAGGGTGCCGCTCAAGGAAACGGTGGCAATGGAACGCTGCATGATTGAACTCCCGGGGGATGACGGCCGGTGGCACCCGAGCCTTTTATTCGATGTTGCGGATTATTCCACAGCATGATTTAAAGTGTACGAACCAGTTAGTTTTGTGTTCGATTATCGAACAAAAAGCCGCTTGGCGAATTGACGATTTTTCAGCCACTGCGCACCATCGACAGCACATTGAGCCGCCCCAAGAAACCGTGGCTTCAATCACCCAGACCCAGAACACACCATAAAAATTTTAAAAATCGGGTACATCCTCATGCTTGCACTCAACGCCCCGCCCTGCTGCTCATCCCTTTGGCTCGCGCCTGGAACGGCCTCAATCGGCACCCTGGATCACGACCCGCTACTGCCCTGAGCGGATCGTCGTACCGATGGCGTTCGCCGGCCCGCAATTAACGGCTCGACGAACCAAACCAGCCGATCAATCACCCAGTCCCTGGCGCTCATGCCCTCGCTGACGATTGATCACGCGCCCTTGAGTTCCGACGAGCCCTGGCTCGTCAGTCACTGAACGGATGGCCTATATGATTCCTTCCCAAAGCTCTCGCATCGCCCCGAGCCTCAGTGTTGCCGGCGGCATCGGCGACAAGATCCGCGGCGCCATGGCCGTCGGCAAGACCCGCTGGGGCATGCTCGCCCTGGTGTTCTTCGCCACCACCCTGAACTACATCGATCGCGCCGCACTGGGCGTGATGCAGCCGATCCTGGCCAAGGAAATGAACTGGACGGCGATGGACTACGCCAATATCAACTTCTGGTTCCAGGTCGGTTACGCCGTGGGCTTCGTGCTGCAAGGGCGCCTGATCGACCGAGTCGGCGTGAAACGGGTGTTCTTCTTCGCCGTGCTGCTCTGGAGCCTGGCCACCGGCGCCCATGGCCTGGCCACTTCGGCGGCAGGCTTCATGGTTTGCCGCTTCATTCTCGGGCTCACTGAAGCCGCCAACTACCCGGCCTGCGTGAAGACCACGCGCCTGTGGTTCCCGGCCGGCGAACGCGCGGTAGCCACCGGCATCTTCAACGCCGGGACCAACGTCGGCGCTATGTTCACCCCCATGCTGCTGCCGTTGATCCTCCACGCCTGGGGCTGGCAAGCGGCGTTCCTGTGTATGGCGGCACTGGGCGGCGTCTGGTTGCTGTTCTGGGGCCTGAAGTACTTCAACCCGGAAGATCACCCCAGCGTCAAAGCCTCGGAACTGGCCTATATCCAGCAACAGGTGGAACCCGAGCCGACCCGCGTGCCCTTCAGCCGCATCCTGCGCATGCGCGGCACCTGGGCCTTCGCCCTGGCCTACTCGCTGACCGCGCCGGTGTTCTGGTTCTACCTGTACTGGCTGCCGCCGTTCCTCAACCAGCAGTACAACCTGGGAATCAACGTCACCCAGATGGGCATCCCGCTGATCATCATCTACCTGACCGCCGACTTCGGCAGCGTCGGTGGCGGCATCCTCTCCTCGTTCCTGATCGGACGCGGCATGAACCCGATCAAGGCGCGGCTGCTGTCGATGTTCCTGTTCGCCTGCTGCATCATCGGCGTGATCATGGCCGCCGGCACCGCCAACCTGTGGCTGGCCGTGTTCGCCATCTCCCTGGGGATCGGTGCCCACCAGGCCTGGACCGCCAACATCTGGAGCCTGGTGATGGACTACACGCCCAAGCACATGATGAGCACCGTGTTCGGCTTTGGCGGCATGTGCGCGGCCATCGGCGGCATGTTCATGACCCAGATCGTCGGCCACATCCTCACCGTCACCAACAACAACTACACCCTGCTGTTCACCCTGATCCCGGCCATGTACTTCCTCGCCCTGACCTGGATGTACTTCATGGCCCCGCGCAAGATTCCTCACGTAGAAGACTGATGCTCCTTTCACGCAGGCCCGCCCAGGGCCTGCGTTTTTTTTATCGCCACCCTCCCCCCTTTTGTTTTTCCACACTCGGAGATCGTCCCATGACGCTGGGTAACCTGAGCATCGCCAAACGCGCCGTGATCAGCTTCGGCGTGATTGCCCTGCTGGTCCTGCTGCAGGGGCTGTTCGCCCTCAAGCAAGTGGCCGAAGTCCGCGCCACCGGCCAGCACACCGAAAACATTTCCCTGCCCAGCACCCGCTACCTGGGAGAAGTGCGCGACTACGTATTGAGCATCCGCGTGCTGAGCCTGCGCATGGCCCTCAACCGTGAACCCAAAGTGCTGGAAAGCACCATTGCCCGCCTGCATCAGGTGCAAGCCTGGCTCGACCAGGCCCTGGCCAGGTTCGCGCCGCTGGTGGGCGATCACAACCGGGTGCAGTACGAGACATTCCTCGCCACGGTCAAGAGCTACCAACAGGCCCTGGCCCAGTACGAAGCCCTGTCCCAGGACAATCGCAGCAGCGAGATGACGGCCCTGCTCAACGGCAGGATCCAGGATTACTCGACCCAGACCGGCGACCAGTTCGCCGAACTGATGAACCTGACCGCCGAGGAAGTCAGCCAGTCGGCCCAGCATGCAGACGCGCTGTACACCCAGGTCAAAGTCACGGTGATCGGCGCCCTGATCGCCGTCGCCCTGCTGACCCTGTGCCTGGCCTGGCTGCTGATTCGCAGCATCGTCATGCCCATCCGCCAGGCCGTGGGCGTGGCCGAGCAAGTGGCCGCCGGTGATCTCAGCCGCCCGATCCACAGCGAGGGCAGCGATGAAACCGCGCGCCTGCTCAAGGCCCTGGCCAGCATGCAGGCCAGCCTGCGTGAAACCCTGCAACTGATCAGCAGCACCTCGACCCAACTGGCCGCCGCCGCGCAACAGATGAGCCAGAGCACCCACCAGGACTCCAGCCGCCTGCAGCAGCAACACAACGAAATCGAGCAAGCGGCCACCGCGGTCAACGAGATGACCGCGGCCGTCGAGGAAGTGGCGCGCAACGCGGTGTCCACCTCCGACACCACCCGCCAATCCACCGCCCAGGCCGCCCAGGGACAGACCCGGGTGATCGAGACCCTGGACTCGATCCAGGCCATGAGCAGCGATGTCGGCACCGCCCTGCAGCAAGTGCAGACCCTGGCCGAGCAGTCACGGGAAATCGGCAAGGTGCTGGACGTGATCCGCGCCATCGCCGAACAGACCAACCTGCTGGCCCTGAACGCCGCCATCGAGGCCGCGCGGGCTGGTGAAGCCGGGCGTGGTTTTGCCGTAGTGGCAGACGAAGTGCGGGCCCTGGCCCATCGCACCCAGCAGTCGACCCAGGAAATCGAACAGATGATCGGCCGGGTCCAGGGCGACACCGACAGCGTGGTGCAGTCGATGCACGGCAACAGTCAGCGGGTGGCCCAGACCCTGTCCATCGCCGAACAGGCCGGGCTGGCCCTGGGGGAAATCACCCGGGCCATGGAGCAGATCCACGAGCGCAACCTGGTGATCGCCAGTGCCTCGGAAGAACAGGCCCAGGTGGCCCGTGAAGTGGACCGCAATCTGCTGAACATCCGCGACCTGTCCCTGGAAAGCGCCGATGCCGCCACGCGCACCAACGCCACCAGCCAGGAGCTGTCGCACCTGGCGGCCGGCCTGCAGAACCTGGTGGTGCGCTTCCGCTTCTGAGCCGTCTCAGCGGCGGCGTTGCTGCCAGGCCGCCGCCAGCCCGCTGAGGCAGATCACGGCGATGCCCACTTGGGTAATCGCATCCGGCGTGTGGCTGAACAGCAGCCAGCCCAGCAGCCCGGCAAAGACAATCTGGCAATAGCCGAAGGGCGCCAGCAGCGCCGGCGCCGCATGGCGAAAGGCCTGGGTCAGGAACAGGTGGGCGCACATGCCACAGGCCCCCAGCGCCAGCATCAGCACGCCATGGACAATCCCCGGGGTCTGCCAGAAGAACGGCACCAGCGCCGTCATCACCAGGGTGTTGCACAACCCGGCGAAGAAGTTGCTGGTGGTGGGGCTGTCGTGCTCGGCCAGCTTGCGGGTCAGCAGTTGATAGAAGCAGAAGAACAGCGCCGAACAGAACGGCAGCAGCACCGCCGGCGTGAAGAGTTCACCGCCCGGGTGGACGATGATCAGCACCCCGACAAAACCGCAGATCACCGCCAGCCACTGGCCGCGGGTCACCTGCTCGCCGAGCAAGGGCACCGACAACGCGGTGACCAGCACCGGCGCGAGAAAGTTGACCGCCGTGGCCTCGGCCAGGGGGATGAACAGCAGCGCCGAGGTGAACAGCAAGCTGGTGCTGAGCAGGCACAAGGCCCGCAGCACTTGCAGCAGCGGTCGCTTGCTGCGCAGCACCCGCAGGCCGGATTGCGGCAGGAAGATCCCGGCCATCAGCAAGGTATGGACCAGGTATCGGGCCCAGACCACAATGATCACCGGGAAGAACCCCGAGAGGTATTTGGACAGGGCATCGTGGCTGGCGAACAGGAAGGTCGCCAGGACGATCAGCAGGATGCCCTTGAAAGGCTGATTGACCCCGGAAAGGGGCGTGCTGCGGGTCATGGGCTTTCCTTGAAGGTGATTGAAGACACAGCTTCGCCGGCAAGCTGGCTCCTAGCGGGTATTTGTAGGAGCCGGCTTGCCGGCGAAAGCCCTCCCGCCCACTCAGGTCCTGGCCAGCAGCGCGCGAGTTGCATCCAGCGCCATCTGTGCCCGCTGCAAGGCACTCACGCCCTGTTCGAGCAATTGCACCGTGGGAATTTCCAGGCTCAGGGGCAACTCCGGCGGCAGACACTTGAGCAACCCCGCCAGATCACAATCGCCCTCCCCTGGAAAGCGCCGCTCGTTACGGGCCTGGCGCAGGATCTCCTGCATGTCGTCCGGACGCGGCCCGGCCACGTCGCACAACTGCGCGTAACGCAGGCGCGCCGGAGCGACCTTGGCCAGGTCCGCCAGACGCGAACCCGAACGGTCGAAATGGAAGGCGTCCACCAGCACACAGCCATTGTCACGACCGGCGTTTTCCACCACCCGCACGGCCTGCTCCAGGTTACGCGCGTCGGTCCAGGGCATGAACTCCAGGTGCGGGTGCAACCCGTACTGCCGCGCCAGATCGCACAGGGCGGCGAAGTTGTCGGTCATGCGCGCCTCGTCCGGGTCATTGCCCGCCACCAGCAACTCGCTGGCGGCGAACTCGGCGCCCACCGCCAGCAGCGCTTCGAAGTCCCCCACCCGGGTCTGCGGCTTGAGCCGCAGGATCTCCACATCCAGCACCCGCACGCCGCTATCGCGCAGGCGCGCCAGGGTCTGGCGACGCAAGCCGGCATCCGCCACCAGCGGGAAGTGATGCTCCTCCGGGGTCGCCGGTTCCAGGCGCAGGCCGACATGGCTGTAGCCGGCCCGGGCCGCCACCTCCACCATCTCCGGTGGCGATAGCTCCAGCACGGTCAGGCTGGCCAGGGAAAAAATCCGCTCACTCATCAGTCGTTCACTCAATCGGGGTGGGGGTGCAGGCGCGACCCGTGGCCGCGGCCTGGCGAATCGCTTCAACCAGCGCCAGGGTGCGCGCGGCATCGGCGGCACTGACCAGGGGCGCGACTTCGCCGCGGGCGACTTGGACGAAGTGCAGCAATTGCAAGCGCAGGGCCTCGCCCGGATCAAAGGCTTCCTGCTGCATCAGCAAGGGTTGATGCCAACCCTCCCCGGCTTCGGCGTAATGCCAGCGCTTGAGCTGGGGAATGCTCAGCGCGCCCTCGGTGCCGGCCAGCAGGTAGCAAGGCTGATCGGCCTGGCGCGGGTACACCGGGTTCTCCCCGGCATCCAGCTCCCAGCTCCAGGGCGCGGCCGCGGCATCGGAACCGGTCAGGCTGCCCAGGGCGCCGTTGTCGAACTGCAACAGCACCGCGGCGCAATCTTCGTTGGCGTAGCCGCGCACGCTGTTGCTGGTGATGGCCTGCACTTGTCGCACTTCGCCACACAGGTGGCGCAACAGGTCCAGGTCGTGGATCAGGTTGGTCAGCAACATGCCGGCCCCGGCCTCGCGGCGCCAGGGAATATCGAAGTAGCTCTCGGGTTTGCGCAACTGCCAGAGCGCGGTGACGTTGGTCAGGCGACCCAAGGCGCCGCTGTGCACCAGTTCATGGGCACGGGCGATCAACGGGTTGTGTCGTCGATGGTGGCCCACCAGCACCGGCACGCCCGTGTTGCGCGATGCCGCCACCAGCTCGCGCACTTCATCCAGGTGCACACCCACGGGTTTTTCCAGCAGCACCGGCACGCCTGCGGCCAGGCAATCCAGGGCCGTGCTGACGTGGAGGTTGTTGGGATTGGCGACGATCACCGCGTCCGGGCGAATGTCCTCCAGCAGGGTCCGGTGATCGCTGAAATGCGGCACCTGCCATTGCCCGGCAATGGCTTGCGCCTGGGGCCCGGGATCGGCCACGGCGCACAGCCGGGCCTCGGCCAGGGTATTGAGGTGCTGGTAGTGCTGCTGCCCCATGTTGCCGACGCCGATCAGGGCAATGCGCAGTGGCGGGTTCAATGGAAGATCCTCTTGTGATTGTTATAGGGACAATGAATTCCAAATATTTAGAACTCAGTTCCACTTTCATACAAGAGGGATAAAAAATACCGTCCGATTATCGAACAGCTTTGTGCCGAGCCGAGGCTCGTGTAGCCGCTGCCGCAGGCTGCGAACAGCTGTGCAACAGACGCGGCGGTATCAAGGCCACCACCTGCTCGACGGTAGATCGCCAAGCAAGGCCCTGCGGGCCTTTGCGCAGCCTCGCAGGCTCGGCAGCGGCTACAGAGGACAAGGCCATACCGAAGCCTTTGTAGCCGCTGCCGCAGGCTGCGAACGGCTGTGCAACAGACGCGGCGATATCAAGACCACTACCTGCTCGACGGTAGATCGCCAGGCAAGGCCCTGCGGGCCTTTGCGCAGCCTCGCAGGCTCGGCAGCGGCTACAGGTTGAACAGTTCGGAAGCCTGGCTGGCGGCCGACAGCTCTTCGGCAAATCGCAGCAGCAACGGCGCCAGTTCATGCAGCCGCGCCAACGGCAGGCGCGCGCTGGGGCCGGCGATGCTGAGCACCCCCACCACCCGGCCATCGATGGGATGACGCACCACGGCGGCAATCGCCGAGGTGCCGACCGCCGAGCTTTCCTCGACCCAGGCGTAGCCCTGGTCGCGGGCCAGGCGCAGGCGTTCGAGCAACTCGATGTTCGAGCGCGGTGCATTGGGCCCCAGGTCCGCCGGGGGCTCCACGCCCTGGCGCTCCACCAGCGACAAGGCCTCGGCATCGCTCAGGGTAGCCAGCCAGGCATGCCCGGAAGCGGTGTAGAACAGCGGCGCCTCGCGGCCCATGTCCGGGTCGTAACGCAGACCGGAACGGGCGCCCTGGGACTTGGCGATCCAGGTCTGGCGCTCGCCTTCGATCACCCCCAGGCGTACCAGCTCGCCGGACTCCTGGGCCAGACGATCGAGCACCGGCTGGACAATGTCGGCGCCGCTGACCGCAAGGTAGCGAAAGCCCATGGCCACCAGCCGGGTGGACAGCTGGTAACGCAGGTTGTCCGGGTTCTGGCGCACGTAGCCCAGGCGAATCAACTCCGCCAGCAGGCGATGGGTTGCACTTTTGGGGATCTCCAGTTGTTCCGCCAGGGTCTGCAACGGCAGGCCGCGGGGATCACCGGTAAGACGTTCGAGAACGCTGAAGACGCGTTCGATTTGACTGCCAGCCATGGTCGGGTCCCGACAAAATTTGGCCGATTCTAGTGACAACGGGCCGGTTGGGGAACTGCGCGGCAGGGTTCGATGACCGCCCAGAAGCGACGAGGCCGGACCTTGGGGCCCGGCACAACGTCTTGTGCGCAGATTAGCCGAGCCCGGCTATTTTTTGGAACAACCTTCCATAAACCAGTCAGGACCGAAGCTTGCCATCGGTGGCGGGACGCTGGGTCAAAAATCGAAGAACACCGTCTCGCCCTCACCCTGAATGCGGATATCGAAGCGGTAGGCGCGCTGGCCGTTCACTTCACAGGGGTGGGCCAGCAGGGTTTCCCGACGTTGCGGCTGCTCGATCAGGTTCAACACCGGGCACTGGGCGTTAGCCTCCGGCTCGTCGGCAAAGTACAGCCGGGTATGCAGGTGGATGTTGATGCCCCGGGCAAACAGCGACAGGTTGATGTGCGGCGCCATCGGCACGCCGGCGGCGTTGTTCACCACCCCGGGCTTGACGGTATGGAGGGTCCATTCCCCGGCATCGAAGGTGGTGGCGGTGCGGCCAAAGCAGTTGAAGGGCTTTTCCGTGTCGAACACCGGGTCGTAGACCCCGGCAGAATCGGCCTGCCAGAACTCCAGGAAGGAGTCGCGCACCAGGTGGCCGTTGCCGTCGTACACATGGCCGATCAGCAGAATCCGCTCGCCCGGCGCATCGGGCTTGGCCATCTGGTTCCAGATCTCCTCGGGACGGGTCGGATTTCCCGCCGCCGCCAGGGCCAGGCCAATGTGCACATAGGGGCCGGCCGTTTGCGAGGGGGTTTCAGGCAGCAATTGAACAGGCATGGCAGGCTCCTCAGCAGTTTTCGAAGTGGGTCTTGCGCTGGCCGCGCAGCACGATGTCGAAGCGGTAGGCCAGGCAATCCATGGGGTTGGCGTTGCCCATGTCCAGGCGCGCGATCAGACTCTGCACCGCGTCCGGGTTGGCGATGGACTTGACGATCGGGCACAGCGGGATCAACGGGTCGCCTTCGAAATACAGCTGGGTGATCAGCCGCGTGGCAATCGACGGGCCGCTGATGGAGAAGTGGATATGCGCCGGACGCCAGTCGTTGGGACCGTTGCGCCATGGGTAAGGCCCGGGCTTGATGGTGCGGAAGCTGTAGTAGCCGTCACGGTCGGTGAGGGCTCGGCCGACGCCGCCGAAGTTCGGATCAAGGGGCGCCAGGTAGCGGTCGTTCTTGTGCCGGTAGCGGCCACCGGCGTTGGCCTGCCACATCTCCACCAGGGTGTGGGGGATCGGCTTGCCGTATTGATCGCAGACTCGCCCGGAAACGATGATCCGCTCACCTACCGGCAAGCCGCCGTGGTTGAAGTTGAGCAAAAGGTCGTTATCAAAACGCCCGGTGCGCAGGTGGGAAAAGTCCGGGCCACTGGTTTCACTGGCCGATTGCGGAATGCTCACCAGTGCCTGGCGCGGCGAGCGGGTGACGGAGGTCTTGTAGTCGGGGGTCAGGGCCTTGGGGTGCCAATTACGGTCGCGAATCACAAAGCGACTGTTGTCTGCATCAGACATGTCGATCTCCTGTTGTTTGATTTATGGAGCGCAGCCGGCGCAGTTTCAAACAAACCAGGAGTGGGGAAAATTGAAAAGCCGCCCGCCATCCATAACCAAAAGGTTATGGATAACTGCCCTCGTGATAGGCCCGCCCCACTTCCCTGAGCACGTCCACCGCCCATTGCGCCGCCAGGGACAGCGGCAGGCTGGCATTGCTGGAGATACCCACCGAACCGCCGGGCTCGCGCAGGCCCAGATCCAGCTCCTGCAACTCGCCATTGGCCAGATCCAGGCGCACCGCATCCAGTGGCGCTATCCACAGTGCATCGCTGGACAGGGTGTAGCGCCGGCTCAGGGCCACCGACAGGGTTTCCAGGCGTTGTTGCGACTGGGCGATACCGCACTGAATGAACAGGCTGTCGGCGTGCTTGCGAATGCTGGTGCCAGCCAGGGGCAGTACCAGCGGATAGGCGCTGAGCGCATCGCGATCCAGGGGCCCGGCCGCCAGGGGATGCTCGGGGCGGGCCACCAGGGTCATGGATTCGCTGTACAGGTGCTCGAAGCTCAGGCCGTGGATCTCCGGACTCTCGGTCATGCGGCCAACCACCAGATCCAGGTCACCGACTCGCAGTTGCGAAAGCAGATGAGCGCTGGGGCCGGTCAGCACACTCACGGTCAACGCCGAATGCCGCTGGTGCAGGCGCCGCATCACCTCCGGCAGCAGCAGGCTTTCCACCGTGGACAACACGCCGATGCGCACCAGCCCGGCGGCGTATTCGCCGCCGCGCAAACTGCTGACGCCTTCGCGCAGGGCCTGCACCGAAGGCCCTGCATAGCGCAGGAAGGCTCGCCCGGCTTCGGTCAGGCTGAGCCCGGCCTTGCTCCTGGCAAACAGCCGAGTGTCCAGCAGCTCCTCCAGTTCCTTGAGGGTTTTCGACATTGCCGGCTGGCTCACCGACAGCACGTCGGCGGCCCGCGCCAGGCTGCCTTGGCGGGCCATTTCAAGAAAACACACCAAGTGACGGAATTTGATGCGGGTATCGATGTTCAATAGGAAGCCCCGAATGCGCCAGAAGCGGAGAGATCCGCAATCGGGCCATGGTAGCGTGCGCAAAAATCCCTGACGACCGGACTGGCGCCGCTGCATGCCAGCAGCAACACTGACCAGCAGAAAAAACGAGGACTCCCCCATGCTTTGGAAAAAAGGCCGGCGCAGCGACAACGTCGTGGATGCGCGAAATGACAGCGGTGGCGGCGGTGGTGGCGGCCTGCGTTTTGGCGGTGGCAAGGGGCTGAGCCTGACGGCGATCATCCTGATCGTCGGTATCGGCTGGGCCACCGGCCAGGACCCGCTGCAGATCCTCGGTCAACTGGTGGGCCAGAGCGGCCAGACTTCGGCCCCGGCCACCACTCAGGCGCGCAAGAGCCCACCGGCCAATGACGAGCAGGCGGAGTTCGTCCGCGCCATCCTCGGCGACACCGAAGACACCTGGGGCCAGATCTTCCAGCAGGCCGGCCGCCAGTATCAGGCGCCCAAGCTGATTCTGTTCCGTGGCCGGGTCAACTCCGCCTGCGGCTCCGCCACCTCTGCCAGCGGCCCCTTCTATTGCCCTGCCGATCAGCAGGTGTACCTGGACATGGACTTCTTCCGCGAGATGGCCCAGCGCTTTTCCGCTGCCGGCGACTTCGCCCAGGCCTACGTGATTGCCCATGAAGTCGGACACCACGTACAGACCCTGCTGGGGGTCTCGGCGAAAATGCAGGCCGCACGCCAGCAAGGCCGGCAAATGGAAGGTGACGGCGGTCTACTGGTACGCCAGGAATTGCAGGCCGACTGTCTGGCTGGGGTCTGGGCCTACCATGGGCAGAAGCGCCTGAACTGGCTGGAGCCCGGGGATGTGGAAGAAGCCCTGAACGCTGCCAATGCCATCGGTGACGACCGACTGCAGCAACAGGGCCAGGGCCGGGTCGTACCGGACTCCTTCACCCACGGCACCTCGGCGCAACGGGTGCGCTGGTTCAAGACCGGCTTCAGCCAGGGCCAGGTTGGCCAGTGCGACACCTTCGCCGCCAAGAGCCTGTAGATGGGCCGACTGCTGGCGGCATTACTGTGCCTGGGCTGCCTGGGCGCCCAGGCCGCGGAACACACAGTCAAGGTCGTCAGCCCCGAACGCCTGCCCCTGGAGGGCGGGCAACTGGCCCTGGGCCTGAGCCAGGACTGGCGCCAGCCACTGCCTGGGGTGCAGCGCGCGCTGATCATGGTTCACGGTCGGCTGCGCAACGCCCAGACTTACCTCAAGAGCGGCGAAAGTGCTTCACGACAAGCAGGGCAAAGCGCCGCAACCCTGGTGATCGCCCCCCAGTTTCTCAACCAGAGTGACATCGCCCGCCATCAGCTACCGGACGCGCTACTGCGCTGGAAAGGTAATGACTGGATGGCCGGCGAACCTGCTGCCGGCCCCGTGGCCATCAGCTCCTACGCGGTACTGGATGCCGTCCTCCAGCGTCTGCAGGACCGCCAGTTCTTTCCTGCTCTCAAGGAAGTGGTGATTGCCGGCCACTCCGGCGGCGCCCAGGTGGTGCAGCGCTATGCCCTGACCACAGGGCAACATGCCGAGCTGAAGCAGTCCGGAATCGAACTGCGCTACGTGATCGCCAATCCGTCGTCCTACGCCTACTTCGATGCAACGCGCCCGGTGGCTTTCGAGCCGGCCAGTTGCCCGGGGTTCAACGACTGGAAATATGGCCTGAACCGGCTCCCGGCCTATGCCAGCGCCCCATCCCCGGCGCAGCTCGAACAAGGCTACGTGACACGCCACATCACCTACCTGCTGGGCCAGCAGGACATCGACCCCAACCACCCGGCCCTGGACAAGAGCTGCGCGGCCGAGACCCAGGGCGCCTACCGGCTGATTCGCGGGCACAACTACTTCGACTACCTGATGCGGCGTCACCCGCAAGGCTTGCCACAACGGCTGGTGGAAGTGCCCGGGGTCGGGCATGACGGCGACAAGATGTTCACCTCCCCCGCAGGGCAGGCGGCGCTGTTCAAGTAGAGAAAGGCGCTGTCTGAAATGACGTTTTCGCCGGCAAGGCGGTTCCTACGGGACGGGTAAGAACCGACTTATCAGCGAACAGGCCCTCAGGCCGACAGCAGTTCGCGCAACTGCGCGCAATCCCGGGCATGCCAGTCGGTCAGCTCCGGCCAGGGGTTGTCCGGCAGGTTCACCAGCACCGTGCGCGTTCCCGCGGCACGCCCGCAGTCCAGGTCGAAGCGGTAGTCACCGACCATGACCATGCGCTGCGGCGCCACATCCCAAGCCTCGGCCAGCTTGAGCAAACCACCGGGATGGGGTTTGGGCGGGGCCTCATCGCGCCCCAGCACATCAGCTTCGGCAAAGCAGTCCGCCAGGCCGATGGCTTCCAGGGTCACGTGGGCCAGCTCCCGGGCATTGCGGGTGAGGATGCCCAGGCGATAACCGCGTCCGGCCAGTTCCCGCACCAGTTCCACCGCACCCGGCGCCGGGCGCGAACCCAGGGCCAGGTCGCGCTCATGCTCCAGCAGCCAGGCGTGCTTGGCCGCAGACTCCTCTGCCGGCAAGGCCGCCAGGTGAGTGAGGATGTCGTCCTCCGGAGGAATCGACAGCGCCTGGCGGATCGCCGCGAAATCATGCACGGCGATGGTCAGGGTGCCGTCCATGTCGAACACCCAATGTTCTATGTCTGAAAGACTCATGCCCAATCCTTGCGATGACGGATCAACCCTTCCTGAGTCACCGAGGCTACCAGTTGACCGGCACGGTTGAACACACTGCCCCGGGAGAAGCCCCGGGAGTTACCGGCCCAGGGGCTGTCCATGGCGTACAGCAGCCAGTCGTCGGCCCGCAGGTCGGCGTGGAACCACAGGGCGTGATCGAGGCTGGCGACCTGCATGTCCTTTTGCCACACCGACTTGCCATGAGGCAGCATCGAGGTGGTCAGCAAGCCGAAGTCCGACGCGTAGGCCAGCAGGTACTTGTGCAGGGCCGGGATGTCCGCCAGGGCGCCGTCGGCGCGGAACCAGACGTACTTCACCGGGTCCATCGGCTGCGGGTTGTAGGGGTCCTTCTCGGTCACCGGGCGCACTTCGATGGGCTTGGGGCACAGCAGCTTCTCGCGCATGTGCTCGGGAATCAGGTGCGCACGCTGGGTGGTGATTTCCAGTTCCGACGGCAGGTTCTCCGGCCCGACCACCTGGGGCATGCTGTTCTGGTGCTCGAAGCCTTCTTCGTCGTACTGGAAGGAAGCACTGCAGGTGAAGATCGGGTTGCCCTTCTGAATCGCCGTCACCCGCCGGGTGCTGAAGCTGCCACCGTCGCGCACCCGATCCACCTGGTAGACCACTGGCAAGGCGGCGTCGCCGGGACGCAGGAAGTAGCCGTGCATGGAATGCACGTGGCGTGCTTCCTCTACCGTCTGACTGGCCGCGGACAACGACTGGCCGAGCACCTGGCCGCCAAACAGCTGGCGAAAACCCAGGTCCTGGCTGCGACCGCGAAACAGGTTTTCTTCAATGGCTTCCAGGGTCAACAGATCGACCAGATCATCCAGCACATGACTCATTCAGACTCTCCTCACACAGGGCAACACCGCGCAATCTCGGCTGCGGCGGTGATATCAATTGGGGCCAGGTATCTCGTCGGCACATTCTAAACGTGCGCGCCTGCTATCCATGCAAGGTTTCCAGCCATTGTTCGCGGGTAATGCGGTACAGCACATGCTCGCGCAACGGATGATCGGCGGCGAGTTTAGGGTGTTCGAAATCCTCCTGGGCCGCGTGATGCATGCCAATGGCCTGCATGACTTTCTGCGACGGCAGGTTATTGCGGGTGGTGAAGGCCACGACTTCGTCCAGGGCCAGTCGATCGAACGCGCAACGCAAGGCGGTCCAGGCCGCTTCGCTGGCATACCCCAGGCCCCAGTGTTCCCGGGCCAGGCGCCAGCCGATCTCCACCGCAGGGGTAAAGGTCGCTTCGAAGCCCACCTCCAGCAGCCCGGTAAAGCCGATAAAGGCACCGTTATCCTTACGTTCAAGCGCCCAGAGGCCAAAGCCATGTTCGGCGAAATGCCCGCGTATGCGCCCGATCAGCGCGGCACTTTCCAGACGACTCAAGGGCGCGGGAAAGTAGCGCATGACCTGCGGATCGGCACACATCGCGGCAAATGCCGGTAAATCATCGTCACGCCACTGGCGCAGCAGCAGACGCGCGCTTTCGAGTTGCAGTATTGGCTCCATCAGGCCCCTCCGTTTCCGTGGGTGCAAGTCTACATCGCTGGTAGGATCCTTCACGGGTTCCTCTAAGAAAATGCCATGTCATTGCCACTGATCTATCACGACGACTACAGCCCCGAGTTCCCGGCGGAGCACCGCTTTCCCATGGACAAGTTCCGCCTGCTGCGCGACCACCTGGTGGACAGTGGCCTGACCCACGATGCCGATCTGCTGCGCCCCGAGCTGTGCCCGGCCGAAATCCTCGCCCTGGCCCACGACCCTGGCTATATCGAACGCTACATGAGCGGCGAGTTGTCCCGGGAAGACCAGCGGCGTCTCGGCCTGCCCTGGAGCGAAGCCCTGGCCCGGCGCACGGTGCGCGCTGTCGGCGGCTCCCTGCTGACGGCCGAAAAGGCGCTGCAACATGGCCTGGCCTGCCACTTGGCCGGCGGCACCCACCACGCCCACTACGACTACCCGGCGGGGTTCTGCATCTTCAACGACCTGGCCGTGATCAGCCATTACCTGCTGCAAAGCGGGCGTGTGGGGCGGGTTTTGATCTTCGACTGTGACGTGCATCAGGGCGATGGCACCGCTCGGATCCTGCAACATACCCCCGACGCGGTGACCGTCTCGTTGCACTGTGAAAAGAACTTCCCCGCACGCAAGGCCCAGAGCGACTGGGATATCCCGCTGCCCATGGGCATGGGCGACGCCGACTACCTCAAGGTGGTGGACGACGCTCTCAACTACCTGCTGCCCCTGTATCAGCCGGATCTAGTGCTCTACGACGCCGGGGTCGACGTGCACCAGGACGATGCCCTGGGCTACCTCAAGCTCACCGACGCCGGCCTGGCCGAGCGTGACGAGCGGGTCATGCGCCACTGCCTGGGCCGCGACATCCCGGTGGTCGGCGTGATCGGCGGCGGCTACAGCAAGGACCGCCAGGCCCTGGCCCGACGCCACGGCATCCTCCACCACAGCGCACAACGCGTCTGGGAGTCGTCAGGCTGCTACTGAGCCCTTGCGGCCTTACCCACATCCACTGTGGAACCGCTTGTGGATAACCTGGGAGAAAGCCTCTACAGCCCTTGCTCTACGGGGCTTCAAGGCTATCGCCTGTTTTTTGATCAATGTCACCAGACGGTCATGTTGTTGTGGATCGCTTACCCCCAATACCTGTGGAGCTGCCTGTGGATAACCTGAGTGAAAGGCGCTAGATCCCTTGCTCTGCAAGGCTTGTAGAGCGGTGTCTGTTTTTTGATCAGGGTAGCGACACACCTCCCTGGCGTTTTTCGACGCCCGCACTCGTTGCCAGATAACGGTTTGCTCGATAAGCCAGGTGGGGCCGTAAACCTTTTCTGCCCCGCGAAGCTGTGCGTCGCGTCCTTGAGCCAGTCACTCAACCTCGCATCGGTAAAGCTCGATGGAGTTGCCGAAGCATCATGCAGTCGCACGATTATGTGCGTCATGGCACCGCCACGCTGTTCACGGCCTGGACTCACTTCAGGGGCATTTGATTAGGAATATTGAATATCAACATCGGCATCAACAGTGGCTGGAAGTTTCTCAAGAAGATCAATCGAGAAATACCCAAGCATCTACAACTGCATTTGATTACCGACAACTACACCCCCCACAAACATCCCAATATGAAAGCGTCGCAGGAAAAACATAAACACTTCCAAGTGCATTCCCCCCCCGACGTTCAGCTCTTGGATGAACATGGTCGAGCGCTTTTTCCGGGACATCACCGTGTATTTGTGTGAGGGGACCACGTTTGCGAGTGATCAAAAGCAAGATCTCGCGATCTGACAAGCGCACTGGACATCGGGCTTGACGCGAGCAAATTTTATTATGTTGTCAGAATGAAAGCGTTAAAAACCTATTGGCAGTGCTGTATCATTTTTCACAATCCACCATCAGATCCAGATAATACTGCGGCCGGACTGTCAGCACTCACTTGAAACAGGCTCATAACTATGCGGTTCTTAATAACTGGCGGTGCAGGGTATATCGGTTCACACACATTGCTGGAATTGCTTCAAGCAGGCCACGAAGCGGTGGTTCTGGATAACCTGTGCAATAGTTCCATGCTCTCGCTACAGCGCGTGCAACAAATTACCGGTAGCACCCCTGTATTTGTTCAAGGTGATGTTTGCGACCGCGCCATCCTTGACCGTATTTTTACCCAGCACGAGATTGATGTGGTACTGCACTTCGCTGGCCTGAAAGCCGTCGGTGAGAGCGTAAAGCAGCCCTTGTCCTACTATCAGAACAACGTGAGTGGCAGCATCACCTTGTGCCAGGCCATGGCCACCGCAGGCGTCTACCGCCTGGTGTTCAGTTCCTCCGCCACAGTGTACGGCGACCCGGTGCAGATACCGATTGTCGAGAGCTGCCCGCTGGGAACACCTACCAACCCCTATGGCACCTCCAAGTTAATGGTCGAAAAGATGCTGCAGGATATGGCAACTGCCGATCCACGCTGGTCAGTTGCCCTGCTGCGCTACTTCAATCCGGTGGGCGCACATCAGAGTGGACTTCTGGGCGAGGACCCCAACGGCCTGCCGGAAAATCTACTGCCCTACATAAGCCGTGTCGCAGTGGGAAAACTCGAAAGGCTTTCCATCTATGGCAACGACTATCCGACCCCCGATGGCACCGGTGTTCGGGACTACATTCATGTCGTTGATCTTGCCAAAGGGCACGTAGCAGCCGTGAACTACATTTCCCAGCACACCGGTATAAATGCCTGGAACCTCGGGACTGGGGTGGGTTACTCAGTACTGGAGATGATCCAGGCCTTTGAGGACGCCTCTGGCTGCAGCATTCCCCACACGTTCTCCCAACGTCGCCAAGGCGACATTGCGCAATGCTGGTCAGACCCGTCCAAGGCACTTCAGGATCTGGGCTGGAAGGCGGAGCTCGGGTTGAAGGAGATGATGGAGGATACGTGGCGTTGGCAGTCGAATAACCCAGATGGGTACCGGTAGTTTTAGATGAAGACTGCACTGGCCGGCGCGACTGCATCATGCGTTTACGGGGTTCGTGCAGATTTAGTCAAGGACTTGGTTACTGCCGGTCATGACGTTGTACCAATGGCCGGCAACTCATCCAGCAACTGCTGTTCCCGAGCAGTGCTTACAATAACCACCCCTCCCATTTTCTAGGCTTTTTGATGTCCCCCTCCCCTACTTCCCACGTCGCGATCATCGGCGGCGGTCCCGCCGGCCTGATGGCTGCCGAGGTACTGAGCCAGGCCGGCGTTCGGGTCGATCTGTACGACGGCATGCCATCGGTGGGCCGCAAGTTCCTCCTGGCCGGGGTCGGTGGCATGAACATCACCCACTCCGAAGCCTACCCGGCCTTCCTCTCGCGCTATGCCGAGCGAGCCCCGCACATCGCCCCGCTGCTGCGCGAGTTCGGCGCCGAGGCCTTGTGCCAGTGGATTCACGGCCTGGGTATCGACACCTTCGTCGGCAGCTCGGGACGGGTCTTCCCCACCGACATGAAAGCCGCGCCGCTGCTGCGCGCCTGGCTCAAGCGCCTGCGCGACGCCGGGGTGGTTATCCACACCCGGCACCGCTGGCTGGGCTGGAATGCCGACGGCAGCCTGCGCATCCGGCACCCCGAAGGCGAGCGCGCGGTAGAGGCCGATGCCACCCTGCTGGCACTGGGCGGTGGCAGTTGGTCGCGCCTGGGTTCCGATGGAGCGTGGCTGCCCCTGCTGCAACAGCGCGGAGTGCAGGTAGCCCCCTTGCAACCAAGCAATTGCGGGTTCGAGGTCAGTGCCTGGAGCGAGTTGCTGCGCAGCAAATTCGCCGGGGCGCCGCTGAAGAACGTGGCCATTGGCCTCAATGACGACATCCCCCGGCTGGGGGAATGCGTGATCACTGCCAGCGGTATCGAAGGCAGTCTGATCTATGCCCTGTCGGCGCCGATCCGCGACAGCATCCACCAACACGGGCAAGCCACCATTCATATCGACCTGCTGCCGGGCAAGCCTCGGGACAAGGTCCAGGCCGCCCTGGCCAAGCCGCGTGGCTCGCGCTCCATGGCCAAGCACCTGCAGAGTCAGTTGGGGATCGAGGGGGTGAAAGCGGGGTTGCTGCGGGAGCTGACGGGCGCCGACACCTTCAACGATCCGGCGCGCCTGGCGGCGGCGATCAAGGCACTGCCCTTGACCCTGATACGCCCACGGCCCCTGGACGAAGCTATCAGCAGCGCCGGCGGCGTCGCCTTCGAAGCGCTGGATGAAAGACTGATGCTGGAGCAACTGCCCGGGGTGTTCTGCGCCGGGGAAATGCTCGACTGGGAAGCCCCCACCGGCGGTTATCTGCTGACCGCCTGCTTTGCCAGCGGCCGTCGGGCCGGGCTGGGAATGCTGGAGTGGCTGCAACACCGGCCATAAATAGCTTCGCCGGCCAGCCGACTCCTACGGGGGATTGTAGGAGCCGACTGGCCGGCGAAGAGGTCAGCACAATTCAGATCAAGGCTTGCGCTTGCGTGGCCCGGTGTTGAACGCCGGGACCTTGCGTACCGGTTTCACCGCCGGGGCTTCGGCCACTTCACCACTGTCCACCCACTTGCCCAGGTTGCGCTTGCCGCCACCGCCGGACGTTTTCGGTTTCTTGGGCTTTTTCGGTTTTTTCACCACCTGACCGCTGGCGTCGGTTTCCGGTACCCGGTGCTCGGGCTCGAAATCCGGCTCTTCATGGCGCTTCAAGGTCTGGCGAGTGAGCATCTCGATTGCCGACAGCAGGTTGACTTCGTCGGCACACACCAGGGAAATCGCCTCACCGGTAGAGCCGGCACGGCCGGTACGACCGATGCGGTGGATGTAGTCCTCAGCGACGATCGGCAGGTCGAAGTTGACCACCAGCGGCAGGTCTTCGATGTCCAGGCCACGGGCCGCCACGTCGGTGGCCACCAGGATCTGGATCTCGCTGGCCTTGAACCGGTCCAGGGCGCGCTGGCGCGTGGCCTGGGGCTTGTCGCCATGGATGCCGTCGGCGTTCACGCCCTGGCCCTGAAGCTTTTCCACCAGCGCATCCACGCCGTTGCGGGTCTTGGCGAACACCAGCACCTGCTTCCAGCGGTTCTTGCGCAGCAGGTGGCTGAACAGCTCCGGCTTGCGCTTCTTGTCCACCGGCACCACCCATTGCTTGACCGTGTTGGCGGCCACATTGCGCGGACTGACCTCGATGCTCAGCGGGTCGTTGAGCATCTGCCCGGCCAGTTGGCGGATGGCGTCGGAGAACGTGGCGGAGAACAGCAGGGTCTGGCGCTTCTTCGGCAGCGCGGCATAGATGCTCTTGAGCTCCTCGGAGAAGCCCAGATCCAGCATGCGGTCGGCCTCATCCAGCACCAGGGTCTGCAACTGGCTGAACTTCACCGCGTTCTGGCGGAACAGGTCCAGCAGACGCCCCGGGGTCGCCACCAGCAGATCGATACCTTTGCGCAGTTTCATCATCTGCGGGTTGATGCTGACCCCGCCGTACACCGCGTAGGTGCGCAGCGGCAGGTGCTCGGCGTACTGACGCACGCTTTCGTGGACCTGTTCGGCCAGCTCCCGGGTCGGCACCAGGATCAGCGCGCGCACCGAGTTGCTGTCGACCTTCGGCCCTTCCATGGTCAGCAACTGCAGCAGCGGCAAGGCAAAACCGGCAGTCTTGCCGGTGCCGGTCTGGGCCGCCGCCATCAGGTCACGACCGCCCAGCACCGCCGGAATGGCTTGTGCCTGTACCGGGGTAGGGGTCTGGTAGCCGAGGGTTTCAAGGGCGCGCAGCAAGGGGTCGATCAGGCCAAGAGTGGCGAATGTCATTGGGGGTACCGTAGGAAAAAGTCAGCACAGGGAGGCAATGGCCGGCAGTTTACCGCACTTTTGCGCGCTTGCTTTCCCGACCGCCGCTTGGCATCTCCGGCCACCCAACGCCTCGTACATGACCGAAAAGGCCTGGCGGACATGTACAAGCAACAGGTCGATTCATAAGATTCATCGCGCCGGCAAACCTCCCAAACACACCTCATCAGCGCCTGTTACTCAACGATTCCCCAAACAGGTTTCGCACTGCGCTGTGCCTTTCCTGGAGTGGTTATGCCCCACCGCACATTGCCTCCCCTTTCCCTGGCCGACGCCATCCGCGCAGCCGGCCTGGGTGCCGTCCTGCTCATGCCCTTGGCCAACCCGGCCCTGGCCGACGAGACATCACCCGCCACATCTGCCGTTGCCAGCGCCGCGGTGATCAGCGGCCCGTTCATCGACATCCAGGCCTTGAACCCCGATCCCAGGCTGCGCAACGCGCCTGCCGCCAGTACCGAGCGCCTGACCCAGGCCACCGGACTGAGCATCGGCGCCCTGCGCCTGGATCAGGACGATCGCTTCAAGGACATCAAGGTCCTGGTGGGCCGGGCCCAGGGCCCCGCTCGCCTGGCATTCGGTGAAAGCAATGTCATCGTCACTGCCCGCAGCGACGGCAGCTTCATTGCCCTGCTGCCCAATGCCACCATTCGCGGCGATGCCAATGGCCAGCAGACGCTGATCCCCGCCGAAACCAGGCACTCCCATGCGCCCGGCAACATCGACTATGTGCAGTCCGAGCAAGCCCAGGAGCCCAACCTGCTGCAGACTCGCAACGGCCAGCGCAGCTTTCAGGTCGACCGCAACGCCCAGGGCGAAACCGTCATCGATCTGCTGGCCGGTTTCTCCCAGGCCGCCGCCGACTACATCGGCGACCACGAAGCCTACGCCCTGGCCCAGGTCGCCTCGGTCAACCATGCCTTGCGCCAGTCACAGATCGAAGGGGTACGCCTGCGCCTGGTGGGCACCCAGGTGATTGCCGAGGATCACCCGATCACCTCCGGCCCCGACGGCACCATGCGCAAGGTCAGCACCCTGTTCGCCGAAGGCATGCGGCAATACAGCCCCGACCTGGTGACCGGGTTCTTCGTCGGCACCCCGGGGGTCGACACCATGCTCGGCTGGGGCAATATCAACGGCCGCTACTCGATCAACAACATCAAGTCCCCCACCACCTTCCGCCACGAGGTGGGGCACAACATCGGCGGCGATCATTGCTCGGACGGCAGCAGCGACCGTTTCGGCTACCACAACGGCCGGGTGGGCACGATCCTGTGTGGCAACCACGTGGGCTACTACTCCAACCCGGAGGTCAGGGACAACCTGGGCGTGCCCCTGGGCCAGCTGGGCACCGCCAACATGGCCCGCCTGTGGCGTGAAGGCGCCCAGCGCATGTCCGCCTACAGCCCGGCGGTGATTCCCATGGATCACGAGGAAGCCCAACCGCTGCTGAGCAAATCCATCGACCTGCGACGGGACGCGATCCACTACGAGGCTCTGGACATTCCCGAGGGCACCGAGCGCCTGGCGTTGTCGATCAACCACGGCCCGCGCCATGAACGCGCGGGCAAGGTGCAACTGCTGCTCAAGCACGGCGCCCGCCCCAGCGCCAGCGACTATGACTACCGCTCCCTGGAAAACCATGGCGTCGCCCTGGGGGTCAATCATCCCAAGCCCGGACGCTGGTACGTCGGGGTACGAGCCGAGAAGAACAAGAGCGCCAGCGACCAGTTGCTTGAAGGCCATGTCTTCGCCAAGACCCGGGAAACCAGCCAGGCTCGCTACCTGCGCTTTTTCGCCACGTCGTCGATCAACGGCAGCAACGTCGCCAGCATCGCCGAACTGCTCCTGGCCGACGCCAAGGGCAAGCCGCTGCCAAGAAGCGGCTGGCGCGTCCACTCGGTCAACGGCAAGACCTCCGGCATCGACAACAGCCTGTGGTTCGTCGATGGCAAACCGAGCTCGTACTGGAGTTCGGGCAGCGCCCGCTATCCCCACGAGATCATCATCGACCTCGGAGCAGAGCGGGGCTTCTCCTCCTTGAACTACCTGCCGCGGCAAAACAACGATGCCGCCGGCAACATCAAGGGCTACGAAGTGTATGGCGGCGACAGCCCGACCAGCGCCTGGGCGCTGCTGGCCAAAGGCGAGTTCAGTGCCGACAACGAGGTCAAGTCCGTTGCCCTCAAGCCAGTCGAGGCCAGCCTGCCACCTGTCGCCGTGATCAGCGGTCGTAGCCAGGCCAACGCCGGTGAACGGGTGCTGCTGGATGCCTCGGGCTCCAGCGACCCACAAGGCAAAGCCTTGAGCTTTGCCTGGCAAGTCACGCCGGCACTGGACTTCAGCCATGACGGCGCAAGCGTCAGCTTCAACGCCCCGCAGCTCAAGCAGGACACCCGCTACCGCTTCACCCTGAGCGTGGACAACGGCCAGAAAACCGCCACCGCCGAGCACAGCGTCACGGTCCTCGCCCCACCGCAAACGGCGCCCGGCTGCACAGCTGCCTGGAATCGCAGCAAGGCCTACCTGGGCGGTCAGAAAGTCAGCCACAACGGGCGCTTCTTCCTCGCCCGCTGGTGGACCCAAGGCCAGGAGCCGGGCAACCCGGCGTTCACCGGGCCGGACTTCAGCGGCAAGGTCTGGAACGACCTCGGCCCCTGTCACTGACAGCCGCCGGGGGCTTCACGCCCCCGGCAACCAGCCCCCTTCCCCCAGCACAGGCGACGGCTCCTGCGGCCGCTGCCTGCGTGACCTCGCCAACCTCTCTGTGGCACCGCACCCATGCTGTTGTTTAGCGGCCTGGACGCTCCGCCCCACCCACTCCGGCGATCCTGCCAGGCACCTAGGACCGGTACGAAAAGCCCCCTGTTCGATGTACGCCCGGAGCGCCCCTGCCTATGATGCCCTCCGCCGGCAAAACTCCTTATCCACCTTCTCAGCGCGGACGCTTTAGCGGTCCTGTTCGCCAGGTTTCGCACCGCGCCGAGACTCTCCAGGAATAGTTATGTCGAGCTTCAGATTGACTGCCTTGTCCCGCGCTACCCGCCTTTGGGGCGCCAGCCTGGGCGCCGCCCTGCTCTTGCCCCTGGGCATGGTGCAGGCCGATGTCGGCCAGCCCACTCCCGATGCGACTCAGGGCGCGACGGTGACCCAGGGTCACTTCATCAACCTGCCGATGCCCGGTGCCAGGGCCATGCCATTCGGCGCGGCCGAAACCGGCACCGAACAGCTGCAACAGGTCACCGGGATGCGCATCCGCAGCCTGGTCCCGCAACAGGACGATACCTTCAAGGATCTGCGGGTCATGACCGGCCAGCTGGAAGGACGTGCCCGTACCCTCAGCGCCCCCGGAGAGATGACCCTCGCCGCGCGTCCCGACGGCAGCTTTCTCGCCCTGTTGCCGGACGCCAATGCGATCATTCGCGGCGACGCCAACGGCCAGCAGTCGTTGATCCACCTCGACCCCGGGGCGGCCTTTGACCCGTCGAGCGTCGACTACATCGCCAATGACGGCAGCGAGCCGCCAGCCCAGAAGGAATCACGCAGCGGCCTGCGCAGTTTCCAGGTCGACCGCAACGTCCAGGGCGAAACCGTGATCGACCTGCTGGCCGGGTTCTCCCAGGCCGCCGCCGACTATATCGGTGACCACGAAGCCTACGCCCTGGTCCAGGTAGCCTCGGTCAACCGCGCCTTGCAACAGTCCAAGGTGCAGGGCGTGCGCCTGCGCCTGGTGGGCACTCAAGTTGTGCCAAAGGATGTCGCCATCACCAGCCCCAACGTGAATCAGGTGCGCAACGTCTTCGCCGAAGGCATGCGCCGCTACAGCCCGGACGTGGTCGCCAGCTTCGTCGTTGGCATCCCCGGGGAGAACACCGCTGTGGGTTGGGGCCAGCTACCCGGGCGCTACACCATCAACTCCATCAAATCGTCCACCGTGTTCCGTCACGAACTGGCCCACAACATCGGCGGTAGCCACTGCTCCGATGGCAGCCACTACCGCTTCGGTTACAACAACGGTCGGGTCGGCACTATCCTCTGCGGCAACCATGTGGGCTATTTCTCCAACCCGGACGTCAAGGACAGCCGCGGCGTGCCGCTGGGCAACGCGACAACCGCCAACATGGCCCGGGTCTGGCGGGAAAACGCGGCGCTGATGTCGGCCTACAGCCCTTCCGTGATTCCGCTCGAACAGGAGCAAAGCACCTCGATCCTCAACCAGAAAGTCACCCTGGCCAGCGGTCAGACGCGCTACTTCCCGGTGGATGTGCCCGAAGGCACCCGGCGCCTGGTATTCACCGTGGTGGACGGCGAACTTACCGAGAAGGCCGGCCAGATCCAGTTGCTGCTCAAGCGCGGCGCCCAGCCCAGCGGCTCGAGCTACGACTATCGCTCGGCACGCAGCCACAACGTCTCCCTGGGGGTCAACAACCCGCAGCCGGGACGCTGGTACCTGGCGGTCAACACCGACCACCGCGCCACCCAGGACCAGGTGCTTGAAGGCCACGCCTATGGCCTGACCCAGGACACGGCCCAGGGCCGCTACCTGAAATTCGTCGCCACCTCCGCGGTGGACGGCAAGGACAACGCCAGCGTCGCCGAACTGCTGCTGGTGGATGCCAAGGGCAAGGCCCTGCCCCGCAATAGCTGGAAGGTCATGTCCACCAGCAGCGCGGTGCCTGGCGCAGCGGTCGGCAACCACGCCATCGACGGCAACCCCAACTCCTACTGGAGCACGGCGGCGGGGGCGCGCTACCCCCATGAAATACTGATCGACCTGGGAGCCGACAGCCGTTTCTCGCAACTGCACTACCTGCCGCGCCAGGACGCCGGCCTGAGCGGCAACATCAAGGGCTATCAGGTCTATGGCAGCAGCAGTGCCAACGGCGCCTGGACCCTGCTGGCCGACGGCGAATTCAGCGCCGACAACGAGGTCAAGGCCGCGTCCCTCAAGCCGGTGAATGCCGGTGAACCTCCGGTGGCGGTGATCAGCGGCAAGACCGAAGCCAACGCCGGGGACAGGATCGTCCTCGATGCCTCGGCCTCCAGCGATCCCCAGGGCAATGCCCTGAGCTTCGCCTGGGAAGCCTCGCCGCGCCTGGACTTCGACTACGACGGCGCGCGCATCAGCTTCACCGCGCCCGAGCTGCAGGAAGACACCCGCTACCGTTTCACCCTGACCCTGAGCAACGGCAAGCAGAGCAGCACCCGGACCCACGAGATGCTGATCAAGGGCAAGGCCGGCACCGCCAGTTGCAAACCGGAATGGACGCTCAGAGGCACTTACGTCGGCAACGATGTGGTGCAGTGGAAAGGTCGTCAGTACCAGGCTCGCTGGTGGACCTCCGGCGCCGAGCCGGGCCTGGCCAGCACCACCGGCCCGGACGGCGCCGGCAAGGTCTGGCGGGACCTGGGCCCGTGCCAGAGCGAGGGTGAGAAACCGGTCGAGCCACCGGTGGAGGAAGTCAAACCGCCGGTGGCCGTGATCGGCGGTACCAGCCAGGCCAAGCCGGGCGAAACGGTCTACCTCAACGCCAGCGGGTCCAGCGACCCGGCGGGCCTGAAGCTCAGCTACAGCTGGAGCGTCAACCCTAGCGTCGCCTTTGAAGCCGCTGGCGACCTGATGAAGTTCGTCGCCCCGAAGGCCGAGCAGGATGTCACCTACAACGTCAACCTGACGGTGAACAACGGCAAGCACAGCGCCACCCGCACCCATCAGGTCAAGGTCCTGGCCGAGAAGCCGGCGCCGGTCAAGCCGCCGGTGGCGAGCATCGCCGGCGTCAGCCAGGCCAAGGGCGGTGAAACGGTGACCCTGGATGCCGCAGGCTCCAGCGATCCGGCCGGTCTAGCGCTGAGCTACCAATGGACCGTGACGCCCAGCGTCGCCTTCCAGGCCTCGGGATCGAAACTGACCTTTGTCGCGCCCAAGAGCGACAAGGACACCAGCTACCGCTTCACCCTGAACCTGGGCAACGGCAGCCACACGGTCAGCCGCGACCATAGCGTGACCGTGCTGGCCGACAGCGTGGAAACGCCAGCCGGTTGCCTGGGCGCCTGGAGCCGTCAAGGTACCTACCTGGCCAACGACAAGGTCAGCCACAACGGCCGCTACTACATCGCCCGCTGGTGGACCAAAGGCAACGAGCCGTCTGCTGCCACTGTCGGTGGCGAAGGCAGTGGCAAGGTCTGGCGCGACGCCGGCGCCTGTAACTGATGCCTGAGGCGTGACCGCTTGCTCCGCAATCCGGTCACCCTTTCCCGGCCACTTCAGGTAAAAGGATGGGCGGCGACTGCCATCAGTCGTCGTCCGCCCTCTGCCGCTGAACGCCGTCGACTCCTCCAAGGCGCGCCCCCACTGGCAGAACACCGATGCTTTGCCAATGGAGATCCGAATGCGCAAATCTGCCCTGTCCGCATGGATGCTAGCGGGCCTTTCCCTTTCCCTGTGCCTGTCCCAGGTGCAGGCCGCCGAACTCATCGGCTTTCGTGAAGTGACGCTGGCGGACGCCAGTCAGCAGCGCCCCCTGCATGTCGCCCTCTGGTACCCCACCACGGCCACCATCCCCCTCCTGCCATCGGCTGAAAACCCGATTTTCCAGGGTGTAGCGACCATCAAGAATGCCGCCCCTAGCGGCTCTGCCCATCCGCTGGTGGTGCTGTCCCATGGCTATCGCGGCAACTGGCGCAATCTCAGCTGGCTGGTATCGAGCCTGGTGGACCAAGGCTATATAGTCGCGGCTCCCGACCATCCGGGCACCACCACATTCGACCAGCGCCCCGCAGAAGCCGCCAAGCTCTGGGAGCGCCCGCGTGACCTGAGCCGGGTCATCGACAGGCTCACCCGCGATAACACCCTGGCCGGCACGGTCAACCCGCAGCGCATCGCCGCCATCGGCCACTCCCTGGGCGGCTGGACGGTCACCGCGCTGGCCGGCGCCCGCTACAGCCCGGAACGTTACCTGGAGGAATGCCGGCTGCATCCCAATCCACGCCTTTGCCACATAGCTCCGGAACTGGGAATCACCGCGCACAATCAGGGCCCGCTGAGCACCGATCTGCGGGACCCGCGAGTCAAGGCCGTCGTTGCGCTGGACCTGGGGTTCGCCCGCGGCTTTACCCCCGAAAGTTTGTCGACACTGCACACACCGGTTCTGGTCCTGGGGGCCGGAGTGAACATCGCGGACATGCCCGTGGAAGAAGAGTCGGGCTATCTGAACGCCCATCTGGCGTCCCCGCCTTCGCGCTATGAGGTCCTGGCCAATGCCAGCCACTTCAGCTTCATGCAAGTCTGCAAGCCAGGCGCCGTGGCCCTGCTCAAGGAAGAGGCGCCTGGGGATGAGATTATCTGCCGCGATGGCGATGCCGGTGATCGCCAGGGCATCCACCGGCAGGTGGCAAAGCTGATCGGCGACTTTCTGGATCAGAAGCTTGCCGGCCAACCACCGGCAGGCTGATCAGACAACCTCTTGCTGAGGAGCGGCTTTCGGCTTGCGCCACTGGGGCAGGCCGATCAGCACCACCGCGCTGATGATCACCAGCATGGCCAGGCCCTCCTCGATGCCGATGGTTTCACCGACAAAGACGATCCCCAGCAGCACCGCCACCGCCGGATTGACGTAGGCATAGCTGGTGGCCGCGGCCGGCCGCACGTGCTTGAGCAGGTACATGTAGGCGTTGAAGGCGATGATCGACCCGAAGCCGGCCAGATAGGCCAGGGCCAACCAGCCTTCCAGGGGCGGCATGGCGTCCAGATGCTCGCCGCTCAAGACGCTGCCGATCATCAGCACCACGCCACCGACGAGCATTTCCGCAGCGCTGGCCATGGCCCCCTGGGGCAGCGGCAGGTGCCTGCTCCACACTGAACCGAAGGCCCAGGCCGCAGCGGCGAAGAGCAACAAGGCCGCACCCAGCGGGCTGGATTGCAGGTTGGAACCCAGGTTGAGCATGCCGATACCGATCATCCCGAGGATGATCCCGGCCCACTCCAGACGCGTGTTGCGTGCACCCCAGAAATAGCCGCAGAGCAAGGTGAACAAAGGCACCGTGGCCACCGCCAGGGCCGCCACTCCAGAGGTCACCCCGGAGTGTTCGGCCAGCGTCACCGCACCGTTGCCGCAACTGAGCAGCAACACGCCGATGATCCCCGCGGCCTTCCATTGCGCCCAGGTCGGTGCCGGAACCCCGCGCCAGCGCAGGAAGGCATACATCAAGCTGCCGGCGATGATGAAACGCACACCGCCGAGCATCAACGGTGGCCAGTACTCGACGCCGATGCGGATCACCAGATAGGTCGACCCCCAGATCACGTACAGGGCAAAAAAGGCGGCAATCAACGGCAAGGGAAAACGGCTTTGGCCAGGCATGGGGGCAGCTCGGAGCAGGCAGGGGGAGAACTATTCTAGAAAGGTGACCCGGGGAACTTAAGTTACAAAAAGTGTTTATAACGGCAGTACACTTTCCAAAACATGGAGTTCAGGGCTATATGCCGTGCTTTCGAAAGTCGTACCTATTAGAGGCCTTCCATGGACAAATACGATCGCTTGCTCCTAGCCAGCCTGCTGGAAAACGGCCGGGCGAGTTACGCCGAGCTGGCGCGCAAGGTCAACCTCTCGGCGCCGGCAGTGGCCGAGCGCGTGGCCAAGCTGGAGGCCAGCGGCGTGATCACCGGTTATCAGGCCAAGGTCGATATGGCCAAGGTGGGGCTGCCGATCCAGTGCGTGATCGAACTGCGCCTGGCCCAGCATGGCAACCAGAAGAACTATGACGAACTGATCAAGATCCCCCAGCTCACCGAGTGTCATCGGGTGACGGGAGATCCTTGCGTGATCATGCAGGCTGCCGTGGGCTCGATGCCGGAGCTGGAGGAACTGATCAATCGCGTGGCCCAGTTCGGTTTCAGCAAGACTTCCATCGTGCTGTCCAGCGCCATCGAACGGCGGGTGCCCCTGGGGCAACTGGAAAGCAACGGCAAATGAATCCGGAGCCTGGGCTCAGCCCCCGCGCTGACGTTTGAGGTGCTCGGGGATCTTGGCCGCCGGGACTTTCTGCAGCTTGCAGAGAAAGTCGTGGGACAGCTCACGCACGCCATGGGTGTGCCGCAGCTCGCCCGCCAGATGCGCCACCAGGTTGGCGGCCATTTCCGCATCGGCCATGGCCCGGTGCGCCTGACCGGTGTGGGGCAAGCCGGCGAATGAGGTCAGGGTGCCCAGCTTGTGGTTCGGCGCCGCCGGCATCAGGCGCCGGGCCAGCAGCAGGGAACAGGCGAAATTCTGCAAGCGGGTGCGCTTGATCCGCCCCAGTTCGAAATCCCAGAACTTCTGGTCGAAGGCCGCGTTGTGGGCCAGCAACGGCGTGGTGCCGACAAACTCGTTGACCTCGTTCATCACCTGATCCGCTGGCGGGGCGCTGCGCAGCATGGCGTTGCTGATGCCGGTCAGTTGTTCGATAAAGCCCGGCACCCGCACGCCGGCATTCATCAGGCTCTGGTAACGCTCGACGATGCGCCCCTGCTCAAGAATCACCACGGCGATTTCCGTGGCCCGGCAACTGCTGCTCGGGGAGATTCCGGTGGTTTCAAAGTCGATGACGGCAATACGTTCCAAACCTGTGCAGCTCCGTATAAAAAATGATCAGCTTTTCAGCAGCAAGGCGCCTTCGATCGGCACATAGCGGGTAGCGGCGCGAATCAGCGAATTGGCAGTCAGACCCGGCACGCCATAAGCCACCGCGCTGACCCCATGCTTGTGGATGATGCGCTCGAGCAGCAGGTCGAAGTCGCCGTCGCCGGAGGCCAGCACCACTTCGTCGACCTGGGCGGCCGCGTCCATGATGTCGATGGTGATGCCCACGTCCCAGTCGCCCTTGGCCGAGCCATCGCTGCGCTGAATGTAGGGTTTGAGTTTTACCGTGAAGCCCAGGTTGCGCAGGATCTGCTGAAACTGCTGCTGCTTGCTGTCACCGCGATCGATGGCATAGGCATAGGCTTCGACGATCTGCCCTTGCTTGCTGATATCCGCCCACAGCGCCGCGTAGTTGAAGTGACAACCATAGGCCTGGCGGACGGTGTAATAGAGGTTCTGGACGTCGGCGAACACCGCGATTTTCTTCACCGCTAATCCTCATGGCGCAGCAGCGCAGGGGCTGGAACGGGGCTCAAGACCCGAAAAGTCGCCCAGTATGCCAGTCACAAGGAATGTTCCGCGAATAATCGGTCCGGGGCAGGTGCCTGCCCCGGACCGACGGAGCCTCAGACGAAGGAATCGTCGTCGGAGAAGAACGAACTGTCGTCGTTGCCGTAATCGGCGTTGCTGAAGCCGCCCTGGTCGCTGTTGCCCCAGGAGTCGTTGTTGGCCAGCCGCTGATCGTCATTGCCCCAGCCACTGTTGTCGCTGGCCGGTGCCGGTTCTTCCTTGATGACTTCGACGACTTCCTGAGGCTGCTGGTTGCTGTGGAACAGGCTGCTGATGCCCTGGGCCAGCATCACCCCGCCGGCCACGCCGGCTGCGGTTTTCAAGGCCCCACCGAGGAAGCTGCTGCCGGCAGCCGGTGCCGGTTGCGGCGCATAGTTCTGCTGCGGGGCACCGAAATTCTGCTGCGGTGGCGCGCCAAAGGAAGAGCGCGACGGCTCACGCCAGCCACCGCCGGAGGATGGCGCCACACTCGGGGCCTGCGCGGGAGCCGGTTGCGACTCGCGGGAACCGCCGAAGATGCTCGACAGAAAGCCGCCACTGGCCGCCGGAGCTGCAGCGCGGGCCTGGGAGCGAGCCTGTTGCAGTTCGGCCTGCAACTGCTGCACTTGCTGGCTCAATTGTTTGTTCTGCTCATCGAGGCTTTTCAGGGCAGCCTCCTGCACCAGGATCGCCTGGGTCATGAAATACCCGGCCGCAGGCTGGCGGATCAGGTGTTCCTTGATCCGCGCTTCGGCCTGGGCGTCACGTGGAGCTGAGTCCGTCTCGGCTTGTTGCAACCGTGAAAACAGTCCATCGATCAGGGTTTGCTCTTCGCTGTTCATGGCGACCTCTTTAGATTGCCGGTAAAAATCTGGTCCGTGCCCCCACAGGGCCGCGGTACGCACCAGTTATGGGGTTGGGGCGACGACTTTCAATGGTCTTTACTCAAGGTTTACGTTTGCTCCCGAGGGGCCAGCTTCGGTTAAAGTGTTCAACCGCTTGGTCAACTGCGATCCCCATCAATGACTCCGTTAGATGTTCTGCGCGACTCTTTCTATTTTTTCCAACGCAACTTCGGCCGCATCGCCCAACTGTGCCTGCCCCTGGTGATTCTCGAAGCGCTGCTGCAACAAGGCGTCAGCAGCGCCCTGGGCGAGAATGCCTTTCCCGGCTCCAGCGTGGTGGTGGGGCTCTTGCTCTATCCGCTGTACACCGGCGCGCTGATCCTGTTTCTCGACGCCCGCACCCGGGGGGAATCGCCTCGCAACCGTGATCTTTGGGCCATGGCCCTGAGCCTGTGGCCGCGCTTCGCCGTGCTGACGGCGGTCAGCACGCTGCTGATTCTTCTCGGGCTGTCGCTGTATTTGCTGCCGGGGCTGTGGCTGATGGTGGTGCTGGCCTTCGCCGAGTACCTGCTGGTGCTCAAGGGCCTGGCGCCCCTGGCGGCCATCAAGGAAAGCCTGCGTCTGAGCCGCGGGCACTTCCTGCGCATCCTGTTGTGCATCCTGGCGGTCATGGCCCCGTTGTGGCTGCTCAAAGGGGCGAGCGAAACCGCCTATCCCGATCCGCACAACCCGATCCTGTCCCTGGCCATCGACAGCGCTTACAGCTTCCTGCAGCTGTTCACCAGCGTGGTGCTGTTCCGCCTGTACATGCTCATCAACGAGCCAACGGACAACCGCTGATTCACCTTGCGGCCGCTCTACCCCTTGGGTGAGCGCCGCGCACTCGGTTATGCTCCGGCCCATCCTGCAACGCCATAAGCCGAGCCGATGACCCGTCTACTGCGCATCACCCTGTTGAGCCTGCTCCTGATCGGCCTGGTACTGGCCGGCCTGATCTACAGCCTGACCTGGCGCCCTCTGCCCAAGGAAACCCTGACGGTCAGTTGCAGCGCCCAGGCCACGCCGCTGGTGCCGGGCCAGGCACTCAAGGTGATGACCTGGAACCTGCAGTACCTGGCGGGCAAGCGCTACGTGTTCTGGAACGACCAGGCCCGGGGCGAGGACGAACGTCCGACCCTGGAAGACATGGCCTTCAGCCTCGACGAAGTGGCCCGGGTCATCCGCGACGAACAGCCGGACCTGGTGCTGCTGCAGGAAGTGGACAACGGCGCCAAGGCCAGCGCCTACCAGGATCAACTCAAACTCCTGCAGGAGCGGCTCGCCGACCTCTACCCCTGCAGCACCCAGGCTTACGACTGGAAGGCGGACTTCGTGCCCTCGCCGCACATTTTCGGCAGCGTCGGCCGACAACTGGCGACCCTCAGCCGCTACCGCATCGATCACGCCGAACGCTTGCAACTGCCGGTTGCCCCGCACCCGCTCATCAGCCGGCAGTTCCAGCCCAAGGACGCCCTGCTGCTGAGCTACCTGCCCCTGAGCGATGGCGGCCAACTGGTGGTGCTGAACACCCATCTGGAACGTGCACAGCGCGCCGACGACACTCAGCACAAGCAGGTGACGGCCATTGCCAAGGTTCTGGACAAACTGGAGAGCCGCGGCACCCCCTGGCTGATTGGCGGCGATTTCAACCTGCTGCCCCTGAGCCAGTACCAACGCCTGAGCGAAGAACAGCGCGCGCCCTACAACGCTGACAGCCCGCTGCACCTGCTATGGGACAAGTACCCGATGATCCCCAGCAACACCCAGGCCAGTGGGGTCGACCGTGCTCGCTGGCTGACCCACTACCCCAACGACCCGAGCCTCGACGGCCCGGATCGCACGGTGGACTACCTGTTCTATAGCCCACGACTGAAGCGGGTTGAATCCCGAGTACGCCAGGACGACACCCAGCGCATCTCCGACCACCTGCCGGTGCTTGCCCGGTTCCTGTTGCCGGCGTTGTAACCCCGCTTTACTTGCGGGGTTTGATCCGCGCCGTAGCCTCGGCAATCAGCGGATCGTCCGGCCAGTAATGCTTGGGATAACGGCCCTTGAGATCCTTCTTCACCTCGGCGTAAGTGCTGCGCCAGAAGTTCGCCAGATCCTGGGTGACCTGCACCGGACGCCGCGCCGGCGACAGCAGGTGCAACTTGACCACTTGGCGGCCACCGGCAATCCGCGGCGTGTCCGACAGCCCAAACAGCTCCTGCAGGCGCACCGCCAGAATCGGCGGCTGCTCGCTGTAGTCCAGACGGATAGAGGAACCCGAAGGTACCGTCAGATGATGCGGAGCCAGCTCGTCCAGGCGCTGGGGCAGCGGCCAGGGCAACAGGTTGTGGACAATGCTGGCCAGCTCCAGGTTGGCAAAGTGACTCAGTCGCGACACCTTGCCCAGGTAGGGCTGTAGCCACTGTTCCAGCCCTGCGAGCAAGGCGCCATCACTGACATCCGGCCATTGGCTCTCGCCCTTGTCCGCCAGATCCAGCTGCCGCAGCAAGGTCACCCGAGCCTGCCACTGGCGCAGCTCCGGGGTCCAGGGCAGCAGCTCCAGGCCCTTGCGCCGCACCAGATTGACCAGGGCCTGGCTACGGGCTGACTCGTCCAGGCCGGTGAGCGGTTCACGGCTGAGTACCAGCTCACCAACCTTGCGTTGACGCTCGGCCCGCAGCACGCCTTCGCGCTCGTCCCAATCCAGCTGGTCGACGTTGCGCACCTGCTCTGCCAGCACCGTATCGAACAGGGTCGGATCAAAATCCGCTGCCAGGTAGATGCGCTCCTCACGCTGGCCCTGGCGGCTGCCCAGGTCGGCGATCACCAGCCAGGGCTGCTTCATCAGGTTGTCGGTTTCGCTGAACAGCGCCGCACGGCCGTTGGCCAGTCGATACTCGGCACCACCGGGACGGCGCTGCTGGGCCACCCGATCGGGGTAGGCCAGGGCCAGCAAGGCACCAAGCCAGCGCGGATGCTCGGGATCGGCGACCGCTGCCTCGGGCTGCCCTCGCAGGTAGCCACGGTACTGCCGCGCCAGTTGCCGCGCACGCTGGACACCACCCTGGGCACCACGGGCCGCGCGCTCCTCCCCGGAAAGCAGCACCAGGCGACTGTGCAGGTCGGCGCCGGCCCCGCGCAAAATGTCCCGTTCCCCCAGCAGGGCCGCGACGTCGCAGGCCATCTGCGCCAGCCCCAGGGACTGGCCGCGCAACAGCAAGTGGGCAATGCGCGGATGGGCCGGCAACTCGGCCATGGCCTGACCGTGGCGGGTCAGTGTGCCGTCATCGTTGAGCGCTCCCAGGCGCTGCAACAGGTCCTGGGCCTGTGCATAAGCGGCGCTGGGAGGCGGGTCCAGCCAGGCCAGCTGATTCGGGGTCACGCCCCAGCGCGCCAGTTGCAGGGCCAGACCGGCCAGGTCGGCCTGAAGGATCTCCGCGCCGGCATAGGCCGCCAGTTGTTCCTGCTGATCCGCCGACCACAAGCGATAGCACACGCCAGGCTCCAGGCGCCCGGCCCGGCCGGCGCGCTGGGTGGCGCTGGCCCGGGAGATACGCTGGGTGTCGAGGCGGGTCATGCCGCTGCCGGGATCGAAGCGCGGCACTCGGGCCAGCCCGGCGTCCACCACCACCCGCACGCCGTTAATGGTCAGGCTGGTTTCGGCGATATTGGTGGCCAATACCACTTTACGCCGCCCCGCCGGGGCCGGATCGATGGCCGCGCGCTGGGCGGCCAGGTCCAGCTCGCCATGCAGTGGACAGAGCAGAATCTCACTGCGCTGTCCCAAGGACTCGGCCAACTGCTGATGCACTCGACGAATCTCGGCCTGGCCTGGGAGAAACACCAGCAGGCTGCCGCTTTCATCGTTGATGGCTTCAAGCACGGTCTGCACCACCCGCGGTTCGATGAACTCGCCGGGCTGGAACGGCCGACCCCAGCGCTGGGTCACCGGGAACATGCGCCCCTCACTGCGCAGGATCGGCGCATCGCCCAGCAGCGTGGAAAGACGTTCGCCCTCCAGGGTCGCCGACATCAACAGAATCTTCAGGGGCTGCTCGTCACGAAACAGCTCCCGGCCATTGAGGCTCAAGGCCAGGGCTAGGTCGGCATCCAGGCTGCGCTCGTGAAACTCATCGAAGATCAGCAGGCCAACCCCTTCCAGGGCCGGGTCGTCCTGCAGGCGTCGGGTGAGGATACCTTCGGTGACCACTTCGATACGGGTCCGCGGGCCGACCTTGCTTTCCAGGCGGATGCGGTAGCCCACGGTTTCACCGACTTTCTCCCCCAGTTCGCTGGCCAGGCGCTCCGCCGCAGCCCGGGCCGCCAGGCGCCGGGGTTCGAGCATGAGGATGGTCTGTCCGGCCAGCCAGTCCTGATCCAGAAGCGCCAGGGGCACACGGGTGGTCTTGCCGGCACCGGGCGGGGCTTCGAGCACCGCTTCATGGCGCGCCGCCAGGGCCTCGCGCAATGCAGGCAAAACTTCATCAATTGGCAAAGAATTCATGCTGGCTCCAAAACAGAGGCGCGAGTATAACGGCGAACTGCCTGGGGTTAATCATGGTCTGAGTGCTGATCGACAAGACTCAATGCCCCGCTCCATTTCGCTTTGTCTGCATATTTACCAGGAGATATCCATGCGTATTCCCCACCGTGTCATTGGCGGCGTTCTGGTGACCACTCTGCTGACCCAACTCACGGCCTGTGGCTCGATCTTCTTTCCCGACCGCCGCGGCCAGATCGACGGCAAGATCGATCCAGTGGTGGTGGTGCTCGATGCCGTGGGCCTGCTGTTCTATGTCATTCCGGGGCTGATCGCCTTTGGCGTCGACTTCGCCACCGGGGCGATCTACCTGGAGCCGGGCAAGACCGCGCAAATCGCGCCGGAAAAACTCCAGCAGGCCATTGGCGCCGACGGTAAAGTCGACAACCGCAAACTGCAGGCCATTCTGGAAAGCGAACTGGGGGGCAGCTTCCCTCTGGATGATCCGCGCCTGATCCAGCACAAGGGCAGCGTGCAGCAATTGGCCTTGTACGGTCTGCAGCCTGCAGCCTGACCCCAACCTTCAAGGAACCCGCCGCCGATGATTGGCAACCCGGAACACGCTCGCCTCCTGCGCCTGGCCACCCGCGCCTCGGTTACGGTGGCAGGCATCCTGATTGTGACCAAGGCCATCGCCTGGTGGCTCAGTGGCTCGGTGAGCATGCTGGCGGGGCTGACCGACTCGGTGCTCGACGGCTTCACCTCGCTGCTCAATCTGTTGGCGGTGCATTACGCCCTGCGCCCGGCCGATGATGATCACCGCTACGGCCACGGCAAGGCGGAGTCCCTGGCGGGCATGGCCCAGGCGCTGTTCATCGCCGGCAGTGCGGTGCTGATTGCCTTTCAGGCGTTCGAACGCCTGCAGCACCCGGAACCGGTAGGCGCACCCTGGCTGAGCATCGGGGTGATCGGGCTGTCGTTGGTACTGACCATGGCGCTATTGATCCTGCAGCATCGGGTGATCCGCGAAACCGGCTCCAACGCGGTACGGGCCGACTCCCTGCACTACCGCTCCGACCTGCTGCTCAATGGCAGCATCCTCCTGGCCCTGGTACTGGCGGCCTTCGGCTGGCATCAGGTGGATGCCTGGTTCGGCCTGGGGATCGCCGTCTACATTCTCTGGAGCGCGATCCAGATCGCCCGGGAAAGTTTCTCGGTGCTGATGGACGAGGAACTGCCCGCCGATGTCAGCCAACACATGCTGGAACTGGCCTGCAGTGTGCCCGGCGTGCTGGGCGCCCATGACTTGCGCACGCGGATTTCCGGCAGCCACTGGTTCGTCCAACTGCATCTGGAACTGCCCGGCGACCTGAGCCTGTCGGTGGCCCACGCCATCAGCGATCAGGCCGCCGACGCGATCCACCAGGCCTATCCACGGGCCGAGGTACTGGTACACGCCGATCCGCAGGAAGTGGTCGACACCGCCAGGGCTCAGTAAGTGACCTGGTAGCCCCGCGAGCTCAGGCAGTTGCCCTGGGCCTGACGGTAGGCCTGCACCACTTGCGGGGCCGGCTGATAGGTTGCGCTGGCCGGATCGAAGCCACTCTGCTGCACCGCCCAGCGATAGCAGTCGTAGCGATCCTGATCGATCTGCTGTGGCGACTGGCCGTTGACCGGGTACGCCAGCACATCATAGCCATTGCCAGCCGGCTGCTGGTCCGGCGGCGGCACACCCACGGGCGGTTCGACCACTACATACTGTTGGGTGTTGGCTTCATAGGTGTAATAAGCCCCGGCAGCGAGGAAAAACAGCGCGCTGCCGATCCACACTTCCCGCGCGTAGTCAGGCAGGTAGGCCACTCGAATCCCATAAGGCGGGCGCACCACCACATACCGTGGACCTTGTGGACGATACCAATAGCCCCCCGAGAAAAAGTAATCCTGGCCACGGTAAGGCACCCGGTAATTGCGCTCGGGGAAACGGTCAATCACGTAACCCGGGCGATACTGCGGACCTGGCCCCCAGCCGTTGCCATGCCCGTCGGGACGGCCCGGCCAGCGATAGTCGTCGGGGCGACCATGGTCGGGACGCGAGCCTGGACCACCGGCCTGCCAATGCGGGTTGTAGTCATTGCGTCGGGGAATGTCCTGGTAGTAGCCGCGCAGGGGTTCCTGGGTCTGGCGCACGGTATCGGGACGGCTCTGGATGGGCAGCCCTGGCGCCGGCTGCGGCTGCTGAGGAGCCGGTCGCCCCTGCTGATTGGGATCATGCTGGGGACGGTTCTGCCACTGCCCACCCGGATTCTGGCCGTTGTGTTCGAACTGCCGGCTGTTATCGCCACGAATGATCTCATTCTGCGGACGCGGTTGCTGCGGGGCAGGTTGCGCACGTTCAGGCGAGTTCGCCGGACCGCCCTGATGGCCCTCGCCACGCCCTTCGGGGGCATGCTCACGCTGCCCGCCGGAAGGTGCTCCCTGCAGTCTCTCGTCCCGCTCATCGGCGAGCACTTGCGCGCTGACGCTCACGCACAACACACCAACACCTGCCAAACGCCAGATGCGCGACTTCATGCTATTCCTCACTGCGGATTGGGGCCTGTACCTAAGACTGAAAAAGCCTGGGGCGGTTCTGCAGCAGATTATCAGTCACGAGACTTATTTCGCAGGCAATAAAAAAGGGCGGCCCGTCGGCCACCCCTTGAGATTTTGTCCGTGCTCGACGCTTGTGGCGCCGGCTCACCTCACTCCGTCTTCTGGACAGGGTGTAGCCCGGGGGCCGGATCAACCCTGTGGGGTTGGCGGCCGCGGCAGGCCTGATTCGGCGGGCCGCAGTGGACTCTATGTCCGGGCAGTGATTCTGGTGATAAGAATAGGCCTGGGCCGGCGACAGCGGATTGCGAAGATTGCTTGCAAAAACACCTCTTGCGCAATTTTTAACTCAAGATAGATAATTCAACGCAATACTTATGACAAAGGCCTGATTGATGAGCAAACTCGACCGCTATGACCTGAGTATTTTGGCGGAATTGCAACGCGATGCCCGCATCTCCAACCAGGAACTGGCCGAGCGCATCGGTCTGTCGCCCTCGCCCTGCTCGCGCCGGGTCAAGCAGCTGGAAGACGACGGTTATATTTCCCGCCAGGTCGCCCTGCTGGACCGCAAGATGCTCGGCCTGAGCCTGACCGCCTACGTATTGATCGGCATGGACCGGCACACGCCGGAACGCTTCGAGAACTTCGAAGCGGCCATCCGCAGCCTGCCCCAGGTACTGGAATGCAGCCTGGTGACCGGTGTGGACGCCGACTACCAGCTCAAGGTGGTGGTGCCGGACATGGATCACTATCAGAAGTTGCTGCTCGGCCACCTGACCCGTATCGACGGCGTGACCAGTGTGCGCTCCAGTTTCGTGCTCAATCAGGTGCTCAACAGCACCGAACTGCCCCTGACCCACCTGCGCAGCTGAATAGCGGCTGTGGCGACGTAACGCAGGCAGATCAATGCTCGGCAAGTGTCCCATGGCGTATACTCGCCCGGCGTTTTTTGACCTGCCTGCAATGGAGATGATCGATGGACCCAGCAGTATTCGAAGAGTGGATGATGACCGGTCTGGTCAGCATCCTGATCATATTCATGGGTTTCATCGTCTGGGACCTGGCCAAGAAGTCCAAGGCCGGACGCTTCGGCTCCTTTATCCTGTTCTTCGTACTGGGCCTGGGCGTGGCCGCCTTCATCATCAAGAGCGTGGTGATCGGCCTGATCGAATCCGGCGCTCTATAAGCGCGCCGGCACTTCCTTCCACTGGCCCTGATCCAGGCCATCCAGGGTCCAGTCGCCAATCCTGACCCGCACCAGCCGCAAGGTCGGCAAGCCGACGGCGGCGGTCATGCGCCGCACCTGGCGATTGCGCCCCTCACGAATCACCAATTCCAGCCAATGAGTAGGCACGCTCTTGCGAAAGCGCACTGGCGGATTGCGCGGCCACAGCTCTGGCTCTTCCAGCCGTCGCGCCTCAGCCGGCAAGGTCATGCCGTCGTTCAACTCCACGCCGTCACGCAAGCGCTGTAACTGCTCAGCGCTGGGTTCGCCTTCGACCTGTACCCAATAGGTCTTGGCCAACTTGTGCTTGGGATCGGCGATCCGCGCCTGCAACTGCCCGTCATTGGTCAACAGCAGCAACCCTTCGCTGTCGCGGTCCAGGCGCCCGGCCGGGTAGACCCCGGGAATGGCGATGAAATCCTTGAGCGTCGCCCGTCCCTCACCATCGCTGAACTGGGTCAGCACGTCGAAAGGCTTGTTGAACAGGATCAGCTTCGGCTCGGCCGGTGGCGCCTTGGCCACGCGCTTGGAGGGAGAAACGGAAAACGGCTTCGCGCCAGGGCGACGGGAAGCAGGACGGGACGGACGGGACATGGGATCAGGAACATTCAGCGATCAGGACCGACAATGCTAGTGGCCTGATCGCCAAATGACCATGGATTAAACGCTTAGCGGAAAGGCGGCTCGTCGAAGCTGCGCAGTTTGCGCGAGTGCAGGGAGTTGAGCTCACTGCGCATCAGGTCCACGGCTTCGATACCGATCTTCAAATGCTGGCTGACCGCCCGCTCGTAGAAGGCATTGGCCGCACCCGGCAACTTGATCTCACTGTGCAGGGGTTTGTCCGAGACACACAGCAAAGTGCCGTAAGGCACCCGCAGGCGATAGCCCTGGGCCGCGATAGTGCCGCTTTCCATATCCACCGCCACGGCCCGGGACAGGTTGATGAACGGACGTTCCTCGGCCCAGCGCAGCTCCCAGTTGCGGTCGTCGTAAGTCAGGACGGTACCGGTGCGCAGGCGCTTCTTCAGTTGCTCGCCCTTCTCCCCGGTGACATTGGCCGCCGCTTGCTGCAACGCCAGCTGGACCTCGGCCAAGGCCGGAATCGGAATGTTCGGCGGCACCACGCGATCAAGAATGCCGTCACGCCGCATGTAGGCGTGAGCCAGGACGTAATCGCCGATGGTCTGGGACTGCCGCAGTCCACCGCAGTGGCCAATCATCAACCAGCAATGAGGGCGCAGCACCGCCAAGTGGTCGGTGATGTTCTTGGCATTGGAGGGGCCGACGCCGATATTCACCAGGGTCACACCGTGGCCATCGCTGGCCTGCAGGTGATAGGCCGGCATCTGGTAGCGATGCCAGACAACACCGGCGGCGATTGCCGAAGCCTCGCCATGATCCATGCTCTTTTCAATGATCACGTTGCCCGGCAGGACCATGCGCACAAAACGCGGATCACTGCGCAGTTGCTCCAGGCCATGGACGATGAACTGGTCGACGTAACGGTGATAGTTGGTTAGCAGGATCCACGGCTGCACATGACGCCAGTCGCTGCCGGTGTAATGCACCAGGCGCCGCAAAGAGAAATCGACCCGCGCCGCATCAAACAGCGCCAAAGGCAGCGGGTGAGTGTTTTCCCAGTCGTAGAGACCGTCGGCGATACCGTCGGTGGCAGCCGACAGGTCGGTGCTGGGGAATACCCGGGCCAGGGCCGCCGCGGTTACGCCGGAACCGGCCAGTTCGTCGCCCTGTTCCACCACGTAGGGATAAGGAATGTTCTGCTCGCTGACACCCACTTCCACCGTGACGGTGAAGTCATGCATCAAAGGCACCAGTTGCTCGAGCAGATAATTGCGAAAGGCCGCGGGATGAGTGACGGTGACGCTGTAGGTGCCCGGCAGTTGCACCTTGGCATAAGCCCGGGTGGTCTGCGGAACTTCGCCATGGCAGTGGTAGGTCAGGCGCAATTCGGGATAGCGAAACAGCGCTCTTTGCTCGGCATCCGGCTCGACCCGGTCCTTGAGGTAACGCTTGAGCGCCTGGCTCAGGGCCGTGGTGGCCCGCTCATGCAAAGCAGCAAGCCGATCCACGGCTTGCTCGGCGGTTTGAACGACAATAAAAGCTTCGGTCACGGTAAGCATCCTGTGTTCTGATCTTGCAGGCGTTCATCTTGCCTGCAACACCGCCCCACGGGAACAGCGGAGTTACAGGAGCCGGCGTGTCGGCGCTGGCCATGGCGACAACGCCTCTTCGCCGACAAGCCGGCTGCTACGAAAGGTCAGAAGCCTTGAGGCGTGGAGCGGGCAACAATGGCGGCTACGTCCAGCCCGCGGGGCAAGGTACCGTAGACCCGACCGCTCTGCCCTCCAAGACGACTGGCGATAAAGGCGTCGCTGACCACCTCGTTACCGGCCTCAAGCAGGAGCTTGGCCTGCAGGCCCAAGGCAATGTCCTCGGTCAGTTGGCGGGCGCGGTACTGGATGTCGCCGGTGTCCCTGAAGCTGTCCTTGAGCGCCGCAATATGCGCCGCCAGACGCTGCTCGCCATGCCCGTCCCCCAGCTCGGCAAACAATACATCGAGTACCCCGGGCTCTTTCGACAAGGCCCGCAGCACGTCCAGGCATTGCACGTTGCCTGAGCCTTCCCAGGTGGAGTTCACCGGCGCCTCGCGGTACAGCCGCGGCAGGATGCTGTCTTCGACATATCCGGCGCCTCCCATGCATTCGGCGGCCTCGTTGATCATGGCCGGGGCGCGCTTGCAGATCCAATACTTGCCCACCGCCGTCACTAGCCGAGAGAACTTCGCTTCCTGGGCATCGTCCTGATGATCCAGGGCTCGTCCCATGCGCATGCTCAAGGCCAGGGCCGCTTCGCTTTCCAAGGCCAGGTCGGCCAGCACGTTCTGCATCAGCGGTTGCTCACTGAGCACCCGCCCGCCGACGCGGCGATGGGCACAATGATGGCTGGCCTGGGTCAAGGCCTGGCGCATCAGCGAGCTGGAGCCGACCATGCAGTCAAAGCGAGTCATGGCGACCATTTCGATAATGGTGGGTACGCCGCGCCCCTCGTCACCGATCATCCAGGCCAGAGCGCCACGGAACTCCACTTCGCTGGAAGCATTGGAGAGGTTGCCCAGCTTGTTCTTCAAGCGCTGGATATAGAACTGGTTGCGGCTGTCATCCGGACGATGACGGGGCAGAAGGAAACAAGTCAGGCCCTTGTCGGTCTGGGCCAGGGTCAGGAAGGCATCGCACATCGGCGCCGAGCAGAACCACTTGTGCCCCACCAGCTCATAAGCCTGCCCCGGTCCCGGGGCTCCCACCGGATAGGCTCGGGTGGTATTGGCACGAACGTCGGTCCCGCCCTGCTTCTCGGTCATGGCCATGCCAATCGTCAGCCCGGTCTTGTGCTGCATGCCAACATTACGTGGGTCGTATTGAGTGGCGAGGATCTTCGGCAACCACTGCTCGGCGATGTCCGGCTGCAGTTTCAGCGCCGGCACGCAGGCAAACGTCATGGTCAACGGGCAACCGCTGCCCGCCTCGGCCTGACTGTGCAGATAGGTCATGGCGGCGCGGGCTACATGAGCCCCCGCTTGTGGGTCGGTCCAGGGCAGTGAGGTCAGCCCGCCCTCGATGGCCGCCTGCATCAACTGGTGATACGCCGGATGAAACTCCACCAGGTCGATCCGGTGACCAAAGCGGTCGTGACTGGAAAACACCGGTTTGTTCTGATTGGCCAGGAACCCCGCCTCCATCAGCGGACCACCCGCCAGGGCGCCATAGGCATCGACCCGGGATTCGGCCCAGCCGGCATCGAAGCGCCGCATCCACTGCTGCAACGGCAGGTCGATCCGATAGAGGTTGGCGCCGTCCAGGGCGGGCGGCTGGTTGGTGACTTCGTGAGTTTCAGCGAACTGGTGGAGGTTCATTGCGGGACTCCTTCAGGGTGTGCCAAGACCCCAGTTAAGCACCCGCTCTACCCCGAACAAAGTGGCATATCAGCCTAAATATCGGCACTTTCGCCTTGCTCAACACAAAGTACCCGCTTCAACAGCACCGCTTGCAGTGCCTCGAATTTCACCGGTTTGCCCAGGCAGTCGGCCCCTGCTGTCGCTGCACAACCTTCAGTACCAGGAGCGCAGGCCAGCAAGATGGGCAGGTGGGCGTATCCGGGCATTGCCTGGGCCTGAAGACGAAATGCCCCCAGTTGCGCTGCAGTGATCTGGCCATCGATCAGCACCGCGCTGACAAGTTCACGCCCCAGCAGTTGCAGCGCATCGGTGGGACTGCCGACGGTGCGAACTCGGTACCCCAGCTTGAGCAACATGCCCCGCACCACCAGTTGATCGACGTCGTTATCGTCCATCAGCAGCACGGTACAGTCCTGGGGCGCACGCCGATGAAGGGCTGTCGGCGCCCGAGGAGTGGGTTCCTGGACATCGAACTCCACCAGCAAGCGGAAACAACTGCCCTGTCCAGGCGTGGACTCATGGGTCAATTGCCCGCCCAGCAAGTCCACCAATTGCCGGCAGATCGCCAGGCCGATGCCCAATCCGCCATATTCACGCGTCATGGAACCGTCGAGCTGGAAGAAACGCTGGTACAGCGTCGCCTCGTCCAGATTGACAAAACCTATCCCGCTGTCGATCACCTCAAAGCTCAGGCTCACTCGCTCGGCCGAAACAGACCGGGTGACCACCCGCAACACCACGCCACCGGAATGGGTGAACTTGACGGCATTCTCCAGCAGGCACTCCAGGCAATGGCTGAGCTTGCAGCGATCTCCCTGCAAGCGGTCGGGCAGCCCGGCACTGAGGTCGACCTGAAAGGACAGGGACTTGGCCGCCGCGCTGGCGCCAAACTGGGTTTGCAGTGCGCTGAGCATCGAACGCAGGCTGAACGGCTGGCGCTGGGCGCTGAGCTTGCCGGCTTGCAGTTCGGTCAACGTGAGGATGCCGTTGACCATGCGCATCATGTCCCGTGCCGAGCCGGCGGCGGTCTGCTGGTACTGCTCCATCTCCGGGTCCAGTTCCAGGGTCTGCATCAGCTCAAGCGAGCCGATGACACCGTTCATCGGCGTACGCAACTCGTGGGTCAGGGTAGCCAGGAACTCATCCTTGAGACGGTTACTGTGAGCCAGTTGCTGGTTCAGCACTTCAAGCTTCTGCCCGGCCTCAAGCAGCGTCTGGGCTTGTTGCTCACGCATCGAGTTGATCCGGTCGGCCAGGGCCAGGGATAGCAGCGCCACCTCGATCGCCGAGCCGATCTGGCTGGCGTACATGGTCAGGAATACGTTCGGCAGGTAACCCAGCACCATCAAGGTGTTGATCACCCCACCGAACAGAAAGGCCGACCAGGCAATGATGAAATAACGCGCCACCCGCAATCCGCGACACCAGGCGACGATCCCCGCCACATAAATCACCACGGTAAACAGCAGCGCCAAGGTGGTTGCCAGGCGCAAGGCCAGGGCGTAGCTGGTCATCAGTGACAAGGCCATGACCACTGCGCCGAACGCCATCAGCGCCAGCAGCACCCGGTCAACCCAGGGACTGTGCCGGGAGGTCTGCAGGAAACTGCGGGCGAACTGACTGCCGAACAGCCCCGCGGCGCCGATGAAGAATGGCGTCGCCGCATTGGCCCACCACGGACTGTTGGGCCAGAAGTACTCCACTGCGGCACCGTTGACCGACAGTTGATAAAGACCGAACGAAGCGATGTAGACGATGTAGTAGAGGTAGCTGGTGTCACGCACGCTGAGATAGATGAACAGGTTGTACACCAGCATGCCCAGCAACACCCCGTAGATCAGCCCCAGCACGTAGAGCCGCACTGGCTGCGCCTCAAGGTAGGCAGTGGTGGACCAGAGGCTCAGCGGCGCCTGGATCGAACCTTCACTGGCCAGGCGCAAATAGACAGTCTTGTGCTCATGGGGGGAGAAATTCAGGTTGAACAGGTAATTGTTCTGGCGAATCTGTCGGCTGTCGAATGGCAAGGCATCGCCGGTGCGCTCCGCCAGACGAAAGCCACCGGCTTCATCGGGGACGTACAGATCCAGGTGATCCAGGGGCGGATAGGCCAGTTCCAGCAACCAGCTGCGCTGTGCCGTGGGATTGCCGGGGCGGTATTGAAGGTCGATCTTCAGCCAGAAGGCCGAACGTGAGTAACCGGCATTGAGGGTGTCTTTATCGTGGGGTTTGAAGTGCTCAGCCAAGGGCCCCGAACTGACATCGGCAATGGTTGCTTCGCCACCCGCGTCTTCGAATACTTGCATCACTCGGCCCAAAGGCAAGCGTTGAGTGAACTCGTCGAACTCGACGGCGCCAGCCAGCATCGGCAAGCTCAACAGCAACATCAGCAAATAGCGCATTAAAGCCCCAGCGTGGCTTGTCCGGTGGTGTCAGGAAGTCCCCCATTTCCCTTGAGCAGACGCAAGACCGGCATGACCTGTTATTGGTTTGAATGCACTCTAGCATAGCCGTTGATGGCCAATGAACACCATTGAAAATTTTAGTCTAAAGGCTCTAGAACGGGCCTTTCAGCGCAATCCAGCGAGCTAGAGCTGTTGCATCGGTCAAGAAGATCGAACACGGCAAAGCGACAACTTCCATTGCGCACCAGGCGCCGCGAAAAAAAGCGTTTGGTGGTAAGCTCGCCGCCCATGAATATCTACAGCTCTCGCCCCGTTGTCCTCTGTCTCTCCGGCCACGACCCCAGTGGTGGCGCCGGCTTGCAGGCAGATATCGAAGCCCTGCTGGCTCAGGGTTGTCACGCAGCTCCGGCTGTCACCGCCCTGACCGTGCAAGACACGGTCAACGTCAGCGATTTCCGCGTTCTGGATCGCGAGTGGGTATTGGCCCAGGCCAATGCCGTGCTCAACGACTCCACTGTCGCCGCGGTCAAGCTGGGCATGCTGGGCTCCCTGGAGATGGTCGACACCGTGGTCGAACTGCTCCAGGCACACCCACACCTGCCCCTGGTGTGCGACCCGGTGCTGCGCGCCGGCGGCGGTGGCCGCCTGGGCAAGGATGAAGTGGGCTACGCCATGCGCGAACGCCTGCTGCCCCTGGCCACCATTGCCACTCCCAACCTTCCCGAAGCCCGAATTCTTGCGGAACTGCCCGAAGGCAGCGCCGACCAATGCGCCGAAAAACTCCTGCCGTTCGTCAAGCACCTGCTGATCACCGGCGGCCATGGCGATGAACACGAAGTGCACAATCGCCTGTACAGCCGTGACGGCCTGCGCGAGACCTACACCTGCCAGCGTCTGCCAGGCAGCTACCACGGCTCCGGCTGCACCCTGGCCAGTGCCCTGGCCGGACGTCTGGCCCAAGGCGAACATCTGGCCAGCGCCGTAAAGTCGGCCCTGGACTACACCTGGCGCACCCTGCGCGACGCCGAGCAACTGGGCCGCGGCCAGTTTGTCCCGCGCCGCTTGCCGTTGGATTTCTGCTCGTAATGTCATGAGGCCCGCTCAATGAAACTACGTGGTCTGTACGCCATCACCGACAGCCAGCTGTTGGCCGGCAAGTTCCTGAAGTACGTGGAGGCAGCGCTGGAAGGCGGCGTCACCCTGTTGCAGTACCGCGATAAAAGCGATGACCAGGCCCGCCGTCTGCGGGAAGCCGAAACCCTGCTGAACCTGTGCGAGCGCTACAAGACCCGCCTGATCATCAACGATGACGCCGAGCTGGCGGCACGCATCGGTGCCGGCGTGCACCTGGGCCAGAGCGACGGTCCCCTGACGCCGGCCCGCGCCCTGCTGGGGCGCCAGGCCATTATCGGTTCGACCTGCCACGACCAATTGCCACTGGCCGAGCAAGCCGCGAAGGAAGGCGCCAGCTATGTCGCCTTCGGCCGCTTTTTCAATTCCACCACCAAACCCGGCGCGCCCACGGCCAGCCTGGAGTTGCTGGATCAGGCCCGGGCCAGCCTGCATCTGCCGATCTGCGTGATTGGCGGCATCACCCTGGAAAACGCCGCTCCCCTGGTGAACCACGGCGCCGACCTGCTGGCGGTGGTTCACGGCCTGTTCGGCGCCGATAGCGCCGACGAAGTGACCCGTCGCGCCCGCGCCTTCAACGCCCTATTCAACAGCTGATTTTTTGAGAGCCCGATCATGTCCCGTTCCGAAACCCTGTTTGCCGACGCCCAGAAACACATCCCTGGTGGCGTCAACTCGCCGGTCCGCGCCTTCAAGAGCGTGGGCGGCACCCCGCTGTTCTTCAAGCACGCCGAAGGTGCCTACGTCACTGACGAAGACGACAAGCGCTATGTCGACTATGTCGGGTCCTGGGGCCCGATGATTCTCGGCCACAGTCACCCGGACGTGCTGGACGCGGTACGCAAGCAGCTGGAGCATGGCCTGTCCTACGGCGCCCCGACTGCCATGGAAACCGAAATGGCCGATCTGGTGTGCTCCATCGTTCCCTCCATGGAAATGGTGCGCATGGTCAGCTCCGGCACTGAAGCCACCATGAGCGCGATTCGCCTGGCCCGTGGCTTTACCGGCCGCGACAGCATCATCAAGTTCGAAGGCTGCTACCACGGGCATTCCGACAGCCTGCTGGTCAAGGCCGGTTCCGGCGCCCTGACTCAAGGCGTACCCAGCTCTGCCGGTGTACCTGCAGCTTTCGCCAAACACACGCTGACCCTGCCCTTCAACGACATCGCTGCAGTGGAAAAAATGCTGGCGGAAGTGGGCCAGGAAGTGGCCTGCATCATCGTCGAACCTGTGGCCGGCAACATGAACTGTGTGCCGCCGGCACCGGGCTTCCTCGAGGGGCTGCGCACTCTTTGCGACCAACACGGCGTAGTGCTGATCTTCGACGAAGTGATGACCGGCTTTCGTGTCGCTTTAGGCGGCGCCCAGGCCCATTACGGCGTGACTCCAGACCTGTCCACCTTCGGCAAGATCATCGGCGGCGGCATGCCAGTGGGCTGCTTCGGCGGCAAACGCAAGATCATGGAACACATTGCGCCCCTGGGTCCGGTCTACCAGGCCGGCACCCTGTCCGGTAACCCACTGGCCATGGCTGCCGGCCTGACCACCCTGCGCCTGATCAGCCGCCCGGGCTTCCACGCCGAACTGAGCGACTACACCAGCCGCCTGCTCGAAGGCTTGCAGCAACGCGCCGATGCCGCAGGCATTCCGTTCGTCACCACTCAGGCGGGCGGCATGTTCGGCCTGTACTTCAGTGGCGCCGACGATATCGTCACCTTTGACGATGTGATGGCCAGCGATGCCAACCTGTTCAAGCGCTTCTTCCACCTGATGCTGGAAGGCGGCGTGTACCTGGCGCCAAGTGCCTTTGAGGCCGGTTTCACCTCGATCGCCCACGGCGAGACTGAGCTGCAACTGACCCTGGATGCAGCAGAGCGCGCATTTGCCGCCCTGAAATAAGCGCTACATGGCTGGCATGGTGACCGACCATGCCAGCTTCGTGCTTTACTCGAACTTTCCCTTGGCAAAGGGGGAAATACGCGGCAAACCAGCGGATATCGCGGCCACGCAGCAGAAAAACGAGTAAAGACTTTGTAAGGTTGGCCCTGCTTATTTCATAATGCGCGCTTATTGGACCCCCTCGCCGGGTCCGCGCGCCCCTCAGAGGTAAGTCGATTCCCATGAACCGCACCGGCCGCGCCCTGACATTGGGCTGCCTGTTGCTCCTTCAGCCCCTGCTCGCGCACGCACAAGCAGGCGGCAACTCGTTGTTGATCCCAGCGATGGGTCGCTGCACCCTCGATCCCCAGGCACAGGAACAGGCCGAGGCGCTAGCCGCGTGCCAGAAAGCCGCCGATGAAGGGGATGCACAGGCGCAATACGAGTTGGGTGAGTTCTACTACGAGGGTAAAGGCGCGCCGCAGGACCTCAATCAAGCCCTGAGCTATTTCGAAAAGGCCTCGTTGCAAGGCCATGCCCAGGCGCAGTTCAAGCTCGGCACCATGTTCTTCCACGGCGAAGGCGTGCCGGCCAACAACGTTCAAGCCTACATCGTGCTGAAGATGGCTGCGGTCAATGGTGCCGAAGACGCCCTGGACACCGCCGACGAAGTCGCCGAGCACATGCAGCGTGACGAACTGGAAGTTGCGACCCAGGTGCTGGGGCAGATCTTCCGTAAATACCTGATGGAACTGCAAAGCGCCGATGGGCGTTCGCCTTTCTCGCCCCTGCCGTAACCGCTTCGCGCCACTCACCGGCAAACTGGCGCCTACGCAAACCAGGCTTACTTTTCGGGCATTGGCATGGGAAACGGCATGACGTTGCTTACGCCACGAGCCTCGCTGATCTTCGGTGTGCCTAGGCGCTCCACTTCGTCGATGCGCACAATCGAATGCATCGGCACAAAACTGCGCACAACGCCTTCGAACTGAGCCTTGAGTTTTTCTTCGCTCGGATCGACGACCACTTGCGTGCGCTCGCCAAAGACGAACTCTTCCACTTCCAGAAAGCCCCACAGATCACTTTGATAGATCTGCTTGGCGTACATTTCGAACACCTGGCCCTGGTTGAGAAAAATCACCTTATAGATTGGGGCTTCACGTTTGGTCATGGTGGGCGGGCAACACATCGGGGGACAAAAATAGGGCGCGAACTATAGCATAGCTACCCGATGCACAACGCTAGGAACCTGTAGGTATGGCCCCTATAATGCGCGGTTCTTTGAATCACGTGAGACCGAGGTCCATGGCCAAGAAGCTTTACATCGAAACCCACGGTTGCCAGATGAACGAGTACGACAGCTCGCGCATGGTAGACCTACTGGGTGAACATCAGGCCCTGGAAGTCACCGCCCGCGCCGAAGACGCTGACGTCATCCTGCTCAACACCTGCTCCATTCGCGAGCGCGCCCAGGACCGGGTGTACTCGCAACTGGGGCGCTGGCGCGAGCTGAAGCTGGCCAACCCGGACATGGTGATCGCCGTCGGTGGCTGCGTGGCCAGTCAGGAAGGCGCGGCCATCCGTGATCGAGCGCCCTACGTGGACGTGGTCTTCGGCCCGCAGACGCTGCACCGCCTGCCGGAAATGATCGACGTCGCTCGCGCCACCAAGCTGCCGCAAGTGGATGTCTCATTCCCGGAAATCGAAAAGTTCGACCACCTGCCCGAGCCGCGCATCGACGGCCCCAGCGCCTATGTGTCGGTGATGGAAGGCTGCAGCAAGTACTGCACGTTCTGCGTAGTGCCTTACACCCGCGGCGAAGAAGTCAGCCGGCCATTTGACGACGTGATCGCCGAGATCATCCACCTGGCGGAAAACGGTGTGCGTGAAGTCACCTTGCTGGGCCAGAACGTCAACGGCTACCGGGGGCAGACCCACGACGGGCGCATGGCGGACCTGGCCGAGTTGATCCGCGTAGTCGCCGCTGTCGATGGTATCGAACGAATTCGCTACACCACCTCGCACCCCCTGGAGTTCTCCGACAGCCTGATCCAGGCTCATGCCGAAGTACCAGAGCTGGTTAAACACCTGCACCTGCCGGTGCAATCGGGCTCGGACCGCATTCTGGCGGCGATGAAACGCAATCACACAGCTTTGGAATACAAGTCCAAGCTGCGCAAGCTACGGGCGGCAGTCCCGGGAATCTGCATCAGCTCGGACTTTATCGTCGGCTTCCCCGGCGAGACGGAGAAAGACTTCCAGCAGACCATGAAGCTGATCGAGGACGTAGGCTTCGACTTCTCCTACTCCTTTATCTACAGCCAGCGCCCAGGTACCCCGGCTGCAGACCTCGCCGACGACACACCCGAAGCGCTGAAGAAGGAGCGTCTGAACGCACTGCAGCATCGCCTGAACCAGCAAGGATTCGAGATCAGCCGACAAATGGTCGGCTCGACCCAACGCATTCTGGTCACCGATTACTCCAAGAAAGACCCTGGCGAATTGCAGGGCCGTACCGAGAACAACCGGATCGTCAACTTCCGTTGCGACAATCCCACACTGATCGGCCAGTTCGCCGACGTGCACATCGATTCGGCGCAGCCCCATTCGCTGCGCGGCTCGCTGTTATCGTAAGCACTGACTTGTGTAGGAACGGGCTTGTGCAGGAGCGGGCTTGTGCAGGAGCGGGCTTACCGGCGAAGAAACCTTCAAGAGCACCTTCGCCGGCAAGCCGACTCCTACAAAGAAAGCATCACCGGCCATTGCACCGCATAAGAGCTTTCGCACCCAGGCCGCTGGCGTTATCCTTGAATTCATCTTAATTGCCGTTGGGCGGCTAAAAAACGACCTTGAACGCACCCATAGAACCTCATCGTTTCATCCTCGAGCCCTTCGAGGCTCGCCGCTTCGCCAATCTGTGCGGGCAATTCGACGAGCATTTGCGCTTGATCGAACAGCGCCTGATGATCGAGATCCGCAACCGCGGCAATCAGTTCGAGCTGATTGGCGAACCCAAGCACACCACCTCCGCGGAAAATCTTCTGCGCCGTCTCTACCGGGAAACCAAGGGCACCGAGCTATCGCCGGACCTGGTACACCTGTTCCTCCAGGAATCCGCCGTGGAAGAGTTGGACAACCCATCGGTGGCCGATGCCGCCATAGCCCTGCGCACCAAGAAAGGCATGATTCGCCCTCGCGGCCTGAATCAGCAGCGCTATGTCAAAGAAATCCTCGGCAATGACATCAACTTCGGCATTGGCCCGGCCGGTACCGGCAAGACCTACCTCGCGGTGGCTTGCGCCGTAGATGCCCTGGAGCGCGAGCAAGTGCGGCGCATCCTGTTGGTGCGGCCAGCCGTGGAAGCGGGCGAGAAGCTCGGTTTCCTGCCCGGCGATCTGGCACAAAAAATCGACCCGTACCTGCGCCCGCTGTATGACGCGCTGTATGAAATGCTCGGTTTCGAACAGGTGGCCAAGCTGATCGAGCGCCAGGTCATCGAGATCGCGCCTCTGGCCTATATGCGCGGCCGGACCTTGAACAACAGCTTCATCATCCTCGACGAAAGCCAGAACACCACCGTGGAACAGATGAAAATGTTCCTCACCCGAATCGGCTTCGGCTCCACCGCAGTGATCACCGGCGACATCACCCAGGTCGACCTGCCCAAAGGCACCAAGTCGGGCCTGGCCCAAGTGATCAACGTGCTCAAGGATGTACCCGGCATCAGCTTCACTCACTTCATGCCCAAGGACGTGGTGCGCCATCCACTGGTGCAACGCATTGTCGAAGCCTATGAACGCTTCGAGCTGCGAGCCGAGGACGAGGCCGCCAAGGCTTCAGCCGACAGAGGCAACCGCCGCGATGCTTGAGCTTGACCTGCAACGCGCCAGCCAGCAGCCGGCCCCCAGCGATGAAGAGTTCCGCCAGTGGTGCGAACTGGCTCTGCGCCAGCGCACCGCCGATTCGGAACTGACCATCCGCCTGGTGGACGAAGACGAAGGCCGTGAGCTGAATCACACCTGGCGTCACAAAGATTACGCAACCAATGTGCTGTCATTTCCTGCCGACGTGCCGGATGAACTGCTGGATATCCCCTTGCTGGGGGACCTGGTGATCTGCATTGCGGTGGTCGAACGCGAGGCCGCCGAACAAGGCAAGGAACTTAAGGCCCACTGGGCCCATCTGGTCATTCACGGCTGCTTGCATCTGTTGGGTTACGACCATATAGATGATGACGAAGCCGAAGAAATGGAAGCACTGGAACGAACGTTGCTTGCTGAGCTGGGTCACCCCGACCCGTATGCAGACGACGAAAGCTGATCAACAACCACCTGTAACAACCAAGGATTCAGAGCAATCGCTATGAGCGAAGATCGATCGAGCAACGGGCAAAAGTCATGGCTGGGCAAACTGACCCAGGCTTTTGCCCATGAGCCGAAAAACCGCCAGGAGCTGCTGGAGCTGCTGCGCGAAGCCCATCAGAACAAATTGCTGGACAGCGAAGCGCTGGCCATCGTCGAAGGCGCCATCCAGGTAGCTGACCTGCAAGTCCGGGACATCATGGTTCCGCGCTCGCAGATGATCAGCATCAAGGCGACCCAGACACCCCGGGAGTTCCTGCCTGCAGTCATCGATTCGGCGCACTCGCGCTACCCGGTGATCGGCGAAAGCCATGACGACGTGATGGGCGTCCTGCTGGCCAAGGACCTGCTGCCGCTGATCCTCAAGGAGAACGGCGACAGCTTCAACATCAAGGACCTGCTGCGCCCGGCGACCTTCGTCCCCGAGTCCAAGCGCCTGAATGTGCTGCTGCGCGAGTTCCGCGCCAACCACAACCACATGGCCATCGTCATCGACGAATACGGCGGCGTGGCGGGCCTGGTGACCATCGAAGACGTGCTGGAACAGATCGTCGGCGACATCGAGGACGAGCATGACGTCGAGGAAGACAGCTACATCAAACCGCTTCCCAGCGGCGACTTCCTGATCAAGGCGCTGACGCCGATCGAGAACTTCAACGAGTTTTTCGACAGCGACTTCTCCGATGACGAGTTCGATACCGTGGGCGGCCTGGTGATGAGTGCTTTCGGCCACTTGCCAAAACGCAACGAAATCACTGAAATCGGCGCCTATCGCTTCCGCGTGCTCAACGCCGACAGCCGGCGGATTCATCTGCTGCGCCTGACCCCCATCTCCCGCTAAGGACAAGGGGCATCAGCCCTCCCCCGCACAGAATCATCGTCCCCAGGCCAACGACCTGGCCTGGGGACGACAGATCTCGGGGGCGGACTGTCAAACAGCGCTGCAGGATTCGCCGCTCATCTGAATCCACCCACCCCATCTCCTCGTGCCCCGCCCGGCGCGAAACAGGAAAGAGCTGATGAAACGCCTCTTGCAGCGCTCAACCCAACCCGGCTGGCCCGGCAACCTGCTAGCCGTTGCAGCCGGCGCCATTACCACCCTGGCCTTGGCGCCCTATGACATCTGGCCGCTGGCGCTGCTGGCGGTAGGACTGTTCTATGCCGGTCTGCGGGAGCTCACGCCCCGCCAGGCCCTCGGCCGGGGCTGGTGCTTCGGCTTCGGCCTGTTCGGCGCCGGTACCAGCTGGATCTACGTCAGCATCCACACCTACGGCGGCGCATCGGCTTTGCTCGCCAGCGTGCTGATGCTGGCCTTCATCGCCGCCATTGCCTGGTTCTTTGCCCTGCCCGCCTGGCTCTGGGCCCGCTGGCTGCGGCGCAACGAAGCACCGCTGGCGGATGCTCTGGCTTTCGCTGCCCTGTGGCTGGGGCAGGAAGCGTTTCGCGGCTGGTTCCTTACCGGTTTCCCCTGGCTCTACTCTGGCTACAGCCAGCTCGACGGTCCCCTGGCCGGACTCGCGCCTGTAGGCGGCATCTGGCTGATTTCCTTCTCCCTGGCGTTGACCGCTGCATTGCTCTACAACCTGCCGCGCCTGATCAAGGCCGGACGCAAGGGGTTTATCGCCGCCGGCCTGTTGCTGCTGGCTGCGCCCTGGGCAGTTGGCCTGGCACTCAAAGGTCACGCCTGGACCAGCCCTTCGGGTGATCCGCTTTCGGTCGCCGCCATTCAGGGCAATATCGAACAAAGCATGAAATGGGACCCGGCCGAGCTCAATGCCCAACTGGCTCTGTACCGCGACATGAGTTTCAGCAGCAAGCGGGTTGACCTGCTGGTCTGGCCGGAAACCGCGGTTCCGGTGCTCAAGGAGTCCGCCGAGGGCTACCTGACGATGATGGGCAACTTTGCCGCCGAGCGTCATTCCGCATTGATTACCGGCGTTCCGGTGCGCCAACTGGTGCACCATGAAAAACGCTACTTCAACGGCATCACCGTGACCGGCGAAGGCGATGGCACCTACCTGAAACAAAAACTGGTGCCCTTTGGCGAGTATGTGCCCCTGCAGGAGCTGCTGCGTGGCCTGATCGACTTCTTCAACCTGCCAATGTCGGATTTTGCCCGCGGCCCGGCCGACCAGCCGTTACTGCAAGCCAAGGGGTATCAGATTGCGCCGTTCATCTGTTACGAAGTGGTCTACCCTGAGTTCGCCGCCGGTCTTTCGGCCCGCAGCGACCTGCTGCTGACCATCAGCAACGACACCTGGTTCGGCACCTCCATCGGCCCTCTTCAGCATTTGCAGATGGCGCAGATGCGCGCCCTGGAAGCCGGACGCTGGATGATCCGCGCCACCAACAACGGAGTCACCGGGCTGATTGATCCGTTCGGCAAGATCACCGTGCAGATTCCACAGTTCGAACGAGGCATTCTCTATGGCGAAGTGGTGCCCATGCATAACCTGACACCGTACTTGCAGTGGCGCTCATGGCCACTGGCAGTGCTCTGCGCCCTGCTGTTTGGCTGGGCCTTGTTGGCCAGCCGCATCGCCAAGACCGTTTAGAAAGCTTCGCCCGCAAGCCGGCTCCGACTGGAGTCGGCCCTGTGATCAGCGATAAAAGAGGCGATAACCTAACTGGCCCACCGCCTCGTTCAGCAACTGGCCGCTCTGCCAGATCGACTTGAACTCCGGCATCCAGCCTCCCAACGGCCGAGCGTTGTCCACGCCCAGAAATCCTACCGGTGCTGGCACCACAACAAACCCTGCGCGCTCAAAACTCCAGACCGAACGGGGCATGTGCCAGGCCTGGGTCACGACCACCACGCGCTTGATACCCAGTGGCTGCAAGACTTCGGCGCTGAACTGGGCGTTTTCCCAGGTGGTGCGGCTACGACCTTCCTGCCAGCGCACGCTCACGCCAAAGTCATTGAGCAGCGATTCGGCCATCAGCGCAGCTTCGGTGGGCGGCGTACCGTAATGCAGGCCGCCGCTGGTCAACAGGGGCAGCCCGGAAGCCTTGGCCAGCCGCGCGGCATAACGCTCGCGCTCCAACCCCACGCCCGTGGGCTGATCAGAACCCCAAGCCGGATCACCCCGCTCACGGCCGGAACCCAGGACCACGATCGCGTCCGCCTGCTCCGCCAGGCTGGCCCATTGGCTCTGTGGCAAGGGCGGCAACCGTTCAAGCCCACGGGCACCCCATTCCACCATTACCGGCAGGCTCATCAACCAGAAGCCGCCCAAGCCCAGGACAAAGCACCATCGCGCCAGCCGAGGCCTGGACCGACGCAGACTCCAGGCCAGTAGAAGCAGCAGCAAGAGAATGCCGGGCGGCAGCAGTAACTGTTTGATGAAATAACGAAAAGGCATCGAGCATCTCCAAAAGATGCTCGAAGCCTAAAGGGGATACCCATGCGGCAACAACCGTTGCCAGGCACTTTCGCTTTCGAGGTCCTCGGCAACGACCTCTCAACCCAATAAAGGGCTCGGGACCTACTTGAACTGCTGGGACCGGACGCTTACCGAATCCCTGAGGGGCGCCTGATCCTTCAACCAAATGACCTTGGCCGAACGGGGCCTTTCCTGGTGTTGCGGACTGCCCGATACATTGACCTGCATTTCATGCTGACTGCGGGCCAGGTAGGCCCTGATCAACTCGAACTCAGCAGGGCTCAACCCCCGCAGCTCCAACTCGACCGGCCGTTCATTGCGCAGTCGATCCGCAGTTCTTGCCGCATCCAGGGCCAGAGCCAGTCGATTCAGCAGCCTTTCATACACCTCCGGTTCTGTTACTTTTCGCTGCGACTCAAGCATCCGTTCACCTCATCGAAGATAAGAATCACTCCCCTTTTTGAGCTTAGTCGGACAGCTGGAAGCGACGCGCCGCCGCGACCAACGGCCCGCGCGAGCAATCAGGGTTTCCCTCGGCAGAGTGCGGTCATGTATGCTACGGCGCTTCCTGTAACTCCACTTCCAGCTCCACCGGGCCCTGAAAAACGCCGTATTTGGCGCCATCACTACCCGAGGTTGCGTTGAAGAGGATTAGGCCACCCCTATTCAGTACAAAAGTAGCCATGCACGAACACTATCAGCCCCGTGAAATCGAAGCCGCCGCCCAGTCGTTCTGGGATGAGCAAAAGTCCTTTGAAGTCAGAGAACAGCCAGGCAAGGAAACTTACTACTGCCTATCGATGTTCCCTTACCCCAGCGGCAAGCTACACATGGGGCACGTGCGCAACTACACCATCGGCGACGTGATTTCCCGCTACCAGCGCATGCAAGGCAAAAACGTCCTGCAACCCATGGGTTGGGACGCCTTCGGCATGCCGGCGGAAAACGCCGCGATGAAGAACAACGTCGCACCGGCCAAGTGGACCTACGAAAACATCGCCTACATGAAGACCCAACTGCGCAGCCTGGGCCTGGCGGTGGACTGGTCTCGTGAGGTCACCACCTGCAAGCCGGACTACTACCGCTGGGAACAGTGGCTGTTCACCCGCCTGTTCGAAAAAGGCGTGATCTACCGTAAGAGCGGCACCGTGAACTGGGACCCGGTCGACCAGACCGTCCTGGCCAACGAACAGGTGATCGATGGCCGCGGCTGGCGCTCCGGCGCGCTGATCGAAAAGCGCGAAATCCCGATGTACTACTTCAAGATCACCGCCTACGCGGATGAGCTGCTGGAGAGTCTCGACGAGCTGCCGGGCTGGCCCGAGCAGGTCAAGACCATGCAACGCAACTGGATCGGCAAGTCCCGTGGCATGGAAGTGCAGTTCCCTTACGATCAGGCGTCGATCGGCGAAACCGGCACCCTGAAAGTCTTTACCACCCGTCCCGACACCCTGATGGGCGCGACTTACGTCGCCGTCGCGGCCGAACACCCGCTGGCCACCCTGGCCGCCCGCAACAACCCTGAGCTGCAGGCGTTCATTGCCGAATGCAAAGGCGGCAGCGTTGCCGAAGCCGACATGGCGACCCAGGAGAAAAAAGGCCTGCCGACCTCGCTGTTCGTCGAGCACCCACTGACTGGCGAGAAGCTTCCGGTCTGGGTCGCCAACTACGTGCTGATGCACTATGGCGATGGCGCAGTAATGGCAGTGCCAGCCCACGATGAGCGCGACTTCGAATTCGCCAGCAAGTACGGCCTGCCGATCAAGACCGTGGTGCGCACCAGCGCCGGCGATGAGACGCCTGCCCCTTGGCAGGACGCTTACGGCGAGCACGGCGAACTGATCAACTCCGGCGAATTCAACGGCCTGGACTTCCCCGGCGCGTTCGACGCCATCGAAGTGGCCCTGCTGAAGAAGAACCTCGGCCAATCGCGTACCCAGTTCCGCCTGCGCGACTGGGGCATCAGCCGCCAGCGTTACTGGGGCTGCCCGATCCCGATCATCCACTGCGACAGCTGCGGCGATGTGCCGGTGCCGGAAGACCAATTGCCGGTCGTGTTGCCGGAAGATGTGGTGCCGGACGGCGCCGGTTCGCCCCTGGCACGCATGCCTGAGTTCTACGAGTGCAGTTGCCCGAAATGCGGCGCACCGGCCAAGCGTGAAACCGACACCATGGACACCTTCGTCGAATCGTCGTGGTACTACGCCCGCTACGCCTCGCCGCACTATGAAGGCGGCCTGGTGGAAAAATCGGCAGCCGACCATTGGCTGCCGGTGGACCAGTACATCGGCGGTATCGAACACGCCATCCTGCACCTGCTCTACGCGCGCTTCTTCCACAAGCTGATGCGTGACGAAGGCCTGGTGAGCTCCAACGAGCCATTCAAGAACCTGCTGACCCAAGGCATGGTGATCGCCGAGACCTACTACCGTCGTGAAGCCAACGGTGCCTACACCTGGTTCAACCCGGCGGACGTCGAACTCGAACGCGACAGCAAGGCCAAGGTCATCAGCGCCAAGCTGATCGCGGACGGCCTGCCGGTGGAAATCGGCGGCACCGAGAAGATGGCCAAGTCGAAGAACAACGGCGTCGACCCACAGTCGATGATTGACCAGTTCGGCGCAGACACCTGCCGCCTGTTCATGATGTTCGCCTCGCCACCAGACATGAGTGCCGAATGGTCGGACTCCGGCGTTGAAGGCTCGCACCGTTTCCTCAAGCGCGTCTGGCGCCTGGCTCAAGCACATGTCACACAGGGCCTGCCGGGCACACTGGACATCGCCAGCCTGAACGACGAGCAGAAAGCCATTCGCCGCTCGATCCATCAAGCCATCAAGCAGGCCAGCCACGACGTGGGTCAGAACCACAAGTTCAACACCGCAATCGCCCAGGTGATGACGCTGATGAACGTGTTGGAAAAAGCCCCGCAAGGTACCGAGCAGGATCGCGCACTGGTTCAGGAAGGTCTGGAAACCGTAACCTTGCTGCTGGCGCCGATCACCCCGCACATCAGCCACGAACTGTGGAATCGCCTGGGTCACGCCGACCCGGTGATCGACGCCGGCTGGCCGGTATTGGACGAAAGCGCCCTGGTTCAGGACAGCCTGCAACTGGTCATCCAGGTCAACGGCAAGCTGCGCGGCCAGATCGAAATGCCGGCCAGCGCCAGCCGTGAAGAAGTCGAAACCGCGGCGCGCAGCAACGAGAACGTGCTGCGCTTCACCGAAGGCCTGACCATCCGCAAGGTCATCGTGGTGCCTGGCAAACTGGTCAACATCGTCGCCAGCTAATTGGATCGGGCGCCCGGTCCGGGACCGGGCGCCGAACAAAACCTTCAGGGCCACAAGGTTGGCCCATATGGTTTCAAGGGGAGCAATACATGATCAAACGTAACCTGCTGGTGATGGGCCTGGCTGTTCTGCTGAGCGCCTGTGGCTTCCAGTTGCGCGGCACGGGAACCCAGGAGCTGACCATCAAGGAGCTCGACCTGAGTGCTCGGGACGCCTACGGCACCACCGTGAAAATGCTCCAGCAGCAACTGGAAAACAGTGGCGTACGGGTCCATGCCGGCGCGCCCTACAAGCTGGTGCTGCTGAATGAGGAGAACTCCCAGCGCACGCTCAGCTACACCGGCGGTGGCAGCTCGGCCGAATACGAGATCAGCACAACCCTCAGGTACGAGATCCTGACTCACGACAACCTGCACCTGCTCAACGACAAGCTGGAAGTGCAGAAAGTCTTCCTGCACGACGGCAACAACATCACCGGTTCGGATCAGGAATCGTCGGAAACCCGCAAGGAAATGCGTCGCGACCTGATCCAGCGCATGCTGATCCGCCTGCAACTGCTGACCCCGGAACAGCTTGCTCAGTTGCAGGCTACCGCCGAGGCCAAAGCCAAGGCAGAAGCCGAGGCCCTGGAAGCCGCACGCAAGGCTGAGGCGGAAACTCCGCAACAGTCTCCCTTGGAACTGCCGAACCAGTAAGCCTTGCGGGGCGCTCAGGCGCCCCTCTGGCCCCCGCCTATGAAACTCGCCCCCGCCCAACTCGGCAAACACCTGCAAGGCACACTAGCGCCGGTCTACGTGATCAGCGGCGACGATCCCCTGCTGTGCCAGGAAGCCGCCGACGCCATTCGCTCTGCCGTGCGCCAGCAGGGATTCGACGAGCGCCAGGTCTTCAGCGCCGATGCCAGCTTCGACTGGGGCACCCTGCTGCAAGCGGGGGCCAGCATGTCGCTGTTCGCAGAAAAGCGCCTGCTGGAGTTGCGCCTGCCTTCGGGCAAGCCTGGGGACAAGGGTGCAGCAGCACTGATCGAATACTGTTCGCGTCCGGCCGAAGACACGGTGCTGTTGATCAGCCTGCCCAAGCTCGACGGCAGCGCACAGAAGACCAAGTGGGGCAAGGCCCTGGTCGAAGGTGCCCAGACTCAGTTCGTGCAGATCTGGCCGGTGGACGCCAACCAGCTTCCACAGTGGATTCGTCAGCGCCTGTCACAGGCCGGCCTGTCCGCCAGCCAGGACGCCGTGGAGCTGATCGCCGCCCGGGTAGAAGGCAACCTGCTGGCGGCCGCACAGGAAATCGAAAAGCTCAAGCTGATGGCCGAAGGCGGGCAGATCACCGTCGAAACGGTACAGGCCGCCGTGGCCGATAGCGCTCGCTTCGACGTGTTTGGGCTGGTGGATGCGATTCTCAACGGCGAGGCCGCCCATGCCTTGCGCATGCTTGAGGGACTGAGGGGCGAAGGCGTCGAACCGCCGGTCATTCTCTGGGCCCTGTCCCGGGAACTGCGACTGCTGGCCAACCTGGCACTGCAATTCAGCCAGGGTGTACCACTGGACAAGGTGTTCAGTCAGGCTCGCCCTCCCGTCTGGGACAAGCGCAAACCCCTGATGAGCAAAGCCTTGCAGCGCTATTCGGCGCAACGTTGGGGCCAATTGCTACTGGATGCCCAGCGCATTGATGCCCAGATCAAGGGCCAAGCCAGTGGTTCGCCCTGGAGCAGCCTGAGCCGGCTGTCGCTGCTGATGGCCGGCCAACGCCTGGCCCTGCCTGCCGAATAATCGCGCTACTTATCTTTTGCTTGCACTAGGGTCTGTTCTCGTTTGACCCAGCAACGCGGCTCGTCACCAAACGGGAACAGACCCTAGACAGCAACTCCACTCTGGCCGATGATTCGCGCCGCAACACTTCTATTCCTGAAACAGCGAGCACTCACCATGAGCAAGCCATCCAAGCATGGCCCCAACAAGGCCAAATCCATCATCGCCCAGCCACTGTTCCGCAGCCGTCAGGAACGCCCGGCCAAGGGCAAAGGCAGCTACCGCCGCGAAGCCTTCCAGTCTAAAAGCTGGGAGGCTTCTTACTTTCTGGCCGCCTAAAGCCCTGAACCCCGTTGGCATGATAAGGTCTGCACCTGATTGTTATTCTCTCTGGACCTGTGCATGCCCTTTTGTCTTTCTCGTCGTTGGCACATGCGCCAACTGATCGCTGCCTCCAGCCTTGTTCTACTCGTCGCCTGCGCGGAGAAACCCACTGCCGCCGACGCCCAGCCGCTACCCAACCTCCAGGCAGCCCCCCTTGCCGCACCTGCCACCGTCGCACCACTGGCCGTCGACAATCTGGACATCCAGCCCACTCAGACCTTCGATGAATGGATGAACGCATTCCGCGCCGAAGCCTTGGGCGCCGGGATTCGCGCCGATGTATTCGACCGTGCCTTCGCCGGGATCACCCCGGATATGAGCGTGATCAAGGCCGACCGCAGCCAACCGGAATTCACCCGCCCCGTCTGGGAATACCTGGATGGGGCGCTGTCCCCGGTACGGGTACGCAAGGGCAAGGCACTGCTGGTCCAGTACAGCGACATCCTGCAACGGATCGAACAGCGCTATGGGGTTGATCGCCAGACCTTGGTGGCCGTTTGGGGCATGGAGAGCAATTTCGGTGACTTCCAGGGCAACAAGTCGGTGATTCGCTCCCTGGCAACCCTGGCGTATGAAGGACGACGCCCGGCCTTTGCCAACAGCCAGCTGATTGCCGCCTTGCAGATCATTCAACACGGCGATATCCAGCCAGAGAAGATGCTGGGTTCCTGGGCCGGGGCCATGGGCCAGACCCAATTCATTCCAACCACCTACAACACCCACGCTGTGGACTTCGACGGCGATGGTCGGCGCGATATCTGGAACAGCCCGGCCGACGCCCTGGCCTCCACCGCTCACTATCTGCAAAGCTCAGGATGGCAAAAGGGCCAGCCCTGGGGTGTTGAAGTCCAGCTCAACAGCGGCTTCGACTATGCCCTGGCCGATGCGTCCACCCGCAAGACCGTGGCCGAGTGGATGCGCCTGGGGATGACAACCGCCAATGGCAAGGCGTTGCCTTACGGATCAGAGCAATTGTCCGCCTCGTTGCTGCTGCCTGCGGGTTATCGGGGGCCGGCGTTCCTGATCCTGGATAACTTCCGAGCGGTGCTCAGGTACAACAACTCATCGTCCTACGCCCTGGCAGTCAACCTGCTGTCCGACCGCTTCGGCGGCGCCGGCCTGATCAGTGGCGACTGGCCCAAGGACGACCTGCCCCTGAGCCGCTCCGAGCGCATCGAATTGCAGGGCCTGCTCAACGCCAACCAGTATGACGCCGGCAACCCCGACGGCATCATCGGAGCCAACACCCGCAAAGCCATTCGTAGCGCCCAGCAAGCATTGGGTTGGCCCGCAGACGGCTACCCTACTCACAAGTTGCTGGACAGCCTGCGCAACCGCTAAGCCCGGAGCTGGCGAAGGGCTTCCCCCTTCGCCAGGGCCAGCCCTACTTGAACACCACGTCCTGTGCCAGGGCCAACTCCCTCGCCCCTGCGTCCAGCCTGACCAGAGCGCCCATGGGCAAAGTCAGGTTCGGGTCACAATGGCCACTGCGCCATCCTGCCAGCACCGGAATCCGCAGCGGCTCGAAGGTCTGCTTGAGCAGGCGGCACAATGCGCTGAAGTCCACACCGGCCACATCCCCCACCAAGACGCCCCGCAGGTTGTCCAGTTTGCCGGCCAGCCGCAGGTGATTGAGCAAGCGGTCAATACGGTACAACGGCTCGTTGACGTCCTCGATAAACAGGATGACGCCGTCGGTATTGATTTCGTAAGGCGTGCCCAGCGTGCAGGCAATCATCGACAGATTTCCCCCCAACAGCGGACCCAACGCAATGCCCGGCTCCACAGTGGTCAATGGGAAAGCCACGGGATGAGACAGCAGACTGCCCGCCTTTACCTGGCCCCGGAGCAGGTTGAAAAAGGACGCCTCGGTTGGCGGTTGCTTGTCACCCAGCAGGTCGGCATTGAGCATGGGTCCGTGAAAACTCACAAACCCGGCATAGCGGTTGATCGCCAGGTGCAGGGCGGTGATATCGCTGTAGCCGACAAAGGGCTTGGGGTTGCGCCGCAGCAACTCAAAGTCGATCTTGTCCAGCAAACGCGGACTGCCATAGCCCCCGCGCAGGCACACAATGGCGTCGACTTGGCTATCGGCAAAGGCGCTGTGCAAGTCATCGAGGCGCACCTCGTCGCTGCCAGCCAGATATCCCTCCTGCTGGCCAACGCCGGGAAAGATCCGCAGCGTATAGCCACGGGAACGCATCCATTGAAAGGCTTTTTCGGTATCCAGCACTGCGGGACCGGCGGGGGCAATAAGGCCGATGACGCCTTCCGCAGCCAGTGCCGGCACCGGCAGGTGAGCATGAAGGGCAGCAGTCGGTTGGATGGGCATGCAGATTCTCCCTGTGTGAATTCACTCAAGCACAGTAGCCATGAATCTCGTTAAACAGAAGAGGATGACGCGACCGGGTGGGCGAAAAACAACCGAGACTGCAGAGGTGCTCGAAAGAGCCGGGAAACTGCCCGCAAGACCCAAGCCTTGCGGGCAGGCAAATCAGGAAACCAGGCCTTCTCTGGCCAGTTTCGCTTGTTCGTCGGCGTGATACGAGGAACGTACCAGCGGGCCCGAAGCGACATTCTTGAAGCCCATCTTGTAACCTTCCTCGGCGAACCAGGCGAAGGTATCCGGATGCACGAAACGCTGAACCGGCAAGTGGTTGCGGGACGGCTGCAGGTACTGGCCAAGGGTCAGCATATCGATGTCGTGCTCACGCATGCGCTTCATGACTTCGATGACTTCGTCGTCGGTTTCGCCCAGGCCCAGCATCAAGCCGGACTTGGTCGGTACATGGGGCACCAGTTGCTTGAACTTCTGCAGCAAGGTCAGCGACCACTGGTAATCCGAGCCCGGACGCGCAGCCTTGTACAGGCGCGGCACGGTTTCCAGGTTGTGGTTGAACACATCCGGTGGCGTGGCAGCGGTGATTTCCAGGGCTACATCCATGCGACCGCGGTAGTCGGGCACCAGGGTTTCCAACTGTACGTTCGGCGACAGCTTGCGGATCTCGCGAATGCAGTCGGCAAAGTGCTGGGCACCGCCGTCACGCAGGTCGTCGCGGTCCACCGAAGTGATCACCACATACTTCAGGCGCAGGTCGGCGATGGCCACTGCCAGGTTCATCGGCTCGTCGACATCCAGAGGTTTTGGACGACCGTGGCCAACGTCACAGAATGGGCAGCGACGGGTGCAGATGTCGCCCATGATCATGAAGGTTGCGGTACCGCCGGAGAAGCATTCGCCCAGGTTCGGGCAGGATGCTTCTTCGCAGACGCTGTGCAACTTGTGCTTGCGCAGCAGTTGCTTGATCCGGTCGACTTCCGGGGATACCGGAATACGTACCCGGATCCAGTCCGGTTTCTTCGGCAGTTCGGTGGTCGGAATGATCTTCACCGGAATGCGCGCAACCTTCTCCGCACCGCGCAATTTGACGCCGGCTTCAACTTTCGGACGTGGCGCCCGCTCGGAGACATCCACCGTCGGGATCAGGGTTTGAACAGCGTCTTGCGCAGTAGTCATATCAGTCGATTCCGCCCGTTAGGGTCGTCTGCTCAGCATAGTCGAGGTGTTTGACGAGCTGCGCACGCAGCCGGGCACTTACCTCGGCAAATTCAATCGGCCCTGCATGGTCGCTCAGCTGGGTCATCGCCAACCCGGCATAACCACAGGGGTTAATCCGTCGAAACGGCTGCAAATCCATGTCCACGTTCAAGGCCAGGCCATGAAAGGAACATCCATGGCGGATACGCAGGCCCAGGGAGGCGATTTTCGCCCCTTCGACGTAGACACCCGGTGCATCGGGCTTGGCCGCCGCCGGCACGCCGTAGCTGGCCAACAACTCCACCAGGCATTGCTCCATGCGACTGACCAGGTCACGCACGCCGAATCCCAGCCTGCGCACATCCAGCAGCAAGTAGGCCACCAACTGGCCGGGACCGTGATAAGTCACCTGTCCGCCGCGATCGGCCTGCACCACCGGTATATCTCCCGGCAGCAGCAGATGCTCGGCCTTGCCCGCCTGGCCTTGGGTAAACACCGGCGGATGCTGCACCAGCCAGATTTCGTCTGGGGCGCTGCTGCCACGTTCGTTGGTAAAGCGCTGCATGGCCTGCCAGACCGGCTCGTAAGCCATCAGGCCAAGCTCACGAAAGCCCAGCGTCTGTGGCATCACAGCACCATGTGGACGACACCGGTAGCACGCAGGGCACTATTGATATCACGCAGTTGGTCTTCACCGGTGGCGGTGATGTGCAGTTGTACCGTGGTGTACTTGCCGTTGCTGCTCTGACGCTCGGCCAGGGACTTGATGTCCAGCTTGGCGTACTTGGCGAGGATCTCGATCACGGTGTCCTTGAAGCCGACAACCGTGTCACCGATCACCTTGATCGGGTAGTCATCGACGGGGAATTCAATCTTGTGCGACTTAACGTCAGTGTCTGTCATGGCAGTAACGGCCTCGTAAGCCGGACGACGGACATGGCCCCCGCTCCACTTCGGAGCGGGGGCCATGCAGGTCGACAATATCAGTTGAACAAGCCGTAGAAGAATAGACGGATGCTATCCCACATGCGGCGGAAGATACCACCTTCGTCGACCGCTTCCAGGGCGATCAGGTCAGCGCTGTGCACCACCTTGTCGTCCAGTTTCACTTCGACTTTACCAATCACGTCGCCCTTGGCGATCGGCGCAACCAGTTGCGGGTTCATGGTCATGCTGGCGGCGAGCTTTTTCAACTGGCCTTTAGGCATGGTCATGGTCAGATCTTCAGCCAGACCGGCCTTGACCTGATGAGAGGTGCCCTTCCACACCTGCGCCTGAGCCAGCTCGGTGCCTTTCTGGTAGAAGGTCTGGGTTTCGAAGAAGCGGAAACCGTAGGTCAACAGCTTCTGGGTTTCGGCGGCGCGGGCCTGCTCGCTGTTGGTGCCGAACACCACGGCGATCAGACGCATGCCATCACGTACTGCCGAAGACACCATGCAGTAGCCGGCTTCATCGGTGTGGCCGGTTTTCAGACCATCGACGGTCTTGTCGCGCCACAGCAGCAGGTTACGGTTAGGTTGCTTGATGCCGTTCCAGAAGAACTCCTTCTGCGAGTAGATCGCATAGTGGGCAGGGTCTTCATGGATGATCGCGCGAGCCAGCACCGCCATATCATGGGCCGACGAGTAGTGCTCAGGGTTCGGCAGGCCGGTCGGGTTCATGAAGTGGCTGTTGCTCATGCCCAGATCGGCAGCCGTCTTGTTCATCATGTCGGCAAAAGCGTCTTCGCTGCCGGCAATGTGCTCGGAAACCGCAACGCTGGCGTCGTTGCCCGACTGAATGATGATGCCGTGCAGCAAGTCGCTGACGGTGACTTGCGAACCCACCTTGATGAACATCCGCGACCCGCCAGTACGCCAGGCGTTCTCGCTGACGGTTACCGGATCGTTCTCGCCGATCTGGCCGCGACGGATTTCCAGGGTCGCGATGTAGGCGGTCATCAGCTTGGTCAGACTGGCCGGTGGCAGGCGCTGGTCACCATTGTTCTCCACCAGCACGTTACCGCTGCTGGCGTCCATGAGCACATAGGATTTGGCGGCCAGTTGCGGTGGCGACGGCATCGCTTCGACCGCCCAGGCGGCGGGCGTGATGATCAGCGGGACAAGCAGGCACAGGCGTTTGGCAAAGGTGGTGATGTTCATCCGTCTCTCGAAGTTGCTAATGGAAACTTGCCCGAGGGCAAAACTATTTCAGACAGCCTTCTAAAGGGCTGTCGCGTGTTCAGTTGCTCACTCACTGACCCTTGCCGGGCTTTTGTTGTTCGACGAGCCAACAACCAGGGTCCGCCCCCCAATACCGCAAGCGGACCCTCAATCTTCTTACTCGGCAGTCACCACACTGGGCTGGCCAAGGTTAGCCAAGCGCACACTGTTCTGCGCTTGCTGAGCCTCACCCGGCGTGCCGAATGGCCCCAAGCGTACCCGATGCAGCGTCTGCTGATTACGTACGATCGAGCTGATGAACACCGGGGCGCTCACCATGCTGCTCAATTTAGACCTCAACAGCTCCGCAGCGTCCGGGTTGGCGAAGGCCCCCACCTGCAGATACTGGCCTGAGGCGGCTGCAGGAGTGTTTTTAACTTGTACGGGAACTACCGCTGCAGCGTGTTGCTGGGGCGGCGGCGTCCATTGCTCGACAGTACCGGCCGAAGCCGTGATCACCGGCGCGTTATTTTGCGCCACTTGCGGCTCATTGAGCATCAACGGCGCCGGACGGCCACGCTGGGCCCACCACTGCTGCGGATCGATGCCTTCGACCTTGACCCGAGCGGTGCCGGTCTCGGCATAACCGAGCTTCTTTGCAGCCGCGTAGGACAGGTCGATGATGCGGTCGGAGTAGAACGGACCACGATCGTTGACCCGCAGGATCACGCTGCGATTGTTGTCCAGGTTGGTGACCTTCACGTAACTGGGCAACGGCAGGGTCTTGTGTGCGGCACTCATACCGTACAGGTCATAGACCTCGCCATTGGCGGTGTTCTGACCATGGAACTTGGTGCCGTACCAGGACGCCGTACCGGAGGCCACGTAGTTCTTGGACTCCTGGATGGGGAAATAGGTTTTGCCCAGCACCGTATAGGGGTTGGCCTTGTACGGGCCGGTGTGCAGGGTCGGGGTCGCATCGGGAATGCGCGAGACGTCGACGTCCCACCAGGGCGCGCCATCCTTGTGTGCACGGTTGACGTCCAGGCCCGGCATGGCGCGCACGCCACTCGTGGACTTGTGCTGCGGCGAGCGGCTCGTCGAGCAACTGACCAACAACAAGGACAACGCGGCAAAAGCCACCAGCTTCAGGGGTTTGCGGATTGGCATTGCCAGCATTACTTGACGCCCCGTGCTTGGACCAGTTGTTCAGACAACTGATGTACGGCCATGGCATACATCACGCTGCGGTTATAGCGAGTGATCGCGTAAAAGTTCTTCAGGCCCATCCAGTATTCCGGGCCACTGTCACCTTCCAGACGGAAAGCGGTGACCGGCAGATCATCGCGCAGCGCATCATGACTCGACCAGCCCAAGGCCCGCAACTCCCCGACCGTCTTGGTCGGTTCTATCCCTGTGGTCAAGCCTTCGTCCACGCGATCGCCACGCACATCGGCGCGACTCACCACCGGCTCGCCGGCCACCCAGCCATGACGCTTGAAGTAGCTGGCAACGCTGCCGATGGCATCGTCCGGGTTGGTCCAGATATTGATGTGGCCATCACCGTCGAAGTCCACCGCATAGGCGCGAAAACTGCTCGGCATGAACTGCGGCAGCCCCATGGCTCCCGCGTAGGAGCCCTTGAGGCTCAAGGGATCAAGTTGCTCTTCACGGACCAGCAGCAGGAACTCGCGCAGTTCCTTGCGGAAGAATTCGGCGCGTGGCGGATAATCGAAGCCCAGGGTAGATAACGCATCGATCACCCGGTAATTGCCGGTATTACGCCCAAAAAAGGTCTCAACGCCGATAATCGACACTATGACCTGGGCCGGTACGCCATATTCCTGCTCGGCGCGAGCCAGAACCGCCTCATGCTGACGCCAGAAATCCACACCGCGGGCAATGCGCGCGTCGGTGATGAACATCGGCCGGTATTCTTTCCACTGCTTGACCCGCTCGGCCGGCCGCGAAATGGCGTCAAGAATCGATTGCTTGCGCTCGGCCTCGCGGAACACCCCCATCAGCTGTTCCCCGGCAAAACCATAGTCCCGGGTCATTTCGCCAACGAATTCGGCCACTTGCGGCGAACCTTCGTAATCACCGGCGAACGCGGGTTGCGCTGCACCAAGGATGCTTACCAGGCCGACCCACGGCGCATGCCGAGCAGCCCAGCCACGCATTACTTGCATTGAATTCTTCACCTTAATCAAACCTGCGCGATCCACTTGCGATGGGTATGGATCGACATCAAAACCCCAAACGCTGACAGTAGCGTCACCAGCGAAGTTCCTCCGTAGCTAATGAACGGCAACGGAACCCCCACTACCGGCAACAAGCCACTGACCATACCGATGTTGACGAAAACGTAAACAAAAAACGTCATGGTCAGGCTGCCTGCGAGCAACTTGCCGAACAGCGTCTGCGCCTGAGCGGTGATCACCAACCCGCGCCCGATCAACAGCAGGTAGATCAGCAGCAGCGCACAAATGCCCACCAGGCCGAACTCCTCGCCCATGACCGCAATAATGAAGTCGGTGTGGCTCTCCGGCAAAAAGTCCAGGTGCGACTGCGTACCCAGCAGCCAACCCTTGCCGAAAACCCCGCCGGAACCGATGGCCGCCTTGGACTGGATAATGTTCCAGCCCGTGCCCAGGGGGTCGCTCTCGGGGTCGAGAAAAGTCAGGATTCGCTGTTTCTGGTAGTCATGCATGATGAAGAACCACATGGCGATGGCCACCGGCACCGCGGCCGCCAGCACACTCAGAATCCAGCGCCAGCGCAGCCCACCCATGAACAGCACGAAGGCGCCACCGGCCAGGATCAGCAGGGCGGTGCCCAGGTCCGGCTGACGCACGATCAGGATGAACGGAATGCCGATCAGTATCAGGCTGATCCCCACATGCTTGAGATGGGGCGGCAAGGTGCGCTTGGACAGGTACCAGGCGATGGTCGCCGGCATGATGATCTTCATGAACTCCGACGGCTGGAAGCGGATCACCCCGGGAATGTTGATCCAGCGGGTCGCGCCCATGGCGTTGTGGCCCATGACGTCCACCACCACCAGCAACACCACGCCGAACACATAGCCCAGAGGCACCCAGCGCGCCATGAAACGTGGCTCGAACTGGGCGATGACAATCATCGACACCAAGCCGATGCCGAAGGACGTGGCCTGCTTGGCCAGCAGATCCCAGCTCTTGCCACTGGCGGAATACAGCACGAACAGGCTGCCGGCGGCCAGCGTCAACAGCAACACCAGCAAGGGGCCATCGATATGCAGGCGCTGCAACAGCGTCGCACGACGGCGCATCACATCCTCACTGGAGAGGATGCGGTCAAAATTACTCTTCACGGGCCGTAGCCTCCGCGCTGATAGGGCTGGCGAACTCAGGCTTGAGCTGGCCGTCCTGGCCGAGAAGCCAGGCATCCATCACCTGGCGCACCACGGGAGCCGCAACGCCGGAGCCCGACTCGCCGTTCTCGACCATGACCGAAACTACGATCTTGGGGTTTTCCGCCGGGGCGAAGCCGACAAACAGGGCGTGGTCGCGATGGCGCTCCTGAACCTTGGAGCGGTCGTATTTCTCGCCCTGCTTGATCGCCACCACCTGGGCAGTACCACTCTTGCCGGCAATCCGGTACTGCGAACCAACCGCAGCCTTGCGCGCAGTGCCGCGGGCGCCGTGCATCACCTGCTGCATGCCGTGATTGACCCTCATCCAGTCCGACGGGTCGCGCAGGACGATGTCCGGCATCGGGTTGTGATCCACCGGCTTCTCGCCTTCGATGCTCTTGGCCAGGTGCGGTCGGTTCCACTTGCCCTTGCTGGCAACCAGAGCGGTCGCCTGGGCCAGTTGCAACGGCGTCGACTGCATGTAGCCCTGGCCGATCCCGAGAATCAGGGTTTCTCCCGGGAACCAGGCCTGACGCCGGGTGGCGCGCTTCCACTCGCGGGTCGGCATCAGCCCCGGGGATTCCTCGAACATGTCCAGGGAGACCTTCTGGCCGATGCCGAACTTGGTCATGTAGGCCGAGAGCCGATCGATCCCCAGCTTGTGGGCCAGGTCATAGAAATAGGTGTCGTTGGACCGCATGATCGCGGTGTCCAGGTCGACATAACCGTCACCGCTTCGGTTCCAGTTGCGGTACTTGTGATCGTAGTTGGGCAGTTGGTAGTAGCCCGGGTCGTAGACGCGGGACGAGGCCGTCACCACCCCGGCATCCAGCCCGGCAATCGCCACCGCCGGCTTGATGGTCGAACCCGGTGGATACAGACCGCGCAGCACCCGGTTGAACAGCGGCCGATCAATGGAATCACGCAATTCGGCATAAGCCTTGAAGCTGATACCGGTGACGAACAGGTTCGGATCGAAACTTGGCTGGCTGACCATCGCCAGAACTTCCCCGGTGCTCGGGTCCAGCGCCACCACCGCACCGCGGCGGCCGCCCAGAGCCAGCTCCGCGGCCTCCTGCAACTTGATATCCAGGCTCAGGACAATGTCCTTGCCGGGAATCGGGTCGGTGCGCTTGAGCACCCGCAGCACTCGGCCACGGGCGTTGGTTTCAACTTCCTCGTAACCCACCTGGCCATGCAATTCCGGCTCGTAGAAACGTTCGATGCCAGTCTTGCCGATATGGTGGGTGCCGCTGTAGTTCACCGGGTCCAGGGACTTCAGCTCTTTCTCGTTGATCCGCCCCATATAGCCCACGGAGTGCGCAAAGTGCGCGCCCTGCGGGTAGTGCCGGACCAGTTGCGCAACCACTTCCACCCCGGGCAGACGGAACTGGTTCACCGCAATGCGGGCTATCTGCTCTTCCGTCAACTCGAACAGGATCGGCACCGGTTCGAAAGGGCGCCGCCCCTGTTTCATGCGCTTTTCGAACAGCACCCGGTCTTCCGGGGTCAGTTCCAGCACCTCGACAATCACATCGAGGACCTGCTGCCAGTTGCCGGAACGTTCGCGGGTCATGCTCAGGCTGAAACTGGGCCGGTTATCAGCAACTACCACGCCATTGCGGTCGAAAATCAGTCCGCGAGTCGGGGGAATCGGCTGCACATGCACCCGATTGTTCTCCGACAGCGTGGAGTGATAGTCGTACTGAATCACCTGCAGGTAATACAGCCGGGCAATCAGCACGCCAATCAGGCAGACCACCATAATGGCGCCGAACACGACCCGGCTACGCACCAGACGGGCGTCTTTTTCGTGGTCCTTGATGCGGATCGGCTGGGACATTAGGGGCGCGGGCTACTTGTGGTAAGGGTGCCCGGACAACACGGTCCAGGCGCGATACAGCTGTTCACCGATGAGAATCCGCACCAGCGGGTGCGGCAAGGTCAGCGGCGACAGCGACCAACGCTGATCCGCTCGCGCACAGACTTCCGGCGCCAGCCCTTCCGGGCCGCCGACCATGAAATTCACGGTGCGCGAATCGAGACGCCAACGATCCAGTTCCACCGCCAACTGCTCGGTGCTCCAGGGTTTGCCGTGCACCTCGAGGGTGACGACGCGCTCGTTATGCCCGACCTTGGCCAGCATGGCTTCGCCTTCCTGACGGATAAAGCGAGCCACGTCGGCGTTCTTGCCCCGGGTATTGAGCGGAATTTCCACCAGTTCCAGCGCCAGCTCGGAGGGCAGACGCTTGGCATACTCGTGCCAACCCTCTTCCACCCACTTGGGCATGCGTGAACCAACAGCGATCAGACGCAGGCGCACAGCTGTCCCTTATTGCTGGTCTTTGTTGAGCTTGGTGAAGTGCTCGTGGCCATGCTCCGGGCTGTGGTGCTTGCCATCGGCCGCGCGGCTCTGCTCGGCGCCCTGCCACAGACGCTCCAGGTCATAGAACTGACGAGCCGAGGCAGTCATCATGTGCACGATCACATCGTCCAGGTCCAGCAGCACCCAGTCGCTGTCACCCTTGCCTTCTTCACCCAGCGGACGCACGCCCTGGGCCTTGACCATCTCGCGGACCTTTTCCAGCATCGCGCCGATCTGGCGATTGGAGGTACCGGTGGCGATGATCATGTAGTCAGTGATGCTTTGCTTGTCGCGAACATCGATCACCAGGACATCCTGGGCCTTGACGTCTTCCAGCGCGGCAACAGCCACCTTGACCAGATCTTCGCCTTTCATTACTTGGTTAGTCATATAAAACTCGTTCAGCTCGTATGTTTGGAGCGCCGCTCAGCACAGGCCGGCAGCGTTCCTTCAGTTCGGCGCACGGTAAAGTCCGTGAGCATCGATATAGGCCAGGACCGCGTCAGGCACCAGGAAACGTACCGACTTACCGCTGGCCAGCAGTTGACGGATCTGGGTGGCGGACACCGCAAGCGGCGTCTGCCAGACGAATGCAATGTGTCCCCCCGGCCCTTGCAGGGCCAGTGGGTCGCTCACCGAGCGCGCCGCCAACAGGTTGCGCAAGGCATCCGGTGGCTCGCTGTCGGCATCCGGGCGTTGCAGCACCAGGATGTGGCAATGCTGGAGTAATTCTTCCCAACGATGCCAGGTGGGCAGGCCGCAAAACGCGTCCCAGCCCAGTAACAGAAACAACTGGTCATCCGCGGCCAACTCGGCCCGCATCTGCTCCAGGGTGTCGATGGTGTAGGACGGCTTGTCCCGTTTCAGCTCACGGTCGTCCACCACCAGGGGTGAAACGCCCGCCACCGCATATTCGACCATCGCCAGACGATCGAGCGCCGACACCTGCGGTGTATCCCGATGCGGCGGCCTGGCACTGGGTGTCAGGCGCAGCTCATCGAGTTGCATGGATTCAGCCACCTCCAGCGCACCACGCAAGTGGCCGATATGCACTGGATCGAAGGTGCCGCCCAGCAGACCGATACGTTTGCCCATCAAGTGCGCACGTGACCGTCGCCGAAAACCACATACTTCTCGCTGGTCAAGCCTTCCAGGCCCACCGGGCCACGGGCGTGCAGCTTGTCGGTAGAAATGCCGATCTCAGCGCCCAGGCCATATTCGAAACCGTCGGCAAAGCGCGTAGAGGCATTGACCATGACCGAACTGGAGTCCACTTCATTGAGGAAGCGCCGAGCGTCACTGAAGTTCTCGGTGACGATGGAGTCAGTATGGTGCGAGCCGTAAGTGTTGATGTGTTCGATGGCCTGCTCCAGGTTGTCCAGCACCCGGATCGAGAGGATCGGCGCGGTGTACTCGGTGCGCCAGTCTTCTTCGGTCGCTTGCAGCACATCGGCGCCAAGAATTCCTCGGGTTTGCTCGCAGCCACGCAACTCGACGCCCTTGTCGCGATAGATCGCAGCCAATGGCGGCAATACGCGCTCGGCAATGGCGGCGTGAACCAGCAGGGTTTCCATGGTGTTGCACGGCGCGTAGCGCTGGGTCTTGGCGTTATCGGCAATACGAATCGCCTTGTCCAGGTCCGCCGCCACATCGATATACACGTGGCAGACGCCGTCCAGGTGCTTGATCACCGGCACTTTGGCATCGCGGCTGACCCGCTCGATCAGGCTCTTGCCGCCACGAGGCACAATTACGTCGACAAACTCGGGCATGGTGATCAACGCACCCACCGCGGCGCGATCAGTGGTTTCCACCACTTGCACCACGTGAGGTGGCAGATCGGCAGCCGCCAATCCCTGCTGAATGCAGGTGGCAATGGCACGGTTGGAATGAATGGCCTCGGAACCACCCCGCAGGATGGTGGCGTTGCCGGACTTCAGGCACAGGCTGGCAGCATCGATGGTCACGTTCGGACGGGACTCGTAGATGATGCCGATCACTCCCAGGGGCACACGCATCTTGCCCACCTGGATGCCCGAAGGCAGGTAGCGCATGTCGCGGATTTCACCGATGGGGTCAGGCAGCTTGGCCACCTGACGCAGGCCTTCGATCATTTCATCGATACGCGCCGGAGTCAGCGCCAGACGATCCAGCAGAGCCGGTTCCAGACCATTGGCCCGGCCGTTGGCCAGGTCCTGCTCGTTGGCTGCGGTCAGCTCCGGTCGCGCAGCGTCCAAGGCATCGGCAGCCGCCAACAGCGCACGGTTCTTCTGCGCAGTGGTGGCACGGGCGATCACCCGGGAAGCTTGGCGGGCAGCGCGACCCAAACGGGTCATGTAGTCAAGAACGGACTCAGTCATGGTCTGGTGTGGTCTTGGCAAAGAGGAAAGCGGCTGATTATAGCTGTCGCGCCCGTTCACGGACAGCGGTCACGGGCGGATGGTCGAAATGGAGTGTAAATACCCGCAGTTCAGCCTGAATTAAGCCTGGAGTTGTTACCATTACGTCACTTTTTCCGCCATAACCCTCGCCACCATGTCCATCCTGACCTCTGCGAACCCGCCCAAAGCCTTGCCTGACGGCTTTTTCGACCGTGACGCCGAGCTTTTGGCCCGTGAACTGCTGGGCAAAGTCATTCGCCATAAAGTCGGCGAGCTGTGGTTATCCGCGCGCATTATCGAAACCGAAGCCTATTACTGCGAGGAAAAAGGCAGCCACGCCTCCCTCGGCTACACAGAAAAGCGTAAGGCTTTGTTTCTCGATGGCGGCCACATCTATATGTATTACGCACGCGGTGGCGACTCGTTGAACTTCAGCGCCCAGGGGCCCGGCAATGCGGTACTGATCAAGTCCGCCTATCCCTGGGTTGACACTGTCTCCGGCCCGACCAGCCTGGCGCAGATGCTACTGAACAACCCGGACGCCAGTGGCCGCCCGCGCCCCTCGCAAAAGCTCTGCGCCGGCCAGACCCTGCTGTGCAAGGCCATGGGCTTGAAAGTCCCAATCTGGGATGCAAAGCGCTTCGATCACGAAACCCTTTTCGTCGAGGACGTCGGCAGCGCAGTGCCGCACATCATCCAGACCACCCGCCTGGGTATCCCCCGCGGTCGTGACGAACACCTGATGTACCGCTTCGTCGATGCCGCCTATGCGCCCTACTGCACACGGAACCCGCTGCGCCGCGGCCAAGTCGAAGGTCGCGACTACCTGATCCTCGACTGATTAGCGCAACCCCGTACCCGCCAGACACTGACAATGGAGTTGAAATTATGGGCCCATGGCTCGACAGCGTGACCGCCTGGCTGACCACCAACCCGCAATGGCTGGCCGCCGCTGTATTTATTGTGGCCTGCGTGGAGTGCCTGGCCATTGCCGGCCTGATCGTTCCGGGAACGGTGCTACTGTTCGCGATTGCCGTGCTGGCGGGCAACGGCGCGCTGTCACTGGGAGAAACCCTGCTTCTGGGGTTGTTCGGCGGTTTGCTCGGGGACGTGGTGTCCTACCTGCTGGGGCGTCACTTTCACCAAAGCATCCGGCGCCTGCCGGGACTGCGCCATCATCCGGAATGGATCAACGGCGCCGAAGCCTATTTTCAGCGTTACGGCATCGCCAGTCTGCTGGTAGGACGCTTCATCGGCCCGCTGCGGCCAATGTTGCCAATGGTTGCCGGCATGTTCGACATGCCATTTGTACGATTTTTCGCCGTCAGCCTGCTGGCAGCCGCGGGCTGGTCGGTGGCTTACCTGCTGCCAGGCTGGGCCACGGGTGCGGCGATTCGCCTGCCGCTGCCCGAAGGCTTCTGGCCACAAGCCGGTGTCGTGGCCGGCAGCCTCGCAATACTGATCGGCTTGAGCGTCGCCAGCAGCCTGCGTCGCCATCGTCGGGCTACCCTGCTGATGTCCGGCCTGAGCCTGTTGATCCTGGCAGGGCTGTTCATCGGTTACCCCTATCTCACGCAGTTCGACCAGGGGCTGATCGCCCTGGTGCAGGAACACCGGAACCCGACCCTGGACAAGATCATGGTGATGGTCACCCAGATCGGCGAGTTTCGCGCCATGTTCATCATCAGCGCGGTACTGACCCTGCTACTTCTGGCCCTGCGCCAATGGCGTCACGCCGTATTCGCCGGCGCCACCCTGATGTGCACCGCACTGGCCAACACTGCCAGCAAATGGTTCTTTGCGCGGGTACGTCCCGAGGTCCTGACCGAGCCCCTCACCAGTTTCAGCATGCCCAGCGGGCATTCTTCTGGCTCCTTCGCCCTGTTCCTGACCCTGGCGGTATTGGCAGGCCGTGGCCAGCCACCACGAATGCGCCTGACCTGGCTGCTGCTGGGCTGCCTGCCGGCGGCATCCATTGCCTTGTCCCGGGTCTACTTGGGGGCCCATTGGCCAACCGACATTCTCGCCGGCGCCATGCTCGCGACCTGTGTCTGCGCCGCCAGCCTGACCCTGATTCAATGGCAAGAATCGCTCAAGCCGATGTCGGCCAAGGTCTGGTGGCTGCTACTGCCAGTCATGCTGCTGTTGTGCGGGTTCATGGCGACACGGCATCTGCCTCACGCCCTGCTGCGATACGCCTATTAAGCGTGCAGGCGGCAACCTGTAGCCGCCGCTAGAGGTTCAGGTCTCAGGCGAAGAGCTCGCCCTGCAGTTCATCCAGCAGTTGCTGGATTGCATCGAGACGCTGCTGCGGATCATCCAGTTGCAGCAGGTCGATCTTGTCCTGTTCGGAAAAGGGCAACAGGTAGGCCAGCTGATTGGCCAGGGACAATTGCCCCTGGGCCTCGCTGCCCATGTCCAGGGCCTCCACCATCGGATGCTCGGCCAGAGCCTTGAGCAGCGCGATCAGGTCTGCGTCCTCATCCTGCAATGGTTGCTCCGCAGCCTCCGCCAGCCACTGGACCTGGGCCACCGTCAGTTGGTCTTTCTGCACTTCGCTCTCCAGCACGCGGAAGCGTCGACCACCCTTGACCCTGATTCCCAGCAGCCCATTGTCCTGCTGGTGAAAGTCGGTAATCAGTGCTTCGCACCCCACCAGGGCATAGCCTGGCGCGGCCGTACCGACCTCCTCGCCCTCCAGGATGCACACCACCCCGAAGCCGCAACCCTGCTTCATGCAGCGGCCGATCATGTCCAGGTAGCGCGCCTCGAAAATCTGCAGATCGAGGATGCAGTCAGGGAACAGCACGGTATTCAAAGGAAACAGCGCCAGGCTCATACACCCATCCTTAAACCAGCAAAGACACCGCCAACGGCAGCAGTACCGCCGTGGCCACGCCCATCAGACTCATGGCCAGCGCCGCAAAGGCGCCGCACTCCTCACTCTCCTGCAAGGCCACCGAGGTGCCCACCGCATGGGCGGTCATGCCCAGGGCCATGCCCCGCGCCTCAGGCCCATGAACGCCCAGGCGGTCGAGGATACTCGGGCCGAAGATCGCCCCGATCACCCCGGTAATCAGCACGAACACCGCAGCCAGAGCCGCGACGCCACCAATCTGCTCGGCCACCAGCATAGCGATCGGCGAAGTCACCGACTTGGGTGCCATGGTCATGAGGATCATGTGCTCAGCACCGAACCACCACCCCAGCAGTACCCCCAGGCTGGTGGCCAGCACCCCGCCCACCACCAGCGTAGTCAATATCGGCCAGAACAATTGGCGGATGCGCCGCAAGTTGAGGTACAGGGGCACCGCCAGGGCCACCGTGGCAGGGCCCAGCAGAATGCTCAGAATCTCGGTGCTCTTGCGGTACTCCGCATAACTCAAACCACAGCCGAGCAGCACACCGATCACCAGCAGCATGGACACCAGTACCGGCTGCAGGAACATCCAGCGAGTTTTCTCAAAGGCCGCCAGCACCAACTGGTAGGCACCCAGGGTGATGCCGATGCCGAACAGCGGATGGTGAATCACCGCCGCCCAGGCGCCTTGCCAATCAACACTCATTGACTGTCCTCCTGGCGGGATTGGCGCTTGACCAGGCGCTGCATCAGCACACCGACAAAGGCCATGGAGATCACCAGAGACAGCACCAGCGCGCCACTGATCGCCCAGAAGTCCGCGGCAATATCCCGGGCATAGACCATCACTCCGACCGCAGGCGGCACCAGTAACAGCGGCAGGTATCGCAGCAAACTGCTGGCCGCCAGGTTCAACGGCTCGCCCACTTCGCCGCGCACCACCAGAAAAACCAGCAGCAACAACAGGCCGATGATCGGCCCGGGAAGTACGGGCAACAGCAGATGATTGAGCGCCGTGCCGAGCAATTGGAACAGCACCAGCCATGTCAAACCGCGTAACAACATACCGCCTCTCCAGCCTGATCCCGTGGCGCATTATAAGCACGCAGGCGCTATGAACCGGCATTCGCCAAAAGCATGGATGTTTACCGGGAAGGATCGCCATGATGATCTAAAGTGGATACTTCAGACCACAAAGCACTGGGTCGAATACTAAAAAATCGTTGAACCAAGGAGAGTCTCAATGCCCTATGTTCCTGTTGCAGAGCTCAAAGATTATGTCGGGAAGGAACTCGGACGTTCCGCATGGCTCACCATTGACCAGGAGCGTATCAACCTGTTCGCCGAAGCCACTGGCGACTTCCAGTTCATTCACGTGGACCCGGTCAAGGCAGCGAAAACGCCGTTCGGCACCACCATCGCCCACGGGTTCCTGACCCTGTCGCTGATCCCCAAACTGATGGAAGACATCCTCGTGCTGCCCGAGGGCCTGAAGATGGTGGTCAACTATGGCCTGGACAGCGTGCGCTTCATCCAGCCGGTGAAAGTCGACTCCAAGGTGCGTCTCAAGGTCGAACTGACCGACGTCACCGAGAAGAAACCCGGCCAATGGCTGCTCAAGGCCACGGCCACCCTGGAAATCGACGGCGAGGAAAAACCTGCCTATATCGCTGAGCCTCTTTCGCTCTGCTTCGTCTGAAATGTCCCTGATGCGAAACAGCTCATGCTGTTTCGCTCAACCTCTCTATATATAAGTCACACCGCTGCGGCATACTCGGTCCCCTAATTATCCGGAACCCGTTATGCGCCCACTTGTACCCCTGGTCTTGACTCTCTTGCTCAGCGCTTGCGGAGACGGCGAATCGCTGTTGCCGCCCGATGCCCGACTGCCCGACGGCGGGCGCTATCGCGGCGACCTGGTCAATGGCCTGCTCCAGGGACAGGGACGCATCGACTACCCCAACGGCAGCTGGTACGCCGGCCAGTTCGACAAGGGCCAATGGCATGGCCAGGGCGAATGGCACGGCAGCAATGGCGAGGTCTATCGCGGCCAGTTCCAGCAAGGGCTGTTCCACGGGCAAGGCACCCTGACCACCAAGGACAGCAGCTACAGCGGCGGCTTCAAACTAGGCCGCCGGGACGGCGAAGGCACCCTCAAAGAAGACGGCATGACCTATCGCGGCGAGTTCAAGGCCGACCTGTACTCGGGCTTGGGCCGCCTGGAGCTGGAGGACGGCAGCCAGTACCAGGGGCAATTCGCCAAGGGCAAGCCCAATGGCGAAGGCCAGCGCAGCGATGCCAGCGGCAACCAGTTCAGCGGCAACTTCGTCAACGGCCAACTGGAAGGCAACGGCACCTTCAACAGCGCCGAAGGCGACATTTATGTCGGTGGTTTCAAACACAACCAGCTCAATGGCAAGGGCCGCTACGAAAACTCCGACGGCGACGTCTGGATCGGCCAGTTCAAGGAAGGCGCCCTGGGTGGCAAGGGCGAGCTGATCGGCGCCGATGGCAGCCATTATGTCGGCACCTTCAGCGACTGGCGCTTCAGCGGCGAAGGACGACTGAACCTCAGTGACGGCAGCTTCTACATCGGCGGCTTCGACAGCGACAACTACCAGGGCCACGGTGTGCTGGTGCTGCGCGATGGCAGTGTGCAAAGCGGTGTCTGGAGCAATGGCATGCGGGTTCGCGACGCCGACGGCAAACTACTGCCTGACCCCTTGGAAACTGCTCTGCTGGTCCAGGGTCGCCTGCTCAAGGAGGCCCTCGATGCGGTGCCTGCCTCCAGCCCGACCATCGAACTCTATAGCCTGACCCTGGCCGGCGACGGCAAGCAGAGTGTCTTCCTGCGCGAAGCCGACTACGTCAGCAACATGCTCGCGAGCCGCTTCGGCGCCTACGGTCAGATCCGCCTGGTCAACCACCGGGACCACCTGATGAACCGGCCCATGGCCACCCGGGAGAACCTGCGCCGCGCCGCACAGACCCTGGCCGAACGCAGCGGCCCCGAGGACCTGGTGTTCATCTACCTCACCAGCCATGGCACCAGCGAGCACGAACTGGTACTGGATCAGCCGCGCATGGAGTTGACCGACCTACCAGCCGATGAACTGGCCATCGCCTTGGCCCCCCTGAAAAACCGCGACAAGATCATCGTCATCTCGTCCTGCTACTCGGGCGGTTTCATCCCTGCGCTCAAGGACGAACGAACCCTGATCATGACCGCCTCCCAGGCCGACCGGGTATCTTTCGGCTGTTCCGAAGAAGCCGACTTCACCTACTTCGGCGATGCTATGTTCGCCCAGGCACTGAACCAGACCGATGACCTGGAGCACGCCTTCAAGCTGGCCCGGGCCACTGTGGCCGAACGTGAACAGGCCGATGGTTTCGAAGCGTCAGAACCACAGATCTGGGCACCCAAGGGCGTGATCGCGCATTGGCAACAATTGCGCAAACAGCAGGCACGAAAAGCGCTGCAAAGTGTCTCTATAGGCAGCAAGGAAGCACAGAGCAACTAAGCTGAAACAGTATCAAGGGGGAATGACTATGTACTTGACGCCTCAGCATATCCTGCTCGCCGGCGCCTCCGGACTGACCGGAGAGCATCTGCTCGATCGCCTGCTCAACGAGCCCACCATCATTCGTGTTCTGGCACCCAGCAGACGCCCGCTAAGCAAGCACCCACGCCTGGAGAACCCCGTCGGCGATCCGGCGGTATTCCTGCCGCAACTGAGCGGCAAGGTGGAGATCGCCTTCTGCTGCCTGGGCACCACCATCAAGCAGGCGGGTTCCGAAGCGGCCTTTCGCGCGGTGGACCTGGACATGGTGGTGGCCTTCGGCAAACGCGCCCTGGAAATGGGCGCGCGGCACCTGATAGTAGTCAGCGCCCTGGGCGCCGACCCCAAGTCATCGATTTTCTACAACCGGGTCAAAGGTGAAATGGAAGAGGCCCTTAAGCAGCAGGGCTGGCCACAGCTGACCATTTGCCGGCCGTCACTGCTGCTGGGAGACCGGATCGAACCGCGCCTGACCGAACAACTGGCTGGCCCATTGTCGCGACTGATCCCGGGCAAGTACCACGGCATCGAAGCCTGCCAGTTGGCACGCGCCATGTGGCGGTTGGCCCTGGAAGAGCAAAGCGGCACTCGGGTCGTCGAATCCGATGAGTTGCGCAAGCTAGGTAAATAAAGCACTCGCCGGCAATCCGGCTCCTGCACATAGCTGCAGGAGCCGGATTGCCGGCGAAACACTACAACCCACCCGTTGCCTGAAACCCCACCCCCAACACTGTCAGCACCGACAACGGCAGCAACAGCGTATCGAGCAAGGCGCTGGCCGGCAGGTCTACTCCCGGATAGCTCGGTGCCTCGGCGCCAAAGCGGTCCATGGCACAGCAACCACCCTGCATGGCATAAAGATCCAGGCGCGTCCCCGAATACACCACCGGCGCCCCAGGTTGCGCGGCGTTCAAGGTGCGGACCGTGGCACAGCCCCCCAACTGCAGGGCAGCCAGTAGCATCAGCAGGGATTTACTCATCGCTGCTCAAATGATGCTCGCCCCAGCGCGGCAACATGTCCTGGGGGATGTTCAGCAAATTGAGAATCCGCGCCACGACGAAGTCCACCAGGTCATCGATGGTCTGCGGCTGATGATAGAAACCCGGCGAGGCCGGCAGGATAGTCACGCCCATGTTCGACAACTTGAGCATGTGCTCCAGATGAATGCTGGAGTAGGGAGCCTCCCGAGGCACCAGAATCAACTGCCGGCGCTCCTTGAGGGTCACGTCCGCAGCCCGTTCGATCAGGTTGTTGCAAGCCCCGGTAGCAATCGCCGACAAGGTGCCGGTGGAACAAGGCACCACCACCATCGCCGCCGGCGAGCCGGAACCCGAGGCTACCGGCGACATCCAGTCTTCCTTGCCGTACACCCGGATCTGCCCCGCCGCCGCACCGGTGTACTCGGTGAGAAAGGCCTGCATCATCTGCGGCTTGGGCGGCAGGGTCACATCGGTTTCCGTGGCCATGACCAACTGCGCAGCCTTTGAGATCAGGAAGTGCACTTCCCGATCCTCACGCACCAGGCAATCCAGCAGGCGCAAACCGTACTGGGCGCCCGAGGCACCGGTCATGGCCAGGGTGATGCGTTCCGGGCCGTTGCTCATTGCAGTGCCTCGGCCAGTTTGCCGTGCAGGCCGCCGAAGCCGCCGTTACTCATGATCACCACCTGGGTGCCCGGCTTAGCCTGGCTTTTCACCCGTTCGATGATGCCTTCCAGAGAGTCGCTGACAATCGATGGCACCGAACACAAGGCCGCCGTTGCCGCCAGGTCCCAGCCCAGGTTGGCCGGTGCGTACCAGATCACCTGATCGGCCTGGTTGACGCTTTCCGGCAACCCATCACGGTGGGCGCCAAGCTTCATGGAGTTGGAGCGCGGCTCGATGATGGCGATCACCGGTGCGTCGCCGACCCGCTTGCGCAGGCCGTCCAGGGTGGTGGCGATGGCCGTCGGGTGGTGGGCGAAGTCATCGTAGATGGTCACGCCATGCACTTCGGCGACCTTCTCCATGCGGCGCTTCACGCTCTTGAACGCACTCAGGCCAGCAATGCCCATCGACGGCACCACGCCAACATGACGAGCAGCGGCCAGCGTCGCCAGGGCATTGGCCACGTTGTGCTGCCCGGTCAGTTCCCACTCCACGACGCCCTGGCTCACGCCCTCGAACATCACTTCAAAGGCCGAACCGTCGGCACTGAGCAACTTGACCTGCCACTGCCCACCGGCACCGGTGGTCTGCACCGGCGTCCAGCAGCCCATCTCGATGACCCGCTGCAAGGCAGGTTCGGTGGTGGGATGAATCACCAGGCCTTCGCTGGGAATGGTCCGCACCAGATGGTGGAACTGCCGCTCGATGGCTGCCAGGTCAGGGAAGATGTCCGCATGGTCGAACTCAAGGTTATTGAGGATCGCGGTGCGCGGGCGGTAGTGGACAAACTTCGAGCGCTTGTCGAAGAACGCGCTGTCGTACTCATCGGCCTCGATCACGAAGAACGGTGTGCCGCCCAGGCGGGCCGAAACGGCGAAATTCTGCGGCACCCCACCAATCAGGAAGCCCGGGCTCATGCCGGCATGCTCCAGTACCCAGGCCAGCATGCTGCTGGTGGTGGTCTTGCCGTGGGTGCCGGCTACCGCCAAGACCCAGCGCCCTTGCAGGACATGGTCCGCCAACCACTGCGGGCCGGAAACATAGGGCAGGCCTTTGTTCAGCACATACTCCACGGCCGGGTTGCCCCGGGACATGGCATTGCCGATCACCACCAGATCCGGAGCCGGGTCCAGCTGGGCCGGGTCATAGCCTTGAGTCAGCTCGATGCCCTGGGCTTGCAGCTGGGTGCTCATGGGGGGATAGACGTTAGCGTCGGAGCCGGTGACGTGATGGCCCAGTTCTTTAGCCAGAACCGCCATCGAGCCCATGAAAGTGCCGCAGATACCGAGAATATGGATGTGCATAGTCGACCTCATAAAACATCGGCGCAGGTTAGCCTAGAGGGCTGCAAATCGCACCCATTAGCTGACCGGGAGGCTGCTGAGCTTGCCGCTGCTGGCACAAGGCAAGCGGCCCTGTACCGGCGGTCACAGGTGCGGTTTAACGCGCAATACCGTGTTTGCGCAGCTTTCTATAGAGGGTGTTGCGGCTGACCCCCAGCTGTTCGGCGGTATGGGTCATGTGCCAGCGCTGTTGCTCCAGGGCTGCCAGTAACGCAACCCGTTCGGCGTCCTCCAGGGGGCGCTCCTGCGCTTCGGCAACCGGCTCGCCAACTGGCGCCGGGCGGCTGTTGCGGATCAGCGGCGGCAGGTCTTCCAGACCAATGCGGCCGTTTTCACACAAGGCCGCCAGGGTTCGCAGCACATTGCGCAATTGCCGCACGTTTCCCGGCCAGGAATAACTCAACAGGCTCTGACGCGCCGCTTCGTCCAGCACCACCGGTTGCCCGCCCGCTTCTTCGGCCAGGAGAAAGTCCAGCAACTGGGATTTGTCGCTGCGCTCGCGCAGGGCCGGCAGCGCGATCTCCAGGCCATTGAGCCGGTAATACAGATCCTCACGGAAACTGCCGTCGCGGACCCGCTCCAGCAGATCCCGGTGGGTGGCGCTGATGATCCGCACGTTGACCGATTGCGGCTCACCGCCAATCGGCACCACCAGGCGATCTTCCAACACCCGCAGCAAACGCGTCTGCAGGGCCAGGGGCATATCGCCGATTTCATCGAGGAACAAGGTGCCGCCATCGGCCTGCTGCAACTTGCCGCGCATGCCCTCCTTGCGTGCCCCGGTAAAGCTGCCGCCGCGATAACCGAAGAGTTCGCTCTCGATCAGGCTCTCCGGAATCGCCGCGCAATTGAGGGCGACAAAGGTTTTATCCGAACGGGCACTGCCCTGGTGCACGGCCTTGGCGAAAGCCTCCTTGCCGGAGCCGGTTTCACCATTGATCAACAGCGGCACATCACGCTCGAACACCCGCGAGGCGCGGCGAAAATCATTCTGCAGCCCTTCATCCCCAAGGCAGATGCTTGAAGTGCGTGGCGACGTAACACCAGCCGGCACCCGCGGTGCTGGTTGCGATACCGGGTGCGGCTGACCGCGCAACAAGGCAAACAGGCGCCGCCCATCCCGGGTGCGCAAGGGCCAACTGGCGCTGGCATTGATGCTGGCGCGACTGAGCAATTCATCCAGGGAACAGTCGAAAAAGCTGTCCACCGGCTTGCCCAGCAAACCACCGCGAATATGCCCCAGCAGATTCAGGGCGCTCTGGTTCACCGCACAGATTCGCCCTTCGCCGTCAAATGCCAGCAAACCCTCGCTGAACAGCCCCACAGACTCCGCCTGCAGATGAAAGCGCAGCAGCCACTGGTTCTCAAAATAACGCAGGAAATAGCAGCTCTCGATCATTTTCGCCGAGAGATTGACCAAAGCCATGGTGTGGAACTGACTCTGCCGGGAAACATCCTGACGCGCCGAGGACACATCCAGCACCGCCAGCAATTCGCCATGGGGATCGAACACCGGGCTCGCCGAGCAGGTCAGGCCAGTGTGCCGGCCACGGAAGTGCTCGCCCTGGTGAATGGTCAGCGACTGGCGCTCCACCAGGCAGGTGCCAATACCATTGGTGCCTTCCCGGGCCTCGCTCCAGTCGGCGCCCAGCCAGAGACCGGCATGCTCGAAAATCTTGCGCTCGCTAGGGGCGGTGATGCAGTTGAGGATTACCCCTCGGGCATCGGTCAGCAGCACGGCATGGCCCGCGCCGGACAATTGCTGGTGCAGGTTGGCCATCTCGGTGCCGGCTATTTGCAGCACATCCTGCAGGCGTTCGCGACTTTCCAGCAGGCGACCATGCTCCAGCACTGTGGGGGCCATGGCCTGGGCCGGATCCAGGTGATAGTCCTCAAGGCAGCGCAGCCAGGAGCGAGCAATGGAAGGATCGCTGCCGGGGCCCTGCAAATGGGCTTTACCCTGGGCCACCGTCAGCACCTGCTGGGCATGTCGACTCAGATGATTACTACTGTGCATTTCTTATTATTCTCCTGATGCGCTGTCACGCTCAGACGGAACACTGGCGCCGCTGCAGGCCGCAATCGGCCCTGTAAAGAAGGACAGACCATCAGATCTATCCGACAAGATTCGACACGCGAACCAGCATCCTCCAGCCGCTGTTTCATTGCAATGCCGGCTTGACCCATGAGTCACAGCTTGTGCCATCCAGGTTACAAACTGTCACTCAGTGCCGTACCAGATTCGTCACACGCTGCCGTTGGCACCGCTTCGAAACATCCGCAAACCCTTGATTCATATGGCCTGCACCCCACTGGCCCGACCTTTGCTCTACGCTTGGTATGCGCTATAGCGCGTCCTCCCCCATAAGCATAAAAGCCAGGAGATACCCACCATGCGTTACGCACACCCCGGTACTGAAGGCGCTATTGTTTCGTTCAAGAGCAAGTACGGTAACTACATCGGCGGCGAATTCGTTGCGCCAGTCAAAGGCCAGTACTTCACCAACACCTCGCCGGTCAATGGCCAGCCGATTGCCGAATTCCCCCGCTCCACCGCCGAAGACATCGACAAGGCGCTGGACGCCGCCCATGCCGCCGCCGACGCCTGGGGCGCCACCTCGGTACAGGCCCGCTCGCTGATCCTGCTGAAGATCGCCGACCGCATCGAACAGAACCTGGAACTGCTGGCCATCACCGAAACCTGGGACAACGGCAAGGCGGTACGCGAGACCCTGAACGCCGACATTCCCCTGGCCGCCGACCACTTCCGCTACTTCGCCGGTTGCCTGCGGGCCCAGGAAGGCAGCGCCGCGGAAATCGACGGCAACACCGTGGCCTACCACATCCATGAACCCCTGGGCGTGGTCGGGCAGATCATCCCGTGGAACTTCCCGATCCTGATGGCCGCCTGGAAACTCGCCCCAGCCCTGGCTGCCGGCAACTGCGTGGTACTCAAACCCGCCGAGCAGACCCCACTGGGCATCACCGTACTGATGGAAGTGATCGGCGACCTGCTGCCACCGGGCGTGCTCAACGTGGTGCAAGGTTTCGGCCGTGAAGCCGGCGAGGCCCTGGCCACCAGCAAGCGCATCGCCAAGATCGCCTTCACCGGCTCGACCCCGGTGGGCTCGCACATCATGAAGTGCGCCGCCGAGAACATCATTCCGTCCACCGTGGAACTGGGCGGCAAGTCGCCGAACATCTTCTTCGAAGACATCATGCAGGCCGAACCGAAGTTCATCGAAAAGGCCGCCGAAGGCCTGGTGCTGGCGTTCTTCAACCAGGGTGAAGTCTGCACCTGCCCATCCCGCGCCCTGGTGCAGGAGTCGATCTACGACGAATTCATGCAAGTGGTGATGAAGAAGATCGAGCAGATCAAGCGCGGCGACCCGCTGGACACCGACACCATGGTCGGCGCCCAGGCCTCCGAGCAGCAGTTCGACAAGATCCTCTCCTACCTCGACATCGCCAAGAACGAAGGCGCGCAGCTGCTCACCGGCGGCAAGGTGGAGAAACTCGAAGGCGACCTGTCCAGCGGCTACTACATCCAGCCGACCCTGCTCAAGGGCACCAACAAGATGCGCGTGTTCCAGGAAGAAATCTTTGGCCCGGTGGTCAGCGTCACCACCTTCAAGGACGAAGCCGAAGCCCTGGCGATTGCCAACGACACCGAGTTCGGCCTGGGTGCCGGGGTCTGGACCCGCGACATCAACCGCGCCTATCGCATGGGCCGCGGGATCAAGGCCGGCCGCGTGTGGACCAACTGCTACCACCTGTACCCGGCCCACGCCGCGTTCGGTGGCTACAAGAAGTCCGGCGTTGGCCGTGAAACCCACAAGATGATGCTCGACCACTACCAGCAGACCAAGAACCTGCTGGTGAGCTACGACATCAACCCACTGGGCTTCTTCTGATCGACCCTCCCGGCGACCCAGGTCGCCGGGAGGCCTTTTCGCGGCCTTGCCGCACTTGTTCACCTGCTCTGATCCGGTGCCAAAGGCTGGCCGGACGGAACACTGCTGTCGGAAGTTCTGCGCCAAACCAGTCGTGCACAGACCCTGCTTGAAAAACAATAACAAGGGACAAACGCAATGGATCAGATCGGCAACTACGTGCTCTACCTCATCATGCTCTGCGCCGTAATCGGTGCCTTCGCCGCCATCTATGACAGCGAGCGAGGCTTGGGCAAAGAATTCATGGAAGGCATCCATGCCACCGGCTACATCTTTGTGCCGGCCGCAGGGATCATGGCTTCCATTCCCTACCTGACCGTGGTCATCGAGACCGTCTTCGGTCCGTTCTTCAACTCCCTGGGCGCCGACCCGGCCCTGGCGGCGACCATGATCATCGCCTCGGACATGGGAGGCTATCAGCTGGCCTCGGCCCTGGCCGCCAGCAAGGAAGCCCTGGTGATGGCCCTGATCACCGGCTTCATGGGCGGCGCCACCATCGTCTTCTCGATCCCCATGGGCCTGGCGATGCTCGACAAGCGCGACCACAAGTACATGGCCCTGGGGATCATGTCCGGCATCCTCACCATCCCCGTCGGGGTGATGATCGCCAGCCTGATCCTGGCCTTCAGCAACCCGGTGGTACGCGAACTGGTGAGCACCAACGGTGAAGCCAGCTACCAACTGGCCCTGGGCCTGGGCAGCATCTTCGCCAACCTGCTGCCGATCCTGATCTTCGTCGTGGCCCTGGCCCTGGGCCTGCGCTTTTTGCCGGACATGATGATCAAGGGTTTCATCATCTTCGGCCGCGCCATGGACGCGGCCATCAAGCTGGTGCTGGTGTTCTCCATCGTCGAGTACTTCACCGGGGTCTTCTCCGTGGTATTTGGCGGCTGGGGCTTCCACCCGATCATCGCCGACGCTCAGGACCAGACCCGCGCCCTGGAAACCGCCGGCTACATCGGCATCATGCTGGCCGGCGCCTTCCCCATGGTCTACCTGCTGCGCAAATACCTGGGCAAACCTCTGGAAAACCTCGGCGGCAAGATCGGCTTGAGCGCGGTAGGCAGCGCCGGCATGCTGGCGACCATCGCCAACATCCTCGCCATGTTCCGCCTGGTGCGCCTCATGCCCCCCAAGGACAAAGTGGTGAACATCGCCTTCGGCGTCTGCGCCGCCTTCCTGCTGGGGGACCACCTGTCCTTCACCGCCAACTTCCAGCCCACCATCATCCTGCCGGTCCTGATCGGCAAGATCAGCGCCGGCTTCGTCGCCGTCGGCCTGGCCTACTGGCTGTCGGTGCCCAAGGCGCTGCAACTGGAGGCTCAGGATCGGGCAGCGGGCATCATCGCCCCGGGCGAGTACCTGGGCGGCACTGCGCTGGACACGCCGGAACCTGCAGGCCAGAAGGCCACCGCCTGACTGCGGCGCGGCGAGGAACGCCTGCATGCAAGCCATCACGGGCGGCGCATCGGTACTGCTGCTGGGGCTGGACTTCGGGTCCACCACCAGCAGCGCGCTGATCGCCCAGGCCAGCCTGAGCAGCCACTGCATCACCGGACGCATGGCCCTCAACGAGCCACGGGTACTGTTTCGTGGCGAGCCGGTGTTCACCCCGTTCAAGGGCCAGGTCATCGATGAAGCCGCGATCCGGGCCCTGATCGAAACCTGGCTCGAACAGGCCGGCGTAAGCCCGCAACAGCTGTTTTCCGGTGGCGTGATCATCACCGGTCTGGCGGCGCGGCGGCACAACGCCCAGGCCCTGGCGCAACTGGTCGGCCAATTGATCGGCAACGCCCTGATCACGCGCGCCGACGACGGCGGGCTGGAGTCCTGGCTGGCCTTCATGGGCAGCTGTTCGGCGCTGAGCCGCTTCCACGCTCGGCAACCGATACTCAACCTGGATATCGGCGGGGGCACCACCAACGCGGCCTGGGGCCTGGATGGCAACGTCCTGGCCAGCGGCTGCCATTTCATCGGTGCCCGGCACTTGCAGTTCGAGCCGGGCAGTTATCGTCTCAGCGGCGTATCGGAGTTCGGTCAGGCACTGCTCGATCACCTGGCAATCCACAAGCATCCCGGACAGGTCCTGGAGCGTTCCGAGCTGGGGGCGGTGGTCAATTGGTACATCGATGCCCTGGTCGCCATTGCCGAAGGTGATCGCCACTTCTTTGCCGGCCCGCTGGGCCAACTGACCGAGCAACTGCCGCTGATCCTCCCTGCACGCAATGCCGACCCGGCCCTGACTTTTTCCGGTGGTGTGGGCGAGTTGCTCTATCGCCACCTGCAAGGCGAACCCATGCCCGGCACCACCTATTACGGCGATCTGGGCATCGATCTGGCCCTGGCCATTGCCCGCCACCCGCGACTGGTGCAGGCGGCCACCCGGCTGGTGCCGGAAAACCGCGGCCGGGCCACGGTCTACGGCCTGACCCTGCACAACACCGAGATTTCCGGCAGCACCCTGTTTCTGCCCCAGCCCGAGGTGCTGCCGCTCAAGGACCTGCCCATCGTCGCCCGGCTGCCCATGGATGCCACCGAGCAGCAACTGGACGACGCCCTGGCCCTGGCACTGAGCAGTTGCGACGGCGCTTGCCTGCAATTGCTCGACAACGGCCAGGCGCCACGACTGGAGGACATCCGACAGCTGGGCGCACGCCTGGCCCGCGCCCTGGAGCAGGCACGACCCGCCCCGGACTGGCCGCTGGTGCTGCTGTTGGAAAGCAACGTCGGCAAGGTCCTGGGCAACTACGCCACGGATTGGGGGCGCAGATCTTGCAACCTGATCGTCATCGATGAAGTACGCGAGCGTTCGGCACACTTCATCAACCTGGGAAAACCCCACCAGCACATCGTGCCCGTCGCCTTCTACGGCGTGCACTGAGCCGATGCCGGCCAAGGAGCGTCTTGCCATGTCACTCACCGCACTGCAGCACATCCGCCTTCCCGAAGCGCTTGCCGAACGGGCCTACAGCACCCGGGTGCTGGACCGCGAGATAGGCTTCGCCAGCCTCAAGGCGGTGCTCGGCGCCGCCGACATCAGCAAGGCCGGGGACCGGGTGGCAGGGCTCGCGGCGGCTGATGAAATCACCCGCGAGGCGGCGCGCAAGGTGCTCTCAGAGCTGACCCTGGATCACTACTTCCAGCATCCACTGACCGATCGCCACGGCCGCATCGACAGCGTCATGCAGGTCAACTACGACATCGACCACAGCGTCTTTGGCGAAATCGCCGACCTGACCCTGGGCGCCCTGAAAGATCGCCTGCTGCGCAGCCATGGCACTGAAATACGCCGTATCGGCACGGCCCTGACCGGGGTCATGGTGGCGGCCCTGGCCAAGCTGCTGGACGTGCATGAACTGATCCTGCTGTCGAAAAAGCTCAAGAGCGGCGCGGCGGCCAAGGCCCGGACCCTGGTGGGCCTGCCCGGTACTCTGTCGTCGCGGCTACAGCCCAACCATCCCACCGACAACCTCAGCGGCATCACGCTGCTGGTCTACACCGGCCTGAGCATGGGCTCGGGGGACGCGCTGATCGGCCTTAACCCGGCCATCGACACCGTGGACAACATCAGCGCCACCCTGCGCCACCTGGATAAGTTGCGTAGGGAAACCGGAGCGCCGACGCAGATCTGCGTGCTCTCCCACATCAAGACCCAACTGGCCTGCCTCGACCAGGGCGCGCCAGTGGAAATCATGTTCCAGAGCCTGGCCGGCACCGAACGCACCCTGACCGACGAGTTCGACGTCACCGTGCAGTTGCTGGATCAGGCCTGGCAGACCATGACCGAGCGCGGCCCGCTGCGCGATGTTGCAGAAAACTTCATGTACTTCGAGACCGGCCAGGGCAGCGAGCTGACCTACGGCAAGCACGAAGGCATCGACATGACCACCTGCGAAGCCCTGTGCTACGGACTGGCCCGGCGCTATCGGCCGTACATGGTGAACAACGTCACCGGTTTCATCGGCCCGGAAACCCACCTCGACAACTTCGAGATGACCTATTCCTGCCTGCAGGACCAGTTCATGGGCAAGCTGCTGGGGCTGCCCATGGGCATGGCGCCCTGCTACACCCTGCACTCCCAGGTGACCCTGGAAGGCCAGCAAATGGCCACCGAATTGCTGACCGCCGCCGGTGCCAACTTCTTCATGGACGTGTACCTGAGCACCGACCGCATGCTCGCCTACTTCGACACCAGCGCCCACGACAACCAGACCCTGCGCGAAGTCCATGACCTGGCGCCGGCCCCGGAATACCTGCGCTGGGCCCTGGGCAAGGGGATTTTCCAGGAGGACGCCCACGGCAACGTGGAACGCGGACCGAACTGGGGCAACCCGCGGATTTTCTGTGAGTCGGACATCGATTTCCAGCGCCTGCTGGAGTCCACCCCGGCCACCTACGGCTTCGACAACGCCGGCCCACGCCCGGCCAACGCGGTATCGCGGACCGTGCGCGCCAACCTCGCGGTGGCCCGAGAGGCGATCTACGTCGACCTGCGCCCTGCCGAAATCGCCGCCATTCCCCTGCGGGAACTGCGCACCGCCGCCCCGGACAAGCTGGCCCACCTGCAGGACCCGGAGTTGGGTGCGCGGCTGACCGAAGAGGTGCTACGGCGCCTGCAACCGGAATACAACGACGTGCAGATCGTGATTTCCGACGGTCTCAGCGCCGAGGCCATCCACCACAACATTCCCGAGCTGCTGCCGGTGCTGCTGGACGGTCTGCAGAGCCGCGAGCTGCGCATCGGCCAGCCGATCCTCGCGCCCTATGGCCGGGTCAAGCTGGCGGAGTCGGTGGGTGAAGCCCTGCAACCGCAACTGATCATCGTGCTGATTGGCGAGCGTCCCGGCGGCGATGCCCTGGCCTCGCGCAGCATGTCCGCCTACCTGGGCTACCGCCTGCCGGACGACCAGGCACGCCGCGCCGCCGCCCAGTTCAGCGGCAATCCGGACATTCGCTACGAATACACCGTGATTTCGAACATCTACAGCGGTGGCCTGCCACCGCTGGAAGGCGGCAGCCTGGTGGCGGAAAAGGCCTTTGCCATCCTCCACCACCGGGCTGCCGGAAACCGTCTGGAAAACCTGCTGAAGAAGGTGGCATCCTGATGATCCGCCAGCACTCGGCAACGCCCCTACATCGTTGAAACGGAGACTGAGATGGCCCAATTTTCCCACAGCGTAGGTTCTCAGACCTATCGCTTCGACAGCCTCAAGGAAGTCATGGCCAAGGCCAGCCCGGCCCGTTCCGGAGATTTTCTAGCCGGTGTCGCCGCCCTCAACGACGGCGAACGGGTCGCTGCCCAGATGACCCTGGCGGATATCCCCCTCAAGCACTTTCTCGAAGAAGTGCTGATTCCCTATGAGTCCGACGAAGTCACCCGGCTGATTATCGACAGCCATGACAAGCAGGCCTTCGCCACCGTCAGCCACCTCACCGTTGGCGGTTTTCGCGATTGGCTGCTCAGTGACGCCGCCGACGAGCAGAGCCTGCGTGCCCTGGCGCCGGGCCTGACCCCGGAAATGGCCGCCGCGGTGTCGAAGATCATGCGCGTGCAGGACCTGATCCTGGTGGCGCAGAAGATTCGCGTGGTGACACAGTTTCGCGGCACCCTGGGCCTGCGCGGGCGCCTGTCCACCCGCCTGCAACCCAACCACCCCACCGACGAGCCAGCGGGCATTGCCGCGAGCATTCTCGACGGCCTGCTGTACGGCAACGGCGATGCGATGATCGGCATCAACCCGGCCACTGACAGCATCGCCTCGATCTGCGCCATGCTGGAAATGCTCGACGCCATCATCCAGCGCTACGAGATCCCGACCCAGGCTTGCGTGCTGACCCACGTCACCACCTCCATCGAGGCCATCAATCGCGGCGTGCCCCTGGATCTGGTGTTCCAGTCGATTGCCGGCACCGAAGCCGCCAACGCCAGCTTCGGCATCAACCTCAACGTGCTCCAGGAAGGCTACGAAGCAGGCCTGAGCCTGAACCGCGGCACCCTCGGGCAGAACCTGATGTACTTCGAGACCGGCCAGGGCAGCGCCCTCTCGGCCAACGCCCACTTCGGCATCGACCAGCAAACCTGTGAAACCCGCGCCTACGCCGTGGCCCGGCACTTCAAGCCGTTCCTGGTCAACACCGTGGTCGGTTTCATCGGCCCGGAATACCTGTACAACGGCAAGCAGATCATCCGCGCCGGCCTTGAGGACCACTTCTGCGGCAAGTTGCTGGGCGTGCCCATGGGTTGCGACATCTGCTACACCAACCACGCCGAAGCCGATCAGGATGACATGGACAACCTGCTGACCCTGCTGGGCGTGGCCGGGATCAACTTCATCATGGGCATCCCCGGCTCCGACGACATCATGCTCAACTACCAGACCACGTCCTTCCACGACGCACTCTATGCTCGCCAGACCCTGGGCCTGAAACCTGCCCCTGAGTTCGAACAATGGCTAGCCAGGACCGGTATCTTCACCCAGGCCGACGGCAAGGTGCATTTCGGCAACAACCTGCCACCGGCTTTCCGCCAGGCACTGGCCCAGCTGGGATAAGGAACAGGCACATGCAAAAACATCCGACCGACTCGCAAAATTCCTGGCTGGAACTGCGCCGCCTGACCCCCGCGCGCATTGCCCTGGGCCGCACCGGCACCAGCCTGCCGACCGGTGCCCAACTGGACTTCCAATTCGCCCACGCCCAGGCCCGGGATGCCGTGCACCTGCCCTTCGACCACGCCGGCCTGAGCGCCCAACTGGCCGAGCGCGGCCGTGACAGCCTGCTGCTCCATAGCGCCGCTACCGATCGCCACAGCTACCTGCAACGCCCCGACCTGGGGCGCCGGCTCAGTGATGAATCGGCCCAGAGCCTGCGCGACTACGCCAGCGCCCATCCCGGTGGGGTCGACCTGGCGGTGGTGGTGGCCGATGGTCTGTCGGCCCTGGCGGTGCATCGCCACACCCTGCCCTTTCTGGCGCGCATGGAGGAACAGACCGCTGCCGAAGGCTGGTCGCTGTCGCCGGTGATCCTGGTGGAACAGGGTCGGGTAGCGGTGGCCGACGAGATTGGCGAACTGCTGGGGGCGAAGATGACTGTGATCCTGATCGGTGAGCGTCCCGGGCTCAGTTCTCCCGATAGCCTGGGGTTGTACTTCACCTACCAGCCGAAAGTCGGGCTCACCGATGCCTATCGCAACTGCATCTCCAATGTGCGCCTGGAAGGCCTGAGCTATGGCATGGCCGCCCATCGCCTGCTGTACTTGATGCGTGAAGCCTGCCGCCGGCAATTGTCGGGAGTAAACCTCAAAGACGAAGCGCAAGTGCAGACTCTGGACAGCGACTCAACGGCAGACATGAAGGGCAACTTCCTTCTGGGGCCGCCCCAAGCGTGATTTTGCAAGACGATTGCGCTTTTTTTCCGCTTTGGGCAGCATCGGAACACGGCTGCCCGAGTCATCCAACCTGTGCCGTCACATCCACTTGAAGTTGAGAGCCACCATGCGGATTACTCAAGCAACCCTCGAGCACCTGGATCTGTTGACCCCGTTATTCGTCAAATACCGCGAGTTCTATGGCGCCCTGCCCTATCCGGATTCGTCCCGGGCCTTTCTGGAAAAGCGCCTGCGCCGCAAGGAATCGGTGATCTACCTGGCCCTGGCCGATGATGACAGCAACAAATTGCTGGGTTTTTGCCAGCTGTACCCAAGCTTCTCCTCCCTGTCGCTCAAGCGCGTATGGATTCTCAACGACATCTACGTCGCTGAAGATGCCCGGCGCCAGTTGGTGGCCGACAACCTGATGCGCACCGCAAAGAAGATGGCCAAGGAAACCAACGCCGTCCGCTTGCGTGTGTCCACCAGCAGCAACAACGCCGTGGCGCAGAAAACCTACGAGTCCATGGGCTTTCGCGAAGACAGCGAGTTCAAGAACTACGTCCTGCCTCTCAGCGATAGCTGATCTCACCAACAGCGGCCTGCGGGCCGCTTTAGTCCCTCAGGCCGGGGATGATCCCAGGGGGCCTGCCGCGCTTTGCACGCCGAAACGCCCCGCTACAATCTGAACACGCATTTCACCTCTCTGCCTTTATAATGGCCGCCCTTTTCGGCGCGTAAGAAAAGCTACACGTCCTTGTAGTCCCTTTCTCCGAGTCATCGCACAGGCCTGCCGAGCCAGGCTGTCACCACAGGTGCCCCCATGGATTTCAACCCGATCGACCTAATCCTTCATCTCGACGTTTACCTCGACATGCTGGTGAAAAACTACGGGACCTGGATCTACGCCATCCTGTTTCTGGTGATTTTCTGTGAAACCGGCCTGGTGGTGACGCCGTTCCTGCCCGGGGACTCCTTGCTGTTCATCGCCGGCGCAGTCGCTGCGGGCGGCGGCATGGACCCGGTGCTGCTGGGGGGCCTGCTGATGCTGGCGGCGATCCTCGGTGACAGCACCAATTACGTGATCGGGCGAACCGCGGGCGAACGGTTGTTCAGCAATCCCAATTCGAAGATCTTCCGTCGCGACTACCTGCAGAAAACCCATGATTTTTATGAAAAACACGGTGGCAAGACCGTAACCCTGGCGCGCTTCCTGCCGATCATCCGCACCTTCGCACCGTTCGTCGCTGGCGTGGCCCGCATGCCCTACCCACGATTCTTCGCTTTCAGCGTGATCGGTACCATCCTCTGGGTCGGCGGCCTGGTGACCCTGGGCTACTTCTTCGGCAACGTACCGTTCATCAAGAAAAACCTGTCGTTGCTGGTGGTGGCCATCATCCTGCTGTCCCTGGTGCCGATGATCATTGGCGTGCTGCGCAGCCGCTTCGGCCGCAGTGCTGAAAAAGCCGAAACCCGCTAAACACCATGTGGTCCCTCAGTGCCTGGCGCCGCAAGCGCCGACTGGCCAAGCACCCGGTCAGTGATGAAACCTGGCAGCGGGTGCGCCAGCACCTGCCCTTCCTCGACGGCCTCAGCGTTGCCGAGGACCAGTGGCTCAGGGAGGCCAGCGTGCTGTTTCTCGATGACAAGCACCTCACCGCCCTGCCCGGCGTGGAGCTGCATCAGGAACAACGCCTGCTGCTGGCAGCCCAGGCGCAACTGCCATTGCTGCACCTGGGCGACCTGAACTGGTACCAGGGCTTCCATGAAATCATTCTTTATCCCGACGACTTCCTCAGCCCCCAGCGCCACCGCGATGCCAGCGGTATCGAGCATGAATGGGACGGCGAGCACAGCGGCGAAGCCTGGCAACAGGGGCCGATCATCCTTGCCTGGCCCGGGGTGCAAGCCAGCGGCGGCTGGGAAGCCTACAACCTGGTGATCCACGAACTGGCCCACAAGCTGGACATGCTCAACGGCGACGCCAATGGCCTGCCGCCGCTGCACAGCGACATGCGAGTCAGCGACTGGGCGCAGGTGATGCAAAGTGCCTACGACGATCTCAACCGCCAGCTCGACCATGATCCGGACGCCGAAACCGCCATCGATCCCTACGCGGCGGAAAACCCGGCGGAGTTCTTCGCCGTCACCAGCGAATACTTCTTCAGTGCCCCGGACTTGCTCGTGGCGGCCTATCCGAAAGTCTATGAACAGTTGCAGCTGTTTTATCGGCAGAATCCATTGGCCCGACTGCAGCAACTTCAAGCTGAAGATCCGGTCTATCAAACGCATCACTAATGTCCTGTCGCGCCGATACGTTGTTCATCTGAAGGCCAGTTGAAAGACCACTGCACCGCCTGCCGACCGATGGCAAAACCGCCGGTCGCAAGGCTCGCCCGAACAGGTCTGCGAGACAGTACAACCAAGGTTCTACGACCCTTGGCACGTAGCAACGGTTGCGGAGTGTGTCTATAATCGCCGCCACTTTTTGGTCAATCCGGCCAAGTCATTTGGTCAACTAACGGGGGCAACGCCCAATGAGCTACAGCAAGATTCCGGCGGGCAAAGACCTGCCGAACGACATCTACGTCGCTATCGAAATCCCGGCCAACCACGCGCCGATCAAGTACGAAATCGACAAAGACAGCGACTGCCTGTTCGTTGACCGTTTCATGGCCACCCCCATGTTCTACCCGGCCAACTACGGCTTTATCCCCAACACCCTGGCTGACGACGGCGACCCCCTCGACGTGCTGGTCGTGACCCCGTACCCAGTAGCGCCAGGCTCGGTGATCCGTGCTCGCCCAGTGGGCATCCTGAACATGACCGACGACGGCGGCGGCGACGCCAAAGTGATCGCGGTTCCTCACGACAAGCTGTCCCAGCTGTATGTCGACGTGAAGGAATACACCGACCTGCCAGCCCTGCTGCTGGAACAGATCAAGCACTTCTTCGAGAACTACAAAGACCTCGAAAAAGGCAAGTGGGTGAAGATCGACGGTTGGGGCAATGCCGATGCAGCCCGCGCCGAGATCCTGAAGTCGGTTGCCGCCTATAAAGGCTGAGAAGCAGCGTTAAGCTTCGAGCGACAAGCTTCAAGAGAAAGCCCCGAGTGATCGGGGCTTTTTCGTACCTGTTCCCCCATCACAATCGTCCTGCCAGCCAACAAGGCCGCACCAAACACGCACCCGGCAACAAATTCCCACGCACTATTTTCGTCCCCAGGGCCTCTGGATAGCGCTTCGCACTGGGAATTGCCGGCGAATATGCGTATGCTGCGCCCCACATTTGCGCATCGACCCTCCCTGCGGTCAGATCGCCCGACGAAGCGGATGACTTTCCTGCCCAGTCCCACAGCCAGCCGCAAGAGCTGGGTGTACGTTTTGAAGGCTGGTGCGGTTTACCAAAAATGAACCAAGCCAGTCCCCGAGAAGCCGGCCACAAGCCGGCTTTTTAATGCCTGCAAGCCGGGCACGCAAAGAACTGACCACTCCGACAGCAGGTGCAGGATGCACGACCTACGCAGCTTTGCCGCCCCCTTGGAATCCAAGCCCGAAGCATCGGCCGTGCGCCCCAGCCGGGTCCTCCCGCAGCCCGTGCAGCGGACCATGAAAGGCGCACTGGTAGCGACGCTTGCAACGCTTGGCCTCAGCGGCTGCGTGGGGGCCTGGGTGGATATGCCCTACCAGCAAGTATCGAAGACCGACGCTCACCAAAAGCTCATCGGCAACTCCATGAAGCCGGTTGTCACCCACACGCAAAAGAGCACGCCCGAACGCCAGTGGTGTGGCACCACCCTCTTGGTCGTGATCCTGCCGATTCCACTCAAGCTGCCAGTCTGCGAGTCCTACAGCGCCACCGCTTATGGCGACGATATCAATGGCGTCGAAGTGCCGCTGTTGTACACAAATCGGAAAATCAGTTCGGATTTCTACGCCTGTGGTCCGTTCATGTTTCTCGGACCCATCGCGCACGGCTACCAGGGCAACGCGGTCTGCGGCGTATTTCGCTAGACCGGGCACTTCCTGCAGCAACATCCACCAAGGCCCGGAAGTTCTCGCTACAATCGCGCCCACTGATGGCAATTCGCCCGCTTCCGGCCGCGGCTTTGCTTCCCCGCCCTTGAACGCGACTTCACGAGAACCCCGGACATGGCCCTGCATATCCCCACCCTGCTGGTCGTCTCGGTGTTCATTTTCTTCCTCATGAGCCTGCTGACCTTCCACGCCTGGCGGCAGGAAACCCGCGAGCGCCCGCTGGCCTACCTGGGCGGCATGATGCTGCTGGCCGCTGCGGGGATGGTGCTGGTGAGCTTGCGCGATATGGGCATGGACTTCGTACCCAAGGTGCTGGGCAACGTGGTCCTGCTGCTGAGCGCCGGTCTCAACTGGACGGCCATGCGGGTGTTCGCCGGACGTCCGCCCCATGCACCGGGCATGCTCGCCGGGGCCGGCATCTGGCTGGCCCTGTGCATGGTTCCAGCGTTCTACCAGTCGATGACGGTTCGGGTCTCGGTGTATTCGCTGCTGGTGGCCGGCTATGGCCTGCTGATCATGCTGGAGTTCTGGCGCAGCCGTCGGCAGTTGGAAGTTGCCTATATGCCTGCCCTGGCCCTGACTCTGCTGCACACCGTGTTCTACAGCGTGCGCGCGGTGATTGACCAGGGCCTGGCCATGGATCAGGTGCTCAAAGGCTACGGCGCCGGAGTGCCGCTGTTCTCGCTCATGTTGTTCGAATCGATGCTGTATGTGATCGGCATCGCCTACGTGACCCTGTGCATGGTCAAGGAACGGGTCGAACTGCGCCTCAAGGCCGCAGCCTTCTGTGACGCCCTGACCGGCATCGGCAACCGCCGGGCGTTCATGGTCCATGGCGAGCGGATGCTGCTCGAATGCCAGCGTCGAGGCGCGCCAATAGCCTTGCTGTTGTGCGACCTGGACCATTTCAAGCGTTTGAACGACGCCTTTGGCCATCAGACCGGTGACCAGGCGCTGATCGCCTTCAGCCGGGTACTCTCAGACACCCTGCGCGGCAAAGACGTGTTTGCCCGCATCGGCGGTGAAGAGTTCGCTTGCCTGCTGGAATCGACCGACGAGCAGTCCGCCGTGCGGGTCGCCGAACGGATTCGCCAGGCATTTGCCCGGTTGCCTCTTTTGGAGCCAGGGCTGCTCAGTGTCAGCATTGGCGTAGTAACCAGTGAAACCCAAGGCTACGATCTGCCGCGCCTGCTTTCCCTGGCCGATGAAGCCCTGTATGGCGCCAAGGACCGGGGGCGCAACCGGGTGCAAACGGCGGCGCGCAACGTCCCTGAGCTACAGCCGGGTTGAATGGTCAGGGCAACCTTTGCCGAAGTGGACTCAACGCGGTTTTAGCGGCCTTAACGATAACTGTGATACGGCCCCCAAAGCCCGAAGAAAAGGCACTTAGCCAGTATTTCCGCTACCCCTGCGCAAGCATAGAATCGCCGCTCTTCAGGACTCTCGGATAACAAGGAATGTGGAATAAACAAGCCGCTATCAGTCACTTGAACGCGCACGCTCACGCCGGCAGTACCGGGCGCTGCGCGGCCTATACCCGCAAAGCGATCGAAGCCGGTGGCGGTGGGGTGATTTTGCACAGGAAGCACTCGGCCAAGGATTTCGGCTCATCATTGACCTCCGCCGGTTTTATCGAGCAACCGGCCGGCCAGGCGCCCGCAGCAGGCGACGTGGTCATCATCCAGCCCATTCCCGGGCACCCCCACGGCCACATGGCGATGTTCAACGGCACCATCTGGGTGTCAGACTTCAAGCAACTGCACGGTTTTTACCCGGGGCATTCCTATCGGGTGCAGAAGCCTGCCTACAAAATCTATCGCCATCCGTAAGGGGTTCCCCATGAGAATGCTGTTCTGCTCGCTGCTGGCAGCGGTCGCCATGCATCAGTCGGTCGCCCTGGCCGACTGCGCCAGCTCGCCAAAACCCGCCACCCAGGCGTTCTACAGCTGGTACCTGCAAACCTTCAGCGAAGACAAGGACCCGATCACCGACAGCGTCCCCGAGATGAAGAAATACGTCACGGACTCGCTGATCGCCAAGATCAAGAAACAGATGGCCAGCCCCGACGGCCTGGAAGAGGACTACTTCCTCAAAGCCCAGGACTACATGGATGAGTGGCTGACCCAGATCAAGGTCAGCGAACCGCAGGTCCAGGGCTCCAGCGCCAAGGAACAGGTGACGCTGGGCAGCACCCCGGACACCACCCAGATCGTCGATGTGCGGATGATCAAGGACAAGGGCTGCTGGAAGATCGACGAGGTACTTTCCACCGCCGATCAGAGCGACTGATCTGGCATTTCGGCGTTGAATCCAGCCAGTGCACGGGTCGTCCGCCAGGGCGATCCACCATGCTAAGCTGCGCGCCGTTTCGGGCAACGGCCCGGGACTTCCTTCACTGAAAAAGGACGCTCAGTCATGTCGTTGCCGGCCGCAGTACGCCTGCCCCTGTCATTCCTCTCGTTGTTCGGGGCTCTGAGCCTCAGCGGTTCCTGGGCCCATGCCGATGCGCAACAGGACGTCGCCAAGGGCCGTTGGCAAGGCCTGGCCGGTATGGCCAACCTGTACCTGGACGAGGCCACGCCGGCGGATTTCATTGAGGCCGGGGACAACGAAAAGAGCCAGCATGACAACTACGCTGGCGCCCTCGCCTACTACCTGACCGCCGCCCGCCTCGACCCGAAGAATGCCTACGCCTCTTATCAGGCGGCTGGGAGCCTGGCCGCCATGGACAAGAACAAGCGCGCCGCCGAATTCCTCGATCAGGCCCGCGAGCGAGGCTTCTGGCAGTTGGTGATTCTCAAGGAGGACGACGAACTGCAATCCCTGCAGCAGACCCCGGCCTACCAGAAGCTGCTGCGAGCCGCGGAACAGAACTACCCGGCCAAGGCCAAGGATGCCGGCCTTGCGGCCTTCAGTATTCCCCAGGGCAAGGCCCCGGCCGCAGGCTGGCCGGTGGTGGTCTGGCTATCGGGATTCGGCACCGAGGGCAGCGACGGCGTCGATATGCGCACCGACCTTGTGGGCGAGCAGGCCGTGCTGGTGGGCATCAACGGCACCCTCAAGCGCGATGAGCACCAGTTCATGTGGCAGCAGCACTCTGTAGCGCCCACTCAGGAAGCGGTCAGCGCGGCGTTGAAGAAACTGGAAAAACAGACTCGCATCGACCGCTCGCGCATTGCCCTGATGGGCTTCTCCCAAGGCGCCGAGCACGCCTCGCACCTGATCGCCGAATACCCGCAGCAGTACAGCGGCGCGTTGCTGCTGTCCCCCGGCGGCTACCGGATTCCGTTCGGCGAAACCCGGGCCCGGGACAAGCGCATCGTCATTGTCCATGGCGCCCAAGAGCACGAGAGCAACCAGAAGCTCACCGCCACCACGCAACAGGCCCTGGAACCCGGCAACCAGGTCCAGAGCCATGAACATGCCGAAGGCCACACCTTCCAGGACGATTGGCGCCAGGCGTACCCGGGCTACCTGAAGTTCGCCCTGAACCTCTGATGCCAGGTTTCGGAGCCGCGGCTTGAACCCCGCGGCCACGGCGCGGCTTCAGGTCAAGGCTTGGCCGGAACAGTGGGCCCCGGGGCCTTTACCTGGGTCATCAGGTCATCGTCCCAGGTGCCTTCGACCTTGACCTGAGCCAGGGCCCCCAGCTCCATGGCCTCGATCAGGTTGTGGTTGAGGTACACGTAGGTGCCGGGCTGCTTGAAGGTGTAGAGCGCGGCCAGCGCCGAACCGCCGGGGATGAACCAGGTTTCCAGATTGCGCAAAGGGGCATTGGCGAACTTGCCGGTGGTCCAGACCCAGTCGCCATGGCCGCCAATCAGGTGCGGACGGCTGTCGCGGTTGGCCTGGGAGTGGATGAACAGCACGCTTTCCCCGACCTTGGCGGTCAGCGCATTGGCCCCGGTCAGAGCCCCAACCCGGCCGTTGAACACCACATGGCTCGGGGTCAGCTTGCGCATCACTTCACGGGTGTCCTGGTAGCTGGAGGCCAGGTCCGGGTAGTCCTTGTAATGCCCGTCCTTGTCCTTGGGGATATACAGATCGAACTCACCGATGGTGTAGGCGCGGTCATAGTGCAAGGGCTTGCCGGCAGGGTCTTTCAAACCATCGCGAGGCAGCACCATCAAGGTTCCGCTCATGCCCGAGACCACGTGCCAGGGCACCATGCCCGACGGCGCGCAGTGATAGACAAAGGTGCCGCTACGATCGGCCTTGAACCGCAGCACCACCTCCTGGCCCGGCACGACCTGGGTCAGCGCGGCCCCGCCCAGGGCGCCGGTGGCGGCGTGAAAATCGATGTTGTGGGGCATGCTGTTGCTGGCCGGGTTGCTGAGCGTCAGCTCGACGTAGTCGCCCTCGTGCACCACCAGCGTCGGGCCGGGCATGGAGCCGTTGAAGGTCATGGCCTGCAAGGTGGTGCCCTGGTCATCCACCTGCATCTTTTTCTCTTCCACAGTCATGCGAAACTGCACGACCTTCGGCGGCCCGCTGACCACTTGTTCATGGGCGTGCACCTGGGGCGGTGCCACCAGGTCAACCTTGACCCTCTGCAAGCCGTCGGCACCGGCAGCCAACACCAGGCCGGAGGCACAACTGCCGACCACCACACAACACTTCAACCACGATTGAAACCTACCCATGTTGCGCATTTCCCTGCCAATGAATGGTCATTCATTGCAAGGCAAGCGCCGGGCAACCGTATTGTCTCAGGGCAATGAACCAACGCTCGGGCAGGCGGATAGATTGAGCCCGATCATGGATAGCTGAAACTGCGTACCAGGGTCAGCTCCCCAGGCGCCCGCATCGGCACGATGAAGGATTCGCTCTTCTCATCCGGCGTGCCCTCCTCGGTAATCACCGTGACCTGGGCCGTGGTCAGGGGCTGCACGGCGTTTTCCTGGCCGCCGTCTTCATCGTCACTGCGATAGCCGCCACCGTAGTAGTTCACATACACCAGGTACTGGCCCTTGAGCGGCGCCGGCATGGAGAAGATTTCCGGGCCGTAGCCGGTGGTCACGTCCACATCCAGGGCCGCGCCGTTGGGGGCCACGCGCTCGCCATACCAGATGTGCGCGCCGTCTGGGGTCACCAGGTGCAGGTCGAGGTCGGTGTTGTCGCTGTCCCAGGACAGCAGCACCCGCAACTTGGGCGGAGTCACGCCACCGCCGGTATTGAGGAACTGCACGCGCTTGCGCTGCTGGCCGTCCGGGCTGCGCACCTCAACGCTGTTGCTGCCATTGGGGAAGGAATATGGCCGGTCGAAACCACCTTGTTCATTGAACTTGAGCGGCATGCTGACGCCATTGACGATCAGTTGGCCCGGCTCCTTGCTCGCTTTGGGCGCGCCTTTGATCTGCCCGCTGATACGCGCGCTATCGGCCTGGCCCTGGGGCGTGTTCACCGAGGAGGCTGGGTAGTTGACCTCCTGAATGTATTGCTCGCCATCGACGGCGCGGGTCCGCCAGCCGCCTTTGGGGGTGTCGAGCTGGATGCCGCTGTCGGCCAGGGCCATGGGCAGGCTGAACATTCCGCAAAGGAACAGGAGGACCGGGGGAGCAGGAAGTTTCATGGCCTATTCCAATAAAAGATGACGGGCGAGCCCTTCGATGTAGGTTTCATCCTGGCCGTTGGGATGAGCTTCAAAGGCCAGGTGCAGGTATTCGTGAGTCAGGTCGAGGCGGTCTTGCAGCGAGAGCACGCCACGCACGTAGATGCGTTGTCGTTCGCGGTCGACGTAGGGCCGACCGAAGCTCAGGCGGCACACGGCGAACTGGCTGATTTCGTTGTAGCCGATCTCTTGCTCCAGCGGCTGGCGCCAGCGCCGACGCTGGTTCAACAGCCACTCCTGAGCTGCGGGCAAGGGTTCGCAAGACGCCACCGGGTTGTCCCAGCGGCTGAGGCTGGCCCGAGGGTAGGCATGCAGCAGGATGGCGTCGTAACGCTGGCCAGCGCGCGCCTGTTCAACGGCCTGCTGCCAGGACAGTTTGTCCGGCGCACTCAGGTCCGAGTGGTAGGTGACTTGCGTGCCGGCCAACACCAGGTCACTGGTCCAGGCGGCAACGGCGCGGGCCTGGGCGGTCGCCGGGCGCGGCGCGACCCGCTGGCGATTGCTGCTGTCGTCGATGCTCAGGCATTCGCCGCTGCGTCCGGCGTTCTGCAGCAGGTAGGTGCGGATCGCCACGGCCAGGGCCTTGGCGGCCTCCGCCGGTTCACTGCTGGCCTCGCGTTGCAGCACACGGGCCACATATTCTTCACGGTCCAGGCGCGCCACCAGTCGCTGGGCCGCAGGGTCTTGCTGCAGGAACAACTCGCCGGCGCTGTGGATATCCAGCCGGTTGCCGTTGGCAAATTCCACCCGATAATCCCCTTGCAGAGCGCCCGGCCTGGCTGGCTGACCCTTCTGGCTGACGCTTTTGAGCGGGTAGCGGGAAAACAGGCTGACTTCCACACAGCGGCCTTCATCCACAGGCGGATTGTCCGGCAGCACTTGGTTCAGGGCCTGGGCGTAGTCCTTCAGCACCCGCTGGCTAGTACCGCGCCCGCCCACCCACAGCGGCGTACCATCCACCAGCCAACCGGCAAAGCCGCCCTGGCGCGACTGCGGGTCCTGATCCGCCAGCCAGCTCCAGGTCTTGACCCGCAGGCGCCCACCCAACTCGCCCGCTACGGCACCGTCACCGGCATTGAGCACCACATCCAGCAGCACGCGCCGCGCCGTATCCCGTGCCGGCAGCAGCGCCAGCACCTGCAACAGTTGCGTCACCGGAACCCGGGTCTGGGGTTGCAACTGGTCCAGGTCCTGCAGCCAGTTCGGAGCATTGCGCGCTTGCCAGTAGGCGCGCCAGTCAGCACTGGACAGCTGCAAGCGCTGAGGCTCGAAGTACAGACCACAGGAGCGAACCAGGGCCTGATCCCGGGCAATGCTGCCGCCTGCCGTGCAGCAATAGACCTCGTCCTTGGACTTGCCCTGGCAGGCATAGGCCGGTTCTTGTGCGCCGGTATCCACCAGCCAGGCGTAGACGAAGAGTTTCCAGATGCTGCCCAGGGGCGCTTGCAGATCCTGCGGCAACGGCTCGCGAGCCAGCACCTGAGTCTTGCTCAGGCTCACCAGCTCACTGTCCGGGGCGGCTTTCCAGGCCAGGCGCAGAGGCTCGTCCTGGGCTGTCACCAGCCCAGGGAGTAGACACAGGCACAACCAGGCCCAACACCGCGTCATGTTATTTGACCGTGACCTGACCCAGTGCCGGCGTACGTTCCTGGGCCTGATGCTCTGGCGCATACACCTGGTAGTAACGTGCCGCAGGCAGGTTGAACTGGCCCTTCTGGGAGAAGCGGATCAAATGCCGCAGACGCACTTCGCTGTTGTCGTTCAACGCATCCAGCGGCACCGCGTAACTCATCTGCCCGGGTTCGAAACGCGCTTTTTCCAGGGACGCCGCTTCAGTGCCCGCAGGACCGGCCAGCTTGATGCCCCAGGTGGTGCGTTCGACATCGGCGCCCGGCGGCAACGGCACTTCCAGCATGCCGTACAGCAGCGGCCGGTTGCCCTCGTTGGCAATGATCACTTCGTCCAGATACAGGCCGTCACTGGCGATCGGCTTGTTACCCACCGGCTCCAGCTTGAAGGTGAAGGCTTCATCCCCGGGCACCAGGCGCAACAGGCGACGGGTAATGTTCACCGGCGACGGCGTGCCCATGTCCAGCTTGCTCAGGTAGCTGACCGAGGCCTGCAGCGGACGCTCCGGCACCTTGTCCAGGGTCAGCACGGCCGGCACCTGCGGCCCTTGCCACTGCCAGTAGCGTTCGCCGCTGGCGCCCTGCTGCTGTTGCCAGCCCTGCCCCGGATTCAGGGCCTCGGCCGGTGCCGACTGGGCCACGCTACGCTGCAGCCAGGTCAGGGCCAGAGCACGGTCCAGGGTCGGTTGCGATGGCAGCAGACGTTGCAGCAATGCGCGCGCCGTCGCTTGATCGAAAGGCTTCAAGGACAGATTCATTGCCTGAGCGAACGGCTGCGAGCTGATGTCGACCTGCTGCTGTGCCGCCTCCAACTGCGCCACGAAGGCAGGTGGCGGCGTGACCTTGGCGTCCCGCGCCAGGGCGGCTGTCAGCACCCGGGCGCTGGCCAGGCCGAGGGCCGAATCCGGGTCCACCATCACCAGGCTGTCGCTGCTGTCGTCATCCATGCTGGCAGCCGGACCGGCCCCCACCTTGGCCAGGTCGTCCATCAGTCCCCTGACCAGGGTATTGATCGGCAGGTTCATCTCACGGGCGAAGGACAGGATCAGCGCCCGTTGCAGCAATGGCGTGCTGCCGGCCTGCTTGGCATAGACCTCCAGCACCCGCTGCCAGTGTTCCGGCGGCAGGTTCAGCTCCATGACCTTGCTGGCATTCCAGTCAGCGTAATAGGCATAGGCGGTGAGGAACGCATCCGGTTCGGCGTCTTCACCCCACCAGGTGAACGCCGCTTCCGGCCCGGCCATATGCACCAGGCGCAGGCGACTGTTCTGCATGATCAGGCGCAACCGATCGCGAATCTGCGGGTTGCTGGCCAGCGCCGGGTAGGCAACGCTCAACGGCAGCAACTGGCTGGCGGTCTGCTCGACGCCGCCATAGGGGTATTCCAGCAACCCATCCAGGGCCGAACGGAACAGCGCTTGCGGGCTGTCGTCCAGACGCAGGCGAATCTCTGCGGCATCGGCCGGCAGGCCCAACGGCGTCGTGGTGCTGACCACGTCCAGGCTCTGGGTTTGCACCGTCTGCCAGCCAGCCGCGCTGCTCACCAGACGCACAGCCAGGGCGTCCACTGTCTTGCCGCCCTGCACCAGCTCGGCGCTCCACTCGCCATTGCCCGGGGCAATGGCCGGCAGCGCCACATAGTTGATCCCGCTGTTCAAGGTCAGCGGCAGGCGCTGGGATTCCCCGGCGTAATGAATCACCAGCTCGGCCTTGACCGGTTGTTCGGACTGGCTGAAGGCAAACACCCCCAGGTCCGGCTTGTCGCCACTGCGGAAGCGGCTCGGGCCGCTCCACTTCAGGTACAGAGCCTTGTCGGAACGAACGAACTGTTTCTTCTGCCCCACTTGGCCGTCATCGGCGATGGCCCGAGCGGTAATGCGCCAGCGGGTCAGGGAATCCGGCATGCGGAAGGTGAAACGCGCCTTGCCGCTGCCATCGGTCACCAGCTCCGGCTGCCAGGCGGCGGTGTCGACGTCTTCACGACGTGGCCGCTCCAGCACCTTGACCCCACGCTCGCTGCGGTTGGCCTTGCCCGGTGCGGTGGGGCTGCCCGGCAGGGCCACGTCGTAGCTGATGAACGACAGGCTGGCGCTGGTGCGCACGTTGTTACGCCGAGGGTGGTAGAAGAACTGGTCGATGCTCGGCGCCACTTCCGGCTGCAACGCGTAGACCATCTCGTCCACCACGCTGACCGTCAGGTGCGCCGGCACCGGCTTGCCGGCGAACTGGGTGGACAGGTCCACGGTGACCAGGTCACCCGGCTGGTACTTGTCCTTGTCGGTGTGGATGGCCACATCGATCTGCGGTGTCAGCACCTTGATCCCGGCATTCTGGAAGCTGTATTCGCCGCCCTTGGTGTAGAGCACAGAGAACGTCAGGTTCGGTGCGAAGTTGTCCTTCACCGGCACCCGGGCGCGATACTGGGTAGGGCTGAGTTTTTCCACCTTCAGCCAGTCGCCGCCCTTGGACAGCAGCGCCGTGGCTTCGACCTTGTCGCGCTCCAGCGACAGCAGCGCATCGTTGATCGGCTCGGGGAAGGTAATCAGCGCCAGAGCTTCGTCACCGGTCTTGTATTCGGCCTTGTCGAGAACGATTTCCACGGTGCCCGGCACCGCTTTAACGCCTTCGCCGGTGACCGAGTGGCTGGTGCCGCCCAGCACTCGGTCGTGCTCGTCCTTCAGGGTCAGGTTGTAGGTGCCGGGACGTTCGAAGGCCAGGGCAAAGCCCTTGTCGGCCTCGCCCAGCTTGCCCTCGCCGGTGGACTGGTCTTCCAGGCGCACCCAACTGTAGCGGCTGGGGGAAACCTTCTGGCTCTGCTCGCCGGTGTTCTGGTTGACGTAGCTGAACTGCACCTTGTCGCCGGCGGCGCTGAAGCGCTGTGGCGCACTCAGGCTGAAGCTTGCAGCGCCGCGCTCGATGAGGATTTCCTTGGTGGTCTTGACCCGGTACGCCGCGCCGTCACTGGCGAACACGGTGAGCATGTAGCGGCTCGGCTTGCTGGCCGCTGGCAGGTCGAGGGTGGCACTGCCCTTGGCGTCAGTGGTCAGCTCGGCACTGGTCAGTTCCACCGGGAACTGGCCCATGTACTGCAGTTCGTTGTCCACCATGGACAGCTGCTGGGCCCGCAGGCTCAGTTGCAGGCGCGCATTGGCCACCGGCTTGCCGTCCGGATAGAGCAGTACCAGGTTGCCCTTCACCGGCTCGCCGGTCTTGAAGTCCGGCTTGGCCAGGCTCAGGGCAATCTCGAAGTGCGGCTTGATGTATTCGGCCACGCGGAAGGCGCTGCTGTAGACCTGGTCCTTGTAGGCAAAACGCAACTCATAACCACCGGCCACGGCATTTTCCGGCAGTTGGAAACGGCCTTGGGTGCCGGACTTGGAATCCAGATTCAGGGTCAGGTTCTGCAGCGCGGTGCCGGCGGCATCCAGCACGCTGACATTCACCGTGCCGGCACCCGGCTGCACCGAATCCCGGGCGTTCTTGAACTCGCGGCCGACGACTTTCAGCGATACCCAGTCCCCCGGGCGATACAGCGGCCGGTCGGTGAACGCATAGAGCTTGGTGTCGTAGATTTCGCTGTCGTAATAGAAGTTCTCGGAGACGAACACCCCGCCTTCCTGGTCCTCGCCGATCACGTAGGAGCGCTCGGGGCTGACGTGTTTCAGGCGCACCAGGCCCTGCTCGTCAGTGGCGCCGCTGTTCATCACGCCCAGGCCGTCGGTCCACAGCACGTTGACCTTGGGCACGGAGTTGCCTTCATGCTTGCCTGCGGCCCAGACCAGCAGCTCGTCACCGGCAATCTTGCTCACCGCCACGGTGTTGGAGACGAAGACCATGGTGGTCGCGCGGTACTTGCCCACCAGGGCTTCCACCAGGTACAGGCCCGGCTTGAGTTGCCCCAGCGGGATGTAGACGTTGCCCGGCGCGACGTTGATGAACTGGCTGGAGGAACCGGACAGGTCAACCCCGGCCGGCGGCTGGATCGGCTTGGCCTGCCACAGCGGATAACGGAACTGGGTCACCAGCGGCAGCCCCGGAATCAGGGCGAACTGCGGCTGTGCGTCATAGGGCGTCGGCGCCAACATCGAATTGCCGACCTTCAGTTCCGGCACCTCCTCGGTCACCTGCTTGCGTGACTCGTAGGAGAAGGCACGCTGCATCACCCGGCGGGATTTGCGATACCAGTTGTCCCACAGGTAGGCCAGGGTGTTGGACAGGCCCTCGCCCTTGAACTGGCCGTCACTGACCACCCGGTGCAGGTTCTTCTGGCGCTTGAGGAAGTCCAGCGGCTGGTTGATCCGGTACACCCGGATGTCCGCGCCGCCGTAGGGCTCCATGCGAAAGCGCCGGTAATCCCGGCCCGGAGCCTCAAGGCGCACCATGGCCTGCTCGTCGCTGGCAAAGCTGCTGTCGGCCAGGAGGAAGAAACTCTCGCCGGAGACCGCCGCGTAATCGCTGGACGGCACCGAGTCTTCGGCATTGACCAGGCTCGCGGGGGCCGCGAGGGTCAGAACAACAGTCAGTCGAAACAGAAAACGCCACATACGCGATTCGCTCATTGGGTGAGGAAGTTCAGTCGATAGATGCCGATGAAGTTGGGGTTGGCGGGGTCGGGTATCCATCGAGTGTCCTTCCATGTCATCAGTTGCTGCACGCTGGCCGAGCGCATGCCGTTGTCGGTGGGGGTGGTGGTGCCGGTGTGATAGGCGATGTTGCGGCCCATCCAGATCATCAGGTGCTGGTCGTCGCCCTGATCGAAGAACAGCAGGTCACCGGGGCGCGCCTGGCCCAGGTCACGGCTGACCAGATGGCTGTTGAACTGGATCAGCTTGATGGCGTTGACGTAGGGCCCGGTCTGGCCGCCGCCCTGCTGCCACTGCTGGGCCAGGCCACGCTGGCCTTCGCTCAGTTGCAGCTCCGGCGGCAGGTAGCGATTGGACATGCCGTTGGCCCGCAGCCATTTGCTGTCGTGGGCCTTGAGCGCTTCGTTGGCGGCAAAGCGCACCAGGCCGGCGCAGTCCTGCTGGTACCAGCGCGGGCTCGGCCCCTGGCTCAGTTGCTCCTGGGCGATGCGCACGAACCAGGCGCGAAACACCTGGGACTGCTGCACGTCCAGCGGCGGCACCAGGGTCGCGCCCACGGCATTGCTCAGCAACAGGGCCAGCAGGCCGAGGCTGGAAAGACTCTTGCGCCATGCACTCACAGCGCGCGCCATTGCAGGGGCAGCCATTGCCAGTGACCGTTGGGCTCGCTGCCTTCGGGCAGAGTCAGGGCGTACTTGCCGTAACCGCCAAGGGTGCGCAGCTTGGGCACCAGGTAGGTTTGCGCAGCGTTGTTGAACACCGGCTCCATGTCCTGGGGCAAGCTGTCGAAGGTTTCCTGCTGGATCAACTGCGCCAGGGATTGCGGGCCCAGGTACACCGGCATCAGTGCATCCTTGGGTACCACATCGGCCAGGGGCGGGAAGCGTTTATCCAAAGTATCCAGGGCCTTGCTCACCAGCTTGTCGTCCAGGGAGAACACCAGGGTCGAACCATGGCGAGCCAGGCTGACCTGCATGAAGGCGCGGCCGGTGATGGCTTGCGGGTCCTTGGCCTCCTTGGCCGGGTACTGACCGAAGTTGGAACTGACCTGGCGCTGCCACTGGTGTACCTCGCCGTTCTGCTGCTCGACCACAGGGAAGATGCGCTCCGGCACCTTGCTTTCCCGGGCCCCGACCATGGAACCGAACAGCTTGCCCAGTTCCCCATCGAGCTGGGTGTTGTCCTTATCCTTGAGGCTGGCCACCAGCAGCGGCGTGTACAGCCGCGAATCGGCGTACCAGCACAGGCCGGCGGTGCCGGCCATGTGTTCAGTCAGGCTGCTGGCCACCGCTTCTTCGGCACCGAGCTTGACCAGCAACGGTTTCTGCTGCTCCGCTGCCAGGGGCAGCGCCACGCAGGCACTGGCGCCCATGGGCATGGCCTGCCAGATCGGCTTGAAGTCGAAGGCCGGCTGGTTGTCCTGCTCTTGCATGGCCAGGTAGCTGTGCCAGCCCTTGGCGTCCATGTCGAAGCGCAGGCCGGCGAAGTTGGGGATGAAACGCTGGTAACCCATGGCCAGGACACTGGAGTTGACCGCCAACCGTTGCTGCACTTCAGGCTTGCGCGCCTCCAGGCCAAAGGCTTCGGGGAACAGTTTGTCACCGTTGAGCAGGGCTTCCAGGGCAGCGGTGGAGACGGCGCCATGCTCATCGTCGGCACCGCTGCTCAGGTCATACAGCTTGGCCGGGTTGGACAGCACCACCAGTTTGTCGCCGTGGGAAGCGAACGCCAGGGATTTACCGGCGTTGTAGTTCAACTGGTAGAGGGTCACCGCATCGCCGCCGACCTTCAGCTCAGCCAGCTTGCTCAGTTGCGTGTCGTCCAGGGCAACCTTGGCCAGGGGCTCCAGCAGCTTGGCCAGCCCGCCACGATCCATCACCAGCAGGAAATCCTTGAGACGCCCATCGACACCGCGCCACAGCGCCACATCCGCCGGCTGGTCGAACAGTTGCTCGATCAGGTTGTCCTGCAATTTCAGGTCATGCTCGTAGATGATCCGCCGCAGGCTGCCGATCAGGCCCAGGCGGTCGGCGTGGGCCTGGTAATAGAAGACGAAGTCTTCGGTCAGGGTGTCCTTGAGGAAAGGCACCGCCAGCAGGTCCTTGGGCAGTTGCGTCAGGGAGTGGGTTTCCAGTAGCCCGTCGGGGCGACTCAGGCCCAGCTTGTCGCCGGCCAGTTCGACCACCGGGGTCTTGGGCTTGCAGCCCACACCCGCGACTGCGGCGGCGACCAGACACAGGCCCGCGACCAGTGCTGGCCAGCGCCGTTTGCTACCGGGTTGTACAGGGCCGGGAACGCCGGCCGCCGGGGATGCTGTGTTTTCGCTCATGATTCACAAAGCCCAATTCATCCGTGGTGCGGGATGTTCAATAGTTGAAAGACTTGACCAGCAACAGGTCGCCGATGGCCCGCATGGGCACAATAAAGGTCTCGCGTTTCTCATCGACGGTGTTTTCGTTAAGGATCAGGTTGATCTGCGAGGTGATCACCTCGTTCTGATTGCTGCCTTCGTCGAAGTTGTACCCGCCACCGCCGAAGTTGCCCCAGTAGTTGACGTAGATCAGATAGGTGCCCCGCAGCGGCGCGGTCATGGTGAACATTTCCGGGCCCGGCCCGTCGACGCCGTCCGGGTCCAGGCCGCCACCGTTGGTCAAACCGGGATGACCGAAGAACGCGTGCTGACCGTCGGGGGTGATGATGTGCATGTCCAGCTCGGCCTTGGGATCATCCCAGCCCAGCACCACGCGAATGCGTGGGGGCGTCTTGTTCTGATTGGCTTCGTAGAATTGCACGCGCTTGAGGGACTTGCCCTCGGAGCTGCGCACTTCGACGCTGTTGGAGCCGGCGCCAAATGCATAAGGGCGAGCGAAGCGGCCCTGTTCGTCGGTGTAGAGGTTCAGCGGATTGCCGTTGACCGACAGGCTATGGGGCTGGCGCAAGTGACCGATCGCCTTGAGCTGGCCCTCGATCAGAGTGCGGTTGCGTTGAATGCCACGGTCGATGGGTGGCGTCGGATAGGCCACCCGGTCCTGCTCGGTACGGTCCAGCAGTCCGGAATAGCGCCAGCCGGCCAGGGGTTCCTGAAGTTCGGCGGAAGGTTCGGCGAACGCCGCCCCGGCCACCAGCAAGGTCAGCAGGAGGGAGGATAAAACGCGCATGTAATGCGTCCTGCCATGCATGGGAAAACCCTGGCGCCAGATCCTCGGCGCGGCTGCGAATATTCAGAAAGAGTGCCCGGCGACAAAGGGCGCTGGAAAGGCCGCAGATTAGCGACTTGGCGCCTGTTGCACAATTGGCGAAAAGGGATTTTGCAAGGCAATCGACACCCTGCTGAAGTCCGCCCCGCAGGTGCCACTACGGCGACATTATCCGCGCCGAGAAAGGTGGCCATACGCCATTAATTGCGCACCTCATCAGCCGACAAGAAAAACCCTTAGTTCAAGTACGAATCTGCCCCAGAGGCCCCCTCTCTCCAGCACTCGCAAGCGTCCGGCCGCCAACCACCGACGGCTGCCGATCGACCCTGCGGCAAGCGCTCTGCAATGCCTGCTACACCAATCGGCCCGGCCATCGCCCATGGCAGCCAGGGGCCATCGCGCATTCCCTCAGGGAATGACCCCATACCCATTAGTCGATTGCTACAGCGCACCACTCAACGCTTATCTAAGAACGCCGCAGCGTTGCACCGCGGCGCCCTGTGATTGCGGCCTCGCCTGGCCATAAAAAAGATAAGCAACGGGAGTGCCTCACTGATGAAGTATCCGTTAAGAGCCTGGGTCTTCTGGCCCACCTTTCTGATTCTGCTGGCAGCCGTGATCGCCAGCTACCTTGATCTGCAGGGTTTCCTGGCGGTGAGCAGGCAGCTCAACCGGATCATCCTCGACAACTTTTCCTGGCTGTTCAGCGCCGGCAGCTTCTTCCTCCTGGTACTGACCGCCATCGTCTACTTTTCGCCCCTGGGGCGGGTGCGCATCGGTGGCGAAGACGCCAAGCCCCTGCTGAGCAAGCCGCGCTGGTTCATGGTGGCCCTCTGCACCACCCTGGCGGTCGGCGTGCTGTTCTGGACCACCGCCGAGCCGCTCTATCACCTGTATGGCCCGCCCACGAGCCTGAACATCGAAGCCGGCAGCAGCGAAGCCAAGCACTTCGCCATGTCCAGCATGTTCCTGCACTGGACCCTGACGCCCTACGCCATCTATCTGGTGCCCTCACTGGTGTTCGCCCTGGTGTTCTACAACCTGCGCGGCCACTTCTCCATCGGCGCCATGCTGCAACCCCTGCTCGGCCAGGCATGGGTCAAGCGCCATGCCGGACTGATCGACACCCTGGCGATGTTCGCCCTGGTGGCGGGCATGGCCTCTTCCCTGGGCACCGGCGCCCTGACCCTGTCCGGCGGCCTGAGCCAGTACATCGGCGGAGAAACCACACCGCTGCGCCTGGGACTGATCATCGCGGTGATCGTCGCCACCTTCGTGTTCTCCGCCGCCAGCGGCTTGCAGAAGGGCATCGTCAAGTTCTCCACCTTCAACACCTGGATCATGCTGGCGCTGGGGCTTTTCGTTCTGGTCTGCGGGCCGACCCTGTACATCTTCAGCCTCGGCATCGAGTCCTTCGGCACCTACCTGCAGACCTTCTTCGGCCGCAGCCTGTTCACCGGCGCGGCCAGTGGCGATAACTGGCCCCAGAGCTGGACGGTGTTCTACTGGTCGGTGTGGTTCGCCTGGGCCCCGGTGAGTGCGATGTTCCTGGGCAAGATCGGCCGTGGCTATACCGTGCGCGAGTTCATCCACATCTCCATGCTCTACCCGGCGCTGTTCACCGCCCTGTGGATCTGCATCTTCTCCGGCAGCAGCCTGTACTTCGACGCCCAGGGTGATGGGGTACTCAACCGCGTGCTCAACGAGCAAGGGGTGGAGCACGTGCTGTACCAGGTGTTCCAGCAGTTGCCGGCGAGCGGCCTGATCATTGCCTTCCTGCTGTTCATTGCCTTCATTTCCTTCGTCACCGCTGCCGACTCCAGCACCGACGTCATCGGCAATCTGTGCAGTCGCGGGGTCACCGCCGACTCCGATCTGGACGGCAACCCGCTGCTCAAGGTGATCTGGGGCGCGATCATCGGCTGCGTGTCCTGGGTGATGGTGGCCTACGTCGGCATCGACGGGGTCAAGATGCTCTCCAACCTGGGCGGCCTGCCGGGCATGCTGATTGTCCTGCTCTCCAGCAGCGCGCTGATTATCTGGATGAAAAACCCGGCATTGCTGACACCGCCGCGGCCAGCGCAAGAGCCCGGGGAAAGCCACTCGTCACGAGGGCCTACCCCATGAACGTCCGTCTCCTGATCCTGGGCGGCCTGGGCCTGACGCTGCTCTGCCCCGCGCTGGCCCACGCCAGTCAGGCGCAATCCCGGGGCTTTGTCGAAGACAGCCGAATCAACGGCCTGGTGCGCAACAACTACCGCAACAACGACCATCGTCAGTTGGACCTGGATGCCCGCGAGTGGGGCCAGGGCCTGCAGCTGGACTACGCCTCCGGCTACACCCAGGGCACCCTGGGCTGGGGCCTGGATGCCCATGCCTATTTCGCCACCCGACTCGACAGCGGTGGTGGCCGGGCGCGCACCATGATGCTGGTCAGCGACAGCGACGGCAGCAGCCGCCGAGAATCGGCTACCGCCGGGGCCGCGCTGAAAATGCGCCTGTCCAATACCGAGCTCAAGTACGGCGACCTGCGGCCACAGACCCCGGTGCTGGCCCTGGCCGACAACCGGCTGATGCCGGCGACCGCCACCGGCCTGGCCTTCAGCAGCCGCGAGGTGGAAGGCCTGTTGCTGGAGGGCGGGCACTTCACCGCCTCCCGGGACTTCAACCAGACCGGCCATCGGGGCGGCTTCCACGCCGGTTACGCCAGGGTCGAGGGCGGCGACGCCAGCTATCTGGGCGGCACCTACCAGTTGCATCCGCAGGTCGAACTGGGGCTCTACAGCTCGCGCTACCAGGACCTGTGGCGCCAGCACTACGTCAACCTCAACCTCGACCAGCCCCTGGACGCCGAGGAACGGCGCAGCCTGAACCTGGACCTGCGACTCTACCGCTCCCTGGACGACGGCAAGGCCCTGGCCGGAGACATCGCGGTAACGGCCTGGTCGGCGGCGCTGGCCCTGAACCAGGGCCCGCACACCGTGACCCTGGCCCACCAACGCATCCATGGCCAGCAGCCCTTCGACTACCTGGCCCTGAGCGGCGGCGGCTTCCACGGCTCGATCTACCTGGCCAACGCCTCGTTGATCGCCGACTTCAACGGCCCCGGCGAGCGTTCCTGGAGCCTGGGCTACCGACTCGACCTGGAACACCTGGGCCTGCCCGGCCTGTCCTTCGGCACCCGCTACATCCGTGGCAGCCATGTCGACGGCCGGCGGATCCCCCAGGACAGCCCCTACCGCTACTACGCCGACAAGGAGCGCCAATGGGAGCGGGACATCGACCTGAGCTACCGGGTGCAGAGCGGCGTCGCCAAGGACCTGTCCCTGAGCCTGCGCCAGGGCACCTACCGCATCCACGGAACCTCGAACGGCGATATCGACCACATCCGCCTGGTCACCGAATACCCCTTCAGCCTGCTGTGATCCACCGCGCTCGGCCCGGTGCCGGCCCCTTTTTCGACTGGAGTAGCCCATGGACGTCATCCGCGACTTTCCCCATCCGATCCGCGAGATCGAGCACTGCCTGATCCCTCTGCGTGACGGCACCCAACTGGCCGCGCGTATCTGGCTGCCGGCCGATGCCGGCACCCGGCGTTACCCGGCAATTCTCGAATACCTGCCCTATCGCAAGCGCGACGGCACCGCCGTGCGCGATGCCCTGACCCACCCCTGGATGGCGGGCCAGGGTTACGCCTGCGTGCGCGTGGACATGCGCGGTAACGGCGAATCCCAGGGCTTGATGGCCGACGAGTACCTGCCGCAGGAACAACAGGACGCCCTGGAGGTGCTCGACTGGCTCTGCGCCCAACCCTGGTGCGACGGCAACCTGGGGATGATGGGCATCTCCTGGGGCGGCTTCAACGGCCTGCAAGTGGCAGCCCATCAACCCGCAGCGTTGAAAGCCATCATTACCCTGTGTTCCACCGACGACCGCTACGCCGACGACATTCATTACAAGGGCGGCAACCTGTTGATGGAAAACCAGGGCTGGGCCGCCACCATGCTCAACTTCAGCGCCGCCGTACCGGACCCGCTGCTGGTACCGGACTGGCAGGCGCAATGGCAGCAACGCCTGGACGCCATGCCGATGCTGGCCGAAACCTGGCTGCAGCATCAGACCCGTGACGACTACTGGCGCCAGGGCTCGGTGTGCGAGGACTACGCGGCGATCAAGGCCGCGGTGTACTGCATCGGCGGTTGGGGCGATGCCTACAAGAACAGCGTGCCGCGCCTGATGCAGCACCTGAATGGCCCGAAGAAAGCCCTGCTCGGCCCCTGGATTCACAAGTACCCGCACTTTGCCGTGCCCAACCCGGCCATCGGTTTTCTCCAGGAGGCCAAGCGCTGGTGGGACCACTGGCTCAAGGGCATCGACAACGGGGTGATGGACGAGCCCGCCTGCACCTTCTACCTGCAGGACGCCGTGCCGCCCAAGGCCAGCTACGCCGAACGCCCGGGCGTGTGGGTGCAGACCGCCGGCTGGCCCGATCCACAGATCCAGTGGCAGACCTTCAGCCTCAGCGACAGCGGGCTCAGCGCGGGAGCGCAAGCGCTGAGCGCAAGTCGCAGCATTTGCTCGCCCCTGACCACCGGCCTGCATCAGGGCGAGTACTGCGCCATCTGGTTCGGCCCGGACGGCCCCACCGACCAGCGCCGGGACGATGCTCATTCGCTGTGCTTCGACAGCCAGCCCTTGAGCGAGCCCCTGGCCTTGCTGGGCGATGTGCGCCTGGACCTGCGCCTGACCTCGGACCAGCCTTGCGGGCAGATCGTCGCCCGGCTCAACGCCGTGGCCCCGGACGGTCAGGTGGCGCAGATCACCTACGGCACCCTGAACCTGTCGCTGCGCGACGACTTCGCCGTGGCCAGCCCACCCGAGCCCGGCGCGCCCCTGCAGGTGCGCTTCAACCTCGACCATGTCGGTTATCGCCTGCCGGCCGGTTATCGCCTGCGCCTGGCGTTGAGCACCGCCAGCTTCCCGTTGCTGTGGCCGGCCCGGGAGCTGACCACCCTGACCCTGCTGCCCGAGGTGCAGAGCGTGCAGTTGCCGGTGTTCATCGGCGAACCCGTGGCGTGTCCGTTCGAAGCCCCGCAAAGCGCCCCGCCGGCCAACCTGGAAATCATCCGCGCCGCCGCCCCCAAGCGCACCCTCAGCGAAGACGTGGCCAGCGGCGAAGTCTGCGTGTGTATCGACGACGACCTGGGCGCCATGCGCTTGCTCGACCACGGCCTGTGGGTCGACCAGCGCTGCACCGAGCAGTACCGCACCCTGCCCTGGGACCCGCTGTCGACCCGGGCCGATATCCAATGGCATTACCGGGCCGGTCGCGGCACCTGGTCGGTGGAAGTGGACAGCACCCTGGGCCTGCACGCCGACGCGCAATGGTTCTACCTGCGCGCCACCCAGGTTGCGCGACTCGATGGCCGGCAGATTCATCAACGCCAGTGGCACAAACGGATCGCCCGATCCACGCTGTAAAGCGTGGCAGGATGCCCAATCTCCGAGACTCGGCGGGACGCAGGACACAGCGCCCGCCCCTGTAGACTGGTACCCGCATGTCGCATCGAAACGTCGATCTGCCCCCTCTCAACTGCCTGCAGCCTTTCGAGGCCGTGGCCCGTCATTTGAGCTTTACCCGGGCCGCCCAGGAACTGAACCTGACCCAGAGCGCGGTCAGCCGCCAGATCAAGCGGCTGGAGGAAAACCTCGCCCGGCCGCTGTTCCACCGCCACAACCTGGGCATCAGCCTGACCCCGGCGGGCGAGCGTTACTTTCGCACCATCCAGCGCCTGCTGCGCGAGCTGGACCGCGAGTCGGCGGAACTGCGCCGCCGCGGCGCCGAGCGCCAACTGACCCTGGCCAGCACCCCGACCATCAGCTCGATCTGGCTGGCGCGCCTGCTGCCGGCGTTCCAGAGCCTGTATCCGGAGCTGGACATCCGCATCCTCTGCAGTGAAAGCCCCCAGCACCTGGATGTCAGCGAGTACGACCTGGGACTGTTCTATCACCTGGACGAGTTGCCGGCGCCCCTGGGCCTGGAGCTGACCCCGGTCTTTGCCGGGGAGCAGGTGATCTGCGTCTGCAGCCCGGACTACCTGAGCCGCAAGGGGCCGATTCGCGATGCGCAACACCTGCTGCAGGAACACCGGCTGCTGATTGTCGAAGACCACTATCACGACTGGCTGACCTGGTCCGACTGGTTCAGCGCCGTGGGCGCGACCTATCACTCCCCGCAACACGCCCTGCGCACCAACAGCTACCAGTTGCTGATGCAGTCGGCGGTGATGGGCCAGGGCGTGGCCCTGGGCTGGGAAAGCCTGCTGCAGGACGAACTCGCCGCCGGACGCCTGCAACGCGCACTGCCGCAGCGCATGCCCAGCCGCGGGCGCCTGAACCTGATGCAACCGCACCACCGCAACCCACCATCCGCCGTACGCCGCTTTCGCCAATGGCTGCTGGAACACACCCACCTTGCCCGCGACACCGGCCCTTGACCGCCCCGACCTGACGACTCATGAACCTGAACCTGCTGACATTCCCCGCGCTCTACTGCGCCACCCTCCTGATGCTTGCCGGCAACGGGCTGTTCTTCAGCTTTATCGGCCTGCGCCTGACCAGCGACGGGGTCGGCGAACTGTGGATCGGTGGCCTGACCGCCGCCTATTACGCCGGCATGGTCTGCGGCGCCAAGTTCGGCCATCGGATGATTGCCGCCGTGGGCCATATCCGCTCTTACGTCGCCTGCGCGGGTGCCGCGACCATGATCGTGCTCCTGCACCTGCTGTTCGAAGATCTGTGGTTGTGGCTGGTGCTGCGCTTCATCACCGGCCTGGTGATGATGAACCAGTACATGGTGATCGAAAGCTGGCTCAACGAGCAGGCGGGCAACCAGCAGCGCGGCGCGGTGTTCGCCGGCTACATGGTGGCGGTCTCCCTGGGCTTGATGCTGGGTCAGAGCGTGCTGATCTGGCGTCCCGAACTGGACTTCAAGCCTCTGCTGATCGTCGCCCTGTGTTTCGCCGCGTGCCTGATACCCGTCGCCCTGACCCGACGCCTGCACCCGGCCAAGCTGGTGACAGCACCCCTGCAGATCGGCTTTTTCTGGCGCCGGGTGCCGCAAGCCCTGAGCACGGTGTTCATCACCGGACTGCTGGTCGGTTCGTTCTATGCCCTGGCACCGGTGTTCATCACCTTGAGCGGCCTGGACACGGCCCAAGCCGGCACTTTCGTCGCCGTGGCGATCCTGGCCGGGCTGTGCGCCCAGTGGCCGCTCGGCTGGCTTTCGGATCGCCTCGACCGCGCGCGACTGATCCGCGCCTGCGCGCTGCTCCTGTGCCTGGTGACTGTGCCTTTGTGGGGGCTGTTCGGCCTGTCGTTTACCTTCTTGCTGCTGTTCGCCTGCCTCAGCGGCCTGCTGTTGTTCAGCCTCTACCCGCTGGCGGTCGCCCTGGCCAACGACCACATTGAGCAACCCCAACGCGTGGCCCTGAGCGCCATGCTCCTGGCCACCCACGGCGTCGGCGCCTGCCTGGGGCCGCTGCTCAGCGGCGCGCTGATGAGCCTCTATGGCCACAACGCCTTATACATGGTGTTTTCGCTGTTCGCCCTGCTGCTGGCCTGGCGGGTACAACCGAGCAAGGTCAGCGGGGAGTTCCGGGTCGACGACGCGCCGTTGCAGCACGTGGCCATGCCCGAGCATCCGCCAAGCGTGCAGGCCTCGACCCTTGATCCACGCATCGAGGCTGTGCCCGGGGAGTGGCTGATCCAGGCACCACCGCCCGGTGAACCAGGGCGCAGCACGCTCAAGACCGACGCTGCATCCGCCTGATTCAGGCAGGGTGCAACTGGACGCTGAGCCGAATAGCGCATTTATTCGGCTCATCCCCGAAGAGCCCGCCCATGGACCACCCACGCTGGATCTGGCAACAGCACGGCGCCTGGCCTGGAACTCCCTCTGGAAAGCCGCACCAGTCCACGCAGCGAAGACCTGCCGGAGCGTCTCGGCACCCCTGGAAAAACCCCGTGAAACGCTCAAGCCAGGGCCAGTGAAACGCGTGCCAGCGAGCGCTTCTCATTTGCCCGAAACCCCGGTGTCTGCTAGTGTCGCGCCGGTTTAACGTCAACCGGGATAGCCGCCATGGCCCGCAAAAAAGCTGCCTTAGATTTCGAACAATCCCTCGCCGACCTGCAAACCCTGGTCGAGCGTCTGGAGAACGGCGAGCTGTCGCTGGAAGACTCATTGACCGCCTTTGAACAAGGCATCGGCCTGACCCGTGATTGCCAGGCCGCCCTGGCCCAGGCCGAGCAGAAGGTGCAGATCCTGCTGGAGCGCGACGGCGAACTGGCCGAACAACCTTTCGACGCGGAACAGCCAGAATGATTGCCGCTTATCAGGCCACCAGCCAGGCCCGCGTCGACGCTGCAATGCACACCCTGTTCACCGCGCCAAGCCCCGAACTTGCCCGTCTTTATGAAGCCATGCGCTACAGCGTGATGAATGGCGGCAAGCGTGTGCGCCCGCTGCTGGCCTACGCCGCCTGCGAGGCCCTGGGCGGCCGGCCCGAGCAAGCCAACGGCGCGGCCTGCGCGGTAGAACTGATTCATGCCTACTCCCTGGTCCACGACGACCTGCCGGCCATGGACGATGACGACTTGCGTCGCGGCCAGCCCACCACCCACAAGGCGTTCGACGAAGCCTGCGCGATCCTCGCCGGCGACGGCTTGCAGAGCCTGGCCTTCAGCGCCCTGCTGGACCCGGGGCTGAGCGACGCCAGCGCCGAGATACGCCTGCGCATGGTCACCACCCTGGCCCAGGCCGCAGGCCCGGCGGGCATGGTGGGCGGCCAGGCCATCGACCTGGGCTCGGTGGGGCTCAAGCTCGATCAGAAAGCCCTGGAGTACATGCACCGGCACAAGACCGGCGCGCTGATTGAAGCCAGCGTGATTCTCGGGGCCCTGGCCAGCGGCCGGGCCGAGAAAGACGAACTCAAGGCCCTGCAGACCTACGCTCAGGCAGTCGGCCTGGCATTCCAGGTGCAGGACGACATCCTCGACGTCGAAAGCGATACCGCCACCCTGGGCAAGCGCCAGGGTGCCGACATCGCTCGGGACAAACCGACCTACCCGGCGCTGCTGGGCCTGGCCGCAGCCAAGGAATACGCCCTGGAATTGCGGGACCAGGCGCTGCATGCGCTGCGTCCGTTTGACGCAGCGGCCGAGCCCTTGCGCGAGCTGGCGCGGTATATCGTCGAGCGCCGCAGCTGATCGACTCCCGATAGCCGGACCGCATATCGGCCAAGTTCGGCGCTCCGCGTGGGCAGCTTGCGATGCATAAGGTAAACTGCCGCCTCTTTCTATACCTATAACGATTCGCCTGATGCCCACGACGTTTCATGAGATTCCCCGCAAACGCCCTACCACGCCGCTGCTCGACCGTGCCCAGACGCCGGACGGCCTGCGTCGGTTAGGTGAAGCCGAGCTGGAAACCCTGGCCGATGAGTTGCGCCTGGAATTGCTCTACACGGTCGGCCAGACCGGCGGGCATTTCGGTGCCGGCCTCGGGGTCATCGAGCTGACCATTGCGTTGCATTACGTGTTCGACACCCCGGACGACCGGCTGGTGTGGGACGTGGGTCACCAGGCGTATCCGCACAAGATCCTCACCGGTCGTCGCGAACAGATGGCCAGCCTGCGCCAGAAAGACGGCCTGGCGGCCTTCCCGCGGCGCTCCGAGAGCGAGTACGACACCTTTGGCGTCGGCCACTCCAGCACCTCCATCAGCGCCGCCCTGGGCATGGCCATCGCCGCCCGCCTGCAGCACAGCGAGCGCAAGGCCATCGCGGTGATCGGCGACGGCGCCCTGACCGCGGGCATGGCCTTCGAGGCGCTGAACCACGCGCCGGAAGTGGACGCCAACATGCTGGTGATCCTCAACGACAACGACATGTCGATCTCGCGCAATGTCGGCGGGCTGTCCAACTACTTGGCCAAGATCCTCTCCAGCCGCACCTACGCCAGCATGCGCGAAGGCAGCAAGAAAGTGCTGTCGCGCCTGCCCGGTGCCTGGGAAATCGCCCGCCGCACCGAAGAATACGCCAAGGGCATGCTGGTCCCCGGCACCCTGTTCGAAGAGCTGGGCTGGAACTACATCGGCCCCATCGACGGCCACGACCTGCCGACCCTGATCGCCACCCTGCGCAACATGCGTGACCTCAAGGGCCCGCAGTTCCTGCATGTGGTGACCAAGAAGGGCAAGGGCTTCGCCCCGGCGGAAGTCGACCCGATCGGCTACCACGCCATCACCAAGCTGGAACCCCTGGATGCTCCGGCGGCCGCACCGAAAAAGGCTGGCGGTCCGAAGTATTCCGGCGTCTTCGGCGAGTGGCTGTGCGACATGGCTGCCGCCGATCCGCGCCTGGTGGGCATCACCCCGGCGATGAAGGAAGGTTCGGACCTGGTGGCCTTCAGCGAGCGTTTCCCGCTGCGCTATTTCGACGTGGCAATTGCCGAGCAACACGCAGTGACCCTGGCAGCCGGCATGGCCTGCGAAGGCGCGAAGCCGGTGGTGGCGATCTACTCCACCTTCCTGCAGCGCGGCTATGACCAACTGATCCACGACGTGGCGGTACAGAACCTCGATGTGCTGTTCGCCATCGACCGCGCCGGCCTGGTGGGCGAAGACGGCCCGACCCACGCCGGCAGCTTCGACCTGTCCTACCTGCGTTGCATCCCCGGCATGCTGGTGATGACCCCGAGCGACGAGAACGAGTTGCGCAAGATGCTCAGCACCGGGCACCTGTACAACGGCCCCGCCGCCGTGCGCTACCCGCGCGGCACCGGCCCCAACGCGCCGATCGACAAGGACCTGGAACCGATCGAGATCGGCAAGGGCGTGATCCGCCGTCAAGGCAAGCAAGTGGCCCTGCTGGTATTCGGCGTGCAACTGGCGGAAGCCCTGCAAGTGGCCGAAAAGCTCGACGCCACCGTGGTCGACATGCGTTTCGTCAAACCCCTGGATGAAGCCCTGGTCCGCGAGATCGCCGGTAGCCACGAACTGCTGGTAACCATCGAGGAAAACGCCATCATGGGCGGCGCCGGTGGCGCGGTCAGCGAGTTTTTGGCCCGCGAAAGCATCCTCAAGCCGATCCTGCACCTGGGCTTGCCCGACGCCTACGTCGAGCACGCCAAACCGGCGCAGATGCTTGCCGAATGCGGCCTCGACGAAGCCGGCATCGAAGCTTCGGTGCGCCAGCGCCTGGAACTGCTGGGCCTGGCCTGATCCACAGCGGCTACCTGTAGCCGCTGCTGCACGCCCGCCATGCGGGCGTCGCTTTTGCTCCCTTCCTTATCCGGCTTCACAGACTGCGGCGAAGGCCGAGCCGCGCTAACGGAATAGCCATGAAACTCTCTCGCCTGGCCCTGCCGCTATGTCTCCTGCCCTGCGCCGATCTGCTGGCCGACACCTCCGAGCGCGATCAGGCCCTGAAACTGCCCGAGATGCTGATCAGCACCAACCGTCAGGTGGAAGCTCGCAACGACAGCAGCGCCGCCAACACCGTGTTCACCCGGGAGGACATCGACCGCCTGCAACCCAGCAGCCTGACCGATCTGCTGCAACGGGTGCCTGGTGTGCAAGTCGCCCGCAGCGGCGGACGCGGCAACCTGCCAAACATTTTCATTCGCGGCACCAACTCGGCCCAGAGCCTGGTGCTGGTGGATGGCCAGCGCATCAGCAGTTCATCCTCCGGCGACAGCAATCTGCAATTCATCAGCGTCGAGCAGATCGAGCGAGTGGAAGTGCTGCGCGGCTCGCGCTCGGTGATCTACGGCAGCGACGCCATTGGCGGGGTGATCCAGATCTTCACCCGGCGCGGCGCCGAGTCGGGACTGCATGGGCGCATGCGCGTCGCCGCTGGCAGCAACCAGACCTGGGAGCGCAGCCTGGGCCTTTCCGGCGGCGACGCCCAGACCCGCTTCAGCCTCGGCGCCAACCTGGATGAAAGTGCCGGAATCGACTGGACCCACGCCTCCTACCCAAGCGATGCGGATCACGATGGCTACCGCAACCAATCCCTGAGCTTCACCCTCAGCCATGCCCTCAGCGACGACCTGGAAGTGGGCTTCAACCTGCTGGATAACCGAGGCCGCAGCCGTTATGACAACCCGTTCGGCCCGGAGCAGGATCTTTACACCGACTTCACCGTCAGCAGCGTCAGCGGCTTTATCGATGCAATGGTTAATGATCACTGGCAGTCTCGACTGGAACTGGGCCACAGCGAGAACCGCGACCTCAAGCGCGATAAGCTCAGCGACCAAAACAGCGTGTTTAACACCTACCGCGACTCGCTCGCCTGGCAAAACGATCTGCGCCTGAATGCGCAGCACAGCCTGATCCTTGGCGCCGACTGGTATGAGGACCGACTCAATACCGGGCCGGCCTTTTTCATCGGTAGCACCCCGCTGTACTTCGCCGAAGACAGCCGCTGGAATCGTGGAGCCTTTATCCAGCATCGGTTTCAAGGCGAGAGCTTTTCCACCGAACTGGGCCTGCGCCGTGACCAGAACCAGCAGTACGGCAGCCAGAACACCTGGAGCGGCACCCTGACCCTGCCACTGAATCCGGACAACGACCTGCTGCTGTCCTACAGCGAAGGCTTCCGTGCGCCGAACTTCAGCGACCTGTATTACCCAGGCTTCAGCAACCCGGACCTCAAGCCGGAGCACTCCAGGAGCTACGAACTGCAATGGCGCAGCCAACTGACGCCAAGCAGCCGCCTGGAAACATCGGTGTACCGTACCGACATCAGGGACGCGATCATCTTCGACTTCGGCGCGCAGCGCCCGGAGAACATCGGCTCGGCGAGGATCAATGGCCTGGAAACGGCCCTGAAGCAGGAGTGGTTCGGCTGGCAGAGCAGCCTTGGCGCCGCCATCATCGACCCACGCAACCGTCAGAGCGGAGAGCAACTGCCACGCCGAGCCAGGCGCACCCTGAACCTGGATCTGGACCGGCAGTTCGAGCAGTTGGGCCTGGGCGCCAGTTGGCAGTTGGTAAGCGATAGCCGTGAAGATCAAGCTCCGCAGAAGCAGGCGCGACTCGGCGGCTATGGGCTGGTTGGATTGCGCAGCAGCTGGACCGTCAATCGCGAGATCAAACTGGACCTGAAGCTCGACAATTTTTTCGACAAGTCCTACTCCCGAGCGCTCTACAGCTACCAAGGCGGCGACTATGGCTACCGCACCGAAGGCCGCACCTGGATGCTCGGCGTGACCTGGACGCCCGAGCTGTAAGATCCGCCGAAGGGGCTCAGCGCTCAGGCGCGATCAAGGCACAGAGCTTGGCCGTCGCCGCGATCATCTGCCCGCTGGGTCGCTCCAGCCCCTTGTCCCTCACCAGCAACAGCCGCCCCTGCTGCACCGCCGCGATCTGCGGCCAGGCCTTCCAGGCATCCAGCTGCCCCTGGGCGGTGGCCAGGATCGCCTGCGGATTACGCTGCAACACCGATTCGATGCTGACCTGGGGCGCCGGCAACGACTGGTCGGCAAACACATTGCGGGCGCCACAGACGCTAAGGGCTTCGCTGATGATCTGGCCACCGCCCACGGTATACAGCGGCCGGTCCCAGACCTGGTAGAACACCGGCAATGCCGGTTCGCGGTGATAGCGGGCACGCAAACCGGCCAGTTGCCCGTCCAACTCGGCGGCCAGTTTACGAGCGGCCGCCGAGCGCCCCAGACGCTCGCCGATTTCGGCGATCTGCGCCGTCAGTTGCTTGAAGTCATGAGGCTCGGCGACATAAGTGGGGATCCCCAGGCGCGCCAGTTGATCGCGCTGGACCGGGCCGACGCTGCCCGGCCAGAGCAAAAGCAAATCCGGTCGAAGGCTCAGCAGACGCTCGATATCCAACTGGCCGTAACGCCCTACCGAAGGCAGGTCCTTGAGCGGTGCCGGCCGCTCACCGGCATCCAGCACGCCCACCAGCAAGTCGGAAGCCCCCAGCTCGACGACGATTTCCGAGAGTGACGGCGCCAGGCTGACCACCCGCTGCGCCGCCAGTGCCGGTGTGCCGACCAGCAGGCACAGGACCGCCAGCCAGCGCCACATCAGCCAAGCTGACGAGGAATACGGTAGAGGTAGAACAGCACTGCGCTGGACAGGGCCAGGAGCATCAGCGGCACCGCTTCCAGGCCGACGAACACCGCCAGGGCACCGATCCAGGCTGGCAAGGATGCCGCCAGGAAGGCGGCACGACGACGGGCCGCCAGGGTGATCCAGGCGGCAGGTTCCTCAGGGGTATCCAGGGCCTTGCCAGCGGCGATCAAGGCATGTTTGTAGCCGTTGAAAAAACGCAGGCTGACGAACATCGAGGCCGTACCGGCGATAAAGAATGGCATCGCCAGCACTGGCATCAAGGCCTCGCCCTGACCAAACACCAGGTTGATCACAAACAGCGGCAGCAAGGCCAGGGCCAGGTATTGCCACCAGCTAACGGTCAGACGCCGTTTGACTTGACCCCGAGTCACGCGCGGTCGACCTCGCCCTGGTGCTCGTTGCCCATCATGTGGTCGAGCTTGCTGGCCTTGGTCGCCAGGTACAGCTTGTTGTGGGGGTTGTGCCCGGTGTGCAGCGGCACCCGCTCGGCAACCTGGATGCCCATCTCGGTCAGTGCCTTGACCTTGCGCGGGTTGTTGGTCATCAGGCGTAGGGACTTGACCCCCAGATGCTCGAGCATCGGCAGGCACATGCCGTAGTCACGCTGGTCCGCGGCAAAGCCCAGGCGCTCGTTGGCTTCCACGGTATCGGCGCCACCATCTTGCAGCTCATAGGCACGGATCTTGTTCAGCAGGCCAATGCCGCGACCTTCCTGACGCAGGTACAGCAGCACCCCGCGACCTTCCCGGGCGATGGCCCGCAGCGCGGCTTCCAGTTGCGAGCCGCAATCGCAACGCTGGCTGAACAGGGCGTCGCCGGTCAGGCATTCGGAGTGCAGGCGGCCGAGAACCGGCGCGCCATCGGCGATGTCCCCCAGGCTGAGCACGACGTGCTCGCGACCGGTGGCTTCATCGAGAAAACCATGCATGGTGAATTGCGCAAAAGGCGTAGGCAGCTTGGAAGCGGCAACAAAAACGACGGGCACTGTTGTGCTCCTGATCTGTATGAGGACTGGAGATTCGCAGAGGCGGCATTGTAACAGCAGCCTCCACTGCACGCTTAGGCTGAATTATCGGAGATAAAGATCGATAAGTTTGATCAACGGACCGCCGGACGCGGACTCCCATCAAAGGGATAAGGCTGCTTCCAACGCTCGAAGATTGGCCGTAATCGCCCTGTACTCACCAACTGCGCCATACGCTGGTCATACAGCTCGCGCATTTCCCGGCCCCGGGGATTACTGGCAAACCCCAGGTACAGCGGCAGCTCGGCCAAATGGGTGCGCTTGAACTGGCTCGGGTCCTGAGCCTGGCTCAGCACATAATCGATCTCGGTCTGGGCATCGATATAGTAGTCAGCGCGACTGTAGAGCAGCATCGGCAGGATACCGACACGGCGCCGGATCTCGTTGTAGCGGCGAACATTGGGCAGGTAGTCCTGGTACTTGTAGCCACGCACCCAGACCAGCCGGTAACTGCCGAGCGTCGCCAGGCTCAGTTCCGGACTGCTCGCCAGGCCCAGGGCGTAGATGTGGTCCGTGTCGTAGTTCCAGTGCGGGTACAACACGCCCGGCGATTCGTCGCGATAAGCCCCAACCTGTGCATCCACCTCGCCGCGCTGCACCAACCCGACCGAACGGGTATAAGGCACGCTGCAACGCTCGATGGTGATTCCCACGGGCTCGAAGACTTCGCGCAGGATGGCCCAGGCCAACCCATCGCCGTCGGCCTCGGTGTATTCGCTCCAGACCTCACTGGCGATGCGAATCTGCCCGGATGGCGCCTGCAGCTCGCCGGCCCGGACGCTGCAACAGCTCCAGGCAACCAGCAACACCAGCAGCACGCGGCAGACATCCATGCCTAATTCCTCAGTTGAAGCACCACACCAGCCCTTGCATCGCCAACCAGGCAAACACGCCAGCCAGCACATCATCGAGCATGATGCCGACACCGCCATGCACATGCCGGTCGACCCAGCGAATCGGCCACGGCTTGAGAATGTCGAAGAAACGGAACATTAAAAACCCCGCCAACAGCCAGTACCAGCCCTCGGGCACCAGCCACAGGGTGATCCACATACCGACCATTTCGTCCCAGACGATACCTTCGTGGTCATGCACCCGCAGATCGTCGGCGACCTTGCCGCACAGCCAGAAGCCGAACAGCATGGTGACGCCGAGCATCAGCCAGTAGCCCCAGTCCGGCAACATCTGCCACAGCGGGATAAAGGGTAGTGCAACCAGCGAGCCCCAGGTGCCTGGCGCCTTGGGCAAGGTGCCGGAACCAAAACCGAACGCCAGGAAATGCCAGGGATTACGCCAGACCGACGGCGGTACGAACTCCGCCGGGACCTGTTTGGGATGATCTGTCACGGTGTCTCCGCAAAGTGTTGATAACCCCGAGTGCCGGGGGTGATGTCCTGGCCGCCGGCGTCCAGCAGGGTCACACCCTGCCCGGCCACCACTTGCCCCACCACCTGCACCGGCCAACCAGCCGCCAACAGCGGCGCCAGCTCGGCAGGCGGCAAGGTAAAGGCCAAGACATAGTCATCGCCGCCACTCAAGGCCGCAGCGCGGGCACCCTGTTCTCCAAGAAAGCTCAACAATGCTGGCGACAGTGGCAGTTTCTCCACCTCCACCTGCAAGGCGACCTTCGAAGCGGCCGCGATATGCCCGCAATCGGCCAGCAGGCCATCGGAGATATCCAGGGCCGAGGTGGCCTTGCCCCGCAGTGCCTGGCCCAGGGCCAATTGCGGTTGCGGTGACCAGTAGTGAGCCAGCAAGGGGGCGGCGATGCTTGCATCAGCGCTGCGCTGGCCCAGGACCAGCGGCAGGGCTCCGGCGGCATTGCCCAGCTCACCGCCGACGCACAGCAAATCACCCACACGGGCACCACTGCGGGTCAGGGCAAGGCCCGCGGGCACTCGCCCGAAGACGGTCAGGGTCAAGGTCAGCGAGCCACGAGTGGTGTCGCCACCGATCAGGCGCACGTCGCAACTCTGGGCCATGGCGTTCAGGCCACGGGCATAGGCCTGCAGCCAATCGGCGCTTACCGTCGGCAGGGTCAGGGCAAGGGTAAAGGCCAGCGGGGTGGCGCCCATGGCAGCCAGATCGCTGACAGCCACCGCCAGGGAGCGTTGGCCTAAAAGATAGGGGTCGCAGGGATCGGCGAAATGCACACCGGCCACCAGGGTGTCGGTGGAAATCGCCAACTGCTCGCCCGAAGCAACCGCCAGCAAGGCGCAGTCGTCACCAATCCCCAGGGCAACACCCTCGCCGCCTTGAGCACAAGGCGCGGCAGCGAAGAAGTTACGGATCAGCTCAAACTCGCCCATGGCAGCTGCAAGCGCGGTTCAGCGCTTGAACGCCTTCACTTCAGCTTCACGCAGGCGTGGGGCCAGCTTGTCGAGAACACCGTTGACGAACTTGTGGCCGTCGGTGGAACCGAAAACCTTGGCCAGTTCGATACCTTCGTTGATCACAACGCGGTACGGCACGTCGACGCGCTTGAGCAATTCCCAGGTGGACAGCCGCAGGACCGCCAGTTCAACCGGGTCCAGCTCATCGATGGCCAGGTCCAGGCAAGGCACGAGCGCGTTGTCGATCTCGTTCTTGTTGGCCGGAACTCCGTGCAGGATCTCCCGGAAGTAGGCGCCGTCGATGTCAGTGAAATCGTTGTCGACCCGAAACTGCGCTTCGATCTCGTTCAGCGAATGCTTGGCCATGTGCCATTGGTACAGCGCCTGGGTCGCGAGCTGACGGGCTTCGCGACGCTTGGCGCTCTTGGATGGCTTGCCGGCGTTGGCAGGCTTGGGATCGCGCGGGTTGAAACGATCGCTATCGTCGCTAATCACTTGGCCTCCAACTGCGCCAGCAGGCTGACCATTTCCAGGGCGGACAAGGCAGCTTCGGCCCCTTTGTTGCCGGCCTTGGTGCCGGAACGTTCGATAGCTTGTTCGATCGAATCAACGGTCAGCACGCCGAAGGCCACTGGCACGCCGAACTCCATGGACACCTGGGCCAGGCCCTTGGTGCATTCGCCGGCTACGTATTCGAAGTGCGGAGTACCGCCACGAATGACCGCGCCCAGGGCGATGATCGCCGCGTATTCACCCTTCTGTGCGACTTTCTGCGCGACCAACGGAATTTCGAAGGCGCCAGGGGCACGGATGATGGTGATGTCGCTTTCGCTCACGCCATGGCGAACCAGGGCGTCAACCGCGCCGCTGACCAGGCTTTCGACGACGAAGCTGTTGAAACGGCCGACCACCAGGGCATAGCGGCCTTTAGGGGCGATGAAGGTACCTTCGATGGTCTTCAGGGTCATTCGACAAATCTCTTAAAGAGCCAGAGCGTGTCTAGCACACGCTCTTCAGTGATATTTGAACCGCGAATTTCAAGCCGGAAACGACCGGCTTTTATTCGGAGGGCACGTATTCTACAACTTCCAGGTCGAAACCGGATATCGCATTAAACTTCATCGGCGCACTCATCAGGCGCATTTTACGTACGCCCAGATCGCGAAGGATCTGCGAACCGGCACCGACGATGCTGTAGGTGGTGGGTTTCTTCACCGGCTGGTGTTCCGCGGTTTCACGGATGTGCGCCAGCAGTACATCGCCATCCAGCGGGTGACCCAACAACAGCACCACGCCACTGCCGGCCTCGGCCACTTTGACCATGGCCGCGCGCAGGCTCCAGCGGCCCGGCTGCTTGACCATCAGCAAGTCGCGCAGCGGGTCCATGTTATGCACGCGCACCAGGGTCGGCTCTTCAGCACAGATATCGCCCAGGGTCAGGGCCATGTGCACGTCGCCTTCCACCGAATCACGATAGGTCACCAGATTGAACTGGCCCAGTTCGCTGTCCAGGGGCTGCTCGGCAATCCGCTGAACGGTACGTTCGTGGATCATCCGGTAGTGAATCAGGTCGGCGATGGTGCCGATCTTGATGTTGTGCTCGGCGGCGAAGGCTTCCAGTTCGGTACGACGGGACATGGTGCCGTCGTCGTTCATCACTTCGCAGATCACCCCGCTTGGCTCGAAACCGGCCATGCGCGCCAGGTCGCAGGCGGCTTCGGTGTGGCCGGCACGGGCCAGGGTACCGCCGGGTTGGGCCATCAGCGGGAAGATGTGACCCGGGCTGACGATGTCCTCGGGCTTGGCGTCCTTGGCCGCTGCCGCTTGTACGGTACGCGCACGGTCAGCGGCAGAGATGCCGGTGGTCACGCCTTCGGTGGCCTCGATGGAGACGGTGAACTTGGTGCCGAAGCCGGAACCGTTGCGCGGCGCCATCAGCGGCAGCTTGAGCAGCTCGCAGCGCTCGCGGCTCATGGGCATGCAGATCAGGCCACGGGCGTGCTTGGCCATGAAGTTGATGTGCTCGGCCTTGCAGCACTCGGCGGCCATGATCAGGTCGCCTTCGTTCTCGCGGTCTTCGTCATCCATGAGGATGACCATCTTGCCTTGGCGGATGTCTTCAACCAGTTCTTCGATGCTGTTGAGCGCCACGCGGCACCCCCTTGAGTCAGGATTTGAGATAGCCGTTAGCGGCCAGAAAACTTTCGGTAATGCTGCTGCCGGTGGTGGCTTCGGCCGCCTTGTCACCCAACAGCAGGCGTTCCAGGTAGCGCGCCAGCAGGTCGACCTCGAGGTTGACCTGCCGACCCGGCCGGTAGTCGGCCATGATGGTTTCCGCCAGGGTGTGGGGCACGATGGTCAGCTCGAACTCGGCGCCATTGACCGCGTTGACCGTCAGGCTGGTGCCGTCGACGGTGATCGAGCCTTTATGGGCGATGTACTTGGCCAGTTCTTTCGGTGCGCGGATACGGAACTGAATGGCCCGGGCATTTTCTTCCCGCGCCACCACTTCGCCGACACCGTCGACGTGACCGCTGACCAGGTGACCGCCCAGGCGGGTGGTCGGGGTCAGGGCTTTCTCCAGGTTGACCCGGCTGCCGGCCTTCAACTGATGGAAGGCCGTGCAATCGAGGGTCTCACGGCTGACATCGGCCCAGAAACCGTCACCCGGCAACTCGACTGCGGTCAGGCAGACGCCGTTCACCGCGATGCTGTCGCCCAGTTTGACGTCGGCCAGATCAAGCTTGCCGGTTTCTACATAGACCCGCACATCTCCGCCTTTTGGGGTCAATGCGCGAATGCTGCCGATGGATTCGATGATGCCGGTGAACATGGAGTCCTCCTCGAGAACAGGGCCGCCGGGTAGGCGAAAGTCGGGAATTATACGCTCGCTGGCGGGGTCGGGATGGCAGTGACTCGCCAGTCATCGCCCACTGCACGCATTTCAATGATCTTGAGCAACGGTGCCTCGCTCATCTGCGCCAGCGGCCAGTCCAGCAACGGCCGCGCCGAGGAACCGAGGAACTTGCCGGCGACGAAGATCTGGTACTCGTCCACCAGCCCCTGCTGGGCAAAGGCTCCCGCCAGCCGCGGGCCGGCTTCCACCAGCACTTCATTGACGCCACGGGCGGCCAGCTCCAACAGCAAGCGATGCAGGTCGACCTGGCCATCGGGGCCGGGAACGATCAGGCACTCCGGGCCGTTGGCATATTGCTCTTCCACGGCCGCACAGGTGGCCACCAACACCGGTCCGGCCTTGAAGAACGGCGCGTCGAGAGGCACCCGCAAACGGCCATCGATCAACACCCGCAGCGGTGGGCGACTCATGGCCAGGGCAGTCTGCTCAGGGTCCAGGCCCAGCTCAGCGGCGCGCACGGTCAGCCGGGCGTCATCCGCCAGCACTGTGTCGGCACCGGTCAGCACCACCGAAGATTCGGCCCGCAGACGCTGCACCGCGGAGCGGGCAGCAGGCCCGGTAATCCATTGGCTCTCGCCACTGGCCATGGCAGTGCGACCGTCGAGACTCATCGCCAGCTTGACCCGCACATAAGGCAGGCCGTGCTCCATGCGTTTCAGGAAACCCTTGTTGATCCCCCGGGCCTCGGCTTCCAGCACTCCGCTGTGGGTGTCGATGCCGGCCTGGGCCAGACGCTGCAAGCCGCGCCCGGCCACTTCCGGGTTCGGGTCCTGCATCGCCGCAACCACCCGCGCCACCCCGGCATTGACCAGGGCATCGGCGCAAGGCGGTGTGCGGCCGTGATGGCTGCAAGGCTCGAGAGTCACATAGGCCGTGGCGCCACGGGCCAGTTCCCCGGCGGCACGCAGGGCATGGACTTCAGCGTGGGGTTCACCAGCCCGCACATGCCAGCCTTCGCCTACCACCTGGCCGTCGCGAACGATGACACAGCCGACGCGGGGGTTGGGATGGGTGGAATACCGGCCCTTGCGCGCCAGTTCCAGGGCACGGGCCATGTAGTGCGCGTCGAGTACCGCTTGCTCCGGGGACAGGCTCATTGCTTGGCCGGCTCGCGGGCGAGACGGTCGATCTCTTCGCGGAATTCGTTGAGGTCCTGGAAACGTCGATAGACCGAAGCGAAACGGATATAGGCGACTTCATCGAGCTTCTGCAGCTCGGTCATCACCAGTTCACCCACGACCAGGGATTTGACTTCGCGCTCACCAGTGGCCCGCAGCTTATGCTTGATGTGCACCAGCGCCGCCTCCAGACGCTCGACACTGACCGGGCGTTTTTCCAGGGCGCGCTGCATACCGGCGCGCAGTTTTTCTTCGTCGAAGGGCTGACGGCTGCCGTCAGTCTTGATCAGGCGCGGCATCACCAGTTCGGCAGTTTCGAAGGTGGTGAAACGTTCACCACAGGCCAGGCATTCACGCCGGCGGCGCACCTGTTCGCCCTCGGCGACCAGACGCGAGTCGATGACCTTGGTGTCGTTGGCACCGCAGAAGGGACAGTGCATGGTGGCAGGCAACAAAAAAAGGGAGGGCCATGGTAGCGCATCCCACTGGCAAGACAAGCCATAGCCTTTACGGTATACAGACCGACTATTATGTTTCGCACATGGACATTCGCCTTGTTGGAGCTTCAGATGCCGCTCAGACCGCTCGTTTTGCTCAGTCTCGTCAGCCTGCTGGTCGCTTGCAGCAGCGATGCCCCAAAACCTGCGGCCCCCTCTTCTTCACAGCAACAGACCACGCAAAAAAATCAGGAACCTGCCGATCTTGGGCCCTTGCCGGCCTACCAGCGCGAACTGAGCGGTACCCTCGACGGGGTGCCGGCCGGCGCCAACGTCGAACTGGCGCTGTTGGTAATCGATGAGCGCGGCCGTCCGCAACGCTTGCTGGCCAGCAACAACTTGACCGGTACCAACCAGGCCCTGCCCTTTCGCCTGCGTTTCGCTCCCGACGCCTTCCCCGCCGGCGCCCGGGTCGAACTGCGCGGCCGCGCCAGCCAATCCGGCCAGTTGATCCTGCACCTGCCGGCAGTACGCATCGACCAACCCACCACCCAGGCCCTGGGACCACTGCAATTCGTCAAAGCCCCATGAAGGTACCGCTCGACCTGCAAGACGCCCTCAGCGAGCTGCTGGGTGATGCGCAACTGGTGGCCTGCGAGCTGCCCGACACGCGCCTGAAACTCTGGCTGATCGACGCCCAGAACATGGACCGCGCCTTCACCCCGGAAGAAACCCGACGCATTCTCCATGAACCGCCTTACTGGAGTTTCTGCTGGGCCAGCGGCCTGGCCCTGGCCCGCTACCTGGCCGAACACCCGCACTGGGTGCAAGGCAAGCGGGTGCTGGACTTCGGTGCCGGCTCCGGGGTGGCGGCGATTGCCGCGGCCAAGGCTGGTGCCCTGGAAGTGGTGGCTTGCGACCTCGACCCACTGGCCATCGCCGCCTGCCGGGCCAACGCTGCACTCAACGACGTTGAGCTGAGCTATTCAACGGACTTTTTCGCCGAGGCTGATCGCTTCGACCTGATCCTGGTGGCGGACGTGCTCTATGACCGAGCCAACCTGCCGCTGCTGGATGAATTCCTCAGCCGCGGCCGCGAAGCCCTGGTGGCGGATTCCCGGGTCAGGGACTTCCAGCACCCGCTGTATCAGCGCCTGGAAATGCTCAACGCCCTGACGCTGCCTGACCTGGCCGAGCCTTGGGAGTTTCGCAATGTGAGCCTGTATCACGCGCAGCGGCCATTCACCGGCGACCCGGCTGCCACGGGCAATAGCGATCTACTTCGCGCAACTTTATAGTGGTTCCATTCCCGCTTATTCGAGATACCCCATGAGTCAGGACACGCCGTATATCTTCGACGCCCGCACCGCTGATTTCGACCAGTCGGTGATCGAGAATTCCTTCCACAAACCGGTCCTGGTGGACTTCTGGGCAGAATGGTGCGCGCCCTGCAAGGCGCTGATGCCGATGCTGCAACAGATCGCCGAGAGCTATCAGGGCGAGTTGCTGCTGGCCAAGGTCAACTGCGATATCGAGCAGGACATCGTCGCCCGCTTCGGCATCCGCAGCCTGCCCACCGTGGTGCTGTTCAAGGACGGTCAACCGGTGGACGGCTTTGCCGGCGCACAACCGGAATCCGCAGTACGGGCGATGCTCGAACCCCATGTGCAGATGCCGCCACCCCCTGCCGCCGACCCGCTGGAGCAGGCCGAAGCCTTGTTCAGCGACGGCCGGATCGGCGACGCCGAGGCCCTCCTCAAAGTGCTGCTGGGGGAAGACAACAGCAACGCCAAGGCCCTGATTCTCTACGCCCGCTGCCTGGCCGAGCGCGGCGAACTGGGCGAAGCCCAGACCGTGCTCGACGCGGTCAAGAACGATGAACACAAGGCCGCCCTGGCCGGTGCCAAGGCGCAGATCACCTTCCTCAAGCAGGCCGCGGACCTGCCGGATGCCGCCGACCTCAAGGCGCGCCTGGCCAAGGACCCGCTGGATGACGAGGCAACCTACCAGCTGTCGATCCAGCAACTGGCCCGCCAGCAATACGAAGCGGCGCTGGAAGCCTTGCTCAAACTCTTCATGCGCAACCGCAGCTACAACGAAGGCATTGCCCACAAGACCCTGCTGCAAGTTTTCGACCTGTTGGGCAACGATCACCCATTGGTGACCGCGTATCGCCGCAAACTGTTCGCCGCGCTGTACTGAGACTGATCTGCCGGCTGATGGAGGAGCTGGCTTGCCAGCGAAAGGGTTCTGACAGACAGAACCCATTGGCCAGCAAGCTGGCTCCTACAGGATCATTGCACCCAGCTGTAGAGCGGCGTATCGGCGCCGCTGATCACCTTGACCTCGGCGCAGTGGCGCAAGCGCACCAGCAAACGCTTGCCCGCCGCCGCGCTGCCGGTCAGCCCCTGCAACTGCTCCAGCAACTCGGGCCCGCTGATCTGGCCCGCCTTGCGCAACAGATCCTTGGCGGTCTGCCACAACGCATCGTCCTGACTGGCCGGCCGGGTAGCTACCGCGACACTTTCAGGCTTGGCCGCCTGCAACTGCGCGCCCAGTTGCGCCCAATCGCCTTCGTCCAGTTCCAGGGTCAAATCCACCGGCCAATCGCCGATGCTTCCACGAATCCGCAACATCGCTGTGCTCCCACATTTTTCTGACGAGCATGCTCCCACGCGTCTTGCGCAACGCCAAGCAGGCGGTCAAACTCTGCGGCCTATTGTTATAAGATCACATAACATTTATTTCATCTTCGCCCTGGAGACTTGCTATGCGCCGTCTGCTACTCGCCCTGCCCTTCGCCCTGTTGCCGCTGGCCGTTGCCCAGGCCGCGCAAGCCCATGATCACGAGCATGAACACGGCAGCCTTGGCGCCCATGAACACGGCGTAGCCCGTTTGAACGCGGTGCTCGACGGCCAGGCCCTGGAGCTGGAACTGGAAAGCCCGGCGATGAACCTGGTGGGGTTCGAACACGCCCCCAGCACCGACGCCGACAAGGCCAAGGTCGCTGCCGCCCGCACTCAACTGGAACAGCCCCTGGTGCTGTTCAGCCTGCCCAAGGCCGCCGCCTGCACAGTGGCCAAACAGGAACTGGAGAGCCCGCTGTTCGGCGACAAGCCCGAAGCCGATGACCACGATGACGATGACAAGGACGCGGCAGGTCATGAACATCACCACGAACACAGCGAGATCCACGCTCACTACCAGTTCACCTGCGCCAAGCCGGACGCCCTGAAGCACCTCGACCTGGAACAAGTCTTCAAGACCTTCCCCGCCACCCAGAAAATTCAGGTACAACTGATTTCGCCAAACGGCCAGCAAGGTGTCGAAGCCACCGCCAAGGCTGCCACCCTGAAGTTCTAAGCGCTGCGCCTGTAGCCGCGGCTTCCAGCGGCGGCTACACCACTCACTGCATGATCGGCCCAACATGACCCAAGCACTCATCGAACTGTCCGACCTGGGCTTCAGCTGGCCCGGCCACCCTCAGTTGCTGGACATCCCGAGTTTCCGCCTGGAAGCCGGCGAAACACTGTTCCTCAAGGGCCCCAGCGGCAGCGGCAAGACCACGCTGCTGGGCTTGCTGGGCGGGGTACAGAAACCCAATCAGGGCAGCATCCGCCTGCTGGGCCAGGAGCTGACCGAGCTGGCCGCCGGAGCACGTGACCGCTTTCGCGTCGATCACACCGGCTACATCTTCCAGCAGTTCAACCTGCTGCCGTTTCTCTCGGTACGCGAGAACGTCGAACTGCCCTGCCACTTCTCCAGACTGCGGGCCAGCCGCGCCATTCAGCGCCACGGCAGCGTCGATCAGGCGGCTGCCACTTTGCTGGCCCATCTGGGTCTGAAGGACCCCGACCTGCTCGGCCGTCGTGCCGACTCGCTATCCATCGGCCAACAGCAACGGGTCGCCGCCGCCAGGGCCCTGATCGGCCAGCCAGAGCTGGTGATCGCCGACGAACCCACCTCGGCGCTGGACTACGACGCCCGGGAAGCTTTCATCCAACTGCTCTTCGCCGAGTGCCGTGAGGCTGGAGCCAGTCTGCTGTTCGTCAGCCATGACCAGAGCCTGGCGCCGCTGTTTGATCGCAATCTGTCGCTGGCCGAACTCAATCGCGCCGCCACGCCCGCAGAGGTCTGAGATGTATCTGTTCCGTCTAGCCATGGCCAGCCTGGCTAACCGCCGCTTCACCGCGATCCTCACCGCCTTCGCCATTGCACTCTCGGTCTGCCTGCTGCTGGCGGTGGAACGGGTCCGCACCGAAGCCCGGGCCAGTTTCGCCAGCACCATCAGCGGCACCGACCTGATCGTCGGCGCCCGCTCCGGCTCGGTGAACCTGCTGTTGTACTCGGTGTTTCGCATCGGCAACGCCACCAACAACATCCGCTGGGACAGCTTCGAGCACTTCGCCAACAACCCTAAGGTGAAGTGGGCGATCCCGATTTCGCTCGGCGACTCCCATCGTGGCTACCGGGTCATGGGCACCACCGAGGCCTACTTCCAGCACTACCAGTACGGTCATCAGCAGAGCCTGCAACTGGCCGTGGGCCGGGCTTTCGCCAGTGATCCTTTCGAGGTGGTACTGGGGGCCGAAGTCGCCGATGCCCTGCACTACAAACTTGGCGACAAGCTGGTGCTGGCCCACGGCGTGGCGGCCATCAGCCTGGTCAAGCATGACGACAAGCCCTTCACCGTGGTGGGTATCCTCAAGCGCACCGGTACTCCGGTGGACCGCACGCTGCACATCAGCCTGGGCGGTATGGAGGCGATCCACATCGACTGGCACAACGGCGTGCCGGCCCGTGGCGACGGTCGTATTACTGCCGATCAGGCGCGCAACTTGGACCTGACGCCCCAGGCGATCACCGCCTTCATGCTTGGCCTCAACAGCAAGATTTCGACCTTCGCCCTGCAACGGGAGATCAACGAATTTCGCGGCGAGCCGATGCTGGCGATCCTGCCCGGCGTGGCCCTGCAGGAACTCTGGAGCCTGATGGGCACCGCCGAGAAAGCCTTGTTCGTGGTGTCGCTGTTCGTGGTTCTTACCGGCCTGATCGGCATGCTCACGGCAATCCTTACCAGCCTCAACGAGCGTCGCCGGGAGATGGCCATCCTACGTTCGGTAGGCGCCCGTCCCTGGCATATTGCAACATTGCTGGTACTAGAAGCCTTTGCCCTGGCACTGTTCGGGGTCCTGGCCGGTCTGGGCCTGCTGTACCTGGGCATCGCCCTGGCCCAGGGCTACGTGCAATCGAACTACGGCCTGTACCTGCCGCTGTCCTGGCCCAGCCAGTATGAGTGGACGTTGCTGGGCGGTATCCTGATCGCCGCGCTGCTGATGGGCAGCGTGCCGGCCTGGCGCGCCTACCGGCAATCCCTGGCCGATGGCCTGTCGATTCGTTTATGAGCACCGCTTTATGAAAGCCCAACGCCTGCTGCGCCCCCTGCTTGCCCTGTCGCTGCTGATCGCCACGCCGCTGTGGGCGGCCGGAGCGCCGAAGGATCTGACCTGGTCGGAAATGATCCCGCCGGACGCGCCGCCGGAAGTGCCGAACATGCAGCCGCTGCACGACCTGTCGCAGATGAGCGATGCACTGGCCGCCGAATCGGCCCCCGCCGCCAAGCAGGACCTGCCCAATGCGCCGGTGGTGAAGAGCCTGGACGGCCAGACGGTGCGCCTGCCGGGCTATATAGTGCCCCTGGAAGTAAACGAGGAAGGCCGCACCACGGAATTTCTCCTGGTGCCCTACTTCGGCGCCTGCATCCACGTGCCCCCCCCGCCGTCGAACCAGATCGTCCACGTCACCAGCGAGCTCGGAGTAAAACTCGACGAGCTGTATCAGCCTTACTGGATCGAGGGCGCCATGCAGGTCAAACCCTCTACCAGCGAGCTGGCGGACGCCGGCTACCAGATGGCGGCGCAGAAGATCTATGTCTATGAGTTGCAGGAGTGAGTGCAGCAGCGGTGCCGGCTCGGACAGGGTTCGGGCACCAGGCCAAATGAGTGCAGAACAAAAGAATAGTTCAGCCCTGCCACCGGGGTTCGCCATTTCATTGAGCTGAGTCAAGGCAGTCAACTTGACGATCCTTACCATTGGACATAGCCAATTTGAATCGTCCTTTGGAGCTCCCATGCACAAGTCTCTGCTTAGCGCTTCCCTGATCGCGCTCGCACTCGCCGCCCCGATTGCCAACGCCCATGAAGCTGGCGATATCCTGATCCGCGCCGGTGCCATTACCGTCAATCCAAAAGCCAACAGCTCCGACGTCAAGGTCGACAGCGGCCCGTTGGCCGGCGCCAACCTGGGCGGCAAGGCGACCATGAGCAGCGACACTCAGCTGGGTCTGAACTTCGCCTACATGGTGACCAATAACGTCGGTATCGAACTGCTGGCCGCCACCCCGTTCGAACACGATGTGAAGATCAAGGACACCTCCCTGGCCGCCGCCAACGGCAAGCTCGGTACCCTCAAACACCTGCCGCCGACCCTGAGCGTTGTGTACTACCCGCTGGATAGCAAATCGGCGTTCCAACCCTACGTCGGTGCCGGTATCAACTACACCTGGATCTACGACGAGCACGTCGGCAGCCGCGCCCAGGCCGCAGGTTTCGACAATTTCCGCGCCAAGAACTCCTGGGGTCTGGCCTGGCAGGTCGGTGCCGACTACATGCTGACCGACAAGATCATGGTCAACGCCCAGGTGCGCTACATCGATATCGATACCCGTGCGTATGTGGATAACAACGCCCTGGCCGCCGGCACCCGTGCCAAGGTCAATGTCGACGTTGATCCTTGGGTCTACATGGTGGGTCTGGGCTACAAGTTCTAAGCCCGCCGACAATAAAAAAGGCGCCTCGAAAGGCGCCTTTTTCATGCCTGCACTTTCCCTCAGCGCCCCATCAGGCGGGCGAGGCCGACACTCATCGGAGTCGGCTCGGGAAACGTGAAGCGCTGCAGCAGACGCTGGTTGCTGGCGCGGGAATGACGGATGTCACCGGCCCGGGCCGGACCGTAGCTGATGGCAGGCAATTCGCCGACCACCTCGGCCAGGGCCGCAAGCATCTGCTTGAGGGTGGTGGCCTGATTCAGGCCGACGTTGACCGCCCCCACTTCCAGCTGCGGTGCCTCGATGGCCTGCACCAGCACCTGCACCAGATCACCGACGTAAACAAAGTCCCGCGTCTGCTCGCCATCGCCGAACACGGTAATGGGCAGCCCCTGTTGGGCCCGCTCGCTGAAGATGCTGATGACCCCGGAATAGGGCGAGGAAGGGTCCTGACGCGGACCGAAGATATTGAAGAAGCGGAAGATCGCCGGTTCCAGGCCATGCTGGCGCCGATAGAAATCAAAATAATGCTCGCTGGCCAGCTTGTCCGCCGCATAAGGGGTCAGCGGCGCCTTGGCCGTGTCCTCATCAATGGACTGGCCTTCGCCGTTGTTGCCGTACACGGCCGCGCTGGAGGCGAACAACACCCGCTTGACGCCGCACTGGCGCATGGCCTCGCAGACATTCAGGGTGCCGATGAAATTGCTCTGGTGAGTCTGCACCGGATCGTCCACCGAGGCCTGTACCGAGGCCACCGCCGCCAGATGCGCCACGGCGCAACAGCCTTGCATGGCACGGCTCACCAACCCCGCGTCGGCGACGTCGCCCTCGATCAGTTCTACCCGCGGGTCGTCCAGCGGCAGGTTGCTCGGTTTGCCAGTGGACAAGTCGTCCAGCACCCGCACCGAGTAGCCCTTGGCGAGTAGGGCGTCGGTCAGGTGCGAACCAATGAAACCGGCGCCGCCGGTGATCAATACAGGGCCATCAGCCATGACGATAAAACCTATCCAGTAAGGCCGGGAGCGCGGCACGCCAGGCGCGCGGCTTGATCCCGAAGGTATGAAGAATCTTCTTGCAGGCCAGCACCGCGTGCTGCGGTTCTTCGGCAGCATCGCCACAAGCGGCATGGGCCTGGGCAGTCGGGGCCTCGATGGCCAGCGGGTGCAGTTGCCGTGCTTCCGTCAGCACCGCCTGGCCCAGAGCCAGGGGCGTGGTCGCTTCCTGGCCGGCATAGTGATAGGTGCCCCACAGCGGCGCGGCACAATCGAGCTGCTTGAGCACCGAGATGATCACCCGCGCGGCGTCGTCCACCGGGGTCGGATTGCCCCGACGGTCGTCCGCCATCAACAGTTCTTCCGGGGATTCGGCCCGGGCCAGGAAACGCCCGAGAATGCCGTCGGAGCTGTCGTCCAGCAACCAGCCGAAACGCAGCAAGACGTGCTGCGGACAGGTGGCGCGAACGCTCTGCTCGATCCGCCACAGTGCCTGACCGCGCAGCCCCAGGGGCACCGGCTCGTCTTTCTCGCTGTAGGCGGTGGCCCGGGAACCGTCGAACACTCGATAGCTCGAAGGCTGCGCAAGAATGATGTTGTGATGCTGGCAAAGCTCCGCCAGCCGTTCGACCGCGCGCTCCTGAGCACTCAGGCGTGCCTCGCTCACCGTCTCCGCCTGAAACCAGTCGAAGTAGTAAGCCAGGTTGATCAAGGCATCCGGGCGGGTGTCGTCGAGCAGTTGCGTGAGGCTCGCGGCATCCCAACCGTCTTGCGGCGGACGGGGGGCGAGGAAACCGATGTCCTCCTCCGCACCCAGGCGAATCAGCGCCTGCCCAAGGGCATTTCCGCCGCCCAGTAACATAAGGCGCATTCGCATAGAGTCAGCAGGCCCAGTCTGTTCAGAACGATGGTTTGGATCGGCCAGTCCCGTGGGTTTGACCGTCGAGAATTGCCGGAATCGTTGCATTTTGCGGGTTTGTGGCGCAAGCGTCACTGAGAAAGTGTCGGTGCGACCTTGTGCCCTCAGCGCCGACTGCGACGCCAGCTGCACAGCACGCTACTTGCAAGTTGCCCCGAGCGGCCGCATAAACCCATCCATGACCCTCGCCGAATCCATGAACCCGGTCCTGGACGGTTTTCATCCCGCCGTCAGCGCCTGGTTCGAGCGCACCTTTGCCGCCGTGACCACGGCCCAGGCCCGCGCCTGGCCGTTGATCGCCCAGCGCCGCTCGACCCTGATCGCCGCCCCCACCGGCTCGGGCAAGACCCTCACCGCCTTTCTCGCCGTGATCGATGACCTGGTGCGCCAGGGCCTGGCTGCTGGCGGCCAGTTGCCGGACGCCACCCTGGTGGTCTACGTCTCGCCGCTCAAGGCCCTGAGCAACGATATCCAGATCAACCTGCAGCAGCCGCTGGCCGGCATCACCGAACAACTGCGTCTGATGGGCCTGCCGGAACTGTGCATCCGCACCGCGGTGCGCACGGGCGACACCCCGCAGAAAGAACGCAGCGCCATGCGCAAGAGCGCGCCACAGATTCTCGTCACCACCCCGGAATCGCTCTACGTGCTGCTGGGTTCGGACTCCGGACGCAAGATGCTGGCCAGCACCCGCAGCGTGATCGTCGACGAGATCCACGCCCTGGCCGGGAGCAAGCGCGGCAGCCACCTGGCCCTGAGCCTGGAGCGCTTGCAGGCGCTGTGCGCCGAGCCCCTGTTGCGCATCGGTCTGTCGGCCACGCAGAAACCCATCGAGGCCGTGTCACGTTTTCTGGTGGGGCATGAGCGGCCTTGCGACATCGTCGACATCGGCCATGCCCGCCCCCGGGACCTGGATATCGAAGTACCCCCGGTGCCGCTGTCGGCGGTCATGGCCAATGATGTCTGGGAGCTGGTGTACGAGCGCCTCGCCACCCTGAGCCGGGAACACCGCACCACGCTGATTTTCGTCAACACCCGACGCCTGGCCGAGCGGCTGGCCCGGCACCTGAGCGAACGCCTGGGCAAACAGGCGGTGGCCGCGCACCACGGCAGCCTGGCCAAGGAGCAGCGCCTGGAGGCCGAGCAGCGGCTCAAGGCCGGGGACCTGCAAGTGTTGATTGCCACCGCCTCCCTGGAGCTGGGCATCGATATCGGTGATGTCGACTTGGTGTGCCAGATCGGCTCGCCGCGCTCGATCTCGGCCTTTTTACAGCGCGTCGGGCGCTCCGGCCACCAGGTCGGCGGCACCCCGAAGGGCCGGTTGTTTGCCCTGACCCGGGACGACCTGATCGAATGTGCCGCTCTGCTGGACTGCGTGCACCGCGGCGAGCTGGACAGTCTGCTGATTCCCCATGCGCCGCTGGACGTGCTGGCCCAGCAGATCGTCGCCGAAGTCAGCTGCCAGGAATGGCCGGAAGGAGCGCTGCTGGACCTGCTGCGCCGGGCCACGCCGTACGCCGACCTGGATCAGGCCCACTACCAGGCCCTGCTGCAGATGCTTGCCGAAGGCTTCAACGGTCGCCAGGGCCTGCGCAGCGCCTATCTGCATCGCGATGCCCTGACCCGCACCCTGCGCGGCCGTCGTGGGGCCAAGCTGACGGCGGTCACCAGCGGCGGCACCATTCCCGACAACGCCGACTACAGCGTGCTGCTGGAACCTCAGGGCCTGAACATCGGCAGCGTCAACGAAGACTTCGCCGTGGAAAGCATTGCCGGCGACGTGTTCCAGCTGGGCAACACCTCGTATCGCATCCTGCGGGTGGAAGCCGGCAAGGTGCGGGTCGAGGACGCCCAGGGCCAGCCGCCGAACATCCCCTTCTGGCTCGGTGAGGCCCCGGGGCGCAGTGCCGAGCTGTCCAGCGCCGTGGCCCGCCTGCTGGCGCAACTCGACGCCCTGCTCGGCGCGACGCCGGGCCAGTTGCAACCGGCCATCGACTGGCTGCAGCAGGCGCTGGGGCTGAACCGCGCCAGCGCCGAGCAACTGGTGGATTACCTGGCGCCCGCGCGCCTGGCCCTGGGCGCCCTGCCGTCCCAGGACACGCTGATCATGGAGCGTTTCTTCGACGAATCCGGCGGCACCCAACTGGTGATCCACAGCCCCTTCGGCAGCCGCATCAACCGCGCCTGGGGCCTGGCCCTGCGCAAGCGTTTCTGTCGCACCTTCAACTTCGAACTGCAGGCTGCCGCCAGCGAGGACGCCATCGTCCTGTCGCTGTCTACCAGCCACAGCTTCGCCCTGGATGAAGTCTGGCGGTATCTGCATAGCAACAGCGCCGAGCACCTCCTCATCCAGGCGCTGCTGGACGCCCCACTGTTCGGCGTGCGCTGGCGCTGGAACGCCGGGATCGCCCTGGCACTGCCGCGCTACAGCGGCGGGCGCAAAGTGGCGCCGCAGATCCAGCGGATGAAAAGCGAAGACTTGATCGCCAGTGTGTTTCCCGACCAGATCGCCTGCCTGGAAAACCTCGCCGGCGAACGGGAAATCCCCGATCACCCGCTGGTGGAACAGACCCTCGACGACTGCCTGCACGACGCCATGGACAGCGAAGGCTGGCTGCAGCTGTTGCGGCGCATGGAACAGGGTCAGGTGCGCCTGCTGAGCCGCGAGTTGCCGGCGCCCTCGCCCCTGGCGGCGGAAATTCTCAGCGCCAAGCCCTACACCTTTCTCGATGACGCGCCCCTTGAAGAGCGCCGCACTCAGGCGGTATTGGCGCGGCGCTGGAGCGACCCGCAAGCCACCGACGACCTTGGCGCGCTGGATGCCGACGCCATAACCGCCGTGGCTGAAGAGGCGTGGCCAAACCCGGCCACGGTCGATGAAATGCACGAAGCCCTGATGAGCCTCGCCGCCATCAGCGAGGCTGAAGCCCAAGCCAACCCCCAGTGGCCGCAATGGCTCGCAACCCTGGCAGCCCAAGGCCGTGCCTGCCGCTTGCCGGTGGGCCCCAGTGAACAGGTATGGCTGGCCCTGGAACGCATTACCTGCCTGCAAGCCCTGTATCCCCAAGCGCCTCTGCAGCCGGCCCTGAACCCCGTACCCGGCTTCGATCAGGCCTGGGACCCGGAACCTGCGCGAGTGGAACTGATTCGCGCGCGCCTCAGCGGCTTTGCCCCCCAGACCCTGAGCCAGATCGCCGCCCCCCTGGGCTGCCTCCCGGGCAAATCACCCAGGCCCTGGTCCAGCTTGAAACCGAAGGCTATGTACTGCGGGGGCGCTTCAGCCCCGATTGCCAAGAAGAGCAGTGGTGCGAACGCCACCTGCTGGCACGAATTCACCGCTACACGGTCAAGCGCTTGCGCCGGGAGATCGAACCGGTGGCCCTGCAGGACTTCATGCGCTTCCTGTTCGACTGGCAGCACCTGTCCCCAGGCACCCAGGGCCAGGGCAGCGCCATGCTCGCCGAAGTGGTCAGCCAGCTCGCAGGCTACCCGGCGGCGGCCTCAGCCTGGGACAGCGACCTGCTGCCGGCGCGGATCAAGGATTACTCCGCCAATTGGCTGGATGAGCTGTGCCGTAGCGGCAAGGTGGTCTGGAGCCGGATCAACAGCACGGGCAAGACCGCCAGCAGCGCCCTGCGCAGCACGCCGATCGTGCTGCTGCCACGCTCCCAGGCCGCTCTCTGGAGCGCATTGACCTGTCCGGCCGACAGCCACGAGCTCTCGCCCAGGGCGCAGAAAGTCCACAGCGTACTGAGCCAGCAAGGCGCTCTGTTTTTCGATGAGCTGCTGCACGAAGCCCACCTGCTGCGCAGCGAACTGGAAAGCGTGCTCCAGGAACTGGTGGGCGCCGGCCTGGTGAACGCCGACAGTTTCGCCGGGCTGCGCGCCCTGATTACACCGGCGAGCAAACGCCAGAACCGCAGCAGCCGACGAGGTCGCGGGGCCTTTGTCGGTGGCATGGACGATGCCGGACGCTGGGCCTTGCTGCGTCGTTCAGCGACTCAAGACTCGACAGCCACTCTGGAACAGGTGGCCATGACCTTGCTGCGCCGTTACGGCGTGGTGTTCTGGCGACTGCTGGAACGCGAGGCGGACTGGCTGCCCAGCTGGCGCGAACTGCTGCGCACCTTCCATCGGCTGGAAGCCCGGGGAGAGATCCGTGGCGGGCGCTTTGTCAGCGGTCTGGCCGGCGAGCAGTTCGCCCTGCCGGAAGCCATCCCGCTGCTACGGGAGGTACGCCGCCGGCCCCATGACGGCAGCCTGATCGCGGTGTGTGGCGTGGACCCGCTGAACCTTGCCGGCACCCTGCTGCCCGGGCCCAAGGTGGCGGCACTCAGTGGCAACCGCCTGGTGTATCGCGACGGCCTGCCCGCCGCGGCCGAGATCGGCGGCACCCAACACTGGTGGCTGGAACTGGAACCCGAGGCCGCCCAGGCCCTGCGCAACAAACTCATCCAGCACTGACCCTCCCCTGCGGGAGCCGGCATGCTGGCAGAGGCGGCAGCGTCAATCCCCGGCCATTGCCCGGTCTTCCCAACAGCTACAGGGCCGGGCTTTACCGCTGCCGGGTCTATTGCCCTCGATTGGCGGCACTGGGAGACACACCGAAACGGTTGCGGTATTCGCTGGGGGCCAGGCCGGTGATTTTCTTGAACAGGCTGCGAAAGGTCGCCGGGTCCTGGTAACCCACGGTCCAGGCGATGTGATCGATGGTGCCGTTGGTGAACTCCAGCATCTCCCGCGCCTTGCCCACCCGCAGGTGCTGGCAGTACTGGGTCGGTTTGAGGCCGGTGGCGGCGCGGAAACGTCGCAGCAGGGTTCGCTCTTCAAGACCCGCCTGTTGCGCCATCGTCGGCAGCGACACATCCACCGCGCCATTGGCCTGCAGCCAGTGCTGCAACTTGAGGATCGCCCCATCACCATGGTTGAGGATCGGCGCGAAATTGCTACCGCACTGGCTGGCGCTGTCGCTGTGCTCCATCACCAGAAAACGCGCCGTGGCACTGGCGATGCTCGGCCCCAGCAGGCGGTCCACCAGGCGCAGTCCCAGTTCGGCCCAGGCCATCAGCCCGGCCGTGGTGATCAGGTCGCCATCGTCGACTATGGGCTGGTCGGCCTCCAGGCGCACCTGTGGATAACGGGCGGCGAACGCCTTGGCCGAGGTCCAGTGGGTGGTGGCGCTGCGGCCATCGAGCAGGCCACTCTCGGCCAGCAGGATCGAGCCCACACAGACCCCGCCAAGCGTGGCGCCGGCCGCATGCTGCTGGCGCAACCAGCTCACCAGGGCAGAGGACGACTGGTTTGCGGAAAAACCTGCCAACGAAGGCGGTATCACCACGGCCAGTAGCTTGCCGCTCTCTCCCTCCTGGCTGTCATAGATCCGCCGTGGGCCTTGTGCCTCAGAGGCTTGCCAATGGCTGACCCGCAACCGCGGCAGTTGCGCCAGGGGCTGCTCACCGGCAATCCGATTGGCCACTTCGAACAGATCGGTCAGACCATGCACTGCCGCCATCTGCACCCCGGGATAAAGCAGTACGCCCAGTTCGGCGACCGAGCCTTGAATGCCCACTGTCAGTTTTCCCCCTGTTAATGTCGATGCGGCCAATCCTCCTGGGAGCAAGGGCCACCGATACTGGGCCCCAGGTTATCCACTCACTTGGAGGCAACACCCATGGCCAAACAGGCGCTCATCGTAATCGATATCCAGAACGACTACTTCGCCCACGGCAAATGGCCCCTGGTCGGGGTCGACGCAGCGGCGGACAACGCGGCAAGGCTGATCCAGGCCTTTCGCCAGAAGGCGCAGGCGGTGGTGCACATCCGCCACGAATTCACCTCCGACAGCGCGCCCTTTTTCACCCCAGGCTCCGAGGGTGCGCACTTGCACCCCAAGGTGCTGAACCGCGCCGACGAACCCGTGGTGCTCAAGCACTTCGTCAACTCGTTCCGGGAAACCGAGCTGCAGGCGATCCTCCAGCAACAGGGCATCGATGAACTGGTGATCGTGGGCAACATGAGCCACATGTGCGTAGAGGGCACCGCACGGGCCGCTGCCGACCTGGGCTACCCGGTCAAGGTGATACACGACGCCTGTGCCACCCTCGACCTGGAGTTCAACGGCCAGCGAGTAGCGGCGGCGCAAGTACAAAGCGCGGTGATGTCGGCCCTGGCATTCGCCTACGCCGATGTCCTGTCCACCGAAGAGTTCCTCGCGGCCTGATCGCTTGCATTCTGCGCCGACGATGGCGGTGAGCTCAGCCTCACCGCCGTTTGTGTCTGGGCAGGCATGCCCCAGACAGATATCCACGGGCAAGGACGCCACACCGCCTGTTGTCGCCAGCAAGACAACTTCCCGAACTACTTACGAATGATTCTTGTTATTCAGGCTAATTGTTAGTTGCGACCAAACTCTCGTCGCCACAACTCAAAGCGGTCAAATAAATGGCGTCATTAACAATGGTCGACATTCAATAGCTAACTAATGGAAATGCTTTAACCCCCGATTATTTCAAATCCTGCCTTGAGCTTTACCAAGAGTCGCTTCGCGCCTAATAACATCAACACTTATAAATCTCAGTGCTTACTTCTTACGGTTACCTCTAATTCAATATAGCCAAAGCGAATAATACATATAACAAAAAACAAGCTCACCTATCACAGGACTCCCCACCCCCCGGATTCATTGCCCTTAAAGCCAAGCAACAAGGTTGCACCACGTCCCTGGGGAGGGTGTTTGCAACAGTATCAACAGCAGAACTCGATACTTTCCCAGCGCGCCAGAAAAGAGCCTTGCGAGCCACTTCAATCACCTTACTTGCAAATCCAGCGACCTTGGCTAAGTTGATAGCTACTCGCCACTGAAGTGCTCTTCAGCCGCCAGAAAACCAATAAAAAACTGTCGAGGAACTCAATAACCGGACGCCCCCCGCCTGCCCCAGCTGAGACTGACACGGAATTAGTCATATTAATCAAGAGGGATGCTTGATGAAGCGCAGTTCATTGCCTCGAGTTTTTTCATTCAAGGGTGCGGCCGAAAATTACTGGCTCTCGTTAGTGCTGTTTTCGATCCTGGTGGTCGCCAGCTTCCTGCTGTTTGAACAACAGATCCAACAGTTGCTGAATCACCTTGGCAACTTCCTCCCTTCCGATCCCGTGCAACGCACCAGCCTCGCTCTGCTGCTGGTCACCCTGCTGGCCCTGGACGTGCTCTTGCCGGTGCCTTCCAGCCTGGTGGCGCTGCTGGCCGTTGCGGTCCTCGGCGCCGTTGGCGGCTATCTGGTGATTTTCATCGGCCTGTGCCTGGGAGCCTGTCTGGGCTACTGGCTGGGGGCCGGCTACTTTCGCCTGCTGTCCAACTGGCTGGGGCTCAGGAGCTGGCAGCCGGGGCAACTGGCCTATCGCCTCAGCACCCTGTCGCTGATCTGCCTGCGCGGAGTTCCAGTGCTGGCAGAGACCTCGGTGCTGGCCGCGGGCATGCAGCGTTATCCACTGCGCCAGTTCCTGCTGGTCACCACCCTGGCCAATGCCGGGCTGGCCCTGGCCTACGCCGCCATCGGCAGTTTGCTGGTGGAGCAGAACGCACTGCTGGCGACCATTCTAGCCAGCATGGTGCTGCCGGGGCTGGTCCTGGGCGCCCGCAGCCTGCTCAAGCCTCGCGCTGCGCAGCCGCCGATGGAGCAAAACCATCCTCTGGAAGGACGCTTCGAGGTGAGCTACCACTACCCGGTGCTGTTCACCGATCACATTTTCCAGGCCGACAATCCCTGCCTGCACCGGCAACTGGTCCAGGCGCAACAGGGACGCACCACCGTGCTGGTGTTCATCGATGAACAATTGCTGCAGTGCTGCCCACAACTGCCGCAACAGATCGACGCCTATTTCAGCGCCCACGCCGCCGACCTGCATCTGCAGGCCGCACCGATCCCGGTGCCGGCGGGCGAACTGAGCAAGACCCCGGACGTGCTCCAGCAGTTGTATGCCCACATGCTTGAACACGGCCTGGACCGCCATTGCTATGTGCTGGCCCTGGGCGGCGGCGCGGTACTGGACGCCGTCGGCTATGCCTGCGCCACCTTTCATCGGGGGATGCGGCTGATCCGCATCCCGACCACGGTGCTGGCCCAGAACGACGCCGGCATCGGGGTCAAGAACGGCATCAACGCGTTCGCCCAGAAGAACCTGCTGGGCGCCTTCTACCCGGCCACGGCAGTGATCAACGACTTCCAGCTGCTGCTCAGCCTGTCGCCCCGGGACCAGATCGCCGGGCTGGCCGAAGCGGTGAAAGTGGCCGTGATCAAGGACGCTGCATTCTTCCAGTGGATGGAGCAGCAGGCCGAGGCCCTGGCGAGCTTTGAACACAGCGCCAGCCGCTACGCCATCTTCCGCTGTGCGCAATTGCATCTGGGGCATATCACCGGGGCCGGCGACCCCTTCGAACGGGGCAATGGCCGCCCCCTGGACTATGGGCACTGGGCTGCGCACAAGCTGGAGAACCTCAGCCAGCACCGCTTGCGCCATGGTGAGGCGGTGGCGGTGGGCATGGCCCTGGACGCGCTCTATGCCAATGCCACCGGCTTGCTGAGCCATGCTGAAACCCAGCGCCTGTTGCAGCTGCTGGACAAGCTCGGCTTCAACCTGTGCCCGCCGGAGTTGCGGTTGCAGGATGCCCAGGGCCGCTCCCTGGTGCTGCTGGGGCTGGAGGAGTTTCGCCAGCACCTGGGGGGCCAGTTGTCGATCCCGATGCTCAACCGCCTGGGCCAGTCCACCGATGTGCACCACATCGAACTGCCGGTCATGGAGCAGGCCCTGCTGCGTCTGAGCAGTTTCGGTGGGCCGGACTTCGCCTGGACCGAAGGCTGCGCCCAATGAGCCACTCCTCCCTGACCACCTGGCTGACCCTGGGCCGGGTATCCAACCTGCCGACGGTGTGGACCAACGCCCTGGCCGCCGCGTTGCTGGCCAGCAGCGCCACCACCCTGGCACCGCCCTCGCCACTGGTGTGGACCCTGCTGCTGGTGGCGCTCTCGGCGCTGTACCTGGCCGGGATGCTGCTCAACGACCTGCTGGATGCCGATTGGGACCAGCAACATCAGAACCCGCGGCCGATTGTCCTGGGCCTGGTCAGCCGGACTCAGGTCAGCCTGGCCACCGCTGCCCTGTTGCTGCTGGCGGCGCTGTCGGTACTGGGCCTGAGCCACCTGATCGCGCAGCCCCATTGGCTGCTGGCCAGCGCCGGCTTGCTGCTGCTGTTCATCCTGGCCTACAACCTGCTGCACAAAAAATACCCCCACAGCGTCTGGCTCATGGGCGGCTGCCGCTCGGCCCTGTACCTGACCGCCGCCGCCAGCCTGGCCATGCCACCGCAGCCGCTGTGGCTGTGTGCCGCGCTGCTGGGCACCTACATCGCCGGCCTGACCTACCTGGCCCGACTGGAGCATCGCAACCAACTGCTCAGCCGCCTGCCGCTGCTGCTGATGCTCAGCCCCCTGGCCCTCGCCGCTTACGCAGACAACGGGGTGTTCTGGCTGGTCCTGCTGCTGTGGCTGGGCTGGTTGGGCTGGCACTACCGGCGTCATTTGGCCAACCCGCAACAGCGGCAGATTCGTGCCTTTATCGGTGCCGGCCTCGCCGCCCTACCGTTGTTCGATGCCCTGGTGCTGGCCCTGGCCAATCAACCCCTGGGCAGCCTGCTGTGCGTGCTGGTGTTCTTTCTGCTGCCCCACCTTCAACGCTGGATCAAGCCGACATGACCATGGACGTCACTTTCCCCACCTCGCTCCCGCTCGTCATGCGCCATGAGGCCTTTGCCGAACGCCGCCGCCAACTCGACGACCAGCTCGACGACGAGAACCGCCGCTGGTGGCACGCCGCCCTGGAGCAACTGGCCAGCCAAGCGTCGGCCAACACCCTGGTGCTGCTCAGCAGCCAGTGCAAGCGTCGCTTTGGCAACGCCGAGGTCAGCGCCAGCCCAGGCTGGAACCGGACTCAACTGGCCCGCGCCTTGCTCCTGGAGCAACTGCTGGAACAGCAGGCCGGGGGCGATCAACTGGCCCTGCTGCGCCAGCTGTTTCTGTGGGGCGACGACCAGGAAAAAAGCGTGCTGCTCAGGGTCCTCGACGACCTCGACACAGAGGGTCGCAGCCTCGAACTGGCGCTCCAGGCAGGACGTACCAACAACCGTGAAGTGTTCGCCGCCCTCGCCCTGGACAACCCCTTTCCCGCTCGCCACTACCACGACCGGGCCTTTCACCAGTTGCTGCTCAAGACCCTGGGCATGGGCCTGGACAGTGGGCGCATCGAAGGCCTGGCCCAGCGCCACAGCGTCGACCTCAACCAACTGGCCCTGGAGCATATGGAAGAACAGTTGGCGGCGTTCCGCAGTGTCAGCGACGGGCTGCCCCATGCCATCGCCTTCGAGCTGTTGAGCCAGGCCCAGCGCCAACGCTTGCGCCACCTGTGCCAGCAGCGACGACTGCCACCGCACTGGCTCCAGCACTTGCCACCCGACGCCTGATTCGACACCGGCGCACCCACTCCATTTTCTCTACCACTGCATCAGGGACTCACCATGCCGAAGTACTTCGACCCGCACATTCATATGGTCAGCCGCACCACCGACGACTATCAGAACATGGCCGCCGCCGGTATCACCGGGGTGATCGAGCCGGCCTTCTGGCAAGGCCAGGCGCGCACCAGCGTCGGCAGCTTCATTGACTACTTCGACACCCTTCTGGGCTGGGAGCGCTTTCGCGCCAGCATGTTCGGCATTCACCACTTCTGCACCATCGGCCTCAATCCCAAGGAAGCCAATGACCTGTCGGTGGCCAACGAGGTGCTGGAGATCCTGCCGCGCTACCTGGTCAAGGACGGTGTGGTAGCGGTCGGCGAGATCGGCTACGACGACATCACTCCCGAGGAAGACCGCTTTCTCGCCGCGCAACTGGAGCTGGCCAAGCAGTTCAACCTGCCGGTGCTGGTGCACACCCCACATCGGGACAAGATCGGCGGCACCAAGCGCACCCTGGCGGTGATCCGTGAAGTGGGCATCGCCGAGCATCTGGTGATCATCGATCACCTCAACGAACTGACCCTGCCCCTGGTGCTGGACAGCGACTGCTGGCGCGGGCACTCCATCTACCCCAACACCAAGATGTCGGAGCAGCGCATGGTGGCCCTGCTCAAGGAGTACGGCACCGAGAAGATGGTGGTCAACAGCGCCGCCGACTGGGGCATCAGCGATCCGCTCAAGGTGCCAAAGACCGGCCAGGCCATGCTCGCCTCCGGATTCAGCGAGGCTCAGGTGGAACAGGTGCTGTTCCATAACCCGGTGGATTTCTTCGCCCAGAGCGGACAACTCGACAAGCAACAGGTGAGCACCCCGCTGCCCATCGACCAGCGTCGCCAATGGCAGGACAACTCCGCCCTGCGCGGCCAGGAACCGGTGGTCAAATGAGCGCCCGGGCCGGTTGGAGCGCCGCGCAGATCGGTTACTGCAGCAACGTGCACCCGGCGCGGGACGTGGCCGGCCTGGAAAGTTCGATCCTCCAGCACTTCCAGGGGGTGCGCCGCCAGCGTGGCCTGGCGGTGCAGGACAGCGGCCTGTGGATCAGCGCCCAGGCGGCCGCCGAGCTGCAGCAGCCCGCAGTGCGCGAATCCTTCCTCGGGCTGTTGCACGACAGCGGGATGCGCCTGACGTCCCTCAACGGCTTTCCCTACGGCCAGTTCCATCAGGGTGCGGTGAAGGCCGAGGTCTACCGACCGACCTGGGCCGAACCACAACGCCTGGAGTACAGCCTGCAACTGGCGGAGTTGCTCGCCGCCGCCCTGCCCCTGGACTGCCAACAGGGCGTGATTTCCAGCGTGCCCCTGGGTTATGCCGCCCTTTGGGACGACGCCCAGCAACAACAGGCCGAGGCCCAGCTGTTGCAGTTGACTGCCGGGCTGGCCAGCCTGCATCGACGCAGCGGCAAGAAGATCCTGCTGTGCCTGGAGATGGAGCCGGACTGCGTACTGGAAAACACCGATCAGGCCATCGCCTTCTTTCAGCGCTGGAAAGCCACCGACCCCCACCATCAATACCTGGCGCTGTGCTTCGACGTCTGCCACCAGGCGGTGGTCTTCGAGGACTGTTACCAATCGCTGCAACGGCTGCTGCAGGCGCGTATTCCGGTGGGCAAGATCCAACTGTCCAATGCACTGATCTGTCACTTGCCGGTGACGGACCTGGCACGCCGCGAGCAGGTACTGCAGGCCCTGGGTAACTTCGCCGAAGCCACCTACCTGCATCAGGTGAAGGCCCGTGACCGCAAAGGCCAACTGCTGGCCTGGGCCGACCTGCCCAAGGCACTGCAGGCGGTGGAAGCGGTGCAGGGCCAGTGCCCCGAGTTGCGCATTCACTTTCACGTGCCCTTGTTCAGTGAACAGTTCCTGTTGCCAGAGCTCAACGGCAGCCAGCAGGCCCTGATGCGCACCTTCGACTTTCTCGCCGCCCATCCGCAGTGCCAGCCGGTGCTGGAAGTCGAGACCTACAGCTGGAACGTACTGCCCGGCACCCTGCGTCCGGACACCGAACAAGCCCTGCTCCAAGGCATAGCCGCAGAGCTGCAGTGGGTTGAACAACAGTTGCGCCAGCGGCACTTGCTGCATGGGCAATCGTCCCCCATGGAGGCGCCAGCCCATGCCCTCTGAAGCACTGCGCCAGCCCCTGCTGCTGATCAACGTGGTCGGCCTGACCCCCAGCTTGCTGGGCCCGGCCACGCCGCGGATCAACGCCCTGCTGCAACGGGCCAAAATGGCCCGGCTGCGCCCGGTGTTCCCGGCCGTGACCTCGACGGTACAGGCTTCGATCCTCACCGGCTTGCCACCTTCGCAACACGGCATTGTCGGCAACGGCTGGTATTTGCGCGATCAGGCCGAAGTGCGCTTCTGGCTGCAGCCCAATGCGCTGATCCAGGGTGAAAAGGTCTGGCAGACCTTGCAACGTGAGATCCCCGGCCTGCGCTGCAGCCAGCTGTTCTGGTGGTTCAACATGTACGCCGAGGTGGATGCCGCCATTACGCCACGCCCCCACTACCCGGCCGACGGGCGCAAGATGTTCGGCCTCTACTCGTCACCGCCCGGGCTGCACGAACGCATCGAACGGCAGATTGGCGAGTTTCCCTTTCCGGGCTTCTGGGGCCCGGCGGCGGGCATTGCCTCCAGTCGCTGGATCGTCGACTGCGCCATCGCCGAGTTCCAGATCAGTCGCCCCGACCTGCAACTGATCTACCTGCCGCACCTGGACTACAGCCTGCAACGCCTGGGGCCCGAGCATCCGTCCATCAGCGACGAAGTGCGGGCCATCGACCATGAAGTCGGGCGCCTGCTGGACTTTGCCCAGCAACAAGGCGCGGCGGTGATGCTGGTTTCCGAATACGGCATCGAAGCGGTGCAGCAATCAATCTCCATCAACCGCGTGCTGCGGGAACAGGGCCTGCTGCAAGTACGCCGTTCCCTGAGTTGGGAGCTGCTCGACCCCGGCGCCAGTGCCGCCTTTGCCGTGGCCGACCATCAGATCGCCCACGTCTACGTGCGCCAGCCCAGGGACATTGCTCGGGTCAAGGCCCTGCTGCAGCGCCAGCCGGGTATCGAGCAGGTGCTGGATAAAACCGAACAGCGGGCCTGGCAGCTCGATCACCCGCGCAGCGGCGAGCTGGTGGCGGTGGCCGCCCCGAGCTTCTGGTTCGATTACTACTACTGGTTCGACGACCGCCTGGCCCCGGACTTCGCCCGCACCGTGGATATCCACCGCAAGCCGGGCTATGACCCGCTGGAGCTGTTCATCGATCCGGCGATCCGCTTTCCCAAGCTGCGGGTCGCCCGCCGCCTGCTGCAGAAGAAGCTCGGCTTTCGCTACTACATGGACCTGATTCCCCTGGACACCCGTCTGATTCGCGGCAGCCACGGACGCTTGCCGAGCAACGATGAGGTGGGACCGCTATTGATCACCGATTGCGATTTACCACTGCCGGAGCATCTGCCGGCCACTGCGGTAAAGCACCTGCTCCTAGAGCATTTCCTAGGGCGCCCCTATGACGACACGGCTCAAGCCAAGGAGATTCCATGCGGCGAACCATCCCTATAGCAGTACTCAGTGTGTTGAGCGGTCTCGCTCAGGCACAGAGCCCGAACACCTTCGATTGCAACAAGTTCCTGACCTTCGCAGACGACCCCACGACCACTCTGGCGACGTTCAAGCAGAGCCCGGAAACCATGGCCTGGAACTGGTTTGTCTGCCTCAACCAGCCGGATGCCAGCCATAACAACAATCGGGTCTGGGAAACGTTCAAGCCTTCCGATCAGGTTTACCTGTTGAAGGGGGCCGAGCCCCTGCCCTACTCCGACCATGAAAACCTGCCGAGCGAAGTCCCGGAACTGGCACAAAAGCAGGGCATGGACCCCAAAGGGCTGTTTCAGTTTCTCGGCAACGACATGCCAGGCAGCCCGCAGAACGGTATCCAGCAGGTGGATGGCCTGGCTTTGAAAATGCGCAGCGGCCCACCGGTGCCACCGTCGAAAAACGAACAGTTGGTGCGTTTTCACCTGTTGATGGGCGAGGACACCTTCAACTACATCGTCGCCAACAAGATCTACAACCGCGATGGCCTGGCCAAGCTCACCAGCAACCTGGACTTCCCGGACACGGCCTGGGAGTTGAAAACCTCCTGGTTCTGGATCGGCACCGACCAGGACTTCAAGGCCCTGTTGACCCAGGACGGGTACTACATCTCCCAGGCCTATTACGTGGACAGCACGGGCCAGTATCAGGTGGGCTACGCCGCCCTGAGCGGCATGCATGTGATCAACAAGCTGACCCCGGACTGGGTCTGGACCACCTTCGAAAACCGCAACAATCCCAAGTACACCGTCACCAATGACACCCCACCCAAGCCGATGACCAACATCACCGGCCCCACCGAGGCGGCCAAACCGGTGAACACCGGCTTCCAGCAGCAGTATTCGAACCTGGCCCAGTACGAACTGATCGGCGTGCAGTACGACCAGAACCTTGCCGAACCCAAGCTGCTGGCCAACTCCCAGCTGGAGTCGGCGTTCCAGGGCAGTTCTTCATGCCTGGCCTGCCACAGCACAGCGGCCTATTCGACGAAGAAGAACACCTTCTTCTCGTTCAACATCGACCACACAGGCGGAATCCTCTACCCCACCAGCGTACTGCCGGACAAAGACTTCGTCGGTTATCAAAAACTGGATTACGTCTGGTCGCTCAAACGCGCCCAGTGGAAACGCTAAGGAGAGCAGCCCATGAGCGTCTTGAACTTTCCACGGATCTACCTCAACGGTTTCATGTTCTGGAACCCGCCAACCTTCAACAACAACGATGTGCTGCCGCTATACGACGCGGTGAAGATGCAGATGAACTGGCCTTTCCTGAACCGGTACGGGATCAACGACAAGAATGCCCCACAAACGCTGATGCCCTGGGGCATCACGCCGTTGGCCTACGAGAACGTCCCGGACTACGTGCTGCAGGTGCCCACCAACGGCGATCCCAACAACTACCCGATGATTCCCGCCGAGTGGGATCTGTTCGGCGACAATGCCTGCGGCACCGTGGACTACCAGCAGTTGCGCTCGGTGATCATCGGCGGGGAATCCAAGGTCGACAGCTACATCGACAGCGATCCGCTGATCAACAAGTCCTACCAACTGCTGGGCAACTCCTTCGGCAACCCGACCCCGACCGCCGCACGCTTCGTCGACGTCAGCCCCTGGCAGAACACCTTCACCGCCCTGTACTTCGACAAGTTGGTGCTCGGTGACGCCACCTGTGGCCTGACCCTGAAACACACGTACCGCATGCTCAACCGCTTTCTCGACTTCAACTGGGGCGCCTTTGGCGGCCTGGTCTACGTCACGGCCACCTGGCAGACCTGCTTTCCCAAGGACCAACTGGAATGGGTCATCGGCGACTCAAAACTGTTGAAAAACCTGCAGGATGAAATGCTCAGTCAGAACGCCCAGGGCCTGATGATCAGGTTCACCACCTACCTGACCGTCTATGACAAGAACGGCCTGTTCAACGACTTCAAGATCGTCAACAGCCATTCCCAGGCGCCCTGGGACATGTCCAGGCTGCAGATGCTCTATCAAATGGGCCTGGACAACCCGACCGAAACCTTCTTCAACCCGGCCTACAGCCGCACCGCTGGCACCCTTGGCCTGTGGTTCGCCAATGAGTTCCCCACCGCTCCGGCCGGCCAGCGCCTGGTGCCTAAGACTTCGGTGCCGTTCTACAAAAAGGTCCCGGACGATACGCAGATCCATGCGGATGAACAGTTGGTCAATCTGGGCGTGATCAGCGCCGAGCTCCACGGCGACACGCTGTCTCTGGATCTGGGCAATACCTTTCCGATCTACCCGGACGTCCATGATGGCCCGGCCGCCCCCGATCTGGATGGCCGCAACAACGCTGTTCCGGTCGCCGCCAAGTTCCACGTCGGCGACTTTGAGTTGGGGGTCCAGCAGGGCGGCAACTTCGAGCCCCTGACCAGCGTCAGCTACGAGCAATATCAGCAGAGCGCCTTTGACAAGCGTTCCGGCCTGCTGGACCTGCCCCTCGATACCAGCGCCCAGGCCCTGTTGAAAAACGGCAACCTGGCACTGCGCCTGAAGGGCACGGATACCATCGCCGCCGAACAGCAGATGTGGACCGCGGAAGTCATCGAGAGCGGCAGCTTCATCGACGTCGGTGACAGCCGGACGCTGAACATCATGGTGCAAAACAACGGCAAGCCCGCAACGGCCGGCACCACCTTGTGGGTCGCCGAGTACAACAACGCCTACATGCTGACCACCAGCAACTACTACCTGGCGTTCAGCAACCCGGCAGATTTCGTGCTGATCACTGACTATCCCAAAGCGCGTGCCAAGAACAAGCCGGGAATGCCCCAGTTCATCGGCGGTTCGCAGCATCCGAGCCTGTTAAGGGAGGGCAGTGGCAGGAGCCTGAGTGCCATGATCGTCAGGGGTTCCGCGTGCGATGAGCCGGTCAGCAACGCCATCACCTATCAGGAGTTCCTGAAAACCCCGGCCGCGGTCGATCTGAGGCCCTGCCTGAGGTTCGAGAACCCGCAAGCGATGAGCGGGCAACTGGATAATGACGCCGGCATGGGCGCCACCGTGAACTACAGCCTGACCCGCATCCAGACCAATGCCGACGGCATTGCCCAGTTGACGGTGCATGCCGTGGCGCCGGGCTTCCCCACTGTGCGGTTTTTCATCCAGGACGATCCGACGGGCATTCCGTTCAGCTTCTCCTACACCGGTGCCTTCACCGACTTCCTTTCGCCGCTGCGGGTGCTGCCGCAAGAACCGCAGATGCTCAAGGACTTCATCGACTACTGGAACGGCGTGTGCAAGTTCGACGACGCCAACGTGCGGATCTGGAACGGCTTCATCTTTCCGCAAATCCTCCAGCCCTTCTATTACCTCTACCCGATCATGAACAAGTACATGCCGCTCAACTCCCTGCAACGCATCGAGGGCGCGATCGAGCAGTTCATCAAACTGATCAGTAAGGAGTATCAGGAGGCCAGCACCCTGGCCATGCCTATCACCCGGGACTTGCCGCAGAGCCGTCGCCAGGTGCTGGAAATCTGGGCCAAGGACCTGGTGAGCACCGGCTACCCGCCGACCCAGCTGAACCTCGACGACTATCAGCAAGGCTGAGCCGCAACGGCCCCGCACTGGAACACCGGGCGACCTGGGTCGCCCGGCTTTGCAAAGGAGAGTCAGATGAACGCCAGTTTCTTCAAGCGCCTGCTGTTGGCCGCCACCCTGCTGTGCGCCAGCCAGACACTGTGGGCCCAGAAATACCCCGACAACGTCTACTTCAACATGGGCGTGCACAACACCAAGGGCTGCGACGCCCTGAACAACAACTGCGTGATCAAGCGCAAGGCCGGCGAGCCGACCGATCCGCTCTATCCGGCAACCTGGGTCAGTGACTGGACCATGTACCGGGTCACCGCCAACTACGAGAAGAACCCGCCGCCCTACAGCAGCCCGCCCAGCACCCTGCAACCTGCCGACTACACCGTGTCCCAGGGCAGCAGCTACTACGACAACGACTATGTCCCGGCCGACGGCGACGGCTCCGGGGCGATGATGGAGCACTACGAGAAATACTGCCTGCCGATCTTCCCGATCAAGGACAACAACTACACCTGCTCCTTCGTCTCCCTGGGTAACAAGGCCTACTTCCTCACCTACCCCGAGGACCGGCCCAAGGACATGCCGGCCTGCTGCCTGTTCTCGCCCATGAACCACCCGCCGCGCCGGGACTTCATCAAGCACCTGCCCTACAGCGCCGCCCGCAGCCAGCATCTGGACGGCAGCGTGCAGGCCTACGCCTTGGAGCTCAAACCCGGCAAAGGCAGCCCACCCATCCTCTTCGGCTATGCCTTCTACAAGCAGGCCACCAGCGACGGGCCGGGCCAACCGGCCTATCAACACCCGCAGTCGTTCTATTTCTCCGGTGATGCCAGCGTCGCCAACGCGCCCATCGTCAGCCAGAACTACCGCAACTGGAGCAATGCAAAGCCGGACCCGGCCAAGACCTGGGACCAGGTGGCGAAGATGTGCCCGGTCAACCCGCCTGACTGCCAGCTCTTCACACCACCGCCATCGCTGAAGAACGGTGCACGGCCACAGTGGAACCAACTTTCACCCACCCCGCAGTGACAGGAGCCGCCTCATGAACCATTGGAGCCGTTTCACCGCCCTGTTGTTGCTTGGCCTGGGCAGTCAGCAAGCCAGCGCCCTGCAACCCAGTGCAGCGGGGGCGCAAACCAGCTGCCCACCCACAGCAACGGTGCCTGCCGTCGGCGCCTCGCAGCAGGCTTTCGATCAATACAGCTGGCAGATGTTCATCAACCTGAACTGGCCGGCCCAGGCGGGGCAGCGCGGAGTGGCCGATTGCAGCAAGCCCCTGGGCAGCCCAGGCGATACCGTGTGGCAGACCTACAAGAGCGTCAGCGAGACCTTCCTCCCCGGGGCCAAGAATCCGGGCCCCTGGAACTCGCAACTGCCCCGCAGAAACCTCAGCCTGATCAACATTGCCGCGGTCAAGAACACTCAGGTGGTGCAAGCGGACAACCAGGCGGTGGGCGGCTGGCTGATTGATCAGCGCGGCAACCCGACCTACTACGACATCGCCGCCAACGAGGTCTCCTACAACTACATCGTCGCTAACGACTTCTACAACGCGGTGGTCGTCGATGCCGCGAAGAACATCGGCTTTCCCAACAACGCCGGCGAGATCAAGAGCAGCTGGCGCATCCTCACCAGCGCCGACGACAGCAGCCGCTATCTGACGATGAAGGCACTGGTCACCCAGTTCGACAGTCAGGGACAGCCCAGTGGCACCACCGAGGCCAACTTGGGATTGGTGGGGCTGCACATCATCAGCAAGGTGGAGGGGTTCCCGCAGTGGATCTGGTCGACCTTCGAGCAGGTCGACAACGTGCCGCCCAAGACCCAGCTGGGGGGCCGTTGGGTGGACCAACCGGCCTCGGGGATTTTCTACTCCTACTTCAACGCCAAGGCACCCGCCGAAAGCCTCAACCAGTCCCCGTGCCTGTGGCAGCAACAGGTGGGAAAGATGGTCTGTACGCCCAAACCCGGTAGCAGCTTCAGCACCCCTGACCCGCTGAACCGGGTCACCCCGATCACGGACGTCACCCAGCAGATCAATACCCAGTACCAGAGCGATCCGCAGGTACAGCAGAGCGTGTTCAAGTACTACCAGTTGATCACCACCCAACGCCCACAGTCGCCGGACAACCCCGGCAATCCGTTGGGGCAGCCAACGCCGTCGCTTTCGGCCAACGTCACCATGGAAAGCTACATCCAGACCAACAGCAGCTGCATGAACTGCCACTCCATGGCGGCACCGCTCAACAGCCAGTACAAGAGCGACTTCTCCTTCCTGTTCAGATTCGCCCAAGCCCCGGTCAGCAGCGTCACCAAGGATAAGGAATAGAACATGAGCATATTGAATGGACCCCGACTGAACTTCTGGGGCGGTATCTCCACCGACGTCAGCGTGCCGAACAACTCGCCGACCTTGCCCAACGGCATCACCACGTCCCTTGAGCTGTTCGACCTGACCACCTCGACCGTGGCGGACCAGGCCAAGACCTACAGCGATGAGCACCTGTACCAACTGATCAACGCCCCGGACCCGAGAATCGGCCCCAACAGCCGGTACACGGCCGGCGGCTGGAACCACTATGGCGAACACGTGGTGACACTGCACAAAGCGTTGATCAGTTCCCAAGGCACCCCGGGCAACATTGCGTTGGAAGGGGATATGGTCGGCCAACCGGTCTACCTGCTCGGCTCCGTTACACCCGGCACCGGACAAGGGCCCTACTCCGGCCCGATGATGGTCGACCTGGACCCCACAGCCAGCACCACGACCCAGATCTTTGTCGGAGGCCTGCAGATCGGCAACGGCAACACGCCTGAGCTACTGATTCGCTGGGATACCGTGTGCAGCAGTTTCGACCTCAACACTCGGGTGCTGGAGCCGGCAACCATGGACTCACCAGGTTCCTTCCATGCCAGCGGCACCTTTCAACTGACCTTTCCGCTGAGCAGCATCGTCAGCTACAACAAGGAAAGTGCCGGACTCAGGGCCCTGATCGAAGCGCCTAACGCGACTGGGATCGTGCTGCGTTTCGTGATGTTCGAAATGTGTCCGACCCTGACTACCGAGCAATTGAACGCCGACTACGCCGCCAACCAGTTCAGCCCGAACCCGAGCATCGGCCGAATCATCGGCACCCTGGCCACGGCGTTTACCGATGAGCCGCAAATCTGTCCGCCGGGCCGGCAAATCATCAATGCCGACAAAGACCTGAACATCAACAGCGTTGCCTATGCCGAGGTTGCCAACGGGCAACTGAGCATCGACATGGTCAACCTGATCCCCAAGCAGACGTTCAGGGCTGTACGCGACGACATCACCAGCCCCATCGGTCCCAACGCCGACTACGGGACCGTCACCATTGCGGCCGGAACGACGCCCCTGGCGAGCTTTGAGCCCAGCGACCCGCTGCTGCAGGACTACTACCGGTACGGCGGCATCATCGACGTGCCGCTCAACTCGACCCAGACACAGTTGGTGCAGAGCACGCCCTTGTGCATCAGTGCCCCCGGGACCACCCGCAACCCGGCGCTGTCGGCTCCCGAATGCCCGTATCGGGTCTACAGCGATCAGCGCAACACCTACCTGGACCCCGACAGCAGCGGCGTGCAGATCACCTTGCAAGTCCGTTACCTGGGAGCACCGGTACAGGAAGATACGCCAATCAGCATCGACGCCTCGGCGACCGCCGTCTATCAAGCCAATCGCTACTGGAACTTCCTGGAGCTTCCGAACTCGGTAACGGTACCGGCTGGTCAACCTTCGGTGAGCTTCAACGTCGTCCCCGTCGCCGGTTCCAATACCCAGGCCGGTTTCACCACACTGACCTACACCATCGACAACAACCCTCTGACCCAGAGCTTCAGCAACTTCCGCAAGTACGCCTGGAGCGACTTCGGCATTCCAACCGGCAGCATCGTCACCTGGGAGCAGGCGTTTCAAAACGTGCTGCGCTTTCATTACCTGGCCTTCCCTGCCATGTCGCGCTACATCCAGCTCAATCAACCCGACGCGGTGATGGGTTACAAACAGGCGATCCTGGCCCGGATATCCCCCGAGTACCAGAACACCACCTTGTACATGTCCGTGGTGCGTTCGATGTCGCCGAGCCAGCGCTCCCTGCTGACCGCCTATCTCAACGGCACGCCCTGGCAACCTTGAACAAGGAGAAGACCATGCCCGTTGCTTTACACATTCCCGCCCAGCCGGAACAGTTGCTGCGCTCAAGCAGCATCATCGCCCAGGGGCTGCTCAACCCTCGCGGTATCTGCGTGGAAAACGATGGCAGCCTGCTGCTGGTAGAAGCTGGCTCAGGCCTGCCGGACCAAGCGTTCAGCGGTCGCATCAGTCGCCTGCGACCAGATCCTCACGCCCCCGGCACCTACCTGCCACCCGAGGTTCTGGCCAAGGGTTTTCGCTCGATGAACATGCAGTCGCGGATGCTGCGCGATGAAATCATGGGGCTGTCGGACATTGCCTTCGGTACCGGGCGCTACCTGGCCAGCCAGACCGATTACGTCGCCGGTTCCAAGCTTCTGGACCTGCAATACAGCCCGCCCGAGCCGCTGTTCCACAGCCACGGCAACCTCAACTCATTGTGCTATCACCCCGCGCGCCAGAGCTGGCTGGCGGTCAAGCCCGATACCAACCAGTTGGTGGAGTTCACTCAGGGTGAGGAGCAGATCCTGGCCCAACTGCCCGACCTGGATCAGGGCCAGGAAGCCGTACCCGTGACCCTGGTGCATGAGCCACAGACCGACGCGGTGCTGATCAGCCTGTTCTCTGGCGAGCTGCACAGTGACCCGGCGCGAAAGGGCATCGACTTCGCCGACAAGGCGGGCCAGGTAATCCGGGTCTGGCCCGAGAGTGGCAGGATCGAGGTACTGATTCGCGGGCTGCAATTGCCCACCGGGCTGGCGCTGGACCCGCAGGAGCGGATTCTGGTGCTGGAACTGTGCGACCGGCTGTTGCAGCCCCTGCAACCCGATTGGTCCGGCGAGACCTTGCACGGAGGCTTTGCCCGCTTCAGTGGACGGCTGCTGCGCTGCGACCTGCAGCAACGCAGTGTGCAAGTGCTCGCCAACGAACTGGATACACCGTCCAATCTGTGCTGCGTCGAGGGGGCGGTGCTGGTGAGCGAAGGCATGGGCCTCAGTGGACGGCCGATTCCCACACCGGATCATCAGGTGGTTGCCCTGAGCGGTCGATTGCGCCGAGTGCAACTTTGAGCCCAATCCCAGCGCCTGAAAGGAAACAGTCCGGCATAAAAAAGGGGCCCTGTACGGGGCCCCTTTCTCATCGATACTGAATGCTCGAGGGAGCAATCAGAACGGAATATCGTCATCGAAGCTGTCGAAATCCGGTGCCGGCTGCGGAGCGGCCTGCTGTGGCGCCGGACGCGACTCACGCTGTGGCTGCGGAGCAGGACGGGACTGCTGAGGACGCGGTGCCGAGTTGGACATGCCGCCCTGGCCTTGCTGGTCGCCCTGTGGACGGCCACCCAGCAGCTGCATGGTGCCTTGCATGTCGACAATGATCTCGGTGGTGTAGCGCTTGATGCCGTCTTTTTCCCACTCGCGAGTCTGCAGTTTGCCCTCGATGTAGACCTGGGAACCCTTGCGCAGGTACTCACCGGCAATCTCAGCGACCTTGCCGAACATCGAAACACGGTGCCACTCGGTGCGCTCGACCTTCTGACCGGTCTGCTTGTCGGTCCACTGTTCGCTGGTGGCCAGACTCAGGTTGGTCACGGCGTTACCGTTAGGCAGATAGCGAACTTCGGGATCCTGGCCGCAAGTACCGACCAATATGACTTTGTTAACCCCACGGGCCATAACGTTCTCCTAGGCTTCGCGCGGCGACGGCGCTGAGTTGACCAACTGCTCGAGCGTCGCGCGATCCAATAATTCGGTGTCCAATTTGATGTAAATGGCAGCCTCTTCGGCCACCACCACGGCATCTGTTACTCCAGCGACGGCTTTCAGGCGCTCAACCAGACCAGCTTCGCGGATCGCTTCAGGCGATAACGGCAAGCGCAGGCTCGTCACATATGGAGGCTCGCGCATGGTAACAGCAAAGCCCAACCAGAGTGCAGCCAGACCTGCGCATCCAAGGAACACAACCGACAAACCGCCATGCTGGAACAACCAGCCGCCGAGGATGCCGCCCAGTGCCGAACCGAGGAACTGGCTAGTGGAATACACCCCCATCGCCGTGCCCTTGCCGCCTGCCGGCGAGACCTTGCTGATCAGCGACGGCAACGACGCCTCCAGCAGGTTGAATGCGGTGAAGAACACCACGGTGCCGATCACCAGCGCCCGCAAACTGTCGCCGAACTCCCAGAAGAATAGCTCGGTGAGCAGCAGCGTACTGACCGCGCCGAGCAGAACTCGTTTCATCTTGCGTTTTTTCTCGCCATAGATGATGAACGGGATCATGGCGAAGAAGGAAATCAGCAACGCGGTGAGGTAGACCCACCAGTGCTGTTCCTTGGGCAAACCGGCCTTTTCCACCAGTGCCAGGGGCAAGGCGACGAAGCTCGACATCAGCATGGCGTGCAACACGAAGATACCAAGATCCAGGCGCAGCAGATCGGGATGCTTGAGGGTCGGGATCAGCGCTTGGCGCGCCACGCCGGACTCGCGGTGCTGCAACGGGCCGGTGGAGCGCGGGACCATGAAAGCAACGATCAGGATGCCCACCAGGGCCATGGCACCCGTGGCCAGGAACAGCCCCGACAGACCAAAGCTGCGGGTCAGCAGCGGACCGACCACCATGGCCACGGCAAAGGACAGGCCGATGGTCATGCCGATCATGGCCATGGCCTTGGTCCGGTGCTGCTCGCGGGTCAGGTCCGAAAGCAGCGCCATCACTGCGGCGGAAATCGCCCCGGCACCTTGCAGGATTCGTCCGGCGATCACGCCCCAGATCGAATCGGCATTGGCCGCCAGCACGCTGCCCAGGGCGAACACGATCAACCCCAGGTAAATCACTGGGCGACGACCGATACGGTCGGAAATGATGCCGAAGGGAATCTGGAAAACCGCCTGGGTCAGACCATAGGCGCCAATCGCCAAGCCGATCAAAGCCGGGGTCGCTCCTGCGAGATCCATTCCATAGGTCGCCAGGACCGGCAGTACCATAAACATGCCAAGCATACGGAAGGCGAACACCAGGGCCAGACCGCTCGCTGCGCGGGTCTCGCTGCCACTCATGCGTTCGCTGTGGGGATCGTGCATGGATAAACCTCATGTGAACCGGCGGCGATTCTACCAGTCCGATCGATTGAGGGGGTATATGGCGACGCTTTGCCGCGCAGCCCCAACAGCGAGCAAAAAAGCACCGCATGATAGTGTGCATCCATCCAGTGTTTGGTTTTATACTCCTGCCTTTACGCCCGCCGATCGAGGCCACTTTTGGACAAGATTCTGATTCGTGGGGCCCGCACCCACAACCTGAAGAACATCGACCTGACCCTGCCGCGGGACAAGTTGATCGTCATCACCGGGCTGTCTGGGTCCGGCAAGTCGTCCCTGGCTTTCGACACGCTTTATGCCGAAGGCCAGCGCCGCTATGTCGAATCGCTGTCGGCTTACGCCCGACAGTTCCTGTCGATGATGGAAAAGCCCGATGTCGACACCATCGAAGGGCTGTCGCCGGCGATATCCATCGAACAGAAATCCACCTCTCACAACCCGCGCTCCACCGTCGGCACCATTACCGAAATCTACGATTACCTGCGCCTGCTCTATGCTCGCGTGGGCACCCCGCGCTGTCCGGACCACGACATTCCGCTGGAAGCCCAGACCGTCAGCCAGATGGTCGACCTGGTGCTGGCGCAGCCCGAAGGCAGCAAGCTGATGCTGCTGGCCCCGGTCATTCGTGAGCGCAAGGGCGAACACCTCTCGGTCTTTGAAGAGCTGCGGGCCCAGGGCTTCGTGCGGGCCCGGGTCAACGGCAAGCTGTTTGAACTGGACGAGTTGCCGAAGCTGGATAAACAGAAGAAGCATTCCATCGATGTGGTGGTCGACCGCTTCAAGGTGCGTGGCGATCTGCAGCAGCGTCTAGCAGAGTCCTTTGAAACCGCGCTGAAACTGGCGGACGGGATTGCCCTGGTAGCGCCGATGGACGACGAGCCGGGGGAAGAGATGATCTTCTCCGCGCGTTTCGCCTGCCCGATTTGCGGTCATGCCATCAGCGAACTGGAACCCAAGCTGTTCTCCTTCAACAACCCCGCCGGCGCTTGTCCTACCTGCGACGGTCTGGGGGTCAAGCAGTTCTTCGACATCAAGCGCCTGGTCAATGGCGAACTGACCTTGGCCGAAGGGGCGATTCGCGGCTGGGACCGACGCAACGTCTATTACTTCCAGATGCTCGGTTCACTGGCCTCTCATTACGGCTTCAGCCTGGAAGTGCCGTTCAACCAACTGCCGGCGGATCAGCAGAAGGTCATCCTGCACGGCAGTGGCACCCAGAACGTCGACTTCAAGTACCTCAACGACCGGGGCGACATCGTCAAGCGCTCCCACCCCTTCGAAGGCATAGTGCCGAACCTGGAACGGCGCTATCGGGAGACCGAATCGGCCACCGTCCGTGAAGAGCTGGCCAAGTTCCTCAGCACCCAGCCCTGTCCGGATTGCCGTGGCACGCGCCTGCGTCGCGAGGCTCGCCATGTCTGGGTCGGCGAGAAGACCCTTCCGGCGGTCACCAGCCTGCCCATCGGCGATGCCACGAACTACTTCGGTACGCTGAAACTCACCGGACGCCGTGGTGAGATTGCCGACAAGATCCTCAAGGAGATCCGCGAGCGCCTGCAGTTCTTGGTGAACGTCGGGCTCGACTACCTCACCCTGGATCGCAGTGCCGATACCCTGTCCGGCGGCGAAGCTCAGCGTATTCGCCTGGCCAGCCAGATCGGTGCCGGCCTGGTGGGGGTCATGTACATCCTCGACGAACCATCCATTGGCCTGCACCAGCGGGACAATGATCGGCTGCTGGGGACCCTGAAACACCTGCGGGATATTGGCAACACCGTAATCGTGGTTGAACACGACGAAGACGCTATCCGCCTGGCCGACTATGTGGTGGATATCGGCCCGGGCGCCGGTGTGCACGGTGGCCGTATCGTCGCCGAAGGCACGGCTGCTGAAGTCATGGCGCACCCGGACTCGTTGACCGGCAAGTACTTGTCGGGCCGGGTGAAGATCGTGGTGCCGGCCAAACGTACGCCGCGCAACAAGAAGCTGTCCCTGACACTCAAGGGCGCTCGCGGCAACAACCTGCGCAATGTCGACCTGGAAATTCCCATCGGCCTGCTGACCTGCGTGACCGGGGTTTCCGGCTCGGGCAAGTCGACGCTGATCAACAACACCCTGTTTCCATTGAGCGCCACAGCATTGAACGGTGCCACGACCCTGGAGGCAGCGCCTCACGACAGCATCAATGGTCTGCAGCACCTGGATAAGGTCGTGGATATCGATCAGAGCCCGATCGGTCGTACTCCGCGCTCCAACCCAGCCACTTACACCGGGCTGTTCACGCCGATCCGCGAGTTGTTCGCTGGGGTTCCTGAGTCCCGTTCCCGAGGCTACGGGCCTGGACGCTTCTCCTTCAACGTCAAGGGTGGACGCTGCGAAGCCTGCCAGGGCGATGGCTTGATCAAGGTCGAGATGCACTTCCTGCCGGACATCTACGTGCCCTGCGATGTGTGCAAGAGCAAGCGCTACAACCGCGAGACGCTGGAGATCAAGTACAAGGGCAAGAGCATCCACGAGGTGCTGGAAATGACCATCGAGGAGGCCCGCGAATTCTTCGCTCCCGTCCCGGCCCTGGCGCGTAAGCTGCAGACCCTGATGGATGTGGGCCTGTCCTACATCAAGCTCGGTCAGTCGGCTACCACGCTGTCTGGCGGCGAGGCTCAACGGGTCAAGCTGTCACGCGAGCTGTCCAAGCGTGACACTGGCAAGACCCTGTATATCCTCGATGAACCGACCACTGGGTTGCACTTCGCGGATATCCAGCAATTGCTGGACGTCCTGCACCGCCTGCGTGATCACGGCAACACAGTGGTAGTGATCGAGCACAACCTGGATGTGATCAAAACGGCCGACTGGCTGGTGGACCTGGGGCCGGAAGGCGGCTCCAAAGGCGGCCAGATCATCGCCGTCGGCACCCCGGAACAGGTAGCGGAAATGCCGCAGTCCCACACCGGGCACTACCTCAAGCCGCTGCTAAGCCGCGATCGAGCCTGAGCCCCATGAAAAAGCCCCTATCATCTCACGGTGACAGGGGCTTTTTTACATCTCAGGCTTGACGCATCTACCGTAGGAGCGAGCTTGCTCACGAACCGGTATCCACGCCTTATGCAGTCAGAACTGCGACTGCAGGTAGTTCTCCAGCCCGATGGATTTGATCAGGCCCAACTGCTTCTCCAGCCAGTAGGTGTGATCTTCCTCGGTATCTGCCAACTGGATACGCAGAATGTCGCGGCTGACGTAGTCCTTGTGCAGTTCACACAGCTCGATGCCTTTGCACAGCGCAGCGCGAACCTTGTATTCAAGGCGCAAGTCGCTGGCCAGCATGTCCGGCACCGTGGTCCCGGTGTCGAGATCGTCAGGACGCATGCGCGGCGTGCCTTCGAGCATCAGAATGCGGCGCATCAGGGCATCGGCGTGTTGCGCCTCTTCTTCCATTTCGTGGTTGATACGCTCGTAGAGCTTGGTAAAGCCCCAGTCTTCGTACATCCGCGAGTGGATGAAATATTGGTCGCGTGCTGCCAGTTCGCCCGTCAGCAACGTGTTGAGGTAATCGATTACGTCCGGGTGACCTTGCATCGCCCTACATCTCCCTGCTTGAAAGTCGATAGTGTGAACCAAGCTGACTTGCAGGTCACTTAGAAATAACCGAAAAAGTGAAGATTATCTGAGAAAAGCAGTATAAATAACGCAAAAACCGCCCAAATGAGGGCGGTTCTGCTTCTTATTTAGACTTACTTGAGCGATACACCCAAAGCCTTGGCAATACCCTCGCCGTAAGCCGGGTCAGCCTTATAGAAATGTTGCAGCTGACGATCAACCACATCAGCAGTCACTCCAGTCATGGCACCGGCAATGTTGTTGATCAACAGAGCCTTCTGCTCATCATTCATCAAGCGGAACAGAGCTCCTGCATGACTGTAATAGTCGGTGTCTTCGCGATGATCGTAGCGGTCTGCGCCACCGCTAAGGGCAAGGGGCGGTTCTGCGTAGCGTGGAGCCTGCTTAGGCGCATCGCTGTAGCTGTTGGGCTCGTAGTTCGGCGCAGCACCGCCATTGCTTCCGAAAGCCATGGAGCCGTCGCGCTGATAGCTGTTCACCGGGCTCAGCGGCGCATTCACTGGCAGTTGCTGGTGATTGGTACCAACGCGATAACGGTGAGCATCGGCGTAAGCAAACACCCGGCCCTGCAGCATGCGATCTGGAGAAAGCCCGACCCCTGGCACCATGTTGCTTGGTCCGAAAGCGGCCTGTTCGACCTCAGCGAAGTAGTTCAGCGGATTGCGGTTCAACTCCAACTCGCCAACCTCGATCAACGGGAACTCCTTCTGCGACCAGGTATTGGTCACATCGAACGGGTTCTCATAGTGCGCCGCGGCTTGCGCCTCAGTCATGATCTGGATGCACACGCTCCACTTCGGAAAGTCGCCGCGCTCGATCGCGTTGAACAGGTCGCGCTGAGCGTAATCCGGATCGGTACCCGCCAGACGTGCAGCCTCTGCCGGCGCCAGATTCTTGATGCCCTGCTTGGTCTTGTAGTGCCACTTGACCCAGTGCCGCTCGCCCTTGGCGTTGATCAGGCTGTAGGTGTGACTGCCAAAGCCGTGCATATGACGGTAACCGTCTGGAATGCCCCGATCGGAAAACAGAATGGTTACCTGGTGCAGCGCCTCAGGCGAATGCGACCAGAAGTCCCACATCATCTGAGCACTTTTCAGGTTGCTCTGAGGAAGGCGCTTCTGGGTGTGGATGAAATCGGGAAACTTCAGCGGGTCACGAATGAAGAAGACCGGGGTGTTGTTACCCACGATGTCCCAGTTGCCTTCTTCGGTGTAGAACTTAAGGGCAAAGCCGCGGGGATCGCGCTCGGTGTCAGCCGAACCACGCTCGCCGCCTACTGTAGAGAAACGCAGGAAGGTCGGAGTTTTCTTGCCAACCGCTTCAAACAACTTGGCACTGGTGTATTGGGTGATGTCGCGAGAGACCGTGAAAGTGCCGTAGGCACCCGAGCCCTTGGCGTGCACGCGACGCTCAGGGATATTCTCGCGATTGAAATGGGCGAGCTTTTCGATCAGGTGAAAATCGTCGAGAAGCAGCGGGCCACGAGGGCCGGCGGAACGGGAATTCTGGTTATCAGCGACAGGAGCGCCACTAGCGGTAGTAAGAGTTTTGGTCTGGCTCATGCACAATCTTCCTCTGTCAGTCTGTGAAACTGCCGGCTAATCGGCTGACGAAGAGTATTGACCAGCAGTGTTACAAGATCCAATGCATTACACATTAGCTAACGATAGAAATATCTAATACATACAGATACAAAAAACCGGGCACTAGGCCCGGTTCCTTGTTTCAGACTGACGTCTTACTCAGCGGATACAGCTTCACCGCCGACAGCACGATCAACCAGTTCAACGTACGCCATAGGAGCGTTGTCGCCAGCGCGGAAACCGCACTTGAGGATGCGCAGGTAGCCACCCTCACGGGTAGCGTAACGCTTGCCCAGGTCGTTGAAGAGCTTACCAACGATAGCTTTCGAACGAGTACGGTCGAAAGCCAGACGGCGGTTAGCCAGGCTGTCTGTCTTGGCCAAAGTGATCAGCGGCTCGGCAACGCGGCGCAGTTCTTTAGCTTTCGGCAGTGTAGTTTTGATCAGCTCGTGCTCGAACAGCGACACCGCCATGTTCTGGAACATGGCCTTGCGGTGCGAGCTGGTGCGGCTCAGGTGACGCCCACTTTTACGATGACGCATGGTTCATTCCTTACCAAACACAACGTTCGGTGATTACGACGATCAGGCAGTCGCCTTGTCGTCCTTCTTAAGACTTGCAGGCGGCCAGTTGTCGAGGCGCATGCCGAGGGACAGACCGCGGGAGGCCAGAACGTCCTTGATTTCGGTCAAGGATTTCTTGCCCAGGTTCGGAGTCTTCAACAGTTCTACTTCGGTACGCTGAATCAGGTCGCCGATGTAGTAAATGTTTTCCGCCTTAAGGCAGTTAGCCGAACGTACAGTCAGTTCCAGATCGTCAACCGGGCGAAGCAGGATCGGATCGATCTCGTCTTCCTGCTCGACTACCACTGGCTCACTGTCACCTTTGAGGTCGACGAACGCAGCCAACTGCTGTTGCAGAATGGTTGCAGCACGACGGATAGCCTCTTCAGGATCCAGAGTACCGTTGGTTTCCAGATCAATAACCAGCTTGTCCAGGTTAGTACGCTGCTCGACACGGGCGTTTTCCACCACGTATGCGATACGGCGAACCGGGCTGAACGAAGAGTCAAGCTGCAAGCGACCAATGCTGCGGCTTTCGTCTTCATCGCTCTGACGCGAGTCGGCCGGTTCATAACCACGACCACGAGCTACTACGAGCTTCATGTTCAGGGCGCCGTTAGACGCCAGGTTAGCGATTACGTGATCGGGGTTAACGATCTCGACATCATGATCCAGCTGAATATCGGCAGCGGTAACCACCCCCGAACCCTTCTTCGACAAGGTCAGCGTAACTTCGTCACGGCCGTGCAGCTTGATAGCCAGACCTTTAAGGTTCAACAGGATTTCAATTACGTCTTCCTGTACACCTTCGATGGCGCTGTACTCGTGGAGCACACCGTCAATCTCGGCCTCGACTACTGCACAGCCGGGCATTGAGGACAACAGGATGCGGCGCAGCGCGTTGCCCAGGGTGTGGCCAAAACCACGCTCGAGAGGCTCGAGGGTGATCTTGGCGCGGGTTGGACTGACAACCTGCACATCAATGTGGCGGGGTGTCAGGAACTCATTTACCGAAATCTGCATGGATGCACCTATTTTCTAGCCCTTACTTGGAGTAGAGCTCGACAATCAGGCTTTCGTTGATGTCGGCGGACAGATCACTGCGAGCTGGAACGTTCTTGAAAACGCCCGACTTCTTCTCAGTGTCTACTTCTACCCATTCTACGCGGCCACGTTGAGCACACAGATCGAGAGCTTGGACAATGCGAAGTTGATTTTTTGCTTTCTCGCGAACAGCAACCACGTCACCAGCACGAACCTGGTAGGACGGAACGTTAACGGTCTGACCGTTTACGCTGATCGACTTGTGCGATACCAGCTGACGGGACTCGGCACGAGTAGAACCGAAGCCCATGCGGTATACAACGTTGTCCAGACGGGATTCGAGCAGTTGCAACAGGTTTTCGCCGGTTGCGCCCTTCTTGCCAGCTGCTTGTTTGTAGTAGCCGCTGAATTGACGCTCGAGCACGCCGTAGATACGACGAACTTTTTGCTTTTCACGCAGCTGAGTACCGTAGTCGGATTGACGACCACGACGCTGGCCGTGGATGCCAGGAGCTGCTTCGATGTTGCACTTGGATTCGATAGCGCGCACGCCGCTCTTCAGGAAGAGATCGGTGCCTTCGCGACGAGCCAGTTTGCATTTTGGACCAATGTAACGAGCCATTCTTTACAATCTCCTGGATTACACGCGGCGCTTCTTCGGCGGACGGCACCCGTTGTGCGGGATTGGCGTCACGTCGGTGATGCTGGCGATCTTGTAGCCACAGCCGTTCAAAGCGCGGACTGCGGATTCACGACCTGGACCTGGCCCCTTGACGTTAACGTCGAGGTTCTTCAGGCCATATTCCAGCGCAGCTTGACCAGCACGCTCGGCAGCTACTTGAGCAGCGAACGGGGTGGACTTGCGAGAACCGCGGAAACCCGAACCACCGGAGGTTGCCCAGGAAAGAGCGTTACCTTGACGGTCGGTAATGGTCACGATGGTGTTGTTGAAAGACGCGTGGATGTGGGCGATGCCATCAACCACTGTCTTTTTAATCTTTTTACGAGGACGAGCAGCAGGTTTTGCCATGACTAAATTCCTGTCGATTCGCTGGTGCGATTACTTGCGGATCGGCTTACGCGGACCTTTGCGAGTACGCGCGTTGGTCTTGGTACGCTGACCGCGCACTGGAAGACCACGACGATGGCGCAGACCGCGGTAGCAGCCCAGATCCATCAAGCGTTTGATTTTCATGTTGATTTCGCGACGCAGGTCACCTTCAGTGGTGAACTTCGCCACTTCGCCACGCAGCTGTTCAATTTGCTCGTCGCTCAGATCCTTGATCTTCGCAGCTGGGTTGACCCCAGTCACTGCACAGATTTTCTGCGCAGTAGTGCGACCAACACCATAGATGTAGGTCAGCGAGATAACAGTATGCTTGTTATCTGGAATGTTAACGCCTGCAATACGGGCCATTCAGTGGGACTCCAATTGACAGCTACCTACGCCCCGGAAGCCAAGAAATAGGGCGCGAGATAATATCGCTGTAATAACAAATAATCAACCCGGCAGCGCACTAGCTGCCGGGCTTGAAGCACAATCACACTCAGCCTTGGCGCTGTTTGTGACGCGGTTCCGCGCTGCAAATTACTCGAACAACACCTTCGCGGCGAATAATCTTGCAGTTACGGCACAGCTTTTTCACCGATGCACGAACTTTCATCACCAACTCCTCGAACCTTATGGATTAGCGCAGCATGCCGCTGCCGTAACCCTTCAGGTTGGCTTTCTTCATCAGGGATTCGTACTGGTGGGAAACGAGGTGCGATTGTACTTGCGACATAAAGTCCATAACAACCACGACCACGATCAGCAACGAGGTCCCGCCAAGGTAGAACGGAACGTTTGCAGCAACCACCAGGAACTGGGGCAACAGACACACGGCCGTCATATATAGAGCACCGAACATGGTCAAGCGGGTCAGAACGCCATCAATGTAGCGCGCCGACTGCTCACCTGGACGGATGCCCGGAATAAAGGCACCGGACTTCTTCAGGTTTTCCGCTACGTCTTTCGGATTGAACATCAACGCCGTATAGAAGAAGCAGAAGAAAATAATCCCTGCACTAAACAGCAGAATATTCAACGGCTGACCAGGAGCGATCGACTGCGAGATGTCCTGCAACCAGCCCATACCTTCAGACTGACCGAACCAGGCACCCAACGAAGCCGGAAACAGCAAAATGCTGCTCGCGAAGATAGCAGGAATTACACCGGCCATATTCACTTTCAGCGGCAAGTGGCTGGTCTGCGCAGCAAAAACCTTGCGGCCCTGCTGACGCTTGGCGTAGTGAACAGCAATACGACGCTGGCCACGCTCAATGAACACCACAAAACCGATAATCGCTACTGCCAGCAAACCGATCGCAACCAAGGCAAAAATGTTGATATCACCCTGACGCGCAGACTCGAAAGACTGCCCGATCGCTCTCGGAAGACCGGCGACGATACCTGCGAAAATCAACATCGAGATACCGTTGCCAACACCACGCTCAGTAATCTGCTCACCCAGCCACATCATGAACATCGCACCAGCCACAAACGTGGATACCGCGACGAAATGGAAGCCAAAGTCACCAGTGAACGCAACGCCCTGCCCTGCCAGACCAACGGACATGCCGATGGCCTGAACCAGAGCTAGGACGACAGTGCCGTAGCGGGTGTACTGGCTGATCTTGCGACGGCCAGCTTCACCTTCCTTCTTCAACTGCTCCAACTGCGGACTGACGGCTGTCATAAGTTGCATGATGATCGAAGCCGAGATGTACGGCATGATCCCCAGTGCAAAAATGCTCATCCGCTCCAGCGCGCCGCCGGAAAACATGTTGAACAAGCTAAGAATGGTCCCCTCATTCTGTCGAAACAGGTCTGCGAGTCGGTCCGGGTTGATACCTGGAACCGGGATGTGTGCGCCTATTCGGTAGACGATAATCGCCAGGAACAGAAAACGCAGACGAGCCCAGAGTTCAGACATACCGCCTTTGCCGAGCGCAGAGAGAGCACCTTGCTTAGCCATTTATTCCTCGAACTTGCCGCCAGCTGCTTCGATAGCCGCACGCGCACCTTTGGTGGCTGCGATACCCTTGATGGTCACAGCGCGAGTAACTTCGCCGGACAGCATGATTTTCACACGCTGAACGTTCTGGTTAATCACGTTGGCATCTTTCAGGGACTGCACGGTAACGATGTCGCCTTCCACTTTGGCCAACTCGGACAGACGCACTTCTGCGCGGTCCATGGCTTTCAGGGAAACGAAACCGAACTTCGGCAGGCGACGATGCAGCGGCTGTTGACCGCCTTCAAAGCCTGGAGCGATGGTGCCACCGGAGCGGGAAGTCTGACCTTTGTGACCACGGCCACCAGTCTTACCCAAACCACTACCGATACCACGGCCCGGACGATGCTTTTCGCGACGGGAACCCGGCGCTGGACTCAGATCATTGAGTTTCATCGATTAACCCTCGACACGCAGCATGTAGTAAGCCTTGTTGATCATCCCGCGGTTCTCGGGAGTATCTTGGACTTCTACAGTGTGACCGATGCGACGCAGGCCCAGACCCTTAACGCACAGTTTGTGGTTAGGGATACGGCCGGTCATGCTTTTGATCAGCGTTACTTTAACGGTAGCCATGATCAGATGATCTCCTGGACGCTTTTGCCACGCTTGGCGGCAATGGATTCAGGGGACTGCATAGCCTTCAAACCTTTGAAAGTGGCATGAACCACGTTTACTGGGTTAGTCGAGCCGTAGCACTTGGCCAGAACGTTCTGAACACCAGCAACTTCAAGGACAGCACGCATAGCGCCGCCAGCGATGATACCGGTACCTTCAGAAGCAGGCTGCATGTACACCTTGGAAGCGCCATGAGCGGACTTCATAGCGTACTGCAGAGTGGTGCCGTTCAGATCAACTTGGATCATGTTGCGGCGAGCAGCTTCCATTGCCTTCTGGATCGCAGCAGGCACTTCACGCGACTTGCCACGGCCGAAGCCAACACGGCCCTTACCATCACCAACCACGGTCAACGCGGTGAAAGTGAAGATACGGCCGCCTTTAACGGTTTTGGCTACGCGGTTAACTTGAACCAGCTTCTCGATGTAGCCTTCGTCGCGCTTTTGGTCGTTATTTGACATAACTTAGAACTCCAGCCCAGCTTCACGAGCAGCATCAGCCAGCGCCTTGACGCGGCCGTGGTACTTGAAGCCAGAGCGGTCGAAAGCCACCTGCGAGACGCCAGCGGCTTTTGCACGCGTAGCGACCAGCTGGCCAACCTTAGTGGCCGCGTCGATGTTGCCAGTGGCGCCATCACGCAGTTCTTTATCCAAAGTCGAGGCACTCGCCAAGACTTTGTTGCCGTCGGCCGAAATGACCTGGGCGTAGATGTGCTGCGAAGAGCGGAACACGCAGAGACGCACGACTTCGAGTTCGTGCATTTTCAGGCGTGCTTTGCGAGCGCGACGCAGTCGAGTAACTTTTTTGTCGGTCATTTGCTATGCCCTACTTCTTCTTGGCTTCTTTACGACGGACGACTTCGTCCGCGTAGCGCACACCTTTACCTTTGTAAGGCTCTGGTGGACGGAAGTCGCGGATCTCAGCGGCCACTTGACCTACCAGCTGCTTATCGATGCCCTTGATCAGGATATCGGTCTGGCTAGGAGTCTCAGCGGTGATGCCTTCCGGCAGTTCGTAATCCACTGGATGCGAGAAGCCGAGGGCCAGGTTCAGCACTGTGCCTTTTGCTTGTGCCTTGTAACCAACACCGACCAGTTGGAGCTTACGCTCGAAGCCTTGGCTAACGCCTTGGACCATGTTGTTTACCAGAGCACGAGTGGTACCGGCCATTGCACGAGTTTGTTGGTCGCCATTGCGAGCAGCGAAACGCAGCTCACCAGCTTCCTCAACAATTTCAACGGACGAGTGAACGTTCAGTTCGAGAGTGCCCTTGGCACCCTTCACCGAAAGCTGTTGGCCGGCGAATTTAACTTCGACACCAGCTGGCAGCTTAACGGGGTTCTTAGCGACGCGAGACATGCTTATCCCCCCTTAGAACACAGTGCAAAGAACTTCGCCGCCGACACCGGCAGCGCGCGCAGCACGATCAGTCATCACACCTTTGTTGGTGGAGACGATAGACACGCCAAGACCGCCACGTACTTTCGGCAGTTCTTCAACGGACTTGTACTGACGCAGGCCTGGACGGCTAACGCGCTTCACTTCCTCGATGACCGGACGGCCTTCGAAGTATTTCAGCTCGATGGACAGCAGAGGTTTGATTTCGCTGCTGATCTGATAACCCGCGATGTAACCTTCGTCCTTCAGGACTTTTGCTACAGCCACCTTCAGCGTGGAAGACGGCATGCTTACGACGGACTTTTCAGCCATCTGGGCATTACGGATTCGAGTTAGCATGTCCGCTAACGGGTCCTGCATACTCATGGGCTAGATGCTCCTGATACAAAAAGAATTAGCCTTGCGGCTACAACTGTCGCCGAGAAATTCCGGGCAAAAAACACGGGCTCAGGCGAGCCGGTCATTCTAGACACACCCCAGAAATGAATCAAGCCCCAAAAGGGGCTTGATTCAGATTCAAGGCCACCGGTGATCGGGATCTTACGAGCCCGACCACCGCGACTTTGATAGCTATTACCAGCTGGCTTTAACCAGACCTGGTACGTCACCACGCATTGCAGCTTCACGCAGCTTGTTACGGCCAAGGCCGAACTTGCGGTAAACGCCGTGCGGACGACCAGTCAGGCGGCAGCGGTTACGCATGCGCGAGGCGCTTGCGTCACGTGGCTGCTTCTGCAGCGCTACGGTAGCTTCCCAACGGGCTTCTGGACTTGCGTTCAGATCCACGATGATAGCTTTCAGCGCTGCACGCTTGGTGGCGTACTTGGCAACAGTAAGCTGACGCTTCAGCTCACGGTTTTTCATGCTCTTCTTGGCCATTTTCCTACTCCAATCAGTTGCGGAACGGGAATTTGAAAGCACGCAGCAGAGCGCGGCCTTCATCATCGTTCTTAGCAGTGGTGGTCAGGGTAATGTCCAGACCGCGGAGAGCATCGATCTTGTCGTAATCGATTTCCGGGAAAATGATCTGCTCTTTCACGCCCATGCTGTAGTTACCACGACCATCGAAGGACTTGGCATTCAGGCCGCGGAAGTCGCGAACCCGAGGCAGGGAGATCGACAGCAGACGATCCAGGAACTCGTACATACGCTCACGGCGCAGGGTCACTTTGACGCCGATCGGCCATCCTTCGCGGACTTTGAAGCCAGCGATGGATTTACGAGCGTAGGTCACAACGACTTTCTGGCCGGTGATCTTTTCCAGGTCAGCAACAGCATGCTCGATGACTTTTTTGTCGCCGATTGCTTCGCCCAGACCCATGTTCAGGGTGATTTTGGTAACGCGCGGAACTTCCATCACGTTCGAAAGCTTAAGTTCTTCCTTAAGTTTCGGAGCGATTTCCTTCCGGTAAATCTCTTTTAGTCGTGCCATGGTCTTCTACCTAGCAGTGTTCAAGCATCAACCGCTTTTTGGGTCGACTTGAAGACACGAATTTTTTTGCCGTCTTCTACTTTGAAACCAACGCGGTCAGCCTTGTTGGTTTCGCCGTTGAAAATGGCGACGTTGGAAGCGTGCAGTGGCGCTTCTTTCTCGACGATACCGCCCTGTACGCCCGACATCGGGTTAGGCTTGGTATGACGCTTGACCAGGTTCAGGCCACCGACAACCAGACGGTCATCAGCCAGAACTTTAAGCACCTTACCGCGCTTACCTTTGTCTTTGCCGGCGATCACGATGATCTCGTCGTCACGACGAATCTTTTGCATGTCGGATCTCCTTACAGCACTTCTGGGGCGAGCGAGACGATCTTCATGAACTTCTCAGTACGAAGTTCACGGGTCACTGGCCCAAAGATACGGGTGCCGATCGGCTCTTGCTTGTTGTTCAACAGAACAGCAGCGTTGCCATCAAAGCGGATGATGGAGCCGTCAGCACGACGAACACCATGGCGAGTGCGGACTACAACTGCAGTCATCACTTGGCCTTTTTTCACCTTACCGCGAGGAATTGCTTCCTTGACGGTAACTTTGATGATGTCACCGATACCAGCGTAACGACGATGGGAGCCACCCAGCACCTTGATGCACATAACGCGGCGAGCGCCGCTGTTATCGGCCACATCGAGCATGGATTGAGTCTGAATCATATAATTTCTCCGACCCCTAGCCCTTAGACTTCCACAGCGCGTTCGAGAACATCAACCAGAGCCCAAGACTTGGTCTTGGCCATCGGACGAGTTTCACGAATAGTGACTTTGTCGCCGATGTGGCACTGATTGGTTTCGTCGTGCGCGTGCAGCTTAGTCGAACGCTTAACGTATTTACCGTAGATAGGGTGCTTAACGCGACGCTCGATCAGAACGGTGATGGTCTTGTCCATCTTGTCGCTGACAACACGGCCAGTCAGCGTACGGACAGTTTTTTCGGCTTCAGCCATGATTACTTACCTGCCTGCTGGTTGAGCACAGTCTTCACGCGAGCGATGTCACGCTTAACTTGCGAGAGCAGATGAGACTGCCCCAACTGGCCAGTTGCTTTCTGCATACGCAGATTGAACTGGTCGCGCAGCAGGCCGAGCAGTTGCTCGTTCAGCTGCTGTGCGGATTTTTCACGAAGTTCATTCGCTTTCATCACATCACCGTCCGCTTAACAAAGGAGGTGGCGAGCGGCAGCTTTGCAGCAGCCAGGGCGAAAGCCTCACGCGCCAGCTCTTCAGAAACACCCTCGATTTCATACAGGACTTTGCCTGGCTGAATCTGGGCAACCCAGTATTCGACGTTACCCTTACCTTTACCCATCCGAACTTCGAGTGGCTTCTTGGAAATAGGCTTGTCCGGGAATACACGGATCCAGATCTTGCCACCACGTTTTACGTGACGGGTCAGAGCACGACGCGCTGACTCGATCTGACGAGCGGTGAGACGACCACGAGCAACAGACTTCAGCGCGAACTCGCCGAAGCTGACTTTGCTACCGCGCAATGCCAGACCACGGTTGTGGCCGGTCATTTGCTTGCGGAACTTCGTACGCTTTGGTTGCAACATTTGGCGTACCCCTTACTTAGCAGCTTTTTTACGAGGCGCAGGTGCTTGCGGCTTCAGCTCTTCTTGGCGACCACCAATTACTTCGCCTTTGAAGATCCAAACCTTCACACCGATCACACCATAAGTGGTGTGAGCTTCGTAGGTGGCATAGTCGATATCGGCACGCAGGGTGTGCAGTGGCACACGACCTTCGCGATACCATTCAGTACGTGCGATTTCAGCACCGCCGAGACGACCGCTCACTTGGATTTTGATGCCCTTGGCACCAATGCGCATGGCGTTCTGTACGGCGCGCTTCATAGCACGACGGAACATTACGCGACGCTCCAGCTGCTGAGCTACGCTCTGCGCAACCAGCATACCGTCGAGCTCCGGCTTGCGGATCTCTTCGATATTGATGTGCACAGGCACACCCATTTGCTTGGTCAGGTCCTGACGCAGCTTCTCAACATCTTCACCTTTCTTGCCGATCACGATGCCGGGACGAGCGGTGTGGATGGTGATGCGTGCAGTTTGAGCCGGACGATGGATATCGATACGGCTTACGGACGCGCTTTTTAGTTTGTCTTGGAGATACTCACGCACATTCAGATCTGCGAGCAAATAGTCCGCATAAGTCCGACCGTCTGCGTACCAGACGGAGGTGTGCTCCTTGACGATTCCCAGGCGAATGCCAATGGGATGTACTTTCTGACCCATCTCTTCGACTCCGTTACTTGTCAGCAACCTTGACAGTGATATGGCAAGACCGCTTGACGATGCGATCAGCACGGCCTTTGGCACGTGGCATGATGCGCTTCAGCGAACGCCCTTCGTTGACGAAAACGGTGGAGACTTTCAGGTCATCAACGTCTGCGCCTTCGTTATGCTCGGCGTTGGCTACGGCCGACTCCAGCACTTTCTTCATGATCTCGGCGGCTTTCTTACTGCTGAAAGCCAACAGGTTGAGCGCTTCGCCCACCTTCTTCCCGCGGATCTGGTCGGCGACCAAGCGGGCTTTCTGGGCGGAGATTCGAGCGCCCGACAACTTAGCGGCTACTTCCATCATTCCTTACCCCTTAACGCTTGGCTTTCTTGTCAGCCACGTGCCCGCGATATGTACGGGTACCGGCGAACTCGCCCAGTTTGTGGCCGACCATGTCTTCGTTCACGAGAACTGGAACATGTTGACGACCGTTATGCACAGCGATGGTCAGACCGACCATTTGTGGCAGGATCATGGAACGGCGCGACCAGGTCTTAACTGGTTTGCGATCGTTCTTTTCCGCCGCCACTTCGATCTTCTTCAGTAGGTGAAGATCAATAAAAGGACCTTTTTTCAGAGAACGTGGCACTGTCGTATCCCTCTATTTACTTGCGACGACGGACGATCATTTTGTCGGTACGCTTATTACCACGAGTCTTCGCGCCCTTAGTCGGGAAGCCCCATGGCGATACCGGATGACGACCACCAGAGGTACGACCTTCACCACCACCATGTGGGTGGTCAACCGGGTTCATGGCAACACCACGAACGGTTGGGCGAACGCCACGCCAGCGTTTGGCACCAGCTTTACCCAGCGAACGCAGGCTGTGCTCGGAGTTCGAGACTTCGCCCAGGGTCGCACGGCATTCAGCCAGCACTTTACGCATCTCACCAGAACGCAGACGCAGGGTCACGTAGACGCCTTCACGAGCGACCAGTTGAGCCGAAGCACCAGCCGAACGAGCGATTTGCGCGCCTTTACCTGGCTTCAGTTCGATGCCGTGTACGGTGCTACCAACTGGAATGTTGCGCAGTTGCAGAGCGTTGCCCGGCTTGATCGGTGCCAGAGCACCTGCGATCAGCTGGTCGCCAGCGCTCACGCCCTTAGGGGCGATGATGTAGCGACGCTCGCCATCTGCGTACAGCAGCAGAGCGATGTGAGCAGTACGGTTTGGATCGTATTCGATACGCTCGACAGTGGCAGCGATGCCATCTTTGTCGTTGCGACGGAAGTCGACCAGACGGTAATGCTGCTTATGACCACCACCAACGTGACGAGTGGTAATGCGGCCATTGTTGTTACGACCACCAGACTTCGATTTCTTCTCGAGCAGCGGTGCGTGAGGAGCGCCTTTATGCAGCTCCTGGTTGACCACCTTGACCACAAAACGGCGGCCAGGGGAAGTCGGTTTGCATTTAACGATTGCCATGATGCACCCCTTCCTTACTCAGCACTGCTGCTGAAATCGAGATCTTGGCCTGGCTGAAGGGAGATAACTGCCTTCTTCCAGTCATTACGCTTGCCCAGACCGCGAGCGGTACGCTTGCTCTTACCCAGAACGTTCAGGGTAGTAACGCGCTCCACTTTCACGCTGAACAGGCTTTCGACGGCCTTCTTGATTTCCAGCTTGGTTGCGTCAGTAGCAACCTTGAAAACGAACTGGCCTTTCTTGTCTGCCAGAACCGTAGCCTTCTCGGAAACGTGCGGGCCAAGCAGAACTTTAAATACGCGTTCCTGGTTCATCCCAGCAGCTCCTCGAATTTCTTCACGGCCGACACAGTGATCAACACTTTGTCGTATGCGATCAGACTAACTGGATCGGAACCTTGCACGTCACGAACATCAACGTGTGGCAGGTTACGAGCAGCCAGGTACAGGTTCTGATCAACAGCGTCCGACACGATCAGAACGTCGGTCAGGCTCATGTTGTTCAGTTTGCCCAGCAGATCTTTGGTTTTCGGAGTTTCAACAGCGAAATCCTGAACCACGACCAGACGATCAGTACGCACCAGCTCAGCAAGGATGGAACGCATTGCTGCGCGATACATCTTCTTGTTCAGCTTCTGGGAGTGATCCTGAGGACGAGCTGCGAAAGTGGTACCGCCGCCACGCCAGATTGGGCTACGGATAGTACCAGCACGAGCACGGCCAGTACCTTTCTGACGCCATGGGCGCTTGCCGCCACCGGAAACGTCGGAACGGGTCTTTTGCTGCTTGCTACCTTGACGGCCGCCAGCCATGTAGGCCACGACTGCTTGGTGAACCAGCGTCTCGTTGAATTCGCCGCCAAATGTCAGTTCGGAAACTTCGATCGCTTGAGCGTCATTTACATTTAATTGCATGTCAGCTTCCCCTTAACCGCGAGCCTTGGCCGCCGGACGTACAACCAGGTTGCCGCCAGTAGCGCCAGGAACAGCACCCTTGACCAACAACAGATTGCGTTCAGCGTCGACGCGCACTACTTCCAGGGACTGCACGGTCACGCGCTCAGCGCCCATATGACCGGACATTTTTTTGCCCTTGAATACACGACCAGGAGTCTGGCACTGGCCAATAGAGCCCGGGACGCGGTGGGAAACGGAGTTACCGTGGGTGTTATCTTGACCGCGGAAATTCCAACGCTTGATGGTACCGGCGAAGCCTTTACCTTTCGACTGACCGGTAACATCTACCAGTTGGCCAGCTGCGAAGATTTCTGCATTGATCAGATCGCCAGCTTGGTACTCGCCTTCTTCAAGACGGAATTCCCAAACGCCACGACCGGCAGCAACGTTCGCTTTAGCGAAGTGACCTGCTTGAGCAGCAGTCACGCGCGAAGCACGACGCTCACCTACAGTGACTTGCACTGCACGATAGCCATCGGTTTCTTCAGTTTTGAACTGGGTGACGCGATTCGGCTCGATCTCAATGACCGTGACCGGAATGGAGACACCTTCTTCGGTGAAAATACGGGTCATACCGCATTTACGACCGACTACACCAATAGTCATGTTGTAAACCTCATGAGTGTACGGGGCTTTCACCCGCTATGGCCGCCCATTTCAGAGCGTTACACGACTAAGACCGAGTCTTAGCCGAGGCTGATCTGCACTTCCACACCTGCCGCAAGATCAAGCTTCATAAGAGCATCAACGGTTTTATCCGTTGGCTGGACGATGTCCAGTACGCGCTTATGAGTACGGATCTCGTACTGGTCACGCGCGTCTTTGTTGACGTGCGGGGAGACCAGAACGGTGAACCGCTCTTTACGGGTAGGCAGTGGAATTGGACCACGCACTTGAGCACCAGTACGTTTCGCGGTTTCCACGATTTCCTGGGTGGATTGGTCGATCAGGCGATGGTCGAAAGCCTTCAACCTGATACGGATTTGCTGATTTTGCATTGGATTTCAGACTCCAGGCTGCTATTCCCACCGGGCGCAATACGCCCGTTAAAAGGAGGCGCAATTCTATAGACGGCCCCACAGAGTGTCAACCCAATAAAAAAGCCCCCGCAAGCGGGGGCTTCTTCATGAGTCGTCGATTACTCGATAACTTTGGCTACGACGCCGGCGCCGACGGTACGACCGCCTTCACGGATAGCGAAACGCAGACCATCTTCCATCGCGATGGTTTTGATCAGAGTGACAGTCATCTGGATGTTGTCACCTGGCATTACCATTTCAACGCCTTCTGGCAGCTCGCAGTTACCAGTCACGTCAGTAGTACGGAAGTAGAACTGTGGACGGTAGCCTTTGAAGAACGGAGTATGACGGCCGCCTTCTTCCTTGCTCAGAACATAAACTTCAGCGGTGAACTTGGTGTGCGGCTTAACGGTGCCTGGCTTAACCAGAACCTGGCCACGCTCAACGTCATCACGCTTGGTACCACGCAGCAGAACGCCGCAGTTCTCGCCAGCACGACCTTCGTCGAGCAGCTTGCGGAACATTTCAACGCCGGTGCAGGTAGTCTTCTGAGTATCGCGCAGACCAACGATCTCAACTTCTTCCTGGATGCGAACGATGCCACGCTCAACACGACCAGTTACCACGGTGCCACGACCGGAGATCGAGAATACGTCTTCGATTGGCATCAGGAACGGCTTGTCGATTGCACGCTCCGGCTCTGGGATGTAAGTGTCCAGAGTTTCTACCAGACGCTTAACAGCGGTGGTACCCATTTCGTTGTCGTCTTGACCGTTCAGAGCCATCAGAGCCGAACCGATGATGATTGGAGTGTCATCACCTGGGAAGTCGTAAGTGCTCAGCAGATCGCGCACTTCCATTTCAACCAGTTCCAGCAGCTCAGCGTCGTCAACCATGTCAGCCTTGTTCAGGAAGACAACGATGTACGGAACGCCTACCTGACGGGACAGCAGGATGTGCTCACGAGTTTGTGGCATCGGACCATCGGCAGCCGAGCAAACCAGGATCGCGCCGTCCATCTGGGCAGCACCGGTGATCATGTTTTTGACGTAGTCGGCGTGACCTGGGCAGTCAACGTGCGCGTAGTGACGAATGTGCGAATCGTACTCTACGTGCGCAGTGTTGATGGTGATACCACGAGCTTTTTCTTCTGGAGCGCTGTCGATCTTGTCGAAGTCAACACGAGCCGAACCGAAAACTTCGGAGCAAACGCGAGTCAGAGCAGCAGTCAGAGTGGTTTTACCGTGGTCAACGTGACCGATAGTGCCAACGTTGACGTGCGGTTTGTTACGTTCAAATTTTTCTTTAGCCACGACAATTAACTCCTAGCCTAAAGGGGAGACTGAATCAGCCTTGTTTTTTAACGAGAGCTTCGACGATGTTCGACGGAGCTTCGGCGTATTTGGAGAATTCCATGGAGTAGCTCGCGCGACCCTGAGACATGGAACGAACGTCAGTTGCATAACCGAACATTTCACCCAGTGGAACTTCAGCACGGATAACCTTGCCGGACACCGAGTCATCCATACCCTGAATCAGACCACGACGACGGTTCAGGTCACCCATCACGTCACCCATGTAGTCCTCTGGGGTTACTACTTCAACCTTCATGATCGGCTCGAGCACAACGCCGCCACCCTTTTGGGCCAGCTGCTTGGTCGCCATGGAGGCCGCCACCTTGAACGCCATCTCGTTGGAGTCGACGTCGTGGTAGGAACCATCGAACACGGTAGCCTTCAGGCCGATCAGCGGATAACCGGCAACGACGCCGTTCTTCATCTGCTCTTCGATACCCTTCTGGATAGCCGGGATGTATTCCTTAGGAACCACACCACCAACAACTTCGTTGGTGAAGACCAGACCTTCGGTGATGTTGCCGTTCGCATCGACGTCCGGCTCCGAGAAACGGATCCAGCAGTGACCGAACTGACCGCGACCGCCGGATTGACGAACGAACTTGCCTTCGATCTCGACGTTGCTCTTGCTAATCTTCTCGCGGTACGAAACCTGCGGCTTGCCGATGTTGGCTTCGACGTTGAACTCGCGCTTCATGCGATCAACGAGGATGTCCAGGTGCAGCTCACCCATACCGGAAATGATGGTCTGACCGGTCTCTTCGTCGGTCTTGACGCGGAACGACGGGTCTTCCTGAGCCAGCTTGCCCAGTGCAATACCCATCTTTTCCTGGTCCTGCTTGGTTTTCGGCTCTACCGCTACCGAAATCACAGGCTCAGGGAAGTCCATACGCTCAAGAATGATCTGCTTGTCGAGATCGCACAAAGTGTCACCAGTGGTGACGTCCTTCATGCCGATCAGGGCAGCGATATCGCCTGCACGTACTTCCTTGATCTCTTCACGCTGGTTGGCGTGCATCTGCACCATACGACCAACGCGCTCTTTCTTGCCCTTGACCGAGTTGATCACGGAGTCGCCCGAGCTCAGGAAGCCCGAGTAAACGCGCACGAAAGTCAGAGTACCAACGAACGGGTCGGTAGCGATCTTGAATGCCAGAGCCGAGAACGGTTCAGCATCATCAGCGTGACGCTCGTCGTAATCCGCCTCTACCAGCTCATCCTTCGGCTTCTCGATGAGATCCGGATGGATACCTTTGATCGCCGGGATCTCGGTAGGAGCAGGCAGGAAGTCGATAACGGCGTCGAGAACCAGGGGAACACCCTTGTTCTTGAACGAAGAGCCGCAGACAGCCGGAACGATTTCGCTAGCCAGGGTGCGCGCACGCAGACCAGCCTTGATCTCTTCTGGAGTCAGGTCACCTTCTTCAAGGTACTTGTTCATCAACTCTTCGTTGGCTTCAGCAGCGGCTTCAACCATGTTGGAGCGCCACTCGTTAGCCAGGTCCAGCATATCGGCAGGAATTTCTTCCTCGCGATAGGTAGTACCCTTGTCGTCGTCGTTCCAGTAGATAGCCTTCATCTTGATCAGATCAACCTGACCTTCGAAGTTATCTTCAGCGCCGATAGCCAGCTGAACCGGAACCGGGGTGTGACCCAGGCGGTTTTTGATCTGACCAACAACACGCAGGAAGTTAGCGCCGGCACGGTCCATCTTGTTCACGTAAACAACACGTGGAACGCCGTACTTGTTGGCTTGACGCCATACGGTTTCAGACTGAGGCTCAACACCAGAAGTACCGCAGAACACAACGACCGCGCCGTCGAGTACGCGCAGCGAACGCTCTACTTCGATGGTGAAGTCTACGTGGCCAGGGGTATCGATAACGTTTACACGATAGTTATCGTATTGGCCGCGCGAACCTTTCCAGAAGGTAGTTACAGCAGCGGAGGTAATGGTAATACCCCGCTCCTGCTCCTGCACCATCCAGTCGGTGGTAGCAGCGCCGTCATGCACCTCACCCATCTTATGGCTGAGACCTGTGTAAAACAGGATCCGCTCGGTAGTGGTAGTCTTGCCCGCGTCAACGTGGGCACAGATACCGATGTTACGGTAGCGGTTGATTGCTGTAGTACGAGCCATAAAGCCCTCGCAAAATGAATGATGCTGAGATTAGAAGCGGTAGTGCGAGAAAGCCTTGTTGGCTTCAGCCATACGGTGAACGTCTTCACGCTTCTTAACTGCAGCACCTTTGCCTTCGGCAGCGTCCAGCAGTTCGCCAGCCAAACGCAGAGCCATAGACTTCTCGCCGCGCTTGCGGGCGAAGTCTACCAACCAGCGCATTGCCAGAGCGTTACGACGGGACGGACGAACTTCGACCGGAACCTGGTAAGTAGCACCGCCTACACGGCGCGACTTCACTTCGACCAGCGGAGCGATGGCGTCGAGAGCTTTCTCGAAGATTTCCAGGGGATCGCTGTTCTTGCGCTCTTTAACTTTTTCCAGCGCGCCATAAACGATACGCTCGGCAACGGCTTTCTTACCGCTTTCCATTACGTGGTTCATGAACTTGGCGAGGATCTGGCTTCCGTATTTCGGATCGTCCAGAATCTCACGTTTGGCTGCTACGCGACGTCTTGGCATTGATAAGCCCTCAAACGGTCTTCAGGTTAGCTCGGGACAGTTGATCCAATGGACGCGTGCCCGACCTTACTCTTATCGACTCAATATAATTAAAAACTGCAAAACGGCCGATTACTTCGGACGCTTGGTACCGTACTTCGAACGACCTTGGTTACGACCTTTAACGCCGGAGGTATCCAGGGAGCCGCGAACGGTGTGGTAACGAACACCTGGCAAGTCTTTTACACGGCCGCCACGAATCAGTACGACGCTGTGCTCTTGCAGGTTGTGGCCCTCACCACCGATATACGAGGAAACCTCGAAACCGTTGGTCAGACGCACACGGCATACTTTACGCAGTGCCGAGTTAGGTTTTTTCGGCGTAGTGGTATACACGCGAGTGCACACGCCACGACGTTGCGGGCAGTTCTGCAGCGCAGGCACGTCGGATTTCTCGACGATACGCTTACGCGGCTGACGTACCAGCTGGTTGATAGTTGCCATCTACTAGCTCCACTGTTGTCTTTCGACATAAACAAAATGGCAGAGCACAAGCTCCACCAAATTTAGGGGTACAAGAGTCTAAAGAGGATCTTGCCCCCAGTCAAGGCAAGGCCCCGGGCTCCCCGATCAGCGAACCTCGACCAAAAGTGTCTCGATTCTCAGTCGGAAAAACCGGGGCCCCATCTCAATCTATTGCAGACCTCAGTTACCGCTGGAGTTCAGCGCTTCAGTCAGTGCTGCTTCGACTTCGCTCGCGCTTACGCGCAGAGGCTTGTCTGCATCACGACGACGCTTGCGCTCGCTGTGGTAAGCCAGGCCGGTACCGGCCGGGATCAGACGACCCACAACCACGTTTTCCTTCAGGCCGCGCAGGTAGTCACGCTTGCCGGTCACTGCCGCTTCGGTCAGTACACGAGTGGTCTCTTGGAAAGAGGCCGCCGAGATGAACGACTCAGTGGACAAGGACGCCTTAGTAATACCCAGCAATACGCGGGTGAACTTGGAGATGAACTTGTCTTCAGCGCTCAGACGCTCGTTTTCTACCAGTACGTGAGTCAGTTCCATCTGGTCGCCCTTGATGAAGCTGGAGTCGCCAGACTCGGCAATCTCAACCTTACGCAACATCTGACGCAGGATGGTCTCGATGTGCTTATCGTTGATCTTCACGCCCTGCAGACGATAAACGTCCTGGATCTCGTTAACGATGTACTTGGCCAGCGCACTCACACCCAGCAGACGCAGGATGTCGTGTGGATCGCTCGGACCGTCGGAAATAACTTCGCCGCGGTTCACTTGTTCGCCTTCGAAGACGTTCAGGTGACGCCACTTCGGAATCAGCTCCTCATACGGATCGCTACCGTCGTTCGGGGTAATGACCAGGCGGCGCTTGCCTTTGGTCTCTTTACCGAACGCGATGGTGCCGCTGACTTCAGCCAGAATCGAGGCCTCTTTCGGACGACGAGCTTCGAACAAGTCGGCAACACGCGGCAGACCACCGGTGATGTCACGGGTCTTCGAAGTCTCTTGCGGAATACGAGCGATAACATCACCGATCGCAATCTGCGCACCGTCAGCAACACCTACAAGTGCGTTAGCCGGCAGGAAGTACTGGGCCGGTACGTCAGTACCTGGCAGCAGCAGATCCTTGCCATCCATACCCACCATCTTCACCGCTGGACGAATGTCCTTACCGGCAGCTGGACGGTCTTTGACGTCAAGTACTTCAATGTTGGTCATACCGGTCAATTCGTCAGTCTGACGCTTGATCGTGATGCCTTCTTCCATGCCCACGTAGGTCACGGTACCTTTCATTTCGGTAACGATTGGGTGAGTGTGCGGATCCCACTTGGCCACGATGGCACCAGCGTCGACCTTATCGCCTTCCTTCACCGAAATCACAGCACCGTAAGGCAGCTTGTAGCGCTCGCGCTCACGACCGAAGTCGTCGGCAATTGCCAGCTCGCCAGAACGGGATACAGCTACCAGGTGACCGTCAACACGCTCAACATGCTTCAGGTTATGCAGACGGACGGTACCGCCATTCTTCACCTGTACGCTGTCCGCTGCCGAGGTCCGGCTTGCCGCACCACCGATGTGGAACGTACGCATGGTCAGCTGGGTACCCGGCTCACCGATGGACTGGGCAGCAATTACGCCTACCGCTTCACCAATGTTCACCAGGTGGCCGCGAGCCAAGTCACGACCGTAGCACTTGGCACAGATGCCGTAGCGGGTTTCGCAACTGATCGGCGAACGCACGATCACTTCGTCGATGCTGTTCAGCTCGATGAACTCAACCCACTTCTCGTCTACCAGAGTGCCAGCAGGAACGATGACGTCCTCGGTACCCGGTTTGAATACGTCACGGGCGATAACACGACCCAATACGCGCTCACCCAGTGGCTCTACAACGTCACCGCCTTCAATGTGCGGAGTCATCAGCAGGCCGTGTTCGGTGCCGCAATCGATCTCGGTTACAACCAGATCCTGCGCCACGTCTACCAGACGACGAGTCAGGTAACCGGAGTTCGCAGTTTTCAACGCGGTATCCGCCAGACCTTTACGAGCACCGTGAGTCGAGATGAAGTACTGGAGTACGCTCAGACCTTCACGGAAGTTCGCAGTAATCGGCGTTTCGATGATGGAGCCGTCCGGCTTGGCCATCAGACCACGCATACCGGCCAGCTGGCGGATCTGTGCAGCGGAACCCCGCGCACCCGAGTCAGCCATCATGTACATCGAGTTGAACGATTCTTGCTCGACTTCGTCGCCATTGCGGTCGATGACTTTCTCTTTCGAGAGGTTGGCCATCATCGCCTTGGATACTTCGTCGTTGGCTTTCGACCAAAGGTCGATCACCTTGTTGTACTTCTCGCCCTGGGTCACCAGGCCGGAGGCGTACTGGCTCTCGATTTCTTTCACTTCGTCGGTGGCTGCACCGATGATGCGGGCTTTTTCATCCGGGATAACGAAGTCGTTAACACCGATGGAAACGCCGGAAATGGTCGAGTAAGCGAAACCGGTGTACATCAACTGGTCAGCGAAGATTACGGTCTCTTTCAGACCTACCACGCGGTAGCACTGGTTGATCAGCTTGGAGATCGCTTTCTTCTTCATCGGCAGGTTGACGACGTCGAACGACAGACCTTTCGGCACAACCTGGAACAGCAGCGCACGGCCGACAGTGGTGTCAACGATACGGGTAGCGCTGACGCTGCCGCCATCACGATCGTTAACGGTTTCGTTGATACGAACCTTGATCTTGGCGTGCAGGGCTGCTTCGCCGGCGCGGAATACGCGGTCGACTTCCTGCAGGTCGGCGAACACACGACCTTCGCCCTTGGCGTTGATCGCTTCACGGGTCATGTAGTACAGACCCAATACAACGTCCTGCGACGGAACGATGATTGGCTCACCGTTGGCTGGCGACAGAATGTTGTTGGTCGACATCATCAACGCACGCGCTTCCAGCTGGGCTTCCAGCGTCAGCGGTACGTGCACGGCCATCTGGTCGCCGTCGAAGTCGGCGTTGTACGCAGCACAGACCAGAGGGTGCAGCTGGATAGCCTTACCTTCGATCAGTACCGGTTCAAACGCCTGGATACCCAGACGGTGAAGGGTCGGTGCACGGTTGAGCAGCACTGGGTGTTCGCGAATCACTTCAGCGAGAACGTCCCAAACTTCCGGCAGCTCACGCTCGACCATCTTCTTGGCGGCTTTGATGGTGGTAGCGAGACCACGCATTTCCAGCTTGCCGAAAATGAACGGCTTGAACAGCTCGAGAGCCATCTTCTTCGGCAGACCGCACTGGTGCAGACGCAGGGTCGGGCCTACGGTAATTACCGAACGACCGGAGTAGTCAACACGCTTACCGAGCAAGTTCTGACGGAAACGACCTTGCTTACCCTTGATCATGTCAGCCAGGGATTTCAGAGGACGCTTGTTGGAACCGGTGATAGCACGGCCACGACGGCCGTTGTCGAGCAGTGCATCGACAGCTTCCTGCAACATACGCTTTTCGTTGCGCACGATGATGTCCGGAGCGGACAGATCAAGCAGGCGCTTCAAGCGGTTGTTACGGTTGATCACTCGACGATACAGGTCGTTGAGGTCGGAAGTCGCAAAGCGACCGCCATCCAGCGGAACCAGTGGACGCAGATCTGGCGGCAGAACCGGCAGAACGGTCAACACCATCCACTCTGGCAGGTTGCCGGAGCCTTGGAAGGCCTCCATCAACTTCAGACGCTTGGACAGCTTCTTGATCTTGGTTTCCGAGTTGGTTTGCGGAATCTCTTCACGCAGACGGCCAATCTCGTGCTCCAGGTCGATAGCGTGCAGCAGCTCGCGGACAGCCTCGGCACCCATGCGGGCGTCGAAGTCATCACCGAACTCTTCCAGCGCTTCGAAGTACTGCTCGTCGTTCAGCAGCTGACCCTTTTCCAGGGTGGTCATGCCTGGATCGATAACAACGTAGCTCTCGAAGTAGAGAACGCGCTCGATATCACGCAGGGTCATGTCCATCAGCAGGCCGATACGGGACGGCAGCGATTTCAGGAACCAGATGTGGGCAACTGGCGAGGCCAGCTCGATGTGCGCCATGCGCTCACGACGAACCTTGGCCAGTGCAACTTCAACGCCGCACTTCTCGCAGATCACGCCGCGATGCTTCAAGCGCTTGTACTTACCGCACAGGCACTCGTAATCCTTTACCGGGCCAAAGATCTTGGCGCAGAACAGGCCGTCACGCTCAGGCTTGAACGTACGGTAGTTGATGGTTTCCGGCTTTTTAACTTCACCGAACGACCACGAACGGATCATCTCAGGCGAGGCCAATCCGATACGGATGGCGTCGAACTCTTCGACTTGACCCTGGTTTTTCAGCAAATTCAGTAGGTCTTTCAAGGCCTTTCCTCCTGGCGGAGCAGAGAGCGGGCAATCCTGCCCCGCTCTCGATTCGCGTCACGTGTTATTCGGTTTCCAGATCGATATCGATGCCGAGGGAACGAATTTCTTTGATCAACACGTTGAAGGACTCGGGCATGCCCGGCTCCATACGGTGATCGCCGTCCACGATGTTTTTGTACATCTTGGTACGACCGTTCACATCGTCCGACTTCACTGTGAGCATTTCTTGCAGAGTGTATGCAGCACCGTATGCTTCCAGTGCCCAGACCTCCATCTCCCCGAAACGCTGACCACCGAACTGCGCCTTACCACCCAGCGGCTGCTGGGTAACCAGGCTGTACGAACCGGTAGAACGAGCGTGCATCTTGTCGTCTACCAAGTGGTTCAGTTTCAGCATGTACATGTAGCCAACGGTAACTGGACGCTCGAACTTGTTGCCGGTACGGCCGTCGGTCAGCTGCATCTGGCCGCTCTCTGGCAGGTCCGCCAGTTTCAGCATGGCCTTGATTTCGCTTTCCTTGGCGCCGTCGAACACCGGAGTGGCCATTGGCACACCGCCGCGCAGGTTGTTCGCCAGATCCAGAATCTCCTGATCGGAGAAGCTGTCCAGGTCTTCGTTGCGACCGCCGATCTGGTTGTAGATTTCGTCCAGGAAGGTGCGCAGCTCCGCCACCTTACGCTGCTCTTCAACCATGCGGTTGATCTTCTCGCCCAAACCTTTGGCCGCGAGGCCCAGGTGAGTTTCGAGAATCTGACCAACGTTCATACGCGAAGGTACGCCCAGTGGGTTGAGGACGACGTCGACCGGGGTGCCATTGGCATCGTGCGGCATGTCTTCAACCGGCATGATCACGGAGACCACACCCTTGTTACCGTGACGACCGGCCATCTTGTCGCCCGGCTGAATGCGACGACGGATTGCCAGGTAGACCTTGACGATTTTCAGCACGCCTGGAGCCAGGTCATCGCCCTGCTGCAGTTTGCGCTTCTTGTCTTCGAACTTGTCGTCCAGCAGACGGCGGCGATCAACGATGTAGGCCTGAGCCTTCTCGAGCTGCTCGTTCAGAGCATCTTCAGCCATGCGCAGTTTGAACCACTGGCCATGCTCAAGACCGTCGAGAACTTCGTCGGTGATTTCCTGACCTTTCTTCAGACCGGCGCCGCCTTCGGCTTTATGGCCGACCAGAGCGGAGCGCAGACGCTCGAAGGTTGCGCCTTCAACGATGCGAAACTCTTCGTTCAGATCCTTGCGGATCTCGTCGAGCTGGCTCTTCTCGATGGACAGTGCACGAGCATCACGCTCAACGCCGTCACGAGTGAAGACCTGTACGTCAATGACAGTACCTTTGGTACCAGTAGGCACACGCAGGGAGGTGTCTTTAACGTCGCTGGCTTTTTCACCGAAGATCGCGCGCAGCAGTTTCTCTTCCGGAGTCAGCTGAGTCTCGCCTTTCGGAGTGACCTTACCGACCAGGATGTCGCCTGCGCCAACTTCAGCACCTACATAAACGATACCGGCTTCGTCCAGCTTGTTCAGTGCAGCCTCACCCACGTTCGGGATGTCTGCAGTGATTTCCTCTGGGCCAAGCTTGGTGTCACGGGCCACACAGGTCAGTTCCTGAATGTGGATCGTGGTGAAGCGGTCTTCCTGAACCACACGCTCGGACAGGCAGATGGAGTCTTCGAAGTTGAAGCCGTTCCATGCCATGAACGCGATACGCATGTTCTGACCCAGAGCCAGCTCACCCATATCGGTGGACGGGCCGTCGGCCATGATGTCGCTGCGCTGAACCCGATCACCCTTTCTCACCAGCGGACGCTGGTTGATGCAGGTGTTCTGGTTGGAGCGGGTGTACTTGGTCAGGTTGTAGATATCAACACCGGCTTCGCCAGTTTCGACTTCGTCATCCGCAACACGAACCACGATACGGCTGGCATCGACCGAGTCGATCACGCCGCCACGGCGAGCCACGACACAAACGCCGGAGTCACGGGCAACGTTGCGCTCCATGCCGGTACCTACCAGCGGCTTATCAGCACGCAGGGTCGGTACAGCCTGACGCTGCATGTTGGAACCCATCAACGCACGGTTGGCGTCGTCGTGCTCGAGGAACGGAATCAGCGACGCTGCAACCGAGACTACCTGCTTCGGCGAAACGTCCATCAAGGTGACGTCTTCCGGCGCCTTGACGGTAAATTCGTTCAAGTGACGAACAGCCACCAGCTCATCGATCAGCTGACCTTTGTCGTTCATGGTCGCCGAAGCCTGGGCGATCACGTGATCGGCCTCTTCGATGGCGGACAGGAACACGATCTCGTCAGTGACCAGGGCGTCTTTCACCACACGGTACGGGCTCTCGAGGAAGCCGTACTGGTTGGTGCGCGCATAGGCCGCCAGGGAGTTGATCAGACCGATGTTCGGACCTTCCGGCGTCTCGATCGGGCATACACGACCGTAGTGAGTCGGGTGCACGTCACGAACTTCGAAGCCTGCACGCTCACGGGTCAGACCACCTGGGCCGAGTGCGGAGACACGACGCTTGTGGGTGATCTCGGAGAGCGGGTTGTTCTGGTCCATGAACTGCGACAGCTGGCTGGAACCGAAGAACTCTTTCACTGCCGCAGCCACTGGCTTGGCATTGATCAGGTCTTGCGGCATCAGGCCTTCGCTTTCGGCCATCGACAGACGCTCTTTGACCGCACGCTCTACACGCACCAGACCAACGCGGAACTGGTTCTCGGCCATTTCGCCTACGCAACGAACACGACGGTTACCCAGGTGGTCGATGTCGTCGACGATGCCTTTACCGTTACGGATGTCGACCAGAGTCTTCAGTACGGCAACGATGTCCTCTTTGCACAGGACGCCCGAACCTTCGATCTCGGTACGACCGATACGACGGTTGAACTTCATCCGGCCAACGGCGGAGAGGTCATAGCGCTCAGGGCTGAAGAACAGGTTGTTGAACAGAGTCTCGGCAGCATCTTTGGTTGGCGGCTCGCCAGGACGCATCATGCGATAGATCTCGACCAGCGCTTCCAATTGGTTGCTGGTGGAGTCGATCTTCAGAGTGTCAGAAACGAACGGACCACAGTCGATGTCGTTGGTGTACAGCGTTTCGATGCGAACAACCTGGGCCTTGGCGATTTTTGCCAGGATCTCGGTATTCAGCTCGGTGTTGCACTCTGCCAGGATTTCACCAGTAGCCGGGTGCACGATAGCCTTGGCGGTGGTACGCCCCAGGACGTAGTCCAGAGGTACATCCAGCTCTTTGATACCGGCTTTTTCCAGCTGGTTGATGTGGCGAGCGGTGATACGACGACCCTGCTCGACAATAACCTTGCCCTTGTCATCCTGGATGTCCAGAACGGCAATTTCACCACGCAGGCGCTGAGGCACCAGTTCCAGGCTCAGGCTCTCGCCTTTCACGTGGAATACGTTGGTGGTGTAGAAAGCATCCAGCACTTCTTCAGTGGTGTAACCCAGCGCGCGCAGCAGAACCGACGCAGGTAGCTTGCGGCGACGGTCGATACGGACGAACACGCAGTCTTTCGGGTCGAACTCGAAGTCCAGCCACGAACCGCGGTAAGGAATGATCCGCGCGGAGTACAGCAGCTTACCGGAGCTGTGCGTCTTGCCACGGTCGTGGTCGAAGAATACGCCAGGGGAACGGTGCAGCTGGGAAACGATTACACGCTCGGTACCGTTGATTACGAAGGTACCGTTCTCAGTCATCAGGGGGATTTCACCCATGTAGACTTCTTGCTCTTTGATGTCCTTGATCGCTTTGTTCGACGATTCTTTGTCGAAAATGATCAGACGAACTTTTACCCGCAAAGGTACGGCGTAAGTCACACCACGCAACACGCATTCTTTAACATCAAACGCCGGTTCGCCCAGGCGATAACCGACATACTCCAACGCAGCATTGCCGGAGTAGCTGATGATCGGGAAAACGGATTTGAAGGCCGCATGCAGGCCCACGTCGCGGAACTGATCTTTAGTCGCTCCCGCTTGCAAGAATTCACGATACGAATCCAGCTGGATGGCCAGGAGGTACGGCACATCCATGACGTCCGGCAACTTGCTAAAGTCCTTGCGGATACGTTTTTTCTCAGTATATGAGTAAGCCATCAGCGTTCCCCAGCTTGGTCACCTGCTTATTCGGCTCCTCCCGACGGGAGCAGCCAGAAAATCGTGCAAACCCTTTGGTTTGCGCCACCGCACAGGGTGGGTTACAGCACGTTAAAGGCACCGACCCAGTCGGTCGCCAATAACGGAAAAAGGCCGGTGGCAAAAGCCACCAGCCATCAGCCGTTCGCTTAACGCTTGGGCTGGAGACACAAAGTCGATGCTTACTTGAGCTCGACTTTAGCGCCTGCTTCTTCCAGAGCTGCTTTGGCTTTGTCAGCTGCTTCTTTAGCAACAGCTTCCAGAACCATGGCAGGAGCGCCGTCAACTACAGCCTTGGCTTCTTTCAGGCCCAGACCGGTCAGTTCACGTACTGCCTTGATCACGTTAACTTTCTTCTCGCCAGCTTCGGTCAGCATGACGTTGAATTCAGTTTGCTCTTCAACAACAGCGGCAGCAGCAGCTGGGCCAGCAGCGGCAACAGCAGCGGTAACGCCGAAGGTTTCTTCCATTGCTTTGATCAGCTCAACAACTTCCAGAACGGTTTTCTGGCCGATTGCTTCGATGATTTGCTCGTTAGTCAGAGACATGACTATAAATTCCTGTATTGGGGTGACAGCCTACGCAGCCATCAAATTAAACATATGATTTTGAAAGGGCTTGCGGTGCCTTAGGCAGCAGCAGCTTCTTTCTGGTCGCGAATAGCCGCCAGAGTACGAGCCAGCTTGCTGGTAGCGCCTTGAATCACGCTCATCAGCTTCGCAATAGCTTCGTCGCGAGTTGGCAGCGAAGCCAACACGTCGATCTCGTTTGCTGCGAGGTACTTGCCCTCGAACGCAGCTGCCTTGATCTCGAACTTGTCCTGACCCTTTGCGAACTCTTTGAAAATACGAGCAGCAGCGCCCGGATGTTCCTTGGAGAATGCAATCAGGGTAGGGCCGACGAACGCGTCGTTGAGCACGTCATATTGAGTGCCTTCAACAGCGCGCTTGAGCAGGGTGTTACGTACAACACGTACGTAAACACCAGCTTCGCGGGCCTCTTTACGGAGTCCGGTCATTGCGCCTACTGTCACACCGCGGGCATCAGCCACAACAGCAGACAGAGCGACTTTGGCAGCCTCGTTGACTTCAGCGACGATGGCCTTCTTGTCTTCGAGTTTAATTGCCACGGGTTTAACTCCTGCTTGTTACCGTTTCATCCAACCTGGGCTGGATGTCGTTTTGGTGTCTGATTCGGTAAGGAACCGGGAGCACCATCTGCGTAGGCTTGAGGTTTAAGACTTGCGTCGCCTACGGTCTTGGATAGCCCCCGCCAGGCAGGGACCCCAATTTTTTCAACTGGCGCAATCGCTTGTGCCAGCCTGTGTCTTATACGTCCAGCGAGCCTTGGTCGATGACCAGACCTGGACCCATGGTGGTGCTCAGGGTAACGCGCTTGACGTAGATACCTTTCGAAGAAGCTGGCTTGATACGCTTCAGGTCAGCGATCAGGGCTTCAACGTTTTCCTTCAGCTTGACGGCGTCGAAGCCGACCTTGCCAACGGAGGTGTGGATAATGCCGTTTTTGTCGGTGCGGTAGCGAACCTGACCAGCCTTGGCGTTCTTAACTGCCGAGGCCACGTCTGGGGTTACAGTGCCGACTTTCGGGTTAGGCATCAGGCCACGAGGACCCAGAACCTGACCCAGCTGACCTACAACGCGCATTGCATCCGGAGAAGCAATAACTACGTCATAGTTCAGGTCGCCGCCTTTCATTTCGGCAGCCAGATCATCCATACCTACGCGGTCTGCACCGGCAGCCAGAGCAGCTTCAGCAGCTGGACCCTGAGTAAACACAGCAACACGTACAGTCTTGCCAGTGCCGTGTGGCAGCACGGTAGCGCTACGAACAACCTGGTCAGATTTACGTGGGTCTACGCCCAGGTTCACAGCTACGTCTACGGACTCGCTGAACTTAACGGTCGACAGCTCGGTCAGGAGAGCGGCGGCTTCTACGAAGTTGTAGGCCTTGCCTGCTTCAATCTTGCCGGCGATAGCCTTTTGGCGCTTGGTCAGCTTAGCCATTACACACCCTCCACGTTAAGGCCCATGCTACGAGCAGAACCGGCGATAGTACGCACGGCTGCATCCATATCAGCTGCAGTCAGATCCGCGTTTTTGGTTTTCGCGATTTCTTCCAGCTGAGCACGGGTAACAGTGCCAACCTTAACGGTGTTCGGACGAGCGGAACCGCTGGTCAGGCCAGCAGCTTTCTTCAGCAGAACCGAAGCAGGGGTGCTCTTAGTTTCGAAAGTGAAGCTGCGGTCACTGTAAACAGTGATAATCACAGGAGTCGGCAGACCTGGTTCAAGCCCCTGAGTACGGGCGTTGAAAGCCTTGCAGAATTCCATGATGTTCACGCCGTGCTGACCCAGAGCTGGACCAACGGGCGGGCTTGGGTTGGCCTGAGCGGCCTTAACTTGCAGCTTGATGTAAGCAGTAATCTTCTTAGCCATGAGGCACTCCAATTACGGGTTCAGACGCCTAGAAAGGCTCCCCGGTTACTTGCGCGTTTATCCCAGTGACGAAAAAACCCCACAGCCTAAGGCTGCGGGGTATGGGATTCTCGTCCAGTTAGACCTTCTCGACCTGACTGAACTCTAGCTCTACCGGAGTAGAGCGACCGAAAATGAGCACCGCCACTTGGATCCGGCTCTTTTCGTAGTTAACTTCTTCGACCGTACCGTTAAAGTCTGCGAATGGGCCGTCAGTAACACGGACCACTTCACCTGGCTCGAACAGCGTCTTAGGCTTGGGCTTATCGCTACCATCAGCAACGCGACGCAGAATTGCTTCCGCCTCTTTATCAGTGATAGGCGCCGGCTTATCAGCAGTACCACCAATGAAACCCATGACACGAGGAGTGTCCTTGACCAAGTGCCAAGTACCCTCATTCATGTCCATTTGAACCAGCACATAGCCTGGAAAGAACTTGCGCTCGCTTTTGCGCTTCTGGCCATTGCGCATCTCAACCACTTCTTCAGTGGGGACCAGAATCTCGCCGAAGCCATCTTCCATGCCAGCCAGCTTTACACGCTCGATCAACGAGCGCATTACATGCTTCTCGTAACCCGAGTAAGCATGCACAACGTACCAACGCTTAGCCACGGGACACCCTTAGCCAACAATCAAGGAAACAAGCCAGCCAAGCAGGGAATCTAGCCCCCACAACAGCAACGCCATGACCAGAACCACAGCCACTACAATAAGCGTGGTCTGCGTGGTCTCTTGGCGAGTTGGCCATACGACTTTACGAATCTCAGTGCGTGCTTCCTTAACCAACACGAAGAACGACTTACCCTTGGCAGTTTGCAGACCAATGAAGGCAGCAACTGCGGCAATGGCAAGCAGCGCCAATACGCGGTACAGGATCGGCGAAGCAGAATAGTACTGATTGCCAACAACACCAACAATCACCAAAGCAACCACAACGAGCCACTTGAGCAGATCGAAGCGAGAGCCTTGAGCTTCAGCCTTAGGAGTCATCTATGAAGATCCTGTGAAAAGAAAGCCAGACACATTGAGTGAATCTGGCAGGTCAGGAGGGAATCGAACCCCCAACCTACGGTTTTGGAGACCGTCGCTCTGCCAATTGAGCTACTGACCTAAAAACAAAATCAGGCCGACCATTATGTCGGCCCGATGGAGATATTTCAAGAGCTTATTCGATGACTTTGGCCACGACGCCGGCGCCGACGGTACGACCGCCTTCACGAATAGCGAAACGCAGACCATCTTCCATCGCGATGGTTTTGATCAGAGTGACAGTCATCTGGATGTTGTCACCTGGCATTACCATTTCAACGCCTTCTGGCAGCTCGCAGTTACCAGTCACGTCAGTAGTACGGAAGTAGAACTGTGGACGGTAGCCTTTGAAGAACGGAGTATGACGACCGCCTTCTTCCTTGCTCAGAACATAAACTTCAGCGGTGAACTTGGTGTGCGGCTTAACGGTGCCTGGCTTAACCAGAACCTGGCCACGCTCAACGTCATCACGCTTGGTACCACGCAGCAGAACGCCGCAGTTCTCGCCAGCACGACCTTCGTCGAGCAGCTTGCGGAACATTTCAACGCCGGTGCAGGTAGTCTTCTGAGTATCGCGCAGACCAACGATCTCAACTTCTTCCTGGATGCGAACGATGCCACGCTCAACACGACCAGTTACCACGGTGCCACGACCGGAGATCGAGAATACGTCTTCGATTGGCATCAGGAACGGCTTGTCGATTGCACGCTCCGGCTCTGGGATGTAAGTGTCCAGAGTTTCTACCAGACGCTTAACAGCGGTGGTACCCATTTCGTTGTCGTCTTGACCGTTCAGAGCCATCAGAGCCGAACCGATGATGATTGGAGTGTCATCACCTGGGAAGTCGTAAGTGCTCAGCAGATCGCGCACTTCCATTTCAACCAGTTCCAGCAGCTCAGCGTCGTCAACCATGTCAGCCTTGTTCAGGAAGACAACGATGTACGGAACGCCTACCTGACGGGAAAGCAGGATGTGCTCACGAGTTTGCGGCATCGGACCATCGGCAGCCGAGCAAACCAGGATCGCGCCATCCATCTGGGCAGCACCAGTGATCATGTTTTTGACGTAGTCGGCGTGACCTGGGCAGTCAACGTGCGCGTAGTGACGAATGTGCGAATCGTACTCTACGTGCGCAGTGTTGATGGTGATACCACGAGCTTTTTCTTCTGGGGCACTGTCGATCTTATCGAAGTCAACACGAGCCGAACCGAAAACCTCGGAACAAACGCGAGTCAGAGCAGCAGTCAGAGTGGTCTTACCGTGGTCAACGTGACCGATAGTACCCACGTTAACGTGCGGCTTATTACGTTCGAACTTTTCCTTAGCCATCGAAATCACCCCTAGGAGAAGAATTGAGCAAGTCACACAAGCCATTAAAACAAAGGCAGATATTTTCATATCTGCCTTGTTATATGGAGCTCTTGAGCGGATTTGAACCGCTGACCTCACCCTTACCAAGGGTGTGCTCTACCAACTGAGCTACAAGAGCGTAACACTTTGCAAAACCTGCAAACTTGGAGCGGGTAGCGGGAATCGAACCCGCATCATCAGCTTGGAAGGCTGAGGTTCTACCACTAAACTATACCCGCGGAGCCTGCAGCTCTCGCTAAATCTGGTGGAGGGGGAAGGATTCGAACCTTCGAAGTCGTAGACGTCAGATTTACAGTCTGATCCCTTTGGCCGCTCGGGAACCCCTCCTAAGCGAGGCAGCATTTTACACTACGCCACCTTCCTGTCAAGCATTTTCTCAATAAAATCTTGAGGTTAGCTGCGTTGACTTAGCTCTGCTGCTTTAACCTAAAAAGGTCTTCACTGCGGAGCGGGCGCCATTCTATGCAACCTATTCGACAGTTGCAAGCCCCTCACAAGGCATTATTTTATGTTTTAACTCATTGAATTCCTTAGCAAGGTTCTGCAGCTGTAGATCATCCAGCAAATGCTTGCTTTCAGGGGCCACACGCAACCAGAAACCAGAAGATCCAGGAACACTCAAGGACAGTAGCCTGACATCCGCCCCCAGCCCTATAAGCCGCTGCTCAAGCATCTGAGCCATATCTCGACGAGCAAAGCCCCCCAGATAGAGACAGCTTGCATCAACCTCTCCAACCCTCCCCTTATCCCTCCGCTCGACCGAATCTGCAGACTCACTCAACAAGCGAATATCTTGCTGAGAGCCTCGATAGAGCGAGAGAGGCATAATCTCTTTCGCACGAAGAGGTGCTTCCTGCTGGTGCCAGATGTAATAGAAACCATTGAGGACCAGTAACAACAGAAACAGCCAGCGCATAAATACCTCGAGACGAAAGACAAGCCTTAGTCAACTCGAAAAAACAAATCACGAACAAACTGATCCTGCGAAACCAACACAACGCCCAGAGCAGCTATACAAGCCTCCCCACCTACTAGCCTAAGGTAGCGCGGGCACATTTCATGGCGTTTCGCAGCCAAACTCAAGGATTATCACGCAACCTTAGACTGAGCTCCCCACCGCTATAAGTTTTCTCTTCACCTTCAACGCTCAACCGCAACGCCCCTTGGCGATCAATACCCAGCACGACACCATCGATCTTATTGACCCCCGCAATCAGAGACACCTCACGCCCCTGCCAGAGATGACCTTGCTCCCATTCGCCCTGGATAGCGGAGAAACCATCCAGTCGATGACGCTCCAGATAAGCCACAAGGGTCTCACTCAATCGAGCAACCAGCTGATTGCGATCAGTAACCTGGCCAGACTCCAACCTTATCGAGGTCCACTCCTGATCGACCCCCTCGGCGCTCTGCATATTCACATTAATCCCAACCCCCAGGACCACATGACACACGTCCGCAGGATCGCCCACCAGCTCCAAAAGTATTCCCGCGACCTTCTTCTGACCAACCAAAACATCGTTTGGCCACTTCAAACCCGCACTTGGGATTCCATACTCACGAAGGGTATGCATAACCGCCAACCCCACGACGAGACTGAGACCCTCCAATTGCCGGAGACCTCCATCTATGCGCAAGACAAGGCTGTAGTAGATATTCTCGGCAAAAGGACTTATCCACTTGCGTCCACGCCGGCCACGCCCCGCGGTCTGACGCTCAGCTAGCACAAGAAAAGGAGCCACAGCCCCCCCCTCGATGGATCGCAGCGCCTCAGCGTTTGTGGAGTCGATAGAATCAAAAACTCGAACGTCCCAAGCACTGCTGGGAGAAGAGCACCGACTTATCTCCGCGCTGCTCAACAAAGTGATTGGAGTGGCCAACTGATATCCACGACCTCGTACCTTATGGATGACAAGCCCCAATTCCGCCTCAAGAAGCTGTAACTGCTTCCATATGGCACTACGACTAACACCCAACACCTCTCCGAGCGCCTGGCCCGAGTGAAAACGCCCATCCTTTAGAAGCTCTAACAACGTCGACATGCAGTATCCGCCTCACAATGAGCCCGGCATGATAGCTATGCCCAAAACCATTGCATAGAAAACACCACCCGGCGAGCAGGTCGATCGGGCAGATAAAAATCAAATCCACTTTTCTCCGCGCAAAAACAAAACCCCAATTGCTTTCGCAATTGGGGTTTCGGAATTTAATCTTGACGATGACCTACTCTCACATGGGGAAACCCCACACTACCATCGGCGATGCATCGTTTCACTTCTGAGTTCGGGATGGGATCAGGTGGTTCCAACGCTCTATGGTCGTCAAGAAATTCTGTGGCCGATCCGTTGGACTCTAGAGTCGAACGTGTCAGCAAAATCAGTAACTTCTACATAAAGACAAAACCCCAACTGCTTTCGCAATTGGGGTTTCGGAATTTAATCTTGACGATGACCTACTCTCACATGGGGAAACCCCACACTACCATCGGCGATGCATCGTTTCACTTCTGAGTTCGGGATGGGATCAGGTGGTTCCAACGCTCTATGGTCGTCAAGAAATTCGGTAGCCAGTCCGTTGCTTGTGCAACGTGCCAGCGAATGGGTATGTAATAGATTTGTGTGTTGTGCAAACTTTCGGTTTGTTTCGTCTTCACACACCGCGACTCGCTTCTTAAGCAAATTGCTTGGGTGTTATATGGTCAAGCCTCACGGGCAATTAGTATTGGTTAGCTCAACGCCTCACAGCGCTTACACACCCAACCTATCAACGTCGTAGTCTTCGACGGCCCTTTAGGGGATTCAAGATCCCAGTGAGATCTCATCTTGAGGCAAGTTTCCCGCTTAGATGCTTTCAGCGGTTATCTTTTCCGAACATAGCTACCCGGCAATGCCACTGGCGTGACAACCGGAACACCAGAGGTTCGTCCACTCCGGTCCTCTCGTACTAGGAGCAGCCCCTCTCAAATCTCAAACGTCCACGGCAGATAGGGACCGAACTGTCTCACGACGTTCTAAACCCAGCTCGCGTACCACTTTAAATGGCGAACAGCCATACCCTTGGGACCGGCTTCAGCCCCAGGATGTGATGAGCCGACATCGAGGTGCCAAACACCGCCGTCGATATGAACTCTTGGGCGG
>NZ_CP031396.1:2822500-3660000 GCF_003363755.1 Pseudomonas protegens
GCGAATTATAGAGAGATATAATTCGCCGTCAACACCTATTTTCGATTTTATTCAGATTTAAGCGTAATACGTGCAAATGCCTTCTTGCCGGCCTGACACACGTAGGTCGAACCCACCGCACATATAAAGGAACGATCAACAACCTCCCCCCCTACCCGCACACCACCCGAACCTAGAAGATCCCGTGCCACTGCCGCGTTCTTCACAAGCCCAGCCTTATTAAGGACAGCTGCAATCGGCATATCCTCAGCAGCGACCAACTCAACTTCCGGCAGATCCTCCGGCAGCTCGCCATCCTTCATACGGTTGCCCGCGCCACGATGGGCATTTGCGGCCGCCTCGTCACCATGGAAGCGCGCAACGATCTCCTCTGCCAGCTTGATCTTGATATCACGCGGGTTGGCGCCCGCTTCAACATCAGCCTTGAATGCATTGATCTCATCCATCGAGCGAAAGCTAAGCAGCTCGAAGTAACGCCACATCAGCGCATCAGGAATAGAGACCAGCTTGCCATACATAACCCCTGGAGCTTCCTGAATGCCTACATAGTTACCCAAGGACTTGGACATCTTCTTAACGCCATCCAACCCCTCAAGCAGAGGCATAGTCAAAATGCACTGAGCCTCTTGACCATAACCACGCTGCAGCTCACGACCCATCAACAGATTGAACTTCTGATCGGTACCACCCAACTCGACATCAGCGCGCAGAGCGACCGAGTCATAGCCCTGCACCAGCGGATACAAGAACTCGTGAATGGCAATCGGCTGATTGGTCGAATAGCGCTTGTCGAAGTCATCCCGCTCAAGCATGCGCGCAACGGTGTACTGGGAAGTCAGACGGATGAAGTCCGCCGGCCCCATCTTGTCCATCCAAGTAGAGTTGAATGCGACTTCAGTCTTAGCAGGATCAAGAATCTTGAAAACCTGACTCTTGTAGGTCTCTGCATTATCAAGAACCTGCTCGCGAGTCAGCGGCGGACGAGTAGCGCTTTTGCCACTCGGATCACCGATCATCCCGGTGAAGTCGCCAATCAGGAAGATTACCTGGTGACCAAGATCCTGGAACTGACGCAGCTTATTAATAAGCACGGTGTGGCCGAGATGCAGATCCGGAGCCGTCGGATCGAAGCCAGCCTTAATACGCAGCGGCTCGCCGCGCTTGAGCTTCTCGATCAACTCGGACTCGACCAACAACTCTTCCGCACCACGTTTGATCAGCGCTAGCTGCTCTTCAACCGACTTCATAACAGACCCGCAAGGCTCAGATTCAAAAGGGAACCAACCATACAAGATCACGGACTAATTACAAGTTTTGCCCGGCGTACGGGGGCATTCACGCAGCAGAGCGTCCGCGAGCTTGCGTCACAGATGATTTGGTTATATTTTATACAGTTATTTCATCTTCATCATGTCATTCATCTTTTCCATTTCATCTTTTCAAAGTCAAATTACCTATGACCACCGAACCGTCTAAAGCGCCACCGCTTTATCCGAAGAGCCACCTGCTCGCCGCAAGTGGCATCGCAGCCCTTCTAAGCCTGGCACTACTGGTATTCCCTTCCAGTGATGTAGAAGCCAAAAAAACGACACTAAGCCTTGACCTGGAAAGTCCGGTCGAGCAACTGACACAAGATCAAGACGCCGCCTCCGTCGAACAAGCCACAAGCGAAAGCGTCGCCTCTCCTTTCGCACAGATCGACAACGCCGCCGAAGCCACACCGGAGACTGCTGAAGCTGCACCAACAACCGCTGTCACGGAAGAGCAAAAAGCCCCAGGCCATAGAGAAGTGATAGTGGCCAAGGGCGATACCTTGTCCACACTCTTCGAGAAGGTTGGCCTGCCAGCTACATCTGTTCACGAAGTCCTGGCAAGCGACAAGCAAGCAAAGCAGTTTTCCCAGCTAAAACACGGCCAAAAGCTTGAGTTCGAACTGACTCAAGACGGCCAACTGAGCAACCTGCACACTAAAGTCAGTGATCTGGAAACCGTCACTCTGACCAAGGGCCCCAAAGGCTTTACCTTCAACCGAGTGATCACTAAACCAGTAGTCCGCTCGGCTTATGTACATGGCGTCATCAATAGTTCGCTTTCACAGTCCGCGGCACGTGCCGGCCTGTCTCATAGCCTGACCATGGATATGGCCAACATTTTCGGCTACGACATCGACTTCGCGCAGGATATTCGCCAGGGTGACGAGTTTGACGTCATCTACGAACAGAAAGTAGCCAACGGCAAAGTGGTCGGTACCGGCAATATCCTTTCTGCACGCTTCACCAATCGCGGCAAGACCTACACCGCCGTGCGCTACACCAACAAACAGGGTTCCAGCAGCTATTACACCGCCGACGGCAATAGCATGCGCAAAGCGTTCATCCGTACGCCAGTGGACTTTGCCCGTATCAGCTCGCGCTTCTCCATGGGTCGTAAACACCCGATTCTGAACAAGATCCGCGCTCACAAGGGCGTCGACTACGCCGCCCCACGAGGCACGCCGATCAAGGCTGCCGGTGACGGAAAGGTTCTGCTGGCGGGCCGCCGCGGTGGTTACGGCAACACCGTGATCATTCAGCACGGCAACACCTACAGGACCCTGTATGGCCACATGCAAGGCTTTGCCAAGGGCGTCAAGACCGGCGGCTCCGTGAAACAGGGTCAGGTCATTGGGTATATCGGCACCACAGGCCTGTCTACCGGCCCTCACTTGCACTACGAGTTCCAGGTCAACGGCGTCCACGTAGACCCTCTGGGCCAGAAACTGCCGATGGCTGACCCTATTGCCAAGGCCGAGCGAGCTCGCTTCCTGCAACAGAGCCAGCCTCTTATGGCTCGGATGGACCAGGAAAAGGCCACCATGCTGGCCTCGAGCAAGCGCTGAGCCATGGCGCTCTACATAGGAGTAATGTCCGGAACCAGCCTCGACGGCCTGGACATTGCCCTGATCGAGCAGAGCCCGGCGATCAGATTGATCGCTACCCACTACATCCCCATGCCAGAGACCCTGCGCGCCGAACTCCTGAGTTTGTGCGCCAGCGGCCCTGACGAGATCGCCCGTTCCGCCATGGCCCAGCAACACTGGGTCAAGCTGGCTGCCCAGGGCATCCACAGCCTTCTGCAGCAACAACAACTCCAGCCTCAAGACATTCGCGCCATAGGCAGCCACGGGCAGACCGTGCGCCATGAGCCAAGCCGCGGATTTACCGTGCAGATCGGCAACCCCGCATTGCTCACAGAACTCACCGGTATCACCGTTATCAGCGACTTCCGCAGTCGCGACGTGGCTGCCGGCGGCCAAGGCGCCCCTCTGGTCCCCGCCTTCCACGAAGCCCTGTTCGAGCAGCGCTCCGGAAAGCGTGCCGTTCTGAACGTCGGTGGCTTCAGCAACCTGAGCCTGATCGAAACCGCCAAACCGGTCGCCGGCTTTGATTGCGGCCCCGGCAACGTGCTGCTCGATGCATGGATACAGACTCAACGGGCTGAAACCTTCGACCGCAACGGCCAATGGGCGGCCAGCGGCCAGCTTGACCAGGCCCTTCTGAAGACCCTGCTCAGCGATCCCTTCTTCGCCACTCAAGGACCCAAGAGCACGGGGCGCGAGGTATTCAACCTCCAGTGGCTGAATCAGCATCTGGCCCAGCATCCCGCCATCCCCGCAGAAAATGTACAGGCCACCCTGCTGGAACTGACAGCGCTGACCATCGTCGACTCGCTGCAGGCCGCACAAGTCGGCACCCAGGAGCTTTTGGTTTGTGGCGGCGGTGCCCATAACGGCACATTGATGCGGCGCCTCAGCACGCTACTGCCCGGGACACAGGTCAACAGTACCGCCATTTATGGCGTGGACCCCGACTGGGTAGAAGCCATGGCCTTCGCCTGGCTGGCCCATTGCTGCCTGGAAGGCATCGCCGCCAACCGGCCCAGCGTCACAGGCGCCCGCGGCCTGCGTGTACTGGGCGCTATCTACCCGGCTTGAACGCCAGATAGCAAAACGCCGCAGAGTCGTTAGACACTGCGGCGTTTTGCTATCCGGTTTTTGCCGACTGATCAGATCGAGAACGAGGACCCGCAACCACAAGTAGTGGTGGCATTGGGGTTCTTGATCACGAACCGCGAACCTTCCAGACCTTCCTGGTAGTCCACTTCAGCACCGGCCAGGTATTGGAAACTCATCGGGTCGACCACCAGGCTTACGCCTTCGCGCTCGACGATGGTGTCGTCCTCGGCCACTTCCTCATCGAAAGTGAAACCGTACTGGAACCCCGAACAACCGCCGCCCGTAACGAATACGCGCAGCTTCAAGCGATCATTACCCTCTTCGTCGACCAGGGTCTTCACCTTGTGCGCTGCACCTTGAGTGAATTGCAAAGCCGTGGGGGTGAAGGATTCAACGCTCATGCTGACTATCTCCCGGCGTTAAGCCGCCATACTGCGTAATGACGCGCATTATCCGCTTCTCCCAGAAAAGCGGTCAACTATTGTTACGGTATATCAATAGTCATCCAGTTGCCCGCAGAACGCAGAAAGGCCCGTCAAACGGGCCTTTCTGTTCACCTCTAAACCGACCTTAAGGCAGCATGCCAGCGTGGGACAGCCCCAGGCGCTCGTCCAAGCCGAACAGAATGTTGAGGTTTTGCACCGCCTGGCCGGAAGCCCCCTTGACCAGATTGTCGATGACCGACAGCACCACCACCAGATCACCATCCTGTGGCCGGTGCACGGCAATCCGACATACGTTGGCACCACGCACACTGCGAGTCTCAGGATGACTGCCCGCCGGCATCACATCAACGAAAGGCTCGTTGGCATAACGCTTCTCAAACAGCGCTTGCAGATCAACCGAGCGGTCCACCACGGTCGCGTAGAGCGTCGAGTGAATGCCGCGAATCATTGGCGTCAGATGCGGCACAAAGGTCAGGCCGACGTCCTTGCCTGCCGCCCGACGCAGCCCCTGGCGTATTTCCGGCAAGTGACGATGCCCTTTGACTGCATAGGCCTTCATGCTCTCGGAGGTTTCCGAGTACAGCGAACCAACGCTGGCACCACGGCCTGCTCCACTGACACCGGACTTGCAGTCAGCGATCAACTGCGTAGTGTCGGCAAGACCGGCCTCCAGCAATGGCAGGAAGCCCAGCTGGGTGGCCGTTGGATAGCACCCGGGAACGGCAATCAGACGAGCCTTCTTTATTTGCTCACGGTTGACTTCCGGTAGTCCGTAGACCGCCTCATCCAGCAGTTCAGGTGCGCCGTGGGGCTGGCCGTACCATTTGGCCCACTCATCGGCATCCTGCAGACGGAAGTCCGCCGACAAATCGATGACCTTGGTCCCAGCCGCCAGCAACTCGCCGGCCAGTGCATGGGCTACACCGTGGGGCGTTGCGAAGAACACCACATCACAGGCACCCAGCGTCTTGATATCCGGCACACTGAAAGCCAGGCCGTCATAGTGACCGCGCAGGTTCGGGTACATGTCGGCTACGGCCAGGCCCGCCTCGGATCGCGAAGTGATGACTTCCACTCGCGCCTGCGGATGCTGTGCCAACAGACGCAGCAGTTCGACACCGGTGTAACCCGTGCCGCCGACAATACCGACCTTGACCATAAACCTGCCCTCAACGAACCCACTGGAAAGCTGCCGATAATAGGGGTGGCGCGCCCCTGCGACAACCGTCAAGGTGACGTGCGGCCGCTCTACCCTCTACTATCTTCGCCACCGTGAACCTGGGAATAACTAAAAATGCTTTATCTATGGCTCAAAGCCTTTCACATCGTCAGTGTGGTCTGCTGGTTTGCCGGCCTTTTCTACCTGCCGCGCCTGTTCGTCTATCACGCTCAAAGCGAAGACAGCATCAGCCGTGAGCGCTTCTGCCTCATGGAGCGCAAGCTGTATCGCTTCATCATGGGGCCGGCAATGATCGCCGCGCTGATCTTTGGCATCTGGTTGATCAGCCTCAATCCCAGCGCCTACTTCGGCCAGGGTGGCTGGATGCACGCCAAACTGACCCTGGTGGTGATCCTGATCGGGTACCACCACATGTGCGGCGCTCAAGTGAAACGTTTTGCCCGTGGCGAAAACACCCGCAGCCATGTCTTTTATCGCTGGTTCAATGAAGTACCGGTCCTGATATTGCTGGCTATTGTAATTTTGGTCATTGTACGGCCGTTCTAACTCTTACTAGTCGCTTCCACTGGGGGTACTCCAATGTCACTGCCCGCTCTGCTCGAACAACGCCTGCGCCTGCCTCTGGTGGCGGCGCCAATGTTCCTGATCTCCAACCCTGAACTGGTTCTGGCCTGCTGTCGCAATGGCGTGGTAGGCAGCTTCCCTGCCCTCAACCAGCGTGAAAGCAGTGGCTTCAAGGCCTGGCTAGAGGAGATCGAAGCAGGGTTGGCCAAATTGGAGAACCCTGCCCCCTACGCAGTGAACCTGATCGTGCACAACAGCAACCCGCGTCTACAGGCGGATTTACAGATCTGCATCGAACACCAGGTGCCGATCGTCATCACCAGCCTGGGCGCGCTCAAGGAAGTGGTAGACGCCGTACACAGCTATGGCGGGCTGGTATTCCATGACGTGACCACCCGCCGGCATGCGGAGAAAGCTGCAGAGGCCGGAGTCGACGGACTGATCGCTGTAGCGGCAGGGGCTGGCGGACATGCCGGAACCTGGAGCCCGTTCTCCCTTATTGCCGAGATTCGCCAGTTCTTCGACAAGACCCTGTTGCTGGCCGGCTGCCTGAACCGCGGTCACGAGATTCTCGCCGCACAGCTGCTTGGCGCCGACCTGGCCTATCTGGGCACCCGTTTTATCGGCACCACCGAAAGCCATGCACCGGACGCCTATAAAGAGATGCTGCTCAACTCTCGCGCTGCGGATATCGTGCACACTGCCGCCGTCTCCGGGGTCCCTGCCAGCTTCATGCGCCAGAGCCTGGAAAACGCTGGTTTCGACCTGGCAGCCCTGCAAGGTAAAGGCGAAGTCAATTTCGGCTCCAAGCTCAAACCCATCAGCGACGAAGCCAAGGCCTGGAAAACCGTGTGGTCTGCCGGCCAGGGCGTCGGTGAGATCAACGACCTGCCCAGCGTCGATCAACTGATTGCCCGCCTGGACAGCGAGTATCAGGCCGCTCAGGAACGCTCGGCGCAACTCATTAAACGCTGGCCACGCTAACCAGTTCTCATTGTTTTTTGGCCAGCCGGGGGGCACTGGCCTTAAACTGCCGGCCTTTTATGTAAGCCTTCTTTTCAAGCGACAGGGATGCCCCCATGAGTGAGACCCGCTACAAGATTGTTTTCGACGGCACATTGCTGCCCGGCGTGGAAAAATCCACCGCCCAACTGAACCTGGCCGAACTGTTCAAAAGCGACGTCGCTGCCGTGGAACGCCTGTTCAGTGGCCAACAGGTGGAACTCAAGCGCGACCTGACTCAGGCCGATGCCCAGCGCTACCTGGAAGCGTTGAAGAACACCGGGATCGATGCCCGCATCGAATCCGAGCCCTCGTTGCAGTTGAACCTCGATGCAGTAACCCCCACGCCCACGGCCGCCAGCATCAGCGCGTCGCCCTATGCGCCCCCGCAAGCGGCGGTGGGCGATGCCCTCCCCCAATACGCCACACTCAATGTCTTCAGTTTCGAAGGCCGCATCGGTCGCCTGCGCTATCTGGCCTGGACCCTGGTCCTGACGGTGGCCATGCTGGCAGTGATCGGTGTGGGTGCCTTCTTCGGCATCCTGTCCGCCGCAATGTTCAACTCCACACTGCTCACTGTCCTTGGAATTACTGGTGGGGCAGTGGTCTTCATCGGCTTCATCGTCGTCAGCATCCAGATCAGCGTGCAGCGCCTGCACGACCTCGGCTGGTCGGGCTGGCTGTGGCTGCTGAACTTCGTCCCTATCGTCGGCAGCGTGTTCCCGCTGGTGCTGATGGTCAGCCCGGGCAGCAACGTGGCCAACCGCTACGGCGCGCCACCTCCACCCAACACCACCGCCGTCAAGGTCCTGTCCTGGATGTGGGTAGTCTTGATCGCCGTCCTGATCGTGGGTGTGGTGGCCGGCGGCCTGAGCTCCCTGGAAGACAGCTACAGCGAAACCAGCTACAGCGAAACCATCGATTCCAGCAGCGCCGATGAAGATGCTGAACCAGCGGACATCGCCGCCCCTGTAGAATCCGAGCAAGAATAAACGCGCCCCAGCCTGCGACCCTTCCTGTCGCAGGCCGCTGGCCGTTGCGATGGAGAAATGCATGACCCGTTACGCTCTGATCACTGGTGCTTCCAGCGGCATAGGCCTGGCCCTTGCCGAAGCACTGGCCCGGCGTGGCCGCAACCTGATTCTCGTGGCCCGCCAGCGTGATCAGCTGGAATGCATCGCCCTGGAGCTGACCCAACGCTTCGGCGTCGAAGTATTGTTCCGGGCCTGCGATCTGGGAGAGCCTCTGCGACTGTCCGGCTTCCTGCTGGAACTGGAGGAAGGCGACCGCCAGATCGATCTGCTGGTCAACTGCGCCGGGATCGGTACCAGCGGCCCTTTCCTGGCCCAGGACTGGATGACCGAACAAGACCTGATCGAGGTCAACATCCTCGCGCTGACCCGCCTTTGCCACGCCTTGGGCAACAGCATGGCCCTGCTGGGTGGAGGACAGATACTCAACGTCGCCTCGGTAGCGGCCTTCTATCCCGGCCCCTGGATGAGTACCTACTACGCCAGCAAGGCCTATGTTCTGCACTTTTCCGAAGGGCTGCGCGAAGAGCTGAAAAAATGCGCGGTCAAGGTCTCGGTGCTGTGCCCTGGCCCCACCCGCACCGCATTCTTCCGCACCGCCCAGATGGACACCCAGAAACTCAAGGACAGCAAGTTGCTCATGAGCCCCGAAGAAGTCGCGTTGTACGCAGTCCGGGCCCTGGAAAAGAACCGTGCCATCATCATCCCCGGCCGCTTGAACCGCTGGATGGCCTTCAGCAGCCGCCTGGGCTCTCGCTGGCTGACCCGCAAGATCGTCGGTTACTTCAATCGGGCCTATTGCCCACGTTAGATGTTCGGACTGGGCGCACATTGTGAGCCTGAGTACACTCACCCCGGACCAACCCAATGGAGAAACAGCTGTGGATACTCTGTTCACCAAGATCATCAACAGAGAAATACCCGCGAAGATCATCTACGAGGACGACCAGGTTCTGGCCTTCCACGATATTGCTCCGCAAGCACCGGTGCACTTCCTGGTCATACCGAAGAAGCCCATTCGCACCCTCAACGACCTCACCGAGGACGACAAAACCCTGGCCGGACACATCCTGTTCACCGCCCAGCGCCTGGCCAAGGAGCAAGGTTGCGAGGACGGCTTCCGGGTGGTGATGAACTGCAATGAGCTGGGCGGTCAGACCGTCTACCACATTCATATGCACGTACTGGGTCAGCGTCAGATGAACTGGCCTCCGGGCTGATTGCCCTGCTAACACTCATGTGCCGCGCCCTCTCGCCCACTCCCAGGCGAGGGTGCGCTGATCCAGCGCAGTTTTCACCCTGTCGATTGGAGTAAACTGGCCGCCGTGATTCTTCCCGGAGATAAGCATGACTACCCAACGTCACTACTCGCCGATTGACCGTCTGCTGCTGCAAGCCGACATGGCAATGCGTACGCTGCTGCCTTTCAGCGGCCAACCTTATCGCCCGTCACCGGCCATAGTGCAGCCGGAAGCGCAGATGAGTGACGAGGATACCCGGCACGTCGCCGGCCTGATGCGTATCAATCACACCGGGGAAGTCTGCGCCCAGGCGCTCTACCAGGGCCAGGCCCTGACCGCCAAACTGCCTCAGGTACGCCAGGCCATGGAGCATGCCGCCGAAGAGGAAATCGACCACCTGGCCTGGTGCGAACAGCGCATCCGCCAACTGGGCAGCCACCCGAGCGTTCTCAACCCGTTGTTCTATGGCCTGTCATTCGGCATCGGCGCCGCCGCCGGCCTGATCAGCGACAAAGTCAGCCTGGGGTTCGTCGCCGCCACCGAAGACCAGGTCTGCAAGCACCTGAACGAACACCTGGAACAACTACCGGCAGAAGACGAAAAGTCCCGGGCCATCCTGGAGCAGATGCGCATCGACGAAGAGCACCACGCAGAAACCGCTCTCGAAGCGGGCGGCTTCCGCTTCCCGGCACCGGTGAAGTTCGGCATGAGCCTGTTGGCCAAGGTCATGACCAAGAGCACCTATCGGATCTGATCCCGGCCAGTACCGAACACAAAAAAGGGCGCTCTTGAGGCGCCCTTTTCCTTTGCCGACGAACTGCGTCCCGGCTCAACCCAACTCGACGATTTCGTAATCGTGGGTAATGGCCACGCCAGCAGCCCCGAGCATGATCGAAGCCGAGCAATACTTCTCGGCAGACAGTTCGATGGCCCGCTTGACCTGAGCCTCCTTCAGCCCACGCCCCTTGACCACGAAATGCATGTGAATCTTGGTGAAGACCTTCGGGTCCTCGGTTGCACGCTCGGCTTCAAGAAAGGCCTCACAGCTTTCAACCGCCTGGCGCGACTTCTTCAGGATGCTGACCACGTCGAAATTGCTGCAACCGCCCACACCGAGCAGGAGCATCTCCATGGGGCGAACACCCAGGTTGCGTCCACCGGCTTCTGGCGGACCGTCCATCACCACAACGTGGCCACTGCCCGACTCACCGAGGAACATGGCTTCGCCAGCCCATTGGATGCGTGCCTTCATCGCCAAGACTCCACTGTAAAAAAAGGGTCGCCAGCTTAGCACAGGGTTTTGCCCGGGCTGCGCTTTGCATGTTCACAGCAGATTACCGATCTTCACCAAGAAAAATCTTAAATCCGTCAAGGATGTGTCTGTTAAGCTGACGCCAAATGACTGGCGCTTAGCCAGCGTTCAACGTCCTCGTTTTACGCCCATAAAAATCACCTCATACCGTGCAGTCTTCTCGGGATACAACCATGGTTGCTATTGCCCCCACCCCCAGGATCAAAAATCTCGACAAGTTGCTGATGCACTGTCAACGCCGCCGGTATCAGGCCAAGAGCAACATCATCTGCGCCGGTGATGTGTCCGACAGCCTGTATTTCATCATCAAGGGCTCGGTGACCATCCTCATCGAGGACGACGATGGCCGGGAGATGATCATCGCCTACCTCAACGCCGGGGATTTCTTCGGTGAACTGGGGCTTTTCGAAGAGGCCGGGCACGAACAGCAGCGCAGCGCCTGGGTACGGGCCAAAGTGGAATGCGAAGTCGCCGAGATCAGCTACATCAAGTTTCGCGAGTTGTCGCAGAACGACCCGGACATTCTCTACGTCCTCAGCGGGCAGATTGCCCAGCGCCTGCGCAATACCACGCGCAAGGTCGGCGACCTGGCGTTCTTCGACGTGACCGGACGGGTTGCCCGCTGCCTGCTGGAGCTGTGCAAGCAACCGGATGCCATGACCCACCCTGACGGCATGCAGATCAAGATCACCCGTCAGGAGATCGGCCGGATAGTCGGCTGCTCCCGAGAAATGGTCGGCCGCGTCCTCAAGGATCTTGAGGAACGCAACCTGGTTCACGTCAAAGGCAAGACCATGGTGGTGTTCGGCACCCGCTAACCCGGCAGAAAGCTCTTGAGCATCTGCCGGTACAGGCTGTCCAGCCGGGCCACGGCATTCTCTGCGGTAAATGCCTCATGCAGGGCGATGTGGCTTTCAGCCCGGCAACGCTGCTCCAGGCCGCAAGCCTGATTGAAGGTATTGACCGCCCCCACCATGGAGTCGCGCTCGTTATCCAACAGCAGGGCACCGTGTACCAGCCCCACCGGGCGCTGTCCGCCTTTGCTCTGACGCCAGCGCTGGGCTGTACCGACCATCTTGCGCCCCTCCAGATTGACGTTGAAACGTCCATCGCAAAAGGCGCCGTCCACCTCCCCCAACGACGGATTGCCTCCCAGCTCACTGAGCAGATCGCAAATCGGCTGGCACAGACGCCGATAGGCCGTTTCGATCCGCCCCTGATCCCCCTCGCTGCGCGGTGGCGCATAAACCAGCGCAATATTCACCGTGGCTGCCGATTGCGGCACCGGCTCACCGCCGGTTTCCCGCAGCAGCACCGGCCAGCCGTTGGCCGCCGACGCCTGGCAGGCCTGCTCGAACCCCGGCAGGCGACTCAAGCGCCGAGGCATCACCAGCGCCCGATCGCTGGGCTGCCAGAACAGCAGCCCAAACTCCTGCTCGCCAGCACACACCAGCGCCAGCAGATCCTGCTCGGCCTGCAGGCCAGCTTCGACAGTCAAGGCAAGGGGTTGGGTCATGACAGTGGAAATCCTTTGCAATAGATACGAAAAAGCCGGCATCGCCGGCTTATTCATTGTTTCAGGTTCAGTCCAGGGTCGAACCGCTGACCGGCACGCCACGCTCGGGGAAGAACAAGCGTTGCAACTCGCTGCCCGGGCTCTCGGCGCGCATGAATGCCTCGCCCACCAGGAACGAATAGACATCACTGATTTCCATCAGCTCGACATCGGCACGGTTGAGAATGCCGCTCTCGGTAATCACCAGGCGATCGCGAGGAATCCGCGGCAGCAGGTCGAGAGTGGTTTCCAGGTCGACTTCGAAGGTATGCAGATTGCGGTTGTTGATCCCGACCAACGGTGTGTCGAGGGTCTTCAGCGCCCGCTCCAACTCGTCGCCGTCGTGCACTTCCACCAGCACATCCAGACCGACGCCCTTGGCCACCGTGGCCAACTCGGCCATCCGCTGGTCGTCCAGCGCAGCGACAATCAGCAGCACACAGTCGGCACCGAGGGCACGGGCTTCGACGATCTGGTAGGGATCGATCATGAAATCCTTGCGGATCACCGGCAGTTTGCAGGCCGCGCGGGCCTGCTGCAGGTAGGCATCGGCCCCCTGGAAGTAATCGACGTCAGTCAACACCGACAGGCAAGTGGCACCGCCCTTCTCGTAGCTCTTGGCGATCTCTGCCGGCACGAAATTCTCGCGGATCACGCCTTTGCTCGGCGAAGCTTTCTTGATCTCGGCAATCACCGCCGGCTGCTTGAGCTTGACCTGCTCCTGCAGCGCCCTGGCGAAACCCCGCGGCGCATCGGCGGCCCGCGCCAGGCTCTCCAGCTCGGCCAGACTGACGCGAGCGCTGCGCTCGGCAACTTCCTCAACCTTGCGGGCGAGGATTTTTTCCAGAACTGTCGGCACACTCATCCTTCATTCTCCTGCTTGAACACCGCGGTAAAGGCGCCCAGCTCCTCGAGCTTTTCCCGGGCCAAGCCGGTGTGCAAGGCATCGTGCGCCAGGGCCACGCCCTCTCTCAAGCTGCTGGCATGATCCGCGGCATACAGCGCCGCACCGGCATTGAGCACAATCATCTCGGCGGCCTTCTGGCCGTGCTCGGTCTTGCGTCGTCCCAGGGCATCGCGGATCAGCTCAAGGGACGCCGCCGGGCTCTCCACCACCAAGCCAAACAGACTCTGGCTCTTCATGCCCAAGTCCTCGGGCTGCACCCAGTACTCGCTGATCTGGTCATTCTTCAGCTCGGCAACATAGGTCGGCGCCGCCAGGCTGAACTCGTCCAGGCCATCCTGGGAATGCACCACCAGCACATGTTTGCTGCCCAGACGTTGCAAAACCTCGGCCAATGGCCGGCACAAGGCCTGAGTGAATACTCCCACCACCTGATGTTTCACGCCGGCCGGATTCGTAAGCGGGCCAAGCATGTTGAACAGGGTGCGCAGGCCGAGGTCTCGGCGCGGGCCGGCGGCATATTTCATGGCGCCGTGATGAGACTGGGCAAACATGAAGCCGATGCCGACGTTGTCGATGCAGCGCGCGACCTGGACTGGCGTCAGGTTCAGGTAGATTCCGGCCGCCTCCAACAGATCGGCGCTGCCGCTCTTGCCGGATACCGCACGGTTACCATGCTTGGCAACAGTGCAGCCGGCGGCGGCAACAACAAAGGAAGACGCTGTGGAAACGTTGAAAATGTTCGCACCGTCACCGCCGGTGCCGACCACATCCACCACACCGTCGAGGGTTTTCAGTTCGACCGTGTCAGCCAGTTCACGCATCACCGATACCGCGCCGACGATCTCGTCGATGCTTTCGCTTTTCATGCGCATGGCCATCATGAAGGCGCCAATCTGCGCATCGGTGCATTGGCCGGTCATGATCTCGCGCATGACATCGCGCATCTCATCGGTGCTCAGGTCCAGATGGCCGACAATACGGCTCAGGGCAGTCTTGATATCCATGAAAAGTCCTTAGCGCGTGCCGCCGCTCTGTTTGAGGAAGTTGGCGAACAGCTCGTGGCCCTGCTCGGTGAGGATAGACTCGGGATGAAATTGCACCCCTTCGATATTCAGCGTCTTGTGGCGCAGCCCCATGATTTCGTCGACGCTGCCGTCTTCCAACTGGGTCCAAGCCGTGACTTCGAGGCACTCGGGCAGGCTCTCATGCTTGACCACCAGCGAGTGGTAACGGGTCACGGTCAGCGGCATGTTCAAACCGTTGAACACCCCCAGGTCACGGTGAAACACCGGGCTGGTCTTGCCGTGCATCACTTGCCGGGCTCGCACCACTTGGCCGCCAAAAGCCTGGCCGATGGACTGGTGGCCCAGGCACACGCCCAGAATCGGCAGCTTGCCGGCGAAATGCTTGATCGCCTCGATGGAGACACCGGCCTCGGTCGGCGTGCAAGGGCCAGGCGAGACCACGATACGCTCGGGCTTGAGGGCTTCGATTTCAGCCACGGTCAGCTCGTCATTGCGTACCACTTTCACTTCGGCACCCAACTCGCCCAGATACTGGACGACGTTGTAGGTGAAGGAGTCGTAGTTATCGATCATCAGCAACATTATGGAAACTCCTCAAACCTTGGATGCGGGGGTTTGTTCTGCCAGCGCCACGGCACGGAACATTGCGCGACGCTTGTTCAGCGTCTCTTCCCACTCCAGGGTCGGCACTGAGTCGGCGACAATCCCGCCACCGGCCTGTACATGCAGCTCACCGTTCTTGATCACCGCCGTGCGAATGGCAATGGCGGTATCCATGTTGCCGTTCCAGGCGAAGTAACCCACGGCACCGCCGTAGACCCCACGCTTGACCGGCTCCAGCTCGTCGATGATTTCCATGGCGCGAATCTTCGGCGCCCCGGACAACGTCCCCGCCGGCAGGATCGCCCGCAGGGCGTCCATCGCCGTCAGCCCGGCTTTCAGTTGACCGGTGACGTTGGAGACGATGTGCATCACATTGGAATAACGCTCGATCACCATCTTCTCGGTGAGCTTCACCGAGCCAATTTCGGATACGCGACCGGTGTCGTTGCGCCCCAGATCGATCAGCATCAGGTGCTCGGCGATTTCCTTGGCATCCGACAGCAGGTCCTGTTCCAGGGCCAGGTCGGCTTCCTCGGTAGCGCCCCGCGGACGGGTGCCGGCAATCGGCCGCACGGTAATCAGGTTGTCCTCGACCCGTACCAGCACTTCCGGCGAACTGCCCACTACATGAAAGTCGCCGAAGTTGAAGAAGTACATATAGGGCGTCGGGTTGAAGCAGCGCAGCGCCCGGTACAGATCGATGGGCGCAGCCTTGAAGTCAATCGACATGCGCTGGGACGGCACCACCTGCATGCAGTCACCGGCCAGGATGTACTCCTTGATGGTGTCCACGGCTCGCTCGTAGTCCGCCTGGGTGAAGCTGGAGCGGAATACCGGATCGGCCGCCTGCTGCTTGCTGAAATCCAGCCCGGGACGCGGCGTGATCGGCTGGCGCAGTTGCGCAAGCAACTCCTGCAAGCGCGCTTGACCGGCCTCGAAGGCGTTGTCCTTGCTGGGGTCGGCCAGCACGATGGCGTGCATCTTGCCCGCCAGGTTGTCGAACACCACCACCGCATCGGAGACCATCAGCAGGATATCCGGCACGCCGATCGGGTCTGGATTCGGGCACTGGCCCAGGCGCGGCTCGACATAACGCACGCAGTCATAACCGAAATACCCCACCAGGCCACCGTTGAAGCGCGGCAGGCCGGCGATGGTCGGCACGTTGTAACGGGCTTTGAATTCCTCGACGAAAGCCAGCGGATCAGCCACTTCATGGCTCTCGATCTCGACACCGTCATGGCTCACGCTGACCTGGTGCCCATGCACGCGCAATACGGTGCGGCACGGCAAGCCGATGATCGAATAGCGCCCCCACTTTTCACCGCCCTGCACCGACTCCAGCAAGTAGGAGTTGGGCTGATCGGCCAGTTTCAGGTAGATCGACAGCGGCGTGTCGAAGTCGGCAAGGGTTTCGCAGGCCAGCGGGATACGGTTGTAACCGGCTGCGGCCAAACGCAGGAATTCTTCGCGAATCATGGGGTGCCTCGTGGCTTGAGGATCTAACAGTCAGGTATGCAAACGTGCCGGCAGGGCCGGCCAGACAAAAATCAGGCGCGCCAACGCCAACGGGCCAAGGCCTTGATGACTTTCATCCAGAGTTTGCGAGTGACCACCACGATGGAATTTCCAGAAGGGGATGGAACAGCGTCGGGCAACGTTATCTCAGCGGCTGGTTCTAAGCAACCGGGGATCAGCGCCCGCAAGTTGTCGATCACCAGCGCCGGCGACTCCTCGGCAATCGGCCGGCCGTGGTTATAGCCGTAGCTCAGCGCCACGCACTTGACCCCCGCCGCCTTGGCCGCCAGCACATCGCTGCGCGAGTCGCCGACGAACAGCGACTGCGACGCCGGTACACTGGCCATCTTCATCACGAAGAACAGTGCCGCCGGGTCGGGTTTTTTTTGCGGCAGGGTGTCGCCGCCGATGATCCAGCGGAAATACCGGCCGATCTTCATCTGATCCAGCAATGGCGCGACGAAACGCTCGGGCTTGTTGGTGATCAGGGCCATTTCCACGCCCTGCTTGTGCAGCCACTTGAGGGTTTCGCGCACACCGGGATAGACCACAGTCAGCTCGTGGCTGTCCTCGTACGCGCTGTTGAACAACTCAAGAGCGTGCTCCGCCTCGACATCGTCGACACCCTGGGCATCCAGGCTGTTGGCCAGGGCCCGGCGCACCAGCATCGGCGCACCGTTGCCGACCCACTCGCGCACCGCCTCGATACCCGCGGGCTTGCGCCCCAGCTTGAGCAGCATTTGATCCACGGCGGCCGCGAGGTCCGGCACCGAATCGACCAGGGTGCCATCCAGGTCGAACATCACCAGTCGCGGCAAACGCCCCGAGAACAGCTGCTCAAATGCGCTCATGGCCGAGCCAGCGCCAGTTCGGCGCGCATCTTCTCAATGACTTCCTGATAGTTCGGCGCATTGAAGATGGCCGAACCGGCAACAAAGGTGTCAGCGCCTGCGGCGGCGATCTCACGGATGTTGCCGACGTTCACCCCACCGTCGATCTCCAGGCGGATATCGCGACCGGAAGCGTCGATCAGGGCCCGTGCCTCGCGCAGCTTGTCGAGGGTCCCAGGAATGAACTTCTGCCCGCCAAAGCCCGGGTTGACGCTCATCAGCAGGACCATGTCGACCTTGTCCATCACATACTTGAGCACGTCCAGCGGGGTCGCCGGATTGAACACCAGGCCGGCCTTGCAGCCGCCCTCGCGGATCATTTGCAGGGAACGGTCCACATGCAGCGTGGCTTCGGGGTGAAAGGTGATGTAGGACGCGCCTGCCTCGATGAAGTCACCGATGATGCGATCCACCGGGGTCACCATCAGGTGCGCATCGATCGGCGCGGTGATCCCATACTTGCGCAGTGCAGAACAGACCATCGGGCCGATGGTCAGGTTCGGCACATAGTGGTTGTCCATGACATCGAAGTGGACGATGTCGGCACCAGCGGCCAGGACATTGTCCACTTCCTCACCCAGACGGGCGAAGTCGGCAGAGAGAATCGACGGAGCAATAGCGAAGGGCTGCATGACGCACCTTTTTTGAGCAGAATCACGATGGCGCGCATTGTATACCTCATGCTTTGGAGCGCACACCGTAACCGCGATCTTCAGTAAGCCGCGCGATAGATCTTCTCGATATCGGCAGGACTCAGTTTGCACGGATTATTGCGCATCAGGCGCTCAATACCCGCGGCCTCCAACGCCATGGCGGGGATGGCCTCCTCCGGCACGCCAAAGCTGCGCAAGCCGCTGGGGATTTCCACCGCAGCGCACAACGCAGTCATTGCCTCCACGGCCCGATCAGCGGCCTCGCTGGCACTCAAATGCGCCGTCTGGACCCCCATGGCTTCGGCGATATCCTGCATACGCTCAACGCAGGCCATCTTGTTCCAGGTCATGACATAGGGCAGCAGCAAGGCATTGCCGACGCCATGGGACACATGAAAACGTCCACCCAGCGGATAGGCCAGGGCATGCACCGCCCCGACCCCGGCATTACCGAAGGCCATGCCGGCCATCAGGCTGGCGGTGGCCATGTCCTCCCTGGCTTGCAGGTTGGCCGGATTGGCATAAGCCTTGGGCAACGCCTTGACGATCAGTTTGATCGCACCAATGGCCAGGGAGTCGGTGATGGATGAGGCGTTGAGGGACAGGTAGGACTCGACAGCGTGAACCAGGGCATCGACACCACTGGCGGCCGTGACGCTGCGGGGACAGGTCAAGGTCATCTGTGGACTGACCAGGGCCACATCCGGCAGCAGGTAATCACTGACAATGCCTTTCTTCAACAGCGCCGCCTTGTCCGACAGGATGGCCACGTTGGTCACTTCCGAGCCAGTGCCGGCCGTGGTGGGAATGGCGATCAACGGTGGTCCTTTGCGCGGGACCTGATCAACGCCGAACAGATCCTCCAGGGCGCCATGGTAGCCCGCATAAGCCGCGACACTCTTGGCGATATCGATGGCGCTACCGCCCCCAAGGCCGATCAGGCCGTCATGCCCGCCCTCGCGGTAGACCTGCATGCAGTCTTCGACAATGGCGATCTCCGGGTCCGGCTGCACCCGGTCGAAAATCTCATAACTGCGCTCACCCAGGTGTGCCAGCGCCAGTTCCACCGTGCCCGACTTGAGCAACGCAGCATCGGTGACAATCAGCGGGTTATCCACATCCAGTCGGGTCAGCTCGGCGGCCAGCTGTTCGATGGCGGTGCTGCCGGTGAGCAGTTTGTGGGCGATCTTGAAAGAGGAAATACTCATGTGCGCAGCCTCTTATATAAAGGTAGGAGCCGGCACAAGCGTAGTCGCGGATTGTCGATTGTCGCCTATTCAGCAGACGAATTCCCTTCTCTCCCTGACCGGTGCCGCGCCTGGCAACACCCGTCAGGAAGGCCAAGGACCTCACACCTGGGCGGTGCGCAACTTCTCACTGCGCCCACGCAGCCATTCCAGAGTCAGCAGCAGAATCACCGAGAAGGCGATCAGCAGCGTGGCGGCGGCGGCGATGGTCGGGCTGAGGTTTTCGCGGATACCGCTGAACATCTGCCGTGGCAACGTCGCTTGCTCGGGGCCGGCCAGGAACAGGGTCACCACCACTTCGTCGAACGAAGTGGCGAAGGCGAACAGCGCACCACTGATGACCCCAGGCGCGATCAGGGGCAAGGTCACCCGGCGAAAGGTGGTCAATGGCGAGGCGCCGAGGCTGGCTGCAGCCCGCACCAGGTTGTGGTTGAAGCCTTGCAGGGTCGCCGACACGGTGATGATCACGAAGGGCACCCCCAGCACCGCATGCACGACGATCAGCGAGAAGAAACTGTTGCCCATGCCCAGCGGGGCAAAGAACAGATAGCTGGCAACGCCGATGATCACCACCGGCACCACCATCGGCGAAATCACCAGGGCCATCACCAGCGCCTTGCCGGGGAAGTCGCCACGGGTCAGGCCGATCGCCGCCAGGGTGCCGAAGACCATCGCCAGCAAGGTGGCGGCCGGGGCGACAATGATGCTGTTCTTCAGGGCTCGCATCCATTCGGCGGAAGCGAAGAAGTCCTGGTACCAGTGCAGCGAGAAGCCCTGCAGCGGATACACCAGAAAGCTCCCGGAGTTGAACGACAGCGGGATGATCACCAGCACCGGCAATACCAGGAACAACAGGATCAAGCCGCAGAGAATCCGCAAGCTGTAGAACCAGACCCGTTCAACGGGCGACATGTAGGGGCTCAGCATTTCGATTCTCTCCTTAGCTCAGGCGCAGGCGACTGGCGCCCACCAGCCAGCTGTAAATCAGATAGAGCACGATGGTCGCCAGCAACAACAGGCCGCCCAGGGCCGTAGCCATGCCCCAGTTGATACTGGTGTTGGTGTAGAAGGCGACGAAGTAGCTGACCATCTGGTCGTTCGGGCTGCCCAGCAGCGCCGGAGTGATGTAGTAGCCGATGGCCAGGATGAACACCAGCAGACAGCCGGCGCCGACCCCGGCGTAGGTCTGCGGCAAATACACCCGCCAGAAGCTGGCGAATGGATGGCAGCCCAGGGAAATCGCTGCACGCATGTAAGTGGGCGAGATGCCCTTCATCACGCTGTAGATCGGCAGGATCATGAACGGCAGCAGGATATGCACCATGGAGATGTAGACCCCGGTGCGGTTGAACACCAACTCCAGCGGCTTATCGATCACCCCCATGGCCAGCAGCGCACTGTTGATCAAGCCGCCGGACTGCAGCAGCACGATCCACGCCGCTACCCGCACCAGGATCGACGTCCAGAACGGCAGCAGCACCAGGATCATCAGCAGATTGCTTTTGCGCGCCGGCAGGTTGGCCAGCAGGTAAGCCAGGGGATAGGCCAGCGCCAGGCAGATCGCGGTGATCACCAGGCCCATCCAGAAGGTCCGGGCGAAGATGTCCAGGTAGATGGACTGATCCGGGGTGGCCGGGGCCAGTTCTCCCAGGTCATCGATGCGATGGTCCACCGCCGCCAGCAGATAATAGGGCGTCAGGCTGCTGGTGTTGCGCCGGATCGCCTGCCAGTAGGCCGGGTCGCCCCAACGCTCGTCCAGACTCTCCATGGCTTCTTTATAGGATTCGGGCTCGGCCTTGAACGGCAAGGCACGGGCGGTCTTGGTCAACAGGCTGCGATAGCCGGCCAACTCCATGTTCAGGCGCTTGGACAGATCGCCCAAGGTTTGATTCTTGCGGGCTTCGAACAGGTCTTCGCTCAAGGCCTTGTAGGCCGCTTCGGCGGGCAGGCCACGACCATCCCAGGCACTCACGGCCGCGACAGTGCGCGGCATGCCCCCGACCACTTCCGGGTTGCCGACGCTCTTGTACAGCAGCGCCACAATCGGTACCAGGAACACCAGCAGCAGAAACAGCACCAGAGGCGCGATCAAGGCCTGTGCCTTCCAGCGGTTGACCCGCTCGGCACGGGCCAGCCGCTGCTTCAAGGTCGGGCCGGTGACCGCGTTCAAGGGAACGGTGATGGTCATGACAAACTCCGCGAATCGAACTTTCGAATACAAACCACCGGGGTAGGAGCGGGCTTGCCCGCGAACAAGGCGCATCAGGCGACACCGGTGGTGGTGCCGATCACGCCCTCGCGAGCAAGCTCGCTCCTACAACAGCGGGGTGGTTACTTGGCTGCCCAGGCGTTGAAGCGCTGCTCCAGTTGCTCACCGTTGTCAGCCCAGAAGCTGACGTCGATCTGCACCTGGTTGGCGATGTTTTCCGGGGTAGTGGGCATGTCCTTGAGAATGTCCTTGGCCAGCAGCGGCACGGCCTGGATGTTGGCTGGGCCGTAAGCAATGTTTTCCGAATAGGTTTTCTGCTGCTGCGGCTGTACCGAGTAGGCGATGAACTTCTTCGCGGCTTCAGCGCGATCCTTGTCCAGGCCTTTGGGAATGGCCCAGGCATCGAAGTCGTAGATGCCGCCGTTCCACACCACTTTCAGGTTGCTTTCCTTTTGCACTGCGGCGATCCGGCCGTTGTAGGCCGAGCTCATGACCACGTCGCCGGAAGCCAAGTACTGCGGCGGCTGGGCGCCGGCTTCCCACCACTGAATGTAGGGCTTGAGCTCATCGAGTTTCTTGAAGGCGCGATCCTGGCCGTCCTTGCCAGCCAGGACTTTATAGACATCCTTGGGCGCGACGCCGTCGGCCATCAGGGCGAACTCCAGGGTGTACTTGGCGCCCTTGCGCAGACCGCGCTTGCCCGGGAACTGCTTGGTGTCCCAGAAGTCGGCCCAACTGGCGGGGGCTGCTTTCAGCTTGTCGGCGTTGTAGGCCAGCACCGTGGACCAGACGAAGAAGCCCACGCCGCAAGGCTGGATGGCACCCTTGACGTAGTCTTCGCTCTTGCCGAACAGGGCCGGGTCCAGCTGTTCGAACATATCCTCGTCGCAACCGCGGGACAGTTCAGGAGACTCGACCTCTACCAGGTCCCAGGACACGCTCTTGGTATCGACCATGGCCTTGATCTTGGCCATCTCGCCGTTGTACTCGCCAGCAACGATCTTGCCATGGCCTGCGGCTTCCCAAGGCGCGTAGAAGGCTTTGACCTGAGCCGCCTTGTTCGCCCCACCAAAGGACACCACGGTCAGGTCGGGACCCGCCGCCATGGCGTGTGCCGCACCCAGCATGCCCAGTGCCACAGCGATAGCGCTGAGGGGGGCGGTGAATTTCAGGGATCTCAACATTATTGTGTTCTCCACGTGCAGGTTGGTGTTGCAGGGGGGCGATCAATTCGCCTCTAGAAGCGGGTCAAGCGCGCGAACGTGCTCGACTTGCCAGCCAAGCGGCACCACGTCGCCCACCGCCAGCGCAGGATCGAGCTCGGCAATCGGTTGTTTCACGAAGAAGTCGCTCTTGCCGCAGACTTCCAGGCGCACCCGGACGTGGTCGCCCAGATAGATGAATTCCGCTACCCTCCCGGAGAAGCGGTTGACGCAGCGTTCGCTGGAGCCGTTAAGGCTCACGCGCTCCGGACGGATGGAAAGGGTCACCGGGCCGCCGACCTGGCCGACGTTCACCGCCAGCGCCTCGACTTTTTCGCCACGCCCCAGCTCCACCACGCAACGCTCGCCGGTATGGCTGTGGAGCCGACCGTTGAGACGGTTGTTCTCGCCAATGAAGTTGGCGACGAAGGTGTTCTTGGGCTCTTCGTAAAGAGTGCGCGGCGGGGCAATCTGCTGGATTTCGCCCTGATGGAACACCGCCACCCGATCGGACATGGTCAGGGCCTCGCCCTGGTCGTGAGTCACGTAGACCACGGTCACACCCAGGCGCTGGTGCAGATGCTTGATTTCCATCTGCATGTGCTCACGCAGTTGCTTGTCCAGAGCACCGAGGGGTTCGTCCATCAGCACCAACTGCGGCTCGAACACCAGGGCACGGGCCAGGGCCACACGCTGCTGCTGGCCACCGGACAATTGCGCCGGATAACGCTGGGCGAAGGCATCGAGCTGAACCATGCTCAGCACCCGTTTGACCCGCTCACTGATGTCGGTCTTGCTGAGGCCGCGCACCGACAGCGGAAAGCCCAGGTTCTCGGCCACGGTCATGTGCGGAAACAAGGCGTAGTTCTGGAACACCATGCCGATGTCGCGCTTGTGCGGCGGTACATTGTTGATGGAGCGCCCGGCCAGCTGGATCTCGCCGGCGGTTGGGGTCTCGAAACCGGCCAGCATCATCAGGCTGGTGGTCTTGCCGGACCCGGACGGCCCCAGCAGGGTGAGGAACTCGCCTTTGCGAATATCCAGGTTGAGGTCTTTGACGATCAGGTTTTCACCGTCGTAGCTTTTCTGCACACCACGAAAGCTGACCAGAACATCGTTGGCCCCAGCGCTTGAATCAACCTCGCTCATACCCACACCTTTTGTTTTAGACGGCTGTGGAACAAGCCTAGTGGAGGCCGCAGGCCGCGCAAATCGGGGCGCAGGAGAGATTCGCCTCAGCCGCCTGGAAGGTTGCGTGTAGGGATTGCCCTACAAGGATGGCGGGATTGGATAAGGGCAGAGGCCAGCGGCAAGCTACAAGCAGCAAGAAACGGCAGAAGGCCGAAAGCGGGGATGTCGTAAATGGATAAGTGCCCTCCCCGGGAGGTGGAGAGAGCACTGCAGATGACGTCAGAGCAGCTTGTGCTCCATGGCGTATTTCACCAGTTCCGCCAGGGAGGTGATATTGAGCTTCTGCATCAGCCGCGCCTTGTGGGTGCTGATGGTCTTGCTGCTCAGGGCCAGTTGCTGAGCAATATCATTGACGTTGGCACCCTGTGCCAGGCGTTCGAAGACCGAGAACTCACGCTCGGAAAGCAGCGAATGCAAGGGCCGGGCATCGGTCAGGCCGACCTCGAAGACCATACGGTCCGCCAGGTCCGGGTCGATGTAACGCCCACCGGACGCCACCTTGCGGATTGCCGTCAGCAACAGTGAAGGATCGCTGTCCTTGGTGGCGTAGCCAGCAGCGCCGATCTTCAGCGCACGCGCCGCCATCTGCGCCTCGTCATGCATCGACAGCACCAGGATCGCCGGGGGATTGTTCAGGGCCCGAATCCGTGGAATGGCTTCCAGGCCGTTTACCCCGGGCATGGAGATATCCAGCAGCACCACTTCACAGGGCACCTGGCGCAGGGTTTCCAACAGCTGTTCACCGTTGCTCGCCTCGCCCACCACCAGCAGGTCCTTGGCCAGACCGATCAGCTGCTTGATGCCTTCGCGGACAATGGTGTGGTCTTCGGCTACCAGTACACGGATCACGCGCGTCTCCTCGTTATTGTTCTCGGTCCAGGGGCACCCGGACACTCAGGAGGGTGCCCTCTCCCTGTTCACTGTGCAGCGACAGGCTGCCGCCCATGATCAGCACCCGCTCGCGCATGCCCACCAGGCCAAAGGACGTCGGGCGTGCCGAGGCGGTGTCGAAACCAAGGCCGTCATCGCTGATGGTCATGCACAACTCGCCCTCTTCCAGGGCCAGGGTCAGTTCCACAGTATGCGCCTGGGCATGGCGCATGACATTGGTCAGGGCCTCCTGGAGGATACGAAACAGGCCGACGGCCTTGGCGTCACTCAGGCGCGGCAGGTTATCCGGCACTTGAACCAGGCAAGGAATCTGTGTGCGTGCTTCAAACCGCCGGGCCTGCCATTCGATGGCCGACGCGATGCCCGCATCGAGGATCGGCGGCCGCAGGGCCGTGGCCACGTCGCGCACCAGTTGGAACAATTGGGCAATCAGGCGCTTCATGCTGTTGAGTCGTTCGTGCAGCCCCGGGTCGAGTTGGGCATAGGCCAGTTCGCACATGGAGGTTTCCAGCTTGAGCACGGTGAGCATCTGCCCCAGCTCGTCATGGACTTCCCGGGCAATGCGGGCCTTTTCTTCTTCGCGCACGCTTTCCAGGTGCGCCGACAATTCCCGCAATTGCTCACGGGAGCTGGCCAGCTCCAGCTCGATGCGCTTGCTTTCGCTGATGTCCCAGACAATGCCGTCCCAGACAAAAGCGCCGTCATCCAGGCGGCGGGTGATGGCCTTGATCTCGGCCCAGCGCTGCTGGCCCTGGCGGGTCAGGATGCGACCTTGCCAGGACCAGTCGCTATCGGTGTCCAGGGCCTGATCCTGGGTCTGGTGATAACTGGCCTTGTCATCCGGGTGCACCAGGCTGCGCAGGCCGGTGTCCCGGTGGGCCAGCGTCGCCGGCGAGTAGCCCACCAGGGTTTCACTGCCTTCACTGATATAGGCGAAATCGATCTGCCCGGTGACCGGCGCTCGCTCCAGGCGGAACACCAGGCCCGGGACGTTGGCGGCGATACCCTGCAGGCGCGCCTCGCTTTCCCGCAGCGCCGCCAGTGCACGACGACGCTCGGTGACGTCATTGAGGTAGACCACCAGGTATTCACTGTCGCGAAAACGCAGGAAGCTCAAGGACACGTCCGCCGGCAAGATACTGCCGTCAGCACGCACGCACTGGGTCTCGAAACTCTGCGCGCCCTCCTCACTGGCCCGGGCACGCTTCCACAGGTTGAGCCAGCGATCCATGTGCAGGTTGGGTTCGAAATCGATCAGCGGGCGGTCGATCACTCCGCCCGCCGGATAACCGAGCATCTCTTCAGCGGCCCGATTGGCATAACGCACATGACTGTCCCAGTTGACCCAGAGAATGCCCACAGTGCTTTGATCAATGGAAAACTGGGTCAGGCGCAGGGCTTCTTCGCTGGCGGCGCGCAGGGCGATATCCTCACGTGCCGCCAGCAACCTCTGCTCCAGACTGCGTTGCTGACGACGCTGCCAGAAGACAGTCGCCAAGCTGGCCAGCAACAGGATCATCAACAGTAGGCTGAGGTTCTGCCAGACGCCGGGGGATTCTCCCAGGCGCGGGTACTTGGGCTGCAGCCAACGACTGTGCAATTGCTCCAGCTCCTTGGCCGGGATCGCGTGCAAGCCGGCCTCTACGATACTGGCCAACTCCGGCCAGTCGCGACGGGTTGCTACCCGTAACAGCTGCGGCAGGCCGATATCCCCCACCACCGCCAACCCGGAAAACTCTGCCTCCGCCGACAGGCGACTGAGCTGGGCTTCATCCACAACCGCATAACGGGCTTGCTGGCTCAGCAGCAGTTGCAGGGCCTGGCGCTCCAGGGGAACCCCTTGCAGATTCAGGTTGGGGTAGGTCAGGCGCAGGTAATCGGCCACCGCGCTGGGCATGCGCACCGCGACTCGGGCCTGGCTGTCGAGCTTCTCCAGTTCCACGGCCCCCGCGCCCTTGCGCTCACCCACCACCAGCTGTGGCACACGCATATAAGGGTCGCTGAACAGCCACAGCCTCAGGCCCGCGGGCGTCTGGGTCAGGCCGGGGGCCATGTCCACTTCGCCGTCGCGCAGGGCTCTTTCCAGCTGTGCCTGATCGGGAAAGTTGCGCCAGCTGAGTTCAATCTTCAGCGCCTGGGCCAAGGTCTGCATCAGTTCGACGTTAGCCCCGGACAGGCGCTGCAGACGCCGGTCGTATTGGGCGAACGGTGCCTGCAGTACCAGCCCCACCCGCAACTCCGGGTGTTGTTCAAGCCATTGACGCTGCTCGTGGCTCAAGGGTGCTGTGGGCACATGGGGCGTCGGTGCCGCCCCGCCTATCAAGGGAAGGCACAGACAGCCGATAAGCAGAAGGCAGCGAAAACGCATCATCTGAAGTCTCACACCCTGACAAATACTGACCAACCCATTAGGCTGCCGGAATTACTTCTGGCCTGGAATATCCGATGCCCCTTGTCCACCGCTCGGCACTGCCTGCATTGTGCCTGTCGCTGATCCTGCCTTGGACCTTTTCTGTGGAAGCCGCCGACCCGGCCCCGGAAACCAAGAGCCCCGAGGAACAACCGGCGCAACGCCAAACCCTGCCTGAACGCAGCCAGGAAGATGCCAGCGCCCTGGAGCGTCAGTTGCCTGCCCAGGAGCAACAGCAGTTGCAAGCCGGTGGCGACACCTTCCTGGCCCTGTGGAAACCGGCCAACACCAGCGAACCCAAGGGCGTGGTGATTATCCTCCCGGGAGCCGGCGAAAGCGCCGACTGGCCCCAAGCCGTGGCCCCACTGCGCAATAAACTGCCGGACACTGACTGGGGCAGCCTGAGCCTGACCCTGCCGGACATGCTCAGCGAAGCGGCACAACCGCGGATCGTCGAGGCCGCGCCGCCGCCAGCGGACACCAGCAACACCGCCAAAGACGCCAGCGCCGAGGCCAAGCCCATCGAACAAGCCGCCGGTGGCGAAGCCGACGTGGCGGACCGCGCCGTCGCAGAAAGCACCGAAGAACAGGTCAAGGCCGATGCCGAGCGCATCTTCACCCGGATCGATGCAGCCCTGGCCTTCGCCGAACAGCAGAATGCCCGCAGCATCGTGCTCCTGGGCCACGGCACCGGCGCCTACTGGGCCGCACGCTACCTGAGCGAAAAGCAGCCCTCCCAGGTACAGAAGCTGGTGATGGTGGCTGCCCAGACACCTGCCAATGGCAAGCCACAACTGGCAGAGCTGACACCCACCCTGAAGCTGGCAACCGCAGATTTCTACTATGTCGACAAAAGCGCTGCGCAGAAAGCGGCACTGGAACGACTGCAAGCCAGCAAGCGCCTGAAGCATTCAAACTTCAGCCAGATCGCCCTCAAAGCCCTGCCCGGCAATCATGCCGCCCAGCAAGAGCAGCTGTTCCGCCGGGTACGTGGCTGGTTGAACCCGCAGAACACCGACAGCTGAAGAGCTCGAGCCGCCACTGCCTGACTGGCAATGGCGGCCCGGCCACGCCTCAGCGGAAATCCCGGCGCTCGCGTATCAGGGCATAGGCGCTGTGCAATTCACGGGTCGTTTCCGTCGCCTCCCGCACCTGGGCTGCACTGGCACCGCTACCGGCGATCTTGTCCGGGTGATGACGACTAAGCAGGCGGCGATAGGCGCGCTTGATCTGTGCCGGTTCAGCAGTGGCGGCAACCCCCAACAGGCGCAACGCCTCCTGATAGGTCAGGGTTCCCTCGGCCAACGACCTGCGCGCCGGGCCATACTCCTGCGCCAGCGCCTGGATCTGTTCCGTGGTCCAGCCCAGCCATTTACCCCAGAGCTGGATCAGTTCACGCTCCGCCGGACCCACCCGGCCATCGGCCCAAACCATCCGCCAGCAGGCACGCAACACACCCTCCGCGGCATGGGGCTGGGCACTCAGGCGCCGCAGATAACCGCGCAGACGGTCATTGCCCGACTTGCCTCGATTGAAGGCTGCAATGGCACGGCGCTGGGCTGAATCGTTCATGTCCAGCGAACGCATCTCCTGACGCGCCTGCTGGATATGCCCATCCACCACCCGGCCATCACTTTTCGCCAAGCGCCCCAGCAACACGAACAGCAATTCATCATTGCGCAACGCTGGGCGACCGCCCAGTCGCTCACGCACATGCGCCCAGCTGTGCAGTTGCAGGCGCCGGTCCAGAGCCTGCCCCAACAACGCACCAAGCATGGCCCCCGGAATGCTGGCAATTGCAAAACCCGCTCCGGCTCCAATCAGAGTCCCTGGCCACCACATATCAGCGCCTCGCTTGCAGCAGGGCTTCGACCTGCGCCAGACGCTCGACCGTTCCCACGTCGATCCATTGCCCCTGCATATGCTCGCCGCTGACCTGTCCCCGGGCCATGGCCTCGCGCAACAGCGGTGCCAGTTTGCAGGGGCCCGGGACACAGTGCTGGAACAAATTCGGATGCAGAACCGAAATCCCACTAAAGGTCAGGGCTGCAGCTCCGGGCCGGGCATCGTGCAACATCCCGTCCTGCAGGCAGAAATCGCCACCGCTGGGATGGTGCGCCGGGTTATCCACCATCACCAGGTGAGCCAGTCCAGCCAGGGGCCGACGCAAGGAGGCGAAGTCGTAGTCGGTCCAGATATCGCCATTGACCACCAGAAACGGTTCATCCCCCAACAAGGGCAAGGCTTTGAAAATACCGCCGGCGGTTTCCAGAGGCTCGCTTTCCGCCGAGTACTGAATGTTCAGGGCCCAGCGTTGACCGTCGCCAAGGGCGTCCTCGATCTGCTGGCCAAGCCAGGCATGGTTGATGACGATGTCGCAAAAACCCGCCTTGGCCAGCGCCAGCAGGTGGTATTCGATCAGGGGCATGCCGGCTACAGGCAACAGCGGCTTGGGGGTGGCCAGGGTCAGGGGGCGCATGCGCTCGCCCTTGCCGGCGGCCAGAATCATTGCCTTCATGCATCGGCTCCCGCTGGCTGGCGCAGGCTGAGCAGCAGTTGCGAAAGCTCGGCCAATTCGGGACGACGGGCCAGCACTGCTTCTATATAGGCAAAGAACCGTGGCACGTCGGCCAGGTAACGAGGCTTGCCATCGCGGTGGCATATCCGCGAGAAGATACCGATCACCTTGAGGTGACGCTGTACGCCCATCAGGTCACTGGCCCGGAGGAACTCCTCGAAGTCTTCCTGGACCGGAATCCCCAGCGCTCGGGCCTGGTGCCAATAGCCCTCCAGCCAGCCACGCACCCGGGGCTGCGGCCAACTGAGGAAGGCATCCTTGAACAGGCAGGTCACGTCGTAGGTCACTGGGCCGTAGACCGCATCCTGAAAGTCCAGCACCCCTGGATTCGGTTCGCTGAGCATCAGGTTGCGAGGCATATAGTCGCGATGCACCAGCACCTTGGGCTGCGCCAGGGCGCTGTCGATCAGCAGGTCACTGACCCGCTGCCACTGTTCGCGCTGCTGCGCACTGAGCGTGACAGCCAGTTCACGTCCGACGTACCACTCAGGAAACAGCTCCAGCTCACGGCGCAAGAGAGCGACATCGTAGCTGGGCAATGGCGCATCCATCGGCAACTGTTGAAACGCCAGCAAGGCCTGCAGTGCATCGTCGAAAAGTGCATCGGCATTGCTTTCGTCGATCACATCGAGATAGGTCTTGTTGCCCAGGTCGTTGAGCAATAAAAAGCCCCGAACCAAGTCTTGGGCATAAATTTTCGGCACATTGATGCCGGAAGTCGCCAGCAACTGGGCGATATCCACGAAGGGTTTGCAGTTTTCCTGGGGGGGCGGAGCATCCATGACCACAAAGCTGCGGCCTGCACCCTGCCAACGGAAATAACGGCGGAAACTCGCGTCGCTGCTGGCCGCGGTCAATGTCGCCGGGGGTACTTCACCCCAGCCTTGTGCTGCATAAACAATCGCCAACTGCTCATCGAGCCAAACTTTCAGGTGTTGCAAGCGTACATCTTGGTCAGGCATTACAAGGGTCTCCGACGGCGCTAGCCGTCAAGCGGGTCATGCTTTATTATCCAGCATCTTTTTCAGACCATCGAGAGGCGTGCGGCCCACACCGCGGGCAGATGGCACGCAGGAAGCCCGGACTAATAAGATGGCATTGAAATCCCCCGCGTTTCGTAAAAAATTTCCGTTGCTGGTTACCGGCGGTTTGCTGGCCCTGCAACCTCTAGCCACTTCCTTCGTGGTCGCCGCGGAACAGTATGACTGCTCAGTCTCTGCTTCGGGTGGCTGGGCCTGTGCGCCGAAAGCCAGTGCAGCCCCACTGCCTCCACGGCCGATTCACGATGCCAGCTCGGTCAGTTCCAACGGCGCCGCCGCAACCGACAGTGGCACCGCAGAGCAAGCTACCGGCGACAAGCCAGTGCTGGTCACCGAGGCCAAAGGCCGGGGTCTGAAGTCCCGCAGCGCGGACTACAGCCACCTCGACTGGGTACCGCGCGAGAAGCTCACCGCCGCTCAATTGGCCGAAACCGGTCCTTACTGCTCTGGTTCCTATATCGAACCAATTCGTCCTGGCATGAATGACAAGACGAATAAAAGTGACGCCCCCACCTTTATCGGTGCCAAGGCCTCGCGTTATCAGCAGGAAGAACAGGTGGCGACCCTGGCCGGTGACGTGGTCATGCGCCAGGGCAGCATGCAGGTCGAAGCCGACGAGGCCAACCTGTATCAGGCCGAGAACCGTGGCGAGCTCAGCGGCAACGTACGCATCCGCGATAACGGCACGCTGATGGTCGGCGACCACGCCGACGTGCAACTCGACACTGGCGAAGCCAAAGTCGATAACGCCGAATACGTGATGCACAAGTCGCGGGTTCGCGGCAGTGCGCTGTATGCCAAGCGTGCGGAAAACGCCATCATCCGCCTCAAGGATGGTACGTACACCACGTGCGAACCGAACAGCAACGCCTGGCAGCTCAAGGGCAACAACATCACCTTGAACCCGGCCACCGGCTTCGGTACCGCGACCAACGTGACCTTGCGGGTCAAAGACATTCCGGTGCTCTACACCCCGTATATCTATTTCCCGATCGACGACCGTCGTCAGTCCGGCTTCCTGCCGCCGAGCATCGGCACAGGCGGCGATACCGGCTTCATGCTGGTCACGCCCTACTACTTCAACCTGGCACCGAACTACGATGCCACGTTGTACCCGCGCTACATGTCCAAGCGCGGCCTGTTGATGGAAGGCGAGTTCCGCTACCTGACCAAGAGCAGCGAAGGTCAGTTCGGCGCCGCCTACCTCAACGACGACGACACCGATCGCAAGAAGCAGACCGACTACGAAAAAACCCGCTACATGCTCAACTGGCAGCACAAGGGCGGGTTTGATTCGCGGGTGATGACCGAGGTCGACTACACCAAGATCAGCGATCCGTATTACTTCCAGGACCTGGAAACCGATCAGATTGGCGTGAAGTCCACCGACTACGTCAACCAGCAAGGCGCCGTGACCTACCGTGGTGACGACTACACCGCGCGTCTTAACGTGCAGGCGTATGAGCTGGCAAGCGTGTCCAATATCACTCCGTACAACAAGCTGCCGCAGATCACCTTCAACGGTGCCCTGCCGTACCATCCGCAAGGTCTGGATTTCACCTATGAAACCGAGCTGGTTCGGTTTGAGCGGGATCTACTGAAGGGTAACTACACAGATAAAGATGGCGGACCGATTGACCCTATCACCGGGCTGGTAGGCAATCCGCGCCTGGACACCAACGTAGCGGGCCTGGCCCGCGCCAATGGTGATCGCCTGAACCTCAAACCTGGTGTCAGCCTGCCGCTGAACTGGAGTTATGGCTATCTGACTCCATCCCTGAAGTATATGTACACCCAGTACAATCTTGATCTGGATGGCCGAGGCAAAGACGACTTGGTCACCAACAGGAATAGAGCTGCTGCCTTGGGTGAATCGTACAAGAGCTCACAAAACCGCGGCGTCCCAATCGCCAGCGTCGACGGCGGCCTGTACTTCGACCGTGACACTCAATGGTTCGGCAAGAACTACCGCCAGACCCTGGAGCCGCGTGCGTTCTACCTCTATGTACCCGAGGAAGACCAGAAGGACATTCCGGTATTCGATACCGGCGAACCTACCTTTAACTACGCCTCGCTGTTCCGTGACAACCGCTTCTCCGGCTCCGACCGTGTCGGCGACGAGAACAAGCTGTCTCTGGGCGTGACCAGCCGCTGGATCGAAGACAACGGCTTCCAGCGTCAGCGCGTCAGCGTTGGCCAGGCCCTGTACTTCAAGGATCGCACCGTCCAGTTGCCGGGTATCGACTACCGCACTCGCAACGATGCGACGTCCAACGTCTCGCCTTACGCCCTTGAATACGAATACCGTTTCAACCGCGACTGGCGCGCCAACGCAGAGTACAACTGGGACCCGGACAGCCACACCGCACGCTCCGGCAGTGCGATGTTCCACTACCAGCCTGAAGACAACCCGAACAAGGTGGTCAACGCCGGCTATCGCTATCGCAACGACCAGATCCGCTACGACCAGAACAGCGGTACCTGGAAAATGGGCGGCGACTACGGCACTCCAGGCACGCCTGGCTACGTGAAGGACTACTACAAGATCCAGCAGCATGACTTCTCGGTGATCTGGCCGATCGTGCCGCAATGGAACGCCATCAGCCGCTGGCAGTACGACTACAACCGTAACCGCACGCTCGAGGCCTTCGGTGGTTTCGAATACGACAACTGCTGCTGGAAACTGCGCCTGATCAGCCGTTACTGGGTCAAGTATGACGAGTTCAGTCAGAACGCTCCGGAGAACGAGAAAGGCGACCGCGGCATCTTCCTCCAAATTGTTCTGAAGGGTCTCGGTGGCGTCATGGGCACCAAAGTAGAGAGCTTCCTCGACAAAGGCATCCAAGGTTATCGTGAACGTGAAGACCAAGCTTTCTGATTGTCTGCGCCCGCTGATGTTGGGCGCGCTGTTCCTGAGCACTGCGGCCAGCGCCGCAGTGCAGTCCATCGACAAGGTTGTGGCCATCGTCGACAACGACGTGGTCATGCAGAGCCAGTTGGACCAGCGGGTTAACGAAGTTCAGCAAACCATCGCCAAGCGTGGCGGCGGTGTGCCGCCTACCAGCGTCCTGGAACAGCAGGTTCTGGAGCGTCTGATCGTTGAAAACCTGCAACTGCAGATTGGCGAGCGTTCCGGCATCCGCATCACCGATGAAGAACTGAACCAGGCCATCGGCACCATTGCCCAGCGCAACAGCATGAGCATCGAGCAGTTCCGTGCCGCTCTGGCCCGCGACGGCCTATCTTATGAAGACGCTCGTGACCAGGTGCGCCGTGAAATGATCATCAGCCGCGTGCGTCAGCGCCGGGTGGCCGAGCGTATTCAGGTATCGGAACAGGAAGTGAAGAACTTCCTGGCCTCGGACCTGGGCAAGATGCAGCTCTCCGAAGAACTGCACCTGGCCAATATCCTGATCCCGACCCCGGAAAGCGCCAACTCCGAAGCGATTCAGAGTGCCGCCCGCCAGGCCATGGACGTGTACCAGCAACTCAAGCAAGGTGCGGACTTCGCGCAATTGGCGATTGCCCGCTCCGGCAGCGACAACGCCCTGGAAGGCGGCGACATGGGCTGGCGTAAAGCTGCTCAATTGCCTCCTCCGTTCGACCGTGAACTGAGCGCAATGGCCGTGGGCGATATCACCCAGCCAGCGCGTACCCCAGGCGGCTTTATCATTCTAAAGCTGCTGGACAAGCGCGGTGGCGGCAATCAGGTGCGCGATGAAGTGCATGTGCGCCACATCCTGATCAAGCCAAGCGAGATTCGCAGCGAAGAAGAGACCAAGCGCCTGGCGCAGAAACTCTACGACCGCATCGAAGCCGGCGAAGACTTTGCCGAACTGGCGAAAAGCTACTCGGAAGACCCGGGTTCGGCGCTCAACGGCGGCGACCTCAACTGGATCGACCCGAACGCCCTGGTGCCTGAGTTCCGCGAAGTGATGGCCAAGACCCCACAAGGTCAACTGTCCAAGCCGTTCAAGAGCCCTTATGGCTGGCATGTACTGGAAGTCCTTGGCCGTCGCGCCACCGACAGCACCAGCCAGGCCCGCGAGCAACAAGCCATGACCGTCCTGCGTAACCGCAAGTACGACGAAGAGCTGCAGACCTGGTTGCGGCAGATCCGTGATGAGGCCTACGTCGAGATCAAACTGCCTGGCGCTGAACAGGCGGCCCAGTGAAACCCAGACGTTTCGCTCTGACACCCGGCGAACCGGCGGGTATAGGTCCTGACCTGTGCCTGCTGCTCGCCTCGCAACCCCAGCCATACCCCCTGATTGCCATCACCAGCCGCAACCTGCTCCTTGAGCGGGCCGCGCAGCTGGGTGTGGCAGTCAATCTGCTGCCGGTGACCCTGGAACAACTGCCGAGTCAACCCGCCCCCGCAGACAGCCTGTATGTCTGGGACACGCCCCTGGCCAAGCCGGTAGTCAGCGGCCAGCTGGACCAGGCCAATGCCGCCTTCGTCCTGGAAACCCTGACTCGCGCCGGCCAAGGCTGCCTGGATGGGCACTTTGCCGGCATGATCACGGCCCCCGTGCACAAGGGCGTGATCAACGACTCCGGAATCGCCTTTTCCGGGCATACCGAATTTCTCGCGGACCTGACCCACACCGAACAAGTGGTGATGATGCTGGCCACCCGTGGCCTGCGCGTGGCCCTGGTGACCACCCACCTGCCCTTGCGGGAGATTGCCGACGCCATCACCGTAGAGCGCCTGGAACGGGTCACACGAATCCTGCATGCCGACCTGCAGCATAAGTTCGGCATCCCCCAGCCACGCATCCTGGTATGTGGGCTCAACCCTCATGCCGGTGAAGGCGGACACCTGGGCCGCGAAGAAATCGACATCATCGAACCTACCCTAGAGCGTCTGCGCACCGAAGGCATGGACCTGCGCGGCCCACTGCCTGCCGACACTCTGTTTACCCCCAAATATCTGGAGCACTGCGACGCAGTGCTGGCGATGTACCACGACCAAGGCTTGCCCGTGCTGAAATACAAAGGCTTCGGCGCAGCCGTCAATGTGACGCTCGGCCTGCCGATCATCCGCACCTCCGTCGACCACGGCACCGCCCTGGATCTGGCAGGCAGCGGCAAGATCGACACCGGCAGCCTGCAGGTCGCCTTGGAAACCGCCTACCAGATGGCCGAGAACCGTTTATGAGCGAGCAATACCAACACCGGGCGCGCAAGCGCTTCGGCCAGAACTTCCTGCATGACGCCGGCGTTATCGACCGTATCCTGCGGGCTATCCACGCCAAACCCGAAGACCGCATGCTGGAAATCGGCCCGGGCCAGGGCGCCCTGACCGAAGGTCTGCTGAGCAGCGGAGCCCAGTTGGACGTGGTGGAGCTGGACAAGGATCTGATCCCGATCCTCAACCAGCAGTTCGCCGGCAAGAGCAACTTCAACCTGCACCAGGGCGATGCCCTGAAGTTCGACTTCAATACACTGGGCGCCGCACCAAGCAGCCTGCGGGTGGTCGGCAACCTGCCCTACAACATCTCCACCCCGCTGATCTTCCACCTGCTGCAGAACGCCGGGCTGATCCGCGACATGCACTTCATGCTGCAAAAGGAAGTGGTCGAGCGCCTGGCCGCCGGCCCTGGTGGAGGTGACTGGGGTCGCCTGTCGATCATGGTTCAGTATCACTGCCGAGTGGAACATCTGTTCAACGTCGGCCCCGGCGCCTTCAATCCTCCACCGAAGGTTGATTCGGCCATCGTGCGCCTGGTGCCCCATGCGGTACTGCCACACCCGGCCAAGGATCACCGACTGCTGGAACGCATCGTGCGCGAAGCCTTCAACCAGCGCCGCAAGACCCTGCGCAATACCCTCAAGGCCCTCCTCAGCAACGCCGAGATCGAAGCCGCCGGCGTCGACGGCAGCCTGCGCCCCGAGCAGCTGGATCTGGCCGCCTTTGTACGCCTGGCCGATCAATTGGCCGACCAGCCCAAGCCTGCCAACGACTGAGAAACGCCCTTGCCCGAGATCGGGTAGGACGCCGGACAGGATGTCTGGTTTACTACCCGATACTTGACCTAGACTGACCTCCATCAGCTTTGTCCCGCGCCCCGCTTTGCTTTAAAGGCCTTTTGCATGTCCGATCCTCGTTATCAGGTCGACGTCAGCGTCGTCACCCGCTTTCTGGCAGACCAATCGCAACCCGAGCAGAACCGTTTCGCTTTCGCCTACACCATTACCGTTCAGAACAACGGATCACTCCCGGCCAAGCTGCTGTCCCGGCACTGGGTGATCACCGACGGTGATGGCCATGTAGAAGAGGTTCGTGGCGCTGGCGTGGTTGGCCAGCAGCCATTGATTGCCGCTGGCAAGAGCCACACCTATAGCAGCGGCACGGTGATGACCACCCGGGTCGGTAACATGCAGGGCAGTTACCAGATGCTGGCCGAGGACGGCAAACAGTTCGACGCAATCATTGCCCCCTTCCGCCTGGCGGTCCCCGGGGCCCTGCACTGATGGCAACCTACGCCGTCGGCGATCTGCAAGGCTGCCTGGAACCGCTGCAGTGCCTGCTTGAACAAGTCGCGTTCGACCCTGCCAGGGACCGCCTGTGGCTGGTGGGAGACTTGGTCAATCGCGGCCCACAGTCACTGGAAACCCTGCGCTACCTTTATTCCATCCGCGATTCGCTGGTTTGCGTGCTGGGCAATCACGACCTGCACCTGCTGGCAGCCTGGCGCAATATCGAACGGCTGAAGAAGTCCGACACGCTGCGGGAAATCCTTGAAGCCCCAGATTGCGAAGAACTGTTGCAGTGGTTGCGCCAGCAAAAGTTGATGCATTACGACGAAGCCCGCAACGTGGCCCTGGTCCATGCCGGCATCGCCCCGCAGTGGTCCCTGAAGAAGGCCCTCAAGTGCGCCGCCGAAGTCGAGGAAGCGCTACGCGACGACAACCTCTTCGAGCCCTTCCTGGACGGCATGTACGGCAACGATCCAGCGAAATGGGACAGCGACCTCAAGGGCGTGACCCGCCTGCGCGTCATCACCAACTACTTCACCCGCATGCGTTTCTGCACCAGCGAGGGCAAGCTCGACCTCAAGAGCAAGGAAGGACTGGACACCGCACTACCGGGCTACGCGCCCTGGTTCAGTCACAAGGAGCGCAAGACTCGGGACCTGAAGATCATCTTCGGTCACTGGGCGGCCCTGGAAGGCCATTGCAACGAACCCGGCATCTTCGCCCTGGACAGCGGTTGCGTCTGGGGCGGGGCCATGACCTTGCTGAATGTCGATACCGGCGTGCGCCTGACCTGCGATTGCGACGCCCAGGGGCACACTGCGCCCCTTTCCCCAGAACCCTTGCCCGTCCCGGCAAAGCGCTAGTCGGCGCTGACTATCTAGCTCCAGGAGCCCGCCATGAGCGAATTCAAACGCATCCCTCCAGAACAGGCCCAGGCACTGCGCGAACAAGGTGCCGTGGTCGTGGATATCCGCGATCCGCAAACCTATGCACTGAGCCATATCAGCGGCGCGCAACACTTGGATAATCACTCCATTTCCGACTTCATTCGTGGTGCCGACCTCGATGCCCCATTGGTGGTGGTCTGCTATCACGGCAACTCCAGCCAGAGCGCTGCCGCGTATCTAGTGAGCCAGGGCTTCTCCGACGTTTACAGCCTCGATGGCGGCTTCGAACTTTGGCGCAGTACCTATCCGACGGAAATCGCTCAAGGCACCGCCGAATAATTTTTTTCAGTAGCTCTAGCCCGCGTACTACGCGGGCTTGCGCGCCACCGGACGAACGGTAGTGCGCAACTAATTCCCCATCTCGCCTTGACCTCCCGGATTCCGAACTATCCTTAGCCTCAGGCCATCCAAATCAGGGGAGAGCCGGTACACCGGCGAGCGGGTCATCGGTACTAGCTTTCAAGGTCGATAGCTTTGAAAGTGTTCTGGGGGGTAAACAGCAGCTGGAAACTCAGCCGCATGCCAGCACTTGACTGACTGATCCGACGCCGGCTCCACGTATCGAGCGAGGTGACGTCATGAGTATTTTTAGCCACTTCCAACAACGCTTCGAATCCACACGCCAGGAAGAGTTTTCGCTGCAGGAATACCTGGAACTGTGCAAAAAGGACCGAAGCGCCTATGCATCCGCCGCCGAGCGCTTGCTATTGGCCATCGGCGAGCCCGAGCTGCTGGACACCTCGACCAACTCGAGGCTGTCGCGAATTTTCTCCAACAAGGTAATCCGGCGCTATCCGGCCTTTGAAGACTTCCATGGCATGGAAGAATGCATCGACCAGATCGTCTCCTATTTCCGCCACGCCGCTCAGGGCCTGGAAGAGAAGAAACAGATCCTCTATCTCCTGGGTCCGGTGGGCGGTGGTAAATCGTCCCTGGCCGAGAAGCTCAAGCAGCTGATCGAAAAAGTGCCCTTCTACGCCATCAAGGGCTCCCCGGTCTTCGAATCGCCGCTGGGCCTGTTCAATGCCACGGAAGATGGCGCCATTCTCGAAGAAGACTTCGGCATCCCGCGGCGCTACCTCAACACCATCATGTCGCCATGGGCCACCAAGCGCCTGGCGGAGTTCGGCGGTGACATCAGCCAGTTCAGGGTGGTGAAACTCTACCCGTCGATTCTCAACCAGATCGCCGTGGCCAAGACCGAGCCCGGGGACGAGAACAACCAGGACATCTCGGCCCTGGTGGGCAAGGTGGATATCCGCAAACTGGAAGAATTCCCGCAGAACGACGCCGACGCCTACAGCTACTCCGGGGCGCTGTGCCGGGCCAACCAGGGCCTGATGGAGTTCGTCGAAATGTTCAAGGCACCGATCAAGGTGCTGCACCCATTGCTCACCGCCACCCAGGAAGGCAACTACAACAGCACCGAAGGGCTGGGGGCGATCCCCTTCACCGGCATCCTGCTGGCCCACTCCAACGAATCGGAGTGGCACACCTTCCGTAACAACAAGAACAACGAAGCCTTCATTGACCGTATCTACATCGTCAAGGTGCCTTACTGCCTGCGTGTCAGCGATGAGGTGAAGATCTACGACAAGCTGCTGTTCAACAGCTCGCTGGCCAAGGCCCATTGCGCCCCCGACACCCTGAAGATGCTGGCACAGTTCACTGTGCTGTCGCGCCTCAAGGAGCCGGAAAACTCCAATATCTACTCGAAGATGCGCGTCTATGACGGCGAGAACCTGAAAGACACCGATCCCAAGGCCAAGTCGATCCAGGAGTACCGCGACAGTGCCGGCGTCGATGAAGGCATGAATGGCCTATCGACCCGCTTTGCCTTCAAGATCCTGTCAAAAGTCTTCAACTTCGATCCCCATGAAGTGGCGGCCAACCCGGTGCACCTGCTGTATGTGCTGGAGCAGCAGATCGAGCAGGAGCAGTTCCAGGCAGAAACCCGCGAGCGCTACCTGCGCTTCCTCAAGGAGTACCTGGCACCACGCTACATCGAGTTCATCGGTAAGGAGATCCAGACTGCCTACCTCGAGTCCTACAGCGAGTACGGCCAGAATATCTTCGACCGTTACGTGCTCTACGCGGACTTCTGGATTCAGGATCAGGAATACCGCGACCCGGAAACCGGCGAAATCCTCAATCGCGTTGCCCTCAACGAAGAGCTGGAGAAGATCGAAAAGCCTGCGGGCATCAGCAACCCGAAAGACTTCCGCAACGAAATCGTCAACTTCGTCCTGCGGGCACGAGCCAACAACAATGGCAAGAACCCAACCTGGCTCAGCTACGAGAAGCTGCGGGTGGTCATCGAGAAGAAAATGTTCTCCAACACCGAGGATCTGCTGCCGGTCATCAGCTTCAACGCCAAGGCCAGCAAGGAGGATCAGCAGAAACACAACGACTTCGTCACACGAATGGTCGAGCGCGGCTACACCGACAAACAGGTACGGCTGCTGTCCGAATGGTATCTGCGGGTCAGAAAATCGCAGTAAAGCAGCTGCAAGCTTCTAGCCACAAGCTGCAAGCGCGGTGCCGTAGAGCCCTCACAGGCTCTGCTGCAGCGTGACTTACGGCTTGAGGCTTATGTCTTGAAGCTCCCCGGAGGGGCCCATGAGCTATGTGATCGACCGACGTCTCAATGGCAAGAACAAGAGCACGGTGAACCGCCAGCGGTTTCTGCGGCGCTACCGTGACCACATCAAAAAGGCCGTCGAAGAGGCCGTCAGCCGCCGCTCCATCACCGATATGGAGCATGGCGAACAAATCAGTATTCCCGGACGGGACATCGACGAACCGGTGCTGCACCACGGCCGTGGCGGCAAACAGACCGTGGTCCATCCCGGCAACAAGGAATTCACGGCTGGGGAGCATATCGCCAGGCCTCAGGGTGGTGGTGGAGGCGGTGCTGGCCGCGGCAAGGCGGGCAATTCCGGCGAGGGCATGGATGAGTTCGTCTTCCAGATTACCCAGGAAGAATTCCTCGAGTTCATGTTCGAGGATTTGGAGCTGCCCAACCTGGTCAAACGCAACCTGACCGGGACAGACACCTTCAAGACCGTGCGTGCCGGGATCAGCAACGAAGGCAACCCATCGCGGATCAACATCATCCGCACCTTGCGCTCGGCCCACGCCCGACGCATTGCCTTGTCCGGCAGCAGCCGGGCCAAGCTGCGGGAGGCCAAGGAGGATCTGGAGCGCTTGAAGCGGGAAGAACCGGACAACTTCGGCGATATCCAGGAACTGGAAGCTGAAATCGAGCGCCTGAGTGCGCGGATTCACCGCGTGCCCTTTCTCGACACCTTCGACCTCAAATACAACCTGCTGGTGAAACAGCCCAACCCCAGCTCCAAGGCGGTGATGTTCTGCCTGATGGACGTATCCGGCTCCATGACCCAGGCGACCAAGGACATAGCCAAACGCTTCTTCATCCTTTTGTACCTGTTCCTCAAGCGCAACTACGACAAGATCGACGTGGTTTTCATCCGCCATCACACCAGCGCCCGTGAAGTGGACGAGGAAGAGTTCTTCTATTCCAGGGAAACCGGCGGGACCATTGTCTCCAGTGCCCTGAAACTGATGCAGGAGATCATGGCCGAGCGCTATCCAAGCAACGAATGGAACATCTACGCCGCACAGGCTTCCGACGGCGACAACTGGAACGATGACTCACCCATCTGCCGCGATATCCTGATCAACCAGATCATGCCTTTCGTGCAGTACTACACCTACGTGGAGATCACTCCACGTGAACACCAGGCCCTGTGGTTCGAGTACGAACGTATCGCCGAGGCCTTCTCCGACACGTTCGCCCAGCAACAATTGGTTTCGGCCGGCGATATCTATCCGGTCTTCCGTGAACTCTTCCAGCGCAGGTTAGTGACATGACCGCCAGAGAGCAGAAGCGCCAACCTATCTCCACCGGCTCGGAATGGACCTTCGAGCTGATCCAGGCCTACGACCGCGAAATCAGCCGTATCGCGGCTCGCTATGCTCTGGATACCTATCCCAACCAGATCGAAGTGATCACCGCCGAGCAGATGATGGATGCCTATGCCTCGGTGGGCATGCCTTTGGGTTATCACCATTGGTCCTATGGCAAGCACTTTCTCAGTACCGAAAAGTCCTACAGCCGTGGGCAGATGGGACTGGCCTACGAGATCGTGATCAATTCAGACCCTTGCATCGCCTATCTGATGGAGGAGAACACCATCTGCATGCAGGCCCTGGTGGTGGCCCATGCCTGCTACGGCCACAACAGTTTCTTCAAGGGCAACTACCTGTTCCGCACCTGGACCGATGCCAGCTCGATCATCGATTATCTGGTGTTCGCCAAGCAGTACATCATGCAATGCGAGGAACGCCATGGCATCGATGCCGTGGAGGATCTGCTAGATTCCTGCCATGCCCTGATGAACTACGGCGTCGATCGCTACAAGCGGCCTTACCCGATCTCCGCCGAGGAAGAACGGCGCCGGCAGAAGGATCGGGAAGAGCACCTGCAGAAACAGATCAACGACCTGTGGCGCACGATTCCCAAAGGCGCGGACAAATACAGCGACAAGGACAACGCGCGATTCCCCGCAGAGCCTCAGGAAAACATCCTGTATTTCATCGAAAAACATGCGCCATTGCTGGAGCCCTGGCAGCGAGAGATTGTCCGCATCGTGCGCAAGATCGCCCAGTACTTCTACCCGCAGCGCCAGACCCAGGTGATGAACGAAGGCTGGGCCACCTTCTGGCATTACACCTTGATGAATGACCTGTATGACGAAGGCCTGGTCACCGACGGCTTCATGATGGAATTCCTCGCCTCCCACACCAGCGTGGTTTATCAGCCGGGATTCGACAGCCCTTATTACAACGGCATCAACCCCTACGCTCTGGGTTTTGCCATGTACCGGGACATCCGCCGCATGTGCGAAGACCCCACCGAAGAAGATCGCCGCTGGTTCCCGGAACTGGCCGGCACCGACTGGCTGTCGAGCATCAAGTTCGCCATGAGCAGTTTCAAGGATGAGAGCTTCATCCTGCAGTATCTGTCCCCCAAGGTGATCCGCGACCTCAAGCTGTTCAGCATCATGGATGACGACCAGAAGGATGACCTGCTGGTACCAGCAATCCATGATGAAAGCGGCTATCGAATCATTCGGGAAACCCTGGCCGCGCAATACAACCTGGGCAACCGTGAACCCAACGTGCAGATCTGGAGCATCGACCGTCGTGGCGACCGCTCGCTGACCCTGCGCCATCAGCAACACGATCGCAAACCCTTGGGGGATTCCACCGAGGAGGTGCTCAAGCACCTGCACCGCCTCTGGGGCTTCGATATTCACTTGGAAACCCTGCAGGGCGATCAGGTGATAAAAACCCTTCACGTACCGCCGAGAAGCGATCACAACGAAAACGACTACGGACGACTGGACCTGGCAGTCATCCACCTCTAAGCCCAAGAACGAGCCTCCGTTAGCGCGGCACAAGGGTTATCCTGTCGTGCTAACGGAGGTTTTTTTATGCGGATTTATAAAGTCGGCGGTGCTGTACGCGATCGCCTGCTGGGCAGACCAGTCACCGACGTCGACTGGGTCGTGGTGGGCGCCAGTGCGCAAGACATGATCGCCAAGGGCTTTCGCCCGGTGGGCGCCGATTTTCCAGTATTTTTGCACCCCAAGAGCGGCGAGGAATACGCCCTCGCTCGAACCGAGCGCAAGAGTGGACGGGGTTACGGCGGTTTCACTTTCCATGCTAGCCCGGAAGTCACCCTGGAAGAGGACCTGATTCGCCGCGACCTGACGATCAACGCCATGGCCGAAGATGATCAGGGTCTTGTGACTGATCCTTACAACGGTCAAAAGGATCTGGAAAACCGGCTGTTGCGCCATGTTTCACCGGCATTCGCCGAAGATCCCCTGCGAGTTCTGCGAGTGGCACGCTTTGCCGCGCGCTACGCCGACCTGGGTTTCAGCGTGGCCCCTGAGACACTTGAATTGATGCGCCAACTCAGCGAGTCAGGCGAGCTTCAAGCCCTGACGGCGGAACGCAGCTGGAAGGAGATGTCTCGCGCCTTGATGGAGGATCAGCCTCAGGTCTTTATCCAGGTATTGCGTGACTGCGGCGCCCTGGCCGTACTGATACCTGAGGTCGACGCACTATTCGGCGTTCCCCAGCCACCGACCCATCATCCGGAAATAGACACCGGCCTGCATACCCTCAGCGTGTTGCAGCAAGCGGCGCTGCACCAGCAGCCCCTCTCGGTACGTTGGGCTTGCCTGCTCCACGACCTGGGCAAAGGCGTGACACCTGAGGAGGAGTGGCCACGCCACATTGGTCACGAGCACAAGGGACTTGAACTGATCAAGGCCGTCAATGAGCGCTTCAAGGCCCCACGGGAATGCCAGGAGCTGGCGCTGTTGGTGGGGCAGTATCACACCCACGCCCACAAGGCCCAGGAACTGAAGGCTTCGACACTGCTTGAGCTGCTGCAAAACTTCGACGTCTTCCGCCGTCCGCAGCGCTTTGAAGAGTTCATTGCCGCTTGCGAAATGGACGCCCGTGGTCGCCTGGGACTGGAGTCACGACCCTACCCCCAAGCAGATTACCTGCGCGGCAGCGCCAACGCGGCGCGCTCAGTGGCAGTTCAACCTTTACTGGAGCAGGGCTTCAAAGGCCCGGAACTGGGTGAGGCGCTGAGGCTGGAGCGACTGAAGGCAATCAAGACCTACAAGGAACAGCACGCATCCTGAGAAACGGCTGACAAGGCTCCAGCCTTGTCAGCACAAGGAGAGTCCGAGGAGTTACAGGCCCGGAGGCGTCAGTTGCCTGCCCTGCCATTCGAACGCCACGGGCGCTAGAACCTGATCGATCTGCGCCTCATCCCAAAGCATCCCCAAGCTCTTGCCGGCCAATGGGTGTAGCCGCTCCGGCGCCATCAGCGACAACGGCCAAAGCACAAAGGCATTCTTCAGGATTTCCGCACGGGGCAGGATCAAGCCATCGAAATTGCCAGTCAGGTCGCCGTACAGCAGCACATCGATATCCAGTGGCAAACCTTTGCGGTCCGGGGCATAACGACCGTTGTCCGCCTCGATGAACTTCAAACGCCGGTCCAGTTCAGTCAACGGCAAGTCGGTGTAACCCGACACCACCAGATTGAAGAACGGACCGCTCTTGATTCCCACCGGCTGGCTTTCAAACACTGCCGAGCAACGCATATCCACCAGGAAACCGGCCAAGGCATCGAGCCCGGCCCGCAGATGAGCTTCACGCTCGATATTGCTACCAAGCCCCAGAAACACCTGAGTCAGAGACATCCGCGCTCGATCTCCACACCCACGCCAGTGGCGGCCGGAACAGCGCCTGGCTTGGTCAGCTTCAAATGCAGCCAAGGAATGTGAAACTCGCTCATCAACACTTCGGCAAGACGCTCGGCAAAGGTTTCCACCAACTGGTACTGGGCCTGCTCGGCAAACGCCTGGATCCGCGCGGAAACACTGGCATAATCCAACGCCAGCGTCAGATCGTCCCCAGCAGCAGCCGGACGATTATCCCAAGCAAAGCTCAGATCAAGACGCAGACACTGTCGGATGCCACGCTCCCAGTCGTAGGCTCCAATCACGGTGTCCACTTCCAGTCCTTCGATAAACACTCTGTCCAAGCACTCTTCTCCGCAGCACGACAAGGGCGCAATGCGCCGTTAGAATCAGGGCATCCTCGCCCGGAATAGTTAGCATGTTTTGGTTACTGGCGATTCTCGCCTACCTGCTTGGCTCTCTGTCCTTCGCCATTTTGCTCAGCCGCCTCACGGGCAACCCCGACCCGCGAATGAGTGGATCGGGCAATGCCGGTGCCACCAACATGCTGCGCCTGGCCGGCAAAAAACTCGCTGTCCTAACCCTGCTGGGGGATCTGTGCAAAGGCCTGGTACCTGTGCTGATCGCCCACCTTGCGGGGCTTTCGTTGCAACAACAGGCGTGGATCGGACTCTACGCCGTAATCGGCCACCTGTTCCCACTGTACTTCCGCTTTCGCGGCGGCAAAGGCGTCGCCACTGCTGCCGGCATGTTGCTGGGGCTCTATCCCCCGGCGGCGCTCCTGGCCATCGCCGCCTGGGCGCTGACCTTCTACCTGACCCGCACCAGCTCACTGGCCGCACTGATCGCCACCCCCCTGACCCTGCCGCTACTGGCCTGGCAGGAACCTGAGGCACTACTACCGATGAGCGTACTCACGCTACTGATCGTTTGGCGCCATCGCGGCAATCTACGCGACCTGTTTGCCGGGCGCGAACGGCATTTTTGAATCCGACAGATGAAAAGACTTCAGCTTGCGCGTCTCTCTCAGAGTGCTGACAGCTGCTCCATCGGCCAGCGTGCCTGCACACTGATCGCCAGGCTTTCCTGCTGTCCGGCCTGCAAACGCTGACAGCCGGCATAGGCGATCATCGCGCCGTTGTCGGTGCAGAACTCGGGACGAGCGTAGAACACATTGCCGTCCATCCCGGCGAGCATGTTTTCCAGGGAGGCTCGCAGGGCCTTGTTGGCACTCACGCCCCCGGCAATGACCACACGCTTGAGGCCTGTCTGCTTCAAGGCGCGCTTGCACTTGATGGTCAAAGTTTCCACCACCGCTTGCTGGAAGGCGAGAGAGATGTCGCAACGGGTTTGCTCACCGTCGTCTCCAGCACTGACACACTGCTGCCAGGTGTTCAGGGCGAAGGTCTTCAAGCCGCTGAAGCTGAAGTCCAGGCCCGGACGATCGGTCATTGGCCGCGGGAAGACAAAACGCCCAGGGACGCCCTGTGTTGCCAGGCGGGCGATCTCGGGGCCGCCTGGATAATTCAGGCCAATCATTTTCGCGGTCTTGTCGAACGCTTCGCCTGCCGCATCGTCCAGGGTCTCGCCCAACAGCTGGTATTGGCCGATGCCATCAACCCGGACCAACTGGGTGTGGCCGCCCGACACCAACAAAGCGACGAACGGAAATTCCGGCGGATGCTCCTCGAGCATCGGCGCCAGCAGGTGACCTTCCATGTGATGCACGCCCAGGGCCGGAATCCCCCAGGCAAAGGCCAGCGCCTGGGCGCAGGAGGCACCTACCAACAAGGCGCCCACCAAGCCGGGACCTGCGGTATAGGCGATGGCATCGATCTCGGTGGAGACACAGTCAGCTTGCGCCAGGACCTGACGAATCAGGGGCAGCATACGCTTGACGTGGTCACGAGAGGCCAGTTCCGGCACCACGCCACCGTAGACGCGATGCAGGTCGATCTGACTGAACAGCGCGTCGGCCAGCAGGCCACGCTCACTGTCGTAAAGCGCGACGCCGGTTTCGTCGCAAGAGGTTTCTAATCCCAGTACTAGCATGGGTTTGCGCCTTGTAGAGGCTGAATTCGAAGGCGCGCATAATAGTCGCCACTCCTGCGCCCGGCCAGCGGTTTTCGATCAGAGGCTTTGCATTCCGAGCGTTGAGGGGTTAACATCCGCAACCCTTAAAAACCGACGACCTCAGCCGCGATTTTTGCGACGAGAACGTTGACCCCGGTAATGAATGAAGGTAGCTCTGGATGCCAGCCGTCAAAGTTAAAGAGAACGAACCCTTCGACGTAGCTCTGCGTCGTTTCAAGCGCTCCTGCGAAAAAGCCGGTGTTCTGGCTGAAGTTCGTAGCCGCGAATTTTACGAGAAGCCGACTTCCGAGCGTAAGCGCAAAGCAGCTGCTGCTGTTAAGCGTCACGCCAAGAAAGTTCAGCGCGAACAGCGCCGCGCCGTACGTCTGTACTAATACACAGACGTTCGCTGCAAGCTTCTGCCAAGCCCGGCCCTCAGCCGGGCTAATGGCATTTGCGGAATACGCTTGATGCTTCACCGTCAAAGCCGCCCATGCGACCCAGACGAATCTGCTTAACCACGTCAGACCTGGCTTCTTGCCAGCGGTGCACGTCTTTTCTGACGAGCCTTCCAAGGCTACTGACGAGCACACCCTTACTGATTCCTGCAGACGATCAGCCCAAGGCGCCCTTCTCCAGCGCCCGTTTGATGAGCTATCCGAGGCCCTCCAATGGCCACTGTCGGACTCAGCGCACTGCCTCAAATAGTCGAATACTGATTGCAATTAACGTCAGTGGACGTTCGGCAGATACACTTCCCGACTGCGATCAAGCCGAAAACCAAGTCGAGCCGCGCCTTCTTCAGGCCCCGCCTCACCTGATCTTTCGACAGCGTCGCCAGGGCTATTTTTCCCCGCAGTGATGACGAGAACGCAATGGCCGGGCTTATTCCCCAGAGCTTTATTGACGACCTTCTGAACCGCACCGACATCGTCGATGTAGTCAGCTCGCGCCTGCAGATCAAGAAAGCCGGCAAGAATTACACAGCCTGTTGCCCATTCCACAAGGAAAAGACCCCCTCCTTCAGCGTCAGCCCCGACAAGCAGTTCTATTACTGCTTCGGCTGCGGCGCAGGCGGCAATGCCCTCGGCTTCATCATGGACCACGACAATCTGGACTTTCCCCAGGCCGTCGAGGAACTGGCGAAAGCTGCCGGCATGGAGATCCCCCGCGAGGAAAGCAATCGCGGCCAGCGCAAACCCCGACAACCCACAGACTCACCGCTGTACCCGCTGCTCAGCGCCGCTGCCGACTACTATCGCCAGGCACTGAAAAGCCACCCGGCACGCAAGGCAGCAGTCGACTACCTCAAGGGGCGCGGCCTCACCGGCGAAATTGCCCGGGACTTCGGCCTGGGTTTTGCGCCGCCCGGCTGGGACAACCTGTTCAAGCATCTGAGCAGCGACACTCTGCAGCAGAAAGCCATGATCGATGCCGGACTGCTGATTGAGAACGCCGAGACCGGCAAGCGCTATGACCGCTTTCGCGATCGCGTGATGTTCCCGATCCGCGATACCCGCGGCCGGATCATTGCCTTCGGCGGCCGGGTGCTGGGGGACGACAAACCCAAATACCTGAACTCTCCGGAAACTCCGGTATTCCACAAGGGCCAAGAGCTTTACGGTCTGTTCGAAGCCCGCAAGAACAACCGCAACCTCGACGAAATCATCGTCGTCGAAGGCTATATGGACGTGATCGCCCTGGCCCAGCAGGGCCTGCGCAATGCCGTCGCGACTCTGGGCACCGCCACCAGCGAGGAACACCTCAAGCGCCTGTTCCGCATCGTGCCCAACGTATTGTTCTGCTTTGACGGCGACCAAGCCGGACGCAAAGCTGCCTGGCGCGCCCTCGAGGCCACCCTGTCCTGCCTGCAGGACGGGCGCCGCGCGCGCTTCCTGTTCCTGCCGGAAGGGGAAGACCCCGATACCCTGGTCCGCTCCGAAGGCACAGACGCCTTCCGCGCCCGCATCAACCAGCACGCCCAGCCGCTGGCGGACTATTTCTTTCAACAACTGATCGACGAGGCCGACCCACGCTCACTGGAAGGCAAGGCTCATCTGGCGACCCTGGCAGCACCGCTGATCGAGAAAATCCCAGGGGCCAACCTGCGCACCCTGATGCGCCAGCGCCTGACCGAAATCACCGGTCTGACCAATGAAACGGTGAATCAACTAGCCCACAGCGCCCCAGCGGAATCCCCCCCAATCTATGACGCTGGCATCGACTACGACGCCATGCCGGATTATGCCGACTACCACGAGCCTCATCAGGAAGCGTACGCCCCCCAAAAAGAGTGGACGCCGAAGAAAAGCGGCGGTGGCAAGAAATGGGAAAACAAGCCCTGGGACAAGAACAGCAAAGGCAAGCGCCAGGGCGATCGCGACCAGCCTCGCGGCCCTCGCGTCCCGGCGGCGGTGGAGCCTCCTACGCTTGCAGCCTTGCGCACCCTGCTGCATCACCCGCAACTGGCAGAAAAAGTTGAAGATGCCGGACATTTTGCCGATGACGACAACACCAACACTCAGTTGCTGGTGGCCCTGATCGAAGCCGTACAGAAAAATCCTAAGCTACGCTCTATTCATCAGCTGATGGCGCGCTGGCACGGTACTCAACAGGGGCACCTGCTTACCGCACTGGCAGAAAAAGAGTGGTTGATCGACGGAGATAACCTTGAACAACAGTTTTTCGACACCATTAATAGCTTGTCCGCTCGCCAACGCGAGCGTGTTTTAGAACAACTTCTCAGGAAATCGCGCCAAAGCGAGCTCAGCAGCGAAGAGAAAATACAGCTGGTTGAGCTTCTAAAACGCAATGTTCCCGCATCAAACCCGACCTCAACTGGCGCGTGAGGTCATAGCTCGGGTATAATCCTCGGCTTGTTTTTTGCCCGCCAAGACCTTCAGTGGATAGGGTGTTATGTCCGGAAAAGCGCAACAGCAGTCTCGCCTCAAAGAGTTGATCAGCCGTGGACGTGAGCAGGGTTACCTGACTTACGCGGAGGTCAACGACCACCTGCCGGAGGATATTTCAGATCCGGAACAGGTGGAAGACATCATCCGCATGATCAACGACATGGGGATCAACGTATTCGAGAGTGCTCCGGATGCGGATGCCCTTTTGTTGGCCGAAGCCGACACCGACGAAGCAGCAGCTGAAGAAGCCGCCGCAGCGTTGGCGGCTGTGGAAACCGACATTGGTCGCACTACCGACCCAGTGCGCATGTACATGCGCGAAATGGGTACGGTAGAGCTGCTCACACGTGAAGGCGAAATCGAAATCGCCAAACGTATCGAAGAGGGCATCCGTGAAGTGATGGGCGCAATCGCGCACTTCCCTGGCACGGTTGATCACATCCTCTCCGAATACACTCGCGTCACCACCGAAGGTGGCCGCCTGTCTGACGTTCTCAGCGGGTACATCGACCCGGATGACGGTATTACGCCGCCTGCCGCCGAAGTACCGCCTCCTGTCGACACCAAAACCGCGAAAGCGGATGACGACAGCGATGACGAAGAAGCTGAAGCAACCGAAGACGAAGAAGAAGCCGAAAGCGGTCCGGATCCGGTCGTCGCTGCACAGCGCTTTGGCGCCGTCGCCGATCAGATGGAGATCACCCGCAAGGCGCTGAAGAAGCACGGCCGCGAGAACAAGCAAGCCATCGCCGAGATGTTGGCCCTGGCCGAACTGTTCATGCCGATCAAGCTGGTTCCGAAGCAATTCGAAGGCCTGGTTGAACGTGTACGCAGCGCCCTGGATCGTCTGCGTCAGCAAGAACGCGCCATCATGCAACTCTGCGTGCGTGATGCCCGCATGCCGCGTGCCGACTTCCTGCGCCAGTTCCCGGGCAACGAAGTGGATGAAAGCTGGACCGACGCCCTGGCCAAAGGCAAAAGCAAGTACGCCGAAGCCATTGCCCGTCTGCAGCCGGATATCATCCGTTGCCAGCAGAAGCTGACCGCGCTTGAAGTTGAAACCGGCTTGAAGATTGCCGAGATCAAGGACATCAACCGTCGCATGTCGATCGGTGAGGCCAAGGCCCGCCGCGCGAAGAAAGAGATGGTTGAAGCCAACTTGCGTCTGGTGATCTCCATCGCCAAGAAGTACACCAACCGTGGCCTGCAATTCCTCGACCTGATCCAGGAAGGCAACATCGGCTTGATGAAAGCGGTAGACAAGTTCGAATACCGTCGCGGCTACAAGTTCTCGACCTATGCCACCTGGTGGATCCGTCAGGCGATCACTCGCTCGATTGCCGACCAGGCCCGCACCATTCGTATTCCGGTGCACATGATCGAGACGATCAACAAGCTCAACCGCATTTCCCGGCAGATGCTGCAGGAAATGGGTCGTGAACCGACCCCGGAAGAGCTGGGCGAACGCATGGAAATGCCTGAGGACAAGATCCGCAAGGTATTGAAGATCGCTAAAGAGCCGATCTCCATGGAAACCCCGATCGGTGATGACGAAGACTCCCATCTGGGCGACTTCATCGAAGACTCGACCATGCAGTCGCCAATCGATGTAGCCACCGTTGAGAGCCTCAAAGAAGCGACCCGCGAAGTACTCTCCGGCCTCACTGCCCGTGAAGCCAAGGTCCTGCGCATGCGCTTCGGCATCGACATGAATACCGACCACACCCTTGAGGAGGTTGGTAAACAGTTCGACGTGACCCGTGAACGGATTCGTCAGATCGAAGCCAAGGCGCTGCGCAAGCTGCGCCACCCGACGCGAAGCGAGCATCTGCGCTCCTTCCTCGACGAGTAAGACCAAAACCCCCAGCCCAGCTGGGGGTTTTGCTTTTTGCAGATCCCCCCCTCTCCCACCCCATAGCCCGTCTACACTCGAAACATTCCCCGTGCCATAACGAGACGGTTATGCCCAGACTGTCGGCCATGCTTCTGCTGGCGCTACTTACCTGGACCGCAACGGCTGGCGCGCTGACTCTCACCGATGAAGAACGTGGCTGGCTCAAGGCCCACCCGCAACTGCGCCTGGGTGTAGATGCCTCCTGGCCGCCCTTTGAGTATCGGGATGAAGAGGGCCGCTACCAGGGCCTGGCAGCAGACTACATCCAGCTGATCCAGGAACGCCTGTCAATCACCCTGACGCCCGTCGAACCGGCCAGTTGGACCGCCGTGCTCGAAGATGCCAAGCAAGGCAAGCTGGACCTGCTGCCCGGCATCATGTCGACTCCGGAACGCCAGAGTTACATGGCCTTCACCCGCCCCTATCTCGACTTCCCCATTGTTATCCTGGCCCATGCAGGTGGCGCACAACCGCGCAACCTCAAGGATCTCTACGGCCTCAAGGTCGCGGTGGTGGAGAACTACGCCCCCCACGAGTTGCTGCGCACCCAACACCCGGACCTGAACCTGGTGGCCCTGCCCAATATCAGCTCGGCCCTGCAGGCCCTGGCCACCGACAAGGTGGACGCCGTAGTGGGCGATCTGGCCTCCAGTGTCTGGAGCCTGCGCCAGCTCAAGCTCGAGGGCCTGTACGTCAGCGGCGAAACCCCTTATCGCTACCAGTTGGCCATGGGCGTCCCACGGGACAGCAAGATTCTGGCGGGCATACTCGACAAGGTCCTGGCGGACCTCAGTGCCGAGGAAATCAGCGCGATTCAACAACATTGGGTCGGCAGCGTCCTCGACCATCGGACGTTCTGGTCGGATGTCCTGATGTACGGTCTGCCCGGCCTCCTGCTGTTGGTCACAGTGCTGGCGGTGGTGATCCGCATCAACCGTCGCCTGAGCTCGGAGATCTCCCGCAGGGTAGCTCTGGAACAAGAATTGCGCCGCAGTGAATACCATTACCGCAGCCTGGTGGAGAGCCTCTCGGCCATCGCCTGGGAGGCGCGTGTCAGCGACTTCACTTACAGCTATGTCTCCCCCCATGCCGAGGCCCTGCTGGGCTACCCCCTATCCCACTGGCTGATCCCGGGGTTCTGGCGCAACATCATCCACCCCGCCGACCTGACTCGCGCCCAGGCCTTCTGCGACCACGAAGTACAGGCCGGACGCGACCACAGCCTTGACTATCGAGTGATCACCGCCGACGGCCGATGCCTCTGGGTGCGCGATATCGTCAGCCTGATCGAACACGGCCATGAGCCGGTGATGCGCGGCCTGATGATCGACATCAGCGAGACCAAGCACACCGAAGAGGCCCTGCGCCTTTCCGAACAGAAGTTCGCCTCGGTGTTCCAGCAGTGTCCGGACATCCTGGTCATCGCGCGTCTGTCCGACGGCTGCCTGCTGGAGGTCAACAAAGCCTTCGAGGAGCAGATCGGCCTGAGCGCCGAAACCGTGATTGGCCAGACCGCCACCGAACTGAATATCTGGGGCATCCCGGGGGTCGGCCCGAGCCTCTTGCAGCGCTTGCAGGCCGGTAGCATCCGCAACCTGGAAATGCCCTTCCGCCGCCACAATGGCCAACTCTTCACCGGCCTGATCTCCGCCGAACCCTTCGACCTCGACACCACCCCGGCGCTGGTGGTGGTAGTGCGCGACATCAGCCAGCTCAAGGAAACCCAGCAACAGTTGCAGACCTCAGAGGAGAAGTTCGCCAAAGCCTTCCATGCTTCACCAGATGGGCTGTTGCTGACCCGGCAACGGGATGGACTGCTGATCGAGGTCAACGAGGGCTTTAGCCGCATCACCGGCTTCAACAGTGCCATGTCCCTGGATCGTTCGACTCTGGACCTGGGAATCTGGGTCAACCTCAACGAGCGCAAGCAGCTGCTCGACCTGCTGCAGCGGGACGGTTTTGTCCGTGACTTCAGCTGCCACATCCGACGCAACGATGGCCAGATCCGTCTCTGTGAACTGTCGAGCCGACCGCTGCCCATTGGCGGCGACGACTGCATGCTGACCATTGCCCGGGATATCACCGACCGCCAGTTGATGCAGGAAAAACTGCAGCAGGCCGCCACGGTGTTTGAGAGCACCGCCGAAGGCGTAATGATCACCGATACCCAGCAGCGCATCAGCGCCGTCAATCGTGCCTTCAGCGAGATCACCGGTTACAGCGAAAGTGAAACCCTGGGACACACACCGCGCCTGTTGGCGTCCGGCCTGCATGACAGCGCCTTCTATGCGGCGATGTGGCACCAACTGACCCTGGAAGGCCACTGGCAGGGCGAGATCTCCAACCGCCGCAAGAACGGCGAGCTCTACCCCAACTGGCTGACGATCAACGCAGTGCGCAACAAGGATCGGCAGATCACCCATTTCGTTGCGGTGTTCGCCGACATCTCCAGCCTCAAGCATGCCCAGGCACGCCTCGACTACCAGGCCCACCACGATCCCCTCACCGGACTGCCGAACCGCACCTTGTTCGAAAGCCGCTTACTGACCGCGCTCAACAGCCAAGAGGAAAACGGCAGCCAGGGCGCCGTGCTGTTTCTCGACCTGGACCGCTTCAAGCACATCAACGACAGCCTTGGGCACCCGGTGGGCGACCTGCTGCTCAAAGGCATCGCGGTACGTCTCAAGGAACAGTTGCGAGACATCGACACTGTCGCCCGCCTGGGTGGGGACGAATTCATCATCTTGCTTCCGGGCCTGCATCAGGCCAGCGACGCCGACCATATCGCCACCAAGCTGCTGAACTGCTTCACCGCCCCCTTCCAGGCAGGCGAACACGAGTTCTTCATCAGCGCCAGCATCGGCACCAGCCTGTACCCCAAGGACGGCTGCGACGTTGCCACGCTGATCAAGAACGCCGACGCCGCCATGTATCGCTCCAAGGCCAAGGGGCGCAACCGGGTCGAGCGCTACACCCGCGACCTGACCGCCCAGGCCAGCGAACGTGTCGCCCTGGAGCACGAACTGCGACGAGCCATCGAACGCGGAGAGCTGTCTCTTTATTTCCAACCCAAAATCAGCCTCAGCAGCCACGAACTGGTGGGGGCCGAAGCGCTGATTCGCTGGCACCACCCCAACTTCGGCGACGTCCCCCCCGAGCATTTCATTCCATTGGCGGAAGAGAACGGCATGATCCTGCTGATCGGGGACTGGGTACTGGAACGGGCCTGCCAGCAACTCCATACCTGGAGTCAGCGCTATGAGAATTTCGGGCCACTGTCAGTGAATCTGGCAGGTGCCCAGTTGCGCCAACCCAACCTGCTGGGCCGCATCGAACAACTGCTGCGCGACTATGACCTGCCGCCTGGGTTGCTGCAGTTGGAAATCACCGAGAACTTCATCATGAGCCAGGCCGAAGAAGCCCTGGAGGTACTGCATCAGCTCAAACGCCTGGGAATGCAACTGGCCATCGACGACTTCGGCACCGGCTACTCGTCCTTGAGTTATCTCAAGCGCCTGCCTCTGGACTTTCTCAAGATCGACCAATCATTCGTCCGCGGCTTGCCGGACGACCCCCACGATGTGGCGATAGTCCGCGCCATCATCGCCCTGGGCCGCAGCATGCAATTCACGGTCATTGCCGAAGGTGTTGAAAACCAGGCCCAGCAGACCTTCCTCACTCTCGAAGGCTGCGAGCAGATCCAGGGCTACATCGTCAGCCTGCCCCTGGAAGCCGATGAGTTCTGCGCAACCTTCCTGCAGATCCGGGTTTCCGACTTTTCGGATAGCACAGCCGAGAAACCATCGTTATAATCCGCCGCCTACTGAGGGCCTATAGCTCAGTTGGTTAGAGCAGAGGACTCATAATCCTTTGGTCCACGGTTCAAGTCCGTGTGGGCCCACCAACTCCAAAGCCGCGCACTGCGCGGCTTTCGTTTTTCTGGATGATTTACTGTGGACATCTCACAAAACATCAACGTCCACATATCGTCCACAGCTACTAGACCCCTAGCGCTTCAGTAAGCTTATTCAACTCCGTCTTAGACAATTCGATGGCGCGATTGACACCATCCTTACCGATCTCGTGAACGAGCACCATGCCGCCACTTGAGAAGGTGTTGTGTTCATTCGTTGGGTAAATGCCCACGATGAATGCAGTGTTGACTATGAGTTCACGGCCTTTCTTGCTTTTGATCTTCACGAACTTAACCATCGTTACCGCTTCCTTGTTGCGTGGTTGATAAAGGGTTCAAATGCACCACGTCCGCCAAGTGTCCTGGGCTGAAATGGGCATATTTCTGGGTCATGGCCAGGGTGGCGTGGCCCAGAACGCGTTGTAGGGTCAGGATGTCACCACCATTCATCATGTAATGGCTTGCGAAGGTGTGACGTAGAACGTGGGTCAGTTGCCCTTCTGGAAGCTCCAGCCCAATATGATCTACCACTTCCCCAAACTTTGAATAGCTCGGTTTGAAAGGCAAAGCAGCAACAGGGCGACGGCGAGGTGTTCGTGGGCAGTTGGGCCGATAGCTTCTTCGGCACCCGTGCACCGCTGCAGCTGCCCGTCGAGCTGTTCGACGGCTACCAGGGCAATCAGAGCGCCATGATCGCGGTTCTTCCAGGACTGCGCCCGGGCGCCACCTTCAACCAGGGCGAGCGGGTCACCAGCGTGACGCTCGCCGGCAATCAGATGGCCATCAAATGGAAGACGCAATCCGTCGCAGCGTAGAGCGGCAGTTCCCCGAACTCACCGGTGGTTACCACCTGCCACGCTTAGGCCGTGTGGTCGCGGTACCGGATGCGCCGGCGGCGCCCGGGCTGTGCGACGACTTCAGGCCGCGCTATGGCGTGGACGTCCAGGTACTGCTGCCCGATGGCGAACCGGACCCGGATCTGCCGATTCTGGCCGGCCTGCCGCTGCCGGCGCCCATGGGTGGCCAAGAGGCCGCCATGTTCGGCTTCCCCGAGGAAAACACCACGGTGGTGGTGTGCTTCGCCTACGGGCTGCCGCACAAGCCATTCATCCAGCAGATCCTGCCGCATGGCTTGAGCCTGCCCCGGGTGCCGAAAGGTGATCAGGTGTGGCAGCACAGCGAGGCCTGCCAGCAGCGCGTCGATGCCGACGGCAACTGGCTGCGCCAGACCGATGGAAAGATCCAGGACAAGGCGATCGAACGCGAGGTGGAAGCCCTGGACAATGCCGAGCGCTTCCAGAATCACACCAGGACGGTGGACGACCATTCAACCGAGTCAGTAGGAGGGATCAAGAAGATCGAGGCTATGGGCGCGCTCAAGCTGCTTTCCGGCGGGTCCGCCAGCCTGGCGGCCGTGGATGACCTGCACCAGGCAACCGGCCGCGACTTGAACCCGGTGGTGGGGCAGAAGCTCAACGCCACGGTGGGCGGCGACCTGCAGGAGCAGATCCACGGACTGCGCAAAAGCGTGAGCGGGATAAGTCAGCGCCTGCAGGCACCCAAGACGTGGCTCGGGTCGGAGTCGGTCAACGTGCTGCAGGTTATGTGCGATTTGCTGGACCTTGTGCAAGAAATGAACATGCAACTCGCTAAACATACACACGGGATAACACCTCCTCCTGATACAGCGGAGATATTCACCAATATTGGATTAGTAGTAAAAACTCTGGCAAATAAGACTAAACCTGTAATTTTCTAACATTAGATTCAAGCTTTAACATACGTCACATTAAAAGCTCTGGCCTTCTCATCGACCACCTTGATTTTTCCTGCTTGCTTCATGCGTTGCAGGACTTTTTTCACCTTTTGCATATCCTGCTCACCGCTTAACTGTCGGACTAATTTATTATTAATCACGCCATCAGGGTTATTCTCAAAATATGCTTCAATCACGTCATCAATGGATGCAAGCTTTTGGTGCTTGATCGTGACCAAAAAAGCATTGGCAACCTCTTTGAAGTCCGGCTCTACTAATCCAGCCTTCCTTAGTTCATTTTTTGCGGTATTCAACCCTTCTCCAATGTCGTGGTTTACCGGATTTGGCAGGTTGTGAATCATGCGTACAATATTAGGATTTCTCGAAAAACGATCATCATATAAATTTGCCACGGTCATATAGCCTGGCAGACGCCCAGGACTTTGTATCTCTATGCGATTGTCAAAAATCCTAACGTGCACATCATCATTCAAGCTATAGTCGCGATGAAGAACAGCATTAACCAAAATCTCTTTCAGTGCTTCGGAAGGATATGAAAGCTTAACAACGTTTGTTCCATCCAGGAAGGAAGCACCATCGATATACTCAGCCACCTGCTTGATGGTTTTTAAAATAACAACCTCAATTGGCCCATTAATAGTTATAGGCATTTCTTGAAGCTGCTCTCTTTTATACTCCTCATCCGTGGTTCGAAGTCGATATACTTTTACAGCGCAGCGAGTTTGTAGTGTGGCTTGAGGCTCATCATCAAACAGCAGGACGCACCCAACATTCGGGTGCCTTACATCACCCACTTTAGTAAGCAGTCGTTGTTTCTTAAGGAATACTTCTGGTTTTAGATTAGAATTAACACGTCCCATGTAGTCACATAGCATCTCTCCCTCTGATATATCCTCCAGATCAACTTCTCGAAGTGCTTTATTCTCATAAAGCTCAGCTCCTTTGGAATATCCTAGCTGGGTTACTCTTTCTCCTTTTATCTTTGTTTTTTGGGCGTTAACGCGAATATAACAATCGCCATTAGCTGTGTAGTGAACTTTAGGGCTTTTAGGTATCGAAAAGTGTAATACCAGACCTTTTCCTTCAACACTCAGAAACTCCCATGAAAGATTCTCTACTGCTGGAGTGGTTTGCTCTAAAAGAGTAACAATTATTGCATTTGCCTCTTCAGGCTCATTAAATCCAACAAGGCGCTCTCCCTTTTCGCCTTTATCTTCAATCCCTATATACAAGTCTCCGCCATCTGAGTTTGCAAACGCCACCAAGGTCTCTTGTAACTTAGCCGGAGCTATCCGCTTACTCTTGACATCGTTAAAGTGATCTTCATCTATCTGCAGCAAAGCATTTACTTGGTCGTTATTTATATTTACTACGTCCATTGTATACCTCACCTAATCCAACACATATTTCTTCGAGCATGGCACGATGCCACGTAAATACACAAGAAGACTAAAGGACTGACATAGAAAATCGAGGGCTTATCAAAAAACTTAAAAAAAAGCACTTATCCCCCTCCCGTCGACGGGCTCTGCGTCCCTTTTTTGTACAAAGTCAGGAGGTGTTGCAAACCAAGCCCCCGCCCAGGCCCGCTGCGAGGTCTGTGGGGCGTTAGGCGATTGCAAAGGGTGCAACGCTTTGCAGAGAAATGTCATGCGCTTGCACGACACGCTGCGACGCCTCGGGTAAAGCCGCGATTCTGAGAGCCCCGACCGGCTTGGGCGAACACTTGAAAAACACGGGAATTACCCTGCTTTTAAAACCGGAGCGGCTCCAAAAACTGCTTAACTGGCCGAATGTATTGGAACGAAGCAAAAGCTACGAAAGCCAGGATGGCCGCAGCTTGTAGCCAACTACAGAGACGGCAGAGAGTTTCAAAGTGCTTCACTGTACTCCTGCAGTGGTAAACGTCCACATTACGTCCACACCTGCAGCGGAAAAGTGGCCCACATATCCCTAAATATCATTTGAAAACATAGTGATATCGGATAGCCCCAGACATATCAGGCCGCATTTACGGGCTCATAATCCTTTGGTCCACGGTTCAAGTCCGTGTGGGCCCACCAAATTGAAAGCCGCGTGATACGCGGCTTTTTTGTGCCCGCAGGTTTTACCTGGCTTCAGGACATGGCGCGCTTCGCGCAGTCTTTTCCAGGGTCACCCAAGACCGAGATACCTGGCGTGCGCTGATGAAAAAGCCGCGCTGGGCGCGGCTTTTTTAGAGTGCCGTGACGCGGTGGCTATTTCGGCAGCGCGTAGGCGATCACATAATCGCCACGGTCCGTCGACTGACGAGCACCGCCCGCCGTCAGCAGGATGTACTGGCGCCCGGTCTTGGGCGATACGTAAGTCATCGGCCCCGACTGACTGCCCACTGGCAGGCGCGCTTTCCAGATTTCATTACCATTGCCGGTATCGAAGGCCCGCAAGTAGAAGTCCTGGGTGCCAGCGAAGAACAACAGGCCGGATTGGGTCGCCAGGGACGCGCCCAGAGTCGGCATGCCAATCGGGATCGGCAGGTGCATGCGAATCCCCAGCGGACCTGTGTCCTGCACAGTGCCCACAGGCACCTGCCACACCAATTTCCTGGTCTTCAGATCAATGGCCGACATGGTGCCGAACGGCGGCTTCTGACAAGGAATACCAACAGCCGAGAGGAAACGCTGACGCATGGCGCCGAACGGCGTGCCTTCCTGGGGCACTACGCCCATTTCGATACCACTGGCACCGGCGGCGATCTGATCCCGAGGGATCATGTAGTTGGCCAGGCCCAGGCGCATGTCGTTGACGAACATGTAGTGGCTGGTCGGATCCACCGACACGCTGCCCCAGTTCATGCCTCCCAGGGAGCCTGGGAACTGCAGTGCGTGATCCAGTCCGGGCGGGGTGTACACACCTTCATGGCGCATGCCCTTGAACTGAATGCGGCACATCAGTTGGTCGAAGGGCGTTGCGCCCCACATATCGGATTCGGTCAGGGTCTGGTTGCCAATGGATGGCATCTCCACCGAGAACGGCTGGGTCGGCGAATAACGCTCACCCGGCACATTGCCCTGGGGCACCGGCCGCTCTTCGACCCGGGCAATCGGCTTGCCGGTCTCGCGGTTGAGCACGAAGATCTCGCCCTGCTTGGTGACCTGGGCCAATGCCGGTTGCACGCCGCCCTTGTCGTCCGGAATGTCGTACAGCAGCGGCTGCGCCGGCAGGTCGAAATCCCAGAGGTCGTGGTGGGTGGTCTGGAAGTGCCAGCGCACCTGGCCGGTCTTCACATCAAGGGCGACGACCGAGGAGCTCCACTGGTCATCGAACTCGCTGCGCTGACCGCCGAAGAAATCCGGCGTGGCGTTGCCGGTGGGCAGGTACACCAGGCCCAGCTTGGCGTCATAGGACATCGCCGACCAGACGTTCGGGGTGCCACGGGTATAGGTTTCACCCGCCGGCGGACGTTTGGTGGTGGCCGGGTTGCCCGGGTCCCAGGCCCACATCAGCTCGCCGCTGCGCACATCAAAAGCCCGCACCACGCCTGGCGGTTCGCCCGTGGAGAAGTTATCCGCCACCCGGCCGCCCACGATCACTACAGTGCCCGCCACCAGAGGCGTCGAGGTTTGCTGGTAGTAACCCGGCTTGATCTCGCCCATGTCGGTTTTCAGGTCGACCGTGCCCTGGTGGCCGAAGTCTTCACAAGGCTTGCCGGTTTCAGCATCGAGCGCAATCAGGCGCGCATCGCCGGTCGGCAGGAACAGGCGCCTGGTGCAAGCCGCAGGAGCAGCAGGCGTCGAGGACGCGGTTACCGCGGCGGCCGAGGCGTCGAAATAGCCCAAGCCACGGCAACGCTGCCAGTTGGGCGCGTAGCCTTTGGGGTCGAACTTCCAGCGCTCGGCGCCGGTGTCGGCGTCCAGGGCGAACACCTTGCCGTAGGCGGTGCAGGTGTAGACGGTATCGCCGATCTGCAGTGGGGTGTTCTGGTCTTCGGCACCGGCACCGTTGCTTTCAGGCAGGTCACCGGTGCGAAAGGTCCAGGCCACTTGCAGTTGGCCGATATTGCCCTTGTTGATCTGGTCCAGGGCGGCAAAACGGTTACCCGCTGTGGTGTTGCCCCAATGGGCCCAGTCTTTCTGTTCAGTGCCCGGTGCCACTGGCTGGATCGCCGGCACCTTGTCCGCCTTGACCACATGGGTCGGCACAAACATGTAGGCCAGGGTCGCCACTACGCCAACGCCCAGCAGCCCCGCCAAGCCATAGGCCCCACGCCCGGGGCGAGCACCGGAGGCGCGCACCAGGGTCGGGTGGATCAGCGCCACCACCAGGCCGATCACGGCAAAGGTCAGCACCCGCGAAACCAGCGGCCAGTATTCCAGGCCCGCATCCCAGACCGCCCAGATCGCAGTCAGCACCAGGGCCACGCCGTACAGCCTTGCACCACGGGGATTCGCCCGGGCGATCAGCACGCCGGACACCAGCATCGCCAGGCCCATCAACAAGAAGTAGGCGCTGCCTCCCAGGCTCAGGAGATAGCCACCGCCCCCCGCCAGGCCGAGCCCGATCAGGGCAATCAGAACGCCCAGCCCCATCAGGAGCCATCGGCTGCCGGTGGCAGCCCCCGTGTTTTTCATGTCAAACCTCTGCCATCTGTAAAACCAGGTCGCGAGAATGTACTAACTGGTTACTTATGACAACTTGTCGCAGGCTATTTGTTTCAAAAAAAGTCCCGATCGCCAAAGATCAGCCCCCGATCCGAACAGACAATCGGCAGCAGCAGCCAGGGTTTGCCCGAGGCTGTAACATGCTCGCTCCCTCGATAGCCGTGCTGGAGCCCATCTTGTCCGATAGCCGCCCTCCCGTTCTTGATGAAGTCGACCGTCAGTTGATCGCCGCCCTGCAGATCAACGCCCGCGAGAGCGTGGCCATGCTGGCCCGGCAGTTGGGTATCGCCCGCACCACCGTGACCTCGCGCCTGGCGCGCCTGGAAAAGACCCGGGTCATCACCGGCTATGGCGTGCGCCTGGGCCAGAGGGTGGTCGACGGCGGCTTGCAGGCGTATGTGGGCATCAAGGTCCAGCCGCGCTCCGGCAAGGAAGTGCTGCGCCGCCTGAGTGGCATGGCTCAGGTCCAGCAACTGTGCGCGGTGAGCGGTGAGTTCGATTACGTGGCCTGGCTGCGCACCGACTCGCCGGAACAGCTGGACCAGTTGCTGGACCAGATCGGCAGCGTCGACGGTGTGGAAAAGACCACCACCTCGATCATCCTCAGCAGCAAGATCGATCGCGGGCATGCGCTCTGACGCGCCGCAGCCGATAGCACTCCGCCGTCAATCTGAATCATCTATTCGTCATATTGATAAATAACAATGCATAACGACGACAGTTTGCGTCTTATTTACGTGTTTCACCCTCTCTAGAATGGCTGCCATCTTTTCCTATACTCAGCACTCTGCTGAGCCGCCCGCCAAGGTCAGCCATGAACAAGAACAATCGCCATCCTGCAGACGGTAAGAAGCCGATCACCATTTTCGGCCCGGATTTCCCTTTCGCCTTCGACGACTGGATCGAGCATCCCGCCGGCCTGGGCAGCATCCCCGAAGCCCAGCACGGCACCGAAGTGGCCATTGTCGGCGCCGGTATCGCCGGGCTGGTGGCCGCCTACGAACTGATGAAGCTGGGCCTCAAGCCGGTGGTCTATGAAGCGTCGAAGATGGGCGGCCGCCTGCGCTCCCAGGCCTTCGAAGGTGCCGAAGGGATCATCGCCGAGCTGGGCGGCATGCGCTTTCCGGTGTCGTCCACGGCCTTCTATCACTACGTCGACAAACTCGGCCTTGAAACCAAGCCCTTCCCCAACCCGCTGACCCCAGCGTCGGGCAGCACGGTCATCGATCTGGAAGGCCAGACCCACTACGCACAAAAACTGGCTGACCTACCGGCCTTGTTCCAGGAAGTCGCCGACGCCTGGGCCGACGCCCTGGAGGACGGCTCGCGCTTCAGCGAGATCCAGCAAGCCATTCGCGATCGCGATGTGCCGCGTCTAAAAGAGTTGTGGAACACCCTGGTGCCGCTGTGGGACGACCGCACGTTCTACGACTTCGTCGCCACCTCCAAGGCCTTCGCCAAGCTGTCGTTCCATCACCGTGAAGTGTTCGGCCAGGTGGGCTTCGGCACCGGCGGCTGGGACTCGGACTTCCCCAACTCGATGCTGGAAATCTTCCGCGTGGTGATGACCAACTGCGACGATCACCAGCATCTGGTGGTCGGCGGCGTCGAGCAAGTGCCCCTGGGCATCTGGCGCCACGTACCCGAGCGTTGCGCCCACTGGCCGACCGGCACCAGCCTCAGCTCGCTGCACAACGGTGCACCACGCACCGGGGTCAAGCGCATTGCCCGGGCCGCCGACGGCCGCTTCAGTGTCACCGACAATTGGGGCGATACCCGGGAATACGCGGCCGTGCTGACCACCTGCCAGAGCTGGCTGCTGACCACCCAGATCGAATGCGAGGAGTCGCTGTTCTCGCAGAAGATGTGGATGGCCCTGGACCGCACCCGCTACATGCAATCGTCGAAGACCTTCGTCATGGTCGACCGGCCGTTCTGGAAGGACAAGGACCCGGAAACCGGCCGCGACCTGATGAGCATGACCCTCACCGACCGCCTGACCCGCGGCACCTACCTGTTCGACAACGGCGACGACAAGCCGGGGGTGATCTGCCTGTCCTACTCGTGGATGAGCGATGCCCTGAAGATGCTCCCGCAGCCCGTGGAAAAGCGCGTGAAACTGGCCCTGGACGCACTGAAAAAGATCTACCCCAAAGTGGACATCGCCAGCCGCATCATCGGCGATCCGATCACCGTGTCCTGGGAAGCCGATCCGCACTTCCTCGGCGCTTTCAAGGGCGCATTGCCGGGCCACTACCGCTACAACCAGCGGATGTACGCGCACTTCATGCAGGACGACATGCCTGCCGAACAGCGCGGCATTTTCATCGCAGGTGACGATGTGTCCTGGACCCCGGCCTGGGTCGAGGGCGCGGTGCAAACGTCGCTCAACGCCGTGTGGGGGATCATGAAACACTTCGGCGGCGCTACCCATGCCGAGAACCCGGGGCCAGGGGATGTGTTCCATGAGATCGGGCCTATCGCCCTGGCGGATTGAACAATACTGACCGCGGCTGCCGCGAATACCGGCGAGAGCTCCTTGGGGCTCGGCGCCGGACCGTACGCCGAACACGAGACATCGGCTACAGTGCCCGGTCAGCCAGTCAGAGGAGTGAGGACCATGCGTGTCGCCCTGTATCAGTGCCCGCCATTGCCGTTGGACGTGACGGCCAATCTGCAACGCTTGCATCAGGTGGCCATGGAGGCCACCGATGCCGATCTGCTGGTGCTGCCGGAAATGTTCCTCAGCGGCTACAACATCGGTGTGGAAGCAGTCGGCGCTCTGGCCGAGGCCCAGGATGGCCCCTCGGCCCAGCACATCGCCGCTATCGCTCAAGCGGCGGGTACGGCGATTCTCTATGGCTATCCGGAACGCAGCGCCGACGGGCAGATCTACAACGCCGTGCAACTGATCGACGCCCACGGCCAGCGCCTGTGCAACTACCGCAAGACCCATCTGTTCGGTGACCTTGATCACTCGATGTTCAGCGCCGGCGCGGATGACTTCCCCCTGGTGGAGCTCAACGGCTGGAAGCTCGGTTTCCTGATCTGCTACGACATCGAGTTTCCGGAGAACGCCCGGCGTCTGGCCCTGGCCGGTGCCGAGCTGATCCTGGTGCCGACGGCGAACATGATTCCCTACGACTTCGTCGCCGATGTGACCATTCGCGCCAGGGCCTTCGAGAACCAGTGTTACGTGGCCTACGCCAACTACTGCGGCCGGGAAGATCAGATCCGCTACTGCGGCCAGAGCAGCATCGCCGCCCCCGATGGCAGCCGGATCGCCCTGGCCGGACTGGACGAGGCCCTGATCATCGGCACCCTGGATCGTCAGCTGATGCACGAGTCCCGGGCACTGAACCACTATCTTGCCGATCGCCGTCCCGAGCTTTACGACGACCTGAGCAAGCGCTGATCCGAGGATATCCGCTAGCATGAGCGCCTCTCTGTTCTGGAAGTGCTCATGCCCGCGCTGAACCACCCTCTGCCTCACATGGAAACCCTGGCCAACGGCCTGCGGGTGTCCTTGCGTCATGCCCCTCACTTGAAACGTTGCGCCGCCGCACTGCGGGTATCGGCCGGCAGCCACGATGTACCACTGGCCTGGCCGGGGCTGGCGCACTTTCTGGAGCACCTGCTGTTTCTCGGCACCGAGCGCTTTCCCGCCGAACAGGGATTGATGGCCTATGTGCGGGGCCAGGGAGGACAACTGAACGCCAAGACTTGTGAGCGCGCGACCGAGTTCTTTTTCGAGCTGCCGGTCAGCGCCCTGGCCGGTGGCCTGGAGCGTCTATGCGACATGCTCGCCCGACCGCGGATGAGTCTTGAAGACCAGCGTCGGGAGCGAGAAGTGCTGCATGCGGAATTTATCGCCTGGTCCCGGGATGGGGCGGCGCAACGCCAGTTCGCGCTGTTCGATGGACTGTCCGCTGCTCACCCGCTGCGTGCCTTCCATGCTGGCAACCGCTACAGCCTCAACCTGCCCAGCCAGGCTTTTCAGCAAGCGCTGCAGCAATTTCACCAAGACTTTTACCAAGCCGGGCAAATGACACTGAGCCTCGCCGGGCCACAGTCTCTGGAAGAACTCCGCGCCCTGGCCACACGCTATGGTGCAGATCTACCGAAAGGCCAGCGCCTTGAGCAGAGCGTGCCTCCTGCGCTGTCGACTACCGGCATCGGCACTTATCAGCAGCTCGATGCTCACCGTCTGGACCTGCTGTTCACCCTGGAACAACTGCCCGAGGGCGCAGCGCCCGCCCTGGACTTTCTCTGCACCTGGCTGCAATCGGCCAAGCCGGGCGGGCTGCTTGCCGGACTCCAGCAACGCCAACTGGCCCAGAGCCTCAAGGCACAGACGCTATACGAGTTTGCCGGTCAGGCCTTGCTGCATCTGCAATTGAACCTGAGCACAACAGAGGCGACGGCCCCGGCCCAGGTCCGCGAACTGCTGGCAGATTGGCTGAGTTTCTTCAGCGCCCAGGACGATTGGCCAGCGCTGCGGACAGAATATGCCTTGCTGCAACAACGCCGGCTGCAGGTCGGCAGCGCCCTGGAGTTGGCCCAGCAGGACAGCCGGCAGACCGTCGGCGAGCTGGATGCGCAAGGACTCGAGGCCCTCAGGGTGCTGCTCGCACAGTTGCAACCGCAGGCTGTGGATAACTTCAGCCATGAGTGGTGCCTGCCACCGGGTAACCCTTTTCTGCGCAGCACGGCTGAAGCACCGCGGGCAGGACTGATTCGCGGGCAGACCAGCGCGCACCGAGGACTACGCACCTTCGCCCAGGATCGCTCGCGAAGCCGGCGAGAGAACTCGGCGTTGAACATCAGCCAGGCCTTGCCTGCGGATAGCCGCGAAGGGACCTTGATTCTGCGCTGGCGCCTGGCTTCACCCGCCCCAGCTGGTGTGCACGAGCGCCTCCTGCATAGCCTGGCGCCCTTGCGCAGCGATGCCGCTCAGGCTGGAGTAGCACTGAGCTTCACCACCCGTGGCGCCGATTGGTTGCTGAAACTCAGTGGCCTGCAGCAACCCATGCCCGCAGTGCTGCAGCAGGCGCTGAAGCAACTGAACCAGCCCGCCGAATCGTTCTGGCTGCAGAGCGCAGCTACGACAGACGATGCCCCCTTGATGCCGATCCGTCAGTTGCTCAAGGCCTTCAGCGAGCAACCACAACCCGGCGAGCCGACAGTTGCACACCCTCAATCCCTGCAAGCCCTGTGGGCTGGTGCTCGATGGGACGGCCTGGCCTTGGCGCTGTCAGCCGGCACTCAGGAAGCCTTTGGCCAAGCGCTGCAAAAGATGCCGGGAACAGCAGATACGGCCCTGTGCCAACCCTCACCGCCAGACACCGCCTATCGTTGGCAGACGTACCCCGGGGCATCCAGCGAACAGGCCCTGCTGCTGTTCTGCCCAACGCCCGGCACCCGCCTTGCCGATGAAGCGGCCTGGCGCCTGCTGGGCCAACTCTGCCAGACGCCGTTCTATCAGCGCCTGCGGGTGGAGTTGCAGTTGGGTTACGCGGTGTTCAGCGCCATTCGCCAACGTAATGGCCAGACCGGCCTGCTGTTCGGCGTGCAATCGCCCAAGGCGACGCTCACGGAAATACTTCAGCACCTGGAACAATTCCTTCTGCAGTTGCCGGAACAGCTCCAGGCGCTCGGCGAGCCGCTCTGGAACGAACAGCGACAGGCTCTGGCTCAACAGTTCCAAGCCTCGCTCCTGCCCCTGGAGCAAGCCGCTGAACTGCTATGGCAGGCGAAACTGGCCGGCCATCCGTCGGATTACCTGGAGCGGCTGCACGACAGCATCCTGGCCCTCACGCCCTCAGCCGTGACCCAGGCCGCCATGGCCCTGCATTCGGCGACAGGCGGCTGGACAGTACTGGCCAACGGGCCTTGCCCAGGAGCGCCCTGGCAAGCGGCAGAATGATCATTACCGGTGCTGCAACGAGCTTTCTTCAGAATTGCGGGCAACCTTTTGTGGGAATTTAGTAAGATAGCCCCCTAAGCATCTGAACATCTCCCGCCGGAGGTGGACTATATGTATAGGCAATACCCGTCCCACCCACCTCAAAGGAGCATTTTTATGACCTGGTCCAAACCTGCTTACACCGACCTGCGTATCGGCTTCGAAGTCACCATGTACTTCGCCAGCCGCTGATTTCTGCCTCTGGCCAGAAAACGCAGCGCAACGCCTCGGTCCGTCCGGGGCGTTTTTATTTTCAGTTCTACGTCTTTTTTCCCTGGGAGCGTCCATGTTTGTCCAGATTCTAGGTTCCGCCGCCGGCGGTGGTTTTCCGCAGTGGAACTGCAACTGCGTGAACTGCGCAGGGTTTCGCGACGGCAGCCTGCGGGCCCAGGCTCGTACCCAGTCGTCCATCGCGATTTCCGATGACGGGGTGAACTGGGTACTGTGCAATGCCTCCCCGGACATCCGCGCCCAACTGCAGGGTTTTGCCCCCATGCAGCCGGGCCGTGCACTGCGCGACAGCGGGATCAGCGCCATCATCCTCATGGACAGCCAGATCGATCACACCACCGGCCTGCTCAGCCTGCGCGAAGGCTGCCCGCATCAGGTCTGGTGCACCGACATGGTCCACGAAGACCTGAGCACCGGTTTCCCCCTGTTCAAAATGCTCAGCCACTGGAACGGCGGCCTGAACTGGAACCGCATCGAGCTCGACCAGAGCTTCACGGTTCCGGCCTGCCCCAACCTGCGCTTCACCCCACTGCCTTTGCGCAGTGCTGCACCGCCCTATTCGCCCCATCGTTTCGATCCGCACCCAGGCGACAACATCGGCCTGATCGTCGAAGACCTGCGCAGCGGCGGTAAGCTCTTCTACGCGCCGGGCCTGGGTAGGGTGGACGCGCCGCTGCTGGAAATCATGTCCGCCAGCGACTGCCTGCTGCTGGACGGCACCCTGTGGGAAGACGATGAAATGCAGCGCCGTGGCGTCGGTACCCGCACCGGCCGGGAAATGGGCCACCTGGCCCAGAACGGCCCGGGAGGCATGCTCGAAGTGCTGGAACAGCTGCCCCGCCAGCGCAAGGTGCTGATCCACATTAACAACACCAACCCGATCCTCGACGAAGACTCCGCCGAACGTGCCGAACTGGTACGCCGAAAGGTGGAAGTGGCTTACGACGGAATGAGTATTGAGCTGTAGGCCGTATCGCCCACAAGCTCGACCCAAGAGCCTTGGCCCCTTTGCGTAGGGGCGGGCTTGCCCGCGAAAGGGCAGCCCCCCGGAGAACACACATGACCGACACCCCGCTGTCCCCCGCCGAATTCGAGCAGGCGCTGCGCGCCAAGGGCGCCTACTACCACATCCATCACCCCTATCACGTGGCGATGTATGAAGGCCGGGCGAGCCGCGAACAGATCCAGGGCTGGGTCGCCAACCGCTTCTACTACCAGGTGAACATCCCCATGAAGGATGCGGCGATCCTCGCCAACTGCCCGGACCGGGACATTCGCCGCGAGTGGATCCAGCGCCTGCTGGACCATGACGGTGCCCCGGGTGAAGACGGTGGTATCGAAGCCTGGCTGCGCCTGGGCCAGGCCGTGGGCCTGGACCCGGACCAACTGCGCTCCCAGGAGCTGGTGCTGCCCGGCGTACGTTTTGCCGTGGACGCCTACGTCAACTTCGCCCGCCGCGCCAGCTGGCAGGAAGCCGCCAGCAGCTCGCTGACCGAACTGTTCGCCCCGCAGATCCACCAATCGCGCCTGGACAGCTGGCCCCAGCACTATCCCTGGATCGACCCGACCGGCTACGAGTACTTCCGCACCCGCCTGGGCCAGGCCCGGCGCGATGTGGAACACGGTCTGGCCATCACCCTGCAGCACTACACCACCCGTGCCGGTCAGGAACGCATGCTGGAAATTCTCCAGTTCAAACTGGACATCCTTTGGAGCATGCTCGACGCCATGAGCATGGCCTATGAATTGAACCGCCCGCCCTATCACAGCGTCACCGATCAGCGGGTCTGGCATAAGGGGATCACCCTATGAGTTTCGACCGCAGCAAAACCCCACGCTGGCGTCCCGGTTACCGCTTCCAGTACGAGCCGGCACAAAAAGGCCATGTATTGCTCTACCCGGAAGGCATGATCAAGCTCAACGACAGTGCCGCACTGATCGGCGGCCTGATCGACGGCGAGCGTGACGTGGCGGCGATCATCCAGGCGTTGGAAGTACAGTTCCCCGGAGTGGCCGAGCTCGGTGACGATATTGAGCAGTTCATGGAGGTCGCCCGTGCCCAGCACTGGATCGAACTCGGCTGAGTCGGTGCCGCTGCCCGACAAACCGGAAGTCGGCCTGCCACTGTGGCTGCTGGCCGAGCTGACTTATCGCTGCCCACTGCAATGCCCCTACTGTTCCAATCCGCTGGACTTTGCCGAGCAGGGCAAGGAGCTGAGCACCGAACAATGGATCAAGGTATTCCGTGAAGCGCGGGAGATGGGCGCGGCGCAGTTGGGCTTCTCAGGCGGCGAACCGCTGGTGCGCCAGGACCTCGCCGAGTTGATCGGCGAGGCGCGCAAGCTGGGCTTCTATACCAACTTGATCACCTCCGGCATCGGCCTGACCGAGCAGAAGATCAGCGACTTCAAGAAAGCCGGCCTGGACCATATCCAGATCAGCTTCCAGGCCAGCGACGAACAGGTGAACAACCTGCTGGCCGGTTCCAAGAAAGCCTTCGCCCAGAAGCTGGAGATGGCCCGCGCGGTCAAGGCTCACGGCTATCCGATGGTGCTGAACTTCGTCACCCACCGGCACAACATCGACAAGATCGACCGCATCATCGAGCTATGCATCGCCCTGGAAGCCGACTTCGTCGAACTCGCCACCTGCCAGTTCTACGGCTGGGCCCAGCTCAACCGCGTCGGCCTGCTGCCCACCCGGGAGCAACTGGTGCGCGCGGAGCGCATCACCAACCAATACCGCGCCAAGCTGGAAGCCCAAGGGCATCCCTGCAAGCTGATTTTCGTCACCCCGGACTACTACGAAGAACGCCCCAAGGCCTGCATGAACGGCTGGGGCAGCATTTTCCTCACCGTCACCCCGGACGGCACCGCCCTGCCCTGTCACGGCGCCCGGCAAATGCCGGTGCAATTCCCCAATGTGCGCGACCACAGCATGCAGCACATCTGGTACGACTCCTTCGGCTTCAACCGCTTTCGCGGTTACGATTGGATGCCGGAGCCATGTCGCTCCTGCGACGAGAAAGAAAAGGACTTCGGCGGCTGCCGCTGCCAAGCCTTCATGCTCACGGGGGACGCCAGCAATGCCGACCCGGTGTGCAGTAAATCGGAACACCACGGGATGATTCTCAAGGCCCGCGAAGAATCCGAAACGGCCACCCAAACCATTGAACAACTGGCCTTTCGCAATGAACGAAACTCACGCCTCATCGCCAAGGGTTAAGCCCTTCAGCGCCAACCAGGCCACCACCGCCGGGATCGATTTTGCCGAGCTGCAACTGACACCCGATGGCGTGTTCTGGAATGAATACCGTCCTGCGGACGCCAGCTGCCGGATCTGGCATTGGCAGCAAGGCCAGGCCCGCTGCCTGACGCCGCCGGGCTTCAGCGTCCGCAGCCGCGTCTATGAATACGGCGGAGGTGCCTTCTGCCTCAGCGGCGACGTCCTGCTGTTCGTCAATGAAACGGACCAGCAACTGTATCGGCAGTCCCTGAAAGACGGTGCGCCAGTGGCCCTGACCCGGGGCGACTGCCGCTACGGGGACCTGCATGCGCACGCCGATCAAGTACTGGCCGTGGAAGAGTGCGCCAACGAGCACCGGCTGGTGGCCATCGACATCCATAGCGGCCAGCGCCGCCTGCTCGCCGCCGGGGCCGACTTCTATGCCGCGCCGACCTTGAGCCCCAATGGCCAACGTCTGGCCTGGATCGAATGGGATCGCCCCCATCAGCCCTGGACCAGCACTCGCCTGATGCTCGCCGAACGCCTGGCCGACGGCACCTGGGGCGCCCCCCGTTGCATGGCGGGCGATGGCCAGGAAGAGTCCCTGCAGCAACCGCGCTTCGATCAGCACAACCGATTCTATTGCCTCACGGATCGCCAGGGTTTCTGGCAACCCTGGGCCGAGTCGGACAGCGGCTTGCGGCCGCTGCCCTGTGCCGCAGCTGATCATGCCCCGGCCCCCTGGCAGTTGGGGTGTCGCACCTGGATGCCCCTTGGTGGGGACTCCTGGTTCGGCAGTTGGACCGAGGAAGGGTTTGGCCGTCTCGGACTGCGTCACGCCGACGGTTCGCAACAGGACTTCAGCGGCAACTACAGTCGCTTTCGCGGCTTGGCGCTGGATCAGCACTACCTGTATTGCATCGCCGCGTCCCCCGTCAGTCCCTCGGCCATCCTCGCCATCGAACGTGAAACCCAGCAGGTGCAGGTGTTGGCCGGCGGTGTCGCGCCGCTACCGACGGAGCGCATCAGCCGACCACAAACCCTGTGCTATCCCAGTGGCGAAGGACAGGCCCATGGTTTCTTCTACCCGGCCATGAATGGGGTCAACCGACCGCCTCTGGTGGTGTTCATTCACGGCGGTCCCACCTCCGCCTGCTATCCGATCCTGGACCCGCGTATCCAGTTCTGGACCCAGCGCGGCTTTGCCGTGGCCGACCTGAACTACCGGGGCAGCACCGGTTATGGCCGGGCCTATCGCCAGGCCCTGCATCAGCGCTGGGGCGAAGTGGATGTGGAAGATGCCTGTGCGGTGGTGTCCTATCTGGACCAACAAGGGCTGATCGACCCAAGACTGGCGTTCATCCGTGGCGGCAGCGCCGGAGGCTACACCACCCTCTGCGCCCTGGCCTTCGCCAAGGTCTTCTGTGCCGGCGCCAGCCTGTACGGGGTCAGCGATCCCATTGCCCTGACCCGCTCCACGCACAAATTCGAAGGGGACTATCTGGACTGGCTGATTGGCGATCCAGAGCAGGACAACGAGCGCTATCTGGCGCGCACGCCACTGCTGTACGCCAGCAACATCAGCGTGCCCGTAGTGTTTTTCCAGGGTGAGTTGGACGCCGTGGTGGTGCCCCAGCAGACCCGCGACATGCTCAAAGCGCTCCAGGATCAGGGCATTGCTGCCGAGGCCCACTATTACCCGGATGAACGCCACGGCTTTCGCAAGGCGGACAATCAGGCTCACGCACTGGAACAGGAATGGCGGTTTTATCAGAAGGTGCTGCAAGCGCAATGCTAAGCGGGTGCTGCCCGTTCCGTTGGAACGGGCAGCTTGGATAATCAGCGTTTGGCGATGATGTACACCGCGTGCACGATACCGGGGATGTATCCGCACAGGGTCAGCAGGATGTTCAGCCAGAAAGCGCCGCCAAAGCCCACTTGCAGAAAGACCCCCAAGGGCGGCAAGAGAATGGCGAAGATGATGCGAATCAAGTCCATAAGGCAGCTCCTGATAGAAGTCGGGCTCGGCTGAGCCTCACCTGCAATCGACCCTGGCCGCGTGCCAGGGTTCAGCGCAATCATTGTCCTCCTGACGGTACGGAGACAAAAAAACGCCCCGTGCGAAAAATCGGACACGGGGCGACGCGTTATACCGCGAGACGGTTCAGGAATTCAGTCAACGTAAAGTCGGATGTGCTCGGGACTGAGCGTCAGCGAATGCCCCAGGATCAGCCAGATTTCACACGGCTACTCCCTTGCGGCATTGCAATTGCGCGGTCCGCACGCGGGAAAAGGCCCGGGCCAGGCGCAGGAGCATTTCATCGATATTGCCCTTGCTGACACTCAGGGCCGGGGTGAAGCGCAAGCAATCCGATTGCACAGCACTGAGCAACAGGCCCTCGTGCAACGCCGCCTTGAGCACCGCCTGCGCTGAGTCGTCCGCCAGGCTCATGCCCCAGAACAACCCATGCCCTCGTACCTCGCCCTGGGCGTAACGGGCCGCCAGTTGGGCCAACTGCTGCCCCAGGTACTGCCCGTTGTTGCGCACCTGCTGCAGAAAACCATGCTCCTGCAGACTGTCCAGCACGGCCAGGCCGGCGGAGGTCATCAATGCATTGCCGTGGTGGGTGCCATCCAGCTCGCCCTGCTCGAAACAACAGGCCTTGCCCCGCGCCAGCAACGCCGCCAGGGGCACGCCGCCACCGAGGCCCTTGCCCAAGGTGATGATGTCGGCGCGCACGCCGTACAACTGCTCGGCCAAGAGGGTGCCGCAGCGGCCGATGCCGGTCTGGACCTCATCGAGGATCAGCAGAATGCCCAGCTCACGACACAGGCGCTCGACCCCTTTGAGGTAGTGTTCTGTCGCCGGAATGACCCCGGCCTCCCCCTGGATCGGCTCCAGCATGATGGCCACGGTCTGAGCATCCACCGCCGCATGCAAAGCAGGCAGATCATTGAATGGCACCTGGCTGAAGCCTGGCAGTTGAGGTTCGAAACGATTGCCTGGGGAGCCACCGCCCGCGGCTGATAACGCGGCAAAACCGCGGCCATGGCAACTGCGGCTGGCAGTGATGATGCCCGCCGCGCCGCCGCGATGCAGTTGACCCCACTTGCGTGCCAGCTTGATCGCCGCCTCGCAGGCCTCGCTGCCACTACTCAACAGATAGGCCTGGTCGCTACCGGTACTACGGCACAGCCGGTCGGCAAGCCTGAGCATGCCGCGGTTATAGAAACCCGACCCGGGATTGATCAGCGACTGGGCCTGGGCAGCGATGGCGTTGACCAGTACCGAAGGACTGTGGCCCAGGCTGTTGGCCGCCCCGGCCTGGGTGAAATCCAGGTAGGTGCGGTCATTGCTGTCCCACAACCAGGAGCCCTGGCCACGAACGAACACCGGCTGGGGGCGCTGCACACTGGGCATCAGGCACTCACTGGCGCTGGCATCGTCCGAGGCGGTCGCACAGGGCTCGATAGCCAGATCCTCCAGGCTTGGCGGAGTGCGGCGCAGATTGAACAGATTCATGCCCGCAGCCCCTCCAATGGCAGGCCCAGCAGGCGTGAAGACCAATCCTCGACGCAGCCGGTACGCATACGCTTGATAGCGATATCGCGCCAGCGCGAGGACAGTGCCGGACAATCAATCAACATTTTCAAGCCTTTATGCTCCAGAGGCTCCTGGAAAAAACAGCGCAGGGCCCAGGCTATGGTCAGGCCGGGATAACTGCGCTGGATCAGTTCGAAGGGTTCGTCCGCCTGGACAAAGCCGGGCTTGAGCACCCGGTAGAACCAGCCACAGCGTCCATTGTCCTGGGCTTGCTGGGGCAGATTCACCAGGCCCCAACGCTGGCTCAAGCGATAGCAAGGAGAACGGGGCTGGCTGATCTGCAACAGCGCGCCACCCCAACGGAACATGTCCCCCAGGCACACCTGTTCTTCGGTCAGGCCACGTGTCGAGAGATTTTCACCAAAGGCCGGAGCCGACCAGTCGAACTGTGGATAACGTTTGCGCCAGTGCGCGTAATGCTCTGCGGGATAGTGGTGCAGGGCTCGTTCTGGGCCAGTATGAAAGCGCGGATCACCCTGTTCATCGCTGCCCAGGCCTTGTGGCCATAACCAGAGACGGTTTGCAACCGGGTACTTGTCGGTATCGATGACCAGACCCTGGCCGAGATTTTTTGCCTTGCCTATGTAAACACCATCGACGTAAACGGTATTCATCGCGCGCCTTGGCCCTGTAAGCCCTGTGAATAGGCGCTAGACTAGGCGCCTTGCGGGCTTACGGCCATTTCGTTTTTTAAGCTTTTTCGATAAGAAATACTTATGGATTTCAAGCAACTGCGTTATTTCGTCGCGGTGTATGAAGAAGGTCATGTGGGCCGTGCTGCCGAGCGCCTGTCGATCTCACAACCGGCACTCTCCCAGCAGATCCGTCAGTTGGAGCAGAACCTCGACGTCAGCCTGTTTGAACGCAGCAGCAAGCGCCTGTTGCCGACCCTGGCCGCCCATACTCTCTACAATCACGCCCTGCCCCTGCTCGATGGCCTGCAACAAGCCCGTGAGGCCCTGCGCAACTTCAAGGGCCAGGCCCTGCGTACCCTGGCCATCGGCGTACTGCAAACGGTGCATAGCAGCCTGGTGCCGCAGATGCTCGAACGAGTGCGCAAGGCCCAGCCCCACCTGGTGGTGCAGATCTACGAATTGACCGGTCTGGAGATCGAACGACGGTTGCTTAATGGCACGTTGGACATCGGCATCAGCTACCTGCCGCCACGCCAACCCGGCTTGCATGGTGTCCCGCTGTACGAAGATGAGCTGACACTGGTCATCCCCGAACAGCATCCGCTGCGCGAATTCAAGAAGGTCTCCATGAGCCAGGCAGCGGAGTTGCCGATGCTGCTGTTGGGCGAAGAGTTTCAGATCCGCCAGATCTGGCAAGCGCAGCTGGCCAACCTGGGACGGCGCCCCCAGGTGCAAGCGGAGTTGAACAATATGGCCGGTATTCTCGACAGCCTGCCTCATACCCGACTGGCCACCGTACTTCCAGGGCGCTCGCAACAACAGCACAGCAACAGGGAACTGCTGTGGAAACCGCTGAGCGAGCCCAGGGTGCCATTGAAAGTCGGATTGGTGTGTCGCGATCTGCAGCGTCAGCAAGGAACGCTGGAACTGCTGCGTACGTTATTGGAGGATTCGATGAACACCCAAGACGGGCGCTTGGGCGGCACTGCGGTGCCAGAAATCCTGGGTTGACGTCGCCAAAATAAAAAATCCGGACAAAAGAAAACCCCGCCGAAGCGGGGTTTTGCAGACTGTTTCCCTGACATCCTTTTCACTCCACCATCCTGGCGGAATCCTACGTGTCCGTGTTGTTGCTTTGCGCTTCCTGCGCGACGTCCATGTGAAGTAGATTAGCCTCAGCCGTCATCTACCGATATGGACGATCAGCAGCACGTTATGTAAGAGATGACTTACAAAGGTTCTCCCGATTAAAACTGCTCCGCCTGCAACAGGAACAGCGATTCACTACCCGCTTTCACCGAGGCGGCCAGGGAGTGGGTACGCGGTAGCAAACGGGCGAAATAGAACCGCGCGGTTCCCAGTTTACTGGCGTAGAAGTCCTCTTCCTGCTCTTTGCCCAGCGCCGCCTTGGCCATCAGGGCCCACATGTAGGCGTAGGCGGTGTAGCCAAAGACCTGCAGATACTCCACCGAAGCCGCGCCGATTTCGTTGGGGTTACTGATGGCCCGATCCAACAGCCAGGCGGTCAGCTCGTCCAGATTGTCCAGAGCCGCGTTCAAAGGCAGGGTGAACTCGCCCAGTTGCGCATCGGCGGTGGCGGTGAAATGGCGAATTTCATCAGCGAACAGACGGTAGAACGCCCCACCGCTACCGACGATCTTGCGCCCCACCAGGTCCAGGGCCTGGATACCGTTGGTGCCTTCGTAGATCTGGGTGATCCGCACGTCGCGCACCAATTGCTCCTGGCCCCATTCGCGAATGTAGCCGTGGCCGCCAAAAATCTGCTGGCCATGAACCGTGGTTTCCAGACCCAGGTCGGTAAGGAACGCCTTGGCCACGGGAGTCAGCAAAGCCACCAGACTTTCCGCGCGCGTGCGGGTCTCGGCATCTTCGCTGAATTTGGCGGTATCCAGTTGCATCGCCACATAGGTGGAGAATGCCCGGCCACCTTCGTTGGCCGCCTTCATGGTCAGCAACATGCGCCGCACGTCCGGGTGCACGATGATCGGATCGGCAACCTTGTCCTTGGCTTGCGGCCCGGTCGGTGAACGACTCTGCAGGCGGTCACGGGCATACTCCACCGCGTTCTGATAGGAGCGCTCACCGGTGGCCAGGCCCTGGATACCGACACCCAGGCGCTCGTAGTTCATCATGGTGAACATCGCTGCCAAGCCCTTGTTCGGCTCGCCCACCAGATAACCTATCGCTTGATCGAAGTTCATCACACAAGTGGCCGAGGCCTGGATACCCATCTTGTGTTCGATCGAGCCGCAACTCACCGGGTTGCGTTCACCCAGGCTGCCGTCGGCGTTGACCATGAACTTGGGCACCAGAAACAGGGAGATCCCCTTGGGCCCGGCCGGCGCATCCGGCAGTTTGGCCAGCACCAGGTGAATGATGTTTTCCGTCAGGTCGTGCTCACCACCGGTAATGAAGATCTTGGTCCCGCTGATGGCATAGGAACCGTCAGCCTGAGGTTCGGCCTTGGTACGGATGATGCCCAGGTCGGTGCCGGCATGGGGCTCGGTCAGGCACATGGAACCGGCCCAGACACCGGCGTACATGTTTGGCAGGTAAGTGGCTTTCAGCTCTTCGCTGGCGTGGGCATTGATCGACAGGCAAGCTCCCGCCGTCAGCATCGGATACAGGCCAAATGCCAGGCTCGCGGAGTTGACCATTTCCTCGACCTGGGCGGATACCGCCTTGGGCATGCCCATGCCGCCGAACTCGGGATCACCGCCCACGCCGACCCAACCGCCTTCGGCGTAGGTCTGATAAGCCTGGGTGAATCCTTGGGGAGTGGTTACAACGGTATCGTTCCAATGACAGCCTTCCTCGTCGGCACCGCGACTCAGCGGAGCGATGCTGCGGGCGGTGACTTTGCCCGCTTCCTCCAGAATCGCCTCAACAGTCTCGGCGTCCACAGTCTCGGCCAGAGCTGGCAGTTGAGCCCAGAGTTTGGCGACCTCGAAGACTTCATTGAGGACGAAGCGCATATCGCGCAGGGGCGCTTTGTAGTCAGCCATGGCAAACCTCGCAAGATCTAAACAAGCGGGCCGGAACGGGCCCATTTACGAAAAGTCGAGTGTAACCGAACAACTTTTGCGACACATAGGGTCAACTCATGACTTTATTGTTAATTTTAGTCACAACCAAATAGCCACAAGAAAAAGCCCGCGAGAAGCGGGCCTTGTCCAGGGCACATCAGCGTACTTACAAAGCGAACATCTGCGCCGGCAGGCTCATCAGGCAATCACCGCCAGCTTCGATTGCCGCCAGATGGGCGCCGGTACGTGGCAGCAGTCGCTTGAAGTAAAACGCACAGGTGGCCAGCTTGGCGGTGGCGAAATCGCCATCGCCTTCACCTGCATCGAGTTGTTGCTGTGCCACCAGGGCCATACGCAGCCAGAGATAGGCCAGAACGATGTAGCCGCTGTACATCAAGTAATCCAGGGCTGCGGCCCCCACTTCATCCGGATTTTTCATGGCGGCCATGCCCACCCGGGTGGTCAACTCGCCCCATTGACGGTTCAAGCCATCCAGTTGCGCGATGTAGGCCTTGAGCTGCGGATGCTCGGCATGTGCCCCACAGAACTTATGAACGATCTTGGTAAACCCCAGTAACAGCTTGCCCTGGCTGCCCAGCACCTTGCGGCCCAGCAAGTCCAGAGCCTGGATGCCGTTGGTGCCCTCATAGATCAGGGCGATACGACAATCGCGCACCAGTTGCTCCATGCCCCACTCACGAATGTAGCCGTGACCGCCAAACACCTGCATGCCGTGGTTGGTCACCTCAAGGCCCGTCTCGGTCATGAAGGCCTTGCAGATCGGAGTCAGGAACGCCAGGAGGTTCTCGGCGTCCTGACGCTGGGCCGGATCGGCGCTCAGATGAGCCACATCCAGCAATTGGGCGGTGAAATAGGCCAGGGCCCGGTTGCCTTCATTGAACGCCTTCATGGTCAGCAGCATGCGCCGTACATCGGGGTGGACGATGATCGGGTCAGCCGCCTTGTCCGGCGCCTTGGGCCCGGTCAGAGCGCGCATCTGAAAACGATCGTTGGCGTACTTGATCGCACCTTGAAAGCTCGCCTCCCCCAGGCAAAGCCCCTGCATTCCGGTGCCCAGGCGCGCGTGATTCATCATGGTGAACATGCAGTTCAGGCCTTTATTGGCCTCGCCGATCAGGAAGCCCTTGGCGCCGTCGAAGTTCAGTACACAGGTAGCCGAAGCCTTGATTCCCATCTTGTGCTCGATGGAGCCGCAACTCACTCCGTTGCGCTCACCGACCTCACCTGCTGCGTCCGGCAGGAACTTGGGCACGATGAACAGGGAAATGCCTTTGGTCCCGGCCGGTGCGTCCGGCAGTTTGGCCAACACCAGGTGAATGATGTTTTCACTCAGGTCGTGCTCGCCGGCAGAGATGAAAATCTTGCTCCCCGATAACGCATAACTGCCATCGGCCTGGGGCACCGCTCGGGTCTTGATCAGGCCCAGGTCGGTACCGCAATGGGCTTCGGTCAGGCACATGGTGCCGGTCCACTGCCCGGCGGTGAGCTTGTTCAGGTACAGCAGCTTCTGTTCGTCGGTGCCATGGGCATGAATCGCCGACATCGCACCATGGGTCAGCCCCGGGTACATGCCCCAGGAAGTGTTGCTGGAGCCCACCATCTCGCTGATCACCAGCCCCAGGGAATGGGGCAGCCCCTGGCCGCCATAGGCAGGATCGGCGGCCAAGCCATGCCAACCGCCTTCGACGTATTGGGCGAAAGCCTGTTTGAAACCCTTGGGGGTGGTCACTACGCCATTGTCGAAATGGCAGCCCTCCTCGTCACCGGAGCGGTTCAGCGGAGCCAGGACGTTCTCGCAGAACTTCGCCCCTTCCTCGAGGATCGCGCTGACCATGTCCGGGCTGGCATCGCTGGCTCCCAGTGCGGCGTAACTGCCATGAAAGTCGAAGACATGATCGATCAGGAAGCGCATGTCGCGCAGGGGAGCTTGATACTCGGGCATGATGATTTCTCCGGCAGCAGGTTTCTCCAACCTACTGCCGCCGTCCTCAGCCTGCCAATGACGTTCAAGTCGCTGAATGCGCCATCATCACTCAACCCGCAGCCGTATCCATGCGCACTGCGCCACGGCGATTCTGCCCGAAGGCCATGACACAGTTACGCCCCGCACCCTTGGCGCTGTAGAGCGCCTGGTCGGCGGACTTGAGCACTTCTTCGGGGGTCCGGTGCTCCATCAGTCGCTCGGCGACACCGATGCTGATGGTCACCGAAACACTGGATGCCGCTGCAACGCCACGGCGTTGGCGGCCTTGCTGGTCGTCCTGGGGGCGATTGTCCTGATTGCGCAACTGAATGTTGTAGGTAGCGATGATCTCGCGAATCATCTCCAGGTGCGGCATGCACTCGTCCAGGGTCTTGCCGGCAAATACCACGGCAAACTCTTCCCCTCCGTAACGATAGGCGCGCCCACCACCAGTGACTTTTGACAGCTTGCTGGCCACCAGACGCAGCACCTGATCCCCGACATCGTGACCGTGGGTGTCGTTGAATTTCTTGAAGTGATCGACGTCAGTCATGGCCAGCACATAATTGCGACCCAGACGCTGCATGCGCTCATTGAGCGCCCGGCGCCCCGGCAAGCCGGTCAACTCGTCACGGAACGCCATCTGGTAAGCCTCATGGGCCACCGCCGCAGCAATCATCAACATGACCTGACTGCACATGATGTTCAGGGTGAATGGCAGGATGAACGTCTTGGGCAGCATCCAGAACAAACCCAGCAAGCCCACCAACTGCGCTGCGTGCAGCGGTCGCGGACTGCGCCAGTACTGGATCGCCAGCAGCAGGAATGCCGCGAAGAATACCGGATAAGACAACTGGATCAGACTCATCCAACTGCCATGCAAAGCCGGCCAACGGATCTCTGCCAGCCAGTTCAGCAACGCCTGTGGGTAACTCTGCTCCAGGCCCAGGGCGACGCTGCCAAACGCCAATAACACGGCAAAACGCGCAACCATGTCCTGAAACAGGTGGGTACGCTCCTGCCAGGCTGCGAACAGGCCAAACAACAAGGGGAGCAAAAGGCAGCAAAGGTGGAATACCACCGCGGCATCTTCGCGGACCCTGCCGTTATCCCGGTAGAAATCGGTTTGGGTATCCAGCAGAAAATAGGCGATGTACACCGTGACCATCAAAAACAGCTCACGCTGGCGCCGGTACACAGCGCAATAGGCTCCGCCAAGCAACAGCACCAGCGTTGGTAGCACATTGAACAGCGAAGTGAAGAAGACGTTGAGGTCCTTGACATAAGCGGCCGCCAGCCCCGCAAGCAAAAGCAGCAAAGACGGTAGGAAATGACTGAAACGTACAGCGGAAGAACGCGGCAAGGGTAAAACTCCGACCCGGCTGATCAATAGATGGCATTGTGCCTTCATTTATTGAAGTTAAGCACACGCGGTGTGACAGACATCACATTGCCATCTCTTTAACGGCAGGAAATCGCTTCTGCTTAGCGATTTAGTCGGGAATTTTCATGAAGATTCTGCAGACACAAAAAAGCCGCTCGACCCGGAGGGCGAACGGCTTTCTGAAAGGTCCGGTAAGGCTTAGTAGGCCAGGCCGAAGTCCTCTTCCTTCATGTCCATCAGGTTGTTGGCGCCCGACAGCATGGTTGCAACGTGAGTGCGGGTACGCGGCAGGATGCGCTGGAAGTAGAAGCGCGCAGTCTGCAACTTGGCCGTGTAGAAAGCCTCTTCGGTAGTGCCGGCTGCCAGCTTTTCAGCCGCCAGACGGGCCATGTCGGCCCAGAAGTAGGCCAGGCAGGCATAACCGGAATACATCAGGTAGTCCACCGAAGCAGCGCCCACTTCTTCACGGTCCTTCATCGCGGCCATGCCCACTTTCATGGTCAGCTCGCCCCATTCCTTGTTCAGTGCCGCCAGCGGAGCGACGAATTCCTTAACGGCTTCGTTGCCTTCGTTGTTCTGGCAGAACTTGTGGACGATCTTGGTGAAACCCTTGAGGGCCTCGCCCTGAGTCATGAGCACTTTGCGGCCCAGCAGGTCCAAAGCCTGGATGCCAGTGGTGCCTTCGTACAACATCGAGATACGGCTGTCGCGAACGTTCTGCTCCATGCCCCACTCGGCGATAAAACCGTGGCCACCGTAGATCTGCACACCGTGGTTGGCGGACTCGAAGCCGACTTCGGTCATGAATGCCTTGGCGATCGGAGTCATGAAAGCCAGCAGTGCATCGGCTTTCTTCTTCTCTTCTTCGTCCACACCGTATTTGACGATGTCGACCTGCTTGGCAGTGAAGTACACCATCGCCCGGTTACCTTCGGCGAAGGCTTTCATGGTCAGCAGCATGCGACGTACGTCAGGGTGCACGATGATCGGGTCCGCGGCCTTGTCCGGCGCTTTCGGGCCAGTCAGGGAGCGCATTTGCAGACGGTCGCGAGCGTATTTCAGGCCACCCTGGAAGCCGATCTCGGCGTGGGCCAGGCCCTGCAGAGCGGTGCCCAGACGCGCGGTGTTCATAAAGGTGAACATGCAGTTCAGGCCTTTGTTCGCCGGGCCGATGAGGAAACCGGTGGCCGCGTCGAAGTTCATCACGCAGGTGGCGTTACCGTGGATGCCCATCTTGTGTTCCAGGGAACCGCAGCTGACCGCGTTGCGCTGGCCGACACTGCCGTCAGCGTTAGGCAGGAACTTGGGCACGATGAACAGCGAAATGCCTTTGGTGCCGGCCGGTGCGTCCGGCAGACGGGCCAGAACGATATGGACGATGTTGTCGGCCATGTCGTGTTCACCGGCGGAGATGAAGATCTTGGTGCCAGTGACCTTGTAGGAACCATCAGCCTGAGGTTCGGCCTTGGTGCGCAGCATGCCCAGGTCGGTGCCGCAATGCGGCTCGGTCAGGCACATAGTACCGGTCCACTCGCCGGACACCAGCTTGGTCAGGTAAGCCTCTTGCTGCTCAGGAGTACCGTGCTCGGAAATCGTATTCATCGCGCCGTGGGACAGGCCTGGGTACATGCCCCACGACCAGTTGGCTTCGCCGACCATTTCGCTGACTGCCAGGCCCAGGGATTCAGGCAGGCCCTGACCACCGTGCGCGACGTCGTGAGCCAGGCTTGGCCAGCCGCCTTCAACGAATTGCTTGTAGGCCTCTTTGAAGCCAGTCGGGGTCTTAACGCCGGATTCACTCCAGGTGCAACCTTCCTGGTCGCCCACACGGTTCAGCGGCGCCAGTACCTGCTCACAAAACTTCGCACCTTCCTCGAGAATGGCGTCAACCATGTCCGGAGTGGCGTCCTGGCAAGCCGGGAGGCTCTGATAGTGCGCCTCATAGCCGAGCAGTTCGTCACGAACGAAGCGAATATCACGCAAGGGGGCCTTGTAGTCAGGCATAGCGATAAACCTCTGCTGATGTAACCGGGAATGAACAACCGCGTTGATTTTTTATAGCGGTCAAACAGGTGTTTGAAACATACGTTTAGGCCCAAATCTTGTCAAGCGTCGCTCCCATGCCTTTCGTCATCGAAACAAAATGCACGCGCAGGCAAATACCCACAGCGCTGCCGTGAAGTGTAGAAGCCGGCTCGCCGACGATCAGTTACACAAAGAAATGAAGAAGAGGAACCACAGAAGGGAAAGGCATGAGCAAACGCCCGCCTCGCGTGAGAGAAGCGGGCTTTAGTGCAGAGTGATCAAGCGTAGGTATCGATCAGGGTACCGAGTACCTCATCAGAGGCCTTGGCAACTTTGACGCCCAGTTCCACCTGGACCTTGCCCATGGACATCTCGACCATACTGCTGGCCAGGTCCGAACTCTGGCTGCGATCAACGCCCCGTAGGCGATTGACCGAATCCGCCGACGCCTGGCTGTCGGCAGAGCGCTCAACGGCGCTGCTGGCGATCTGGCTGGAACCTTGATCGACACGATTCTGCCCAGTCTGAATCGCGTTCAGTCCGGCGTAGAAAGCGCTGTTCCCGGAAATTTCCATAAGAGAACTCGACCTTGAAAATGAATGACAGGTGTTATTGAAGCAGACCTGTCAAAAAAACACCCGTCAAAAACACTAATGGCAATATGCCTTGCCATAGGCAAAATCTAGTCCAGCAGATCCAACTGCAGGTGTTCGGCCACTGCCTCGGCACTGGCTGACTTGAGTCGCGGCACTCGGCCCAGGCACGGCGCAGGCAGGCGCTCCGCCAAAGTCGCGAGGTTTTCTTCCAGACGAGAGGTCTTGGGATCAATGATATTGGCCACCCAGCCCGCCAGTTGCAGACCGTCCTGAGCAATGGCCTCGGCCGTCAACAACGCATGATTGATGCAGCCCAGTCTTACGCCCACCACCAGAATCACCGGTAAGCCCAGCGCCATGGCCAGATCCGACAGGTTGTCCTGATCCGCCAGGGGCACTCGCCAGCCACCCGCGCCTTCGATCAGGGTGAAATCCGCCCCCTTGCCCAGAATGTGGCGCATGGGCGTCAGCAATGACTGCACCGTCAATGCCACCCCGGCCTCTCGTGCCGCCAGATGCGGTGCGATGGGCGGCTCGAAGGCGACCGGATTGACCTCTTCATAGCTCAACGGCAACGACGACTGCGCCAGCAATGCCAGAGCATCGGCATTGCGCAGGCCCTTGGCGCTCAACTCGCACCCGGAAGCCACAGGTTTGCCTGCCGCGGTACTCAGCCCGGCCAGCCGCGCCGCATGCAACAGTCCCGCGGCAATGGTGGTTTTACCCACATCGGTGTCGGTGCCAGTAATGAAATAGGCAGCACTCATAGCGGTTTCTCCAACACGGCATACACCACCTGATAGGTCGCCGGCAGCCCCTGGGGCTGACGAAACCCCTCGTAAGCCTCGATCAACCCGGCGATACGCGCGCGTCCGGTGAGGCCGCCGGGACGACCTGGATTCAGATTGTGTGCACCCAAGGCTTTCAACTCATGGGTCAGACTACGCACATCCGGGTAATGCAGGACATGGGGAACGCTCTCCAGGCTACGTACGTGCAAACCACTGGCATCGCACAAGTGGCGATAGCGTGCGAACTCACGAAAGCGATTGACGTGGACCTGCCCATCGACCCGCCCCCAGCTCTCACGCAGCTCCTGCAAAGTGCCGACGCACAGACTGGCAAAAGCCAGCACACCGCCCGGCTTGAGCACCCGCTGGGCTTCACTGAGCACGGCAGCAAAGTCGGCACACCACTGCACCGCCAGGCTGGAGAAAATCAGCTCGCAGCTGCTGCCCTGCAACGGCAGGCGCTCAGCATCTCCAGCGAAAAAGTGCTCGGCGCCACCCAGGGGCCGCGCGTGCTTGAGCATGCCCTCGGCAATATCCAGGGCCAGCCCCTGACTGCCGGCGAAGCGTGCCCCCAGCACTCGACTGAAATGCCCCGTACCACAGCCCAGGTCCAGCCAGCGCGCAGGCGTCCAGCCTTCAGGCAAACGGCTCAGCAATTGCTGGCCGACCGTGCGCTGCAACTCGGCAACGCTGTCGTAAGTGGCTGCGGCGCGGGAAAACGAAGCCGCCACCTGACGCTTGTCAGGCAGGCCTGCGGGTAAGACAGGAACAGACAAATCAGTCATCGCCGGACTCATGCAAAAAAGCCTGGATCGCCCCTGCCACTCCGTGGGGGTCCTCCAGAAGAAAACCGTGGCTGGCCTGCTCGATCAGGCCAACTTCTATATCCGGCAGCAATACCAGCAACTCGGCGGCCGCCTCGGCAGGCACCAGAGCATCCAGCCCGGCGAACAGGTGCAACTGCGGGCCACGAAAAGCCAGCAAGGCTTCGCGCGTATCCAACTGCGCCAACAACTCCAGACCCGCCATCAGCACCGCACCCGGCGTCGCCGGCGCCCCGCCCAGCAGCATCCGCGACAAGCCGCGGGGATCGACGGCGCCCTGGGCACACAGCAGGGAAAAGCGCTTGAGGGTGGTGCGCGGATCAGCGGCGCAGCCGGCCAGGAAGCCGTCAAAGGTCTCAGCGGCCATGGCACTGGACCATTGCTCGTGAGCAACGAAGCTGGGATTGCTGGCCAGGGTCAACAAACCGCAGCAGCGCTCGCCGCGTCGGGCCGCCAACTCCGCGACGAGCATGCCGCCCAGGGACCAGCCCCCCAGCCAGGCGTCATCCGGCAGCGCATCGTCGAGCTCGTCCAGCCATGCCTGCAGATCGCTGGACGTCAGCTCCGGCAGGGGCTCGATCTCCACCCGCAAGTGTTCATCCAGCCCCTGCAAAGCGGCAGCCAAAGGTTCCAGGGGCGACACCCCCAGCCCCCAGCCCGGCAACAGGATCAGTCGATCACGCATGGCTAGGCCTCGTTTGCAGTTCACTGAAACAATCCGCCAACGCGCTTAACAATAGCTGGACCTGCGCCTCGCTGTGGGCGGCGGACAACGTCACCCGCAGCCGCGCACTGCTGGCCGGCACGGTCGGCGGACGGATGGCGGTAACCATGATCCCCCGCGAACGCAGCATCCGTGACAACTCCATGGCCCGGGCACTGTCGCCCACCATGATTGGCTGGATCGGGGTAAAGCTGTCCATCAGCTCCAAGCCAATCTGCTCGGCCCCCAGCCGGAACTGACGAATCAGATTCGCCAGGTGCTCACGCCGCCAGTGCTCGCTGCGTAGCAACTCCAGGCTCTTGCGCGTGGCGCAGGCCAGTGCCGGCGGTTGGCTGGTGGTATAGATGTAGGGCCGGGCGAACTGGATCAGTGTTTCGATCAACTCCTCACTACCGGCGACAAAGGCCCCAGCGGTACCGAAGGCCTTGCCCAAGGTGCCCACCAGCACCGGCACTTCATCCAGCCCCAGGCCGAAGTGTTCCACCAGCCCGGCACCGTTGGCCCCTAGCGGACCAAAGCCATGGGCATCGTCCACCATCAGCCAGGCACCGCGGGCCTTGGTTTCCCGGGCCAGGGCCGGCAGGTCGGCGACATCGCCGTCCATACTGAACACCCCATCAGTGACCACCAGGGTGTTGCCAGTGGCCTTCTCCAGGCGTTTGACCAGGCTCCCTGCATCGTTGTGCAGATAGCGATTGAAGCGCGCACCAGAGAGCAGGCCGGCATCCAGCAGGGAAGCGTGGTTGAGACGGTCTTCCAGCACCGTGTCACCCTGCCCGAGCAACGCCGTGACCGCACCGAGATTGGCCATGTAGCCCGTGGTAAACAGCAACGCCCGCGGGCGCCCCGTGAACTCGGCCAGGGCTTCTTCCAAAGCGTGATGGGGAGCGCTGTGACCGATCACCAGATGGGAAGCGCCGCCGCCCACGCCCCAGCGGCTGGCACCAGCGCGCCAGGCTTCGATCACCTGCGGGTGATTGGCCAGGCCCAGGTAGTCGTTATTGCAGAAAGCCAACAATGGCTGGCCGTCCACCACCACTTGCGGCCCCTGAGGGCTTTCCAGCAGCGGACGCTGGCGATACAGATGTTCAGCACGACGGGCTGCAAGCCGTGCTGCGAGATCAAAAGACATGCTGGCCTCGATATTGGCTCACAGACACATTACCCGTAGGAGCTGGCTTGCCAGCGAAACAGACGACGCGAAACCCGTCGCACTTGCGCCGTTCACGGGGTTCGCCGGCCAGCCGGCTCCTACCACAGAAGGTCAGACGGCAGCGTTGTAGAACTGCTCGCTGCTCTTCTGCTCCACCAGGGCCTGCTCGATGGCCGCCTGATGCACTTCGTCGGCGTGCTCTTCCCGGGCTTCGGGCTGGATGCCCAGGCGCGCGAACAACTGCATGTCCTTGTCGGCCTGCGGGTTGGCGGTGGTCAGCAGCTTGTCGCCGTAGAAAATCGAATTGGCACCGGCGAAGAAGGCCAGGGCCTGCATCTGCTCGTTCATTGCTTCGCGGCCGGCAGACAGGCGCACGTGGGATTGCGGCATGAGGATCCGTGCCACGGCGAGCATGCGGATAAAGTCGAATGGGTCCACGTCCTCAGCGTTTTCCAGCGGCGTGCCGGCCACCTTCACCAGCATGTTGATCGGTACCGACTCCGGGTGCTCCGGCAGGTTGGCCAGCTGGATCAGCAGGCCGGCGCGGTCGTCCAGGGACTCGCCCATGCCGAGAATGCCGCCGGAACAGATCTTCATCCCGGCGTCACGCACGTAGGCCAGGGTTTGCAGGCGCTCGCTGTAGGTGCGGGTGGTGATGATGCTGCCGTAGAACTCCGGCGAGGTGTCGAGGTTGTGGTTGTAGTAGTCCAGGCCGGCCTTGGCCAGGGCCTCGGTCTGGTCCTGATCGAGACGGCCCAGGGTCATGCAGGTTTCCAGGCCCATGGCCTTCACGCCTTTGACCATCTCCAGCACATAGGGCATGTCCTTGGCCGAAGGGTGCTTCCAGGCGGCGCCCATGCAGAAACGCGTAGAGCCGATGGCCTTGGCCCGAGCGGCCTCCTCCAGCACCTTCTGCACTTCCAGGAGCTTTTCCTTTTCCAGGCCGGTGTTGTAGTGGCCGGACTGCGGACAATATTTGCAATCTTCCGGGCAGGCGCCGGTCTTGATCGACAGCAGGGTCGAAACCTGGACCCGATTGGCATCGAAATGCGCGCGGTGCACCGTCTGCGCCTGGAACAGCAAGTCATTGAATGGCTGGACGAACAGGGCTTTGACTTCAGCCAAAGTCCAGTCATGACGCAGGGTAGCGGTGGTGCTGGCGCTCATGGGCGATTCCTTGATTATGCTTGGCAAGCGGCGCAGGACAGGGAAAGTCCACAGCCGCAACACGGATGTTCGGCATATTTAAGGAAGAGCCATGCACTGTCAACCCGAATACAAAGGACCAGTTTACATCTGGTCAAAAAACAAACAACTCTGTTTGCTTTGCGATGAACCCAGCGATTCAGCCCTGGCCCTGTGCAGTTCATGTCAGGACGAACTGCCCTGGCTCGGCGCTCAATGCTCGGTCTGCGCCCTGCCCCTGCCCGCCGCCAGCCTGACCTGTGGCCAGTGCCTGCAACGTCTCCCCGCGTTTCGACGGGTCATCGCCCCCTGGCGTTACGATTTTCCGGTGGACAGCCTGATCAGTCGTTTCAAACATCATGAAAAGTGGCCTTTTGGCCGACTGATGGCCGAACTTCTCAGCCAATTCCTTCACTATCGCTACGATGAAGGCCTGCCCCGGCCAGACTGCCTGCTGCCGGTGCCGCTGTCCCGTCGACGCCTGCGCCAGCGAGGCTTCAACCAGGCCGGCATGCTGGCCCAGTGGCTGGGAGAACACCTGCAACTGGCGGTGGAGCCCTTTCTGCTGCTGCGTACCCAGGACACCCCGGCACAACAAGGCCTGGGGGCACGTGCCCGTCAGCGCAACCTGCGCCAGGCCTTCGCCCTCGCCGCCGACGCGCCTGTGGCCGGCCGCCACCTGGCCCTGGTGGACGACGTCCTCACCACAGGTGCCACTGCCCAGGCCCTGGCCCGGTTGCTGATCAATGCCGGCGCCCGTCAAGTGGATGTCTATTGCCTGGCCCGAACCGCAAGACCCGACACCCCCGACTGACTTGACTCTCATCGCTCAAACCGCAAACTCCCTGTCCATCTTCAGTGCCCAAAGCGTCCCTGCCATGTCCTTGCCCACTCTGTTGACCCAGCACATCGCCCGCCGCCCGCAACGCATCGCCCTGCTGCAACACATTGCCGAACAGGGTTCCATCACCCGCGCGGCCAAAAGCGCCGGCCTGAGCTACAAGGCCGCCTGGGATGCCATCGATGAGCTCAACAACCTGGCTCAGCGCCCGCTGGTAGAGCGCAACGTCGGCGGCAAGGGCGGTGGCGGGGCCAAACTCTCCGCCGAGGGCGAACGCGTGCTGCGGCTTTACCAACGCCTGCAAGCACTGCAGGCCCAAGTGCTGGAAGCCGCAGAAGATGCCAGCGATCTCGATCTGCTGGGGCGCCTGATGCTACGTACCAGTGCCCGCAACCAGCTGCACGGCAAGATCCGCGAGATCGCACCTCTAGGCTGCAATGACCTGATCAGCCTGGAACTGCCAGAAGGCCTGCTCCTCAAAGCGCAGATCACCCACGACAGCACCCAGCGCCTGGAACTGGAAACCGGCACTGAAGTGGTGGCCTTGATCAAGGCCGGCTGGCTGGACCTGCACCCTGCCGACGCCCAAGTAACAACTGGACACAATTGCCTGAGCGGGACCGTCGAGCAGATTCTCGACGCCGAAGACGGCCCCTGCGAGGTGCGCATCACCCTGCCCAACGGCCAGACCCTCTGCGCCCTGGCCGAGCCGCACCGGCTCAAGACGCTGGAAATGACAGAGGGCAAACCGGTCCAGGTGCAGTTCTCTGCCTCCCATGTCCTGCTCGGCACCCCCGCTGTAAGCGGAGTGCGACGACTTCAGGCTGCAACATATTCGTCATAGGCGCTCATTAAGGTGGCTGCAAAAACCCGCAGGGAGCCTGCTATGAGCCTGTTAGAAGAAGACCAACCCACCGACCTGGAACAGATGGTCGGCCTCAGCCGCCGGGGTTTCATCGGTGCCGGTGCCCTGTGCGGCGCCGCCCTGTTTCTCGGTGGCGGACTGCTCGGCCGCAGCGCCCTGGCCACCAGTGTCAGCGCCGGCAACAGCCAGCTGCTGGGTTTTGCCGGCATTGCCGCCGCCACCAGCGACAACATCACCCTGCCGGCGGGCTACAAATCCTCGGTACTGATCAGTTGGGGCCAGCCGCTGACCAAGAACGGGCCGGCCTTCGACCCCAGCGGCAATGGCACCGCCCAGGCCCAGGAAGTGCAGTTTGGCGACAACAACGACGGCATGAGCCTGTTCGCCTTCCCGGACGACAAGCACCGGGCACTGATGGCGATCAACAACGAATACACCAACTACCGCTACCTCTACTCCCACGGCGGCCAGCCGCAATCGGCCGAGGACGTGCGCAAGGCCCAGGCCAGCGAAGGGGTGTCGGTCATCGAAGTGCAGCGCAAGAACGGCCAGTGGCAGTTCGTCCAGGGTTCACGCTACAACCGGCGCATCCACGGCAACACGCCAATCCGCCTCAGCGGCCCTGCCGCCGGTCACGACCTGCTCAAGACCGCTGCCGACCCCAAGGGCAGGAAAGTCCTCGGCACCTTCCAGAACTGCGCCAACGGCAAGACCCCCTGGGGCACCTACCTGACCTGCGAAGAGAACTTCACCGACTGCTTCGGCAGCAGCAACCCCGAGCAGAAGTTCGACGCCGCGCAGAAACGCTACGGCGCGGTGGTGACCAGCAAGGACATCAACTGGCACCCCCACGATCCGCGTTTCGACCTGGCCAAGAATCCCAACGAGCTCAACCGTCACGGCTGGGTGGTGGAAATCGATCCCTTCGACCCGCAATCGACCCCGGTCAAACGCACCGCCCTGGGCCGCTTCAAGCATGAAAACGCGGCCCTGGCGCAAACCCGCGACGGCCGCGCCGTGGTCTACATGGGCGACGATGAGCGCGGGGAATTCATCTACAAGTTCATCAGCCGCGACAAGATCAACCACCGCAACCCCAAGGCCAACCGCGACCTGCTGGACCACGGCACCCTGTACGTGGCGCGCTTCGATGCCGGCGACGGCAACCCGGACCGTCCCAAGGGCCAGGGCCAGTGGATCGAGTTGACTCACGGCAAGAACGGCATCGACGCCAGCAGCGGCTTCGCCGACCAGGCCCAGGTACTGATCCAGGCACGCCTGGCGGCCAGCGTGGTCCAGGCCACGCGCATGGACCGCCCGGAATGGATTGTGGTCAGCCCCAAGGACGGCCAGGTCTATTGCACCCTGACCAACAACGCCAAGCGTGGCGAAGACGGCCAGCCAGCAGGTGGCCCCAACCCGCGGGAGAAGAATGTCTACGGACAGATCCTGCGCTGGCGCACCGGCGGCGACGATCATGGCGCGATGAGTTTTTCCTGGGACCTGTTCGTGGTCGCCGGCAACCCCGCTGTGCATGCCGGCCAGCCCAAGGGCGGCTCCTCCAACATCACCCCAGATAACATGTTCAACAGCCCCGACGGCCTGGGTTTCGACCAAGCTGGACGCCTGTGGATCCTCACCGACGGCGACTACAGCAACAGCGGCGATTTTGCCGGCATGGGCAATAACCAGATGCTCTGCGCCGACCCGGACAGCGGTGAAATCCGCCGTTTCATGGTCGGACCTGTGGGCTGCGAAGTCACCGGGATCGCCTTCGCCCCGGACCAGAAGACCCTGTTCGTCGGCATCCAGCACCCGGGAGAAACCGGTGGTTCAACCTTCCCCGAGCACCTGCCCAACGGCAAGCCACGCTCCTCGGTGATGGCTATCACCCGGGAAGACGGCGGCATCATCGGCGCCTGAACCCGCCCCGCGCCAAGCCGGCTCCTACGTCCGTAGCAGCCGGCTTGGCGGCCAACCTGGCGCCCGGCCGAACCACCAGCAAACCCTCCCCCGCTGGCTCCCCGTCTGCGTTACCATGCTTGGCCGGACGCGGCAGCCTGCTGCGCGCAGGAGTAAGCATGTCGCACCCGTTTGAAACACTGACCCCCGACCTGGTTCTGGACGCCGTTGAAAGCATCGGTTTTCTCAGCGACGCCCGCGTGCTGGCGCTCAACAGCTACGAAAATCGCGTCTATCAAGTCGGCATCGACGAAGGCGAACCGCTGATCGCCAAGTTCTACCGCCCCCAGCGCTGGACCAACGAAGCGATCCTGGAAGAACACCGCTTCACCTTCGAACTCGCCGAGTGCGATGTGCCGGTGGTCGCACCGATCATCCACGACGGTGCCAGCCTGTTCGAGCATGCGGGCTTTCGCTTCGCCCTGTTTCCCCGACGTGGCGGGCGCGCGCCCGAACCGGGCAACCTGGATCAACTCTATCGCCTCGGGCAGTTGCTCGGTCGCCTGCATGCCGTGGGCGCCACCCGCCCCTTCGAGCACCGCGAAGCCCTGGGCGTGAAGAACTTCGGTCATGACTCACTGGCGACCCTGCTGCAAGGCAACTTCATTCCCAAGAGCCTGCTGCCGGCCTACGAGTCCGTGGCCCGGGACCTGCTCAAGCGGGTGGAAGAGGTCTACCAGGCCACCCCGCACCAGAACATTCGCATGCACGGCGATTGCCACCCCGGCAACATGATGTGCCGCGACGAGATGTTCCATATCGTCGACCTGGACGACTGCCGCATGGGCCCGGCGGTGCAGGACCTGTGGATGATGCTGGCCGGCGACCGCCAGGAGTGCCTCAGCCAGCTCTCCGAACTGATGGACGGCTACAGCGAGTTCCATGATTTCGACCCGCGGGAACTGGCCCTGATCGAACCGCTGCGAGCCCTGCGCCTGATGCACTACAGCGCCTGGCTGGCACGACGCTGGGACGATCCGGCCTTTCCCCACAGCTTCCCCTGGTTCGGCAGCGAACGTTACTGGGGGGATCAGGTCCTGGCCCTGCGCGAACAGCTGGCGGCCCTCAACGAAGAACCTCTCAAACTGTTCTGACCCTGCCTGCAGGCGCTGGCTTGGCAGCGAAGAGGCCCATGCGGTCGCCTTCGCCGGCAAGCCGGCTCCTACAAGAATCCGCCTCGATACAACGCCAACCGCAGGAGCTGGCTCGCCAGCGAAGAGGCCCGTAAGTTCGCCTTCGCCCACCAGCCCTCCCCCGCAGAAACGGGCGGCGCAAAAGTCAGGACATGTCCTGACAATTGTCCTTACAATCCCGTCTTCGTTAGCTGCCTAAGCAAGGACTCTGCATGCAAGCCGCCAACCCGCGTCGCGGGTACATCCTGGGCCTGACCGCCTACATCATCTGGGGTCTGTTTCCGATCTACTTCAAAGCCATCGCCAGCGTTCCGGCCGTGGAAATCATCGTCCACCGGGTACTCTGGTCGGCGCTGTTCGGCGCTGTGTTGCTGATGGTGTGGAAACATCCCGGCTGGTGGCGCGAGCTGCGAGAAAACCCCAGGCGCCTGGCCATCCTGGCCCTGAGTGGCACCCTGATCGCCGGCAACTGGCTGACCTACGTCTGGGCCGTGAACAATGGGCGCATGCTTGAGGCCAGCCTGGGCTACTACATCAATCCCCTGATCAATGTGCTGCTGGGCATGCTGATTCTTGGCGAACGCCTGCGGCGCATGCAGTGGCTGGCGGTGATCCTGGCGGCGGTGGGCGTGGCCCAGCAAGTGTGGCAAGTAGGCAGTTTGCCCTGGGTCTCACTGATACTGGCACTGAGCTTCGGCTTCTATGGCCTGATCCGTAAACAGGCCCCGGTCAAGGCCTTGCCCGGGCTGGTGGTGGAAACCTGGATGCTGGTGCCCATCGCCATGGCCTGGCTGCTCCTGCACCCCGAAGCCAGCAGTGCCCATGCCGCCTTCTGGACCAGCTCCGAAGCCTGGTGGCTGGTAGCCGCCGGCCCGGTCACGCTGATCCCGCTGGTGTGCTTCAACGCCGCGGCTCGACACTTGCCCTACACCACCCTGGGCTTCCTTCAGTACCTGGCGCCAACCCTGGTGCTGCTGCAAGCGGTGCTGCTGTTTGGCGAACACCTCTCCTCCAGCACCTTGCTGGCGTTCATGTTCATCTGGGCCGGCCTGGCGGTGTACAGCGTCGATGCCTGGCTCAGCCTGCGCGGCCGCCGCTGATCAATAAACGTACAACGCCCTGCAGGCCAGGCCATTCGTGGCCTGCAGCGGTTCTTCCCAAGGTTATCCACAACCTGATCCCCGCCGTTTGTGCACAAGCCCTTGAAACTGCTGGTTTTTTGATCAGAGCGCGCTAAGCCGCGGCTGCACTGGGCTGGCGACAGGTCTCTACAGGTTATCCACAGGCGCATGCACGGATTACTGGGATAACCTGCGGGACGGTGTTCAGACCTCGCTGCGCAGCACCAACTCCACCATCAGATCGTCGGCCAGGGTTTCCAGGCGCGACTGCAATACCTCCAGGGACAACGTCAGGGGCACCGCCAGAATCGCCTCGGCATGAAACAACGGCTCGCTGCTCATGGGCGCTGGGCGCACCTCGGTTACCAGCCGTTCGAGGTTGACCCCCTGCTCCGCCAGCAAGCGGGTGATATCCCGGACGATTCCCGGACGATCATTGCCCACCAGCTCCATGGCGATGGGTTTCCAGGTGCAGGACTGCTCGATGCCGCTTTCGGCGATCAATACCCGGATGCCCTGGGCGGAGAGCCCCTGCAAGGCATCCACCAGCTCATCGTAGGCCTCGGCCGGGACCCCGACCCGCAAGATGCCGGCAAACTGCCCCGCCATGCGCGACAGACGGCTTTCCAGCCAGTTGCCGCCGTGCTCGGCGATGCACTGGGCAATACGCTCGACCTGTCCGGCCTTGTCCGGGGCGAAAACCGTGAGAACGAGATGGTCCATGGCGCAGCCCTCTTTGCTTGATGAAAGAGCAATTATAGGCAGCCTCACTCCCCGCGCCTTCCAACCCACATCGCAGCAGCTTGCGTAGGCGCTGGCTTGCCAGCGAAAGTGCCCGCAAGGCCGACGCCCCCCCGAAGGCCCACTCGCCGGCAATCCGGCTCCTACGTGGGCGCGCAGGGCAAAACACAAATCGTGTACAACTTTTTGTATTTATATGGAACAATCCACCAGCTTTTTTGAGAACATCACGTTCCCCAGCGTGACCGCACTGCATTCTTAAGTCGCGGAACGACGTATTTAGTCTAATTTTCACAAGCGCAATTCATCATGTAGTATGCCGCAGCGCGCACTACATAACGTTGGAACGATGTCTGCCAAGGCCTGATCGCAACCCTCGCAACCGCCCATCAGCAAGGCTCCGCCGTTGATTGGAAGCACCCAGCCGCCAGCAATGGCATGTACTGGTGAACAGGGTTGTGCTTTAAATGGCCGCCGGCTTCATTGTTAATTTGAAGAGCTGAAAAGCGAAATAGCTGAGCAGAGTGAGGCAAGCAATGACTGAACACGTTCAAGTCGGTGGCCTGCAGGTCGCCAGAGTCCTGTTCGACTTCGTGAACAACGAAGCCATTCCCGGTACCGGCCTCACCGCCGACGCATTCTGGGCCGGTGCCGACAAGGTCATCCACGACCTGGCGCCGAAGAACAAAGCCCTACTCGCCAAACGCGATGATTTCCAGGCGCGGATCGATGCCTGGCACCAGTCCCGTGCCGGCCAGGCACACGATGCCGTGGCCTACAAAGCCTTCCTGCAAGACATCGGCTACCTGCTGCCAGAAGCGGCTGACTTCCAGGCCAGCACCCAGAACGTCGATGAAGAAATCGCCCACATGGCCGGCCCGCAGTTGGTAGTGCCGGTGATGAACGCGCGCTTCGCCCTCAACGCCTCCAACGCCCGCTGGGGCTCGCTGTACGACGCGCTGTACGGCACCGACGCCATCAGCGAAGCCGATGGCGCGGAAAAAGGCAAAGGCTACAACAAGGTTCGCGGCGACAAGGTCATCGCCTTCGCCCGCGCCTTCCTCGATGAATCGGCGCCACTGACCGCCGGCTCCCACGTGGACTCCGTGAGCTACAAGATCGTCGGCGGCAAGCTGGTGGTGGGCCTCAAGGGCGGCAGCAACAGCGGCCTGCGCAACGACGCGCAACTGATCGGCTACCAGGGCGACGCCGCAGCTCCTAGCGCGATCCTGCTCAAGCACAACGGCCTGCACTTCGAGATCCAGATCGACGCCGCAAGCCCGGTCGGCCAGACCGACGCCGCCGGGGTCAAGGACCTGCTGATGGAAGCGGCCCTGACCACCATCATGGACTGCGAAGACTCGGTTGCCGCGGTTGATGCCGACGACAAAGTGGTGATCTACCGCAACTGGCTCGGCCTGATGAAGGGCGACCTGGCGGAAGAGGTTTCCAAGGGCGGCAAGTCCTTTACCCGCACCATGAATGCCGACCGCGAGTACACCGGCGTCAACGGTGAGCCGGTGAAGCTGCACGGCCGTTCGCTGCTGTTCGTGCGTAACGTCGGCCACCTGATGACCATCGACGCGATCCTCGACAAGCATGGCAACGAAGTGCCGGAAGGCATCCTCGACGGCCTGGTTACCAGCCTCGCGGCGATCCACAACCTCAACGGCAACACCTCGCGCAAGAACAGCCGCACCGGCTCGGTGTACATCGTCAAGCCGAAGATGCACGGCCCTGAAGAAGCCGCGTTCACCAACGAACTGTTCGGCCGCATCGAAGAGGTGCTGAACCTGCCGCGCAATACCCTGAAAGTCGGGATCATGGACGAGGAGCGCCGCACCACGGTCAACCTCAAGGCCTGCATCAAGGCGGCCAGCGAGCGCGTGGTGTTCATCAACACCGGCTTCCTCGACCGCACCGGTGACGAGATCCACACCTCCATGGAAGCCGGCGCCATGGTGCGCAAGGCCGACATGAAGGCCGAGAAATGGATCGGCGCCTACGAGAACTGGAACGTCGATATCGGCCTGTCCACCGGCCTGCAAGGCCGTGCGCAGATCGGCAAGGGCATGTGGGCCATGCCGGACCTGATGGCCGCCATGCTCGAACAGAAGATCGCCCACCCGCTGGCCGGTGCCAACACCGCCTGGGTGCCGTCGCCGACCGCCGCCGCCCTGCACGTACTGCACTACCACAAGGTCGACGTGTTCGCCCGTCAGGCCGAACTGGCCAAGCGTGCCCGCGCTTCGGTGGACGACATCCTGACCATCCCTCTGGCCAGCGACACCAACTGGTCGGCCGAGCAGATCAAGAACGAACTGGACAACAACGCCCAGGGCATTCTCGGTTACGTGGTGCGCTGGATCGACCAGGGCGTGGGTTGCTCGAAAGTGCCGGACATCAACGACGTTGGCCTGATGGAAGACCGCGCCACCCTGCGCATCTCCAGCCAGCACATCGCCAACTGGCTGCGCCACGGTGTGGTCACCCAGGCGCAGGTGCTGGAAAGCCTCAAGCGCATGGCCCCGGTGGTCGACCGGCAGAACGCCGGTGACCCGCTGTACCGCCCGCTGGCTCCGGACTTCGACAGCAACATCGCCTTCCAGGCCGCCCTGGAGCTGGTGATCGAAGGCACCAAGCAGCCTAACGGCTACACCGAGCCGGTATTGCACCGTCGTCGTCGCGAGTTCAAGGCCAAGAACGGCCTGTAAGCACGCCTGGCAACAGACAAAAAGCCCCGGTCCGCCGGGGCTTTTTAGTGTGTCGCCCTGACTCGGCGCTTGCAGCTCAGTGAATGACACCCAGTTCGTGTTTGACCAGGGCCAGCAACTTGCCGGTGTCGATGGGTTTGAGCAGGAAGTCCACCACGCTCAAGTGCATGGCAGCGATGGCGTCGCGCACATCGGCGTCACCGGAAATGATGATGATCGGCAGCGCCGCCCGTTCCGATTCCCGCACCTGGCGAATCAGGTCAAGACCACTGCAGGGCGCCATGCGCAGATCGGTGATCAGCAGGCCGATGGACTTGTTCGATTCGAGTAATTCAAGAGCGGCCTTGCCGCTGGCAGCCGTGATGCAACGGATACCATCCAGGCCAAGAATTTCCGCCAGCAGTTCCCGTGCATCCTTGTCGTCATCGGCAATCAATACCCGCTGGGCCGGCAGATCCGGCTCCAGCATGACTGCACTCAGCGCCTCGCGCTCGGCGTCACTCAAAATATCGTGGTCGGGCATACATTTCTCTACATGAACAGATCAATCCCCTAGCACATTGGTCAGACATCGCTAAGCAGACCTCCAATGTGCACTTCGTCGGAAAAATTGCCAAGAGCCTTGATCAGAGCTTTTTTGCATTGATTAAACGCCGCTCAAAGCCAAATGTCCGGGCTCCGGCCGCTACCTAGACTTACGTCCAATGGGCACCTCGCGCTGGGAGTCCGACCATTGCCGTGATCCGACCACAACAAATCCAAAAAGACTGCGGTAATCGTTATGAGTAAAGCGGACGCCTTCACCCAGGCAGGGAAGACCGCGGTGTTGCAGAACATCCAGGGGACCGTGCAGTTCCTGCAGCGGTTCCCGCCCTTCAACCAGATGGAAAACCTCCACCTGGCCTATCTGGTGGAACAATGCCAGCTGCGTTTCTACGGGCCCGGCGACAGCATCATCAAGCCCGCCGACGGCCCGGTTGAGCACTTCTATATCGTCAAGCAGGGACGCGTGGTGGGCGAACGCACCCACGCCGCCAAGGGCAGCACCGAAACCACCTTCGAAATCACCACCGGCGAATGTTTTCCCCTGGCTGCACTGCTGGGCGAACGCGCCACCCGCACCGAACACCGGGCCGCCGAAGACACCTTCTGCCTGCAATTGAACAAGAGCGCCTTCATCAAACTCTTCGCCTTGTCCGACGAGTTCCGCGATTTCGCCTTGCGCGGGGTCAGCAGCCTGCTGGATCAGGTCAATCAGCAGGTCAAGCAAAAGGCCGTGGAAACCCTTGGCACCCAATACTCGCTGAACACCCGCCTGGGCGAACTGGCCATGCGTCATCCGGTCGCCTGCGCCCCACAGATGCCGCTGCGTGAGGCCGTGGCGCTGATGCATGAGCAACAAGTCGGCAGCATCGTGGTGGTGGACGAGCACAAGGCGCCCCTGGGGATCTTCACCCTGAGGGACCTGCGCCAGGTCGTCGCCGACCGCACCCAGGACCTCAACCAGCCCATCGAACAGCACATGACCCAGGCCCCTTTCTTCCTCAGCCCGGACCACAGTGCCTTCGACGCCGCCATCGCCATGACCGAGCGCCATATCGCCCACGTCTGCCTGGTGAAAGACCAGCGCCTGTGCGGCGTGGTCTCCGAGCGCGACCTGTTTTCCCTGCAACGGGTCGATCTGGTGCACCTGGCGCGAACCATCCGCAATGCTCCCCGGGTGGAACACCTGGTGGCGCTGCGAGGCGAGATCGGCCAACTGGTGGAGCGCATGCTGGCCCACGGTGCGTCGTCGACCCAGATCACCCACATCATCACCCTGCTCAACGATCACACCGTATGCCGGGTGATCGAGTTGACCCTGGCGGACAAGGGCGACCCCGGCGTGCCCTTCAGCTGGTTGTGCTTCGGCAGCGAAGGCCGGCGCGAACAGACCCTGCACACCGACCAGGACAACGGCATCCTGTTCGAGGCCCGAGACGCGGCCCACGCCGCCGAGATCCGCGGCAAGCTGCTGCCCATCGCCCAGCAGATCAACCAGAGCCTGGCGCTGTGCGGCTTTACCCTGTGCAAGGGCAACATCATGGCCGGCAACCCCGAGCTGTGCCTGTCCCGAGCCGAATGGGCCCGACGCTTTGCCGCCTTCATCCGCGAGGCAACGCCGGAGAACCTGCTGGGTTCGAGCATCTATTTCGATCTGCGGGTGGTCTGGGGCGATGAACAAGGCGCCGAACAACTGCGCCGGGCCATCCTCGACCAAGTCGGCGACAACCGTCTGTTCCAGCGCATGCTGGCGGAAAACGCCTTGCGCCAGCGCCCGCCCGTGGGCCGCTTCCGCGAATTCGTCCTGGCCAAAAAGAACGGCGAAAAAGCCACCCTCGACCTCAAGGTCCAGGGCCTCACCCCCTTCGTCGATGGCGCCCGGCTGCTGGCCCTGGCCAACGGCATCGGCGCCATCAACACCCTGGAGCGTCTGCGCCAGCTGGTGTCCAAGCAGGTCATCGAGCCCCTGGACGGCGCCGCTTATGAAGAGGCCTACCACTTCATCCAGCAGACCCGCATGCAGCAACATCAACGCCAGACCCGGGAGAACCAGCCCTATTCCAATCGGGTCGACCCCGACAGCCTCAATCACCTGGACCGACGCATCCTGCGCGAGTCCCTGCGCCAGGCCCAGCGCCTGCAAAGCAGCCTGGCCCTGCGCTACCAGTTATGAGCTATCAGTCATGAGCCTGTTTGCCTGGTTCCGTCCCGCCGTCAGCGTCCTGACGGCCCAACAGCAACAACGCCGCGACCGCCTGCCCGCGTTCACCGAGCTGGGTGAGTGCAGCCTGCGAGAGCAACGCTGGGTGGTGGTGGACCTGGAAACCACCGGCCTCAACCTCAACCGCGATCAGGTGCTGTCCATCGGCGCGGTGGTGATCGAGGACGGTGCCATCGACTTCAGCCAGCAGTTCGAACGCACCCTGCAGCGTGAAGGCCACAAGCTCAGCCCCAGCGTGCTGATCCATGGCCTGGGGCCCAGCGCCATCGCCGCCGGCTGCGATCCGGTGGAGGCTCTGCTGGACTTCATGGAGTTCGTCGGTGACAGCCCGCTCCTGGCGTTTCATGCCCCCTTCGACCAGCACATGCTCGGTCGGGCACTCAAGGACAGCCTGGGCTATCGCCTGCAGCACAGTTTCCTCGACGTGGCGGACATGGCGCCCATGCTCTGTCCCAAGGCCGCTTTCCGTGAGGCCGGCCTGGATGACTGGATCAACGTGTTCAAGCTGCAAGTGGCCGAGCGTCACCACGCAGCGGCCGACGCCCTGGCCACCGCAGAGCTGGCACTGATCCTGTTCAACCGTGCCCGCCAGCAGCAGATTGACAGCCCGCTGAACCTGCAACAGCGCCTCAGCCAATGGAAACGCCGCCAGCAGGCACACTCGTTCTGATCCGCGGCAATTGACCGTAGCGAGGGCACAGGCTCCCTCGCCACATCAGAAAAAAGCGTGCAACCCTCGGGAAAGAGCAGCCGACCAGCGCCAATTGCGCCTGTGTTTCGCCTCTGCCACAATCGCGAATAGTTCTCGTTATTTTAAACTTCTCGATCGGTGAGCCCCGTTGTCGTCAGTCCAAAGCCCCCACAATGAGCTGGTTGGTGCGTTGTATCGCGACCATCGCCGTTGGCTATTGGCCTGGCTGCGGCGCAACGTTGCCTGCGCTCAACGGGCCGAGGACCTGAGCCAGGACACCTTCGTGCGCCTGCTGGGCCGCGATGAACTCAAGGCTCCACGGGAACCCAGGGCCTTTCTGGTGGCCATCGCCAAGGGCCTGCTGTTCGACTACTTCCGCCGCGCCGCCCTGGAACAGGCCTACCTCAGTGAACTGATGTTGATCCCCGAAGGCGAACAACCGTCGCCGGAAGAGCAGCAGATGATCCTCGAAGACCTCAAGGCCATCGACCGCCTGTTGGGCAAACTCTCCAGCAAGGCGCGCATGGCCTTCCTCTATAACCGCCTCGACGGCCTGAGCCACGCCGAGATCGCCGAACGCCTGGGGGTCTCGGTGCCACGGGTGCGTCAGTACCTGGCCCAGGGCATCCGCCAGTGCTACATCGCCCTGTACGGGGAGCCGGTATGACCCCCATCAGCTCCAAGCCGGTGTCCGCCCGGGTGCTGGACGCCGCCATTGCCTGGCAACTGTCCCTGGACGGCGGCGCCAGTGCCGTGGAGCGCGAAGAGTTCGCCAAATGGCATGCCGCCCATGAAGAACACGCCCGCGCCTGGCGCCAGTTGGGCATGCTCGACCAGCGCTTTAGCGTGGCGGCCGGCCCGGCCCGCAATGCCTTGGTGCAATCTCGCGAAGGCCTGCGCCGGCGCGTGCGCAAACTGGGACGCGGAGTCGCCAGCGTGGTGCTGGTGGCGGGGCTGGCGCTGTTTGCCAGCGAGCGCTACCTGCCGGTGGACTACTGGCTGGCCGACCAGCGCACCGCCACCGGTGAGCAACGCACCCTACGCCTGACAGACGGCACGGTGATCAACCTCAATACCCACAGTGCGCTGGATGTGCGCTTCGATGAGAAGCAGCGCCGAATCGTTCTCCAGGAAGGCGAAATCCTCATCGAGACCGGGCACAACGACAGTCGCCCCTTCATCGTCGAAACCCGCGACGGCCGGATGCGTGCCCTGGGTACGCGCTTCCTGGTCAAGCGTGAAGACCAGGGCACCCGCCTCGGCGTGCTGCAATCGGCGGTGGCGGCACGGCCGGAAGCCGGCCAGGACGAGCAGGTGTTCAAGGAAGGCCAACAAGTGCTGATGCGCCGCGACGGTCTCGGGCCGTTGCAGGCGCTGAACCTGGGCGCCGATGCCTGGACCCGAGGCATGTTGGTGGTGGACAACGCCCGCCTCGGTGACCTGATCGCTGAGCTGGGCCGTTATCGCCGCGGTCACCTGGGCGTGGCCCCGGAAGTGGCCGACCTGCGGATCACCGGCAGCTTCCCGTTGCAGGACACCGACCTGGCCCTCAATGCCCTGCTGCCGACCCTGCCCGTGAAGATCGAGCGGCACACCGACTGGTGGGTGACGGTGGTGGCCAAGGCTGACGCCAAGCGCTGAGGTCGGTGTCGTGGACTTCGCCAGCAAGCCCGCTCCTACACAGATCCCGTAGGAGCTGGCTTGCCAGCGAATTAACCTCAATCAATCTAAATCTAAATTATTTTCAATCTGCCCTATCACTTTTCCAATCTCGTCCGGCACCTAGGCAATTGCGAAACATTTCCATTCAGGAGCCGCCGTATGTACCGCCCGCTAGACACTCTGTTGCGCCCCAGTCTCTTGGCCGTTGCCATCACGCTCAGCGCCCCCCTGACCAGCCCAGCGCTGATGGCCGCCGAACAGGCCAGCAGCGTGCGCGCCTACAACCTGCCAGCAGCGCCCCTGGCCAGCACCCTGAACCAGATTGCCAGTCAGGCTGGCCTGGCCCTGAGCCTGAATCCGGCCCTGGCGGCGGGCAAGACCTCGGCTCCAGTCAATGGCCAGTTCGACGCCCCGGGCGCCTTGCGCGAAGCCCTGCGCGGCACCGGCTTGCAACTGGAGCACAGCAGCGCCGGCACCTACAGCCTGGTGGCGGCACCGGAAGGCGTGGTGACCTTGCCGGAAACCAATATCACTGGCCAGCTGGCTGGCGAGAGTGCCTGGGGCCCGGTCGACGGTTACCTCGCCACACGTACCGCCGCCGGCACCAAGACCGACACCTCGCTGGTTGAGGCTCCGCGCTCGATTTCCGTCGCTACCCGCCAGCAGATGGAAGACCGCAACGTCCAGAACCTCGACGATGCCGTGCGTTACATGCCCGGGATTGTTTCTGCCAGCTACGGCAGCGACACCCGCTATGACTGGATGCGTGTACGGGGCTTCGAACCCACACAGTTCCTCGACGGCTTGCCCCTGCCCCGCGGTGTGTATGCCAACCCGAAAGCGGAAACCTGGAACCTCGACCGCCTGGCCCTGCTGCGCGGCCCGGCGTCCTCGGTGTATGGCCAGACCCCGCCGGGTGGCCTGCTGGACATGGTCAGCCGCCGCCCCAGCGCAGACACCAGCCATGCCGTGCAGATCCAGTACGGCAGCGACAACTACCGCCAGATCAACTTCGCCAGCACCGGCAAGATCGACGACGAAGGCCAGTTCCTCTATGGGCTCAGCGGCGTGGTGCGCGATGCCGGCACCCAGGTCGACCACATCGACAACAAGCGCTACAACATTGCCCCCAGCCTGACCTGGAACATCGATACGGATACCAAGCTGACCCTGCTCACGCAGTTCACCCGCGACGATACCGGTGCCACCAGCCAGTTCATGCCGATCCAGGGCACCAAGATCAAGTCGCCACTGGGCGAGGTCTCCCATCACAAGAACCTGGGTGACCCGGACTACGAGTTCTACGACCGCACCTACTACGCCCTGGGCTACGCCTTCGAGCACCGCTTCAACGATGTATGGCAGTTCCGTCAGAACCTGCGCTACACCAAATCGGAGCTGTCCTTCCAGCAGTTGACCGTGGGTTCCTATGCCTACTCCCCGGCTGATGCGGCGGGCAACATCAGCCGGACCTCGACCAACGTCAACGAAGACATCGGCCAGTTCGCGGTCGACAACAACTTCCAGGCCAACTTCGCCACCGGCGACATCGACCACACCGTGCTCATCGGCCTGGACCACCAGCGCACCAGCACTTCGTACCTGTCGATCTATGGCGACGGGGGCAAAACCAATATCTTCAACCCGGTCTATGGCCAGCCGATTGTTCGTCCTTCGCGCACCGACGCTTACTACGACTACGACCAGAAAACCATTCAGACCGGCCTCTACGTCCAGGACCAGATGGCCCTGGACAACTGGCGCCTGACCCTGGGTGGCCGTGAGGACTGGGTGCACCAAGGCACCACCTACCTCAACAAGAAAGACGCGACCAACACTGATCGCAGCAAGAACTTCAGTGGCAATGCGGCGCTCAGCTATGTGTTCGACTCAGGTGTCGTGCCGTACATTTCCTACGCCGAATCCTTCCAGCCAGCGAGCAACGCCAGCGTTTCACCGACCGAATCGTATAAACCCACGGAAGGTAGCCAGTGGGAGCTGGGCATCAAGTATCAACCACCGGGTTCGAACACGCTGCTGAGTGCGGCGGTCTACGACCTGACCCAGAAGAATGTCCTGGTCACCAGCATCGGGGCAGGAGGCGAATCGATCACCAACCAGACCGGCGAAGTGAAGGTCAAAGGCCTGGAGCTGGAAGCCGTGTCTGACGTGACCGAAAACCTCAAGGTCATCGCGGCCTACACCCTGGCCAAGTCCGAGGTACAAAAAGGCATCCACAAAGGCAACCGCCTGCAACTGATGCCCAACCAGCAAGCCTCCCTGTGGACGGACTACACCTGGCACTCCGGCGTACTCGACGGTTTCGGCATCGGTGCCGGCGCCCGCTACACCGGCAATACCTATGGCGACCAGGCCAACACCTGGCTGGGCAAGGCCGACGCCTACACGGTGTTCGACGCTGCCGTGCATTACGACCTCGGTCGCCTGGACAACAGCCTCAAAGGGGCGTCGCTGAAACTCAACGCCACCAACCTGTTCGACAAGGACTACCTGTCCACCTGCGATGGTTCCTACTGCTATTTCGGCGATCAGCGCAGCGTGGTCGCCAGCGCCACCTATCAATGGTAATCGGCTGAATTAACAACCAGGCCGTCCGACAAGGACGGCCTTGGTGTGCCTGAAGGCTAAGAAATGAAAAGCAAGACAATCCGCCGCTGGTCCTTTATCCACACCTGGAGCAGCCTGATCTGCACGGTATTTCTGCTGCTGCTCGCGCTCACCGGCCTGCCGCTGATCTTCCACCACGAGATCGACCACCTGCTGGGTGACGCGCCACAACTGCGGGAGCTGCCCGCCGACACCCCGCGCCTGGACCTGCAACAGCTGGTCAAGGCCGCCGAAGCTCACCGCCCGGGGGAAGTCATGCAGTACTTCGGCTGGGACGAAGACGAGCCCAACGGTGTGATGGCGATCATGGCCAAGACCGCCGGCACCGAGCCCAATTCCTCCCACACCTTCATGCTCGACGCCCGCACCGGCGAAGCCGTGGCCATGCCCTCGGCCAACGGCGGGCTGATGATGGTCATGCTGCGCCTGCATGTGGACATGTTCGCCGGGCTGCCGGGCAAGCTGCTGCTGGCCTTCATGGGCATCCTCTTCGTGCTGGCGATCATCTCTGGCACCGTGCTCTATCTGCCGTTCATGCGCCGCTTGAAATTCGCCAGCGTGCGCCAGGACAAATCCAGCCGCCTGCGCTGGCTCGACCTGCACAACCTGATTGGCGTGGTCACCCTGACCTGGGCCCTGGTGGTGGGGGTGACCGGGGTCATCAGCGCCTGCGCCGACCTGATCATCGCCGCCTGGCGCAACGACAGCCTCAGCGCCATGGTCGCACCCTACCGCGACGCCCCGCCCCTGACCGCGCTGGCTCCCGCCAGCCGCCTGCTGGACATCGCCCGGGAAGCAGCCCCAGGCATGCAGCCGGACTTCATCGCCTTCCCCGGTACGCGCTTCTCCAGCGAGCACCACTACGCGGTGTTCCTCAAGGGCAGCAGCCACCTGACTTCGCACCTGCTGACCCCGGTGCTGATCGACGCCAGCACCCTGCAGGTCACCGCCGTGGGCACGCGCCCCTGGTACATGGATGCCATGGGCATGTCCCAGCCGCTGCACTTCGGTGACTACGGCGGCATGCCGATGAAGGTGCTGTGGGCAACCATGGATGGGCTGACCATCATTGTCCTGGGCAGTGGCCTGTACCTGTGGACAGTCCGGCGGCGTGCTGCGAAGTCGGTTGCGCAGGTGCGCCCATGAAGCCCCGGCAATCGAACTTCTGGAAAGTCTTCAGGGCGCCGCTGGCCCTGGCCCTGCTCAGCGCCGGCGGCCTGTTCGCGGCGCTGCTGGGGGATGGGATCTGGGACAGCCTGAGCTGGCTCGGCCTGGGCCTGCCGGCGCTGATCGCCCTGCGGGGCTTGTTCAGCCGCGGGCGAGCGGCTTGACGGCTGCCGAGGGGAAACCGCGCCACAGATACACCGACAGCCCCAGGCTGATCAGCAGCACCGGAATGAACACGCGGTTTTCCAGCAGCGCCTCAGCCGCGACCAGTACGCAAAACAGCGCCAGCCCCAGCAGCGGCACATAGCTCGCCGCCAGGCTCCAGCGCCAGGGCCGGGTCACCGGCTCTGGGCCACGCAGGCCCAGCAGTCCACACCCCAGGGCCGGCAGGGCCAGCGCCGGCAGCGCCCAGTACCAGGCCATGTGGGCAAACGCCATGATCAGCTCAGGCTCACCCTCGCCCTTGCGGCGGAACTCGTACTGCAGGGCCAGGTACACCGCCAGCCCACCCAACAGGGTCAGGGCCAGACTGTACAGCCCGTGCAAAAGATAGGACCTGCGCATTCATCGCTCCTTGTCTGTCTCTTGTGCCGCCCCTGTGGCCAGTGCCACAGGCTGCGCTAAGATCCTCGGGCCGCGAGCCTGTGCTCCGTTCCCAACCGCGAGGAATATTCATGTCTACCCCAAGCATGACGCTGTTCCACAACCGGGCATCACCTTACGTACGCAAAATCATGGTGCTGCTGCACGAAACCGGGCAGCTCGACCGTGTGGCCCTGCAAGCCTGCCAACTGACCCCGGTAAACCCGGACAACGCGCTGAACCAGGACAACCCCCTGGGCAAGATTCCTGCCCTGCGCCTGGCCAACGGCCAGGTGCTCTACGACAGCCGGGTGATCCTCGAGTACCTGGACCAGCAACATGTCGGCAACCCACTGATTCCCCAAGAGGGTTCGGCCCGCTGGCGGCGCCTGACCCTGGCGGCCCTGGCCGACGGGATCCTGGAGGCGGCAGTGCTGGTGCGTTACGAGCTGACCCTGCGGCCACCGGAACACCACTGGGCGCCGTGGCTCGAAGGCCAGCGCGACAAGATCCGACGGGCCCTGGCAGTGCTTGAGGCGCAGGCGCTGGCCGAGCTGGCCAGCCACTTCGACGTGGCTGCCATCAGCGTCGCCTGTGCCCTGGCTTACCTGGACTTCCGCCATCCGGACCTGGAGTGGCGCCAGCAACAGCCCGGGCTCGCGGCCTGGTACTTCGAGGTCAGTCAGCGGCCGTCGATGCTGGAGACCCGACCGCCGGCCTAATCGGTCAGGCGCTCGGCCCTGTTCGCCGGCAAGCCGGCTCCTGTAGCACGGGGAGCAGCTTGCTGGCGCACCCGCCACCACGCCTCCGGTGGAAACAACAGGCCAATCCGCTGCGTCAGGCGCTCGCGCTGACGCTGGTCCTCACGCAAGCCCAGTGACTTACTCATGGATGGCCTCCAGGTCGAACTGCAGGGGGGCCGGTTCCTTGCGCTGGCCCAGGCCATACCAGTCCAGCTTGCGGGTCAGCACCATGAACACGCCCAGCAGGCCGAACAGCAACAGCGAGCCCATCAGCAGCGCATAGTCCTCGGCGCTGAGCAGGCCATAGAGCAAGCCGTACAAGGCCGCCAGCGAGAGCGCGAACACTGCGCCGTTACGCCAGCTGTGCAGCACATGGCTGACATAGAAACCGATCAATCCGACACAGGCCGCCGCCGACACGCCGTAGGCCAGTTCGAAACCCAGGTGCTCCGACAGCGACAGCAGCAACAGGTAGAAGAACGCCAGTGCCACGCCCACCAGGGCGTACTGGATCGGGTGCACCGACAGGCTCTTGAGCACCTCGAAGAGAAAGAAGCCGGCAAAGGTCAGGCCGATGAACAGCAGCGCGTATTTGATCGCCCGGTCGCTTTTCAGGTACTGGTCCACCGGGTCGATGAAGCTCACGCCAAAGCTGCGGCTGTTGAAGTCCTGGCATTGGCTGCTGTAGGCGCAGCGCTCCATGGCCTGCTCCAGGTTGGTGGAGAAGAACGAGGTCTGCCAGAGCGCCGAAAAGCCCTGCTCGGTAATCTCACGCTGCACCGGCAGGTAGTTGCCGACAAAGCTCGGATGGGGCCAGTTGGCCGTCAGCAGCACCTTGCTGGTCTTGCCCACCGGCAGCACCTGCAGTTGCCCGGTGCCCTGCAGGCGCAGGTCGAAGGCGAAGTCCAGGCGGGTGCTCTTCTTCAGATCCAGGGGCGGCAGCAGCACGTGCACGCCTTCGTCCAGCCAGCTGACAAAAGTGCCGGGGGCAAAGTCCAGGGTCTGGCCATTGAGCTGCAGTTGCAGGGCGTTTTCGATGCCGCGGATGTCGCTGATACCCACCGCCAGGAACGGCTGGTCGAACTGGTAATCCGCAAAATCCTCCTTGATGCCGTACTGCTCGGGCACGGCGAAATGGCCGCTGATGTGGTTGTCGGCGTGGAACAGCCGCGCCTCGTAGATCCCCCGGGCGCGCAGCTCGGTCTGGGCCTTGCTGTCCAGTTCGAAATGCTCGGGCAGGAAGAACAGCCGTCCCTGCTGCTCGCTGGTTTCCTGGTAGCGCTTCTTGGTCTTTTCGTCGGTTTTCCAGGTGCGCACGGTCTTGCGGTAGTCCACCACCATCACCGGGCCGCTGATCTGCTGCTGGGTGCTGGAGCTGCGGGCGATATCCTCGAGCACGCCGTCGCGCAGGCTCTGGCGCTCACCGATCAGGCCGCTGATCATCAGCAGCGGTATCAGCAACAGCACGATCAACAGGCCAATGGCCCCGAGTTTGAAGGTCAGGTTACGGTTCATGAGGCTCTCCCAGTTGGAATGGGCGAGAGTCTGGAACCCGGGCATGGGGGTTTTATGGGGGCAATGTGGAGACTCTGTGGAGAATCCCCGCTCAGGGCAGCCGCAAGGTCACCTGCACCCCACCCGCAACGTTCTCAATGCGCATCTGGCCGCCATGCAGTTGCACCACTTCCTCGACAAAATTCAGCCCCAGGCCGGTGCTCTTGCGTCCGCTGTCCGGGCGCGGCAGCGAGTAGAAACGCTCGCACAGGCGCGGCAGGGCATAGTCCGGAATCGGCTCGCCCTGGTTGAACAGCACCAGCTCCACGCCCTCCTCCACAGGTTGCGCGCTGCAACGCAGCAGGCCGCCTGCGGGGCTGAAGTCCAGGGCGTTGGTCAGCAGGTTGCCCAGGGCCTGGCGCAGCAGGAACGGCTCGCCGGACCAGGCCAGGTCCGCCGGCACCCGCAGTTGCACCTGCAGTTGCTTGCCTTCGATACGCCCGTGCTGGCTGTTCAGCAGCTCCTTGCACAACGGCGCCAGGGGCACCTTCACCCGCTCTTCCAGGCCCTGGCGCTGCTCCACTTGCGCCAGGTTCAGCAGACGCTCGATCAACTGCTGCATGCGCGCGCTTTCACTGTCGATATTGCCGACGAAACGCTGGCGCTGCTCCAGGGGCATCTCGCTCTGCAGCAGTTCCGCCGCCCCGCGAATCGCCGCCAGGGGGCTCTTCAGTTCGTGGGTCAGGGTGTGCACATAGCGCTCGACATAGGCCTTGCCTTCGAGCTGGGTGCGCATGTGTTCCACCGCCGTTGCCAGTTGCTCCAGCTCGCCGCCGCGATAGTGCGGCAGCTCGGCGCGGCGCCCTTCACTGACCGCCAGGGCGTAGGCGGTCATGCGTCGCAACGCCGCGCTCAGCCACCAGGACAGCAAGGCGCCAAACAGCAGGCCCATGGCAATCAGCCCGGCGCCGTACCACAGCAGGCGGCGTTCGGTGCGGTCGACGTAGGGCTGCAGGGAACTGTTGGGCTTGGCCACGGTGACCACGCCGATGATCTGGCCGTTGTCACGGATCGGCGCGCCCACGTGCATCACCGAGGAATTGGGATCGTCGGCCAGCGAGCGCGACGAACGCGCGCCATATTGGCCGCGCAGGGTCAGGTACACGTCGTTCCAGCGCGAATAGTCCTGGCCCACCGCCAGGCCACTGGAGTCCAGGACCACGATGCCCTTGGCATCGGTGACGTAGATGCGGTGGTTGACCTGATTCTTCGGCAGGCCCCAGATGGTCGCCGCCGGTTGCCGCTCGCCATAGGCCCGCAGCAATTGCGGCCAGCGGTTCTCACTGAGGGTGCCGGCCTTGAAGTCGTCCCGCAGGATCTCCGCCAGCAGGTTGGCGGTGTCCACCAGGGTTTCCTCGGTGGACTGGCGCACGCCGGGGCGGATCTCCTTCATCACCGTGCTCAGCACGAAATAGCCGGTCAGGCTGATGAACAGCAAATAGACCAGGAAGATGCGGATGCCCAAGGTCATCAGGCGTGGCTCGGGCTGTAGCTGTAGCCCAGGCCGCGATGGGTCTGGATCGGCTCGGCCTCGGCCGCCACCAGGCGCAGCTTGGCCCGCAGGCTCTTGATGTGGCTGTCGATATTGCGCTCGTAGCCCACGTCCGCCACCACCCCCAGGGCATCGAGCAACTGCTCGCGGCTGAACACCCGCTCGGGCTGCTCCAGCAGGCATTGCAGCAGGCGGAACTCATGCCGGGTCAGGCTCAGGGGCTGGGCCCGGTAACTGATCTGCACCCGCTCGGCGTCGATGACGAACAGCGCCGGGGCTGCCTCGGGAGCCGCTCGCGGAGCCATGCGCTTGAGGATCGCCTTGACCCGCGCCGCCACTTCCCGGGGGCTGAAGGGCTTGACCACATAATCGTCGGCGCCGATTTCCAGGCCCACCACCCGGTCGATCTCACCGTCCCGGGCGCTGAGGAACATCACCGGCACCTCGCTGAAGCGCCGCAGCTGCTTGCAGGTTTCGAAGCCGCTGATATCCGGCAGGCCGATATCGAGGATGATCAGGTCCGCCGGGGTTGCCTGCTGATAGTCCAGGGCTGCACGCCCCAGGCTCAGCCAGGTGGTGGTGAAACCTTCGCCTTGCAGGGCAAAGATCAGGGTGTCGGCAATGGCCGCTTCGTCTTCGACAATCAGGATATGGGGCATGGCATCCAAGCACGCAAATTCAGTGGGCGAACGGTGCCGGATGCCTGGTAAGCCGTCAATCAGCAGTCGGGTTTATCCGCGGTGTAGCGCCGCGCCGGGTTCACCGCCGCACCGAATTCCCGCAGCGCCTTGGCACCGATCAGCAGCGGATAGTTGAAGCTGCTGCGGTCGGTGAGGTTGACCTCCACCGTGCGCTTGACGTTGCCCAGGCACATCTCCAGCTCCACCACCGGGCGCTTGGCCGACTGCGGTTCTTCAGCCTCATCGCCCTCGTCGGCGCGGCTCTTGATCTTGCTGATCCGCGCCACCTTGTGCTCGTAGACCTTGTTCCCGGCATCCTTGGTCGCCAGGCGGAAACGCACCCAGTCTTCCCCGTCGCGGGTAAAGGTCTGGATATCCTTGGCCGACAGCGACGCGGTCAGGGCCCCGGTGTCCATCTTGGCCTGCAGGGTTTCGCCGATTTCCGGCAGGCGGATGTATTCGTAACGGCCATACAGGGTCGGCTCGGCGGCCATCACCGGCAGCGCCAACAGCGAAACAAGAGCAAGGACAGATTTCACGACAGTGGATTCCTTGAAGAGAGGGGCAGCGGGATTTTAGACCGCAGCCAACGAATTGGTTCTACCGCTGCCCCGCAGGAGCCGGCTTGCCGGCGAAGAGGCCCAGCCTGCCCAACACCCTACCCGCCCCCAAGTGAAACATTCGTCAGCACACTTGAATTTGGCCTGCCCGCCGAAGCTGCTTATCATGGCGCGCCCAAAAGATTGCAAAGAGTGCCTTATGCGCCGCCTGCTCACCGGCTGTTTCGTCACCCTGCTCCTGCTGCTCAACACCCTGGTGCTGTTCGGCCCGCTGATGGTGTTTGCCCTGCTCAAGCTAATCCTGCCGGGACGCCTGCGGGACTACGCCTCGGCTGCGGTGATGTGGATCGCCGAGACCTGGGCCGAAATCGACAAGCTGATCTTCGCCCTGTGCATCCCGACCCGCTGGGACATTCGCGGCGGTGATGGCCTGCGGGTCGACACCTCCTACCTGGTGGTGAGCAACCACCAGTCCTGGGTCGACATCCCGGCGCTGATCCAGACCCTCAACCGGCGCACGCCGTTCTTCAAGTTCTTCCTCAAGAAGGAGCTGATCTGGGTGCCCTTCCTCGGTCTGGCCTGGTGGGCCCTGGACTACCCCTTCATGAAGCGCTACAGCAAGGCGTTCCTGGCCAGGCACCCGGAGCTGCAAGGCAAGGACCTGGAGATCACCAAGGCCGCCTGCGAGCTGTTCAAGCGCCAGCCGGTGACCGTGGTCAACTACCTGGAAGGCACCCGCTTCACCGAGGCCAAGCGCCAGCAGCAAGACTCGCCCTTCCAGCACCTGCTCAAGCCCAAGGCCGGCGGCGTGGCCTTCGTCCTCGCGGCCCTGGGCGAACAGCTGGACGCGGTGCTGGACGTGACCGTGGTTTATCCCCAGCAACGCATTCCCGGTTTCTGGGACCTGATCAGCGGCAGCGTGCCCAAGGTGATCATCGACATCCGCACCCGCGAGCTGGACCCGGCGCTGTGGCACGGCGATTACGAAAACGACCCGGCGTTCCGCCAGCAGGTGCAGGACTGGGTCAACCGGCTGTGGACCGACAAGGACCAGCGCATCAGCGAACTGCTGAACGAACGCCGCTGATCAATCGCTGATCACGTGGGGCAGGAAACGACTGCTGTCCTTGGTGATCGGCGAGTGGTCCTCGCGAATGCCAATCCCCGCCGGCTGATCGCCAATCACCCAACTGCCAATCACCGTATGGTTGCCGGCAAACACCGGCAGCGGATGAAACCGCTGGCGGATGCACGGCCCGCCATAGGGCCCGGCCTCGATCAGGCGCTCACCGCCTTCGGTGCAGATTTCCACATTGGCGCCCTCTCGGGAAAAGAACGGCTTGCGCACCCAGCCCGGGCCCAGGCTGGCGGAGGGGGCGTCGTCAATAAACGCCGGCAGCAGGTTCGGGTGCCCCGCGTGCCGTTCCCAGAGCAGGGCCAGCGCGCCCTTGTTGGAAAGAATCGCCTTCCACGGCGGCTCGACAAACTGCGTGCCGCTGCCGGCAAGCGCCGGGCCATAGGCTTCGGTGAACAGCTGTTCCCAGGGATAGAGCTTGAACAGGCTGTCGATGGGCATCTCCAGCAGGTCGACGAAACGCCCACCGGCATTCAGGCCGATGTCCTCGATATTGATCAGGCGCGTGCCCAGGCCAGCCTGACGGGCAATGTCGCGCAGGTATTCGACGGTGCCGCGATCCTCCAGCGAGTCCCGCACCGAGGCAAAGTGCATCGGCGACTTGAAGCCGCCCTGGACAAAGGCCTGCAGCAGCTTGTCCTCGATGCTGTTGAACTGATCGCAGCCAGCCGGCAACTGCCCGCGCTGCAACTGCTGCTCAAGCCAGACGTACTGGAAGAAGCTCGCCTCATACAGCGAAGTCGGCGTGTCGTAATTGGTCTCCAGCAGCTTGGCCGGGCCACTGCCGTCGTAGCACAGGTCCATGCGCCCGTAGAGATGGGGGTCGCCCTGCTTCCACGACTGGCGGACCAAGTCATGAAAGGCCGCAGGGATCGCCAGGCGCTCCAGCAAGGCTTCGCTGTCCACCACTTCGGCCACCAGGGCCATGCACAGCTCGTGCAGTTCCCGGGTCGGGTCTTCCAGGTCGTCCTCGATCTGCCGCAGGCTGAAGCGGTAGTAGGCCGACTCGTCCCAGTACGGCTCGCCGTCGAAAGCGTGGAAGGCAAAGCCCAACTGCTGCGCCGTGGCCTGCCAATCCGCGCGCGGGGTGCTGGGGATGCGCTTCAAGAACCGAAGCTCCAACTGCTGCGGCTGGAGGAACCGAAGCCGCCACGACTGACCACTTCATGGGCACCGGCCAGGGGATTGCCGGCGCTGGTGAAGTGGTCCGGGCTGGAAATGCCGAAGCGTCCACCGTTGGCGCCGGAGAAGGTCTTGCCGGCCTCCACCTGCTGGCTGAGGGTGCTCAGTTGCGAGCCGCCCCGACCGTCACGCTCCTTGTACAGCGTCTCGCTGAAATAGCGCGGCTCGGGCGTGGAATCCAGGCCGATCCAGCGCCAGAAGCTGGAACCTGCGCGGGCGCCATAGGAGTGACCACCACCACCACCACCACCACCACCACCACCACCACCCGAACTGCTGGAGCTGGCCTGCTCGGGTTGTTCGTCTTCGGGCTGAACCGGCACCGTGCGCTGGGTGGTCAGGGCGAGGCCCTTGGCAATCGGCACGTAGGCGCGGTTGTCTCTGGACACCATGCAGTTGCCCGCGAAGAAGTCGTCTTCACAGCGTTGCAGGTCGAGATAACGCGGCGCTATCAGCTCTCCACGCTCGCGGGCATCATCGAAAGCGTCCTGGCAGATCGCGGACGGAACCTGTGCCAGTACGCAGTCGCGGACACTGCTGAAATGCTGGGTCTGGCGCACTTCGCGGGTTGCCTGAGGCTGGCCGTCACAGGCAACCAGGGCGAACGGCACACTGCCCAGCAGCACCAGGCGCACGCTTTTACTGCGTTTCATGCCGGCGCCCTCAGACCGATGGAGTCATGCAGGCCGCATTCAGCAGGCCGACACCGACAGACACCGAAGCCACCAGGATCGCCGCGGAATTTTCCTGGTTGGCGATGCGCTGGGACAGGCCCTTGAGGGTCAGGCTGACCACCAGGAACGTGAGCAATTGCACCACCGCGGCAATGCCGGCCCAGAGCAGGAAGTCTATGATCGAGATGGAATGGGAAATCGCGCTGGCCACCGGAATGGCAAAGCCCAGCAAGGCGCCGGACAAGGCGATTGACGCCGCACTGTTGCCCTGGCGGATCAGGGCGAATTCGTTATAGGGGGTCAGGCGCGTGTAGATGAACGCGTAGAGGGCAAACACCAGGGCAGCGCCCAGCATGTAGAGCATGAAACCGAGCACCGCGTCGGCGGGCAGAGACATCTTCAGTGCATCCATGAACATCGCGTTCAAGCTTCCTTGGAAAACGGGGCGCGAGATATAGCACAGGCCCGATTCGGCGAAAACTCCGGGAAAGGTAAAGACCACTGTTTCAGGAATCAGGGGAAGCCCCGGCGCGCCAGGCGCCGGAGCCGGAGCGCGTTACTTGGCCACGCCCCAGATGCCGCCCAGGCTTTGCAGCAGGGAACCGCCAACGCCCTGCTGGCCCAGGTACTGCAGGATCAGCGGGGCAAACTGGCCGATCATGCCGCTGTCCATGCCCAGGGCGCCAAAGGCGTTGTTCAGGTCTTGAGTGTCCTTGACGTTGCCCAGGGCGCTGCCCAGGCCGGCGCTGTTGCCGGAAGACTGGCCGAGCAGGCCGCTCAAGGCGCCCAGGCTGCCCAGGGCGTTGCTACCCGAGAGCTGGTCCAGGCCCGGTACGCTTTGGCTCAGTTGCGAATAGTCGGTGCTGCTGAGTTGATTCTTCGCCAGGCCGAGCATGGCGCCGGTGCCACCGATGGCCTGCTCAGGGGTGACATTGAGTTGCGCCAGGGTGCCCAGCAGGCCGGCGGTCTGGGAAGTCGGCGCGGCGGCAGCGGCCTTGTCGCCGCCCTGCATGCCGGCAATGGCGTTGGCCGCATCGCTCAAGCTGAAACCGCCGGCCAACGCCGAACCGGCTGCCAGGGTCATCAGGGTAGCCAGGGCAAAACCGCGTGGAATATTCATCGAAACAACCTCATGGGGCGGGAAACCGTCCGGACTCGGGCGGCGGGAAACCAGTGTTTTGACTGAAACCCCAGGCGAATGTTCCAGCGCCTGCCCTGCCGTCCGGCGCCTGCATCCAGCTGCGCTGCTGCTGCGTATATCGTCCACAAGCGCCACCTTCGGGCTCCGGCATGAGGCAGCAGGACGTGAATGGAACAACCACCCACCCTGGACTAATCTCTGGCTGCGTCAGTCGGCGCTTGTCGCTGGCCCTTGTCCCAGTTCCTGTCAGGAGAATCGCCATCTCGAGCCTCGACACCGATCAGCTGCGGCACCTGCTGGCCCAGTGTTCACTGGGTGATCGCCGGGCCTTCGAAACCCTCTATCGCATGGTTGCCCCGCGCCTGCATGGCGTCGCCCTGCGCTTCATGGGCCGTCGCGATCTGGCCGAGGAAGTGCTGCAGGAAAGCTTCGTGCGCATCTGGAACAACGCCGTGCGCTACCAGCCGCACCTGTCCGCGCCCCTGACCTGGATGGTCAACATCACCCGCAACCAGGCCATCGACCAGTTGCGCAAACAGCGCGAACGGCCCCTGGGCGAACTCGAAGAACAACAGCTGGAGGATCAAAGCCCTTCGGCCCACGACCAACTGGAAAGCGCCCGCGCCGCCCGGGCCCTGAACCGCTGCCTGGACAGCCTCGACGGCATGCAACGCCAATCCATCACCGTGGCCTACTTCCAGGGCCTGTCCTGCTCGGAGCTGGCCGAACACCTGGCCGCGCCCCTGGGCTCGGTCAAATCCTGGATTCGTCGGGGCATGGAACGCCTGCGCCGGTGCCTTGAATCATGAACTATCGAACCCCTGAACGCCGCCGCGCCCTGGCCGCCGACTACGCCATCGGCCTGATGCAGGGCGCCGCCCGCCGGCGCTTCGAAATGCTCCTGCTGGACGACCCGGCGCTGCGCGAAGAACTGGCGCAGTGGCAGGAAAGCCTCGCCAGCCTGACCGAAGCCCTGCCTGAAGCCGCGGTGCCGGAACGGGTCTGGGCGGGCATCCAGGCACGCATCGAACCGCAAGTGCTGCACGTACCGCAGAAGAAACCGCTGTGGATGCGCCTGCGCCTGGCGCTTGCCGCCTGCGCCGTGCTGGCGACCCTGTACATCGGCTTTATCCAGCAGAGCGACCAGGTGCGCTACAGCGCCACCCTGCTCAGCGCCGACCAGCAACCGGCCCTGCGGATCAAGGCCCATGCCCAGTACCTGCAAGTCGAACCCCTGACCCTGGCGGCCATCGGCCTGGACCGCAGCCTGGAACTCTGGGCGATCCCTGCCGACGGCCAGCCGATTTCCCTCGGCGTGGTGCCGGTCGGCGGCCAAGGCAAGATCAACCTGAGCCCGGCCCAGCGCGAACTGCTGGGCACCCCGATCGCCCTCGCGGTGAGCCTGGAACCCCACGGCGGCTCACCTACTGGGCAACCCACCGGGCCGGTGTTGTACCAGGGGCAATTGGCGGCGCTGTAACAGGCACCTGCTACCGCAGGAACGGGCTTGCCCGCGAACGCCGTCAGGGTAAACTCCGCGCCCAGGCCCTCCCGCCGCGTCCTTGCAGGCAGGCCCTTGCCTGCCATGCAAGCCCCCGCCTCGCCTGGCGCCATCAACAGAACGGACTCTTATGAAAGCTGCGCTCTACAGCGGCCTGCTGCTGGCCCTGGCAATCGCCGTCTTGCTCTGGCGAATCGGCACCCCGGTCGATAGCAGCCAATGCGCCGACACGGCCCCGGGCCCCCTGAGCGGCTTTATCCGCCAGCACTTCAGCGACCGCCAGGGAGCCGACTGGCGCGACGACGGCAGCGCCTTGGGCATTCTTGGCGTTGCCGAGGCCCAGCCGTTCGCCCGCCAACCCGAGCGTTACTACTGCGAAGCCCTGAACCTGCTGCAGGACCCACAGCGAACCCAGACCGAAAAGGTGCACACCACGGCCCTGATGCTGTCCCTGCCACTCGACTACTACCTGGACCTCATGGACCGCAGCCACCAGCTGTATCAGCGCGGGGCCATGGACCGCCCCGTCCTGACCCTGGTGCTGATACCAAGAGGCACGGCGCTGAACTACTGGTGGCTGCCCCAGTGGCGCTCACGCTTCCAGCGGGATGCGCCAGGCATCCTGGCCGAGACCGACATAAAGGAAATCCTGAGAGGCGAACACTGGTTCGACTACCCGGGCAGGGGCTATTGACTCACCATCCGCAACCGTTACCGAGCACTCGCCGAACAACCGACAACTCCTGCAAGACATCCACCCCCCAACGCCTTGCTGCCTCACGCACCGGCGGCTTATAGTCCGCCGGTCGCTCAAATAGCGACCGGGTTTGGCGACCCGATGAACTTCGGTCAGAAGCGTCTTGCTTTGCTGGCAGGATGTTCTGCACCCGCAACGTTGCCGTTATGGCAGCTGTGCGTGGGAGACCTTCGGGTCTGCCGGTTCCGCAAGTTCCCGGTTCGCCAACCTGCGTACAGCTGCCACCCATCGTTTGGCGACGAATCCGTGGCGGTTCTCACTGAACTGCGGAGAACTTTCCATGAACCGTTACATGCCGATCACCGGCCACGACTGCAACATTCCCTCTCTACTGATCGATACCCAGGCACCGCTGGATGTGCTCCATGAAGCCGCCGCCTTCCGTATCCGTGCCGTGACCCAGGTCCTGGAGCAACTGGCCTTGAGCGATGCGCTGGGCAAGGACCCGGTACTGGTCCAGGAGTTGGCCCAGCTCTGCGCCATTCCCCTGCGCGATGGCTGCGACCTGATGGATGTGCTGGGACGGCGCTTGCGCGCCACGCTGATCGCCTGACTGCAACCGCTGGATGTGGCGAGGGAGCTTGCTCCCTCGCCACAGAAAAAACGCCGCGTTCTCGGCAAGAGAAGGCGGCGTTTTTCGTTATTGGCAGGCTTCAAGCCAAAGGCTGACGGTCCTCAGGCAGCGCTGAACAGCTTGTGCGGGTCGATGACGAATTTCTTCGGCACGCCGGCATCGAACTCGCCATAGCCGCGCGGTGCGTCGTCGAGGCTGATGACTTGCACGCCCACCACTTCGGCGATGTTGATGCGGTCCCACATGATGGCCTGCATCAGTTGGCGGTTGTACTTCATCACCGGGGTCTGGCCGGTGTGGAAGCTGTGGGACTTGGCCCAGCCCAGGCCGAAGCGGATGCTCAGGCTGCCCATCTTCGCCGCGGCGTCCACCGCGCCCGGGTCTTCGGTGACGTACAGTCCGGGAATACCGATCTTGCCCGCTACGCGTACCACGCCCATCAGCGAGTTGAGCACGGTGGCCGGGGCCTCGTGCTGGGCACCGGCATGGCCGTGGCCACGGGCTTCGAAGCCCACGGCGTCCACCGCGCAATCAACTTCCGGCTCGCCCAGCAGGGCGGCGATCTGTTCGTGCAGCGGGGTGTCCTTGGACAGGTCGGCAATTTCAAACCCCTGGGCCTTGGCGTGGGCCAGGCGCACCGGGTTGACGTCGCCGACGATCACCACCGCCGCCCCCAACAGGCGCGCAGACGCAGCGGCTGCCAGGCCGACCGGGCCGGCACCGGCGATGTAGACGCTGCTGCCCGGGCCAACGCCGGCGGTGACGGCGCCGTGATAACCGGTGGGCAGGATGTCGGAGAGGCAGGTCAGGTCGCGGATCTTCTCCATGGCCTTGTCGCGATCCGGCAGTTTCAGCAGGTTGAAGTCGGCGTAAGGCACCAGCACGTACTCGGCCTGGCCACCGGTCCAGTCGCCCATGTCGACGTAGCCGTAGGCGCCACCAGCGCGGGCCGGGTTGACGGTCAGGCAGACCCCGGTGTGCTGTTCCTTACAGGAACGGCAGCGCCCGCACGCGACGTTGAACGGCACCGACACCAGGTCACCGATCTTCAGGTTCTCGACGTCGCTGCCCTTCTCGATCACTTCGCCAGTGATTTCATGACCCAGGACCAGGCCGACCTGGGCGGTGGTACGGCCGCGGACCATGTGTTGGTCCGAGCCGCAGATGTTGGTGGAGACTACGCGCAGGATGACGCCGTGCTCGATCTTCCTGCCGCGCGGGTCCTGCATTTTTGGATAGTCGATTTTCTGTACCTCGACCTTGCCGCTGCCCAGATACACGACACCACGATTACCAGACATGCTTTCACCTCGCTGTTGTTGTTATGGAACCGCGTTACCCAAAGGGGGAAACACGTGGATTGCTCGGGTACGGATGCTGTTTCGTTTTCAAAATCGTTTTCACGCAAACAGGCGCAACGCCTGTAGGAGCGAGCTTGCTCGCGAAGGGCTGCGCAGCAGCCCCAAGAATCATCAGAGCACCACCGTGCGGTTGCCGTTCAAGAACACCCGCCGCTCGATGTGGTAGCCCACTGCCCGGGCCAGGGTCAGGCCCTCGATGTCGCGACCCTTGGCGATCAGGTCTTCAGGGTAGTAACTGTGGTCCACCACCTCCACGCCCTGGGCGATGATCGGGCCTTCGTCCAGGTCGTTGTTGATGTAGTGCGCGGTGGCGCCCACCAGTTTCACACCCTTGTTGTAGGCCTGGTGATAAGGCTTGGCGCCCTTGAAGCCCGGCAGCAGCGAGTGGTGGATATTGATCGCCTTGCCATCGAGCTTGCGGCACAGCTCCGGCGACAGCACTTGCATGTAGCGGGCAAGGATCACCAGTTCGGCGCCGGAGTCCTCGATCACCTGCCACACCTGACGCTCCTGGGACGGCTTGTCGTTGGGGTCGAGGGGGAAGTGGTGGTAGGGAATCTGGTGCCAGTCGGCCAGGGGCTTGAGGTCCGGGTGGTTGGACACCACCGCCACCACGTCCATGGGCAACTGGCCGATGCGCTGACGATAGAGCAGGTCGTTGAGGCAGTGATCGGCCTTGGAGACCATGATCACCACCTTCGGCCGATAGTGCGGTGCGGTCAGTTCGAAGTTCATCGCGAAGGCTTTGGCGCGCTCGGCCAGGCCCTGGCGAAAGCCCTGTTCGTCGAGGCCGTCGGGCTGGCGAAATTCCACGCGGATGAAGAAGCGACCCGAGAGCCGGTCATCGAAGGAGTGGTGCTCGGTGACGTAGCAACCCTGCTCGAACAGAAAGCGGGTCACCGCGTCCACCGTGCCGAGCACGCTGGGGCAGTCGGCGGTGAGAATCCATGTATCGGGGGCGCGGCTCATCAGATGGGCTCCTGTTGACGAAAGCACTGTAGCCGCTGCCGAAGGCTGCGCTCGGCCCCGCAGGGGGCGGCTCTTCGAGCCTTGTCGCAGCCCGCGGCAGCGGCCACAGGATTAGGGTTCAGGCCTGCACGCTCAGGCCATATTCAGCGGCGGCATCCTGCAGCCACATCCACCAGTAATCGGAGAAGCTGCGGCGTACCAGCAGCTCCCAGGTGTCTTCGCCGGTGCGGCGGATCACCAGTTGCGACTTGGCGAACACCGTGCCCACCGCCTTGCCCACCGGGAAGTTGTTGGGGTGCACGTCGTAGCTGGTGGACTTCATCAGCACCTGGCGCACGTTGGGGCCGGACAGTTCGAGGATCTGCTGGCCGCCGCTGACGTTGACGATCTGGATATGCAGGTCGCCCAGGGCAGCCCGCAGGTTCTGCTCGGCGGCGAATTCTTCACCGCTGGGCACGATCAGCAGCCACTCATCCGGGCCCAGCCATTGCAGGCTGCTCTCGCCCTTGACCACCACGCTCAGGGCGCCCGGCAATTCGATGCCCAGGGCCTTGTGCACCCCGGCGGCGAAGGCCGGGTCGTGGCCGTCGCCACGGATCGTCAGGTGACCGAGGAGTTTTTTCTCGCGCAGGATCACACCGGCGTTCTTGCGGCCCTTGCCCACCAGGCTCGGCAGGTCGGCGTGGTGCAGGGGCGACTCGGCCTTGGCCCCGGTGGTGGGGCGCTGTTGGTAAACGTTGACTGCGGTCATGGAGCACCTGTCCTTTATTCTGTGGTCCGGTTCCGGTTGCCGCTGCCAGGGGCTGCGGTCGCTTGGGAACCGGGCGCAAGGTTTTGCCTCCCGGGCAGGTCCTGCGGACCTTGGCGCAGCCTGCGGCAGCGGCTACAGGGTGCGTGCCCGGGTTCATGTCATATGTTCTGGCGGTCGCCTTTGGGGTCGAAGAACACCGAGGAAACGATTTCCGCCTCGATCACCCGGCCATCGGCCAGGGGCGCGAAGACCCGCTCGCCCAGGCGCTTGAGGCCGCCCTTGACCACGCCCAGGGCAAAGGAATAACCCAGGGAGTTGTGGGCATAGCTGGAGGTCACGTGACCGACCATGCTCATCGGGATCGCCTGCTTGGGGTTGAACACCAGTTGCGCGCCTTCCGGCAGCCACTGGGTCGGGTCGATCGGCTTGAGGCCCACCAGTTGCTTGCGCTCCTCGCGCACGCAGTCTTCCCGGTTCATCCCGCGCCAGCCGATCCACGAGAACGGCTTGGTCCGGCCCACGCACCAACCCATGTTCAGGTCGTCCGGGGTCATCGAGCCGTCGGTGTCCTGGCCAACGATGATGAAACCCTTCTCGGCCCGCAGCACGTGCATGGTTTCGGTGCCGTAGGGGGTCAGGTTGTACTTCTTGCCAGCCTCGACGATCTGCTCCAGCACGCCCATGGCGTAGTCGGCCTGGACGTTGACCTCGTAGGACAGCTCGCCGGTGAAGGAGATACGGAACACCCGCGCCGGCACGCCGCCCACCAGGCCTTCCTTCCAGGTCATGAACGGGAAGCCGTCCTTGTCCAGGTCGATGTCGGTGACTTCGCTCAGCAGCTTGCGGCTGTTGGGGCCCGACAGGGTCATGGTGGCCCAGTGGTCGGTGACCGAGGTGAAGTACACCTTGAGATCCGGCCATTCGGTCTGCTGGTAGATTTCCAGCCACTGCAGCACGCGCGCCGCGCCGCCGGTGGTGGTGGTCATCAGGAAGTGGTTGTCGGCCAGACAGGCGGTGACGCCGTCGTCGAAGACCATGCCGTCTTCCTTGCACATCAGGCCGTAGCGGGCCTTGCCCACGTCGAGCTTGGTCCAGGCGTTGGTGTAGATGCGGTTGAGGAACTCCCGGGCGTCCGGGCCCTGGATGTCGATCTTGCCCAGGGTCGAGGCGTCCAGCAGGCCGACGCTGTCGCGCACCGCCAGGCATTCACGCTTGACCGCGGCATGCAGGTCTTCGCCGTTTTTCGGGAAGTACCAAGGGCGCTTCCACTGACCGACGTCTTCGAATTCGGCGCCGTTCTTCACGTGCCAGGCGTGCAGCGCGGTGAAGCGTACCGGCTCGAAGATGTGCCCGCAGTGCCGGCCGGCCACGGCGCCGAAGGTGATCGGCGTGTAGTTCGGGCGGAACATGGTGGTGCCCATCTGCGGAATGCTGACGTTCAGCGAACGAGCGGCGATGGCCAGACCGTTGACGTTGCCCAGCTTGCCCTGATCGGTGCCGAAGCCCAGGGCGGTGTAGCGCTTGACGTGCTCCACCGATTCGAAGCCCTCGCGGGTCGCCAGTTCGATGGCGGCGGCGGTGACGTCGTTCTGCAGGTCGACGAATTGCTTGGGCGCGCGAGCGGTGCCTTTTTCATGGGGCACCTGGAACAGCGCCAGGGTCGGTTCTTCCAGGCGGGCCAGGGCTTTGGGCAACACGCCCTCGACGCTCTGGAACCCGGCTTCGCTGGCGGCGCGCACGCCACCTTCGAAACCGTCGGCCAGGGTGTCGCCGAGGCTGTAGACGCCGTTGATGCCACCGACGCACACGCGCTTCTGCGGTGCCTCACCGGGCACGAAACCGAGGATGTCTTCGCGCCACACCGGCTTGCCGCCCAGGTGCGAGGCCAGGTGCACCACCGGGCTGTAGCCGCCGGAGCTGGCGATCAGGTCGCAGTCGAGCCATTCGCCGGGACTGGTGACCTTGTGCGCCTTGACGTCGATGGCCGCTACGCGCGCGCCGGTCACGTGCTTGCTGCCACGGGCCTCGATCACCGCACTGGAAGTGAGGATGCGGATGCCCTTGGCCCGGGCTTCTTCCACCAGGGCGCCGCGGGGGTTGTGCCGCGCATCGGCGATGGCCACCACTTGCAGGCTGGCGTCGAGCCAGTCCAGGGCCACGCGGTAGGCGTGGTCGTTGTTGGTGGACAGCAGCAGTTTCTTGCCCGGGGCCACGCCGTAGCGGCGCACGTAGGTGGACACCGCGCCGGCCAGCATGTTGCCCGGCACGTCGTTGTTGCCGTAGACCAGCGGCCGCTCATGGGCGCCGGTGGCCAGCACCACGCGCTTGGCGCGGACCCGGTGGATACGCTGGCGCACCTGGCCGATCGGCGCGCGGTCGCCGAGGTGATCGGTGAGGCGCTCGTGGATGGTCAGGAAGTTATGGTCGTGGTAGCCGTTGACCGTGGCCCGTGGCAGCAGCAACACGTCCGGCAGCGACTTGAGCTCGGCAACCACACTGGCCACCCACTCCACCGCCGGCTTGCCGTCCAGGCTTTCGCGACTGTCCAGCAGGCTGCCGCCGAACTCTTCCTGCTCATCGGCCAGGATCACCCGGGCGCCGCTGCGGGCAGCGGCCAGGGCGGCGGCGAGGCCGGCCGGGCCGGCGCCGACGATCAGCACGTCGCAGTGCTGGTTCATGTTGTCGTAGGTGTCCGGATCGTTCTCGGTAGGCGAGCGACCGAGGCCCGCCGCCTTGCGGATGTACTTCTCGTAGGTCATCCAGAACGATTGCGGGTACATGAAGGTTTTGTAGTAGAAGCCCGGCGGCATCAGCTTGCCGCCGACCTTGCCGAGAATCCCCATCATGTCGTTGTTGACGCTGGGCCAGCCGTTGGTGCTGGTGGCCACCAGGCCCTGGTACAGCGCCTGTTGGGTGGCGCGCACGTTGGGGATCTGGGTGGCTTCGGTGGCGCCGATCTGCAGCACCGCGTTGGGCTCTTCGCAGCCCGCGGCGAAGATGCCCCGGGGCCGGGAGTACTTGAAGCTGCGACCGATGATGTCCACGCCGTTGGCCAGCAGGGCCGAGGCCAGGGTGTCGCCTTCAAAGCCTTTGTAGCTCTGGCCGTTGAAGGTGAAGGTGATGACTTTGTTGCGGTCGATGCGTCCGCCGTTGGACAGGCGATTGGTCTGGCTCATACCTTCTCTCCAGCAGCCTTGGCGGTGAACTGCGGTTTGGTGCCTATCTTGTAGGTTTCAAGAATTTCGTAGGTCACGGTGTCGCGGGTGGCGTTGAAGTACTGGCGGCAACCGGCGGCGTGAATCCACAACTCGTGGTGCAGGCCGCGGGGGTTGTCGCGGAAGAACATGTAGTCGCCCCACTCCTCGTCGGTGCAGGCGTTGGGGTCCAGGGGCCGGGGAATGTGGGCCTGGCCGGACGAATGGAATTCCTCTTCGGAGCGCAGCTCGCCGCAGTGAGGACAGAAGATATGCAACATAGGGAGTTGTCCTTTTAGTGGGCGACCGCAGCAGCGCCGTGTTCGTCGATCAGCGCACCGTTGTGGAAACGGTCGATGGAGAAAGGGGCGGCCAATGGATGCATCTCGCCCTTGGCCAGGCTTGCGGCAAACACATTGCCCGAGCCCGGGGTGGCCTTGAAGCCGCCGGTGCCCCAACCGCAGTTGAAGAACATGTTCGGCACCGGGGTCTTGGAAATGATCGGGCAGGCGTCCGGGCTGGTGTCGACGATGCCGCCCCACTGGCGGTTCATGCGCACCCGGGAAAGGATCGGGAACATCTCGACGATGGCCTGGATGGTGTGCTCGATCACCGGGTAGGAGCCGCGCTGGCCGTAGCCGACCCAGCCGTCGATACCGGCGCCGATCACCAGGTCGCCCTTGTCCGACTGGCTGATGTAGCCGTGCACCGCGTTGGACATGATCACGCTGTCGATGATCGGTTTGATCGGCTCCGACACCAGCGCTTGCAGCGGGTGGGATTCGATCGGCAGGCGAAAGCCCGCGAGCTTGGCCATGTGCCCGGAGTTACCGGCGGTGACCACGCCGACGCGCTTGGCGCCGATAAAGCCCTTGTTGGTCTCGACGCCGATGCACACGCCGTTTTCCTTGCGAAAACCGATGACTTCGGTCTGCTGGATCAGGTCCACGCCCAGGGCGTCGGCAGCCCGGGCAAAGCCCCAGGCCACGGCGTCGTGACGGGCCACGCCGCCACGGCGCTGGACCGTGGCGCCGAGGATCGGATAACGGGTGTTTTTCGAACAATCCAGGTAGGGGATCTCATCCGCCACCTGCTGGGTGTTGAGCAGCTCGCCATCGATGCCGTTGAGACGGTTGGCGCTGACCCGACGCTCGGAATCACGGATGTCCTGCAGGGTGTGGCACAGGTTGTAGACCCCGCGCTGGGAGAACATCACGTTGTAGTTGAGGTCCTGGGACAGGCCTTCCCACAGCTTCATGGCGTGCTCGTAGAGCTGCGCCGACTCGTCCCACAGGTAGTTGGAACGCACGATGGTGGTGTTGCGCGCGGTGTTGCCGCCGCCCAGCCAGCCTTTTTCCACCACCGCGACGTTGGTGATGCCGTGTTCCTTGGCCAGGTAGTAGGCCGTGGCCAGGCCATGCCCGCCACCGCCGACGATGACCACGTCATAGACCTTCTTCGGGGTCGGCGTGCGCCACATGCGCTGCCAGTTTTCATGGTGGCTGAGAGAGTGCTTGAAGAGGCCGAAGCCCGAATAGCGTTGCATAGTCATTGCTCCAGTTGCGGCTCTCAGCGGTAAACCGGGAAATCAGCGCACAGGGCTGCCACCTGGCGCGCGACATTGGCCTCGACGTCGGCATCGCCGAGGTGGTCGAGGATGTCGCAGATCCAGCCCGCCAGTTCGGTGCACTGGGTGACCTTGAATCCGCGGGTGGTGACCGCCGGGGTGCCGATGCGCAGGCCGGAGGTGACAAACGGCGACTGCGGGTCGTTGGGCACGGCGTTCTTGTTCACGGTGATGTGGGCGCGGCCCAGGGCGGCGTCGGCATCCTTGCCGGTCAGGCCCTGACGGATCAGGCTGACCAGGAACAGATGGTTGTCGGTGCCACCGGACACTACATCGTAGCCGCGTTTGATAAATACGCCGGCCATGGCCTGGGCGTTGTCGATCACCTGTTGCTGGTAGGCCTTGAACCCGGGCTCCAGCGCTTCCTTGAAGCACACCGCCTTGGCGGCGATCACGTGCATCAACGGGCCGCCCTGGGCGCCGGGGAATACCGCGGCGTTGAGTTTCTTCTCGATCTCTTCGTTGGCCTTGGCCAGGATCAGGCCGCCACGGGGACCGCGCAGGGTCTTGTGGGTGGTGGTGGTGACCACGTCGGCATAGGGCAGCGGGTTGGGATACAGACCGGCGGCCACCAGCCCGGCGACGTGGGCCATGTCGACGAACAGCAGCGCCCCGACCTTGTCGGCGATCTGCCGGAAACGCGGGAAGTCCAGGGTCTTGGAGTAGGCCGAGAAGCCAGCGACGATCATCTTCGGCTTATGTTCCACGGCCAGACGCTCGACCTCGTCGTAGTCGATCAGCCCGGTGCGGGTATCGATGCCGTACTGCACGGCGTTGTACAGCTTGCCCGAAGACGACACCTTGGCGCCGTGGGTCAAGTGACCGCCATGGGCCAGGCTCATGCCGAGAATGGTGTCGCCGGCCTGCAGCAGGGCCAGGTACACCGCGCTGTTGGCGGAAGAACCGGAGTGCGGCTGGACGTTGGCGTAATCGGCGCCGAACAGCTGCTTGGCGCGCTCGATGGCCAGGGCCTCGACCTTGTCCACATGCTCGCAGCCACCGTAGTAGCGCTTGCCCGGATAGCCTTCGGCGTACTTGTTGGTCAGCCCGCTGCCTTGCGCCTGCATCACCCGCTTGCTGGTGTAGTTCTCCGACGCGATCAGCTCGATGTGATCTTCCTGGCGTTGTTCCTCGGCATTGATCGCCGCCAGCAGTGCATCGTCGTAACCCTGGATCTGGTCTTGCTTGCTGAACATCACGTCTCTCCCAGCGGCGGCGCTGCGCCTTTCGTCTCGGTGAGGCCAGCCTTAAAGCTGCGCCCTTTGGATGCGATGGTATGACCGGCAAGGGGAACTCAAATGCCTATGGACGCCACGCAAAGGTGCGTTTACGACATGCCTTGGCGCACGGAGATAAATGCCTCGGGCCACAGCCAGGCGAAGGCTCTGGATCGACACCTTGCGGCGCAGCACAGGTCCGGGCCGCAGGCGAAAGGCGCCTGCCCCTGTAGCCGCTGCTGAGCCTGTGAAGCTGCGCAAAGGTCCGCAGGACCTTGCCTGGCGATCTCCAGCCACACCTCTACGCCCTCAAGATCGCCGCGTCTGCTACGTCGCAATGCCGCCCAAGCCGTTCGCAGCCTGCGGCAGCGGCTACAGGAGTTGGCGCAGGGCCAGCAGCAGGAGAAAGTGCGCCGGGTACAGCAGGTAGGCCCAGCGGCGCATGGCCGGCACCGACCTGCCACGCAGCCCCCGCAGCAGCCTCACTCCCAGCCACGGCGCCAGCAGACAAACGGCAATACCGCAGGTCGCCACCGGATTGCCCAGGCGCGCCGCCGGGAACAAGGTTTCCCACTGGTTGGCCGCCAGGCACAAGGCCCCGGGCAACAGGCTGAAATACCAGGGGCGACGCAGCACCAGCAGCAAGGCCAGTGGCAGCAACACCCCGAAGGCGCCAAACATCAGCCAGCGGGACAAACCCAGCGCCAGCAACAGGGCCACTAGGCCAAGCGCCAAGGCCAGTCCCCCACGCTGCTGCCAGCCCCGGGCCACCAGCAAGCCCAGCGCCAGGGTCGGCAGCACATTCAAGGTGTCGGGATCAGGCACGAACAGGCGATAGGGAATCTCACTGAGCGCGCTGAACAGCAGCAGCCAGCCCAGGTAGCGCCATTGCCCGGACGGGCGCCCGGCACGCTCGCCCAAGCGCGTCAGATTCACCGCCATGGCCAGACAGAACCAGGGAAACGCCAGCCGCCCCGGCACATACAGCCAGTCCAGGCTCAGGCCCACATACCGCAGGTGATCCAGCACCATGCTCAGCAGCGCCAACCACTTCAGCGCATCCAGCGCCCCATCGCGCTGGCAGTTGTCGGTTTTCAGCATCGCATCACGCATAAATCCTTATGGGCCCTGCATTATTCCGGCATAAACAGAGCGTGTGCTCGGCCATTGTTCTTGGGTAAAGTGCGCACCATCATCGACCACGGAACTCTCTTACACGGAAGCCGGCCATGACCGACAAAAGCCAACAGTTCGCCAGCGACAACTACTCCGGCATCTGCCCTGAAGCCTGGGCCGCCATGGAGCAGGCCAACCACGGCCACGAGCGCGCTTACGGCGACGATCAGTGGACCGCTCGCGCCGCCGATCATTTCCGCAAGCTCTTTGAAACCGACTGCGAAGTGTTCTTCGCCTTCAACGGCACCGCCGCCAACTCCCTGGCCCTGTCGTCGCTGTGCCAGAGTTATCACAGCGTGATCTGCTCGGAAACCGCCCACGTCGAAACCGACGAATGCGGCGCCCCGGAGTTCTTCTCCAACGGTTCCAAGCTGCTGATCGCCGGCACCCAGAACGGCAAGCTGACCCCGGAATCGATCCGCGAGATCGCCCTCAAGCGCCAGGACATCCACTATCCCAAGCCGCGGGTGGTGACCCTGACCCAGGCCACCGAAGTGGGCAGCGTCTACACCCCGGAAGAAGTCCGTGCCATCAGCGCCACCTGCAAGGAACTGGGGCTGAACCTGCACATGGACGGCGCGCGCTTCTCCAACGCCTGCGCCTTCCTCGGCTGCACCCCAGCGGAGCTGACCTGGAAGGCCGGCGTCGACGTGCTGTGCTTTGGCGGCACGAAAAACGGCATGGCGGTGGGTGAAGCGATCCTGTTCTTCAACCACAAGCTGGCGGAAGACTTCGACTACCGCTGCAAACAGGCCGGCCAGCTGGCCTCGAAAATGCGCTTTCTCTCCGCGCCCTGGGTCGGCCTGCTGGAAAACGACGCCTGGCTCAAGCACGCCCGCCACGCCAACCACTGCGCGCAGTTGCTGGCCCAACTGGTGGCCGACATCCCTGGCGTGGAGCTGATGTTCCCGGTGCAGGCCAACGGCGTGTTCCTGCAACTCTCGGAACCGGCGATTGCCGCCCTGACCGCCAGGGGCTGGCGCTTCTACACCTTCATCGGCAAGGGCGGCGCGCGCTTCATGTGCTCCTGGGACACCGAAGAAGAGCGCGTGCGCGAATTGGCAGCGGACATCCGCACCGTCATGAGCGCCTGACCCACCCCCTTCGCATGTAGGAGTTGGCTGGCCAGCGAACAGGCCCGCAACCCGGGCGCCGGTCTCACAGGTGCCTTCGCCGGCAAGCCGGCTCCTGCAACGGCCAGCGCACCTCCAGCCCAGTAGGAGCTGGCTGGCCAGCGAACAGGCCCCAAGCCAGGCGCCGATCTCACGGGCGCCTTCGCCGGCAAGCCGGCTCCTACAACGACACGCCCTCCTCCATGGGAACTGGCTGGCCAGCGAAAGCATCAGTTCACAAATTCCTGAACTGATTATTTGCCCCTGCTGATTCAACATCCGCCACCTTTATCCGAGACTCCGGGGTCGACCTATAAAAACAAAGGCTCCACCCATGACGACTCAGTCTTGCGTCACCGAAAAGGCCCAGTCTCCTGGCCTTGCGATCGAAACCCGTTCCATCGACTACGTGCCGCGCAACGAACGCCACGGCAAGGTCTGGCACCAGGGACCGTTCTGGTTCACCGGCAATTTCGTGCTCACCACCATGGTCACCGGCTTCACCGGCGCGGCCCTGGGCCTGGCCCTGCCCTACGCCATTCTGGCGATCGTCATTGGCGTGTGCCTGGGCACCTTCTGCATGGCCTTCCACGCCAACCAGGGCCCGCGCATGGGCCTGCCGCAGATGATCCAGTCCCGCGCCCAGTTCGGCCTGCGGGGCGCCATCGTGCCGTTCACCGCGGTGGTGTTCGTCTACATCGGCTTCAACGTGTTCAACGTGATCCTCGCCACCGACGCCATCAACACGGTGATTCCCGGGGCCCGGGCGCCCTGGTACAGCCTGATGATCGCCGTGGCGGTGCTGATCGCGGTGGTCGGCCATGACCTGCTGCACACCGTGCAGCGCTGGCTGACCTACGTGATGATCAGCGTGTTCGCGGTGCTCACCGTCAGCGCCCTGCTGACCTTGCAGGCCGACTCGGCCCTGGCCGACCCGCAGTTTTCCTGGTCGGCGTTCCTGATCCAGCTGTCGGCCGCCGCCGGCTACCAGATCAGCTACTCGGTGTACGTCTCCGACTATTCGCGCTACCTGCCGCACCAGACGCCGTCGCGCCAGGTGATTTTCTGGACCTACCTGGGCGCCGCCGGCTCGGCCCTGTGGCTGATGTCCCTGGGGGCCTTCCTGGCGTCCGCCCTGCCCTCGCCGGACGCCATTGCCAGCGTGCGCGAAGTGGGCAACACCCTGATTCCCGGCTTCGGCACCTTCACCGTGCTGATCGCGGTGCCGGCACTGGTGGGCATCATGGCGGTCAACTGCTACGGCGCCATGCTCACCGGCATCAGCGCCATTGACGGTTTCAAGTCGATCAAGCCCACCCTCAAGAGCCGGGTAACCGGCATCCTGCTGGTGGCGGTGGTGATCTTCCTGATCGCCATGAACATTCCCGAAAGCTACCTGGGCAGCTTCAACACCTTTGTCTTGCTGATGCTGTACTTCCTGGTGCCCTGGACCGCGGTCAACCTGGCGGACTTCTACCTGGTGCGCAAAGGCCGCTACGCCATCAGCCACATCTTCAATCACGCCGGCATTTATGGCCGCTGGTCCAGCGCCGGGTTGCTGGCCTACTTCCTCGGCTTGCTGGCGATGGTGCCGTTCATGTCCCTGAGCTTCTACCAGGGCCCACTGTCCCAGGCCCTGGGCGGCGCCGACATTGCCTTCGTGATTGGCCTGGCGGTGGCCGGGCTGGTCTACTGGGCGCTGACCCGCAACCTGGACCTGGAAGCCGAACGCCTGGCCATCCAGGCCAGCGAACAGCAACTGGAAGGAGGCGCGCAATGATCCCCCAGACATCCCTGAAAGTGGCCTGCCAGCAACTGGCACCACGAATCGGCGACCTGGACTACAACCGTACCCTCAGCACCGAGGCCATCCGCCAGGCCGCCGCCCGCGGCGCCCAGGTGGTGGTGCTGCCGGAGCTGGTGCAGAGCGGCTACGTGTTCCGCGACCTGCAAGAAGCCCTGGCGCTTTCGGAAAGCCTCGACGGGCCGACCTTGAGCCTGTGGAAAACCCTGGCCGAAGAACTGCAGGTGGTGATTGTCGGCGGCTTCTGCGAGCGCCTGGACGATCAGCGGGTGGCCAACAGCGCCGCCCTGATCGAGCCTGAAGGAACGCTGACGGTGTATCGCAAGGCGCACCTGTGGGACCGGGAGAACCTGATCTTCACCCCGGGCGACGAGCCGCCCCCCGTGGTGCCCACCCGCTTCGGGCCGATCGCCATGATGATCTGCTACGACCTGGAGTTCCCCGAATGGGTGCGCCTGCCGGCCCTGGCCGGGGCCGCGCTTTTGTGCGCGCCGGTGAACTGGCCGGACGGCCCGCGCCCGCCCAGCGAGCGGCCGGCGGAGATGGTCCGGGTCCAGGCCAACGCGGCGGTCAACCGGATGTTCATCGCCGCCTGCGACCGCTGCGGCGAAGAGCGCGGGGTGAACTGGGTGGGCGGCTCGACCATCGTCGATGCCGATGGCTATCCGCTGGCGGGAAAGAATCGGGAAAACGGGCAGCAGTTGCTGCTGGCGGAGCTGGACCTGGCCCAGGCCTGGCACAAGTCCATCAGTCAACATAACCATGTGCACCTGGATCGGCGACCGGCGTTGTATCAGTAGCCGGGTTGTCCCTGTTCGCTGGCAAGCCGGCTTCTACAGCAGATGGGTGTAGGAGCCGGCTTGCCGGCGATCAGAACTCCACCCGCACGTCACCCTTGGGCACGCTGCAGCAGGACAGGATGTAGCCTTCGGCTTCGTCTTCCTCGGTGATCCCGCCGTTGTGTTCCATCACCACTTCGCCACCCAGCTTGAGCACCTTGCAGGTGCCGCAGATGCCCATGCCGCAGGCCTTGGGGATCATCAGGCCGAGCTTGGCTGCGGCCGCGTGCACGGTTTCCCCCGGGGCCACGCGGATGCTCTTGCCGGAGGCGGTGAACTCCACCTGATGCAGATCGGCCAGGTCCGGCTCCGGCGCCTCGGCCGCCTGTTCCGCGTGTTCCACGGCGTCGGCCCGGGCTTCGGGCGGGGTCGCGCCGAAGGATTCCTCGTGGTAGCGCGCCATGTCGAAACCGGCAGCTTCCAGCAGGCGCTTGACCGCATTCATGTAGGGCGTCGGTCCGCAGCAGAACACTTCCCGCTCCAGGAAGTCCGGGGCCATCAGCTCCAGCATCTTGTGGTTCAGGTAGCCGCGATAGCCGGCCCAGGGCTCGCCCAGGCCGTGTTTCTCGCAGATCAGGTGCAGGCTGAAGTTGTCGATCCGCGAGGCCATGTGCTCCAGCTCGCGGTGGTAAATGATGTCCTTGGGTGAGCGGGCGCTGTGGATGAACACCATGTCGACGTTGCCGTTGGTGTCGTAGAACCAGCGCGCCATGGACATCACCGGGGTGATGCCGACGCCGCCGCTGAGGTAAAGCACTTTCGGGCTGGGGAAATCGATGGCGTTGAACAGCCCCACCGGCCCGTGCACCGCCAGTTCCTGGCCTTCATGCAAGGTGTCGTGCAACCAGTTGGAGACCTTGCCCCCCGGCACGCGCTTGATGGTCACCGAGAAGCTGTAGGGCACCGACGGCGAGCTGGAAATGGTGTAGGAGCGCATCACCGGCTGGCCTTCGATCTCCAGCTCCAGGGTGACGAACTGCCCGGGCTTGAAGAAGAACATGATCGGCTGGTCGGCCATGAAGCAGAAGGTCCGCACGTCCCAGGTTTCCTGGATGACTTTGACGCAACGGACGATGTGACGGCCATTGGCCCAGGTCTGGGTGGTTACCGGGTTGAGGAAGGTGTTGGACATGCTGTTCTCCACGGCCGACTGTCGGCGTCTTGTCAGCGATTCTGCGTAAGGCTTCTCGCGCCCATTTACCTATCTGCGACATTCACATGCTTATCGCGACCAGCCCCCAGTTACAGGGGCTCCCCCGTCGGGAACAGATTGGGCCATGTCGCCCATGGATAAGGTTCAAGGCGCCCGCGGACCCACACTCGCCTCAAACACGACAACCGATTTTTCGTGACTTGCGTAGCACCCACCGTAGCCACTATTTAATTCGCCGGCCGCACAGAACGGCCATGAGGACTTGAACGATGGACGTCACCGCAACCCTGAGCTTGGGCGATCCACTGGAACCTGCACGCAAGGCCACTGCACAGATGCTGCAGGAGCGCGAGCGGACCTTCTCCCTGCCGCAGCCTTTCTACTGCGACGACAGGCTGTTCGATATCGACATGCAGGAGATCTTCCAGAAGGAATGGCTGATCGCCGGCATGACCTGCGAGATCCCCACCAAGGGCAACTACATCACCCTGCAGATCGGCAAGAACCCGATCATCGTCATCCGCGGCGCCGACGGTGTGGTCCACGCCTTCCACAACGTCTGCCGCCACCGCGGCTCGCGGCTGTGCACCAGCGACAAGGGCAAGGTCGCCAAGCTGGTCTGCCACTACCACCAGTGGACCTACGAACTGGACGGTCGCCTGCTGTTCGCCGGCACCGAGATGGGCGCCGACTTCGACATGAAGCAATACGGCCTGAAACCGGTGAACGTGAAGACCGCCGGCGGCTACATCTTCATTTCCCTGGCCGAGAATCCGCCGGCCATCGACGACTTCCTGGCGACCCTGGCCCATTACATGGAGCCCTACGACATGGAGAACACCAAGGTGGCGGTGCAGACCACCTTGCATGAAAAGGCCAACTGGAAGCTGGTACTGGAGAACAACCGCGAGTGCTACCACTGCGTCGGCTCGCACCCCGAGTTGCTGAAAACCCTGCTGGAATGGGACGACGTCACCGACCCGCGGGCCGACCAGGCGTTCAAGGACCATGTGGCCGCTTCCGCCGCCGCCTGGGAAGCCGAGAAGATCCCTTACGCCCACGCCAGCTTCGGCCTGCGCAATCGCATCGTGCGCATGCCCCTGCTCAAGGGCACCGTGTCCATGACCCTGGACGGCAAGCAGGGCTGCGCCAAGCTGATGGGGCGGATCAAGAACCCGGACCTGGGCTCGATGCGCATCCTGCACCTGCCGCATTCGTGGAACCACTGCATGGGCGACCACATCATCGTGTTCACCGTGTGGCCCATCAGCGCTCAGGAAACCATCGTCACCACCAAGTGGATCGTGCACAAGGACGCGGTGGAAGGCGTGGACTACGACGTCGAGCGCATGCGTCAGGTGTGGGACGCCACCAACGCCCAGGACCGGCGCCTGGCGGAAGAAAACCAGCGCGGCATCAACTCCACCGCCTACCAGCCGGGTCCGTACTCCAAGACCTATGAGTTCGGCGTGGTCAACTTCGTCGACTGGTACAGCGAGCGCATGCTGAGCAACCTCGGCGCTGAACCGGCGCCTTATCTCAAGGGCGTGCCGGTCACCGGCTGACACCGCAGGAGTTCGGCAGCGGCTACAGGGTTGGTGTAGCCGCTGCCGCAGGCTGCGAACGGCTTGGGCGGGATTGCGACGTAGCGAGCTTGAGAACGCTTGAGGTCCGGCGGGAGACCGTCAAGCAAGGTCCTGCGGACCTTGTCGCAGCCTCGCGGGCTCGGCAGCGGCTACAGGGTTTCAGGGGGTTCAGGGCCTTCGAGGCAGTGACCAACTGACCGCGCCGGTCTCGCCAATGAAGTCTTCGCTGATCTGCGCCCCATCCAGCTTCACCCTCACGTAACCGTTGCGCACCCGCAGCGGGTAGTTCGGATCATCCGCCGACAGGGTTTCCGACCACAGCACCTGAGGGTTGCCTTTCAATTCGCGGGTGACGCCATAGGGAATCGCCCCGTGGCCGATGCAGCGCCCGTACATGCCGTCCTTGGGCGCATAGCAGATGCCGTTGTGCAGGTGCCCCCAGTACCAGTAGTCCGGCACCCGGCCCAGGGCCGCGACCACCTGCTTGTACAGCGCGGTCTGCTGCTGGCCGCTGATATCCAGCCCCTGGTGATGACTGAGCAGCATGATCTTGCGCCCCTGCCCCTTGCTGGCCACCAGGTCCTTGAGCCATTGCTGTTGCGGTGGATTGAGGTTGCCATCCATGTACAGGTTCATTTCGTCGGCGGCATAGGCGCTGTCCAGGCCGACGATCAGCCAGTGGCTGTTGAACAGGGCGAAGTAGCTGGTGCCTTGCTGCTTGGGAAACAGCGCGGCGATCTCGGCAAAGTAGCCATGGGCACCGCTGTACATTTCATGGTTGGAGTTGAGGCTGAATGACGCCTGGCGGCCCATGGGCCAATCGGCAAGGTCGGCGTTCTCTTCGCTGCCGGTACCGGCGTAATACACATCTCCCAGGTGGACGGTGAAATCCGCCTGGTCCTGCTTGATCAGGTCCGCCACACGTTGCGCCGCCGAGTTGGGCTGGAAGTAGCCGGTGCCCCAGTCCCCGGCCATGTCCAGCAGCACGTTGTCGGCCATCTCGATCAGCGCCGGGGTGGTGCCGAAGGTCGCGTGCTTGCGCAGGTTCTCGATCCAGTTGAGCAAGGCCTCGCTCCAGCGCAGGTCCAGCAGCTCCCACTGGCGACAACCCAGCAGGGTGCCGTCCTTCATCACCTGGGTCTGCAGCTCGGCCACCGTTTGTGGCAAGGGCTTGGCGTTGCCCAGGTGCAGGACCGACAGGCCGTGGGCCAGCTCCCAGGGCACCGGCGCCTGACCGGGGGGCAAGTCGCCATGAATCAGGGCGTACTGCGCCTGGTCATGGGCGCGCTGCAGCAGTTGCACGATCGCCTGCAGCTCCGCCGGCTCAAGCTCGCTACGGAGTTTTTTCCAGGCCAGTTCGAGCCTGGCCAGCAGCCCGTCGACCCGGGCTTTGACCTGTTCGTATTCATGTTCCAGATTGCTCACAAATGACATGCCGGCATCCCTCTTGATGGTCCCTTTGCCCAAACGCCGAACGGGCGTCACAGGGTCTTCATGTATTCGATCAACTGCCACTTCTGCTCTGCGGAAAGCTGCGTGCCGTACAGATGGCCGCTGTTGCTGTTGCCCTCCAGATGGGTGTCGTACTTGAAGGAGCCCGGCCCCTGGACCGCCGCGCCACTGGTGATGAAACCGACCTTCTGCGGGTCATACACGTCCGAGCCGGTGTAGAACACCTGGGGCCGCAGTTCCGGGGCCTGCAACAGGTCCCAGAGGCTGGGCACCGAGCCGTTGTGCAGGTACGGCGCGCGCAGCCAGATGCCGTCGGTGGGGGTGTTGCTGTAGCTCTGGGTCTTGCGATAGGCACCGAAGTCGAAAGGCGGCTTCTTGAACCCATGGAAGGCTTGCACCAGGCCGGTGGTGAAGGAGTCCAGGCGGTGGGGATCGGTGCCCAGCGTCTGGATATTGGTCGTGACCTGGCCGGTGTCGGCCTTGCCGAAGTCATGGCAACCGGCACAGTTGGCCTCCCACAGCGGCTTGCCCTGGGCCACCTTGGCCTGATCGAGGGCGAACGGCCAAGCCGGCGGTTTGTGCCCCAGCAGCCAGTTGGTGGCCCGGTTGAAGCTCTCAGGCAGCACCGATTGCGGGGTCGCGCCCACCGCCATCGCCGCCGCGTAGTTGCGCTCGCGGATCTGGTTGTTGTTGCCGTCCCAGTGCAGGTACATCGATTCCCGCGGCTTCTGGTTCCAGATCTGCGGCAGGTCCACGGTGCCGATGGTGGAGTCGTCGGGGAAGCCGAACACCACCATCTTGGTCGGGTTGAAGGTGTCGGTGCGCCCCGGCCCTTGCGGCGGCCGCAGCTTCTGCCAGGCATAGGCCTGCTTCTGCTTGAGCAGCGCGCTCTTGGCCATGGGCATGATCAGGTAGCGGTTGTACAGGCGTTCGACAAAGCCCAGCTGGAACTTGGCATTGATCGCGTTCATCAGCGCATCCACGGTGAATTTCGGATCGCTGGCGCAATCGTAGGCGAACCACTGGAAGGCCTGGAGCTGCATCAGGTTGGCCGGTGCAGTGGGCACCACCTGGGACACATCGCTGGCGCTGGCCCGGTAGGCACCGGTGTGGCACAGGGCGCAGTTGGGCTCCACCGTGGGGTAGCCCAACTGCCGCTTGGCCATGCCCACCGGCAGGTCCCGGCCGTTCTCGTAGAGGAAGCCGAAGACCTCGTAACCGCCGGGGCGCGGGAGTTTTTCCGGGCACATCTGCGGCAGCACGGCAAACAGGTAGTAAGGAATCCGTGCTTCGATCCCCAGGCCGATGGCGGCGTACTTGAAGTGATCCTCGTCCGAGGCTTCCGGCGGCTGGGGCACCTCGCGAATCATGTTGACCCACGTGGCATAACCGACCACCCCCAGGACCAGCAGCAGGACCAGGCTGCCCACGCGAAAGCTGTGGCGCTTCCAGCAGGCGGCCCAGTACTGGCGCCAGTCGTGCAGCCCGGCACAGAGCAGGGCCCAGGGCCGGTTGGCCGGGGCACTGCCCAGGTACAGCAGGATGCCGAGGATCAGGAACATGCTGAGGTCGCCCATCAGCATGGGCACGAACACCTGGGCCTGGTTGCTGGTATTGATCAGGTAGATCCAGAACGCCACGGCGATCAGCCGCGACAGCACGCACAGCCAGGAATGCACCACGAAGCGCGGCGCGTTGCAGCCCGAAGGCATGTAGAACAGGCTGATGCCCACCAGCAGCATGCCGGTGTTTTCCAGCCAGGGGTCCGACAGCACCGGCGGCAGGCCGACCACCGCGGTCAGCAGCGCCGGGGCAAACAGCGCCGGCAGGGCGAACACCATGTTCATGGCGATGCCCAGCCAGATGAAGCGTTGGAACCAGCGGATATAAGCGTTCATATCAACCTTCCCTGCATCCATGTGTAGCGGCCGCCGCAGCCTGCACTTGGCCTCCAAGCGCGCGTGCTGCGGTGCCTGTTGCCTGATCTGGCGCGGGCCCGCGGCGATCTTGCCGCGGGCTGGCCTGGGTCAGCCCCGGGCGGTCTTGTCCAGGTGCGCGAGGATCAGCGGGTACACATCGACCACCGCGTTCTTGCCGAAGATGCAGTCGATGTGTCCGTAACCCGGCACCACGTGGCGGCTGAACAATTCGGGGCCATGGAGTTGGCACAGGCGTTCATAGGTCTTCTGCGTGCTTAGCGGCAGGTAGCACTGGTTGTCGGCGCCGCTGATAAAGCAGATGGGCAATTTCAGCCGATCGAAATGCGGCATGTAGACGTCACGCCCCTTGAAGTCCACCAGGTGCCCCTTGCGACAGATCAGTGCCAGATGCTCGAAGGTCTCGATATTCGAGGCGCCGAACAGCTCGTGCAGGTTGTCGTGCAGGGTCTGGTTGAGGGTGTCGTGACGGTACAGCGAGGCGTACATGAAGGTGATGCGGTGGCACACCGGATTGGTGCAGTAACCCTGGGCCTCGATCCGCGCGTAGCCATTGAGCGCCGTGTCGTAGAGGCGGTTGAACAGGCTTTCCTTGCTGTCGGCGTAGGCCGTCAGGGACTTGATGCCGATGGCGTCGAGCATGCCCGGCAGGTGCAATCCGGCCTTGATCCCGGTGGCGGTGGCCACCACGGTATCGGCGGCAATCTGCGAGCAGACCACCGAGCGCACGTCCTTCAGGCCCGCCAGCAGCGACATGAAGAAGGTCGTGGCGCCGTAGCAATGCACCACGCATTGCACGTCACGGGCCCCGGTCGCCTGCTTGATCTGGCCGATGGCGGCCTTGAAATCATAGGCCGCGATCTGGTCGCCATTGCATTCGCGCTTGCTCGCCGGCAACAGGATGCTGACCCGGAAATCCAGGAGCCAGACGTCATAGTCGTGCTTGCACAGGTACTCCAGCAGGTTGGTCTGGATGGTGTCGGTGGAGAAGATGTTGGAGCCCACGCCCAGCCCGTGCACCAGCATCACCGGGCCTTTGCTGCCCGCCTGGTAGCGGGTCAGGCGCAGCTGCACCCGGTCTTCGGTCTCGAAGAACTGCACCGTGGGCACCGGCGCATCCAGGGGCCGTTTGGTCCGCGGCGGTGCGTCGGGGTTGAAGTAGATGTCTCCGGCGAACACGCCGCCGTAGCTCTCCCACAGAATCCCGGCGAAGAACTTGCCGAAGCGCGCCAGGGCCTCGATACGCTCACGCTCGTTGCGCGCATTGAGCACCTTCATGGTGGTCATCTGCCTGGCGAAGTCCGCCGGCAGGATGTGCATCACCCCGGAGCCCAGCACCGGGCCGCTCTTGTCCTGGCCGCGGTACAGGGTCACGTACAGGGTGCTGGTGTCGGGCCAGATGTTCAGCACGCCGTGATCCTCGGGCACGGTCTTGAACGCGCTGAAGTAGTACTGGTTGCCGTCCTCGGCGGTCAGGCGCATGTCGTAGTTCATGTGGCGCACGCCCACCTGCTGCTGGAACTCCTCGAACAGGTTGAACACCCCGTGGCTGGCCACCAGGGGCTGAGCCGACAGCGCCGGAGCCTCCAGGGTGCCCACCAGGGTGGCGGCGTGCTCGGGCTCCTTGATCATCCGGTTGAGGTCGTTGGCCGTGATGGTCAGGGTGAACTCGATGGGAGAGTTCTGCGCCTCGCCGCGCTTGGCCGCCTCCTGATAGCGCGCCAGATCGGTGCCCTGGGGCTGGGTGAAGGCCGTGGAAAAATAGCCCTTCATGGTCTCGGTGAACTGCACGCCCAGGGTCGGCGCCGGCACCGCCTTGCTGGGGGCCGAGGGCAGGCTGTAGTCAATCTTCCAGCCGCGATCTTCGGCCAGCAGGCGCATGTTGCGCTCGCTGACCGCCGAGATGGTCAGCAGCGGATTGACCGCCAGTGAAGTCGGAATCACCGCGCCGTCCGCCACATACAACCCGGGATAGACCTGGGTGCCGCTGGCGCCGCAAAACACCTGGCCCTTGTGGTTGACCACCCCCTGAGCGGCGTCTTCGCCCATGACGCAGCCACCCAGCGGGTGCACCGAAACGATGCTGTGCTTGAGCAGCTTGGTCCAGATCGGGTTTTCCACCCAGACTCCACCCAGCGCCTTGGTGCTCTGGTACAGGCGCTCGTTGCCAAGAATCACATTGGGCTGCTGGCCAACACCCGGCCAGTCGATGCGCAGTTGATCCTTGGCGTCCAGCAGCATGCGGCCGCGGCCATCGTCATGGCTCATGATCAGGTAGGTCTGCATGTTGTGCAGCGCACCGTAATAAGGCCCCCGCAGAAAGCTCTCGGCCTCGCGCTCCTTGTAGCCCAACTGAGCGCTGAGGCTGTTGTCGGTAGCCTTGCCCAGGGTCGCGGCAAACAGCGCCATGCTGGGCACCATGGCCCGGCCCAGGGCACCGGGAATCGACCCCTCCTCGATGACCATGCGGCTACGCCAGTCGCCTTCGGTGCGCATGTCGATGATGGAGGTGATGCACGGCCCCACGGGTTTGAGCTCACTGGCCGAATGGGTGCCGAAGCCGATGCCGTTGATGGTCTGCTCACAGTTGTGGCCGAACCCGAGGATGTCGCCGTTACCGCTCATGTGCTCACCCAACTGGTCCGAGGTGGACAGGCCCTTGGCCCTGGAGCGCAGGAGAATTTCCGTGGAGCCCAGGGTGCCGGCACTGAGCACCACGATGTCGGCCTTGACGAACAGGGTCGGCGCCGAGAACTTCTCGCGACCGCTGTCCAGGTATTGGAAATGCACGATCCAGCCATCGCCCTCCCGCTCCAGGTAGCGCACTTGGGCCTGGCAGAAAATCTCGGCGCCATGATTGCTGGCGTCCGGCAGGTAATTCATCAAGGTGGTGTTCTTGGCCTTGTTGTTACAGCCCGAGACACAGTCGCCACAGTGGTTGCACGGCAGTTGCTCGACCCCGACATGGTTGAGGTTGTTGGGCAGCTTGGCGAAGGTCACGTTGATCGGCGGCTTGTAGAAGTGCGCACCCTGCTTGAGATACTCCGCGGACTTCTGGTTGGCCTGGAGCTTGGGCAAGGTCGGCGCCGAGTCGGGATAGGGATTGGGCTTGAGCATCTCCCGGGCCCGGGCATAGCCCTCCTTGAGCAAGGTATCGCGATGCTCGCGCACCGCCCGGGGCCAGCGCGGGTCGTCGAAGACCCCGGGTTCGGGCTCCAGGGCGACGTTGGCATTGATCAGCGAGGTGCCTCCCAGGCCGCAACCGACCACCACGTTCTGCTGGGCGTTGACGTGCAGATCGAAGAGCCCGGTGCGCGAGCCGATGTGGCCGTCGGGGTCATGCACCTGCAGCTCTTCGGTGGCGCTGGCCAGGGTGTTGGGGTACTCGCCCGGCTGGATCTCCCGCCCTCGCTCCAGCAGGCAGACACGCCGACCGGCCCGGGACAATCGGGAAGCGGCGATGCCACCTCCGTAGCCGGAACCGATGACAACAACGTCGTAGTGTTCCTGGATCTCGCTGATGGGGGTCGCGATCCGAGTCATGGCGGGGTTCCTCTCAGGCTGATGGGGCAACTCTGTGGTCGCCTCTAATGGGTGCATCCGTCAGCGCGCAGGCAGCCGAACAGGCAGGCCTTGGCGCCTGAAACACAAGCAGTGAAGGGACAAAACGAAGGGCAGGGCTACAGACGTGCGCGCTGGTTGGCGGCACGGCGACGGGTACGTCTAGGGAGAGGGGCCCCGGTCGGATAAACCTGCGATAAACGACAATCCATTGCCTGCACTCCCTGAGCCGGATGTGGATAAGTTGCCGCTAAGTCCTTGTGGCATCAGTGAAGACAGGCCACCTATCACTGTCAAGAAAGCCATTAGAACTGTACGAAATTTGACCTATTGCCGTGCACGCTATGGATTACAGGGGGTGCAGCCTTCCGCGAACATGTTATCCACACCTTGGCCCACAGCAACTGTGGGCAAATGAGCGAGGGCTGGGGATATTTCAGCAGGCAATGCCAAGAAAATCCGTGACTTATGGGAAAACAGCAGTTTTGCCGGCAATTGATCAATTATTGAACAAAGCTCTGAAAGGCACGTATTCAGAGGCCTGTAGAGGAAGGCGAACACCTTATCCACAGAACAGCCAACAGACTTTGGGGGCAACTGGGGTCAGAAGCATCAACAACTGTGGAAAACCCTTGGAGGCCGCGAAATATCGAGGCTTTACCCGAATAATCGAGCCTGAACAGCGTATTTGGATGTTTTTTGATCAAAGCATTCAAGCTCAGGTTCTACGGGGCCTGCAGCGCTAAGCGAACATCTTATCCACAGAAGCGCCAACAGACTTTGGGGGCAAGTGCTGTGCAAAAGTCTCTTCGGCTACTTCCCTGCCCTGGAAAAAAAGCCATGAAAATCGCCAGCTTAGACTGATCAAAATTCGAACAGACGGCTGCAGAGCTTGTTCCACAAGGGCTTGAGAAAGGCGCGAACACCTTATCCACAGGTACGCACACAGGGATTGTGAGTAACCCATCGCGACTCTTGTCGGAGCTGGCTTGCCAGGGAACGACGATGCCCAGAGGTGAGTAAAACCCTAGCGGCCCCTTCGCCGGCAAGCCGGCTCCTACGGCGGGTGCAGGCGCGATGTCCCTGGTAGGAGCTGGCTTGCCAGCGAACGGCGGTGCCCAGAGGTGGGTGCACGGCCCTAGGGCTGTGCATAAACCTGAGCTCAGCGGACCACGCCTTCTTCGATGAGCAACTTGAGAATGGCCTCGGCGCCGGCCTCGGGGCTCACGCCCTTGAGCACTTGGCCGGTGCCGCCGCTGGCCTTGGCGGTGGCGGCCTTCATGCGATCCGCGCCGCTCTTGGCCTTGATCACTTTCAGGCGCTTGGGCCGGGGTTTGGCCGGTTGCAGGCTGGAGGCTGTGAATAACTCGTCTTCCACCACCACGACCTGATCCGCCTGCAACAGACCACGGCGCGCCGGGCCATAGGCGCTCTGGCGCGGTTTCGGCGCAGCGTTATCCACAGTGGCAAGGAACGGCAGGCGCACCTTGAGCCGGCGCCGCTGGCCACGGGGCAAGGCTTGCAGGACATGGGCCACGCCATCGGCCAGGGATTCGACTTGCGCCAGTCCCACCACCAGCGGCCAACCCAGGTTCTCCGCCAGCAAAAACGGCAGCATGCCGGAACCTTCGCCGGTTTCTGCCTGGCTGCCGGTGAGCACCATCTGAGCGCCCGCGTCGCGCAGGTACTGGGTCAGGATCGGCAGGGCATCAGCGCCCGCTGGCTGTTCCAGCACGTGCAACTGTTCCAGGCCCATGCCCAGGTAAGCACGCAGGGCCGGTTCGGCGACGTCGCCGGCATGCAGCACCTGCAGTTTGTCCCCCGCCAGTTGCAGGCCCAGTTCCACCGCACGGGCGTCTTGCTCGGCACGCCGTGGACGGCCGGAGGTCGGGTGCGCGCCTATCGATACCAGGCTGATCACAGTGCTGTTCATAACGTCCCCTTAAGCCGCATCGCGCTTGGCATCGTTGCGGTAAGCCGCTACCGCCGCGATCAAGGCCTTGAGAATTTCCGCGCTGTCGCCAATCACCGACAAGTCGGCGCGTTTGATCATGTCGCAGCCCGGATCGAGGTTGATGGCCACCACCTTGTCGCAGGCGCCGATACCCTGCAGGTGCTGGATCGCCCCGGAAATCCCCACCGCCACATAGACCCGCGCGGTGACCCAGATGCCACTGGCCCCCACTTGCCGATCCCGGGCCATGAAGCCGTCGTCCACCGCCACCCGCGAGGCGCCTTCGGTAGCCCCCAGGGCCGCGGCGGTCTGGTGAAACAGTGGCCAGTCCTTGACCCCGTTGCCCCCGGAAAAGATGAATTCGGCCTCGGCCATGGGAATCGCCGCCGGGTCCACCGCCACCGCGCCCAGATCCTCGATGCGTGCCAGGCTGCGGGCCACGCTTGTGGATAACTCCACCGGCAAGGCTTCGTGGCGGGTTTCGCTGACCGGCTCGGCGCATTCGGCGGCGGCCAGGATCAGCCGTGGCGCCGGCCGCGCCAGGTCCTGCAGGCCAGCACCGGCCCGGCCAATGCATTGCCCGTCCTTGACCTGCCAGACCCGGGTCGCCGGGCGTTCGCCCAGGGCCGCGGCCAGGCGCCGACCCAGTTCGCCGCCACCGGTGCGGCTGTCGGGCAGCAGCCAGTGACGCGGGGTGAACTGGTTATCCACAGCCCGCAGGCCCTGCACCCGTTGTTCCGGTGCATAACCGTCGAACTCGCTGCCGTGCAGCACCAGCAGGCGGTCGACGCCCGCGGTGGCAAAGGCCGACTCCTTGTGCTCGCCAAACACCACTGCCAGCACCGCGCCGTCCTGGCCCGCCAGTTGCCGGGCCAGGCCCAGCAGGTCGCGGTCGTGGCTGCTCAGGCGGCCGCCGACCAGGTCCGGCACCACGTTGATGTAGAACGCCGGTTGTGCCACCTGATGCAGCGGCAACTGCACCTCGGCCGCGGCCGTGCGCTTGGCACTGCCGCCCTGCTGGGCGCCGCTGCGGTCGATGCGCTTGAGGCCGTTGGGGCCGATGAAACCGATGCCGTGGGGGTTCTTGCGGATCAGGCCATTGGGCCCCATCCAGCTGTGCTGCGCCGGCTGCATGGCCGCATGCAGCGGGTGCAGGCGGTTGCGGGCGATCCACTCAGCGCGGGGATCGCGGCGGATAATCTCGCTCATCAATGCACCTCCGCAGGTTCGGGTTTCACCGACGCCGGGGCTTTGCCCGGGGCGGCGTCTTCGAGCAAGGCATCGGCCACCAGTTCGGCGATGTCCTTGATCATCGGCCGCGGCTCCACCACCCCTTCGAGCATGGCCGTGCACTGTGGACAACCCACGGCCACCAGCTCGGCGCCGGTCTCGCGGATGTCTTCCATGCGCATGTCGGGAATCCGCTGCTTGCCCGGAATGTCGGTGATCGGCGCCCCGCCGCCACCGCCACAGCAACGGGAACGGAAGCCCGAGCGCTGCATTTCCTTGATCTCGATGCCCAGGGCCCGCAGCACTTCGCGCGGCGCTTCGTACTCGCCGTTGTAGCGCCCCAGGTAGCATGGGTCGTGATAGGTCACGCTGCTGCCCTTGTGCTGGCCCAGGTTCAGTGCACCGGCGTCGATCAGCTCAGCCAGGTAGGTGCTGTGGTGCTGCACCAGATAGTGGCCGTTGAAGGCGCCGTATTCGTTCTTCAGCACATGGAAACTGTGGGGATCGCAGGTGACGATGCGCTTGAAGCGGTATTTGGCCAGGGTCTGGATATTGCGCTTGGCCAGCAGCTGGAAGGTGGCTTCGTCCCCCAGGCGCCGGGCCACATCGCCGCTGTCGCGCTCTTCCAGGCCGAGCACGGCGAAGTCCACCTTGGCCGCCTTGAGCACCTTGACGAAGGCCCGCAGGGTGCGCTGGTTGCGCATGTCGAAGGCGCCGTCGCCGACCCAGAACAGCACGTCGGTACTCTGCTTGTCGCTGAGCAGGGACAGGTTCAGGTCCGCCGCCCAGTTCATCCGTCCGCCCGGGTTGAAGCCGCCGGGGTTGTCGGTGGCGATGAGGTTTTCCAGGACCTCGGCGCCCTTGTTCGGGGTCGCGCCCTTTTCCAGGGTCAGGTGGCGGCGCATGTCGACGATGGCATCGACGTGCTCGATCATCATCGGGCATTCCTCGACGCAGGCCCGGCAGGTGGTGCAGGACCACAGGGTCTCGGCGTCCACCAGGCCGTTGACGATGGGCTGGTGCGGATGGCCGCCGTGTTCGCCGATAGGCTTTCCTGGGTAAGGGCTGCCAGCGAACTGCGCGTCGGTGCCACCGGCCAGGCCGACCACCATGTCCTGAATCAGCTTCTTCGGGTTCAGCGGCTGGCCGGCGGCGAAGGCCGGGCACGCCGCCTCGCACTTGCCGCACTGCACGCAGGCGTCGAAGCCCAGCAGCTGGTTCCAGGTGAAGTCCTTGGGTTTTTCCACGCCCAGGGGCGCGCTGGGGTCTTCCAGGTCCAGCGGCTTGAGGCCGGTGGAGCGGCCGCCGCCAAAGCGCTCGGCGCGACGGTGCCAGGCCAGGTGCAAGGCGCCAGCGAAGGCGTGCTTCATCGGCCCGCCCCAGGTCATGCCGAAAAACAGCTCGGACACGCCCCACAGCACACCGACCGCCAGAATCGTCGCCAGCAGCCAGCCACCGAAGTGTTCGGGAAGGATGCCCGCCACCGGCAAGGTCACCACAAAGAAACTCACCGAGAACGCCAGCAGGCTTTTCGGCAGGCGCATCCACGGGCCCTTGGACAGGCGTGCCGGTGGGTTGCGCCGACGTTTGGCGACGAACAGCGCGCCAACGAACATCAGCGTGGTGGCCAGTAGCAAGGCGTAGCCGAGGATGCGGTTATGCAGACCAAAACCATGCACCAGGATCGCCAGCACCGCCGCCAGGACAAAGCCGCCCGCGGTGGCCACGTGGGTGTTGGCCATGTACTTGTCCCGGGCCACCACATGGTGCAGGTCCACCATGTAGCGCTTGGGCATGGCCAGCAGGCCGCCGAGCAGATCGACCTTGGAGGCTCGCCCCTGGCGCCACAGGGCCACGCGCCGCAGCGCGCCGAGGACCGCAAGGCCAACGGCGGCGAACAACAGAATGGGAAGAAGGGTGTTCAACATGGTGGAGCTCCCAAAGACCGGGTCGGTCGTTGTAGCCGCTGCCGCAGGCTGCGCCCGGGCGGCACTGCGTCACAGGACAGATGCTCTTGAGGGCCCCGGAAGGCCCTTCGGGCCTTATCGCAGCCTGCGGCAGCGGCTACAGGTGGCTTAGAAATCCTTGCACAGGCGCAGCGCGTCGTAGATCGCGGCATGGGTGTTGCGCTGGGATACGCAGTCGCCGATGCGGAACAACAGGTAGCCCTCCCCCGTCTCGCTCAGGCACGGCTGCGGCTTGATCGCGAACAGCGCCTCAACGTCGATCTGACCCTTGTTGCGCGAACCTTCCTTGAGCCCGTAGTAGAGCTCCTCGTCGGGACGCACGCCGTTTTCCACCACCACCTGGTCCACCACCCGCTCTTCGCGGGCGCCGGTGTATTCGTTCTCCAGCACCGCCACCAGTTTGTCGCCCTCGCGGTAGACCTTCTCCAGGGTCAGGTCCCCGGTCATGATCACTTCCTTGGGGTACAGGCTGCGGTAGTAGGTGGGGAACGAGGTGCCGCCGACGGCGATACCCGGTTTGATGTCATCGGTGACGATCTCCACTTGCGAGCCCTTGTCGGCGATGAAGTCGGTGACCGACATACCGGTGAACTCGCAGATGGTGTCGTAGACCAGCACGTTCTTGCCCGGCGCCACCTTGCCGTCGAGGATGTCCCAGCTGCTGACCACCAGCCCTTCGGCGGCGCCCCAGTGCTCGTTCTGCTCGATGAACGGATGGCCGCCCACGGCAAGCACCACCACGTCGGGGCGCAGATCGAGGATGGTCGCGGTGTCCGCCGCGGTGCCCAGGCGCAGGTCGACTTTCAAGCGCGCCAGTTCCAGCTGATACCAGCGGGTAATGCCAGCGATCTGATCCCGTTGCGGGGCCTTGGAGGCGGTGGTGATCTGCCCGCCAATGGCTTCTTTTTTCTCGAACAGGGTCACGTCGTGGCCACGTTCGGCCGCCACGCGAGCGGCTTCCATACCGGCAGGACCGGCGCCGACCACCACCACCTTGCGCTTGATGCCGGTGGTTTTCTCGATGATGTGCGGCACGCCCATGTATTCACGGGAGGTGGCGGCGTTCTGGATGCACAGCACGTCCAGGCCCTGGTACTGGCGGTCGATGCAATAGTTGGCGCCGACGCACTGCTTGATCTGGTCGATCTGGCCCATCTTGATCTTGGCAATCAGGTGCGGGTCGGCCATGTGGGCGCGGGTCATGCCGACCATGTCGACGTAACCGCCTTCGAGAATCCGCGTGGCCTGGTTCGGGTCCTTGATGTTCTGTGCGTGCAGCACCGGGACCTTGACCACTTCCTTGATGCCCGCCGCCAGGTGCAGGAACGGCTCCGGCGGGAAGCTCATGTTGGGGATCACGTTGGCCAGGGTGTTGTGGGTGTCGCAGCCCGAGCCGACCACGCCGATGAAGTCCAGCATGCCGGTGTCGTCGTAATACTTGGCGATCTGCTTCATGTCCTCGTGGGACAGGCCGTCCGGGTGGAATTCGTCGCCGCACAGGCGCATGCCGACACAGAAGTCGTCGCCCACTTCAGCGCGCACCGCCTTGAGCACTTCCAGGCCGAAGCGCATGCGCTTCTCGAAGGTGCCGCCCCATTCGTCGGTGCGCTTGTTGACCCGCGGGCTCCAGAACTGGTCGATCATGTGCTGGTGCACCGCCGACAGTTCGACGCCGTCCAGGCCGCCGGCCTTGGCCCGACGCGCAGCCTGGGCGTAGTTGCCGATCACCCGCCAGATCTCTTCCGGCTCGATGGTCTTGCAAGTGGCGCGGTGCACCGGCTCGCGCACCCCGGACGGCGACATCAGGGTCGGCCAGTTGAAGCCGTCCCAACGCGAGCGCCGGCCCATGTGGGTAATCTGGATCATGATCTTGGCGCCATGCTTGTGCATGGCGTCGGCCAGGTTCTGGAAGTGCGGGATGATGCGGTCGGTGGACAGGTTCACCGAGCTCCACCATTCCTGGGGGCTGTCGATGGCCACCACCGAGGAACCACCGCAGATGGCCAGGCCGATGCCGCCCTTGGCCTTTTCTTCGTAGTACTTCACATACCGTTCAGTCGTCATGCCGCCGTCGGTGGCATAGACCTCAGCGTGGGCGGTGCTCAGCACACGGTTGCGGATGGTCAGTTTGCCGATCTGGATCGGCTGGAACATCGCTTCGAAAGCCATTTTTCTTAACTCCGCTTACAACGGTTTGACGACGAACAGGCCATCGTCGTGGCCTTCTTCGGAACCACCGTAAACCTGCTCTGCCACGGTGCGGATCGTGCTGCCACGGGCGGCCAGGATCTGGTCCATGGCGCCGGCGAACCAGCCGGTGAACATGTAGTCGACCTTGCGCCCGACCTTGCCGTAGACGTAGACGAACGCCGAGTGTTCGAGCTTGACGCTGGCGGTGCCTTTATCCAGGTCGATGTCCTGGATCTTGAACAGCCCCCAGCCGCGCTGGGACAGCCGCTTCATGTAGTGCTCGAACACCGCGACGCCTTCCAGGCCGTGGCATTCGGCTTCCTTTTCGCACCAGTGCCAGGCGGACTTGTAGCCGGCCTTGTAGAGGATCTCGGCGTAGGCATCGGCGCCCAGGACTTCCTCGATGCCCATGTGGTTGTTGACGAAGAAGTGCCGCGGCACGTAGAGCATCGGCAGGGCGTCGGAGGTCCAGACACCGGTTTCGCTGTCGACTTCGATAGGCAGTTGCGGGGCGATCTTGGCCATGTTTCAAAACTCCGGAATTCTGTGGATAAGTACGTCTGTAGCCGCTGCCGCAGGCTGGGAAAAGGCTCGAAGAGCCTTCCGAGGGCCGCAACAGCGCGTCTCCTTCGGAGCCGATCGCAGCCTGCGGCAGCGGCTACAGGAATGTGCTGTGGGGGGGGGTGGCCTTATTCGCCCCAGACGTCCTTCAGGACATTGACCCAGTTCTCGCCCATGATCTTGCGCACCACGCGCTCGCTGTGGCCGCGCTTGAGCAGGGTCTCGGTGAGGTTGGGGAACTCGCCCACGGTGCGGATGCCCAGGGGGTTGATGATCTTGCCGAAGTTGGTCAGGCGCCGGGCGTAGCCCTTGTCGTGGGTCAGGTATTCGAAGAAGTCCTGGCCGTGGCCCTGGGTGAAGTCGGTGCCGATGCCGATGGAATCCTCACCGACGATGTTCATGGTGTATTCGATGGCTTCGGCGTAATCGTCGATGGTCGAATCGATGCCCTTGGCCAGGAACGGCGCGAACATGGTCACGCCGACGAAACCGCCGTGGTCGGCAATGAATTTAAGCTCGGCGTCGGACTTGTTGCGCGGGTGCTCCTTGAGCCCCGACGGCAGGCAGTGGGAGTAGCACACCGGTTTCTTGGATTCGAGGATCACTTCCTCGCTGGTCTTGGAACCGACGTGGGACAGGTCGCACATGACCCCGACGCGGTTCATCTCGGCGACGATCTCGCGGCCGAACCCCGAGAGCCCGCCATCACGCTCGTAGCAGCCGGTGCCCACCAGGTTCTGGGTGTTGTAGCACATCTGCACGATGCCCACGCCCAGCTGCTTGAACACCTCGACGTAGCCGATCTGGTCTTCGAAAGCGTGGGCATTCTGGAAGCCGAAGAGGATGCCGGTCTTGCCCACTTCCTTGGCCTTGCGGATATCCGCGGTGGTGCGCACCGGCATCACCAGGTCGCTGTTTTCGCGGATCAGTTTCTGGCTGGCGGCAATGTTGTTGACCGTGGCCTGAAACCCTTCCCAAACCGACACCGTGCAGTTGGCTGCGGTCAGGCCGCCCTTGCGCATGTCCTCGAACAGCTCGCGGTTCCACTTGGCAATGATCAGCCCGTCGATAACGATGCTGTCGGCGTGTAATTCGGCTGGGCTCATCAGGCTGTCCCCTTATTGGCGATTCATGCGCCGAATCGTCTGCCGGCGCTTTGGGGTCAGCATATGCTTGAGGGCCGGGGCGCCTGGGTGCAAAAACGACAGGGGAATTGCCGAAAGCGTCAAGACCCGACAAAGGGCCGGATGTGGGGGCATGGCGCCCTCTGTTCTTTGCCTGGGGCTTGCGCCAGAATTCGCCGCTTCAACGAAAGCTTCACTGGATGAGGGGCAGTGCTGCAATGAAACCGATCTTCCTGGCCTTGATATTGATAGCCACCGGCGTACAGGCGGCCGAAGAGGCCGACAGCACGCCCTGCGACGGCGTGGAACACGACGTGCAGACCCTGGAATGCGCGACCTACAACCGCACCACCGCCGAGCAGTTGCTGAGCGACAACGTGCAAAGCCTGCTGGAACGCCTGGGCACCCTGTACGGCAACGACAAGGCGCAACTGGCCGACATCAGCGCCAAGGTCAAGAACGCCCAGCAGCTGTGGCAGAAGCAGCGGGACGCCGACTGCGCAGTGGAATCCTTCCCGGCCAAGCCCGGAACCAAGGCCTACACCATCGCCACCAACGATTGCCTGGCACGGATGAGCGACGAGCGCTCGGAGTTCATCGAGTCCATCGCCCAGGAATGACCCGCTAGCGCTGGTAGGAGCGGGCTTGCCCGTAAAAAACGCCCTGCCGAACCCGGTGCGGCGGTTGCGACGGTTTCGCGAGCCAGCTCGCTCCTGCAAGCCGGGTCAACGCCGAGTCAGGCGCCGCCGCGAAAGCATGAGACGCCCCAGGCGGTGAGCTTGAACGGCAGGTGGTAGTGCTGGCGCGGGTCGTCCAGGCCGAAGCGGTAGACCAGCACATCCAGGAAGGGCTGCGTGGGCAGCACCTGTCCTTGCTGGCGATAGAACGCCGCCACGTCCAGTTCCACCTCGTAAAGGCCCGGCCCGAAGCTGGCCGCGCACGCTGGCAGGCCATCCAACAGGCCATTGCTGCCGATCCGCCCCTGGCACAACCACTCGCCGCCCAGGCGCCGCACCCGTACCGCCATGCCTTCGGCCACCTGGCCGCTGGCGACATCCACCACGTGGATGGACACCCCGCCACTCATTTCCAGAACCCCACATGGGCCCGGGCCGCTTCGTGTTCCAGCATCGGCCCCAGCACCGGGATCTGCCGCTGCCCGCGGGCAAAGACTTCACGGCACGGCAGGGAAAAGGTCGGGTTTTCCGGGTGGTCGCCGGTCAGTGCCAGCAAGGCGTGTTCGGACAGGGCGTAGACCACCCGACCAATCCCGGTCCAGTAGATGGCCCCGGCGCACATGCAGCAGGGCTCGGCGCTGGTGTACAGGGTGCACTGGGCCAGCTCCTCGGGGCCCAGGAACCTTGCGGCCTTGGCGGCAGCGGCGAGTTCGGCGTGCTGGGTCGGGTCGCCTTCGGGAGGCATGGAGTTGTTGCCGGCACTGGCAATGATCTTGCCGTTGCGGTCCGCCACCAGGGCGGCGAACGGGTGGCGGCCGCGGGCCTTGGCCTCTTCGGCCAGTTCAATGCTCTGGCGCAGCAGTTGCAAGTCCAGCTGGCTGACGCCGGCAGGGATGGGGGAAAGAACCTGGGTCATCTTGACCTCCTTTTCATGGACAGGGGCCCGCCGGGAAAAAGCGGGCCTGATAGCAGTCTTCAGTCACCAAGCCCGGCCTGGGCGGCCAGCTCTTGGGCCGCAGACATGCGCGGATTGAGCAGCAGGTTGAGCACGATGGCGGTGAGGGCGCCGAGGAAGATGCCGCTTTCCAGCAGCAGTTTGAGGGGGCCGTGGGCCTGGGCGAACAACGCCGGAAAGGACATCGGCAGCACGCCGACACTGACCGACACGGCGACGATGATGCCGTTGCCAGTGCCCTCGAACCTCACCCGTGACAGCTCCTGGATGCCGGCCACGGTGGTCATGCCGAACATGACGATGGCGCAGCCCCCCAGTACCGGGGTCGGCACCGCAGCCACCAGCGCCCCGAGCTTGGGAAACAGCCCCATGAGCACCATGATCGCGCCGGCTGCCGCCACCACGAAGCGGCTCTTGATCTTGGAGAGCGCGATCAGTCCGGTGTTCTGGGTGAAGGCGTTGTAGGGGAAGCTGTTGAACAGGCCGCCGAGCAGGGTGGACAGGCCGTCGGCGCGGAAGGCGTCCCCCAGGGTGCGCTGGGTGGTCGGCTTGCCGGTGAGCTTGCCAATGGCCAGGCAGTTGCCGGTGGTCTCGGCCATGATCACCAGCATCGCCAGGGTCATGATCAGGATCGGCATCAGGGAGAATTGCGGAGCCCCGAAGGCCATGGGCGGGCTCAGCTCGAACCAGGCCGCTTCGCCCACCTGGGCAAAGTGGGTCATGCCGCAGGCCGCAGCGATCAGGCTGCCCACCAGCAGCCCGATCAGCACACTGAGGTTGCCGATAAAGCCGGAGAACTTGCCGTAGATCACCAGGGTCACTGCCACCGTGGCCAGCCCCAGCAACAGGTTGGCCGGTGCACCGAAATCCTCGGCAGCGGGGTTGCCGCCCCCCAGCCAGACGGCCGCCGCCGGCATCAGGGAAATGCCGATGATGGTGATCAGGCTGCCGATCACTACCGGTGGAAAGAACCTCAGCAGACGGCTGAACAGCGGAGCCATGGCGATGGTCAGGGCCCCGGCGGCGATCACCGCGCCGAACACCTCGGCCAGGCCGAACTGCTTGCCGATCATGATCATCGGCGCCAGGGCAATGAAGGAGCAGCCCTGGATCAACGGCAAGCGTGCGCCGAAGCGCCAGAAGCCCAGGGTCTGGATCAGGGTGGCAACGCCGGACGTCAGCAGGTTGGCGTTGATCAGCAAAACCACCTGGGCCGCAGTCAAGCCCAGGGCATTGCCTAGAATCAACGGTACCGCCACCGCACCGGCATACATCACCAGCACATGCTGCAGGCCGAAGGTGAACAACTGGCGAACGGGCAGGACCTCGTCCACTGGGTGAACCCGGGGAATGTTCATGTCGCAGATCTCCTGAAAGTGCAGCTCTTGTTGTTGTTCTGGCAGGCATCCGGGGGCAATGCCCCGGCAGGATGTACGAACGTCGGCGCCCATGATCTGTGCTTGAATACGATGCAACAAATGAGCAGCCATCGTTTTTAACGATGGATTGGACAAGCCTGTCCTGGGGTCGGGAGACGCGATGCGCTTTTCACTGGAACAACTGCAGATGTTCGTTCAGGCCGCACAGACCGGCTCGTTCTCGGCCGCTGCCCGCAAGCTGGGCAAGACCCAGTCCACGGTCAGCGTGGCCATCGCCAATCTGGAGGCCGACCTGGGAGTGGAGCTGTTCGACCGCAGCAGCCGCAGCCCGGTGCTGACCGCCAGCGGAAAGAAGATGCTGCTGCAGGCCGAGGCGGTGCTGGAGCGCTGCCTGACCCTGCAAGCCAATGCCGACTGTCTGTCGGAAGCGCTGGAGCCGCAGTTGTCCATCGTGATCGAAACCCCTTACGGCCCGCTGATGCCGGTCTTGCGCGAGTTCGAGCAGGCCTTCCCCTATGTCGACCTGCTGATCCGTCATCCGCTGTCCGGAGATGCCAGTGATCTGGTGGCCCGAGGCGATGCGGTGCTGGGGATCGCCTTTTCGCAACCGGGCTATCCCCAGGAGCTGGAGTTCCAGCAGATGGGCAAGCTGATCATGTTGCACGTCTGCCACCCGGATCATCCCCTGGCCCGGCTGGACAACGTGACCTTCGACGACCTGCATGGGCATCGGCGCCTGGCCTTCAGCGCCCACGCCGACAAGCTGCCCAGCAGCGAGTACCTGCGCTGCAGCCAACTGTGGCAGGCGGAAAACTACCTGGCGCTGCTGGAAATGGTCCGCGCCGGCCTGGGCTGGGCCACCCTGCCCCGGCAACTGATCCAGCGTGAACTGGCCAAGGGCGAGCTGGTGGAGCTGCAACTGGGGGCGTATCCCTACACCGACTGGCTGGTGGGCGTGGACCTGCTCTGGGCCCGGCAACGGGTGATGGGCAAGGCCGAACGCTGGCTCAAGGAACGCCTGCTGCGGCACAAGGTGTACGAAGTGGATCGGCGCGGACAGTCCACGACCTGGTAACGCTGGCGCGGGCAACAAAGGGACAAGGTTCTGAGCGTGGCCCGACCCCGCAAGAGCACCCGGGAAAAAATTGCCGCCGTCTTCGGTATACGCGCCGACCAGCTGGAGCTGTAAGCTGCGCCCCACTCAACGATTGAAAGGGTTACTCATGAGCATCTGCGGTATCGAGATCAAGGGCAGCGAAGCCATCTTCGCCCTCGCCTCCCTGCAAGACGGCGCACCGCACCACCAGGCGCTGGCCATCAAGAAGATCGCCCTGGAAGACGACGATGACGCGGGCAACGTTCGCGACTTCGCCGCCCGGATCGACGCCTTTGTCCGTGAACACGGGATTACCCGCATCGCCATCAAGAAGCGCAGCAAGAAAGGCGAATTCGCCGGCGGCCCTACCACCTTCAAGATCGAAGGCGTGCTTCAGTTGCTGGATAATTGCGAAGTGACCCTGCTGTCGCCGCAAACCATCAACGCCCAGCACAAGAAGCACGGCTTCGAGCTGGGGGCGAGCCTCAACAAATACCAGCACGAAGCCTACAAGACCGCCTGCGCGGCCTTGCTGAAGAAATGATCCTGAGGCCCTGCTTGGCGGTCTAACGCCAAACATCCAGCGCGCCTAAGATCCTCACCGCTCGCAACGAAACCTGTAGCCGCTGTCGAGCCATGGCGAGGCTGCGACAAGGACCGCAGGGCCTCGCTTGGCGGCCTAACGCCAAACATCCAGCGCGCCTAAGATCCTCACCGTTCGCAACGAAACCTGTAGCCGCTGTCGAGCCATGGCGAGGCTGCGACAAGGACCGCAGGGCCTTGCTTGGCGGTCTAACGCCAAACATCCAGCGCGCCTGAGATCCTCGCGTCCCTGCGGGCCGTTCGCAGCCTGCGGCAGCGGCTACAGTTGGCGCCGATAATGCTGCAGCCAGTCGGCGAATGAATTGTCTTCCAGGGCATAGGCGCCCCGGCTGGACTTCCACACCAACTCCTTTTCCCGCAGGGCATCGATACAGGCTTGCACCGTCTGGGTGCCCGGTTGCGTATCGCTGCCCATGGCCTGCAACGCCTTGGCCACCGCCGCCAGGGTGTCGTCGGTAAAGGGTGCGAACGGCAGGTTGTTGCGCGAACGCTCCACCATCACTTCCAGCACCGCCCGCTGGGACAGGGTCAGACCGTTCCAGGCGCTTTCGAATTCGCTCCAGACCCCGGCGCGGAGAATCTCGGCGCTGCTGCGCAACAACTCGTTGAGCTGACTCGCCTCCCCCAGCTCCAGGGCCACCTGGCCAATGATGCTGCGCAGCATTTCCGGACGCCGGCCAACCCATTCGAAGGCCTGGTCCAGATCATCGGCATTGAACTGGTTGGTGGGCGCCAGATGAGCGTTCAGATGGGCCGTGTAGGCCTTGGTGAAATCCCGTCCCAACAGCGGGAACGGGGTGATGCTCGAACCAAAGAACGGCTGGTTACGGTTGAGCACCAGATGGGCCAGCTTGTCGCGATTGGACCCGGTGAACACCAGCCGCAAGCCGCTGGTATCCATGTCCCGCCCCTGATTGAGCTGATCCCGGGCCGCCTTGAGCGCGAACATGGCATTCAACCCGGCCTCCGAGCTCAAGGCATGCTGGGCCTCGTCGATTATCAGGACCACCGTCTTGCCCGTGGCGCTGTGGAGCAACTCCAGGGCGTGGGTCAGGGTCGCGCCTTCGGGCAACTGGGACTTGCTGAAATCCCAGGACAGGGTGCGCAGAAAGCTGAGCTTCTCCACCCCGAGGGACTTGGCCAGTTTGCGAATGCCTTTCTCGAAAGGCACCAGCGCCCCGGCAATGGCCGCGGCGATCAGCTCGGCGGGGTCTTTTTCGCGATTGGCCCAAAGGTCGACATAAACCGCCAGCCAGCCACGACTCTGGCATTCGGGCAGCAGGTCCTCGCGCAGAAAGGTACTTTTCCCGGTGCGCCGAGGCGCCGCCAGGAACAGCCCCGAGCTGTAATCCTGAATCCCCGACCCCACCAGGCCATCGGCAATATTGAGCGCCAGAGCAGGACGACGAAACACGAAACCGGTGTTTTTCGACATGGTTTTATACTCAATTATTGCCAGGACTATAATTTATAGCCGCGAGTATAATTGACTATAAACCCCTGTCAAACCGACTCCTGGCCGCTCCCCAGCAGGCGTCGGTCTTCACGGGGGCAGTGCACAAAACGCGCGCGGTAACTGCGGGTGAAGTAGGACGGCGACTCAAACCCGCAGGCGATGCTCACCTCCAGCACGCTCATGTCGGTCTGGCGCAGCAGTTGCCGGGCCTTCTCCAGGCGCAGGCCCAGATAGAAGTTGCTCGGGGTGTCGTTCAAGTGCAGGCGGAACAGCCGCTCCAGCTGACGCCGGGTGACCTTGATCGATTCCGCCAGGGCCAGGGTGCTCAGGGGCGGCTCGCTGTGTTGCTCCATCTCGCCGATCACCTGCACCAGTTTCTTGTTGCTGATGCCGTAGCGGCTGGCGACTTCCATGCGCTGGTGGTCCTTGCGCGGGCGGATGCGCCCCAGGACGAACTGTTCGCTGACCTGGATCGCCAGTTGCGGGCCGTGGGCCTGGGCGATCAGGTCGAGCATCATGTCGATGGACGCGGTGCCACCGGCACAGGTGATGCGCCGACGATCGATCTCGAACAACTCCTGGGTCACGCTCAACTGCGGATAAGATTCCTTGAACGCCTCGATGGCCTCCCAGTGCAGGGTCACCCGGTGCCCCTCCAGCAGCCCGGATTCCGCGAGGATCACGCTGCCAGTGTCGATCCCCCCGAGAGTCACGCCCTCCACGTCCAGGCGCCGCAGCCAGTGTTCCAGGGCGGGACTCAGGCACTTCAACGGCTCGAAACCGGCCACCACCCACAAGGTTGCGCCCTTCTTCAGCGGCTCCAGGGCCGCGTCGACATTGACCGACATGCCGTTGCTGGCCAGCACCGCGCCGCCGCCGGCGCTGAGCACATGCCAGCGATACAGCTCGCCACGAAAACGGTTGGCTACCCGCAGTGGCTCGATGGCGGAAATGAAACCGATGGCGGAGAACCCCGGCATCAGCAGGAAGTAGAAGTCCTGGGACATGCAACGCACTCCGGTGACGGCCAGCGTGGGCCCTGTGATACGCCAAATGCCCCCCTGCCACAAGGGGCCAGGTCGCTGCAGTGCAAGAGTCGGTCGCCGCTGTGCGTTTACCGCCGGCGACGCCTGCGTACCTTGAGCTCACCGACGCACCAAGACGCCGGGATCGACAATAACAACCTGCCGAGGGAACCCACATGAAACGACTGATCAGCCGCTGTGTGCTTGCGCTTAGTGGTAGCGTTTTTCTGACGTCGGGAGCCATGGCCGCCGACGCCCCCAGTTGCCAGAACGTACGCCTGGGCGTGGTCAACTGGACCGACGTGATCGCCACCAGCGCCATGACCCAGGTCCTGCTCGACGGCCTCGGTTACAAGACCAAGCAGACCAGCGCCTCGCAGCAGATCATCTTCGCCGGCATCCGCGACCAGCGCCTGGACCTGTTCCTCGGCTACTGGAACCCGCTGATGACCCAGACCATCACCCCGTTCGTCGACGCCAACCAGGTCAAGGTCCTGGCCGAGCCCAGCCTCAAGGACGCCCGCGCTACCCTGGCCGTCCCCTCCTACCTGGCCGACAAGGGCCTGAAGACCTTCGCCGACATCGCCAGGTTCCAGAAGGAGCTGGGGGGCAAGATCTACGGCATCGAACCCGGCTCGGGAGCCAATACCCAGATCAAGGACATGATCGCCAAGAACCAGTTCGGCCTGGGCAAGTTCCAGCTGGTGGAGTCCAGCGAGGCCGGCATGTTGTCGGCGGTGGCCCGGGCGGTGAAACGCAATGAAGCCATCGTGTTCTTCGGCTGGGCGCCGCACCCGATGAACGTCAACTTCAAGATGACCTACCTCAGCGGCAGCCAGGACGCCCTGGGCCCGAACGAGGGCCAGGCCACGGTCTGGACCGTCACCGCGCCGAACTATGCCGAGCAGTGCCCGAACGTGCACCGGCTGCTGACCAACCTGACCTTCAGCGCCGAGGACGAGAGCCGGATGATGCAGCCGCTGCTGGAGCACAAGGACGCCCTGGAGTCCGCCCGGCAGTGGCTCAAGGACCACCCGCAGGACCAGCAGCGCTGGCTTGAAGGGGTGACCACCTTCGATGGCAAGCCGGCCGCCGAACACCTGCAACTGACCAGTAAATAAACCACCCACACTCGCGCCCCGCAGCCCGCCCAGGGCTGCGCACGGCCACCCCACGCCCCCAGCAAACATGCCTGTAAGGAACCGCACCATGAACCACGACGTCATCATCACCTGCGCACTCACCGGTGCTGGCGACACGACCGCCAAGAGCCCCCATGTGCCGGTCACCCCGAAGCAGATTGCCGCCGCCGCGGTAGAGGCTGCCAAGGCTGGCGCCACGGTGGTCCACTGCCACGTCCGGGACCCTGCGAGCGGCAAGTTCAGCCGTGATGTCGCGCTGTACCGCGAAGTCATGGAGCGCATTCGCGAGGCCGACATCGACATCATCGTCAACCTCACCGCCGGCATGGGCGGCGACCTGGAGATCGGCGCCGGCGAGCATCCCATGGAGTTCGGGCCCAACACCGATCTGGTCGGGCCGCTGACCCGCCTGGCCCATGTCGAGGAACTGCTGCCGGAGATCTGCACCCTGGACTGCGGCACCCTCAACTTCGGCGATGGCGACACCATCTACGTGTCCACCCCGGCCCAACTGCGGGCCGGCGCCAGGCGCATCCAGGAGCTGGGGGTGAAAGCCGAGCTGGAAATCTTCGACACCGGACACCTGTGGTTCGCCAAGCAGATGATCAAGGAAGGCCTGCTGGACAACCCGCTGTTCCAACTGTGCCTGGGCATTCCCTGGGGCGCCCCGGCGGACACCACCACCATGAAGGCCATGGTCGACAACCTGCCGGCGGATGCGGTCTGGGCCGGCTTCGGTATCGGCCGCATGCAGATGCCCATGGCCGCGCAAGCGGTGCTGCTGGGGGGCAACGTGCGGGTCGGCCTGGAGGACAACCTGTGGCTGGATCGCGGCGTGCTCGCCACCAACGGCCAACTGGTGGAACGGGCCACGGAGATCCTCAGCCGCCTCGGGGCCCGGGTCCTGACCCCGGCCGAGGGCCGCCAGAAAATGGGCCTAAAGCAACGCGGCTGACCCCAATCCACCTCTCTGCGCAGGAGCGAGCTTGCTCGCGAAGAGGCCGTCACATCAGACCCCGTAGCAGCCAGCTTGCCGACGAAGGGGCCCGCAAGGCCGCCAAGCGCTTCGCTGGCAAGCCAGCACCTACAGACTCTTTTTTCAGGAAGACGCGATGACTTTTATCACCAACATCAAAACCTTCGCCGCTCTGGGCAGCGGCGTGATCGGCAGTGGCTGGGTGGCCCGCGCCCTGGCCCACGGCCTGGACGTGGTGGCCTGGGACCCGGCGCCGGGCGCTGAAGCCGCCCTGCGCCAGCGGGTCGCCAACGCCTGGGGCGCTCTGGAAAAACAGGGCCTGGTCCCCGGAGCCTCGCCACAGCGCCTGCGCTTTGTCAGCACCATCGAAGAGTGTGTGAAAGACGCCGACTTCATCCAGGAAAGCGCTCCCGAGCGCCTGGAACTCAAGCTGGAACTGCACAGCAAGATCAGCGCCGCGGCCAAGCCCGACGCCCTGATCGGCTCCAGCACCTCGGGCCTGCTGCCCAGCGAATTCTATGAGGGCTCGACCCACCCGCAACGCTGCGTGGTGGGTCACCCGTTCAACCCGGTGTACCTGCTACCGCTGGTGGAAGTGGTGGGCGGCCAGCACACCGCACCGGAGGCGATACAGGCGGCGATCCAGGTCTATGAATCCTTGGGGATGCGCCCCTTGCATGTGCGCAAGGAAGTCCCGGGCTTCATCGCCGACCGTCTGCTCGAAGCCCTGTGGCGCGAAGCCTTACACCTGGTCAATGACGGGGTGGCGACCACCGGGGAAATCGACGACGCGATCCGCTTTGGCGCCGGCCTGCGCTGGTCGTTCATGGGCACCTTCCTCACCTACACCCTGGCCGGAGGCGACGCCGGCATGCGTCACTTCATGGCCCAGTTCGGCCCGGCGCTGCAACTGCCCTGGACCTACCTGCCGGCCCCGGAGCTGACCGACAAACTGATCGATGACGTAGTCCAAGGTACCGCCGAGCAACTGGGCAACCACAGCATTTCGGCCCTGGAGCGCTATCGTGATGACTGCCTGCTGGCGGTGCTGGAGGCGGTGAAAACCACCAAGGCCAAGCACGGCATGCACTTTCACGACTAACCCAACCCCCGTAGGAGCTGGCTTGCCAACCAATAGGCCCTCAAGCCAGGCGCAAACCCAACGGACGCCTTCGCCGGCAAGCCGGCTCCTACCGTTATCCGGTGATCCTATGCCTGCCCTGACCACCTACAGCACCCGCATCATCAAAGACTGGGTCGACTACAACGGCCATCTGCGTGATGCCTTCTACCTGCTGATCTTCAGCTATGCCACCGATGCCTTGATGGATCGCCTGGGGCTCGACAGCGACAACCGCGACGCCAGCGGCCACTCGCTGTTCACCCTGGAACTGCACCTGAACTACCTGCACGAGGTGAAGCAGGGCACCGAGGTCGAGGTCCATACCCAGATCATCGGCCACGACCGCAAGCGCCTGCACCTGTATCACAGCCTGCACAAGGTCGGTGATCCCCAGGAGCTGGCCGGCAACGAACAGATGCTGCTCCACGTCGACCTCGCCGGCCCCCGCTCCGCGCCGTTCGACGAAGCGGTGTTGCAGCGCCTGCAAACCGTGGCGGCCGAGCAGGCCGAGCTGCCGCGCCCCACCTACATCGGCCGGGTGATTGGCCTGCCAACGGAAAAATGACAACAAGCCCGAAAAGGAGATCGCCGTGAACATCGCCGCCCTTGCCGACTATCGCCGTTATCCGCTGATCAGCCCGTTGAGCGCCGTCCAGGTACTGCCGGACCGGGTCCAGGTGCACTGGGCCGATGGCCGCCTCAGCCCCTTTCACCATCAATGGCTGCGGGACAACTGCCCCTGCCCGGAATGCGTCTACAGCGTGACCCGTGAACAGGTACTGGAAATCGTCGATGTGGCCGAGGACCTCGGCTGCCACGGGGCGCACATCGACAGCCAGGGTTGCCTGTGCCTCGAATGGTCGGACGGCCACCGTAGCCGCTTCGATCCCGGCTGGCTGCGGGCCCACGCCTATGACGAGCAATCCCGCGAGGAACGCCGCGCCCACAAGGCGCACAGCCAGTTGTGGGACAGCAGCCTGCAACTACCGGTATTCGAGTATCAGGCCCTGATGGACGATCCTGCGGCTCTGCTGCAATGGCTGCTGGCCCTGCGCGACACCGGCCTGACCCAGGTCCGGGGCGCCCCCACGGAACCCGGTTCGCTGGCGCTGATCGCCCGACGTATCTCGTTTATCCGCGAGAGCAACTTCGGCGTGCTGTTCAACGTGCAATCCAAGGCCGATGCCGACAGCAACGCCTACACCGCTTTCAACCTGCCGCTGCACAGCGACCTGCCCACCCGCGAGCTGCAACCGGGGCTGCAGTTCCTGCATTGCCTGGTCAATGACGCCGTGGGCGGCGAAAGCATCTTCGTCGACGGCTTCGCCATCGCCGATGCCTTGCGCCGTGAAGACCCAGAGGCCTTCCTGACACTGTGTGAAACACCCGTGGAGTTTCGCAACAAGGACCGCCACAGCGACTACCGCTGCCTGGCGCCGATCATTGCCCTGGATGCCCTGGGTCGGGTGGCGGAGATCCGCATGGCCAACTTCCTGCGGGGGCCTTTCGACACCTCGGTGGAGCAGATGCCCAGGCTGTACCACGCTTACCGTCGATTTATCGCCATGACCCGAGAGACGCGCTTCCGGGTCATCCGCCGCCTCGACCCGGGACAACTCTGGTGCTTCGACAACCGCCGGACCCTGCATGCCCGCAACGCCTTCGACCCGTCCAGCGGCGCCCGGCATTTCCAGGGTTGCTACATCGACCGCGACGAGCTGCTCTCCAGAATCCTGGTGCTGCAGCGCTGATCCCCATCCCACCAGCCACCGGCTCCCCACAGGAGCCGGCTGGCCAGCGAAGCTTGCCGGCAAAACCTCCACAGGCAAAAAAAAGCCCCGATCAAGCCGTGACAGGATCGAGGCAGGGGCTACTGCTGAGGAGCTGCGGTGAGAAGGTGACCAAACCAACACGACGCGAGCTGGTTGCAGTCTGCCCACTCTGCCTGCTCACGAGTTAGCCGAAAACGACCTGCCCGTAGGCAATAGGGCCATTGCAGGGGTTCAGATGTCCTCGGTATAGAACACCACCGTCACGTAGAAATAGCCGATCTTGTGCCAATCCCGGCGCTGGTTGTAGGGCGTCTCTTCAGAGCCCATGCCGATCTGATAACGACGCCCGGTCTTCTTATCCCTATAGGAAATGAACCCCTTCGTTTCCCAGCCGCAGCAGACAAACTTGAGCCCCTCCTGCAGCCCCAGTTCCCGCTGCAGATAGCGCTCTACCTGATGGGCATCCTGACCTTTGACCCGATACCTCGCGGTCAGCGGTGCGCCCTGATCCTCGGGCTGCGACTCACAGTGAAAAAACTCCAGGGATTTCGGCGGATCGGTCATGGCCCGCAAAAAATCGCCACACTCGGTGGCTGCCGCAGCCGCGCTGCAAACCATCCACAACAAACAGGCCAAACCCAGGTTGAACATCACTTTCATCCACTACAGCTCCCTATTTTTTTGCCCCAACGGCCATCCTGCCAACCCCCGCCGCTTGCGGCGGGTGTCCTTGAGCGCCAGCACGACTCAATATCCACCCTTATGCAAGCCCGGGCCATCACACGCAAGCGCCGCGAGACTTGATTGACCGTCTTTTTCCAGACGCTGTTGCAACCGGCCATAAGCCATCGAGTTAGCCGAAAACGACCTGTTCATAGGTAAACAGGCCATCGCGACCATCTGCCCTTGCCGCCACCCGGACGGCCAACCAGAATCGACTGACGACCACGTTACCTGAATAAGGATGAGCGTCATGATGCATGCGGATTTGATTGATCAGGACGACCTGCTGGGACAACTCCGGGCCCTGGGTTTCGAGATGCCCGCAGGCGCCAGCGCCGAGCAGGCCTGTGAATGTGCGGTGCGCGGTTTGAGCGATGCACGGGCCAAGGCGCTCAAGGGCATGGTGGAGCAGATGCTCACCGGTAATGCGACCATTCTTCCCGCGGTGCGCCAGGCCATTGATCGCCAGTTGCTGCCGGCCCTGGCCGAGTACCTGCAGCAAAAACGCGCGTGAGTCTCCCTGTGCCCTGAGCGGATTGCTAGAGTGCGCGTCCCTCTGGCGAAAACAGGCAAGCACTCATGATCCCGATACAGCCCGGCTCATCCGCCGACGCGGCCAGTTGGCTGCAATTGCGCCTGGGCCTGTGGCCCGACTGTCCGCCAGAGGAGCACCTGGCCGAAATCCGCCAGATGCTGGCCGCCCCCCAGCGCTATGGCTGCTGGCTGGCCTTTGCCCAGAACGGTGAAGCCATCGGCCTGGCCGAGGCGGCGCTGCGCCACGACTACGTCAACGGCACCGAGAGTTCGCCGGTGGTGTTTCTCGAAGGAATCTATGTGGCTCCCGAGCACCGTCGCCAGGGCGTTGCCCAGCAACTGATCGAGCAGGTCAGCCAGTGGGGACGCCAGGCCGGGTGTGTGGAGATCGCGTCTGACACCAGCCTGGACAATCTGGCCAGCCAGACACTGCACCACGCGCTGGGTTTCGAAGAAACCGAACGCGTGGTGTATTTCAAGAAGCGTCTGTGACTACAGACGCACGCTGGCGAAGGTCGACTCGTTGCGCGCCTGACTCAAGGCCGACAGCGGGCCGGACAGCGGCGCCAGGACCATGGCTTGCGGCAGCGGCATCATTGCCACCTGCTGGGTGGTGTTGGAACCGATGCGCTCGTCACGGGGTGGAATACCGAAGTACTCGCGGTAGCACTTGGAGAAGTGTGGCGTGGAAACAAAGCCACAGACCGACGCCACTTCGATGATCGACATCGGCGTCTGCTTGAGCAGTTGCCGGGCACGGATCAACCGCAGCTTGAGGTAGTAGCGCGACGGCGAACAATGCAGGTACTTCTGGAACAGCCGCTCCAGCTGGCGCCGGGACACGGCCACGTACACCGCCAGTTCATCCAGATCGATCGGCTCTTCGAGGTTGGCCTCCATCAGCGCAACGATTTCCTGGAGCTTGGGTTGGTTGGTGCCGAGCATGTGCTTGAGGGGCACGCGTTGGTGATCCTGTTCGTTGCGGATGCGCTCGTAAACGAACATCTCCGAGATCGCCGCCGACAACTCACGGCCATGATCGCGGCTGATCAGGTGCAGCATCATGTCCAGTGGCGCGGTGCCGCCGGAGCTGGTGAAACGGTTGCGGTCGAGGGTGAACAGGCGGGTGCTCATGGCCACCCGGGGAAAGGCTTCCTGCATCGACGCCAGGCATTCCCAGTGCACGCTGCAATCGAAGCCGTCCAGCAGGCCGGCGCAGGCCAGGGCCCAGCTGCCGGTGCACACCGCGCCGAGGCGACGCGACTGGCGGGCCTGGCTTTGCAACCAGGACACATGTTCACGGGTCACGGTGCGCTGGATGCCGATGCCGCCGCAGACGATCACGGTGTCGAGGCTGGGGGCTTTGTGCATGGAGGCGTCGGGGGTGATTTGCAGACCGTCACTGGCCCAGACTTGACCGCCATCGACGCTGAGGGTGGTCCAGCGATACAGCTCGCGGCCGGACAGTTGGTTGGCCATGCGCAGGGGTTCGACTGCGGAGGCCAGGGAAATCAGCGTGAAATTGTCCAGCAGCAGAAAGCCGATGGATTGAGGCGCACGGTTCTGGGGTTGGGCCCCGGAGTTGAACGACGTCATCGCGATATCTCCTCACACAAAGCGGGTGATGGCCTCAGGCGGAGGCTCTTTTTATGTGCCCTGCGACTCATCGGAGGCGGGCTTGATATTCACAGAGCAATTGCCATGCCTAAAGTTGAATGGGCATTCAATAACTCCTGAAAACGACGTCGCGACGCGTCTATATAGCCCTTGGCAATGTGCGGATAAGAAGCGCCGAAAGGCGCGGCGCACAGGCGCCGACAAAAGCGGTGAGCAGTTAGGTAGCACTTGGGCCGCCAAGGCGTTGCGCCGAGGCCGGCGAGTGTCACTCAAAGCACAGCGCGCCGACCCACGGACTGGTCCGCCGGCGCACCGGGCAACTTGTCTATTCGCGACGCGCTAAAAGGTGGCGCGCGGTGGCCCGAGTGAGCCATTTGCGCGCGCCGACGTCCCTGGTTCGCATGCGGCTAGCCAGCGAAGGCGGCTCAGCATTCCACCGCGCTCACGGCCAGGCCACCACGGGACGTCTCTTTGTATTTGTCGTGCATATCGGCGCCGGTATCGCGCATGGTGCGGATCACCCGGTCCAGGGAAATGAAATGCTGGCCGTCACCGCGCAAGGCCATCTGCGCGGCATTGATCGCCTTCACCGCGGCAATCGCGTTGCGCTCGATGCAGGGCACCTGCACCAGCCCGCCCACCGGGTCGCAGGTCAAGCCCAGGTTGTGCTCCAGGCCGATTTCCGCGGCGTTGCACAACTGCTCGGGGCTGGCCCCGAGAATCTCCGCCAGCCCCGCCGCCGCCATGGCGCAGGCCGAACCCACCTCGCCCTGGCAGCCGACTTCGGCCCCGGAGATCGAGGCGTTCTTCTTGCACAGGATGCCGATGGCCGCCGCGCCGAGGAAGAAATCCACCACGTTGGCGTCAGTCACGTCCTCGCTGAATTTCATGAAGTAGTGCAGCACCGCCGGAATGATCCCCGCCGCGCCGTTGGTGGGTGCGGTGACCATGCGCCCACCGGCGGCGTTCTCCTCGTTCACCGCCAGGGCGAACAGGTTGACCCACTCCATGGCGCTCAAGGTGGAGCCGATCACATTGGGCTTGTTCAGTTCCTGCAGGCTGCGATGCAGCCTGGCCGCGCGCCGGCGCACATTGAGCCCGCCGGGCAGGATGCCTTCGTGCTTGAGCCCCTGTTCCACGCAATCCTGCATCGCGCGCCACAGCGTCATCAGGCCGCTGCGGATTTCCTCTTCCGAACGCCAGACCTTCTCGTTGGCCAGCATCAGTTCGGCGACTCGCAGGTTGTGCTTCTGGCACAGGCTGAGCAGTTCCACCGCACTGGAGAAATCGTAAGGCAGCTCGCTACGATCCAGGTCCGCCACGCCGCTACTGGCCTGGGCCTGGTCAACGACAAAACCGCCGCCCACCGAATAATAGGTATCGCGCAACAGCTCCCCGCCTTCACCTTCAGCCACCAGGGTCATGGCATTGGGGTGAAAGGGCAGGTTTTCGTCCAGCAGGCGCATGTCCCGGGACCAGATGAACGGCACAGCCAGCCGTCCGTCCAGCAACAGGGTGTGGGTTTCCCTGAGCCGTTCGATGCGCGGGCCGATCAGCGACGGGTCGATCGCATCGGGCCACTCCCCCATCAGGCCCATGATCACCGCGTTGTCGCTGCCATGGCCAATGCCGGTGGCCGACAACGAACCGAACAGTTGCACTTCGATCCGCCGCACCTGCTCCAGCAGATGGCGTTCCTTCAATACCTGGACGAATAACGCCGCGGCGCGCATGGGCCCGACGGTGTGGGAACTGGAAGGCCCGATGCCGATCTTGAACAAGTCGAAAACACTGATAGCCATTACTGCGTAACTCCTCGATGAGCACAGTCCAGGCGCTGAAAACGCCCTCTGACGGAGCTGCTACGCTCAAGCTGCAATCCGCCGAGAAGGGCGCATCATCAGGCTTTTACTGCGCCTCGCGACGTCTGACACCGACTCACTCATGTCCACCAACGCCGCCTGGCGCGAGGCTCGGGTTCTGGGCGTTTTTTGCGGCTCAGATGCAGGAAAAAATGCCCGGAAACACTGTAAGCGACCTCACCGACACTGGATGCGACCCTCCCTGTACTGGATACGACGCACCCCGTAGGCGACAGTTTTTCACTGGTACATGATCAGTCTCGACTCGATTGCAAGGCACGGTGGTAGAGCTGTCCCCGGCACACCAACCGCCACACTTATAAGCGCGGTCCATACGCCGCCAAAAAAACATCCAGGAGTCTCCCCTATGAAAGGTTCCCCGTCGTTGTTGTTGGCCGCCATGCTGAGTCTGCCGCTTCTGGCACACGCCGCAGAACCGGAGCAATGCAGCACCGTAAACTTCTCCGATGTCGGCTGGACCGATATCACCGTGACCACCGCCACCACCAGCGTCGTGCTCAACGCCCTGGGCTACAAGACCAAGACCACGATGATTTCCGTGCCGGTGACCTACAAGTCCCTGGCCGACGGCAAGAATATGGACGTGTTCCTCGGCAACTGGATGCCGACCATGGAAAACGACATCAAGGCCTACCGCGATGCCGGCACCGTGGAGACCGTGCGCGCCAACCTGGAAAACGCCAAGTACACCCTGGCAGTTCCCGAGTCGCTGTATGACAAGGGCCTGAAAGACTTCGCCGACATCGCCAAGTTCAAGAAGGAGCTGGACGGCAAGATCTACGGCATCGAGCCGGGCAACGACGGCAACCGCACCATCCAGACGATGATCGACAAGAACGCCTTTGGCCTCAAGGACGCCGGCTTCAAAGTGGTGGAGTCCAGCGAGGCGGGCATGCTGTCCCAGGTTGAGCGCGCTCAGCGTCGCGACACCGCGGTGGTGTTCCTGGGCTGGGAACCACACCCGATGAACACACGCTTCAAGATGAAGTACCTGACCGGTGGCGACGACTTCTTCGGCCCCAACTTCGGCCAGGCCACCATCTACACCAACACCCGCAAGGGCTACACCACCGAGTGCAGCAACGTGGGCCAGTTGCTGAAGAACCTGTCGTTCACCCTGAACATGGAAAGCACCCTGATGGGCAACGTGCTGGACGACAAGATGAAGCCTGACGCAGCCGCCAAGGCCTGGCTGAAGAAGAATCCACAGGTGCTCGATACCTGGCTCGCTGGCGTGACCACCATTGACGGTAAACCCGGCCTGGAAGCCGTGAAAGCCAAGCTTGCTGAGTAATCGCTTACGCCGGGCGGGCTTGCCCGCCCGGGCTGTTTTTTCCTTGCATGCGGACGTTCAATACCATGCTCACTGATCAGAAAATCCCCCTGGGCCAGTACATCGCGGCTTTCGTAGACTGGTTGACGAAACACGGTGCCAGCACCTTCGATGCGATCGCTACCACCCTGGAAACCATGATCCACGGCGTGACGTTCGCGCTGACCTGGTTCAATCCCCTGGCCCTGATCGGCCTGATTGCCCTGCTGGCGCACCTGATCCAGCGCAAATGGGGCCTGACTGTATTTGTCGTGCTGTCCTTCCTGTTGATCCTCAATCTGGGGTACTGGCAGGAAACCATGGAAACCCTGGCCCAGGTGCTGTTCGCCACCCTGGTCTGCGTGCTGATCGGCGTGCCCCTGGGAATCGTCGCCGCGCACAAACCGCTGTTCTACACCATGATGCGTCCGGTCCTGGACCTGATGCAGACCGTCCCCACATTCGTCTACCTGATCCCGACCCTGACCCTGTTCGGCCTCGGGGTGGTACCCGGCCTGATCTCCACGGTGGTGTTCGCCATTGCCGCGCCGATCCGCCTGACCTACCTGGGCATTCGCGATGTTCCACAAGAGTTGATGGACGCGGGCAAGGCCTTTGGCTGTTCGCGCCGTCAGTTGTTGTCGCGCATTGAGCTGCCCCACGCCATGCCGAGCATCGCCGCCGGTATTACCCAATGCATCATGTTGTCGCTGTCGATGGTGGTGATCGCCGCCCTGGTCGGCGCCGACGGCCTGGGCAAACCCGTGGTCAACGCACTCAATACCGCCGACATTGCCCTGGGCTTTGAAGCCGGTCTGGCGATCGTGCTGCTGGCGATCATGCTCGACCGCATCTGCAAACAACCTGAAGCCAAAGTAGGGGGTGACGCATGAGCATAATCCGCTTCGATAACGTAGACGTTATCTTCTCCAAGGACCCACGGGAGGCGCTCAAGCTGCTGGACCAGGGCATGACCCGCAACGAGATCCTGAAGAAAACCGGGCAGATCGTCGGCGTGGAAAAAGCCAGCCTGGATATCCAGAAAGGCGAGATCTGCGTACTCATGGGCCTTTCCGGCTCCGGCAAATCCAGCCTGCTGCGCTGCATCAACGGCCTCAACACCGTGAGCCGCGGCAAGCTGTTCGTCGAGCACGAAGGCCAGCAGATCGACATTGCCTCCTGCTCCCCCGCCGAACTGAAGATGATGCGCACCCAGCGCATCGCCATGGTGTTCCAGAAGTTCGCCCTGATGCCCTGGCTGACGGTGCGCGAGAACATCAGCTTCGGCCTGGAGATGCAGGGCCGACCGGAGAAGGAAAGGCGCAAGCTGGTGGACGAGAAACTTGAGCTGGTGGGCCTGACCCAGTGGCGCAACAAGAAGCCCGACGAGCTGTCCGGCGGCATGCAGCAGCGTGTGGGCCTGGCCCGCGCCCTGGCCATGGACGCCGATATCCTGCTGATGGACGAACCTTTCTCGGCCCTCGACCCGCTGATCCGCCAGGGTCTGCAGGACGAGCTGCTGGAACTGCAACGCAAGCTGAGCAAGACCATCGTGTTTGTCAGCCACGACCTGGACGAGGCCCTGAAGCTGGGCAGCCGCATCGCCATCATGAAAGACGGGCGGATCATCCAGTACAGCAAGCCGGAAGAAATCGTGCTCAACCCCGCGGACGACTATGTGCGCACCTTCGTCGCCCACACCAACCCGCTGAACGTGCTCTGCGGGCGCAGCCTGATGCGCAGCCTGGACAACTGCAAGCGGGTCAACGGCTCCGTGTGCCTGGACCCGGGTGGCGATTCCTGGCTCGACCTGGCGGAAGGCAACACCATCAAGGGCGCCCGTCGCAACGGCTCGCAGATGGACCTGCAGAACTGGGTTCCGGGGCAGTCCGTGGAAGAACTGGGCCGGCGCCCGACCCTGGTGGACTCCAACATCGGCATGCGCGATGCGCTGCAGATCCGCTACCAGACCGGCAACAAACTGGTGCTCCACGACAACCAGAAAGTCGTCGGCATCCTTGGCGACAGCGAGCTCTACCACGCGTTGCTTGGCAAGAACCTGGGTTAAGCCGCAGACACAAAAACGCCGCGAGCAATCGCGGCGTTTTGCTTTATCGACACACCCCCTTCTGCAGGAGCTGGCTTGCCAGCGAACAGGCCCTGAAACCTTCCATTAAGGGCGCCTTCGCCGGCAAGCCGGCTCCTACAGCGGGTGGAGCCGCTCCGTCGGGAGCGGTCCGTCACTTCACTCAGCTATAGACCCGGCCAAGGAGCTGCCGATGGCTTTCGAACTGATCGAGCACATCACGGGTGATCTGCTCCTGGGTGAAGCCCATCAAGTCGTATTCCTGGCTGCCGTTGTGCAGGTACACCTCGGCGCGGTAGAAACGACTACGGACTTCGCTGTCCGCCCCTTCCGGCTGGGCCGATTCGCTCGGTGCCGCCAGGTAGCCGTCCAGGCTCACTTCATAGACGAAGGGATTGCCTTCCTCCATTTCCACCCGCAGGCCCAGCAAACTCTTGGACTTGCCCAGGTTGGTCTGCACTTCATGGCCCAGGGTGCGCAGTTGCGCGACGGCTTCCTGCAGCGCCGGGCTGATGTGCTTGTCCATGTAACGCTGCACCACCGACTGAGTCGGTTGCAGGTCCAGCTGGGTCAGGCGCTCGCTGAAACCACGGCGACCACGCTCGGCCAATTGCGCTTGTTCCTGCTCGATCTGCACGTCCTGGCGCATGGCCTTGTGCAAACCGAACATGAAGAAGATCAGCACCACCGAGAACGGCAGGCCGGCCAGCACCACCATGGTCTGCATGGCTTCGAAGTTACCGGCGAACAACAGGCCGATGGTCACCAGGGTGATCACCACCGACCAGAAGATCCGCAGCCAGTGCGGGGCGTCTTCGTCGACGTTGCCGCCTTTGCAGGACAGGTTGGCCATCATCACCGCGCCGGAGTCGGCGGGGGTCAGGAACAGCACGAAGCCGACGAAGATCGAGACACCGATGACAATCTTCGAGGCCGGGTAGTGCTCAAGCAGTTGGTAGATCGCCATGGACGGCTGTTCCAGCGCCGTCTTGCCCAGTTCCACCGCTCCCTGGTTGACCACCAGGTCCAGGGCCGAGTTACCGAAGATCGACAGCCAGGCCAGGGTGAAGCCCAGGGGAATCAGCAGCACGCCGGCGACCAGCTCACGCACGGTGCGACCACGGGAAATACGCGCAATGAACATGCCTACGAATGGCGCCCAGGAAATCCACCAGGCCCAGTAGAACAGGGTCCACAGGCCCAGCCAGCGGTCGGACTTGGCGTTGTCGCCTTCGTACACATAGAGGTCGAAGGTCTTGAGCACCACACCGTTGAGGTAGTCGCCGATGTTCTGCACGAAGCCGTTGAGCAGGTGCAGGGTCGGGCCGAACAGCAGGACGAAAATCAACAGGCCGCTGAACAGCACGATGTTCAGGTTGGACAGGCGGCGGATGCCGTTTTCCACACCGGACACCGCGGCGATGGTGGCCACCGTGCTCATGACGATGATCACGATCAGCAGGTTGGTGTTGCTGTGCTCCATGCCGAACAGGTTTTCCAGGCCGGAAGACACCTGCATCGAGCCGATCCCGAGGTTGGTCACCAGGCCCAGCAGGGTCACGAACATGCCGAAACCGTCCACTGCGTGGCCGGCCGCGCCCTTGACCCAGCGCTCGCCCACCAGCGGATACAACGCCGAACGCAACGCCAGCGGCTGGTTATGACGATAGGCAAAGTACGCCACCGCCAGGCCCACCAGGGCGTAGATCGCCCAGCCATGCAGGCCCCAGTGCAGGAAGGTCAGCTGCAACGCCTGGCGTGCGGCCAGGTTGCTGCCGGGTACGCCTTCCGGCGGATTGAAGTAGTGGTCCAGGGGCTCGGAAGCACCGAAGTACAGCAGCGAGATACCGATACCGGAGGAGAACAGCATCCCGGCCCAGGCACCGTAGCTGAAGTCCGGGGTGTCTTGCTTGGTCCCCAGCTTGAGCTTGCCGTAGGAGGAGAACGCCAGGCCCACCACGAACACCAGGTAAGCGGCGATCACCACCATGTAGTACCAGCCGAAGCTGCGAGACAACCAGGCCTGGGCAATGCCCAGCAATCTGCCGGCCTCTTGCGGGGCGATGATCAGAATGGCGGTCAACAACAGGATCAGCGCGGTGGAGGTGTAGAACACCCAACCGTTGACCCGCACCTTCTCCGGTGGGGTCTTTATAAGAGAGGCAGAACTCATTGCACAGATGCTCCAGGCAGTGCGAGAGAAGGACACAAGGCAACACCGCACCCGACCAATCGGTTAGTTGGCAGCCGATCATCGGGTGATATAAAGACACCCCGAAAAAGCCCGAAACCGCAAAAGCCGCGTTGCGCACCCGCATCCAAGGTCAGTGACGAACCTGCAGCTCGTCGTCTGTTCCCCGGAGCGTCCTGCCCCTTCAACACGTCCTTACTCTTGCCGGTCCACGCCATGCCACGTGTAAGTTTTGGGCTATTTCGGAGGTCGTTTTCCCGCCGTCCGCGAGTAGGAAAACCTCCCCAGGCAGCGACGATTTGTCGCAGATCTTATTCTTTGTTGATTGAACGTTCAATCAAAACAAAATAGACTGGCCCACAAGTCGACCGGCGTCATACGCCCGCCGACAGGCCTAAGGAGAGGTATCAGATGCCCAAGGTCGGTATGCAACCCATACGCCGCCAGCAATTGATCGAAGCCACGCTACAGGCCGTCGATCAGGTCGGAATGGGGGACGCCAGCATTGCGCTGATCGCCCGTTTGGCCGGTGTTTCAAACGGCATCATCAGTCACTACTTTCGGGACAAGAACGGCCTGATCGCAGCGACGATGGGTTACATCATGAGCATGCTCAACGAAGGCGTCAGAGCACGCCGCCAGGCCCTGACGGACGACAGCCCGCGCGCTCACCTGAAAGTGATCATCGAGGGCAACTTCGATGCCAGCCAGGTGAACGGCCCGGCCATGAAAACCTGGTTGGCCTTCTGGGCCTCCAGCATGCACCAGCCCGATTTGCACAGGTTGCAGCGGATCAACGACCACCGCTTGTATTCCAACCTGTGTTGCCAGTTCCGCCGTGCCCTGCCGCTCTACCATGCGCGCAAGGCAGCTCGCGGCCTGGCGGCTTTGATCGACGGTTTGTGGCTGCGTGGTGCCTTGTCGGGTGATGCATTCGACACCGACCAGGCGATACGGATCGCTTACGAATACATGGATCTACAACTGGCTAAGCAGGAGCGCCAGAGCACAAAAGAGACGCTCGGCCCCTGACCCGCCACTGATCAACGTGTCCTGAACTTCGGGATACGCCCGGTGGTCAAGCCCACTACTTAATGCACTTGCGAGGACACTATGGCCCGTTTCGAACTGCAAAAACTCTACATCGACGGCGGCTACACCGATGCCGGCAGCGACGCCACTTTCGATGCCATCAACCCGGCCAACGGTGAAGTTCTCGCACAAGTGCAGCGTGCGACCTTTGATGACGTGGAACGCGCCGTGGTCAGCGCCGAAAAAGGCCAGAAGATCTGGGCCGCCATGACCGCCATGGAGCGTTCGCGCATCCTGCGTCGCGCCGTGGAAATCCTCCGCGAGCGCAACGACGAACTGGCCGCCCTGGAAACCCTGGACACCGGTAAAGCCTTCTCCGAAACCAAGTACGTGGACATCGTCACCGGCGCTGACGTGCTGGAATACTACGCAGGCCTGGTACCGGCCATCGAAGGCGAGCAGATCCCGCTGCGCACCACATCCTTCGTCTACACCCGTCGCGAGCCGCTGGGCGTAGTGGCCGGCATCGGCGCCTGGAACTACCCGATCCAGATCGCCCTGTGGAAATCCGCGCCAGCCCTGGCCGCCGGCAACGCAATGATCTTCAAGCCCAGCGAAGTCACCTCGCTGACCACCCTGAAACTGGCCGAGATCTACACCGAAGCCGGCGTACCGGCTGGCGTGTTCAACGTGCTGACCGGCAGCGGCCGTGAAGTCGGCACCTGGCTGACCGAGCACCCGCGCATCGAGAAAGTCTCCTTCACCGGCGGCACCGACACCGGCAAGAAGGTCATGGCCAGCGCTTCCAGCTCCTCGCTCAAAGACGTGACCATGGAACTGGGCGGCAAGTCGCCGCTGATCATCTTCGACGACGCTGACCTGGATCGCGCCGCCGACACCGCCATGATGGCCAACTTCTACAGCTCCGGTCAGGTCTGCACCAACGGTACTCGCGTGTTCGTACCGAGCCACCTGAAAGCCGCTTTCGAAGCCAAGATCGCCGAGCGCGTAGCGCGCATCCGCATCGGCAACCCGGAAGACGAAAACACCAACTTCGGTCCGCTGGTCAGCTTCCAGCACATGGAAAGCGTGCTGGGCTACATCGCCAAGGGCAAAGCAGAAGGTGCCCGCGTACTGTGCGGCGGCGAGCGCCTGACCGACGGCGAATTCGCCAAGGGTGCCTTCGTTGCACCGACCGTGTTCACCGACTGCACCGACGACATGACCATCGTCCGTGAAGAAATCTTCGGCCCAGTGATGGCGATCCTGACTTACGAAACCGAAGAAGAAGTGATCCGCCGCGCCAACGACACCGACTTCGGCCTGGCCGCCGGTATCGTCACCAAGGATCTGAACCGCGCCCACCGCGTGATTCATCAGCTCGAAGCCGGTATCTGCTGGATCAACGCCTGGGGCGAATCCGACGCCAAGATGCCGGTTGGCGGCTACAAGCAATCGGGTGTTGGCCGTGAGAACGGCATCAGCTCGCTGAACAACTTCACCCGCATCAAGTCGGTACAGGTCGAGCTGGGCGACTACGCCTCGGTGTTCTAAGACACCCAGCCTGAACGACACCCCCTGTAGCCGCTGCCGCAGGCTGCGAAAAGGTCCGAAGGACCTTCCTGCGATCGCCGAAGCACGTCCGCTGCGCGGCCGATCGCAGCCTTCGGCAGCAGCTACAGGCCTATTGATCGTGCGACCTGACCAATCTCAAAGAGGGTGCATTCAATGTCCCAAGAATTCGATTACATCATTGTGGGTGCCGGCTCTGCCGGTAACACCCTGGCGACCCGTCTGACTGAAGACGAAGGCGTCACCGTCCTGCTGCTGGAAGCCGGCGGCCCGGACTATCGCTTCGACTTCCGTACCCAGATGCCGGCGGCACTGGCCTTCCCACTGCAAGGCCGTCGCTACAACTGGGCCTACGAGACCGATCCAGAGCCACACATGAACGGTCGTCGCATGGAGTGCGGTCGCGGCAAGGGCCTGGGTGGCTCGTCGCTGATCAACGGCATGTGCTACATCCGCGGCAACGCCATGGACTACGACGGCTGGGCCAAGCTGCCAGGCCTGGAAGACTGGACCTACCTGGACTGCCTGCCGTACTTCCGCAAGGCGGAAACCCGTGACATCGGCCCTAACGACTACCACGGCGGCGAAGGCCCGGTCAGCGTGACCACGCCCAAAGCCGGCAACAACCCGCTGTTCCACGCCATGGTCGAAGCCGGTGTACAAGCCGGTTACCCGCGCACCGAAGACCTGAACGGCTACCAGCAGGAAGGCTTCGGCCCGATGGACCGTACGGTCACCCCTAAAGGTCGTCGCTCCAGCACCGCCCGCGGCTACCTGGACATCGCCAAGAAGCGTTCGACCCTGACCATCGTCACCCACGCCCTGACCGACAAGATCCTCTTTGACGGCAAGCGCGCCGTCGGCGTGAGCTACCTGCAAGGCAGCACCGAGGAGCGCGTGGAAGCCCGCGCCCGCAAGGAAGTCATCGTCAGCTCCGGCGCCATCGCCTCGCCGCAACTGCTGCAACGCTCCGGCGTCGGCCCCCGCGCCCTGCTGGAAAGCCTGGACATCCCGGTGGTCCACGACCTGCCGGGCGTGGGTGAAAACCTGCAGGACCACCTGGAGCTGTACCTGCAGTACGCCTGCACCCAACCGGTGTCGCTGTACCCATCGCTGCTGTGGTGGAACCAGCCGGCCATCGGCGCCGAGTGGCTGTTCAACGGCACCGGCATCGGCGCCAGCAACCAGTTCGAAGCCGGCGGTTTCATCCGCACCCGTGAAGAGTTCGAATGGCCGAACATCCAGTACCACTTCCTGCCGGTGGCGATTAACTACAACGGCAGCAACGGTGTTAAAGAGCACGGTTTCCAGGCGCACATGGGTTCCATGCGCTCGCCGAGCCGTGGTCGCGTGCAGATCAAGTCCAAGGACCCGCGCCAGCACCCGAGCATCCTCTTCAACTACATGGCCACCGAGCAGGACTGGCAGGAATTCCGCGACGGCATCCGCCTGACCCGGGAAATCATGCAACAGCCGGCCCTGGACGCCTTCCGCGGTCGAGAAATCAGCCCGGGCATCGAGGTGCAGACCGACGAGCAACTGGACAAGTTCATCCGCGAGCACGCCGAGACCGCGTTCCACCCATCCTGCTCGTGCAAGATGGGCACCGACGACATGGCGGTAGTGGATGGCCAGGGTCGCGTGCACGGCATGCAAGGCCTGCGCGTGGTGGATGCCTCGATCATGCCGATCATCACCACCGGCAACCTCAATGCGCCGACCATCATGATGGCCGAGAAAATCGCCGACAAAATCCGTGGCCGTCAGCCGCTGCCCCGCAGCAAGGCCGACTACTACGTAGCGGGCAACGCCCCGGTGCGTGGCAAGCCAATGCGCGATATCACTCCGACCGCGCAGTAAGCCGCACGGGCACCGACCGCAAGGGTCGGTGCCTTTTTCACCTCCCCGCGTATTTCCTGCCCCCGCATTGCCCGCACTGCATCCTTGATCGCAGCCTCCGGCAGCAGCTACAGTTCTGCAACTTGCCCATCCCCTTCGCCCCGGAGTCCACCGACGCCTATATCTGTAGGAGCCGCCGGGCAGCGTTCCGTTTGCTGGCGACAAGACCCGCCCGCTATCGCGTCTCACAAGGAGGTTCTCCATGTTCGACTTTCACCCCCAGCTCAAGCAGCGCTTTGCTGCCTTGCGCACGGGCGCCGAATTCTTTTCCCTGCGCTACGTGCGCGAGTCGGACCAATACCTGTCAGTACGCAAGAACGTTGCCGAACCACCGAGCCTGGGCCGCGACGAAGGGGCGATGCTGACCGCAAGGGTGCGTGGTGTGGAAGCCTACGCCGCCACCAGTGACCTCTCGCAAGGCGGCCTGCAAGCCGCCCTCGACCGCGCCGAACAGCTGGCTCGGGTGATCGCCGCCCACGCCCTGCTGGACCTGCGCGAGCAACCGGTATCCAGCCACCGTGGCGATTACCTTTCGCCGAATCTGGACCAGCCCTTCCCATCCCTCAGCGACTGCTACCAGCTGCTGGGCGACGAATCGGCCTCGGTGCCCAAGGACGAGCGCCTGGTGAACTGGCAAGTGGGCATCGGCGTGACCCAGGTCGAGCAGATCTACCTCAACAGCGCCGGTGCCGAGCTGCGCCAGGCTCAGCGCTTCGTCTACCCGGGCCTGGATGTCACCGCCTACGACGGTAGCGACAGTCAGACCCGCAGCCTGGGCCGGGAAAACTTCGGCCAGCAGGGCGCCGGTGATGTGATCAGCCGCTGTGGCCTGCTAGGCGCGGCGCCACGGGTGGCCGACCAGGCGCTGCAACTGCTGCTGGCGCCGAACACCCCGCAGGGCCAGCGGGACCTGCTGCTGATGCCGGACCAGATGATGCTGCAGATCCACGAGTCCATCGGCCACCCCCTGGAACTGGACCGTATCCTCGGCGACGAGCGCAACTACGCCGGCACCAGTTTCGTCAAACAGGAAGATTTCGGCCGCCTGCAATATGGCTCCTCGCTGCTCAACGTGACCTTCGACCCGGAGATTCCCGAGGAACTGGCCAGCTATGGGCATGACGACGATGGCAGCGCCGCCAGCAAGCAGTTCCTGATCCGCGAGGGGCTGCTGGTACGTCCCCTGGGCAGTGCCCTGTCGCAATACCGCAGTGGCCTCGACGGCGTTGCCAACAGCCGCGCCAGCAGTTGGAACCGCGCGCCCATCGACCGCATGGCCAACCTCAACGTCGAGCCCGGCGAGCAGCCCCTGGACCGCCTGATCGGCCAGATCGAACACGGCATCCTGATGTCCACCAATCGCTCCTGGTCCATCGACGATGCGCGCAACAAGTTCCAGTTCGGCTGCGAATGGGGCCAGTTGATCGAAAACGGCGAGCTCAAGGGCGTGGTCAAGAACCCCAACTACCGGGGTATCTCCGCACAGTTCTGGCGCAACCTCAGCGCGGTGGGCGATCGCAGCACCTTCCAGGTCCTGGGCACGCCCAACTGCGGCAAGGGCGAGCCCAACCAGGTAATCCGCGTCGGCCACGCTTCGCCGGCCTGCGTGTTCAGCAAGATTGACGTATTCGGAGGAGACGCCTGATGACCAGGACGATGAATCAGGCCGAGCAGTTCAAGGCATGGGTGCAGTGGCTGCAGGACGCGATCAAGGAATCGGAACAGTTCACCCTGAGCTACTCGGCCGAGTCCTCGGAGTTCATCCGTTTCAACCACGCCAAGGTGCGTCAGGCCGGGCAGGTGCAACAGGCCAGCCTGCACTTCAAGCTGATCGACGACGGACGCCACGCCGACTTGAGCATCACCTTGAGCAACGACCCCGAGGTGGACCGTCAGCGCCTGGTCGAAGCCCTGCAACAGTTGCGCGAAACCCTGCCGCTGCTGCCGGCGGACCCGTACCTGATGCTCAATCACGCCCAATGGCAATCCCACCATGTGCAGGACCATCCACTGCCCGATAGCGAGCAGGTGGTGGCACAGATCGGCCGCGCCGGTGCCGGCCTGGATCTGGTGGGTATCTATGCCGCCGGCCCCATCAGCCGAGGTTTTGCCAGTTCCGCCGGAGCGTTCGGCTGGCATCAGGCCAACAGCTTCAACTTCGACTTCAGCCTGTTCCACGCCAATGGCGAAGCGGTGAAGGCCAGCTACGCGGGACACGCCTGGGACGACGCAGCCTTCGCCCAGCGCTTCGACCAGGCCCGTCAGCAACTGGAGTTCCTCGGTCGACCGCTGCGCACCCTGGCGCCGGGACAGTACCGTGCCTACCTGGCACCGGCGGCCCTGGAGGAGATCATGGGCATGCTGGCCTGGGGCGGGTTCTCGGCCCAGTCCATTGCCAGCAAGCACAGCCCCCTGCAGAAACTCTACGCGGGCGATGCCGCCCTGAGCCCCCTGGTGTCCCTGGACGAACAGGTCAGCGGCTCCCTGAGTCCGGCCTTTTCCGATGAGGGCTACCCGCGCAGCGACCTGTCGCTGATCGCCGCCGGCAATGCCAACGCCCAGTTGATCAACTCCCGCAGCGCCGCCGAGTATGGCCTGACCAGCAACGGCGCCGGCAGCGGCGAATACCCCAGTGCGCTGAACATGGCCGCCGGGCAGCTGTCGCAGCAGGAGATCCTCAAGCAACTGGGCACCGGCCTGTACATCAGCAACCTGTGGTACCTCAACTACTCGGACCTGCCGGCAGCGCGCCTGACCGGCATGACCCGCTTCGCCACCTTCTGGGTGGAGAACGGCGAGATCCAGGCCCCGGTGAACACCATGCGTTTCGATGACAGCGTCTACAGCCTGCTGGGTTCGCAACTGGAGGCCCTGACGGCGCAACGGGAACTGCTGCTTTCGGCCAGCACCTACGGCCAGCGCCAGACCGCCTCGATGCATTTGCCTGGAGCCCTGGTCAGCCGCCTGACCCTGACCCTGTAGGAACTGCCCTCAAAGCTGTCGGAGCTGGCAAGCCAGCTCCGACCTGAATTGACATAGAGGTCCCATGCCCGAACGCCCGCCTCTCGACGCTACCACCGCCCGCTGGCTGCCCTGGGTGGTGGCCATCGCCTTCTTCATGCAATCCCTGGACGGCACCATCCTCAATACAGCGCTGCCGGCCATGGCCCAGGACCTGGCGGAAGACCCGCTGCGCATGCAGGGGGTGATCATTGCCTACATGCTCACCGTGGCCCTGCTGATCCCAGCGTCCGGCTGGATCGCCGACCGCTTCGGCACCAAGAAGATCTTCTTCGGCGCCATCTTGATCTTCAGCATCGGCTCCCTGCTGTGCGCGATGTCCAACACCCTGAGCCAACTGATCGGCGCCCGGGTGATCCAGGGCCTGGGCGGGGCACTGATGCTGCCGGTGGGACGGCTGGTGGTGCTGCGGGCCTACCCGCGCTCGGAGCTGGTGCGGATCATGGGCTTCATCACCATTCCCGGCCTGCTGGGCCCGCTGATCGGCCCGACCATGGGCGGCTGGATGGTGCAATACCTGACCTGGCACTGGATCTTTCTGATCAACCTGCCGGTGGGCGTCGTCGGCTGCTATGCGGTGTGGCGTTTTATCCCAGACCTGCGAGGCAGCGAGCGCACCCGTTTCGATGGCCTGGGCTTTGTGCTGTTCGGCGCGGCGATGGTGCTGATCACCATTGCCATGGAAGGCCTGGGGGAATTGCACCTGCCGCACCTGCGGGTGATGTTGCTGCTGTTTGGTGGGCTGGCCTGCCTGGCGGCCTATTGGCTGCGGGCCGTGCACACCGATAACCCGCTGTTTGCGCCCTCGCTATTCAAGGTACGAACCTTTGCCGTGGGCATCCTCGGCAACCTGTTCGCCCGCCTGGGCAGCGGTGCCCTGCCGTTCCTGGTGCCGCTACTGCTGCAGGTGGCGCTGGGTTATTCACCGTCTCAGGCGGGGATGAGCATGCTGCCCCTGGCGGCCGCGGCGATGCTGGCCAAGTCCATTGCCCGGCCCCTGATCGAGCGCCTGGGCTACCGCATCGTGCTCACCGGCAACACCCTGGCCCTGGGGCTGATGCTGGCCAGCATGGGGCTGGTCAGCGAGCACACGCCTTATCCCCTGCTGCTGGGCATGCTGGCGGTGCTGGGGGCGATCAACTCGCTGCAGTTCACCGCGATGAACACCGTGACCCTGATCGACCTCGACGATGCCGCCGCCAGCAGCGGCAACAGCCTGTTGTCGGTGGTGGCGCAGCTGTCCCTGAGCCTGGGGGTGGCCTGTGCCGGTGCGCTGCTAGGCGGTTTTACTGCACAAGTAGGCAATGACGGAGTGAACACCGTGCTCGGCGCCTTCCAGCTGACCTTCCTCACCGTGGGCATCATGGCGATGCTGGCGGCGGCGATCTTCCTCCAGCTGTCGCCCACCGATGGCCGAAGGGCGCGCAAGGTCGAGGAACAGCACATCGAGCATTGAGCCGCACACTTCCCTCCGTAGGAGCCGGCTCGCCGGCGAAGAGCCCCCGAGCCCTGCGCCAAACTCTCGGTCGCCTTCGCTGGCCAGCCAGCTCCTACACAACACCGCCCCTGCGCGGTTGCTCGTCCAGAATTTGCAGGTTGTGGGAGCGAGACTGATACACTGCGCGACATTTTGTTTTGCAGGCCAGTCCCGTGACCACCATTGCCACCGCTTTTAATACTTTGCCTCTGTCTCCCGCCATGCTGGCTAACCTCGACTCCCTCGGTTATGCCCAGATGACGCCGATCCAGGCGCAAAGCTTGCCGGTGATTCTCAAGGGCATGGACCTGATCGCCCAGGCCAAGACCGGCAGCGGCAAGACCGCGGCCTTCGGCATCGGCCTGCTGAACCCGATCAACCCGCGCTACTTCGGCTGCCAGGCCCTGGTGATCTGTCCGACCCGCGAGCTGGCCGACCAGGTGGCCAAGGAAATCCGGCGCCTGGCCCGTGCCGAAGACAACATCAAGGTCCTGACCCTGTGCGGCGGCGTGTCCTTCGGTCCGCAGATCGCCTCCCTGGAACACGGCGCCCACATCATCGTCGGCACCCCGGGGCGTATCCAGCAACACCTGCGCAAGGGTTCGCTGGTGCTTGATGGCCTGAACACGCTGATCCTCGACGAAGCCGACCGCATGCTCGACATGGGTTTCTACGACGCCATCGAAGACATCATCGAGCAGACCCCGTCGCGCCGGCAGACCCTGCTGTTCTCCGCCACGTACCCGGTGGGCATCAAGCAACTGGCGTCGAAGTTCATGCGTGATCCGCAGACGGTGAAAGCCGAAGCGTTCCACGACGACACGCAGATCGAACAGCGTTTCTACGAGATTTCCCCGGAAGAACGCATGAGCGCAGTGACCAAAGTCCTGCACCACTTCCGCCCGGCTTCCTGCGTCGCTTTCTGCTTCACCAAGCAGCAAGTGCAGGAAACCGTCGATCACCTGACCTCCAAAGGCATTTCCGCCGTCGGCCTGCACGGTGATCTGGAACAGCGTGACCGCGATCAGGTGCTGGCGATGTTCGCCAACCGCAGTACTTCGGTACTGGTCGCCACCGACGTGGCCGCCCGTGGCCTGGACATCGATGCGCTGGACATGGTGATCAACGTCGAGCTGGCCCGCGATTCGGAAATCCACATTCACCGCGTTGGCCGTACCGGTCGCGCTGGCGAAAAAGGTATCGCGGTCAGCCTCGTCGCACCGTCCGAAGCCCATCGCGCGCAAGCCATCGAACAGCTGCAGAAAGCCCCGCTGAACTGGGATCAGGTCGACAACCTCAAGTCCCAGGGCGGCGCCCCGCTGCAGCCACCGATGAGCACGCTGTGCATCGCGGGCGGGCGCAAGGACAAAGTGCGTCCGGGCGATATTCTCGGTGCACTGACTGGCGACGCCGGCATCCCGGGCGCCCAGGTCGGCAAGATCGCGATCTTCGACTTCCAGTCGTATGTGGCGGTTGATCGCACCGTGGTCATGCAGGCGCTGCAACGTTTGAACAACGGCAAGATCAAGGGCCGTTCGCTGCGCGTGCGCGTCCTCTAACTCCACTGCTTGGCCTGTAGCCTCTGCCACAGGCTGCGATCGATCTGGTCGGCACTCCGTACGAAGGGGCGCTGGATCTTGAGATCGCTGAAGGCCTTCGGCCTTATCGCAGCCTGCGGCAGCGGCTACAGGGTCATTCGCTCCTAACGAGGACTCCGTTTTGCGTTCTACCGAAGTCGTGATCATCGGCGCTGGCGCCGCCGGCCTGATGTGTGCCCTGACCGCGGCCGGCCGGGGCCGCCAGGTGCTGTTGCTGGACCACGCCAACAAGGCCGGCAAGAAAATCCTGATGTCCGGCGGTGGCCGCTGCAATTTCACCAACATGTACACCGAGCCCGCCAACTTCCTTTCGCAGAATCCGCATTTCTGCAAATCGGCCCTGGCCCGCTACACCCAGTGGGACTTCATCGGCCTGGTGGCCAAGCACGGCGTGCCCTACCACGAGAAGAAACTCGGCCAGCTGTTCTGCGATAACAAGTCCAGCGACATCCTCGGCATGCTGCTCGACGAATGCGATCAGGTCGGCGTCGAGCTGCGCCTGGACACCTCGATCCAGCAGATCGAGAAGCTTGAGTCCGTCTACCTGCTGCAGACCACCCTGGGCGCGGTGCAGTGCCAGTCCCTGGTGATCGCCACCGGCGGCCTGTCGATCCCGACCCTGGGCGCTACCGGTTTTGGCTATCAGGTCGCCAAGCAGTTCGGCCATGAACTGCTGCCGACCCGTGCCGGCCTGGTGCCCTTCACCATCACCGACCAGCTCAAGGAACTGTGCAGCGAGTTGTCGGGCACCTCGGTGGACTGTCTGGTGAGCTGCAACGAGCAGAGCTTTCGCGAGAACATTCTGTTCACTCATCGTGGCCTCAGCGGCCCGGCGATCCTGCAGATTTCGTCCTATTGGCAACCCGGCGACAGTGTCGAGATCAACCTGCTGCCAGACCACGACGCCCTCGGCTGGCTGCAACAGCAGCAGGCCGAGCGCCCCAACAGCGAGCTGAAAACCCTGCTGGGGGAAATCTTCACCAAGAAGATGGCGGGACTGCTGGCCGAGCACTGGTTCGTCTCCAAGCCGATGAAGCAGTACACCCCGGCGGAACTGGCGGACGTGGCGCAAAAACTCGGCAGCTGGCAGTTGGTGCCGGCGGGCACCGAGGGCTACCGCACCGCCGAAGTGACCCTGGGCGGGGTCGATACCCGCGAGGTGTCGTCCAAGACCATGGAATCGCTGAAGAGCCCGGGGCTGTATTTCATCGGTGAAGTGCTGGACGTCACCGGCCACCTGGGCGGCTTCAACTTCCAGTGGGCCTGGGCCTCGGGCTACGCGGCGGCGCAATACGTCTGAGCCGCTGTGCATCCCTGTAGGCGCTGCCGCAGGCTGCGAACGCCCCGAAGGGGCGCGGCGATCCAATGTCCGCTGAGGTCCTACGGCCCTGTCGCAGCCTACGGCAGCGGCTACAGGCGCCCGACCGGCAACAGCAACAGAATTTGCCGGCGGATGTGACGACGGCATTGCGCCGTCGTCAATACTGGCTCAATTTAGCTGCATCGCCCCGGAAGGCCTGTCCCACTCCATGTCATCGACTTCTTTTCGTCAGTCTCTGCGCCGCCTCTGGGCGCTGGATAAATTCAGCTACAGCGTGCGGGTGTTCATCGCCCTGACCGGCAGCATGGCGCTGTGCTGGTATCAGGATGAAATGGGCCTGCTGATCCCGCTGTTTCTCGGCATCATCGCCAGCGCCCTGGCGGAAACCGACGACAGCTGGCAAGGCCGGCTCAACGCCCTGGCCGTGACCCTGGTGTGCTTCAGCATCGCCGCGCTGTCGGTGGAACTGTTGTTCCCCTACCCCTGGATCTTCGCCATTGCCCTGGCCCTGGCCAGCTTCGGCCTGACCATGCTCGGGGCCCTGGGGGAACGCTATGGCGCCATCGCCTCGGCGACCCTGATTCTCTCGGTCTACACCATGATCGGCGTCGACCAGCGCGGCGGCGCGGTGATCGACTTCTGGCACGAGCCGCTGCTGCTGGTAGCCGGCGCGGCCTGGTATGGCCTGCTCTCGGTACTCTGGCAGGCGCTGTTCTCCAACCAGCCGGTGCAGCAGAGCCTGGCCCGGCTGTTTCGTGAGCTGGGTTTCTACCTCAAGCTCAAGTCATCCCTGTTCGAGCCGATCCGCCAGTTGGATGTGGAAGCCCGGCGCCTGGAGCTGGCCCAGCAAAATGGCAAGGTCGTGGCAGCTCTCAACGCCGCCAAGGAGATCATCCTGCACCGGGTGGGCAATGGCCGGCCGGGGTCGAAAGTCAGCCGCTACCTGAAGCTGTACTTCCTGGCCCAGGACATCCACGAGCGCGCCAGTTCGTCCCATTACCCCTATAACGCCCTGACCGACGCCTTCTTCCACAGCGACGTGCTGTTTCGCTGCCAGCGCCTGTTGCGCCAGCAGGGCAAGGCCTGCCGCGCCCTGGCCGAATCCATCCAGCTGCGCCAGCCGTTCGTCTATGACGCCAGCTTCGCCGAGGCCCTGAGCGACCTGCACGCCTCCCTGGAACACCTGCGCATCCAGAGCAACCCGGCCTGGCGCGGGCTGCTGCGCTCGCTGCGCGCCCTGGCGGCCAACCTTGGTACCCTCGACCGCCTGCTCAGCGACGCCAGCAACCCTGACGCCCTGGCCGATGCCACCGACAGCAGCCTGCTGGACCGCTCGCCGCGCAACCTCAAGGATGTCTGGACTCGCCTGCGCACCCAGCTGACACCGACGTCACTGCTGTTCCGCCATGCCCTGCGCCTGCCCCTGGCGCTGAGTATCGGCTACGGCATGGTGCATCTGATCCACCCATCCCAGGGCTACTGGATCATCCTCACCACGCTGTTCGTCTGCCAGCCCAACTACGGCGCCACCCGGCGCAAGCTGGGCCAAAGGATCGTCGGCACCGCCATCGGCCTGACCATCGCCTGGGCGCTGTTCGACCTGTTCCCGAGCCCCTTGGTGCAATCGCTGTTCGCCATCGCCGCCGGGGTGGTGTTCTTTACCAACCGCACCACCCGCTACACCCTGGCCACAGCCGCCATCACCCTGATGGTGCTGTTCTGCTTCAACCAGGTGGGCGACGGTTACGGGCTGTTCCTGCCGCGGCTGTTCGATACCCTGCTGGGCAGCCTGATCGCCGGGCTGGCGGTGTTCCTGTTCCTGCCGGACTGGCAGGGCCGACGCCTGAACAAGGTGCTGGCCAACACCCTGACCTGCAACAGCATCTACCTGCGCCAGATCATGCAGCAGTACGCCGCGGGCAAAAGCGACGACCTGGCCTACCGGCTGGCCCGGCGCAACGCCCACAACGCCGATGCGGCGCTGTCCACCACCCTGGCCAACATGCTCATGGAGCCGGGGCATTTCCGTAAGGAAGCCGACGTGGGGTTCCGCTTCCTGGTGCTGTCCCACACCTTGCTCAGCTACCTGTCGGGGTTGGGCGCGCACCGGGAAACCCAACTGCCGGGGGAAGTCCGCGAGCACCTGATCGACGGTGCCGGGGTCAGCCTGGCGGCGAGCATCGACGAGATTGCCCAGGGCCTGGCCAACAAGACCCCGATCGCCATCCAGAGCGATGCCGAGGAAGCGTTGGCCAATGAGCTGGAGCAGATGCCGGATGAAATCGACGAAGGCCAGCGTCTGGTGCAGACCCAGCTGGCACTGATCTGTCGACAACTGGGCCCGTTGCGGACCCTGGCGGCGCACCTGATCAAAGACACCAGCGACACCGAAAAACCGTAGGAATAGGCCTGTCGGCGAAAGGGGCCGCAAGATTAATGCAAGGTCCGGGGCCGCGCTCGCTGGCAAGCCAACTGATGCAGCTCCCTGTTCGGTTACATACCGTGCTGGCGCAACAGCCGGTCGTAGCTGCCGTCGGCCTTCATGGCGGCAATTTCCCGGTCGAACTTGGCAACGATCTGCGCGTGTTCGGGGTTTTTCAGGCTGACCAGGATATGCAGGCCGTTCTCGCTCAGGGGCTTGGGCAGGAACTCCACGGCGTTGCGCACCCGAGGCGATTCCCGGGCCAGGTAGTAGCGGGCGACGTATTCGTCTTCCAGAGTCAGCTTGACCCGGCCCGCCGCCAGCATGCGCACGGCCATGGCGAAGTTGTGCACCAGAACTTTCTGCAGGTTCGGGTCGTTGTCGAACTCCGGCGAATAGGCGTAGCCACGCACTACCGCCACCGGGTACTCATGCAGTTGCTTGAGGTTGTTGTATTCCAGCGAGGCATCCTTGCGCTTGATGAAGCGCACTCGGTTGACCAGGTACTCCGATGAAAACTGCCCCAGATGGGTGCGCTCTTCGTTGTACCAGGCATTGACCAGTACGTCGTAGCGCCCCTCGCCCACCCCCATCAGAGCCCGAGCCCAGGGCACCTGCTCGAACTCGCTGGAATAGCCGGCACGGGACAGGGCGGTGCTGACGATATCGGTGGCCACCCCGCCGTTGACCAGGGTCGCGTCGGTAAAGGGGGGCCAGGCGTCAGCGACCAGGCGCAGCTTCTGTGCAGAAGCGCTGTGGCCCAGCAACAGCAATCCGATCAAAGCCAAAGCTCGATGCAATCGCAGCATGCTAAAAGATCCTTAGCGGGCACAGGGCCCAGCGCATTCCAGCCGACACTCGAGGGCCCCTGCCGGTATTCGACAGGGCAGCCCAGCCCCTAACACTAGCTCATCAAAACCGCTGCACAGGACTTGAAAACAGATTACACAAAGAAGACAAAGGCCAGTAACAACAATGGTGGCATTTTGACCTAACTCACAGAAACAGCCTCTGGGTGCTGCTCGACAAGACATCCGGCGGCGATGTGCCTAGTATTTCGCACAGCACTTTCTACAGGATATGAAGATGACCATCGAATGGGTCTGCAAGCATCACACCGATCTGGGCAAGGAACAGTTGTACGCCATCCTGCAACTGCGCACCGAAGTCTTTGTCGTGGAACAGAAATGCCCCTACCAGGAAGTGGACGGCCGCGACCTTGAAGGCGATACCTGCCACTTGATGGCCTGGGACGACGACCGCCTGCTGGCCTATCTGCGCCTGCTGGACCCGATCTCCCAAGGCGGCGACGTCGTGATCGGCCGCGTAGTGATCGCCGAACAGGCCCGTGGCCAGGGCCTGGGTCATGCCCTGATGGAGCAGGCGCTGAAACAGGCACAACGGCACTGGCCAGAAACCCCAATCTACCTCTCGGCCCAGGCCCATCTGCAGGATTACTACGGACGCTACGGCTTCATCGTCGCGGGTGAGGAATACCTTGAGGACGGCATTCCCCATATCGGCATGCGCCGGGCCTGAGACTCAGGGATAACCCAGCACTGTCTTGATCTGCCGCAGATTGGGCTCGATCCAGCCCTTGTCGATGGCCCCCCAGCTATGGATCCGGTAGCGCCCGGCATGATTGCGGGCGCCATCCTGCTGCTCGAACTCGCAGAGGATGTCCAGGTCCGCCAGGGCGGCGATGGTGTCCTGGGCGGTGCGTCGGGGCATGCCCGTGACTTCGGTCAGCGCCGGCACACTGCTGGCCAGGCCGCTGTCGATCAGATACGCCACATACAGGCGGCGGTAGAAACTGCTCTTGGTCTTGCTGACATCCATCGCCTACTCCCTTTCACTAAGCACTAATCCGCCGCTCCTGCCTTGGCTTGCAGGTCGCGCCAGGTCAGGTAGACCCGCAGGTCGAACTCCAGCTGGTGATAGCCCGGCAGCATATGCTCGCAGAGCTTGTAGAACGCCTTGTTGTGATCCGATTCCTTGAAGTGCGCCAGTTCGTGCACCACGATCATCCGCAAGAACTCCGGCGCCGCCTCCTTGAACAGGGAGGCGATGCGGATCTCCTTCTTGGCCTTGAGCTTGCCGCCCTGCACCCGGGACACCGTGGTGTGCAGGCCCAGGGCGCGGTGGGTCAGGTCCAGACGGTTATCGAACAGCACCTTGTCGATGGCCGGGGCGTTGCGCAGGTATTCCTGCTTCAGTTCCAGAGCGTAGTTGTACAACGCCTTGTCGCTCTGTACCGCGTGCTTGTGCGGATAGCGCCGGCTCAGGTAGTCCCCCAGGCGATCTTCGTCGATCAGCTGGCGCACTTGCTGTTGCAGGGCGACGGGGTAGGCCTGAAGGTATTTGAGTGCAGTCATGAAGGGGCAGCGCAAGGTGCAAAGAGCGCCAGTGTAGCGAATTCAGGCCGGCAACGCGCTCCAGTCAAAAGGCTGGGCAAACTGACTGGCACTGTTGGCAGTCAGGGGGCGCGCCACCAGGAAACCCTGCACATATTCACAACCATTGGCCTTGAGCCACTCGAATTGCTCGAGGGTTTCCACGCCTTCGGCAATCACCAGCAGGCCGAACTGTTTGCACAGATCGATCACGCTGCGGGCGATGGCGGCATCTCGCGGCGAAGTCAGCAGGCGAGCGATCAGGTGCCGGTCAAGCTTGAGGGTGTCCAACTGCAGGTCACGCAGGTACGCCAGACAGCAGCTGCCTGATCCGAAATCGTCCAGGGCCACCCGCACCCCCAGTTCATGCAACTGCTGCAACTGCTTGCGGGTCTCGTCCAGGTTCTGGGTCAGTGCCGCCTCGGTCACCTCCACCTCCAGCTGACGAGGCAGCAGGCCATGGCGCAACAACACCTGGCGCAGTTCGGTTGCCAGGTTGGGCATGCCGAACTGGGTAGCGCTGAGGCTGACCCCCAGCACCAGGTCCGGGCTGAATACCTGTTCCCAATCCTTGCGCTGAGCGGCGCCCTGCTGATAGATCCAACTGCCCAGGCGGCTGATCAACCGTGCCTCTTCCAGCAACGGCAGAAACAGCCCCGGCGGTACATCGCCGACACTCGGGTGCCGCCAGCGCAGCAACGCCTCGAACCCTCGCAAGCGGCCATCGGCAATGGCCACCTGGGGCTGATACACCAGGGTGAACTCCTTGCGCTCCACCGCGCTGCGCACGCTTTCTTCAAGCATCAGCCGGGACCGGGCACGGCCGTTCATTTCATGGTCGTAGTAACGGTACTGCTGACGGCCGGCACGCTTGGCCTCGTACATGGCGATATCCGCCGCGCGCAACAGGCCATCCAGATTGGAACCGCAGTCAGGGTAGATGGCGATGCCAATGCTGGCCCCCAGCACCACCTCCATGCCATCGATCTGCTGGCTGATGGACAGGCGTTCGATCAGTTTTTCGGCGATTTTTGCCGCCTGCTCCGGGAAGCTCAGCTCCAGCAGGGCCGTGAACTCGTCGCCGCCCATGCGCCCGAGAATATCGAACGAATGCAGGCATTCCTTCAACTGCTCGGAGACCCAGCGCAGCACCCGGTCACCGGCATCGTGCCCCAGGGAGTCGTTGACTCGTTTGAAGCCGTCCAGGTCCAGGTAGAGCAGCACCAGAGACTTTCCCGAGCGATCGCTGCGCAGCAGGATGTTCTCCACGGTCTGATAGAAACCGCGCCGGTTGAGCAGGCCCGTCAGCGGATCGGTAACGGCCTGGTACTCCAGCTGTTGATGCAGGTGTCGAACCTCGGACATGTCCAGCAAGGTCACCACCATGGCCTTCTGTTCGCTGGGCAGGGGCGCGCAGGACAGGGCCACACAGATCTGCTGGCCGGGGACGGTACGCAACAGGGCGTCATGCAGACGATAGGTCTCGCCCCTGCGGTAGCAGGCGTAGAGCTCGGATTCGTTCCAGTCGGGGACGTGGGGCTTTTGCAGGTAATCGAGGAAGGGCGAACCTTCCAGATCTTGCACCTGGGCATTGAGCAAGCGCGAGACCGCTGGATTGGCGAAGCGCACATGGCCGCCTTCGTCCACCACCAGGATGCCTTCGGCGGCGTTGTCCAACACCGCGGCGTTGAACGCTCGCGCCACCTCCAGATCATGACTGAGGTGCTGCAGGGCTCGGCGGTTGCGCTGTTGCTCCAGCAAAGCCTGGACCTTGGGCTTGAGGATCTGCGGGTCGAAGGGTTTGAACAGGTAGTCCACTGCGCCACTGGCGTAGCCCTTGATCACGGCATCCTGGGACTGCTCGTTCGCGGTGAGGAAGATGATCGGTGTCAGCCGGGTACGCTGGCTGCCGCGCATCAGTCGAGCCACCTCAAAACCATCCATGCCGGGCATCTGCACATCCAGCAGCACCAGATCCACCTCATGCTCGAGCAACAGGCCCAGGGCCTCGACACCGGAGGCAGCGGTCATCACCCGCCAGTCCTGGCGCTGCAACAGAGCACGCATGCTTAGGAGATTTTCAGGATAGTCATCAACGATCAGAAGAGTGGAGTGGCCTTCGGCCACCTCCGGGTGCACGCATTCCATGCTGCTTCTCTTGCCTGTAATAAGACTGAGCGGGTGAGAAAACCTGGCTAAAACTGTGAATTCACTCTAGACCCGGATCTTGAAAAGCAGAAGCCGCCATGACGCCATCACTCCGCCAATGGCGCCGACTCCCGACTAACGGTCACAGTTGTGCAGCATAAAAACCGGGAAGGATGGCATTTCGATATTTTGCTGACGTCAGATATCCGCCGTACGGACCTCGCCCGGCATCCGTTCTGCGTTATAAAGACGCCCGAAGAAGCGCAGGCTAAAGCCCTCGGCGACCTGCACCAGACCTTTCCTTGCGGAACCTCTCACCATGATCGATCTGGCAACCTGGAACCTCAGCGTTCCCGTCGGCAGCCCACCGGCAACCATTGACACCCCCGCCCTGGTCAAAGGCTTCAAGGACCAGTACTTCCACTCCGATAGCGGCACCCTGTTCTTCTGGTCGCCGGTGACCGGATCAAAAACCGAGAACGCCATCTACCCGCGCACCGAGCTGCGGGAAACCTATTCCAACGGAAACCTGCGCAACTGGACCTACCCCGAGGCCGACAACCTGTTGTACGCCACCCTGGCAGTGAAGCAGGTGCCCTCATCGGGCAAGATCGTCGTCGGCCAGATCCATGCCTACAACAGCACCAAGCCCCTGGTGAAAGTGGAGTACCAGTACAAGACCCGCCAGGGCAGCGGCAATGTCGTGGCCAAGGTGCGCATGCGCCCGGATGACGACGAAGGCCGGGTCATCACCATCGCCAGGAACGTGCCCATGGATCGGGAGTTTTCCTACCTGATCCACCTGAGCCCCGGTGGTGCCCTGGGGATCAGTGCTGCGGGCTATCAATGGGATGGCCAACTGAGCGCCACCTGGCGCGACAAGCCGCTGTATTTCAAGGCTGGCGTTTATGTCCAGGACAACAGCGGCTACACCAGCGAGGGCGGCAAGGTGACCTTCTCCAAGCTGGATATCGACCACAACAAAATCTAACCCCGTCTCTGTGCAGGAATCCCAGGCACAAAAAAGCCCGCATCGCTGCGGGCTTTCCGGATGACGCTAAGGCTTAGTTGACCTTGGCGTTCAGCTCACCCTTGAGGTAGCGCTGGAACATCGCTTCCAGGGAGATCGGCTTGATCTTCGAAGCGTTGCCGGCAGTGCCGAAGGCTTCGTAACGGGCGATGCACACGTCGCGCATGGCGGTCACGGTGGCACCGAAGAACTTGCGTGGGTCGAACTCGCTCGGGTTGGTGGCCATCAGGCGACGCATGGCACCGGTGGACGCCAGGCGCAGGTCGGTATCGATGTTGACCTTGCGCACGCCGTACTTGATGCCTTCGACGATTTCTTCAACCGGCACGCCGTAGGTTTCTTTGATGTCGCCGCCGTACTGGTTGATGATCGCCAGCCACTCCTGCGGAACCGACGAAGAACCGTGCATCACCAAGTGGGTGTTGGGAATGCGCTTGTGGATTTCCTTGATGCGGTCGATGGCCAGCACGTCGCCGGTAGGCGGCTTGGTGAACTTGTAGGCACCGTGGCTGGTGCCGATGGCGATGGCCAGGGCGTCGACCTGGGTCTTCTTGACGAAGTCCGCGGCCTCTTCCGGATCGGTCAGCATCTGGCTGTGGTCCAGCACGCCTTCGGCACCGATGCCATCTTCTTCACCGGCCATGCCGGTTTCCAGGGAACCCAGGCAGCCCAGCTCGCCTTCTACCGACACGCCGCAGGCGTGGGCCATGGCCACGGTCTGTTGGGTGACGCGCACGTTGTATTCGTAGTCGGTCGGCGTCTTGCCGTCTTCGCCCAGGGAGCCGTCCATCATCACCGAGGAGAAGCCCAGTTGGATGGAACGCTGGCAGACGTCAGGGCTGGTGCCGTGGTCCTGGTGCATGCACACCGGGATATGTGGGAACTCTTCGATCGCCGCCAGGATCAGGTGACGCAGGAACGGCGCACCGGCGTACTTGCGCGCACCGGCGGACGCCTGAACGATCACCGGGGAGTCAGTCTTGTCAGCGGCTTCCATGATGGCGCGCATCTGCTCAAGGTTGTTGACGTTGAAGGCTGGGACGCCGTAGCCGAACTCGGCTGCGTGGTCCAGCATCTGGCGCATGCTGATGAGTGCCATTGTGTGTGTCTCTCCCGGTCGAGGGTCGTTAATCGTGCAAGCCTGCCGTAGCGGCGACTGCTATTCAAGTGATTGCAGATCGGGGGTCAGCCCGCCCTGTTGTATCCGTTAAAACCAAATCTCTACAGCCCTTCAGGAACCAGTTCGCCGGTAAAGGGGCCCTTGACCTTGCACCGGCCTGGACGCCGCCTTGGCTGGCAAGCCAGCTGCTACTGGGCCTTGCAGCCGCGGCCGATCAAGTCATTGGTGGCGACCCAGTAAACCAGGCCCTCTTCACCCTTGACGTGAAACGCCAGCATGTCATCGCTGTACAGCGAACCCGAACCACTGGGCTCAAGCTTAAGGCGCCGAACCTGATCGTCGCCCCCCAGGCGCACGTCGACCGCCTTGCGGCTGTCGTCGGTGTAGCGCCAAAGCACTTGTGCCTGGCTGTCACACACCCAGGTCGTCCAGTTGTCGGGAGCCGGCGACTTGAGCAGGTTCAGGTTGGCGCACCCTGCCAGCAAGCCCAGCATCGCCACGGCGATCAAACCTTTCATCGATGTTCCTCGGCTGACAGCCCACAGGCCCCAGCGCGTTGCGTTAACCAATCCGACCCGTCAAGGGCAGCCCTGTTCCCTGGTCTTTGACGGTGTCTCGTACTTCTCCAGGCCCTCTGGGCCCAGACGCTTGTTAATCACCGGCGCCGTCTCGGCCTGCCAATCGGCCTGATAGCAGCCTTTGTCCGGCTCACCGGCCTCATCGGCCGATTTTACCTGCGCAGTGCCGGAGCACCCCGCCAGCAAAGCCGCGGCGATCAACAGTGGCAATGTCTTGACCATCAGAACACTCCTTTGCCCGGCCAACGGGAATCTCAGGCCTTGGCCCGGGCTTCCAGGACTTCAACCGCCGGCAGTACCTTGCCCTCGACGAACTCGAGGAAAGCGCCGCCACCGGTAGAAATGTAGGAGATCTGCTGGGCCACGCCATACTTGTCGATGGCCGCCAGGGTGTCGCCACCGCCAGCAATGGAGAACGCGGCGCTGTCGGCGATGGCCTGGGCCAGCACTTGGGTGCCGTTGCCGAACTGGTCGAATTCGAACACGCCTACAGGACCGTTCCAGAGGATGGTCTTGGAGGATTTCAGCAGCTCGGCGAACTGCGCGGCAGTCTGTGGACCGATGTCGAGGATCATGTCGTCAGCGGCAACATCAGCGATCAGCTTGACGGTAGCTTCGGCACTTTCGGCGAACTCCTTGGCCACGACCACGTCCACCGGCAGCGGTACGCTGACCTTGGCGGCGATGGCACGGGCGGTGTCCAAGAGGTCCGGCTCGTACAGCGACTTGCCCACCGGATGCCCGGCAGCGGCCAGGAAGGTGTTGGCGATGCCGCCACCGACGATCAACTGGTCGCAGATCTGGCTCAGGCTGTTGAGCACATCCAGCTTGGTGGACACCTTGGAACCGGCAACGATGGCCGCCATCGGCTTGGCCGGGTTGCCCAGGGCCTTGCCCAGGGCCTCCAGCTCAGCAGCCAGCAGAGGACCTGCAGCGGCTACTTTGGCGAACTTGGCCACGCCATGGGTCGAACCCTCGGCGCGGTGCGCGGTGCCAAAAGCATCCATCACGAACACGTCGCACAGGGCAGCGTATTGCTGGGCCAGTTCGTCGGCGTTCTTTTTCTCGCCCTTGTTGAAGCGCACGTTTTCGAACAGCACGATGTCGCCGGCCTTGACCTCGACACCACCCAGGTAGTCGGCCACCAGTGGCACTTCACGGCCCAGGGCGCGGCTCAGGTAATCGGCTACCGGCTTGAGGCTGTTCTCGGCAGAGAACTCGCCTTCGGTCGGGCGGCCCAGATGCGAGCAGACCATCACCGCCGCGCCTTTTTCCAGGGCCAGCTTGATGGTCGGCAGCGAAGCCAGGATCCGCGCATCGCTGGTGACAACACCGTCCTTGACTGGGACGTTGAGGTCTTCGCGGATCAGTACGCGCTTACCTTGCAGATCGAGGTCGGTCATCTTCAACACGGTCATGGGTCGCAATTCCTGGGTTACTGTTGTTCAGAAACAGAGAGTTTAGAGTCAGAGCGTGGAGTGGCTGTTTGCAGGTAGTGCCCAGCAACATCCAGCATCCGGTTGGCAAAGCCCCATTCGTTGTCGAACCAGGCCAGGATGTTCACCAGCCGAGGGCCGGAAACGCGGGTCTGACTGGCATCGACGATCGCCGAATGGGGATCATGATTGAAATCACAGCTGGCGTGAGGCAACTCGGTATAGGCCAGCAAGCCCTTGAGCGGACCGCTGGTGGCGGCCTCGCGCAGGATCCGGTTGACCTCGGTGGCGTCGGTATCGCTCACGGTCTGCATGGTGATATCCAGGCAGGACACATTGACCGTCGGCACTCGCACAGCTTTGGCCTGAATTCGCCCGGCAAGTTCCGGCAACAAGCGCTCGATACCACGCGCCAGACCAGTGGACACCGGGATCACCGACTGGAACGCCGAACGGGTCCGACGCAGATCCTCGTGGTGATAGGCGTCGATCACCGGCTGGTCGTTCATCGCCGAGTGAATGGTGGTGATCGACACATATTCCAGGCCGATGGCCTGATCCAGCAGGCGCAACAGCGGCACACCACAGTTGGTGGTGCAGGAGGCGTTGGAGACCAGCAGCTCGGCGCCGGTCAGACACTCCTGGTTGACCCCGTAAACGACGGTGGCATCGACATCCGCCTCGCTGGCCATCGGCTGGGAGAACAGCACCCGTGGCGCGCCGGCGTCGAGGAAACGCTGGCCGTCTGCCCGGGTGTGGTAGGCACCGGAGCATTCCAGCACCAGATCGACGTCCAGGGACGCCCAATCGATGCCTTCAGGGGTGGCACTGCGCAGCACTTTCACGCAGTTGCCATTGATATGCAGACAGTCGCCATCGACCTTCACCTCGCCGGGAAACCGGCCGTGGGTCGAGTCGAAGCGTGTCAGGTATTCAACACTGGCCATGTCGGCCAGATCGTTGATGGCGACGATCTCGAATCCAGCCGCAGCCCCCCGCTCGAACAGAGCACGCAAGACACAACGACCAACCCGGCCGTAGCCGTTGAGTGCAACTTTATAGGGACGCGATTGAGGCATGGGGTTCTCGATCAGGCACAGGCAGACGAACTTGTTATACGCACCCCATCGCAGGAGCTGGCTTGCCAGCGATCAGCGGCGTGTCAGGCAGGCCGCGAATCGCTGGCAAGCCAGCGCCTACAAAGGGATCGCGGTGGCTGGGCCACCGCGTGCTTTTTTAGTCTTCCAGCAGCTCTTCGGCCTGGCCCAGGATGTTGTCCAGGGTGAAACCGAACTCTTCGAACAAGGCCGGCGCAGGCGCCGACTCGCCGTAGGTGGTCATGCCGATCACCCGGCCTTCCAGACCCACGTACTTGTACCAGAAGTCGGCGTGAGCAGCTTCGATGGCGATCCGCGCGCTGACCTGCAACGGCAGAACCGATTGCTTGTAGCCCGCGTCCTGAGCGTCGAACACGCTGGTGCACGGCATGGAAACCACGCGCACCTTGCGGCCCTGCTCAGTCAGCTTGTCGAAAGCCTGGACCGCCAGGCCCACTTCCGAACCGGTGGCAATCAGGATCAGCTCAGGCTCGCCTGCGCAGTCTTTCAACACGTAGCCACCGCGGCTGATGTCGGCGATCTGCCCGGCATCACGGGTTTGGTGCTGCAGGTTCTGGCGGGAGAAGATCAGCGCCGATGGGCCGTCCTTGCGCTCCAGGGCGTACTTCCAGGACACCGCCGACTCCACGGCATCAGCTGGACGCCAGGTGTCGAGGTTCGGGGTGCTGCGCAGGCTGGTCAGTTGCTCGATCGGCTGGTGAGTCGGGCCGTCTTCGCCCAGACCGATGGAGTCGTGGGTGTAGACATGGATCACCCGCTGTTTCATCAGCGCCGACATGCGCACGGCGTTGCGTGCGTATTCCATGAACATCAGGAAGGTCGCGCCGTAAGGCACCAGGCCACCGTGCAAGGCAACGCCGTTCATGATGGCGGTCATGCCGAACTCGCGCACGCCGTAGTACATGTAGTTGCCGCTGGCATCTTCAGCGCTGACGCCCTTGCAGCCTTTCCACAGGGTCAGGTTGGAGCCGGCCAGGTCAGCCGAGCCGCCGAGGAATTCAGGCAGCAGTGGGCCGAAGGCGTTCAGGGTGTTCTGACTGGCTTTACGGCTGGCGATGGTTTCGCCCTTGGCCGCGACTTCAGCGATATAGGCGTTGGCCTTCTCGGCAAAGTCCGCGGGCAGATCGCCCGCAAGGCGACGTACCAGTTCATTGGCTTCGGCAGGGAACGCAGCGGAGTAGGCGGCGAAACGCTGATCCCACTCGGCTTCCACGGCGCGACCGGCTTCCTTGGCGTCCCACTCGGCGTAGATGTCGGCCGGGATTTCGAACGGGCCATGGTTCCATTTCAGCGCGGCGCGGGTCAGGGCGATTTCCTCGGCACCCAGTGGCGCGCCGTGGCAGTCTTCCTTGCCCTGCTTGTTCGGCGAACCGAAACCGATGGTGGTCTTGCAGCAGATCAGGGTTGGCAGCGGGCTCTTGCGCGCGGTGTCGATGGCGGTCTTGATCTCTTCCGGATCGTGGCCGTCGACGTTGCGGATCACTTGCCAGTTGTAGGCTTCGAAACGCTTGGGCGTGTCGTCGGTGAACCAGCCTTCGACTTCACCGTCGATGGAGATGCCGTTGTCATCGTAGAAGGCGATCAGCTTGCCCAGGCCCAGGGTGCCGGCCAGGGAGGCCACTTCGTGGGAAATGCCTTCCATCATGCAGCCATCACCCAGGAATACGTAGGTGTGGTGATCAACGATGTCGTGGCCTGGACGGTTGAACTGCGCCGCCAGGACTTTTTCCGCCAGGGCGAAGCCCACGGCATTGGCCAGGCCCTGACCCAGTGGGCCAGTGGTGGTTTCCACACCCGGGGTATAGCCGAATTCCGGGTGGCCCGGAGTGCGGCTGTGCAGTTGGCGGAAGTTCTTCAGGTCATCGATCGACAGGTCGTAGCCGGTCAGGTGCAGCAGCGAGTAGATCAGCATCGAGCCGTGACCGTTGGACAGCACGAAGCGGTCACGGTCGGCGAAGGATGGATTGCTCGGGTTGTGCTTGAGGTAGTCACGCCAAAGTACTTCGGCGATATCCGCCATACCCATGGGGGCACCTGGATGGCCGCTGTTGGCTTTTTGCACGGCATCCATGCTGAGGGCACGAATGGCGTTGGCACGCTCACGACGGCTGGGCATCGCTGATCTCCTGAGGATTGAATAAAACGAAACGGAAAAAAGGCCTGCATTTTCCCTCAGGCGTCTGGCGGGGGCAATGACAGATAGTCACTCAGGCATGTTTTTCCCAAGGATAAGTACTCAATCCACTGGAGAAACCCGCTCGCCGTTCGTTGACAAGGCAACGAACGGCTCTGGCAAAGGCCCCTGCAACACCAATATCAAAAAGTTTTGATATTGGTGTTGCAGGGCTTTGCAGGCACCTCTAGACTGCGCCCCTATGAACCTGCACGCACCCTCCATTGAGCATGACGATTGCGACGAACTGGCCGCCCTGTGCAAGGCCGGCGGCGATCCTCTGCGGCTCAATGTATTGCGCGCGCTGAGCAACGACTCGTTCGGTGTACTGGAACTGGCTCAGATCTTCGCCATCGGCCAGTCCGGCATGAGTCACCATTTGAAGGTCCTGGCCCAGGCCAACCTGGTGGCGACCCGCCGTGAAGGCAATGCGATTTTCTATCGCCGCGCCCTGCCCCATACCGAGCTCCTGGGGGGCAAGCTTCACGCAGCACTGCTGGACGAAGTGGACCAGGTGCGGCTACCGGCGGATGTCCAGGGCCGGATCGGCCTGGTGCACCGGCAACGGGCCGCAGCCAGCCAGGACTTTTTTTCCCGGGTGGCGGAGAAGTTCCGCGCCCAGCAGGACCTGATCGCAGGACTGCCGCAGTACCGCGACAGTGTTCTCGCGCTGCTGGACCAGCTGAGTTTCAAGCCAATGGCCACGGCCATTGAAGTGGGTCCCGGTGACGGTGGATTTCTCCCTGAGCTGGCCCGACGCTTTGCCCAGGTCACCGCTCTGGACAACAGTCCGGCAATGCTTGAACTGGCGCGCCAGCTGTGTGAGCGCGAAACATTGGCTAACGTCAGCCTGCAATTGGCCGATGCATTGGATGGCGTGCCACTGACGGCCGATTGCGTAGTGCTGAATATGGTCCTGCACCATTTCGCCGCACCGGCCGAAGCCCTCAAGCAGATGGCCCGATTGCTGCAACCAGGCGGCAGCCTGTTGGTAACAGACTTGTGCAGCCACAACCAGAGTTGGGCCAAAGAGGCTTGCGGCGATCTCTGGCTAGGGTTCGAACAAGATGATTTGGCCCGCTGGGCCAGCGCTGCGGGACTGACTCCCGGGGAAAGTCTCTATGTAGGCTTACGTAATGGTTTCCAGATCCAGGTCCGCCACTTTCAGCGACCGGCTGGCGACACTCACCATCGGTAAATTTTAGGAACCCGTCGAGATGAGCGAATACTCCCTTTTCACCTCCGAGTCCGTGTCTGAAGGGCATCCGGATAAAATCGCCGACCAGATTTCCGATGCGGTGCTGGACGCCATCATTGCCCAGGACAAGCATGCCCGTGTCGCGGTGGAAACCCTGGTCAAGACCGGTGTTGCCATCGTCGCCGGCGAAGTCACCACCAGCGCCTGGGTCGACCTGGAACAGATCGTCCGTGACGTGATCTGCGACATCGGCTACACCAGCTCGGACGTCGGCTTCGACGGCGCCACCTGCGGCGTGATGAACATCATTGGCAAGCAGTCCCCCGACATCAACCAGGGCGTTGACCGCGCCAAGCCTGAAGATCAGGGCGCTGGCGACCAGGGCCTGATGTTCGGCTACGCCAGCAACGAAACCGCAGCGCTGATGCCGGCGCCGATTGCCTTCTCCCACCAACTGGTCCATCGCCAGGCTGAAGCTCGCAAATCGGGTCTGCTGCCATGGCTGCGCCCGGACGCCAAGTCCCAGGTCACCTGCCGCTATGAAAACGGCATCGTGGTCGGCATCGACGCCGTGGTGCTGTCGACCCAGCACAACCCGGAAGTGTCCTACAACGACCTGCGTGAAGGCGTGATGGAACTGATCGTCAAGCACGTGCTGCCAGCCGAGCTGCTGCACAAGGACACCCAGTTCCACATCAACCCGACCGGCCAGTTCATCATCGGTGGCCCGGTGGGCGACTGCGGCCTGACCGGCCGCAAGATCATCGTCGACAGCTACGGCGGCATGGCCCGTCACGGCGGTGGCGCGTTCTCCGGCAAGGACCCATCCAAGGTTGACCGTTCCGCCGCTTATGCTGGTCGCTACGTGGCCAAGAACATCGTTGCAGCCGGCCTGGCCGAGCGTTGCGAGATCCAGGTGTCCTACGCCATCGGCGTGGCGCAACCGACTTCGATCTCGCTGAACACCTTCGGCACCGGCAAGATCAGCGACGACAAGATCGTCAAGCTGGTACGCGAGCACTTCGACCTGCGTCCTTACGCGATCACCACCATGCTTGACCTGCTGCACCCGATGTACCAGGAAACCGCGGCCTACGGTCACTTCGGCCGTGCCCCACAAACCAAGACCGTGGGTGAGGACACCTTCACCACCTTCACTTGGGAAAAAACCGACCGCGCCGACGCCTTGCGCGCTGCTGCCGGCCTGTAAGCTTCACCTGGCAACATCCAAAGCCCCGTCCGGCTCGCCTGGCGGGGCTTTTTTGTGGCTGAAGGTTTCCTTGCAAAGCCAGCCGACAACCGTCGATACAGGGCCCTGCGCCATTGACGACAAGTTTTGGCGCCCGATGAAACACCCGGCAAACACCTTCGTCCAAGCCCACAGCCAATCCCCTCTAGCCTTTAGCGCATGCCCATCAGAGCAAGGATGCTCCCCATGCCGCCAAGACTCTTCCTGCTGCTTCTGGCCCTCGCCGCTCCAACCGCTCAGGCCCAATGTCCCGACTGGCCAACGTCCCAGGCCAACCTGGAAATCACCGCCCTGCAACAACAGCTCAAGAACTGGGATACCCGCTACCACCGGCACGGCCAATCGCCTGTAGCCGACGAGCTGTACGACCAGTCCCGTCAGCGCCTGGCCAACCTGCGGCACTGCTTTCCACAGATTCCCGTGACTGCGGACCGGCCGTTGCTCGACGCCCGGGGCAGCATCCCCCACCCTATTGCTCACACCGGAGTGGAAAAACTCCCCGATGACAATGCCGTCCAGCTCTGGCTAAAAGGTCGCGAAGGTGTTTGGGCGCAACCCAAGATCGACGGCGTGGCCGTGACCCTGATCTACCGCCAGGGTCGCTTCCACCAGGCGTTAAGTCGGGGTGACGGCCTGCTGGGCCATGACTGGAGCGCCAGCGCCCATCAGATCCCGGCCATCCCCAAACAATTGCCACAGCCCGTGGACCTGCTGCTGCAAGGGGAGCTGTATCAACGACTGGAGCAACACATCCAGTCCCGCGCGGGCAGCCTCAATGCCCGCAGCCGGGTCGCCGGATGGCTGGCACGCAAACACCTGTCGATGGCAGAAGCACAGCAGATCGGCCTGTTTGTCTGGGACTGGCCCCAAGGCCCCGCCACCTTGAGTGAACGCCTGGAGCAACTGGCGCAACTGGGTTTTCCCGAGGGCCGTGAATACAGCCGGCCCATCACCGGGTTCAGCGAAGCTCGACAATGGCGAGAACACTGGTACCGCTCACCCCTGCCCTTCGCCAGCGACGGCATCATCCTGCGGCAGAGCCAGCGCCCGGCCGCCGAGCGCTGGCAGGCCAAAGCGCCGCACTGGATCGCCGCGTGGAAGTATCCCTACGCCCAGGCCCTGGCCCATGTGCGTCAGGTTCGATTCCGCATCGGCCGCACCGGACGCATCACCCCTTTGCTGGATATCGAGCCTGTCACCCTCGACGACCGACAGATCCGTCGCGTCAGCGTCGGCTCGCTACAACGCTGGCGGGCACTGGACATAGTACCCGGCGATCAGGTGGCCATCAGCCTTGCCGGACTGACCATTCCGCGCCTGGAGAGCGTGGTACTCAGGAGCCCGCAACGCCAGGCCATCCAGGCTCCGGCCCAGGAGGACTTTCATGGATTGAGCTGCTGGCAGCCCTCTCCCGGTTGCGAGAGTCAGTTTCTCGCGCGACTGACCTGGCTCAGCAGCAAACAGGGCCTGGACCTGCAGAATATCGGCGAGCGAACCTGGAGCAGGCTGATTGAAACAGGGCGTATCAAAGGCCTGTTGGATTGGCTGACCCTGGATCAGGCGGAGCTTGCTAACATTGCCGGCTTCGGCAAGCGCAGCAGCTCTCGTTTACTCGAGAGCCTGCACCGGGCAAGACAGCAACCCTTCCCTCGCTGGCTGAAATCCCTGGGGCTGCCACCCAGCGGCTCAGCTGACCTGAGCGGGCCATGGCAAACCCTGGCGCTGAAAAGCAGCCAGGACTGGCAGGACGAGGCAGGAATAGGAGCGGAACGTGCTGCGCAACTGACGGCATTCTTTCGTGATCCACAGGTACTGGCCCTGCGTGCCACCTTGAGTGAAGCGGGTATCGAAGGTTTTTAATCCATCATCCTGGGACGCAGGTTGAACCACCCAGGCGGGATTGGGCTCCAACACCCCACTCCCGATGCCAGCGTCAATATTTTAATTGGTTATTTTTTGATTTTTTTCCACCTGGAGCCTTCCATGAAACTGTTTCCATCCCTCGCTGCCTTGACCCTGTGCAGCCTGATGAGCGCGCCCCTGCTGGCCGCCGAACAAGCTCCGCAACTGACCGGTTGTGCCGCCAAGCGCCAAGCGATCATGACCCAGATTGAACAAGCTAAGGCTCATGGCAACAGCAATCAGCAAGCCGGCCTGGAGCGCGCCCTGAGTGAAGTCAACGCCCACTGCACCGATGCCTCGCTGAAGAAGGATCGGGAAAACAAGGTGCTGGAAGCCAAGCACGAAGTCAGCCGGCGCCAGGCCGATCTGGAAAAAGCCATGAAGAAAGGCGACTCGGAGAAGATCAACAAGCGCAAGGACAAACTCGCCGAATCCCGCAAGGAACTGCAGCAAGCCCTGGACGAGCTGGACAAGTAAGCAGCGCTTGTCGTGGCGAGGGAGACTGCTCCCTCGCCAGCGCAAAACACCTTGTCAGAACCGCCACTCAGTGATTGCGGAATTCTTTGTGACAAGCACTGCAGACATCCTCGACCTTCTGCACTGCCGGCCCCAGGTTACTGGCCTTGTAAGGCTGGACCTGGCTGATGGTCACCAGTTCGCCGGTGGCCGCCTCCAGGTTGCGTGCCAGCTCCTGGAATCGCGCCTGCTTGCGCCAGACGTCATCGGTGGCGCTGGTGTGATCTTCTTCCTTGACCTCGGGGAAGTGCTTCCAGGGTTCATGGGACAGGCTGTCGAGCTTGACCGCACCTTCGGCAAAACGTGCACCGTCGAAAGGAATCCGCCCACGCAGCATGCCCCCCAGGTCCTCGCCGGTCTTGAGCATCTGTTTGAAGATCGCCTTGCGCTGACCCAGGGGAGAGTTGGGGTCGACACCGCCACAGGCGGAAAGCGTCAGGCAGGCCAGCAATACAACAGAAAGTCTTTTTAGCGTCATGGTGGCTTCAGGTCAGGTCACGGAAACGGCGGCCAGTATCCTCGCCTCCCCGGCAAACACCAATAGCCCTATTAACAATAGGGGTTGCCCACTGCCACCCAGTCTGTGGATGACCCTTCAAGGAAATACAGCATGAACCCGAGCTTCCTCCGCTGGCGTCGCCACCTGCTCTGGACCCTGCCAGCCCTGGCGCTGCTTGCCGGCTGCAACGGCGGCGATAACGGCAAGCCTGCGCCAACCCACGCCTTGGCCACCTACAACAGTGCGCCCTGGGAGTCGTTGCCCAGCGTAGCCGATAACGACCTGCTGGCCGGCTTCGGCTCCTGGCGCAGTGCCTGCAACCGCCTGAAAGCCGACCCGGTGTGGGGCGCCACCTGCGCTGCAGCAGCCAACGTGCCACAGACTCCGGCCGCCATCCGCGACTTTCTCAAGGAACACCTGGAAGTCTATGGGCTGCGCTCGGGCAGCGGCAGCAGCACCGGCTTGATCACCGGCTATTACGAACCGGTGTATCCCGGCAGCCTGACCCAGACCCGAACGGCCAATGTACCGGTGTACGGCGTGCCGGACGACATGATCATCGTCGCTCTGGACAGCCTCTATCCGGAACTCAAGGGCAAGCGCCTGAGGGGCCGTCTCGAAGGTCGGGTGCTCAAGCCCTATGACGATGCCGCGACCATCGAAGCCAAGGGGGTGAAGGCTCCGGTGCTGGCCTGGCTGACCGATCCGATGGACCTGCAATTCCTGCAGATCCAGGGGTCGGGAAGGATCCAGCTGGATGACGGTCGCCAACTGCGGATCGGCTACGCCGACCAGAACGGCCACCCGTACCGGCCCATCGGCCGCTGGTTGGTGGAGCAGGGAGAACTGAAAAAAGAGGACGTGACCATGGGCACCATCGCCGCCTGGGCCAAGGCCCATCCGACGCGGATTCCCGAACTGCTGGGCAGCAACCCGAGCTACGTGTTCTTCAATCGCAATCCGGACAGCAACGAAGGCCCCCGTGGCTCATTGAACGTGCCGCTGACTTCCGGCTACAGCGTCGCAGTGGATCGCAAGGTCATTCCCCTGGGCAGCCTGTTGTGGCTGTCTACCACCCGTCCCGACGGCAGCAGCCTGGTACGTCCCGTGGCCGCTCAGGACACGGGCGGCGCGATTACCGGAGAAGTCCGTGCCGATTTGTTCTGGGGCACAGGCGAGGCGGCCGGGCAACTGGCCGGCGACATGAAGCAGCAGGGGCAGATCTGGATGCTCTGGCCCAAGGGCGCGGCGCTGCCCAAAGTACCGGAAGTGCCCGATACCCCTTGACCCCAGTAGCAGCCAGCTTGCCGGCGGAGGCGACCATGAAGACGCTTTCGCCGGCAAGAGGGTGTTTCAGACTGAAACGAAGAAGAAACTGGCGATCAGGCCCATGCCCACGAACCACACCAGGGACCGCAGGATCGCCCAGTCCGCCAGGTAGCAGATCATGTACAGCAGGCGGCTGGTGACAAACAGCACCGCCAGGACGTTGATGGTCACCAGTTCGGCGTTACCCGCCACATGGGCAATGATCACCGCAGCAGCAAATGCCGGAGTCACCTCAAAGCCATTGAGCTGCGCGTTGTGGGCACGCTTGGGCAGCCCCTCCAGGGTACTCAGGAACGCCCGTGGGTCATGGTTGTAGCGAAGCCCGTATTTACCTGCGCCCTTGGCGATGGCGGTACACAGGTACGGCAGAACAATTGCGATCAACACACACCAGAAAGCGACAGTCATGGAGCAAATCCTTTTTTAGAGTTTTAGGGAGTGTTCAGAACTTCATCACCAACATGCCAATCAGCACCAATCCACAGGCTAAGAGCCGTGGCCGGCCGAAAGGTTCTTTCAGGTAGCGCACACCGAACAGCACCACCAGAATCACACTGATTTCACGCAGCGCCGCCGCTTCTGCAATCGAGCCCAACTGCATGGCCCAAAGCACCAGAGCGTAGCTCAACAGTACACAGAAGCCGACGCTCAGCCCCAGGCGCCACTGCTCACGCCAGAACTGCGCAAACGCAGGCCGTTTCCACACCACGGCCACCAGGGGAAAAGGCCAGGCGCTGAGCAGCGTGACCCAAGTCAGGTAGTCCAGCGGGTGCGACCAGCGGCGCAGGGCCTGGCCGTCGATAAAGGTATAGCAACCGATGCACAGGCCGATCAGCGCCACCACCGGCAGCATGCTCCAGGGCAGGCGCGCGCCGCCCCCGCCTTGCCAGAGCAGACACAGCATGCCGAAGGGAATCAGCAGGATGCCGAAGATTTGTTGGGTGCTCAGGACCTCACCGGCAAAAATCAGGGTCAGGGCCAGCACCACCAGGGGCGACAAGCCGCGCATCAACGGATAGACCAGCCCCAGGTCACCTACCCGATACGCCTGGATCAGCAGATAGCGGTACAAGAGCTCGAAGGCCGCCGAGGCGATGATCCAGGGCCAGATCTGCGGCGGCGGCCACTGCAGGAAAAACAGCATGATCGCCACGAACAGCAACGCCACGCTGTCCATGCAGGCCACCACCAACAATCGTTCACCGCTGAACTTGATCAGGGTGTTCCATGCCGCATGTAGCAGCGCCGCCACCAGAACCAGACTTGTCGCCAGCACCTCACACTCCCTGTTTGCCTGAAGGTCATCGGATCTCGTGCGGCACGGTCATGCTTGGGCAGAGTGCCCGACCACAGAGCGGGAATCCTCGCATGCCGGCTGCCCGGCTTGCACTGGTTGCCCGCTTTTTTGGCAGTGGCGACAGCGAATTCGGCAGCATGGGCGTGCTCGGGGCATTTTTACCGCCAGGCCTGCAACGTCGCCCCCTCGCTGCGGTCAATGGGTGCGGCTCAACAGCATTGCCGTGGCAAGGGAGCGGACTCCCGCGCCATAACGAACTGTGTCCCGTCCCGTCGCCGGCACATCAAACCTTTGGCCTGAAAGAGTTCAGGCTGTTTTTCCTGCGATCATCCAAAGGAGTCCGGATGCTTGAACTTGTCGCTGCTTTTATCTGCCTGACCACCCTGCTCACCTACGTCAACTTCCGTTTTATCGGCCTGCCGCCGACCATCGGCGTGATGGTCACCGCCCTGCTCTTTTCCTTGTTGCTGCAAGGACTGAGCTACTTCGGTTTCCCCGGCCTGGAAGAGCATGTCGAGGAACTGATCGGCAAGATCGACTTCGGCGACCTGCTGATGAACTGGATGCTGTCGTTCCTGCTGTTCGCCGGCGCCCTGCACGTCAACCTCAACGATCTGCGCAGTTATCGCTGGCCCATCGGCCTGTTGGCCACCGTCGGCGTGCTGATCGCCACCTTCGTCATCGGCAGCCTGGCCTACTGGATCTTCGGCCTGTTCGGCTGGCACGTGAGCTTCCTCTACTGCCTGCTGTTCGGCGCACTGATCTCCCCCACCGACCCCATCGCTGTGCTGGGCGTACTGCGGACCGCCAACGCCTCCAAGCCGCTGAAGACCACTATCGTCGGCGAGTCGCTGTTCAACGACGGCACGGCGGTCGTGGTGTTCACCGTGCTGCTGGGCATCGCCCAACTGGGTGAAACCCCAACGGTGAGCGCCACTGCCTGGCTGTTCGTGCATGAAGCCATCGGCGGCGTGGTGTTCGGCGGGCTGATCGGCTACCTGGTGTACCTGATGATCAAGAGCATCGAGCAGCACCAGATCGAAGTGATGCTGACCCTGGCTCTAGTGATCGGCGGTTCGGCCATGGCCAGCGAGATCCACGTATCGGCACCGATCGCCATGGTGGTAGCCGGCCTGATCATCGGCAATCTGGGGCGCAACCTGGCGATGAACGACATGACCCGGCGTTACCTGGATGGTTTCTGGGAACTGCTGGACGACATGCTCAACGCCCTGCTGTTCGCCCTGATCGGCCTGGAACTGTTGCTGCTGCCGTTCAACTGGCTGCACTTGGCGGCCGCGAGCCTGCTGGCAGCGGCCATCATACTGTCGCGCCTGTTGACCGTGGCCCCGGCAATCCTCCTGCTGCGTCGCTGGCGCAGCGTGCCCCGGGGCACCATTCGCGTGCTGACCTGGGGTGGCCTGCGCGGTGGCGTCTCAGTGGCGCTGGCGCTGGCGCTGCCCCTGGGGCCGGAACGCGACCTGGTGCTGAGCATCACCTACATCGTGGTGCTGTCCTCGATCCTGCTGCAGGGTCTGAGCATCGGCAAGCTGGTGCGCCACGTCACCCAGGAAACCCCGGCAACCAAGACCGAGGCCCACTGATCACTTCTTGATCTGTCGCGGATCGGGTGCCCCTGCCCGATCCGCGTTTTTGTTCGGCGTGCCGCTCTCGCTGCGCACCTGGGCATGGCTGATCAGAGCGAAGATGAAACTGCCGCCGATGATGTTCCCCGCCAGGGTCGGCCCGGCGAACACCTGCCAGAAATCCCGCCACCCCAACTCGCCGGCAAACACCAGGTAAGAGACTTCGGCCGAGCCCACCACGATGTGGGTGAAGTCCCCCAGCGCCATCAGGTAGGTGATGAGGATGATGATCCACATCTTGGCGCTCTCCATGGACGGAATCATCCACACCATGGTGGCGATCATCCAGCCGGAGATGATGCCCTTGGCGAACATCTGCGAGCTGTCGTTCTCCATCACCTTGCGACCGATTTCCAGAAAGGCCTGGTCGGTTCGGCTGTCGAAGATCGGCAGGTGCAGCATCACGTAGGCCACCAGCAAGGTGCCGCACAGGTTACCCACCAGCACCACGCCCCATAAGCGCAACAACCGCCCGAAGTTCTGCAGGCTCGGCTTGCTCATCACCGGCAATACCGCGGTCAGAGTATTTTCCGTAAACAGTTGCTGGCGCGCGAGAATCACCGCCAGAAAGCCCGCACAGTAGCCGAAGCTGGCGATCACTTTGAAGGCTTCGCCATCCGGCAGGCGGGAGTTGAGCAGGCCCATGCCCATCAGGGACAGGCCCATGGTCAGGCCGGCAGCCAAGGCCGACCACCACAGGGCAGCGACGCTGCGCTCCAGCTCCTGATCGCCCTGGGTGCGGATGATTTCATGCAGGACCGCCGCGCGGGGCGGCTGGTTACGGTCGACGTCCTGCTGCTCCGCGGCCGAAAGACCAGGGGTTTTACCGTCGTGTCGAGTGTCCATGGGAGTCCTGAACCAGGTGGGTCGTATGAGTTACGACACGCGAGGTTCAGGGCTGTTCCGTTCGGATTGGAGGCCTCAGGCTGGCGAATGGGGTCAAGGCACTCGCTGGCGCGTGGGTTCAGGCTTCGTCCTTGAACTGGTCCTTGACGTATTTGATTTCGGTGCGCCCGTGAGGCGCCGGCAGGCCGTCTTCACCCAGGTTGACGAAGACCATCTTCTCTACGGTGAGAATGGATTTGCGGGTGATCTTGTTGCGTACTTCGCAGGTCAGGGTAATGGAAGTGCGACCGAACTCGGTGGCGGTGATGCCCAGCTCAATGATGTCGCCCTGGCGTGAGGCACTGACGAAGTTGATTTCCGAGATGTACTTGGTGACCACTCGCTGGTTGCCCAGCTGGACAATGGCGTAGATCGCCGCTTCTTCGTCGATCCAGCGCAACAGGCTGCCGCCGAACAGCGTGCCGTTGGGGTTGAGGTCTTCGGGCTTTACCCACTTGCGGGTGTGGAAATTCATATTCACTCCTGACCGTCCTGCCAATTGATGCCCGGCATAATGGCAGACCGGACGGTCATGCTCTACGCAACATCGACTATGGTCGCGATTAACGATCTTCATCCAGGCGACAGAAACACTTTTGGAAGTCTGGCTCTGGCGGCTATAATCGCCACCGTTTCAAAACGGTCATCTGCACTTGATACCGTTTTCCCGCCACCTGTCCGAGGGGCGCTGCAGCAGGCATGACCTGTCAGGCTCGGATGGGGCGTTGTCGGTACAGGCTTCCCTGTACGGACACTAAACGCACAACGGCGCCCATTCGCACACTACGAATGGAGGCTCTTCATGAGCGCTGTAAACACGCCTGCAGATTTTACCGACTACAAAGTCGCCGACATTTCCCTGGCCGCCTGGGGCCGTCGCGAAACCATCATCGCCGAGTCGGAAATGCCCGCTCTGATGGGTCTGCGCCGCAAGTACCTGGCTGAACAGCCACTCAAGGGCGCGAAAATCCTCGGCTGCATCCACATGACCATTCAGACCGCCGTGCTGATCGAAACCCTGGTTGCCCTGGGTGCCGAAGTACGCTGGTCGTCCTGCAACATCTTCTCGACTCAAGACCAGGCCGCTGCCTCCATCGCCGCCGCCGGCATTCCTGTGTTCGCCTGGAAAGGCGAAACCGAACAAGAGTACGAGTGGTGCCTGGAGCAGACCATCCTCAAGGATGGCCAGCCTTGGGACGCCAACATGATCCTCGACGACGGCGGCGACCTGACCCAGCTGCTGCACGACAAATACCCACAGGTACTGGATCGCGTTCACGGCGTGACCGAAGAAACCACCACCGGCGTACACCGCCTGCTGGACATGCTGGCCAAGGGCGAGCTGAAGATTCCTGCGATCAACGTCAACGACTCGGTGACCAAGAGCAAGAACGACAACAAGTACGGCTGCCGTCACAGCCTGAACGACGCCATCAAGCGCGGCACCGACCACCTGCTGTCCGGCAAGCAAGCGCTGGTCATCGGCTACGGTGACGTGGGCAAGGGCTCGGCCCAGTCCCTGCGTCAGGAAGGCATGATCGTCAAGGTGTCCGAAGTCGACCCGATCTGCGCCATGCAAGCCTGCATGGACGGTTTCGAACTGGTTTCGCCGTTCATCGACGGTATCAACAACGGCACCGAAGCCTGCATCGACAAGGCCCTGCTGGGCAAGATCGACCTGATCGTGACCACCACCGGCAACGTCAATGTCTGCGACGCCAACATGCTCAAGGCCCTGAAAAAGCGCGCCGTGGTCTGCAACATCGGCCACTTCGACAACGAAATCGACACCGCTTTCATGCGCAAGCACTGGGCATGGGAAGAAGTGAAGCCACAGGTACACAAGATCCACCGTACCGGCCATGGCGATTTCGACCCACAGAACGACGACTACCTGATCCTGCTGGCCGAAGGCCGCCTGGTGAACCTGGGCAACGCCACTGGTCACCCAAGCCGCATCATGGACGGTTCGTTCGCCAACCAGGTTCTGGCGCAGATCTTCCTGTTCGGCCAGAAGTACGCCGACCTGTCGCCGGCCCAGAAAGCCGAGCGCCTGACCGTTGAAGTCCTGCCGAAGAAGCTCGACGAAGAAGTGGCCCTGGAAATGGTTCGCGGCTTCGGCGGCGTGGTCACTCAACTGACCAAGCAACAGGCTGACTACATCGGCGTGACCGTCGAAGGTCCGTTCAAGCCAGACGCTTATCGCTACTAAGAGCAGCTGCAAGCGTTGAGCTTCAAGCGGCAAGCCAGGGCCACAAGCCGGGCTTGCCGCACAGAGCCTCAAGCTTTGCCCCTATTTGCTTAAACAGTGTCAGGCAACAGGCTCCAGAATCAGGAGATGAGCGCACCCACGCTTCTCTTGGCGCTTTCAGCTTGCGGCTTGTAGCTGGAGGTTGCTTCCATGTCCCAAGATCGTCGCTACAGCTTCGAGTTCTTTCCGACCAAGACCGATGCTGGGCATGAAAAACTGCTTGCCACTGCCCGTCAGCTGGCCAGCTACAACCCCGACTTCTTCTCCTGCACCTACGGTGCCGGCGGCTCGACCCGTGATCGTACGGTCAACACCGTGCTGCAACTGGAGAGCGAAGTAAAAGTCCCTGCCGCACCGCACCTGTCTTGCGTCGGCGACAGCAAGGACGACCTGCGCGGTCTGCTGCAGCAGTATCAGGCAGCTGGCATCAAGCGCATCGTTGCCCTGCGCGGCGACCTGCCTTCGGGCATGGGCATGGCCAGCGGCGAGTTGCGCCACGCCAACGATCTGGTGAGCTTCATTCGTGAAGAAACCGGCAGCCACTTCCATATAGAAGTCGCCGCCTATCCGGAGATGCACCCGCAAGCGCGCAACTTCGAAGACGATCTCACCCATTTCGTACGCAAGGCCAATGCCGGTGCCGACAGTGCGATCACCCAGTACTTCTTCAATGCCGACAGCTACTTCTACTTCGTCGAGCGCGTGCAGAAGATGGGCGTAAACATCCCGATCGTGCCGGGCATCATGCCGATCACCAACTACAGCAAGCTGGCGCGTTTTTCCGACGCCTGCGGCGCGGAGATCCCTCGCTGGATCCGCAAGCAACTGGAAGCCTACGGTGACGACAGCACCAGCATCCAGGCTTTCGGTGAGCAGGTCATCAGCCAGATGTGCGAGCGCCTGCTGCAGGGCGGCGCACCAGGACTGCACTTCTACACCCTGAACCAGGCCGACCCGAGCCTGGCCATCTGGAACAACCTGAAGCTGCCGCGCTGATCGGCAACCCTTCACCAGGCCCCGGCGCAAACCGGGGCCTTTTTATTTGCCCAAGCCTTGAGCCAGAGCGGCTGGAACTCCCCCTAGCAATTGCATGATCTCTCGTCGTAATCTCCAGCAATGTCCGTCATTGCCCAGTTGCTGATAGCCCTCCTCTGCACTTGCCTGAGCGTCGCCGCCCATGGCGAGAAGCTGCGCATTGTCACCGAACCCTGGGCGCCTTATGTCTATGAGGAAAACGGCAAGGCCCTGGGGCTGGACTACGAAACCACGGCCATTGTCTTTCAGCGTCTGGGGATAGAAGTCGAATGGCAGTTCCTGCCGTGGAAACGCTGCCTGGCCATGCTGGAAACCGGCCAGGCCGACGGAGCCCTGGATATCTTCCATAGCGACCAGCGCGACCATACCTTGCTCTATCCCAGCGAGCCTCTCTCGGATGTGGAGTTCGTGATGTTCTACGCCAAGCAGCGCCCACATCCGTTCAAGCACCTGGATGAACTCAAGGGCCTGACCATCGGCACCTCTCCCGGCTACCTGTACAGCGATGACTTCAGCAATTCGACCCTGTTCAACCGCGAGCCGGCACCGACCCATGAAGCCAACTTCGGCAAGCTGCTACTGGGACGCATCGACCTGTTGATCACCGACAAGCGAGTGGGCCAGCATCTGCTGGACAGCCTGGGCATTCGCGATCAGGTCAGCCAAAACCCTACGGTCATCAGCCGCCAGAGCCAGTACCTGGCGCTGCGCCGCAACGCCGGGATGGACCTTTTGGTGCAACGCTTCGGCGCCGAACTCAAGCGCTTCAAGCGCGAGCCGGCCTACGCCGAGTTGAGCGCCAAGTACGGAGCGGAACCTGTTCTGCCCCCTGTCAGGTCATCCTCTACCCGGGGGTCAGAAAAAACCGTTGAGCAGCAGGAAAGCAGCGCATACTGATTGCTCTGTTATACTCCCGCCTCCCGCCAGGCTCACGCCCGGACGCTGGAACCTGTTCAAGGCCTCTCCACCCCGCTACGGCGCAGCCAACCGGCCCGCGCGAGCCTGCGTTGGATGAGTCTTCAGGCCAGCAGGACCGGACGGGATTGCGTCCTCTTAAACGCCATTCACGCCCGGCAAGATTATCCCTTTGGGCCAAGCCCTCACTAAAACAGGATTACTCATGTCCTTTGCTTCCCTCGGTCTCTCCGAGGCTTTAGTCGGTGCCATCGAAGCCGCCGGCTACACCCAGCCTACTCCGGTGCAACAGCGGGCCATTCCCGCCGTGTTGCAAGGTCGCGATCTGATGGTCGCGGCACAGACAGGTACTGGTAAAACCGGCGGTTTCGCCCTCCCGATCCTGGAGCGGTTGTTTCCCAACGGTCACCCGGACAAATCCCAGCGTCACGGCCCGCGCCAACCGCGCGTACTGGTCCTGACCCCGACTCGCGAACTGGCCGCGCAAGTGCATGACAGCTTCAAGCTGTATGCCCGCGATCTGAAGTTCGTCAGCGCCTGCATCTTCGGCGGCGTCGGCATGAACCCGCAGGTCCAGGCCATGGCCCGTGGCGTCGATGTGCTGGTGGCGTGCCCCGGCCGTCTGCTGGACCTGGCCGGCCAAGGCAGCGTCGACCTGTCCCACGTGGAAATCCTCGTGCTCGACGAAGCCGACCGCATGCTCGACATGGGCTTCGTCCATGACGTGAAGAAAGTCCTCGCGCGCCTGCCGGCCAAGCGTCAGAACCTGCTGTTCTCCGCGACCTTCTCCAAGGACATCACGGACCTGGCCGGCAAGCTGCTGCACAACCCCGAGCGCATCGAAGTCACCCCGCCCAACACCACGGTTGAGCGTATCGAGCAGCGGGTGTTCCGCCTGCCCGCCAGCCACAAACGCTCGCTGCTGGCGCACCTGATCACCGCCGGCGCCTGGGAACAGGTGCTGGTGTTCACGCGTACCAAGCACGGCGCCAACCGCCTGGCCGAGTACCTGGACAAGCACGGCCTGAGCGCTGTGGCGATCCACGGTAACAAGAGCCAGAACGCCCGCACCAAGGCCCTGGCCGATTTCAAGGCCGGCGACGTACGCATTCTGGTAGCCACCGATATCGCCGCCCGCGGCCTGGATATCGACCAACTGCCCCACGTGGTCAACTTCGAGCTGCCTAACGTCGACGAAGACTACGTGCACCGTATCGGTCGTACCGGCCGTGCCGGTCGCTCGGGCGAGGCCATCTCCCTGGTGGCTCCGGACGAAGAGAAACTGCTGAAAAGCATCGAGCGCATGACCAAGCAGAAGATCGCCGATGGCGACCTGATGGGCTTCGATGCCAGCGCCGTGGAAGCCGAGAAGCCGGAAGTGCGCGAGCGTCCGGACGTACGCAACCCGCGCAATCCTCGTGGCCCACGTGGCGACGGCCCGAACGGCGGCGGTGGCGGCGGTGGTCGCAAGGACAAGGGCAAGGACAAGGGCGGCAAAGACAAGCCGGCCCGTGGCGAGCGCCCGGCCCGCGAGCAGAAACCGCGTGAAGGCACTCCGGCCCGCGAACAGCGCCAGCCGACGCCACGTGCCGACCGGGCACCGGATGAGTTCCTCGACGACGACGTGGACAACTTCGGTAACCGCGCTGACTACGTCAGCCCATACCAGAACAAGAACAACCAGGGCCGTGGTCGCCGTCCAGGGGCTCCGGCCCAGGGCGCCGGTGCCGGCAATCCGCCACGCGGTGGCGCTGGTGGTGGTCAGGGTCGCTCCGGCAACCCACGCAACAGCAACGGCAGCACCACCGGCACCGCACCGGCCAAGCGCAGCGGCGGTCCACGCAACGGCGCCCCTCGTGACAGCCAGGGTCGTCGCGACGAGTCGCGCAATCGTCGTCCGAACCGTGACGAACAGCCACGCCAGGAGCCGGCAGTGCAGAATCCTCGGGGCAACCAGCCGAAGATCATGCACAAGGAGTCCAAGGCCGATCGCTTCCCGACGCCTGAGCAACTGGACCAGTTACCGAGCCGCCCACGGGGCGAGAAGCCGGCACTGCTGACCCGCAATCGCTGAGTCCGCAGGCTGCAATGAAAAACGCCCCTGGTCGCAAGACCCGGGGCGTTTTTTGTGGCGGCTGGTCGAGGGCGCTTTCTGCAGCCGCTGCCGCAGGCTGCGAACGACGGGGAGCCCGGCGCAAGGGCCTGCCAGGCTCACCGGGTTGCATGACGGGCAATAAAAAACGCCCCCGATTTGTGGTCGGGGGCGTTTTTTTGCCCTGGCGCAGCTTGCGATCAGTCCAATAAGGGCTGTGCGAATTGAATCGCGAAGGCCCTGCGGGCCTTATCGCAGCCTGCGGCAGCGGCTACAGACGAAGCATTACTTCGCTTTCACACCTTCGAAGGTGATGTACAGGTCGACGTTGTTGGACGCCGGGCCTAGGTCCATCATCTTGCCGAAATCCTGGCGATTGATGCTGGTGGTGCCTTCGAAACCGGCACGGTAGCCGCCCCATGGGTCCTTGCCTTCACCCAGGAAGGTGGCCTTGACCACAACCGGCTTGGTCACACCGTGCAGGGTCAGGTCGCCGGCCACATCAGCGGTCAGCTTGCCGTCGGCATTCTTGCCGGTAGGCTTGACGCTGGTGGAGACGAACTTGGCATCGGCAAACTTGCCAGCGTCGAGGAAGTCCTTGCTGGTGATGTGCTTGTCACGTTCGGCGTGGTTGGTGAACACGCTGGCGGTGCGCACATTGACTTCGATCTTGGCGTCTTCAGGCTTGGCCGCGTCGAAGCTGAACTTGCCGTCCAGGTCCTTGAAGGTACCGGTGATGAAGCTGTAGCCCAGGTGGCTGATCTTGAAGTCGACGAAGGCGTGCTGGCCTTCCTTGTCGATCACGTAGTCCGCTGCCATCACTTGACCGGCCGCCAATACAGCCGATCCGATTGCCAGAGCGGCGAGAGTCTTTTTCAACATGCTTTCTATTCCTTTTGAGTCGAGGTTGAACATCAGGCTTTGCGACCCAGCATACGGGTGAGGGTCGCATCACGATCGATAAAGTGGTGCTTCAAGGCCGCCAGACCATGGATGCCGGCAAAGATCACCAGCGCCCAGGCCAGGTACAGATGCACCACGCCTGCTACATCTGCCTGGTCCGGCAGTCCGGAAACCAGGGCAGGAACTTCAAACAAGCCAAACACCGGGATACCGACGCCGTCTGCGGTGGAGATCAGGTAACCGGCAATCATGACCGCGAACAGACCCAGGTACAGGAACCCATGTCCCAACTTGGCCCCCAGGCGGGTCAGACGCCCATGATTGGCCGGTGCCGGTGGTGGTGGGCTGACAAAACGCCACAGCACCCGCAGCAGCATGATCGCAAACAGCGTCAGGCCAATACTCTTGTGCAGGTCCGGGGCGTCTTTGCGCCAGGTGCTGTAGTAGTCGAGACCGACCATCCACAGGCCCAAAGCGAACAATCCGAAGACGGCCAGGGCCACGCCCCAGTGCAGAACAATGCTTACCCAGCCGTAGCGCGAAGAAGAATTACGTAACTGCATCGAGTTGCATCCTGTAAGAAACGCTGACCAAGACTAGCGATTTACCTATCGAATTAAAGCGAAAAATTTTGCTTTGAAATATCGAGAAATACGATCGATAGTCTGGGCCGAGCTCGTTAAGAAAAGATTAAGGACCGTTTCAGAAGACTCAGGGATAACCAAGGGCGGGTGCCCTGGCAGCTCTCAGACACGTCTTTGCGTACAGGGCGCATTTGTCTGACCGTCGCCCCACACAATAGGTTGTCCCGCGGCCATGCATTGCATAGGCTTGCCCGATTCCGCCTCCAGGAGACTCTACATGGGCCTGAATAACCAGTGGATGCAACGCGATCTCGCGGTGTTGTGGCATCCCTGCACCCAGATGAAAGACCACGAACAACTGCCTTTGATCCCCATCAAGCGCGGTGAAGGCGTCTGGCTGGAAGACTTCGAAGGCAAACGCTACCTGGACGCGGTCAGTTCCTGGTGGGTCAATGTATTCGGCCATGCCAATCCGCGCATCAACCAACGCATCAAGGATCAAGTGGACCAGCTGGAGCATGTGATCCTCGCCGGTTTCAGCCACCAGCCGGTGATCGAGCTGTCCGAGCGCCTGGTGCAGATCACCCCCGAAGGCCTGACCCGCTGCTTCTACGCCGACAACGGTTCGTCGTGCATCGAAGTGGCGATGAAGATGAGCTTCCACTACTGGCTCAACCGCGGTCAGCCGGCCAAGAAGCGCTTCGTCACCCTGAGCAACAGCTACCACGGCGAAACCATCGCCGCCATGTCGGTGGGCGACGTACCGCTGTTCACCGAGACCTACAAGGCCCTGCTGCTGGACACCCTCAAGGTGCCTAGCCCGGACTGCTACCTGCGTCCCGACGGCATGAGCTGGGAAGAGCATTCGCGAAACATGTTCGCCGCCATGGAACAGACCCTGGCCGAACACCACGACACGCTAGCCGCGGTCATCGTCGAGCCATTGATCCAGGGCGCCGGCGGCATGCGCATGTACCACCCGGTGTACCTCAAGCTGCTGCGCGAAGCCTGCAACCGCTATGGCGTGCACCTGATCCATGATGAGATCGCCGTGGGCTTCGGCCGCACCGGCAGCATGTTCGCCTGCGAGCAGGCCGGCATCCGTCCGGACTTTCTATGCCTGTCCAAGGCCCTGACCGGCGGCTACCTGCCTCTGGCCGCGTGCATGACCACCGATGAGGTCTACAGCGCCTTCTACGATGACTACCCGACCCTGCGCGCCTTCCTCCACTCCCACAGCTACACCGGCAACCCGCTGGCCTGTGCGGCGGCGCTGGCGACCCTGGACATCTTCGAGCAGGACAACGTCATCGAGAACAACCGCGCACTGTCCCAGCGCATGGCCAGCGCCACTGCGCATCTGGTGGATCACCCCCACGTGGCCGAAGTGCGCCAGACCGGCATGGTCCTGGCCATCGAAATGGTCCAGGACAAGGCCAGCAAGAGCGCCTACCCGTGGCAGGAACGTCGCGGCCTGAAGGTTTTCCAGCACGCCCTGGAGCGCGGCGCCCTGTTGCGTCCCCTGGGCAACGTGGTGTATTTCCTGCCGCCCTACGTGATCACCCCGGAGCAGATCGACTTCCTCGCCGAAGTCGCCAGCGAAGGCATCGACATCGCCACCCGCGACAGCGTCAGCATGGCCGTGCCCAAGGACTTCCACCCGGGCTTCCGCGATCCGGGCTGAGTCCCTCGCCCTGCTCCTGCACCCTCTGGCGCAGGAGCGGGCTTGCCAGCGAAGCGCTTCGCCACGCAGCGCACCATCGTTTATCGCCGGCAAGCCGGCTCCTACAGCACAGAGAAACCAGATGAGATTGTCCCGCTTCTTTATCGACGCCCCCTTGAGCCTTGGCGAACACGAACTGCCGGAAGCCCAGGCCCATTACATCGGACGCGTGCTGCGCATGGCCGAAGGTGATGCCTTGCAGGTGTTCGACGGCTCAGGGATGGAGTTTCGCGGCACGCTGCTGGAAGTGGGCAAGAAGCGGGTACGGGTGCAGCTGGATGAACGCTTTGCCGGCCAGGACGAATCACCGCTGCAGATTCACCTGGGCCAGGGCCTGTCCCGGGGCGAACGCATGGACTGGGCGATCCAGAAAGCCACGGAACTTGGGGTCAGCGAAATCACCCCGATCTTCAGCGAGCGCTGCGAAGTGCGGCTCAAGGACGAACGCGCCGACAAACGCCTGCTGCACTGGCGCCAGGTGGCCATCAGCGCCTGTGAGCAATGCGGTCGTTCCCGCGTTCCGCTGATTCATCCACCGGTATTGCTGGCGGACTGGATCAAGCAGACCCAGGCGGACCTGAAACTGGTCCTGCATCCCGTGGCCCAGCCCCTGGAAAGCCACGCCAAACCCCAGACCCTGGCCTTCCTGATTGGCCCGGAAGGCGGTCTGTCCGATGCCGAAGTGGATCAGGCCCACGGTGCAGGCTTTCTGCCTGCCCGTCTTGGTCCTCGCGTGCTGCGCACCGAAACCGCCCCCGTGGTCGCCCTGGCCGTGGCCCAGCAACTGTGGGGCGACTTCTAAAACAGTCCCCGTTCAAACACCCACCGTAGGCGCCGGCTTGCCAGCGAAGGCGCCCATCAGCCCCGTACACGTATCAAAGGCCCCTTCGCCGGCAAGCCGGGTCCTACAGGTGGCGGCGCAACAGCCGGTTATTGCACCGGGTCGCTGGTGGGCTGGGCGATGATCGCCTTCAGCTCGGCAGTCATGGGGAACTCCAGGTTCAGGCCCTTGGGCGGAATCGGCTGCTGGAACCAGCGCTGGTAGATGCCGTTGATCTCGCCACTGCGATACAGATCCGCCAGGACCCCATTCACCAGGGCCAGGAATTGCGGGTCATCCTTGCGCACCATGCAGCTGTAGATCTCCCGCGACTGCTCCTCCCCCACCACCACCCAATTGTGCGGGTCCCGCGCCTTGGCCCGTTCGCCGTAGAGCAGCGCATCATCCATGTAGAACGCCGCCGCACGCCCCGACTGCAGCATCTGGAATGCCTCGCCGTGGTCCTTGGCGCTGATCACGAACATGTCGATCTTGTGCTCGACGTTGTAGCTCTTGAGAAACCGCTCGTTGGTGGTCCCCGCCGTGGTCACCACGTTCTTGCCCCGCAGATCGGCGAAGCTTTTGATCCCGCTGTCCTTGGCGGTCAAGAGTTGCCCTTTGACGTAGATAAAACCGTAGGAAAACGCCACCTGCTTCTGCCGCTCGGCTGTCACGCCGGTGGAACCGCACTCCAGATCCACGGTGCCGTTCTGCACCAGGGGAATGCGCGTCTGGGACGTCACCAGGTTGTACTTCACCTTCAGCTTGGGCAGGTGCAACTGCTGCTGGATGCGCTCCACCACCTTGCCCGCCAGCTCCACCGAATAGCCCATGGGCTGGCCGCTGTTGTCGCCGACGTAGGAAAAGGGCACCGAGGCATCGCGATAACCCAAGGTAATACTGGAGCTATTGGCGATCTTGGCCAGGGTGCCGTCCAGGGGCGCCTCGTTGGCCTGGGAAACGGCGCTGAACAACAGCCCCAGGGTGCAGCCGAGCAACGTGATCTTATGCATTGTTATTCTCCGTTGTGGGTAGAGGTGATTCAGCGGCGAGCAGCGATGACGCTGATTTCGACGAGGATCTGCGGGCGCGCCAGGGCCGCCTGCAAGGTCGTGCGCGCCGGCGCCTGCCCGGGGGACAGCCAGGCCGACCAGACTTCGTTCATCACCGCGAAATCGGCCTGGATGTCCTTGAGGTAGATCGTCGCGCTCAAGAGATGATCCTTGTCACTGCCCGCCTCGGCCAGCAAGGCGTCGATCTTCTCCAGGACCTCCCGGGTCTGGCCGCCGATGTCGCTGCTGGCCCCCGGCACCTGGCCGGAAAGGAACACCAGTCCGGCAAAGGTGACGGCACCGCTGAGGCGATGGTTGCTGTGGATACGCTGGATACTCATCTGAAGACTCCTGTTGAACGTTCAGGCGACGCGGGGCGCCAGGCCCTGCATGTCGATGCTGGTGGAACGCTGGCCAATCAGTTCGCCCAGCAGTTGGCCACTGCCACAGGCCAGGGTGAATCCCAGCGCGCCGTGACCAAGGTTGAGCCACAGATTGCGATAAGCGGTGGCGCCGATCAGCGGCACGCCGCTGGGAGTGGCGGGACGCATCCCGGCCCATTCGCTGGCCGCCGCATAATCACCGGCGGCGGCGAAGGTCTGCTCGGCCTGACGCCGCATCAAGGCCAGCCGAGCCGGGTCCGGGGACGGATCGAAGCCGACGATGTCGACCATGGCCGCCACCCGCAACTGCTGGCCGATCCGGGCGTAGACGATCTTGCGGTTGTAGTCGGTGATGCTGATATCCGGCGCGCGGTGCTCAGGACCGATGGGCACGCTGAGGCTATAGCCCTTGAGCGGATACAGGGGCAGCTTGAGCCCGGGCAGGCGCAGCTCGGCGCTGCGGTGACCGGCCGCCAGCACCAGGTGCTCCACCGGTAAGAGCCGGTCGCCCAGATCGATGGCCTGCACCCGGTCGCCCTGGTGATGAATGCCCCGAACCCGCTGGCCCAGGAGAATCTCGCAACGCCCGGAAGCCCGCAGCCGCTCCGCCAACTGCTGGCAGAAGCCATGACAATCGGCCACTTCCTCGTCGGGGGTGTGGATGCCGCCGACAAAGGGCGCGTCGCCCAGGGTCGGTTCCAGCGCCGCGCACTCGGCGGCCGACAACACCTGCTGCTGGCGGCGGTCCGCGAGGTTGTGCCGAGCGTGGTCGAAGCTGCCACGCTCACGAAAGGTCACCAGCTTGCCATTGCGCCGCCAGTCGAAGCCCGCCAAGCCGTCGTCCTCGCGCCAGCTCTGCAACGTGCTCTGGCTGAGCAGCGCCAGGCGCAGCAGATGAGCAGCATTGCGCTGGTTCACCGAATGCCGGCAGGCGCCGAGAAACCCCGCCAACCAACGCCATTGCGCCGGGTCCAGGCGCGGGCGCAGCTTGAGCGGCGAGTCGCCCTTGAGCATCCAGCCCAGGGCCTGCCAAGGCACACCGGCATCGGCCAGGGGCGCTACATAGCGATAGGACAACTGCCCGCCATTGGCGAAGCTGGTCTGGCTGCCGAGGGCATCCTGGGCTTCCACCAGCGTCACTTCCAGGCCCTGGCGAACCAGGGCATAGGCGCTGGCCAGGCCAATGACGCCACCGCCGATGATGCAAACCCGCTGACTCATGACTGTCCCCGACCGCTTGTTGAATGGCGCAAGGTTAGGGGCAGGTGACAGGCGCCGAACAATGAATAAAGATGGACCACCCATAAACAAAGGTTATGGACTGCCCATGCGACTGCGTCACATCGAAATCTTCCAGGCCATTCGCCAGACCGGCTCCATCAGCGGCGCCGCGCAGCTGCTGCACGTCTCCCAGCCGGCAGTGAGCAAGGTCCTGCAGCACGCCGAACTGCAACTGGGTTTTCCGTTGTTCCTGCGGGTACGGGGCAAGTTGCAGCCCACGCCCGAAGCCCTGGAGCTGGAGCGGGAAGTGGACAAGGTCAGCGAAAGCCTGCAAGGGGTCAGGCGGCTGGCGCAGAACCTGCGCCGGGCGCCGGGCCAGAGCCTGCGCATCGGCGCCACCCCGGCCCTGGCCCTGGCACTGCTGCCGCCGGCCATCAGCGAATGGACCCGCCGCTACCCGGACAGCCTGTGCGAACTGTCCAGCGCCCATAGCCGCGAACTGGTGCAGAACCTGCTGATGCGGGAAATCGATGTGGCCCTGACCCTGCAGCGCCCGGACCACCCCGGGCTCTGTGCACAGCCCCTGGCCGAGGGCGTGCTGGTGGCCCTGGCCCCGCAGGAGTACTGGCCGCCCGCCATGCACGGCCAGCCGCTGGCGTTGATGGAATTGGCGGATGCACCACTGATTGGCCTGAGCAGCAGCGACCCGCTGTCGGCCCGGCTCGACAGCTACCTCAAGGCCGTGGAACCGCCGCCGCGGGTCAGCATTGCCGTACAGACCTATTCCCTGGCCCGGGCCATGGTCGAATCCGGCGCCGGGTTGGCGCTGATCGACCCGTTCACCGCCCTGGGCGCGTCAACCGCCAGCACCGCCATCCGCCCCCTGAGCCCGCCGCTGCCCATCACCCTGTACGCCGTGACCCGCGCCGCCGAACCACCGCCCCACACCCTGGCCAGCCTGTTGGAGATCTTCGCCCACCAGGCCCAGGCCCAGCTGGACCACCCCTTATAGGACGTAGAACAGGATGGCGATGAAGTGCAGCAGGCTGCCGGCGATCACGAACAGGTGCCAGATGCCATGGGCATGACGCAGGCGGCTATCCAGGGCAAAGAAGATGATGCCCACGGTGTACAGCACGCCACCCGAGGCCAGCCAGGCAAAACCGGCGGGGCCCAAAGCCGCCAGCAGCGGCTTGACCGCCACCAGCACGATCCAGCCCATGACTGCGTAGATCACGATGGACAGAATTCGCGCCTCGGAACGCGGCTTGATCTCCTGCAGGATGCCAATCAGCGCCAACCCCCAGACAATCCCGAACAGGGTCCAGCCCCAGGGCCCGCGCAGGGTCACCAGGCAGAAGGGGGTGTAGCTGCCGGCAATCAGCAGATAGATGGAAAAGTGATCGACCTTCTGCATGATGCCTTTGGCCCGCCCACGCACGCTGTGGTAGACCGTGGACACGCTGTAGAGCACCAGCAAGGTGAAGGAATAGATCGCCACACCGACGATCTTCCACGGGTCGCCATCGAGGCTGGCCAGCACCACCAGCCAGATCCCACCGACAAACGCGGCGATCGCACCCAGCAAGTGGGTCCAGGCGTTGAATCTTTCTCCGTGATACATCTGTCGCTCACCCTTGAAACATTGAAAAAACACGCAAGGCTCAGGCCTGCAGCTTGAAAGCGCAACATGTCTATTGGGGCACGGCCAATAAAAAACCAGCGGCCACGCCCTGACCCATCGGGCATCATCAGCCCCTCATCAGCCGAGGCCAGTCCATGCTCATCGACGAAGAGTTGACCCTGAAAAAGCTCGAAGTGTTTCTGGCCTTCATGCGCACCGGCAATCTGGCCCGCGCTGCCGCCGAGTTGCAGACCAGCAATGTCAGCGTGCACCGCGCCATCCACTCCCTGGAAAACGCTCTGCGCTGCCCGCTGTTCAAGCATGAGGGGCGCAACCTGACGCCGCTGGAAAGCGCCTTCGTCCTCGAAGAACGCGCCCAGAAGCTGGTCCAGGACGTGGTCGAGAGCGTGCGTTTGACCCGTGAAGCGGCGGGCTTTTCCGCAGAACGTTTCAAACTCGGCGCGCTTTATTCGCTGACGGTGAAAACCGTGCCGCATCTGATCATGGGCCTGAAGCTGCGCCGCAGCGAACTGAACATCGACCTGATCCTGGGCTCCAACATCGACCTGCTGTACAAGCTCAAGAACATGGAAGTGGACGCCATCCTGATTTCCCTGGACGACAGCGTCAACGACCCGGACTGTGAACAACTGCCGCTGTTTTCCGACGATATCTTCCTCGCCACCCCGGCCGATTCGCCCTTCGCCCAGCAGCGTGAAGTGGACCTGGCCGACGTGCGCGATGCCACCTTCATAACCCTGACCCAAGGCTTTGCCACTCATCAGGATGGGGTGCGGGTGTTCAAGCAGGCGGGGTTCGAACCCAAGGTAGCGATGCAGGTCAACGACATCTTCACCTTGCTGAGCATGGTCAGCTCAGGGGTGGGTTACGCGTTGCTGCCGGGGAGGATCGCGGCCGTCTACGAGAACCGCGTGAAACTGATACCGCTGCAGGCGCGCTACCGCCTGCAGCAACATATCGGCGTGGTGTTTCTCAAGGCCAAGGAACGCGACCCGAACCTGTTGGCACTGTTGGCCGAATGCCGGATGTACGCCAATCGGCAAGTCACGTAGGAAGCCGGTTCCTGCCAAAACGCGTCATTGGCAACACCGCAACCCGCCGTAGGAGCTGGCTTGCCAGCGAAGGCGTCCATAAGACCTGTGCACGTCTCAAAGGCCCCTTCGCCGGCAAGCCGGCGCCTACGCGCCCAGCAGGCCACGCATCAGCAGGAACAGCAGCGACGGCCCCAGCAGGCAGCCCAGGGCCGTGTAGAACGCCGCCGTCAGGCAACCATAGGGCACCAGCTTCGGATCGGTGGCCGCCAGGCCCCCGGCGACGCCGCTGGAAGTGCCCATCAAACCGCCGAAGATCACCGCGCTGCGCGGGTTGTTGAGGCCGATCAGCGGTGCCACGAAGGGTGTCATCACCATCACCAGAATCGCCTTGATCAACCCCGCGGCAATCGACAGCGCCATGACCTCGGAGCTGGCGCCGATGGCTGCGCCAGTCACCGGCCCGACGATGTAAGTCACCGCCCCGGCGCCAATGGTGGTCAGGCTCACCGCATCGGTGTAACCAAACGCCATGGCCACCCCCACTCCCGCCACAAAGGACGAGCCAACCCCGACGAACAGCGCCAGCACCCCTACGAATCCGGCGCGCTTGAGCTCCTCGACACTGACACCGAAGGCGGTGGCGACAATCGCGAAGTCCCGCAGCATCGCTCCGCCCAACAAGCCGATGCCCGAGAGCAGCGGGATATCCACCACGCCCTTCTGCCCACCGGTGAAGGCGCCGCCCACGTAGGACAGCACCAGCCCCAGCAAAATGGCGATGGCCGAGCCATGCAGGCGGCCCTTGGTAAAGGTGTTGGAGATCCAGTAGGAGACCCACATGGTGATCCCGATCACTGCAAAACCGCTGATCAGCCCGTAGCCGGTAATGACCTTCATCATCGATTCGTACATGGCCCTTACCCCGCTGTTTTCTGAGCAACGGCCGCATCCGGCGCCTTGTTGCCGATGCGCACCAGCACCGGCACCAGGGCAAAGGCGATCACCACCGCCAGGGTGCCCGCCAGGATCGCCATCGGCCCGCCCTTGAGCGCGCCATACACGTTTTGCTGGGCGGCCATGGCCACCACGATGGGGATGTACACCGCGCCCCAGAACTCCACGCCCTGCTCGGACTTGCCGGCGAACAAGCCGCGCTTGTGCAGGTAGCTGCCCAGGCCGATCAACAGCAGCATGGCAATACCGACGCCGCCGACATTGGCCGGCACGCCGATCAATTTGCCCAGCAGCTCACCGATGAAAATACCCACCAGGGTACAAAAGGCCAGGAAGGCCACACCGTAGATAATCATTGTTGTTGTCCTCAAAGTGCATCGTCGAAGTTGTTGTTCTTGTGCTTCGTCAGCCTGAGTCGGTGCTCTATCGGTCGCGGCTTCCCTCCTCACGCATCAGCGCCTGCAAGGTGTCCAGGCGCGCGCCGTCGAAGGCGATCACCGTCCCCTGGGCAAACACGCGGCGGGCCAACCCGGTGAGTACCGCGCCGGGTGGCAGTTCGATCTGCAGGCGCACCCCGCGCTCGTAGGCGCTTTGCACGGTGCCGCGCCAGTCCACCACCCGGCACATGTTGAACGCCAGGTCATCGCGCACCTGTTCCACCGTGCGCAACGGTCGGGCCCGGCTGCCGCTCAGATAACCCAGGGCGGGCACCTGCAAGGGCACTTCGGCAAAAGCGGCGGCCAGGATCTGGGCCGGTTGTTCCAGCAACGGGCAATGGGACGGCACGCTGACCGCCAGACGCTTGGCCACGCCGACTCCACACCCCCGGGCCAACTCGGCCACGGCATGCATCGCCGCATCGCTGCCGGCGATCACCACTTGGCTGTCGGCGTTGATATTGGCCAGGTACACCGGCGTTTGCGGGCTGTGGACCTGGGCCAGCAACCCCTCCACCTGCGCCAGATCCAGGCCGATCAATGCGGTCATGCCATAGCCCTGCGGATAGGCTTGCTGCATCAACTGGCCACGCAGGCTCACCAGTCGCAACGCATCGGCAAACCCCAAGGCCCCGGCCACCACCGCCGCCGGGTAGGCGCCGATGGACAAGCCCGCCACATAGTCCGCCTTGACCGGCGCTTGCAGCAGGGTCCGGGCACAGGCCACGCCAGCGATCAACAGGCACAACTGCACGGCCCGTGTGCTGGCCAGGGCCTGGGGCGAATCCAGGGTCAGCACATCCTCGCCCAGCACTTCGCTGGCCTCGTCCAGGCAGGCGCGGATTTCAGGGCTTGGCGGCAAACGCTGGAGCATCCCCGGCTGCTGCGCGCCCTGGCCCGGAAACACCAGCAAGCTGCTCATGCCGCCTGCTCCAGCGCGCACCAGGGGTCGCTGACCAAGCGTGCGCCCCCGGCACTCTTGAGCAGCACCCGAGGCGCCGTTCCCGCCCATTCCCGCAGGGCCAGAGCGCCGGCCGGCACCTGCAATTGCAGATCCACCGGGCACTCGGCGCACTCCAGCAGGGCCAGCAACTCGCGGGCCTGAGCCCGGGAAAAAGGTTCCGGCGTGCGCAGGATCAGGTCCAGGTCGCTGTGCTGATGCAGCGCGGCAATCCCACAGGCCAACTCAAAACCGGCGCTGCCGCTGACGCCCCAGACCAGGCCCAGGGCATCCAGCTCGCCGCGTAACTGCTGCAACGCCCGAAGCGCCGGCAATGAGCGCGAGCCGGACATCCGGCACAGCGCCTCGGGATGTACCCCACGCTGCACCGACTCCAACGCCAGCACAGCCGGGTAGCGCTGCTCACGGGTGCGACCGCGCAGGCCGACAGCAATCTGCCCCGGCGCCGTCAGCGCCCGCCGCACCACCACCGGCTGCCCGGCCTCCAGTACGGCAAAGGCCCAATCCGGCGCATCGGCGGCCAACTGCGCCGGGGTCATGCCCCACAGCAAGTCGTGGGGCAGCCAGGGGCCGAGGCCGTTCACCACTGTTCCCGCAGCAATTGGCGAACCCGGCTCGACGCCGCCCGGTTCGACGCCCCCAGACGGCAGCTCAGGTCGACACCTTTGGCCCGCACATCGGCAATCGCCGCCAACAGGCATTCCTCGACGACCGCCAGATCCTCCACTGCCGGCTGTTCAATCTGCCGCACCGATACGCTTTCCCAGAGCAGCCCGAGACTGGCGTAGCTGCCGATGTCATAGGCCATGGGCGGCACGCTGGCGGCCAGGGCTTCCAGTTCCTCGACACTGCGCAGTGTGACCCGCGCCGCCGAGGCCTTGCCCATGGCATGCACCATCACCCCGGGATCGCGCAGGGCGATCAAGCGGTTGGCCTGATAACCGTGGGCCAGAAAGGCTCCGGACATGGCCTTGCCCACCAACAGGGCAATCACCGGGTGCCCGGCCAGCCGCGCCCGGGCGTAGCTGTCGGCCGCCGCCGCGAGGGCCTGATGGATGCCCAGGGCCTCTTCGCGACGGCCATAGGCCTGGCTCGGCACATCGACAATGGCGAGCAGCGCCCGCTTGTGAGGCTGGTCGCAGTCGGCATCGATCAACTCATCCACGGCCTTGACCAGGCCCCAGCCTTCCAGTAATCCAACCTCGCCCTGACGGGCACGGGGAAAGCGATTTTCCGGGTCGGCCACCACGGCGATAAAACGCACCGGCTGCCCCGCCAATTCACCATCGGCCACCCGCAGCGACGGCGGCAGGCCGGCCACCAGCGCGGCGCCGCCACTCAAGGCGTTGAACCAGTTCAAACCCCGCAAAGAACAAGCACTCATGAGCGGTCTCCTTGATACAGATCGCGAACCGTCGCCGCATCGATTTGCGCCGTGGTGTCCAAACGGGCCAGGCGTTGCAGGTACAGATCGGCCTCGCGGCTGCGTTGCCGCTCGGGCAAGCCAAGGGCCAGCAACTCGCGGACCTGGGCCTGGATCTGCGCCACGTCGTCGGCCACGTAACGGTCCACCAGGCCGCTGGCAAAACGCTGCTCGCCGCCGGTCAGGCTCCAGATGAACGGCCGATCCCGGGAGTCGTACTCCTCAAGCCCGGCTTCCTGCTCGATCACTTGCGGGCCGTTGAGCCCCAGGCGCGCTTCCTGGGTGACCACGAGATAACTGCACAGCCCGGCGGCAATCGACATGCCGCCAAAACAGCCGACACTGCCGGCCACCACGCCGACCACCGGCTGGTACTGGCGCAGGTCGACAATCGCCGCATGGATGTCGGCAATCGCCGCCAGCCCGAGGTTGGCTTCCTGCAGGCGCACGCCACCGGTTTCCAGCAGCAGCACGGCACAGGTCGGGATGCCGTTGCGGTTGTCCTCGGCAGCCAGTTCCAGGGCCCCGGCGATCTTCGCCCCGCCCACTTCACCCAGGCTGCCGCCCTGGAACGCGCCTTCGATGGCGGCAATCACCACCGGCAAACCGGCGATGCTGCCCTTGGCGATCACCACGCCGTCGTCGGCCTGGGGCACCACGCCCTGACGCGCCAGCCAGGGCGACATGACCCGCTGGAAAGGGTCCAGCAGCTCGCGAAAACTGCCGGCATCCAGCAAGGCCCGGGCCCGCTGCCGGGCGCCCAGTTCGACGAAGCTGTGCTTGTTCAATAAACGTGCGCTGTCAGTCATGGCCGATCTCCTCGAAGCCCTGTTCCAGGCGCAGGCGCACCACCCCGGGAGTGGCGCCGAAATCATGGATGTCGATCAGCAGCGCCGGCGGCAACTGGCCGTCGAACATGCGCTCGAACAGGTGCTGCCAGCGGGCGGCGCTGCCGTTTACCGAAGTCTGCACCTGGATGGTCAATGTGCCGGGCTGACCCGGCTCCAGCAGCACTTCCAGGTCGCCGGAGCCCACACAGCCCACCAGGGCGCGGCCACGGCCGGGCTGGCCGGCGGGGAATTGAAAAGACAAGGTTTCCATTACAGCGCTCCCTGGATAAAGGCGTCGGCGGATTCAATCCGGTCCAACAGCAGGCTGGCCGCCAGCAAATCAGCAGCACCGCCGGGCGAGGCATTCAAGGTCAACAGTTGCAGGTCCAGCTCATGCAAACGACGACGACCGGCGAGACTGGCGCTGCCACCGGCATCGAGCACCGCCTGGGCGCCCTGCTGCATGGCCTGCAAGCCTTGCTCACCGGCGCGGTACAGCACGCAGGTATCCGCCAGACGGCTCATGATCGCCAGCAAGGCATCGAGTCGGGCGTTCTGTTCGCCATGGCCCTGGGCGCGGCTGCGCTTGAGCTGTGGCAGCCCCCATTGCAGCACCGCGGGGAAGCCTTGCTGGGCTTCTTCCCGAGCACCGCGCACGCCGTAGCGCAGCGCCACCTGGGCGCCATGACTCAAGGGCCGTGGTGCATAGCGATCCTCCAGCAGGGCCAGGCGCGCAGCCCGCAGCGCGACACTGCCGGCACCTGTGGATCGTGGTTCCAGTGCGGCGGCGGCCACCAGCAGGCCCAGGGCCCAGATCGCCCCACGATGGGTATTCACCCCCGCCGTGGTGGCGAGCATGGCCTGTTCGCCTTCGCGGCCGATGCGGCCCAGGGCTTCGCGCAGAGGCAGGCCGACTTCACCGAACGCCAGCGCCGCTTCGGCCATCTCCTTGAAGGCCGGCCACAGGGCCAGGGCCGAAGCGTGCATCAAGCCCAGGTGCAGATCGGTATGGGCACCATTGCCACGGCGGTCCACCAGGGCCGGCTTAGGCGACAGGTCGGCCTCGTCGATCAGCGCGTCCACCGCCAGGTCCGCCAGGCGTTCGGCCAGACTCAGGCTGTTTGATTGCAGGTTGAGTGCGTGCATTACCAGCTCCTGAACTTGGCGGGCGGGTTGTACAAGCCACCGGACCACTGCACCAGATCGGCGACGCTTTTCGCCGCCAGCAGCTCGCGACTGGCGTCGGTCCGGCGGATGCCCAGGTCTTCGGGCAAGGCGATCAGCCCTTCACGGCGCATGCGCGCGGTGTCTTTGGGGTTGTGGCGCAAACCGATGGCGGTCACCCCAGCCACGGCGGCAATCATCGCCTGGCGTTCTTCCAGGGAGCGGGCCTTGTACAGGTAGGCGATGCCTTCCTCGGTGAGCAGGTGAGTGACGTCGTCGCCGTAGATCATGATCGGCGCCAGGGGCATGCCGCTCTTGCGCGCCACCTCCACGGCATCCAGGGTCTCGACAAAGGTCGGTTTGCCGCCTTCCTGGAAGGTTTCCACCATCTGCACCACCAGCTTCTTGCCGCGTTCGAGCATGGCCTGGGGTGCATCGCTCTGATCCTGGCGCATATCGAGCCAGGCCGGAGTGCCGTGGCGCCGCCCGCGTGGGTCGTGGCCCATGTTCGGTGCGCCGCCGAAACCAGCCAGGCGGCCGCGGGTCACGGTGGAAGAGTGACCGTCGCCGTCCACCTGCAAGGTGGCGCCGATAAACAGGTCCACCGCGTATTGCCCGGCCAGCTGACAGAACATCCGGTTGGACCGCAGCGAGCCGTCGCGGCCGGTGAAGAACACGTCCGGACGCGCGGCGATGTAGTTCTCCATGCCCAGTTCGGTGCCGAAGCAATGCACGCTTTCCACCCAGCCGCTTTCAATGGCCGGGATCAGGGTCGGGTGAGGATTGAGGGTCCAGTTGCGGCAGATCTTGCCCTTGAGCCCCAGGGACTCGCCGTAGGTCGGCAGGATCAGCTCGATGGCCGCGGTGTTGAAACCGATGCCGTGGTTCAGCGACTGCACCTTGTGTTTTTCGTAGATGCCGCGGATCGCCATCATCGCCATCAGCACGTGCACCGGCTTGATATGCCGTGGATCGCGGGTGAACAGCGGTTCGATGTAGAACGGCTTGTCGGCCACCACCACGAAGTCGACCCAGGAGGCGGGGATGTCGACCCGGGGCAGCTCGCTGACGTCATCCACCAACTGGTTGACCTGGACGATGACAATGCCGTCGCTGAAGGCCGCCGGCTCGATCAGTGCCGGGGTGTCCTCGGTGCTGGGGCCGGTGTAGATGTTGCCGGCGCGGTCGGCCATGAAGCCGGCGGACAGCACCACATTGGGGATCAGGTCCACCACCAGCCGCGCATAGAGTTCGATGTAGGTATGAATGGCGCCGATTTCCAGCAGCCCGTCTTCCAGCAACTGGCTGATGCGCAGGCTCTGGGTGCCGGCGAAGGAGAAGTCCAGCTTGCGGGCGATGCCGCGCTCGAACAGGTCCAGGTGCTCGGAACGACCGACGCTGGGCATGATCATGTGCAGGTCATGCAGCTTGGCCGGGTCGGCCTTGGCCAGGGCGCGGGAGAGAAAGTCCGCCTGCTTCTGGTTGTTGCCTTCCAGCACCACCCGGTCGCCGGGCAGGATCAGGGCTTCCAGGGCGGCGACGATCTTGTCGCTCGGCAACACCACGCCATCGGCGATGGCCCGCACCTGCTCGAGGCGCCGCTGCTTTTCGCTGCGCCGCCGCGACCAGCGCGCGTCGGGGGAAATTATTGTTGTCATGCTCACTCCACGGGTTCGCTGTCGTGGCAGTCACCATAGGAGTGAAACCTGGGGTCATCAATCAAGCCCGGCGTTGGATAGTTACGCTGAGCGTAACGATTGCCAAGCCAATGGCGCCGTTTCTCGCTCTCGGTACACAATGCCCACCGGACCGGCCAGCCAATGGCCTGAGCAGACAACAATGAGAGTCAGCATGGACACACCGATTCGCTCGAACCAGGCGTTGCTGGAACAGATCAAGCACGGCCTGAAGCCCGACTATCTGATGTTCTGGGGGCACCAGCCGACCCGGGACGGGCGCCCTTCCCCGAGTTGCTTCAGCCAGTGGTTTGCCGCCGGTTTCGAGATCGAGGGCATCCACTATCCCAGCGCCGAGCACTTCATGATGGCCGGCAAGGCCCTGCTGTTCGACGACCGGGAAACCCACGGGCGCATCCTCAAGGCCGTGACGCCCGCCGATGTGAAGCAACTGGGCCGTGAGGTTCGTGGTTTCGATGACACGCAATGGCAAGCGGCGCGCTTCGACATCGTGGTCCAGGGCAACCTGGCCAAGTTCAGCCAGCACTCGGCCCTGGGCGAGTACTTGCTGTCCACCCGGGACCAGGTGCTGGTGGAAGCCAGCCCGGTGGACCGGATCTGGGGCATTGGCCTGGCCGCCGAGGACGCCAAGGCCAGCCGGCCGGAGCAATGGCGCGGCCTGAACCTGCTGGGCTATGCGCTGATGGAAGTGCGGGACAGGTTGCGTACTGCCTGAGGCGCTGCTTTCGCTGGCAAGCCCGCGCCTACAGGCGGTTTTGTGCAGGAGCCGGCTTGCCGGCGAAGCGGCCCTAAAGCCCCCCCACCAGCAACTCTTCCAGCGCCAGCAGATCCGGCACCTTGGCCACCAGCTCGGCCACCTGCACCGCGGCTTTTTCCAGGGGGGCCAGGGGCACGTCGACATAGCTCAGTTGGCTGTCGAGCTTGCAAGAGCGGGGAATGCCCTGCACCAGCAAGGCGATGAACTTCAGTTCCGGGCGCCCGCCCAGGGCATTGAGCACCACGATGCGAGCCCGCTCGCCGATCACCGTCTTGTTGCCACAGGCCGATTCGAAACTGATCAACGGAATCCGCCGCTCGCGCCAGAGCACCTGGCCCAGGTACCAGGGTGGCGAGTCCAGGTCGAAGGCGCCCTGCTGGTAGTCGATCAACTCGGCCACCGCCACGTTCGGCAAGATCAGGGTGCGGTCAGCCAGGGGCAACAACAGACCGGTGAGGGTGCTGGAGCGGTGATCAAGCATGGTTCTTGCTCCACAGGGCGATGCTTTCCAGCAACACCGACTCTTGATAAGGCTTGCCGAGGTAGTCGTTGACCCCAATGGCCATGGCCCGATCGCGGTGTTTCTGGCCGGTACGGGAGGTGATCATGATGATCGGCAAGTGCTGCAGACGGGGATCGTTACGCACCTGGATCGCCACTTCGAAGCCGTCCATGCGCGGCATCTCGATATCCAGCAGCATCAGGTCCGGGGTGTGCTCGGCCAGCACGGCCATGGCATCGACTCCGTCCTTGGCAGTGAGCACGTTCATGCCGTGGCGCTCCAGCAAGCGGCTGGTGACCTTGCGCACGGTGACCGAGTCATCCACCACCAGCACCAGCATCGGCCGTGGCGGCTCCACCTCGCTGAGTGCTTCTTCCCCGACCGGACGCGGCACGGGCGCTTGCAACTGCTGTGCGCGGATATGCGCCAGCAGGTCGAGAATCAGCACCACCCGGCCATCGCCGAGAATGGTCGCACCGGACAGGCCCTGCACCGCCGCGAACTGCGGGCCCAGGCTCTTGACCACGATCTCCCGGGTGCCGGCCGTGGTGTCCACCTGCACCGCGATACGCTGCTCGTTGCAGTGCACCAGCAGCACCGGCAACGGCAGCACCTGGCCCAGGAGTTTGGGCCGCGGCACGGTGTGCAGCAGCTCCCCCAGGTAGCACAGGTCATAGCGCTGGCCGGCGTATTCATAGCGCGGCGGGTCGAGTTGGTAATAGGCGTCCAGCTCACCCGGCAGCACCCGGACGATGCCTTCCACGGTGTTCAGCGGGATGGCGTACTGCTCGTCGGCGCACTGCACCATCAATGCCCGGTTGACCGAGACGGTGAATGGCAAACGGATACGAAAATGCACCCCCTGCCCAGCCACCGAATCAATGCTCATGCTGCCGCCCAGTTGGCGTACTTCTTCATGGACCACGTCCATGCCGACGCCGCGCCCGGAGATCTGGGTGATCTTCTCGGCGGTGGAAAAGCCCGGCTGCATGATGAACTGCAGCACCTCGCGGTCGCTGATGGGGGCTTGCGGGTCCAGCAGGCCGCGCTTGATGGCCTTGTTGCGCACCGCCTCCAGGGGCACTCCGGCACCGTCGTCGCGCATGTCGAAGATGATGTCGCCGCCCTCGCGGGACAGGTCGAGGGTGATCCGCCCCTGTCGCGGCTTGCCGGCGGCCAGCCGCGCCTCGACGGATTCCAGGCCGTGGTCCACGGCGTTGCGCAGCATGTGCTCCAGGGGCGCGACCATGCGTTCGAGCACGTTGCGGTCCATTTCCCCCTCGGCATTGCCCACCACGAATTCCACGTCCTTGCCCAGCTCTTCGGCCACTTGGCGCACGATGCGCTTGAGCCTTGGCACCATGCGTTCGAAAGGCACCATGCGGGTGCGCATCAGGCCTTCTTGCAACTCGGTGTTGATGCGCCCCTGCTGCTGCAACAGGTTCTCGGCGTCATGGTTGCGCCGGTCGAGGGTTTCCTTGAGGTCCAGCAGGTCCGAGGCCGATTCGAACAGGGCCCGGGACAGCTGCTGCAACTGCGAGTGTCGATCCATTTCCAGGGGGTCGAACTCTTCGTAGCCCAGGCGCTCGGCCTCCACCTGCTGGCGGCTGAGAATCCGTCCCTGGGTCTCGGTGTCCAGGCGGCGCAGCTGGTCACGCATCCGCTCGATGGTGGTTTCCATCTCGCCGAGGGCCACCCGGGCATCGTTGACCTGTTGTTCGATGCGGCCACGAAAGATCGACGTCTCCCCGGCCAGGTTCACCAGGTCGTCCAGCAACTCCGCCGATACCTTGACCATGTCCCCGGCTGCCGCCGCTTCTGGAGCGGGTGCAACAGGCTCGGGCTTGCTCGCCGGTAGCGGGGTTGGCACCCCAGACGTGGACGGCACACGGGGATGACTCAGGTCGTGGATGGCGTCGATGAGTTTCTGCGCCGCCTCGATGGGCTGGCCAGCCCGGGCTGCGTCGAGCATCTGCGCCAGACGGTCGTGACTTTTCTGCAACAGGGTGAACAGCGCCGGGCTGGGTTGCAGCAGGCCGGCGGACAGGCCTTCGAAGAGAAACTCCAGCTCGTGGGCCAGATCGCCGATGGGAGCAATCTCCACCATCCGCGCACCGCCCTTGAGGGTGTGCAGGTCCCGCAGCAGGGTTTCCACTTCCTGGCGGGCCTGGGGGTCGGCCTGCCAGCGCCCCAGGGCCGCGGCGGAGCTGTCGATGATGTCGAAGCCCTCTTCGAGGAAGATCTCCAGCAGCTCCGGGTCCTGGGCGGCACTGTCTTCCTGCGCCGCGCTCGGCACCGGCTCCGCAGGACTTGCGGCCTGCTGCCGGTAGGCCCGCACGGCATCGACCTGGGCCCGGGACTCGTCCAGCGGCCGTTGCCCCTGCAATTGTTCCAGCAGCAGCGCCAACTGCTCATGGCTGCTGCGCAATAGCAGGCCCAGGTGCTGACTGTGGCTGTAGCGCCGGTCCACCAGCCCCTCGTACAGCGACTCCAGCTCATGGGCCAGTTCCGCCACCGGGGCCACTTCGGCCATGCGCGCACCGCCCTTGAGGGTATGCATGTCCCGCTGCAGGGACGACAGCGGTGCAGCATTTTCAGGATCGGCCAGCCAGCGCTGCAAGGCCTGGTCGGCGCTTTCGAGGATATCCACCGCTTCTTCGAGGAAGATCTCGACGATCTCGTCATCGGCTTGCAGAGGATCTGCAACCTGCTCCAGGCCAGCGGTGGCCGCCCCCAGTTCACTGATACTCAGGACACGGCTGCCGTCGCTTCTGATCAAGCCGGTGGCGGACGGGTCGAGGCCCTGGTGCAACAGTTCGCGCAGGGCCTCGACCCGCTCCGGCCGCGGGCTGACTTCCTGGCCCGCCGCCAGCTCGTCGAGCATGTTGATCAGGGCTTCATGGGCGCTTTCGGCTTCATTGAAGAAGCCCTCGCTGACCGCCAGGCTGCTTTCCTCCACGGCGCCATAGAGATCGAGCAGGGCCTCGCACAGCTCATCCACCGGATGCAGGTCGGCCAGGTGAGCGCCTTCGCCAAGGGTGGTCAACTCGTCCAGCAAGGCGCTGAGCTCCTGGCGCTCGCCGGGATGCTGCTGCCAACGCCGCAACAGGCTTTCGGCATCCAGCAGGATGTCCATGCCCTGGGCCAGGAAGTTGTTGATCAGTTGCGGATCGCGCTTGGCCCGAGGGGCACTGTCCGGGGCGTTGAGCAAGGCTTCCAGCCGCTCCCCCAGCAGCACCAGGACGCGGCCGACCAATGAGCGGGCACCATCGATGGGCGCCAGCGGATCACTGTCCAGCTGCCGCAAGCCACGGCGCAGCAGGCCTTCGGCCTCCAGCAGCAGTTCCACTTCGTCCAGGTCCAGGGGAATCAGGTGCGCCCGGTACTCCCGGGCCAATTGGTCGAAGGGCCCGGCCAGCTCGGCGATGGGCAGCACTCCGGCCATGGAGGCGCTGCCCTTGAGGGTGTGCAGGGCACGTTGCAGTGCGTCGCTGGCCTGCAACGGCACGTGCTCGGCGGCCTGATCGAGAAAACGCTGGATGCTGTCCAGGTGAGTCTGGGCTTCGGCACGGAAGATTTCCAGCAACTGCGGGTCGAGGGCGTGGTCGTCCGGCGCCACGCTGGCAGGCTCCTCGGCGCCCTTGGCCAGGGCATGGGCACGCGCCGCCAGGCGATCGACATCATCGCGCTGACGCTGACCCTGGACGGCGAATTCGGCGATCAGCTCAGGCAACAGCTCCAGCGTGTCCGCCACCAGCTGCAGGACCTCGGGGCCGGGGGCCACGCTGTGTTCCAGCACCCGATTGAGGAGGTTCTCCACCGCCCAGGCCAACTCCCCCAGCACCAGCGCGCGCACCATGCGGCCGCTGCCCTTGAGGGTATGAAAGGCCCGCCGCAGCTCACTCAGGGCGGACGTGCCCTGGGGGTCGGCCGCCCAGCGCGGCAAGTACTCGCGAAGCATTTCCAGCACTTCCTCGGTTTCTTCGAGGAACACTTCCCGCAGTTCGTCGTCCACGGGCTCCTCGTCCCGAGGGGGCGGCAGCAGGCTGCCCGGGGTGATCAGGGCCGGCGGGTTGAGGGCCGATACCGGCAGCGCCAGCGCATCCGCCAGGGACTGCGCCACCTGGGGATCATCCTGCGCCTGCAGGTCCTGCGCCACTTGGGCCTGGTTGGGACTCAGGGGCTGATCCAGCAACGGCACCTGTTCCACCGGTACATAGCCGAGGGCGGCCAGGCCTTGCTCGGCAACGTCGAGGATCTTTTCGCCCGGGGCTTCATGGTCCTCGCTCAAGCGCTCCAGGTAGTACTCCAGGCTGGTGATCACGTCAGCCAGATGGTCCAGTTGCTGCCAGGCCGGCCTGGGTTGCGCCAGCAGCAGATGCTCGACGATGAACTGGTTGCAGGCCTCCATCAGGCTGGCGGCGCGGGGCAGCGGAATCATCGCCAGGGCACCGCGCACCTGGGTCAGCAGCTCTGGCAGCGAAACCAGTAGCTCGCGCTCCCAGTCACCTTCGATGCACTCGATGATCAGGTCCTTGGCCTGCTGCAGGCAGAGCCGTGCCTCCCTGATCACCAGTTGGTGGATCTGGGTCAGGTCGGTGGTGGGCAGGCGGCTTTCTTCGCGACTCTCCGGCTCCACAGTACCGACCATGCCGGCCAGGGTCGCCTCGACATACAACAGGGCACCGGCCACATCCATCAACACCGCGTCGTCCGGCGCCCGCTGGCCCTGAGCCAGACTCTGCACCACCGCCAACTGGTCGATGATCACCTTGCGCGGCTGGCCGAACCCCAGCACCGCCAGGGTGTCGGCGATCTGCCGCAGCGGCGACAGCAGGCTGTCCAGGTCGCCGGCATGCTGGCGATCGCTGCGCACGAACAGGTCGAGGCGCTCCTTGACCCGCACCAGGCCGTCGCACACGGCCGCCAGCACCGAACGCATGGCATCGCGATCGGGGCCGGCCATGCGGGCCCGCTCCTCATCGACCACCGCGCTGTCGGGCAAGGCATCGTCCAGTCCGTAACGTTCTTTCATGGTCAGCATCAATGGAGTGGGATGGCGCGCCTTGGCGATGTAGAACAACAGGCTCTTGAGCAACTCGGCGGGCGCCGCCTGGTTGATGCCGGGCATGCCCTGCTCCAGGAGCCGCTTGAGTTCCTTGTCGGCGTCCTTGAGCAGGCTGCGCACCGCCGGGCTGTTGGCGATTTCGTTCTGGCGCATGCCTTCCACCAGGGCCGAGGCGATATGCCACAAGGGCGCCAGCGGTGCATCCTGGCACAGGGCCTCCAGGCGCTCGAAGACCTTGGCCATGTGGCCCAGGCAAATGTCGGCGTCCTGCTCACGCAGCAGGTCCACCAGCGCGGTCTGCAGCATGTGTCGCAGCTTGCGCAACTGGGTCGGGAATTCCAGGGGTTCCAGGGCTGCCAGGGCCTTGTCGGAAAGAGGCGGCAGGCTGGGCAATTGCGGGCTGAACAGGCTGGTTTCCGAAAGCAGGCTTTCACCCCGGGCGCTGCGCAGGTCGTTGAGCAGTGGCAACACCACCAACGGCAGGTCGCGCCGGGCGCTCTGCACCCGGTCCAGGTACTGGGGCAACTGGCTGATGGCCTGGCGCAGCAGGCGCAGGGCTTCGTCACGCTGGGCCACCCGCTGTTGCTGCAGGGCCAGGGCGAGTTTCTCCATCTCCTCGGCCAACAGCGCGGCGCCGTAGAACTCCACCATCTGCAGGCTGCCATGGACCTGATGAATCCCCTCCAGGCACTGGTCGAGGGCGTCCAAGGCCTGGGGATCGTCCGCCAGGTGCTCCAGTGCCTGATAGGCCTGCTTCAAGGTCTCGGCAATTTCGCCCTTGACCCATTCCAGGGCCACATAGTCATGCCGGTCAACCATAACCACTCCAGTCAAAACCTTCTGTGCTCGCCAGATCGCAAACGGGTTCCCAGCGTCAGCGGTTGTCATTCGGGGCCGGTCCCCGGGTCGCCGGCAGGGTAAAGCCGGATACAGAGCGGCGCAGTTGGCTGGCCATCTTCGCCAGGTTGCCGATGCTCTCGGCGGTCGCAGTGGAGCCGGACGAGGTTTGCGAGGTGATCTGCTGGATCACGTTCATGGTCAGGGAAATCTGACCGGCCGAGGAGGTCTGTTGCTGGGCCGCATTGGAGATGCTCTGGATCAGCGCCGCCAGGGTCCTGGATACGCCTTCGATTTCTTCCAGGGCCACCCCAGCGTCCTGGGCCAGGCGCGCACCGCGCACCACTTCGGTGGTGGTCTGCTCCATGGAGATCACCGCCTCGTTGGTATCGGTCTGGATCGCCCGCACCAGGGTCTCGATCTGTCGCGTGGCCGCCGAGGAGCGCTCCGCCAACCGTTGCACTTCATCGGCCACCACGGCAAAACCGCGCCCGGCATCCCCGGCCATGGAGGCCTGGATCGCCGCGTTGAGGGCCAGGATGTTGGTCTGGTCGGCAATGTCGTCGATCAGGCTGACGATATCGCCGATTTCCTGGGAAGACTCACCCAGACGCTTGATGCGCTTGGCGGTGTCCTGGATCTGTTCACGAATGTTGTCCATGCCGTGGATGGTGTTGTGCACCACTTCGTTGCCCTTGTTGGCGATCTCCACCGAGCGCTCGGCCACCGCCGAGGACTCCGCCGCGGTGGCCGAGACCTGATCGATGGACTGGGCAATGTCGTTGATCGCCGTGGAGGCTTCGCAAATCTGCTGCGCCTGATGCTCCGAGGCTTCCGCCAGTTGCATGGCGGTGGCCTGGGTTTCCTGCACCGCGCCGGCCACCTGACCCGCCGTGAGGTTGATGGTGGCCACCAGGTCGCGCAGTTGGTCGACGGAATAGTTGATGGAATCGGCAATGGTGCCGGTGAAGTCCTCGGTCACCGAAGCGGTCACTGTCAGGTCGCCGTCCGCCAGGTCCTCGATCTCATCCAGCAGACGCATGATCGCGTTCTGGTTGCGCTCGTTCTTCTCGGCGGTTTCCCGCAACTGGCGGTTGGTTTCGCGGACCATCACCAGGCCGATGAGGATGATCGACGCCAGTGCCAGCAGGCCCAGGACGTAACCGCCGATGGTGTCCAGCTTGCGGCTGCCGGCCAGGTTCTCGAAGCCGGTGGCCAGCAGCGAGGCTTCGTCCAGCAGGGTCTGGGACAGGCTGAAGATGTTGCTCGCCGATTCGCGGACCTGGAACAGCTCGGGCGAGGTTTCGAGGATCTCGTCCACGGAACCGGAAACGAACTCGAACAGTTCGGAAATCTCCGTCAGGCGGGACCGGGCGTCGAGGTCTTCGACCTGGCTGATCTTCAGCCCCGGGTTGCCTTGCAGCATGCCGTTGAGCACCTGGCCGAAACGCGCGGCATCGCGGCCGAATGCATCGGCGGCCTGCACGGCGTTTTCGTCGCCGGCCAGCACCGTATTCACCGCACCGAGAATCCGTTCGGCCAACAGCGACTGGCGCTGGGCCATGGCCACCTGGGCTGCCGGGGCGCCGCGCTGGAGCAGGATCTCCACCACCTTTTCGTATTCCACCTGCAACTGCGGCACGGTTTCCGCCAGGGTCGCAGCCACCTGATGCAGGGACAACACCGTCTGTTCGCTGGCCAGGATCGCGTCGGTGTTCTTCAGCAGTTTTTCCCAGTCCAGCTGTACGGCGCGCATTTCCTGGCGCAGGGCCACCGGGGCCCCGGGCAGGCCGGTGGCCGGGTCGCCCTTCTTCAGATAGCCCCAGCGCTGGGCAAAGTCGTTGCGTGCATCCCCCAGCAGCTTGAACGCCGCGGCCTTGCCCGCCGCCGCTTCGGTGGCGTTCTTGGCGATGCGCTGGGACAGCACCCGCAGCTCGCCGGCATGGCCGATGTACTGCTTGTCGTAGGTGGCCTGGGTATTGAGGTAAGCGAAGTTGGCGAACAGCAGCATGATGAACACGATCAGTGCGATGAACAGCACGATGATCTGCGAGCGACTGCGGGAGCCCTCCAGGGGCTTGCCGGTTTTGGCTTTGGTCATCGATCAGGCCTGTGGCGAGCGGGCGGTCCCGCGTTCGGGTCCCCGGGACGCACGCATCGCCAGGGCAGCATGGATTGATCCAGGAAGGCACGGGCCTGCCATGGCACTGCAAACGGGCTGCACAGCCGTCGGGGAGTCATTCATGCCGCCACCTCCAGGAACCCGGGAGAACGGGCCAGGGCGAAGGGGCTGAACACCTGCCAGACCTGATCACGACGGAACTGCCCTTGCAGGTAGGGATTGATCGCGGCGTCGCAGAATCCGCCAAGGCCGGGCTCCAGGCTGTCCTGGGCAAAGTGCTGCAGGCCGGCCACCTCATCCACCAGCAGGCCGGCGAACAGCTCTTTGTACTCCACCACCAGCACTCGCCGCTGCTTGCGCAGGGGCGACAGTTCATGACCGAAAAAACCGCACAGGTCCATGATCGGCAGCAGGCGCCCACGCAGGTTGGCCACGCCCTTGACCCAGGGTTTGACCCCGGGCAGCAGGGTGTAGCGCGGCTCGTGCAGGACCTCGCTGATCTCGCCCATGGCCGCGACGTACCAGTGCTCTCCCAGGCGGAAACCGATACCGCTCCAGCTGTGCTGGCGGGTTTCCTGGGACGGCAGGTCGGCAGCCAGCAGGCGGCAGCGCTGGTCGATCTCCAGCAGCAGCTCGAAGGCGGTCTGGGATTCGCTCATGGCCGGGCGATCAGCCGGCCAGGACGTTGTTCAGGGTCTTGATCAGGGTCTCTTCGTCCACCGGCTTGGTCAGGTAGTCCTTGGCGCCCTGGCGGGTGCCCCAGACCTTGTCGGTTTCCTGATCCTTGGTGGTGATGATGATCACCGGGATGTGGCTGGTCTCGGCGTCCTTGGTCAACTGCCGGGTGGCCTGGAAGCCGTTGAGGCCGGGCATGACGATGTCCATCAGCACCGCATCGGGTTTTTCTTCCCGGGCCAGGGCCACGCCATCGGCACCGTTCTCGGCCTTGAGCACTTCATGGCCGTGCTTTTCCAGCATGCCGGTGAGTTTGTACATTTCAGTCGGCGAGTCATCGACGATCAGAATACGAGCCATGGTCTTCCCCATACGGTATAGGCGCGCGGCCCGCGGGCCGGACGCCATTGTGCGTGTCTACTGTGGCGCAAGCGCGACAAAGTCCGGAACGTGGGCCTTGATTGCGCTCAGCAGTTCTTCCTTGCTGAAGGGTTTGGTCAAAAACTGGTCGGAGCCGACGATACGCCCCTTGGCCTTGTCGAACAGGCCGTCCTTGGAGGACAGCATGATCACGGGAATGGACTTGAACGCGCTGTGGTTCTTCACCAGCGCACAGGTCTGATAACCGTCGAGCCGCGGCATCATGATGTCGACGAAAATGATTCCGGGGTGGTGGTCGACGATCTTCGACAGCGCTTCGAAGCCGTCCACTGCGGTAATGACTTCACAGCCGACGTTCTTCAGCAGCATTTCGGCCGTGCGGCGAATCGTCTTCGAATCGTCGATCACCATCACCTTCAAGGCGTTGGAATGCTGTTCCATATCTGCTCTGCCATCGCCCCAGCGAATGATTTGATCCGGTACTGCTGGCCAACGCCCCAAACCCTTGAACTTCAAGGCCTCGGCCCGGCCTGCGAGCCTTTTTAGCACACTCTCCCCCCTGCAATCTATGGACCACGCCAGGCAGTGGTTTTTCCTTGACCCAGGCCCTTGTCAGCGCCACTCTGACGCCACTTTTTTTGCCTTGCTTCCACTCATTTTCTTAAAGGAATCCACCCATGAGCGTTCGCGTCGGGATTGTCATGGACCCTATCGCCAGCATTTCCTACAAGAAGGACAGCTCGCTGGCCATGCTGCTGGCCGCCCAGGAGCGCGGCTGGACCCTCTTCTATATGGAGCAGCGCGACCTGTACCAGGGCGCCGGCGTGGCCCGGGCGCGCATGCGGCCGCTGCAGGTGTTCGCCAACCCGGAGAAATGGTTCGAGCTGGACGCCGAGATCGACTGCCCGCTGAGCGATCTGGACGTGATCCTGATGCGCAAGGACCCGCCCTTCGACATGGAGTTCGTCTACTCCACCTACCTGCTGGAACAGGCCGAAAGCGCCGGCGTGCTGGTGGTCAACAAGCCCCAGAGCCTGCGCGACTGCAATGAAAAGCTGTTTGCCACCCTGTTCCCCCAGTGCACCCCGCCCACCGTGGTCAGCCGTCGCGCCGATGTATTGCGCGAGTTCGCCGCCCAGCATGGCGATGTGATTCTCAAGCCCCTGGACGGCATGGGCGGCACCTCGATCTTCCGTCACCGCGCCGGCGACCCGAACCTGTCGGTAATCCTGGAAACCCTGACCGTGCTCGGCAGCCAGCAGATCATGGCCCAGGCCTACCTGCCGGCCATCAAGGACGGCGACAAGCGCATCCTGATGATCGATGGCGAACCGGTGGATTACTGCCTGGCGCGCATCCCCGCCGCCGGTGAAACCCGTGGCAACCTGGCCGCCGGCGGTCGTGGCGAGGCCCGTCCACTGAGCGACAAGGATCGCTGGATTGCCGCTCAGGTCGGCCCGACTCTGCGGGCCAAGGGCCTGCTGTTCGTCGGCCTCGACGTGATCGGCGAGCACCTGACGGAAATCAACGTCACCAGCCCCACCTGCATCCGTGAAATCGACAATGCCTTCGGCACCCAGATCGGCGCGCGGCTGATGGATGCCATCGAACGTAAACTGCAAGCCGCCAGCAACAAGCCGCAAGCTTGATCTGCATCAAGCTGCAGCTTGTCGCTTGAAGCTTGGCACTCAAGGCTTGAAACCAACATTGCGTTATCATGCGCCGCCTGTGAAACCGTGATGTTGGTTGTGTGATGCCTCCTGTGATGTCGAACCGTCGATGAACCTCCCGTCCGATCTGCCCCCCGAGCTGGCCCATAGCGGCGTGCGCGCGGCCGATCGCCTGGGATTTACCCTGTTCCTGGCGGCGCTCCTGCACCTGGCACTGATCCTCGGCCTGGGCTTTTCCTTTGCCGAACCCAAGGCGATCAGCAAGACCCTGGAAATCACCCTGGCCACCTTCAAGAGCGAGACCAAGCCGAAGAAGGCCGACTTCCTCGCCCAGGAAAACCAGGAAGGCAGCGGCACCCTGGACAAGAAAGCCATTCCGAAAACCACCGAAGTCGCCCCCTTTCAGGACAACTCGGTGAAAAAGGTCGTGCCGCCACCGTCAGTCAAACCTGAAGTCAAGGAAGTCGCGCCCAAAGCGGCCGTGGCCACCACCGCGCCGAAGCCGAAAAAGACCGTGACCCAGCGTGAAGAGGTCAAGAAAGACCCGACGCCCAAGGCCGATACCCCGCGTTTCGACAGCGCCCAACTGTCCAGCGAGATTTCCAGCCTGGAAGCCGAACTGGCCAACGAACAGCAGCTGTACGCCAAGCGTCCACGCATCCACCGCCTGAGCGCCGCCTCCACCATGCGCGACAAGGGCGCCTGGTATAAGGACGAGTGGCGCAAGAAGGTCGAGCGCATCGGCAACCTCAACTACCCCGAGGAAGCCCGGCGCAAGCAGATCTACGGCAACTTGCGGCTGATGGTCTCGATCAACCGCGACGGTTCCCTGTACGAAGTGCTGGTGCTGGAGTCCTCCGGTCAGCCGCTGCTGGACCAGGCCGCCCAACGCATCGTGCGCCTGGCGGCGCCGTTCGCCCCCTTTACCGGCGATCTGTCGGACATCGACCGCCTGGAAATCATCCGCACCTGGCGCTTCGCCCGGGGCGACAAACTGTCCAGCAACTGATCGTTCGCCCCTGCGGCCTCGAAGAGGCCCGACAGAGTGGCGCAAATCCCAATGACGCCTTCGCTGGCAAGCCAGCTCCTGCACAGGGCGCGCTTGTCAGCCGGGCCCGCCACCGCCACACTAGCGCTCATGAAAAATGTCAGCCCCAGCTATCTCAAGCATCACTTCCTGATCGCCATGCCCCATATGGCCGACCCGAATTTTGCCCAGACGTTGACCTATATCGTCGAGCACAATGCCAGCGGCGCCATGGGCCTGGTGATCAATCGGCCCCTGGACCTGAGCCTGGCCGATATCCTCGAACAATTGCGCCCCGACGAAGAACCGTCGCTGCTGTGCCAGCATGTGCCGATCTTCAGCGGCGGCCCGGTGCAGACTGATCGCGGTTTTGTCCTGCACCCCAACGGCCCGATCTATCAGGCCACGGTGGAATTCGAAGGACTGTCCCTGTCCACCTCCCAGGATGTGCTGTTCGCCATTGCCGACGGCGTGGGCCCGGCCAAGAGCCTGATCGCCCTGGGCTATGCCGGCTGGGAAGCCGGGCAGCTGGAAGCCGAACTGGCGGACAACGCCTGGCTGACCTGCCCCTTCGACGCCGACATCCTGTTCAACACCAGCAGCGAATTGCGCCTGGAAGCCGCCGCCCGGCACCTGGGGGTCAACCTCAGCCTGCTCACCAGCCAGGCGGGGCACGCCTGATGGCCTTGCGACTGATCCTGGGCTTCGACTACGGCACCAAGCAGATCGGCGTTGCCGTCGGCCAGGCCATCACCGGCCAGGCCCGGGAGCTGTGCACCTTGAAGGCGCAGAACGGCGTGCCGGACTGGAATCAGGTGCAAGCGCTGATGACGGAATGGAAACCCGACGCCGTGGTGGTGGGCCTGCCCCTGAACATGGACGGCAGCCCCAGCGACATGTGCGTGCGCGCCGAGAAGTTCGCCCGGCGCCTGAACGGCCGCTTCAATGTGCCCTTCTATACCCACGATGAACGCCTGACCACCTTCGAGGCCAAGGGCGAACGCCTGGCCCGGGGCGGGCAGAAAGGCAGTTACCGCGACAACCCGGTAGACGCCATCGCCGCGGCCCTGCTGCTGCAGGGCTGGCTCGACGAAAACGCCACGCTGTTGAATACCTGAGATCCCGAATCCTGAAGATGCGCGGCCCAAGGCTGCGCGCCTCCTGGCCCAACACCAGCCGTAAGTTCCCGTGCCCTGCTGCCCGGCAGCAGGCGCGAGCCCACGAAGGAGCCACCATGAGCCTGCCCAATCCCGCCGCCCTGATCAGCCAGATGGCCACTGATCTCAACGCCCACCTGGCCCAGCGCGCCATCAGCGAGCCGCGCTTCATCGGTATCCGTACCGGTGGCGTGTGGGTGGCCCAGGCCCTGTTGGAAGCCCTGGGCAGCGACGCCCCCCTGGGCACCCTGGATGTGTCCTTCTACCGCGACGACTTCAGCCAGAACGGCCTGCACCCGCAAGTTCGCCCTTCGGAACTGCCGTTCGAGATCGAAGGCCAGCATCTGGTGCTGATCGATGACGTGCTGATGAGCGGCCGGACCATCCGCGCCGCCCTCAACGAGCTGTTCGACTATGGCCGTCCAGCCAGCGTGACCCTGGTCTGCCTGCTGGACCTGAACGCCGCCGAGCTGCCGATTCGTCCGAATGTGGTGGGCGCGACCCTGTCGCTGGCCGCCCACGAGCGGGTAAAATTGTCCGGTCCTGCGCCGCTTCAACTCGAGCTCCAAGACCTCGCCCTCTAACTCGCCCTTTTAAGAGTCCATTGCGATGACGCCTCTAGACGCCAAGCGCCCGCTGCAGCTCAACGATCAGGGCCAGCTGCGCCATTTCCTGTCCCTCGACGGCCTGAACCGCGAGCTGCTGACAGAAATCCTCGACACCGCCGACTCCTTCCTCGAAGTCGGCGCCCGGGCGGTCAAGAAAGTCCCGCTGCTGCGCGGCAAGACCGTGTGCAACGTGTTCTTCGAGAACTCCACCCGGACCCGCACCACCTTCGAACTGGCGGCCCAGCGGCTGTCGGCGGACGTGATCACCCTGAATGTCTCGACCTCCTCGGCGAGCAAGGGTGAAACCCTGCTGGATACCCTGCGCAACCTGGAAGCCATGGCCGCCGACATGTTCGTGGTACGCCACGGCGACTCCGGCGCCGCGCACTTCATCGCCGAACACGTGTGCCCTCAGGTAGCGATCATCAACGGCGGCGACGGCCGTCACGCCCACCCGACCCAGGGCATGCTCGACATGCTGACCATCCGCCGGCACAAGGGCGGCTTCGAGAACCTCTCGGTGGCCATCGTCGGCGACATCCTGCACTCGCGGGTAGCCCGCTCGAACATGCTGGCGCTGAAAACCCTCGGCTGCCCGGACATCCGCGTGATCGCACCGAAAACCCTGCTGCCCATCGGCATCGAGCAGTATGGGGTCAAGGTCTACACCGACATGACCGAAGGCCTGAAAGACGTGGACGTGGTGATCATGCTGCGCCTGCAACGTGAGCGCATGCAGGGCGGCCTGCTGCCCAGCGAAGGCGAGTTCTACCGCCTGTTCGGCCTGACCACCGCACGCCTGGCCGGGGCCAAGCCCGACGCCATCGTCATGCACCCGGGCCCGATCAACCGCGGCGTGGAGATCGAATCGGCGGTGGCCGACGGTCCGCACTCGGTGATCCTCAATCAGGTGACCTACGGCATTGCAGTGCGCATGGCCGTGCTGTCCATGGCCATGAGCGGGCAGACCGCCCAGCGACAATTCGAGCAGGAGAACGCCCAGTGAAGCTCAGCATTCTCGGCGCCCGCGTCATCGATCCAAGCAGCGGCCTGGATCAAACCACTGATCTGCACCTGGAAGCCGGCAAGATCGTCGCCATCGGCGCCGCCCCCAATGGTTTCAATGCCGTCACTATCATCGACGCCAAGGGCCTGGTGGCCGCGCCCGGCCTGGTGGACCTGAGCGTGGCCCTGCGCGAGCCGGGCTACAGCCGCAAGGGCAGCATCGCCAGCGAAACCCGCGCCGCCGCGGCCGGTGGCGTCACCAGCCTGTGCTGCCCGCCGCATACCAAACCGGTACTGGATACCTCGGCCGTGGCCGAACTGATCCTCGACCGCGCCCGGGAAGCCGGCAACAGCAAAGTCTTCCCGATCGGGGCTCTGAGCAAGGGCCTGGAAGGCGAGCAGTTGGCCGAGCTGATCGCGTTGCGTGACGCCGGCTGCGTGGCCTTCGGCAATGGCCTGGACGGTTTCCGCAGCACCCGCACCCTGTGCCGCGCCCTGGAATACGCCGCCACCTTCGACCTGACGGTGATCTTCCACTCCCAGGACCGCGACCTGGCCGAAGGCGGCCTGGCCCATGAAGGTGCTACCGCCAGCTTCCTCGGTTTGCCGGGGATTCCCGAAAGCGCGGAAACCGTGGCCCTGGCCCGGGACCTGCTGCTGGTGGAACAAAGCGGCGTGCGCGCTCACTTCAGCCAGCTGACCAGCGCCCGGGGCGTTGAGCTGATCGCCCAGGCCCAGGCCCGCGGCCTGCCAGTGACCGCCGATGTGGCGCTGTATCAGTTGATCCTCACCGATGAGGCGCTGATCGACTTCTCCAGCCTGTATCACGTGCAGCCGCCACTGCGCTCGCGGGCCGACCGTGATGCCCTGCGCGAGGCGGTGAAGTCCGGGGTGGTGCAAGCCATCTCCAGCCATCACCAGCCCCACGAGCGCGATGCCAAGCTGGCGCCGTTCGGAGCCACCGAGCCCGGCATCAGCAGCGTCGAGTTGCTGCTGCCACTGGCCCTGACCCTGGTTCAGGACGGTTTACTGGACCTGCCGACCCTGCTGGCGCGCCTCAGCGCTGGTCCTGCCGAGGCCTTGCGCCTGCCGGCGGGCAAGCTGGTGGAAGGGGGTGCAGCGGACCTGGTGCTGTTCGACCCGGCCAGTTCCACCGTGGCCGGCGAGCGCTGGCTGTCCAAGGGCGAGAACTGCCCATTCCTCGGCCATAGCCTGCCGGGCGCCGTGCGCTACACCCTGGTGGATGGGCATATCAGCTATCAAGGCTGATTGCCTGGCTGGCGCCCTGTAGCCGCTGCCGCAGGCTGCAAACGGCTCCGAAGGAGCCGCCGCTCCTGATGGCCGCCTGCGGCAACAGCCCCATGCAACGCCATCACCGCCTGCGCCGCTGACTGGATCAGCGGCGTTTGGCGTTTTCCAGGGAGACCTGGTCGTTCAGGGTCCAGAAGTCGTACAGCACCCCCAGGAAGAACAAACCACCGGTGAACAGGTAGAGCACACCGCTCAGCCATTTGCCCTGGTACATGCGATGTACGCCAAATACCCCGAGGAAGGTCAGCAGAATCCAAGCCACGCTGTATTCCACGGGACCAGAGGTAAAGCGCAAGTCCGCTTCCCGGTCCATGGACGGGATCAGGAACAAGTCGATCAGCCAGCCAATGCCCAATAGACCAAGGGTGAAGAACCAAATGGTCCCGGTCACCGGCTTGCCGTAATAGAAGCGGTGAGCGCCGGTAAAACCGAGAATCCACAACAGGTAACCGATCACCTTGCTGTGGGTGTCATGGGCAGATGCATCCTGACGATAGGTGTTCATTAAGAGCCTCTTGCTAGGTGATAGATAAATATTCTTAAAATCTTTGTGACTTTTTTACAGGCTTTCGACGTGTGGACAATGTTACCTTCTGTTCCGCCAAAGCCTTGTACTGCCTGACTTCTGACGGTTTTCTGCGTCAAGTTGCCACCTCTTTGCCGAAGTTGACCCCAAGGTTGAATCGACAAACGGCCACGGAAGTGACCTGAAAGCTGTTATAAAGTTGCGCGCTAACCAAATAAGAGCCTTGCCTAATGCGACCATTTTTCAAGACATGGCTAACCATTTGCCTATTAATGCCACTGGCCGCCCACGCCACCAACCGTGAGCAACGACTTCCCAACGTTAATGGCTACACCCCGAAACCCCATGTTTCGACGGTCACCGCCAAGAACAAGACCACCATCAAGCACCCCACCCGCCTGAGCAAGGCCGACAGCAAGCTGGTGGCCAACAACGCCGGCCGGCCAAGCACCACTGTCCTCAGCCGTGCGGTCAATGTGCTGGGCACCCCCTATCGTTGGGGCGGCAGCAGCCCAAGTAAAGGCTTCGATTGCAGCGGCCTGGTGCGCTACGCCTTCAATGACGTCGCCGCCGTGGACCTGCCACGCACCTCCAACGCCATGGCCAGCGGCCACGGGCAGAAGGTCGAGCGCAAGGACCTGAAGCCGGGCGATCTGCTGTTCTTCAACATCAAGAGCCGCAAGGTCAACCACGTCGCCATCTACCTGGGCGAAGACCGCTTTATCCACGCCCCACGGCGCGGCAAGGCAGTGACCATCGACACCCTGAAGAAACCCTACTGGCAGAGCCACTACGTGGTTGCCAAGCGGGTACTGCCCAAGGAACAGGCACCTCTGCGGGTCGTGCAGCGCTGATCTGCTGATTCGCCCATTCGCCGGCAAGCCGGCTCCTACACCCACCTGTAGGAGCCGGCTTGCCGGCGAATGCATTTCCAGCCCTGTCAAAAGCTCTCCGGCATCCGGGCCTGCTCCCGCGCCTGTTCACGGCTGATCAGCCCTTGCCCCAGCAATGCCTTGAGGCTCATGTCCAGGGTGCGCATGCCCTGGGCCCCGCCGGTCTGGATCGCCGAATACATCTGCGCCACCTTGTCCTCGCGAATCAGGTTACGGATCGCCGCATTGCCCAGCATGATTTCGTGAGCCGCCACCCGCCCACCGCCCACTTTCTTCAGCAACACCTGGGCAATGACCGCCTGCAGCGACTCGGCCAGCATCGAGCGCACCAGGGCCTTTTCCTCCCCCGGGAACACGTCCACCAGCCGGTCGATGCTCTTGGCCGCGGATGCAGTGTGCAGGGTGGCGAACACCAGGTGCCCGGTTTCGGCGGCGGTCAGGGCCAGGCGAATGCTTTCCAGATCGCGCAACTCTCCCAGCAGGATCACGTCCGGGTCCTCCCGCAGCGCCGCACGCAAGGCGGTGGCGAAACTGCGGGTATCACGCGGCACCTCGCGCTGGTGGATCAGGCAACTTTTCTGCGGATGAATGAACTCGATGGGGTCTTCGAGGGTGAGGATGTGCTGCTGCCGATGCTGGTTCAGGTGATCGATCATCGCCGCCAGGGTGGTGGACTTGCCGCTACCGGTGGGCCCGGTGACCAGCACCAGCCCCCGAGGCGCTTCGGCAATCTGCTGAAACACTTGCCCCAGTCCCAACGCCTCCAGGCTCTGTACCCGTGACGGGATCAGGCGCAGCACTGCAGCCGCTCCCCGGACGTGCTGGAAGGCATTGACCCGGAACCGCGCCACGCCCGGCAGTTCGTAGGCAAAGTCCAGATCCTGCTGGCTGGCGAATACCTGCCGCTGTGGCTCGCTCATCAGGCCATGCATCAAGGACAGCACCTGCTGTGCATCCAGGGCCGGGCTGTCCAGCGGACGAATATCGCCATCAATGCGCAACATCGGCGCCAGTCCGGCAGACAGATGCAAGTCGGAAGCACCCCGGGAGATGCTCAAAGTCAGGAGTTCGGTGATGTCCATAGTGCACCCCAATTCCAGTAGAATGCCGCGAGCTTCAGACCCAGCCGCCATGCCGGGCAATGACCGGCGCGGCCCTTGAGCGATGCTCGGGCCGGTCGACAATCAGGGTCTGGTGGATTCATGCGGCGGTTGGCGGCCAAGGTCACAGGCTCCCGGTCGCCGGTACTTTTGAGAAGAAATCGAATGTCCACGATAGCAGACAACATTGCCCAGCTAGCCGAGCGCATCCGCAGCGCCTGCCAGGCCGTACAGCGTGCCCCGGACAGCGTCATGCTGCTGGCCGTGAGCAAGACCAAACCCGCCGCCGCCCTGCGCGAAGCCTATGCCGCCGGCCTGCGGGACTTCGGCGAGAACTACCTGCAAGAAGCCCTGGGCAAACAACAGGAACTGGCGGACCTGCCCTTGAGTTGGCACTTCATCGGCCCCATTCAGTCGAACAAGACTCGCGCCATTGCCGAGCACTTTGCCTGGGTGCATTCCGTGGATCGCTTGAAAATCGCACAACGCCTGTCCGAGCAACGCCCTGCCGAGCTGCCGCCGCTGAACATCTGCATCCAGGTGAATGTCAGTGGCGAAGCCAGCAAGTCCGGCTGTACCCCGGCCGACCTGCCAGACCTGGCCAGGGCCATCAGCGCCTTGCCACGCCTGCAACTGCGCGGGCTGATGGCGATTCCCGAGCCCACCGAGGACCGCGCCGCCCAGGAAGCCGCCTTCGCGGCGGTGCAGGCCCTGAACAACCAACTGCGCGACAACCTCAAGCTGCCCCTGGACACCCTTTCCATGGGCATGAGCCACGACCTCGAAGCGGCCATCGCCCAGGGCGCCACCTGGGTGCGGATCGGTACCGCACTGTTTGGTGCCCGCGACTACAGTCAGTCCTAATGCGACTGACCCTGACCTCTCATAAGGACCTGTCATGAACACGACTCGTATCGCTTTTATCGGCGCCGGCAACATGGCGGCCAGCCTCATCGGTGGCCTGCGGGCCAAAGGCCTTGAGGCGGCACAGATCCGTGCCAGTGACCCCGGCGCCGAAACCCGGGCCAAGGTGGCTGCCGAACACGGCATCCAGGTGTTCGCCGACAACGCCGAAGCCATCGCCGGCGTCGATGTGATCGTCCTGGCGGTCAAACCCCAGGCCATGAAAGCCGTGTGCGAAGCCCTGCGCCCGAGCCTGCAGCCGCAGCAGCTGGTGGTGTCCATTGCCGCCGGCATCACCTGCGCCAGCATGAACCACTGGCTCGGCGAGCAACCGATCGTGCGCTGCATGCCCAACACCCCGGCGCTGCTGCGCCAGGGCGTCAGCGGCCTGTATGCCACCGCCCAGGTCAGCCCTGAACAGCGCCATCAGGCCGAAGAACTGCTGTCCGCCGTGGGCATCGCCCTGTGGCTGGATCAAGAGCAACAACTGGACGCTGTGACCGCGGTGTCCGGCAGCGGCCCGGCGTATTTCTTCCTGCTGATCGAAGCCATGACCGCCGCTGGCGAAAAGCTCGGCCTGCCTCGGGAAACCGCCGCCCAACTGACCCTGCAGACCGCCCTGGGGGCGGCTCACATGGCAGTGTCCAGTGACGTCGACGCCGCCGAGCTGCGCCGCCGCGTAACGTCGCCAGCCGGCACCACGGAAGCCGCGATCAAATCGTTCCAGGCCAACGGCTTTGAAGCCCTGGTGGAAAAAGCATTGGGTGCCGCCGCGCACCGCTCGGCCGAAATGGCCGAACAACTCGGTCGTTAACTCGCCCCTACAAAGGAATCGATAATGTTCGGACTCAACGACGCTGCCATTTTTGTGATTCAGACCCTGGGCAGCCTGTACCTGCTGGTGGTCCTGCTGCGCTTCATGCTGCAAGTGGTGCGGGCGAACTTCTACAACCCTATCTGCCAGTTCATCGTGCGCGCCACCCAGCCATTGCTCAAACCCCTGCGCCGGGTGATCCCCAGCATGTTCGGGCTCGACATGTCCTCGCTGGTCCTGGCCCTGATCGTCCAAATGGCGCTGTTCGCCATCGTCCTGACCCTCAGCCAAATCTCCTTCAATGCCCTGGGACTGCTGCTGTGGGCGCCGATCGGGATCTTTGCGCTGTTCCTGAAGATCTGGTTCTTCGCCATGATCATCAGCGTGATCCTGTCCTGGGTCGCTCCTGGCAGCCAGAGCCCGGGCGCGGAACTGGCCTACCAGATCAGCGAGCCGCTGCTGGCCCCATTCCGGCGCATCGTGCCCAACCTGGGCGGCCTGGACATCTCGCCGATCCTGGCCTTCATCGTGATCCAGCTGGTGCAACAGTGGCTGATTCCGCGCCTGGCGCTCTACACCTTCATGCCCCCTGAGTTGTTCGGGCTGATCTGATGAGCTACTTCCGCTGGGACGGTGACGATCTGATTCTCGATTGTCACCTGCAACCCAAGGCCAGCAGCGACGAGTTCGCTGGCCTGCATGGGGAGCGGCTGAAGATCCGCCTCACCGCCCCGCCTGTGGAGGGCAAGGCCAATGCTCACTTGATGGGGTTCCTGGCCAAGGCTTTCGGCATTCCCAAGAGCCACGTCAGCCTGGTCAGTGGCGAGTTGAACCGGCAGAAGCGCGTGCGCCTGCAAGCGCCGAAGAAGCTGCCGGATCTGCCGGGGCTGGCGCGCCCTGCCTGATTCTTCGGCAAGCCGGCTCCTACGTCCCAGGTCCGCTGTAGGCGCTGGCTTGCCAGCGAATCTCACCCCGCCATTTCTCCAACCAAATACAGCCCCGGGCTTTGCTTGCCGCTGGGGGCAGCGGTCTTTAGACTTACGCCTCATTTAAATGAGAGCAGGGTCGATGCCAACTGCCTTTCCCCCCGATTCTGTTGGTCTGGTCACGCCAGAAATAGCGCACTTCAGCGATCCTCTGGCCCTGGCCTGCGGACGCGCGCTACCGGCCTACGACCTGATCTACGAAACCTATGGTCAGCTCAACGCCAGCGCCAGCAACGCGGTGCTGATCTGCCACGCCCTGTCCGGCCATCATCACGCCGCCGGCTACCACAGCGTCGATGACCGCAAGCCCGGTTGGTGGGACAGCTGCATCGGTCCCGGCAAGCCCATCGATACCAACAAGTTCTTCGTGGTCAGCCTCAACAACCTCGGCGGTTGCAACGGCTCCACCGGCCCCAGCAGCCTCAATCCGGAAACCGGCAAGCCGTTCGGCGCCGATTTCCCGGTGCTCACCGTGGAAGACTGGGTGCACAGCCAGGCGCGCCTGGCGGACCGCCTGGGCATTGCCCAGTGGGCAGCGGTGATCGGCGGCAGCCTGGGCGGCATGCAGGCCCTGCAATGGACCATCACCTACCCGGACCGGGTACGGCACTGCCTGGCCATCGCCTCGGCGCCCAAGCTCTCGGCGCAGAACATCGCCTTCAACGAAGTGGCGCGCCAGGCGATTCTCACCGACCCGGAGTTCCACGGCGGTTCTTTCCAGGAACAAGGCGTGATCCCTAAACGCGGGCTGATGCTGGCGCGCATGGTCGGGCACATCACCTACCTGTCCGATGACTCCATGGGCGAGAAATTCGGCCGCGGTCTCAAGAGCGAAAAGCTCAACTACGACTTCCACAGCGTCGAATTCCAGGTGGAAAGCTACCTGCGCTACCAGGGCGAAGAGTTTTCCGGGCGTTTCGACGCCAACACCTACCTGCTGATGACCAAGGCCCTGGACTATTTCGACCCGGCGGCGAACTTTGACGACGATCTGGCCAAGACCTTCGCCAACGCCAGCGCCAAGTTCTGCGTGATGTCCTTCACCACCGACTGGCGCTTCTCCCCGGCCCGTTCCCGGGAGCTGGTGGACGCGCTGATGGCGGCGCGCAAGGACGTCTGCTACCTGGAGATCGACGCACCCCAGGGGCACGACGCCTTCCTGATCCCGATCCCGCGCTACTTGCAGGCCTTTAGTCACTACATGAACCGCATTACCTTGTGAGGACACGATGAGAGCCGATCTGGAAATCATCCAGGAATGGATCCCCGCCGGCAGCCGCGTCCTCGACCTGGGCTGCGGTAACGGCGAGCTGCTGAGCTGGCTGCAGGAACACAAGCAAGTCACCGGCTACGGCCTGGAAAACGACCCGGACAACATTGCCGAGTGCGTGGCCAAGGGCATCAACGTGATCGAGCAGGACCTGGACAAGGGTCTGGGCAACTTCGCCAGCAACAGCTTCGATATCGTGGTCATGACCCAGGCCCTGCAGGCCGTGCACTACCCGGACAAGATCCTCGACGAAATGCTCCGGGTCGGCCGCCAGTGCATCATCACTTTCCCCAACTTCGGCCACTGGCGCTGCCGCTGGTACCTGGCCAGCAAGGGGCGGATGCCGGTCTCGGAGTTCCTGCCGTACACCTGGTACAACACGCCGAACATCCACTTCTGCACCTTCGAGGACTTCGAAGAGCTGTGCCGCGAGCGCCAAGCCCGGGTGATCAACCGCCTTGCCGTCGATCAACAACACCATCACGGGTGGGCCAGTAAGCTATGGCCTAATCTGTTGGGAGAGATCGGCATCTACCGCGTCAGCAGTCCCGGCCTGCAAGATCACAAGGTCGCGGTATAAACCACGTTGCATCGAGGAGAACCATCATGGGACGTCTGGTGACATTTCTATTGGCTGCCTGCCTGAGCTTCAGTGCCCTGGCGGCAGACCCGATCAAGAGCGAGCGCAAGGAGGTGTTCGGTGACATCACCGTGCACTACAACACCTTCAACTCCACCTACCTGCAACCTGACGTCGCCAGGGCCGCGGAGCTGGTTCGCAGCAAGAGCCAGGGCGTGATCAACGTCTCCCTGATCAAGGATGGCAAGCCGCTGGTCGGCCAGGTCAGCGGTACGGTCAAGGACCTGACCAGCAAGAGCATCCCGCTGAAATTCCGCCAGATCACCGAACAGGGCGCGATCTACTACATCGCCCAGTTCCCAGTGGAACAGCAGGAAACCCGTACCTTCACCATCACCGTGCAAACGGGTGGCGATACCAACAGCTTCAGCTTCAACCAAGAGCTATTCCCGGGCGAATAATGAACCTTACGCAACTCGTACTGGCCAGCCACAACGCCGGCAAACTCAAAGAACTCCAGGCCATGCTCGGCGCCTCGGTGCAACTGCGCTCGATCGGCGAGTTCAGCAGCGTCGAGCCGGAAGAAACCGGTCTGTCGTTCGTCGAAAACGCCATCCTCAAGGCGCGCAATGCCGCACGCATTTCCGGCCTGCCGGCACTGGCGGACGATTCCGGCCTGGCGGTGGACTTTCTCGGCGGCGCGCCGGGCATCTACTCGGCGCGCTATGCCGACGGCCAGGGCGACGCGGCGAACAACGCCAAGCTGCTCGAAGCCCTGAAAGACGTCCCCGAAGCCCAGCGCGGCGCGCAGTTCGTCTGCGTCCTGGCCCTGGTGCGGCACGCCGACGATCCGTTGCCGATCCTCTGCGAAGGCCTGTGGCACGGGCGCATCCTCACCGCCGCCAGTGGCGAACACGGTTTCGGCTACGACCCGTTGTTCTGGGTGCCGGAACGTGACTGCTCCAGCGCCGAGCTGGGCCCCGTGGAGAAAAACCAGCTCAGCCACCGCGCCCGCGCCATGGCCATTCTGCGGCAACGCCTGGGCCTGAAATGAGCCAGGACCGATCCGCGTCGCCGCTGATTCTCGGCGGCGCGCCAACGCCTCGGGCGGCGCTGCCCCAGTTGCCGCCCCTGGCGCTGTACATCCACATCCCGTGGTGTGTACGCAAATGCCCTTATTGCGATTTCAACTCCCACGCCGCCAGCCCGACGTTGCCGGAAGAAGAGTACGTCGACGCCCTGCTGGCCGACCTCGACCTGGAGCTGCACGCGGTGCATGGCCGCGAGCTGAGCTCGATCTTCTTCGGCGGCGGCACCCCGAGCCTGTTCAGCGCCCAGGCCCTGGGGCGGCTGCTCCAGGGCGTGGAACAACGCATCGCCTTCGCCAGCGATATCGAAATCACCCTGGAAGCCAACCCCGGGACCTTCGAGCAGGAGAAATTCACCGCCTATCGCGCCCTGGGAATCAACCGCCTGTCCATCGGCATCCAGAGCTTCCAGGAACAGAAGCTCAAGGCCCTGGGCCGCATCCACAACGGTGACGAAGCGGTACGCGCCGCCGGCATGGCGCGCCAGGCCGGGTTCGACAACTTCAACCTGGACCTGATGCACGGCTTGCCGGATCAGTCCCTGGACGATGCCCTGGGCGATCTGCGTCAGGCCATTGCGATGAAGCCGACCCACCTGTCCTGGTATCAGCTGACCCTGGAACCCAACACGGTGTTCTGGAACCAGCCGCCGGTGCTGCCGGAGGACGACACCCTGTGGGATATCCAGGAAGCCGGCCAGGCACTGCTGGCCGAGCATGGCTACGCCCAGTATGAAGTGTCGGCCTACGCCCAGCCCGGACGCGCGGCGCGGCACAACCTGAACTACTGGAGCTTCGGCGACTTCATCGGCATCGGTGCCGGCGCCCACGGCAAGCTCAGCCACCCGGACGGGCGCATTCTGCGCACCTGGAAGACCCGCCTGCCCAAGGACTACCTGAACCCGGCCAAGCCGTTCAAGGCTGGCGAGAAGACCCTGGGCAACGACGAGCTGCCGTTCGAGTTCCTGATGAACGCCCTGCGCCTCACCGATGGCGTCGACGCCGCACTGTTCGCCCAGCGCACCGGCCTGGATCTGGCCAGCCTTGCCGAAGGTCGGCGTCAGGCCGAACAAAGTGGCTTGTTGCAGGTCGAACCGTCACGCCTGGCGGCCACGGCCCGCGGGCAACTCTTCCTCAATGACCTGCTGCAATACTTTCTGATCTAAGGAAATCACATGGATCTGGTACTCGACCTGCTTGCCACCGTGTCCCGCTGGAGTCGCAGCAACCTCTCGGAAATCGCCCTGGCATTGGTGGGCTGCCTGCTGGTGCTGTTCGGCGCGGACATCAAGGGTTGGGTCGAGCAGCGCCTGGGCGGCATCGCCGGTGCCCTGCGCGTGCCGCTGATGGCCCTGCTGTGCATGGTCGGCAGCGGCCTGGCGCTGATCTACGCCACGCCGTGGATCGTCCGCGGCCTGAGCCAGTTCAACAACTACAGCCTGGCGCCAGTGCTGCTGGTGGTGCTGGTGCTGATTGGCGTGGTCGCCGACCGCCGCTGACCTGCAGCCCGCTATTCAAGGAAGAACATGAGCAAGAAAGTCATCGAAGACACCAGCAAGTTCCTCAGCTACGTGCTGCGCCACGAGCCCCAGGCCATCGGTCTTGAGCTGGACAGCCAAGGCTGGGGCGATCTCGACGCACTGATCAGCGGCGCGGCCAAGAACGGCCGGCAACTGAGCCGGGAACTGATCGAGCGGGTGGTCGAAGGCAACGACAAGAAGCGCTTCGCCCTCTCCGCTGACGGCCAGCAAATCCGCGCCGTTCAGGGACACTCCAACAAGGCCGTGCAATTGCAGCTTGAGGCAAAGCAACCGCCCGCCGTGCTCTACCACGGCACTGCCACGCGCTTCATGGAGTCGATCAATGAGAAGGGGCTGATCCCGGGCTCACGCCATCACGTGCACCTGTCCCAGGAAATCGACACCGCCCGGGCCGTGGGCCAGCGTTACGGCAAGGTGGTGATCCTGCAGATCGACGCCCAGGCCATGCAGGCCCAGGGTTTCACCTTCTATCAGGCAGAGAATGGGGTGTGGCTGACCGACCAGGTGCCGGTCAGTTTCATCAAAGCCTTGTAGGAGTCAGCTGGCTGGCGAAGGCGTCCTTGAGGGCACCTTCGCTAGCAAACCAGCGCCTACAACAGCGGCTGTACGGGGCTCAGTCGAGCTTTTCGAACTTCAGATCCCACACACCATGGCCCAGGCGCTCGCCACGACGCTCGAACTTGGTGATCGGGCGTTCAGCCGGGCGCGGCACGCACTTGCCGTCTTCGGCCAGGTTGCGGTAACCCGGGGCGACGTTCATCACCTCCAGCATGTATTCGGCATAGGGCTCCCAGTCGGTGGCCATGTGCAGAATGCCGCCCACCTTGAGCTTGCTGCGCACCAGTTCGGCGAAAGAGGCCTGGACGATGCGGCGCTTGTGGTGCCGGCTCTTGTGCCACGGATCGGGGAAGAACAGCATCAGCCGATCCAGGCTGTTGTCGGCGATACAGCGATTGAGCACTTCAATCGCGTCGCAATCGTAGACCCGCAGGTTGGTCAGGCCCTGAGTCAGCACGCCATTGAGCAGCGCGCCGACGCCCGGACGGTGAACTTCCACACCAATGAAGTCCTGCTCCGGAGCCGCCGCGGCCATTTCCAGCAGCGAGTGGCCCATGCCGAAGCCGATTTCCAAAGAGCGCGGCGCTGAACGGCCGAACACCTGGTCGTAGTCCACCGGGGCGTCAGCCAGGGGCAGCACATACAGCGGCGCGCCCTGATCCAGGCCGCGCTGCTGGCCTTCGGTCATGCGCCCGGCGCGCATCACGAAACTCTTGATGCGGCGGTGTTGGCGCTCGTCGCCGGCTTCCGGCTGGATTGGCGTGTCGTTTGATTCAGTCATCAATGGCTCTTACTTGATCAGACCATCCAGCGGCGAAGAGGCGCTGGCATAGAGTTTCTTCGGCATGCGACCGGCGAGGTACGCCAGGCGGCCCGCGACAATTGCGTGTTTCATGGCTTCGGCCATCAGCACCGGTTGCTGCGCATGGGCGATGGCCGAGTTCATCAGCACCGCTTCACACCCCAGCTCCATGGCGATGGTGGCGTCGGAGGCAGTGCCGACACCGGCATCCACCAGCACCGGGACCTTGGCTTCTTCGAGGATGATCTGCAGGTTGTACGGGTTGCAGATCCCCAGCCCGGTGCCGATCAGGCCCGCCAGGGGCATGACCGCGATGCAGCCCATTTCCGCCAGTTGGCGAGCGATGATCGGGTCATCGCTGGTGTAGACCATCACGTCGAAACCTTCCTTGACCAGCACTTCGGCGGCCTTGAGGGTTTCCAGCACGTTGGGGAACAGGGTCTTCTGGTCGGCCAGGACTTCCAGCTTGACCAGGTTGTGGCCGTCTAGCAGTTCGCGAGCCAGGCGGCAGGTGCGTACCGCTTCCACTGCGTCATAGCAGCCGGCGGTGTTGGGCAGGATGGTGTAGCGATCCGGTGGCAGGATATCCAGCAGGTTCGGTTCGCCCGGGTTCTGGCCGATATTGGTCCGGCGCACGGCGACGGTGACGATCTCGGCACCCGAGGCCTCGATGGCCAGGCGGGTTTCTTCCATGTCGCGGTACTTGCCGGTGCCTACCAGCAAACGCGACTGGTACGTCCGACCGGCCAGGACGAAAGGCTTGTCACTACGAACGTTGCTCATCGGAAATCCTCTGTTGGGGTGAGGTTCTTGCAGAATTCTGTATCAGGCCCGGGGCCCTGGAGCCCTCATTCCGGGGCCGGTGAACGCGTCTTCCATGGGAGAGGCCCGGAGCCGGGCCAGGGCGCTGCGCGGAATACGTAGCAGCGCGATTGACGCCAGTGGCTAGCCGCCGCCGATGGCGTGGACCACTTCCACCTGGTCGCCCTCGTTGAGGGCGGTCTCGGCGTGCTGGCTGCGCGGAACGATATCCAGATTGAGTTCCACCGCGATCCGGCGTCCGGTCAGGTCCAGACGGGTCAGCAGGGCCGCAACGGTCGAGCCGTCGGGCAGTTCAAAGGATTCACCGTTCAACTGAATGCGCATGCTCGAGGCCGCCATCATTTTTAGGGGCCAGCATTCTAGCCCGATCGTGACCTAAAGGTCAGCTACAAGCGTCAGCCGGCCCCTTGCAGGCGCCAGGCGGCAAGGCCCAGCAGAAACCAGCCAACCAGGAAGGCCAGGCCACCGAAGGGGGTGATGATGCCCAGCTTGCTGATGCCGCTCAGGGTCAGCAGGTACAGGCTGCCGGAGAACAACAGGATGCCCAGGGTGAACGCGATACCGGCCCAGGTCACCAGCCGCCCTGGAATATGCGCCGCCAGCAAGGCGACGCCGAACAGCGCCAGGGTATGCACCAGCTGGTAAGTGACCCCTGTATGAAAAATAGCCAAGCACTCGGTGCTCAGGCGGTTTTTCAGACCGTGAGCGGCAAAGGCGCCGAGGGCGACCCCGGTGAAACCGAAGAAAGCGGCCAGCATCAGGAAGCCACGCAACATGAGGAACTCCAGTCAGATTCAGCGCAAAGGGTCTGTATAATGGCGCGCTCAACGGGTTCGGCCAAGCCATCTCTATGCTGCGTTATCTGTTTCGTCGCCTTGTAAAAGCCTTGATGTGGTTCGTCGTCGGTAGCGTGCTGCTGGTGCTGCTGTTCCGTTTCGTGCCGCCGCCGGGCACCGCCCTGATGGTGGAGCGCAAGGTCGAATCCTGGATCGACAACGACACCATCGACCTGCAACGCACCTGGAAGCCTTGGGATGAAATCTCCGACAACCTCAAGGTGGCGGTGATCGCCGGCGAGGATCAGAAATTCCCCGAGCATTGGGGCTTTGATATCGATGCAATCCAGGCAGCGTTGATCCACAACGAACGGGGCGGTTCGATCCGTGGTGCCAGCACCCTGAGTCAGCAAGTGTCGAAAAACCTGTTCCTCTGGTCCGGCCGCAGCTACTTGCGCAAGGGGCTGGAAGCCTGGTTCACCGCGCTGATCGAGGTGTTCTGGCCCAAGCAGCGGATTCTTGAGGTCTACCTCAACAGTGTCGAATGGGATGAAGGGGTGTTCGGGGCAGAAGCCGCGGCGCGCCATCACTTCGGCGTCAGCGCGGCCAACCTGTCACGCCAGCAAGCCAGCCTGCTGGCCGCTGTCCTGCCCAATCCAAGGGTGTGGAGCGCAGCGCGGCCCAGCACTTATGTGATGCAGCGGGCGGGCTGGGTTCGGCGGCAGATGAGCCAGTTGGGTGGGGCTGATTACCTGAATCGGTTGAATGAAGCCCGTAAAGCGCCGTGGGCGGGTTAGGTAAACCAGGCCTATTCGCCGACAAGCCACCCCTACAAAAGACGCGCAAACAAAAACGCCCCGATCATCTCGGGGCGTTTTGCATGACGCTTCAGGCTTAAGCGGCGATGGACAGCTTCAACTTGTTCATCGCGCTCTTTTCCAGCTGGCGGATACGCTCGGCCGAAACGTTGTACTTCTGCGCCAGGTCGTGCAGCGTGGCTTTCTCTTCGGCCAGCCAGCGCTGGTAGAGGATGTCACGGCTGCGCTCGTCCAGCACTTCCAGCGCTTCGTGCAGGTTGTGGGTGGAGTTGTCGCTCCAATCGGCATCTTCCAGTTGCAGCGCCGGGTCGTAGCGATGGTCTTCCAGGTAGTTGGCCGGCGATTGGAAGGCGCTGTCATCATCCGCTTCAGCAGCCGGATCGAAGGCCATGTCCTGGCCGGTCAGACGGCTTTCCATCTCGCGCACTTCACGGGGCTCAACGCCCAGGCTCTCCGCCACGCGATGCACTTCTTCATTGTTCAGCCAGGCCAGACGCTTCTTCTGGCTGCGCAGGTTGAAAAACAGCTTGCGCTGAGCCTTGGTGGTCGCGACTTTCACAATCCGCCAGTTACGCAGGATGAACTCGTGAATTTCCGCCTTGATCCAGTGCACCGCAAAGGACACCAGGCGCACACCCATTTCCGGGTTGAAGCGCTTCACGGCTTTCATCAGGCCAACGTTGCCTTCCTGGATCAGGTCAGCCTGGGCCAACCCGTAGCCGGAATAGCTACGGGCGATATGTACGACAAAACGCAGGTGGGCGAGCACCATCTGCCGAGCCGCCTCAAGATCCTGCTCATAGTAGAGACTCTCGGCCAGTTCACGCTCCTGCTCGGGCGTCAGCAATGGAATGCTGTTCACCGTGTGCACATAGGCCTCCAGGTTTGCGCCTGGAACCAATGCGTAAGCAGGTTGCAAAGAAGTGGTCATACGAAAAAACCTCCGACTCACATAACTCGTGCAGTTCAGCACTGCGAAAATTGACCGGAAACCGCGAAACAAGTTCCCAAATATTCTGAAAGGTCAATACAAGCAAAATGACATTACTTCGGTGCCAGCTCCCTCAGGTGGCGGGCCACCGCAATCCACGCACCGATATAACCCAACAGCACCGCACCAAGCAAGAGCGATAGACCATCAGCAACCGGCACCCCTGCCAGGGCAAAATCACTGCCGTACAAGCCGGCCAAGCCGATCACCGCGTCGTTCAGCCAGTTCAGGCCAAACGCCAATACGCCCCAGGACAGAATCCCCGCACCGAAGCCATACAACGCGCCCATATAAAGGAAGGGACGGCGCACATAGCTGTCTGTGCCGCCGACGAGTTTAATCACTTCTATCTCTGTGCGGCGGTTTTCAATATGAAGACGAATGGTATTGCCTATCACCAAAAGTAATGCAGAAACCAGCAACACCGTCAGGCCGAAGACAAAACGGTCCCCCAGCTTGAGGATGGCCGCCAGCCGCTCGACCCATACCAGGTCCAACTGCGCCAGTTGCACCTTGGGCATTTCCGACAACCGCTGACGCAAGGCCTCCAGGGTCGCCTTGTCCACTTCGCTCGGCGTGACCAGCACTACGCCCGGCAGCGGATTGTGGGGCAGCTCGCGCAAAGCCTCACCCAGGCCGGACTGCTGCTGGAATTCTTCCAGCGCCTTTTCCTTACTGATGAACTCGGCATCCGCCACACCGGGCAGGCCCTTGATCTCTTCGCCAAGCTTCTCACCTTCGCTGGCTGAAGCCCCCAGATCCAGGTACAGCGAAATCTGCGCTGCCCGCTGCCAGGAACCGCCCAGGCGCTCGACGTTGCTGAGCAGCAACGACAGGCCCATGGGCAAGCTCAGGGCCACAGCCATCACCAGGCAGGTAAAGAAACTGCCGATGGGCTGCTTGCCCAGGCGCCGCAGGCTGTCCAGCAAGCTGGCGCGATGGCTTTCGATCCAGGCATGCAACAGGGTGGCGAAATCCGGACCGTCGTCCTCGTCGCGTTTTTTCTTCGGTGGCGGTGCTTCGGAGGCCTTGGGCGCTACGCGCTCCGCCACTTTAGGAGTACGTGTGGCACTCATACGCCGGCCTCCCCGTCACCAATCAATCGGCCGCGCTGCAGGGTCAGCATGCGGTGACGCATGCGCGCGATCAGCGCCAGGTCGTGACTGGCGATCAGTACGCTGGTGCCCAGGCGGTTGATGTCTTCGAACACGCCCATGATTTCCGCCGCAAGACGCGGGTCGAGGTTACCGGTGGGTTCGTCCGCCAGCAGTAGAGCCGGGCGATGGACGATGGCCCGAGCAATACCTACGCGCTGTTGCTGACCGGTGGACAGATCACCTGGGTAAAGATCGGTTTTGTCCGACAAGGCCACGCGTTCCAGGGCCGAATCCACGCGCTTGGCGATTTCCGCCTTGGACAGACCGAGGATCTGCAACGGCAGAGCGACGTTGTTGAACACCGTGCGATCGAACAGTAACTGGTGATTCTGGAACACCACGCCGATCTGCCGCCGCAGGAAAGGGATCTGTGCATTGCTGATCTGACCCAGGTCCTGACCCGCCAGCAGCAATTTGCCGGAGGTAGGGCGTTCCATGGCCAGCAGCAGGCGCAGCAAGGTGCTTTTGCCGGCGCCGGAATGGCCGGTGACAAACAGGAATTCGCCACGACGGACGCGAAAGCTCAGCTCATGCAGGCCAACGTGGCCATTGGGATAGCGCTTACCGACCTGTTCGAAACGAATCATGAACGCTCCCGCTCGGCAAACAGTGCCTGGACAAAGGGTTCTGCTTCAAAAGTACGCAAGTCATCGATGCCTTCACCGACCCCGATATAACGGATCGGCAGACCGAATTGCTTGGCCAGGGCGAAGATCACCCCGCCTTTGGCCGTGCCATCGAGTTTGGTCAGGGCCAGGCCGGTCAATTCCACGGTCTGGTTGAACTGTTTGGCCTGGTTGATGGCGTTCTGGCCGGTACCGGCGTCCAGCACCAGCAGCACCTCGTGCGGCGCATCGGCGTCGAGCTTGCCGATCACCCGGCGGACCTTCTTCAGCTCTTCCATCAGGTTGTCTTTGGTGTGCAGGCGCCCCGCCGTGTCGGCGATCAGCACATCGATACCACGAGCCTTGGCCGCCTGCACGGCGTCGAAGATCACCGAAGCGGAATCGGCTCCGGTGTGCTGGGCGATGACCGGGATCTTGTTGCGCTCGCCCCAGACTTGCAGTTGCTCCACCGCCGCGGCGCGGAAGGTGTCGCCGGCCGCCAGCATGACTTTCTTGCCTTCCAGCTGCAGTTTCTTCGCCAGCTTGCCGATGGTGGTGGTCTTGCCGGCGCCGTTGACGCCCACCACCAGGATCACGAAGGGTTTGTTCTGGGCGACGATTTTCAGCGGCTGCTCCACCGGCTTGAGCATGCTGGTGAGTTCGGCCTGCAACGAGGCGTACAGCGCATCGGAGTCGGTGAGTTGCTTGCGCGCCACCTTCTGGGTCAGGTTCTGGATGATCACCGAAGTCGCTTCGACCCCGACGTCGGCGGTCAGCAGACGGGTTTCCAGGTCTTCCAGCAACTCGTCATCGATGGCCTTCTTGCCCAGGAACAGGCTGGCCATGCCTTCGCCAATGCTGGCGCTGGTCTTGGACAGGCCCTGCTTCAAGCGGGCGAAGAAACCGACCTTGTTCTCTTCAACAGGACGGACCGGCTCGACCACGGGCTCGGGCTCCGCCACCTGGGCAACCGGCTCGGCAACAGGAGCAGGAGCAGGAGCAGGAGCAGGAGCAGGAGCAGGAGCAGGAGCAACAGGCTCCGGCGCGACGAATACCGGCGCTACCGGCGTTTGCACTTCGAGCACCGGAGCCGGGGTGACAACCGGCGCTTCGACCACCGGTTCAGATGCTGGGGTCAGGGCTGGAATCGGCGGAGTGACGTGCTCCGCCTGAGCGTCCTCCACCAGGGCCACCGGCTCTTCCGCTACCGGTAGAGTCAGCCAGGGCTTGTGCTCCGGGCTCGGAGTCAGGGGCAACTCGGGCGCAACGGCCGCTACCGGCTCGGCCTCGCCCCGGGGTTGCAGCACCGGCTCGCCGGTCGACAGCACAACCGGCTCACTCGGGGCAACGCCGGGAGCGGTTTCAATAACTGGAGCCGGCACCGGCTCGACAGGCACTTGCGGCTGTTCGACGACGGGTTCCTGCGGCTTTTTGCGCAGCCATCCGAACAGGCCTTTCTTCTCGCCAGCCGCGGCTGGGGTCTTTTTGTCGTCGTTGGAACCAAACATGGAGACGGCTATCTCAAGGTAGCGATGCGCCAGTGGGCGCTTCGGTAAATAAATATTCGATGCAGAACAGACTGTGTTTCATCCAGCTTGTTCACGCGCAACATGTTGTCGAAATGCCCAAAAGCACTTCAAGGATCGATTTTACTTAAGGACTGGAACGGCAAAATCGGCGAAAAGTCGAAGTTTAGCTGACAAATCAAGGCTTTTTGCCGGTAACTCATACAACCTGCTCAAGCACACTCTGATTCGTGCAAGCCTGATAGGCGTGGCCGCCAGTAAAACGGATCAGTATCCTAGCACCTCCTCGCCCGCACAGGCTAAGACCAAGCGGGCAGCCCAACAGGTTTAAAAACGAATGAATGCTCTAGCCCGCCGCGCTGCAGGCCTGCTGCTCAGCACAGTTTGTCTGCCCCTTGCAGCCCTGGCTGCCGACCCGCAACCCACCCACGAATTCACCCTCGACAACGGCCTCAAAGTGGTGGTCCGCGAAGACCATCGCGCACCGGTAGTGGTGTCGCAGGTCTGGTACAAGGTCGGCTCCAGCTACGAAACCCCGGGCCAGACCGGTTTGTCCCACGCCCTGGAACACATGATGTTCAAGGGCAGCGAGAAGGTCGGCCCGGGTGAAGCGTCCCTGATCCTGCGGGATCTTGGCGCCGAAGAGAACGCCTTCACCAGCGACGACTTCACCGCTTATTACCAGGTCCTGGCCCGCGACCGCCTGAGCGTAGCCCTGGAGCTGGAAGCCGACCGCATGGCCAGCCTGCGCCTGCCGGCCGACGAGTTCGCCCGCGAGATCGAAGTGATCAAGGAAGAACGCCGCCTGCGCACCGACGACAAGCCGCTGTCCAAGGCCTACGAGCGCTTCAAGGCCATGGCCTACCCCGCCAGCGGCTACCACACGCCGACCATCGGCTGGATGGCCGACCTGAACCGGATGAAGGTCGAGGAACTGCGCCACTGGTACCAATCCTGGTACGCGCCGAACAACGCCACCCTGGTGGTGGTGGGCGATGTCACCCCGGATGAGGTCAAGGCTCTGGCCCAACGCTATTTCGGCGCCATCCCCAAGCGCGACGTGCCACCGGCGAAGATCCCCCTGGAGCTGGCCGAACCCGGCGAGCGCCTGATCACCCTGCATGTGAAGACCCAACTGCCGAGTCTGATGCTGGCCTTCAACGTGCCCAGCATCGCCACAGCTGAAGACAAGCGTTCGGTCAACGCCCTGCGCCTGGCCGCGGCCCTGCTGGACGGCGGCTACAGCGCGCGCATTCCGACCCAGCTGGAGCGCGGCGAAGAGTTGCTGTCCAACGGCTCCACCAGCTATGACGCCTACACCCGAGGCGACAGCCTGTTCATGCTCTCGGCCACCCCCAACAGCCAGAAGAAGAAAACCATCGCCCAGGCCGAAGCCGGGCTGTGGCGCCTGCTGGACCAACTGAAAACCACCCCGCCGTCGGCCGCAGAGTTGGAGCGGGTCCGGGCACAAGTGATTGCCGGGCTGGTCTACGAGCGTGACTCGATCACCAGCCAGGCCAGCGCCATCGGCCAGCTGGAAACCGTCGGCCTGTCCTGGAAGCTGATGGACACCGAGCTGGCGGAACTGCAAAGCGTGACCCCGGAAGACATCCAGAAAGCCGCCCGCACCTATTTCACTCGGGAGCGTATGAGCGTGGCCCATGTACTGCCTGAGGAGTCCGCTCATGAGTAAGCGCAAGAATGCTTCACCGGTCCTGCTGGGCCTGGCCCTGGTCGCCCTGCTTACCGCCGGTGGCCTGTACCTGTCGCGCTCCGGCGAGAGCAATGCCAGCCAGGCCCTGGACAACGCCAAGAGCAGCCAGAAGCTGCAATCTCTGGCCGAGCTGGATGGCAAGGCCCCCAGCCATCGCAACCTCAATGTGCAGACCTGGAACACTGCCGAAGGCGCCAAGGTGCTGTTCGTCGAAGCCCGTGAGCTGCCGATGTTCGACATGCGCCTGATCTTCGCCGCCGGCAGCAGCCAGGACGGCAACACTTCCGGCCTGGCCCTGCTGACCAACGCCATGCTCAACGAAGGCGTGCCCGGCAAGGATGTGGGCGCCATCGCCCAGGGCTTTGAAAGCCTGGGCGCGGATATCGGCAACGGTGCCTACAAGGACATGGCCGTGGTCTCGCTGCGCAGCCTCAGCGCTGTGGATAAACGCGAACCGGCGCTTGAGCTGTTCGCCGAAGTGGTGGGCAAGCCGACCTTCCCTGCCGACTCCCTGGCGCGGATCAAGAACCAGTTGCTCGCCGGCTTCGAGTACCAGAAGCAGAACCCCGGCAAGCTGGCCAGCCTGGAGCTGATGCAGCGCCTGTACGGCAGCCATCCCTATGCGCATGCCAGCGAAGGCAATGCCAAGAGCGTTCCGACTATCACCCAGGCGCAACTGCAGGCCTTCCACGCCAAGGCCTATACCGCCGGCAACGTGGTGATCGCTCTGGTCGGCGATCTGTCCCGCAGCGACGCCGAGGCAATTGCCGCGCAAGTCTCCGCCGCCCTGCCCAAAGGCCCGGCCCTGGCGAAGGTCGAGCAACCCACTGAGCCCAAGGCCAGCATCGGCCACATCGAATTCCCGTCGAGCCAGACCAACCTGCTGCTGGCGCAACTGGGGATCGACCGTGACGATCCGGATTACGCCGCCGTGTCCCTGGGCAACCAGATCCTCGGCGGTGGCGGCTTCGGCACCCGGCTGATGAGTGAAGTGCGCGAGAAACGCGGCCTGACTTACGGCGTGTACTCGGGCTTCACCCCGATGCAGGCCCGCGGGCCGTTCATGATCAACCTGCAGACCCGCGCAGAAATGAGCGAAGGCACCCTGAAACTGGTGCAGGACGTGTTCGCCGATTACCTGAAAAACGGCCCGACCCAGAAGGAACTGGATGACGCCAAGCGCGAACTGGCCGGCAGCTTCCCGCTGTCCACCGCCAGCAACGCCGATATCGTCGGCCAGCTGGGCGCCATGGGCTTCTACAACCTGCCGTTGAGCTACCTGGAAGACTTCATGCGTCAATCCCAGGCACTGACGGTGGAACAGGTCAAGGCCGCCATGAACAAACACCTCGGCGTCGACAAGATGGTCATCGTCAGCGCCGGCCCCACCGTCGCGCAGAAGCCGTTGCCGCCCCCCACTGACAAACCCGCCGAGCAGCCGCTCGGGGTTCCGGAGCACTGATGGCCCGTCCAGCCCGTCCCAGCAAGAAGCCCGTCCACAACCAGCACAATGGCGTGGGCCAGCTGCGCATCATCGGCGGCGAGTGGCGCAGCCGTAAGCTGAGCTTCCCCGATCTGCCGGGGCTGCGCCCGACCCCGGACCGGGTGCGCGAAACCCTGTTCAACTGGCTGGCCCCCTATGTGGCCGGGGCCAAGGTCATCGACCTGTTCGCCGGCAGCGGTGCGGTGTTCCTTGAAGCCCTGTCCCGCGGCGCCGCCTCGGGGCTGGCCCTGGACAGCAGCAACGTAGCGGTCTCCAGCCTGCGCGAGCACCTGGGAACGCTGCGTTGCACTGTGGGCCAGGCGCAGACCGCTGACGCCCTGCGCTACCTGGAAACCCAGCCGGCCACGCCGTTCGACCTGGCGTTTCTGGACCCGCCGTTCAACCAGAACCTGCTGCCCGCCGCCTGCGCCCTGCTGGAGGAACGCGGCTGGTTGGCGGACGACGCCTGGATCTACACCGAAAGCGAAACCGCGCCATCGACCCTGGGTCTGCCCGGCAGTTGGCGCCTGCACCGTGAACAAAAATCCGGGCAGGTGTATTACTCCTTGTGGCAACGTATGGCAGACAGCGCCGCGTAGAACCTGTTTACGCTCGGCCGGAACAAGCTGCGCAGCCCACCCGGGCTGCGCAGCGCCGCATCGAGACTCACCCCGTGCCCAACTCGCCTGATCGTTTCATCCCCGCCTTCGGCCTTGGCAACCCGCACCTGCAGACGCTGTGGGGTCCGCTGTGGCGCCCAACCACCCACCTTGAGCGCCAGCGCGAACGTCTGTGGCTGGATGACGGCGACTTTCTCGATCTGGACTGGCACGGCCCCCATAGCGCCGAGGCCCCGCTGGTGCTGGTGCTGCATGGGCTGACCGGTTCTTCCAATTCACCTTATGTGGCCGGCCTGCAACAGGCCCTCGCCACCCGAGGCTGGGCCAGCGCAGCGCTGAACTGGCGCGGCTGCTCCGGCGAACCCAACCTGCTGCCCCGCAGCTACCACTCCGGCGCCAGCGAAGACCTGGCTTCAGCCATTGCCCATCTGCGGGCCAAGCGCCCCCAGGCACCGCTGTACGCGGTGGGCTACTCCCTGGGAGGCAATGTACTGCTCAAGTACCTGGGGGAAAGCGGCAGCGCCAGTCCGCTGCAAGGGGCTACGGCGGTGTCGGTGCCGTTTCGCCTGGACCAGTGCGCCGACCGCATTGGCCAGGGGTTCTCCAAGGTCTATCAGGCCCACTTCATGCGCGAGATGCTGGCCTACATCAAGGACAAGCAACGCCAGTTCCAGCACGACGGTCGCCATGAAGGCCTGGCGACCCTGGCGCAACTGGGCCCGCTGACCAAGATGCGCACCTTCTGGGACTTCGATGGCCGGGTCACCGCGCCGCTGCATGGCTTTGCCGATGCCCAGGACTACTACCGCCGCGCTTCCAGCCGCTATTACCTCGGGGAAATCCGTACCCCGACCCTGATCATCCAGGCCGCGGACGATCCCTTTGTGTTCCCCCACAGCCTGCCCGAGGCCGGCGAACTGTCCGCCAGTACCCAGTTCGAACTGCAGGCCAAGGGCGGCCACGTGGGCTTTGTCGGAGGCAGCCTGAAACACCCGAGCTACTACCTGGAACAACGCATCCCACAATGGCTGACCGGCCTGGACCGCCATGGATAAGCCCGCCCGGGAGTCGATCCGCTTCTGGCAGACCGCGCCCCTGGCCGGGGTCGAGTTGCTGGCCGCGCGTTATATCGAACAGCGCTTCGTGCCCCATGTGCACGAGGGTTATGTGATCGGCATGATCATGGCTGGCGCTCAGCGCTACCGCTACCGCGGGGCCGAACACCTGGCGGGCAGCGGCACCCTGGTGCTGATCAACCCGGACGAATTGCACACCGGGGCCAAGGGTGTTGAAGACGGCTGGCTGTATCGGGCCTTTTACCCGGACAACCGGCAGATTCTCGGCTTGCTGGATGAACTGGAACTACCCAGCGGCAGCCTGCCGGCCTTTGGCGCCACCCTGTATCGAGACCCGGATCTGGTGCAGGGCTTTGCCCGCCTGCACCACCTGCTGGAAAGCCCGGCCACCGCCCTGCAACAACAGACCCAGTGGCGTGAAATGCTGCTGATGCTGTTGCAGCGCCACGCCGGCGTCCGGGCACCGGGTGAACCTGGGCAGGAACACCGGGCGATTGTCCAAGCCAAGGAACTGCTGCGCTCGCAACTGGCCGCGCCGCCGTCATTGGAAGAGTTGGCGGCGGCGGTAAACCTGTCGCCGTTTCATTTCGCCCGGGTGTTTCGCCGGACCACCGGGATTGCACCCCATACCTGGTTGATGCAACAGCGCATCGCCAAAGCCCGGGCCTTGTTGCGTGATGGCTGCCTGCCGCTGGCAGTGGCGACACAGTTGGGATTTGCCGACCAAAGCCATCTGAGCCGGCAGTTCAAACAGGTGTATGGGGTGACGCCGGCGGCTTATCGCAGCGCCGCTCTGAAGTAGGGCGGCGCGGCTTTCGCGAGCAGGTTCGCGGGGGCCTGCGGGCCGCAGGAGCTGGCTTGCCAGCGAAGAGGCCGACGGGGGCAGCCCGTCAATCGCCGGTGGCGACAGGCCGCTGGGCATCGGTGATCCATTCGCTCCACGAACCGGCATACAGGCGCCCCAGCGGGTAGCCGGCCAGGCACAAGGCGAACAGGTTGTGGCAAGCGGTGACGCCAGAGCCGCAGTAAGCCACCAACTGCTCCGGGGAGCGTCCGGCGAGCTTTTGCGCGAATCGCTGCTTGAGTCGGTCGGCCGCAAGGAAGCGCCCGTCCTCGCCCAGGTTGTCGGTGAATGCCGCGCATTGGGCACCGGGAATATGCCCGGCCACCGGATCGATGGGCTCCACCTCACCACGAAAACGCGGCAGGCCACGGGCATCCAGCAGGGTCAGGTCCGCCTGGCCCAGGCGCTGGCGCAAGTGCTCGGCATCCAGTAGCAGACTGTGGTCGGGCTGGCCGGCGAACCGGCCCGGCACGGTTTGCGGTGCATCCAGGCTCAGGGGCAGGCCCGCGGCGTGCCAGGCTTTGAGGCCGCCATCGAGAATGAACACGCCATCACGCTTGCCCAACCAGGCCAGCAACCACCAGGCGCGGGCAGCGTAGGCACCGGGGCCGTCGTCATAGAGCACGATCTCGCTGTCGTTATCGATGCCCCAGGCCTGCAGGCGGGCCACCAGTTGCGCCGGTTCCGGCAACGGATGCCGGCCGGTCACGCCCTTGATCACCGGCGCGCTCAGATCCCGGTTCAGATCGGCGAAATGGGCCCCGGCGATATGCCCGTCGGCGTAACTGCGCTGGCCGTAATCCGGGTCTTCCAGAGCAAAGCGACAATCCAGAATCACCAGGCCGGGCTGTTGTTTTTTCTGGTCCAGGGCAAGCGGGCTGATCAACTGCGCGAGGGGCATAGCGGGCTCCTGTGAGTAAGTCGGAGATTGATCCTACTGCACTTCTTCCAGGGCTTGGGCCAGCGGCACGTAAAACTCTTCGAACAGGCCGTTGACCGCTTCCCGGGCCTGCTCGGTGACAAAACCGGCTTCCAGCACCAGCACCTGATAGACGCCGCGCTTGATGGCTTCCTCGCTCAGGTGGGTGGAGTTCTCCCGGGTGGTGCACAGAAAACGCACCCAGGAAGTAAGGATGATCCAGGCATTGAGGGTCAGGGATTCGATCTGCACCTTGTCCATGGCGACGATCCCGGCCTCGACGAAACGTCCGTAGATGGCCATGCCCTGGATCAGGCAGCGCTGGGAGAAGCGCCGGTAGCGAGCCGCCAGTTCGGCGTCGCTGTCCAGCAGGTGCTCCAGGTCGCGGTGCAGGAAGCGATAGCGCCACATGGCCGCCAGCAGCGCCTGCAGGTAATAGCGCTTGTCTTCGACGGTAACCGCACGCCCGGGGGGCGGGCGCAGGAAGCTGTCCACCAGACTCTCGTACTCGGCGAACAACACGGCGATGATCGCCTGCTTGTTGGGGAAGTGGTAGTACAGGTTGCCCGGAGAAATCTCCATGTGCGCAGCAATATGGTTGGTACTGACGTTGCGCTCGCCCTGTTGGTTAAACAGCTCAAGACTGAACTGAACGATGCGCTCGCGGGTTTTTATACGTGGGGCCATGGGCGTGGGCTTTAATCAGAAGGCTGGGGTGCATCTTACGTTCTATCCCCCTGTGGATAAATCGCGACCGGCACCGGATGGTATTTGACAATTTAGAGCATAAGCTCTAAAAAACTAGCCACCCTATAAAAACCGGAGCCCGTCCATGTCTGCCGAAATCGCTTACCTGCAGGATTCCCTTCAGCAACAGGACGAGCTGCATGCGCTGTTCGAAGCCCAGCGCCGGGCCTTCGCCGCCAATCCCATGCCACCGGCCGCACAACGCCAACAATGGCTCAAATCACTGCAGAACCTGCTCGACACCGAACGCCAGGCGCTGATCGATGCCATCAGCCAGGACTTCAGCAACCGCAGCGCCGATGAAACCCTGCTGGCCGAGCTGATGCCCAGCCTGCATGGCATTCACTACGCCAGCAAGCACCTGAAAAAATGGATGAAGCCGTCTCGTCGCGCCGTCGGCCTGGCCTTCCAGCCAGCCTCGGCCAAGGTGGTTTATCAGCCGCTGGGGGTGGTGGGCGTCATCGTGCCGTGGAACTACCCGCTGTACCTGTGCATGGGCCCGTTGGTGGGGGCCCTGGCCGCCGGCAACCGAGTGATGCTCAAGCTCAGTGAATCCACCCCGGCCACCGGCCAGTTGCTCAAACAGTTGCTGGCCCGGGTGTTCCCCGAGGATCTGGTGTGCGTGGTGCTGGGCGAAGCCGAAGTGGGCATGGCGTTCTCCAAGCTGCGTTTCGATCATCTGCTGTTCACCGGCGCCACCAGCATCGGCAAGCATGTGATGCGCGCCGCCGCGGAAAACCTGACCCCGGTGACCCTGGAGCTGGGCGGCAAGTCCCCGGCCATCGTGTCCCACACCGTGCCCCTCAAGGACGCCGCCGAACGTATCGCCTTCGGCAAGACCCTGAACGCCGGGCAGACCTGCGTCGCCCCGGACTACGTGCTGGTGCCGGAAGAACGCATCGGTGCCTTTGTCGAAGCCTATCGCCAGGTGGTGCGTGGTTTCTTCCCGACCCTGGCGGACAACCCCGACTACACCGCGATCATCAACCAGCGCCAGTTGACCCGGCTCAACGGCTACCTGAGCGACGCCACCAGCAAGGGCGCGCTGTTGGTGCCGCTGTTCGAACAGAGCCAGGAGCGGCGCCTGGGCCATAGCCTGCTCTTGAATGTCACCGACGACATGACCGTGATGCAGGACGAGATCTTCGGTCCGATCCTGCCCATCGTGCCCTACAAGACCCTGGACCAGGCCCTCGCCTATATCACCCAGCGTCCGCGCCCCCTGGCCCTGTACTACTTCGGCTACGACAAGTCCGAACAGCAGCGGGTGCTCAACGAAACCCACTCCGGCGGCGTGTGCCTCAACGACACCCTGCTGCATGTGGCCCAGGATGACCTGCCGTTTGGTGGTGTCGGCCCTTCCGGCATGGGCCACTACCACGGGCATGAAGGCTTCCTGACCTTCAGCAAGGCCAAGGGAGTGTTCATCAAGCAGCGCTTCAACGCGGCGCGCCTGATCTACCCACCTTATGGAAAATCGATCCAGAAACTCATCCAGAAGCTGTTCATTCGTTAACCAGTACATCGCCGGGTAATAACAACAATGACCCCTAGCCTGTCTGAAACACCCGCGCTGTCACGGCGCGGATTGCTGAAAATCAGCCTTTGCGCCAGCGCCTTCCTGGCCACCGCGGGACTGGGCGCAAGCCTCAGCGGTTGCTCTGCCAGCACGCCCGCCAGCGGCTTCGCCATGCTGCGCAGCAATGACCTGCCGTTTTTGCGGGCGCTGATCCCGGTGATGCTTGAAGGCGCCGTGGCGGCGGACAAGATGCCCGCCGCCATCGACGGCACCCTGGCCAACCTGGACAACGCCCTCAATCACCTATCGCCGGAAATGTTCAAGCTCACCCAGCAGTTGTTCGATGTGCTGGGCATGGCGGTCACCCGCGGCCCGCTGACGGGGATCTGGGGCAGCTGGGAAAACGCCAGCGCCGAGGCCATCCGCAACTTCCTCAGCCGCTGGGAAAACAGCTTCCTGGCCCTGCTGCGCATGGGCCATGCCTCGTTGCTGCAACTGGTGATGATGGCCTGGTACACCCGCCCTGAGTCCTGGGCCCATTGCGGTTATCCCGGGCCACCGAAGGTCTGACCGGCCTTTGTAGTCGCTGCCACAGGCTGCGCACGAGCGCTTAGGTTCGTGGGGCGATGGGGCAGCGGCTGGGGATCGTCAAGCAAGGCCCTGCGGGCCTTTTCGCAGCTTCGCAGGCTCAGCAGCGGCTACAGTGGATCCGCGCCGAGCCTTCAATAATAAGAGAGCGTCCGATATGCCTGTACCTGATCTGTTCCGCGAAGGCCTGAACCGTGGCTGGAAAACCTACAACGGCTCGCAGCTGGAGCAGGACCTGACCCTGGAAGCCGATGTCGCCATCATCGGCAGCGGCGCCGGTGGCGGCACCACCGCCGAAATCCTCAGCGCCGCCGGCTACAAGGTGCTGCTGATCGAGGAAGGCCCGCTCAAAACCAGCGACGACTTCAAGATGCTGGAGGACCAGGCCTACACCAGCCTCTATCAGGAAGGCATCGGGCGCATGAGCAAGGACGGCGCCATCACCATCCTCCAGGGCCGCGCCGTGGGCGGCACCACCCTGATCAACTGGACATCGAGCTTCCGCACTCCCGACCCGACCCTGGAACACTGGGCCAGGGAACACGGGGTGGTGGGCCACAGCTCGGCGGAGATGGCGCCCTGGTTCGAGAAAATGGAGCAGCGCCTGGGGGTGGCGCCCTGGGTCATGCCGCCCAACGCCAACAACGACGTGATCCGCAAGGGCTGCGAAGCCCTGGGCTACAGCTGGCACGTGATTCCGCGCAACGTCCGTGGCTGCTGGAACCTGGGCTATTGCGGCCTGGGCTGCCCCACCAATGCCAAGCAATCGATGCTGGTGACCACCATTCCGGCAACCCTGGAGAAAGGCGGTGAGCTGCTGTACCTGGCCCGGGCCGAACGCCTGTTGATCAAGGATGACAAGGTCAGCGGCCTGCAATGCCAGGCCATGGACGCCCGCTGCGTCGCCCCCACCGGGCGCACCATCACGGTCAAGGCCAGGCACTACGTGCTGGCTGGTGGCGGCATCAACAGCCCCGCCCTGCTGCTGCGCTCCGATGCCCCGGACCCGCATTCGCGCCTGGGCAAACGCACCTTCCTGCACCTGGTGAACTTCTCCGCCGGCCAGTTCGACGAGGTGATCAACCCGTTCTACGGCGCGCCGCAATCGATCTACTCCGACCATTTCCAGTGGCAGGACGGCACCACCGGCAAGATGTCCTACAAACTTGAAGTGCCACCCCTGCAACCGGCCCTGGCCAGCACCCTGCTAGGTGGTTTCGGGCCGCAGAGCGGGTTGTCCATGGAGCAACTGCCCCACACCCACGCCATGCTGGCCCTGCTGCGGGACGGCTTCCACCCCGACAGCACCGGCGGCAACGTCGAGCTGCGCGGTGACGGCACCCCGGTGCTCGACTATCAGGTCTCGCCCTACGCCTGGGACGGCCTGCGCCGGGCCTTCCACAGCATGGCGGAGATCCAGTTCGCCGGCGGCGCCAAGGCGGTCAAGCCGCTGCACAGCGACGCCCGCTTCGCCAAGACCCTGAATGAAGTCCGCACCCAGATCGACGGCCTGGACCTGGCGCTGTACCGCACCCGCCTGGGCAGCGCCCACGTGATGGGTGGCTGCGCCATGGGCGAAGACCCGAAAAACGCCGTGGCCGACAGCCTCGGGCGCCACCATCAACTGCGCAATCTGTCGATCCACGACGGCTCGCTGTTTCCCACCAGCATCGGTGCCAACCCGCAGCTGTCGGTCTACGGCCTGACCGCGCAATTGGCCACAGCCCTGGCGGAGCGCTTGAAAACGGCGTGAAAAAGCGGGGTATTTTCGTCGTCTATAGTGCTTTCTTCCCTAAAAGGCGACTTGGCCGACCGGGAAGGCTGCGATACCATCCGACTCCCCAACGGATTCCCGCCAGGACGACGCGATGAACCGAGTGTTGTACCCAGGTACCTTCGACCCTATTACCAAGGGCCACGGCGATCTGGTCGAGCGCGCCTCCCGGCTGTTCGACCACGTGATCATCGCCGTTGCCGCCAGCCCCAAGAAAAACCCGCTGTTCCCCCTGGAACAACGCGTGGAACTGGCGCAAGAGGTGACCAAGCACCTGCCCAACGTTGAAGTCGTCGGCTTCTCCACCCTGCTGGCGCACTTTGCCAAGGAGCAGAACGCCAATGTCTTTCTGCGGGGCCTGCGAGCAGTTTCGGACTTTGAATACGAGTTCCAGCTGGCCAACATGAACCGCCAACTGGCGCCGGACGTGGAAAGCCTGTTCCTGACGCCGTCGGAGCGCTACTCGTTCATTTCCTCGACGCTGGTTCGTGAAATTGCTGCCCTGGGTGGCGATATCACCAAGTTCGTCCATCCGGCCGTCGCCGATGCACTGACCCTGCGCTTCAAGAAATAAGCCGTGCGGCCCCGCAGAGGGCCCTTGCCAGGCGTCAGCCATCGCGCCCGCGTGCACTGCGGGCGTCAATACGGCACAATTGCGCGCATTCGTTTTTACATGCCCGGGCCTGCCGCCCAGGCCGGAGTCCCCCATGTCCCTGATCATCACCGACGATTGCATCAACTGCGACGTCTGCGAACCCGAGTGCCCCAACGCGGCCATCTCCCAAGGCGAGGAGATCTACGTCATCGATCCGAACCTGTGCACCCAGTGCGTCGGCCACTACGACGAGCCGCAATGCCAACAGGTATGCCCGGTGGATTGCATTCCGCTGGACGAGGCGCGTCCGGAAACCGAAGAAGAGTTGATGGCCAAGTACCGGAAGATCACCGGCAAGGCTTGAGGAATTCAGCGGCCCTTCAGGGCATTTTCGCCGGCAATCCTGCTCCTACGGCGTTCGTAGGAGCCGGCTTGCCGGCGCAGCTTCTCAGCGCTGGCAACGTGGGCAATAGACGCTGGCCCGCTGGCCCAGCTTGATCTCCCGCAGCCCCGTGCCGCAGACCTTGCAGTGCTCCCCGCCACGTCCGTAGACGAACAGCTCCTGCTGGAAGTACCCAGGCTGGCCGTCGCCGCCGATAAAGTCGCGCAAGGTGGTGCCGCCCCGCTCGATGGCCGCCGCCAGGATGCGCTTGATCTCGATCGCCAGTTGCAGATAGCGGGCCCGGGAAATGCCCTTGGCTTCACGACGTGGATCGATGCCTGCGGCGAACAGTGCCTCGGTCGCATAGATATTGCCCACCCCCACTACCACCGCGTTGTCCATGATGAACGGTTTGACCGCCATGGAGCGTCCCCGGGATAACTGGAACAGGCGCTCACCATCGAACAGGTCGGTCAGCGGCTCCGGCCCCAGGCGCGCCAGCAGCTCGTGGTTCAGCGGGTCCAGGCTCCAGAGCATGGCGCCAAACCGGCGCGGGTCGGTGTAGCGCAGGGCCAGGCCCGACTCCAGTTCGATATCCACATGTTCGTGCTTGGCCGCCGGCAGGCCGATTTCCACCAGGCGCAGATTGCCCGACATGCCCAGATGACTGATGAGGGTGCCGACCTCGGCATTGATCAGCAGGTACTTGGCCCGACGATCCACCTGGACGATGCGCTGCCCGGACAGGCGCACATCCAGATCCTCGGGGATCGGCCAGCGCAAACGCCGGTCACGGACGATGACCCGACTGACCTTCTGGCCTTCCAGGTGCGGTGCGATCCCGCGCCGGGTGGTTTCGACTTCAGGTAATTCAGGCATGTCCGCCCCTGGCACTCATTGCGAAATGAACGATCAGTGTGCGCCCAGCTCGCGCACGGTTTCCTTGAGGTTCTCGAAGTCGTAATCCGACAGACCGACGTAGTCGAGAATCAGATGGCCAATGCTGTTCCACTCGTGATCTTCCACCTGGTTGCCCAGCACCCGGTAGGACGCGCAGATGTGCTCGGCCATTTTCAGGATCGCCAGCAGGTTCTTCAGCTGGCTGTTGCGCGAGGACTCGTCGCTGAAGATCGCCAGGGCGTTGTGGTGATTGGCGATGGCATTGGTCACATGCTCCGGCAAGCGCCAGGACTTGGCGGTGTAGTACCCCACCACCGCGTGGTTGGTGTTGAAGGCACGGTTTTCCGTGTCCACCACCCGCTGCTCCGGCCCGGCACTGCCATAGGCTTCTTCCAGCACGCTCATGTAGTCGGGGAAACGCTTGAGCATCAGCGGCACGCCGCAGTCGTGGAACAGCCCCAGGGCATAGGCTTCATCCACCGCCTGGGAGCCGGTGCGCTTGGCCAGGGTCAGGCAGGTCATGGCCACATCCTGGGCGGTGTCCCAGAAGCGGTTGAGGGTGACGATGGTTTCATCGCTCATCTCGCCCTTGATCGACTGCGCGTTGATCAGGTTGATGATCGAGCGGCTGCCCAAGAGATTCACCGCACGCTGGATCGAGGCGATCTTGTTGCTCAAGCCGTAATACGGCGAATTGACGATCTTCAGCAGCGCGCCGGACAGGCCCGGGTCCTGGGATATCAGCTTGGCAATCACTTCCAGGTCGGGGTCGGGCATGTACTGCTCCATCTGCAAATCCACCATGATTTGCGGTTGAGGCGGCACGCTGATGCCTTGCAGGGCCTGCTGAATCTGTTCGGCTGATAGCTCTTGGGACATAAGTACACACTCTGGCTGAGGCGGCGATTCTAACCTCTAACGAGCCAATGTTGGGCGAACGGACAGGAACTTTACCCTGCGCCTTTAGCCGCAGGTCCATTGGCCGTCGCTGAAGTTGCGCAGCAAGGTATAATCGCGCCCTTTTTTCCGGAGCGACGTCATGTCCCTGCCAAGCCTGCGCCTCAAAGCCAACGCCGATCGCCGCCTGCGCGCCGGCCACCTGTGGGTCTACAGCAACGAAATCGATGTAGCCGCCACCCCTCTGCACGGCTTCAAGGCAGGCGACCAGGCGGTACTGGAAGCCGCCGGCGGCAAGCCCCTGGGCGTCGTCGCCATGAGCCCGAACAACCTGATCTGCGCCCGCCTGCTGTCCCGGGACGCCAAGCTGGCCCTGGACAAGTCGCTGCTGGTGCACCGCCTGAACGTGGCCCTGTCCCTGCGCGAGCGCCTGTTCGACAAGCCGTTCTACCGCCTGGTCTACGGCGACTCCGACCTGCTGCCGGGCCTGGTGGTCGACCGTTTTGGCGACATCCTGGTGGTACAGATCGCCTCGGCGACCATGGAAACCCACAAGGACGACGTGATTGCCGCCCTGACCCAGGTGCTCAAGCCCAGCGGCATCCTGTTCAAGAACGATTCCGCCGCCCGTGACGCCGAAGGCCTGAACCGCTACGTCGAAACCGTGTTCGGCCTGGTGCCGGAGTGGGTTGCCCTGGAAGAGAACGGCGTCAAGTTCGAAGCCCCGGTGATCCAGGGCCAGAAAACCGGCTGGTTCTACGACCACCGCATGAACCGCGCCCGCCTGGCGCCGTACGCCAAGGGCAAGCGCGTGCTGGACCTGTACAGCTACATCGGCGGCTGGGGTGTGCAAGCCGCGGCGTTCGGCGCCAGTGAAGTGTTCTGCGTCGATGCCTCAGCCTTCGCCCTCGATGGCGTGGAGCGCAACGCCGCGCTGAACGGTTTCGCCGAAAAAATGACCTGCATCGAAGGCGACGTCTTCGAAGCCCTGAAAGAACTGAAAGCCAGTGAAGAGCGCTTCGACGTGATCGTTGCCGACCCACCCGCCTTCATCAAGCGCAAGAAAGACCTGAAGAATGGCGAAGGCGCCTACCGCCGCCTGAACGAGCAAGCCATGCGCCTGCTCAACAAGGACGGCATCCTGGTCAGCGCCTCGTGCTCGATGCACCTGCCCGAGGACGACCTGCAGAACATTCTGCTGACCAGTGCCCGTCACTTGGACCGCAATATCCAACTGCTGGAACGCGGCGGCCAGGGCCCGGATCATCCGGTGCACCCAGCCATCCCGGAAACCCGCTACATCAAGAGCATCACCTGCCGCCTGCTGCCTAACAGCTGAGCCCGGGCCGACGGCCATTCCTGCCCAGCGCGGGAATGGCCACCGCCCTCGATTGACTTTGCACGACCATGGTTCGACTCTCGGCACCGTCTCAAGGACCGAGAGCGCCACACCATGGGCCACTCCCCCGCGACCACGAAAAAGACCTCGGTAGTCATTCTGCTGCTGAGCGCTGCCGCCCAGGGCCTGAACAGCCCGATCAACCGTCGTTATCAGGACGCTTGCGTCTGAAGATCGCGCAGACGACACAGATCCCTGAGATACAGCAGGAAGGAAAACGCCAAGGGCGGGCCAGTGAAGTAGCGCAAGGACAAAAACCCGCTCTTGAAGGGGTCCAGATGGTGCTCGCGGGTCCAGAAATCGAACAACGCCTGCACCAGCCACGCAGCGCAAAGAGCCACCAGCATCCAGGCTCCGTCACCCAACAGCCGTCGTTTAAAACCGTCACGTCCCGGCAGCCAGGTGGCGCTGAGCAGCGTCATCAGCAGCAGGAACGCCACCACGCTGTAGATCACCCCGCGGGTAAAGGGCAACTCACTGCAGGCCTGCACCACGACCGCCGCCGCAAAGGCCAGCAACAGTGCGGCCTTCCAGGTGCGCCACTGGCGCCGCTGCCCGGCCAGCAGTTGCACGAAGCCGCCGCCCGTCAGCAGGGCCGCGCCCACCACGGCCATGGTGCTGCCGGGCCAGTCGCTATAGAGCACCAGCCACATCAGCATCAGCCCTTGCAGCAGGCCCGTGCCGAGGTAGAACCTCAGGGATCGCATGTTCGCGGACATTCCAGCTCCATTGGAAGGTGATCGAGGGGCGGCGAGTCTAAACCAGGAGCGGCCAGACGGGCAGCCTCCCTCTCAGATCCTGGCAATCGCACGCCACAGAGCGGCCACGGCATTCCTTCCTGACGCCAGCGGTGTAGAATCGGCGAATTCATCGCCAGTCATCCCCCGGCGGGTTTATGAGCTCAGGCTGAGGCGCGCGGCGATCCCGCGGCGTCATCGGCAGCTTTCGGACACACGGCCATTTCTGAGTGTTCCCAAGGTCAATAGAAGCTCACTCCCCATTTGTTCCCTGATTAGCCGCCCGGAGTGCTCCATGCCTGATTACCGCTCGAAAACATCCACCCACGGCCGCAACATGGCCGGTGCTCGCGCCCTGTGGCGCGCCACGGGGATGAAAGATGCCGACTTCAAGAAGCCGATCATCGCCATTGCCAACTCCTTCACCCAGTTCGTCCCGGGGCACGTGCACCTGAAGGACCTGGGTCAGCTGGTGGCCCGCGAGATCGAACGCGCCGGTGGCGTGGCCAAGGAATTCAACACCATCGCCGTGGACGACGGCATCGCCATGGGCCACGACGGCATGCTGTATTCCCTGCCGAGCCGCGAGATCATCGCCGACTCCGTGGAATACATGGTCAACGCCCACTGCGCCGACGCCATCGTCTGCATCTCCAACTGCGACAAGATCACCCCCGGCATGCTGATGGCCGCCCTGCGCCTGAACATCCCGGTGATCTTCGTCTCCGGCGGCCCGATGGAAGCCGGCAAGACCAAGCTCGCCAGCCACGGCCTGGACCTGGTGGACGCCATGGTCATCGCCGCCGACTCCAGCGCTTCTGACGAGAAGGTTGCCGAGTACGAGCGCAGCGCCTGCCCGACCTGCGGTTCGTGCTCCGGCATGTTCACCGCCAACTCCATGAACTGCCTGACCGAAGCCCTGGGGCTGGCCCTGCCGGGCAACGGTTCGACCCTGGCCACCCACAGCGACCGCGAAGAGCTGTTCCTGCGGGCCGGGCGCACCATCGTCGAGCTGTGCCAGCGTTACTACGGCGACAACGACGAGTCGGTGCTGCCGCGCAACATCGCCAACTTCAAGGCGTTCGAGAACGCCATGACCCTGGATATCGCCATGGGCGGTTCCACCAACACCATCCTGCACCTGCTGGCCGCCGCCCAGGAAGCCGAGATCGACTTCGACCTGCGCGACATCGATCGCCTCTCGCGCCACGTGCCACAGCTGTGCAAAGTGGCGCCGAACATCCAGAAGTACCACATGGAAGACGTGCACCGCGCCGGCGGCATCTTCAGCATCCTCGGCGAACTGGCCCGTGGCGGGCTGCTGCACACCGACCTGCCCACCGTGCACAGCAAGACCCTGGCCGAGGGCATCGCCCAGTGGGACATCACCCAGACCAGCGACGAAGCCGTGCACCACTTCTTCAAGGCCGGCCCGGCGGGCATCCCGACCCAGACCGCGTTCAGCCAGTCGACCCGTTGGGACAGCCTGGACGACGACCGTGAAAACGGCTGCATCCGCAGTGTCGAGCATGCCTACTCGAAAGAAGGTGGCCTGGCCGTGCTCTACGGCAACATTGCCCTGGACGGCTGCGTGGTGAAGACCGCCGGTGTCGACGAGTCGATCCACGTGTTCGAAGGCAACGCCAAGATCTTCGAAAGCCAGGACAGCGCCGTGCGCGGCATCCTCGCCGACGAAGTGAAAGAAGGCGACATCGTGATCATCCGTTACGAGGGTCCGAAAGGCGGCCCGGGCATGCAGGAAATGCTCTATCCGACCTCCTACCTGAAGTCCAAGGGTCTGGGCAAAGCCTGCGCCCTGCTCACCGACGGCCGCTTCTCCGGCGGCACTTCAGGCCTGTCCATCGGCCACGCCTCGCCAGAAGCGGCGGCCGGCGGCGCCATCGGCCTGGTGCAGGACGGCGACAAGGTACTGATCGACATTCCCAACCGTTCGATCAACCTGTTGGTCAGCGATGAGGAACTGGCGGCGCGCCGCGTCGAACAGGACAAGAAAGGCTGGAAGCCCGTGGAAGCTCGCCCACGCAAAGTGACCACCGCGCTGAAGGCTTACGCCCTGCTGGCCACCAGCGCCGACAAGGGCGCGGTACGCAACAAGGCCATGCTCGACGGCCTGTGATCGTCGCCCGCAAATGAAAATGCCCCGCCAAGTGCGGGGCATTTTTTTGGCCTTGCATCGCCCTTGCGGACGCCTTCGCTGGCAAGCCAGCTCCCACAGCAGCATTCGAGGTGCTGGCGCCGCCACCGTAGGAGCCGGTTCCGGGTTCTCAGGGCATGCGTTCGCCCAACTGCCCACGCAGGAAGCGGTACAGGCCATCGGCGCTCTTGCGGTAGCCGTCGGCGGTCAGATGCACCAGGTCGTTACGCGCCAGGTCGCTGCCCTGCCATTTGCTGATGGAGCAATCCCCGCCCATGAACGCCTGCCAGTCCCAGAACAGGGTGCGACTGCTCTTCGCCACATCCTTCTGGATCTGCACGATCTGCCGCAGCGGTTGCGGTTGGGAAGCCGCGCAGCTGCCAGCATTGCGGCGCTTGATGGAGTCCGGCGGCCCCACCAGCAGGATCACGGCCTTGGGCAGGTTCTTGCGCAGCAGCCTGACCTTTTCCTGCAACTGGCTGCGGTACAGCTGCAGATCCAGATCGTCATCGAAGGCTTCGTTGGTGCCATAGGCCAGCACCACCATGTCCGGGCGCAGGGCCTTGAGGGTTTCCAGCCAGCCGGGCTGCCACTTGTCCAGCACATCCAGGCGCGCGCCATTGATGCCCAGGGAGGAGTAGCTCACCCCGGCGCTCTTCTGCCCGAGGATGTTCCAGCCGCCCAGAGCCAGGCCCTGGTTGTTGGCCACGTTGAAGTCCAGCGGCAGGGTCAGGTTGTTGAACGGCGGGCTGAAGCGCCACTGGCCCCCGGTGGCGGCCAGCATGCGGCTGCTTTTGTTGAGGTTGTCCCGAGCAGTCAGGGTGTTGTTGCTGGACGCCTGGTACAGCGCGGAAATCCGGTACTGCTGGTTGCTCGGCTGGCGCTCGGCGATATGCACCCGAGCCCCCGGGGTCATCGGTAGCGACAGGTAACCGCCCAGGGGAAACTGGTTGCTCTGCTGGTTGCGCGCCGATACCAGGGACCACTGGCGCTTGGCAGCCCCGAGGATCACCCGTTCATAGCGGGTGCCGGGCACCGGTGTGGCCGCCACGAAACCAATACCGCCATCGCCGTACTGCGCTTGCAACAGGCGGCGCATCTCGCCGCTGAACAGGTCGGCGGCGGTATGGGAGTCACCCAGTTGCACGATGCTGATGGGGGTGCGGTTGGAGGTGCTGAACTTGCGCGCCAGCAGTGCCAGGTTCGGGTCGGTGCCGGTGGTCACGACTTTCTTGGTTCCGCTCCCGGACCGGGCCAGGGCCGAGGCCGGAGTGGCCTGGACCTCGGTGGTCGGGCTGCAACTGCTCAGCAAGGTAATGCCCAGCAACAGCGCAATGCCTTGCAGTCGCCCCATATCAGTGCTCCGTCAATTGTTGACTGGGAAAGTTGATCAGCGAGATCACACGCTCAGCGATCAGCTTCTGCCCAGTGGTGGTGAAATGAATACCGTCGTCGACCCGGGTCTTGACCTTCTTGCCATCGCCGGTGGTGCGGTAATAGGAAAACTCGTCGTTCTGGTAGCCGAGAATCTCGTTGGCCGAGACGAAATGCTGCTGATAGCGCTCGATCTGGCTCTTGTACAGGTCGCTCAGGTAAGCCATGGCCGTAGACAGCTTGGGCTTCTCCATGTTCGGCGGACCGACCCAGATCACTTGCACATTGTGGGCCTGGGCGGTGTCGAGGATCGAATCGATGCGCTGGCGATAGGCTGCTTCCCAGTCCGGGGTCTTGAAGCGCAGGAACGGTTTGCCCTTGACCACCGGCATGTCCCACGGATCGTTGGGACCGAGGAAGATCACCATCAGGCGGATGTTGGGGTTGCTGGCCAAGGTGCTCTCAACGGTCTTGGGCCAGTTGAAGAAGCTCGGGTAGGCAAGGCCAGTGCTCTGCTTGCTGAGGTTCAGGCTCTTGACGTTGTAGCGTTTGCGCAAGGTGTTGGCCATGTGCGGCGCCACGCCCTGCATCAAGGAGTCACCGACGAAGAACACCTCATCCCCCGTGGCCAGGCTGGCCATCAGCGGCGCCGTGCGTCCCGGCTCCACCTGAGGCGGATGGCTGACCACAGGAGCCACGGCCACTGGCTGCGGATGCACCGGGGCCGGGACAGGAGCCTGGGTGGCCGTATGGGTCGGTGCCGCGTGCGCAGCACTCAGCGGCGGGTGCTCGGGCGCCGGTGCCGCCGCGACCTTCGGCAACGGCGCAGGCTCTTCGTCCGCGGCTGCTTCAGCCTGGGCCACCAGGCTCAGGTCGGCGGTTGCGGCAAAGCTGCCGACAAAGGCCACCCGGGCATTTTCCAGGGCCTGGTTGAGCTGCGCGCCAAAGCGCCACTGCGGGTTCTGCGACAGCCCCGGGATCTCGCAGTCATCGTGGTACTTCTGCTGGCAGTAGAGACGGATCGACTGCTGGTTGAACCACACCAGTAACAGGCTGGTCACCACCAGGGCATAGAACACCTTGGCTGCGCTGCCGAGGCTGACCGATAAGGGCGAACGGTTAGAAACTGGCATAGATGAACCCCGGCACGCCCGACGGTGAGGCGAAGATGACTACGCAGATGAACAGCCCCAGCGGCACTGGATACAACAGCCATGGCAAGCCGGTGGCAGCGGCGAACAGGCGCTGCAGCAGCGCCACGATCCGTGGGTAGAAGGCGACGAACAACAAGCAGCCCAACAGGCTCAAGGCGCTGCTGGCCAGCCCGCTGAAGGACAGGCCGCCCAGGCCACTGAGCATGTCCATGGCGTCGGACAAGGTCGCGCAGCGGAAGAAGATCCAGGCAAAAGCCACGTAGTGGAAGGTCAGCAGGCGAGCCATCAGATCCGAACCGATCCAGCTCGGCCCCCGGGCCAGCAACGGGCTGCACAGTTTGTACAGCGCCAGGCCAACGCCGTGCAGCGCGCCCCAGATAATGAAGTTGGCGCTGGCGCCGTGCCACAGGCCGGAGATCAGCATCGCCAGCAGCATGTTCAGGTTGCCGCGCCACACCGGGCCACGGTTGCCCCCCAGGGGGATGTACACGTAGTCACGGATGAAGGTCGACAGGCTGATGTGCCAGCGCCCCCAGAACTCCTTGAGGTTGCGCGCCGCATAGGGGTAGTTGAAGTTCAACGGCAGACGGAAGCCCAGCAACAGGGCGATACCGGTCACCAGATCGGTGTAGCCGCTGAAGTTGAAGTAGATCAGGAACGAATAACCGTACACCGCCCGCAGGATCTGCTCGGCCGAGAAGGCCACCGGGCTGTCGAACACCGGGTCGACCCATTCATTGGCCAGCCACGAGCTGAGGAAGAACAGTTTGACCACCGCCACGGCGATCAGGCCCAGGGCCCGCTGCGGCTCCAGCACCTGACGCAACTGCGGCGGGTTGATCTGTTCCAGCATGGGGATCGCCCGGTTCACCGGACCGGCAATCAGGCTGGGGAAAAACGCCAGGTACAGCGCCAGGTCGAAGGGCGAACCCGGCGTCAGCTCTCGACGGTTGATCGACACCAGGTAGCTGACCGAGTGGAAGGCATAGAACGACAGCCCCACCGGCAACAGCACCTCCAGCAGCGGCAACGACACTTCCATACCGAACTGGGCGAAGGCGTTCTGCACCGTGCTGGTGAAGAAATCCTGGTACTTGAACAGGTAAAAGGCCCCGAGCACCAGCAGCAACATCAGGCCATTGACCCAGCCCCGCCCGGGGTAACGCTGGCTCAACAGGCCGAGCAGATACACCAGGGCCGTATAGCCCAGCAGGATGTAGAGGAAGTTCAGGCTGAAGCTGGCGAGGATCGCGTAGCTGGCGGCCAGTAGCAGGCCGTTCTGCAGGCGCAGGCTGAAGCCCAACCCCCAATAAAGAATGAAGAACAGGATGAAACAGAGGCCGAATTCGATCGAGAGATAGCTCACAACGTAGTCCATTACGTGCAGACGGGGACAAACCCGGCACAGGGAGAGCAGGCAGGAGGAGTGGAAACGGGCGCGATTATGGCAGAGGGGGTTTGGCAGTCACAAGTTGAAACATCCTCCGCCTGGAGCGGACGCCGGCTCCGCCCCGAACGACAGGCGCCCCTTGCAGGAGCTGGCTTGCCAGCGAAAGCGTCCACAAGGGCGATGCCAGATCCAAGGAACTCTTCGCCGGCAAGCCGGCTCCTACGGATGAAAGCGGCTTGGCGGATCGGTTTACCGTAGGAGCTGGCTTGCCAGCGAAAGCGTCCACGAGGGCGACGCCAGACCCAAAGGCCTGTTCGCCGGCAAGCCGGCTCCTGCAACGGTGGGGAGGCCGGGGTTACTGGATGTCTTCGGGCTTGACGATCACCCAGTTCTTGTCGGCGGTCACCGGCAGGCCTTCCTTGGCCTGGGCCGCGGCGTGCTTGGCCATCATGCCGTTGAGCTGGGTCATGTACTTGTCCTTGCGGTTGATCCACAGGTGGATGCCGCCCTTGGCCACGTCCACATCATGGAACAGCATGTAGCCGTCGCTGGTCGGGGTGTCGCCACCTACCAGCACCGGTTTCTTCCACTCGTCGATGTAGGTCAGGATCGCCGCGTGCTTGCCCGCCATCCAGGTGGCCGGGGTCCACAGGTAAGGCGTCAGCTCCAGGCCAAGGTTGGCTTTCTCGTCGTACTTGCCGTCGGTGATCTGCTTGCGCGCGGTGGTCAGGGCGCCGGTCTTGCGGTCCTTGAGCAGGGTGGTCACGCCAATCACGTTCTGCGGCTTGACGTTGTAGCCGTACTTGGGATCGGAGGCGACCATGCGCACCAGCTCTTCGGAGGCGGCGGTCATCACATAGACCTCGATGCCGTTCTCCATCAGTTTGTTGTACAGCTCGGTCTGGCCGGTGAAGACCTTGGGCGGGTTGACCTCAATGGTCTTGACCACGTCACCGTCGTAATAGGTGCTCGGCACCGGCTTGCCGGAGGCCATCAGCTCGTCGACGTAGCCCTTGAGTTCCTTGAGGGTGAAGCCGGAGAACACCTGCGCCACCCAGGGGTAGCAGACCATGTCGTCGATTTCACACAGGCGGTAGTAGTAGCTGAACAGGCTTTCCTTGTGCTCGGCGGTGTCCTTGAACGGAATCAGTTTCAGCGACGGGTCGAGGGTCTCGCGGGTGATCAGCCCCTTGTTTTCCATGAAGGGCAGCAGGGACTCTTCCAGATCGTAGCGGTAACTGGTGTTGTCCATGTCGAACACCGCGAAGTTACCCTTGTTGGCGTTGGCCGCGATCATCGCGTCCAGCTGCTTGGCCTGCTCCTGCGGCCAGTGCTTCAACTCGGTAGCGAAGGCCTGGCCGGCAAGGCCCAGGCAGAGTGCAACGGCTAGAAATTTCGGCGCGAACTTCATCTGCGGTTTCTCCCTGAGTGAAAGGTTCGACGCTAACAAATCCCTGTGACAGTTCCCGTCTCTACGCGACCGCTTGCGTCCCGAGAGCGCCAACCACATGCGCCTGAGCGTCAGCCGCTTATTCCAAAAACGACAGTTGCCATGCGATATCGTTATTAATTCAATAGATTTCAAGCTGTTAGGCTTGCCGGTTCGCAATCGCCCTGAGCCGCGATTGACACAAGTCTTATCGGAGCCCCAATGAATCTGCCGCTGATCCTCAACCTGCTGGTGTTCCTGGCCCTGCTGCTGGGCCTGGCACAAACCCGCCACACCACCTGGAGCCTGGCCAAGAAGGTCCTGCTGGCCCTGGTGCTGGGCGTGGTCTTCGGCATCGCCCTGCACAGCCTCTACGGCGCCGGCCACCCGGTGCTCAAGGCCTCCATCAGCTGGTTCGACCTGGTGGGCAATGGCTACGTGCAGTTGCTGCAGATGATCGTGATCCCACTGGTGTTCGCCTCGATCCTCAGCGCCGTGGCCCGCCTGCACAACGCCTCGTCCCTGGGCAAGATCAGCTTCCTGACCATCGGCACCCTGCTGTTCACCACCGCCATCGCGGCGCTGGTGGGCATCGGCCTGACCAACCTGTTCGGCCTGACGGCCGAAGGGCTGGTGGCCGGCACCCAGGAAATGGCCCGCCTGCAAGTGATCCAGAGCGATTACGCGGGCAAGGTCGCCGACCTCAACGTGCCGCAGCTGCTGCTGTCGTTCATCCCGCAGAACCCTTTCGCCGACCTGGCCCGGGCCAAGCCGACCTCGATCATCAGCGTGGTGATCTTCGCCGCCTTCCTCGGTGTCGCGGCGCTGCAACTGCTCAAGGATGACGCCGACAAGGGCCAGAAAGTGCTCAACGCCATCGACACCCTGCAAGCCTGGGTAATGCGCCTGGTGCGCCTGGTGATGAAGCTGACCCCGTACGGCGTGCTGGCGCTGATGACCAAGGTGGTGGCCGGTTCCAACCTGCAGGACATCATCAAGCTCGGCAGTTTCGTGGTGGTGTCCTACCTCGGCCTGGGCCTGATGTTCGTGGTCCACGGCCTGCTGGTGGCCCTGGCCGGGATCAACCCGCTGCGCTTCTTCCGCAAGATCTGGCCGGTGCTGACCTTCGCCTTCACCAGCCGCTCCAGCGCCGCCAGCATTCCCCTGAGCATCGAAGCCCAGACCCGGCGCCTGGGCATTCCCCAGTCCATCGCCAGCTTCGCCGCTTCGTTCGGCGCCACCATCGGCCAGAACGGTTGCGCCGGCCTGTACCCGGCCATGCTGGCGGTGATGGTTGCCCCCACCGTGGGCATCAACCCGCTGGACCCGCTGTGGATCGCCACCCTGGTGGCTATCGTGACCTTGAGTTCCGCGGGCGTGGCCGGCGTGGGCGGCGGCGCGACCTTCGCCGCACTGATCGTACTACCGGCCATGGGCTTGCCGGTGTCATTGGTGGCGTTGCTGATTTCCGTGGAGCCGCTGATCGACATGGGCCGCACGGCGCTGAACGTCAGCGGTTCGATGACCGCCGGCGCCATCACCAGCCAAGTGATGCAGCAAACCGACAAGGCGTTGCTGGACGCCGATGAGCACGCGGAACTGGCTCAGGCTTGATTGACCTCTTCGCCGGCAAGCCACCCCCGACGAGGGACGACTTGCCGGCGAAGCGCTTAACGCTTCTCCCACACCTCGAAGCGGTACGCCGGCTTGTCCCCTTCCGGCGGATTCGGCACATCCGACACCAACTGCCATTGGTCCAGATCGAACGCTGGAAACCAGGCATCCCCTTCCGGGCTCAAGGCCACCCGCGTCAGATACAGACGATCGGCCTGCTCCAGGCCTTGGCTATAGAGCTGCGCGCCGCCTATCAGCATCAGCTCGTCGGCCCCCTGCTCCAGGGCCCACTCCTGGGCACGGACCACCGCGGCCTCCAATGACGGATAAACCTCGGCACCTTCGAGCACCAGATCGGTCTGACGACTGACCACGATATTCAACCGCCCCGGCAAGGGCCGGCCCAGGGAGTCCCAGGTCTTGCGCCCCATGATGATCGGCTTGCCCAGGGTCGTGGCCTTGAAGTATTTGAAATCCCCCGGCAAGTGCCAGGGCATGCTGTTGTCGACGCCGATCACGCGGTTTTCACCGAGGGCCGCGATCAGGCTGAGAGGGAGAGATTTTTTCATGCCGGCGAGGATACCAGAGGGCCCAAGCCTGGCAACTTCACCCGACCGCCGCTGCAGCAGTTATGCTCAGCGCACTTTAAAGCGATGGAATGACGCGTGACTGCACTGACTCCCCTGCAACGACTGTGGCTGACCGAAACCGTGCGCCTGCGCGAGGAGCACGCCGGGCCACTGGACGATCAGGAAGCCAACCGCCTGGCCCGCAACCAGGGCGGCGACCTGGCCACCCGCATCCAGACCCGAGCCCTGTGGCTGGCCCAGCGCGACGGTCTGCACAGCGCTTTGCTGCACTGGCTGCAAGGCGCACGCCTGGCCTTGCTGATGCTGGCAGTATTGGCGGTCCTGAGCGGTGCCGGCCTGGCCTTCAGCGCCCTGGGCAACACCCAGCAACCGGTCAATGTGTTCTGGGCCCTGGGCAGCCTGCTGGGCCTGAACCTGATCCTGCTGCTGAGCTGGCTGATCGGCCTGCTGTTCGCCGGCGAGCACAGCGCCAGCCTGGGCCGGCTGTGGCTATGGCTGAGTGAAAAGTTCTCCCGCGACGCCAAAGCCGCGCAGTTGCCACCGGCCCTGTTGCTGTTGCTGCAGCGGCGCAAGCTCAATCGCTGGGCCCTGGGCGCCCTGGTCAACGGCCTGTGGTGCCTGGCCCTGTTCAGCGCCGTGGTCATGCTGCTGTTGCTGCTGACCACCCACCGCTACAGCTTTGTCTGGGAAAGCACCCTGCTGGGCGCCGATGCCTTCGTGGCCATTACCAACGCCTTGAGTGCCCTGCCCCGTGGCCTGGGCTTTGGCGCGCCGAGCGTGGCGAGCATCCAGGCCAGCACCCGGGACGTCTACAACACCGAGCTGATCCGCCAGTCCTGGGCCATCTGGCTGGTGGTGCTGGTGATGATCTACGGCGTGCTGCCGCGCCTGCTGCTGATGCTGTTCTGCCGCTGGCGCTGGAAACGCGGACAGGCCCGCCTGCAACTGGACCTCAAGCTGCCGGGCTACGCCCAATTGCGTGAGCGCCTGATGCCCAGTAGCGAGCGCCTGGGGGTCAACGATGCCGCACCCAAGCAGTTGCACCGCGTCGAAGGCGGGGTCAGCGCCCAGGACAGCAGCGGCGCCCTACTGGTGGCCATCGAGCTGGACGACCAGCGTCCCTGGCCGCCGCAACTGCCGGACAGCGTCAAGAACGCCGGCATCCTCGACAGCCGCGAGTCGCGCAACCGCCTGCTGGAGCAGATGAGCCGCTTTCCCCCGGCGCGCCTGGTGATCGCCTGCGATCCGCGACGCTCGCCGGATCGCGGCAGCCTGGGACTGATCGCCGAACTGGCCCGCAGCGCCAGCGCCACCCGGGTCTGGCTGCTGCAAGCTCCGCCCGGCCAGGCCCTGGATGCCGACCGCCTGGGGGATTGGCACACCGCCCTGCAGCAGCTGGAGCTGCCGTTCGCCGATTGCGCGCCCCTCAACTGGCTGGAGACCGGTCATGACTGATGTTCGCCAAAAACCCCTGAAACTGGCGGTGGTCGGCCACACCAACGTCGGCAAGACCTCGCTGCTGCGCACCCTGACCCGGGACGTGGACTTTGGCGAAGTCTCCCACCGCCCCAGCACCACCCGGCATGTGGAGGGCGCCCGCCTGTCGGTGGATGGCCAACCCCTGCTGGAGCTCTACGACACCCCGGGCCTGGAAGACGCCATCGCCCTGCTGGACTATCTGGAGCGCCTGGAGCGCCCGGGCGAGCGCCTGGACGGCCCGGCCCGGCTGGCACGCTTTCTCGACGGCAGCGAGGCTCGGCAACGCTTCGAGCAGGAAGCCAAGGTCCTGCGCCAGCTGCTGGCCTCGGACGCCGGGCTCTATGTGATCGACGCCCGGGAACCGGTGCTGGCCAAGTACCGGGATGAGCTGGAAGTGCTGAGCGGCTGCGGCAAGCCGCTGCTGCCGGTGCTGAACTTCGTCAGCAGCGCCGAGCAGCGTGAAGGCGATTGGCGCGAAGCCCTGGCCCGCCTGGGGCTGCACGCCCTGGTGCGGTTCGACAGCGTGGCGCCACCGCAAGACGGCGAACGGCGCCTGTATGAAAGCCTGTCCCTGCTGCTGGAGCATGCGCGCCCGGCCCTGCAACGGCTGATCGACGACCAGCAGGCCCAACGTCTGGTGCGCCAGCAAAGTGCGGCACGGCTGATTGCCGAACTGCTGGTGGACTGCGCCGCCTGCCGCCGCAGCGTAGCCAGCGACACTCAGCAGGAACAGCAAGCCATCAGTGAGTTGCGTCAGGCGATTCGCCAGCGTGAACAGCGCTGCGTCGAAGCCCTGCTCAAGCTCTACGCTTTCCGCCCTCAGGACGCCTCGGCCAGCGATCTGCCGCTGCTGGACGGGCGCTGGGGCGACGACCTGTTCAACCCGGAAACCCTCAAGCAACTGGGGGTGCGTGTCGGTGGCGGAATCGCCGCGGGCGCGGCGGCCGGGGCCGGCGTGGATCTGCTGGTGGGCGGCTTGACCCTGGGCGCCGCGGCGTTGGCCGGGGCCATTGCCGGCGGCGCGCTGCAGACCGCACGCAGTTATGGCAGTCGCCTGCTGGGCAAGCTCAAGGGCCAGCGCGAATTGACCGTGGACGACAGCGTGCTGCGCCTCTTGGCACTGCGTCAGCGGCAGCTGGTGCAGGCGCTGAACCTGCGCGGACACGCGGCCATGGACAGCATCCGCCTGGCCACGCCGGAGGATAAGAGCTGGCGCGAGGGCAAGTTGCCGGAAGCCTTGAGCAAGGCTCGGGCTCATCCGCAGTGGTCATCGCTCAATCCCCATGCGCGCCTGAGTCAGACCGAGCGCCAGGAGCAGATCGAGGCCCTGGCTCAACATCTGCTGTAGCCGCTGCCAAGCCCGCGAGGCTGCGCCAAGGGCCGCAGGACCTTCAACACTCCCAGAAGCGGCGCCTCCTGCGCAGCCGTTCGCAGCCTGCGGCAGCAGCTACAAAAACCAAGCCTGAACCACGATCAAAGCAGCGCCAAGGCCTTATCCTTGAGGATCTGCAGGTCCATCACCGGCACCCACATTTCCTTGGCCTGCTCGTCCCAGTGACGCATGCGCAAGCTCAACGCACACAGCGGGTCGAGTTCAAAGGCCGCCGCCTCTGCCGCGCTCATCACCCCACCCTGATACGCCAGGGTACGTCGGCTGGCCTCGCTCAGCCGCTGGTAATACCCCGGCTCCTTGAACGTCAGGTAACGCTTGGCCTGGACGTGGTATTCCACCAGTCGTGCCAGGCGCTCGCTGAAGCCCGCCCGGCGCAGATAATCGGCCCCCAGGCGCTCATGGCTGACCACGCCAAAACCGCCCATGTTCTCGGCATCCTGCTGACAGATGTGCCCGATATCGTGGAAGAACGCCGCCAGCACCACTTCGTCGTCATAACCTTCCGCCAGGGCCAACTGCGCCGCCTGGGACATATGCTCGATCTGCGACACCGGCTCGCCGATGTAGTCGTCATCGCCAAAGCGCTCGTACAGGCCGAAAACCTCATCAATCACTTGCTGGCGACTCATCACGCCTCCTCCAGTACCCGGACGATATTGCCCTCGGCCATGGCCGGACCGACGCTCATGCCCACCCCAGTGTGCATCAGCGCCACATAGAGCCCGGGGGCCGCCTCCAGGAAGGAGAACGGCCCAGGCCCGCGAGCACCATAGACGCCCTGCCAGCGCTCCACCACCTGGACCTTGCAGCCCAGGGTCTGCTCGGCCAGCTCGATCAGCCAGTTATCCACCTGTTCGCTATTGAAAGGCGACGGATCGCTGCCGTAATCATGGGAATCGCCGATGATCACCTCGCCATAAGGAGTCGGGCTGATCAGCAAGTGAATGCCGTGCTCATGCAGGTGTGGCGCTTCACGCAGGATCTGCGCCTGTACGGCGGCCGCTTCCGGCAGATCGGCAAAGGCGCCGTAATGCACGCAACTGAGCCCGGTGAGCAACGCATGTTGCAAGTTCAGGTTGACCTGGGGCCGGGCGCGAAGCATCTGCAAGCGGCAGATCTGCGGTTGCAAGGCCGCGATCTGCTCGGCCAGCAGGGTCTGATAATCGTGCCCCGAACACAGCACGATGCGTGGCGCTTGGAAGCGGCCAGCGGTGCTGTGCAGTTGCCCCGGCTCGATGTCACGCACCAGGGTCGAAAAGTGGAACTGCACCCCCAGGTCGCGGCGCAGGTAGTCGATCAACAGCGCAATGGCTTCCCGGGAATACAGCTGCTGGTCGTCCAAGCCATGCAACGCCGCCCGATGATGGCGGAACTGGCCACCGTACAGATCATTCAGCGCCGCGCCCTGAAGCAGCTCGACGCGGTAGCCGTGCTCGCGCGCGCGGCCGGCACAGAAGGCCTCCAGCAACTGCTCTTCGGCTTCGTTGCGGGCGAACAGGTAAGAACCGTTGCGCTTGAGTGGCAGGCCTGCCAGTTGTTGCCAATCCGCCCAGATATCGCGGCTGGCACGGGCCAGCTCCAGCATGCGGCCCGGTGGCTGGCCGGTGACCAGGGCCTGGCCGAAGTTGCGCACCGAAGCGCCCAAAGGCGTGGCGCTGCGCTCGAAAACTCGCACCCGCAGACCGCGTTTGGCAGCCGCGTAGGCGTGGGACAGGCCGAGGATGCCGGCGCCGACGATCAGTAGATCGCTGTGATGGGTCATGAGTGGTGTCCTGGTGGGAAGCGCCTTCGCTGGCGAGCCGGCTTCTACAAACCCGGTAGAAGCGGCTGGCCGGCGAAAGCGATTGATCGGTTACTGCTTGGCAACTTTTTCCGACTTGCCGTCATAGCGCTTGCGCCATTCGGCGAGTATCTGGTCGCGGTTCTTCGAGACCCAGGCAAAGTCATTCTTGATCAGGCGCTGCTCGTAGTCCGCTGGCAGCTCGGTCTGCGGCTTGGCGATGCCCGGCTGAGCCAGGACGGCGAAGTTTTCCTTGTACAGCTCCATGGCTTCGGGGCTGGCAGAGAAGTCGGCGAGCTTCTTCGCCGCCTCTTCATGAGGGGTGCCCTTGATCACTGCGGTGGCTTCGATTTCCCAGCCCAGGCCTTCCTTGGGCAGGATGATGTCCAGCGGCGCGCCCTGGCGCTTGAGCTGCACGGCCGGGTATTCGAAGGAAATGCCAATCGGGAACTCGCCGGCGGCGGCCAGCTTGCACGGCTTGGAGCCGGAGTGGACGTACTGGCCGATGTTCTGGTGCAGGTCGTCCATGTACTGCCAGCCCTGTTTCTCGCCGAAGGTCTGCAGCCAGGCGCTGACGTCAAGGAAGCCGGTGCCCGAAGACGCCGGGTTGGGCATGACGATCTTGCCCTTGTACTCGGGCTTGGTCAGGTCCTGCCAGCTCACCGGTTTGCTCAGGCCCTGCTTCTCGGCCTCCACGGTGTTGAAGCAGATGGTCGCGGCCCACACGTCCATGCCGACCCAGGTCGGTGGGTTGGCGGCGTCGCGGTAGTTCGGGCCGATCTTGCCCAGGTCCTTGGGCGCATAGCTTTGCAGCATGCCCTGCTGATCGAGGATCGCCAGGCTGGACGCCGCCAGGCCCCAGACCGCGTCCGCTTGTGGACGGGCTTTTTCCGCCAGCAGCTTGGCGGTGATGATCCCGGTGGAATCACGCACCCACTTGATCTCCACGTCCGGGTTGGCCTTTTCGAAGGCTTGCTTGTAGGACTTCAATTGCTCGGCTTCAAGGGCCGTGTAGACCGTCAGTTCGGTTTTCGCAGCAAAGGCGTTCAGGCTGACAGCAGAGAGGACGGCAGCGGCAAGAGCCAGGGGCTTGAACATGGTGCGGTTCCTTAGTGAGTGCAGATCAGAGGGTGAGTGAGCAGGAAATCAGTGGCCCGGGGCGCTTTGCCGCCAGGCCTGGGAGCGGCGCAACAGCCCGCGGGAAGCCCCGGCCAGCAGCAGCGAGACGCCGGCCGAGGTGAACAGGATCAGGGTCGACATCGCCGCAGCGCCGCCCACATTGCCGGCGTCGTCCATGTTCAGCACGGCCACGGCGGCGAGGATGGTGTCGGGGCTGTAGAGGAAGATCGCTGCCGACACCGTGGTCATGGCCGAGACGAACAGGTAGCGCACGATGTCCAGCAACGCCGGCAGGCAGATCGGTACGGTAACCCGCAGGTAGTGCCGGTACAGCGGCGCCTTGAGCGACAGCGCGGCGGCCTCGAACTCGGCATCCAGCTGGCGCAGGGCGGTGGTGGCAGTCATCTGCGCGGTGGTGAGGTAGTGGGCGATGGTGCACACCACCAACAGGGCCATGCTGCCGTAGAACACATGCAGCGGATTGCCGTTGAGGTTGAAGAAGAACACATAGCCCAGGCCCAGCACCAAACCGGGCACCGCCATCGGCACGAAGCTGAGCATGCGCAACGCCAGGTTCAGGCCACGCTGGCCGCTGGTTTTCTCCATCAGGTAGGCCCCCGTGAAGATCACCACACTGCCGATCAACGCTGTGCACAGGGCCATGGTCAGGCTGTTGCGGTAGGCCAGCCAGCCGCCACCGGCGGTGTCGTTGAACTGGTAGTGATTCAGCGACAGCGACAGGTTGTAGGGCCAGAACTTCACCAGGGAGGAATACACCGCCATGCCGAACACCAGCAGCAAGGTCGCGCAGATCAGCAGCACGATGGCCAGGTAGCAACCATCGCGCAGCCGCGACGGCGCCGGTTTGAACACCTGGGCACGACCGCTCATGGAGTCGCCATGACGACGGCGCAACCAGGCATCGACGCCGAAACTGAACAACGCCGGCAGCAGCAACACCATGCCGATCAAGGCGCCGCGGCCGAACTGCTGCTGGCCCACCACCGCCTTGTAGGCCTCCAGGGCCAATACCTGATAGTCGCCGCCCACCACCACCGGCACGCCGAAGTCGGTGATGGTCAGGGTGAACACCAGGCAGAACGCGGCGAACACCGCTTGCCGGGTGGCCGGCCAGGTGATGCTGCGAAAGGCCTTGGCGGGGCTGGCGCCCATGCTCGATGCGGCATCGAACAGCCGCGCATCCGCCAGGGACAGGGCCGAGAGCAGGATCATCAGGGCATGGGGAAAGGTGTAGATGACTTCGCCGAGAACGATGCCCCAGAAGCCGTAGATGTTCTCGGCGAACAGGCCACGCAGCATCCCCTGGTTGCCGAACAGATAGACCAGGGCAATGCCCGGCAGCATCGACGGCGCCATCAGCGGCAACAGCGACAGACCACGCCACAGGCCCTTGCCGGGAATCAGCGTGCGTTGCAGCGCGTAGGCGAACAGATAAGCCAGGGGCACCACGATGGCGGCCACGCTGAGGGAGACTTTCAGGCTGTTGCCCAGCAACCAGTGGAAGTTGTCGCTGGTCACCAGTTCACGGGCCGCCACCCAGCCACCGCCCTGCCCGGCCTCGGCGCTGAAACCGCGCCAGAAGATCGCCAACAGGGGCAACAGCACCGCTACACCCAGCAGGAGCAGAAGCAGAACCTTGCCGCCGACGACAAAGATACGGTCGCCGATCTCGGCACGAGAAGCCTGGCGCGCCCGCTTGGCAGGTAGCGGCAGGGACATTGGCACGCTCATCTTAGGCAAACACCTGGAGGCTGCGCGGCGGCAAGGCCACCCAGATGTCCTGGGCGCCCAGGCGCGGCATGGCTTCCGGGGCCAGCTCCGCCAGCAGTGCATGCCCCGGCAGCTCGTTGAGTTCAAAGCTCATGCGGCAGCGATTGCCGAGGAAAGTGATCTCGCGGACCTTGGCCGGGAACAGGTTTTCCTCATGCACCGGCGGGTTCACGCTGATGGCTTCCGGACGACAGAACAGGCGACCCGAAGCGGCCTTGGCCGAATCGTCGGCCAGGCGCACATTCATCCCGCCGACCTGGGCGTGGCTGTCGCTGTTGCGGCTAAAAGGCAGCCAGTTGCCCTGGCCGACGAACTCGGCGACGAAGGGCGTGGCCGGACGATCGTAGATTTCCTGGGGCGTGGCGTACTGCTCGACCTTGCCGTTGTTCATCACGGCGATGCGGTCGGCCATCAACATGGCCTCGTCCTGATTGTGGGTGACCATCAGGGTGGTGATCCCCAGACGCCGTTGCAGCTGGCGCAGCTCGGTGCACAAGTGCTCGCGGACCCGGGCGTCCAGGGCCGACATCGGTTCGTCCAACAGCAGCAGCGACGGTGACGGCGCCAGGGCACGGGCCAGGGCGACGCGCTGCTGCTGGCCGCCAGACAGCTGGCCGGGGTATTTCTTCTCGCTGCCGGTCAGCCCGACCAGTTCCAGCATCTGTGCCACACGCTTGCGCACTTCCTCACGGCCACTACCGGCCAGGCCGTAGGCGATATTGGCTTCCACCGTGAGATTGGGAAACAGCGCATAGGACTGGAACAGGATGCCGTAGTCCCGGGCTTGTGGCGCCAGCAGCGAAACATCCCGGTCCCCCAGGTACAACTCGCCCTGGTCCTGGCGCTCAAGGCCGGCGATGCAGCGCAGCAGTGTGGTCTTGCCGCAGCCGGACGGGCCCAGCAGACACACCAGTTCGCCGGCCGCGACGTCCAGGGACACGTTGTCCAGGGCGGTGAAGGCGCCAAAACGCTTCTGGATACCCCGCACCTTCATCGGCGCGCCGGGGTTGCTCAGGGCAGTTGCAGTGGAGTGGTTCATGGACGGACCTCATCTAGCAGATGAGGCAAATCCTAGAGTTGTAATGCGTCGGCCATATGGCAGTAAGGCAAAAACGACCGATAGTGGTATTCAGGGATTTTGGTTCAACCTGTAAGTCAGGTGCTGCCTGATCTGACGCCTTCGCGAGCAAGCTCGCTCCCACAGGGGGAATGCATTTCAATGTAGGAGCGAGCTTGCTCGCGAAGGCATCGGCATGACCGATGCAGGTCTTTCAGGCGGGAGCCATTTCCTGGGCCAGGCCGAGGAAGGCCGCGGGCAGGCGCGCGTTCTTGCGCTCCTTGAGGCAGTACAGGTACTCGACGATCTGCGGCGCATGCTCGATGGTCAGGACCCGCAGTTGCGGATCGTGGGGCACTTCCTGACGGGCAATGATGCTGATGCCGATATTGCGCAGCACCGCCTCGCGGATCGATTCGCGACTGCCGATTTCCAGCAGCGGGCCAAAGCTGACGTTGGCGTCCTTGAGCAAGGTTTCAGTAAGGCTGCGGGTGGTGGAGCCCGGTTCACGCATCAACAGGGTATGCCCGGCCAGGGCATTGAGCGGCACGTGATCCAGCGCCGCCAGGGGGTGGTTGCGATGCACCGCCAGCACCAGCGGATCGCTGCCCAATACCCGGCGGATCAGCCGCGCATCCTCCAGCAGTTGCGAGGAGGCCGCCACATCCACCCGGTAGTCTTCCAGGGCTTCGAGGACTTGCTGGGAGTTGCCGATCTCCACCGACACTTCGACCTGGGGCAATCGCTCGCGGAAAGTCTTCACCAGATCGAGGATGTAGTACGGCGCGGTGGCAGCGATGCGCAATGTGCCCTGCACCTGCCCGCTGTTGCGCAGGAAGAACTCGATGTCAGCCTCCTGCTGCAACAGGTCCTTGACCATGGGCAGCAGGCGCGTGCCTTCGTCGCTGAGGCTCAGGCGCCGACCGCCGCGGTAGAACAGCTCCACCGAATACTGGCTTTCCAGGTTGCGGATCTGCGTGGTCACCGTCGGCTGACTGAGGCCAAGCTTCTTCGCCGCCAGGGTGATGCTGCCCAGGCGGGCGACCATGTAAAAAGCCTTCAGCTCGGCACTCAGCATGGCGGCTTGCCGCAGCTGCAAGCTTTGAGCGGCAAGCCGCAAGCTGAAGCCGGTGCGTGTGAGTTCATCACTCTGGTTTTCCCCTCAGTTGCTTGTTGCTTGCCGCTACGGTGGCCTATTTGCGCAGCAGGCGCAGGCCGTTGAATACCACCAGCAGGCTGACGCCCATGTCGGCGAACACCGCCATCCACATGGTGGCGAGCCCGGCAAAGGTTACCCCAAGAAAGATCGCCTTGATGACCAGGGCCAGGGCGATATTTTGCTTGAGCACCACCGAGGTCTGGCGCGACAGGCGAATAAAAGCCGGAATCTTGCGCAGATCGTCGTCCATCAGCGCTACATCCGCAGTCTCGATGGCCGTATCGGTGCCCGCCGCGGCCATGGCGAAACCTATCTCGGCCCGGGCCAGGGCCGGGGCGTCGTTGATGCCGTCGCCCACCATGCCCACCCGATGCCCCTGGGCATACAACGCCTCGATGGCTTGCAGCTTGTCGGTGGGCAACAGGTCGCCCCGGGCCTGATCGATGCCCACCTGGGCCGCAATGGCCTGGGCGGTGTGAGGGTTGTCGCCGGTGAGCATCAGGGTCTTGATCCCCAGCTCATGCAACTGCTGGATGGCCTCGCGGCTGGATTCCTTGACCGTGTCGGCCACGGCGAACAGTGCCAGGGGGCCATTGCTGTCCAGCAACAGCACCACGGTCTTGCCCTGCTTCTCCAGGGCGAAGAGTTTTTCCTCCAGGGCCGGGGAGCACAGGCCCAGCTCTTCCACCAGGCGGTGGTTGCCCAGGTGATACAGCTGGCCGTTTATTTCGCCGCGCACTCCGCGCCCAGTCAGGGCTTCGAAGTTATCCACAGCATGCAGCGCCAGCTGCTTATCCACAGCCGCCTGGGCAATGGCCAGGGACACCGGATGATCGGAACGTCCCGCCAGGCTCGCGGCCAGGGCCGGAGCCGTGTCCTGCGCCAACGGGTCCAGGGATAGGAAATCGGTCTGTACCGGTTTGCCGTGGGTGATGGTGCCGGTCTTGTCCAGGGCCAGGTAGTCGAGCTTGTAACCGCCCTCCAGGTAGACCCCGCCCTTGACCAGGATGCCCTTGCGGGCCGCAGCCGCCAGGCCGCTGACGATGCTCACCGGGGTGGAGATCACCAGGGCACAGGGACAGGCCACCACCAGCAACACCAGGGCGCGGTAGATCCAGTCGAACCAGACGCCACCCATGAACAGCGGTGGAATCAGCGCTACGGCCAGGGCGAAGGCGAATACCGCCGGGGTGTAGATTTTCGAGAAGGTATCGACGAAGCGCTGGGTCGGCGCCCGGGCGCCCTGGGCCTGCTCCACGGCGTGGATGATCCGTGCCAGGGTCGAGTTGTTGGCGGCGGCGGTCACGCGATATTCCAGGGAACCGGCCTGGTTGATGGTGCCGGCGAACACCTTGTCGCCCACGGTTTTTTCCACCGGCAGGCTTTCACCGGTGATCGGCGCCTGGTCAATGGTGGAGCTGCCGGACACGACCTCGCCGTCCAGACCGATGCGCTCTCCCGGGCGAACTCGCACGCGGGCGCCCAGTTCGACGTTTTTCGCCTCCAGTTCGCTCCAGCTGCCGTCCGCCTGCTGCACCGTGACCTGTTCCGGGGTCATCTGCATCAGGCCGCTGATGGCGTTGCGCGCCCGGTCCAGGGAGCGGGCCTCGATCAACTCGGCCACGGTGAACAGGAACATCACCATCGCCGCTTCCGGCCATTGGCCAATCAGCACTGCACCGGTCACGGCAATGCTCATCAGCGCATTGATATTCAGGTTGCGGTTCTTCAGGGCGATCCAGCCCTTCTTGTAGGTGCCCAGGCCGCCACTGAGGATCGACACCAGGGCCACCAGCGCCACGACCCAGTCGGGTGCGACATTGGTGAAGTGAATGACTTCGGCGGCCAGCGCGCCGATACCGGACAGGGCCAGCGGCCACCAGGCTTTCTTCACCGGCGCTGCGGCAGGCGCGACTTCGGCGCCGTCCTGCTGCAGAGGCTCGGCGTGCATGCCCAGGGATTTGATCGCTTCGATGATCGGCGTCGTGCTCGGCAGGTCGTGGGTCACCCCCAGCACGCGGTTCATCAGGTTGAACTCCAGCGCCTGAACCCCCGCCAGCTTGCCCAGCTTGTTCTGGATCAGGGTCTGCTCGGTGGGGCAATCCATGGCTTCAATGCGGAAGCTGCTCAGACGCGCGCCGGCAGTCGGTGTTTCGCTCAGGGTGACCTTGGACGGCGCCGGGCCGGCAGAACCGCAGCAGGAGGCACCGTGGGTGGCGTGATCGTGCGCCTTGACCGGCTGCAGCTTGCCCGCAGAGGCAGGGGCATGGGAATGGCTGTGATCGTGATCGTGATCGTGATCGTGATCGTGATCGTGATCGTGATCGTGATCAGCATGGGCGTGCTGGGCGTCGGGTTTGCGCGGGTTGTGAATGGAGTCGCTCATAGGGGTCGCGTCCGTATAAAGGTGCTTGTTGCCAAGTGAACACCCTGTAGCCACTATAGGGTCAAGCACCCATTCGGAGACGGCGGCAATGAAGATTGGCGAACTGGCGAAACTCACCGACTGTCAGGTCGAGACCATCCGTTACTACGAGCGCGAAGGACTGCTGCCGGAACCGGCCCGCAGCGAAGGCAACTACCGCCTCTACACCCAGGCCCACACCGAGCGCCTGACCTTTATCCGCAACTGCCGCAGCCTGGACATGACCCTCGAGGAAATCCGCAGCCTGCTCAACCTGCGGGACAGCCCCGAAGGCCAGTGCGCCAGCGTCAACGCCCTGATCGACGAGCACATCCACCACGTCAAGGCGCGCATCGACGGGCTACTGGTGCTCCAGGAACAACTGCTGGACCTGCGCCAGCGCTGCAGCGAAGGGCCGGACCTGGATCACTGCGGCATCCTCCAGCGCCTGGAAGTCAGCGGTTCGGTGGCTCCCAGCGAGGCCGAGCCGTCCCATGTCGGCCGCAGCCACGGGCATTGAGCCTGGGGCTGGGCGCCGTGGTTTCAGGAACCCCGGCGCCCAGCCGCCGCCAGCAGTCGCTGATACACAAGCTCCAGCACATCCAGCAGACGCTGATCCAGCCGTCGCCAGGCCAGGCCCAGGCGCACCAGCCATGCGCTGAACAAACCCACCAGGCAACCGCCAAGAATATCGAAGGGGAAATGCACGCCCAGGTAGACCCGCGCCCAGCTCACCAGCACTGCCAGGGCCAGCATGACCAGCCCGGTCTTGCGCAGGGACGCCAGGATCAGGGCAAAAGCCATGGCGAACATGCCGCTGGCGTGGTCGCTGGGGAAAGAGGCTCCAGGCGCATGGGCGAGGAAATTCTGCCCCAACTCCAGCATGAAGGGCCGCGGATGAAACCACAGGCCACGGATCACCAGGTTGCAGGCCAGGGCGACCACGATGCTCGAGGTCGCCAGCAGGACGATCATTTTCTGCCGGCGCTCGCCAAAGACCCAGAGCATCAGGAGCAGCAGCGGGACACAAAAGACCACCCACTGGGCGAGAAAAATCGCCAGTTCACGCATCGGCAGCGATGCCTCGGCGCTGGCATTGATGGCCAGGAACAGGCTGCGATTGAGTTCTTCCATTCAGGGGCTCGCGATCAACGTCAAAAGGACGACGTCCAGGCTTTCCCGGACCACTCCTGAGAGCCTTGACGCCCGGCAGGCAGGGCAATGCCCGGAATAGCTCCCGGGCAAAGGTCGATAAAGATATCGGGGGAAATCGACAGGGGCCGCGCGGCCCCTGGGTGCAGCCGCTAAAAGACTTAAACCGCCATCGGCGCGGTCATCGGCGCGTGGTGCTCATAGCCTTCCAGGGAGAAATCGCTCGGCTCGATCAGTTCCAGCCACTCCGGCTGGTAGACGCCAGTCTTGGCGAACTCCGGCACGCGCTCGGAAATCACCAGCTTGGGCATCGGGAACGGCTCGCGCTTGAGCTGTTCGTTGAGCATGTCCAGGTGATTTTCGTAAACGTGGGCATCACCGATGAAGTAGGTGAACCAGCGCGGCGTGTAGCCGGTCAGGCGACCGATCAGGCTCAGCAGCGCGGCGCCCTCGGTGAGGTTGAACGGCGTCCCCAGCCCCAGGTCGTTGGAGCGGATGTAGAGGGTCAGGGAGATTTCCCGGGTCTCGACATTAGGGTGGAACTGGTACAGCAGATGGCACGGCGGCAGGGCCATTTCATCCAGCTGCGCGCAGTTCCAGCCGTGGAACAGGATTCGCCGGCTGCCCGGGTCGTTGATGATGGTGTCAACGCACTGGCGCACCTGATCGATGGCCTTGTACAGCACCACGTAACCCTGGCCGTCTTCCTCGCCGGCGGCGATCTGCCGGTAGCCCTGGCTCAACGCCAGGTCAATGGCGGCCTGGTTGCTGGTCTTGATCTGCTTGTAGGCCGGCCACTTGCGCCACTGCACGCCGTAGATCTCGCCCAGATCGTCATCGCCCTGGCGGAACGGGTTGGCCAGCCACTGGGCGTTTTCGTTGGCGTTCTGGTCCCAGACCTTGCAGCCCAGGGCACGGAACTCGGCGGCGTTGTTCACCCCACGCAGGAAGCCGACCATCTCGCCGATGGCCGACTTGAAGGCCATCTTGCGGGTGGTGATGGCCGGGAAACCTTCCTTGAGGTCGTAGCGCAGCATGGCCCCGGGAAAGCTGATGGTGTTCACACCGGTGCGGTTGGCCTGCTTGGTGCCGTTGTTGATGACATGGGCCACCAGATCAAGATATTGCTTCATGAATTACCTGCATCCTTGAACCCGGGGCACGCCCCGGGATTCGAATTTATTGCGCCGCGCTCTGGGCCGGAGCGCGATGATAAGCCAGCCAGATCAGTCCCAGGCCGCCGAGGATCATCGGCACGCACAGAACCTGACCCATGGTCAGCCAGTTCCATGCCAGGTAGCCCAGCTGTGCGTCCGGCACCCGGACGAACTCGACGATGAAACGGAAGATCCCGTAGAACAGGGCGAACATACCGGAAACCGCCATGGTCGGCCGGGGTTTGCGCGAGAACAGCCACAGGATCAGGAACAACGCCACGCCTTCCAGGGCGAACTGATACAACTGCGACGGATGACGCGGCAACTGCGCCGGATCGCTGAACGGCGGGAAGATCATCGCCCATGGCACGTCGGTGGGTTTACCCCACAATTCGGCGTTGATGAAATTGCCGATTCGCCCGGCACCCAGGCCGATTGGCACCATGGGCGCGACGAAGTCCATCAGTTCGAAGAACGTCTTGTTGTTGCGCTTGCCGAACCACCAGGCCGCCAGCATTACTCCGATGAAACCGCCGTGGAACGACATGCCGCCCTTCCACACCTCGAAGATCAGGGTCGGGTTGGCCAGATAGGCGCTGAGGTCGTAGAACAGCACGTAACCCAGTCGCCCACCGACGATCACCCCCATGGACATCCAGAACACCATGTCCGAGAGCTTTTCCTTGCTCCAGGTCGGATCGAAACGGTTCAGCCGGCGCGAGGCCAGCAGCCAGGCACCGCCGATGCCGATCAGGTACATCAGGCCGTACCAGTGGATTTTCAGCGGGCCGATGGCCAGGGCCACCGGATCAATCTGCGGGTAAGGCAGCATTGCGACTCCTCGTAAGGGTTAGAACTCAAATGTCCCGGGGCAAACTGCCAGCCCAGGATTAAGCCAGGATTGCGTCACCACTCAGAACAGGAAGCTGATCCCCACGCAGAACAGTAGCGCGGCGAACAAGCGTTTCAACAGGCGTGGCGACAGTGTGTGGGCCAGGCGCGCACCGATACGGGCGAACACCATGCTGGTCAGGGCAATGCCCAGCAGCGCCGGCAAATAAACGAAGCCGAGACTATGAGCCGGAAGCTGCGGATCATGCCAGCCCAGAATCATGAAACTTAAGGCGCTGGCCAGGGCGATGGGCAAGCCGCACGCCGAGGATGTAGCCACCGCCTGCTGCATCGGTACGCTGCGCCAGGTGAGAAACGGCACCGTCAGCGAACCGCCGCCAATGCCGAAGATCGCCGAAGCCCAGCCGATCACACCGCCGGCCGCCGCCAAACCCAGCTTGCCGGGCACCTGGCGACTGGCCTTGGGCTTGAGCTCCAGGGTCATCTGCAAGGCCACCACCAGGGCGAAGACGCCGATGATTTTTTGCAGGTGCGGGCCGGAAATCGCTTCGGCGGTCAGCGCGCCGAAACCGGCCCCCAGCAGGATGCCCAGGGCCATCCAGGCGAAGATCGGCCAGCGCACCGCGCCACGGCGATGGTGTTCGCGAACGGCGTTGACCGAGGTAAAGATGATGCTGGCCAAAGAAGTGCCGACCGCCAGATGGGTCAGCACCGAGGCATCGAAGCCTTGCAGGGTGAAACTGAACACCAGCACCGGGACAATGATGATCCCGCCGCCCACGCCGAACAGCCCGGCCAGCACACCTGCACAGGCGCCCAGCAGCAGATAGAGCAGAAATTCCATGGGAGCATCCGAAAATAAGACCGGCATGGTAACGGATGCGCCGCCCCGGACTCCACTGGATGGCGATGGATACCCATTGGATCTGTGCGTAAAGTGGGCAAAAACACACAGGGGGCCACCTTAATGTGCTTGATCGTATTCGCCTGGCGGCCGGGTCATGCTCAGCCACTGATCGTCGCGGCCAACCGTGACGAATTCTACGCCCGGCCCAGCCTGCCCCTGGGGCAATGGCCGGAGTCGCCGCAGATCCACGCCGGACGCGACCTGGAGGCCGGAGGCACCTGGCTTGGTGTCGGTGCCAAGGGCCGCTTTGCCGCCCTGACCAATATCCGCAACCCGCATCAGCCCCCGGCACGACGCTCCCGGGGCGAACTGGTGGCGCGCTTTCTCGAAGGCGACGTAGCCCTGGAAGATTATCTGCACGATGTGGTGGGCCGCTCGGTGGAGTACGCCGGGTTCAACCTGTTGCTGGGCACAGCAGAGCAACTGTGGCACTACAACGCCCAGGATGTGCAACCGCAATTGCTCAAGCCCGGCGTCTACGGCCTGTCCAATGCCGGGCTCGATACGCCGTGGCCCAAGCTGCTCAAGGCCAAGGCCGCGCTGCAGGAAGTGCTGTCCAATCCACAACCCCAGGCCCTGCTGGCGTTACTCAGCGATCCGCACACCGCGCCCTTCGCCGAACTGCCGGACACCGGAGTGGGTTTGGCTACGGAAAGCCTGCTGTCCAGCGTATTCATCGCCAGCCCCAGCTACGGCACCCGCGCCAGCACCGCGCTGATCGTCAACGCGGACGGCTCGCGGCATCTGCTGGAGCGCAGTTTTGGCCCTTATGGCGGGCATCTGGGAGAGGTCGAGCTGAAAGTGTGAAACGTTCGCCAGCCAGCCGGCTCCTACACAGGCCGTTGTAGGAGTCGGCTGGCCGGCGAAGCAAATACTTCGATTACAGGGTCTTGCTCGAAGCCGGATTGATCATCCGTGCCAGGCCGAGTTTCTTCAGCGCCAATTGCAGCGAGCTGTGGATAACTTGCGGGTTGTCGATGGTCATCATCTCGTCCAGCAGTTCCTTGGCTTTGCTCATGTTGATCTGACGCAGCATCCACTTCACTTTCGGCAAGTTGGTGGCGTTCATCGACAGACTGTCGAAACCCATGGCCATCAGCAGCACCGCCGCCGCCGGATCGCCGGCCATTTCGCCACAGATGCTCACCGGCTTGCCTTCGGCATGGGCATCACGCACCACGTTCTGCAGCGCTTGCAGCACGGCCGGATGCAGGTAGTCGTAGAGGTCGGCGACCCGCGGGTTGTTGCGGTCTACCGCCAGCAGGTACTGGGTCAGGTCGTTGGAGCCCACCGAGAGGAAGTCCACCTGGCGCGCCAGTTCCCGGGTCTGATACACCGCCGCCGGAATCTCGATCATCACCCCCACTGGCGGCATGGGTACGTCGGTGCCTTCATCGCGGACTTCACCCCAGGCACGGTGGATCAGGTGCAGGGCTTCTTCCAGCTCATGGATACCGGAAATCATCGGCAGCAGGATGCGCAGGTTGTTCAGGCCCTCGCTGGCCTTGAGCATGGCCCGGGCCTGCACCAGGAAAATTTCCGGGTGGTCGAGGGTCACGCGGATGCCGCGCCAGCCGAGGAAGGGGTTGTCTTCCTTGATCGGGAAGTACGACAGCGACTTGTCGCCACCGATGTCCAGGCTGCGCATGGTCACCGGTTGCGGGTGGAAGGCCGCCAGCTGCTCGCGATAGATCGCCAGCTGTTCTTTCTCGCTGGGAAAGCGCTGGTTGATCATGAACGGCACTTCGGTGCGATACAGGCCTACGCCCTCGGCACCGCGTTTCTGCGCCCGGGCCACATCGGCCAGCAGGCCGGTGTTGACCCACAGCGGCATGCGGTGGCCATCAGGGGTGATGCAAGGCAGGTCGCGCAAGGCGTCCAGGCCCTGGGCCAGTTGCCGCTCTTCTTCCACCACATCGGCGAACTGCTTGCGCAGCACGTCACTGGGGTTGGTATAGACCTCGCCGTGATAGCCGTCGACGATCATCTGAATGCCATCGACCTTGGAATACGGCAGGTCGACAAGGCCCATCACCGTGGGAATGCCCATGGCCCGGGCCAGGATGGCCACGTGGGAGTTGCCCGAACCCAGCACCGAGACCAGCCCCACCAGCTTGCCTTCCGGCACTTCGCCGAGCATGGCCGGGGTCAGTTCTTCACTGACCAGGATGGTGTTGTCGGGGTAGACCAGGGTCTGCTGGCGCTCTTCCTGCAGATAGGCCAGGAGCCGCCGCCCCAGGTCCTTGACGTCCGAGGCGCGCTCGCGCAGGTAGGCGTCGTCCATCAGTTCGAAACGGTTGACGTGATCGGTGACCACTTGGCGCAACGCACCCTGGGCCCATTGCCCGGTCTTGATCACGGTCTTCACTTCGCTGCCCAGGGAGGCGTCGTCGAGCATCATCAGATAGACGTCGAACAGCGCGCGCTCTTCCGGACGCAGTTGGGTCGCAAGTTTTTCCGACAACGCGCGCATATCGGCGCGCACCCCTTCCAGGGCGGTCTTGAACAGCGCCAGTTCAGCGTCAATGTCGGTGATGTATTTGTCCGGGACCACATCCAGATCAGCCGGTGGCAACATCACCACCGCGCTACCTACCGCGGCGCCGGGGGAACCTGGCACGCCGACAAACTTGGCTTCCTGAATCCCCTTGCCCTGACGCCCCAGGCCGCGGATCGACCCGGTGGCCTCGGCGTGGGCGATCACCCCGGCCAGTTGCGCGCTCATGGTCACCAGAAAGGCTTCTTCACCCTCGTCGAACTGGCGGCGCTCTTTCTGCTGGATGACCAGTACGCCAACTACGCGGCGATGGTGAATGATCGGGGCGCCGAGGAACGAGGCGTAACGCTCCTCACCGGTTTCGGCGAAGTAGCGATAACGCGGGTGATCGGCGGCGTTTTCCAGGTTGAGGGGCTCTTCCCGCGTGCCCACCAAGCCCACCAGGCCTTCGTTGGGGGCCATGCTGACCTTGCCGATGGAACGCTTGTTCAAGCCTTCAGTGGCCATCAGCACAAAACGGTTGGTTTCCGGGTCCAGCAGGTAGACCGAGCAGACCTGGCTGCCCATGGCCTCTTTGACGCGCAATACAATAATCCCTAACGCCGCCTTGAGATCCTTGGCGGAGTTAACTTCCTGGACGATCTTGCGCAGCGTATTGAGCATGGCTCGGGGTCGAACTCCGTCGTCAGTCGCGCACTAAAAGGCGCGGGGCAAGCTCTTTGAGAGCGCGGCGATACACTTCGCGCTTGAATGTCACCACCTGGCCCAACGGATACCAATAACTGACCCAGCGCCAGCCATCGAATTCCGGTTTACCGGTCAAATCCATCCGCACCCGCTGCTCGTTGGAGATCAGGCGCAGGAGAAACCATTTCTGTTTCTGGCCGATGCACAGCGGCTGGCTGTGGGTCCGGACCAGGCGCTGCGGCAAACGATAGCGCAACCAGCCCCGGGTGCAGGCGAGAATTTGCACATCTTCGCGCTCCAGCCCTACTTCTTCGTTCAACTCGCGATACAAGGCGTCTTCCGGCGTCTCGTCGGGGTTGATGCCCCCTTGAGGAAACTGCCAGGCATCTTGATTGATACGGCGAGCCCATAGCACCTGTCCGGCATCATTGGTCAGAATGATCCCGACATTGGGGCGGAAACCATCGGGGTCGATCACGGCTACAACCTCGCAAACGCATGTCGCCGCATTGTTCCACAAAGCTTGGGAATGCAGCAACGAGGCTGCTTACCTTATGTGCACTCTTGTGAAAAGACCGTATTCTGGGCACCTTTTTCCGCGACTTTTCAGCGAGTAACTGCAATGCGCCTGGCTTTATTCGACTTGGACAACACGCTTCTGGGCGGCGACAGCGACCACGCCTGGGGCGACTACCTGTGCGAGCGGGGCTTCCTCGACGCCGTCGCCTACAAGACCCGCAACGACGAGTTCTACCAGGACTACCTGGCCGGCAAACTCGACAACGCCGCCTACCTGAACTTCTGCCTTGAAATCCTCGGCCGCACCGAGATGGCCGTGCTCGAGCAATGGCATCGCGACTACATGCGCGACTGCATCGAGCCCATCCTGCTGCCCAAGGCCCAGGCCCTGCTGGCCCAGCACCGCGAGGCCGGCGACAAGCTGGTGATCATCACCGCCACCAATCGTTTCATCACCGCGCCGATCGCCGAGCGCCTGGGGGTGGAACACCTGATCGCCACCGAATGCGAAATGCAGGACGGCCGCTACACCGGACGCAGCACCGACGTACCGTGCTTCCGTGAAGGCAAGGTCATCCGCCTGCAGCGCTGGCTGGAAGAAACCGGTCATGACCTGGAAGGCAGCTACTTCTACAGCGACTCGATGAACGATCTGCCGCTGCTGGAGCAAGTGGCCACCCCAGTGGCCGTCGACCCTGATCCAAACCTGCGTGCCGAGGCTCTCAAGCGCGGCTGGCAGGTGATCAGCCTGCGGGATTGAGCACTTCGCCGGCTCCTGCAAGCCGTAGGAGCCGGCTTGCCGGCGAAGGCTGCTAAACCGGCTTGGCCACCATCAGATAGAAAATCGCCATGAAGGCCAGAAACGCCGGCCAGCCCAAGGCGAACCACCAGCGCATGTAAAGATTGGCCCGCAGTGGCATCGGCACGCCGTCCCGCAGCGCCTGCTCAGCCATCTTGTGCACCCGGATCTGCAACCAGACCACCGGCAACCAGCACAGCCCCGCCAGGACATAGAGCCCCAAGCTCCACATCAGCCACGCTTGCTGGATCGGCCAGCCCGCCAGATGCACCAATCCCAGCCCACTCAACGGCTGGAAGACGGCCGTCGTTGCAGTAAAGGCCCAATCGGCGAACACCAAATGCTTGAACGTCACGGCAATCACTTCCAGCTTGCCGCTGCGCCAGGCTCGCAGTGCGTAATAGGCCGAGCCCGCGCCGAGGCCGAAAAGAACGGTCGAGGACAGGATATGCAGGGTTTTCAACAGCAGATAAGCACTCATCGACGGGGTTCAGTCCACAACAGCCATAGGGTCGCCACCATCAGCACCAGGTTCTTGGCCACGGCGGCATAAGGGTCAAACCAGAAATGCGGCAGGATCAGGCTGATGATCAGGGTGTAGCCGAGCATCAGTGCGAGCTGCGCCTGCAGGGCCCGCCGGCGCCAACGCCGCAGCAGCAGACCGACACCCAGCACCGCGTCACAGAGCGATCCCGCGATCACCGCCAGTACCGCCCAGGCGCCCTGCACCCCGGCCTCGACCATGATCCGCAGGCCCCAGTCGTAGCCGGGACCGATGCACACCACCGCCGTACCCAGCCAGATCAGCACCATGACCGCCAGCAGCAGCGGTCGCAGGGCCAACTGGGTGCTCTGCGCGGCCTGCGGCCAGTCTTGCAGCCGGGCTGCCAAGGGCGCGGCGTGATAACCGCAGACCGACGCCAGTACTTCTGGGTCCCCCAGGTTGTCGCAACGGGCCATGCTCAGACTCTGCCGGTTCAGGGCCCGCCAGCCCAGGCGCTCCCCCACCCCTGCGACCAGCGCCAGGACCACTGAGGGCAACTGGAAGTAGCGCGCCGGGGCCCAGCCCTGGGCCGCACGCAGACGATCCAGCAACTGCGCCATGGTCATCCGTTCAGGGCCAACCAGCGGCAGCACCATGGACTGCGCAGGCCATTGCCCGATCAACGCAAGCACGGCAGCGCTCAAGTCATCCACATGCAGGGGCTGCATTCGGGCCTTGGCGGACAACAACGGAATCAGCGGCCAGGGCGACAGCCGGGCCAGCCAGCCACTGCTGGCGCCACCCGCGCCGAGCACCAGGGATGGACGCAACACCACGGCCGGAATCCCCAGGCGCAGCAGGTAATCATCCGCAGCCGCCTTGCTCGCCAGAAACGGCACTTGCGGCTGCTGGCCGGCGCCCAAGGCGGAAATCTGCAACACCCGCACACCCCGGGCCGCCGCCAGATCAAACAGCGCACGAGTCCCCAGATCCTGAGTCAGGGTCAACGCCTGGGCATCATTGCTCAACAACCCCGCAGCGTTGATCAACAGGTCGGTATCAGCGGGCAAGTCAAAAGGCTGGGGCTCAAGGCCCAGGCGATCGAGGTCCAGTTGCCGCCATTCCACGCCAGGCAGACTCCGGGTTTGCCGACGGCGACTGGTGGCGATGAGTTGATGGCCGGCGGCGTGCAACGCCGCCAGCAGATGACGGCCGACAAACCCTGTCGCCCCCACCAGAACAACCTTCATGGCAATCCTTAAGGCTTAGACCGGCTTGGCGCCCATGAGGCCAGCAATGGTGACGAAACACACCGCACTGAAGATTGCCAGTGCCAGGGTGAAGGTCAGGCCACTGGCCGCCTTGGCCAGACGCAGGCGGTTGAGGCGCACCATCAGCCAAAGCCAGGCCAGAGCGCCCAGGGTGTAGAGCACACTGGAGCCCAGAACCCAGGTCTGCCCCAGCGGCCAACCCACCAGATGCACCAGCCACCAGCCGCTGAATGGCAGGGCCAGCAAACCCACCGCCAGCAGCAGCCAGCCGAACAGTCCCGGGCGGTGCAGCACGCGGCTGTAGACCGTCGCATCACCTTGGCGGCGCAGGCGCCAGACCCAGATCGCCAAACCCAGCGCACTGCCCAAGAGCAGCACGGTGGCCAGCACATGAAGCGTCTTCAGCGTGGTCAGTGTTTCCATGTTCTCGCTTCCTTAAGACTCCGATCCTCAGCGTAGTCGTTCAGCCGAGGAACAGCTGATAAGCCGGGTTATCGCTTTCATCCCAGTACGGATAGCCGATCTGCTCCAGAGCCGCCGGTACCAGATGACGCTCATCGGCCGGTACTTGCAGGCCGGCGACCACTCGGCCATCGGCCGCACCATGGTTACGGTAATGGAACATGGAGATATTCCAGCGCCCGCCCAGTTTGTTGAGGAAGTTGAACAATGCCCCCGGACGCTCCGGGAACTCGAAGCGCAGCACCACTTCGTCGCTGACCTTCTCGGCATGGCCACCGACCATGTAACGGATATGCAGCTTGGCCAGTTCGTTGTCGGTCAGGTCGATCACCGGAAAACCCTGCTCGGTCAGACTGGCGATCAAGGCGCTACGTGGATCATTTTCCGGGTGGGTCTGAACGCCGACAAAGATATGGGCTTCGCTGCCGGTGTTGTAGCGATAGTTGAATTCGGTGATCTGACGCTTGCCCACCGCCTCGCAGAACGCCTTGAAGCTGCCCGGTTTCTCGGGAATGGTCACGGCGATGATGGCTTCGCGGCCCTCGCCCAGCTCGGCGCGCTCGGCGACGTGGCGCAGGCGGTCGAAATTGACGTTGGCCCCGGAATCGATGGCCACCAGGGTCTGCCCGGTGATACCGCGCTGCTCGACGTACTTCTTGATCCCCGCAACGCCCAAAGCGCCGGCTGGCTCGGTGATCGAGCGGGTATCGTCGTAGATGTCCTTGATTGCCGCACAGATTTCATCGGTGCTGACGGTGATCACTTCATCCACATAGTCCTTGCAGATATCAAAGGTGTGCTGACCGATCTGCGCCACCGCCACGCCGTCGGCGAAAATGCCCACCGTCGGCAGCACGACCCGCTCACCCGCTGCCATGGCCGCTTGCAGGCAGTTGGAGTCGTCCGGCTCGACACCGATCACCTTGATCTCAGGACGCAGGTACTTCACATAAGCGGCAATACCGGCGATCAGCCCGCCGCCGCCCACCGGCACAAAAATCGCGTCCAGTGGCCCCGGGTGCTGGCGCAGAATCTCCATGGCCACAGTGCCCTGCCCGGCAATGGTGTGGGGATCGTCGTAAGGATGGATATAGACGTAGCCTTTTTCATCCACCAGCTTCAGCGAATAGGCCAGCGCTTCGGGGAAAGAGTCGCCATGCAGCACCACCTTGCCGCCGCGGGAGCGCACGCCTTCAACCTTGATCTCCGGCGTGGTCTTGGGCATCACGATGGTGGCCTTGACCCCCAGCACCTTGGCCGCCAGGGCCAGGCCTTGAGCATGGTTACCCGCCGATGCGGTGACCACCCCACGGGCGCGCTCGGCGTCGCTGAGTTGGGTCAGCTTGTTGTAGGCGCCGCGAATCTTGAACGAGAACACCGGCTGCAAGTCTTCACGCTTGAGCCAGACCTGATTGCCCAGCCGCTCGGAGAGCTGGCGGGCAGTCTGCAATGGGGTTTCTACGGCAACGTCATAAACGCGCGAGGTGAGGATCTTCTTGACGTACTGTTCGAGCATCGGAAAGCATCACTGAGCGGGTTGGGCAGGGCCAAGGAGTCTAACCCAGCGTTTGCCCGGGCGACCACACGAATACAGAGGTTTTAGCCGGCGCCCTCGCCGCCCTCCTGCGGATTGCCAACTCTCCTGCCCGGCCTGGCCGATTAGCCAAACGGGCAATGACCGGATCTGTCGCGGCGCCTATAATGCCGGCCTTTGTGCCCCCCATTGCCCGCTTCGGAGCCCGCATGACCCAGGATCAACTCAAACAGGCAGTCGCCCAGGCCGCCGTCGACCTTATCCTTCCGAAACTCGATGACAAGAGCATCGTCGGGGTCGGCACCGGCTCCACCGCCAACTGCTTCATCGATGCCCTGGCCCTGCACAAGGGCGCCTTCGACGGCGCCGTAGCCAGCTCTGAAGCCACCGCCGCACGCCTCAAGGGCCACGGGATTGCGGTGTACGAGCTCAACACCGTCAGCGACCTGGAGTTCTACATCGACGGTGCCGACGAGAGCGACGAGCACCTGAACCTGATCAAGGGCGGCGGCGCAGCCCTGACCCGGGAAAAGATCGTCGCCGCCGTGGCCAAGACCTTCATCTGCATCGCCGACGCCAGCAAGCTGGTACCAGTGCTGGGCAACTTCCCACTGCCGGTGGAAGTGATCCCGATGGCCCGCAGTCACGTAGCCCGCGAGTTGGTAAAACTGGGCGGCGACCCGGTGTACCGCGAAGGGGTGATCACCGACAACGGCAATATCATCCTCGACGTGCACAACATGCAGATCACCAACCCGGTGGAGCTGGAACGCCAGATCAATGCCATCGTTGGCGTGGTCACCAACGGTCTGTTCGCTGCGCGCCCCGCGGATGTACTGCTGCTGGGTACGGCCGAAGGGGTGAAAACCCTCAAGGCCTGAGCCTGCTTTGCGGGTAGGCTCAGTCTTGCCGGCGAGGCCGTCCCAAGGGCCTCGCCGGCAAGCAGAATGCCGCCCGACCGCCTCTACAGTTCAGGCTTCTTGAAGACGTAGAACAGGTTCGGCTCGCTCACCAGATACAGGGTGCCGTCGTCATCCATGGCTATTCCTTCGGCCTGGGGCACGGCCTTGCTCAGGCCCTGGCGGCCCTTGCCCAATGCCAGGGTGCTCAGCGGGCGCCCGTCGACGTCCAGTTCCACCACCAGGCGCGACTCGTCCGACAAGGCCAGCAGATGGCCGCTGCGCTCGTCGTATTGCAGGCTGGAGAGGTCGCGTACAAAGAGCCCGGCATCCCGCTTGGGGTTGTTCAGCACATGCACCCCGTAGGACTTTTCCGGATCGTGATGGGGAAAGCCCTGCACCTCATAGATCAGCATCGGGTCGCGTTCCTTGGCGACGAACAAGCGCTGGCCCTGTGAATCGTAAGCCAGGCCTTCAAAGCCCTTGTTCCCCGAAAGGTGCACGCCGAGCGTGATCTGCTCGGCCTCTGCCGCATCCACCACGGTGGTTTCGTCGTCCAGCTGAATCTTGATCAACCGGTGCTGCCGTTCATCGCTGATCACATAGGTATTGGCGCTAATGAACTCCACTGCCTCCGGATCACCAAAGCCCAGCAGAGCGATACGCCGCAGGACCTGCCCGTCCAGGGACAGCTCTACAAGCTCGGAATTCTTGTTGGTCACGGTGAACAGGCTGTTGCGCAGCGGATCGTAGGTCAGTGCCGAAACCTCATCCAGCCCCTCAATAGGCTGCGCCTCCAGTACCACTCGATAATCACCCAGGCCCAGAGATTGCGGGGCCGTCACTTGCCAGTAGGATTGCCAGTCGAACCAGGCGCGCTGCCACAACCGATGGTTGTGGGCAAACGCGGCAAGCAGCACCGCCATCAGGCAGAGGATCAGATAGAGAGGTTGCAAGCGGGTCAGACGATACATGGCGGGCGAACTCGAAATCAGGACAGGCTGATGAAATATCACAGCCGTCTGAATTCAAGCTTAATCGACGATCCGGCAAAGGCGTCGGACCAGGAGATCATTGCTTCTCGAAGCGATAGAACAGATTGGGCTCGCTGACCATGTACAGGTTGCCGGCCTCATCCATGGCCACGCCTTCGGCCCGGGGAATGGTGTTCTGCAGGCCGTTGAAGCCGCCGAGCAAGGCCATGAAGCTGACTTGCTCACCCTGCTCGTCCAGCTCCAGCAACAGATGAGAGTCGGCGGACAGCACCAGGGTATGACCGGTGCGCGGGTCAATGCCCAGGGCCGAGAGGTTGCGCAAATCGAGCTCCTCACTGGCGAGTTTCTGTTTGCTGCCCTTGAGCACCTGGCTGCCATCGCTGCTCCAGGTGAAGAGTGCCGCTGGACGCTCCTCGCCCAACAGCAGTTGCTGCTTGCGCGGGTTCCAGGCAATGGCTTCAAAAGCCTTGTTCTGATCTTCCGAAGGGCCCAGGTCGTAGCGCGGAAAATCGGCGATGTTCAGCTCTTTGGTACTGGCATCAACTTTGACGATCACCAGCGAATGCTGACGCTCATCGACTATCGCCAGTAAGCCATTCTCCAGGACTGCCACCCCTTCCGGGTTGCTCCAGCCCACCAGAGGGATCTTGCGCAGGACGTCGCCTTGCAGGGTCAGCTCCGCCAGGAACGGATGCTTGCCCATGACCGAAAACAGGGTTTTGGTCTGCGGGTTGTAGGAGAGATCCGACGCTTCATCGCTCTCCATGCCAGGCAGCGCCTTGGCATCGATGACCACGCGGTAACCGGGTAGCCAGATGCTGGCGCTGCGCTCGGAAGGACTGACAAACCGCTCCTGCACCCAGAGCGCGCCACGGTCGTCCCAATGCAGGAGACTGGCAACGCCATAGCAGATCACACCCGCCAGCAGCAGCCAGGAGTACCAGCGCATGCGCAGGCGAATACGCGACATACGACTGCCGAGAGGCTTAGTCAGGGGAGGAGCATCCATCACAAGAGTTCCAGAGGTCGGCCATGGTTAATAGCACGCAGTGTTCAGATCGGCGAACCATAGACCTAGGAATTATCCGGAACGAATGTGAAAAAACAGTAAAAGGCCATGATCTTTCTACGAGGTGTGCCGGATTCCCGGGTCCTCGTAGAAAGTTCCCGATCAACGGACGCTGCTGGTGAAGCGACTGACGCCCGGCAGCTCCAGCACCAGTTCATCACCGACATTCAGCGGCCCGACGCCAACCGGGGTGCCGGTGAGAATTACATCGCCGGCCTGCAGGGAAAAGCAGCCGGCCATGTACTGGATCATCGGCACGATGGGATTGAGCATATCGCTGCTGTTGCCGTCCTGGCGTACCTCACCGTTGATGGTCAGGCGAATGCCGATATCCGTCAGGTCGGCAAAACTGCTGCCCACCACGAATGGCGCGATAACCGCCGCGCCATCGAACGACTTGGCGATTTCCCAAGGCAGGCCCTTGGCCTTGAGCTCGGCCTGCTTGTCGCGCAGGGTCAAGTCCAGGGCCGGGGCGAAACCGGAGATGGCGTCCAGCACTTCTTCGCGGCTGGGCTTGGTGGACAATGGCTTGCCGATCAGCACGGCGATTTCCGCCTCGTAGTGCACCGAGCCGCGCTCGGTGGGAATGGCAAAACCACCTTCCAGCGGCACCACGCAACTGCCGGGCTTGATAAACAGCAGGGGCTCGGTGGGAACCGGGTTGTCCAGCTCCTTGGCGTGCTCGGCGTAGTTACGACCGATGCAAACCACCTTGCCCAGAGGGAAATGAATCCGGGTACCGTCGACATACTGGTGCTGATAGCTCATTACCGACTCCTGCTCGTGTGCTTCATCAGGGCGCTGCTTGCACTCAAACAGCGAAGATCTTGCCCGGGTTCATGATGCCGTTCGGATCGAACACTGCCTTGACTGCCTTCATGTACTCAATCTCAACCGGCGAGCGGCTGTAGGTCAGGTAATCGCGCTTGGTCATGCCCACGCCATGCTCGGCGGAAATCGAACCGTTGTACTTCTCGACGGTTTCGAATACCCACTTGTTGACCGTGGCGCACTTGGCGAAGAACTCGTCCTTGCTCAGGTTGTCCGGCTTGAGGATGTTCAGGTGCAGGTTGCCGTCGCCAATGTGACCGAACCAGACGATTTCGAAGTCCGGATAGTGTTTACCGACGATGGCATCGATTTCCTTGAGGAAAGCCGGCACTTTCGAAACAGTGACCGAAATATCGTTCTTGTAAGGGGTCCAGTGGGAAATGGTCTCGGAGATGTATTCCCGCAACTTCCACAGGTTCTGCAACTGGGTTTCACTTTGGCTCATCACCCCGTCCAACACCCAACCCTGTTCGACACAATGCTCGAAGGTTTCCAGGGCGTGGTTGGCCACTTCTTCAGTGGTCGCTTCAAACTCCAGCAAGGCGTAGAACGGGCAGTCGGACTCGAAGGGAGCCGGCACGTCACCACGGGCCAGGACCTTGGCCAGGGCCTTGTCGGAGAAGAATTCGAAGGCGGTCAGGTCGAGCTTGCTCTGGAAAGCGTGCAGCACCGGCATGATCGAGTCGAAATCGGCGGTGCCAAGCACCATCGCGGTGAGGTTCTTTGGCGCCCGATCCAGACGCATGGTGGCCTCGACCACGAAGCCCAGGGTGCCTTCGGCGCCGATGAACAACTGGCGCAGGTCATAGCCGGTGGCGTTCTTGATCAGATCCTTGTTCAACTCCAGCACGTCGCCCTTGCCGGTCACCACTTTCATACCGGCCACCCAGTTGCGGGTCATGCCGTAGCGAATCACCTTGATACCACCGGCATTGGTGCCGATGTTGCCGCCAATCTGGCTGGAACCTGCGGAAGCGAAGTCCACCGGGTAGTAGAGGCCGTTTTCTTCCGCCAGGTTCTGCAACTGCTCGGTGACCACGCCCGGCTGGCACACCGCCGTGCGATCCGTCAGGTTCAGGTCGAGAATCTGGTTCATGTAGTCGAAAGACACCACCACTTCACCATTGGCTGCCACGGCGGCGGCCGACAGGCCGGTACGTCCGCCGGAAGGCACCAGGGCCACCCGGTGCTGATTGGCCCAGCGCACGATGGCCTGGACCTGCTCGATGGTCTTGGGAAACACGATGGCCGTGGGGGCCGGGGCGAAATGCTTGGTCCAATCCTTGCCGTAAGCTTCCAGGGAGTCAGCGTCGGTCAGCACCTTGCCAGGCTCAACCAGGGTCTTCAGTTCATCAATCAGGGCAGGATTGGTCATCGACAGAACTCTCGAACAATTCATGGTCATCCTGAGAACGCTTCACGTCGCAGGAATGAGTGTTTAGCGGGGCGCGTATGCTAGCATACCGCCCCCGCAGGAGAGTGCCCAAGGGCCTTTCTGCGGTGGCGGTTGCATGCCGTCCAGGTCAGCTCAAGCTGTCCATTTCCCTGCCATTTTTCTCCGGGACACAGGTTTACGCAGATGAGCAAGACTTCTCTCGATAAGAGCAAGATCAAGTTCCTTCTCCTCGAAGGCGTCCACCAATCCGCTGTCGACGTCCTCAAGGCCGCCGGCTACACCAGCATCGAGTACCTCACCGGTTCTCTGCCGGAAGCCCAGCTCAAGGAAAAGATCGCCGATGCACACTTCATCGGCATTCGCTCCCGCACTCAACTGACCGAAGAGATCTTCGACCACGCGAAGAAACTGGTCGCAGTGGGTTGCTTCTGCATCGGCACCAACCAGGTTGACCTGTCCGCCGCTCGCGAGCGCGGCATCGCGGTGTTCAACGCGCCTTACTCCAACACCCGTTCGGTCGCCGAACTGGTACTGGCCGAGGCCATCCTGCTGCTGCGCGGCATCCCTGAGAAAAACGCTTCCTGCCACCGTGGCGGCTGGATCAAGAGCGCGGCCAACTCCTTCGAAATCCGCGGCAAGAAGCTGGGTATCGTCGGTTATGGCTCCATTGGTACTCAGCTGTCGGTCCTGGCCGAAGGCCTGGGGATGCAGGTGTTCTTCTATGACACCGTGACCAAGCTGCCACTGGGCAACGCCACCCAGGTGGGCAACCTGCACGAACTGCTGGGCATGTCCGACATCGTCACCCTGCACGTGCCGGAAACCGCGGCCACTCAGTGGATGATCGGCGAAAAGGAAATCCGTGCCATCAAGAAAGGCGGCATCCTGATCAACGCCGCTCGCGGCACCGTGGTTGAGCTGGACGCCCTGGCGGACGCGATCAAGGACAAGCACCTGATCGGCGCGGCCATCGACGTGTTCCCGGTTGAACCGCGCTCCAACGACGAAGAGTTCGAAAGCCCGCTGCGCGGCCTGGACAACGTGATCCTGACTCCGCACATCGGCGGCTCCACCGCTGAAGCCCAAGCCAACATCGGCCTGGAAGTGGCAGAGAAGCTGGTCAAGTACAGCGACAACGGTACTTCGGTCTCCTCGGTCAACTTCCCGGAAGTGGCGCTGCCGGCCCACCCTGGCAAGCACCGCCTGCTGCACATCCACGAGAACATCCCGGGTGTGATGAGCGAGATCAACAAGGTCTTCGCCGAAAACGGCATCAACATCTCCGGTCAGTTCCTGCAGACCAACGAAAAGGTCGGCTACGTGGTAATCGACGTCGACGCCGAGTACTCGGACCTGGCGCAAGAGAAGCTGCAGCACATCAACGGCACCATCCGTTGCCGTGTGCTGTTCTAAGAGCAGCGGCAAGTTGCAAGCTGCAAGCCATAACTGGCTTGCAGCTTGTAGCTGAAACCTTGCAGCTAGCTGCGCAAAAAAGGGAGCCCATCAAGGCTCCCTTTTTTTGCGCAGCGTTTACGATTATTTCACTATTACTGTGATTTTCTTGGAGACGATGACCGGGCTGAACGGCACGTGGTTCTTGTCGCCCAGCTCCAGCTGCAGGGTGTGCTTGCCCGGGGTCAGGGTCACTTCGGTCTCGGTCTGGGCCTTGCCGAAATGCAGGTGGTTGGCGTCCATCGGGATCGGCAGGTTCTCGGCCGGCAGTTGATCGACATCGATCAGCAGGTGATGGTGGCCGGTATTGGCGGTCTGATCGCCCGCCGGTGCCAGGGCAATGCCTTCAACGCCGAACTTGACCTTGAAGGTCTTGTCCACGCTGGCTCCATCAGCAGGTGAAACGATGAACACCTTGGCGCCCGCTGGTGCCTGAGTACGAGGAATATCCGCCGCGCCCGCCAGCATCGAAGCTCCAAGCAACAGACTGGCCAAGGCCGCACGGGACATAAAATTTTTCATTATCTTCTCCAGTTTTTCCGCAAATCTTTTACGGTTATGACAACTTCGTGGCGATTCGTTGTCGAAGGCACTCAACACCTTAGCAAAGCGAGCCTGAACGGCGCATCGCTCATATAAATTCAAGGAGTGACCATGCGTTTCCTGCCTGGCCTGATACTTTTGCTACCCCTTGTGAGCACTGGCGCTCAAGCCGAACTGATGGACGACATCAATGACCGCGGGGAACTGCGCATCGCCCTGGAAGCCAATACGCCACCTTTCAACTTCAAGGACGACGGCAAACTCACCGGCTTCGAGGTGGAGTTGGGGCAGTTGCTGGCCAGTGAGCTGGACGTGCGCGCGGACTTCGTGGTGACCGCGGCGGCCGAGTTGCTGCCAGGTGTGGAGAGCGGCAAGTTCGACGTGGCCATCAACCACATAGCAGTGACCCCGGAACTCAAGGATCGTTTCGATTTCAGCGAGCCCTATAGCTATTCCAGCGCCCAGTTGATCGTGCGCAAGGAAGAACAACGCCCGCTGCTCTCCCTCCAGGCCCTGCGTGGCCAGGCGCTGGGCGTGGCTCAGGGCAGCCAGTTCGTTGATCAGGCACGGACCGTGGAAGGCATCAACCTGCGCAGCTATGCCGATGCCCAGCAACCGATCAAGGATGTGGCGGACAAACAGATCGACGCGGCCATCAGCGACCGCCTGCTGATTCCCTACGCCATTCGCGACAGTCGCCTGCCAGTCAAGGAAGGCGCCAAGGTGGGCCCGACCCTGAGCCTGGCGATTCCCTTCCAGAAAGGAAACCCGGCGTTCCAGGCGAGCCTGGACAGCGCCCTGCAGCGAATCAAGGCCGATGGGCGATTGATGGCCCTGTCGGAAAAATGGTTCGGCATGGATGCGAGCAAACCGCCCAAGAGCGACGCCGGGCAGTAAACGACACATCCTGCCGGATTGACCTGTAGCCGCTGCCGCAGGCTGCGAACGGCCCGAAGGGACGCAGGGATTTGGCCGCTAGAGGTCGGCGAGAGACCGCCAGGCAACGCTCTGCGAGCCTTTTCGCAGCCTCGCCGGGGCTCGGCAGCGGCTACAAGGACAATGTGGCCAGGGCGGCAGCGGCTTCGGGGAGTTGCAGTTCGCTGAAGACCTGAACCCCGTGCCGCTTCAGCAAAGCCGCGGTCACCCCTTCGCCCTGGACTTTGACCCCGCTGAAGGTGCCGTCGTAGGTCAGCAGGTTGCCGCAGGATGGGCTGTTGGCCTTGAGCACGGCAACGCGAATCCCGTGCTGTTCCACCAGCTCAAGCGCCTGGCGCGCCCCAGAGAGGAACTGGGCGCTGACATCTTCGCCTTCCGTGGTCATCACCGGTGCCCGCCCTGCAAGCACATCGCCGCCCTGACCACCGGGAATCTCCGCCGCCGCCCGTGGCGTCGGCAAGCCACCGGCCACTTCCGGACAGAGCGCAACCACCCGCCCCTCTTGCAGCCAGGCGGCCAGTTGATCAAACGGGCCGCTGGCGCCGCCGTCGTAGCGTACGCGGTGGCCCAACAGACAGCGACTGACCAGAACCTTGTGCATCATCAGAACGGCTCGTTACCACGACGCCGGAACCAACCGGTCAAGGACAGGCGTTCCCGGGTCGCTGGGAGGACTTCATGGGGTACCTCGCCAGAGAGAAACACCACTAGCCGGCCCCCGACAGGGGCTACATCGTATGGTTCCTGATCGTTCAGGTACATGCGCAGTTGCCCGCCGTGTTCGGGCAACCATTGCGAGTTGAGGTAGATCACTGCCGACACCATGCGCCGGTCGTCATCGCGAAAGCGATCCACGTGACGCTTGTAGAAGGCGCCCGGCGGGTACATCGCGAAGTGACATTCGAAATCCTCAAGCCCGAGAAACAGGCCTCGATTGAGGGCCTCGCGCAGGCTGTCCATCAACCCCAGATAGGTATCGACGGCCTCGGCCTGGCCGGGCTCGAGCCACTGGATATGGTCGCCGCGAATACCCTCGCGTATCTCCTGGGCCGGGCCTCGCCCTACCGCCGCAGGCGCCAGTTCACCTTCTATTGCACGTTTACGGCACTCAGCCGCCAGTTCGAGGGTCAGACCCTCGGGCAGGAAAATATTCTGCTGCGACCAGCCACAGGCGGCCAGGTCGTCGACGATACGCAACAACAGCGGATGATCAGAGGGTATTTGCATGGCGCGCATAGTATCCAGCATCAGATAAATCTGACAGAGCCACAGAGCGGAGGATCACGCATTTTTTTCCAATGCACTTTCCACTCATTACTTTAGCGGGCGATCCTGATACGAATTCTCGACAACCATCGCCTTGCCCCGGAGAATAGTCGCCTGCTGACAGGAGTCCTTATGCGCCGTTTGCTTTTCTCACTGTTGATGTTCTGCGCCTTGCCTGCCTGGGCAGACAGCCACGACCAGTTGTACAAGGTCGCCGGTTGGCCGGAACAGCGCGCGCATTTCAACGATGCCCTCAGCGCCGCCCAGCAGCGCTACCAGAACAGCTTGCCGCCAGCGGTCTACCAGGCCCTGGTGGACAACAGCAACCAGCGCTTTGCGCCCCAGGCCGTGGACCGTCGCGCCGAAGAGCAACTGCGCCGGCATCTCGCCAATCCCGCCCCCGCCCTGGCTTTCTTCCAGTCGCCCCTGGGCCGCAAGATCGTCGCCGCCGAACTGCTGGCCACCCGTCGCGACCAGTTGGCCAAGAATGCTCAGGGCCTGCCGAAGATGCAGGTCAGCGATAACCGCCAATTGATCATCGGCCACCTGGCCCAGGCACTGCCGGCCAAGGAGGCCGGCGCGGAGGTCAGCCTGGCGATCGCCGGAGTCGCCGCAGACAGCCTGAGCCAGATGATTCCCGGCCTGCTGGGAGGGGGGCAGGCCCAGGGCATGCTCAACGGTCAGCGCCAGCGATTGATGCAGCAGATCGGCAACGACCTGAACAACACCCTGCTGTACGTTTACCGGGACCTGTCCGACACCGAGCTGGAAGAATTCGCAACCTTCGCCGAATCCACTGAGGGCAAGGCCTATTACCAGGCAGCCCTGGCAGCGATTCGCGCCGGTCTGGCGGTCGGCCAGAGTACCTCCAGCCTCGCCCCCTGATCCAGCCAACGCACCTGTAGCCGCTGCCGAGCCCGCGAGGCTGCGCAAAGCTCCGCAGGACCTTGCCTGGCAATCCAGCGCCGAACCTCCAGCGACTCTTCGGGCCGTTCGCCGCCTACGGCAGCGGCTACACCCATCTCCCGGGGCTCAGACGTGCTGGGTCAGAAAGGCGAAGTACTGATCGCGGTACAAGGGAATTTCATTGGCCAGGTGATGCCGCGCCTCCGGCAGCATCAAGACCTCGGGGGCCGTGAACTTACCGCGAATCACTTGCAGGTTGTGCTCCCAATCCACCGTCATGTCCGCCTGCCCCTGCACGATCAGCGGCTGCCTTGAACTGCGCGGGGCCGCTTCCAGCCGCTTGATCCAACGCGCCAACGCGCCGACCCAGGCAGTGGGCAAACGTTGTGGCTGCAACGGATCGGCCTGGAGGAAGGCAAGAAAATCCGGATCGTTGGAGTTCTCGCTGAAGCGCCGGGCAATGCCGCTGACAAATGGCCGCAACAGGTAATAGCTGAGCATCGACCAGCCCCAGGCCCGCGGCCGTACCAAGGGCGAGAGCAGCACCACCTGCCCCTGGGCCGGGCTCTCGGCGCCCTGGTTGAGCAAGTGATCCATGATGATCGCGCCACCGGTGCTTTGCCCGAACAAGTGCCAGGGCTGGGGCAACTCCAGAGACCGCGCCTCGGCGAACAGGCCTTGCAGTACCTGTTGATACACCGCGAAATCATCGATGCTGGCGCGCTCGCCACTGGACAGGCCGTGCCCGGGCAGGTCACAGGAAATCACCACGAAGCGGCGCTGCAGAGCCCACTCGATCACATGCCGGTACAAGCCCATGTGATCGTAGAAACCGTGGAACAGAAACAGCGTTGCCTGTGGCTGTTCCGGCCACCACACCTGCGTGACCACCTCGTAGCCCTCCACTTGAAAGCGCCCCAGGCGACTGCGTGGCACAAGCGCCCGTCCGGCGAAGTCCAGCCCATAGAAGCGTTGATAGGCCTGGGCCTCCACCGACAAGGGCTGCCCAGCCACCAGAGGTTGCAGACTGGCACGCAGGTGGTCGGGGTCGAAGGTCACGGACATGGGATTTTCCAAAGCGGGGGGCACCGGGGATAAAACAGGCTTTCTAGGCCTGCGATATTCATCTGTCGCGGCAAGCATGGCAAGCTACGCGACCTTCGAGGACCGATCTTAATGCGCCAGCCTTACCGCACCTCCCTGCTTGCCAGCCTGCTCGTCCTGATCTGCGCCGTGGTGCTGTGGTGCGCCTACGACTGGTTCCAGGGACGCTATCTGCGGGCCTTCAGTGAGCACACCGCGGTGTTCTCCGGCGACCCGCTGCAACTGCCCGCCGAGCTGGCCGGCCCCGGCGCCATCCGCCTGGTGCACTTCTGGGACCCGGCCTGCCCCTGCAACGTCGGCAACCAGCAGCACCTGGCTGAACTGATCGAAACCTATGGTCCGCGGGGCGTGGAGTTCTATTCCGTGCAGAAGCCCGGCAGCCACGGCCAACTGCCCGCCACCCTGGGCCGCCTGAAGCCCCTCGACAGCCTGCCCGGTGCCGAACAGATTCCCGCCAGTCCGGCGGTGGCGATCTGGGACCGCAACGGCAAGCTGGCCTACTTCGGGCCCTACAGCGAAGGCCTGACCTGCAACTCCAGCAACAGCTTCATCGAGCCTATCCTCCAGGCGCTCGAGAACCATCGCCAGATCAATGCCACCCACACCCTGGCGGTAGGCTGCTACTGTCCCTGGCCAGTCACTGCCAATTAAGGCATTCGCGACTATTCAAGGACTGCCTCCTGCGCGAGGCCCATGACTTGTGCTAAATCTCTGCTGCTCTTCCAGGGCGGCACTGAAAACAACAGCAAGGAGCCCGCATGAAACGCAGCCTGACCGTCGTCGCTGTCCTGATCCTCGCCCTGCTGGCGGGTGTCGTCGGTTATCTCTACAGCAAGCAGCCGACGCGGCAGGGCCAGGTGGAAGTCCGTGGCCTGCAAGGCTCGGTCACTGTGCGTTACGACGAGCGTGGCGTGCCCCATATCCGCGCGGAGAACGAAACCGACCTGTATCGCGCCCTGGGTTACGTCCACGCCCAGGACCGACTGTTCCAGATGGAAGTCTTGCGGCGCCTGTCCCGGGGCGAACTGGCAGAGGTCCTGGGGCCCAAGCTACTGGATACCGACAAACTGTTCCGCAGCCTGCGCATCCGCGAGCGCGCTGACAGCTATGTGGCCGGGCTCGACCGTCAGTCTCCCGCCTGGAAGGCCCTGGAAGCCTATCTGGATGGCATCAACCAGTATCAGGACAGCCACGCCAGCCCCATGGAGTTCGATGTCCTGGGCATCCAAAAGCGGCCATTCACCGCAGAAGACACCGTCAGCGTCGCCGGCTTCATGGCCTACAGCTTCGCCATGGCCTTTCGCACCGAACCGCTCTTGACCTACATCCGCGACCAGTTGGGCAACGATTACCTGAAGGTCTTCGACCTCGACTGGCAGCCCAAGGGCGTGCTGGCCAAAGGCAAGCCGCAACCTTCACAGCCCCTGGCCGCTGTCGACTGGCAGGACCTGGGGCAGATCGCCCTCCTGAGCCAGCAAGCCCTGAGCGAGGCCGGACTGCCGCAATTTGAAGGCAGCAACGCCTGGGCCGTGGCCGGCGCTCGAACCAAGAGCGGACGCCCGCTGCTGGCCGGCGATCCGCACATCCGCTACTCCCTGCCGTCGGTGTGGTACGAGGCGCAGCTTTCGGCACCGGGCTTCGAACTCTACGGCCATCATCAGGCCCTGGTGCCCTTCGCCTTCCTGGGCCACAACCTGGACTTCGGCTGGAGCCTGACCATGTTCCAGAACGACGATCTCGACCTGATCGTCGAGAAGGTCAACCCGGAAAACCCCAATCAGGTCTGGTTCCATGACAAATGGGTCGATCTGATCAGCAGCGAGCAGCAGATTGCAGTCAAGGGACAGGCGCCGGTGACCCTGACCCTGCGCCAGTCGCCCCACGGCCCGATCATCAACGACATGCTCGGCACCACCGTAGGCAAGGCCCCGGTGGCCATGTGGTGGGGCTTTTTGGAAACCCCCAACCCGATCCTCGATGGTTTCTACCAGCTCAACCGCGCCGATACCCTGGCCAAGGTCCGAGCGGCCTCCGCCAAGATCCACGCCCCCGGCCTGAACATTGTCTGGGCCAACGCCAAGGGCGATATCGGCTGGTGGGCGGCGGCGCTGCTGCCCAAGCGCCCGACCGGGGCGAAACCGGCGTTCCTGCTCGACGGCAGCACCGCCATGGCTGACAAGGAGGGCTTCTACCCCTTTAGCGCCAACCCCCAGGAAGAGAACCCGGCCAGGGGCTATATCGTCTCCGCCAACTTCCAGCCCGTCTCCCCGACCGGCATGGAGATCCCCGGCTACTACAACCTCGCCGACCGGGGCCAGCAACTGGACCGTCAGCTCAGTGACAAAAGCGTGAAATGGGACCTGGAAAACACCCAGAAGCTGCAGCTGGGCACGACAACCGCCTACGGGCCGCGCCTGCTGGCACCGCTGTTGCCCGTGCTGCGGGAAGTGGTCGACGCCCCCGAGGAACTGAAACTGGTGGAGCAACTGGCCAAGTGGCAGGGCGACTACCCGCTGGACTCCACCAGCGCCACCCTGTTCAACCAATTCCTGTTCGAGCTGGCCAACGCCACCTTCCATGAAAAACTCGGCGACGCCTACTTCGACGCCCTGATCCAGGCCCGAGTGGTGGATGCTGCCCTGCCCCGGCTGGCGGCCGATCCCGATTCCCCCTGGTGGGACAACCGCACCACGCCCCAGCGTGAAAGCCGGGCCGACACGGTCAAGGTGGCCTGGCACGCCAGCATCGACCACCTCAAGCGCACCCTGGGCGCCAACCCCGCGCAATGGCGCTGGGGCAGCGCCCATACCCTGACCCACGGCCACCCGCTGGGGATGCAGAAGCCTCTGGACCGGGTATTCAACGTCGGCCCCCTGGACGCCCCAGGCAGCCATGAAGTGCCGAACAACCTCACTGCCAAGATCGGTCCGGCGCCCTGGTCCGTGGTGTATGGCCCCTCGACCCGGCGCATCATCGACTTCGCCGACCCGGCCCACAGCCTGACCATCAACCCCGTGGGCCAGAGCGGCGTGCTGTTCGACAAGCACTACGACGACCAGGCCGAGGCCTACATCGAAGGGGTCTACCAACAGGCGCACTTCAGCGAAGAGGAAGTCACTGCCAACACCCGCAGCACCCTGAAGCTGCTGCCGGCGCGCCGCCCCTGAGCGCCCCGCCCCGCCCCGCAGGAGCTGGCTTGCCAGCGAAGAAGCCTGCAAGCCTGGCGAACATCTCGCGAACGCTTTCGCCGGCAAGCCGGCTCCTACGGCGAAACCGGCGGCATGAGGCAATAAAAAACCTCGCTCCCGGTTACGGGGCGAGGTTTTTTATTGCGAACCTGAGGTCAGACCGCTTCCGGCGCCTGGGCCCGACGTACGTCAGGCTGCTTCCAGGAGTCGGCAGCACTCTCTTCGATGGCTTGCTGGATCGCGCGCTTGCGAGCTTCTTCGGCGCGGCGGCTGAAGAACCAGACCAGGAAGGTCACCAGGGACACCGCCAGCAGGATCAGGCTGGCCACGGCGTTGATCTCCGGTTTGACCCCCAGGCGCACCGCCGAGAACACTTCCATCGGCAAGGTGGTGGAGCCAGGGCCAGAGACGAAGCTCGCCAGGACCAGGTCATCCAGGGACAGGGCGAAGGACATCATGCCCCCCGCTGCCAGCGAAGGCGCGATCATCGGGATGGTGATCAGGAAGAACACCTTCCACGGCCGCGCGCCCAGGTCCATGGCCGCCTCTTCGATGGACAGGTCAAGCTCGCGCAGGCGAGCCGACACCACCACCGCCACATAAGCCGCGCAGAACGTGGTGTGGGCAATCCAGATGGTGACGATGCCACGCTCCTGAGGCCAGCCGACCGCCTGAGCCATGGCCACGAACAGCAGCAACAGCGACAGGCCGGTGATCACTTCAGGCATCACCAGCGGCGCCGTCACCAGGCCACCGAACAGGGTGCGGCCCTTGAAGTGAGTGATCCGGGTCAGGACGAACGCCGCCAGGGTGCCCAGGGCCACCGCGGCAACGGCGGTGTAGCAGGCAATTTCCAGGGAGCGCAGGACCGAGCCCATGAGCTGAGTGTTATCCAGCAGGCCGATGTACCAGTTGATCGACCAGCCGCCCCAGACCGTCACCAGTTTCGAGGCGTTGAACGAGTAGATCACCAGGATCAGCATCGGCAGGTAGATGAACAACAGGCCCAGCACCAGCATCATGCTTGAGAAACTGAAGCGCTTCATTCCTTGCCCTCCATTTCTTTGGCCTGACTGCGGTTGAACAGGATGATCGGCACAATCAGGATCGCCAGCATCACCACCGCCAGGGCGGATGCCACCGGCCAGTCACGGTTGTTGAAGAACTCTTGCCAGAGCACCTTACCAATCATCAGGGTTTCCGGGCCGCCCAAGAGTTCCGGAATCACGAACTCGCCCACTACCGGGATGAACACCAGCATGCAACCGGCGATGATGCCGTTCTTGGACAGCGGCACGGTGATCTTCCAGAAGCTGTTGAAGGTGCTCGAACCCAGGTCGGCCGCGGCCTCCAGCAGGCTGGTGTCGTGCTTCACCAGGTTGGCGTACAGCGGCAGGATCATGAACGGCAGGTAGGAATAGACCACGCCGATGTACACCGCGATGTTGGTGTTGAGGATCTGCAGCGGCTCGTTGATCCAGCCCATGGACAGCAGGAAGCCATTGAGCAGGCCGTTGTTGCTGAGGATGCCCATCCAGGCATAGACCCGAATCAGGATCGCGGTCCAGGTCGGCATCATGATCAGCAGCACCAGCACGGTCTGCAGCTCTTTACGGGCACTGGCGATGGCATAGGCCATCGGGTAGCCGATCAGCAGGCAGAGGATGGTGCTGAAGAACGCCATCTTCAGCGAGCCCAGGTAAGCCGCGATGTACAGCTCGTCGTCGCCGAGCATCGCGTAGTTGCCCAGGTTGAGCAGCACCTGCAGCTTCTGGTCGACGTAGCTGTAGATCTCGGTATACGGCGGAATGGCCACGTCCGCTTCGGCGAAGCTGATCTTCAGTACGATGAAGAACGGCAGCATGAAGAACAGGAACAGCCAGATGAACGGAACCCCGATGACCAGCTGACGGCCACCGGGAATTATTCGATTGAGTCGGCGCTTGAGCTTTCGCATGTTCATGAGCGCAGTACCACGCCGCTGTCGTCTTCCCACCAGACGTAAACCTGGTCACCCCAGGTCGGCCGGGCGCCGCGACGCTCGGCGTTGGCCACGAAGGACTGCACCAGCTTGCCGCTCGGCAGCTCGACGTAGAACACCGAGTGGCCGCCCAGGTAGGCAATGTCGTGCACCTTGCCGCTGGACCAGTTGTACTCGCAGGTCGGCATCTCGGCGGTCACCAGGAGCTTTTCCGGGCGGATCGCGTAGGTCACCGACTTGTCCTGCACCGAGGTACTGATGCCGTGGCCGACATAGATGCTGCGGTCCAGGTCCTTGCAGGTGATCAGGGCGTGACCTTCGGCATCGTCCACCACTTCACCTTCGAAGATGTTGACGTTGCCGATGAATTCGCAGACCAGGCGGCTGACCGGAGTCTCGTAGATATCGATCGGGCTGCCGATCTGGGCGATCCAGCCCAGGTGCATGATGGCGATGCGTTCGGCCATGGTCATGGCCTCTTCCTGGTCGTGGGTCACCATCACGCAGGTCACGCCTACGCGTTCGATGATCTCAACCAGTTCCAGCTGCATCTGCGAGCGCAGCTTCTTGTCCAGGGCGCCCATGGGTTCGTCCAGCAGCAACAGCTTGGGACGCTTGGCCAGGGAGCGAGCCAGGGCCACGCGCTGGCGCTGGCCACCGGACAGCTGGTGCGGCTTGCGCTTGGCATACTGGCTCATCTGTACCAGCTTGAGCATCTCCGCCACCCGGGCGTCGATTTCGGCCGCTGGGATCTTGTCCTGCTTGAGGCCGAAGGCGATGTTCTGGGCCACGGTCATGTGCGGGAACAGCGCGTAGGACTGGAACATCATGTTGATCGGCCGCTCATAGGGCGGCATGTCGGTGATGTCCACACCATCGAGGAAGATTCGCCCCTCCGTTGGCCGTTCGAAACCGGCCAGCATCCGCAGCAAGGTGGACTTGCCCGAACCCGAGCCGCCGAGCAGGGCGAAGATCTCGCCCTTCTTGATTTCCAGGGACACATCGTCCACGGCAACCGTCTCGTCGAACTTCTTCGTGACCCGGTCGATTTTGACCAGCACCTGCTTAGGTGTCTGGTCGCCCTCGAGGGCTTTCTTATAGGCGCCGGAGGCAACTGCCATTTGCGAAACTCCCAACAAAATTTGCAGCCCGCCCCACGTGGGCGGACCTTGGATAGTTTGAGCCTGTGGAACTACTTACCCGTCTTGACCTTGGTCCAGCTACGGGTCATCAAGCGTTGGATATTGGGTGGCAACTCGATGGACACGTAGGTCTTGTCGAGTACAGCTTGCGGTGGATAAACCGCTTCGTCGGTGCGAATGGACTGCTCCATCAGCTTGTCCGACCCAGGGTTGGGGTTGGCGTAACCGACGTAGTCACTGACCTGGGCAATCACCTCAGGTTGCAGCAAATAGTTGATGAAGGCGTGAGCCTCCTTGACGTTGGTCGAGTCCTTGGGGATCGCCAGCATGTCGAACCACAGGGCACCGCCTTCCTTCGGAATCGCGTAGGCGATGTTCACGCCCTTGCCAGCGTCGGCGGCCCGGGCCTTGGCCTGGAACACGTCGCCGGAAAAGCCGATGGCCACGCAGATATTGCCGTTGGCCAGGTCCGAGATGTACTTGGACGAGTGGAAGTAGGTCACGTAGGGACGCACCGCCAGCAACTTGGCTTCGGCCTTCTTGTAGTCCTGGGGGTTGGTGCTGTTGGCATCCAGGCCCAGGTAATTGAGGACCGTGGGCATCATTTCATCGGCAGAATCAAGGAAGGCCACGCCGCAGCTGTTGAGCTTCTTGATGTTCTCCGGCTCGAACAGCACGCTCCAGGAGTCGATCTTGTCCACGCCCAGCACGGCCTTGACCTTGTCGACGTTGTAGCCAATGCCATTGGTGCCCCACAGGTACGGCACCGCGTACTGGTTGCCCGGGTCGTTCATCTCCAGACGCTTGAGCAGCGCCGTATCGAGATTGGAGTAGTTAGGCAGCAGGCTCTTGTCGAGTTTCTGGAAAGCCCCGGCCTTGATCTGTTTGCCCAGAAAGTGGTTGGACGGCACCACCACGTCATAACCGGTACGACCGGCCAGCAACTTGCCTTCCAGGGTTTCGTTGGAATCGAAAACGTCATACACCGGCTTGATGCCCGTGGCTTTTTCAAATTCGGCCAGGGTGTTCTGACCGATGTAGTCGGACCAGTTATAAATATGCACGGTCGGTGCAGCCTGCGCGCCAGCCACCAGCGTCAGGCTGGCGGCGACCAGCATGGCTTTGCGAAATAAAGAAATAGGCAAGTGGAGGTCCTCTTAAATAGTTGGGCCCAAGTTGCCCCGCGCTACCTGACAGCCTCCGAGCTGCCCAGCAACAAAACCGGCGCGCAACTTACCCTCGATAAACCAATCCAGCAAAACTTTCTGTCATTTAATTGTTACCTGTTGCCGCCCTCGCCACGATGACGGCAACAGGTCGTGCTGCAAATTGGCTTATTTGCCGGATTTGATCTTGGTCCAGCTGCGGGTCAGGATGCGCTGGGTCGCGGCCGGCAGGTCGGCAATCGCGTACAGCTTGGCCTGTACGTCAGCTGGCGGGTAAACGCCCGGGTCGCTGGTGATGTCTTTATCGACCAACGGGGTTGCAGCCGCGTTACCGTTGGGGAAACGCACGGCGTTGGTGATTTCGGCCATGACTTCAGGCTTTTGCAGGAAGGTCATGAACTTGTAGGCGCCGTCGACGTTTTCCGCGTCTTTAGGGATGGCGACCATGTCGTAGAAGCTGCCAGCACCCTCTTTTGGAATGTTGTAGCTGACCTTGACCTTGTCACCGGCTTCGGCGGCACGGGCCTTGGCCTGATAGATATCGCCCGAGTAACCCACGGCGACGCAGATATTGCCGTTAGCCAGGTCGGAGATGTACTTGGACGAGTGGAAATAGGCGATCGAAGGACGGATCTTGAGGAACAGGGCTTCGGCTTCAGCCAGTTGCTTCTTGTCCTGACTGTCGGTCGGGTAGCCCAGGTAGTGCAGCGCCACAGGAATCATCTCGGTTGGCGAATCGAGGAAACTGACGCCACAAGCCTTCAACTTCTCGGCGTTTTCCGGCTTGAACAGCAGGTCCCAGGAGTTGGTCGGTGCGTCGGCACCCAATACCGCCTTGACCTTCTCGGCGTTGAAACCGATGCCGATCGAACCCCACATGTAAGGGAAGGCGTGCTTGTTGCCCGGGTCGCTCACCGATACCGCCTTGAGCAGCGATTCGTTGAGGTTCTTCCAGTTCGGCAACTTGGACTTGTCCAGTTCCTGATAGACACCGGCCTTGATCTGCTTGGCCAGGAAGTTGTTGGAAGGCACGACTACGTCGTAACCGGATTTGCCGGCGAGCAACTTGGCTTCCAGGGTTTCGTTGCTGTCGAACACGTCATAGACCACTTTGATGCCCGACTCGGCTTCAAATTTCTTGATGGTGTCCGGGGCGATGTAATCGGACCAGTTATAAACGTGCAGTACTTTATCGTCCGCCTGCGCTGCCGCCGCCATCACGCCCATCAGGGACATGGCGAGGAGGGTCTTGCCAGCTAACTTCATACCTAATGCCTTCATGCGTAATGCTCCAATTATTCTTTTTTAACCACTCGCTCAGCGGCCAGTCTCAGGGCAACCAAAACGGCGGGTAGTCTGGCAAGATCCAAGGCCGGCTTTCAAGGAAAGACCCATCCTTTATATCTGCTTCGAGCGCCGTGCCCGCAAGCACCACGCTCAAAGCCTAGCACTCAGTTCTGCAGCACACTCAAGGTCAGATCCAGGCACTTGCGCGCCTTGGCCACCAGTTCGTCGATCTCCGCCTCGCTGATCACCAGCGGTGGTGCAATGATCATGGTGTCGCCCACGGCACGCATGATCAGACCGTTATCGAAGCAGAACTGTCGGCAGATCATGCCCACGCCGCGGCCTTCATAGCGCGCGCGGGTGGCCTTGTCCTTGACCAGCTCGATCGCCCCCAGCAGGCCTACCCCGCGAACCTCACCCACCAACGGATGATCACTCAGCTCACGCAGACGTTTCTGCAAATAGGGTGCCGCTTTTTCGTGAGCGCGCTGGATAATTTTTTCATCGCGCATGATGCGGATGTTTTCCAGGGCCACGGCTGCGGCCACCGGATGGCCGGAGTAGGTGAAACCGTGGTTGAAATCGCCGCCCTCGTTGAGCACCGCCACCACTTCGTCACGGACAATCAGGCCGCCCATGGGGATGTAGCCGGAGGTCAGGCCCTTGGCGATGGTCATCATGTCGGGCTTGAGGTCGTAGAAATCGCTACCGAACCACTCACCGGTGCGGCCGAAGCCACAGATCACTTCGTCGGCGACGAAGAGGATGTCGTACTTGGCGAGGATTTCCTTGATCCGCGGCCAGTAGCTGTCCGGCGGCACAATCACGCCGCCAGCGCCCTGGATCGGCTCGGCGATAAAGGCACCGACGTTATCCACACCCAGTTCCAGAATCTTCTCTTCCAACTGGTTGGCCGCCCAGATACCGAACTCTTCGGGGCTCATGTCGCCACCTTCACCGAACCAGTACGGTTGCGGGATATGAACGATACCCGGGATCGGCAGGTCGCCCTGTTCGTGCATGTAGGTCATGCCGCCGAGGCTGGCACCGGCCACGGTGGAACCGTGGTAGCCGTTGACCCGGCTGATGATGGTCTTCTTGTTCGGCTGGCCCTTGATCGCCCAGTAATGGCGGACCATGCGCAGCATGGTGTCGTTGCCTTCGGAGCCGGAACCGGTGAAGAACACGTGGTTCATGCCTTCTGGCGCGATATCAGCGATCGCCTTGGACAGCTCCAGCACCGGCGGGTGGGCGGTCTGGAAGAACAGGTTGTAATAGGGCAGTTCGCGCATTTGCTTGCTGGCCGCTTCCGCCAGTTCATCACGGCCATAGCCAATGGCTACGCACCACAGACCGGCCATGCCGTCGAGAATCTGATTGCCTTCACTGTCCCAGAGGTACACCCCCTTGGCATGGGTGATGATCCGCGGCCCCTTCTCCTTCAATTGCTTGAAGTCACTGAAAGGCGCCAGGTGGTGATCACTGCTGAGGGTTTGCCACTCGCGGGTTTGCGGGTTTTTATGAGTCATCAATCTCTCCTAAGTGTCAGTGAAGGCGCCGCTGGGGGGCAGCGGCGCCCGGCGAATCAGACGGCGAACAGCAGGAATTCCCGCTCCCACGAACTGATCACGCGCTTGAAGTTTTCGTGCTCGGCCCGCTTCACCGCGACATAGCCGGTGATGAACTTCTGGCCCAGGTACTTCTCGATGGTCTTGCTGTTTTCCATACGCTCCAGGGCGTCCTCGATGGTCAACGGCAGGCGCAGGTTGCGTCGTTCATAACCACGACCGACCACTGGCGCGCTCGGGTTGTGGCCTTCGACCATGCCGATGAAGCCGCACAGCAGGCTGGCAGCAATGGCCAGGTAAGGGTTGGCGTCGGCGCCCGGCAGACGGTTTTCCACCCGACGGTTCTGCGGTCCGGCATCCGGCACCCGCAGGCCCACGGTGCGGTTCTCTTCGCCCCACTCGACGTTTACCGGCGCCGAGGTATCGGGCAGGAAGCGGCGGAACGAGTTGACGTTGGGAGCGAACAGCGGCAGCAACTCGGGGATGAACTTCTGCAGCCCGCCAATGTGGTTGAGGAACAGCTGGCTCATGGTTCCGTCTTCGTTGGAGAAGACGTTCTTGCCGGTGTTGATGTCGATGATGCTCTGGTGCAAATGCATGGCGCTACCAGGCTCGCCGGTCATGGGCTTGGCCATGAAGGTGGCCGCCACGTCGTGCTTGAGGGCCGCCTCGCGCATGGTGCGCTTGAACACCAGGATCTGGTCGGCCAGGGACAGGGCGTCGCCGTGACGGAAGTTGATCTCCATCTGCGCCGTGCCGTCTTCATGGATCAGGGTATCCAGGTCCAGCTCCTGCAGTTCGCACCAGTCGTAGACATCTTCGAACAGCGGATCGAATTCGTTGGCCGCTTCGATGGAGAACGACTGACGACCGGTTTCAGGGCGGCCGGAACGGCCGATCGGCGGCTGCAGCGGGTAGTCCGGGTCGTCGCTGCGCTTGGTCAGGTAGAACTCCATCTCCGGCGCCACGATGGGCTGCCAGCCGTGGTCGGCGTAGAGCTTGAGCACCTTCTTCAAGACGTTGCGGGGCGACAGCTCGATGGGGTTGCCCTGCTTGTCGTAGGTGTCGTGGATCACCTGGGCAGTGGGTTCGATGGCCCAGGGCACGAGGTACACCGCGTTCTGGTCGGGGCGGCAAATCATGTCGATGTCCGCCGGGTCCAGCAACTCGTAATAGATGTCGTCTTCGACATAGTCGCCGGTCACGGTCTGCAACAGCACGCTCTCGGGCAGGCGCATGCCTTTTTCGGCAATGAACTTGTTGGTCGGCGAGATCTTGCCCCGGGTGATACCGGTCAAATCGCCGATCATGCATTCGACTTCTGTGATCTTGTGGTCTTTCAACCAATCGGTGAGCTGGTCGAGGTTGTTACTCATAAATGCCTCTAGGCTGAGTTTCCTGACTCTCTATTAAGTCAGGCGTTGTGTGACGCTTCGGCGTCGCGTTGTTTTGCCCGTTTGCGGCAGGCATCACCAAAAGCCTGGAAGATGGCCAGATAGTGAGGATTGCAGCTTACCTGCCATTCGGGGTGCCATTGCACCCCCAAAGCAAATGCCTTGCCTCCCTCGACCGAGATGGCCTCCACCAGACCGTCAGGCGCCAGCGCCTCGACCCGCAGGCCCGGCGCCAGACGTTCAACGCCTTGAGCATGAATCGAGTTGACTTGAATCTTCTGCGGCAGGCCCAGATTCGCCAGGACCCCACCCGCCTGGACGTGCAAATCATGGGCAGGCGCGTACCAGGCATCCAGGGGCTGACCAGGCTCGTCATCATGGCGGTGGTCCATGAACGGCTGCACGTCATGCACGTTCTGATGAAGGCTGCCGCCCAGGGCTACATTCATTTCCTGGAATCCGCGACAGATGCCCAGCACCGGAACACCGGCTTGGACGGCGGCATTCAACAGCGGCAGAGTGGCCGCGTCCCGTGCAGAATCATGAGCAGTGTCCGGTGCGCTGGCAGGCCCCTGGTAATGGAAAGGTTCGATATTGGAGGGAGAACCGGTAAAGAGGATGCCGTCCAGACCGTCCAGAATATCGGACGGGGAAAGCAACTGCGCCATGGACGGAAGAATCACCGGCACGCCCTGGGCTGCGCTGGCTACTGCCTGTACATACTCGTCGCCACTGATGTGATAGGCATGCAGACCGATCTGCCTGGAGCAGGCGGTGATGCCGATTAACGGCAGGCGAGACATGAAACACCCCGGTATTATTGCTGTTATGGGTTTGATTCGAGCTTAGCCTTGTTCATTTTTTTACACAACACCCCCGTAAAAAATACAACACGGCCCGCTCAAGTCTGCGCTACCCGAGGCAGTCGAGTCCCAAAAAACGCCCTGTTTTGCCCCAAAAGAGCCTCGCCAGCCCTTTATTAGGGCGTAAAGAGCCTTACTTGACTTCGGCATGCCGTTCGGGTTGACTGAAACCAGAAAAGATCAATGATTGATATTTTTAACAACAAAGGTGTTGCATCATGTCGGTACCCCCGCGTGCCGTTCAGCTCAACGAAGCGAACGCGTTCCTTAAGGAACATCCTGAGGTTCTGTACGTTGACCTTCTGATTGCGGATATGAATGGTGTGGTGCGCGGCAAGCGCATCGAACGCACCAGCCTCCACAAGGTTTACGAGAAAGGCATCAACCTGCCGGCCTCCCTGTTTGCCCTGGATATCAATGGCTCTACGGTGGAAAGCACCGGCCTGGGCCTGGACATCGGCGATGCTGACCGAATCTGCTATCCAATCCCCGATACCCTGTGCAACGAGCCCTGGCAGAAGCGTCCTACCGCGCAACTGCTGATGACCATGCACGAGCTTGAAGGCGATCCGTTCTTCGCCGATCCACGAGAAGTACTGCGCCAGGTCGTGGCCAAGTTCGACGAACTGGGACTGACCATCTGCGCCGCCTTCGAACTGGAGTTCTACCTGATCGACCAGGAGAACGTGAACGGCCGTCCACAACCGCCACGTTCGCCGATCTCCGGCAAACGCCCGCATTCCACCCAGGTCTACCTGATCGACGATCTCGACGAATACGTCGACTGCCTCCAGGACATTCTGGAAGGTGCCAAGGAACAAGGCATCCCGGCCGACGCCATCGTCAAGGAAAGTGCCCCGGCACAATTCGAAGTCAACCTGCACCACGTGGCCGACCCGATCAAGGCATGCGACTACGCGGTACTGCTCAAGCGCCTGATCAAGAACATCGCCTACGACCATGAGATGGATACCACCTTCATGGCCAAGCCTTACCCAGGCCAGGCGGGCAACGGTCTGCACGTCCACATTTCGGTTCTGGATAAAGATGGCAAGAACATCTTTGCCAGCGAGGATCCCGAGCAGAACGCCGCACTGCGTCACGCGATCGGCGGTGTGCTCGAGACCCTGCCGGCGCAGATGGCCTTCCTCTGCCCGAACGTCAACTCCTACCGTCGTTTCGGCGCACAGTTCTATGTGCCGAACTCGCCGAGCTGGGGCCTGGACAACCGTACCGTGGCCCTGCGGGTGCCGACCGGTTCGGCCGATGCCGTGCGCCTGGAACACCGGGTCGCTGGCGCCGACGCCAACCCGTACTTGTTGATGGCCTCGGTCCTGGCGGGCGTGCACCACGGCCTGACCAACAAGATCGAGCCACCGGCGCCGACCGAAGGCAACAGCTACGAGCAGAACGAGCAGAGCCTGCCGAACAACTTGCGCGATGCCCTGCGCGAGCTGGACGACAGTGAGGTAATGGCCAAGTACATCGATCCGAAGTACATCGATATCTTCGTGGCCTGCAAGGAGAGCGAGCTGGAAGAGTTCGAACACTCCATCTCCGACCTCGAGTACAACTGGTACCTGCACACCGTTTAAGCGGTTGTTGCAAAAAAACAACGCCGCGGAGCTGACAGCCCCGCGGCGTTTTTTTGTGCCACTGATCCATGGCCGGCGGATACAGGAATTCTGACGCTCTCGCGTACAATGCCCGCTGCCCAGTAGGAGACACCGATGACGCGCACCGCCCCTCTTCGCAAACCCCGTGCACGCAGCCAGGCCCGGATCGACTCGATACTCGACGCCGCCCGGACCCTGCTAGCCAGCGAGGGTGTGGCCAGCCTGTCGATCTACAGCGTGGCCGAACGGGCGCAGATTCCACCGTCCTCGGTCTATCACTTCTTCGCCAGTGTCCCGGCCCTGCTGGAAGCCCTGACCGCCGATGTTCACGCAGCGTTTCGCGCCTGCCTGCAAGCGCCCATCGACCACGACCGGCTCGACAGTTGGCGGGACCTGTCACGCCTGGTCGAACAACGCATGCTCGACATCTACGGCGAGGACGCGGCGGCCCGCCAGTTGATCCTTGCCCAGCACGGTTTGACGGAAGTCACCCAGGCCGATCGCCAGCACGACATTGAGCTGGGTGACCTGATGCACAAGCTGTTCAATCACCACTTCGAGCTGCCGACACTGCCCCAGGATGTGGATGTATTCGCCCTGGCCATGGAGCTGGGAGACCGGGTGTACGCGCGATCGGTGCAGCAGCACGGGCAGATCACCCCGCGCATGGCGGAGGAAGGCATGCGGGTCTTCGATGCCTACCTGAGCCTTTACTTGCCGCCCTACCTGCCCAAGCGCCCAACGCCGCTCTGAGCGCTCACACCTGCCGCAGCAGCAACCTGTCGATGCTGTGATCCGCTGATTTGTGAATGATCAGGTTCGCCCGTTCCCGGGTCGGCAGGATGTTTTCGACGAGATTCTTCAGATTGACCCGGTCCCAGGTATCGGACGCCACCGACAAGGCATCAAGGTCCGAAAGCCCCTTGTACTTGTTGAAATAGGAATCTGCCGCCTGGAAAGCGGTGTTCTTCAAGTAGACAAAGCGCTCCAGGTACCAGGCTTTGATCGCCTCCTCGGACGCATCGACGTAAATGGAGAAGTCGATGAAATCCCGGGAGCTCAGGCCTTGCCCCTGCTCCCCCTGCAACACATTGAGGCCTTCGAGGATGATGATGTCCGGAGCCTCCACCGACTGCGCCTCATCGGCCAGGATGTCGTAGCGGACGTGGGAGTAGATGGGGATCTTCACCGGCTCGCCCTTCCTGCACACCGACTGCAGAAAATCCACGAACAACGGCTCATCGTAGGACTCGGGAAATCCCTTGCGGTGCAGGATATTTTTTTCCTGAAGGGTCGCCAGGGGGAAAAGAAAGGAGTCCGTAGTCACCAGATGCACATTGGGCTTGTCCGGCCAATAGGCCAGAAGGGCCGCCAGGACCCTGGCAAAACTGCTTTTGCCCACCGCGACACTGCCGGAAACACCTATGACATAAGGCGCCTTGAAACCTGCCTGGGGGGCCTTGAGTGACTGTACCTGGGCCGCATGCAAATGCAGCAGGCGCGACAGCGGGAGCAGGATCTGCCTCACCTCCTCGGGCGCCATGGGCTGGGTCGGACTGGTCAGCGTCTCCATCTCGGACGGTGACAGACTCATGGGTTCTGCGGCCCGCAGAGCTGACCAGCGCTCGCGATCAAACTCCAGATACCCTACGTTTGGACCCTGCTCTGTTGTCATGTTTGTACTGTTCAGGCCTTGCCGAAAGCAGGGAAAGTATCAAATCTGACCGTTATTTACAGCGTCCATGAAAAAAGCCCCGAAGGACTCGCACCCTTCGGGGCTGTTGCACTGCATCGCTCACAACTTGGCGATCGACACCTCGGTGGATTTCACGAAGGCAATCACCTCGCTGCCGATGGACAGTTCCAGCTCCTTGACCGAGCGGGTGGTGATCACCGAAGTGACAATCCCGGAAGCCGTCTGCACATCGATTTCCGACAGCACATCACCTTCGACGATTTCCTTGATGGTGCCTTTGAACTGATTGCGTACGTTGATGGCTTTAATGGTCATGGTATTTCTCCTGGGGTCGAATATGAGTCGCTGTTTTAAAGAGCCCAGCGCAACTGCGTGGGCAAGGGTGAAACGGGTTCCGGCTCCGGCGGTGAGCCTGGAAGTGACAGCACGCGATTGAGAACTTCGGTTTCCAGGGCCGCCAGGCGATGGGAACCGCGCACCCGCGGGCGTGGCAGCTCGACGTGCAGGTCAAGGCCCACCTCGCCGTCCTCGATCAGGATCACCCGATCGGCAATTGCCACGGCTTCGCTGACATCGTGGGTCACCAGCAATACGGTGAAGCCATGTTGCTGCCATAAACGTTCGATCAACTGCTGCATCTCGATCCGGGTCAAGGCATCCAGTGCTCCCAGCGGCTCGTCCAGCAGCAACAGTCGCGGCTGGTGAATCAGGGCTCGCGCCAAGGCCACCCGCTGCTTCTGGCCACCTGACAGCGCCGCCGGCCATTCATGGGCGCGATCGGCCAGGCCCACCGCCTCAAGGGCTTCCAGGGCCTGGGGCCGCCAGTGGCCCTTGAGGCCGAGCCCAACGTTGTCGATGACTTTCTTCCAGGGCAGCAAACGCGCCTCCTGGAACATCAGCCGGGTGTCTTCGATGGCTGCGCTCAAGGGCGCGGAACCGGCCAGCAACTCACCGCCCGAAGGCTGGTCGAGACCGGCCAGCAGGCGCAGCAAGGTGCTTTTGCCGCAACCGCTGCGGCCCACCACAGCCACGAACTGACCGGCAGGAATGTGCAGATCGATTTCCCGCAGCACCTGCCGCGCCCCAAAGGTCTTTTGCAATTTGCGCACGGCCAGGGGAATGCCCCGCAGCAGCCGTGGAGGTTGTTGAGCCGTCATTGGGCATCTCCCCTGGCCACTTGATAGGCCGGATGCCAGCGCAGCCAGACTCGTTCCAGGCCCCGCGCCGCAAGGTCTGCAAGCTTGCCTAGCAGCGCATACATGACGATGGCCAGCACCACCACATCGGTCTGCAGGAACTCCCGGGCATTCATGGCCAGATAGCCGATGCCGGAGCTGGCGGAGATGGTTTCCGCGACGATCAGGGTCAGCCACATGAAGCCCAGGGCAAAACGCACGCCCACCAGGATCGAGGGCAAGGCTCCCGGCAGGATCACTTGGCGAAACAGCGCAAACCCCGACAAGCCGTAGCTACGGGCCATTTCCACCAGCGCCGGATCGACGTTGCGAATGCCGTGGTACGTGTTGAGGTAGATCGGAAACAGAGTGCCCAGCGCTACCAGGAAAATCTTCGCCGACTCGTCGATGCCGAACCACAGAATCACCAGGGGAATCAGCGCCAAGTGCGGTACGTTGCGGATCATCTGCACCGAGCTGTCCAGCAAGCGTTCACCCCATTTCGACAAGCCGGTGATGAAGCCCAGCACCAGGCCGATACCGCCACCGATGACAAAGCCCAGCCCCGCACGCCAGCCACTGATAGCCAGGTGGGTCCAGATATCACCGCTGCGGACCAGGCTGATCCCGGCTTCGATCACCGCGCTGGGAGCCGGCAGGATGCGGGTCGACAGCCAACCCGCCGACACCGACAGTTGCCACACCGCGAGCAACAGCAACGGCAGCCCCCAGGGCGCCAGCCGACGCACTATGCGTTGTCCATTCATGGCCGCACCTCAGCTCTGGGACGCGGCTTTGGGAAGGATGTCATTGGCGACCATCTCCCCGAACGGGCTGACGTAACCGGCGGCTTCGGGCAGCTTGGGCCGTTCGATATCCAGGTGCGGAAACAGCAACTCGGCCACGCGATAGGACTCTTCCAGGTGTGGATAACCGGAGAAGATGAAGGTATCGATGCCCAGGTCCGCGTACTCTTTCATCCGCGCCGCCACCGTAGGGCCGTCGCCCACCAGTGCGGTGCCGGCCCCGCCACGCACCAGACCCACTCCGGCCCAGAGATTGGGGCTGACTTCCAGCTTGTCGCGACGCCCCCCATGCAGGGCCGCCATGCGCTGCTGGCCCACGGAATCGAAGCGCGCCAGGGACGCCTGGGCCCGAGCGATGGTGTCGTCGTCCAGATGGGAAATCAGGCGCTCGGCGGCCTGCCAGGCCTCGGCATTGGTTTCCCGCACAATCACATGCAGGCGGATGCCGAAGCGCACGGAGCGTCCGAGCTTGGCTGCCTTGTCCCGCACTTGCTGGATCTTCTCGGCCACGGCGGCCGGCGGCTCTCCCCAGGTCAGGACCATGTCCACCTGCTCGGCGGCCAGATCCTGGGCGGCTTCCGAAGAGCCACCGAAATACAGCGGCGGGCGCGGTTGCTGCAGCGGTGGATAGAGCAGCTTGGCGCCCTTCACGCTGATGTGTTGGCCGTCATAGTCCACGGTTTCGCCTTCCAGCACCCGGCGCCAGATACGGGTGAACTCCACGGAGGCCTGGTAACGCTCTTCATGGTCGAGGAACAGGCCATCGCCGGCCAGTTCGTCCGGATCACCCCCGGTCACCAGGTTGAACAGCGCCCGGCCACCGGACAAGCGATCCAGGGTTGCCGCCTGACGCGCCGCCACCGTCGGGGAAATGATCCCGGGGCGCAGGGCGACCAGGAACTTCAGACGCTGGGTCACCGGAATCAGCGAAGCCGCCACCAACCAGGAATCCTCGCAGGAGCGCCCGGTGGGGATCAGCACCCCGCCAAACCCCAGGCGGTCGGCGGCCTGGGCGATCTGCTGCAGGTAAGCATGATCCACGGCGCGAGCGCCTTCGGCGGTGCCAAGGTAATGGCCGTCGCCGTGGGTGGGCAGAAACCAGAAGATGTTGAGGCTCATGGAGTTGTCTCCTAAGGGGTCGATTTACGGCGCTTTGGCCACGGCGGCAGGGGGCGTCCAGATCACGTCTTTGATGCTCAGCGGCTTGGGAATCAGCTTGAGCTGATAGAAGCTGTCGGCAATTTTCTGCTGCGCGGCGATCACTTCCGGGGTCAGGAAGGCCGCACCGTAGCCCTGGCGTTTCACCGAGGTCAGGGTGATGTCGGTAGACAGACCCAGCAGCGGCGCCACTTGCTGGGTGACCTCCTGCGGGTTGGCCTTGGACCACTCGCCCACGGCCCGCACTTCTTCCACCAGGGCCTTGATCACCTCGGGGTGCTGCTGTGCGTAGGGTTTGGTCGCCAGGTAGAACTGGTGGTTGTCGACGATGCCACTGCCGTCACGCAGCGTGCGTGCCTGCAGTTGCTGCTCGGCTGCCGCCTGGTAGGGGTCCCAGATCACCCAGGCGTCGACGCTGCCACGCTCGAACGCCGCTCGGGCATCGGCCGGAGGCAGGAACACGGTCTGGATATCGCTGTACTTGAGGCCGGCGTCTTCCAGGGCGCGGACCAGCAGGTAATGAACGTTGGAGCCCTTGTTCAGCACCACTTTCTTGCCCTTGAGGTCCTGCACCGACTTGATCGGCGAGTCCTTGGGCACCAGGATCGCTTCGCTATGGGGCGCCGGTGGTTCGTAGGCCACATAGAGCAGGTCGGCACCGGCGGCCTGGGCGAACACCGGCGGGGTTTCGCCGGTCACGCCGAAGTCGATGGAACCGACGTTCAGCCCTTCCAGCAACTGCGGACCACCAGGAAACTCGGTCCACTTCACGTCCACACCCTGCTGTGCCAGGCGCTTTTCCAGGGTGCCCTTGGCCTTGAGCAGCACCAGGGTGCCGTATTTCTGATAACCGATACGCAAGGTCTCGGCTTGAGCTTGAACAATGGCGCCGAAGGACACAGCCGCAGCAAACAGAGCGACCAGACCGCGACGCAAAATGACAGGGCGCATGGCGCTCTCCTTTTTGCTGTGGGGTTGTGGCTGCACCTGCTTGCCCGTTGGCGGGCGAGTAAGGCCAGTACTTCAAATCAGGGGTGTGGCTCAAATGCTCCAGCGAGCACTCAACAGCCGTTCATTCAATACATGCGGGTCCAGCGGTTTGGGGCGACGGGCCATGGCGCTGTGAAACTGCTCCAGAGCCTCTTTCAAACGCAGCTCCAGAGCCTCGGCCAGCTGCGGCTGCACACTGCCTTCGCCATAAGCGATCTGGCTGTCCTCGGCAAAGATGCCCTGGAGCATTTCCTGAGCCTTGAGTGCCGAAAGCACAGGCTTGAGGGCGTAATCCACCGCCAGCATGTGGGCGATGCTGCCGCCTGTGGCCATGGGCAGCACCACCTTGTGGCTCAGTGCGCGTTCCGGCAGCAGATCGAGCAGGGTTTTCAGCGCCCCGGAAAACGACGCCTTGTACACCGGTGTGGCGATCAGCAGGCCGTCGGCCTGTTCAATGTGTTGCAGCAGGTTGATGACCATGGCGCTGTCAAAGCGAGCGTGAAGCAGATCCTCGGCCGGGAAGTCCCGCACCTGGTAACTGACCACTTCCACGCCTTGCTGCTGCAACCAGCGCTTGGCCAACTCCAGCAGCACCCCGGAACGGGAGCGTTGGCTGGGACTGCCACCGAGAGAGACCACCAGCATGCAGGGGATTCCTTGAACAAGATAAAGCGATTCGCGGGATGCGATCTCGCCGGACTGAACAGACCTTAACAGCCTATTTTTATATCCATAAATCTTATTTATTCATTTGTTTATTCCTTAAATGAATATAAGGAACGATGATTTCCAGGCAAAAAAATAGGCCGTCGAAACGGCCTTAAAACCCCTGCTTTGTGGTTCTGTTACCTCGGCGCTCTGCGTAGGAACGGGCTTGCCCGCGAAAGGCTCCGCAAAACCTGCACCGGCCTCACCACCGCCTTCGCCGGCAAGCCGGCTCCTACAGCAGTGAGTGGGTCAGCGATTGGGCTGCGGCGTCAGGCGCAGGTAAGGCTTCACTGCGCGATAACCTCTGGGAAAGCGGCGTTTGATCTCTTCCTCGTCCTTGAGCGAGGGCACTATCACCACCTCGTCACCGTCCTGCCAGTTGGCCGGAGTGGCCACTTTGTAGTTGTCGGTGAGTTGCAACGAGTCAATCACCCGGAGAATTTCGTGGAAGTTGCGCCCAGTACTGGCGGGATAGGTGATGGTCAGGCGAATCTTCTTGTTCGGGTCGATGACGAACAGCGAACGCACGGTCAGCGTGTCGCTGGCATTGGGATGAATCAGGTCATAGAGGTCCGACACTTTGCGATCGGCGTCCGCCAGGATCGGAAAATTGACGATGGTGTGCTGGGTTTCGTTGATGTCTTCGATCCAGCGGTGATGGGAATCCACCGGGTCCACCGACAGGGCAATGGCTTTGACTCCGCGCTGAGCGAACTCGTCCTTGAGCTTGGCGGTGAAACCCAGCTCGGTGGTGCACACCGGCGTGAAGTCTGCGGGGTGGGAAAACAGCACGCCCCAGCTATCGCCCAGCCACTCGTGGAAACGAATCTTGCCGGCACTGGAATCCTGTTCGAAGTCGGGGGCGATGTCGCCCAGTCTGAGGCTCATGGGGTGCTGCTCCTGTGAGTGCGTGATGGAGCTACTCTGCCTGCACCAGAGCTTATTTAAAAAGAATAAATATCGATTTATTCATAACCAAATTGAATATTAAAAATCTCTTCACTGGACGCGCGCGCAGGCGAAGACCACCCTTCTCAACAAGGTTCGAGAAGGCCTTGAGTAGCTGTACAAAGAGGGGGATTCAGGAAGGGCTCACGGGGGTGGGCCTGACTTGAAGCAATACCTCGCCCGGCATTGCGCCGGGCGAGGCTTTATCGCGCTATTACAACAGCGGGATCGAGTAGCTGACGATCAGACGGTTTTCGTCCTGATCGCGCTGGCCCGGGATGTCGTTACGCCACATGGCGTTCTTCCAGGTCAGGCCGAGGTTTTTCAACGGACCTTCCGGAATCACGTAGGCAACGGTCAGGTCGCGTTCCCACTCGGAGCGGCCGCTGCCGGCAACAGCACCTTTAGAGGTGACGGTGTCAATATTGTCGCCACGCAGGTAGATAACACCAGCGGTCAGGCCTGGTGCCCCCAGCTTGGCGAAATCATAGGCATAACGAGCTTGCCAGGTACGCTCACCAGCACGGTTGAACTTGGCGATCTGCATATCAGTAGTCAGATAAGCGGAAGCGCCATCACCTTGGTTGAGGAATGGGAAGTCACTGCTGCCGTTGCTGACTTGGTAGCCACCACCAAAAGTGTGACCGGCCACCGAGTACAGGAACAGGCCGCTATACAGGTTGTTATCAACCTTGCCCTTACCGCTTGGCACACCGGAATAGTTGCCGGTAGTGAAGTAGTTGGCATCGTGACCATTAGCGCCGTCGTCACGGCTATTGAAATAACGCAGGTCGGACTTCAACACACCAGGGCCAATAGACCAGTTATGAGTCAAGCCCAGGAAGTGCTGTTTGTAGAAGTCTTCCAAGTTGCCGTAGTAGTACTGCGCTGTCAGGTCTTTGGTGAGTTTGTAGTCACCGCCGCCATAGTAGAACTTGTTGCTATCGCGACCATTCGCGGTGCGGCCGTTAGCACCAGCGATCGACAACTCTTCATTGTTACTGGAGTTACGACCTTTGGCATGCTCGATCTGGCCACCGACCAGAGTCAGGTCCTTAATATCGTTAGACGTGATCTGACCGCCCTGGAAGGTTTGCGGCAGCATACGACCGTCGTTGGTCACGATAACCGGCAGTTTGGGTTGCAGAGTGCCCAGCTTCAATTCGGTCTGCGAGATCTTGGCTTTGGCAGTCAGGCCCAAGCTAGAGTAATTATCAACCGCTTCGCCGTTGGACTTGCTTGGAAAGACGGTGCCGCCATACGAGTTGTTCGAAGCGCCGTTAGTACCGCCACCCGAATCCAGCTTGATGCCCAACAGGCCGATAGCATCGACACCAAAGCCAACAGTGCCTTGGGTATAACCAGAAGTGAAGTTGAGCTGGAAGCCTTGACCCCACTCTTCCGCCTTGCTCTGGGCCTTCGCGGCTTTAGTGCCGGAGTCGCGGTTATCGTTATTGATGTAGAAGTTGCGCAGCCCCAAGGTAGCCTTGCTGTCTTCGATGAAACCGGCGGCGCCTGCCTGCTGCGCCAAAACCCCTACGGCCACAGCCAGGGCCAAGGTGGACTTGTTCATGTTTCGCTCCTCTCGTTTCTAATTCTTGTGGTTCCTGGCCCCAGATCGAACGCCCGGGTGCCACAGATGCGCGATTAGCGCCAGACCGTGACCGACAAGTCAATCGTAACTATCTATGTCTACGACCATGGTCTAATCGCAGTGATTTGGTCCATGCAGGGTAATGAATTACTCATAAACCCAAAAAGAATTGTTTAGTCCTTTTTCATGCTTTTCAGGAATAACGCTAGCCACTGTAAAGCCGAGAGTCCCGGCCTAGGCACTCGCAAGCTTATTTCTGAAAATTTTTCCCCGATTCAGCCCTTCAAGGTCCTCCCCGCGCCAGAGGCGTAAAACGTCATGGAGGATCGAAAAAGCGACGCATCATGGCTAAGAGCCTATCCTCCCGTCAATTTGTTACAGTTTTTGTGTCGAAATGAAATTTTTCTGACATGTGCAGAAAACGACAACGCCTCGATCCTGGGGTCGAGGCGCTGTGTATTGCAGAACAGAAATGGACTCAGAGGGCCTTTTCGAAGATCTTCGAATTGCGCTGGTAGTTGTACAGCGAGGCCCTGGCCGACGGCAGACGTTCGACGCTGCTGGGCACAAAACCCCGCTCGCGAAACCAGTGGGCGGTGCGGGTAGTGAGGACGAACAAAGTCTTCAACCCTTGAGCACGGGCCCGGGTTTCAATCCTTTCCAACAGTTCATCACCGCGCTTGCCATGACGATACTCCGGGTTCACCGCAAGGCAGGCCAGCTCGCCGGCGTCGGAGTCGGCAATCTGGTACAAGGCAGCGCAGGCAATGATCATGCCCTCGCGCTCGACCACGCTGAACTGTTCGATCTCACGCTCCAGCACCTCCCGGGAGCGCCGTACCAGGATGCCCTGTTCTTCCAGCGGGCTGATCAGATCCAACAAACCACCGACATCTTCAATCGCCGCCTCGCGCACCCGCTCGAATTGCTCTTGGGCCACCAGGGTGCCGCCGCCATCACGGGTAAAAAGTTCCGTCAGCAGGGCGCCATCTTCGGCATAACTGACGATGTGGCTACGTCCCACACCCCCACGACAGGCCTCGGCAGCGGCATCCAGCAGTTCGGCCTGGTAATTGCTGCCCAGACGCTGCAAGTGGGCCGGAACCTGTTGCGGGCGCAACTCGCGCACCAGCTTGCCGTTTTCATCCAGCAGCCCCGGGTCGGCACCGAACAGCAGCAGCTTGTCGGCCCCCAGATCGATGGCGGCGCGAGTGGCCACGTCCTCGCAAGCCAGGTTGAAGGTTTCGCCAGTGGGCGAATACCCCAAAGGCGACAGCAGCACGATGGAGCGCTCGTCCAGCAGGCGATTGATGCCCTTGCGATCGACCCGACGCACCTCACCGGTGTGGTGGTAGTCGACACCTTCCAGCACGCCGATCGGACGGGCCGTCACCAGGTTGCCGCTGGCGACCCGCAACCGCGAGCCCTGCATGGGCGAGGAGGCCATGTCCATGGACAGACGCGCCTCGATGGCAATGCGCAACTGGCCCACGGCGTCGATCACGCACTCCAGGGTCGCCGCGTCGGTAATCCGCAGGCCGTGATGGTAATGGGGCGCCAGACCGCGAGCCGCCAGACGGGCTTCGATCTGTGGCCGTGAACCGTGCACCAGCACCAGGCGAACCCCCAGGCTGTGGAGCAGCACCAGGTCGTGGACGATATTGCCGAAGTTGGGGTGCTCAACGCCGTCGCCGGGGAGCATGACCACGAAGGTACAGTCACGGTGAGCGTTGATATAGGGAGACGCGTGGCGGAGCCAATTGACGTATTCGGGCATGAACCTGAGCCTGTAAATAAAAAGCAGCCTATAAAAGGACGAAACGGAAAACGCACAGCGGGCTGATGGTTATCGTCGGAACAGGCTTGGCAACACGCTTACTCTCCTCATGGGTACGGATCAGGACGACGGTAATTTACTGAAATTGGGCCGGCGTCAGGCAGTAATGTTCAATCAACTCTCGTAGCAACTGCACAGTAGGCTGCAAGCGTGACATTTCAAGGTACTCCCCAGGCTGGTGGGCGCAGGCAATATCGCCCGGGCCCAGCACCAGCGTCTCGCAGCCAAGGCGCTGAAGATAAGGCGCTTCAGTGCCAAACGCTACTGCTTCGGCACGATGCCCGGTAAGCCGCTCCGCCAACCGCACCAGCTCAGCGTCCTCGGGCTGCTCGAACGGCGGCACCGCAGGGAACAGCGGCGCATAGTCGATCTGCACTTCATGCCGCTCGGCAATGGGTTGAAGTTTCTGCCGGATCGCCTCGCGCAGCACTTGCGGGTCCATGCCCGGCAAGGGACGCAGGTCGAACTCCAGGGAGCACTGGCCGCAGATACGGTTGGGGTTGTCGCCACCGTGGATGCAGCCGAAGTTCAAGGTCGGTTGCGGCACGCTGAACTGTGGATTGCGGTACTCGCGCTGCCACAGCAGCCGCAACCCCCGCAGTTCGCCGATGGCGTCGTGCATGGCCTCCAGAGCGCTACGCCCCAGGCGCGGGTCAGAGGAATGACCACTGCGCCCGAGGATATCGATGCGCTCCATCATCACCCCCTTGTGCAGGCGGATCGGCTTGAGGCCCGTGGGCTCGCCGATCACCGCCGCGCGCCCCAGGGGCCGCCCGGCTTCCGCCAGGGCCCGGGCACCGGCCATGGAGCTTTCTTCATCACAGGTCGCAAGGATCAGCAGCGGCTGCTTGAATGGCTGCTCCAGCAACGGTCGCACCGCTTCGATGATCAAGGCGAAAAAGCCCTTCATGTCACAACTGCCCAGACCGACCCAGCGGCCGTCGACCTCGGTCAACTTCAGCGGATCGGTCTGCCATAAAGCGGCATCGAACGGCACCGTATCACTGTGCCCGGCCAGTACCAGGCCACCGGGACCGCTACCGAAGCTGGCCAGCAGATTGAACTTGCCGGGGCTGACCTGCTGGATATCGCAGGCAAAACCGAGGTCGCCAAGCCAACTGGCCAACAAGTCGATGACCGGACGGTTGGACTGGTCCAGCGCAGCTTGAGTGCAGCTCACCGACGGCGCGGCGATCAGTGCAGCGAACTGATCTTTCATGGACGGCAATGGCATGAACTGGCTCCGCAAATCCCAAGATGAGGACCATCATAGAGGCATCTCGTGAGAGGAAGGAACCGTCGTGGCGCCTCCGGGCGCCTGGTCCTGTACACTGCACGGCCTTGGCAGCCAACTCTTCCCCCGGCTGCACTCCCGATCCTGGATTTTCCGGCCATGCAGAAAGAAACCGAAATCAAACTCCGCGTCAGCCGCGAAACCCTCGCCGCCCTGCGCGAGCACCCGCTACTGAAAAAACGCAACAAAAGTGGCTGGGAACGCCGTGAGCTGATGAACCAGTACTTCGACACCCCAGAGCGCGATCTGGCCCGGGCCAAAGTCGCCCTGCGCCTGCGTCGTGACGGTGACGCAGTGATCCAGACCCTCAAGACCAGCGGCCAGAGCGTTGCCGGCCTGTCCGAGCGCAACGAGTACGACTGGTCGTTGGCCAAAGCCAAGCTCGACGTGAAAAAACTCGACGGCGAATGCTGGCCCGAAGCCCTGGCCGAGCTGGACAAAAAGACCCTCAAGCCGCTGTTCACCACCGACTTTGTCCGTGAACGCGCGGAAATCGCCTGGGGCCGTGGCAAGGCCAAAGTGGTGATCGAGGCGGCCCTGGACCTGGGCCAGGTGATCGCCGGCAAGCACAAGGAAGAAATCTGCGAGCTGGAGCTGGAACTGCGTGAAGGCGAACCCGCTGCTCTGCTGGAACTGGCGGCGGAGCTGGCCCTCACCCTGCCCCTGATGCCCTGCGACATCAGCAAGGCCGAGCGTGGCTATCGCCTGTTCGATGCCGGTAGCTACTCCTTGAGCCTGCCGGCGCCACAACTGAGCGCCGAAACTCCACTGGACGATGCCTTCGCCGCCCTGGCCTGGCACCTGCTGGGCAGCAGCCAGCGCCTGGCCGAACAGTATCGCTTCAACGGTCACTGGCGCCTGCTGCAGGACTGGGTGGATAACCTCGCCGAGCTGCGAGCTCTGGCCAGCAGCCTGGGCCAAGCGGCGCCACGCCAATCCACCGCTGAGCTGCGTAGCGCCCTGGATGCCCTGCTGGAAGACTGGCGTCCGCTGGTACAAGCCGGCCTCGACGATGAAGACGTGCGCAAAGCCGCGCCGGAGCAGTTCATCGAGGAACTGCAGGACGTACGCTGGGGCCTGTTCTCCCTGAACACCTCGCGCTGGCTGCTGGCCCGAGCCTGGACCGCCGAGCGCAACACCCGTGGCAACCGCCAGGGTGCTGCGCAACTGGGCAGCTGGCTGCCACGCCTGCTGGCCGAGGAAGCGACCTCCCTGCAACTGCCGCGCTACCAGCAGCAGCCGGAAGATCTGGCCGAGCAGTTGCCGCGGATCGAACGTATCCAGGCCTGGCTGCACCACGCCCGCGCCGCGCTGGACATTCCGGAGCTGGACCGCCTCTACGGTGAACTGAACAAGCTGGCACAACTGGCCAACGAGCCCATTACCGACGAAGCCCTCGATGCCCGCAAGCAACAGGCCATCGCGGTGTTCCAGAACCGCGCCTGGAAAACCCTGCTGCGCATGTAAGCCGCCCCCTCAGCGCAGTACCGGCAGGCTGGTGGTGGACTTGATCTCCGACAGGGCAACGATCGAGTTCACCTCCTGAATGCCGGGCACCATGGACAGTTTCTCGAAGAAAAACCGCTCATAGGCTTCGATGTCCGCGGTCACGATGCGCAGCAGGAAATCCACCGCCCCCATCAGCACATAACACTCCAGCACCTCCGGAAAACCGCGAATCGCCTCGGTGAACTCGGTGAAGTTGGAGCGTCCGTGGGCGTTGAGCTTGATCTCGGCAAAGATCTGCGTGTTGAGGCCGATCTTCTTGCGATCAAGCAAGGTCACCTGGCCACGGATCACCCCCTCTTCCTTCAAGCGTTGGATCCGCCGCCAGCACGGTGACTGGGACAAGCCCACCTGTTCGGCAATCTGCGCACTGGAAAGTGACGCGTCCTCTTGCAGCAACGCGAGTATCCGGCGGTCGTAGGCGTCCAGCTCGCTATGCATAATAAATTCCCTTATCTATAAAAACTTGAATCAAACAATTCTACTTTCATGAATTCCGCTCAATCTTAGATAAGAAATACCCGAAACCGAATGTAAAAATTTCTCCACTGATCTGGAGACTGCCATGCCCCATCTCGAACCCGCCCCTGGCCAATCATCCCGCGCCGATGTCTGGAACCAGAACAATGTCCACTGTCGCGTGCACTATCAGATGACGGCCGAGGCCGAAGCCGATGTCCTGTGTCGGGTGCTCAACCACTTCGCCCTGCAATTTCTGGTGCCCCAGCGGGTCACGGTGATCCAGCAAGACGCCACGCTGCACATCGACGTGGAACTCGACGGCCTGAGTTGGCACCGGGCTCGGGTGATCGGCGACAAGTTGCGCAACCTGATCAGCGTCTGCTCGGTAGAACTGGAACGGGCAGAGCCGGCGCAACTGCAGGCCGCTGGCTGAGGCCGGAAAAACCCTGCAACCCTTGGCAGGCGGCGGCCCAGTCTGGCGGGGCTATTCTTGGCCATTTGTGGTCAGAGACCCGCGTCTGGACAACAGCCCCGAGGAGCCCCCATGGCTGCCGCACACATTGCCCAGGATCACTGGCTGGACCTCAGTGAGCTGCTGCGTGAACTGCTGGCCCAGGGCCGCATCAGCCAGGATGCCGCCGAACAGGCCCTCAGCATCCGACGTCATGGCACCAGCCCCCCCTTGCATCCCCTGGAACTGATTGCCAGTCAGCATCTGCCGGACTTGCAGCGTCCCGGCCAGCATCTGGACCTGGACAGCCTCACCGCGTGGCTGGCCCGGCGCGCCGGCCAGCCCTACCTGCGCATCGACCCGTTGCAGATCGACGTCGCCAGCATCACCCCGCTGATGTCCTGCGCCTTCGCCCAGCGGCACAAGATCCTCGCCGTGGCGGTGGATGCCCAAAGCGTCACCGTGGCCAGCGCCCAGCCCTATGTCAGCGCCTGGGAGGCCGATCTGGCCCATGTCCTCAAGCGCTCGATCCACCGGGTGGTGGCCAGCCCGGTGGATATCCAGCGCCTGACCCTGGAGTTCTATCGCCTGGCCAAATCGGTCAGCGGGGCCAGCAGCGAGCAAAGGACAAGCGGCCCGGGCAACCTCGAGCAACTGCTCAAGCTCGGGGCCAGCGACCAGGAGCCGGATGCCGACGACGCCCACATCATCAACATCGTCGACTGGCTGTTTCAGTACGCCTTCCAGCAACGGGCCAGCGATATCCATATCGAGCCCCGCCGCGAGCACGGCACCCTGCGCTTTCGCATCGACGGGGTGCTGCACGGCGTCTACCAGTTCCCACCCCAGGTGACCCTGGCCATCGTCAGCCGCCTCAAGAGCCTGGGACGGATGAACGTCGCGGAAAAACGCAAACCCCAGGATGGCCGGGTCAAGACCCGTACTCCAGAAGGCAGCGAGATCGAGTTGCGGCTCTCGACCCTGCCCACGGTCTTTGGCGAAAAGTTGGTGATGCGCATCTTCGACCCGCAGGTGCTGCTCAAGGATTTCGATCAGCTGGGCTTCGGCGCCGACGACTTGAACCGTTGGCAAGCCATGACCGCGCAGGCCCACGGCATCATCCTGGTGACCGGCCCCACAGGCTCGGGCAAGACCAGCACCCTCTACACCACCTTGAAAAAGCTAGCGAGCCCCGAGATCAACCTGTGCACCATCGAAGACCCGATCGAGATGATCGAGCCGGCGTTCAACCAGATGCAGGTGCAGCACAATATCGACCTGAGTTTTTCCAGCGGCGTGCGTGCGTTGATGCGCCAGGACCCGGACATCATCATGATCGGCGAGATCCGCGACCTGGAGACCGCCGAAATGGCTATCCAGGCTGCACTCACCGGGCACCTGGTGCTCTCCACCCTGCACACCAACGATGCCCCCGGAGCCATCAGCCGCCTACTGGAACTGGGAGTGCCTCACTATCTGATCAAGGCCACCCTGATCGGCGTCATGGCCCAACGCTTGCTGCGTACCCTGTGCCCCCACTGCAAGGCGCCCGCCGCCCTCGCCCCGGATGACTGGCAGAGCCTGACCTCCCCCCGACAATTGCCGCTCCCGCCCCTGAGCAAAAAGGCCGTGGGCTGCGCAGAGTGCCGTGGCACCGGCTATCACGGACGTACCGGCGTCTACGAAATCATGCCCTTGAGTACCCCGCTCAAAGCCCTTGTTCGAGACGACCTCGACCTCGCCAGCCTGCGTCGCCAGGCTTGCGACGACGGCATGCGCAGCCTGCGCCTGGCCGCCGCACAAAAGCTTGCCGATGGCCTGACCAGCCTGGAGGAAGTGCTGCGGGTGACACCTCAAAGCGAAAACCAGTAACCAGACCCCGCTCGCCCGGAGGCGAACCCCAAGTGCTGGGCTACGCTTTAACCACCGCCAAGACAAGCAGGAAGCCAGGCATGAATATTCGTCACAACATGATCGCCTCCGGGGTTCTCAGCCTGCTGGCCATTGCCCTGGTAGCCGGCCTCGGCCTCTGGGGACAGTCACGCCTGGCCAAGGCCCTGCATGACAATGAAGTCAATGCCAGTGCCCTGCGCAATCACCTGGAAGCCGACATGATGCACGACGCCCTGCGGGCCGATGTGCTGGAGGCTCTGAGCAGCCAGCCTGGCGACAGCGCGGCCGCAGAGGAGGTGCGCAACAGTCTGCGCGAACACGGCGATTGGTTCCGCAAGGCCCTGGCGGAAAACGCCCGGCTGCCCCTGGCGCCGGATATCCGCGATGCCATCAGCGAGTTGCAGCCAGTCCTGGAAAGCTACATTCATGCGGCCGAAAGCATCGCCGAACAGGCCCTCAAGGCCCCCCAGACCGCGCGCCTGCAAATGCCGGAGTTTTCTCAGCGTTTCAGTGAAGTGGAGACCCGCAACTCGGCACTGAGCAGCAAGATCGAAGCCGCTACCGCACAGACCAGCGCAGACAGTGAAACCGCCGTACGCCAAGCCGCCTGGTGGCTGATCGGCGGCAGCCTGATTGCCGCCCTGGCCCTGTGCCTGTTGACCCGCCAGTTGCTCATCCGGGTCCTCAAGCCCCTGGAAAAATCCGTCGCCACGGCCCGGGCCATCGCCCAGGGCAACCTGACCATGCCCATCAGTGTCGACAGCCGGGACGAAGCCGGCCAGTTGCAACAGGCCCTTGGCGAAATGCAGGACAACCTGCGGCAGATGATCACCACCATCCGCCATGAGAGCGAGGAGTTGCGGGGGCGTTCCCACAGCCTCAGCGACACCTCGCTGGGCATCGCCGACGGCGCCACCGAGCAGGCCGACGGCGCCACCGACATGGCAGCAGCCATGGAGCAGATGATCAGCAACATTGCCCAGGTCGCCGAGCACGCCCGCAACGCCCAGGGCATTGCCGCCCAGTCCGAGTCCCTGGCCGGCAGCGGCGGCCAGGTGATCCTCGGGGTCGTGGACGGCATGAGCCACATCGCCGAGGCGGTGAACCAGTCGTCCCAGAGCATCACCGCCCTGGGCCAGTCCTCGGAGGAGATCCATTCGATCATCCAGGTGATCAATGGCATCGCCGAGCAGACCAACCTGCTGGCCCTGAATGCCGCCATCGAAGCGGCCCGGGCCGGCGAGGCCGGACGCGGATTCGCCGTGGTCGCCGACGAGGTGCGCAACCTGGCGGCGCGCACCGCGCAATCCACCCGGGAGATCACCGGCATGATCGAGCGCATCCGTGAAACCACCGAGCAAGCAGTGAGCAGCATGCAAACCGGGGTCAGCCGGGTCAGCGACGGGGTGCACATGGCCCAGCAGGCGGGGACTTCGATCAACGAGATTCGCCAGGGTGCCCAACGTTCGGCGCTGATGGTGGAAGAGATTTCCCACACCATCGGCGAGCAGTCCAAGGCCAGCAGCGAAGTGGCGCAACGGGTGGAGATGATCAGTCAGGTAGCCCGGCGCAACAGCCAGGCCATGCGTGAGCTGACCCAAACGGTGGAGCAGATGGAAAACTCTGTGGCGACCCTGCAAACCTCGGTCACCCGCTTCCAGCTTTGAACCTTGCGGCGTGCCCGAATCGCGCCAGTGATGTGTGTCCTGATGATGCAAGGACCAAGGTATGCCGGCGCCGGGCCGGACACCGCCGTACACTCGTGCTCCTCGAGCCCTTGAGCAATGACTGAACAGGTGAATGTTATGCAGATCGGAAGCGTACTGTTACTTTTTGTCGGCCTCGCGGTGGCCCTGGTGTTCATGGGGTTCAAGGTCGTGCCCCAAGGCTACCAGTGGACAGTGGAGCGCTTTGGTCGCTACACCAACACCCTCAAGCCGGGGCTGAACATCATCATTCCGGTGATGGACCGCATCGGTCGCAAGATCAACGTCATGGAAAGCGTGCTGGACATTCCCCCTCAGGAAGTCATCACCGCCGACAACGCCACGGTGCAGATCGACGCCGTGTGCTTCTTCCAGGTGGTCAACACCGCCCAGGCGGCCTACGAGGTCAACAACCTAGAGCACGCCATCCGCAACCTGCTGCAGACCAATATCCGTACCGTGCTCGGTTCCATGGAACTGGACGCGATGCTGAGCCAACGTGACGGCATCAACGAGAAACTGCTGCGAACCGTTGACGAAGCCACCGCGCCCTGGGGAATCAAGATCACCCGTATCGAGATCAAGGACATCAGCCCGCCTGCCGACCTGATGGCGGCCATGTCCGGGCAGATGAAGGCCGAACGGGTCAAGCGCGCCCAGATCCTCGAAGCCGAAGGCCTGCGGGCAGCGGCCATTCTGACCGCCGAAGGCAAGAAGCAGGCGCAGATTCTGGAAGCCGAGGGTGAACGTCAGGCAGCCTTCCTTGAGTCCGAAGCCAGGGAGCGCCAGGCCGAAGCCGAGGCCCGGGCGACCCAGGTGGTATCCGAGGCGATCGCCAGCGGCAACGTCCAGGCGATCAACTACTTCGTCGCGCAAAAGTACATCGATGCCCTGGGCAAGCTGGCGTCGGCCAACAACAGCAAGGTGATCCTGATGCCACTGGAAGCCAGCCAGGTGATCGGCGCCGTGGGCGGCATTGGCGAAATCGTCAAGGCCACGTTCGACGGCAAGAAGGTCTGAGGCCCGATCCATGTTGGCATTCCTGCACGCCCTATCGTTCTGGGACTGGCTGGCCCTGGGCACCGTATTGCTGATTCTCGAAGTGTTCGGTGCCGGCGGCTACCTGCTGTGGATCGGCCTGGCGGCTGCCGCCGTAGGGGTCCTGACCTTTCTGATTCCCGGCCTGACCTGGGAGCTGCAGTTCCTCCTGTTCGGCCTGCTATCGGTGCTGACTGCCCTGTACTGGTGGCGTCGCCAACGCAGTGTGGTGCGCCCCAGCGACCAGCCGAACCTGAACCTGCGAGGGCAGGAGCTGGTCGGCAAGACCTTCGTGGTGCATCAGGCGATCGTTGACGGCCGTGGCCGGATCAAGGTCGCCGATGGGGTGTGGATCGCCAAGGGCGCCGACGCGCCTGTGGGCGCCCGGGTGCGTGTGATTGGCCAGGAAGGCGCCATTCTGCTGGTCGAAAACCTTGACTGATGGGTCACGGAACTCCGCTGGGGTATCTAGAATCAAACGGTGCAGATAACCCCCAGTTGGAGTCACCCATCATGCGTCTGAAAATAGCTGTCGCCACCCTTGCCCTGCTTTCTCTTCCCGTTGGTTCGGCAATGGCCGACACCTTCTGGCGTAACGTCATTTCCTCCGGCGCCACCACCGGCTCCACTTACCTGACCTTCAAGGATCACAAGCTGATCGTCGCCGCCCAGGACGACGCCGGCAGCTTCGTCGCCAGCGAAGGCAGCATTCGCGGCCCGTACCTGGAAGCCGCCATGCAGAAAGTCCGCGCCGACAATCCCGGCCTCAAGGCCACTGATATGGAACTGGCCAACGCGATCCTGGCGAAGAACGCCGTCGCACAGGAGTAAGGATCGTCCCAGGGATGGCTGACAGAAAGCGCCGACCTCAGGGTCGGCGTTTTTTTTCGCCCGAATGACACGCTAGGCTCTGCCAGAAGCCCGGGCCACCGCCGCCAGGCCAGCCAGGGCATAGCTCATCATGTGCTCGATCAGGGCCGGCGGGTCCAGCTCCAGGCCGGGCAGTACGTTGCGCGCCAGCGGCTGATGGGCGATCAGCAGGAACAGGCAGGGCGCGAACACACTGACGGCACTGCGCAACGTGGCCGGATCTTCCGGCGACAGGTGCATGATTTGGCCGAGAATGGTGCGCACGATCTTCGCCTTGGGGAACGCCTGCTCCTCCAGGACCGCCGGCAGCACCGACGAAGGCGACAGCAGCTCGCGGGTCAGCACTTTCAGTGCCCAGCCCTCGCGCTGATTGTTCAGCCCCTCGATCAGCACAGTGATGATCGCCCGCAGCTTGTCTTCGGCACTGTCCTGGCTCTCGCTCAGGCTGATCATGGTCTCGATCCGCACCAGGCGATCGTGGGCTTCGCGCAGCACCGCCCGGTACAGGCCGTCCTTGTTCTCGAAGTGATAGTTGACCGAGGCGTTGTTGGCCTTGGAGTTTTCGCAAATCTGCTTGCTGGTGGTGTTGGCGTACCCCAGCTCGGCAAAGAGCTGGCCAGCCGTTTCCAGGATCTGCTGGCGAGTTGCCTGGCCATCCTGACGCGGCGCACGGGCCGCAGCAGGCGGCGGGGAAGCGGAAACGACCATAGACGCTCTCACTAAGTTAAATTCAAATTTGACTTTTGTTTATGGACTGCTTAGCTAAAAAGCGCCAGTTTCTCGTTCAACTCCGCGAGCGGATTGCACGAACGTGGCGGCTACTCGTCAATTCACGCCAAAGGATATCAGCATGGAAGCGCGCATCATGACTCCCTTCACCTACTTCTCACTGCCCATGCAGAAGCTCTTCCTGCGTAACCAGGTGGCAATCCGAAACAAGCCCTACGCCAAGTATTTCCGCTCGGAAATGCGCGTGCCGCTGTCCGCTGTACGCAAGATCCAACAAGGCCCGATGGACCTGAAAGACACCCTGACCCCAAGCGTCGAGGACATCAATCGTCTGCTCGACCCGGACTTCGTCAGTGAGGAGTCCGGCTACGCCCTGCTACCGGGGCCGATGGCTTATGTGCAAAGCCGCAAGTTCTTCCCCGGCTGCACCGCACAGATGTTCAAGTGGTGGTTCATGTGGCACCCGGCGGAATCGGAGCGCTATACCCTGTGGTTCCCCTACGCCCATGTCAGCAACCCCTGCGTGAACCATCAGCGCCTGAGCGACGAATCCTTGAGCTTCGAGGAGCGGCTGTATGGCAACACTTTCTGCGCATCGGAGTATGTCGGCGATCGCCTGATGCACTTGCACATCGATTTTCAGGAACCAGCCAGCCTGGGCCTTGACCCTGACCTGTATCGCGAAGCGAAAATCGACGGCAGCGTCAGTGCCTTGATGAGCCTGGCCGATCACCCAGAGGTGCCGGTGTCATTGATGGTGCATCTGTTCAAGGAGGTGCCGGGCGGCATGTACCTGACCAGCCGTTACTGGGTCGGATCGCACCCATCGATGGCCCGCTTTCCCGGAGCTGAAAAAACATCGGCGCTGCTCAAGGAAAGTGGCTTTGGCGAAGCCGAGCTGGAAACCCTGGCCTATGAATTTGCCGTGCACGATATGTGCGAGTTCAATCATCTGGCCAGCTTCCTGCCGGACCTGTATCGGGAGTTCGGCGCGACTTCAGCCTGAAACAACAGCCATTAAGCCCGCACAACTCAAGGGCTTAATGGCTGGCAATGAATCAACGTGGCGTATCAGGACAAACACCGTTGATCAGCAGAGAAGTGAACTCCTCAATGTCCTGTTCCGCCGTCAACTGCTCGGTCAGCAACCGATACCAGCAAAAACCAAAAATCATATCCAGCAGCAATTCACGGTTGGTGTCCTTGGGGAGCTCGCCATTGCTGATGGCATTTTCCACCAGCTTTTTCGGCAACTCCCTTCTGCGCTCCATGAATTGATCCTTGAGCTGGGTCAATGTTGCTGGATCCAACTGCGCTTCAGCGATGACACAGCGGAAAGCCTCTCCGCATATGGTTTCTCGCCAGACTTTCCAGAGATTGCGTAGCAAAAAGTCGAGATCAGCCTTGAACGAGCCGAGATCAGGAAATTTCCTGACCTGTTCACTCTCGTTTTCATAAACTTCCGCGATCAATGCCGCCTTGTTCGACCACCACCGATAGATCGTCGGCTTGCTGGCACCCGCCCGGCGGGCGACGGACTCGATACTAAGCCCGGAATAACCGCATTCCTTAAGGATTTCGATGGTGGAACTGAGGATGGCTTTATGGGTATGGGGACTTCGCAACGAGCCGATGGAGCTGCGAGATGGGGTACGAGCCACAATAAAAAATCTCCAGGCAGGGCGCTTGACAAACGCAACGCAGGGTATAGGATTCCTCCGAATCGAAATGAAACGGTCCGTTTCGTTTCATTCTTAAAAGAATCATGAACTTCTTGCACCGATCTATCTAGTTTTTAAAGTATCTCATTAGGGTTGAGTAAATCAGGCCCTGCAACTGCGAGTCCCTCGGATTCGAGGCTGCGGTCCGCTTCCCAAAAAGAGACTAGATCGTCTGAAATTATTACTAAACGAAACGTTCCGTATCATAGCATAGAGAGGTTAAGAAAAACAGCTTTCGAGTGGGTTTTCCCCTATTCGGAGTCTGCTGTCCCCCTCCTCTGGGCCGCCGGTTTATGCGGTGTCGCCACGAGACAGACAGCAAAATTGTTTTCCGCATGTTTCAAGGGTGCTTCTGAGCAGGCACGACCCAGTTTTCTCAAAAAGAATGGAATCAAGAGGAAAATGAACGTGAAAAAAGTAGGCATTGTCAGCTATGGCGCGGGTATTCCGGTATGCCGCCTCAAAGTCCAGGACGTGATCAACGTCTGGAAAAACACCGAGCTCAAGCTGGTCGAGGAAAACCTCGGCGTCACTGAAAGAGCCGTGCTGCAGCCCGATGAAGATGTCATCACCCTCGGTGTGCTGGCGGCGCAACGGGCCCTGGATAAAGTCCCCGGCCATGAGCTCGAAGCCCTGTACCTGGGTACCTGCACCAACCCCTACGACTCACGAGCCTCGGCTTCGATCATCCTGGAAATGCTCGGCAGCGGTTACGACGCCTATTGCGCCGACGTGCAGTTTGCCGGCAAGTCCGGCACCTCCGCCCTGCAGATCTGCCAGGCCCTGGTGGCCTCCGGCATGACCGGCAGCGCCCTGGCCATCGGCGCCGACACCATCAACCGCAACACCGCGCCGGGCGACCTGACCGAGTCCTATGCTGGAGCCGGCGCCGCCGCCCTGCTGATCGGCAATCAGAACGTCATCGCCGAGTTTGACGGCAGTTTTTCCTGCGCAGCCGATATCGCCGACAACATCCGCCCCCAGGGCGATCGCTACATTCGTTCCGGGATGGGCCTGGGCTCGGACAAGAACAGCATCGGCCTGGAAGATCAGACCCGCCGCGCCGCCGAGGGCCTGATGGCCAAACTGCGTACCAGCGCCGCCGACTATGACTACGTGGTGTTCCAGCAGAACCTGGTGTCCACGCCCTATTCCCTGGGCAAGCACCTGGGTTTCAACACCAAGCAGATCGAACCGGGGATCTACGCCGGCGATGTGGGTGACACTGGCGCCGCCAGCCCGCTGCTCGGCCTGATCAACGTGCTGGACCAGGCCCGTCCGGGGCAGAAGATCCTCATGGTGTCCTATGGTTTCGGGGCCGGCAGTGACGCCATTGCCCTGACCGTCACCGACGCCATCGAGCAGTACCAGAAGCACAACACACCCCTGCGCGAACTGCTCGAAGCCAAGACCTATGTCGATTACGGCACCTCCATCAAGTACGAGTTCAAGTACCTGCGGGCTGACTACGCCCTGACCGCCTACCTCTGATTACGCCTGTCTACGCAAGGAGCATGTACATGTGCGCACGTCGTGTTGCAATCGTTTCGGCCGCCTATACGCCGAAGCCCGGAAGTTCACGAGTTCGGCAGACGTTCAAGGAAATGATCGTCGAGTCCGCCTATAAAGCCCTCAAGGACGCCAAGATGCACCCCCGGGAAATCCAGGGGGTCGCCTATGGTTATCACGGTGAAGGCATTTCCGAATATGGCGGCCTGGGGCCGACCATTTCCGACGCCCTGGGCATCAGCCCGGCGCCGACCTTCATGAGCACCGCCAACTGCACCAGCAGTTCGGTGTCGTTCCAGATGGGTCACCAGATGGTCGCGTCCGGTGAGTACGACATCGTCCTGTGCGGCGGTTTCGAGAAGATGACCGATCACTTCAACTACGCCGAGTACATCGGCTCCAGCACTGAATGTGAATACGATTACTTCCTCGGCATCTCCCATACCGACGCCTTCGCCCTGGCCACCGCCGAGTACTTCCAGAAGTTCGGCTACGCCGGTCGCGAGGCTGATGTACTGGCCACATTTGGCCGGCAGATGCGCATCTATGCCCACAACACCCCGACCGCCACCCGCTATGGCCAGCCGATTCCCACCCTGGAAGCGCTGAAGAACAGCGAAGCCTGCGGTTCGATGCTGGCCTGGGGCGAAGCCAGTGGCTGCGCCATCCTGGTGGCCGAACACCTGGCCCACAAGTACACCGACAAGCCGGTGTTTGTGCGCGGCTGTGCCTACACCGGGGTCTCACACTACTTCGGCACGCGCTTCCACAATCCGACCCTGCATCACCCGGGCCTGCCCAAGGACGTGGGCATGGCCGTCTCGGCCAACTCCATCGCCTGCGCGGAAATTGCCTACAAGAAAGCCGGGATCACCGCCAAGGACATCGACGTGGCACAGGTCTACGACCTGCTCGGCGCCGGGCTGATCCAGATGGAATCCATGGGCATCTGCGGCAAGGGCCAGGCCGGCGACTTCGTACTCGAAGGCGGCATCGCCCTGGACGGCCAACTGCCACTGAACACCGACGGCGGCAACATCGGCCGCGGCCACGCCTCGGGCTGCGACGGCATCCTGCACATCACCGAGCTGTTCCGGCAGCTGAGGGGTGAATCCGACAACCAGGTCAAGGGCGCACGCATCGGCGTGTCGCAGAACCTTGGCGGTTATGCGGCGCACAACTCAGTGATTGTCCTCTCGAACGACTAAGGAGCCCGGACCATGTCCATGTACCCAGAACAGATCCACAGAATGACCACTGCCAGCATGCTCCGCGAATGGCGCGAGCATGGCGGCAAGTACCGCCTCGAAGGCAGCCAGTGCGAAGAGTGCAACGAAATCTTCTTCCCAAGGCGCACCGTCTGCGGCGCCTGCAATTCCCTGAGCGTGAAGCCTTACCGCTGCAAGCGCACGGGCAAGATCGAAGTCATGGCCCACGCCGAGAACCCGGTCCTGGCCGCCATGGGTTATGGCGAAACCGTGCCGCGCGTCATGGCCATGGTGCGCCTGGATGACGGCCTGGTGATTGCCTCGGAGATCGTCGATGTCTGCGATCCACAGCAGCTGAAAGTCGGCGCGCCAGTGCGCATGGTGATTCGCAAGCATGTGCGCGAAAGCAACCTGGCCTGGCAATACGCTTATAAGTTCGTACTGGATATATAAGTTGTTGTTCAAGGTGCCTTTATATAAGGCACCTTGAAGTTAGCCATTAAAATAAAATCCAACTTAAAAGTTACATCAACGGCCGCTTCACGCCTCGAAGTTGCCTTAAGGCCCTGATTTCCTTTAGGGCCTACAGATTCCTGTGCCTATGAACGGGGACTATCCCCACCCCTTAACTTATTGGCTTACTTAGAGCCAAGGACCCATCATGTCTACTCTTTGCCTTCCACACGTCATGTTTCCGCAACACAAGATCACCCAACAGCAGATGGTTGATCACCTGGAAAACCTCCACGCCGACCATCCGCGCATGGCCCTGGCCAAACGCATGATCGCCAACACTGAAGTCAACGAGCGCCATCTGGTGCTGCCGATCGACGAACTGGCGGTACACACCGGCTTCACCCACCGCAGCATCGTCTATGAGCGTGAAGCCCGGCAGATGTCGTCGGCGGCGGCGCGCCAGGCCATCGAAAATGCCGGGTTGCAGATCAGCGACATCCGCATGGTGATCGTCACCTCCTGCACCGGCTTCATGATGCCGTCGCTGACCGCGCACCTGATCAACGACCTCGGCCTGCCCAATTCCACCGCGCAACTGCCCATCGCCCAGCTGGGCTGCGTGGCCGGGGCCGCGGCCATCAACCGGGCCAACGATTTCGCCCGGCTCGATGCTCGCAACCATGTGCTGATCGTGTCCCTGGAGTTCTCTTCGCTGTGCTATCAGCCAGACGACACCAAGCTGCATGCCTTCATCTCCGCGGCCCTGTTCGGCGATGCGGTGTCGGCCTGCGTGCTGCGCGCCGACGACCAGGCCGGCGGTTTCAAGATCAAGAAGACCGAGTCGTTCTTCCTGCCCAAGAGCGAGCACTACATCAAATATGACGTGAAGGACACCGGCTTCCACTTCACCCTGGACAAGGCGGTGATGAACTCCATCAAGGATGTGGCGCCGGTGATGGAGAAGCTCAACTACGAGACGTTCGAACAGAACTGCGCGCACAACGACTTCTTCATCTTCCACACCGGGGGACGCAAGATCCTCGACGAGCTGGTGATGCACCTGGACCTGGCCTCGAACCGGGTCTCGCAATCGCGCAGCAGCCTCTCGGAAGCCGGCAACATCGCCAGCGTGGTGGTGTTCGACGTGCTCAAGCGGCAGTTCGATTCCAACCTGAATCGAGGCGATATCGGCCTGCTGGCAGCCTTCGGCCCAGGCTTCACTGCGGAAATGGCCGTCGGTGAGTGGACCGCCTGACGGGAAAACCTGCGTCTGTCCGACCTGACGTTGCCGGGCTGTAAGGCAACGTCAGGCCGCACCCTCACGGCGCGCCGCGCCGGGTTCATGGTTTTCAAGGAAGCAGAGCGATGAACGCTGGAATACCAACCACGGCTGCCGACAGCCGTTACGAAAGATCCATGGTGCTGTTGCTGTCACTGAGTTTCGGGCTGGTGGGGCTTGATCGCTTCATCATCCTGCCGCTGTTTCCGGTGATCATGCACGACCTGCAACTGGACTATCAGGACCTGGGCTACCTGTCCGCCGCGCTGGCCTTCACCTGGGGGCTGTCCGCCCTGGGCATGGGCGGCGTGATCGAACGCCTGGGCACCCGCCGCGTGCTGGTGGCCTCGATTGCCGTGCTGTCGCTGCTGTCCGGCTTCTCCGCGCTGGCCACCGGCGTGCTGGGGCTGGTGATCCTGCGCGGGTTGATGGGCATCTGCGAAGGCGCCTTTACCCCGACCAGCATCATTGTCACCAACGAAGTCTCGCGCCCTGACCGACGCGGGCTGAACCTGGGTATCCAGCAGGCGCTGTTCCCGATTCTCGGCCTGTGCCTGGGGCCACTGATCGCCGCCTACCTGCTGCAGCTTTCCGGCTCGTGGCGGGCGGTGTTCGCCATCATTTCCCTGCCGGGCCTGCTGCTGGCCGGCTACCTGTGGAAGGTCTACCGGCCGCTGCCGGCGCCCTCCACCGCAGGCCTGTCTGGCAGCGCCGGGCGCAACTGGCTGGCGGCGTTCAAGAGCGGCAACGTCAGCCTGAACATCCTGATCATGTTCTGCATCCTCACCTGTCAGTTCGTGCTCTGCGCCATGCTGCCCAGTTACCTGACCGACCACCTGCACCTGGAAACCCTGTCCATGGCCTTTGTCATCTCGGCCATCGGCCTAGGCGGTTTCATCGGCCAATTGATCATTCCCGGAATGTCCGACCGCCTCGGACGCAAACCGGTGGTATCGGCCTGTTTCATGACCAGCAGCACCCTGGTGGGCCTGCTGATCGTCAGCCCGGCGATTCCCTGGCTGCTGTTTCTGCTGTTGTTCCTGCTGTCGTTTTTCAATTTCAGCCTGATCTGCATGACGGTCGGCCCGCTGACCAGTGAATCCGTGGCCCCGGCCCTGCTGCCGACGGCGACCGGGATTGTCGTGGGTTTCGGCGAGATTCTCGGGGGCGGGCTGTCCCCGGCCGTGGCCGGGTTTGCCGCCAGCCATTTCGGCCTGCCGTCGATCCTGTACGTGGCCCTGAGCGGCAGCCTGATCGGCTTGCTGATGTCATTTCTGCTCAAGGAAAGTGCGCTCGAACCTCGCCGGACGCGAGCCCCCGAGCCGCTGCCCATCCTCCCCGCCCCCTTGCCCCTGAAGGACTAGAGAATCATGGACGATTACCTGCTGTTGCTGGATGTCTGCCACAAGGAACAGCGCGCCATCGGGCTGTTCGACTTGCACAATGGTCGCAGCATGCATGCCCTGTCCGAACACGGTGGGTTATACGAAACCCTGCATTTCTGCGCCCGCCGGCACCTGGATTGGAGCGAGTACCTGCGCAGCCTGCCAGCCCATCCGCAACAGCCTTGCGAGGGACACCCGCAAGGGCCGCTGCGTCCGCCACTCAAACCCAGCGACAGCCTCCTGGCCCAGGTCAGCGAGGTCAGCCTGAACACCCCGAACACCCGCCAGGGCTGGTTCTACAAGGGCAACGGCAGCCTGCTCAAGACCGACGGCGAGGCGCTGATGATCCCGTATCACGCCCTGAGCATTTGCAGTCAGCCGGGCGTGTTCTGCGTGTATCTGGTGGACCACTTCAAGCAACTGCGCTTTGTCGGCTTCAGCCTGGGTCATGACATCCATGACCCGCTGCTCAGCCGCCAGGACGCCAGTTCCTGCGCACAATCACGCCTGCGCCAGTGCGCCATCACTCCGGCGCTGATCCTCGGCGAGCTGCAGAGCAGCCTGTCACTCAATGTACGGGTTGAACGCCAGGGCGTGCAGTTGTCCTACCTCAGCTATCGCCTCGATCTGCAGAACTGGTGGGCGATCCGCAAATACTCCCAGGCCTTCCTCGAACAGCATGAGCAGTTCCTGCAACCGGGCATGGTCCACTACGTGTTCCACAGTGCCTGCCGGCGTGAGAACGAACTGCAGCTGCAGCACGGCGACTGGCTGGACCTGGACTGCCCGGAGCTGGAGCTGGGCCTGAGCAACCAGGTCAGCGAAGAAGAGCTGCTGCACCTCTATCCCCTGGAGAGTCAGCCACACCGGGGCCGCGCCCACGGCAGCCGTCCCACGCAGCTACGCCAGCACTACTGAGGCGGACTCAGCGATAGGCCGCCACCGGGACACAGGCGCAGAACAGGTTGCGATCGCCGTAGACGTTGTCCACCCGGTTCACCGCAGGCCAGTACTTGTGGGCCCGGGCATGGCCACTGGGCAGCACCGCCTGCTCGATGCTGTAGGGCCGCGCCCAGATCCCGGTGATGTCCGCCAGGGTATGGGGAGCGCCCTTGAGCGGATTGTCCTCGGCCGGCCAGTTGCCCTCCTGGACCTGGGCGATCTCGGCACGAATGCTCAGCATGGCCTCGACAAAGCGGTCCAGCTCAGCCTTGGACTCGCTTTCGGTGGGTTCCACCATCAGCGTGCCCGGCACCGGGAAGGACATGGTCGGGGCATGAAAGCCGTAATCCATCAGACGCTTGGCCACATCCTCCTCGGTAATCCCGGTCAGCGCCTTGAGCGGCCGCAGGTCGAGGATGCATTCATGGGCCACTCGGCCATTACGCCCGCTATAGAGCACCGGGAAGGCGCCGCTGAGCTGGGCGGCCAGGTAGTTGGCGGCGAGGATCGCCACCTCGCTGGCATCCGCCAGTTGCGGCCCCATCAGAGCGATGTACATCCAGCTGATGGGCAAGATACTGGCGCTGCCCCAGGGCGCCGCACTGACCGCGCCATTCTCTGCAAGCGGCCCGTCGATGGGCACCACCGGGTGATTGGCGATAAAGGGCGCCAGATGGGCTCGCACGCCGATCGGCCCCATCCCCGGCCCGCCGCCGCCATGGGGAATGCAGAACGTCTTGTGCAGGTTCATGTGCGAGACATCGGCGCCGATGTCCGCAGGCCGAGTCAGGCCCACCTGGGCATTGAGGTTGGCGCCGTCCATGTACACCTGGCCGCCGTGGCTGTGGATAACTTCACAGATCTGGCTGATGCCCTCTTCATAGACGCCATGGGTCGAGGGGTAAGTGGCCATCAGGCAGGACAGCCGATCACCGGCGGCCTGGGCCTTGGCCGTCAGATCCTCCAGGTCGACGTTGCCAGCCTCATCGCATTCGACGATCACCACCTGCATCCCGGCCATTTGGGCCGAGGCCGGGTTGGTGCCATGGGCCGAGGCCGGTATCAGGCAAATGTGCCGCCCGCCTTGCTGGCGGCTCTCGTGGTAACGACGAATGGCCAGCAACCCCGCGTATTCGCCCTGGGCACCGGAGTTGGGCTGCATGCAGATGGCATCGAAGCCGGTGATGGCGCACAACCAACGCTCCAGTTCCTCGATCATCAAGGTGTAGCCGACGGCCTGCTCCCGAGGGGCAAAGGGGTGCAGGTTGGCGAATTCCGGCCAGGTGATGGGGATCATCTCGCTGCTGGCATTGAGCTTCATGGTGCAGGAGCCCAAGGGGATCATCGACTGGTTGAGCGCCAGGTCCTTGTTCTCCAGTTGTTTGAGGTAGCGCAGCATCCGGGTTTCGCTGTGATGGGCGCTGAACACCGGATGCGTCAGGTAGGGGCTGCGGCGCAACAGGCTGTCAGGAAGACCCGAGGCCAGCACCTCGGCATCCAGTTCGGCGACGTCCAATCCATGATCCGCGCCGAGAAACACGTCCAACAGCCGGGCCACGGTGGTTTCGTCACAGGTCTCATCAAGGCTCAGGCCCAACTGGCCACGGCCGAGAATCCGCAGGTTGATCTGCAGCGCCTTGGCGCTCTCGATGATCGCGGTCTGACTGCCGCCCACCTCCAGGGTCAGGGTGTCGAAGAAGTGCCGGTTGACCCGCGTTATGCCGTGGCGCTCAAGGCCCGCAGCGAGGATGCAGGTCAATCGATGCACCCGCTGGGCAATGCGCTTGAGGCCAGCCGGACCGTGATAGACCGCATAGAAGCCGGCGATGTTGGCCAGCAGCACCTGGGCGGTGCAGATGTTGGAGTTGGCCTTCTCGCGGCGGATATGCTGCTCGCGGGTTTGCAGAGCCATGCGCAAGGCCACCTGCCCGCGGGCATCCTTGGACACGCCGATGATGCGCCCGGGCATCGCCCGCTTGTACTCGTCGCGACAAGCGAAAAACGCTGCATGAGGACCGCCGTAGCCCATGGGCACGCCGAAGCGCTGGGAGGAGCCCAGGACCACATCGGCCCCCAGCTCGCCGGGCGGGGTCAGTACCAACAGGCTGAGCAGATCGGTGGCCACACAGGCCAGGGCCTGCTGGGCATGCAACTGATCGATCAACGGCCGCAGGTCGCGGATCTCGCCGTGGGTATCCGGGTACTGCAACAGCGCGCCAAACACCTGATGCGCGGGCAAGTTATCCACAGCGTCGACGATCACCTCGAAACCGAACCCCTCGGCCCGGGTGCGCACCACGGAGATGGTCTGGGGATGGCAGTGTTCATCGACAAAAAACAGATTGCTCCTGGACTTGGCCACGCGCTTGGCCAGGGCCATGGCTTCGGCCGCTGCGGTGGCCTCGTCCAGCAAGGAGGCGTTGGCCAGATCAAGGCCAGTGAGGTCGATGGTCATCTGCTGGAAATTCAGCAGGGCTTCGAGTCGGCCCTGGGCGATTTCCGGTTGGTAGGGCGTGTAGGCGGTGTACCAACCGGGGTTTTCCAACACGTTGCGCAGGATCACCGTCGGCGTCAGGGTGCCGTGGTAACCCATGCCGATCAGGCTGGTCCAGACTTGGTTCTGCGCGGCATACCCCTTGAGCTTGGCCAGTGCCGCCTGCTCATCCAGTGCCGGTGGCAGGTCCAGGGCGCGATTGAGGCGGATGCCCGGCGGCACCGTCTGCTCGATCAGCTCGATCCGACTCCCCAGCCCGAGGCTGGCAAGCATCGCCTGCTGCTCCTCGGCATCGGGCCCCAGGTGCCGGTGGAGAAATGCGTTGGGCTCGCGTAACTGGCTCAGGGATGGCGACAGGGACATGGCAGGCTCTCTCCGATAAGCGGCGCTCAGCGTCGATGCAACAGGGTGCCAAGCAGCATAGCAGCCGATTCTGCGCGTCGACGCGCTGGCATCCCGAGGCAATCGGTACCATCATGCAGGGCGTCCGCGCGCCGGCCCCGGTGCGCCGCAACCCCTGCTCTCATCGTCCGCTTATCGGGTGCCCCATCGTCATGAGCCAACCGTCTTTCCTGCCGTTCTCCAAACCCACCATCGATGAATCCACCATCGCCGCCGTCGGCGAAGTGCTGCGTTCGGGCTGGATCACCAGCGGCCCCAAGGTCCAGGCGTTCGAAGCCCAGCTCTCGGCGTTCTTCGGCGGACGCAGCGTGCGTACCTTCAACTCCGGCACCTGCACCATGGAGATCGCCTTGCGCATTGCCGGCATCGGCCCTGGAGATGAAGTCATCACCACACCGATTTCCTGGGTGGCCACCGCCAACGTGATTCTCGAAGTGGGTGCCACGCCGGTGTTCGCCGACATTGATCCGATCACCCGCAACATCGACCTGGCCCAGGTGGAAGCTGCTATTACGCCACGCACCAAAGCCATTATCCCGGTGTTCCTGGCCGGCTTGCCGGTGGACATGAGCCGCTTGTATGCCCTGGCCAAGAAACACGGCCTGCGGGTGGTGGAAGACGCGGCCCAGGCCCTGGGTTCCAGCTGGAATGGCCAACGCATCGGCGCCGGTGGCGACTTCGTGTCCTTCAGCTTCCAGGCCAACAAGAACGTCACTTCGTCCGAGGGCGGCTGCCTGGTCCTCAATACCCCTGAAGAAGTGCGCCTGGCCGAGAAGTACCGCCTGCAAGGGGTCACCCGCAACGGCTTCGACGGTCTGGATGTGGATGTGCTGGGGGGCAAGTTCAACATGACCGACGTCGCCGCCGCCATCGGCCTGGGGCAGTTTGCCCATATCGAGGCGATCACCGCCCACCGCCGCGAGCTGGCCCGGCACTACTTCGAATGCTTCGGCAGCGACTTCGAGGCCCGCTATGGCGCCCAGCTACCGCCGGCGGACTTCAGCAACAGCAACTGGCACCTGTTCCAGCTGGTGCTTCCGGAGCGCAAGGACGGCAAGCCGGCTCGCGCCGTCTTCATGGAGCAGATGCAGGAACGGGGCATCGGCATCGGCTATCACTATCCGCCGATTCACTTGCTGAGCCTGTACCGCGAGCGCGGTTTCAAGGAGGGAATGTTCCCGGTGGCGGAACGGGTCGGTCGTCTGATCGTCTCGTTGCCGATGTTCACCGCCATGAGCAAGGCCGACGTGGAACGTGCGGTGGCGGCGGTGAAAGAGGTGTTGCAGGCTTAAAGGGCCTTCGCGAGCAAGCTCGCTCCTGCACAACAGGAGCGGGCCTGCTTGCAGGAGCGACTTATTCGCCGATGGCGGCCTTGTAGGCGGCGGCGTCCAGCAGTTTCTCCAGATCGGCCGGGTTGCTCGGCTTGAGCTTGAAGATCCAGGCGTCGTAAGGCTCGCTGTTGAGCAGCTCGGGGCTGGTGCTCAGATCCTCGTTGACCGCGATCACTTCACCGGCCACCGGGGCATAGATGTCGGAAGCGGCCTTGACCGACTCCACCACGCCCGCCTGGTCCCCTGCGCCAAACACGTTGCCAACTTCCGTCAGCTCGACGAATACCACATCGCCCAGGGCTTCCTGGGCGTGGTCGCTAATACCCACGGTCACACTGCCGTCAGCTTCCAGACGGGCCCATTCGTGACTATCGGCAAAACGCAGGTGGGCAGGGATATCGCTCATGTTCTGTGTCCTCAAGAAGAAGTGTCAGCGGCGCAATGCCGGCTGGAAATAGTTAGATCAAGGTCTTGCCGTGGCGCACGAAGGTCGGTTTGACCACCCGGACCGGGTACCACTTGCCGCGGATTTCCACTTCGGCACGGTCAGCGGTGGCCATCGGCACCCGCGCCAGTGCGATCGATTTACTCAGCGTAGGGGAGAAACTACCACTGGTGATCTCACCTTCGCCAACATCGGCGATGCGAACCACTTGATGCGCGCGCAAAACCCCACGCTCTTCCAGTACCAACCCCACCAGCTTTTGCTTCACCCCGGACGCTCGCTCAGCCTCCAGAGCGGTACGACCGATGAATTTGCGTGACGACGGCTCCCAGGCAATGCTCCAGGCCATGTTCGCTGCCAAGGGCGAAACATCCTGGTGAATATCCTGGCCGTAGAGGTTCATGCCGGCTTCCAGGCGCAGGGTATCCCGGGCGCCCAGGCCGATGGGCGAGATCCCCGCTCCCACCAGATCGTTGAAAAAGGCCGGCGCCTGATCGGCGGGCAGGACGATTTCCAGTCCATCCTCACCGGTGTAACCGGTGCGGGCGATGAACCAGTCACCGTCGGTGCCGGCTTCGAAAGGCTTGAGCTGTTGAATCAGGGCGCCACGGGACTGGGTCACCAACTCGGCGATCTTGTGCCGGGCCTGAGGTCCCTGGATCGCCAGCATGGCCAGCTCCGGTCGCTCGCGCAGTTGCACCTGGAACTCACCCAACTGCGCCTGCATCCAGGCCAGGTCCTGATCCCGGGTGGCGGCGTTGAGCGCGAGGCGATAAGCGTCCTCGAGGCGGTAGACGATCATGTCGTCGACGATGCCGCCGCGCTCATTGAGCATGGTGCTGTACAAGGCCTGGCCAGGGTGCTGCAAACGTTCGACATCATTGGCCAGCAAGTGCTGGAGCCAGGCCTTGGCCTGGGCGCCGCTGACATCGATCACGGTCATGTGCGATACATCGAACACACCGCAATCACGTCGCACCTGATGGTGCTCCTCGACCTGCGAGCCGTAATGCAAAGGCATATCCCAACCGCCAAAATCGACCATTTTCGCGCCGAGGGCGAGATGCAGGTCATACAGAGGCGTACGCTGTCCCATGGGTTTCTCCTTCCGGGCGTGGCGAGGGTGCGGACTGGCGCTGCTAGGGTGAAAGCCTTGAAATAGATGGCTTGCAGCCGATTTCAGCGTCCCGGCCAAACAACAGGCCGCACCGAATGCCGCGCATTGTAGCCGCAAGGTGCAAGGCTGGCACCTAACCGATTCGATGGGCTGAGCGACGAATCAGGCCAATCACCGGCAGCAGGCCAACCAGTACCAGGGTCAGCGCCGGCAACGAAGCTCGCGCCCACTCCCCTTCACTGGTCATTTCGAAGATCCGCACCGCCAGCGTGTCCCAGCCGAACGGGCGCATCAGCAAGGTGGCGGGCATTTCCTTGAGCACATCGACGAACACCAGCAAGGCCGCGCTCAGGGTCCCGGGCAGCAATAACGGTAGATACACTTTGAAAAACAGTCGCGGCCCACCCACCCCCAGGCTGCGCGCGGCTTCGGGCAGCGACGGGCGAATCCGCTCCAGGCTGTTTTCCAGCGGTCCGTAGGCCACCGCGATAAAACGCACCAGGTAGGCCAGCAACAAGGCGGACAGGCTACCCAGCAACAGCGGCTTGCCGGCCCCGCCCAACCAGCCGGACAACGGAATCACCAGTTCCCGGTCCAGATAGCTGAAGGCCAGCATGATCGATACCGCCAACACCGAGCCGGGCAAGGCGTAACCGAGATTGGCCAGGCTGACCCCGGCGCGGATGCCTCGGGTCGGCGCCAAGCGTCGGGCGAATGCCAACAGCAAAGCCACGCAGACGGTGATCAGCGCCGCCATGCCTCCCAGGTACAGGGTGTGGACAATCAGCCCGGCATAGCGCTCATCCAGGTCGAAGCGCCCGCGCTGCCAGAACCACACCAGCAGTTGCAGCAGCGGGATCACGAAGGCACAGGCAAATACCAGCAGGCACCAGCCCGTAGCCGCCATGGCCTTGAGCCCAGACAGGTGGTACAGCGCCTTGCCCCGGGGCCGCTCGTTGCCGGTGCGACTGGCGCCGCGGGCGCGTCGCTCGCCGTACAGCACCAGCATCACCGCCAGTAGCAACAGGCTGGCCAGTTGCGCGGCACTGGATAGACTGAAAAACCCGTACCAGGTCTTGTAGATAGCGGTAGTGAAGGTGTCGAAGTTGAACACCGACACCGCGCCGAAATCCGCCAGGGTCTCCATCAGCGCCAGGGCGACCCCAGCGCCGATGGCCGGCCGCGCCATCGGCAGCGCCACGCGCCAAAAGGCCTGCCAGGGCGACTGCCCAAGTACCCGAGCGGCCTCCATTAAGCCTTTGCCCTGGGCCAGGAAGGCGTTGCGTGCCAACAGGTAGACGTAGGGATAGAACACCAGCACCAGCACCAGGATCACGCCGCCGGTGGAGCGCACTCTCGGTAGCCGCAAGCCTGTGCCGAACCATTCCCGCAGCAGACTTTGCACCGGTCCGGAAAAATCCAGCAGGCCGACGAAGACAAAGGCCAGTACATAGGCCGGGATCGCGAAGGGCAGCATCAGCGCCCAATCCAGCCAGCGCCGTCCGGGAAACTCGCAGAGGCTGGTGAGCCAGGCCAGGCTCACCCCCAGCAGCGTGACGCCAACGCCGACCCCGAACACCAGGGTCAGGGTGTTGCTCAACAGACGCGGCATCTGCGTGTCCCACAGGTGGGACCAGATCTGCTGGTCGACGGCCTGCCAGGACAGCAGCAGCACACTCAGCGGCAACAGGACCAGGGCCGCTACGGCGAAGACCAGGGGATACCAGCGACGTTGGGCAGGATGGGCCACAAAGAACTCTCGGGCAGGTGGAACAGACAAAAATACTTGCGCAAAACGCGTGGAGCGATGGAGCTTGCTCCCGCTGGGTGCCATGGCCGCCCCAACGGCTGCAACCACGTTACGCCAGTTGAATCACGTATTCAGGGCTTGCCACCGCTACGCGGTGGAACGGGAGCAAGCTCCCTCGCCACAAAAGCCCAACCGTTAAACAAAACGCCCCGCAAAAGCGGGGCGCAGTATAACGGCAGTCTCAGTTCCAGCCAGCGCGGTCCATCAAGCGAATGGCCTCGGCCTGGCGCTTGCCGGCGATCTCAACCGGCAGGGTATCGGCCACGAACTTGCCCCAGCTGGCCACTTCCGCAGAAGGCGCCACCGCCGGGTTGGCCGGGAACTCCTGGTTGACGTCGGCAAAGATCTTCTGCGCTTCAGGCGTGGTCATCCACTCCACCAGCGCCTTGGCCGCCTCCGGATGCGGCGCGTACTTGGTCAGGCCAATACCCGACAGGTTGACGTGCACCCCGCGATCGCCCTGGTTCGGCCAGAACAGCTTCACCGCCAGGTCGGGCTTCTGCTTGTGCAAGCGGCCGTAATAGTAGGTGTTGACGATGCCAACGTCGCATTGGCCGGCGTTGATCGCATCCAGCACCGCGATGTCATCGGAGAACACATCGGTGGACAGGTTGTTGACCCAGCCCTTGATGATCTCTTCGGTCTTCGCCGCGCCGTGGGTCTCGATCAGGGTGGCAGTCAGCGACTGGTTGTAGACCTTCTTCGCGCTACGCAGGCACAGACGGCCTTCCCACTGCTTGTCGGCCAAGGCTTCATAGGTGGTCAGTTCGGAAGGTTTGACCCGCTCGGTGGAGTAGGCCAGGGTCCGCGCCCGCAGGCTCAGGCCGGTCCAGGCGTGGTTGGAAGAGCGGTATTGCAGAGGGATGTTGCTGTCGATGACCTTGGAGGTGAACGGTTGCAGGATGCCCATCTGCTCGGCCTGCCAGAGGTTGCCGGCGTCCACGGTGAGCAGCAGGTCGGCGGTGGCGTTTTCGCCCTCGGCCTTGATCCGCTGCATCAGCGGCGCTTCCTTGTCGGTGATGAACTTGATCTTCACCCCGGTCTTCTGGGTGTAGGCATCGAACACCGGCTTGATCAGCTCATCGATACGCGAGGAGTAGACCACGACTTCATCGGCAGCATGGGCGGCGGTGCCGATGAAAGTGAGTGCCAGGGCGGTCAGTAGACGCTTCGGTGCCAACATGGGAGCAGTCTCTCGATTATAAAATGAGGCGAAATGATAAGGACTCCCATTTGCCTTCTCAACCGAACCTGACGCCGAGGCGTTACCAGATGTTGCGTAGAGCCGTCCGCCAGGAAGCTTCGCCGGCCAGCCGGCGCCTACGCTTGGGCCAGCTCTGGTAGATCGCCGCTCAGGCCCAGTGCCTGACGCACGAACAGCGCCTTGGCCTCGGGCATCTGGTCGACCATCTTCAGGCCAGTGTTGCGCAGCCAGCGCAGCGGCAACGGATCGGCCTGGAACAGCCGCTCGAAGCCTTCCATGGCCGCCATCAGCGCCAGGTTGTGAGGCATGCGCCGACGCTCGAAACGGCTCAGCACCTTGAGCTCGGCCAAGCGCTCGCCACGGCTGGCCGCTTGCAGCAGCACTTCGGCCAGCACTGCGGCATCGAGGAAACCCAGGTTGACCCCCTGTCCCGCCAGCGGATGAATGGTATGGGCGGCGTCGCCGATCAGGGCCAGGCCTTCGGCCACGTAGCGCTTGGCGTGGCGCTGGCGTAGCGGCACGCAAAGCCGAGGGTCGGCGCTGAGCACGGTGCCCAGGCGACCTTCGAAGGCGCGCTCCAGCTCAGCACAAAACGCGGCGTCATCCAGGGCCATCAAGCGCTCGGCCTCGGTGGGCGTGGTGGACCAGACAATGGAGCACCAGTCGTGCTGCCCGTCCCGTACCAACGGCAGAAACGCCAACGGGCCGGTGTCGGTGAAACGCTGCCAGGCGGTCAGTTGATGGGGCTGGCTGCTGCGCACACTGGTGACGATGGCGTGATGCAGGTAATCCCACTCCCGGGTAGCACAACCGGTCAGGCGACGCACGGCCGAGTTGGCGCCATCGGCGGCGATGACCAAAGGCGCTCGCAGGACCCGGCCGTCCGCCAGGGTCAGCAGCCAGTCATCGCCGGAGCGGCGCATCTGCTCCAGGCGGGCATTGGCCAACAAACCGATGTCGCACTCGTGCAAACGCTCAAGCAAGGCATCCTGAACCACGCGGTTCTCGACGATATGTCCCAACACCTCGGCATGCACGCTGGAGGCCGAGAAGTGAATCTGCCCGGTGCCGCTGCCGTCCCAGACCTGCATGTCGCAGTAGGGGCTGCTGCGCCGTGCGGCAATACCGTCCCAGGCGCCAAGGCGCTGCAGAATCCGCTGGCTGGCGGCCGACAAGGCACTGACCCGGGGTTCGAACGGCAACTCGGCGTCGAAGGGTTTGACACTCAGGGAGCCGCCATCGAGCAGCAGCACTTCCAGGCCGCTGCCCTGCAACGCCAACGCCAAGGCACTGCCGACCATTCCAGCTCCGACAATCAGCACATCTGCGCGCATTTCCATGCTTTAGGCCTGTCTCGCTTGCGGCTTGAGCCGCACATAAAGGGTTTTATCGACCCGCGCCACCAGGGTGCCGGAGCCGTCATGAATCTCTACCTGCAACTGCGGCAGGTACTTCTCGCCCGTTGCGGTCTGCTGGCGCACTTCGTCGAGCAGCGCCTGGTCAATGCTGAACCGAGCAAACACCGGCCCCTTGCCCGGGGCGATGAAGTCGATGGCCGCGGCCTTGTCCCAGACGATGTAGTCGCGTCCCAGGTTCTCCATCAGCATCAGCATGAAAAACGGGTCCACCATCGAATACAGGCTGCCGCCGAACTGGGTGCCGACATAGTTGCGGTTGTACCAGCCCAGACCCATGGAGACCTGGACTTCGCGGAAATCCGCGCTGATCTGGCGAACCCGCACACCTGCCCCCAGATAGGGCGGATACAGGTTCATCACCCAGCGCAGCAAGCGTGCCTTGCCGACGCGTCGAGTCAGCCACTCACGCATCCGGACGAGTGCCCAGGCCCATGGCCTGGCGCGCGAACCAGCGCTTGGCCGGGGGCAGCAGGTCCAGTCCGAGCAAGCCAAGATTGCGCCCCACCGACAGCAGGGGCAGCTTGCTGCCGAACAGCCGCGTGACCTGATCGGAAAAACCCACGGTCAGGCTCTGGTCCAGGCGCTGGCGCTCGCGATAAGCCTGCAGCACGGCAAAATCGCCCGGCAGTTGTTCGCTGGCCAGCAAGGCATCCGCCAGGGCCTGGGCATCACGCAGCGACAGGTTGAAGCCCTGTCCGGCAATCGGATGCAGGCTGTGGGCGGCATTGCCCAGCACCACCAGATGGGAGCGCACCTGCTCTTCGGCTTCTACCAGGGACAGCGGATACAAATGCCGAGCACCCACTTGTTTCAAGGTGCCCAGGCGATAACCGAATACGCCCTGCAATTCGCTGAGGAAACTACGGTCATCCAGGTCGGCCAGACGCTGAGCGTCCATGCCCTGGCGGGTCCAGATCAGCGCGCAGCGGTTTTCCGGCAATGGCAGCAACGCCATCGGTCCGTCATCGGTGAAGCGCTCGAAGGCCATGCCGTTGTGGGCTTCGCTGGGGGTAATGTTGGCAATCAGCGCGCTCTGGTTATAGGGGCGATTCTTGACCCCGATACCCAATTGTTCGCGCAGGCCGGAGCGGCCACCGTCGGCGAGCACCGCAAGGTCGCATTCCAGTGTGGTTTCGTCATTCAGGGTCAGGCGATAGCCGCCTTCCAGAGGCTCCAGGCGAGTGACCTCCGCCGGACAGCGCCAGCTGATCACGTCCTTGTCCAGTCCTTGCCACAGGCATTGACCGAGCCAGGCGTTTTCCACCACATAACCCAGGGCCGGAACCCCTTCTTCCATGGCCGACAGGCGCGCAGTGGAAAACCGCCCACGGTCGGACACATGAATCTGCTTGATCGGCTCGGCGCGCCGGGAGATCGCTTGCCACAAGCCCAGGCGCTGGTAGATCTGTCGGGCGCCAAAGGACAGTGCCGAAGAACGCGCATCGTAGCTGGGCTGGAAGCTGTCGCCGGGGGCGAAGGGTTCGATCAGCACGATCTTCCAGCCCCGGGCCTTGGCTCCGGCCTGCAGAGCCAGGGCCAGGCTTGCGCCGACCAGGCCGCCACCGATGATGGCCAGATTGACCCGGCTCATGAGGCCTGAACTCGGGCTGCTGCCATCAGTGCCTCGATCTCGGCGACGCTTTTGGGCACGCCGCTTGTCAGAATTTCACAGCCCTGCTTGGTCACTACCACGTCGTCCTCGATGCGCACGCCAATGCCGCGCCACTTCTTCGCCACTTGCTGGTTGTCCGGGGAGATGTAGATGCCCGGCTCCACGGTCAGCGCCATGCCGACCTCCAACACCCGCCACTCGCCGCCGACCTTGTATTCGCCGACATCGTGTACATCCATGCCCAGCCAATGCCCGGCGCGGTGCATGTAAAACGTCTTGTAAGCCTCGCTGGCAATCAGCTCGTCGACTGCGCCTTCCAACAGACCCAACTTCACCAGACCGGCGGTGATCACCCGGACCGTTGCCTCATGGGCCTGGTTCCAGTGCTTGTTCGGGGCGATCTCGGCAAACGCCGCTTCCTGGGCCGCCAGCACCAGTTCGTAGATCGCCTTCTGCTCGGGCGAGAACTTACCGTTGACCGGCCAGGTCCGGGTGATATCACTGGCATAGCAGTCGATTTCACAACCAGCGTCGATCAATACCAGATCACCGTCCTTGAGCAGGGCGTCATTCTGTTGGTAGTGCAGGATGCAGCTGTTGCGCCCGGCAGCGACGATGGAACCATAAGCCGGCATCTTCGCCCCGCCCTTGCGGAACTCGTAGTCCAGCTCGGCTTCCAGACTGAACTCGTGCAATCCGGGGCGACTGGCCTGCATGGCCCGGATATGGGCCTGGGCGGAAATCCGTGCGGCTTCGCGCATCACCTTCACTTCCGCCGCCGATTTATACAGGCGCATATCGTGCAGCAGATGATCCAGGGCAACGAATTCGTTCGGCGGCTGGGCACCAAGGTGCGCTTTAGAGCGGATCACGTTGATCCAGTCCATCAGGTGGCGATCGAACTCGGGGTTGCTGCCCATGGCCGAATAGACCCGGTCACGACCTTCGATCAGCCCCGGGAGAATGTCGTCGATATCAGTGATGGGAAACGCATCGTCCGCACCGTAGTCACGGATCGCACCTTCCTGACCAGCCCGCAGGCCATCCCACAGTTCCCGCTCGGCATTGCGCTCACGGCAGAACAGCACGTACTCACCATGCTCGCGACCGGGCATCAGCACGATCACGGCCTGGGGCTCGGGAAAACCGCTGAGGTATTGGAAATCGCTGTCCTGGCGGTAGACGTGCTCCACATCGCGGTTGCGAATGGCCACGGCCGCCGCCGGCAGGATCGCGATGCTGTTGGGCTCCATCTGCGCCATGAGCGCCTTGCGGCGACGGCTGTATTCCGCTCTAGGGATATGAATCATGGGCAGATGCAGTTCCCTGTCAGTCAGTGCAGAGAAGGCTTGGCAGCCGGTGCAACGGTCTTGTTGGTTTCGGTGAACAGCAGCAATGGCGCGACCCGCAGGTACTCCATCACTTCCATGTAGTCGCTTTCACCGTCGTCGGACTCTTCCAGCGCATCCTGTACCTGAGCGATGGCTGCAAGGTCCTGCAACACTTCCGTGGCCTCGACGCTCAGGGCGCTGCTGTCACGGGAATTGAGGCCGAAACCGGCGAGGAAACCCTGGCACCACTGGCCCAGGGCCGCGGCACGTTCGGTCAATGGCGCGTCGTCGCTGGGCAGCAGCAGGACCACGGTCATGTCGTCGCTGGTGAGCTCGCCCTTGACCATTTCCTGCAGGCCGATCAGGGCGTTGCGCACATTTTCTTGTGGCTCGCCTTCGAGCAACTCGGAAGCGTCCACCAGCCAGCCGTCGACCTCGAAGCCGGCGCCAGCGCAGCTACGGCCCAGCAACAGGCCGTGCAATTCGGCAGGAGAAACAGGATGACCGCTGCTGCTGAGCAGGGTGGCGAAGGCGTTGTACGGGGAATTCTGAATGGGCATGGGCAGCTAGGCGCCAAGCGGCGCAATGTCTAGAATGAAGGCCTTGTATCGTAGGGCGTGTCATCATTCATTGCCAGCGCCGCGTTGCGCCTTGCGCCCCGTTACAGCGGTCCGCGGGGCCTGGGGCGACGGACAGATTGCCGACCGACAGCACCCGATGCGCCAGGACTGTTCGGGCCGTCCAGGCGCTGCCCAGCCAGTTGCCACTCATCAGACCAACTTCAGTGGGACACAATGGAAGACACCGACCTGCACGCACTGATGGCCAGACTCGAACTGCTTATTACCCGGGTCGAGCAACTAAAGAGTCAAAACGCACTCTTATTAGCTCAGGAAAAGACCTGGCGCGAGGAACGCGCGCACCTCATTGAAAAAAACGAAATCGCCCGGCGTAAGGTCGAATCGATGATTTCGCGCCTCAAGGCCCTGGAGCAAGACTCATGAGTTCAAGCAATAGCGTTACCGTGCAGATCCTCGACAAAGAGTATTCGATCATCTGCCCCCAGGAAGAACGCAGCAATCTGGTGAGCGCAGCCCGTTACCTGGACGGCAAGATGCGCGAGATCCGTAGCAGCGGCAAAGTCATCGGTGCCGATCGCATCGCGGTCATGGCCGCGCTGAACATCACCCACGATCTGCTGCACCGCCAGGAGCGTCCGGACGTGCAGGCCAGCGCCACCACTCGCGAACAAGTGCGCGATCTTCTGGAACGCGTCGACCTGGTCCTGGCCACCGATTCGGACGCAAGCAAGGCTGATTCCTGACAGCGGTTGCGGTATACTCCCGCCACTCCCTGGGGTGCTTGCCAGTTGGCGATGTCCCTGAGCCGATTCGCACTACCCTGGAAGTTGCACGTTGGGCTGGTGTGCATGTCCGCTAGACGGAAAGCCTTAAAGCCTGCTGCATCTTCCGCCTTGAACTTTCGGGTTCAAGGGCTAAGTCGACAGCGGTTCGCCTGGGGAGCCTGAATTCTCAGCCAATGCCAGTTATCCATGCTGGCATTGGTTTTTCCGGGTAGGCTGTTCTGCCATGTCCGACTTTCCATAGCCTCATCCATGACCGAACCTGCGCCGCTTTCCCGCCCGCAACTTCGACGCATGCTGCGTAAAGCCCGTCGCTCCCTGACACCTGCCCAGCAACGCCAGGCCGCCAGCGGGCTGTACCGCCAGTTGGCGCAGAATCCAGTGTTTCGCCGAGCCCGACACCTGTCCCTGTACCTGCCCACTGACGGAGAGATCGATCCGCGCCTGCTGCTACGTGCCGCGCAACGCCGGGGCAAGGCCACCTACTTGCCAGTGCTCAGTGCCTGGCCACGGACCAAGATGGTCTTCCAGCGCGTACGGCCCGGAGAAAAACTGCGCCCCAACCGCTTTCGCATCCTCGAACCCAGGATAAACGTCGCACGCCAACGCAAGGTCTGGGCGCTGGATCTGGTGCTCCTGCCCTTGGTGGGATTTGACGAAGACGGCGGACGCCTGGGAATGGGCGGCGGCTTCTACGACCGCAGCCTGGCTTACCTGGCGCGGCGCAAGAGCTGGCGCAAGCCGAAGCTGCTGGGGCTGGCCCATGAATGTCAGAAGGTCGCGAGACTGGATCAGGCCAGCTGGGATGTGCCGCTACAGGGCACCGTGACTGATCAGGGATGGTACTGCGCCCGATAGACGTCGCGCTGGCTCAGCGACGCCGGGACGGATTCAACGCTTGAAGGGTTGCGGCTGTTGGGCAATCTCGATCGGGGCATCGGTCTTGTTGGCCCATAAGCTCTGCGCATAACCAGTGGTCACAACGCCCAAACCGAACAAAATAACCAAAATCCATAGTAAATCCGGTTGGCGTTTCATCGATTGCCCCCCCTCGGGCAAGTCACACACGATGACAGCAACGGTTTCCATAACAGGCCGTGCAGCAGCGTCAAGCTTAAAATCCCGGCATTCTGCGATAACGTGAACCGACACGCAAATGCTGGCGTCAACCGACTGTCGGTTTGTCATAAAATCCTCCGACAACCTACCCAACCACCCTTTGGAGGGTAAGAAACATGGCCTATTGGCTGATGAAATCCGAGCCAGACGAACTCTCGATCCAGGACCTGAACAAGCTTGGAAAGGCCCGTTGGGACGGTGTGCGCAACTACCAGGCACGCAACTTCCTGCGCGCCATGGCCGTCGGCGATGAGTTCTTCTTCTACCACTCCAGTTGTCCGGAGCCAGGCATCGCCGGCATCGGCCAAATCATCAAGGCGGCCTACCCGGACCCCACCGCCCTGGAACCGGACAGCGTCTACTTCGACCCCAAGTCCAGCGCCGAGAAAAATGCCTGGAGCGCAATCGACGTAGCCCACGTGGAAACCTTCAACAAGGTCCTGCGCCTGGACTATCTCAAGCAGCAGACTGCCCTCGCTGAAATGCCCCTGGTGCAAAAAGGCAGTCGCCTGTCAGTCATGCCAGTGACCGCAGAGCAATGGGCGGCTGTGCTCTCTCTACGTTGAGCAACCCGCCCCGGTGTGCCGTGACCTGGCAAGCGCAACGGCACTGGCGCCAGTTTTTTGCCCCGATCGCCATGCAGCCTGCGAACAATAGGTTTAGGCTTGGCCCTTTCATTTGACGAGCATCAAGCGGGTAAAAGCCTTGATACGTCAGACTAGGACGCTATAGCCGCAGGACGCAGAACACATGTCGACGAACCACCGTTCTTCCCGCCTTTTCGCTGTCTCCCTCTTGATTCTGTTGCTCGCCGCTGGTGGCTTCGGTTACTGGAAATCCCTCCAGGATCGTCTGCCGGAAGGGCTGAGCATGGGCAATGGCCGTCTCGAAGCCACTGAGGTGCAGATCGCCAGCAAGATTCCCGGACGCCTGGCGGAAGTGCGGGTCAATGAAGGCGACAAAGTGCTCCAGGGCCAACTGCTGGCCCGGATGGATACCCGCACCCTGGAAGCCCAGCGCAGCCAGGCCGAAGCCGAAGTGCTGCGTGCCCGGGAAAACCTCTCCGCCGCAGAAGCCAACGTGCAACTGCGCCAGAGCGAATTGCTCCTGGCCAATCAGGAACTCAAGCGCTCCCAGGAACTGTTCAGGCGCGGCTTCGCCAGCCAGCAGATCATCGATCAGCAACAGGCACGGCTGAACACCGGCAATGCCGCCGTGCTGGCGGCCCAGGCCCAGGTAGCGGCGGTCAAGGCCGCTATCGGCGCCGCCCTGGCCCAGGTTGCGCAGCTCACCAGCGAGATCGACGACAGCAGCCTGCGAGCCCCCATCGACGGCATCATCCAACTGCGTCTGGCCGAGCCTGGCGAAGTCCTGGGTGCCGGCGGCCGAGTACTGCTGTTGATCGACCCCAACGACCAATACATGAACCTCTACTTGCCAGCCTCGGTCACCGGGCGCCTGACGGTGGGCGATGAATCGCGGATTGTTCTCGACGCCCTGCCCAACCAGCCACTGCCGGCAAAGATCAGCTTCGTCGCGGCCAAGTCGCAATTCACCCCCAAAGAAGTGGAAACCCGTGACGAACGCCAGAAACTGGTATTCCGGGTCAAGGTGCGCCTGACTCAACCCGCCGCCGTGCCCCAGGCCAAACCGGGCATGCCCGGTGCCGGTTATGTGCGCACAGCCACCGTGGACTGGCCGGCTAACCTGCAATGAATGCCCTGGCGCTGCACGCCACCGGCATCAGCCATCGCTACGGTGCCCAGCAGGCTCTGATCGACATCAGTTTCAGCCTGCCGGCAGGCACACGCTGCGGCCTGATCGGTCCTGACGGTGCCGGCAAGTCGAGCCTTCTCGGGCTGATTGCCGGGGTCAAGAAGCTTCAGCAAGGCGAGCTCGAGGTACTCGGCGGAGCCATCTCCCAGCGCCGCCACCGCAGAAGCCTATACCCGCGCATCGCCTTCATGCCCCAGGGGCTGGGGGGCAACCTGTATCCCGACCTGTCCATTAGCGAGAACATCCGCTTCTTCGCCACCCTGTTCGGCCTGCCACGTGACGAATGCGACCAGCGCATGCACAGCCTGTTGCTGGCCACCGACCTGCTGCGCTTTGCCGAACGCCCGGCGGGCAAGCTGTCCGGTGGGATGAAACAGAAACTCGGCCTGTGCTGCGCGCTGATCCACGAACCGGATCTGTTGATCCTTGACGAGCCCACCACCGGGGTCGACCCGCTTTCCCGCCGACGCTTCTGGGAACTGGTGGAGGATGTGCGCCAGCAACGACCACAACTGACCCTGTTGGTGGCCACCGCCTACATGGAAGAAGCCGAACAGTTCGAGCATTGCCTGATGCTCGACCAAGGCAAGTTGATCGCCCAGGGCCTGAGCCGGGAGTTGGCGCAGGTAACGGGCAGCGGCAAGCTGGACGATGCCTTCACTCACTACCAGGGCGACAGCGGCCATGACAATCAGCCACTGGTGATCCCGCCACGTTCTGGCGATAACCAGGACATCGCCATCGAGGCCCACGAGCTGACCCTGCGCTTCGGCGACTTCACCGCCGTCAACAAAGTCAGCTTCGCCATCGGTCGCGGGGAGATCTTCGGCTTCCTCGGCTCCAACGGCTGCGGCAAGACCACCACCATGAAGGTCCTCACCGGGCTGATGCCCGCCACTGAAGGCAGCGCCAAGTTGCTGGGCAATCCGGTGGACGCCAAGGACCTGGCCACCCGCAAGCGGGTCGGCTTCATGTCCCAGAGCTTTTCCCTGTACGGCGAACTCAGCGTGCGCCAGAACCTGGAGCTGCATGCCCGCCTGTTCGACCTGCCGAAAGCCGAGAGCGGCCCACGCATCGAGGAACTGATCCAGCGCTTCGACCTGGGCGCAATCGCCGAGCAGCAATCCGGCGCCCTGCCCCTGGGGCTGCGCCAGCGCCTGTCCCTGGCCGTGGCGGTGCTGCACCGCCCGGAAGTGCTGATCCTCGACGAACCCACGTCAGGGGTTGATCCGGCAGCCCGTGACGATTTCTGGCGACTGCTGATCGAACTGTCCCGGGAACAGGGCGTGACCATCTTCCTGTCCACTCATTTCATGAACGAAGCCCAGCGCTGCGACCGCATTTCGTTGATGCACGCCGGCAAGGTATTGGCCTGTGACACACCAGCGGCGCTGCAACAGCAGTTTTCCGGCGACACCCTGGAAGCCGCCTTCGTCCGCTGCCTGGAAGAAGCCCAAGGAGCCGCGGATACAGCGCCACCTCCGGCGGCTGCCGCCAGCCACGCCATCGCGCCTCCGCGCTCGGGCCTGAGCCTGGCCCGGCTGCTGGCAGTGGCCACCCGGGAAGGCAAGGAGCTATTGCGGGACAAGGTGCGCTTGGGCTTTGCCCTGCTGGGGGCGATCTTCATGATGGTGATCTTTGGCTACGGCATTTCCCTGGATGTGGAAAAGCTCGCCTTCGCCGTCTACGACCAGGATCAGACGCCGCAAAGCCGCGCCTATCTGGAGGCTTTTCGCAGCTCACGCTACTTCGAGGAAAAACCCACCATCCGCAGCTCCGCCGAACTGCATCGGCGCCTGCAGCGCTCGGAGATCAAGCTGGCCCTGGAAATCCCTTCCGGCTTTGGCCGCGATCTGTATGCCGGGCGCCAACCGACGGTGGCCGCCTGGCTGGACGGCGGCATGCCGTTTCGCGCGGAAACCAGCCGCAACTATGTCGAGGCGGTACACCAGGCCAACCTCGAACTCCTGGCCGAACACAGCAGCCCGGCACTGAACACAAGATCCGCCGCCAAGCTGGAAACACGCTTTCGCTACAACCAGGACGTGGTCAGCGTCAACGCCATCGGGCCCGGGGTCATGGCGCTGATCCTGGCGTTCATTCCGGCCATGCTCACCGCCCTGGGCATCGTTCGCGAGAAGGAGCTGGGCTCGATCACCAACTTCTATGCCACGCCCCTGACCCGCCTGGAGTTCCTCCTGGGCAAGCAGGCGCCCTACCTGGCCGTGAGCCTGATCAACCTGGGATTGCTGGTGGCCATGAACCGCTGGCTGTTCGGCGTGCCCTTCAAGGGCAGCGGACTGACCCTGGCCCTGGGCGGCGTCCTCTACGTGCTGGCCACCACCAGCATGGGCCTGTTGATCTCGGCCTTCACCCGCACCCAGATCGCGGCGATCCTCGGCACCATGATCATCACCAGCCTGCCGACCATCCAGTTCTCCGGGTTGATCGTGCCGCGCTCGTCCCTGGAAGGCTCGGCGGCGATCATGGGGCAGTTGTTCCCCGCCGGGCACTTCCTTGACATCGCCGTCGGCACCTTCACCAAGGCCCTGGACCTGCGGGAGCTATGGCCTCAGTGCCTGGCACTGATCGGGTTCTTCCTCGGTTTCACCGGGCTTAGCCTGGTCATGTTGAAAAAGCAGGAGGTCTGATGAACAGGCTCGCCCATATCCTGCGCCTGGGTCTGAAGGAGCTCACCAGCCTGCGTCACGACAGTGTCTTGCTGTTGTTCCTGTTCTACGCCTTCACCGTGGCCATCTACCTGCCGGCGGCCGGCTCGGTCATTGGCGTACACAACGCCAGCGTGGCCCTGGTGGATGAAGACCACAGCGCACTGTCACGACAATTGGCAGAGGCCCTGCAACCGCCGGAGTTCCAGAACCCGGTCGCCCTGCCCTACGACCAACTGGACAAGGTGATGGACAGCGGCCAGTACACCTTCGTGATCAACATCCCTGCCAACTTCCAGAGCGACCTGCTGGCCGGCCGTCAGCCGGCGGTGCAGGTCAACGTCGACGCCACCGCCATGAGCCAGGCGTTCATGGGCGCCGGCTACATTGGCCGAATCTTCCAGCGCGAGTTGCTCAACTATGCCAACCAGGCGGATGCCGCGAGCAAGGCCCCGGCCCTGCTGACCACCCGCGCGCTGTTCAATACCAACCTGGAGGGAGGCTGGTTTCTTGCGGTGATCCAGATCGTCAACAACATCACCATCCTGGCCATCGTGCTCACCGGAACCGCGCTGCTGCGCGAGCGCGAGCACGGTACCCTCGACCACTTGCTGGTACTGCCGCTGACGGCCCTGGAGATCATGCTGGCGAAAATCTGGAGCAATATGCTGGTGGTGGTGCTGTGCACCTGGATATCGCTGGAAGTGATAGTCAAAGGCGTGCTGGGCGTGCCGCTGGCGGGCTCGATGGGGCTGTTCCTGATGGTCACCGCGTTGTATCTGTTCGCCAGCACCGCACTGGGGATCTTCCTTGCCACCCTGGCCCGCTCCACCCCGCAGTTCGGCCTGCTGGCGATCCCGGTGATCATCCCGATGCTGCTACTGTCCGGTGGCAGCACACCGCTGGACAGCATGCCGCAATGGCTGCAATGGGTGATGCAGGGCTCGCCATCAACGCACTTCGTCAGCCTCAGCGCAGCGATCCTGTTTCGTGATGCGGGCGTGAGTGTGGTCTGGCCCGACCTGCTGGCCCTGGCGACGATCGGTCTGCTGTTCTTCGCCATTGCCCTGGCGCGCTTTCGCAAAAGCCTCGCCTCATGAGCCACACGCTGTAGGAGCCGACTGGCCGCCGAAAGGGCCCTCAAGCCCCACGTCGCCCTCTCGGACGCCTTCGCTGGCCAGCCAGCTCCAACAGCTGAGCGTTACTGGATGATCAGGTTGTTGAACAACAGGTCTTCCACCACCGGCTTGCCGGTTTCGTCATTCATGACTTGCTGCACCTGCTTGAGGGCTTCCTGGCGCAGCTTTTCCTTGGCCTCGACGTTGTTCATGGTGTCGACGGTCTGCTGGGCAAACAGCGCCACCAACTGGTTGCGGATCAGCGGCTCATTGGCCTTGACCGCCTGGGCCGAAGCGTCTCCGGTCACCCGCAGGGCCACGTCAGCCTTGTAGACCTTGAGCTTGGGGCCGCCATCCAGGCCGTAGTTACCGACAAAGGGCGGGCTCAGGCTGATGTAACTGACTTTCGGTGCTTCGCCTTCTTTAGCCTCTTCAGCCCCGGCTGCCATCGGCAGGGAGAGGGCCAGCAGCAACATGATCCACGCTTTCACAATTCGCTCCTTAATCCGGTTTGCGGCCTAGCATAAAGGCCCGCCCGCCTGAGCCCAAGCACAAGCTTATGGCTGACCATCAGGGCCGGGCATGCTCGTTGACCGCCTGATTCACACTCCTACACTTATCGGCCACCACTCCCAAAGGAATAGCCCTGATGAAAGCCGTGCTGTGCAAAGCCTTCGGCCCCGCCGAAACGCTGGTGCTGGAAGAGGTCGCAAGTCCCGTGCCGAAGAAGAACGAGGTCCTGCTGGACGTGCATGCCGCAGGGGTGAATTTTCCGGACACCCTGATCATCGAGGGCAAATACCAGTTCAAGCCACCCTTCCCCTTCTCCCCGGGCGGCGAAGCGGCCGGTGTCATCAGCGCAGTGGGCGAGAAAGTCAGCCATCTCAAGGTCGGCGATCGGGTCATGGCCCTGACCGGCTGGGGCAGTTTTGCCGAACAGGTGGCGGTGCCGGGCTACAACGTATTGCCCATTCCCGCCGCCATGGACTTCAACACCGCTGCCGCCTTCAGCATGACCTACGGCACCTCGATGCACGCCCTCAAGCAACGGGGCAACCTGCAGCCCGGTGAGACCCTGCTGGTGCTCGGTGCCTCGGGCGGGGTCGGGCTGGCGGCGGTGGAAATCGGCAAGGCCATGGGCGCCCGGGTGATCGCCGCCGCCAGCAGCGCAGAAAAGCTCGCCGTGGCCAAGGCCGCCGGTGCCGATGAGTTGATCAACTACAGCGAAAGCAACCTGAAGGACGAGATCAAGCGCCTGACCGATGGCAACGGTGCCGACGTGATCTACGATCCGGTGGGCGGTGATCTGTTCGACCAGGCCATCCGCTCCATTGCCTGGAACGGTCGCCTGCTGGTGGTGGGCTTCGCCAGCGGGCGCATTCCCGAATTGCCGGTGAACCTGGCGCTGCTCAAGGGCGCGGCGGTGGTGGGGGTGTTCTGGGGCTCCTTCGCTCAGCGCCAGCCTCAGGACAACGCGGCGAACTTCCAGCAGCTGTTCGGCTGGTTCGCCGAAGGCAAGCTCAAGCCGCTGGTGTCCCAGGTCTATCCTCTGACGGCAGCCGCCCGGGCCATCGATGATCTGGGGCAGCGCAAGGCAGTGGGCAAAGTGGTGGTGCAGGTCCGCTGAGGCCGGCTTCCGTCAATAGGCCACAGCACCCTTGCAGCGCTTGAGCCGTGCCTCCAGGTTGCGATCCGGCATGGCGTGGCTGCGCAGGGCTTGAATGGTCTGTTCAACATAATCGCGGGTGGTGCCATAACGCCCGCAAGCGCTTTCGAACACCTGGCTCAGTACATGATCCGGCAGATTGCCGGCATAGCTGGGCAGGTGCCGCTCCAGCACAAAACCCAGGGCCTGGACCTGACTGCCATCCTCGAGACGGCAGTTGAGCCAGTGCGGACGGTAAGAGGGATAAGGCATTTCACGCTGCCACAGGGCATACAACGAGGCATCCAGATGCTCCTCCGGCAGCCGGTAGGCGAAGCCGCTGCAGGAGCCGCCACGATCCAGGCCAAACACCAGCCCCGGCAGTTCAGGCGTGCCGCGATGCTCGTGGGACCACAGGTACAGACCGCGATGATAACCATGCACCCGGCCACGCATGCGCTCGACCGCCGAACACTCCGGGCGCCAGATCAATGAACCGTAGGCAAACAGCCAGACCGGGCCGCCCTTGTGCCGGGCCATGGTGGACTGCATGGAGCTGAGAAGTTGTTCGTGGGTCAGCTGCGGCCCCAGATCGAGCCGCGGAGGGTAAGCCAGATTCAGATAACTGGATTCAAGGGCTGTCATGGCGAATAGCGTTCGGCTCCCCGCGTAAAAGAAGTTACTTAATAGAACGCTTGGCAGTAACTACAAGACACATAAGTTTCAAGGCAAGTTAAGTGCCACTAGAGCAGCACTCAAGTTGAAGGCTTATATATAACCTACCGGCATTTATTTAATTAGATAAATACCGATGGGCTATATACAGAGTTATAACGAAGGACACGGACCCGATGCAGTCAGGGCCGCGGGGCGTAGGCGAACACGTCCGCACGCATCTGATGGGCATCCATCCCGGCATTCACCAGAGCGTCCAGGGTGGCGTAGATCATGGCTGGCGAGCCGCTGGCGTAGACATGCACCGACGACAGGTCGGTGATGTCCTCGCAAACGGCCTCATGCAGCATGCCGCAGCGCCCCTCCCAACCGCACAGGTCGCTGACCACCTTGTGCAGATAGAGATTAGGCAGTTGCTGCCACTCATCCCAGTGTTCCAACTGATAGAAATCTTCCGGCCGGCGTACGCCCCAATACAGGTGCACCGGATACTTGAAGCCTTTGGCTCGGCAGTGCTCGATCAGGCTGTGCATCTGCGCCATACCGGTACCGGCAGCGATCAGCACCAGCGGGCCCTGCGGCAACTCGGCCAGGTGAGTGTCGCCAAAAGGCAATTCGACCCGAGCCATGCGGTTGCGCTGCAACTGCTCCATCAAGCTCTGCGCACTGTTTTCGCGCACCAGCACATGCAGCTCCAGATCACGCCCGCAATGGGGCGCTGATGCCAGGGAGAAGGCCGACTTCTCGCCGTTATCCCGCTCCAGCATCAGGTACTGGCCCGCATGATAGCGGGGTGGCTTGCCGGCCGGCGCTCGCAGCCTGACCCGCCAGACATCGCCGCCGACCTCAAGGCACTCAGTGAGCTGACACGACAAGCTGCGCACCGGCAACTCTCCCAGCGCAAGGACGCCATCCCACAGCACAATGCAGTCTTCCAGCGGCTCTGCAATGCAAGTGTAGAACTCACCATGATCACGCACATCGCCGGCTTGCTGCACACTGCCCTCCACCAGCAGGGCCGCGCACACGTGACAGTTGCCATTGCGGCAGCTCTGCGGGCATTCATAGCCCAAGCGCCGCGCCGCATCGAGAATCCGCTCGCCGGGCAGCGTCTCAAGCACCGCTCCGGAGGGCTGCAAGGTTACACGCATCAATCTATTCCTAACTGATTCCAGATGGCATCGATCCGGCGGGTGACCGCCTCATCCTTGACGATGACCCGGCCCCACTCTCGGGTGGTTTCTCCGGGCCACTTGTGGGTGGCATCGAGCCCCATCTTCGAGCCCAGGCCGGACACCGGCGAGGCGAAGTCGAGGTAGTCGATCGGGGTGTTGTCGATCATCACCGTGTCGCGCTTGGGGTCCATGCGCGTGGTGATGGCCCAGATCACATCGTTCCAGTCCCGGGCATTGATATCGTCGTCGGTGACGATAACGAACTTGGTGTACATGAACTGTCGCAAAAACGACCAGACCCCCAGCATTACCCGCTTGGCGTGGCCCGGGTACTGCTTCTTCATGGTCACCACCGCCATGCGGTACGAGCAGCCTTCTGGCGGCAGGTAGAAGTCGGTGATTTCCGGGAACTGCTTCTGCAGGATCGGCACGAAGACTTCGTTCAGCGCCACGCCGAGAATCGCTGGCTCATCCGGCGGCCGGCCGGTGTAGGTGCTGTGATAGATCGGCTTGATGCGATGGGTGATGCGCTCCACGGTGAACACCGGGAAGCTGTCGACTTCGTTGTAGTAGCCAGTGTGGTCGCCGTACGGGCCTTCGTCGGCCATCTCGCCGGGATGGATCACCCCTTCAAGGATGATTTCGGCGGTGGCCGGGACTTGCAGGTCGTTGCCACGGCACTTCACCAGTTCGGTGCGGTTGCCCCGCAGCAGGCCGGCGAAAGCGTATTCGGAGAGGCTGTCCGGCACCGGGGTCACGGCGCCCAAGATAGTTGCCGGGTCCGCGCCCAGGGCCACGGACACCGGGAACGGCTGGCCCGGGTGCTTCTCGCACCACTCGCGGTAATCCAGGGCGCCACCACGATGGCTCAACCAGCGCATGATCACCTTGTTGCGGCCGATTACCTGCTGACGATAGATGCCCAGGTTTTGCCGGTCCTTGTTCGGCCCCTTGGTCACCGTCAGGCCCCAAGTGATCAGCGGACCGACGTCGCCTGGCCAGCAGGTCTGCACCGGCAGCATGCCGAGGTCGACGTCGTCGCCTTCGATCACCACTTCCTGGCAGACCGCATCCTTGACCACCTTGGGCGCCATGGAAATGATCTTGCGGAAGATCGGCAGCTTGGACCAGGCATCCTTCAAGCCCTTGGGCGGCTCCGGCTCCTTGAGGAACGCCAGCAGCTTGCCGATCTCGCGCAGTTCGCTGACGGCTTCGGCGCCCATGCCCAGGGCCACACGCTCGGGGGTACCGAACAGGTTGCCGAGCACGGGGATGTCATAACCGGTGGGGTTTTCAAACAACAGGGCCGGGCCTTTGGCACGCAAGGTGCGATCGCAGACCTCGGTCATTTCCAGCACTGGGGACACCGGAACCTGGATGCGCTTGAGTTCGGAGCGCTGTTCCAGGCCGCTGATAAAGTCGCGCAAGTCGCGATACTGCATGCGTGAGCCTCGTTTTCGCCGTGGCATTCGGGGCAGGCAGTTTAGCGCCGAACCCACAGGTTCAGAATAGAGAATGTCAGATAGCAAAAAGCCGGGTTTCCCCGGCTCTTGCTGGCCTGATCGATTTACTTGCGTTTCATCGACAGGAAGAACTCATCGTTGGTCTTGGTCTGTTTCAGCTTGTCGACCAGGAACTCAATGGCAGCGACTTCATCCATGGGATGCAGGAGCTTGCGCAGGATCCACATGCGCTGCAGTTCGTCGTCGGCCGTAAGCAACTCTTCGCGGCGGGTGCCGGAACGGTTGATGTTGATGGCCGGGAAGACGCGCTTTTCAGCGATCTTGCGATCCAGGGGCAGTTCCATGTTGCCGGTACCCTTGAACTCTTCGTAGATCACTTCGTCCATCTTCGAGCCGGTTTCAACCAGCGCGGTGGCGATGATGGTCAACGAGCCGCCTTCTTCGATGTTCCGCGCGGCGCCGAAGAAACGCTTCGGTTTCTCCAGGGCGTGGGCATCCACACCACCAGTCAGGACCTTGCCGGAGCTCGGGATCACGGTGTTGTAGGCACGGGCCAGACGGGTGATGGAGTCCAGCAGGATCACCACGTCCTTCTTGTGTTCGACCAGGCGCTTGGCCTTCTCGATCACCATCTCGGCCACTTGCACGTGACGGGTTGGCGGCTCGTCGAAGGTGGAGGCAACCACTTCGCCGCGCACAGTGCGCTGCATCTCGGTCACTTCTTCCGGACGCTCGTCGATCAGCAACACGATCAGATGAACTTCAGGGTTGTTGCGGGTGATGTTCGCAGCAATGTTCTGCAGCATGATGGTCTTGCCCGCCTTTGGCGGAGCAACGATCAGACCACGCTGGCCTTTACCGATCGGAGCGCACAGGTCGATGACACGACCGGTCAGGTCTTCGGTGGAACCGTTGCCGGCTTCCATCTTCATGCGCACGGTCGGGAACAGCGGCGTCAGGTTTTCGAACAGAATCTTGTTCTTGGCGTTCTCGGGACGGTCGTAGTTGATGGTATCGACCTTGAGCAGCGCGAAGTACCGCTCGCCTTCCTTCGGAGGGCGGATCTTGCCAACGATGGTGTCACCGGTACGCAAGTTGAAGCGACGGATCTGGCTTGGCGAGACGTAGATATCGTCCGGGCCGGCCAGGTAGGAGGCGTCGGAGGAGCGGAGGAAGCCGAAGCCGTCCTGGAGGATCTCCAGCACGCCATCACCGGAGATTTCCTCACCGCTTTTCGCGTGCTTTTTCAGCAGGGAGAAAATCACGTCCTGCTTGCGCGAACGGGCCATATTTTCTATGCCCATCTGTTCGGCCAATTCGAGCAGTTCGGTAATCGGCTTTTGCTTGAGTTCAGTCAGATTCATATAGGAATGACGTAATCATTTATAGAGGGGGGAAATTAAGCTTTTGGCTTAATGAGGCCGCGCCGCAGAGAAGGCGACAGGATCGCGTACTTATTCGAAAAGGAGAGCGTCGGCGACGGCTTGCAGGGGGCACTGGAGAAACCAGTGCGGGGCCGAATGTAACACCTGAGTTTCGGAGCGTCTAGCCCTCAATTACGAAAAAGCCCCGCGCTTTGCGGGGCTTTTCCAGGGCACTGAAAATCGACGCTTAGATGTTGGCGTCGAGGAACGCTGCCAACTGCGACTTGGACAGTGCGCCGACCTTGGTGGCTTCGACGTTGCCGTTCTTGAACAGCATCAGGGTCGGAATACCACGCACGCCATGCTTGGCCGGGGTTTCCGAGTTTTCGTCGATGTTCAGCTTGGCAACGGTCAGTTTGCCTTTGTAGGTTTCAGCAATTTCGTCCAGAACCGGAGCGATCATTTTGCATGGGCCGCACCACTCAGCCCAGTAGTCGACCAGTACAGCGCCTTCGGCTTTGAGTACGTCGGCCTCGAAGCTGGCATCGCTGACGTGTTTGATAAGATCGCTGCTCATGGAATTCTCCAGGTTGTAAGCAAAAAAACGTGGCCCATCATATCCGCCCTTCCCGCGTTCAGGAAGCCGGAGATGATTGACTCTAACTATGGTGCCCCATGAGTTTGGGTATAGCTCAGCTCACGAAGATGTGGGGGTGACAAAGGCGATTCCAGTGCGCAGAGCGGCATTGCGCACATGCTCCTGCATGGCCTTTTGTGCCGCCCCCGAAGCGTGCCGGGCCAGCGCGCGGAGGATCTTGCGGTGCTCCTGCCACGTCTCCATGGCCCGCTCGGGTCGGATGAACGGTAGTTTCTGACTTTCCAGGAAGATCTCGGCGCTGGTGCTGAGGATGCTCAACATCGCCTGGTTGCCACTGGCCAGGAGAATCTTCTGGTGGAACTCGAAATCCAGCCGCGCCGCCGCCTCGAAATCCCCGACCCGCAATTGGCGACGCATGGCCTCGACATTGTCTTCCAGGGCATCCAGCTCATCGGCGGTCAGGGTCACTGCCGCCAACCCCGCGGCAAACCCCTCCAGGGCATAGCGCAACTGAAAGATATCCACAGGCGAAGCCTGAGCGGCGAACGGCCAACTCAAGCCGGCACCGGCTGCCGCTGCCTCGGGAGCCTGGACGAACACCCCCTTGCCCGGCTGCACACTGATCACCCCCAGCGCGCTCAAGGATGACAACGCCTCACGCAGCGACGCCCGACTGACCCCCAACTGCAGCGCCAGATCCCGCTGCGAAGGCAGCGCATCACCGGGGCCGAAGCCCTGCTCGCTGATCAACTGGCGAATGGCTTGCAGCGCCACTTCGGGTACGGCACGAGTAATCGAATTCATGGGCTTGAGGCTGGCCAGTGCAGGAAAAGCTCCCTTGTAAAGCTATTCGCCGAACCCGGCAAGTCGTGCCCCAAGGGGGTTCGAGGGTACGACCCCATGCCCGATCCGAGTGCGAAAAAACACCCAACTGTTCAGACCAGTAAGACCGACCAAAGCCAATAAAACCCATATTTCCAGGGCCTTTTCCGCGTGTTGGCATGGCCTGTGCTCTGTCGCCACACAGAAACCACTTCCCACGACTTGCGGAGATTCGCCATGACCAAACGCTGTAGCGCCCTGCTCTCTGCCCTGTTTGCCAGCCTGCTGCTGGCCCAGGCCCCAGCCCAGGCCAATGCCCTGGACGACGTGGTGGCCCGCGGCACCCTCAAGGTCGCCGTGCCTCAGGACTTCCCGCCCTTCGGCTCGGTGGGCCCGGATATGCAGCCCCGGGGCCTGGACATCGACACCGCGCGCCTGCTGGCCGAGCAGCTCAAGGTCAAGCTGGAGCTGACCCCGGTCAACAGCACCAACCGCATTCCGTTCCTCACCACCGGCAAGGTGGATCTGGTGATCTCCAGCCTCGGCAAGAACCCGGAACGGGAAAAGGTCATCGACTTCTCCAAGGCATACGCACCCTTCTACCTCGCAGTCTTCGGCCCGCCCGAGGCAGCCATCGCCGGCCTTGACGACCTCAAGGGCAAGACCATCAGCGTCACCCGAGGCGCCATCGAAGACATCGAGCTGAGCGCCGTGGCCCCACAAGGTGCGACCATCAAGCGTTTCGAGGACAACAACTCCACCATCGCCGCCTACCTCGCCGGCCAGGTCGACCTGATCGCCAGCGGTAACGTGGTGATGGTCGCCATCAGCCAGCGCAACCCGAAACGCATCCCGGCGATGAAGATCAAGCTCAAGGACTCCCCAGTCTACGTCGGCGTCAACAAAAACCAGCCGGAGTTGCTGGACAAGGTCAACCAGATCCTCAGTGCCGCCAAGGCTGACGGCGCCCTGGAGAAGAACTCCCAGTTGTGGCTCAAAGAGCCGCTGCCGGCTGACCTCTGATCGGCGCCCCGGAGCTTGAGCATGGCTTATCAGTTCGACTTCCTGCCGGTGCTGGAAAATACCGGCCTGCTGCTACGCGGCGCCCTGTTCACCCTGGAGTTGACCGCCATAGGCACCCTGCTGGGGGTCAGCCTGGGGATAGTCGGGGCTCTGGTGCGGGCCTGGAAGATGCAGCCCCTGGCGGCGATCTTCGGCGTCTACGTCGAGCTGATCCGCAACACGCCGTTCCTGGTGCAGTTGTTTTTCATCTTCTTCGGCCTGCCATCCCTGGGCCTGCAGATCTCCGAGTGGCAGGCGGCGGTGCTGGCGATGGTGATCAACCTCGGCGCCTACTCCACGGAAATCATCCGCGCCGGCATCCAGGCCATTCCCAAGGGCCAGCTGGAAGCCGCCGCAGCCCTGGCCATGAGCCGCTTCGAAGCCTTTCGGCACGTGGTGCTGCTGCCGGCCCTGGGCAAGGTCTGGCCGGCCCTGTGCAGCCAGATCATCATCGTCATGCTGGGCTCGGCGGTGTGCTCGCAGATCGCCACCGAGGAGCTGAGCTTCGCCGCCAACTTCATCCAGTCGCGCAACTTCCGCGCTTTTGAAACCTACGCCCTGACCACCCTGATCTACCTGTGCATGGCCCTGCTGATCCGCCAACTACTGAACTGGTTCGGCCAACGCTACATCCTGAGGAACGGCCGATGAGCGACTTCACCTTCTGGGACATCCTGCGCAACCTGCTCAGCGGCCTGCAGTGGACCCTGTTGCTGTCCCTGGTGGCCTTTGTTGGCGGCGGTGTGATCGGCCTCCTGGTCATGACCCTGAGGATCTCCGACAAGACCTTTGCCCGCGCCTTCGCCCGCACCTATATAGAGCTGTTCCAGGGCACACCGCTGTTGATGCAGTTGTTCCTGGTGTTCTTCGGTATTGCCTTGCTGGGTGTGGATATCTCGCCCTGGCTGGCGGCCGCTATCGCCCTGACCCTGTTCACCAGCGCCTACCTGGCAGAGATCTGGCGCGGTTGCGTCGAGTCGATCCCCCACGGGCAGTGGGAAGCCTCGTCGAGCCTGGCGCTCAATCCCTATGAGCAACTGCGCTACGTGATCCTGCCGCAAGCTCTGCGTATCGCCGTGGCGCCCACCGTGGGTTTCTCGGTGCAAGTGGTCAAAGGCACCGCGGTGACCTCGATCATCGGTTTCACCGAGCTGACCAAGACCGGCGGCATGCTGGCCAATGCCACCTTCGAGCCCTTCATGGTCTACGGCCTGGTGGCCCTCGGTTACTTCCTGCTCTGCTACCCCCTGTCCCTCAGCGCGCGCTACCTGGAAAGGAAACTGCATGCCTCTGCTTAGAATCTCCGCCCTGCATAAATATTACGGCGAGCACCATGTGCTCAAAGGCATCGACCTGAGCATCGAGGAGGGCCAGGTAGTGGCAATCATCGGTCGCAGTGGCTCGGGCAAGAGCACCCTGCTGCGCACCCTCAACGGCCTGGAGTCGATCAACGACGGGGTGATCGAGGTTGACGGCGAGTACCTGGACGCCGCCCGCGCCGATCTGCGCAGCCTGCGACAGAAGGTCGGCATGGTGTTCCAGCAGTTCAACCTGTTCCCTCACCTGACCGTGGGCGAGAACGTGATGCTGGCCCCGCAAGTGGTGCAGAAGGTGCCCAAGGCCCGGGCTGCCGAGCTGGCGCGGCAGATGCTGGCCCGGGTTGGCCTGGCGGAGAAGTTCGATGCGTTTCCGGATCGACTGTCCGGCGGCCAGCAGCAACGGGTCGCCATTGCCCGAGCCCTGGCGATGTCGCCCAAGGTGCTGTTGTGCGATGAGATCACCTCGGCCCTGGACCCGGAACTGGTCAATGAAGTGCTCAGCGTGGTGCGCCAACTGGCCCGGGACGGCATGACCCTGATCATGGTCACCCATGAGATGCGCTTTGCCCGGGAAGTGGGCGACAAGCTGGTGTTCATGCACCAGGGCAAGGTGCATGAAGTAGGAGATCCCAAGCACCTGTTCGCTCATCCGCAGACCGCCGAGCTGGCGAACTTCATTGGCAGCACCGAGCAGGCTTGAGGCTCCCGTGTCGTAGGAGCCGGCTGGCCGGCGTACAGCGACAGCACAGCCTGCCGAGGGTTTTATGCGTTGAATCAACGCATTGGACACTGCGCGTTGGCGCGAGCCGTTGATCGTGGCAGGATGGCGAGGTTATCGACCGAGACCCCCAACCATGCCCCAATCCCAAGCCAAGAATCTGTCCCTGATCGCCGCGATCGATCTGGGCTCCAACAGCTTTCACATGGTCGTGGCCAAGGCCCGGAACGGTGAAATCCGCATTCTCGAGCGGCTCGGTGAAAAGGTTCAACTGGCCGCCGGAATCAACGAAGAACGCCAGCTCAACGAAGAATCCATGCAGCGCGGGCTCGACTGCCTCAAGCGCTTCGCCCAACTGATCAACGGCATGCCACCGGGCACCGTACGCATCGTCGGCACCAACGCCCTGCGTGAAGCCCGCAACCGTGGCGAGTTCATTCGCCGCGCCGAGGAGATCCTCGGCCACCCGGTGGAGGTCATCTCCGGCCGTGAAGAGGCCCGACTGATCTACCTCGGGGTGTCCCACACCCTCGCCGATACCCCGGGCAAGCGCCTGGTCGCCGACATCGGTGGCGGCAGTACCGAATTCATCATTGGCCAGCGCTTCGAACCCCTGCTGCGGGAAAGCCTGCAGATGGGCTGCGTCAGCTTCACCCAGCGCTATTTCCGCGATGGCAAGATCACCCCAGCCCGCTACGCCCAGGCCTACACCGCCGCGCGGCTGGAGATCATGAGCATCGAACATGCCCTGCATCGCCTGACCTGGGACGAAGCCATCGGCTCTTCCGGAACCATCCGCGCCATCGGCCTGGCCCTCAAGGCCGGCGGCCAGGGCAGTGGCGAGGTCAACGCCGAGGGGCTGGCCTGGCTCAAGCGCAAGCTGTTCAAGCTGGGGGATGCCGAGAAAATCGACTTCGAAGGCATCAAGCCCGATCGGCGGGCGATCTTCCCGGCGGGCCTGGCGATTCTCGAAGCCATCTTCGACGCCCTGGAACTGCAGCGCATGGACCACTGCGAAGGCGCCCTGCGTGAAGGCGTGCTCTACGACCTGCTGGGCCGCCATCATCACGAGGACGTCCGTGAACGTACCCTCAGCTCGCTGATGGAGCGCTACCACGTGGACCTGGAGCAGGCCTCGCGAGTCGAAGGCAAGGCCCTGCGCGCCTTCGACCAGGTGGCGGCGGACTGGGACCTGGAGGACGGTGTCTGGCGCGAGCTGCTGGGCTGGGCCGCCAAGGTCCACGAAGTGGGACTGGATATCGCTCACTACCACTACCACAAGCATGGCGCCTACCTGATCGAGCACTCGGACCTGGCCGGCTTCTCCCGGGAAGACCAGCAGATGCTGGCGCTGCTGGTGCGCGGCCACCGCCGCAACATTCCCAAGGAAAAATTCGCCGAGTTCGGCGATGACGGCATCAAGCTGATCCGCCTGTGCGTGCTGCTGCGCTTCGCCATCCTGTTCCATCACATCCGTGGCACCCAGCAGATGCCTCAGGTGAGCCTGAGCGCCGAAGGCGACCATCTGGATGTGGAGTTCCCGGAAAACTGGCTGGATGAAAACCAGCTGACCCAGGCCGACTTCGCCCTGGAAGCCGAATGGCTGACCCGGGTCGGCATCGTGCTCAACGTTCGCTGAGACCTGAACAAGCCGACCTTAGGAGCCGGCTTGCCAGCTCCTACCAAACACCCAACGCAAGCCAATAAAAAAGGCCAGCCCGGTAAACGGGCTGGCCTTTTTGTCTACGGCGCCTGTGGCGCTTAGCGCACTGGCAACACCGGGCTGCCAAGACGCTCCAGCAAAGTCGCCTGGGCGCTGCGCGGGTTCTGGTTGCCGGTCGGCGTGTTGCGGATGTAACGGCCGTCGGACTGCAGGCTCCAGCTGTGGGTGTTGTCGGTGAGATAACTCTCCAGCTCTTTCTTGACCCGCAGGATCAGCTTCTTGCCTTCCACCGGGAAGCAAGTCTCGACCCGCTTGTCGAGGTTGCGCTCCATCCAGTCGGCACTGGAAAGGAACATCTGCTCCTCGCCGCCGTTGAGGAAGTAGAACACCCGAGTGTGTTCCAGGAAGCGACCGATGATGGAGCGCACATGGATGTTGTGCGACACCCCGGCAATCCCCGGACGCAGGCAGCACATGCCGCGCACCACCAGATCGATGCGCACACCGGACTGGCTGGCCTTGTACAGCGCGCGGATGATTTTCGGATCGGTCAGCGAGTTGAACTTGGCGATGATGTGCGCCGGCTTGCCGTCCAGGGCGAACTGGGTCTCCCGGGCGATCATGTCGAGCATGCCCTTTTTCAGGGTGAACGGCGCATGCAGCAGTTTCTTCATACGCAGGGTCTTGCCCATGCCGATCAGCTGACTGAACAGTTTGCCGACGTCTTCGCACAAGGCATCGTCGGAGGTCAGCAGGCTGTAGTCGGTGTACAGGCGGGCGTTGGCCGCGTGGTAGTTACCGGTGCCCAAATGCGCATAGCGCACGATCTCACCGGCCTCGCGACGCAGGATCAGCATCATCTTGGCGTGGGTCTTGAAGCCCACCACGCCGTAGATCACCACCGCGCCGGCCGCTTGCAGGCGGCTGGCCATCTGCAGGTTGGACTCTTCGTCAAACCGCGCACGCAGTTCGATCACCGCGGTGACTTCCTTGCCGTTGCGCGCCGCGTCCACCAGGGCGTCGACGATCTCCGAGTTGGCGCCGCTGCGGTACAGGGTCTGGCGCACCGCCAGCACATGCGGGTCCTTGGCGGCCTGGCGCAGCAGGTCCACCACCGGGGTGAAGGACTCGAACGGGTGCAGCAGCAGGATGTCCTGCTTGCTGATGACGCTGAAGATGTTCTCGCTGTTCTGCAGCAGCTTGGGGATCTGCGGGGTGAACGGGGTGTATTGCAGCTCCGGATGACTGTCCAGACCGGTGATGCTGAACAGTCGCGTCAGGTTCACCGGACCGTTGACCTGATAGAGCTCGGTCTCGTGCAGGTTGAACTGCTTGAGCAGGTAGTCCGACAGATGTTTCGGACAGGTGTCGGCCACTTCCAGACGCACCGCGTCACCGTAGCGACGGGAGAACAACTCGCCGCGCAGGGCGCGGGCCAGGTCTTCGACGTCCTCGGTGTCCACCGCCAGGTCGGCGTTACGGGTCAGGCGGAATTGATAGCAGCCTTTGACCTTCATGCCCTGGAACAGGTCGTCGGCGTGGGCGTGGATCATCGACGAAAGGAACACATAGTTGTCGCCAGGGCCGCCGACCTCTTCCGGCACCTTGATGATGCGCGGCAACAGACGCGGCGCCGGGATGATCGCAAGGCCCGAATCGCGACCGAAGGCATCGATGCCTTCCAGCTCGACGATGAAGTTCAGGCTCTTGTTCACCAGCAGCGGGAACGGGTGCGTCGGGTCGAGGCCGATGGGGGTGATGATCGGCGCGATCTCGTCGCGGAAGAAGCGCCGGACCCAGGTCTTGAGCTTGGTGGTCCAGTGACGGCGACGGATGAAGCGAATCTGATGCTTCTCCAGTTCCGGCAGCAGAATGTCGTTGAGGATCGCGTACTGGCGATCGACATGACCATGCACCAGCTCGCTGATGCGGGCCAGGGCCTGGTGCGGTTGCAGGCCGTCGGCACCGGCCTGTTCCCGGGCAAAGGTGATCTGCTTCTTCAGGCCCGCGACACGGATCTCGAAGAACTCGTCCAGGTTGCTGGAGAAGATCAGCAGGAACTTCAGGCGCTCCAGCAGCGGGTAGGATTCGTCCAGCGCCTGTTCCAGCACGCGGATATTGAACTGCAGTTGCGAGAGTTCGCGGTGAATGTACAGGCTGCTGTCATCCAGGTTGGGGATGACAATGGCCGGCGTCGGTTGCACCTCGGCCACTACGGGCACGGGCTCGAGCTCCGGCGAGGTTTCAACCACTGGCTCGACCACCGGCTGAGCGTCTTTTACGGCAACTTCTGAGAGTCCTTCAGTATTCATCGCGTGTTCCTGGGAGGGCTATTTTTGCTCTCGTAACAATTGAGCAGCACGAACGGCAAAGTAAGTCAGGATGCCATCAGCACCTGCACGTTTAAAAGCGGTCAGGGATTCAAGAATAACCCCTTCACCCAACCAGCCATTCTGGATCGCCGCCATGTGCATGGCGTATTCGCCGCTGACCTGATAGACAAAGGTCGGCACCTTGAATTCATCCTTGACCCGAAAAAGGATATCCAGGTACGGCATGCCCGGCTTGACCATGACCATGTCCGCCCCTTCCGCCAGGTCCGCCGCCACTTCATGCAGGGCTTCGTCACCATTGGCCGGGTCCATCTGGTACGAGGCCTTGTCGGCCTTGCCCAGGTTCAGCGCCGAACCCACCGCATCGCGGAAGGGGCCGTAATAGGCGCTGGCGTACTTGGCCGAGTAGGCCATGATCCGCACGTTGACGTGTCCCGCCAGTTCCAGGGCTTCGCGGATCGCCTGGACCCGCCCGTCCATCATGTCCGACGGCGCCACCACCTGGGCGCCGGCCTCGGCGTGGGACAGGGCCTGACGCACCAGGGCATCGACAGTGATGTCGTTCTGTACATAACCCTGCTCGTCGAGAATGCCGTCCTGGCCATGGGTGGTGAACGGGTCCAGGGCCACATCGGTGATGACGCCCAGCGCCGGGAAGCGCTCGCGCAAGGCGCGGGTGGCACGCTGGGCAATCCCTTCAGGGTTCCAGGCCTCGGCCGCATCCAGGGACTTGAGCCCGGCCGGCGTCACCGGGAACAGCGCCAGGGCCGGAATCCCCAGCTCGACCCAATGCGCCGCCTCTTCCAGCAACAGGTCGATGGTCAAGCGCTCCACGCCCGGCATCGAAGCCACCGCCTCACGGCGATTCTCACCGTCGAGCACAAACACCGGCAGGATCAGGTCGTCCACGCTCAGCCGGTTTTCGCGAACCAGACGGCGCGAGAAATCATCACGGCGGTTACGCCGCAGACGAGTGGCAGGGAACAGGCGGCTGGCAGGGGTAAAGCTCACGGCGGACTCCAGGGCCCGCGCTGGCGGGCGAGCGTGACAGTTATAAGCGGGCATTATGACGAACAGATGACAGTTGTGCTCAAGCTGTTGACCGGCAGCAACACTCATTGTCATTGGCCCAATTGTTCACGTCGAGACACATTTCGATACTTTCCCCAACGTCGTCGAAGGGGTAGGCTGCGCGTTCATTTCGCCAGCATCCAGACAATGCTCCAACAATTTCTTCAGGATTTCGGCTATTTCGCCCTCTTTCTCGGTACGTTTTTCGAAGGCGAAACCATTCTGGTTCTAGCCGGGTTTCTAGCGTTCCGCGGATACATGGATATCAACCTGGTGATGGTGGTTGCCTTCTTCGGCAGCTACGCCGGTGACCAGCTGTGGTACTTCCTGGGGCGCAAGCATGGCCGCAAGTTGCTGGCGCGCAAACCGCGCTGGCAAATGATGGGCGATCGGGCGCTGGAACATATCCGCAAGCATCCAGATATCTGGGTGCTGAGCTTCCGCTTCGTCTATGGCCTGCGCACCGTGATGCCAGTGGCCATTGGTCTGTCAGGCTATCCGCCGGGCCGCTACCTGCTGCTCAACGGCATCGGCGCGGCCGTCTGGGCCGTGGCCCTGGCCCAGGCCGCCTACCATTTCGGCGCGGTCATGGAAGGCATGCTCGGCAGCATCAAGAAGTACGAGCTGTGGGTGCTGGGCGCGTTGCTGGTGCTGGGTTTCGGCCTGTGGCTGCGCCGACGCTTCAAGAACGCCCGTCTGGCCAAGCAGATCTATGACGCCGAACAAGCCGCCGAACAGGCCAAGGCTTCGACGACATCAGTGGAGTAACGCGCCGGTCATTGGCATGCTGTCAGCACCCTGAACCTGGAGAAAAACCATGAGCAAAAAAGTTGCAGTGATCCTTTCCGGTTGCGGCGTGTTCGACGGTGCCGAGATCCACGAAAGCGTGATGACCCTGCTGCGCCTCGACCAACGCGGCGCCCAGGTGCAGTGCTTTGCCCCGAACATCCCGCAGATGCATGTGCTCAACCACCTGACCGGCGAAGCCATGCACGAGACCCGCAACGTGCTGGTGGAATCGGCGCGCATTGCTCGTGGCCAGGTCAAGGACCTGCGCGAGGCCAATGTCGAAGACTTCGACGCGCTGATCATGCCCGGCGGTTTCGGGGCAGCCAAGAACCTCTCCAGCTTCGCCACCGAAGGCGCGGCCTGCACAGTCCAGGCGGACGTCCTGGCTCTGGCCGAAGCCTTTGCCGAAGCGGGCAAACCGGTGGGCCTGATGTGCATCGCTCCGGCCCTGGCGGCGAAGATCTATGGTCCTGGCGTGACCTGCACCATCGGCAACGATGCCGATACCGCAGCGGCCCTGGGCAAGATGGGCGCCAGCCACACCGAATGCGCAGTAGGCGACATCGTCGAAGACAAAGCACGCAAACTGGTGAGCACCCCGGCCTATATGCTGGCGCAATCCATCAGCGAAGCCGCCTCCGGGATCAACAAACTGGTCGACCGGGTGCTGGAACTGACCCACGAAGGCGAGCAGTGACTCCCTGACACCCCGCTTCAGGAGGAGCCGCTGGTTCCTCCCTCAGGCCTGACGCGCCAGCCGGGTCAGAATCCGGTCCAGGGCATTGGCGAAGGCCTGCTTCTCCCGCTCGCCATAAGGCGCCTGTCCGCCACTGACCTGCCCCTGCTCCCGCAGATCGGTGAACAGATTACGCACCGCCAGGCGCTCCCCCATGTTCTGTGCATCGAATTCCTTGCCACGCGGGTCCAGGGCCGACACACCCTTTTTCACCAAGCGGTCGGCCAAGGGCACATCACTGCAGATCACCAGCTCACCGGGCACGGCATGCTCCACCAGATAATCGTCGGCAGCATCCGGACCGCTGGGCACCACAATCAGTTTGACGCAGGCGAAAGCCGGCTTGATCTGCGCTTGCCCGGCCACCAGCACCACCTCGAACTGGCGCTTCAAGGCAAAGCGCACCACCTGATCCTTGGCCGCCTTGGGGCAAGCGTCGGCATCGATCCAGACACGCATTGATGTTCTCCTCACAAAATGCAAAACGGGCAAGCCAGCCCCCGCAGGAGCGGGCTCGCCCGCGATCAGCGACGCTGTCGACTCAAGACGCGCGCAGTCGCTGCTTCTCACTCATGCGGCTGCGACTGTACAGCACCACGATCGCCAGGATCGCCACAGCCTGAGCCCCCAGCGAGTAGGCATCGGCATGAATGCCCAGCCAGTCGAAATCGAAGAAGGCTACTGGCCGGGTGCCGAAGATGCCCGCTTCCTGCAACGCCTTGACCCCGTGCCCGGCAAATACCACCGACAAGGCACACAGCAACGCCGCGTTGATGCCGAAGAACAGCGCCAAAGGCAGCTTGGCCGAGCCCCGCAGGATCACCCACGCCAGGCCCACCAGCAACACCAGAGCGGTGGCACCACCCGCCATGACCGCGTTATGCCCGGCTGGGCCTGCCTGCAGCCACAGGGTCTCGTAGAACAGGATCACCTCGAACAGCTCGCGGTACACCGAGAAGAACGCCAGCACGGCAAAACCGAAACGCCCGCCGCCGCCCACCAGGCTGCTCTTGATGTAATCCTGCCAGGCCGCCGCATGCCGACGATCGTGCATCCATACCCCGAGCCACAGCACCATGACACTGGCGAACAACGCCGTGGCCCCCTCCAGCAGCTCCCGCTGGGAACCGCTGACGTCGATCACATAAGCCGCCAGGGCCCAGGTGGCCAGGCCGGCCAACAGCGCCAGGCCCCAGCCGACGTTGACACTGCGCACCGCCGATTGCTGGCCGGTATTACGCAGGAACGCAAGGATCGCCGCCAGCACCAGAATGGCTTCCAGGCCTTCGCGCAGGAGGATCAGCAAACCGGAGATAAAACTCAGGGACCAGCTCAGGCTGTCGCCACCCAACAACTCGGCGGACGCCTTGAGCTTGGCCTTGGCGGCGTCCAGGCGCTGTTCGGCCTGGGCCACCGGCAATCCGTCCTGCAACGACTGCCGGTAGGCCATCAGGGCCTTCTCCGTGTCCTTGCGCACCGTGGCATCGACGTTGTCCAGGGAGCTTTCCACCAGTTCGAAACCTTCCAGGTAAGCCGCTACCGAAAGATCGTAGGCTTGCTCATGCTCGCCGTTGCGATAAGCCGCGAGACTCTTGTCCAGGGTCGAAGCGGTGTAGTCCAGCAACTGCGCCGGGCCACGCTTGACCTGAGGCGGCTGGGCCCGCTGGGCACGGAAAGTGGCCGCTGCCTGCGGCCCCTGAGCAGCCAGCACTTCAGCAGGCGTCTGCCGGGCCAGGTCGGCCAGATTGAAGCTCTGCTCGCCCTTGGCCGCCGCAGGATCGGCGCTGAACCCGGCGATGTAGGTGGCCAGGTCCCAGCGCTGCCGGTCATCCAACTGATCGGCGAAAGCCGGCATGTCGGTGCCTTCGACACCCAGCCCCAGGGTGTTGTAGACCGCGTACAGGCTCAGGCGATCAAGGCGCTCGGCATCCCGCAGATTGGCCGGCGGTGGGGTCATGCCCACACCTGCCGGACCATCGCCTGCGCCTTTCTCCCCATGGCAGACCGAGCAATGCTGGGCATACAGCGGCGCACCGCGAGCAGGGTCCGGGGTGATGACCGGCGCCTGGCTGACCTCATAGGCCACCGCCAGCTTGGCCCCCATCTGCCGCGCCAGGCGTGCCACTTGGCTGCCCTCGACGCGGTCGTCCACCGCCTTGCGCAAGTTGACGATGCCCTGCTCCAGCTCGGCTTTCTCCGGCTTGGCCGGCAGGTCGGCGATCAGCCCCTGCAGGACCCCGAGAAACTCCACCTGCTCGCGGTATTCGGACTCGTCGATGACCTTGCCGGCTTCAACCGTGGGCGGGTAGTCGGCGCCAATGTAATCCAGCAGATGCAGGGCCTTGGGCGCGCCATCGACGGTATCGGCCAGCAGGTTGAAGCTGCAGAGCGCGAGCAGCGGCAGCACCAGCAATGCCAGTAAACGGGAAGGGCCAGTCATGAACGAATCTCAAATGGAAATACGAAGTAACATATTGTTCACTCCCAATGAGTTTCACTCAAGGCTTATCCGCCTGTTGCAACACTTGCGCCGACCAGCGCCTGCCCGACACCACCCAGGTGACCCGCCTGCGCCTGAGAAAAGGCCAACACCGACTGCCCCTGGGCAAGACCGGCGAACTGCGCTTCAAGCTGGACCAGCGCTACCAGGTCATCAGCCTGAGGCGCGTGGGCGATGAGCTGTTCGTCATCGCCCCGCGACCCTGGAAAAGAGCCCGCTGGCAGCCTGGTTCGACCACCAATGAGCAGCCGCTCACATAGTGGCAAACACCAATCAAATTGAAGTTAAAAAGCCATTACAGCGCCAGAATCCACGTTTATAATGCCGCGCCCTCGTTATAGCGAGACGGCATTTAAGCTCCTCTTTTTATGAGGAATTGGCAGCGTAGCCGCAGTTCCTGCCAATGGGTTCGTCCAGCCCGACCCGCACGCCAGGCTGTCTCATTCAGGGAAGAAGAAGTACCCATGGCATCCCGCGTCCTCACCTCGATTGCGCTCGGCGCAGTCACCCTGCTCGCAGGCTGTTCGGCCTTCCGCAGCTACGACAACGAGCTTCAGGAAACCAACCAGCAACTGCGTGCCGGCAATCTAGATGCCGCCCTGACCCTGCTGGAAAAAAACAACAAGGGTGAAGACAAGGACCTGCTCTATTACTTCGAAAAGGGCGAGTTGCTGCGGGCCAAGGGCGACCTCAATGGCAGCCAGGCCGCCTGGGGCCATGCCGATCAGGTCGTGGGCAACTGGGAAGACTCGGTCAAGCTCGACACCGACAAGTACCTGGCCCAGTTCGGCAGTTTCCTGGTCAACGACAAAGTCCGTCGCTACGAAGGCTATGACTACGAAAAGGTCATGCTGACGACCCAGATGGCCATGAACCTGCTGGCCAGCAACGACTTCGACGGCGCCCGCATGGCGATCAAGAAGACCCACGAACGCGAAGCGGTGATCGCCGAACTGCGGGACAAGGAATACCTCAAGCGCGAGGACGAAGCCGAGAAGCAAGGGGTTAAAACCGAGTACAAGGACCTCAAGGGCTATCCCGTGGAAGCCCTCGACGCTCCCGATGTGGTCAACCTGAAGAACAGCTACCAGAGTGCGTTCAGCCACTACCTGGCCGGCTTCGTCTATGAAGCCCTGGGCGAGAAGGACCTGGCGGCTCCCGGCTACCGCAAGGCTGCGGAACTGCGTCCCAACACGCCCTTGCTGGAACAGGCCCTGCTGAACCTGGACGCCCCCGTGGAACCGGTGAAAGTCGAAGCCCCGGGCAAATCCTCGACCAAGTCCAAACGCAAGACGCCCGCCAAGGCTCCGGTCAAGGCTCCGGTGGTAGCGGCCCTGGCGGCCGATGAGAGCGACGTGCTGATCGTGGTGCAAAGCGGCCTGGCCCCGGCCCGGGACTCGGTGCGCATTCCCTTGCCGCTGCCAATCAACGGCAACCTGGTCATCACTCCACTGTCGTTCCCGGTGATCAAGGCCGATACCTCGACCCAGACCTTCACCCAGATCGGCATCGATGGTCAGCAGCAGAACCTGACCCTGCTCAACAGCACCACCGCCATGTCCCGCCGCGCCCTGCGTGACGACATGCCGGGGATCATCCTGCGCACCACTGTGCGTGCAGTGACCCGTGGCGTGGCGCAAAAGAACCTCAACGAGGTCAACCCCCTGGCCGGCCTGGCCGTGGGCCTGGCTTCGGCGGTGACCGAAGGGGCCGATACCCGCACCTGGCGCACCCTGCCGGACAACACCCAGGTCGCCCGCCTGCGTCTCAAGCAGGGCGAGCACAGCCTCAGCCTGCCTAACGCCCAGGGCGGCACTCAAGTGCAGGTCAAGGTTGATCAGCGCTATCAGGTGATCGCCCTGCGCGTGGTGGGCAACCAGGTGTTCAGCAGCGGCCTGGCCGCTCATGTCATCCCGAACAACGCCGGCCAGAACATGGCCAGCAACCAACGTCCTTAAGCGGAGCCCCCCATGCGCCTGAAACTCCTCGCTGTTGCCGCACTGGCCCTTCTGGCCGGTTGCGCCACCCCGCCACCTCCTGCTCCCGGCAGCGCCGCGAGCAAGGTAGTGGTGATGAACAAGTTCAACAACATCGCCATCGGCGCGATGCGGGTCGCCCGTGAAAACGGCTTCCTGACGGTCAAGGTGGCACTGAACAACACCAGCCACACCAACATGACCATGTACTACCGCTTTGTCTGGCTGGGTGACGACGGTTTCCCGGTTGCCGATGAAGAAAGCTGGAAAGTCTTCAACCTGTACGCGGCCCAGGCCACCTTCCTGCCGGCCATCGCGCCGGTACCCAAGGCCACTGACTTCCGCCTGGAAGTCAAAACCCAATAAGCCGTTCCTGAACCCGATCAAGAGAGCACTTCCATGTTTGCACGCTTTTCCTTCCTCGCCGTGGTCGCCCTGCTGGCCAGCGGCTGCGCCAACAACTCCCCGGTCCTGGGCGGCAAGAACATCAGCTACGGCGACAGCAAGGCCGTGGAACTGGTGACCAACGAGTTCGGTTCCACCGACCTGCAGATGATCGCCGAATCCATGACCCGCTCCCTGGCCCAGTCCGGCATCCTCCAGGGCCGCCCGGTGGTGCAGGTCTACGACGTGAAGAACAAGACCAGCGAGTACATCGATACTCGCGAGATCACCACCTCGATCAAGACCCAGCTGATGAAATCCGGCACCGCCCGCTTCGCCAGCGACAACACCGCCATGCAGAGCCAGGTCGACCAGCTCAAGCTGCAGAACCAGAGCGGCCTGTACAAGAAGTCCACCGTGGCCAAGACCGGCAACATGGTCGCCGCCAAGTACCGTCTTGAGGGCTCCATCAGCTCCATCGTCAAGCGCAGCAGCGACTACAAGGACGTCTTCTACAAATTCAGCCTGCAACTGATCGACGTCGAGAGCGGTCTGGCCGAGTGGATGGACGAGAAAGAGATCCGCAAGACCACGGAGCGCTAAGCAATGCGTGCATGGATTGGCATCCTGGCCCTGGCCTGTGCGTTCAGCGCCCAGGCGGCCCCGAAAGTCGCAGTCATGGACCTGGCCTACCAGGAACGTGTGCAGGAATACATTCACGTGGTTTCGGCCCAGCAGAACTACCGCGAGGGCTACTACAGCTCCAGCGGTTCGGCCAGCTACAACGAACTGGAAGCCAGCACCAGCTACATCGAAGAAGGCGAACTGCGCAAGTTCACCGGTGATATCAAGGGCGGGATTCTCAAGTCCGGGATGTTCCAGCTGGTGCAGGGTTCGCCCCACACCGACGCGTCCAAGACCAACGTCTACGACATCATCAAGCGCATCAAGGCGGGCAACTTCAAGGGTGCCGACTACGTGCTGTTCGGCACGGTGTCGGACATCGACTTCACCCAGGACATCAACGAGCTGGCCAATACCAACAGCTACTCGGCGGTGCTGGGCCTGACCCTGGTGGCGGACTTCAGCCTGATCAACACCCGCACCTTCGAGATCACCTCGGCGTTCACCGCCATGGGCGAAGGCCAGGACACCAAGCTGGTGAACAGCCGCGACATCCGTGTCTCGCTGAACCGGCCACGGGTGGTACGCGAAGTCTCCAAGGCCCTGGGCGAAGACGTTACCCGGCAGATGGCCGAGCAGCTGGGTCGCGGTGGCTACGAGCAACCGGGGCAAGCGCCGATGCGCAACAACCTGCCGCCGGACACAGCGCCGGTAATCCTGCGCTAAGCCGTACGCAAACGAAAAAGGCGACCCGTGGGGTCGCCTTTTTTTGTCTCTGGAAAACCTAGGCCGCGGCTTTGCGAATGGTCGCCAGGAAGCCCGCCGCGCCGAGGAACAAACCGGCGAAGGTACGGTTCATGCGCCGCTGCTGAACCGGGGTACGCAACAGACGCAGGACCCTGGACGCCAGCCCGGTGTAGCCGGCCATCACGATCAGGTCGACCACGATCATGGTGGCGCCGAGAATCAGGTACTGCTTGACCAGGGGCGCATGGGGGTCGATGAACTGCGGCAGTACCGCCAGCATGAACACCAGGGCCTTGGGGTTGCTGATGTTCACCAGGAAGCCGCGAAACACCAGGGCCAGAGGCTTGCCAAGGGGACGGATGGCCGCGTCATCGCTGAGATCACTGGGTAGCGCGCGCCATTGCTTGACCGCCAGGTACACCAGGTAGGCCACACCAAACCACTTGATTGCATAGAAGGCGGTGGCAGAAGCAGCAAGGATGGCGCCAACACCGGCGGCGACAATGGCAATCTGCAGGGCCAGGCCCAGTTGCAGGCCCAGGGCGTTCCAGTAGCCGCGCCAGAAACCGTATTGCAAGCCACAGGACATCGACGCAATGGCGCCGGCGCCCGGAGAAAGACTGATTACCCAACTGGCGGCAAAGAACGCCAACCATGTTTCAAGCACCATCGCACACCTCGGATCGGATTGGTCGTGACTGCCTAAGCTAATCCTCCGACCCGCGGCTGACTATATTTTTTTCGCCCAAAGGTGATGCACGGTCCTGTAGCCGCTGCTGCAGGCTGCGATAGGTCCGCAGGACGGGGCAATAGCTGCACAGCCGTTCGCGGCCTGCGGCAGCGGCTACAGAGGAAGGGATTACTTTTCGCCAGCTCCTACCGGCAGCACATCGCTGCCGCGCCAGCGACGCACCGAGCGCTGGAAGAACAGGCTGTTGGGCACCTGGACCATGGCGCTGCCGGTGCCGGCCTCTTCGGACTCGATCAGGGTGGTGTACAGCAGGTTGATCGCCACGACCCGGCCCTTGACGCCAGGCTTGTCGACGGTGTCCACCAACTCCACCACGTCACCCAGGCGGAAGGGGCCAACGGTGAAGATCAGGATCGCGCACAGCAGGTTGGAGAGCACACTCCACATGGCGAAGAAGGCCACCGCCGCCACGGCGACAAAGCCGGACAGGGCTGTCCACAACACCGTGGCGGAAACCCCCAGGCGCTCCAGGACGAAGATCACCGCGCTGCCCATGATCAGCCAGCGCAGACCGCCCCGCAGGGGCATCAGCAACTGCGGCGGGAACGGGTAACGCTCGCCCAGGCGGGTCAGGCCACGGGCGACAAAACGCTGGGCCAGATAGCCCGCCAGGAGAATCAGCAGGATCTGCACGCCCACCCACAACGGAGCGACCCACTGCGCCGGCAATGGCAGTTGCAACGCTTCCATCAGGACAGTGTCTCGAGTTCTGCCTGCATGCTTTCCAGCAACTCCAGGGCTTCCATCCAGGCCTCTTCCAGTTCGGACTCGCGGGTCTTGAGCTTGGCTTGCTCAGCCAACAGGTCCCGCAGCTCGTCCTTGCGCGCCGCTTCGTAAAGACCGCTGTCACCCAGGCTGGTCTCGATCTTGGCCAGGCGCTCATGGACCTTGCCCAGTTCGGCTTCCAACTTGTCGGCCTCGCGCTTGTGCGGTGCCAACTGCTGACGCAAAGCCGCCGCGGCCTGGCGCTGGGCTTTCTTGTCGGTCTTGTCCGGGTTGACCGGCGTGTTGCTGACCGGGGCATTGCGCTGGCGGTAGTCCACCAGCCAACGGGTGTAGTCATCCAGGTCGCCGTCGAACTCCTCGACCTTGCCGTCGGCCACCAGGAAGAAGTTGTCCGTGGTGCTCTTGAGCAGATGGCGATCGTGGGAGACCACCAATACCGCGCCGCTGAACTCTTGCAGGGCCATGGTCAGGGCCAGGCGCATCTCCAGGTCCAGGTGGTTGGTGGGTTCGTCGAGCAGCAACAGGTTCGGCCGCTCCCAGGCGATCAGGGCCAGGGCCAGGCGAGCCTTTTCACCGCCGGAGAAATTCAGCACCGGCTCGTCGATCCGCGCGCCGCGGAAGTCGAAACCGCCGAGGAAGTCGCGCAGGGTCTGCTCGCGCTCGGTGGGCGCCAGCCGCTGCAGGTGCAGCAAGGGGCTGGCCTTGGAATCCAGGGAGTCAAGCTGATGCTGGGCGAAGTAGCCGACAACGGTGTTCTCGCCCCGGGTCAGGCGGCCGGACAACGGCTGCAGCTCACCGGAGAGGTTCTTGATCAGGGTCGACTTGCCGGCGCCGTTGGGGCCCAGAAGGCCGATCCGTGCGCCCGGCGTCAGTTGCAGCTTGACCTTCTCCAGCACCGCGCGCTCGCCATACCCCAGACGGGCATCAGAGAGGTCGATCAGCGGGCTGGAGATCTTCGTCGACTCGCGGAAGGTGAAGTCGAACGGCGAGTCCACATGGGCCGCCGACAGCTCTTCCATCCGTTCCAGGGCCTTGATCCGGCTCTGGGCCTGGCGAGCCTTGGTGGCCTGGGCCTTGAAGCGGGCAATGTAGCTTTCCATGTGCGCCCGTTGCGCCTGCTGCTTCTCGTAGGCCTGCTGTTGCTGGGCCAGTCGCTCGGCACGGGCCCGCTCGAAGGCGCTGTAGCCACCGCGATAGAGGGTGATCTTGCGCTGGTCGACGTGAGCCACGTGATCGACCACGGCATCGAGGAAATCCCGATCGTGGGAGATCAACAGCAAGGTGCCGGGATAACCCTTGAGCCAGTCTTCGAGCCAGATGATGGCATCGAGGTCCAAGTGGTTGGTGGGTTCGTCGAGCAGCAAGAGGTCCGACGGGCACATCAGCGCCTGGGCCAGGTTCAGGCGCATCCGCCAGCCCCCGGAGAAATCGCCGACCTGGCGGTCCATCTGTTCGTTGGTGAAGCCCAGTCCGGCCAGCAGCTTGCGCGCCCTCGCGTCAGCGGTGTAGCCGTCGGCGCTATCCAGCTCGGCATGCAGGCGCGCTTGCGCGCCACCGTCATGGGCCGCTTCGGCGGCGGCCAGTTCACGCTGCACCTGGCGCAGACGCAGGTCGCCGTCGAGCACATAGTCCACGGCCAGGCGCTCGAGGGTGTCGACCTCCTGACGCATGTGGGCAATGCGCCAATCGGCGGGCAGGAAGCAGTCACCCGAATCCGGATGCAACTCGCCGCGCAGCAAGGCGAACAGGCTGGATTTGCCGGCGCCGTTGGCACCGATCAGGCCGGCTTTCTGGCCGGCGTGCAGGGTCAGCTCGGCGTCTTCTAGCAGACGTTGCGGGCCACGCTGTAAAGTCAGGTTCTGAAGTCGAATCATAATGGCGGCGGAGTCTACCAGCTTCGCTCGCAACTGGCGCGAGTAGCACTATGTCCTCTGACCTGTGGAATTTTTCCCTGACCACTTATGCCCTTTCCGGCGTGCAGGAAGCCTGCCTGCAACTCCAGGACGAAGGGGCCAATGTCTGCCTGCTGCTCTGTGGAGCCTGGCTTGGCCAGCGTGGCGTCCGCTGCGATAGCCAGCGCCTGGAGCAGTTGAATGAGCTCGCGGCGCCCTGGCACCGGGACGTGGTTCAACCCTTGCGCGACTTGCGCATTGGCTGGCGCGATGCGGCCCGCGAAGACCTTGAGTTGAGCGCCTTGCGCGAACAGGTCAAGACCCTGGAACTGGAAGCCGAACGGCAATTGCTGTTGCGTTTGCAGGAGCGGGTACGGGAATGGCCGGAGGTTCAAGCGAAGAGCCTGGAAGACTGGCTTGAAGGATTGGCGGCCGGAGCCGCCGAACGCAACCGCGACGCGCTGCAGGTGCTGCGCGTCGCGGCGACCGGCGCTTAAGAAGCGCTGGAAGGAGTACCGGCAGTTACCGGAGCGGGAGCGGCAGGAGCTGTGCTCGCAGCCGCTGCTGGCGAGGCTGCTGGCGCGGGTGCAGCTGGCTTGGCCGCAGCCGGTGCTGGAGCCGCTGGCTTGGCTGCCGGAGTGGCGGGTTTGGCCACAGCAGGTTTGGCTGCTGCAGGCTTGGCCACCGGCTTTTTCGCAGCCGGTTTGGCGGCCGGCTTGGCTGCTGGTTTAGCAGCCGACGATGCTGCTGGCTTGGCAGCTACTGCAGGTTTGCTGGCGGGTTTGGCAGCAGGTTTGGCCGGCGCTTTTGCGGCGGCAGGTTTGGCTGCGGATTTGGCTGCGACAGGTTTAGCGGCAGCTGTTTTAGCCGCTGCGGGTTTGGCCGCAGGCTTGGCTGCTGGTTTAGCGGCAGGTTTGGCTGCTACAGATTTGGCGGCAGGTTTGGCCACTGGCTTGGCGGCGGCAGGCTTGGCTGCGGCGGCTTTGGCTGCTGGCTTGGCGGCAGCGGTCTTGGCGGCAACAGGTTTGGCAGGCGCAGGCTTGGCGGCAGGTTTAGCCGCTGCGGGTTTGCTCGCCGCGGGTTTAGCTGCGCTGGCAGACGCTTTTTTCGCCACTGGTTTGGCGGCAGATTTGGCAGGTGCTTTAGCTGCAGGCTTGGCCGCTGGTTTCTTCGCTGCGACAGCTACCGGCTTGGCATCACGAGTGCTCAATGCCTTGGCCACTGCTTCCTTCACACGACCAACGCCTTGAGCCAGTTTCAGGCTTTCCTGGGCATCGCGCTTGAGTTGCAGAATGTAGCTGCGGGTTTGTGCCTGGCGCTCTTTCAATGCGTCCAGCAAGTCTTCGAGTTCTTTCACCGCGGTCTTGGCCTTGGCTTGTGCCTTGGCCTTGCCGGCCGCCGCAGCGTCCTGCAATTTGGTGCGCGATTTGTGCAGTTTTTCCTGCGCCTTACCCCGTTGTTTTTCCAGCTTGGCGAGCAGTTTTTCAGCATCAGCCAAGGCTTGGGAACAAGCGTTTTCCAAATGTTCGAGCAGGCTGCCCGACAGCTGTTGGAGCAAATGCAACGGAGTATTTACAGGCTTCTTATTGGCCGACATGGTTTACCTCCTGGCTGACGTGAGTTGCGGCTCATACTAGACCTCTGCTGCTACCGCCGCTAGGGCATGTTGACAGTATCGAAAGCCCGGCGTTGCAGCGGATTGAAAATGTTCTTCGCCGTCATCGAAGTTGCTCACCAACCCGTGCTTTGTCGCTGGCATAATCCACCGCTACTCAGGCCGGAGAGTGCCCATGTCGCGTTACCTGTTTTTATCCCTGAGCCTGTTCTTGCCACTGGCTCAGGCTGCTGCCGAAGCGCCGCCCAATGACGCTCACGACCTTGCCTACAGCCTGGGCGCAAGCCTCGGTGAACGACTGCGTGACGAAGTGCCCGATCTGCAGATCCAGGCATTGGTCGAGGGTTTGAAAGCCGCTTATCAAGGCAAGCCACTGACCCTAAAAACCGAACGCATCGAACAGATCCTGGCTCAGCACGATGCACGGATCAGCGAGCAGTCGAGCCAGTCGAAAACTGAAGCGGCCCTGGAAAACGAACGACGTTTTCTCGACCAGGAAAAGGCCAAGCCCGGCGTGCGCCAACTGGCCGATGGCATTCTCCTGACCGAGCTGGCACCTGGCAGTGGCAACAAGGCCCGCCCCAACGGTTCAGTCCAGGTGCGCTACACCGGACGCCTGCCCGATGGCACCGTGTTCGACCAGACCCAGCAACCGCAGTGGTTTCGCCTGGACAGTGTGATCGAAGGCTGGCGCAGCGCCTTGTCGCAGATGCCCACCGGCGCCAAATGGCGACTGGTGATTCCTTCGAATCAGGCCTACGGCACCGAAGGCGCAGGCGACCTGATCGCGCCTTACACCCCCCTGGTATTCGAGATCGAACTGCTGGGCGTTGCTGACTAAGGCTCAGGAACGAAAAACGGCACGCCAAGGCGTGCCGTTCCTGTATTGCTCCGCCCTGTTTTCAGGCCTGAGCCACCGCGTCCTGCTTGTGGGCGTTATGCAGCACTTCGATCAGGCAATCTTCCAGTTCGAAGCGTTCGTGCAACAGGCCGCCCAGCTCCTTGAACTTCTGCGCCACACACTGACCCGCATCACACAGGTCGTTGAACGCCAGGAGCTTTTCAGTGATCACATCGATACGCGGATAGAGGGTATCGGCCAGCTCAAGCCCGCGCTTGTCGCCAAAGGCCTTGGCCTCGCTGGTGAGCTGCTCGTAGATTTCAAAATGACCGGCGGAAACGTAGTCCACCAGAATCCCGCAGAATTCCTGCAGCGATTTCTTGCTCTCGCTCAGGGCTTCGGGCTCGGCACCCAACGCATCATAGGCTCGAACCAGTTCGTGACGCTCCTGCAACCAACGGTCGATCAGCAGATGCACTCCACCCCAGCGTTCCTGAGCATTCTGACAACTTTCGAGCATGGTGATCTCTCTTCCCTTATGGGTCATGCCGCTTGCCCGCCGCCCCCCTTCTGGAGACTCTGGATCCGGTCAGGCGCAACAGCATCGAGCAACATAATTCCAGTGACGCGTGCGGGCCAGATTATGCCCGCTCGACAACAGCATCAAGGTACGCAGGAGATAAAGTTCATACAAGCGTTTAATCCGCGCCCTCCCACCAAACCATGACTCAGGGCAACGCTGCAGCCTTGCGACTGGCTCGAGACAGGCGCAGCAGACGGTAGCCGCTGAAGATCAGCATGATCACGAAAAACAGCAGGCTCCACTCGGGCAGACTCATGTCGAGCAGGGTCCAGGTGACCTCCGCGCAGTCCGATGTCCCCACGAAGGTCAATTGCAGTGCCTGCCACCAGGACAGGTTGCGCAGCATGAACGGCATGTCCGGCAGGCAGGCCAGGAGTTGCTCGGAAGGAATGTTCTGCAACAACACATGACGCCCGGCAGTGATCACTCCGAACAGGCCCAGTATCAGGTTGAGCGCCCAGTAGACAGCTCGTCCCATGCGCCCCGGCCCCTGCACCACAGCCAGTAGATTGACGCCAGCGAACATCATCAGCAGCAAGCGTTGCACGCCCCACAAGGTGCAGGATTCCAGGCCACCACCGGATTGCAGGTTGAACGCCGCCCACGAGGCAAAAGCCCCCACCAGGAACACCAGGGAGAACAGCAAGCGAGAGCCGGCCAGCGACATGAGATATCCGTAACGGAGAGAAACAGGCAGCCAAGGTAGAGAAAGCGCTCGCTCCTTTCAAGAAGCGCTATGCCGCAGCGGATCGACAATCAACCGTGAATGAGCCATCAACCCCAAATAAAAACAGGCCGGTTGCCTGCAACCGGCAACCGGCCCTGAAGACGCTTCAGATCCGTACCGGAACCGGCAACGGTGACGCCAGCAGGCGCTCGTCGAGCATTCCCAGGCCTTCCTGGAACAGCTGGTTGCTGCGCTCGGTATCGCCCAACTGAGCCAGCAAACGAGCCAGCTCGGCACAGGCTTCAGGATTGCGCTGCAGTCGCAGGCTGCTTTCCAGGTAGTCCCGGGCCTTGCCCCACAGACTGTTCTGCAGACACAGACGGCCCAGGGTCAGTAGCAAACTCGGGTCGTCCGCATGCTCCTTCAACCAATGCTCGGCAGTCTGCAACTGGCGCGATGGATCGCTGCCGCGCACCAATCCGTAGAGCCGTACCAGGTGGCTTTCATATTTGCGCTTGAGGGCTGTGCGCAGGGCCTCTTCAGCCTCGGCTCCTGCCCCCAACTGACGCAGTTGTTCGGCGTAGGCCAGCACCAGCTGTGGCTCCTGGCGTTGGGCCGAAGTCAGTTGCTGCCAGGCTCGATTGAGAGACTGCAGGCCTGCCACCTGATCCTCTTCGCGCCGTGCCGCCAAGGTCAGGTTCTCACCCCAGGCGCGACGCTCCAGCTCCTGCAGCTCGCCGGCCGGCAGGGCCTTGTCCTTGCGCAACTCGGGCAGCAAACGGATCAGCGCCGACCAGTCACCACGCTGTTGATGCAGGCGCTGCAACTGGCGCAGGACCTGAACGCTATGGGGATGGCGCTCATGCATCGCTTGCAGGGTGCTCAGGGCACCTTCGGTATCACCGCGGTCGGTCTGCAACTGGGCATGACTCAAGGCGACCGCCAGCTCGGCCTGGGGCTGGCGAGTCAGTGCCCGCTCCAGCAACTGGTCGCACTCCTCATAGTGGCCTTGCTCGTTGGCGGCGCGGGCCGCACCGAGGTAATACAACAGTGGTTGACGTTCGGCCTCTGCAGCACGGTGCAGGTGTTTTTGCGCGCTGGCCCAACGACCTTCGGCAAGGTCCATCTGGCCCTGCTCGATGGCGATTTGTACCCGGCGACTCCGATTGCGCCGCGACCAGGGATTGACCACACCACCAGAGACCATCACCAATTCGATCAGCAGCTTGATACCCCAGATCACCAACCAGATCAGCGCCACCAGGGCCAGGGTTGCCCACAGGCTCGATTCGTAGCGGAAGTTGCTGTAGGCGATCAGCACGTACCCGGGATGCTCGGCAATGGCCAACCCCAACAGGCCGATGGCTGCGATGAGCAGTAGAACGATCACATAGACGCGCTTCATGGGCTCGTCTCCTGGGCGGTGCTCGCCGCAGGTTTGGCCAGAGGCTTGACTGAATCTTCAGCGTTCAGATTGCGCCGCTCGAGATAGGCCTGGACCGTGCTCAGGGTCTTGGCCAGATCCGGGGTGACAACGGTCACGGGCTGCTTGCTCAGTTCGGACAAGCGCTCAAGCATGATCTTGCTTTGCGGATTGTCCTGATTGAAGTTGCTGGTCAGTACATCACGTGCCTCGGTCAGTGCCTGGGTATAGACCGCCGCCTGACCATTCAAGGCGGCCCACTGTGCCTGCTCCAACGTCAGGCTCAGGGCCAGGCGCACCTGAGTCAGCCCCTGGCCGGCCAGCAACGGACGGATGTTCTTGTCGGCATTGAAATCGATGCGGAAATAGCGGGAGATCTGATCCCACCACTGCGCCCAGCGGCTCGCGCCGTCACCGTCGGCGGTCAGCCCCAGCAGTGACTCGCCGCGGTCCTTGTACTCCGGAGCCACGGCGCTGAGCTCAAGGACCTGATCACGCAGGGCTCCCAGTTGCAGGAACAGGCCGGTGCGATCTGGTTGCTCGGTACTGCGCAAGGCCGCCAGGCTCTTGGCCAACTGCTCGCGTGCAGCGAAAGAGCCCGGGTCGTTCTGCTCCCGCAGGATATCGTCTGCGCCCTGGACCAGTGCCTGAGCACTGCTGATGTCTTGCAGTGCAGACAGACGCAGACTGGCCAGACGCAGCAGATGCTCGGCCTCGGCCAGGCGCCAGTCCTTGCGGCTGGCGCCGAGCACGGTTTCCAAGCGCTGACTCAAGCGCTGCTGATCACCTTGCAACTGGGCCACCAGCCGCCGCCGGTCCTCCAGCTCATCGGCTGCCGGCAGTTGTTCCAGGCGTGCACTCAGGCGCTGTTCACTGAGTTTGAAACTCTGCGCCTGATCCCCCAGGGCCTGCAGCTGGCTCAGTTGCTGCTGGTTGTTGGCTTGCAGGCTGCGCACCTGCCAGATCCCCCAACCGCCAGCGGCGACACCCGCCGCCCCCAGCAGCAGGGCCAGTATCGCCAACCCGTTGCCACGACGCTCAACGGTTGGGGTCGTGGGCTCGGCAGGTGCTTCAGGCACCGGCCGCACTTCATCTTTAGGCAAGGCTGTTTCGCTCACGTATCCATCCTTTGCGTTTAGAGAACGGGCACGGGTTGCTCCCGTAACGCCGTTAGCAAAGCCGCGGCACTGGCGCCGCGACAATCCACAACTTTTTCCGCCCCGGCGGCACGTGCCATTTCGGCGACCCGGGGACTTGGAACAAACAACGGCATCTTCGCCAACTGCGACCAGGCTGGGCCGGCCAACTGCTGCAAGTGGCTGAAACCCTGTCCACTGCTGACCACCAGGCCGTTCAAGCGTTCCCCCTCAATCCGCTCAAGCAGCGCATCCTTGGCGTAATGCGGCAGGCACCGGCGGTAGAGTTCCAGATAATCGACACTAGCACCTAGGTCACGCAAGCGCTCAGAGAGCAGCTCGCGACCGCCCTCTCCGCGGACGATCAGCACCCGTGGCTCAGGTCGCCGGATAGCCTCGCGCAATTGGGGAAGCTCAAGCAAGGCTTCGCTGTCATCACCTGTTTGAGGGTAGAAAACTTGCAAACCGGCATCCGCAAGGATCTGCCCGGTACCGGCACCGACACTGAACCAGCTTTGAGCGGGAGGCTGAGGCCAATAGGCTCGCAGCAAGCCAAGGCCAAGGTGCGCGGCAGGCTTGCTGACCACGATCAGCGCACAGTAACGATCCAGTTCCAGCAGGATCGCCCGCTGCGAATCGCTGACAGGCAAGGCTTGAATCTCCAGTAGCGGCAGGCTGCTGCTGAAGACACCGACCTCGGCCAGGGTCGCTGCCAATGCAGCACTATCCTCGCTCGGCCGGGTCAGCAGCAGGCGCCACCCGATCACTCTTCGCCCACCTCGCCGTAGACCGCGCGCAGGATGTCATCGGCGCCCTGGGCCAGCAGGTCGTCTGCCACCTTCACCCCCAGCTCAGTGGCCGACGCTCGCGGGCCACGCGCTTGCGCGCTCAACAACAGGCCACCGCTAGGCTCGCCGACCAGGCCTCGCAGCCAGATCTGATCGCCTTCGAGCACCGCGTAGCAGGCAATCGGAACCTGGCAGCCACCGTTCAAATGCTTGTTCAGCGCTCGCTCGGCAGTCACCCGGCTGGCTGTGTCGGCATGATGCAGAGGCGCCAGCAACGCGTGAATTTCAGTATCGGCACTACGGCACTCGATGCCGACTGCGCCTTGGCCACCGGCGGGCAGACTCTCATCGACACTGATGGACGAACTGATGCGGTCTTCGAAGCCCAGACGGATCAGGCCGGCGGCGGCCAGGATAATGGCGTCGTACTCACCGGCATCCAACTTGGCCAGCCGAGTATTGACGTTGCCCCGCAGAAAACGAATCTGCAGGTCAGGGCGACGGGTCAGCAGTTGGGCCTGGCGGCGCAGGCTGGAGGTACCCACCACGCTGCCTTCCGGCAATTGCTCAAGGCTGGCGTAGGTATTGGAAACAAAGGCGTCACGTGGATCTTCACGCTCGCAGATGCAGAACAACCCCAGGCCTTCGGGAAAGTCCATGGGCACATCTTTCATCGAATGCACAGCGATGTCGGCCTGGTTTTCCAGCAGTGCGGTTTCCAGCTCTTTGACGAACAGGCCCTTGCCGCCGATTTTCGACAGGGGCGAGTCCAGCAGTTTGTCACCGCGACTGACCATGGGCACCAGGGTCACGACGAGGCCCGGATGGGCCTCTTGCAGACGGGCTTTGACGTATTCGGCCTGCCACAAGGCCAGTGCACTTTTGCGGGTAGCGATGCGGATTTCGCGAGAGGACATGGATCAATCCGTACTGAATAGATACGGCAGATAATAACAGCTCAGCCAAAGCAGCTTTGACTTGTATCAGAAACGCAGCGCCCTCCCGACGCCAGGCTTGCCTTTTTGTGGGCCTTGAGTCGCGTTCTAGAGCTGCTGCATCATCTTGCGTACACCCGCCACATGACGTCGGCTAACGATCAGGGCATCACCATTGAGCCCCTTGAGGTACAGTTGGAAATGTCCCAGGGGCGTACGCTGCAGTCGTTCGATCCGCTCTCGCGCCACCAGCGCATTGCGATGAATACGCACAAAGCGCTCACCAAATTCGTCTTCCAATGCCTTCAATGGCTCATCCAGAAGCACCTCGCCGCTTTCGTGGCGCAAGGTCACATACTTGTGGTCAGCAATGAAATACACCACCTGAGCCAGAGGAATCAGCTCGATACCCTTACGGGTGCGGGCGCTGATGTGACTACGCGGGCCATTGCCGCTTTCCGCCGCCGGCCGGGTCAGGGCCGCCAACTGCACACGATTGGGCTTCTCGGCCTTTTTCAGCGCCTCCAGCAGCAGTTCTGGGCGCACGGGCTTGACCAGGTGCCCGACCCCACTGGCATCGAAGGCCTCTAAGGCGAATTCGTCCGAGGCCGCGCAAAACACCAGCGCCGGAGGCGTCTCGCGTTCGCACAATTTTCCGGCGACCTGCAGACCGTCCAGACCCGGCATGCGGACATCGAGCAAGACGATATCCGGCTTCAGGCTGTCGATCAGGCTCAGTGCCTCTTCGCCATTGGTGGCGCTGGGCTCCAGGACACTGTATCCCTCAAGCTCACTGACCATCCGGCTCAGGCGCTCGCGGGCTAGGGGTTCGTCATCAACGATCAGGACATTCATATTGCGCTGGATTCCTGCGTGAGTCTCGCACAAGGATAGCGTAGACAGGTGGAGTGACGTCCGTCACGGCGATCCACGATAAGACTAGTGCGAAGGCCAAAAAGTGCCGCAAGTCGGGCACCAATATTTACCCGGACCTGCCCGATACCGCCCAAGGTCGGTGGATGCGCGACGGCGTTGCAGGGAATGCTGGTATTCAACACAAAGCCCCCCTCGTTACTGTGGTCGGTGTCCACCCTGGCCGCACCTGCCTCGTTTCGTGGGCGGGTTGCATGGACCTGCGCGGAGTGAACTCGATGGACAGACTCACTGCGAACACGCGAGGGGTGTTACGCAATTGTGCCGGTCCTCCTGTCCAACTGTAGACGGTTGCCAAGACGATATTGCTCAATCGATAAATATCGTTTGATCGATATCACCTTGCGCACTCAAGCCCCCCTGTCCTGATCCACTCCGGATTGTGCCGACCTCAGTCTCTGCGCCCTCGGGACCGGCGACAAGCCACGCAGACAGGCCCGGAGAAAAAAGCTGCCGACCAGTGCCAGCGACAGCCCAGGCAACCCTGTTATTATCGGCGCCTGTTTTTTACGCCATCTTCCTTCAGCAGATCACGAGCGAATTCATGAGCACTGACAAGACCAATCAGTCCTGGGGCGGCCGCTTCAGTGAACCCGTCGACGCCTTCGTCGCCCGCTTCACCGCCTCTGTCACTTTCGACCAGCGCCTGTATCGCCACGACATCATGGGCTCCATCGCTCATGCCACCATGCTGGCCAAGGTTGGCGTGCTCACTGACGCCGAGCGTGACAGCATCATCGACGGCCTGAAGACCATCCAGGGCGAGATCGAGGCCGGCAGCTTCGACTGGCGCGTGGACCTTGAAGACGTGCACATGAACATCGAAGCGCGCCTGACCGACCGCATCGGCATCACCGGCAAGAAGCTGCACACCGGACGCAGCCGCAATGATCAGGTGGCCACCGACATCCGCCTGTGGCTGCGGGACGAAATCGACCTGATCCTGGCCGAGATCACCCGCCTGCAAAAAGGCCTGCTGGAGCTGGCCGAGCGCGAAGCCGAAAGCATCATGCCGGGCTTCACTCACCTGCAGACCGCCCAGCCCGTGACCTTCGGGCACCACATGCTGGCCTGGTTCGAAATGCTCAGCCGCGACTACGAGCGCCTGGTGGACTGCCGCAAGCGCACCAACCGCATGCCTCTGGGCAGCGCTGCGCTGGCCGGCACCACCTACCCCATCGACCGCGAGCTGACCTGCCAGCTGCTGGGCTTCGAAGCCGTGGGTGGCAACTCCCTGGACAGCGTCTCCGACCGTGACTTCGCCATCGAATTCTGCGCCGCCGCCAGCGTGGCAGTGATGCACCTGTCGCGCTTCTCCGAAGAGCTGGTGCTGTGGACCAGCGCGCAGTTCCAGTTCATCGATCTGCCGGACCGCTTCTGCACCGGCAGCTCGATCATGCCGCAAAAGAAAAACCCCGACGTACCAGAGCTGGTGCGGGGCAAGAGCGGCCGAGTGTTTGGCGCACTGATGGGCCTGCTGACCCTGATGAAGGGCCAGCCCCTGGCGTACAACAAGGACAATCAGGAAGACAAGGAACCGCTGTTCGACGCCGCCGACACTCTGCGCGACTCACTGCGGGCCTTCGCCGACATGATCCCGGCCATCAAGCCCAAGCACGCCATCATGCGTGAAGCGGCCCTGCGTGGCTTCTCCACCGCTACCGACCTGGCGGACTACCTGGTGCGCCGTGGCCTGCCGTTCCGTGACTGCCACGAAATCGTCGGCCACGCCGTGAAGTACGGTGTGGAGACCGGCAAGGACCTGGCAGAAATGAGCCTGGAAGAACTGCGCAAATTCAGCGACCAGATCGAGCAGGACGTGTTTGCCGTGCTGACCCTGGAAGGTTCGGTGAATGCCCGTAATCACATCGGCGGCACCGCTCCAGCCCAGGTCCGGGCTGCCGTGGCTCGCGGCCAGGCGTTGCTGGCCAGCCGCTAAGCCCCTGCCCTTAGGGGCCGGCAACCCTTCTGCCGGTCCCTACAAGCGGGCTACCCGACGCTAGCGCCCCGATCGCCTGGCGGTAATGAGCGCAGCCTTGTCAGCGGCAATCCGCCTGGCGTTGGGCGTCTGCTCCAGGCGCTCCAACAGGGCCCTGGCCTCTGGCATATCGGCCAGAAAATCGATCCCGAACAGCTTGTCCCCAACGACCAGGGCCAGGTTCACGCTGTACTGGAAATACAGGTCCGCCACGCTCAGGCTGGTACCCGCCACATAAGGCGCGAACCGAGCATGCCGGCGCAATGCGGCAAACCCCTGCAGCAATTCAACTCCAGCCTTTTCCTTGATGGCCTCGGGCAGCGTTGCACCGAAGAACACTTCGGGGAAACAGGCTCGGGCCGGCAGCTCGATATAGAGTTCGATCTCCTTGGCCAGTGCCAGCACCTGTGCCCTCTCGAAGGCATCTCCCGGTAGCAACGCCGGCTCGGGATGGACCTGCTCCAGGTAATCGAGAATCACGCTGGTTTCACTGATAAAGCCCTGCTCCACTTCCAGCACCGGAACCTTGCCCCGAGGACTGATGGCCAGCGCCTCGGGGCTCTGGCCGGCGTAGAACAACACCTCCTCGAAGGGCAGGCCCTTTTCCAGCAGGGCCAGTTTGACCATGTTGTAGTAGTTGCTGATGGCGAACCCATAAAGCTTGAACATCCCATAGCCTCCAGGCCGTGCAGGGGGTCGGCAGGACTTTTTATAGAAGGTTAATCCACTTCTGACCAGCAGCATCCAGCCTCTGAATACGAGTAAACTGGCGACCTTTCCTTGAGGAGCCTGCCATGAGCGAGCCAACCGATATCGACAACGACGAAGAAGAGTTCGCCGAAAACACCCTGATCGAAGCGATCGAGAACCAGATCGAAAGCGACAATCCGCCAGCAGCCAAGGCCACCTTCAATAAGCTGACTCTGGTGGGTTACGAGCGGGAAGAAATCCTCAACCTGATGGCCCACGTCCTGGCTGTCGAGATCGATGCGATCCTCGAGGAAGACCGCGCCTTCGATACCCAATGGTACGAAGCCGCGCTGCGCGCCCTGCCGGAACTGCCTCCAGAGAAGCAGTAAGCCGCTACCACCGGAGCGCTGCCCGCAGCAACGCTCCGGCACGCCACTCCCGACCTGACTACACTGCAGGCACCCTGCGGCCAAAGACCGCTGCCCCCAGGTACAAAAGTCCTCAGCGAATGCTGGACACGCCGCCGTTCTGCGGTCACCTTAAGAACGCTGACCTCTCATTCCTAGAAAGTCTGGAGTCCTTATGTCGTATACCCCTGAGTTGGTTGCCGAACTGGAAATCCTTGCACTCTTCAACCTGGACAACTCCCAGGAAGGCCTGAAAATCCATCAGACCGCCGCCCCTTCTGCCATCGCCGCCGCCCAACGCCTGTTTGACAAAGAACTGATTACCCAGCCCGATGGGGGCTACCTGACCAGCCTTGGCCGGGATGCTGCTGAACATGCCCAAGGCCTGCTGACCATCCTGAGCGTCAAAGAAACCGCCTGAACACCGTTCCTCGGCCTGCGGGGTTCCCGTCTGTCGGATTCCGTAGGCACCCTCCCGCCAATACGCTAGAAATCTGGCGTCAAAAAACAAAATCAGCTTAAGGCTCGGTCTTGTCTGACGATAAACTGCTGCCGTCCTCAAACCGCCACGTTCGAGCTCAGCTTGAAATGCCCCATACCCATGAAATCCGTCCCGATCTGGATGAAGGAATCGATCGCAAGGTTCTCAGTCAACTGCGCGCGCGTTTTCTCACCCTCAATGCCGGACGCATGGCTCGGGCAATGGAAGGGTTGTCGGCACGCCAGCAGCTGGTCCTCAACCTGCTGCCACTGTTCTTTCACGTCAATCACCCCCTGCTGCCTGGCTACGTTTCCGGCGCTACCCCGGCGGGACTGTCCAACTACGAGCCCGACCCGCAAGCCCTGGCTGAAGCCCAGCGCCTGACCCGTTCCTTTTCCTACAAGCCTCGTCATGGCAATCCACCTCGTCCTATCCACGGCCTGTTTCTCATGGGCAGCCTGGGCACCCTGGCCCAGGCGGACCAGAGCGACATGGATGTCTGGGTGTGCCATGCGCCGGACCTGAGCGAAACCGAGCTGGCCGAACTGCAGAAGAAATGCCAGTTGCTGGAAGCCTGGGCCGCGGGCCAGGGCGCCGAGGCGCATTTTTTCCTGATCGACCCCAACCGCTTTGTCCGCGGTGAGCGGGATACACAGCTGAGTTCGGATGATTGCGGCACCACCCAGCACTACCTGCTGCTCGACGAGTTCTACCGCACCGCCATCTGGTTGGCCGGACGCACGCCGTTGTGGTGGCTGGTGCCGGTGTACGAGGAGTCCCGCTACGAGCGCTACCTCCACACCCTGCTCTCCAAGCGCTTCGTACCCGCCGAAGAGAATCTGGACCTGGGCCACATGGCACGCATTCCGCCCGGCGAGTTCATCGGAGCCGGACTCTGGCAGCTGTTCAAGGGCATCGAGTCCCCCTACAAATCAGTACTCAAGCTGCTGCTGATCGAGGTCTACGCCAGTGAGCATCCCAGGGTCCAGTGCCTGAGCCTGCGCTTCAAGCAGGCGGTGTTCGCCAACCGCCTGGACCTGGACGAGCTCGACCCCTATATCGTGGTTTACCGACGCATCGAGGAATACCTCAAGGCCCGTGGCGAGCCCGAGCGTCTGGAACTGGTACGGCGCAGCCTGTACCTCAAGGTCAACCGCAAGCTTTCCAGCGGCAATGGCGCTCGCAGCCCGAGCTGGCAGCGGGCACTGCTTGAGCGCCTGGCCAGCGAATGGGGCTGGGATCAGCGCCAGTTGGCCCTGCTGGACAGTCGCAGCCAATGGAAAGTGCGCCAAGTCAGCAGCGAGCGCCGGGCGCTGGTCAACGAGCTCAACTACAGCTACCGCTTCCTGACCCAGTTCGCCCGCACCGAACAGGCCGCCAGCCTGATCAATAAACGCGACTTGAACGTGCTGGGCCGACGCCTGTACGCGGCATTCGAACGCAAGGCGGGGAAAATCGAGTTCATCAATCCCGGCATCGCCCCGGACCTCGCGGAAGACACCCTGACCCTGGTGCAATCGCCGAACAAGAAAGAACCAGGGCAGACTCATTGGGGCCTGTACAACGGCAATCTGACCGCCCTGGAGTGGGAGCACTTCGCGCCTATCAAGCGCAGCCGTGAATTGCTTGAGCTACTGACCTGGTGCCATCGCAATGGGGTGATCGATAGCAGCACGCGCCTGGCCCTGCACCCTGGCAGCAGCGACCTGAGCGAGTTCGAGCTGTTCAACTTGCTTGGCAGCCTGCAACAGACGGTGGCCCTGCCACTGACCACCGTCGACGAAGAACAGCTGCTGCATGCCAGCGTACCCGGCGAAGTGCTGATCCTGGTAAACGTCGGAGTCGACCCGCTCAAGCATCACCGCGACCTGAACATTCTCATGACCACCGAGCGCACCGACTCCCTGAGCTACGCCGGGGTGCGGGAAAACCTGGTGCTGACCCTGGATCAGGTCACCCTCAATAGCTGGAACGAGGTCATGGTCGGGCGCTATGACGCTGAACATGCCTTGCTCGAATGCCTGCGGGACTACCTCAACAACCTGCCGTCCGACTCACAACCACGGTTGCGGGTCCGCTGCTTCTGCCACAACCGCGCACAGTTCATCGCTCGGCGGGTGGAGGAGCTGTTCGAAACCGCGCACCACCTCCTGCTCAGTCAGCTCAACTACCGCTACCTGATCCAGGTCCAGCAGCACTTTCACGTCCTCGAACTGGTACCCGGCCAGGTTCGGCATCGGGCCATGGCGACACCCGCCGCACTGCTTGAATACCTGAGCCAGGAGCAAGCCCGCTATAGCCCCCTGCACCTCGATCCCATGGCCCTGGAAGATCACGACCTGGCGCTGATCCTGCCCATGGGCCAGCCAGACTGCATTCAGGTGTTCTATCGGATCATCGAGCAGCACGCCGAACTCTATATCCTCGATGAGCACAACGCCCTGTGGCAGCAGACCCTGGCGTACCACGACGAACAAAGCCTGCTGGTGCCCCTGCAGCGCTTCCTGCAGTCGATCCTCTACCGCCGTGAAGCGCTACAGTCGATGGACAGTAGCCAGGGCGAGAAACCTTTGGACACACTCTACTTGCAGATACTGCCCTCAGGCACCGGTCGGGCGCGCCGGGTAGAGCCGCGACCAGCACCTGCGACCCCGGTGAACAAGGCCTTTTATGACGTGCAGGCGATCATCGGCAAGGCTGCACCTGGCCAGGTGCAAGTCTCGCTGTACTGCAATCAACGGGAGTTTTCCGAACTGGAATATGGCAACCAGCTATTCAGCGCGGTGGCCCAGGAAATCGTCGGACAGCGCCGTGAACCGGAACGCTATCGCTGCTACATCACCGACCTGGACCTGTCCGGCCTGCTCGGTGATATGCAAAGTTCGAGCATTGTGTATCTGCGCTACAAGGCCAGCCTGGAGCGCGCACTGAACGACGCGCTCGAGCAGGTCTAGCCGCAAATCAGAGGTGGTAGTCGCCCGCGGCTTCCGGCTGGTATTCCACTTCCAGCAGAGTCAGCTTCAGGGTCTTGCCACCCGGCGCCGGCCAGTCGATGTATTGACCCACCTGCAAGCCCAGCAAGGCACTGCCCACGGGTGCAAGGATCGAAATCTTGCCTTCGTCGGCGTTGGCGTCCTGTGGATAAACCAGGGTCAGGTGATAGTCCTTGCCACTGCTTTCCTCACGGCAATGCACACGCGAGTTCATGGTTACGACACCGGCCGGTACTTCATCGTGACCCACCAGCGTTTCGGCACGATCCAACTCGGTTTGCAGTGCAATGACGCCTGGCAGCGAGTCGTCCAGGCTGTCGATCAGGCGCTCCAGACGTTGCACGTCAAGGCGGGTAAGGATGATGGATGGTGCAGTACTCATGATCCTGGCTGACTCCTATTTTTTCTGCACAAAAAAGCAAAACCCCGCCAAATAAGACGGGGTTCTCACCGGCCTCGATGTAGCGAGGCGAAGTCGGACACTATCACAGCACACTGAATAAACAAACCGTACCAGTACGAACCTAAAGTCCCCCGGCTGTACCGCTCTGTTTGCGCTGCAGCGCTTGTGCGCAGATCACTCGCCGCCGCTCGTCATCGGCCGAACGCCACTCGCGAATATCCTCCACATGGCGGAAACAGCCGCGGCAGACCTTCTCCTCATCGAGACGGCACAGACTGATGCACGGCGAACTGACCGCCGGGCTGACATTACTGTAGAGCGGCTTGGGCGGTCGGGCTGCGGCGGGCTGAGTCACGACCTCAGAGCCCTTCGAAATCGAGCTTGATATCCGCCTGTTCGAGAACGATGCGTTCCAGCATCTCCCCCAGCTGCTCTTCACTCTTGTCGCACATCCAGCGCTCGCTTTCCTCGTCGTAGTCGAAGTGGAAACCACCGGAGCGGGCGGCCAGCCACAGCTGGCGCAAAGGTTCCTGGCGACTGAAGATCACCTGGCTGCCGTTGTCGAACTTGACGGTGAGCACTCCGGCGGAGCTTTCCAGGTCAATGTCCAGGTCGCTCTCATCGAAAATATCCTCCAGCGTCTGCTGGGTGGCGTCCACCAGGTCGTGAAAACGGGCTTCGGTCAAACTCATTGCAGGAACCTCAAAAAGTGTCTACTCACGCTCAAGCGCCGCAAGATACGGACGCTCCCCGGCGAATGCAAAGGATACCGAACAGGTGGATAAATGCGACGCCCATTGTGTCGGAAGCCGACCAAAGCCTCTGAGCAGCCCCTGGCAAAGGCCCGCTGGACGGGAGTTACGCTGCATAGGCAAGCTGCCGGGTGGCCGGTATACTCGGGCGCAATTTACGCATTCTCAAGGATTTCGCCATGAAGCGCCTGATCTCTTCCCTTGCTGCGCTCGTCGCGGTTGCCTGCCTTGTTACCGCCTGCGGCCAGAAAGGCCCGCTGTATCTGCCCGATGACAGCAAATCCCCAGAAGAACAGGCGAAATCGCAGTCGAAGTCGCACAAGCACGACACCTACTAAGGGCTCACCATGGACGCTTTCAACTACCGCGACGGTGAGCTGTTCGCGGAAGGCGTAGCCCTGTCCGCCATTGCCGAGCGTTTCGGCACGCCGACCTACGTCTACTCCCGATCGCACATCGAGGCCCAGTACCTGGCCTATGCCGAGGCGCTTGCCGGCATGCCGCACCTGGTCTGCTTCGCGGTAAAAGCCAACTCCAACCTGGGTGTGCTGAATGTCCTGGCGCGCTTGGGCGCAGGCTTCGACATCGTCTCCCGGGGCGAGCTGGAGCGCGTCCTGGCGGCTGGCGGCCAAGCCGACAAGATTGTCTTTTCCGGTGTCGGCAAGACCCGTGACGACATGCGCCGAGCCCTGGAAGTGGGCGTCCATTGCTTCAACGTCGAGTCCGCAGAAGAGCTTGAGCGCCTGCAGCTGGTGGCCGCCGAACTGGGTGTTCGCGCGCCAATCTCGCTGCGAGTCAATCCCGACGTCGATGCCGGCACTCACCCGTATATCTCCACCGGGCTCAAGGAAAACAAGTTCGGCATCGACATTGCGACTGCCGAGGACGTGTACATCCGCGCCGCGCAGCTGCCGAACCTGGATATCGTCGGGGTCGACTGCCACATCGGCTCGCAACTCACCACCCTGGCCCCTTTCATCGACGCCCTCGACCGCCTGCTGGATCTGGTGGACCGTCTTGGAGAATGCGGCATCTACCTGCGCCACATCGATCTGGGTGGCGGTCTGGGCGTGCGTTATCGCGACGAAGAGCCGCCACTGGCCGCCGACTACATCAAGGCCGTGCGTGAACGCCTGGATGGCCGCGACCTGGCCCTGGTGTTCGAACCGGGCCGCTTCATCGTGGCCAACGCCGGTGTACTGCTGACCCGTGTCGAGTACCTCAAGCACACCGAACACAAGGATTTCGCCATCGTCGACGGCGCCATGAACGACCTGATCCGCCCAGCGCTGTACCAGGCCTGGATGGATGTCAGTGCCGTCCAGCCGCGGGATGCCGAACCCCGCACCTACGACATCGTCGGACCGATCTGCGAAACCGGCGACTTCCTCGCCAAGGAACGCAACCTGGCCCTGGCCGAGGGCGATCTGCTGGCGGTGCATTCTGCTGGTGCCTATGGTTTCGTCATGAGCTCGAACTACAACACCCGCGGCCGTGCCGCTGAAGTACTGGTCGATGGTGACCAGGCTGTTGAAGTGCGTCGCCGCGAGACGGTAGCCGAGTTATTCGCTGGCGAAAGCCTGCTGCCGGAGTAAGACCATGCTGCTGCGTTTTACCAAGATGCATGGCCTGGGCAATGACTTCATGGTTCTCGACCTGGTCAGCCAGCACGCGCATATTCTGCCCAAGCACGCCAAACAATGGGGTGATCGCCATACCGGAATCGGCTTCGATCAACTGCTGATCGTCGAGGCCCCGAGCAACCCGGACGTGGACTTCCGCTACCGGATCTTCAACTCCGACGGCTCCGAAGTGGAACAGTGCGGCAACGGCGCCCGCTGCTTCGCCCGTTTCGTACTGGACAAGCGCCTGACCACCAAGCGTCAGATCCGCGTCGAGACCAAGAGCGGCGTCATCGAACTGGATGTACGCAACGACGGACAGATCAGCGTCAACATGGGGGCTCCGCGCCTGGTGCCGGCGGACATTCCGTTCCAGGCCCCGGCCCAGGCCGACAGCTACACGCTGGACGTCGACGGCCTGCAGGTCGAGCTGGCCGCCGTGTCCATGGGCAACCCTCACGCCGTGTTGCGGGTGGATGACATCAACAGCGCGCCGGTACACGAACTGGGGCCGAAGATCGAGCATCACCCGCGCTTCCCGGCGCGGGTCAATGTCGGTTTTATCCAGGTGCTGGACCGTCAACGCGCGCAATTGCGGGTCTGGGAACGTGGCGCCGGGGAAACCCAGGCCTGCGGTACCGGCGCCTGCGCAGCCGCAGTGGCCGCGATCAGCCAGGGGTGGATGGATTCGCCCCTATTGATCGACCTGCCGGGCGGGCGCCTGTCCATTGAATGGGCAGGCCCTGGCCAACCGGTGATGATGACCGGTCCGGCAGTGCGCGTATACGAAGGACAGGTGCGTCTTTAAGTGAGCGAAATCCATGACTGATCAGCCGCAGGCTCCCGCCGCAAAGCCCGACCCAACGCCTTCTGCCGACCTGGACGCAGCAGCCGTTGCCGCGTACCTGGAGGCCCATCCGGACTTCTTCGTCGAGCACGACGAGTTGCTCCCGGCCTTGCGCATTCCGCACCAGCGCGGCGACACCGTATCGCTGGTGGAGCGGCAGATGAAGATCCTGCGCGAGCGCAACATCGAGATGCGCCATCGCCTGTCGCAATTGATGGACGTGGCCCGGGACAACGACCGGCTGTTCGACAAAACCCGACGCCTGATCCTGGCCCTGATGGACGCCACCAGCCTGGAAGAGGTGGTGATGAGTGTCGAAGACAGCCTGCGCCAGGATTTCCAGGTGCCCTTCGTCAGCCTGATTCTGTTCAGCGACAGCCCCATGCCGGTAGGCCGCTGGGTCTCCGCCGCCGAAGCCCAGGGCGCCATCGGCGGCCTGCTTTCAGAAGGCAAGAGTGTCAGTGGCAGCCTGCGCGAGCACGAACTGGACTTTCTCTTCGGCGAAGAACAGCGCAAGCAGATCGGCTCCACTGCGGTAGTCGCCCTGGCGCACCAGGGCATGCACGGTGTACTGGCCATCGCCAGCCGTGACCCGCAGCACTACAAGAGCTCGGTAGGCACCCTGTTCCTCAATTACATTGCTGAAGTCACCGGCCGCGTGCTGCCGCGCTTCACCCACTCGCTGCGCTCGGTACGCTGACCATGCAGCAGCAACTGGATGCCTACTGCGCACACCTGCGCAGTGAGCGCCAGGTGTCGCCCCATACCCTGCTGGCCTACCGGCGCGATCTCGACAAGGTGTTGGGATTCTGTGAAAAGCAGCAGGTGCGCAGCTGGACCGACCTGGATATCCAGGGCTTGCGCAGCATGATTGCCCGCCTGCACCAGCAAGGTCAGTCATCACGCAGCCTGGCACGCCTTCTGTCCGCCGTGCGCGGGCTCTATCACTACCTGAACCGCGAAGGGCTGTGCGATCACGACCCGGCCAACGGCCTGGCACCGCCAAAGGGCGAACGTCGCCTGCCCAAGACCCTGGATACCGACCGCGCCCTGCAACTGCTCGACGGCGCGGTAGAAGACGACTTCCTGGCCCATCGCGACCAGGCGATCCTGGAACTGTTCTACTCCTGCGGCTTGCGTCTCTCCGAGCTGACCAGCCTGAACCTCGAACAGCTGGATCTGGCCGACGGCCTGGTGCAGGTGCTGGGCAAAGGCAGCAAGACCCGTGTGCTGCCGGTGGGCAAGAAGGCCCGGGAAGCCCTGACGCTGTGGCTGCCGCTGCGAGCCCTGAGCAACCCGCCGGACGGCGCCCTGTTCGTCAGCCAGAAGGGGCGCCGCCTGGGGCCACGAGCCATTCAGTTGCGGGTCAAGGCCGCCGGCGAGCGGGAACTGGGACAGAACCTGCACCCGCACATGCTGCGCCATTCCTTTGCCAGCCATTTGCTGGAGTCCTCCCAGGACCTGCGAGCCGTGCAAGAGTTGCTGGGGCATTCGGACATCAAGACCACACAGATCTATACCCACCTGGACTTCCAGCACCTGGCAGCGGTCTACGACAGCGCCCATCCACGGGCCAAACGCAACAAAGGCGGTGAGTAATGACCATCAAGCTGATCACCTTCGACCTCGACGACACCCTGTGGGATACCGCGCCGGTGATCGTCAGCGCCGAAGCCACCCTGCGCCAGTGGCTGACCGAGCACGCACCGAATCTCGGCGGCGTGCCGGTGGAGCATCTGTGGGCCATTCGCGAACGGGTGCTGCAGGACGAGCCGACGCTCAAGTACCGGATCAGCGCCCTGCGCCGCCGGGTGCTGTTCCATGCCCTGGAAGAGGCCGGGTATGAGCACAGCCAAGCCAGCCAGCTAGCCGACCAGAGCTTCGAAGTGTTCCTGCATGCCAGGCATCAGCTGGACATCTTCCCCGAGGTTCAGCCGACCCTGGAGGCCCTGGCCAATCATTTCGCCCTAGGGGTCGTCACCAACGGCAATGCCGACGTGCGTCGCCTGGGTCTGGCGGACTACTTCAAGTTCGCCCTGTGCGCCGAAGACATCGGGGTCGCCAAGCCGGATGCCCGGCTGTTCCATGAAGCCCTGCAACGCGGTGGCGCAACGGCCGAAACCGCCGTGCATATCGGCGATCACCCGGGCGACGACATTGCCGGCGCCCAGCAGGCGGGCCTGCGGGCCATCTGGTTCAATCCTGCGGGCAAGGCCTGGGAAGCCGAGCGCGCCCCTGATGCCGAGATTCGCAGCCTCAAAGAACTGCCAGCACTGCTGGGTCGCTGGCACAGCGGCAGTTGATGCGGCTCGTTCTGTAGGAGCGAGCTTGCTCGCGATCGCCGCCACGCGGCGCCATTTACCCGGCACGCGCCCATGAAAAAGCCCGCAGCGACGGCGGGCTTTTTCAGCAAGCAAGTAACAAGGCTCAGATAGGCCGGCTGCCGTACTTGTTATCAGGCTTCTTGGGCGGATCGGCGACCACATTGGCCTCGACTTCCTGCACTTTACCGCCACGGGCCAGGAACTCTTCCATGGCACGCGCCAGTGCATCACGCTCCTTGTTCTTGGCTTCGACACTCGGCAGCTCGTCTACCGAGACGGCGGCCTTGGCCTTGCCTTTGGCGGTCGGAGCAGGAACATCACTGCCGTCGTCTTCCGCCACATCGTCGGCGGCCGCTTCAAGACCTTCTTCGGTTTCGTCTTCGTCACCTACTTCGAGGTCGTCGTTTTCCAGATCATCGTCGCTCATGTTCTACCTCATGACTTGCGAAAAGCAGATTAGTTATAGCCCAGCTGCGCCGACTGTCGAAGGCTGCCGGAAAAAAATCAACGTCCACTGATACTCAGCGGCTTATGCCCGATCACCCTGCAGGGTGGCAAGGACTTTGCGAGCACCGCCGTGATCGCGATGCTCGCCCAGATAAACACCTTGCCAGGTGCCTAGCGCCAAGCGCCCCGCCGCTACCGGCAAAGTCAGCTGACAGCCTAGCAAACTGGCTTTGAAGTGCGCCGGAAGGTCGTCCGCGCCCTCGTCGTCATGTTCGTACCCGGCCATGCCTTGAGGCACCAGGGTGTTGAAGAAACGCTCGAAGTCACGCCGTACCGCCGGATCGGCGTTCTCGTTGATGGTCAACGAGGCCGAGGTATGTTGCAGCCATAAATGCAGCAGACCAACCCGACATGCCCTCAACTCAGGCAGGCCGGCGAGCAACTCGTCCGTCACCAGATGAAAGCCCCGGGGCCTGGCCCGCAGGGTAATCAGGGTCTGTTGCCACATACCGATCTCCACGCTTCGGCGCGCATTCTAGCGCGCTCAGGGAAAAAACAAAGCGCCGAATAATCCTGCTTTAGTGTAAGCATTTGTCCTGCTGGAAATCGCCACGGCATACACGCCAATGCTTGTCAGTAAATCCATTCAGCCTTTCTCAATGACAAATGCCAGGCAAAAAAATGCCCGGCCGGAGCCGGGCGTTTTTTCAGGCGCGATTACAGGTTGTAACCCCGCTCGTTGTGTTGTGCCAGATCGAGGCCGACCGCTTCTTCTTCCTCGGTAACCCGAAGCCCGATGATGGCATCCAGGACCTTGAGAATGATGTAGGTCACGATCGCGGTGTAGATCACGGTAAAGCCCACACCTTTGCACTGAATCCAGACTTGCGCGGCGATGTCGGTCACGGTGCCGAAGCCGCCCAGAGATGGAGCGGCGAACACACCGGTGAGGATCGCGCCAAGAATACCGCCGATGCCGTGAACGCCGAAGGCATCCAGGGAGTCGTCATAACCCAGCTTGCGCTTGAGGCTGGTGGCACAGAAGAAGCACACCACGCCAGCGGCCAGGCCGATGATCAGGGCGCCCATCGGGCCAACGGTGCCCGCTGCCGGAGTGATGGCTACCAGGCCGGCGACCACGCCCGAAGCGATACCCAGCGCGCTTGGCTTGCCGTGGGTGATCCACTCGGCAAACATCCAGCCCAGGGCCGCGGCGGCAGTAGCGATCTGCGTCACCAGCATGGCCATGCCGGCAGTACCGTTGGCCGCAGCGGCGGAACCGGCGTTAAAGCCGAACCAACCGACCCACAGCATGGCCGCGCCCATCAGGGTATAGCCCAGGTTGTGGGGAGCCATCGGCGTGGTAGGGAAGCCTTTGCGCTTGCCCAGTACCAGGCACGCCACCAGGCCTGCGATACCGGCATTGATGTGGACCACGGTGCCGCCGGCGAAATCCAGCACGCCCCAGTCCCACATCAGGCCGCCGTTGCCGGACCAGACCATGTGCGCGATCGGTGCATACACCAGGGTGAACCAGACGCCCATGAAGATCAGCATGGCGGAGAACTTCATCCGCTCGGCGAAGGCACCGACAATCAACGCCGGAGTGATGATGGCGAAAGTCATCTGGAAGGTGATGAACACCGCTTCAGGGAACAGCGCCGCTGGGCCGGTTACGCTGGCTGGGGTCACGCCCGCCAGGAAGGCCTTGCCCATGCCACCGAAGAAGGAGTTGAAGTTGACGACGCCCTGTTCCATGCCCGTCGTGTCGAACGCAATGCTGTAGCCATAGATGACCCACAGAATGCTGATCAGGCCGGTAATGGCAAAGCACTGCATCAGCACCGAAAGAATGTTTTTCGACCGCACCATGCCGCCGTAGAACAGCGCCAGGCCAGGAATGGTCATGAACAGCACCAAGGCTGTGGAAGTCAGCATCCAGGCGGTGTCGCCGGAATTGAGGACTGGAGCCGCCACTTCGTCTGCCGCCATGGCCAGGCCAGGCATTACGAGGGACAAAAGGGCTCCTAGCCCTGCGAATTTACGCAGAGTCATATTGTTTTCTCCTGGGGCGTTGGGTTTGGCGGCTTAGATTGCGTCGGTATCGGTTTCGCCGGTACGGATGCGAATAGCCTGTTCCAGATTGACCACGAAGATCTTGCCGTCACCGATCTTGCCGGTGTTGGCGGCCTTGGTTATCGCCTCGATAACCCGGTCAAGATCCTTGTCGTCAATGGCGACATCGATCTTCACCTTGGGCAGGAAATCCACCACATACTCCGCACCGCGATACAGCTCGGTGTGACCCTTCTGCCGGCCGAAGCCTTTGACCTCAGTGACGGTAATGCCCTGCACGCCGATCTCGGACAGCGACTCGCGCACGTCGTCCAACTTGAACGGCTTGATGATGGCAGTGACTAGCTTCATGAAACTTTCTCCCGAATTGGTGGACTTGCCCCAGGAAAACAAACCCGACTCAAGTCTAAGCGCAGTGCCTGGCTTTGTAACGCATCGTCGGCCTTCCTCAGCCAGACCGACGCCAGCTAACCGCTTCTGACGAAACACTCCCCGCTCCGCCTGCCGCACTGCATTCGTCACAGCGACTGCATCAGTGCATGGGTCACCAAGGTCTAAGCAGAAAGCTTGCCAGCTCGGGAAAAATCAGTGATTTCAGTCTCTTGCCCACAGCCGTTCGGGCTTGCCACAAATCGGCACCGCGGATACGCACAATAACGGTGCGCGAGCGCCCGCCCGGATGCGCGAAAAACGTGCAGAGCGGGCACCACCAAGCCCTTGAGCCGTGCGTGATACACTGCAGCCCATCTGCTATTCAGGACACTCCCATGCTCGCGCCCAAAGACCTTCTCGATGCCCTGAGCGGCCACGCCTCGCGTTTGCTCAGCGGTGAAACACCTCTGCCTCGCAATGAAATCGAAAGCCAGTTCAAGGCCCTGCTGCAAAGCGGCTTCAGCAAACTGGACCTGGTCAGCCGGGAAGAATTCGACAGCCAGATGGTGGTCCTGGCCCGCACCCGGGCACGCCTGGAAAGCCTGGAGGCCAAAGTGGCGGAGCTGGAAGCCCGGCTCAATCCGGCAGCGCAATGAGCTGAACCCGCGATTCGCCGGCAAGCCGGCTCCTACAAACCTGGAGCCGGTTTGCCAACGAAAGCCGTAGCGCCGGCGACATATCCTGTGCGCATTCAAAGCTCCTCCCGCCAAAGCCCTCATCTATCCTTGCAGCACCGCAGGACGCGGTTCCCGCTGTCTCAAGGAAGATCTTCCCATGTCCCTGGCAATCATCCACAGCCGTGCCCAAGTGGGCGTACAGGCTCCGGCTGTCAGCGTTGAAGTGCACCTGGCCAACGGCCTGCCGAGCCTGACCCTGGTCGGGCTGCCGGAAGCTGCAGTCAAGGAAAGCAAGGACCGGGTGCGCAGCGCCATCCTCAACGCCGGATTCAACTTCCCGCCGCGACGCATCACCCTCAACCTGGCTCCGGCGGATTTGCCCAAGGACGGTGGACGATTCGACCTGGCCATCGCCCTGGGCATCCTCGCCGCCAGCGTGCAGGTGCCGGCCCTGGCGCTGGACAACATCGAATGCCTGGGTGAGCTGGCTCTGTCCGGCGCGGTGCGAGCAGTACGCGGTGTGCTCCCGGCTGCGCTGGCGGCACGCAAGGCGGGACGCACCCTGCTGGTGCCCCGGGCCAATGCCGAGGAAGCCTGCCTGGCCTCGGGCCTGGAGGTGATCGCCGTAGACCATCTGCTGGAGGCCGTCGCCCACTTCAATGGCCACGCCCCCATCGCGGCTTACGTCAGCGACGGCTTGCAGGAGAATCAGACGCCCTACCCCGACCTGCGGGAAGTCCAGGGCCAACTGGCCGCCAAGCGTGCCTTGCTGGTCGCTGCCGCCGGTGCCCACAACCTGCTGTTCAGCGGCCCGCCCGGCACCGGCAAGACCTTGCTGGCCAGTCGCTTGCCCGGCCTGCTGCCACCCTTGCAGGAAGACGAAGCCCTGGAAGTCGCAGCCATTCAATCGGTGAGCAGCCACAAGCCGCTGCGCCACTGGCCGCAGCGCCCCTTCCGCCAGCCCCATCATTCGGCATCAGGCCCTGCACTGGTGGGTGGCGGTTCGAAACCTCGTCCGGGAGAAATCACCCTGGCCCATCACGGTGTGTTGTTTCTCGATGAACTGCCGGAGTTCGACCGCAAGGTCCTGGAGGTTCTGCGCGAGCCCATGGAGTCGGGCCAGATCGTCATCTCTCGCGCCCGCGACCGGCTACAGTTTCCAGCGCGCTTCCAACTGGTAGCCGCCATGAACCCCTGCCCCTGTGGCTACCTTGGCGACCCCAACGGACGGTGTCGCTGCACGCCGGAACAGATCCAGCGCTATCGCAACAAGCTGTCTGGCCCCTTGCTCGATCGCATCGACCTGCACCTGACCGTGGCCCGCGAAGCCACCGCCCTGAACCCCGAGCCGCAACCGGGGGACGACAGTGCCAGCGCCGCCGCCCGGGTGGCTCAAGCTCGCGAGCTGCAACGCCAACGCCAGGGTTGCGCCAATGCCCATCTCGACCTCCCCGGCCTGAGGCGCCATTGCCGGCTATCCACGGCAGACGAACGCTGGCTGGAAGCGGCCTGCGAACGCCTGGACCTGTCGCTACGAGCCGCCCACCGCCTGCTGAAGGTGGCCCGGACCCTGGCCGACCTGGAGCAGGCGGCACGGATCAACCGCGAGCATCTGGCAGAAGCCCTGCATTACCGGCCGAGCACAGGTTGAAGGGTCACTCCTTGGACAGATCCACCAGCGGCGTGGGACGCACTTCGGTCTGGCGTCCATCCTGAATCTTGCCGACAAGACTCAGCGCATCATCCACCGCAGCCTTGTCCGCCAGCAGGTTGTAGCGGATCTGGAATTGCCGTTGCTCCTTGGCGCCGATGGTCGGCACCAGATTCAGCGGACGCTGATAGCGGCGGTTGTAAGAGAAACTGGTGCCCGGCTCCAGTCCCGTCACATAACCCTGGCCCTGGGTGTCGGTGTTCTTCCATAGCGAGAACACCGGCAACTGCTGGGTATTGAAGCCCAGCGATACGCCGAGACTACCCGCCTTGTTATGCAGCACCGCCAGGGTCTCGCCCTTGGCGTCGGCATAAGGCACGACGTTGTAGACGGTCTCGTCATAGTCGCGGGTCGGGCCGCGATAGGTCTGCCAGTCCCCCAGATCGGCCTTGGCTTTGTCGTTGAAGGGCGAGACTTGTTTCACCGGTGCCGCAAACTTGGCCCCCTGCTCGAGGAACGGCGTGCTGAAGTTGCTGTGGTACAGCGCCTGGTATTCCTTCGGATAATCACCGTTGTTAGTCAACCGGTCATTGAGGGTGAAACTGGTGCTGCCGGGCTCGGTAACCAGTTCGGTGGCGACACTGAAATCGACCTTCTTGAACGCCTGCTCCTTGAGCTCGCCCCGCAAGTGAATGGCGTAAGGCGGTTTCTCGTCGATATGCAGGGTGACCTTGCTGGCGGGAATGTTCGCCGCGCGGCCATGCAGTGTCAGCAACTCGCCATTGTCCAGGCCAGGGTGCCCGACCCACTCGTAGCCGCAACGCGTCACCAGCTCATTGAAGCCTTCCAGCCAGCCCAGGCCACCACGGCCATTGAGTTCGATGAACGCCGGATTGACCACTTCCTTGACCGGTGAATCCCAGCCCAGGCGCACATCGCCCACCGAGGCCTGCAACACATTCATGCCCCGGGTCGGCACCACCGAGAGCTTCATCACACCATTGTCGATGTCGATGATGCTCACCCCTTCCTGGCGACCGCCATGCAAGGTGCGCAAGGTCACGGAAAAAGGCCGCTCGGTCTTTACCCCCAGTTGCTGGCTGGTGAGGTGCAGGTTGTCGGCGGCCTTGTCGCTGTCGAGCAATACATAGTCCCAGGCCATGGCATGGGAAGCGGCGCTCAGCGCGGCGAGGGAAACAAGCAGTTTGAGGGACTTCATCGAGGGATTGCCTTTATTGGAGTTGTACGATTTTTATAGCGCCGAAGAATCGTTTCAGCAAGCCAATAAATCGCGCTAACCACCACAAGATCCCATCATTTGTACTGAGGCCCTTAGTCCTCGAACCCCAACAGCAAGCCCGCCACTTCCAAGACTTCTGCCAAGGCAGCCTCGGCAGCTTCGGGCGAGGCCCGCAGCAGCAGGTCATCGGCATAGCCCATGGTTTGCGCGAACAACTGTCGTGCCACGCGTTCGGGGCTGGAGCAGCGGAACACTCCGGCCTGGACCCCACGGTGGACGATCTGCGCCAACATCTGCTGCCACTGACCGTTGATCTTCAGGTAGGCCTCGGCCAGCTCCTGGTCATACATGGCCTCGTCCCAGGCATCGAGCCACAGCGCCCAGCCGTCCTCGGCGGAATCGGGCAGGCAATCGCGAAGAAAACCCTGCAGCGCCTCCAAGGGCGCGACGCCTTGCAGCGGTTCGCCCACCGCCTCCAGTTGCTCATTGGCAAAACGGATGAAGGCCTCGCGGCGCAGCTCCTTCCAATCGCTGAAGTAGTGATAGACATGACTGCGGGACAACCCGGCATGTTCGGCCAGGTCGCGAGTGGAGACATCGGCGAACCCCTTGCTGCGAAACAACTCCAGGGCCGCGCCGATGATCTGGTCTTTACGGTCGTTACGGGACATGGGCAATCGGGCCTCTTGACGCCGAGATGGACGGCGCTTGCATTTTGAGCGATCGCTCAAAGATAATTGAGCAGTCGCTCAATATTAACCGTTATCACACCTGTGGTGCACTCATGTCTGTCGTCACCCCATCCGTTATCGTCGACTCCACACAAAAGATCGGCCAGCAATCGGCCGGCCAGACGCTCAAGGCCATTGCCCGGGCGTACCCGGGCAAGCTGTTTGTCACGTTGTCCCTGGTGGCGCTAGAGAACGCCCTGCTGCTGGCCTACCCGCTGTTTGCCGGGTTCGCCGTAGACTCGATCCTGCGGGGTGACACCACCCACGCGCTGATCTACGCCCTGGTGGTGCTGGGCTTCTGGGTCGTGGGGGCCGCGCGGCGAGCGGTGGACACCCGCACCTTCACCCGCATCTACGCCGACCTGGCGGTGCCGGTGATCCTCAATCAGCGCCTGCAGCAGCAAAACACTTCCACGGCAGCGGCGCGGGTGGTGCTGGCCAGGGAGTTCGTCGACTTCTTCGAAAAGCATGTGCCGACCATCGCCACCGCCCTGGTATCGATTGTCGGTGCCGCGGTCATGCTGCTGGTGATTGAGCCCTGGATCGGCCTGGCCTGCCTGGGCGCCCTGCTGCTGTGCGTCACCCTGCTGCCGCGCTTTGCACGGCGCAATCAGCAGTTGCACGAACGCCTGAACGATCGACTGGAAAAGGAAATCGGCCTGGTGGCCAAGGTCGGCGCCGCCTCGCTGAAGCGTCACTATCGGCTGCTGTCGCGGCTGCGCATCTGGCTCTCGGACCGGGAGGCGGCGGCCTATCTGTTTCTGGGCACCGTGGCGGCGATTCTGTTCGTCATCGCCATCAGTCAGCTGGCGCTGTCACCCGAGGTCAAGGCCGGGCATGTGTATGCGGTAATGACTTATCTGTGGACCTTCGTCAGCAGCGTCGACGAGGCCCCGACCATGGTCGATCAATTGGCACGCCTGCGGGACATCGGCAAGCGCGTTGACCCGGGGCTGGGTGAACCGACCGAACCCCGCTAAACCTCAGAACCGCCGGATGCGATAGCCGCCGGCGTGCAGCAGGACCTTGCCCCGCAACCCAGGGTTGCGGGGCGAAAGGGCCACTGTCAGCGGAAGCGGTCGACTTCCTGTCGCAGGTCGGCGGCCAGTGTTTCCAGCTCACGAGCAGTGAGCGCCAGGTTGGACACCACTTCCCGTTGCTCGCTGTTGGCCTGGGCAATGCTCTGCAGGTTGCTGCTGAGCACCGTGGCGGTGCTGCTCTGCTCCTGGGTGGCCGTGGTGATGGCGGCGAACTGCTCGCCGGCGCTGCGGCTCTGCTCGTCGATCAGGGCCAGGGCCGAAGCCACATCGGCGTTGCGCGACAAGCCTTCCTGCATCAGCCGGTTGCCCTGTTCCATGGTCTCGATGGCATGGCCGGTTTCCTGCTGGATGCTGTTGATCATCTGCGAGATTTCGTCGGTGGCCTCGCGGGTACGCGACGCCAGGTTGCGCACCTCATCCGCCACCACGGCGAAGCCGCGACCCTGCTCGCCGGCACGGGCCGCCTCGATGGCGGCGTTGAGAGCAAGCAGGTTGGTCTGGTCGGCAATCGCGGTGATCACCCCGACAATTCCGCCGATCTCCTGGGAGCGTTGGCCCAGGGTGTTGATTACCGTAGCTGTGCTGTTGAGCGCCCCGGCAATCTGCTCCAGGGACGATGACGCCTGCTCCATGGACTCGCGACCGATATGGGTCTGCTGAGCATTTTCCTCGGCCAGGCGCTGGGTGCTGCCCATGTTGTCGGCGATGTTCAGCGACGTGGCGCTGAACTCCTCAACCGCCCCCGCCATGCTGGTGATCTCGCCCGACTGCTGCTCCATACCTTCATAGGCACCGCTGGACAGGCCAGACAAGGCCTGGGCCCGACCGTTGACCTCTGCGGCAGAACGGCGGATGTGCTCGACCATGGTCGACAAGGCTTCACCCATCTGGTTGAAACTGCGAGCCAGTTGGCCGATCTCATCGTGGCGGTACACATTCAACCGCGCACTCAGGTCGCCGCCGCCCAAGGCCTGGGCCTGACGCACCAGATCACTCAAGGGCGCCAGCTTGCTGCGCAGCAGCCAGACCGTAGCGCCCACCGCCAACAACATCGCCAACAGGCTGCCGATCACCAGACGGATGCCGACGCTCCAGGTCACCGCCCGAATCTCGGCTTTGGGCATGCTCGCCACCACCGACCAGGGCCCACCGGCAAAAGGCACCGCCAGGCTGTAGAAGTCTTCGCCCTGGTCGCTCCAGAAGCGGCCCTTGCCCGGCTGCTGCGCTGCATCGGTCATGACCTGCGCGGCCTGATCCAGGCCTTGCACGCCCGCCGGTGGCACCAGCCATTTGTGCTGTTCGTCCAGCAAGGCCAGGGAGCCGCTGTGTCCGATGCGAAAGCGCTGGAGATTGTCGAACTGAGCGTTCTGCGCATCGGTGTAGTCAAAACCAACGAACAACACGGCAATCACCTTGCCGGCACGATCCAGCACCGGGGTGTACTGGGTCATGTAGAAACGTTCGAACAACAGCGCCCGGCCGACATAACCCTGCCCCGCCATGAGTTTCTGATAGGCCGGGTGGGCGTGGTCGAGCAAGGTGCCAATGGCCCGGCTGCCGTCCTGCTTGCTCAAGGAAGTACTGACCCGGATGAAGTCGTCGCCGCTGCGCACGAACAGGGTCGCCACCCCGGCGGTCATCTGCTTGAACTCGTCCACTTCCTCGAAGTTGTTGTTCAGCACCACGTCCCCCAGGTGCAGGCCCGGGGTCTGGACCCCGGCCACACTCACCGGTTGTTCGGGATGCAGACTCAGGCCGCTGCGGAAGCGGTTTTCAAACAAGCCACTGAGGCGCTGGGTGCTTTCGCGCAGGCTGCTGTGAAAGGTGTTGAGCTGATCCGCCAGCAGGCGCGCTTCGCTGGCCAGGTGCTCCTCTCTAGTGTCGAGATTCGCCGAATCCAGAGAACGCAGGGCAAACAGGGTACTGCCGCTGATCACCAGAGCGAGTATCAGGGCAAGGGCAAGCCCTAGCTGGGAGGCTATCCGGGCACGGGGTTGGGACATGATGGCTCCTTCCCGAGAAGGCGGATCATCCTGATCGATCAGCACACTCGGCAGTAATTATTCTAGGATTTTTAGTAATTTAGGACCTTCCTGAACGCTGGTTCCATAACCCATGGATTCGGCGGCGCCCACGAATACTTGAGCGCCTAGCAAGGATATCTCCGCGCCCCCGTCGGCCGGGCACTGCATCGTTTCAGCCGAGGCGCTCTACCTCGGGCAGTTGCATGGCCTGGACCTCGCCCTGGAGAAAGTCGCTGAGGCGACGCAAACGTTCGCCTCCCGGCCGGGTCTTGGGCCACACCAGGTAATAGTTCAAGCCACTGGCGACGGCGGTCGGCCAGGGCAGGCTCAAGCGACCCTGAGCCACATCTTCGGCCACCATCAGCAGATCCCCCATGGACACGCCGTAACCCCGAGCCGCCGCAATCATCCCCAGTTCCAGGGTGTCGAACACCTGCCCGCCCTTGAGGGAAACCTGATCCGTGAGCCCCATCTGCTCCAGCCAACTGCGCCAGTCCCGCCGGTCCGGAGTCGGGTGCAACAACTCCGTGGCCGCCAGCCGCGCCACATCCCAGGGCGGGTCTTCGAGCAAGTTCGGAGCACCCACCGGGATCAGCAACTCCGGGAACAGGTAGCTGGCTTCCCAGTCCGGTGGAAAGTGTCCGTTGCTCAGCAGTACCGCGCAGTCGAAGGGCTCCTGGTTGAAGTCCACGGAGTCCACGTCCATCCAGGCACTGGTGAGCTGCACTTCGTTGCCCGGCTGCAGATGGCGGAAGCGGCTGAGGCGGGCCAGCAACCAGCGCATGGTCAGGGTCGACGGCGCCTTCATGCGCAGGATGTCGTCTTCGGCCCGCAGGGTATTGCAGGCCCGCTCCAGGGCACCGAAACCCTCGCGGATACCCGGCAGCAGCAAGCGCGCCGCTTCGGTCAGTTGCAGATTGCGCCCGCTGCGCTGGAACAGCCGGCAGGCGAAGTGCTCCTCCAGGGTGCGGATATGCCGGCTGACAGCGCTCTGGGTAATGGACAGTTCCTCGGCCGCGCGGGTGAACGAGCTGTGCCGCGCCGCCGCTTCAAAAGCGCGCAGGGCATAAAGAGGAGGAAGACGACGGGACATGGACGCGCTCCAGCAGCGGAATGACGCAACGCTACCAGAAAGATATTCGCATGAGTTTTTATCATGCCAGCAAGTATTTTTATCCCTTTGTGCTATGGCCCGGAAGCGCCGAGAATCAGCGCTCTCCCCGACTTTACCCTGATCGAGCCTGATGACCATGCAGCATCCAGCACGTACCGAACTCTGGGCCATCCTGCGGCTGGCGGGGCCGCTGATCGCCTCCCAGCTGGCGCACATGCTGATGGTTCTCACCGACACCCTGATGATGGCCCGCCTCAGCCCGCAAGCCCTGGCCGGCGGTGGCCTGGGCGCCGCCAGCTATTCCTTTGTCTCGATTTTCTGCATCGGCGTGATTGCCGCGGTCGGCACCCTGGTGGCGATTCGTCAGGGCGCCGGAGACATTCAGGGCGCCGCCCGCCTGACCCAGGCCGGCCTGTGGCTGGCCTGGATCATGGCCCTGGTCGCCGGCCTGCTGCTGTGGAACCTCAAACCGCTGTTGCTGCTTTTTGGCCAGACTGAAAGCAACGTCCAGGCTGCCGGCCAGTTCTTGCTGATCCTGCCGTTCGCCCTGCCCGGCTACTTGAGCTTCATGGCCTTGCGCGGCTTCACCAGCGCCATCGGCCGGGCGACGCCGGTGATGGTCATCAGCCTGGCAGGGACTGTGGCCAACTTCCTGCTCAACTATGCATTGATCACCGGCATGTTCGGCCTGCCGAAACTCGGCCTGATGGGCATCGGCCTGGTGACCGCCATCGTCGCCAACTGCATGGCGCTGGCCCTGGCCTGGCACATCAAGCGCCATCCAGCCTATGCCGCGTACCCATTGCGCCAGGGCCTGGCCCGGCTGAACACCCATTACCTGCGCGAACTGTGGCGCCTGGGCCTGCCCATCGGCGGCACCTATGCGGTGGAAGTCGGGTTGTTCGCCTTCGCCGCGCTGTGCATGGGCACCATGGGCAGCACCCAGCTGGCGGCGCACCAGATCGCCCTGCAGATCGTGTCGGTGGCGTTCATGGTGCCGGCGGGTATCTCCTACGCCATCACCATGCGCATCGGCCAGCACTACGGCGCCGGACAACTGCTGGATGCACGGTTGGCCGGACGGGTCGGCATCGCCTTCGGCGCGGTGGCGATGCTGGGGTTCGCGATGGTTTTCTGGCTGCTGCCCAACCAGTTGATCGGGCTGTTCCTCGACCATAACGACCCGGCCTTCGCCGAGGTGATTCAACTGGCGGTGAGCCTGTTGGCGGTAGCGGCCTGGTTCGAGCTGTTCGATGGCACCCAGACCATCGCCATGGGCGCCATCCGCGGTCTGAAGGATGCCAAGACCACCTTCCTGGTGGGCCTGGGCTGCTACTGGCTGATCGGTGCCCCGTCGGCATGGCTGATGGCCTTTACCCTGGGCTGGGGACCGACCGGTGTCTGGTGGGGACTGGCCCTGGGCCTGGCCTGCGCGGCCATCAGCCTGACCCTGGCGTTCGAGTGGCGGATGCGCCGCATGATCAAGCACGAGCCCGTGGTTGCGGCGATGAACGTTCAAGCCAGCAGCGCGGATTGACGGGGAGCGGGTCCCCGCCGCCCAAGGCGCTGGATCAGCACCGGTATCCGTCGCTTAAAGCATCCCCTCCTGCAGCGACTGCTGGCTGCTGCCGAACGTCAGGTACTCCATCAGGTCCGCCAGGGGCAACGGCTTGCTGATCAGGTAGCCCTGGACCTGATCGCAGCCAAAGCCTCGTAGCAACGCCAGTTGCTCCGCGGTTTCCACACCTTCGGCCACCACATCCAGATTGAGGTTGTGGGCCAGGTTGATCATGGCGTGTACCAGTTTGCGGTTCTCTTCACGCTGCTCCATGCCCCCGACAAAGCTCTTGTCGACCTTGAGCAGGGTGATCGGCAGGCTGTTGAGGTGGACGAAGGAAGAGAAACCGGTGCCGAAGTCGTCCAGGGAAAAACGCACCCCCAGGCGCCCCAGGGCATCCATGGTCTGCTTCACCAGATCGCTGCGGCGCATCACTGCGGTTTCCGTCAGCTCGAACTCCAGCCACTGGGCCTCAACCCCGCGCTCGGCGATCAGCCGGCTCAGGGTCGAGAGCAACTGGCTGTCCTGAAACTGGCGGAACGACAGGTTGACCGCCATGTGCAGCGAGGGCAGCCCACGCTCGCGCAGGGCCTGCATGTCTCGCAGAGCACGGGAAATCACCCAGTAGCCCAAGGGCACGATCAGCCCGCTCTGTTCCGCCAGGGGCACAAACTCGCTGGGAGGCAGCAAGCCGCGCTCGCCGTGGCGCCAACGCACCAGGGCTTCGAGGCCGACGATCTTGCCGTCATGCAGGTTCAGCCGGGGTTGGTAATGCAGCTCCAGCTCATCACGGCGCAAGGCTCGGCGCAGTTCGCTTTCCAGATCGGCGAGGCTGCGGGCGTTGCGGTTGATCCGCTCATTGAAGATATGAAAGGTGCAGCCTTGGGTGCTCTTGGCCTGCTGCATGGCGATATGTGCATGCCACATCAACGGGTCGGCGCCGGCATTGGCTCGCGCATGGGCAATCCCCAGGCTGCAGCCGATCAACAAGCTTTCGCCATCGACCCAATAGGGTTCGGCCATGGCTTCGGTGATGCGTTCAGCCATCCATTCGGCGCGCTGCGGCGCGCGGCGGGTGTCGATCAGCAGGGCAAACTCGTCGCTGCCCAGGCGGGCCAGTTGGTCACCAGCCTCCAGTTGGCTCTTGAGCCGCGACACCACCTGCAAGATCAGGCGGTCGCCGGCCTGGTGGCCGAGGGCGTCGTTGGCGTGGCGGAAGTTGTCCAGGTCCAGGTGCCCCAGGGCCAGGCCGCGACCGTCGTTTTCCGCCAGCCGTGCGGCCAGCAGGGTCTGGAAGCCCTGGCGGTTGGCGATGCCGGTCAGGGGGTCTTGCTCGGCCAGGCGTTGCAGGGTGTTTTCCAGCACACCGCGCTCGCGTACATGACGCAGGCAGCGACGCAGGGCGTCGGTACTCAGGCAAGAACCCACCAGCCAGTCGCTGACACCCACCGGGGCTACTGAGGGCTCATGGTCCAGCAATAGAATGGTGGGCAAACTGCAACGCCCGGGACCGGGCTGCAGGCGTGGAATGGTCAACAGGACCGCATTGCGATCGTCTTCGAACAAACGACTGACCGACTCCCAGGTGGGAGCACTGATCAATACCACCGAGTCTCCCAACGGAGCGACACACTCGCGCAACAACGCTGTCCACACAGGCTCTTCGGCCAGTAGCAGCAAACGCAAGGGTTCGACAGGCTTAGACAAGCTAGCTCCCTAGACTCTGCAAAATGAGTTGGCGGCGGGCATTATGGCGCGCAAATAAGCAATAACAATTGATATTGATTATCATACGCAATTTCTTGTACCGCTCTAACTCGAACATTAGACGCATATTCAGCGCGCATCCTGAGGGAAAGTATCAAAACCGGCAAATTTAGATAGCGTTGTGCGTCACAAGTCGGAGAGAGCAGCAGAATCTGTCCAGCCTGTTAAAATGCCCGCCCTTTTCGTAACCGATCCCTTTTTACCGTCATGTCCCGACTCAATCCCCGGCAGCAAGAAGCCGTGAACTATGTCGGCGGCCCTCTTTTGGTGCTCGCCGGCGCAGGCTCCGGCAAGACCAGCGTGATCACCCGCAAGATCGCGCACCTGATCCAGAACTGCGGCATCCGCGCCCAGTACATCGTCGCCATGACCTTTACCAACAAGGCCGCGCGAGAAATGAAGGAGCGGGTCGGCACCCTGCTACGCGCCGGCGAAGGCCGTGGCCTGACCGTGTCGACCTTCCACAACCTGGGCCTGAACATCATCCGCAAGGAGCATGCGCGGCTGGGCTACAAGCCGGGCTTCTCGATCTTCGACGAAGCCGACGTCAAGGCCCTGATGACCGACATCATGCAGAAGGAGTACTCCGGGGACGACGGTGTCGACGAGATCAAGAACATGATCGGTTCGTGGAAGAACGACCTGATCCTGCCGGCCCAAGCCCTGGAAAATGCCCGCAACCCCAAGGAACAGACCGCAGCCATCGTCTACACCCATTACCAACGCACGCTCAAGGCGTTCAACGCGGTGGACTTCGATGACTTGATCCTGCTGCCGGTGAAGCTGTTCGAAGAACACGCCGACATCCTGGAGAAATGGCAGAACAAGGTCCGCTACCTGCTGGTGGACGAATACCAGGACACCAACGCCAGCCAGTACCTGCTGGTGAAAATGCTCATCGGCAAACGCAACCAGTTCACCGTGGTGGGCGACGACGACCAGTCGATCTACGCCTGGCGTGGCGCGCGCCCGGAAAACCTGATGCTGCTCAAGGACGACTACCCGTCCCTGAAAGTGGTGATGCTGGAGCAGAACTATCGCTCCACCAGCCGTATCCTGCGCTGCGCCAACGTGCTGATCTCCAACAACCCCCACGAGTTCGAAAAGCAGTTGTGGAGCGAGATGGGCCACGGCGACGAGATCCGCGTGATCCGCTGCCGCAACGAAGACGCCGAGGCCGAACGGGTGGCCATGGAGATCCTCAGCCTGCACCTGCGCACCGACCGGCCCTACAGCGACTTCGCCATTCTTTACCGGGGCAACTACCAGGCCAAGCTGATCGAACTGAAGCTGCAGCACCACCAGGTGCCCTATCGCCTGTCCGGCGGGAACAGCTTCTTCGGACGCCAGGAAGTCAAGGATCTGATGGCCTACTTCCGCCTGATCGTGAACCCGGACGACGACAACGCCTTCCTCCGGGTGATCAACGTGCCGCGCCGGGAAATCGGCTCCACGACCCTGGAAAAACTCGGCAACTACGCCACCGAGCGCAAGATCTCGATGTACGCCGCCACCGATGAGATCGGCCTGGGCGAGCACCTGGACAGCCGTTTCACTGATCGCCTGGCGCGCTTCAAGCGCTTCATGGACCGGGTCCGTGAACAATGCGCCGGCGAAGACCCGATATCTGCCCTGCGCAGCATGGTCATGGACATCGACTACGAGAACTGGCTGCGCACCAACAGCTCCAGCGACAAGGCCGCGGACTACCGGATGGGCAACGTCTGGTTCCTGATCGAGGCCTTGAAGAACACCCTGGAAAAAGACGAAGACGGCGAAATGACCGTCGAGGACGCCATCGGCAAGCTGGTCCTGCGGGACATGCTGGAACGCCAGCAGGAAGAGGAAGACGGCGCCGAAGGTGTACAAATGATGACCTTGCATGCCTCCAAGGGGCTGGAGTTTCCCTACGTGTTCATCATGGGCATGGAAGAGGAAATCCTCCCGCACCGCTCCAGTATCGAAGCCGATACCATCGAGGAAGAACGACGCCTGGCCTACGTGGGCATTACCCGTGCTCGCCAGACCCTGGCCTTCACTTTCGCGGCCAAGCGCAAGCAATACGGTGAAATCATCGACTGCGCACCGAGCCGCTTCCTCGATGAATTGCCCCCGGACGACCTGGCCTGGGAAGGCAACGACGACACGCCGACCGAAGTCAAAGCCGTTCGCGGCAATAGCGCTTTGGCGGATATACGCGCGATGTTAAAGCGCTAAAATCGACTATTTTTAACTGACCTTTGGCGCAACAGGCGCTATTTGAGGAAGCTCCGTGGAAGCACTGCACAAGAAAATTCGCGAAGAAGGCATCGTGCTTTCCGATCAAGTACTGAAAGTCGACGCCTTTCTGAACCATCAGATCGACCCGCAGTTGATGAAGCTGATCGGCGATGAATTCGCCACGTTGTTCAAGGACTCGGGCATCACCAAGATCGTCACCATCGAAGCCTCGGGGATTGCCCCGGCCATCATGACCGGCCTGAACCTGGGCGTGCCGGTGATCTTCGCCCGCAAGCACCAGTCCCTGACCCTGACCGAGAACCTGCTGTCGGCCACTGTGTACTCCTTCACCAAACAGGTGGAAAGCACCGTCGCCATCTCCCCACGGCACCTGACCAGCAGCGATCGTGTGCTGATCATCGATGACTTCCTGGCCAACGGTAAGGCGTCCCAGGCACTGATTTCGATCATCAAGCAGGCCGGTGCCACCGTGGCCGGCCTGGGCATCGTGATCGAGAAGTCCTTCCAGGGCGGCCGTGCCGAGCTGGACGCTCAGGGCTACCGCGTGGAATCCCTGGCCCGGGTCAAATCCCTGGCCGGTGGCGTGGTCACCTTCATCGAGTAACCTCGCCCGCCAGGCCTGCTCAGGAGTTGAATTGTGCAGGAGCTGGCTTGCCAGCGAAGACGCCCTTGAGAGCAGCGCAAGGCTTGATGGCCCATTCGCCGGCAAGCCGGCACCTACGACAAGGTGGGTGCCGTGGCCTGCAGCCCGGCCAGCAGGAAGCGCTGATACAGTTCCTCGCGCAGCCCATCGGGCTGCTCCAGCCCCATGCGCTCAAGGTGCGCCGCAAATGCCTCAGGCTCCGGCGCATCGAGTGCCGCCTTGCCCAGCTCAAGGATCTCGCTGAGCTTGAACTTGCTCTTGAGCCAGTTCAGCGCCCGCAGCAGGTCACGCTCTTCATCGCTGAAATCACTGCCCAACGGATACTCGGGAAACAGGTGGCGATGACGCGCCTGAATGTTCTGCAAACGCTGTGGGCTGTTGTCGGTAAAACGCGGGTTCAGACGAAAATCCTTCGGCAGTTTTCCGGCCTTCTGTGCCTGCTCCAGCAACCCCGGCTGAAAGCGTGAGTCGCTGATGTTGAGCAGCGCCTCGATCACATGCGCATCCGTTTTACCCCGCAGATCGGCAATACCGTACTCGGTGATCACGATGTCCCGCAGATGGCGCGGGATGGTGCAATGGCCGTACTCCCAGACAATGTTGGAACTGACCTCGCCAGCGGATTCGCGCCAACTGCGCAGGATCAGCACTGATCGGGCATCTGCCAAAGCATGTCCCTGGGCAACGAAGTTGTACTGCCCGCCCACACCGCTGAGCACCTTCCCGCCCTGCAACTGATCGGACACCGCCGCGCCCATCAGGGTCATGGTGAACGCGCTGTTGATGAATCGCGCATCCCGGCGCTGCAGGCGCTTGAGTTCTTCATGGCCATACAGCTCGTTGATGTAGCTGATGGCGGTCATGTTGAACTGCGCCAGCTTGCTCTTGGGCAGCTCGCGCAACCGCTGATAGAAACTGCGCGGGCCAAGGAAGAAACCACCGTGGACCGAGACCCCGCCAGCCGTGGCCGCATCCAGAGTGCCGGCGTTGGCTTGCTGTTGCAGCTCCAGGGTCGGGTAGACCTTGCGCCGCACGATGCCGGCATCCGCCAGGGCCAGCAGACCGTTGACGAACATTTCACTGCAACCATAGAGCCCCTGGGCAAAGGGCTCGACGCCGCCTTCGCGGTCGATCAGCGCCTGCCAGTGGTCAACCTGCAGATCCGCCAGCAGGGCACGATAACCGTCGTTGTCGGCCTGCCGTGCCAGCAAGGCTGCGGTCAGCGCGTCGCCCATGGAGCCAATGCCGATCTGCAAGGTGCCGCCGTCGCGCACCAGGGTGCTGGCATGCAAGCCGATGCAATGGTCCTGAATCCCCACCGGCATGTTCGGCGTGGAAAACAGGGTGCTGCGCTCTTCTTCGTCGATCAGCAGATCGAGGTCCGCAGCATCGATCTCGGAGTCCCCGGGCATATAAGGCAGGTCACTGTGGACCTGGCCGAGAATCAGGATGGTCTCCCCCGCCGCACGACGCTTGGCGATCATCGGCAGCATGTCGAGGGTGATATCCGGGTTGCAGCTCAGGCTCAGGCGGCCGGGGTGTTGCGGATCGCGGGCCAGCAGTTGCGCCACCAGGTTGAGGCCGGCGGCGTTGATGTCCCGGGCGGCATGGCTGTAGTTGCTGCTGACGTAGTCCTGCTGCGCTGCGGCGCTGTGCAAAAGGCTGCCGGGCTGCATGAAGAACTGCTCGACGCGGATGTTCGCCGGCAGGCTGTCACGGTGCAGGTCGGCAAGGAAATCCAGTTCCGGATAGTCGCCGAACACCCGCTCCACGAAGGGTTCGAGAAAGCGCTTCTGCAAACCGTCGCCCAGGGACGGACGGCCCAGGCTCAGGGCGGTATAGATCGTCAGTTGGCGTTCGGGCAATTGGCCAATGCGGCGATACAGAGCGTTGGCAAAACGGTTGGGTTTGCCCAGGCCCAGGGGCATGCCCATGTGAATGTGTTGCGGCAAACGGGCGAGCACTTCATCTACCGCATGCTCGATAGAACAGGATTGCAGCATCTGACCCTCCGGGGACCATCCATGAATTGAGGTTGGACCGAGCTTGCCGGGAGTTTGCTGCCTTGAACAGTGCACTGGCTGAATTACGCCCACAAAAAAGCCGCTCGTAAGCGGCTTTTTCGCTGAAGATGGCGACTTATTTCAGGCCGGACATCTTCTGGATAGCAGCTTTGAGATCATCATCGGTGCAATCGGCGCAGGTGCCTTTAGGCGGCATGGCGTTGATACCGGTGATGGCCTTGGCCAGGATGCCGTCGAGGCCGCCCTGGTGATCGGCGCGCTCTTTCCAGGCTGCGGTGTCACCGATTTTCGGCGCACCCAACAGGCCGGTGCCGTGACAAGCATTGCAATGCTTGGCAATCACGTCATCCGGGGATTTCGCACCACCGCCACCACCTGCAGTAGCAGCGACTTCCATACCCTTGCATTCCTGCCCCTGAACGCAGACCTGGCCAACAGGCTCAAGACGCTTGGCAATGTCATCATTAGTCGCAGCTTGAGCGCTGACTGCCCAAAGGGCCAATACGGTTGCTGGTGCGGCCAGCATTTTCATAATTAGGTTCACGCGTACACCCTCAATGGTGGCTAGTCACGCCTGCGGCCACGGTTTCGCAGGCGGGCGAAAGTATAACGGTTAGCCCGCCACACTGAAACAACCCCAAAGTCGAAGGGGTCTTAATCGCGGCGAAATGTCGCTGGGGGCCTCTCTGCAAACCTTGCAGGATGCCTCTTGGTCTAGAAATTTGCCGGAGTGGCTGCGCTGATTAGTCGCGCCGGAGCATCGAACGGATTACGGAAACGGTGCGGCTTCGTACTCTCAAAGTAGTAGCTGTCACCGGCCTCCAGGACAAATGTTTCCAGCCCTACCACCAGTTCCAGGCGACCTTCGAGAAGAATGCCGGTTTCCTCGCCGTCGTGGGTGAGCATCTCTTCCCCAGTATCGGCGCCGGGCGGGTAGATTTCGTTGAGAAACGCAATAGCACGACTCGGATGCGCCCGGCCCACCAGCTTCATGGTGACTGCGCCATCGGAGATATCGATCAGTTCGTGGGCCTTGTAGACAATCTGAGAAGGCGTTTCCTGGAGGATTTCCTCGGAAAAGAACTCGACCATGGACATGGGAATGCCGCCCAGCACCTTTCGCAGCGAGCTGATCGAGGGGCTGACACTGTTCTTTTCGATCATTGAAATGGTGCTATTGGTGACGCCCGCACGCTTGGCGAGTTCACGCTGGGAAAGACCTTTCAGTTTACGGATGGATTGTAGTCGTTCACCGACGTCCAATGCGGCAGCCTCCTAGGCGGGAATCAGGCGTTGTTGTAATTGAGCGTTATCATGGCGACAGCGTTCAGTATTTACAACACTTGGCCCCGATTCCCCCGAGGGCAGGCGACTTTCGGTACAACCCGCGTAATCTCAGTCTTCGCAGTACACCAGCGGCACCCGACGCAGGTTGCAGAACAGCTGATAAGGGATGGTATTGGCGGCCAGGGCAACCTCGCTGGCGAGGATGTTCTTGCCCCACAACTCCACCCGGGAACCCAGCCCGGCCTGTGGCACATCCGTCAGGTCGACACACAGCATGTCCATGGACACCCGGCCCAGCAGGCGGCTGCGCTGGCCGTCCACCAGCATCGGAGTGCCGGTCGGCGCGTGGCGCGGATAGCCATCGGCATAACCCATGGCGACCACGCCGATGCGCATCGGCTTGTCGGTGATGAACTTGGCGCCATAGCCCACCGGCTCGCCGGCGGGCAGCTCACGCACACAGATCACCTTGGATTCCAGGGTCATGACCGGCTGCAGTCGCTCAGCCACGGAGTTGTTTTCTTCGAACGGCGTAGAGCCATAAAGCATGATGCCGGGACGCACCCAGTCACTGGGCACGCTCGGCCAGCCCATGACCGCCGGCGAGTTACGCAAGCTGATTTCAGCCCCCAGCCCCTGACGAGCCGCCTCGAATACCGCGACCTGTTCACTGCTGCGCGGGCAGTCCAGCTCGTCAGCACGGGCGAAGTGGCTCATCAGCACGATCTTCTCGACCTTGCCGCTGGCCTGCAGCCGTTGATAGGCCGTCTGGTAATCCTTGGGATGCAGGCCAACCCGGTGCATGCCCGAATCCAGCTTGAGCCAGACCGTCAGCGGCTTGGCCACCGGTGTCTGCTCGATAGCCTCGAGCTGCCACAGCGAATGCACCACACACCAGAAATCATGCTCGACGATCAGCGCCAACTCGGAGGCCTCAAAGAAACCTTCCAACAGCAGGATCGGCGCACCAATACCGGCGGCGCGCAGTTCCAGGGCCTCTTCGATGCAGGCCACGGCAAAGCCGTCGGCCTCGGCCTCCAGCGCCCGGGCGCAACGCACGGCGCCATGACCGTAGGCATCAGCCTTGATCACCGCAAGGGCGCGAACACCCGAGACTTCACGGGCCAGTTGGTAGTTGTGACGCAGGGCTTGGAGATCGATCAGGGCACGGGCAGGGCGCATGGCGGCAGACTTCTAGGCGGTCATGGGGGAATAAAAAACCGGTGCTGGATGACGGCTGGCCGCCACCGGCACCGGGAGAGGGATCTTGTCGCTCAAGGCAGAGCAGCCACCACGGAAAGCTCGATGAGGATTTCCGGCTCGCAGAGCTTGGTCTCCACAGTGGCCCGGGCCGGGGCCACGCCTTTTGGCAGCCACTGGTCCCAGACACTGTTCATGCCTGCGAAGTGGGCATCGATGTCCTTGAGGTAGATGGTCACCGACAGCAGCTTGCTCTTGTCGGTGCCCGCCAGGTCCAGCAGACGCTCGATGTTGGCCAGGGTTTCCCGGGTTTGCTGTTCGATCCCGGCACTCATGTCATCGCCGACTTGCCCGGACAGATACACCGTACCGCTGTGAACGACGATCTGACTCATGCGCTCATTGGTGAGCTGGCGCTGGATTGACATGTTTAGCTGACTCCTGAGGGTTGCCATAACGGGAAATATCGAGGCCTTCGGCACTGATCTGCGGCTTTTTCTTGGCCATCAGGTCCGCCAGCAAACGACCGGAACCACAGGCCATGGTCCAACCGAGGGTGCCATGACCGGTGTTCAAGAACAGATTGCGGAACGGCGTGGCACCGACGATTGGCGTGCCATCCGGGGTGGTAGGACGCAGCCCGGTCCAGAAACTGGCCTGGGACAGATCGCCGCCCTGAGGATAGAGATCGTTGACGATCATCTCCAGCGTTTCACGCCGGCGCGGGTTCAGCGACAGGTCAAAACCGGCGATTTCGGCCATGCCACCGACCCGGATACGGTTATCGAAACGAGTGATCGCGACCTTGTAGGTCTCGTCGAGGATGGTCGAAGTCGGGGCCATGGCCGGGTTGGTGATCGGCACGGTCAGGGAGTAGCCCTTGAGTGGGTACACCGGGGCCTTGATGCCCAGCGGCTTGAGCAATTGCGGCGAGTAGCTGCCCAGGGCCAGCACGTAGCGGTCGGCGGTTTCCAGTTTGCCGTCGATCCACACGCCATTGATCCGGTCGCCGGCGAAGTCGAGGCGCTGGATGTCCTGGCCAAAACGGAACTCCACACCCAGCTTGATGGCCATTTCAGCCAGGCGCGTGGTGAAGATCTGGCAGTCGCCGGTCTGGTCATTCGGCAGGCGCAGGGCACCGGCAAGGATGTCGGTGACGCTGGCCAGAGCCGGCTCGACCCGGGCGATGCCCTCGCGATCCAACAGCTCGAACGGTACGCCGGATTCCTTGAGCACGGCGATGTCTTTCGCCGCGCCGTCCAGTTGCGCCTGGGTGCGGAACAGCTGGGTGGTGCCCAGGCTGCGACCTTCGTAGGCGATGCCGGTTTCCGCACGCAATTCGTCGAGGCAGTCACGGCTGTATTCGGACAGACGCACCATGCGCTCTTTGTTCACTGCATAACGGCTGGCAGTGCAGTTACGCAGCATCTGCGCCATCCACAGGTATTGGTCGATATCGGCGGTGGCCTTGATTGCCAGCGGTGCGTGGCGCTGCAGCAGCCATTTGATGGCCTTGAGCGGCACGCCCGGAGCAGCCCAGGGCGAGGCATAGCCAGGGGAAACCTGGCCGGCGTTGGCGAAACTGGTTTCCATGGCTGCAGCCGGCTGGCGGTCCACCACGGTCACATCAAACCCGGCTCGAGCCAGGTAATAGGCACTGGTGGTTCCGATAACGCCACTGCCCAAGACCAGAACGCGCATTTTCATATCCCTCATCGCGGCTTGACCGCTGACGTTTGTTATTCAGAGCAAAGATGGGCGCAGTGTAAGAAACATTGAGCAGTGATTTTCACTATATAACCGCCTATATTTGGCGAGAATTCTCGGCAATATCGCTTTTCACGGAGGGGCATCCCCTATGCGCACCAATCATCAGACCCGTCGTGCCCTGGACAAGATAGATCGCAATATCCTGCGAATTCTGCAGGCCGATGGACGCATTTCCTTCACCGAGCTGGGGGAACGGGTCGGACTCTCCACCACCCCTTGCACCGAGCGAGTGCGCCGCCTGGAACGCGAAGGAATCATCATGGGCTACAACGCCCGGCTCAACCCGCAGCACTTGAAGGGCAGCCTGCTGGTGTTCGTCGAGATCAGCCTGGACTACAAGTCAGGGGATACCTTCGAGGAGTTTCGCCGGGCGGTACTGAAGCTGCCGCACGTGCTGGAGTGCCACCTGGTATCCGGGGACTTCGACTATCTGGTCAAGGCGCGGATCTCGGAGATGGCGTCCTATCGCAAGCTGCTGGGGGACATCCTGCTCAAGCTGCCCCATGTACGGGAATCCAAGAGCTACATCGTGATGGAGGAAGTGAAGGAAAGCCTGAGCCTGCCGATTCCGGATTGAGATGAGGGGCGCCGGTTCCGCGGCAAGCTGGCTCGGAGCGCGAGGGGCTAGACCAGGACCTGACGATTGCTGGCCATGTAGTCGTGGATCTGCTTCTCGACCCGGGGGTGGATCATCTCCACGGGACGCCGGCCGTTGGGGCACGGCAGGCTCGGCGTGGTGCCGAACAAGCGACAGATCAGCGGGCGTTCGTCATACACCGTGCAGCCATTGGGCCCCAGGTGCACACAGTTGAGCTCGTCCATGGCGGCGTCCTGCTCGGCAGCGGTCTTGCGCGGCAGGCGGGACATCTCCTCAGGCGAAGTGGTGACTGGGCCGCAGCAGTCGTGGCAACCAGGAACGCACTCGAACGAGGGAATCTGCTGACGCAAACTACGGACGATTTGACGGTTACAGCTCATGAAAAAGGCTACCGGGGCATGAATAGCCATGAATTCTGCCCTAAATGCCTGGCAGCAGACAGGGCCGGGCGTCCTGCGGTTGCCGCAAACGAAAGCCGCGGCTTATGCTCCGGCAATTTTTAAAGCCCCCCTGATCAGGACACTTTCCATGCCCGCCAGTGCTCAGCCATCCGCCGCCAGCGATCGGCACGCCGCCTCTTACTATGCCGCCAGCAGCCTGCCGCAGCCGGACTACCCGACACTGGCAGGCGAGCTGACAGCGGACGTGTGCGTGGTAGGCGGCGGATTCTCGGGGCTCAATACCGCGCTGGAACTGGCCGAACGCGGGTTCAGCGTGATCCTGCTGGAAGCCCGCAAGATCGGCTGGGGCGCCAGCGGCCGCAACGGTGGGCAGTTGATTCGCGGGGTCGGCCACGGCCTGGAGCAGTTCACCAAGGTGATCGGTAGCGACGGCGTGCGGCAGATGAAGCTCATGGGCCTGGAGGCGGTGGAAATCGTCCGCCAGCGTATCGAACGCCTGCAGATCCCCTGCGATCTGACCTGGGGCTACTGCGACCTGGCCAACAAGCCAGCAGACCTTGAGGGTTTTGCCGAAGACGCCGAAGAGCTGCGCAGCCTGGGCTATCGCCACGAAACCCGCCTGTTGCAGGCCAGTGAAATGCACAGCGTAGTGGGCTCCACACGCTACGTTGGCGGGCTGATCGACATGGGCTCGGGCCATCTGCATCCACTGAACCTGGCCCTGGGCGAAGCCCGGGCGGCGCAGCAGATGGGCGTGCGTCTGTTCGAGCATTCGGCGGTGACTCGCATCGACTACGGGCCCGAGGTCAAGGTCCACAGCCATCGCGGCACGGTCCGCGCCAAGACCCTGGTGCTGGGCTGTAACGCCTACCTCAACGACCTCAACCCGGAGCTGGGGGGCAAGGTGCTGCCGGCCGGCAGCTACATCATTGCCACCGAACCCTTGAGTGAGGCCCAGGCGCAAGAGCTATTGCCACAGAACATGGCGGTCTGCGACCAGCGCGTCGCTCTGGACTACTACCGGCTCTCGGCCGATCGGCGCCTGTTGTTCGGCGGTGCCTGCCACTACTCGGGACGCGACCCCAAGGACATCGCCGCGTACATGCGGCCGAAGATGCTGGAAGTGTTCCCGCAACTGGCCAAGGTGAAGATCGACTACCAGTGGGGCGGCATGATCGGCATCGGCGCCAACCGCCTGCCACAGATCGGCCGACTCAAGGACCAGCCCAATGTGTATTACGCCCAGGCCTATTCAGGCCATGGGCTGAACGCCACGCACCTGGCGGGCAAGTTGCTGGGAGAGGCCATCAGCGGTCAACAGGGCGGCGGCTTCGACCTGTTCGCCAAGGTGCCGCACATCACCTTTCCCGGCGGCAAGCACCTGCGCTCGCCACTGTTGGCCCTGGGCATGCTCTGGCATCGCCTGAAAGAGCTGGCCTGATCTTCCGCGGCTCCTTGTCGCCGCGGATTACAGCCGCCAGAAAGGCTTGAGGCCTTCGGCCCGCGCCTCCTCGCGGCTCAGCCCCACATCCCGCAACTCCTCGGCGGTCAACTCCAGCAACGCCTTGCGGGTACGCAATCGATGCCAGTACAGATCCCAGGTTCCCAGCCCGGACGGCGCAGTGCGCGACAGGGTCGCCGCCGCCCGCTCCTGCTCGACTTCCAGCTCCTGACCGCGTAACGACAGCCGCACATCGCTCAAGCCGTTCATCTCCATTGCTCCTGTTTACTCAAGTTGCCATGAGCGAGCATGATGGGCGCCATAGCAAAACCAATACAGACCCAATACAGCGGCATTACTTCCATACAGATTTGCCAAAATTCCCGCTGAATGCCGTATTTTTGCCTCATCTGTACTGGTCCTCCATGACTGCCACTTCGAGCCAACGCCATGACCCTCTACGTGAACCTCGCCGAACTCCTGGGCACCCGCATCGAACAGGGCTTCTATCGCCCCGGTGATCGACTGCCCTCGGTGCGCGCGCTGAGCGTAGAACACGGGGTCAGCCTGAGTACCGTGCAGCAGGCCTACCGCGTACTGGAAGACAACGGCCTGGCCATGCCCAAGCCAAAATCCGGGTACTTCGTCCCCCCCAGCCGTGAGTTGCCTGCGCTGCCGGCAGTCGGTCGCCCGGCCCAGCGGCCGGTGGAAATCTCCCAGTGGGACCAGGTGTTGGAATTGATCCGCGCGGTGCCGCGCAAGGATGTGGTGCAACTGGGCCGCGGCATGCCGGACATCACCACGCCAACCATGAAGCCCTTGCTACGGGCCCTGGCCCGGCTCAGCCGGCGCCAGGACATGCCCGGCCTGCACTACGACAACATCTACGGCGTGCTGGAATTGCGCGAGCAAGTGGCGCGGCTGATGCTGGATTCGGGCTGCCAGCTGGGGGCCAATGACCTGGTGATCACCACTGGCTGCCATGAAGCCCTGTCCTCCAGCATTCGCGCTATCTGCGAGCCCGGGGACATCGTCGCCGTAGACTCGCCGAGCTTTCACGGCGCCATGCAGACCCTCAAGGGGCTGGGCATGAAGGCCCTGGAAATCCCCACCGACCCTATTACCGGGATCAGCCTGGAAGCCCTGGAACTGGCCCTGGAGCAGTGGCCGATCAAGGCCATACAGTTGACCCCCAACTGCAACAATCCCTTGGGCTACATCATGCCGGAGTCGCGCAAGCGGGCCCTGCTGACCCTGGCCCAGCGCTTCGACGTGGCGATCATCGAGGACGACGTGTATGGCGAACTGGCCTACACCTACCCACGCCCGCGAACCATCAAGTCCTTCGACGACGACGGCAGGGTTCTGCTGTGCAGTTCCTTCTCCAAGACCCTGGCCCCCGGCCTGCGTATCGGCTGGGTCGCACCCGGCCGCTACTTGGAGCGGGTGCTGCACATGAAGTACATCAGTACCGGCTCCACCGCCCCGCAACCCCAGGTGGCCATCGCCGAATTCCTGAAAAGCGGTCATTTCGAGCCCCATTTGCGCAAGATGCGCACTCAATACCAGCGCAATCGCGACCTGATGCTCGATTGGGTCAGCCGCTATTTCCCCACGGGCACCCGCGCCAGTCGCCCCCAGGGCAGTTTCATGCTGTGGATCGAACTGCCCGAAGGCTTCGACGCTCTGAAACTCAACCGGGCATTGCTCGACCAAGGCGTGCAGATCGCCGTGGGCAGTATCTTTTCCGCCTCGGGCAAATACCGCAATTGCCTGCGGATGAACTACGCTGCCAAGCCAACCGCGCAGATCGAAGACGCGGTACGCAAAGTCGGCTCCGCAGCCATCAAGCTGCTCAGCGAAACCCAGGACTGAACCCCGGGTCACGTTGCAGGAAGCCCACTGCCCCATGCCAACCCGCGCCGCGATGCGAGACGACCTGACTTGAGCCGTAAACAGGGGTTTATCCTGCCGCTGATCCTGACCCTCGGGCTAGTCGGCTGCGCCACCCAGGAAGTGCCTTACCAGCCCAGCCAAGCGTTGGCCGCCAGTGACTCCAGCTTCGCCCAGTCCATCCGGGCCCAGGCCGCCCCCTATCAGGGACGCTCCGGCTTTCGCCTGCTGCCCAACAGCACCGAAGCCTTCATGGCCCGCGCCGAGCTGATCCGCAACGCCCAGAGCAGCCTCGACCTGCAGTACTACATCGTTCATGACGGCATCAGCACCCGGATGCTGGTGGACGAGTTGCTCAAGGCTGCCGATCGAGGTGTGCGGGTACGCATCCTGCTGGACGACACCACCAGCGACGGGCTGGACCAGATCATCGCCACCCTGGCCGCCCACCCGCAGATCCAGGTCCGCCTGTTCAACCCGCTGCACCTGGGCCGCAGCACCGGCGTTACCCGAGCCGTGGGCCGTCTGTTCAACCTGTCGCAACAGCATCGCCGGATGCACAACAAGCTGTGGCTGGCGGACAACAGCGTGGCCATCGTCGGCGGGCGCAACATCGGCGATGAATACTTCGATGCCGAACCCAATCTCAACTTCACCGACATCGACATGTTCAGCGCAGGCCCCGTGGCCGAACAGCTGGGCCATAGCTTCGATCAATACTGGAACAGTGCCCTGAGCCGGCCCATAGGCGAGTTCCTGTCTTACGCACCTTCAACCCAGGCCCTGAACAACACCCGCCAGCGCCTGGAAGAGTCGCTACAGGACAGCCACCGGCAAAACCAGGCCCTGTATCGCCAGCTGATGACCTACCAGACCCAGCCGCGCATGGATATCTGGCGCAAGGAACTGATCTGGGCCTGGAACCAAGCCCTGTGGGACGCCCCCACCAAGGTCCTGGCCAAGGGCGATCCCGACCCGCACTTGCTGCTGACCACCCAGTTGGCACCGGAACTCAAGGGCGTGAGCAAGGAACTGATCATGGTCTCGGCCTACTTCGTCCCGGGCCAGCCGGGGCTGGTGTACCTGACCGGCCGGGCTGACGCCGGGGTCGCGGTCAGCCTCTTGACCAACGCCCTGGAAGCCACCGACGTGCCGGTGGTGCATGGCGGCTACGCGCCCTATCGCAAGGCCTTGCTGGAACACGGCGTGAAGCTCTACGAGTTGCGCAGGCAACCCGCAGAGCGGGGCGGCGGCAGCGGTCCGCGGCTGTTCCACAGCCGTTCCTTGAAGGGCTCGGACTCCAGCCTGCACAGCAAGGCGATGGTCTTCGACCGACAGAAGAGCTTTATCGGCTCGTTCAATTTCGATTCACGCTCAGTGCTGTGGAACACCGAGGTCGGGGTGCTGGTGGACAGCCCCGAACTGGCCGAGCATGTACGCGCCCTGGCCCTGCAAGGGATGGCGCCGCCCCTCAGCTACCAGGTCAAACTGGAGGACGGCAAGCTGGTCTGGATCACCGAGGACCATGGGCAGTTGCACAGTCTGAGCCACGAGCCCGGCAGTTGGTGGCGACGCATCAATGCCTGGCTGAGCACTCGCATCGGTCTGGAGCGCATGCTTTGAAGCGCTACAAGGGTTGCGCCTGGACGCTGCCAAAAGCGCCCTGACGCAGCAGCAGAAGCAACAGGCCAAAGGCGCCCGCCGCCACCAGCAGCAACATCGCATGGCCGCTGACCCACTGGCTGCCCGCACCTGCCACCAAGGGACCGATCAGACAACCGATACCCCACAGCTGCGCCACATGAGCATTGGCTCGTACCAAAGCATCGTCGCGATAACGCTCGCCGATCAGGATCAGCGACAAGGTGAACAGCCCACCAGCGCTGGCCCCGAACAGCACCCACAACGGCCAGATCAATACGCTGTCCAACAGCAGGGGAATGGCCAGGCTGGAGCACAGCAGGATCACCGCGCAACCGGTGAACAGGCCGCGCCGGGAGACGCGATCAGCCAAGGCGCCGATCGGCAGCTGCAACAATGCATCGCCCACCACTACGGTGCTGACCATGGCCAGGGCCACGTCCTCGGTGAAGCCCTGGCTCAAGCAATAAACCGGAAGCAAGGTCAGGATCAGAGCCTCGAAAGTCGCGAACAAGGCCACCGCCCAACCAATCGCCGGCAACGTCTGACAGAAGCGCCAGAGGTCGATCAGGGTGACATTGCAAGACTCGGTGCTCGGCGCTCCGCTACGCCCCAACAGCAGCAAGGGCGCCGCCACCAGCAATCCCACCGAGACCCAGAAGCCGTAGTCCTGCGTGGTCCCCAGGACGCCAAGCAGCAAGGGGCCGGCCAGCTGACTCAGGGCATAGCCGCTGCCATACAACGCCACCAGCCGTCCCCGCCACTGCTCCACCACCAGCTGATTGATCCAGCTTTCCCCCAGAATGAAGATGATGGTCAGCACCACGCCCAGAATCAGGCGCAACGCCAGCCACACCGGATAGCTGGGCAACAGCGCCAGCAGTCCAATAGAGAGCGCACCCGCCCACAGGCACAGGCGCATCAGGTTGGCGGTACCGAAGCGGGCCGCCAGCCGACTGGAAATCTTCGCGCCCAGCAGCACGCCAATGGCCGGCATCGCCGCTACCACGCCGATGGCAAAGGGTCCGTAGCCCCAGCTTTCCAGGCGCAAGGACACCAGCGGCATGGTCATGCCCAAGGCCAGGCCGACACTCAACACAGCGGATAAAACGGCGAAATAAGTCGCCCAAGGCATTTCCACACTCCTGTGGATGATTATTCTGCAAGCCACAGACAACACAGCCGGACTCCCCTCGCGGGAAGTCCGGCTGCGCTGTGGATCAACAGCTTCGGACAAAGACGCCTGTAAGGCGTGGCGCTTGCCGGCGCAAGCGTCCTTGCGGACGCCATTGCCTCAACCCCGAAGACTCAGAGCTTGATCCAGGTCGCTTTCAGCTCGGTGTACTTGTCGAACGCGTGCAGCGACTTGTCCCGACCATTGCCCGACTGCTTGAAGCCGCCGAACGGCGCGGTCATGTCGCCACCGTCGTACTGGTTGATCCAGACGCTGCCGGCACGCAGCGCCTTGGCCGTCAGGTGCGCCTTGGAGATGTTTGCAGTCCAGACCGCCGCCGCCAATCCGTACGGAGTGTCGTTGGCAATCTGGATCGCCTCTTCCACGCTGTCGAACGCAATCACTGACAGCACTGGGCCGAAGATTTCTTCCTGGGCAATCTTCATCGCGTTGCTGACGCCGTCGAAAATCGTCGGTTCGACGTAGGTACCACCTGTCTCCTGCAGGGTGCGCTTGCCACCGGCCACCAACTTGGCGCCATCGGCGTGACCGGCCTCGATGTAGGACAGCACGGTGTTCATCTGCTGGGTGTCCACCAGGGCGCCGACGTTGGTGGCCGGGTCCAGTGGGTTGCCCGGTTTCCAGGCTTTCAGGGCCTCGATCACCAGCGGCAGGAATTTGTCCTTGATGGAACGCTCCACCAGCAGACGGGAACCGGCGGTGCAGACTTCGCCCTGGTTGAAGGCAATGGCGCTGGCGGCCGATTCGGCGGCGGCCTGCAGGTCCGGGGCATCGGCAAATACGATGTTCGGGCTTTTGCCACCGGCTTCCAGCCAGACGCGCTTCATGTTGGATTCACCGGAGTACACCAGCAGTTGCTTGGCGATCTTGGTGGAGCCGGTGAACACCAGGGTGTCCACGTCCATGTGCAGGGCCAGGGCCTTGCCGACGGTGTGACCGTAGCCGGGCAGCACGTTGAACACGCCAGCCGGAATCCCGGCTTCCACCGCCAGAGCCGCAATGCGAATTGCGGTCAGCGGGGATTTTTCCGAAGGCTTGAGGATCACCGAGTTACCGGTGGACAGCGCCGGCCCCAGCTTCCAGCAGGCCATCATCAGTGGGAAGTTCCACGGCACGATGGCCGCGACTACACCCACCGGCTCACGGGTTACCAGGCCCAGTTGGTCATGGGGGGTGGCCGCGACTTCGTCGTAGATCTTGTCGATGGCCTCGCCGCTCCAGCTCAGGGCTTGCGCCGCGCCGGGCACGTCGATTTCCAGGGAGTCGGTGATGGGCTTGCCCATGTCCAGGGTTTCCAGGAGCGCGAGCTCCTGGGCGTGTTGCTTGAGCAGGCCGGCAAAACGAATCATGACGGACTTGCGCTTGGCCGGCGCCAGGCGCGACCAGACGCCAGAGTTGAAGGTGGCGCGGGCATTGTCCACGGCACGCTGGGCATCGGCGGCGTCACAGCTGGCAATGGTTGCCAGCACACGACCGTCTACCGGGCTGATGCACTCGAAGGTGTCATTGGAAACAGCAGCGGTGTATTCACCATTGATGTAGGCGCGGCCTTCGATTTTCAGGTCGCGGGCACGTTGTTCCCAATCGGCACGAGTCAGGGTGGTCATACGAGTGTCCTCCTCTTATTTGAATACAAGCGCCATGCGAACTACGCCGGCACTCATGAAGAATTCTGCCCGGCCAGCCTGTTTTCGGCCAAAGGCACCCGCCACCCTAAACCAGCGACCCCTGTACTTTCAATATATTTGACAAAGCCCGGGCAAACAGCATTGCTATGTGCATTTTAATAAACATAGACTCTGGCCTTCATAGCCACTCGCGCCGCAATCACGGGGGAATACAAGAATGAGCATCCACAACGTCGTCGACTTCAGCCAGGCCAACACCGAGGGCGAACGCTACCGCCCCGCTCCGGAAAAAGTGCTCAAGGGCGATCCCGAGCAAGCGGTGTTCAACCACTACGCCAGCCCGTGCGGGCAACTCAATGCCGGGATCTGGGAAGGCGCGGTGGGCCAATGGACGGTGAACTTCACCGAGCACGAATACTGCGAGATTCTCCAGGGCGTGTCGGTGCTGCGAGACAACGATGGCAACGCCAAGACCCTGCGCTCTGGCGACCGCTTTGTGATCCCGGCCGGCTTCAAAGGCACCTGGGAAGTGCTGGAGCCCTGCCGCAAGGTCTACGTGGCCTTCGAACAGAAGGCCTGAATCCCAGGCACAAAAAAACCCGCTTGAAGGCGGGTTTTTTTGTCAGAAGAAAAATCAATTACTTGATTTTGCCTTCCTTGTAGATCACGTGCTTACGAACAACCGGATCATATTTCTTGATCTCGATTTTGTCCGGAGTAGTACGCTTGTTCTTGTCGGTAGTGTAGAAGTGACCAGTACCGGCGCTCGAGATCAAACGAATCAATTCACGCATGATTAGCTCCCTTAAACCTTGCCGCCATCGCGACGGATTTCGGCCAGCACGACATCAATGCCGCGCTTGTCGATGATACGCATGCCTTTGGCAGATACGCGCAGACGCACAAAGCGTTTCTCGGACTCAACCCAGAAGCGGTGATGCTGCAGGTTCGGCAGGAAACGACGACGGGTTTTGTTGTTTGCGTGGGAAATGTTATTCCCAGTCACCGGACCCTTACCGGTAACTTGACAGACTCTAGACATGCCTCAGCCCTCTAAAACCACATGCCCAACCCGGCATGGGTTGGCCGCTTAATCTCTCAGTCATTTGGCGCCAGGCGCCGCGTTTCTTTAGGGTCTTACCGGCTACACCTACAAGCGAAGGAACCGGGCCCCTAGAAAAGAGCGCTGCTTTATACCAGAAAGACCCCATAGCAACAACAGCCGCTGTGTGCAGGATGATGAAAAGTCCTGATTTTCTTGCGCCGGACGCCTGCGGCAAAGGCTACCGCAGAAATCTACCGCTCGTCGCAGAATATATTTCTCTCGAAACCCCGGGAAAAAATCTGCTGCTGAACACGGGCATCCCTACACAAAATCACGGCTACAACCCTGACCGCGTCCCAGGTTTCAATGTCGAATACAAAAGGGATAGTCATTTTACAAAGAGGCCACTAGGGTAAGGCATTTCCAGACTGCACTCGCAGATGGGCTTTCGATCTGCACAAGGAACCCGACCATGCGTCTTGCCGCCCTCCCGCTCCTGCTCGCCCCTCTTCTGAGCCCATTGGCCCAGGCCGCCGCGTTGAGCGTCTGCACCGAAGCCAGCCCGGAGGGCTTCGACGTGGTGCAGTACAACTCGCTGACCACCACCAACGCGTCCGCCGACGTGCTGATGAACCGCCTGGTGGAATTCGACGCCGTCAGCGGCAAGGTGGTCCCCAGCCTCGCCGATAGCTGGGAAGTCTCACCGGATGGCTTGAGCTATGTCTTCAAGCTGCATCCCAAGGTCAAGTTTCACCGTACCGACTACTTCAATCCCAGCCGCGAGCTGACCGCCGAAGACGTCAAATTCAGCTTCGAGCGCATGCTCGACCCAGCCCACCCGTGGCACAAGATCGCCCAGAGCGGCTTCCCACACGCACAATCCCTGCAGTTGCCCAGCCTGATCAAGAAGATCGACGCCCTGGACCCGCTGACGGTGCGCTTTACCCTGGATCACGCCGACTCGACCTTTCTCCCCACCCTGAGCATGGGCTTTGCCTCGATCTACTCCGCGGAGTACGCCGATCAGTTACTCAAGGCCGGCACCCCGGAGAAGCTCAACAGCCAGCCCATCGGCAGCGGCCCGTTCATTTTCGGGCGCTTCCAGAAAGACGCCTCGATCCGCTACAAGGCCAACCGCGACTACTTTGCTGGCAAACCGGCGCTGGACTCCCTGATTTTCGCCATCACTCCGGACGCCAACGTGCGCCTGCAGAAACTGCGGCGCAATGAGTGCCAGATCGCCCTGTCACCCAAGCCCCTGGACGTACAAGCCGCCAGTGATGATCCAACGCTGAAGATCGAGAAAACGGCAGCCTTCATGACGGCCTTCGTTGCGATCAACAGCCAGCATCCGCCCCTGGACAAACCCGAAGTGCGCCAGGCGATCAACCTGGCCTTCGACAAGGCCCATTACCTCAAGACTGTGTTCGAAGGCACCGCCGAGGCCGCCAATGGCCCCTACCCGGCTAATACCTGGAGCTACGCCAAAGAGCTGCCGGGCTACACCCACGACCCGGAAAAGGCTCGTCAGCTGCTGGCCAAGGCAGGCCTTAAAAACGGCTTCGAGACCACAATCTGGACCCGCCCTTCCGGCAGCCTGCTCAACCCCAACCCGAGCCTGGGCGCCCAACTGCTGCAGGCGGACCTGGCCCAAGTGGGAATCCAGGCAGAAATCCGCGTGATCGAATGGGGCGAGCTGATCCGCCGGGCCAAGGCCGGCGAACATGACCTGCTGTTCATGGGCTGGGCCGGCGACAATGGCGACCCGGATAACTTCCTCACACCACAGTTCACCTGCGCAGCAGTCAAATCCGGCACCAACTTCGCACGCTACTGCGATCAGAACCTGGACAAGCTGATTACCGCCGGCAAGACCACCAGCGAACAGGGTGTGCGCAGCAAGCTGTACCAGCAGGCCCAGACCCAGATCCAGCAGCAAGCGCTGTGGCTCCCTCTGGCTCACCCGACCGCTTTCGCCCTGACCCGCAAACAGGTCGAGGGCTATCAAGTGAGCCCCTTCGGCCGCCAGGATTACTCGAAGGTCAGCGTCAAGTGACACGTCGGCCAGCTTCAGGGTCAGTACCGACCTTGAGGCTGGCTTCCTTCAGATCCAGCCATACTCGGCCATGGACAACGGATCGCCCTCTCCCACGATGAAGTGATCCAGCACCCTTACATCGATCAACTCCAGGGCTTCTTGCAAACGCCGGGTCACCACCCGATCGGCCGGGCTGGGCTCAGAGATGCCCGATGGGTGGTTGTGACAGAGAATTACCGCTGCCGCGTTATGCGCCAGGGTGCGCTTGAGCACTTGTCGCGGGTACACCGTGGTGCTGTCGATGGAACCGTGGAACAGCACCTCAAAGGCCAGCACCCGATGCTTGGTGTCGAGAAACAGACAGCCAAACACCTCGTGGGGCTCATGTCGCAACATCGACTTCAGGTAATCGCGCACCACCAACGGACTTTCCAAGGCTGACTGGCGGTGGAGTTTTTCTGCCAGATGCCGACGCGCCATCTCCAACACCGCTTGCAACAGTGCGTACTTGGCCGGCCCCAATCCCAGCTGGCGGGTGAAGGTCAGCTGATCGGCTTCCAGCAGACTGCGCAAGCTGCCGAAGCGATGCAACAGGTGCCGCGCCAGGTCGACCGCACTTTTTCCAGCCACCCCGGTGCGCAAGAAAATAGCCAGCAATTCGGCGTCGGAAAGGCTGATGGCGCCCTGCTCCAGAAGCCGTTCCCGCGGGCGCTCCGCCGCAGGCCAATCACGAATACTCATCACACCTCCCTGTGCATGGCGCCGCTGTTCGGCAGCGGGCGCTGTGCTATCTTAGCCCCCTCTTTTTTGCGTGGTATTTCACCTGGGGAGGGGGCATGCCACGCAGCAATCACTTAACGGAAAAACAGGCCTATGCAGCGGCTGTATCGGAAACGCATCGTGCTCGGCGTCGGCGGCGGCATTGCCGCCTATAAGAGCGCGGAGCTGGTTCGCCGACTCCTCGACCAGGGCGCCGAAGTGCGTGTGGTCATGACCCGGGGCGGCAGTGAGTTCATCACCCCGCTGACCATGCAGGCCCTCTCCGGGCACCCGGTCCACCTCGACCTGCTGGACCCGGCCGCCGAAGCCGCCATGGGTCACATCGAACTGGCCAAATGGGCCGATCTGGTGCTGATCGCCCCCGCCACGGCCGACCTGATCGCCCGTCTGGCCCAGGGCATCGCCGATGACCTGCTGACCACCCTGGTCCTGGCCACGGACGCCATCGTCGCCATCGCTCCAGCGATGAACCAGGCCATGTGGCGCGACCCGGCCACCCAGGCCAACACCCAATTGCTGCAAAGCCGTGGCCTGCGAGTCTTCGGCCCAGCCTCCGGAAGCCAGGCCTGTGGCGACGTCGGCCTGGGCCGCATGCTGGAAGCCAACGATCTGGCGCTGTGCGCCGCCGACTGCTTCCAGCACCTGGCACTGACCGGCAAACACTTGCTGATCACCGCCGGGCCGACTCAGGAAAACATCGATCCGGTGCGCTACATCACCAACCATAGCTCAGGAAAAATGGGCTTCGCCCTGGCCGAGGCAGCCGTCGAGGCCGGCGCCCGGGTCACCCTGATCACCGGACCGGTGCACCTGCCGACCCCCGACAGAGTCACTCGGATCGACGTAGTCAGCGCTCGCGACATGCTCGCGGCCTGCGAGGCGGCCATTCCGTGCGACGTTTTCATCGCCTCCGCGGCGGTCGCGGACTACCGCCCGGAAGTCGTCGCCCCACAGAAATTAAAGAAAGACCCTACGAAAGGTGACGGCCTGCTACTACAGATGGTGCGCAATCCAGATATCCTGGCCACCATCGCTACGCGGCCAGATCGGCCATTCAGTGTCGGTTTCGCCGCCGAAACCGAAAATCTGCTCGACTACGCTGCACGCAAATTGAAGGACAAGAACCTCGACCTGATCGTCGCCAACGACGTCGCCAACCCGAGCATTGGCTTCAACAGCGAGGAAAACGCCTGCAGCGTGATTGACCGGGAGTTGCACGCAACTCTCTTCGCCCAGACCAGCAAGGGCAAGATTGCCCGCCAACTGATCTCTTTTATCGCCGAACGGCTGAACCAGGTTTAACTTCAATGCACGCTCTACAAGCCAAGATCCTCGACCCACGCATCGGCAACGAATTCCCTCTGCCGCAGTACGCCACGCCGGGCTCCGCCGGCCTCGACCTGCGCGCCATGCTCAAGGAAGACACCATCCTGGAGCCAGGCCAGACGCTGCTGATCCCGACCGGGCTGTCGGTCTACATTGGCGATCCGGGCCTGGCGGCGCTGATCCTGCCGCGCTCCGGCCTGGGCCACAAACACGGCATCGTGCTGGGTAACCTGGTCGGCCTGATCGACTCGGACTACCAGGGCGAACTGATGGTTTCCTGCTGGAACCGCGGCCAGACCGCCTTCAATATCGCCGTCGGCGAGCGTATCGCCCAACTGGTGCTGGTGCCGGTAGTGCAGGCGCACTTCGAAGTGGTTGAGGCTTTTGATGAAAGCCAGCGCGGCGCAGGCGGTTTCGGCCACTCCGGCAGTCACTGATTGCGTGCCCTGGGGCCGGACACCTGGTCCGCCCCCAGGGTGACGGCAGGGCACTTCAGGATAAATGACCGCCGGTTTCCGCATGCCCCCTCGGGCCCGTCAAATCAGGCCCTTGAGCGTCCGCGGAGCGGCAAGTGCCCTCCAGATGGCACTTACACAGTACGAACTCTACGCTGAAAACGCCGTCATACCCTTCAGTTTGAGCCCGCCGGCCCGTCATTTCCCCGGCCGTACTGCCCCCTCTTCAAATGGAGCACCCTCAGTGATGAGCAACGCAGCCAAAGTCGCCCCGACATTTCCCGAGAGCATCTTCCGCGCCTATGACATCCGCGGTGTTGTACCGCAAACCCTGACCGCAGAGACCGCCTACTGGATCGGCCGCGCCGTTGGCTCCCAGAGCCTGGCTCAGGGCGAACCCAACGTCTGCGTAGGCAGGGACGGCCGCCTGTCCGGCCCGGAGCTGGTGGAGCAACTGATTCAGGGCCTGCACGACAGCGGCTGCCACGTCAGCGATGTCGGCCTGGTGCCGACCCCCGCCCTGTACTACGCCGCCAACGTCCTGGCCGGCAAGTCCGGGGTGATGCTCACCGGCAGCCACAACCCGTCGAACTACAACGGTTTCAAGATCGTCATCGCCGGCGACACCCTGGCCAACGAACAGATCCAAGCCCTGCACCAGCGCCTCAAGACCAACAACCTGAGCAGCGCCCAGGGCAGCATCACCAAGGTCGATATCCTGCCGCGCTACGCCGAAGAGATCGCCCGAGACGTGAAGCTGGCTCGCCGCCTGAAAGTCGTGGTGGATTGCGGCAACGGCGCCGCCGGGGTCATTGCCCCACAACTGATCGAAGCCTTGAACTGCGAAGTCATTCCGTTGTTCTGCGAGGTAGACGGCAACTTCCCCAATCATCACCCGGACCCGGGCAAACCCGAGAACCTTGAAGACCTGATCGCCAAGGTCAAGGAAACCGGCGCCGACCTGGGCCTGGCCTTCGACGGTGACGGCGATCGCGTCGGCGTGGTGACCAACACTGGCAGCATCGTCTTCCCCGATCGCCTGCTGATGCTGTTCGCCAAGGACGTGGTGGCGCGCAACCCGGATGCGGAGATCATCTTCGACGTCAAGTGCACTCGGCGCCTGATTCCGCTGATCAAGGAATATGGCGGTCGCCCGCTAATGTGGAAGACCGGTCACTCGTTGATCAAAAAGAAAATGAAACAGACCGGCGCCCTGCTGGCCGGCGAGATGAGCGGCCATGTGTTCTTCAAGGAGCGCTGGTTCGGTTTCGACGACGGCATTTACAGCGCCGCACGGTTGCTGGAGATCCTCAGCAAGGAAACATCCACCGCAGAAGAGCTGTTCGCGACCTTCCCGAACGATATTTCTACGCCGGAAATCAATATCCATGTGACCGAAGAGAGCAAATTCAGCATCATTGATGCCTTGCACGACGCGCAGTGGGGCGCAGGCGCTGACCTGACCACCATTGACGGGGTGCGAGTCGACTATGCCAAGGGCTGGGGCCTGGTTCGCGCCTCCAATACCACCCCTGTGCTGGTGCTGCGCTTCGAGGCTGATGACGAAGCCGAGCTGCAGCGGATTAAGGACGTGTTCCACGTCCAGCTGAAACGTGTTGCACCTGACCTCCAACTACCGTTTTGACTGTTTGAAGCACCGGAGCCCTGAATGACCATCGAACGCGATGCCGCCGCCAATACCGCCAAGGTCCTATCCGAAGCGCTGCCTTACATTCGCCGCTATGTCGGCAAGACCCTGGTGATCAAGTACGGCGGCAACGCTATGGAGAGCGAGGAGCTGAAAACCGGCTTCGCCCGCGACATCGTCCTGATGAAGGCTGTCGGGATCAACCCGGTGGTGGTGCACGGCGGTGGCCCGCAAATCGGTGACCTGCTCAAGCGCCTGTCGATCGAAAGCCACTTCGTCGATGGCATGCGCGTGACCGACGCGCAAACCATGGACGTGGTGGAGATGGTCCTCGGCGGCCAGGTCAACAAGGACATCGTCAACCTGATCAACCGTCACGGCGGCAGCGCCATCGGCCTGACCGGTAAAGATGCCGAGCTGATTCGTGCGAAAAAGCTCACCGTGACCCGCCAGACTCCAGAGATGACCACGCCGGAAATCATCGATATCGGCCATGTGGGCGAAGTGGTCGGGATCAATACCGATCTGCTGAACCTGCTGGTCAAGGGCGATTTCATTCCGGTGATCGCGCCGATTGGCGTGGGCGCCAACGGTGAGTCCTACAACATCAACGCCGACCTGGTCGCCGGGAAGGTGGCTGAAGCACTGAAAGCTGAAAAACTGATGCTGTTGACCAACATCGCTGGCCTGATGGACAAGTCCGGCAAGGTCCTGACCGGCCTGAGCACCCAGCAGGTGGACGAACTGATTGCCGATGGCACTATCTACGGCGGCATGCTGCCGAAAATCCGCTGCGCCCTGGAAGCGGTACAAGGTGGCGTCGGCAGCTCCCTGATCATCGACGGTCGCGTACCCAATGCGATTCTGCTGGAGATCTTCACCGATACCGGTGTCGGCACCCTGATCAGCAACCGCAAGCGCCCTTAAGCGACAGCCACAAAAAAGCCCCCGCCCGGTATCTCGGGCGGGGGCTTTTTTATCTACGCAATCTTTGTAGGAGCTGGCTTGTGTAGGAGCAGGCTTGCCAGGGAAGGCACTCACACGCGCAACTCAGGACTCAAAGGTCTCTTCACCGGTAAGCCGGCTCCTACAGTGTCAGATTCCGTACTGCGCGCGATAGGCTTGCACTGCCGGCAGATGTTGCTTGAGCGCCGGATCGTCCGCCAGGAACTGCAGGACCTGGGTCAGGGAAACGATGCTCACCACTGGAATGCCGAAGTCACGCTCGACTTCCTGGATCGCCGACAACTCACCGTTGCCACGCTCCTCGCGGTTCAGTGCGATCAATACACCTGCCGCCTTGGCGCCTTCCTGGGACTCGATGATCTGCATCACCTCGCGAATTGCCGTGCCGGCGGTGATCACGTCATCGATGATCAGCACATCGCCGGTCAATGGCGCACCCACCAGGCTACCGCCTTCACCGTGCGCCTTGGCTTCCTTGCGGTTGAAGCACCAAGGCAGATCGCGCTGATGATGTTCAGCCAGAGCCACTGCAGTGGCTGCTGCCAAGGGAATGCCTTTATAAGCCGGGCCAAACAGCACATCGAAGGGAATGCCGCTGTCGACAATCGCCGCCGCATAGAAACGCCCCAGCTGGGCCAGGGCCGAACCGCTGTTGAACAGGCCGGCATTGAAGAAGTAAGGGCTGGTGCGCCCGGACTTCAGGGTGAACTCACCGAAGCGCAAAACCCCGCGATCGATGGCAAAACGAATGAAATCGCGCTGATACGCCTGCATGAAAAAACCCCAGATACCACGGATTTAGCTAATTAGGTAGAGCTCGGGTATCATACACGCACGTGATTTTTGGGGCCATTTATGCGGATCATCAGTGTGAACGTCAATGGTATTCAGGCTGCAGTGGAGCGTGGTTTGCTCAGTTGGCTGCAGGCACAGAATGCCGACGTCATCTGCCTGCAGGACACCCGCGCCTCTGCCTTTGAACTGGACGACCCAGCCTTCCAACTGGATGGCTACTTCCTTTATGCCTGCGATGCTGAAGTCCCTGCCCAAGGCGGTGTGGCTTTGTATTCGCGGTTGCAGCCGAAGGCGGTCATCAGCGGCCTCGGCTTCGAGACAGCCGATCGTTACGGGCGCTACCTGCAAGCCGATTTCGACAAGGTCAGCATCGCGACCTTGCTGCTTCCATCAGGGCAGAACGGCGATGAAGACTTGAACCAGAAGTTCAAGTTAATGGACGACTTCGCCCGCTATCTGGATAAGCAGCGACGCAAACGTCGCGAGTACATTTATTGTGGCTCGCTGTACGTGGCGCAACAGAAGCTGGATATCAAGAACTGGCGTGACGGCCAGCAATCTCCGGGCTTCCTGGCACCTGAGCGCGCCTGGATGGACGAGATTATCGGCAACATGGGCTATGTCGATGCCCTGCGCGAAGTCAGTCGCGAAGGCGACCAGTACAGCTGGTGGCCGGACAACGAACAGGCTGAGATGCTCAACTTGGGCTCGCGCTTCGACTATCAGTTGCTGACTCCCGGCCTGCGCCGTTTTGTCCGCAGCGCACGCTTGCCGCGTCAGCCGCGTTTTTCGCAGCATGCGCCGCTGATCGTGGACTATGACTGGACACTGACCATCTAAGCGTCCGTTCACAGCCACAAAAAAGCCGACATCACAGTCGGCTTTTTTGTGCTCGCTCTATTTGATCAGGCGCCAGGTGAAAGGGTACCGATATGGCACTCCCTCTCCAGCCTTGACTCCGCCGATGATGGTCAACACCAGGGCACCAATCGCCAGCAGGCCGAACATAAAGAAACCGATTATCACGATCATCAGCAGGAAACAGACTGCCGAAGCGATAGCGACAGTCAACTGAAAGTTCAGCGCTTCCTTACCTTGTGCATCAATGAAGGGATCGGTCTCGCGCTTCATCTGCCAAAGAATCAGCGGCCCGATCAATGTACCGAATGGAACCCAGATCCCCAGCAAGGCGGACAAGTGACAAAACATTGCCCATTGCCGAACTTCATGGCTCGGGGTGGGCTGGGGTAGCTGCTCATCACTCATGCTGCTCTCCTTGCTGAAGACCGGCGCCCATCAATCGGCGAGTGCCGCCTGCTGCAGTTGGAAGATTTCATTCATGCCTTGCTGGGCCAGGGCCAGCATCGCATTCAGTTCGGCCGGCTGGAACGGCGCACCTTCGGCAGTGCCCTGCACTTCGATGAAACCACCGGTGCTGGTCATGACGACATTGAGGTCGGTTTCGGCGGCCGAGTCTTCCAGGTAATCCAGGTCCAGGACCGGCTCACCCTGGTACATACCCACCGATACTGCCGCAATCATCTGCTTCAATGGATCGCCGCCTTTCAGGCCACCGCGCTTCTTGATCACTTTTAAGGCGTCGACCAGAGCCACCATCGCGCCAGTGATCGATGCGGTACGGGTGCCACCATCAGCCTGGATCACATCGCAATCGACATACAGGGTGATGTCGCCCAGCTTGGACATGTCCAGGGCGGCGCGCAGGGAGCGACCGATAAGGCGCTGGATCTCCAGGGTGCGGCCGCCTTGCTTGCCACGGCTGGCTTCACGCTGGTTACGCTCGCCGGTGGACCGCGGCAGCATGCCGTATTCGGCTGTCAGCCAACCTTGACCCTGCCCCTTGAGGAAGCGCGGCACGCCATTCTCGACACTGACAGTGCAAATCACCTTGGTATCACCGAACTCGACCAGTACAGATCCCTCGGCGTGTTTGGTGTAGTTGCGGGTGATGCGGATCGAGCGGAGCTGATCGGCAGCGCGACCACTTGGACGTTTCATAGGGGAACACCTGTACGAGGACGGAAAACTGCCGAGCATTATAAAGCCCGCAACCGCGCCAGGGCACGCCTAAAACGGCCAAAGGCATATTTACGCGTCAGATCGGTCCTGTAGCGATGACCTGCAGCCCATTGTCAGCGCCAGGGATTGGGGCCTCCGGCCGCACTGCGCTACAATCCTGCGCCTTCGCAGCCTGTCGGCTTCAATTCATCACTATCAGGCCCGCTCAATCCTCCTGGGGTTGGTGCCGGCGCTGAATCGGAGGTACCTCCATGGTGCACAGCATGACCGCCTTCGCCCGAGTCGAACGGGCCGGCACTCAGGGCACCCTGAGCTGGGAATTGCGCTCGGTCAACAGCCGCTACCTGGAGCCGCACCTGCGTTTGCCGGAAGCCTTTCGCGACCTCGAAAGCGCAGTCCGCGAAGCCTTGCGCCAGGGCCTGTCCCGGGGCAAGGTCGAATGCACCCTGCGCTTCACTGAAGAGACCACCGGCAAGCCGCTGCAAGTCGACCGTGAACGTGCGGCACAACTGGTGGCCGCCGCTGAAACCGTCGCCAGCCTGATCAAGCAGCCGGCAGCCCTGAATCCACTGGAAGTCCTGGCCTGGCCAGGCGTGCTGGTGGCCGACGCCACCGACCCGCAAGCCTTGAACAGCGATGCCCTGGCCCTGTTCAACCAGGGTCTGAAAGACCTGAAGAATGGCCGCGAGCGCGAAGGCGCCGAACTGGCCCGGCTGATCAACGAGCGCCTGTCCTCCATTGAAGAAGACGTGGCGACCTTGCGTGAGCTGGTCCCGCAGATGCTCGCGACCCAGCGCCAGAAAGTCCTCGACCGCTTCGCCGACATGCAGGCCGAACTGGACCCTACCCGTCTCGAGCAGGAAATGGTCCTGTTGGCGCAGAAGAGCGATGTCGCTGAAGAACTGGACCGCCTGAGCACCCACATCATCGAAGTACGCCGCGTGCTCAAGTCCGGCGGCGCTGCAGGTCGGCGCCTGGACTTCCTGATGCAGGAGCTCAATCGCGAAGCCAACACACTGGGCTCCAAGGCCTTCGACCCGCGCAGCACCCAGGCTGCGGTCAACCTCAAGGTGTTGATCGAGCAGATGCGCGAACAAGTGCAGAACATTGAGTAAGGCAACTGACATGACCCACAGCACCGGCACCCTGTACATCATTTCCGCCCCGTCGGGCGCGGGCAAAAGCAGTCTGGTCAAGGCCCTGACCGACGCCGACCAGGAGATCCGCGTCTCCGTCTCCCACACCACCCGCGCCATGCGCCCAGGTGAAGTGAATGGCGTGAACTATCACTTCGTCGAACGCAGCGAGTTCGTGAAGATGATCGAGCACGGCGACTTTCTCGAACGCGCCGAAGTCTTCGGCAACCTTTATGGCACCTCACAAAGCCACCTGCAGCAGACCCTGGACGAAGGCCACGACCTGATCCTGGAAATCGACTGGCAGGGTGCCGAGCAGGTGCGCAAGCTCATGCCTCAGGCACGCTCGATCTTCATTCTGCCGCCGTCACTGCAGGCCCTGCACCAGCGCCTGACCAACCGCGGGCAGGACAGCGACGAAATCATCGAAGGGCGGATGCGTGAAGCCGTCAGCGAAATGAGCCACTACGTCGACTATGACTACCTGATCATCAACGACGACTTCGCCCACGCGCTGGAAGATCTGAAAGCGATTTTCCGCTCCAATCAGCTGCAACAGAAACGTCAGCAGCAGCGCTTTGGCAAACTGCTCGCTGAATTGCTTGGTTAAACAGCACTTCCCAAAACCGCTGCAAGCGCTTTACATTGGCACTTGCAGCGCGTTGAAGAGCTTGGTCAAAAAATCAGCGCTTCCCTAAACGCTGGTGATTTTTTAAACTGTTGAGTCCGCTCGCCCATCCGGGCAGCGCGCATATTGCATTTGCTACGAGGAAGACCATGGCCCGCGTAACCGTTGAAGACTGTCTAGAACACGTGGATAACCGCTTTGAGCTGGTCATGCTCTCTACCAAGCGTGCCCGTCAACTGGCAACCGGCGGCAAAGAGCCGAAAGTAGCATGGGAAAACGACAAGCCTACCGTTGTCGCCCTGCGCGAAATCGCTGAAGGCCTGATCGACTACGCAGCTATCGCCGAAGCCGAAATCGTTGAAGATGAACCGCTTTTTGCTGCTTTCGAGGACGAGTCCAACGAGGCCGTCTGAGCCTATGCCTGGTCGACGTAGCACGGCGCGGGATCACAGCTTACGGCAGGAGATATCATGCCGAGCATAGACGCCCTCGCCGATCGCTTATCGACCTATCTCGGCACGGACCAGGTCAATCTGGTCCGCCGAGCGTATTTCTACGCCGAACAAGCCCATGACGGTCAACGCCGTCGCAGCGGCGAGGCGTACGTCACGCACCCACTCGCGGTAGCGAACATTCTTGCCGACATGCACATGGACCATCAGAGCCTGATGGCTGCGATGCTGCATGACGTGATCGAAGACACCGGAATTGCCAAGGAAGCGCTCAGTGCGCAGTTTGGTGAAACCGTGGCCGAACTCGTGGACGGGGTCAGCAAACTGACCCAGATGAACTTCGAGACCAAGGCCGAAGCCCAGGCGGAAAACTTCCAGAAGATGGCCATGGCCATGGCTCGCGACATTCGCGTGATCCTGGTCAAGTTGGCCGACCGCCTGCACAACATGCGCACCCTGGAAGTGCTGTCCGGCGAAAAACGTCGGCGGATCGCCAAGGAAACCCTGGAGATCTACGCTCCCATAGCCAACCGCTTGGGCATGCACAGCATCCGCATCGAATTCGAAGACCTGGGTTTCAGGGCGATGCACCCGATGCGCTCCGCGCGGATCTACCAGGCGGTCAAGCGCGCCCGGGGCAACCGCAAGGAAATCGTCAACAAGATCGAAGAGTCCCTCAGCCACTGCCTGGCCATCGACGGCATACAGGGCGAGGTCAGCGGTCGCCAGAAGCACCTGTATGGCATCTACAAGAAGATGCGCGGCAAACGCCGGGCCTTCAACGAGATCATGGACGTCTATGCGTTCCGTATCATCGTCGACAAAGTAGACACCTGCTATCGCGTGCTCGGCGCTGTACATAATTTGTACAAGCCACTGCCGGGACGCTTCAAGGACTACATCGCCATTCCCAAGGCCAACGGCTATCAGTCGCTGCATACCACGCTGTTCGGTATGCACGGAGTACCAATCGAGATCCAGATTCGTACCCGGGAAATGGAAGAAATGGCCAACAACGGCATCGCCGCTCACTGGCTGTACAAATCCAGTGGCGACGAACAGCCGAAAAGCACCCATGCCCGCGCCCGCCAATGGGTCAAGGGCGTTCTGGAGATGCAGCAGCGCGCTGGCAACTCCCTGGAATTCATCGAAAGCGTGAAGATCGACCTGTTCCCGGACGAGGTCTACGTGTTCACGCCCAAAGGCCGGATCATGGAGCTGCCCAAAGGCTCCACCGCGGTGGACTTTGCCTATGCGGTGCACACCGACGTGGGCAACAGCTGCATCGCCTGCCGGATCAACCGCCGCCTGGCCCCGCTGTCGGAGCCCCTGCAAAGCGGTTCCACCGTGGAGATCGTCAGCGCCCCGGGAGCGCGGCCGAACCCGGCCTGGCTCAACTTCGTGGTCACCGGCAAGGCTCGCACCCATATTCGTCACGCCCTCAAGCTGCAACGTCGCTCCGAGTCCATCAGCCTTGGCGAACGCCTGCTGAACAAGGTGCTCAACGGCTTCGACAGCTCCCTGGAAAAAATCCCGACGGAGCGTATCCAGGCGATTCTTCAGGAGTACCGCCTGGAGCTGATCGAAGACCTGTTGGAAGACATCGGCCTGGGCAACCGCATGGCCTACGTGGTCGCCCGCCGGCTGCTGGGCGAAGGCGAACAATTGCCGAGCCCGGAAGGCCCGCTGGCGATCCGCGGCACCGAAGGCCTGGTGCTGAGCTACGCCAAATGCTGCACGCCGATCCCCGGCGACCCGATCGTCGGCCACCTGTCCGCCGGCAAGGGGATGGTGGTGCACCTGGACAACTGCCGCAATATCAGCGAAATCCGTCACAACCCGGAAAAATGCATCCAGCTGTCCTGGGCCAAGGATGTCACCGGCGAATTCAACGTCGAACTGCGCGTCGAGCTGGAACACCAGCGCGGCCTGATCGCGCTGCTGGCCAGCAGCGTCAATGCCGCCGACGGCAACATCGAGAAAATCAGCATGGACGAACGCGATGGTCGCATCAGCGTGGTCCAACTGGTGGTCAGCGTGCACGACCGCGTGCACCTGGCTCGCGTGATCAAGAAACTGCGCGCCCTGACCGGGGTCATCCGCATCACCCGCATGCGCGCGTAGCCCGTCCATTACAAGGAGTCATTCATGACCAAGACCGTTATCACCAGCGACAAGGCCCCGGCCGCCATCGGCACCTACTCCCAGGCCATCAAGGCGGGCAACACTGTCTACATGTCGGGCCAGATTCCCCTCGATCCAAAAACCATGGAACTGGTGGAGGGCTTCGAAGCCCAGACCGTCCAGGTCTTCGAGAACCTCAAGTCGGTAGCCGAGGCCGCTGGCGGTTCGTTCAAGGACATCGTCAAACTGAACATCTTCCTCACCGACCTGAGCCACTTCGCCAAGGTCAACGAGATCATGGGCAAGTACTTCCAACAGCCTTACCCAGCCCGCGCCGCCATCGGCGTGGCCGCCCTGCCCAAGGGCGCACAGGTTGAAATGGATGCCATTCTGGTCATCGAGTAACACCCGCGGCGCAGCTCTTCAGGCTGCGCCGTTTTCGTTCTGAAAGGATTTCGTCATGCGCCAAGCGCTAGCTGTTTCGCTGCTCGCCTTATTGCTCGGCGGTTGTGCCAGCGACCCCGCCAAAAACGATGTAGGCGGCATCTGGATCAATCAGGTAGCGATCGACGCAGCCTCCAAGGGCGGCCCTTTGCGTGAAGCCCTCCAGGCTTACGGCCCGAACCTGGAATGGGAACTCAACACCAAAGCCGGCCAGGCACGCTACACCAATGGCTTCGAGACCATCGAAGGCAAGATCATCGGCGACGGCTCAAACACCACAAAGGTCGAGTTCTATGGCAGCGCCGCCACCGAACTCAAACGCAACGGCAAGCAATTGCTGCAAGTGGCCAACGACAACGAGCCTGAACAAGTGTTTGCCACGCCCAAAGACCCGGCACCTGAAGGCGCACCACTGGGCGCCAACTTCGAGCGGGCCTTGTATGCGGCCTATCTGGGTGGCAAATGGAAAATCGTCAGCGGTCCGGGGCTGGGCAACGAAGTACAGTTCCAGGCCAACGGCGCCGTGCAAGGCCTGCCAGGCGCCGATCGCTACGCCCTGTGCCTGGCCGGTGACTGCGCCTCCATGAGCGGTGGCAACGACAGCATCTGGCTGCAGCTCAATGGCCAGGGCAACTCCTGGATCTTCGTCCGCAAGGATCAGCAGCTGGAAATTTTCCAGGCGGTGAATACCGCACTGGCGGATGAAGTGCCCTCGCTGACACCGGGCAGTCAGCAATGGCTGCTGGAAAAACAATGACCCTCCTGTAGCCGCTGCCAACGCTAGCGGCTACAGCCCGGTTCAAGCTTGGCCCTGAAGAATCTCCGCATACCCCTCGCGATAACTCGAGTAACGCGGCACCCAGCCCAAGGCCCGGGCCCGGGCATTGCTGCAACGCTTGCTGCCCGTGCGCCGAACGCTGGCATCATCGGACCACTCAGTCACGCCCAGGCGTTCACGCAGCCAGCCAACCACTTCCGCCAGAGGCGCAGGCGCGTCATCCACGCCTATATAGCAGTCGTCCAGGACAGCACCACCCTGGTCAGCCTTGAGCAAAAACGCCAGCAACCCCGCCGCATCGTCGGCATGAATGCGATTGCCATACAACGGCGGATCAATCGCCACCCGATAGCCGCGACGCACCTGAGTCAGCAACCATTCACGGCCCGGTCCATAGATTCCGGTCAGACGCACCCGACTGGCAGGAATCCCACTGTTCAAGGCCACCTGCTCCGCCTCCAGCATCAAACGGCCCGAGTAGCCGCTCGCCAGGGTCGGGGAGTTCTCGTCGACCCACTCGCCGCCCTTTTGCTCGTAAACACTGCTGCTGGACACGAACAACAAGCGCTTGGGCTGCTGGCCATGCTGCTGGAGCCAGCTCAGGACATGCTGCAAGCCATCGACATAGGCCGCACGATACCCGGCCTCGTCATGCTCCGTGGCCGCCGCGCAGTACACCAGATAATCCACGGGCGCTTGCGGCCACTGGGCCGGACATTGCTCGCTGAACAGGTCTGCGGCGACACCCACCACCCCCTGCGGCAAGCGCGAAACGTTGCGACGCAGGCCATAAACCTGCCATTGCTCGGCCAGCAATTGGGTCGCCAGGCGACTCCCGACATCACCGCAACCGGCGATCAAAACAGAGGGGAAGGACATCAGAAAACTCCTTTCAGAAAGGTCAAGACTAGCCTCGGCACTGGACGAACGGCTAGCAATCAAGGAAAAAAAGATACTCTATTACTTCTGTTAACAAGAATTACTTGCAATAATGCCCACCCATTTTGTTCTCGGCCCTGCGAGGCCTAGAAGGACATTTCACCCTTTTTTCCTCTCAGGTCCGGCCAGCATGACAAGCAATCAACTCTCCGCCTCGCCAACCAAACGCCCAAGCCCACTGCGCGCCGTGAGCGCGGTTGCAGCGCTGCTGTGCAGCCTGCTGCTGGCACCGACCGCAGCCTTCGCCGACCAACACGCACCGGCCACCGCCGCCGCACCGACCGCGACTGCCCCGGCCGCCGAGCTTCCGGCTGCCAACCCGGCAACTCCCGCCGCCGCCCCAGTGGCTGGCGAACCGGCTCAGGTCGAAGGCCAGCCAGTGCTTGCTGAAGACGCTCCCGAAGTCCTCGAAGCCGACAACAGCCTGGGCATGGCCCACGACCTGTCGCCGTGGGGCATGTACCAGAACGCCGACATCATCGTGAAACTGGTAATGATCGGGCTGGCCATCGCCTCGATCATCACCTGGACCATCTGGATCGCCAAAGGCTTCGAACTGCTGGGCGCCAAGCGCCGCCTGCGCAGCGAAATCGCCGCCCTGAAAAAAGCCACCACGCTCAAAGAAGCCAGCGCCACGGCCGCCAAGGAGGGCACCCTCGCCCACCTGCTGGTGCACGACGCCCTGGAAGAAATGCGCCTGTCGACCAACAGCCGTGAGAAAGAAGGCATCAAGGAACGGGTCAGCTTCCGCCTGGAGCGCCTGGTAGCCGCCTGCGGCCGCAACATGAGCAGCGGCACCGGGGTACTGGCCACCATCGGCTCTACCGCACCGTTCGTCGGTCTGTTCGGTACCGTTTGGGGCATCATGAACAGCTTCATCGGCATCGCCAAAACCCAGACCACCAACCTCGCCGTGGTCGCCCCGGGTATCGCCGAAGCCCTGCTGGCCACCGCCCTGGGCCTGGTCGCAGCGATTCCCGCGGTGGTGATCTACAACGTCTTCGCTCGCTCCATCACCGGCTATCGGGCCCAGGTGGCAGACGCCTCGGCAGAAGTCCTGCTGCTGGTCAGCCGTGACCTGGATCACCAGCCGACCGAGCGCTCCGCACAACCGCACATGGTGAAAGTGGGGTAATCAGCCATGGGCTTGCATTTGAAAGAAGGCGCAGGCGACGACCTGGCCGAAAACCACGAAATCAACGTCACGCCGTTCATCGACGTGATGCTGGTGCTGCTGATCATCTTCATGGTGGCCGCCCCTCTGGCCACCGTGGACATCAAGGTTGATCTTCCTGCCTCCAGCGCCAAGCCGGCGCCGCGCCCAGAGAAACCGGTGTTCCTCAGCGTCAAGGCCGATCAGCGTCTGTTCCTGGGTGAAGATGAGGTCAAGGCCGAAACCCTCGGGGCCATCCTTGACGCCCGTACCCAGGGCAAGAAGGACACCACGATCTTCTTCCAGGCTGACAAGGGCGTGGACTACGGCGACCTGATGAGCGTGATGGACACCCTGCGCGCCGCCGGCTACCTGAAAGTCGGCCTGGTCGGACTTGAGACGGCAGCCAAGAAATGATCACGACGCGCCAAAGACTGACGCGTTACAGCGGTAGCCTGGCGGTGGTGCTGGGCGTCCATGCGGTGGCGATCCTGCTCGCCCTCAACTGGTCCAAGCCACAGCCGATGCCCATTCCACCACAAGCCATGGTGGTCGAACTGGCGCCTGCCCCTGTGCCGCCTCCCCCGGCACCACCGAAAGTGGTGACCCCGCCGCAACCGCCGGCGCCCGTGGAAGAACTGCCGCTGCCCAAGCTCGCCGAAGCACCGAAGCCGACTATTTCGGTGCCCAAGCCGGCCAAGCAGAAGCCCAAGCCGCAGCCGCCAAAACCGGTGGTCAAGCCCGAGCCGCCCAAGGAGAAACCTTCCGAGGAAAAGCCCAGCGACGCTCCGGTAACCCCGTCGCCGTCCAAGCAGCCCGCTCCAGCGACCCCAGGCCCATCACCGGCCCAGGCCGCCGCCAAGGCCAACTGGCAGGGTGAGTTGCAGGCCCACCTGGCGAAGTACAAGCGCTACCCGGGCGAAGCCCAGCGGCGCGGCAAGGAAGGCACCAACTCCTTGCGCTTCGTGGTGGATGCCGAAGGCAAGGTGCTGTCCTACGAGCTGGTGGGACGCTCGGGCAACGCTGATCTGGACCGGGCCACCCTGGACATGATCCGGCGGGCCCAACCACTGCCCAAGCCACCGGCCGACATGCTCACCAACGGCAGCGTGGAAATCACCGCCTCGTACAACTACGAGATCGACAGAAGCCGCGGCCGCCGCTGATACAACGCAAGGGCACCTCAGGGTGCCCTTGTCGCTTGTGCAGCCTGAAGCAGACATTGGCGGGTGTCGTACTCCACCCTCTGTCTGATAACGTGCGTCTATCGATTGCAGCCGTTATGCTTGGCCGCAACCTCATGGACGCCCGCTATGACTCTCACAGAATTGCGCTACATCGTTACCCTCGCCCAAGAGCAGCACTTCGGCCACGCCGCCGAGCGTTGCCATGTCAGCCAGCCGACCCTTTCGGTAGGCGTGAAGAAGCTTGAAGACGAACTCGGTGTGCTGATTTTCGAGCGCAGCAAGAGCGCGGTACGCCTGACGCCGGTAGGCGAAACCATCGTTGCCCAGGCGCAGAAGGTCCTGGAACAGGCCCAAGGCATCCGCGAACTGGCCCAGGCCGGCAAGAACCAGCTGACCGCACCGCTGAAGGTGGGCGCCATCTACACCGTCGGCCCTTATCTGTTCCCGCACCTGATTCCCCAGCTGCACCGGGTCGCTCCGCAGATGCCGCTGTATATCGAAGAGAACTTCACCCACGTCCTGCGCGACAAACTGCGCAACGGCGAGCTGGACGCCATCATCATCGCCCTGCCGTTCAACGAGGCCGATGTCCTGACCCTGCCGCTGTATGACGAACCCTTCTATGTGCTGATGCCCAGCGGCCATTCCTGGACCAAGAAGGAAACCATCGACGCCAGCCTGCTCAACGACAAGAGCCTGTTGCTGCTGGGCGAAGGCCACTGCTTCCGCGATCAGGTACTGGAAGCCTGCCCGACCCTGACCAAGGGCAACGACGGCGCCAAGCACACCACCGTGGAATCCAGTTCCCTGGAAACCATCCGCCACATGGTCGCCTCTGGCCTGGGCATCTCGATCCTGCCGCTGTCGGCAGTGGACAGCCATCACTACGCTCCCGGCGTGATCGAAGTCCGCCCACTGACCCCGCCGGTACCGTTTCGCACCGTCGCCATCGCCTGGCGCGCCAGCTTCCCGCGGCCCAAGGCCATCGAGATCCTCGCCGACTCGATCCGCCTGTGCTCGGTGGCCAAGCCGCCCGCCGCGAGCTAAGCAAGCGCAATGACTGAGCTGTCGAAAGTGCCGGTCACGGCACTCAAGGGCGTCGGCGAAGCCATGGCCGAGAAGCTGGCCAAGGTCGGCCTGGAGAACCTTCAGGACGTGCTGTTCCACCTGCCCCTGCGCTATCAGGACCGTACCCGCGTGGTGCCGATCGGCGCTCTGCGCCCCGGCCAGGATGCGGTGATCGAAGGTACCGTCAGCGGCGCCGATGTGGTCATGGGCAAACGCCGCAGCCTGCTGGTGCGCCTGCAAGACGGCACCGGCGGCCTGAGCCTGCGCTTCTACCATTTCAGCAACGCCCAGAAAGACGGCCTGAAACGCGGCACCCGCGTGCGCTGCTACGGCGAAGCCCGACCCGGCGCCTCAGGACTGGAGATCTACCACCCCGAATACCGCGCCATCAGTGGTGACGAGCCGCCGCCGGTGGATCAGACCCTGACGCCCATCTACCCCCTGACCGAAGGCCTGACCCAACAGCGCCTGCGCCTGCTCTGCCAGCAGAGCCTGGCGCTGCTGGGCCCGCGTAGCCTGCCCGACTGGCTGCCCGAAGAACTGGCCCGCGACTATCAGCTGGCGCCCCTGGACGATGCGATCCGCTACCTGCATCACCCGCCGGCGGACGCCGATGTCGACGAACTGGCCCTGGGGCACCACTGGGCCCAGCACCGTCTGGCGTTCGAAGAGCTGCTGACCCATCAGCTGTCCCAGCAACGCCTGCGCGACAGCCTGCGCTCCCAGCGCGCCCCGGTGCTGCCCCTGGCCAAGAAGCTGCCGGCCAAATACCTGAAGAACCTCGGCTTCGCCCCCACCGGCGCGCAACAGCGAGTCGGCAACGAAATCGCCTACGACCTGAGCCAGCCGGAGCCCATGTTGCGCCTGATCCAGGGCGACGTCGGCGCCGGCAAGACCGTGGTCGCCGCCCTCGCCGCCCTGCAGGCCCTGGAAGCCGGTTACCAGGTGGCGCTGATGGCGCCGACGGAAATCCTCGCCGAGCAGCACTTCATTACCTTCAAGCGCTGGCTCGAGCCCCTGGGCCTGGAAGTCGCCTGGCTGGCGGGCAAGCTCAAGGGCAAGAACCGCGCTGCGGCCCTGGAACAGATTGCCGGCGGCGCGCCGATGGTGGTGGGCACCCACGCCCTGTTCCAGGATGAAGTGCAGTTCAAGAACCTGGCCCTGGTGATCATCGACGAACAGCACCGCTTCGGCGTCCAGCAGCGCCTGGCCCTGCGCCAGAAAGGCGTGGGTGGCCGCCTCTGCCCGCACCAGCTGATCATGACCGCCACACCGATTCCGCGAACCCTGGCGATGAGCGCCTACGCCGACCTGGATACCTCGATCCTCGACGAACTGCCCCCCGGCCGGACCCCGGTCAACACCGTGCTGGTGACCGACAGCCGCCGCGTCGAAGTGATCGAGCGGGTGCGCGCGGCCTGCGCCGAAGGGCGCCAGGCCTATTGGGTCTGCACCCTGATCGAAGAGTCTGAAGAGCTCACCTGCCAGGCGGCCGAAACCACCTTCGAAGACCTCTCCAGCGCCCTGGGCGAACTGCGGGTGGGGCTGATTCACGGCCGCATGAAACCGGCGGAGAAAGCCGCGGTGATGGCCGAGTTCAAGGCCGGCAACCTGCAACTGTTGGTGGCCACCACCGTGATCGAGGTCGGGGTCGATGTGCCCAATGCCAGCCTGATGATCATCGAGAACCCGGAGCGCCTGGGCCTGGCGCAACTGCACCAGCTGCGCGGTCGGGTCGGACGCGGCAGCGCCGCCAGCCACTGCGTGCTGCTCTACCATCCGCCGCTTTCACAAATAGGGCGGCAGCGCCTGGGCATCATGCGCGAGACCAACGACGGTTTCGTCATCGCCGAAAAGGATCTGGAACTGCGCGGCCCCGGGGAAATGCTCGGCACCCGCCAGACCGGCCTGCTGCAATTCAAGGTCGCCGACCTGATGCGTGACGCTGACCTGCTACCGGCCGTGCGCGACGCCGCGCAGGCCTTGCTGGAGCGTTGGCCGGACCATGTGAGCCCGCTGCTGGAACGCTGGCTGCGCCACGGCCAGCAATACGGCCAAGTGTGAACCAACGCTCAGTTAATGGACCATGGGCATAACCAAGCTGGTTATACTCGTCAAATTGTAGAAAAACGGATACCAGACCATGACAGAAGTTGCCCTCGACATTGCAACCCCACACGCTCCGTCTGTTATCCGGTTGCTGCTCGGCAAGCTGGCCATCAGCTACAACGAAGTGCTCGACCAGCCGGGCCTGCCGGCTGCGCGCAAGGTCCAGGCGGTGCTGCTGGACGACGCCGTCGGCGCGCTGATGGTGCTGTTTCCGCAGAGCCAGCTACTGGACCTCAACCGCCTCACCGAACTCACCGGCCGCCGTCTCACCGCGGTGTCCACCGAACGCCTGGAGCGCATGCTCGGCAAACACAGCCTGAGCCTGCTGCCCGGCCTGCCGGCACTCACCAGTTCCCCCTGCCTGTACGAAGAAAGCCTGCTGCGCGAACCCAGCCTGCTGATCTATTCGGGCGAGCCGGGCGTGCTTCTGGAAATCACCAGCGAAGCCTTCAAGAGCATGCTCAACAAGGCCAGCGCCGGGCATTTCGGCGAACCCCTGAGCAGCATCCGCCCCAACCTCGATCGCCCGGATGACGACCGCGAGGAAATCACCCAGGCCATGCAGGCGTTCACCGCGCGGCGTATCCAGCAACGCCTGGAAGCCACCATCGAGATCCCACCGCTGGCGGAAACCGCGCAGAAGATCATCAAGCTGCGGGTCGACCCCAACGCCACCATCGACGACATCACCGGCGTGGTGGAGACCGACCCGGCCCTGGCCGCGCAAGTGGTCAGCTGGGCCGCCTCGCCCTACTACGCGTCGCCGGGCAAGATCCGCTCGGTGGAGGACGCCATCGTCCGCGTGCTGGGCTTTGACCTGGTGATCAACCTCGCCCTGGGCCTGGCCCTGGGCAAGACCCTGAGCCTGCCCAAGGACCAGCCGCAGCACGCCACGCCCTACTGGCAGCAATCGATCTACACCGCCGCGGTGATCGAAGGCCTGACCCGCGCCATGCCCCGCGCACAGCGCCCGGAAGCCGGCCTGACCTACCTCGCCGGCCTGCTGCACAACTTCGGCTACCTGCTGCTGGCCCACGTATTCCCACCGCACTTCTCGCTGATCTGCCGGCACCTGGAGGTTAACCCGCACCTGTGCCACAGCTATGTCGAGCAGCACCTGCTGGGCATCAGCCGCGAACAGATCGGCTCCTGGCTGATGCGTTACTGGGACATGCCGGACGAGCTGTCCACCGCCCTGCGCTTCCAGCACGACCCGAGCTACGACGGCGCCTACGCCGAGTACCCGAATCTGGTGTGCCTGGCGGTGCGCCTGCTGCGCAGCCGTGGCATCGGTTCCGGCCCCCACGAGGAAATTCCCGACGCCCTGTTCGAGCGCCTGGGCCTGAGCCGCGACAAGGCCGAAGACGTGGTGAGCAAAGTGCTGGAAGCGGAAGTGCTGCTGCGGGAACTGGCTTCGCAGTTCAGCCAGGCCTGACCCCATTCGCCGGCTAGCCGGCGAAGTCCCACCCTCAAGCCTTGGGCTTGGCCTTCTTCGGTTTCAAATACTTGGTCAAGCCCTGGAACCAGATCACCAGCGCCGGATTGCCCTTGATCTGGATCGATTTGTCCTGAATCCCGGTCATGAACGCCAACTGCTTGTTCTTCGCCTGCATCGTGGCGAAGCCATAAGCGGCATCCTTGAAGGCAATGGCGAACGCCGGCTCCGGATAGAACCCCGAACGACTGGTCACGCGCTGGTCTTTGACGAAGAAGTGTCGAGCAACCTTGCCGTCGAGCGTCTGCAACTGGAATACCAGTTCCTTGTCACCCAACTGTTGCTGAAAAGCAGGATTGTTGCGGCTGGCTTTGCCCATCAACAGGCCAAGCACCCAGAGAAGAAAACGGAATTTCATGCACGGCGCCTCAGTGGAATTATTGGATGGCCGCCGCAGTTTAACCTGTAACTCGAAGAGCGCCAGCCGATCTGCTCGATTACTCGGAGATCGACTGGCGTTCAACGCTTATCGCTACATCTTGTCAGACAATCACTGACTCACACGTTAGGGCAAGGCACCGGTGCCCAATCACCCAGGTCCGGGCTCTTGCACATGCTGTTGACCTGGGTCTGGCCGGTGGTAGCGACCTTGTTGCTCTCGGCCTGCTTGGTCTTGGCCTGCTGGATCGACTTCTCGGTGCTCACCGCTTCCGTCGGTACAGTCGGCAGCTTGGGTTGCTTGACCTTCTGCTGCTTCTTCCTGCCACCGGTGGTGGTCACCGGGGTGGTGTCGGCGGTGGCGACTTTCACCACGTCGGTACGTTGCACGCCCACTTGCTGCAGATCCTGCTCGTAGGCCTGGTTGTACTTGCTCAGGTCTTCGCTGGCCCGGCCGTTCACCGCGGCGATCAGGTCATTGGACTCTTTCAGGCCGCTGACGATCTCCGCCAGGCGCTTGCGCCCTTCCACATCATTAATGCTGTTGGCCTTGCGGGCAGTGATCAGGCTGTCAAAGGCACGCTGGTAGCAGGTCTGCGAAGCACGGGCGTAGGCGGTGCTGCGATCGATGTCGGCAGCACTCTTGTTGACGTCGGCGGCGTAGGAAGCGATGCGCTGATTGTCATCGGCGATCTGCTTCTGGCGCTCGGTGTAGTAACCGGCGGCACCACCGGCCAGGGCACCACCGGCCGCACCGATGGCCGCATTGCGACCACGGTTGTCGCCGTCGCCGGTCAGGGCGCCGAGCAAGGCACCGCCAGCAGCGCCCAGGGCGGCACCGGTGACCACCGACTTGGTCATGTCCGAATCAGTGGCGCGCAGGTGCTGCACCGGCTCGTAGCAGCTCGGGTAGTACTCGACCTTGGTGGTGGAGGCGACCTTGGACACCGGAGAGGTCGCGCAACCGGTCAATACGGTGCTGAACCCGGCGGCAACCAACAGCAGGTGACGCTTGGATGTTGAAGCAAATGGGTTGCGGGAAAAAAGCATGTTCGTGATCTCGATTAAGTTTGACCAACTCGGTACGACGCCAGGTCGTCCGAGCTCCTCCAGGCTCGACAGACAGCGGCCGGTCATGACTTCTGACCGGTCGATGCGAGCAGTTCCTTCAAAATCGTCGCTGGGTCGGCTCGCCGTTGCTGGCGATAATTCCCGACATGGCGGACGAATAACGTAGCGCGCGTCACCAGGCTCTTGCCGAGCACCGGCTTGCGATTGAGTTCTTCCTTGATCCGTTGAAATTGCGCCTGGATCACCGCGTCGGTGTAACGGGTGCCCGTGGCCAGGTTGTCGATGTAGATCGCCACCGCCCCGTCCAGCGCGCTGCGGCCGTTGTCGATGGCTTCGGCGAACAGCTTGGCGCTGGGTTCGTCCTTGGCATCGATGGCCTGCTGCTGGCTCTTCTTCAGGTTGGTCAGGCGGATGTTGTAGTTATTGATGGTCTCGGCCACCAGGGCCGACGACTGGATCAGGTTGCCCGCCGCCTCCTCGCGCTGCTGGGCGATCAGCGAGACGTTGCGCTTGAGCTCTTCGTTGACCAGCCCCAGCTCCGCCTGCAGACGCGGGTCGACACTGGCGGCGATGATGGCGTCCAGGCGCTTGGTGGGGTCCTGGGCGTCATCGATGGCGTCGGTCAGGGACGCCAGGCGGCCTTCCTTCTGCCACTGGGCGAACAGCTCCTTGTAGCGCGAACGCGGGGCCGACAAGGCGCCGATGGCCACCCGAAAACCCGTGGTTTCATTGCTCTGCTCGGTGCCGTCGGCGCCAAACAGCGGGTACTCGCGGCGCATGCCGGTAAACAGCGTGCCCTCGCCTTCCAGGTAATTGCCGCCCTTGACCACGAAGCCACCGTAGGTGCCCTGGCGCCGTCCGGCGCGCACCAGCTGGAACGACTCCTGGACCATCTCGGCGGCATTGCCGATCACGTCGAACAGGCCGATGGGGTTGGGCAGCTTGGTGCCGATCGGCATCAGCCGCGCCGCCTGGCCCGTGCCGCCGGCCACCTGATTGAACACCGCCCAGTCCGCCAGCGGGCCATCGCTCTCGCTGCCCTCCAGGCGCCGTGGAAACAGCCGCCCTTCCAGCTCCTGGCGACTCACCGCCTGACCGCCACGGGCGGCGTATTCCCACTCCACTTCGGTGGGCAGGCGCACAAAGCCCAGGCCGCCGTCTTCGGAGGAGCCGCCGCGGCCGCTGACCGGCAGCAAGTCACGGTGATGCTTCATCAGCCAGGCGCTGTACACCGCCGCGAAACGCTCGGCCTCGAAGCGCGACAGCTTGACCTTGGGCAAACGCCCCTGCATCCCCTCCGAGACTTCACAGGCCGGGGCCGGCTCGCCGCTGGCCAGGGACTGGGCCTGGGCCATCACCTGGGCGTACTGGCGAGCGGTGACTTCGTACTTGCCGATGAAATACAGCATCGGCTTGAGAGGCACCCCGGCACCGGTTTTCGGCAAGGCCGGAGCAATGGTCTTGCTCCAGGCACCAGGCAGGTCCTTGAGGGTGAACTGGCCATTGATGTAGTCCCGGCGATAACCGGAGATGAACGATTGCTGGTAGCCGCTCTCACCTTCGCTGAAGGGATAGCCGAGGTTGACCTCACGGTCGTCCAGGGTGCCCTGGGCCAACACGTAGACATAGCGGAACACCATCTCGCCTTCACAGGGCAGCGGCAGACTGACGTCGTCCGGCAGGGGCTTGGGGTTGTCCATCTTGTTACCGGGCTCTTGCGCCCACGCGGCGCCGGCCAGGGTCATGGCCAACACGGTGCCGATCAACTTATACATCGCGAATTCCTTCACAGGCTTCAATGCGCGACACCCGCCAGCCGCCCAGCGCGGCGGCCAGGGTGCTGACGCCCAGCGTCGCCAACAGGGCCAGCCCGTAATGGGCCGGCAGCAAATGACTGGCGTACTCGCCGGGCACCTGCATGAACAAATGATTCAGCCCGGCCTGGGCCAGGCCATACAGAGCGCCACTCAACAACGCAGCGAAACCGGCGCTGTACAGCGCCTGGGCCACCACGAACAACAACAGGGCGCCGGTGGAGAATCCCAGCAGGCGCAGCACCGACAACTCCCGGCGCTTGCGCTCCACCGCCGCCAGGGCCCCGGCGAAGATCGCCGCAAAGGCGCCCGCCAGGGCCAGCCCGGCGATCACCCAGAAGACAATGGACAGGTTGCGACTCAAGGACTGCACCTGGGCGATGGTCTGGGCCTGGGTCGCCACCAACAGGCCGCGCTCGGCGAAATAGCGGCGCAAGGGTTCGACGTCATCCAGGCTGCGGGCATACAGGCGAAAGGCCGGGTAGACCCGCTGCGCGGACGCGGCCGGCGCTTCGCCGAGCCAGCCCAGGGCCGCCACCGCACGGCCGTCGCGGTAGTCCTCGGCGGCCTCCAGCAAGGCCAGCGGGGCGAACAGGGCATCCCGGGCAAAGGCTTCCAGGGGCAATACACCCTCCACCTGGACCCGGGTCCGCTGCACTTCGCTGCGCCCTGCCACCTGCCGGCCGAAGCTTGCCTGCAGCCAATCTCCAGGCTGTACGCCAAGCTTCTCGGCGGCGGTACGACTCAGGAGCACGCCACTCATGTTCCGCGGCACCGGCAAACGCCCGAGCAAGGGGTCCGAGACAGCGGTCGGCAACATTTCCACGGTCAGTCCGATATCCCCCGTGCCCCGGGACAAGTCCGCCGTCGCGGCAATCTGCCGGGTGCGCGGCAAGGCAAAGGCGACGTCCGGACGCTGGCCCAGTTCAGCAATGAAGCTGGCGCTGAAACGTCCACCGCCCAGGGGAATGATCTCGCGTACCGCCGGGTCCTTTTCCAGGCGCTCGGTGAGGCTGCTCACCAGCCCGAACTTGAGCCCGAACAGCACCAGCAACGGCGCAATCACTGCCACCAGGGCCAGCACCGAACAGGCCGACAACCAGGTATCGGCGCGGTAGTCCTGCCAGGCCAGGGCAGCGGTCAGGGACGCACGCATCAGCAGGCCTCCCCCAGCGTCGCGGTGACTCCGCCGTCGGCATCGCGCTGGCAGGCAATGCGCCGCACCTGCAAGCCGTTGGCCCGGGCCAGCACCTCATCGTGGGTGGCGATCACGCAGCACAGCCGCTGATCCCGCGCCTGTTGCACCAACAGTTGCATTACCCGCTGAGCGTTCAAGGGGTCCAGGGCCGCGGTCGGCTCATCCGCCAGCAGCACCTGCGGGCCATGGGCCAAGGCCCGGGCACAACTGACCCGCTGACGCTGGCCCACCGACAGGGCGGCGGGTTTCTTGTGCAGTTGATCGGCGATTTCCAGGCGTTCGGCCAAACGCCGTGGAATGCCCTCGTCCGCCAGCCCCAGCAACTGCCGGGGCAGGCTGATATTGCTGCGCACATCAAGAAACCCCAGCAGACCGCCAGTCTGCAGCACATAACCCAGGTGCTGGCTGCGCAACTGCGCCAGGGCGCTGTGACCAGTGCCGCGCCAGATGCCGGCAATGTCGATGGGGTCATTGGCCGGCGCGAATTCAAAGCGCGCCGCCGAGTCCGGAGCCAGCACCAGCGCCAGCAGATCGAGCAGCGTGCTCTTGCCGCAGCCGCTGGGGCCGACCACCGCCAGTTGATCGCCCGCGCGCAATTGCAGCCTGGGGATCACCAGGCTGTAGCGCTGGCGACCCTCGCCGCGACTCTTGCGCACCTCTGCCAGATCGAGCATCACGGCAGGGTCGACAACGGAACGCGGTACAGGGCATCACCCGGCTCGGCATCGCCGAAGCGCACCCAGTTGGCCAGGTCGTTGTGGAAGGTCTCGTAGAGACGGATCTTCGAATCCAGCTCGTCGATGAAATCTTCCTGCTCGGCCACGCTCAGGGAGAGCCACAGGTCCTGGGTCATGTTCAGCGACTTGCTGCGGTACGGCAGCCCTTCCAGGTATTCCCCCAGCACGCCGCCGTCGGCCAGGTTGCCGCCCTTGCGCAGGGCCGAGGGGTCGCGGCTCATGTAGGCGCTGGCGCTGGCGATTTCCTGGAAGAAATCCTTGGGCGAAGTCTGGGTCTTGCGTGCCGCATCGACAATCAGCTTCAGCGACTGCTGCAAGTCGTTGAGCTGCAGCTTGGTGAGCATCACGCAGACCTGGAACGCCGGCAGCGCCGGGTTGGTCAGGTCGCGGTCGGCGGTCCAGGCGCTGACCAGCTGCGGCGCCTGACTCGCGGATTTGCGACCAAGGAAATCCATGTGCATGGCGTAGCCGATGGCCGCCGACTTCTGCGCGATGCTCGGCGCCGCCGCCAGCTGCGGGACGTCCTGGTTCTGGTTGCTGCGCACCTGATGCACCAGGTCGGCGAACACCGTGCCGATCTCGTCGACCTGCTCGCCGAACTTGCGCACATCACCGCCGGGCACCGGAATGTACAGGTCGCCGATCTTCGGGTTGGCGTCGGCGGTCAGTACCCGGTACTGGGTTTCCGCCTGGGCGTGGTTTTTCTTGCCGGCATCGGTGCGCAGGTGCAGGGCATAGATCTTGATCTGCTTGCCCAAAGCCGCCTGGCGCACTTCCGCTTCGTTCATCTGGGTACGGCTGTAAGGATCGTTCTTGCGCAGGGCCCCGGCATCACTGACCAGCAGGATCAGGCGTCCGCCGTAGCCCTTCCAGTCCATGCCTTCCACGGCCTGCATCACCCCGGCAAAGGCGTCTTCGTTGAACGAGTGGCTGGAGACACTGGTGGCCTTGACCTGGCTCACCAGCTCCTGGAAACGCTGCGGGTCACGACCCTGATCCAGGGTCACCAGGGTCTTGGTCACGTACTCCAGGCCCGGGGTCTTGCTGGTGTTGTTGCGAAACCCCACCAGGCCGAAGCTGACACTGTCCAGCTCGCCACGCTCGGCGATCTTGCTCTGCAGCTCGTGCACCACGTCGCGCACCTGATCGATGTACGGCTGCATCGACACCGAGGTGTCCACCACCAGCACCACTGCCGTGCGGAAGGCATCGGCGGCGGCCGGCGGGCTGTTCGCCGGCAGGCGCTGGCCACTGCTGTCGCTGATGCTCTGCGGGCTGTTGCCCGGGTCGATCGAGGCGACATTGAGCAACTGCACCGGCTGGCCGCTCTCGTCGAAGCTCTCCTTGGAATCGAAGATCGGCAGCAGGTAGAACTGCTCCTGGGGCACCGCGCTGGCATTGGGTTCCAGGGCCAGCACCTGCTGCTCGTCCTGAGGATTCTTCTGCGCCCTGAGCAGCAGGTTCTTGGCCGCCGCCGGGTCCGCCAGCAAACGCTCCAGTTCGCTGGCCTGACGCACGAACATCACCGGTGCACGACCGGAACGCTCGGTGAACTTCAGCACCAGGCTTTGCTTCCAGTCGCTGACCTGCTCGGCCGGCAGCCAGCCGGCGCTGCGCCCGTCACTGGCGGCGCCCAGGCGCAGCCAGGAGCGGCCGTCGAGGTTCTTGCGCTGGTACACATAAAGCACCGAGAACGCCGGCACCGACTTGTCCGGCGTGGCCCCCGGCTCGCTGGAAAAGCTCGCCCCCGGCTTGCTCAGCACCCGCTGGAACAGGGTCTTCTTGCCCGGCATGAGCAACGGTCGCTGGCCGCCATCGACATCCGCTGCCAGTGGCTGCTCCACCGGCGGCGCCACCACGGCAGGCGGGGTGCTGACCGTCGAAGCGGTCTTGGGCGCAGGCGCCGGGCTGTCACCGGACAGCCACCAATAACCAGCGCCGGCCACCGCCAGGGCGACGGCCACGGCGACGCCGGCCAGGGCCAGCACCGGGCCACGGTGCTGTTCGGAAGCTCCACTGCCGACTGGTGGCAGATTGGAGGTGCGCGGCGGCGCCGCTGGCTCCTCGGGCGGCTCGCGGCGCGGCGCCGGTTGTGGCGCAGGCGCCTGCCGGGGAATCTCGATCGACACCGGGGTCAACCCGGCGAGGTCGTTGCCCTGAGGTACAGGCTGAGGTGCAGCCTGAGGCGGCAGCGGCAACGGCTGGATCAGCGTCGCCTCGACCTCGGTCGCCTCAGGCGGCAGGTTGTCCAGGGCCGTCAGCAAGGCCGCCGCATCCGGATAACGTTCCGCCGGGTCCTTGGCCAGCAGCTTGCGCAGGATGTGCTGGTAGCGCCCGTGGTGCAGCGGCAGCTCCGGCAAGGGCTCGGTGAGGTGGGCCAGGGCCGTGGACAGCGCGTCGGTGCCGTTGTACGGCAGCTCGCCGACGAGAATTTCGTACAGCACCACGCCCAGGGCATAGAGGTCGGCGCGCCCGTCGATGTCCTGGCCACGGGCCTGTTCCGGGCTCATGTAGCTCGGCGTGCCCACGGCAAAACCGGCCTGGGTGAACTGGGTACGGTCATCCAGGGACTTGGCGATGCCGAAGTCCGAAAGCACCGCCGTGCCGTCGGCGCGGAACAGGATGTTGGCCGGCTTCACATCACGGTGCACCAACCCCTGGGCGTGGGCATAACCCAGGGCCGAAGCGATCTGGCGGATGTAGGCCAGGCCCTGCTCCGGGGTCAGCCCGGCGGCAATGCGCTCTTTGAGGGTGCCGTTGGGCAGGTACTCCATGGCCATGTAGTACAGCTCGCCGACATTGCCGATGTCGTGGATGGTCACGGTGTGCGGATGGGACAGGCGCGCCAGGGTCTTGCCCTCGCGCAAAAAGCGCTCGCAGAAGCTCGGGTCGGCGGCCAGCGCCGCGGCCATCACCTTGAGCGCCACCTTGCGCTCAAGCGAACGCTGGGTCGCCAGGTACACGGTGGCCATGGCGCCTTCGCCAATCTCGCCCTGGATGTCAAAGCCGGGAATCAGAATGTCCATGGTCACTGTCCTGCGGCCTTGATCACGATGGCGGTGATGTTGTCCGGCGCACCCCGGGTCAGGCCCAGGTGAATCAGGCTGCGCACCACGTCGTTGGGCTCGCTGTGGCTGAGCACATCGCGCAGCTCGAAGTCTTCGGCGGTCTTGTTCAAGCCGTCGCTGCACAGCAGGAAGGTGTCGCCGTCCTCCACCTGCAGGTCGACCTGGGACAGCTCCAACTGGGCTTCGACGCCAATGGCCCGGGTGACGATATTGGCCCGGGGGTGCACCCGCGCCTCGGCTTCGCTGAGCAGGCCGCTGTCCTGCAGGTCCTGAACGTAGCTGTGATCCCTGGAAATGCTTTCCAGTTGCTCGTCCCGCAGCCGGTACAGGCGACTGTCGCCGGCCCACAGGCACACCGCCCGAGCACCGCGCACCGCCAGCAGGACCACGGTGCTGCCCATCATGGTCACCCCGCGATTGGCGGTTTCCTCGCGCACGGCAGCATTCACCGCCGCCAGGCCATTGCGCAGCGCGGCGACGTAATGGTCGAGGCTGTCGACCGGCGCAATGCCGCGCAGGCTATCGACAATCAGGCTGCTGACGTAATCCCCGGCAGCGTGCCCGCCCATGCCGTCGGCCACCAGCCAGAGGCCGGCTTCCGGGGCTTCGAGCCAGGCGTCTTCATTGATTTTCCGCACCATGCCGACATGGCTGTAGCTGGCGGACTGGTAGGACAGTTGTGGCGCTGAACCCATTTAGACGGCACCTTCTTGTCCGAGCAAAAATTGCGCAAAATCGCTGGCCGGCGGCAGCCCCTGGCAACGCAGGAGCATCGGGCTGATGGACGGCGAACCCCGGCCCCACCAGGCGCTCGACCCTTCACTGCCCTGGGTCGCGAGGACCGCGCCACGGGACTGTGGATCGCTGACATAAAACCGCTGCAGGCCGGCGAAATGGCTGCATTCGGCGCGAGTCGCCGGGCTCGGCGCTCCCAGGGCCTGCAACCCGTCCTCCAGGGCTTCGAAACTGGCGTCCTGGTCCAGGGTCGCCAGCAGCAGCTCTTCCACCTGTTCGAACCACAGCTGCGGACCACTCACCAGGGAGGCCACATCGCTTTCAGGCTCCAGCAAGGCGGCCACGGTCAGGGGGAAGTAACGCCCGACCCGGTCGATGCTCGGCATCACCACGCCCACCGCCGCCTGGGGCCCACAGACTCCCGGGGCCAGGGCAAAACGCCACAGCGGGCTGACCAGGTAGGCGTTCAGCCACTGCTCGCCCAGGGCGTTCTGGCTGGCCAGCAACCCCGTCGCCAGCCAACTGTCCCAAGGGCCGATGAAACTCTGCGGCAAGCCACGGCTGACAAAATCGCCGCGGCTGGCCAACTTGCCGTACAGGCCGACCACCGTCATAGCCGCTCCGGCAGGCTGAAGCCGCTGAGCACCCGGCTCTTGAACGGGTTGAAGGCACTGCTGGCCCGCAGTTCGTAAGAAATGCTCGCGCCATCCACCCGCAGCCGCAGGTTGAAGCGGTCCGGCGAGTTGGTGGCGGTCAGGTCCGATTGCTCCAGCAAACGGAACCAGGCCCAGGGACCGTCCAGGGTGATCCCGGAGCGCCCAGTGGCCGATGGCGGCATGATCGACAGGCGCACCACGCCGATGCTCCCCGGGTTCGGCCATTGCATGGCCACCGGCCGGCTCGGACCGTGGTCGTAGCTCAGTTGCTGGCCATCCAGGTCGAGCAGGAACTGGCTGATGTTGGCGTCCATGGCCACCGGCTTGAGCTCGAAACGCACCGCCGGCTGGGTCCCGCCACTGGAGCGGAAGAACGCATCGCGGATGTTCGAGGCGCGCTGGAAGGTTTGCAGCACGCCGGGGGAAATGCCCAGCTTCTGCGCCGCGCCCGGCTGCCAGCTCCAGGTGGTGGTCGAGGTGTTGACGTAAGGCTGCAGGTACTTGCGGAAGTAGTTGTCCATCACCCCGCCGGTGCCGAAGAACTGCCCGAAGTCTTCCAGGGTCGCGTCCCGCGAGCTGCCCGGCGACATCGGATAACGCCCGCTCAGGGACTGGCGATAAACGTTCACCACCTCGCTGACCCAGGCCGCATTCAGTTGGTTGCGCACCCCGCCCATCATGGTGTTGGTGGTGGAACTGACCACCGATTTCACCAGCCCCTGGACCACCGGCGGCTGGCGCTCGGCGGTCAGGCTGACCCGCGCCGCCGCGGCACTGGCCTGGTTCTTGGCCTCGCCCAGCAGGGCATCGCCGCTGGCCCCGACCATGGCACTGACCTGCACGTACAGGGCATTCATGTCCGCCAGCAGGCCGTCGATGGCCGCCGGCTCGCCTTCGCCCTTGCTCACCAGGCTGTTGAGCTCGGCAAAGTGCGCGCTTACCGGGTCTTCGCTGCTGGCCACGGCCGCCGGATTTCCTGCCTGTTCCTGGCCCAGCAGGGAACCCAGGCGCTGCTTGAGTTGATCCACACCGCCCTCGACCTTCTGGCCCTGGGCCGCCAACAGGCGTTCTTCCTGTTGCAGATCGGTTTCCTTGGCCACCGCCACCAGCAGCTTCTTCAGCGGCGAGGTGGGCCCGGAGAGGATCCGCAGCACGTCGGCGGCCTGGGCCACGCTGGTGATCGGCACGAAGTCGATGTCCGCCAGCAAGGCGTCCCACTGGCGCAGGTAGTCCTGGAAGTACAGGCGGCGCACGTCGGCGGCGAGGCTGGCGACGTTCTGCTGGTCGGCCTGATCGCGGCCCAGTACCCACTGCTCTTCGGCCAGGGTGCCGGCCTGGTTGAGACTGGCCAGGAGGAAGCCTTCGCGGTAGCCCTTGGCGGTGAACAGCCCGCTCAGGGGTTCGCTCAACGGCTTGCCGCTCTTGCGGGTGAACACCAGCGCCGCGTCACGGCCACCGGCTTCGCTGAGGCGGAAGTCCGGCACACCGTCCGGCAGCTTGGCGCGCTTGACCCGGTCATACACGCGCTGGGCCACCGGCAGCTGTTGCAGCTGGCGGCGCAGGTCGTCGATCAGGCGCTGGTCCAGCCGCGCATTGGGTGGATGTTTTTCGAACAGCGCCTGCAGGTGGCCGGTCAGGGCCTGGCGCTGCTCGGGCGGCAGGTCGCGGGCCAGGGTGCGGTCCCAATCCAGGGTGATCCAGGCCTTGATGAAGTCCGGATCGTAGTGCTCGCTGTCCGCCAGCATCAGGTAGGCCTTGAGCCCCTCGTAGAGGAAGTCCGAGTTGCCGCCGCTGTGCAGCTGCTCTTCGATGCGGGTCATCAGACGCGGGGCGAACACCGCCACCAGCAGCTTGCGATAGACGCTGGCGGCCTCGGCTTCGAGCATGTCGCCCTGATACAGGCCCAGGCCTTCGGCCCAGCCCGGCGCATCGCCGGCCAGGTTGCGCGTGGCGTTGAGCAGCGGCAGCACCGCCAGCACATCGCGCTGGGCCGGGCTGAGGCTTTGCACGTCCTGACGCACCGGGCCGACCCGCTGGTCGACCTGGGCGATATAGGCCTGGTTGGCCCGGTAGCTGATGATCCACAGGGTGCTGACCACCAGCACCAGGGCCACGGTGGCCGCCAGGGCGCCCCGGGCGATCCATTTACGCCGCCGCTCGACCTTGGGGTTGACCCCCACCAGCCCGCGCTCGGCAAAGGCCACCGCGCTGAACAGTTTCTCGATGAAGTAGCTGCGCCCGGTACCGGTCTGCCGCGCCAGGTGCTGGCGGTCCAGGTTCATGCTCTGGGCCATGGCGCCGATCAGGCGGTCGATGGGGCTGCCTTCCTGGGTGCCGCTGGTGAAATACACGCCGCGCAGCAGCACGCGCTCCTCGAAGGCATTGGGTTTGAACACGCCTTCGAGGAAGCCCTGCAAGGACTCCTTGAGCGCCGCGAATTGCTGCGGGAAGCCGTAGATCAGGTCGCGCCGGGCCGGATCGCGTTCCTGTTGCAGGCGCTCCACCAGGCGTTCGTTGAGGCGCTGCTCCAGGGCCGCCAGCTCCGCCGGCAACTGGGCCAGGGGGCTGTCGCCGCTCTTGCCGTCGTCCAGGGCGAAGGTCATGCCCCAGACCTGGGCCCGCTCTTCCTTGCTCAGGGAATCGAAGAACTCCATGAAACCCGGCACCAGATCGAGCTTGGTGAGCATCAGATAGATGGGGAAGCGCACTCCCAGCTGGGTGTACAGCTCCTGGATACGCAGGCGAATCGCCGCCGCATGCGCCGCCCGCTCGGCTTCGCTGCTGAGCAGCAGGTCGGAGAGGCTGATGGCGACGAAGGCGCCATCGATGGGCCGCCGCGAACGCTGGGTTTTCAGCAGGTCGAGAAAGCCCAGCCAGGCCGCCTTGTCCACCGCGGCATGGCTGTCCTGGGTGGTGTAGCGCCCGGCGGTGTCCAGCAATACCGCCTGGTCGGTGAACCACCAGTCGCAGTTGCGGGTGCCGCCGACGCCGCGCACGGCACCGGCCCCCAGCTGCGCGGCCAGGGGAAAATGCAGTCCGGAATTGACCAGCGCGGTGGTCTTGCCCGAGCCCGGTGGCCCGATGATCACGTACCACGGCAGCTCGTAGAGGTTGCGCCGCTCGTCACCGCCGAGCTTGGCCTTCTTCAACAGCGCCAGGGCTTCGTCCATGCGCTGGCGCAGGGCCGCCAGTTCCTCGGCGGTGGCCACGCTGTCCGGGTCCGGCGGGGTATCGGCGGCCAGGCTTTGCAGGACTTTGGCCGCGTGCCGGCGGGCCTGGATGATGCGAAACACCCGGTAGCCGATCCACACCGCGAAAATGACAATGATCAGCGCCCAACGCCGCCCTTCCGGCACCAGGAACTCCAGCAGCGGGCCAATGAACCAGATGATCAGGCTCAGGGCGATCAGCCCCAGCAGTGGAATCACCCAGCGCGTCACAAAACTGAAAAACGCCTTCACTCGACTCCCTCCGCCAATACGCTGATTTCTACCCGACGATTGCGCGCCCGCCCTTCAGCGGTGGCATTGGTTGCCAACGGCTCGGTGTCGCTGCGGCCTTCGGCGCTGAAGCGCTCCGGCTGGCCGGTCTTCGCTGCGAGAATCTGCAACACCGATTCGGCGCGGGCCTGGGACAGCTTCCAGTTGGACGGGAAGCGCAAGGTGGCGATCGGGCGGTTGTCGCTGTGGCCGGTGATGCGCACCTGGCCCTTGACCTTGCGCACCGCGTCGGCGATGCGCAGCATCAGCGGCTGATAGTCGTCGAGGATGCTGGCGCTGGCCGAGGCGAACAGCTCGTCGCCACGGATGGTCACCACCGAACGGTCGACGGCGTCTTCCACCGCCACCCGCCCGGCCTTGATGTCCTCGGCAAGAAAGCCCGCCAGGCGCGGACGCTCGACAATCTTGGGCTGGATCACTGGGCGGTCCAGGGTCTGCACCGGGATCTCGCCCAGGGCATGGATGTTCTTGAACACCGGCTCAGCGTCCGCCGCCAGCTTCAGGCGCAGGCCGAACAGCAGCGCCAGGAGCAGGGCCACACCGATGGCGATACCGACCCAGGGCGGCATGAACTGGGCCAGCCGGTCACGGGCCACGCTGACCCCGCGCCAATGCGGCGAGAGTTCGCGCTCGTGCTCGCCGCGGGCACTGCGGATGATCGCCGCAGTGCGCTCGCGCAGCGCTTCGAGCTGGCTGCGACCGTCGATCATCACCCGGTAGCGGCCTTCGAAACCCAGGCACATGCACAGGTACAGCAGCTCCAGCAGGTACAGGCGCTCGCGGGGGCTCTGCAGGCAGTGCTCCAGCAACTGGAAGACCTTCTCGCCGCCCCAGGCTTCGTTGTGCACGGTGATCAGCAGACTCTGCTTGCCCCAGTCGCTGGTGCTGCCCCAGGGGGTGCTGAGCACCGCTTCATCCAGGGCAGTGCACAGCGCATAGCGCGCCAGCAGCACATCGTTGCGCGGCACGCCAGCGGCCTCGGCCCGCTCCTCGAACTGGCGCAGGTAGGCCAGCAGTTGCGCCCGCAGGCTGGCCGGGGCCGGATGGGCCAGGGTGTTGCGCAGCCGGGTGAGCAAGGCCAGCAGCGGGCCGGCAGCACTCTCCAGGGGGTTCAGGCCCTGGGCCTGGCCGGCCGGCAGCGGCGCCGCCGGCATGGCCAGGGACGGCGCTGGCGCCGGAGCCGGACGCCCGGGCTCGGGAGCACGGCCACCGGGGCGCGGCATGAATTGGGTGCGGTCATTGGCCGGGGACGGCTGCCCTGCCGAATCGTCGAAAGGATGCATCGCGACTTATCCTCGAATGGCCCAGAAGGCCAGGTTCAAGCCCGGGAATTCCCCGGCGACGTGGAACGCGAAGCCGCCGGAATGAACCAGCTGCTTCCAGTGCTCGCTGCCACGGTCGAGCTCGTAGTAGGTGGAGCCGGCGTGATACGGCAACTGCCGTGGCGCCACCGGCAGCGGCAACAGGCCGATGCCCGGCAACTGCAGGTTGACCAGATCGCGGATGTGCTCCACCGAGCCCACTTTGCTCTGCTGGGCAAAGCGCCCGCGCAGGGTCTCGCCGGGCACGTCGGCGCGCACCACCAGGATGAAGCTGGCGCTCTCCAGCAGGGTGCGGTCGGCCAGCATCGCCACGTGCACGCCATAGGCTTTCTCGACGATCGGGATCGGCGTCGCCTTGCTGTCGATCAGCATCGACAGGGCCTCGCGCAGGGCCTGCATCACCGGGGCAAAACTCAGGGCCAGCTCATCGTGCTGGTACTGCGGGTACTCAGCGGGACGTCGAGCGCTGTTGGAGAAGGTCGAGAATTCACCGGCCAGGCTCACCAGCTCGCTGTACAGGCGCTCGGGGTGCAGCGGGCTGATCTGGTTCAGGTGGCTGACCAGCGGCTGGGCGCGGTTGACCAGTTGCAGCAGCATGAAGTCGGCGATTTCCGAAGCGCCTCCGGCCCCCGAAGCCACCACCCGTCCGGCCAGGGCTTCGCCCCGCTGGTGCAGCAGGCCCAGCAGCTCGCTGCGAAAGGCGCTCAAGGGCTTGGACGCGGCCACATCCAGCAGCGGCGGGATGTAGCTGTCATCCAGCACCAGGGCACGGTCGGCGCGCTTTTCCTTGACCCGCACCACACCGATGGCGGCGTAGTCGCTGAGGCCGTCCGCCGCGGTCAGCAGGCGCAAGGCCCGGGAACCCACCGCCACCGGCGCACGGTTTTCAAAGGGGGCGTTGTCGTCCCGCACCTCGCGCACCTGGCTCAGGTAGCGGGCAGCGCCCAGTTCCTCGCCTTCGTCCACGGTATCCCGGGCGCCAGCGCGCTTGAGCGGCAGCGCCAGGTACACCAGGCCATCGCGCAGGCTGTCGTCGATGCTCAGCGGGCTCGGCGCCAGGTCGTCATGGGGAATGTTGAACGGTGTGCCGTCGGGCAACAGGCCGCGGGCGCTGACAATGGCCAGCTTGCCCTGGGCCAGCAGGCCCTGATCGATACGCAGCTCGGAGAATCCCCAGGCCCCCGCCGACAGCGGACGGCTGCGGGCATCGATGAGGTTTTCCAGGTAACGGTCATGCTGCTGGAAGTGCTGGGTTCCAATGAACATGCCTTCCGACCAGACCACGCGATTGTTCCAGGACATGGTTGCTCCGATTGCCTATTGGGCAGGGCTGGATGGGGGGGCCACGAGCTCGGCGCTGATCGCGCGGACATCGAGGACGATCTGATACTGATTGTTCAGGCGCTGCGCCGTGTTGACCCCGACTCGCCACAGGGCCTGGTCCACTTCGCGATAGCCCACCAACAGGCCGACCTGACGGGTGGCCGGGTCCAGGGTGCGCTTGAGGGTGAACTGGTCGCCGGGCTTGACCAGCACTTCATCCTGGTCGATGAGGTCCGGGCCCAGGGTGGCCGGGGCCCGCTCCGCCAGGGCGAAGTAGTCAGCGCGCATGAAGGTGGCCGGGTTCTTGAGTTCGAAGATCCGCACCCGCACCGGGGTGCTCAGGCCGTCAGGGCCCGGGTTGAGCCCGGCCACGGCCTGGAAACGCAGCTCCACGGTGGTGGCGCCAGGTTCGTCCTTGGCCGGCTCGGCGGGCGTTGGTGCGTCCTTGGCACAGGCTGCCAGTACCAGCATGGCGACCAATGTCAGTAATCGTTGAATCATCCTGCGTCCTCAATGACGTGTCAGCTGTCCGTGTATCCGTGTGTTCGGGGGGTTCCAGGCGCGCTCAGGAACGGCGCAGCCGGTGGGTATGCTCTTCGTAGGCGCGACTGAATTCACGACCGAAAAGGTCCTGGAAATCGTCCTGGGCTTCTTGGGAAATCTGTTTGTAGAGCGCCGTGAACTGCTGCCAGTTCTGCGCCTGCCGCGAACCGCTGAACAGGTTGCCCAGGCCACCGGGACGGGCCATGCGGGCTTCCAGCTCAGTGGGTTCGAAGCGCCCCAGCAGGTGTTTGATCGCGGCTTCCACGCCGGCCATGACGGCCAGCTGGTGAGCCCGCAAATCGTCGAAGCTCTCCTGCACCGCCTGGTCCGGGGCCATGAACGCCTGGTTGCTGTGGCGCAACAGCAGGAGCATGGCTTCGTCCACGTTAGGGGCGAACTTCAGCGGGTTGTTTTCCACCGGGCGGATCATGGTCTGCTGCATGCGGAACTCGCCCTTGAGGCTGCTGCGGGCACGCAACACATCGATCAGGCCTTCCACCATCAAGCGGTAGCTGCGCCCCAGGCTTTCCATCTGCGCCTGGGCCTGCTGCGGGTCGATGCGCAGTTGGTCCAGCCCGGCGCCCCGCAGGAAGGCTTGCAACAGGTCGGTGTGTGGCTCCGGCTCGGCCGCTGGCGAAACAGGAGCCGCAGGGGCGACAGGGGCAACGGGCACCACGGCTGCGACCTCGATCGGTTGCGGCTGCGGTGGTACTGCACTGAACTCAGCGACGCTGGCAAAGGGGTCCGGGACAACAGGCGGCGCTGCCACTGGCGCTGCGCTCGCCACCGGAGCCGGTCGGGCCGGTGTTTCGCCGAACAGGTCCCAGTCCTCCGGAATCACCGCCGCGCCCTGGGGCGCAGCCGGCTGAGGCGCAGCTACGGGCTGAGGCACGGTGGTGGGGGTCGGCGGGCGAAAGTCGTGCTGCTCGGCGGGCACATGATCGGGCTGAGTGGCCGGAGGCGTGGCGCTCGGAGTCAGGAAATCGAACAGGTCAGGAAAGGTGTCCTGGGCAGAAGCCCCCTGAAAATGCGCCACCGGCGCCATGGCAATCGGCTCGATCGGCGTGGGAGGCGACGAGTGGCGCCCCATCAGCGCTTCGAAACTGTTGGAGCTGTCCCCGGAAAAGGCCTCAACCTGGGCACGATTGAGACTGAAATCGATCCGCGCACTGATTTCATAATCGCCAATGCGAATAACCTCGCCATCTTCCAATGGCTCACTGCTACCCCGGCGCATACGAATACCGGCACGGACTAACTCCACACCATTAGTACTGTTATCGGTCAAATAATAACGGCCATCCTTGTATTGGATGACACAATGTCGCGCTGAAACTAAGCGCTCGGGATCAGGAAGTACCCAGTCATTATCGGAACTGCGGCCAATTGCCATCATTCCCTGATCCATTAGTTTCTCAGGGCATTGACCAGGGGTGATCTTGTGATAACTAGTGATAGTCAAACACAGCGACATTGCGCCTCCTTGCTGTACTTCCGCGTGCGAACCGGCGGCGGGGAAAAAGTTCCGTAAAAAAAAGAAAAACCCGCAAAAAATCCTTTAAACAGCACCGTTCACAGCATGATCGCTCAACTTAAACTACACAGATGACAAAAGCCTTTCGTCCCGCCCCAATCTGACTCGCCGGTCAAGGAACTAAGTAAGTCGACATAACAGTGTCATGCGGGGCGAATAGCTTACCTTGACAAGCCACAACTACTACACCAAAAATGCACAACTTCTTGAACACGGATGATGGCTCACTAGTATCAATGAGTCCATGTTAACCAAGAAATGTGCGCGAGTTCACAAACAACTAGTGCATTAATTGCCTGACTGTCCTGCAGGCTGATAGGGAGATCGAACCAGGTGGATGTACCGATGTTGCTCGCCGCTATTTCAGCAACTTCGCCTTGTGGCGAAGACCTGGAATATGACGCGGATTTCTTGCACTTGGAGCGGGCCGCACAAGGCCAGCCCGAGCGCAGCATGGGCGACTCGATCCTGCCGGCCGAGCCGCCGGACTGGCGCAGCGTCCAGCAACAGAGCCTGGACTTGCTGGCCCGCAGCAAAGACCTGCGCATCACCCATTTCCTCCTGCAAAGTACCCTGGCCCTTGAAGGCCTGCCGGGCCTGGCCACCAGTCTCGACCTGATCAACGGTTTGCTCCGTGATTACTGGGCCGAGCTGCACCCGCGCCTGGACGCCGACGACGACAACGATCCCACGGTGCGGATCAATGCCCTGGCCGGCCTGGCAGCAGACTCCACTATCGGCCTGTTGCGCGAAGCCATCCTCACCCGTTCCCGGACCTTCGGCCCGGTGAGCGTGCGCGCGGCGCTGAACGCCGCCGGCCTGCAGCACTTCTCGGGCGAAAGCCTGGGTTCCGATCACTTGGCCGGGGCCCTGCAAGACAGCGACCCAGAGCACCTGGAAGCCATTCGCCACGCCTTGAGCAGCGCTCGCTCGGCGGCCGAATCCATCGAAAAGCAGGTCAGCGAACAAGTGGGTTCCGCCAGCGGCGTTGACCTCAGCGCCCTCAAGCAGCCCCTGCGCCTGGCGCTGCAGGTGCTAAGCCTGCACGCCCCGCAAACCAGCGAAAGCCCGGCCGATGAGCCCGCCGAAGCCCCCGCGAACGAGGCCGGCAACGCGCCCGTGGCGCCAGCCGCAACGCGGATTTCCGGCGAGATCAACAGCCGTGAGGACGTGCTGCGCAGCCTTGACCGGCTGCTGGCCTACTACAGCCGTCACGAGCCTTCGAGCCCGCTGCCGGTGCTGCTCAACCGAGCCAAGAATCTGGTCAACGCCGATTTCGCGGCCATCGTGCGCAACCTGATTCCCGATGGCATGTCCCAATTTGAAAACCTGCGCGGCCCCGAATCCGACTAACCCCGGTACGGCCGAACAGTATCGTCAGCGGCAATCACCGACCGACGCCAACACCGTCGCAACAGCGACCAGGAGCACAACGTGGCGAAGCAAAGTTCTCAAAAGTTCATCGCGCGCAACCGCGCGCCCCGGGTGCAGATCGAGTACGACGTCGAACTCTACGGCGCCGAGAAAAAGGTCCAGCTGCCCTTCGTCATGGGCGTGATGGCTGACCTGGCCGGCAAGCCTGCAGAGCCTCTGGCGGCGGTGGCCGATCGCAAGTTCCTGGAAATCGACGTCGACAACTTCGACTCGCGCCTCAAGGCCATGCAGCCACGGGTCGCGTTCCACGTGCCCAACGAACTGACCGGCGAAGGCAACCTGAGCCTGGACATCACCTTCGAGAGCATGGACGACTTCAGCCCCGCCGCGGTGGCACGCAAGGTCGACTCCCTGAACCAGCTGCTGGAGGCCCGTACCCAACTGGCCAACCTGCTGACCTACATGGACGGCAAGACCGGCGCTGAAGAAATCATCATGAAAGCCATCAAGGATCCGGCGTTGCTCCAGGCCCTGGCGAGTGCGCCAAAACCTGTGGACTCCGAGCCGAACGCGTAAATCAGGACCAACGATCATGACCGAATTGATGCGTGACAATCAGGCCCAACCCGGCGCCACCGAGCAGGCCAGCGAATTCGCTTCGCTGCTGCTGCAGGAATTCAAACCCAAGACCGAGCGTGCTCGCGAAGCCGTGGAAACCGCCGTGCGGACCCTGGCCGAACAGGCCCTGGCGCAGACCGACCTGGTGTCCAACGACGCCATCAAGTCGATCGAGTCGATCATCGCCGCCATCGACGCCAAGCTCACCGCCCAGGTCAACCAGGTGATCCATCACCCGGAATTCCAGAAACTGGAAAGCGCCTGGCGTGGCTTGCACTACCTGGTCAACAACACCGAGAGCGACGAGCAGCTGAAGATCCGCGTGCTCAACATCTCCAAGCCGGAGCTGCACAAGACCCTGAAGAAATTCAAGGGCACGGCCTGGGACCAGAGCCCGCTGTTCAAGAAAATGTACGAAGAGGAATACGGCCAGTTCGGCGGCGAGCCTTACGGCTGCCTGGTGGGCGACTACTATTTCGACCAGTCGCCACCGGATGTCGAGCTCTTGGGCGAGCTGTCGAAAGTCTGCGCCGCCATGCACTCCCCGTTCATCGCCGCGGCTTCGCCGACCGTGATGGGCATGGGTTCGTGGCAGGAACTGTCCAACCCGCGCGATCTGACCAAGATCTTCACCACCCCGGAATACGCCGGCTGGCGTTCGCTGCGTGAATCGGAAGACTCGCGCTACATCGGCCTGACCATGCCGCGCTTCCTGGCGCGCCTGCCGTACGGCGCCAAGACCGACCCGGTGGAAGCCTTCGCCTTCGAAGAAAACACCGACGGCGCCGACAGCTCCAAGTACACCTGGGCCAACGCGGCCTACGCCATGGCGGTGAACATCAACCGTTCGTTCAAGCATTTCGGCTGGTGCTCGCGGATTCGCGGCGTGGAATCCGGTGGCGAGGTGGAAAACCTCCCGGCCCACACCTTCCCCACCGACGACGGTGGCGTGGACATGAAGTGCCCGACCGAGATCGCCATCTCCGACCGCCGTGAAGCGGAACTGGCGAAGAACGGCTTCATGCCGCTGCTGCACAAGAAGAACACCGACTTCGCTGCCTTCATCGGCGCCCAGTCGCTGCAGAAGCCCGCCGAGTACGACGACCCGGACGCCACCGCCAACGCCAACCTGGCCGCGCGCCTGCCGTACCTGTTCGCCACCTGCCGCTTCGCCCATTACCTGAAGTGCATCGTGCGCGACAAGATCGGCTCCTTCAAAGAGAAGGACGAGATGCAGCGCTGGCTGCAGGACTGGATCCTCAACTACGTCGACGGTGATCCGGCGCACTCCACCGAAACCACCAAGGCCCAGCACCCACTGGCCGCGGCGGAAGTGGTGGTCGAGGAAGTCGAAGGCAACCCGGGCTACTACAACTCGAAGTTCTTCCTGCGCCCGCACTACCAGCTCGAAGGGCTGACCGTGTCGTTGCGCCTGGTATCCAAACTGCCGTCCGCCAAGGGCGCCTGACCCATAACCGACTCAAACCTGTCGCCGTCGCCACAAGCCGCGCAAGGTCCCCAGGGCCTCGCGCAGCGGCGCCAGACGCTGAATCAACATCGTGGCAAGTGCCACACAGGGAGAAAACATGGCTGTTGATATTTTCATCAAGATCGGTGACATCAAGGGCGAGTCCATGGACAAAGCCCACAAAGACGAAATCGACGTGCTGAACTGGAGCTGGGGCATGTCCCAGTCCGGCAACATGCACGTGGGTGGCGGCGGCGGTGCGGGCAAGGTGAACATCCAGGACCTGTCGCTGACCAAGTACGTCGACAAGGCCTCGCCGAACCTGATGATGCATTGCTCCAGCGGCAAGCACATCGACAAGGTGCGCCTGACCGTGCGCAAGGCCGGCGGCGAAAGCCAGGTCGAGTACATGATCATCGACCTGGAAGAAGTGCTGATCACCTCGCTGAGCACCGGCGGCTCGGGCAGCGATGACCGCCTGACCGAAAACATCACCCTGAACTTCGCTCAGGTGATGGTCGAGTACCAGCCGCAGAAAGCCGACGGTACCAAGGACGGCGGCCCGATCAAGTACGGCTGGAACATCCGCTCGAACACCAAGCGCTGATCCGCTGCGGTCGCGCCGCGGCGGCGAAAGATCCGGGCCATGCTGCATGCTTGGCCCGGGTTGCGAGGACGTTGTCCTCGTTCGCAGCCTGCGGCAGCGGCTACAGGGGTGTGCGCCTGTGCCCCTTTTCGTGACGTCATGCCTGCGCAATCCGATCCTGGAGCGAACCCTTTGGTAACCGACATCGCCGCCCGCGATCGCTTGCAACCCTCTTTGCTGGATCGTCTGACCGACGATGAACCCGGCAACCTGAAAGAAAGCCCGGACAAGCGCGTGCTGTCCCTGAGCCAGCTCAAGGCCTCGGTACTGCGCGACCTGGCATGGCTGCTCAACACCACTTCCCTGCTGGAAGCCGATGCCACCCTGCACACCCCCGCCGGTACGTCGGTGGTCAACTACGGCTTGCCGGCCCTGGCCGGGTACAGCGCGTCGAGCATCGATATTCCGGCCCTGGAAAGCCTGATCCACCAGGCCATCGCCACCTTTGAACCACGCATCCTGCGCAGCACCTTGCGGGTTCGTGCGCGCACCGCGCCCGGCGAGATGAACCACAACGCCCTGAGCTTCGAGATCGAGGGCGATCTGTGGGCCCAGCCGATGCCCCTGCGCCTGCTGCTGCAAACCGACATGGACCTGGAATCCGGGCATGTCCGGGTGGTGCAAGCCGACTCCCGGAGGCGCTCATGAATCCGCGCCTGTTGGAGCTGTACAACCAGGAACTGCACCACGTGCGCGAAAGCGCCGCGGAGTTCGCCAAGGAATACCCGAAGATCGCCAGCCGCCTGACCCTGTCGGGCATGGACTGCGCCGACCCCTATGTCGAGCGCCTGCTGGAAGGCTTCGCCTATCTGACCGCCCGGGTGCAGTTGAAGCTCGATGCCGAGTACCCGACCTTCACCCACAACCTACTGGAGATCGCCTACCCGCACTACCTGGCGCCGACCCCGTCGATGACCGTGGTGCAGTTGCAGGCCGATCCCGATGAAGGCTCCCTGAGCAGCGGCTTCACCCTGGAGCGCGACACCAGCCTGCGGGCCGCCCTGAGCCGCGACACCCAGACCTGCTGCGAGTACCGCACCGCCCACGCGGTGACGCTGTGGCCGCTGCAAGTCAGCCAGGCCGAATACTTCGGCAACCCGGCAGCGGTGCTCGGACGCCTGGCCGCCAACGAGCCCAAGGCCAAGGCCGGGCTGCGCCTGACCCTGCGCACCGGCGCCGAACTGCCGTTCAACAGCCTGGCCCTGGAGCAGTTGCCGCTGTACCTGAATGGCAACGACGAGCTGCCGTTCCGTCTCTACGAACAGTTGCTGGGCAACGCCTGTGCGGTGTTCGCCCGGGCTCCGGGCAGCGACTGGGTCGAGCGCCTGCCACTGGACGCCCTGCGCTCCCGTGGCTTCGACGACCGTGACGCGGCCCTGCCGGTGGTGCCCCAGGCCTTCCAGGGTTATCGCCTGCTGCAGGAATACTTCGCCCTGCCCAACCGCTTCCTGTTCGTCGAATTCGCCCAGCTGGGCCGTGCGGTACAACGCTGCGCCGGCCAGGAGCTGGAGCTGATCGTACTCTTCGAGCGCTTCGACCAGAGCCTGGAAGGCAGCGTCGGCACCGCCCAGTTCGTGCCCTTCTGCACCCCGGCGATCAACCTGTTTCCCAAGCGCCTGGACCGCATCCACCTGTCCGACCGGGTCAACGAGCACCATGTGATCGCCGACCGCACCCGGCCCATGGATTTCGAAGTGCACTCGCTGACCGCCATCAGTGGCCACGGCACCGGGCCGGAGCAGCCATTCCTGCCGTTCTACGCGGTGCGCGACCCGTCCCGCTACGGCCGCGACCAGGCTTACTACATCGTCCGCCGCGAACCCCGGGTGCTGTCCAGCGACCAGCGCCGCAACGGCCCGCGCTCCACTTACATCGGCAGCGAATCCTTCGTCAGCCTGGTGGACAGCCAGCAGGCGCCCTACCGCCATGACTTGCGCCAGCTCGGGGTCAGCGCCCTGTGCACCAACCGCGACCTGCCGCTGTTCATGAACACCGGCAACGCCAAGACCGACTTCACCCTGGCCGACAGCGCCCCGGTGCAGGCCATCCGCTGCCTGGCCGGCCCCAGCCGACCACGCCCCAGCCACGCCCATGACGGCAAGGCCTGGCGCCTGATCAGCCAGCTGTCGCTGAACTACCTGTCCCTGAGCGAACAGGGCCAGGGCGCAGCGGCCCTGCGCGAGCTGTTGCGGCTGTACGGCGACAGCAACGACGCGGCCCTGCAATTGCAGATCGAGGGCCTGCGGGAAGTCAGCAGCAAGGCGGTGACCCGGCGCCTGCCGATGCCCGGGCCGATCGTCTTCGGCCGGGGCCTGGAGATCACCCTGCAATTCGACGAAAACGCGTTTCGCGGCACCGGGGTGTTCCTGCTCGGCGCGGTCTTCGAGCGCTTCCTGGCACGTTACGTGTCGATCAACAGTTTTACCGAGACGGTGATCCGTACCACCGAACGCGGCGAGATCATGCGATGGAAAGCCAAGCCCGGACGTCGTCCGACTCTTTGAATACGCTGACGGCGATGCACGCCGAGCCCTGGGAGTACGACTTCTTCCAGGCCCTGCGGCGTATCGAATGCCTGTCGCCGCAACTGCCGCGCTTCGGTCACTCCCTGCGCCTGGCGGACGATCCGCTGCGCCTGGGCCAGCAGGCCGATTGCACCTTCGCGCCCTCGACCCTGGCTTCGGTCACCCCGGGCAGCGACGGCGCGGCCACGCGCCTGGAGCAGTTCTTCTTCGGCCTGGGCGGCCCCAACGGCCCCCTGCCGCTGCACGTCACCGAGTACGTGCGCGAACGCCAGCGCAACAACGCCGACAGCACCAGCAAGCGCTTTCTCGATGTGTTCCACCATCGCCTGCTGAGCCTGTTCTACCGCGCCTGGGCCGAAGCCCGGCCGACGGTGAGCCACGACCGCCCGGACGACGACTACTGGTCCGCGCGCCTGGCGGCCCTGAGTGGCCGGGGCATGCCCAGCCTGCTCAAGCAGGGGTTGATTCCCGACACCGCCAAGCTGCACTACAGCGGCCACCTGGCGGCCCAGACCCGCTACCCGGACGGCCTGCGCGCCATCATCGGCGAGTACTTCGGCCTGCCGGTGGCGATCGAGGAATACGTCGGCCAGTGGCTGGAGTTGCCCGAGCGCAGCCGGGTCGGGGTGCAGTCCCATCAGCTGGGGGTGGACTTCTGCCTGGGCAGCCACGTCTGGGACCGCCAGCACAAATTCCGCATTCGCCTGGGTCCGCTGAAGTTGGAGGACTACCAAGGGATGCTGCCCGACGGCCAGCCGTTCAAGGAACTGGTGGCCTGGGTCGCCGAATACCTGGGCTTCGAGCTGGACTGGGACCTGAACCTGGTCCTGCTCAAGGACGAAGTGCCCAGGCTGCAACTCAACGGCCGCCAGCGCCTGGGTTTCAACACCTGGCTCGGTCAACCCGGCAGTGATGCCAAGGATCTCATACTGGCCCGGCACTACGCCGACCTGGCCACTACCTCACGTACACCAAGGAGCACAGAGCATGGGTGAAATCAGTCGCGCGGCGCTGTTCGGCAAACTCAACAGCGTTGCCTACAAAGCCATCGAAGCCGCCACGGTCTTCTGCAAGTTGCGGGGCAATCCCTATGTGGAACTGGCCCACTGGCTGCACCAGTTGCTGCAACTTACGGACTCGGACCTGCACCGCATCATCCGCCAGTTCAACCTGGAGCCGGCGCGCCTGGCCAAGGACCTGACCGAAGCCCTGGATCGCCTGCCCCGGGGCTCGACCTCGATCACCGACCTGTCGTCCCACGTCGAGGAAGCGGTGGAACGCGGCTGGGTCTACGGCAGCCTGATGTTCGGCGAAAGCCAGGTGCGCACCGGCTACCTGGTGATCGGCATCCTCAAGACGCCGAGCCTGCGCCACGCGCTGCTGGGGCTGTCCCGGGAGTTCGACAAGATCAAGATCGAGGCCCTGTGCGAGCGTTTTGACGAGTACATCGGCGACTCGCCGGAAAACGCCCTGAGCGCCAGCGACGGTTTCACTGCCGGCGCGGTGCCGGGCGAAGCCAGCGGCGCCATGGCCCCCAGCGCCCTGGGCAAGCAGGAAGCCCTCAAGCGCTTCACCGTCGACCTCACCGAGCAGGCCCGTAGCGGCAAGCTCGACCCCATCGTCGGCCGTGACGAAGAGATTCGCCAACTGGTGGACATCCTCATGCGCCGCCGCCAGAACAACCCGATCCTCACCGGCGAAGCCGGGGTCGGCAAGACCGCGGTGGTGGAAGGTTTCGCCCTGCGCATCGTCGCCGGCGACGTGCCGCCCGCGCTCAAGGATGTCGAACTGCGCAGCCTCGACGTCGGCCTGCTGCAGGCCGGTGCCAGCATGAAGGGCGAGTTCGAACAGCGCCTGCGCCAGGTCATCGAAGACGTCCAGGCTTCGCCCAAGCCGATCATCCTGTTCATCGACGAAGCCCACACCCTGGTGGGCGCCGGTGGCGCCGCCGGCACCGGCGATGCGGCCAACCTGCTCAAACCCGCCCTGGCCCGCGGCACCCTGCGTACCGTGGCCGCCACCACCTGGGCCGAGTACAAGAAGCACATCGAGAAAGACCCGGCCCTGACCCGGCGCTTCCAGGTGGTGCAAGTGGCCGAGCCGTCGGAAGACAAGGCGCTGCTGATGATGCGCGGCGTGGCCTCGACCATGGAGCAGCACCATCAGGTGCAGATCCTCGACGAAGCCCTGGAAGCCTCGGTCAAACTGTCCCATCGCTACATTCCGGCGCGCCAGTTGCCAGACAAATCCGTCAGCCTGCTGGACACCGCCTGCGCCCGCGTCGCCATCAGCCTGCACGCGGTGCCGGCCGAGGTGGACGACAGCCGCCGGCGCATCGAGGCCCTGGAAACCGAACTACAGATCATCGCCCGGGAACAGGCGATCGGCGTGGCCATCGGCAACCGTCAGGTCAACAGCGAAAACCTCCTGGCTGCCGAGCGCGAGCGCCTGGCCGAACTGGAAAGCCGCTGGGCGCAAGAGAAGACCCTGGTGGACGAACTGCTGGCGACCCGCGCCCAACTGCGGGAAAACGTCGGCCTGGTGGACAGCGACGTTGGCGACGCAAGCCACGGCCTGCGGGAAAAGCTGCTGGACCTGCAACAGCGCCTGACGGCCCTGCAAGGCGAAACCCCGTTGATTCTGCCGACCGTGGATTACCAGGCGGTGGCCTCGGTGGTCGCCGACTGGACCGGGATTCCCGTGGGCCGCATGGCCCGCAACGAGCTGGAAACCGTGCTCAACCTCGACCAGCACTTGAAGAAACGCATCATCGGCCAGGACCACGCCCTGCAGATGATCGCCAAGCGCATCCAGACCTCCCGCGCCGGCCTCGACAACCCCAACAAGCCGATTGGCGTATTCATGCTGGCGGGCACCTCCGGGGTGGGCAAGACCGAAACCGCCCTGGCCCTGGCCGAAGCCATGTACGGCGGTGAGCAGAACGTCATCACCATCAACATGAGCGAGTTCCAGGAAGCCCACACCGTGTCCACCCTCAAGGGCGCCCCGCCGGGCTATGTCGGCTACGGCGAAGGCGGCGTGCTCACCGAAGCGGTGCGGCGCAAGCCGTACAGCGTGGTGCTGCTGGACGAAGTGGAAAAGGCCCACCCGGATGTGCACGAGATCTTCTTCCAGGTGTTCGACAAAGGCGTCATGGAAGACGGCGAAGGCCGCATGATCGACTTCAAGAACACCCTGATCCTGCTCACCACCAACGCCGGCACCGAGCTGATCGCCAACGTCTGCAAGAACCCGCAGACCCTGCCCGAGCCGGAAGAGATCGCCAAGGCCCTGCGCCAGCCATTGCTGGAGATATTCCCGCCGGCGCTGCTGGGGCGCCTGGTGACCATCCCCTACTACCCGCTGAGCGACGACATGCTCAAGGCGATCACCCGCCTGCAACTGGGACGGATCAAGAAGCGCGTGGAAAGCACCCACAAGGTGGATTTCGATTTCGACGACGAGGTCATCGACCTGATCGTTTCCCGTTGCACCGAGACCGAGAGTGGTGGCCGCATGATCGACGCCATCCTCACCAACAGCCTGCTGCCGGACATGAGCCGCGAGTTCCTCACCCGCATGCTCGAAGGCCGCGCGCTGGCCGGGGTGCGCATTCGCCAGCGGGACAACGAATTGCACTACGACTTCAGCGAGCCGGCCTGAGCCCGGGTTCCCTGTAGCCGCTGCCGCAGGCTGCGAACGAGCTGGGCGGCACTGCGCCGCAGCGGTCGCGCCCTTGAGGGCCAGAGAAGGCCCTTCGGGCCTTGTCGCAGCCTGCGGCAGCGGCTACAGGGAGCGCGCCGGACGCAGTGTTCAGGCACACCACGCATTCAACGAGACTGACGATGCTATTTCAGCAATCCACACGACTGGCACAGGTCAATTGCCCACTGGGACCGGACGTCCTGCTGCTCAACAGCATGGGCGGCGGCGAAGAGCTGGGGCGCTTGTTCGATTACCAGCTGCAGCTGACTTCCAGCGACGCCAACATCGACCTCAACCATCTGCTGGGCAAACCCATGGGCCTGAGCGTGCAGTTGGACGACGGCAGCCAGCGCTATTTCCACGGCATCGTGGCCCGCTGCAGCCAGAACGTCGACAGCGGCCAGTTCGCCAGTTACCAGGTGACCCTGCGCCCCTGGCTGTGGCTGCTCAGCCGCACCTCCGACTGCCGGATTTTCCAGCACCTGAGCATCCCGCAGATCATCAAGCAGGTGTTTCGCGACCTGGGCTTTTCCGATTTCGAAGACGCCCTGAGCCGTCCCTATCGGGAGTGGGAATACTGCGTGCAGTACCGCGAGACCAGCTTCGACTTCGTCAGCCGGCTGATGGAACAGGAAGGCATCTACTACTTCTTCCGCCACGAGAAGGACCGCCACGTGCTGGTGCTGGCTGACGCCTACGGCGCCCACAGCAGCGTGCCCGGCTACGCCTCGGTGCCCTACTACCCCCGGGACGAGCAACAGCGCGAGCGCGACCACATCTTCGACTGGCACCTGGCCCAGGAAGTCCAGCCCGGCTCCCTTGAGCTCAACGACTACGACTTCCAGCGCCCCAGCGCACGGATCGACGTGCGCTCGGCCATGCCGCGCCCCCACAGCGCCGGCGACTACCCGCTTTACGATTACCCCGGCACCTACGTGCAGAGCAGCGACGGCGAGCACTACGCGCAGACCCGCATCGAAGCCCTGCAAAGCCTGCACGAGCGCATCGAACTGAGCGGCAATGCCCGTGGCCTCGGGGTGGGCAACCTGTTCAACCTCACCGGCTTCAGCCGCCAGGACCAGAACCGCGAGTACCTGATCGTCGGCATCCACTACTACGTGGTCCAGGAGAGCCTGGAGACCGGCGGCAGCGGCGGCTCGGCACAGTTCGAAAGCCACCTGACCTGCATCGACGCCCAGCAGAGTTTCCGCCCCCTGGCCAAGACCCAGCGACCCATCGTCCAGGGCCCGCAGACCGCGCGGGTGGTGGGCCCGGCCGGGGAAGAGATCTGGACCGACCAATATGGCCGGGTCAAGGTGCACTTCCATTGGGACCGCCACGACCAGTCCAACGAGAACAGCTCGTGCTGGATACGCGTGTCCCAGGCCTGGGCCGGCAAGAACTGGGGCTCGATGCAGATCCCGCGCATCGGCCAGGAAGTGATCGTCAGCTTCCTCGAAGGCGACCCCGACCGCCCGATCATCACCGGCCGGGTGTACAACGCCGAGCAGACCGTGCCCTACGACCTGCCGGCCAACGCCACCCAGAGCGGGATGAAGAGTCGTTCGAGCAAGGGCGGCAGCCCGGCCAACTTCAACGAAATCCGCATGGAAGACAAAAAGGGCGCCGAGCAGCTGTACATCCATGCCGAGCGCAACCAGGACATCGTGGTCGAGGTCAACGAAAGCCACTCGGTGGGCAACAACCGCAACAAGAGCATCGGCCACGACGAGTACGTGACCATCGGCAACAAGCGCACGCGCATCGTCCAGCACGTGGATGAGCTGACGGTGGGCGAGAAGAAGCTCGACAGCATCGGCCAGAGCTACGTGATCGAGGTCGGCGAACGCCTGCGCCTGGTGTGCGGGGCCAGCATCCTGGAGCTCAATGCCAGCGGCCAGATCAACCTGTGCGGGGTCAACATCAGCGTGCATGCCTCGGCCGATGCCGAGATCAATACCGGTGGCGTGCTGCACCTGAACAACGGCGGCGGCCCGGGCACCACCACCGAGGGCCAGGGTGCGCAGGGCGCCATCAGCGCCAAGGCCAAAGCCCCCTTTTCCGCCCCCAAAGGCTAACGAACGGATGCCCATGCCATGACCTATCGCCTCAATGAATTGCAGTTCCAGCCCCCTGCCGGCGAACTGCAGGACGCCTCGATCAACATCCTCAAGTTCCCGGCCCTAGGCACTTCGCTGATCGTCAGCCGCAGCCTGCTGGGCGACGGCGAAACCCTGGAGAGCAGCCTGGCCAGCCAGTTGCAGCGGCTGGAACAGCAAGTGCAGGAACTGCGGGTCAAGGGTCCGCAGCCGGTGCTGCTGGGCCCGGCCCAGGACATTCCGGGCCTGGAGCTGCGCAGCCAGTTCAGCAAGGGCAGCGAAAAGGTGTTCCAGTTCCAGCTGGCCCTGGTGCTGCCGGGCACCCGGCAGATGCTCGCCATGAGCTACGTCAAGGCGCAGAAACTCGGCGACGCCGAAGCCGCGCATTGGGCGCAGATCAAGCACAGCCTGGTGCTGGGCTGAGACCGGGGCATGTCTGACGCGCTGTGGGCCGCCCGACTGGGCGACGGGCTGGAACACACCTCGATGATGGCCGACATCCTCGGCGGCGTGCTGGAGGTGGCGGCCAACGTCGCCATCGGCGCCCTGGCGACCATGGCGGTGGCCGCGGCGGCGGGCATCACCGTGGCCACCGGCGGCCTCGGTGCCTGCGTACTGGGGCTGGTGGTGGGCGTGGTGGTCGGCGTGGTCATGAGCAAGACCGGCGCCGACAAGGGCTTGAGCAATTTATGCGAGGGCATCGCCAATGCCCTGTTCCCGCCCTCGATCCAGGCCACCATCGCCAGCGGTTCGAAAAAGGTCCTGACCAACAACAAGCCGGCGGCCCGCGCGGCCGGTATCGCCCCGCCGTCGCATATCAACGGCGACGGCGCCGAAGAAGGCGAAGCCACCGACACCCCTTCGGCGACCCCGGAAGAAGGCCCGGGCTTTCTCGACATGGCCAAGGAATTCTTCTCGCAGATGTGGCGGCCCACCGTGGCCTCCCCGGCGCCCGGCTCGCAGACCAAGGAACTGGACCTGGTGACCTGCACCAAGCACCCGCCGATGCCCCTGCAGTACCTGGCCGAAGGCTCGGAGAAGGTCAGCATCGACGGCCAGCCGGCGGTGCGCAGCGGCGACCGCAGCACCTGCGACGCCAAGGTGGTGTCCGCCGGACCGATCTCTCCCGACGTGACCATCGGTGGCGGCTCGGTGGTGGTGCGCGAGATCCGCAGCGGCAAGACCCCGGGGGTTGGCCTGGCGGTGAGCGCGCTGATGATGCTCAAGGGCGGCAAGGGCAAGTTCCTCAGCAACCTGCCGTGCATGCTGATGGCCGGGGTCAATTCGTTTGTAGTCAGCCAGGCGACCAATGCGCTGACCCAGGCCGTCGTCGCCTCGACCCATCCGGTGCATGCCGCAACCGGGGCCAAGGTGCTCGGGGCCGACGACGATCTGGATTTCACCCTGCCAGGGCTGATGCCCATCGAATGGCAACGCTGCTACAACAGCCGCGACGAACGCCGTGACGGCCTGCTCGGGGCCGGCTGGAGCCTGCCTTACGAGGTCAGCATCCAGATCGAGCCCCATCCCGAGGGCGGCGAACGCCTGCTCTACATTGATGAGCAGGGACGCCGCATCGACATGGGTGCCATTGCCCTGGGCGGCGGAGCCTTCAGCCCCGGTGAAGGCTTGAGCGTGCGACGCAACGACAACGGGCAGTTGCTGATCGAAAGCAGCGACGGCCTCTACCGTCTGTTCGAGCCGCTGGCGGGCGACCCTTCGCGGTTGCGCCTGAGCCAGCTGGGGGACCGCAACGACAATCGCCTGCACCTGGAATACGACTCGTCCGGGCGGCTCTGGCTGCTGCGCGATACCTTTGAACAGGCGCAGCTCGAACTGGGCTACAGCACGCGCTGGCCCGGTCGGATTGCCCAGGTTGAACGGCTGTACCCCGACCAGCAACGGGAAGTGATGGTCAGCTATGACTACGATGCCGCAGGGAACCTGGCACAGGTCCGCGATAGCGAAGGGCAGGTCCAGCGGCGCTTCGCCTATGACGCCGGCCACCGGATGACCGAGCACCAGTTGGCCACCGGACTGCGCTGCTTCTACCAGTGGACACTGTTCGCCGACCAGCAGTGGCGAGTGACCCGTCACTGGACCGACGAAGGCGATAGCTATCAGTACGACTATGATCTGGAGGCCGGAATCACCCAGGTCACCGACAGCCTGCAACGCCTCAGCCGCCGTCGCTGGAACAGCCAGTTGCAGATCGTCGAGTACACCGACAACCTCAACCAGACATGGGCCTTCGAGTGGAACGACGAACGCCAACTGCTCAGCGCCACCGACCCCTTGGGAGGGCGCTATGCCTATAGCTACGACGAAACCGGCAACCTGATCGCCGAGACCGATCCTCTGGGACACAGCCACTCGACCTTGTGGCTGGAGCACTGGTCGCTGCCACAGACCCTGACCGACCCTGCCGGCAAAAGCTGGCACTTGCGCTACGACCCCCGAGGCAATTGCATCGCCGAAACAGACCCGTTAGGCCAGGTGACTCAGTACCGCCACGACGCACACGGGCAGGTGGTGGAGATCATCGATGCCGCAGGAAGAAGCCGGAAGATGCGCTGGAACTCGTCCGGACAACTGCTTGAACACCTGGATTGCTCGGGCTATCCGACCCGCTTCGAATACGATCGACGTGGCAACGTGAAAGCCATCATCGATGCCCTTGGCGAGTACACCCGGTTCCATTACGACGGCCAGGGACGGTTGCTGAGCAGCCAACTGGCCGATGGCCGCGCCGAGCATTTTCAACGCAGCAGCAACGGCCAACTGCAGGGCTACACCGACCCGTCCGGCTACACCACGCTCTACCAGTACAACCGGCGCGGGCAGATACGCCAGCGCACCGACGCCCACGGCCGGCAGGTCCGGTTCGACTATGACGCGTTCGGACGGCTGCTGGCACTCACCAACGAAAACGGCGAAAGCTATCGCTTTGCCTGGGATGCCGGCAACCGTCTGAGCGAACAGCAGGACCTCGACGGCAGTGCCAAGCGCTATGGCTATGACCCACTGAACAACGTCGTCGAACTCCAGGCCCATGCCGCGCCTTATGGCACCGGACTGAGCGCCGTGCCCGCGCAACCAGTCGCGCCGATCATCCACAGGTTCGAGCGCGATGCCGTGGGGCGGCTGCTGGCCAAGATCACGGACGATGGGCGCAGCCAATACACCTACGATCCCTTGAACCAACTGACCGCCGCCAGCTTTACCGACAACCTCGGCAACCAGCAGGCACTGAGTTTCAGCTACGACGCCCTGGGCCAATTACTCGAAGAACACACAGCGGCCGGCAGCCTGAAACACCGATACGACGAACTGGGCAATCTGACTCAGACCCAGCTACCGGACGCGCGCTGGCTCAATCGGCTCTATTACGGCAGCGGCCATCTGCACCAGATCAATCTCGATGGCCAGGTAATCAGCGATTTTCAACGTGATCGCCTGCACCGTGAAGTGCTGCGCACCCAGGGTCAGATCAGCACCCACAGCGAATACGACCGTTGTGGCCGCCTGCGCGCACGCCTGCGGCATTCCAGCCTGCTGGCAAACACCTTGCCGACAGCCCCGGAACGGCACCTCGAGTACGACGACAGCGATAACCTGGTGGGCCTGGCCGAGCGGCATGTCAACGGGCAATATCGGCAACTGTTCCATTACGACGCGACCGGGCGAATCATCGCCAGCCAGGACGGCCTGCAGGGCCAGAAGGAAACCTTCGCCTACGACGCCGCCGCCAATTTGCTTGACGGCCCGAAAGCAGGCGCCGGGCTGGTGGTGCACAACAAGTTGCTGACCTACCAGGACAAGCGCTACCGCTACGATGCCTTTGGGCGAATGATTGAAAAACGCAGTGGTCGGCGAGGCGTGCAACGGTTTGCCTACGATGCCGAACACCGCTTGATCGAAGTGCGCAATCAGACCGCCAGCGGCGAAACCCTGGTCAGGATGCGTTACGACGTCCTGGGTCGACGCATCAGCAAGCGTGAGTACGACAGCCAGGGCAACCTTCTGGGTGAAACCCGATTCATCTGGGATGGCCTGCGGCTGCTGCAGGAACAGCGCAATCAACAGACCAGCCTCTATGTCTATGAAGACCTGGGCCACGCGCCCCTGGCGCGGGTCGATGGCCTCGGCGCGCAGCAGAAGATCCGCTACTACCACAACGACCTGAATGGCCTGCCTCACCAGCTGTGCGAGCCTGACGGCCACAGCGTCTGGCAGGCCCGCTATCAGGTCTGGGGCAACACCCTCGAAGAAATACGCGAGCCCTACTACATCGAGGAACAGAATCTCAGGTTCCAGGGCCAGTACCTGGACCGCGAGACCGGGCTGCACTTCAACACGTTCCGTTTCTACGACCCGGATATCGGGCGCTTCACCACGCCGGACCCCATCGGCCTGGCCGGAGGCTTGAACCTTTATCACTATGCTCCCAACCCCATCGGCTGGATCGACCCGCTGGGCTGGATCTGCAAATCGGCCTACAGCGGCAGAAGGGGCACCACAAAGGCCAAGGCCGACCTCGAGAGGAACGGTTTCACGGTGGTAGGGGAAGAATTGACCATGAAGGTCAAGCATCCTGTCACCCAGAAGTCCTACCGCATCAGGGCAGATATCATCGCCAAGGACAAAGCCGGCAACTACCACGTGTTCGAAGTCAAAAATGGCAGCGGCAAACTGACCAAGAACCAACAGGGATCGGGGATGTTCGACATGAGCAATCCGGCCAATACCAACGGTGGCCTGGGCGGCGGCCTGATCAAGCCGTCGGGCGCCACCCAAGGCCAGTTCGAAGTTGCGACCAAAAGCGGCAAAGGCACACCGTTCGGTGGAAATGGCGCACAGCATCCGGCCAACTTCTGGCTTCTTCGCTATTGAACGAGTAATCGAGAAATGAAAGCAGACACCAAGGAATTGCGCAGCAACTTCGAAAAGGCACTCCAGCTTTTCTTGAAGAGCGAGCTCTCGGCTTATCCCGGAGTCAAAGTCACCCGGAACAAAGTGGTGATTGCACATAAAGAATCGGGCGCCGTGGCGACCTTGCATTTCGAGTACCTGGCCAACACCCGCGCCTACGAAATCATCATCTTTGTCGAACACCCGGCCCTGCAGGCGGAGATCGAGCGGATAAGCCCGCCCTACCCGTCCAACCTGGCCAATCCGAAATTGCTCTACTGCATGTCGACGGTCAGCGAAAAAGACGGCTGTCCACTGCTGCCCGTGACCGAACAAGGCATTGAAAATACCTGCCAGGTGATTCTGCGCCGGCTCCAGGATGTTCACCTGCCTATCCTGTACAACCTCCTCAATGTCAGCCCCGCACTGGTGAACGATGTCATCGAGAGGCCAAAGTATTACGCCTATCCGGTCCCGCTGATTGTTATCGCCTTGAATACCAACGCAATCCAACCGGACGACGCAACGCTAGCGAAGATTCTGAGCGAGCAGACCCTGGGCTACACCAACAACCAGGAACTGAAAGAGTCGTTCAACAAGCAACTCCTGGCGGCGCTGAGCTGAGCGCTTGCTGGAGCATGATTGCCTGTGGCTGCTGGGGGGCATTCCCCTGGTGTCGGCGCGCCTGGCGGACTTTCTCCACCAGCAGGTGCCGGCCGATGTCGAGCTGATCCAGCCCTTGCGCCTGGTGGCCGACCACCAGGAGGTCAGCCAGCCGTACTACATCGTCAACGCCATCCAGGCCGTCAAGGCCATCGACCACACGTGCTCCGAAGCGGAACGGACGGACGACGGCACCCTTCTCTACTTCAACAAGACCTGGTTCCTCGACAGCGTCGCCGGGATGGAGCAGATCGCCAGGGAACCGGATTCGGGGGACCTGCTGATCTCGGGCGCCCTGGCCGATGGCCTGATCGACACAGGCTTCAAGGGCGATAAAGGCCTGGGCCTCTACCGGGCCGAAGGTCGCTTCATGCCATACCGCAACCAGGCCTGATGCCAAGGCGAAGCCGGGTCAGATCGCGGTACCGCGATTCTTCCCCGGCTGGATGATCAGCAACTGATCCAGCTCGCGCTTCCTGGCGCGGGCGACAAATTCCAGCGCGGCTTGCAGGTCGTTCTGGAACAGCTCAAAGGTCGCCTGGTCGATGGCGTAGTACTCCTCGTAATCGACCATGCCGTTGCTGACCGGAAAGGAGACGTAGTGCTGGCCGGAGACTTCTTCGATGCCCATCGAGAACATCTCTTCACGGCTGACAAACAGATCGTTGAATTTCATTTCGGTCCTTAGAAGGTGAGGATTTTCCAGTCCAGGTCACTGGTCTTGAGGCCGCCGGCGTCGATCACTGCCTCGCTGGTGCCCTCGGGCAGCTTACCACCGGGGATCCAGCTCTCGTTGGCGCCGGCCTCGTTGCCTGAGGGAATGCGCAGGTTCATGTCCCGGGGCTTCGGCAGGTCGACACGCACCAGCTCGCCACCGGATTCGAAAAAGTTCTTCGGCAGGCCCAGGGCGTCTTCCAGCGCCCGGGGATTGCCCTTGGTGCGGGCCAGCAACTGGTCGATTTCGTGCCTGGGGGCGATAAACGAGGTGCCGTCCTTCTGGCCGATGCCGTACTTGTCCAGGTTGCCCTTGCTCATCAGGCGCGAGGCGCCCTTGTCGAACTGCGCCAGGTGCTTGGAGATAAACTGGGGCGTCAGGTATTCCGAAGGGTCCGGGCGCGAGCCCTTGGGAATCGCCAGGATATCCGCCTCGCTGAAGCCGGGCTTGAACTGAGGCGGCTTGATGCCCTTGGCCATCTTCGGCCCCAGGCCCAGCAAGGCCATGCCGGCAACGCCTTGCAGCAAGTCACGATAGCCGGGGCCCAGGCGATCGCCCAGGTCACCCAGCAGGGACATCCCGGCGAACATCACCCCACCAATGGCCAGGGCCCCGAAAAATGCCGCCGCTCCGGCGCAGGCCGCCAATACCAGGGCCCCGCCGGCCGCCAACAGCCCCAATGCCTCCAGCCCAGTGTGCATCCAGCCTTCGATATCCAGGACGAAGGCCACCTGCACCGTGGGCCCGCCAATGAAGGTGTTTTCACTGCCGGTCTTGATGTGGGCGCCGCAAACCATCTTGCTTTGCAGGCGCGCGGCGGGCTTGCCGTTGATGGTGACCTTGACGCTGCCCTCGGCGATCAGCACCGGGAACGGCCAGATCGGATGATTCAGCGGCAGGCCACTGCACGAGGACGAGTGATCCTGGCCCGCGCGCATGGCTTTGCGCAGGTTGATGCGGACATTGAAGCTGCCCTCCACCAGCACCCCCGTGCTGGGTTCGGGCAGGTTGAAGATCGTGCTCAGGCCCTTGGCGATCTGGAACATCGACAAACCGCCGGCCGCAACCGACCCGGCGATGATGGCGATCGCCACGCCACCGGTGGCCACGGTCGCCGCCACCACCGCGGCGCCAATCAGGGCACCGACAACGGCCCCCGCCACCATCGCCGCCACGCCAAAACCGTGGGCGATCTCATCCCCCAGGCGCGCTGCTGCCAACATATCCATGGTGCGCTACTCAGCGAAGGGATCAGGCCCGCGAAGGCTGAGGCTTGAGGCTCTGCATGGCCTGTTTCCAGGCCGGCTCGTGGTGCACCAGGTCTTGCGGCGTGGTGGTCAAGGTGGTGATCAGCACCGCCGGCTTACGCTCGATGAACACCTGGCGCAGCATCAGCTCGCGACCTTCGCGTTTCCAGCTGTAGTCCAGCAGGACCGAGGCGTGGCCGTGCATGTCGAACTCCCAGCGCTTGATCAGGGTGAAGCCCGGCAGTTGCTGCTCGGCACCGCTCAGCTGCCGGGCCACGTAATCGGCGAATGAAGCGTCGCCCTGGCTCGGGTCGCGGCTGATGACGAAGCTGGCTTCCTGGGCGCCGCCCACAGCCGGCAGCTTGAAGATATTGATGCTCTGGTCCTGCCAGGCGTCAGGGATGTCGAGGTCGGCTTCTTGAATGCGGTAAGAGGACAAGAGGTTCGCGTTCCATGCTGAGGGGGTCGGACAGCGGCGGATTTTCAAGCAATGACCGGCAACAATCAAGGAACCCGTCGGCAACTTTGAACAAACCGATCCAGCCCGGCAAAGGCACCCGGATCAGGCTCAGCGTGCTTTCAGACAGGAGGCGTAAGCCTGGGCAAAGCGCCGGTCGAACTTGAGGGCCTGGGGCTCTTCGGGATCGATGCTGACATTCCACAGCGCTTGCTGCGGCACGTCGTAGCGAACCCAGCCGATGACCCCGCTGCCGGAGGTTTCGTAGAACAGCTGCAGGCTCAGTTCATTGCCATCATCGCGGTCGATCAGCAGCTTGAGCCGCTCTGGAGTGGCGAAGTCGCGGTAGGGAAAATCACTGCTCCTGACCATTTCGGTGAGGTAGCCGTAGCAGCCTTGACCCGGATTGGCCTCATCGGCCAGGGCCGGCAGGGTGCAAGCGCTGAGCAGCAGGCTCAGGCCCACCCGGCTCAAGTACCGCACGATTGCCCCTTGAGGGTCAGGGTTTGGATCTGATCGTTCATCTCGATCTTTGCCAGCACCTGGCGGTCGTGGGATTCCTGGTACTCGCTGAAGTTGTTGCGCTTGAGGATGTTCAGGGTGACGCGGATATGGGCGCCGGCATTCTGGTACTCGCTGCGCTCGGGGCCCTGGGCGGCGCCGGTGAGTTCCACCAGTTGCCCGCCGGTCTTGAGGTAGAGAAAGCGCTCATCCACTTCCACCAGCAAACGCGGCGCCTTGGGCGCCACGCTGTAGTCCTCGCGGGCCAGGGAATAGCCGCAGAGCCAGACGCCGGCGCTGTCGTATTTCTGACTGTGGAACCAGTTGAGGGCCTCGCGATAGCCGATCTGGGCCAGTCGCGAGTCGCTGCCGGCAAAGGCCGATGACAGGCCAAGGGAGAGGATGCAGCCCAGTAGCATGGCGGCGATATCGGGGCGCCCCAGGTAGCGCAACGCGGCCACCCGTGCCGGGGGTTTGTCAGTGGAACGGGTCATCCTTGGCCTTAGATCACGTGTCGGACAATCGCGCATCCTAGCCACGCCACCGCGGCTTCGCAAGCTGATGCGCAAGCAATCAGCGGGCAAAAAAAATAGGCACCCGATGCGCTCGGCGTGCCTATTTTCCCCTGCAAGCTCCCGCTGCCGGGAGCTCGCTCAATGCTTATGGGTTGACGCTGTCTTTCAGCGCCTTGCCCGGTTTGAATGCCACGGTGTTGCTGGCCTTGATCTTCACCGGCTCGCCGGTTTGCGGGTTCTTGCCGGTGCGGGCGCCACGGTGGCGTTGCAGGAAGGTGCCAAAACCAACCAGGGTGACGCTGTCTTTGCGGTGCAGAGCCCCGGTGATCTCTTCAAGGATGGCGTTGAGCACGCGATTGGCCTGCTCTTTGGTCAGGTCCGCTTTTTCAGCAATGGCTGCGGCGAGTTCTGGTTTACGCATAGTGTGAAGCCTCTTTGACGGTTTTTTGTTGTTATGTCCGTGCTGTTCACGGGAACAGCGCCCAAGGCGCCGCAGGCTCTACGCTGCGGCAGACGGGAGTGAGGATGGCACGCGCTTGAGAGTGGCGCCAGTCTTGCCACGACCTTTGTAGGTGCAAAAACCCGGTTATTCCGACAGAACGACCGGTATTTAAGCCAGCAGGGCCGGGAGTTCCTTGTTCAGGGCCAGTTTCTCCATCACCGCCGCCCCGGTCAGGGCGTAACCCAGCAGCTGGCCGCTAGCGTCACGGCACAGCACCTTGATGTCGGCCCCTTGCCCTTCAGCGGTCCAGACACCTTCGGCGCCCCGTGGCGGTGGCGACACCACCAGCGGGCAGACCGGGGTCTTCACGGTGATCGGCATCGGCCCGTAGCTGACTGCGGTGGGCTTGCCGGCCAGGGTTTGCGCCAGGGCCCGGGCGCAGCTCATCAACGGCATCACGTACAGCAGGTTGAGGCCGTCGACCTCGGCGCAATCGCCCAGGGCATAGATATTGGCGTGGGAGGTTTTCAGCTCGCGGTCCACCACCACGCCGCGATTGACCACCAACCCGGCAGCCGCGGCCAGATCAATGCGCGGGCGCAGGCCAATGGCCGAGACCACCAGATCGCAGGCGATCACCTGGCCATCGGACAGATGGGCTTCCAGGCCGTCGGCGCAGCGTTGCAGGCGGTTGAGCACCGGTCCCAGGTGGAAGCGCGCGCCCAGGCTTTCCAGTCCGGCCTGGACCGCCGCCGCGGCAGCCGGGTGCAGCAGGGTCGGCATCACCTGTTCGCACGGGGCCACCAGGTCCACGCTGTAGCCGCCAAGGATCAGGTCGTTGGCAAACTCGCAGCCGATCAGCCCGGCCCCCAGCAACAGCACCCGCCGCTTGCCCGCCGCCGCGGCGCGAAAGCGTGCGTAGTCTTCCAGGTCGTTGATGGGAAAAATCAGTTCGGATGCGTCGCCCTGCACCGGCACCCGTACGGTTTCCGCGCCCCAGGCCAGGATCAGATCCCGGTAGGCCACCGCCTCCTCACCAATCCACAAACGCTTGTGGCCCGGGTCGATACCGCTGATGCGGGTGTGGGTGCGAACCTCGGCCTTGAGCTGCTCGGCCATGGCGCCGGGCTCGGCCATGCTCAGGCCGTCGGCGTCCTTGTTCTTGCCAAAACCGGTCGACAGCATCGGCTTGGAGTAGGAACGGCCGTCATCGGCAGTGATCAGCAACAACGGCGTTTGGCCGTCGAGCTTGCGAAATTCCCGGGCCAGGTTGTAACCCGCCAGACCTGTTCCCACGATCACCACCGGTGCGCTCATTCCCTGCTCCTTGTTATTGGTCGTTCAATCCACAGAATTCGATCAGGCGATCTCGATCATTTCGAAATCCATCTTGCCCACGCCGCAGTCAGGGCAGAGCCAGTCTTCAGGCACATCTTCCCAACGGGTACCCGGCAAAATACCGTCGTCCGGCCAGCCTTCCGCTTCGTTATAAATCAGGCCGCAGACCACACATTGCCACTTTTTCATTGATGCATTTCCTCGGGAGTTCAGGCTCGGTCGATGGATCGACTCTAAAGGCCACGCTGATCAGCGTCCGGCACTGGGGTTTTTTACTGATCACTACCGGCAGATGCAAGCACGTTCGTGCTGCCAGGCGTCCTGGATCAATCAAAACCGGCGGTTGCCATGCTAAGCTCGCCGCCTCATTTGCTGCCAATACTGACCCACTGTGCCGCACTCAATGCCCCCCGCACCGGCCCCGACCTGGCTGGTGCAAAGCCGTCTGTCCCCCTTCCCCGGCTCAGCCGTTGCCAACTGGCTGTTCGATGAAGGGTCGCTGACCCGGCGCCTGACCCGACTCTCCCGCGACGGCTTCAGCGTCACGCCGCTGGTGGAGGAATGGCAAACCCTGCGCAACGACGAGTGCGTGGCCCTGGGCCTGCCCGAACAGAGTGAAGGCTGGGTTCGCGAGGTGTACCTGCGGGGCCACGGCGAAGCCTGGGTGTTCGCCCGCAGCGTGGCCGCCCGCAGCGCCTTGCAGCAAGGCGGCTTGAACATCGACGAACTGGGCAGCCGCTCCCTCGGGGAACTGCTGTTCTGCGATGAAGCCTTTACCCGCCAGCCCATCGAAGTCTGCCGCTATCCGCAAGCCTGGCTGCCCACCGCTGTGGCCACCGAAGGGCTCTGGGGCCGGCGTTCGCGTTTCGATCGCGGCCCCTTGAGCCTGCTGGTCGCCGAGGTCTTCCTGCCCAGCCTGTGGCGCGCCATCGAAGCCCAACCGGAGGCCTGCTGATGTACCTGAGCCTGCTCAAATCCCTCAATCGCCTGCATCCACGGGCCTGGGACTTCCTGCAACTGACCCGCATGGACAAGCCCATCGGCATCTACCTGCTGCTGTGGCCGACCCTGGTGGCCCTGTGGATCGCCGCCGAGGGCCAGCCCTCCCTGAGCCATGTGCTGATTTTTACCTTCGGCGTGATCCTGACCCGAGCCGGCGGCTGCGCCATCAACGACTTCGCCGACCGCAAGGTCGACGGCCAGGTCAAGCGCACCGACCAACGGCCCCTGGCCACCGGCAAGGTCAGCGCCAAGGAAGCCCTGGCACTGTTCGCGCTCCTCATGGGCGCAGCCTTCCTGCTGGTGTTGTGCACCAACGCCAGCACGGTCTGGCTGTCGTTCGGCGCCCTGGCCCTGGCGGCCTGCTACCCCTTCATGAAGCGCTACACCTATTACCCACAGGTGGTCCTGGGCGCAGCCTATTCCTGGGGCATTCTGATGACCTTCACCGCGCAGAACAGCGAACTGCCAGCCAGTGCGTGGCTGCTGTACATCGCCAATCTGCTGTGGACCGTGGGCTACGACACCTACTACGCCATGACCGACCGCGACGACGACCTGAAGATCGGGGTCAAGTCCACGGCGATCCTGTTCGGCGATGCCGACCGGGTGATCATCCTGACCCTGCAGGGCTTGTCCCTGGGCTGCCTGCTGCTGGCCGGCGCACGCTTCCATCTGGGGGGCTGGTTCCACCTGGGGCTGCTGGTGGCGGCGGCGTGTTTTGCATGGGAGTTCTGGTACACCCGAGATCGCGATCGGATGAAATGCTTCAAGGCCTTCCTGCACAACCACTGGGCCGGCATGGCGATCTTTATCGGCGTGGTCCTGGATTACGCGTTGCGCTAGAGCGTCAAGCAAGGCCCTGCGGGCCTTTTCGCAGCTTCGCCATGGCTCAGCAGCGGCTACAGAGATCGGTGTAGCCGCTGCCGCAGGCTGCGAACGACCCGAAAAGGTCAGTCGGACTTGGCGACCTTCCAGGCGCCGTCCATCTTGCCGTCACCGGTCATGTCGCCGGCCTTCTTGTCCATCACGAAGCTGTACAGCGGCTTGCCGTCATAAGCCCATTGCATCTTGCCGTCGTCACGCTTGATCACCGTCCACTTGCCCATGTCCTTGTCGCTGCCCTCGGCCATCAGCGGCGGCCAGTTGGCGGCGCATTTGTCGTTGCACATGGACTTGCCACCGGTGTCCTTGGCAAAGGTGTAGAGGGTCATGCCCTGGAGATTGACCAGCACGCCGTCCTTGCTCATCGCCGGGTCGGCGGCCAGGGCAAATGTCGGCAAGGCCAGGACAGCGCCTACCAGCAGGACTTTCAACGATTGCTTGAACAGAGTCATGGAAACCTTCTTTTGTGGTTGTCAGGAATCGGACCCAAAGCGTAGTCGACGAAGCTGCACCGCGCCTCGCGACCTGAAATACTGTCACACGACTGCAATAATTCCGTTATCTAATGCGGCGCAAGACAGTTAAATGACAAGAGGTTCCAGCATGGTTGGCAGAAGCATTCTGATCGTTGACGACGAAGCGCCGATTCGCGAAATGATCGCCGTTGCGTTGGAAATGGCCGGCTATGACTGCATGGAGGCAGAGAACTCTCAGCAGGCCCATGCCATTATCGTCGACCGCAAGCCGGACCTGATCCTGCTGGACTGGATGCTCCCCGGCACCTCCGGCATCGAGCTGGCCCGACGCCTCAAGCGCGACGAGCTGACCGGGGACATCCCGATCATCATGCTCACCGCCAAGGGTGAAGAGGACAACAAGATCCAGGGCCTGGAGGTCGGCGCCGACGACTACATCACCAAGCCGTTTTCGCCCCGTGAGCTGGTGGCCCGCCTCAAGGCCGTGCTGCGCCGCGCCGGCCCTACCGATGGCGAAGCGCCGATCGAAGTCGGCGGCCTGCTGCTGGACCCCATCAGCCACCGGGTGACCATCGACGGCAAGCCGGCAGAAATGGGCCCCACCGAATACCGCCTGCTGCAATTCTTCATGACCCACCAGGAGCGTGCCTACACCCGCGGCCAGCTGCTGGATCAGGTCTGGGGCGGCAATGTGTATGTCGAGGAACGCACCGTAGACGTGCACATCCGCCGCTTGCGCAAAGCCCTGGGTGACGCCTACGAGAATCTGGTACAAACCGTGCGCGGCACCGGCTATCGTTTTTCCACCAAGGCCTGACAACAGCGGCAAGCAACAAGCGGCGCGCCGATGAGTGACCGCTTCAACACTTGCAGCTCGGAGCTGCTTCACCCCCACGGACGTGTTTCAAGTGAATCAAAACTGGCATGGCACCCTGATTCGCCACCTGCTGCTGTTGATCACCGGCTGCCTGCTGGTGGGCCTGATCAGTGGTTACTACGGCTGGAGCCTGGCCGCCGGCTTAGGGCTCTACCTGGCCTGGACCCTCAAGCAGCTGCTGCGCCTGCACGAATGGCTGCGCCTGCATCAACCCGACGAAGCACCGCCCGACGGCTATGGCCTGTGGGGTGAGGTGTTCGACAGCATCTATCACCTGCAACGCCGCGACCAACGGGTGCGCGGGCGCCTGCAGGCGGTGATCGACCGGGTCCAGGAGTCCACCGCGGCCCTGAAAGACGCGGTGATCATGCTCGACAGCGACGGCAACCTGGAATGGTGGAACCGCGCCGCCGAAACCCTGCTGGGCCTCAAGACGCCCCAGGACAGCGGTCAGCCGGTGACCAACCTGGTGCGCCATCCGCGCTTCAAGGAATACTTCGAGCAAGACAACTACGCCGAACCGCTGGAGATCCCCTCCCCGGCCAACGACCGGGTGCGCATCCAGCTGTACATCACCCGCTACGGCAACAATGAGCACCTGATGCTGGTGCGCGACGTGACCCGCATCCACCAGCTGGAACAGATGCGCAAGGACTTCATCGCCAACGTGTCCCACGAACTGCGTACCCCGTTGACGGTGATCTGCGGCTATCTGGAGACCCTGCTGGACAACGTCGAGGAAGTGAATCCGCGCTGGAGCCGTGCCCTGCAACAGATGCAGCAGCAAGGCGGGCGCATGCAGACCCTGCTCAACGACCTGCTATTGCTGGCCAAGCTGGAAGCCACCGACTATCCCTCGGACAACCAGCCGGTGCCCATCGATGGGCTGCTGCAATCGATCAAGAGCGATGCCCAGGCCCTGTCCGGGGAGCGCAACCAGCGCATCACCCTGGAAGCCGACGCCTCGGTACAGCTCAAGGGCAGCGAGGCGGAACTGCGCAGCGCCTTCTCCAACCTGGTGTTCAACGCGGTGAAATACACCCCGGCCGAAGGCAATATCCGCATCCGCTGGTGGGGCGACGACCAAGGCGCGCACCTGAGCGTGCAAGACTCCGGGATCGGCATCGACAGCAAGCACCTGCCGCGCCTCACCGAACGCTTCTACCGCGTGGATTCGAGCCGCAACTCCAATACCGGCGGCACGGGCCTGGGCCTGGCCATCGTCAAGCACGTGCTGCTGCGTCATCGCGCACGCCTGGAAATCAGCAGCGTACTGGGCCACGGCAGTACCTTTACCTGCCATTTCGCCCCGGCCCAGGTTAAAAAAGCCGCAGCTGGCAGCCTTACCGAACAGCGCTGACCGTGGTTTGCCCCTAGGCAATCGCCCCGTCAGCCGCTACATTGCGTCACTTGTGCCTGCCATTCAGGTACCGCCTTTCCTTCTTCTTCGAATACACGGAACCCGCAAAACTCCATCATGGACCCTTCCCCTGGTTTCACCCTCGCGTCTCTGTTCGCCGACTTCGGCATGATTCTTTTTGCTCTGATCCTGGTCCTGCTCAACGGCTTTTTCGTTGCCGCAGAGTTCGCCATGGTCAAGCTGCGCTCGACTCGAGTCGAAGCCATCGCCCACAAGAACGGCTGGCGCGGGCAGATCCTGCGTACCGTGCACAGCCAGCTGGACGCCTACCTGTCGGCCTGCCAGCTGGGCATCACCCTGGCCTCCCTGGGCCTGGGCTGGGTCGGTGAGCCGGCGTTCGCCCACCTGCTGGAGCCGCTGTTGGGCGCCGTAGGCGTGAACTCCCCGGAAGTGATCCGCGGCGTTTCGTTCTTCACCGCGTTCTTCATCATTTCCTACCTGCACATCGTGGTCGGCGAGCTGGCGCCCAAATCCTGGGCGATCCGCAAACCCGAGCTGCTGTCGCTGTGGACGGCGGTACCGCTGTACCTGTTCTACTGGCTGATGTACCCGGCCATCTACCTGCTCAATGCCAGCGCCAACACCATCCTGCGCATTGCCGGCCAGGGCGAGCCCGGCCCGCACCACGAGCATCACTACAGCCGTGAAGAACTCAAGCTGATCCTGCACTCCAGCCGCGGCCAGGACCCCAGCGACCAGGGCATGCGCGTACTGGCCTCGGCCGTGGAAATGGGCGAACTGGAAGTGGTGGACTGGGCCAACTCCCGAGAGGACCTGGTCAGCGTCGAATTCAACGCGCCGCTCAAGGAAATCCTTGCCCTGTTCCGTCGCCACAAGTTCAGCCGCTATCCGGTCTACGACAGCGAGCGCAACGAGTTCGTCGGCCTGCTGCACATCAAGGACCTGCTGCTGGAACTGGCGGCCCTGGACCATATTCCCGAGTCGTTCAACCTGGCCGAGCTGACTCGCCCGCTGGAGCGCGTGTCGCGGCACATGCCGCTGTCACAGTTGCTGGAGCAGTTCCGCAAGGGCGGTTCGCACTTCGCCCTGGTGGAAGAAGCCGACGGCAAGGTGATTGGCTACCTGACCATGGAAGACGTGCTGGAAGTACTGGTGGGCGACATCCAGGACGAACACCGCAAGACCGAGCGCGGCATCCTCGCCTATCAGCCAGGCAAGCTGCTGGTGCGCGGTGACACGCCACTGTTCAAGGTCGAGCGCCTGCTGGGCATCGACCTGGACCATATCGAAGCCGAAACCCTCGCCGGCCTGGTGTACGAAACCCTGAAACGGGTGCCGGAAGAGGAAGAAGTGCTGGAAGTCGAAGGCCTGCGCATCATCATCAAGAAGATGAAGGGACCGAAGATCATCCTGGCCAAGGTGTTGATGCTGGATTGACGGGCCCTTTGGCCCGTTCGCCGGCACGCCGGCGCCTACAGCAGCAGGTCATTTCTTGCCCAAGGCAAAATTCGGCAGGTCCCCCAGCGGCTGGTTGAACTGATAGGGAATCGACACCAGCCCCAGCCCGGTATTGCGCTGCACCACAAAATGCAGGTGCGGCCCGCTGCTGTTGCCGGTATTGCCCGACAACCCCAACGGGCTGCCCACCGCCACCCGCTGCCCTTCGCGCACAGTCACCGAACCTTGCTTGAGGTGCAGGTACACGCCCATGGTGCCGTCGTCGTGCAGCACCCGGACGAAGTTGCCCGCCGGGTTGTCGCCCCGCCCGTTCTGCGCATTCTCGGTCTTGACCACCACCCCGCCCCTGGCGGCGATGATCGGCGTGCCCACGGGCATGGCGATGTCCATGGCATAACGGCTCCTGGGACCGAAATGGCTGTATTGGCCATTGGCGCCCTGGGTCAGGCGAAACGGCCCGCCGCGCCAGGGCAGCGGGTAGCGATAGGCCTGGGTGGCGCCTGCCGGGTCCCCCAGGGAATAACGGAACCTGGGGACATAGCTCAAGGGCTGATCGGCGCGAATCGCCGTGAGCAGCGCCAGGCGCTGCCTGCTGCGGGCCGGCAGTACCTGTCGGATCGGGCCTCCGGGCGCTCCACTGACGTTGTGCAAACCGGCAAAGCCCAACTCGATCTCCACCGGCGCGTAGAGGTCGTTGCGCACATACACCGCGTCCCCGTCCTTGTGCTTCTGGATATCCAGGCGCACCTGGCGCTCCAGGTGTTCCTCCATGCGATCGCGGAACACGAACGCCTGGGCTCCCGGCGAAGGCCGGTCGCTGTAGGACACCACGCCATCGGCGTCGACGGATTTGTAGACGGTCATCGCCGCCAGCGAGGTGGCCAGCAGGGACAGTCCGCACAACAGCAGCAGGCGCACAAGCATTGGGCAGCCTCTTGGCAGGTTATGCAGGCACGCTAACAGCCGGATATGGAGCTTGTGTGAATCAGGCCGGGGCCAGAGGGTGCGTGCCCGACGCATCGAAATGGATATCCACGCCCAGTTGCGCGGCCTCCGACAGGTTGACCAGGGCATCGAGGGAGAACTTGTTGATCTTGCCGCTGAGTACGTCATTGAGACGTGGCTGGGAGATATTGAGGTGCTTGGCCGCCTCCTTCTGCGAGAGGCCCCAGGCTTGTACGGTCTTGCCCAGCTCAAGCATCAGCTTGGCCCGCAGGCGCATGTTGGCGGCTTCCTGGGGAGTGGCCTCAAGGGCATCCCAGACACTGGTGAACCGCTGAGTAACCGGTGAATCAGTCATGGCGTGAACCTGCTTCCTGATATCTGGCGCGAGCCAGTTCGATCTCCCGCGCTTCGGTCTTGCGGGTGGTCTTGCGCACCGCATGCAGCAAATAGATGGTTGCCGGCCGCTTGACCACATAGAACACCCGAAACGCCCCTGAATCCTCATGGACCCTGATCTCGAAAACGCTCGGACCGATGGTCTTCACCGACCTGCAATCGTAGGGCTGTTCACCCTGCTGCAGCAGATCCAACTGCAAACCGGCGGCCCGACGGGCATCTTCAGGGAACGCCCGGAGATCTCGCAGCGCGCTCCCGACAAACACCACATCCTTGTGCCTGGGCATCGAACCTCTCCTGTTAATGACCAGGAACAAGGCTAATCAACACGGCCAGGACCGGCCGCGCCGGGTTGTTTCAAGGCATGGCCACAAGCGCTGAAAGCGCACTTAGCGCTACGCGCAATCTATATCCAAACAGATATAAATCAAGGACAAAAAGATCAATCGGACGTACGGCAGAAAGTATCGAGGGGTACGGCGAAAGCCTTGCGGCTTGAGGGTTACGGCCTATGTTGCGAGTGGTTCGCTCGATAGCGGGATGGTGCAGCAGGCCGTCTCAGCGCAAGGCAAAAGTCCGCAACGGGAAAAGTGTTTTCCGCAGATTTCCGCAGCTTTGATCCTCGTAGGAGCCGGCTTGCCGGCGAAGAGACCCGCAAGCCTTGTGTTGCTCTTGTGGACGCTTTCGCTGGCAAGCCAGCTCCTACAAAGCGGACTGGGAGGATCAGGCGCCGGGAACGAAATGCTTCTGCGCGGTGCCGCGGGCGATCAGGCGCGAGATGTAATCGAGCTTCTGCGCGTCCTGGTCGACGAAACGGAAGGTCAGTTGCAGCCAATCGCTGTCCGGCTTGGGCTCCAACGCCACCACCGCATGCAGGTAGCCGTTGAGCCGCGCCACTTCAGCGTTGTCGCCCTGCTCCAGGTCCAGCACCGCGCTCTCCAGCACTTGAGGCAGGCTGTCGGTACGCTTCACCACCAGCAACGCTTCCTTGATGCTCAGGGCCTTGATCACGCACGGCTGATTGCCGCTGGACAACCGCAGCTGGCCCTGGCCACGACCGCCACTGGCCGCTGCTGCGGGCGTCGGCGCCTTGACCGGAGGGCTGTTGAGCAAACCACGCGCCGGCGCTGCGGCTGCCGAGGCCGGCGCAGGGGCGGCCGGCTTGGCAAACGGATTGACCGGGGCCGAAGCCGCCCCCACCACCGCCGGCTTGCCGCCGGTCAGGGCGCTCAGGGAGTCATTGCCGAAGGCCGAGTTCATCTTGGTCGGCGCGCTGTTCATCAAGGTGTCGAGCTTGCCGACCTTGTTCAGCGCCTGCTTGACCTTGGTCAGCAGCTGTTCATTGGTGAAAGGCTTGCTCACATAGCCGGAAACCCCGGCCTGGATCGCCTGCACCACGTTTTCCTTGTCGCCACGGCTGGTGACCATGACGAACGGCATGGTTTTCAGCGCCTCTTGCTCACGACACCAGGTCAGCAGCTCAAGGCCGGACATTTCCGGCATTTCCCAATCGCACAGGACCAGGTCGAAGGCTTCGCGGGCGAGCATCGCCTGGGCCTTCTTGCCGTTGATCGCGTCTTCGATCTTGATGCCAGGGAAGTAGTTGCGCAGGCACTTCTTCACCAGGTCACGAATGAACGAAGCGTCATCCACCACCAACACACTTACCTTACTCATCGACCACCCCTTTAAAAATCCCGGCAAGCATAACGCTGGCTGATGGCACTTTGCCAAAACTCTTCAGTCACGCCGGGACTTTTCGTTCGCGGGTGCTGCTTTTCAAATTCGAGGAGCACAAACAAAAACGCCCGGCCAAAGGGCCGGGCGCTCTTCTCGGGCACTCTTACTTATCGTCAGCTTGATCCGGAACATTAGCGGATTCGCCACTTGTGCCTTCAACTTCTTCCTTCATGCGCTTGAGCCCCAAATGGCGCACGTCGGTGCCACGCACCAGATAAATCACCAGCTCGGAAATGTTGCGCGCGTGATCGCCGATCCGCTCCAGCGAACGCAGCACCCAGATAATGCTCAGAACCCGCGAGATAGAGCGCGGGTCTTCCATCATGTAGGTGGCCAGCTCGCGCAGTGCGGTCTTGTATTCACGGTCGATGATCTTGTCGTACTGAGCCACGGAAAGTGCCAGGTCGGCATCGAAGCGGGCAAAAGCGTCCAGGGCATCGCGCACCATGTTGCGCACCTGGTCGCCGATGTGCCGCACCTCCACGTAGCCACGAGGAGCTTCGCCCTCTTCGCACAACTGGATGGCCCGACGGGCGATCTTGGTGGCTTCGTCGCCGATGCGCTCCAGGTCGATCACCGACTTGGAGATGCTGATGATCAGGCGCAGGTCGGAAGCCGCCGGCTGGCGACGGGCGAGGATGCGCAGGCATTCCTCGTCGATATTGCGCTCCATCTGATTGATCTGATCGTCAATCTCGCGCACCTGCTGGGCCAACCCGGAGTCGGCTTCGATCAGCGCGGTGACCGCGTCATTGACTTGCTTCTCCACCAGCCCGCCCATGGCCAGCAGGTGGCTGCGCACCTCTTCCAGCTCGGCATTGAACTGCGCGGAGATGTGGTGGGTGAGGCCTTCCTTCGAAATCATGGTTCTGCTCCACAAAAGCTGTAAGCCGCAAGCTACAAGCTGCCAGTTGATAGGTTTCGTCGCGTTGAACTGCTGTTACTTGCCGCTTGAAGCGTGCGGCTTGCAGCTGCTTTCTAGCCGTAACGCCCGGTGATGTAGTCTTCGGTCTGCTTCTTCACCGGATTGGTGAACAGCGTATCGGTATCGCCGAATTCCACCAGTTTGCCCATGTACATGAACGCGGTGTAGTCGGAAACCCGCGCCGCCTGCTGCATGTTGTGGGTCACGATGACGATGGTGAACTTGGATTTGAGCTCGTAGATCAGTTCTTCGACCTTCAGGGTCGAGATCGGGTCCAGGGCCGAGCAGGGTTCGTCCAGCAGCAACACTTCCGGTTCCACGGCGATGGTCCGGGCAATCACCAGACGCTGTTGCTGGCCGCCGGACAGGCCCAGGGCCGATTCGTGCAGGCGGTCCTTGACCTCATCCCACAGCGCCGCGCCCTTGAGCGCCCACTCTACGGCTTCGTCGAGCACACGCTTTTTGTTGATGCCCTGGATACGCAGGCCGTAGACCACGTTTTCGTAGATGGTCTTGGGGAACGGGTTGGGCTTCTGGAACACCATGCCGACCCGACGACGCAGCTCGGCCACGTCTTCGCCCTTGCGGTAGATGTTGTTGCCGTAAAGGTTGATCGCGCCTTCTACACGGCAGCCGTCCACCAGGTCGTTCATGCGGTTGAAGGTCCGCAGCAAGGTCGACTTGCCGCAACCGGACGGGCCGATGAAAGCGGTCACACGCTGCTTGGGGATGTTCATGCTGACATCGAACAGTGCCTGTTTCTCGCCGTAGAACAGGCTCAGGCCGGGCACTTCGATGGCCACTGTCTCTTGTTCCAGGCTCAGGCTCTGCTTGTCGCGGCCCAGGGCGGACATGTTGATGCCGTGAGTATGTGCTTCGTGTTGCATGGGATGCTCCCTGTGCTACCAATTCGTTTGTCGTGAACCGCAGGCGTCTGGCCTGCGGTGACATCATTCTGTTCTGTAGAAGCCAGCCGATTAGCTGTCCAGCGCCTTGTACTTCTCGCGCAGGTGGTTGCGAATCCATACGGCCGACAGGTTGAGCACGGCGATCACCAGCACCAGCAGCAGCGCGGTGGCGTACACCAGCGGCCGCGCCGCCTCGACGTTGGGGCTCTGGAAGCCGACGTCATAGATGTGGAAGCCCAGGTGCATGATCTTCTGGTCCAGGTGCAGGTACGGGTAGTTGCCGTCCACTGGCAGCGACGGCGCCAGTTTCACCACACCCACCAGCATCAGCGGCGCCACTTCACCGGCGGCACGGGCCACCGCGAGGATCATGCCGGTCATCATCGCCGGGCTGGCCATCGGCAGGACGATCTTCCACAAGGTCTCGGCCTTGGTCGCGCCCAGGGCCAGGGAACCTTCACGCACGGTGCGGGGAATCCGCGCCAGGCCTTCCTCGGTGGCCACGATCACCACCGGCACTGCCAGCAGCGCCAGGGTCAGGGAGGCCCAGAGCAGGCCCGGGGTGCCGAAGGTCGGCGCCGGCAAAGCTTCGGGGAAGAACAGCCGGTCCACGGAACCGCCCAGCACGTAGACGAAGAAGCCCAGGCCGAATACGCCGTAGACGATGGCCGGAACCCCTGCCAGGTTGTTCACCGCGATGCGGATCACCCGGGTCAGGGTGTTCTGCTTGGCATATTCACGCAGGTAGACCGCCGCCAGTACGCCGAACGGGGTGACGATCATGGCCATGATCAGGGTCATCATCACGGTGCCGAAAATCGCCGGGAAGATCCCGCCTTCGGTGTTGGCTTCACGGGGGTCGTCGCTGAGGAATTCCCAGATCTTGCTGAAGTAGAAACCGATCTTGGTGAAGGTGCCCATGGCATTCGGCTGGTAGGCGTGCACCACCTTGCCCAGGCTGATCTCCAGCTCTTTGCCGTTGGCATCGCGGGCGGTCAGGCTGTCGCGATTGAACTGGGCGTGCAGGTCATTGAGCCGGGCTTCGATGTCCTGGTAACGGGCATTGAGTTCGGCCCGCTCGGCGTCCATGTCGGCTTGAGCGGCGGGGCTCATCCGGCCCTCCAGCTCCAGCTTGCGACCGTGCAGGCGAAGGCGCTCCAGACCGGCGTTGATCGCGCCGATGTCGGACTTCTCCAGGCTCTTGAGCTGGGCCGCCAGTTGGTTCACGCGGTTGATCCGTGCTTGCAGCTCAGGCCAGGCGGCCTCGCCTTCGGCGACCACCTTGCCGCTTTCCTTGACGTTGACCAGGTAGCCGTAGAAGTTGCCCCACTCACGGCGCTCGATGGCCATCAGCTCCTTGGGGTAGCTCTGGTTGGTCAGCCACTCACCGACGATCCAGGTGAAGTCGTTGCCGTTCAGGTCACGGTTGCCGACCTTGATCAGCTCCCGGGTCATGAACTCCGGGCCCTGGTCGGGCACCGGCAAACCGGCACTCTTCAGGCGCGCCCGGGGCACTTCTTCCTTCTGCACCACTTCACCGATGACCAGGTGGTTGGCCTGGCCCGGCACGTCATAGCTGGCGTGCACCAGGTCGGCCGGCCAGAAGTGGCCGAGGCCGCGCACGGCGATCACCGCCAGCAGGCCGATGGTCATGATGACCGCGATGGACACCGCGCCACCGCTGATCCAGACGCCCGGGGCGCCGCTCTTGAACCAGTCTTTTAGGGAGTTCTGTTTCACAGACTTCTACCTTTCTTAAAGCGACGAGTATTTCTTGCGCAGACGCTGACGAATCAGTTCTGCGAGGGTGTTCATGACGAAGGTGAACAACAGCAGCACCAGCGCCGAGAGGAACAGCACGCGGTAGTGGCTGCCGCCGACTTCCGATTCGGGCATTTCCACCGCGACGTTGGCGGCCAGGGTGCGCAGGCCTTCGAACAGGTTCATTTCCATGATCGGGGTGTTGCCGGTGGCCATCAGCACGATCATGGTCTCGCCCACGGCGCGGCCCATGCCGATCATCAGTGCCGAGAAGATCCCCGGGCTGGCGGTGAGGATCACCACCCGCGTCATGGTCTGCCACGGCGTGGCGCCCAGGGCCAGAGAGCCCAGGGTCAGGCCGCGAGGCACGCTGAACACGGCGTCTTCGGCGATCGAGTAGATGTTCGGAATCACCGCAAAACCCATGGCCAGGCCGACCACCAGGGCGTTGCGCTGGTCGTAGGTGATCCCCAGGTCGTGGGAAATCCACATGCGCATGTCGCCGCCGAAGAACCAGTTTTCCATGAACGGGCTCATGTACAGCGACAACCAGCCCACGAACAGGATCACCGGGATCAGCAGCGCACTTTCCCAACCATCCGGCACTTTCAGGCGGATCGACTCCGGTAGGCGGCTGAAGATGAAACCGGCCACCAGAATGCCGATTGGCAGCAACATCAAGAGGCTGAAGATGCCCGGTAGATGACCTTCGACATAGGGCGCCAGGAACAGGCCGGCGAAGAAGCCGAGGATCACCGTCGGCATCGCTTCCATCAGCTCGATCACCGGCTTGACCTTGCGGCGCATGCCCGGGGCCATGAAGTAGGCGGTATAGATCGCTGCCGCCACGGCCAATGGTGCCGCCAGCAGCATGGCGTAGAACGCCGCCTTCAGAGTGCCGAAGGTCAGGGGCGAGAGGCTCAGCTTGGGTTCGAAGTCGGTGTTGGCCGCGGTGGATTGCCAGACGTATTTAGGCTCGTCGTAGTTCTCGTACCAGACCTTGCTCCACAGCGCGCTCCAGGACACTTCCGGGTGCGGGTTGTCCAGCAGCAGCGGCTGCAGCTTGCCACCGGCCTCGACGATCACCCGGTTGGCCCGTGGCGACAGGCCGAACAGGCCCTGGCCATCCACCACCTGATCCACCAGCAGGGTGCGGTGGGCGGTGCTGTGGAACACCCCGAGCTTGCCGGCGGCGTCCAGGGCAACGAGGCCCTTGCGACGCTCTTCGGCAGTGATTTCAACGATAGGCGCGGTGCCCATCTGGAAGGTGCGGATCTGCTTCAGGCGCAGTTCGCCATCCGGGTCGCGGGCCATGAACCACTGGGCCAGGCCACCCTTGGAGGTGCCGATGATCAGCGAAATGCCGCCCACCAGCTGGGTGCTGGCGGTAACTTCGGTGTCAGCGTCTTCCAGCAGTTTGTAGCGACCGTTGAGGCTCTTGTCCCGCAGGCTGAACACGTCGGCCTGGGCCCGGCCATTGATCACATACAGCCACTGCTGGCGCGGATCGATGTACATGGCCTTCACCGCCTCGGTCATCTGCGGCAGTTCGATGCGGCTCTGCTCGCTGGTGACCTCGCCAGTCATCATGTTTTCTTCGCGGGTCAGCTTCAGCACATGCAGTTGCGCACCGGTGGAACCGGCGATGATCAGCGACGAATCAGTGGCGTTGAGGTTGACGTGCTCCAGGGCACCGCCCTGCTCGTTCAGGGTGATCGGGCTGTCGCCGTAGGGGTACTCGATGGCCGGTGAGATGGTCTTCTTGCCGTCCGGGTAGCTGACCTTGTAGGTGTGGCGGAACACCAGGGCCTGACCGTTGGACAGACCGACCACCACCAGCGGATTGCCGGGCTGGTCCTTGCCGATGGACACCACGTTGGCGCCGGCCGGGATCGGCAGGTCGACCTTGCGCAGCTCGGCACCGCTGTCGATGTCGAAGAACAGCGCCTGGCCCTTGTCGGAGACACGCATGCCGACCTGGTTCTGCTCTTCCAGGGAGAACATCAGCGGCTTGCCGGCGTCCTGCATCCAGGCCGGGGTCAGCGGGTCCTTGACGGTCAGGTCGGCGCCCTGGAACAGCGGCACCACGACATAGGCGAGGAAGAAAAAGATCAGGGTGATCGCACCCAGTACCGCCAGTCCGCCAACAAGGACGTACCAGCGGGTCAGGCGGTCTTTGAGCGCGCGAATGCGACGCTTGCGTTGCAGTTCAGGCGTATTGAAGTCAATGCGCTTGGGGGGAGAAGTCGTAGTCATGGGGGAATTGGCCAGATCATTCATGCGCACACCCTAGCGATCCTGTATGACAGAAAGATGACAATGCAGTGACGCAGCAAATCCGCCACGTGGCAAAGCCGGCAGCGGGTTGAAAAATGAGGTTGCAGGAGCCGGCTGGCCGACGAGCCGGCCTTGAGCCTGGGTCGCCCTTGCGGGCGCTTGCGCCGCCCGGCCCGCTCCTACGAAAACGAGAAGGTCCGGGGGGCCCGGACCTTCTGCGGCGGCTTATGCGCCTTCTTTCAGGCCCAGGTCAGCCAGGGCCTTGGCGGCCACCTTGGCTGGCAGCGGGATGTAGCCGTCCTTGACCACTACTTCCTGACCCTGCTTGGACAGGACCAGTTTCACGAACTCGGCTTCCAGCGGGGCCAGAGGCTTGTTCGGGGCTTTGTTGATGTAGACGTAGAGGAAGCGCGACAGCGGGTACTTGCCGTTCAGGGCGTTTTCTTCGGTGTCTTCGATGAAGTCGCTGCTGCCTTTCTTGGCCAGGGCCACGGTCTTCACGCTGGCGGTCTTGTAGCCGATGCCCGAGTAGCCGATGCCGTTCAGCGAGGAGCTGATGGACTGCACCACCGAAGCCGAACCTGGCTGCTCGTTGACGTTAGGCTTGAAGTCGCCTTTGCACAGGGCTTCTTCCTTGAAGTAGCCGTAGGTGCCGGATACCGAGTTACGGCCGAACAGTTGCACCGGCTTGTTGGCCAGATCGCCCTTCACACCCAGATCGCCCCAGGTTTTTACCTCAGCCTTGGCGCCGCACAGACGGGTGGACGAGAAAATCGCGTCGACCTGTTCCATGGTCAGGTGCTGGATCGGGTTGTCCTTGTGCACGAACACCGCCAGGGCGTCCACGGCCACCGGGATAGCGGTTGGCTTGTAGCCGTACTTCTGCTCGAAGGCCGCCAGCTCGGTGTCCTTCATCTTGCGGCTCATCGGGCCCAGGTTGGAGGTGCCTTCGGTCAGCGCCGGTGGCGCGGTGGCGGAGCCGGCGGCCTGAATCTGAATGTTGACGTTCGGGTATTCCTTTTTGTAGTTCTCGGCCCACAGGGTCATCAGGTTCGCCAAAGTATCGGAACCGACGCTGGACAGGTTGCCCGACACACCAGTGGTCTTGGTGTAGCTCGGGATAGCAGGGTCAACAGCGGCAACCGCGTGGGCAGTCGCAACGCCAGCGGCGACAAAGGTCATTGCCGCCATCAAACGCTTCAGTTTCATGCCTTACTCCTAGCAGATAGGGTGTGTTAAGTCGGGGCCAAGTATCTGTAGGCCGTGTGAACACTCTATGTCCGGAATATGACAATTAGATGAAAGGCCAGCACTCCTGAACGGAAGCTGGCCTTTCTTTATAAGGCGATAAAAACCTCTGTAGCCGCCGCCAAAGGCTGCGACCGACCCGCAGGGTCGCGACACTCTTCAGCGCCCAGCAGGGCCTGCGGCAGCGGCTACAAGCTGGCGGCGATCAGCGGCCCTTGGCCCACAGGTACAGGCCGACCAGCAGGCCGATGCCGCAGATGATTGCAACGTAATAGGCCGGGCCCATCGGGCTTTCCTTGAGCAGCCAGGTCACCACCATCGGCGTCAGGCCACCGAAGATCGCGTAGGCCAGGTTGTAGGAAAACGACAGGCCGCTGAAACGCACCACCGCCGGGAACGCCTTGACCATCACATAAGGCACCGCGCCGATGGTGCCGACAAACAGACCGGTCAGGGCATACATCGGGAACAGCCACTGCGGGTTATCCAGCAAGCCGTGATAGAAGGTCCAGGAAGTGGCCAACAGCAAGGCACTGCCGAACACGAACACCTTGCCAGCGCCGAAACGATCCGCCAGAACCCCGGAGATCACGCAGCCCAGGCTCAGGAACACAATGGCCAGGCTGTTGGCTTCCAGGGCGGTGATGGCCGGGAACTTATAGACGGTCTGCAGCACCGTCGGGGTCATCAGGATCACCACGATGATCCCGGCGGACAGCAGCCAGGTCAGCAGCATGGAAATGACAATGGCGCCACGGTGATCGCGCAGCACGGTACGCAGGGGCAGCTCTTCAGCCAGGGCCTTGCGCAATTGCAGCTCGGCGAACACCGGGGTTTCGTGCAGCAGGCGGCGCAGGTACACCGAGAACAGGCCGAACACCCCGCCCAGCAGGAACGGGATCCGCCAGGCGTAGTCGGCCACTTCCACCGGGGTGTAGATGCTATTGATGGCGGTGGCCACCAGCGAGCCCAGGAGAATCCCGGCGGTCAGGCCCGCCGTCAGGGTGCCGCAGGCGTAGCCGATATGCCGCTGAGGCACGTGTTCGGAAACAAAGACCCAGGCGCCGGGCACTTCACCACCGATGGCCGCGCCCTGGATCACCCGCATCAGCAACAGCAGGATCGGCGCCCATAGGCCAATCTGCGCGTAGGTCGGCAAGAGGCCCATGATCAGGGTCGGCACCGCCATCATGAAGATGCTCAGGGTGAACATCTTCTTGCGCCCCAGCAGGTCGCCGAAGTGCGCCATGACGATCCCGCCCAGAGGACGGGCCAGGTAGCCGGCGGCGAAGATGCCGAAGGTCTGCATCAGGCGCAGCCACTCGGGCATGTCCGCCGGGAAGAACAGCTTGCCGACCACGGTGGCGAAGAACACGAAGATGATGAAGTCGTAGAACTCCAGCGCGCCGCCCAAGGCAGACAGCGACAGGGTCTTGTAATCACTACGGGTCAAGGGACGGGCGGGCTGCGCTGGCTGCGCGGCGCTCGAGGGCACAGTGGTCATGGCAAGGGCTTCTCTTATTAGTCGGTTCCGGCAACCGCAACAGCGCTGGTTGGGGCCTGGCAGGTTCGGCACGATAGCAAATTGTTCGAATGCGTACACAGCAGCGCACAAATGACTCACAAATTTGCGAACTGAGTGGGTCGTCGCGGAGTCTATCGACCGATATACTCGCAAACCTCGAAGCGCAAAGCCGCTTCTGGCAAGGGTTGCTGTGCGAAAACGCTGCTGCGCGCCCCAGTCCCTGGACAGTGCCAGTCGATTTCGCAGAGTTTCCCTTTAGCACGCCTTAGAAAGAACGTGACGAACGCAGTGTGTTCGGGCTGAATCGTTTTTCCTGAAGACGGCTATTCACCTGAAGTCACCATGAAGCGTCACGGGTCAGAGGCCCCTCGGCATGATAGAACTCGAACAAGAAGATCCAATCCCGCAAGGCGACCTGGCCCTGCAAATCACCGCCTTGCCCCGGGAAACCAACGGCTTTGGCGATATTTTCGGCGGCTGGCTGGTGGCGCAGATGGACCTGGCGGGCACTGCCATGGCCAGCCGCGTCGCCGGTGGCCGAGTCGCTACCGTGGCCATTGATCGCATGGCGTTCCTGGTGCCGGTGGCGGTGGGCGCGCAACTGTCCTTCTATACCCAGACCCTGGAGATCGGCCGCAGCTCGATCCAGATGATGGTGGAAGTGTGGAGCGACGACCCGCTGTCCAGCGAATGGCGCAAGGTCACCGAGGCAGTGTTCGTGTTCGTCGCCATCGACGGCAGCGGCCGCACCCGTTCGGTTCCGCCCCGAGCGCGCTAGGTTCCTACAACGCCCAAGCCACTCTAACGAGATCAGCAGCATGCCCACGCCCCACGTTGAAACGGTGAAACTGGATGAACTGAACTGCTGGCGCATCCGCCACGGTGATGCCGAACTGCTGGTGGCCCAGCAAGGCGCGCACATCCTCAGTTATCAAGTAGCCGGGCAACAGCCGCTGATCTGGCTCAACGACGAGGCGCAGTTCAAGACCGGCAAGAGCATCCGCGCCGGGGTTCCGGTGTGCTGGCCCTGGTTCGGCAACTTTGCACGCAACCCGCAAAGCGTGCAGGCCATGCGCCAAAGCGCTGAACCGGCACCGGCCCACGGCCTGGTGCGGGCCAGCGACTGGGAACTGCAAGGCATCGAAAGCGACGGCGACAGCTTGCTGGTACGGCTGCGCCTGCCCTGCCCCGCTGGCGGCTTTCCTGGCTGGCCCCATCAGGTGGAACCGAGCCTGAGCATCCGCCTCGACGAGCAACTGCACATCAGCCTCACCAGCCATAACCTGAGCACAGAAAGCGTGAGCATCAGCCAGGCGCTGCACAGCTATTTCGCGGTCAGCGATGTGCGCAACGTGCAGGTCGAAGGCCTGGACGGGCTGAACTACATCGAAACCCTGGAAGACTGGACCACCAAGGTCCAGAGCGGCGCCTTGCACTTTAGCGGCGAGACCGACCGCATCTACCTGAACGTCCCGGCGCAGCTGGATATCGTCGATCCGGACTGGCAACGACGGATTCGCCTGAACAGCGCAGGCTCGCGCACCGCCGTGATCTGGAACCCCTGGATCGACCGCGCCGCGCAGTTCAGCGACATGGCCAACGACGGCTGGCAGCGCATGCTGTGCATCGAGACCGCCAACGTGATGGACGACATCGTCACCCTGGCCCCCGGCGCCCGCCACACCCTGAGCGTGAGCATCGGCGTCGCCCCGCTCTGACCCACGATTGCGCTGATGGGCCCTGTGTTCAGGCTGGGCGTGGCGAAGGAGCTTGCTCCCGCTGGAAGGCGCAGCCTTCCCAAGTCCTGAATCCGCGGTCTGTCAGGCAGAACGCGTACTCAGGTCTTGCGGCCGCTACGCGCCCGAGCGGGAGCAAGCTCCCTCGCCACAACAGCCCTCCTGGCCCAAATTCCTGGCTAATCCCCTCAGTCCCGCTACAGGTCGGATTCCTGCACCACCCGCACCTTCGCCGCATCCAGGGCGTAGGCCGCGTCGGCCAGGTCATTGCTGACCGACTCGATCTTCAAGGTGCCGGTTACCCACAGCGGCGTGTAGATGTCCTCCAGCTTCACGCCCTTGGGAAAGCGCACCAGCACCAGCTGGTTGGGCGGCGGTGGCGGCACGTGGATGCAGGCGCCCGGGTACGGCACCAGGAAGAACAGCGTGCTGCGCCCCTTGGCATCAGCCTCCAGCGGCACCGGATAGCCGCCGAGGCGGATCTGCTTGTCGTTCATCGCCGGCACGGTCTTGGTGGAATACATCACCGCCGGCAAGCCCTTGCTCTGCTTCAGGCCGCCCTTTTCGGTGAAGGTGCCATTGGCTTCGGGGGAGTTGTGGTCGATTTCCGGCATCTGCTCCAGGGCTTTCTGGTCCGACTTGGGCATCAGCTCCAGCCAGTCGGTTTCCGGCAGTTCGCCAGCCTGGGCCAGGCCGCAGCCCAGCAGAACAAAGGTCAATAGAAGACGGCGCATGAGAGGGTGGCTCGGTCAAAAAGGAAGGACGGAAAAACCCGGGCATTCTAGTGCCCAAAGCGTCGGCTGCGTTGAAGTTTCAGATGAAGAAAAGGGCTCCCCTCGGCACGAGCGGCAGAGGGGGCTTGCAGGGGGGAATCAGCTTTTCTTGACGAAGCCGTAGATCACCAGCAGGACGACCGCGCCCACCAGCGCACCGATGAAACCGGCGCCCTGGCCAGCCTGATAAATACCCAGCGCCTGACCGCCATAAGTGGCCGCCAGCGAGCCGCCGATACCCAGCAGGATGGTCATGATCCAGCCCATGCTGTCGTCTCCCGGCTTGAGGAAACGCGCCAGCAGACCAACGATCAAGCCGATGAAAATGGTTCCAATAATGCCCATGGCTGTTCCTCTGTAAGGGGGGGATCAAGCCAAAGCCTAGCCAGCACTTTGGCATCCTGCTATCAGAGAACGGCGGGAAACGAAGGTTCCCGCCAGCCGGAGGATTTGTTACTCGGCGATCAGCGCTTGCACCTTGAGGATCTGCGCTTGCAGGGTCGCCTGATCGGCGCAACGCAGGTTGGCGTGGCCGACCTTGCGTCCGGCCTTGAAGGCCTTGCCGTAGTGATGCAGGTGGCAGTCGTCGATGGCGATGACCTTGTCCACCGGCGGCACTTCGCCGATGAAGTTGATCATGGCGCTCTCACCGACTTTGGCTGTGGAACCCAGAGGGAGACCGGCTACCGCCCGCAGGTGGTTTTCGAACTGGCTGCACTCGGTGCCTTCGGTGGTCCAGTGCCCGGAGTTGTGCACCCGCGGGGCAATCTCGTTGGCCTTGAGGCCGCCGTCGACTTCGAAGAACTCGAACGCCATCACGCCGACGTAATCCAGCTGCTTGAGCACGCGGCTGGAGTAATCCTCGGCCAGGGCCTGCAGCGGGTGATCGCTGCTGGCCACCGACAGGCGCAGGATGCCGCTGTCGTGGGTGTTGTGCACCAGCGGGTAGAAACGGGTTTCACCGTCACGGGCACGCACGGCGATCAGCGAGACTTCACCGGTGAACGGCACGAAGCCTTCCAGCAGGCAAGGCACGCTGCCCAGTTCGGCGAAAGTGCCTGCGACGTCGGCGGCGCTGCGCAGGACCTTCTGGCCCTTGCCGTCGTAACCCAGGGTGCGGGTCTTGAGCACGGCCGGCAGGCCGATGCGCGCCACGGCGCCGTCGAGATCCGCCTGGGACTGGATGTCGGCAAACTCCGGGGTAGGAATCCCCAGGTCCTTGAACATGCTCTTCTCGAACCAGCGATCACGGGCGATGCGCAGGGCTTCGGCGCTCGGGTAGACCGGCACGAACTGCGAGAGGAAGGCCACGGTTTCCGCCGGCACGCTCTCGAATTCGAAGGTCACCAGGTCCACTTCATCGGCCAGCTGGCGCAGGTGGTCCTGGTCGCCGTAGTCGGCCCGCAGGTGTTCGCCCAGGGCAGCGGCACACGCATCCGGCGCCGGGTCGAGAAAAGCGAAGTTCATTCCCAGCGGAGTCCCCGCCAGGGCCAACATGCGGCCCAACTGGCCGCCACCGATTACACCGATCTTCATCGTCAACAACCTCAGGCGACGCGCGGGTCTGGATTGTCCAGGACGCTGTCTGTCTGTTCAGCACGGAATTTTTTCAGCACCGCATGGAACTGCGGGTGCTTGGCGCCCAGGATGCTCGCCGAGAGCAGGGCCGCGTTGATCGCGCCGGCCTTGCCGATGGCCAGGGTGGCCACGGGGATGCCGGCGGGCATCTGCACGATGGACAGCAGCGAATCCACGCCCGAGAGCATCGACGACTGCACCGGCACGCCCAGCACCGGCAAGTGGGTCTTGGCCGCGCACATGCCCGGCAAGTGCGCCGCGCCGCCGGCACCGGCGATGATCACCTCGATGCCACGCGCCTCAGCCTCTTCGGCGTACTGGAACAGCAGGTCCGGGGTGCGGTGTGCGGACACCACCTTCACCTCGTAAGGGATGCCGAGCTTTTCCAGCATATCGGCGGTGTGGCTAAGGGTGGACCAATCGGACTTGGAGCCCATGATCACGCCAACCAGTGCACTCATCGTCGTGCCTCTTCTCTCTGGGCGCCCGCGGGCGCGTCAAAAACAACAAGCCACGCGAAAATGCGTGGCTTGACTGTACGAATTATGGCCGGACGAACCGGCCGAAGGCCGCGCAGTATACCGAAAAAGCCGCGCTAAACGCACTTTCGCCGACCATCTGTCGAACAAAGTATTTCCGGCGCAAAACCCCGGTTTTATTGACTCTGAAGTCAGTCTCCCCGAACTGAAAGCCCCTCGCAGCCTGACCAATTCCCTGTAGCCGCTGCCGCAGGCTGCGAACGACGGCGCAGCCGGCGCCAGAGCTCTATCCCCAATCCTTCAGACACTCCGCAGCGCCAGGTGTGGCGGCCACTGCGGTGCCGATCATCCGAACGCGGCCCGAACCTGCGGCAGCGGCTACAGGGCCTGGCGTTGCCGACGCTGAAAATCCCTCGCGATCTGCAACACCGGCAACAGGCTCATGTGTTGCCCGTCGCTTGTGCGGCGGCGCCTTCCAGCTTGCGCCAGAGCAAACGCACGTTGGCCTTGCGCACCAGGGCGCAGCGATACAGGCGGATCTCCAGCGGTACATGCCATTGCGCGCCGCCGCACACCACCAGTTCACCCCGGGCCAGTTCCGCGCGCACGCTCAACTGCGGCACCCAGGCAATGCCCAGCCCTTCCAACGCCATGCTTTTTAGGCTGTCGGCCATGGCGGTCTCATAAACCGTGGTGAAACGCAGGTTGCGCTGGCGCAGCAGCAGGTTCACCGAACGCCCGAGAAAGGCCCCGGCGCTGTATGCCAGCAACGGCACACTGGCCTCGCCTTCCAGATCGAACAGCGGCTTGCCCTGGGCATCGGCAGCGCACACCGGGAGCATCTCGGTGTGCCCCAGGTGCAGCGAGGGGAAGATTTCCGAGTCCATCTGCAAGGCCGCGTCCGGGTCATAGAAGGCCAGCATCAGGTCGCAGCCGCCTTCGCGCAGGGCGTGCACCGCATCACCAACGTTGGTGGCCACCAGCCGCGTGGCGATGTTCAGCCCTTCATTGCGCAGTTGCGCGATCCAGCGCGGGAAGAAACCCAGCGCCAGGGAGTGGGCCGCCGCCACCTGCATCACTTCGCCCTGGCCGCCTTCCAGATGGTGCAGGTGACGCACCACCTCGCCGAGCTGTTCGACCACGGTGCGCGCGGTGACCAGGAACAGCTGCCCCGCCGCCGTCAGTTCCACCGGCGTGCGCGAGCGGTTGACCAGGGTCAGGCCCAGGGCTGCTTCCAGGCTGCGGATGCGCCGACTGAAGGCCGGCTGGGTCACGAAACGTCGCTCGGCAGCCTGGGAAAAGCTGCGGGTGGCGGCCAAGGCACTGAAGTCCTCGAGCCATTTGCTTTCCAGATTCATCACGTCCTCCCGGACACGCACCATTTTAGGTCACACGCTCGCCGGCAAAGCGGCGTCACACCGGCATTATGCCGAATATGCATAGCCCAGTGTTTAACAGCATTGGCCCAAAAATTCCCTTCGGCCTAGGATTCGCAGCGTTCCCGGCACAGACCGGGTCCCTACCGAGATGATCTCCGTCATGTCCTCCGCTGCATCTTTCCGCACAGAAAAAGACCTGCTTGGCGTACTCGAAGTACCGGCTCAAGCGTATTACGGCATCCAGACCCTGCGAGCGGTGAACAACTTCCGCCTCTCCGGCGTTCCGATTTCGCACTACCCAAAACTGGTCGTGGCCCTGGCAATGGTCAAGCAGGCAGCTGCTGACGCCAACCGCGAACTGGGTCATCTGAGCGAAGCCAAGCATGCGGCCATCAGCGAGGCCTGTGCCCGCCTGATCCGCGGCGACTTCCACGAAGAGTTCGTGGTGGACATGATTCAAGGCGGCGCTGGCACTTCGACCAACATGAATGCCAACGAAGTCATCGCCAACATCGCGCTGGAGGCCATGGGCCACAGCAAGGGCGAATACCAGTACCTGCACCCGAACAACGACGTGAACATGGCGCAGTCCACCAACGACGCCTACCCGACCGCGATCCGCCTGGGTCTGCTGCTGGGTCACGACGCCCTGCTGGCCAGCCTCGACAGCCTGATCCAGTCGTTCGCCGCCAAGGGTGAAGAATTCAGCCACGTCCTGAAAATGGGCCGTACCCAGCTGCAAGACGCCGTGCCGATGACCCTCGGCCAGGAATTCAAGGCCTTCGCCACCACCCTGGGTGAAGACCTGGCTCGCCTGAAGACCCTGGCGCCGGAAGTGCTGACCGAAGTCAACCTGGGCGGCACCGCCATCGGCACCGGCATCAACGCCGACCCGCGCTACCAGGCCCTGGCCGTACAACGCCTGGCCACCATCAGCGGCCAGCCGCTGGTTCCGGCCGCCGACCTGATCGAAGCCACCTCCGACATGGGCGCCTTCGTACTGTTCTCCGGCATGCTCAAGCGCACCGCGGTCAAGCTGTCGAAGATCTGCAACGACCTGCGCCTGCTGTCCAGCGGCCCACGTACCGGCATCAACGAAATCAACCTGCCAGCGCGTCAGCCCGGCAGCTCGATCATGCCTGGCAAGGTCAACCCGGTGATCCCGGAAGCGGTCAACCAAGTGGCGTTCCAGATCATCGGCAACGACCTGGCCCTGACCATCGCGGCCGAAGGCGGCCAGCTGCAACTGAACGTGATGGAGCCGTTGATCGCCTTCAAGATCTTCGACTCGATCCGCCTGCTGCAACGCGCCATGGACATGCTGCGCGAGCACTGCATCACCGGCATCACCGCCAACGAAACCCGTTGCCGCGAACTGGTGGAGCACTCCATCGGCCTGGTCACCGCGCTGAACCCGTACATCGGCTATGAAAACGCCACCCGTATCGCCCGCATCGCCCTGGAAAGTGGCCGTGGCGTACTGGAACTGGTGCGCGAAGAAGGCCTGCTGGACGACGCCATGCTCGACGACATCCTGCGTCCGGAAAACATGATTGCCCCGCGCCTGGTTCCGCTGAAAGCGTAACCGCCGCGCCCCCGAAACATGCAACACCGCTCACCAGGTTGAGGGACTAGACACCTCTCACCTTTTGAGGGCTTGGAGATACGTCTCCAGGCCCTTTTTTTTGCCTGCTGTTTTTGCCTGCCGTTGAAATCGCCGCGCCCGCTGCGCGGCCGATCGCAGCCTGCGGCAGCGGCTACCCCCCCAACCTAAACTGCGACCGCCACCTCTTTGTAGCCGCTACCGAGCCCGCGAGGCTGCGAAAAGGTCCGCAGGACCTTCAGCGGCCTTGAGAACCCTGCGTCCCTTCGGGCCGTTCGCAGCCTGCGGCAGCGGCTACACCCCCAACCTGAACTGCGGCCGCCACCTCTTTGTAGCCGCTGCCGAGCCCGCGAGGCTGCGAACGGCACCGCAGGGGCCGCAAAACCTGCCAGCACATTCTGCCTGCCCGACCCCACTCGCACATTCAACACAGCCCCTATCCCCCTACCCAGCACCCGATTTGTCAGGGAATACCGCCCAGTGCCGGAGCCGTTTCGCTTTGTTTTGTAGGGCAAATCCGAGAGAATCCCCCACGCCTTTGAGCGCCTTGTACCCCTTCGAACGATCAGGCAGTCTCCCGGTGCCGCTGCCAAATCAGCGGCCCGGATGTGGAAGTCTGGGATAAAGGACGTGCAGTCGTCTCATTCGAACACCCTTGCCGATGCGGCTTGGGTGAACTCGATCTATGGCGGCTGTGCGTAGGGCACCTTCGGGTGCGCCGGTTCCTTTAGCCCGGTCTTCCACACCTGCGCACGGCTGCCACCCTCTCATGTGGAAGTGAGATCCGGCGGTTTCTTAAATTGCTAAAGGAACCAGTCTCATGAAAAAGCTCGTCCCCGACCCACCTCTCCAAACCGATCATCCACGCCGCGACCCGGAGCTGGACCGCGCCAACGCCAACCTGCTGGCCGCCTTGAATGGCACCCGCCATCGCCCCTTCGGCCTGCGCGACGCCCAGGGCCACCCGCTGTTTGCCGTACAGCCCCAGGTGAATGCCGAAGACGCCCTGATGCACGTTTCCTTGCTGCTCAAATGCGCCGAAGAGGTGTCCGATGAAATCACCGAACGGGCCAGCGGCATCGAGCGCGGGCTGATCTGGTCCATGGTGCATTCCGTGGAAATGGCCCGCGCCGTGGTGGACGCCCTGCTCGACGGCGCCCGCCCCACTCCCTGACGCAACCTGTAGCCGCTGCCGAGCCCGCGAGGCTGCGACAAGGTCCGCAGGACCTTCAGCGACCTTGAGACCCCCGCGTCCCTTCGGGCCGTTCGCAGCCTGCGGCAGCGGCTACACCCCCAACCTGAACTGCGACCGCAACCTCTTTGTAGCCGCTGCCGAGCCCGCGAGGCTGCGACAAGGTCCGCAGGACCTTAAGCGACCTTGAGAACCCTGCGTCCCTTCGGGCCGTTCGCAGCCTGCGGCAGCGGCTACACCCCCAACCTGAACTGCGGCCGCCACCTCTTTGTAGCCGCTGCCGAGCTCGCGAGGCTGCGACAAGGTCCGCAGGACCTTCAGCGATCTTGAGACCCCTGCGTCCCTTCGGGCCGTTCGCAGCCTGCGGCAGCGGCTACACCCCCAACCTGAACTGCGGCCGCCACCTCTTTGTAGCCGCTGCCGAGCCTGCGAGGCTGCGACAAGGTCCGCAGGACCTTCAGCGACCTTGAGAACCCCGCGTCCCTTCGGCCCGTTCGCAGCCTGCGGCAGCGGCTACACCCCCAACCTGAACTGCGACCGCCACCTCTTTGTAGCCGCTGCCGAGCCTGCGAGGCTGCGACAAGGTCCGCAGGACCTTCAGCGACCTTGAGAACCCCGCGTCCCTTCGGGCCGTTCGCAGCCTGCGGCAGCGGCTACAGGTTTTGCTCGGCACGGTGGATAATCAGCCTCCCGCCGCCACCGGCAATGACGACCAAGGCACCCTGTCGATGGACCCGACGCACACCCAAGCTCTGCAACAGCTACGCCACCTGATCCCCATCGGCCTGCGCCACGCCCAGGCCCTGCTCGCCCGCTGCGCCAATAATCCGCAGCAAGCCGCCGAACTGTACAAATCCGATCTGCTGCAAGTGCTGGTAGAAAAGTCCGGCTTGCCCCAAGAGCAAGCCCGGGAGCACTTGCTCAACGCCGCTTACGACCTGAACCGCGCCCTGCACGCTATAGAAGAAGCGCGCTTCACCCTGACCCAGCGCATTCTGCGCAAACATCACCGGGACCCGGGCCAGGCCCTGGACCTGATCGCCCAGGCCATCGAAACCGCCGAGCAATTGCCGCGTCAGTACTGGCTGGATTTCGCAGCGCTGGAGCAACTGCCCCCAGCACCGCGCTGCTTCATGATCCTGCACGAGTGGCTGGCCTTCGAGGGCTGGGAAGGTTTCGACAGCGCCCTGCACTTTCACCTGTCCCAGGCCATCGCTCAGTTCAGGCTCCTGCAACTGGACGACCTGGCGGTCACCCTGGAGCAGGCCGATCAGCGCCAGCAGCAGCTACGAGCCGCCCATGGCGGAAGCGAAGGCCCCGTCGAGCTGGCCATGCGCATCAACCAGGACCCGCTCTTCAACCGCTGCCAGGATCACTTCCAGCAACAGCGGCCGCTATTGGACGAACGCCTGTATCAGTGGGTAGAGCGGCATACAGAGCAGTTCCCCGCCTGAGCAGAGGGGCGACCTGGGTGCATACGCCGCTGCTACCCACAGCTCAGAAGTCGGTAGACTGCCGCCCTCACCGAACACGGACCTCGGACTCGCTCCTCCATGGAATTGCACTACAGCATCACCTCTGCCAACACCCAAGCCCGGCTCGCCGAACAACTGCCCCAGGAAATGCTCAGGCAGGACCAGCAGCAGGCGCGGATCATGGCCAGCGTCGCCCGTTGGCAGACCCGACTGATCGGCCCCTTGATGTTCACCCTCTGCCTGATCGGCGGCGGCCTGGCGATCTATTTCCCCGAACAGCGTTTCACCCCGGAAAAAGTCATTGCCATGCTGGTGTTCGTGCTGATTTTCAGCATGCTCTGGTGGCGCTTTTCCAAGCGCTGGCTCACCCACCTGCACGCCCGTATCGCCGCCCATCACGCCAAGCCCCGCAAGCCTTTGCAGGGTGTGAACCAGCGCCTGATCGAAGCCCGCCTGCGCGCGCCGCTGAAGGCGGCCGAGGGCACTTACCACCTGAGCTTCGACGACCAGGGTTTCAGCCTGAGCAAGGCCCGGGGCAAGCAGAGCGGCCTGGCCTGGGAACAGGTTGTTCACTTGCGGGAAACCCCCGATTTCTATGTCGTGGCCTGTGCCGAGCTGCAACGCAAGAACATGGGCTACTGCATCGCCAAACACAGCGAACTGATGGACGCCGAGGAGTATCAGCAAGGGCTGCAAGCCTTTCTGAGCCAATGCCCGGTCGCGCCGTCCGCCACCTGACCAAGCCTCCCCCGACGCCCCACACACGGAATTTGCATGCACACATCAGCGTCCTCCCCCCGCCCGGCCCGCGCCCTGGCCATCCTCGGCACCGGCCACGCCCTGCCGCAGCGGGTGGTCAGCAGTGCCGAGCTGGACCGTCAGCTCGGCCTGGAAGCCGGTAGCGTGGCGCGCATCAGCGGGGTGCAGCAGCGCCACGTCGCCGATCCTGCGGACACCGCCGCCAGCCTCGGCGCCCGTGCCGCGCGCCAGGCCCTGCAGGCGGCCGGCCTGGAGCTTGGCCAGCTGGACCTGATCGTCTGCGCCAGCGGCACCCAGGACCAGGGCATGCCCTGCAACGCCGCGCTGCTGCAACGGGAGCTGGGCCTGGGGCAGTCGGGCATTCCGGCCATGGACATCAACGCCAGTTGCCTGGGCTTTATCGCCGCTCTGGATACCTTGTCCTGGCCGATCCAGGCCGGGCATTACCGGCGCGTGCTGCTGGTGTGCGCCGATATCGCTTCCTGCGGCCTGGACTGGCAGCAGGTGGAAGTCTGCGGCATCTTCGGCGACGGCGCGGCGGCGGTGGTGCTGGGCCCGGGCCATGGCGGGCAGAAGCTCCTCGCCTCGCGCCTGAAGACCTACGCCGAAGGCGCGGCGCTGTGCCAGATCCCCGCCGGCGGTTCGCGCTTTCATCCGCGGCGCATCGACGTGCCGTTCGAGCCCCTGACCAGCTTCGCCATGCAGGGCAAGGGCGTGTTCCGCCTGGCGGCCAAGCACCTGCCCGAGCTGCTGGACGACTTGCTGCAGCAAGCCGCGCTGCCCCTGGCACGGATCGACTGGGTGATCCCTCATCAAGCCAGCCAGCAGGCCATGCAGCATGCGGCCAAGCGCCTGAGCCTGGGGCCGGACAAGGTCATCGATATCTTTGCCCAGCACGGCAATCAGGTGGCGGCCTCGCTGCCCACCGCCCTGGACATCGCGGTGCGCGACGGGCGCATTCAACGTGGACACACCTTGCTGCTGATCGGCACCGGCGCGGGCCTGTCCCTCGGCGGCATGATCCTGGAGTTTTGATGAAGATCCTGGTCACCGGCGGCACCGGTTTTATCGGTCGGCATCTGGTCTGGAAGCTCGCCGCCGAAGGCTGTGAGGTGCAGTTCAGCGGGCGCAACCCCGAGGCAGCGGCCGAGGTGATTGCCCACAGCCCGGCGCCGGTGCGCTGGCTACCGCTGGAGCACGGCAGCCCGTTGGCCAAGCGCCTGCTGGCCGACGCCAGCCGCGAGCATGACGCCATCGTGCATTGCGCCGCCTTGTCTTCACCCTGGGGGTCGCCCCAGGCGTTTGCCCGGGCCAACCTCGACTCCACCGCCGAGGTGATCCACGCCTGCGGCAAGAACCGCATCCCGCGGCTGGTGCACATCTCCACCCCGAGCCTGTACTTCGACTTCAGCGACCGCTTGGGTATCCGCGAAGACCAGCCGCTGCCAAACCCGGTGAACGACTACGCCCGCAGCAAGGCCCAGGCCGAAACCCTGCTGGCAGACGCCAAGCTGCCCGAGTGCGTGATCCTGCGCCCCCGGGCGGTGTTCGGCCCCTGGGACGCAACCCTGATGCCGCGCCTGCTGCGGGTGATGCAGCGCGGGGCGATTCCGCTGATGCGCGGCGGCCAGGCCCAGCTGGACCTGACCTGCGTCGACAATCTGGTGCACGCGGTGTGGCTGGCCCTGACCCGGCCCCTGCCGCGCCCGCTGTGCGTCTACAACCTGAGCAATGGCACGCCGCTGGCCTTCAAGGACCTGCTGCAACAGATGGCCGAGCACTTCCAGCTGCCGCTGCGCACCCGCCGCCTGCCCTGGCCCCTGGTGCACGGCGTGGCGCACCTGCTGGAGCTCAAGGCGCGCCTGGGCAACGGCGCCGAACCCTTGATCACCCGCTACGGCGCCGGCGTCCTGGCCTTCAGTCAGACCCTGGACATCAGCGCCATCCAGCGCGAGCTGGGCTATCGCCCGGTGATCAGCCAGGACCAGGGCATCGCCCAGCACGCCCAATGGTGGCTGGCCCAACAGAGGCAACGAGCATGAGCCGCAGCGTGAGTTTGAAGATCCTCCGGGCCGGCTGGTGCCAGCATCTGGAATGCATGGCCGACCGTGGCGGGCGCCTGGCGCCGGTGCAGTTTCCGGCCCTGTGCGGGCTGATCCAGCACCCGGACCACGGCTGGATTTTGTACGACACCGGCTACGCCGAGCACTTCTTCCAGGCCACCCGCGCCCTGCCCGAGCGCCTGTACCGCAGTGCGGTGCCGGTGCAGTTGCCGGTGGCCGAACAGCTGGGGGCGCAGTTGCATGAGCTGAGCATCGGCCCGGGGGATATCCGCCATGTGATCATTTCCCACTTCCACGCCGACCATATCGCCGGGCTGCGGGACTTTGCCAACGCGCGTTTCATTGCCCTGGAAGCCGATTACCGGCATATCGACAGCCTGCGCGGTCAGCGTTGGCGCGCCACCCTCGGCGGCCATCTGCCGGGCTTGCTGCCGGACGACTTCAGCGCCCGCCTGCGCCTGGCCGAAGCCAGCCCCAGCTGTGCGCTGCCAAGCTGGATAGCACCCTTCGAGCAGGGCCTGGACCTGTTCGGCGATGGCAGCCTGATCGGCGTGCCGTTGCCCGGGCACAGCGAAGGCCAGCTGGGCCTGTTCATCCCCGATGCCCAGGGCCGACCGGTGTTCCTGGTGGCCGACGCCTGCTGGTCGGTGCCGGCCTGCCGCGCCGAACGCCTGCCCGCCGCCCCGGCACTGTGGTTTGCCAGCGCCGACCGTCAGCAATATGTGCGCACCTACAGAGGCCTGGGCCAGCTGATCCGCCGCGAACCGGCGGTGGCGGTGCTGCCGTCCCATTGCACCCAGGCCTGGGAGGCGTTCGCCCATGAACAGTGAACGCCTGCTGGGCACCCTGCGCAGCATCGGCGCCTTCGTGTTCAGCCGCTACGCCCTGCGCTTTCGTCGCCGCGAGCGCCTGGAAGCCTGGCAGGCCCGACGCCTCAAGCACTTCATGGCGCGGGTCATGCCCCGTGGCCAGCGCTTCAACGGGCTGACCCACGATGGCCTGCACAGCTTGCCGATCATGGACAAGGCCAGCCTGATGAGCGATTTCGCCGGCTACAACACCCGCGCCCTGAGCCTGGAACAAGTATTGCCGGTGGCCCTGCAGGCCGAGCGTTCCCGGGACTTCAGCCCGACCCTGGGGGACATCACCGTGGGCCTGTCCAGCGGCACCTCGGGGGCCCAGGGGGTGTTCCTGGTCAGCAGCGCGGAACGCCAGCGCTGGGCCGGCATCCTGCTGGCCCGCACTCTGCCCCGGGCCCTGCTGCCCCGGCTGCTGTGCCCCTGGCTGGCGCCGCTGCGGATCGCCTTCTTCCTGCGGGCCAATAGCCGCCTGTACACCACCCTGGCCAGCCGCCGCATCGACTTCGCCTTTCATGACCTGACCCTGGGCCTGAGCGCCTCCCTGGAGCGCCTGAACCAGCAGAACCCGGACGTGCTGGTGGCCCCGGCCACGGTGCTGCGCGGGTTGGCCCAGGCGGCCCTGGCCGGGCAGTTGACGATCCGCCCCCGGCACATTCTGTCGGTGGCCGAAGTGCTGGAAAGCACTGACGCCGAAGTGGTGCAACAGGCCTTCGGGCTCAAGCCCCGGCAGATCTATCAGGCCAGCGAAGGCTTCCTCGGCTACACCTGCGAGGCCGGCACCCTGCACCTGAATGAAAGCCACCTGCACATCGAGCCGCAGTGGCTAGACCCTGAGCGCACGCGCTTTCAGCCGATCATCACCGACTTTTCCCGGCGTACGCAGCTGATCGTGCGTTATCGCCTCAACGACATCCTGCGAGTGGCCGACGCGCCCTGCCCCTGTGGCCGCGCGGAACGGGCCATCGCCGCCGTGGAAGGCCGCGCCGACGAGATCCTCTGGCTGCCGCGGCTCGACGGCCAGCAGCTGGCACCGCTCTACCCCGACCTGTTGCGCCGGGCCCTGCTGATGCTCGGGGCGGCGCTTGAGGAATACCAGATCCACCAGCGCGGACTGCTCTGGCAGGTCAACCTGCGCACCTCGGGCGACTACCACGGGCTGTGCCAACGCTTGAGCGAAGCCCTCGCCGAGCTCTGCGCGCAACAGGGGCTGCAGGCGCCGCAGCTGAGCTTCGGCCACTGGCAGGCGCCGCCGCCACAGACGAAAAGACGCCGCCTGCTGATGCTGCAACTACCCGAGGGACTGCCATGCGTGTATTGATTCTCGGCGCCCGGGCTCCGGCCTGCCTGGAGTGGGCCCGGGCCTTCAGCCAAGCCGGCTGGACGGTGACCGTGGCCGATTCCCTGGCCCAGCCCCTGAGCCGCTTCAGCCGCGCCGCCGAGCACTTCGTGCGCCTGCCGGAGCCGCGCCACGACCCGGATGCCTGGATCGAGGCCCTGGCCGGGGTCATCCGCCAACAGGCCATCGACCTGCTGCTGCCCACCTGCGAAGAGGTGTTCTACCTGGCCCACGGCCTGGAGCGCCTGCGACCTTTGTGCCGGGTGTTCACCAGCGATTTCGAGCTGCTGCACCGCCTGCACCACAAGGGCGATTTCGCCGCCATGACCCAAGGTTGGGACGTGGCCGCGCCGCCGACCCGAGTGCTGCATGACCCGGCCGCGTTGCAAGCACTGGCCGCCGAGCACGATGCCCTGGTGTTCAAGCCGGCCTATTCGCGCTTCGCCTCCCAGACCCTGATCCGCCCGAGCCCGGCGCAACTGGCGAAAGTCCGGCCCAGCAGCGAGGCGCCCTGGGTGGCCCAGCAGTTTGTCCCCGGCCAGGAATACTGCAGCTTCAGCGTGCTGGTGGACGGCCAATTGCGCGCCCACAGCAGCTACCAGCCGCGCTACCGGGTCGGGCGTGGCTCGGGAATCTACTTTCACAGCTGCGCCCCGGCGCCGATCCGCGCCTTCCTGGAGCAGTTCGGCCGGGCCACCGGCTACACCGGGCAGGTGGGTTTTGACTTCATCGAGGACCCGCACGGCCGCTTCCACGTGCTGGAGTGCAACCCCAGGGCCACCAGCGGCGTGCACCTGTTCGACGACCAGCGCGTGCCGTTGGTAGCGGCGCTGGGCAGCGAAGCCGGCGCTGCGCTGGAGGCGACCCTGGAACCCAGGATGATCGCTCTGGCCATGCTGCTTCTGGCCGCGCCGCAACGGGCCTTGAGCCGGGCGTTCTGGCACGACTACCGGCAAGCCCGAGACGTGATCGTCCAGGACGGCGACCGTGGCCCGCTGACCGCCCAACTGCTGAGCCTGAGCGAGATCATCGGCCGCGCCCTGACCCGCCGCTGCGGGCTGCTGGCCGCCTCCACCGCCGATATCGAATGGAACGGCCAACCCCTGGGGGCAACGCGCCGATGAAGCTGTGGATGCCCGAGCAACTGGCCCTTGAGCCCCCGAGCGCCGACGACAGCCACGCCCGGCAGTACGTGCGCACCTGCGCCGGCGGCGCGCTGATCGGCAACGTCAGCACCGCCCTGGCCCTGCTGGACACCGGCCATCATCAGTTCCCGGTGAGCATCAACCACGGCCACGACCCTGTGGATAACTGCTACGTGGTGTCGCCGCAAACCGCCTACAGCGGCTATGCCCGGGAAGAACTGCAGCGCCTGAAACGGCCCTGGCTGGCCCGGCCGCTGAAGCTGCTGACCCAGGGTGTAGACCGGCTGCTGAGCGCGGCCAAGGTCGACCGGCTGGTGCAGGTCAACAACTGGCTGCTGTCCACCAACCTGTACCCGGCCGACTGGGACGGCGCAGACTTGCCGGCAATCACCGAGCTGCTGCGCCGGGCGTTTCCCGACCACGGCTTTGGCTTTCGCTCGCTCAACGACTTCAGCAACCGCGCCCTGCGCAAGCGCCTGCAAGCCCTGGGCTACCTGGCGATTCCCAGCCGCCAGGTGTACCTGTTCGACGGCCGCGAGGGCGAAAATTCAGCCTTCCTGCGCCACCACAACACCCGCCTGGATGCCACCCTGCTGCGTCGCAGCCCGTATACGGTGGTGCCCGGCAGCCAGCTGAACGAAGCCGACTTCCAGCGCATCGAGCAGCTGTACAACCTGCTGTACCTGGACAAATACAGCCGCCTCAACCCCCACTACAGCGCCCAATGGCTGCAACGCGGGCAAGCCGAAGGCTGGCTGCAAGTGCGCGCCCTGCGCAACGCCGAGGGACGCATCGACGGCGCCCTGGGCTGGTTCGCCAACAGCGCGCTGATCAGCACGCCCATCGTTGGCTACGACACCGCCCTGCCCCAGCGCGCCGGGCTGTACCGGCAACTGACCAGGCTGTGCCTGCAAGAAGCGGTGAACCGCCGTCAGGTGCTCAACTTCAGCTCCGGCGCCGCCGCCTTCAAGCGCCTGCGCGGTGGCCAGCCCGAAATCGAATACAGCCTGATCCACGTCGCCCACCTGCCCTGGCCGCGCAGGCTGGTGTGGCAACTGATGGGGATGCTGCTGCAACGGATCGGCGTACCGCTGATGAGGAAGCTCAAACTGTGAACAGTCACTCGGGCTGGTGGCCCGTCGCCCTCAGCCGGCAACTGCACAAGCAGCCCCTGGCCTGCACCCTGCACGGCGTGCCGCTGGTGCTGTTTCGCGACGCCGAGGGCGCCCCTGCCGTATTACCGGACCGCTGCCCCCATCGCTTTGCGCCGCTGAGCGCCGGCCGGGTGCGCGACGGGCAGATCCAGTGCCCCTACCACGGCTGGCGCTTCGATCCCCAGGGCCGTTGTACTCAACTGCCCGGGCTGGAGCAGCAGCGTTGCAGCCAGCCCTTGCTGCAGCCGCTGCACAGCTGCGAAGCCCAGGGGCTGGTGTGGGCCAGCCTTGCCAGCGAGCGGCCGGAAGAGCCGCCAGTAGCCGCCGCCGAACAGGCCCAGGCCCTGGATGTGTTCTGGATCAGCGACCGGGTGCAGTGCAGCTTGCAGGACGCCGCGGAGAACTTCCTCGACGGTTTCCACACCCACTTCGTGCACGCCGGCTGGATTCGCCACGATCGCCAGCGCCAGCGCATTCGTGCCTGGGTGCATCGGCTGGAAGACGGGGTTGAAGCGCAGTACAGCGAAGAAGGCACCCAATCCGGGCTGATTTCCCGGCTGTTCGAAGGCGAACGCGGCCTGAGCATGGGGCGCTTTCGCCTGCCGGGGCTGGCGGAAATCGAATACCGCGACCGCCAGGGCCGGCTCAACCTGCTGGTCAGCGCCTGGCTGAGCCCGGCCGCCGAGGGCCAGTTGCGGCTGTTCGCCCGCATCGCCACAGCCCAGGGCCGCCTGCCGGGCTGGCTCAAACGCGGCGTGCTGCAGCCGCTGTTCAAGGTGATCCTCAAGCAGGACCGGCAGATCCTGGAGAACGTCAGCGCCAACCAGCAACGCTTTGCCCGGGTGCCGCTGCGCTGGCAGCGGCCCGCGCCTCTGGACAGCTCGCTGGATCTGCTGGGGCCGTGGATTCGCCAGTTGCTGGAGCAGGGTGAAATACACAACTTCCAGGAGCGGCATGAAACCTTCTGGCTGTAACCCGATACGTCTTGCACCCCGATACTTTCGGCAATAGATCATTGCGGTGCCGATGCTCTTATATGAAGAGCCGCTGACTGGCGCGTGCCATGTTTCATATATAAAACAAACAAGGCATTTATCGCGTTTTTCCCGTTACCCGCAAAGCCTTCTTCTCTCGCAACTTCCCAAGCCACTTCCAAGTGTTGGGCAGTTTCGTGCCAGATAATAAACATCGTTTCATATATAAAACACAGCAAAAATCAAATTACTTATTACAAGTAACTGATTAATAACGATTTTTATAACTTAAAACCGAATCTTAAATTCACTGGCATTGTTCATGCACTAAACGACGTATCACCTATAAAACAGACTTGAGAACTATCCCAATGGCTGTGAAAGAGATGTACGCCGTCGTGCCGCAATGGAATACCCCTGTTCCTCAGGAAGAGTTGGCACCGACTGAAATCGAATTTCGCAAAGTCGGTAAGTGTTTTCCGAGCAAGGGTCAGTCCAGCGCGCCTTTTGCCATTCGTGACGTGAGTTTCAAGATCCGCCGCGGCGAGGTGGTGTCGATCATCGGCCCTTCCGGCTGTGGCAAGAGCACCCTGCTCAATATGGGCTCGGGCCTATACCTGCCCAGCGAAGGCCAGGTGCTGGTGGGCGGCGAGGCGGTGACCGGGCCGGTGCGCCGGGTGGCCTTCATGCTGCAAAAAGACCTGCTGATGCCCTGGCGCAGCATTCGCCGTAACGTCGAGCTGGGCCTGGAGATCCAGGGCGTGGCGGCCAGCGCCCGGGAAGCAGTGGCCAATGACTTGCTCGAACGCTGCCACCTCAAGGGCTTCACCGAGCACTACCCGTTCCAGCTGTCCGGCGGCATGCGCCAGCGCGCCGCCCTGGCCCGGACCCTGGCCATCGACCCCCAGGTGCTATTCCTCGACGAGCCGTTCTCGGCCCTCGACGCCCAGACCAAGATGATCCTGCAACAGGACATGGCGCGGATGCTGGCCGACACCGGGAAGACCGCGCTGTTCATCACCCACGACCTGGTGGAAGCCATCGCCATGTCCGACCGGCTGCTGGTCATGAGCGCCCGCCCGGGAACCATCGTCGAGGAAATCAGCGTCGACCTGCCCCTGCGGGACAACCCCCTGGAGCGCCGCAAGTTGCCGGAGATCGGCCCGCTGGTGGGGCGTCTGATGGAGCTGCTGCAAGTCGGCCAGGACCTCGAACTGCATTGATCAAGGCCCTCACGGGCCGCAACCGATTCAGGAGTACCCATGCTCAAGTCGCTGCTTCAAAGACTCGGCCGCACCGCTACTGTCGCCCTCGGCCTGACCCTGGCGCAGGGCGCGCTGGCCGCCCCGCAGGAGGTCACCTACCTGCTGCCGGCGCCACCCAACCTGCCGGCGTTCGCGCCGTGGATCATCGCCAAGGAAAAGGGCTACTACGCCGCCCGCAACCTCAACCTGACCTTTATCGCCGCCAAGGGCGGGGTCGACGTGGCCAAGCAGATCGGCGCCGGCAACGCGCTGATGGGCGGCGCCATCGGCGACACCCCGATCGTGGTCCGGGCCAATGGCATTCCGGTGCGCGCGGTGGCACTGCTGGGGGCCGGCGGGGTGACCCTGATCGCCACACCGCAAAACGCCGGGATCAAGGCCATCGGCGACCTCAAGGGCAAGACCCTGACCGTGATGTCCTACTCGGACACCACCTACTACGCGCTGCTTGCCTCCCTGCGCAAAGCCGGCCTGAGCAAGAGCGATGTGGACATCCAGGCCGCTGGCCCGTCCGGGGTCTGGCAGCTGTTTTCCGCCGGCAAGGCCCAGGCCATGGCCGCGGTGCCGGACTGGGTGATCAATGCCGAGGACGCCGGGATCAAGGTGCAACTGATTCCCCGGGAACAGATCTTCGAAAGCATGGCCCAGGCGATCCTCGCCTCCGACACGGCGATCCGCGACCAGCCGGAACTGGTGCGCGGGGTGGTCCAGGCCACCCTGCAAGGCATGCGCGACATCATCCAGGACCCGCGCGCCGCGGCCCTGACCTTCGCCCAGGCAGTACCGGCCTACGCCGGCAAGGAGGATGCTCTGGAGCGGATCTTCAAGCTCTATGTCGAGCACGTCTATGCCGGTCAACAGGTGCTGGGGCGCATCGATCCCCAGCGCCTGGAGCAGGTGCGCCAGTTCTATGTCAGCGAAGGCATCGTCAGCCAGGAACCCAGGCTCGACGAGCTCTACACCAACCAGTTCATCGACAGCCCGGTGGCTGCGCAATGAGCGCCGCCCCTCGCGAGGTACAACCCCGGATGAAAACCCTCAATCACTCCGTGCTCGGCAGCGCCGCGCTGCTGCTGGTGTTCCTGCTGCTCTGGCAGTGGGGCCCGGGCCTGCTGGGCATGCCGGAATTTGTCATGCCCAAGCTCAGCCGCGTGGCCCAGGAAAGCCTGATCATGTGGCAGACCGGCAACCTCTGGCAGCACACCCTGGTCACCGCCCTGGAAATCATCGTCGGCTTCGCCCTCGGCGCCTTCCTGGGCCTGACCATCGGCGTGTCCCTGGGCCTGTCGCCCACCGCCGAGGCGGTGCTCTCGCCCTACATCCTGGCCTTGCAGATCGCGCCGAAGGTGGCCTTCGCCCCGCTGTTCGTGATGTGGCTGGGCTACACCGTCTACCCGAAGATCCTGATCGCCATCCTGATCGTGTTCTTCCCGGTGATGATCAACGTGCTGTCGGCGATCCGCACCGTGGACCCGGACATGATCAATCTGGTGCGCACCATGAGCGCCAGCCGCTGGCAGATCTTCCGCCTGGTGGAGTTTCCCTCGGCCATGGCCGCGCTGTTCTCCGGCCTGCGCATCGCCTCGACCCTGGCGGTGATCGGGGTCACGGTGGGCGAGCTGGTGGGCGGCAACCAGGGCCTGGGCTTCCTCCTGGTGGACGCCGAGGGCCAGGGCAACACCGCCGGGGTGTTCGTCGCCATCGTCATGCTGACGCTGATCGGGGTGATCGCCTACGGCGCCGTGGTCTGGGCGGAAAAACGCGTCCTGCACTACCTGCCCAAAGCCATGTTGAGTAGCCAATGATGAACACCCCAAACGATCTGCTGCGGGACCGTCGGGTCCTGATTACCGGTGGCGCCCGTGGCCTGGGCTACGCCTTCGCCGAAGCCATCGCCCGCGCCGGAGCCCGGGTGGTGATTGCCGATGTGCTGGAGCAGCGGGTGCAACAGGCCGCCGTCGACCTGCGCCACCAGGGCCTGGATGTCCGCGCCCTGAGCCTGGACTTGGCGAACCCCGACGCCATCGACGCTTGTATCAACGCCGCCGTGGAGCTGCTGGGTGGCCTCGACGGCCTGGTGAACAACGCCTCGATAACCCATTCCGGGGGCAAGAGCTGCGAGCAACTGACCCTGGAAACCTGGGATCAGGTGATGCAGGTCAACGTGCGCGGCACCTGGCTGATGACCAAGGGCTGCCTGCCGGCCCTGCGCGCCAGCGGGCGCGGGGCCATCGTCAACCTGGCCTCGGACACGCCGCTGTGGGGCGCGCCGAACCTGTTGGCCTATGTCGCCAGCAAGGGCGCGATCATCGCCATGACCCGCAGCCTGGCGCGGGAGCTGGGCGGCGACGGGATCACCGTCAACGCCATCGCCCCGGGCCTGGTGCAAGTGGAAGCCACCGCCTACGTACCCGAGGCGCGCCATCGCCTGTACCTGGAACAGCGCGCCCTGCAACGCCCGCAACTGCCCGAGGACGTCAGCGGCGCGGTGCTGTTCGCCCTGTCCGACCTTGCCCGTTTCATCACTGGACAAACCCTGCCGGTCAACGGCGGGTTCGTCATGCCCTGAATGGAGACTGCCATGACCGATCTATCCGCCAACTCGCAAGCCAAAAGCTGGGAACGCCCGGCCGGGGCCAGCCTGGAAAGCTGGATGAACACGCGCATCGCCCGCTACGCAACCCGCCAGTACGACTGGGATGCGCTGAAGTTCCAGGCCGACTACGACCCCAAGTACCGCCGCGCGCAGATGCGCTACATCGGCACCGGCGGCACCGGAGTCAGCAACGACAGCAACACCGTCCCGGCCGAGCACTTCACCTTTTCCACCATGGTCATCCCCGCCGGCCACGAAGGCCCGTCGCACCTGCACATTGATGTGGAGGAAGTGTTCTTCGTCCTGCGCGGCAGGCTCAAGCTGGTGCTGGAAAAGGACGGCGAGCGCTTTGAAACCATCCTCAACGAACGTGACCTGGTGTCGGTGCCGCCGGGGGTGTACCGCGAGGAGATCAACATAGGCGATGAAGACGCGCTGATGTGCGTGATGCTCGGCGCGAAGAAGCCGATCACCCCGACTTACCCGCCAGAGCACCCTCTGGCTTCGATCAAGCGCGGGTAAGGCCATGTTCCCAGGCCTCTCTCAACCGGCAGCGACGGCGGACCTGAAAGCCCAGCTGGCCCGGGACTTTCCCCAGCGCCTGGTGACGGCCAGCGGTGGCCGCCAGGCCCTGCGTGAAGGCGGCGCGGGGCCGGCGCTGGTGCTGCTGCACGGCATCGGCTCCGGGGCGGCCTCCTGGCTGGAAGTCGCACAGCACCTGGCGCCCAAGGCCCGGGTCATTGCCTGGGACGCGCCCGGCTACGGTGACTCCAGCCCGCTGGAACCCCCCGCGCCGAAAGCCGAGCACTACGCCGCCCGGCTGCTGCAGATGCTCGATGCGCTGCAGATCGAGCAATGCGTGCTGGTGGGGCACTCCCTGGGCGCGTTGCCGGCCCTGGCCCTGGCTCGCAGCACCCAGGCCCGGCGGGTCAGCCGCTTGCTGCTGATCAGCCCGGCCCGGGGCTACGGCGCGCCAGCGCTGGCCGAGCAGGGCCGGCAGGTGCGTCAACAACGCCTGGACACGCTAGAGCGCCTGGGCATCGCCGGCCTGGCCGAACAGCGCAGCGCCCAGATGCTCTCGCCCTCCGCCACGCCCCAGGCCCTGGCCTGGGTGCGCTGGAACATGGCGCGGCTGAACCCTGCCGGGTATCGCCAGGCCATCGAGCTGCTGTGCGGCGACGATCTGCTGCGCCATGGCCCACCCGGCATGCCCTGCGAAGTGCATTGCGGCGCAGCCGACCGCATCACCCCGGCCGAGGGTTGCCGGACCCTGGCCAAGGCGCTGGGCGCGCGCTTCAACCTGATCGCCGACGCGGGCCACGCCAGCCCCGTCGAACAACCGCTGGTGGTGGCGGGCCGCCTGGCCTGCGCCATCGAAGAATCCCTGACAGGTAGACCCCTATGAACGACGCCGATCCGCTGAAGGACCCTCAGGACAAATACATAGTCCCGGGCCTGGAACGGGGCCTGTTGCTGCTGTGCGAGTTCAGCCGCAGCAACCGCACCCTCACTGCCCCGGAGCTGGCCCGGCGCCTGGCCCTGCCGCGCTCGACCATCTTCCGTCTGCTGACCACCCTGGAAACCATGGGTTTCGTCACCCGCAGCGGCAATGAATACCGCCTGGGCATGTCGGTGCTGCGCCTGGGCTTCGAATACCTGGCGTCGCTGGAGCTCACCGAGCTGGGCCAGCCACTGCTGGCGCGGCTGTGCGACCGCCTCAACTACCCGAGCAACCTGGTGGTGCGCGACGGTCGCTCGATCGTCTACGTGGCCAAGGTTTCGCCACCTTCGGTGTTCTCCAGCGCGGTCAGTGTCGGCACCCGCCTGCCGGCCCACGCCACGGTGCTCGGCCGCGTGCTGCTGGGGGATTTGTCCCTGGCCGAGCTGCGCGAGCTGTACCCGGAGGAACACCTGGAACAGCACTCCCCCAGCACGCCAAACACCGTGATGGCGCTGTTCGACATGGTCCAGGCCGACCGCCAGCGCGGCTTTGTCAGCGGCGAAGGGTTCTTCGAGCCGAGCATTTCCACGGTGGCGGCCCCGGTGCGTGATCAGAGCGGCAGCATCGTCGCCGCCTTAGGAGTGACCATCGCCACCGCCCAGGTCGGCCACATCAACTACAACGAACTGCTGCTGCAGGTACGCCGCAGCGCCGACGAGCTGTCGCGCCTGCTCAACTACAACAGCGCCGCCCACAACGGGCTGCCGCGGGTCACCGCCTTGATGAGGGATTGAAATGAGCCTTTATCAACTGCAAGGCCGCACGGCCATCGTCACTGGCGGCTCCTCGGGCATCGGCCTGGCCTGCGTCGAACTGCTGCTGCAGGCTGGCGCCAAGGTGGCCTTCTGTGGCCGCGATCCGGGCCGCCTGCAAGCGGCGGAACACAGCCTGCGCGAACGTTTCCCCGAGGCGCAGCTGCTGGCGCGGGTCTGCGATGTGCTCGATGCCGACGCCATGGAAGCCTTCGCCAGCGCCAGCCTGAAAGCCCTGGGCCCGGCCAGCGTACTGGTCAACAACGCCGGGCAAGGCCGGGTGTCGACCTTCGCCGACACCAGCGCCGCGGCCTGGAGCGAAGAGTTCAACCTCAAGTTGTTCTCGGTGATCAACCCGGTGCACGCCTTCAAGCCCCAGCTCGATGGCCAGCCCGCAGCGGCAATCGTCTGCGTCAACTCGCTGCTGGCGCGCCAGCCAGAACCACACATGGTGGCCACGTCCGCGGCCCGCGCCGGGGTGCTGAATCTGGTGCGCTCATTGGCCAGCGAGTTCGCCGCCGATGGCATCCGGGTCAACGGCATCCTCTTGGGCCTGGTGGAGTCTGGGCAATGGCGCCGGCGCTTCGAAGCCCGGGAGGAGCGCCACCTCGACTGGATGCAGTGGACCGCCCAACTGGCCCAGCGCAAACAGATTCCCCTGGGACGCCTGGGCCTGCCGATCGAGGCAGCTCAAGCCATCCTGTTCCTGGCCTCGCCTCTAAGCGCTTACACCACGGGCAGCCATATCGATGTTTCCGGAGGCCTCTGCCGCCATGCGTAATGAACCAATGGTCACCGTCGGAGCGGTCATCACCGCCTTTCTCGAACAGTGCGACGTCAAGGCCGCCTTTGGCGTGATCTCGATCCACAACATGCCGATCCTCGATGCCTTCGCGGTGCGCGGCAATATCCGCTTCGTCATGGCCCGGGGCGAAGCCGGGGCGGCCAACATGGCCGACGCCTATGCCCGGGCCAGCGGCGGCCTGGGGGTGTGCCTGACCTCCACCGGCACCGCGGCAGGCAATGCCGCCGGCGCCCTGGTCGAAGCCTTGACCGCCGGCACGCCCTTGCTGCACCTGACCGGGCAGATCGAAACCCCCTACCTGGACCAGGAACTGGCCTACATCCACGAAGCCCGGGACCAGCTGAGCATGCTCAAGGCGGTGTCCAAAGCGGCCTTCCGGGTGCGCAGCGTGGAAACCGCCCTGAGTACCCTGAAGCTGGCGGTGCAGACCGCCCTGACCGCGCCCAGCGGGCCGGTGAGTGTGGAAATCCCCATCGACATCCAGTCGACCCTGATCCCCATGCCCACGGACCTCTCGCCCTTGCCAGTGGCCGTGGCGGTGCCCGCCGCCGAGGCCCTGGACCAACTGGCCGAACGCCTGGCGCAAGCCCGTCGGCCGCTGCTCTGGCTGGGCGGCGGGGCGCGGCACGCCGGGCCTCAGGGCAAGCGCTTGATGGACCTGGGGCTGGGGATCATCACCTCGACCCAGGGCCGGGGCGTGGTCAACGAGGACGATGAACGCTGCCTTGGCGCCTTCTCGCAGAACAAACAGGTCGAGCAGTTCCTGCAAAGCTGCGACGCGCTGCTGATCGCCGGCTCACGCCTGCGCAGCAACGAGACCTTCAAGTACAGCCTGAAGCTGCCCCACAACACGTTGCGCATCGACGCCAACCCGGCCATCGAAGGCCGCAGCTACCCCAGCGAGCTGTTTGTCTGTGGCGATGCCGCCCTGGCCCTGGAAGGCCTGGCCGACCGCCTTGAAGGACGCCTGCACGGCGACCCGGAGTTCCTCGCTGAACTCAAGACGGTGCGCGCCGCCTCGCGCCAGCAGTTGCTGGCGGACCTGGGGCCCTACTCGGCCATGGTCGAGCAGTTGCAGACCCACACTGGCCGCGACTTCACCTGGGTGCGCGACGTGACCCTGTCCAACAGCCTCTGGGGCAACCGCCTGCTGACCCTCTATCACCCGCGCTGCGGCATCCACGCCCTGGGCGGCGGTATCGGCCAGGGCCTGGCCATGGGCATCGGCGCCGCCGTTGCCGCAGCGGTCAATGCGCCGCAGCGCAAGGTCTTTGCCCTGGCCGGCGACGGCGGTTTCATCCTCAACCTGGGTGAGCTGGCGACCCTGGTCCAGGAGCGCGTCAACCTGGTGATCCTGCTGATGAACGACCAGCGCTACGGGGTCATCCGCAACATCCAGGACGCGGTCTACGGCAGCCGTCACTGCTACGTCGACCTGCACACACCGGACTACAGCAAGCTCGCCGAATCCATTGGCCTGCGTCACGGCCGGGTCAGCGACCTCAAGGATTTCGGCGCCCTGCTGGACCGCGCCCAGAGCGAGCCCGGCCCCTTCCTGCTGGAGGTGGACATGCTCAGCGTCGGCAACTTCGCCACCGCGTTCGCCGGGCCGCCCAACAGCGAAACCCAAGCCCAGAAAGCCAATGCCTGAGGAATGCGCCATGTTGCACATCACCATGATCGGCTGCGGGGCCATTGGCCTCGGCGTACTGGAACTGCTGGAACAGGACCGGCAACTGCGGGTGGACCGGGTAATCGTTTCGCCCGGCTCCGAAGCCGCCGCCCGTCAGCGCCTGGCCCGCTTGCAGCATCCACCCCAGGTGCTCAGCGCCCTGCCAGCCGAGGCTCGGCCCGACCTGCTGCTGGAATGCGCCGGCCACCAGGCCCTGGAGGAACACGTACTGCCCGCGCTGGAACGGGGCATCGCCTGCCTGATCGTCTCGGTGGGCGCGCTCTCGCAGCCGGGCCTGGTGGAGCGCCTGGAAGCCGCGGCCGAGCGCGGCCGAACCCGTATCGAGCTGCTGCCGGGGGCCATCGGCGGCATCGACGCGCTGTCGGCGGCCAAGGTCGGCGGCCTGGACTCGGTGGACTACACCGGGCGCAAACCGGCCCGGGCCTGGAAAAACACCCCTGGCGAACAGGCCTGCGACCTGGAGCGCATCAGCCAAGCCACGGTGATTTTCCAGGGCAGCGCCCGTGAAGCCGCGCGGCTGTACCCGAGGAACGCCAACGTCGCCGCCACCCTGTCCCTGGCCGGGATCGGCCTGGACCGAACCCGGGTGACGCTGATCGCCGACCCCCACAGTGACGAGAACGTCCACCAGTTCCAGGCCCGAGGTGCCTTTGGCGGCTTTGAACTGAGCCTGCGGGGCAAGCCGTTGGCGGCCAATCCCAAGACGTCGGCACTGACCGTCTACAGCGTGATCCGGGCCCTGGGCAACCACGCCCACGGCCTATCCATATGAGTAAGAGCAGCGCCAAGCGTTGAGCTACAAGCGGCAAGTCAAAGCGCACGCAGCGCTCTTGCCGTCACTTGTAGCTTGCGGCTTGCAGCTTGCAGCTGAGGTTTTTATGAACGTCGAGCAGTCGTTACCCATTTGCATTGCCGGTGATTGGCGCCTGGGCCGTGGAGCCCGCTATGCCAGCCGCTACCCCGCCACCAACGAGGTGGTGGCCTGGCTCAATGCCGCCGATCTGCAGGATGTCGAGGAGGCGGTGCAGGGCGCCCACCAGGCGTTTCTGCACAGCGGCTGGGCCCAGCGCCAACCCCATGAGCGGGCGGCGGTGCTGCTGCGCATCGCCGGGCTGATCCGTGAGCGCAGCGAGGAGCTGGCGCAGTTGCAACGCCAGGACAACGGCAAGCCGATCAATGAAACCCGGGCTCTGGTGGCCAGTGCGGCTGCGACCTTTCAGTTCTTCGCCGCCGCCTGCGAAACCCTGGAAGAAACCATCACCCCATCCCGGGGGGATTTCGTCAGCATGAGCGTCTACGAACCCATGGGCGTGATCGCCGCGATCACCCCCTGGAATTCGCCCATCGCCAGTGAGGCGCAGAAGATCGCGCCGGCCCTGGCGGCCGGCAATGCGGTGGTGGTCAAACCGGCGGAAATCACCCCGCTGCTGGCCCTGCAGCTGGCGCGCATCTGTGACGACGCCGGGCTGCCCAAGGGGCTGGTCAGCGTGCTGCCGGGCAAGGGCTCGCTGCTGGGGGACGCCCTGACCCGCCATCCCCTGGTGAAAAAGGTCTCGTTCACCGGTGGCACCCGCACTGGCAAGCACATCGCCCACATCGCCGCCGACAAGATGATGCCGGTGTCCCTGGAGCTGGGCGGCAAGTCGCCGACCATCGTGCTCGACGACGCCGACCTCGACCACGCCGTGGCCGGGGTGCTGTACGGCATCTTCAGTTCCTCGGGCGAGGCCTGTATCGCCGGGTCGCGGCTGTTTGTCGCCCGGCGCCTGTACCAGCCGTTCATGGACCGACTGGTGGACGCGGCGAGCCGGCTGCGGGTCGGCGACCCGGCGCACGAGCGCACCCAGATGGGACCGCTGATCAGCGCCGAGCACCGTGAGTCGGTAGAGCGCTATGTGGCCCTGGGCCTGGCCGCCGGCGGCTGCCTGCGCCTGGGCGGTGAGCGCTTGCGCGGCGCGGCCTACGAGCGGGGTTTCTACTACCCGCCGACCATCCTGGAAGGACTCGGCAACCAGCAGCAGGTGTGCCAGGAGGAGATCTTCGGCCCAGTGCTGGTGGCCCTGCCCTTCGAGGATGAAGCGCAGTTGCTGGAACAGGCCAACGACAGCCTGTATGCCCTCGCGGCCGGGATCTGGAGCCGCGACTACAAGCGCGCCTGGGCCCTGGGCCGCAAGCTCCAGGCCGGCACGGTGTGGATCAACACCTACAAACAGTTCTCGATTTCCACCCCCTTCGGCGGCTGGCGCGACAGCGGCCTGGGCCGGGAAAAGGGCCGCCTGGGGATCCTGCAGTACATGGAACAGAAGAGCCTCTACTGGGGCATGAATTCACAACCACTGGCCTGGGCCGGTCTGGGCAACGAGGTAGCGCAATGAGTGTTCTGGGCATTGATGAAGTCACTTACGGCGTCGAGGACCTCGACACCTGCGTGCGGTTTTTCCGCGACTGGGGCCTGCAGCAGGTCAGCGCCCGGGCGGATGAGGTGGTCTTTGAAACCCTCAACGGCTGTCGCGTGGTGCTGGCGGACCTGAACCGTCCCGGCCTGCCGCCGGCGATCGAAGCTGGTTCCACGGTGCGCGAAGTGGTCTGGGGCGTGGAAAACGCCGCCGACCTGGCGTTGTACCGCCAGCGCATCGCCAGCGACCCGGGTTTCGTCGAAGCCGACGGGTATATCGGCTGCACCGACCCCAACGGTCTGGCCATCCGCTTGCAGGTGACCCGCAAGCGCGCCCTGGACATCGAGTGCAGTGGCCACAACACCTGGCAGACCAAGGGCCGGATCAACAAGCCGGCGCCGATCTACGAACGCGCCACACCGATCGAGGTCGGCCACGTGGTGTTTTTCGTCAAGGACGTGAACGCCTGCGAAGCCTTCTACAGCGAGCGCTTCGACTTCCAGGCCTCGGACCGCTACCCGGATCGTGGGGCCTTTTTGCGCAGCGCCGAGGAAGGCGGCCATCACGACCTGTTCATGCTGCAACTGCCGGCGCCGCGGGCCGGACTCAACCATGTGGCCTTCACCGTGCGCGATGTGCATGAGGTGTTTGGCGGCGGCATGCACATTTCCCGTTGCGGCTGGAGCACGGAAATCGGCCCGGGCCGGCACCCGGTGTCGTCGGCGTTCTTCTGGTACTTCAAGAACCCCGCCGGGGCCCTGGTGGAGTACTACGCCGACGAGGACCAACTGACCGGGCAATGGCAGCCCCGCAGCTTCGAGCCCGGGCCCACGGTGTTCGCCGAATGGGCGATTGCCGGTGGCATCGACGGCCACACCCGGCGCCAGCCACACGTCGAGGCGCCCCAGGGCAAATTTCTCACTGATAAACCCAAAGCCTGAGCAGCCCCCGTAAAGGAGACCCATGACATGACCGCCCGCGCACCCTATCTGGAGCCGCATCAGGCTCGTAAACGTCCCAGTACGCCCTTCGAGGATCTGCTGGGCGACGCCATCGAACGTGCCTTCGGCAACGGCATCAGCGAACTGCCGGCCCTGCTGGCGCACCTCGACCAGGCAGGCCCACCCTGCCCGCTGACCCATGGCAAGTGGACGGCGGATGCCTATAAGACCCTCATGGCTCGATTGGGCGAATGACCCGTCGGAGGACAATAAGAAATGAACCTGCAACTGACCGTCGATCCTGTTGAGCAACACCTGGCCAATGGCCTGAAAGACCTGTGGTTTCCCGTGCTGCCGTCGGAGCACCTGGGGGACAAGCCCGTGTCCATCCGCCGCCTGGGCTACAAGATCGCCCTGTGGCGCGACAACGATGGCCGCGTCCATGCCCTGGAGGACCACTGCCCGCACCGTGGCGCGCCACTGTCCCAGGGCCCGGTGCTGGGCGATCGCCTGCAATGCCCTTATCACGGCATCGAAGTGCGCTGCGACGGCACCGTGCTCAAGGTGCCCGGCAGCCCCGGGTGCAAGCTTGAAGGCAGCCGGCCGACGCGGATGTTCCATACCCGTGAAGCGGCCGGGGCGATCTTCCTGTTCAACGCCAGCGATCCCCATCTGGAGCAGGCGCCGGAGTTGGTGCTGCCGGAGCAACTGACTGATCCCGAATGGAGCCACTTCCTCTGCTACACCGAGTGGCAAGGCGACTACCGCTATGTGCTGGACAACGTCATGGACCCGATGCACGGCACCTATCTGCACAAGATGTCCCACTCGATGAGCGAAGGCGAGGCCACCGCGCGCTTCGTCACCCGCGACACCGACCAGGGCTTTTTCTTCGAGAAGGAAGGCCAACGCGGGGTCAACTTCGACTGGACCGAATTCCTCGACAACGGCTGCCACTGGCTGCGCCTGGAAATTCCCTACCCGAAAACCGGCGGCCCGGGAGGCAACTTCACCATCATCGGCAGTTACACCCCCAGCAGTCGCGCCCTGGCGGCGGTGTTCCACTGGCGCTGCCGGCCGCTGACCGGCTGGCAGCGCGACACCTGGCGGTTCCTCTACAAGAACCGCCTGGAAGCGCGTCACTGGGCAGTGCTGGAGCAGGACCGGGTGCTGCTGGAGTTCATGGAGGCTGACGCCAACCAGCGGGAGAACCTCTACCAGCACGACCTGGGAGTGGTGCGTCTGCGGCGCTACTTGAAGAACGCCGCCAAGGCCCAGCTGGAACTGATCGACGCCAAGCAACTGGCGTGAACCTGACCGGCAGGGGTCGGCTCGACCCCTGCCGGCGCTGTCTTGAAAGAGGTGAATGATGGGCACATCCCCGCTCCTCACGGCCCGTGTGCAAAGCCTGCACTATGAAGCCGAGGGCATCATCAGCGTCGAACTGCGGCCCTTGGGCGACACCCGGTTCCCGGACTTCGAGGCCGGCGCCCATATCGATTTGCACCTGGCCAACGGCCTGGTGCGCAGCTATTCGCTGCTCAATGCCCCTGGCGATCCGGGGCATTACCGGGTGGGCATCCTGCGTGATCGCAACAGTCGCGGCGGCTCGGAGTACGTCCATAGCCAGCTGCGGGTGGGCATGGCGTTGTCGATCTCGGCGCCGCGTAACAACTTTGCCCTCGATCTGGCTGCCGAGCACAGCGTGCTGGTAGCCGGCGGCATCGGCATCACGCCGATCTACTGCATGTTCCGCCAACTGCTGGCCCTGGGAAAATCCGCCGAGCTGATCTACTGCGCCCGCTCGCGCCAGGAAGCGGCGCTGGTGGCCAGCCTCGACAGCCTCGGAGCCCCGGTGCGTTACCACTTCAACGACGAGCAGGGCCTGCCGCCGGATCTGGGGGACTACCTGACCGGCTACCCCGGCGACACCCATTTCTATTGCTGTGGCCCGACGCCGATGCTCGATGCCTTTGAAAGCACCTGTGAACGCCTGGGCTACGTTCACAGCCATGTCGAGCGCTTCAGCGCCGGCGAAATCGCGGCCAGCGCCGACGCCCGGAGCCACTACAGCGTGGAGCTGAAAAGGTCGGGACGGACCCTGGCAGTGGCCCCAGGCCTGAGCCTGTTACAGGTGCTGCTGGAGGCCGGTTGCGACATCGACCACAGCTGCCGCGAAGGGGTTTGCGGCTCCTGCGAGACCCGGGTCCTGGAAGGCGAGGTTGACCACCGCGACGGGGTCCTGAGCAAGGCCGAACGGGCGGCCAACCGTTCGATGATGGTCTGTGTCTCAGGCTGCAAGAGCCAGCGCCTGGTGCTGGATCTGTAAACCTCGCTGTTGCAGGAATTGGGGCCGGTCCTGGGGATCGGCCTTTTTTGCCCGCCTCTTTGCCGGCAGCCCGGCTCCTGATCACGCCGCCCATCGGTTCGCCCATAAAACACCCTGCCCGCGTAATACCCCCAAGGTGCAATAAAGACGCACCGGGCAAGGCCCCCTGTTACCTCTGTAACCCGCTGTTCCAAGGGTTGTACAAGGGAGCCTTGTTTCTCATATAAACCATTGATTTAAAAGTATTTTTTCATAATAAAGCAGCGTGGCGACTGGCATGGTTTCTGCTCTTGCCCTCCTCAATTCATTAAGGAGGAGATCAAGATGAAGCGTCACGCCCTGGGTGCCAGCCTGCTAGTGATCAGTTGCGCCGGTTTCGCCGTTGAGCCGGTGCCTTCCGAACCGGTGCGCGCCAACGCCGCCAACAAGCCATTCCCGCATGTTTCCTGGCGCAGCACGGACGGTGACAGCAGCCTGGACATCGGCGGCGCCCTGCGCCTGAATTATCGCGACGAGCATTGGCAGACCACGGAAAACAACGGCCGCCTGCTGTTCGACACCTTCCGCCTGGATATCCAGGCCAGCCACAAACAGTTCTATGGCGACCTGGGCTACTGGTTCCAGGATGACGGCAAGCGCGCCATCGACCGGGGCTTCGTCGGCTATCGGCTGAACAGTCAATCGACCCTGCAACTGGGAGCGCCCTTCAAACCCTTTGGCCTGGAGCCCTACCCGCAATTTGGCTGGAGCTATCACATCCCGTTTTTTCTCGGCTACGGCTCCAGCAGCGCCAGTGGCTTGAAGTACAGCCACAAGGACCAAGGCTGGGATGTGCAACTGGCGTACTTCCCGCGGATGCTGCCCAGTGACCTTCGTTTCTCACCAGAGGTCGGCCGCTACGCCGACCTCAAGGACAATGCCATCGCCGCCGTGCAATCGCGCCAAGACAACGAAAAACGCAACCAGGTCAACGCCCGGCTGGCCAGGACCTTCAGCGTCGACGACTGGAAGACCGAGCTTGGCGTGTCGCTCGCCACCGCCCAGCTGTACAACGCCAGCACCCGGGACAACGGCGACTACTGGGCCGCGGGGCTGCACGCGGTGATCAATCATGGTCCCTGGACCCTGACCAGCCAGGCCATCCGCTACCAGTTCGACCCGCAAAACCCCAATGGCGTCAGCAAGCATTCGGTGTTGATGGGCGGCAACGGCCTGACCCCGGCCTACCTGATCGCCTCCCGGGCCAGCGTGGCCTCGCTGAACCTGGGGTACGACATCGACACTCCTGGGCTTGGGCAACTCAAGCGGATCAAGCTGTACAACGACTACAGCCACATGCGCAAAGACCAACAAGGTTGGGACGACTCGCAGATGTACACCGTTGGCGCGCAGTTCCTGGCACTGCCGGTGATGGCCTGGCTGGACCTGACCTGGGCCAGGAACGCCAACCCTTACGGCGGTGCCGAGAATGGCAGCGGCTTCACCAGCACCACCTCCAGCGGCAGCAACCAGTGGTATTACCGGACCAATATCAACATCGGCTACTACTTCTGATCCCACGCTCCGTAGAAGCCGGCTGGCCGGCGAACAGGGCTTCAAGACGGACACCGCTCAAGCGGCCCCCTTCGCTGGCCAGCCAGCGCCTGCGGTTGGCAGGGGGCTCGCGGAGATGATACGGGCCCCTTGGAGCCTCTGTTCGCGGGATTTTCCGGGCAGGACAAGAACCGTTTCAGCCCACCGCCGGCACTGCCGTTCCTCGGCTCGACACGCAACATGCAGACGGCGAGCCCGCGCACCGGTATAGTGCGCCCCCTCTTCACGTGGACAGCCGTCGGTAACGAGGCTCAACCCCACGGGAAACCCGAACTAATAACAACCCGCGAAATATAGAACCGGGACGAACGCTCGCCCCACCGCCTTGCCGTGCGTGCAATCAGCGGTGTAACTGAATGTTTCCGTCCGTTCTGCTTTTGCCTACACAAAAAACAGCGAGGAATAATCCATGCTCGAAGTCATCAACGACTTCCTCTCAGGGAAAGTGCTGATCGTGCTCATTGTCGGGCTCGGCAGCTACTTCACGATCCGCTCGCGTTTCGTTCAATTGCGCCACTTCCTCCATATGTTCGCGGTGTTCCGCGACAGCCTGAAAAGCAGCGGCGGCCAGCTCAGCTCGTTCCAGGCGCTGATGCTCAGCCTCGCTGGCCGGGTCGGCGCGGGCAACATCGCCGGCGTCGGCATCGCCGTGACCCTGGGTGGCCCTGGCGCGGTGTTCTGGATGTGGGTGACCGCGCTGGTCGGCATGTCCAGCAGCTTCTTCGAGTGCACCCTGGCCCAGGTCTACAAGCGCGCCGACGGCGACGGCCTGTACCGCGGCGGCCCGGCCTACTACATCCAGCACGGCCTGAAGCTCAAGGGCATGGCGGTGGTGTTCTCGATCCTGCTGCTGGTCACCTACGGCTTCGCCTTCATCGGCCTGCAGTCCTACACCGTGACGCACTCGCTGCAGGACGCCTTTGCCTTTGACCCACGCCACACCGGCATCGTCCTGGCGGTGCTGCTGGCCATCACCTTCATCGGCGGCATCAAGCGCATCGCCGCGGTGTCCGACCTGCTGGTTCCGATCAAGACCCTGGCCTATATCGCCGTGACCCTGTACGTGATCGGCACCCAGATCGAACACGTGCCGGCCATGCTGGAAACCATCATCAAGAGCGCCTTCGGCCTCGACCCGGCCTTCGCTGGCCTGCTGGGCAGCGCCATCGTCATGGGCGTGAAACGTGGCGTGTTCGCCAACGAAGCGGGCCTGGGCAGCGCGCCGAACGTGGCCGCCGTGGCCGCCGTGAAGCACCCGGGCGCCCAGGGCGTGGTCCAGGCCTTCAGCGTGTTCCTCGACACCTTCGTGATCTGCACCTGCACCGCGCTGCTGATCCTGCTGTCGGGCTTCTACACCCCGGGCTTCGAAGGCGACGGCATCGTCCTGACCCAGAACTCGCTGGCCGCCGTGGTCGGTGACTGGGGCCGCCTGTTCGTCAGTGTCGCGCTGTCGTTGTTCGTCTTCACCTGCATCCTCTACAACTACTACCTGGGCGAGAACAGCCTGCAGTTCCTCACCCGCAACCGCACTGTGTTGATGCTGTTCCGCGGCCTGGTGCTGGCGCTGGTGGTCTGGGGTTCGATGCAGGACCTTACAACCGTGTTCGCCTTCGCCGACATCACCATGACCTGCCTGGCCTTCGTCAACCTGGTGGCCCTGGCCATGCTGTTCAAGGTCGGCCTGCGGGTGATGCGCGACTACGACGAGCAGCGCCGCGCCGGTGTCGACCAGCCGGTGTTCGACTCGCGCAAGTTCGCCGATCTGGACCTGGACCTGAAGGCCTGGCCTGCCGAATCTTCGGCCGCCGCCCAGGCCGAGCCGCAAGGCGTGCCCGCAGCGCAACGCTGACGGGTGAACGACGGGCGCATCCTCTGCACCCGTCGGTTACAGTGCGATAAATGTGCGAGCGGGCTTGCCCGCTCCCACAGGAACTCACCGTTTCGGAGAATCCCATGAACCCTTCGACCTACCCTGCCGCCCAGCACGTCATGGTGCTCTACACCGGTGGCACCATCGGCATGCAGGCCAGCGCCGACGGCCTGGCCCCGGCGTCCGGTTTCGACGTGCGCATGCGCGCCTACCTCGACAGCCAGCCCGAACTGGTGGTGCCGGCCTGGCGCTTTCGCGAGATGGCGCCGCTGATCGACAGCGCCAACATGACCCCCGACTACTGGCAGCGCCTGCGTGCAGCGGTGGTCGAAGCCGTGGATCAGGGTTGCGACAGCGTGCTGATCCTCCACGGCACCGACACCCTGGCCTACAGCGCCGCCGCCATGAGCTTCCAGTTGCTGGGGCTGCCGGCGCGGGTGCTGTTCACCGGCTCGATGCTGCCGGCCGGTGTGCCTGACAGCGACGCCTGGGAAAACCTCAGTGGCGCCCTGTTGGCCCTGGGCCAGGGCCTGGCACCGGGGGTGCACCTGTACTTCCACGGCGAACTGCTGGCGCCGACCCGCTGCGCGAAAATCCGCAGTTTCGGCCGTCACCCGTTCGCCGCCCTGCAACGCAATGGCGGCGGCGCAAAGGCCGAAGCGATTCCGTCGGCGCTGGACTACCGCCAGGCCAAGCAACTGGCCAAGGTCGGCGTGCTGCCGCTGTTCCCCGGCATCGGCGCCGAGCTGCTGGACGGCGTGCTCGACAGCGGCATCCAGGCCCTGGTCCTGGAATGCTTCGGCAGCGGCACCGGGCCCAGCGACAACCCGGCGTTCCTGGCCAGTCTCAAGCGCGCACAGGAGCAAGGCATCGTCGTGGTGGCGGTGACCCAGTGCCATGAAGGCGGTGTGGAACTGGACATCTACGAAGCCGGCAGCCGCCTGCGCGGCGTGGGCGTGCTATCTGGTGGCGGCATGACTCGCGAAGCGGCGTTCGGCAAGCTCAATGCGCTGCTCGGTGCCGGGCTGGAAAGCGCCGAAGTGCGGCGCCTGGTCGAACTCGATCTGTGTGGCGAGTTGAGCTGAAGCTCGCGCTCGGGAGCCGGTGGCTACTGCGATAGCTGCCGGCTCGACGACGAGCAGAGGGTGGCTGTCAGGTTACTTTTTGACCGAGTAATCCTGGCCCCAGACCCGCACCGAACTCGAGCTCTCGATCGGCCCTTCAAACACGAACTTCTGCCGCACTGCCGCCTTGGCCGGGATGGTGACTTCGTCCGGGTTGTCGAGGCTGACAGTCAGATTGTTGGCGTAACCGTCCTGGTCGATCGCCAGCAGGGCGCCGGTCTGCTTGAGGTTGATCAGTCGCAACTGGCTGTCGCTGCTGTTCTTGAAACCCAGGGTGACGTTGAAGCTGTCGCCGACGGCTTCGGTTTTCAATACCTGGACATCGACGCGGCCTTTCATTTGCTCACGGGAGGAAATGATCGAGGCACCGTCGACGCCTTGCGCCGATTGGCGACCGTCGAGCACACCTTCGCTGACGCCGCCCAAGAGGTTCTTGCCTGCCGAAATGGCTGATGAGACGGCTGACTTGGCAGAGTCCTTGATGGTGCTTTCGCTGCCTGGCTCAGCCTCGGCCAGGCACAGCGAACTCAGGAGCAAGCCGGAGACCAGAAGCAGGGAACGCGCAGGGATGAGGGTCATACATAGTCCTTTATCGAGGTTGCTGCACCGCCACTTCAGGCGATGAATGGCAGGCAGGTTGACCAATCAAAGCGCCAAGTCACTAGCCACACAACGCTCGGAATGCCCCATGCAGCGGGCCGGCAAACCGCAGGTCTGATCGCGGGCGGCATGCAACTTGCTCCGATTAAGGGTCTTCCCCTGGCTGGAATCTGCGCATGCTGCACTCGCACCTCACCACCCTCAACGCCGTTTCCCTGGTGCTCAACACCTTCAAGGAACAGGGCCAGGACAGTGAAGCCCTGTTGGCCGGCAGCGGGATAAACCCCGCCGACCTGAGCCGCGCCGATACCCGCATCACCACCAATCAAGAGATGCTGGTGTGCGCCAATGCCGTGGCCCTGCAACGGGATATCGGCCTGGAACTGGGCCGGCGCATGCACGTTTCCTCTTACGGCATGCTCGGCTATGCCCTGCTCACCAGTGCCACCTTAGGTGACGCTTTGCGCCTGGCCATGCGCTATCCGGCGCTGTTGGGAACACTTTTCGAACTGAGCCTGGAAGCCGACGGCCCGCGCATCTGGTTCACCGCCGCCGGCTACCGCGAAAGCCCGGCCCTGGCGGCGTTCAATACCGAGTTCTGCCTGGTGTCGCTGAAGGTCATCTGCGACGACTTGCTGGGCCACCCCCTGCCGCTGCTGGGGGCGCGCTTCGATTACCCGGCACCGGACTATCAACAGCGCTACCGCGAAGCCTTCGACTGTCCGCTGCAGTTCAACGCCCGCAGCAACGCCTTCGCCTTCGACCAGCAATGGCTCGAACACCCCCTGCCCCTGGCGGATGCCATCACTCACCAGGCCATGGCCGAGCGTTGCCGCAAACAGAACACCGAGTTCACCGGGCGCCAGGCCTGGCTCGGGCGCATCCGCCAGCTGCTGGCAGCGCAACTGGACGCCGCGCCGGGGCTGGAAGGGCTGGCGGAACAGATGAACTGCTCGGCCCGGACCCTGCGCCGCCACCTGCGCGACCTGGGCTGCAGCTATCAGGAGCTGCTGGACGAGCTGCGCTTCGAGCGGGCCAAGCAAATGCTCTGCGAAGACCAGATGCCCATCTACCGGATTGCCGAAGCCCTGGGCTTCAGCGAGACCGCGAGCTTTCGCCATGCCTTCATCCGCTGGAGCGGTGTGGCGCCGAGCCAGTTCCGGCCCTGAGACAAACCCCGGCATAAAGACGCCGATTGCATTACATTGCCGAGCTTTGAAACCGGCAAGGGACTGCAAGCTTGAACCCAATCACAGGCGCCATCGCCCGGCGCATCGGTATTCGCGGGGGGTGCCTGGCGCTGGTGCTGCTAGCCGGCCTCCCCCTCGCCCAGGCCTTCGAGCTGTCCAAAATCCGCTGGTGGGAAATGCAGAGCGAGATCCTCCTGGACGATCCGGAAACCGCCACGCTGCAACTCGAACCCTTTGCCCTGCCCGGGCTGGCCCAGGCGCCGGCCCGAGTGATCCTCAGCCAATACCACGGCCTGTTCTATCTCAATGGCTATGCGGATGGGCAGTACCGGCAGCGAGTCTACAAGTCGCCGCCCCTGCCGCTGTTCAACGCCCAGGAACTACAGGCCTGCGTGCCCGAGCAGCGACCCGTTGGGGCCACGGACAACTGGCCGTCGAGCAAGCAGCTGGCATCCGCCCTGAGCCTGACCAAACTGAGTTTCGACTGCCAGAGCCCAGGCTGGGAGTTGAGCAATCGCTATCTGCTGGTGGACAGCCGCGATCCTCAGCGGCCGTTGCTGGCCATCGGTCAGCGCCAGGGCGAGGCACAAATCGACTTCACCCCGCAGCAACCGATCACCCCCGAACTGCAGCAGCAATGGCTGCAAGCCCTGCAGAAGTACCCGAAGCTGCTGGAACCCTTTGACGCCAGCAGCGGCCAGCTGCGCGTCAAGCCCTATGCGCCGCCGCCCAGCGCGGAGCAGGTCTGGACAGAATTTCGCCAGCTGCACACGCAATTGCGCGATGCCAAAGACAAGGCTCCGGGCATCGCCCGGGTGGAAGAGTTCTTCAGCCGTCATGACTTTCGCGCGATCGCCCCCGAGCGCAGTACCTACCCGGGCCTGCTCAACGACATCGCCTATTGGGCCACCGAGGCCGGCCAGTTGCAGAGCGCCCGACCGTGGCTGGCGTACGTGCTGCGTCGCGACCCTGGGCGCATGCCGACCTACCTCAATCTGGCGGACCTGGATTGGCGCCTGTACCAACAGCAGCCCGCAGACACCCGGCACCGGGGCCGGGCCATGGAGAACTATCGGCTGTATTGCGGGCTACGCCTGCAACGCCAGCTTGGGGTCCCCGCCAGGGTCACCCAGCGCCTGGGCCTTGAGGCCCCCAGCGAACCGGCCTGCCAAAGCGCCTGGCCGCTGGTGACAGCGGTGGACCAGGGTGACGCGGGCGAAGTCCGGCGCCTGCTGGAGAGCGGCCTGAGCGGCGACGTGATCGCCGCCGATGGGCGCCCGGCGCTGTTGCACGCCCTGGATAAACCCGACCTGGACATCGCCCGGCTGTTGCTGGCCCATGGCGCTCGTCCACAGGGTCAGTACAACGGCCGCACCCAGGTGGTCCTGGCCATGCGCCGCGACCTCAAGGACAACCCCGACCTGAACCAGGCCAAGCGCCTGAACTTCCTGCTGCAGGCCGGTGCCGCCATCGATGAGCAGGATGCCCAGGGCGGCACCGCGCTGCAGGAAATGGCGAAAAACCGCGAGGACATCGAGCGCTTCAACTGGCTGCTGCAACACCCCCAGGACCTCGACAAGCGCAGCGGGCCAGACGCGGTAACCGCGCTGTTCCTGGCGCTCAAGGGCGGCAACTACGCCGCCGCCCGGCAACTGGTGGAAGCCGGCGCCAACCTCAACCTGAGCTACGGCCGCGATTCCTGCGCACAGCAGCCGATTCGCGAAAGCCTGCTGATGATCGTCGCCGAACAGGGCTCGCCCGAGGTCATCAATCCCTGGGTCAGCCAGCAAGAGAGCCTGGACATGTTCACCCTGCTGCTGGAAAAAGGCGCCGACCCCAACCTCGGCCGCTACTGCAAGAACAACGGCTACACCTGGCTGCTGGAGATCATGGCCCGGCGCAAGCGCGACGACATGCTCAAGGTGCTGCAAAGCTTTGCGCCGCCACCGCCGGCGACGGCGTTTCGCCTTTGAGGCGTGGCGCCGAACCCGCTGAGCCCCCTGAAACAAAGCCCGGCACAACGGCGCCGATTGCATTACATTGCCGAGCTTTCTACCGGCAAGGGACTGCACACGTGAACCTATTGACCGCCATCGCCCGGCGCATCGGCATTCGCGGGCTCGGCTTGGCACTGGCGCTGCTGGCTGGCGCACCCGCCGCCCAGGCCTTCGACCTGGACCTGGGCGCGATCAAATGGTCGGGAATGGCTCGCTACTTCGTCATCGACTACCCGGAAACCGCCACCCTGCAGCTCAAGCCGTTCCCCGTGCCGGGCCTGGAGCGAGTGCCGGCGCGGATCATCCTGACCCAGTACCGCGGGCTGTTCTACCTCAACGCCTATCAGGACCTGAAGTACCAGCAGCGGGTCTACAAATCGCCGCCCATGGCCCTGTTCAGCCCCGAAGAACTGCGGGCCTGTGCGGCCCCGGAGTATCCGGTGCCAGTCGCCGACAACTGGCCCACGAGCAATACCCTGGACACCGGCATCACCCTGACCTCGCTCGACTTCAAGTGCCAGGAGCCCAGCGATTGGCAACTCAGCCGACGCTACCTGCTGATCGACCAGCGCGATCCGCAGCGCCCGCTGCTGGCGATCAGTCACCGCCGGGACCTGACCCAGATGGAGTTCACCCCGCTGCAACCCATCAGCGATGAAACCGGGCGCCAGTGGTTACAGGCCCTGGAGACATTCCCGCCGTGGTTCCGCCCTTTCACCCAAGACAGCGGGCCGATCACCGTCAACGCCTTTGTGCCAGCGCCAGCCTCGAACCCGGACAGCATCTGGAAAGAATTCCGCGCGCTGCACGAACAACTGCGCACCGCCAAGGACAAGCAACCGGGCATCAACCGGGTGGAGGACTTCTTCGTCACCCGTGACTTTCGCAGCATCGCCACCGAGCGCCGTGAATACGCCGGCCTGCTCAACGACATCGCCTACTGGACCAGCGAAGCCGGGCACCTGAGAACCGCCCGCCCCTGGCTCAAGGAAGTGCTGCGCCGTGACCCCGGGCGCATGCCGACCTACCTCAACCTGGCGGACCTGGACTGGGCGATCTACCAACAACGCACGCAGGACAACATCCACCAGGGCCGGGCCATCGAGGGTTATCGGGTGTATTGCGGCCTGCGCCTGAAACGCCAGATGAGCATCCCGCCCCGGGTCCTTCAGCGCCTGGGCCTGAACGCCGCCAACCCCCGGGACTGCCAGGCCTTCTGGCCGCTGGTGGACGCGGTGGATGCCGGCGACCTGAGCGAAGTGCAGCGCCTGCTGGCCAGTGGCATCAGCGGCGAGGTCATGGCCGACGATGGTCGCAGCGCCTTGCTGCATGCCCTGGACGCCCCCCGCCTGGACATCGCCCGGCTGCTGCTGGAGCACGGCGCCCACACCCGCGGCCTGTACAACTGGACCACCCTGGCGACCCTGGCCATGCGCCGCGATCTGGGCGACAGCCCCGACCTGAGCCTGGGCGGACGCCTGAAGTTCCTCATCGAGGCCGGTGTCGCCCTCGACGAACCCGACAGCCAGGGCGTGACGCCCCTGATGCAGATGGCCGAGAACAAGCGCAGCCTGCAAGGCTTCACTTGGCTGCTGCAACACCCGCAAAACCTCGACCGGCGCAGAACCGACAATGGTGAAACCGTGCTGTATCGGGCGTTCTCGGGCAACAACTACGAAGCCGTACGACAACTGATAGCCGCTGGTGCCAACCTCAACCTGAGCTACGGCCGTGGCACCTGCTACAACCAGCCCGTCAGCGAGAGCCTGCTGACCCTGGTGGCCGACAAGACTTCCGCCGACGACAAGGCGCCCTACGTCAGCCAGCAGGACACCCTGGAGCTGTTCACCCTGCTGCTGGAAAAAGGCGCCGATCCCAATGTCGGCCAGCACTGCGAGAAAAAGGGCTACGCGCTGTTGCTGGAAGCCATCGCCCGGAACAAACGCGAGGACATGCTCAGAGTGCTGCAGCGCTACGTTCCCGCCCCGCCGGCCGGCTGAACCCCGTGGCGCCCCGCAATGGGGCGCCGCGCCTCTTTAAGGGGCGAATTTCGGTCAAACACTTTGGCCAGATCAATCCCCTTTTGGCCGCTCCTGCCGTTCTCCGAAACCCCGCGCCCCGCAAGACTGTGATCCACCGAATCAGCCTGCGGAGAACAAGAAAATGCTGACGATCTACTCGGACGATCACCACCTGCACCACGGCCGTTGTGAACTTATCGACGGGCAATTGATGCCCTGCTTTGAAATGCCTTCCCGGGCCGACCATGTGCTGGACCGGGTGAAGTACCGCAACCTTGGCCCGGTAGAGGCGCCCAAGGACTTCGGCCTGGGGCCCATCGAACGCGTCCACAGCCGGGCCTACCTGGACTTCTTCAAAGGCGCCTGGGAGCGCTGGGCGGCACAGGGCATCGACGGCGACCTGCTGCCCTACACCTGGCCGGCGCGCACCCTGCGCAGCGTGATTCCCACCAGCCTCCACGGCCAGCTCGGCTACTACAGCTTCGACGGCGGCGCGCCGATCACCGCCGGCACCTGGCAGGCGGCCTACAGCGCGGCGCAAGTGGCCCTCACCGCCCAGGCGGTGATCCAGCGCGGTGCCCGCAGTGCCTTTGCCCTGTGCCGGCCACCAGGACACCACGCCGCCAGCGATCTGATGGGCGGCTACTGCTACCTGAACAACGCGGCCATCGCCGCCCAGGCCTTCCTCGACCAGGGCCACAAGAAAGTCGCGATCCTCGACGTCGACTACCACCACGGCAACGGCACCCAGTCGATCTTCTACGCACGCAGCGACGTGCTCTTCACCTCGATCCACGGCCACCCGGAAGCCGAGTTCCCGTTCTTCCTGGGCTATGCCGACGAAAGCGGCGAAGGCGCCGGGGAAGGCTTCAACTTCAACTACCCGCTGGCCGCCGGCAGCGGCTGGGATGTGTGGAGCGCAGCCCTGGAGCAGGCCTGCAACCAGATCCACAGCTATGACGCCGACATCATCGTGGTGTCCCTGGGCGTGGACACTTTCAAGGACGACCCGATCTCGCAATTCAAACTCGACAGCCCGGATTACCTGGCCATGGGCAAGCGCATCGCCGCCCTCGGCAAGCCGACGCTGTTCGTCATGGAAGGCGGTTACGCGGTAGAGGAAATCGGCATCAACGCCGTGAACGTTCTCGAAGGTTTTCAAAGCGCCCAGTGAGGGACTCGCATCATGCAAAGACTCAAACGCTTAATGGTTCCCGCCCTGTGCGCCAGCCTGCTGGGCACCGCCGCCCACGCCGAGGAACGCACGCTGCGGGTGTACAACTGGTTCGACTACATCACCCCCAAGGCCCTGGAAGATTTCAAGGCGCAGAACAGTCAGGTGAAGCTGGTCTACGACATCTTCGACACCAACGAAGCCCTGGAAGCCAAGCTGCTGACCGGCAACTCCGGGTATGACGTGGTGGTGCCGTCCAACGTGTTCCTGGCCAAGCAGATCGAGGCCGGGGTGTTCCAGCCCCTGGACCGCAGCAAGCTGCCCAACTGGAACCACCTGGACCCCAAGCTGATGAAGCTGATCGAGGCCAACGACCCGGGCAACCAGTTCGCCGTGCCCTACATGTACGGCACCATCCTGATCGGCTTCAACCCGGACAAGGTCAAGGCCGCCCTCGGCGACAAGGCCCCAGTGGACAGTTGGGACCTGATCTTCAAGGAAGAGAACATCAGCAAGCTCAAGCAGTGCGGCGTGGCCCTGCTGGATTCGCCTTCGGAGATCCTGCCCCTGGCCCTGCAGCACCTGGGCCTGGACCCCAACAGCAAGAAGCCGGCGGACTACGAGAAAGCTGAAGCGCTGCTGATGAAGATCCGCCCGTACATCACCTACTTCCATTCGTCCAAGTACATGGCCGATATCGCCAACGGCGACATCTGCGTGGCCGTGGGCTACTCGGGGAGCTTCTCCCAGGCCGCCAACCGCGCCAAGGAAGCCAAGAACGGCGTGACCGTGGACATGCGCCTGCCCAAGGAAGGCGCGCCGATCTGGTTCGACATGCTGGCGGTCCCTAAAGGCGCCAAGAACCCGGAAGATGCCTACACCTTCATCAACTACCTGCTGCAACCCCAGGTGATCGCCCCGGTCAGCGACTTTGTCGGTTACCCCAACCCGAACAAGGACGCCACCGGACTGGTGGACCCTTCGATCCGCAACAACCCCAATCTGTATCCGACGGAAGCGGCGATGAGCACCCTGTACACCCTGCAACCGCTGCCCCGTGATGCAGAGCGGGCGCGGACCCGGGCCTGGACCAAGATCAAGTCCGGAACCTGACCCTCATCCAGGACGGGAACCGCGCGCCCTGTGGCGAGCGAGCTTGCTCGCGCTGGATGGCGCAGCAAGCCCAAGAGCGGTTTCCCGGTTCTGCCTGATACACCGCAACCGTCGGCGTTACGAGCGCGGCGCGGCCGAGCGGGAGCAAGCTCCCTCGCCACGAAAAGTGGTTAGCAGCCGCTGAGGCCTTGGGGGCTGCGCTCTGCGGCGAAGAACCAGGGCCGCAGACGCACGCCGACGCCGTTGCCGATAAAGGCCGCCACAAGCCACAGCCAGCCATGCAGGCTGCCGGAGGCGATGCCGCTGAAGTAGGCGCCGATGTTGCAGCCATAGGCCAGGCGCGAACCGTAGCCCAGCAGCAGCCCGCCAATCACCGCCGCCACCAGGGAACGGGTGGGGATTCTCAGGTTGGGGGCAAAACGTCCCGCCAGTCCCGCTGCCAGCAAGGCCCCCAGGACGATGCCGATGTCCATGACGCTGGTGATGTCCTGCCACACCGGGGCCGCCAGGGCCTTGGCGTTTGCCGCGCCCTGCCAGAACACCCAACTGCCCACGTCCACGCCCAAGCCACTGGCGACTTTCGCGCCCCACAGGGCAAAGGCCGAGGTGATGCCCCACGGGCGCCCGGCCAGGGCCAGGGTGGCGAAGTTGAGCAACGCCAGGGCCACCGCGCCCCAGACCAGCGGCCAGGGGCCGCGCAGCAGGCGGCGCCAGCCCTGGTGCTGGCTGGCGACCGGGGCTTCGAGGCTGCCGTAGCGGCGTTTTTCCAGGGTCTGGGTGAGCAAGGCGATCAGCGCGAACAGGCACAGGCTCAAGCCCAGGGCCGGGCCGACGCCGAAGCTCTGGACGATGGAGATCGGTGGCAGCGACGGCAAGGCAAACCACCAATCCACATGATGGGTGGCAATCAGCGAGCCGCAGATGAAGAACGCCAGGGTCACCAGCATCCGCGCATTGCCGCCGCCGACGGTGAACAGGGTGCCCGAGGCGCAACCGCCCCCCAGTTGCATGCCGATGCCGAAAATGAAGGCACCGAAGATCACCGACACCCCGGCCGGCGCCACCAGCCCCACCACCGGCTGGCCGAACAGGCTGCCCGCCCCCAACGCCGGGAAGAACAGCAACACCGCCAGGGCCAGCATGACCATCTGCGCGCGCAGGCCAGCACCGCGCCGATCGCGGATAAACACCCGCCAGGCCGAGGTGAAACCGAAGGCGGCGTGGTACAGGGTGAGCCCCAGGGCGGCACCCAGCAGTAACAGCAGCACCTGTCGCGCCCCCACCTGGGTCTGCAGGAACAGGGCACCGCCCACCAGGAGCAACAAGGCGAACAGCGGAGCGCCGAACTTGCGTTCAGGCGCCAGGGAGAGGGTCTGGCTCATGAGGGCTCTCGGGCAGGAAAAGGCCCGCGAGTATACCCCGTCAGACCCGTCAGACCCGCCAGGCCTGACGCAGGCGGCCCAGGGCGGCCTGGATATCGGCCTCAGGCACCGCGGCGAAGCCCAGCACCAGCCCAGCCCGTTGGTCCTCGGGCAACCGGGTTTCCGGCAACCAGTAAGTGCTCAAGCCGTTCACCTCGACATCGACACTGGCCGCCTGCTCCAGCAGTTGCTGCTCCCGGGCCAGGCTGTCCACGCGCACTGTCAGGTGCAACCCGGCGGCCACCGTGGGCAGCGGTCCGACGCCTGGGATCGCCTCGGGCCAGCCGGCGAGCAAAGTGTTGCGCCGGCTCAGGGCGGCCCGGCGCATGCGCCGGATATGCCGCTGGAAATGCCCGGCGGCCATGAACTCGGCCATCACCGCCTGGGTGCTGACCTCGGAGTGGCGCACGTCCACCGCCCGACGCTGGGCGAAGGCCTGCACCAGATTCGGCGGCAGCACCAGGTAACCCAGGCGCAAGGCCGGGAACGCCACCTTGCCGAAGGTGCCGACGTAGATCACCCGGCCCTGCCGGTCCAGCGCCGCCAGGGGGGCCAGGGGCGCGCCGCTGTAGCGGTACTCGCCGTCGTAGTCGTCCTCGACGATCCAGCCGCCGCTGCGCTCGGCCCAGGCCAGCAGCTCCAGGCGCCGGGCCAGGCTCATGATCACCCCGGTGGGGTACTGGTGGGACGGGGTGACATAGGCCAGGCGGCAGGTGGGCAACTGCTCCAGCTGACGGCAGTCGATGCCCTCCTGGTCCACCGCCACGCCCTGCAACTGCGCCCCGGCCACGGCGAAGGCGTGACCGGCCGCCCGATAGCCGGGGTTTTCCACAGCCACGCTGTCGCCGGGCTCCACCAGCAGCTGTGCACAAAGGCTGATGCCCTGTTGCGCGCCACTGGTGATCACAATTTGTTCAGCGCTGCATTGCAGCCCACGGGCACTGCGCAGGTAAGCGGCGATCAGGCTGCGCAGTCGCGAATCGCCAGCGGAATCGCCGTAGCACAGCTGGTGCAGGTCCGGCCTGCGCCAGAAAGCCGCATTCAGCTTGGCCCAGACCTCGAACGGGAATAGATCGAAAGCCGGCACGCCGACCCGGAAAGCCCGCGGCGGGCCACTGGGTGGCGTGCTCAGATGATGCTTTTGCAGGCGCTGCACACCACTGCTGTGGATAACTTTACTGGATGCATCACCAGTTATTTCGGTCGATTTTGTGGATAAACCTGTGGGTAAGCCTGTTGACAACCCTGTGGATACTTTTGTGGATAGTTTTTTGATGGGTAAGCGGGTTTCTGGCAATTGGGCCACGTAGGTGCCATCGCCGACCCGGCCTTCGATAAAACCCTCGGCATACAGCTGGTCATAGGCGCGCACCACGCTGTTGCGGGAAATCCCCAATGCCGCCGCCAGATCACGGCTGGCCGGCAAGCGCGTGCCGCTGGCCAGGCGCCCGTCCAGCACCCGCAGGCGCAGAGCCTGGTACAGCTGGCGGCTGAGGCCCTGGCGGCGATCCAGCTCGATCCCGGCAGGGTTGAAAGACAGCGGAGGCAAAGCACTGTTCATCGAGGCGCCCCAGGGATTGGACCCACAAAATAGACCAAAGATGGCTCTTACAACGAACCATTAGCCTGCCTAGGATGCAGCCACTCGCCAAGGATTTTTTCCATGTACCTACCGCGCGCTTTCGTCGATGAAGACCTCCCCCGCCTGCAGGGCGTGATCCAACACAGCCGCCTGGCGACCCTGGTGACCTGGGGCGCCCTGGGCCTGCAGGCTAGCCACGTACCACTGCTGCTGGACCCCGAACAGGGGGCCTATGGCACCCTCTACGGACACTTGGCCAAGGCCAACCCACAGTGCGCCGAGCTCGCCAGTGGCGCCGAAGCGTTGCTGATCTTCATGGGCGAGGATGCCTATATCAGCCCTTCGTTCTATCCGAGCAAGGCCGAACACGGCAAAGTGGTGCCCACCTGGAACTACGTGGCGGTGCACGCCTATGGCCAGCCGGAGGTCTTCACCGACCCGCAGCGGCTGCTGCAGGTGGTCGAGGGCCTGACCGAGCGTCACGAGGCCGGTCGCCCGCAGCCGTGGAAGGTGGCCGATGCCCCGGCCGACTACATCGACGGCATGCTCAAAGCGATTGTCGGTTTCGCCCTGCCGATCCAGCGCCTGGAGGGCAAGCGCAAGCTCAGCCAGAACCGCAATGCCGAAGATATCGCCGGGGTCCGCGACGGTCTGGCGGCCAGCGCCGACCCGCGTGACCAACACCTGTCGCAACTGATGGGCTGAGTGCCCGCCCAGAACAATAAAGGAGCTTTCATGAGCCAGATCCAGATCCGCCCGGTTACCACCGCCGACCACGCCGCCTGGCTGCCGTTGTGGCAGGCCTACCTGCGCTTCTACGAAACCGAACTGGCGGACGCCGTGACCCAGAGCACCTGGCAGCGCTTCCTCGATGCCCGCGAACCGACCCACGCGGCCCTGGCCTGGGACGGCGAGCGCGCCGTGGGCCTGGTGCATTTCATCTACCACCGCTCCAACTGGAGCATCGAGAACGCCTGCTACCTGCAAGACCTGCTGGTGACCCCGGACCAGCGCGGCACCGGCGTCGGCCGCCAGCTGATCGAGTTCGTCTACGCCCAGGCGAAACAGGACGGCTGCGCCAAGGTGCATTGGCTGACCCACGAAACCAATGCCACGGCCATCCAGCTCTACGAGCGCATCGCCGAGCGCCCGGGCTTTATCCAGTTCCGCAAACCCCTCTGAACCCGCAAGGAGCCACTGCATGTCGACTTCTCTCGCCGATTGGAAAGGCGTCCCCGCCCCTTCGGCCACCCTGCTTGAAGGGCGCTTCATCCGTTTGCAAAGGCTCGACCCGGCGCGCCATGGCGACGAGCTGTTCCAGGTGCTGCAAGGCCCCGGCGCCGACCCCGTGCTGTGGAACTACCTGCCTTATGGCCCCTTCCCCGAGCGTGCGGCGTTCGATGCCTGGCTCGGCAATCATGCCCTGGCCAGCGATCCGTATTTCTTCACCGTGATCGACCGCGCCAGTGGCCAGGCCCAGGGCCTGATCAGCCTGATGTCCATCGTCCCGGCCCAGGGCCGCATCGAGATCGGCCACGTCACCTTCGGCGCACCGATGCAGCGCTCGCCCAAGAGCACCGAGGCGGTGTACCTGCTGGCCAAGGAAGCTTTCGCCCTGGGCTACCGACGCCTGGAGTGGAAGTGCAACAACGACAACGCCCGCTCGCGCTATGCCGCCGAGCGTTTGGGTTTCAGCTTCGAGGGGGTGTTTCGCCAGCACATGGTGGCCAAGGGGCAGAACCGCGATACCGCGTGGTTCTCGATCCTGGACGGGGAATGGCCGGTGATTGCCAAAGGGTTCGAACAATGGCTCAGCGATGAGAACCAGAGCGGCGCGGGGCAGCTCAAGTCGCTGGCGGAGTGTCGCGGGTAACCGTGGTTTTCGCCGGCAAGCCGGCGCCTACAAGGGGGCGGTGAGCCCGGCCTGGTAGAAGACCTGTAGCCGCTGCCGCAGGCTGCGAACGGGCTGGGCGGCATCCGACGCAGCGGGCGCCGCCGTTGAAGGCCTCGGAAGGTCCTGCGGACCTTGGCGCAGCCTGCGGCAGCGGCTACAGGGGTCAGCCCAGCTTCTGCGCCAGCACCGCAATATGCTCCGGCCCAATGCCGCAGCACCCGCCGACATGGCTGGCACCGCGCTGGTGCCAGTCCGCCACCCATTGCAGATAACCCGGCGGGTCCAGGTCTTCGCGCAGGGGGCACAGGCCGTCGTTGGCGGTGGCATCCTCGGGCTGCGGCGGGAAGGCGTTGGCGTACACGCCGATATGGATCTGCACCCCCAGGCGCTCGAAGGTCTCGCGAGCGGCATCCACTGCCGCACCAATCACCTCCGGCTGGCTGCAGTTGAACAGCAGGGTCTGCACGCCCAACTGCGCCGCCACCGCCGCCGCTTCAGTCACCGGCTCGCCGGAACGCAGGCGTGGCACTTCATCGACCTCTTCGTCCTTGAGGGTGAAGGACAGCCAGAACGGCTTGCCATCCTTGGGCAGTCCGGCGTGGATGGCCCGCGCCTCGGCGATCGAGCTTTGGGTTTCTGCGAGCCACAGGTCCACGAAAGGCGCCAGCCCTTTAACCAGCGGGCTCAGCACTTCCTCGACCCGGGACGCATCGAACAGGTCCGGGCGATAGGAGCCAAATAGCGGCGGCAACGAACCCGCCACTCGCACCGGCTTGCCGGAGGCCTCTACTGCGCGGCGCGCCAGCTCACCGGCCAGGGCCGCCAGGGCCTGGCCTTCGGCGGCAAAACGCTCTTCACCGATGTGGAACGGCACCACGGCGTAGCTGTTGCTGGTGATCACGTTGGAACCGCTGGCGATATAGGCCGCATGCACCGCCTCCACCGCCTGGGGGTCCTCGCTCAACGCCAGGGCTGACCACTCGGGCTGCCGGAACGGCGCACCACGGCGCTGCAACTCACGACCCATACCGCCATCCAGAATTACCGTGCTACCTGCGCCCATATGCTTTTTACTCATATGCTTATGAAAATAACTCACTACCGGAGTCGTTCTTATAACTATTAAATACGCACCATTCGGTTAATAACAACTCTTTTTCAGTCAGGATTCCGATGAATTTCAAACCGCTGCTGGCCCTCGGCCTGACCCTGCTTACCGCCTCTTCCCAAGCCTTCGCCGGCGCCACCCTGGAGCGTATCGAGCAGAAAAAGGAGCTGGTCGGGGTGCTGATGGAAAGCTACCCGCCCTTCTCGTTCCTCAATGACCAGAACCAGCTGGACGGCTTCGATGTCGACGTGGCCAAGGCCGTGGCCGACAAGCTCGGGGTCAAGCTGCGCCTGGAAACCCCGTCCTGGGATGTGATCGCCGCGGGACGCTGGAGCGGACGCTACGACATCTGCATCTGCTCCATGACCCCGAGCAAGGCTCGCGCCGAAGTCTTCGACTTCCCGGTGCAGTACTACGCCTCGCCGGCGGTGATTGTGGTCAACGCCAAGGATGATCGTATCCATAGCGCCAAGGACCTGAGCGACAAGAAGGTCGGCCTGACCGCCGCCTCCAGCTACGAGAGCTACCTGAACAAGAGCCTGGTGATCGAAGGCGCTGAAGACACCCACCTGCAATATCCCTTCGAGAACGTACAGATCGCCCCCTACGACACCGACAACGTGGCCTTCCAGGACCTCGGCCTGGGACCGGGCGTGCGCCTGGATGCGATCCTCACCAACCTGGTCACCGCCCAGCCACGGCTGACCCAGGATGCGCGCTTCAAGCTCGCCGGCGAGGCGCTGTACGCCGAGCCCAACTCGGTGGCCATCGAGAAAGGCGATGCCCAGTGGAACGCCAAGGTGCGTGAGGTCTTCGCCCAGCTGAAGCAAGACGGCACCCTGAGCAAGCTGTCGCAGAAATGGATCGGCGCCGATATCAGCCAATGACTGCCTACACGCCACCGCCTCAGCCACCGCAACCGGTGGCTGAACCGCTGCTCAAGCGTCTGCTGGGCTTTCGCACTCGTCTGTACCTGACCTGGGCGGCGCTGCTGGTGCTGTTCGCCAGCTTCTTCCTGAGCTTCGACCTGAAGTTCTCGATCATCCTCGACAAGCTGCCGAACCTGCTGGGCCTGCACCTGTCCCCCAGCGGCTTTCTCCAGGGCGCGGCGCTGACCCTGTTCCTCTGCGCCTGCTCCATCGTCGCCTCGTCGCTGCTGGGCTTTGTCACCGCCCTGGCGCGCCTGTCTTCCAGCGCCGTGGCCTTCGGCATCGCCAGCTTCTATGCCTCGTTCTTTCGCGGTACGCCGTTGCTGATCCAGATCCTGCTGATCTACCTCGGCCTGCCGCAACTGGGGGTGGTGCCGGGCGCCATTACCGCCGGGATCATCGCCCTGTCGCTGAACTACGGCGCCTACCTCAGCGAGATTTTCCGTGCCGGCATCCTTGGCGTGCCCCACGGCCAACGCCAGGCGGCCCTGGCCCTGGGCATGAGCGACAGCGTGATCTTCTGGCAGGTGACCCTGCCCCAGGCCATGCGCACCATCATTCCGCCGGCCACCAACCAGTTCATCTCGATGCTCAAGGACTCGTCGCTGATCTCGGTGATGGGGGTCTGGGAAGTGATGTTCCTGGCCCAGTCCTACGGCCGCTCCAGCTACCGCTACATCGAGATGCTCAGCACCGCGGCGCTGATCTACTGGCTGCTGTCCATCGGCCTGGAACTGATCCAGGCACGGATGGAAAAGCATTACGGCAAGGGCTACGCCAAACGCGGCTAAGGCTCAGGCAAGCGTCGAAGGCCCGGGAATAACCGGGCTTCTTGCCGAGTGCTCAAGTTCATCGAGCAACGAACGGGCGCGGCTGGTCTTCTGCACCTTCACCACCCCCATCTGCAAGCCGAACGGCTTGAACACCGCGTTCAATGACTTGAGGGTCGGGTTGCCGTCACCGTGTTCGATGTGGATCAGGGTGCGCAGGGAAATCCGGCACATCCTGGCGAACTGGCTCTGATGCAGCCCTGTGACTTCAGTGCGCAGGCGCTTGACCGCGTCGCCAAGGGACAAGCGACCGCCCGCCAGCTCCTGCTGGATGTGGTCGATCAAGGCCCCGCGTTCTTCCAGCGTCATGGTCATCGCAATCCCCACTCCTGCAGGCGTCGGTCCAGGTGGCGCAGGTGAATGCGCGGATGATTGAAGGTGGCTTCGGGCAGGCCGCCGGCACTCAACAGGTCCGGCAGGGCCCGCAGCTGTTCGGCATCTGCGCGCAGTCGCGTCAGGGCGGCCTCTGGATCGAGCAGCGGCTTGAGGCTGGCACACACCAGGCGCCAGTCGACGTCACCGGCTACTTCCATGCGTCCGGGCCATTTGGTGGTGCGGGCAATCCCCTGGTCATCCATGACCTTGGGCGCCAGGTCATGGATCGGGGCCAGGCGCACCTCTGTATCCGTGCGAACCACCGCAAGCGTGCGGCCATGATTGTCCGTGTTGCCGAGAATCCTGTTGAGCAGGTCGCGCCGCAGGTAGTCCGCCACCAGTTCAGGGATCGACGCCTCCTGGCCGGTGGCGCGCCACAGTTCGGCGAGAATCCCCAGGACCTCGGTATGGCGCATGCCCTGGCCATGGCCCACCAGAGCGGCCAGGGAATAGATCGACTCCACCGCCAGACGCTCGACTCCGGCGGGCGTTAGCCGACGGTCAAAACGCTGCATCCACAGGCTTGGCCGCCGCCCCTCTTCCAGCGCCAGCCCAGGCGCCGGGAAGGTCTCGATACCCAGCTGCTGCAGCGCCCGGTAGTAATGGAACTCGCTTCTGAGGATGTCGCAGGCAGTCGGCGAAGCCGGGTTACGGGGGAACTTCACCCACCAGTGACGCGCTGCACAAGCGTCATCGAGCAACGCATCGGGGTACAACAAGCCCTCGCGGTTTTCCGTCAGCAACAGCTTGGGCGCTTCGTCGCCGATGCTCGCCGTGCCACCAAAAGCCGCCGCCTGCTCATGGGCGTATTCCAGAAAACGGTTATCCAGGGTCACCACCTGCTCCCGGGTGAAGCCCAGGGCCGGACGCCTGTGCAGCCCTGCCAGGGACTCCTTGATCCGCAGATGGCCAATGGGCGCCGCAGTGCTTCGGGCCAGGAGGAACAACTCGCTGCCCATGCCATCGGGCCGCTCATGGCCGATCTGCCGCAGCAAAAAGCCGCGCGTCGCCGGCGTTGCGATCAGGTCATAAAGAAAGGCCGGCGCCCGGTCTTCTCGCCAGGGCTCCCAGCCCAGAGGTATCTGTGCACTGACCGAGCGGCTCAGCGGGCTGGCAACCGCGTCCAGGTTGTCCACCAGATACTGCGGGACATAACCAAAGCTGCAAGGGCTGGCAAAGCCCGCTTCGGGGTTGTCGAAACTCAGGGTCATGGCATCGGTCCACGCCCCTGCGCCGTAGAGCTGCAACGTCAGCCGGAGCATTGGGGTACCTGTCATTTGCTGCACGTGTATAGAGACTCCGCCTCAATCATCCGTGCATTATATTGCAGTTATTCCAAGCCTCCGAGCCAATAAGTGCATCTAAATACATTTCAATGAACTATTGGCTGCATAAAATGCATTAAATGACACTTCAAAAAAAAGCCAAAAAAAGGGGAGCCGTAGCTCCCCCGAGGTAAACCGTTGCAGATGAGGGCCTGAACTCAGCCCTCGATTTCGATGAGGATTTCGCCCGGGTTGACCCGGTCGCCCTTGGCCACGTGGATCGCTACGACCTTGCCGGCGACGGCCGCCTGGACTTCGGTTTCCATCTTCATGGCCTCGGTGATCAGCACCGCCTGACCTTCCTTGACCACGTCGCCTTCCTTGACCAGCACATCGACGATGTTGCCCGGCATGGTGGTGCTGACATGGCCCGGGGCGCTGGCCTGTTTGCGCTTGCTGGTGCCGCCGCCGACGAACTCGTTGAGTGGCTCGAACACCACTTCTTCCGGCATGCCGTCGATGGACAGGTAGAAGTGGCGCTTGCCTTCGGCCTTGACCCCGACGCCAGTGATGTCGACGCGGTAGGTTTCGCCGTGGACATCGATGACGAACTCGGTAGGCACGCCTTCACCGCCCGGCCTGCTGACGCCACCGGCTTCAGGGATCGGCAGCAACGCTTCCGGAACCAGGGTGCCGGCCTCACGCTCTTCGAGGAACTTGCGCCCGATGTCCGGGAACATGGCGTAGGTCAGCACGTCTTCCTCGGAATGCGCCAGGGCACCGATTTCGCCGCGCAGCTTGGTCATTTCCGGTTTCAGCAGGTCGGCCGGACGCACATCGATCACGTCCTCGCTGCCGATGGCCTGGCGCCGCAGGTTTTCGTCCACCTGACCCGGGGCCTTGCCGTAGCCGCCCTGCAGGTAGAGCTTCACTTCGTTGGTGATGGTCTTGTAGCGCTCGCCGGCCAGGACGTTGAAGAACGCCTGGGTGCCGACGATCTGCGAGGTCGGGGTCACCAGCGGCGGGTAGCCCAGGTCGTGACGCACCCGCGGGATCTCGGCCAGCACTTCGCCCATGCGGTTCAGCGCGCCCTGCTCTTTCAACTGGTTGGCCAGGTTGGAAATCATCCCGCCCGGCACCTGGTTGACTTGCACCCGGGTATCGACCGCGGTGAATTCGCTTTCGAACTGGTGGTACTTCTTGCGCACGGCGTAGAAGTACAGGCCGATCTCTTGCAGCAGCTCCAGGTCCAGGCCGGTGTCGAACTCGCTGCCTTTAAGGGCCGCGACCATGGACTCGGTGCCCGGGTGGCTGGTGCCCCAGGCGAAGCTGGAGATGGCGGTGTCGATATGGTCGGCGCCGTTCTCGATGGCCTTGAGCTGGCACATGGCAGCCAGGCCGGCGGTGTCGTGGGAGTGGATGAACACCGGCAGCGACAGCTCGGCCTTCAGCGCCTTGACCAGCTCGCCGGTGGCGTAAGGGGTCAGCAGGCCGGCCATGTCCTTGATGGCGATGGAGTCGCAGCCCATGGCTTCCATCTGCTTGGCCTGGGCCACGAAGGCCTCGATGGTGTGCACCGGGCTGGTGGTGTAGGCGATGGTGCCCTGGGCGTGCTTGCCGGCGGCCTTCACCGCCTCGATGGCGACCCGCAGGTTACGCACGTCGTTCATGGCGTCGAAGATGCGGAACACGTCGATGCCATTGACCGCGGCCTTGGCCACGAAGGCTTTGACCACGTCGTCGCTGTAGTGGCGGTAGCCCAGCAGGTTCTGGCCACGCAGGAGCATCTGCAGACGGGTGTTGGGCAGCGCCGCGCGCAATTGGCGCAGGCGCTCCCAGGGGTCTTCCTTGAGGAAGCGCACGCAGGCGTCGAAGGTCGCGCCGCCCCAGACTTCCAGGGACCAGTAGCCGACTTTGTCGAGCTTGTCGCAGATCGGCAGCATGTCTTCGGTGCGCATGCGAGTCGCCAGCAGCGATTGGTGGGCGTCGCGCAGGATGGTGTCGGTTACATGAATCTTCTTGGACATTGTTTTATTCCTCACAGGCCTGCGTGGGCGGCGATGGCGGCGGCGATGGCCAGGGCCAGCTCTTCGGGTTTGCGCTTGATCGAGTAGTTGGTCAGTTCCGGATGGCTTTCAACGAAGCTGGTATTGAACTGACCGCTACGGAATTCCGGGTTACGCAGGATTTCCTGGTAGTAGGCGGCGGTGGTCTTGACCCCTTGCAGACGCATGTCGTCGAGGGCGCGCAGGCCACGGTCCATCGCCTCTTCCCAGGTCAGCGCCCAGACCACCAGCTTCAGGCACATGGAGTCATAGAACGGCGGAATGGTGTAGCCGGTGTAGATCGCCGTGTCGGTGCGCACGCCGGGTCCGCCAGGGGCGTAGTAACGGGTGATCTTGCCGAAGCTGGGCAGGAAGTTGTTCTTCGGGTCCTCGGCGTTGATCCGGAACTGCAGGGCAAAACCACGGTGGTGGATGTCTTCCTGCTTCACCGACAGTGGCAGGCCCGAGGCGATGCGGATCTGCTCGCGAACGATGTCGATGCCGGTGATCTCCTCGGTGATGGTGTGCTCCACCTGCACCCGGGTGTTCATCTCCATGAAGTACACCTCGCCCTCGGCGAGCAGGAACTCCACGGTGCCGGCGTTCTCGTAGCCCACGGCCTTGGCCGCGCGCACCGACAGGTCGCCGATGTAGGCGCGCTGTTCCGGGGTCAACTGCGGGCTCGGGGCGATCTCGATGAGCTTCTGGTTACGGCGCTGGATCGAGCAGTCGCGCTCGAACAGGTGCACCACGTTGCCAAAGCTGTCGCCGAGGATCTGCGCTTCGATGTGCTTGGGATTGACGATGCATTTTTCCAGGAACACTTCCGCCGAACCGAACGCCTTGGTGGCTTCGGAAATCACTCGGGGGAACGCCTGCTCCAGCTCTTCACGGCTGTTGCAGCGACGAATGCCGCGGCCGCCACCACCGGAGGTGGCCTTGAGCATCACCGGGTAGCCGATGCGGTCGCCTTCAGTCAGGGCTTCATGGATATCCGCGACGTTGCCTTCGGTACCCGGGGTCACCGGCACGCCGGCCTTGATCATGCTGCGACGGGCTTCAGTCTTGTCGCCCATGCGGCGGATGACTTCCGCCGACGGGCCGATGAATTTGATGCCACGTTCGGCGCAGATGTCCGCCAGTTCGGCGTTTTCCGAAAGAAAACCATAGCCGGGATGCAAGGCATCACAGCCGGTTTCCACCGCCAGGTTCACCAGCTTGCGGGGGTTCAGGTAGCCGGCCAGCGGCTCGGCGCCAATGCTGTGGGCCTCATCCGCACGCTTTACATGCAGGGCATGGCGATCAGCGTCGGAGAAGATCGCTACCGAACGGATGCCCATCTCGGCGCAGGCACGCACGATTCGTACGGCGATCTCACCACGGTTGGCGATCAGGATCTTTTTTATCACTTGGAGGTTCCCTTGAGCCGTTGAAACAAACGACCCGCTAGACCGAGTCGGCGCGTGACCAAATGTTTCAAGTCAGTCGCCGCGTCACACTAGCTCTGCAGAGGGATTAACAAAAATCAATAATTATTGGGTTGGGCATAAGTAAAGACTTATAGTTGTGCTACCAGCCCTTGGCGCGAGCACTGAAAAATGCGTAAGTCCTTGATGAGACTGACATTACGTCAGTTGCAGATTTTCAATGAAGTCTGCGATCTACGCTCCTACAGCCGCGCCGCCGATGAAATGAATCTCACCCAGCCCGCGGTCAGCCTGCAGATCCGTCAGTTGGAGGAGCTGATCGGCCAGCCGCTGTTCGATTACGTCGGCAAGAAGCTCTACATGACCGAAGCCGCCGAGGCCCTGCAACGGGCCAGCCGGGACATCTTCGGGCGCCTGGAAAACCTCGACATGCAGCTCTCGGACATGCAGGGCTCACTGCAGGGCCAGCTCAAGCTGGCGGTGGAATCCAGCGCCAAATACTTCGTCCCGCACCTGTTCGCCGCCTTCAAGCGCCAGCATCCGGAAGTCCACCTGCAACTGACGGTGGTCAACCGCTCCCAGGTGATCCGCCGCCTCTCGGACAACCGCGATGACCTGGTGATCATGTCCATGGTGCCCCAGGACATGGAGCTGGAGTTCCTGCCCTTCCTCAACAACCCCATCGTCGCCGTGGCGCCGCCGGATCATCCCCTGAGCCACATGGGTCCGCTGCGCCTGCAGGACCTGGAGCCCTACACCCTGGTGCTGCGCGAGCCCGGCTCGGGCACCCGCCTGGCCTGCGAGGAGTACTTCAAGGAGAAGCGCGTGCACTTCACCCAGATCCTCGAAGTGTCGTCGGCGGAAGCTCAGCGCGAGTGCGTGCGGGCGGGTCTGGGCGTGGCCTTGCTGACGCGCCACGCCCTGAACCTTGAGTTGGCGACCGGCGGCTTGATCGAGTTGCCGGTCGAAGAGCTGCCATTGCTTCGCAGCTGGTGCCTGGTGCAGGCCAAAGCCAAACGCCTGTCACCGGTAGCGCATGCGTTCCTGGGATTCATCCGCAGCGAACGCGTGCAGATCAGCGGGCTGGTTGAACGCTTCGACGGGAAGCCGCGGGTGCCGCCTGCCAGTAATTGACGGCCTCAAGCTCGGGGTAATCGTTGATTTGCTGCTGCAACTGACGCAGCTCGAAGCGGTGTTCGATCGCACGACGAAATTCCATGCGGCGCTGGTCTTCCTGCTGACGACGGGTCTTGACTGCGCTGTTGCTCTCTTCGTAAGGCCGGGCCATTTCGAGTCTCCCAATGCGAGTACGGAAGCTTCACGATGGACGTCGGCGGTTACGGTTTGGCGGCGGGTCGGTTACAGGACGATGAACATTCGCCCCTCTCCAGGAATCAGTCGTCCAGGGCTTTGACCGACTTGGGCGACAGACGCAGGCTGCGAAGGCTGCGCTTGACGCTCTTGAGGTGGTTCACCAGGCTCGGCCCGCGGGCCATGGCCACGCCCATGGCCAGCACGTCGATCACCACCAGGTGGGCGATACGCGAGGTCAGCGGGGTGTAGATCTCGGTGTCTTCGTGGACATCGATGGCCAGGTTGACCGTGGACAGCTCGGCCAACGGCGTCTGGCTCGGGCACAGGGTGATCAGCGAGGCGCCGCTTTCACGCACCAGGTTGGCGGTGATCAGCAGGTCTTTGGAGCGCCCGGACTGAGAAATACAGATGGCCACGTCGGTAGGCTTCAAGGTCACCGCCGACATCGCCTGCATGTGCGGGTCGGAATAGGCCGCCGCAGTCAGCAGCAGGCGAAAGAACTTGTGCTGGGCATCCGCCGCCACCGCGCCAGACGCGCCAAAGCCGTAGAACTCCACGCGCTGGGCCTGGGACATGGCAGTCACCGCCTGCTGCAGGGCCACCGGATCGAGCTTCTCGCGCACTTCCATCAGGGTGTGCAGGGTGGTGTCGAAGATCTTCAGGCTGTAGTCAGCGACAGAATCGTCTTCATGGATCGCGAACTGGCCAAAGCTGGCACCGGCGGCGAGGCTCTGAGCCAACTTGAGCTTCAGGTCCTGAAAACCGGAGCAACCGATGGCCCGGCAGAAACGCACGATGGTCGGTTCGCTGATGCCCACGCTGTGGGCCAGGTCCGCCATGGAACTGTGCATCACGGCCGCAGGATCAAGGAGCACGTGATCGGCGACCTTGAGTTCCGATTTGCGTAACAAATGACGTGACTGGGCGATGTGCTGCAACAGGTTCAAAGGGCTGGACTCATTGTTATTGGCTGACGCCGGGGATGTAGCAAGCTTGTAGTTATACTACAGGAATCGTCTTTTTGCCTGTTCAATGCATCATCAATTTGCCGGCCTGCCCCCCATTTTCAGCCGGGTACGACTTATGTAGCCGTTGTGGCTGGCGTCGCCGCCCACTAGCGAGACTGGGCCTGCAACAGCTGCGCGAGCGCTTCGGCATTCACCGGACGACTGATCAGGTAGCCCTGCACTTCATCGCAGTGTTCGGCCCGCAGGAAGGTCAACTGCGCCGGGTCCTCGACCCCCTCGGCCACCACTTTCAGCGACAGCCCGTGCGCCATGGCAATGATTGCCCGGGTAATCGCCGCATCCTCGCCACCTTCGGCAAGGCCACGGATAAAGGCCTGGTCGATCTTCACGTAGTCCACCGGAATGCGCTTGAGGTAGCTCAGGGACGAGTAACCCGTGCCGAAGTCATCGATGGCCAGCTTCACTCCCAGATCACGCAGTTGCTGGAAGGTCGCGATGATGTGCTCGACGCTGTCCAGGAGCTGGCTTTCAGTCAGTTCCAGCTCGAGGAAATGCGGCTCCAGGCCGGTTTCTTCCAATACCTGGCGCACCAGGCTCACCAGCTTGCCTTGGCGCAGTTGATACACCGACAGGTTGACCGACACCCGAATCGGCTCCAGCCCCTGGCGCTGCCAGTCGCAGGCTTGGCGGCAGGCCTGACGCAACACAAATTCGCCGATGGGCCCGATCAGCCCGGTCTCTTCCGCCAGGCCGATGAAGTCCCCCGGCGGCACCCGGCCCATGGTCGGGTGATCCCAGCGCACCAGGGCTTCGGCAGCATTCAGCCGGCCCGTGGCCAGGCACAGCTTGGGTTGGTAGAACACCATCAACTGGCCTTCTTCGATGGCCTTGCGCAGCTGGTTCTCCAGTTGCAGACGCTCCAGAGTGCTGGCCTGCAGGCTCTCGGTGTAGAACTGGAAGTTGTTGCCGCCCAGGTGCTTGGCGTGGGCCATGGCCATGTTCGCCTGACTGACCAAAGCCGCAATCTCCCGGGCGCTGTCCGGCAGCATGCTGATGCCCATGGAGGCGCTGACCACCAATTCATGGCCATCGACGGTGATCGGCAGGCGCAGCTTGCTCAGCAGCCGGGTCGCCACCCGCGTCAGGCTCGACAGGCTGCCGTAGGCGTCGAACAACACAGCGAACTCATCCCCGGACAGCCGGGCGATGGTGTCGGCCTCCGGCAGGGCATTGACCAGTCGTCTGGACATCTTCTGCAGCAACTGGTCGGCCACTTCATGGCCGAGGCTGTCGTTGAGCAACTTGAAGCGATCCAGATTGATGTGCAGCAAGGCCAGGCTGCGGCCGCCCTGGCGTACCCGTTGGTGGGCCTCGCCCAGGCGCTCGCGAAACAGGGAACGGTTGGCCAGCCCGGTGAGTTCATCGTAGTGAGTGAGGTAGCGCATGCGCTCCTCGGACTCGCGCCGAGCCGATAGATCGGCGAAGAAGCCCACGATGTGGCGGATTTTCCCTCGTTTATCCCGCACGACATTCAATTGCAGCCATTGCGGATAGAGCTCGCCGTTCTTGCGGGTCTCCACCAGCTCGCCCTGCCAACTGCCGTGTTGCTCCAGGGCCTGATGAATCAACGGGTAATGCCGGCGGGCATCGCGGCTACAGGACAGTTCCACCACATTGCGCCCGAGCATGTCCTCGATCTGATAGCCCGTGACCTGGCTGAAGGCCTGATTGGCAGCGATCAGGGCGTACTCGGGGTCGAGGATGACGATGCCTTCACTGGCCGCCTCGAACACTGTCGCCGCCAGATTGCGCTGCACCTCCACTTCCTTGTCGGCGCTGATATCCCGCCGCGTGCCCACCATGCGCAACACCCTTCCACCAGGACTACGCTCCACCGCCCTGCCCCGGTCCTCGATCCACACCCAATGGCCATCGCCATGACGCACCCGGTACTCCACCTGGTAATCCTCGCTGCGGCCCTTGAGATGCTCCACCAGGGCACGTTTGAGCAGCGGCAAATCCTCGGGGTGCAGGCGCGGCTTGAGATGGCTGAGCATCGCGGTGACGTCTTCGGGTTCCAGGCCAAACAGTTCCTTGATCTGGGTGTGATGGATTTCGTCGGTCTGCAGGTTCCAGTCCCAAAGTCCCAGCTCGCTGGCATTCAGGGCCAGGGCCAGGCGCGCCTCGCTCTTGCTCAGGGCCTGGTTGGCCTGGTCCAGTTCCAGGCTGCGCTGGGCCACCCGCTGCTCCAGTCCCGCCTGGGCTTCACGCAATTGTTCTTCGGCCCGTCGGCGCTGTTCGATCTCACGGGCCAGCTCGCGGTTGAGCTGGCTGCCGCGGCTCTGGGCATCCTGCAGATGCTCGATCAGCGCCTGATTCTGAAAGCGCCGCAACAGGCCTCGCTGAATCAGGCGGTTGACCTGCCAGGCCACCACGCTCAGGGATACCAGGAGAATCAGCCCAAGCCAGCCCCAGCCGCGCTGCTGATCGTCTCCGCCCCAGAACAGATAGGCGATGGCCGGCAACAGGCAGGGCAATGTGAAGGAAAGAAAGGCCTGCAGGCTGACCGCGTAGGCCACGCTGGCGGAAAGAATCGCCGCGCCGATCAGGCCGAAAACCCAGGCCTGCTGCAAAAAGCTGTCGGTGGGCACCAGGGCGATGCCGGCGCAGGCCAGGGTCAGGCCACTGACCGCCGACCCCAGAAGAAACATGCGCTGCCAGATGGGCTGCGCCTGGCGACTGGGAATCGCCGAGTCGAACGCCGCCACCTGGATCACCCGCAAGGCCACCAGGGCCAGCAGCCAGACCATCCACACGCTGAGCAACAGATAGCGCGCCGGACTCCAGAGCAACCAGGTGCACACCAGACCGTTGAGCAGCATGAAAAGGGTCGGCAGCAGCGAGCCCTGATACAGCAGGCGCGTACGCTCCACTGCCATCTCGACGGCGTAATGCTGGCGGATGCCCCCCGGCGCCATGAAGGGCCCGGACGGGTCGGGGTTAAGTGTCATAGGCAGTATTCTTATAATGTAGAGCCCGAAACGTCGGCGGAGCATACACAAGCACAAGCTCGAGCCAAACTGCTCTGGATCATAAAATCGATAAAACAAATCCCGCCGTAATCCGTCGTGCAAGTGCGCGCGCGCGAGACACCAATGGCTGCGGCCTGTGACCAACCGGTCGTCCCCGGCCGTTGTTTTATCGGCTAATGCAATGCCGGGTTTGCCCGGGGTGACGCGGCCCCCTAGAATGCCCCGATGCGCGATGATCTCTCCCTCCTGTTGAACTCCCTCAACGATGCCCAACGCCAGGCCGTAGCTGCCTCCGTGGGTCGTCAGTTGGTCCTGGCCGGTGCTGGCTCCGGCAAAACCCGAGTGCTGGTGCACCGTATCGCCTGGTTGATCCAGGTCGAGAACGCCTCGCCCCACTCGATCCTGTCGGTGACCTTCACCAACAAGGCCGCCGCCGAGATGCGCCACCGCATCGAACAATTGCTGGGCATCAACCCGGCGGGCATGTGGGTCGGCACCTTCCACGGCCTGGCGCACCGCCTGCTGCGGGCCCACTGGCAGGAAGCCGGCCTGAGCCAGACCTTCCAGATCCTCGACAGCGACGACCAGCAACGCCTGGTCAAGCGGGTGATCCGCGAGCTGGGCCTGGATGAGCAGCGCTGGCCGGCCCGTCAGGCCCAGTGGTTCATCAACGGACAGAAAGACGAAGGCCTGCGCCCGCAACACATCCAGGCCAGCGGCGATCTTTTCCTGGCCACCATGCGCGGCATCTATGAGGCCTATGAGGCCGCCTGCCAGCGCGCCGGAGTCATCGATTTCTCCGAGCTGCTGCTGCGCGCCCTGGACCTGTGGCGCGACCATCCCGGCCTGCTGGCGCACTACCAGAAGCGCTTCCGCCACGTGCTGGTGGACGAGTTCCAGGACACCAACGCCGTGCAGTACGCCTGGCTGCGACTGCTGGCCCAAGGTGGCGACAGCCTGATGGTGGTGGGCGACGACGACCAGTCGATCTACGGCTGGCGTGGAGCGAAGATCGAGAACATCCATCAGTATTCCGCCGACTTCCCGGACACCGAAGTGATCCGCCTGGAGCAGAACTACCGCTCCACCGCCGGCATCCTCAAGGCCGCCAACGCCCTGATCGCCAACAACACCGGACGCCTGGGCAAGGAACTGTGGACCGACGGCGGCGACGGCGAAGCCATCAACCTGTACGCCGCCTTCAACGAGCACGATGAAGCCCGCTATGTCGTGGAAACCATCGAGAGCGCGCTGAAAACCGGCCTGGCCCGCAGCGACATCGCCATTCTCTACCGCTCCAACGCCCAGTCCCGGGTGCTGGAAGAAGCCCTGCTGCGCGAGCGCATTCCGTACCGCATCTATGGCGGTCAGCGCTTCTTCGAACGGGCCGAGATCAAGAACGCCATGGCTTACCTGCGCTTGCTGGAAGGCCGGGGCAACGACGCAGCCCTGGAACGGGTGATCAACGTTCCAGCCCGGGGCATCGGCGAAAAGACCGTCGAAGCCATCCGCGAACACGCGCGCCACAGCGATGTGTCGATGTGGGAAGCCATGCGCCAGCTGGTGGCCAATAAAGGCCTCACCGGTCGCGCCGCAGGCGCCCTCGGGGCCTTTATCGAACTGATCGAGAACCTCGCCGCCAAGACCCTGGAAATGCCCCTGCACCTGATGACCCAGACGGTGATCGAGCAGTCCGGGCTGATCGCCTACCACGAAGCGGAAAAAGGCGAGAAAGGCCAGGCCCGGGTGGAAAACCTTGAGGAACTGGTGAGCGCCGCGCGCAACTTCGAGAACACCGAAGAAGACGAGGACCTGACGCCGCTGGCGGCCTTCCTCGGCCACGCGTCCCTGGAAGCCGGCGATACCCAGGCCGACGAGCACGAAGACAGCGTGCAACTGATGACCCTGCACAGCGCCAAGGGCCTGGAGTTCCCCTACGTGTTCCTGGTGGGCATGGAAGAAGGCCTGTTCCCGCACAAGATGAGCCTGGAAGAACCCGGCCGCCTTGAGGAAGAACGCCGCCTGGCCTACGTCGGCATCACCCGGGCGATGCAGAACCTGGTGATGACCTATGCGGAAACCCGTCGCCTGTACGGCAGCGAAACCTACAACAAGGTGTCGCGCTTCGTCCGCGAAGTGCCCAAGGGGCTGATTCAGGAAGTGCGCCTGTCCAACAGCGTCAGCCGGCCTTTCGGCGGTGGCCAGTCGCAGAGCACCAGCAGCCTGTTCGGCGGCAGCGAGATTCCGGACACCGGCTTGAGCCTGGGCCAGGCGGTGCGGCACTCGGTGTTCGGCGACGGGGTGATCCTCAACTTCGAAGGCGCCGGTGCCCAGGCCCGGGTCCAGGTCAACTTCAGCGAAGGCAGCAAATGGCTGATGCTCGGCTACGCCAAGCTGGAAGCCATCTAACCCGACCCTAGGCGCCGGCTTGCCGGTGAAGCTCACTGGCGCACCACCTCTTCGCCAGCAAGCCGGCTCCGCCAGGTCAGTGCAGAAAAGGCAGCGCGAACATGGGTTCAGGCTTTTTTTCCTCGTGGACATTCTGGGCGCTGCTCTCGGCAACTTTCGCCGCTTTGACGGCGATCTTCGCCAAAGTCGGGATAGAAAACGTCAATTCAGACTTCGCCACCCTGCTGCGCACCGTGGTGGTCCTGGTCAGCCTGGCCTTGATTTTGTACGCAACGGGCCAATATCAGTCCCTGGGATCGATTTCCACCAGGAGCTATCTTTTCCTGCTGCTGTCGGGACTGGCCACCGGGGCCTCCTGGCTGTGCTATTTCCGCGCCCTGAAACTCGGCCCGGCCTCTCTGGTGGCGCCGGTGGACAAGCTCAGCGTGGTGTTGGTCGCAGTCATCGGCGTGGCCCTGCTGGGCGAGAAACTCGATCTGCGCCAGTGGGGCGGAATCGGCCTGATCACCGCCGGCGTCGTGCTCCTGGCACTGCGTCGCTGAACGGCGACGCAATTGAACCAAAGCCACGTCCTTGAGGACAAAAAACCTATCGGCGAGCATGCCGGCGAACGGAGCTGAACCGAGCCTGTCAGGCAAAAGCCCGAAACATTATGCCGCTCGCTACTGACACTTCACCTGTGCAATATGGCGCGCGTGCCATCCACAAATGGGAACCCCCTTTATGAAACGTTTTCTTAGCATCGCCATGGCGCTGTGCATCGGCCTGACGATGAGCCTCGACGCCAACGCCAAGCGCTTCGGCGGCGGCAAAAGCGCCGGCGCTGCCCCGACCCACCAGACTCGCCAGGCGGCGCCAACCACTCCGGGCGCGCCTGCCGCTGCCGCCACCGCTGGCGCAGCCGGAGCTGCAGGTGCCGCGGCCAAGGCCGGTGGTGCTTCGCGCTGGCTCGGCCCTCTGGCCGGCATCGCAGCCGGTGGCCTGCTGGCCTCCATGTTCATGGGTGACGGCTTCCAGGGCATGCAGATCTTCGACATCCTGATCATGGCGGTCATCGCCTTTGTGATCTTCCGCTTTATCGCCGCTCGCCGTCGCAAGCAGCAGGAGCAGTTCGCTCCAGCGGGTCACGCACCGATGCAGCGTGAAGCGTTCGAGCCTCAGCAACCGGCTGGCGGTTCGATCTTCGGTGGCTCGGCAGCACCTGCCGCGCGTCCGGTGATCAACGCTCCGGCCTGGTTCAACGAAGAGCGCTTCATTGAAGCGGCGCGCAATCACTTCCAGTCCCTGCAGCAACACTGGGACGCCAACGAAATGGACAAGATTGCCGAGTTCGTTACCCCGCAAATGCTGCAGTTCCTGAAACAGGAACGTGCCGATCTGGGCGACGGCTTCCAGTCCACCTACATCGACAACCTGCAAGTGCAGCTGGAAGGCGTGGATGACCGTGCCGACAAGACCATCGCCACCCTGACCTTCAGCGGTGTATCGAAGACCTCGCGCTTCGACCAGGGCGAAGTGTTCAGCGAAAGCTGGAACATGGAACGCGCCCAGGGCGACAACCAGCCATGGCTGGTGGCAGGTATCCGCCAGAACGGCTGATTCATTCTGCTGTCACAGCTGTAAGGCAAAACCCCGACTCAGGTCGGGGTTTTGCATTTCACGATTGCACTTATAGCGAGCTACTGTATAAACCGCCGTCAAACAACCGCGCCATAGAGCAAAGAGGACCCAGGCCGTGGAAGAAGTCATCGAACAACTCCGAGAAGCCAACGAACCGGTACCCGTCCCCCTGGAACTGCCGGACGAAGACCAACTGGTGGAAATTGAAGAACAGCTGTTCATCAATATCCCGTTCGTCTTCAAAGAGTTCCTGTTGACGGTCAGCGACGTGGTTTACGGCAGCCTGGAACCGGTCACCGTCACCGACCCGCAATCCCACACCTACCTGCCGGAAGTGGCCGCGACCGCCTGGGACCTGGGCGTGCCTCGTGAGCTGATCCCGATCTGCCAGGACGGCGACGACTACTACTGCGTCGAAGAAGACGGCACCGTGGTGCTGTGGTCCGGCGAAGAAGAGCTGATCACCGAAGAGTCCTGGGAATCGGTGTGGCACTGGGCGCGGGACGTTTGGCTGGAAAGCTGAGCCCCCGCCGTTGCAACCGGCTCGCCAGCGCCCTGCTGGCGAGCGGCAAGGTCAATGTCCGCCGTTGTCCTTGCTGTGATCGAGGGTTTCGATCAGCGCCACCTGCATCCGCGTGTGCACGCGGATGAACCAGCGCCACAACACCGCGGCCACCACCGCCGCCACCACGGCAATCAGTACCAGCAGCTCCAGGGTCGGCAGGATGCTCGACGACAGCGCCGCCAACAGCAGAAAGATCACCAGTAGCGACAGGATCGGAATCACCTCGGCGATCACCCGACGCACTCGCTGGGTATGACGCCCGGCCATTTCCGCCTTGACCCCCATCTCCGCCAGCAGCATCGACAGCGCCTTGAGCTTGCGGTAGGCGGCAATCAGGAATGGCAGGGACAGCAGCAACGCTGCGCCCCAGATCAGCGCCTTCTGCCAGCTAGGATCACTGACCCATTCCTCCAGATAAGTGCCGATGCGCTTGGCGAAATAGCCGCCGGAAAAGAAGATCGCCACCACCAGCGCCAGATTCACCCCCACTTGCAGCAGGATCTTGCGGATCATCGACGCCAGCAATGCGCCCTCACCCTGAGGCTGGATACTGCGCAACCACTCCCCATACATGCCCAGCACCCGGCTCAGGCGTTGAGGCAGGACTCCAGCCAGCTTGTGCGACAAAGGATCGGCCGCGCGAATCAGATAAGGCGTGAGCAAGGTGGTGATCGCCGACACGGCAACCGCGACCGGATAGAGAAAATCGCTGGTGACCTGCAGGGTCATGCCCAGGGCGGCGATGATGAACGAAAATTCGCCAATCTGTGACAGGCCCATCCCGACTCGCAACGAGGTCCGTCCATCGTTACCCGCGATAAAGGCGCCCATGCCGCAGGACAGCATCTTGCCCAGCACCACTGCCACGCTGATCACGGCGATGGGCCAGGCGTATTGCAGAAGGATCTGCGGGTCGATCATCAGACCGATGGCGACAAAGAAGATGGCACTGAACAGGTCACGAACCGGCTCGATCAGCCGTTCGATCTTCAGCAACTGACGGGACTCGGCCATGATCGCGCCGATCAGGAAGGCGCCCAGGACCATGCTGTACTCCAGCTTCACCACCAGCAGGCAGAAGCCGAAACACAGCCCCAGCACCGTGATCAGCAGCATCTCGTTGCTGTCGAACCTGGCCACGTAGGCCAAGAGGCGCGGCACCAGCAGAATGCCGATCACCAGCGCCACGATCATGAACAGCGAAAGCTTGCCGACGGTGGAGAACACATCGCCGGAACTCACGGTGCCACTGACCGCAATACTCGACAGCAAGGCGATGATGCCGATGCCGAGAATATCTTCGACGATCAATACACCGAAGATCAGCTGGGCGAAGCGCTCGTTCTTCATCTTCAGGTCGTTGAGCGCCTTGACGATGATGGTGGTGGAGGAAATGGCCAGGATCGCTCCGAGGAACAGCGAATCCATGGTGCTCCAATCGAACCAGCGACCGATCTCGTAGCCGATCCAGATCATCAGGACGATTTCCAGGAACGCCGCGATAAACGCCGTGGCGCCCACCTTGAACAGCTTGCGCAGGCTGAATTCCAGCCCCAGGCAGAACATCAGGAAAATCACCCCAAGCTCGGCCAGGGTCTTGATGGTCTGTTCGTCGTGGATCAGGCCGAACGGCGGTGTGTGGGGACCGATGATGAAGCCAGCGACGATGTAGCCCAGCACCACCGGTTGCTTGAATCGATGAAAGAGAATGGTCACTACACCTGCGACCAGCATGATCACGGCCAAGTCCTGAATGAAGCTGATGGCATGCATGGACGGGGTTCTCCTTGAACGCTGGGCGGCGCAGATCGCCTAAAAAGAAAAATCTGATCAGTACAAAGAAATATCCAAAATATGAGCGGAAAAAGCCCTGGAACGGGTGTTTTTCAGGTTAACACCGGGACTTCTGGCAGAAAGGCGATGCAATATTAGGAAACAGATCCACCGGAGCGTGACGGCACGACGCGGCCCGGCGTCCCGTTATCGATGGTTTGAAAATCCTTGAAACCAGCACCCGCAGAGGTGCTCCAGCAACCCCTGCCTTGAACCGTGAGTGTGTTATGGAACCCGGAAACGCCCAGCTGTCGATGACGGTATTGATGACCCCTGACATGGCCAATTTCTCTGGCAATGTCCACGGCGGCACCCTGCTCAAGTACCTCGACGAAGTCGCCTATGCCTGCGCCAGCCGTTATGCCGGCCGCTACGTAGTGACCTTGTCGGTGGACCAGGTGATCTTCCGCGAGCCGGTGCATGTCGGCGAACTGGTGACCTTCCTGGCCTCGGTCAACTACACCGGCAACACCTCCATGGAGGTGGGTATCAAGGTGGTGACCGAGAACATCCGCGAGCGCTCGGTGCGCCACACCAACAGCTGCTTCTTCACCATGGTGGCGGTGGACGACCAACGCAAACCGGCCCAGGTGCCACCGCTGCAGCCCGAGACCGCCGACGGCAAGCGCCGCTATATCCAGGCCCAGCAGCGTCGGCAGATCCGCCAGGAGCTGGAAAAGCGCTACCAGGAAATCAAGGCCGACGGCCCTTGATTCTCAGACAGATACGCTGATTCAGCAGGACCACGGACGGTCCCCTCGCCACGCCCCTGCAAAGCCTTGCGCACTCGCCCCCTCTCCCTCCGCTGCTCCAGGCAGTCTTCTGCGGTCATCCCGAATGGCCACATCCATCCCTTTTTGACCACATAGAGAGTTATGCCCCAGGGGCACCGCTGCCAGAATCGTTGGGCAAGGCACAAGCGCACTCCCCGTTTGGGGAGCCTTCGAACCCACGAACGCGTGAGAACAATAACAATGCCCAGCGCCAATACTCTCTCCGACAATCCCACCCTCGCCCCCAGCGATTTCACCCACAGTGCCCAGGGCACCTCCCTGCGCCGCATCCTCGGGCTGCCGGCCCTGGTGTTCTTCGGCCTGGTGTACATGGTCCCGCTGACCGTCTTCACCACCTACGGCGTGGTCACCCAGATCACCGGCGGGCGTACCGCCGCCGCGTACGTGATCACCCTGTTGGCCATGCTCTTCACCGCCCTGTCCTACAGCGTCATGGTCAGGAAGTACCCGATTGCCGGCTCGGCCTATTCCTACGCCAGCCTCAGTTTCGGACCGGGCATCGGCTTTCTTGCCGGCTGGTCGCTGCTGCTGGATTACCTGTTTCTACCAATGATCAACTACCTGGTGATCGGCCTGTTTCTCAACCTGGCCTTTCCCGCCGTGCCAGCCTGGGTCTTTGTGGTGGCGACCATCAGCCTGGTGACGCTGCTGAACATTCGCGGCATCGGTTCGGTATCGAGCATGAGCAACCTGATCGTCTGCGCGCAGATGGTGTTCGTGGTGGTGTTCGTGGCCCTGGTGATTCGCCAGTTGGCCGGGGCCGAGAGCCTGGACCTGAGCGCGCCCTGGGTCGGCGACGGCAGCCAGAGCGGACTGTTGCCATTAATGGCCGGAGCGGCGGTGCTGTGCCTGTCGTTCCTCGGCTTTGACGCGGTATCGACCCTGGCCGAGGAAACCCGCGACCCACGCCGGGACATTCCCCGGGCCATTGTCATCACCACCCTGGGCGCGGGCCTGCTGTTCATCCTGTTGGCCATGACCAGCCAGCTGGCCTTCCCCGGCAGCAGCTTCAAGGACGCCGATTCGGCAGCCAGCGAGGTGATGCTGCACGCCGGCGGACGTTTCCTGGAGATGTTCTTCACTGCCACCTATGTCGCTGGCGCTGCCGGTTCGGCCCTGGCGTCACAGGCCTCGGTGTCGCGCATCCTGTTCAGCATGGGCCGCGACGGCATCTTGCCACGGCGAGTGTTCGGCACCCTGTCCGAGCGCTACAAGACCCCGGTGATCGCCATTGTCCTGGTGTCGCTGGTGTCCTTGCTGGCAGTAGTCATCGACCTCACCACCCTGGCGTCGATGATCAGCTTCGGCGCGCTGGTGGCGTTCTCGGTGGTCAACCTGGCGGTGATCAAGAGTCACCTGGGACAGGGGCAGCCGCGCACGGGGGCGCGACTGCTGCAGTACGGCCTGCTGCCGTTGATCGGCTTCGGCCTGATCGTCTGGCTGTGGACCAGCCTCTCGGCCCTGACCCTGGGGATTGGCCTGGCCTGGTTCGCCTTGGGCCTGGCGTACCTGGGCGTACACACCCGGGGCTTCCGTCAGCCGGCGCCGACGGTGCAATTCTCCGAGCAGGCCTGAGTCACTGAACGCCGGTCGCCATCAGAAGCCGATCGGCGTGGCCTCGAACCGCACCCGCGGATGGGCAATGCGATCCTGGGCCCGCACCAGCTCCAGCTCGTAGCTGGCGCAGGCCTGGGTTTCCAGCAGCACTTCATGCACCGCCGCGGCGGTGAATTCGAACGCTGCCACCAGGCTGTCACCCAACAGCACCCGGGCCAGGAACAGACCCGACGTCAGGTCGCCCACTCCCACCGGTTGGCGCGGGAACGCCAGCAGCGGACGCCGCAGGTGCCAGCTGCCCTCGGCGGTCACCAGCAGCATCTCGAAGCCTTCCGCCAACTTGCCCGGGTAGTCCAGGTGCTTGACCAGCACCGCCTTGGGGCCCTTCTCCAGCAGCGAGCGGGCCATGCCCAGGCAATCGAACAACGATTGCGGCTTGCGCCCGCAGAAGCTGTCCAGTTCCAGCTGGTTGGGGCAGAGAAAATCCGCCATGGCCACCGCTTCATCCAGCAGAAAGTCGCTGACTTCCGCCGGCACGCTGCAGCCCTTCTCCGGATGGCCCATCACCGGGTCGCACAGGTACAAGGCCTTGGGGTTGGTCGCCTTGATCCGCGCCACGCCACTGAGAATCGCCCGGCCCTGGGCCGCGCTGCCCAGGTAACCGGAGAGAATCGCATCGCAGTTGCCCAACTCGCCGATGGCGGCGATACCTTCCACCAGCTCGGGAATCTGCTGGGGCGCCAACACTTCTCCGGCCCAGTGACCATACTGAGTGTGGTTGGAGAACTGTACGGTATTCAGGGGCCAGACATTCACCCCGACCCGCTGCATGGGAAACACCGCAGCACTGTTACCGGCGTGGCCGAAAACCACATGGGACTGGATCGCAAGCAGGTGGGGCGTACGTTTCATGCAGGATTTTCCATAAAACCGGTGGAATTCAAGCCGCGCAGTATGCGACTAAACGCAGCCTGTACGACAGACCGGAGACGCAGTTAAGCTGACGCCACTTCGTTGGAGCAAACCTTCATGCTGACCCTTGGAAACATTTTTGTGCTGATGCTGCTGGCGACCGGCGCCGCCTGGCTATGGCACAACCACGGCCTGCGGGAACGGGCGCTGGCGCGGGTCAAGCAGCACTGTGCACGGCTCGACATCGAGCTGCTGGACGGCAACGTCGCACTCAAGCGCATCGGTTTGGTCAAGGACGCCAACGGTCGTCGGCGCCTGGCGCGAATCTACAACTTCGAATTCACCGTGACTGGCGAAACCCGCCACGCCGGAACCATCACTCAGTTCGGAGCCCACAGCGCGCACATCGAGCTGGCACCCTATCCATTCGAAGTGAAAGAGCCGTTGCCCAGCGCCGAGGTGATCGAGCTGAGTCAGTGGCGCGAAGAGCATCGCAAGTTCAAGCCGTGAGAGGTGCAGGCAAGCCTGCGCCTACAGGCGGCAAGCGCTGAGGCTGGCTTGCAGGGCGGCCATGTCCTGAGGGGCACTGAAAATCAACTCCAGGCGCGAATCCCGTCGCCATTCGCTGGGCAGCCAGTTCAGCGGTGAATTATCCAAGCCATTGCCCGAGCGCCAGCCTTCATCGCTGTGGATCACCAGTTTGGCCCGACGCCAGTCGAGGTTCTGCAGCCAGTGATCGACTCGGGTCAGGTCGAACTGCTGGCTCGGGTGCCAGCGCCAGCCGATGCTCCAGCCCTCCTCCTGAGACTGACTGAGGCAGATCGGCAACGCCGGATCGCTCCACACCGCCGGTAACTGTGCCAGGCCCTGGGGAACATCCAGGTGCTCCAGCGTCGCCCCGGCGCTGACCCCCAGGCCCGGTAGCTCGGCCAGGGGCAAGGCGGCGTGGCGCGTCCAGAACAAGGGCAGGTCCGGCAACTGCTCCAGCACCCGCAGCCGATCGCTGTCGCTGAGCAGTTCGTCCTTGTTCAACACCAACAGGCCAGCGCTGGACAGGGCGTCCTGCTGGGCCTGGGGCAGCGGCTTGCCGGCCGCCAGGGCCTGGGCGTCGAGCACCAGCACACAGGGCTGCAACGCCATCACCCCTTGCCAGGGCGCGACGCTCAGTTGCTTGAGCAATTGCGCCGGGTGACCGAGGCCGGAAGGCTCGATGAACAGACGATCCGGCTTGGCCTTGCGCAGCAGGCGCCCCAAGCCCACCTGAAACGGTGCGCCGTTGACGCAGCACAGACAGCCGCCGGCCACTTCGCCGAGGGCGATGCCATCGTCATCCCGAGTCAGCAAGGCCGCATCCAGGCCGATCTGGCCGAACTCGTTGATCAGCACCGCCCAGCGCTCATGGGCCGGGCGCTGGCTCAGCAGATGACGGATCAGGCTGGTCTTGCCGGCCCCCAGGGGGCCGGCGATCACATGGGTAGGAATGTTCTGGAGCATGGGAAGGGGGTCCGGAAAGCCTGTGAGGTGATGCTACGCCCTTCCCGTGCAGGGCGAAAATCCGCGCGCTCAAGAACGACGCCGCAGCAGACGCCGTTCTTGAGCGCACTGAAGGTTCTGCGGACCTTGGCGCAGCCTCGCAGGCTCGGCAGCGGCTACACGCCTGGCTCAACCCAGCCAATCAAGGGTAAGGATCAGCCGGCGCTCCCCCGACGCCAGTTGCGGCGAGCGGTGGATCAGGCCGAAACCTTCGTTGCCGTGCCACTTCTCGCCCTTGAACAGCGCCACTTCACCGCTGCCGATCTGCTGGATCAGCGCCGGGTCTCGGGGTTCAGCACTGGCCTGTCCCAGTTGTCGACGGTCCATCGCCCCCTCGCGCAACCACTGGCTGCCAATCCCGGCATAGGTGGTGATCAGGCGCACGGGCACATGGTCGACGTGAAAGCGCGGGCACATGGCCTTGTCCAGCACCCGCAAGCGCAAGCCCACGCGCTTGGCGCCCAACAGGCAGGCAAAGGCGCTGACCAGCCAGGAAACGTCGGCGATAAAGCCGTCATAACCGTGCAAGTCGCTGAAGCGCGAGGCCAGGCCCCGCAGGTTCGGTGGGCAATCCTCATCCGGCAGTTCCAGGGACAGGGACTCGGCCAAGGGCTCGTTGAGGGACAACAGCAACGGGCCGAAGTCCTCGATGTGCGCCGGCAACTGGCGCTGCCAGAGGCCGAGGTTGACCTCATCGTCCAGCACCTCGGCCAGGACCGCCGGGGTCGGGCCAATGGCCGCGCGCCGGGAAACCAGCGGCACCGCACAAGGCAGCAGCAAGCTCCTGGCCGCCAATGGAATGCTCAGTGGAGTCACCGGAGAACTCAGGGTCAGCATCAGGCCGCCTCCTCTTCATGCCAGGCACCGAAAGGGTCGGTCATCAGGCTCCAGCCCTCGACACCCAGGGCCATTTCATCGTCATCCAGCAGACACAGGTCGAGCTCGGCACAGAGCCGGGTGAAGTCGATGTTCTGGCCGATGAACACCAGCTCCTGGCGACAGTCGCCCGTGGCCGGGGTCCAGTTGTGCAGGATCGCCGCCATGCTTTCCTCGTCCTGGGGCCATTGCTGCTTGGGCACGAAGCGCCACCAGCGCCCGGCAAAACCGTGGCGCATCAAGCCACCGGCCTGGGACCAGCTGCCCGCTTCCTGGTACTTGCTGGCCAGCCAGAAGAAGCCTTTGGAGCGCAGCAGCTTGCCGTTGACCCAGGGCCGGTTGATGAAGTTGAAGAAGCGCTGCGGATGAAAGGGGCGCCGCGCCCGATAGGCGGTTGAAGCAATTCCGTACTCCTGGGTTTCCGGTACGTGCTCGCCGCGCAACTCCTGCAGCCAGCCCGGCGCCTGGGCCGCGCGCTCAAAGTCGAAGCGCCCGGTATTGAGGATCTTGGCCAAGGGCACCTGGCCCATGACCATGGGGATGATCTCTGCCTGGGCGTTGAGCCGCGCCAGGATCGCCATCAGCTCCTGGCGCTCGGCGCTGCTGATCAGGTCGATCTTGCTGACCAGGATCACGTCGGCAAACTCCACCTGCTCGATCAGCAGGTCGGTGATCGAACGCTCGTCTTCCTCGCCCAGGGTTTCACCGCGACTGGCGAGGCTTTCCGCCGCCTGGTAATCCAGCAGGAAGTTCATGCCATCGACCACAGTCACCATGGTGTCGAGGCGGGCGATGTCCGCCAGGCTCTGCCCGGCCTCATCGCGAAAGGTGAAGGTTTCTGCCACCGGCAGCGGCTCGGAGATCCCGGTGGACTCGATCAGCAGGTAGTCGAAGCGCCCGTCGCGGGCCAGCTTGCCCACTTCCTCCAGCAGGTCTTCGCGCAGGGTGCAGCAGATGCAGCCGTTGCTCATCTCCACCAGCTTCTCTTCAGCGCGGTTGAGGCTGACATCGCGCTGCACCTCGCTGCCGTCGATGTTGATTTCGCTCATGTCGTTGACGATCACCGCTACCCGCAGGTTGTCGCGGTTGCGCAGGACGTGATTGAGCAGGGTGCTTTTGCCCGCGCCAAGAAAGCCGGACAGCACGGTAACGGGAAGACGCTCGGTCATGGGGGTTCCTCATCAGGTTCGCGGCTGGGTCAAAGCGCCCGCTGGTGGCGTTCGCGCAGCTCTTGGCGTTCTTTGGCTTCGATACACAAGGTGGCGGTGGGCCGCAGCAGCAGGCGCTGCAGGCCGATGGGCTCGCCGGTGTCGCGGCACCAGCCGTACTCGCCGCGGGCCAGGCGCTCAAGGGCCTCGTCGATCTTGTCCAGGAGCTTCTTTTCCCGCTCCAGCAGGCGCAGTTGCCATTGCCGCTGCTCTTCGGCGCTGCCGATATCGGCGGGGTCGCTGTGGGGTTCCTGCTCGCGCAGTTGGTCGAACTCAGCGGCAATGCGCTCCTGCAATTCGCTGCGCTGGGCCAGCAGCAGATCGCGGAAGAAGCCCTGCTGGGCGTCGTTCATGTAATGCGCCGAGGGTTCGGCGAGGAGCTCTTGTTCAGTCATGGCGGGGGTCACGGGTCAGGCTTTATTTTATGTTATATTATAACAATGCAGATTAGCCAATACTCCCTTGCCGACCACGACGAAGGGCGCAATGCTGCGCCCCTGCCGCCACGAGAACTGCCATGCGCCTTGTCCTGCCCACCCTGGTTTCAAGCCTGATGCTGCTGGCCGGCCACGCCACAGCCGCCGTGCCCAGTACCTTGGCCACCTGCACCCGCAGCGCCACCCTGCTGGCCTGCGTCGATCCCTTGGGCAACGCCTACAGCGTCGCCACGGCGGGCAGCACCACTTACTTGCGCGGGTTCGAGGTGATCGGCAAACGCTACTGGGCGCAGACCAACAGTCGCTACGGGCAACTGACCTTCTTCACCGGCCTGGCCTCCGATGGTGAAGCCTGGGTGGGCTACAGCCAGCGCGTGGGTTGGACCACCCGCAATCGCTTCTCCAGTTCTGGCGGCAGCAGCGCCAAGTTCACCTGCAGCCGCATCAGCGGTTGCTAGCCGCACCCACAGCGCGCCAGGTGCAGGCGCTGGTGACTGTAGGAGCTGGCTTGCCAGCGAACGCGACCGTCAGGGCGACGCACAATCCAACGGCCTCTTAGCCGGCTCCTACACGGTGCGGCTGTTCTTTGTTTCCTGGAGCCAGGCCAGATAGCTGTTGGCCGGCGGGTTCTTTTCGAAGTAGCGCTGCAAACCCTGGAACAGGCCGTCGGCAATCGCCTGCTGATGCCGCGTGGTGACCAGTTGCTGGCTGTCGCGGCGATTGGAGATGAAGCCGGTTTCCACCAGGATCGATGGCACGTCCGGCGACTTGAGCACCGCGAAGCCGGCCTGTTCCACGCGCTTTTGGTGCAGGGTGGTAATCCCCGACAGGCTGTCCAGCACCGTGCCCCCTAGCTGCAGGCTGGCGGCAATAGTGGCGTTCATCGACATGTCGAGAATCACCCCTGCCAGCATCGGGTCCTTGTCCTTGAGATTGAGCAGGCTGCTGGCCCCCAGCAGGTCGGCATCGTTTTCCCGCTGGGCCATGAAGCGCGCAGTGGCCGAAGTCGCCCCGCCTTCGGACAAGGCATACACCGAGGCACCGGAGGCGCTAAGGCGCGGCGCCGCATCGGCGTGCACCGAGATGAACATGTCGGCCTTGTGCTTGCGGGCGATCTCCACCCGCTTGCGCAGCGGCACGAAGAAGTCGTCGTTGCGCACCAGCTTCACGGCAAAGCCCTTCTCGCGCTTGAGCCGCTTGGCCAGCAACCGGGCGATGGACAGCACCACATCCTTCTCTCGCTCACCCTTGGCCCCCACGGCGCCGGGGTCCTTGCCACCGTGGCCAGGGTCCACCACCACGATGATGTCGCGCTTGGGATGAGGCTTGCCCGGCGACGCCTCGGGCTGGGCCAGGGGCGCAGCGGCCGCGGCGATCTGCAACGGCACCTTGCCGGCCGCAGACAGGTCCAGCACCAGTCGGTGGCCCTGCCCATCCTGGGGCGGCAGGAGAAAGCTGTTGAGCTGCACCGGCTCATTCAGGTCGAGGACGATCCGTGTATCGCCCTGGCCAAAATGCCCGGAGCGGATCGCGCGGATCACCGTACGGGCCAGGGGCAACTGACTGAAATCGCCACTCAGGCGAGCGCCGTTCAAATCGATGATCAAGCGCTCCGGTGCGCTCAGAGTGAAGGTCTTGTACTGCACCGGGCCACTCAGATCGAGCACCAGCCGCAGCTTGTCGGCGTCTTTCCACAGCCGCGCATTACGGATCTGCGCGGCAGAAACAGCCCAGGGCAACATCAGGGCCGTGCCGGCCAACAGCAGGTTGAGCAATTGACGTCTGTGCATGACAAATACCGCAGATGAGGGAGTGTCCGTACTCACAAGAACAGGCCAGAGAACCGCCGAGGAAAAATGTTTCATCGGATGTATTGTTATAATATAACATGCAGAAATATTCCTAACGACGGACCTGTTCATGAACGCGCTGACTCTGCCGGATATCGCCGCGCAGGCCTCACGCCAAGCCTTGCCCCTGGAATGGGTGGGCATGTGCGGCATTGCCTTACCTGTACTGATGGACAGCCAACGGATCGCTGCCAAAGCGGACGCCGGAGTCAGCCTCGACGACGGCGAGGCGCGAGGCATTCATATGTCGCGGCTGTACCTGGCCCTGGAAATGCTCGAACAGGACAACCTCACGCCTGCTCTACTGCGCCAAGTGCTACAGCGCTTTCTCGACAGTCACGAAGGCCTGGCCAACAGCGCCTACCTGCGCCTGCACTTCGATCTGCTGCTCAAACGCCCGGCCTTGGTCAGCCCTTTGGCCGGTTGGAAGAGCTATCCGTTGAGCATCGAAGCACGGCTGAAAAACGCGATGTTCCACGTGGAACTAAAAATCGTCGTGCCTTATTCCTCCACCTGTCCTTGCTCGGCCGCCCTGTCCCGTCAGTTGATCCAACAGCAATTCGTCGACGATTTCGCCAACCGGCCATTGCAGCACGCCGAGATCCTGGCCTGGCTGGGCTCGACCCAAGGCATAGTCGCCACGCCCCATAGCCAACGCAGCAACGCCGAACTGCATCTGCGCCTGGACGACTTCCTCGACGAACTGCCGTTGATTGCACTGATCAACGACGCGGAAAACGCCCTGGGCACCGCCGTGCAAACGGCGGTCAAACGCGCCGATGAACAGGCCTTCGCCCTGGCCAACGGACAAAACCTGATGTTCTGTGAAGACGCCGCCCGCCGGTTGAATCTGGCCCTGCGCCGCTCCCCCGGGGTCAACGCCTTCCAACTGCGGGTCGTGCATGCGGAAAGCCTGCACGCCCACGACGCCGTGGCGCAAAGCCGCTGGAACTGGGAGGCCTGATGATCCGCTGCCGAGGTTTGCGCTGGGGCGCGCCGGGCCAACCCCTGACTCCAGCCCTGGACCTGCACCTGCCCAGCGGCAGCCTGAGCGCCATCATCGGCGCCAACGGTTCGGGCAAGAGCAGCCTGCTGAAAGTCCTGGCCGGGCTGCAAAAGCCCTTGGCCGGCAAGGTCGATCTGGCGGCGCCCAAACGGGGCGGCTTTTCGTTTCTGCCGCAACAGCAACACCTCGATCGCCAGTTCCCCATCAGCCTCGAAGCGCTGGTGGCCGCAGGCTTCTGGGGCAAGCGTGAACCCGCCAGGGCCAGGGCAGAAAAACTGCAGGCGGTGCTCGAAGACTGGCATTTGAGTGGTCTGGAAAGTCGCCCGTTGATGGCCCTTTCCGGTGGGGAATTACAGCGCGCGCTGCTGGCCAGACTGAGCCTGACCGAAGCGCCTCTGCTGCTCCTGGACGAACCCCACGCCGCCCTCGACGAAGCGGGCCAGACCTTGCTCTGGCAACACCTGCACAGCTGGCACGCCCAGGGCCGGACGCTGGTGGTGGTTTGTCATGACCTGGCCGCCGTGCGCCAGCACATCCCTCAGACCTTGTGGGTTAAAAGCAGCGGCTGTGTCTTGGGCCCGAGCCAAGAACTGATTGCCCCGCCCTTCCAGACGCAGGTGGCGTGATGCAGTTCGCCGCACAGTTCTGGCAACCCTTCAGCGAATTCGTGTTCATGCGCCGGGCCTTGCTCGGCGGCCTGGTCCTGGCCTGCAGCACCGCCCCTCTGGGCGTCTTCCTGATCCTGCGGCGCATGAGCCTGATCGGCGATGCGGTGGCCCACGGCATCCTCCCTGGCGCCGCCCTGGGCTTCTGGTTCGCCGGTCTCAGCTTGCCGGCCCTGACCTTCGGCGGCCTGGGCGCCGGCTTGGGCATGGCCGGCCTCGCGGCCTGGATCACCCGCCGCACCGGCCTGCGGGAAGACGCCAGCATCGCGGCTATCTATCCCATCTCCCTGGCCAGCGGCGTACTGATCCTCGGGTTGGCGGGCAAACGCCTGGACCTGTTGCACCTGCTGTTCGGCTCGGCCCTGGCGGTGGACGGCCCGACCCTCAACGGCATGCTCCTGGTCTCGGCCGTCAGCCTGCTGGCCATGGCCCTGATCTACAAACCCCTGCTGCTGGACACCCTCGACCCACTGTTCCTGCACAGCGTCAGTCGCCTGGGTCCCCTGGCTCACGGCCTGTTCCTGACCCTGGTGGTGCTCAATCTGGTGATCGGTTTCCAGGCCATCGGCGCCCTGATGGTGGTGGGGCTGATGATGCTGCCGGCCGCCGCCTCGCGCTTCTGGAGCCGGCGGCTGCCGCTGTTGATGGGCATCGCCGCGCTGCTGGGTTGTCTCTCGGTGTGGCTCGGCCTGTTGCTGTCATTCCATTACTCGCTGCCCAGCGGACCGGCCATCGTGCTGGTGGCGGGCAGCCTGTACCTGCTGTCCGTGGTGTTCGGTCCGGTACACGGCCTGTTGCACCGCCCGCCGTTGCTCACATCCCCATGAGGTGTTTCCCGATGCGCGCTCTACTCGTGCTGTTCAGCCTGCTGCTGCCACTGTCGTGGTCCACCGCCCAGGCCGCGGACAAGCTGGCCGTGGTCACCAGCTTCAGCATCCTCGCCGACATCACCCGCCAGGTCGGCGGCGAGCATGTACAGATCACCAACCTGGTAGGCGCCGATGAAGACGCCCACACCTACGAACCCACGCCGGACGATGCCAAGGCCCTGCTCAAAGCCCGGCTGATCATCAAGAACGGCCTGGGCTTCGAACCCTGGCTGGATCGCCTGGTGGCCAGCTCGGCTACCAAGACTGCGGTGATCACCGCCAGTCGCGGGGTGATTCCACGGACCCTGGACGAGGACGGCGAACAGGTGCCCGACCCGCACGCCTGGCACAACCTGGCCAACAGCGAACTCTATGTGAACACCATCACCCAGGCACTGATCACCGCCGACCCGGCCCACCAGGCCGACTATCAGCGCAACAGCCAGGCCTACCTGCAACAGATCTACCGCCTGCTGGCCGAGGCCAAGACCAAACTCGGCGCCCTGCCCCCGGGCAACCGCAAGATCGTCACCTCCCACGACGCCTTCGGCTATCTGGGCCAGGCCTACGGTATCGACTTCATGGCGCCCCAGGGTCTGTCCACCGAACGCGAACCCTCGGCCGCCGAAGTCGCGGCGCTGATCACCCAGATCCGCAACGCCAAGGTCAAGGCGGTGTTCATGGAGAACATCAAGGACGCCCGCCTGCTCAAGCAGATCGCCGACGAAAGCGGCGCCCATATCGGCGGCACCCTGTACTCCGACGCCCTCTCCGCCAGCGGCCCGGCCAGCACCTTCATCGGGCTGTTCGAATACAACCTCAACACCCTGTACGACGCCCTGAGCCGACCATGATCCAACGCCCGCCGCTGACACTGCTGGACCTGGAAAGCGCTGCCCAGGGCAGTCGTTGGCCGCTGACCGCGGTGCTCGATGCCCTGCCCTGGAACAGCGACGGACTGATCGCCGCCATCGCCCAGCAACACGACAGCGGCGAGGTGCTGATGCTGGCCTGGATGAACCGCCGGGCCCTGGCCGAAACCCTGGCCAGCGGCCAGGTCTGCTACTGGTCGCGCTCGCGCCAGTGCCTGTGGCGCAAGGGCGAAAGCTCGGGCCACCGCCAGCGCCTGATCGAAGCGCGCCTGGACTGCGATGGCGACGCCGTGTTGCTGCAAGTGGAGCAACAAGGCCCCGCCTGCCACACCGGCCGCCCCAACTGTTTCTACAACGCCATTCGCGATGGCGCGGTGGAAGTCATCAGTTCCCCCTTGAAGGACTCGCGCCATGATTCGTAAAAACCCTTCCGGCGATCTGCCGGTGATCGCTGAATCCGCCTACGTGGACAAGACCGCCATCATCTGCGGCAAGGTGGTGATCGGTGACAACGTGTTCGTCGGCCCCTACGCGGTGATCCGCGCCGACGAGGTCGACGCCAGCGGCCAGATGGAAGCCATCACCATCGGCGCCAATTCGAACATCCAGGACGGCGTGGTGATCCACTCCAAATCCGGCGCCGCCGTCACCATCGGCCAGCACACCTCCATCGCCCACCGCTCCATCGTCCACGGCCCCTGCGTGGTCGGCGACCGGGTGTTCATCGGTTTCAACAGCGTGCTGTTCAACTGCGTGGTGGGCGACGGCAGCGTGGTCCGCCACAACTCGGTGGTGGACGGTCGCGACCTGCCCCCAGGCTTCTACGTGCCCTCCACCACCCGCATCGGCCCCAAGACCGACCTGGCGCAATTCCCTCCGGTGAGCATCAGCGCCTCGGAGTTTTCCGAGGACGTGGCCCGTACCAACGTCGATCTGGTCCGCGGCTACAAGGCCCTGCAGAACGAGTTTTGAGCATGAGCCGAATCCTTATCCGCAATGCCCGCCTGGTGAACGAAGGACGGGAGTTCGACGCCGACCTGCTGGTCAATCATGGACGCATCGAGACCATCGGCAGCCTCGACCACCTCAGCGCCGAACTGGAAATCGACGCCCAGGGCCAATGGCTGCTGCCAGGGATGATCGACGACCAGGTGCACTTTCGCGATCCCGGCGCCCCGGAAAAAGGCAGCATCCATAGCGAGTCGCGCGCCGCAGTGGCCGGTGGCATCACCAGCTTCATGGACATGCCCAACACCTCGCCGGCGACCTTGACCCTGGACGCCCTGGCCGACAAGAAACGCCGCGCAGCGGTCGCTTCAGTGGCCAACTACGGCTTTCACTTCGGTGTCAGCAACGACAACCTCGACACCGTCGCCGCCCTCGATCCCACCGAGGTCGCCGGGGTCAAGGTGTTCATGGGCGCCTCCACCGGCAACATGCTGGTGGACGATCCGCACGTGCTGGACCGGCTGTTTCGCCAGGTACCGACCCTCCTCCTGGCGCACTGCGAACACACCCCGAGCATCCAGCTCAAGCAACAACGCTGGCAGCAACTCTATGGCGAGCAGATTCCCGCTGCCGCTCACCCGCGCATTCGCGACGCCGAGGCCTGCTACCGCTCCTCGTCCCTGGCGGTGGAACTGGCGAAAAAACACGGCACCCGCCTGCACGTCCTGCACTTGACCTGCGCCCGGGAACTGGCCCTGTTCGAGGACCGGCCCCTGGCCGAAAAGCGCATCACCGCCGAAGTCTGCCTGCATCACCTGCTGTTCGATGACCGCGACTACTCGCGTCTTGGCCACCTGATCAAATGCAACCCGGCGATCAAGACCCAGGCCGATCGCGACGCCTTGCGTCAGGCCCTCAACAGCCACCGCCTGGACATCATCGGCAGTGACCACGCGCCCCACACCTGGGAGCAGAAACAGCAGCCCTACACCCGTGCGCCCGCCGGACTGCCTCTGGTGCAGCACGCCTTGCCGGCCTTGCTGGAACTGGTGGCGGACCAGGTCCTGCCCCTGACCACCCTGGTGGCCAAGACCAGCCACCGGGTAGCCGACCTGTTCGCCATCCCCGACCGTGGCTACCTGCGCGAAGGCTACTGGGCCGACTTGGTGCTGATCCGCGCCGAGCCCGAGGGCCTGGCTGTGGACCGCCAGCCAATTCTTGCCCAATGCGGCTGGACGCCGTTTGCCGGCCAACGCTTTCGCCATAGCGTCGCCACCACCCTGGTCTCGGGTCAGCTCGCCTGGCACCAGGGGCGTCTGTATGACCACTGTCAGGGCCTGCCCCTGCGCTTCATCCGCTAATCCCCCAAGCCTGACCAAGGACCACCGAAGATGATCCGCATCACCCTGCCTGATGGCGCGTGCCGTGAGTACGACCAGCCGTTGTCCGTGTTCGAAGTGGCCGCCAGCATTGGCAGCGGCCTGGCCAAAGCCGCCGTGGCCGGACGGGTCGATGGCCGGCTGGTGGACTGTGACTACCTGTTGGACACCGACACCCGCCTGAGCATCGTCACCGCGACCGATGCCGATGGCCTGGAAGTCCTGCGTCACTCCTGCGCCCACCTGCTGGCCATGGCGGTGAAGCAGCTGTATCCCTCGGCCCAGGTCACCATCGGCCCGGTGATCGAGGACGGCTTCTTCTACGACTTCGCCTATGAGCGCCCTTTCACCCCCGAGGATCTGGAACTGATCGAGGCGCGCATGCACAGCCTTGCCGCCACCAACCACACCTTGCGCCGCCGCGAGCTGTCCCGGGAGCAGGCGCTGCAACACTTCGCCGACCAGGGCGAGCACTACAAGGTCGAGCTGATCCGCGACCTGCCCCCGGAGGCCGTACTGTCGCTGTACCGCCAGGGCAATTTCGAAGACCTGTGCCGCGGCCCCCACGTGCGTACCACCGGCCAGTTGCGGGCCTTCAAGCTGACCAAGGTGGCCGGCGCCTATTGGCGCGGCGATGCCAGCAACGCGCCGTTGCAACGGATCTACGGCACCTGCTGGGCCACCCGCCAGGATCTGGACGCCTATCTGCTGCGTCAGGAACAGGCCGCCAAGCGCGACCACCGCAAGCTGGGCCAGCAACTGGACCTGTTCCACTTCGACGATTGCGCGCCGGGCTCAGTGTTCTGGCACGCCAAGGGCTGGACCCTGTTCAAGCTGTTGATCGGCTACATGCGCCAGCGCCAGGAACAGGCCGGCTACCAGGAAGTGAACACCCCGGACGTGATGGACCGCAGCCTCTGGGAAACCTCCGGGCACTGGCAGAACTACCGCGACCACATGTTCACCACCAGCACCGAGGACCAGCGCACCTTCGCCCTCAAGCCCATGAACTGCCCCGGCGCGGTGGCGATCTTCGGCCACGGCTTGAAGAGCTACCGCGACCTGCCCCTGCGCATCGCCGAATTCGGCAAGGTCCATCGCTATGAACCTTCAGGGGCACTGCACGGCTTGCTGCGGGTCCGCCACTTCACCCAGGACGACGCCCACATCTTCTGCACCCCGGAACAGATGCAGGACGAATGCGCCCGCACCATCGCCCTGGTGTTCGACATCTATAAGGAGTTCGGCTTTGACGACGTGGCGGTGAAGCTCTCTACGCGCCCGGCCAACCGCATCGGCAGCGACGAGGTCTGGGATCAGCTGGAAAGCGCCCTGGTCGGCGCCCTGCAAAGCATGCAGATCGACTATCGGCTCAACCCGGGAGAAGGCGCCTTCTACGGCCCGAAACTGGAATTCGTGCTGCGCGACGCCATCGGCCGCGACTGGCAGTGCGGCACCCTGCAAGTGGATCTCAACCTCCCCGAGCGCTTCGCCATCAGCTACATCGCCGACAACGGCGAACGCCGGCAACCGGTGATGCTGCACCGCGCGCTGTTCGGCTCCCTGGAACGTTTCATCGGCATTCTCATCGAGCACTATGGCGGCGCCCTGCCCTTGTGGCTGGCGCCGCAGCAGGTGGTGGTGCTCAACATCAGCGAAGCTCAGGCGGACTATGCCTGGGAAATCAGCGAACGCCTGCGCCGAGAGGGGCTGCGGTCCAGTGCCGACCTGCGCAACGAAAAGATCGGCTACAAGATCCGTGAGCACAGCCTGCAGAAAGTGCCCTACCTGCTGGTGATCGGGGACAAGGAGAAAGCCGGAGGCTACGTCAACCTGCGCAGCAGAGATGGCGAGGATCTGGGACAGCTGACGCTGGAACAGGTAGTGGAACGGATGGGCTAGCCGGTGCCCGGGCCTGTCGGCGAAGGCCCTGGTCCAGGTGCCTGGAGGGCCGCTTCGCCGACAAGCGCAGCGGCCGTCACTGCTACAGGGTCGGTCAGGAGGCGCGGGGTTTGACCGTGCCGCAGTCCTGGCCCAGCCATACGGCACGGGTGTCCATGCTGCCCTTTTGCTGCAGGCCGGTGGCATTGAAGGTGCCGATCACGTTAGTGGTGAACTCGCGATCACTGATGAACTTGGCCACCCCGTTGCCCTGAGCCTTGGGACAACTGAAGCGAAACTTCCATTGATTGCCATTGCGCTCGGTGACCTGCTGCTGGCAACCCGATTGCGGGTCCTGCAGCGGAATGGTGTCGGATTTCACCTGGTCCGGCGTCAAGCACACCCGAATACCCTTGCCACCCATGGTCACGCCCTGTTTCTCCAGCATCGCCCGTTGTTCCGGGGTCATCTGTTGCTGCAACTGGCCAAGAATCAGCGACAAGTCCGGCAAGTTCTGGTCATCGACCTTCATGTTGCTGCTGGTCAGCTCCCATAAGCCCGGTTGCAGCATCTGCGCCTGCGCAGCCAGTGGCAGCGCCAATCCCGCCGCCAAGGCCCAACCCAGTAAACGAAGTTTCATCGAATGACTCCTAGACAGTAGTGGCCGTTAGACTTCGGCCAAGGCACGGCGTTGCATGCAGAATAAAATAGCGACATTCGCTGTGGAACATGGTCTGTTAGGCATTGAATCTTCAGGAGCAAAGGTTGCCCCATGGATTATTTTGGCCCGCACCTCTTCGGCTATCTCATCGCACTGTTGCATTTTCTCGGGCTGATCGCCGCGATCCACGCGGTGCTCACCGTCAGGACCGCCCAAGGCGCCATTGCCTGGGCCCTGTCACTGATGTTCATGCCCTACCTGACCCTGATTCCCTACCTGGTGTTCGGCCGCAGCACCTTCGATGCCTACATCCAGGCCCGGCGCCAGGCCAACGTGGAAATGCACAAGGCCATCAATGAGCTGAACTGGCGACCCTGGGTCGAAGAGGCGCTCACCGCCCGCGCCTCCCAGGCCTACGCCACGCTGCGGGCCATGCCCAAGCTGGGGCGCATGCCGTGCCTGGCCAATAATCAGGTGCGCCTGCTGGTCAACGGCGACGCCACCTTCGAAGCGATCTTCAATGCCATCCGCCGCTCCCACAAGGCGGTGCTGATCCAGTTCTTCATCATTCACGACGACGAGCTGGGCCGGCGCCTGCAACGCCTGCTGCTGGAAAAGGCCGCCGAAGGCGTCTCCATCCACTTGCTCTACGACCGCATCGGCAGCCATTCCCTGCCCGCCGCTTATGTGCAGACCCTGCGTGACGCCGGGGTCCAGGTGCATGCCTTCGCCACCCGCAGTGGCTGGCTCAACCGCTTCCAGGTGAACTTCCGCAATCACCGCAAGATTGTGGTGGTGGACGGCTTGCTGGGTTTTGTCGGCGGACACAACGTCGGTGACGAATACCTGGGCAAGAAACCGCCCCTGGCGCCCTGGCGCGATACCCACGTGCAGGTCAGCGGCCCGGTGGTGGCCTGCCTGCAGGAGTCCTTTGCCGAAGACTGGTTCTGGGCGGCCCGGGAACTGCCGCCGCTGATCCTTCCGGACACCTACCCGGATGACGGCGTGCTCTGCCAATTGCTCGCCAGCGGCCCCGCCGATGCCTACGAAACATGCTCGCTGTTCTTCGTCGAGGCGATCCATGCCGCCACCGAACGGGTATGGATCACCAGCCCGTATTTCATTCCCGATGAAGCGGTCTTCGCCGCCCTGCGCCTGGCCGTGTTGCGGGATGTGGACGTGCGCATCCTGCTGCCCTCGCGCCCGGACCATCGCATCGTCTACGCCGCCTCCAGCCTCTACGCCTTCGAGGCGGTGCGCGCCGGGGTCCGGGTTTTCCGTTATCAGCCAGGGTTCCTGCATCAAAAAGTGGTGTTAATCGACAACGAGATCAGCGCCATTGGCAGCGCCAACCTGGACAACCGTTCGTTCCGCTTGAATTTCGAAGTGATGCTGCTGACCGTGGACGACGACTTCGCCACCGAGGTGGAGCAGATGCTGGACGCCGACTTCGCCAAGGCCCGGGAAATCGCCCGGGAAGAAAGCCGCCAGACTCACCGCCTGCAACAACTGGGCATGCGGGTCGCGCGGCTGATTTCACCGATCCTCTAGGGAGCCACTCAAGGTCTGCAGCAAACGCTGCCGGGCCTAGGGGTAATAGAGGTCGTCCCGGGTCCAGGGCAACTCATGACTGCCATCGGCATGGGTCTTGACCGCGAGGATCTGGTGCAGATTGATCCAGCCCTTGGCAAACGCATAGGCGCAACCCGCCAGGTACAGCCGCCAGATCCGTAGCGCTTGCGGCGGCACCTGCTGGCCGGCCGCCTCCAGGTTGTCTTCCAGGCGCTCGCTCCAGTGATCCAGGGTGCGGGCGTAATGCAGGCGCAGGCTTTCGACATCGACGATTTCCAGCCCGGCCTCGCTGATTTGCGCCGAGATCATCGCCAGGTGCGGCAGCTCGCCATTGGGGAATACATACCGCTCGATGAAATCCCCGGCGCCCCGGCCCACGGGACGTCCGTCGGTGTGCTTGGCGGTGATGCCGTGGTTCATCACCAGGCCGCCCTCGCGCACCGCGTTGAACAGGGTCCGGCAGTATTCCGGCAGATTGGCATGGCCCACATGTTCGAACATGCCGACGCTCACCACCTTGTCGAAGCGGCCATCCTGAGGCAGGTCGCGATAGTCCAGCAGCTGCAGCTCCACCAGATCGTCCAGGCCTTCGGCACTGACCCGTTCACGGGCCAGGGCCAGTTGCTCCTTGCTCAAGGTGATGCCAAAGACCTTGGCGCCGAACTCGCGGGCAGCGTAACGGGCCAGCCCGCCCCAACCGCAACCGACATCCAGCAGGTAATCCCCCGGTTGCAGGCGCAGCTTGCGGCACAGGTGGCGGAATTTGGCTTGCTGGGCCTGCTCCAGGGACTCGCTGCCGGTCTCGAAGTAGGCGCAGGAATAGGCCATGTCACTGTCGAGCCAGAGCTGATAGAAGGCGTTGGAAAGGTCGTAATGGTAGGAAATGGCCGCCGCGTCCGTGGCCTTGTCGTGCTGTGTGCGCACCGGCTGATCGTCGTCATCCTCGTCCAGCAAGGCCTGGCTCAGCTCATCGCACACCCGGATGACTTCACTGATGGAGCCTTCGAGTTCCAGCTTGCCCTCGACAAAGGCGCCCCCCAGTGCGTCCAGGCTGGGATGGGTAAATTGCGCAACCAGCTGCGGGTCCTTGACCACGATGGTGACGCTGGGCTCCGGCCCAAGATTGAATTCATGGCCATCCCAGAGCCGCAGGCGCAAGGGTAATTGCAGATTCTGTAAGGCCGGTGGAAGTTGCGCGAGCATGAAAAATCCCCCCTGTTTCAGACGTCTGAAATGAGGGTAGACCATCTTGGGAAATTAGCTGGCTATCGAATTTCCAGCCGTTTTCCAGGACTCGCGGCGTACCACCAGGCCATCTTCGACCCACTGTTTGAGCCAGGTAGCAGCCTGCAACGGGGCCCCCTCAAGGTAAGTGACGGCCAGCTCGGCACAGAGTTCCGCGAAACTCCACTGCGCCTCGATCATGCCTCGCAACCCTTGGGCTTCTGCTGACGACAAGCTGCGATAGCGGCAGACCCGATCCACCCGCCATACCAGGCAAGGCTGCTCTTGTTCGAGTAAAGCACTTTCGGGGAAATCCGCCTGATCCTTGACCGCGCGCCACTGGGCGACGCTGTTGTAGCGGCAGTCCAGCCACTGCACACAAGGCGCCAGTTGCAGTTGCAGCAACGGCCACTCTTCGGCGTCCAGGGCCGCCATGTCCGCCACCGTCAGCACCTGGGCCTCGGCGGCGTCGAAGGCCAGGGTGAACGCCCACTCCAGGCGCGCCAGTTCCGCCAGGGGCAGGCCCTGCTCCGGCACCAGATGGCCCTGGATGAACTCGGCGAAGCCCTGCCCCAACCAGCGCAGGCTGAAATGCCGGGAGGGCGATTGGCGTATATAAGCGCCGGCCAGTGACGCGAACTCCTCATCGCCGAGCCACTGCAGGATCGTCGGAAAGTCCGCCACCATGACTTCCAGCAGCCGCGCCTGGTAGGCGTTGTGGTAAATCGCCAGACCGGTGGCGACATTCAGGGTCGGTCCGCCGATCAGGCTGTTGCCCAGCAGGCTGTCCGCCTGGGACTGCTCGGCCAGCAGGTAGCGTTCAAAGGCCAGTTGCCATTCGTTCAGGCGCATTCAAGCCTCCCGGACAGCGCCCGTTGCCCCAGCGCGCGAGCCTTGTGCAGTTCGCCGAGCAGTTCGCTCAATGGCGGAAAATGATCGTCACGCTCCAGCAGGGTCGCGACCGGTCCAAGGTGTTGCAGGGTGCGCTGATACAGCGCCCAGACCGGATCGCACACCGGCTGGTCATGGGTGTCGATCACGTAGTCGCCATGATCCTGATGCCCGGCCAGATGCAATTGCCGCACCCGTTGCGCCGGCAGCCCCTGGATGAACTGCCAGGGATCGAAACCGTGATTGCGTGAACTGACGTAGACGTTGTTCACGTCCAGCAACAGCTCGCAGCCACTGAGCTGGCTCAAGGCGGCCAGAAACTCCCACTCGCTGAACTGATCGGCGGCGGCGCGCACATAGCTGGAGACGTTCTCCAGCACCAGGGGACGCTCCAGCACCTCTTGCACCTGGCGCACCCGGCCCGCCACGTATTCCAGGCTTTCCTCGGTATAGGGCAAGGGCAGCAGATCGTGCAGTTGATGAGCGTTGCCGCGGCTCCAGCACAGGTGATCGGAAATCCAGGCCGGCTCAACCCGCCGGGCCAGTTGCTTGAGTTGCTTGAGGTAGTCCAGGTCCAGGGCATGGGGACCGCCAATGGACAACGACACCCCATGCATCACGATGGGGTAACGCTCGGCAATGGCGTCCAGGTAATAGAGAGCCTTGCCGCCCTCGACCATGAAGTTCTCGGACACCACTTCAAACCAGTCGACGTCCGGTGCTTCATCGAGAATCTGCTGGTAGTAGGCGCTGCGCAAACCCAGGCCATAGCCCAGGCAGGAAGAAAGGTCAGACATAGCGAACTCCTCGCAAGGTGGCCGCAGTGGTCGTCAGTCCCACTGCGGCTGCACGGATTCGCCGCTTACTCGCCGACTTTGCCGCCGGCTTTTTCGCACTCCGACTGGGTCATCGCCTTGAAGCCCTGGCCTTTGCAAGCGCCCATGCCTTTGCAGGCGTGGTCTTTGGTCTTGCAGTCGTTCTGGCCTTTGCAGCCGTTGACGCCATAACAATGAACCTGGGCATCAGCTGCCGACGCCTGAGTGGCAACACCGGCAAACAGGGTGGCGGCAGCGAAAGCCAGGGCAGCACCAGCAGCGGTTTTCTTCATGTTCATTTTTTGTTCCTCAATAATCGCAGGGGACGACGGGAGGCGTGTGCAATCCCGTCATAGCACTAGAGAGAGGAAGCCCCCCGGCGTTACAGCCGGGATGAAAATATTCTGCGCGGCGGCCTTGCGGTGGGAATCCACGGGCTACCCAGTTCATGTGTTCCACGTGGAACCTTACTCATGACTGCGATCCGGATGCTTTGCTCGGCAGGCTCGGCGGACCATCCACCAGTACCCGGAATTGCGCGCCGATCAATACTGCCAGGCGCGCCGGCGCTGCGGATAACGCTGGGACAATGCGTTGCTGTATTAGCCATCGAGTGAATTTTTTGTCGCACGCCATGCCTTTTCAGCTACGGCGTGCGTCGTAGTCTCTATACGAAAAGTTTTGAGACGAAGATCAGGCAAAGCGAAAACGATCGAGGAACGGCCTGAGTCGCGTTCGACTTTACGGGTTGTAAATGAGCATCCCGATCAGACTCGCGCACGAGACCGTTTTCAACACAGCATCACCGAGTATCCAGGCTTTCCGTACAGAGACTAGACACAACTGGCAGCCAGTTGCTCAAGCAGAAACTTCTGATGTCAGCCCTGGCATTTAAGGCAATAATCCAGCCCTGCTCACCGCGTGCGACAAGGAACCGTCCCATCATGCTCTCGATTTACCAGCTCAAACCGCGCTTTCAGAACTTGCTGCGGCCGTTGGTGCAGCGCCTGTACGACAACGGCACCACGGCCAACCAGATCACCGTCCTGGCCGCCGTCGTCTCACTCCTGGTCGGCACCGTCATCGCCCTGTTCGCCAGCCACACCTGGCTGTTCGCCCTGATTCCGCTGTGGATGATCCTGCGCATGGCGCTCAATGCCATCGACGGCATGCTGGCCCGGGAATTCGGCCAGCAATCGCGCCTGGGCGCCTACCTCAATGAACTGTGCGACGTGGTCGCCGACAGCGCCCTGATCCTGCCCTTCGCCCTGCTCCCGGGCGTCAGCCTGCTGCTGGTGCTGGCCGTGACCCTATTGGCGCTGTTCAGCGAATACGCCGGAGTGCTCGGGCCGATGGTCGGCGCCTCACGGCGCTACGACGGGCCCATGGGCAAAAGCGACCGCGCCTTCATCCTCGGCGTGCTGGCCACCGGCATCGCCCTGGGCTGGCTCGGCGCCCTGTGGATCAACGGCGTGTTGGCACTGGTCGCCGCTTTGCTGGTCTACACCCTGATCAATCGGGTCCGCCAGGGCCTCAAAGAAGTTCAGCACAACGCTCCCTCTGCATAAGGAAATGGTAATGCGCGACGCTCAACACCAGACGTTCCGGACCCATGACGGCGTCGAACTGTTTTACCGCCACTGGCCGGCCACTGAAGTGGCCCCCGGCGAACCGCGGCAGGCGGTGATGCTGTTTCATCGCGGTCACGAACACTCCGGGCGCATTGCCCATCTGGTGGACGAGCTGAACCTGCCGCAGGTCGACTTCTTCGCCTGGGACGCCCGTGGCCACGGCCAATCGCCGGGGGCCCGGGGCGACAGCCCGAGCTTCGCCACCAGCGTGCGCGACGTGCAGACCTTCTGCGACCACCTGGGCAGCGCCCACGGCATCGATGAAGAAAACATCGCCGTGGTGGCCCAGAGCGTCGGTGCGGTGATCGCCTCCACCTGGGTCCACGACTACGCCCCACGGATTCGCTCCCTGGTGCTGGCCTCGCCGGCGTTCAAGGTCAAGCTGTACGTGCCTTTCGCCCGCCCCGGCCTGGCCCTGATGCGGCGCTTTCGCGGCAACTTCTTCGTCAACAGCTACGTCAAGGCGCGCTTCTTGAGCCACGACCCGGAACGGGTGCGCAGCTACGACGCCGACCCGCTGATCACCAAGGCGATCTCGGTCAACGTGCTGCTGGGCCTGTATGAAGCAGCCGACCGGGTGGTGGCCGATGCCCAGGCCATTCAGGTGCCGACCCAACTGCTGATCTCCGGCTCGGACTTCGTGGTGCACCGCAAGCCCCAGGAGCAGTTCTTCGAACGCCTGGGCAGCCTGCACAAGGAAAAACACATCCTCCCGGGCTTCTTCCACGACACCCTGGGAGAAAAGAACCGCGCGCCGGCCATGGCCAGCATCCGCCGCTTCATCCTGCAGAACTTCGCCCGCCCGCTGAACCGCCCTGCCCTGCTGGACGCCGACCGCCTGGGCGTGACCTGCGCCGAGTCTGAAGCCCTGGCCGCGCCGCTGCCGCACAACTCCCTGCGCGACCTGTACTGGCGTGCGACCCGCGCCAGCATGCGCCTGGGCAGCCAGCTGTCGGCGGGGGTCAAGCTGGGCTTCGACACCGGCTTCGACTCCGGCAGCACCCTGGACTACGTCTACCGCAACCAGCCCACCGGGCATTCCGCCCTGGGCCGGCTGATCGACCAGAACTACCTGAACTCCATCGGCTGGCGCGGCATTCGCCAGCGCAAGCTGCACGTGGAGGAGCTGCTGCGCCTGGCCATGGAAAAGCTCCGTGAGCAGGACAGCGAAGTGCGCATCGTCGACATCGCCGCCGGCCACGGCCGCTACATCCTCGAAGCCCTGCAAGGGGTCAGCCCGCTGCCGGAATCGATCCTGCTGCGCGACTACAGCGACATCAACGTGCGCGACGGCAGTGCCCTGATCCAGGAAAAGGGCCTGGGTGACATCGCGCGCTTCGTCAAAGGCAACGCCTTCGATCGCGAGGACCTGGCGGCCCTTGATCCCAAGCCGACCCTGGCGGTGGTCTCCGGGCTCTATGAACTGTTCGCCGACAACCAGATGGTCGGCGGTTCCCTGGCGGGGCTGGCCAGCGCCGTGGAACCCGGCGGCTACCTGGTGTACACCGGCCAGCCGTGGCACCCGCAACTGGAACTGATCGCCCGCGCCCTGACCAGCCACCGCGAAGGCCAGGCCTGGGTCATGCGCCGCCGCACCCAGGCGGAAATGGATCAGTTGGTGGAAGCCGCAGGCTTTCGCAAGATCACCATGCGCGTGGATGAGTGGGGGATCTTCAGCGTGTCCCTGGCGCAACGGGTGCAATGATGAGCGCAGGCGCCTTGCCAGCGCGGGAGCCAGGCCTGCTGAAACCGGCGGTGCTCTGGCTGCTGCTCTTGGCACCGCTGTTCTTCAGCACCTACGGCTTCGCCACCTGGGTCACGGCCCAGCGCGACGACGTCGGCAGTCTGGTCTTCGACTGGGAGCGGCATATGCCGTTCTGGGCCTGGACCATCGTGCCCTACTGGTCCATCGACCTGCTCTACGGCTTCTCCCTGCTGCTGCCGCGCAGCCGGGACGAGCTCAAGCGCCACGCCCTGCGCCTGCTCACCGCCCAGGTGATCGCGGTCAGTTGCTTCCTGCTCTGGCCGCTGCGCTTCACCTTTGCCCGGCCAGAGCTGGACGGGGTCTTCGGCTGGCTGTTCGAGGTGCTGGCCGGCTTCGACAAGCCCTTCAACCAGGCCCCTTCCCTGCACATCGCGCTGCTGGTGGTGCTGTGGGTCTGCTACGCCCGGCATAGCCAGGGCTTCTGGCGCTGGCTGGTGCATGGCTGGTTCGGCTTGATCGGGGTATCGGTGCTCACCACTTATCAACACCACTTTGTCGACGTGCCTACCGGCGCCCTGGCCGGCTGGCTGTGTGTCTGGCTGTGGCCGCTGGATCGCCCCAGCCCGCTGTTCAGCGCACAACGGACCCAAGACCCGCGGCGCCGCCAACTGGCCTGGCGCTACGCCCTGGGCGCGGCGCTATTGGCGGTGGCCGCCTTCACCTGGGGCGGCACCGGGCTGTGGTTGATCTGGCCCGCCGTGGCGCTGTTGCTGGTGGCCCTGAACTACGCGCTGCTCGGCGCCGCAGGGTTCCAGAAACGCGAGGACGGACGCCTGAGCCCCGCCGCCCGCTGGTTGCTGGCGCCCTATCTGGCAGCGGCCTGGATCAACTCGCGGCTGTGGACAAAAAAACATCCACAGCCGGATCAGGTTGTGGATAACGTCTGGCTCGGCCGCCTGCCCACCCCAGCCGAGCTCAAGGACAGCCCCTTTGTCGCGGTGCTCGACCTGTGCGCCGAGCTGTCCCTGGACCGCCGTGGCTTGCAGGCCTACCAGAGCCTGCCGGTACTGGACCTGTGTGCCCTCAGCCCCGAGCAGTGCCTGGCTGCGGCGCAAGCCGTTGAACGCCTGCGCCAGCAAGGCCCGCTGCTGGTGTGCTGCGCCCTGGGTTATTCGCGCAGTGCCACGGCCATTGCCGCCTGGCTACTGCACAGCGGCCGCGCCGCCACCGTGGATGCGGCCATCGTGCAGATCCAGCGGGCACGCCCGCAGATCGTCCTGCAAGCGGCCCATCGGCAGGCGCTGGAAACCCTGATCAGTACCAAGAGAGCGGCCCATGTCCAGTGAGATGCAGCTCTACAGCGTCGCCAGCCTGCTGCGCCGGGGCCGGGCCCTGGATCAGTTATCCACAGGCCTGACCCTACTGGGCGCCCTGTATGGCCTGGGCCAGTACCTGCTGGCCAGTGTCAGCCTGGGAGGCCTGATCGTCAGCCTGGCCCTGGTGCTGCTGGGGCTGGTGGAAAAGTACCTGGCGCTGCGCGTGGCCTTCGACGCCGACCTGTTTCAGCGCGTGGCCGATAGTCCCGCGTCCCTCGAACACAGCACCCAGGCCCTGGATCAGGCCCTGGGCGCCCTCGGCCTGCAGCCTGTGGAAAAAGGCGGCCGGCCCTGGGACCAACGCAGCCGCGGAGCCCTTGGCCTGCTGCGCCGCCAGGCGTTGCTGCTGGCGGCACAAGTGCTGGTGCTGTTGAGCTTGATCCTGGCCAGCCCCTGGCTGACCTTCGCCGGATAAGGAATGCCCATGTTCGAACCCCTGGTTGCCAACCTCATCACCTCCGCCGCCCGCAGCATCACCGGGGCCCGCAGCCTGTGGCTCGGCTCCGCGCCGCAGCCGGTGCAGCGGATCTACTTCGCCAACCACAGCAGCCACGGCGACTTCGTGCTGCTCTGGGCCTCGCTGCCGCCGGCCCTGCGCAAGCTGACCCGGCCCGTGGCCGGTGCCGACTACTGGCACAAAAGCCCCCTGCGCCGCTACATCATCAACCGGGTGTTCAACGGCGTGCTGATCGACCGCGAGCGCAAGGAGGCTGTGGATAACAATCCCATGCAGCCGATGCTCGATGCCCTGGACCAGGGTGACTCGCTGATCATCTTTCCGGAGGGCACGCGCAACCTGGAAGACGGCCTGCTGCCGTTCAAGAGCGGGATCTACCACCTGGCCAAACGTTATCCACAGGTAGAGGTGATTCCGGTGTGGATCGCCAACCTCAACCGGGTCATGCCCAAGGGCCGCTTCCTGCCCCTGCCCCTGCTGTGCACCACCAGCTTCGGTGCGCCACTGACCCTGGAAGAGGATGAAAGCAAGGAACACTTCCTCGAACGCAGCCGCGCCGCGCTGCTGGCCCTGGCCCCGGAGCACAGCTGAAATGGATAAGCAGACCCTGATGTTGTTCGGCGGCATCGGCGCCATTCTGGTGCTGGCCTCGCTGATCGGTTTCATCCTCAAGTGGCGCACCCGCGGCACACCCAACCCGGTGATCGACAACCTCAATGCGCGGATCAATGCCTGGTGGGTGATGGTGCTGGTGATCGGCATCGCCTTCTGGCTCGGCACGGCGGCGGTGATCCTGCTGTTCTACGCGGTGTCGTTCTACGCCCTGCGCGAGTTCCTCACCCTGACCCCGACCCGGCGCAGCGATTACCCGGCCCTGGTGGCGGCCTTCTATCTGGCCCTGCCCCTGCAGTACCTGCTGATCTACTCCGACTGGTACGGATTGTTCTCGATCTTCATCCCGGTCTACGTGTTCCTGCTGCTGCCAATCCTGGCGTCCCTGGGGGGCGACAGCACGCACTTTCTGGAACGCGCCTCCAAGGTTCAGTGGGGGCTGATGATCGCGGTGTTCTGCGTGTCCTTCGTGCCGGCCCTGCTGACCCTGGACATCGCCGGCTACGAAGGCCGCAACCTGCTGCTGATCGCCTATCTGGTGATCGTGGTGCAGCTCTCGGATGTGCTGCAGTACGTCTGTGGAAAACTCTTCGGCAAGCGCAAGATCGCCCCCAACCTGTCGCCGTCCAAGACCGTCGAGGGCTTTGTCGGTGGCATCCTCCTGGCGTCCTTGATCGGCGGCGCGCTGTTCTGGATCACCCCGTTCAATGTCTGGCAGTCGTTCCTGATCGCCCTGCTGATCAACCTGCTGGGCTTTGCCGGCGGCATCGTCATGTCGGCGATCAAGCGCGACCGCGGGGTCAAGGACTGGGGCCACATGATCGAAGGCCACGGCGGCATGCTCGATCGCCTGGACTCGGTGTGCTTCGCTGCACCGATCTTCTTCCACCTGGTGCGCTACTGGTGGACCTGAGCCCTTGCTCGCGCTGGGCTGCAACGCGGCCCCAGGCCCGGCCAACGCAAAGCACCTGACACCCCGCGTAGCCAGATTCTGCGGCCGCTGCGCGACCGAGCGGGAGCAAGCTTCCTCGCCACAGTAGCTAGAGCAAGCCGGTGAGGCGCTGACCCGGCTGGCCAGGGTCATCAGCCGGGCAAGTGCCCCAATGGCAAGGGCCCCGGGGTTTTCACCGTGTGAATGGCGAAGTTGCTGCGGATGTCGCTGACCCCGGGGATCTTCAGCAGGCAGCCGGTGAGAAACCGGTCGTAACCGCGCAGGTCCGGGACCACCACCTGCAGCAGGAAGTCCGACTCGCCGGACACCAGGAACGCCGAGATCACCTCCGGCAACTGCAACACCGCCTGGCGGAAGGCTTCGGCCTCGGCGTCGTTGTGCCGCTCCACCTTGACCCCGACGAACACCGTCAGCCCCAGCCCCACTTCATCCCGGTCCAGGGTCGCCTGGTAACCACGGATCACCCCCGCCTCCTCCAGCATGCGCACCCGACGCAAACAGGGTGACGGCGACAGGCCGATCTCCTCGGCCAGTTGCACATTGCTCAGGCGGCCGTCGCGCTGCAGGGCAGCAAGGATCTTGCGGTCGTAGGCATCGAGTTTCATGTTTGGCATATCCGGATGGCCGCTCCATTGAAAGCTGGAAGATTATGCCAATTTTCACAGTCTTGCTGGTTGATTACGCAAGCACCTGCCCGCCCCTGTGGCCCTAAACTGGGCGCACCGAGTCGACAACGAATGGGGTGCAAGGTGGCGCAACTGTGGATGTATTTCCTGGCTCTGGCGGTGGTCTACCTGCTGCCCGGCCCCGACATGATCCTGCTGCTGCAGACCGGTGCCCGCCAGGGCAAGGCCCAGGCACTGGCCACGGCCCTGGGGCTGGCGATCTCCCGCGGCTGCCACGTCGCCCTGGCCGCCCTGGGCCTGGCGGCGCTGTTCAAGGCCGCCCCCTGGACCTTCGACGTGGTACGCCTGGCGGGCGCCGCCTACCTGCTGTGGATCGGTATCCAGTGCCTGCGCGCCAACCTGCTGCCCAACCTCGACAGCGCCGGCGTGGTGGCCACGCCCCTGCGCTGGCGCCAGGCGATCCAGCGCGGCCTGCTGACCAACCTGCTGAACCCCAAGGCGCTGCTGTTCTGCTCGGTGCTGCTGCCGCAGTTCATCGATCCCCAGGCCAGCGCGGTAGCCCCCCAATTCGTCACCCTGGGTGTGTTGCTGGTGGCGGTGGGCGGACTATTCGACTGCTGCTACGCCCTGGCCGGCGCCGGGCTGGGCCGCTGGATGCAGCGCAGCCCTTCGGCCCAGCGCGTGCAGCAATGGCTGTTCGGCAGCCTGCTGATCGGCTTTGCCTTGCGCCTGACCTTCGTCCAGCAGGCCTGACGGCATCTGTAGCCGCTGCTGAGCCTCGGCGAAGCTGCGCGAAGGTCCGCAGGACCTTGCCTGGCGATCCCTCGACAAAATGTGCGCCCCAGAGATCGCCGCGACCGCTGCGTCGGAGTGCCGCCCAGCTCGTTCGCAGCCTGCGGCAGCGGCTACAGGATCCGGGGCACGCCTTTATGTCGCCTTGTGCGAGGGCACCGCGCGGCGGCGTCGGAACAGGTAGGCCGCCCCCAACAGCAGCACGCCGGCACCGGCGCCAGCAACCAGCCTGTGCTCGGCCACCGCGGAACGGGATGCGTCCAGCCACTGGGTCAGGTAGCGCTTGTTGGCGCTGCCGAAGTCCGGCTCCTGGCAGTTCATGCCAAAGTTGCCGGCCCACTCCACAAAGGGGCCGTTTTCCACGTAGCGCCGGTAGTAGGCGATCTCCGCATCGCTACCCCGGGTCCAGCGCGCCGCCTTGCACAGCACCGCGGCATAGGCCTGGCTGGTGTGAGGCAGGAAGTCCGCGGCCTGGTTGCCCAGCTCCCCGGCCAGGTAGCGGTAGTGGTAACGCACGTCGGGCGCGGCGGTGGTGGCTTGCTGACGCTGCACTTCATCGGCGCTGACAAAGGGCCCGGCCTGCACCGGCGGGATCTCCAGGCTGTAGCTGCCCCAGAGGCTGTGATAGTCCGGGCCCATTTCGTAACCCAGGATCTCCATGCCCGAGGCACGGGCCAGCTTGCCGGCCTGGTAATAGGCCTCTGCCCGGCGCGTGGGCAACCAGGCCGACTCGGCGCTGCGCCGGTACTCACCGTAAGCCTTGGCGATGGCCTGGCGCTCCGGGCTGTCGAAGTAGCCCCAACCCTCTTCGTAGCGGCCTTCGCGCAGCAGGCGCCGGCCGAGCAATTCGCGCACCTGGGCGGCAATCGGCAGGGTTTCGTAGTAGGCGTCCGGCTGCTTGGGCGTCGGCGGCGGTGCCGGTACCTGGGTATCGACGAACTGCTTGAGTTCATCCAGGGTCAGCACCCGCTCCGCCACCGTGGCTGCGTCGTGCCAGTAGATGTCGCCGCTGCGGTAGAGCAGCTCGAAGGCTTGCACGTAGTCGCCACGATCCAGGGCCAGCAGGGCGCTTTCGCCTTCGACCCGGCAACCGGGCTTGAGGTCTTCGTAATTGCCGTCGTAATCGCCGCGAAAGCCCCAGCTCTCGTCGCGGGGGAAGGCCGCGGCGGCCTTGGCGTATGCGGCGGCAGCAGCCGCCTTGTCGCCATCACGCAGGGCCATCTTGGCCCGCAGCCACCAGGCCAGGCCGCCATCGCCGGCATGCTCGAGCAAGCGCTGGGCGGTGGTGAAATCGCCATTCTGGTAATTCAGCGCCGCCAGCCGGTCGGCGTTGTCGAAACTGCCCGCAGTGCCCTGGCTCAGCAGCTTGATCAGTTTCACCTCCGACTCGGGCCGCTCGCCGAAGGACCAGCCCTGATGGGAGATCAATGAAGCGGTGAGCAAGCGGGCTACGGAAGGATGCTTGAGCTGCTCCAGCAATTGCGCGTCCGGCAGGCCGCTCAATTCGCCCACCACCTGCTTCAGGGAGCTGTAGCCGACCTCCGAACCCAGCTGGTTCTGGACGGCATACAGATCGATGGCCTGGCTCCAGTCGTTCTGATCCTTGAGGATGCGGGCCTCCTCCCCCAGGCTGGCGACGCCCAGGCTCAAGGGATCGCTGAAGGCGTCGATGCTCAGCTGACGGGTCTGGGCGAACGACTGGCGCATGTCGCGCCGGCCCTGATCGTCCAGCTCGTTGGCTTGCTCGCTGATAAAGGACAGGGCCCGCCCCAGGGAATAGGCCGCCCAGGTACTGCGCAGGGCGCGTTGCTCGGCGGGCAGCGCCAGCACCTTGCGGAAATACTCCGCCGCCAACTCATGATCCCCGACGCTGAAGGCCACGGCGCCCGCGGTGTAGAGCTTGATCTCCAGCGGCAGGCTGGCCCCTTGTTGCTCCGCCACGCGCGCGTCATTGAGCTTGCGCAGCTGGCCGACCAGGGTTTGCTGAGCCTGGTCCAGCCCTTGCTGTTCGGCCCAGTTACGCTCTTGCACCGAATAGCTGTCAGGCAGGCTGTAATCGACACTGAAGCCATTCTTGGCGACCGGCATGAGCCCGACGATGGGCTGACCCAGGCGGCTGATCTCGAACTGGAAACTGCCTTCGGGCAACTGCGCCAGCGTCTGTGGGCGGTCGTCCAGCAGGCGCATGGGGAAAGTCGGTCCGCAGGCCAGGGCCGGAGCCAGGGGCAGGCACAGGCTCAGGCACAGCAGGTGACGGGATCTAGGGACGAACATGCGCAGCTCCTTGGTCAATTTTTGTACAGCGGGCCCAGCCCACAGCGCGACTGGCGCCAGCGGCCAGACGCCCGGTCTGTTGGCGGGTCAACCGCAGTTGGCCGTCGCGCAGCTGCGCGGCATAGCCGCCCAGCCCGTCGAATCCGTCGCATTGGGCAACGGCCAGGGTCAGTTGTTCAGGCAAGGGCCGATCGAGGTTGCCCGCGTTGCTCAAGCGGATGTCGAACAGGCCGTCCTGTTCCTCCAGGCGGATGCCCAGTTGGCCGGCCAGGGCGTCGCCCCGGGCCACCGCCCGCAGGGTCTCCAGGCTCCAGGCCCGCACATCGCCCTTGAGCGGCAGGCGAAACCAGATCAGACCGGCCAGGTGCGGCGGCGGGTCGTTGCGCAGGGTCCTGGCCAACTGGCTCAGTTGCTCGGGGTCGGCCATCAGTTCCTGGCGCTGACCACGCCGTCGCAGCGGCGCCTCGCTTTCCACCAGGGGCGCGCCTTCGGCAGCGGGGAGCAAGGCGACGCCGTAGGCGGGCAAGGCCAGATAGAAGGGTTTGTCGCTGATGCGCGCCCAACGCCGGGCCCATTGCTCGGCTTGTCGTGGATCGAACAGGCCCTGCAGAGGATCACTCACGGCGTGCACCTGCAGCACGCTGCTGTCGACCTTGGCTAGCAGGCCCGGCAACTCACGACTGTCGAGCCAGGCCGGCAAGGCGGTGATGCTCAGGGGCAGTTGGCTCGGCAGTACAGCCCGCAAGCGCTCAAGCAGCTTGGCGTAGGCGGGCAAGCGCGCGCTGCCGGCATCGTGGTCGATCTCGATCCCGGTCAGGGTCAGGCCCTGCTCCTGCCAGTCCGTCAGCAGTTGTTGGACCTGACGGATGATCTCGTCCTGATCCAGAGACGGCAGTTGCCCGTCGAGGCGGATCACCGCGATCAACGGCCGGGCATCCTGCTTGAGCAAGCCGGCGTCGATCCGCGCACGGCTCCAGCCAGCCTGTGGAAAAGCCTGCAGGGCCAGGACCCGGGCTGTGGAAAAGTCGGCCCGGGAACCGGCCAGAGCGTCGGCGTGGGCAGGCGTCCACTGCCGTTGCCAGATGTAGAGTTGTTGATCCAGAGGGGGGGCGTCTTCGAGGCGGCAGGCGCTGAGCAGCACCGGGCAAAGCAATAGGGCGAAGAGGCGGAGCAAGACCCGGGGCAGCATGAATCGTTGATTCCCTTTAACGCAACAAAGCCCCGGCGTGCCGGGCGCTCTGCAGATGATCAACCTTGAGATCGCGCCAGCCTACGCAGGGCCGCGGCTGGCGGCAATCGCTGGCGAAGACTTTTTTCTGCAGGCGCCCAGGGCCCGTTACAAGCCCCGCAGGGACAGGGCTGCCGGCCGCCGCACCAGCCGCTCCACGGTAAAGCGCCACACGCGCTCGGCGCCCTGGAAGGTGCTGAGCAGCGGGCCGCCTAAGATGATTTCGGTACGCCCACTGAGTTGCAGCAACTCGCCACTGTGAAAGTCGATGAACAGCAAGCCCGCCCGGGGATTGAGCAGCAGGTTGCCCAGGGTATTGAAATGCAGGTTGCCGGCGAAATCCGGGATGGTCAGGCAGTTGCCTTCGACCCGAACGAACCCGGCCGGGCCGCCACGATGGGAGACATCTACCGCACGCTGGCCCTCCACATCGACATAGCTGGCGACGAAGAAGGTATCGGCGGCGCCGATCAGGGCCCGGGCCGCCGGGTCCAGGTCCTGTCGGTGCTGGGCCGGGCGGCTGGCCGGATCGCTCAAGGGCACCCGCTGCAGATCGCGCAACTGGATGTAGCGCGGGCAGTTGCCAAACGACTGCTGCACCCTGAGGCAAAAGCCTCGGCTATCGAGCTCGTCGATACGACCGTTGAGACGATTGCGTCGCCGGGTATGCAGTTCGATCCCCAACAGGCCCACTGCCGCGCCTTCCTGCAACTGCAGCGGATCATCGGCGGCCGGCAGGCTGGCAAGGCGCAGCAGGTTGGCTTGCGGGGCCTGGGCAAAACCGGGCGGCCCTTCAAGCAGGCTCGCCCAGGGATCGCCGTGGGCATCCACCGCGCCCACCAGGATGAACGGCAGTTGTCCGAAGAACTGCTGGTGCTGCTCGGGCATGGCCGCACGGATGACTTTGGCGCCGAAGGCTTCCATGCGCTCGGCCACCCCTGCCTGGAGCTGCAATTGCCGTTCGCCGGCATGCCAAGGTGAATGCGTGCTCATGTGGTGACCTCCGCAGAGTGGCTCTTCAGGCGCTTTTCAAACCCGCCGCCGTGGATGGCATGGGGACAAAGCCGGGCAAGGCTTCAATACGCTGCAGCCAGGCCCGTACATGGGGGTAAGCGTCCAGGGACACGTTGCCTTCCGGGGCGTGGGCGATGTAGCTGTAGCCCGCGACATCGGCAATGGTCGCCTGCTGCCCTACCAGGAAGGGCCGGCTCGCCAGCTCCTGATCCATGATCTTGAGCAGCGCGTGGGCACGGACGATGACTTCCTCGGCATTGAACGAGGCGCCAAACACCGTGATCAACCGCGCCGCCGCCGGTCCAAAGGCGATCTGCCCCGCCGCCACCGACAGCCAGCGCTGCACCTGGGCCGCGCCCACCGGATCGCTGGGCAACCAGCGGCCCTGACCATAACGCTGGGCCAGATACACCAGGATCGCATTGGAATCGGCCAGCACCACGCCCTGGTCGTCGATCACCGGCACTTGGCCAAAGACGTTGAGGGCGAGGAAGTCCGCCTGCTTGTGGGCGCCCTTGGCCAGGTCGACAAAGATGGTTTCGCTGGGCAGGTCCAGCAGGGACAGCATCAGCTCGACCCGATGGGCATGCCCGGAACGGGGAAAGTTGTAGAACTTGATAGGTGGCTGAGACATGGTCGACTCCGCGAACGAGGCGCGGTCGAAGTGCCGCGCTGGGAGCCCCATCTTGATCCCTGGGAAAAAACAACAGAATCACCAGAAATCGCAATCCATCCTTTCATCCAGCGCAACAACGCTGATCAAGGATTGAGCGATGGATGCTCACGCAAAGCCTGTACGGCGAAGTCGACAAAGCTGCGCACCCGCGCCGGCGCCTTGCGCCCGCCCTGGTACACCACATGGATCGGCAAGGGCGCCAGCTCGAAGGCCTGGAGGACAATTTCCAACTGCCCCGCCGCGACCTGGTCGGCGACCTGATAGGACAGCACTCGGGTCAGGCCCAAGCCCAGGCAGGCGGCACTGATGGCCGCCTGATTGGCGCTGACCAGCAACCGCGGCTCGGGCCGAATGCTCAAGGGCCGACCGGCATCGTTGAACTGCCAGTTGCGCGCCTGGCCCACGGACGACGGCGCGATCACCGGCGCCTGGCGCAGGTCATCGGGATGCTGGGGACGGCCGTGGACGGCAAGAAACTCCGGCGCGGCGCAGACAACGCGGCGCACCTCGCCGACTCGGACGCTGTGCTGGCCACTGTCGGGCAACTCGCCGATACGTATCGCCACGTCGATGCCCTCCTCCACCATGCTCGCCACCCGGTCCAGCAGCAGAGCGTTGACGTTGACCTGTGGATAACGTTGCAGGTAGCGCACCAGCAGTGGAGTGACGAAGAGGTCACCGAACAGCACCGGCGCAGTCAGGGTCAATTGACCCCGGGGCTGGGCGTGGATGCCGGCGGCCGAAGCCTCGGCGTCCTGGACCTCGGCCAGAATGCGCCGGCAATCCTCCAGGTAGCCTTGCCCGGCTTCGCTCAAATGCACACTGCGGGTGGTGCGGATCAACAACTGAGTGCCGATGCGCTGCTCCAGCGCGGCGACGGCTCGGGTCACACTGGCGGCCGACAGACTCAGGCGCCGAGCGGCAGCAGCGAAGCCTTGCTCCTGAGCGACGCAAACGAACACCTGCATTTCCTGGAACCTGTCCATGCCCTACCTCAACTGCCAGCGCCTGCCCGATGAACGCCGCGAGCCAGCAGCATAATCCAGGGCCCGGGCTTCAGGGGATACACCAGGTGCCGACATCGTGCCGATCGAATCCCGGGCACGGGTTGTTCTTGGCAATCAGTCGGTAAGGCTGATCTTCGGCGTAGGAAAAATAGAAGTAGTAGTGCCGATCTTCCCCGTACAACCAATAGGAAGAAGAACCCTGATTAATCAGGGTCGGCTCGAAGGTCCAGATGGAGGACTCGGCGGGAATGAAGTTGGCCCGGTCCTTGAGCAGCAACAGGCTGTTGGACAGCACCGGAGTCAGCCCGCCCAGCAGCAGGACAACCAGCATCAGGACCAGCGTCCATCCATAAATCAAACGCAGTTTCATAGGTTTTCCACAGCTCAATAAAAAGTCCCGGCCTGTGCACAAGCCGGGACTTTCTGGGTGATGGGTTCACAGCTGCCTGGCAGACAGCTGTGGATAACTCACTCCACGGTCACCGACTTGGCCAGGTTGCGCGGCTGGTCGACGTCGGTGCCCTTGAGCACGGCAACGTAGTAGGACAGCAGTTGCAGCGGGATGGTGTAGAGAATCGGCGAGAGGATGTCGTGGATGTGCGGCATCTGGATCACGTGGGTGCCTTCGCCATTGGTCATGCCGGCTTGTTCGTCGGCAAACACGATCAGCTCGCCGCCACGGGCACGCACTTCCTGCAGGTTGGATTTGAGTTTTTCCAACAGCTCGTTGTTCGGCGCCACGGTGACCACCGGCATGTCGTTATCCACAAGCGCCAGGGGACCGTGCTTGAGCTCGCCGGCCGGGTAGGCTTCGGCGTGGATGTAGGAAATCTCCTTGAGCTTGAGGGAGCCCTCCATCGCTACCGGGTACTGGGCGCCACGGCCGAGGAACAGGGTGTGGTGCTTGTCGGCGAACAGTTCGGCAGTCTTCTCCACCACGCCGTCCATGGCCAGGGCTTCACCCAGGCGGATCGGCAGGCGGCGCAGTTCTTCTACCAGCTCGGCTTCGACGCCGGCGGCCAGGGTGCCACGTACCTGGCCCAGGGACAGGGTCAGCAATAGCAGGCCCACCAGTTGGGTGGTGAAGGCCTTGGTCGAGGCCACGCCGATTTCGCGACCGGCCTGGGTCAGCAGGGTCAGGTCGGACTCACGCACCAGGGAGCTGATGCCAACGTTGCAGATGGCCAGGCTGGCCAGGAAGCCCAGCTCTTTGGCGTTGCGCAAGGCCGCCAGGGTATCGGCGGTTTCGCCGGACTGGGAGATGGTCACGAACAGGGTGTCAGGCTGCACCACCACCTTGCGGTAACGGAACTCGCTGGCCACTTCCACCTGGCACGGAATGCCGGCCAGTTCTTCCAGCCAGTAACGGGCCACCATGCCGGCGTGGTAGCTGGTGCCACAGGCGACGATCTGCACATTGCGCACCTTGGCGAACAGCTCGGCGGCTTGCGGACCGAAGGCCTGGACCAGCACCTGATTGGCGCTCAGGCGGCCTTCCAGGGTGCGCTGCACCACGGATGGCTGCTCGTGGATTTCCTTGAGCATGAAGTGACGAAACTCGCCCTTCTCCGCCGCTTCGGCGCCGTCGCGGTACTGCACTGCTTCGCGCTCCACGGCCTGTCCGTCGATGTCCCAGATCTGCACGCTGTCGCGGCGGATCTCGGCGATGTCGCCTTCTTCCAGGTACATGAAGCGGTCGGTGACCTGGCGCAGGGCCAACTGGTCGGAGGCGAGGAAGTTTTCCCCCAGGCCCAGGCCGATCACCAGCGGGCTGCCGCTGCGGGCTGCCACCAGGCGGTCCGGCTGGCTAGCGCTGATCACCGCCAGGCCATAGGCACCGTGCAGTTCCTTGACGGTGGCCTTGAGCGCCACGGTGAGGTCGCCCAGGTCCTTGAGCTTGTGGTTCAGCAGGTGGGCGATGACTTCGGTGTCAGTGTCCGAGGTGAACGCATAGCCCAGGGCGCTGAGCTGCGCGCGCAGGGCTTCGTGGTTCTCGATGATGCCGTTGTGCACGATCGCCAGGTCGCCGGAGAAATGCGGGTGGGCATTACGCTCGCACGGCGCGCCGTGGGTGGCCCAGCGGGTGTGGGCGATGCCCAGGCGGCCAACCAGCGGCTCGCTGGCCAGGGCCTGTTCCAGTTCGCTGACCTTGCCCGGGCGACGCATGCGCTCGAGCTTGCCGGCGTTGGTGTAGACCGCCACACCGGCGCTGTCATAGCCGCGGTATTCGAGACGCTTGAGGCCTTCCAGCAAAATGGCGGTGATATTGCGTTCAGCAACGGCGCCAACAATTCCACACATGGTTTTTCTCCTAGCTGACAGCCGCGCAAATCAGAGTTATGCCGCGGGCCTGGATTTGGTCGCGGACCTCAAAGGGCAGGCGATCATCGGTAATAAGGGTATGGACGCTGCTCCATGGCAGCTCCAGATTGGGAATCTTGCGGCCGATCTTGTCGGATTCGACCATCACCACCACTTCACGAGCCACTTCGGCCATGACCCGACTCAACCCCAGCAATTCGTTGAAGGTGGTGGTGCCGCGGGCCAGATCGATGCCGTCGGCACCGATAAACAGCTGGTCGAAGTCGTATGAGCGTAGAACCTGTTCAGCCACCTGGCCCTGAAAGGATTCGGAATGGGGGTCCCAGGTGCCGCCAGTCATCAACAGCACGGGTTCGTGCTCCAGCTCGCTCAGGGCGTTGGCCACATTCAGCGAGTTGGTCATCACCACCAGGCCGGGTTGCTGGCCCAGTTCGGGAATCATGGCGGCGGTGGTGCTGCCACTGTCGATGATGATTCGTGCGTGTTCCCGGATGCGCTGTACCGCGGCCCGGGCAATCGCCTGCTTGTAGAGGGACACCGGCTGGCCAAGATCGCTGACCAGTTCCTGAGGCATGGTGATGGCGCCGCCGTAACGACGCAGTAGCAAGCCATTGCTTTCCAGAGCGGCCAGATCCTTTCGAATCGTAACTTCAGAGGTTTCGAAACGCTTGGCCAAAGCATCAACGCTCACTTCGCCCTGTTCATTGAGCAAGGCAAGGATATTGTGGCGGCGTTGGGGGGTATTGCGCTTCGACATGGCGGCTTAAGTTTCGATTCGAAAGATAACAGGCGCAATAAAAACCTATGATCGAAACTTCGTCAAGCGGGGGAGGTGAAAAAAACGCTGCTGTTGGGTGGGAAGTTATCCACATTCAGCCAGCCCCTACCGCTGAACATAGGAGCTGGCTGACCGGCGAACAGGTCCGCCGCGGTTGTGGATAACCTCAGTCTTTCTTGATCTTCTCCGGCCGCTTCCAGCCGTCGATGTTCTTCTGCCGGGCCCGACCCACTGCCAGTTGGGCTGGCGCTACGTTCTGGGTGATGGTGGAGCCGGCGGCCGTGGTAGCACCGGACAAGATATCCACAGGTGCCACCAGGGAGTTGTTGGACCCGATGAACACGTCTTCGCCCATGACAGTCTTGTGCTTGTTCACCCCGTCATAGTTGCAGGTGATGGTGCCAGCGCCGATGTTGGTGCGGGCACCGATCACCGCGTCGCCCAGGTAAGTCAGGTGACCGGCCTTGGCGCCCTGGCCCAGGTGGGCATTCTTCAGTTCGACAAAGTTACCCACATGGGCACGGGCCTCCAGCACGGTGCCGGGACGCAGGCGAGCGAACGGGCCGGCATCGCTGCCCTCGCCCAGTACCGCGCCATCCAGGTGGCTGTTGGCCTTGATCACCACGCCCTTGCGCAGGGTACTGTCCTTGATCACACAGTTGGGACCGATCACCACGTCGTCCTCGATCACCACTCGGCCTTCGAGAATCACGTTGATGTCGATCAGCACGTCGCGGCCGACCGTGACTTCGCCGCGCACGTCGAAACGCGCGGGGTCACGCAGGGTCACGCCCTGGGCCATCAGCCGGCGCGCGGCGCGTAGCTGGTAGTGGCGCTCCAGCTCGGCCAGTTGCTTGCGGTCGTTGGCGCCCTGCACTTCCATGGCGTCGTGGGGCTGCTCGGTGGCGACAATCAGGCCGTCGCTGACTGCCATGGCAATCACGTCGGTGAGGTAGTACTCGCCCTGGGCGTTGTTGTTGGACAGGCGGCCGGTCCAGTCGCCGAGGCGCTTGCCGGGCACCGCGAGAATCCCGGTGTTGCCTTCGGTGATCGCGCGCTGGGCTTCATTGGCATCCTTCTGCTCGACGATGGCGGTGACCTTGCCACTGGCGTCACGGACGATGCGCCCATAGCCGGTCGGGTCATCCAGCTCGACGGTGAGCAGGCCCAGTTGTTCAGGTCCCGCTTGCTTGAGCAGGCGCTGCAGGGTCTCGACTTCGATCAGTGGCACATCACCATAGAGGATCAGCACCGTGTCGGCGGTAATGAAAGGTACAGCCTGGGCCACCGCGTGGCCGGTGCCCAGTTGCTTGTCCTGCAACACGAAATTCAGGTCATCGGCCGCCAGGCGCTCACGCACCGCGTCCGCGCCGTGACCGATCACCACGTGGATCCGCTGTGGGTCGAGTTGCCGGGCGCTGTGGATAACATGCCCGAGCATGGAGTTGCCGGCGACCGGGTGAAGCACCTTCGGCAGCGCCGAGCGCATACGAGTGCCTTGACCCGCGGCGAGGATAACGATTTCGAGAGACATGACTGGCTACCAATCCTGGGGGGCCGGCGACTGCGACCAAGGGGGGTGAATGGCGGAAAATAAAAAGGGTAGCCGAGGCTACCCTTTTTAATCAATCACACAGAAAGCCTGCGACTTAGCCGCCGAACTTCTTGCGGATCTGCTGGACGGTACGCAGCTGAGCTGCGGCCTCGGCCAGACGTGCAGCAGCAGAACCGTAGTCGAAATCTGCGCCTTTTTCATTCAGGGCCTTCTCAGCAGCCTTGACGGCTTCCTGAGCGGAGGCTTCGTCCAGGTCGGCAGCGCGTTGCACGGTATCGGCAAGAACCTTGACCATGTTCGGCTGAACCTCGAGGAAACCACCGGAGATGTAGAACACCTCGGCTTCCCCGCCCTGCTTGATCAAGCGGATCGGACCTGGCTTCAGGTTGGTGATCAGCGGTGCGTGACCCAGAGCGATACCAAGATCACCCAGTTCACCGTGCGCAACCACCATCTCCACCAGACCGGAGAAGATTTCCCCTTCCGCGCTGACGATATCGCAATGGACTGTCATAGCCATCTGCTTGCCTCAACCTAAATTAGCGCCCGTTGCCGGGCGCCGGGATTACAGTTTCTTGGCTTTCTCGATCGCTTCTTCGATGCCGCCGACCATGTAGAACGCTTGTTCTGGCAGGTGGTCGTAGTCACCGTTGAGGATGCCTTTGAAGCCAGCGATGGTGTCTTTCAGGGAAACGTATTTGCCTGGAGAACCAGTGAAGACTTCAGCCACGAAGAACGGCTGCGACAAGAAGCGCTGGATCTTACGAGCGCGGGATACCAACTGCTTGTCGGCTTCCGACAGTTCGTCCATACCCAGGATCGCGATGATGTCCTTCAGCTCTTTGTAACGCTGCAGTACGTACTGAACGCCGCGAGCGGTCTCGTAGTGTTCGTTGCCGATCACGTTCGGGTCCAGCTGACGGGAAGTCGAGTCCAGTGGGTCTACCGCTGGGTAGATACCCAGGGAAGCGATGTCACGGGACAGAACGACGGTGGCGTCCAAGTGGGCGAAGGTGGTCGCTGGCGACGGGTCGGTCAAGTCGTCCGCAGGTACGTATACCGCTTGGATCGAGGTGATCGAGCCTTGCTTGGTCGAAGTGATACGTTCTTGCAGAACGCCCATCTCTTCAGCCAGGGTCGGCTGGTAGCCTACTGCGGAAGGCATACGGCCCAGCAGTGCGGATACTTCGGTACCGGCCAGGGTGTAACGATAGATGTTGTCGACGAACAGCAGAACGTCGTTACCTTCGTCACGGAACTTCTCGGCCATGGTCAGGCCGGTCAGCGCTACGCGCAGACGGTTTCCTGGTGGCTCGTTCATCTGGCCGTAGACCAGAGCAACCTTGTCCAGAACGTTGGAATCCTTCATCTCGTGGTAGAAGTCGTTACCCTCACGAGTACGCTCACCCACACCGGCGAACACGGAATAACCGCTGTGCTCGATGGCGATGTTACGGATCAGTTCCATCATGTTTACGGTCTTGCCTACACCGGCACCACCGAACAGACCGACTTTACCGCCCTTGGCGAACGGGCAAACCAGGTCAATTACCTTGATCCCGGTTTCCAGCAGGTCGTTGCCGCCTGCCTGTTCTGCGAAGGAAGGAGCTGGACGATGGATGCCCCAACGCTCTTCTTCACCGATAGGACCGGCTTCGTCGATTGGGTTGCCCAGTACGTCCATGATCCGGCCCAGGGTCGCTTTACCGACCGGTACGGAGATGGCTGCGCCAGTGTTGTTGACGTCCAGACCGCGCTTCAAGCCTTCGGTGGAGCCCATCGCAATGGTACGCACCACGCCGTCGCCCAGCTGCTGCTGAACTTCCAGAGTGGTTTCGGCGCCTTGAACCTTCAAGGCGTCGTAGATGCTCGGTACGCTGTCGCGTGGAAATTCCACGTCGATAACGGCGCCGATGATTTGAACGATACGTCCGCTACTCATAGCTGGATCCTCTGAATATTTGAACCGTTAAACCGCGGCAGCGCCGCCGACGATTTCCGAGATCTCTTGGGTGATCGCAGCCTGACGCGCCTTGTTGTAGATCAGCTGCAAATCGCTGATCAAATCACCGGCGTTGTCGGTAGCGTTCTTCATTGCGATCATCCGCGCCGCTTGTTCAGCTGCGTTGTTCTCGACCACCGCCTGGTAGACCTGCGACTCCACGTAACGGACCATCAAGCCGTCCAGCAGCTCCTTGGCATCCGGTTCGTAGAGATAGTCCCAGTGGTGCTTGAGTTCTTGATCCGGGGTTGCCTCCAGTGGAATCAACTGCTCCACGGTCGGCTGCTGGGTCATGGTGTTGATGAACTTGTTGGATACCACGGACAGGCGGTCAATCCGGCCTTCCAGGTACGCATCCAGCATCACCTTGACGCTGCCAATCAGGTCATTGATCGACGGCTCTTCACCCAGATGGCTGATAGCTGCAACGACGTTACCGCCGAAGTTGCGGAAGAAGGCCGCACCCTTGCTACCGACCACACACAGATCGATCTCGACGCCTTGTTCGCGGTTTACCGCCATGTCCTTGACCAGGGCCTTGAACAGGTTGGTGTTCAAGCCACCACACAGACCACGGTCACTGCTCACCACAACGTAACCGACGCGCTTGATAGCACGGTCGATCATGAACGGGTGACGATATTCCGGGTTGGCGTTGGCCAGATGACCAATAACCTGGCGGATGCGCTCCGCATAAGGACGGCTAGCAGCCATGCGCATTTGTGCCTTGCGCATTTTGCTGACCGCCACTTTTTCCATGGCGCTGGTAATTTTTTGCGTGCTTTTGATGCTCGCAATCTTACTGCGAATCTCTTTTGCGCCTGCCATGTAACACCTATCAGGTTAGCAAGCGGGAGCCTTGCGGCTCCCGCTGCGGCTTACCAGGTTTGGGTGGCTTTGAACTTCTCGATACCGGCTTTCAGGCCAGCGTCGATTTCGTCATTGAAGTCACCCTTCACGTTGATCTTCGCCATCAGGTCGGCGTGATCGCGGTTGAAGTAAGCAATCATGGCCTGTTCGAAGCTACCAACTTTGGCAATCTCGACGTCCGTCAGGAAGCCACGTTCAGCGGCGTACAGGGACAAGGACATGTCGGCGATGGACATCGGCGCATATTGCTTCTGCTTCATCAGCTCGGTAACGCGCTGACCATGCTCAAGTTGCTTACGGGTCGCTTCGTCCAGGTCAGAAGCGAACTGGGCGAATGCCGCCAGTTCACGGTACTGAGCCAGAGCGGTACGGATACCACCGGACAGCTTCTTGATGATCTTGGTCTGAGCGGCACCACCCACACGGGATACCGAAACACCGGCGTTCACAGCCGGACGGATGCCGGAGTTGAACATGGCCGATTCCAGGAAGATCTGACCGTCGGTGATGGAAATCACGTTGGTCGGAACGAACGCGGAAACGTCGCCAGCCTGGGTTTCGATGATCGGCAGAGCGGTCAGGGAACCGGTCTTGCCAGTCACTGCGCCGTTGGTGAACTTCTCTACGTACTCTTCGGAAACGCGGGAAGCGCGCTCCAGCAGACGGGAGTGGAGATAGAACACGTCACCTGGGTAGGCTTCACGGCCTGGTGGACGGCGAAGCAGCAGGGAAATCTGGCGGTAAGCCACTGCTTGCTTGGACAGATCGTCATAAACGATCAGCGCGTCTTCACCGCGGTCGCGGAAGTATTCGCCCATGGTGCAACCGGAGTACGGTGCCAGGAACTGCAGTGCAGCCGATTCGGAAGCACTGGCAGCAACGATGATGGTGTTAGCCAGGGCACCGTTTTCTTCCAGCTTGCGAACCACGTTGGCGATGGTCGATTGTTTCTGACCGATCGCTACGTAGACGCAGAAAATGCCGCTGTCTTTCTGGTTGATGATCGCGTCGATCGCCAGAGCGGTCTTACCGATCTGACGGTCACCGATGATCAGCTCACGCTGGCCACGGCCGACAGGGATCATGGCATCGACAGCCTTGTAGCCAGTCTGTACAGGCTGGTCTACCGACTTACGCCAGATCACGCCTGGAGCAACTTTCTCGACCGCATCGGTCTCGGTGTTGTTCAGCGGACCTTTGCCGTCAACTGGGTTACCCAGTGCGTCGACTACGCGACCCAGCAGTTCCTTACCAACCGGAACTTCGAGGATGCGGCCGGTGCACTTGGCGCTCATGCCTTCAGCCAGACTGGTGTACGCGCCCAATACAACGGCACCTACGGAGTCTTGCTCCAGGTTGAGGGCCATACCGTAGACGCCGCCCGGAAACTCGATCATCTCGCCGTACATGACGTCGGCCAGACCGTGAATCCGCACGATGCCGTCAGATACGCTGACGACAGTGCCTTCGTTACGGGCTTGGGAGGTCACATCGAGCTTGTCGATGCGGCCCTTGATAATTTCACTTATTTCGGAAGGATTGAGTTGCTGCATTGCTCTGCTGCCCCTTCAAACTCAAGATTTCAATGCTTCGGCAAGGTTCGCGAGTTTGCCGCGAATCGAGCCATCGATAACCAGGTCGCCGGCGCGGATTACGACGCCACCAATAAGGCTGGCATCCTCCGCAGCGTGCAGTCGCACTTCCCGGCCGAGCCGTGCACTGAGAACCTTGGCGAGTTTGTCTTGCTGTTCTTGGTTCAATGCGAACGCACTGGTTACATCCACATCCACCGATTTCTCTTGCTCGGCCTTGTACAGGTCGAACAGAGCGGCGATCTCCGGCAACAGCAGGAGACGGTCGTTCTCGGCGGCAACGTGAATGAAATTCTGTGCCTGTGCATCAAACTTGTCGCCACACACTTCGATAAAAGTGTTGGCCTTTTCTGCGCTCGTCAGTCGCGGGGCCTTAAGCACGCGCTGCATGGTGTCATCTTGTGACACCGCTGCAGCCAGGCCGAGCATGGCTGACCAAGAGGCCAGCTGCTGGTGGGCCTGAGCGTGCTCGAAGGCCGCCTTAGCGTAAGGTCGGGCCAACGTGGTCAGTTCTGCCATGATCGCCCTCGCTTAAATTTCAGCAGCCAGTTTGTTAACCAGCTCTGCGTGCGCGTTTTGATCGATTGTGGCACCCAGGATCTTCTCTGCGCCATTGACGGCCAGGCTACCCAGTTGGGCACGCAGCGCGTCTTTGACACCGTTCAGTTCCTGTTCGATCTCGGCCTGAGCCTGAGCCTTCACACGTTCAGCTTCGACACGAGCCTGTTCACGGGCTTCGTCGACGATCTGAGAACCGCGCTTCTTGGCTTGCTCAATGATTTCAGCTGCCTGAGCTTTAGCTTCGCGCAGTTGCTGACCCGCTTTATCTTGGGCCAGTTCCAGGTCACGAGCTGCTCGGCTGGCAGCGTCCAGTCCATCCGCGATCTTCTTTTGACGTTCGTGCAAAGCAGCAATGACCGGAGGCCAAATGAACTTCATGCAGAACAATACAAAAATTAAGAACGCAACGGACTGGCCAATCAGGGTTGCATTAATGTTCACGCCAACACCTCGCTCGTTCGTTGTCCGTCACACCAATCAACTCGAATACTCGAGTGATTAGCCAGCGAGTTGACCAACGAAGGGGTTTGCGAAGGTGAAGAACAGAGCGATACCAACACCGATCATGGTTACGGCGTCGAGCAGACCGGCAACGATGAACATTTTAACTTGCAGCATTGGAACCATTTCTGGTTGACGCGCAGCGCCTTCCAGGAACTTGCCGCCCAGCAGGCCGAAACCAATTGCGGTACCCAGTGCGCCCAGGCCGATCAACAGTGCAACAGCGATAGCGGTTAGACCAACTACAGTTTCCATCTTTCCTCCCGACTTTTACGTCGTATGGTTTAGGTTTTTTAGATTAAAGCGGTAAAACAAATCGTTTCATCGAGCCCGAGACGGGCCCCCTCTCGCCGCAACGAGAGGGACATCAGACTAGTCGAGACTGGTCTTAATGGTTCTCTTCGTGCGCCATCGACAGGTAGACGATGGTCAGCATCATGAAGATAAAGGCCTGCAGGGTAATGATCAGGATGTGGAACACAGCCCACGCCCATTGCAGAACCACACCCATGCCGCTGAGCCACAGCAGACCACTGCCGAACATCACAGCGATCAGGATGAACACCAGTTCGCCGGCATACATGTTGCCGAACAGACGCAGTGCCAGAGAGATCGGCTTGGCAATCAGGGTCACGAATTCCAGCAGGAAGTTCACCGGAATCAGCAGCGCTTGAACGAAGATGTTCTTGCTGCCGAACGGATGCAGGGTCAACTCGCCGATGAAGCCGCCGATGCCCTTGATCTTGATGCTGTAGAAAATGATCAGCGCGAATACCGACAGGGCCATGCCCAGGGTGGCGTTCGGGTCAGTGGTGGATACGGCACGGAATGGAATGTGCGGATCGCCCGAGATCAACATGGCCAGTTGTGGAATCCAGTCCACCGGTACCAGGTCGATGGCGTTCATCAGAAACACCCAGACGAAAATGGTCAGCGCCAGCGGTGCGATCACCGGGCTGCGACCGTGGAAGCTGTCCTTCACGCTGCCATCGACGAAGCCAACCATGACTTCAACGAAGTTCTGCAAAGCGCCCGGCACGCCGGAAGTCGCCTTCTTAGCCGCCATGCGGAACAGAAGAATGAAGATCACACCCAGTGCGACAGACCAGCCGAGGGTATCGACGTGGAATGCCCAGAAGCCCATTTCCTTGGCTTCTGCTGCGGAGTGGGCAAAGCCCCAGCTCCCATTGGGTAGCTGACCGAAGGTCAGGTTCTGCAAGTGGTGCTGGATATAGCCCGAAGCGGTTGTTTCTGCTGACATGGTTGCCTCAAACGCCCTAAGGTCTCGAAAGTCTTGTTCTCATTAGCAGGGGAGCGAACCAGCTGACCAGTTGGGTCAGCACGAAGACGCCGAATACAGCCAGCGGCGCCAATGGCTTCACACCTGCGAACGTCAGTGCAAACAGCACCGCCGTCAAAATCAGTTTGCCCGCCTCACCGGCATAAAAAGACCGGACTATGGCTTGGGCCGCTCGAGCGCCGGAAAACCGAAATGCCCTGTGAGCGAAATACACATTGGGTAGCAAGGCTATCAGTCCTCCGCAAAGGCCTGAGTACCCGGCAACGACTCCACGCCATTGCCAGAGCGCCAGAGCGGCTATCAGCAGAATGACCAACTGAGCCAATAAAACCGGAAAAACCGCCAAGCGATGAAACGGCAAGCGGTTTGGCGTGCGGGTTTCCATCGCTCTTGCTCCTCAAGGGTCGGCCGCCAGAATTCAATAACTTGGCATAATTTGTGCCGACAAAATGCGCGCAGAGTATAGGGGCGGTTCAGCCCCTATTCAACTGCCGGGTAGTGATTTCCGACTGCGCGCTACATGAGGAAATGTTTCAGCGAATGTGAGCGAGGACGCCTTGCAGCTCATCCAGGGAGTTATAGCCGATCACCAACTGTCCCTTGCCCTTCTTCCCATGACGAATCTGCACCGCAGAGCCTAGGCGCTCGGCCAGGCGCTGCTCGAGACGGGCGATATCCGGGTCTGGCTTGACCGGTTCAGCAGGCTCCTGTTTGCCGCTCAGCCACTGGCGAACCAGTGCCTCGGTCTGACGTACAGTGAGACCTCGTGCGACAACGTGTCGCGCCCCTTCAACCTGTTGATTTTCCGGCAATCCGAGCAAGGCACGGGCATGACCCATTTCCAGGTCGCCGTGGGACAGCATGGTCTTGATTACCTCAGGCAAGGCAATCAGGCGCAGCAGGTTGGCCACACTGACGCGGGACTTGCCCACCGCTTCGGCGACCTGTTGCTGAGTCAGCTGAAATTCCTGCTGCAGGCGCTGCAGGGCCACCGCTTCCTCGATGGGATTGAGGTCTTCGCGCTGGATATTCTCGATCAGCGCCATGGCGATAGCGGTTTCATCCGGTACATCGCGGACCATCGCCGGGATGGTTTCCTGGCCGGCCTGCTGGCTGGCGCGCCAGCGGCGTTCACCGGCGATGATCTCGAAACGACCACCACCAATGGGACGGACCACGATCGGCTGCATCACACCCTGGCTCTTGATCGAGTTGGCCAGTTCCTCCAGTGCCTGCGGGTCCATGTCCCGGCGTGGCTGGTACTTGCCACGCTGGATCAGGTCCAGAGGCAGGTGTTGCAACTCACGCTGGTCGGCCTGCACCGCTTGTTCTTCCAGTGCGCTGACAGTCGGACCACTCAACAGTGCATCCAGTCCACGTCCGAGACCTCGTTTCTTGACGGCCATGGGGATTCCTTAAGTTGGCTGGGCGGCTGCGACGCGCGATTGTTTACGTTGCCGGCGAACCATCTCGCCCGCCAGGGCCAGGTAGGCCAGCGCGCCACGGGATTGTTTGTCGTACGCCAATGCCGGCATGCCGTAGCTCGGCGCCTCGGCCAAACGGATGTTGCGCGGAATCACGGTGTCGTACAGCTGATCGCCGAAGTGTTCCTTGAGCTGCGCGGAAACATCGTTCATCAGGCTCAGGCGCGGGTCGAACATGGTACGCAGCAAGCCTTCGATCTTCAGCTCGGGGTTGAGCAGTTCAGCGATACGCTTGATGTTATCCACAAGGTCGCTCAGGCCTTCCAGCGCGTAGTACTCGCACTGCATGGGGATAATCACCCCATCGGCGGCCACCAGGGCGTTGAGGGTGAGCATCGACAGCGACGGCGGGCAGTCGATCAGGATGTAGTCGTAGTTTTCACGAATCGGCGCCAGGGCGCTGCGCAGACGGCTTTCCTTCATCTGCATTTCCAGCAGCACCACTTCCGCGGCCGTCAGGTCGCGGTTGGCCGGCAGCAATTGATAACCACCGTGTTCGGAGAAGTGCATGGCCTGGGCCAGGTCGCATTCACCAATCAGCAGGTCATAGACCGAGTTTTCCAAACCGTGTTTATCCACACCGCTACCCATGGTGGCGTTGCCCTGTGGATCGAGATCGATCAACAGCACCCGGCGCTTGGTCGCTACCAGGGATGCTGCGAGGTTGATGCAGGTGGTGGTCTTGCCCACGCCACCTTTCTGGTTCGCTATCGCGAATACCTTAGCCATTCTTGCTTGTGTTCCCAATCATGCCGTGCGGCGCAGTATCAGCAGATGGCGTTGGCCTTGGCAACCGGGTACGGCCAAGGCGTGTTCGCTATCGAGGTGGAAGTCTGCCGGCAATGCTAACAGCTCATCCGAGGGATGGACGCCCTTCATTGCCAGCCAGCGTGTATCGCGGTCGCCCAGGTGGCGGGTCCAGTTGGTGAAGTTCTCCATGCTGCTGAACGCCCGGGAAATGATCCCGTTGAAAGGCTGTTCAGGCGTGAAGGCTTCGACCCGGCTGTGGATAACTTGCAGGTTATCCAGCTTGAGTTCGAGTTTGACCTGTGTCAGGAAGCGGGTTTTCTTGCCGTTGCTGTCCAGGCAGGTGACTTGCGACTCGGGAAACAGGATTGCCAGAGGGATACCGGGCATCCCGCCGCCACTGCCAACATCCAGCCAGCGGCCGTTTTCGATGAACGACATTACGCTCAAGCTATCGAGCAGATGGCGGGAGACCATTTCATCCGGGTCGCGCACCGCCGTCAGGTTGTAAGCCTTGTTCCACTTGATCAACAGGGCCAGGTAACCCAGCAGCAATTCGTGCTGGGCTGCGCTCAGATTGACACCGAGCTGGCGAGCGCCTGTGGATAACTCATCCGCGTGTTGTGGGGTGACCATAGAACTCAAGCGCTTTGCTCCAACTGACGGCCCGCGCCGCGTTTTTTCAAATGAATCATCAACAGGGAAATCGCCGCCGGGGTCACGCCGGGAATACGCGACGCCTGGCCCAGGGTTTCCGGACGGGTTGTGCCGAGCTTGCTCTGGATCTCCTTCGACAGGCCAGAAATGCCGGTGTAATCGATATCCACAGGCAGCTTGGTGTCTTCACTGGCGCGCAGACGGGCAATTTCGTCCTGCTGGCGATCGATGTAGCCGGCGTACTTGGTCTTGATCTCGACCTGTTCCGCGACCTGTGGATCTTCTGCGCCGTATCCGGTCACTTCGACCAGACCAGCGTAGTCGATTTCCGGACGGCTCAGCAGGTTCAGCAGGTTGTACTCGTGGGTCAGCGGTGTGCCGAATTTCTGAGCAATGGCATCGCCCTGCTCGGTGCCCGGACGGACCCAAGTGGACTTCAGGCGTTGCTCTTCCTGGGCAATGCCTTCGCGTTTCTTGCAGAAAGCGGCCCAGCGCACGTCATCCACCAGACCCAGCTCGCGACCTTTTTCGGTCAGACGCAGGTCGGCATTGTCTTCGCGCAGAATCAGGCGGTATTCGGCCCGGGAAGTGAACATCCGGTACGGTTCCTGGGTACCCAGGGTAATCAGGTCATCCACCAGCACACCGATATAGGCTTCATCGCGGCGCGGGCACCAGCTGTCTTTGCCCTGGGCACGCAGTGCGGCGTTGGCCCCGGCCAGCAAACCCTGGGCGCCGGCTTCTTCGTACCCGGTGGTGCCGTTGATCTGACCAGCGAAGAACAGGCCGCCAATGACCTTGGTTTCCAGGCTGTATTTCAAATCCCGCGGATCGAAGTAGTCGTACTCGATGGCATAACCCGGGCGCACAATGTGTGCGTTTTCCATGCCGCGGATCGATTGCACGATCTGCAACTGCACGTCGAACGGCAGGGATGTGGATATCCCGTTCGGGTACAGCTCGTGAGTGGTCAGGCCTTCAGGTTCGATAAACACCTGATGGCTTTCCTTGTCGGCAAAGCGATGGATCTTGTCTTCGATCGACGGGCAGTAACGTGGGCCAATGCCTTCGATCACCCCGGAATACATCGGCGAACGATCGAGGTTCGAGGCGATGATCTCGTGGGTGCGGGCGTTGGTGTGAGTAATCCAGCAACTGACCTGTTGTGGATGCTGTTCTTTCGAGCCCAGGAACGACATCACCGGAATCGGTGTATCCCCAGGCTGTTCGGTCATGACCGAGAAATCCACAGAACGGCCATCGATGCGTGGCGGAGTACCGGTTTTCAGGCGGCCGACCCGCAGTGGCAACTCCCGCAGACGTTGTGCAAGGGCGATCGAAGGTGGATCACCTGCGCGACCGCCGGAGTAGTTCTGCATTCCGATGTGGATAAGTCCACCGAGGAAGGTTCCGGTGGTAAGCACCACGGATTCCGCGAAGAAACGCAGACCCATCTGGGTCACGACACCGCGTACCTGATCCTGTTCAACGATCAGGTCATCTGCGGCTTGTTGAAATATCCACAGGTTCGGCTGGTTCTCGAGGATCTCGCGCACCGCCGCCTTGTACAGAACACGGTCGGCCTGGGCGCGGGTAGCGCGCACGGCTGGGCCTTTGCGGCTGTTCAACACACGAAACTGAATACCGCCCTTATCGGTCGCCATGGCCATCGCCCCACCTAGGGCATCGATTTCCTTGACCAGATGGCTCTTGCCGATCCCACCAATTGCGGGGTTGCAGCTCATTGCTCCGAGGGTTTCCACGTTATGCGTCAGCAACAGGGTTTTGGCCCCCATGCGTGCTGATGCAAGTGCTGCCTCGGTACCGGCATGACCGCCGCCGATGACGATCACTTCAAAACGGGAAGGGAAATCCACCACGCACCTCGTGCCTGCTTCAAGTAGGAGTAATTAGGAGTAGTTGTCGGGTTGGTTTTTGGACCAAGGCGGCAAGTATAGGGACTTAGCCCTTCCTAAAGAACCCTTTGCACAAAATTTAACCAGCTGTGGATGAATCACGGTCAATAGAAATTAAAAGAGAGAAATTTATTAAATCCTTGTTTTTATGTTTATTCTTATACACACGACTTTCTGTGGATAGATTGCTACAGACCTTTATATTCAATATGTACAGAGGTTTTAAACTCTGTGATTAGGTGGCCAGGAGGCCCTTGGATAAGCGGTTTAAACCTGTGGATGAATGGGGTGGTTATCCACAGGCGTGGTTTTCCTCAGTTTTGAAGCCTGGTTATCAACCGAGCTGAAGGGCAGTTATTCACAGGGCTTAATCCACAGAAAACATCCGCGTCCAGGGAAACTCAGGCACAGGTCGACCTTGTTGTGGCCTCAACGGCTACAACGGATCGATCAGGGAGAGGGAGAAACAGACAGGCTGCGCGAGCCTGTCTGTGGATAACACCAGGTGATGATTGCAGCGGTTACTCGGGGCGCTTGACCAGGCGACCTTGTATCCACCAACTCGACGCCAGCGTGACAATGACCAGGACCAGCCAGTATTTCTTCAAACCAGCCTTGGCGCTATCGAGTATCGAGGCGCTGGCCATGTCATTGCCCGCCAGAGATGGGTTAGTCGAGATCCCGTCGTTCAAGCTTTGAGCTTCAGCCTCTGGGGAGTTCTGGGCCGAAACGGCGGACGGCTCGAAGGCGGCGACACCCTCCGCCACAGGCGCCTGATCCGAGGGAAGTTGAGCCCAACTGCCTTGGCAGACAAGGGCCAGAACCAGTACCGCGAGATAGCTACAAAAGCGCATAAACACCCTTCCATCCATTTGATAGCAGCGACCGCGGATGCTGGCCGGGGCTTGAACGAATGAATATCAGCTGATTCCGATTCTTCCGACGGCCTCAAGCCGCTGATCCGCTGGTTTCTGCACAGGCTTCATTTGCCCTGGCATGTCCACAAGTAAGGGAAAAGCTCATGTTCCATCGGCGCCCCGGCAGGCAGAGCCGTGGCCAGCCCTGGAAACTCGGGCGAGGTGCGCCAGGGTCGGGGGGCATGACGCATGTCATCTCCCAGAAAACGCAGCGAAAATGCCCGACGCCGGCGATCTCCCCCCACACCGCCAGAGGCATGCAGGGTGAGCATGTGGAAGAACACCGCGTCCCCGGGTTCCAGGGCCCAGCCAAGGATAGTGAAGGCCGAGCGATCGGCTTCGATGTCCGGCAGGTCCGCCAGACTGCCTTCGGGAAACCATTTGGCCTGATTGTCCAGGAAGGTTCGCGGCATCAGCCAGGGACCACGATGGGAACCGGCGACAAACTCCAGTGTGGATGCCCGCGCCACCGGGTCCACGGGCATCCACATGCTGCAGTTTTGTTGGCCCTCGACGTTGTAGTACGGCTGATCCTGATGCCAGGGCGTGGCTTGCCGAGTGTTGGGCTCCTTGACCAGCAGGTGATCGTGATAGAGCCGCACGTTGTCGCTTTGCATCAGCTGGCTGGCGACATGGCCTACCCGGCTGTTGAAGATGAAGCGCCTGTAGTCGGGGTTGTCCTGCCAGTTGCAGAAGTCCTCGAAGAACCAGCCAGGATCATCCGCCTGGCTAGCGACCTTGGCCCGCTCGCTGGGGCTGGCCAGGTTGTGTTCGATCCCCCGCTCCAGCAGCGCCACTTCGTCGGCACTGAACAGCTGGCGAATACACACGGCACCATCGCGCTGAAACGCCTCGATGGTTGAAGGGGGCAGGTGGAACGCTTGCATGGTGTTTTCCTTTTCATCCAATGGAGGGCGGCACAACGGCCGGGATCCTCAGTCCGGGAGGGGCACATCAGTGAGGGCGGTGTTCGGCCTGATCCATATCCAGTAGGCCAGTGACAGCAAGGCCAGCCAGCCGACACCGACATAAAGTGCCAGGCGGGTTTGCGCAAAGGCGCCGAGCACCACAAAGATGAACAGCATGAAGAGCACCGCGCAGACCTGGCCAGCGGCGCCGAAAGGTACGGGAAAGCCCAGGGCAGCGATTTCCTCCGGGCTCATGCTACGGCGCATGGCCATCTGCGAGAGCAGGATCATCAGCCATACCCAGACCACCGAGAAGGTCACCAGCGAAGCAAACACCAGGAACAATTCCTCGGGTACCAGGTAGTTGAGCAAGACACCGAACAGCAGAGCCACGGACATCACCAGCACCGTCATCCAGGGGACTCCGAAGCGCGAGGTGCTGGCAAACGCCGCAGGGGCCTGACCGATCGCCGCCATGCCGTACATCATGCGGCCGGCACTGAAAATGTCGCTGTTGATCGCCGAGAACACCGCGGAGATCACCACCAGGTTCAGTACCGTTGCCGCTGAATTTATCCCCAGGCCACTGAAGATCTGCACGAAGGGACTGCCCTGGCTGCCGATACCGGACCAGGGAAACAGCATCAGCAACACCAGCAGGGTCAGGATGTAGAAGATCAGAATCCGCAGTGGCACGGAGTTGATCGCTTTGGGAATCATGCGTTGCGGGTCCTTGGCTTCGCCCGCCGTGATGCCAATGACCTCGATCCCGCCAAAGGCGAACATGACAATGGTGAACGAGGCGATCATGCCCTCCAGGCCATTGGGGAAAAAACCACCATAGGCCCACAGGTTGCTCAGGCCCACAGAATGCTGTCCGTCACCCAGCTGGATACCGAAGAGCAGTACCGCAAAGCCTCCGCCGATCATTGCGATGATCGCCGCGACCTTGAGCAGTGATAGCCAGAACTCCATTTCGCCAAAGATCCGCACATTGCACAGGTTCAAGGCGCCGATCCCCAGCACGATGCTCAGCACCCAGATCCAGCGGGGCGTATCGGGGAACCACAGGCTCATGTAGACACCAAAGGCGGTGACGTCCGCCAAGCACACCATGAGCATCGAAAAAGCATAACTCCAGCCGGTGAGAAACCCCGGAAAGCGTCCGAGATAACAACTGGCGTAATGCCCGAAGGAACCCGATACCGGGTTTCTGACAGCCATTTCCCCCAAGGCGCGCATGGTCAGGTAGATCGCCGCTCCGCCGATCAGGTACGCCAGCAGTACCGAAGGACCGGCCTGCTTGATGGCGGCCGCCGAACCGTAGAACAACCCGGTGCCGATGGCTGAACCCAGCGCAATGAAACGGATGTGCCGGGTGCTCAAGCCACGGTTTAACGCAGTCGTGCTAGCCATTTCTGTTCCTTGAATGCCGGACTGTCGACCCCGTCGGCGTCCATCGGCCGACCCTGGGGCAATAGCCGGACTATTTCCTCAGGTGTACAAACCTGTACACCTGTCAGGATGCAAATCAGGTACCACTTGGGGAATGAAGAATAAAAGTGCCGAACGCGTCGGATGGTGCGGATAAATGGCGGAAACTTGAGCCCATTTACGAAATGGACCTGTTACTCAAGACCGCAGGTTCATCGGCTGGAATCGGGAAAGGGGGTAAAGGTAACGTCGTTGTCCCCCGGGGCCGGTAAAAATCGCAAAATCTGCAAATCTGCCGTCGCTACAGTGGAGTACCAAGGAGGCCTTATGAAACCTGCAACCCGAATCCATTACGGCCAGCGCATGGAGCCGGTGCTGCGTTGGCTGGCAAGCCATCCACACAGCGATCCGGACCTGTACCACCTGGCGGACCTGGCCTGTATGTCGGCTTACCACTTTCATCGCATCTACCGTGCAATGATGGGAGAAACGCTGAACGCCACGGTGCAACGCATTCGCATGCACCTGGCAGCCGCAGCGCTGGCAGGCACTGACGCGGATCTGGCCGAGGTGGCTTTGCGTGCCGGCTACGAGTCGGGGGCGGCGTTCAACCGGGCATTCTCTGGTGTTTTCGGGTTGCCGCCTGGGCGTTATCGCGCAACCCGTTCCCGTCCTTTCGACCCTGAGGTGTCAAATATGTACCCCATCACAATCGAAACCTTCCCCGGCGTTGTTCTGGCAGCCCTGCCTCATCAGGGCTCCTACCAGGAAATTGGTCCGGTGTTCACCCGCGCTTTCATGCTGGCCGCCAGCCGGGGGCTCATGCATTCGGACACCAGCGGATTCGGTGTCTACTTCAACGACCCCGAGCAGGTCCCGACTGAGCAATTGCGCTCGCTAGCCGGAGTCGCGGTCGCGCCCGATGCAGACCTGGGCGAACAGCTGGAAAGGTTCGACATTCCTCCAGGGCGCTACGCAATCCTGAATTACGTGGGCCCCTACAACGAGATGGATAAAGCCTATGCCTGGATGTTCTCCGAGTGGCTGCCTGACAGTGGGCTGACACCAGGGGATTTTCCGATGTTCGAACACTATGTGAACGATCCACGCGTCACCCCACCCGCACAGTTGCAGACGCGCATCTACCTGTCGGTGGAATAAACGCCGTCCGCTACCGGCAGGGGGGTGGATAACCTCTGCCGGAGCTCACTGGGTGCGGCTCTACTTGCCGATGCAAAAGCTGGAAAAGATCCGTCCCAACAGGTCATCGGAACTGAAGGCCCCGGTGATTTCTCCCAGGGACTGCTGGGCCTGCCGCAGATCCTCGGCCAGTAGCTCACCGGCACCGGCCAAGGTCAGCTGGGCACGGCCATGCTCCAGTGCGGCACTGGCGTAGCGCAACGCTTCGAGGTGCCGGCGGCGGGCACTGAAGCTGCTTTCCGACGTCTGTTCATAACCCATGCAAGCCTTGAGATGCTCACGTAGCAAATCCAGCCCGACACCGGCAGACATGGCACTGAGGCTGATGGTCACATGGCCATCCTCACAGGTTTCAAGAGCGATGGGCTCGCCAGTCAGATCGGCCTTGTTGCGGATCAAGGTCACCTTGGCCGGGTCCGGACGCTGCTCAAGAAATTCAGGCCACAGGGCGAAGGGATCAGCCGCTTCTGCTGCAGTGGCGTCCACCACCAGCAATACCCGGTCGGCTTCACTGATGGCCTTGAGCGCACGTTCGACGCCGATTTTTTCCACTTGATCCTCGGTGTCCCTGAGGCCGGCGGTGTCCACCACGTGCAACGGCATGCCGTCGATGTGGATATGTTCCTTGAGAATGTCCCGAGTTGTGCCGGCGATATCAGTGACGATGGCCGCCTCACGCCCGGCCAGGGCATTGAGCAGGCTGGACTTGCCGGCGTTCGGACGGCCAGCGATCACCACCGTCATGCCGTCACGGAGCAAGGCGCCCTGCCCGGCCTCCCTCAGTACTGTGGATAACTCGTCGCGGACCGCATCGAGCATGCTCAACACATGGCCATCGGCGAGGAAGTCGATTTCCTCCTCGGGAAAATCAATCGCCGCTTCGACATAGATCCGCAGGGCAATCAGCTGTTCGGTCAAGTTATGCACACGCTGGGAGAATGCCCCCTGCAGCGAGCGCAAAGCGTTGCGCGCGGCCTGTGCAGAACTGGCCTCGATGAGGTCGGCAATGGCTTCGGCTTGTGCAAGATCGAGCTTGTCATTGAGAAAGGCGCGCTCGCTGAACTCTCCAGGTCGGGCCAGCCGGCAGCCCAGCTCCAGGCAGCGCTGCAGCAACATGTCGAGGACGATGGGGCCGCCATGGCCCTGCAGCTCCAGCACATCTTCGCCGGTGAAGGAGTTCGGCCCCGGGAAATACAGGGCAATGCCTTCATCCAGCACCTCTCCCTGTTCACTGAGAAAGGGGCCGTAATGCGCAAACCGCGGTTTCAATTCGCGGCCGCTGATGGCCTTGGCGGCCAGGCTCGCCAGGGGCCCGGAAATCCGTACGATGCCCACGCCACCGCGACCTTGGGCAGTGGCGACAGCGGCGATGGTTTCACGAGGGACATTCATAACCCGACATCCAGACAAAAGTGACAGATAGCAAAACGCCCCACTAGGGGGCGTCTTGTGTGGTTATCCACAGCGTAGGTCAGGCTTCCGCTTTCTTGGTAGCCGCTTCGATCTTACGAGTGATGTACCACTGTTGTGCGATCGACAGGCAGTTGTTCACTACCCAGTACAGCACCAGACCTGCAGGGAACCACAGGAAGAAGAAGGTGAAGATGATCGGCATCATTTTCATCACCTTGGCCTGCATCGGATCCGGAGGCGTCGGGTTCAACTGCTGCTGGATGAACATGGTGGCGCCCATGATGATCGGCAGGATGAAGAACGGATCCTTGATCGACAGGTCGGTAATCCACAGCATGAACGGTGCCTGGCGCATTTCCACGCTTTCCAGGAGTACCCAGTACAAGGACAGGAAGACCGGCATCTGCACCAGGATCGGCAAGCAGCCGCCCAGCGGATTGATCTTCTCTTTCTTGTATAGCTCCATCATCGCCTGGGACATTTTCTGACGATCGTCGCCGAATTTTTCCTTCAGCGCGGCCAGTTTAGGAGCCACGGCACGCATGCGCGCCATCGACTTGTAGCTGGCAGCCGACAGTGGGAAGAAGATCCCCTTGATCAGCATGGTCAGGAAGATGATCGACCAGCCCCAGTTACCCACCAGGCTGTGGATATGTTGCAGCAGCCAGAAGATCGGCTGGGCAATGAACCACAGGAAGCCGTAGTCGACAGTCAGTTCCAGACCTGGGGACAACTCTTTCAGCACCGCCTGGCTTTTCGGGCCGGCGTACAGAATGGCACTGGTTTCAGCCTTGGCGCCTGGAGCAACGGTCATCGAAGGGCCGGTGTAGCCGATGATGTAGTTGCCTTTGCTGTCTTTGCGCGCCAGAACCTGGTTATTTTCGCCTTTTGGCGGAATCCAGGCGGTCACGAAGTAGTGCTGCAGCCAGGCTACCCAGCCACCCTGAACATTTTCAGTGATGGGCGCCTTGGTTTTGTCCTCGTTCACCTTGTCCATGTCTTTCATGGACACTTTCTTGTACGGCTCGGAACTTGTCCACAGGGCGGCGCCCAGGTAAGTCGCAGTGCCGGTGGCGGTGCTGGAGGATGGATCGGAACTGGCGTCGCGCTTGAGCTGGGCGAACATCGCACCGGTCCAAGGTTGCGCGCTTTCGTTATCGATCAGGTAGGAAACGGTGATGTCGTACAGGCCACGCTTCAGGGTGAAGCGTTTGATGTAGTTGACGCCGTCCTTGCTGAACTTCAGGTCGACCACCAATTGGTCCTGACCGTCAGCCAGTTGATAACTTTTCTTCTCTGCCGAGTAGATCGGGCGACCGGCCGGGTTGGCGTCCGGGCCGCTGCTGCCAATCAGGCCACTTTGTGCCAGATAAGTCCGTTCGTTGCCGTTATCGAACAGCTGGAAAGGAATTTCCGGGTGGTCCTGACGACGTGGATACAGTGGCAAACGCAGTTGCGCGATATCCCCACCTTGTGGATCGACAGCCAGGTCGAGCACATCCGTTTTGATCTGAATGAGATCTTTGCTTGCAGCAACCGGCGCTTCTGCGGGTGCAGTGGTATCGCTTGCGGCGCGTGGAATGTCGTCGTTGGCAGCGGAAGTGCCAGTTGGCGTATCCGGCAAGCCCGGAGCGGTCGTGCTGGAAGCAACATTCTGAGTCGGCAGGGCAGCCTGGCCATAATCCTGGTTCCATTTAAGAACCATGACATAGGACACGATTGCCAGGGCGACGATCAGGATCGTGCGTTTGATATCCATGATTACTCGGCCATCGAAGAAGAACGGGAGGTAGGGATAGGTGGAACCGGGTCATAACCACCGGGATTCCACGGATGACAGCGACCTAAACGACGAAAGGTCAGCCAGCCACCGCGCAGAAGGCCATGATTTTCGATGGCTTCTAACGCGTAGCAGGAACAACTGGGGTAGAAACGACAGTGATTGGCCATCAGAGGACTAATGGCATAGCGGTAAAACTGGATCGGAACGAGTGCCAGTTTACGCATCGGGACTGTCTACCCCTACAGTTTCGGATTTGACTGCTGGTTCCGGCTTGTTGCGTGCCAGACGTTTCCAGAGTTTGCCGAAATGCTGAATCAATTCGGGGTTTTCTACATCGCCCAAACCTTTGCGCGCGACGATAACGATATCCCATCCGACCAGTGAGTCCTGGTGGAGACGAAACGATTCGCGCATCAGACGCTTGAGGCGATTGCGCTCAACGGAGAGCTTTACGCTCTTTTTCCCGATCACGAGCCCCAGACGGGGATGATCCAGGTCGTTGTTGCGCGCAAGGAGCAGGAGATTTTTCCCCGGAACCTTGCCGGTAGGGGAGTCAAAGACCGCCTTGAAGTGCCGGGGGGTAAGCAGACGCTTTTCCCGACTGAAGTCCTGACTCACCTCCAGTGCCGGATTATCAAACTGCCAGACGCGCACGACCTTTGGCGCGACGACGCGACAGGACGGCACGACCGTTCTTGGTAGCCATGCGAGCACGGAAACCGTGGGTACGAGCGCGTTTGATAGTGCTTGGTTGGAAAGTACGTTTCATGTCGTGTTACCTGGTTCGTCCACAACGGGCCGGAATGGCCCCCGTTTTAAGAGATCGGCGATTCTAGAGAAAGCAAGCCTCTAGGTCAATTTCCAACCAGCTTTTCCTTTATCTATGTATGTCCGGGTCCTGGGTTGTGAGTCAGTCTTGGCTAGATATAAAAATAAAGAAGGAAAGTATTTAAAGCTTTTCTGTAAAGCTTATAAAGGCTAGGGACGGCACCTTCTGTGGATAACTGGCTTAAGCCCTTATAGTCCGTACTGTACAGAGGATGACAACACGGTTGAGAAACGGTGTCCTGCCTGTGCTGCGCTATCGGAAAACCTGTGTGTGGAACGAGAGGTTATCCACAGGCGAGTTACCCACAGAGTTTTGACCCGAGTTGTGCAATGACCTCAGGTGGGGTTATCCACAGAGCTTATGCACATACCACTGGTCGTGTTTATTCGGGGTAAGGCGTTGATTCTTAGTGTCCTGAGGGCACGCTACATGTGGATAAGTGGACGGCTGATCGCTACAATGGCCGCTTGTTTTTGCCTCACCGGCTTTCAACTTAGGGGATATCCGTGTCAGTGGAACTTTGGCAGCAGTGCGTGGAGCTTCTGCGTGATGAGCTGCCTGCCCAGCAATTCAACACTTGGATCCGTCCGCTACAGGTCGAAGCCGAAGGCGACGAGTTGCGTGTCTACGCACCGAATCGTTTTGTTCTCGATTGGGTCAACGAAAAGTACCTGGGCCGCGTGCTCGAGCTGCTGGATGAACACGGCAACGGCAGTGCGCCGGTTCTTTCCTTATTAATAGGCAGCAAACGCAGTTCGGCGCCTCGCGCTGCACCTAATGCGCCACTGGCCGCCGCTGCCTCGCAAGCGCTGCAAGCGGCAGCAGCCAATGCCACCCCGGCGGCGGCTCCTGCGCCAACTCCGGTACCCACTTCAGCTCCGGCCAAGAAAGCCGCGGCGCAGAAGAGTGCCGAGGTCAGCGAAGAACCCTCTCGTGACAGCTTCGACCCGATGGCGGGCGCCAGCTCGCAGCAGGCACCGGTACGCGCTGAGCAGCGTACTGTCCAGGTAGAAGGTGCGCTCAAGCACACCAGCTACCTGAACCGCACCTTCACCTTTGAAAACTTCGTCGAGGGTAAGTCCAACCAACTGGCTCGGGCAGCGGCCTGGCAGGTGGCGGACAACCCCAAGCATGGCTATAACCCGCTCTTCCTTTATGGCGGCGTCGGTCTGGGTAAGACCCACTTGATGCATGCCGTGGGTAACCACTTATTAAAGAAGAACCCGAATGCCAAGGTCGTGTACCTGCATTCCGAGCGTTTTGTTGCCGACATGGTCAAGGCGTTGCAGCTCAACGCCATTAACGAATTCAAGCGTTTCTATCGTTCGGTCGACGCATTGCTGATCGACGATATCCAGTTCTTCGCTCGCAAGGAGCGTTCCCAGGAAGAGTTCTTCCACACCTTCAATGCCCTCCTCGAAGGCGGCCAGCAGGTGATTCTCACCAGCGACCGTTATCCGAAGGAAATCGAAGGCCTGGAAGAACGCCTCAAGTCCCGCTTCGGCTGGGGCCTGACGGTAGCGGTCGAACCGCCGGAACTGGAAACCCGGGTGGCGATCCTGATGAAGAAGGCCGACCAGGCCAAAGTCGAACTGCCCCACGATGCGGCGTTCTTCATTGCTCAGCGAATTCGTTCCAACGTCCGTGAACTGGAAGGCGCACTCAAGCGGGTCATCGCCCACTCGCACTTCATGGGGCGCGACATCACCATCGAGCTGATTCGCGAATCGTTGAAGGACCTGCTGGCGCTGCAGGACAAGCTGGTGTCTGTGGATAACATCCAGCGCACCGTCGCCGAGTACTACAAGATCAAGATTTCCGATCTGCTGTCCAAGCGACGTTCGCGTTCGGTAGCCCGCCCCCGTCAGGTGGCCATGGCCCTGTCCAAGGAACTGACCAACCACAGCCTGCCGGAAATCGGCGATGTGTTCGGTGGCCGCGACCACACTACGGTGCTGCACGCCTGCCGCAAGATCAATGAACTTAAGGAATCCGACGCGGACATCCGCGAGGACTACAAGAACCTGCTGCGTACTCTGACCACTTGATGACTCCAACGCAGCTTATTAAGGCAAGGGACTAGACCATGCATTTCACCATTCAACGCGAAGCCCTGTTGAAACCCCTGCAACTGGTCGCCGGCGTCGTCGAACGCCGTCAGACCTTGCCGGTACTTTCCAACGTGCTGCTGGTTGTCGAAGGCCAGCAACTGTCGCTGACCGGTACCGACCTGGAAGTCGAGCTGGTCGGTCGTGTGCAACTTGAAGAGCCTGCAGAGCCGGGGGAAATCACCGTTCCCGCGCGCAAGCTGATGGACATCTGCAAGAGCCTGCCCAACGACGCGCTGATCGACATCAAGGTCGACGAGCAGAAACTGGTGGTGAAGGCCGGTCGTAGCCGCTTCACTCTGTCGACCCTGCCGGCCAACGATTTTCCTACCGTGGAAGAAGGCCCGGGTTCGCTGACCTGTCAGCTGGAGCAGAGCCGCCTGCGTCGCCTGATCGAACGCACCAGCTTCGCCATGGCCCAGCAGGACGTGCGCTACTACCTCAACGGCATGCTGCTGGAAGTGTCCGCCGGGATCATCCGCGCCGTGGCCACCGACGGTCACCGTCTGGCCATGTGCTCGATGCAGGCGGATATCGGCCAGCCCGATCGTCACCAGGTGATCGTGCCGCGTAAAGGCATCCTGGAGCTGGCCCGTCTGCTCACCGAGCCCGATGGCAACGTCAGCATCGTCCTGGGTCAGCACCACATTCGCGCCACTACCGGCGAGTTCACCTTCACCTCCAAGCTGGTGGACGGCAAGTTCCCTGACTACGAGCGCGTGCTGCCAAAAGGCGGTGACAAGTTGGTACTGGGTGACCGTCAGGCCCTGCGTGAAGCTTTCAGCCGTACCGCGATCCTGTCCAACGAGAAGTACCGCGGTATCCGTCTGCAACTGGCCAATGGTCAGTTGAAGATCCAGGCCAACAACCCGGAGCAGGAAGAAGCGGAAGAAGAAGTGGGTGTTGAATACAACGGCGGCTCGCTGGAAATCGGCTTCAACGTCAGCTACCTGCTGGACGTGCTGGGCGTGATGACCACCGAACAGGTGCGCCTGATCCTGTCCGATTCCAACAGCAGTGCGCTGGTGCAGGAATCCGACAACGACGACTCGGCTTACGTTGTCATGCCGATGCGCCTGTAAACATGCTCAGCAGAAGCTAGATGTCCCTCAGTCGCGTCTCGGTCACCGCGGTGCGCAATCTGCACCCGGTGACCTTCTCCCCCTCTCCCCGCATCAACCTTCTCTACGGCGCCAACGGCAGTGGCAAGACCAGCGTGCTGGAAGCCATCCACCTGCTGGGGCTTGCCCGCTCGTTTCGCAGTGCCCGCCTGCTGCCGGTGATCCAGTATGAACAGCTGGCTTGTACGGTCTTTGGCCAGGTGGAGTTGGCCCAGGGTGGGCACAGCAGCCTGGGGATATCCCGGGATCGTCAGGGGGAATTCCAGATCCGCATCGACGGTCAGAATGCCCGCAGCGCGGCGCAGCTCGCGGAAATCCTGCCGCTGCAACTGATCAATCCGGACAGCTTTCGTCTGCTGGAAGGCGCTCCAAAGATCCGCCGACAGTTCCTGGACTGGGGAGTGTTCCATGTGGAACCTCGCTTCATGTCCACCTGGCAGCGCTTGCAGAAGGCCCTGCGGCAGCGGAACTCATGGCTGCGGCATGGTACACTTGACGCCGCTTCGCAAGCGGCCTGGGACCGGGAACTGTGTCAGGCCAGCGCTGAAATCGATGAATACCGCCGCGCATACATCAAAGCCTTGAAACCAGTCTTTGAGCGGACCTTGGGCGAGTTGTTGCAGCTCGAGGGCCTGACGCTTAGCTATTACCGTGGTTGGGACAAGGACCGAGAGCTCAGTGAAGTGCTCGCGGCCGCCCTGCACCGTGATCAGCAAATGGGTCATACCCAGGCCGGTCCACAACGTGCTGATTTGCGTCTGCGCTTAGGCGGACACAACGCCGCGGACATCTTGTCCCGTGGCCAGCAGAAGTTGGTGGTCTGTGCCTTGCGCATTGCCCAGGGGCACCTGGTGAGCCAGGCCCGTCGCGGTCAGTGTATTTATCTGGTGGATGACTTGCCGTCCGAGTTGGACGAGCAGCATCGCCGCGCACTTTGTCGCTTGTTGGAAGACTTACGCTGCCAGGTGTTTATCACCTGTGTAGACCACGAATTATTGAGGGAAGGCTGGCAGACGGAAACGCCAGTCGCTTTGTTCCACGTGGAACAAGGCCGTATCACCCAGACCCACGACCATCGGGAGTGAAGGCATGAGCGAAGAAAATACGTACGACTCGACCAGCATCAAGGTGCTGAAAGGTTTGGATGCCGTACGCAAACGTCCCGGTATGTACATTGGCGACACCGATGACGGCAGCGGTCTGCACCACATGGTGTTCGAGGTGGTCGACAACTCCATCGACGAAGCGCTGGCCGGTCATTGCGACGACATCAGCATCATCATCCACCCGGACGAATCCATCACCGTTCGCGACAACGGTCGCGGCATCCCGGTGGATGTGCATAAAGAAGAAGGCGTCTCGGCGGCAGAGGTCATCATGACCGTGCTCCACGCCGGCGGTAAGTTCGACGATAACTCCTACAAGGTCTCCGGCGGTCTGCACGGCGTAGGTGTATCGGTAGTGAACGCCCTGTCCGAAGAGCTGATCCTCACTGTGCGCCGCAGCGGCAAGATCTGGGAACAGACCTATGTCCACGGTGTTCCGCAAGAGCGGATGAAGATCGTTGGCGACAGCGAAACCACCGGTACCCAGATCCACTTCAAGCCTTCGGCTGAAACCTTCAAGAACATCCACTTCAGCTGGGACGTCCTGGCCAAGCGGATTCGTGAACTGTCCTTCCTCAACTCCGGTGTCGGCATCGTCCTCAAGGACGAGCGCAGCGGCAAGGAAGAACTGTTCAAGTACGAAGGTGGCTTGCGTGCCTTCGTTGAATACCTGAACACCAACAAGACAGCGGTCAACCAGGTGTTCCATTTCAACATCCAGCGTGAAGACGGCATCGGCGTGGAAATCGCCCTGCAGTGGAACGACAGCTTCAACGAGAACCTGTTGTGCTTCACCAACAACATTCCACAGCGCGATGGCGGCACCCACTTGGTGGGCTTCCGTTCTGCTCTGACGCGTAACCTGAATACCTACATCGAAGCCGAAGGCCTGGCCAAGAAGCACAAGGTTGCCACCACCGGTGACGACGCTCGTGAAGGCCTGACCGCGATCATCTCGGTGAAGGTGCCGGACCCTAAGTTCAGCTCCCAGACCAAGGACAAGCTGGTGTCTTCCGAAGTGAAGACCGCTGTCGAACAGGAAATGGGCAAGTACTTCTCCGACTTCCTGCTGGAAAACCCCAACGAAGCCAAGTTGGTGGTGGGCAAGATGATCGACGCTGCTCGTGCTCGTGAAGCGGCGCGTAAAGCCCGTGAAATGACCCGTCGTAAAGGCGCGCTGGATATCGCTGGCCTGCCGGGCAAACTGGCGGACTGCCAGGAAAAGGACCCTGCCCTGTCCGAACTCTACCTGGTGGAAGGTGACTCTGCTGGCGGTTCCGCCAAGCAGGGACGCAACCGCAAGACCCAGGCGATCCTGCCGCTCAAGGGCAAGATCCTCAACGTCGAGAAGGCGCGCTTTGACAAGATGATCTCCTCGCAAGAGGTCGGCACCTTGATCACCGCGCTGGGCTGCGGCATCGGCCGCGAAGAGTACAACATCGACAAGCTGCGTTATCACAACATCATCATCATGACCGATGCTGACGTTGACGGTTCGCACATCCGTACCCTGCTGCTGACTTTCTTCTTCCGTCAGTTGCCGGAGCTGATCGAGCGCGGCTACATCTACATCGCCCAGCCGCCGCTGTACAAGGTCAAGAAAGGCAAGCAAGAGCAGTACATCAAAGACGACGAGGCCATGGAAGACTACATGACCCAGTCGGCTCTGGAAGATGCCAGCCTGCACCTGAACGATGAAGCTCCGGGGATCTCCGGCGAGGCGCTGGAGCGCCTGGTCAACGATTTCCGCATGGTGATGAAGACCCTCAAGCGCCTGTCGCGCCTGTACCCGCAGGAACTGACCGAGCACTTCATCTACCTGCCGGCCGTGACCATGGAGCAACTGTCCGATCACGCCGCCATGCAGGATTGGCTGGCCAAGTACGACGCCCGCCTGCGCACCTCCGAGAAGTCGGGCCTGGTCTACAAGGCCAGCCTGCGCGAAGACCGTGAACGCAATGTGTGGCTGCCAGAGGTCGAGCTGATCTCCCACGGCCTGTCCAACTACGTCACCTTCAACCGCGACTTCTTCGGCAGCAACGACTACAAGACCGTCGTCTCCCTCGGCGCTCAACTGAGCACCCTGCTGGACGAAGGCGCGTATGTTCAGCGCGGCGAACGCAAGAAAGCCGTCACCGAGTTCAAGGAAGCCCTGGACTGGCTGATGGCGGAAAGCACCAAGCGCCACACCATCCAGCGATACAAAGGTCTGGGCGAGATGAACCCTGACCAGCTGTGGGAAACCACCATGGACCCAAGCATGCGCCGTATGCTCAAGGTGACTATCGAAGACGCCATCGGCGCCGACCAGATCTTCAACACCCTGATGGGTGATGCGGTCGAGCCTCGTCGCGACTTCATCGAAAGCAACGCCCTGGCGGTGTCCAACCTGGACTTCTGATCCAGCTGTAGGTGGGCAAAGTTATTTGCCCTTTCGGCGAAAGTTAAGCGCTTCGGCCAAAGTTGTTGCGGCAAAAAGGCCCGATAGAAAACTATCGGGCCTTTTATTTGGGCTTTCTAGGTGTATTAGTAGGCAATACGACTTTTCTACGCACCAAGCTGTGGAGAGGAAGATGGTTTGGAAGCGTCTTGATGGAACGTGGAATCGAAAACCATGTCCGTCAGCCAGCGCTTGAAGTTTGGGTTGTCGCTGAACTGCTTGAATAGCTCCGTATGATCAGATATCAGCTCAAGCACCACACGATTCAGCGCCTTATCGTGTTCCAGCTTCGCGTTCTGCTTGTCGGAGTGGGCCTGTGCATTCTGATAGGCCTTATCCTGCGCCACGCGGGCTGGAATCTCCTCGGTGATGACCTTGCGAATCTTGTCGCCGTCTTTCCACTCGATGTTGCCGAACATGTCGTTGAAGGCCTTAATAATGTTCGATAGTTTGTCGATATCGAGCGTACCACCAACGCCTCCACTGCCAGGCGGGGGCGGCTCGATGAAGGCATCCGCGTCGTCCATCGACATCTTCAGTGACGCCTGCGCCTCCACCCGATAGCTCTCCATATCAATGGCTTCAAGTACGCCATTGGACAGGTCTTCCTCCTTAGGGGCCGGTAGCTTTGGTATCAGGAAGTTCAGGAAGATCGCCAGTTTTTCCCACGCCGGGTGACCGTAGGTCAGGATCGCCGCGAGAAATCCATAACTGCGCACGAAGGCCTTGGCCTTGCCCTTGAACTCGACTTGTCCGTCTTCGTCCAGGTTGCCGATGTACTCGGCAACGCACATATCGAGAATGGGGTCTAGCTTGTCCCTATCAGCCCCGGTGATGTAGAGCGCGACCAAGTCCTCGACTTGTTGCCAGCTATATACCTGTTTGGCGTCAAGATCGTTCTTCAGGTCGTGCAACTTGTTGGGGTCGGTTTCGCCGACCTGCACTGTGGCGCGGTAGTAGTCCTGGAATGCCACCTTCACCGCCTCCGCGTTGTCCGCGAAGTCTAATACGAAGGTATCGCGCTTTTGCGGGTGGGCTCGGTTCAGCCGCGATAGCGTTTGCACCGCCAGTACGCCCGCCAGCGGTTTGTCCACGTACATTGTGTGTAGCAGCGGCTCATCGAAGCCGGTGACGAATTTGTTGGCCACGATCAGGAAACGATATGGGTCTTGCTTGAGTTTGGAGGGAATATCCCTACTTGGGAATTCATTGAGATCGGCCTCGGTCTTCTTCACCCCACCAATTTCAAACTCCCCCGAATAGGCAACGATGGCCTTGAACGGACTTTTGATCGAGGCTAGGTAATCTGACACCTCGCGGTAGTAGTCGATGGCCCGTGCGATGCCATTGCAAACGATCATGGCCCGCGCCTTGCCACCGATCTTCTGCTTGCCCACCACCTGTGCCACGAAGTGATCGACCATGATCTCGGCCTTCTTTCGGATCGCCTTGTCGTGGGATTCGACGTAATGACGAATCTTCTTCAGTGCCTTCACTTTATCAAAGTCGGGATCATCCTCGACATTTTTGGCGACGTGGTAGAAGCTGTCTACCGAGGTGAAATTCGCAATCACGTCAAGGATGAAGCCCTCCTGAATGGCCTGTTTGGTGGTGTAGATCAGCTCCTCCGGAGAGCGATAGCGTACCTCGCCCCCTTCCACGTAGCGTTCACCGAACAACTCCAGCGTCCGGTTTTTTGGCGTGGCAGTGAAGGCGAAGTAACTGGCGTTGGGCAGCATTTTGCGTGATTCGATCAGCGTGTTGACCTTATCTTCCACGGTCTCCTCGACCGCCCCTTCCTCGGCGTCGTCCGCAGACCCATTTTCTGCTGATAGCGCCATGTGCATTTTGGCTGTTGTCTTGCCGCCCTGGCTGGAATGTGCCTCGTCGATAAGCAGCGCGAACTTCTTGCTGCCGAGGTCGCCCAACTCATCTAGGATGAACGGGAACTTCTGCACCGTAGTCACAATGATCTTTTTGCCTTTGCGCAGGAAGGTGCGCAGTTCGTCAGCGTTTTCAGAATGTCCGAAGATCGAAGCAACGTGGTCATAGCTTTTGATGGTGCGGGCGATTTGGGTATCCAGGGCGCGCCTGTCGGTGATCACAACGACAGAGTCAAACAGTCCCAGCATGGCGTCGGCAGCCGTTTTGACTTCGACCAACTGGTGGGCCAGCCACGCAATAGTATTGCTCTTGCCACTCCCCGCCGAATGCTGGATTAGGTAGCGCTTGCCGATCCCATCCTCGCGGGCGCGTCGCAGTAATGCCCGGACGGTGCGCAGCTGGTGGAAGCGCGGGAACACCTGTTTGCGCCGCTTCTTTCCCTTCTCGTCATCTTCCTCCACAACTTGCGTGAAGTTTTCGATGATGTTGGCCAGCGAGTCGCGAGTCAGCACCTGCTTCCACAAAAAATCAGTTTTCAGGCCATTGGGGTTGGGTGGATTGCCCGCGCCGCTATTCCAACCTTGGTTGAACGGTAGAAACCACGAGGTCTTGCCGGTTAGGTGAGGGCAGAACCGCACCTCAGCATCGTCCACCGCGATGTGCGCCACGCAGCGTCCCTGCTGGAACAGCAACTCGTTCGGGTTGCGGTCGGTCTGGTACTGCGTAATGGCGTCTGCGATGGTCTGCTTGGTCAGCGAGTTCTTCAACTCGAAGGTCATCACTGGTAAGCCGTTGACGAAAATCGCCATATCCAGCGAGCGCTGGGTTTCGTCATTGCTGTAGCGCAGCTGCCGGGTGACGCTAAAGATGTTCTTGCCGAAGTTTTCGGTGGCGCTGACATTACCCGGCGTCGGCAGCAGCTTGTACAGATCGACGTGCTCTGAGCCATGGCTGACGCCTTTACGTAGAACATCCACAACACCTCGTTTGGTAATCTCGCCCTGGATACGGTGCAAGAACTGAGTGCGCTTGATGCCCTCGTTTGCCAGCTCCAGTTTTTCAACCGCTTTGGCCTGAGTGGTTTGCAGGAAAGTCAGCAACTGCACCACGTCCACCGCCACGTCGCGGTTGTAGTCGGTGTATTGCCCATGCACGTATCCACCGCTCGTATAGAGGTCGCGCACAATCAAGGCCTCCAGGCCTTTTTCGCTAGTGTCAGTCGTCGCCATCGTCTTCCTTCACTCCAATATCCAATTCATCGTCACTGCCCAGCGCCGCTAGTTCTTCGTCGGCCACCATATCGTCGGGCCCCGGCACCCAACTCTGCACGTCTACTTGGCCGGTGACGACATCGGCAATCTGCCGGTCGCGGTACTCGCGGATCAGCTTGATTTCTTCTTCCGAACGCATGATGGCGTCGTTTAGCGGTTTGCACTGCTCCGTGAGCACACGCATGATTTTTTCTTGCTCTTCTAAGCCAGGTAGAGCGATACCGATTTTGAAATATGCCGTCGAATCCAGATTCTGAATCCCCGTCGTCTGCTTGATGTACGGAGTGACAATACGTCTTGCATGAAGGTGATTCATTAGCGTCAGCAAGAATGAGGGAAGCACTATCTGAGTATTCGGAACGAGTCGTGCTACAAAGTTTGAGCACACGGACACTTTGTCTAAAGTGAAGGCTACAACTCGCCCCACCGGGGTCTTTTCCCCTCCCCCAGACTTTTCAAGCAGGATGTCGCCCGGACACAAAAGCCGTCCACTGCGCTCGCTTTGGGTAACTGCCCGCACGGTCAGCTTTTCTGTCCCGACGGCTAATCGATCCATATCAAAGTCTGCGACACGAACACAGATCAACTGGTCAGGTTGATTCTTATCTGAGGGATCAGAACCCCAGACACCCGCGCGACTGGTCTTGATGCAAGCGCCAAGCCTTGAAATATCCCAATGCTCTGGGACATCACCTAGCCAATCGATGCCGGAAGGCGTCAAAGTGACCGACTCATCAAGGCCACGCGTCAGTGCGTGGTCGATGATGTGTAGCTTCTGTTCGGTGAGCAGGCTCATCAATTCGCGCTTGGCTTTGATGAGCCGGGCGATGTGGGCGTCCTGCGCCCGGAGGTAGCCGACAATCTGGTCTTGTTCGGTGCGGGGCGGCTGAATCAGAGAAATATCGAGAAACTGATTCGGGTACAAGCGTAGCCGCGAGGCGCGGATGCCGGTCGAGCGACCGATGTACTCAGCAACATAGGCACGAGTGCGAAGCAGGTAATCAAGATACGCAGGATTGAAACTGTCGGCCTTGTGGGGGCGGTAGATGCCGTAGGCAGGACTGACCAAGCCGGTATGACGCGCAGCACCCAGAGCAGCCATCCACGCCCATAGGGTGTTGATTACGATATCACCTGGACGACAAATCTTGTGGCCGACATAGCTTGCTGCCTTGAACATCGTTACCTTCTTCTGACTACGCGGCGTAACACCTGTCAGGTGCGACACCGACAGCAACTCCTCTTCACCAGTGCGAGAACGTTCATCCACTTCACGAAAGAATACTTTGGCGCGCTCTTCACCCCAATGGTCAGGCACGGGCGGCAGCCACTGCATCTTTGGCTGCCGATAGCTTGGATACGCCGCAGGCATCATTCAGCCCCCACGATCTTGTGTAGCAAGCCTTCGGTTTGCTCTTCCAGCTTCAGGATGTCGGCGCGAATTTGATCTAGCCTGCGCAGCGGCGTCGGCTTGTAGAAATAGCGGGCAAATGAAATCTCGTAACCGATCTTGGTCGCTCCCCATTCGATCCACGCGTCCCGCGCATGGGGCAAAACCTCTTGCGCGAAAAAGGCATCAATCCCACCGGGCTGTTGGAGTGGTACCTGTTCGGTATCGCGTAAATCGGCATCGGCTTCGTATTCGATGCTGTAACGGTCTTTACCTACTGTCTCAATATAGATGCCGTTATTGCTCTGCTGGATATGCTCGGTTGCCCTAAGCTTGCTGCGCTTGGCGATGACTGGTGGTGCCGCTTCGTCGCGCCAACTTACAGCCTTGTAGATTGCCTTCTTCTCGGTCGTGGCCAGCTTTTTTCCGTTGGCCTTCATCGCGGCATCAAAGCGCGCGCGGAACTCGTTGTGGTCGTCGAAGACTCCTTCGCCTAGTTCCTGCTGGGCCAGTCTGGCCAGCTCCACCAGCGACTTGTCGCGTAACCAAGTAGCTGGGTCGAGCAGCTTCTTGCGCCGCTTTTCCGGTACTGCTTTCTTGGTCGTCTTGGCGTCATCTTCGTCCAACTCTTCTTCGCCATCCTCGTCGCCATCGTCACCCTTCAACCACGCTTCGATTTCACCCTTGATGGAGTTGAATTCTGTGTACAGCTTGTCAGTGTGTTTGGCGTAGATTTCGCTGCGTAAGGTCTCGTCGCCCGTGGCAAATCGCAGGGTTTCGATGGTGCTTCGTTTGAGCTGACTTTTGAGGCGCAGCGGGCGTTCGATGGTTATCTTCCAGTATCCGAAATCGGCGTTGTCGAACCACTTGCATTCGGGCGTCGCCTTCGCGGCTTCGACATCGGTGGGCGGCTGGTCGAGGTAATGCTTCAGGATGCGTTCAATGTCAGCGTCCGCCAGCTCGCAGTTCTTCTTGCCGAGGTTGCGCCTCATAGGCAGGAACCACTGCGAGGCGTCGATCAACTGTACTTTGCCACGCCGGTGTTCGGCCTTACGATTGGCCAGTACCCAGATGTAGGTGGCAATGCCAGTGTTATAGAAGATGTTGAACGGTAGCGCGATGACGGATTCGAGCCAGTCATTTTCCAGCACCCATCGTCGGATATTGCTCTCGCCCTGGCCCGCGTCGCCAGTGAACAGCGCGGAGCCGTTATGCACCAACGCAATGCGACTGCCCAGAGGCGTGTTGTGCTTCATCTTCTGCAGCTTGTTCACTAGGAACATCAGCTGCCCGTCGCTGGAACGGGTGATTAGCTTGAACTCGGAATCGCCGCCGTGATTGACGATGAAGCGCGGATCGCTGAACTCCTTTTTACCACCCATGCGTTCAAGGTCTGTCTTCCAGCTCTTGCCGTATGGCGGGTTGGAGATCATGAAGTCGAACTCGCGCGACCGAAATTGATCGGCGGACAGCGTGGACTTATCCGCGCCGCCGACGATGTTTTCTGCTGCACCACCTTCGCCCTTGATCAGCATATCGGCTTTGCAGATGGCATAGGTTTCGTCAGAAATTTCCTGGCCAAACAAGTGGATCGAAACTTCCTTACCATGCTCCACAGCTAGATCTTGCAGGGCCTCTTCTGCCACGGTCAGCATGCCACCAGTTCCGCAGCTGCCGTCGTATAACGAATAGGTACTTGACTCGATCTTGCCAGCGATGGGAAGGAACAGAAGCTTGGCCATTAGCTTTACTACGTCGCGCGGTGTGTAGTGCTCTCCAGCTTCAAGGTTGTTGTCCTCGTTAAAGCGACGGATTAGCTCCTCAAAGACGGTACCCATGCCGTGGTTGTCCAGCGGAGGCAGCTTGATGCGTCCGTCAGCATCCTTGACTGCCTGCGTTGAGAGGTTGATCTCGGGATCGAGGAAGTCTTCGATCAAATAGCCGAGAACGTGCGCATCCACCAACTTCTGGATTTGATTGCGGAAGTTGAAGTTGGTCAGAATCTCCTGGACGTTGGGCGAGAAGCCATCAAGGTAGTCGATAAAGTCATCGCGTAAACGCTGGCCTGCGCTACTGGCTTTAAGTTTTTCGAGCGTGAAATCGGAGGTGTTGTAGAACGCCTGCCCGGCGGCCATCCGCAGTGCACCATCCTGTTCGGCCACCTTGTGTGTGTCGAGGAACTTCTTGCGTTCAAGAACAGCTTGCTTCGTCGACTCCAGCACAGCATCAAGCCGCCGCAGTACGGTGAAGGGGAGAATCACGTCACGATACTTACCACGCACATACACGTCGCGCAAGCGGTCATCGGCGATGTTCCAGATGAAGTCGGCTACCCACTTCAGTTGATTTTGGTCTTGTATGTGACGAGTATTCATTGAACCTGATCCTAATAATTTTCCAGTTGTTACCCAATGCGGGTAACTGGCCGAAGAAATACGTCTAGAGGACGCTATCTCCCGCCTTTATTGAAGTCTTGGCTTAACCTGAACCTAGTCGCCAGAAGTTGGCCGTAAGGTCAATTTGCTTGTGTCGAAGACGCTGAATTTCGCTCTCGATGCGGGCTTCCTGCTCAAAGGCTTGAATCATCCTGTCCATTTCTTCCCTTGAGGGAACAGGGATTTCCAAGTCTTTGAGTGCAGAAAGCTGGATGGAGGGAATTGTCGCGCTCACCGCAATGCGGTTGAGAAGCGCCTGTCCCATTTCCGAACGTAGGTAAACCAAAATGGCTTTAGGGGGATATAGTTCAGGGTTTCTGCTGCGCAAGATCGCCAGGGATTGCCCCGCGATCCATCCGGCCTCTCCAGCTGCATGAACATCGCTAGCAATTCCGGCTTTTCCAATGGTGCCCTTGAAGGTCATCAAAACATCATTGGGCCTGATGAAGTACGAGTTTGCCTTAGTGGAATTGAGGTCAAACCGCGCCTCTTTGCTGGCATGTTGGATGTAGCCGTACAGCGGGATGTCTTGGGCTTGTACTTCGAACACCAGGGCACTACCTGACGCCGTGGCATGCTGGCGCGGACGAATAATCTCGAAAAAATCGCCCAATTTTCGAAACGCATATAGCGTCAAATTCTGTTCTAGTTTGCGGGCAGATTCATCCAGTACATAACGAGCTACTTCTAGAGAAAAATCTTGTTCAGCGATTACTTCTATTGGGATGCTGGCAGCAAAATCGGAGTCATCCTTGTGGGCGATCAAAGTAACAAGAGCAGGTATGTTCTTCAGCACACAACGTTTTTTGGCCGAGGGTTCACGGAACTCGTCGGTGTCGGCGTTCACGAAGCGAATGACGTCAGCTCGACGGCTGCTGTTCATGACAAGGATAGTTAATGGAATTCCCGTATTGCTACAGAGTCCAGGTGGGAGAGCGATTACCGCTTCCAAATAACCGTGCTTGAGCAGGTATTCGCGCAGTTGTTTTTCTGCACCTTTACCGAAGAGAACGGAATTTTGAACCGTGACTACGATACGCCCCTTGATTTGGGCCAAAAGATGATGGATATGGAGAACACTACCTACTGGTGTCTTTTCTTCAAAACGTCCCCAGAGGTCATTTCCTGCAACTTCTGGTGAATAGCGAACTCCTACGGGCGAAGCACAGACCGCCGCATCAAACTGGATCAATTTGCCTTTATCAATAGCGGAAGGTGTTTGTACTGGATTGGTAGGATACAGCTTCCAGCCAGTTGTGCTGATCAGGTTAAGTATTTGCGCAGGCGTCGTGGGTACTTGGGACTCTACCCAAGCCTCCGCGTTATTTCGTAAAACCCTCGCGGCAATTTGACCAGACCCTTCCCAAGGAACGTACACCGTTTGTTGGGAATTGATTTCCAGAAGATCGACCAGCAGGTCACACAATGTGGGGCTGTACCCGATATCAACTGCCCAGTAGGAGGCGTCATCTAACATCAGGGTATCGAGTAAGTCTTGGGCTTCCAAAGCTCGGATTTTCTGTATCAGCGGGGAAATGTCACGCACCCCATGTATCTGCCAGGCACTTTCGTGTAGGAACGGAAACGGCGCATCTGGCTGCAATTGACGTAGTGCCGAGAGTTGTTCGACTAGCCCTTGATCCGCCGCTGTCTCGAAGCGGAGTTCCACTGGAACAGTCGGGTCTTTGGACAGCTTTTGCCAGCACAACAGCTGAAGAATCAGCGATAGGGAGGCATGGGACGTCAACGCCAGTCCGCGTATCGATTCCATCAGCTGGGTGAAAATCTTTTCGTTCATACTGCTTCCCGAAAGAGCGCGAGTAGGCGTTTAAGCGCGCTGTGTGCAGTTTTAGGTGGTAATCAGCGCATCTCCTTCCGCCACGACAACGACGCCTCCTTCATCTTGGATCTTCATCAGTAAGCGCTTTTCGCTCTCTAGATCAGCTAGGCGTTGCTCGGTTTCTTTGGTACCGATAATGAATTTGTCTTGATCCACAGTGCCGTGGGCAAGCCGTAATCGATCATTTTGAGCGGGATATCGCGCTGGGTTTGGCGGGCGTTGCAGTGGTGAGTGGCGTATATGCTGCGTGCTCCTGATCGCTGACCAAGAGCCAAAGTTAGAGAAAAGTTTTTTATCTGTCAATAAAGCAATCAGTGCTTTTTATTCTGCTGTGTTGCTTATTATCATGGCAAAGTGTTTTCGTTCGCTGAAGCAGCCACCGGTTGTGTAGGTGCAGCAATAGTCGGTGTGTCAGAAATACATTGACGCCACTCCTTACAACCCGACCGTGAGCACCTGGCCACCCCGCCGCGTAGCACGCGAAACTTCCGCGCCGCGCCGGTCTCGGCCAGGGCTGCCAAGGTGTCCTGTTCGATGGCTGTGCGCATCCGTCGCCCTCCACTCTCCCATACGGCCACGCCCACGCGTCTGGTATAGCGCAATCGCTGAATCTGGCGACCAGAATGATCATTGGTTTTCACCAGGCTGTGGATAACTGTGGGGGATTCACCATAGTGGCCAACTCCATGCAGTTCGAACCGTAGAGACGTTAGGAAGGGCCCTGACGTTCCTGAGCCTTGCGAAAGGCTAAGGCGATGGTAGTGGTTGCTGCAGCGTGCTCAGTCGGTTTCTTCGGTTCACGCTGGATGTTGGGCCGGCCTGGACTGGATGTCTTAATCAACGAGGCAGTTCGCTTATCTGCAGGGATGGGTTTCGCCGACTCAGCCGGTGTACTTCGCCCATCTCTCGCTTGAGCAAGCAGGCTGTACGCGTCGAGGGTGACCGGCGAGCCCTGCGGGAGCAGAATCGAAAGCAGAAAGTGACCGTCGCTTAAAGCTTTAATCTGTGCGAGGTTGTGCTCGGACAGCACCTGATGGTGTTGATGGTGCGCCACGACCCGCCGCAGGTAGAGGGAAAGGTGCTGTCCCTGACGAGTTCCGGTCAGCTTGAGGTAGCTTTTGTCGATGCCTGTGACCGCTTCGATAATGAACGGTTGCCAGCCGGCGCGCTGCCAAGCATAGGTGGTTGGCTCACCTGTGGCTGGAGCTTTACCTGGTCGGCTGCTAGTGTCGGTGCAGGGATGTTTAGGCCAAGGCGGGCCCAGCTCGTCGAAGAAAACTCGGCCACCCCTGACCGATTGATAAAAGAACACCGCCGCCCCGCACACTGGGCAGCTGGCGTTGGGATTGACGTAGCTGTGGTAGGTATTGGTAAGTGAAATGAACCAGCCGCTGGGGGCCGATGGCGCGCTAAAGGTATTGATGGATCGCCCCGTATGTCCATCACCGCCCCAACCACAACTGCAGTTTTTAGGATGATTCCAGGCATTACACATCAGCACCTCCTTGTGGTCGCGAACAGCGGTATTTTCTTGATCAAGCTCAGCTTTTCAATCGGCTCCTATTCAGGGGCCGTAGGCTGCTTGAGTAGCACTCACTGTCCTGGTGGAATACCAGTAATCGACGACCGGTGTGTCGCCGAGAGCTGGCAATGCTACGGTGAATGAAATCGCACGGAGGGTCTCAGTATGGGCTGGTTCAGAAAACCTCGGCAAATGACCTACTGGGAGCGCCGTGAACAGGCGTTCATTGATGCCGCGAACAAACTTAAAACCTTGCACGTTACGCAGGAAGGCGCGATGTACATCGATCCAGAAGAGCTTCGCGAGCAAATCATTGCTTCTCGAGAACAACTAAAGCAATTCGTCGTTAAGTAGACGGAAAAGTAAGCGGCACGCCAGTCGGTTTTACGCCCTCCGAATTTTAGAGCCGCCAGCGGACAGGCTGGTATTTACTAAGTAGTGCTCCTGGATTTTCCGTAGGATTAAATTTGCACGGCATCAGGTACTTCGTAAATATTACTCGTGACTTCACTCATAAGACGGTGATCCAACAGAACTTGTAGAATTGTAGGTGCTGTTAAGTTGCATACAACAATCTTGCCATTGACTTGATCAAAGTTCATTCCCCAGTTCCTGAGCGTATTAACCTGTTTTAAGCTATTTATAAAGCCAGGATTGGAATAAAGGGATTTTTGCTCAATGGTGGCCATGCGTCGTAATTGCGTGGAGTTAGTTCCAATGTACTCTATAAGGGGAGTGATGTCAGAAAATAAATTTGAGAAATCAGCATTAGTCTGCAACATCTCGAAGGCTTGTTCGTAAGCTTCTTTATATTGCATTAATGATTCGAATGTGCGCTTAGAGGTGATCAGCAAGGTATCCGCTGAACAGTAAAAGTCAAAGTTTTTTTCTATAGTGAACCCATTGTCCTCAGCTGCTGAGAGCTCACCATTACTGAAAACCATATTGATGAACTTGTTGGGGTATGACGTTTTCCATGAAGCGGTCGAGCGCTTTACAGCATAGATCGTCTGCCCATTATGAGAAAATTTGACTACGTAACCTTGAGCACCCTTTAATTCGTCGACCGAGGTTACCGCGCACTCAGGCTCGGGGCGATCCACCTGCAATTTTAGTAGCGAAAAATTGGTTGCGAGAGCCGGGGCAGTTAAACAACTATTTTCATTAGTTTGAGCAAGGTAAGAGTATTGTGCGAACTCGGTCGTTCGATTTGCTTCTCGTATAAGAACATTTTTAAGAAGGTGGTTTACTTTGGCATCTGTTTGAACGTAAGCAGTGTTGAATTTTCGATCTGTGGTGCTTTTCTTAAAAATCCATAGGTGGACGGTAGAGTCGGTATAGTTAAAATTTTTGAAACTGTCAAAGTGCGCTTTCATGGCTACTCCTTGCAGATATAGAAATCTTGGATAGTTTGTGCTTTATAATGTCCTGGGGGGAAAGAATCTTTTTTTAAGATTTTCACCACTCGCGTCACACCATTGATTTTGATATTGGCCTCATAGAGATTCCAACCGAAAATCAGCAGTAGAGGATTCATGATTATTTGTCCAGATTTATAGGTGATAGCAAACATCCACAAAAGAAATATGAGAAACCCTAAAAGCTTTTCTGGCTCTGAGTAGTTAATGCCCATAAACGAAACGACATAAGGAAATGTATAGTTGATAATTTCATTGGGCACTGCTTTAACGGAAACTACTTCAATGCGGTGAGGGAAATTAATTCGTTTGAATAGCTCACTTGCTAAAGCAGCAGAGCTTATTGTTAATATAATGAATGCTATTGCTAGTATCGGATTTTTAAATGGGTTGATCGCACAGGTCAGTGCCACAAGTTCTCTAGGCGCGCAAAAAGAGCGAGACCACCAGTCGAATGGAATATTTTGGATCGCTAGAATTATCGCCAGCGGCGTATAAGAGCCGATAAATATTAGGAATGCAGAGATCAGTCTAAATTGCAAAATAGCACCTCCCAGTTAAGGTGCTTAGTGCTTCTTCAAAATTACTTTGAGCTTTTCCTTGCTCCACCATTAGTGATTTCCCTTTAGCCAATGGCTAAAAGCTATCACGGCCTGCTTCCATACGCCCGCAATTTGTGACAGAAGGCAGGCGGTTGCCCATACCATTTGGTGGAAGTCAGGACGGCTGCAAAATATCGTCGCCGTTTCAGTCTGCCTGTGGTGCCCATCGGTAATCGCGCTGACCGAACAATTAGGCTTTTTTGGAGGTTTCATTGCTGACGGGACGGAATGAGCCACTTGCGCGCCGTTTACTTGGCAGGCTAAAACCCTCCCAGCCTAATGGGTCTGACCATCCGAAAAGCTCCCGCTCAACCGTTTTTCCTAGATTATGGAATGGCTCAATCAGCGATGCTTCTTCGTTGAGGGTGCCCAAGAAAAGCCATTTTCTAAAAGAATCCATACTATGCGCATAAAAAGCGAGTTCGTGAACAAGGGACGAGCCATGAGGAAATACGTACCATACTTTTTCAAAATACGTTCGAGCCAAGCTAGCCAGCTTGAGCAAGTCTGCGGCAGCTCTCTCCTCTTTTCGCGAAGTGTCTCCCACCCTTATAAATATGGCTGCCTTGGGGTGCCCATCCACTTGGATCATGAAGAACTGATTGAATAAATCAGAATGAACGACCTTTATCATTTCTCCTTCGGAATAACCGAAAAATTCTGGCCCCGATATCTCCAGCAACTCGCCGCACCGACGTTCGTGCTCGGCGACTCGGGAGCGAGCGCGGGCGCGACTGGTGGTGGTGGGCGTGCCCACGCTTTTCGCATGACCTTCTGTAATATTGCGAAGGTCGAGCAAAGTCTGTTGGTTCGCGAGCGTGCTTTGCAGAAGTGACAAAGCTACTTCACTGTTGAGCTGGTGTAGTCGTTCAAGCTGTTCAATGTGAGCGTAACCGCAGCCCACCTGTTCAGAGGAACATGGCCCTGCAATACGATCCAGGAAATTGCCGGCTTTCAGCATTCGCGAAACGACCTTGGCGTCGTACCCCTGCTCGTCTGCGAGTTTTCGGATCAGCAGGTTGATGCTGTCGTTTCCCTGGTAGGCATCCAATTGCGCCTGCACATTTTTGTATAGCGTGTACCAGTGTTGGCGTGCCTGCCTACCCATTTCAATCCCCAAGCTAACCGTGTAGTCCAGATGTGTCCTTTGAGTACACATCACCAAATCTTGACAGTCTATCGACCTCGGGCTATACCTAATAGCTCAATTATTTGGTGAAGTGTACCAATGAAGTCTGACAGTAAAAGCCATGCTTTCAGCCGAGACGTTGCAAAACGGGTCAGGCGTTCGCGCAGGGCATATGTCATGTGCTCGGCAAAAAATGGCAATGTCGAAATCCGAGTGGAGTCTCGGCTTGAGCAATCTGTTGCTCAGGTGTTCGAGCTGGATCCCCGAGTTCGCTCCTACCGGGCACAACCGTTCACTCTCGATTTATCAACGGGTGATCTGTTATCAGAGAAGCACCTGATCAAACCTCAGGGCACAATGTATTACACGCCTGATTTTTCTGTCCTCTTGGACGAGCTACAGGTTGTCGTGGAAGTAAAACCTCGTCTTTTTGTGGAGGAGCAAACTGAGTTCCTGAGGTTGGTGAGAAGTGCCCTGCTGAGTAAAGGCATGCGCTTCATCGTTATTTCTGAAGATGACTTTAAGGGTCACTACCTCAGAAATGTTCAGCTGTTCATACCCTATTTAACACAAGCATCGGCTGCTCTCTCGCAGTGGGCCGCTCCTTTGCAAACACTTACTCCCGACCGCCTCAAAGGCCCTGTCCGCCAAATCCTGGATACAGGCTTACCGGCGAACTACCAGCTCGCAGCGGGGGTGCTACTCGGGGTTGTCAAATTTGACCTTGAGATACACCAGTTCGAGCTGATGGATTTTGAAATTGCGCCTGCATTTGGCTCGTTGGAAGCCTTTGAGGTGATTCGTTATGAACTCTAATTTAGAGGCAGGGCAAGCTGTCGTATGGCAAGACACCTGCTACGTTATCAAGGCCATCAAGCCACTTTTGGGGGACATCGTTCTCGAGGCGAAGGGTGGTGTTGAGCGCGCTGTCGATATTCGAGCCTTTTATAATCAGGTCGCCTCTGGTGACATTGCATTGCCTGGTCGGAAAGTCGAGGCTACAAAGCGCTCTTGGTCTAAAACCGAGCAAGAGGAAGCCGACTTTCGTCAGAAACTGATCGAGCTCCTGGTATCACTTGATGCCCAATCTCTGGATGATCAAGCCTGCAATGAGCGTGTGGATGCATTTTGTTTACTCCACCAGCACAAAAGGCCTTCGAACAAAAGCATCCAGAATTACCGGCGCAAATTCAAATGTCATGGGTTCGAAGGACTTATCCCAAATTTCAGTCGCAGGGGCGGTTCCGGGTGGGCGAAAAAATCCGGAGCAAAGGAGGTCGCAGAACGTGTCCTGATTCAGACGTTCATGAAAGACGATAAGGTGAATCTGTCGTCCGTGACGACGATGATCAATCAAGAGTTGAAAGACCTCTGCCAAGAATCAGGGGCTGAAGAACAGATTGATCGAAAGACGATCAGTCGTCTTCTCCAGAAATTGCCCAGCTCTTTGGTGAAAGAAGGGCGCCTTGATCCTCGCACGTTCAATCTTTGGAATCGTCAGGCTGTCCGGCGTTATGACGTGAAGCAGCCCTTTGAGCGTGTTGAAATCGACGCTAAGACATTGGATGTGTATTGCCGCGACGAATTCGGTAACCGCTATACCGAGCTGACCATGTACGCCATGGTTTGTGCACACGCTTCATACCCTGTCGCCGTATATGTAAGCGGCGGTAAGCCCAGCGAATACACCTTGTTGAAAGTGTTCGAGTTCTTTCTGGCGCCGAAAGACCAGGCGTTCAAAGACCGTTTCGGCATCGTAACGGACTGGGTGCAGCCTTGCGGCATCTCCACAGTGGTTCTCGACAATGCGTCAGAGAATTTCTCCGACCTATCTTTGGGCATCGTACGGCGCTTGGGGATTCAGATCGAGTACGCCCGGATTGCCCGAGGCGACGACAAGCCGCACGTGGAGTCATTCTTCAAGGCATCCGACGACGGTGTTTTCACCAAAATGCCGGGTGCTAAGCAGAGCCAAGACAAACGAATCAAAAATCGTCATGCCAAGGCCGAGGCTGAGGCCTGTTACTCAATCGAAGAGATCTACCGGCACATCGTGACATTCGTTGCCGACGTCTACATCCACCGTCCAAATCAGAAGCTTGGCTTTCGATATGGCAAGCCCATGACCCCCAAAATGGCGATGGATGAGGCCTTGTCTAATTTCCTGCCAGTGCCGCCACCCTCCCTCGATCAACTGAAGAAGTTGCTTCTTGAGGTGAACAGGGATACTCGCCAGCTTCAACACTACGGCGTCGACTTTGAAGGCTTTCAATTCCATAGCCAAGCTATGGCCGCATTGGCGCGCGAGCGTGCCATCAGCACCATCGACATCTTGTACAACCCCGAAGATTGCACCGCGATCTTCGCTGTGCATCCTGACGATGGCAGCCTGATCCGACTTCACAATAAAACCGTCGGTATCCCAGAGGTGTCATTCGTGGTGGCCAAGATGTTGAAGAAGGCTTATTCGGGTGGCAACGCTGAGATGAATGGACACGACTATCAGCGCGTGTATGCCCGAATGCTCGCCCAGTTCACGGCTGACAGCCAGCGGCGTCCAAAAATCAAGGCTAACAACAAGGCATTGCGTGAGCGCGAAAAAGTCTCGGAGAAGGCCGAAATAGCAGGCCAGCTCGAAAAGTACACGTCCCAACCACTAGATGCTTTCGTATCGCCAAAGGCGGACGACTCCAGTGAGGATGATTTTGAACCCGCGCCGCGCAGGGCACAACCATGAACCAAGTGATGAACCCTTTAGTCTGTCATCACCGTTTTAACGTCGTACAGACTGAAATTGAATCAGCCTTGGCGCGCACGGAGAGCGGTGATCCACAGATCCTGCCCATCGTCGGGCCCACCCGCGTCGGCAAGTCGAAGTTGTTGGCAAGTATCATCGCTAGCCATACAACCAGCGAACCTTTGGGACACCGCAAAATTATCTATGTGGTAAGTCCCAAACATCTCACCGGGCGGGCTTTGCCGGATGCCTGTTTGGTCAGCATCGGCATGAGTACCGCGCTGTTCAGGAATCATGTGTTGGCGACCGATGCCTTCATCAAAGCGGTCAACAAGCAGTCGACGCGGCTGCTCATTTTCGACGAGACGCAACACATGCTGGAGCGCAGTGGACGCACGACAGTGCGTGCGGCTGCTGACTTCATCAAGCTGATTTTTGATCAGACGCGAGCCAGCATCGTGCTGGCGGGACTACCGACCCTGCTCGGGCTGTTCAAGGAAAATGAACAATTGGCTGATCGAGCCCTGAGCCCCATCGAATACTACCCATATCAATGGCAGGGCACAGATTACAAGCATTTCCGCAGCGCGCTGGGCAGCGCACTGGAGCACCTGTCTGAGAATGGCTGGGACACGTTTGCGTTTAATGATGCGGAGTTTGCTCGCCGCATGTACTTGGCCTCTGCAGGTCGGTATGGGCTGATCCACAAGCTTTTCGGCGAGGTGCAACTGGTTGGGCAAGCCGACAAGGTAGCAGGCTATGAAGCGTTTACTTTGGCCTATCAACGCGCCGTGATGGGTCGGCTGATCGACTTCAATCCCTTCGACATTCAGCAGCCTGTATTGGTTGAACACATGGCCTTGGTTTATGCGAAGGTCATGCAAGAAGCCGGCGTGCGCATCTAAGGGGAAAAAACCATGCTGGCGTTCATACCAAACGATGACATATCTGACGAAAGCCTCAACGGCTATCTGTTGAGACTGACAGAGGAGAACTTTCTTGGGTCTACCCATGCCCTTTTGCGACCGCCCGGTGTCCGGCTAAAAAGCCGTTACACCGATGGGGAGCGGTCTGCCATAGCGCAGTACCATGGGCTAGATGCGCAATGGCTTGATCGTTTGGCAGCGTTTCCTGCTGTAGAAGGATCGATGGCTGCTGGGTTATTCCTGAGAAAGCTTGTCCCCGTCTGTCCGGAGTGCCTGCAGCTATCAGGTCATATCCGCCAGGCGTGGCATCATCAGCTATTTACGGCCTGTCCGCTGCATCAGGTACTGCTCATCGCCGAATGCCCGGAATGTGAATCGTCGTTGGAATTAAATCGGGGGGCCGTGTCTCAATGCGGTTGCGGATGCGATCTGTCACTAGCGACCGCGCTGCCAGCCGATGCCGCCAACCTCCTGATTTCATCGATCCTCCTGCGCACCGGTGAGAATCAGCAGGTGCTTTCAGGTTTGAACCATGCGCCGGGTGTCCCGCAGGACATCGACAAATTCCTGCTGTTTCTCGCCAATCTGACCTTGAAGGTGCCACACAGGAAAAATGTGGCCATTGATTTTAAACGTGCCGTTGAGATCAATCAGGCTTGTTATGTGATGGCTCAGGATTTATTGACTGGATTTCGGACATTTGTGCTAGCAAAGGTACAGGCCGCGAACCAGGCAGACTCCAGGCAATTCATTCGTCATTTGGGGGCTTGGTACAGAGAGCTGAACGCCTCGTTCAACTCCGCAGCTTACGCACCCTTACGGGCCATCGTTACCGATATCATCCTCGGCCATGCCCATACTCCGATCAACCGAAAAATGAAGTATATCGGCGCAGAGCTATTGGGCTTAAAGGCTACGTTTACCGCTAATGAAGCTGCCCGTTTGCTTGCTTCTTCGCCCGACCGAATCATGTCGTACGTGAAGACTGGCCAGTTGCCTGGGAAGGTCATACAGGGGGCGTTGGTCGACTTCTGCCTAATCGACCGCGCAGCAGTTGAGGCGCTCCAGCAGGCTGCAGAAGGTCTCGTCACCAGCAAAGATTTGCTCCGTATCCTCAACATCACTCGTCGGGTGCGCGCGCGCCTACTGGAATCGGGAACCTTAAATCGAGTGCCGGAAAGCGACAGACCCCTGTTCGCTAAAGGGGAATTTCTAAAGAAGGATGTCCAACGCCTGATCGACGTGCTCGCCGAAGCGCCGGTGCCTGTGGTTTGCCACACAACCCTCGGGATTGAAGACATCAGCGCTAAGCGCTTCTCCTACCACCAAGCCTGTGAAGTCTATCGGCTGATTTTCACTGGTCAGATCAAGCCAGTATCAAGAACTCCTGAAGTACAGGGGTTAGCAGCCTTTGGATTCGATCAGGAAGAAATCCTGGGGCATCTGCGACAAGACTCTGCCTTGTTTGAGCTGACCATTACGGATCTCACCAAGATGACTCGCTGGAAGCACGAGAACATCAAAGCCTGGGTGGAACAAGGTCATTTGGGGGCCCGTGTTGAGTCCTTGGGCAGAAGCCGCAGGGTGTTTATTTCGGTAGTGGATCTGCTGATGTTTCTCTCCACGCACATTGTGGTCGCAGAAGTTGCCGAGCGCTTGGGCAGTAAGTCAGTACACCTAACCAACTCTTTGGCAAATAAAGGCGCCATGGTAAGAGGCGGCCACGTGACGTCTGAAGGTACTCAGCGCGGTGCCTTGATATCAACAGATGCCCTGATCAAATTAGCGTTGGGGCGTGCTGCTGGCGAAAGTCCTCGAAAAGCTAGCGACGCGAGTATGGGGGCGACAACTCGGTGTTTGACTATGGCGGATCTCGCGGACGGGTTGTTTGGGGCGGAGAATCGGCCCGGCTAAGGTAGTCGTGCTATCAGATCGAGTGCTTAACGTATGCACCGGGCAAGGCGTCGACGATGCACATGCTCAGCGGAGGTTAGCTGTCATGAAAAACTTGGATGCGATCACAGAGCTGTTGTATGGCGAGGGCATTTCTATGCTCGGCCACAATGCTTCCGATGAAGAGGCCATAGCACTCGCCCAGCGGCGTTTCGGTCATGCGCCGTATTGTCTAGTTAGGCAATGGATCTGGATTGATCTGGTGATGCCGCCATCACTATTGGAAGCGCTGGAGCGTGATGCTCGTCTCCCAGTCATGATCTATGCGCACGAGGTGGTCATGGACAGCCAAGGACGGCTGAAGCCGGGAGACTGGGTGCGTACTACTCCAATGGTGTCGTTCTCGGATGGTTTTTGCTTTCAGACCCGCAATACCGCGTATTTTCTGCTGGGCCCTGGCACTCGTAAATCAGCAGAGTTGGCGACAGTGGTTAAGGTTTTCTAGACCCGGCCTTGCCTGGCCTACCTACCTCATTGGCAGGGAATCTGACATGACAACCTCAAGAGGTTTCGGTGAACTCCGGCTCGCGGCGGCAGAGCGGCATTTCAGCGGTATGGCAGTGACTGCCTTCCTGACAGAAGTCGAGATTGTGGCGTGTTCTGCGGTCGGTGTGGTGCATAAGCACACTCGTGCGGGTGCAGGACGGTTTGAAGACGGGCGTCGCATTCGTACCTCTGATATCCACCTGATGGCCCACAGGAGCCCTTACTGGATAGTCCTCACCGCCAGCGGCAGTTGCTATGTCATCGTCACGTTCAAAGGTAACAATGGTCGGCAGTCACTTAGCGACTTTTTGAAGGTGCTGAGCGGTGGCTTTTATCCCACACCCAGGCACTTACAATAGGAACCGCGCTGGCGCAAATAGGCGATCATCACCACTCACCACCTTGTACCAGCATGTCGACGTAAAAAAACCACCGTCAGCTTGACCTATGAAATTATTCTTTTGTCTCGACAGCTTGCTCTAGTTGCGCAGCATCTGATTCATGACTTCCCCAAGGTAGCTCGGTCAACTCGGCGATGGATTGGAATTCTTTCAGGAACTCAGGTTGATGCCTAGCCAGCCACCGGACGACGGCAGCGTTAGCAAGAAGCTTGGTCAGGTATCCTTTAATGACTGTGAGATGAAGGACATCAGGCCCGTAGTCTTCTTCCACTGTTTTGATCTGCATCTGCAGAGCGGCCAGCTCTCGCTCAAGGCGAGCAATTGATTCGGCAGAGATTTGATCAGGTTGGTTTTTTCTGGGTACTGCCAATTGGTCTGAAGGTGTTGCAGCCAAAAGTGCCTTAGCGAGTAGTACAGAGAGATTTTTATTCCCGATCATCAATTCAGCCGCTTCAATTTGCCTCAATGGTTTCATCTGACGCAGATGATGGAAAACATTCGCTGGGCATTCCGTATCACCCAGAAGCGAAATGGCCTCAGCGCAAATGCCATTCAGTAGCCGGAATTTTTGCTTGATGGTCTGCGGTGATAATCCAAGCGCTTTGCCAAGCCGCTCCGCAGAGACTCCACGCTCCATTGCCCGCACTATCATTTTGTTGCTTTGAACGGCTGATAATCTGTTGGTACGTTTGTTGTAAGAGTAGGTGTCGTCGTCGGTTGCCACGAGGCAGTCGACTTCCAACTCTCCTAGGTCTTTCAGCGCCTCAATGCGTAGATGGCCATCTAGCAGAAAGTAATGCCCGCTACGTCCAGGTACTGGTGTTACAGCGGGTGGCTCGACCAGGCCGACCTCCTGGATTGATGCTGAGATTTGTTGGTATTTAAGGCTTTCTTTTACCGCTGGCCTTGAGATTTTCAGGGGTATGATATTGGCCACTTCGACTCGAACGCACTCATCCAAAAAAGCCTTTTTTGGAAGATGAGTCTGCTGAGCGCCAGTAGGCTCAAGTCTTTGCTCAGACATCACAACTGCCCTCCGTTCCCAAGAAGCCGAGTCTGTATCAGTTTCGGCATCAAATTCAGATGCTCTGTAGAGAGCAGCTTTTCGAAGTCACTGACGGACAAGAGTTCTTTGATAGCTTGAATGGCGAAAACAACGCGGTCGTGTGTAAAGGCGGCTTTTTTTACCATTAAGCGCTGTCGTTCGGCTTCCTGTTCGAATAGTCGTCTCAAGTCTGCGGGCGTCAGTCTTTTCTTTTTATTCTGGCTGACACCTAATGAGCTCCCGCGCACAAATTTGTCCTTCTTGGCACGGAGCTCTAGAATGTGCCGCAGCTTGGTTATTTTCTTTCCTCTTATTCCACGCTCGTAGGCATCGGTGAGCACATTCTGGATGTCGCTTTCACTGCTTCGGGCGATGTCGGTTGCCATGCTTAAAGGGATCAAACCGGTTTCGACAGCTGACAGGAGTTTTTCTTCACCTCGCTCAAGTAGCCCAACGATCATGTTGACCCATGATGCTGTGCTACCAATTACTATTGCGATCTCTGCATCAGTCTTGCCCCTTTCCTTCAAACGTCCAACCTCGTTCATGAGATCTATCGGGCGATGTTGCCTTCGAGCAACGTTCTCTACCAAACTCATCACAAGGCAATCTTCTTCGACAGCATCAATCACAAATGCTGGAATCTCTGTGGCCTCCAGAGCTAGGAACGCCTCGAGCCTGCCTTGTCCGCACACAAGGTCATAGTTGAGCGCGCCTTGCGGCGAGGCTTTTCGACTTAATGTGATGGGGCGTTTGAGGCCCACCGTTTTGATATTTTCGATGAGCTCACGGTGAACCTTTTTATTCCTCGTTCGAGGGTTCAGGATATGAATTTGTGCTATTGGAATTAATGTGACACGTTCGCGTGAAGTTGATGGGACGGTCATTGGCAAGCCTCCTTCAGGGAGCAACGGGCAGCAAGCCCATCAAGAACATCCAGCGTTGTGAAGCGGTAGCTGTCGATTAAAGGGCTATTTTCCTCGGCCATTTTTTGTGGCCATGCCCCCATATCTATTCTGGGAACCAGGTAATAGTCCCGCACCTGCAGATTTGTGTGCTCCATGCGAACAGCAATCGTGATATCTGGCGCCAAGCTGTTGTCGAATCTGAGCTTCCAGCGAAGAGTTCCTATAGGTGTCGCCTGGCAGCGCGCTATGACCACTGACGCCGTCCACTCACCGTTGATGGTCAGTAGGTCATTTTTAGGATTGGGCTCGACCTGGGCTCCGACTTGCTTCAGGTGTTTGACAACATCTTCAAGAACCGTCGGATGCAACTGTCTTATGGAGCGATTGATCTCCAAATATCGATAGTCTCTGTCGGGTGTATAACCGATAAGTGTGTATGCACGTAAAAGCCCGCCGAATCTGCTTATATAGGTAGTGCTAGACGGCATGTTGTCCTGCTCATCGATGAGCATTCCGGACAATAAACCCGCCCGTTTCAACAGAGTACGAAGCAGTTCCAACATTTGCGCATCGTCCAGGCGATGTGAGCGCTGCAAGATTATTTCGCGAACGACCGCAAACACCTCCAGCGAGACAATTCCCTGGAATGCTCCATCACAGCGAACCCACCTGTCGGGTGGGTTGCGACTGATGCGGTTACGTAGCTTGGAGGACGTTTTGTTGTAGACATTGTTACCGATGTATTTTTCGTTGGTCAGCACTTGGTGGATGCTGCCCCGGCTCCAAGGACGGTTAAAGTCGGTGATCAGCCCTTCAGCATTGAGTGCGTTGGCGATCTCACGTTCGTTCATTTTGTCGTGGACGAATTGATGGTAGATGCGCTGAACTACCTCAATTTCCGCCTCGGGCCCAGGAATCAAAATGACCCTGTCGGTCTGGATGCTCTTCTGCTGGCCCCTTGAGAGTTCTGCCTTGAATTCGTTTTTCTCGTCGATCAATGCACGACGTAATCCATATCCTGCTGGCCCACCTTGGTGAAACCCCTTTTCGACCAGGCGGCACTGACCAGCGAAAACTTTTTGGGATAGCTCTCGGCTGTACTCCCCTGCCATGGATCGTTTGATGCCTTTGTAAATTGTTGCCAAAGGCGAACCGTCGTTTTCGAATGGCTCTGCGCAATACACAACCTTGATGCCTGAGCTAGTGCAAAGATACTCATAGTGGGCGCTTTCGTCCGTGTTCTGAAAGCGTCCCCACCGACTGACGTCATAGACAAGAATGACTTGGAATTGGGTATGTCCGGTCTGGACGTCGTCTAGCAGCCTGCGCAGAGCATCACGACCGCCGATGTCCAGGCCGCTTTTCCCTTCGTCTCGGTAAGTTGTGATGATTTCCATGCCATGGCTCATTGCGTATGCATGGATGGCTGCTGATTGGTTTTCGGTAGAGTACCGTTGGTGATCAGTGGACATGCGAACGTACTCTGCAGCCGGTACCAAGCTATCAGAGCGGTCTGTTGAATTTGTCCGCATGGATGGAGAGGGCAATAGGCCTCCTCTAGACCAGAGAAGGCTGGCCCATTCGATTCAGCCTAGCGACGCTTTATTACGTGATGGTGACGGAGCAGGAGTATCTGCCCAGACTAGCGGCTCCTCTTCTATGCTTTCGGCCAGCGTAGATCGTCATGGATCAGCTGACATGGCTGTATTTATGTACAGTTATGGGGTGGAGGTGAGTGTGAGGGCTGACAGTTACAAGTTGCCGAAAGAGACTTGTATTAACTCAATAAGACGTACTTGAACAAGTGAGTTATATAGTTTAAATTTATATTCTCTTTTGACAAATTGTCAATTCACCGAATTTTAAAATCGTTGTTCATTTCCATGGCGTCTAACTTTGGCCAAAAATAGGTTTCCGCACTTTAACTTCTTCCAATAGGAAGATTAACTTTGCCCAAACGTGCCGTATACCTCTGATATTTCAATCTGTCAAAGTCGGTTAACTTTGCCCACCTACACCAGCGACACAGCTGACAATAAAAAGGCCGACGCTTGCGTTGGCCTTTTTTATTGGCAGATTGTTCAATCCCTCATCCATAACGATTTGCGTTTTTATCCGCACAAGGCAGTCATGGCAAATGCTCAAGAAAATCATTGAAGATGAATATGCCGGTAATCGTTGTCACACCCATGAGTGGTTGAACCCCGACTCGACGCAGGTGCTGTCCGCGTTCAACCGCCTGGACGGAAAGGCCTTCAGCTCGACGGTTTTTTTCTTCAGCGACCAGACCCTGATGCATATCGGGGGCGGTGCGGCCGATCAGTATGTGGTCTTTATCGCCCAGGACGTCGATCAATCGTTGCAGACCCTGCTCAGCGCAGACAGTCCTGACGATCAGCAGGTTGAGTTGTTCGCCGGCGGCCAGTCCGGCAGTTACCCTCGGTATCAGTGTGTGGTTAAAGAGCGAGCGAGACAGGCCCTGGCTTATTTCTCGGCCTATGGCTCGGCTGATCCCGATCTGGCCTGGGAAGTGGAAGGCTAACTGGACAATAAGGACGTTGACCTTGGCAGGTACAAGCAGCCACCTATGCGATGAAGCACGCTTCCCCATCGCCTGGCGTTTCAATGCCGCAGATTGTGGTCTGAGTGCTGACGATAAACAGCGCGTTGTACGGTTTGATCAGGCAGAGTCACAGGTGCCGTGGGACCGGTTCATTCCAGTGCCCAGCCTGTTTCAATGCCATGAAAAAACCACGCTGGATTTTGCCCAGCGCGGAGAGTCGTCATTGTTCTTCGAGCGGCGGCTGGGCCCGGCCAGGCTCTTTTCACCCTTTTTTTAAAACAGCAATTGCTCGGAAATTTGTTATGGATGATGAAAACCAGGAAATATCGATCCGGGTTGTTGCGGGGCAGAACAGCCACGGCCCGGTCTATGAGCCGCTGCATGTACGGCGGCTCGATGAGGACAGTTACGAGATTCTCTACTCACCGGGGCTGACGCTGAACCTGGCCAAGGGCGACATCATTTCAATCAAGGACCCCCAGGCCCCCGCCGTGGTGCTCAAGCGAGGCGGCAACTTCTGCATCCACATTTATGCGGATCACATTCCTGAAGAACATATCGTTGCCCTGGCGGCGGATGTGGCGAGCGAATTGGGCGGCATGCTCGACGGGCGCTACAAGGGCAATCTGACATTGTCGGTGCCGGCGCGAAACGGCATGGACAACATCGCCCGGTTCTTCAACCGCTTCCGCGAGACCACGGGCATCGAGTGGTACTACGCCAACATCTATAAAAACCTCGATGACACCGATGACGAGACCTTGCTCAATTGGTGGCTGGAGCAATGAACGAAAGACAGCAGCTTATCTGTGAACGCTACGACCTCGCCCCCCAGGCACCGGAGCCGATGATTGCACTGGCCACCGGTTCCCTGGCGCAGTCGCCCATCTATGGCACCCGGGTCGAGTTGCCGGAGAACGGCACGATCAGTTGGTTTATCCACTGCGGCGAACATTCCACAGCCGTGGATTTCTACCAGCCCCTGTGCGCCGAGCACCTGCCCGAGCTGTTGCCAGAGGTGATCGATTACCTCTATCTGCCGAGCGGGGCGCGTTTCATCATCGATCGCGCCGGCTATGAAGATGTCTGGCAGGACCCGCAGTGATTTCAAGCCGCTTTTGACGGCAAGCAGTCAGTTGCCCTGCTCGTCAGGTGACGTGACACTTTCCAGCCGGTAGCCGTAGCCGTAGATCGTCAGCAACTGCCAGCCACGGTCCGCGGTCAGTCCGAGCTTGTTGCGCAGACGGTAGATGTGGGTATCCAGGGGCCGTGAGGAAACCATTTCTTCGTGGGTCCAGAAACGCTCGTACAGGTACTCCCGGGACAGCGGCCGGCCCAGGTTGGCGAACAGGCAGCGGGCCAGGCGGTACTCGCGCTCGGTCAGGCTGATGGGGGCACCGGCGCGGGTGACGGTCAGTTCGGCGTCATCGAAACTCAAGTCATTGAAGGTCAGGACCTCCTCGCTGCTGCTGCGCTGCAGGCCGTGGCGGCGCAGCACCGCATTGACCCGGGCCTTGAGTTCGTTGGGACGAAAAGGCTTGCTCAGGTAGTCATCGGCGCCGGTGTTCAGGGCCTGGACGATATCGCTCTCGGCATCACGGCTGGTGAGCATGATGGCCGCCGGAGGCGAGTCCATGTGCTCGCGGGTCCAGCGCAGCAACGACAGGCCGCTGAGGTCTGGCACTTGCCAGTCGAGAATCAGCAGGTCGAAGGTTTCCCGCCGCAGTTGGCGTAACAGGTCCTCTCCCCGTTCGAAACGGTGCAGGGTCCAGGACTGTTCGCCCGGGCCGGGCATTTCTCGCAGTGTCTGTTCCACCCGTGCCAGTTCTGCGGGTTCGTCATCCAGTATTGCGACACGCATGCAAGGCCGTTCCTTCTGGTTCGAGAGTGCCCGAGGCAGCCGCTTGTGCGCTGGGGGCTGGGGGAAGTTTAGGTGTCTTGGCTGATTCTGAACAATTGTGGCGAATTGCTCTTGAGCCCCCGGTCCCTCGGTACGCTGATATCAAATAGCCGGTAAGGCCCCCGGAGCACGGGTGCCTGCCGGCTACTGCAGCAGCACGATACCGGCTCGCACAAGCAAGGAAAAGAACCATGGGGAACATGCTAAGGAAAGGCCAGGTCGCGCTGGTCAGAATATTCAGCGGCGACGACCCGGTGCGCCTCTTCAGCTTGATGCTGGCTGCTTATCTGGGGATAAGTGCCAGTGCATTGCCTTCGTTGACCTGCCCCCGCTATCAGGCAACAAGCGTCGATGGCTACCAGCCGACGGCGGTCTTGCCCGTCAGCCGTGACTCGACCCTGACCCTGGACGCCGAACCGGTGATAGGGCGGATAGCCCTGCCTTCGACTCAGCAGCAACCCGCGCCGCGGTGGGTCTTCTAAGAGGACGCGGCGATGATTCTGAACAAATATTGCAAATCCGTCGCAGCCTCTCGGCCAGCGTTACATTGCTCCTCGCTGAGTGGCACACGGGGGCACCTGGAAGTGCTCCGACACAGGGAGTGTCAACCGCCAGGCTGGCGGCACAACGCGCGCTTGCGTGCGTCGTTGAAGGGGAATACAGGGAGTGCCTCCTCAGGACTTTGGGCCGGGCGACCTGTCGCCTCGGTTCCGACACAGGGACGTGTCACTTTCTTCGCTCCCTGTGCGCTTCCCTCCCGGTTCCGACCCGTCCTCTCTCCTCTGGGCGACGCCGCGCAGCGTCCGGCTTTCTGCCCACGCGCTGCCTCAGGTATGGTGCGTAGGATTTCGCCGTGGTTTTCCCAAAGGCTCAAAGCATATTCATGAATGACCTCTGCCCTTCTCCGTCCGTTGGCCGGTTGCAGGTGGCGTGCGCCGCATTGCTGCTAGCGGGTCTGATCCTGCCATCGTGCGCCGTGCAGGCTGCCCCGCAACGCCTTCCCTATATAGATGACAACCAGCAATGCCGTGGCCAGCCCTTGCCGGCTACCGTCGAGCATCTGACGGGTGATGCCTGGAAACTGGATGCCAAGGGCCGCGAGGTGGCCCTGGAAGAAGGCATGAGCATCGATGAGAAAGAAGGGGTGAAAACCTCGCCATCGGCTTTCGTCAGCCTGTCCCTTGGGGATGGTTCGCGAGTGGTGTTGCCCTCCAGTTCCCAGGTCACCCTGCAACTCAATACGCAATACAGCATTCCTCAGGTGGTCCTGGAACAGGGGCAGATCGAGTCCTATGTGATCAAGCGCAACAGTGACCACGACCGCTTCCAGATCGTGACCCCCGTGGGCGTGTTGGGGGTACGAGGGACTCACTTCCGGGTGCGTAATGACGATCAGCAATCCCTGGTGGAGGTGCTCAACGGCCAGGTGGCGGTGAGCCGCGAAGACGAGCCGCCGAGCAAGGCTGCTCAACGTACCGGCAAGCGCGTTGTGGATAAACCTGCAGGTCCGCGGCCAGGGGAAGTCCAGGTCATGGCGCGCCAGGGTTTGCGCATTCAGAAGCAGGGCGAGCTCAAACCGGTGGAACTGCTGGCCGCGCCCCGACTGCTGGGGCAGGCCGGACAAACCGGCGCCCTGCCCGTCTGGCAACTGATCCTGCAACCGTTGCCGGGTGCCCGTCGCTATCGGGCCCAGGTGGCCACCGACAAGGATTTCCTCAACATCAAGCAGGAACAGTTCTCCAGCACCCCGGAAGTGAACTTCACTGGCCTGAAGGCGTTTTTCTATCATGTACGGCTCTCGGCGTTCGATGAGCATGGCCTGGAAGGAGAAACCGGGGTCTATGACATCTTCTACTACCCCAGGACCACTCGTGTTCAATAAGCCGTCGGCAGACCGTCGATGAGTCTCTGGAAGCAAAGGGCCAACGGCCGTGAACCGACCCAGGCCCAGCGTCTGTTTCGCCGCCTGGTACGTGAATGGCTGTGGGTTGGCCTGATACTGCTGCCCCTGACGGCCTTGCTGTCCCTGAGCCAGGGCCTGGCGTTGAACAACCTGTTCTATGACAACCTGCGACGCTTTACCCCGCTGCCGGTCGATCCGCGCATTCTGTTGGTGACCATCGACGACTACAGCCTGCAGCAACTGGGACGCTGGCCCTGGCCCCGGACGATGCATGGACAGCTGCTGGACCGGCTGACGGACGCCAAGGTCAAAGGCGTGCTGTTCGATGTGATCCTCAGCGAGCCCGGCAGCTCTGTGGAAAACGACACCCGGTTGGCCGCCGCCCTGTGCCGCGCCGGCACGGTGTTCCTGCCGGTGCTGCGCGAGGGGGTTGCTCGCTATGGCCAGGACCTGGAGGAGATCCCACCGGTGCCGGTGCTGCGCCACTGCGCCCGGGGCCTGGGGCATATCAATGCGCAAGCGGATGCCGACGGCACCGTGCGCAGCGTCTACCTGCGCGAAGGTCCGCAGCAGGCACCGCGGGCGCAGCTGACCTGGTTGCTCTACCAGCTCACCGAAGCCGACCCGCTGTCGCCGCTGATGCCGGGCCCCGCGACTCCACAGATCAGCAGGGGTTGGCTGCGAGCCAACCCGGTACGTATTGCCTTTATCGACAAGGCGGCGGGCTTTCCCAGCGTGCCCTATGTCAGCGTGCTGCGTGGCGAGGTGCCCGCCGAGTTGCTGCGTGACCGGCTGATCCTGGTCGGTTCCACCGCCCCGGGGCTGGGCGACCGTTATGTCACCCCGCAATCCGGCAGCCAGGGCACCACCCCGGGGGTGGAGATCCAGGCCAACCTGCTCAATGGCCTGTTGCAGCATCGCAGCATCGTCGACCTGGGCCAGTGGTCGGGGATGCTGTGGTCCATGGCCCTGACCGCAGCCTTGCTCGGGTTGTTGCTCTGGCGACCGCGTCACGCCTTGTGGATAACCCTGGGTTGCATGGGCCTGGCGCTCTTGGGATCGGTGCTGATGTTGCGTCTGGGCTACTGGTGGTCGCCGGTGGCCAGCCTGCTGGGCATGCTGCTGGCGTACCTGATCTGGAACTGGCGTCGGCTCAGCGTGATCCTGGCCTATTTCGGTTGGGAGCTGGAGCGCTTGGACAACGAGCCCAAGGTGTTGCCGGAGCGCCGTCGTAGCCAGACCCCCGCCGGTGATGTGCTGCAAGGGCAGATCGTCGCCCTGGAACAGGCCCTGAGCCGGACCCGGGATACCCGGCGCTTTATCGCCGACGGCTTGGAGTACCTGCCGGTGGCGACCCTGATCAGCGACCCGGACGGCAAGATTCTGCTGGCCAATCGCAATGCCCGGGAAGTCTTCGCCCACTCACTGGTCGGGCAGCCCTTGATCGCGCAATTGGCCGCCCTGGGCTATCCGGGCCTGACGGAACCTGCGCACTATCCCAGGCTTGAGCAACTGACGGCGCTGGAGTTTCGCGACATTCAGCAACGCAGCCTGCGCATGGAACTGGCGCCGTTGCTGCCGGTGGACAGTGACAACGCCATCGGTTGGTTGTTGAGCCTCACCGACCTCAGCGTCGAGCGGGACGCCGAACAGCAACGGGGCGTACTGCTGCGTTTTCTTTCCCATGATCTGCGCGCGCCCCATTCGGCGATCCTCGCGCTGCTGGACGTGCAGAGCCGCCAGCCATCGCCACCCAGGCAGGTCTACAGCCAGATCGAGCAGCAGGTGCGTCGAGCCCTGGGGCTGACCGAGGCATTCGTGCAATTGGCCAAGGCCGAGTCGGAGGCCTATCAGTTCGCGCCGAGCATGTTTGCCATGCTGGTCCTGGACGCCTTCGACCAGGCCACGACCCTGGCCCAGTTGAAGCATATCCACCTGGTGCACGATCTGGACGAGGAAGGCGAGAGCATGGTCCTGGCAGATCAGCCGCTGCTGACCCGGGCCCTGTTCAATCTGCTGGAAAACGCCATCAAGTACAGCCCGGCGAATTCCACCGTCAATGTTCGGGTGAGCTGTGCCGAGGGCTGGCTGCGTTGCGAAATCATCGACCAGGGCCGGGGCATTGCGGCCCAGGAACTGCCCCTGTTGTTTGGTCAGTACCAGCGGTTTGCCTCGGCCAAGGGCATCGATGGCCTGGGCCTGGGACTGTCCATGGTCAAGGCGGTGGTGGACCGGCATCAAGGGCGGATCAGCTGCCGCAGCGAGGTGGGCCAGGGTTCCTGTTTCATCCTTGAGCTGCCCTTGCTGGAGGAATAAGGGCGCGGGGATATTCCAGGCGAAAAAAAACCGGCATCAAGGCCGGTTTTTTTGGCTGCGGTAAAACTTATGCACGTTTTTCCACATTTTATGAGCTTGTGAAATATACATATAAATCAGTGATTTATGCGTCGATTTCAGCCGTTGTACGAATAGTCGTACACAGGTTATCCACAGAAGCTCATACAGCAATCTTATCCGTGGAAGTCGCCAATGGTGGCAATGAGCCCATATCTCGCTGGGCTTGTTCATTCCAGGCCGCCACCCGGTCGTTGAGCTCGGCGATGGCGCGTGGGCCGCTGCCTTCGGCGTACATGGGCGCGCCGATGGTCACGGTGATGGTACCGGGCCGCTTGGCCCAACCGGTCTTCGGCCAGAACTTGCCGGCGTTGTGGGCCACTGGCAGCACCGGCAGGTCGGCGTTTACCGCCAGGGCACTGCCACTGCGGGAGAACTTGCCGACGGTGCCATAGGGCACGCGAGTGCCTTCCGGAAAGATCAGCACCCAGACATTGTCCTTGAGCAGTTCGTCGCCCTTGCTCGCCACCTGCTTGAGCGCGGCCTTGGGGTTGTCGCGGTCGATGGCGATGGGGCGCAGCATGGCCATGGCCCAGCCGAAGAACGGCACATACAGCAACTCACGCTTGAGGACCTGGCTCAAAGGCTCGAAATAGGCCGAGAGGAAGAAGGTCTCCCAGGTGCTCTGGTGATTGGAGACGATCACGCAGGGCCGCTCGGGGACGTTTTCCGCGCCCTTCACTTCCACGCGAATGTTCAGAAATACCTTGGTCAGCCACAGCGCGCAGCGACACCAGTAGACGTTGATAAAGCGGTAGCGCGCCTTGAAGGGCAGGAACGGCGCGATAAAAAAGCTCAGGGAGCACCACAGCAAGGAACTGGTGCCCAACAGCAGGTAAAAGAAGAAGGTTCTGATGGCCTGCAGGATCGACATAGCGGCATTTACCATTGCGGGCATGCCCGCCTGTTAAAAAGCGCTCTCCCGAACAGTCCTTGGTCAGGATGCCAGAAGGGGCCTAATTGTGGATAAGTTCAGCGGCAACGGCCGCCAGGTCGTCAAAAATCAAGGTGCCTACCGGCAGGGTTTTCCCCAGGGTCTTTTCGCCTTTCCCGGTCTTTACCAATACTGGCTGAGAGTCGACGGCTTTTGCGGCCTCCAGGTCACCGAGACTGTCACCGACAAACCATAGACCTGTCAGTTCTGCCTGGTAATGCTCGGCAATGGTCCGCAGCATGCCCGGTTTCGGTTTGCGACAGGCGCACCCTTCGTCGGGGCCGTGGGGACAATAGACGATCAGCCCGACCTCGCCGCCCTGCTCCGCCACCAGCTCGCGCAGGCGCGCATGCATGGCGTCGAGGGTGGCCAGGTCGTAGTAGCCGCGAGCGATGCCGGACTGGTTGGTGGCGACCGCCACCGTCCAGCCGGCCTTGCTCAACTGCGCAATGGCTTCGATCGAGCCGGGGATTGGAATCCACTCCTGCACCGATTTGATGTAGGCATCGGAGTCGTGATTGATCACGCCGTCACGGTCGAGTATCAGCAGTTTCACAGCAGTTCCTTACCTGATCAGCTCAGTACCGAAATGTCCGCCACACCCAGGAACAGGCCCCGCAGACGCGCCAGCAGCGCATAGCGGTTGGCCCGCACCTTGGCGTCCTCGGCATTGACCATCACCGCCTCGAAGAAGGCGTCCACCGGCTCGCGCAGGGCGGCCAGGCGGGCCAGGGTCTCGCTGTACTGACGCGCTGCGGCCATCGGCTGTACGGCCTGGTCCGCCTGCTGGATCGCCGAGTACAGGGAGAACTCGTTGGCGTTGTCGAAGTACTTGGCTTCGACGGTGGTCGGCACATTGCCTTCGATCTTGCTCAGCAGGTTCGACACGCGCTTGTTCACCGCGGCCAGGGCGGCGGCTTCCGGCAACTTGCGGAAGGCCTGCACGGCTTGCACGCGCTGGTCGAAGTCCAGGGCCGAGCCCGGCTTCAGGGCACGTACCGACAGGTAGGTGGCCACATCCACGCCTTCGTCTTCGTAACGGGCACGCAGACGGTCGAAGATGAACTCCAGCACCTGGTCGGCCAGGCCGGCGGCCTTGACCTTGCTGCCGAAGGCGCTGACGGCAAAGGCCACGGCGTCGTTCAGGTCGAGGTCGAACTTCTTCTCGATGAGGATACGCAGCACGCCCAGGGCCGCGCGACGCAGGGCGTAGGGGTCCTTGCTGCCGGTGGGCAGCATGCCGATGCCGAAGATCCCCACCAGGGTGTCCAGCTTGTCGGCGATGGCCACGGCGGCACCGGTCACGGTGCTTGGCAGCTCGGCGCCGGCGCCACGGGGCATGTACTGCTCGTTGAGGGCCAGGGCCACATCTTCCGGCTCGCCGTCATTGAGGGCGTAGTAGTAGCCGGCGATGCCTTGCATCTCCGGGAACTCGCCGACCATTTCGGTGGCCAGGTCGCACTTGGACAGCAGGCCGGCACGGGCGGCGCGCTGGGCGTCGCCGCCGATACGCGGGGCAATGAAGGCGGCCAGCTTGGACACCCGCTCGGCCTTGTCGTAGACGCTGCCGAGTTTTTCCTGGAAGACCACGTTCTGCAGGCGCAGGTTGAAGTCTTCGAGCTTCTGCTTCTTGTCCTGCTTGAAGAAGAACTCGGCGTCGGTCAGGCGTGGGCGCACGACTTTCTCGTTGCCCTCGATGATCTGGCGCGGGTCCTTGCTCTCGATGTTGGCCACGGTGATGAAACGCGGCAGCAACTTGCCGTCCACGTCCAGCAGGCAGAAGTACTTCTGGTTGTCCTGCATGGTGGTGATCAGGGCTTCCTGAGGCACTTCAAGGAACCGCTCCTCGAACGAGCACACCAGTGGCACTGGCCATTCCACCAGGGCGGTCACTTCGTCCAGCAGGTCCGCCGGGACGATCGCCGTGCCTTCCTGCAGGGTCGCCAGTTCCGCGGTGCGCTTGCTGATCAGCTCGCGACGCTCGTTGGCGTCGGCCAGTACGTAGGCGGCACGCAGGTCGGCCAGGTAGTTGGCCGGCGAGGTGATGCGCACGCTTTGCGGATGATGGAAGCGATGGCCACGGGAATCGCGGCCGGCCTTCTGGGCCAGGATGGTGCAGTCGATAACGTCGTCACCCAGCAGCATCACCAGCCATTGGGTCGGACGCACGAACTCTTCCTTGCGCGCGGCCCAGCGCATGCGCTTGGGAATCGGCAGGTCGTTCAGCGAGTCTTCGACGATGGTCGGCAGCAGGCTGGCGGTCGGCTTGCCCTTGATGCTCTGGCTGTAGCGCAGTTTCGGGCCGCTCTGATCGATCTCGCTGAGTTCGACGCCGCACTTCTTGGCAAAACCCAGGGCCGCCTGGGTCGGGTTGCCTTCAGCGTCGAAGGCCGCCTGGCGTGGTGGGCCGTCGAGGTTGATGCTGCGATCCGGCTGCTGGGTGTCCAGCTGGGTGATCAGTACCGCCAGGCGCCGTGGCGCGGCGTACACGTGCTTGGCCTGAAAGCTCAGGCCGGCGCTCTGCAGGCCTTTCTCGATGCCGGCCAGGAAGGCTTCGGCCAGGGTGTTCAGGGCTTTGGGTGGCAGTTCTTCAGTGCCCAGTTCAACCAGAAAATCTTGCGCACTCATTGTGCCGCCTCCAACTTAGCCAACACTTCATCACGCAGGTCCGGGGTCGCCATGGGGAAGCCCAGCTTGGCCCGGGCCAGCAGGTAGGCTTGCGCCACGGAACGCGCCAGGGTGCGCACACGCAGGATGTACTGCTGACGCGCAGTCACCGAGATCGCCCGGCGTGCATCCAGCAGGTTGAAGGTGTGCGAGGCCTTGAGGACCATTTCATAGCTCGGCAGCGGCAGCGGCTGATCCAGCTCGATCAGGCGCTTGGCCTCGCTTTCGTAGAAATCGAACAGTTCGAACAGCTTCTCGACGTTGGCGTGTTCGAAGTTGTAGGTCGACTGCTCCACTTCGTTCTGGTGGAACACATCGCCATAGGTGACCTTGCCGAACGGGCCGTCGGCCCACACCAGGTCGTATACCGAGTCCACGCCCTGCAGGTACATGGCCAGGCGTTCCAGGCCGTAGGTGATCTCGCCGGTCACCGGGTAGCACTCGATGCCACCGGCCTGCTGGAAGTAGGTGAACTGAGTCACTTCCATCCCGTTGAGCCAGACTTCCCAGCCCAGGCCCCAGGCGCCCAGGGTCGGCGATTCCCAGTTGTCCTCGACGAAACGGATGTCGTGCACCAGCGGGTCCAGGCCCACGTGCTTCAGGGAACCCAGGTACAGCTCCTGGAAATTCTCCGGGTTGGGCTTCAAGACCACCTGGAACTGATAGTAGTGCTGCAGGCGGTTGGGGTTTTCGCCGTAGCGGCCGTCAGTCGGGCGACGACTGGGCTGCACATAAGCGGCGTTCCAGGTTTCCGGGCCGATGGCCCGCAGGAATGTAGCGGTGTGGAAAGTGCCGGCGCCTACTTCCATATCGTAGGGCTGAAGTACCACACAACCTTGCTCGGCCCAGTACTGCTGGAGGGCGAGGATCAAGTCTTGGAAGGTACGCACGGCTGGCGTAGGCTGGCTCACGAAATTCACCTGTTACTTGGGCTGCGATTTAAGGAGCGGGAGTATACCCGATTCAGTCCTGCGCACGCCCCCTGGAGCCTTATGCCACGCTGCTTTTGGTGTTCCGACGATCCGCTGTACATGGCTTATCACGATCAGGAGTGGGGCGTGCCGCTGCGCGATGCGCAGCGTCTGTTCGAGTTGTTATTGCTCGAAGGGTTCCAGGCCGGGCTGTCCTGGATCACCGTGCTGAAGAAGCGCGAGCGCTATCGCCAGGTGCTGTTCGGCTTCGATGTGCAGCGCGTGGCGCAGATGAGCGACGCCGAGATCGAGGACCTGATGCAGGACCCCGGCATCATCCGCAACCGCCTCAAGCTCAACGCCGCCCGGCGCAATGCCCAGGCCTGGCTGGAGCTGGAAGACCCGGTGGCCTTTCTCTGGTCCTTCGTCGGTGGTGTGCCCAAGATCAATCATTTCCGGGACCGCAGCGAAGTGCCGGCGGTGACCCCGGAGGCCGAAGCCATGAGCCGCGGCCTGCAGAAAGCCGGTTTCACCTTCGTCGGCCCGACCATCTGCTACGCGCTGATGCAGGCTTCGGGCATGGTCATGGATCACACCCGCGACTGTGATCGTTACGCCATCCTCACCAACGCGCGGTTAGAATAGCCGGCTCGCGACACGCTTCAGACCGACAGATCAGGAGTCATTTGTGGATAAGTTCAAAGGCGCCCTGCTGGTGGGCGCTCTGCGGTTGTTTGCCCTGCTGCCCTGGCGCGCGGTGCAGGCGGTCGGCGCGGCCATCGGCTGGATCATGTGGAAGACCCCCAATCGCTCCCGCGACGTGGTGCGCATCAACCTGGCCAAATGTTTTCCACAGATGGACCCCGCCGAGCGCGAGCGTCTGGTGGGACAGAGCCTGAAAGACATCGGCAAGTCCCTGACCGAAAGCGCTTGCGCCTGGATCTGGCCAGCGGAGCGCTCCATTGCTCTGGTGCGGGAGGTCGAGGGCCTGGACGTACTCAAGGACGCCCTGGCCTCGGGCAAGGGCGTGGTCGGCATCACCAGCCACCTGGGCAACTGGGAAGTGCTCAACCACTTCTATTGCAGCCAGTGCAAACCGATCATTTTCTACCGTCCGCCCAAGCTCAAGGCCGTGGACGAACTGCTGCGCAAGCAGCGGGTGCAACTGGGCAACCGCGTGGCGGCCTCCACCAAGGAAGGCATCCTCAGCGTCATCAAGGAAGTGCGCAAAGGCGGTGCGGTGGGCATTCCCGCCGACCCGGAACCGGCCGAATCCGCCGGGATCTTCGTGCCCTTCTTCGCCACCCAGGCGCTGACCAGTAAGTTCGTGCCGAACATGCTGGCCGGCGGCAAGGCCGTGGGCGTGTTCCTCCATGCCCTGCGCCTGCCCGATGGCTCGGGCTACAAGGTGATCCTCGAAGCGGCGCCGCAAGAGATGTACAGCACCGATACCGAAACCTCCTGTGCGGCCATGAGCAAGGTGGTCGAGCGCTATGTCGGGGCGTATCCGAGCCAGTACATGTGGAGCATGAAACGCTTCAAGAAGCGCCCGCCGGGTGAGGCACGCTGGTACTGACCGAGCTGGCACGATCTGTGGATAACTTCGCGTAGGGCGTTATCCACAGCACACACAACAAGGGCGCAGAAGATGTCCGAGCACCGCAAGTCGTTTCGCATCAAGATTTCCCACGAGAGCATAGGCGAATGCCTGGGGCAGACTCGCAACCTGTCTGCCAGTGGCGTCTATGTGCAAAGCCCGGTCCTGGCGCAATTGCCCAAGGGCGCGGTGGTCTATGGCCAGGTGCAGGGCTTGCCGGCGGCGGCGCCCAGGGTGCGCATGGAAGTGGTCCAGGCGGACGCGGAAGGGATCGCCCTGCGCTACCTGTGAAATCGTCCTGTAGCCGCTGCCGAGCCCGCGAGGCTGGGAAAAGGACCGAAGGGCCTTGTTTGGCGATCTCCAGCCGAACCTGTGTCGTCTCAAGATCTTTGCGTCCCTGCGGGCCGTTCGCAGCCTTCGGCAGCGGCTACAGGGGATAGAGGTCAGCCTTGAGACTGGCGGTCGAGTTTTTTCAGGAACACGGTCATTTCCTTTTCTGCCTGTTTGTCGCCATGCCCCCGGGCCGCTTCCAGGCCCTGTTCCCAGGCCTGGCGTGCCCCTTGAAGATCGCCCTGCCCCTGACAGGCCTTGCCCAGCAGCTTCCAGGCCGCTGAATACTTGGGATCGAAACTCACGCAGTGCTGCAGGTGCTCGGCGGCCCTGGCGAAATCGCCCTGGTCCAGATAGCCCTTGCCCAGGCCAAAGCGCAGCAAGGCGTTATCCACACCCTTGGCGAGCATTTTTTCCAGCGATTCAAGCATCGTTGTCACTCCTGTGGGCTCATGTAGCCGCTGCCGCAGGCTGTGCAAGGGCAGCGCCTGCGGTGCAGTCGATCGCAGTCTGCGGCAGCGGCTACACAGTGGTTGATCAGAAGAAGCTCAGGCCGACGTGGAACAGTTTTTCCACGTCGCGAATGTGCTTTTTATCCACAAGGAACAGGATCACGTGGTCGCCGGCTTCGATCACCGTGTCGTCGTGGGCGATCAGCACTTCCTCGTCGCGAATGATCGCGCCGATGGTAGTGCCCGGCGGCAAGCCGATGCTCTCGATGGCGCGGCCGATCACCTTGCTCGACTTGGCGTCGCCGTGGGCGATGGCCTCGATGGCTTCCGCTGCGCCACGGCGCAGGGAGTGCACGCTGACGATATCGCCGCGGCGCACGTGGGCCAGCAGGGTGCCGATGGTGGCCAGTTGCGGGCTGATGGCAATGTCGATATCGCCGCCCTGGATCAGGTCGACATAGGCCGGGTTGTTGATGATGGTCATGACCTTCTTCGCCCCCAGGCGCTTGGCCAGCAGCGAGGACATGATGTTGGCCTCGTCGTCGTTGGTCAGGGCCAGGAAGATGTCGGCGTCGGCGATGTTCTCTTCCAGCAGCAGATCGCGGTCCGAGGCGCTGCCCTGCAGCACCACGGTGCTGTCCAGGGTGTCGGACAGGTAGCGGCAGCGGGCCGGGTTCATCTCGATGATCTTCACCTGGTAGCGGCTTTCGATGGCCTCGGCCAGGCGCTCGCCGATCTGCCCGCCACCGGCGATGACGATACGCTTGTAGGATTCCTCCAGGCGGCGCATTTCGCTCATCACCGCGCGGATGTGGGCCTTGGCGGCGATGAAGAACACCTCGTCGTCGGCCTCGATCACCGTATCGCCCTTGGGCATGATCGGCCGGTCGCGGCGGAAGATCGCCGCCACCCGGGTATCGACATTGGGCATGTGCTCGCGCAACTGACGCAGCTGCTGGCCCACCAACGGACCGCCGTAATAGGCCTTGACCGCCACCAGTTGTGCCTTGCCTTCGGCGAAGTCGATCACCTGCAGAGCGCCGGGGTGTTCGATCAAACGCTTGATGTAGTTGGTCACCACCTGCTCGGGGCTGATCAGCACGTCCACCGGGATCGCGTCGTTGTCGAACAGCCCGGCGCGGGTCAGGTAGGCGGCTTCGCGCACCCGGGCGATCTTGGTCGGGGTGTGGAACAGGGTGTGGGCGACCTGGCAGGCAACCATGTTGGTTTCGTCGCTGTTGGTCACCGCCACCAGCATGTCGGCGTCGTCGGCGCCGGCCTGGCGCAGCACCGTCGGGAACGAGGCGCGGCCCTGCACGGTGCGGATGTCCAGGCGGTCGCCGAGGTCGCGCAGGCGTTCGCCGTCGGTGTCGACCACGGTGATGTCGTTGGCTTCGCTGGCCAGGTGTTCCGCCAGCGTGCCGCCCACTTGCCCGGCGCCGAGGATGATGATCTTCATCCAGTCACTCCCTTAAAACCGTTTAGCCGCGAGCTGCGGCGATCTTGATCAGTTTGGCGTAATAGAAGCCGTCGTGGCCGCCCTCTTGTGCCAGCAACTGGCGTCCGTGGGGCTGCTTGAGGCCGGCCGCAGGCTGCCCCAGTTGGCCGCCGATGTCCAACTCACGAGCTCCCGGGGTGCGGGACAGGAAGGCCTCGATCACTTCGGTGTTCTCGGTGGGCAGGGTCGAGCAGGTGGCGTAGAGCAGGATGCCGCCCACTTCCAGGGTCTGCCACAGGGCGTCCAGCAGTTCGCCTTGCAATTGCGCCAGGGCGGCGATGTCTTCAGCTTGGCGAGTGAGTTTGATATCCGGGTGGCGACGAATCACCCCGGTGGCCGAGCAGGGAGCGTCCAGCAGGATGCGCTGGAACGGCTGGCCGTCCCACCAGGCCTGGGTATCCCGGCCGTCGGCGGCAATCAGCTGGGCATCGAGCCCCAGGCGGTCGAGGTTTTCTCGCACTCGCACCAGGCGCTTGGCTTCCAGGTCCACTGCCACCACGCCAGCCAATTGCGGCTGCACTTCGAGGATGTGGCAGGTCTTGCCGCCCGGGGCGCAGCAGGCATCCAGCACCCGTTGCCCCGGGGCCAGTTCCAGCAGATCGGCAGCCAGTTGTGCGGCTTCGTCCTGGACGCTGACCCAGCCTTCGGCAAAGCCCGGCAGGCTGCGCACATCACCGGCTTCGTCGAGGACGATGCCGTCCTGGCTGTAGACGCAGGCCTTGGCCGCAACCCCCGCTTGGCTCAACAGCTTCAGGTAGGCATCCCGGGAGTGATGACGGCGATTGACCCGCAGGATCATCGGCGGGTGAGCGTTGTTGGCGGCGCAGATGGCTTCCCATTGCTCGGGCCAGAAGGCCTTGAGGGACTTCTGCAGCCAGCGTGGGTGGGCGGTGCGCACCACCGGATCATGTTCCAGCTCGGCCAACAGGGCCTCGCTTTCACGCTGGGCGCGGCGCAGCACGGCGTTGAGCAGAGCCTTGGCCCAGGGCTTTTTCAACTTGTCGGCGCAGCCCACGGTTTCGCCGATGGCGGCGTGGGCCGGCACCCGGGTGTAGAGCAACTGATAGAGACCCACCAGCAGCAGCGCCTCGACATCGGCATCGGCGGCCTTGAACGGCTTCTGCAGCAGCTTGGCCGCCAGCGCCGACAGCCGCGGCTGCCAGCGCGCGGTGCCGAACGCCAGGTCCTGGGTGAAGCCGCGGTCCCGGACCTCGACCTTGTCCAGCTGGACCGGCAGCGAGCTGTTGAGCGAGGCCTTGCCGTTGAGGACCGCGGTCAGGGCCTTGGCGGCGGCCAGGCGCGGGTTCATTGGGCGTCCGCCGTCTGGCCGAGGACGGTGCCGATGGCGAATTTCTCGCGGCGGCTGTTGAACAGGTCGCTGAAGTTCAGCGCCTTGCCCCCGGGCAGTTGCAGGCGGGTCAGGCACAGCGCCTGCTCACCGCAGGCGACGACCAGGCCATCCTTGCTGGCGCCGAGGATCTCGCCCGGGGCGCCACGGCCTTCGGCCAGGGTGGCTGCCAGGACTTTCAGGGCTTCGCCATTGAGGGTGCTGTGGCAGATCGGCCAGGGATTGAAGGCCCGGACCAGGCGCTCCAGCTCCACGGCCGGGCGATTCCAGTCGATGCGCGCTTCATCCTTGTTCAACTTGTGGGCGTAGGTGGCCAGGCTGTCGTCCTGGATTTCGCCTTCCAGGGTGCCGGCGGCGAGGCCTTCGATGGCTTGCAGCACTGCCGGCGGGCCCAGCTCGGCCAGGCGGTCGTGCAGACTGCCGCCGGTGTCCTGGGCGCTGATCGGGGTGCTGACCTTGAGCAGCATCGGCCCGGTGTCCAGGCCGGCTTCCATGCGCATCACGGTCACGCCGCTGGCCTCGTCGCCGGCTTCTACGGCGCGCTGGATCGGCGCGGCACCGCGCCAGCGCGGCAGCAGGGAGGCGTGGCTGTTGATACAGCCCAGGCGCGGAATATCCAGCACCACCTGAGGCAGGATCAGGCCGTAGGCCACCACCACCATCAGGTCCGGCTTGAGCGCCGCCAGTTCGGCCTGGGCCTCGGCATTGCGCAGGGTGGGTGGTTGCAGCACCGGGATCTGGTGCTCCAGGGCCAGCTGTTTGACCGGGCTTGGCATCAGCTTCTGCCCGCGCCCCGCCGGACGGTCCGGCTGGGTGTAGACCGCGACAATCTGGTGAGGGCTGTCGAGCAGGGCCTTGAGGTGTTCGGCGGCGAATTCGGGGGTGCCGGCAAAGACGATGCGCAGTGGCTCAGTCATGGGAATTCTCGATGTTAAACATGCGGAAAAGAAAAAGGCTTGCCGTGGCAAGCCTTTGCAAGACGGTCATCAAGCCTGCTGGCGATGCTGCTTTTCCAGCTTCTTCTTGATCCGGTCACGCTTGAGCGTGGACAGGTAGTCGACGAACAGCTTGCCGTTGAGGTGGTCGCATTCGTGCTGGATGCACACCGCCAGCAAACCTTCGGCGATCAGCTCATAGGGCTGGCCGTCGCGGTCCAGGGCCTTGATCTTGACGCGCTGCGGACGGTCGACGTTCTCGTAGAAACCCGGCACCGAAAGGCAGCCTTCCTGATACTGGTCCATCTCGTCGGTCAGGGCTTCGAACTCGGGGTTGATGAACACCCGGGGCTCGCTGCGATCTTCGGACAGGTCCATGACCACGACGCGTTTGTGCACGTTGACCTGGGTCGCCGCCAGACCAATGCCTGGGGCCTCATACATTGTTTCAAACATGTCATCGACCAACTGACGCACTTCGTCGTCCACTACGGCCACGGGTTTGGCGATAGTGCGCAGGCGCGAATCGGGGAATTCGAGGATGTTTAAAATGGCCATAAGCGTAATTGCTACACGTGTGAAGTAAGGGCGGAGTCGGCGTCCTGTCAGGTCCTGGACCTGGGCCGCCGATGCAAAACGTGCTCTGCAAAGGAGCGAGCCGCGCAGGCTCTGGCGTTTTACGCGAACGCACATAATAAAGGGATTCAGCCCCTGAGGAAATGTCTGTTCGCCCTGCTGCTACTGGGCTGGACCGCCATCGGTCGGACCTGCAAGCGGTTGCGTCAGGCCTGATTGGCGTGCTTGCGGTTGGCTGCACGGGTGGTTGGGCAGCGCATGGCCGACCTCGGCAGGGCATCTCCCTGGCGCAGCAGGAAACCTTTCCTCAACAAGTTACCAACAGACTTATCCACAGCTTGTTCCGGCTTTCGCCGGACCGATGACGATCAAGGATGATCCATGTCGCACTCGATCAGTGCTGCCATTTCCCCCGCGGAACTGGAAGCCCGTTTACGTTTGCATGGCCTGCCGGCCCTGGGCGCCATGCGCTTTGGGCGTTTGCTCCAGGCCTTCGGTTCAGCCTCCAAGGCCCTCAGTGCCCCGGCCCATGCCTGGCACTCCCTGGGTCTGCCGACGGCCTGTACCGATGCCCGGCGCAGTGTCGAAGTCCGGGAAGGCGCCCGCCGCGCACTGGCCTGGATAGACAACCAGGCCCAGCATTTGCTGATGTGGGACCAGCCCGACTATCCCCCGCTGTTGGCGCAACTGGAGGATGCGCCACCGCTGTTGTTCGTGGCCGGCGATCCGTCGATTCTGCAACGGCCGCAGCTGGCGCTGGTGGGCAGCCGTCGGGCTTCGCGTCCGGGACTGGACACGGCCGCGGCGTTTTCCCGGAGTCTGGCCGCCGCCGGATTCGTGATCACCAGCGGCCTGGCGCTGGGCATCGATGGCGCTGCGCACCAGGCGGCCCTGGACGTGGGTGGGCGTACCGTGGGGGTGTTGGGCACGGGCCTGGAAAAATGTTATCCACAGCGGCATCGGGCCTTGGCCAGGGCGATGATCGAGCAGGGCAGCGCAGTGATTTCCGAGTTCCCCCTGGACACTGGCCCACGTCCGGAGCACTTCCCCCGGCGCAACCGGATCATCAGTGGCTTGTCCCTGGGGGTGCTGGTGGTGGAAGCCAGTGTCGCCAGCGGCTCGCTGATCACCGCCCGCCTGGCGGCCGAGCAAGGCCGCGAGGTATACGCGATCCCCGGTTCGATTCATCACCCCGGTGCCCGGGGTTGTCATCAACTGATCCGTGACGGCGCGGTGCTGGTGGAAAGCGTGCAGCACATCCTGGAAACCCTGAGAGGTTGGCAACACCTGCCGCCGCCTGCCTCAGCGCCGCTGGAGGCCAGCGAGCATCCGCTGCTGGCGCTGCTTCAGGCGGCCCCCCACAGCAGCGAGGCCCTGGCGCTTGCCAGCGGCTGGTCCCTGCCCCGGGTGCTGGCGGCACTGACCGAGCTGGAAATCGAGGCGCGGGCCGTCAACGAAAACGGCCGCTGGTTTGCGCGTCTGAGCTAGGTTTTATAGGCAGGATCGGTAAACTGCGCACAGCTTTTATCTGGAGATTCGGCAATGGTCAGCAGTTGGCGTGTGCAGCAAGCCGCACGAGAGATTCGCGCAGGGGCGGTGATTGCCTATCCAACCGAAGCGGTCTGGGGCCTGGGGTGCGATCCGTGGAATGAAGAGGCGGTGGATCGCCTGCTGGCAATCAAGTCACGGTCGGTGGACAAGGGCCTGATCCTGATCGCCGACAACATCCACCAGTTCGATTTCCTCTTCGAGGATTTCCCGGATACCTGGATCGAGCGCATGTCCAGTACCTGGCCGGGGCCCAATACCTGGCTGGTGCCCCATCAGAACCTGCTGCCGGAGTGGGTGACCGGGGTGCATGACACGGTGGCGTTGCGGGTCAGCGACCATCCGCTGGTCCGTGAACTCTGTGCCTTGGTGGGGCCGTTGATTTCCACTTCGGCCAATCCCCAGGGGCGGCCGGCAGCGCGTACGCGGCTGCGCATCGAGCAGTACTTCCGTGGACAACTGGACCTGGTGCTCACCGGCAGCCTGGGCGGGCGCAAGAACCCGAGCCTGATTCGGGATCTGGCCACCGGCAAGGTGGTGCGGCCTTCCTGAACCGCTTCGCCGGCAAGCCGTCTCCTATGAACATCCGTAGGAGCCGGCTTGCCGGCGAAAGCGCTTAAGGCAACAACACGGTCGAGCCGGTAGTACGCCGGGCCGACAACTCGATATGGGCCTTGGCCGCGTCCGCCAGAGCGAAGCGCTGGCCAATCTCGATCTTCAGCTTGCCGCTGGCAATCATGCCGAACAGGTCGTCGGCCATGAGCTGCAGGTTCTCGGCATTGTTGGCGTAGCTGGCCAGGGTCGGCCGGGTCACGTACAGCGAGCCCTTGGCCGAGAGAATCCCCAGGTTCACCCCGTCCACCGCTCCCGAGGCATTGCCGAAGCTGACCATCAGCCCGCGCGGTGCCAGGCAATCCAGGGAGGTCAGCCAGGTGTCTTTGCCGACACCGTCATACACCACCGGGCACTTCTTGCCATCCGTCAGTTCCAGCACGCGCTTGGCGACGTCTTCATGGCTGTAGTCGATGGTTTCCCAGGCGCCGAGGGCTTTGGCAATGGCGGCCTTTTCCGGCGAGCTGACGGTACCGATCAGTTTGACCCCAAGGGCCTTGGCCCATTGGCAGGCCAGGGAACCGACGCCCCCCGCTGCGGCGTGAAACAGTACGGTTTCGCCACCCTTGAGTTCATAAGTCTGACGCAGCAGGTACTGCACGGTCAGGCCCTTGAGCATCACCCCGGCGGCTTGCTCGAAGCTGATGGCCTCTGGCAGATGCACCAGATTGGCTTCCGGCAGTACATGCACATCGCTGTAGGCGCCCAGTGGGCCGCTGCCATAGGCCACACGATCACCTACCTTGAAGCGCGTCACAGCGCTGCCCACCGCTTCCACCACCCCGGCGCCTTCGGCGCCGAGGCCGGATGGCAATGCTGGTGGGGCATACAGGCCACTGCGGAAATAGGTGTCGATGAAGTTCAGGCCGATGGCCTTGTTGCTGACGCGAACCTGCTGTGGTCCAGGTTCGGCGGGCTGGTAATCCACATACTCGAGTACTTCGGGGCCGCCATGGGCACGGAACTGGATACGTTTGGCCATCTGCACTCTCTCCTTGGTCGTGTCGTGAAAGTGCTCTATCGGACTCCTGTGCTTGACCTTCGTCAACTGCGGAGCGCCCCGACGCGGTGTTATGCTACGCGCCCATTTGCGCGCGTCCCCTGCTCCATCCCTAGCGCCGCGTAGCTTTGCCCGATTCAAGGTGATGCCATGACTACCCGCACCGAGGCCGTAAAAGCCTACCTGCTCGACCTGCAAGACCGCATTTGCGCTGCACTGGAAACCGAAGACGGTGGCGCACGCTTTATCGAGGACGCCTGGACCCGCCCTGCCGGCGGTGGCGGTCGCACCCGGGTGATCGGCGACGGCGCAGTGATCGAAAAGGGTGGGGTCAACTTTTCCCATGTGTTCGGCAGCGGCCTGCCACCTTCGGCCAGTGCCCACCGTCCGGAACTGGCCGGCCGGGGTTTCGAGGCCCTGGGCGTGTCCCTGGTGATTCACCCACACAACCCTCATGTGCCGACGTCCCACGCCAACGTGCGTTTCTTCATTGCCGAGAAGGAAGGGGAAGAGCCGGTCTGGTGGTTCGGCGGCGGCTTCGACCTGACCCCCTACTACGGCAATGAAGAAGACTGCGTGCATTGGCACCGGGTTGCCGAGCGCGCCTGTGCGCCTTTTGGCCCGGACGTCTACCCGCGCTACAAGGCCTGGTGCGACAGCTACTTCCATATCAAGCACCGCAACGAACCGCGGGGCATCGGTGGCCTGTTCTTCGACGACCTCAACGAATGGGACTTCGACACCAGCTTCGCCTTCATGCGCGCCATCGGCGATGCCTACATCGAGGCCTATCTGCCCATCGTCCAGCGCCGCAAGGCTGACGCCTATACCGAGCAGCAGCGCGAGTTCCAGGAGTTCCGTCGCGGTCGCTATGTGGAGTTCAACCTGGTCTACGACCGTGGCACCCTGTTCGGCCTGCAATCGGGTGGTCGCACCGAGTCGATCCTCATGTCGCTGCCGCCGCAAGTGCGCTGGGGCTACGACTGGAAGGCCGAGCCGGGCAGCGAAGAAGCGCGCCTGACCGAATACTTCCTGCAAGACCGCGACTGGCTGGCCGCCAGCAACTAAACCGCACCCACTGCGCAGGAGCCGGCTTGCCGGTGAAGAGGCCTTCAAGGCGGACGCGGTTCCTGCCAGTGTGTTGAGCAAATGGGATGAGAGATGGATCAGTACGTTGTCTTTGGTAATCCGATCGGCCACAGCAAATCACCCTTGATCCATCGGCTGTTCGCCCAGCAGACCGGCCAGCAACTGGAATACAACACCCTGCTGGCGCCTCTGGACGATTTCGCCGGTGCCGCCCGCGATTTCTTCGCCCAGGGCCGCGGTGCCAACGTCACCGTGCCGTTCAAGGAAGACGCCTATCGCCTGTGCGACAGCCTGACCGAGCGCGCCCAGCGGGCCGGTGCGGTGAACACCCTGAGCAAGCAAGCGGACGGCACTCTGCTGGGAGACAACACCGACGGCGCCGGACTGGTGCGTGACCTGACGGTCAACGCCGGGGTCAGCCTCAAGGGCAAGCGCATCCTCCTTTTGGGCGCCGGGGGCGCCGTGCGTGGAGCCTTGGAACCCCTGTTGGCGCAGCGGCCGGCGTCGGTGGTGATCGCCAATCGCACCGTGGAAAAAGCCGAGTTGCTGGCCGAACTGTTCGCCGACCTGGGGCCGGTGTCGGCCAGTGGTTTCGACTGGTTGCAGGAGTCGGTGGACCTGATCATCAATGCCACTTCCGCCAGCCTGTCGGGTGAACTGCCACCGATTGCCAGCAGCCTGATCGAGCCGGGCAAAACGGTGTGCTACGACATGATGTACGCCAAGGAGCCGACGCCGTTCTGCCGTTGGGCCAGTGAACATGGCGCGGCGCTGGTGCTTGATGGTTTGGGCATGCTGGCCGAACAGGCGGCGGAAGCCTTCTATCTGTGGCGCGGCGTGCGCCCGGACAGCGCCCCGGTGCTGGCCGAACTGCGCCGCCAGTTGGCCCTGTAAACCCCTGAAGATTATGTGTGGCGAGGGAGCTTGCTCCCGCTCGGGCGCGCAGCGGTCGTAAACCGGCTATCGCGCAGCAACAGGCAAAACCGGGAAGCCGGCCTTGGGCTTGCTGCGCAAGCCAGCGCGAACAAGCTCGCCCGCCACAGGTGGTGTCTCCCTCAAACCTTGGGGTCAGTCTTCGAAGCGGATCGGGCAGTGCTCCGGTCCTTCGAGCTTGATCAATTCCTCTTTCACCGTCTGCCGTGCCCGGCGCAGGGTCAGGCTGCGGTCCTGGCGTTTCAGCCGGCGCGCCTCCTGGTGCAGCATCGCCACCCCTGAATAGTCGATGAAGTTGATCTGCCGGGCGTCGATCACCAGTTTCGGTGCGTGGCAGCGTTGCATGCGCACTTGCAGGTAATGACTGGCGCCAAAGAAGATCGAGCCACCCACCCGCAGGATGTCTGCATCGCCCTCGCTGGAGTGCTGCACCCGTGGCTGGGAGGTGCGCTTGAGGTAGAAGAACAGCGACGCCAGGACCCCGGCATAGATCGCCGTCTGCAACTCCAGGAGCAAGGTGGCGATGCAGGTCAGGCTCATCACCACAAATTCGGCGCGGCTGACCCGGAACAGCGCGCGGATGCCCCGATGATCCACCAGGCCCCAGCAGATCAGCAGGATGCTCCCGGCCATGGCCGGAATCGGGATATGGGCGATCAGCCCGGCGCCGGCCACCGCGAACAGTGCCACCCACAGCGCCGAGAACACTCCGGCCAGGGGCGAGCGGGCACCGGCTTCATAACTCAAGCCCGAGCGGGTGAAGGAGCCGGAGGACAGGTAGCCGGAGAAAAACGCCCCCACCATGTTCGACAAGCCCTGGGCGCGGACTTCCTGGTTGGCGTCGAGCAGTTGTTCCGAACGTGCCGACAGTGAGCGGGCAATCGACAGGCTGGTGACCAGCCCCAGCATCCCCACCGCCACGGCACTGGGCAGCAGCCGCAGGACCAGATCCAGGTCCAGTGGCAACGGGCTCAAGGGCGGTAGCCGGCCCACGAAGGCGCTGACCAATTTGACGTGCCCGAACACCCCCGGCAGCAGCCAGACCACCAGCGCACTGAGGACCAGGCTGAGCAACAGGCTGGGCCAGCGCGGCGCCAGCAGCTTCAGGCCGAGGCCGACGATCAGGGTGCCCAGCCCCAGCAACAGCGAAGGCTTGTCCACAGCGTCCAGGTGTTCCAGCAGCAAGCTCAGGCTATTGAGGGCGGTGGCCTGGTTCGGCAGGTCCAGGCCCAGGAGGTTGGGCAATTGCCCCAGGGCGATCACCACCGCGGCACCGAGGGTGAAACCCAGCACCACCGAATGCGAGACGAAGTTCACCAGGGCGCCGAAGCGCAGCACCCCCAGCAGCCACTGAAAGACCCCGGCCAGCAGGGTCAGCAGCAGGATCAGGGTGATGTAGTCCTCGGATGCCGGCACGGCCAGAGGGCTGACGCTGGCATACAGAACAATGGAGATCGCTGCCGTGGGCCCGCAGATCAGGTGCCAGGACGAACCCCAGAGGCAGGCGATCAGCACCGGGACTATGGCCGCGTACAGGCCGTACTCCGGCGGCAGGCCGGCGATCAGCGCATAGGCGATCGATTGCGGCAGGGCAAGGATCGCGCCGCTCAGGCCCACCAGCAGATCCCGGCCAACGCTGGCCCGGGTCTGCTGTGGCAGCCAGCCGAGGAAAGGCAGGAGTGAATGGCGGTTGGGCCAGGCCATGGTTCCTCACGGGTGGGTAGATTCAGGGGGGGCCAGGGTAAAGCATTGTCCGGTCTTGGGCATGTGCCGAGGCCGGCCCCTGATCCCCCAGGAGCCGGCTTGCCGGCAAATGGCCGGCGCACCTCGGGCTACAACTTGGCCTTCACCGCCGCCAGGGCCTCTTTGTCATCAATGGTCCGGACCCCTTCCAGCCATTGCTCCAGCACCGCCGGGTTGGCCTTGATCCAGGCCTTGGCGGCGTCGGCGTTGCTGACCTTCTTGTTCACCACCTCGGCCATGATGGCGTTCTCCATGTCCTGGGTGAACCGCAGATTGGTCAGGAGCTTGCCGACGTTCGGGCAGGCCTGTGCATAACCTTTGCGCGTCAGGGTGTAGACGCTGCCGCTGGCGCCAAAGTACTTCTCGCCCCCGGTCAGGTAATGCATGTTCAGCTGCACGTTCATCGGGTGCGGGGTCCAGCCGAGGAAGGTCACGAAGCGCTGTTTTTTCGTGGCCCGGGACACTTCGGCGAGCATCGCCTGCTCGCTGGACTCGATCAGCTTCCACTGGCCGAGGCTGAACTCGTTGTTCTTGATGATTTCCTGCAGCGACAGGTTGGCCGGGGCACCGGAGCCGATGCCGTAGATCTTCTGGTCAAACTTGTCGGCGAACTTGCTCAGGTCGGCAAAGTCGTGCACCCCGGCGTCCCACACGTAGTCTGGAACTGCCAGGGTGAACTCGGTGCCTTCCAGGTTCTTCGCCAGCTGGATCACCTCGCCATTGGCCACGAACTTGTCGTAGAAGCCCTGTTGCGCCGGCATCCAGTTGCCCAGGAACACATCCACCTGGCCGTCCTTGAGGCCGCCGTAGGTGATCGGCACCGCCAGGGTGTCGATCTTGGCCTTGTAGCCCATGCCGTCCAGTAGAAAGCTGGCGATGGCGTTGGTGGCGGCGATGTCGCTCCAGCCCGGATCGGCCATCTTCACGGTTGCGCACGAGTCGGCCCAGGCGGTTGTGCTGCCCAGAGCCAGGAACCCGACGGCCAGCGCTGTGGATAACTTTTGCATGCTCTTCCCCTTGGATTATTGGTGTTGGCAGGGTTGTGGGTAACGCGCCTTGCGCTCCAGATCGTCGAGGTCGATGTGGTTGCGCATGTATTGCGCACTGGCGTCTACCAGTGGCTGGTGATCCCAGCTCTTGCGTGTGCCCCGGCCCAGGGCGTCGGCCACCAGGCGGCGACGGCGCTGGCTGGCCAGGACCTGTTGGTGAAGGGTGGGGATGTCCCACTTGGCCCGGGCTTCGGCGAGGAAGGCGTCGAACAGCGCTCGATGCTCGGCCGACTGGCTGAGGTCGCGGTGTTCCTGAGGGTCGTTGGCTACATCGAAGAGTAGGCAGGGGTCGTCTTCGCTGTAGATGAATTTGTAGGCGCCCCGACGAATCATCATCAGCGGGCTGATGGTGCCTTCGGCCATGTATTCGCCGAACACCTCATCGTGGCCGCCCTGCCCCAGCAGATGGGGGACCAGGGAGCGGCCGTCCAGGGGCAGGTCCGCTTCCACCCGGCCGCCGGCCAGTTCCACCAGGGTCGGCAGCAGGTCGGCGGTGGAGACTGCCGCGCTGACTCGCCCGGCGGCGAACTGCCCCGGCGCGCAGATCAACAGCGGCACCCGGGCGGCCATTTCGAACCAGTGCATTTTGTACCAGAGGCCGCGCTCGCCGAGCATGTCGCCGTGGTCGCCGGAAAACACGATCAGGGTGTCGTCCGCCAACCCGGTGTCTTCCAGGGTCTGCAGCAGCTTGCCGACGTTGCTGTCGATGTAGCTGCAGGCGCCGAAGTAGGCCCGTCGTGCATCGCGGATCTTATCCACAGGCAGCGGCTTGTCCCACAGGTCGTAGACCTTGAGCAGGCGCTGGGAATGCGGGTCCAGTTCGCTCTGCGGCGGGGTCTGGGGCAGTGGGATTTCGTCGTCGCGGTACAGGTCCCAGAAGGCCTTGGGAATGGTGTAGGGATCGTGGGGGTGGGTCATGGACACCGTCAGGCAGAACGGCTGGTCGGCGGCTTCGCGGACATGGTCGAACAGGTACTGCTGGGCCTTGAACACCACCTCTTCATCGAAATCCAGCTGGTTGGTGCGCACGCAGGGCCCAGCCTGCAGCACCGAGGACATGTTGTGGTACCAGCTGGGACGCACTTCGGGTTCATCCCAGTTCACCGCCCAGCCGTAGTCGGCGGGGTAGATGTCGGTGGTCAGGCGCTCTTCATAGCCGTGCAACTGATCCGGGCCGCAGAAGTGCATCTTGCCCGACAGCGCGGTGCGGTAGCCCAGGCGCCGCAGGTAGTGAGCGTAGGTGGGCACGTCGGCGGGGAAGTCCGCAGCGTTGTCGTAGGCGCCGATTCTGCTCGGCAACTGCCCGCTGACCAGGGTAAAGCGCGACGGCGCGCACAGTGGGCTGTTGCAGTAGGCAGCATCGAATACCACGCCCTGGGCGGCCAGGCGGCTCAGGTGAGGCAGCTTGATCGGCGATGAACCGTAGAACGGCAGCAAGGGCGCGGCCATCTGGTCGGCCATGATGAAAAGAATGTTCTTGCGCTTCATGGATTCGCGGCATTCCATAGTCGATGGTTATGCGAAAGTGCTGCGATCGAGCATGGATTCCATGTCTTTGGCGGTAAAGCCCATGCACGGCAATGACTAGGATAAGCACAGCTTATGTATGAAGCCCTTGGCGACCTGTCTCTGGACCTGCTCCGGGTGTTTGAAGCAGCGGCCCGTTTGCGCAGCTTCACCGCCGCGGCGGTGGAACTGGGGACCACCCAGCCGGCCATCAGCCAGCAGATCAAACGGTTGGAGGAGCGGTTGAACGTGCGCCTGTTCGACCGGATCTACCGCGGTATCGAACTGACCGAATCCGGCGCCTTGTTACTGGAACAGGTGCAGATTGGCTTGCAGAGCATCGATGCTGGCCTCAGTGCCCTGAGCCAACAGCATCAGCACGAGGTGCTGCAGGTGGCCACGGACTTCGCCTTCGCCGCCTATTGGCTGATGCCGCGCCTGCATCGCTTTCATGAGGCCAATCCCCAGGTGGACGTCAGCCTGGTGACCAGTGAACGCAGCCACAGCATGCTGCGCAGCGATATCGACGTGGCGGTGCTGTTCGGCGACGGGCGTTTCAAGCATGGCGAAAGTCGCTGGCTGTTCAGCGAGGAAGTATTTCCGGTGTGCAGCCCGCTGCTGCTCAAGGAGCGTCTGGCTCCCCTGCCCGCCCATGCCCTGCTGGAGATGCCGCTGCTGCACCTGCGGGGTGAAAACGCCAGCCACTGGTTCGACTGGAGCGGGGTGTTCCGCGAACTGGGCCTGGCTGGCGCCCCGCCCCCCGGGCAATTGCGTTTCGACAATTACACCCTGCTGATCCAGGCGGCCATCGGCGGCCAGGGCGTGGCCATCGGCTGGCGTCATCTGGTGGACGATCTGCTGGCACAGGGGCTGTTGTGCCGGCCGATCGCCCAGAGTGCGCTGTCCGCCTACGGCTACTACGTGGTGCTGCCGCCGCGCAAGCGTCGCGGACCGTTGATCCAGCGCTTCGTCGACTGGCTGATGGCCGAGCAAGCCGGCAGCGCTCAATCCCTCAAGGGGCTGTCGTTGCCGTCCATTGCCCTGTAGGCGGCGCCTTGAACAGGCTCAACAGGGACAGTGCGCCGTTGCCCAGGCACACCAGCGACACCGACACCACCGCCAGGAAGGCCAGGTATTCCCAGCCGCCGCCCGGGCTGGTGTAGATCCAGCCGTGGGCGCCGTGGACGAAGACAATCGCCCCCAGCAGCATCGGCAGCAGCCCCAGAGCGATCCAGCGCACGCCGACCCCGAGTATCAGCAACAAGCCCCCCACCAGCTCGGCGCACACCGCCGGGTAGGTCAGCCACTCGGGCATGCCGGTGGCGCCGAACAGCTTGAGGGTGCCCGGCCAACCCAGGACCAGGACTTTGAACAGCGCATGGGCGATGTACATGGCGCCCAGGGCCAGGCGCAGGAACAGAGCGGCCCATTGTTCCGGTGCCGAGAGTGGTGATGCGATTGAGCGGGCAGGCATATGACAAGTCCTTGTGTGGTTGGGAATGTTGCCGATTGCTGAGTGTTCAGCGGTTAAACGATGGCCACCGAGGCGCCGGCCAGTAGCAGCACGCCGACGTGGAAGTTGCTGCGAAACAGGTCGTTGCAGGGCTCCGGGTGGTCCGGACTGAACAGGCTGAGCTGGTAGGCCAGGGACAAGGCGATCGGCAGCAGCACGATGAAAAAGCCCGGGTTGGCACCGGCCAGCAGGCCCGCGCCGCACCAGCACAGCAGGGTCATGGCGTAGAACCCGGCGATCCAGGTCTTGCCCCGTTCGGCGAACAGCGTCGCGGTGGAGCGCAGGCCCATGTTCAGGTCGTCCTCACGGTCGCTGTAGGCATAGAGCGTGTCGTAGCCCAACTGCCAGAACAGGCAGCCCAGCCACAGCGCCAGCGCACTGGGTTGCAGGCTGCCGGTGGTTTCCACGCTGGCCATGAGCACGCCCCAGTTGAACACCGCGCCGAGAAACGCCTGGGGCCAGTGGGTGAAGCGTTTGAACAGCGGGTAGACCAGGGTCAGCGGCACGCAGCCCAGGGCCAGCAGTACCGTCAGTGGTTGCAGCATTGGCAGTAATGCGGCCGCCAGCAGCAAGAGTACGACCAGGCAAGCCAGGGCCTGATTCAGGCTCAGTGAGCCCTTGGCCAGGGGCCGCTGGCGGGTGCGGTTGACCTGGGCGTCGAAGCGTCGGTCGAGGATGTCGTTGATGCAGCAGCCGGCACTGCGCATCAGCAGGGCGCCGAGGGCGAACACCAGCACGGTGCCGACCTGCGGAATACGTCCGGCGCAGAGGATCAACGCGGCCAGCGCCGGCAGCAGGGTCAGCCAGGTGCCGATGGGCCGGTCCAGGCGCATCAGGCGGGCGTAGGCCTGCCAGGAGCGGGGCAGCCGGGTGGCGACCCAATCGTGGGCGCGAATGTCATTGAGGTCGGGGCTTGCGGGCATCTTCGTTCCCTGAACTTGAGCACGGTCTTGATCGCAACTGAGGACGAGGTTTAAAGGGGTCGAAAAACACTCAGGTCAGTTGCGTTCACTGAACTTCGGGCAAGCCGTGGCCGTGATCGCACGGTTTGATTTTCAGTGCCATCTGCTCGCTTGTCGGATGCGCTAAAGTTGCCCGCGCCCGCCCCTTGGGGCAAGGGAACAATCCGCAATAGCCTCCTGCAGGATATGCAATATGCTCCGTGATGAAGTGCCCCGCGTCCCGCGTATCGACCTCAACCTGCTACGGGTTTTCGATGCCGTCTATGAGGACCGCAGCATCCTGCTGGCCAGCAAGCGCCTGCATCTGAGCCAGTCGGCGGTCAGCCATGCCTTGACCCGGTTGCGTGAGTCCCTGCAAGACGAGTTGTTTATTCGCACCGCCAAGGGCATGCAGCCGTCGGCCCGTGCCGAAGCCATTGCCGGCCCGCTGCGCGAAGCACTGCTGACCATTCAGCGCACCGTGGGCGTGGAGGCGTTCGACCCCGCCAGCGCAACGCGGACCTTCACCCTTGCCGCCAATGACTATTTGAGTTCGGTGCTGCTGGCACCGCTATTGCGGCGCCTGGCCCAGGAAGCTCCGGGGGTGGACCTGGTGGTGCGCCCGGCGACCCGCCTGGATCTGGCCGAGCAGATCGACGTCGGGCGCATCGACCTGGCCGTGGGGGTGTTTGCCGAGCTGCCGCAGCGAGTGCACAGCGCCCGTCTCTGGCAGCAGCAGGATGTGTTGCTGATGTGTCCCGAGCATCCCTTGCTCGACCTGCCCGAGTTGACCCTTGAGGTCCTGGCGGACCAGCCATTGATCACACTGTCGGTAGGCGGGCAGGAGGAAGGCGCGGTCAACGGCTACATTCTTGAGCGCGGTATTGCCCGGCAGTCGGAGATGTTCGATCGCCAGCGCCTGGAGCAGGCGCTGGCGGCGATTGGCCGCAGTCCCCAGTACAAGGTCACCCTGCCCCATGCCCTGGTGCTGCCGCAGTTGCTGGAACAGTCGCGGCTGGTGGCGATTGTGCCGGGGCCGCTGGCCCGGGCTTTCGAACAGCGCTTTGGCCTGTGTCAGCGGGCGCTGCCACTGGCGGTTGAAGCGTCGTCGCTGTTGGCGATCTGGCATGGACGCAACACGGCAGACCCGGCCCATCTCTGGTTGCGCCAGCAGTTGCTGGAGGTGGCAGGCGCGCTGGCGCAACCGCTTTGAGCTGCTCGGCTTTCGGTGTTTTCATGGGGCCGGTGTTTTTTCCACAGAGGGTGCTCAGCCTCTGTGACGAGCCTTGAGGCTTGGTCTTTTATCGCGAGGGTTTGCATGCAACGGATCAAGGGCTATCACGCCCACGTCTACTTCGACGCCAGTACCATCGACCAGGCGCGGGTCTTGTGCGAGCAGGCCGCGCAGCTGTTTGACCTGAAAATGGGTCGGGTCCACGAGCGGCCGGTGGGGCCCCATCCGGACTGGAGTTGCCAGTTGGCGTTCGCCCCTGAGGTGTTTGCCCAGGTAGTGCCGTGGCTGGCTCTCAATCGCCGGGGGCTGGTGGTGTTCCTGCACCCGGATACCGGGGACGATTTGCTCGATCACACCGATCATGCGATCTGGATGGGGGCCATGCGGCCGCTGGATCTGACGGGGTTCTAAGGAGCCGGTGGTTGCTCGTGCACACCATGCAAAAAGGGGGGCGCAACCTTTGGTTGCGCCCCCCTGATCTTGCGGTCTGGTCTTTACCTTCAGCTGACCCGAGCCTTGCGTACGCCTTCGGAAAGGGCTGCGCACAGGCTCAGGACGCCATCCACCGCTTGCTCGGAAGACTCGGCGTTGGCGATGTGGTCGATCAGTGCCGAGCCCACGACCACGCCGTCTGCCAGACGAGCGATGGCGGCGGCCTGCTCCGGGGTGCGGATGCCGAAACCGATGCTGATGGGCAGGTCGGTGTGGCGCCGCAGGCGGGTCACGGCCTCTTCCACATGTTCCAGGGTGGCGGCGCCGGCACCGGTCACCCCGGCTACCGAAACGTAGTAGACAAAGCCGGAACTGCCGTCGAGCACCTTGGGCAGGCGCGCGTCGTCGGTGGTTGGGGTGGTCAGGCGGATGAAGTCGATGCCGGCGGCCTGGGCCGGGTCGCACAGCTCGCTGTTATGTTCCGGCGGCATGTCCACCACGATCAGGCCATCCACACCAGATGCCTTGGCGTCGGCAATGAAGCGCGCCACGCCGTAATGGTGGATCGGGTTGTAGTAGCCCATCAGCACCAGCGGCGTTTCGTGGTTGCCTTCGCGGAACTCGCGGACCATCTGCAGGGTTTTCGCCAGGTTTTGCTTGGCCCCCAGGGCGCGGATGTTGGCCAGCTGGATCGCCGGGCCGTCGGCCATCGGATCGGTGAAGGGCATGCCCAGTTCGATCACGTCGGCACCCGCTGCGGGCAGGCCCTTGAGGATCGCCAGGGAAGTGTCGTAGTTCGGGTCGCCGGCGGTGACGAAGGTCACCAGGGCGGCGCGGTTCTGTTCCTTGAGCTTGGCAAAGCGGGTGTGCAGGCGGCTCATCAGTGTTTCTCCTGCTGGGACTGTTGCATGTGGTGCATGACGGTTTGCATGTCTTTGTCGCCGCGGCCCGAGAGGTTGACCACCATCAGGTGATCCTTGGGCAGGGTCGGTGCGCGCTTGAAGACTTCGGCCAGGGCGTGGGCGCTTTCCAGGGCCGGGATGATGCCTTCCAGGCGACAGCACTGGTGGAACGCGGCCAGGGCTTCGTCGTCGGTCACCGAGGTGTATTCGACGCGGCCGATGTCGTGCAACCAGGCGTGTTCCGGGCCGATGCCGGGGTAGTCGAGGCCGGCGGAAATCGAGTGGGCGTCGATGATCTGGCCGTCGTCGTCCTGCAGCAGGAAGGTGCGGTTGCCGTGCAGCACGCCCGGTACGCCGCCGTTCAGGCTGGCGGCGTGCTTGCCGGTCTCGATGCCGTAGCCGGCGGCTTCAACGCCAATGATCTGCACGCTTTTGTCGTCGAGGAACGGGTGGAACAGGCCCATGGCGTTGGAGCCGCCGCCGATGCACGCCACCAGGCTGTCCGGCAGGCGGCCTTCCTGGGCTTGCATCTGCTCGCGGGTTTCCTTGCCGATCACGGCCTGGAAGTCGCGGACCATGGCCGGGTACGGGTGCGGGCCGGCCACGGTGCCGATCAGGTAGAAGGTGCTGTCGACGTTGGTTACCCAGTCACGCAGGGCTTCGTTCATCGCGTCTTTCAGGGTGCCGGTGCCGGCGACGACCGGGATCACTTCGGCGCCCAGCAGCTTCATGCGGAACACGTTGGCCTGTTGGCGCTCGATGTCGGTGGTGCCCATGTAGATCACGCAATCCAGGCCAAAACGCGCGGCCACGGTGGCGGTGGCCACGCCGTGCATGCCGGCGCCGGTCTCGGCGATGATGCGTTTCTTGCCCATGCGTCGGGCCAGGAGGATCTGGCCGATGCAGTTGTTGATCTTGTGCGCGCCGGTGTGGTTCAGCTCTTCGCGTTTGAGGTAGATCTTCGCGCCGCCGCAGTGTTCGGTCAGGCGTTCGGCGAAGTACAGCGGGCTGGGACGGCCGACGTAGTCGCGCTGGAAGTAGGCCAGCTCCTTGAGAAACTCGGGATCTTCCTTGGCCTTTTCGTATTCACGGGCCAGGTCGAGGATCAGCGGCATCAGGGTTTCTGCCACATAACGGCCGCCGAACGCGCCAAACAGGCCGTTGTCGTCAGGACCATTACGCAATTGGGACTGGGTCATTGGAGCGCTCCCGGGGAAGTGTGTGGAATGACAGATTCGTGGAAGGACAATGGAGCCCACTCTACCCCTGACACTGGAGCCTGAAAACCGATAAGATCGCCGCAACCTGTCAGGAAAACTCACCTATCCCATGAGCCGCGACCTGCCCCCCCTGAACGCCCTGCGGGCCTTCGAAGCCACTGCCCGGCTCAACAGCGTCAGCCAGGCTGCTGAACAACTGCACGTGACCCACGGCGCAGTCAGCCGGCAGTTGAAGGTGCTGGAAGAACACCTGGGCCTGAGTCTTTTCGTCAAGGATGGCCGTGGCATTAAACTCACAGATGCCGGGGTTCGCCTGCGCGATGCCAGCAGCGAGGCCTTCGAGCGCCTGCGGGACGTCTGTGGCGAACTGACCCGGGGCAGTGCCGATGCGCCCTTCGTGCTCGGCTGCTCCGGCAGCCTGCTGGCGCGTTGGCTGATTCCGCGCCTGGGGCGCCTGAATGCCGACTTGCCGGACCTGCGCCTGCACCTTTCCGCCGGTGAAGGCGATCTGGACCCCCGGCGCCCGGGGCTGGATGCCTTGCTGGTGTTTGCCGAGCCCCCCTGGCCGGCGGACATGCAGGTCTATGAGCTGGCCAGCGAGCGAATCGGGCCGGTGCTCAGCCCGCGCTATGCCGGTTACTCGCATTTGCGCGAAGCGCCAGCGGCGGCCCTGGCGGCAGAATCGCTGCTGCACACCACCTCGCGTCCCCAGGCCTGGCCCAGTTGGGCACGGCACAACGGCATCAGCGCCGAGGCGCTGAAGTACGGGCAGGGTTTCGAGCATTTGTATTACTTGCTGGAAGCGGCCGTGGCCGGGCTGGGCGTGGCAATCGCTCCAGAGCCGCTGGTGGCCGAGGACTTGCTGGCGGGCAGGCTGGTTGCCCCGTGGGGGTTTTCCGACACCCCGGGGCAACTGGCGCTGTGGTTACCCAAGCGCGCCGCCGATGGGCGCGCCCGGCAATTGGCGCAGTGGTTGAAAAACGAACTGCGCCAGGCGCTTTAGTTACCGCGCTTGCACAGCAGGTAGGCGGCCAGCAGACCAATGGCGCCTACCGCCACACCCGCGGTGGTCCAGGGGTGTTCCTGGGCGTAGTCGCGAGTGGCGATCCCGGTTTCGCGGGTTTTGACTTTGACTTCTTCATAGGCATCGCTGATCAGGCTGCGGGAATGCTTGAGCGCATTCTCGGCATTGCTCTTGAGGGCCTTGAGGGTCTTGCGCGATTCGTCAGTCGCATCGTCCTTGAGGCTTTCCAGGGATTTGAGCAGGCTTTCGATCTCGGCTTCCATACTTTCCAGTGAGGCTTTGCGTAACGAGGTGTTGGCCATGTCGGCTCTCCTGCGGGGTGATGAATAGGCTGTGTAGGTTCCGACTGCGGCCTGTTGGGAAAGTGCAGAAAATCTGAACTTACCCCTTGGCACTGGCGCCCCAAGTAATAAGAAAAATCACTGCTAGGCTGTATTTCACAGCAAAAAAGGAGAGCGCCATGACCGATCATCACACCTACAAGAAAGTCGAACTGGTGGGTTCGTCGCCGAACAGCATCGAAGAGGCAATCAACAACGCGCTGGCCGAGGCGCACAAGAGCATCAAGCACCTGGAGTGGTTCGAAGTGACCGAAACCCGGGGTCATATCAAGGACGGTAAAGCGGCGCATTTCCAGGTCACCCTCAAGGTAGGCTTCCGGATTGCCAATAGTTGAAAGCTTGGGCTAGGCTCTGGAACTTGTGCGCTGGCCGAGTGCCATAGGAAGTGGCAAAGCGCTACAACTGTCTTGAGCCTCTGTCAGGCTGGCTGCAACGCCGCCTCTTTTGATCCGACCAGGGAATGTGACCGATGAAAAAACTAGTATTAGCTGCTGCTTTGTTGAGTCTTGCGGGAACTGCCCTTGCCGCCGGCAAGCCGTGCGAAGAGCTGAAAAGCGAGATCGCCGCGAAGATCGATGCCAAAGGCGCCACCCACTATTCGCTGGAAGTGGTCGACAAAGGCGCGGCGGCTGACGGCAAAGTGGTTGGCTCCTGCGAAGCCGGCACCAAGGAGATTGTCTACAAGCGCGGTTGAGCCTTTGTGGAAACCCATTGAAAAGCCGACGCATCAGCGTCGGCTTTTTTGTGCCCGAAAGCAGCCTTAGCCCTTCATCACCTGGGCCAGCAACTCATAGGAGTGCAGGCGATCGGCGTGTTCGTACAGGTCGCAGGTAAAGATCAGTTCGTCGGCGCCGGTCTGCTCGATCAGCACCTCCAGCTTGGCGCGGATCTTCGCCGGGCTGCCGATCATCGCCAACCCCAGGAAACTCGACACCGCCTCCTTCTCATGGGGCAGCCACAGCCCGTCCATGCTGTTGACCGGCTTGCGCTGGACCAGGCTCTGGCCGCGCATCAGGGCGAGAATCCGCTGGTACACCGAGGTGGCCAGGTAATCCGCGTGTTCATCGGTATCCGCGGCTACCAGAGGCACGCCCAGCATCACGTAAGGTTTGTCGAGCACCGCGGAAGGCTTGAAGTGATTGCGATAGACGCGAATCGCCTCATGCATGTAGCGCGGTGCGAAATGCGAGGCGAAGGCGTAAGGCAAACCCCGTTCCCCGGCCAATTGCGCACTGAACAGGCTGGAGCCCAGCAGCCACACCGGTACGTTGGTGCCGGTGCCCGGTACTGCGATCACCCGTTGTTCCGGAGTACGCGGGCCGAGGTAGGCCATCAGTTCCGCCACGTCCTCGGGGAAATCGTCGGCGCTGCCGGAGCGTTCCCGGCGCAGGGCGCGGGCGGTCATCTGGTCGGAACCCGGGGCGCGGCCCAGGCCCAGGTCAATGCGTCCCGGGTACAGGCTTTCCAGGGTGCCGAACTGTTCGGCGATCACCAGCGGTGCGTGGTTGGGCAGCATGACCCCGCCGGAGCCGACGCGAATGCTCGATGTCCCACCGGCCAGATAACCCAGCAACACCGAAGTGGCGGAACTGGCGATGCCATCCATGTTGTGGTGTTCGGCGACCCAGAAGCGGGTGTAGCCGAACTTTTCCACGTGCTGGGCCAGGTCCAGGGAATTGCGCAGGGATTGCGCCGGGCTGCCGTCTTCACGCACGGGCACCAGATCGAGGGTCGAGAATTTAACAGCGGACAGCGGTTTCATAGGCCTGCTTCTCCATAGGGGTGCAGGCCTTTGTCATGAGCCAAAACCTGCCGAAATTTGTAAGTCAGACTCATGCAATGTGGGCATATACCCGAGTTTCAATAGTCAGAGTGAATTTGTCGGGTAAATAGACGTCGCGCACACCGGCTGAACTTTGCCGCCGGATCTATCCTCAGAACCCTTAGGCAACAGAAACAAGTGCGGTGCGACCCTTCGCACCCGGTTCTTGAGGAGAAAGAGATGAGTATCAAAAAGAAGGCTTCGGCTCATTGGGAAGGTGATCTGAAAACCGGCATCGGCTCGATCTCGACCGAAACCGGGGTGTTGCGTGAGGCGCCCTATGGCTTCAAGGCACGTTTTGAAGGTGGCAAGGGCACCAATCCGGAAGAGTTGATCGGTGCGGCCCATGCGGGCTGCTTCTCCATGGCGTTTTCGATGATTCTCGGTGATGCCGGGCTCAAGGCTGACAGCATCGATACCCAGGCGGAAGTGACCCTGGATCAGGTGGACGGCGGCTTCGCCATCACGGCGGTGCACCTGATCCTCAAGGCGAAGATCCCCGGCGCCAGCCAGCAGCAGTTCACGGAACTGAGCAACAAGGCCAAGGAAGGGTGTCCGGTGTCCAAGGTGCTCAATGCCAAGATCAGCCTGGAAGCGACGCTGCTGGGTTGAGCGTTGCGTCGGCAAGCCAGCTCCTGCTTCGGTTGCTAGGAGCCGGCATGCCGGTGAATGCGTCTGTGCGGCGGACAAGAACCTGTGGTCGAATACGCGACTGCGGCTTCAGCGCACGTTCGTGCGCGCCGTAGCAAGGGAGCTTGAGATCATGAAACGTTTTGCCTTGGCGGTTGTTTGCTGTGCGCTGGCCACATCGGCCTTCGCCGCCCCCAAGCCCTGCGAGGAACTCAAGGCTGAGATCGAAGCCAAGATCCAGGCCCAGGGCGTTGCCTCCTACACGCTGGAAATCGTCACCAACGACGAGGTCCACGACAACAACATGGTGGTCGGCAGCTGTGAGAACGGCACGAAGAAGATCATCTATCAGAAGAACGATCGCTGAGCCGGCTCACGGCACGCAGTTGATCAGGCGCTCCTCGGCGACGATCTCGCGCTTGGCGTTGTACAGCCGGGCGCTGGGAGTGAAGGCCAGGTTGCGCGCCTCAAGGCGATAGCGCTGGCCGGCCTCAAAATGGTCGTAGCGCAGGCTCAGGTAGCACAGTCGCTCCTGGGGATCGGTGGTCATCCCCATGCCGCCACCGAACACCTCGAAGTCGAAACGCACCATCAGCTCGTGGCTGCCGGGGCTGACCTGGAAGAAACGCCCGTCCCGCAGGCGCTGGTTGTCCAGGCGTTCGGCCATGACCAGCTTGCCCCCCGGCGTCGGCGTGGCCAGGTCGATCCAGGCCTGTTGCGGATCGACACTGGGCAGGGGTGTGCTGCAGGCACTGAGGGTGGCAAGGGCAAGGATCAACAGAAGTGGGCGCATGACGGAGGCCGAATAAGCGAAAGGCCCTCAGCATAGCGCCGATCAATTGCGCTGGCAGCCCGCTGCTAGCAGGGTGTGTTGCTCATCAGCCAGCAGGTGGCGGTCCCGGGGGGCTCGAGGTCGATCCTGGCTTGCGCCGGGGCCGGTTCGGGCAGTCCGGCGCCGCCGGCGAAAGACAAGAGTACGGCCGTCGGCAGTAACACGCACATGGCGAAACTCCAGGCTGGCGAGATAGTCTTGCGGGCAGACTCTCTGTGGATGATTCCAATTGAATAGGCCGCGTTCAAGCCATGGGTTACTTGATCCTCTTTTGCGCTTTTTGTTTGCGGCCCTGACGATTTTGCTGCTCAACGGTTGCAGCAGCGTTGCGTACTACAGCCAGTTGGCCAGCGGCCAGATGCACCTGTTGCGGGCTCGCACGCCGGTGGCCCAGGTGGTCGCCGACCCTACCCGCGACCCGACCCTGCGGGCCCATCTGGCCCAGTCGCAACGGGCCCGTACCTTTGCCAGCCAGCATCTGCACCTGCCGGATAACAACAGCTACCGGCTGTACGTCGACATCGGCCGGCCCTATGTGGTGTGGAACGTGTTCGCGACCCCGGAGTTTTCCCTGAGCCCGCAGACCCATTGCTTCCCCATTGCCGGTTGCGTGGCCTACCGCGGCTACTACAGCCAGGGCGCCGCCCGGGGCGAGGCGGCGCTGCAGCGGCAAAAAGGCATGGACGTGGCGATCGGCGGGGTGGAGGCCTATTCGACCCTGGGCTGGTTCGATGACCCGATCATCAGTTCGATGATGCATTGGGGCGATGAGCGTCTGGCGACCCTGATCTTCCACGAGCTGGCGCACCAGCGCTTCTATGTGAAGGACGACACCGAGTTCAATGAGTCCTTCGCCACTTTCGTCGAGCAGGAAGGCACCCGCCAGTGGCGGGCCTATCGTGGGTTGCCGCCTCAGGACAACGCTGATGTCCGTCAACGGGATCAGTTCATCCAGCTGTTGCTGGATGCTCGCAAACGCCTGGAGCAGTTGTATGCCCAACCCTTGTCCGCCGAGCAGATGCGCCAGCGCAAGGCCCAGGAGTTCGAAGTGCTGCGCCGGGATTATCGGCAGCTGCGGGACCGCGAGTGGGCCGGTTCCAAGCGCTATGACGCCTGGATCAACGCACCGTTGAACAACGCCCGGCTGCTGCCCTTCGGTCTGTACGACCAATGGGTGCCGGCGTTTGCCGCGCTGTTCAAGGAGGTCAATGGCGACTGGCCGGCGTTCTTCCTTGCAGTGGAGAAACTGGGGCGCCTGCCGGCCGAGCAGCGCAAGGCTGATTTGCTCAGGCTGCAGAGCGCCTTATCCACCAAGCCGGATCCCACCCCTGACCGGTAGGCGCCGGCTTGCCGGCGAACAGCGGTTCTAACGCCGCAAAAACGCCTGATGCAACTCGGCCAGCGTCTCGAAGTGATAGGCCGGAGCTTCGGCACTCAGCTCCTCACGGCTGCCGAATCCATACCCCACCGCCGCCGCGTCCAGGCCATTGCGCTTGGCGCCGATCAGGTCGTGCTTGCGATCGCCGATCATCAGGGTGCTGGCCGGGTCCAGCTGTTCCTGCTCCAGCAAATGGGCGATCAGCTCCACTTTGTCGGTGCGGGTACCGTTCAGTTCGCTGCCGTAGATCACCCTGAAGTGCCGGGCGAAGTCGAAGTGGCGGGCGATTTCCCGGGCGAACACCCAGGGCTTGGAGGTGGCGATGTACAGCTGGCGCCCTTGCCCACCGAGTGTTTCCAGCAGCGGCGCGACCCCGTCGAAGACCCGGTTCTCATACAGGCCGGTGACCTTGAAGCGTTCGCGATAGAAGTTCACCGCCTCCCAGGCCCGGGCTTCGTCGAAACCGTAGAACTGCATGAAAGCCTGTAACAGCGGCGGGCCGATGAAGTGCTCCAGCCGGGTCAGGTCCGGCTCGTCGATCCCCAGCTTGCCCAGGGCGAACTGGATCGAGCGGGTAATGCCTTCGCGGGGATCGGTCAGGGTGCCGTCGAGGTCGAACAGGACGGTTTGGTAATGCATGGCAATTCCTCGGCAGTCAGTAGCAGATCAGGGACGGTCGTAGCCTTCGGCCAGGTGCAGGTCCTTGAGCTTCACGTAGTTGGCGGCGCTGTAGGTGAAGAAGGCGCGCTCCTTGTCGGTCAGCGGGCGCGCCTGCTTCACCGGGCTGCCGACGTAGAGAAAGCCGCTTTCCAGGCGCTTGCCCGGTGGCACCAGGCTGCCGGCGCCGACGATCACGTCGTCTTCCACCACCGCGCCGTCCATGACGATGCTGCCCATGCCGATCAGCACCCGGCTGCCGATGCGGCAACCGTGGAGCATGACTTTGTGGGCGATGGTCACGTCGTCGCCGATCAGCAGCGGGAAGCCGTCGGGGTTGAAGGGGCCGGCGTGGGTGATGTGCAGCACGCTGGCGTCCTGCACGCTGGTGCGCGCGCCGATGCGGATGCGGTGCATGTCGCCGCGGATCACCGTCAGGGGCCAGACCGAGCTGTCGGCGCCGATCTCGACGTCGCCGATGACCACGGCCGAGTGGTCGACAAAGGCCCGTTCGCCCAGGCTCGGGGTGTGGTTCTGATAGCTGCGAATGGCCAAGTGCGAATGCCTCTCTGAGATTTATTAATGGGGGCTATAGCTGCGGTGGCTGCTCATTGTAATTAAGATGGTGCTACGTTTCCCTGCATGTTTCTTCCAGCCAAGGTGCCCACCGTGAGTGTGAACAACCCTCTTCTGCAGCCCTACGACCTGCCGCCGTTCTCGGCGATCCGCGCCGAGCATGTGCAACCGGCCATCGAACAGATCCTGGCTGACAACCGCGCCGCCATCGCTGAAATCCTCAAGACCCAAGCCACCCAGCCCACCTGGGCCGGTCTGGTGTTGGCCATGGACGAGCTCAATGACCGCCTGAGTGCGGCCTGGAGCCCGGTCAGCCACCTCAACGCGGTGTGCAACAGCGCCGAACTGCGTGAAGCCTACGAGGCCTGTCTGCCGGCCTTGAGCGCCTACTCCACGGAAATGGGCCAGAACCGCGAGCTGTTCCAGGCTTTCGACGCCCTGGCCAAGAGCCCCGAAGCCGCCGGTTTCGACGTGGCGCAGAAAACCATCCTCGAGCACTCCCTGCGGGACTTCCGCCTGTCGGGCATCGACCTGCCGCCGGAGCAGCAGCAGCGCTACGCAGAGGTACAAAGCCGGCTCTCGGAGCTGGCCAGCCGTTTCTCCAACCAGTTGCTGGACGCCACCCAGGCCTGGACCAAGCACATTACCGACGAAGCGGCCCTGGCCGGCCTGACCGACTCGGCCAAGGCGCAGATGGCCGCCGCGGCCCAGGCCAAAGGCCTGGACGGCTGGCTGATCACTCTGGAATTCCCCAGCTACTACGCGGTGATGACCTACGCCCAGGACCGTGCCCTGCGTGAAGAGGTCTATGCCGCCTACTGCACCCGGGCGTCGGACCAAGGCCCTAATGCCGGTCAGCACGACAACGGCCCGGTGATGGAAGAGATCCTCGACCTGCGTCAGGAACTGGCCAAGCTCCTGGGCTTTGCCAGCTTTTCCGAGCTGAGCCTGGCCACCAAGATGGCCGAGTCCAGCGATCAGGTGCTGAGCTTCCTGCGGGACCTGGCCAAGCGCAGCAAACCCTTTGCCGCTCAGGACCTGGAACAGCTCAAGGCCTATGCCGCCGAACAGGGCTGCCCCGACCTGCAAAGCTGGGACAGCGGTTTCTATGGAGAGAAGCTGCGCGAGCAGCGTTACAGCGTGTCCCAGGAAGCCCTGCGCGCCTACTTCCCCATCGACAAGGTACTTGGCGGCCTGTTCGCCATTGTCCAGCGCCTGTACGGCATCGAGATTGCCGAGCAGCAGGGCTTCGACAGCTGGCACCCGGACGTGCGCCTGTTCGAAATCAAGGAAAACGGTCAGCACGTCGGCCGTTTCTTCTTCGACCTCTACGCCCGCTCCAACAAGCGTGGCGGTGCCTGGATGGACGGTGCCCGCGACCGTCGCCGCACCGTTGACGGTGTGTTGCAGAGCCCGGTGGCCAACCTGGTGTGCAACTTCACCCCGGCCGACAGCGGCAAGCCTGCACTCCTGACCCACGACGAAGTCACCACCCTGTTCCACGAGTTCGGCCATGGCCTGCACCACCTGCTGACCCGGGTCGAGCATGCCGGGGTCTCCGGTATCAACGGCGTGGCCTGGGACGCGGTGGAGCTGCCGAGCCAGTTCATGGAGAACTGGTGCTGGGAGCCGGAAGGCCTGGCGCTGATCTCCGGTCACTATGAAACCGGCGAGCCGCTGCCCCAGGACCTGCTGCAGAAGATGCTGGCGGCGAAGAACTTCCAGTCCGGGCTGATGATGGTGCGCCAGCTGGAATTCTCGCTGTTCGACTTCGAACTGCATGCCACCCACGGCGATGGCCGCAGCGTGCTGCAAGTGCTGGAAACCGTGCGTGACGAGGTCTCGGTGATGCGTCCGCCGGCCTACAACCGTTTCCCCAACAGCTTCGCCCACATCTTTGCCGGCGGTTATGCCGCGGGCTACTACAGCTACAAGTGGGCGGAAGTGCTGTCGGCCGATGCCTTCTCCAAATTCGAGGAAGACGGCGTGCTCAACCCGGCCACCGGGCGGGCGTTCCGCGAGGCGATCCTGGCCCGTGGCGGCTCCCAGGAGCCGATGGTGCTGTTTGTCGATTTCCGCGGACGGGCGCCGTCGATTGACGCACTCTTGCGCCACAGCGGCCTCAGCGAGGACGCGGCAGCATGAGTGACGCACCCGTGAAGACCAAGAAACGCTTTATCGCCGGTGCGGTGTGCCCGGCGTGCAGTGAGCAGGACAAGCTGATGATGTGGAGTGAGGACGACGTACCCCATCGCGAGTGCGTGGCCTGTGGCTACTCCGACACCCTCAACGAGCAGGGCCTGTCGGTGCCCAAGGAACTCGGGACCCGGGTCAACAGCGCGACGCCCAAGGTGGCCGACACCAAGGTGCAATCGGTGCAGTTCTTCCCCAACCCCAAGTTGAAGAAAAAAACCGACTGACCACGCCAGACAAAGCCGGCTCCCTGTTAGGAGCCGGCTTGCCGGCGAAACGATTCGCCATCCTTCCTTCGCCCCGTGGGCTTTGGCGAGCCAGCTCGCTCCTACGCGGCCTCCTGACCCCCACCGTTTCGAACCAGCTTTTCACCGAGCAGGTGGCGAACACACGGGTGCTGCAGCCGCCATTGGCCAGCAAAGCCCCGTGAGCCAACTGTCAGAGAAACGTGAAGCTGATACGTAATTTTCCGCCGCTTCTGATCTTTTTTTCGCCTGAAACGGTTCATCCAAATGCTTAGCCTGCTACCATTTGTAACCAAATTTTGCTGATGTGCTCATAAAAACCGGGTCTTGCCCGGCCTTCTGCGTTGCCAAAACACAAAGTCGCGCCATGACGCGGCTGACCTTTCCATCAATGCCTGATGAGGTGCACCCATGTCTGATCAAGATCGAGACAACCCGCGGCGTGAGTTTTTGCGTAAATCCTTGACCTTGATCCCTGTGGTCACTGTCGCCAGTACCGGCCTGGGCAGTTCCATGCTGGCGGCCGCGCCCGAGACGGCCGCCCCTGCCAGGCCGGCGGCGCCGAGCAAGCTGCCCAGCGGCAGCCAGAACTATGAGCCCAGTTACTTCAGCGCCGAAGAGTGGGCCTTCATCAAGGCGGCGGTAGAGCGCCTGATCCCGGCGGACGAAATGGGGCCAGGTGCCCTGGAAGCCGGGGTGCCGGAGTACATCGACCGCCAAATGAACACCCCCTACGCCGCCGGCGCCCTGTGGTACATGCAAGGTCCGTTCAAGGCCGACGCCGCACCGGAGATGGGTTGGCAGAGCAAGCTGGTGCCCAAGGAGATCTATCGCCTGGGCATTGCCGCTGTGGATGCATGGTGCAAAGACCTCAAGGGTCAAGTTTTTGCTGCGCAAGACAGCGCTACCCGAGACGCTTTGCTCAAGCAGCTGGAGGCCGGAACCCCGCAGTTCGAGGCGGTCCCGGCCAAGCTTTTCTTCAATCTGCTGCTGCAAAACACCAAGGAAGGCTTCTTCAGCGATCCGATCCACGGTGGCAACCAAGGCCTGGTGGGCTGGACCCTGATCGGCTTTCCCGGCGCACGCGCCGATTTCATGGATTGGGTGGAGCGCAACGAGCAATACCCCTTCCCGGCAGTATCGATTCGCGGCCAGAGGGCTTGAGCATGGCAACAGTGATGAAGAAGGTCGACGCAGTGATCGTCGGTTTCGGCTGGACCGGCGCGATCATGGCCAAGGAACTGACCGAAGCCGGGCTCAACGTGCTGGCGCTGGAGCGCGGGCCAATGCAGGACACCTACCCTGACGGCAGTTATCCCCAGGTGATCGACGAGCTCACCTACAGCGTGCGCAAGAAACTCTTCCAGGACATTTCCAAAGAAACGGTGACCATTCGCCACAGCGTCAACGACGTGGCCTTGCCCAACCGGCAACTGGGCGCCTTCCTGCCGGGCAACGGCGTGGGCGGTGCCGGCCTGCACTGGTCTGGCGTGCACTTTCGCGTCGACCCCATCGAACTGCGCATGCGCAGTCATTACGAAGAGCGCTACGGCAAGCATTTCATCCCCAAGGACATGACCATCCAGGACTTCGGCGTCAGCTATGAAGAGCTGGAGCCGTTCTTCGACTTCGCGGAAAAGGTCTTCGGCACCTCAGGCCAGGCCTGGACCGTAAAGGGCCAGTTGGTGGGCGACGGCAAGGGCGGCAACCCTTATGCACCGGATCGCTCGGACCACTTCCCCCTGGAGTCGCAGAAAAACACCTATTCCGCACAGCTGTTCCAGAAAGCCGCCCATGAAGTGGGCTACAAGCCCTACAACCTGCCGTCGGCCAATACCTCAGGGCCTTACACCAACCCTTATGGCGCGCAAATGGGCCCGTGCAATTTCTGCGGCTTCTGCAGCGGCTACGTCTGCTACATGTATTCCAAGGCCTCGCCCAACGTGAACATCCTGCCGGCCCTCAAGCCGTTGCCGAATTTCGAGTTGCGCCCCAACGCCCACGTGCTCAAGGTCAACCTCGACAGCAGCAAGACCCGCGCCACCGGCGTCACCTATGTCGACGGCCAGGGCCGGGAGATCGAGCAGCCGGCGGACCTGGTGATCCTCGGCGCCTTCCAGTTGCACAACGTGCGCCTGATGCTGCTGTCGGGCATCGGCAAACCCTACGACCCGATCAGCGGCGAAGGCGTGGTGGGTAGGAACTTCGCCTACCAGAACATGGCCACCATCAAGGCCTACTTCGACAAGGACGTGCACACCAACAACTTCATCGGCGCTGGCGGCAACGGTGTGGCGGTGGACGACTTCAACGCCGATAACTTCGACCACGGCCCGCACGGTTTCGTCGGCGGCTCGCCGATGTGGGTCAACCAGGCCGGCAGCCGGCCGATTGCCGGCACCTCGAACCCACCGGGCACCCCGACTTGGGGCAGCGCCTGGAAGAAGGCCACTGCCGATTACTACACCCACCAGGTATCCATGGACGCCCACGGCGCGCATCAGTCCTACCGTGGCAACTACCTGGATCTGGACCCGGTGTACCGCGATGCCTACGGCTTGCCGCTGCTGCGGATGACCTTCGACTGGCAGGAAAACGACATCAAGATGAACCGCTTCATGGTCGAGAAGATGGGCAAGATCGCTGAGGCGATGAATCCCAAGGCCATTGCCCGGCTGGGCAAGCAGGTAGGGGAGCACTTCAACACCGCGTCCTACCAGACCACGCACCTGAACGGTGGCGCGATCATGGGCACCGACCCCAAGACCAGTGCCCTGAACCGCTACTTGCAGAGCTGGGACGTGCACAACGTCTTCGTTCCTGGGGCTTCGGCCTTCCCTCAAGGCCTGGGCTACAACCCCACCGGCCTGGTGGCGGCGTTGACCTACTGGTCGGCCCGGGCGATCCGCGAGCAGTACCTGAAGAACCCCGGCCCGCTGGTGCAGGCATAAGGAGCGATGACCATGAAAGCACTCGTTATCGCCACCCTGGCGCTGCTGGGCAGCGCCTCGGTCAGCGCCGCCGAAGCGGATCAGCAGGCCCTGGTGCAACAGGGCGAATACCTGGCCCGCGCCGGAGACTGCGTGGCCTGCCACACCGCCAAGGACGGCCAGCCGTTCGCCGGCGGGCTACCGATGGAAACCCCCATCGGGGTGATCTATTCCACCAACATCACCCCGGACAAGACCGGCATCGGCGACTACAGCTTCGAGGACTTCGACCAGGCCGTGCGCCATGGCGTGGCCAAGGGCGGCAGTACCCTGTACCCGGCCATGCCCTTCCCGTCCTATGCCCGGGTCAGCGACGCCGACATGCAGGCGCTCTACGCCTACTTCATGAAGGGCGTGGCGCCGGTGGCCAGGGACAACCAGGACAGCGACATTCCCTGGCCCCTGAGCATGCGCTGGCCGCTGTCGATCTGGCGCTGGATGTTCGCCCCGAGCGTGGAGACCCCGGCGCTCGCGACCGGCAGCGATCCGGTGATCAGCCGCGGTGCCTATCTGGTGGAGGGCTTGGGCCACTGTGGGGCCTGCCACACGCCCCGGGCCCTGACCATGCAGGAGAAGGCCCTGAGCGCCAGCGACGGCAGTGCTTTCCTGTCCGGCAGTGCGCCGCTGGAGGGCTGGATCGCCAAGAGCCTGCGCGGTGACCACAAGGATGGCCTGGGCAGTTGGAGCGAAGAGCAGTTGGTGCAGTTCCTCAAGACCGGCCGCAGCGATCGCAGCGCGGTGTTTGGCGGCATGAGCGATGTGGTGGTGCACAGCATGCAGTACATGAGCGAGGCCGACCTGACGGCGATTGCCCGCTACCTCAAGTCGCTGCCGGCCAATGATCCCAAGGATCAGCCGCACTCGTATGACCAGCAGGTGGCTGAGGCTTTGTGGAAAGGTGACGACAGCCAGCCCGGTGCGGCGGTGTACATCGACAACTGCGCAGCCTGCCATCGCACCGACGGCCAGGGCTACACCCGGGTGTTCCCGGCGCTGGCGGGCAATCCGGTGCTGCAATCGGCGGATGCCACCTCGCTGATTCACATCGTGCTCAAGGGCGGCACCTTGCCGGCCACCCACAGCGCGCCGTCGACCTTCACCATGCCGCCTTTCGCCTGGCGCCTGTCGGACCAGGAGGTGGCCGATGTGGTCAACTTCATCCGCGGCAGCTGGGGCAACCAGGCGTCGGCGGTGAAGGCCGGGGACGTGGCGGCGTTGCGCAATGGCGACCTGCAGAGCACGTCCAACGATGATTTGGGGCCGTTCACTGGTCGCTAGCGTCGAGGCCGGCGCCCGCTGCGGGCGTCGGTCCGGCGGTGGCTGTTCAGTCCTGGGTAAAGCGCTGGATGCCCAAGCGGCTTTCCAGTTGATAGCCGGCGATGCAGTCCGCCAGTCCGGCGTTCATCAGGTCTTCCCAGCTTGCGGGGAGCAGGCCGATGCCATTGTGGTGGGCGCTCCAGCGCACCGCGGCGAACTTCGGGTCCGCTTCATCGAAAGGTTGCTGGTTGTTCACCGCGGCCTTTTCGATGTCCTGGGTGCACAGCTCGAATTCGCAGGCCACGCCCCAGAGCTGGCCATCGGGCGCCCTGACGATGATCAGGTCGGCGCCTTGTTCGTAGCTGGGGAGGTAGGCATCCGCTGCGTAGAAGATCTTTTCCAGCCTGCCAGGTGTCCTGGGCATGTTTGCGCTCCTGTTCTTTGAGCCTGCCTTATACCCCAACGGCACAAACCTGTAGGAGCCGGCTTGCCGGCGAAGGTGCGGCCTGTGTGCGCTGGGGAGCGTTCACTTGCAGGGGGTGGGTTTCGGTCCGGCGGTGCTGGTCAGATAAATCCGGCTCCATTACTGTGTATGCATACAGTAATGGAGCGCTCCCATGTTCACCCCCCTGCCTCCCCGTGGTCGCGGTACCGCGAGCAATCCGCACAATCGTTTCGCGCCCAATCGTTCGGTGGCCGAGGACGACGGCTGGTACCAGGAAGTGCCGCTGACCCAGGGCACCGAGGTGCGTTTTGAAACGGCGAAATCCATCATTACCCGCAACACCTCGCCTGACCTGCCCTTCGATCGCTCGATCAACCCCTATCGCGGCTGTGAGCACGGCTGCATTTATTGCTATGCGCGGCCCAGCCATGCCTATTGGGATATGTCCCCGGGGCTGGATTTTGAAACCAAGCTGATCGCCAAGAGCAACACCGCCGCGCTGCTGGAGCAGCAACTGTCCAAGCCCGGCTATCGCTGTGCCCCGATCAACCTGGGGTCCAATACTGACCCCTACCAGCCCATCGAGCGTGAGCAGCAACTGACCCGACGCACCCTGGAAGTGCTGCTGCGCTATCGGCATCCGGTGACCATCGTCACCAAGGGCTCGCTGATCCTGAGGGACCTGGACCTGCTGGCCGAGCTGGCCCGGCAGCGGCTGGTGGCGGTGATGATCAGCCTGACCACCCTGGACGATGAGTTGAAGCGCATTCTCGAACCCCGGGCGGCGGCGCCCAAGGCGCGTTTGCGGGCGATCCGGGTGATGCGTGAAGCGGGCGTTCCGGTGGGGGTGCTGTGTTCGCCGATGATCCCGATGATCAACGACAGCGAGCTGGAAAGCCTGCTCAGCGAGGCCCATGCCGCCGGGGCGCAGAGCGCGGCCTACATGATGCTGCGCCTGCCCCTGGAGGTGGCGCCGCTGTTCGAGGAGTGGCTGGCGGCGCATTACCCGCAGCGGGCCGCCCATGTGCTCAGCCTGATCCGCCAGAGCCGGGGTGGTGAGCTCTACGACAGCCGTTTCGGCAGCCGCATGCGCGGTGAGGGACCCTTCGCCGACCTGTTGGCCCAGCGTTTCGCCAAGGCGCTCAAGCGCCTGGGGCTCGATCGGCGCGCGGGCTTCGATCTTGATTGCTCGGCCTTCTGTCCGCCGGGGGGGCAGATGTCGTTGCTGTGAGAAGCATTGGCCTATGGTTGCCTAGCGGATGTTGCTGACGGAGGTCCGCTGGTCACCTTTTGACATCGCCCATAGTGGCGTTCTAGAGCGTTCCATTCAGTTTGAGTTAAGTTTTTAGCGCTACCTTGCCCATCAAGTGACCGACGGGTCGCGGTCGGCGCCCCGGTTATTTTTTAATCGATTACTGGCGTCGTGCCGGATAATTCTGGAAAATTCACCAAATCCGACAGAGAGGCTGAATCATGAGTGACAAGGATAAACAGCCGTTGGCTGCGTCGGCTCCCGCACCCACCGAGGTTGCCGAAACCGCCGATGCAGCGCTGCAGCATATCGTTGACGGCTTTTTGCATTTTCATCATGAAGTCTTCCCGCAGCAGGAAGAACTGTTCAAGAAACTCGCCACCGCCCAGCGGCCAAGGGCGATGTTCATTGCTTGCGCGGATTCGCGCATCGTTCCCGAACTCATTACCCAGAGCTCTCCCGGCGACCTGTTCGTGACCCGCAACGTGGGCAACGTGGTGCCGCCCTATGGGCAGATGAACGGGGGTGTTTCCACGGCGATCGAATACGCGGTGCTGGCCCTTGGGGTGCACCACATCATCGTCTGCGGGCACTCGGACTGCGGCGCCATGCGGGCGGTGCTCAATCCGCAAAGCCTGGAGAAAATGCCTACGGTCAAGGCCTGGCTGCGGCACGCCGAAGTGGCGCGGACCATGGTCCACGAGAACTGCGATTGCGCCGATGAGTCCTCCAGCATGCATGTGCTGACCGAGGAGAACGTCATCGCCCAGTTGCAGCATCTGCGCACCCACCCTTCGGTGGCTTCGCGCATGGCCAACGGCCAATTGTTCATCCATGGCTGGGTCTACGACATCGAGACCAGTTCGATCAAGGCCTACGACGCGGACAAGGGCTGTTTCCTGCCGCTCGATGGCACTCATCCGATCCCCGTGGCGACGCCCAAAGCGCGCTTCTAATCCCGCCTAAATACACCTGAGTGGTTGTAGCCAGGGCCGCCGTTTGGCGGTCCGGCTTTGCCACGCCTGAACAAAAGTCAGGAGAACTGTCATGCGTGCAGCACAGTTGAAAAGTGTCCTGCCACGGGAGCTGCTGGCTTCGGTGGTGGTGTTTCTGGTGGCCCTGCCCCTGTGCATGGGGATCGCCATTGCCTCGGGCCTGCCGCCAGCCAAGGGCCTGATCACCGGGATCATCGGCGGGCTGGTGGTGGGCTGGCTGGCGGGCTCGCCCTTGCAGGTCAGCGGTCCGGCTGCCGGGCTGGCGGTGCTGGTGTTCGAACTGGTGCGCCAGCACGGTGTGGCCATGCTCGGGCCGATCCTGCTGTTGGCCGGGCTGCTGCAATTGCTGGCCGGGCGTCTGCGCCTGGGGTGCTGGTTCCGGGTCACGGCGCCGGCGGTGGTCTACGGCATGCTGGCGGGCATAGGTGTGTTGATCGTGCTGTCCCAGGTGCATGTGATGCTTGATGCCGCGCCCCAGGCCTCGGGGCTGGCTAACCTTGTCGGCTTCCCTCAGGCGCTGGCCCAGGCCTTGCCGAGCCTGGGTTGGCAGGCGGGGTTGCTGGGGTTGTCGACCATCGCGCTGATGTGGGGGTGGGACAAGTGGCGGCCACAATCGCTGCGCTTCATTCCGGGGGCTTTGCTGGGGGTGGGCCTGGCGACCCTGGCCAGCCTGGTCCTGGCCCTGGAGGTGAAGCGGGTCGAGGTGCCGGCCAACCTGAGTGAGGCCATCGACTGGCTGCGCCCCGCCGACCTGCTCAATCTGGCGGACCCCAACCTGTTGATCGCGGCCTTCGCCGTGGCTTTCATTGCCAGCGCCGAGACCTTGCTGTCTGCCGCTGCGGTGGATCGCATGCACAGCGGCGTGCGTTCGGACTTCGACCGTGAACTGTCGGCCCAGGGCGTGGGCAATATGCTCTGCGGCCTGCTTGGGGCCTTGCCGATGACCGGGGTCATCGTGCGCAGTTCGGCCAACGTCCAGGCCGGGGCCCAGACCCGTTTCTCGACGATCTTCCATGGTCTGTGGCTGCTGGGTTTCGTGTTGCTGCTGTCCAGCGTGCTGCAGAGCATTCCGGTGGCGAGCCTGGCCGGGGTGCTGGTCTACACCGGCTTCAAGCTGGTGGACCTCAAGGTGTTTCGCGGCCTGGGGCGCTACGGGCGGATGCCGATGTTGACCTACGCGGTGACGGCCCTGGCGATTGTCTTCAGCGATCTGCTGACCGGTGTGCTGATAGGTTTTGCCCTGACGCTGGCCAAGCTGGCGTTCAAGGCCTCGCGCTTGAAGATCAGCCTGATCGACCTTCCAGCCGCTGGCGAGATGGAGCTGCGACTGATGGGGGCCGCGACCTTTCTCAAAGTGCCGGCCCTGACTCGGGTTCTGGCGAGCATTCCACCGGCGACAACGGTGCATGTGCCTCTCAACCACCTCAGTTACATCGATCACGCCTGCCTGGAGCTGCTGGAGGAATGGACCCGGGCCAATCAGGCCAAGGGTTCGCGGTTGATGATTGAGGCGCGGGGCTTGAAGCGACGCCTGGAAGGACGCTTGAGCAGTGGTGGTGGGATTGGAGTGGCGTCAGCAAGAAGTTGATGGCAGGGAATGGGCTGCCCCTTCGCCACAAGGCTCGTTGCGAGCCTTGCTGGCGAGGAGTGGGTTCAGGCGGCGGGCTGGTCGAGCTCTAGCTCCACGCCCAGCTGACGCGACAGGCAGGGCCAGCGCTTCCACGCGGCCTCGGTGTCCGGGCTATTGAGTGTGTCGCGGTAGGCTTCCACGGATTCCAGGGCGAAGCTTTCTTCGTTGAGCATGGCGTCGACCGCGTGGTGCACCGCTTCGTCCAGTTGGTTGGCGAAGGTTTCGCCGATCAGTTGGTGGGCGATGAGGTTGGCGACCGTCATGTCCAGGGGGATCAGTGGACGGCCGAAGTGCTTGATGTACAGGTCGTTGACTTCTTCCACCAGGCGTAGGGCCAGGTAGGCTTCGTCCAGCAGGCTGTCGAGGCCGACGTGGCCGTCCATGATGGCCGGCGGCTGGAGGAAGAATTGCTCGGCGATCTTCAGTACCGGCTTGATCTGCGATTCGATTCCGGCTTCACGGGCCACCGCATTGGCGGCGTCCAGCAGGTCCGGAACCTGGTCGATGTAGGCGCTGACGAAACGGGTCATGACGTCCTTGGCGTCGACTTCGGGCAGCTGGATGGCAGGGTGCAGGTGAGGCAGTTGCGTTTCCAACTGACGGGTCAGAAGGCCTGTGCTGGCTTCGTGTTGCCGGGCCAGTTGGATCTGCTCGCGCAATGCGGCGGTGTTCATGAAAACTCCAGGGACAAGGACATGAATAGGGAGCACATAAGTTAGCCTGCTTACGAAAATGCTTAAGACGCATTTGTCATAATTATTTCATGCTTAGACGGCGGGGTTATATCGCTCTGCCATCCCGGGCACTCGACCCCTTTTGTGCCGTGGCCTGCAAACCTGCTTTCCAGTGTTTCAGCTGATTTACGCCCTCGCGTTGCGAGGTCAGAGTCGCTGTCTATACTCGCCATTGTGTGAAGTTAGCTGATGACGCCCGACTGCAGATGCAGCGAGGCCCGGCCGGTTTAAGTTCGTAGTCTAGGCAGCCGCTCCCTTGCCGCAGGTGTTAAGCCGGCGGGATAACAAGAACGATAAGGGGAACCCGCAATGATGCGACATCCACATGTCTGGATGGGCCTCCTGTTGTTGTCGATATTCAGCCAGGCGCAAGCCGCCTGGACGGTGAATATGACGCCTGGGGCTACCGAGATAAGCCACGCGGTATTCGACCTGCACATGACCATCTTCTGGATCTGTGTGGTGATCGGCGTCATCGTCTTCGGCGCGATGTTCTGGTCAATGATCGTTCACCGTCGCTCCACGGGCCAGGTCCCGGCCCGGTTCCACGAAAGCACCACCGTGGAAATCCTCTGGACCATCATCCCCTTCCTGATCCTGGTGGCCATGGCCGTCCCGGCGACGGCGACCCTGATCAAGATGTACGACACCAGCGAGCCGGATGTGGACATCCAGATCACCGGCTACCAATGGAAGTGGCACTACAAATACCTCGGCCAGGATGTGGAGTTTTTCAGCAACCTGGCCACCCCCGCCGAGCAGATCCACAACAAGAGCGTCAAGGGCGAGCACTACCTGCTGGAAGTCGACCAGCCCCTGGTGCTGCCGGTGGGGGCCAAGGTGCGCTTCCTGGTGACCGCCGCCGACGTGATCCACTCCTGGTGGGTGCCGGCCTTTGCGGTCAAGCGTGACGCCATCCCGGGGTTCGTCAACGAAGCCTGGACCCGGGTCGACAAGCCCGGCATCTACCGTGGCCAGTGCGCCGAGCTGTGCGGCAAGGACCACGGCTTCATGCCGATCGTGGTCGAGGTCAAGAGCCAGGCCGACTACGACACCTGGATGGGCGAGCGCAAGGCCGAGGCCGCCAAGCTCAAGGAGCTGACCAGCAAGGAATGGACCCTCGATGAGCTGGTGGCCCGTGGCGATAAGGTCTACCACACCGCTTGCGTCGCCTGTCACCAGGCGGAAGGCCAGGGCCTGCCGCCGATGTTCCCGGCCCTCAAGGGCTCGAAGATCGCCACCGGGCCCAAGGGCGATCACTTGAATATCGTCCTTCACGGCAAACCGGGGACTGCCATGGCGGCCTTCGGCAAGCAGTTGTCGGAAGTCGACATCGCTGCGGTGGTGACCTACGAGCGCAACGCCTGGGGCAACAACAAGGGCGACATGGTCACGCCAAAAGAAGTGCTGGCGCTGAAACAGGCGGAAAGCAAATGAGCCGGCTTATTGGGTATTTCCGCAACCGCTCGGGGTGCAGTGTCCCTGAGCGTCCAGCCCACCCGTTTGCAGGAGACAGGGCATGAGTGCAGTGATCGATGACCACGGCCACGCCGGCCATGATGACCACGCCCATGGTCCCGCCAAGGGCCTGATGCGCTGGATACTGACCACCAACCACAAGGACATCGGCACCCTGTACCTGTGGTTCAGCTTCGCGATGTTCCTGCTGGGCGGCTCGTTCGCCATGGTGATCCGCGCCGAGCTGTTCCAGCCCGGGCTGCAGATCGTCGAGCCGGCGTTCTTCAACCAGATGACCACCATGCATGGCCTGGTGATGGTCTTCGGCGCGGTGATGCCGGCTTTCGTCGGCCTGGCCAACTGGATGATTCCGCTGATGATCGGCGCCCCGGACATGGCCCTGCCGCGGATGAACAACTTCAGCTTCTGGCTGTTGCCGGCGGCCTTCCTGATGCTGGTTTCGACGTTATTCATGCCCGGCGGCGGGCCCAACTTCGGCTGGACCTTCTACGCCCCGCTGTCCACCACCTACGCCCCGGAAAGCGTGACCTTCTTCATTTTCGCCATCCACCTGATGGGTATCAGTTCGATCATGGGGGCGATCAACGTGATCGCCACCATCCTCAACCTGCGTGCCCCGGGCATGACCCTGATGAAGATGCCGCTGTTCGTCTGGACCTGGCTGATCACTGCCTTTCTGCTGATCGCAGTGATGCCGGTGCTGGCCGGCTGCGTGACCATGATGCTGATGGACATCCACTTCGGCACCAGCTTCTTCAGTGCCGCCGGCGGCGGCGACCCGGTCTTGTTCCAGCACGTGTTCTGGTTCTTCGGCCATCCCGAGGTGTACATCATGATCCTGCCGGCCTTCGGCGCCGTCAGCTCGATCATCCCCACTTTCAGCCGCAAGCCGCTGTTCGGCTACACCTCGATGGTCTATGCCACCGGAGCCATTGCCTTCCTGTCGTTCATCGTCTGGGCGCACCACATGTTCGTGGTGGGCATCCCGCTGGTGGGCGAACTGTTCTTCATGTACGCCACCCTGCTGATTGCCGTGCCCACCGGGGTCAAGGTGTTCAACTGGGTGAGCACCATGTGGCAGGGCGCGCTGACGTTCGAGACGCCGATGCTGTTCGCCGTGGCCTTTGTCATTCTGTTCACCATTGGCGGCTTTTCCGGGTTGATGCTGGCCATCGCCCCGGCGGACTTCCAGTACCAGGACACCTACTTCGTGGTGGCGCACTTCCACTACGTGCTGGTGCCGGGGGCGATCTTCGGGATCTTCGCCTCGGCCTATTACTGGTTGCCCAAGTGGACCGGGTACATGTACGACGAAACCCTGGGCAAGCTGCACTTCTGGCTGTCCTTCGTCGGCATGAACCTGGCGTTCTTCCCTATGCACTTCGTGGGTCTGGCGGGCATGCCGCGGCGGATTCCGGACTACAACCTGCAGTTCGCCGACTTCAACATGGTGTCCTCTATCGGTGCCTTCACCTTCGGCGCGACGCAGATCTTCTTCCTGTTCATCGTCATCAAGTGCATTCGCGGTGGCAAACCGGCCCCGGCCAAGCCGTGGGAAGGGGCCGAAGGGCTGGAGTGGAGCATTCCATCGCCGGCGCCGTACCACACCTTCGTCACGCCACCGGAAGTGAAATGAACAGCTGTGTTGTAGGAGCGAGCTTGCTCGCGAAGGCGCCAGAAGGTGGTGCCCTGCTCGTCGGCAAGCCGGCTCATACAGGTTCGGGGGGACGTTGAGATGGCCGAGATCTCGCTGAAGAAGCTGGTGACCCGCCTGTTGCTGGTGGTGGCGGCGATGTTCGTTTTCGGTTTTGCCCTGGTGCCGATCTACGACGTGATGTGCAAGGCCTTGGGCATCAATGGCAAGACCGGCGGGCAGTACGCGGACCAGGGGCAGCAGATCGACGCTTCGCGCCAGGTGCGGGTGCAGTTCCTGTCCACCAATGCCATCGACATGGTCTGGGAGTTCTATCCCAAGTCCGATGACATCGTGGTCCATCCGGGGGCGGTGAACGAGATGGTCTTCATCGCCCGCAACCCCAGCGATCACCCGATGAGCGCCCAGGCCATCCCGAGCATCTCCCCCAGCAGCGCGGCCATGTATTTCCACAAGACCGAGTGCTTCTGCTTTACCCAGCAGGTGCTGCAGCCCGGGGAGAAGATCGAGATGCCGGTGCGTTTCATCGTTGACCGCGACATGCCCAAGGATGTGAAGCACCTGACGCTGGCTTACACGCTGTTCGATATCACCGCGCGTCATCCACCGGTGGCGGTTGCCGCCAAGACCGGTGGATAGACGATCTGGCGTGCCCGATAAGGAGAACAACCCATGGCGACTCATGAGCACTATTACGTTCCTGCCCAGAGCAAGTGGCCGATCATTGCGACGGTGGGCATGTTCGTCACCGTGTTCGGCCTGGCGACCTGGTTCAACGACCTCAAGGCGGCGCGCCCGGAATCCCATGGCCCGCTGATCTTTTTCGTCGGTAGCCTGCTGCTGGCCTACATGCTGTTCGGCTGGTTTGGCGCGGTGATCAAGGAAAGCCGCGCCGGCTTGTACAGTGCTCAGCTGGACCGCTCGTTCCGCTGGGGCATGAGCTGGTTCATCTTTTCCGAAGTGATGTTCTTCCTGGCCTTCTTCGGCGCGCTGTTCTATGTGCGACACCTGTCCGGGCCCTGGCTCGGCGGTGAGGGGAACAAGGGCATCGCCCATATGCTCTGGCCGAACTTCGAGTTCGTCTGGCCCCTGCTCAACAACCCCGATCCGAAACTCTTTCCATCGCCCACGGGCACCATCAGCCCCTGGGGCTTGCCGCTGCTCAACACTGTGCTGCTGGTCAGTTCCAGTGTCACCGTGACCATCGCCCACCATGCCCTGAAGAAAGGCCATCGTGGAGCGCTGAAGATCTGGCTGGCGCTGACCGTGCTGCTGGGGTGCGCCTTCCTCGGCTTCCAGGCCGAAGAGTACATCCACGCCTATCGCGAGCTGGGCCTGACTCTGGGCTCGGGGATCTACGGCGCCACCTTCTTCATGCTCACCGGTTTCCACGGCGCCCACGTGACCATCGGCACCTTGATCCTGTTCGTGATGCTGATGCGCATCATGCGTGGGCATTTCGACGCCGAACATCAGTTCGGCTTTGAAGCAGCCAGCTGGTACTGGCACTTCGTCGATGTGGTGTGGATCGGCCTGTTCGTTTTTGTCTACGTGCTCTGAGGGCCTGCTGCGCCCTACCAGGGCGCGTGGGACACCAGCTGGCCGCTGAAGAAACCCCAGGCGATCAAGCCCACGGTGATCGCGGCCAGGCATACCCGAATACTCAAGGCGGTCACCAGGCGTTTGGATTGGCTGTCGTCCTTGACCAGAAAGAACAGGCCGCTGAACAGGCTGATAACCGTGGCAATCAGCATCAGGACGATGGCTGCTTTGAGCATGGTGGGACTCCGGGGGAAACGCGATGTACAGCAGTATAGCGAGTGGATTTCTCAGCCTTGCGGGCCGGTCATGAAAGGCTTCCGGCCGGGAGTCGTGCCGACCCTGGTGGTGCTGTTGCTGCTGCCTGCGCTGGTTTCCCTGGGCTTCTGGCAACTGAGCCGTGGCGAGCAGAAGCGCCAATTGCTGACCAGCTACGCCGAGCGCCGCGCGGCCGAGCCGGTGTCGTTGTTCGAGTTGCTGGCGGTCGAGGACCCGGCCTTTCGCCGGGTGCGCCTGCACGGTCATTTCGATGCCGATCACAGCCTGCTCCTGGACAACCGCCTGCACGACGGCCAGGTCGGGGTCGAGCTGCTGCAACCCTTCCTCGATCAGGCCAGCGGGCGCTGGTTGCTGGTCAATCGTGGCTGGCTGCCCTGGCCCGATCGGCGCACGCCTGCGGCATTCAGCACCCCGGAACAGAGCCTGAGTCTGGATGCCTGGGTCTACGTTTCTCCGGGCGCGGCGTTCCAACTGCAGGCCGACCCGGCGGCTGCGCGCTGGCCACGATTGATCACCGCCGTGAACCCGGAGGCTCTCTGGGCCGAGCTTGGCCGCAGCGGCTTCAAGCATGAAGTGCGTCAGGAGTCCGGTGCTGGCGCCTACCTGACGGCTTGGCCGGTGGTGGCCATGGGGCCGGAAAAACACCTGGGCTATGCCGTGCAGTGGTTCGCCATGGCCCTGGCCCTGCTGCTCCTCTATCTCTATTTCGGCTGGCACAACGCACGGGAGAACCGCCATGGGAACGGCCATGAATCCACCCAACATCTCTGACGCCCAGGTGCCCAACCGGCGCCGCGGCCGTTGGCAACTGATCCTGATCCTGCTGATGGTGATCGGTCCGATGATCCTCGCCACCGGCATGTACAAGCTGCAGTTCTGGGTGCCGGAAAGCCGCAGCTATCACGGTGAACTGATCGGCAATGGCCAGACCCGGGCGCAGATCGGCGTGCAGTCCGAGGAGGATCGCTGGCAGATCCTGGTCACGGCCCCCAAGGCGTGTGATGCCGATTGCCAGCAACTGGTGTACCTGGCGCGGCAGATCCAGGTGGCCCTGGGCCGTGATGCTTCGCGGGCCAGCCATGCCCTGGCCAGCGCCCAGCCGCTGAGCGCCGAATACCAAGCCAGGCTGCAGCGCGAGTACCCGCAGTTGCAACGCTACCCCCTGGACCTGGCGACCTATGCCAAAGGCGTCAACGACAAGGACGCGCCGCAGCTGTGGATCGTCGATCCCCACAGCAATCTGGTGTTGCGCTACGACGCTCGGGTCAAGGGCAAGGACCTGCTCAACGACCTGCGGCACCTGCTGAAACTGTCGAACATCGGATAAGGGCATCGTCATGGCCAAACCTGGATTTCGCCTCGCGTTGTTTGCCACTTTGCTGGCTCTGATCGTGGTGCTGCTGGGCGCCTACACCCGGCTGACCCACGCGGGCCTGGGCTGCCCGGACTGGCCCGGCTGCTACGGGTTTATCAGCGTGCCGAACAGCGAAGCCCAACTGGCCCATGCCGAACTGCATTTTCCCGACACCCCGGTGGAAGCCCACAAGGGCTGGAACGAGATGATCCACCGCTATTTCGCCGGCACCCTGGGGCTGTTGATCGTGCTGCTGGCGGCCCGGGCCTGGACCCATCGCCGGCATCCCGGGCAGCCCCTGAAGCTGCCGCTGTTCCTGATGGTGGTGGTGTTTGCCCAGGCGGCCTTCGGCATGTGGACGGTCACCCTCAAGCTCTGGCCGCAAGTGGTCACCGCGCACCTGCTGGGGGGCTTCGCCACCTTGAGCCTGCTGTTCCTGCTGACCTTGCGCCTGTCCGGCGTGCTGCCGGCGCTGATTGTGCCGCGACGCCTGCAGTACTGGGCAACGGCCGGGCTGGTGCTGGTGGTCGGGCAGATCGCCCTGGGCGGCTGGGTCAGCTCCAACTACGCCGCCGTGGCCTGCATCGACCTGCCCACCTGCCATGGCCAGTGGTGGCCGAACATGGATTTTGCCAACGGCTTTCATCTGACCCAGCACATCGGCCCCAACTACCTGGGCGGACAATTGGACAGCGACGCCCGCACCGCCATCCACATGACCCACCGGGTCGGCGCGGTGCTGGTGACCCTGGTGTTGCTGGGGCTGGCCTGGCAGTTGCGGCAAACCGGCATGACCCGTCTGGCCGGGCTGGTGCTGGTGGCGCTGGCGGCGCAGGTCAGCCTGGGCATCAGCAACGTGCTGTTCCATTTGCCGCTGCCGGTGGCGGTGGCGCATAACGCCGGGGGCGCGGCGCTGCTGCTGACCCTGGTGCTGGTCAACTATCACGCCCGTACCAGCCTGGTGCAGGCCCGGGATCGCCTGCCCCTGGGCTGGCGTCTGAGCCCGCGCAAACAGATGGCGGGTCCCATCACCATCAAAGGAGAGATGCCATGGCGACTCTGATCAGCGAACGTCAGCATCCCCAGGCCATCTGGCGCGATTACCTGGAACTGACCAAACCCAAGGTGGTGGTGCTGATGCTGATCACCTCCCTGGTGGGCATGTTCCTCGCCACCCGCGCGGGGGTGCCGTGGACGGTGCTGGTGTTCGGCAACCTGGGCATTGCTCTGTGTGCGGGTGGCGCGGCGGCGGTGAACCATGTGGTGGACCGGCGCATCGACGCGCTGATGGCCCGGACCCACAAACGGCCCCTGGCCCAAGGCCGGGTTTCACCCCGGGCGGCCTTGGCGTTCGCCCTGTGCCTCGCGTTGGCCGGGCAAGCGCTGCTGCTGGCGTTCACCAATCCGCTCACGGCCTGGCTGACCCTGGCGTCCCTGCTGGGCTACGCGGTGGTCTACACCGGCTTTCTGAAACGCGCGACGCCGCAGAACATCGTGATCGGCGGGCTGGCCGGTGCGGCGCCGCCGCTGCTGGGCTGGGTTGCTGCTACCGGGCACTTGAGCGCCGAGCCGCTGCTGCTGGTGCTGATCATTTTCGCCTGGACCCCGCCGCACTTCTGGGCCCTGGCCATCCATCGCAAGGAGGAATACGCCAAGGCCGATATCCCGATGCTGCCGGTGACCCACGGTGAGCACTACACCAAGGTGCACATCCTGCTCTATACCTTTGCCCTGCTGGCGGTCAGCCTGCTGCCCTATGCCATCCACATGAGCGGCGTGCTGTACCTGGTGTGCGCTTTGCTTCTGGGCGGGCGCTTCCTGCAATGGGCCTGGGTGCTGTACCGTGGCACTCGGCCGCACGCGGCGATCAACACCTTCAAGTACTCTATTTACTACTTGTTCCTGCTGTTCATCGCCCTGCTCGTAGACCACTACCTATTGTTGAACCTATGACTCGAACTCAGAAAACCGTCTTTATTCTCGTTGCGCTGGTGGCCCTGATCCTGGGGCTGACCGTCAACAAAGTACTGTCCGGCAAGGGTCAGGGCGATCCCACCGCATTGATCGACGCCGGCATCATCCTCCTGCCCCAGAGCCGTACCCTGCCTGCGGTGAAGATGCTCGACCAGGACGGCCAGCCCGTGGTGATCGATGAGTTGAAGGGCAAGTGGTCGCTGCTGTTCTTCGGCTATACCTTCTGCCCGGACATCTGCCCCACCACCCTGGCCCAACTGCGGCAGATCAAGAGTGAGCTGCCCAAGGAGGCGGTGGACAAGCTGCAGGTGATCCTGGTCAGCGTCGACCCCAACCGCGATACGCCGCAACAGCTCAAGCAGTACCTGGGCTATTTCGACAAGGACTTCAAGGGCCTGACCGCCGCCTCGGTGGAAGACCTGCAGAAGCTGGCCAACGCGGTGAGCATTCCCTTCATTCCGGCGGACACCAGCAAGCCCAATTACACCGTGGACCACAGCGGCAACCTCGCGGTGATCGGTCCGGACGGTCACCAGCGTGGCTTTATCCGCGCACCGTTGAACAACCAGAAGCTGGTGGCCCAGTTGCCGGTGATGTTGCAGCGCCAATAACGCGGCATGCTTGAACCGCTGAACCGCTGCCGCAGGCTGCGATCGGCCTCGAAGAGGACGCGTGCTTGAGGCCCTCGGAAGGCGCTTCGCGCCTTATCGCAGCCTTCGGCAGCGGCTACAAACAAAACGGGGCGCCCAAGGCGCCCCGTTTGTATTTCTGCAACCGATCAGAACGCTGGCAGCACGGCGCCTTTGTACTTCTCGAGAATGAATTGCTTCACTTCTGGGCTGTGCAGGGCGGCGACCAGTTTCTTCATGGCGTCCGAGTCCTTGTCGTCAGGACGGGCGACCAGGATGTTCACGTAAGGCGAATCCTTGCCTTCGATCACCAGGGCATCCTTGGAAGGGTCCAGCTTGGCCTGCAGGGCGTAGTTGGTGTTGATCAGGGCCAGGTCGACCTGAGTCAGCACGCGGGGGATGGTGGCGGCTTCCAGTTCGCGGAACTTCAGGTCCTTGGAGTTCTCGGTGATGTCCTTGATGGTGGCCAGGATGTTGTTGGAATCCTTGAGCTTGATCAGGCCGGCCTTGTCCAGCAGCAACAGGGCGCGACCGCCGTTGGTGGCGTCGTTGGGGATCACCACGGTGGCGCCGCCTGGCAGTTCGGAGAGTTGCTTGTATTTGCTGGAGTAGGCGCCCAGGGGTTCCAGGTGCACGCCGGCCACGCTCACCAGCTTGGTGCCCTTGGCCTTGTTGAACTCATCCAGGTATGGCTGGTGCTGGAAGAAGTTGGCGTCCAGGCGTTTTTCGGCCACTTGCACGTTGGGCTGCACGTAGTCGGTGAAGACCTTGACCTTCAGGTCCACGCCTTCTTTGGCCAGGGCCGGTTTGACGAATTCCAGGATCTCGGCGTGGGGCACCGGTGTGGCGGCCACGGTCAGGGTTTCGGCGGCGTGCGCGGAGAACGCGGCAACGGCTGCGAAAGCGACGAGTAGTTTTTTCATCGAACAAGCTCCTTGTAAGTCGCCCGACCCCGGGCGCCTGCCGGCCGGGGCCGGCGATTGCAATTATTTGCGGGAAAAGTGCACCACCAGCTTATCGCCAACGGTTTGCAGAACCTGAACCAACACAATCAGCATTACCACGGTCACCACCATCACATCGTCCTGGAAACGCTGGTAACCATAACGAATGGCCAGGTCACCGAGGCCGCCTGCACCCACGACACCGGCCATGGCGGTGTAGCCGACCAGGGCGATGGCGGTGACCGTGATCGCCGCGATGATACCGGGGCAGGCCTCGGGCAGCAGGGCGTTCATGATGATCTGCCGGGTCGTGGCGCCCATGGCCTGGGTGGCCTCGATAATGCCGCGATCCACTTCACGCAGAGCGGTTTCCACCAGGCGCGCGAAGAAGGTGGAAGCGCCCACCACCAGCGGAGGGATGGCGCCCGCCACACCCAGGGAGGTGCCCGTGATGAGGATAGTGGTCGGAATCATCACAATCAGCAGGATGATGAACGGCAGCGAGCGGATGGCGTTGACCACAAAGCCCAGGATCGAATAGACATTTTTCTGTTCCAGCAACTGCCTTGGGCTGCACAGGAACAGCAAGACCCCCAGCGGCAGGCCCACCAGTACGGTGAATACCAGGGACGTGCTGAGCATGACCATGGTGTCGCTGGTTGCCACTCCGATATCGGCCCAGTCAACGTTGTCGAAGTAATGCAGTAAGCCGCTCATTAGCGCAGCACCTCCATGTGGACATCCGCCGCGGTGAAGCGGGCGAAGGCCGCTTCCATGTCACCGCCGGTGATGGCCAGGGTCAGTTGCCCGTAAGGGGTGTCTTTGATGCGGTCGATGCGTCCGGCGAGGATGCTGTAGTCGACCCCGGTCTCCCGGGCCACAGTGCCCAGCAGCGGTGCGTAGGTGGAATCGCCCTGGAAAGTCAGGCGCACGATACGCCCCGGTACGTGGGCGAAGTCGTCGCGTTGCTCGTTCTCGTCGATCTGCTCGTCTTCCTGGACGAAGCGTTTGGTGGTCGGGTGCTTGGGGTGCAGGAACACCTCGGCCACCGAGCCCTGTTCGACGATCTGGCCGGCGTCCATGACCGCCACCTGGTCACAGACGCGACGGATCACGTCCATTTCGTGGGTGATCAGAACGATGGTCAGGTTCAGCTCGCGATTGATCTCGGCCAGCAGTTGCAGGACCGAGGCCGTGGTCTGCGGATCGAGGGCGCTGGTGGCTTCGTCGCACAGCAGGATCTTTGGCTTGGTGGCCAGGGCACGGGCGATGCCGACGCGCTGTTTCTGGCCGCCGGACAGTTGTGCCGGGTATTTCTTGGCGTGGTCGGACAGGCCGACCCGCTCCAGCAACTCAGCCACACGGCGTTCGATGTCGCTGCGCGACAGCTCGCCGGCCAGGGTCAGGGGCAAGGCGACGTTGTCAGCCACAGTCTTGGAGGACAGCAGATTGAAGTGCTGGAAGATCATCCCGACCTGTTGGCGGAAGCGGCGCAGGCCGTTGGCGTCCAGCGCGGTGACTTCTTCACCGTCGACGATGATCGTGCCGCCGCTGGGGTTTTCCAGGCGGTTGATCAGGCGCAGCAGCGTGCTTTTGCCCGCGCCGGAATGACCGATCAGGCCGAACACCTGACCATTCTCGACCCGAAGACTGGTCGGGTGCAGGGCGGGAATATCCTTACCGGCGACCCGGTAGGTTTTATGGACGTTTTGAAACTCGATCACGTAGCGAACCTTGTGGGGCGCGTTAGAAAAGGATCAGCGGTTAGCCGGGCGCGCATTTTAGCCTGTCCGTATAGAGGTTCTTAGCATTTATTTCGCAATCATCCTGCCATTTGGCAATAACGCGATCAAAGGTCATAAAAAAGGAACGCTCGCAGTTTCTCGTCAGTCACTACTTAAACCACTCGAGAAGCCCCAGGTGCCGTGCCTGCGGGCCTGTGTTCACGAAGCCCCGGCGTGCCAGGGACTTCGCCAACGAGGAGTTTTTGTCTGATGAGTACGAAAAAACCCAATGCCCCGAAAAGCCAGATGGCCGGGACCGATACCCTGGACCGGGGCAACAGCAACACCAAGTTGCAGAGCCTGGAGCCGTTCCGCTCCGACGCCACGGGCCAGGCCCTGCGGACCAATCAGGGGGTGAAGGTCGCTGACAACCAGAACAGCCTCAAGGCGGGCGCTCGTGGTCCTTCGCTGCTGGAAGACTTCATCATGCGGGAGAAGATCACCCACTTCGACCATGAGCGGATTCCCGAGCGCATCGTCCACGCCCGGGGTGTTGGCGCCCATGGTTACTTCCAGAGCTACGACAATCATTCGGCGCTGACCAAGGCCGGTTTCCTGCGCGATCCGCAGAAGAAGACCCCGGTGTTCGTGCGCTTTTCCACGGTCCAGGGACCAAGAGGTTCCGGCGATACCGTGCGTGATGTCCGGGGATTTGCAGTGAAATTCTTCACCGACGAGGGCAACTTCGACCTGGTGGGCAACAACATGCCGGTGTTCCTCATCCAGGACGCGATCAAGTTCCCCGACTTCGTGCATGCGGTGAAACCCGAACCCCACAATGAGATCCCCACCGGCGGCTCGGCCCACGACACCTTCTGGGACTTCGTCTCCCTGCAGCCGGAATCGGCGCACATGGTGATCTGGGCCATGTCCGATCGGGCCATTCCGAAAAGCCTGCGCAGCATGCAGGGCTTTGGCGTGCACACCTTTCGTTTGATCAACGCCGAGGGGCGCGCAAGCTTCGTCAAGTTTCACTGGCGGCCGACGGTGGGCACCTGTTCCCTGGTCTGGGACGAGGCGCAGAAGCTCGCCGGCAAGGACACCGACTTCCATCGCCGTGACCTGTGGGACTCCATCGAAGCCGGGGATTACCCGGAGTGGGAGTTCGGCGTGCAGATCATCGCCGAAGAAGACGAACACAATTTCGACTTCGACATTCTCGACCCCACCAAGCTGATCCCCGAGGAACTGGTGCCCATCACGCCCCTGGGCAAGATGGTGCTCAACCGCAACCCCGACAATTATTTTGCCGAAACCGAGCAGGTCGCCTTCTGCCCGGGGCACATCGTGCCGGGGATCGATTTCTCCAACGACCCGTTGCTGCAAGGGCGGCTGTTTTCCTACACCGATACGCAGATCAGTCGCCTGGGTGGGCCGAACTTTCATGAGCTGCCCATCAACCGACCGCTGACCCCTTTGCACAATGGTCAGCGCGACGCCATGCACCGCAGCACCATCGACAAGGGGCGGGCTGCCTACGAGCCGAACTCCATTGATGGTGGCTGGCCGAAAGAAACCCCGCCGGCGGCCCAGGATGGTGGTTTCGAGAGTTATAACGAGCGCATCGATGCTCACAAGATCCGCCAGCGCAGCGAGTCGTTCGGCGATCATTTCTCCCAGGCACGGCTGTTCTTCAACAGCATGAGCAAGCACGAGCAGGAACACATCATCGCGGCCTACAGCTTCGAGCTGGGCAAGGTCGAGCGGCAGTGGATCCGTGAGCGGCAGGTAAACGAAATTCTCGCCAACATCGATCTGCACCTGGCCGCTCGTGTGGCCGAGAACCTGGGCCTGGCGGCGCCGAAGAAGGCCACTGTGGCTGAGCGCAAGACGTCGCTGACACGCTCGCCGGCCCTGAGCCAGGCGAACCTGCTGCCGGGTCATATCAAAACGCGGAAAGTGGCGATTCTTGCGGCCAACGGCGTTGATGGTGCAGCGATTGACGCGTTGAAGAAGGCTCTCAAGGCCGAAGGGGCGCACGCTAAGCTGTTGGGGCCGACCTCGGCACCGGTCACCACCGCGGACGGCAAGCGTTTGCCGGTGGATGCTTCCATGGAGGGCCTGCCGTCAGTGGCGTTCGACGCGGTGTTCGTGCCGGGCGGCGCGCAGTCGATCAAGACCCTGAGCGGCAATGGTGTGGCGCTGCATTACCTGTTGGAGGCCTACAAACATCTCAAGGCCATCGCCTTGCACGGCGAAGCCCGGGAGCTGCTGGCGGTGCTCAAGCTGGAAGCGGACAAGGGCTTGATCGTTGGAGGAGATGCCAAGGCATTCAAAGCGTTCTTTGCCGCCATTGGGCAGCATCGGGTCTGGGATCGAGAGGAAAAGGCCAAGGCAATCCCGGCCTGAACAAACTTTCGCCGACCAGCCCGCTCCCGGTAGGAGCCGGCTTGCCGGCGAAGGCTTTACTGCGCCTTGCGCGGGCTCAAGACCATCTGCGCCGGTACGTGGCGCACGATCTGCCGGCTGATCTTCTGTTCAAAGTCGGGGTCGAGCTTCTTCACCCGCTTGCCGAGCAAGGTCGACAGCCAGGGATAATCCTCGGTGCGCGGCACCTGGATGCTCACGTCGCACTGATAATTCACCACATCGGTGGCCAGCGCATCGAGCTGATGACGCAGCTTGCGGATATCGGTGACGTTCAAGGCGATGGTGGTGCTCTGGGCCGCAGGATCGATCAGCTTGGCCGCTGGGCGCGCTTCGGCAGCCTTCAGGGCGGCTTCGGCCTGGTCCAGCTCGGCCTTGCGTGCATGGGCAATGGCGTTGTTGACACCACCGGTCAGCGCCGGCGCCTTGGGCATCAGCGCCCGAGCCCGACTCAGGGCTGTGGCCGCGGCATTCACATCGCCCTTTTGCAGGACGATCTGGCTGCGCTGCAGATAGGCTTCGGCAATCTGCCGCTGGTATTGCACCAACTGTGGGTCGTCAGGCGTTTGTGCCTGCAGCGCACTGAGTTGGTCTTCAGCGGTGGCCAGCTCACTGCTGGCAATGTTTTGTTCCAGCTGTGCGATGGCCGAGGCCCGCGCATCGGGGACCTGGGTGGTCGCCGGTGGCGTGCTTTGGCAGGCCCCCAGCAGCAGGGAGAATGCGACAAGGAGCAGATAACGGGAGGCGAACGGCTTCATTCCTGCGACTCTCTAATTGCGCAAAAAGCGAGCAAGTCTACACCCCTCGACGGGGCAGAACAAAACTCAGCAGAAATAATGCGGCGGCCGTGACCACGATCGACGGCCCGGCCGGGGTGTCCTTGAACCAGGACAGCGCCAGCCCGCCGCACACCGCGAGCATGCCCAGCAGGCTTGCGCCCAGGGCCATCTGCTCCGGCGAACGGGCGTGACGCTGTGCCGCAGCGGCCGGGATGATCAGCAACGAGGTAATCAGCAATACCCCGACAATCTTCATCGCCACCGCAATCACCACGGCAATCAACAGCATCAGCGCCAGGCGCAGCGAAGCCACGGGCAGGCCTTCGACCTTGGCCAACTCCTCGTGCACGGTGATTGCCAGCAGGGGCCGCCACAGTGCCACCAGCAGCAACAGCACCGCTGCGCTGCCGCCGAGAATCCACGCCAGATCGCCCGGGCTGATCGCCAGCAGGTCACCGAACAGGTAGGCCATCAGGTCGATTCGCACTTCATGCATGAAGCTTAGTACCACCAGGCCCAGGGACAGGGTGCTGGGAGCAAGAATCCCCAGCAGCGTGTCGGATGCCAGAGGCTGGCGTTGTTGCAGGGTCACCAGCAGCACCGCCAGCAACAGGCAACCTACGGTGACGGCCACGGCGGGGCTGACATCCAGCAGGAAACCCAGGGCGACTCCCAGGAGCGCAGCATGGGACAGGGTGTCGCCAAAGTAGGCCATGCGCCGCCAGACCACGAAGGACCCCAAGGGGCCGGCAACCACCGCCAGGGCCAAACCTGCGAGCAGGGCGTAGAGCAGAAAATCAGCCATGCTTGCAGTTTTCTCCGTGGACATGGGGGTGGCCCGAGGCGGGCTGGGTGACCACCGAGCCATGCAGGTCATGGGCGTGATCGTGATGGTGGTGGTAGATCGCCAGGCTTGGCGCGTTCTTGCCAAACAGCTCGACGAAGGCGGGATCGCCGCTGACCTGTTCGGGGTGGCCCGAGCAGCAGACGTGGCGGTTCAGGCAGACCACCTGGTCGGTTGTGCTCATTACCAGATGCAAGTCATGGGAGACCATCAGCACGCCGCAGCCATGCCGGTCCCGCAGGCGAGTGATCAGGCTGTAGAGCTCGGCCTGGCCGGCGACGTCAACGCCTTGTACCGGCTCGTCGAGTACCAGCAGTTCAGGCTCGCGCAGCAATGCCCGGGCCAGCAGCACGCGCTGCATTTCGCCGCCGGAAATGCTTTGCACCGGGCTGTCGATCACCTGCTCGGCGCCGACTTCCTTGAGGGCTGCCAAGGCTCGGCTGCGATCCACGCCCGGCACCAGGCGCAGAAAGCGCAGCACCGACAGGGGCAGGGTCGGGTCGACATGGAGCTTTTGCGGCATGTAGCCGACCCGCAGCTTGGGCTTGCGCCAGACGCTGCCGCTGTCGGGCTTGAGCAGGCCCAGTACGGCGCGCACCAAGGTGGTCTTGCCGGCGCCGTTGGGGCCGATCAGGGTCACGATCTGCCCGGGCTCGACGCTGAGCTCGATGTTGTCCAGGACGTTCTGCCCGGCAAAGGTCACCCCGACCTGCTCGAGGCGGATCAACGCAGTGCTCATCAAGCCCCCTGGCAGCCCGAGCAGAGTCCGACCACTTCGACGGTCTGGCCCTCGACCACGAAGCCGACGTCGCGGGCGCTGGTGATGATGGCGTCGCTGATGGATTTCTGTTCGAGCTCGATGGCGGCGTGGCATTCGCGACAGATCAGGAACTGGCCCTGGTGCGCGTGTTCCGGGTGGTTGCAGCCGACGAAGGCGTTAAGCGAGGCGATGCGGTGTACCAGGCCGTTTTCCAGGAGGAAATCCAGGGCCCGGTAAACCGTTGGCGGGGCGGCGCGACGACCGTCCTGCTCGCTGAGTACGGCGAGAATGTCGTAAGCCCCCAGGGGCTTGTGGCTTTGCCACACCAACTCCAGTACCCGCCGACGCAGGGCGGTCAGGCGCAGGCCTTGCCGTGCGCACAGGGCGTCGGCCTCAGACAGTGCGCTGTGTACGCAGTGAGAGTGGTCGTGTGGACGGCTGGCAAGGGGTGTTTTAGGCATGAGCGGCGACGAGGTTTGTGAGAGACGTTATTATGTTACCCGTTCTCGCCTCTTCGAGTGTCCATCGTGCCCACACTTTTTCGCCTTTTTGTCGCTTTTACCTTCAGCTTGTTCGCGATCGGCTCGGCCCAGGCCGAAGTCCGGGTACTCACCAGCATCAAGCCGCTGCAACTGATCGCGGCGGCGGTGCAGGACGGCGTTGCGGTTCCTGAGGTGCTGCTGCCGCCGGGTGCGTCGCCGCACAACTATGCGCTGCGTCCGTCGGACGTACGCAAGGTGCAGAGTGTGGACCTGCTGTACTGGATCGGCCCGGACATGGAGGGTTTTCTGCCGCGGGTCCTTAAGGGACGCACCCTGCCCTCGGTGGCGGTGCAGGATCTGCCGGGCATGAAGCTTCGCCATTTCGCCGAAGATAGCCACTCGCATGCCGAAGAAGCCGACGAACACGATCACGATCATCGCCCGGGAACCCTGGATGCCCACCTGTGGCTGTCGCCGATAAATGCCCGGGTGATCGCGGCGCGCATCGCTGCGGACTTGAGTGCTGCCGACCCGGCCAACGCTGCCCGTTACCAGAGCAATCTGAAAGCATTCAATGAGCGTCTGGATGCCCTGGATACCCGTTTGAAGGCTCGTCTGGCGGGGATCGCCGGCAAGCCCTACTTCGTGTTCCATGAGGCATTCGATTACTTCGAGGACGCTTATGGCCTCAAGCACGCCGGGGTGTTCAGCGTTGCTGCGGAAGTGCAGCCGGGTGCGCAGCACGTGGCGGCCATGCGCGCGCGTTTGCAGCAGGTGGGCAAGACCTGTGTGTTCAGCGAGCCGCCTCTGCGTCCGCGGTTGGCGGAAACCCTGGTGGCCGGGCTGCCGGTGAAACTGGCGGAGCTGGATGCGCTGGGTGGTTATACGCCCGCAACCGCTCAGGGCTATGAGCAGGTGCTGGAGAAATTGGGGAACGATCTGGCGGGCTGTCTGGAGCAGCTTTAAGCAGAGATTGTTGTGGGACGACTTTCGCGGGCCAGCCCGCTCCTACAGAGTGCACCTGTAGGAGCGGGCTGGCCCGCGAAGCGTTTTACAGGGCGAACGGCAGCGTGAGGCTGACCTGTTGCCGCTGTGCCAGACGCTGCTGGAACTCCATTGGATCGTGAATCAGTACGTCCTGCCCGGCGAAACTCTCGGCGGCAATCAGTCGTGACAGCCAGAAGCGCACGCAGGCTACCCGCAGCATGGTCGGCCAGAGTTCGGCCTCGGCCGCAGTGAATGGTCGTAGCGCCGCATAGGCGCCCAACAGCGCCCGGGCCCGTGGTCCGTCGATCACGCCTTCGGCGTCGGAGCACCAGTCGTTCAAGGCAATGGCCACGTCGTAGAGCATCGGCCCCGAGCAAGCGTTGTAGAAATCGATCAGGCCGGTCAGGTGGGTGCCTTCGAACATCGCGTTGTCGCGAAACAGATCGGCGTGGATGTTGGCCCGAGGCAAGGCAAGGATCCCGGTCTTCTGTTCGGTGATTTCATCCAGCGCCCGCTGCAGCAGGTCTTGAGCGGGAGTATCGAGATGCGACAACAGCTGGGTGCCCTCCTCCTGCATCCAGTCCAGGCCACGATCGGTCTTGCGTTTGATCATGTTGTCCTTGGTCGCCACGTGCAGATGCCCGAGCAACTCACCCACCTGGGCACAGTGCTGGGCGTTGGCTTCCTTGATGTGCTTGCCTGCCAGGCGCGGTTGCAGCAACGCCGGTTTGCCAGCCAATTCCCGCAGGGCCACGCCGTCTGTGGTGCGCAGCGCATAAGGCACCGGCAGGTCGGCCTGGTGCAGCACGTCCAGCAGTTCGATGAAGAACGGCATTTCCTGGACCGGGCCGCGCTCCACCAGGGTCAGGACGAACTCGCCCTGCTCCAGGCTGATGAAGAAGTTGGTGTTTTCGCTACCAGCGGCGATCCCCTGGAAGTCAAGCAGGCGGCCGAGCCCATAAGGGGCGAGAAAGGTTTCCAGCTCGGGCCGAGCCAGGGGGGTGAACACAGACATGGTTAAAAACTGCCAGTACGGGCGCCGCTATCGAGCCAGCGCCAATGAGTTGAAGTCGGAGTGGTTTACCACTCAAAGATTTTCCACGAAGGGATCAGCATATCCGGCTGATCCGAACGGATGAAGTTGCCGTCGGAGCCATCGGCGCGCACCAGGAAGTAGGGTTTACCGCCCTTGGGCGTGACTTTGATGGCGTACAGAAAGCCATTTTGCCGGTATTCCTGGATGGTCTTGTCGCCTTCCGTGCGAATGGTCACTTCCGGGTCCGCTGACGGCGCATCTTCTGCGGCGATCACGGCCATTGGAGCGATTGCAATCAAGCCGGCCAGCAGCAAGCGATTTAGTGTGCGCATGATAACCTTGTCCCTTTGTCGTCAACGGTCCCGCTATTCTAGCGCCGGACCCGCCGAAAAGGTTGATCCTGCTCATGAGCCAAGCCCCCCTCGTCCTGGTGGACGGTTCTTCATATCTGTACCGCGCGTTTCACGCGTTGCCACCTCTGACCACCTCCAAAGGCCTGCCTACCGGCGCGGTCAAGGGCGTGCTGAACATGCTCAAGAGCCTGCGCAAGCAGTATCCGGACAGCCCGTTCGCGGTGGTCTTCGATGCCAAGGGCGGGACCTTCCGCGATGACATGTACGCCCAATACAAGGCCAACCGCCCGAGCATGCCCGATGACATGCGGGTGCAGATCGAGCCGCTGCACGCCAGCGTGATCGCCCTGGGCTTCCCGCTGCTGTGCGTGGAAGGGGTCGAGGCCGATGACGTGATCGGCACCCTGGCCCGCAGCAGCGCGGCGGCGGATCGCCCGGTGGTGATTTCCACCGGTGACAAAGACATGGCCCAGTTGGTCGACGGGCACATTACCTTGGTCAACACCATGTCCGGTAGCAGCATGGATGTGGAAGGCGTGAAGGAGAAATTCGGCGTCGCTCCCGAGCAGATCATCGATTACCTGGCGCTGATGGGCGATTCTTCCGACAACATTCCGGGCGTACCGGGTATTGGTCCGAAGACGGCTTCCGGTTTGCTGGTCGGGGTCAATGGTGGCCTGAAGGAGCTCTACGAGCAGCTTGATATCGTGCCGACCCTGCCGATTCGCGGCGCCAAGACCTTGCCGGCCAAGCTGGAAGAGCACAAGGAGATGGCCTTTCTCTCCTATCAGTTGGCGACCATCAAGGTAGACGTGGCCCTGGATGTGGGGCTGGATGACCTGCACTTGCGCGAGCCCGACCGCGAGAAACTGGCGGAGCTCTACAGCCTGCTGGAATTCAAGAGCTGGCTCGATGATTTGCAGCGAGACGCCAAGCGCGTCGAGCTCAGCTCTGCCGAGGCGCCTGAGGCGGTGGCAGAGCAACCGGCAGCGGCGGAGCAGGCGCCACTTGAGTTGCAGTACGAAACCATCCTCGACCAGGAGCGTTTTGCGGTCTGGCTGGAGAAGCTGAAAAACGCCAAGCTGATTGCGTTCGATACCGAGACCACCGGTATCGATGCACAACAGGCGCAACTGGTGGGGCTGTCCTTCTCGGTCAAGGCCGGGGAAGCGGCCTACGTTCCGTTGACCCACTCCTATATGGGCGTTCCGGAGCAGCTGGATCGCGACACTGTGCTGCTGGCTTTGAAGCCGTTGCTGGAAGATCCCAAGCTGCTCAAGGTCGGTCAGCACGCCAAGTTCGACATGAACATCCTGGCCAATTGCGCCATAGGTGGCGATCAGGCCAATGGCATCACTGTGCGCGGCATTGCCTTCGACACCATGCTCGAATCCTACGTGCTCAACTCCACCGCCACTCGCCATGACATGGACAGCCTGGCGCAGAAGTACCTGGACCACAGCACCGTGAGCTTCCAGGACATCGCCGGCAAGGGCGCCAAACAGCTGACTTTCGATCAGATCCCCCTTGAGCAGGCGGGGCCGTATGCTGCTGAAGATGCCGATGTGACCTTGCGTCTGCACCAGGTGCTGTTCGAGAAGCTGACAGCCATTCCGAGCCTGGCCAGCGTATTGACCGATATCGAGATGCCGCTGGTGCCGGTCCTGGCGCGTATCGAGCGTCAGGGCGCTCTGGTGGACGACAAGCTGCTGGGGCTTCAGAGCATCGAGCTGGGGGACAAGATGGTTGCCCTTGAGCGCGAGGCTTTCGAGATCGCGGGTGAGGAGTTCAACCTGGGCTCGCCCAAGCAACTGGGGACGATTCTCTACGACAAGCTCGGCCTGCCGGTGCTGAAAAAGACCGCCAAGGGCCAGCCTTCTACGGCTGAAGAGGTGTTGGCCAAGCTCGCCGAAGACGACTATCCGCTGCCTCGGGTGTTGATGCAGTACCGCTCCATGAGCAAGCTGAAAAGCACCTACACCGATCGCCTGCCCGAGCAGATCAACCCGCGCACGGGGCGTATCCACACCTCCTATCATCAGGCTGTGGCGTCTACCGGGCGTCTGTCCTCCAGTGATCCGAACCTGCAGAACATCCCGGTGCGCACCGCGGAAGGTCGGCGTATTCGCCAGGCCTTTATCGCCCCGGCCGGCTACAAGCTGCTGGCGGCGGACTATTCGCAGATCGAGTTGCGGATCATGGCGCACTTGTCCCGGGACGAAGGCCTGCTCAATGCCTTCCGCAACAACCTGGATGTGCACACCGCTACGGCTGCCGAAGTGTTCAAGGTGGAGCTCAAGGACGTTACGTCCGATCAGCGTCGCAGTGCCAAGGCCATCAACTTTGGTCTGATCTATGGCATGGGCGCGCAGAAGCTGGGCAAGGATATCGGCGTCGATACCAAGCAGGCCAAGGCCTACATCGATACCTATTTCGCCCGCTATCCGGGGGTTCGCGAGTATATGGACCGTACCCGTGCCCAGGCGGCGGACCAAGGGTATGTGGAGACCATCTTCGGTCGCCGGCTGTACCTGCCGGAGATCAACTCCAACAAGCCGCAGGAGCGTGCCGGGGCCGAGCGCACCGCGATCAACGCGCCGATGCAGGGCACGGCGGCGGATATCATCAAGAAGGCCATGGTGGCGGTGGACAACTGGCTGGAGTCCTCGGGGCTGGATGCCCGGGTCATTCTGCAAGTACACGACGAACTGGTACTGGAGGTGCGTGAGGACCTGGTGGATCAAGTACGTGATGAGATTCGCGGCTACATGAGCGGTGCCGCAACTCTGGATGTGCCGTTATTGGTTGAAGTCGGCGTGGGAAATAACTGGGATGAGGCCCACTAAGGGCTCTTTTAAGCGGTTTTTGCCGCGGCATAGTGTCGCGGTAAAAGCTGGCCAGGGGCTATTAGCACGGAAAATTTCATCGTTTATTGCCAATAGTTTTTGCAATCCGCCGGAACTAAATCGGTGAAAGCTCACTCAGAGTTACTGAATGGCTGGTGAAGCCCTTCGATGCTCCTATGTTGTGTTAAGTGTTGGCAGATATCTGGACCCCGCCCTAGCGGTCTAGAACTTGAACCCCGAACTTCCCCCTCCCCATACGAAGTCCGGGGTTTTTTTTGCCTGAAAATTGCCTGCGCGGCGACCATGCTGCGTTAAAAAGCGGCGGGAAATGCTCATTTAGGCCCCTAAACTCCGCTTTCCCGCCGCTTTTTGCCTTGCCTGATCACCGCGCAGACAATTTGAAACTCTTTCTCAGGCCTCGGTTTCGGCGCCTTTGTCGGCCAGTTCCATCCAGCCTGCCAGCACGGTGTAGGCCTCTTCCAGGCCCATGCGCTTGGGGGCCGAGAACAGTTGGATGGTGACCGCTTCGCCCCAGCCCTTGCGGATCTGCGACTGCACCTTGAGCAGGGTGTTCTTGGCTGCGCCATAGGTCAGTTTGTCGGCCTTGGTCAGCAGGATGTGCATCGGCATGCCGCTGGCGACCGCCCAGTCCAGCATCAACAGGTCGAAGTCGGTCATGGGATGACGGATGTCCATCATCAGGATCAAGCCTTTAAGGCTCTCGCGGCTGCCCAGATAAGCTTCCAAGTGGCGCTGCCAGTGCTGCTTCAGCGGGATCGGTACTTTGGCGTAACCATAGCCCGGCAGGTCGACCAGACGGCGATCGTCGTCTAGCTTGAAGAAGTTCAACAACTGCGTGCGACCCGGTGTTTTCGAGGTGCGTGCCAGGCTGGCGTGGGTCAGGGTGTTCAGGGCGCTGGATTTACCGGCGTTGGAGCGCCCGGCAAAGGCCACTTCAAAGCCGTCATCGTCAGGACATTGGTCGACTTTGGCGGCGCTGAGCATGAACGTAGCCTGTTGGCACAGACCGAGGATGGGGTTCTTGAGTTGCATGGGATTTCCGATAGGGGCGATGCCGAGAGTGGACGCGGCGAGCGGTGTCGTTTCCGTTTCAGTAACGCCAGTATATAATGCCGCAGATTTTGTGTGCGCTTTGTCCCAGCGTAGGATGAAGTTCACGAGAGCGATAAACCTTGAATGCGCATTAGAACGCAGCACGCTCTCAACCCTGAAAAGGTCGTTTTATGACGAAATGGCTGCTAGCTGCCGGTGTCTTGATGCCGCTTTACAGCGCTCAGGCTACACAGGATCCGGAAGCTGTGTACAACCGTGTTTGTGGGGCTTGTCATTCCGGCCAACTACCCACGGCGCCCCGCAAGGGCGACCAGGAAGCTTGGGCGCCGAGGTTGGCGCAAGGTATGGAGACGCTGGTGCAACACGTGACCCAGGGTTTCAAGGCGATGCCGCCGCGTGGTTTGTGCATGGACTGCAGTGCCGAGGATTACCGAGCCATCATCCATTGGATGAGCGAGTGATTCCGGTCCATAACTCTTAACCCTTAGCCGTAGTTGGATTAGCTGATGAACAAATTACTCGTGAGTCTGCTGTTGACCTTGGGCATCACAGGTGTCGCCCATGCCGCAGGCGACGCTGCTGCCGGTCAGGCGAAAACCGCAGTATGTGGCGCTTGCCACGGCCCTGATGGGAACAGCATGGCGCCAAACTTTCCCAAGCTGGCGGGTCAGGGGGAAAAGTACCTGGAGAAGCAGCTGCACGACATCAAGTCCGGCAAGCGGCAAGTGCTGGAAATGACCGGTATGCTGACCAATCTGAACGATCAGGACCTGGCTGACATCGCCGCTTACTTCGCCAGCCAGAAAGGCAGCGTCGGCGCCGCTGATCCTAAAGTCGTGGCCCGTGGCGAAGAACTCTTCCGGGGCGGCAAGCTGGATCAAGGCATGCCAGCCTGCACCGGCTGCCATGCGCCAAATGGCGCCGGTAACGCAGCGGCCGGCTTTCCTCACCTGGGTGGGCAGCATGCACAATATGTGGCCAAGCAGCTGACTGACTTCCGCGAAGGCAACCGCACCAACGACGGCGATACCATGGTCATGCGCAGCATCGCCGCCAAGTTGAGCAACAAAGACATCGAGGCGGTGTCCAGCTATATTCAGGGCCTGCACTAAGGCCGGCTCGATCAAGTTGCCGAGGGTGTTGAGCCGCGGCAACGTTAATGATCGATTAATCTGACGGTGCAAGCATAAAGGGTGGCTCAGGCCGCCCTTTTTTATGGCGTCTGCCGCTACACTAGCGAACTCAAGCCCGCCATGATCTGTCTGAATTCAGGTCGCGCGAGGCGCCAAAATTGTCCAGGAGTAAAGCATGCGTAATCTGATTCTCAGCGCCGCTCTCGTCACCGCCAGCCTGTTTGGCGTGACCGCTCAAGCCGCCGAGCCGCTTGAAGCCGGTAAAACATATGTCGAGTTGAGCAGCGCCGTTCCGGTTGCCGTGCCTGGCAAGATCGAGGTGGTAGAGCTGTTCTGGTATGGCTGCCCGCACTGCTACGCCTTTGAGCCGACCATCAATCCCTGGGTTGAAAAACTCCCTAGCGATGTCAACTTTGTGCGTATCCCGGCGATGTTCGGCGGTATCTGGAACGTTCATGGCCAACTGTTCATCACCCTGGAAGCCATGGGCGTCGAGCACAAGGTTCACAAGGCCGTGTTCGAAGCCATCCATAGCGGCAAGAAACTCGCCACTCCAGAAGAGATGGCCGAATTCCTGGTAGCCGAAGGCGTCGACAAGGACAAATTCCTGAGCACCTACAACTCCTTCGCCGTCAAAGGCAAGGTCGAAGACGCCAAGAAGAAGGCTCAGGCCTACCAGATCACTGGCGTACCGACCATGGTGGTCAACGGCAAGTACCGTTTCGACCTGGGCTCCGCCGGTGGTCCTGAAGGTGCGCTGAGCGTCGCCGACCAGTTGATTGCCAAAGAGCGCGCAGCCAAGTAAGCGCCGCCGCCATGCCGCGCTGGGGCTCTGAACGCATCGTTGGCCTGCATGATCCGCAGGTCAACGAGCACCATTTGGCGTCGACCGGCCTGCCGGCGGACAGTCGCCTGCGTTTGCTCAGTTTCAATATTCAGGTCGGTATCAGCACCGAGCGTTATCGCCATTACCTGACCCGTGGCTGGCAGCACCTGCTGCCCCATAACGGACGTGCGGACAACCTGCAGAAGATCGGCAATCTGCTGGGGGACTTCGATCTGGTAGCCCTGCAGGAAGTCGATGGTGGCAGTCTGCGTTCGGGCTACGTCAATCAGGTGGAGCACCTGGCCCAACTGGGTGCCTTCCCTTACTGGTACCAACAGCTCAATCGCAACCTGGGACGCCTGGCTCAGCACAGCAACGGTGTGCTCAGTCGCTTGCGCCCCTGGGCCATCGAAGACCATCCACTGCCCGGCCCCAAGGGGCGCGGCGCGATCCTTGTGCGATTTGGCGAAGGCCCCGAGGCGCTGGTGGTGGTGATGATGCACCTGGCGCTCGGCGCCCGGGCTCGAACCCTGCAACTGGCGTACATCCGCGAGTTGATCGGTGGCTACAAGCATCAAGTGCTGATGGGAGACATGAACACCCACGCCAGCGATTTGCTGGAGCACTCTCCTTTACGCGACCTCAGCCTGTTGGCGCCGCAACTGCAGGCGACCTTCCCCAGCTGGCGTCCGCAACGCTGCCTGGACCATATCCTGCTCAGCCCCAGCCTGACCCTGGAGCGAGTCGAAGTCCTGGCCCAACCCATATCCGATCACCTGCCGGTCGCGGTAGAGATTCGTCTGCCGGGTTCGCTCACGGCCGATGCATTGCCCGCGTTGAGTCCTGCACCTCGCGGAACCGATGAATGAGCGACGACGCCCAACGCTGGAAAGAGAAATACCTCAAAAGTATCGAGCAGCAGGAAAAGCTTGAGCGCCGATGGGCCGCTCGACTGGACTTGCTACGTCGTGGCCTGGTGCGTAGCACCCTGGCGGCGGAGGGTACCGATCGTGCGGTCGACCAGTGCATGAAGGAGATGCGCGAGGTTGTGCGCACCGACGACATGGATGCCGGGCTTGCAGCGCTGTTGCCCCGTCTGGAAAAAGCCGTGCTGGACTCCGAGCAGCGGCGTGAAACCCGGGTCAACCAGATGAGCAGTGCCTTGACCGCCCTGGTCACCCAATTGCAGTCCCTGCCCCTGCCCCGGGAAGTCAGCCGCCCGTTGAAGGCCTTCGCCAAGCAACTGGATGGCCGGGTCAGTCAGGCGCGAGAGATCCCCTTGCTGCTGGGGGAGCTGAGCAATCTTCAGGGCAAGGCCCTGAGCCAGCTGGAAACCCCCGCCGAACCAGATCGCCCGAGTCTGTTGCAGCGCCTGTTCGGGGCCCGTGACGCCGCCGATGCTCCCCAGGCTGAGGCGGTTACGCCAGCGGCGCCTGCTCCTGTCCCTGCGGTGAACTCCCGTCCCCAGGTTGAAGAGGCTGGCGAAGCGGACGAAGTGGTTCGCGAGCATTATCAGACCCCGGCCACGGATTTGCCGGAAGTCGCTGAGGTCCTTCCGGCACCTGTCGCCGTGACACCGGCCGAGCCCGAGGCAACACCCGCTGCGCAGCCCGTTTCCGAGGCCCCTGCCAAGATTGAGCCCGAAACGGCCAGCGTACCGCCCCCGTCGTCGGTGGTGGCATTCGTGCCACCAGTCCTGGCACAGGAAGAGTCCCTTGGGCCAGCGCCCCAGGTCGCGATCGAAGTGCCTGCTCCGGCTGCAGCCGAGGTCGCGCCTCCGGCCTCTGTCGCTGTCGATGCTTTACCGGTAGCGCCTCTGCAGCCGCCGGCAGAAGTACCCGCCGCACCTCAGAGCGAGCCCGTTCCGCTCAACCCCGATGAGCTGTTGCCGCTTCCCGCGGTTTCCCCGGCAGTGCTGCTCGACAGCCTGCCCTTGCCGCCAGTGATGGCCGAGGCCTTGGCCGCCATCGATCCAGAGCAATCCGAGCACGATGTGCTTTACGCCCTGCCGGACTCTCCTGAGCCCTCCTACAGCTCGGTGGCCAAGCATATCGAACACACCCTGCTGGGATTGCTCGATGACCTGAGTCTGCCGGAACGCCATCGGCCTCAGGCCGAAGCCATGCGTGATCGTCTGCAACATGGCCTGAACTGGTACGAGTTGCTGCCAATCCTCGATGATCTGGCGGTACTGATGCTGGCAATCACCGATTCGGGCCAGCATGAGTTCGAGACGTACCTCAAACAGCTTAACGAGCGCCTTGAGGCCTTCCAGAGCAATCTGCAGGCGGCCAGTGATGGCCACGCCGACAGCAGCTCGGCGGCACGGGCCATGGACACCCAGATCCGTGAGCAGGTCGATGGCCTGCAGAGCAGCGTGCAGGAGGCGGCAGATCTGGATGACCTCAAGCAGGTACTGGAAAGCCACCTGGAAGGCCTGCTGGGCACCATGGATCACCACCAGAAGCAGCGCGATGAGCGTGAGAAGGAAGTGGCGGCCCGTCTGCAAAGCCTGGCAGAGCGGGTTTCGAGCATGGAGCAGGAGGCCCAGGGCTACCGTGAGCACCTGGAGGAACAGCGGCAAAAGGCCCTGATCGATCCGCTGACCGGGTTGCCCAACCGCGCCGCCTGGACCGAGCGTCTGGAGCACGAGGTCGGTCTATGGCGGCAACATGGCAACAGCTTGCTGCTGGCCATGCTCGACCTCGATCACTTCAAGCGGATCAACGACAACTACGGCCATCTGGCCGGTGACAAGGTGTTGAAGATCATCGCCAACGTGTTGCGCAAGCGCCTGCGTGGCAGCGATTTTATCGCGCGTTTCGGCGGCGAGGAGTTTGTCCTGCTGATGCCCAATACCCCGTTGCCAGCGGGCGCGCGGATAGTGGAAGCGCTGCGAGCGGCGGTCGAGGCGTGTCCGTTCCACTTCAAGGGCGAGCCAGTGACCATTACCGTGTCCGTCGGACTGAGTGCCTTCAAGGCCGGTGATCGCAGCGATCTGGTGATCAAAAGAGCCGATCAGGCGTTGTACCGGGCCAAGGATGCGGGTCGCAACCGGGTAGAGGCAGGCTGAGACGCTTGCCGATTCCTGTCTGAAACCTCGGTTTTGCCCATGGCGTTGGGAGCAGTACGTTACACTGTTGCATTCTTTTCTTCAGCGTACTGCCCTTTGCCATGAAACTTCTTGCTCTTGCTTTTTCGCTCCTGGTTCTCGCCGGTTGTGCCAGCGGTCCGCGTATTGACACCAGCCACCCTTCGGTCAATTACGACCAGCGCGCCCAGTTCATCATCGTTCATTACACCTCGGCATCCCTGGAACGCTCCCTGGCCCTGCTGACCAAGGGTCAGGTCAGTAGCCATTACCTGATCGGCGACGACAAGTCCGCCACGATCTACAAACTGGTGGACGAGCAATACCGCGCCTGGCACGCCGGCGAGAGCCAGTGGCAGGGCCGGACCTGGCTCAACTCCAGCTCCATCGGCATTGAAATCGTCAACCCGGGCTTTCGTGATGGCCCCAACGGACGGCTCTGGTATCCCTACAGCGAAGCGCAGATCCAGAACCTGATCGTGCTGCTCAAGGACATCAGCAAGCGCAACAACATCTCCCCGCGTCACATCATTGGCCACAGCGACATCGCGCCATCGCGCAAGCTCGATCCGGGCCCGCTGTTCCCCTGGAAGCGCCTGGCCGACGCCGGACTCGGCCTGTGGCCAAACGCTCAGGCAGTGGCCCGCCAACAGGCGTTTTTTGCCGCCAACCTGCCGAGCATCAGCTGGTTCCAGCAACAGTTGGCGGTCCTGGGCTATGCCACGCCGCAGACTGGCGAACTGGATGTGGCCACCCGCCACGTGCTGGCGGCTTTCCAGATGCACTATCGCCCGGGTCGATTCGACGGCACCCCGGACGCCGAAAGCGCAGCCATCCTGCAGGTGCTCAACCAGACAAAATAATGACGCCGCCGGACGGTTCGGGCCGATTGCTCAATCAGTTGCTATAACTCATTGGTAATCCTTCGGATCTTTCATGATGCCGGTTGCTCGCCAGACCCTGCGTACCTGGTTCCATCGCCCCTGGTTGCTGGCGACGCTGGCGGCTGTGCTGAGCGCGGCGGTGTTGTTGCTGGGCAGTGCCGGAGTGGCCATGCATCAGGTCCAGCAGCGAGAAAGCCAACAGATGAACGCCCAGGGCCAGCGTTTTCTGGAGCGTCTGGAGCAACTGTTCGGGCAACTGCGTGAAGGCCTGGATGTACTGGAGGCCCAGCCGCTGCGCGAGTGCAACGCCGAGCTGATCGCAGCCCTGCAACAGGTCAGCTACAGCTATCGCTTCATTTATGAAGCGGCCTACATGGATGCCACCCAGACGTGCTCAAACTGGCCGCGACAGAATCTCCTGCCCTCGCCCAGAGCTCCGGATATCCGCGGGCCGACCTACAGCTACTGGCTCAACACCTCGACCCAACCCAATGAAAACCTCGCTGCTCTGATGCTGGGGCGGGGCAATTTTCGCGTGGCCACCTCCCGTGGGCACTTGACCGATGTGGTGGACCTGCCGGCCGGTGGCAGCCTGATGGTGGTGGTCGAGCATGGCTCCCGGGCGATTCCGGTACTGGGTCAGGCCCGTTCCTGGCCGCCGGTGGAGCCCTGGCGCGCCAGTCGCGAGGAGCCGCTGCAGGTCACCCCTGACCTGCTGATCTATCGCATGCCCACCCAGAATCCCGAGTACCAGTTGGTGCTGATCACGCCCCGGGCCAGCCTGCAGGCGGAAATACTCGATGGCTGGTGGTGGTTGTTACCGTTCAGTCTGTTGCTGGCGCTGTTTATCGGCGGGCTGGTGTATCAGTTGGCGCGGCAGCGCCAGTCGTTGGGAGCAGAGCTGCAAGGGGCGCTGCGACGCGGTGAGCTGCAGGTGCTGTACCAGCCGATCTTCGACCTCAACAGCAGGCTCTGTGTAGGGGCCGAAGCGTTACTGCGCTGGCGGCGTCCGGACGGCACCCTGACCAGTCCCGATCTGTTCATTCCGCTGGCGGAAAACACCGGGCAGATCCGCCAGATCACCGACTTCGTCCTGCAGCGTCTGCTGGAGCAACTGGGGCACGTACTGCGAGCCAATCCCCAGCTGTATATCTCGGTCAACCTGGCGGCCTGTGATGTCATGGTGCCGCGCATCGGTCAGGTCATGGCGCGGCTTCTGGCCTTGCACAAGGTGGCGGCGCGACAGATCGCCTTCGAGGTCACCGAGCGTGGCCTGATCGACGTGGTGGTGGCGCGCAACAACCTGCAGGCCTTGCGGGATGTCGGGCATCAGGTGCTGATCGATGACTTCGGCACCGGCTACTGCAGCCTGGCCTATCTGCAAAGCCTGCCGGTGGATTGCCTGAAGATCGACAAGGCCTTTATCGACGCCCTGGGTCACGATGCTGCCAGCAGTGGCGTGGCGCCCCACATCATTCGCATGGCCCACGCCTTGAATCTCACGGTTATCGCTGAGGGCATCGAATTCGAGGACCAGGCTTCGCTGCTCAGCAGCGAGGGGGTGAGCTTCGGTCAGGGTTGGCTGTTCGCCCATGCCCTGAGTGCCTTGCAGTTTACCGAGCTGATTACCCGGGGCCGGCGTCTGGTGCCCCGGCGCCTGGATGATGAAGCCTGAAGCCCTAGAGCGGCAGGGCCAGATAGAACTGGGTGCCCTGCCCCGGCCTTGAGTAGACGCCCATGCGTCCACCGTGGAGCTGGACGATTTCCTTGCACAGGGCCAGTCCTAGCCCGGCGCCGCCTTTCTTGCGTCCGACCTGAACGAAGGGTTCGAAGATCCGACCCTGCTGACCGTAAGCGATGCCCTCGCCATTGTCCTCGACGCTGACAATCACCCGTTCGCCATGGCGCCTGGCCTGCAGGCGGATCTGGCCGCCACTGGCGGTATGGCGCAGGGCGTTGTCGATCAGATTGTCCAGGACCCGTTCCAGTTGCGGACGGTCGGCGTGCAGGCGCGGCAGTGGCGCCTGGATCTCCAGCAGCAGGCTGATGTCCTGCCGCTGCGCCTGTTCGTTGAAGCGGCCCTGGGCCTGCTCCAGCAACTCTTCCAGGGGGCAGGGCGCGAGAGTGAGTTTCTGCAGGCCATTCTGATAACGGGAAAAATTCAGCAGGTCGTTGATCAGTTGCATCAGCCGCTGCATTTCTTCGTTGACTGTATTGAGCAGGTCGGTTTCCCGGGACTCTTCGGCAAAGTGCAGGCGTTCCTGAAGCAGGCCGAAGGCCATGTGCATGCCGGTGACCGGGGTTCGCAGTTCGTGGGAGGCGCGCAATACGAACTCGCTGCGTACCCGCTCGAATGCCCGCTGTTCGGTGACGTCATGCAGCACCATCACCGCGCCGAGAATATGGCCCTGGGTGTGGCTCACCGGGGTCAGGCTGTAGGTCAGCAGGCGCGATTCGCCATCGACCTCGATATCCAGGTCTTCCGGGGCCCGCTCCAGGTTGCCGCCACGCAGAACCAGCTGCAGCTGTTCATCCAGCTCCGGGCGTTGCAGGGCGCTGCCCAGGCCCTGGCCGAGGCGCTCCTGGTCCCAGCCCAACTGCCGTTGGGCGACGGGGTTGAGGTGCTCCAGGCGGCCTTGGCGGTCGATCATCAACAAGCCGTCGTCGATGCTGTCGAGCACCGCCTGCAAGCGCTGCTGGCCGGCCAGCAGTTCGTCGACATTGGTGGCCTGATGCTGGCGCAGGGCCTCGGCCATGATGCCGAAGCGGCGGGTCAGCAGGTTCATTTCCGCGGCGGCCGAGATCGGCAGGGTGACGTCGAAATTGCCTTGGCCGATCTTGTCCGCGGCCTTGGCCAGGGCTTCGATCGGTCCGCCAAAGCGCCGGGCAATGGCGTGGGCGGTGATGAAGCCGATGATCAGCACCGCCAGGCCGACCAGGCCCAGCAAGCCGGCTACCAGCAAGGCACGGTCCCGGGCCTGGCGTTCCACCTGGCTGATGTTGTCCAGGGCCCGCTTGTGTTCGTTGATCAGGCCGTTGCGCAAGGTATTGAAACGCTCGGTCAGCGCCTCGTTGTTGTTCAGGCTCGCGGCAGTGTTGCTGTGCTCGAAGGCCTGGTAGAAGTTCAGGTAGTCGCTGCGGGCCTGCTTGAAACCACCCACGGACGGGTTCTGCTGTTCGTGGGCGATGCCCTGGTCGAGGAGGCCCAGGTAGTGCTGCCGCGAGGCTTCCAGGGCTGCGGAGTCGGGCTTGTTGCTGAGCATGATGATCAACTGATCACCCAGGGTCTGGCGCAGCTTGAGCCCCAGATCCAGGGTGATGAAGTTGTTGCGGATCAACGATTCCTGGGTACTGGCCATCTGCATCACGCTGACCAGCCCGAGCACCAGACCCAGCAGGGCCACGGTGATCAGGGCCGAAATGCTCAGAAACAGCCGGGTCCGCAGTTTCATCGCTAACTTCATAGGGTGATGCTCACAGGTTGTACTGTTTGCGCTTGCGGTACAGGGTCGAAGCGTCGATGCCCAGGGTCTTGGCCGCTTGGTCCAGGGTGTCGCTGGTGGCCAGGACGGCGCCGATATGGGCTTTTTCCAGTTCGTCCAGGCTCAGCGCGGCACCGATTCGCGGGGCGTTGTTGGTGGGCTGTTCGGCCATGCCCAGATGGCTGATTTCAACCCGTTCCTGGGGACAGATGATGCTTGCCCGCTCCACCACGTTGCGCAGTTCGCGGATGTTGCCCGGCCAGCGGTAATTGAGCAGGGCTTCCCGGGCGTTGTCGCTGAAGCCTCGGGCCGGTCGCGAATACTCTTTGACGAAGCGTGCAAGAAAGCGGTCGGCCAGGGTCAGGATGTCTTCGCTGCGTTCGCGCAAGGGCGGCAAGTGCAGGGTGATCACGTTCAGGCGGTACAGCAGGTCTTCACGGAAGCGCCCGTCGCGCACCATGTCCTCGAGATTGAGATTGGTGGCGGCGAGGATGCGCACGTCGGCCCGGCGAGTCACCGGGTCGCCGACGCGCTCGTACTCCTTGTCCTGGATAAAACGCAGCAGCTTGGGCTGCAAGGTCAGGGGGAAGTCGCCGATTTCGTCGAGGAACAGGGTGCCGCCATCGGCCTGGTTGACCCGGCCCAGGGTACTTTCGCTGGCCCCGGTAAAAGCGCCGCGGCTGTGGCCGAAAAGTTCGCTTTCCATCAGCTCGGCGGTCAGCGATGGGCAGTTGATGGTCACGCAGGACTTCTTCGCCCGTTTGCTCCAGCCGTGGATGGCCCGGGCCAGTTCGCCCTTGCCGGTACCCGACTCGCCGAGGATCAGGATATTGGCATCGGTGCTGGCCACCTGGCGGGCGGTTTCCAGTACCACTTTCATCGCCGGACTGTGGGAGTCCAGGCCGTCCTTGGGTTTGCGCACTTCGCCTTCCAGGGCTTCCAGGCGCGCCGAGAGCTGGCGCACTTCCAGTTGCTTGGCGGTAGCCAGGCGCAGTTGGTCGGGGCTGCAGGGTTTGACCAGGTAGTCGGCGGCACCGGCCTGGATTGCGTCCACCGCCGTGTCCACGGCGGAGTGGGCAGTGACGATCACCACCCGCATCCAGGGCGCTTGAGTGCGCATCTGGGCCAGCACATCAAGGCCGTTGTCTTCCCCCAGGCGCAGGTCAAGGAAACACAGGTCGAACACCTGGCGTTGCAACAGCGTATCCGCCTGGGCCGCGCTGTTGGCGGTGGCCACGGTATAGCCCTCGTCTTCCAGGCAGTAGCGGAAGGTGCGGAGGATGGCGGATTCGTCATCCACCAGCAGGATGCGACCTTGATTCTCCGGCGCTGACTCCATTTCCCAGGCTCCTTTAATGAATGATCTTAATTAGTCCCAGAAAAATCGGGCAAGTTGCAAGGTTGATTCTGATCCATTCCACGGCCTGAAGGTTAGATATCTCCGCCGGAAATGGCTAACAGACTGAAATCCCTAATCTTTTGCCAAGGCTAGACCCTGGGTGGGTCTGTATCAGGCTGTCTGCGGCTCGGCAAAGTTCCCGCTCTGATCAAAAAGCCATGGACTCGGAACGGTCCGATCGTGCATTTCGCACGGTTGGCCGGTGGGGATCGTGCAGGATGCGTGTGAGTGAGTGTCTTTGGGTTGTTGTAAGTAATTGATTTTATTGAATTATTTATATGATTAAAAGCTGGCATGCAGACTGCAATATCCCTCTCATCGTGAAGCGCAAGTCAGGGCTTCCATAACAACATCACCACCAGTGTGGGAGGAGTTTCAGGATGAATCGCCAAGGTCTTGCCCAATTGCGTATCGCGCCACTGCATCTCCAGCAAGGCCTGTTTGCCAGCCTGGCGTTACTGGTCACCTTGATCGCCGGACAGCAGTTCCAGCGTTGGCAGGATAGCCAGGCACCCGCCCCGCGCGTGCCGACTCATCACTTCACCCAGACCCATTTCAGTTCGGTGAGCAGTCAGCTCAACGATGCAACGCCAGTGCAACTGATGGCCGTCGACCAGGCACAACCGGCGCTTGAGGCTCCGCGTCAGGAACGCTGGGTGTTCTAGGCACCAAGGTCTGGGCCGCATTCGGCGGCGCACGACCGGCTCCATAGGCAGCACCCCTGAGCACTATTAATAGAAGAGTAAGGAGAATCATCATGCTGAGCTGGGCAATCACATTCCTGATCATTGCCATTGTCGCTGCGGTCCTGGGCTTCGGTGGTATCGCGGGCACCGCCACGGGTATCGCCAAGATTCTCTTTGTCGTGTTCCTGGTGATGTTCATCGCTTCGTTCTTCTTTGGCCGTCGTGGTCGAGGCTGATCATGAGTCTTTCGTTGAAAACATTGGCTGCCACGTTGCTGCTGGGCGTCAGCGCCCTGGCGTCGGCGGCCAATGATGGCCAGGCACGTACCAACCAACTGCTGGGTTCGGACCCGCAGTTTCGTGACACCTGGCAGGGGGTTGTGCACAAGGAAGAGCGCTTGCCTGAATGGGTGATGAACCTGTCGGGCGATGCTCAGCAACAGATGAACGCAGTGACTGAAGACGGCGATCAGTACCTGGTCGGACCGCTCTGCGAGACTGCGCAGAGTTGTCAGAACCAGCGCCTGATCGTGGCCTTCAGTTTCGACAAGAAGCATGCCTACGCGATGTTGGTGGAGGTGCCTGCGGGCTTGCCTGCGGACAAGTCACCGACCCGTCACGCGAGCTACCGCTTTCTCGGCAAACCCGATGAAGGAATGCGGGCATTGCTTCAGGAGCAGTTGCGCAAAGACCCGAACTGGTACTGAGCGCGCATTGCCGATTTTGCATAACAGCTAGAAGAAAGGGCCGCCCTGGCTCTTTCGACTGTTGCACCACCCGAGGAGGGTGAGTGCATGACCAAGGGGCCGGGACGTTCTGATCCACCGATGATCGGAGTGACCTAGGGGTACAGGGAGTGCCTCCGCAAGGGCCGGGTCAGGAAAGAGCAGCGGCGTAAGCTCTCAGGTCGAGCATCGACTTGACGAGCTTGCGGCGTGCTTGAAGAGCAAAGTCTTGTCCTAGAGCCATCGGTCCGTCTTTTTAGTGATTCCCCAAGGAAAAAATCTTCCTTTGACTCCAGTCAAACGTTTCCTGGTGTTTCTCTGCGACCGTATATCGAGAAACTTTGCGTCAATTGCGCAACCTTTCCGAACGCCCGAATCAGAGTAATCCTAAACTTTTTCAGACCTTTTCCTGACCCTTCCGACAAGCCTGCACGCCGCCTGAAATGGCCGTTTCACGGTATTTCTGCCTGCCGAAATGTCGTATTCGAACCGGTTGGGACGCCCGTTTAGTTTGTAAAAACTCATGCCGATTCGGCATAGGGTAGGCGTTTACGGCATTAGACGCGCCCCCCTAGCATCGGAATAGTTGCGCCTTTTTTCGCCCGCAGAGAGCCGTAAATGCTCGTTCGGGATGACCTTATACGGGGGCCGATGCACAAACTTTTCCGCCATTGAGCGTTCCAGTTCGCGCATCAGCCCGAGTCCAACTGAAGTAAGGGTAATGATATGAAGAAGGCAAAATTAAGCCTCGCCTGGCAGATCCTCATCGGTCTGGTCCTGGGGATTGCAATTGGCGCGCTGCTCAATCATTTCAGTGCTGAAAAGGCCTGGTGGGTCAGCAACGTTCTGCAACCTGCAGGCGATATCTTTATCCGCTTGATCAAGATGATCGTGATTCCGATCGTCATCTCCTCGCTGATCGTCGGCATTGCCGGTGTCGGCGACGCCAAGAAACTTGGCCGCATCGGTCTGAAGACCATCATCTACTTCGAAATCGTCACCACCATCGCCATCGTCGTGGGTCTGCTGCTGGCCAACCTGTTCCATCCGGGCGCGGGCATCGACATGAGCACCCTGGGTACCGTGGACATTTCCAAGTACCAGGCCACCGCTGCCGAAGTGCAGCATGAACATGCGTTCATCGAGACCATTCTCAACCTGATTCCATCGAACATCTTCGCGGCCATGGCCCGTGGCGAGATGCTGCCGATCATCTTCTTCTCGGTGCTGTTCGGTCTGGGCTTGTCGAGCCTGCAGTCCGATCTGCGCGAGCCGCTGGTGAAGATGTTCCAGGGCGTCTCGGAAAGCATGTTCAAAGTCACCCACATGATCATGAACTACGCGCCGATTGGTGTGTTTGCCTTGATCTCGGTGACCGTCGCCAACTTCGGTTTCGCCTCCCTGCTGCCGTTGGCCAAGCTGGTGATCCTGGTGTACGTGGCCATCGCCTTCTTCGCCTTCGTGATCCTCGGCCTGATCGCCCGCCTGTTCGGCTTCTCGGTGCTCAAGCTGATGCGCATCTTCAAGGATGAGCTGGTGCTGGCCTACTCCACCGCCAGCTCGGAAACCGTGCTGCCGCGGGTCATCGAGAAGATGGAAGCCTACGGCGCGCCGAAAGCCATCTGCAGCTTCGTGGTGCCGACCGGCTACTCCTTCAACCTCGACGGCTCGACCCTGTACCAGTCCATCGCGGCGATCTTCATTGCCCAGCTGTACGGCATCGACCTGTCCATCAGCCAGCAATTGCTGTTGGTGCTGACCCTGATGGTCACCTCCAAAGGCATTGCCGGGGTTCCGGGCGTGTCCTTCGTGGTGCTGCTGGCCACCCTGGGCAGTGTGGGCATTCCGCTGGAAGGCCTGGCCTTCATCGCCGGTGTCGACCGTGTGATGGACATGGCGCGTACCGCCCTGAACGTGATCGGCAACGCCCTGGCGGTACTGGTCATCGCCCGTTGGGAGGGCATGTACGACGATGCCAAGGGCCAGCGCTACTGGAACTCCCTGCCGCACTGGCGCAGCAAAGAGAAGCTGCCAGCAGGCGAAGCTTCCAAAGGCTAAGCGCCTCGGTGTAGGAACTGGCTTGCCGACGCAGAGGCCCTCAGGTCCTCTATACGGCTCAGATGCGCCTTCGCCGACAAGCCGCCTCCTGCAACGAACGAACCCCGGGTAATCCGGGGTTTGTCGTTTCTACAGGCCCCGCTATCATTCGCCGCATCTTCCGAGGGATATGACCGATGCTCAATGGCCTGTGGCTTGGCTTCTTTATCGTAGCGACCGTGTCCGCCCTGGCGCAGTGGCTGGTGGGCGGCAACGCCGGGATCTTTGCCGCCATGGTGGAAAGCATTTTCGCGATGGCCAAGCTGTCGGTGGAGGTGATGGTGCTGCTGTTCGGCACCCTGACCCTGTGGCTGGGCTTTCTGCGGATCGCCGAGAAGGCCGGCATCGTCGATTGGCTGGCCAAGATCCTGGGCCCGCTGTTCAAGCGCCTGATGCCGGAAGTGCCGCCTGGGCACCCGGCCCTGGGCCTGATCACCCTGAACTTCGCCGCCAATGGCCTGGGCCTGGATAACGCCGCCACGCCGATCGGCCTCAAGGCCATGCGCGCCCTTCAGGAACTCAACCCCAGCGCCACCACCGCCAGCAATGCGCAGATCCTGTTCCTGGTACTCAACGCTTCGTCCCTGACCCTGCTGCCGGTGACCATCTTCATGTACCGCGCCCAGCAAGGTGCGGCGGACCCGACCCTGGTGTTCCTGCCGATCCTCCTGGCCACCAGCGCCTCGACCCTGGTCGGCCTGCTGTCGGTGGCGGTGATGCAGCGCCTGCGTCTCTGGGACCCGGTGGTGCTGGCCTACCTGATTCCCGGAGCCCTGGCTCTGGGCGCCTTCATGGCGCTGCTGGCGACTCTGTCGGCCACGGCCCTGGCCTCCCTGTCGTCGATCCTCGGCAACCTCACCCTGTTCGGCCTGATCATGCTGTTCCTGGTGATCGGTGCGCTGCGCAAGGTCAAGGTCTACGAGGCCTTTGTCGAAGGGGCCAAGGAGGGTTTTGACGTCGCCAAGAACCTCTTGCCGTACCTGGTGGCCATGCTGTGCGCGATCGGCGTATTGCGGGCGTCCGGGGCCCTGGATTTCGGCCTCGACGGGATTCGTCATCTGGTGGCCTGGGCCGGCTGGGATACGCGCTTTGTCGACGCCCTGCCCACCGCCATGGTCAAGCCGTTCTCCGGCAGTGCCGCCCGAGCGATGCTCATTGAGACTATGAAGACCCAGGGTGTGGACAGTTTCCCTGCACTGGTGGCAGCGACCATCCAGGGCAGCACCGAGACCACCTTCTATGTGCTGGCGGTCTACTTCGGTGCGGTGGGTATCCAGCGGGTGCGGCACGCGGTGGGCTGTGCCTTGCTGGCGGAATTCGCCGGGGTGGTGGCGGCGATTGCGGTTTGCTACTGGTTCTTTGGTTGAGTTGACCGGCTCTTCGCTGGCAAGCCGGCAGCTACAAGCGGCCGTATTGCCGGCGACGGGCCAGTCATTGTTTCAGCGCCAGATTGCCCTGCCCCACTGCCCAATCCACTACCTGCCGGGTCAGCGCATCGCTGGCCTGGCCAAACCCGGTCACGACTCCCGGCACCTGGGGCTGCTCCAGGGGCTGGCGTATTTCGAAGCGCCGGCTGGCGAGGATCTTCTGGTCATAACCTCGAATCAGCCGCGCATCCAGGCGGATCACCACCTGGACGGCGTTGCCCTGGTACTCGGTCTGAAAGGCTTGCAGGTCGCCGCCCAGGGCCAGGTCGGTCTGCAGGTTGCTGTCGTCGGTGCTCAACAACTGCACCCGGCCATCGCGCTGGAAGCCGTCCAGCAGGCGGTTGCGCAGCAGGATCGGTGCCGGGTCGCTCCAGCGCGAAGCCTTGTAGCTGCTGATCAGGTTGCCCTGGGGAATCACCGCGATGCGTGCGCTGTTCAGTGCGTCGCCGGCCTGGGGCTTGAGCAACTGCAGCGACCACGACAGTGCCTTGCCCGTGGCGGTGGGCGTGCTCTGGCTCACCGGCAGCCGATAGATATCCAATGGCTCGCCCTTGGGCAGGATCGAACAGGCACTGGTCAGGGCCATGGCGGTCCCCAGGGCCAGTGGCGCCAGCAGATGACAGACAGGCTTCATGGCGTGAACTCCTTGTTCTTCTCGTTACCCAGCAAGTAACCGCCGGGGTTGGCTTCGAGGCGGCGGGTAATGGCTCGCAGCGAGCTCAGGGTCTCGCGCAGCTCGCGCACCGCCGGCGCCAGACCGTTGAGCCCTTGCATGCCATTGTTCAGCGAGTCCTGGTTGTCGCTCAGCAGTTTGTTCAGGGTGGCGCTGCTCTGCTCCAGGTTGCGCATGGCGTGCTCGGCGCTGCCGAACATCTGCTTGCCCTGGTCGTTGAGCAGGCCGTTGGCATTGCGCATCAGCGCGGTGGTCTGTTCCAGCATGGCGCTGGTCTGCTTGCTGATAGAGCCCAGTTGCTGCATCAGCTGGCGCAGGTCGTCACGTTGTCCGGCGATGCTGGCCGAGGTTTTCTGCAGGTTGTCCAGGGTGTTGCTGACCCGCTCCACGTTGTCCGGGGAAAACATGCTGTTGGCGTTGTGCAGCAGCAGGTTGACCCCGGTCATCAGGTCATTGCTGTTGTTCAGCAGGCGGGCAATGGGCGATGGCGAGGCGATGATGGTCGGCAAGTGGCCGTCCTTGCCCTTGAGGGGCGGGCTTTGCGGTGTACCGCCGCTGAGCTGGATGATCGAGGTGCCGGTGATGCCGGTCAGGGCCAGCTTGGCCTGGGTGTCCTCCTTGATCGGGGTTTCACTGCCCAGGCGGATCTGCGCCAGTACCCGGCGCGGGTCCTTGGGGTCCAGGCGCAGGTTGACCACATCGCCGACCTTGATGCCGCTGTATTGCACGGCGCTACCCTTGGACAGGCCGCTGACCGCCTCATTGAAGACAATCTGATAGTCCTGGAAGGCGCTGTCGACGCTGGACTTGGCCAGCCACAGGCCGAACAGCAGGGCGCCGGCCACCACGATCACGGTGAACAGGCCGATCAGTACATGATGGGCTCGGGTTTCCATGTCATCCCTCGTTGGTCTGTGTAGCGGCCTGGTAGGCCGCGCGGCCGCGTGGGCCATGGAAGTATTGGTGAATCCATTCGTCCGGGGTTTCGGCGACCACATCGATGGCGTCCGCCACCAGTACCTTTTTCTGTGCCAGTACCGCCACCCGGTCGGTGATGGTGTAGAGGGTGTCCAGGTCGTGGGTGACCAGGAACACGCTCAGGCCCAGGGCATCGCGCAGGGTCAGGATCAGTTGGTCGAAGGCTGCCGCCCCCACCGGGTCGAGGCCGGCGGTGGGTTCGTCGAGAAACAGGATGTCCGGGTCCAGGGCCAGGGCACGGGCCAGTGCTGCGCGTTTGATCATGCCGCCAGAGAGCGAGGATGGGTATTTGTCGGCGGCCGACAAGGGCAACCCGGCCAGTGCCAGTTTCACTGCCGCCAGGTGTTCGGCGTCGCTGCGGGACAGGCCCGCATGCTCGATCAGTGGCAGGGCGACGTTCTCGGTCACTGTCAGCGAGGTGAACAGCGCGCCCTTCTGGAACAGCACGCCAAAGCGTCGCTCGATCAGGGAACGTTGCTTTTCCGGCAGGCTGGGCAGGTCCTGGCCGAAGACCCGCACCGAGCCGTCGCTGGGTTGGCGCAGGCCGACGATGCTGCGCAGCAGCACCGACTTGCCGCTACCTGAGCCGCCGACCACGCCGAGGATCTCGCCCTTGTACACGTCCAGGTCGAGATTTTCGTGCACGCTCTGCTTGCCGAAGCGGTTGCACAGGCCACGGACCTCGATCACCGCCTCGGCGGGCGGGCGCGTCGGGCGGCTCACCAGCCCATCTCCATGAAGAACAGCGCGGCCACGGCGTCGATGACGATCACCACGAAGATCGACTGCACCACGCTGGACGTGGTGTGGGCGCCCACCGATTCGGCACTGCCGCTGACCTTGAAGCCCTCCAGGCAGCCGATGGCGGCAATCAGGAAAGCGAAGATCGGCGCTTTGACCAGGCCCAGCAGAAAGTGCTTAACGCCGATGTCCGAGTGCAGCAGCGAAAGGAACATCGCCGGGGAAATATCCAGGGACAGGGCACAGACCACGGCGCCGCCGATGATCCCCGAGAGCATCGCCAGGAAGGTCAGCATCGGCAGCGCCACCAGCAGGGCCAGCACCCGGGGCAGCACCAGCAACTCCATCGGGTCCAGGCCCAGGGTGCGGATGGCGTCGATCTCTTCGTTGGCCTTCATCGAGCCGATCTGCGCGGTGAAGGCGCTGGCGGTGCGTCCGGCCATGAGGATCGCGGTCAGCAGCACGCCAAATTCCCTCAGGAAGGAAAACGCCACCAGGTCGACGGTAAAGATGCTGGCGCCGAAGTTGGCCAGCACCGTGGCCCCGAGAAAGGCCACCACCGCCCCCACCAGGAAGGTCAGCAGGGCGACGATGGGCGCGGCATCGAGGCCGGTCTGCTCGATATGCGCCACCACCGGGGTGATGCGCCAGCGCTTGGGGTGCAGCAGGCCCCGGGCCAGGGTTTCGAGGATCAGGCCGATAAAGCCCAGGACCTTCAGGGTGTCCTGCCAGACGGTGTAGACCGCACTGCCAATGCGTGAGAGCAGTTGCACGCTGACGGCAATCTCCGGTTCCTTGACCGGTACACAAAAATCGTTGAGCGAGCTATAGACCGTATGCAGCAATGCGCGGTCGGCGGTGGACAGGGTGCAATCAGGGTGTTCGGCGGATCGCCCCAGGCGTTCGGCTCCCAGGAGTTCTACCAGCAGCGAGGCACCCGCGGTGTCCAGGGCTCCCAGGCCGTTGAGGTCGACGTGGGTGCTGCTGTCGTAGTGGCCGTTGAGGCTCTGGCAGAGGCGCTTGAGGTCGCTGTAGTGGGCCAGCGTCCAGTCTCCGCCGATGCGCAGTTGCGCCGGAGAGTGGGCGTTGTCCAGTTGAGCGGTGCCGGGCGTCATGCGGGTATTCATAAGCTCCGAGCTTGTGGGGCGATTGCGCAGTGCTACGTAATAGCACGATCCCCGTTACTTTGCCTCGCCGCTCTTGGCTGGATCTTGATCTGGGTCGGTGATCTCGAAGCGCAGCACACCAATCACCTGTCCGTCCTCGGTGATCACCCGCACTTGCCATTTTCCCGCCGGGTTGCCGGGGAAATTCTGCTTGTGGGACCAGGCGCGGTAGCCCTCCTTGCGTCCGCCGTGAATATCCAGGGCGATGCGATCCACTTCGCTGCCGTTGAACTTCCAGACGTGATAGATGCGCTCGTCCAGGCCCCGGGGGGCGTTGATCGCGGTGTAGGCGTACAAGCCGCTGCTGCGTACCTGGCTGGCACTCACCTGTTCCAGGCTGTCCCCGGGCGTGCGGTCCTGGAGTTGGGTGCTGATGGCGTCCTCGGTCAGCCACAGGGTGGCCGGCGGCACCCAGGAGCGCAGCAGCCAGCCGGTGCTGCCAATGGCCAGGGTGATACACAGCACCGCCAGTGCGCTGCGCACGCTGCGGATCGGCAGGATCGACGCCAGGCTCGGGAAGGACAGGAGCATGGCGATGCCCAGGGCCAGCTTGAAGCTCTGGGCCGTGGTCAGGTGCAGGATCAGCGGCAGGGCCGTGAGCAAGGCGGCGAACAGGGTCAGGGTGTGCAAGGCGAGGAACAGCCAGCGCCGCGGCGCCAGCCACTTGTAGTACAGCGGGTCGGTGATGGAAATCAGCGCCGCTGCCCCCAGCAGCCCGGTGAATACCAGTTGGCCGCTGTTCCAGCTGGTGGTGATGAAGAAGAACGGCAGGACGAAGAACAGACTTTCCTGGTGGATCATTTGTGTCGCGTAGCGCAGCAGCGGTTGTGGGATCTCGCGCTTGAAGACCTTGGTGAACAGTTGGGTCAGGCTGTTTTCCAGCATCAGCCAGACCCAGCTCACCAACAGGATCACGGCGATCCACGAGGCCAGGCTCTGTTGCCGGTCCACCAGGATGAAGCTGCCGACTCCGGAGATGAAACCGCCGAGCGCAATGACCCCCGGGTAGCGCTTCATCAGTTCCAGAACGCGCTGAATAGAGTGGGTCAGGTTAGGCATCGGGCGGGGTCACAGTCTTGGCAGGAAAAAACCGTGACAGGATACCTGTTGGCCGCGGCCTGTGGCGAGGGAGCAGGCTCCCTCGCCACACCGGCTAGTGGGTGCGCCGGCGGTACAGCAGGTAGCCGCCCAGGCTGCCGAAGACGATCAGGGCCAGCAGGCCGCCGGTCAGCCAGAGCAGTTGCTCGTCCCCCAACAGGGGTTTTTCGATTCGCACATAGCCCGGCTGTTGCAGCAATTGCCTCAGTGCCAGGTTGGCCTGCTTCAGGCTCACCGCCCGCAGGCGCTTGGCCGGGTCGCTGAAGCGGCCGTTGTCGAAGTCGCCGAGGGCACTCCAGTAGTAATCCGCCAAGGCGCTGTTGCCCTGTACTGCCCAAGCCTGGCGATCGATGGCGGCCTGCTTCAGGCGCTCGAAAGTCGCAGGGTCCAGACCGTCCTTGAGCAGTTTGGCCTTGAGCTGCTCGACCACCTGTCGGGCCTGGGGCAGGTCATCGCGTTCGAGGTCGGCATTGAGGCTGAGAAAACCGACGCCGCCAAACACTTCACGGTCGCTCCAGGGGCCGTAGGACAGCTCATGCTCCAGGCGCAACTGACGGTATAACGCCCAGTCCAGATAGTCCTTGAGCAGGTCGAAGGTCTCGTCGTGCTGCTGCTCCAGCAGGGGTTCGGGAAACAGCCAGTGCAATTGTGCGCTCTGCCCTACCCAGCCATGGATCAAATTGCGCTCGGTGGCGGCCGTGCCCTGGATCTGTGGCAGCTCGCGGTGCTCGCTGGGCTCTATCGGCTCGAGTGCGCCGTAGGTGCGCTCCAGATAAGCCGGCAGCAGGCGATCCAGTTCGCCGACGACGATCAGGGTCATGTTGTTCGGGGCGTACCAGTCTTTGCGCACTTGCTCCAGCTGGGCCAGGGTCAAGTGCCCGACTTCGGCGCGCTCGGCGCATTTGAGCCCCAGTTCCACCGCCAGCTGGTTGCCGGCCTTGTGGCCCAGGTCCTGGCGGTCGAGCCAGCGTTGCAGGTGCGAGTAATGGCCGCCGTCTTCGCGCTCCACCACCTGTTTGGCGGCTGCCACGGCTTGGTCGTCAAGGCGGGTCCGGGTCAGCAGCGACAGCAGCAGGTCGAGGACCTTGCGCTGGTTTCTCGCCGGGGCCTCGATGACGAAAGTGGTATCGGCATTGCTGGTGTAGGCATTCCATTCGCCACCCAGGGCTTGCATGCGTTCTTCCAGGCCGCCTTCGCCGCTGGCGTCGATGCCGCTGAACAGCAAGTGTTCAAGCAGGTGCGGCAGTTCCTTGTCGGCACAGGCGAAATCGTCCAGGCCGACGCCCACCACCAGGCGGATCGCCACATGGCCGCGTTCGCTGCCGGGCTTGAGCAGTAGTTGCAGGCCGTTGGGCAGGGTGTAGCCTTCGACCTGGAAACGATCCAGGGCCCATCCTTGTGCACTGCCCAGCAACAGGCAGGCGAATAACAGACAACGCATAACAAGCTTCCTTACGGCGTGCGTAAGTTTTAGAGACTTCAGATCACTCTGGACGTTCAGGGTGAATGGGTGATGTCAGCCATGTTCTCGATTTCCAGCGCCCCGGTGTCCGAGGTTTCCAGGACCACGTAGGCGCTGCTGCAGAACAGCGAGTTGAGACGCTTCATGTCGGCGATCAGTTCCAGGTGCAGGGAGCTGGTCTCGATGCTCTGGACAATCTTGCGCTGCAGCCGGCTGACGTGGGCGTGGGCCAGGCGCCGTTCCTGGGCGCGGAAGCGGCGTTTCTCCCGCAGCAATTGACGGGCGCTTTCCGGGTCGGCGCTGAGAAATACCGAGAGTCCCAGGCGCAGGTTGGCGATCAGTTGCGCGTGCAGTCCGGTCAGCTCTTCCAGACCCACTTCGGAGAAGGAGCGGCGTTGCGACGTCTTCTGCTGCTGGACCTTGCGCAGCATGCGTTCAATCAGGTCGCTGGCCAGCTTGAGGTTGATCGCCAGTTCGATGATCTCCGCCCAGCGCCGGCTGTCCTGCTCGCTGAGGTCTTCCCGGGGCATTTGCGCCAGGTACAGCTTGATGGCGCTGTACAGCGCTTCTACATCCTCGCTCAGGGCGCGCATTTCCTGGGTAATGGCGGTCTGCTTGCCACGCAGCACATCGCGCATGGCTTCCAGCATATTGTCGATCAGGTCGCCGATGCGCAGGGTTTCCCGGGCGGCGTTGGCCAGGGCCAGGCTCGGGGTGGCCAGGGCAGTGGGATCGAGGTGCCGTGGTCGTGCACGGCCGTTGTCCTGGGGGCGCTCGGGCATCAGCCAGGCACAGAATCGGGCCATGGGGCCGACAGTGGGCAGCAGCAACAGGCAGCGGACGGTGTTGTACAACAGGTGGAAGCCGATCACCACTTCCTGCGGGCTGAAGTCCAGGCTGTCCATCCAGTGGGCCAGCGGGTCGAGCACCGGAATGATCAGCAGCAGGCCGATCAGCTTGTACAGCAGGCTGCCCAGCGCCACCTGGCGTCCGGCGGTGTTCTGCATGCTGGTGCTGAGGAAGGCCAGCACCCCGCTGCCGATGTTGGCGCCGATCACCAGGCCGATGGCCACCGGCAGGCCGATCACCCCGGCCCCGGCCAGGGTGGCGGTCAGCAGCACCGCCGCCAGGCTGGAGTAGGACACCATGGCGAACACCGCGCCCATCAGCGCATCCAGGAGGATGTCGCCGGTGAGTGAGGCGAACAGCACCTTCACCCCTTGGGCGTGGGTAATCGGCGCTGCGGCTTCGACGATCAGTTGCAAGGCCAGGATGATCAGGCCCAGGCCGATGCCGACCCGGCCCAGTTGGCCGGCGCGAGTCTGTTTGCGCGACAGAAAGAAAATCACCCCGAGGAAGATCAGCAACGGTGACAGCCAGGACAGGTCGAAAGTCAGCACCCGAGCCATCAATGCGGTACCGACATCGGCCCCCAGCATGGTGGCCAGCGCCGGGGTCAGGGTCATCAGGCCCTGGCCGACAAAGGAGGTCACCAGCATCGCCGTGGCGTTGCTGCTCTGGACCATGGCGGTTACCAGGATGCCGGCGACGAAGGCCAGCGGTCGCCTGGCCATGTTCTGCCCGATTACGTGTCGCAGGTTGGAGCCATAGACCCGCAGGATGCCGGTACGGACGATGTGCGTGCCCCAGATCAGCAGGGCCACGGCGGAAAGCAGATTGAGCAGGGTCAGCATGAGAGGGCCCCCCTGGGGTGAAGAGCCCCAAGCGGGGCCAGTGGACGTTGTTGCGCGAGGTTCTACGTTATGTATTTAAGCTGTAGTTGGCTAACGCACAGGACGCCAGCATCGCATAGCTAAACCGGTGATTGAAACAAAACTGTCATGAAAACAGCTGCCTGCAGCCGTGAAAAAGGGGCTCGTAAGCCCCTTTTTCTGTAGCGCGTTGGCGGTTTACTGACCAGGAATGTCCTTGCGCAGTTTCACCGGGTCCTGCTGTTTTTTCTTCTTCGCGATGGCGGTACGCATCTTGATGTTGATGGCTTCCACCGCCAGGGAGAAGGCCATGGCGAAGTAGACGTAGCCTTTTGGTACGTGCACTTCGAAGGCCTCGGCGATCAGTACGGTACCGACCACCAGCAGGAACGACAGCGCGAGCATCTTCAGCGACGGGTGCTTGTCGATGAATTCACTGATGGCGCCGGCCGCCAGCATCATCACCAGGACCGCGACAATGATCGCCGCCACCATGACCGGCACATGGGACACCATGCCCACTGCGGTGATGACCGAGTCCAGGGAGAAGACGATGTCGATGATGGCGATCTGGATGATGGTGTAGATGAAGTTGCCGCCCTTGCCTTTGGGTTCATCCAGGGTTTCGTCTTCACCTTCCAGTGCGTGGTACATCTCCTGGGAGCTTTTCCACAGCAGGAACAGGCCGCCGAAGAACAGGATCAGGTCCCGCCCGGAAATGCCTTGGCCGAAGACCACGAACAGATCGGCCGTAAGGCGCATGACCCAGGTGATCGACAGCAGCAACAGAATCCGCGTGACCATGGCCAGGGCCAGGCCGAAGATCCGGGTGCGCGCCTGCATGTGCTTGGGCATGCGGCTGACCAGGATCGAAATCATGATGATGTTGTCGATGCCCAGGACGATTTCCAGGGCGGTCAAGGTAAAGAAGGCAACCCAGATTTCCGGGTTGGTCAGCCATTCCATGTGTATTCCTTTGAGCGGTTGTTATGGCCCGGGCCGGGAAGCCGGCCCGAGCGAAGAATCATTGCTTTTATAGCGTGCTGAACAGCGGAAAAATCCCCATCAGCAGAGCGGCGAACATTATGCACAGACAGACCAGCACTGCCCACTTGAGGGTGAAGCGCTGGTGATCGCCGAACTCGATGCCAGCCAGGGCCACCAACAGATAGGTCGAGGGTACCAGCGGGCTGAGCAAGTGCACCGGTTGGCCGACGATCGACGCCCGGGCCATTTCCACCGCCGTGATGCCGTAATGACTGGCGGCTTCTGCCAGCACTGGCAATACGCCGTAGTAGAAGGCGTCGTTGGACATGAAGAAGGTGAACGGCATGCTCACCAGCGCGGTGATCACTGCGAGATAGGGCCCCAGGGCTTCAGGGATCACTGCCAGCAGGCTCTTGGACATGGCGTCGACCATGCCGGTACCGGACAGGATGCCGGTGAAGATACCGGCAGCAAAGATCAGCCCGACCACTGCCAGCACGCTGCCGGCGTGGGCCGCGACCCGGTCCTTCTGCTGCTGCAGGCAGGGGTAGTTGACGATCATGGCAATACTGAAGGCCACCATGAACAGCACGGGCAACGGCAGCAGCCCGGCGATCAGCGCGCACATCAGGGCGAAGGTCAGGGCACCGTTGAACCAGATCAGCTTCGGGCGACGGGCGTCGGGGTACTGCGAGACGCTGATTTCACTGTGATCCATCTCATCGCCCGCCAGGTGCAGTTCGCCCAGGCGTGCACGCTCACGTTTGCCGTACAGATAGGCGATCGCCAGGATCGCCACCACGCCGGCCAGCATGGCTGGGATCATCGGCACGAAAATGTCCGACGGGTCCACGTGCAAAGCGCTGGCGGCGCGGGCGGTCGGGCCGCCCCAGGGGGTCATGTTCATCACCCCGCCGGCGAGGATGATCAGGCCCGCCATGATCCGCGGGCTCATGCCAATGCGGCTGTACAACGGCAGCATGGCGGCCACGCAGATCATGTAGGTGGTGGCGCCGTCACCGTCCAGGGACACCACCAGGGCCAGCACGGCGGTGCCGACCGAGACCTTCAGCGGGTCGCCCTTGACCAGCTTGAGGATCTTGCGCACCGCCGGGTCGAACAGGCCGGAGTCGATCATCAGGGCGAAATACAGAATGGCGAACATCAGCATCACGCCGGTGGGCGCCAGCTTGGTGATGCCTTCAAGCATCATGGGACCGATCTCCGGTGCGAAACCGCCGAACAGGGCGAACAGGATCGGCACGATGATCAGGGCGATCAGCGCGGACAGGCGCTTGGTCATGATCAGGAACATGAACGTGATGACCATGGCAAAGCCAAGGAAAGTCAGCATGGGAATACTCCAGGCGTAGCGCGGCTAGGGAATGGCGAACCGGGTGGGATCAGCGCAGAACGGCAAGCACGAGGCGTACGGGAGGAGTCGAAGCGAACAGGCGGGTACGAGCGGACATCAGAATCACCATTGTTGTTGTTAATAGGGCCGGGAGCGCCAGAAACGCCCGCTGTGGCCAACCGGTCTTTTGCCGGTAGTGGAGGCGATCCTAATCGGGGAAGCTTTCAGCCAGCTTTCGGCATTGAAAGGAAACGGTGGATGTTGCGGCAGGCGACCAGCGGCATAAAGTGACGGGCATGGGCCCAAAAGAGGAATGCACATGAGTGAGTTGCACACCGGCGGCTGCCACTGCGGGCGGCTGCGCTACCAGTTCAGCGGGCCACTGCGGGATATCGCCCACTGTCATTGCTCTATCTGCCGCCGGGTCAGCGGCGGTCTGGTGACCACCTGGATCACTTTGCCCGCCCGCGCTTTCAAGTGGCTGGAAGGCGTTCCCGCGCGCTACGACTCATCTGCAAGTTGTGCGCGCTATTTCTGCGCTGACTGTGGTGCTCACTTGGCACTGGTTACCCACCTGAGCCCGGACAGCATCGATGTCACCATTGCCACTCTGGATCACCCGGAACGGGCGCCTGCGGACCGGCATATCTGGACCGACAGCCGGCTACCCTGGCTGCACCTGGACGAGCAACTGCCGGAAGAACCCGAGGAAACTCTGTAGGAACCGGCTTGCCGGCGAAGCTTTCAAGGTAGCTCCAACCCACCCGCGGCCTTGTGCAGAGCCCGCAGATGCTCGCCCACCTGTTTCAGGTTGGCCTCGTTGGCGGCGATCTCGGCGGCCCGGGCTGGTTCGAGCAACGCCCGTACTTCCTTGTCCAGTTCGCCGGTCAGCGATTGCAGCTGTTTCTGCCGCTCGCTGCTTTCGGACTCCAGGCGCTGCCATTCGCCGGGCTGGGGCAAGCCATAGCCGCTGCTGCCCAGCAGTTCCGCCGGTCGGCTGAGGAAGCCGCTGTTGGCGAGAATTTCCTGCAGGGTCTTGTTGGCTTTTTCCATGCCGCCATTCTTCAGTTCCCGGGCGCCCAGGTAGCGCTGCTTGACCTCGTCCTGAGCCAGCAACAGTTGCCGGCGATAGCTGGCCTGCTCCAGGAGCAGCAAGGCCGCGCTGGTTCGCAGGTCGGCCCGGTCGAACCACTGGCGGCGTTGCGCAGCGCTCAATGACAGCCAGTCTTCGACGCTGGCCTGCTTGATTGGCAGGTGCTTTTTGATCACTTCGAACATCGCCTGGTAGCGGTCGCGGAAGGAGTCGAAGCGATAGCCCAGGCGCAGCGCTTCCCGGGGATCGTCGAGCACGCTGGTGTCCGCCAGTCCCCTGCCCTTGAGCACTTCCAGCAAACCGTTGGGCATGATGCTGTCGAGGCCGATCAGTTGTTTGTTGTTGCTGCCGCTGCGCAGCAGCTTGAGGCTCTCCACTGCGCAGTTGTTGGACAGGAAGTAATAGTTGCCGTCGTAGCTCCAGTGCATCTCGGCGGCGTGCTCCACCACTTCCTCGATCTCGCTGCGTGACAGCTTCAAGGGCACGGATGCCAGGCTGCGCAGTTCGGTCTTGGTGTATTCATCGATGACTTGCGACAGCGGCAGGACGAACAACCGCGAAGGGTACTTGCCCACCAGGCCATCCCAACTGGACAGCTGTACGTCGCCGACAAAGGCGCGGTAGGACAGCACCAGGTGTTGGTCCAGGTCCAGGCGGCAATCCGGGCCTCGGGTGCGGCCCGGAGCACAGATCACCAGGCGCAGCATGCTGTGGCCCCAGCGGCTGACCCAGTTCTGGTTGGCCTCGGCCAGCAGGTAGTCCACCGCGTAGACCCGTTCCGGGTCGACCTTGCCCAGGGGCGTCTTGGCGAAGTCGTTGCCGGCGTTGAGGAAGGCAAAGGACTGGGCACAATTGTCCTTGGCGGCAGGGGCCCAGGCGAAATGTTCCTGGTAGTAGCGATACAGCGCCGGGCGGCGGCAGGCGTAGCTCGGATCGAGGAGGAAATACTCCATGTTCACCGCTACGAACTCTTTCGGGTTGGTGATCTCGTAGAGGTCCGGACTGCGGGCAACCTGCCGGTTGTGCTGTTCCCGCTCTCCGCGGCGACCGACATATTGCGGCCAGCCGGCCAGGTCCAGCAGCCGCGGGTCGTCGCTGAGGGTAAAGCGGCGATCGTTCTGGCCCCGGCACTCATCCGGCAGGCCGATCAGGCCGGAAGTACCGGTCTTGCGGGTGCAGCGCTGGATCAGGCTGCGTTCGGCGCTGGGCCATAAACGCGCACGATCATAAATGTGGGTCAGTTCATGAAGTACGGTAGCGAGCAGTTCCCGGCGCACGGTGCCATGGGGGCGACTGGTCTTCTGCGTCGCAGCCGAGCCATCGGCCAGGCTGGGCAACAGGGCACGATTGAGGTCCAGTTCCGCAACCAGGGATGCCGCGCCATAGGCATTGTCGGGCATCTGGTCGGTCCAGCCGACATCAATGGTGCGATCCAGTTGCTGGATGAAGCGCGGCGGCAGTGCCTGCATCGCTTCATCCAGCAGCGCCTGGCTGGCGCGTTGTTGCGCCGGGCTCAAACCATCGGTCTTGAGGCGCAATTGCAAGTCGGCTTGGGCGGTGCCACAGAGCAGCCCCAGGGTCCCGGCCAGCAGCCAGGCGAAAACTGGCTTCACAGAGCGAGGATAGCTTCGGCGAGGACCTGATCGCTGGCGTCACGGGCTTCCGGCAATTGGGTGCGCAGTGCCGTGAAGGCGGCTTCCAGTTGTGCGCCACGGATATCGCCATTGCTGGCGACAAAGCTGGCGGCATCGTCATGGGCTTCGCGCACGACTTTGGAATCACGGATCGAGGTGGTGGTGTCCGAGGTGAAATCGATCGTGCGGCCAGAGGCGCGGACGATGATATTACTGGTGGCCACCAGGGTTTGTGCCTGGGCCACGTCGGCCAACAACAGCAGGCCAAGGGTGGCGGCAATCAGCGGGCTACGCATGGAACGACTCCGGAATAACAGGGATGGCTATTGGACGAGAATTGCCTGCGCCAGTTCAAGGTCGCTGGCATGAAGTTTTGCCTGGTGTTGCCGCAGATACTTCAGTGCGGACTCCAGGCGTGCCCCACGCAGTTGGCCGTCGGTCGCAATGAAGGCGGCGGCGTCATCCTGGGCGTTGAGCAGCAGTTTATGGTCGAAGGGCGCCGAGGTCACCTGGCTTGTAGCGTATGCCGTGATGACCGAGCTCTGGGTCGTCAGGTCAAATGCCTGCACCGAGGAGGCCCAACAGACAGCGATCAATAGTGGAGCGAAAAGCGAAATTCGGAACAAACCCAATAGTCTCGACAGCTGAAAACCAGCGCCAAGGCTAGCGCAATGGCCCGGGCAGGGCCAGTGCAGAGGGTTTCAGGTGCGTACACGCACCTGTAGCGGCAGGTCAGATCGCCAGGATTGCCTGAGCCAGTTGTGTATCAGTGGCCTGCAGTTGAGGGGCTTGTTGGCGGATGTGGGCGAAGGCACTTTCCAGTTTTACCCCGCGAATTGCGCCGTCGGTGGCGACGAAGCTGGCGGCGTCATCCCGGGCAGCGCGGACAATCTTGTTGTCGCGCAGGGAGGAGGTGACGTCGGAAGTTGCATCGGTCGTGGCCTTGAGGGCACCGACAATGGCATCAGTGGTCACGATCAGGCTGGTGGCGTGGGCATTGGTAGCCAGGGCCAGCAGTGCGGCAGTGCTGAGCAGGCGAAGACGGGACATGGGTAGCTCCTGTGAATGAACAGACAATTTAAGGGCGCTGAGTGAGACGCCGGGCAGCCACTGCGAGGTGCTGTGTCTGATGGATCTGACGCAACTCGGAAGAAAGTCGTTACGTCACTTCAGATATTAGGCTGAGCTGTTCTATTCGCACAGATCTGTGTCAGGGGTGGAGGCTGCCGCCCATGAATTCATGACGCCGTCCTCGTCGAGACGTCGAACGATTGGCTTGCAGCATCAAGCTATTGGGTTTATCGGCGAAGAGACAGATAGGCTAGGACTTTAACTGTACCTATTGTTTTTTGTTTTGGTATAACTGTACCTATCGTTGTCTGATGCAGACGATCCTTCACCTCAGAACGTTTGCCATCGGCCCAGAACGACAAAACCCGTCGCAGTTTCCTGCGACGGGTTTTGTGTGTGCAATTCGGGGTGCTGGCGGTGGACCCGGAGGGTCAGGGCCAGCGACGCTGAGTTAGCGCCAGAACGGCTTGCTCAGCTCTTCGTAGCGTTGTGCTTCGCTGATCCCGGCATCGGCCAGCAGACGCGAATCCAGACGAGCCAGTTGATGGCGGCTGGAGATGCGGCGCTGCCACAGCATCAGGTTGGCAATAACGCGCAGAGGCAGGGAAGCCTGGGTTTTTTCAGCTTTGTCTTCGAAGAACAGTTCGGAACTGAGTGTACGTTCCATGGTTGACATCCTTCCGCTTGTGGCGGGATCAGGTAGTGGTTTAACTGGTGCCCATGATCCTCTTCCCGCGCAAGACTCTGTAGATACAGTTCACCTGTATTGTGAAGGACCAGTTAACTGTTTATAGAGGCTGTACTGTTCGTAAATGGCGCAACTGTACCTGTCAGCACCTTTTTGGTGCGTTTAGGCGGTTTTTGATTGGAAGTTAACGGTTTTAGGCGAGGAAAAGACCGGTACAGCAGTACAGTTTTTGTCGAGCTTTGGTGGGGAGCTGGCGAGCTGACGAAACTGTGTTTGCGTCAGCTGCCAACTGTATCAATCACTCGGCGAGCATTTTCCCGGTTTCTTCCAGATTGATGTGCCAGCTCAGGGCATCACGCAGTATGTGTGGTGTGTGACCACCCAGGGCGCAGGCCTTGGTGAAGTAGTCATTCAGCGCGTCGCGGTAGGACGGATGCACACAGTTGTCGATGATCACCCGGGCCCGCTCACGTGGCGCCAGGCCACGCAAGTCTGCCAGGCCGATCTCGGTCACCAGGATGTCGACGTCATGCTCGGTGTGGTCCACGTGGCTGACCATGGGCACCACGCTGGAAATCGCCCCGCCCTTGGCAATCGACTTGGTGACGAAGATCGCCAGGTGCGCGTTGCGAGCGAAGTCGCCGGAGCCGCCGATGCCGTTCATCATCCGCGTGCCGCAGACGTGGGTGGAGTTGACGTTGCCGTAGATGTCGAACTCCAGAGCGGTGTTGATGCCGATGATGCCCAGGCGGCGCACCACTTCCGGGTGGTTGGAGATCTCCTGGGGGCGCAGCACCAGCTTGTCCTTGTAGCGTTCCAGATTGCCGAACACGTCGGCGTTGCGCCGGCTCGACAGGGTGATGGAGCTGCCCGAGGCGAAGCTGAGCTTGCCGGCGTCGATCAGGTCGAAGGTCGAGTCCTGCAGCACCTCGGAGTACATGGTCAGGTTCTCGAACGGCGACTCGATCAGGCCGCACATCACCGCGTTGGCGATGTTGCCGATGCCCGCCTGCAGCGGGCCGAGCTTGTTGCTCATGCGTCCGGCATCCACTTCCTGCTTGAGGAAGTCGATCAGGTGATTGGCGATGCCTTGTGTTTCGCTGTCCGGGGTGGAGACGGTGGATGGCGAATCGGCCTGATTGGTGATGACAATGGCGACGATCTTTTCCGCAGGAATCGGAATGGCCGTGCTGCCGATGCGATCATCGACTTTGACCAGGGGAATAGGCGTGCGGGTCGGGCGATAAGTCGGGATGTAGATGTCGTGCAGGCCTTCCAGGTTTGGGTTGTGCGCCAGGTTGATCTCGACGATCACCTGCTTGGCGAAGATCGCAAAGCTGGCGGAGTTGCCCACCGAAGTGGTCGGCACGATATGGCCCTGCTCAGTGATGGCGACAGCCTCGATCACTGCAATGTCTGGCAGCTTGAGCTGCTGGTTGCGCAGTTGCTCGACGGTTTCCGACAAGTGCTGGTCGATGAACATCACTTCGCCGGCGTTGATCGCCTTGCGCAGGGTGCTGTCCACCTGGAACGGCATGCGCCGGGCCAGGACGCCGGCTTCGGTGAGTTGCTTGTCCAGGTCGTTGCCCAGGCTGGCACCGGTCATCAGGCTGATTTTCAGCGGGGTCACCTTGGCCCGTTCGGCCAGGGCATGGGGCACGGCCTTGGCTTCACCGGCGCGGGTGAAGCCGCTCATGCCGACGGTCATGCCGTCCTCAATCAGGGCGGCAGCGTCGGCGGCGCTCATCACCTTATCCAACAACGAAGGCAAGCGGATACGATCACGGTACATGGATTGTTATCTCGGGCAACGGAAGCAAGAAGCGCAGTCTAGTGATTTCAAAAAAAAACGCCCCGCGACAAAGGTCGAATGAAAGGCCCTGATCTAGAGCCTTCTGTCGGCTTTATGGTGTAAATAAAAAACCCCAGCCTACTAAAGGCTGAGGTTTGGGTTATTGCGCTACAGCAGCTTTATTCGACGGCTTTGACCATGTCTTCGATGACTTTCTTGGCGTCGCCGAAGACCATCATGGTCTTGTCCAGGTAAAACAGTTCGTTGTCCAGGCCGGCATAACCACTGGCCATGGAGCGCTTGTTGACGATGATGGTCTTGGCCTTGAAAGCCTCGAGGATCGGCATGCCGGCGATCGGCGATTTCGGATCGTTCTTCGCCGCCGGGTTGACCACGTCGTTGGCACCCAGGACCAGCACCACGTCGGCCTGGCCGAACTCGGAGTTGATGTCTTCCATCTCGAACACCTGGTCGTAAGGCACTTCGGCTTCGGCCAGCAATACGTTCATGTGGCCGGGCATGCGCCCTGCTACCGGGTGGATCGCGTACTTCACGGTCACGCCGCGGTGGGTCAGCTTCTCGGTCAGCTCTTTCAGCGCGTGCTGGGCCCGCGCTACCGCCAGGCCGTAGCCGGGAACGATGATCACGGTGTCCGCGTTGGTCAGCAGGAAGGTCGCATCGTCAGCCGAGCCGGATTTCACCGGACGGGCTTCCTGTGCACCGGCCGGGCCGCCCGCATCGGCGCTGTTGCCGAAACCGCCCAGCAGCACGTTGAAGAACGAACGGTTCATCGCCTTGCACATGATGTACGAAAGGATCGCGCCGCTGGAGCCCACCAGGGAACCGGCGATGATCAGCATCGAGTTGTTCAGGGAGAAACCGATCCCTGCCGCTGCCCAGCCCGAATAGCTGTTGAGCATCGATACCACCACTGGCATGTCGGCGCCGCCGATCGGGATGATGATCAGCACACCCATGACGAAGGCCAGGGCCAGCATGAGGGCAAAGGCGCCCAGGTTGCCGGTGGCCATGAAGGTCACGCCCAGGCCGAGGGTGGCCAGGCCCAGCACCAGGTTGAGTTTGTGCTGGCCGGCGAACTGTACCGGTGCGCCCTGGAACAGGCGGAACTTGTACTTGCCTGACAGCTTGCCGAAGGCGATCACCGAGCCGGAGAAGGTGATGGCGCCGATGGCCGCGCCGAGGAACAGTTCCAGGCGGTTACCAGCGGGGATCGCATCGCCCAGGTGTTTGACGATGCCCAGAGACTGCGGTTCGACCACGGCGGCAATGGCGATGAACACTGCGGCCAGACCGATCATGCTGTGCATGAAGGCCACCAGCTCCGGCATCTTGGTCATCTCGACGCGCTTGGCCATGATCGAACCGGCGGTGCCGCCGATCAGCAGGCCCACGATGACGTAGCCGATGCCGGCGGTGGCCAGTTCTGCGCCGAGCTTATAGATGAGGCCAATGGTGGTCAGTACCGCCAGGGCCATGCCCAGCATGCCGAACAGGTTGCCGCGTCGGGATGTGGTCGGGTGCGAAAGCCCCTTGAGCGCCTGGATAAAGCACACCGAGGCAATCAGATAGAGGGTTGTTACCAGGTTCATACTCATTACTTCTGCACCTCTTCTTTCACGGCTTTGGGCGCTTTCTTCTTGAACATTTCCAACATGCGGCGGGTCACCAGGAAGCCACCGAACACGTTGACCGCGGCCAGGGCAACGGCCAGGGTGCCCATGGTCTTGCCCAGCGGGGTCACGGTCAGGGCGGCAGCCAGCATGGCGCCGACGATGACGATGGCGGAAATGGCGTTGGTCACCGCCATCAGCGGCGTATGCAGTGCGGGTGTGACGTTCCAGACCACGTGGTAACCGACATAGATCGCCAGCACGAAGATGATCAGGTTGTAGATACCGGGGGAGATAAGCTCTTCCATCGTCTGAATCCCTGCTTAGGCGTTTTTGCGGATGACTTGGCCGTCGCGGCACATCAGGCACGCGGCGACGATGTCGTCTTCGAGGTTGACTTCGAACTGCCCTTCTTTAGTGAAGACAAGCTTCAGGAAGTCCAGCAGGTTGCGGGCGTACAGCGCCGAGGCATCTGCAGCTACCGCGCCGGCCAGGTTGGTCGGGCCGACGATGGTTACACCGTTTTCGACCACGACCTGATCCGCTACGGTCAGCGGGCAGTTGCCGCCCTGTGCTGCTGCCAGGTCGATGACCACCGAGCCGGGTTTCATCTGGGCGACAGTCTCGGCGCTCAGCAGCGTCGGTGCCTTGCGGCCTGGGATCAGCGCGGTGGTGATGACGATATCGGACTGCTTTGCACGCTCGTGGACCGCCTGGGCCTGGCGCTGCATCCAGCTGGCCGGCATGGGACGGGCGTAGCCACCGACACCTACAGCGCACTCGCGCTCTTCGTCGGTCTCGTAAGGCACGTCGACGAACTTGGCCCCCAGGGACTCGATCTGCTCCTTCACCGCTGGGCGCACGTCCGATGCCTCGATCACAGCGCCCAGGCGCTTGGCCGTGGCGATGGCCTGCAGCCCTGCTACACCGGCGCCGAGGATCAGTACGCGGGCTGCTTTGACGGTGCCAGCGGCGGTCATCAGCATTGGCATGAAGCGCGGATAGTAGTGGGCGGCCAGCAGCACAGCCTTGTAGCCGGCAATGTTGGCCTGGGACGACAACACGTCCAGGCTCTGGGCCCGGGAAGTGCGTGGTGCCGCCTCGAGGGCGAAGGCAGTAATGCCACGTTCGGCCAGCTTGGCGATGGTTTCATTGCTGAACGGATTGAGCATGCCCACCAACACGGTGCCGCTCTTGATCAGAGCCAGCTCGCTGTCACTGGGGGCCGCTACCTTGAGGATCAGTTCGGCGCCAAAGGCATCGTTGGCGTTGCCAATGGTTGCCCCTGCCGCTTCATAGGCACTGTCGACCACGCTGGCGTTAATGCCGGCGCCGCTTTGCACAGTGACTTTATGACCCTGGCCGATCAGCTTCTTGATGGTTTCCGGGGTTGCAGCAACCCGTGTTTCACCCGTCTGGGTTTCGAGAGGAACACCAATGTGCACGTCAAATCTCCTGCTTGATCTTATTGCTTTCGATCTTTCTTAGAAGGCCAGCGCACTGAGGAGGGTGCGGCTGGGGCGGCCGATCAGCACGATCCCGCTGAAATCACAGCGGGGCGCGGCATTTTGCAGGCGAACTTTGAGGCCTTCAAGGGATTCTGACTAGTGACGGAAAATTAACTACAAGTCACCCCGTGACCGAATGTCGCAACGTACAGACTTAAACCCTTGTAAGCCGCGCCTTTCAAGGCTTTAGACATGAAATTAAGATTTTTCTCATCGGTGGTGTGAATAGTCTTACATCGCCTCTAAATAAACCCTACAAGCCGCGTGGTTAGGCGCTTGTAGAACGATTGTTCAAGGTGTCGGTACAGTCTGTCTAAATGCGACAAATAGTTATATCTGTAGGGCTTTTAATTAGTTGACTACGGGGTCAGTTATTGGCGTGTAGCCTTTATTTTCCAAGGTTGTAGCTGTTCGCCTGGTTTACTAGCCAGTCGCGAAATGCCCGTAAAGAGGCTGATTCAACCTTGCGCTCAGGAATCATCAGGTAGTACGCCTTGATGCTCGTGAGTGCTTGAGGGTTGGCAATCACCAGGCGTTTTTCCGCCAGTTCGCGCTGAATGAGAAAGGCTGGAATCAGGGCGATGCCCATGTCGTGCATGGCTGCCTGGGCGAGCATGGAGAATAGCTCGTAGCGTGGCCCTGTCATGTCGCGGGGGATGCTCATTTGTTGTGAGTTGAACCACTGTCGCCAGGCGTAGGGACGTGTGGTCTGCTGCAACAGGGGCAGCTCGGCAATGGTTTCGGCATTCAGTTGCTGGTGGTTGCCCAGTATGGCCGGGCTGCACACCGGCACTGGATGCTCGCCCATCAGGCGATGGGACTGAGTACCGGACCAGTCGGCGTCACCGAAGTAGATGGCCGCGTCGAAGGAGGTGTCGGCGAAGAGGAAGGGGCGTGTGCGGTTGGTCAGGTTGACGGTGACTTCGGGGTGTTGTTTCTGGAAGTCCTTGAGGCGTGGTAGCAGCCATTGAGTGCCGAAGGTCGGTACCACTGCCAGTTCGATGACATTGGCGCCTTGCTGACCCATCACGGAAAGGGTGTCGCGCTCTACGGCATCCAGTTGAGTTGCGATCCGTCGACTGTAGGAAAGGCCGGCTTCAGTCAGTTTGACCCCCCGCCGCGAGCGTCGGAAGAGTTCTACGCTGAGGAACTCCTCCAGGCTGGCGATCTGTCGGCAGACGGCGCCCTGGGTCAGGGAAAGCTCCTGCGCCGCCTTGGTAAAGCTCTCGTGACGGGCGGCGGCCTCGAAGCTGATCAGGGCGGCGGTACTGGGGATCTTTCTGCGCATGTACGGCTATCTCACTAATGGTGGCTGTAGATGGCACTTTTTGCCGTCACGAAGTGAGAAATTAGCACAACAGTATGCAAAATCCTCGTTTGCCGGGAGGCTCCTGCTGGGCCTAGGATCAGCCCACGATAGTTGACCTACTTCACGAGGATTCACTCATGGGCGGCAAAGCAAGCTTCAACTGGATCGATCCCCTTCTGCTGGACCAGCAACTGACTGAAGAAGAGCGCATGGTCCGCGACAGTGCCGAGCAGTTCGCTCAGGACAAGCTGGCACCACGGGTTCTGGAAGCTTTCCGCCATGAAAAGACCGACCCGGCCATCTTCCGTGAAATGGGTGAAGTCGGCCTCCTGGGCGCGACCATTCCCGAGCAGTACGGCGGCAGTGGCCTGAACTATGTGTGCTATGGCCTGATCGCTCGTGAAGTGGAGCGCGTGGACTCGGGTTACCGCTCCATGATGAGTGTGCAGTCGTCCCTGGTGATGGTGCCGATCAACGAGTTCGGCACCGAAGCGCAAAAGCAGAAGTACCTGCCGAAATTGGCCTCTGGCGAGTGGATTGGCTGCTTTGGTCTGACCGAGCCGAACCATGGCTCTGACCCGGGCGCGATGATTACTCGTGCGCGCAAGGTCGAAGGTGGCTACAGCCTGACCGGTAGCAAGATGTGGATCACCAACAGTCCGATCGCGGATGTGTTTGTGGTCTGGGCCAAGGATGACGCTGGTGATATCCGTGGCTTCGTTCTGGAGAAAGGATGGAAAGGTCTGAGCGCTCCAGCCATTCATGGCAAGGTGGGCCTGCGGGCGTCGATCACTGGCGAGATCGTCATGGATAACGTTTTTGTCCCGGAAGAGAAC
>NZ_CP031396.1:3665000-4370000 GCF_003363755.1 Pseudomonas protegens
CTTAACCGAATAGGGGAGGCGTAGCGAAAGCGAGTCTTAATAGGGCGTCTAGTCGCTGGGAATAGACCCGAAACCGGGCGATCTATCCATGGGCAGGTTGAAGGTTAGGTAACACTGACTGGAGGACCGAACCGACTACCGTTGAAAAGTTAGCGGATGACCTGTGGATCGGAGTGAAAGGCTAATCAAGCTCGGAGATAGCTGGTTCTCCTCGAAAGCTATTTAGGTAGCGCCTCATGTATCACTGTAGGGGGTAGAGCACTGTTTCGGCTAGGGGGTCATCCCGACTTACCAAACCGATGCAAACTCCGAATACCTACAAGTGCCGAGCATGGGAGACACACGGCGGGTGCTAACGTCCGTCGTGAAAAGGGAAACAACCCAGACCGTCAGCTAAGGTCCCAAAGTTATGGTTAAGTGGGAAACGATGTGGGAAGGCTTAGACAGCTAGGAGGTTGGCTTAGAAGCAGCCACCCTTTAAAGAAAGCGTAATAGCTCACTAGTCGAGTCGGCCTGCGCGGAAGATGTAACGGGGCTCAAACCATACACCGAAGCTACGGGTATCACGTAAGTGATGCGGTAGAGGAGCGTTCTGTAAGCCTGTGAAGGTGAGTTGAGAAGCTTGCTGGAGGTATCAGAAGTGCGAATGCTGACATGAGTAACGACAATGGGTGTGAAAAACACCCACGCCGAAAGACCAAGGTTTCCTGCGCAACGTTAATCGACGCAGGGTTAGTCGGTCCCTAAGGCGAGGCTGAAAAGCGTAGTCGATGGAAAACAGGTTAATATTCCTGTACTTCTAGTTATTGCGATGGAGGGACGGAGAAGGCTAGGCCAGCTTGGCGTTGGTTGTCCAAGTTTAAGGTGGTAGGCTGGAATCTTAGGTAAATCCGGGGTTCTAAGGCCGAGAGCTGATGACGAGTTACCTTTTAGGTGACGAAGTGGTTGATGCCATGCTTCCAAGAAAAGCTTCTAAGCTTCAGATAACTAGGAACCGTACCCCAAACCGACACAGGTGGTTGGGTAGAGAATACCAAGGCGCTTGAGAGAACTCGGGTGAAGGAACTAGGCAAAATGGCACCGTAACTTCGGGAGAAGGTGCGCCGGTGAGGGTGAAGGACTTGCTCCGTAAGCTCATGCCGGTCGAAGATACCAGGCCGCTGCGACTGTTTATTAAAAACACAGCACTCTGCAAACACGAAAGTGGACGTATAGGGTGTGACGCCTGCCCGGTGCCGGAAGGTTAATTGATGGGGTTAGCTAACGCGAAGCTCTTGATCGAAGCCCCGGTAAACGGCGGCCGTAACTATAACGGTCCTAAGGTAGCGAAATTCCTTGTCGGGTAAGTTCCGACCTGCACGAATGGCGTAACGATGGCGGCGCTGTCTCCACCCGAGACTCAGTGAAATTGAAATCGCTGTGAAGATGCAGTGTATCCGCGGCTAGACGGAAAGACCCCGTGAACCTTTACTATAGCTTTGCACTGGACTTTGAATTTGCTTGTGTAGGATAGGTGGGAGGCTTTGAAGCGTGAACGCCAGTTTGCGTGGAGCCATCCTTGAAATACCACCCTGGCAACTTTGAGGTTCTAACTCAGGTCCGTTATCCGGATCGAGGACAGTGTATGGTGGGTAGTTTGACTGGGGCGGTCTCCTCCTAAAGAGTAACGGAGGAGTACGAAGGTGCGCTCAGACCGGTCGGAAATCGGTCGTAGAGTATAAAGGCAAAAGCGCGCTTGACTGCGAGACAGACACGTCGAGCAGGTACGAAAGTAGGTCTTAGTGATCCGGTGGTTCTGTATGGAAGGGCCATCGCTCAACGGATAAAAGGTACTCCGGGGATAACAGGCTGATACCGCCCAAGAGTTCATATCGACGGCGGTGTTTGGCACCTCGATGTCGGCTCATCACATCCTGGGGCTGAAGCCGGTCCCAAGGGTATGGCTGTTCGCCATTTAAAGTGGTACGCGAGCTGGGTTTAGAACGTCGTGAGACAGTTCGGTCCCTATCTGCCGTGGACGTTTGAGATTTGAGAGGGGCTGCTCCTAGTACGAGAGGACCGGAGTGGACGAACCTCTGGTGTTCCGGTTGTCACGCCAGTGGCATTGCCGGGTAGCTATGTTCGGAAAAGATAACCGCTGAAAGCATCTAAGCGGGAAACTTGCCTCAAGATGAGATCTCACTGGGATCTTGAATCCCCTAAAGGGCCGTCGAAGACTACGACGTTGATAGGTTGGGTGTGTAAGCGCTGTGAGGCGTTGAGCTAACCAATACTAATTGCCCGTGAGGCTTGACCATATAACACCCAAGCAATTTGCTTAAGAAGCGAGTTGCGGTGTGTGAAGACGAAACAAACCGAAAGTTTGCACAACACACAAATCTATTACATACCCATTCGCTGGCACGTTGCACAAGCAACGGACTGGCTACCGAATTTCTTGACGACCATAGAGCGTTGGAACCACCTGATCCCATCCCGAACTCAGAAGTGAAACGATGCATCGCCGATGGTAGTGTGGGGTTTCCCCATGTGAGAGTAGGTCATCGTCAAGATTAAATTCCGAAACCCCAATTGCGAAAGCAGTTGGGGTTTTGTCTTTATGTAGAAGTTACTGATTTTGCTGACACGTTCGACTCTAGAGTCCAACGGATCGGCCACAGAATTTCTTGACGACCATAGAGCGTTGGAACCACCTGATCCCATCCCGAACTCAGAAGTGAAACGATGCATCGCCGATGGTAGTGTGGGGTTTCCCCATGTGAGAGTAGGTCATCGTCAAGATTAAATTCCAAAACCCCTGTTTGCTGACGCAGACAGGGGTTTTGTTTTTGCGCTCGATAAAGTCTGGGTAATCAAGTCACAAGGTCCTGCAGAGTACCTGTAGCTGCCGAACAGACTGCTATTACCAACGTTCGACTCTATCCTTAACGCCGGGCTCTATGCCGCTTGCCGCTCCTGCGGGCAATCAACTTGCACCACCAGATATAAATGCCATCAGCCACAGCCCACAATTGCCGGGCAGGACCAGGGTTCTAGTGGAACTCAAGCAGAAACGGCACCAGGTTCTCTCTGTAAGCCGCAGGTTCCCCCCAAAGCGCTTGAGCACTGACCGAATCTAGATAAAGCACCTAATGGCTTTGGCATAACGCCTGCGGGTGGTAGTTCCGTACGTGGTACAAACCAGCAACGCAGTGTCCGGCCTCTTGTGGATACTCCTGCAGCCTTGGATATTCGGTCTGCACTCGGTCCACCAGCGCTCCGGGTGCCAGTAGTGGCGCTGCTCCGTATGCTTCATAGAGTTGAGGAAGGCATGCCGGCTCTCCACCAGAAGTGGGCGCTGAGTGCCCTGCTGATCTGGACGGCGAACTTGCTTGATGACATGGAGGCCTGCCGGCCTGATTGCCACAAATGACAATTAGTCGGGCTGTTGTGCAGGGGTTATCGATTTGGCTGTGAGCAGGAAGCTGTCGGTCATCTGAAAATGCGCGGCGGACGCTCTGGCATGCCGTTCGGCGGGAATCGGCAAGTTCAGACAAGTAATTCAGATAAATCTCTAAGGGTTCGGGGATTCTTGCCGAAAGACTGATAAGACATGTGTGCACCAAAGTAGAGCGGCCGGAGAATGTCGCCTGCACTGTTACATGGAATGTTGCTTTACGGACGCATCCCCACTTTCGGCATAAGAAGTCCCATGAAATGAATCTCAAGTTCAGCCATAAAATCCTTTTGGCCGCCTCCGGCGTAGTGGTTCTGGCTTTTGCGTTGTTCACTTTGTACAACGACTACTTGCAGCGAAACACTATCCGACAGAACCTCGAGTCCTCCATCCAGCAGGCCGGTGAGCTCACCTCCAGCAGCGTGCAGAACTGGATGAGCGGGCGAATCCTGGTGCTCGAGAACCTGGCGCAGAACGTTGCCCACCAAGGTCACAACGCAGACTTCCCAGGCCTGGTGGATCAGCCAGCCTTCACCTCGAACTTCCAGTTCACCTATGTCGGCCAGGCCAATGGCACCTTCACCCAGCGTCCTGATGCGAAGATGCCCGACGGCTACGATCCGCGTCAGCGGCCCTGGTACAAACAGGCCGTAACCGCCGATAAAACCATGCTGACCCCGCCCTACATGGCGGCTGTCGGCGGTCTGGTGGTCACCATCGCCATGCCGGTGAAGAAGCAGGGAGAATTACTCGGTGTGGTCGGTGGCGACCTGAGCCTGGAAACCCTGGTGAAGATCATCAACTCGGTGGACTTCGGCGGCCTGGGCCATGCTTTCCTGGTCAGCGCCGACGGTCAGGTGATCGTCAGCCCGGACAAAGACCAGGTGATGAAGAACCTCAAGGACATCTATCCCAGCGCCAACGTACGGATCGCCAGCGGCAACCAGGAAGTGGTCCTGAACAAACAGGAACGCATCCTTTCCTTCACCCCGGTGACCGGTCTGCCGAATGCCGAATGGTACATCGGCCTGTCCATCGACAAGGAAAAGGCCTACGCACCACTGAGCCAGTTCCGTACTTCTGCCTTGATCGCCATGTTTATCGCTGTGGCGGTGATTGCGGTATTGCTGACTCTGCTGATCCAGGTGCTGATGCGCCCGCTGATCACCATGGGCCGGGCGATGCAGGACATTGCTCAGGGCGAAGGCGACCTGACCCGGCGTCTGGTCGTGGAAAGCAAGGACGAGTTCGGCGAGTTGGGCAGTTCGTTCAACCAGTTCGTGGAACGGATTCACGCCTCGATTTCCGAAGTGTCCTCGGCTACTCGCCAGGTGCATGACTTGTCGCAACGGGTGATGGCATCGTCCAATGCGTCGATCATCGGTTCCGACGAGCAGAGCGCCCGCACCAACAGCGTGGCCGCAGCGATCAACGAACTGGGTGCTGCCACCCAGGAAATCGCCCGCAACGCCGCCGATGCCTCGCAACACGCCAGTGGCGCCAGCGAGCAGGCCGACGACGGTCGCCAAGTGGTGGAGCAGACCATCCAGGCGATGACCGAGCTGTCGCAGAAGATCAGCCTGTCCTGCACACAGATCGAGACTCTGAATGCCAGCACCGACAACATCGGGCACATTCTTGATGTGATCAAGGGCATCTCCCAGCAGACCAATCTGTTGGCCCTCAACGCCGCCATCGAAGCGGCCCGTGCCGGTGAAGCCGGCCGTGGTTTCGCCGTGGTAGCCGATGAGGTGCGTAACCTGGCCCACCGTACCCAGGAGTCGGCGGAAGAGATCCACAAGATGATCACCTCCCTGCAGGTCGGGTCCCGCGAGGCGGTCTCGACCATGAATGCCAGCCAGGCGTCCAGCGAAGAGAGCGTCGAAGTGGCCAACCAAGCCGGTGCACGGTTGATCAGCGTGACTCAGCGGATCGGCGAGATCGATGGCATGAACCAGTCGGTGGCTGCGGCAACCGAGGAACAGACCGCGGTGGTGGAGACCCTCAACGTCGACATCAACCAGATCAACCTGCTGAACCAGCAGGGCGTTGCCAACCTCAATGAAACCCTGAAGGACTGTGATGCACTGTCGCAGCAGGCCAGCCGCCTGAAGCAACTGGTGGACAGCTTCAAGATCTGAGGCCATCAGGGACCGCCCCTAAAGCCCGCTCCTGCATCACAGCAGAGCGGGCTTTTTCATGGGCGGCGTTCAGGCCAGGTGTTCCCCCAGCAGCCCCAGGTGCGTGTTGATCACCTGCAACAGGCGCTGGCGCTGAGACTTGATGAAGAAATGGTTGCCGGCCACTTCAATCAGTTCGAATTCGCGCCCAGTGAACTCTCGCCAGTTGAGCATATGGTTGGCTGTCGCCAGCGGGTCCTCACTGCCATAGAAAGCCGTCAGCGGTATGTCGAGGCAGCCGCTGGAGGTGTCGTACCAGGTTTCGAAGAGTTTCAGGCCGTTGCGCAGCAAACATTCGTAGGATTGCAGGTCGTTTTGCCCCCGGGGCATCTCCAGGGGGCTGGCGCCGAGAGTCAGGATCGCTTCGCGGAATGCCTCGATGGGCAATGAGTGCAGCAAAGGCCGACGGGGCAGGCTGTCAGGGCTGCGGCAGCCAGAGACGAACAGGTGGCGGGTCTGCTGTGGAAACCGCTCCTGGGCGTACTTGCAGGTTTCGTACGCCAACAGTGCCCCCAGGCCGTGGCCGAACAGCGCATGGGGCTTGTCGAGCCAGGGATTGAGGGCGGCGAACGTGTTTTCCAGCAGGCTCGGCCAGTTGTCACAGGGCGCTTCGTCGCGGCGTGGGCCGTGCCCCGGAAGGTTGATCACCACCAGCTCGATGTGATCGGCCAGGCTGTTGGACCACACCCGCAGTTGCTCCGCTGCCGCCCCGGCCTGGGGAAAGCAGATCAGGCGTATGCGGGGGGCGTGCCCTGAGTTGATCACCAGCGTCCATTGTCGGGTGTCGGTGTACACAGCTTTTCCTTAAGCAAGGTGGCCCGTGGGCGGGATCTCGTTGCGGACAAGAGGCCGTTGGAGGGGGACGTCCCAGTCCGCGAATGGTTTCTAACATAGTGGCTGGCGCGGCTGAATGCACGTGGCCACTGGTGAAATTCATGGGCTGTCGCCGGCAACGCAAATGCCACTTGACGCTATTCTCTGAGTGTTGAATGCAGGCCCTTCCCTGGTGGCCGGTGATTGTAAGGTGCCATTGTTTTTTGTCGGGCCAGCCTTCACCATCAGCCGATTTACGACAGCTCCCATGGACTCATTGCATTGGCGGCACGTTTAGCTCTTTTTCGGACCTTGCGCTGGTTCTGCTCGGCACTGCTGCTGGCTGGCGCGCTGCTGGGCAGTCTGCACGCCGACTGGGATTTTTCCCTGATCAGCCGCCGTGCCACGGCGCTCTACGGTCCCCTGGGCGAAGGTCAGCAACGTATCGATGCCTGGCAGCACCTGCTGGCCACGCAGAAGCAGGTGTCCGAGCGCGAGCAGTTGAAAGTGGTCAACCTGTTCTTCAATAAGAACATGCGCTACATGGAAGATATCGATCTGTGGCGTCAGGTGGACTACTGGGAGACGCCGATCGAGGCGCTATGGAAGGGCGCTGGCGACTGCGAGGATTATGCGATTGCCAAGTACTTCAGCCTGCGGCGTCTCGGGGTGTCCAGTGACAAACTGCGCATCACCTACGTCAAGGCCTTGCGCCAGAACCGCGCGCACATGGTCCTGACCTACTATTCCACGGCGGACGCCATGCCGCTGGTGCTCGATAGCCTGGAGGACTCGATCCGCCCGGCCAGCGAGCGAACCGACCTGCTGCCGGTGTATTCCTTCAATGCCGAAGGGTTATGGCTGCCGGGCGCCAAAGGCAACAAGCGGGTCGGTGATACCAAGCGCCTGTCCCGTTGGCAGGACGTGTTGAAAAAAATGCAGGCCGAAGGTTTTCCGGTCGAGACGACTAACTAGGAGCACGAGCTCAGATGTCTTTGTTCAAACAACTGTTGATCGCAATCTGTGTGTTCCTGGTGGTCGCCTTCAGCGGCAGCTTCATGGTCAGCCTGGAAAGTTCGCGCACCCAGTATGTCAATCAGCTGCGCTCCCATGCCCAGGACGCGGCCACGGCCCTGGCCTTGTCGCTGACACCGAATATCGACGATCCGGCGATGGTCGAACTGATGGTCAGTTCGATCTTCGACAGCGGCTACTACGCCAGTATCCGGGTGGTGGACCTGGCCACCGACAAGACCATCGTCGAGCGCAACGGCATCCCGGAAGTCAGCAATGTGCCCCAGTGGTTCGTCAAGCTCATCGGCCTTGAGCCTGCCGGCGGCGACGCCATTGTCAGTCGCGGCTGGGAGCAGGCCGCGCGGGTCGAGGTGCTCAGCCATCCGATGTTCGCCGTGGCCAAGCTTTGGCAGAGCGCCCTGGGCAGCCTGGGCTGGCTGTTGATCTGCGGCGCGGTGAGCGCGGTGCTCGGTGCCCTGTTGCTGCGGCGCCAGCTCAAGCCGCTGGACTACATGGTCCAGCAGTCCCATGCCATTGCCCGCCGCGAGTTCCTCAGCCTGCCGCAACTGCCCCGAACCCCGGAACTGCGCCGGGTAGTGCAGGCGATGAACCAGATGGTCGAGAAGCTCAAGGCGCTGTTCCAGGAGCAGGCCGAGCGCAGTGAAAAACTGCGCATCGAGTCGTACCAGGACAGCCTGACCGGGCTGGCCAACCGGCGTTATTTCGAAATGCAGCTGCATGCCCGGGTGAGCAACCCGGAGCAGGCCAGTTCCGGTTACCTGCTGCTGTTGCGGGTCAAGGACCTGGCTGGCCTGAACCAGCGTCTGGGGGGCCAGCGCACCGACCAACTGCTGCAAGCGGTGGGGGAGCAATTGCTGCGCGAGTGCAACAAGTACCCCGAAACCCAGAACCTGGTGACCCGGGTCCGCGGTGGCGAATTCGCCGTACTGGCGCCCGGCCTGGTGCGTGAGGAAGCCATCCAGCTGGCCCAAAGCCTGGACAGCGCTCTGGGCAACCTGCATGCCACCGGCGCCACCGACGTTGCCGCAGTAGCCACCATCGGTCTGGCGGCCTTTGCTCACGGAGATTCGCCACAAGCGGTGCTCAGCCTCGGTGATCAGGCCCTGGCCCAGGCCGAAGCCCAGGGCGAGACCAACTGGGCCTGCCTGGATCAGGGGGGCGGAGCTCAAGTCGGGGATGATCACCATGCCTGGCACCGGCTGCTGGACCGGGCGCTGTCGGAGCAGCGCTTCAAGCTGTATTTCCAGCCGGTGGTGGCGGCCCAGGACACCACGCTGGTGCTGCACTACAAGGTGTTGTCGCGGTTGCTGGACGAGCAGGGCCAGACCATCCCGGCCGGGCGCTTCCTGCCCTGGTTGGAGCGCTTTGGCTGGACGTCGCGCCTGGATCTGCTGATGTTGGAACAGGTGTTGAAGCAGATGGTCGGACATGACCACTGCCTGGCGTTGAACCTGTCGGCAGCCACCCTGGAAGATCCTCAGGCCCTGAACCGGGTATTCGAGATTCTGCGCCAGCACTCTGACCTGGGGCCGCGCCTGACCCTGGAAATTGGTGAAGAACAGCTGCCTGAGCAGATTCAGCTGGAACAGTTGACCCGGCGCCTGCGGGAACTGGGCTTCTCCCTCAGCCTGCAACGCTTTGGCGGGCGCTTCAGCATGATCGGCAACCTGGCGCGCTTGGGCCTGGCCTATCTGAAGATTGACGGCAGCTACATCCGCGACATCGATCAGGAAAGCGACAAACGCCTGTTTATCGAAGCTATCCAGCGGGCTGCCCACAGCATCGACCTGCCGCTGATTGCCGAGCGGGTCGAGACCCAGGGCGAGCTGCAGGTGATTCGCGAGATGGGGCTGTATGGCGTGCAGGGGCAACTGTTCGGCGAGCCAGCACCTTGGGCTTGAACGTGCATCCGCCGGCAAGCCGGCTCCTGTAGGCGAGGGGCTTTCAGATCAAACCGGTTTCATCATCATTGATCAGCCGGCTGAGTCCACCCAGGGCCTCACGGGCCTGGGTGCGATCCATCAGCTTGGCCTGAGCCGCCGCCGGCAGGTCGGTGACGCGAATCACGCCCTTGCTGGTCAGGACCTGAATCAGGTCGTCCAGCACCCGGATCATTTCCAGGTCACTCTGCTTGAGCTGCTTGAGACTGACTTCCACCGCCTCGTTGGCGTACCAGGTCTGGATCTCGTGGTGATCGGCGGGCAGCGTCTCGGTAGCCTCGGCGTAAGCGGCGGCTTCCACGCGAATCAGCTGACCTTGCGCATCGCGTTGCACGTAGAACATGGCAAATCCCTCAGGCTTTTTTAGGCATCCGGCTGTCAGCAGCATAGGCCAGCGCAGCATTCAGAGCGCGAGTATGCGGTGCGCCGCGACAATCGTCACGGCGCAGGCTGTTGGCCAGGACCCGGCAACCACCCGCCAGGGGTGGCTGCCAGGAGCCGATCAGCTGTTGTTGTGATCGATCTTGATGGTCGGGTCGCTACCGGCGATCAACGAGTTGATGTTGGCATTGGACCAGTTGTTGCCTTCCAGCTTGATCGTCACGTCGGCGTTGGCCAGGCCCCCGGCGGCGTTGAGCTTGCCTTCGGAACTGACCTGCAGAGTCGAGACCCCGTCCACGGTGGTGATCTTGAGGAAGTTGTCGATGGTGCTGGCGCTCTCGCCCTGCAGCAGATCCCGCAGGTCGATACGGTCACCTTCACTGGCCTTGAAATCCTTGATCACGTCATTGCCGGTATCGCCGGCCTTCCAGACAAAGGTATCGGCACCTGAACCGCCGATCAGGATGTCGTTGCCCTGGCCGCCGATCAGGGTGTCTTTGCCGGTGCCCCCCAGCAGGATGTCATTGCCCTTGCCGCCGTCCAGCGTGTCGTTGCCGCCCTGGCCGAAGAGAATGTCATTGCCGGCGCCGCCCAGCAGGGTGTCGTTGCCGTCATGGCTGCCAGACACATCGAACTCTTTGTAGTGCTCGGTGATGTACTGGTGCACGTTGCTGGTGGTGACCTTGCTCACATCGACCCCGTTCTGCTCGGCCACGTAGGCCTGCATGGCCTGGTAACCCTCGCCGGCGATGCCGTTGAAGCTCACCAGGTCGCCGAACAGGATGTCGTTGCCGTCGCCGCCGCTGACCTTGTCGGCCCCCGGCATGGTGGCTTCGGTGTGACCGATGATCGAATTGGCCAGATCGTTCGGGTCGATGTTGGTCTGCGGCTTGCCATCGCTGTCGTATGGCTTGAGGTCGTTGAGGCTGACGCCGCTATTGATACCGATGGCTTCGACGTTCGACAGGCCGCTGAGCAAGGCAAAGCCGCTGCTGGAGTTGGTGGAGGTGTAGTAATCGGTGCTGCTGCCGGAGCCGGCCAGGTTCGACAGCTCGTAGGTGCCGTCGCCCTGGGCATGCAGGGTGCCCAAGGTTGCAGTATTCCAAGAGCCTTGGCCCCACCAATTGGTGCTGTAGGTCTGAAGCTTGACCGTACCGTTGCTGCTCACGCTGAGAATGTGATCGCTGTCGATGGTTTTGCTGAAGGTATCCCCCAGCTTGTAATTGCTGGTGGTCACCACGTCATCGAGGCGCACGTTGCCGTACAGCGTCGGGTTGGTCTGCTCGCCGCTCTGATAGAAGGTCGGCTGGCCGTCAGTGATGAAGTAGGTCAGGTTCTTGGCATTGGTATTGCCGGTGGCCTGGCTGCTCTGGAAGAAGTTGGCCGTAGTCTTGAACACGTCTTCATAGTTGGTGCCGCCGCCAGAAGCCATCGAATCCAGCACGGCCTTGAGTTGGGCCAGGGCATTCGGATCGTTGAGGTTCACCGCTACCGACTTGTTGACCTGGGTATCGAAGTCGGCAAGGAAGATGTTCACGGTGCCCGAGCCAGCGCTGCCGATGCTGTTCTTCAGGGTATTGAACACCGAGGTCAGGGAGTTCTTGGCCGCGGTGATCGAGGCGCTGCTCATACTGCCCGAGGTGTCCACCATGAAGGCGATGTTGTAGTTGGTGCCCGGGACCACCGTCAGGCCGCCGATGTCGGCGACCACGATGTCGTTGCCGTCGGTACCGATAACGGTATCGTCGTCGGCGGTGGCGACCATCGCGTTGTAGTTTGCCGGGTAGACCTTGACTGGGATCTGCGCCGAAGTGCTGGCAGAACCGCCCAGGGACTCGGTGGAGGTCGAGGTTACGTTGAGGTTGAAGGTGCCGTTGTAGTACGGCGGCGGGGTGACCGTCAGGTTGCCCAGGTTCCAGCCGGTGACGTTGGCTTCGCCGGAGCTCGCGGTGGCGGTGAAGGTATGCCCGGCGCCATCGCTGAGGACGGAGCCTGCAGGAATGCCGCTGATCTTCACGCTCAGGGTTTCCGAACCGTCGGTATCGGTCAGGCCGGTGCTGATCTTCGACAGATGCACGCTGCCGCCTTCGCCGCCTTCGTTGAGCTTGTAGCCGTCGTAGTAACCCTCGCCGTTGGTGCCGTGCAGCTCGGACACCGAAACTCCGGCGTTGGTCAGGTCGGTGACGCCGGTGTAAAGCGGCACGCCGGCGTTGCTCAGGTCTACCGCGGCGCCGCCGTTGACCGAGAGGTTGACGTCGTAGCTGCCCGGACCACTCTGGTTGTGGTGGTAGATATCGATGGTGTAGTAGCCGCTGGTGGTCGGGGTGAAGGTACCGTTTAGGTTACCGCCCGCGCCCCAGGTGGTGCTGGCCACGTTCTTGCCGCCGATGGTCACCAGCAGGCTGTCGTCGCCGGTGCCGGAGAAGGTGTAGGCCTTGCCGGCTTCCAGGTAGATCAGGCCGGAGGTCTTCGATGCGGTGCCCGGGGTGATGTTGCCGTCGGACTGGACGTTGGTCGCCAGGCTGCTGCTGTTGGGCGTGCCGGCGGCGTCGATCACCGATTTCAGGGTGCTGGCGGACGCGCCGTTGCCGTCGGTGCCCAGGCCGCTGAGGCCGGTCCAGACTTCCTTGAGCAGGCCCACCGAGTTGACGTTGTTACCCGCCACGCTCAGGGTCGGGGCATCGGCCACTGGGGTGATGTCGACCGTGACCGTACCGGTGCTGCCCAGGGCCTGGCCGTCAGTTGGCTGGAACTTGATCTGGGCGTAATCGGCCTGTTGGTTGCCTACGCCGCTGCCGCCGTAGCCATTGGTGCCGGATTCGTTGGCGTCCGGGGTGAAGCGCAGTTTGCCGGCATCGATATCGGCCTTGCTGAAGGTCTGGTTGTTGGCCACATCCTTCCAGGTCGAACCGTCCAGGTATTGCAGTTTGCCGTCACCTGGCAGTTGGGTGATTTTCACCCCGAGGTTGGCAGCCGGGCTGTCGACGTCGCTGACGCCGAAGTTGGACCAGGTCAGGGCCAGCGGGCTGTCTTCGCTGCCGGTCACGGCGCCGCCGGTGGCGGTTGGGGCGTCGTTTACCGCCACCACATTGACCGTGGTGGTGGCGACATTGGAGTAGTTGCCGCCGTCGGTCACGGTCACGGTGATGGTCCGTGGCGTGGTGCTCGGGTCTTCACTGTTGTTGGTGAAGGTGATGTTCTTGATCTGTTGCATGTAGTCGGCCAGCGTCGCGTTGCCCGACAGGGTCAGGGTGATCGAGCCGTCCTTGCTGTTGGCATTGATGTTGATGCCGTTGACGTTGTTGCCCAGGTTCAGCGAGTCCCCCGGCTGACGGTTGGTCAGCACGATGGTGGCGCCGGTCAGCATCGTGCTGTCCGGGTCGGTGATGCTCAGGTCGGTGTCGGCGATCGACACGCCAGGGCCCGTGGTGCCTTCGGTGAAAGTGACCTTGTAGTCGGCCCCGGTGGCGCCGCTGGAGTTGTTGGCGTCCAGGTCGATGACCGGTGGCGCATCGTTGTCGATGATCGAGGTGGTGACGCTGTTGTTACTGCCCACCACCAGGTTCTCGAAGTTACCGCCGCTGGCCGAATCGATCTTGACCGTGAAGTTCTCGGTGCCTTCAGTGATCTTGTTGTCAATGGTGGCGACGTTGAAGTTGGCGCTGCTGGCGCCGGCCGGAATCTTCACGGTGTACACGCCGCTGAAGTCCGAACCGTCAGTGGCGGTGCCGCTGTAGCTGATCTTCAGGGTGACTTCGGTCTGCGCCGGATGCGTCAGGCTCACGGTGTAGCTGGCGGTCTGGCCTTCAGTGACCGAAGTGCTGCCGGTGATGCCCACCGAAGTGGTATCCACGGTGTCGGTCACGTTGGTCACCGCTGGTGTGGTGTCCGGCACCAGCTTCTCGAAGTTGCCTCCGGTGGCGCTGGTGATCGAGGCATTGACCTTGCCGGCGTCGATATAGACGTCGTCAGCCGGCGCCGCAACGGTGACGGTACCGGTGGTGTTGCCGGCGGCGATGTTGATCACCGCGCCGTTGCTCAGAGTGACGGTCACCGGAGTACCGGCTGCGTTGGTCAGGGTCGCGGTGTAGATGATCGAACCGCCTTCAGCCACGGTGCCAGTGGCGCTGAGGCTGACACTGGTGGTGTCGACGGAGTCGGTCACGGTGGTGCTGACCGGGGTCTTGTCGGCCACGAGATTTTCGTAGTTGCCGCCGCTGACGTTGGTGATGGAGTTGGTCAGCGGAGTGTGGCCGACCAGTACATCGTTCGGCGCGCTGATGCTCACCGAACCGGTGGTCTCGCCGACCGGGATGGTGATCTTCTCGCCATTGGCCAGGTTCACGGTGACGGGCGAACCGGTCACAGGAGCGCTAACGGTGGCGGTATAAGTGACGTTGCCGCCTTCGGCAGCCGAAGGCGTTGCCTTGAGCGTGACGGTGGAGTTGTCGATGGTGTCAGTCACATCGGTTACGGCTGGCGTGGTGTTTGGCACCAGCTTCTCGAAGTTGCCACCTTCGGCCTTGGTGATAGTGGCCTCAACCTTGCCAGCGTCCTTGTAAACGTCATCGGTTGGCGCCGCGACGGTGGCAGTGCCAGTGGTGGCGCCGGCAGCAATGGTGATTACTGCACCATTACTCAAGGTCACGGTAACCGGAGTGCCTGCAGCATTGCTCAGGGTCGCGGTGTAAACGATGGACCCGCCCTCGGCCACAGTGCCGGTGGCACTGAGACTGACACTGGTGGTGTCGACGGTGTCGGTTACGGTGGTGCTGACCGGGGTCTTGTCAGCCACCAGGTTCTCGTAGTTGCCGCCGCTGACGTTGGTGATGGAGTTGGTCAGCGGAGTGTGGCCGACCAGTACATCGTTCGGCGCGCTGATGCTCACCGAACCGGTGGTCTCGCCGACCGGGATGGTGATCTTCTCACCGTTGGCCAGGTTCACGGTGACGGGCGAACCGGTCACAGGAGCGCTAACGGTGGCGGTATAAGTGACGTTGCCGCCTTCGGCAGCCGAAGGCGTGGCCTTGAGCGTGACGGTGGAGTTGTCGATGGTGTCAGTCACATCGGTTACGGCTGGCGTGGTGTTTGGCACCAGCTTCTCGAAGTTGCCACCTTCGGCCTTGGTGATAGTGGCCTCAACCTTGCCAGCGTCCTTGTAAACGTCATCGGTTGGCGCCGCGACGGTGGCAGTGCCAGTGGTGGCGCCGGCAGCGATGGTGATCACCGCGCCGTTGCTCAGGGTCACGGTGACTGGAGTACCGGCCGCGTTGCTCAGTGTTGCGGTGTAAACGATGGACCCGCCTTCGGCCACGGAGTCGGTGGCCGAAAGGCTCAGGGTGGTGGTGTCTGGCGTATCAGTAACCGAGGTTTCAGCTGGCTTGTCGCTGATTTCCAACTTCTCGTAGTTGCCGCCGTCAGCCTTGGTGATGGTGGCGCTCAGGGAGCTGCCGCCAGCCAGAGCATCATTGGGAGCGGTGAAGTTCACGGTGCCGGAGGATTCACCGACCGGAATAGTGATGGTCTGGCCATTGGACAGGGTCACCACAACCGGCGAGCCGGTCACCGGAGCCGAAACCGACGCGGTGTAAACCACGGTTCCACCTTCGGCGACGCTCGGGGTCGCGGTCAGGCTGACAGTCGACGTATCGATAGTGTCAGTGACATCAGTCACAGCTGGCGCTGGGTTGGTGACCAGGTTCTCGAAGTTGCCGCCATCCGTTTTGGTGATGGTGGCCTCAACCTTGCCAGCGTCTTTGTAGACGTCATCGGCTGGGGCCGCGACGGTGGCGGTGCCGGAAGTGGCGCCAGCGGCAATGGTGATCACCGCGCCGTTGCTCAGGGTCACGGTGACCGGAGTGCCAGCGGCGTTGGTCAGGGTCGCGGTGTAAACGATGGAGCCACCTTCTGCTACCGAGTCAGTAGCACTCAGGCTCAGAGTGGTGGTGTCTGGCGTATCAGTAACCGAGGTTTCAGCCGGTTTGTCGCTGATCTCCAGCTTCTCGTAGTTGCCGCCGTCAGCCTTGGTGATGGTGGTGCTCAAGGAGCTACCGCCAGCCAGGGCATCGTTCGGCGCGGTGAAGTTCACCGTTGCGGAAGACTCGCCCACTGGAATAGTGATGGTCTGTCCGTTGGACAAGGTCACCACGACCGGCGAACCGGTCACCGGAGCCGTAACCGACGCGGTGTAAACCACCGTTCCACCTTCGGCGACGCTTGGAGTGGCAGTCAGGCTGACGGTGGAAGTGTCGATGGTGTCGGCGACATCAGTCACAGCCGGAGCTGGGTTGGTGACCAGGTTTTCGAAGTTGCCACCGTCCGCTTTGGTGATGGTGGCTTCAACCTTGCCAGCGTCTTTGTAGACGTCATCGGCTGGGGCCGCGACGGTAGCGGTGCCGGAAGTGGCACCGGCAGCAATGGTGATCACCGCACCGTTAGACAGGGTCACGGTCACTGGCGTACCAGCGGCATTGGTCAAGGTGGCGGTGTAGATGATCGAACCACCCTCAGCCACAGACTCAGTAGCCGAGAGGCTCAGAGTGGTGGTGTCAGGGGTGTCGGTAACCGAGGTCTCAGCCGGCTTGTCGTTGATCTCCAGCTTCTCGTAGTTACCGCCGTCAGCCTTGGTGATGGTGGTGCTCAGAGAGCTACCGCCGGCCAGAGCGTCGTTCGGTGCAGTGAAGTTCACCGAACCTTGGCTTTCACCGACCGGGATGGTGATGGTCTGACCGTTGGACAGGGTCACTACTACTGGTGAGCCAGTCACTGGCGCGGTGACCGACGCGGTGTAAACCACGATGCCGCCTTCAGCGACGCTTGGCGTAGCAGTCAGCGAAACGGTGCTGATGTCGATGGTATCGGTAACATCAGTCACGGCAGGTGCTGGGTTGGTAACCAGGTTCTCGAAGTTACCGCCGTCCGCTTTGGTGATGGTGGCTTCAACCTTGCCAGCGTCCTTGTAGACGTCATCAGCCGGGGCTGCGACGGTGGCCGTACCCGAGGTAGCGCCGGTAGCGATAGTGATGACTGCACCATTGCTCAGAGTCACAGTAACCGGGGTACCAGCCGCGTTGGTCAGGGTCGCGGTGTAAACGATGGACCCACCTTCTGCTACCGAGTCAGTAGCACTCAGGCTCAGAGTGGTGGTGTCTGGCGTATCAGTAACCGAGGTTTCAGCTGGTTTGTCGCTGATCTCCAGCTTCTCGTAATTACCGCCGTCGGCCTTGGTAATGGTGGTGCTCAGGGAACTGCCGCCCGCCAGAGCGTCGTTGGGTGCGGTGAAGTTCACCGTTGCGGAAGACTCGCCCACTGGAATAGTGATGGTTTGACCGTTGGACAAGGTCACCACAACTGGCGAACCGGTCACTGGCGCAGACACAGACGCGGTGTAAACGACGATGCCGCCCTCGGCGACGCTCGGAGTCGCCGTCAGGGAAACGGTGCTGGTATCGATCGTGTCAGTTACATCGGTGACCGCAGGCGCTGGATTGGTGACCAGGTTCTCGAAGTTACCGCCGTCCGCTTTGGTGATGGTGGCTTCGACTTTGCCGGCGTCTTTGTAGACGTCATCGGCCGGCGCTGCGACGGTGGTGGTGCCGGAAGTGGCACCGGCAGCAATGGTGATCACCGCGCCGTTGCTCAGGGTCACAGTGACCGGAGTACCAGCCGCGTTGGTCAGGGTCGCGGTGTAAACGATGGAGCCGCCTTCTGCTACCGAGTCAGTAGCACTCAGGCTCAGAGTGGTGGTGTCTGGCGTATCAGTAACCGAGGTTTCGGCTGGCTTGTCATTGATCTCCAGCTTCTCGTAGTTACCACCGTCAGCCTTGGTAATGGTGGTGCTCAGGGAACTGCCGCCTGCCAGTGCATCGTTAGGCGCGGTGAAGTTCACGGTGCCGGAGGATTCACCGACTGGAATAGTGATGGTCTGTCCGTTGGACAGGGTCACCACAACTGGCGAACCGGTCACTGGCGCAGACACAGACGCGGTGTAAACGACGATGCCGCCCTCGGCGACGCTTGGCGTAGCGGTCAGCGAAACGGTGCTGGTGTCGATGGTGTCGGTGACATCGGTGACGGCTGGCGCTGGGTTGGTCTCCAGGTTTTCGAAGTTGCCACCGTCTGCTTTGGTGATAGTGACTTCGACCTTACCGGCATCCTTGTAAACATCATCCGCAGGAGCGGCAACGGTTGCAGTCCCCGAAGTAGCGCCAGCGGCGATGGTGATGACGGCACCGTTGGAGAGTGTGACCGTGACCGGCGTACCAGCCGCATTACTCAGTGTCGCGGTATAGACAATGGAGCCGCCTTCAGCCACGGAGTCGGTGGCCGAGAGGCTCAGCGTCGTGGTATCTGGCGTATCGGTAACCGAGGTTTCAGCTGGCTTATCGCTGACCTCCAGCTTCTCGTAGTTACCACCGTCCGCTTTGGTGATGGTGGTGCTCAGAGAGCTACCGCCAGCCAGGGCATCGTTCGGTGCAGTGAAGTTCACCGAACCTTGGCTTTCGCCAACTGGGATGGTGATGGTCTGACCGTTGGACAAGGTCACCACGAGCGGCGAACCGGTAACCGGAGCCGTAACCGACGCGGTGTAAACCACGATGCCGCCTTCAGCGACGCTTGGCGTAGCAGTCAGCGAAACGGTGCTGGTGTCGATGGTATCGGTAACATCAGTCACGGCAGGTGCTGGGTTGGTGACCAGGTTTTCGAAGTTACCACCGTCAGCTTTGGTGATGGTTGCTTCGACTTTACCGGCATCCTTGTAGACGTCGTCGGCTGGCGCCGCAACAGTGGCGGTACCAGTAGTGGCACCGGCTGCGATGGTGATTACCGCGCCATTGCTCAGGGTCACAGTGACCGGAGTACCAGCAGCGTTGGTCAGCGTAGCCGTGTAAACGATGGAGCCACCTTCTGCCACGGAGTCGGTGGCCGACAGGCTCAGCGTCGTTGTGTCCGGGGTATCGGTAACCGAGGTTTCAGCTGGCTTGTCGCTGATCTCCAACTTCTCGTAGTTACCACCGTCCGCCTTGGTAATGGTGGTGCTCAGAGAGCTACCGCCAGCCAGGGCATCGTTCGGCGCGGTGAAGTTCACCGTGGCGGAAGACTCGCCCACTGGAATAGTGATGGTCTGTCCGTTGGACAGAGTCACCACAACCGGCGAGCCGGTCACCGGAGCCGTAACCGACGCGGTGTACACCACGGTGCCGCCTTCAGCGACGCTTGGCGTTGCAGTGAGGGACACGGTACTGGTGTCGATGGTGTCAGTGACGTCGGTTACTGCCGGAGCAGGGTTGGTCTCCAGGTTCTCGAAGTTGCCGCCGTCAGCTTTGGTGATGGTGGCTTCAACCTTGCCAGCGTCCTTGTACACGTCGTCGGCCGGGGCGGCGACGGTCGCGGTGCCGGAAGTGGCGCCAGCGGCGATGGTGATCACCGCGCCATTGCTCAGGGTCACGGTCACCGGAGTACCTGCCGCATTGCTCAGGGTCGCGGTGTAGACGATGGAGCCGCCTTCGGCCACCGAGTCGGTGGCACTCAGGCTCAGGGTGGTGGTGTCCGGAGTGTCGGTGACAGCGGTCTCGGCCGGCTTGTCATTGATCTCCAGTTTTTCGTAGTTGCCACCCTCGGTCTTGGTGATGGTGGTGCTCAGGGAGCTGCCGCCAGCCAGGGCATCGTTAGGCGCGGTGAAGTTCACCGTTGCGGAAGACTCGCCCACCGGAATGGTAATGGTCTGTCCGTTGGACAGGGTCACCACAACCGGAGAGCCGGTCACCGGCGCCGAAACCGACGCGGTGTACACCACGGTGCCGCCTTCGGCGACGCTTGGGGTAGCGGTCAGGCTGATGGTCGAGGTGTCGATGGTGTCAGTGACATCGGTCACCGCTGGAGCCGGGTTGGTCTCCAGGTTCTCGAAGTTGCCGCCGTCAGCCTTGCTGATGGTGACTTCAACCTTGCCGGCGTCCTTATAGACGTCGTCGGCAGGCGCCGCGACAGTGGCGGTGCCAGTCGTGGCGCCAGCGGCGATGGTGATCACCGCGCCGTTGCTCAAGGTTACGGTCACCGGGGTGCCAGCGGCATTGGTCAGGGTAGCGGTGTAGACAATGGAGCCGCCCTCGGCCACGGAGTCGGTGGCCGACAGGCTCAGCGTCGTGGTGTCCGGCGTATCGGTAACACTGGTCTCAGCGGGTTTGTCGTTGATGTCCAGCTTTTCGTAGTTGCCACCGTCCGCTTTGGTGATGGTGGTACTCAGGGAGCTACCGCCAGCCAGGGCGTCATTCGGTGCAGTGAAGTTCGCGCTGCCGGAAGATTCGCCAACCGGAATGGTAATGGTCTGGCCGTTGGATAGGGTGACCACAACCGGAGAGCCGGTAACCGGAGCGGTGACCGATGCGGTATACACCACGGTGCCGCCTTCAGCGACGCTTGGCGTAGCAGTCAGTGAAACGGTACTGGTGTCGATGGTATCGGTGACATCAGTCACCGCTGGAGCTGGGTTGGTGACCAGGTTTTCGAAGTTGCCACCGTCCGTTTTGGTGATGGTGGCTTCGACTTTGCCGGCGTCTTTGTAGACGTCGTCGGCTGGCGCCGCAACAGTGGCGGTGCCAGTCGTGGCGCCAGCGGCGATGGTGATCACAGCACCGTTGCTCAGGGTCACGGTCACCGGAGTTCCGGCAGCGTTGGTCAGAGTGGCGGTGTAGACGATAGAGCCGCCCTCGGCCACAGACTCAGTGGCCGTCAGGCTCAGAGTCGTTGTATCCGGAGTATCGGTAACGCTGGTTTCAGCGGGTTTATCGCTGATTTCCAGTTTCTCGTAGTTGCCGCCATCGGCCTTGGTAATGGTAGTGCTCAGAGAGCTACCGCCAGCCAGGGCGTCATTCGGTGCAGTGAAGTTCACGCTGCCGGAGGACTCGCCCACTGGAATAGTGATGGTCTGGCCGTTGGACAGGGTCACTACCACTGGCGAGCCCGTCACTGGCGCGGTGACCGATGCGGTGTATACCACGATGCCGCCTTCAGCGACGCTCGGGGTTGCGGTCAGGCTAACAGTCGAAGTGTCGATGGTGTCAGTGACATCGGTCACTGCTGGAGCCGGGTTGGTCTCCAGGTTTTCGAAGTTGCCGCCCTCGGCCTTGCTGATGGTGACTTCAACCTTGCCGGCGTCCTTATAGACGTCGTCGGCAGGCGCCGCGACAGTGGCGGTGCCAGTCGTGGCGCCAGCGGCGATGGTGATCACCGCGCCGTTGCTCAAGGTTACGGTCACCGGGGTGCCAGCGGCATTGGTCAGGGTCGCGGTGTAAACGATGGACCCACCTTCGGCCACGGAGTCGGTGGCCGACAGGCTCAGGGTGGTGGTATCTGGCGTATCGGTAACGCTGGTCTCAGCAGGTTTATCGCTGATTTCCAGTTTTTCGTAGTTACCGCCATCGGCCTTGGTGATGGTGGTGCTCAGAGAGCTACCGCCAGCCAGGGCGTCATTCGGCGCGGTGAAGTTCACGCTGCCGGAGGACTCGCCCACTGGAATAGTGATGGTCTGGCCGTTGGACAGGGTCACTACCACTGGCGAGCCAGTCACTGGCGCGGTGACCGATGCGGTGTATACCACGATGCCGCCTTCAGCGACGCTCGGGGTTGCGGTCAGGCTAACAGTCGAAGTGTCGATCGTGTCAGTGACATCAGTCACGGCTGGCGCTGGGTTGGTGACCAGGTTTTCGAAGTTGCCGCCATCGGCTTTGGTGATGGTGACTTCGACTTTGCCGGCATCCTTGTAGACGTCATCGGCCGGTGCCGCCACGGTGGCGGTGCCAGTTGTGGCGCCAGCGGCAATGGTGATCACCGCGCCGTTGCTCAGGGTCACGGTGACGGGAGTGCCAGCAGCATTGGTCAAGGTCGCGGTGTAAACAATCGAGCCGCCCTCAGCCACGGTATCGGTAGCGGTCACGCTAAGGGTGGTGGTGTCCGGTGTGTCGGTGACCGAGGTTTCAGCTGGCTTGTCGTTGATCTCCAGCTTCTCGTAGTTACCACCGTCAGCTTTGGTGATGGTGGTGCTCAGGGAACTGCCGCCTGCCAGTGCATCGTTAGGCGCGGTGAAGTTCACGGTGCCGGAGGATTCGCCCACCGGAATGGTGATGGTCTGGCCATTGGACAGCGTTACTACGACCGGGGAGCCAGTTACTGGGGCGGACACCGAGGCTGTGTACACCACGATGCCGCCTTCGGCGACGCTTGGGGTCGCGGTCAGGCTGACAGTCGACGTATCGATAGTGTCAGTGACATCAGTCACTGCCGGAGCCGGGTTGGTTTCCAGGTTCTCGAAGTTGCCGCCATCGGTCTTGGTGATGGAGACCTCGACCTTGCCGGCGTCCTTGTAGACGTCATCGGCCGGTGCCGCCACGGTGGCGGTGCCAGTTGTGGCGCCTGCGGCAATGGTGATCACCGCGCCGTTGCTCAGGGTCACGGTGACGGGAGTGCCAGCAGCGTTGGTCAGGGTCGCGGTGTAAACAATCGATCCGCCTTCTGCCACGGTATCGGTGGCAGTCACGCTGAGGGTGGTGGTGTCCGGTGTGTCGGTGACCGAGGTTTCAGCTGGCTTGTCGTTGATCTCCAGCTTCTCGTAGTTACCACCGTCAGCTTTGGTGATGGTGGTGCTAAGGGAGCTGCCGCCTGCCAGTGCATCGTTTGGCGCGGTGAAGTTCACGGTGCCAGAGGATTCGCCAACCGGAATAGTGATGGTCTGTCCGTTGGACAGAGTCACTACAACCGGCGAGCCGGTCACCGGAGCCGTAACCGACGCGGTGTAAACCACGATGCCGCCTTCGGCGACGCTCGGGGTGGCGGTCAGGCTGACAGTCGACGTATCGATAGTGTCAGTGACATCAGTCACTGCCGGAGCCGGGTTGGTTTCCAGGTTCTCGAAGTTGCCGCCATCGGTCTTGGTGATGGTGACCTCGACCTTGCCGGCGTCCTTGTACACATCGTCGGCCGGGGCCGCGACGGTGGCGGTGCCGGTGGTGGCACCAGCAGCGATAGTGATGACAGCACCGTTGCTCAGGGTCACGGTGACCGGAGTCCCTGCAGCGTTGGTCAGCGTAGCGGTGTAAACGATGGACCCGCCTTCTGCTACCGAGTCAGTAGCACTCAGGCTCAGAGTAGTGGTGTCCGGTGTGTCGGTGACCGAGGTTTCAGCTGGCTTGTCGTTGATCTCCAGCTTCTCGTAGTTACCACCGTCAGCCTTGGTGATGGTGGTGCTCAGAGAGCTACCGCCAGCCAGGGCGTCATTCGGCGCGGTGAAGTTCACGGTGCCGGAGGATTCACCGACTGGAATAGTGATGGTCTGTCCGTTGGACAGAGTCACCACTACCGGCGAGCCGGTCACCGGAGCCGAAACCGACGCGGTGTAAACCACGATGCCGCCTTCGGCGACGCTCGGAGTGGCAGTCAGGCTGACGGTGGAAGTGTCGATGGTGTCAGTGACATCAGTCACGGCAGGCGCTGGGTTGGTGACCAGGTTTTCGAAGTTACCGCCATCGGTCTTGGTGATGGTGACTTCGACCTTGCCGGCATCCTTATAAACGTCATCGGCCGGTGCCGCCACGGTGGCGGTGCCAGTTGTGGCGCCAGCGGCGATGGTGATCACGGCACCGTTGCTCAGGGTCACGGTGACCGGAGTCCCAGCAGGATTGGTCAGTGTCGCGGTGTAGACGATGGAGCCGCCTTCGGCCACGGTGCCGGTGGCCGACAGGCTCAGGCCGGTATCGTCAATGGTGTCAGTGACTGTGGTCACGGCCTTGTCGGTGCTGGGCACCAGGCTCTCGAAGTTGCCGCCCTCGGCCTTGGTGATGCCGACCTCGATGGTGCTGCCGTTCTTGTAGACATCGTTGGCCGGGGCCGCGACGTCGATCGAACCGCTGGACTTGCCCGCTTCGATGGTGATGACCGAACCGTTGGACAGGGTAATGGTCACCGGCGTCTGCGCCGGGTTGGTCAGGGTGGCGGTGTAGGTGATCTGTCCGCCTTCGGTGACGTTGGCATCGGCTGTCAGGGTGACGGTGGTGGTGTCGATAGTGTCGGTGATCTGGGTCACCGCCGGGGTTGGATTGACGGTCACCAGCAGGCCACCGCCGCCAGCGGTGCCGGTCACGCTCACGCTGATCTGGCCGGGGTCGATGTAGACGTTGTCTTGGGGCGCCAGAGGGACCTGCACGCTGCCAGTGGTTTGGCCCGCACTGATCACGATGACCGCACCATTGGACAGGGTGACGGTCAGGTCGGTCAGCGGTGCCTGGGTCAGAGTGGCGGTATACACCAGCACACCACCGGCTTCGGTGATGGTCGGGGTGGCGCCCAGGGTCAGGGTCGCCGGACGCAGCGAATCACTGCCACTGCCGTTACCATTGGCCAGGCCATTATTGTTGGTCAGCCCGCCAATGGTGTTGTCCTGGGCCGAAGTGGCCAGCCCCAGGCCGGCCGTCGGGAAGCCGATGGTCGGGTCCACCCGGCCAGCGGTTTCCTCAAGCTGGACGAAGCTATGGCCGCCCCCGGCGGCACCGCCCGTACCTGCTGCGGACGGGCCGGCAGCGGTGGCTTCCAGGTCGGTGGTCGGGTCGACACCCGCGGCAATGGCCTGCTGCAGTTCAGCCACCGATGGCGCGGCTTGCGCACTGGCCTGGGCCAGGTCGGTGCTGGAGTCTGGTGCGGCACCGCTCCATTGAGTGTCGCGGCCAAGGTCGAGGGTCCGTCCGTCGGTCAACTCCAGGGTAACGGCACCCGCCGGGCCGGTATCCACCTGGTCACCCACGAACAGGCGGTCGCCTTCGATGAGTACGCGCCGGATTCCTTCCGGGGAAACTACGAAAACCTGACCGACAATGCTTTTGACGATGGCAACAACACTGCTCATTGGGGACTCTCCGGTGTACCGCTCAGTTGACATCCATGTACCGGCTTGGGCGCGGGCCGCAACTCAGTCTGGAGGTACATTGCTGTGTAATTGGGAACGGGTATTTGACAGTATAGTCGTCAATATTTTGGCTAGATTTTTTCGAGATTAACTTTATGCCAAACTATTGACCTTATGGGTGCCATCCTAAACAATCGCCGAATTAATGTCACATTGATATTCGTGCAGTAACCTGACTTGAAGTATGTGAACCAGTTCTTAGTTTGAACTTTCCGACGGACGGTCGTTGTGGTTGCAATCATTCGATGTGGCACCACGTTATGACGTGTTTCTGGACATGCTGTCCGAGGGAAATTCTTACCATGCGTTTTCACCTGTTCAAGGCCCTGCCGTTCGCCTTAGCTGCCAGTTTCGTGCAGGCACAAACACTCCCCGAAGCCATGCAGAAAGCACTGGATGTGCACCCGGAAATTCAAGCCGGGGTAAACAGCCGTCTAGCCGCCGACTATCAACTTAAAGCCGCCAAGGGTGGCTATTTGCCGCGTGTCGATATGCTCGCTGGCTACGGTCGCGAAGGGACCGATAACCCTAGTACTCGTGCGGGTACTGGCAGCAATCACTGGGAAACCCTGAACCGTAGCGAGTCAAGTTTACGTCTCCAGCAGATGGTTTTTGACGGTTTTGCCACGTCCAGCGAAGTGGGGCGTCAACAAGCCACCGTCAACTCTCGGGCTTATTCCCTGCTGGGTACTTCCGAGCGCACCGCGCTGACCGTGGCCCAGGTGTACCTGGATGTGTTGACCCGTCGTCAATTCGTGCAACTGGCAGAAGACAATCTGCGTAATCACGAACGCATCTACGACCAGATCAAACTGCGCACCCAGCGTGGCGTGGGCAGTGGCGCCGACCTTGACCAGGCCGAAGCGCGCATGGCCCAGGCCCGCAACAACCTGATCACCGAGCAGACCAACCTGGCCGACGCCCAGACCAACTACCTGAGTGCGGTAGGGCAGATGCCGGATCAACTGGAACGCCCTGCCAGTTTTATGGCGATGCTGCCGGCCAACCTCGATGAGGCCCGCCGTCAGATGCTGGAAAACAGCCCGATCCTGCGCTCCGCCGAGTCCGACATTGTCGCTGCCGAGAAGCAGTACGACGCCGCCAAATCGGCGTTCTACCCACGCTTCGATGCTGAGCTGGGACGCACCGCCGACAACGACCTCGACGGTCAGAACGGCCACAACAATGAATGGCAGGCCATGTTGCGCATGCGCTTCAACCTGTTCGCCGGCGGCAGTAACAAGGCCGATCTGGAGTCCAAGGCCTACCAGTCCAACCAGGCGCTGGATATCCGCAACAACGCTCTGCGGGTGCTGAACGAAGAGTTGGGCCTGGCCTGGAACGCCTTGAGCAATGCCAACGCTCAGGTGCCGATCGCCCAGCAATATGTCGATCGCAGCACCGCGGTGCGCACGGCCTACCAGAAGCAGTTCAGTCTGGGCGAGCGCACCCTGCTGGACCTGCTCGACAGTGAAAACGAACTGTTCACCGCCTCCCGGCGTTTGGCCGAGATCCAGAACATTCAGTTATTTACTCAGTATCGAATCAAGGCGACCATGGGCGAGTTGCTCAAGAGCCAGGGAGTGGTCGCACCTATGGCTTCGGTCGTGCAGAACGATGCGAAGCCCAAGGTCCAGCTGCCTGGGATGAATTGAGCTACTTTCATCCTATTGCCAGCCAAGAGTGTCCAGCGTGGAATCAGAAGTCAGTCGTGTGCAATTCAGTCATGATCCGCGCGGCATGCATGACGACCCCTTGCTGGATGGGCTGCTGACCCTTTGCTTCCTGCATCAGAAGCCCGCCAGTGCGGCCATGCTGACCACGGGTCTGCCATTGCCGTCACAGCGCTTGAGCGCCGAGCTGCTGCCCCGTGCGGCGGCCCGGGCCGGGCTGCAGGGGCGCGTTTTACGTCGCAAGCTCGAGCAGATTCCGACCATCGCGATGCCCGCCCTGCTATTGCTCAAGGACGGCCGCAGCGCCGTGCTTCTGGGCTGGCAGGGTGAGGACCAGGCACGGCTGCTGCTCAGCGAAAGCGACGGCGGTGAAGTCTGCGTCAATCGCCAGCTACTGGCCGACGACTACAGCGGCCAGGTGTTCTTTGCCCAGCCCCAGCACAAGTTCGACGTCAATCACGGGTCGCTGATTCCCCGGGCCCGCTCCTGGTTCCGCGACACCCTCAAGCGTTCGCGCTGGTTGTATGCCGACGCCATCGCCGCGAGCCTGCTGATCAATATCATCGCCATGGCCGCGCCGCTGTTCGTGATGAATGTCTACGACCGGGTAGTCCCCAACCAGGCCACCTCGACCCTGTGGGTGCTGTCCATTGGCATCATGGGCGCCTACATTTTCGACCTGATCCTCAAGAGTCTGCGCAGCCTGTGCCTGGACCTGGCGGGGAAAAAGACCGACTTGATCATTTCCGCCACGCTGTTCGAGCGCATCGTCGGCATGGCCATGAAGTACCGCCCGGCTCGGGTCGGCAGCTTCGCCCAGAACATCCATGAGTTTCAGAGCCTGCGGGATTTTCTCGCGTCCCTGACCCTCACCAGCCTCATCGACCTGCCGTTCACCCTGCTGATCTTCCTGGTGATCGCCATCTTGGGCGGGCACCTGGTGTGGATTCCGGTGCTGGCGTTCCCCATCGCCCTGGGTATCGGCTACGCCTTGCAGAAGCCCCTGGTGGCGACCATGGAGAAAACCATGGCCCTGGGTGCCGAGCGTCAATCGAGCCTGATCGAAACCCTGGCCGGGCTGGACGCGGTCAAGGTCAACAACGCTGAAAGCGAGCGTCAGTATCAATGGGAGCAGACCATTGGCACCCTCAGCCGCCTGGAACTGCGGGTGAAGATGCTCTCCAGCCTGGCGATGAACATCACCTTGCTGATCCAGCAACTGGCCGGGGTGATCATGATCATCTTCGGCGTGTACCAGATCATCGACGGCAACCTCAGCATGGGCGGGCTGATCGCTTGCTACATGCTCAGCGGCCGGGCCCTGAGCCCGCTGGCTTCGCTGTCCGGCTTGCTGACCCGCTACCAGCAGGCCCGCGTCACCATGACCTCGGTGGACCAGATGATGGAGCTGCCCCAGGAGCGCAATTTCGACGAGCGTCCCCTGAGCCGCAACGTGCTGCAGGGCGCCATCGAATGCCGGCTGTTGAATTTCACCTACCCGGGGCAGCAGAACCCGGCGCTCAAGAACATCAATCTGGTGATCAAGCCAGGCGAGAAGGTCGGCATCATCGGCCGCAGCGGCTCGGGCAAAAGCTCCCTGGCCAAGCTGCTGGTAGGGCTTTACCAGCCCGATTCCGGTGCCTTGCTGGTGGACGGCGTGGACATCCGCCAGATCGATGTCAGCGAGTTGCGCCATAACATTGGCTACGTGCCCCAGGACATCCAGCTGCTGGCCGGTACCCTGCGGGACAACCTGACCTCCGGTGCCCGCTACGTTGAAGACGAGCTGGTGCTGCAAGCCGCCGAACTGGCGGGGGTTCACGAATTCGCCCGGCTGCACCCGCAAGGCTATGAATTGCAGGTGGGTGAACGTGGACAGAACCTGTCCGGTGGCCAGCGTCAGAACGTCGCCCTGGCCCGTGCCCTGTTGCTCAACCCGCAGATCCTGTTGCTCGACGAGCCCACCAGCGCCATGGACAACACCGGTGAAGAACGCCTGAAGCAGCGCCTGGAGTCAGTGGTGCAGAACAAGACCGTGGTCCTGGTTACTCACCGGGCGTCGCTGTTGTCGCTGGTGGATCGGTTGTTGGTGGTGGACCGTGGACAGATCCTGGCCGATGGCCCGAAAGCGGTGGTGATGGAAGCGTTGAAGAAGGGGCAGATCAGTGTTGCTTAAGTCGGGATTCAAGGACTCGATCCGCCGCTATTTTAAAGGCACCGATTCTCTTCAGGGGCAGCCGCTGCCTGAGGTCAACAAGGCCCTGATCGAAGATGCGCCTCGGGTCATTCGCCTGACCATCTGGGGCATCATCGCGTTCTTCCTGTTCCTGGTGCTGTGGGCCAACTTCGCGGTCATCGACGAAGTGACCAAGGGCGAGGGCAAGGCCATTCCGTCGTCCAAGGTGCAGAAGATCCAGAACCTGGAAGGCGGCATTGTCTCCGAGCTGTACGTCAAGGAAGGCCAGGTGGTGGAGGCCGGGGCGCCGCTGATCCGTCTGGATGACACGCGCTTCCAGTCCAACGTCGGTGAGACCGAGACTGTGCGCCTGTCCATGTTGCTGCGGGTCGAGCGCCTGAGCGCCGAGGTCGATGACCGGGCGCTGAATTTCCCCGAGGACGTGCTCAAGGAAGTCCCCGGCCAGGCCGCCAGCGAAAAGTCCCTCTATGAAAGTCGTCGCCAGCAACTGCATGACGAAATCGGCGGCCTTCAGGAACAGCTGATCCAGAAGCAACAGGAGCTGCGCGAGTTCACCTCCAAGCAGGCTCAGTACCGTCAGCAGTTGGGCTTGCAACGCCAGGAAATTGCCATGTCCGAGCCTTTGGTGGCCCAGGGCGCGGTATCACCGGTGGAAGTGCTGCGGCTCAAGCGTGCCGAAGTGGAAACCCGCGGCCAGCTGGACGCCACCACCCTGGCGATTCCTCGTGCCGAATCGGCGATCAAGGAAGTGCAGCGCAAGATCGATGAAACCCGCGGCAAGTTCCGCAGCGAGGCCCTGACCCAGCTCAACGAGGCGCGCACCGAACTGAACAAGGCCAGCGCCACCGGCAAGGCCCTGGAAGACCGGGTCAGCCGGACCCTGGTCACCTCGCCGGTGCGCGGTATCGTCAAGCAACTGATGGTCAACACCATCGGTGGCGTGATCCAGCCGGGCAGCGACATGGTGGAGATCGTGCCCCTGGACGACACCCTGTTGGTGGAAGCCAAGATCCGTCCCCAGGACATCGCGTTCCTGCACCCGGGGCAGGAAGCGATCGTCAAGTTCAGCGCCTATGACTACACCATCTACGGCGGCCTCAAGGCCCGCCTGGAGCAGATCGGTGCCGACACCATCACCGACGAAGACAAGAAAACCACCTATTACATGATCAAGCTGCGCACCGACCGCAGCCATCTGGGCACCGATGAAAAACCGCTGCTGATCATCCCCGGGATGGTCGCATCGGTGGACATCATCACCGGCAAGAAGAGCATCCTCAGCTACCTGCTCAAGCCGATCATCCGCGCCCGCGCTGAAGCCCTGCACGAGCGCTGATCCATGTAAGAAGCGACCTTGCCAGCCTTGTAGGAGCTGGCTTGCCAGCCAAGGGACCCGTGAGAGCGCCTTCGCCGGCAAGCCGGCTCCTACAGTTCGTCTCATCGAGCCGTCGACAGCGCAGCGTCCCCAGGTATCGCACCGCTCGAATCAACATATCGTTATTCGCTAACGGTATTTAAAATCGCTTTCTTATATCTATAAAGTCGACTCCCTGCGTACCTGCCGACCAATCGGCGCGCCGCACGAAATGAACCCACACGGGATCTCCGTGAGTTTCTGATCGACGCGCGCGCCCTGGGCGCGCCTGCGCGGGAGTTTTAAGTCATGTCTGCATCAGCCAGTGCCGCGCCCATCGCTGCACAAGCCTTCGAAATCCGTCCCTTCAGCGGCGCCGTGGGCGCCGAGATTATCGGCCTGGACCTGTCCCGGCCGGTCAACGACCAGGACTTCGCCCGCATCCACCGCGCCCATCTGGATCACCACGTGGTGGTGTTCCGCGACCAGCGCATCAGCCCCCAACAACAGATCGCCTTCAGCCGCCGCTTCGGCGTGCTGCAGATCCATGTGCTCAAGCAGTTCCTGCTGGCCGGTCACCCGGAAATCCTCATCGTTTCCAACATCATCGAGAACGGCCAGTCCATTGGCCTGGGGGATGCCGGCAAGTTCTGGCACTCGGACCTGTCCTACAAGGAACTGCCGAGCCTGGGCTCGATGCTGCACGCCCAGGAATTGCCGGCCGAAGGTGGCGACACCCTGTTCGCCGACATGCACACAGCCTGGGACACCCTGCCCGAGGCACTGCGCAAGGCGGTGCAGGGCCGCAGCGCCGCGCATTCCTACACGGCCCGCTACAGCGAGACCAAGTTCGAGGGCAACTGGCGCCCGACCCTGACCCCGGAGCAACTGGCCCAGGTCGCCGAGGTGGTGCACCCCATCGTCCGCACCCACCCGGAAAACGGCCGCAAGGCATTGTTCGTCAGCGAGGGGTTCACCACCCGCATCGTCGGCCTGCCGGAAGACGAAAGCGCCCAATTGCTGGCCGAGCTGTACGCCCACAGCGTGCTGCCGGAAAACATCTACCGCCATCAATGGCAGCCCCACGATCTGGTGTTCTGGGACAACCGCTCGCTGATCCACCTGGCCGCCGGTTGCCCGAGCCATCTGCGCCGCAAGCTGTATCGCACCACCATCCAGGGCGACGCCCCTTACTGATCGCCAGGCACGGCAGGAGAATCATCATGTCCTTATCCATTCCCTTCATTCCCCGCCTCGGCAAACTGGCCACGGCCATCGGCCTGGGTTTCAGTCTGCTGGCCGGCAGCCTGGTGGCTCCCTCGGCGGCCCATGCCGAAGGCGAGATCCGCATCGCCGAACAGTTCGGCATCGTCTATTTGCTGCTCAACGTAGTGCGTGACCAGAACCTGATTGAAAAGTACGGCAAGCAAGAGGGCATCGACATCAAGGTCGACTGGACCCAGCTGTCCGGCGGCGCAGCGGTCAACGACGCGTTGCTGTCGGGCTCCATCGACATTGCCGGAGCCGGCGTCGGCCCGCTGTTGACCATCTGGGACCGCACCCATGGCCGGCAGAACGTCAAGGCCGTGGCGTCCTTGGGCAACTTCCCTTACTACCTGGTGAGCAACAATCCCCAGGTCAAGACCATCGCCGACTTCACCGAGAAGGACCGCATCGCGGTGCCGGCGGTGGGCGTCTCGGTGCAGTCGCGCTTCCTGCAATACGCCGCGGCCAAGCAATGGGGCGACCAGGAATTCAATCGCCTGGATAAGTACACCATCGCCGTGCCGCACCCGGACGCCACCGCCGCGCTGATTGCCGGCGGCACCGAGCTGACCGGGCACTTCTCCAACCCGCCGTTCCAGGATCAGGCCTTGGAGAACCCCAATGTGCACGTGGTGCTCAACACCTACGACCTGCTGGGCCCGAACTCGCCAACGGTGCTGTTTGCCACCGAAAAATTCCGCAACGACAACCCCAAGACCTACAAGGCCTTCGTCGAAGCCCTGGCTGAAGCGGCCGAGTTCGCCCAGAACGACAAAGGCGCGGCCGCCGACACTTACATCCGTGTGACCAAGGCCAAGATCGACCGCGCCGCGCTGCTGAAGATCATCGACAACCCGCAGTTCGAATTCAGCGTGACGCCGAAAAACACCTACCCGCTGGCGGAGTTCCTGCACCGCGTCGGCGCCATCAAGAACAAGCCGCAGTCGTGGAAGGACTACTTCTTCCAGGACGCCAAACCGCTGCAAGGGAGCTGACAGTCATGAACGCCCCCTTGCCAGGCCACACGGCCAGCAACCCCACGGCCATCACCGAAGCCCTGTTGGCGGTGGATCAAGTCAGCCTGGAATACCGCACCCCGCAGCGCGTGGTGCGGGCCACCCACCAGGTGAGTTTCGAAATTGATCCGGCCGATCGTTTTGTCCTGCTGGGGCCTTCGGGCTGCGGCAAGTCGACCCTGCTCAAGGCGGTGGCCGGGTTCATCCAGCCTTGCGAGGGCGAGATTCGTCTGCAGGGGCGGCCCGTCAGTCAGCCTGGGCCGGATCGCATCGTGGTGTTCCAGGAGTTCGACCAGCTGCCGCCCTGGAAAACCGTGAAGCAGAACGTGATGTTTCCCCTGCTGGCGTCGAAAACCCTCGGCCGCCGCGAGGCCGAAGAGCGTGCCCTGCACTATCTGGCCAAGGTCGGCTTGGCGGCTTTCGCCGATGCCTATCCACACACCTTGTCCGGTGGCATGAAGGCTCGGGTGGCGATTGCCCGGGCCTTGGCCATGCAGCCGAAGATCCTGCTGATGGACGAGCCCTTCGCGGCCCTCGACGCCCTGACCCGGCGCAAGATGCAGGAGGAGTTGCTGCTGCTCTGGGAGGAGGTGCGCTTCACCTTGCTGTTCGTCACCCACTCCATCGAGGAGGCGCTGGTGGTGGGCAATCGCATCCTTTTGCTGTCGCCGCATCCGGGGCGGGTGCGGGCGGAAGTCCACAGCCACCAGTACGACCTGCAAAGCCTTGGCGGCGTGGCTTTCCAGCAGACGGCACAGCGTATTCATCGCTTGCTGTTCGATGAAGGCCAGGGGCCTGACACCGAAACCGAGCTGGATTTCGCCGATATCCGTATCGCCTATTGAGCCGTCAGGCCACCGTTGAACGAGGAACGCCCGATGAGCCAGTCATCCCCCGTGCGCGAAGAATACGAAGTTGTCCTGCAACCCTTGCTGCAAGTCCCGCTGGAACGAGAGCTGCCCCTGGGCCAGCGACTCTGGCAACAGGGCTGGCTGCGCAAGGGCCTGATCCTGATCCTTTTGGCGCTGCTGTGGGAGGCCGTGGCCCACTACCAGAATAACGACCTGCTGCTGCCCAGCTTTGTGCAAACCGCCAGCGCCCTGTACCAGGGCCTGCTCAGCGGCGAATTGCTGGGCAAGGTGGGCATTTCCCTGGTGGTGCTGCTCAAGGGCTACCTGATCGGTATCGTCCTGGCGTTTGCCCTGACCACCCTGGCGGTGTCGACCCAGTTCGGCCGCGACCTGCTGAGTACCCTGACCTCGATGTTCAACCCGTTGCCGGCCATTGCCCTGTTGCCCCTGGCGCTGCTGTGGTTCGGCCTGGGGCAGAACAGCCTGATTTTCGTGCTGGTGCATTCGGTGCTCTGGGCCCTGGCCCTGAACACTTACGCCGGGTTTCTCGGCGTCTCGGAAACCCTGCGCATGGCCGGGCGCAACTACGGCCTCAAGGGCCTGCGCCTGGTGCTGTTCATCCTGATCCCGGCGGCGCTGCCGTCGATCCTGGCCGGGCTGAAGATTGGCTGGGCCTTCGCCTGGCGCACCTTGATCGCTGCTGAGTTGGTGTTTGGCGCCACCAGCGGCAAGGGCGGCCTGGGCTGGTACATCTTCCAGAACCGCAACGAGCTGTACACCGACAAGGTCTTTGCCGGGCTGGCGGTGGTGATCCTTATCGGCCTGTTGGTGGAGAACCTGATCTTCGACACCCTGGAGCGCATCACGGTGAAACGTTGGGGCATGCAACGCTGAGCTACCTCGTCCGCCAGCCCCCCCCGACTGTAGGAGCTGGCTTGCCAGCGAAGGCGTCCTCAAGGGCGAGGCAAGGTTTTGAAGGCCCATTCGCCGGCAAGCCGGCTCCTACGCGGGTAGTGGGTTCACGGGTAAGGATTGATCTCTCTCATTTTCCTCGGCGCCAAGCCTGCTAGCATTGCGTCTGGATCATCCCTGATCAGTCATGAGTGCTTGGTATGCAACTCCCGGATATGAACCTTCTGGTCGCCCTCGATGCCCTGCTGGATGAGGGCAGCGTAGTCGGCGCCGCACGACGCATGAACCTCAGCCCAGCGGCGATGAGCCGGACCCTGACGCGGATTCGCGAAGCCCTGGGCGACCCGGTGCTGGTGCGTGCCGGGCGTGGCCTGGTGCCCACCCCCAAGGCCCTGGAGCTGCGCAGCCAGGTGCGTGATCTGGTGGAGCAGGCGGCGCTGCTGTTTCGCTCGGCGGACCAGGTCGACCTGTTGTCGTTGCGGCGGCGCTTCAATGTACGCGCCAACGACTTTTTCGTCGGCGTCTATGGCGGTCGCCTCATCGACACCCTGGAGCGTCAGGCGCCTTTGTGCGAGCTGCGCTTCGTGCCGGAAGGCGATGGCGATGACGAGGCCCTGCGGGAGGGGCGGATCGACCTGCGGATCAGCAACACCCGGCCCCTGACCCCGGAAGTGAAGGTGCAGAACCTGTTCACCACGGCCTTTGTCGGCCTGGTGCGTGAAGGCCACCCATTGTTGGACGAAGACATCACCGCCGAGCGTTTTGCCGCGTTTCCCCATATCAGCATGTCGCGTCGAGGCATTGCCCGTGGGCCGATCGATACGGCGCTGGCGGAGCTGGGCCTGGAGCGTCGAGTGCCGCTGATTGCCCCGGGCTTTCACGCCGCCATGTTCATGCTGCCGGATTCGGACCTGATCCTGCCGGTGCCCCAGGAAACATTGCTCAGCGTCTCGCGCCTGGGCCTGCGTCTGCGCTCCTTTGTCCTGCCGATTTCCCTGCCGACCCTGGTCCTGACCCAGGCCTGGCACCCCCGCTACGACAAGGACCCGGCGCACAAATGGTTCCGCGAAACCCTGCGCAGCTCCTGCCAGGCCACCTGGCAAGAAGCCCAGCCGACCTCCTCGTAGGCGCCGGCTTGCCGGCGGAAGCGGTCTTGATGGCCTCTTCGCTGGCAAACCAGCTCCTACGGTCAATAGGTTTAATTGTTGCGTCTGGTGCACTTATAAAGTGTCAATAAGTCAGTTTTCGTCAGTGCTGGCTGTTCATAAACTGCTCTGGTTTTCTTGTCTGGAGCAGTATTTCCATGAGTTCTCTCGCTGTCGCTGCGCCCGCTTCGGTTGAAGCCGCCAGCAAGCCGGCAGCCATTGCCCCACCGGTCTTCGGACCGCGAATCATCATCGGCCTGGTGGGTGTGCTGCTGGCGGTGCTGGTTTCCGGTCTCAACGACATGGTGACCAAGATCGCCCTGGCGGATATCCGCGGCGCGTTGTTCATCGGCTTCGACGAAGGCACCTGGCTGGTGGCTTGCTACTCCGCCACCTCGGTGGCGGCCATGGCTTTCGCGCCCTGGTGCTCGGTGACCTTTTCCCTGCGGCGTTTCACCCTCTGCGCCATTGCGCTGTTCACCCTGCTGGCGGTGCTGTGCCCCTTCGCCCCCAACTACCAGAGCCTGTTGCTGCTGCGCACTCTGCAAGGCCTGGCCGGGGGCGCGCTGCCGCCGATGCTGATGACCGTGGCCCTGCGCTTCCTGCCGGCCAACGTCAAGCTCTACGGCTTGGCCGGCTATGCCCTGACTGCCACCTTCGGCCCGAGCCTGGGCACGCCCCTGGCGGCACTGTGGACCGAGTACGTGGGCTGGCGCTGGGCCTTCTGGCAGGTGGTGGCGCCCTGTCTGCTGGCCATGGCGGCGGTGGCTTACGGCCTGCCTCAGGACCCGTTGCGTCTGGAGCGTTGCAAGCAGTTCAACTGGCGTGGGCTGCTGTTGGGCTTCCCGGCGATCTGCATGCTGGTGATCGGCATTCTTCAGGGCAATCGCCTGGACTGGTTCGAGTCGCCGCTGATCAGTGTGCTGCTGGTCGGCGGGCTGGTGTTGCTGGTGCTGTTCATGATCAACGAATGGTCGCAGCCGATTCCCTTCTTCAAGCTGCAGATGCTCGGCATCCGCAACCTGTCCTTCGCCTTGCTGACCCTGGCCGGGGTGCTGGTGGTATTGACCGCAGTGATCATCATCCCGTCGGCCTACCTGGCTCAGGTCCAGGGCTATCGACCGTTGCAGACCGCGCCGGTGATGCTGGTGATGGCCTTGCCGCAACTGCTGGCCCTGCCCCTGGTGGCGGCCCTGTGCAACCTGCGCTGGGTCGACTGCCGCTGGGTGCTGGGGATCGGTCTGGGCATGCTGGTGCTGTCTTGCCTGGGGGGCACGCACCTGACCTCGGCCTGGATTCGTGACGATTTCTATGGGCTGCAATTGCTGCAGGTCTTCGGCCAGCCGATGGCGGTGCTGCCGTTGCTGATGCTGTCCACCGGCAGCATCACGCCGGTGGAGGGGCCCTTTGCTTCGGCCTGGTTCAACACCGTGAAAGGCCTGGCGGCGGTGATCGCCACCGGGGTGCTGGATGTGCTCACCACCCACCGTTTGCATTTCCACTCGACGATGCTGGTGGACAGCCTGGGCAATTCGCCCCTGGTGGACGACCGGGTGCCCGGGCTGGCTCAGCGCCTGCACCAGCAAGCCGTGGTGCTGACTTCCGCCGATCTGTATTTCTGCATGGCAGGGGTGGCCGCTGCGCTGATCCTGCTGATTTTCTGGCTGCCGACGCGGATCTATCCACCGCGGGCGCCCACTTGAACGAGAAGGTTTTTATGACGATCCAGAGCAAAGACAAAATCGCCGTCGCCGTGGCGACGGTAGCGGCCCTTGGCGTGCTGGCCTATCTGGTGATGCCGGGCCTGTTCGGCCGCTCCAGCGAGCAGAGCACCAACGACGCCTTCATCGCCGCCGACTACACCCTGGTGGCGCCGCGGGTGGCCGGGTTCATCAAGGAAGTGCTGGTGGAGGACAACCAGCAGGTCAAGGCCGGTCAACTGCTGGCGCTGATCGATGACCGTGACCTGCGGGCCGCGGCCCAGGCGGCGGATGCCGAAACCCTGGTGGCCCAGGCCCAGTTGCAGAACGCCCGGGCCACCCTGGACCGGCAGGGTTCGGTGATTGCCCAGGCCCAGGCGGCCCTGGGAGCGGCCCGGGCCGAAATGGCCTTTGCCGAGCACGAACTCAATCGCTACAACCACCTGGCAGGGGTCGGCGCCGGCACGGTGCAGAACGCCCAGCAGGCCAAGACCCGCATCGACCAGGCCAGTGCCCGGCTGGCCACGGCCACTGCGGCCCTGGCGGCGGAGCGCAAGCAGGTGGAGATCCTCACTGCCCAGCGTGATGCGGCCGAAGGCGGCCTGAAGCGGGCCCAGGCAGCCCTGGAAATGGCCAGCTACGAGCTGTCCTACACGCGCATCGTCGCCCCGGTGGACGGCATGGTCGGCGAGCGCGCGGTACGGGTTGGCGCCTATGTCACTCCCGGCAGCAAGATCCTCGCCGTGGTGCCCTTGCAGCAAGCCTATGTGCTGGCCAACTTCCAGGAAACCCAGCTCACCGCGATGCACGCCGGGCAGGCGGTCGAAGTCCGGGTCGACAGCCTGGGCGGCGAAACCCTGCATGGCCGCGTCGAGAGTCTGGCCCCGGCTACCGGCGTGACCTTCGCCGCAGTCAAGCCGGACAACGCCACCGGCAACTTCACCAAGGTGGTGCAGCGCATCCCGGTGAAGATTCTCCTGGACCCCAACCAGCCCATGGCCGAGCGCCTGCGGGTCGGCATGTCGGTGGAAGCCAGCGTGGACACCCACAGCTCCACCACCCGTGCCCGCGAGGTGACCCAGCGATGAGTATCGAGCGGCAGATCCAAGAGAGTTCGTTGCCAAGGCGCCTTTCGTGGCGCCCTGCATTGCTGGTGCTGAGCCTGCTGGCGCTGGGCGCCTGCAGCGTCGGCGCGGATTTCCAGCGGCCCCAGGCGACTCAGGTCCAGGCCTGGTCGGCCCCTGCACAGGCTGCCACCAGCCAGGCGGTGGACAGTGCCATGCAGGAGCGCTGGTGGGAGGTGTTCAACGATCCACAACTGTCGGCCCTGAGTCGCCGCGCCCTGAGCGACAACCTCGACCTGCAACTGGCCAGCAGTCGTTTGCAGCAGAGCCGGGCGGCGCGCCAGGTGATCACCGCCGAGCGCTACCCGAGCACGGCGGCCAATGGCGGCTACGGGCGCAAGCGCAACACTGGCGAAGGCTTGAGCGACCCCTCGGGGAACAACGGCAAGTCAGCCTTCAATCTCTGGGAAGCGGGTTTTTCCGCTGCCTGGGAGCTGGATCTGTGGGGCCGGGTCCGGCGTGAGACCGAGGCCGCCGACGCGACCCTGGAAGTGGCGGAGAACGACCGGCGCGGGGTGCTGCTGTCGGTGCTGGCGGAGGTCGCTCAGGACTACATCCAACTGCGTGGCGTGCAGAGCACCCGAGCCGTTACCGAGCAGAACCTCGAGGTTGCCCGGCACAGTCTGAAACTCTCGCAACTGCGCCTGGCCGATGGCGTGGCCACTGACCTGGATGTGGCCGAAGCGGCGGCCCAGGTCGCGACCATCGAGGCCCGGCTGCCGGAGTTGCAGCAGCGTCAGGCACAGTTGATCAACGCCCTGAGCCTGCTGCTGGGCGAGCCGCCCCAGGCCCTGCATCAGGTGTTGGCCAGTGACGTGCCGGTGCCCCAACCCCCGAGCCAAGTGGCCATCGGCCTGCCGTCGCAGCTGGCCGAACGCCGCCCCGATATCCGCCAGGCCGAGGCACGGCTGCATGCCGCGACGGCCAGCATCGGCGTGGCCAAGGGGGATTTCTATCCGCGCATTACCTTGTCCGGCAACTTCGGTTCCCAGGCCCTGCAATTGGCAGATTTTGGTTCCTGGAGCTCCCGCCAGTTCGGCATCGGCCCGCAGTTCAGCCTGCCGCTGTTCGACGGTGGTCGTTTGCGCGGCATGCTCCAGTTGCGCGAGGCCCAGCAGCAGGAAGCGGCCCTGGCCTATCAGCAGACCGTGCTGCGGGCCTGGCACGAAATCGACGACCAGTTGAACCGCTACAACGCCAGCCAGCTGCGCCGCGACAGCCTGGCCGAAGCGGTGCGGCAAAATCAGATCGCCTTGCGTACCGCGCAGCAGCAATACGTCGAAGGAGTGGTGGATTTCGTCAACGTCCTGACCGTGCAGGGCGCCTTGCTGGCCACCCAGGAGCAACTGGTGGAAAGCTCGGCGGGGGTGTCCCTGTCCATGGTCGGTTTGTACAAGGCGCTGGGGGGAGGCTGGGAGTCGGTGTATCCGCTGCACGCCGCCAGTCAGGGGCACTGAAAGCCTTTTTGCCTGGATTGAGAAAAAAGTGTAATGATAATTGCTCTCAATCATGTGTGCAGTTTCATTCATGGAAGCAACCACTGACGGTAACGCCCAGCTCCATCGTCTGTATCGAGATCATCACGGTTGGCTGCAGAGCTGGTTGCGCAAGCGCCTGGGCGATCGCGAGCATGCGGCGGACGTGGCGCAGGACACTTTCCTGCGCCTGTTGCTGTCGGGGCGCTTTCCCGGGCAGCAGGAAAGCCGCAGTTACCTGGCGCAGATCGCGCGCAATCTGGTGATCGACCAGTGGCGCCGGTTGCGCATCGAGCGCGCCTACCTGGAAAGCATCGCCCACCTGCCGGAACCCCAGACGCCCTCCCTGGAAAGCCGCGCACTGATCCTCGAAACCCTGATGCAGATCGACGCCATGCTCGATCGCATGCCGGACAAGGTGCGCCAGGCCTTTGTCATGTCGCAGTTCGAAGGGCTGGGTTATGCCCAGATTGCCGAGCGCCTGGAGGTTTCTGTCAGTTCGGTGCAGAAGTACATGATCCGTGCGATCCAGGCTTGCTATCAGGTGCTTTACGAAGAATGAAGGCGCATCAGGCACCCATTGCTCCCGCCATCGTCGAGCAGGCCAGTGAGTGGCTGATGCTGCATTGGGGCGGGGAGCTCGATGCGCAGCAACGCGAGGCGTTCGTGGCCTGGCAACAGGCTGACTCCGAACACCAGCGGGCCTGGCAGCGCTTGCAGCAACTGCAACAAACCCTGGGCGGAGTGCCGGAGCACAGTGCCCATGTGCTGCTGGCGCAGGCCCCGGACCCGCAACGACGTGCGGCGCTGAAACTGTTGGGCTTGCTGTTGGTGGCCGGGGGCAGCGGTTACCTGGTCCAGGACAGCCAGCCTTGGCGGGCGGCCTTTGCCGGGCAGCGTACGGCCACCGGAGAAATTCGCCACCTGACCCTGAGCGACGGCAGTCGCCTGGACCTCAACAGCGCCAGCGCCGTCGACCTGCTGTTCAGTGCCAGTGAGCGGCGCATCCGTCTGATCCAGGGCGAGCTCCTGCTCACCAGCGGGCATGATGCTTCGCGGCCGCTGATCGTCGAAACCGCCGCCGGAGACATCCAGGCCCTGGGCACGCGCTTTGCCGTGCGCGAGCTGGAGGGCGGCACCCGGGTCGATCTCTACGAAGGTGCGCTGCGGGTCAGTCCCCGGCATGCCCCGGCCCTGCAACTCAATGCCGGCGAGCGCCTGTGGTTCAGCGCCGGGCGGGTTTCGGCGCGGCAAGTGGCCGAGGTCAATGCCAGCAGCTGGAGCCAGGGCCGGCTGATTGCCGAACGCCAGCCCCTGGGGCAGTTCGTCACCGAGCTGGCGCGTTATCGCCCGGGGCTGTTGCGTTGTGACGAGCAGGTGGCCGGCCTGTTGCTCACCGGGGTCTTCCCCCTGGCGGACAGCGATGCGGTACTCGCGGCCCTGGAACGTTCGCTGCCGGTGCGGGCGCACGCGGTGACCCGCTACTGGGTGACCCTCAAGCCGCGGGACTGATTGCAAATAATTCTTCTGCGCGATTGTCGATTCTGCCGAGCTGTCCGGGATACCCCATGAAAGCCGATCAAGACGCATTCTCATGGGGAGTTCAGGAATGCCTTACCAGACCACAGCATCCATTTTGACCCTGGGCACCGCTGCCCGCCGCCGCGCCTTTGTCGCGCTGCTGGCCATGGCCCCGGTGTTGCCGGGCCTGGCCCAGGCCGACAGCGGCAGCCAGAGCCAGGCGCGGGACTACCAGATTGCCGCCGGCAATCTCGATCAGGTCCTGAATCGTTTTGCCAGTGCCGCGGGGATTCTCCTGTCGGTGGATGCGAGCATGACGGCCGGCAAGCACAGTGCCGGCCTGCATGGGCGCTACGAGGTCGCACAGGGCCTGCAGACGTTGCTCGCTGGCAGTGGTTTGCAGGCGGTGCAGACCGGGGCTAGTTGGGGCCTGCAACCTTTGGCCGAGAACGGCGCGCTGCAACTGGCGCCGACTCGGATCGGCGCCACGCAGATGACCGAGTACGCCTGGGGCGCGGTGCCGGGGATCGTCGCCAAACGCAGCGCCACCGGGAGCAAGACCGACTCGGCGCTGGTGGAGATTCCGCAGACCATCAACGTGATCGGCGCCAAGGAAATCAAGGCCCGCGGCGCCCAAAGCGTGACCGAAGCGCTGCTCTACACCCCGGGCATGACCGGCGGTGGTTTTTCCGACCGGGTGAAGATTTTCGACGAACCCACCTCCCGCGGTTTTTCCCCGACGCCGATGTACCTCGATGGCCTGCACTTGCCCTACGGCGGCGGCAGTACCGGCGGTGCCCTGCAGATCGAGCCCTATGCCCTGGAGCGCATCGAAGTGCTCAAGGGCCCGGCTTCGGTGCTCTACGGGCAAAACCAGCCGGGCGGCATCGTCAACATGGTCAGCAAGCGGCCCACCGAAACCCCCTTGCATCAGTTGGTACTGGAAGCCGGCAGCTATGACCACAAGAGCGTCGCCCTGGACCTGGGCGGCCCGCTGGATGAGCAGGGGCAGTTCCTCTATCGTCTGACCGGGCTGGCCAGCGACAGCCAGGACGCCGTCGATTACGTTCAGCGTCAGCGCCAGTTCATCGCCCCGAGCCTGACTTGGCGGCCCGATGACGACACCCAGCTGACGCTGTTCGCCCAGTATCAGAAAGACAATGACGTACCCGAGGCCCAGGGCCTGCCCAGCGTGGGCACGGTGTTCGCCAACCCCAATGGCAAGATCGACCGCGACCTGTTCCTCGGCGAGCCCGGGGTCAATGCCTACGACCGCGACCAGTTCGTCCTCGGCTACGAGTTCTCCCATCGCCTGAACGATGTCTGGACCCTGAAGCAGAACGCCCGCTACGCCGACGTCGATGACCGCTACCGCGCGCCGCTGCACGGCTACAAGTTCGTCAGCAATCCCAAGACCGGCCTCAACGACCAGCGCTACATGACCCGCTACGGGGTGGACTGGAAGCAGCACAACAAGGTCTATGGCGTGGATAGCATCGCCCAGGCCGAGTTCGACACCGGGCCCTTCAGCCATACCTTGGTGATGGGGCTGGACTACTACCACTTCAATTCAAAATTCGACGGCAAGTACGACTTCAACCCGCCGATCCTCGACATGTTCACCCCCACTTACGGCCAGTCGCTGAATTTCGGCAATCCTTACCAGTGGGACAACACCATCATCCAGACCGGCCTGTATGTGCAGGACCAGATCAAGTACGAGCAGTGGGTGCTGGTGCTGGGCGGTCGCAACGACTGGGCGGAAACCGATAACAAGACGCCGCTCAACGGTGGTCATACCAACGCCAAGAGCCAGTCCTTCACCGGTCGCGGCGGGCTGGTGTACCTGTTCGACAATGGCCTGGCGCCCTTTGTCAGTTATTCGGAATCCTTCCTGCCCTTGAGTGGCACCAGCGTCGGGGGCAGCGCTTTCAAGCCGTCCAGCGGCAAGCAGTACGAAGTGGGGATGAAATACCAGCCGCCGGGCCAGGAGAGTTTCGTCCAGGTGTCGGCCTACCAGCTGGATCAGGAGAACATCCTGACCTCCGACCTGGCCAACCCCGGGTTCAGCATCCAGAGTGGCGCGGTGCGTTCCCGTGGCATCGAGCTGGAAGCCAAGGCCAGCCTCAGCGAATCGCTGGACGTGATTGCCTCGGCGTCACGCAACGACATCAAGTACACCAAGGACAACGACGGGCGCGAAGGGCGTCACCCGGCCGGCATGCCGCCGCTGACCGCCTCGCTGTGGCTCAACTACACGATCCTTGGCGACACGCCGCTGGCGGGCCTGGGCGCAGGCGTCGGCACCCGCTACGTCAAGGGCAGCTATGGCACCGATTACGACGGCGCCTTCCAGATCCCGTCCTACACCGTGTACGACGCCAGCCTGAGCTACGACCTGGAAAAATCACCGCTGCAATGGAAGGGCGTGAAGCTGGCGCTGAACGTGAAGAACCTCACCGACAAGACCTACGTCGCCAACTGCACCAGCATCTGGGACTGCTACTACGGTGAGGGGCGGACCATGGTCTCGAGTTTGACCTATGACTGGTAAGGGTCCATCAGGCTGATGAGCTGGAGCGTTGTGCGCTTTTGGTTTTTGCCGGCGCAGGCTTGCCAGCAAAGGTGTCCGCCAGACCGCCTTGCTCTCAAGGATTCTGCAAAAACACCACATAGCCCCTGAACCAGGGGCTATCGCGCAGCGCCTGGGGCTCCTGCCAGTCACCGCCCTGGATCAGGCCGACCTTGTAGGGCAGGCCCATGCGGTCCAGGCGCGGCAGGTAGCTGGCGTAGTTGGGGATGCTGCGGCGGCCCTGGTAGGTCTGCACCACCACTTCATCCACGACGCCCTTGAGCTGGCCGATGGCTTGCGGATCGGCGTTGCTGCCCCAGTCCATCAGGCCGGTGATGCTCAGGCGGTAGTGCGCCGGCAGGCGCTGGCGCAGGTCGCGCAGGAAACTCGCGTAGCCTTCGAGGTCGCGGGTGCTGCTGTCGAAATCGATCTGGATGCCCATCACCGGCGTGCCCGTGGCTTGCCAGCGCTGCACCTGGCCAAGCAACTGGCGATACAGCGACTCCGGCCAGGCCAGGGTATGGGCGCGATAGACCACCCAGACCTGTTCCTGGGGCAACTGCGACACCGGCAGGCCCTGGGCGATGAGCTCGACACCGCGTCCGGGATGGCGCCGCGAGCGACTGATCTGCCCCTGGAGGATGTATAGGCTCTTGGCCTGGGCCAGCACGGGCTGGGTCTTGACTCCACTCCACAGCCAGAAGGCGTCGTATTGCGCCGCGTCTACGGTGGCGCCTGCCGGTGCTGCCCAGTACAGGCACAGTGACAGCAGGCAGCCGGCCAGGCGTTTTGGATTCACCAGTAGTAACGCAGCGACTGGCCCCATTGGGTGTCCCCCAACTTGCCCTTGAGCTGGCGGAACCAGGCCTTGCGCACGGCCGGCTCGACGCCGGCGCCGCCACAACGGTTGTTGCCGGAGGAGGCGTAGCAGTAGATGGCCCGGTACAGGGCGTAGGCGCGTTCGTCACGGCTGGCCTTGGGGTTGTTGATCACCACTTGATAGCCGTCGAGTCGCGAGAACGGCTTGCCGGGGAAGGTGTCCTGGGTGCCGCCCAGGGACTGGGCGTTGGGTGGCGTGTCCAGGGGCATCTGGTCGAAGTTGTTCAGGCGCATGAACTCCCCGAGGCAGAGCAGCCCGGCCGGCGCTTTCGGGTCACGCTCAAGGAGCGCGGCAGTCTCCACCAGGCTCGGGCAGCGGTAGTCGGGGGTTTGCGCTTCGGGCTGTGCGCCATTCCAGTGGAAATCCTGCAATGGCGTGGTACTGAGGTAGATGTAGCCCAGGCTGGCGGGAAGACTGGCGTCGGGCAGGGTGGGCGGCAGTTGCTCGTAGTCCTGGCCGAAGGCCGCGTACTGGCCGCGGGTCAGGTCCTTGTACAGCAGGATAAAGCGCGCGGCGTTGCGCTCTTCTGCCGAGTCGGCCTTCTGCGCCTGTTGGCGCAGCAGTTTGGGCGAGGCCACCTGGCGCAGGAGAATGGCGCGCACCTGGGCGGTCTTGATCGGCGAGTCGGCGGCGAACACCTTGTCCAGTTGGCCGCTGCGCTCGTAGGTGTAGGCCAGGGCCAGTTCCAGCTGTTCGCGTTGCAGCGGTTGCTGGGCCAGGGGCAGCAATTGCAGCCACAGCGCCTCGGCGCCTTTCCAGTCCTGTTGGGCCTGCATTGCCAGGCCACGCAGGGTCTGCTGGCTGAAGCTCAGGTAGTCCAGGTGCGCTGGCAACTGGCTGGGCAGTTGCTTGAGCGCCGTGGCCGGTTGCTGCTCGACATACAGGCTGAAGGCGGCCTGCAGATAATCGAACAGTGCCGGTTGCCCTTCGAACAGGGCTTTTTGCTGTTGCAGGGTGTCGCGGGTCAATGCCGCCGGCGTGGCGCCGCGCATGTGCATCAGGTCCTTGACCGCCAGCAGCAGCGGGGCCTTGAAGTTGTCTTCGGGCAGGCTCAGCAGTTTGTAGTCGACTTCTTCCACCAGGTCGTCCAGACGCATGTTGCGCGGGGTGCCCGGCGCCTGGGTCAGTTGCCGGGCGTAGTCGTCGGCCAGGGCCGGGGTGTCGCCCGTCAGCCAGTGCACACGCCGGATCAGGCCTTTGGCGGACACGGCGTAACGGCCCTGTGGATAAGCCTTCAGGTAGGCCTCGAAACCGGCGCCGGCCTGTTGCAGGACGGCTTTGTCCACATGCTCCAGATTGACCATGCTCCATTCATCGAAGGCGTTCTGCTGGGCCAGGTTGAGGGTGGTGCGCGGGCTCATGTAGGCCGCGGTTTCGGCCAGCCAGGGCTGGGGATTGTCCTTGAGCGCGGCAAAACCGTTGCCGGCTTCGCTGAAGCGGCCGCTGTAGAAGTCGGCGGCGGCCTGCAGGTAGCTGGCGAACGCCTTGGCCGTTGTCGAGTTCAGGTTGCCTGGCAGCAGCTTGCTCATTTCGCTGGCGTTCCAGCTGCAGCTGGCCAGCAGTTGCACCCGGGCTTCGGCCAGGGCCTGGCGTTCTTCCGGGCTCAGTGGCGCCTGGTTGAGCTGCTCGACAAAGGCCAGGGCGCTGGCGTCCGAGTTGCTGCGGCAGCGGCTGCCTTCTCCGGAGAGAAAGCCGTCCCCGGCGGTTTCCTTGCTGTCGCGACGCAGGCCCACGGCCTCCAGCAGGCTGTCGAGCTGCTCGGTGGCGGGCGAGGGGCCGGGCTTGGGTGGGTTGCCCGTGTCAGGGTCGAGTTCGGGCTGCGCCGGGTGCAGGCGATAGTGCATGAAGGGCACGGGACCGTAGCCCATGCCCAGGTCATCCTGGGTCAAGGCCCTGGGAGTCAGAGGCAGACTGCCCTGGTCGGCCAGCAGCAGCCGCAGGTTGACCCGGCTGTCGTTGCCCGGGCTGAGAAAGGGCAGGTTGCTGCAGGCGTCCAGCTGGTTGGAGTAGAGCTTCCAGCTCGGTGAGCAGATGTCGTCCGAGCTGGCCTGGGCCAGGGCGGCAAACAAGGTGCCCAGGGCCAGGGTCAATGATGGAAGAAGACCGATACGCATGAATTGTCCTTAATTCGCAAAGCCGCGAGGGAGCACCTTGAAGATGGGCGAATCATACAGAAGGCCTGGAGGCACACCTATGCAGCCAGCGAAGATTCCGATGTTTTGCAACGGCTGTCGGGCCTGTCTGGGCTTTGCGGTTTTCCAGGCAAAAGAAGATGCTGTGCCGGTCATTGCAGCCACGTCATGCGGGTGAGGGGAGCTGGGAATGGAATTTCGCAAAGCGCCGGATCTGGTCGGGCGTTTGTCGCCGCAGGCGATGATGCAGCAGGGCGCTGGGCTGCAGCGGCTGGCCCGGCGGGTGCTGGAATACGGGTTGCTGCCGATCTTTCTGCTGGCCGCCGGCATCCGCTTCTATGACCTGACGGCGGCCGCCATCTGGGGCGACGAGGGTTCCAGTCTGTTGCTCAGCCAGTATTCCCTGATGGAGATCTGGCGGCATGCCGCTCGCGATGTCCACCCGCCGCTGTATTTCATGCTGCTGCATGGCTGGATCGCACTGTTTGGCGACGGCATTTTGTCGGTGCGAATGTTCAGCGCCGTGCCGGGGATTGTCACGGTGGGGTTGGGTGTCTGGCTGGTGGCGCTGCTGGCAGGCCGACGAGCGGCGATTCTCGCCGGGGTGCTCCTGGCGTTGCTGCCCACCGCCGTGCGCTACAGCCAGGAAGTGCGCATGTATGCCCTGTTGGGCATGTTGCTGCTGGGGGCGACCCTGGCCCTGGCGTACTGGGTACGCCAGCCTCGGCGCCGGCGCTACCTGCTGGTCTACAGCCTGTTGTTGGCGCTGGCGTTCTACACCCATTACTTCACGGTGCTCTGTGTTCTGGCCCATTGGCTGTACCTGGGGCTATCGGGCGCCCGGGGCGAGGACGGTCGGCGGTTGCTTGGGCGGCCGGTCTGGTGGCTGGCCAATGCCCTGGTGGTGCTGTTGTACCTGCCCTGGGTTCCCGAGCTGCTGGAGCTGCTGCGGCACCTGGACGAGTTGAAGGCCGGCGGCGATGTGGGCTGGGAACCTGCGGTGACCTGGTCGTCCCTGCCGGCCATGGTCTGGCAGCTGTTGCTCCAGGACGAAGGCGATAGCCTGCCCTGGCCGCTGTTCGTGGGGTTGCCGCTACTGGTGTTGCTGGTCTGTCTGGTGCCCGTTTGGCGTGACGACTCGCGGACCCGGCTGGGCGGGCTGCTGACGAGTTTTACCCTGGTGCCGCTGTTGCTGGTGTTTGCGGTGTCGTTCATTTCCCCGGTGTTCATCGAACGCTACCTGACGGCCTATGCCCTGGGCCTGCCGTTGATCGTGGCAATGGTCATCGACCGCTGGCTGCGCACCGCGCGACTGCTGGCCCTGGCCCTGTTGCTGGTCTTCGTGGGGATCGAAGCCCAGGGGCTGCGAAACAACACCGATGTCGACGTCAACGACCAGATCAGCGTGATGGTGGATTACGTCAACACCCACTACGCCCCGGGCGACCGCATCGTCATCAGCGACATGCTCTGGTACTTGAGCTACGTCTACTACAACCGCACCGATGCTCAGCCGTTGCTGTATACGCCACCGTTGTCGGGGGGCGCCTCCGGCAGGCCGAACGCCTATGGTTTCGGCACCCTGATCGACCAGCCGGATGAGGTCTACCTGGATCAACTGGGCTCGTTGCCAGTGGGCAGCGGCCGGGTCTGGCTGGTGGGTACCGACGATCCGTCCGAGGAGTTCACGCCCTTGCCGGCCGGCTGGCACACAGTCAGCGAGTTCGCTGCAGGCAGCACCCGGGCCCGACTGTTTGTCATGTGCGCCTCTGTGGCAGCGCGTTGCAGCTCGCGCTGAGTGCGTTGAATGCCGTTCGGAAGTTGCGCGGTGCGGCAACCCTGGCCCGACCTAGACTCATTTGAGGGAACGTCAACCTGCCGCCTCGAACCGGTTTCGGGGCACCGAGGTGCATCATGCGTATGGCAAGAACCGTGCAACGCAGCCTGGAGCTGGCGCATTGCGAATTTGACCTGATAACTCACCCTCACTCGGCCAGCAGCCTGGAGACCGCACGCGTGGCGGGGGTTCCCGCGCAGCGGCTGGCCAAGTCGGTGATTCTCGACGATCACCACGGTCACTACCTGATGGCGGTATTGCCCGCCAGCCGGCATCTGGATTTGAGCAAGGTCCGCGGCAGCGGTGAATGGCAGATCACCCGGGAAAGCACCCTGGCCCATCTGTTCAACGACTGCGAGCGCGGCGCGGTACCGGCTCTTGGCGAATCCTACGGCCTGGATGTCGTCATCGACCCCTGCCTGACCCGGCAGAAAGACATCTATCTGGAGGCCGGCAATCACCACAACCTGGTGCACATGAGCATGGCCCAGTACCTGAAAATGGTGCCCCACGCCCAGGTTTGCGAAGTGTCTCACTGATCAGGAGTCAGACCATGGAATCACCGACCCACAATCTGCCGGCGCTGTTCAAGCAACTGGGGCTGGCCGATGACCCGGTGAGCATTGATCGATTCATCGCTACCCATTCCCCGCTGAAACCGGAGTTGCACCTGGCGGACGCGTTCTTCTGGAGCAAGAGCCAGGCGGATTTCCTGCGCACGGAACTGCTCGACGACGCGGACTGGGCCGAGGTGGTGGATCAGTTGGATGTGTTGTTGAGGAAGGGGCGAGGGGGCTGATGAGCTGCAGTTGTTGATGTGGACTATTTAGACCAGAATCACGACCTGAATTGAGGTCATGATTATGCAAAGTATTCTGGCTGACAAAGCCGTCAGCGTATCTGAGTTGAAGAAAAACCCTTCTGCCGTCTTGAGTGGTGCCCAGGGCGGGCCAGTGGCGGTGTTGAATCACAACCGTGTCATGGGCTACATGGTTCCGGCCGAGGTTTTCGAAGCGTTGATGGAACGCCTGGATGATCTGGAGTTGGCCGAAATCGTTCGCGCGCGCAGCCATGAGACGCCCGTTCCGGTCAGTCTGGATGACTTATAGGCTTGAGTTTCTGCCTTCGGCACACAAGGAATGGAGCAAGTTGGGGCATACGCTTCGAGAGCAATTCAAGAAAAAGCTCGCCGAACGGCTTGAGGTGCCGCGAATCCCCGCTGATGCCCTGCACGGGCTTGCCGATTGCTACAAAATCAAACTCAAGGCTTCGGGCTACCGGTTGGTATATCAAGTGATCGAAGAACGCGTCGTGGTTTGCGTGGTTGCGGTAGGCAAGCGCGAGCGTGGCGCTGTGTACGAGCAGGCCAGGAAACGCTGAGGTTTGCTGGCAAGCGGTGTTTCTCCATCATCAGGTAATTGTTACAAAACTTGACTGAATTTATTCGGCGATGCCATATTGATAGTTAGCAAACTAACAGTGTGCGAACAGTCTTGTGCCTCATTCCCTTGAATCACTCCACATGAACATCAGCAGTGGCATGGTGGTTGCGTCCCGTCATTGGCGGCGTATCTGCCAGACCACCCTGGTCAACTTTGGCATCTCCGAAGCCTGTGCGGTGCCCCTGTTGATGATCGGGCGCCTGGGCGAGGGCGTGCGTCAGGTCACGGTGGCCCAGGCCGCGGGGATGGAAAGCCCATCCCTGGTGCGTTTGCTGGATCAACTGTGCAGCGCCGGCTACGTGTGCCGCAGTGAAGACCCCAACGATCGCCGGGCCAAATGCCTGAGCCTGACCGACAGCGGCCGCGAGCTGGTGCACGCCGTGGAGAGCGAGTTGGTGCGCCTGCGCCATGAAGTCCTCGAAGGCATCAGTAGCAGCGACCTGGAAGCGGCACTGCGGGTGATTCGCGCCTTCGAGTCCGCCAGCCATGTACCGGCGCTGCCATCTTGAAAGGCTTTTTCACCGGCATGCCCCCCGCGCGGGACTGGTTCTACGGTGTACGCACCTTCGCCGCCTCGATGATCGCCCTGTACATCGCCATGCTGATGCAGATGCCGCGTCCCTATTGGGCCATGGCCACGGTGTACATCGTCTCCAGCCCCTTTGTCGGCCCCACCAGTTCCAAGGCGCTGTATCGGGCGGTCGGCACCTTTCTTGGCGCGGCGGCGGCGGTGCTGCTGGTGCCGATGTTCGTGCAGAGTCCCTATGTGCTGGTGCTGATCATCGCCCTGTGGACCGGGATCTTGCTGTTCCTGTCCATGCACTTGCGCACTGCCAACAACTACGCCCTGATGCTGGCCGGCTACACCTTGCCGTTGATTGCCCTGCCGGTGGTGGACAACCCCCTGGCGGTGTGGGATGTGGCCGAGGCACGAACCGAGGAAATCTTCCTCGGCATCATTTGCGCTGCGGTCATCGGCAGCCTGTTCTGGCCCCGGCGGCTGGCCCCGGTGTTCGTCGATTCCACCAGCAAGTGGTTCGCCGATGCCGCGCGCTACAGCCAGCGCTTCCTGGCCCGCAACGTCCAGCCTGAAGAAATCAGCGCCCTGCGTGCATCGATGGTGGGCACCTTCAACAGCCTGGAGTTGATGATCGGCCAGTTGCCCCACGAAGGCGCCCGGCCGCAGACGGTGCGCAACACCAAGGAACTGCGCGGACGGATGATCCACCTGCTGCCGGTGGTGGATGCCTTGGATGACGCCCTGTACGCCCTGGAACGACGCGCCCCGGAACGGGTGGCGCAATTTGCCCCCTTGCTGGCCAAGGCCCAAGCGTGGCTGCAAGGCACCGCCCTTGATGCCTCGGTGCAACACTGGCAAGCCCTGCGCAGTGAGCTCGAAGCCCTGCAGCCGAGCGCCGAAGCCCTGGATGACCGACGCCAATTGCTGTTCTCCAATGCCCTGTACCGCCTCGGCGAGTGGATCGACTTGTGGCAGGACTGCCGCAGCCTGCAGCACGCCATCCAGTGCGAAAGCCAGGACACCTGGCGCGCGGTCTACCGGCATTGGCGCCTGGGCCGGCTGACGCCCTTTCTCGACCGCGGGCTGATGCTGTATTCGGCGGGCTCGACGGTGCTCGCAATCATCGTCGCCTCGGTGCTGTGGATACTCCTGGGCTGGACCGACGGCGGCAGCGCGGTGATCCTCGCGGCGGTGGCCTGCAGCTTCTTCGCCTCCATGGACGACCCGGCGCCGCAGATCTATCGGTTCTTCTTCTGGACCGCGATGTCGGTGCTGTTCGCCAGCCTCTACCTGTTCCTGATCCTGCCCAACCTGCATGACTTCCCCATGCTGGTGCTGGCCTTTGCCGTGCCCTTTATCTGCGTCGGCACCCTGACGGTACAACCGCGGTTCTACCTGGGCATGCTCCTGACCATCGTCAACACCTCGTCCTTCATCAGCATCCAGGGCGCCTACGACGCGGACTTCCTGAGTTTTGCCAACGCCAACCTGGCCGGGCCCATGGGCCTGCTGTTTGCCTTTGTCTGGACCCTCATCGCCCGGCCGTTCGGCTCGGAGCTGGCGGCCAAGCGCCTGACCCGCTTCAGCTGGCGCGACATCGTCAGCCTCTCCGAGCCGGCAACCCTGGCCGAGCACCGGCACATGGGCGCGCAGATGCTCGACCGGCTGATGCAGCACCTGCCGCGCCTGGCCATGACCGGCCAGGACACCGGCGCCGCCCTGCGGGAGTTGCGCGTGGCGCTCAATGTCCTGGACCTGCAGGCCTACGCGCCACGGGTGCAAGGACAGGCCCAGACCCTGCTGCGCCGGGTGGTGGCCGAGGTCGGCGAATACTTCAAGGCCTGCCTCAAGGCCGGTGAGCGCGTGCCCGCACCCAGTGTCTTGCTGATGACCCTGGATCGCACTCGGCGAGCGCTCAACAGCCAGGGCCAGCAAGGCGACGACGAAACCTGCCTGCACCTGCTGCACGCCCTCAGTGGCCTGCGCCTGGCGCTGCTGCCGGGGGTGGAATTCGTCGCCACCGGCGAGCTTGAACAACCCCTTCCCCATGGCATTGATGGAGCGCCCTTGTGATCGGTGATCTGGATATCAGCGGGGTGTTCCTGCCCACGCTGCTGGTGCTGATGGGCATCACCTATGGCTTGTACCTGTTGGTGCACGGGGTGCTGACGCGCTTGCACTTTTATCGTCTGGTCTGGCACCGGGCGCTGTTCAACGTGGGTCTCTACGCGCTGCTGTTGGGCGCGGTGGACTCTCTGAGTCGATACCTGATGACATGAAAAAACCTTTATTGACCATTGGCCGTGTGGTCCTGACGTTACTGGTGGTGACCTTCGCGGTCGTGGTGGTCTGGCGCATGGTGATGTACTACATGTTCGCGCCCTGGACCCGGGACGGGCACATCCGCGCCGATATCGTGCAGATCGCCCCGGACGTGTCCGGGTTGATCCAGCAGGTGGAGGTGCGCGATAACCAGCTGGTCAAGCGCGGCCAGGTGCTGTTCAGCATCGACCAGGACCGCTTCAAGCTGGCCCTGCGCCAAGCCAAGGCGGCCCTGGCCGACCGCCAGGAAACCCTGGCCCAGGCCCAGCGCGAGGCCAGGCGCAACCGTGGCCTGGGCAACCTGGTGCCGCGCGAGCAACTGGAAGAGAGCCAGTCCCGCGAGGCCCGTGCCCAGTCGGCCCTGGCCGAGGCCCAGGTGGCGGTGGACAGCGCCCAGCTCAACCTCGACCGCTCGGTGGTGCGCAGCCCGGTGGAGGGCTACGTCAATGACCGTGCGCCACGGACCCAGGAGTTCGTTACCGCTGGCCGGCCGGTGCTGTCGGTGGTGGACAGCAATTCCTTTCATATCGATGGTTACTTCGAAGAAACCAAGCTCGATGGCATTCATGTTGGTCAGGCGGTGGACATCCGTGTGATCGGCGATCGCGCGCGGCTGCGCGGGCATGTGGAAAGTATCGTCGCCGGGATCGAGGACCGTGACCGCAGCAGCGGTTCCAACCTGTTGCCCAACGTCAACCCGGCCTTCAGCTGGGTGCGCCTGGCGCAACGGATTCCGGTGCGGATCGCCTTTGATGACGTGCCGGCGGACTTCCGCATGATTGCCGGGCGCACTGCCACGGTGTCGATCCTCGACCACCAGGCCAAGCGGGAGCCCGGCCAATGAACAGCGGCGCACGTTTGGCCCTGGCCGGACTCGGCCTGCTGCTCACGGCCTGTCAGATGGTCGGGCCGGATTACCGTCTGCCCAAGGACGCGGCGCTGCAACGCCAGGACCTGCAGGGCCAATTGGCCGCCCAGGGCGCCAATGTGGTGTCGGCGCCGGTGCCCACCGACTGGTGGCGCCTGTACCAGGACCCGCGCCTGGACCAGTTGGTGCAGCAGGCCCTGGCCTCCAACACCGACTTGCGCGTGGCCGCGGCCAACCTGGCCCGCGCCCGGGCCCAGGTAGATGAAGCCCAGGCCGCCGGCGGCTGGAGCGGCGGGGTCAAGGCCGGGGTCGAACGTTTGCAGGAATCCGGCGAGGCCTTCCTGCTGCCGGAAAAAGTGCCGGTGGCCAACGTCGGCAACCTGTCCATCAGCACCTCTTACCAGTTCGACCTGTTCGGTACCCTGCAACGCGGCATCGAAGCGGCCCAGGCCAATGCCGACGCGACCCAGGCTGCGGCTGACACCGCCCGCATCACCCTGGTGGCGGATGTGGTGCGCGCCTACACCCAGGTCTGCGCGGCCAACGAGGAGCGGGAAATCGCCGAGCACTCCCTGCGCCTGCAAGCCCAGAGCACCGAACTGACCCAGCGCCTGCGCGATGCCGGGCGCGGCGACGAAACCCAGGTCACCCGTTCCCAGACCCAGTTCAAATCCCTGCGCGCCGAGTTGCCGCGCTATGAAGCCGCGCGCCAGTCGGGGCTGTTTCGCCTGTCGATGCTGCTGGCCAAACCGCTGGATCAACTGCCCGCTGGCACCGGCACGTGCGCCGAGTTACCGCACATCGCCCAACTGTTGCCGGTGGGCGATGGCGCGGCGCTGCTCAAGCGGCGTCCCGATGTACGGCAGGCCGAGCGTCAACTGGCCGCCGCCACCGCGCGCATCGGGGTGGCCACCGGGGCCCTGTACCCGGACATCAGCATTGGCGCGACGGTCGGCACCGTGGGCACCCTCGACAACCTCGGCAAGCCCTCCACCAACCGCTGGGGCTTCGGCCCGCTGATCAGCTGGAGCGTGCCGGCCAGCGGCGCCCGTGAACGCATTCATGAGGCCGAAGCGGCGAGCCAGGGCGCCCTGGCCCATTTCGACGGAGTCGTGCTCAACGCCATTCGTGAAACCCAGACCGGCCTGGCCCAGTACAGCGCCCAGCTGCAACGCCGCGATGCTCTGGCGGATGCCGAGCAGTCGGCGCAACTGGCGGCGGACCAGACTCACCGTTTCTTCCAGGCCGGGCGCGCTTCCTTCCTCGCCGACCTGCAAGCCACCCGTACCTACACCGATATGCGCGCGCAATTGGCAGCGGCCAACACCCAGGTGGCAATGAGTCAGATCGATCTGTTCCTGGCCCTGGGCGGCGGTTGGGAAAGCGGACGAACGCAAGGCTCGCAACCCGCGAAACCCTGAGGCCGTTGCTATGCTTTGATCAGTTGGAACAGTCCCGCGTGCAATGGACTTTCCAGCCGATCAAAGCATGTGATGGTCATGGGGATTCCAATAATGAAAAACCCTTATGCTCCGGGCTTCTGGTGTGCGCTCTGTGCACTGGTGCTGCTGTCTGCCACCTACTTCTACGGCATCATGCTGGCCCACCAGATCGACAAGGCCATGGTGTTCCTCGACAGCGCCAGCGCGCTGATCGCGGTGTTGGCCATCGGTGTGGTGGCCTGGGCCTCGTGGCAAAGTCAGAAAATCAAGAAAAGACAGCTCGAACAGAGCAAGACCCTGGTGATGATCTGGGACACCAAGGTGGCTCTGCGCCGGGTTGAGACCGTGTTCGACCGTTACTTCTGGGGCAGCTACTGGCAGCCGGGGCGGACCTTCGCCGAAGTCATGGGCGAACTCACCGGCACCCCGCTGGAAAAGAGCCTGGAAGCTCTGAAAAAGCAGTGCATCCTGCTGGACAAACAGGCCGATGACGGACGCCATTGGCTGAACAATGCCCGGGAGCTGTCGGATGTCGCCACCGCCATGGCGCGGGAGCGATACCAGCTGGATTTCTGTGATCCCCGCGGCGAATCCCGTGGCAACAGCCCGGTGATCGATCGTGACTTCGAAGTACTGGTCTACACCTGGAGCGCCCGTCTCAAGAGCTTCGACCATCAACTCGACGCCCTGGAAGTCCAATACTCCTGAGCTGCAAGCCTCAAGCCTCAAGCCTCAAGCCCCAAGCCGCCTGCTGCCTTTAGCTTGCAGCTTGGCGCTTGAGGCTTGGTGCTTTTTAGCTTTTGTTGGGCTCGCGCTAGCCGCCAGTGGTAATCTGCGCCGGTTTTGCGCGGAGTCGAGCCGCAACCCGTCATGGGTTCAGGGAAGACGAGCACACCTTCAAACAACGGATATTGATCGGGTCAGACATGAATAAATCAGCAGGCGTACTGTTAGGAATCGTCGTCGCGGTAGGTGTCATCAGTGCCGGCGGCGCCTGGTACACCGGCACCAAGCTGGAAGGGGTTCTGCAGCAGCAGGTGGTTGAAAGCAACAAGGAGCTGCAAGCGGCGCTGATCGGCTATGACGCCACCGCTACCCTGGAACTGGTGTCCCTGGAGCGTGGCGTGTTCAGCAGCGACGCCCGCTATCGCCTCAAGACCCAGGGCGAGGTGTTCAACGGTGGGCTGGAACTGATGATCGCCGACCACATCGAACACGGCCCGCTGCCTTTCTCGCGTCTGATCCGTCTCAAGTGGCTGCCCGTCATGGCGTCCAGTCATTTCCAACTGGAAAATAATGCCCAGACCGACAAGTGGTTTGCCGCCACCAAGGGTGCTGCACCGTTCAAGGGCGTGGTCAATGTTGGCTATGACCTGTCCGCCGAGGGCACTGTGGATTTCGCCCCGATGGAGCTGGCCCGGGATGAGCTGAACAACCTCAAGTTCTCCGGTCTGAACGCCACCTTCAGCGTCAGCGAAAACCGCCAGAAAGCCAAGGTCGACGGCTACATGGACAGCCTGAGCCTGTTCCTCAGCTCGCCGGATAAAGCACCGCTCAAACTGGAAATCAACGGCCTGACCCTGGCCAGCAACCTGCAAAAGAGCAGCTTCGACTACTACCTGGGGCAGAACACCCTGGAGCTCACCAGCACCAAGGCCACCTTCGGTGACAAGCGGTCGGTGCTGACCCTGAAGAACTTCGAACAGAAGACCTCCAGCGAAGAAACCGGCAGCACGGTAGCGGGCCGCGCGGATTACCGAGTGGGCGAAATCGCCTTCGACGGCAAGACCGTGGGTTCGGCCGAGATGCTCTGGAGCATGAAGAACCTCGACAGCCAGGGCATGCTCGATCTGGTCCAGGTCTACCAGACCGTGCTGCAGCCGTATCAGCAGGCGACCAACGAGGCGACTGCCGAGGGCGAACCGGCACCGGAACTGCAAATGAGCGACGCCGAGCAGGTCAAGGTACGTGCCGCGGTGAACAAGGTCCTGGAAGCCAAACCACAGATCGCCCTGGAAAGCCTGGCATTCAAGACCGCTGGTGGTGAAAGCCGCTTCAGCCTGAGCCTGGACCTGGCCAAGCCGCAGAGCCTGGAACTGCCGCCGGCTGAGCTGGGCAAGCAACTGATCAGCCAGCTGGACGCCAAGCTGTCGCTGTCCAAGCCGATGCTGGCCGACGTCGCCGCCTTGCAGGCCCAGGCCGAAGGCCAGACCGACGCCAAGCAAATCGCCGAGCAAAGCGCCGCCACCGCGGAAATGCTCAGCGCCATGGCCCTGGCCACTCAGTTGGCCAAGCTGGAAGGCAATGCGGTGGTGTCGTCGCTGCACTACGCCAATAACGAAGTGAATTTCAACGGCCAGAAGATGACCGTCGAGCAGTTCGTGGGTTTTGTCATGAGCAAAATGGGCGGTGCTGGCACCTTGCAGTAAGCCAGAACGCGCCGCCAGTGGCGGCCCGCTGTGTAACTCCAAACGCCCGGCCCGTGCAAATAGCACAGGCCGGGCGTTTTGCTGTGGGCAAGCGGCTGATGGGCATCATCCGAACAGTCAGCGTCCCTGCACGGCGATAGCCGACGTCGCCGCCACCCCCACTCGCCGTTCTGCATCAAGGTAGCGCCTCGTGCTCATTAGTCCGTTATTACCAGCGTGCAGCACCCACGAGCGGTTGTGGGGAATCGAATATCTGGACGCGGCTGGAAGTCAACAACACCTGACGAAAGATGAGCGGTGCATGGGGCGTGTGAGTCCAAGATGAATATGCTTTGTCTGAATACTTCAAAGATCTTTCTTATTAGTTTTTATATATGAATCAACAGCTTGTTGATTTTTTAGTGCGTTCCTTGCGCCGCAAAAACCTTGTGTCTTGGATTGTCGGTGCATTGTTTTATTGTGGCCAGTGGCTGAAGTAAGGGCTGCGGATGCAGGTTTTCGCTCATGTGTTGGAAGCGCCGAGTACCTTGATTTTTAAGGCTTTCAAGTAAGGTTTTCGCTGTGGAAATTGAGTTTTAAGGGCGACAGTTTGTCGATGAAACGGCAAGTGTTTTTGTCTCTGAAAGTGGATTTAAGAGACTCGTTGATCAGCATCGGAGATTACCCGGCAGCTATTTGACGACACAGTAGTGGCTCATTAGTATCGCGGCACTCCGAATTGTTGTATTCGTTGTTTCGAAGGATCGAATATGTTGCGCTTTACTCACGGGATGAGTTTGTTTTGCGCGCTGTCCTGCCTGCTGCTGACAGTCCCGCTGTCCATGGCGATTGCCGCGCCCTTGCCCGCACCGACCTTCAACCCCGGTGACCAGGACCTGATCCGCGACCGGCAGAACCGCCTGCTGGAAGAACAGCAGCGGCGTCTCGAAGAACTCAAGGACTTGCCCGGCAAGAGCGCCGCGCCTGTAGCGCCCAGCGCACCCAGCGATAGCCGCTGCTTCCCGATTCAGGATATCCAGCTCAAAGGCGCCGATTCGCTGTCCGCCAGCGAACGCGAGAGCCTGCTCAAGCCCTATATCGGCCAGTGCCTGGGGGTGGCCCAGCTCAACGAGCTGCTCAAGGTCATTACCAACCGCTACATCGAGAAGGGCCTGGTCACCAGCCGCGCCTATCTGCCGCAACAGGACCTGTCCAGCGGCCACCTGCAGGTGCTGGTGGTAGAGGGCAAGCTCGAAGGGCTCAAGGCCGCCGAGGGCAGCAAGCTCACAGCCCGCGAACTGAACATGGCCTTTCCCGGCAGCAGCGGTGAGCTGCTCAACTTGCGGCAGATCGAACAAATGGTGGACCAGCTCAACCGCCTGCCGTCGAACCAGGCGCAGATGGAACTGGCCCCGGGGCAGGCCGTGGGCGGCAGTGAAGTGCTGGTCAAGAACAACCCGCAAAAGCCCTGGCGCGTCGGTCTGTCGCGCAGCAACGAGGGCCAGAAGAGCACCGGCGAGCAGCAGTGGGGCAGCTCTTTCGAATGGGACAGCCCCCTGGGCCTGGCCGACCAACTGGTGTTGCGCGGCGGCCACGACGCCGTCAGCGACCACCAGAAAACCTCGCGCAACGCCATGCTCTACTACAACCTGCCGTTTGGCTGGTGGAACCTCAGCTACAGCTACAGCCAGAGCGAATACCGCTCCCTGGCTCAGGCCGTGGGCTTCAACTTCAAGCAGACCGGCGACAGCCAGAACCACCAACTGCGCCTGGAGCGAGTGATCCACCGCGATGCCGTGAGCAAGACCTCGCTGAACAGCGGCCTGAGCTACCTGCGCACCAACAACTACATCGAAGACAGCAAGCTGAGTAACAGCAGCAACCGCCTCAGCGAAGCCCAGTTCGGCATCAACCACGGTCGGCGCATCGGCAGCGCCTTCCTCAACCTCGACCTGGGGCTGCAGGACGGTATTGGCGCCCTCGATGCCCAGCGCGAAAACCAGCGCGACCAATACGGCAATCGCCAGGCCAACGCCCGCTACCGCAAGTACACCGCCACCGCCAGCTACCTGCAGCCGTTCAAGCTGTGGGACGAGTCCCTGGTGTTCAGCAGCCTGGTCACCGGCCAGCGCAGCGAGGATGTGTTGTTCAGCTCACAACGCATGAGCCTGGGCAGCCAGTCCTCGATCCGTGGCTACAAGGACCAGAGCCTCAATGGCGACAGCGGCTACTACTGGCGCAACGACCTGCGCTGGAGTCGCCCGGTGACCTGGGACTGGCTGCGCCCGGTGTTCGCCGAGTACGGCACGGGGCTGGGCTATGACCTCGGCGCGATCCGCAACGATCGCTACAACGCCGAGCAGCATGGCCGGGTCTCCAGCGACTCCATCGAGTTCTTTGCCCGGGGCAAGAACCTTGCCGCCAGCGTGACCTTTGCCCACTCCCTCGAACGGCCCGAAGCCCTGAGTGAACGCGAAGCGCCGATCTATTTCCGTTTGGACCTGTTCCTTTAATTCCGCTCTTTACCCGAGATACATGACATGGACGCTCGTCAGTTTGCCTTTCTGGCCCGCCAGCCTTCCGCCACCCTGCAAGCGCGAGATACGTTCTGGGGGCTGTCCAAGCGCGGACTGGCGTTCATCCTGGCCAACATGATGTTCTGGCAGCCGGTGGTGGCGATGGCCGACGGCATCGTGGTCAACGGCAGCGGCACCAGTCTCGGCCAGGCCGGCAATGGCGTGCCCATCGTCAACATCGCCGCGCCCAATGGCAGTGGCCTGTCCCACAACCAGTTCAGCGACTACAACGTCGGCCAACAGGGCGTGATCCTCAACAACGCCGTCAACCGCACCCAGCAAACCCAGCTTGGCGGGATCATCCTCGGCAACCCCAACCTGGGTGGCCGCGCGGCCAATGTGATCCTCAACGAAGTCAACGGCGGCAGCCCCAGCCAGCTCAAGGGCTACACCGAAGTGGCCGGGCAATCGGCCCATGTGATCGTTGCCAACCCCTACGGAGTGACCTGCAACGGCTGCGGCTTCATCAACACCCCGAAAGCCACCCTGACCACCGGCAAACCGGTGATCGAGAACGGCCAGCTCCAGCGTTACCAGGTGGATCAAGGTAGCGTCGCCATCGAAGGCGCAGGGCTCAACGCGAGCAATATCGACCAGTTCGAAATCATCACCCGCAGCGCCAAGATCAACGCCGAGATCCAGGCCAAACACCTGGCGGTGATTGCCGGGGCCAACGATGTCGACGCCAAGACCTTGAACGCCACGGCACGCACCGCCAATCCGGCGGATGCGCCGCAACTGGCGATCGACTCCTCGGCGCTGGGCGGCATGTACGCCGGGGCGATCAAGCTGGTGGGCACCGAGGCTGGGGTCGGGGTCAAGCTTGACGGCAAACTGATCGCCAGTGGCGGTGATATCCAACTGGATGCCAATGGCCAGTTGCGCATGGCCGAAGCTACGACCAGAGGTGAAGTTATCGCCAAGGCCCAGAGTTTGGAAACATCCGGTCCGATATATGCCGGAAGTCGTATTGAGATAAGTACCTCGGGCGCTCAGGTCCATCATCAATCTCTAGCGGCCCGCGATAGCATTACGCTTACCAGTGGCGGGATACTGACCAACAACGGCATCGTCGAGGCTGGGGTCAACCTCGATAACACCCGCAATACTCAGGGTGATCTCAAGGTCCAGGCCGAGTCCTTGAACAACCGCGGAAAAACGCTGATTGCCAGCCGCAATCTGACGGTATCCACCATGGGTAATCTGGACAACCAGAACGGTACCCTGTCGGCACAAGACACGCTTAAGGTGACGGCCAAAAATCTGGATAACCGCAATACCGGCTCGTTGATCAGCCAAGGACAGCTTGAGGTCACCGTCGAACAGATTCTTGATAATCGCGATCAAGGCGTCATAGCCAGCAACGGCTTACAGCAGATTGCTGCTGCTACGCTAAGCAACAGTCAAGGCGTAATCAGCAGTGAGAGCTCGCTGAATATTGATTCAGGCTCTTTCGATAACCAAACCGGCAGAGTAGTGGCCGAAAAGGACATCACACTCAAAGGCCTCATGCTGGAAAATACCCAAGGTAATATCACCAGCAAAGGCGATATCAGCCTGACTCTGGGCACTCTGAAACAACAGGCTGGCAAGCTGATCAGCCAGGGTCGATTGGTTCTGGTGGCAGACAGCCTGGATAACCGTAACAACGGCTATATCGCTGCAGCAAAGGCCATGAGCCTGACCCTGAGGGACACCTTGAGCAACGCCGGCAAAGGTATGATCAGCAGCCAGGGAACGCTCAAGGTCAAAGCCGCAAACATCGATAACAGTCAGGCGAGTCTGCTTAGCCAGGGAGACTTGATCCTTGATCTGGATAACGACCTGAAAAACCTGGGTGGCAGCGTTATCGCCCAGGCCGGCAGTCTCGATGTGCTGCATGCTCGTCGTATCGATAACCGTGGTGGTGTTCTGGCCAGTGTCGCCAGTTGGGTAAAGACCCAACTCTCCGGCGTCTTGAACAATGGCATGTTGCCTGATGACTCGGGCAAGGGCGGGTTGATCCAAGGGCAGTCTGCGAAGATTGAAAGCACGCACAGTCTGCTCAATGAAGGCGGGCAGATATCGGCTCTGGCGGGAGACACGGATATTGTCAGTGGCGATATCCGAAACCTTGGCGGCTCGCTGTTGGCCAAGCAGTTCTTGAGCTTGCGCGGAAACAACCTCGACAACAGCAATAACGGTCGGATAGCTGCCCAGCAAGTGGACTTCGGACTTAGCGGGACGCTGAGCAACCAGCATGGTTTGGTGGAAAGTAGCAGTAGCCTGATCATCGATGCATTGGCCCTGAACAACCAGAACGGCAAACTGCGCTCCCTGGGGACCCAGGGTACTACCGAGCTCAAGTTCAAGCAGTTGTTGGATAACCAGGGCGGCACGATCGAGACGGTCAATGCCGATCTGATACTGGATATGGCAGATTTTACTAACTCCGCCGGGGCCATCAGGCATTTAGGTAACGGTTCGTTGGGCTTGGCTATAGCGCGCTTCAGCAATGTCGGTGGCAACCTGCTGAGTCAGGGTAGTTTTAAGGTCACAGCAGATAGTTGGAGTAATAGCTCGGCGATTCAAGCAGCCAGTTTTGATATTGACGTAGCGAGTTTTACCCAACTAGCGGGCGGCACTTTAAATGCTGGTAACAGTTTTAACGCCAAGGGCGTGAACTGGAACAATGCCGGGATACTAGCCAGTGATGGCAGCCTCAAGGTGCTGTTGAGTGGTGCTTATACTGGCTCGGGGCAGAGTCAGGTTAGCAGTGTTGGGCAGTTTGATTTCAATGCTGCCAGCATCGATCTGGGCAGCGGCGCACGGTTGAGTGGTGGCACGCTGAGTAATATTGGCAGCAGTGGCGCGTTGACCAACGCCGGGCGTATCACGGGTGCCGGTGATCTGAAGGTGCATGCGGATTTACTGATCAATCGTGGCACCTTAGGGGGCAGCGGTGGGATACAGGTACAGGCAGGTATCTTGAGCAATAACCGGGGTTTGATCTTCAGCGGCCAGGATCTGGCACTTCAGGCTGATGTCTTTACTAACTTATATGCTGATGTGTTCAGCCTTGGCGCACTGAACATCAGTGCGCGCGATGGTATTAAACGCAATATCTGGCTAGAGAATATCTCCGGTACTGTGGAGTCTTCCGGAGACATGTCGCTGCACACTGCAAGCTTGATCAATCGCAAGGATATTTTCAGCACTATCGACGAGCAGGTTTCGGGCTCTATCAGTGTGAAGTGTTACGACTGCAGCGGTGACCATCATAATGTTGACTATATCGCCACTGAGACCTTCAGAAGTTTGGTTAAGGAGGATTCTACTCAAGGCTTGATTCAAAGTGGTGCGAACCTGACAGTGGAAGCTGACACTGTGCTCAATCAATACAGTGTTATGGCGGCGGGCAGCGACCTGAAGATCACCGCTGAAACCCTGACCAATCAGGGCGCTACCTCTGGTGAGACCACTCGGGTTCGCACCTGGAATACTGGGCGTATTACCGACGGTACGGATAATCGCTTCCGGGCAAATTACATCTATCCGTATAACGCGCAGGCATTGCCCAAGGTATTGCCGGTCAATGCGTTGAATGCATTCAAACCGGTAGGCGATATCACCGTCGTCAATCCAGGCGCATCGCTGTCGGCAGCGGTTATCCAGGCAGGCGGCAGCGTCACGATCCAAGCGCTTCAGACTCTGATAAACAGTAGCGTCGTGGAGTTCCAGATACCCATGGCGGGAGCACAGAAGTCAGCGATTGCTGACTCTGGTCCACGCACTCAGCCTGTGGTCGTGCAGCTCAATCCGCAATTGCCGCCGGACCTTGCTCAGCAGCAGATCAATCCGACCGATTTGCCAGGTTTCACCCTGCCCACGGGCGACAATGGCTTATTCCGGGTGGTTGACAGTCAAGACGCAGCAAAGAGCAGCACCGAACAAGGTCTTGTGAACGTGAAAGGCTCTACTGCGAGCTGGACGGGCCGCTCGCACAAGTATCTGATTGAAACCAACTCTGCACTGACTGACCTCAGGCAATTTATGAGCTCGGACTACCTGTTGAGCAACCTCGGTTACGACCCGCAAACCAGTTGGAAGCGTCTCGGCGATGGGCTTTATGAGCAACGTCTTATTCAGCAGGCACTTATTGCACGCACTGGCCAGCGCTTCATCGCTGGTCAGACCAGCGGTGAAGGTTTGTTCAAATACTTGATGAACAACGCCATTGCCAGCAAACAGCAGTTGAACTTGTCCTTAGGTGTCAGTCTGACCTCACAGCAAGTTGCGGCCCTGACCCACGATATCGTCTGGATGGAGGATCAGGTGGTCAATGGTGAACATGTACTGGTGCCAGTGCTCTACCTTGCTCAGGTTAATAACCGTCTGACCGCTGATGGAGCCTTGATCCAAGGTAAGGACGTGACCCTGATTGCCGGTACCGACCTAAGTAATACCGGGACGTTGCGTGCCAGTGAAAGCCTCAAGGTGTCTGCTGGCAAAGACCTGCTCAATGCTCGCTTGATGGAAGCGGGCAAGCAGCTTGAAGTATTGGCAGGCACAGACTTGATCAATGCCCGGGGTGGCATCCTCAAGGGACAAGATGTAAGCCTCACCAGTTTGACTGGCAACGTTCACAACGATCGCAGCATTACTACCGTAATCACCAGCGGCCCTGGTTTCAGTCAGGCCACTTCGGTTGTCGATAACGCTGCTCGCATCGAGTCCGGCAACAACGTGAATATCAACGCGGCGAAGGACGTACAAAATATCGGTGGGACCATTAGTGCTTCGGGCAATACGACGATTAGAGCCGGTAAGGATGTAATCATCGCCGCTGCAGAAGAAAACAACGGCATGGCGCGTCAAGACAAGCGCCACTCCTGGAGCCAGAGTGAAACTGTGCAGCACGCCAGTGAGATCAACAGCGTGGGGGATTTGCTGATCGATGCCGCCGATGATTTGTCCGTGGTAGCCAGTCACTTGGACGCTGTTGGCAACATCAACCTGAATGCTGGCAACGATGTGCTACTGACCTCAGCGGCTAACGAAGAGGCCAGCGCCTACCGCTACAAACGAGGCGGCAAGAAGGTTCGCCAAGAGGAACAGAACATCAGCCAGCAGGCCTCAACAGTCATTGCTGGAGGGGACGTCAAGGTGTCTGCGGGAAATGACTTGACCTTGATCTCCAGCAAGGTCGACGCTGGTGATGAGGCCTACCTGGTTGCTGGCGATCAACTGAACCTATTGGCCCAGCAAAACGTTGACTACTCACTTTATGACATGAAGAAAAAGGGCTCCTGGGGAGGCAAGAAAACCCGTCGTGATGAAGTTACCGATATGACTCATGTCGGCAGTGAAATCTCCAGTGCGGGAGATCTGACCCTCAAGAGTGGTGGTGATCAGGTCTTCCAGGCTGCCTCCCTGAGCAGTGGCAACGACTTGACCCTCGACAGCGGTGGCGCCATCACTTTTGAAGGGATGAAGGACTTGCATCAGGAGAGTCACGAAAAGAGCAGTTCCAGCCTGGCCTGGACCAGCGCCAAAGGTAAGGGAAACACCGATGAGACCTTGCGTCAGACGGCGTTGGTAGCTCAAGGCAAGGTAGCGATCAAGGCGTTGGATGGACTGAAGATCGATATCAATCACATCGACCAGCGGTCCATCACTCAGAGCATCGACGCGATGGTCAAAGCGGATCCGCAACTGGCCTGGCTCAAGGAGGCAGAGCAGCGTGGGGATGTGGACTGGCGCAAAGTGCAAGAGATTCATGACAGCTTCAAATACAGCCATTCAAGTCTTGGTCAGGGGGCGATGCTGGCTATTGTCATCGTCGTCGCCGCTTTTACGGCGGGTGCCGCCAGCGGCGCTATAGGTTCGGCTGCGGGGGCGAGTGCTGGGTCCGGTTCGGCAATGGCCGCTGCGGGAAATGCAGCGATGGTTCAGGCGGGAACTGCAGTCGGTACTGCGGCGGCGGGGTGGGGTAATGCGATGGTTACTACGGCGTTATCTTCGATGGCGGGCACTGCTGCGGCTAGCACGATCAACAACAAGGGCAATTTGGGCAAGGTGGTCAAGGAAGTATTCAGCGAAGACAGTTTGAAGGGATACGCCACCGGAGCTGTGATCGCTGGTTTCGGCGCGGCCTTTACCAACGAAATGGGGCGGACTTTAAGTGCGGACGGTAATTATGTTTATGGCGATGACTATGCCGGGCGCTTGAAGGCTTATGCAGCCAATACTGCACTTAAGGGGGCCTTGAGTGGTAAAGACAAAGACACTTGGTTGAGTATTGCAGCGACTGGGGCGTTGATGGAGTTGTATCAGTATTCGGTGGGGCGAGAGCCGGATGTCAGGCCTGGGGTGGATAGGGAGGGAGGACCTAAATTCTCTGCTTTAGAGGGCGGCTTTGTTCCTCAAGAATTGAAGGACGGCGCTATAAGGGAAGGTAAGAATATAGGTCTGAATCGAGAGCTAGATTGTGCCAGTTTCTACTCAGTTTGCCATGGTACACCTATAAGTAATGGGCTTAACAAAATTCCTGGGTTCAATGCATTTGCGACCTTGCACGACACTTGGATGATTAATCTTGAGGCCTTCAAAGACGCACCTATGTCGCTCTTTGAAAATCTCGGGAGTATGCCGCCTGCTTTAGTTGTTAATTATGGTGCGATTTATGATAAGTATCGGCCTCTGATTGAGGTGGAGAAAAAGCATGATAAAAAATAATGTTTTTATCATGGTATTGTTTTTTCTTGTGGGTTGTGCTCCTTCATATTCTCATTGGGTCGGAGGAATGAACGCTATGGTTGGTACTAGGTTTGAATCCCATATCTATGCGGACTGTAGTCGAGGGTGTGGTGATTCGTATTGGTCGCCGGTAAATAGAAATGAAGTGTTTGATCGTGTGCTCGAAGAAGGAGAAGACAGGCGCTTTTACATAACGTGGATAAGAGATTGTCGGTACTCTGTTTTAGTTTCAAAGGATGGAATTATAAAGTCTTGGAGATATGAAAACGCCAATACGAAAAGTTGTTATGTTTTTTAGTCTAAAAGCGATAGATAGGGACGAGCAGCTTTGTGGCTGAGGATATTGGCAGTGCTCACTGCAGCAACAAAAGAGGTGGCCATTCAAAGAAACGGGAGGTTGTGAAGTACAGACGTTGGTATTCAAATTAATCAGATGTGAGATTCTCAGGTGCTGAGACGGCCTTGTTTAGTCTTTTCTGATTCTTCCGGATGTAGTGTTGGTCCCTATATTCATCTAAAGGTAAGTCACTCTAATTAGACTTGTCATGGCAGGCGAAATGCCCTTTGGTATGGGATTGTAAATCCTGGCGATTTTTCTAGAACGGTGATTGCGACTGTTTATACCGCTCTGTCAGGTACACCAGAATTAGCCCCTGTTACTCGATCTATTATCGGTGCAACAGACACTCAATTGAGAATTGAGTTTGGGGTTCATCCATACAAGCCTGAGCAACAATGGACTTTCGGCAAAGAGGCCAAGGGCATTGTTCGACAAGCTCATATTACGTAGAAAATGCGTGCGCAAAATCCTACGCTCATCAGCGTGTCCTCGTTTCATATAGTGTTGCGCTTGAATAATGGAAAATCAGAGAGAAATTGTTGCTCCGCAAATGCAGACGGTTTTGAAGCAAAGAAAAGTCTACCCGATGTTATATCTATCCGATTGTCGCCGGGCAGCTGGACGATTTGTCTATGACCCTTTCTGAGATGTTTGTGAACACTAAAAAATCGATATTCCTAGCATGCATTTCAAAAGTGATTAATGCCGAAGGAGATGAATGTATTACGGAGCAATATAAGTAAGTGACTTCCGCTCAAGGCAGCGGGCGACTCTAAAGTCGCCCTTATTTATTGACTAGGTCATTTGCGGCCGTAGGCGCCGTGATGTCACATCCAGCAGATCACAGCCATCGCGCAGCAGGATGCTGCATACCAGGGTCAGTTCCTGCAAAACCACCGGTTCGCTGCGCAGGGTCTCGGCGGCGAAGTGCTCCAGCAGTTGGGTCGCGGCACGGATGCGAAAGGCTGCGGCGTCGTGCAGCACGTCGATGGGCGCCTGGGTGTCGATCAGCAGGGAGGGAATCAGGCAGTCGTGGCCGGTGATCGGCATGTAGCGGTTCATTGGCACACCTCGTTTGATTGGTAGAAAGCTACCGTTCAATCGTCGCCAAACGAATGGGTGGCAGCTGTACGCAGGTTGGCGAGCCGGAAACGAGAAACCGGCAGACCCGAAGGTCTCCCGCGCACAGCTGCCATAAAGCAGCGTTGCGGGTGCAAAAGAGCCTGCAAACAAGCAAACAGCTTTCGCATTCGTTATTCCGGTCGCCAAACCAGGTCGCCATCTGGGCGACGGCCGGACTATAAGCCGCGGGCTTCCAGCGGTGCAAGGCAAGTGTGACGGCGTCTTTTCCGAGAACGCTGTAGGGCTTTTTCCGTACACATCCATCCCGCTTACGACTGTATTTCCAGGTGTTTACCCAGACCGCTTTTGGCGAACGGTCGGCTAGCCTGTATGTACATTTGTAAATACGGAATTGCTCATGTACTTTGAATGGGACGAGGCCAAGAACCACGCCAACCTGCTCAAGCACGGCATCGATTTCAACGATGCCGTGCTGATGTTCCAGCGTCCGGTGCTGTCCTTGCGCGATGAGCGCCTGGACTACGGCGAGGAGCGCTGGGTCAGCCTCGGTTGGATCAGGACCCTGGTGGGCGTGGTGGTCCATACCGAGCGGCGGGGTCATACGGTGCGCATTATCTCGGCGCGAAAAGCCACTAAACGGGAGGCTAAATATTATGTCCAACGGATCGAAAACTGACGGATCGAAAACGGATTGGGATCGCCTGGCGAAAGCCGATGACCAGAGCATCGATACGTCAGATATTCCCGAGCTGGATGACGATTTCTTTCGCCGCGCCGAGGTGCACCTGCCGGGCAAGAAGGCCGTGACCATTCGCCTGGACGCCGATGTGCTGGAGTGGTTCAAGGGCCAGGGCGCGGGTTATCAGACGCGGATCAACCAACTGCTGCGTCAGTACATGCAGGCCCATCGAGGCTGAGGGCCTGCCGCGTCATGTCGGGCGCAGTGTCTGGCCGGCCGTGAACTGTGCTCGCGATCGCGGTCGGACTCTGAAATATCCATTTACAACTACCCCTGTCCTCAAGCTCAATCTCCCCGCGCCGTGCACGAAGGAGCGCGCTCTTTTGTGCAGGCTATAGTCCTCTGGCCTCCTGATCTCATCTGCAAAAGGTGCTTTCGTATGTCTCGCTTTGCCTCACGCAATACTTGGCTGGCCGCTGGTGCCGTGCTGCTGTGCCTGCAGTTTCCCGTGCAGGCCCAGGAGCGTTTTACCCTGAACATCCCTGGGGTCTCGGATGACCGGCTGTTTACCACCGGCAATGCCAGTGATGCCAAGGGCTGTGGCGGGCACAACAACTCCCCGGCCCTGAACTGGACCGCAGGCCCCACCGGCACCTTGAGCTACGCCATCGTCATGCACGACCCGGACGGCGCCAAGGGCCAGGGTGTGGATCACTGGGTGCATTACGGCATCAAGTCCAGCACTCGGCAGATTCCAGCCGGAGCGGGCACCAAGCCGACTCTGGAAGGTGTGGGCGGCCTCAACAGCCGCAACGGTACTTCCTACATGGGCCCATGCCCGCCAGTGGGTGACAGCGCGCACCACTACATCATCCAGATCTACGCCCTGGATCTGGCGCCGGATGCCCTGCCTGCCGGGCTGACCCGGGCTCAGTTGCTGGAGAAGATCAACGGCCACGTGTTGCGCAATAGCAGTGTGGTGCGCCGCTACTCTCGCTGAGTGAATTTTTTTCCGTGGCTTAACCCGAATGGCTCAGGGGCTTCGTCTGAAGGGGGGAATGGATCATTTCTTCCCGAGGTCAGCCCCCATGTCCCTTCCCGTGCATTTCCTTCGTCCGGTCGCCCAGGGTTTCGCCGCCGGTCTGTTGCTGGCGGTTGCCGGCTGTGGTGTGTCGTCCAAGCCCGAATCCGCCGCCGGGTCGTCAACCCAGGGAGCATTGCAGGCTGCGCCTGAAGCGCAGTACGAGGCGCAACACGCCGATGCCGCCATGACCAAGCGCGTGGCGCATCCCATGAGGTTGTCGGCACCGATGCCGGCGCCCATCGCCGCCCGTGATTCGATCATGGCCGGTTACCGCGACGAGGCCCGTGAGCAGTACCAGAAGTTGCCGGACAACCCGATCCACAGCGTTGCCCAAGCACCGGTCTCGACCTTCAGCGCCGACGTCGACACCGGCGCCTATGCCAATGTCCGCCGCTTGCTCAACCAGGGTAGCCTGCCGCCGGAAGGCGCGGTGCGCCTGGAGGAGCTGGTCAACTATTTCCCCTACGATTACGCCCTGCCCAGCGACGGTTCGCCCTTCGGCGTGACCACCGAGCTGGCGCCCTCGCCGTGGAATCCCCACACCCGCTTGCTGCGCATCGGCATCAAGGCATCGGATCGCGCGGTGGCAGAGTTGGCCCCGGCCAATCTGGTGTTTTTGGTGGACGTCTCCGGTTCCATGGACCGCCGCGAAGGCCTGCCCCTGGTGAAAAGCACCCTCAAGCTGCTGGTGGATCAACTGCGGGATCAGGACCGGGTGTCGCTGGTGGTCTACGCCGGCGAATCGCGAGTGGTGCTGGAGCCCACCTCCGGACGCGACAAGGCGAAGATTCGCACGGCCATCGACCAGCTCAGCGCCGGCGGTTCCACGGCCGGTGCCTCGGGCATCCAGCTGGCCTACCAGATGGCCCAGCAGGGTTTTATCCACAAGGGCATCAACCGCATCCTGTTGGCCACCGACGGTGACTTCAACGTCGGCATCAGCGACTTCGACAGCCTCAAGGCCATGGCCGCCGAGAAGCGCAAGAGCGGCGTGTCCCTCACCACTCTGGGTTTCGGTGTGGATAACTACAACGAGCACCTGATGGAGCAACTGGCCGATGCCGGTGACGGCAACTACGCCTACATCGATAACCTGCGCGAAGCGCGCAAGGTACTGGTGGACCAGCTCAGTTCGACCCTGGCGGTGGTGGCCAAGGACGTGAAGCTGCAAGTGGAGTTCAACCCGGCCCAAGTCAGCGAATACCGTCTGCTGGGTTATGAGAACCGTGCCCTCAAGCGTGAAGATTTCAGCAACGACAAAGTGGACGCAGGGGAAATCGGCGCTGGGCATACGGTGACCGCGTTGTATGAAATCGTCCCGGCGGGCGAGAAGGGCTGGCTGGAGCCCCTGCGTTATGCACAGGCCAAGGCGCCGCAGCAGGGTGGCAAGAATGGTGAACTGGCGATGCTGCGGGTGCGCTACAAGGCGTCGGAAGGTGGCAGTAGCCGCTTGATCGAACGGCCGATCAGCGCGCAGCAGCCGGCTAAACTGGCTGAGGCCAGCCCCGACCTGCGCTTCGCCGCTGCGGTGGCGGCGTTCTCCCAGCAGCTCAAGGACGGCCGCTACACCGGCAACTTCAGCCTGACCGACACCGCCAAGCTGGCCCGGGGCGCCAAGGGCGAAGATCCTTACGGACTGCGCGGCGAGTTCGTACAACTGGTAGAGCTGGCGCAAAGCCTGCAAACTCAGGCGCCGAAAACCCAGGCGGGAAATGCGCCCCAGGCCGAGGCGCAGCCCGTGGACATGAGCCAGGTGCAGAGCCGCCTTGAATAGCCACATCACGAGCAGTGAACAGGAGTTCATCCGCCCCATGTCTGCTCCTCAAATGTCCACCGATGCCAGCAGCGATGAAGCGCTGCTGGCGCGTTATCGCGCCGGAGATCCGACGGCTTTCGAGGTGCTGTACCAGCGCCACCGCCAGGGCCTGTATGGCTTTGTGCTGGGCCTGTGCGGCAAGGCCGAGCTGGCGGAAGAGGTCTACCAGGACACCTGGCTCAGCCTGATCCGCAGCGCCAGCCAACCCCAGGGTCGGGCCAGCTTTCGTACCTGGCTGTATCAGATCGCGCGCAACCGCCTGATCGACCACTGGCGCAAGCACGGCCAGCGCAACCCGCTGCACGACAGCTACGACGAACAACTGCACGGCGAAACCGACCAGGCTCCCGGCCCCGAACAGCAACTGAGCCTGTGCCGCGACCAGCAGCGTATCGAAGCCGCCTTGCAGGACTTGCCCGAAGACCAGCGCGAAGTGTTCCTGCTGCGGGCCCACGGCGACCTGGAACTGCCAGAGATCGCCAGCCTGACCCAGGCGCCCCTGGAAACGGTGAAAAGCCGTTTCCGTTATGCGCTGAAAAAATTGCGTCGGCTCCTGGCCGAGGAGGTACTCACATGACTGACGCCCGACAGACCCCGTCCCCTGAAGAGCAGATGCTGGCGCACATCCGCCAACACAGCGCCCAGGAGCCACCGGCCCATCTGGATGCCCTGATCCTGGCCACTGCGCGCCGCGAAGCCCCTGCGCCCAAGCCGAGTCTTTGGCAGCGCTGGATGCGCGCCTGCCAGCGGCCGCGCTATCAACTGGCCTTTGCCAGCCTGTTTGGCGTGGCCCTGGTCATTGGTTTGCTGCGGCCTTCCCCGGAGCACTATCCACAAGAGCAGGCCTTTGTTCCCGCGCCCGCGCCCGCTCCAACCCCAGCGGCGCCCATGGCGCGTCAGGCGGCGCCACGCTCCGCCGAGCTGGCCGGGGCTTTGAGTGTCCCTGAGCCCATGACTGCGGCAGCCCCTGTGGGCAGTTTTGCCGCGGCGCCAGAGCTCGAAGCGCTGAGTGACGCAGCGCCACCAGCGATGGCCAAGCCCAGGGCTGAGTCGAGCAAGTTGGCCCAACGCATGTCGGCCCCGGCCGAGCCGCGGACCCTCAAGCGGCTGGATAAACAGCTTCAGGCGGTCTTGCGCCTGTGGGAAGGCGGCCAGAGTCGCGAGGCGGCCGAGCTGCTGCTGCAGCTGCATGAACAGTATCCACAGGAGGATCTGGACGCGCGCCTGCAAGCCTTGCGTCATCAATAAGGTGCGGGGGTTGGCTGTCGCCAGGGAAAGCGCGCACTATCTGCGCAGTTTCCAGAAAGTGAGAGGCCGGTCATGGCACCCCGCATCGACCGTATAGCGGCAATGTTGAACTGCCCGATCAAGGGCGCGGATATCCGTCAGGCCATCAAGGAGAGTCGCAAGGACTTTGGCCTGGAAGAGGCTGAAGAGGGCGCCGATCCCGAGGCGCAGGACGAAGCCGAACAAGCGCAGCAGGACGCTGAAGCCGCCGAGGATGAATAATCCCGGCGGCCGTCGGGTTCAGCTGTAGGGCAAGGCGGGCAGGTCGATGAACTCGGCGCAGGCACCGTCCGCGCTCATGCGCCGGGCCCGTTCCGGCAGCAGCCGGGCGTGATTTTCCACCTGCCAGCGATACCAGCTCAAACGCTGCACGATGCGCCGCCGGCAGGGCTCCGGCAGCTGTGCCAGCAGATCGACGCTCTCGGGCGCCCAGCGGGTCCGGGTCGAGTAGTAGCCGAACAGGTTTTCCCGCAGGCCGAAGCAATCCTCGATGGTTTCCCCAACGCTGTAGACGTAAAGCTCGAAGGCGCTGCTCAGTTGCTGTGCGCCATCGGCGTGGTCCCGCAGGTAAGCGAAGATCCCTGGCCAGTTGATGCAGTACAGGTGCTCGTCCCAATCGCCATCCCGGGTCAGGTACTGGCCCTGGCCGCGAAAAAACTGGGGCATTTCCTGACGTTCCAGGGCCACTTCAAAGTTGCTTTTCATCGCGTATTCCTTCGACGTCGGTGATGTTCACGGACAGCGCCACGCATTCGATCACGCAGTCAAAACCGATTTCCAGGCGCAGGTGATAACCGGGGTTGAGGCGGGTGAGCTGGGTACGCATGCGCCCGTCGAAGCGCGTACCGCTGACCGCCAGTTCGCTAATGCCCTGGACCTGAAGCAGCAAGCGGCAGTGGGTTGGGGCCTGGCTTACCGGCCAGGTGCAAGGCACGGACAGCCGTCCCAGATCGCCATACAGCTGCAGGCTCAGTTGCTCGCCTTGAAACACCGGGCCCGGGGTATTGAAGTCATAGGGCGTGGCCGCCTCATTGAAGACCGCTCTCCAGGTTTCGCTGTTGTCGATGTTGAACAGCCAGTCGCGGGTGCCCCGATCCCGCTGCGCAATCGCCCTGCATGCCTGCAGAGAAGGCAAGCGGGCGCGGATCAGGTCCTCGTGCCACCGCTCCCGGGCCGCGATCAGCAGGCGCTGGAAGAAGTCCCGGCTGTCGTCGAGCACCGCCGGCCAAGTGCTGGGCCATTGCGCGTATTCGTCGTCATCTTCAGCAGGCTCCCAGATGTTGTCGAAGTCATAGTCCGGATCGTCCAGTGCGGCTTGCAGAACCTCCACCAGCCGTTGCCGATGACGGAAGTTCTGCTGGGGGTAGTCGCGCCGCAACGCGTAATGACGGATCAGGTATTCGCGGTCCTGGGAATCATTGGGGTTGAAGCGGCTCAGTTCGGCATCCCGCTCCGGGGGCATGTCATAGCCCATGAAACAGCTGACCCAGTCACGAATGTCTGGCTCGAAGGGATGGTTGAGCAACGGATGGCACAGCATGGAGACCTCCTGTCCGGGGCCGCGAATGTAGCAAGCTGCGCCTTCACGCGCACGTTGGTTGGCAGAGTTTGATCTGTAGATCCAGTAACCGTTGAGGCGGTTCGTGGTAATGCCAGTTTTGGCGTACCCGGCGTGTAGCGTCTGTGAGTCTTGAGGTGATGTTATTGCTCACTGTATCTGTTGGGAGCATCCGTGTTTGGCGGGATAGGAGAGGGTTGTGGTTGATGGCGTTTGGCAAAAAAGTTGTTGAAAACCGCTGTCACCACGTCGCCTTGCATCTGCTCAGTAGCAGCCTCTTATAGTCCCGCCGGTCGCTGCAAAATCAGCGACCGGATTTGGCGATCCATTTCAAGTTAGGCGCAGTCGCGTCGTTGTCTCTTTGCGAGTGCAATTTTGTACGGGCAGTGACGATTTATGGCGGCTGTGTGCGGGAGATCTTCGGGTCTGCCGGGTTTACTAACTTACCGGTTCGCCAACCTGCGTACAGCTGCCACCCTCTCGTTTGGCGATTCGCGAGCAATCAGCGCTTCTTTTTTTGACTGTTCAGGCGCTTTTCCAAGCGCTCCAGCTCTGCCAGTTCTTGAGCATCGGCTGCTAAAGCTTCGGTCTGTCTGCGATGCAGGTCGAACTGCTCGTAACGCTCATGTGCCAACTGCTTCATCTGCTCGTGGCTGATGCTGCCAGCGGTACGCAGCAGCGGTTGCTCGTTGAAGGCCATAAAACTGTCGATGTACTGCCGCCAGTCCGCGAGCAGCAGGTGTTTACGTTGCTCGGCGCGAAGTTCGGCGAAATCCAGGAACATGCCAACCAGACGGTTAAGCTGATCGAGCTCCTCGGCATTGAGGTAGTTCTTGGCCACCACAACATCAGCCTTGCGCACCCGGTCGCCCTTGAAGCTGAGCAGATTCATATTCGGTGCTCCAGCATCGGCGCGGCGTACGATCAGCTCGGCTGCGGTGAAGCCAGTAACGGCGAAGAACAGCTTGTTCTGCACTTCGGCAAACAAGCGGGCGGTGTCCTGCTCATTGGCCCGGTAATCTTCGGCCAAGGTGAAGAGGTCACGCACCTTTTGGTAGAAGCGCTTCTCCGAGGCTCGTATGTCACGGATGCGCTTGAGCAGTTCATCGAAGTAGTCCCAGCGGGGCTCCTTCAATCGGGCGTCGTCCATCACGAAGCCCTTCTGCAGGTACTCACCCAGGGTGCGGGTGGCCCATTGACGAAACTGGGTGCCACGCGTTGAGCGTACCCGGTAACCCACGGCGATAATCATCGGCAGGGCATAGAGGTGGGTCAGGTAATCCTTGCCGTCGGCGGCAGTAGTAAACTTCTGGTTTACAACTGCCCCTTCAGCCAGCTCCCCATCAGCGACGATGGCTTGGATATGCTTGCCGATATTCTGCTTGCTGGTCTGGTACAACTCGGCCATTTCCAGTTGCGTCAGCCAGACTTGGCCCTCTATCTCGCGCAGGGTGAGCTGCGCCAAGCCGTCTTCTGTGCTGTAGAGAATCAGGTCGCCACTTGCCATATCACCCATTCGCCTCCGCAATGGTGCGGTCTGCTATCACTTTGTCGATCATCGCCTTTATCGCTCGGTCGATAGTTGAACCATCGGTGTAGTCGGCGGTGGTGGCTAGATTGGTGCGCCCTTCCTCGACTAGCTTGAGCGCCTTGTTGCGGGCGCCGCGTTTGCCCTTGCCGTAAACGGCAATTGAATGACCGCCCTGGTTCTTGACCAGGCGCATGGAGGGGATGTCGGTCTCGCCGTCGCCGATAAACACCATATTGCTGAACGGTACAGGCCGCTCGGCGGGTTCGACAAATGCGTTGATCACCGAGTTATCGTGCACATCCAGGCTGCCCTTGTTGATGCGGAACAGATACTGGGTCTTGGTGGTGTAGTTCACCGCCAATGCTGGCCAGTGCGCGATATCGTTATGGTCGTACATAAAACCAGAGGCGTAGACGCGAGTGAAATGCTTGTTGATGGGGGTGCCCTCAATCATCTCGCGTAGCCCCGACGAGATGATGAAGTGCTCGACCTTGACGCCTTTGGCGCGGCCATATTCGGTGATGCGTTTAAACCAATCCTGCACGCCCGGATACAGCTGAATATGCGCGCCGAAATCGGCAAAGTTCTTTTTACGTACCGAGACCTTGGCGGTATTCGCGCGCTCGATCATCAACCGCATATAGGCCAGAATCTCGTCCGCCTGCTGCTCCTGGGCCATCGCCTTGGCCTCGCGCCAGAAGTCGGCAGGCTTGATGCCCAGTGCCGGAACAAAGTCATATTCCTGCATATTGCCGGGGGACAAAGTACCGTCGAAGTCATAGGCGATTACAAAAGGGACGTGTTTCTTGGCCATTAGGCTACCTCCGGCTTATCTATCTTTACGCGGCGCTTGTCGGTGAGCAGTTGTTGTATCAGGACTTTTTTCTCTTGTTTCAGGCAGGTAAGTTTGGCTTGCAGGGTTGCGCTTGGCGAAAATGATCGAAGTATGAGCCGAGCATCAACTCTTCATCGCAACTGAACACCACATAGTCGGGGCTGACCAGACAATCGTTCTTTCCCTTCCAGCGGCAAATCGAGCCGACGTAGATGCGCATCGGTTCAGGCACCATGACCAAGCTCCTTCAAGTGCCCGTCCTACTGTACTTCCAGCTTAGCTAGTTGCTCCTTGAGCAACTGGCGCTCGGCACGCACCGCCAGCAGGTCGATTTCCTCTTCGGCCTCGAAGGTATCCATATAGCGCGCAAGATTCAGGTTGTAATTGTTATCGCGAATTTCCCGCAGGCTGGCGCGGTAGCTGTATCTGTCCGAGTTAATACGATGGAGGTAGAACGGCTCGATGAGCGCTTGCAAGCTACTCCAGGGCACGACCTGATCCATCTCGGAGAGGAGGCGTCCATGGCGTGTCTGCTTGCGCTAGCCGGCGTATTCGAAGTCGGAAAAGCTCATCTGGCTCATGGTCAGCTCGGATCAGGTTGTCAGGCGTATTTCAGCACATCTGCGGACTTGATCGGAGAATCCTTAAAGCCCTTAAACAGCAAGGTCTTATTCAGCTAAAGGGCAAGCTTTGGCAAATCTCTAAAGGCTGATATTTAGACATTTGGCGGCTGCCTGGTGCATAGGGCGTTGGATACCGTTGAGGTCTACATGACAGAAACAAAAAAGCCCCAGGTCATCAGACCTGGGGCTTTCTCGTTGAAGCTGGTGCACCCGGCGGGATTCGAACCCACGACCCCTGCCTTCGGAGGGCAGTACTCTATCCAGCTGAGCTACGGATGCAGTGCGGGCGACATCATACCTATGTCGACTCGAAGCGTCCACGCCGGCTTGCATCCCTTTTCCACCGCCCGGCGCAATCCCCGGAAACCCGGGCCGTAGTGGCAGTTTTTCCCGCTGCATCGGCCGGTCGGCCCAGCGCAACCTGCAGCCATATCCGTGCAGTCACGGGGCACAGGGAGGTGCGGGAGATGAACTGTTTGATGCAAGAGGGCCTGCCGACAGCGTTGGCGGATCATCTGTTCGAGGCCAGCTGGAAGGCGGTGCTGCCCGGGTTGCAGCGCCGCGCCCGGCAATTGGCGCGGGGTAACGCCGATGGCGCCCAGGAGTGGCTGGCGGCCACGGCGATCAAGGCGCTGCTGTTCTTTCGCCGTTCGCCGGAGCGGATTCGCGATCCCCAGGGCTTTCTGTTTCTGGTGCTCGATCATGTGTTTGTCGACAGCTGTCGGCGGCGGGCGCGGGAGCAGCGTCTGTTCGTGGATTTCGCCGATTTCGAGGACGACCCGCTGCAGCAGCTGGAGGCGCCGCAGATGTCGGTGCTGGAGCAGGTGGAACTGCTGGAAACCCTGGCCCTGCTCAGTCGGCGGGTGGCGCAATTGCCCTTTAAAAAACGCCGCTTGTTTGAACTGAAGTTTGTCGACGATCTGCCCTACCCGAACATCGCCGCCGAGCTGGGAATGAACCAGCCCCTGGCGCGCAAGCATGTGCAATTGTTGCGCGAGGCCCTGCGTTGAGGGCGTGGCAGGATTCACAGCGGGTGCGCCGGGACGTTCTTGTTCAGTGAGCCTGTTTTCGACGCTGTAGCCGGTGCCGCCGCCTTCTGCGGTGGGCCATTCCATCTAAGGAGAGATGTATGCCCGATCCAATGGTCAACTCGCAGATCACCGATGCCGTGACCCAGACCAACGTCAAGGTGGTGGCCGAAGCCCCGGCCCAGGCCATCGCCTCGTTGTATCAGGTGGCCAGCCACTCGGCGGGCCTGTCGTTGCAGAACGCGGTCAACAGCCAGCAGGCGCTGAACCAGATCTCTAACGCGGTGGTGTCCAAGGCCGTGGCGTTGATCATGGCGATCGGCGAATAGGGCTGATCGCCCAGGAGAATCGTCATGGCATGGTTCAAGAAGAAAACCCCACCCGCAGCCGCGGCCGATGACACCGCGAGCGCGGCGGCCGGCCCCAGTCCGGGTGCGGAAACGGCCGAGCCGCAGGCGGCGCCCAGCGAGCCCACGTCGCCCGGCACCGATGCGGCGACCGAGTCTGTGCCATCACCGCCGTCCGCCGCCGCGCGGCCTTCGGTGATGGAGACGATGAACGCCCATTTGCTCAAGCAGGCCGGCAGCCCCAGCACCGACAGCACTGATGCGCTCAACAGCCAGATCGTCCAGGCGGTGCAGTTCACCAATGCCCAGACGTTCAGCTATGCCCCGGCGCAGATCGCTGCCGCGCCGGACATGATGATCAGCCAGGCCGCCGGTCTGGTGGCGCAGTCGGCGGCGGGGTATTTCGACGGGGTCAGCAAGCTGGCCCTGGCGGCCCAGGCGGTGCTGCTCAAGCAGATGACCGAGAACATCGTCAAAGAGAACGTCAAGGGCGCCGCCGAGGATGCCCTGGGCGTGCTGGCCACCGACCTGATGGTCGGTGCGGCCGCTGCTGTGGCGGCTGCGGCGGGGGCGATGGAAGCGGAGGCAGCCGGCATGGCCATCGACAAGATCGACGCCAGCATCGCCAAGTACAGCGCCACTCTGGCCAATCGATCGTCGTCTTCCTGAGTCCGACCCTCGGGCGCGCAAGGCGCTCGGGGCCGTCGTGCAAGAGGCGCCGGCGTTCGCCGGCCGCTCTGTTCACCCCAGGCGTTGAAGTTCGACGGACCCGGTGCCCAGCCCTTCAACGCCATTCATCAACAAGGAGCATGCAATGGCGAATGAAGAGCAAACCCCGATGGCGACGATACTTCTCTTTGCCGAGAAGTATCTGAATCGTCCGTTGACCCAGGTCGAGCGCCAGGTGCTGGAGGCGTTTGTCCAAAACAAGCCGCTGGACATGTCCAAGTCCGCGCAACAGAGCGTTGATCAGGCGCGGCAGCGGGCCGTCGAGCTGATAGAGGCCGATGAGCAGCGCACGCGCAAGATCATCGAGCAGTTGTCGGGGGCCGGTGCCGGCAAGGCTGATCCCCAGGCGCGCGAGCTGGTGCTGCGTCAGCTGCTGGCGGCGGCCGAGCACCAGTCCGCGGCCGCCACTCCAGCGCCGACTGGCGCAGCAGAACCGGCAGCGGCGCCGAGTGCGGACAAGGTCGCGGCACCCGCCCCAGCTCCTGCCCCTGCCGACGATCCAGCCCTCAAGGCGATGATCAGCGCCCTGGTGCAGCAGGAGGTGAAAGTCGCCGTCGAGGCGCGCATGGCCGAGTTGTCGCAGAAAGTCGAGGACACCCTCAAGCAGGTGCTCGCCGCTGCGGGGCAATAAGCCCCCCCTGAAATAAGCCGAGGGTCCCAGGCCTGGCAGTTCACAGCAAAACGGCTGCCACGTTCACTCAAAGACACGGAATGCTCCGTGTACTAACAAAGGAAGTTGAGCCATGCCACTTGTAAACGAACAAATCACCGATGCCGTCACCCAGACCAACGTCAAAGTCGTCGCCGAAGCGCCGGCCATGGCGATGGGCACCATCTACCAATCCATGGCCCAGGCCACCGCGATCCTGTTCCAGAACTCGGTCTCGGCGCAGCAGCAGCAAAACACCCTGGCCCAGGCCGCGACCAACCAGGGCGTGATGCAGATCTACAGCGTCGACACCACCGCCGGCGCCGCCGCCACCGAGAAGGTTGCCCAGGGCGGGGTCTCCGACAACCTCACCAGCCTGCTGACGGTGCTCAAGTCCTTCCAGAGCTGAGTGGCTGAGCGCCTGATTTCCCGTTGAACTTTCCTGCTGAAAAAATGGAGTTTTTATGAGCACAGTCAGTCCGCAAATCACCGATGCCGTGACCCAGACCAACGTCAAGGTCGTTGCCGAAGCACCGGCCATGGCGATGGGCACCGTCTACCAGTCCATGGGCCAGTCCGTGGCCATCCTGTTCCAGAACTCGGTGTCGGCCCAGCAGCAGCAAAACACCCTGGCCCAGGCGGCCACCAACCAGGGCGTGATGCAGATCTACAGCGTCGACACCACCGCCGGAGCGGCAGCCACCGAGAAAGTCGCCCAGGGCGGCGTGGCCGACAACCTCACCAGCCTGTTGACGGTGCTCAAGTCGTTCAGTAGCTGATCCTTTCCCTGGCGTCACGCCAACGCCCCCGCGGTCTGCAGGCCCCGGGGGCGTTGTCTTTTCGGCGGTTGCGAGTGACGTTGATCTGAAATTTTTAACCTGAAGGACGTTTACGTTCTTTTTTTCGAACAGCCTATTGTCCTTTACCCCTGTTGACCCTAGGATTCGTTTGAGATTTCAAACGCTCTTGCCTGGGTGCCCAAGCGCACGTCTATCCTTGTGTGCGACATTTTCGTGCTTTTACCCAGTGAACGATTTTCCTGACGGCAGCTTTGTCCAGGGCTTGCAGACGCGCCAGCGCGGTCCATGCCTGACAGGGCGCCTTTTTTACAATCACAATTCGCCCCGCGTATGCGCGGTGCTGTTAAGGAAGCCGACATGCAGCTCAAAGACGCCCAGTTGTTCCGCCAACAAGCCTTCATCGATGGAGCTTGGGTTGACGCGGACAACGGCCAGACGATCAAGGTCAACAACCCCGCTACCGGTGAAATCCTCGGTACCGTACCCAAGATGGGCGCCGCCGAAACCCGCCGCGCCATCGAAGCCGCCGACAAGGCCCTGCCGGCCTGGCGTGCCCTGACCGCCAAGGAGCGCGCCACCAAGCTGCGTCGCTGGTATGAACTGCTGATCGAAAACCAGGACGACCTGGGTCGCCTGATGACCCTGGAGCAGGGCAAGCCGCTGGCCGAAGCCAAGGGCGAAATCGCTTACGCCGCCTCCTTCATCGAATGGTTCGCCGAAGAAGCCAAGCGCATCTACGGTGACGTGATCCCGGGCCATCAGCCGGACAAGCGCCTGATCGTGATCAAGCAGCCGATCGGCGTGACCGCCGCCATCACCCCGTGGAACTTTCCGGCGGCGATGATTACCCGTAAAGCCGGCCCGGCCCTGGCCGCCGGTTGCACCATGGTCATCAAGCCCGCTTCGCAAACCCCGTTCTCGGCCCTGGCCCTGGTGGAACTGGCGCACCGCGCCGGGATTCCGAAAGGCGTGCTCAGCGTGGTCACCGGCAGTGCCGGCGACATCGGCGGCGAGCTGACCAGCAACCCGATCGTGCGCAAGCTGTCGTTCACCGGCTCCACCGAAATCGGTCGCCAGCTGATGGCCGAATGCGCCAAGGACATCAAGAAAGTTTCCCTGGAACTGGGCGGCAACGCGCCGTTCATCGTGTTCGACGACGCCGACCTGGATAAGGCCGTCGAAGGCGCGATCATCTCCAAGTACCGCAACAACGGTCAGACCTGCGTCTGCGCCAACCGCCTGTACATCCAGGATTCGGTCTACGACGCCTTCGCCGAGAAGCTGAAAGTGGCCGTGGCCAAGCTGAAGATCGGCAACGGTCTGGAAGAAGGCACCACCACCGGCCCGCTGATCGATGAAAAAGCCGTAGCCAAGGTCCAGGAACACATCGCCGACGCCCTGAAAAAAGGCGCGACCCTGCTGGCCGGTGGCAAGCCGATGGAAGGCAACTTCTTTGAGCCGACCATCCTGGTCAACGTACCGAAAGACGCGGCCGTGGCCAAGGAAGAAACCTTCGGCCCGCTGGCGCCGCTGTTCCGCTTCAAAGACGAAGCCGAAGTCATCGCCATGTCCAACGACACCGAGTTCGGCCTGGCGTCGTACTTCTACGCCCGCGACCTGGGGCGTGTGTTCCGTGTGGCCGAGGCCCTGGAATACGGCATGGTCGGGGTCAACACCGGCCTGATCTCCAACGAAGTGGCGCCGTTCGGTGGCATCAAGGCTTCGGGCCTGGGCCGTGAAGGCTCCAAGTACGGGATCGAGGATTACCTGGAAATCAAATACCTCTGCCTGGGTATCTGATCCGGTTTCAAGCGCCGGGGGCACGAGAGCGCTGTCCCCTGGCGCCGCTTTAAAAACGCACTTTTTCAAGGTGGCCCGGGACCGCTCCGGCAGTCGATCATCGCATGCTGTCGCAGGCGCTTCCCCGCCCCGCAACCCTTGAATCACACCGCTGTAGCAGCGGTGAATGAGGACACTATGAGCAAGACCAACGCATCCTTGATGAAACGCCGTGAAGCCGCTGTACCACGCGGTGTTGGCCAGATTCACCCGATCTTCGCCGACAGCGCGAAGAACGCCACCGTCACCGACGTTGAAGGCCGCGAGTTCATCGACTTCGCCGGCGGTATCGCGGTACTGAACACCGGTCACGTGCACCCGAAAATCATCGCCGCGGTGACCGAGCAGTTGAACAAGCTGACCCACACGTGCTTCCAGGTTCTGGCCTACGAGCCTTACGTGGAACTGTGCGAGAAAATCAACGCCAAGGTTCCGGGTGACTTCGCCAAGAAAACCCTGCTGGTGACCACCGGTTCCGAAGCCGTGGAAAACGCCGTGAAGATCGCCCGTGCCGCCACTGGCCGCGCCGGCGTGATCGCCTTCACTGGCGCCTACCATGGCCGCACCATGATGACCCTGGGCCTGACCGGTAAAGTCGTGCCTTACTCGGCCGGCATGGGTCTGATGCCAGGCGGTATCTTCCGTGCGCTGTACCCCAACGAACTGCATGGCGTGAGCATCGACGACTCCATCGCCAGCATCGAGCGCATCTTCAAAAATGACGCTGAGCCACGTGATATCGCTGCCATCATCATTGAGCCGGTGCAAGGCGAAGGCGGTTTCTACGTCGCGCCCAAAGAGTTCATGAAGCGCCTGCGCGCCCTGTGCGATCAGCACGGCATCCTGCTGATCGCCGACGAAGTGCAGACCGGCGCGGGCCGTACCGGCACCTTCTTCGCCATGGAACAGATGGGTGTTGCCGCCGACCTGACCACCTTCGCCAAATCCATCGCTGGCGGCTTCCCGCTGGCCGGTGTCTGCGGCAAGGCCGAATACATGGACGCCATCGCTCCAGGCGGCCTGGGCGGCACCTACGCCGGTAGCCCGATCGCCTGTGCCGCCGCTCTGGCGGTGATGGAAGTGTTCGAAGAAGAGCACCTGCTCGATCGCTGCAAGGCGGTGGGCGAGCGTCTGGTGACCGGCCTCAAGGCCATCCAGGCCAAGTACCCGGTGATCGGCGAAGTGCGCGCCCTGGGCGCGATGATCGCGGTGGAACTGTTCGAGAACGGCGACAGCCACAAGCCGAACGCCGCTGCTGTGGCTCAGGTCGTGGCCAAGGCTCGCGACAAGGGGCTGATCCTGCTGTCCTGCGGCACCTACGGCAACGTGTTGCGGGTCCTGGTTCCGCTGACCTCGCCGGACGAGCAACTGGATAAAGGCCTGGCCATCATCGAAGAGTGCTTCGCTGAACTCTGAGTGGTTGCTGCTGTGACCTGATCGACAAAAAAACCCGCTTCGGCGGGTTTTTTTCATCCCCAGGCGGTCCATAGGGGATTTGCGCTGTATGGAAGCCCGTGCATTGACTAAGGTGCAAAGGATTGCCTAGGGAGCGTGCTGCATGACCGCTGTTGATTTACCCGCTGTACCTCGTGTGCTGATTGCCGAGGCCGATCCCTGGTCTCGCGATTTGCTCAAGCAAGTGCTGCTCAACGTGCGCTGTGACGCGCGTCTGGATCTGTGTGCCGACGGTCAGGAAGCCCTGGAACTGTTGAGCGCCAAACCTTATGACCTGATCATTGCCGACTGGGAGTTGCCGGGCATCGACGGTCTCGCCTTGCTGCGCTCCGTGCGCCAGCGCAAGCGCAACCCGTTGCAGCCATTCATTCTGCTCAGCGTGCGCAGCGACAGTGCCAGCGTGCGCGAGGCCTTGCCTCTGGCACCCACGGCCTACCTGACCAAACCCTTGAACATGGAAAGCCTGACCCAGCGCCTGCAGGGGCTGCTGCTGGATGCTGGCCAGGAGGTTGCCTGCGAGGTGCCGACCCTGGCCCCGGGCATGACCCTGTGGACCTTTCTTGAACGCCGTCGCGAGATCGCCGATGGCGCGCCGCTGCTGACCGATGTGCAATTGGCGGTCAAGCGCAGCCTCAACCCCGACGGGCTGGACCTCAAGCTGCTGGAGGAGGAGATCCGCACCGATCCCCAGATCACTGCCGTGCTGATCTGCGCCGCCAACAGTGCCGCGCAACACAACGGTGAAGGCGTACAGACCCTGTCCCAGGCCCTGCACCGGCTGGGTACCGGGCAGAGCATGAACCTGATTCTGGGCCTGGCCCTCAAGCGTAGCGCGCGGCTGAGCGAGCCGGCCCTGGCTGACTATGCCGAGCGCTACTGGGAGTTGTCCCTGCACACGGCGGAATATGGTCGGACCCTGGCCCGCCTGCTGGACCTGGATCAGGAGCGTTGCTATTGCGCGGGCCTGTTGCACCGGTTGGGCGATCTGGCATTGCTGCGTTGTCTGCAAGAGTGGAAGCAGGCCGGTGGCGAACTGGATGAGCAGGAAGAAATCGGTGATGCCCTGGAGCGCTTCGGTGCCGCCTATGGTTCGGCGCTGCGCACTCGCTGGCGCATGCCCCTGGAGCTGCGTGAACTGATCGCCTCGATCTACCAGTTGGGCGGAGGGGTCTATTCCCGCGAAGCCCTGGTGATGAACCTGGCGGCGCAACTGGCGCGGCTGACCGAACATGAAGGGGTGGAGGAGGTGGCCCGCAGCAAGACGGCGCGCCTGCTGAAAGTCGGCTTGCCGGAGCTTTCCCGCCTGCGCAAGGGCTGATCCTCTTTAGCCGCCGGCTCGCCGGCGAAGACATTCGCCACCGCGCTGTGGGCCTTTAGGGCCTGTTCGCTGGGAAGCCAGCTCCCACGGATGGGGGCGCGCGTGGTTATCCGCTGACGATGCGGTTCTTGCCCTGGCGCTTGGCTTGGTACATCGCCGCATCGGCCCGGGCGAACAGGCTGTCGAGGCTTTCATCTTCGCGGCGCCGGCTGCTCAGCCCCTGGCTGATGGTGATGTTGAAGGTCTGGCCCTGGCAACTGAAGGTCTGCCGCTGAATCTCGCGCTGCAGGCGTTCGGCGACCTGATGGGCCATGTCCGCGCTGCAGCCGGGAAACACCGCCGCGAACTCTTCACCGCCGATGCGCCCGAACAGGTCTCCCCGACGCAGTGCAGCCCGTCCGCTCTCGGCAATGCGCTGCAGAACGATGTCGCCTTCGGGATGGCCGTAGGTGTCGTTGATCACCTTGAAGTCATCGATGTCCAGCAACAGAAAGACCAGGGGTAAACCTTGCCGGCGTGCCTGTTCGAACTCGCGGTTGGCGCATTCGAAGAAGTGCCGGCGGTTGCTGCTCTGGGTCAGCACATCAGTGGTGGCCAGGCGTTGCAGCTCGGCTTCCAACTGCTTCTTTTCGGTGATGTCTTCGGCAATGCCCACCACGATCAGCCGCTGCCCGGGTTCGGTGTTGCGGTTGATGAAGCATTTGTCGCTGAGCCAGCGCACCTGCCCCTGGGCATCGATGATGCGGTACTCGCGATCTTCCACCGCGCCCCTGTCCAGGACCTGGGCCAGGCTGCGCTCGGCGTATTCCAGGTCGTCGGGGTAGATGCTGTCGCGCCACTGGTTGAAGTCCGCCAGCAGCAGGCCTGCCGGGCGACCGAAGATCCGTTCATAGGCCGGGCTGACGTACAGCACCTGGCGGTTGTCCCAATCGAAGGCCCAGAGCACTGCATTGACGCTGACCAGCAGGGCGCTGAACAGCTGCTCGCGCTCGGTCAGGCGGGCGACTTCGCCCTGTGCATGCATCAGGGCCATCAGGGTTTGCGCGGCTTCGGGCCACTGGGGAAGCGAAGATGGAGTGTGTGAATTCTTATTGACCATCGGCACAGATCTCAAAGGGCGTGCCGCGCCAAGTTCGACAGCGGCCACAACCAAGCCCGCCTGGGTGGCGAAGTGTTCAGTGAGATAGGGGATCGGACGCTAAGTTCCCAGCCGTTGCGGCGATACTTGGCGCGCCCGCCGGACGGTCGCAGTCGCCCCTCGCCGGCTTGTGGCGAGGGGCTTTGGCTCAGGCTGCGGTAGGACGCAGGGAGTAGGTTTTCAGCTGATTGGCGAAGTCCCGCAGGGACTGGATACCGCTGGCCTCGGCCTCGTGCACCCAGTCCTTGATCGCCGCCAGCATGTCGTGGCCGTTGGCGCTGGTCTTGACCCAGATCTGCTGCAGGGCCAGGCGCTTTTCGTAGATCACCTTCAACGCCTGGCTGTGTTCCAGCATGGTCTGGATGCGCAGGTGGTGGCGGTCTTCCAGCAGGCTGGTTTCCCGGGACAGCAGGCGCTTGGCGCGATGGAACTGGTGGCGCACCGAGTGATCGACCTTGGCCAGCTCCTGTTTCACCAGCGGGCCGATCACCAGCTTGCGGTACTGGGCCATGATCTGGAACCGGTTGTTGAGGATGGCCATGGCAGTGTCCATGTCCAGGTGGCCCTTGCCTTCGACCCGGTGGGCGATGGGCGCTACGCGCTGGACCTTGGCCAGGCGCAGGAAGCTGAAGACCTTGATCCAGGCCCAGCCCATGTCGAACTCCCACTTCTTCACCGAGAGCTTGGCCGAGTTGGGGTAGGTGTGATGGTTGTTATGCAGTTCTTCGCCGCCGACGATGATGCCCCAGGGCACCAGGTTGGTGGCGGCGTCGCGGCATTCGAAGTTGCGGTAGCCGACGGCGTGGCCCAGGCCGTTGATCACGCCGGCGGCCCAGAATGGAATCCACATCATCTGGATCGCCCAGATGGTGATGCCGATGGTGCCGAACAGCAGCAGGTCGATGACCGCCATCAGCGCGATACCGCCCAGCTTGTAGCGGCTGTAGAGGTTGCGCTCGATCCAGTCTTCCGGGCAGTTCTTGCCGTAGATGCGCAGGGTTTCCGGGTTCTTGGCCTCTTCGCGATACAGCTCGGCGCCCTTGCGCAGCACCGTGGACAGGCCCTTGATCACCGGGCTGTGGGGGTCGTCGACGGTCTCGCACTTGGCGTGGTGCTTGCGGTGGATGGCGGTCCACTCGCGGGTGTTCTGCGCCGTGGTCAGCCACAGCCAGAAGCGGAAGAAGTGTTTCAGGCCGGCGTTGAGTTCCAGGGAACGGTGCGCGGAATAGCGATGCAGATAGATCGTGACCGCAACGATGGTCACGTGGGTCATCAACAGAGTGACTGCCACCAGTTGCCAGGCGGACAAGCCAAGTAAACCTTCGTACCACATAGGCGATAAGGCCCTCGATAAAGAAAAAAACAGCCCAGGCATTATCACCAAGCCCGCGGAGAAAACCAGTCGCCCTTTCAGATAAGAGTGGCGGCATGTTTCTTCCTCTATAATCCCGAACTTTTCGTGTGGAAATAGACGGACTTATGTCGGTTTCTTATCGCAATGGCTTGCGTGCCGCGCTGCTCTATCTGCTGCTGTCCCTGATCTGGCTGCAGTTCAGTGGTTATTTACTGAGCAGTTTCTTCGATGAATTTGCCGACCAGGCCTACTGGCACGAGGTCAGTGGCTACGCCTGGGCACTGGTCAGCGCGGTGCTGATCTTCTTTGCCCGGGCCCGCCTGTTGCGAGTCATGGGCGCCGACCGCTGGTTGCGCCATCAGCAGAAGGATCGCGAGCGCCTGCGCCAGGCGGCGGCAGTGTTCGACTGCACCCGCGAGGGCGTGCTGGTCAGCGACACCCAGGGCCAGATCGTCCACGTCAATCGCGCCTTCATCGAGATCACCGGCTACCAGCGCGAAGAAGTGCTGGGTCGCCAGCCGAGCCTGTTCAAGTCCGGCCACCATTCGCCGGACTTCTACAAGGCGATGTTCGACTCGCTGCAGAAAACCGGCGAATGGAGCGGCGAAATCTGGAATCGACGCAAGAGCGGCGAGATCTACCCGCAATGGCAGAGCATTCGCGCGATCCGCGATGAGCAGGGCGAGCTCACCCACTATGTCGCGGTGTTCTCCGACATCAGTGCGATCAAGGATTCCGAGCACGAACTGGCCCACCTGGCCCACCACGACCCCTTGACCGACCTGCCCAACCGCCTGCTGTTCACCGATCGTGCCGAACAGGCCCTGGCCTCGGCGCAGATCCACAAGCGCGGCTGCGCGATGCTGATGATCGACCTGGATCATTTCAAGATGATCAACGACAGCCTCGGCCACAACGTCGGCGACCAGTTGCTCAAGGCCGTGGGCGAGCGCCTGGGGGGCATGTTCGGCCCGGGCATGACCCTGGCGCGTCTGGGAGGCGACGAGTTCGCAGTGCTGGCCGAAAGCTGCCCGCAACTGGTGCAGGCCGCGGCCCTGGCGCAGCGCATCATCGACGGCCTCAAGGAGCCCTTCCAGCTGGGTGAACAGCAGGTGGTGATCAACGCCAGCATCGGCATCAGTCTGTTCCCCAGTGACGCCCTGAGCGCCAGCCAGTTGCTGCGCAACGCCGATGCGGCGCTGTTCAAGGCCAAGAGCGCCGGGCGCAACGGCTATGCCCTGTACACCGAGGAGCTCACCGCCCATGCCCAGCAACGGGTGGAGATTGCCTTCGAACTGCGCCGGGCCCTGGAGCAGCAGGAGCTACGGGTCTACTACCAGCCGGTGCACGATCTCAAGAACAGTCGCCTGATCGGCGTCGAGGCCCTGGTGCGTTGGGAGCATCCGCAACGCGGCCTGGTGTCCCCGGCGGAGTTCATTCCGATTGCCGAACGCACCGGGATGATTGCCGAGATCGACGCCTGGGTCATGCAGCAGGCCTGCCGGCAGATGTGCCAATGGCAGGCTGAAGGTGTGGTGCTGTCGTTTGTCGCGGTGAACGTATCGACCCGTCTGTTCGCGCGCAGCGAGCTCTATCAGCAGGTGGCCCAGGTGCTGCACGACACCGGCCTGGACCCGGCCTACCTGGAACTGGAGGTCACCGAAAGCGCGGTCATGGACGATCCCGAGGTGGCGCTGGAGCAGATGCACCGTCTGCGTGAACTGGGCATTCGCCTGGCCATCGATGACTTCGGTACCGGCTACTCGTCCTTGCTGCGCCTCAAGCGCCTGCCGGTACAGAAGCTCAAGATCGACCAGGGTTTTGTCGCCGGCCTGCCGTTCGATGAAGACGATGCGGCGATCTCTCGGGTGATCATCGCCCTGGCCCAGAGCATGGGCATGCAGGTTCACGCCGAGGGTATCGAGCAAGCGGAGCAGGCGCGGTTCCTGCTCGAACACGACTGTGACCTGGGCCAGGGCTACTGGTTCGGCCGGCCGGTGCCGGCGGAGCAGCTCGACTGGAGCAATGCCCCCGCCATCCGCTGATACCCCTGTAGCCGCTGCCGCAGGCTGCGAACGAGCTGGGCGCCACTCCGACACAGCGGTTGCGGCGATGTAAGAACGTCAAGGGGTCGTCTATGGATCGCCAGGCAAGGCCCTGCGGGCCTTGTCGCAGCCTCGCGAAAGCTCGGCAGCGGCTACAGGATCGAATGCGCCATGGCCAGGGGAGTTCCCAGGCTCTGCCCGGACGGGCGCGCCGACAAAACGGCCTCCACCAACCCTTGTAGCCGCTGCTGAGCCTGCGAAGCTGCGAACGACCGCAACGCGGGCGCAAATGTTGTAGACCGCTGAAGGCCTGACGGCCTTGTCGCAGCCTCGCAGGCTCGCAGGCTCGGCAGCGGCTACAGGGGGCTAAGCTGCTGTCAGGTCGAATAATTTTTCTGGTTATATAAACATTCTTAAACAGTATTTTTAAGAATATCCGCGCCTATCTACTATTGCTCCCACGCCGCAAGCAGTGCCGCCACTGCCAGGCACCTTTCACTCAGGAGCAGCACCATGAGCGCATCTCTACGTAGCGTTGACGGCCAGGACGAAGCAACCATCTTGCGGGAAATTCAAAGCGCCCTGCGCGACCTGCGCTTTGGCGCGGTGGAAATCACCGTGCACAACGCCCAGGTCGTGCAGATCGAACGCAAGGAAAAATTCCGCCTGCAACAGCCCGGCAACAAACCCAGCTGACTGCAGCGCAGTCGAAGACCGCATCACCCTCTCGTGATCGAGAGGCCCGACTGGACAACCGGAGGGCGTCATCCATGACCCCCAGTCTGAACCCCAGCATTCGCCCACGAATGCGGGCCTGATTCGCCATAAGAAAAATGCCAGCACTTTAAAAAATTTCGGGAGCTCCATCATGTCGTCGATTCGCCGTTATGCCCTGGCCGCCCTCGCCAGCGCCGTTTTTGCCGGTTCCGCCGTTGCCAAGGATTACGAGCTGCTCAACGTGTCCTACGACCCGACCCGCGAGCTGTACCAGGACTACAACGCCGAGTTCACAAGCTTCTGGAAGCAATCGCATCCCGGCGACAACGTGAAGATCCAGCAGTCCCACGGTGGTTCCGGCAAACAGGGCCGGGCGGTGATCGACGGCCTGCGCGCCGACGTGGTGACCCTGGCCCTGGCCGGTGACATCGACGAAATCGCCAAGCTCGGCAAGACCCTGCCGGCGGACTGGCAAAAACGCCTGCCCGACGCCAGCACGCCCTACACTTCGACCATCGTGTTCCTGGTGCGCAAGGGCAATCCCAAGGGCATCAAGGACTGGGGCGACCTGATCAAGAAAGACGTCTCGGTGATCACCCCAAACCCGAAAACCTCCGGTGGTGCGCGCTGGAACTTCCTTGCTGCCTGGGCCTATGGCCTGAAGGCAGGTGGTAGTGAGGCCAAGGCCCAGGAATACGTCAAGGAGCTGTTCAAGCACGTGCCTGTGCTGGACACCGGCGCTCGCGGCTCGACCATCACCTTTGTCAACAACGGTCAGGGCGACGTGTTGCTGGCCTGGGAAAACGAAGCCTTCCTGGCCCTCAAGGAAGACGGCGGCGCCGACAAGTTCGACATCGTCGTGCCTTCGCTGTCGATCCTCGCCGAGCCACCCGTGGCGGTGGTGGACAAGAACGCCGAGAAGAAAGGCAACACCGAGATCGCCGAGGCCTACCTCAAGCACCTGTACAGCCCGGCCGGCCAGGAAATTGCCGCGAAGAACTTCTACCGCCCGCGGGACAAGGACGTCGCCGCCAAATACGCCCAGCAGTTCCCCAAACTTGACCTGGTGACTATCGACAAGGACTTCGGCGGCTGGAAGACTGCGCAACCGAAATTCTTCAACGACGGTGGTGTGTTCGACCAGATCTACACGGCCCAGTAAACCTGTTGTAGGAGCTGGCTTGCCAGCGAAGGCGCCCTCAAGGGCCACACCAGGCTGCAGGCCCCTTGGCCGGCAAGCCGGCTCCTACCAGGTAGAGCCCGCATTCAGTTGCGGGCTTTGCGTATCCGCTCCGTTAACCAAGGACTTTTATGTCGCGTCGTATCTCCCCCGTCATACCCGGCTTCGGGCTGACGCTGGGCTACACCTTGGTGTACCTCAGCCTGATTGTGCTCATCCCCCTGGCGGCGATGTTCGTGCATGCCGCGCAACTCACCTGGGAACAGTTCTGGGCGATCATTTCGGCGCCACGGGTGCTCGCCGCGCTCAAGCTGAGCTTCGGTACCGCGCTTTATGCGGCCATGATCAACGGCGTCATCGGCACCCTGCTGGCCTGGGTCCTGGTGCGCTACAGCTTCCCCGGGCGCAAGGTCATCGATGCCATGATCGACCTGCCGTTCGCCCTGCCCACCGCCGTGGCCGGCATTGCCCTGACCGCGCTCTACGCGCCCACCGGCCTGGTGGGACAGTTCGCCACCGACCTGGGCTTCAAGATCGCCTACACGCCCCTGGGCATCACCCTGGCGCTGACCTTCGTCACCCTGCCATTCGTGGTGCGCACGGTGCAGCCGGTGCTGGCGGACATTCCCCGTGAAGTGGAAGAGGCCGCCGCCTGCCTGGGCGCCAAGCCCTGGCAGGTGTTCCGCCACATCCTGGTGCCGGCCTTGCTGCCGGCCTGGCTCACCGGCTTTGCCCTGGCCTTCGCCCGGGGCGTCGGCGAGTACGGCTCGGTGATCTTCATCGCCGGCAACATGCCGATGAAGACCGAAATCCTGCCCCTGCTGATCATGGTCAAGCTCGACCAGTACGATTACACCGGCGCCACTTCCATCGGCGTGCTGATGCTGGTGGTTTCCTTCATCCTGTTGCTGCTGATCAACCTGCTGCAGCGGCGCATCGAACGTCCATAAGGAGGCGCGACTCATGTCTCAATCGTCTATCGCCGCCTCGTCGGCCAACGCCGCCCGCCGTGGCAGCGCCACCTCGCGGCGGGTGCTGATTGGCCTCGGCTGGCTGATCTTTGCCCTGTTTTTGCTGCTGCCGTTATTCATCGTGGTGTCCCAGGGCCTGAAGCTGGGCATCGGTGCGTTCTTTGAAGCGATCTTCGAGCCCGATGCCTTGTCGGCGTTGAAACTCACGGTGATCGCGGTGCTGATCTCGGTGCCCCTGAACCTGGTGTTCGGGGTCAGCGCCGCCTGGTGCGTGAGCAAGTACTCGTTCCGTGGCAAGAGCATCCTGGTGACCCTGATCGACCTGCCGTTCTCGGTGTCGCCGGTGATCGCCGGCCTGGTCTACGTGCTGATGTTCGGCGCCCAGGGCCTGTTCGGCCCGTGGCTTTCGGATCACGACATCCAGATCGTCTTCGCCTTGCCGGGCATCGTCCTGGCCACCATCTTCGTCACCGTGCCCTTCGTCGCCCGGGAACTGATCCCGCTGATGCAGGAGCAGGGCACCCAGGAAGAGGAAGCCGCCAGGTTGCTGGGGGCCAATGGCTGGCAGATGTTCTGGCACGTCACCGTGCCCAATATCAAATGGGGCCTGATCTATGGCGTGGTGCTCTGTACCGCCCGGGCCATGGGCGAATTCGGTGCGGTGTCGGTGGTGTCCGGGCACATTCGCGGGGTCACCAACACCCTGCCGCTGCACGTGGAAATCCTCTACAACGAGTACAACCACGTGGCCGCCTTTGCCGTCGCCAGCCTGTTGCTGATCCTTGCGTTGTTCATCCTGCTGCTCAAGCAGTGGAGCGAATCCCGAATCAACCGCCTGCGCGCCAGCGCCGCGGAGGAATAAGTCATGTCGATCGAAGTCCGTAACGTCAGCAAGAACTTCAACGCCTTCAAGGCCCTGAACAGCATCAACCTGGATATCCACAGCGGCGAGCTGGTGGCCCTGCTGGGCCCGTCCGGCTGCGGCAAGACCACCCTGCTGCGGATCATCGCCGGCCTGGAAACGCCGGACGACGGCAGCATCGTGTTCCACGGCGAGGACGTTTCCGGCCACGACGTGCGCGATCGCAACGTCGGTTTCGTGTTCCAGCACTACGCCCTGTTCCGCCACATGAGCGTGTTCGACAACGTCGCCTTCGGCCTGCGCATGAAGCCCAAGCACCAGCGTCCCAGCGAGAGCAAGATCGCCGAGAAGGTCCATGAGCTGCTGAACATGGTGCAACTGGACTGGCTCGCCGACCGCTACCCGGAGCAGCTGTCCGGCGGCCAGCGCCAGCGTATCGCCCTGGCCCGCGCCTTGGCGGTGGAGCCCAAGGTGCTGCTGCTGGACGAGCCCTTCGGCGCCCTCGACGCCAAGGTGCGCAAGGAGCTGCGGCGCTGGCTGGCGCGGCTGCACGAAGACATCAACCTGACTTCGGTGTTCGTTACCCACGACCAGGAAGAAGCCATGGAAGTGGCGGACCGCATCGTGGTGATGAACAAGGGTGTGATCGAACAGATCGGCTCCCCGGGGGACGTCTACGAGAACCCGGCCAGCGACTTCGTCTACCACTTCCTGGGTGACTCCAACCGCCTGCACCTGGGGGAGGACAACCACGTGCTGTTCCGCCCTCACGAAGTGTCGCTGTCGCGTTCGGAACTGGAAGACCATCACGCCGCCGAAGTGCGCGACATCCGTCCCCTGGGCGCCACCACCCGGGTCACCCTCAAGGTCGAAGGCCAGAGCGAACTGATCGAGGCCGAAGTGGTGAAAGACCACGACAGCCTGATCGGCCTGGCCCGTGGCGAGACGCTGTTCTTCAAGCCCAAGGTCTGGCAGAAGCACAGCAGCCTCTAGGGCGGTGCAGGCGCACGCCTGCCGACCCGAACAGCCCTCGGACCTTCGCCCGGTCCGGGGGCTTTTTCGTTTGCGTGCGGGCCCCCGGGTCGGCTTGCCGCCAGGTGCTTCAAACCATGGCTTTCTTCTGACGCAGGGCCACCGGGCCCGAACGCTGCTCGATGGCCTGTTTCAAGTCATGGCGCAGTCCCAGCAGGAACGCCAGTTCGGCCACCACGAACAGCGGGCCGACGATCAAGCCCGACAGATCATCGACAAAGGCCGGCTTGCGGCCTTCGTAGTAATGGCCGATGAACTGGATCACCCAACCGATCACGAACAGGCCCAGGCCGCAGCTCAACCAGAGTCCGGTGCTTTGCGCCGCCAGTACCTGACCGGCCCACACCGAGAGCCCCATCAGCACACTCATCAACACGCCCAGGCGCAACTCCAGGCGCAGGTAGAACAGCGCCGAGGCCAGGGCCAGCAGCACGGCCGGCGACAGCACGATGCCCGCCAGCGGCCAGGCGGGACGGGACAGCAGCACCGCCACCGCCAGAACGATCATGGGAATGCCGATAAAGTGGCTGGCGATATTGCGCGGGTCGCGGTGGTAGGCGGCGTATTGACTCAGATGATCAACGAGGCTTTTCATTGTTGTTCCTCCGTTAGGGTGGCCCGATCATGCCCGGCCGCCGATCACGGCACTGTCAGCTAGGCGACAATCACGCCGATGCCTTGAGGAAAAAACCTGTTCATGGACATGCAGCAGTGGCGTGACTGCCTGATGACCGGCCAGTGGTTCAGCCACCTGCCGGATTCCTTACAGAATAGTTTGCTCGGCGGTGCCCGCCTGCGCCGCTTGGCGCCGGGGCAATGCCTGTTTCTGCGCGGCGATCCGCCCTGCGGCTTGTACGCGGTGCTGGAAGGGACGGTGCGGGTGGGAGCCGTCAGCGAGCAGGGCAAGGAAGCCTTGCTCAGCCTGATGCAAGCGCCGCACTGGTTTGGCGAGATCTGCCTGTTCGACGGCCAGCCGCGCACCCACGATGCCTACGCCGAGGGTGCCTGCACCCTGCTTCAGGTGCCGCAGTCGAGCTTGTTGCAACTGTTGGAGCAACAGCCGCAGTACTGGCGCCAGTTCGCGCTGTTGATGAGCCACAAACTGCGCCTGGCCTTCATCAACCTGGAACAACTGAGCCTGATGCCGGCGCCGGCGCGGGTGGCCAGTCGCCTGCTGGCGATGGCCGGCGGCTACGGCGAAGTCAGCCAAAGTCGCAGCCTGCTGCAACTGCCCCAGGAGCAACTGGCGCTGATGCTCTCGCTGTCGCGCCAGACCACCAACCAGATCCTCAAGGACCTGCAGCACCAGGGCATCCTGCGCTTGAGCTACGGCGAGATCGAAATCCTCGACACCGAGCGCCTGCGCGCCCTGGCCGGCCTGGCCGGCCTGTAGGCGCTGGCTTGCCAGCGAAGGAGCCCGCAAGACCGCCCTCGTCAGCAGCGGGTTCCTACGAACCGCGATAGGTCGAGAAGCCATATGGACTGAGCAACAACGGAATGTGGTAGTGCTGCTCGGTCTGCTTGACCTCGAAGATCACCGGAATCTCCGGGAAGAAGGTGTCACGCTTGGCCTGCTTGAAGTATTCGCCGGTCTTGAACACCACCCGGTATTCACCCGCCGTCAGCGCCTGGCCAGCGGGAAACAGCTCACTGATCCGCCCCTGCTCGTTGGTCACGCCGCTGGACAGGGCTTTCCAGTCCTGGCCCACATGCTGCTCCAGGGTCACCTTGACTCCTGGCGAGGGCAGGCCATTCTCCAGGTTCAGCACATGCACGCTCAAGGGATTGCCCGCCGCCAGGGCCAGGCTCGACAGACCGCAGAGGCCGATGGCCGCCAGGCTATTACGCAAAATATTCATGTCCCACTCCTTTCTCGATTGAACAAACAACAGACTCTGTAGCCGCTGCCGAGCCCGCGAGGCTGCGCAATAGCACAACGCGGGCGCGGCTCTCCCGTTCACTGACGTCCGGCCTCGGCCGCCAACCCCACCCGCTGTGCCGCCTGTGACGCGCACGCCTCGTCCTGCGCCGCGCCGCCCGCACCGGCAATGCCCATCGCGCCCACCAGCTGGTTGTCGGCAAACAAGGGAATGCCGCCGCCGAGCAACAGCAGCTCCGGCAAGGTGTTGAGGTTGGCCGCCTCGGGGTTGTTGCGCGCCCGCTCGGCGAACAGCCGGGTCGGGGTCTTGGTGGACAGCGCGGTATACGCCTTGCGCTGGCTGGCGAGGGTGTTGTGCGGACCTACGCCATCGGCGCGCAGGGTCACCAACAGGTTGCCGCCACGGTCCAGCACCGACACCACGGCGGTGCATTGGGCCAGGCTGGCGTCGGCCAGCTGACGGGCGGTGGCCAGGTCCAGCTCTGCGTGACGCGCAAGCTCCGGGGCCGCCAGGGCAGTGCCGGCAAGGCCAAGACCAACGCTTAGAACGAGGGTTTTGCAGATCATGGGAAGGCTCCTGAAAGACAGGCCGCCACCTTACCCAGCGGTGCTCGTCAGAACCTCGTCATTTGGATTACAAGTTTGTAATGGGCAAGCGCGCGTCGGGCGCCTAGCCTGTGCCGATCATTTCCGAGGTGCACCATGCGTTTGCTGGTAGTTGAAGACGAAGCCAAGACCGCGAATTTTCTGGCCAAGGGGCTGGGAGAGTCCGGATTCGCCGTGGACGTGGCCCTGAATGGCCTGGACGGGCGCCATTTCATCGAGCAGCAGGAATACGACCTGATCATCCTCGACGTGATGCTCCCCGGCCTCAACGGTTGGCAGTTGCTGCAGTTGATCCGCCAGCGCGGCGCCACCCCGGTGCTGTTCCTCACCGCCAAGGACGCCATCGAAGACCGGGTTCGTGGCCTGGAGCTGGGCGCCGACGACTACCTGCTCAAGCCCTTTGCCTTCGCCGAACTGCTGGCCCGGGTCCGCACCCTGCTGCGCCGCGGGCCGCTGCGCGAGGCCGAGTCCTTCAGCATCGCTGACCTGGAGATCGACGTGCTGCGCCGTCGGGTCAGCCGCGGTGGCCAGCGCATCGCCCTGACCAACAAGGAGTTCGCCCTGTTGCACCTGTTGGCCAGCCGTCAGGGCGAAGTGCTGTCGCGGACCCTGATTGCCTCCCAGGTGTGGAACCTGAATTTCGACAGCGACACCAACATGGTGGAAGTGGCGGTGCGCCGGTTGCGGGCCAAGGTCGACGATCCCTACATGCCCAAGCTGATCCACACCGTGCGTGGCGTCGGCTACCAGCTGGAAGCCCCGGATGAAGCGCTCTAGTTCCATCGCCTGGCGGCTGGCCCTGGCCTTTGCCGCGGTCTGCGCCCTGGTGCTCAGCGTGATCGGGGTGTTCCTCTACCGCTCCCTGGCCGAGGAAATCGCCTACCGCGACGACCTTGCCCTGTTGGGACGTCTGGAACAGGTGCGCGCCCTGCTGCAGGACAGCGACAGCCTGGACGCCCTGCAAGCCCGGCCCCGGCTGTACCAGAACATGCTGGGCAACCAGGAAAGCCTGTTGCTGGTGCTGCGGGCCGATGGCTCGACAGTGATCGGCATCAACCCCCGGCAACAGCGCTTGCCCGAGTTGCTGCCGATTGCCCGTGAGCAGCGCCCGCAACGCCGCGACATCCTCCTCTGGCCGGGCAGCGACCAGATTCCGCTGGCCCTGCTGGCGGGACAGGCCAGCGGCCCCAAGGGCGAGGCCCTGACGGTGATTGCCGGGAAGGTGCTCAGCGAGCGCGAGCAGATGCTCGCCAGCTACCGCCTGCGCCTGTACCTGGCGGTAGGCCTGGGGGCCTTGCTGGCCTTCGCCCTGGGCTTGCTGTTATTGCGTCGGGGCTTGCAGCCGCTGCGCCAGCTCAGCGAGTCGGTGCGCGAGATCGATCTGCGCAGCCTCGACCGGCGCCTGCAGACCACCGGCATCCCGGCCGAATTCCACGAGCCGGTGCAAGCCTTGAACGCCATGCTGGCGCGCCTGGAAGAGAGCTTTCAGCGCTTGTCGCAGTTCTCCGCCGACCTGGCCCATGAAATCCGCACGCCGTTGCACAACCTGTTGGGCAGCAACGGCCTGGCTCTGAACCAGCCCCGTAGCGCCGCGGAGTACCAGGAAGTGCTGGCCTCCAACATGGAGGAGTTCGAGCGCCTGGGACGCATGGCCGAGAACCTGCTGTTCCTGGCCCGGGCCGAGCAGGCCGATGCGGCGCTGGACCGCCAGCTGCTGTCACTCTCGGGCGTCGGCGCGCAGTTGTGCGACTACTTCGAAGCCCTGGCCGATGACCGGCAAATCCGTCTGGAGAACGGTTTTTACGGCGAGCTGCTGGCCGATCAGCAACTGCTGCAAAGGGCCCTCGGCAACCTCCTGGCCAACGCCGTGCGCCACGCCGACGCGGATTCGCTGATCCGCCTGCGGCGCCGCGACGAAGCGGGCTGGTGCTGGCTGCAGGTGCACAACCAGGGCCCGGCGATTGCCCCTGAGCATCTGCCTCGGTTGTTCGACCGCTTCTACCGGGTTGACCCCTCCCGCGCCGAACCGGGGGATTCCGGCGGCCTGGGCCTGGCCATCGTGCGCTCGATCATGCTGCTGCATGGCGGTCAGGTGCGGGTGACCAGTGATGCCCAGGCCACGGTGTTCGAACTGGGTTTTGCGGTGCTTTAACGGTGACCGGATCAACGGGTCAGGCTGCGCGCCACACCGGTTTTCCAGGCCTCGCTCATGGCCTCGGCCATGCCCTTGAAGGCGGGATGGGCCGCGCTATAGACCTGCATCTCGCCCATCGCCTGTGCCATGCCGTGCTCGACCTGTTGCAACAGTTCATGGCTGCGACCTTCGCTGAGGTTGCAGGCCGTGCGGGCGAAGCGCAGCAGCGCCTGGCGTTTGGGCCAGGTCTTGGAGCCACCCAGCAATAGCGCCAGGCTGTCCGCCTTGATGTAGACCGACGTGGTCACCAGATCAAAGGCCGGTGCCAGGCTGACGGGGGCTTCCACATCCGTGTCGGGGTACAGCACGCCGAAGTTCTTCAGATGGGCATCGCCATTTCTCAGTCCGGCCGACAACGCCACGATCTTGAAGAATGACTCCAGTGCCCGGTTCAGTAGGTGTGGGGAGACAAAGGCCTTGATCTGTTTCGCCGCGCCTTCGTAGGAGCCGTCGTACTTGGCTTTCGCCGGCCAGGCGTTGAGCACGCAGAAATCCTCGAAACCCAGGTAGCCCTGGGCGCTCAGGTCGAAACGTTTGACCACCAGGAACTGGCCATTCTGGCTGAGTTCGATCTCCGGCACTGGCAGGCCGGCATGCAGCGCCGCACGCATGCAGAAGAATTCGTTGGCGGCCAGGTGGGGGTATTGATCTGCGCGGAAAGCCTTCACCAAATGAGTGGCGCCGCGATGGGTCAGGCGTTCGACGCTGTTGGTGCTGTCGCGGATCAGGACTTTGGGCTGCACCCCGGAAACGCCTGAATACTGGCCATAGGTCGCCAATAGATCCTCGAACAGTCCCTCGGCACCGTCATGCACCAACAGGTCCTCCAGGCTGGTTTCCGGCAGGGGCGCCTGGGGTGATTGCGTTGTGCTGATGGCCACCCGACCCAGTTGGTACGGCCCCACGATCGATAGCAGAGCGAAGTCGTCGAAACCGCGCACCGCCTTGCTGAAACGGCGCAGCAGTTCATCACGCAGCGAACCTTCCGGCAGGTGCATATCGAACACCGGTGGCAGGCCTCGATCCCAGCCATAGCTCGCCAGGCGTGGCGGCATGGTCAGCGAGACCGCGTCGCGAGGCGAGGTGTTGTCGTTGTAGGTGAAAACCGAGTCCGCCTGCGCCTGGCCACGGCCGAGAGTGCCCACCGCCATGCCGGCCACACGGATGTGCAGCCGCTGTTGCTCAGTCATGGAAATGCGCCTGTTTCAGGCTGTCCAGGGTCGGGCGTTGCCGGGGGCGGGGCACGGCGCTGAGCTCGTAGCCAAAACCATTGAGAATGGCTTCGACCTTGCGCAAGCCGATTTCGGTAATGGTGTTGTTTTCAATCCCCGAGATGGTGGCGCGGCTCATGCCGTATTGTGCTGCCAGTGCCTGCTGCGAGAGCTTGCGCTCTTTGCGCAGGGTCCGGATCAGTTGTCCAAGGCTTTCCATGGGGTTTATTCCGCATTGTATGCAATGCATTTTTACTGAAAATTATTTAATGCATCCTATTTGATGCATTGTGCAGTGTAGATCGGCAGAGTCTTTTTCGCGGGTTTTTTTACTGGTGAAGGTTGCACCCGTCGCTGCACCTGTAGGAACCGGCTGGCCGGCGCAGGGGCTCAACGCAAACCGTCGCGAAATTGCCCCGGGGTCATCCCGGTCCAGCGCTTGAACGCCCGGCTGAAGCTGCTGGCATCGGCAAAGCCCAGCAGGTAGCTGATTTCGCTCAGGGAGCATTCCAGGTCCCGCAGGTGCAGCAGGGCGAGGTTCTCCCGGCATTCGTTGAGCAGGGTGTCGAAGCGCGTGCCTTCATCCGCCAGGTGCCGTTGCAGGCTGCGCAGGCTCAGGTGCAGGGCCTGGGCGACGCGTTCCGCGGAGGGTTCGCCTTCCGGCAATTGGGCTTCGATCACGCCGCGCACCTTGCGCTCCCATGTCAGCGGCCGCAGTTGCAACAGGGTGCGCTTGAGCACCGCTTCGTTGTGCTCGGCCAGTTCCGGGTTGGCGTCGTCCAGGTGGCTGTCGAAATCGTGCAGGCCGAATTCCAGGCAGTCATCGGCTGCGGCAAATTGCACCGGGCAACGAAACACCTTGTGCCATTGGCTGGGGTCTTCCGGGGCGGGGCGCCGCAGTTGCACGGCGAGTGGCGCGTAGTCGCGACCCAGGCGGTTGCGGCAGGTGCGCACGTAGATCGCGGCAAAGGCGTCGATGGCCTCGAAGGCCGGTTGCGGCGAGCCTTCGGGCACCTTGAGGAAGAACCGGTAGCGGTCCGGCTCGCGGGTCAGGGCCAGTTCCAGGGCGTCGCTGACCACCTGGTGATAACGCACGATGCGCTCGAAGACTTCCCGCAGGCTGCCGCTGGCCACCAGGGCGTAGCCCAGGGCATGGAAGGTGGTGGGGCTGACAAAGCGCGACACCCGCAGGCCAATGGCCGGGTCGCCGCTGGCCTGCACGGCGAGATGCCACAGGCGGGTGGTGGCCGACAGCGGGTAGCGGGCGTTGGGGTCGTCCATCAATTGCGGGTCGAGTCCGGCCTCGCGGCACAGCGCGCCGCTGTCGAGGTCGAGGGCGTCCAGTTGCTTGCGCAAGGCGCGGGTCCAGCTGGCAAGGGAAGTGGCTTCGGTCATGCGATTGGCGCGTCCGGTCAACAGGTTGGCGTTTACGGCTAGCGCCCGGAGCCGGGGCTCGGGGCAGGATGCACACATCACTGACCAGAGAATGGAATCATGCAAGGTATTTGCGCAAGCCCCGAGCGGATGAACGCACAACAGCGAGCGGCGCACGTTCGCCAGGTGGTCCTGGCCCGGGGCGATGAACTGCGCCGGCGCTTTCCCTTGCTGCGGCACCAGGACGCCCTGGGCGCAGGGATTTTGCTATTTGCCCTGTCCGGGATGCTGGGGTCAGCGGCGCTCTATGTCGGTGGCTACCTGACTTGGTGGGCGTGCCTGCTGCTCAACGCGTTCTTCGCGTCCCTGACCCACGAGCTGGAACACGACCTGATCCACAGCATGTACTTTCGCAAGCAGCGCCTGCCCCACAACCTGATGCTGGCGCTGGTCTGGCTGGCGCGGCCGAGCACCATCAACCCCTGGGTGCGGCGTCATCTGCACCTCAATCACCACAAGGTGTCCGGCAGCGAGAGCGATATCGAAGAGCGCGCCATCACCAACGGCGAACCCTGGGGCATCGCCCGCCTGCTGATGGTGGGGGACAACATGATGGCGGCCTTCATCCGCCTGCTGCGGGCGCCGGGGGCCAAGCACAAGCTGCGCATCCTCAGCCGTACCCTGGCGGTGTACGCGCCGCTGGCCCTGCTGCACTGGGGCGCCTGGTACCTGTTCCTCGGTTTTCATGGGGCCAATGGCGTCGCCGCGTGGCTCGGCAGCCCGATCCAGTGGTCACCGGACACCCTGGCGCTGATGCACGGCATCGATATCGCCGTGGTGGTGATCATCGGCCCCAACGTGCTGCGCACCTTCTGTCTGCACTTCGTCAGCTCCAACATGCACTACTACGGCGACATCGAACCGGGCAACGTGATCCAGCAGACCCAGGTGCTCAACCCCTGGTGGATGTGGCCGCTGCAGGCCTTCTGCTGCAACTTCGGCAGCACCCACGGCATCCACCATTTCGTGGTCAAGGAACCCTTCTACATCCGCCAACTGACGGCGCCGGTGGCACACAAGGTGATGGCCGAGATGGGCGTGCGCTTCAACGATTTCGGCACCTTTGCCCGGGCCAACCGCTTTCATCCCGTGGAGCAGGTGGCGACGCAACCTGCGCGTAACGCCCGGGTTTGAGGGGGCGGACTGTCTTTCTGGTTAAATATCCAAGGACCGATAACGTTAAGCCAAGGTCACGCGGCGCCGGGAAACGCCCGGAATCCGCGAAGGGGCAACGACAGGGAGACGCTATGAACAGTGCGGTAAGGCGATTGATCGCCGTTGCCTTGATGAGTGTGGGCAGCGTGTCGCTGGCCGACTCGGTGGTGGAAGGCCGCGACGAGGCGCTGGCGCTGAGTATCTTGAAGCATCTGGAAGTGAACGGTTTTCGCAATTCCTTGAGGCCGCGGCACTACCCGGACGGCACCACGCTGGGCCAGACGCCCTATCGGATCTACGAGAAGGATGCAGGCGCCGAGGGCACCTACAACGCGACGGACGAAGAACAAAGCTGGGTCTACAGCGTCAGGGTGATGGAGCGGGGGAGCCAGGGCATCACCATCTGTTTTGTCGACCAGAACCTGCACGGTAGCTACCTGGCCGCTTCGCCGTTGCGGGTCGAGAAAAACCGGGCGGGGCATTACGTTGTGGTCAAGGAACTGCCAACAACCCCGGCCTGCCGCATCACCCGAGGCTGAGGCCAGCTCCGACACAGGCCCGCTCTTGCACGGTCCGGTTCATAGCCAGTTCCTACAAGCTCAATCCGGCTGGAACGGCGATTCGCTGAGGATCACCCCGGTTTCATCCACATAGCGCTGCCATTCCTCCAGCAGCGTGCGCAGTTTTTCCGGTTGGCTCTGGGCCAGGTCGTGAATCTCCCCCGGGTCCTGGCCCAGGTCATACAACTGCCAGGTCGCCGGGCCCACCGGCCCGGGGATGTACACCGCCTTCCACTGGCCCTGGCGAATCGCCCGGCGGCCGAACAGCTCCCAGCCGGTCACCGTGTGCTGGTCATGCACCTGGGCGGTTTCGCCGGAGAGAAAGCCCAGCCAGGACTTGCCCCGCAGTGGCGCCACATCACGCCCGCGCCAGCGCTTGCCGGGGTGGCGCACGCCGGCCAGGTCGAGCAGGGTCGGGGTGATGTCCATCACCGTGCCGAAGCCGTGGCTGATCTGCCCCTTGAGCGGCAGTTGCGGGTAATGCAGCAGCGCCGGCACGCGAATCCCGCCCTGGGTGGTGAAGGCCTTGAACAGCCGCGACGGCGCGGTGGCCGCCTGGGCCCAGGCCGGGCCGTACCAGACGTAGGAGTTGGCCCGGCCGATGTTCTCCAGGCGGTTGTCGTAGTGCTGGTTGAGGTAGGTCAAAAGCTCCGGGCCGAACTTGGGAAAGGCCTCCAGCAGCGCGCCCTCGGCGCCGTTGTCGGACATGAACAGGATCAGGGTGTTGTCCAGCTGGCCCTGCTGGCGCAGGTAATCCACCACCCGGCCGATGTTCCAGTCCATGCGCTCGACCATCGCCGCATACACCTCCATGGCCCGCGCCGAAACCTGCCGCTGCTCTTCGCTGAGGGCATCCCACTCGGCGTTCAGGTTGATCAGCGGATGAGGCTCGACCTCGGCATCGATCAGGCCCAGGGCCTTGAGTTTTTCCAGGCGCTCGCGGCGCAGCACCTCGGGGCCGGCGTCATAGCGGCCGCGGTACTTGGCGACGATTTCCGCCGGGGCCTGCAGCGGCCAGTGGGGCGCCGAGAACGGCAGGTAGGCGAAGAACGGCCGGCTCTGGTCGCGCTCCTTCAGGTATTGCAAAAGCTTGTCGCCGAAGGCGTCGGAGGAATAGAAATCCGCCGGCAGTTCATCGATGAAACGGTCGTCCTCGATGTACAGCGCCGGAGTGGATTTCAGCAGCCCGGGGGTGTGCTCATCGTAGGTGGGCTCGAAGCCGTAGTGATTGGCCGCCCCCGGCAGCAGCGAAAACGAACGCTCGAAGCCCCGGGCATGGGGCGCGCGCTCGGCGGTCAGCCCCAGGTGCCACTTGCCGCTCATCAGGGTCTGGTAGCCGGCTTCGCGCAGCAGCTCCGGCAGGGCCACCACGCGGTCGTTGAGGTAACCCTCGTAGCCCGGCTTGCCGATCAGTTCGGGGGTCAGGGCTTCGGCCATGGTGCCGATCCCGGCGATGTGATGGTCGGTGCCGGTGAGCAGCATGGAGCGGGTCGGCGAGCAGGTCGGGGCGGTGTGGAAATCGGTCAGGCGCAGACCGTTGAAGGCCAGGGCGTCGAGGTTCGGCGTGGCGATCTCGCCACCGAAGGCGCCGAGGTCGGAGAAGCCCAGGTCGTCGGCCAGGATCACTAGAAAGTTGGGGCGTTGCGGCATCGCGGCACTCCTGTTCAGCAAGCAATGAAGGTCAAGGGCAGGTCGCGGATCTGCACCGGCTGCGGTGCCTGGTAGTGATCATCGCGGGTGAGTTCGTGGAGCAGTTCTTCGCGCAGTTGGTGGAAGTCGAAAGCGCTGCGCTGGCGCGGGTGCGCCAGGGCCACCTCGACCACGCGCTTGATGCGGCCCGGACGCGGCTCCATTACCACCACCCGGTCGGCGAGGAAGATCGCTTCCTCGACATCGTGGGTCACCAGTACCGTGGTGATTTTTGCCCGCTCGCGGATCGCCAGCAGCTCGTCCTGCATCTGCTGGCGGGTCAGGGCATCGAGGGCGCCGAAGGGCTCGTCCAGCAGCAGGATGCGCGGGCTGGCCACCAGCCCACGGGCAATGGCCACCCGCTGCGCCATGCCGCCAGAGAGCTGATGGGGATAGGCCCGGGTAAAGTCCTTGAGCCCTACCAGCTCGATGAAATCGTCGATCCGCCGCTGGCGCTCGGCGGCGCTCAAGGGTTCGTTGACCAGGCCCAGGCCGATGTTCTCGGCCACGGTCAGCCAGGGAAACAGACGGTGCTCCTGGAACACAATGCCGCGTTCGCTGCCGATACCGCTGACGGTTTGGCCGTCGACCCGGATCTCGCCGCGAAACTCGGTGTCCAGGCCGATCAGCAGGCGCAGCAGGGTGGACTTGCCGCAGCCGCTGGAACCGACGATGGCGACGAACTCGCCCTCGGCGATGTCCAGGTTGAATTCGCGGATCGCCTCCACCTCGCCACCGGCGACGGGGAAGCTCTTGCCCACGTGATTGAAGCTGACCAGGGGTGCGTTCATGCGTGTCTCCAGCGGGTGGCGCGGGTTTCGAGTTGTTGGCCCAGCAGGTTGAGCAGGGCCCCGGTCAGGCCCACCAGGAGCATGCCGGCCATGATCAGGTCCATGCGCAGCAGTTGCTGGGCGCTGATCATCTGGCTGCCGATGCCGCCATTGGACGGCATGAAATATTCCGCGCCGATGGTGCCCATCCAGGCGTAGATCAGGCTGATGCGCAGGCCGGCGAAAATCCCCGGCGCCGCGCCGGGTAGCACCAGCCGGCGCAGGCGTTGCCAGAGGTTCAGGCGCAGTACCTGGGCGGCCTCCGCCAGTTGTGGTGACAGCTGGGCAACGCTGCGCTGGGTGGCGATGAACAATGGGAAGAAGGCGGCCAGGGCGACGAACACCCACTTGGCCAGTTCCCCCAGGCCGAACCAGGCGGTGAGCAGCGGCACCCAGGCGAAAATGGCGATCTGGCGGATGGCGGCCAGGGTCGGTCCCAGCAGCCGTTCAGCGAGGCGCGACAGCCCCAGCAGCAAGCCCAGGACCAGGCCCAGTCCGCCACCCAGGGCCAGGCCGCCGAGGGCGCGCCCCAGGCTCAGCCCCATGCCCCCGAGCAAGCTGCCGTCCCGCAGGCCGTCGACGGTGGTGCCCAGCACCACCAGCGGGCTCACCAGAATATTGGCGTCCACCCATTGTCTTGCGCTCGCCAGCTGCCACAGGCCCAGCAAGGCCAGGGGCAGCAGCCAGGGTTGCAGGCGCTGCCAGCCCTGATAGCGCGGACCGCGGCGCAGAGCGGCGGTGGCCGGGTGCGGCCAGTGCACCAGGGTGCGATCCAGCCAGCCGATGCCGCGGTCCATGCACACCCCCAGCACGCCGATCACCAGGATGCAGACGAAGACGATATCCAGCATGAACAGTTGCCGCGCCCAGACCATCAGGTAACCGATGCCTTCGCTGGAGGCCAGCAGCTCCACCGCCAGCAACGAAGTCCAGCCGGTGGCCAGGGCCAGGCGTACCCCGGCCATGAAGGCCGGCAGCGCGGCGGGCAGCACCAGGCGGCGGATCAGCAAGGCTGGGGGTAGGCGCAGCACCGTGGCGGCCTCCCGCAGTCTGGGCTGGGCGTCGCGCACGCCCACCAGCGTATGCAAGGTCACCGGCACCACCACGGCCTTGACCAGCACCACCAGCTTGAGCACTTCGCCGATGCCGAAAAACACCATGAACAGGGGAATCCAGGCCAGGGTCGGAATCTGCGCCAGGGCGCCGAAGGTGGGGTACACCAGACGCTCCAGGCGCCGGCTAAAGCCCAGGGCGCCCCCCAACAGGGCACCGGCGGCGATGCCGGCCAGCAAGCCCCAGAACAGCCGTTGCAGGCTGATCGCCAGGTGGCTCCACAGCTCGCCGCGGCCCAGCTCCAGGGCGCTGCTCCAGACCAGGGCCGGGGCCGGCAGGATCTGTTCGCTCATCCACAGGTTGCGGCTGGCCAGCCACCACAGGACGAACAGGCTCAGGGGCAGCAGCCAGGGCAGCAGGCGCTGATGGATTGCGGGCCAGCCCGGGCGTCCGGTGGACGGTGCCGCCAGGGGCAGGCTGAGCAGGGAAACACGGGCCATGGATGACCTCCGTCGTCGGGTGCTGCATGGCGTGGGTCGATGCCGTAGGCGCTGGCTTGTCAGCGAATAAGGGCTGGCGGGCCTCTTCGCCGGCAAGCCGGCTCCTAGCTTTTATGCATTTGTGGTCTATTAAGATTCTTATCGATTCTATTAGGAGATAAGAAAGGCCATTTAAGGCTTCTGGCCGACACGCATCCAATGCATTTGAAGAATATTTTTCATGCATTTCATGCATGTTCCCGGGGATGCCCGTGGGTCCTGATTTATTCGAATGAGTTATTAAAATGTGAATTTATAGTATTTAAATGTTGATCGATTCCGTGCCTACCTTCTGCTCCTCACAGCCTTTGCCATCAGGAGCCGCACCCATGAACCTTCCCTTCAAACGCGTCATCAGCCTGTTCGCCGCGCCGGCCCTGGCGGGACTGCTGGGTTGCCTGCCGCTGCTGGCCCAGGCCGCCGAGCTCAAGGAAATCCGCATCGCCGTGCCCGACCTCAGCGCCGGCACCCAGCACAGTGGCGGCGGGGTGGTGGACGTGCTGCGTCAGCAACAGATCTTCGAAAAGGCCTTTGCCGACCAGGGCATCCAGATCCAGTGGAATTTCTTCAAGGGCGCCGGGCCGGTGATCAACGAAGCCTTCGCCAACGGCCAGGTGGACCTGGCCTATCTCGGCGACCTGGCGGCCATCATCGGCAAGTCCAACGGCCTGGATACGCGCTTGCTCAGCGCCTCGGCCCGTGGGGTCAAGCATTACCTGGGGGTGGTGCCGGGCTCGGGGATCAAGACCCTGGAAGACCTCAAGGGCAAGCGCGTGGCGGTGTTCCGGGGCACCGCCACCCAGCTGTCGTTCGACGCTGCCCTGGCCAGCCGGGGCCTGAGCGAGAAGGACCTGAAAGTGGTCAACCTCGACTTCAACGCGGCGGTGGCGGCCCTGGCGGCCAAGCAGATCGACGCCTCCTGGGGCAGCACCGGGCTTTCCGCCCTGCGCAGCAAGGGGCTGGCCGAACTGCCCCTGAGCACCAAGGACCTGGGCGGCGCCGGCAGCGTGCAGAGCGTGCTGGTGGGCGCCGGCAAGTTTGTCGACGAGCACCCCGAGGCCGTGGAAAAACTGCTCAAGGCCCAGCAGCAGGCCGTAGAGTGGCTGACCCAGGACAGCAACAAGGACGCCTATATCCAGTTGGTGTCGGGCCTGGCCAGCTACCCGCCGGTGATCTTGCAGGAAGACCTCAAGGACCAGCGCCTGAGTGAAATCTTCCCCTCGACCCTGGACCCGGTGTTCCTCGGCAAATTGCAGGACTCGGTGGACTTGGCGGCCAAGGAACGGTTGATCCGCAAGCCGTTCAAGGTGGAGGCCTGGGTCGCCCCGCAACTCGCCGCCGCCGGCCTGTAACCTCCTCCCTGAACCCCTGTAGCCGCTGCCGCAGGCTGCGCCCGGCACCGAAGGGGCCGCTGGGGCCGGCGACGCGGTTTATCTGGAAGAACCGGGTGCCGTCTTGCGCCGACTGCGTCGTCGTTCGCAGCCTGCGGCAGCGGCTACAGGGTTAGACGGCGATGCTGTGGGTTTGCTGGTCGACCGCCACCAGCACTTCGATCAACTTGCGCGCCGCTGGCGACAGGCGAAAACCGCTGCGGCTGACGATGCCGCAGCGGGCATTCAGGCTTTCGATGTTCTGCGGCAGGTTGCGCCAGTGCAGCAGCACCAGCGACCCCTGCTCGATGTCTTCGGCGAAGGCCTCGGCGGTGCCCACGCCAATGGCATTGGACTGGCGGACGATCTTCACCAGCGCTGGAAAGTGTTCAGTCTCGATGGTCGGTGAAAAGTCGATGCGTCCGCTGAGGTTGGCCAAAAGCTTGCGAATCCCCGGAGGGATCAGGGTGGTGGCCAGGGGGTAGTCGAACATGTCGTTGGTGGACAGGCTTTCCTTGGCCAACAGCGGGTGCCCGGGGCGGCAGAAGAACACCCCGCGCTTGGGCGTCAGCGGCTGGGTCTGGTAGTTCGGATCGGCTTCGAAATGGCGGATGTCGGCGATGAAGAACTCGATCTCTTCGCGGTTCAGGCTGCGGCTGAGTTTCTCCCAGTTATCCACGGCAAAGCAGGTGCGCACCTTGGGGTGGGCGCTGCTGAACTGCGCCACCGCGTCGGGCACCAGCTTCACCGCCGGCGCCGGACCGCAGCCGAAGCGCACCTCGCCGGCATCGAGCTTGGTCATCTGGGTCACTTCGCTGCTGAGCAAGGCCGCGCCCTGCACCAGGCTCAAGGCGTGCTGCAGCACCACCTGGCCTTCCGGGGTGGGGCGCAGGTCCTTGTTGCCACGGTCCACCAGTACGCAGCCGAACTCCTGCTCCAGGCCCTGGATACTGCGGCTGAAGGCCGGCTGGGTGATGCCCATCGCGTCGGCGGCACGGACAAAACTGCGGTGTTCATTGAGGGCGATGAAGTAACGCAATTGGCGAAGATCCATATGCTTTCCCGGCATCCGAAAAATAGCTCGAAGGCATTTGCGACGAGTGAGGCTGAGGTTTTAAATGCAAGCTCTTATTCCGTCAACGAAGCATGTGGTTATCTATTAGATCTAAATAGAATATAGATAGAGCGTTGTTTCGCGGCGGTTCCAACCGTAAGCAGTCGATGAGGGTGTACCTGATGAGCAATGCCGCCTTAGCCGTTAAACCCGCTGTTGATGCCCTTGAGATCCACCCGGTGGCCGGTCGCATCGGCGCCGAGATCCGTGGCGTGCAACTGTCCGGCGACCTTGATGCCGCCACCGTGGACGCCATCCAGCAGGCGCTGGTGCAGTACAAGGTGATCTTCTTCCGTGGCCAGACCCACCTCGACGACCAGAGCCAGGAAGCCTTCTCCCACCTGTTGGGCGAGCCGGTGGCCCACCCCACCGTGCCGGTGCGCGACGGCACCCGCTACCTGTTGGAACTGGACGGCGCCGAGGGTCAGCGGGCCAACTCCTGGCACACCGACGTGACCTTCGTCGACGCCTACCCGAAAGCCTCGATCCTGCGTTCGGTGGTGGCCCCGGCCGCAGGCGGCGACACGGTGTGGGCCAACACCGCCACCGCCTACAACGAACTTCCGGCGGAACTGCGGGAGCTGGCGGACAAACTCTGGGCGGTGCACAGCAACGAATACGACTACGCCGGGGCCAAGCCCGATGTTTCGGCGGAAAAGCTGGAGCGCTATCGCAAGGTGTTCACCTCGACGGTGTTCGAGACCGAGCACCCGATCGTCCGCGTGCATCCCGAGAGCGGCGAAAAGAGCCTGGTGCTGGGGCATTTCGTGAAGCGCATCAAGGGCTATTCCCAAGCCGATTCGGCGCACCTGTTCAACCTGCTGCAAAGCCATGTGACCCGCCTGGAAAACACCGTGCGCTGGCGCTGGAGCGCCGGTGACGTGGCGATCTGGGACAACCGTTCGACCCAGCATTACGCCGTGGACGACTACGGCACCCAGGACCGCATCGTGCGCCGCGTGACCCTCAAGGGCGACGTCCCGGTGGGCGTGCATGGCCAGCGCAGCCAGACCATCAAAGGCCTCTGACCCGCCCCCTCAAGCCCCTACGGGCATTTACCCGATGCACCTGCCCATTGTAGGAGCTGGCTTGCCAGCGAAGGCGGCCCAGAGAGCGCTGCAAGGCTCAAGGGCTTCTTCGCCGGCAAGCCGGCTCCTACGAGAATTCACGCGATGAACCTGCCCGCTGTAGAGGCTGGTTTGCCAGCGAAGGCGTCCCTGAGAGCGCTGCAATACTTGAGGGCCTCTTCGCCGGCAAGCCGGCTGGGGGTTACCACACGCCGATCTGCACCAGCTTTTCGCTTTCCGGCTCGCCGTAGCGAAAACGCTGGCCCCGCAGATCGATCTCTTCATGGCTGATGGTGGTGCGGCGTTTCAGGCCGCGCAGCCATTCCAGCAGATACCCCAGGTGTTCTTCACGCACCGCGGCGTAGGCCGGGTCGGCCCCCAGGTCATGCAGCTCCTGGGGGTCGTTGTGCAGGTCGAACAGCTGTGGGCGAAAGCCGTCGTAGGCCAGGTACTTCCAGCGTTCGCTGCGCACCATGGTCATGCGGCAACGGTCGATGGGCTGGCCCAGGCGCTCCCGGGCCGGGGCCTGGAAGGCGTAGTCGTATTCGCTGATGGCGTAGCGGCGCCAGTCCGGTGTCGCGCCGTGCAGCAGCGGGATCAGCGAGCGGCCTTCCAGGCGATGTTCGGCCCCTGGCAGGCCCAGGGCCTCAAGAAAGGTCGGCAGGGCGTCGATGGTTTCCACCAGGCGCTCATCCACGCTGCCACGGCGGCTGTCCGCCGCCGCCCGCGGGTCGCGGACAATCAGCGGCACGCCCACCGCCGGCTCCAGCAGGAACTCCTTTTCCCCCAGGTAGTGGTCGCCGAGGAAGTCGCCGTGGTCGCTGGTGAAGACGATCAGGGTGTCGTCCCAGCGGCCGTTGCTCTGCAGGACATCCAACAGCCGGCCGAGCTGGTCGTCCACCTGCTTGATCAGGCCCATGTAGGTCGGCACCACGTTCAGGCGCACTTCATCCCGGGAAAAATTCAGGCTCTCTTCATGCTGGCGGAAGGCAGCATAGACCGGGTGATCGCTGAGCTGCCCGGGCGCGGCGCGCACCGCCGGGATGACCTGCTCGGGGCCATACAGGGCGTGGTAGGGCGCGGGGGCGATGTAGGGCCAGTGCGGCTTGATGTAGGACAGGTGCAGGCACCAGGGTTGCTCGCCCTGTTCGCTGATGAAGTCGATGGCGCGGTCGGTGGTGTAGACGGTTTCCGAATGTTCCTCGGCGACCCGGGCCGGCAGGTGGGCGTTGCGCATCTTCCAGCCGCTGAGGATCTGCCCCTGCTCGCCGGCCCCGGCGTTGGCCCAGTCGTGCCAGGGGTTGAGCCCGTCGTAGCCGAGGTTGCGCAGGTAATGGGTGTAGGGCGCGGCATCGCGCTTGTCGTCGAAGATCGGGTCGTCGGGGTAGATGCCGTCGTGGCGCAAGTAGGGCTCGAAGCCGACCTCGTTGAGCGCCTCGGCCTGGGGGCTGTCGGGGTCGATGGCCAGGCGCTGCAAGGCGTCGAGGTTGGGTGTGGCGTGGGTCTTGCCCACCAGCGCGGTGCGGATGCCGTGGGGCCGCAGGTAGTCGCCCAGGGTCAACTCTTCCAGGGGCAGGGGCACCGCGTTCCAGGCCACCTGATGGCTGCTGACATAGCGCCCGGTGTAGGCCGACATGCGCGACGGGCCGCAGATGGTGCCCTGGGTGTAGGCGCGGCTGAAGCGCACCCCGGCGGCGGCCAGGCGATCGATGTTCGGGGTGTGCAGGTGCGGGTGGCCGTAGCACGAGAGGTAATCCCGGCGCAGCTGGTCGCACATGATGTAGAGCACGTTGCGCACGGGGGAAGGGGTATTGGACATGGGGTTCACCGAGGGGAAGACAGGCGCGTTTTTTCGCCTCCGGCGGGGCCTCCCGGCAAGCGCATTTGCCGAATAGTTTCGATGCAGGGCGTGCATCGCTCAGGTCCTTGTAGCCGCTGCCGCAGGCGGTGATCGGCCGCGCAGCGGCCGCCGGGGATTTGCCGTGGATGGCCGGGGCGAGGACTGCGTCCTCGTTCGCAGCCTCGCAGGCTCGGCAGCGGCTACGGGTGCAAGTGCAGGGGGCGAGTGTCGGGGCATGACGCCAGTCAGGGGCTCAGACGGCCAGGTTGTCGAGGGACGGCAGCGCTTCGTCCTGTTCGTCGATGGCCTTGATCTCTTCGATCATCGCCGCCGCCAGGGGCGAGAGGCGGTAGCCGGCGCGGCTGACGATGCCGTAGCGGGTGTAGAGCTCTTCCAGGTCGTCGGCCAGGCCGTCGATCTTCAGGCACACCAGTTCGCCCTTGGCGTTGTGCAAGGCGTCGCTGTAGGAGCCGACGATGCCGATGGCGTCCGAGCGCATGACCACGCCCAGCAGGCTGTAGCTGTTTTCGCATTCCACATTGGGCGTGAAGTCCGGCTTGCCGCAGAGGTCGACGATGACCTTGCGCAGGTTCGGCGGGCGGATGGTCACCGCCAGCGGGTAGCTCATCAGTTCGCTGGCGCTGACGCTGTCGCGCTGGGCCAACGGATGCCCGGCGCGGCAGCAGAAATGCCATTTGCGCGGGCGCAGGCGCTGGGTCAGGTAATCCGGGTCGGCCTCGAAGTGGCGGGTGTCGGCCACGAAGAATTCGAACTCTTCGCTGAGCAGGCGCTTGCTCAGGCTTTGCCAGTCATCCACCTGGAACTGCACCCGGGCCTTGGGGTAGCGCCCGATAAAGCTGCCGATGGCCCGGGGGATCAAGCCCGAGGCCGGCGCCGGGCCACAGCCGAAGCGCAACTCTCCCGCCTCCAGGCCATTGAACTGGCTGATCTCGTTGGCCATCTGCTGGGCCCCGCTGACCAGCCGACGGGCATGTTCCAGCAGTAACTGGCCCTGCTTGGTCGGCGCCAGGTCCTTGCGCCCGCGATCCACCAACTGGCAGCCGACGCTGTGTTCCAGGGCCTGGATGCTGCGGCTGAAGGCCGATTGCGAGAGGTTCACCGCCGCCGCGGCCGCGACAAAGCTGCGCTGATCAGCGAGGGCGATGAAGTGACGGAGCTGGCGCAGGTCGATATGCATTTTTCACATAAAAAATATCGGGGAAATGCATTGGCTATGCATTAGGTCGACTCCTTATAAAGGCAATCTCTTATGCAGTAAATCTTTGTAAAAACATAAATAAATAACTTTAAGGAATATACGAGGCTGTATATTTTCTGACCAGGAGCCGCCCATGAGCCCGTTGTCCCTCGCTTCACCCCTCTCGCCCCGGCGGCTCAAGCGCCTGCCCCTGGCGCTGTTGCTGGCCGGCAGCGCGAGCTGGACGCCGACCTGGGCCGAAGAGGCCCCGGTGCCGGCCACCGCGTCGGCCAAGAGCAGCGCCAACAAGACCCAGGCCGACGATGGCCAGTTGCAAACGGTGACCGTGACCGCCCGGCGCCGCGAGGAAAGCTCGCAGAGCGTGCCCACCCCCATGAGCGTGGTCAGCGGCCAGGCCCTGGAGAGCCAGCGGGTCTATCGCATCCAGGATCTGCAGCAGCTGGTGCCCAGCGTCAACGTCGCCTACATGCATGCGCGCCAGTCCAGCGTGTCGATCCGCGGCCTGGGCAACAACCCGGCCAGCGATGGCCTGGAAGGCAGCGTCGGGCTGTACATCGACAACGTCTACCTGGGACGGCCGGGGATGGCGGTGTTCGACCTGATGGACATCGAGCAGCTGGAAGTGCTGCGCGGTCCCCAGGGCACCCTGTTCGGCAAGAACACCACCGCCGGGGTGATCAACATCAGCACCCGGGCGCCGAGCTTCACCCCGGAACGCAGCATCGAAACTTCCCTCGGCGAGGACGGTTACTTCCAGACCAAGGGCACGATTTCCGGGCCGCTGACCGATGAGCTGGCCGGGCGTTTTTCCGCCTATCGCACCCGCAGCGACGGCGACATCAAGAACGAGTTCGACGGCCATGACCTCAATGGCGGATCGCGCCAGGGCTTTCGCGGGCAACTGCTGTACAAGCCCAACGACAGCTTCAACCTGCGCTGGATCGGCGACTACAACGAAGAGGATTCCAGTGCCGGCACCCGGGTGCTGTACAGCACCGGGCCGACCATCAACGGCACCAACGTCTACGAGTCCCGCGCGGCGGCGGCCGGTGCGACCCTGGTCAACGGTTCGCACCGCAAGGTCAACCTGGACAACGACCAGCATGTCACGGTGTTCCAGGGCGGCACTTCGCTTGAGGCCAACTGGACCCTGCCCAGCGATTTCACCCTGACCTCGGTCAGCGCCTACCGCTGGTGGAACTTCACCCCGCGTAACGACGATGGCCTCAACGTGGCGGCGACCTACAACGCCGGGGTGTCGGTGGAAGACAAACAGTGGTCCCAGGAATTCCGTCTGGCCTCGCCCACTGGCGGCTTCTTCGACTACGTGCTGGGCGCCTACTACTTCGGCTCCGACCTGGACAACAAATCCTTCGCCTATTACGGGCCCAAGGCGGACATCTGGAACGGCACGCCGGCCGGGGCCCTGAGCAACGTCACCAGCATCGGCAACGGGCATATCCAGACCAACAGTTTCGCCCTGTTCGCCCAGGGCACCTGGCACCTGACCGAGCGCCTGGATTTCACCGCCGGGCTGCGCGGCACCTACGAGGAAAAAAGCGCCTGGGTCAGCCGCAACGCGCCGCTGGGTGGCGCCGCGGTGGCCGGTGCCGCCGCCAACGCCCGTCGCGGCCGCGCCGGAGCCTATGATTCGGGCGACCTCAACCAGTACAGCACCAGCCCTTCGGGCCTGCTCAACCTCAGCTACCGCTTCACCGATGACCTGCTGGGCTACGCCACCCTGTCCCACGGCGAGAAGTCCGGCGGGGTCAACCTGGCGGTGGGCTCGGCGCCGACCGCCGGGGCCGACTCGCTGCTGATCGGCACCGAGCGCGCCAACAACGCCGAGCTGGGGTTCAAGAGCACCCTGTGGGACCGCCGCCTGCAACTCAACGCCAACCTGTTCTGGACCCAGGTCAACGGCTACCAGACTAACGCCTACGACAATGCCAACCGCGTGCAGTACCTGACCAACGCCGGGTCGGTGCGCTCGCGCGGAGTGGAGGTGGAAAGCACCCTGGTGCCGATTCGCGGCCTGACCCTGAACCTCAACGGTTCCTACAACGACGTGCGCTACCTGTCCTACAAGGATGCGCCGTGCCCGCCGGAAGTCAGCCTGCGCCCGGGAGCACCGGCCTCCTGCGACCTCAGCGGCCACCAGGTGGTGGGCGCCTCGAAATGGATCGGCAACGCCAACGGCGAATACAAGTGGAACCTGGACAACGGCCTGGAAGAGTACGTCACCGCCAGCTACGCCTTCCGCTCCAAGGCCGTGGGCACCGTGGAAGATTCCGAATACGGGCAGATCCCCAGCTACGCCGTGGTCAACCTGTCCACCGGCCTGCGCGGCAACTACGAACAGGGCCAGTGGGACGTCTCGCTGTGGCTGAAGAACGCCTTCGACAAGACCTACTACACCACCCTCTGGACTGCCGGCAACGGCGGTTACGAGGGCCTGCTGGGCACCCCGCGAACCCTGGGCGTGACCGGACGCTACGACTTCTGAAACCCGGCTTCACGTATCTCGCGCCGGGTCCGCCGGCGCCCTTCGACCTGAACAGGAGTGCTCGTCATGCTGCGTGTCAAAAGCGTTTTGCCCTGGCTGATTGCCGCCACCCTGCTGGCTTCGGCGGTGCAGGCCGCCCCCAGCGTCTACCCCACCGGAGTGACCCGCTACGATCCGGCCAGGGCCTATAACCAGTACGTGATCTTCAGCGGCGCCGACAAACAGACGCACTTGATCGACATGAACGGCAATGAGGTGAAGCACTGGCCGCAAGCCGGTTTCCCCTCGGCCATCATCGACCCGCAACTGGTGAACGGCGAGCGCGGCCGGGTGCTGTTGCAGCTCAAGGACAAGGAGCCCGGGCCCCTGGGTTCAGCGGGCAACGGCCTGGGCAACCAGAGCGTCGGCGAGCTGGACTGGAACGGCAAGGTGCTCTGGCAATGGGGCGACCAGGCCCCGGGCGGCGCCGCCCAGCAGCACCACGACCAGCGCCGCCTGGGCAACGGCAACACCCTGGTGCTGGCCAACAAGGTGCACAAGGTGGCGGGGTTCAAGGTGCCCCAGGTGATCGACGATGCGATCTATGAGGTCAGCCCCGACGGCCAGGTCAAATGGCAGTGGCTGGCCTCCGAGCACCTCAAGGAATTCGGCTTTACTCCGGCGCAATTGAAGCTGGTGTACGGCAGCGACAACCCGGACTACCTGCACATCAACAACCTCAGCGTGGTGGGCCCCAACCAGTGGTTCGACGGCGGCGATAAACGCTTCGCCCCGGACAACCTGCTGATCGATTCACGCAACGCCAACTTCATCGCCATCCTCGACAAGCACAGCGGCAAGGTGGTCTGGCGCCTGGGGCCGAACCTGGCGCCGATCAACCCGAAGACCGCGGCCAAGGTGCCGCGCCCGGTGGACCAGTTCGTCGGCCAGCATGACGCCCACATCATTCCCGCTGGTTTACCGGGCGCCGGGCACCTGCTGGTGTTCGACAACCAGGGCACGGCCGGCTACCCCTCGGTGCCTTTGGGGCTGATCGCCGGTTCCCGGGTGCTGGAGATCGACCCGATCAGGAACGAGATCGTCTGGCAGTACAGCGCCGCCAGTTCCCGGCAGCCGGGCTGGGCCTTCTACAGCTCGTTCATCAGCAGCGCGCGACGTTTGCCCAACGGCAACACGCTGATCGATGAGGGCATGAACGGACGCTTCTTCCAGGTCACCGCCGGCGGCGAGATCGTCTGGGAATACGTCAGCCCCTACCTGGGCAAGGCCCCGGGCAGCGAGGCCGTCAGCAACTGGGTGTACCGCGCCTTGCCGGTGAGCTACGACTGGGTGCCCCAGGGCACACCGCGTTCGGAAACCGCGGTGAGCGTGCCGGAGTCGGGGCTGAAACCGGCCAGCGCCAGCGCGGAGATCTGAGCTTGAGGCTGTGCCGTGGCGCCCGTTAGGTCGGGCTGGCGCCCTAGCGGGAGCAAGCGCCCTCGCCCCCAATGAGGCGCGGGAGCCGCTCTGGGGAGGACCTCAGAAGTAGAAGAACAGGCCGGTGTCCCGTTCCAGGGCCAGGCGATTCAGGGCGATGAGCCTGTGGATAAGTTCATCCTCCGCTGTCGCGGTCCGGGTGAGGATCGACAGCGCCGTGGTCAGGGCGGCCCGACCCTGGATCGAGGCGTCTTCGTAGTCGTCGATCAGGGGGCCCAGGGCGCGGTTCAAACGCGGTAGCAGGTCGCTGCGGGACAGCAGCGCCCACTGTTCCGGGGACAGCGCCAGTTCCTCCAGGTCGCCCGGCAGGCACTGGTCCAGGTCCAGGCGCTGCATGGCGGCCTTGCTAGTGGGCACCACTATCCATTTCTGCGGTGCGCTCATGGCTGCCACAGCTCGACAAAGGCCTTGAAGTCGGCGGCCACCGGGTAGCGGCTGGCGCTCTCGGGATCGAAGATTTCCACCGCCACGCCCGGGCTGTTGAAGTCCAGGCAAATCAGCAGGCCGCCGGCATCCCGGGCAATCGCCAGGCAGCCTGCAGGCAGTCCCGGCACGCGGCCAGGGCTGGCGTACCAGAGCAGGGTCCAGGGCTGGTTGCTCAGGCCGAACTCGAAGAACTCGCTGATGCAGGTGTAGTCGTTGCCATAGGGGAAGGTGCCGATCCCCGGGGTGGCGGCCGCGGCGTATTGCACCAGCTCCAGGTACAGCGCCGGAAACTCAAGGCCGAGGCGTTGCTGCACCTGGGCGATCAGTTGTTCGTCCACCGCCGATCCGGGTTCGATTTCCCAGGCAGTCCAGTCCAGGGGCATGTTCGACCTGCGCCTTGTCGTTGAGGGGGCTGCGCCCGCGCGAGGGGGATCGGGCGGGCGGCGAGGGGCGATTGTAAGCGTGTCGCTTGGTGCGCGGTAGGCGCTTAGTTGCAGCTGTGGCCTTCGGGCAGGGTGACGGTGTATTTGCGTTGCACCCGGTTTTTGAAATCCAGGTTGTCCAGGCTTTCCTGCACCAGGAAATCCTCGACCTTGGCGTCCTGGCAATCCTCGTTGTAGGACGAGGCCCGTAGCAGGAACACGGTGCGCCGGCTCTGCTCGTCCTTGGCCTTGATATTGAAGGTCGACAGGGTGGTGTAGCCGGTGCGCTCCGAGGAGCCGATGGCACGGTAGGACATCGTTGGGGTGCTGGTGCACACGGTCTGTTGGTTCTTGCCGGGCATGCACGTGGTTTTAGTGCTGCTGGGCACCTGGCCGTAGTCGGTGGCGGTGTAGCGGTAGCTGGTCTTTTTACTGCCCACGTCCAGGGCAATGTTCATGCGAAACGGCGGGTGGTTTTTCGGCAACGACGACTCGGTATACACCTGGGTGAAACCCATGCCGTGCAGGGCAGCGACCATGTCGCGCAGGTAGTAGCTGGCCTTGAGGCCCTGGGCGTCCTTGGCGCTGTTGACGGTCACCAGCACTGGAGCCTTGGGGTCGAAGTAATAGTCTTGGGCCGGGGTGGCGTCGATGGCCACTTCGAGTTTGTTGGCGCAGCCGGTCAAAAGCAGGACGAACAGAAACAGCGGGCAGAGCAGGTAGCGAGTCATGAATAAGCCATTGTGCAACGTGAGGAATGGATAAGGCTTTAACGATCGAGACTCGGTTTGAACAAACGCGGGGGATTACGCAGGCTCGCTGGCCTGATACTCCAGCAGGTCGCCGGGTTGGCAGTCGAGTGCAGCGCAGAGTTTGTCCAGGGTCTCGATTTTCATCCCCTTGACCTTGCCATTTTTCAGCAACGACAGATTCGCCTCGGTAATGCCCAGGATGGCGGCCAACTCTTTGGAGCGAATCTTGTTTTTAGCCATGACAACGTCAAGCCGAACGATAATGGTCATCTCATTGTTCTATATGTAGTGACTGTGCTCATCACTGAGGACTTTGGCGTCGCGCATGATAATGGAAAACGAGCAGAGCAAGATTCCTTTGACCACCTCGTAGGCCGCGTAGGACGAGAAGCCCGCGGAGATCTGCAGGATGCGCTGGCCGGGCGGCAGGTCGAGGGACAGGGCCAGGCCTTGCAGGGTTTCCATCATCGGGAAAGTCGCCGGGGCGACGATCCACAACATGCCCACGCGCCAGAGGATGCGGATGTTGCGATCGCTCCAGGTTTCGCCGCGCGACAGGCGCAGGAAGAACACCCCGGTCAGGTACAGGGCGAAGCTCGACAGCAGCAGGGGCAGGAAGTCGAGAATCACCAGCAGGGTGAAGCTTGCCGACGACAGCTTGAAATCGGCTTCCAGCAGGCGGGGCGAGTGGTCGGCGAAGACGCTGAGCAGGGCGCCCAGGACCTGGTCCTTGTTGTAGATCCACATTCCGGCATTGCCACCGACCTCGACGACACCCATGACCCAGGCCAGGATCGCGGCCAGCAGGCCGACCCGTCGCAAGCGGTATTGGGCTGAGCCATTCATTTGGGGGTTCATGCGTCATTCCTTGCAAAACTTGGGGGTGGCGAATTATTGATAAAAAATTATCGAATTACAATAATTTATTTCTCTAGGATTGTTCTCGTCTAGCCGCCTGGAATGATGTTGTGGCGAGGGAGCCTGCTCCCGCTCGGGCGCGTAGCGGCCGTAAAACCTGTGCTTGAGACAGTCAGGGAGTACATATCCACTATCGAAGCCTTTCACCCGCCGCCACGGAGTGTGAGCCCCACCGCGTCCCTTTGATTTTTCGCCATGTTAGGTATACGTTACATTCAATCAATTTTGTTGCGTATACAGAACATGGACTACCTTCTTATCACCGCGCGCCTTGGCGAGCAGGTTCGCCAGCGCCGCCTGCATCGTGGCCTGACCCAAGCCAGCCTGGCCGCCTTGGCCGGCGTGACCCGGCAGAAGGTCATCGCCATCGAGCGGGGCGACTTGTCGGTGGGTATGGCGGCCTATGCGCGGGTGCTGGGAGCCCTGGACTGTGAATTCACCCTGGTGCCTGCCGCGATGCCCACATTGGACGAGATCCAGGGAGTGTTCGACTGATGGCCACGGTGCTGCAGGTAGCCACCCCGGCCGGTGAGAGCGGGAAAATCCACCGTGGTGCTGGCGATTATCTGTTTCGCTATCACGATGATGCCCGGGTGCAGGCGGCAATCAGTCTGCTGATGCCCGTGCGGCTGGATGAATACCGTTATCGGGAGTTGCACCCGATCTTTCAGATGAACCTGCCCGAAGGCTATGTGCTGGAGCAACTGCGCAACCGCCTGGCCAAGGTGGTGAAGGTCGACCCGATGTTGCTGCTGGCGCTGTCCGGCAGCAGCGCGCCGATCGGGCGGGTCGCGGTGAGCTCGCCCGAAGTCGATGGGCTGTTGCAGCGACAGCAGTTTCCTGGGGAAAAACTGCAGGAAATCCTCGCGTGGGATGGCGCCGAGGACATTTTTGCCGACCTGGTGGACCGCTACATCCTGCGTGCCGGGATATCTGGCGTGCAGCCCAAGGTGATGGTGCCGGAGCGGCATGACGCCGCGTCGCAGCGTTTTATCTCGAACACCTCAGAGTTGATCATCAAGAGCGGCCGGGATGAGTTTCCGGGGTTGGCGATCAATGAATTCCTGTGCATGTCGGTGGCCAGGGAGGCGGGGATGGCGGTGCCCGAGTTCTACCTCTCCGATAACGCCAAACTGTTCGTCATGCGCCGCTTCGACCGGGACGAGCAGCTCGGTTGCCTGGGGTTTGAAGACATGGCGGCGTTGATGGGGCTGGGTGCGGAGCAGAAATACAGCAAGAGCTATTCGGCCATTGCCAAGGCCGTTCGCCTGTTCTGCCCGCCTGAGCAGGTGCCGGGTTCACTGGCGCAGTTGTTTGCCATGGTCAGCCTGAGCTGCATGGTGGGGAATGGCGATGCCCACCTGAAGAACTTCGGGTTGTTGTATTCCGATCCTGGCCAGCGCGATGCACGGCTAGCGCCGGCCTACGACATCGTCAACACCACGGCCTACATCCCGCAGGACGTGCTGGCCCTGGATCTGCTGGGCAACAAGTCCCTGTTTGCTTCGCGGCAGGGGTTGCTGGAGTTCGCCAAGGTCTGTGATGTGGCTCGTCCGCAAGAGGTCATTCGTGGGCAGTTGGACGCACTGGAGCGGGTGTTGAGCCGATCGGCCGAATGGGGCGAACGGGCACCGCATGTCGTCGCGGCGATCCGGCAATGTGCCGAGCCGTTTATGAAAACCTTTGGCTAGTGCCCGCGTTTGGCCATCGTGTCTAAGGGGGCAGGCAGATCAGAATCCGACGGCAGCCTACCGGCCGGCCTATCTCTGTCGTCCTCCACGTTCCCTGTAGCCGCTGCCGAGCCTGCGAGGCTGCGAAAAGGACCGCAGGGCCTTGCTTGGCGATCTCGCGCCGCTCCTCTGGCGCCTGGCTGATCGCCGCGAATCTTAAAGAGCCACGCGGTGCGCTCGAATCAGTCGCGCTTTGGCTCCAGCAAGTCAAACGACAGGACTCTGATCTGCATGTCGGCGCTATAGACGAATCCAACCCGAGCACTGGGATGCAGGTGCTCCGGCAGGCGGTAGCTCTCCCAGGCGTTGAGCATGCGTTGCCCATCGGCTGATGGCCTGCGTTCCCCCGAGCGCAGGGGCGTGCCCAGCAGCTCGCGAATGTCGGCGTGGGTCATGCTGCGTGAGAACGGGGCGGGCAGTTCGCCGCTGTAGAACGAGCGCCCCTGTTCAAGGGGCATGAGTTCGATCAGGACCTTTTCCAGGGCCAGGCTGTCTTCCCAGAAGTCCAGCATCAGGCCGGGCTCGACGACCACGGTCAGCCATTCGAATTCGTCGTAGAGCTTGCCCGTCGGACGCTCGATGCGCTCTCCCCGGGCGATCAGTTCTGCATGGCTGAGCCCGAGGTTGCTTACCCAGCGGCTGATCGTTTTAGCGTCCATGTCTTCTCCATTGTCCTGTGCTGAGTGGGGGATTCGTTGGCGCGGGTGGCGTCGGCGGCCGATCTTAGCCGGTCGAAAAGACGAATGGTTCTGTTGTGACACAAAGAAAGCCGCCTGCTGTGCTGGCAGGCGGTTGGTTCGAGGACCGCTGTCAGGCCGGTTGTGGCGCTGTGTCGAGCTGGGCCCTGGCCTGATAACTGGCCGGGCTGAAGATTCGCGTCAACAGCAGCATCGCCAGGACACCGACGATCAGCACCCACCAGGCGCTGGCAAAGCTACCGGTGACTTGCCGCAGCCAGCCGCTGAGCCAGGGTGAGATGGCGTTGATCAGAAAACCCACGCCCTGGACAAAGGCCGCCAGTTGTCCGGCTTCCCGGGGATCGCGGCGGTGATCCAGGGTCAGGATCAGGCTCAGGGCAAAGCAGGCTCCGAGGCCGAAGCCGATCAGCGCCACCCACAGGTGCGGGCTTTGCAAAGGCCACAGCACCAGCCCGAGAAAACCTGCGGCCTGGGCCGCGAGGCTGATGCCCAGTAGCGGGCGGCGGTCGCTGCTGCGCTGGGCCAGGGCGGGCATCAGCAGGGCGGCGGTGACTTGGAAAATCGTCATGAAGGCCAGCAGCGAGCCGCTCTGGGTAGCGCTCCAACCCAGCTGCAGGTAGTAGGCCGGCAGCCACGCCACCATGCTCATGTAGCCGCAGTTCACCAGGCCGAAATACAGCGCCAGCAGCCAGGCACGGCGGTTGTTCCAGAACCCGGTCCTGGCCACCGGGAGGCCGTTGCGGCGGCCGGCGCCCAGGGGCAGGCACTGCCACAGCAGCAGGGCGGCCATGGCCGGCAGCACCCAGATGCCCAGCCCCATTTGCCAGTGGGCGAAGTGGCTGGCCACCTGCGGGCTGAGCAGGGCGGCGATGCCGCCACCGCCCATCAGCGAGGCCGAGTAGACGCCCATGGCCAGCGCCACGCGCTGTTGAAACTGGCGCTTGATCAGCGCCGGCACCAGGGCCTGGATCAAGGCCACGCCGGCGCCGCCGAGCAGGGCGGTGGCGAGCAAGGCCGCGGCCTGGCCGAAGAACAGCCGCGCCAGGCAGGCCAGTAGCACCAGCACTAAACCCAGAGACACGCCGCGGCGTTCGCCGAGTCGGGCTTCGATCCGTACCACGAGCAAGGCCACCAGGCCCATGCAGATCACCGGCAGGCTGGTGAGCCAGGCGCTGCTCTGGAAGCTCATGCCGGTGGCCCCGCGAATTTCGTTGAGCAATGGGCTGACCGAACTGAGGATCGGTCGCAAGTTCAGGCCCAGGCACACCAGCAGCGCCCAGCCGGCGAAGGTCTTGAAGGCCGATTCAGTTCGCGGCATGGCGCGCCTGCCAATCCTGGTACAGGGCGGTCATGGCCGCCTGGGGCAGGTGCAGCAGCGGCAAGCGCTGTGCTTCCAGGGGCTGGCTCAGCTCTTGGTAGATGGCCGCGGTGGACAGGCCGAACGGCTGCGCCTGTTCATTGCTGGCAGCGAACACGGCGCGGGATACGCCGCACAGGTACATGGCGGCCAGGCACATGGGGCAGGGCTGGCCGCTGGCGTAGATCACGCAGTCGTCCAGGCGTGGGCCCAGTTGCTGGCTGGCGGCGCGGATGGCGAGCATTTCGGCGTGGGCGGTGGGGTCCTGGCTGAGGTGGATTTCATTCACCGCCTCGGCCAGCACCCGGCCGTTGCGCACCAGCAGCGCGCCGAACGGGCGGCCGCCCTGTTCGACATTGCGTCGGGCCAGTGCCACGGCCTGTTGCAGGTAGTGCTGATCGTCGTGCATGGAGGGCTCCTTCAAAGGGGGCAGGGGTTACGCCGCGCCGGCATCGCGCAGTAGCTTGGCAATGGCGCTCTGGCCACGGCGCTCGGCCTGTTGCAGCGGGCTGATGCCGGCACGATCCGGCAGGTTCAGGTCGGCACCGGCGGCAATCAACTGGGCGACGATCTGCTGGTGCGCCGGGCCGCCGTCGGACAGCACGATGGCTTCCATCAGGCAGGTCCAGCCCAGGTGGTTGACGTGGTTCAGGTCGACGCCGGCTTCGATCAGCAGGCGCACGGTTTCCACGTGGCCGCGCTCGCAGGCCGGGATCAGGGCAGTACCGCCGTAGCGGTTGGTGCTCTTGAGGTCGGCGCCGTGGGCCAGGGTCAGCTTGAGGATCTCGTTGTGGCCGCTGGCGCCGGCCAGCAGGTAGGGGCTGTCCTGGATCAGGTTCTTGCGGTTGACGTCGGCCCCGGCTTCGATCAGCGCGCGGGCGATGTCGATACGGTTATCGCGGGTGGCCAGCAGCAGCGGGCTGCTGCCGTCCAGGCCACGCTCGTCGAGGGATGCGCCTTGCTGGATCAGTTGCTGCACCTGCTGTAACCGACCCTTGCGTACTGCATCCAGCAGCGAGTTGTCGTTGGCCATGACCACCCCCGCCGTTAACAGACCTATGGCCATCAGGCCGCGTTTGAAGGACCGCTTGAGCGGCATGGGAACCTCCCGTTCCTGCTGGTGAACGGGGAGTATGGTGAAGCCCTTGGGTATTCTGAAATTAAATATAATCATGCCAATCAGTGGCTATCAGAATGGTGATGAGCAATGTTCGATCCCGTGTTGCTGCGCAGTTTCGTGGCGGTTGCCGACTGCCAGAACTTCACCCGCGCGGCCGAGCGCCTGCACTTGACCCAGTCCACCGTGAGCCAGCAGGTGCGGCGCCTGGAGGAAAGCCTGGGCTGCCAGTTGCTTGACCGCGATCAGCGCCGGGTGGTGGCCACGGTGGAGGGCGAGCGCCTGCTGGCCTATGCCCGGCGCATCCTGGCTCTGCATGAGGAGGCCAGCGACGTATTGATCAACCAGCGCGGCGAGGAAGTGCTGCGCCTGGGGGTGCCGGAAGACTTTGCCGCCGAGCGCCTGATGCCGATGCTCTCGCGCTTTGGCCTGGACTATCCGGCGGTGCGCCTGGAGGTCACCAGTGGTCTGGGACCGGAATTGCTGCGCCAATTCCGCCGTGGCGAGTTCGACCTGTTGCTGGTCAAGCAGATGGGCCACAGCGATGACTGCGTGGACTCCTGGCCCGAGCCTTTGTGCTGGGTCGACAGTCTGCGCCAGCCGGCCTTGGGCCGCGATCCGCTGCCGCTGGTGGCGTTCCCGGTGGGAGGTTTGTATCGCCAGGAAATGCTTCACCACCTGGAAGTCGGCGGCTGGCCGTGGCGCATCGCCTATTCCAGTGCCAGCCTGGCCAGCGTCTGTTCGGCAGTGGCGGCGGGCCTGGGCATCAGCCTGTTGCCGGTGCGGGTGCTGGGCAAGGGGCATCGGATTCTCGATGCCGCCAGCGGTTTGCCGGATATCCAGGGCGTGCGCTTGGCGTTGTACGCCGGCAGTGGCCTGAGTCGGGCTGGCAAGGCATTACAGGAGCAGTTGCGAACAGTGGCCAGTGTCAAGCCGCAAGTTGAAACCACCGGGAAGTTATAAGTGCTCTTGTTTCTGTCATAACTTATAGAGAGCCGATTGCAGGCTATAGCTATTTAATTAGTTGTTGCTCAAGTTTGTTTTGGACAGAGTTATAAACGCCGACCATGCTGGGTTTGTGAGTTCCAGGAGGAACTTGCTTCATTGGACGAAACATTCAACTGCATAAGGAAACCCGCATTATGTCGAGCATCAATGGAACCTATGTAAACTCCAACGCTGACGCCCGTCTGGTCGTGACCGACGGCAACGACTCCAACGGTTCGTTCAGCGGTGAGTTGACCCAGGCTGGGGTCAAGTACAGCGTCGCCGGGCATTACCACTTCCAGAACAGCACCGGGCAGCCGACCATCATCAATGTTTCCGGCTACAACGATGGCTACGGTTACCAGGCCTGGGCGCTGTTCTCACCCGATCACAATTATTCCCGGTTGCGCGCCTCCGGTGCCCGCAGCAACTTCAGCGGCGATGTGGTCGGCCTGAGCGGTGAGTTCGTCAAGCAATAACAAGCTCGATAATAAACAGCCGCTGAATACGCGCTGCCTTATATAAGGTGGCGTGCCGGTTCAGCGGCTTTGTCGTGTCCGCTGGTAAAGTTAATTAAGTACATGGGGGCTGAAGTTGGTTTCGAGTGCGATGGGGTTCTATTGTTTCTCTGCACTAACAGGCCTGTTTCGATGCTTTGCGGGAATATTTTCAATGCCTGCAAGGCATGGCGTTTTTTCCTCTTGGCTACAGCCCTTGAATCACGTGGCCTGAGCTGTTCCGGGTGAATTCAATATTCCGTTTCAATCTATCTATAACTTGAAAGATTACTTTAAGAGATAAGAGCGGGGCACTGATCATTGACCCCGCGGCACCGTTGCGTGGGGGTTGTTCAAGCACTGGTGCCGGATTTTTCAAAAGATCGTAGGGAGTGAATCCATGGGCAATGTCCAGACCGCCGCCAGTGCACATGAGGTGCTGTGGCGCCAGGCACCGAGCGGCGAGTTGGTCGACCTCGGCCGGCCCCACCGCTCGCCGCTGGGCCAACTGCGTCTGCAACGGACGCCCAAGGGGGTATTGCGGCGTCGTGAGGCGATTCTCCTGGGCGTCGCGGCCCTGGTATTGCACGGTGCAGTGATCTACTGGCTGAGCCAGAAGCCGACCCCGGTGCTGCCCATCGTGCCGCCGGAAATCCCGCCCATGACCATCGAATTCTCGCACCCGGCGCCGCCCGTGGTGGAGCCACCTGCGCCTGTGCCGGTACAACCGGTGGTGGAGCCGCCACCGCCGGTGGAGGACGAGTTGGCGGTCAAGCCGCCACCGCCCAAGCCGGTGCCTAAACCCAAGCCCAAACCGGTGCCCAAGCCCGAGCTGAAACCCGCGCCCAAGCCGGTGCAGCAGACCCCGGCGCCGCCGCAACCTGCGGCGCCGGTAGCCGCCCCGGCAGCGCCCGCGCCACCGGCTCCGGCCCCCGTGACCCCGGCTTCAGCCAGCGCCGCGTACCTGAAGAACCCGGCGCCGGAATACCCGTCTCTGGCGCAGCGCCGGGGCTGGGAAGGCACGGTGCTGCTGCGGGTGCATGTGCTGGCCAGCGGCAAGCCGGGGGAGATCCAGATCCAGAAGAGCAGTGGTCGCCAGCAGCTCGACGATGCGGCCCTGGCCGCGGTCAAGCGCTGGAGCTTCGTCCCGGCCAAGCAGGGCGACGTGGCCCAGGACGGCTGGGTCAGCGTCCCCATCGACTTCAAGATTCATTGAGCCGCAAGGCCGATCAACCAACACGCGCTAAACGCTTACACAGAGGGAACACATCATGACGTTACTGGCATCTCCACTGGAATCCATCGAAAGCGCGGTGATCTGGCTGTTGGTGGTCTTCTCCGTCGCCACCTGGGGCCTGGCCCTGGTCAAGGGCGTGCAGTTCGCCCGCCTCAAGTCCCAGGATCGCAAGTTCCACAATCAGTTCTGGGCAGCGTCCAGCCTCGACTCCGCCGCTCCCCTGAGTGAAACCCAGCCCGGCGCGGCGGCCCGGGTGGCCCAGGCCGGCTATGCGGCGATCCAGGTCGGCGACGCCCCCCATGCGGCGGACCTGAGCCAGGCAATCAACCACCAGGACCGCCTCGAACGTGCCCTGCGCCAGCAGATCGTGCGCGAGCGCCGCTCCCTGGAAACCGGCCTGGCGGTGGTCGCCAGTATCGGCAGCACCTCGCCCTTCATCGGCCTGTTCGGCACCGTGTGGGGGATCATGGAAGCCCTGAAAGGCATCAGCGCGGCGGGCTCGGCGAGCCTGGAAACCGTGGCCGGTCCCATCGGCGCGGCCCTGGTGGCCACCGGCGTGGGGATCGCCGTCGCGGTGCCGGCGGTGCTGGTCTACAACTACTTCCTGCGGCGCCTGAAGCTCACCGCCGCTGACCTGGACGACTTCGCCCACGACTTCTACAGCCTGGCGCAGAAGAACTCGTTCCGCGTGCTGATCCACCCGAGCGTGCACAAGGCTGCGGCCCAGGGCAGCCTGCAAAAAGTGCAGGAGGCGTCCTGATATGGCCTTCTCCACTCAAGACAGCGATGAGGTGCTGAGCGAGATCAACGTCACGCCCTTGGTGGACGTGATGCTGGTGCTGCTGGTGGTGTTCATCGTCACCGCGCCGCTGCTGACCAACGCCATCCCGATCAACCTGCCCAAGACCGAGGCCGTGGCTCCGGTGGAGCAGAAGGACCCGCTGGTGGTGAGCATCGACGGCGCCGGCAAACTCTTTATCAACAAGGACGAGATCCAGCCGGAGCTGCTGGAAACCAATTTGCAGGCGGCCAAGGCCAAGGACCCGCAAGTGCGGGTCCAGCTGCAGGCCGACGATGGCGTCAATTACGGAGAAGTGGCCCGGGCCATGGCCTCCATCGAGCGGGCGGGCATCACCAAGCTGTCGGTGATTACCGCGCGCTGACACCGAGCAACAAAGCCACGACTTTTCAGGCCGTCTCCTTGGCAGGGTGCGGCCTTTTTTTTGCCAGACGCTTTTAGCGTATTCCTGGGCGTGCCTGAGGCCTCATGGTTTGCCAGCGATGCGTGTTCTGTCCCTTGTCAGCGTCAGGCTCAGTACCACCGCACTGAGGATGATGCCGCCGACGATGGCCAGCGACCAATGGACCGGTATATGGAACCAGGGCGCGGCCAGCATTTTGCTTCCGATAAACACCAGCACTATGGCCAGCCCGTACTTGAGCAGATGGAACCGCTCAGCCATGTCCGCGAGCAGGAAGTACAGGGCGCGCAGGCCCATGATGGCGAATATGTTGGAGGTGAACACGATGAAGGGATCGGTGGTCACGGCGAAAATCGCCGGGATGCTATCGACTGCAAAAATCAGGTCGCTGGCCTCGATCAGCACCAGCACCAGGAACATCGGCGTTGCCCAGCGCAGGCCATTCTGGGTGACAAAAAAACGCTCGCCGTGAAACTCCTGGGTGACGCGCAAGTGCTTGCGCATCCAGCGCAGTATCGGGTTTTTGTCGAGGTCGGGTTGTTGCTCGGCAAAGATCAGCATCTTGATGCCCGTGACGACCAGCAGGACTCCGAAGACGTAGAGCAGCCAGGCGAACTCCTGTACCAGCCAGACGCCGGCGAGAATCATCGCTGCACGCATGACGATGGCGCCGAGTACGCCGTACAGCAGCACGCGCCGCTGCAATGGCGGCGGTACGGCGAAATAGCTGAAGATCATCACGAAGACGAACATGTTGTCGATCGACAGTGACTGTTCGATCAGGTAGCCGGTGAGGAACTCAAGGGTTTTGCGCTGGGCGATTTGCGCACCCAGCGTATCGTTCAGATACCACCAGAGCAGACCGGCGAAGACCAATGCCAGGCTGGCCCAGGCTATGACCCAGGCCAGTGCCTCCCGGGCCGAAACCCGATGGGCCTTGCGCCCACCGAAGACAAACAGGTCAAGCGCCAGTACGGCGATGACGAAGACGATGAAAGCAGCCCACATCCAAGGTTCACCGATGTTCATCGCGGCCACGCCTCAAATGAGTTGAGGTTTATCCCCCGTGACAGTCTTGGAATGACGCACCCCGGGGGCGGATGGTTCTCATCCTAGCCAGCCGGTTTGCTCAAGAAAAAGTCGTATATTTTTGGCCGATAGTTCGATGCCGACGAATTGTTTGCGCGCAGGCAAAAGGATTGAAGGAGGCAGGCCTTATATTCTTTTGAGGTATTAATAAATAGCTTCTTATTCCTTAACGAATATAAATCCCCTCCCTATACTCGTCCGGGAACAGACACGCAGCAGGAGAGTTCCCCATGCGCAACGAATCCATTCGCTACTTGATTGTGCCGGGCTGGCAAGGATCGCCAGAAGATCATTGGCAAACCCATTGGCAGAACAGCCTGCCCAACAGTGCGCGGGTGGAGCAGGCCGATTGGCTGACGCCGCGCCGTGAAGACTGGGTGGCGGCCCTGGCCGAAGCCATCGCCATCGACGACACGCCGGTGATCCTGATTGCCCACAGCCTGGGTTGCATCACCGTGGCCCACTGGGCGGCGCGCGCGCCCGCGGCAGCGCTGCGCCAGGTGCGCGGTGCGCTGCTGGTGGCGCCGGCGGATGTCGAACGTGCGGCCTGTGCCCCGGCGCTGCGCAATTTCGCGCCGATTCCCCGGGACCTGCTGCCGTTCCCCAGCCAGGTGGTGAGTTCGGACAACGACAGCGCCGTCAGCGCGCCGCGTGCCCTGGAACTGGCCCGTGACTGGGGCGCCGAAGCCGGGATTCTGGCGGGAGCCGGGCATATCAACGTCAAGTCCGGCCACCAGCGCTGGGAGCAGGGATTCGCCTATCTCTATCGCCTGCAGAACCGCATGGAACAACACGCCCTGCGTCGTGCCTGACCGTATTTTCCCTGTTTAAACGCCCCCGTCCTCAGGCGGTTTTGGGCGGGAGTCTGCCATGAGTCCTCACACCCCTTTCGGCCAGCCGCTGCTGACCTTTCCCGATGCGGAAAAAAGCCCCCTGAGCATCCGCGCCAAGGCGCTGGTGTTCGTCGATCCACGTTCGCGACAACTGCGTGAAGAGCTGGAGCAACTGGCGCCCCGTGCGATCTCGGTGCTGATCCGGGGTGAAACCGGCACCGGCAAGGAGCTGCTGGCCCGACACATCCACCGCGCCAGCGACCGCAGCGGGCTGTTTGTCTCGGTCAACTGCGGCGCCATCAGCCCCACCTACGCCGACGCCGAACTGTTCGGCTACGCCGCCGGCAGCTTCAGCGGCTCCGCCAGCAGCCGGGCCGGCTGGTTCGGTTCGGCCAATGGTGGAACCCTGTACCTGGACGAGATCGGCGACTTGCCGCTGCCGATTCAGACCAAGCTGCTGGCAGCCCTGGAGAACCACGAAGTGACCCGGGTCGGCGCCCAGCAACCGAGCCCGGTGGATGTGCGCCTGGTGGCGGCCACCAGCATCGACCTGGCCCAGGCGGTGGCGGCGGGCAAGTTTCATGAGCGCCTGTACCGCTACCTCAGCGAGGGCCAGTTGGAGCTGCCGGCGCTGCGCGAGCGGGTCGGGGATATCGAGTCCCTGGCCGAGTATTTCCTGGGGATCTACAGCCAGCGCCTGGACCTGCCGGTGCCGCTGATCAGCGAAGCCGCGCAACAGGCCCTGGAGCGCCACAGCTGGCCGGGCAATACCCGGGAGCTGGAGAACGTCATTCACTTTGCGCTGCTGGTCAGCAGCGGCGAGGAAATCCTTCCCGAGCACCTCAACCTGCCGCCGACGCGCTCGCCGCTGGAGCAGATCGAGCTGCTGCTGCGGCAGATCGCCGAGAGCGATTCAGACGCGGATCGCCAGGCCCTCAAGCGCCTGCTGGCGGTGTAGCCGCTGCCGCAGGCTGCGACCGGCTGCGCAGCAGACGCAAAACCGTTCACCACGATCCTGCTGGATAGCCACGGAACCCCTGGCGCCGACTGCGTCGTCGTTCGCAGCCTGCGGCAGCGGCTACAGGGGCGGTGGTGGGGCGGGATGTATGAACAAAATGGAATATGAACGTGAATAAAAGATATTGTTCGGGAATAAAAAATCTCGGTATTGTCCGCTTCACGCCAGCAGTGGCACATCACTGGCACCCTTATAAGCACCTCATTTGAAGCCGTCGTCGATCCCGACACCTAAGGACCTTGCATGAAAAAAGTTCTGTTGTTCACCGCACTGGCGGCAGCCCTGAGCGCCGGTATTGCCCAGGCCGGCGAGAAGCTGGTGGTTGCCGCGACTCCGGTGCCCCACGCCGAGATTCTCGAGCTGATCAAGCCAACCCTGGCCAAGGAAGGCGTGGACCTGGAGATCAAGGTCTTCACCGACTACGTGCAACCCAACGTACAGGTCGATCAGAAGCGTCTGGACGCCAACTACTTCCAGACCCTGCCGTACCTGAAGAACTTCAACGAGGGCAAGGGCACTCACCTGGAAACCGTGATCGGTGTGCACGTCGAACCCTTCGGCGGCTACTCGAAGAAGGTCAAGTCCCTGGCCGAGCTGAAAGATGGCGCCACCATTGCCATCCCCAACGAAGGCAGCAACAGCGGCCGGGCCCTGATCCTGCTGCACAAGGCCGGTCTGATCGAGCTCAAGGACCCGAAGAACGCTGTGTCCACGCCCAAGGACATCGCCAAGAACCCGCACAACTTCAAGTTCAAGGAGCTTGAGTCGGCCATGCTGCCACGGGTCCTGGATCAGGTTGACCTGGACATGATCAACACCAACTACGCCCTGGAAGCGGGCCTGAACCCGGCCAAGGATGCGCTGGTCATCGAAGGCGCCGATTCGCCTTACGTGAACTACCTGGTGGCCCGTCCGGACAACAAGGACAGCGCGGCGATCCAGAAGCTGGCCAAGGCCCTGACCAGCCCAGAGGTCAAAACCTTCATCGAGAAGAAATACAGCGGCGCGGTACTGCCGGCGTTCTGATGAACTAGGCTACTGAAGCGACAAACCCCTTCAAGGTTTGAACGCCGACGGCTATCACAGCGTCGGCGTTTTTTATTGCGTCCGCAAAAGCCGCAAGAGCCGGCCGGGCGGCGTTGCGTTTGCCGGCGAAGAGCTCCTCAGGCCGGGTACGAACCTGAAGGGCGCCTTCGCTGGCAAGCCAGCTCCTACACAAGCCAGCTCTTACACAAGTGGAGCGCTTTTGGCGGTGGCTTGGGTGGCGCGGCGCAACGCCGTCAGCCACTTCATCAGTTCATGGGGGGGCAGGGGTTGCGGGGGCTTTGTATCGGCCATGGTGGTCGTCCTTGAGGGGGGTAGCGTCCAGTGGAGGTGCGGGCGCGAAAGCTCCGTTCGACCCGGTTGAAAAGGTAGTAGCCCGGCGCCAGCCCGGCAAATCCGCGGGTTAGGTTTTTGGGTGATATCAATATGCTCTAACGGTATTTAAATTCTGCTTTTTATAGCTATAAAGTCGCGGCAGCCGGGCGGTTACCCACTGCCCCACGGACTGCACCACCGTCGCTGTACCCCAGCGGCGTTCAGGATGATTCATGACCCTCGATTACGCGTTTATCCTCAGCACCCTGCCGGCCTTTCTCAAAGCCGTGGGAGTGACCCTGCAGGTCGGCCTGATCGCCATCGGCACCTCGCTGCTGGTAGCCCTGATCAACGCCACTGTCCTGGTGTTTCGCACCCCTTACCTGCACCGCCTGATCGGCCTGTACGTGGAACTGGCGCGCAACACACCGCTGTTGATCCAGCTGTTCTTCGTCTACTTCGCCTTGCCGGCCCTGGGGATCAAGGTCTCGGGTTTTGCCGCGGCGATCATCACCATGACCTTTCTCGGCGGCGCCTACCTCACCGAAGTGCTGCGCGCCGGGGTCGAAGCCGTGCCCCAGGCGCAGCTGGAATCGGGGCGCTCCATAGGCCTGTCGCAGTGGCAGTTGCTGCGCTACGTGATCCTGCCCCAGGCCGGGATCCTCAGTCTGCCGTCGCTGTTCGCCAATTTCATTTTCCTGCTCAAGGAAACCACCGTGGTTTCGGCGGTGGCGGTGCCGGAGATTCTCTACACCACCAAGAGCTACATCGCCCTGTACTACAAGACCTACGAAATGCTCGCGGTGCTGACGCTGATCTGCGTGCTGTTGTTCTTGCCGCTGTCGCTGTTGCTCAGCCGTCTGGAAAGGAGGTTGCAACATGGCCAGTTCGGGTCTTGAGCTGTTGCTGGTGTCCTTGCCGCAACTGGCCCGGGGCGCTTCGCAGACTTTGTCGATTTCGCTGTTGAGCATTGCCTTCAGCACCCTGGGCGGGGTGCTCTACGGCGTGCTGCGCAGCCTGCAACGCAAGGTGCTGGATGTACCGTTGCGAATCTACCTGGAGCTGTTCCGGGCGATCCCGGTGCTGGTCTGGTTGTACCTGCTGTTCTTCGGCTTTCCGATCTTCTTCGGCCTCAGCATTCCCAGCTTCACCTGCGCGGTGCTGGTGCTGTCGCTGTGGGGCGCCAGCGAAGTCGGCGAGGTGGTGCGCGGGGCCCTGCAATCCCTGCCCCGGGGCCAGCGTGAAGCGGGCTTGTCCATCGGCCTCTCCGGTGCCCAGCTATACGGCTACGTCTTGCTGCCCCAGGCGCTGAAGCGCATGACGCCGCCGACCATCAACGTCTACACGCGAATCATCAAGACCAGCTCCCTGGCGGTGCTGATCGGCGTGGTGGACGTGATCAAAGTCGGCCAGCAGATCATCGAGCGCACCTACGAATCGGTGCTGATCTATGGCGCCCTGTTCCTGTTTTTCTTCTTTATCTGCTACCCGCTGTCGGCCGCCTCCCGCGTGCTGGAGCGGCGCTGGACGCAAGCATGAGCGCATTGATCGAGTTCCAGGGTTTCAACAAGTTCTTCGGCCCGCAGCAGGTGCTCAAGGAGGTCGACCTGCGCGTGGCGGCGGGGGAGGTGATCGTCATCCTCGGCCCCAGCGGCTGCGGCAAGAGCACTCTGCTGCGTTGCCTCAACGGCCTGGAAAGCGCCCACAGCGGCCATCTGCGTTTCGCCGGGCGCGAGCTGCTCAGCCCCGACACCGACTGGCGTCAGGTGCGCCAGCAGATCGGCATGGTGTTCCAGAGCTATCACCTGTTCCCCCACATGAACGTGCTGGACAACCTCCTCCTCGGGCCGCTCAAGGTGCAAAAGCGCGAGCCCCGCGAAGCCCGGGCCCAGGCCGAAGCGTTGCTGGAGCGGGTGGGCCTCTTGGACAAGCGCGAGGCCTTTCCCCGGCAGCTGTCCGGCGGCCAGCAGCAACGCATCGCCATCGTCCGCTCGTTGTGCATGAACCCCCAGGTGATGCTGTTCGATGAGGTCACCGCCGCCCTTGATCCGGAGATGGTCAAGGAAGTGCTGCAGGTGATCCAGGGCCTGGCCCGGGACGGCATGACCCTGTTGATCGTCACCCATGAAATGGCCTTCGCCCGGGCCGTGGCCGACCGCATCGTGTTCATGGATGGCGGGCGCATCGTGGAACAGAACACCCCCGAGGCTTTCTTCACCAACCCGCAGAGCGCACGCGCGCAGCAGTTCCTGGAGAAGTTCTCGTTCGTTGAAGCACTGCCCAAGAAAGCCCCTAAAAAGGAACTGGAGCTCTTATGAAAACTGCCAAGTCTTCGCTGTTGTTACTGCCGCTGTTCGGTCTGGCCCTGCTGGCCGGCTGCGATAAATCCAATGATGCACCCAAGCCTGCGGCCACCGCTGCCAGCGCCGCGCCGGCGGCCGGTTACCTGGACAAGATCAAGGCTCGGGACAAGCTGATCGTCGGCGTGTTCACCGACAAGCCGCCGTTCGGTTTCGTCGATGAAACCGGGCGCTATGTGGGCTTCGATACCGACATCGGCCGCCAGTTCGCCAAGGACCTGTTGGGGGACGAGAACAAGGTGGAGTTCGTCGCCGTGGAACCGGCCAGCCGCATTCCCTTCCTGCAGAGCGACAAGGTCGACCTGATCCTGGCCAACATGACCGTGACCCCGGAGCGCAAGCAAGCGGTGGAATTCACCAACCCCAACCTCAAGGTGGCGGTGCAGGCCCTGGTGCCCGAAGGCAGCCCGGTGAAGAGCCTGGATGACCTGGCAAGCCGCACCACCATCGTCACCACCGGCACCACCGCAGACATCTGGCTGACCCAGAACCACCCGGACTGGAAGCTGCTCAAGTTCGAGAAGAACACCGAGTCCCTGCAAGCCCTGGCCAATGGCCGTGGCGACGCCTACGCCCAGGACAACCTGATTCTGTTCAGCTGGTCCAAGCAGAACCCGGGCTACCGCGTATTGCCCCAGACCCTGGGCGAGCAGGCACCGATTGCCCCGGCGGTGAAGAAGGGCAACCTCGAACTGCGGGACTGGGTGAATGCCGAGCTGGCCAAGCTGGGCGAAGAAAAGTACCTGCTCAAGCTGTATGACCAGTACGTGCGCAAAGAGCTGAGCGACGACACCCCGCCTGAGAGCGTGATTGTCGAAGGCGGCAAATGGCAGGGCTGAGGCGTACTGGCGGCTGCTGAAACCGGGTCCTGAATCCACGGTGTAGCCGCTGCCGAAGGCTGCGAACGGCTCCGAAGCAGACGCCGCTCTTGAGGGCCTCGCAAGGTCCTGCGGACCTTATCGCAGCCTGCGGCAGCGGCTACAGGGTGTGGGAGGCGCGATTTTCAGTCGGGCCAGTACCAGGCCGGTTCGTCGAGCATGCGCTGGCCGACGATGCCGGTCTGGCCCAGCTCTTTCTCCAGCACGATGCAGTTGCACTCGGGGTCTTCCTGCAAGGCCGCGATCAGGCGCCGGGCGTGGGACACCACCCACACCTGGCACTGCTCTGAAGCCCTGATGATCAAGCGCGCCAGGGCCGGCAACAGGTCCGGGTGCAGGCTGGTCTCCGGTTCGTTGAGCACCATCAGGCTCGGCGGACGCGGGGTCAGCAAGGCCGCTACCAGCAACAGGTAGCGCAAGGTGCCGTCCGACAGTTCCGCCGCCGACAGCGGTCGCAACAAGCCTTCCTGGTGGAGCTGCACGCCGAACAACCCCCCGGGAACGGCATCGATTTCCAGCCGCGAATCCGGGAAGGCATCGGCGATGCTCTCGTACAGAGCCTGCTGATCGCCCACCTCGATGATGGTCTGCAACGCCGCGGCCAGGTCACGGCCATCGTGGTGCAGCACCGGGGTGCGGGTGCCCAGCTGCGGTCGGCGCGCGGGTGCCTGGCTGTCGGTACGCAAGTGGTCATAAAAACGCCAGCCACGAATCTGCTCGCGCAGATGCAGGACCTCAGGCGATGAGCTCAGGTTGCCCACCCGGTCGAACAGGCTTTCGCCGCTGCTCGTATGCTGCGCCAGCACCTCCCATTGACGCCCCGTGCGGGCTCGCACCATCGGTCCCTGGCGGTCTACCAGCGCGCTTGCCGAGCGATACAGGGGCCCGCCCCAGATGCTCTCGCGCTTGATCCACGGGTCGAGAGTGAAGCGCGAGGCAATCGGCAAGCTGTGCCCGGGCAACATGAAATGACCGCTGGAGTCCGGCAGCCCCAGGCTGATCGCATAACCGAAGTCCTCACCGGCAAAGCCCAGTTGCAGACGTCTGGCGGCCTTGCGCGTTCCACCCTGGATCGCGACTTCACCCTGGCTCATGCGCCGGCTGATCCGTTCCGGCCCGGCCCACAAGGTCGAGTCCAACCCGCCTTCCTTGGCCAGGGCATTGACCACGCCGCCCTGGGCGGTCTCTGCCAGCAGGCGCAGGGCCCGGTACAGATTGGACTTGCCGCTGCCATTGGCGCCGGTGATCAGGTTCAGTCGGCCGAGGGGCATCACCAGTTTGTTGATGGAGCGGTAATTGGCCACCGCCAGGGTCTTGAGCATGCCGGGTCTCCTGTTGCGTGGTGCGCAGTGTGCCTGATTTGTAGAGCGGGAGCTTGCTCGCCACCGGCTCCGAAACCGCTGCTGTGTTTGCCCGGACAGGGGGCGCTGCAAGGCTGGCGACTACGGCGCCCAGGGGCGTCGGTCGGCCGAGCGGGAGCGGGCGCCCTCGCTACGAAAGCCCTGCTTATGAGACCTGCGTGCAAGGGTTGAACCCTGTTCTAAGCTCACAGTCGTAACGTCACTGGCGCGACGATCTAGCACAAGGAGCCTGCATGGCTGGTCTCAAATCGAGGTGGATAGTGGGGCTGAGTCTGCTGGCGCTGCTCGGCGGCTGCGGAGCGGAAAAGCCGACCGAGAAGGAACGCCCGCGGGTGCGTATCCAGCAAGTGCAGAGCAGCGATTTTGCCCCGTCGGTGACCCTCACCGGTGACGTCCAGGCTCGGGTGCAGACCGAGTTGTCGTTCCGCGTTGGCGGCAAGATCATCCAGCGTCTGGTGGATGTCGGCGACCGGGTTTCCGCCCAGCAGGTACTGGCCCGGCTCGACCCCAAGGACTTGCAGACCAACGTCGATTCCGCCGCTGCCGCGGTGTTTGCCGAACAGGCGCGGGTCAAGCAGGCCAGCGCAGCCTTCGTCCGCCAGCAGAAGCTCCTGCCCAAGGGCTACACCAGCCAGAGCGAATACGATTCGGCCCAGGCCGCCCTGCGCAGTAGCCAGAGCGCCTTGAGCGCGGCCCAGGCACAGTTGGCCAATGCCCGCGAGCAGTTGAGCTACACCGAACTGGTGGCCGAGGCGCCGGGGGTGATCACCGCGCGTCAGGCCGAGGTGGGCCAGGTGGTGCAGGCCACCATGCCGATCTTCAGCCTGGCTCGGGACGGCGAGCGCGACGCGGTGTTCAACGTCTACGAATCGCTGCTGATGCAGCCGCCGGGCCAGGAAACCATCCACGTCAGCCTGCTGGACAACCCCAAGGTGACCACCACCGGCAAGGTCCGCGAGGTGACCCCGGTGGTCTCGGCCCAGAGCGGTACGGTGCAGGTCAAGGTGGTGCTCGATTCGCTGCCGGCGGGCATGGACCTGGGCTCGGTGGTCAGTGCCACCGCCCGGGCCCACGGCAAGGCCACGGTGGTGCTGCCTTGGTCGGCCTTGACCAAGAACCTCAGCGAACCGGCGGTGTGGCTGGTGGGCGAGGACGGCAAGACCGTGCTGCACAGCGTCAAGGTCGGGCGTTACCTGACCGGCCAGGTGATCATCAGCGACGGCCTCAAGGGCGGCGAGAACGTGGTGGTGGCCGGGGGGCAGTTGTTGCACCCGGGGATGTTGGTCGAGATTGCCGGGCCGACCAAGGAACAGGGAGCACAACCATGAAGCGCCTGCTGCCGTTGTTATGGGCCAGCCTCTTGCTGCTGGGCTGCTCCAAGGAAGAACCGGCGCCGGAGCCGGTGCGTCCGGTGCTGTCGATCCAGGTGGCGCCGCAATCGGAGGAAAGCCTCGGGCGCTTTGCCGGCAACATCCAGGCCCGTTTTGAAACCAACCTGGGCTTTCGGGTGCCGGGGCGGATTGCCAGCCGCAATGTGGATGTCGGTGCCGAAGTGGGGCCCGGGGACTTGCTGGCGACCCTCGATCCCACCGACCAGCAGAACCAACTGCGGGCCGCCCAGGGCGACCTGGCCAAGGTCGAGGCGCAGTGGATCAACGCTCAGGCCAATGCCCGGCGCCAGCAGGAGCTGTTCGACCGTGGCGTCGGCGCCCAGGCGCAACTGGACATTGCCCAGACCGACTTGAAGACCACCGGCGCTTCCCTGGCTCAGGCCAAGGCGGCTGTGCGCCAGGCCCAGGACCAGCTCAACTACAGCCAACTGCGCAGCGATCACGGCGGCGTGGTCACCGCCTGGAACGCTGAAGCCGGGCAGGTGGTGACCGCCGGCCAGCAAGTGGTGACCCTGGCCCGGCCGCAGATCAAGGAAGCGGTGATCGACCTGCCGGCGACCCTGGTGGATCAACTGCCGGCGGACGTGGAGTTCAAGGTCGCGGCCCAGCTCGACCCGAGCATCAGCACCACGGCCACCGTGCGCGAGATCGAGCCCCAGGCCCAGAGCGCGACCCGTACCCGTCGCGCCCGCCTGACCCTCAAGGACACTCCCGAGGCCTTTCGCCTGGGCACCGCCATCAGCGTGACCCTGAGCTCGGCCATCGAACCGCGCACCGAGTTGCCCCTGACGGCCCTGCAAGAGGTGGATGGCCAGACCCGGATCTGGGTCATCGACCCGCAGAGCCAGACCGTCGCCCCCCGGGAGATCAAAGTGCTCAGCCGCGACAGCGATTCGGCGCTGATCAGCCAGGGGGTCAAGCCCGGCGAGCGCATCGTCAGCGCCGGGGTCAACAGCCTCAAGCCGGGGCAGAAAGTCAAAGTCGATGAGGGCCGCGCACAATGACGCCTGACAGCAAAGGGAGCTTCAACCTGTCCGAGTGGGCGATCAAGCATCAGTCCTTCGTCTGGTACCTGATGTTTGTTGCGCTGCTGATGGGGGTGTTTTCCTACCTGAACCTGGGGCGTGAGGAAGACCCGTCCTTCACCATCAAGACCATGGTCATCCAGACTCGCTGGCCCGGCGCGACCCAGGAAGAAACCCTGAAGCAGGTCACCGACCGCATCGAGAAAAAACTCGAAGAGCTGGACTCGCTCGACTACGTGAAAAGCTACACCCGCCCCGGCGAGTCGACGGTGTTCGTCAACCTGCGCGACACCACCAGTGCCAAGGACATTCCCGAGATCTGGTATCAGGTGCGCAAGAAGATCAACGACATCCGCGGCGATTTCCCCCAGGGCTTGCAGGGCCCGGGTTTCAACGATGAGTTCGGCGATGTGTTCGGTTCGATCTACGCCTTCACCGCCGACGGCCTGAGCATGCGCCAACTGCGTGACTACGTGGAGCAGGTGCGCGCCGAGATCCGCGAAGTGCCGAACCTGGGCAAGGTGGAGATGGTCGGTGAGCAGGACGAAGTCATCTACCTCAACTTCTCCACGCGCAAGCTGGCGGCCCTGGGCATCGACCAGCGCCAGGTCCTGCAAAGCCTGCAAGCGCAGAACGCGGTGACCCCGGCCGGGGTGATCGAGGCCGGGCCGGAGCGGATCTCGGTGCGCACCTCGGGGCAGTTCGCCTCGGAGAAGGACCTGGCCACGGTCAACCTGCGCCTCAACGACCGCTTCTATCGCCTGGCCGACATCGCCGACATCAGTCGCGGCTACGTCGACCCTGCCACCCCGCTGTTCCGTTTCAACGGCCAGCCGGCCATCGGCCTGGCCATTGCCATGAAGAAGGGCGGCAACATCCAGGAATTCGGCAAGGCCCTGCATGCGCGCATGAATGAGCTGACCGCCGACCTGCCGATCGGCATCGGCGTGCACAAGGTCTCGGATCAGGCCGAGGTGGTGCAGGAGGCGGTGGGCGGTTTCACCAGCGCCTTGTTCGAGGCGGTGATCATCGTCCTGGTGGTGAGCTTCATCAGCCTTGGGATGCGCGCCGGGCTGGTGGTGGCCTGCTCGATTCCGCTGGTGCTGGCCATGGTCTTCGTGTTCATGGAGTACAGCGGCATCACCATGCAGCGGATCTCCCTGGGGGCCTTGATCATCGCCCTGGGGCTGCTGGTGGACGACGCCATGATCACCGTGGAAATGATGGTCACGCGCCTGGAGAAGGGCGAGAGCAAGGAGCAGGCGGCGACCTTTGCCTACACCTCCACCGCCTTCCCGATGCTCACCGGGACCCTGGTGACCGTGGCCGGCTTCGTGCCCATTGGCCTCAACGCCAGCTCCGCTGGTGAGTACACCTTCACCCTGTTCGCGGTGATCGCCGTGGCCATGCTGGTGTCGTGGATCGTCGCGGTGCTGTTTGCCCCGGTGATCGGCATCCACATCCTCAGCACCAACGTCAAACCCCACTCCGAGGAGCCGGGGCGCGTCGGTCGCGCCTTCAATGGCGGCCTGCTGTGGGCCATGCGCAACCGCTGGTGGGCGATTGGCATCACCGTGCTGCTGTTTGCCGCGTCGGTGTTCGGCATGCGTTTTGTGCAGAACCAGTTCTTTCCGTCTTCCGACCGGCCGGAGATCCTGGTGGACCTCAACCTGCCGCAGAACGCCTCGATCGACGAGACCCGCATGGCCGTGGATCGGTTGGAAGCGACCCTCAAGGACGACCCGGACATCGAGCGCTGGAGCACTTACATCGGCGAAGGCGCGATCCGTTTCTACCTGCCCCTGGACCAGCAACTGCAGAATCCGTACTACGCCCAGCTGGTGATCGTCAGCAAGGGCCTGGAGCAGCGCACGGCCCTGACCGAGCGTTTGCGCAAGCGCCTGCGCGAAGACTTCGTCGGCATCGGCAGCTATGTGCAGGCCCTGGAAATGGGCCCGCCGGTGGGACGGCCGATCCAGTACCGGGTCAGCGGCAAGGACATCGACCAGGTGCGCAAGCACGCCATCGACCTGGCCACCGAACTGGACCGGAACCCGCACATCGGCGAGATCATCTACGACTGGAACGAGCCCGGCAAAGTGCTGCGCATCGACATCGCCCAGGACAAGGCGCGGCAACTGGGGCTGTCCTCGGAAGATGTGGCGCGGCTGATGAACAGCATCGTCAGCGGTTCTACCGTGACCCAGGTGCATGACGACATCTACCTGATCAACGTGGTCGGCCGCGCCGACGACAGTGAGCGCGACTCACCGGAAACCCTGCAGAACCTGCAGATCGTCACCCCCAATGGCACCTCGATTCCGCTGCTGGCCTTCGCCACGGTGGGCTACGAACTGGAGCAGCCGCTGGTGTGGCGCCGCGACCGCAAACCCACCATCACCATCAAGGCGGCGGTGCGCGACGCGATCCAGCCCACCGACCTGGTCAAGCAATTGCAGCCGGACATCGACCAGTTTGCCGCGCAGTTGCCTGCCGGCTACTCGGTGGCCACCGGCGGCACCGTGGAGGAAAGCAGCAAGGCCCAGGGTCCGATTGCCAAGGTGGTGCCGCTGATGCTGTTCCTCATGGCGACCTTCCTGATGATCCAGTTGCACAGCGTGCAGAAGCTGTTCCTGGTGGCCAGCGTCGCGCCCCTGGGGCTGATTGGCGTGGTCCTGGCCCTGGTGCCCACCGGCACGCCCATGGGCTTTGTGGCGATCCTCGGGATTCTCGCGCTGATCGGCATCATCATCCGCAACTCGGTGATCCTGGTGACCCAGATCGACGAATACGAGCGCGAGGGTTATCACCCCTGGGACGCGGTACTGGAAGCCACCCACCATCGGCGTCGACCTATCCTGCTGACCGCCGCCGCGGCCAGCCTGGGGATGATCCCGATTGCCCGGGAAGTGTTCTGGGGGCCGATGGCCTACGCCATGATTGGCGGCATCATCGTTGCCACCTTGCTGACCTTGCTGTTCCTCCCGGCGCTGTACGTGGCCTGGTACAAAATCAAGGAGCCCAGCAAAGACACCCCTGGCCCCACAGCCCTGTAGGAGCTGGCTTGCCAGCGAAGAGGCCCGAGAGGCGGGCGCCTGACCTGGAACCACCTTCGCCGGCAAGCCGGCTCCTCCGAGGTTGGCGGTATTGCGAATGGCGTAGGCATCCCACGGCCATTTAGGAGCTGGCTTGCCAGCGAAGGGGCCCGGGAGGCGGGCGCCTGATCCGGGACCGCCTTCGCCGGCAAGCCGGCTTCTATGGGGGAAGTGTGGCGGGGGGCTCAGGCTTTGCGCCAGACGCTGGCCAGCCAGGGTTGCTGTTCCCGGGGCAGGCCGGCGGGGCGGTAGTAATGCTCCAGCTCGACAAAGCCTGCCTCGGTCAGCAACGCCTGCCAGCTTGCGAGGTCGTGGTAGGCACCGTAGCGCGGGCCGTTCCAGCCTTCCTGGTTGTCGCCGCGTGGGTTGGAGCTGAACAGCACGCCACCGTCCTTGAGGCTCGCATGCAGTTGCTTGAGCACCCGCGGCAGTTCCTGGCGGGGAATGTGGAACAGCACTGCGTTGGCGAAGATGCCGTCGAAGCGGGCCTCCGGCAGATCAAGATTGAGAAAGTCCTGCTGCCAGACTTCGCAGCCGCTGTCGTCCCGGGCCATCTGGGCAAAGCGCTCACAGCCGTCGAGGCCGATGGCGATATGGCCCAGGCGGGCGAAGGTCTGCAGATCGCGCCCCGGACCACAGCCGAAGTCCAGCACGGTGAAGGGCGCCGGGCCCTGGATATGCCGCAGCAGCGCGTCGATGTTCTGGCTGACGTCGTGGTCGCGGGTGCCTTCACGAAAGTCTTCGGCCACCTGCTGGTAGTGGCCGAGGGTGGTGGCGGTGATGGTGTCTAGGTCGTCTGGAGCAAGTTTCATGGCGGGCTGCATGGCGTGAAGAGGAATGGCCCGAATATACCCCATGCACCCTGTAGCCGCTGCCGAAGGCTGCGAACGGCTCCGCAGGAGACGCCGCTCTTGAGGGCCTCGCAAGGTCCAGCGGACCTTGTCGCAGCCTGCGGCAGCGGCTACACGGGGTGCCACTAGCGCTTGTTCAGCACCCGCGCCAAACGGTCGCCGCCCAACTGGATCGCCGCCACCAGGATCACCAGCAGCACGATCACCGTGAGCATGATCTGGCTGTCGAAACGCTGGTAACCGTAGCGGTAGGCAATGTCCCCCAGCCCGCCCGCGCCAATCGCCCCGGCCATGGCCGAGGAGTTGATCATGGTCACCAGGGTGATGGTGAAACCGCCGACGATGCCCGGCAGCGCTTCCGGCAGCAGCACGTGCCAGACAATGTGCCAGCGTCGGCAGCCCATGGCCTGGGCCGCTTCGATCAGGCCGTGATCGACTTCCCGCAGGCTCACTTCGGCGATGCGCGCAAAGAACGGCGTGGCGGCGATGGTCAGCGGCACCACCGCCGCCCACACGCCGTAGGTGGTGCCGACGATCAGCCGGGTAAAGGGGATCAGCGCCACCATCAGGATCAGGAACGGAATCGAGCGGAACAGGTTCACGAAAGCCCCCAGGGCCCGGTTCAGGTTCGGCGCTTCATAGATCCCGCCCTTGCCGCTGGTGACCAGGATCACCGCCAGGGGAATCCCCGCCAGCAGGGCAATCAGCGAGGACACGCCGACCATCAGCAGGGTGTCGAGAATGCCCTGCAACAAGCGATCAAACCACATAGCCCAGTACCTCCACTTGCTGTGCCCATTGCCCGGCACGTTGACGCAGTTCCGCCGCCCCCAGGGACGAGCCCTGGACTGCCAGCAGCAGGTGCCCCAGGGCGTGGCCCTGGATGCGTTCGACGCCACCTTGCAGCAGGCGCACGCGGCCGCCCAGGGCGCCGAACAGCGCCGCCAGGTCCGGCTCCTCACGCTGGCTGCCGGTAAAGCGCAGGCTCAGCACCAGCGCCGCCTCGGACGATTCGGGATGACTGCGCAAACGGCTTTGCAGCTCGGGCTGCAGGCCGTGCTGCAAGGGCGCCAGCAGGGTCTTGCTGACCTCGTGTTGCGGGTTGCCGAAGACTTCCCAGACTGGCCCCTGTTCGACGATGCGCCCGTGCTCCAGCACCACCACCCGGTCGCAGATCTCGCGGATCACCGCCATTTCGTGGGTGATGAGGACGATGGTCAGGCCCAGGCGCTGGTTGATCTCTTTGAGCAGGGCGAGGATCGACTGGGTGGTTTCCGGGTCCAGGGCCGAAGTGGCTTCGTCGCACAGCAGGATCTCGGGATCGTGGACCAGGGCCCGGGCGATGCCCACCCGCTGCTTCTGGCCGCCGGACAGTTGCGCCGGGTAGGCCTGGTGCTTGTCCTTGAGGCCCACCAGTTCCAGCAGTTCGCGGACCTTGCGCTGGCGCTCGGCCTTGGGCACCCCGGCCACCTTCAGCGGCAGCTCGACGTTGTGCCACACGGTCTTGGCCGACATCAGGTTGAAGTGCTGGAAGATCATGCCGATGCGTCGGCGCAGGGCCACCAGGCGGTCTTCGTCGAAGTCGCCGATGTCCACCTGGTCGATCAGTACCCGGCCGCTGCTGGGTTGCTCCAGGCGGTTGATGGTGCGGATCAGCGACGATTTGCCGGCGCCGCTGCGGCCGATGATGCCGAACACTTCGCCGCGCTGGATCGAAAGGTCGATGCCGTGCAGGGCCTGCACCGGGCCCTGCTGGCCCTGGTAGGTCTTGCCCAGGCCGATGAAGCGCACCTGGGCGCGGTTCAGCTCGGGGTGCAGCTCGGTCTGCTCGGCGCTCTTTGGCGCAGTTTCCGGCAGCTTGCGCTGCAGCGTCGCGACACTCATCTCAACCTTCCCAGCCGGCTTGGTAGAGCTTGCCGTGGGCTTTATCCAGGGCGGCCCGAACGGCTGGCGAGTGTTGGTAGATATCGACGAACTTGATCAGCCGCGGGTCGTTCTTGCTCTTGGGCTGGATCACGAACTGGATCACGTACTCCTTGTGGTCCAGGCCGTCGAACAGCAGCGCCGAGCCGGCGTCGAAGGTCTTGGCCAGACGGATGTAGGCCGGGTAGCCCTGGACCAGGTCGGCGTCGTCATAGGCGCGCACCAGTTGCACGGCTTCGACCTGGAGGATCTTGATCTGCTTCGGGTTGCTGACGATGTCGTCTTCGGTGGCCTTGTAGCCCACGCCCGGCTTGAGGGAGATCAGCCCGGCCTTGGCCAGCAGTTGCAGGCCGCGTCCGCTGTTGATCGGGTCGTTGGCGATGGCCACGCTGGCGCCTTCGGGCAGCTCGGCGAAGCTTTTGTATTTCTTCGAGTACAGGCCGACGTTGTTGATGATGCCCGGGGCGAAGGGCACCAGATCGAAACCGGCGGCGGCCTTGGCGTTTTCCAGGAAGGGGATGTGCTGGAAGTAGTTCACGTCGATGTCGCCGGCGGCCAGGCTGACGTTGGGCGCGATCCAGTCGGTGAACTCCACCAACTGCACCTTCAGGCCCTGCTTGCCGGCCTCTTCCACGGCGGCCTCCAGGGGAATGGCGAAGGCGGCGGTGGTGCCGACCTTGAGCGGTGCGTCGGCGGCGAACACGGCGCTGCTGAACAGACCGAGGGCGAGGGCCAGGGCTTTGACCGGGTGGCGCAGGAGCGTGGTTTTCATGGTGGTTACTTCCAGTCAATCCGAATGAGGAGGTTGAACAATTGCGTTTGGGTGTGGCGAAGACCGCTGTCTGTGGCGAGGGCGCTTGCTCCCGCTGGGCCGCATCGCGGCCCTGGACCCAGGCGCCACGGTGTTGCAGGCATACCGCGTCGTCCGGGTTTGGGCTTGCTGCGCAAGCCAGCGAGAGCAGGCTCCCTCGTCACAGGGTGGTCAGCGGCGGTAGGCCGCGCCGGTGTGTCGTTGCGGCAGTTTGCGGCCTTCGTGGAACAGTTTTTCCCGCAGGGTGCCGTCGTCGTAGGCGGTCTTGTAGGAGCCACGGCGTTGCAGTTCGGGGATCACCAGATCGATGAAGTCGACATAGCTTTCCGGGGTGACGATGCGGGTCAGGTTGAAGCCGTCCAGGCCGGTTTCGGCGATCCAGGATTCCAGCTCGTCGGCCACCTGCTGCGGCGAGCCGACCACGGTGAAGTAGCGGCCGCCCAGGGCGTGCTGCTCCAGCAGCTTGCGCCGGGTCCAGTCGTTGTTCTGCAGGTGCTTGGTGGCCGACTGGATGGCGTTGCTCTTCACGTACTGGATAGGTTCGTCGATCTCGTATTGGGAAAAGTCGATCGCGGTGGACGCGGAAAAATGCGCCACCCCGGCCTCGGCGCTGGCGTAGCGACGGTACTCGGCGTGCTTTTGCCAGGCCAGTTCCTCGGTCTGGCCAACGATCACGTTGAGGCCCATGAACACCTTGATGTCCTCGGGATTGCGCCCGGCGGCCACGGCGCTGGCGCGGACCTTGTCCACCTGGGCCTTGGTCGCGGCCTTGTTCTGCCCACTGATGAACACGCACTCGGCGTGGCGCCCGGCGAACAGCAGGCCGCGGTCCGAGCTGCCGGCCTGGAACAGCACCGGGGTGCGCTGCGGTGACGGCTCGCACAGGTGATAAGCGCTGACCTGATAGAACTCGCCCTGGTGCTCGACCTTGTGCACTTTGTCCGGCTGGGCATAGATGCGCTGCTCGCGGTCATCAAGCACCGCGTCGTCTTCCCAGCTGCCTTCCCAGAGCTTGTACAGCACCTCCAGGTACTCGTCGGCCTGGTCGTAGCGACGGTCGTGCTCGATCTGCTGCTTCAGGCCCATGGCCTGGGCGGCGCTGTCCAGGTAGCCGGTGACGATGTTCCAGCCGACCCGGCCACGGCTCAGGTGGTCGAGGGTGGAAAGGCGCCGGGCGAACAGGTAGGGCGCCTCGTAGGTGAGGTTGGCGGTGAGGCCGAAGCCCAGGTTCTTGGTCACTGCCGCCATGGCCGAGACCAGCAGCAGCGGGTCGTTGACCGGCAGCTGGATCGACTCCTTGAGGGTCACGTCCACCGAGTTCTGGTAGACGTCGTAGACCCCGACGATGTCGGCGATGAACAGCCCGTCGAACAGCCCGCGCTCCAGCAGCTGGGCCAGTTCGGTCCAGTACTCGAGGGTCTTGTACTGGGTCGAGTTGTCCCGCGGGTGGGTCCACAGACCGTGGTTGATGTGCCCGACGCAGTTCATGTTGAAGGCGTTGAGCAGGATCTTCTTCTTGGCGGTTTCTGCAGCGGCCATCAGATGGTCCCCCGCAGTGGCGGGTTCTGCTGGTTGAGGTAGTAGTTGCCCACCGCGTGGTACTTCCAGCGCACCGGGTCGTGCAGGGTGTGCACCCGGGCGTTGCGCCAGTGGCGGTCCAGGCCGTGCTCGGCCAGGGTCGCCTGGCTGCCTGCCAGTTCGAACAGGGTGCTGCCGGCGGCCAGGGAGATTTCCGTGCTCAGGGCGCGGACCTCGGCCACGGCGATGGAGGCGGCGGCCACGGTGTCGGCGTTGGTCTCGGCCTGGGCCCGGTCGAGGAACTCCCCGGCGCGCTCCAGCAGGGCTTCGGTGGCGTGCAGGCGGATGCTCAGCTGGCCGAAGCTCTTGAGGGTCAGCGGGTCGTCGGTGGCCTTGTCGGTGCCGGAGTCGATCCAGGGCCGGGTCTTGGTGCGCACGAAGCGCAGGGCGTCTTGGTAGGCGGCGCGGGCGATGCCGGTGTCGATGGCGGCGTGGAGGATCTGCGCCAGGGGACCGACCGGGGTCGGGCGTTCGAAGGCGCTCTGGAACGGCACCACGTCGGCCTCGTCCACCGCGACGTTTTCAAACAGCACCGAGCCGCTGCCGGTGGTGCGCTGGCCGAAGCCGCTCCAGTCGTCGATTACGCTCAGGCCCTGGGCGTCGGCGGGGACGAAGGCCAGTTGCTGCACGCCGTGCTCATCCACCACCGAGGTGGGGATGCGCTGGGCGTAGATGGCGCCGGTGGCGTAGAACTTGCGCCCGTCGATGCGGTAGCCCTGGCCGCTGCTGTCGCGGCTCAGGCGGGTGGTGCGGTCGTGGGCGGTCTTGGTGCCCAGCTCAGCCAGGGCATTGCCGAAGCGGCGGCCGGCCAGGACTTCGGCGTACAACCGCTGCTTCTGCGGCTCGCTGCCGTTCACCCGCAGCACTTCCAGGGCGTAGAAATGGTTCTGCGGGATCTGCCCCAGGGAGGCGTCGGCCTCGGCGATCAGGGCGATGACCTTGGCCAGGGTGACGTTGGACACTCCGGCGCCGCCGTATTCCTTGGGCACGCTGATGCCCCACAGGCCGGAGCGGCTGAAGGCTTCCAGCTCGGGATGGGGCAGGCGCCGTTCACGGTCGCGCAGGGCGCTGTCGCGCTTGAAGTCTTCCGCCAGGTCGCTGGCGACAATCAGGGCTTGTTCGTCGCTGGTGATGACCGCGACGTGTTGAGCAAGAGACATGTGTTTCTCCAGAGATCTGGTCAAAAGCGTTCTGGGCGGTTAAATCCAGGAATGCCGGGCCGGCAGCGTGCCGTTCAGGTGGTAGGCGCCGACGGCGTGGTACTTCCAGCGCACCGGGTCGTGCAGGGTGTGCACCCGGGCATTGCGCCAGTGGCGGTCGAGGTTGAATTCGGCGAGGGTGGCGCGGCTGCCGGCCAGCTCGAAAAGCTTTTCGCTGGCCAGCAGCGAGATCTCGGTGGTCAGTACCTTGGCTTCGGCCACGGCGATGGAGGCGCGGGCGGCGGACTCGGCGGTGATCGGTGCCGCGCTGACCTGATCCAGCACTTGCCCGGCCTTGCGCAGCAGGGCCTCGGCGGCGTGGAGTTCGATCTGCAGCTTGCCGATCTCGGCGATCACATACAGGTCGTCGCTGGCGCGCTCGACGTTGGCGTCGATCCACGGGCGGGCCCGTTCACGCACGAAGCGGATAGCGTCGGCCACGGCTTCCCGGGCGATGCCGGCATCGATGGCGGCCTGGATCAGTTGCGACACCGCGCCCTGGATATTCGGCGACTCGTTGATCCGCCAGTTGTCCAGCACCAGCTCGGACTCGACCCGCACATCGTTGAGCAGGATGGTGCCGCTGGCAGTGGTGCGTTGGCCGAAGCCCGACCAGTCGTCGACGATGCGCAAGCCTGGGGTGCCACGGCGGACGAAGGCCAGCACCTGGCGGCCTTCCTCGTTGAGTGCCTTGACCGCTACCCAGTGGGCGAACAGGGCGCCGGTGGAGTAGAACTTCTGGCCATTGATCACATGGCCGTCGGCGTCTTTGGTGATCCGCGCCTTGAGTTCCAGGGTGTTCTTGGTGCCGCGCTCCGGGCCGGCATTGCCGATGCGCCAGCCTTCCAGGACGCTCTGCAGCAGTTGTTTCTTCTGCCGCTCGCTGCCGCAGCCGAGAATCAGGCCGAGGATGCCGAACTGGTTCTGCGGGATCTGCCCCAGGGCCGGATCGGCCGCGGAAATAATCGCGAAGACTTCGGCCAGGGTGACGAAGGACACCTGTGGCCCGCCGTAGGCGCGGGGGATGGAAATACTGCCCAGGCCGCTGCGGGTGAATTGTTCGATCTGCGCCCAGGGCAGCTTGCGCTGGCGGTCGCGTTGGGCGGCCTGCTGGCGGGCCGCGTCGGCCAGTTCATGGGCGGCTTGCAGGGCTTCGGCGTCGTTGCGCAGAACCCGTGCGGGCAACAAAAGGGGGGCAATATCCAGATCGCTCTGGACCTGTGCTTCAACCAGACTGGACATCAGCGCCACTCCTTGGCTGCACGCAATGCCCTGGCGATCTGCACTGGGGTGATTGTGTTCCGGACCATACCTACCTCACATCTTTTGGATAGGCCGCGTCATGCGGCGAAATCAGAATCAAGAATGTCCGGTGGTCCGGTGCATATACCCTAAGCGCGTATAAAAATTAAATAAACTAACTTTTAGGAATATGAATAGAAGGGCTTTACGTATACGGCAGGATGGCCGGTTGCGGCCCAGTGGCTGCGGGCTGGCGCGGTGTGCGGCAGACGCCGGCGAGCATTTTTCGTCGGTGCAAAAGAACACGGGCAGGGGGATGCAAGCACGCGAAGTGAGGCGATCGGCGCTGAGCGTTCAGGCGCCGCCGCAGGCGTTACTGGTACTGATCCAGCTCGTGGGTGAGCGATTGCAGCAGTGACTCGGGGGGCAGCAACAGGCCTTGTCCGTCCGCATCCGCAAACACCAGGCAGAGCCTGGCGTCGCGCTGCATGCCAGGCAGCCAGTGGGAGAGGAAATGGCCCAGCTCAATGGGCTTGGGTTCAAAGCCGTGCCATGGGCCGTGGGCGCACCAGGCGGCGAACTCCGCCTCTGGCCAGAAGGCGATGGCGATGGCGCTGGCCTGAGCGGAGCCGGCGGTGGCCCAGCCGTCAGCGAACAGCCCCCAGATGACCTGGAAATCCGCCACCTTGCGAATCAGGTAGTCACACCGCGCCTGGGGCGAGAGCCGGAGCAGGTTATGGATTTTCTGCGGCGCCAGCATCAGGCCTCCATGGCCTGGAAGGGGAGCGGGCAGCCGGCTAGGGGAGTTTCAAGCTTCATGTGCCGGGGTGGAGAAACTTGCTGAGGAACTGGCGGGTGCGCTCGTGCTGGGGGTTGGCGAACAGCGCCTTGGCTTCGCCCTGTTCGACGATCACCCCCTTGTCGAAGAAGATCACCCGGTTGGCCACGTCCCGGGCGAAGCCCATTTCGTGGGTGACGATGATCATGGTGCGTTTCTCTTCGGCCAGGCTGCGGATGGTGGCCAGGACTTCGCCCACCAGTTCCGGGTCCAGGGCCGAAGTCGGTTCGTCGAACAGGATCACCCGCGGTTCCATGGCCAGGGCCCGGGCGATCGCCACCCGTTGCTGCTGGCCACCGGACAGGCGCCTGGGGTAGCTGTCTTCCTTGCCCGCCAGGCCGACCTTGGCCAGCAGCGCACGACCCAGGGCAACAGCCTGTTCCCGTGGGGTCTTCTTCACCACCAGCGGGCCTTCGATGACGTTCTCCAGGGCGGTGCGGTGGGGGAACAGGTTGAAGTTCTGGAACACGAAACCCACTTGCTGGCGCAACTGGCGGATCCGGCTTTGTTGCTGGTTCAGGGGGATGTTGCTGTCGATGGCGATGTCGCCGATGCGGATGCGTCCGCTGGTCGGTTCTTCAAGAAAGTTCAGGCAGCGCAGGAAGGTGGTCTTGCCCGAGCCACTGGGGCCGATGATGGCAATCACTTCGCCTTCCTTGACCTGCAGGTCGATGCCATCGAGCACCGTCTGGCCCTTGAACTGCTTGGTCAGTTTTTCCACCACGATCATGGTTTCAAGACTCCTGGTCGTGCCGATTGACCCGCTGTTCCAGACGGTTCTGCAGGTGCGCGAGCACGCTGGCCAGAACCCAGTAGATCAGCGCGGCGGCAAGATACATGGTGAAAATTTCGAAGGTGCGGGCGGTGATCAGTTGCGCCTGGCGGAACAGTTCCGGCACCTGGATGGTGGCGGCCAGGGCGGTGTCCTTGACCAGAGAGATGAAACTGTTGCCCAGCGGCGGCAAGGCGGTGCGCATGGCTTGCGGCAGGATCGCCCGGCGCAGGGTCTGGGCCCGGGTCATGCCGATGCTGGCGGCGGCTTCCCATTGACCGCGTTCGATGGAGCCGATGGCGGCCCGGAGGATTTCACAGGCGTAGGCCGCCATGTTCAGGGAGAAGCCGATCAGCGCGGCGGGCAACGGGTCCAGTTCCAGCCCCAGTTGCGGCAGGCCGTAATAGATCACGAACAGCTGCACCAACAGCGGCGTGCCGCGAAAGAACGACACGTAGACCCGGGCAATCCAGCTCACCAGCTTGAAGCGCGACAGTCGCATCAAGGCCAGGCCAAAGCCCAGCAGCAGCCCGAAGAACATGCCGCCGAGGCTGAGGATGACCGTGTAATACGCGCCCTTGAGGAGAAATGGCGCTGAATCCAGCGCCAGTTGCAGACCTGCTTCCATTATTGGGTGACGTCAGCGTTGAAGTATTTTTCCGAGAGCTTTTTCAGCGTGCCGTCGGCCCGCAGTTCCTCGATCGCCTTGTTCACCGCGGCCAGCAGTTCGGGTTCGCCCTTGCGCAGGGCCACACCGGCTTCCTGGCGGGAGAAGGGTTCGCCGGAAACCACCAGGGTGTCCTTGGTTTTCTTGATCAGCTCGAAGGCCGCCAGGCGGTCCACCAGGATGGCGTCGATACGGCCTACGCGCAGGTCCTGGTACTTGGTCGGGTCATCGTCGTAGGTCTTGATGATGGCGTTGGGGACGTTGTCCTTGAGCCATTGCTCGTAGTTGGTGCCCAGGCCCACGCCGACCTTGTGGCCACCCAGGTCGGCAGCGGTCTTGAACTTGCCTTCATCCTTTTTCTGGGTCAGGGCCTGGATCCCGGAGACGGTGTAGGGGGTGGAGAAATCGTATTTTTTCTTGCGCTCTTCAGAGATGGTCACCTGGTTGATCACCGCGTCCAGGCGCTTGGATTCCAGGGCCGCGAGGATGCCGTCCCACTTGGTTGGCTGCAGCTTGACCTTGACCCCGAGCTTGTTCGCCAGGGCTTCGGAGAATTCCACTTCGAAGCCGGCCAGCTTGCCGTTTTCGTCGACGAAGCTGAACGGTGGATACGTGCCTTCCAGGCCGACGTTGATCACGCCCGCATCCTTGATTTTCTGCAGTTGCTCACCGGCAACCGCTTGCCCCATCAGTCCGGCACCGAGTGCCAGGCCCAGTGTGCCGATCAGCAGATTGCGACGCAGTACGGAAAAATTCATGACAAGCCCCTGTGAGTTTTCTTATGCACGATGCGGGTGGGAGATGCAGGCCAATCGGTGAGCCGAGAGTGACGCCTTATCCTGCCTTAATGCAGCGTATGCGTCTTTGGGCAAATCGGCCTGCGGCGCGACTATAAGGTGACTTTTATAGGTTTAAAAATAATATAAATTCATCTTGTTATTCTTTTTGGTTTGGTTGTCCACGAGCAATCCCCTTCCTCGTAGGAGCTGGCTTGCCAGCGAAGGCGTCGTCGAGGTCGGCGCAAGGCTTGCGGGCCTCTTCGCCGGCAAGCCGGCTCCTAGACAAGACTTCACTTCCTACGCGAAGGCGCCGGGGTAGGCGAACAGGGCCGGGGCGCCACCGGTGTGCAGGAAGATGATCGGGCCATCGTTGAAACGCTGGCGACCGACGCCGTCCAGCAGGCCGGCCATGGCTTTGCCGGTGTACACCGGGTCGAGTAACAGGCCTTCCTGGCTGGCCAGCAACTTGACCGCGGCCAGGGTGCCGGCATTGGGTTCGCCGTAGCGAGGGGCGAAGTATTCGTCCCACAGTTGCACGTTGAACGCCGCCGGCAGGTTCACCCCCAGCAGTTCGGCAGTGCGTTCGGCCAGGCCCTGGACCTTGGGCCGCTGATCCTCGTCGCTGCGCGAGACGGTCACGCCGATCACTGGCAACTGTGGCAGCACTTCGCTCAAGGCCAGGGCCAGGCCGCTGTGGGTGCCGGCGCTGCCGGAGGCCAGCACCACCGCGGCGAATTCCAGGCCGCTGTCTTCGATCTGTTGCGCCAGCTCCAGGCCGGCCCGCACGTAACCCAGGGCACCCAGGGCATTGGAGCCGCCGATGGGCACCAGGTAGGGGTTCTTGCCGTTGCTGCGCAGGCGCGCGGCGAGGGCGTGCAACTGTTCATCGGCCTGGTCGAGGTTCTCCACCAACTCGACCTTGGCGTCGAACAGGTCCAGCAGCAGGCGGTTGCCGTTGCCCAGGTAGCTGGGGTCTTCGGTGCCGATGGGGTTTTCCAGCAGGGCCACGCAACCCAGCCCCAGCTTGGCGGCCAGGGCCGCGGTCTGGCGCACGTGGTTGGACTGGATGGCCCCGGCGGTGATCAGGGTGTCGGCGCCCTGGGCCAGGGCGTCGGCGGCCAAGTATTCGAGCTTGCGCAGCTTGTTGCCGCCCATGGCCAGAGGCGTGGTGTCGTCGCGTTTGACGTAGATATCGCGCCCGATCCAGGTCGACAGGCGTTCGAGTTTTTCCAGGGCGGTGGTAGACCCGAGCAGGTCCAGACGATTAAAGCGGGCAAGCTGTTGTTTGATCATGAGTCCGCACGGAACAGGGAAGGTGCAAGGACTATAGGCAGCGATATTTGCCCGGGCAACCGTCAATCGCTTATGCGAAAAAGTGCTGTGAACCGAACAATTAGTTCTTAAACCTCGCCCTGGTGGGGCGTAAAGTGATCGCCGTTTGCGCGGCCCGATTGTCCGGCCGCCCGAGTAAGGAGTCTTATCGTGAGCGAGCGTTCCAGCCATTGGCAATTGCAGACCATCGTTGGCCAACTGCGTGATGCCCGTGATCAGTGGCGTAGCCGCAACGGTCGGGTCAGTGGTGAGCAGGGCGGGCGCGAACTGCCGTCGCGAGCGGCCATGGCAGAGATCCTTGAAGCCCTGTGCGGTGCGCTGTTCCCCATGCGCCTGGGGCCTGTGGATTTGCGCGAAGAGAGTGAAGACTTTTACGTTGGCCACACCCTGGACGCGGCGCTCAATGCCTTGCTGGCCCAGGCGCGCTTGGAGCTGCGTTATGTGGCCCGGCAGAACGGCGAGGCGGATGCCGAAGTCAACGCCCGGGCGATTCGCCTGATCCAGGACTTCGCCCTGGCCCTGCCCGGCCTGCGGGTGTTGCTGGACACCGACGTGCTCGCGGCCTACCACGGTGATCCGGCGGCCCGCAGCGTGGATGAAGTGCTGCTGTGCTACCCCGGCATCCTGGCGGTGATCCACCACCGCCTGGCGCACCATCTGTATCGCGCCGGTCTGCCGCTGCTGGCGCGGATCAGTTCGGAAATCGCCCACTCGGCCACCGGCATCGACATTCACCCCGGAGCGCAGATCGGCCGCAGCTTCTTCATCGATCACGGCACGGGTGTGGTGATCGGCGAGACCGCGATCATCGGCGAGCGGGTGCGCATCTACCAGGCGGTGACCCTGGGGGCCAAGCGCTTCCCGGCGGACGAAGACGGTCAGTTGCAGAAGGGCCACCCGCGCCACCCGATCGTCGAGGACGACGTGGTGATCTATGCCGGCGCGACCATTCTCGGGCGCATCACCATCGGCAAGGGTTCGACCATTGGCGGCAACGTCTGGCTGACCCGCAGCGTGCCGGCCGGTTGCAACCTGACCCAGGCCAACCTGCAGCACGACGACGGCTCGCAAAAGTAGGACTGGCCTTCTGTAGCCGCTGCCGCAGGCACCGCAGGGGCCTCGGCGGTGGTGAGATCGCCGGCGAGCCTGCGGCTCGTTCGCAGCCTGCGGCAGCGGCTACAGAGGCGCCCATGCCTCCCGCCGCACTGGCCTCTTGTAGCCGCTGCCGAGCCTGCGAGGCTGCGAAAAGGTCCACAGGACCTTGCTTGACGATCAACCGCCACACACAGCCTGCGGCGTTTTTTCTGCTGAACGATTCCGTTCGCCATCCGTCATACCCTTCCCTGAGCTAGCGTACTGAACAGTACCGCTGAGCCCTGAGATTAGTCCTCGACCGCCTATCCATGTTTAACTTGAACGCTCGTTCAAGTTAAATCGGTGGTTCGCTGCCCGCTCACAACAGGAGGCTTGCCTTTGCTGAGTCCGTACATTTCAGCCATGTTTCATCCCTTCGAGGTGCACCCGTCATGAGTGCGCCATCCAGCTCCGCGAATACTCTGATTCGCATGAACCCTCCGGTGTTCTACTTCGCCGCGAGCTTTATCCTGATCTTCGGCGTGGTGGTGATTTCCATGCCCGAACAGGCCGGCGCCTGGCTCCTGGCGGCGCAAAACTGGGCGGCCAACACGGTCGGCTGGTACTACATGCTGGCGATGACCCTGTACCTGGTCTTCGTGGTGGTCACCGCCTTGTCCGGCTACGGCAAGATCAAGCTCGGTGCCGACCACGACGAACCCGAGTTCAGTTACCTGTCCTGGGCCGGCATGCTGTTCGCCGCCGGGATCAGCATCACCCTGTTCTTCTTCTGCGTTTCCGAACCCCTGACCCACATGCTGCAACCGCCCCAGGGCGAGGCCGGCACCGCCGAGGCGGCGCGCCAGGGCATGCAGTTACTGTTTCTGCACTGGGGCCTGCACGGCTGGGGGGTGTTCGCCTTCGTCGGCATGGCCCTGGCCTACTTCGCCTACCGGCATAACCTGCCGCTGGCCCTGCGTTCGGCGCTGTATCCGCTGATTGGCAAGCGCATCAACGGCCCCATCGGCTACGCGGTGGACGGTTTCGGCATCATCGCCACGGTGTTCGGCCTGGGTGCCGACATGGGCTTTGGTGTGCTGCACCTGAACTCCGGCCTCGACTACCTGTTCGGCATCGCTCACACCCAGTGGATTCAGGTTGGCCTGATCACCCTGATGATGGGCGCGGCGATCATTGTTGCGGTGTCCGGAGTCGACAAGGGCGTGCGGGTGATGTCCGACATCAACATGCTGCTGGCGGTGGCGCTGCTGCTGTTCGTGCTGTTCGCCGGTCCGACCCAGCACCTGCTCAACACCCTGATCCAGAACCTGGGGGATTACCTGGGTGCCTTGCCGGTCAAGAGTTTCGACGTCTACGCCTATAACAAACCCAGCGACTGGCTGGGCGGCTGGACGGTGTTCTACTGGGCCTGGTGGATTGCCTGGTCGCCCTTCGTGGGGCTGTTCATCGCACGGATTTCCCGGGGCCGGACCATTCGCGAATTCGTCTTCGGCGTGCTGCTGATTCCCCTGGGCTTCACCCTGGCGTGGATGTCGATTTTCGGTAACAGCGCCATCGACCAGGTGCTCAACCACGGCATGAGCGCCCTGGGCCTGTCGGCCATCGAGAATCCGTCGATGACCCTCTACCTGCTGCTGGAAACCTACCCCTGGAGCAAGACCGTGATCGCGGTCACGGTGTTCATCAGCTTCGTGTTCTTCGTCACCTCGGCGGACTCCGGCACCGTGGTGCTCTCGACCCTGTCGGCCCGGGGCGGCAACGCCGATGAAGACGGGCCGAAATGGCTGCGGGTGTTCTGGGGCGCGATGACCGCGCTGGTCACCAGCGCGTTGCTGTTCGCTGGCAGCATCGACTCGCTGAAGTCGGCGGTGGTGCTGACCTCGCTGCCGTTCTCGCTGATTCTGCTGTTGATGATGTGGGGGCTGCACAAGGCGTTCTACCTGGAGTCGCAGCGGCGCATCGCCCAGCTGCATTCCCTGGCCCCGGTGGCGCCTTCGCGGCGCGGCAAAGGCGGCTGGCGCCAGCGCCTGAGCCAGGCGGTGCACTTCCCGTCCCGGGATGAGGTGTATCGCTTCCTTGACCAGACGGTGCGCCCGGCCATCGAAGAGGTGACCGCGGTGTTCGCCGAGAAGGGCCTGAACGTGGTGACCCAGCCCGACCCGGCCAACGACAGCGTGAGCCTGGAAATCGGTCATGGCGACCAGCACCCGTTCATCTACCAGGTGCAGATGCGCGGCTACTTCACCCCGTCCTTCGCCCGTGGCGGTATGGGCCCCAAAGAGCTGCGCAACCGCCGCTACTACCGGGCCGAGGTGCACCTGGCCGAGGGCAGTCAGGATTACGATCTGATGGGCTACAGCAAGGAACAGATCATCAACGACATCCTCGACCAGTACGAACGCCACATGCAGTTCCTGCATCTGGTGCGCTGAGCCAGGCGCTCAGGCCCTGGTGAACAGCAGGTAGAGCACCAGGGCCAGCACTGGCACGGCAAACACCAGGCTGCCGACCATCAGTTCCGATCTCAGGGGCTGATGGGCGGTGACCATCCCCACCGCGCCGTTGATCACCGTCAACGCCAGCCACAGCCCAGTAAATCCATAGCTCAATGTCTGTCGGGCAAAGCCCAGTCGTTCGCCGATAAACAGCACCAGCGCCAGCAGGATCAGGCCGAAGGTGATGATGATGGTGGTGTGCATGATGGGCATCTCCTTGCAGGAGCGGCCAGGCGGCGTACCGCTTGCCGGTGAATGGATTTACGGGCTTGTGTTTCGAGCATAGGCGTCAAACCCGCCCGCCATTGGCCTGCAGAATCTGTCCGTTGACCCAGGCCGCCGCCGGGCTTGCCAGGAAGCTGCGGCCGCCCTCGCTGATTGCCCCGAAGGGTGGCGAATTTGCAGCAGGTGACCTGCGCCAGCCCGAGCTATTTGGCGCATCACGGTGAGCCGCGCAGCCTGGACGAGCTCGGAGCGCATCGACCGGCTCCTAAGGCGGGCTTTGGGGTTGTCCCTTTTTCAGCATGAGCATGGAGTCATCCGTGCTCAGTTCCCCCCGCCATAACAAGCTCGTGACCTGTCTTATGGCTGTCGATCAGCACCTTGCTGCCTGGCGTCATGCAGATGTGCCGGCCCAGGCAAGACTGGATTTTGCGGTCTATAAAGAATTGGCGCAGATCGCCGGAGCCCCGTCGCTTCGATGCGCTGTTTGTCGCCGACAGCCTGGCAAGCGCCACAGACTCCATTGCCGAGCGCATGGCCCGCTCCACCTTCTTCGAACCCTTGGTTGTGCGCTGGGCCTTGGCGGCCGTGATCGAGCGAACGGGGCGTATTGCCACTAATGCTAAGAACTATAACGTACCGTGCTACGTAGTACGTAGAGAGGCATAAAGGTCCTTCTTTCAGGCGGCGGAAGGGGTGGGTCGGGTGAATTCCGACAATGCCGTCGAAGCGCGAATTTCGGTCGTGAGCAACATGTCGAACCTCATCGTCGGGCACGGAAGTTCTATCAGTCAGTGACCGGGCTTTGGGGCAAATGGCAGGGCGATGCCTGTGTCCGGGATAGGATGAGTGGTCAGTACGATAACCCGAATTTACCGCATTTACTGGACAGTTTCGCGGCAATCTTCCCAATCAGAGGGCCGTTGAATGTGGCGCGGCCATCCCAGGGTTATCCCGTGATTGTCCAGTCCGGGTCTTCGAGAGCGGGCGCGATCTGGCGGTGCAAACCGCTGAGGTGGTGTTCACTGTGCGGTCCTCCCTGGCCTGCGCCCAGGACTTTTACGCCGGCCTGAAAGGGTGTCTCGGGTAGTACGAATTTAGTATGTAATCCATGAAAATCATATTTGGCACGTTCGTTTTCATGGCTGACCGCAGCGTCGTGCCCGGGAAAATTTGAGTCCTTCCGGCAGTGGGTATCGCATCGTCCGGCAGGGTTGCAGGATTTTGCGGCGCAGGAGAATCCGGAACTGCAGTGGCGCGGATTGTTCAGAGCAGAGTATGAAGGGCCGTACCCACGGTGGTGTGCCGGTGAGTTAGGCCGGCGATGTGTGTGCCGAGGTTAACCCTTCCAGATTGACCCCAACCCAAAGAGGATTCGATGACTTATCTAGCTGCCGAAAATCGCTACGACTCCATTCCCTATCGCCGTGTCGGACGCAGTGGCCTGGTGCTGCCGGCGCTGTCCCTGGGGCTTTGGCACAACTTTGGCGACAGCACGCCCATCGATACCCAGCGCGCCTTGCTGCGCACGGCTTTCGACCTGGGCATCAATCACTTCGACCTGGCCAATAACTATGGCCCGCCCTATGGCAGTGCCGAGATCAATTTCGGCCGGCTACTGCGGGAAGACTTCAAGGCCTATCGCGATGAGTTGATCATCTCCAGCAAGGCCGGTTGGGACATGTGGCCAGGGCCTTACGGCCAGGGCGGAGGCTCGCGCAAGTATGTGCTGGCCAGCCTGGACCAGAGCCTGCAGCGCCTGGGCCTGGACTATGTGGATATCTTTTATTCCCATCGTTTCGACCCGGATACCCCGCTGGAGGAAACCGCCAGCGCCCTGGCCAGCGCGGTGCAGCAGGGCAAGGCGCTGTACATCGGCATTTCTTCCTACTCCGGGGTGAAAACCCGGGAAATCGCCGCGCTGCTCAAGGAGTGGAAGGTGCCGTTGCTGATCCATCAGCCGGCCTACAACATGCTCAACCGCTGGGTGGAGAAGGACTTGCTGGATACCACCGACGAGCTTGGGGTCGGGGTCATCGCCTTTACGCCGCTGGCCCAGGGGCTGCTAACCGACAAGTACCTCAATGGCATTCCCGAGGATGCGCGAGTCAATCGTCCGGGCGGTGGTTCGTTGCAGGCCGCTCATTTGTCCGAGGCCAATATCGCCCATGTGCGGGCCCTCAACGAGATCGCCAGGAATCGCGGCCAGAGCCTGGCGCAGTTGGCCCTGGCGTGGACCCTGCGCGACCCGCGGGTGACGTCGGCGCTGATTGGCGCGAGCCGGCCGGAGCAGATCATCGAGAATGTCGGGGCGTTGCAGAACTTGAGTTTTACCGTGGAGGAGCTGGCGGAAATCGATCATTTCGCCAAAGAGGGGCGGATCAACCTGTGGGAAAGGCCATCGACGGCAGAGTAGGTCCTTCAGGATCTGCATTGAGCAAACAGCCCCCAACAGAGTTATCTGTCGGGGGCTGTCTGGGCGTCTGGAGTGGGGCGCAGGGTGAAGCTGCTGCCGGACCTGTCAGTGCGCCGGGGCGGGTGTGTTGGTGCTGACTTTCAGCGAGGTCTGGGTGCTGGCCACTGCGCGTTCCTGAGAGTCTCCCAGATCGACTTTGGCGGTCACCGACAGACCCGGCCGCAGACGCTCGAGGCCCGGTTGGTCGGCGTTGAAGCGGATGCGCACCGGCACCCGCTGCACGATCTTGGTGAAGTTGCCGGTTCCCGGTTCAAAGGGCAGCAGGGCGAAGGTCGAACCTGAACCCGGTGCCAGGCTTTCCACGGTGCCGGCGATACTCACGCCCGGCAAGGCATCGATCTTGATACGGGTGGATTGGCCTGGGTACATGTGCTGAGTCTGGGTTTCCTTGAAGTTGGCCAATACATAAAGGTCATGCAGCGGCACCAGGGTCAGCAGGCGTGAGCCCGGTTGCACATAGTCCCCCACTTGAATCTGCCGATTGCCCACGGTGCCATCCATCGGCGCATAGATAGTGGTGTGTCGCAGGTCCTGTTGCGCCAGCTCCAGTCGGGCTTTCGCCGTCACCACCTTGGCCTTGGCCATTTGCAGCTGCGCCTGCAAGCGTTCGCGTTGGGCTGAAGTGACAGCAAGGTCGTTTTCCGCCACTTGCAGCATGGCTTGGGCATAGGCGAGACCTTGTTCTGCCGAGATCGCCTGAGTGCTGTATTTCTCGACTTCGTTGCGCGCCACAGCACCGGTAGTGACCAGGGTGTCGAAACGGTTACGTTCCGCCCCTGCGCGCTTGGACTCGGCCTGGTTGGTGCGGATTGAGGTGCGCGCCGCCAGCACCCGAGCGTTGGCCAGGCGCTGTTCGGCATCCTGGATCGTCAGGGCTGCTTCAGCCAGGGCGACCTGGGCTTGATTGTCGGCGAGATCGCCTTCGGCCAGGGCGACTCGGCTATCGAACTCTTCGCTGTTGATGCGCACCAGGGGCTGTCCGGCCGTCACAGTCTGGTGGTCCTTGACCAGGACTTCGGTCACCAGGCCATGAACCCGTGGTGCGACGGAGGTGGCATCGGCGGCGATGTAGGCGTCGTCGGTGGCTTCAGTTGAAGGCGCCATCAGCACCCAGGCCACTCCGACCGCCACCAAGGTCATGGCAATGGCACCAGCGATCAGAGGCCGTTTGGAGCGCTTGCGCGGCTTTTCCGTCTCTTGCGTGGCTTGCAGGATGGCGTTCTGAGTCTGGGTGCTCTGCTCCATGTTGAAGCTCCATGCTGTTTTGAATTACGATCATAATATTCATATGGCGGTCGCAATACTACAGGGAAGTACCTACCGTGACGACAAGCGTATCCGACCTCCCTGACGCGGGCGTCCAGCCTGGTCAACAGTCCACCCGACGCAAGTTTCTGGTCTTCACCATCATGGCCTTTGGCATGTTCATGGCGTTGATCGATATCCAGATCGTGGCGGCATCCCTGAACGATGTGCAGGCTGGACTCAGTGCCGGCCCTGATGAAGTGAGCTGGGTGCAGACCGCCTATCTGATCGCCGAACTGATCATGATTCCCTTCTCGGCATTCCTCGCCCAGGCGATTTCCACCCGCTGGCTGTTCTCCGTCAGTGCGGCATTTTTTACCTTGTTCAGCATTGGCTGCGGGATGGCCTGGAACATTGAGTCGATGATTGTATTGCGGGCCCTGCAAGGCTTCGCCGGCGGGGCCATGGTGCCTACGGTGTTTGCCGTGGGTTTCGTGCTATTTGAGGGCAAGCAGCGGGCGATGGTCCCGGCCATCCTCGGCATGACAGCGGTGCTGGCGCCGACGCTGGGCCCCACGGTGGGCGGGCTGGTGACCTTCTACCTGGACTGGCGCTGGATCTTCTTTATCAACGTGCTGCCGGGGCTGTTGATCTGCATTGGTGCGGCGCTGCTGATCGATGTGGATCGCCCCGATCTGTCGATGTTGCGGCGGATCGACTGGCTGCACTTCGTGGCCATGGCCCTGGCACTGGGCTGCTTCGAGTACGTGCTGGAAGAGGGGCCGCGCAAGGACTGGTTCAGCGATAGCGGGATTGTCATTGCCGCCTGGGTTTCCATTGTCTCCTTTGGTTTGTTTATCGAGCGTTCGCTGTATTCGAATAACCCGATTGTGTCGTTGGTGCCCTTTCGCGATCGGACCTTTTCCATCGCCTGCCTGCTGAACCTGGTGATTGGCTTTGGCCTGTATTCCTCGACTTATCTGGTCCCGGTGTTTCTCGGACGAGTGCGGGGTTTCGACAGCCTGGAAATCGGCACCACCGTTTTCGTCGTGGGAATCGGGCAACTGGTGAGTACGATCATTGCCGCCCGGGCTTCGGAGAAGGTTGATCGACGCTTGATCATTTCGGTGGGCTTTCTGGGCCTGGCGCTGAGCTTGTGGCTGACCTCCCGGGTCACGTCCAACTGGGGATTCGATGAGCTGCTGGTTCCTCAAGTTGCCCGCGGCCTGTTCCTGATGCTCTGCATCGTTCCCAGTGTGAACATGGCCTTGAGTTCATTCCAGGGCGTGGAATTGCGTCAGGCCTCCGGCCTGTTCAACCTGATGCGCAACCTGGGGGGCGCCATTGGCATTGCAACGGTCAACACCTGGCTGCAGGACGACGCCCGAACCCAGGGGCTGCGTCTGTCGGAGTCTTTGGGTGCCAAGGCTGTTGCGGCCCAGGAACTGATGGGGCAGTTGGCCCTGAAGATCGCCGCCGATACGCCTGACTCCAGCCACGCATTCCTCATGGCCCAGGGCATTCTCGGCAGATTGGTGGGGCGTGAAGCCTTGACCCTGGCGTTTGGCGATGTATTCCGCCTGATGGCGATGATGTTCGTGGTGGCGCTGCTGCTGGTGCCGCTGTGCAAGGTTCCCCCGGCTGCGCCAGGCACGGCCGAGGATGACAAGTGATGGCTCCAGCGCGCGCTGATCAGATGATCGGCGGGCCGGACCTGGCCTTGCGCAACTGGCTCGGCGTGCAGCCCATGTTTTTCCACATCAATCGACGTAGTGCCGTCGCGTCGGAATAGCCTACTTTGAAGGCAACTTCTTCAATGCTCATGTTGGTAGTTTCCAATAAGCTTTGAACATGTTGCAGGCGAACTTTCTGAATGAAGGCCATGGGCGGCTTACCCGTGGCGCTACGGATTCTGCGCGATAAGGTCTTCTCGGTGATGCGCAAGTGCTCGGCAATGGTGCTCAATGGAGGAACGTTGGGCAGGCAGTCCTCGATAAACTTTTCCAGCATCAGCACTTCGCGATTTTCTGTTTTTAAGTTGGATAGGGCCATGTAGTGATATTGCGCAGGCCGACCATCTATCAGCAGATAGCGCATGGTCAGCTCGGCAATTTGATTACCCATCTTATTGCGCAGTACATAAAGCATCAGATCCATTTGCGACATGCCTGCGCCAGCAGTAATCATATTTCCGTCATGAATAAGCATGCGCTTTGTGTCGAGTATCGCCTCGGGATAACGCTGCTTGAAGGTCTCGTACAGTTGCCAGTGGGTGGTGACGGTGCGGCCCTCGAGAATCCCTGCCTCCCCCAGGACGAAAACCGCCGAGCAGGACGCCGCAGTCTGTCGTCCGCGCAGGTGGTGTTCTTGCACCAGCTTGCTCAGCTTGCGGATGTCGTTGTGCCCGAGCCGGGCAATGAGCTCGGTGGACTGACTGAGGCCCGGCTGCCTCTTTTCCCGGCGACAGCCAAAGAAATCCAGCTCCTGGGTGTTTTCCAGCCCCAGCCCCGGGATGACCAGCATGCTGCCCTCAATGGTCTGGGCGCTGTCCAGTGGCAGTGCATCCAGGCGCATGCCATTGCGCATTCGTACGGATTCACTGCTGCCGATGATTTTCCAGGTAATGGTGGGGCGTCCCATGACTTCGGCGATCTGGTTGGCAGTACGCAGCACATCCAAGGTGATCGCCACACTTGACCCCATGGCTCCTTCCAGCGCGATCAACGTGAGCACATCCATGTCCATTTTCTCCCTGTAAGTGTCCATTTGTGCATTAGCAAAATATACAAGCTGGTGGCAGACTTCTCAACGCGTCCAAATCTAACTTTCTCTGCCCACGCTATTCCCAGTGGGACATATAAGAAAATAGGCATTCATTAAGTGAATGCTTCGCCCTGTCAATAAAATGACATCTTGTCTACTGCCTAGTAAGAGCTCCCCTTGTTAGGGGTGTTTGTTCGGTTCCTTAGTGCTGAAAATAATAAACGACCATTAGGTCAATATATGGCTCTCCATTTAAAAAGGATTTTGAATGAACTACGCCGTGCCTCGTGATTATCTAAATGATGTTAATCAGACCTTCTCAGCGCATTTAGCAGTTGATGATTTGTCGCTGGCCGGCACCCTGGGAATCGAATGTTTAAGTTCGGTTACGGAAGTACTGGCTTATCGCGCCTGGCTTCAACCTGATGCAACCGCCTTTATCCACTTGCTCGATGGCGAGCAAGAGGCGGCGGCCATCAGCTACGCCGAACTGTGGCAGCGTAGTCAACGATTGGCCGCGGCGCTGCAGATTTTCGAGCCCCGGGGAAAACGGGTGCTGATGCTGTTCGAGACCGGTATCGACTACATCGTTTCCCTGTTCGGTCTGTTCCTGGCCGGTGCGGTGGCGATTCCCGCTTTCCCGCCGGTGGGGACCCGAGGCCTGGAGCGCCTGGCGTTGATCTGCGCCGACGCCCATCCGCAAATCGTGCTGACCAGCTCGCGTTTCATGCGCTCCCAGGAACGGGTCAACGCCTTGTTGCAGGATGATGTACCCGCGCCGCAATGGGTCGATCCGCAAGAGCTGGCCACGGAGAATGCACCTTGGCAGGCGCAGGCTGTGACCCCTGGTCAATTGGCCCTGCTGCAATACACCTCAGGTTCTACCTCCGCGCCCAAGGGCGTGATGCTGACCCACGCCAACCTCTACAGCAATTGCCGCAGCGCCAGCCAGTGGATGGGCAAGGACAAGGACCGCGTCGGTTGCAGCTGGCTGCCGCCCTATCACGACATGGGCCTGATGGGCGGCATATTGCAGCCGATCTACGACGCCTTTCCGACCGTGCTCATCAGCCCCGGGCATTTTGTCCAGCGGCCATTGCGCTGGCTGGATGCGGTGTCCAGGTATGGCGCCGACGTCACCATCGCGCCGAACTTCGCCTTTGATCTGTGTGTTGAAAACATCACCGATGACGAGCTGGCAGCCCTCGACCTGAGCAAGCTCAAGGCCATCTACTGTGGGGCCGAACCGGTCCGGCAAAGCACCCTGGCGCGCTTCTCCGAGCGCTTCGCCGCCGCCGGCTTCAACCCTGTGGCCCTGGGCCCCTGCTATGGACTGGCCGAGGCGACGGTGCTGGTCTCGGGCAAACCCCATGACCAACCGGCATTCAACACCCAGGTGGATCGGGACCAGCTCGCCATTGGAACCTTGGCCATTGTCGACGCCGAAGATGGGTTCGCCTTGCCATTGGTCAGCAGCGGGCGGGTGGCCCCGGGCTTGCGCCTGGCGATTGTCGATCCCGTCAGCCTGCTGCCGGTCGCCGACGGCCAGATCGGCGAGATCTGGGTCCAGGGCGACAACGTGGGTGCCGGTTACTGGGGCAAGGAGGCGCTGAGCGAGCAAGTGTTCCGCGCCCAGTTGCCGGGCGTCGACGGACATTTCATGCGCACCGGCGATCTGGGGGCCTTGTATCGGGATGAGCTGTTCGTCACCGGCCGCCTCAAGGATCTGATCATCATTGCCGGTCGCAACCTGTATCCCCAGGACCTGGAACTGGCGGTCGAGAGTGCGGACCCGCGCATCCGCAGCAATGGTTGCGTGGCGGTGGGCGTGGATAACGGCCAGCAGGAGCAGTTGGCGATCGTGGTCGAGATCAAGCGCAGCGAAAAACTCGACGAAGCCCAGCAGGAACAACTGCGCCAGCTGATCACCAGCACCCTGGTCAGCCAGTTTGGCGTGTCCCCGGCGCGTATTCATCTGGCGCCCATGGGCGGCATCCCGCTGACCACCAGCGGCAAGGTCCAGCGCCAGGCCACCCGGCAGGCCCTGCTCAACGACAGCCTGGCGCGCTACGGCGCCGGACGTTCGGCCGCAGCGGCCTCGGCACAACCTCTTAAAACCCCTACGGATGCTCTGTCATGACGGCCATGAATCCTCATATCGACCGTACCGGTCATCGCGAGCGTCAACTGGCCTGGCTGACCGTCGGTGTGCCGGCGGTGGGCACCCTGGTCGCACTGGTCCTGGCCTGGCAGCAGGGCATTGGCTGGCTGGAGTTTGGTGCACTGGCCAGCATGTACCTGCTGACCGCCCTGGGGGTGGAAGTGGGGATGCACCGCTTCTTTTCCCACCATGCGTTCAAGGCCGGCCCGGTGATCACTGTGTTTTTCGGTATCGCCGGTTCGATGGCAGCCCAGGGCCCGATCCTGTTCTGGGCGGCCACCCACCGCCAGCATCACGCCTTCACCGACAAGGAAGGCGACCCGCACTCGCCGCGTCCGCTCAAGGAAGGCTTTGTCGGCAATATCCAAGGCTGGTGGCACGCCCACCTGGGCTGGCTGTTCAGCCTGAGAAAGCAGAATTGGAGCCAGTTCGTTCCCGACCTGATTCGCGACCGGCTGATCATGCAGATCAACCAGCGCTACTACCTGTGGATCATCCTCGGCCTGCTGCTTCCGACCCTGGTGTGCGGGTTGATTGCCCGAAGCTGGGAAGGCGCCCTGAGTGGCCTGCTGTGGGGTGGCTTTGTGCGGATCTTCCTGGTGGACCACGCCACCTGGTGCATCAACTCCTTCGCCCATCGGGTCGGTGGCCGTGACCACCCGACCCGGGACACCAGCCGCAACGTGTTCTGGCTGGCGATTCCAACGGTCGGTGGCGGCTGGCACAACAACCACCACGCCTTTCCGGCGCTGGCCCACGCCGGGCTCAAGCCCTGGCAGCTGGATATCGGTGGCTGGTTCATCGAGTTGCTGGCCTTGTGCGGCCTGGCTTGGGACGTGAAGCGTCCTGGTGCGCCGGTTGCTGCAGAACCTACAGAAAGCTGATTGCCGGTCCTTACCTCACAGGAAGCTATTCATGGACGAGATCCTCACAACCACTGCGACTCCAGAGATCAGCGGGGTCGCGCAGCTGAGTCCGGCAGCCGCCAGAACCAAGGCACGCATTGCGCTGGCGGTGATGCTGGTGCCCCTGTTCGGTGCCTTCGAGGCGATCCGTTTGTGGGTCACCGGTCAGGTGCACGCCCTGGACTTCATCCTCTTCGGGGTGTTCTACGCGATCCAGATGTTCGGCGTCTCCATGGGCTATCACCGCTACCTGGCCCATCGCGCGTTCAAGACCTCGCGTCTGATGAGCAGCCTGATGCTGATCGCCGGCTCCATGGCGGCCCAGGGGCCGATCCTGTTCTGGGTCACCACCCATCGCCGGCATCACACCTACAGCGACCAGCACGGTGATCCGCATTCGCCCAACCTCATGGGCCAGAGCCGCCTGGAGCGCGCCAAGGGCCTGTGGCATGCGCACATGCCGTGGATGCTGGCGCCGGACATGTCGAGCTGGAACTTCTTTGCCCCCGACATCCTGCGTGACCGTCGGCTGTTCTTCTACAACCAGACCTACCTGTTCTGGGTCGCCCTGGGCGTGGTGTTGCCGGGGATCATCGGCGGCCTGGTCACCCAGAGCTGGTCCGGTGCCTGGAGCGGCCTGATCTTCGGCGGCCTGGCACGGATCTTCGTGGCCAACCAGGCGGCCTGGTGCGTGGGCTCCATCTGCCACCGCTATGGCGCCCGGCCGTTCGTGACCCACGACCAGAGCACCAACAACTGGATTGTCGCGTTCCTCACCTTTGGCGAGGGGCTGCAAAACAATCACCACGCATTCCCTGCCTGGTACCGGCATGGCGTGCATTGGTGGGAGCCCGACTTGTCGGGCTGGACACTGGCGTTAATGGGCAAGCTGAGACTGGTCTCAGACCTGCGTTCACCGTCCCAGGCAATGATCGACAAAGTCCGTAAGCGTCAGGCCGCATCCTGAACAACGGGATCGTCTGATCTGTAAACCACCCTACTCATCAAGGAAGATCCTATGTCCAACTTCATTTCCAATTTGCTGAGCACTCTGAGCTTCTCGGAGAAAAAACAGGCGGCGGTCGAACTCAACGAAGAGAGCATCAAGCATTGGCTGGTGCAGAAGATGGGCACGCTGCTGAAGATCGACCCGTCCCAGGTCGATACCGCCCGCAGCTTCGAGTCCTACGGCCTTGACTCGCTGGTGGCGGTGAAAGTGGCGGGCGACCTGGAGAAGTTCATGGAACAGCGCCTGTCCCCGGCCTTGCTGTTCGAATACTCCAGCATCGATGACTTGTCCAAATACCTGGCCAATGAACTGACCACATCCGAAGTTTGACTTCGCAGGAGTTTGGCCATGGCCATTGCACAGATGCCTTCGCAAAAAAACGATAAATTCAATGACCTGCTCCGACGCTCACAGGAGATCGAAGGCCTGCGTCTGACGGACGCAATCCCCAAGCACCTGTATCAGCCACGGGTCTGGCGCGGAATGCTCAGCTTCGTCGTCAGCTACATGCTCTACATCGGTGCGATAGTGGCGGTCGCCCACGTGCACTGGATGTTCTACCTGCCGCTATGGCTGGTGGCCGGCCTGGGCGGCTGGGGCCTGTTCTGTGTGGCACACGATTGCGGGCACAACTCGTTCTCGCGCAATCGCAGCTTCAACCACATTCTCGGGCATATCGCCTTGCTGCCGTTGCTCTACCCGTTCCACGGCTGGCGCCACATGCACAACATGCACCACGCCAACACCAACAACCTGGAAATGGACGTCGACTGGCGCCCGGTACTGCGCGTGCAATACGACGCCATGCCCTGGTGGGACAAGCTGGTCTACAGCAGTACCCGCACCTGGCTGTTCTGGCTGGGCACGGTCAACTACCAGCGCCACTCGGGCTTCCGTCCGTCCATGTTCCACAAGCTCGAAGCGCGCAACGAAGTGCGTCGTTCGATCCTGTTCATGGTGGTGGCTGCGCTGATCTACCTGCCGACCCTGGTGTACTTCACCGGCTTCACCGGGCTGTTCCTGTACTTCGTTGCCCCGTGGCTGGCGACCCATGCCTGGTTCAGCCTGACCACCATGATGCACCACATCAGCGATGAGACTCCGTTCCTGACCAAGGAGCACTGGAGCTTCAACAGCAGCCGACTGCTGCTGACCACTGACTACATGTACCCCAAGTGGCTGCTGTTCCTGACCCACTACATTTCGGTGCACACCGCGCACCACGTGGCGCCGATCATTCCCCACTACAACCTGCCCGAAGCCCAGGCAGCGTTGAAGAGCGCCTTCCCAGGGATGGTCAGGGAAAAACCCATGACCGTGCAGGATGTCTGGCACGTGGCGCGCAACTGTCACCTGTACGACCCGGTCAATGGCTTCTATGAGTCCTTTGACCGGCCGGCCCAGGCCGCCGAGGGGCAGAGCACGCCGGGCGCCAAGGCGGCCAACAGTCCTCTAACCCTGAAGCAGCAGCTGCTGCGCAGCTACATGGGCATTCTGGGGTCGCTCTCGGTGGACAGCGCCGGTGCCAAGGCCACGGATCTGTTCGGCTACACCCGGGAGTACATCAAGCAACCTGACAAGGAAATGAGCCCCCTGGGCGCCCAGCGTTTCCATATCAAGGGCATCGCCGGCGTTCCCCACGGCTATCAATGGGGCACGGGCGACCAGACCATCCTCCTGGTCCATGGCTGGGGCGCAGACAGTCGCAGCCTGTACTCCTTCACTCGCGTCCTGCAGCGCCAAGGCTTCAAGGTCGCGACCTTCGATGCACCGGCCCACGGCATCTCGCCGGGCTCCCTGAGCACCATGACCGAGTTCAAGGACGCGGTGAAAGCAGCCATCGTCGCCCTGGGTGACGTGGTGGGAATCGTCGCCCACTCCCTGGGCGGTATCGCCGCCACCGGGGCCCTGGCGGAACTGGCCGAGACCCATCGGATCAAGGCCCTGTGCCTGCTGGGCTCGCCGGCCAACCTGCCGGTGGTGATCCAGCGCTGGGCCAACGGTTACCTCAAGCTCAAGCCGGCGGTGGTCCAGGCCATGCACCGTGAGCTGTGGAAGCGCAACGGCGTGCCGGTCCAGCACTGGGACATCCCGGCCCTGGGCAACGGCCTGCAGTTGCCGACCCTGGTGCTGCACGACCTCAACGACCCGATCGTGCCGTTCTGCGAAGCGCAGCAGATCACCACGCTGATGCCTTGGGCGAAGCTGGAGCCAGTGTCCGGGCTCGGCCATGTGCGCATTCTCTCCGATGCCGCGGTGCTGGAGCAGGTGGCCCAGTTCCTTGTACAGAACATCAAGGTGGCCGAAGTGGCTCAGGCCAGCGCATGAGCACAACGCACAACCTTTTGACGATGGTTAACCACCCATGACGACCTATGCTGAAAGCGCCGTGACCGAGTCCGGCCTGTGGATGTGCCTGATCTGCGGCTGGATCTACGATCAACGGCTGGGCGATCCCGATTCGGGGGTGCCTCCGGGCACTGCCTGGGATGACATTGCCGAAGACTGGACCTGTCCGGAATGCGGCGTGAGCAAGTTGGATTTCAACATGGTGAAGCTGTAATCCAGCGCTGAACCCTGTAGTCGATGAGGAAGCAAGATGGCGACCCAAGAGCAAGCGTCGGCACCCGCCAAGGGCCGGCGTAGCAGCTTCAAGAAAATGCTCTTCAAGGGCATTTACAACGGGGTTCTGGGGCTGCTGCGTTGCAGCTTCTGGATGGAGTCGCGGCTGCTTCCTCGGCGTGCTGCGACGCGCGCTTTGAAGCTGTTCACCACGCCACAACGGCTGCGCCAGCATTTTCCGCTGACGCTGCCCAGCGCCACGGTGCAGGACCTGAAAACCGAGGAAGGGCGGCTGCGTTGTTTTTGCTGGACCCCGCAGCAGGTCCGGCGCCGGGTGGTGCTGGTGCATGGCTGGAGTGGCGCCAGTACCCAGTGGCAGTACCTGATTCCACTGTTGCTGGAGGAGGGCTGTGAAGTGCTGTCCTTCGACTGCATCGGCCATGGCGGCAGCGGCGGTCGGCAAGCGTCGCTGCCGACCTTCGTCAGCATGCTGGATCAGGTGCAGCAACAGCTGGGGCCGTTCGACACGGTGATCGGGCACTCCCTGGGCGGGGCTGCCGCCGGGTATGCCTTGAGCACCCCGGTCGGCAAGGGCTTCGAGCGGGCGGTGCTGGTGGCTGCGCCGGCCGACATCGAAAACGTCGTTCGGCGTTTTGCGGCATTTCTGTGGATCAACGATGACGTCAGACAACGCATGCAACTTCTGGTTGAGCAACGCTATCAGAAGGACATGCGCAGCCTGGCGGTCAGTCGTTATGGCCACCAGGTGGATATCCCGGTGCTGCTGGTGCATGACCAGCAGGATCAGGAAGTCCCGGCAGATGACCTGCAATCCTTCGCTGAAGGCTTGCGTCACCGGCAAGTCCTGCAAACCCGCGGGCTTGGCCACCTGAAAATTCTCAAGGACAGGGCGACCATGGGGGCTGTGGTCGAGTTTGTCTGTGCAAAGGACGGCAATCTATGAGTGAACAATACGATGTGATCGTGATCGGCGCGGGTCCTGGTGGCTATGTCGCGGCGATCCGGGCGGCACAGCTGGGACTGAAGACGGTCTGTATCGAGCGCTACAAGGGCAAGGACGGCAAGACCGCCCTGGGTGGCACCTGCCTCAATGTGGGCTGTATTCCTTCCAAGGCATTGCTGGACAGCTCTCATCACTATTACGAGGCGCGCAACGGTTTTGAAGTGCACGGCATTGGCATCCGCAATCCGCAGATGGATGTGCCGGCCATGCTGGCGCGCAAGGACAACGTGGTGCGCAATTTCAACGGCGGCATCGCCTCGCTGTTCAAGGCCAATGGCGTGGCCCTGCTGGAAGGTCACGGCAAGTTGCTGGCCAACAAGGAAGTGGAAGTCACCGCGGCCGACGGCAGCACCCAGCGCATCAGCGCCCCCAGCATCATCCTCGCCCCCGGCTCACGGCCCATCGATATCGCCGCAGCGCCGCTGACGGACAAGGTGATCGTAGACTCCACCGGAGCCCTGGAATTCACCCGCGTGCCCAAACGCCTCGGGGTGATCGGCGCTGGCGTCATCGGCCTGGAACTGGGCTCGGTCTGGGCCCGCCTGGGCGCCGAAGTGACGGTGCTCGAAGCCCTCGACAGCTTCCTGCCGGCAGTGGACGTGCAGATCGCCAAGGAGGCGCAGAAGATCTTTGGCAAGCAAGGCCTGGATATCCGCCTGGGGGCCCGGGTGACGGCGTCCGAAGTGCAAGGCGACAGCGTCAAGGTCAGCCTCAGCGAGGGCGGCGAGGACAAGCAGCAGACCTTCGACCGCCTGATCGTCGCCGTGGGGCGCCGGCCCCTGACCACCGATCTGCTGGCCGCCGACAGCGGGGTGCAGTTGGACGAGCGTGGCTTTATTCATGTCGATGGCCAGTGCCTGACCAGCGTGCCTGGAGTGTTCGCCATTGGCGACGTGGTGCGTGGCCCGATGCTGGCGCACAAGGCGTCGGAGGAGGGGGTGATGGTGGCCGAGAGCCTTGCCGGGCATCACCATCCGCTCAATTACGAGCTGATCCCGTCAGTGATCTACACCCACCCGGAAATCGCCTGGGTTGGCCAAACCGAGCAGGCCCTCAAGGCCCAGGGCATCGAGCTGAACATCGGCACCTTCCCGTTCTCCGCCAGCAGCCGCGCCATGGCAGCCAACGACACCGCCGGGTTGGTCAAGGTCATTGCCGATGCCAGCACCGACCGGGTACTTGGGGTGCATGTGATCGGCCCGGGCGCTGCGGAACTGGTCCAGGAAGGCGCGATCGGCATGGAGTTCGGCACCAGCGCCGAAGACCTGGGAATGATGGTGTTCTCCCACCCGACCCTGTCCGAAGCCCTGCATGAAGCCGCCTTGTCGGTGAATGGCCAGGCGATTCATATCGGCAATCGCAAGAAGAAAGCTCCCTCCAGCGTCAAATAGCCCGCGGTCCCCGGCTTCGCTCATCCAGCGGGGCCGGGGCCTGCTGCATCTCCCCGCCTTTCAGCGAAAGAACGGCACATCCCCAAGAATGGTCGCGCGCTGCATCACCCGGCGCTGTGGACGGTAGTCGTCCACGGCGTAGTGCTGGGTCACACGGTTGTCCCAGAACGCCACGTCGTTTTCCTGCCAGCGCCAGCGGATGGTGAACTCCGGGCGGGTGGCGTGGGCAAACAGCAGCTTGAGGATGGCCGCGCTTTCGCTCTCGGACAGTTCGTTGATCTTGGTGGTGAAGCCGTCGTTGACGAACAGCGACTGGCGCCCGCTCACCGGATGGGTACGGATCACCGGGTGCGACAGCGGCGGGTTCTTGCGCCGGGCTTCCTCCCAGCGCGCCAGGTCTTCGGGGGTGTTGCCGAAGCGTTCCAGAGGGAAGGACTTGATGAACTCGTGGGTGGCGGTCAGGCCCTGCAGCAGGTTCTTCATGGGCTCGGACAGCGCCTCGTAGGCGGCGATGCCGCTGGCCCACAACGTGTCGCCGCCGAACGGCGGCAGCAGCTTGGCGCTGAGCACCGCGCCCAGGGCCGGGGTTGGCAGGAAGGTCACGTCGGTGTGCCAGATGGCGTTGTCGCGCACGTCGGTTTCAGCGGTGTCGAGGATCAGTATTTCCGGCTGTTCCGGCACATTGGGGTAGATCGGGTGAATGTGCAGGTCACCGAAGTGGGCGGCGAAGCGCGCCTGTTGCTGTGGGGTGATTGGCTGGTCGCGGAAGAACAGTACCTGATGCTTGAGCAGCGCCTGCTCAATGGCGTCGCGCTGTTCGACGCTGAGCGGCTGGCTGATATCGACGCCACTGATCTGGGCGCCGAGGGCGGAGCTTAAAGGGGTGATGGTCAGGCTCATGGTGGTTCTCTTGTACGGCGCCGAACGCTCGGCGTGGTCGGATTCGGTTTATCGGCATCAAACTAAAAAAACGGTTGCGCTGGTGGTGTCGTGACCCTGTAGCCGCTGTCGAGCCTTGGCGAGGCTGCGAACGGCGGCGCAGTAGATGCCAACCCATGCAACGAGGTCTTCCTCATCGATTGCTGCGAGCGCTACGCGCTCGGTCGCAGCCTCGCCAGGGCTCGGCAGCGGCTACAGATGAACCGCGTGCGGGGCAGGCAGGTCAGTGGGATTGGCCGTGCCAGGGCACCAGCTTGCGTTGCAGGGCGCGCAGGCCCATCTCCATGGCGAAGGCGATCAGGGCAATCACCAGTATCCCCAGTAGCACCACATCGGTGACCAGGAACTGCGCCGCGGATTGCACCATGAAGCCCAGGCCGCTGGTGGCGGCAATCAGCTCCGCCGCCACCAGGGTCGACCAGCCCACGCCCAGGCCGATGCGCACGCCGGTGAGAATGTCCGGCAGGGCGCTGGGCAGGATCACGTGGCGAATCAGCTGGGCCCGGGTGGCGCCCAAAGACTGCGCGGCGCGCAGCTTGGCCGGGTCGACGGTGCGCACGCCGGTGGCGGTGGCAATGGCGATCGGGGCGAAGATCGCCAGGTAGATCAGCAGCACCTTGGACAGCTCGCCAATGCCGCACCAGATGACGATCAGCGGCAGGTAGGCCAGGGGCGGAATCGGCCGGTAGAACTCGATCAACGGGTCGAGCACGCCGCGGGCAATGCGGTTGGCGCCAATGGCGATGCCCACCGGAATCGCCGTCAGCACGGCAAAGCCCAGGGCCAGGCCGATGCGCTCCAGGCTCGCCGCCAGGTGCTGCCAGAGGGTGGAATCCATGTAGCCGCTGGTGGCCAGCAACCAGCCTTTTTGCAGCACGGCGGCAGGCGGTGGCAGGAACAGCGGTTCGATCAGGCCACTGGCGGTGACTGCCCACCACAGGGCCAGCAGGGTGATCAGGGTCAGCACGCTGATCCAGCGGGTGCTCAGGCTACGACGCACTGGCAGGGGCGCTTTCGGCTTGGCATCGCGGGTGGTGGTGGCGGGAATCTCGTAGCTGCTCATGGGCGCTCCTGCTGCTGGGTGGCGCTGCGTTGGGAGAACACCCGGGACAGCACGTGTTCGCGGGTTTCGATGAACAACGGGTCGGACTTGATCGCCCGCGCCGATTCGCCGGCGGCGTAGCGCTGGCCGAAGTCCAGGTTCAGGCGCTCGACGATCTGCCCCGGGTTGGGCGCCAGGAGGATCAGGTCGGTGGCCAGGAACACTGCTTCCTCGATGTCGTGGGTGATCAGGAATACCGGTTTGGCGGTGCGCCGCCAGACTTGCAGCAACAGCTCCTGCATCTGCTCGCGGGTGAAGGCATCCAGGGCGCCGAAGGGTTCATCCATGAGCAGCACGCGCGGGTCGGCAGCCAGGGCGCGGGCCAGGCCCACGCGCTGTTTCTGTCCACCGGAGAGTTGCCAGATGCGGCGCTTGTCGAAGCCGGCCAGGTCCACCAGGGCAAGCATCTCCCGGGCCCGGGCTTCACGCGCGGCCCGGGCGACGCCGGCCAGTTCCAGGCCGAAGGCGACGTTGCCCAGCACGTCCTGCCAGGGCAGCAGGGCGTCGTCCTGGAACACCACGCCACGTTCGGCGCTGGGGCCCTTGACCGGCACGCCGTCGAGGCTGATGCGCCCGGCGCTGGGGTCGACGAACCCGGCAATCAGGTTCAGCAGCGAGGTCTTGCCGCTGCCGGAGGGACCCAGGGCGACCAGCAGTTGCTGTGGCCCCAGGGTCAGGGAAATATCCGCCAGCACCGGTTCGGCGGCGCCGGGGTACTGTGCGCTGATGCGCTCCAGTTGTAGCAAGGCCATGACGGCTATCTCCTGTCCGGTCGCGGGTTATTCAGGGATGAACTTGGCGCTGACGTAGGGGGCGTAGTCCGGCAGCACCGCTTCGACCTTGCCTTGCTCCTTGAGGAACACTGCGGTGTCGGTGATGGCCTTGGTGGTCGGGGCGCCGAGGCTGAGCACCTGGTCGGCGGCCAGTGGGTAGACGTTGCCTTGCAGCAGCAGCGGGATATCGCTGGCCTTGGCCCCGGAGAGCTTGACCAGTTTGTCGACGTTGCCCTGGTTGGCCAGCCAGGCTTGTGGGTCCTTGCGGTACTGGGCGTAGGCCTCCAGGGTCACCTTGGCAAAGGCCGTGACGATTTCCGGGTGCTTCTCGGCGAAATCCTTGCGCACGATCCAGGCGTCGAAGGTCGGCGCGCCGAACTTGGCCAGCTCGCCGGAGGTGATCAGCACTTTGCCGTTTTCCTTGGCCACGCCCAGGGCCGGGTCCCAGACGTAGGTGGCGTCGATATCGCCGCGCTTCCAGGCGGCGATGATCGCCGGTGGCGCGAGGTTGAGGATCTGCACTTTCGAGGGGTCGATGTTCCAGTGCTTCAGCGCCGCCAGCAGGCTGTAGTGGCCGGTGGAAACGAAGGGCACGGCGACTTTTTTACCGATCAGGTCCTGAGGGCTGTTGATCGCGGAACCGTCGCGGGCCACCAAGGCTTCAGCGGCGCCGATCTGGGTGGCGATGAGGAAGGTTTGCACCGGCACCTTGCGGGTGATGGCGGCGGTCAGCGGGCTGGAGCCCAGGTAGCCGATCTGCACATCGCCGGAAGCGATGGCGGCGATGACGTCGGCGCCGTTGTCGAATTTGCGCCAGTTGATCTTGGCCTGGGTGGCTTTTTCGTAGCTGCCGTCGGCTTGCGCGACCTTGGCCGGATCGACGGTGGTCTGGTAGGCGACGGTGACGTCAGCCGCCTGGGCAAAGAAACTCGCAGCGGCCAGGGACGCGGCCGCCAGGAGGCGAAGGGGGAAATGCAGTTTCATGGGGGGGCTCCTCATAGGCGGCCGGTGATCGGCTTGGGAGGAGACTAAATGATCTAAGAATGCAGAAATAAATAACTTATTTGCATTAGCTTATGAGGTGAAATTCGTGGCCGTAGCCAGACAAGTGTTATGGCGAGGGTGCCGGCTCTCGCCGGGCTGCAACGCGGCCCCCAGCTCGGGCCACGCGCTTATGCAGGAATACCCGGTCGCCCGGTTTGGGAGGGGCTGCGCCGCGGAAGGCCGGCCGACCTAGCGGGAGCAGGCGCCCTCGCCATGGCCCTAGTTGCTGATGGCCAGGATGCTGGCCTGGTAGGCGCCGACGAACACGTCGAAATCACCCACTTCGTTCTGCTCAAGCTCGGTCTGCTGCTCCAGGGATTTGCGCGCCGCGTCTTCGAAAGCGGCTTGTTCTTCCTTGCTCAGGGCCTGGCTGCGGAAGTGCTCGGCATGCACCTGGCTCTGGCGCAGGGAGAACTGGCTGAAGCTTTCCTTGTGCTCGCTCATGGCCGCCAGCACCTGGGCCGATGGGGTCAGGGACGAATCCTTGACCTTGGCCAGCTGGGCGTCCAGGGCCTTGCTGTGCACGTTGCTGCCGTGGCTCTGGTCGAGCAGGGCAGCCAGTGGCGCGATCTGCTCCAGGAGTTCGGCGGCCCATTCCTTCATCTCCACCGGCTGGCCCTGGCGTTGCAGTTGCAGGCCCGGACGCCGGCCTTCCTTGACCACGGCGAGGAAGTTGGAGGTGGCGTTGCCGCACTCGTTGTTCTCGAACAGCGGGCTGTCGTTGAGCGCGCAGTACAGCAGGAAGGCGTCGAGGAAGCGCGCTTCCTGCAGGTCGATGCCCAGGGGCAGGAACGGGTTGATGTCCAGGCAACGCACTTCGACGTACTGGATGCCCCGGGCCATCAGCGCCTGGATCGGCCGCTCACCGGTGTAGGTCACGCGTTTGGGACGGATGTTGGAGTAGTACTCGTTTTCGATCTGCAGGATGTTGGTGTTCAGTTGCACCCACTCGCCATCCTTGTGGGTGCCGACCGCCACGTAAGGCGCGTAGGGCGTGGCCACGGCCTTGCGCAGGCTGTCGGTGTAGCTGTTCAGATCGTTGTAGCAAGGGGTCAGGCCGGCCTGGGCCTGGCTCTGGTAGCCCAGGTCGCTCATGCGCAGGCTGGTGGCGTAGGGCAGGTACAGGGTCTCGGCGTCCAGTTGCTCCAGCTGGTGCGAGCGGCCGCGCAGGAAGCCCGCGTCCAGGGCCGGCGAAGCACCGAACAGGTACATCAACAGCCAGCTGTAGCGACGGAAATTGCGGATCAGCGCGATATAGGCCGAAGACTGGTAGTCCCGGTCGCTGCCGACGAAGCCTTCGGCTTGCTTGAGCAGCGGCCACAGCTGTTCCGGCAGGGAAAAGTTGTAGTGGATTCCGGCAATGCACTGCATGGTCTTGCCGTAGCGCAGGGCCAGGCCCTTGCGGTACACGTACTTGAGCTGACCGATGTTGGAGGTGCCGTAATAGGCGATCGGGATGTCTTCCTCGGCCGGCAACGGGCACGGCATCGATGGACTCCACAGGTACTCGTTGCCGAGCTTGCTGTAGGCGAAACGATGAATCTTGTCGAGGCTGGCCAGGGTGTCCGCCGGGTCCGTGAGGGCCGGGGTGATGAACTCCAGCAGCGACTCGGAATAGTCGGTGGTGATCTGTTCGTTGGTCAGCGCGGAACCCAGTTCTTCCGGGTGCGGGGTCTGTGCCAGGCGGCCTTCGCCGGTAACACGCAGGCATTCACGTTCGATACCGTGCAGGCACTGCTCGAGCAGGGAGAGGTTAGCGCGCTCGCCGAGCAGAGCCAGGCGGCGGTTGAGAAGTTCGCTCAAGTTGGATTCCTTCACGCGTCAGTCGCCCCAATATGGGGGTGGGCAGGACGGTCTACAAGGGTGAAGTTAAAACTGGCGTTTTCGCCTGGTTTTTGAGTCAAGCCGACTCGCTTGAAAACGCCAATCCTTCATCCCTGAATCTGGCTTTAGCGCAGGCAAAAAACTCCGACGCCGCTTTCGCAGCGCCGAAATTAACCCAAATTCATGACAGGGAGCTATAGGACGGCGAAGGTGCCTTGTGCTTTTGCGACCAGTTTGTCGCCCTGGATCACGTCCGCTTCCACCACCAGGGTGCGGCGGCCGGGGTGGATCACCTTGGCCCGGCACAGCACTTCACCCTCGGCTACGGCGCGGATGTAGTTGATCTTGCACTCGATGGTGGCGCTCTGCTGGTCAAAGCCGTGGGTGCTGGAACAGGCCAGCCCCATGGCAATGTCCACCAGGCTGAAGATCGCCCCGCCGTGCAGCTTTTGCCCACGATTGCGCAGTTGTGGGGTCAGCTCCAGGGCGACGTCCGCCTCGCCGGTTTCCAGGCGTTGCAGACGGCAGCCGAGCAATTGGCTGAAGGCGCTTTCGGTCAGGCCGGCAGGGATCTGCATCAGCGTTTCTTCAACTGCTTGGCGTTGGCGAACAGCGAGGCCATGGCGTTGTTGCTCGGAGCGGCCGCGGTGGTTTCCTTGCGTGGTGCGTTGCCCTGAGAGGAGCGCGGCGCCGAGCCTGGACGGGAACCACGGGCGCCATCGATCTTCTCGCCCGGGGTGTCGCTCATGCGCATCGACAGGCCCACGCGTTTGCGCGGAATGTCGACTTCCATGACCTTGACCTTGACCACGTCACCGGCCTTCACCGCTTCACGCGGGTCCTTGATGAACTTCTCCGACAGCGCCGAGATGTGCACCAGGCCGTCCTGGTGCACGCCGATGTCGACGAAAGCCCCGAAGTTGGTGACGTTGGTCACCACGCCTTCGAGGATCATCCCCAGTTGCAGGTCCTTGAGGTCTTCCACACCGTCCTGGAACTCGGCGGTCTTGAACTCCGGGCGCGGGTCGCGGCCGGGCTTGTCCAGTTCCTGGAGGATGTCGGTGACGGTGGGCAGGCCGAAGGTTTCGTCGGTGAACTTTTTCGGATCCAGGCGCTTGAGGAAGCCGCTGTCGCCAATCAACGAGCGAATGTCGCGGCCGGTGTCGGCGGCGATGCGCTGCACCAGCGGGTAGGCTTCCGGGTGGACCGCCGAGGCGTCCAGCGGGTTGTCGCCATTCATGACGCGCAGGAAGCCGGCGGCCTGTTCGAAGGTTTTCTCACCCAGGCGGGCGACCTTTTTCAGCGCGGCGCGGGTCTTGAACGCGCCGTGTTCGTCGCGGTGGCTGACGATGTTCTGCGCCAGGGTCGCATTCAGGCCGGAGATCCGCGCCAGCAGGGCCACGGAAGCGGTGTTGACGTCGACGCCGACGGCGTTCACGCAGTCCTCGACCACGGCGTCCAGGCCGCGGGCCAGTTTCAGTTGCGAGACGTCGTGCTGGTACTGGCCGACACCGATGGATTTCGGATCGATCTTCACCAGTTCCGCCAGGGGGTCCTGCAGGCGGCGGGCGATGGATACGGCGCCACGGATCGACACGTCCAGGTCCGGGAATTCCTTGGCCGCCAGCTCCGAGGCCGAGTACACCGATGCACCGGCTTCGGAAACCATGACCTTGGTCATCTTCATGGCCGGGTATTTTTTGATCAGTTCGGCGGCCAGCTTGTCGGTCTCGCGGCTGGCGGTGCCGTTGCCGATGGCGATCAGGTCCACCGAGTGCTTGGCGCACAGCGCGGCCAGGATGCCCAGGGTCTGGTCCCACTTGTTGTGCGGCACGTGGGGGTAGACCGTGGCGTGATCCAGCAGCTTGCCGGTGGCATCCACCACCGCCACCTTGCAGCCGGTGCGCAGGCCCGGGTCCAGGCCCAGGGTGGCGCGCGGGCCGGCCGGAGCGGCCAGCAGCAGGTCGTGCAGGTTGTGGGCGAAGACGTTGATCGCCTCGGTTTCCGCGTTGTCGCGCAATTCGCCCAGCAGGTCGGTTTCCAGGTGGGTGTAGAGCTTGACCTTCCAGGTCCAGCGCACCACTTCACCCAGCCATTTGTCGGCGGCACGGTTCTGGTTCTGGATGCCCACGTGCTGGCCGATCATGCCTTCGCAGGGGTGCATGGTGCCCGGCAGCTCGTCACCGACTTTCAGCGCGGAGCTGAGAATGCCTTCGTTGCGGCCACGGAAAATCGCCAGGGCGCGGTGCGACGGCATGCTTTTCAGCGGTTCGTCGTGTTCGAAGTAGTCGCGGAACTTGGCGCCTTCCTCTTCCTTGCCAGCGACCACGCGGGCGCTGAGGGTGGCTTCCTGCTTGAGGAAGTTGCGCAGCTTGTCCAGCAGGCCCGCGTCTTCGGCGAAGCGCTCCATGAGGATGTACTTGGCGCCTTCCAGGGCGGCCTTGACGTCGGCCACGCCTTTGTCGGCGTCGACGAAGCGCGCGGCTTCGGCTTCCGGAGTCAGGCTTGGGTCGTTGAACAGGCCATCCGCCAGTTCGCCGAGGCCGGCTTCCAGGGCGATCTGGCCCTTGGTGCGGCGCTTCTGCTTATAAGGCAGGTACAGGTCTTCGAGGCGGGTCTTGGTGTCGGCCAGTTTGATGTCGCGAGCCAGCTCCGGGGTCAGCTTGCCCTGCTCTTCGATGCTGGCGAGGATGCTGATCCGCCGTTCGTCGAGTTCTCGCAGGTAGCGCAGGCGCTCTTCCAGATGACGCAGTTGAGTGTCATCGAGGCTGCCGGTGACCTCTTTCCGGTAACGGGCGATGAAGGGCACGGTGGAGCCTTCATCCAATAGAGCGACGGCCGCTTCGACCTGTTGTGGGCGTACGCCGAGTTCCTCGGCAATGCGGCTGTTGATGCTGTCCATAAAACCACCTGACAAATGTGTGAAAGCAGGCCCGCGGGCACGGAAGTTGAGGCCCGGCGGGTCTGGTTGAGCGGCCTGGCACGCGCCGCCACCTGGATCAAAAGGCTGGCTGTTGACCCGTGAAATCGAAAAAATACTGCCGGCCCAGGCAAATAAAAAAAACCGGCCGCAGGCGTACTGATCAGATATTGCCCAACACAAAAGGCGGCGCATTATACCCAGCGTTACGGTCTTCGGGGTGATCGCCGGCCTCAGGCCGACAGCGGGTTTGCTGGCGATAGAGGAAAAATCTGCTAACAATGCACACGGTGCGTATAACGGCAGCTACGCCATAATGCGCACCGAGATTAGAGGAGCATCCAATGAGCAGCACTGCACAAACTGCTGAAGGCGAAAAAATTCTTATTGTTGACGACGATCCGGGGCTGAGCAGCCTGCTGGAGCGTTTTTTCGTCAGCAAGGGCTACCGTGCCCGCGCGGTACCGAACACCGAGCAAATGGACCGTCTGTTGGGTCGCGAAGTGTTCAACCTGGTGGTCCTCGACCTGATGCTGCCCGGCGAAGACGGCTTGACCGCCTGCCGCCGACTGCGCAGTGCCAACAACCAGATTCCGATCATCATGCTCACCGCCAAGGGCGACGAGCTGAGCCGCATCAAGGGCCTGGAGCTGGGCGCCGACGATTACCTGGCCAAGCCCTTCAACCCTGACGAACTGATGGCCCGGGTCAAGGCCGTGCTGCGTCGTCAGTCGGCTCCGGTGCCGGGTGCGCCGGGCAGCGAAGACGAAAGCGTGACCTTCGGTGACTACGAACTGTCCCTGGCTACCCGCGAGCTCAAGCGTGGCGATGAAGTGCACATGCTCACCACCGGTGAGTTCGCGGTGCTCAAGGCCCTGGTGATGAACGCCCGCCAGCCGCTGACCCGCGACAAACTGATGAACCTGGCCCGTGGCCGCGAGTGGGATGCCCTGGAGCGTTCCATCGACGTGCAGATTTCCCGCCTGCGGCGGATGATCGAGCCCGACCCTTCCAAGCCGCGTTATATCCAGACCGTCTGGGGCGTGGGTTATGTCTTCGTGCCGGATGGCACCGCGACCAAGTGATAGGTGATTTGTAGGAGCGAACGCCCGGGCCGGTAACGACCCGGGCGTTCGCATTCTGCCACTCCGCGAGCGCGAGCCGCTCCTGCAAAGTGTGTATTGGCTGTTATGAAAACCCCGCTGTGGTTCCCCCAGAGTTTCTTCTCCCGCACCCTGTGGCTGGTGCTGATCGTGGTGCTGTTTTCCAAGGCGTTGACCCTGGTTTATCTGTTGATGAACGAGGACGTGCTGGTGGACCGGCAATACAGCCACGGCGTGGCCCTGACCCTGCGCGCCTACTGGGCCGCCGACGAATCCAACCGCGACCAGATCGCTGAAGCCGCCGGGCTGATCAAGGTGGTGGGCAGCGGCGTGCCGGCCGGCGAGCAGCACTGGCCCTACAGCGAGATCTACCAGCGGCAGATGCAGGCCGAGTTGGGCGCCGACACCGAAGTGCGCCTGCGCATGCATGCACCGCCGGCGCTCTGGGTACGTGCCCCGAGCCTGGGGGATGGCTGGCTCAAGGTGCCGCTGTATCCGCATCCGCTGCGGGGGCAGAAGATCTGGAGCGTGCTGGGCTGGTTCCTGGCCATCGGCCTGTTATCCACCGCCTCGGCGTGGATCTTCGTCAGCCAGCTCAACCAACCGCTCAAGCGCCTCGTCTACGCCGCCCGGCAACTGGGCCAGGGACGCAGCGTGCGCCTGCCGATCAGCGATACGCCGAGCGAGATGACCGAGGTGTACCGTGCCTTCAACCAGATGGCCGAGGATGTGGAGCAGGCCGGGCGTGAACGGGAACTGATGCTGGCGGGGGTGTCCCACGACCTGCGCACGCCGCTGACCCGCTTGCGCCTGTCGCTGGAGTTGATGGGCGCGCACACCGACCTGACCGACGACATGGTGCGGGATATCGAGGACATGGACGCCATTCTCGATCAGTTCCTGGCCTTCATCCGCGACGGCCGCGACGAGTCGGTGGAAGAAGTGGACTTGAGCGATCTGGTGCGTGAGGTGGCCGCGCCCTACAACCAGAACCAGGAACGGGTGCACCTGCGCCTGGAGCCGATCCAGCCGTTCCCGCTGCGCCGGGTATCGATGAAGCGCCTGCTCAACAACCTGATTGGCAACGCCTTGAATCACGCGGGAACGGATGTCGAAGTGGCGGCCTATGTGTCCGGTGACACCAATGCGCCGTATGTGGTGCTGAGTGTGATGGACCGCGGCGCGGGGATCGACCCTTCTGAGCTGGAAGCGATCTTCAACCCCTTCACCCGTGGCGACCGTGCCCGGGGTGGCAAGGGCACCGGCCTGGGCCTGGCCATCGTCAAGCGGATTGCCGCCATGCACGGCGGCAACGTCGAACTGCGCAACCGTCCCGATGGCGGCCTCGAAGCGCGAGTGCGCTTGCCTTTGGGCTTGTTGCTGCCACGCGATGCGGACTGAACACCTGTAGCCGCTGCCGCAGGCTGCGATAAGGGCCGAAGGCCCTTGCGCGGCCCGCAAGCGCGACTGCTGCGCAGCCGGTCACAGTTTGCGGCAGTGGCTACAGGGGCCGCCGTTCGAGCGTACCCCTTAGCCCTTACCCTTGGTCCGGGTCATGTTCGGCCCGCCATTTTTCTCGATGTGTTCGATGATGATCCCTGCCACATTCTTGCCGGTGGTGGTCTCGATGCCTTCCAGGCCTGGCGAAGAATTGACTTCCATCACCAGCGGCCCGTGATTGGAGCGCAGGATATCCACCCCCGCCACGCTCAGGCCCATGACCTTGGCCGCCCGCAGTGCGGTCATGCGTTCTTCCGGGGTGATCTTGATCAGGCTGGCGCTGCCGCCGCGATGCAGGTTGGAGCGGAACTCACCCGGTTTGGCCTGGCGCTTCATCGCCGCGATCACCTTGTCGCCCACCACGAAGCAGCGAATGTCGGCGCCGCCGGCTTCCTTGATGTACTCCTGGACCATGATGTTCTGCTTCAGGCCCATGAAGGCCTCGATCACCGATTCCGCTGCGGTGGCGGTTTCACACAGCACCACGCCGATGCCCTGGGTGCCTTCCAGTACCTTGATCACCAGGGGCGCGCCGTTGACCATTTCGATCAGGTCGGGAATATCGTCTGGCGAGTGGGCAAAACCGGTCACTGGCAGGCCGATGCCACGCCGCGACAGCAACTGCAGCGAGCGCAGTTTGTCCCGGGAGCGGGCGATGGCCACCGACTCGTTGAGCGGGAAGACTCCCATCATTTCGAACTGGCGTAGCACCGCGCAGCCATAGAAGGTCACCGAGGCACCGATCCGCGGGATCACCGCATCGAAGCCTTCCAGGGGCTTGCCGCGGTAGTGGATCTGAGGCTTGTGGCTGGCGATGTTCATGTAGGCGCGCAGGGTGTCGACCACTACCATTTCATGGCCACGCTCGGTGCCGGCTTCGACCAGACGACGAGTGGAATACAGACGCGGGTTACGCGACAGCACAGCGATCTTCATGCAACACCTGTGGCAGAGGTAGTGGATACCGGGAACACCGGTTTGTCTTGTACGTATTTGATGCCCGGATTGACCACCAACTGGCCGTCGATCAGCGCCTTGGAACCCAGCAGCAGGCGATAGCGCATGGCCTTGCGGCAGGCGAGGGTGAATTCCACCCGCCACACGCGATCGCCCAGGGCCAGGGTGGTGCTGATCACATAGCGCACCTGAGCCTGGCCGTTGGAGCTTTTAATGGTCTTCATCGCCACCAGCGGCGCTTCGCAACGCCGGTGACGCAATTGCACCACGCTGCCCAGATGGGCATTGAAACGCACCCACTGTTCACCGTCGCGCTCGAAGGGCTCGATCTCGGTGGCATGCAGGCTGGAGGTACTGGCTCCGGTATCGATCTTGGCGCGCAGGCCGGCCACTCCCAGATCAGGAAGCGCCACCCACTCGCGCAGACCGACAACGGTCAAATGGTCAAAAGTCTTCAAATAGGGGAAATCCGCAATTAGCTTTTCCAGGCCGCGACCGGGACCTCGGCCAGGGCTTTGAATGCAGGTTTGGCGAACCAGTAACCCTGCATCAGATAAATTCCACAGTCGCTGAGAAAGTCCCGTTCACCAGCGCTTTCAATGCCTTCGGCAATGACTGTAACGCCCAACTCCGCACAGATTGTGACAATCCCGCGAACGATCGCCTGGCGTACGCGATCCTGGTCGACATCGCGAATCAGCGCCATGTCGAGCTTGATCAGGTCGGGTTGGAAATTCGCCAGCAAGTTCAGCCCCGAGTACCCCGCGCCGAAGTCATCGATGGCGGTCTTGAAGCCGAATTCGCGGTATTCACGCAGAATATGGGTCAAATGGCGACTGTTATCTACGTGCTGGCTTTCCAGGGTTTCGAAAATCAGCCGGTCCAGCGGGAAGTGCTGGGCGCGGGCGGCTTCCAGGGTGCTGCGGATGCACAGTTCCGGGCGGTACACGGCGTTGGGCATGAAGTTGATCGACAGGTGGCTTTGCATCCCCAGCTGCGCGGCCGTGGTGATGGCCAGGGTCCGGCAGCGCTGGTCGAAACGATAGCGGTTGCTGTCGTCGACCTGGTCCAGCACGGTGTGGGCGCCTTCGCCATTGACCCCGCGCACCAGGGCTTCATGGGCAAAGATCGAGCGGTCGCGCAGATCGACTATGGGTTGATAGGCGAAGGAAAAATCGAAACCCAGTGGCGGGCTTTTTTGGCAGCCTTCGCAGCGCTTGTCCGGCGAGGTCAGGGAAGTGGGGAAATCAGTCACGGGGACTCCTCGCGTGTCAGGACGCAACCTGGGTTATTTTAGGTGAGTGGCAGGATTTATGAGAGCCCGTAGGCGGGCCGTACAGTTGCGACATTTTTCAGCAAGAGGAATTCCAGTGGCGCACAAGCAGGAAGAAGAGGACAAGGTTCGTCTGGATAAATGGCTGTGGGCGGCGCGCTTCTACAAGACCCGCGCCCTGGCCAAGGCGGCTATTGAAAGCGGCAAGGTGCATCACCGTGGCGAGCGCTGCAAGCCGGGCAAGGAGCCGCGGGTAGGTGACGAGTACCAGATTCGCGCCGGCTTCGACGAGCGCACCGTGGTGGTCCAGGCACTTTCCATCGTCCGTCGTGGCGCGCCCGAAGCGCAGACGCTCTACACGGAAACCGAAGCCAGCATCGCCAAGCGTGAAACCGCGGCAGCCCAGCGCAAGGCTGGCGCCCTGGGGGTCAGCACCGACGGCAAACCGAGCAAGAAGCAGCGCCGTGATCTATTCAAATTCCACGGCAGCAGCCACGAGTGAAAGCGTAGGAGCCGGCTTGCCGGCGAAGGCGTCCTCAAGGGGCCATTCGCCGGCAAGCCGGCTCCTACAGGTCTGATCAGCGCAGCAGGCTGCTGGAGCGGACCACACTCATGCGCGAGAGCACCGGCATCCGGGTCATCAGCTTGAATAGCGGGTGTGTCAGGCGCAGCAGGAAGTTCGACATCCGCGCCGCATACGGCGTGTAGTAGCCCCAGCCCAGGGCCAGCACCGCCAACAGCACGCCGCCGATGTAGTCGTCCTGGCCCCAGTGCGCGCCCGCCACCAGGCGCGGCATCATGAACAGCAGGGTCAGGCCCCAGACGATCAGGAACTGGCCGACGCTGCGGCTGAACATGCCCATGAACAGGCCCCAGATCAGTAGCACCGAAGCGTGGTCGCCGGGGAAGCTCTGGCTGGAGCGGTCCTTGAGTTCCCAGGTCTTCTCCCAGCCTGGGAAGTAGTCGCTCATGTGCACGGCGCCTTCGAGCACCATGGACGGGCTGTTGTGTTGCCAATTCATCAGCGCCACCAACTTGGAAAACAGCGCGCGAATCACCACCATAAGAATCAGGATCGACAGGAAGCCGAAAAACGCCCGGCGCACGTCCACCGCCTTGAACACCCAATCACCGCGAATCAGCAGGCCGAGCATGATCAGGCCCACCACGATATCGAAGGGGCGCAGGCTGGCCACGGCCCAGATGTGCAGCCAGGTGGAGTTGGTTGCAAGGGGAGTGTTGAGGTGACGGAACAGCCACTCGTCGAACATCAGGCAGTACATCTGTCCGGTCGGCCACAACCAGAATCCCAGTAGGGCCAAAGGGAGTAAATTGCACAGAACCAGCTTGCCGAGGTTCCACCTTGCTTGGAACAAACCCGGATTGTTCATAAAATATCTCCAATCACCGCAAAAACTGCACCTTCATGGTGCAAAACCGCAATTTTCGGTGCTTGTAACCTTTTTGTCATCATTCAGATACCCAGACCTATGACTGATTTGCCGGATACCGACTTCACTCAACGCTTCATCTTTGATGAGAGCGACGCCCGCGGCGAGCTGGTGGCGCTGGAGCGCAGTTACGCTGAAGTCCTTGCCAAACACGCCTATCCCGAGCCGGTGGCACAACTGCTCGGCGAGCTGATGGCGGCGGCATCGTTGCTGGTTGGCACCTTGAAGTTCGATGGCTTGCTGATTCTCCAGGCCCGCTCCGAAGGCCCGGTGCCGTTGCTGATGATCGAGTGCTCCAGCAACCGCGAGATCCGCGGCCTGGCCCGCTACGACGCGTCGCAGATCGCCCCTGACGCGACACTTGCCGACATGATGCCCAACGGCGTCCTCGCCCTGACCGTGGACCCGACCCAGGGCCAGCGTTACCAGGGCATCGTCGACCTGGACGGCGCCACCCTGGCCGAATGCTTCACCAACTACTTCGTCATGTCGCAACAGACCGGCACCCGTTTCTGGCTCTACGCCGACGGCCGCAATGCCCGCGGCCTGCTCCTGCAACAACTGCCTGCCGACCGCCTGCGCGATCCGGAAGAACGCGAAGCCAACTGGCAGCACCTCACCGCCCTGGCCAGCACCCTGACCGCCGATGAACTGCTGAGCCTGGACAACGAAACCGTGCTGCACCGCCTGTACCACGAAGAAGCCGTGCGCCTGTTCGACGTGCAACCGCTGCGCTTCCGCTGCAGCTGCTCCCGCGAGCGTTCGGGCAATGCGCTGGTCAGCCTGGGGCTCGAAGATGCTCAGGAGCTGGTGGTGGAACATGGCGGCAGCATCGAGATCGATTGCCAGTTCTGCAACGAGCGTTATCTGTTCGATGCCGCCGATATCACGCAATTGTTTGCTGGTGCGGGCGTCGACACGCCGTCAGATACTCGTCACTAAAACGGTTCAGCGCAGGTAAATCACCTGGCAAACGCCGGAATTACGCCGTACTGACGGGAGGACCCTACTATTTTTGGGCTTTTCTGGCATAATCCGGCGCACTTTTTTCGCGGTAGTAGTGCGCGAGTTTCTACTACAAAACGTTTGGAGCACTCGGCCAATGGCCGACGGGGAACCTCATGACGCAAGCCAATAACGCCGTGTACACCGATCTGAGTGTGGATGATCTGGTCAAAGAAGCCCTGAACCGCGGTGAGGGCGAACTGGCCGATACCGGCGCTCTGGTGGTTCGCACCGGTCATCGTACCGGCCGTTCGCCAGTGGACCGTTTCATCGTTGAAGAGCCCACCACCCAGGACGCTATCGCCTGGGGCCCGATCAACCGCAAGTTCCCGGCGGCCAAGTTCGACGCCCTGTGGGACCGCGTTGAAGCCTACCTGGGCGAGCGCGAGCGTTTTGTTTCCCACGTGCATGTAGGTTCCGATCCGGCGCACTACCTGCCAGTGAAAATGACCACTGAGACTGCCTGGCACAACCTGTTCGGCCGTTGCCTGTTCATCAACCCTGAGCAGTACAACGCCGGTGGCAAAGATGAGTGGCAGATCCTCAACGCGCCAAACTTCGTTTGCGAGCCTGAGCGCGACGGTACCAACTCCGACGGCACCGTGATCCTCAACTTCGCGGCCAAGAAAGTGCTGATCGCCGGCATGCGCTACGCCGGTGAGATGAAGAAAGCCCTGTTCTCCGTGCAGAACTTCCTGCTGCCAGCTGCCGACGTGTTGCCAATGCACTGCGCCGCCAACATGGGCGAAGACGGCGACGTGACCCTGTTCTTCGGTCTGTCGGGCACCGGCAAAACCACCCTGTCGGCCGACGAAAGCCGTTACCTGATCGGTGACGACGAACACGGCTGGGGCGTGGGCGTGGTGTTCAACATCGAAGGCGGTTGCTATGCCAAGTGCATCGACCTGTCGGAAAAGAACGAGCCGGTGATCTGGAAAGCCATCCAGCACGGCGCCGTACTGGAAAACGTGGTGATCGACCCGGTCACCAAGAAAGCCGACTACGCCGACGACAGCCTGACCCAGAACAGCCGCGCCGCCTACCCGCGCGAGCTGATCGAAAAACGTGCACCGAAGAACCTCGGTGGCGAGCCTAATGCCGTGATCTTCCTGACCTGCGACCTGACCGGCGTACTGCCACCGGTGTCGATCCTCAGCGAAGAACAAGCCGCCTACCACTTCCTGTCCGGCTACACCGCGCTGGTGGGCTCGACTGAAATGGGTTCGGGCTCGGGCATCAAGTCGACCTTCTCCACCTGCTTCGGCGCCCCGTTCTTCCCGCGTCCGGCGGGCGAATACGCCGAGCTGCTGATCAAGCGCATCCGCGGCTTCGGCTCCAAGGTCTACCTGGTCAACACCGGCTGGACCGGCGGTGGCTACGGCGTCGGCAAACGCTTCAACATCCCCACCACCCGTGGCGTGATTGCAGCGATCCAGAGCGGCGCGCTGATCGGTGCCGAGACCGAGCACCTGGACATCGTCAACCTGGACGTGCCGAAAGCCGTACCGGGCGTTGAAACCGGCCTGCTCAACCCACGCAACACCTGGGCTGACAAAGCTGCCTACGACGAAGCCGCCAAGGCCCTGGCCGGCCTGTTCATCGAGAACTTCAAGAAGTTCGACGTGAGCGACGCGATCAAGGCTGCGGGTCCAAAGCTGTAAGCCTCGACCTGCCATGAAAAAGCCGCCCTTCGGGGCGGCTTTTTTGTGGGCTACAGAAAGCCTCACGTCTTCAGGTGCAACACCAACGCCCCCAGCAGCACCAGCACCACGCCGGTCACTTGCACCGCCGTCAGCCGCTCCTTGAAGAACACATAGCCCAGCACCGCGGCGATGCCGCCGGACAGGGTGCTGATCACCGTCACCACCGACACCGAGCCGCTCATGGCACCCCAGGAAAAGGCGAAGAACGCGCCGAGGTTCATCAGGCTGGTGGAGGCCAGCAGGCCGCAGTTTTTCAGCGGCGGGATCTTCAGCCCGTCCGCGACTTTAAGCACCATCAGCAGCATCACACCGCTGCCCACGGCGTAACCCAGCCAGAGCATGCTGATCGGCCCCAGTTGCGGCAGGGTGTAGCGGCCCTGTAGCCAGAAGCTGGTGCCGTACAGAACGGCCGAGAGCAGGGCGAAGAAGATCGAGCGGCCGGCGGCGGTGCTGTGGGGCAGTTTGCTGTCCGAGTGCAGGCTGGAGAGGATGACGCCGATCACGCACAACAGGATGCACATGAGTTGCAGCAGGCTGATCTGTTCGCCGCTGGCCCAGGACAGCAGGGTGGTGACCACGCCGTAGGAGGTCACCAATGGGGCGACGATGGAGGCTTTGCCCAGGGCGAAGGCCTTGCCCAGGGCCAGGGCGCCGGAGACGGTAAAGGCCGCGGCGAGCACGCCCATCAGCCAGACTTGCGCGGGCGCGGCCAGGGCCTTGTAGAGGATGGCGGGAAAGATCACCAGCAGCAGGCTCATCAGGGTGAACCCCAGGCTCTGGCTGAAGAACACCGCCCGTTTCACGCCCACGGCGCGGACGTTGAGCCCCACGAGAAAATCGGTGCCGCCCCAGAGCAGGGCGGCGAGCAAGCCCATCAATACGTCCACTGACTGTCCTTGTCGATTGACGGGTTGGAGGAGTCCAACAGCCGTGCTGTTTACTGCTGTGCGAGTCGAAACGCCGGCGCCATGCGTTCTTGTTCACGCCGGGACAGCCCCAGGGCCCGGGCCAGGGTGGGCCATTGGCGAACCACGCTCTGGCAGTGTTCGATGATGCCTTCTGCCTCTGCACGACCGAGGCGGAAATATGCCGCTACTTCCCGTGCCAGTTCAAGGTCCAGCGCATTGTCGGCTTCGCTGATGTTGAGTTTCAGCCCGTTGGCGTGGGCACAGGGGTTCATGTCGTAGGCCGGGGACAGGCGCCAGCCGCGTCCGGGTTCGAGCATGAAGCCATGGTTGCGCAGGTGGTCGTCGCTGTTGGACACCAGCAGGTTGAAGACCATGCGCGACCACAGCTCACGCAGGTCGGCACGGGGCTGCGCGCCGTGGGCGATCAGCACTTCGGCCAGTTCCAGGTAGCTGGCGCCGGTGGAGGCGTCGTCGCCGTCGCTGCGATCGGTGAGGGTCATGGCCGAGGCAAAGTGCAGCCGGCCGCCCGTTTCGGTGCGGTCGAAGCGCTTGATCATGAAACAGTGCTGGTCGCTGGCGAAGCGTTGCGCCATGGCCTCGGGAACCCGCAAGCCGCAATGGCTGGCCAGGGCGTTGACCAGCATCTCCCAGGCGCCGACGTCATGTTCGTCGCGGACGCTGGGAAACTTGGCGATCCACAGGTGGCCCTTGTCGTCGGCGACGCTGGCCTTGGGGCGGGCGCCACCCAGCGATCCACCCGGGGCGATCAGCATGCGCAGCCATTGGCCGCCGTCGGCGGCGCTGTTGTGCGGATCGTTTTCCAGGGCGCGGCTGGCCTGTTCCAGGGCCCGCAGCTCGACGAAGGGTGGCGCTGCGAGGCCGTCGCGGTCATCCAGGAACGGGCCTTGGTCATCGAGGCGATAGCGCAGGGCGCCGACGCGATACAGATCGTGCACCCCCAGCAGCAGGTCGGCGTCTTGCAGGCGGGTGCCGGCGGGCGCCAGGCCGTCGCGGATGTCCCGTTCCAGCCGGCGTTGCATCAGCAGATGGCCCCAGCGATCGGGGCTGGAGTCGGCAAATACGCCAAAGCGGTTTTGCTGCTGGCCGCTGAACTGCCGGCCGGCGAATCGCCCGATGCGCGGGTCCAGGGCAATGCTGGTCAGCTCGGGATCGAGCAGCGCGGCGGGGTCATATTCGAACTCGAAGACGCTGGCAGTGCGGACAGTCCCGACATGCAGCCAGCCCAGGCGCCTTGGTCCGCCCAAGGACTCCCAATCGGCGTAGACGGCGATCAGGGTCATGGCTCATCGATCCTGGGCGTGGGCTTTTTCGCGGGCTGCAGCAGGCTGCTCAGCGATTGGGTATTAATCGGAAAGTCAGCCGTGGGCGGGGCGGAGGGGATCGGCTCGGCCGCGGTTTCATGCAGCGTCAGGCCGGCAGCAGGCGCCTTGGCCGAACGCAGGCTGGGGGCCCGGCGCGCTTTGCCTGGTGCGTTGCTGTCTCCCGGCAAGAGCCGGGCATCCTGCAACTGGCGGCCCAGCTCATCGCGGGCCGCCAGTTGCTCCAGGTCCCTTTCCAGCCCCAGCACCTGCATCACCGACAGGTAGGCGCCCATGGTCACGCCGGACCCGCCAGACTCCAGGGAGCGCAAGGTGGTCAGTGACATGCCTGCCCGTTCAGCCACTTGCTTGGCGGTCAGCTTGCGCCGCAGGCGAGCCAGTTTCAGGCGTTCGCCAAAGGCATCCAGCAGCTTGCCTGTGGCGGGCAGCAGTGGGGCGGTTTTCTTAGCCATGTGCCATTATTCCTGGGTTTTTTCACTTAAACTGCCAAAATATTAGCACTTGATTGCAGATGCGTCAGTTCGCTCCTGAGCTGGGCAGGCCACTGCCGGGGATGTTCTTCGCGGGGCGATTTGCCCCTGCCGGGGTTAGAGCGCTTCCAGCACCTGGGTGTCCCAGCGTTGTTGCCTGATCGCCTGGTACAGCATGCCGATGGTCAGCGGCACCTTGTCGCCCCGGCCCTTGGCCCGGCGTTTCTGGAATGGGTCGAAGCCTTCTGGCTGGAAGTAGCGATAGCTGTCGAAGTCGACAAAATCGATCACGAACTGCTCTTCCAGGGCCTGCAGCAAATGCCGGGCGTCGGCGCCGTCGCAGCCCAGGTCGAGGTTGATGGCGGTGCTCAGGCGCAGGGTCTTGCGCTCGGGCAGGCCGATTTCTTCATGCAGCAACTGCAGCAGTTGGCGCATGGTGGCGTCGTCGGGAAAGCCGGGGGCCAGTTGCATGATCGGAGTTCACTTGCGGCGTTTGAGAAGGTGGAGTGTACGGTGATTCTCCGGCTGAGTTGCAAGTCACCAAGTGGTTGCGCCAGCGGGCCATTTCGAGAGATCGGCACTGTTTTTTTGCCCGGTATTTCCCTGGTTGGACCGAGCATTGGCGGGCAAAACTGTGTATGGTTCGCCGCTGGCTGGTGGGCCGGGGCAGAGGTCCGGTCACCCTTATCTACAGGGATTTTGTTATGGCTTTTTTTCGCCTCGCGGCGCTGTTGTGGCTAGGGATGCTGGCGAGCTCGGTACAGGCTCAGGCGCTGTCGATCCAGGTGCTGGATGCGCTGGCCAAGGGCGCGCCGCTGGCTGATGCCCAGGTGCAGGTGCAACAGGGCGCGACTCAGGTTGCAGGAAGCACCGATGCCCAGGGCCGGGTCACCCTGACGGCCCAGGTGGCCGATTCGCCGGCCAGTGAGTTGCTGATCCGTAAAGCCGGCTACGCCGACCTGCGGGTCAAGTGCCCGTGCCAGGGCTTGAATTACGCCCTGAGTCCGCTGCTGGACAACCCGGAAAGCCTGCGAATAGTGCTGAGCTGGAGCGCGCCGGGAGAGGACCTCGATGCCCACCTGAGTTATCCCCACAAGCTGTTGTACTTCGCCACCGGCAAGGGACCCGGAGCTCGCCTGGAATCGGACAGCAGCGACAGCAGCCGGCCGGAAACCATCACCATCGACGAGCGTGTGCCGGGCGACGCCTACGTCTTTGCCGTGCACGACTTCACCAACAGCACCAGCTATGAAGCGTTGCGCCTGGGCCGCAGCCAGGCGCGGGTCTTTGTCTATAAAGGCGCTGCGCTGATCCGCAGCTACCGCGTGCCGCAGAACCGCAAGGGCAATCTGTGGGTGGTGTTTCGCCTGACCGCCGATGGCCGCCTGCAGGATATCGATCGGCTGCTGCTAGGCAGCGAGGAGCCGGAATCGGTCATGAGCGCTCTTGACCCGCTGCTGGAAAATGCCAAGTCCATCGATGAAGTGGTGGGTGCGGACTTCGGACCGGTGGATGCCAAGAGCCTCAACCTCAAGGGCGAGGAGTCTTACCGCAAGGGCGATTTCGGCGGGGCGCGGATCTTCTACAGCGAAGCCATCGAGCTGGAGCCGGGCTTTGCCCAGGCCTACAGCAACCTGGCCCTGGCCAATCGCAAGAACAGCCGTCCCGACGACGCCATCGCCGCGGACCGCAAGGCCATCGCCCTGGCCAGTGGCCCGGCCGCATCGACCATTCGCGCCAGTGCCTACTACGACATGGCGCGCATCTACGAGGACGCCGGGCAGTTGGCCACGGCGCTTGAGCACTACCAAAAGGCCCGGGAGCAGAAGGCCAACCCGGTGTACGACAAGGCCATAGAGCGGCTGCAAAACCGCTGATCACACAGGCAGAAGTTATCTCCACAACGCGCCGACAGTGGCGCGTTGTGCATTTATGGAGGTTGGTATGCGAATTGGTGTTCTCCCCTGGCTGCTGGCGCTGTGTCTGTCCAGCGGCGTGGCCCGGGCGGCCGGGCCGCAGGTGTTCGCCACCATCGACCGCAGTGGCTGGCCGAATGCCCTGACCAGCACCGCGGAATTCGACACCGCCTCACGGGGCGAGATTCTGATGTTCGGCAAAGCGCTGCTGGCCAGCGAAGCCTTGGATGAACAGGCCTTGAAGCAGCGGCTAGGAGTCAGGCAACTGGATCTGAAGTCAGTGAATCAGGTGCGCCAGCGCTTCTGGGAGTTGCTGTTGAACAACTACCGCTTGGCCAGCCGGGACTGTGAAGGTACGCCGTTCTGCCTCCCTGTACGCAATCTCGGTGAGCTGCGGCAACTGGTGGCCAGTTTTACCGGGGAGAGTAAATCCACTTATGGGGCGTGGGCCGAGGCCAGCACCCGGTTTCATCAGCTGTACCTGAACGAGCAACTGCGCCTGGCGGCGCTGTTCACCGTGGTCAGCAGCGAGATCCAGCGCATGGGGCCGACGGAACGCCTGGGGGACGAGCTGGCGGACCGGGAGTTCCTGCTGACCTTCGATGACGGGCCGAGCCTGCGGGGTGGGCATACCGATCAACTGATCGATGTGCTGCGATCCAAGGATCTGCATAGCCTGTTCTTTGTTCTGGGGGACTCGTTTCAGGCGCGCCTGAGTCAATCTTCGGCAGGGCAGATGCGCCAGTTGTACGATGGCCAGTGTGTGGGTGTACACGGTTGGGAACACAAGTCTCACGCCTCGTGGAGCGAGTGGCAGCATTCGGTGATCCACAGCGCAAACCTGGCCAACCGCACTCTGGCGGATGAATACCAGCCGCTGTTTCGTCCGCCCTATGGGCAGCGACGCGCTGACAGTGCCGACTTCTTCAAGGCCCAGGGGCTGCAACTGATGCTGTGGAACATCGACTCCCAGGACTGGAGCAAAAAGGTCAGCGCCGCAGCCGCAGCCCAGCGGGTGCAGACCCTGATGCTGCTCTGGCGGCGCGGCATCATCCTGTTCCATGACACCCACGCCAAGGCCGCCCAGGCGGTGCCGGCACTGCTTGAGGCCAATCGGCACAATGGTGTGCAATGGCTGGACTGCCGAACCTTGCGCTAGGCCCAGGCTCCCTATCGTCGGTAAGCCGACTCCTGGGTAGGAGCCGGCTTACCGGTGAAAGTGCTCCCGCCCGGTATCATCCGGTATCTGTTTTCCCGCGACCTTTTCTCGAACCGCCGACCTGTGCCGCTAGTCTTCAAGGACAGGTCAGCGGTCAAAGGAGTGACCCTTATGCACAGCACCCTCGAACAGGTCTTCGGTTATCCACAGTTTCGTCCGGGCCAGGAGGCCGCAGTCAGTGCGGTGCTGGCTGGGCGCTCGGCGGCGGCGATCTTTCCCACCGGCTCCGGCAAGTCCCTGTGCTACCAATTGCCGGCCTTGCTGCTGCCGCACCTGACCCTGGTGGTCTCGCCGCTGCTGGCGTTGATGCAGGATCAGTTGGCCTTTCTCCAGCGTCATGGCATTGCCGCCGCCAGCATCGATTCGGCCCAGAGCCGCGATGCAGCCAATGACGTCATGGCCCGGGCCCGCTCCGGTGAACTGAAGATCCTGATGATCTCGGTGGAGCGTTTGAAGAACGAGCGCTTCCGCAACTTTTTGCAGCAGGTGCCCATCTCCCTGCTGGTGGTGGATGAGGCTCACTGCATTTCCGAATGGGGCCACAACTTCCGTCCCGACTACCTGAAACTGCCGGACTACCAGCGCCAGTTCAACATTCCCCAGGCCCTGCTGCTGACGGCCACGGCGACGCCCAAGGTGATCGCCGACATGCAGGCCAAGTTCGCCATTGATGCCGCTGACGTGGTGACCACCGGCTTCTACCGGCCCAACCTCAACCTGCTGGTGGAGCCGGTGCGCGGCGCGGACAAGCGCCGGCGCCTGGTGCAGTGGCTGGGCGAACGGGCCGGGCAGCCGAGCATTGTCTACGTGACCCTGCAAAAGACCGCCGAGCAGATCGCCGAGCACTTGAGTCACCAGGGCATCGCCGCCGAGGCCTACCACGCCGGTCTGCCCCACGAGCAGCGTGAGTCGATCCAGCGCCGGTTCATGGAAGGGCGCAGTAACTGCATCGTCGCGACAATCGCCTTCGGCATGGGCATCGACAAGAGCGACATCCGTAACGTGGTGCACTTCGATCTGCCCAAGTCCATCGAGAACTACAGCCAGGAAATCGGCCGCGCCGGGCGCGACGGCCAGCCTTCGGACTGCCTGGTGCTGGCCAACCGCGACAGCCTCAACGTGCTGGAGAACTTCGTCTATGGCGACACCCCGGAGCTGAGCGGCATCCGCTGCGTGCTGGATGAGTTGCAGGCGTCGGTGCCGGACGGACAGTGGGAGTTCCTGCTCGGGCCCCTGGCGGACCAGAGCAACGTTCGCCAGTTGCCGCTCAAGACCTTGCTGGTGCAGTTGGAACTGCGGGGCCTGATCGCCCCACGCTATGCCTACTTCGCCGAGTACCGCTTCAAGTTGCTGCTGGAACCCGAGGCCTTGCTGGCGCGTTTCGAAGGCGAGCGCCGGGACTTTGTCCAGGCCATCATCAACACCTCCAGCCGGGCCCGGACCTGGGCCACGGTGAACTTCGACGCGCTCTACGAGCAGTACCAGGCGCCGCGCACCCGGGTGGTCAAGGCCCTGGATTACTTCCAGGAGAAGGGTTGGGTGGAGCTGGAAAGCAAGCAGATGACCGAGGTCTACAGCCTGCTGCAAACCGACTTCGATGCCGCTGCCTTGAGCACTGATCTGCATGCTTATTTCACCCGGCACGAGGGCAGCGAAATAGCGCGGATTCACGCCATGCTCGACCTGTTCGCCACCGAGCAGTGCCTGGGGCACCGCCTGGCGCAGTATTTTGGTGACGATCAGGCGCCCCAGCGTTGTGGGCATTGCTCGGTCTGTCACGGCCAGGTGGCACGACTGCCGGAGCCACCCGTGTTGCCCGCGCTTGTGGATAAAAACTTCAACGGGTTGTGCGGCGATTTTATCCACAGGCATCAGCAGCACACCGGCGATGTGCCGGGAGCAGAGCGGCTGACGCGTTTTCTCTGCGGCATCAGCGTGCCTTTGTTCACCAAGCTCAAGGCCCGCAGCATTCCCGGTTTCGCGGCACTGGAGGATTACCCTTACGCCGCCGTGCGGGAGTGGTGCGAGGCTCATCTGGCCGCCTGACAAGCCACCGGCGCAATGGACGCAAAAGGGTTTGCCCAGGCTTGGCTGTCTGCGGTGAAATGCCGGGCGATCAACCGATCGCCCGGCCTTCAATCCAAGGGAGAGAGCCCCGATGTCCGAGCCTATGCCGCAACGTGGCGACTATCGCCACTTCCAGCCGATCATCACCCGCTGGCACGACAACGACGTCTACGGCCATGTGAATAACGTCACCTACTACAGCTTCTTCGACACGGCGGTGAACACCTACCTGATCGAACAGGGCGGGCTGGATATCCATGATGGCGAGGTGGTGGGATTCGTGGTCAGCTCGGCTTGCGACTACTTTGCGTCCGTCGCTTTCCCCGAGCGAATCGAGATCGGCCTGCGGGTCGGCAAGCTGGGCAACAGTTCGGTGCAGTACGAACTGGCGGTGTTCAAGGCGGGAGAGGCGGATGCCTGTGCGGCTGGACGTTTCGTCCATGTATTCGTGGATCGGCGGTCGAACCAGCCGGTGCCGATTCCGCCCGCATTGCGAGCGGCTCTGGAACGCCTGCTGCTGGCGTGAACTTCGATACTCGATCTCAACCCCCGGCACTGGCACTTGTAGCCGCTGCCGAAGGCTGCGATCAGCTGCGCAGGAGGCGCCAAACCTCAATCCACGGGGCAACTGACCCACCGCAGCACCTGGCTTGGGGAGGCCTGAGGCCTCGTGCGCAGCCTGCGGCAGCGGCTACAGGGCGGGGGGTCAGTCGCGATAGTGACGGTGCTTGCGATGCCCGTAGGCATGACCACGGCCACGGTGGCCGTCGCGGTAGTAGCGGCGGTCATCGCGGCCACGGTAGTCGCGATCTTCCCGGGCGCTTTCGTTGCCCATGTAGTTGCCCAGGGCACCGCCGGCGCCACCGCCTGCCGCGGCGCCGATCAGGCTGCCGGTATTGCCGCCCATGCTGCGGCCCACCACGTTGCCGCCGGCTGCGCCCAGGGCGCCACCGATGGCTGCCTGGCCACGGCTGCGTTTGTCCGCACCCACCGCGCTACCGCCGGCACCGCCCAGGGCCGCACCAATGGCCGAACCGGTGTTGCCGCCGATCTGCTGACCGACCACCGAGCCTAGAACCCCACCCAATGCGCCGCCCACACCGGCTTCAACGGTGCCACCGGCAGAGGCGACGCCGCTGACCAGGCCAAGGGACAACAAGAGAATCGAGGAGAACTTCATACAGGAGCCTCAAAGGGATGACGGCGCGATCCTGAGGCCGGACCACGCCGCTTACAAACGAAATCCGACGAATAGCACGAGTTGTACACAATCTCGTAACTTACTGTTTTTATTGCGGAACTTAAGTGAATTTCGCCGGTCTTTAGCTACTTCGCAATGGCCGCTTTGTTAACAAAGCGGCCTTTTTTGTGCCTGCGGTTCAAGGCTTTGCAGCGGCTTTGAACCGCAGGCAAGCCGGCGCCTACGATTCACGCGCTAACGGTAGGCGCTGGCTTGCCAGCAAAGAGGCCCTCAAGCCAGGAATCAGGCCGAGCGAGCCATGATCAGGCCGTTGTCGCTGGCCGCTTCCAGACGGATGGCGATGAACTTGGACGTCGGGGTGTGGCTGCCGTCGCCGGTGCTTTCCAGGGGCACCAGCGGGTTCACTTCCGGGTAGTAGGCGGCAGCCTGGCCGGCCGGGATGTCGAAGGCCAGCAATGTGAAGCCCTTGACCCGACGCTCGCGGCCGTCATCCCACAGGGAAACGATGTCGGCTTTCTGCCCCGGCTTGAAGCCCAGGCGGATGATGTCCGCTTCGTTGGCGAACAGCACGTCGCGCTGGCCCTTGACCCCGCGGTAGCGGTCATCGAGGCCGTAGATGGTGGTGTTGTACTGGTCGTGGGAGCGCATCGATTGCAGGATCAGGTCCGGCAGTTGACCGGTGGCCCGGGTGCGTTCGTGGATCAGGTCCTTGGGCAGCAGGTTGGCGCGGAAATTGGCCCGACCCGAAGGGGTGTTCCACTGGCGAGAACCGGCGCTGTTGCCCAGGTAGAAACCGCCCGGGTGCTTGAGCCGTTCATTGAAGTCCTTGAAGCCGGGAATGGTATCGGCGATCAGGTCGCGGATACGCCCGTAATCCGCCGCCAGCCAGTTCCAGTCCACCGGCTGGCTGCCCAGGGTCGCGGCAGCCATGCCCGCAACGATCCACGGCTCGGAGCGCATCTGCGACGACAGTGGCTGCAATTGGCCGTTGGAGGCGTGGACCATGCTGAAGGAGTCTTCCACGGTCACCGCTTGCGGGCCGCCGGCCTGCAGGTCGATGTCGGTGCGACCCAGGCACGGCAGGATCAGCGCGTCCTTGCCGTGGGCCAGGTGGCTGCGGTTGAGCTTGGTGCTGATCTGCACGGTGAGGTCGCAATTGCTCAGGGCCTGGAAGGTCCGCGGGCTGTCCGGGGTGGCCTGGGCAAAGTTGCCGCCCAGGCCGATGAACACCTTGGAGCGGCCTTCGAGCATGGCGTGGATCGCCTCGACCACGTTGTGGCCGTTGTTCCGAGGGACCTTGAACTGGAAGCGCCGCTCCAGGGCATCGAGGAAGGCCACCGGCGGGCGCTCGTTGATGCCCATGGTGCGGTCGCCCTGTACGTTGCTGTGGCCGCGCACTGGGCACAGCCCGGCGCCGGGCTTGCCGACGTTGCCGCGCAGCAGCATCAGGTTGGCGATTTCCTGGATGGTCGGCACCGAGTGGCGGTGCTGGGTGATGCCCATGGCCCAGCACATGATCACGTTCTTGCCCTTGGCGTACATGCGCGCTGCCTGCTCGATTTCCACCAGGGTCAGGCCGGACTGCTCGACAATCTGCTCCCAAGGGGTGTCGTCGAGGGTGCCCAGGTAATCGAGGACGTTGGCGGTGTGGGCATTGAGGAAGTCGTGGTCGAACACTGATTCTGCGCCGGCTTTCTGCGCATCACGCTCCCACTGCAGGAGGAACTTGGCCATGCCGCGCAACAGCGCCATGTCGCCGCCCAGGGCCGGGCGGAAGTAGGCGGTGTTGGTCGGGCGATTGCCGTTGGTGAGCATTTCGAGCGGGTTCTGCGGGTGCTGGAAGCGTTCCAGGCCACGCTCTTTCAGCGGGTTGATACACACCACTTGGGCGCCGCGTTTCACCGCTTCGCGCAGCGGTTCGAGCATCCGCGGGTGGTTGGTGCCGGGGTTCTGGCCCCAGACGAAAATCGCGTCCGCATGTTCGAAGTCGTCGAAGGTCACGGTGCCTTTGCCGACCCCGACGCTTTGCGCCAGGGCTACGCCGCTGGCTTCGTGGCACATGTTCGAACAGTCGGGGAAGTTGTTGGTGCCGTAGGCGCGGACGAACAGTTGATACAGGTACGCCGCTTCGTTGCTGGCCCGGCCCGAGGTATAGAACTCGGCCATGTCCGGGCTGGGCAGGTCGTTCAGGTGCTGGGCGATCAGGCTGAAGGCGTTTTCCCAGCTGATGGGTTGGTAGCGGTCGGTTTCGGCGTTGTAGCGCATCGGCTCGGTCAGCCGGCCCTGGTACTCCAGCCAGTAATCACTTTGTTCCAGCAGGGAGGTGACGCTGTGCTTGGCGAAGAAGGCCGCGTCCACCCGGCGCTTGGTGGCTTCCCAGTTCACCGCCTTGGCGCCGTTCTCGCAAAACTTGACCATGCCGCTTTCCGGCGAATCGCCCCAGGCGCAGCCCGGGCAGTCGAAGCCGCCGTTCTGGTTGGTCTTGAGCATCATGCGGATGTTCTTCAGGGCGTTGTCGCTGGTCAGCCAGGCCTGGGCCACGCTGATCAGGGCACCCCAGCCACCGGCCGGGCCCTTGTAAGGCTTGTAGCGGGCAACGGGTGTCTGATCGGCTTGGTTGTGTGTACTCACAGGGGTTCTCCATCGCGGGGCTGTGGACCCGCGGCGCACGGTTCTGCGGCAGGTGGACAAGGTTGAGGCGGTGATGACGCGGCCATTGCCCGGCCTGGCGGGTGTCTGCGCTGGCGGGCGCTCAAGGCGTCTGTGGGTCTGGCTGGCGCCGAGCGCGAGGGCGGGAGTTGCCGGGGCTGGCATTGAATGAGGGACCAGCGGCCATCGGGTCCCAAGACTAAGCGCGGCATTGTGTCGCGTCTAATTGCTAGTACTGATCTATTGATAGATGGCGTCGATCAGGAAGGGCTGAAGGATTCCTGGTAGAGGGTAAAGCAGGCTTGTGCCAGGGCTGAGCGCGGCGCGCTGCGGCGCATGATCAGGCCCAGGCGGGCCAGGGTCTGGGCGTCGGCGATGGGATGCAGGCGCAAGTGTTCGGTGACGATCTCCAGGCCGCTTTCCAGGGGCATCACTGCGCAGCACAGGCCGCCGTGGACCATGCGCAGTAATTGATGGACGGCGTCGGTCTGCAGTACCGGTTGCGGCTGCAGCCCGCGAATGTGGAAGTGGTGGTCGATGGACTGGCGAAAGTGCATGCCGCTGGTGAGCAGGCCCAGGGGTAACTCGATCAGCGCCTCCCAGCTCAGGGGCTGTTCGCCGAAGCTGAAATACCGCTGGTCATAGAGCAGGCCCATGTGGGTCGGGTCCAGGGGCAGGGAGTCGAAGAGCTCGCTGTCCAGGCGCTCCAGGTAGGACACGCCGAGGTCCAGGCGATTGCTCGCCAGCTGTTCGAGGATCTGCTCCGAGCTCAGGGACGAGAGTTCAAAGCGCAGGTTCGGGTGTTCGGCATGCAGGCGCTGCATCAACGGCAGAGGGTCGAAGCTCGACAGCGGCACCACTCCCAGGCGCAGGGTGCCCACCAGATTGCCCCGGCACGCGGCGGCCTCGGCCAGCAAGCCGTCATAGGCGGTCATGACGCTCCGGGCCCAGGCCAGCACCCGTTCGCCAGGAGCGGTAAAGCCTTCGAAGCGCTGGCCGCGGTTGACCAGGGGCAGGTCGAGTTCTTCCTCGAGGCTGCGCAGGCGCATGGACAGGGTTGGCTGGGTGATATGACAGCGCGCGGCAGCCTGGCCGAAGTGGCGGGTTTCGTCGAGGGCGATGAGGAATTTCAGCTGCTTGAGGTCCATCTTCGCTCCGGAGCGGCAAAAGGCCGGGATTCTACCGTGGTGGCCGGGCCTTGGGTCACTGGTCGCCCGGGAACCTCATTGTTCCAGGCTGGTCTAGTCTTTCGCGTCTGGATCTATCAACCAAGGAGTGTGCGACATGAGCATTTTCAGCTTTGTGAAAGAAGCCGGTGAAAAACTGATCGACCTGCTGACCCCGGGCAATGCCAATGCCAGCGAGCAGCTCAAGGAGCACATCGAAAAGGTCGGCCTGGGCAATCCCAATGTTCACGCCACGGTGGAAGGCGACAAGGTGATCGTCAGCGGTGAAGTGGCGAGCCAGGAAGAGAAGGAAAAAATCCTTCTGGCCCTGGGCAACATCGCCGGTGTCAGCAGTGTCGAGGACCAGATTACGGTGACCGGTCCCGTGGTGGTTTCTGCGGTGTTCGTCACCGTGAAGAAGGGCGATACCCTGAGCGCCATCGCCAAGGTGCAATACGGTGACGCCAACAAGTACAACAAGATCTTCGAGGCCAACAAGCCGCTGCTGTCCCACCCGGACAAGATCTACCCGGGCCAGGTGTTGCGCATCCCTGAATGATCGACCCTCTTCGCCGGCGATGCCGCTCCCAGTGCCGGAGCGGGATCGCCCGCGAAGGCTTTCACAGCCCTTCGATCAATTCCCGGTAATCTCCCACCGCCGCGAACTCCGCCGTGTCCTTCGGCCCTTTGCGGCTGTCTGGCTGGCTCACCGCGAGCAACTGCGCTACGCCGAAATCCCGCGCGCTGCGCAGAATCGGCAGGGTGTCGTCGATAAACAGGCTGCGGGCCGGATCGAACTGAATATCGGCCTGCAGTGCATCCCAGAACTGTGGATTCTCCTTGGGGAACCCGTAGTCGTGGGAACTGATCAGGCGCTCGAAGTAAGGCGCCAGCTCGATCCGTTCCAACTTCAATGACAAGGAATCACGATGAGCGTTGGTGATCAGGATCACCCGCTTGCCGGCCTTCTTGATCGCCGCGAGAAAGGTGTCGGCATCCGGTCGCAGGGCGATCAGGTGAGCCGTCTCCAGCTTCAGTTCACGCACCGAGAGTTTGAGCTCGGTACTCCAGAAATCCAGGCAATACCACTGCAACTGGCCGGCGTTGCGTTCGAACAGCGGTTGCAGTTCCAGCTCGGCCATGGTCCGGCTGACCCCGTGCAATTCGGCGTAACGCTGGGGCAAGTGTTCCATCCAGAAGTGGTTGTCGTAGTGCAGGTCCAGCAGGGTGCCGTCCATATCCAGCAGGACGGTATCGATATCGCACCAGGGCAGCAGGGCCATTGAACACTTCTCCAGCGGTAAGAAAACAGTCTGTATAGTAACTCGCTATCGCCAAGGAGCCCGCTATGCGCCAGAAACCCACTGTACTCGCCCGCGAGATCGTCGCCACCAGTCGTCTGTTCTGTGTCGAAGAGGTGCAGTTGCGGTTTTCCAATGGCGTCGAGCGCACCTATGAGCGCCTGGTGGGCAAAGGGGCCGGTTATGGCGCGGTGATGATCGTGGCCATGCTCGATGCCGAGCATGCGGTGCTGGTGGAGGAGTATTGCGGCGGCACCGACGCCTACGAGCTGTCACTGCCCAAGGGCCTGATCGAGCCGGGTGAAGATGTGCTGGCGGCGGCCGAGCGTGAACTCAAGGAGGAAGCCGGGTTTGGCGCGCGGCAACTGGAGCATCTGACCGAGCTGTCGCTGTCCCCGGGCTACATGAGCCAGAAGATCCAGGTGGTGTTGGCCACCGATTTGTATGAAGAGCGCCTGGAGGGCGATGAGCCGGAGCCGATGCGGGTCGACAAGGTCAACCTGCGTGAGCTGGCCAGCCTGGCGCAGAATCCTCAATTTAGCGAAGGCCGGGCCCTGGCCGCGCTGTACCTGACCCGCGACCTGCTGAGCCAGCGCGGAGCCTTTCCAGCATGAGCATGAACTCGATGAATTTTCCCCATCCTTTATTGGCACCGGTGGCCGAGCTGGCCTTGCGCGCTGGCGAGGCGATCCTGCCGTTCTGGCGCGCCGACGTGGCGGTCAACCACAAGGCTGACGAGTCGCCGGTGACCGCCGCCGACCTTGCGGCCCATCACTTGATCGTGGCTGGCCTGACGGCGTTGGACCCGAGCATCCCGGTGCTGTCCGAAGAAGATGCCGACATTCCCCAGGCCACTCGCGCCGGTTGGCAGCGCTGGTGGCTGGTGGACCCGCTGGACGGTACCAAGGAGTTCATTTCCGGCAGTGAAGAGTTCACCGTCAACATCGCCCTGATCGAACAGGGGCGTGTGGTGTTTGGCGTGGTGTCGATGCCCACCAATGGCCGCTGCTACCTGGGCGGTGCCGGCCTGGGGGCCTGGCGCGTGGATCAGGGGCAGGCGCCGCAGGCGATCCGGGTGCGTGAACAGCCAGGTGTTGGCGAGGCCTTTACCGTGGTGGCCAGCCGGCGCCATTCGAGTCCTGAGCAGGAGCGTCTGCTGGGTGGCTTGAGCGCGGCCCTAGGTGAATTGCAATTGGCCAATATCGGCAGCTCGCTGAAATTCTGCCTGCTGGCCGAAGGCGCAGCCGACTGTTATCCGCGCCTGGCCCCCACTTCCCAATGGGACACCGCGGCGGCCCAGGGCGTGCTCGAAGGAGCGGGTGGCGAAGTGCTGGATCTTGCCGGTGCGCCGTTCTGCTATCCACCGCGGGAGTCGTTGCTCAACGGCTTCTTCCTGGCGCTACCGGCCAAGGCGGTGTGGCGCGGCAAACTGCTGGAGCTGGCCCGCGCCTGATCGCCCCACGGCGACTTGCCTCTGCCACCTTTTGTGTAGGAGCCGGCCGGCCGGCGAAGGGGCCCTTGAGCCCTGTGCAAGAATTTCCGGCCTCTTCGCTGGCAAGCCAGCTCCTACAGAGTTGAGCAGTTTCCGAAACGGGTCAGCGGTGCAGGACGTACTGACCGGCAAAGCGTACGGCGTCGTCTTCGCTGCCGACGTTGACCACACGGCTGTGCAAGGTCAGGCGGGCACGACCGTGGCGCTGGTACATCGCAAGGAATTTCTTCCAGACCTTGTCTTCCGGTGCCGAGCAGATGGCCACGGCATCGCCGGTGACCGGCAGCGGGTAGCTGATCTGCCCTTCCTGGATGACGATATGCCCGTCATCTATCCCTTCTTCCTTGAGCCGCAAATGCAGCCAGCCCCAACCGGCCAGCACCGCACCGCAGTACAGGCTGCCGCCGAACATGGTGCTCTTGTGGTTGACGTTGGCCTCCAGCGGCAGTTGCAGGCGCAGTTGCTGCACCTGCCAGTCGAGCACCTTCAGGCCCATGTCCCGGGTCAGGGGAATGTCGTGGTGGAGGATGGATTCCAGGTAGCGACTGTCGCGGTTCATGCACGGGCCTCAAGGGTGGAAGGGTGGAAGGGTGGATGGTGCGGTTCATTCGGACTCATCGCCGGGCTGGCTGGCACCGCTGTCGGCGAAGCTCAGGCCGTGTTTGCGCAGCTTGTCGTGCAGGGTCTTGCGCGGAATGCCCAGGGCTTCGGCAAGGCTGCGCATCGAACTGTGGGGTTGCGTCAGTTCGGCGGCGATCAGGCTCTTTTCGAAGTGTTCCACCTGTTCGCTCAGACCGCCGGCAATCAACGTCGGGGAGGCGATGGCAGCCTGCTCCGGCTCGCTGTTGTCCAGGGCCAGTTCCAGACCCAGCGCGAAGCGCTCAGCAGCGTTCTGCAGTTCCCGCACGTTGCCCGGCCAGCGATGCCGCAACAGCAGGGCACGATGCCCGGGTTGCAGTTCCTGGGGTGGCAGGCCGTGGCGGGTACTGGCCTCGTCGGCAAAGTGCTGGAACAGCATCAGTATGTCCTCGCCTCGCTCGCGCAGCGGTGGAATGCGCAATGGGGCCACGTTCAGGCGGTAGTAGAGGTCGGCGCGGAAGCGGCCCTGGTCCGCGGCCTGGCGCAGGTCTTCCTTGGTCGCGGCGATGATGCGGATGTCCAGGGGGATCAGCTGGTTGCCCCCCAGGCGTTCCACCACCCGCTCCTGCAGCAGGCGCAGCAGCTTGACCTGGACATCCAGGCTCATGCTTTCGATTTCGTCGAGGAACAGGGTGCCGCCGTTGGCGAATTCGAACTTGCCGATGCGGCGTTTCTGCGCGCCGGTGAAGGCCCCCGGTTCGTGGCCGAACAGTTCGCTTTCCACCACCGACTCGGCCAGAGCGCCCGCATTGATGGCCACAAATGGCCCGTTGCGCCGCCCCGAGAGGTCATGCAGGGCGCGGGCTACCACTTCTTTGCCGGCGCCGGTTTCACCCAGGATCAGCACATCGGCGCGGGTCGCCGCCAGGGCGCCGATCTGCTGGCGCAGGCGCAGCATCGGCGCTGACTGGCCCACCAGCCGCGCGCTCAGTTCCTGGCGGTCGCTGAGGGCCAGGCGCAGGCTGCGGTTGTCCAGCACCAGGCGCCGCCAGTCCAGGGCGCGGCGCACACTATCGAGCAGGGCATCGCTGGCGAAGGGCTTTTCCAGAAAGTCATAGGCACCGGCGCGCATCGCCTGCACCGCCAGGGGCACATCGCCGTGACCGGTGATCAGCAGCACCGGCAGCTCGGGGTCCTGGGCATGCAATTGGTTGAGCAGTTCCAGGCCATCCATGCCGGGCATGCGGATGTCGCTGACCACCACGCCCGGCCAGTCCCGCTCCAGGCGCGGCGCCAGGCCCTGGGCCTGGGCCAGGGACAGCACCTTGAGCCCGGCCAGGTCCAGGGTCTGGCTCAGGGCCTGGCGCAGGTGCGGATCGTCGTCGATCAACACCACTTGCAACTGAGGGTCGAGGCTGTCGGGACGGGTCATCGCTCAATTTCCAGGTCGTGTCGTGGCCGGCAACGCCGGGCCGGGCGTGGTTGCTAGGTGATTGCCGCTGCGCGTCATACCCCGCGGTCCTCGGAGGGCTGCAGGCTGACGCCGGGGGCCCCGGCACGCAGGCGCAGGGTGATCAGGGCGCCGCCTTCACGGTGGTTGGCGAACGACAGCTCACCGCCGAAGGCGCGCATCAGGGTGTCGCAGATCGCCAGGCCCAGGCCCAGGCCCTGGGTCCGTGTCTTGGTGGTGTAGAACGGCTCGCCAGCGCGGCCCAGCGCCTCCATGCAGAAGCCCGGGCCGTTGTCGCGGATGTACAGATTGACGCCTGTAGCGGTGGACTCGGCACTCAGCCAGAGTTTGCGCGGCGGGCCCTTTTCGGTCAGGGCGTCGAGGGCGTTGGCCAGCAGGTTGCCAAGGACCTGGCGCAGGCGGGTTTCCCCGGCCTCGACCCACAGGGTAGCGGCTGGCAGGTCGCGGATCAGTTCCACTTCCATGGCCCGGCGACGCTTGGCCAGCAGGGCCAGGGCATCGTCCAGGGCCGGTTGCAGGGCGACGCTTTCCGGGGCGTGGTGATCGCGCCGGGCGAAGGCCCGCAGGTGAGCGATGATCGAGGCCATGCGCCCGGTCAGTTCGCTGATCAGCTTGAGGTTGCCCCGGGCGTCATCGGTGCGTTGGTGGTCCAGCAGCACTTCGGCGTTTTCCGCGTAGCTGCGGATGGCGGCCAGGGGCTGGTTGAGTTCGTGACTGATGCTCGCCGACATGGTGCCCAGGGCCGAGAGCTTGCCGGCCTGGACCAGATTGTCCTGGGCGCGCACCAGTTCCTGTTGGGCGGTTTCGCGTTCCAGCACTTCCTGTTTCAAGCGCCGGTTGAGGCTCTCCAGATCGCTGGTGCGTTCGGCTACGCGCCTTTCCAGCTCACGCCGGGCCTTGGCTTCGAAGGCGATCCTCTCCAGGTAGTGGCGGCGGCGCTGCATCATCAGGCCGAGCAGCAGCATCAGCACCAGCAGCGCAGCGGCGCCGACCGCCACCACGGTGCGCACCGGGCGATCGATCAGGGTGCGCGGGGCGAGGATGCTGACGCTCCAGCGGGTTTCCTCGATCTGCTGGGTCTGGGTCAGCCAGGCATCGGGATTGAGGTTCAGTGGGCGCGGATCCCGGGTTGGGTAGGGCTGGATGGCGACGATGGCCTGGCGTTCCTCGTCGCTCAGTGGCCGGGTCGCACGAAAGCGCCATTCAGGGCGCGAGGTGAGGATCACCACACCATTGTGGTCGGTCAGCAGCAATTGTTCCGGGGTCTTGCCCCACAGGCTTTCGGTATGGTCCAAGTCCACCTTGACCACCAGCACGCCCAGCATCCGTTCGCCGTCGCGCACTGCAGCGGCGAAGAAGTAGCCACGCTTGGCCGAGGTGGTGCCCAGGCCGAAGAACCGTCCCAGGCGTCCGGCCATGGCTTCGCTGAAATAGGGGCGGAAGGCGAAATTGCGCCCGACGAAACTGTCGTGCTTGTCCCAGTTGGAGGCCGCCAGGGTCTTGCCGTTGGTGTCCATCAGGTACATGACTTCGGCGCCGGTCTGGGCGCTGATGTTTTTCAGCAGGCGGTTGGCGTTGCCCTGGGTCACGCCGTCGTCCGGGGCCCCCAGCACCGCCCGCAGCGCCGGCAGGTCGCCGAGGATCTGCGGCAGCACTTCGTAGCGGTGCAGGGTGCCCAGCAGGTTGGCCACGTAGAGGTCGAGGGTCTGGCGATTCTGGCTGGTCAGCTCGTTGCGATAGTAGCGCTCGGCCAAGTGCTCCAGCGGCCACAGCAACGGCGCCAGGCACAGGGCCAGCAGGGCCAGGCTGCGCCAGCGGGGACGACGGGGAAGAGGTGCGGTCATGGAAAGGGCGCCTGTGGATACAGGCGCATTATGCCTAGCCCTGCTCGGCAAGACACTCGCGCAGTGCGCTGCGCCAGTCCGGCTGGGTCACGCCCCATTCGCGAGCCAGGCGGCTGCAGTCCAGGCGTGAGTTCAGCGGCCGGGGAGCCGGGGTCGGGTAAGCACTGGAGGGGATGGCTTCGAGCACCGCACAAGGCTTGTCCAGGGCCAGCAACTGCTCGCCGATGGCCTGGGCGAAACCGAACCAGGAGGTCTCGCCGTGGGCGGTGAGGTGGTAGGTGCCCCAGGCGCCTTGATTCCCGGACTGCCAGCGTTCGATCAGGGCGCGCGTGCTGTTGGCGATGGTGCCGGCCCAGGTGGGCGCGCCGATCTGGTCGGCCACCACCCGCAGCTCGGGTCGTTCCTGCAGCAGGCGCTGCATGGTCAGCAGGAAGTTCTTGCCATGGCTGGAATAGACCCAGCTGGTGCGCAGGATCAGGTGCTGGCCCTGTACCAGGTTGATGGCCCGTTCGCCCGCCAGCTTGCTCTGGCCGTAGACCCCCAACGGATTGGGCTCGTCTTCCTCTACGTAGGGCGTGTCCTTGCGGCCATCGAACACGTAGTCGGTGGAGTAGTGAATCAGTGGCACACCCAGTGCCCGGGCTTCCTCGGCGAAGATCCCGGGGGCCGTGGCGTTGATCGCAAAGGCCAGCTCCGGCTCGCTTTCGGCCTGATCGACGGCGGTGTGGGCGGCGGCGTTGATGATCAGATGCGGAGCAATGGTGCGGACCTGCTGGCGAATCTGTTCCGGGTGGCTCAGGTCCAGTTGGTCTCGACCAAGGACCACCAGTTCGCCCAGGTCGCCGAGCCGCTGCTGCAGCTCGCGGGAAACCTGGCCGTGCTGGCCGCTGATGAGGATTTTCAGGGGAGTGCTCATGGGAACAGATCGGCCTCGGCCAGTAGGCTGCCGGCCTGATCCTTGGCGGACAATTGCGGGGGCTCGGTGAGTTCCCAGTCAATGGCCAGGGTCGGATCGTCCCAGCGAATGCTGCGCTCGGCGGCGGGATTGTAATAGTCGGTGGTCTTGTAGAGGAACTCGGCAAAGTCGCTGAGCACCACGAAACCGTGGGCGAACCCTTCGGGAACCCAGAGCTGGCGATGGTTCTCGGCCGAGAGGCGTACGGCGACCCATTGACCAAAGTGTGCCGAGCTGCGACGGATATCGACAGCCACATCGAGCACTTCGCCCTGTGTCACGCGTACCAGTTTTCCCTGGGTGTTCTGCAACTGATAGTGCAAGCCACGCAGCACGCCTTTTTGCGAGCGTGAATGGTTGTCCTGAACGAACTGAGTATCCAGGCCGGTGGCGTCGGCGAAGGCCTTGGCATTGAAACTCTCGTAGAAAAACCCACGCTCGTCGCCGAACACCTTGGGCTCGATGATCAGCACGCCGGGCAGGTCGGTGGGGATGATCTTCATTGCGTCTCCCCGGCCAGGGTGAAGAGGTACTGGCCATAGCCGGTCTTGCCAAAGTAGGCGGCGCGCTCCAGCAGATGCTCACGGCTGATCCATTGGTTCTGGTAGGCGATTTCCTCCAGACAGGCGACCTTCAAACCTTGACGGTGCTCGATGGTCTGTACGTACTGCGAGGCCTCCAGCAGGCTATCGTGGGTGCCGGTGTCGAGCCAGGCAAAGCCCCGGCCAAAGCGCTCCACATGCAGATCGCCACGCTTGAGGTAGGCGTTGTTGACGTCGGTGATTTCCAGTTCGCCACGGGGCGACGGCTTGACTGCCTTGGCGATCTGCACCACGTCATTGTCATAGAAGTACAGGCCGGTGACCGCGTAGCTGGATTTCGGTTTCTTGGGTTTCTCTTCGATGGACAGGGCGCGGCCTTCGCTGTCGAAGTCGATGACCCCGAAGCGCTCCGGGTCCTTGACCCAGTAACCGAACACCGTAGCGCCGGAGCTGCGCTTGGCGGCAGCGCGCAGCTGTTCGCCGAAGTACTGTCCGTGGAAGATGTTGTCGCCCAGGATCAGGCACACCGGGTCATTGCCGATGAACTCTTCGCCGATCAGGAACGCCTGGGCCAGGCCATCCGGTGAAGGTTGTTCGGCGTAGCTCAAGCGCACGCCGAACTGGCTGCCGTCACCCAGCAGGTTGCGGTACTGCGGCAAGTCCTGGGGGGTGGAGATGATCAGGATGTCCTGGATGCCGGCCAGCATCAGTACCGAGATCGGGTAATAGATCATCGGCTTGTCGTAGATCGGCAGCAGTTGCTTGGAGACACCGAGGGTGATGGGGTGCAGACGGGTGCCGGAGCCGCCCGCCAGAACAATGCCTTTAATCATGCAATCAGATCCTTGATGTCGGTGGAACCCAGGCGTTCGCCCTGGTAGCTGCCGTCCTGTACTCGGCGGCACCACTCGAGGTTTTCCAGGTACCACTGCACAGTCTTGCGCAGTCCGCTGGTGAAGGTTTCTTCTGGCACCCAGCCCAGTTCCCGCTCGATCTTGCCGGCATCGATGGCGTAGCGCAGGTCGTGGCCCGGGCGGTCCTGGACGAAGGTGATCAGGTCGGCGTAGTGGGCAACGCCCTGGGGTTTTTGCGGGGCCAGCTCTTCCAGCAGGCTGCAGATGCCGCGTACCACGTCGATGTTCTTCTGCTCGTTATGGCCGCCGATGTTGTAAGTCTCGCCGACCACACCCTCGGTCACCACCTTGTACAGCGCGCGAGCGTGATCCTCGACGTACAGCCAGTCGCGCACTTGCTGGCCATTGCCATAGACCGGCAGCGGCTTGCCTGCGAGGGCGTTGAGAATCACCAGAGGGATCAACTTCTCGGGAAAGTGGAACGGGCCATAGTTGTTGGAGCAGTTGGTTATCAGCACCGGCAGGCCGTAGGTACGCTGCCAGGCGCGGACCAGATGGTCGGACGCAGCCTTGCTGGCGGAGTAGGGCGAACTGGGGGCGTAGGGCGTGGTTTCAGTGAACAGGTCGTCGACGCCATGCAGGTCGCCATAGACCTCATCGGTGGAAATATGGTGGAAGCGCAAAGCGGCCTTTTCCGCTTCGGGCAGTTTGTGCCAGTAAGCGCGGGTTGCCTCCAGCAGGCTGTAGGTGCCGACGATATTGGTCTGGATGAAGTCGGACGGCCCGTCGATGGAGCGGTCGACATGGGACTCGGCCGCCAGGTGCATGATCGCGTGAGGCTGGAAGCGCGCGAGCACCGCACTGACGGTGGCCTGGTCGACGATATCGGCCTTGACGAATTCGTAGCGGCTGTTGCTGGCGATGCTGTGCAGCGATTCCAGGTTGCCTGCGTAGGTCAGTTTGTCGAGGTTCAGCACTTCGTGTTCTGTGTGCTGGATCAGATGGCGGACCAGAGCCGAGCCGATGAATCCGGCTCCGCCGGTGACGAGAATGCGCATGTTGGAGGGCCTGTGTCCTTGAAAACGATCATTTACTGCAAAAAATGCAGCATAGCTTGTCGACACGACGTCTTAGGCGCAATAGGCGCCATCAGTCGATTTCACCGCGAACGGTCGGAAATTTCGCAAAGTGCAGGGTTGAGGCGGGGACGGTGCCTGTCTGTTTCCCGTTCTTTGGGCTTGCGTAACGCCTTGGGCAATGGCGATATAAGCGGCTTATAACAATTCCAGGGATCGTTGCATGTTGCTCGCCACCTTGATCCACCGCGCCAGTCTGCCCAGCCCACAGGTCACTGCACAGCAAGCGCTGGAGCTGCTGGAAACCCATTACGGTCTGCAAGGCACCTTGCAGTCTCTGGGCAGCCAGCAGGACCTCAACTATCGCCTCGACAGTCCCCAGGGCCGCTTTGTCCTGAAGATCTGCCGTGGCGACTACTCGGCCCTGGAGTTGCAAGCGCAGCACGCGGGCCTCAAGCACCTGCAGCAATACCCCGATCTGCGAGTGCCCAGGGTGATTCCGGCCAAAAACGGTGCAGACCTGCTGTCCCTGGAGATTGCCGGGCAAGCGCTGCACGTGCGGTTGCTCGACTATATAGAGGGTCGTTCCCTGACCCACCTGCCGCACCTGGGGAACGAGCTGGTGGCGGGCCTGGGCCGGCTCTGCGGGCAGATGGACCTGGCTTTGGAAGGTTTCCAACATCCGGGGCTCGAACGCACCCTGCAATGGGATGCCCGGCATGCCCAGGCGCTGATCGGGCATTTGTTGCCAGTCATCCAGGACCCGCAGCAACGGGCCTTGATCGCTGACACCGCGCAGCGCGCCGAACGGCGGCTGCAGCTCTTGCAGGAGCAATTGCCGGTGCAGGCGATCCACATGGACATCACCGACGACAACGTGGTCTGGCAGCGGGATGCCGCGCGCCGTTGGCAGTTGCAGGGGGTGATCGATTTCGGCGACCTGATCCGTACCTGGCGCATCACCGATCTGTCGGTGACGTGCGCCGCACTGCTGCATCACGCCGAGGGCGATCCGCTGCGCATCCTGCCGGCGATCCAGGCCTATCACCAGGTCAACCCGCTGCAACGGGCCGAGCTGCTGGCGCTCTGGCCATTGATCGTGGCCCGCGCCGCGGTGCTGGTGCTCAGTGGCGAGCAGCAGGTCAGCATCGATCCGGGCAACGCCTACAGCCGCGCCAATTTGCACCACGAGTGGGAGATTTTCCGGGTCGCCAGCTCCGTGTCTTTCGAGTTCATGGAAGCGGCCATTCTCAGCGCTGTCGGGGAGTCGCTGCCGGCCATTGGCAGTGACGGCTTTGTCCCGCTGCTGCCGAGCCTGGTAGGGCGCGAGTTCGCCCTGATCGACCTGGGAGTGCTCAGCCCGCACTTCGAAGCCGGCAATTGGGAGCAGCCGGGGATTGATGATCGTCTGTTGGCCGAAGCCGCTGTTGCCCATGGCCTGGCCGCCAGTCGCTATGGCCAGTACCGCTTGTCGCGGACCTGCCCCGACAGCGCCCTGGAGCCGCAAACCTGCCCGTTGCATGTGCAGTTGCAAGTGCCAGCAGGCACGCCGGTAGAAGCACCGTTCGCCGGTGTGCTGCACCGTGCCGAGAACGGCCTGCTGCGTCTGGATGGCCCGGCGTTGAGCGTGCGCTTGTGGGGCGTCGAGCCGTCGTTGCACCCGGGGGCGGCCCTGGTCAAGGGGCAGGTACTGGGGGCCGTGGTAGCCGACGGTCGGCTCAAGGTGCAGTTGTGTCGAGCGGCCGAGCTGGATCCGCCGCTGTTCTGTACCCCTTCCCGCGCGCCAGCCTGGCAGGCCTTGTGCCCCTCTCCGGCCGCGCTGCTGGGGCTGGCCTGTGATGCCGAGCCGGAGCTGGACCCACAGACCCTGCTGGAGCGACGCGATGCCAGCTTTGCCCGCTCGCAAAAGCACTACTACGTCGACCCGCCGCGGATCGAGCGCGGCTGGCGCAATCACCTGATCGACATGCAAGGGCGTTCCTACCTGGACATGCTCAACAACGTCGCGGTGCTTGGCCACGGTCACCCACGCATGGCCGCCGAGGCGGCGCGCCAATGGTCGCTGCTCAATACCAACTCGCGTTTTCACTATGCGGCGATCGCCGAATTCTCCGAGCGCCTGCTGGCCCTGGCGCCGGACTCCATGGATCGGGTGTTCCTGGTCAACAGCGGCACCGAGGCCAACGATCTGGCGATTCGCCTGGCCTGGGCCTACAGCGGCGGGCGCGACATGCTCAGCGTGCTGGAGGCCTATCACGGCTGGTCGGTGGCGGCCGACGCGGTGTCGACCTCCATCGCCGACAATCCCCAGGCCCTCACCAGCCGTCCCGACTGGGTGCACCCGGTGACGGCGCCCAACACCTATCGCGGCGAGTTCCGTGGCCAGGACAGCACACCGCAGTACCTGCGCAGCGTCGACCAGCAGTTGCACAAGCTGGAGGCGCAGCATCGTCAGTTGGCCGGGTTTATCTGTGAGCCGGTGTACGGCAATGCCGGGGGCATCTCGCTGCCGCCGGGTTATCTGCAGGCAGTCTACGAACGGGTTCGGGCCCGGGGTGGCGTGTGCATCGCCGATGAGGTCCAGGTGGGCTATGGCCGCATGGGCAAGTTCTTCTGGGGCTTTGAAGAGCAGGGCGTGGTGCCGGACATCATCACCATGGCCAAGGGCATGGGCAACGGTCAGCCCCTTGGGGCGGTGATCACCCGTCGCGAGATTGCCGAGGCGCTGGAGGCCGAGGGCTATTTCTTCTCTTCATCCGGTGGCAGCCCGGTCAGTTGCCGCATCGGCATCGCCGTGCTGGATGTGATGCAGGAGGAGGGCCTCTGGGAGAACGCCCGGGTGGTGGGTGAACATTTCAGGCAACGCCTGGAGGCGCTCAAGGACCTGCATCCCCTGGTGGGTGCGGTGCATGGCTCCGGTTTCTACCTGGGGCTGGAACTGATCCGCAATCACCAGACCCTGGAACCGGCCACCGAGGAGACCACCCTGCTGTGCGATCGCCTGCGGGAACTGGGGATCTTCATGCAGCCCACCGGCGATCACTTGAACATCCTCAAGATCAAGCCGCCGATGGTCACCAGCCGGCAGAGCGTGGATTTCTTCGTCGACATGCTGGACAAGGTGCTGGGCGAAGATCTGTAAGGGCTCGTCGTTCGCTTGCGTTCATCTCCATTCGCCGGCAAGCCGGCTCCTACACCTTTCTGTGGGGGCTGGCTTGCCGGCGAATGTGTTTATGCCTATTCGATTGTTATCGGTATTTTGTCGGATATTTTGCGCATTCAAGAATTCTGTGGCTTTTAAAGTCGATATTTATCGGATATAAAGTGGCCGTCGTCAGGCGCGACCTTGTCGTGCCCCGTCCTTTTCCTAATCCGTTGTCATCGACCGCGTCCATTGCCCGGGAGTTGTTCCATGAGCCGAATCGTTACCGTCGCCGCTACCCAGATGGCTTGTTCCTGGGACCTTGAGGCCAACCTGGAAACCGCCGAAAAGCTGGTCCGTGAAGCCGCCGCCAAAGGTGCGCAGATCATCCTGATCCAGGAATTGTTCGAGGCCCCGTATTTTTGCCAGAAGCCCAACCCGGACTATCTGCAACTGGCCACCACGGTCGATAGCAACGTCGCCATCGCGCACTTCCAGAAAGTTGCCCGGGAGTTGCAAGTGGTGCTGCCCATCAGCTTCTACGAGCTGGCGGGGCGTGCGCGATTCAACAGCATCGCGATCATCGATGCCGATGGCAGCAACCTGGGGATTTATCGGAAAAGCCATATCCCGGACGGCCCCGGCTACCACGAGAAGTACTACTTCAACCCGGGCGATACCGGCTTCAAGGTGTGGAACACCCGCTACGCGAAGATCGGCGTGGGCATCTGCTGGGACCAGTGGTTCCCCGAGTGCGCCCGCAGCATGGCGTTGCAAGGCGCGGAAATCCTCTTCTACCCGACCGCCATCGGCAGCGAGCCCCATGATCAGAGCATTTCCTCCCGCGACCACTGGCAGCGAGTGCAACAGGGGCATGCCGGGGCCAACCTGATGCCGTTGATCGCCAGCAACCGCATCGGCAACGAAGAGCAGGACGGTTACGACATCACCTTCTACGGTTCGTCCTTTATCGCCAATCAGTTCGGCGAGAAGGTTCAGGAGCTCAACCAAACCGAAGAAGGTATCCTTGTGCACAGCTTCGACCTCGACGAGCTCGAGCACATCCGCAGCGCCTGGGGCAGTTTCCGTGACCGTCGTCCGAACCTCTATGGCGCGCTGAAAACCCTCGACGGTTCCCTGGAGTCCTGAACACTATGAGCACTTTGCACAGCACGCCGCGCGCCGACGGTTTCTACATGCCGGCCGAATGGGCGACCCAGACCCAGACCTGGATGATCTGGCCCGAGCGTCCGGACAACTGGCGCCTGGGCGGCAAGCCGGCCCAGGCCGCCCACGCGGCGGTGGCCAAGGCCATTGCCCGCTTCGAACCGGTGACCGTGGCCGTCTCCGCGGGCCAGTATGAAAACGCCCGGGCGCGGCTGGACGTACCCAACATCCGCGTGGTGGAGATGTCCAGCGACGACGCCTGGGTCCGCGACACCGGTCCGACCTTCGTCATCAACCACAGCGGCGAAGTGCGTGGTGTGCACTGGGGCTTCAACGCCTGGGGCGGCTTCGAAGGCGGCCTCTATGCGCCGTGGAACCGTGACGAGCAGGTGGCCAGCAAGGTGCTGGAGATCGAGCGTTGCCAGGAGTACCGCACCGAAGGCTTCGTGCTCGAGGGCGGTTCGATTCACGTCGACGGCGAAGGCACGCTGATCACCACCGAGGAATGCTTGCTCAATCACAACCGCAACCCGCATCTGTCCCGTGAGCAGATCGAGGCGGTGTTGCGCGAGCACCTGGCGGTGGAGCAGATCGTCTGGCTGCCGGATGGCCTGTACAACGATGAAACCGACGGCCATGTGGATAACTTCTGCTGCTACGTGCGCCCGGGCGAAGTGCTGCTGGCCTGGACCGACGATCCCCAGGACCCGAACTACCCCCGCTGCCGAGCGGCCATGCAGGTGCTGGAAAACACCCGCGACGCCAAGGGCCGCACTTTCAAGGTGCACAAGATGCCGATTCCCGGTCCCTTGTATGCCACCGAAGAGGAATGCGCCGGTGTCGATGCCGTGCAAGGCAGCCAGGAGCGAAATCCCTCCGTGCGCCTGGCGGGTTCCTACGTGAACTTCCTGATCGTCAACGGCGGGATCATTGCGCCGAGTTTTGACGACCCGATGGACGCCCCGGCCAAGGCCATCCTCCAGGAATTGTTTCCCAAGCATGAAGTGGTGATGGTGCCGGGGCGCGAACTGTTACTGGGTGGCGGCAATATCCATTGCCTTACCCAACAGCAGCCCGCGCCGCAGCGAATTTGAGTGCCGTTGTAACAGATGGTGTTGCCTGTTTGACGGCGTCGGACCGATTCCGCACCGGGTGCTTTTCAGCAAGCCCGCAGCCCAGTTGGGTTGCGGGCTTTTTCATGGCCGTACGTCGAGCCACCTGGCACTTTGGCATAGCTCTTGTATCTGCTTCGTGGTGATTCTGAGACAGGTGGAACTTTTGTTGTTCTGTCATAAACCTTGGATAAGTTAGGCCGCTCAGATACCAGGAGAGAGCGCTGGAATGAATATGGTCAGCGAGCGGGCACCCCATCCCTTGGCAATGAATAACGAGTCGCTGCAGGTTCTGGCGCAATGGTTGAAGTCCAATGGAACGCGTCAGATCAGGGAACCTGATCCGCGCCGGATCATCGTTGAGCGTTACCCCGCTGGATTGCTCAGCGAGGCGGAACTGCAGGCACTGTGGGATGTGGTGAAAGGATAGAAAACGACGGATTGTAAAAAGCGCTGCCGGGATGGCAGCGCTTTTTTTTGGCCGGTCGTTTAGAAGCGGTAGTTGCCGGTGACCACCAGGCTACGGGGCTCCCCCGGCTGGATCTGGAAGGCACTGGTGGCGGAGCTGTAGTACTCGCGGTCAGCGATGTTGTTCAGCGCCGCGCGCACGTCCCAGTCCTTGTGCCGGTAACCGGCCAGGGCATCCCAGCGGCCGTAGCCTGGCAGCACCACGGTGTTGGCGCCATCGGCGTAGCGGTCGCCCACCAGGGTCAGGCCGGTCTCGGCGTACCAGCCCAGTTCCGGTTTCCAGGTGATGAACAGGCTGCCATTGCGCTTGGCCACGTTGTTCACGCGCTTGTCTTCGAAACCGTTGTTGTCCTTGACCACCACCGCGTCCTGCAGGCCGATGCCGCCGCGCAAGTACCAGTTGCCGACGAGCTTGCCGTTGGCAGTCAACTCGATACCCCGGGAGCGTTGCAGGCCGGTCATCAGGATGATGTTGCGATCCAGCGGATCGGTGGTGCGACGGTTGTAGAGCTCCAGTTCGTACACGGCCAGGGTGGTACTCAGGCGCTCGTCCAGCCAATCGCTCTTGACCCCGACTTCCTTCTGCCGGGTCAGCTCCGGGCTCAGGTCGTTGCCGTTACCGGCGGCGTTCGGGGTGATACCGATCAGGCCGCCACCCACCGGTGAGAACGATTTGCTCCACGAGGCATAGAACGAGTGGTGCTCCAGTGGCGTCCAGACTGCCCCTAGACGCGGGCTGACACTGTGGCTGTTGCGGCTATCGGAAACCCCGGTGCGGCGGTTGGTGGTCTCGACATCGAAGTTGTCGTAGCGCAGGCCGGCGAGCAATTGCCATTGCTCGTTCAGGCGCAGTTGGTCCTGCACGTAGAGCGCTCGGCTTTCGACCTCGGTGTGGTTGTTGCTGGAGACCTGCATGCGGCCGGTGTGGCTCTGGTACGGATTGGGGTTGTACAGATCCACGGCGGGAACCGCCTGGCTGCCGGGGCCTGTGGTGGCGGCGTTGTAGAGGATCGGGTCGCGGCGCTGGCTGCCGATCTCGATGCCGGTGAGCAGGCGGTGTTCCAGGCCAAAGGTGTCGAAGCGGCCTTCCAGCTCAGTGTTGTTGTAGATGTTGCGCGTCTTCAGATCCTGCTGCCAGCGCTGGCGCTGCACTTTGCCGGTGTTGGCGTTGTAGCCGGTCTGGTAGGTGTTGTCGAAGTCACTGTCGAGCTTGAACACGGCCAGGGTGTGGCGCAGTTGCCAGCTGTCGTTGAGCTCGTAAGTCAGCCTGGAGCGCAAGGACTGGGATTTGTCGTCGATGTAGTCGCGGTGGTCGCCGTAGGTGGTTTCCCGGCTGACGTTCGCCGGGCGTCCGTTGAGGCTGGTGATGCCGCGGTCCGGGGTGCGGTTGTAGCGGCTGTATTCGTACTGCACCAGCCAGTTCAGCTCCGGGGTGAGTTGCCAGCTCATGGACGGTGCGAACAGCTGGCGATTGCCACTGACGCCGTCGCGGAAACTGTTCTGGTCCTGATTGCCCAGGTTCAGGCGCAGGCTGAGGTTCTCTGTCGGATCGGCACTGAGGTCGGCGTACAGGCTGCGCAGGTCCTGGCTACCGCCCTGGACTTCGACGCTGGAGCGGCGGCCGAACTCCGGCAGCTTGCTCACCCGGTTGACGATGCCACCCTGGCTGCCACGGCCGTAGAGCACGGCCGCCGGGCCCTTGAGCACTTCGATGCGCTCGATGTTGTGCAGGTCGCGCACGTACTGGCTGTCGTCGCGGATGCCGTCCAGGTAGAAGTCGTTGCTGGCATCGAAACCCCGAATCCGCAGGCTGTCGAAGCGGGTGTCGGAGCCGCTGCTGACGTTGGGAATGCCGCTCAGGGCGCTGCCCAGATCGTTGTGGCCGTAGTCCAGAACGTTGGCGGTCTTGATCGTGTCGATGGCCTGGGGCACATAGCGCGCAGCGGTGGCGGTGCGGGTCGCGGTGCTGACTTCCTTGACCCGGGGATCGTCGGGGTCGGCCTCGGCTTCGGCGCTGATGGAGGTCGTTGGCAGGGTGGTGCTGGCAGCACAGGCAAAACCGGCGGTCAGCAGGGTGCAGAGTCCCAGTGACAGGGGCGTAAGGCGGAAATGGGCAGGCATCTGAAGCGCATCCGAAAGGAAGGTGAGTCAAGGGGGTGCGAATGATAATGCGTGCTATTTACTTATGTTAATTATTCGCTAAAAGTTCCTTCGCTCTATTGTTTCTAATTGTGTCGGCGTCGTATCTGCCCGCATACACAGGCTAAACAGACTGATTCGACCGGATACAGCAACAGACTAAAAGCCATTTCGAGGTTTTTCCCCTGGCGTGCGGGGCATAGTCTGCGGGCCATCGAATACTCAAGATCCTGTTGGAGTCCCTTATGTCCTCGGCCACCCTTCACTACATTTATGACCCGCTGTGCGGTTGGTGCTATGGCGCCAAGCCACTGATCCAGGCTGCCCAGGCAGTGGTGCCGGTGGTGGCCCATGCCGGTGGCATGATGATCGGTCGCAACCGCCAGCCGGTGTCACCGCAGTTGCGTGATTACGTCATGCCCCATGACCGACGCATCGCCGAGTACACAGGGCAACCTTTTGGCGAGGCCTATTTCGAGGGCTTGCTGCGTGACCACTCGGCGGTGTTCGACTCGGCACCGCCGATCGCTGCTGTATTGGCCGCCGAGGCCCAGGGCGGTCGTGGACTGGAATTGCTGGGGCGCCTGCAGACGGCTCATTACCTGGAGGGCCGGCGGATTGCTGATCGCGACGTCCTGCTGGAACTGGCGCAGACCTTGGGGTTTGCTCCACAACCGTTCGCCGTCGCCTACGATCAGGCGGTGGCCCTTGAGCTGGACGAGCATATAAAGAGCAGCCGGGCGCTGCTGGCCAAAGTTGGCGGCCAGGGTTTCCCAACCCTGGCGCTGGAGCGGGACGGTCGCTATCAATTGCTCGACATCAGCCCCTGGCTGGGCAAGCCCGAGGCCTTCGCGCAGTGGTTGAAGGCTTCCCAGGGCGCCACTAATGCCCCTCAAGATGGCGCGCTCCAGGCCTGTGGCCTGGACGGTTGTGCGCTTTGATCTCACCTGACCTGCGTGGAGTCACCCATGGATAACCTAGCGTTGATCAAAAGCACCTATGAAGGTGCCAACTCCCAGGAAAATGCGCACAACACCGCTGCGGCCCTGGCCCCGGATGCGCGTTGGACCGAAGCGGCGGGCTTTCCCTATGCCGGCACTTACGTCGGTTTCGAGGCGGTGCTGGAGCATGTTTTCAAGCGCCTGGGCTCGGAATGGCAGGACTTCACCTTCAAGGTGGAAGACTATGTGGCCCAGGGCGACAAGGTGTTCGCCTATGGCAACTACCAAGGCATCTACAAGGCCTCGGGCAAGCCGATCGATGTGCGAGTGGCTCATTTGTGGACCCTCAAAAACGGCAAAGTCACCCACTTCGAACAATTCGTCGACAGCCATAGCGTGCAGCTGGCAATGCTCTAGCCCGCAGTTCTTAGAATATTTTCAGCTATTCAAAGACGATTCACGAAATTGACACGTTGTTCAGGGCGCAGATAGGATTCGCCCCCAACGCCTGTGGCCAAGAGCCATATTTAAGAATAATAAAAGGCCCGCCGCGATCACCCGCGGTCGGGCTTTTTTGTTTCGACGGTAGAAGAGCGTTCAAACGCCATAGCCGAAAGAGCTCACAGCGCGTCATCAAACCGTAATAAGGAAAATAAAATGTCGAAACAGCGGATCTGCTTGATTGCACTGGGGATTCTGAGCGCTACACAGGCCATGGCCGACGGCCAGGCTGATGCCAAGGGTTTTGTCGAAGACAGCAGCCTGAAAGTGCTGTTGCGCAACGCCTACATCAACCGTGACTACAAAGACCGTAACAAGGACAAGGCCGAGTGGGGCCAGGCTGCCATCGGCACCTTTTCTTCCGGTTTCACCCAAGGCACCGTGGGCGTGGGCGTTGATGCCTTCGGCCTGTACGCACTGCGCCTGGACGGCGGCAAGGGCCGCAGCGGCGCTGGTGGTATCGACTTCTTCAAGCAAGGCGACAGCGGCAACGCCGCCGATGACCTGAGCAAGTTCGGTGCGGCGGTCAAGTTCCGCCTGTCCAACACTGTGCTGACCTACGGTGACCAGATGCCGGCCCTGCCGGTACTCAACTACGACAGCTCGCGTCTGCTGCCGGAAAGCTACACCGGCACCCTGATCACCTCCAAGGAGATCAAGGGCCTGGAGCTGAACGCCGGTCACTTCACCGCCGAATCGCGCAAGAGCGCCGAAGGCCGTGACAGTGGCGGTCTGAAGTCGATCAACGTATTGGGTGGTAGCTACCAGTTCACCGAACAGTTCAAGGGCGCGCTGTACGCTTCCGACGTCGAAGACGTGCTGAAGAAACAATACGTGAACCTGAACTACGTGTTCCCACTGGCCACCGACCAGTCCCTGACCCTGGACTTCAACGGTTACCGCACCAAGCTGGACAAATCCTTCGCCAAGGGCCTCAACGCCGGCGGTCAGGACAACAAGATCTGGAGCCTGGCGGCGACCTTCGCCACTGGCCCGCACTCGTTCACCGTCGCCCATCAGCGCAGCACCGGCGACAGCCACCTGGGCTACGCCTATGGCGGTTATCAGAAGTCCGGCTATGTGGGTGATGGCGGCAACACCATCTACCTGGCCAACTCCTACTGGTCCGACTTCAACGCGGAAGACGAACGCAGCTGGCAACTGGGCTACGGTCTGGACTTCGGCGCCTTCGGCGTACCGGGCCTGACCTACAACGTGGCCTACGTGCGTGGCGACAACATCACCACCGTCAACAGCACGGGTGGCAGCGAGCGAGAAATCTTCAACCAGCTCAAGTACGTGGTGCAGAGCGGCCCGGCCAAGGACCTGAGCATCAAAGTGCGCAGCTCGGTTCTGCGTGTGTCGCAGAAGTCGTATGAGTACAACAAAGGTGGCAACGAACTGCGCGTGTTCGTCGACTACCCGATCAACGTGTTCTGATGAGCGCTTGATCACCACCTGACTCTGGGTGGTTGTCGTGCAAAAAAGCCCCGACTGGTTCGGGGCTTTTTCATGTTCGGTTATCGCTTGCGGGGTTTTGCCTGAGAGGGCAGGTGGATGTTTTCGTACCACTGTCTTTTCAAGGCGTCGCCTTCGCGCTTGTAGGCAAACATTTCTTGCCAATGTTCGCTGGCGAGATGAAGCATTTTCCCTGGAATGTGTTCCGTCAGGTAGGTGAAGTAGCGCAGGTGGTGAGGGGCCAGAACCTTCATGAGCTTGTTGAGCTGTATGGTCTCCGCGTTTTCGCCAGTGTCTTTCAATGCTTCATTCAAGATGAAGGTCGGGATCACCATGATGTAGGTGCCGGTAGCGCCCGTGAAGTCCGGAATACCGTCGTCGAGTTGGTAGAGGATATAAACGTAGAGGTCTGCCCAGCGTCGTTTGAGCTGGTTACTGGTTAATTCCTTGCCATTGCGGGTCTGCATCCAGGCTGCCTTGGGAGACACCGGCAGCGCAGTTTTCAGTTCGTTGGCATAGGCCAGGTGACGAAGAGGTCGCTCTGTCTTGTCGACGAGCTTGGTTTTGACCTCCACCGCCCAGCCGTTCCAGGTGGTTCGGCAGAACCAGTCTGTGTCTTCGTTCAGGGGGTCAGTGGTGACCTTGCACGAATCCAGGAGCGGTTGCGGATAGCCAAAGTAAATATCCGCCACATCGCTTTCGCCATTGTCTTCGCTGACCGGGTCGAACAGCTTGTTGTGCAGGTAACCGTAAGGCCTACGGTTGGTCTCTGGCTTAAAGTCAGGGCTATGGGCCGGCGGATTGTTGCGCTCGAAGTCCTTGATCGCCGAAATGATGAATGACTCATACACCCGCCCGATCCAGCTGGGGTTGTTCTTGAGGATTTTCAGTAGTCGTTCTGACAGTTCCATCTGCGGGTGGTCCTTGGGGGGCAGGCAGGTCTGGCCATGAATGGCCTGGTCACGGGGCACCGGGATTTTCGGCGAGTGGTTGGTCGATATCAATCTTGCTACAGTCCGCGGCTCCTTCCTGTCACGGATGATTTCGATGTTCCGTACCCTGTTATCCGGCCTGTGCCTGCTGAGCGTCGCCAGCATCGCCCACGGCCAGCCAGCGACTGCATCCGAGCAGTTGCTCAGGCAGTTCTCACGCTGCGATGCGCAGTTTTTCCAGAGCCTGAACACCGCCCAACTGCCGGCCGCGACCTTGACCGTGGCCAAGTACGGTGCGGTGAGTGCGCCCAAGATCCTGAACCCCTTGCAGGAAGGCGGCCGCTACCAGGCGTTCGAACAGCCGCTGCTGGTCAACGGCGTGCGCTTGCTGGGCTACTACAATGAAGCCCAGTCGCTGAAGTCGGTGGGTAACCTGCTGTTCTGGGGGTTTATTGCCGAGGGCGAGCCCCGTGAAGTGGCCGCGGCGCTCAAACCTCTGCTGGTGGACAACCACCGCCTGAAGGCAGACCGCAGCGCCATGGTCCGGGTGGAGATCCGCCGGGTGGGCGACCCTATCGACAGCTGGCGCACCGAAGGTCTGGTCGGCGGCGGCGTGGCCACGCCGTTCGGTTTCGTCGAGCGGGTATTGAGCATCGACAAAGGCATCGCCAGCGCGCCGATCTCAGGTCGCACCACGATCTTCTGCAGCCTGCAGGGCACGGTTACCGCGCCACTGCTGCAGGTCTATCGCCCTGACCTCAACGCTCACCTGCTGGATTGAACAACATGCCTTCATTGTCTGTACGCGGGTCGATCCTGCTTGTGTGTGCCCTTGCCGTCACTGGCTGTGCCAGCCTGCAGAGCCAGGACCAGATCAACTACGCCCATTGCCGCCTGGTGGGCCAGGCCTCCAAGGCCGAGAAGTTCGATGTGGTGCTGCAAGAGGCCGACCTGTGCCTGTCGAAAAACCAACTGCCCAAGCCGATGCAGAGTCTGGTGTACTGGCTGAAGTCCGACGCCTACGCCAGCTTCAAGCGTTACCCGGAAGCCATCAGCGCCAAGGAAAAATCCATCGAACTGGGGCCCAAACCCGATGCCCGTGCGGTGCTGGACCTGAGCCGTCTCTATCGTGAGTCGGGCAACCCGCAAAAGGCCCTGCAACTGGTGCAGTCCAACCTCGACGCCAACCTGGGCGAGGCGGGCAAGGGCAGCGGCTTCAACATGCCGACCTACTACCACCTGGGCCAGGCCCTCTACGACCTGGGGCAATACCGTGAGGCGGCTGAAGCCTATAGCGCCGGTCTGCAAAAGCAGCCGGACTATGCCTGGGCCTTCTACCATCGTGGTTTGGCCTACGAAAAACTGGGCCTGACCGACGATGCCCGCGCCGACTTTACCCAGTTCGCCAAGCGGGTGGACCAGAAGTACGTCGAACCGCAGCACCAGGCCAAGCTGGCCGAATACCAGATCAGCCTGCCCTGAGCAGAGCCTTGCCGACGCAATGAAAAAGGCTCGCCGTTTGGCGAGCCTTTTTGTTCAGCAACCTTGCCCATCAGTCATCCGGATTGATCGCGAACTTCAGCTGATCGCCTTCCAGGTACACCACCGCCTCACGGCCATGGATATCCACAGGACGGGCTGAAATCGCTTCATGCTCCGGGACGATCTTGGACAGCACCTTGTGCTGCACGTCGACCCGCCAGATACAGGCCCGCGGCCCTTCGTTATCGAAGTACATCACCGGGCGGGTTTCGCTCCAGGTGGGATTGACGATGCTCCAGCCGGCCTCGACCTCATTGTGCTCGGTGACGTTCTCGGAGTAGGTGTTATTGCTCTGCCGGTCGTAGTCCAGGGACAGGCTGTAGTTCTCCTGGTTCAGATCCTGGCCGACCCGCGCCCGGGCATGGCGCAGGGTGTTGGAGAGCGACTGGAACACCTGCTGGCTGGCTTCGGGAGCACTGCGCGAGCCCAGGCGATAGCGCATGCCCTGCTGCAACTCGCCGCCGCTGCGCTGGCGGTAATAGAACACCCCGTCGACGATCCCGGCAAAGCGCTGGCCCTGATCGTTGGCCCCCGGCAGGGCCCAGCCGACAAAGCCGATATCCCGGGCAATGGGATGCAGGCCGGGCTGGTCATCGGCGTATTCGTAGAGGGTGCCGACATAGCCTTCCCGTCCTCTCTGGTACTGACCGACGAACAGCACCACATGCAGCACGCCATCCAGCACCTGGGCGTCGACGATCTGCTGATCGCCTTGCGCTGGAGCGGCGGTGAACTTGGCCAGGGTGAAGCGCTGCCAGTCATCAGGGTCCTGCAGGCGGTACTGACGGGTGGGGTCCATGGGCAGCAGCTCGTCCTTGTCGGGTGCCGGAGGGATCGGCAACAGCGTGAGCATTTTCACCTGGGACCGATAGGCCGACTCCAGGCAGTCGCTGTCGGTGCAGGTGTCGCGCACTTCCCGCAGCCACTGGGTTTGCAACAGGCGAAACACCTGCAGGTGCTTGAGGGCCTGGTAGCGGCGGTTCAACTCATCGTCCTTGGCGGACAGGGTCGGCGTGTCGCAGACGGTTTTCTCCACCCGGGTAGAGGCCTTGGCGCAGTCGAAACCGGCGGCCTGCAACTGGGGCATGAATGCAGCCAGGGCCAGGCCCGTAGCGGCAAGCGACAGCAGAGGAAACTTCATCAAAACATCCTTGTAGGCAAACGAGCTCGGATCAGGGGGAAGGGAAGGTCTGCAGATAGGCCAGCAGATTATCGATTTTCTCTTCATCGCTCAGCCCCCAGAAAATCATCCGCGTACCGGGCACCACGGCTTTTGGATCTTCCAGGTACTGGATGAGCTTGTCCCGGGTCCAGACGATGCCCGACGACTTCATGGCCGTTGAGTATTGATAGTCCGTGGCACTGCCTGCCGGGCGATCGATGATGCCGTTGAGCTGCGGCCCGAACGAACTGCGCACCGAAGGCCCTATATTGTGGCAGCCGCTGCACAAGCGCTTGAACAGCTTGCCACCGGCCTCGGCGTCGCCGGCCAGGGCCGGAGCGCTGAACAGCAGGGAGTGGAGCAACAGGGTCAGGATCGATAGGGAAATGGACTTCATGGGCGGCCTGTGTACAACGGGGATCGGCGGGTATTGGAGCATGAAGTGCGGTGCAGATGGATAGCCAAAACAGTTAGGTTCACACGTGGTTCCGTTCATCGTTATTTTTTTGATGTGTATTGTTGTATGCATAATATTGCGTATATTGAGGGTGCGCGTGCCGCAATACCGACTGATAATGAACTGACAAAGACGAACGAACTGAGTGATGAATCGAGGCAATAGAGCATGAGTGCACTCCTAGACCGAGCTGAGCAGGCAGTGTCCGCTACAGCGATGGTTCGAGGCTTTAGCGCGAAACTGAAGGAAGTTACGAGCGGTGAAGTCACTCATTTGGTGATTTTCAAGGATAACGAGCCAGCAGCTGTGCTGGTGGGTGTAGACGCCTACCAAGCTTTGCAGGACGAACTCGAAGATCTTCGCGCTGAGCGTTTGGCCATTGAGCGCCTGTCCACTTTGGACGAACAGAACACAGTGAGCCTTGAGGACATGGAGGCTCGCTTCAAGTAGGCAATAGTCAATGACCTGGAGCGTTCGGTTTCACCCTGATGTTGAGCGAGATCTCGCTCAGTTAGGTAGGGCTGAGGCAAAAAGAGTCCTTAAGGTGATCCGGGAGCGGATCGTTGAAGGCGAGCCAGACAAGATCGGCAAGCTCCTTCGCGGCGCTCTCGCCGGTCACCGCCGGATTCGGACAGGTGATGTTCGCATCGTCTATAGGATCCAAGGTTCTGAGATCGTGCTGGTCCTGTGCATTGGGGCCAGACGCGACGATGAAGTCTATGAGGCCGCCAATAGGCGAGTCTGACCCTTGAGCCCCGCTTCGGCGGGTTTTTTTATCCAACCTTCCATCACCTTGGCCCTTCGAGGGAGCTCTGCTGGGTGCCTGCCACGTGGGCGCTCCTTATCCTTCTGGTTGCGCGTCGATCAAATTCGATGCAAATGACCTGCTCGAAATGGCTAGAGGCATAGGTCGTGCGTTGACGACGAGCAAATCCCAAGTCTCGATGAAAATGATGGGCATGCCAGGAAGCGAAAGCGTAGGTGCGGACAATTTGTGGGCGCTCTCACGACATGACGTGAGGCTTTTCTGAGGTACGGAAACAACAAAGCCCCTGCATTTCTGCAGGGGCTTCGTTTTGTATGGTGCCGGCACCAGGAGTCGAACCCGGGACCTACTGATTACAAGTCAGTTGCTCTACCAACTGAGCTATACCGGCGTGTTAGGGCGACGATTATAGCGATTGGCGGGGTTCTGTAAACCCCTGAAATCTGACTATTTTTGCGTGGGCCCATGCGGACTCTATACGTAGCGTTCCCAGGCACTCTGGGGCTCAAGCGCGAGGAGGCTTTGAATCATCGGCGGATAGCCGATGATTCAGTGCAGACGGCCCCCACTCGGCCGATAGCCTGCTCAGCCGCTCATACCGCTTCAGACAAAGGAAAGATCAGTCATGAAACCTGGAAATATTCCCTTGCTGGCGCTGCTGTCGTTGCTCGGCGCCTGTAGCGTCAAGCCGGTGGAGCCTTATTCGGAGCCGCCCCTGGGTGTGCCGACGGCGCAGTTGCGGGTGATCACCAATGGCGAGGTGCGCGGTGAGGTCTATGCCGGTTGCCAGGGTGACAGCAAGCGCTTGGCCAAGGCCGGGCGCTTCGGCAGCGATCAACAGGCGAACATCAACTATCCGCAGTTTCCCATGCAGCCAAGGCAGATCGACATGCTGCCGCGTTTCGCGCCGAAGCTGCCGTCCTACGTGGGGGCGATCCGTATGGGCGAGGGTTCTTACAACGAGGTCGTCACCGAGTATCGGGTGCCCGCTGGCAGGCCTTTTCTGCTGGAAGGGGGAGGTGTTGCCGCAGGCAGTTATGGCAGTACCTATCGCACCTGTCCGCCGGTGAAGAAGGTGGTGCTGTTGGAGCCGGGCAAGAGTTACGAAGCCTTTGTCGGCTTGAATTACATCCCGGTGGCCGGGGGCGAGGTGCAAGCGATGTGTGCGTTTGCGGTGTACCAGTTGCTGCCGCTGAGCAAACCGGGGGCAACCCTGCCGCTGGCGGTCCAGTCCAGGCCTCCAGCGGACCGGCGTTGCCCCGGTCAGTGAGTGTCCCCGGCCGGGGGTTAGCCGGCCAGGGAGCTTTTGCCTAGGCCTCCCAGCCCGCGTCACGTACTGCTTGCTGGACCAACGGATGCAGTTCGGCACCTTGCTGCTCGGTCTGCCAGGCCAGCAGTTCCTTGCGCATGGCCGGGGTCCAGAACATCTGCATGTGGTTGCGCACGCTCAGCACCGCCTGCGCCTGATCCGGCTCGTTGGCAAAGTACGCGGCGATCTGGTTGGCCATCTTGATCAGGTTGGCGGTGCTCATCGGCGCACCTCCGCCTTGCCGCCCCGGGAGCGCCGGCGTTCATCCAGCAGGCGATGCTGTTCGTCGCTGAATGCCTGGTAGCGCTTCTGCCATTCGGAAGGGTGGTAGACGCGGCTGACTTCCACCGCCGTGACCTTGTACTCCGGACAGTTGGTGGCCCAGTCGGAGTTGTCGGTGGTGATCACGTTGGCCCCCGATTCGGGGAAGTGGAAGGTGGTGTAGACCACGCCCGGCGCTACCCGCTCGGTAACCCGGGCGCGCAGCACGGTCTGCCCGGCGCGGCTGCCGATGCCCACCCAGTCGCCTTCGTTGATGCCCCGGCTCTCGGCGTCGGTGGGGTGGATTTCCAGGCGGTCCTCGGCGTGCCAGGCAACGTTGTCGGTGCGTCGGGTCTGGGCGCCGACGTTGTACTGGCTGAGGATGCGGCCGGTGGTCAGCAGCAGCGGGTAGCGGCCATTGACCTTCTCGTCGGTGGGCACGTAGCCGGTGAGCATGAAACGGCCCTTGCCGCGCACGAACTCGTCGATGTGCATGGTCGGCGTACCGTCCGGCGCGGCGTCGTTGCACGGCCATTGCAGGCTGCCGTGGCGATCCAGGCTGGCGTAGCTGACGCCGGTGAAGGTCGGGGTCAGGCGGGCGATTTCATCCATGATTTCCGAGGGATGGTTGTAGTGCATCGGGTAGCCCAGGGCCGCCGCCAGGGCCAGGGTGCCTTCCCAGTCGGCCTTGCCGCCCAGCGGCTCCATGACCTTGCGCACCCGGGAGATGCGCCGTTCGGCGTTGGTGAAGGTGCCGTCCTTTTCCAGGAACGAGCTGCCCGGCAGGAACACGTGGGCGAACTTGGCGGTCTCGTTGAGGAAAATGTCCTGCACCACCACGCATTCCATGGCCGACAGGGCCGCGGTCACGTGCTGGGTGTTGGGGTCGCTCTGGGCGATGTCCTCGCCCTGGCAGTACAGGCCCTTGAAGCTGCCGCCCAGGGCCGCTTCGAACATGTTGGGAATGCGCAGCCCGGGGTCGGCTTGCAGGGTGACGTTCCAGGCCTGCTCGAACTCCTGGCGCACCGCCTGGTTGGAGATGTGCCGGTAGCCCGGCAGCTCGTGGGGGAAGGAGCCCATGTCGCAGGAACCCTGGACGTTGTTCTGCCCCCGCAGCGGGTTCACCCCGACCCCTTCGCGGCCGATGTTGCCGGTGGCCATCGCCAGGTTGGCGATGCCCATCACCGCGGTGCTGCCCTGGCTGTGTTCGGTGACGCCCAGGCCGTAGTAGATCGCCGCGTTGCCGCCGGTGGCGTACAGGCGCGCAGCGGCGCGGATATCGGCGGCGGGTACGCCACAGATCGCGCCGAGCACTTCCGGCGAGTTGTCGGCGCGGCTGACGAAGGCGCTCCATTGGGCGAAGGCTTGCGGCTCGCAGCGGGCGTCGACGAACTCTTGATTGACCAGGCCCTCGGTGACGATCACATGGGCCAGGGCATTGAGCATGGCCACGTTGGTGCCTGGGCGCAGGGCCAGGTGCAACTCGGCGCGGGCGTGCACCGCGTCCACCAGATCGATGCGCCGTGGGTCGATGACGATCAGCTTGGCCCCTTCACGCAGGCGCCGTTTGAGCTGGGAACCGAACACCGGGTGCGCGTCGCTGGGGTTGGCGCCCATGACCAGGATCACGTCGGCCTGCATCACCGAGTCGAAGCTCTGGGTGCCAGCGGATTCCCCCAGGGTCTGCTTGAGGCCGTAGCCGGTGGGCGAGTGGCAGACCCGCGCACAGGTGTCGACGTTGTTGTTGCCGAAGGCCGCCCGCACCAGCTTCTGTACCAGGTAGGTTTCTTCGTTGGTGCAGCGGCTGGAGGTGATGCCGCCGATGGAGTCGCGGCCGTACTTGAACTGGATGCGCCGCAGCTCGCTGGCGGCGTAGGTCACCGCTTCGTCCCAGCTGACTTCCTGCCACGGGTCGCTGATGTGCTTGCGGATCATCGGCTTGGTGATGCGATCCGGGTGGGTGGCGTAGCCCCAGGCGAAGCGGCCCTTGACGCAGGAATGGCCGTGGTTGGCCTGGCCGTTCTTGTCCGGAACCATGCGCACCAGTTGCTCGCCCTTCATCTCGGCGCGGAACGAGCAGCCAACCCCGCAGTAGGCGCAGGTGGTGATCACTGCCCGCTCCGGCTGGCCCATTTCCACCACGCTTTTTTCCATCAGGGTCGCGGTGGGGCAGGCCTGCACGCAGGCACCGCAGGATACGCATTCGGAGTCCAGGAAGTTGTCGCCACCGGCCGCCGCGACCCGGGATTCGAAGCCGCGGCCGCTGATGGTCAGGGCGAAGGTGCCCTGGGTCTCCTCGCAGGCGCGCACGCAGCGGTTGCAGACGATGCACTTGCTCGGGTCGTAGTCGAAGTAGGGGTTGGAGCTGTCTTTCTGATCGTCCAGGTGGTTGGCGCCGTCATAGCCGTAGCGCACTTCCCGCAGGCCCACCTGGCCGGCCACGGTCTGCAGTTCGCAGTTGCCATTGGCCGAGCAGGTCAGGCAGTCCAGCGGGTGGTCGGAGATGTACAGCTCCATCACGTTGCGCCGCAGGGTCGCCAGTTTCGGCGTTTGCGTATGCACCACCATGCCTTCGCTGACCGGGGTGGTGCAGGAGGCCGGGTAGCCGCGCATGCCGTCGATCTCCACCAGGCACATGCGGCACGAGCCGAAGGCTTCCAGGCTGTCGGTGGCGCAGAGTTTGGGAATGGTGGTGCCCATCAGTGCCGCGGCGCGCATCACCGAGGTGCCCTGGGGCACGCTGATGCTGCGGCCGTCGATGTTCAGGCTGACTTGCACCTGGCTGTCGCGGGCCGGGGTGCCGAAGTCCACGGCATTGAGGTCGATGTCTGTGGCAGGGTCGAAAATACTGATCATTGGTCGGCCTCCGAGGGCTGCAGACCGAAGTCGGCGGGAAAGTGCTTCAGGGCGCTGGCCACCGGGTAGGAGGTCATCCCGCCCAGGGCGCACAGCGAACCGTATTGCAGGGTGTCGCACAGGTCTTTGAGGATCAGCGCCTGCTCGTCGCGGCGGCCTTGATCGGGGGCCGCCAGCAGGCGGTCGATGACCTCCACGCCGCGGGTCGAGCCAATGCGGCACGGGGTGCATTTGCCGCAGGATTCCTCGGCGCAGAATTGCAGGGCGAAGCGCGCCATGTGGGCCATGTCCAGGCTGTCATCGGCCACCACCACGCCGCCGTGGCCGAGCATCGCGCCCATGGCGGCGAAAGCTTCGTAATCCAGCGGTGTATCGAACTGCGCCGGTGGCACCCAGGCGCCGAGCGGGCCGCCCACTTGCGCGGCCTTCAGTGGCCGGCCACTGGCGGTGCCGCCGCCGTAGCCTTCCACCAGTTCGCGCAGGGTCAGGCCGAAGGCCCGTTCCACCAGGCCGCCATGACGCACGTTGCCCGCCAGCTGGAAGGGCATGGTGCCCAGGGAGCGGCCCATGCCGTAGTCGCGATAGAAGGCTGCACCCTTTTCCAGGATCAGCGGCACCGAGGCCAGGGTCAGCACGTTGTGCACCAGGGTCGGCTGGCCGAACAGGCCTTGCAGCGCCGGGATCGGTGGCTTGGCGCGAACGATGCCGCGCTTGCCTTCCAGGGAGTCCAGCAGCGCGGTTTCCTCGCCGCAGATATAGGCCCCGGCGCCGACCCGTACCTCCATGTCGAACGCCTGGCCGCTACCGCCGGCATTGGCCCCGAGGTAACCGGCATCCCGGGCGATGTCCAGGGCCTCGCGCAAGGTCGCCACCGCCTGGGGATATTCCGAGCGCACGTAGATGTAGCCGTAGCTGGCGCCGACCGCGATGCCGGCAATGGCCATGCCTTCGATCAGCAGGAACGGGTCGCCTTCCATCAGCATGCGGTCGGCGAAGGTGCCAGAGTCGCCTTCGTCGGCGTTGCACACCACGTACTTTTGCTGCTGCGGGGTGTCGCGCACGGTGCGCCATTTGATCCCGGCGGGGAACGCCGCGCCGCCGCGGCCGCGCAGGCCGGAGTCGAGCACCGTGGTCACGGTCTGCTCACCGCCCAGGGCGACGGCGCGGCCCAGGCCCTCGAAGCCGCCGTGGGCCCGATAGTCCGCCAGGGACAGCGGCCGGGTAATGCCGGCGCGGGCGAACAGCAGGCGTTGCTGGCTTTTCAGGTAGGGCAGGTCTTCGACTCGGCCCAGGGCCAGGGGATGGCTGGTAGGGGCGTCTTGCAGGGCTTTCAGCAGCGAGGGCACGTCGGCGACGCTCACCGGGCCGAAGCCCAGGCGTCCGTCCGGGGTATCGACTTCCAGCAGCGGTTCCAGCCAGTACAGGCCACGGGAGCTGGTGCGTTGCAATTGCAGCGGCAGGTTGTGGTGCTCGGCCTGGGCGGCGATGGCGTCGGCCACCGCGTCGGCGCCCACGGCCCGGGCCAGGGAATCACAGGGCAGATAGAGGCTCGGCATCACGCGTCCTCCCGGCAACTGTCCAGCAGCGCGTCCAGGCATTCGGCGCTGACTCGGGCATGCAGTTGTCCATCCAGCTCCAGGGCCGGCGAGCAGGCACAGGCACCCAGGCAGTACACCGGCCGCAGGCTGATGGAACCGTCAGCGCTGCTGCCGTGGTCATCCAGTTGCAGGCGTGCGCGCAGTTGCGCCGCCAGTTGCTCGGCGCCGCGGCTCTGGCAGGACTCGGCACGGCACAGGCGCAGGATGTGCCGCGCCGGTGGCGCGGTACGAAAATCATGGTAGAAGCTGATCACCCCGCGCACTTCCGCCTGGCTCTGATTGAGCGCATGGGCAATGTCGGGGACGGCCAGATCGGGGATGTAGCCGAGCTCTTCCTGAATCTGATGGAGAATCGGCAACAGCGCACCCGGGGAGCCTTTGTGACGCTCCAGCAGGGTGTGGATCAACGGCAGATGCAGTGTTTCATCAGGCATACAGCAATTCCTCACGGTCACGGACGAACCTGGTGGTTGTCGGCTGTCCGAAAGTGTCGGCTGCGGCACTGGTTGCCACGTCACGGTAGCGCGGCGTTTCAGGCCGTTGGCCATGCACCCTGAATGGGTATCTTGTTGTACCCGGTACGGTCGTTGCCGCACCTGTTCAGGGCATAAAGGGCAGCTTGACACGCTGCCTCTGATTGAACCGCACGAAAGCGACCCGTTCGGTTCCGAATACGACCACCCATCGAGTCTAGAAGAGCCCGGGCAAGCCGTTGGAGCGAGCTGCGCACTATCGGATAAAACGCGGGGGGCGGGGCATGACGTCGGTCAGCTAGAAGGTGATTAGTCATGAGCGCGAAAGAAGGGGTGGCGAGCGAGCAAGCTCCCTCGCCACAGGGGGCTGTCAGGTGCGGGCGCGGCGCTGGGCGGCGTACTGCAAGGCCAGGCGGCCCATGAGCACCAGCAGGGTCAGGCCGATCAGCAGCACCGAGATCGCCGCCACGCTGGGGTCGACGTTGTCCCGCAGGCCGCTCCAGATCCGCCGGGGCAGGGTGTTGACGTCGACACTGGTGATGAACAGGGTCACCGCCACCTCCTCCCAGGACAGGGCAAAGCTCAGTAGCGCGGTGGAGAAAATCCCCAGCTTGAGGTTCGGCAGCATCACCAGGAAGGTGGTCTGCATCAGGCTCGCTCCCAGGTTGCGCGAGGCCAGTTCGATGCGCCGGTCCACCTGGCTCAGGGCCACCAGCATGGTCACCACGCCGTAGGGCACCACCATCACCACGTGGGCGATCACCACCCCGGGCAGGGTGTCGTAGCCCCAGCCCGGTGCGATGCGCCCCAGGTTGGTTTCCATGAAGTACAGCACCAGCGCCGAGATCACCGGCGGAATGGCCATGGGCAGCAGCACCAGACCGATCAGCAGGGTCGCCAGGCGCGAGCGCAGGTACCAGATGCCGAGGCTGAAGCTCACCGCCAGCACGGTGGCGATCAGGCTGGTGGCGCTGGCAATCGCCAGGCTCTGGCCGATGCTCGACAGCCAGTCGGGATTGCTCAGCAGCGCCTCGTAGTGGCGCAGCGACCAGTTGCCGTCCGGCATCGACAGGTAGCGCTTGGCGGTGAACGACACCGGGATCACCGTCAGCAGCGGGAACAGCATGAAGGCCATGGCGACCACGGCGATCAGTCGGGTACTCAATGCAGTGCGATGTGTATTCATAGTGACCTCAACCCACCAGTCGATTGACACGGGTGACGCGCAGCAGCAGCCAGATCAGCGCGCTGACCAGGGTCAGCAGCACCAGGCTCAGGGCCGCGCCCAGGCCCCAGTTGCTGGTCTGGAACATCTGCAGGAACACGTACTCGGCGATCATCACCGTCTGCCCGCCGCCCAGCAGCACCGGGGTGATGAAGAAGCCCAGGCAGAACACGAAGACCATGATGAAGGCCCCCAAGAGCCCCGGCAGGGTCTGGGGCAGCAGCACTTGCCAGAAGGTCCGCAGCGCGCCGGCGCCCAGGCCGCGGGAGGCCAGCAGCACCCGTTGATCCAGCTGGCGCATGCTCGACAGCAGCGGGAACAGCGCATACGGAATCATGAAGTGCAGCATGCCGATCACCACTCCCAGCTCGTTGCGGGTCAGTTGCAACGGATGATCGATCCAGCCCAGGGACAGCAGGCTGTCGTTGACCACACCATTGCTGCGCAGGGCGATCAGCCAGCCGAAGGCCCGCACCAGCACCGAGATCCAGAACGGGATGAACACGCAGATCTCCACCATGCGCTGCCAGAACGGCGGGCTGAACACCCAGCAGTAGGCCAGCAGGTAGCCGATCACCAGGGCCAGCAGGCTCACGGTCAGGCACAGGCGCAGGGTGCGCAGGAGCATGTCGTGGATCGCCGGGTCCGTGGCGATGCGCTGGTACTGCTCGATCCCGGGCTCGGGCAGGGTGAAGCTCCAGCTCACCACGCCGAAGAACGGCAACAGGTAGAACACCACCAGCAGCAACGGCAGGGGAAACAGCAGCAGGCTGCGTTCCAGGCGCGCGGTTCGGGTTGCACTCATGGTCGACGGCTCACTTGGACAGGTGGGTCAGGTACTGCTCCAGGGTGCTGGAGTAGTGGTCGGCGTACCACTGGGTGTCGAGGAAGATCTGCTTCTTCATGTTGGCTTCGGAGGCGCAGTTGATCTCTCGCTGTTCGGCGCTCATCAGTTGCTGGGTGGCGGCGTTGGACGGGCCGTTGCCCAGGGCTTCGAACAGCTTCAACTGGCCGGCGGGCTGCAAGGCGTGCTGGATGAACTGCATGGCCGGTGCGGCGCCTGCCGGGTTGTCCTTGAGCACGCCCCAACTGCTGGCGTTGAGGAAGGCATGGTCGAAGCCCCACTGGATGCGGCCGCCGCTGTCCTCGTGGAGCAGGGTGGCGCGGGTGTGCCAGATGGCGCCCATGGAGGCTTCGCCTTCGATCATCAGCTGCTGGCTTTCCGCGCCCGAGCCCCAGAACGACAGGACGTGGGGCTTGAGCTCATCGATCTTGCGCAAGGCCCGGGGCACGTCCAGCGGGTACAGCTGGTCGGCGGCCACGCCATCGGCCAGCAGCGCGGCTTCGAGCATGCCGTTCATCCATTTGTAGAGGGTGCGCTTGCCGGGGAATTGCTCCACGTTCCAGAAATCCGCCCAGTTTTTGGGGCTGTGGTTGCCGTATTTCTGGCTGTCCCAGGCGATCACGTAGCTGAACAGGTAGCCGGCGACGCCGTGTTCGTGGGACAGCTCCGGGGCCACCAGGTCCCGTTGCACCACGCTGTAGTCCAGGGGCTGGAGGACCTTGTCGCGGCCCAGGGTCATGGCGCTGTAGCTGTCCACATCCACCACGTCCCAGCTTGGCCGGCCGCTGGCCAGCTGCGAGCGGATGGCGCCTTCGGTGGGGCCGGCGCCGTCGATGCGCACCGGGATGCCGGTGCTCTGGGTGAAGCTGTCGGTCCAGGCGCTGCGAAAGGCGTTGAGCGCATCGCCGCCCCAGTTGACCACCACCAGCGGCTTGTCCGCCGCCCAGCTGATACCGCTGCGCAATGCCAGGGGCACCGCCGACAGCAGGCCCATGGCCTGGAGGAAGGTGCGGCGGCTGACCTGCCCGCCACGGGCTTTTTCGATGAGGATTTCGATGCAGTCGCGTTGGTGGTGCTGGCTCATGGGGCAAGTCCTCGCGAGGCCGATGCGCCAGGCGCCGGCCGATAGTGTGATTGGCTTTCTACGCAAACGCTCGACAGCGAGCGTGGCCGGCTCAGGCTTCCAGCAGGAAGCTGTGGCGCACCGGCCAGCTCAGCCACACCGGGGTGCCACTGGGCAAGCGGGCACCGGGATGATCGCCGGACACCGAGAGGTTGACCGGCGCCAGTTCCGGGCTGATGTTCAGCGCCAGATGAGTGCTGGACCCCTGGTAGACCCGCTCGCCAAGGCAGGCGGGCAGCACGTTGTGTTCGCCGGCTTGTGGGCGCTCGGTGTGCAGGGTCATGTGTTCCGGGCGCACCGCCAGCAACTGCGGCTGGTTGCTGATGTCACCGGTCGTGGTGGCGTGCAGCGGGCTGTCGCCAAAGCGCCCGCTGGCCTGGCTGCCATTGCGGGAAAGGCCCTGCAGCGGGAACAGGTTCATCTTGCCGAGGAACTCGGCGACGAAGCGGTTTTTCGGCCGGTCGTAGATGGTTTCCGGGGTATCGATCTGCGCCAGTCGTCCCTGGTTGAAGATGGCGATGCGGGTCGACAGGGCCAGGGCTTCGCCCTGGTCGTGGGTGACGAAGACGAAGCTGGTGCCGACCTGGCGGTGGATGCGTTGCAGCTCGGTCTGCAGTTGCTCGCGCAGGTTCTTGTCCAGGGCCGACAGCGGCTCGTCCAGCAGCAACATGTCCGGCTCGAACACCAGGGCCCGGGCGATGGCCACCCGTTGCTGCTGGCCGCCGGACAGCTCGGAGGGTTTCTTGTGCAGGTGAGCCCCCAGGCCCACCACGTCGAGGATGTGCTTGACCCGGCGCTGGCGCTCCTCGGCCTTCACTCCACGAATGCGCAAGGGATAGGCGACGTTGTCGGCCACGCTCATGTGCGGGAACAGGGCGTAGCCCTGGAACACCATGCCGTAGTTGCGTTTTTCCGCCGGGCGCCGGCTGATGTCGACGCCACGTTCCAGCAGCTTGCCGGCGCTGGGGCTGAGGAAGCCCGCGAGGATCATCAACAGGGTGGTCTTGCCTGAGCCGGAGGGGCCCAGCAGGGTGAGGAATTCGCCTTGGCGAACGTCCAGATCGATGCCGTCCAGGGCGGTGAAGTTGCCGTAATACTGGCTGATTCCTTGGGCGCTGAGTTGAGTCGAGGGGCTGCTGGACACTACAGAGATCTCCCGGAAACCCACCTGCACGATTGAATTTTTATTGTGAGTGCAGCAGGTGGTGGATTCATTATTGTGAAAAGCAACGCCACATCAATGGAATAATTTTTGCCTCATTGGTGAGTGAAATTTCCCATTCGATCCGGCTTTCAAGGCTCGATCAGCGGGCTGTCACTGATGCTTTGGGCACTGGCCTGCAGCTGGTTTTTCAGCCAGTCGCTGAAGGCCTGGACCGCTGGCCGCTCGGCCTTGGCCGGATCGATCACCAGGAAATAACCGCGCAGGGCGCTGATGCTGATATCGAACGGGCGCACCAGCAGCCCCCGGGCCAGGGCATCGCCGCTGAGCAGGTTGTCGCCGATGGCCACGCCCTGGGCGGCGATACAGGCGGATTGCGCGCAATGGGCGTCGGAGAAGGTAATGCCACGGTCGGGGTTGACCTGACTGGCACCGGCGGCCGCCAGCCAGACCCGCCAGTCGCTGCTGTCGCTCATGTGGATCAACGGAAAGTCCTTGAGGTCCAGCGGGCTCTTCAAACCGCCGATGGCGTTGATCAGGCGCGGACTGCACACTGGTGAAAAGCGCAGGGTGACGATCTGCTCCACCAGCAGCCCCGGCCAGTCGCCGATGCCATAGGCGATGAACAGGTCGGCCTCGGCGTCGCTGGTGTCGTCCTGGGCCCGAGGGCTGACCACCTGCAGCTGCACCTGGGGGTATTGGCGCAGGAAGCCGTTGATGTGGTTGCACAGCCAGAAACTGGCAAAGCCCGGATTGCAGCTGATGCGCAATTTGCCCGACACCGCCTGGCCGTCGAAACGCCGCCCGGCGTCCTGGATGTCCGCGAGGATGCGCCGTACTTCCCGGGCGTAGCACTCGCCCTGGTAGGTCAGGCCGATGCCGCGCCCGACCCGTTCGGTGAGGGCAAAACCCAGGCTCTGTTCCAGGCTGATGATCTGGTGGCTGATGGCGCTGCGGGTCAGGCTCAGTTGCTGGGCGGCGGCGGTCACGCTACCGAGCCGGGCCACGGCGTCGAGGGCGCGCAGGGCAGTGATCGAGGGATAGCGCATGCAAACTCCGGGTCAAGGAAACCTGTCTTCGAAGGGGACCGGCCGGTACCTGGGTGCTGCCCAGGCAGGGCCCCGAGGAGGGGCCGGCCGCGTCGCAGTATGGGCCGCGATGGCGCCGAACTGGTCAATTTTCGTTGACATTGCTGGCGAAAAAATTCGATTGATGTCGCAGCCGCTTCACCAATACTGGACCTCGATCCGGGCCGCAACCGACCGGAGCATCCCTATAACAACAAGAGGTCCTGCAGGTCTTGCACGGGTGCCGAGGCGTCCGGGCAGCGGCCGGCCGGAACCTGGATAACCAGGAGTGCCGCGCATGTCCCGCTACAAAGCATTCGCTCTCGATTGGGTTGAGCGCCACCGCCAGCAACTGTCGGACTGGCACCAGATCATCTGGCATTACGCCGAGCCGGCGTTCCGCGAGTACAAGTCCTGTGCCTGGTATGTCGAACTGCTGGAGGCCGAGGGCTTCACCGTCGAGCGCGGCAGCGGCGGCATGCCCACGGCCTTCTGCGCCACCTTCACCCAGGGCCAGGGCCCGCTGCTGGCCACCTACGGCGAGTACGATGCGGTGCCCGGCAACTGTCAGGCGGCGACCACCCGCAAGCAGCCGCGCGATGGCCTGTCGCGCTTTGCGCCGGGGCACACCGACCCGCATTCGGCCCTGGGCATCAGCGCCCTTGGCGGGGCCCTGGCGGCCAAGGCGACCATGGTGGAATTCGGCCTGCAGGGCAGCATCAGGTTCTTCGGCGAGCCGGCGGAAAAACTCCGCGCCTCCAAGCCGGTCCACGCCGCCAAGGGCTACTACGACGACCTCGACGCGGCCATCAGCTTTCACCCCACCTACATGCTGCCGCTGAACAACACCACCACCTGGGACACCCACTGCGGCATCGCCTACGCCTACATCTACAGCTTCACCTGCGAGGACCCGCAGAACTGGATCGCCGCCGATCGTTACAGCCCGATTCCGCAGAACCACCTGGCGGCCCGAGCGCCGGGGGCCAACGACGCCCTGGTGCATTTCTACACCCTCAACGAAAGTCTGCGTCGCTCGACCCTGCCGTTCACCAGCCTGTGGAGCTACAACGAGGCGATTCTCACCGCCGGCCAGGCCACCGCCGACAACCTGCCGCCGCACCTGTCGCAGATCCAGTACCTGCTGCGTTGCGACTCCATCGAGCAGGCCGAAACCATCTCCCAGGTCATGGACAACAATGCCGCCGCGGCGGCCATGGCCACCGGTTGTCGCTGGAAAAAGACCTGGGTCTGCAAGTCCCGGGGCGGTCTGCCCAACCACGTCATGGCCCAGGCCACCTACGACAACCTGGCGGCGGTAGGCGCCCCGCAGTGGGATGAGGAAGCCCGGGAAATCGCCCGCGAGATCCAGCGCAACCTCGGCCTTGAAGCCATGGACAAGCCCTTCCTGCCGGCCACCGAAGCCTTGATCGAGCCCCAGGAATGCGAGCGCCAGATGCGCCTGCAAATGCCCGCCTGGCAGCAGTACCTGACCTCCGACGACTACCCGGAATACACCTGGCACTGCCCGACCGTGCGCCTGCTGGTGGCCCGGCCGATGCTCAGCGCGCCGCCGGGCACGGTCTACCCGGACTGGGTGTCCAACGCCCTGGGCGGCATTCGCCAGACCATCGACCCGATGATCGAGGTGGCGGCCAAGACCATCGCCGCGACCCTGGTGGACCTGCTGACCGACGAGGCGTTGCTCAGCGCGGCCAAGGCCGAGTTCGTCGAACGTACCGGCGGCGGTATCGGCGGCAGCCGCTGGCAGGCGCCGCTGCTGCCCGAGGACTTCAAGGTGCCCCATGATTTCCGCTGGCCGGAGTACATCAGCACCGCCCGGGGCGAAGAGTGGTGGATCCCGGCGCGGGCCGATGAGTAAGGGGCACTATCAGGCCCTTGCCTGAGGTCGCTCCCTGGCACCTGGGCGCAGGGCGTTATGCCCGTTCGCTCAGGTGTTTATGCACAACGGATGGGTCGCCAGGGCCGGGAACTGTCGGATTTGTGGAGCCGTTCTCATCTTTATGCAACTGGCTGTTTTTTCGGGCTTTTATTTTATGAACAAAAAATGACCAGTCTGCAGAAGTCCTTCAGCGCCATGCAATCAAAGGCTTTGCCAGAATTCCATCAACAGACTTATCCACAGGTCGCGACAGCCTGTCGCACGGCTCCACAGCCTGCTCATCGAACCTGCGACGCAGGCTCAGCCGAGCAGGCTGTGGTCATGCCGCCGGGGGGCCAGGCTGCGACCTACTCGGCCTTTGTGGCCGGAATGGACAGTTCATGACGAAACAGGTTGTTGGGGTCGATGGTGGCTTTCAGGTTGGACAGTCTGTTGATGAGTTCGCTGTTCCAGCCGTAGTACAAGTTCAGCCAGTCGGGGTCCACCGCGCCGGTGGCGGTGTACTTCATGTCCACATCGGGGTAGTTGATGTAGCAGCCATCGTAGGCAGGGCGCTTTGGCTTGCCGCCGTGCACGGCGGTGAAGATGTTGCGGATCCAGGCGATTTGCACCGCGTCGTCGGCAGCGTGGGTCCAGTACGTCTGGTATTGGGCTTTGAGCAGGGAGCTTCTTTGCGGAACCGCGGTGGTGCCCATGCCCTTTTTATTGATCGCCCCGCCGTAGGAGTCGATCTGTACCAGCGACTGGCTGAAGCGTTTGTCTGGCGTGGCTTCGGTCAAGTGCGTCAGCAGGGCGTTGCAGGCCTGTTCGGAGAACTGTTCGACCTGATAGTCAGACTTGTATTTGCCCCGCTGATTGTTGCCCGAGCCGTTGATCATTTGCGTGACGTACAGCCAGTCCATCGCCGTGTGCTCAGGCACCGCGCCTCTGAACTTCCTGCCGGCGAGCGGGTGCCTGAGCGGGGCAATGTTGGGCGCGATAAAGCCGTCATGCAGGGTCGGCGTGATGCCTGCCGCGGCGTTCATCTTGCTGATGAAGTCGTTGAGCGGGATATCGTTGGCGCCGCCGACCCGGCCATTGGGGCCGGTGTACTGGATCGCCAGCACCACATGGTCGGAGGTGTCCACATGGTTGAGTTTCAGCAGGGTGAACAAGCCACCGTTGCCAACGCCTTCCACCGGGCTGGTCGCGTTGGCGTCGTTATCCGAGAACCATTGCCAATAGGCCCGCAGGAAGTTCGAGAAGTTGGGAATCAGCTCCTTCCACGGGTAGGCCAGGGGAATCCAGTAGGCTTGTTGCGGGGCTTGTGGGAGTTGGTCGAAGTAGTAGCCGATGATGATGCCGAAGTTTCCGCCGCCGGCCCCGCAACAGGCGGTGAACAATGCCTTGTCGTTGTTCGACGGGCTGTCCGCGCGAACATGCCGGAACTCCAGTTGCCGCGAGTTTTCCACAGGCACAAGAAGGTCGACGCCGGTGACCCAGTCCACGGTCAAGCCCTGAAGGCGCGATAACAAACCGTAACCGCCGCCGCTGATGTGCCCGCCCAAACCGACCGAATAACATGAGCCGCCAGGAAGGGTGCGCCCGGCCTGCTTGTACAGCGACAGGTAGCCGTCCCAGTTCTGATTGCCGGTCAATGCCATGAAACGATACGTCTTGTTCTGGCTATCCCAGGGCGAAGTGATGGTTTGGCTCTCGTCGTACTTCAGGCCTTTCATTTCACCGAGGTCGATAATCGCCAGGTTTTGTGTCTCGCCGCTCAACTTGTTGGAAACAAAGCCCTCGTAGCAGTGGCCGCCACTGCGCACCGTAATGCGATAGCCATCATGCAGTGCTGTATTGGCTGCCGTCAGAACTTCATCAGGTGTCGTACACACATAAATTCGGTTCGCGCCCTGTTCGATACTGGGTGGCCAACGCAAGTTGAAACCCTTTTGCAGGGTTTCGTAGGTGGGTGCCTGAGGGTCGATGATGTTCATGGCTGACTCCCTGTCAGTGATGGTGAGCTTGGCGACTTCCTGTCGAAACATGACCGCTTGAGTTGCGCCAGAGCTGTGGCTTGAGTGCGGCATATGCCCTGCACGCCTTAGAGACTAGTAGGCGTCATGAGCTTGGTTTTTTTCTTTTGTGAAGTTGAGTCACTTCCCCGGCTGGCTCGGCGACTTTCAATGGCTTGCGGGTGACCCATGGGGTATCCGACGTCCGTTGGTGAGGTCACTGGCCGCGGTGGTTATGCACAACGAGCATGGGTCGGAGTTGTCGTAGCAGGCGGTTAAGGGCGCTCTGCCAGCAGGAGCAGATTGCGCGGGGTCAAGGGAGCCTGGCAGAAGGTTCCGAGGCGCACGGCGTAGCCCTGTTCTTGCAGGAACAGCGCACGGTCCAGCACCAGCCACAATTCCAGCGGGCGGCGGAACAGGCCCCGCAGCAGCTCCAGGTTGCGCACCTGGGCCAGGCGCTGCCAGCCGGCGGCTTCGAGCGCGGCCCAATCCTGGCAATCGACTGTGGATAACTCCTTGAGGGCGGCCAGGTCGCGGCAGTAGTCGGCGAAGGGTTTGTCCAGCCAGTGGCTGGGCAGCGAGGGTGTCGGCAGGTATTGGTCGAGCCCACGTACTTGCCGTTGCAGCAGGTCGAAGGCCAGGCGCCGGGCCATGGAGCAGTCGCGCTGGCGCCGGACCCGAGCGCCGGCGGTGACGGTTTCGCTCATGGGCAGTGCCAGGTCCTCCAGGGACAGTTCCAGGCGCGAGGCCTGGGCCGCTGTGGATAAGCCCCGGTAGTGGCTGGCGTGGGTGCGGTTGTAGCAGCACGGGGCAATCGCCAGCTGTGGACAACCCTGCTGGCTGGCCAGCTGGATCAAGCGCACATGCAGATCGCCGCACGCATGCAGGGCCACCGGACTGTGCTCGGCGCAGAGCTGCTGGGGCGTGTCATCGGCCAGCACGTCCTGTTGCACATGACGCGCGGGCAAACCGTGGTGCCGGCTCAGTTGCTCGCCACTGTCGATCAGCGCCGGGTCGTATTCCAGGCAGGTCAGTTGCTGCCCGGGTTGCAACAGACGCCTGCCGAGGTGGCCCTTGCCGGAGCACCAGTCAAGCCAGTGAGTCGGAGCGCGGTCGAATTGCAGGCAGGCGGCGAAGGCTTCGATCTGCTGCCATTTACGCCCGGGCACGTCGACCTTGAGGCGCGGGTGAGGCGCGGGCAGTGCCTTTATGGGAAGTTCGCCCAGCGCGCCGAGTGCTTGGGCCTGCTCCGCCAGTTGGGCAAAGGGCGCCGGCGCCTGGAGCTGCTGCGGATGGTTGTGGGCGGCTTCGGCGTCTTCCAGGGAGCGTTGGCTTAGCCACTGGGCCAGTTCGGGATGAGTGGATTCCCACGGCAGTTGCAGATGGTGGAACGGGCGCGGGCGCCAGAGCGCCTGGTGTTCAAGCAGGAAGCCGTCCAGGGCCTGGAAGCGATCGAGCAGCGCGGGGCCTTGGAGGATCGAGGGCATGGGCGGTGGGTCCGGGCAGGCCCGCTCCCGGGCGGGAGCGGGGGAAGGTCAGCGTCCCTGGCAGGCGTCGACTCGCAGCCAGCGTTCCAGCAGCTTGAAGCCGCGTACCAGGACGTAGGCCATCACCAGGTAGAACAGCCCGGCGGCGAAGAAAATCTCCACCGGCAGGTAGGTGCGGGCAATGATGGTGCGTGCCATGCCGGTCAGTTCCAGCAGGGTTACGGTGCTGGCCAGGGCACTGGCCTTGAGCATCAGGATCACTTCGTTGCTGTAGGCCGGCAGGCCGATGCGCGCAGCGCGCGGCAGGATGATGTAGAACAGCGTCTTGGGTCGGGACATGCCCAGGGCCCGCGCGGCCTCGATTTCACCCGGCGGGATGGCCTGGATCGCACCGCGCAGGATCTCGGCGATGTAGGCCGCAGTGTGCAGGGTCATGGTCACGGTGGCGCACCAGAACGGATCGCGCAGATAGGGCCACAGTGCGCTTTCACGCACCGCATCGAACTGCGCCAGCCCGTAGTACACCAGGAACAGCTGTACCAGCAGCGGTGTGCCGCGGAAGAAGAAAATGTAGGCGTAGGGCAGGGCGCGCACGTACCACAGCCGTGATGAGCGGGCGATGCCCAGGGGGATCGCCAGCAGCAGGCCGGCGATGACCGCGATGGCCACCAGCTCCAGGGTCAGGGTTGCACCCTGAGCCAGCTTTGGCAGCCATTTGATGATCACTTCCCAGTTCATTGGGCGCTCCTTGCGAAGCCGCGAGCGGCGCGTTTTTCCAGGAAGTGCATGCCGGTCATGGCCAGTACGGTCAGGCCCAGGTACATGAAGGCGGCGACCATATAGAAGGTGAACGGCTGCTTGGAAACGGTCACGGCAATCTGCGAGTGACGCATGATTTCTTCCAGGCCGATCACCGACACCAGGGCGGTGTCCTTCATCAGGATCATGAACAGGTTGCCCAGGCCCGGCAGGGCGATGCGCCACATCTGCGGCATGATCAGCCGGGTGAAGATCCGCCATTTCGACAGGCCCAGGGCCATGCCGGCTTCACGGTGGCCCTTGGGAATGGCCAGGATCGCGCCGCGGAACACTTCGGTGGCGTAGGCGCCGAAGCACAGGCCAAGGGCGATCACCCCGGCGGCGAAGGCATTGAGTTCAAGATCGGGGTTGCCGAAGAACTCGCCCAGGGCACGCATCAGGTTGACCGTACCGAAGTAGATGAGCAGGACCCAGAGCAGCTCGGGAACGCCGCGCACCAGGGTCGAATAAGCGCCGCCAAGCCATTGCAGCGGCTTGTACGGAGAAGTCTTGGCCAAGGCGCCGAGCAGACCGAGCACCAGCCCCAGGCACAATGCCGAGAGGGCCAGCTTGACGGTCATCAGCGCGCCGGCGGCGAGCGCCGGGCCGAATCCGTAGAGATCGATATTCATGGGGTCTGGATGGCTTTGCTAAGGACCGGCGCCCAGGGGGCAGGCGCCGGTCAGGCAAGTCAGTATCAATAGATGCTGAACGGGAAGTACTTGTCGTTGATCTTCTTGTAAGTGCCGTCGGCCACGATTTCCTTCAGGGCGGCGTTGAGTCTCTCGCGCAGTGGATCTTTCTTGCGCACGGCAATCCCGATCTTGTCGCTTTCTTCAACCGGGTCGCCCTTGAACTCGTAAGGCTTGCCGGCTTCGCTTTTCAGCCACTCGTAGTTGACGTACTTGTCGGCCAGGATCGCGTCCAGGCGGCCAGAGGTCAGGTCCAGGTAGGCGTTTTCCTGGGTGTCGTAGAGCTTGATGGTGATGTCGTCACCCAGGTTGTCTTCCAGCCAGGTGCCGGCCAGGGTCGCCCGTTGCGCGCCGATGATCTTGCCCTTGAGCGAGGCCTTGTCGGTCTTGAAGTCGGTTTTGTCTTTAGGGGCGATGAACTGCAGCTTGTTGGAGTAGTACGGGTCGGTGAAGTCCACCGCCTGCTTGCGCTCGTCGGTGATCGACAGCGAGGAGATCAGGAAGTCGAACTTCTTCGCGTTCAGGGCCGGAATGATGCCGTCCCAGTCGGAAGTGACCACGGTGCATTCGACCTTCATCTTGGCGCACAGGGCGTCGCCGATGTCCTTGTCGAAGCCGACCACCTGGCCGCTGGCATCCTTGTTGTTGAACGGTGGGTAGGCGGCCTCGATGCCCATTTTCAGGGTCTCGGCGGCAGCGCTGGCGCTGAAAGCCAGAGTGACGGCAGCGGCCAGGAGGATCTTCTTATAGCTCTGCATGCGTGTAGCTCCGTTAGCGGTTGCTGGACATGAATTGTTTGCAGCGTGCCGAAAGCGGGTTCTCGAAGACCTGCTGTGGCGATCCCTGCTCTTCGATCAGGCCCTGGTGAAGGAATACCACTTCACTGGAGACCTGGCGGGCAAAGCTCATTTCATGGGTGACCAGCAGCATGGTACGGCCTTCGTCGGCCAGGGCGCGGATCACGTTGAGGACTTCCTGGACCATTTCCGGGTCCAGGGCCGAGGTCGGCTCGTCGAACAGGATGACTTTGGGTTGCATCGCCAGAGTGCGGGCGATGGCGGCGCGTTGCTGCTGGCCGCCGGACAGCTGGGCCGGGTAGGCGTGGCGCTTGTCGGCGATACCGACCTTGGCCAGCAGCGCTTCGGCCACTTCGATGGCCTCGGCCTTGCTCTGGCCCAGCACCCGGCGCGGTGCCTCGATGATGTTGTCGAGCACGCTCATGTGTGGCCAGAGATTGAAATTCTGGAAGACGAACCCGATTTCGCTGCGCAGGCGGTTGATCTGCTTGCCGTCGGCGGCCACCAGCTCGCCGTTTTTCGCGGCCTTGAGTTTGAGCTCTTCGCCGGCCACCAGGATCTGGCCCTGGTGCGGGTTTTCCAGCAGGTTGATGCAACGCAGGAAAGTGGACTTGCCGGAGCCGGAGGAACCCAGGATCGATATCACGTCACCGTCGCGTGCGGTCAGCGAGATACCTTTGAGTACCTCCTGAGTGCCGTAGCGTTTGTGCAAGTTGCGGATTTCAAGCGCGGGCGTGGCCTCAGCCATGTGCGGTCCTCATAGAGTTCATTGTGCTCCTGCTGTTGGCGGCCTTCCTGGCGAGGCGCCAAGCTAGCATAGGGTTCCAAGCGCAGCCAACAGCGCTACCGGAGGTAAACAGAGGGTGTGTGGCAGGTTGTCGCATCAGCACAGAAGACTGTCGCCCCATCAACAACCGAACGCCCGTTTGAACCCTGAATTCGCCTGAAATCCGGTAGGTGTCGCGTAAAAAAAGGCGCGATGGTGCCAGCTTTGGCCGGGTGTTGGAAGGGTTAACGGGCCAAAGGTCGTGGATCTGCTTCCTAATTGTGCATCACGCACTTTGGGGGTGTGTTTCTGGTGCGCTGTTTCGTCCTACAAAGTGAGTCGCCCGGTAACGAAGTGGCGAAATACCATTGTTCTCAATGACTTGGGATTTCCATCGGTCGGCTCGCCAACCCCTGTTGTCCGGGACTCTGTAACATTTTGGCGCAATTCTTGCGTACGAAATAAAGAACGCCCTGTTGAATTCTTTTTACGAGAACGAATGCAGACCGGGTGGAGTGACTCTTTTTTCGTTGCAAAGGTGCTTTTCATGAGCGGTACGCAACTCTCCAATGACCTCGAACAGGGGCTCAAACCACGGCATGTGACCATGCTGTCGATCGCCGGCGTTATCGGCGCGGGTCTCTTCGTCGGCTCCGGCCACGCCATCGCCGAGGCCGGTCCGGCCGTGCTGCTGGCTTACGCCGCTGCCGGCACCCTGGTGGTGCTGGTGATGCGCATGCTGGCGGAAATGGCCGTCGCCTCGCCGGACACCGGGTCGTTCTCGACCTACGCCGATCGGGCCATTGGCCACTGGGCCGGTTTCACCATCGGTTGGCTGTACTGGTGGTTCTGGGTGCTGGTGATCCCGCTGGAAGCCAACGCCGCTGCAACCATCCTGCATGCCTGGTTCCCCAACGTGGCGATCTGGGTCTTCACCCTGGTGATCACCCTGCTGCTGACCGCTACCAACCTGTTCAGCGTGAAGAACTACGGCGAGTTCGAGTTCTGGTTCGCCTTGATCAAGGTGGTGGCCATCATCGGCTTCGTGATCCTCGGCCTGGCCGCCATCTGTGGCTTGCTGCCCAACAGCCAGGTCAGCGGCGTCTCGCACCTGGTGGACACCCAAGGCTTCATGCCCAACGGCATGGGCGCGGTGTTGGCCGCCATGCTGACCACCATGTTCTCCTTCATGGGGACCGAGATCGTCACCATCGCTGCGGCGGAATCCCACAACCCGGGCAAACAGATTTCCAAGGCCACCAATTCGGTGATCTGGCGGATCGGTCTGTTCTACCTGGTGTCGATCTTCATCGTCGTGGCCCTGGTGCCGTGGAACGACCCAAGCCTGGCCCAGGTCGGTTCCTACCAGACCGTGCTCGATCGCATGGGCATTCCCAACGCCAAGCTGATCGTCGATCTGGTGGTGCTGGTGGCCGTGACCAGTTGCCTGAACTCGGCGCTCTACACCGCCTCGCGCATGCTCTTCTCCCTGGGCAAGCGGGGCGATGCTCCGGCTGTGGCCAAGCGCACCAATGCCAGCGGCACGCCATATTGGGCGGTGATCCTGTCCACCGCTGCGGCCTTCCTTGCGGTGTTCGCCAACTATGTAGCGCCGGCTGCGGTGTTCGAGTTCCTCCTGGCCAGTTCCGGCGCCATCGCCTTGCTGGTCTACCTGGTGATTGCCGTATCGCAACTGCGCATGCGCCAGAAACGCATGGCCGTCGGCGAGAAGATCGCCTTCCGCATGTGGCTGTTCCCAGGGCTGACCTACGCGGTGATCGTGTTCATCGTCGCGATCCTGGGCATCATGCTGTTCCAGGAAGAGCATCGGGTGGAGATCCTCGCCACTGGCCTGCTCAGTGTCATCGTCATCGCTGCGGGCCTGTTGGTGGCCCGTCGGCGCAAGGCCGAGCGCAGCGGGGCTCTGGCGCTGAACTGACGGTTTGATTCACTGCTTGTGGAAAATGGCTGCGCTCAGAGATGACCGCGGCCTTTTTCATGTCCGAATGCGAGGTGGCATGTCTGTTTGTGGCGGGCTGATGCTCAGTCGCGGTCTGGCGTCGGGGCGCTTTACGCTCGCAGGTCGCCTGCTGATAATCCACCGCTCGGTCAGCTTGGGATGCGGCGATGAAGGGCTTGGACATGGATTTTGCCGAGTGGGAAAAGCTCGACCTTGAATGGCATCAGGGGTTTGCCTTTATGGAGGGGGCGCTGTTGGTGGAGGAGCGGGCCCGGGACGTGTACCTCATGCTGCAGCGTGAGGGGCGGACGCCGGCTGAGCAGGCTTCTCAGGCCGCGGCCGAGCAATACCCGGTTTCCCCCCTGGTAGAGGGCGAGCCGCTCTGGCGCCATCGTGTTCATCGGCACCTGCTGCGTGATGCCCGGGCCGATTACTATGCCTTGCCCCGTTACTTCGAACGTTACGGCTACCACCCGTTGCAGGCGTTGCCGATGCGCGTGTGTCGCGGGTTGCGAAGCCTGGGCCATGACCATTGGAGCGATCACCAGCGGGCCTACTTCTGTCACGACTATGGGCTGGCGCTGATCGAGGACGCACACCCAGAGCGTCTGGCGCTGCTGGACCCGGTGCCGGAGGACTGGCCTTCATCTGCGGTGCTGTTCAGTGACGGCGCCAAGGTCTTCCTGGGCGCACGGGCGATCGCCAGCGCCGAGGACCGGGTGCGTGGCACCAACCATCCGGCTTATCAGGTGATCAATGATCAGGTCTGCCGGGGCGGCGTGCCGCTGCACCAGAAGGACGGTTCGCCGTTGCCGATTGCCAATCCGGACGGTTTTCACATGCTGGCCCGGCGCTGGGGCACCGATGGGCATTCGGTGATCGTCCAGGCGCAGCAGGGCTCCAGTATTGCCTACGAGTATTTCTACCGCATCGACAAGGCCGATCTGGCGACGTTCTGTGTGCTCAATGAGCGCTACGCCAAGGACGCCCAACGGGCCTACTTCCTGACCGGGAAGACCCTGCGTTATGTCGGCGACTTTCGCTTGCTGAACCGCGTTGAGTCGGTGTTCGATGCTGCGGGACGAGTCTTGAGTCGCAGTGAAACGCCGGACCCGTACGTGGCTGTGGACGACCAGTTTGTCTACTGCAATGGCACCCGCTTGCGCGGGGCCCATGCTCCGAGTTTTCGCCACCTGGGGTTTCATTACTACGCCGACGAGCAGCGCGCCTATCTGTTCAACAAGCCGCTGGACGTGGATGTGCAGAGTTTTGTGGTGGCCCGGCTGGAGCGCGGTGAGTACAACCATTCACCGGTGCTGGTGGGCGACAAGCACGGCCCTCTCGGTTCGGCTGGGGTGATTGATGACGGGATGCTGCAGGAGTGGGCCGCGTTCTTCGAGGCCCACCCGCAGCTGCAGGGCTACTGGTGGCACCGTTTGCAAAAGCCCTGTGAGCCAGCGTCGACAACGCCCGCCCTGCGCTCCATCGGCTTGGGGTTTGAGCTGGGGCACCAGGTGCACTTTCATGGTCGCGCTATCAATGGTCTGGATGCCGGCAGTTTCAAGCTGCTGGACACGCACCTGTGCGGTGATGCCAACGGCTTGTACCTGATCCCCTTTCATCGTGCCGAGACCCAGGTGCCGGAGCGATTTTCTTCAGCCTCCGTCGATCAGTACCGTGCCCTGGGTGGGCCCTATCTGACCGATGGCCAGACGGTTTTTTGCCACAGGGTCTTTTATCAGGCGCCTGAGCCGCTGGGTAAGGCGGATCTGGCCAGCTTCGAGTCTTGTGGGCATGGCTGGGCCAGGGATAAGGGCGCGGTGTACTACTACAGCGAAAGAAAAAGGAACCTCGACCCGGCCCACACGCGCTTCATGGGCAGCTACGCCTTCAGCGCGACGCAGATGTTTTCTGCCGGCAAGGCGCTGGAGGTGGAGTTCAGCCCGGAAGAAGTGAGGGTTCCCCATCCGGACTTCTTGCAGCTGGGCACGCGCAAGCTGTTCTGTGGCCGGCGCCCGGTGAGTGCCAAGCGCATCGACCTGGCCAGCCTGGAGTTTCTCGCGGACCGCTATGCACGGGACAAACAGCGTTTTTACCATTACGACGGTTACACCACGCTCAGCGAAATCAGTGCCGAGCAGTTCCACCAGGCGATGACGAAGGATTCGGCAGAGGCTGCTGAAAAGTTGGCGTTCTGAGTGACAAAAAGGCTGCTGTCAGCATTGACCGCGGCCTTTTTTATTGGATTTTTCACTTGTTACATGGCGTTTCATGGACAGCATGCAGGCGAAATAGTAGCCTGCGCGCTCTTCGATAAGAGCTCTTGCGTGCCAGCGTGAGAGGAGCTAGGGAATAGCGCTGTATTGCAAGGGACTGAATGCTTGTCGGGGTACTGAATCCTCCTACCGCCTCTTTCCCTTGATCCGTGCGCACTAGCCCTGGTTCCTGATTGTCAGCGCCTGCCTGTGGCATGCCCGACAGTCCCGGTTCGAAGAACGAGCATTCAGGGTTCAATGGTGATCGCCCGGCCATTGGTCTCTCAAACAAGGGCGGCAAGGAGACGCGCATGGCGTTCACTAAAATCATCTTCAAAAACCCGAACACCGGAGCCATCAAGGAAGCGCCAGTTGGTTTCTCCTGGACCGTGTTCTTCTTCGGCTTCATCCCGGCACTGTTCCGCGCCGACTGGAAATGGGCCGCCATCATGTTCCTGCTGGCCATGTTCACTTTCGGCCTGAGCAACCTGGTGTTCATGTTCATGTACAACAAGCTGTATGTTCGCGACCTGATCGGCTCGGGCTTCAAGGCCCAGTCCATCGCCAGCGGCGACCTGAACTTCGCCAGCTCGCGCATCGGCATGGAAATCCCTCGGCTGGAAGCGGCCTGAGCATCACGCCAGGCTGTTTAGCTGAAACGGAAAAGGGCGCATTCATTGCTGAATGCGCCCTTTTTCATGCCCGGAAGAAACTCAGCCCTCGGCGCTGAACAGTGCCTGGGATGCGGCCAGGTAGTCGGCCTGGAAGGCCTCGGACTCGATCCAGGCCAGGGCCGTGGCCTCGTCGGCCTCGGTGGACCAGTTACGGTATTCGATCAGTGCCGCCAGGATGAAATCCGTGGCGCCCTGTTCGCCCTCCTGCTCGTAGACCAGCTCCAGCAGCGGGTCCGCGAGGAACACCGTGCACAGCGCTTGCTGGCTGGTTTTCTCAGCGTCACGCATTTTCACGAACAGCTCGGTCAGGTCTACCGATTCGAAGTCGATGCGACTGTCGTTGGGGTCCAGTTCCAGCTCCGAGGTGGGGGCTGTGCGCTTGGCGCGGTTTTGCTTGGCCTTGGCCTTTGCCCGGGCGGCACGTTTGTGTTGTTTGTCGATCGATGCCATGGGCGTCTTACCTTGTTGCACAAAGGGGTGGCGCTCGCAGATACCAGGCGAGCGGCCAGTCAGGCGGGAGAGGATGCCAGCAAATCACCGCGCTGGCACCCGCCATGGTCTCTTGGCGGGCACCGTCGATCCTGTATGAGCCGCGGGCTATTGCAGCGGTGTGCTTTTGCCGAAGGTTTTTTGCAGTCTTTTCCCACTGCTTGGGAATCTGATTTCATTTGCCGGGAAAGTCCATGCACCATGGCTGCAAGAGGCCGCTATGCACTACCACACGCCCACTGACCGTCTGCTGCAAATACTCGTGGCCCTGGGGCAATCCCCGGAGGCCATGTCCGCCAAGGAGCTTTCGCTGAACTTGCAGCAGCCCTTGAGCAGTACCTATCGCCATCTCAAGACCCTGTTGCGCTGGGGGCTGGCCCAGGACAATGGCCAGGGCCGCTACCTGCCCGGGCCCACTTGCCTGCAACTGGCGAAGAAGTTCGACCGCGAAGGCCTGCTGGTGACCCTGGCCAAACCGGAGCTCAACCGCCTGGCCGAGCTCAGCCAGGAAAGCGTCGCGCTGATGGTACCCAGCAACGGGCAGGCGATCTGTATTGAACTGGTGGACAGCCCGCAGCCCCTGCGCTGCTGCTACCAGAAGGGCCTGGCGCAGCCGCTGCTGCTGGGCGCCTCGGCCAAGGTGTTGCTGGCCTACATGGAGCCTGAGCTGTGCTTGTCGATCCTGCGCCAGCGGGGCGTCGAGGAAGCGGATGTCGCCGCGTACCTGGAAAGCTACGCGGCGATTCGCGCAGCCGGGCATGCCGTGAGCCTGAGCGAGATCGACCACGGCATCTGGGGTGTCAGCGCGCCCTTGCTCGATAGCCGTGACCGCCTGCAAGGCGCCATCAGCCTCATGGCCCCGGCGTTCCGCGCCGAACAGCGCATTGAGCGGCTGATCCGCTGGACCCGCGAAGCCGCTCAGCGCCTGAGTGCCCGACTGGATTGAATTGACTGGAGCAAGACCATGATCACTACCGCCCCCATGCACCTCTGGCAGGGTCGTATCGACCTGGCCGAAGGCCTGGCCGCCCGGCGCTGGCACCAGTGGGTACAACCCTGGAGTGAACAGCAGCCGGCGGGTGTTGCCTTGCTCGGGCTGGCCTGTGACGAAGGGGTCAAGCGCAACCAGGGGCGTACCGGTGCCAGCCAGGGGCCGGCGGCCTTGCGCGCGGCCCTGGCCAACCTGGCCTGGCACGGCCGAGGCCCGCTGTATGACGCCGGGGACGTGGCCTGTAACGGCCACGCTCTGGAAAGCGCCCAGCAGCTCTACGCCAATCGCCTCGGCCAGTTGCTCGAACAGGGGCACTTGGCCCTGGGCCTGGGTGGTGGTCATGAAATCGCCTTTGCCAGCTTCAGTGGCCTGGCCGATTACCTGCGCCGCCAACAGCCCTGTCCGCGGATTGGCATTCTCAATTTCGACGCTCACTTCGACCTGCGTCAGGCATCGCAAAGCAGTTCCGGCACGCCGTTCCGACAGATCGCCGAGTATTGCCGACAGGCCGGCATGCCCTTCGAGTATTGCTGCCTGGGGGTCAGCGAGTTGAGCAATACCCAGGCGCTGTTCGAGCAGGCCCGGGAGCTCAATGTGCGCTACCTGCTGGACCGGCAGATGCAGGGCTGGAACCTGCCGGCCATCGAGGCCTGCCTCGACGCTTTTCTCGACGGTATCGACGTGCTGTACATGACCATTTGCCTGGATGTGCTGCCAGCCAGCCAGGCTCCCGGCGTCAGTGCACCCTCGGCCCACGGAGTGGACGTGCAAGTGGTCGAGCACCTGGTACGCCGCGCTCGGGCCAGCGGCAAATTGCGCGTAGCCGACATTGCCGAACTCAATCCCGGGCTCGACCAGGACCAGCGCACCGCCCGCGTGGCCGCGCGCCTATTGGCCAGCCTGATTCACTGAGGGGCACGCCCCTCGCCGCGCAACACCACAATGACAAGAAGAGATGTTTGCCATGCCGACTTTTGAATTGGACGCGCTGACCACCCTGGCGCTGGCCCTGATCCTGCTGGGGGTGGGAGCCCAGCTGAAGAAACGCAGCCGCTGGCTGACCCAGCTCTGTGTCCCGGCGCCGGTGATCGGCGGTTTCGGCTTTGCCCTGATCGTCTGGCTGCTGCGCGACCAGCAACTGCTGGCGATCAAGCTCGACACCGCGATCCAGACGCCCCTGATGGTGGCGTTCTTCACCACCGTGGGCCTGGGGGGCAGCCTCGGCCTGCTGCGTCGTGGCGGCAAGATCCTGTTCGTCTACCTGGGGGCTTGCTGGTCCCTGGCGTTGCTGCAGAACCTGGTGGGTGTCGGTGCGGCCAAGGCGCTGGGCATCGATCCGCTGTTGGGCATCATGGCCGGTGCGGTGTCCCTGGAGGGCGGCTTTGGCGCCGCGGCGGCCTTTGGTCCCATCGCGGAAAACCTCGGGGCGGTGGGCGCCACCACGGCGGCCCTGGCTTCGGCCACCTTCGGCATGGTTGCCGGTGGCCTGCTGGGCAGCCCGCTGGCGCGCTGGCTGATCGAGCGCAACCGCTTGCAGATCCAGGCCGATCAGGTCAGCACTTTGCAGCACCTGGAAAGCGCCGCCCAGGGCTCGGTGGCGCCTCTGGATGCGCCGACCTTGCTGCGCCTGCTGACCTGCGTCCTGCTGATCATGGTGCTGGGCTTCTGGATCGGCAGCGCATTGAACGAACACCTGGGCATTGTGCTGCCGAGCTACGTGGGGGCGATGTTCGTGGCGATCATCCTGCGCAACCTCAATGACCGGGCGCGAATCATCGACATCCCCGACAGCGCAGTGAGCACCCTGGGCGACGTATGCCTGGGGGTGTTCCTGACCATGGCCATGATGAGCCTGAAGTTCTGGGAGCTGGAACAGCTCGGCCTGCCGCTGCTGGTGATCCTGGTGGTGCAGGTGCTGGTGATGGTGCTGCTGTGTGTGTTCCTGCTGTTCCGCCTGTTTGGCGGCAACTATGACGCGGCGGTGCTGTGTGCCGGCTTCATGGGGCACGGCCTGGGGGCGACGCCCAATGCGGTGGCCAACATGGGCGCGATCTGTGATCACTACAAGGTCTTTTCCTACAAGGCCTTCATCATCGTGCCGCTGTGCGGTGCGGTATTGATCGACATCGTGGCGATCCCGCTGATCACCTGGTTCATCAACGCCTTTGCCTGATCAGCGCTCCAGCATCAGCTGTTGCCCGGGGCTGCTCGGGGCCAGGCTGGCGTGCTGCAGCCAGTGCAGCAGCAGCGGCCAGAGCCGGCTTTCGAAGCGGCTGTGGAAGAAGGCGAAATGGCCGATCTCGGCCTCGCCGATGTCCTCGGGGTGAAGGCGCAGATGTGTACGTGGGCTGTTGCTGAAGTAGCCCAGTAGCCGCTCGATGGCCGTCACGGTGCCAAAGGGGTCGTCGCTGACACTGATGGCGAGGATCGCTGCGCTGACATGGGCGAAGGGCTGCCCACTACGCTTTGCGGCCAGCCTGCGGCCGCTGGGGCGGCCTTCGTAGCGTGGGTGCGGGGTGGCCCAGTCGCGGACCACCCCGGCAGGTGTGTCCTCCATCCAGCCCAGGCGCTTGCCGGGGAAGTAGCCGTAGAGGCCCGTCAGCAGGGGCATCAACACATGCCATTTGCCCAGCATGCGCCAGCGCAGCCGGGGCTCGTAGTCACGCCAGTAGGCGAATTGCGCGCCCATGGTGGCCACGCGACGGATCACCCCGGCGGAGGCGGCCAGGCCCACGGCGCAGCCGCCGAAGCTATGACCCACCACATCGATCGGCTGTCCGGGAAACTCGCGCTGGGCCCGTTGCAGCATGGCTTCGAAATCCAGTGCGCCCCAATCCGACCAGGACGCCTTGAACCCCTTGAGCGAGCCCCGACGCGACTCGCCGATGCCGCGATAGTCATAGGTCATCACGTCGAAGCCGTTGGCGAACAGGTAGTCGGCGAAGCGGAAGTAGTAGCGGCAGCGCACCGAGGTCGCGGCGTTGATGATCACCACCGGCCGTGCTGGATCGGCTGATGGGTGGCGCCAAGTGAAGCCGCCGAGGAGAACGCCATCCGCCGCCGGTTCGCTGAAGGTTGCGCTGGGGCCTGGATCTGCACCTGCACCTGAATCTGGACCGGCAGCGGCGGGGCGGGTGGCAGGCAGTTCGGGGGAGGACAGCAGGGACATGGGCGGTTGTTCCTGGGCGGCTGCACTATGCCGGAGCGGCATCCGGCATCAGCGATGTTTTTTTTGTGCGCCCATTAATACCCGGCCGATCCACAGCGTGGCAACGGCCAGTGCGCCCAGCAACAGGGTGCTGGTGCATTGCCAGAGCAGCTCGATATAGAACTGGGTCGGTTGTTGTGCCTGGCTGTAGACGAGCTTGGGGCCGGCGCGGTTGCGGGTGGCGATCAGACCGTCCTGCAGCGCGCTTACCAGGGTCCAGCCCAGCAGTGCGGTGAGTGCCAGCAGCACGCCACCGATCAGCAGGAATACCCAGGCCCCCCTGCCGGTTTTGCCGGGCTTGGGGTGGGGCAGGCGGACTCGGGTTCTCTTCTGGTTCACGCGAGCAGTTCCTTGGCAGTCGAATGGGCGCGAGCCCGCAACTTTACTCCGATGCGCCGCCATGGGAATAATCCGGGCCCGGCCGAAGCCGGGTATCCCTGGACGTCGATGGAGCCTTGAGCATGGAAGTAAAGCAACAGATGAGCCCGGAACAATGTCAGGGCATGGAAGATATCCGCCGGGAAATCGACACCCTGGATCGGGCGGTAATCGCACTGCTGGGTGCGCGTTTCAAGTACGTGCTGGCGGCGTCGAAGTTCAAGACCTCGGCGGCCACGGTGCGGGCCGAGGAGCGCTTCAAGGCGATGCTCGCCACCCGCCGCGAATGGGCCGAGGCTGAAGGCCTGAGCGCGGATGCCATCGAGAAGCTGTACAGCGATCTGGTGCAGCACTTTATCGCTGAGGAGATGAAGCATTGGCAGGCGGCGCAGGCGCTTGCTTGAGCTTGTATGCTGGCGTTCGGCGCTGATCGGATTCTGCGGCAGAGGGCAGGCCCTCTGCGTCGATTGGCGCCGGTAGACTGGCGGCCTTTTCTCGAACGATCAGGAACGACAACCATGCAACTTCGCTCATGGACAGGGCTGGCGCTGGCAGCGCTTTTGGCTGCGACCGGGCAGGCACAGGCGAGCGAGCCTTCCTCGGTGTATCTGCGTTGCAACATGACCCCCGAGCAGTACGCCCAAGCCATGGCTGCGCCGCCACGTCCGGCGATTTCCTACAGCGATTGGCAGAAGTGGTTCGACAGCAAGGACATGTACGGCTCGGCCCGGGTCGATGCCGAGTGGTTGCAGGATTCCAGTGCGCGCAGCCTGCAGGAAGTGGTGCAAATGTGGGCGGGCACTGGCGGCTCCTCCCAATACGATCCGCAGACCGGTCGTTGGCAGTTCGCCCTGCTGGAGTTCACCGACAACTATGGCGAGATGATCCAACTGCTGGCGCCGCTGCGCAGCGTCGCCCCTTACTGCCAGTCCGGCTCCGACAGTTTCCTGCTGATTTACTCCTACATTTGGGGCGATGGCGACAACGCCTACCTGACCTTCAACAAGCAGCGCAGCCAATTTGCCGGCAAACCCACCAAGGCCCAGCGTGCCGAGGCCGATGCGGCGCTCAAGGTGTTGATGGATGCCGGTTCGAAGTGAAGTGGTTGGGCGGCTGAAGTGCTGCGGCGCCCTCTTTGGGGTTGGTTTGAGCGCGGGCGGGCCGGTTACTTTCAGTCACCAGGTGAGGACTTGCGCTGATCGGACCTGCTCTTTACTCTGCGCCGGTCGCTGCCAAATCAGCGGCCGGGCGTAGGAACCCGATCATAAGATGCGTACCAGCACCCAGCGCTTTGGGTGCTGTTTGCTGCCTATGCGTTATGGCGGCTGTACGCGGGCACGCTTCGGCGTGGCCGGATCTTGTGACCGGTTCCTACCCCCGCGTGCAGCTGCCACCTGGCCGGTAGGAAGTTGGGTGGTAGCTCCTCATACACAAGGAGTGTCACCAATGAACGGATACATCCCTCTTCAACACACGCCAGCGGACAACCCCGTCCTGCTGATCAATTCCCATGCGCCGCTGGTCGATCTTCTGGCCTGCGCCGATCAGCGCATCCGCGCCCTTAACAAACTGATGAACAGCCTGTCCGGCATGACCGCGCAAACGGCTGACGCCAGCGACCTGTTCCAGATCGCCGACATCGCCTCGCTGCTGCTCGGTGATGGCGTGGCCCTGCTCGATGTGGCTCAGGGGCAGGCGCTGGAGCGGGCGAATAAGGCCTTCTGATCGGCGCAGGCGGTGCGCCAGTGCGGCCAGGGTTAGTTTGACTCTGGTCGCCCTTGGAGAGCCCGAGGGCGTGTCATGGCGCCTCAAGCGGTGCCGGTATGAACCCTTGCTCTCGAAGTGCCTTGATCATTCCTCTGATGAGGTAGCTGTTGGAGAAGCCGATGGTGTATTGCCGGGCGTTGGTGCTGATGGGCAATAGCATGCCCTGGTCCACCAGTTTCTTTATTTGATAGGTCCTTTGTCCGGCAGTCAGTTTGGGCAGTGCCTGGGCGATGTCGCTCGACTTAACAACGCCTGACTTGATCGCTGTGGTCAGTACCGTTTCTTCCGCAGCAGTGATCCATTGTCGATCCCGAGCAAAGGTAATGGCGGGAGCGAGGATGTGCCGGCTCAGGTAGCGGTAGTCGGTGAGGCGATTGACCTTTTCCAGGTCGTCCCTGATGCCCTCCAGAACATAAGTGCACCAGGTCTCCAGCCCGGCCTTGGTTCCTTGGTCCGCGGTGGCGAGCATGGCGTAGTAGCGTTCCCGATCATTGAAGAAAACGGCAGTGGGGTTGAGTACGCGGCCACCCGTATCGACGTTGAAGCCATATTTCATCAGCTGTGCATAAGTCAGGAGGCGCACCACGCGGCCATTGCCGTTGCCAAATGGGTGAATCCAGGCAAACCGGTGATGGGTCAAGGCCACTTTCATCAGGTCGTATTTGGGCTGGTCCTCCCGATTGACGAACTCCACCAGCTCTTGCATGTAGCAGGGCACCATCAGGGCATCAGGGGGTAGGTGAGCGGCCTGAGCAATCTGTACGGCGCCCTGGCGATACGCTCCAGGCGTCTTGTCGCCCTCTCGGCCCAGGTCCTGGACGGTCATCGCGTGCAGCTCTCTGATGATGAGGTCGGTGATTGGTGTTCCCGGGCCAATGGTTTGCTCGATGTAGTCCATGGCTTTTTCGATGTTCGCCACTTCGCGTAGCTGGTCCGTGTCCTCGGCTGTGCCTTCAACCTTGCTCTCGATGTAGTCGGCAAGCGTGGTGTGGTTGCCCTCGATGCGCGCCGAACCCAGGCTTTCCAGGATGTGGAAGATTGTTTTCAGCTGATAGAAGACCGCTGGAGGCGTATCGCCTTCCAAGCGCAAGCGCCGAAGGTGCTCAAGCTCGCTCAGCACGTCCACCAGAGGGGAGTCGAAGGATGGGTTTAGCAGCTCAAGGTCTTGATGGAGGAATGCAGGCATTGTGCAAACATCTCGAAGGCCGGAAAAATTATCTATGATTTTTTTGCTGTAGGCCCTGTTCTATATGGGTTCTGCTCGAATATCAAAAGATGATTATCTCTAAATGGTTCTTCACTTAAGTGAACACTTGAGAAAAGCCGAGGCGTGATGCGCTGTGTTGGCGGCGTGATGGTCGCGCAGCGGTTGGGTTGTGCAGGAAAGAAAGCCGGGGTGTCGAGCGGGGAGGAAGGGAAGGGTTGAATGACAGGCAACAAAAAACCCGCACTAGGCGGGTTTTTTGGTTGCTTTCACGTGATGCAAACACCACCTGAAAGCTGAAGGTGGTGCCCAGAGACGGAATCGAACCGCCGACACGGGGATTTTCAATCCCCTGCTCTACCGACTGAGCTATCTGGGCAACGGGGCGCATTAAACGGGTTTTTCAGGGGGGCGTCAAGCAAGTTTTGAAAAAAAGTTTAATTATTACCGCCGCTTACGTTCCGCCCCCGATTTTGTGCGGGTTTACTCAGCTGGCGGCACGTAGCCTTCGGCCTTGGCGTATTCCTCGCCGGAGAAAAATTTGTCCATCTCGCCCTGCAGATATTTGCGGTCTTCGGCATTCATCATGTTCAGGCGCTTTTCGTTGATCAGCAGGGTCTGGTGTTTCTGCCAGTCGGCCCAGGCCTTGGCCGAGACGTGTTCGAAAATATCCTGGCCTTTGGCGCCCGGGTACGGGGGGCGTTCCAGGCCCGGCAATTCTTCCTGGTATTTGCGGCACATTACGGTGCGGGTCATGACGACTCTCCTGCATTCAAGACTTCGGCCGCGCGTTTGAGCAGTGTTTTCACCGGGGCGGCAAGGCCCAGGCGCGGCGGGGTGGCGAGGTTATACCAGAGCCAGTCGGCTTCGGCGACGTGCAGCGCCGACTCTTCGACCCGGATCAGCCAGGGCTCGATGGCCAGTTGGAAGTGACTGAAGGTGTGGACCAGGCCGGGCATCTGCTGTTGCTGGCCCAGCTCCAGGGCGTGCTGCGATGCCAGGTGCGGGATGTCGTCCAGGCCATCCAGTTCCGGCAGGCTCCACAAGCCGCCCCAGAGGCCGCTGGAGGGGCGCCGATAAAGCAGGATGGCGCCTTCGCGGTTGGCCAGTAATGGCATCAGGGTGCGCTTCTGCGGCACCTCCTTGCGCGGCTTGGGAATCGGGTAGCGGGTTTCCAGGCCGAGCATGTGGGCTTCGCAGCCTCGCTCCAGGGGGCACAGCAGGCAGCTGGGCTTGCTCCGGGTGCAGAGGGTCGCCCCCAGGTCCATCATCGCCTGGGTGTAGTGGTTGACCCGGCTGTGGGGCGTGAAGCGTTCAGCAGTGGCCCACAGCTGCTTGGCCACCTTGGGTTCGCCCGGGTAGCCCTCCTGGGCGGTGAAGCGTGCCAGCACCCGCTTGACGTTGCCGTCGAGGATCGGCGCCCGCAGGCCCATGCTGATACTGGCGATGGCGCCAGCGGTGGACAGGCCGATGCCCGGCAGCTCGGTGAGTTTTTCCACATCCCGGGGAAACTCGCCGCCGTACTCGGCCATGACGATCTTCGCGGTCTTTTGCAGGTTGCGCGCCCGGGTGTAGTAGCCCAGGCCGGTCCACAGGTGCAGCACTTCGTCTTCCGGGGCTTCGGCCAGGGCCTGCACCGTGGGCAGCGAGGCCATGAAGCGGTCGAAGTAGTTGAGTACGGTGCTGACCTGGGTCTGTTGCAGCATGATCTCCGACACCCACACCCGATACGGGTTGATGTCCTGCTGCCAGGGCAGGTCATGACGACCATGGCGGTCGTACCAGTCCAGCACCGCCGGTGCAAAGGCCTCGGCTCTCATCGCTTGAACAGCCCCTTGAGTGCGTTCTTCAGTTCCGGGCTGACCTTGTCACCCAGTTTTTCGTCGATCTTCTGTTGCAGGCGGTCACCGGCCAGCTTGGCGGCTACCTGGCCCAGGCCGTCCTTGTCCAAACGACAGGCCTTGGCCCCCAGCTCCAGTGGGCCGCGGCAGCGCAGGGGCAGTTCAACGCCGGCGAAGCGTTCACCGACCTGGCAGGCCGGGTCCGGGTTATCGCTGAGGTCACCCTCGACGACGATGCCGACCCGGTAGTCCATGCCCAGCACCCGCAGGTCGATATCACCATTGCCGTTGACGGTCATGCCGGGGATGCGCACTTTCAGGTCCGGGTTGCTGGCCACACCGTTGCGAAACGTCAGGTTGCCCTTGAGCTCCTGGAACGGTGTGTCCTTGCCCCGTGGTGTGCTGCTGAGGTTCTTGCGGTTGAGCACCGCGATGCCCTGGCACAGCTGCTGTTCGATGTTGGCGTTGAGCAGCACGCCGTTGTTGATGACGAAGCTGGCAGTACCGTTGAGGCTGTCGATCAGCGCCTTCTGGCTGTTGCCGCTGCCGCTGAGGTTGCTGTTCAGGGTCACCAGGCCTTTGACCGGAGGATTCTGGCCCTGGCTTTCGAGGATGCGTTCCACCGGCACGCGGTTGATCTTGGTCTGCAGGCTCAGCTGCGGTGCGCTCTGGCGCACATCGAGATTGCCGCTGGCCTCGAAACTGCCGTTGTACAGCTCGCCGCGCAGGCTGGACAGTTTGAGCAGGCCGCCCTGGCCGCTGGCCTTGAGCGCGGCATTCTGGATCGGCAGCTTGTCCAGGATCAGTTGGCCGAAGCTCAGGTCGGCGTCGACGTCGAGCTTGTTCAGGCGCTCCACCGGCAGCAGTTTGTCGGTGCTCCAGGCGCCCTTGGTCGGCGAGCTGGGCAGCGGTGTGGTGCCGGCGCCGGCCATGGCGTCGGCTTCGCTGCTTTGCACTTCGGCCTTGCGCGCTGTGGCGGCACTGTTGGCTTCGGCCGATTTGGGCGGCAGGTAACGGTCGACGTTGAAGGTGTCGGCCTTGAGCTGGGCGCGCAGGGATTGCTTGGCGAAATCCTCGATCGCCAGGCGTCCGCTGAAGGTGCTGTCGTCGAGCTTCAGGTTCAGGTCTTCCAGGGCCAGGCTGCTGGGCGTGCCTTGCAGGCGGCTGACCAGCTCGACCTTGCTCAGGCTGCCTTCGGCCATGGCCGGCAGGGTCTGGCCGATGCTGTCGACGAATTTCGCCAGGTCGAACTGGGCAATGGAGAGCCCGCCGCTGATCTGCGGGGTCTTGTCCAGGTCATTGACCTTGAGTTCGCCCAGGGCGCGCAACTGGTTGAGGGAGACTTTCAAACCGGTCCACTGGCCGACGTTGGCGGCCTTGTCCAGCAACAGCTGGCCCTGGGCGGCGAAGGTCACGGTCTTGCCTTGCAGCGGATCGCCGGTGGCCTCGCCGGACAGGCGCATGTCTTCGAACTGGTAGCGCTGCAGGGCGCGATCGAAGCGCAGCTCGCCATTGAGCTCGGTGCGCACCCGCACGGCAGGCTGGTTGCTGGCCAGGAATGCGGTGAGCTTGACCGGGGTGTTGCTGGCTTCGTGAATTGGCCCGGTGCTCAGTTGGATGCTTTCGGCGGTGAACTGCTTGTCGGTCTGTTCATCGTTGTACTCAACCCGGGCGTTGTTCACGGTCAGGCTGTCGATGTCCAGGCGGATGGGCTGCGAAGGCTTGTCTGTGCCGACGCTGGGCTGGCCCGCTTCGCCGGTGCTGGTGGCCGGGGTTTGGGCCTGCTTGTCGGTAGGGGCGGCCTTGCCGATGTCCTGCCAGTTACCGTGGCCATCCTTGTCGCGGTTCAGGCGCAGGTTGAGGCCTTCGACCCGCACATCGCTCATCTGCACTTCACGGCGCAGCAGCGGCAATACCCGGACCGACAGGCCAAGCATCTGCAGGTCGGCGAAAGGTTGGGTCGGGTTGGCCAGGGTGGCTACGCCGGCGTCGTGCAGTTCCAGGCCGAGCCAGGGGAACAGGCTCCAGCCGATGTCGCCATTGAGCGTCAGCTCGATGTGGGCCTTGTCGCGGGCAATCTGGCGAATCTCTTCTTTGTAGTCGTTGGGATCAAACAGGTGGGTCAGGGCGAAGCCCAGAGCCACGATGATCAGCAACAGCCCGAGAATTACCAGACCCAGGATTTTGCCGAACGCTTTCATGGGCGAGTCCTTGTGTGTCGAATTCAAAATTTAGCCAGGGAGTATAACGCTCTGAACCTGGCGACTGGTCACCCATTGCTGTTAGAGGTTTTTTCGTTGTAACGGCCATTTTTTTGCCAGTGGCCTGGCCTGCGGGCGAAGCAGTCGCGGGAAAAAAGGTGATGCCAGTTTGGGTATTTAGTTTGTCGCAAATGGTAACCTCTCGCGGTTCGTCCGTCCTTCTGCGACTGAATGTCGCGCCTGCCCAAAGGGAGCTTTACTCATAAAACGACCGCGCCTGCGTGCCAAGGTCGTCGCAGGGGAGTGGCCGATGAACAATTCTAATAATTGGGGGAAACATCCATGAGCTCTAGCACTGCGGTGGCCAGCCCGGCCGCTCAGCCAGCGTTCTTGTCCAAAGAGCGCATCATTGCCAAGCCCGGTTTCAACCGCTGGCTGGTCCCACCGGCCGCTCTGGCCATTCACCTGTGCATCGGCATGGCCTACGGCTTCTCGGTGTTCTGGCTGCCACTGTCCAAGGCGCTGGGCATCAGCGCGCCAGTGGCGTGCGCGCCGGGCATGGGCTTTATCGAGCAGGTCTTTTCGTCCCAGTGTGACTGGCCGATTTCCATGCTCGGCTGGATCTACACCCTGTTCTTCATCTTCCTGGGCTGCTCGGCAGCGATCTGGGGTGGCTGGCTGGAACATGCCGGGCCGCGCAAGGCCGGTGTGGTATCGGCGCTGTGCTGGTGCGGCGGCCTGCTGATCTCGGCGCTGGGGGTCTATACCCACCAGATCTGGCTGATGTGGATCGGCTCCGGGGTCATCGGCGGTATCGGCTTGGGCCTGGGCTACATCTCCCCGGTGTCGACCCTGATCAAGTGGTTCCCGGACAAGCGCGGCATGGCCACCGGCATGGCGATCATGGGCTTTGGCGGCGGTGCCATGGTCGGCGCACCTCTGGCCGCAGCCCTGATGAGCCATTTCGCCACGCCCACCAGTGTCGGCGTGTGGCAGAGCTTTTTGGTGATGGCCGCCATCTACTTCGTGTTCATGATCGGTGGCGCCCTGGCCTACCGGGTTCCGCCTACCGGCTGGAAGCCTGAGGGCTGGACCGCTCCGGCGAAAAAAGCCGCCAATGCGATGATCACTCACCGCCACGTGCATGTGAACGTGGCCTGGAAGACCCCGCAGTTCCGCCTGGTGTGGCTGGTGCTGTGCCTCAACGTATCGGCCGGTATCGGCATCCTCGGCATGGCCTCGCCGCTGTTGCAGGAAGTGTTCGCCGGCAAGCTGCTGGGCAACGATCTGAGCTTCAGCCAGCTGGACGCCGGGCAACTGGCGCAGATCGCTGCGATTGCCGCCGGCTTTACCGGTCTGTTGAGCTTGTTCAACATCGGCGGGCGGTTCTTCTGGGCGTCGTTCTCCGACTACCTGGGTCGCAAGAACACCTACTTTGTGTTCTTCGCCCTGGGCTTTGCCCTGTACGCGCTGATTCCGAACCTCGGCCACCTGGGCAATATTGCTCTGTTCGTGGCAGCGTTCTGCATCATCCTGTCGATGTACGGCGGCGGTTTCGCCACAGTGCCGGCCTACCTGGCAGACCTGTTCGGCACCCAGATGGTAGGCGCGATCCACGGTCGCCTGCTGACCGCCTGGGCAGCGGCCGGAGTGCTGGGGCCAGTGCTGGTGAACTACCTGCGTGAGTATCAGTTGAGCATCGGCGTTGAACGCGCCGCGGCGTATGACATCACGCTGTACATCCTGGCCGGTCTGCTGGTGCTGGGTTTCCTGTGCAACCTGCTGGTGCGCCCGGTGGCCGACAAGTACTTCATGACCGACGAGCAACTGGCGGCCGAGCAGGCCCTGGGCCATGACAAGGGCGCTGACAGCAGTGTCGTGCTGGAGTGGAAAGCTTCGTCCGCCAGTCTGCCGGTGGTGATCGCTGCCTGGCTGGTGGTGGGCATTCCCCTGGCCTGGGGGGTGTGGGTGACCTTGCAGAAGACGGCGGTGCTGTTCCATTGATGGCTTCGCCGGCAAGCCCGCTCCTGCTCAGGAGCCGGCTTGCCGGTGCACAAGGTGCCTCGGTCTTGTAGGCCTGGCACCGTCACCAGCACGTCAGTTTCTACAGTTGTCATGACAGGTACAGCCCCGTAGCCATTGGCTGGCGCCCGTCAGGATATTGTCCAGCGTGTTTCTGTTTGGCCGCCGTCGGGCCTATACTATTCGCCTTTTTCGCCCAATGATTTTGCGGAGCTGGTGATGGCCGAACGTAAGGCATCTGTCGAGCGCGACACTCTGGAAACCCAGATCAAAGCCTCGATCAACCTGGATGGCACCGGAAAGGCCCGATTCGATATCGGCGTGCCCTTCCTTGAGCACATGCTGGACCAGATCGCCCGGCACGGGCTGATCGACCTGGACATCGAAAGCAAGGGCGACCTGCATATCGACGACCACCACACCGTGGAGGATGTCGGTATCACCCTCGGCCAGGCGTTCAGCAAGGCCATCGGCGACAAGAAGGGCATCCGTCGCTACGGTCACGCCTATGTGCCGCTGGATGAAGCCCTGTCCCGCGTGGTGATCGACTTCTCCGGCCGTCCCGGCCTGCAGATGCACGTACCCTTCACCCGCGCCACTGTCGGCGGTTTCGACGTTGACCTGTTCCAGGAATTCTTCCAGGGCTTCGTCAACCATGCCAACGTGACCCTGCACATCGATACCCTGCGCGGCACCAACACACACCACCAGATCGAGACCGTGTTCAAGGCCTTCGGCCGTGCGCTGCGCATGGCGGTGGAGCTGGACGAGCGCATGGCCGGCCAGATGCCGTCCACCAAGGGCGTGCTGTAATGCAGACCGTCGCCGTTATCGACTACGGCATGGGCAACCTGCACTCGGTGGCCAAGGCCCTGGAGCACGTGGGCGCCGGCAAGGTGCTGATCACCAGCGATGCCAACGTGATTCGCGAAGCCGACCGGGTGGTGTTTCCCGGCGTGGGCGCCATTCGCGATTGCATGGCCGAGATCCGTCGCCTGGGCTTCGACACCCTGGTGCGCGAAGTCAGCCAGGATCGTCCTTTCCTCGGAATCTGCGTGGGCATGCAAGCCTTGCTCGACCACAGCGAAGAGAACGAGGGCGTTGACTGCATCGGCCTGTTTCCCGGCCAGGTGAAGTTCTTCGGCAAGGGCCTGATCGAGGACGGCGAGCACCTGAAGGTGCCGCACATGGGCTGGAACGAAGTGCAGCAGGCGGTGGACCATCCGCTGTGGCACAACATTGCGGACCGGGCGCGCTTCTACTTCGTGCACAGCTACTACATCCATGCCGGCAATGCCCGGCAGGTGGTAGGCAGCGGTCACTATGGCGTGGACTTCGCAGCAGCGCTGGCTGAAGGCTCGCGTTTCGCCGTGCAGTTCCACCCGGAAAAGAGCCATACCCACGGCTTGCAATTGCTGCAGAACTTCGCTGCCTGGGACGGTCGCTGGTAAATGGCGATCAAGAAATCCAAGCCGCCGATACTGCGCCTCACTGCCGAACAGGAAAGTGAGGCGACGCACAAGATCAAGCGCTTCATGGAGGAGCGCTTCGAGCTCGACCTGGGCTCGTTCGAGGCGGCGGAGATTCTTGAGCTCTTTACTCGCGAAATTGCTCCGCACTATTACAACAGGGCGATTTTCGATGTGCAGACGCACCTCAAGGATAGGTTCGAGAGCATCGAAAGCGATCTGTGGGCGCTCGAGAAAAATTGATTTTCGAGTGAAGCTGAACAATCGAATTTGAAGGTTTGCCAGATGCTGATTATTCCCGCTATCGATCTTAAAGACGGTGCCTGTGTACGTCTGCGCCAGGGCCGCATGGAAGATTCCACAGTGTTCTCCGACGACCCGGTGAGCATGGCTGCCAAGTGGGTTGAAGGCGGTTGCCGTCGTCTGCATCTGGTGGACCTGAACGGTGCCTTCGAAGGTCAGCCGGTGAACGGCGAGGTGGTTACCGCGATCGCCAAGCGTTACCCGAACCTGCCGATCCAGATCGGTGGCGGCATCCGCTCCCTGGAAACCATCGAACACTATGTGAAGGCTGGCGTGAGCTACGTGATCATCGGCACCAAGGCGGTCAAGGAGCCGGAGTTCGTGGCCGAGGCCTGCCGCGCGTTCCCGGGCAAGGTCATCGTCGGCCTGGACGCCAAGGACGGTTTCGTCGCCACCGACGGCTGGGCTGAAGTCAGCAGCGTGCAGGTGATCGACCTGGCCAAGCGCTTCGAAGCCGACGGCGTGTCCGCCATCGTTTACACCGACATCGCCAAAGACGGCATGATGCAGGGCTGCAACGTGCCGTTCACTGCGGCCCTGGCGGCGGCCACCAAAATTCCGGTGATCGCCTCCGGCGGCATCCACAACCTGGGCGACATCAAGGCCCTGCTGGATGCCAAGGCTCCGGGAATCATCGGCGCCATTACTGGTCGCGCGATCTATGAAGGCACCCTCGATGTCGCAGAAGCCCAGGCTTTCTGCGATTCGTACCAAGGCTGAGGACTCGCCATGGCACTGGCCAAACGCATCATCCCTTGCCTGGACGTGGATAACGGCCGGGTGGTCAAGGGCGTCAAGTTCGAGAACATCCGTGACGCTGGTGATCCGGTGGAAATCGCTCGTCGCTACGACGAGCAGGGCGCTGACGAGATCACCTTCCTCGACATCACCGCCAGCGTCGATGGGCGCGATACCACCCTGCATACCGTCGAGCGCATGGCCAGCCAGGTGTTCATCCCGCTGACCGTAGGCGGTGGCGTGCGCACTGTGCAGGACATCCGCAACCTGCTCAATGCCGGCGCGGACAAGGTCTCGATCAACACCGCGGCGGTGTTCAACCCCGAGTTCGTCGGCGAAGCGGCGCAGCATTTCGGCTCCCAGTGCATCGTGGTCGCCATCGATGCGAAGAAGGTCTCCGGTCCGGGCGAAACCCCGCGCTGGGAAATCTTCACCCATGGCGGACGCAAGCCCACCGGGCTGGATGCGGTGGAGTGGGCGAAGAAGATGGAAGGCCTGGGTGCTGGCGAAATCCTCCTGACCAGCATGGATCAGGACGGCATGAAAAACGGCTTCGACCTGGGCGTGACCCGGGCCATCAGCGATGCCCTGGGGATTCCGGTGATCGCTTCCGGCGGCGTTGGCAACCTCCAGCATCTGGCCGACGGCATCATCGAAGGTCACGCCAGCGCGGTGCTGGCGGCGAGCATCTTCCACTTCGGTGAATACACGGTTCCCGAGGCCAAGGCCTATATGGCTCAGCGCGGGATTGTTGTGCGATAGCCACTGGACAGCATGGCGTGCTCGCGGCACTCTTGGGCACGCCATGGATTCTGGTATCCCGTCATGTTCAAACGTCTTCTCGTGGTTGTCGCCAGCGCTTCTCTGCTCCTTGGCAGCTTGGCCCGCGCCGCTGAAACCGCCGACACCTCCCTGGTGCTGCTGACGGAAAACTTCCCCCCCTACAACATGGCCAAGAACGGCAAGAACTTCGCTCAAGGCGAGAATATCGACGGTATTGCCGTGGATATCGTCCGCGAAATGTTCAAGCGTGCCGGGGTCAATTACAGCCTGACCCTGCGCTTCCCCTGGGAACGCATCTACAAGATGGCCCTGGAGCAACCCGGCTATGGCGTGTTCGTCATGGCGCGCCTGCCGGACCGCGAACGGCTGTTCAAGTGGGTCGGCCCCATCGGTCCGGATGACTGGATCATGCTGGCCAAGGCCGGCAGCAAGATCACCCTCGAATCCCTGGAGCAGGCGCGCAAATACAAGATTGGCGCCTACAAGGGCGATGCCATTGCCGAGACGCTGACCAAGCAGGGCCTGGCACCCCAAGTGGTGCTGCGCGACCAGGACAATGCCAAGAAGCTGTTGGCGGGTCAGATCGACCTCTGGGCCACCGGCGACCCGGCCGGACGTTACCTGGCCAAGCAGGCAGGTATCACCGGTCTCAAGACCGTGCTGCGCTTCAATAGCGCCGAGCTGTACCTGGCCCTGAACAAGGATGTGCCTGATGAGGTGGTGGCCAAGCTTCAGGCTGCCCTGGAGCAGATGCGCAAAGAGGGGATGGTGGAGGAGATCATGGCGCGCTATCTCTAGATCAGCGGCAAGTTGCAAGCGGCAAGCTACAAGTAACAGCAGGTCGGCGGCGCTTTGGCTTGCAGCTTGAGGCTTGCCGCCGCCCTATCTGTACTTGCCGTTCTTGCCATGCCCGGCCATGGCTTCGTTGCTGCGCAGACTGATCATCGACTTGATATCGATCCATTCGATGCCCTGGACCTTGAGCTTGGGCAGTTCGCGTTCGAGCACGGCCAGGGTCTGGGGATAAGGGTGGCCGATCATCACCGCCGAACCCTGTTTGCGCGCCAGCTTGATCGCCGTCTGCAACTGCTGGGCAATTGCCGCCTCGGTGCGCTCGTCATCCAGGAACACATCCCGGGAAACACTGGCCAGACCGATCTTCTGCGCTTGTGCGGCGGCGACCGTCTGGGCGCTGGTGCGGCTGTCGACGAAGAATTTGTGGCGGCGCTGCAAGTCGGCCATCAGCCAGGCCATAGCCTGGGGCTGGGCGGTCATGCGGCTGCCCATGTGGTTGTTGATGCCGCTGGTGTAGGGCACGGCTTGGAAGGCGGCGTCCAGGCGTTTTTGCAGCTCTTCGATGGGCAGCTCGGGGTGCCAGGCGAAGGGGCCGGTGGCCGGGTCCATGGGCATGTGCAGGATGACGATCTTGCCGGCGCGATGGGCCTCACGGGCGAATTCGGCAGCGTGGGGCGTGTCGGGCATGATCGCCGTGGTGACCGGGCCGGGCAGGGCCAGTACGCGGCGGTCACGGGGCAGGTTCTGGCCGAGGTCGTCGATGATCAGGCTCAGGTAGGCCTTGGGCGCGCTGGCGGTGGGTTCGGCGGCTTGGGTGGTTAGGGGCATGATGCACAGCAGGCTGAGCAGCGGGGCGCGGAGCGAGCGTAACAGGGGTAAGCAGCGGGAAATCATGGGGATATTGATCAGGCCTTCAGGGGGATGGGCGCCCTGGCGGGCGCTTCGCTGGCAAGCCAGCTCCTACGCAAACCGGCTCCTGTACAGGCTGTGTGAAAACTACTGCGTTTGGCAATACTGCGTTAAAAACAGGCTCGGAATGCTCATTTAGGCCCCTAAAGTCGAACGCGACCCCGGCCGTTCCTCGCCTGTTTTTGCCTTGTCTTGCCTTCACTCGCAACGTTTTCACACAGCCTGTGTAGGAGCCGGTTTACCGGCGAAGGGTTCAATCACTTGCCGCGAGTGATGCTCAGCCCTTTGAGCAGGCTCAGGGCCTGGGCCAGCTGGTAGTCGTCATCCTGCGGCATCGGCTTGGCCTTGCTCGACGAGCCGCTCGGCTTGTCGGCACCACCGTTGCCGTTGCCCAGGTGGCCCTGCAGGTCGGCTTCCTTGAAGTACTCGCTGTCCTGGGCCTCGCTGGTGATCTTGGCGCGGCGCACTTCGATGTCCGGAACGATGCCCTGGGCCTGGATCGAGCGGCCGTTGGGGGTGAAGTACAGGGCGGTGGTGATCTTCAGCGCGCGATCGTTGTTCAGCGGCAGCACGGTCTGCACCGAGCCTTTACCGAAGCTGGTGGTGCCCATCAGCACCGCGCGTTTCTGGTCCTGCAAGGCGCCGGCGACGATTTCCGATGCCGAGGCGCTGCCGCCGTTGATCAGCACCACCATCGGCACGGCTTCGCTTTCGTCCTTGCCGGTGGCGGAGAAGCGCAGCTCGGAGTTGGCGATGCGGCCCTTGGTGTAGACGATCAGGCCCTTGGTGATGAAGTGGTCGACCACTTCCACCGCGGCCTGCAGCACGCCGCCCGGGTTGTTGCGCAGGTCGAGGATGATGCCGTTGAGCTTCTTGCCGTTGTCCTTGCGCAGCTTGGCCAGGGCCTTGGAGACTTCCTCGCCGGTCTTGACCTGGAACTGGGTGATGCGGATGTAGCCGTAGCCCGACTCCAGCAACTGGCTCTTCACGCTCTTCACCTGGATAGTGGCGCGGGCCAGGGTCACGTCGAACGGCGTGCCGCCGTCGCGCACCAGGGTCAGGGTGATTTTCTGGCCGATCTTGCCGCGCATCTTGTCCACGGCTTCGGTCATGGTCTGGCCACGGGTCGGCTGGCCGTTGATCTTGACGATCAGGTCGCCGGCCTGAATCCCGGCCTTGGACGCTGGAGTGTCGTCGATGGGCGAGACCACTTTGATAAAGCCGTCTTCGGCGCCGACTTCGATGCCCAGGCCGCCGAATTCGCCGCTGGTGCTTTCCTGCAGTTCGGCGAAGTCTTCCGGCCCCAGGTAGGCCGAGTGCGGGTCGAGGTTGCTGAGCATGCCCTTGATGGCATTCTCCAGCAGGGTCTTGTCATCCACGGGTTCGACGTAGGCCGCCTTGATCCGGTCCATGACCTCGGCAAAGGTGCGCAGTTCTTCCAGCGGCAAAGGTGCCTTGGTGGTCGCGGCGGTCGCCGATTGAGCGGTTTCGGCGGCAAACGCCAGAGGCGCTCCGATCACCAGGGCGATCGTCAGGGCCAGCGAGGTAAGGCGGGACAAATGCAGCATGTCGAACGAACTCCTAATTTAGATGCAGCGCTTATCCTTGCGCGTGGCACCACTGTGCCGGGTCGCTGGGGCGGCCCTGCTGACGAATTGCAAAGTACAGCGCAGGAGTGTCCTGTCCGCCACTATTGCCCACTGTGGAGATGGACTCTCCGGCCTTGACCACATCACCGGCTTCTTTGAGCAGTGTCTGGTTATGTCCGTAGAGACTCAGGTAACCATTGCCATGATCGAGGATCACCAGCAGCCCGGCGCCGCGCAGCCAGTCGGCGAACACTACCCGGCCACCATGTACGGCGTGTACCTGGCTGCCGGCGGCGGCGCTGATCATCACCCCGTCCCACTTGGAACGGGAGTCGTCGCCACGGGTTTCACCAAAGCGTGCCAGCAGTCGACCATCAACTGGCCATGGAAGTTTTCCCCGGGCTGCAGCAAATGCACCGCCGAAGGAAGGGCCGGCGCTGGAAACCAAGGCGCCTGGGCTTGATCTGACGGGCTTGCGCGGGGCATCGCTGGCGTCGGCCTGGGCCTCACGTAAACGCTTTTTTTCGGCTTCCTGCTGGGCGATCAGCGCTTTCTGACGCGCCTCTTCTGCCTCGCGGGCCTGGCGAGCCAGGGTTTCTTCAATGGTTTTCAGAACTTTGGCCAGGTCGGCCTGGTCCTGTTCGCGGGCCTTGAGCTTGTCGTCCCGGGCCTTCACGTCGTTGTTCAGCTTGGCCAGGGCCAGCTGGCGCTCCTTGCGCACTTTGTCGAGTTCTTCACGCTGGCTGTCGAGGCTGCTCTTCTGCACCAGCAACTGGGCCTGTTGCAGGGAAATGTCCTTTTCCACATTAGCCAGCTGACGCAGGGTCTCGTTGAAATTCTTCAGTTGCTCCAGGCGCGCCTGGCTCAGGTAGTCGTAATAGGTCAGGGTGCGGGCGAATTTTTCCGGATTCTGCTGGTTGAGCAGCAGCTTGAGGTATTCCTGGCGCCCGTTCTGGTAGGCCGCGCGGGCCTGGATGGCGATCAGTCGTTGCTGTTCAGTGCGCGCGCTCTGGAGTTTTTTTTTCTCCTCATCGAGTCGCTGCAGCTCGGATTCGCTTTTCTTCAGCTCTTTCTGCAGGGCTTCGACCTGCTTCTCCAGCTTGCCCATCTCGGTCTCGGTGCCGCGCAGTTCTTTCTGCACCCCGGACTTTTCTTCCTGCAGCTTGCCCAGCAGCTTTTTCAGCTCGGCAATGTCCTGACGCGTGGCGTCCAACTGTTGTTGGGTTTGCGCGCGCTCATCGGCAAAAGCCGGTTGGAGCAGGCAGATCAGAGCAAGGGCAATCAGGGCGCGAAGCATAGAGGCGGGCGACACCAGGGAAAGGGACGGTCTAGTATGCCCGCCCATCGCTGCAAAAAAAACGCCTCAAAGCCAACTGCTTTGCGGCGTTCGTCATAAAAAGCCGTTTCCGGGCGGTTATTGGGCCATTTGCTATCAGGGTGCAGGTGGTTATTGCCGCAAACCCCGATCAAGCAAGGCCCGTTCGCTGGCGTGGCTGGCGGCTGATCGCCGTTGGCAATCAGCCGTGGGTGAGCGCCTGGCTGGGTTGCCGTGCTGATTGCGCGTCGATTTCCGGCGCCGATTGCGGTGTGAAAGCCTGGCCGTCTTGTCGGGTTCGCAACACCACGATGCCCGGGATGTTCTGCACGTATTCCATGAAGGGTGAATCCATGACCTCGCGTTGCCTCTTCTTGGACGATGCATTGCGCAGCACGGGGCCGTTGGCGGTGTTGATGAAGAGCCCGGTATGGGTGACGTCCAGGCCCGCAAGATGGGTGTAGATGCCAATGTAGTCGCCAGTCTGCAGGCGGCTGAGCACCTGCTCGTCAATCGACGTGCTGGGTATGTAGGTAATGTCGCGGTCGACCAGGGGCAGGCCTGGCAGGTACAGGTCCCCGTTGGCCTTTTGGTTGAGGTGTTTAGTCACGGTCACCGCATCCGCGCTCAACTGCGCAGTCAGGTCTTCGGTCAGCGGTTGCCCGGCATGCGCCCAGTCCGTGAAGAAGTGCCGGCGGTCTGCATAGTGCACGCCGTCGCCGGTATAGCGGGTCTGGATGAGGTTCTTGATGAAGCTGTCCTGATCGGTGGATTTTCGCAGGGCCTCGACGTAATCCAGGTAGGTGAAGCAATCCAGGCCCCTGAAGTCGACGACCAGCTTCTCTGCCAGGGTCGCCGAGCCCTGCAACATGTTCGCTGCGTAAGGCGTGTGCATGAACGCCCGTGAAATCTGCTCGCTCAGCTGGCCCGTGCTTTGCGCCCCGGCCTGTTGGCGAACCTTGAGCAGGGCGTTCAGTTTCTCGGCGGTGTAGCTGTCCATTTCTACCGAGGGGCGCTGATCTTCGAACGCAGCCATTTCAGCTGTGTGTTTGTGTTCAACAGGAGCGGGGCTGGCGCAACCTGCAAGAACGGAGGCTAAAAAAAATACAGTGGTCTTGTTCATTCGCTTTCTCCAGATGCCGCACAATCGTAACTGATAATTATTACTGTTTGTGCGGCAGTGCTGCGGGTGGTGCTGCCTGGGTGCGCTCATCAGCTGGAGAGGCTGCGAGGCAAAGGCTGCTGCTGATACGCAAACGCCCGATACGGCGTATCGGGCGTTTGTGCAGGAAACAGCCAGCTTCAGTTTCAGGCGTCCAGCAGTATCGACTTGCCGGTCATCTCTTCAGGCTGCGCCAGGCCCAGCAGTTTGAGCATGGTGGGCGCCACGTCCGCCAGGACCCCGCCTTCACGGACTTTCAGCGCACGCTTGCCCACATAGATGAAAGGCACCGGCTCGGTGGTGTGAGCGGTGTGGGCCTGGCCGGTGGACTCGTCGGACATTTGCTCGACGTTGCCGTGGTCGGCGGTGATCAAGGCTTCGCCGCCGACCTTTTCCAGGGCATCGACGATGCGCCCGACACACAGGTCCAGGCATTCCACGGCTTTCACCGCAGCGGCGAACACACCGCTGTGGCCGACCATGTCGCCGTTGGCGTAGTTGACGATGATCACGTCGTAGCGCTGGTGCTCGATGGCATCGACGATCTTGTCGGTGACTTCAGGAGCGCTCATCTCTGGCTGCAGGTCGTAGGTGGCGACTTTCGGCGACGGGATCAGGATGCGTTCTTCACCCGGGAACGGCTCTTCACGGCCGCCGGAGAAAAAGAAGGTCACATGGGCGTATTTTTCGGTTTCGGCGATGCGCAGTTGGGTCTTGCCGTTTTTCGCCAGATAGTCGCCCAGTACGTTTTCCAGGCTGCCCGGAGCGAAGGCCGCCGGCGCGGGGATGCTGGCGGCGTACTGGGTGAGCATGACGAAGCCGGCCAGCTTGGGCTGGCGCGCGCGCTCGAAGTCCTTGAAGTCGTCCTCGACGAAGACCCGGGTCAGCTCGCGGGCGCGGTCGGCGCGGAAGTTCATGAACACCACGGCATCGCCGTCTTCGACCTTGACCGGCTCGCCGATGGTGGTGGCCTTGACGAACTCGTCGCTCTCTTCACGGGCGTAGGCCGCTTGCAGGCCTTGCTGGGCGGTGGCGGCGTTGAACTGGCCCTGGCCGTCGACGATCAGGTTGTAGGCCTGGGCCACGCGGTCCCAGCGATTGTCGCGGTCCATGGCGAAGTAACGGCCGATCAGGCTGGCGATGCGGCCCTTGCCCAGGGTCTTGAAGGTCTCGTCCAGCAGTTCGATGGACGACTGGGCGCTTTTTGGCGGGGTGTCGCGACCGTCGAGGAAGGCGTGCAGGTAGATCTTCTCGGCGCCGCGCTTGAAGGCCAGTTCGGCCATGGCGATCAGGTGGTCCTGATGGCTGTGCACGCCGCCGTCCGACAGCAGGCCGAGGATGTGTACGGCCTTGTCGGCGGCCACGGCCTTGTCCACGGCCGCGCAAATGGTCGGATTCTCGAAGAACTCACCGTCACGGATGGCCTTGGTCACCCGGGTGAAGTCCTGATACACCACGCGACCGGCGCCCAGGTTCATGTGGCCGACTTCGGAGTTGCCCATCTGTCCGTCCGGCAGGCCGACGTCCATGCCCGAACCGGAGATCAGGCCGTTGGGCATGCTGGCGCACAAGCGGTCCAGGACTGGCTTCTTGGCCGCATAGACGGCATTGGATTCGTGGCTCTCGCTGTGACCGAAGCCATCCAGAATCATCAGGACCAAAGGTTTAGGCGTGGTAGTCATGGCGTCCACTCGTGGCTGGATAGGGAAGTGTTGAGAAAGGAGGTGTGGAAAAACGGAGTGGCAGTTTAAAGCGAAGTTCCAATGGCGTCACCGCCGGGCGGGGTTTGGCCGACCTTGAGGGCTGTGTATACTGGCCGACATTTTAACGCCCTGGAACCTCCTTAGATGGTTGCTCACCTGATTCAATTCGCCACTGAACACTACTTGCTCGTCGGCGCCTTCGCCATCCTGCTGGCTCTGTTGATCGCTCATGAATTGAGCCGCGGTGGCCGCAGCCTCAGCACCCGTGAACTGACTGCGCTGGTCAACAGCGAGCAGGGCGTAGTGATCGATATCCGTCCGTCCAAGGACTTCGCCGCTGGCCACATCGTCGGCGCGCTGAACATTCCTCAGGACAAGCTGGCCGCCCGCGTCGGCGAGCTGGAGAAGCACAAGGCCAAGACCATCATCCTGGTGGACGCCCAAGGCCAGCACGCCGGCACCCACGCCCGTGAGCTGCTGAAGTCCGGTTTCACCGCGGCCAAACTGTCTGGCGGTGTGTCCAGCTGGAAAGCCGACAACCTGCCATTGGTGAAGTAATGCCCCAGGTCATCGTCTACTCCAGTGATTACTGCCCTTATTGCTCGCGGGCCAAGCATCTGCTCGGGAGCAAAGGCGTAGCCTTCGAAGAGATCAAGGTCGATGGCAAGCCGCAGGTGCGCGCCGATATGGCTCAGAAGGCCGGACGCACGTCCGTACCGCAGATCTGGATCGGTGCCACCCATGTAGGTGGTTGTGATGATTTGTTTGCCCTGGAGCGCGCCGGCAAGCTCGACGCGCTGCTGGCGGCCTGAAATTCCTAACCCTATAGACCCCAAGATCAAGAAGGATCTGAGATGACTGACCAACAGAACACGGCTGCTGCCGAAGACGAAAGCGCACCGCAATTCTCCCTGCAGCGCATCTATGTGCGTGACCTGTCCTTCGAAGCGCCGAAAAGCCCGGCCATCTTCCGCCAGCAGTGGGAGCCAAGCGTCGGCCTGGACCTGAACACCCGTCAGAAAGCTCTGGAAGCCGACTTCCACGAAGTGGTGCTGACCCTGTCCGTGACCGTGAAGAACGGCGACGAAGTGGCCTTCATCGCTGAAGTGCAACAAGCCGGCATCTTCCTGATCAAGAACCTGGACGAGGCTTCCATGAGCCACACCCTGGGTGCCTTCTGCCCGAACATCCTGTTCCCTTACGCTCGCGAAGCGCTGGACAGCCTGGTGACCCGTGGTTCGTTCCCGGCGCTGATGCTGGCTCCGGTGAACTTCGACGCGCTGTACGCCCAGGAACTGCAACGCCTGCAGTCCGCCGGCGAAAACACCGTTCAGTAAGTACGGGTTGCGGTACGAAAAAAGCGCCTGTAACGGCGCTTTTTTCATGCTCGGGCGTCAGCTGTCCAAACCCTGTAACCGCTGCCGCAGGCTGCGATCGACCACGAAGTGGGCGCCGTGATCGCGCCTGCAAGAAGGCCCTTCGGGCCTTGTCGCAGCCTGCGGCAGCGGCTACAGAGAATGGTTACTTGAAGCCCAGTTGCCGCCAGCCTTCATAGACGGCCACGGCTACGGTGTTGGACAGGTTCAGGCTGCGGCAGCCTTCGCGCATGGGCAAGCGCAGGCGTTGTTCGCCGGGCAGGGCGTCCAGTACGTCCGCCGGCAGGCCACGGCTTTCCGGGCCGAACAGGAAGGCGTCGCCTTCCTTGAAGCTGGCGTCATGGAAGGGCCGCGAGCCCTTGGTGGTGAAGGCGAACAGGCGCGGATGGCCGAGGCTTTCCAGGCAACTGGCCAGGTCGGCGTGGCGTTGCAAGGTGGCGTATTCGTGATAGTCGAGGCCGGCACGGCGCAGGCGCTTGTCGTCCATTTCGAAACCCAGCGGCTCGATCAAATGCAGGTGGCAGCCGCTGTTGGCGCATAGCCTGATAACGTTGCCGGTATTCGGCGGTATTTCTGGTTGAAAGAGGATGACGTGAAACATGCACGGCTCCGAAGAGAAAGACAGGCTGCATTCTACGCCTGAAGAAGACCCGCGACCGAAGCTAATGCCGAAGGTATTCGGCTCCCTGGCGATTGTCGGGGTGATGGTGGGGCTGATGATTGGCCGCCTGACCCAACCCGATCCTGTGGAGTTGCAGCAGGTCGAGGTGGCCGCTGATGGCCTGGTGCTGTGGTTCAACCATGAGCCCAAGGTTCACGGCGAACATATCGACGGCGCCGTGGCGTTGCTGTTCGACGCCCAGGGGCGCGGGCAGAACGGTCAGCTACAGGTCAATCAGAAGAATGTGAACTGGCGGGTGCGCCTGGCGGACCGGGGCTTGCTGCTGAATCTGGTGGCCGCCCGGCCGCTGCGGGGCGATTGGGCGGGTAGCGAGGTGGAGGGGCGCTGGCGCCTGGCGATCCACCTGCGGGAGGAATAAAAGAGGGAAACCCCGGCCTGCCTGTACCAAGGCCCCCAAAAGCGGGAGGGGCTGATCGCCTTGGGGGCGATGAGTCCCGGTGTAAAGAAGGGGATTCCCGGCCTGCCTGTACCAGGGTCCCCGAAAGGGTTGTGGGCGCGTCGCTCAAAGCGTGATGAGCCCGGTGTTAAAGAGGGAAGCCCCAGCCTGCCTGTACCGAGGTTCCCGAAACCTTGGGCTCGTCGCGATGCGCGTGATGAGCCCGGTGCTAAAGAGGGAATTCCCGGCCTGCCTGTACCGAGGTTCCCGAAAACGTGGCCCGTCACTGTGAGCGTGATGGGCCGGGTATTAAAGAGGGGAATCCCCGGCCTGCCTGTACCAAGGTCCCCTAAACTGGGTAGTGATAGGGTTATTGCAGGGGGCGTGCCAACTCTGGCTAGTGCTGCATGAATTGCCTGGACAAAAAGCCGAAAGCCCCGGAATCCGGGGCTTTTGCGTTTTCGAAGGGATAATTTTCAGATTTGAAGGCCAGGCCTTGAATGATGGCGCTGTGCTCGATTGCGGTTCATCGCGCCTTCGGGCAGTGCATGCACCCCATCCTGGTGCACGCACATCCTCGTTGTTGGGGGAAGGCTCAGCCTTCTTCGCTTTCGTCCTCGTCGGCTCCGTCCACCTTCATCCCCAACTCCTTGATCTTGCGGGTCAGGGTGTTGCGGCCCCAGCCCAACAGCACTGCGGCGTCGCGGCGGCGGCCGGCGGTGTGCTTGAGGGCGGTTTCGATCATGATCCGCTCGAAACTCGGCACCGCGCTGTCCAAAAGGCTCGACTGGCCGCGGGCTAGGGCCTGGTCGGCCCACTGGCGCAGGGCCTGTTCCCAGTTGGTTACCGGCGCCGAATCCTGGGGCAGGCTCAGCAGCTCCGGCGGCAGGTCGCTGATGTGCACCTCGCGCCCCGACGCCATGACGGTGATCCAGCGGCAGGTGTTCTCCAGCTGACGCACGTTGCCCGGCCAGAGCAGGTTCTTCAGGTATTCCTCGGTTTCGTTCTTCAGCAGCTTGGGTTCCACCGCCAGTTCCTGGGCGGCGCGGCTGAGGAAGTGCTTGGCCAGGGTCGGGATGTCTTCGCGACGGTCCGACAGGCGCGGGATATGGATGCGGATCACGTTGAGGCGGTGGAACAGGTCCTCACGAAACTTGCCGGCGTGCACCAGGGTTTCCAGGTTCTGGTGGGTGGCGGCGATGATCCGTACATCGACCTTGACTGGAGTATGTCCACCGACCCGGTAGAACTCGCCATCGGCCAGAACCCGCAGCAGACGAGTCTGGGTATCGGCCGGCATGTCGCCGATTTCGTCGAGGAACAGGGTGCCGCCATCGGCTTGCTCGAAACGTCCACGGCGCAGGTTGGCAGCGCCGGTGAAGGCGCCTTTTTCATGGCCGAACAGCTCGGACTCCATCAGGTCCTTAGGGATAGCCGCCATGTTCAGGGCGATGAACGGCGAAGCCGCCCGCGGGCTGTGACGATGCAGGGCGTGGGCCACCAGTTCCTTGCCGGTGCCGGACTCGCCGTTGATCAACACCGTGATGTTGGAGTGACTCAGGCGCCCGATGGCGCGGAACACCTCCTGCATCGCCGGCGCTTCGCCGATGATCTCCGGGGTGCGGGCCAGGGTCGGGGCCACTTCCAGGCCCTGCTGCTCCTGGGCATGCTGGTTGGCGCGCTTGACCAGGGACACCGCCTCATCCACATCGAATGGCTTGGGCAGGTACTCGAAGGCCCCGCCCTGGTAGGAGGCGACAGCGCTGTCCAGGTCCGAATGCGCGGTCATGATGATCACCGGCAGGCGCGGGTGCAGCTCGCGAATCCGCGCCAGCAGGTCGAGGCCGCTGGCACCGGGCATACGGATGTCGGAGATGATCACGTCTGGCTGCTGGCGTGCCAGGCGACTCATCACCCCGTCGGCGCTGTCGAAGCTCTGGGTGGTCATGCCTTCTTGTTGCAAGGCTTTCTCCAGGACCCAACGGATAGAACGGTCGTCATCGACGATCCACACGGTTTCACTACGGCTCATGTCGATGGGCTCCTTGTTCCAGAGGCAGAAAGATCGAGAAGGTGGTGTGGCCGGGATGGCTGTCACATTCGATCAGGCCCTGGTGCTGGCTGATGATGTTCTGGGTAATGGCCAGGCCCAGCCCGGTGCCGTCCGGGCGGCCGCTGACCATGGGGAAGAAGAGGGTGTCCTGCAGCTCGGCAGGGATGCCCGGGCCGTTGTCGATGATCTCGATCTTGGTCACCAGGCGATGGCGCACATGGCCGATGGTGAACTGGCGCATGGTGCGGCTGCGCAGGGTGATGCGCCCCAGGCGCATTTCGTTCTGGCTGCTGATGGCTTGCATGGCGTTGCGCACGATGTTGAGCACCGCCTGGATCATCTGCTCGCGGTCGATCAAAACGTCGGGAATGCTCGGGTCGTAATCGCGTACCAGGGTGATGCAGCCCTGGCTTTCGGCTTCCACCAGGCTGCTGACCCGCTCCAGCACTTCATGGATGTTGGTCAGCGCCAGGGACGGCAGCTTGTTCGAGCCCAGCATGCGGTCCACCAGGTTCCGCAGGCGGTCGGCCTCTTCGATGATGACGTTGGTGTAGTCCTTGAGGCTTTCCTCGGGCAGCTCCCGGGCCAGCAATTGTGCGGCGCCGCGAATCCCTCCCAAGGGGTTCTTGATCTCGTGGGCCAGGCCGCGCACCAGCATTTTGCTGGTTTCCTGCTTGGACAGCTGGGCCTCTTCCTTGGTGATGCGCAGCAGCCGGTCGCGGGGGTGGACCTCCAGCAGCAGCAAGGTATCGCCATTGCTGAGGATCGGCGTCACCGCGTAGTCGACGGTCAGGGTCTGGCCAGTCAGGGCGGTGAGCATGGCCTCGCGCTTGGTGAAGGGGTGCGCCTGTTCCACCGCCTGGCGCAGGGAGCTCAGGGCCTCGGCGGATTCGGTGAACAGCTCGCTGATGAATTGCCCATGGCTGCGCTGGCCGCTGATGGCCAGGAGCATCTCCGCCGCCGGGTTCATGTACTCAAGGCGCAGGTCGGCGTTGAGCAGGATGGTGGCGGTGGTCAGGTTGTCCAGAAGCAGACGGTGCAGTGGGTCGCTGATGGTCATGGGTAAGTGGTGACCTCTTTTGAAGCAAGACAATCCGGGGCCGGTCCCGAATTGCGCGCGCGGGTAAGGCGCTGATGTGGAGAAAATGCAAAAACCAAACCAAGGCTCCGAAAAGAAGCGTCCAAGCCCTGAAACAGCCGTTTGAAGCTCGATTGCGTGGCGCTTTGCCAGCCCAGGCGGGTATTTTCGAACCAAAATGGGCTGTGAATGGTCTCCGGGTGCAGCCTGCTGCACCAATATAGTGCATGAATCTGCATGGTGCTTGCGCGGTGCTCGACGGTGTGGGAATCAACGCCCGTTTTTCAGCGGTCGCTGTCAGGGAGCGGGTTTAAAGTGCTCGAACCCCATGCTTCAAGGTTTAGGATGCGGCCATGGAAAACGTCCCTCTGCTGTTCCAGCTCCCCGATGACGACACCCTGTACCAGGCCCTTCTGGATCGCGACCCGGCCTATGAAGGCTTTGCCTTTGTCGGGGTGAAAAGTACCGGTGTGTTCTGTCGCCTGACCTGTGCCGCGCGCAAGCCCAAGCGTGAGAACACGGTGTTTTTCAGCTCCATCAAGGGCTGCGTCGAAGCGGGATTCCGCGCCTGTCTGCGTTGTCGCCCCCTGGAGCGGGCCGGAGTGCAGGAGCCCTGGGTGCAAACCCTGCTGGATCAGTTGCAAAGCGATCCCGAACGCCGCTGGTACGAAGACGACCTGAGCGGCCAGGGCCTGGACCCGTCCACCGTGCGTCGCGCGTTCAAGCGCTACTTTGGGGTGACCTTCCTGGAAATGGCCCGCCTGCGACGCATGGGCCAAGGCATGCAGCAGCTGTCCTGTGGTGAGTCGGTGATCGAGGCGCAGATCAGCGCCGGCTTTGATTCCGATAGTGGCTTTCGCCGTGCCTTTGCCCGCCTGGCCGGCCAGCCGCCGTCGAACCTGCGGGGGCGCGAGCTGCTCAAGGTGGACTGGCTGCAGACCCCCATCGGCGTGATGCTGGCGGTGGCTGACGCCCAGGTCCTGCATCTGCTGGAGTTTTTCGATCGTCCGGCCCTGGCCAATGAGCTGCAAAACCTGCAAAAGAGCAGCGGCTCCAGCATAGGGTTCGGACGTTTCGCCCCTATCGATCAAATCGAGGCCGAGTTGCAGCGTTACTTCGCCGGAGAAGCCGACGGTTTCCACACCCCCCTGGCGATGAACGCCTCGCCCTTTACCCGAACGGTGTGGCAGGCCTTGCGCGCCATCCCTGTGGGCAGTACCTGCAGTTATGCCGAAGTGGCGAGCCGGATCGGCTCGCCGTCAGCGGTGCGTGCCGTGGCCCGGGCCAACGGCGCCAATCAGATCGCCATCGTCATCGCCTGTCACCGGGTCATTGGTAGCGATGGCGCGCTGACCGGCTACGGCGGCGGACTGTGGCGCAAGCGCTGGCTGCTGGAGCACGAGCGCCGCATGGCAAGCCCCGGGGCGATTCAGTGAGCGGGCTGTAGAGGCTTGCCTGAAGTTCCCGGGCGGGTTTGCGCAAGGTTATCCACAGGCCCTTGCGGCGGTTTTTGGTTCTCTGTCTGGCGCGCCAGTTCATCGGCATCCGCCTGCTCCGCTGTGGACAACTCGGCAGCGTTGTGGCCGATGCGCTTGAGCAGCGCCAGCATGCACAGCAGCGAAACCAGGGCGTAGCAGGCCGAGGCGATGGCCACGCCGATGATGCTGCCGGTGCCATTGAGGATGCTCTGGGCCAGCACCGGGGTGGCGCCGCCCACCAGCAGTGAACACAGCTGATAGGAAATCGACAGCCCGCTGTAGCGCACCCGGGTTGGAAAGGCCCGGGCCAGGATACCGCCCACCGCGCCATAGAACATCGAATGCGGCACCGTGGCCAGGCACATGCCGAGCACGGCGATCCAGTAGCTGCCGGTTTCCACGGCGAAGAACATCGCCGGCATCAGCAGCAACTCCGGCACCACCATCAGCACCATGGCCTTGCGCATGTCGATGCGTGACACCAGCACCGCCCCCAGGGGCTGGGTGATGAACTGCACCACCAGGGCAATGACGATCACGCTGAGAAAACTGCTCTGGGTGTAGCCCAGCTCCCTGGTGGCCCAGGACAGGGCAAAGGTGCTCTTGAAGTAGGTGACGTGGATGATCGGCAGCACCCCGGCGCCCAGCAGCACCAGGCGCCAGTGGCTGCGCAGCACTTCGAGAATCGGCAGCTTGACGGTCTTCTTCTGCGCGATCAGGCGCTGCATGTCATCGGATTCTTCAAGCTTGAGGCGAATGACCATGCCGACGATCACCAGCAGCGCCGAGAGCAGGAATGGAATGCGCCAGCCCCAGAGCAGGAAGTCCGGCGCGGGCAGGGCGCTGAGGCCGAAGAACACCAGGGTTGCCAGCAGGTTGCCAGCCGGTGAGCCCTGCTGGGCAAAGGCGGCATAGAGAATGCCCTTGCCCTTGGGCGCACTCTCGCTGGCGATCAGGATCGCCCCGCCCCATTCGCCGCCCACTGCGATGCCCTGGATGATGCGCAAGGTCACCAGGGCAATCGGCGCCCAGATGCCGATCTGCAGGTAGCTGGGTAGCAGGCCGATGCAGGTGGTGGCCACGCCCATCATGATCAGGGTGATCACCAGGGTGGTCTTGCGGCCGATCTTGTCGCCCATGTGGCCGAAGATGATGCCGCCGATGGGGCGTGCGACAAAACCGGCCCACAGGGTCAGGAAGGACAACAGGGTAGCGGTGCCCGGGGGCAGGTCGGCGGGGAAGAAGACTTTGCCGAACACCAGGGCGGCGGCGATTCCGTAGGCGTAGAAGTCATACCACTCGATGGTGGTGCCGATGAACGAGGCGATGCCCGCCTTGCGGGCTTTCTTGTGGGCGGCAGCTTCCAGGGCGGCGGTCATGTGCAACTCCTGCTTGTTATTGTTATGGGCACCCGTGCAGGGCGCGTGGGCTTCATGCAAGACCCGACCGCTGGGAGCCTATACAGGCAGGAATCGAAAAATATAATGATTAAATCTTATGGTTTGATACGTGATTTCGTATCGCCGCGCCCTGCTCAGGCCCCTGTGGCGGCTGCTTGCAGCAGGGATCTGAACAGGGCGAGGAAACTGTCGGCGGCGGCCGAAGGTTTGTCCGCCCGATGGATCGCCATAATCTCCGAAGGCGCCCCCCGGCCTTCGATTTCGCAGTAACTCACCCCCGGCTGGCCGAGCAGTGCCAGGGTCTGGGGCACCAGCGCCACCCCCATCTCATGGGCCACCATCGCCACCACGGTTTGCCAGAGCCGAGTCTCGTGACGAATGCGCGGACTGAATCCGGCGGCCACGCAGCGAGCGATGATCAGGTCATGGTAGTGGGGCGAGACCTCCCGTGGAAACAGGATGAAATCATCATGGGCCAATTGCCTCAGGTCGACCTGCGCCTGCCCGGCCAGTCGGTGGCCCTGGGGCAGGCAGCAGAGAAAGGGTTCGGCCAGCAGTATCTCGCTGTGGATACCGGCGGCGAAGGTGCCACCGTGGACGAAACCGATATCGATCTGGCCCCGCTGCAGGGCCTGGGCCTGGGCGGCGCTGTTCATTTCCATCAGCACGATCTCGGTGTCCGGATGATCACGCTCGAAGGCCTTGACCGCCTGGGGCAGGCCGCGGTGCAGGATCGAGTTGACGAAACCCACGCTCAGGCGCCCGGCAAAACCTTCGGCCGAGCGCTGGGTCAGGCGTCGTGCCTGGTCGGCCCGCAGCAGCAGGTAGCGCGCCTCGCCCAGCAGCACCTGGCCGGCGTTGGTCAGGCTCACGGACTTGTTGTTGCGGTTGAGCAACTGGATATCCAGTTGCCCTTCAAGCTTCTTGATGTCGAAACTCAGCGCCGGTTGCGAAATGCACAGACGCTCCGCGGCGCGCCCGAAGTGCAGCTCCTCGGCCACGGCGACGAAGTAACGCAGTTGTTTGAGGTCCATGAGGAGCCTGCCTTCTACGATCTGGTTTTCTTATCGTAGTGGATGGATTTTGTATTAGATACTTATCGATGGCGGCTCTAGTCTCGGCCTACAAAAATCAGGAGACGCGCCATGACCGCCGAGCCCCGCCCTATTGAAGACCGCCTGAACATCCCCGATAGCCGTGGCCTTAACCTGTTTGACTGCGACGCCGGCCTGGGCGCATTGCTCAAGGTCTACCTGCCGCCGGAGGTCTATCAGCAGTGGCTGCCGACATTGCAGCGCCTGGGGGGCCGGGCCGGTGGCGAGCTCGATGTCTTGGCCCTGTCCGCCGACAAGCACCCGCCGGTATTGCAGCCCCGCACCCGCCGCGGCGAGAACCTGCAGAGCATTGCCAAGCATCCGGACTACATCGCCCTGGAGCGGGTGGCTTACGCCGAGCTGGGCCTGGCCTCCATGAGCCATCGCCCTGACGGCCCGCTGCCACTGGTCAAGTACGCCCTGACCTATCTGTTCGTCCAGGCCGAGTTCGGCCTGTGCTGCCCGGTGAGCATGACCGACTCCCTAGCCCGCACCCTGCGCAAGTTCGGCACGCCTGAGCTGGTGCAGCGTTATCTGCCGCGACTGCAGTCCCAGGATTTCGACGAGTTGTTCCAGGGGGCGATGTTCATGACCGAGCAGGCCGCTGGCTCCGATGTTTCGCGCACCGAAACCCGCGCCCGGCTGGAAGACGGCCAATGGCGGTTGTACGGCGAGAAATGGTTCTGTTCCAACCCGGATGCCGACCTGGCCATGGTCCTGGCGCGCCCGGAACAGGCGCCCGCGGGCATGGCCGGGGTCACCCTGTTCCTGCTGCCGAAAGTCCTGGCCGACGGTTCGCGCAACCAGTACCGGATCCAGCGCCTGAAGGACAAGCTGGGCAGTCGCTCCATGGCCAGTGGCGAGATCACCCTGGAAGGCGCCAGCGCCTACCTGATCGGTAAGGTCGGCCGCGGCTTCCAGCAGATGGCCGACATGGTCAACATGTCGCGGCTGTCCAACGGCGTGCGGGCAGCGGGGCTGATGCGCCGCGGGGTCAACGAAGCGCTGTTCATCGCCCGCCAGCGCCGGGCCTTCGGCAAGCATCTGATCGAGATGCCGCTGATGCAGCGGCAGTTGCTGAAGATGATGCTGCCCACCGAGCAGGCGCGCTCGATGTTCATGCAGATCGCCAGTTTGCTGCCTCGGGCTGATCGCGGTGACGAGGCGGCGCGTAAATGTGTGCGGATTCTTACGCCACTGATCAAGTTCCGCGCCTGCCGCGACGCTCGGCGGGTCACCGGCGATGCCATGGAGGTGCGAGGTGGGGTTGGCTACATCGAGGAGTGGAGCGATGCCCGGCTGGTGCGCGACGCCCATCTGGGTTCGATCTGGGAGGGCACCAGCAATATCGTCGCCCTGGACATTGCCCGGGCGGTGACCCGTGAGCAGGCGCTGGAAGCCTTGCAAGGTTATCTGGCGGCACTGCTGGCCGAGGCCGATCTGCCGGACGCCAGCCGCAGGCTGTTCGATTCGGCGCTGCTGCGCACGGTCACAGGCTTCCATACGGTGGCGCAGCAACACCGGGATGAGCAGGTGCGTCAGTTCGGCAGCGTGCTGTATCACCTGACCAGCGCGATTTTCATGGCCTGGGAAGCTGTGCGTCAGGCTCCGGATTATCGACGCCTGGGCCTGGCTCATCTGGTGCTGGCGCACAAGGTGCTGCCACGGGACCCCTTGAGCCTGGAGTCGGCTATCGATGCCGAGCTGCTGGCGCGCCTGGCCAATGAGAGCCCGCTGTCACAAGCCGAGGCCATGCAACTGCTGCCGGCCTGATTGGCCGGCCCTTTCCGATGTGCGGAGTACCTGGATGAACCTTGCTCAAGGGGCCCTGGCGGGCCTGAAAATCATTGATCTGAGCCGCGTGCTGGGCGGTCCCTACTGTACCCAGGCCCTGGCCGACCACGGCGCCGAAGTCATCAAGCTGGAGCCTTTGAGTGGCGATGAAACCCGGGGTTGGGGGCCACCGTTCGAAGGCGATGACGCCTCATACTTTCGCGGCATCAACCGTAACAAGCGGGGGATTGCCGTCGACCTGTCGCGCACCGAGGGCCTGGCCCTGTTGATGCAATTGCTGGAAGGCGCCGATGTGTTGGTGGAGAACTTCAAGCCCGGCACCCTGCAACGCTGGGGCATCGGTTTTCAGGAGGTGCTGAGCCCGCGTTTCCCGAGGTTGATTCATTGCGCGATCTCTGGCTTTGGCGCCGATGGTCCCTTGGGCGGCTTACCCGGCTATGACGCGGTGATCCAGGCCATGGCCGGCTTGATGAGTGTCAACGGCGAAGGCGAGGGCGGGCCACTGCGCATCGGCTTGCCGATCGTCGATATGGTCACTGGCCTGAATGCGTTGGCGGGGATTCTCCTGGCCCTCAACGAGCGTCAGCGCAGCGGCCTTGGGCAGTCTCTGGATATTTCCCTGTATGACTGCGGCGTCTCCCTGCTGCACCCCCATCTGCCGAACTATTTCGCTTCCGGCAAGCCCCCGAAGCGCACGGGAAATGCCCATCCCAACATCGCCCCTTACGACAGCTATCGCACCGCCGGCGAACCGATTTTCCTCGCGGTTGGCAATGATCGACAGTTCGCCACGCTATGCCTGGAACTGGGGGCCAGCGAATTGCTGGAAGACCCGCGCTTTGCCGATAACGGCCAGCGCTCGGTCAATCGCCAAGCCTTGAAACAGGCTTTGGAGCGGCATCTGGTTGCCCACGATGGGGCCTCGCTGGCACCGCGGCTGATTGGCTTGGGAGTGCCTTGTGGTTCGATTGCTACGGTGGATCAGGTGGTGACTCATCCCCATGCCCGGCATCGCGGTCTGCTGGTGGAACTCGATGGTTACCGCGGCATAGGTTCGCCGGTGAAGCTGTCGCGAACCCCGGCTAGCTATCGGACGGTTCCGCCGACCCTGGGCCAGGATACCCGTGCGGTACTGCAGGGGCTGGGGCTGGATGAGCCGACTATCGCCAAGCTGCTGGCCAGCGGGGTGGTGCGCGGTTGAGGTTTGCACTCAGCGGCGATGGGCTCGCAGTAGGGTGAAGGTGATGCTCGGACTCTGTTGCAGCACCTTCGCGCCGTCGAGGACCTGCACGGCCAGGCGATGTTGGCCGCGGTCAATATTCACCAGCGGCAACTCGGGGCCCCGGCTCGGGGCGCCATACGCCTGATCGTCCAGCAGCAGGCGCAGGTGATGCTGCGGCTGCAAGTCCGGCACCAGCGCCACCTGCACCTTGAAGCTGCCGTTGTTGGCCCGCAGCGCGCCGTGCTCTGGCACGCCCTGCAACTGCAGTTGGGCGTAAGGTTCTGCGCTGGCGGGCAGCACCGTTATCCACAGCAGGCAAAAAGCAGCGACGCGCATCACGGTGATTCCAGCCCTTTACAGGTTCGCGGTTGAAAGGCTCAGCATAGGGCGGCGCGAGGCTGGACGCGGGCGCGGTTAACCTTTGAACACACATAACTCAGCGGTGGCGCGGACCATTGCCAGCCGCTGCAGCGGGTCGCGGCTGGCGGCCTGATTGGCCTGGGCCAGCCATTGCGGGCATTGGCGATCGCCGGCATGGGGGCTGAAGTCGGCCAGTTGCTGCAGCAGACGTTTTTGTAACTGATCGAGTTGTGGTCGGATCTGTCCGGCCAGGTCCTGGCGCGGGGTGTCTGGCGCCCGGCCTTGCAGGTGCCAGCTGGACAGCCTGGCGTACTGCACCAGTTTGTTGGCTTCGATCTGGGCGGCGAAGAACTGCCCAACCCTTTCCTCGCTCAGGTGATAGGTAGCGGCCTGGGCCGTGGCGCCGGCAATCACCTGCTGTTCCCGAGGACGGTCCTCGACAGCCTTGTGGCTGTCCCATTTGCTCAGGGCCACCTGATCGGCAATGGCCAGGCGTTCGCCGATGCTGCCGAGCAACGGGGCGAGAGCGGCGGGGGCTTCGGTGGCGCAGGCGGCTGTGGTGAGCAGGCTGCAGGTCAGGGCGAGGCACAAGTTGAGGCGCGAAGTCATGGGCGGGCTCGGCAGATAAGAGAAGGGCGGCGCCCATGATGCACGCAACCACCCCGGGCAGGGCAAATGCGCGGGCATAAAAAAGGCCTCCCGAAGGAGGCCTCTTGATCACGCGGCTTGCGCCGGCGTTACCGGATCAGCAGCTGTAGTACAGCTCGTATTCCAGTGGGTGTACGAAGGTACGGACCTTGATCTCTTCTTCGCTTTTCAGGGCGATGTAAGCGTCGATGAAGTCGTCGCTGAAAACGCCGCCTTTGGTCAGGAACGCACGACCTTTGTCCAGCTCTTCCAGGGCTTCCTTCAGGCTGCCGCAAACTTGTGGGATCTCTTTGGCCTCTTCAGGCGGCAGGTCGTACAGGTTTTTGTCAGCGGCGTCGCCAGGGTGGATCTTGTTCTGGATACCGTCCAGGCCGGCCATCAGCAGAGCAGCGAAGGCCAGGTATGGGTTGGCAGCCGGGTCCGGGAAACGGGCTTCGATACGGCGGGCTTTAGGGCTCGACACGTAAGGAATACGGATCGAAGCGGAACGGTTGCGTGCCGAGTAGGCCAGCATGACCGGGGCTTCGAAGCCTGGAACCAGACGCTTGTAGGAGTTGGTGGCCGGGTTGGTGAAGCCGTTCAGGGCCTTACCGTGCTTGATGATGCCGCCGATGAAGTACAGAGCGGTGTCGGACAGGCCGGCATAGCCTTCGCCAGCGAAGGTGTTCTTGCCGTCTTTCCAGATCGACATGTGCACGTGCATGCCCGAGCCGTTGTCGCCGTACAGTGGCTTAGGCATGAAGGTGGCAGTACGACCGTAGGCGTCGGCCACGTTGTGCACGACGTATTTCAGGGTCTGGGTTTCGTCGGCTTTCTTCACCAGGGTGTTGAACTTGACGCCGATTTCGTTCTGGCCGGCAGTCGCCACTTCGTGGTGGTGAACTTCGACGGTCAGGCCCATTTCTTCCAGTGCGTTGCACATGGAGGTACGGATTTCGTGGTCGTGGTCGAACGGTGGAACCGGGAAGTAGCCGCCTTTGACGCCTGGACGGTGGCCCTTGTTGCCGCCTTCGATGTCCTGGTCGGACATCCAGGAACCTTGTTCGGAGTAGATCTTGAACATGGAACCGGAGATGTCGGACTTGAATTTCACTTGGTCGAAGATGAAGAACTCTGGCTCTGGACCGGCGAATACGGTGTCGCCGATGCCGGTGGCTTTCAGGTGCTCTTCGGCGCGCTTGGCAATGGCGCGTGGGTCGCGGTCGTAACCTTGCATGCTCGAAGGTTCGATGATGTCGCAGACCAGGATCAGGGTCGGTTCTTCGGTGAACGGGTCCAGCACGGCGGTTTCGTCGTCCGGCATCAGGATCATGTCGGAGGCTTCGATGCCTTTCCAGCCAGCGATGGAGGAACCGTCGAACATCTTGCCGGATTCGAAGAAGTCTTCATCCAGCGCATCACGGGCCGGCATGGTCACGTGATGTTGAGTGCCCTTGGTGTCAGTGAAGCGCAGATCAATCCATTTGACGTCATGATCTTTGATGAGTTGAACCGACTTCGACATAGTGTCCTCCGGGTGGCTTCGGGCTTGGTGTTGGAGTGCCCTTAGAATGTGGGTGATGCCGGCGCGAATACTCTGCCATGGCAACCTGCCTCACAAGGGAGCAAATTGCATGCCAGTGCCCCGAGATGGGTTTTCTGCCCCAAAATCACGCTTTCTGCGGCGGATTTGGCGTAATGCCGGCATTTGGCGCACTGCAATGTAGCGTCTTCTTTGATAAATGACCCGTTTTGGTGCACCTAAAACCTTCTGCACATTAATTGGTTAAACCTTGAGCAATTTCCGCTATAATCCGCGCCCCCCTTTTTCGGCTGGCCCAGCGCGCGCAGTTTTCATGAAACTAATCGTTAAAGTTTTCCCGGAAATCACCATCAAGAGCCGCCCGGTACGGATGCGTTTCATCCGTCAGTTGGCCAAGAACATCCGTGCCGTGCTCCGCGATCTGGACCCGGCCGTGGTGGTCAATGGTGTGTGGGACAACCTCGAGCTGGAAACCGCCCTCAGCGAGCCCAAGGCCCTGAAGGAGCTGACCGAGCGCCTGAGTTGCATGCCCGGCATCGCGCATTTCCTGCAGGTTGACGAGTACCCGCTGGGCGACTTCGACGACATCGTTGCCAAGTGCAAGCAGCACTTCGGCGAGGCCTTGCCCGGGAAGATTTTCTCGGTGCGCTGCAAGCGTGCCGGCAAGCATGAATTCAGCTCCATGGACGTGGAAAAGTACGTCGGCAGCCAGCTGCGTCGGCAGTGCGGCGCCGCCGGCATTTCCCTCAAAGAGCCGGAAATCGAAGTGCGGATGGAAATTCGCGACCAACGGTTGTTCGTGATCCACAGCCAGCACAACAGTATCGGTGGCTACCCGCTGGGCGCCCTGGAACAGACCCTGGTGCTGATGTCCGGCGGCTTCGACTCCACGGTCGCCGCTTATCAGGTCATGCGCCGTGGCCTGATGAGCCACTTCTGCTTCTTCAATCTGGGCGGCCGTGCCCACGAACTGGGCGTGATGGAAGTCGCGCACTATATATGGAAGAAGTACGGCAGCTCCCAGCGGGTGCTGTTCGTCAGCGTGCCGTTCGAGGAAGTGCTCGGGGAAATTCTCGGCAAAGTCGACAACAGTCATATGGGCGTCATTTTGAAGCGTATGATGTTGCGTGCCGCCTCAAGCATCGCCGACCGTCTGCACATCGACGCGCTGGTGACCGGCGAGGCGATTTCCCAGGTGTCCAGCCAGACGTTGCCCAACCTGTCGGTGATCGACTGCGTGACCGAGAAGCTGGTGCTGCGCCCGCTGATCGCCAGCCACAAGCAGGACATCATCGACCTGGCCGAAGAGATCGGCACTGCCGACTTCGCCAAGCACATGCCGGAGTACTGCGGGGTCATCTCGGTGAACCCCAAGACCCATGCCAAGCGCCATCGCGTCGAGCATGAAGAGAAAGAATTCGATATGGCGGTGCTCGAGCGTGCGATCGAGCGGGCCAAGCTGGTGCCGATCGATCGGGTGATCGACGAGTTGGGCCAGGATTTGCAGATTGAAGAAGTCAGTGAGGCGCTGGCCGGTCATATCGTCATCGACATCCGTCACCCGGATGCCCAGGAAGACGACCCGCTGGAGCTTGCTGGCATCGAAGTACAAGCGCTGCCGTTCTATGCATTGAACGCCCGCTTCAAGGAACTGGACCCTACGCGCCAGTACCTGCTGTATTGCGACAAAGGCGTCATGAGTCGCCTGCATGCTCACCATCTGCTCAGTGAGGGACATGCCAATGTGCGCGTTTATAGACCGAGCTAAGTGCCCGGGGATGTTCGCCTGTGGCTTGCGTCACCGGCCCCCCGACGCCGCCGTCCAGCTGTAACGGCCAGGCCTGACTCTATTGTTAATCGCTGCCAGCATTTGTCAGCACACCGAATCCTCTGATCGAGATACACAAGTGATCGAAAATCTACGCAACATCGCCATCATTGCCCACGTTGACCATGGTAAGACCACCCTGGTAGACAAACTCCTGCGTCAATCCGGCACCCTGGAGCGCAACGAGCTCAACGACGAGCGCGTGATGGACTCCAACGACCAGGAAAAAGAACGCGGTATTACCATCCTGGCGAAAAACACCGCCATCAACTGGAACGGCTACCACATCAACATCGTGGACACCCCGGGCCACGCCGACTTCGGCGGCGAAGTTGAGCGCGTAATGTCCATGGTCGACTCCGTACTGCTGCTGGTCGACGCTCAAGACGGCCCGATGCCGCAAACCCGTTTCGTGACCAAGAAGGCGTTCGAAGCCGGCCTGCGTCCAATCGTGGTGATCAACAAGGTTGACCGTCCGGGCGCGCGTCCTGACTGGGTTCTGGACCAGATCTTCGACCTGTTCGACAACCTGGGTGCCACCGAAGAACAGCTGGACTTCAAAGTCGTCTACGCCTCGGCCCTGAACGGCATTGCCGGTCTGGACCACACCGAAATGGCTGAAGACATGACCCCGCTGTACCAGTCGATCGTCGACAACGTGCCAGCGCCAAGCGTTGACCGTGACGGTCCGTTCCAGATGCAGGTTTCCGCTCTGGACTACAACAGCTTCCTGGGTGTGATCGGCGTTGGCCGTATCGCTCGCGGTCGCGTCAAGCCCAACACCCCGGTTGTGGCCATCGACGTCAACGGCAAGCGCCGTAACGGTCGTATCCTCAAGCTGATGGGTCACCACGGCCTGCACCGTGTAGACGTTGAAGAAGCCGCTGCTGGCGACATCGTTTGCATCAGCGGTTTCGACGAGCTGTTCATCTCCGACACCCTGTGCGATCCGACTGTTGTCGAAGCGATGAAGCCACTGAGCGTCGACGAGCCAACCGTTTCCATGACCTTCCAGGTCAACGACTCGCCATTCTGCGGTAAAGAAGGCAAGTTCGTGACCAGCCGTAACATCAAGGAACGTCTGGACAAAGAGCTGCTGTACAACGTTGCTCTGCGCGTTGAAGAAGGCGACTCGGCTGACAAGTTCAAGGTCTCCGGCCGTGGTGAGCTGCACCTGTCGGTACTGATCGAAACCATGCGTCGCGAAGGCTTCGAGATGGGCGTTGGCCGTCCTGAAGTGATCATCCGTGAAGTGGATGGTGTGAAGCAGGAACCGTTCGAAAACGTCACCATCGACATCCCTGAAGAATCCCAGGGCAAGGTCATGGAAGAGATGGGCCTGCGTAAGGGCGACCTGAGCAACATGGTTCCGGATGGCAAGGGCCGTGTACGCCTGGAATACAACATTCCAGCCCGTGGTCTGATCGGTTTCCGTAACCAGTTCCTGACCCTGACCAACGGCGCAGGCATCCTGACCTCGATCTTCGATCGCTACGCTCCGATGAAGTCCGGCCACATGTCCGGCCGTCAGAACGGCGTCCTGGTATCGGTAGAAACCGGCAAGGCCCTGACCTACTCCCTGGAAACCCTGCAGGCGCGCGGCAAGCTGTTCGTCGAGCACGGCCAGGAAATCTACAACGGTCAGATCGTCGGTCTGAACAGCCGTGACAACGACCTGGGCGTCAACCCTACCAAGGGCAAGAAGCTCGACAACATGCGTGCTTCGGGTAAAGACGAAACCATCGCCCTGGTTCCACCTGTTCGCTTCACCCTGGAACAGGCTCTGGAATTCATCCAGGACGACGAGCTGTGTGAAGTGACTCCTAAGTCCATCCGTCTTCGCAAGAAGATCCTGGACGAAGGCGAGCGTACCCGCGCTGCCAAGAAAGCCAAGAACTGAGTCTTTAGTTCCGGCTGAATGAAAACGCCCCCGGTCGCGAGACTGGGGGCGTTTTTTTATGCCTGGAGAAAACCTGTTCATGTAGCCGCTGCCGAGCAGCGCGAGGCTGCGACCGGCTGCAAAGCAGCCGCAAGACGGCCATTGCAGCCGTTCAGGCATTACGCGCCACTTGGATTTACGGCCGCTGCGCAGCCGGTCGCAGCCTCGCAAGCTCGGCAGCGGCTACAGCAGTGGTAGTAGCGGTGAGGCGCGGCGGCTCAGAAACGTTCCAGGGTTCGACTGCTGGTATTGGTCGGGCGCTCCTGGGGCTTGGGCTTGTAGGCGCAGTAGCCCGGGCGCGGGCCGATCTTCGGGTGGTTGCGGCAGGTGTCCGGGCGCTTGTCATAAATGGTGCACAGGCGGCTTTTACGATCCAGATACAGGCAGTCGTTGTTGCTCATGCGCTGCAAGGTGAAGATTTCCGACTTCTGGTTGTAGCGCTCGACGATGCCTTCTTTCTGCAGGCGCTTGGCAATGTTCTTCGCCGGTTCGCCGCGCTCGAATTCGTCGACGATACCAATGCGGATCAGGTCCTTGATCTTCACTTCCACCGGCAGGGTGCAGCAGCTGGACATGCAGGAACCGCACATGGGCGCGGAGTATTTGGCCCAGGTATCGAGACGGTCGATTTCCGCGGCAGCGATCAGGTTGGACTTCATCAAGGTGGTTTTTCCGGCATGTTCCAGGGCGCGCGATCATACCGGGACTGGTGGATTTTTGAACGACTTTAGGTCGGATTTTTCTTGTCTGCCTTGCGATTAGTCCCTGGCGGCACGGCATCTGCATCTTTTTCCCCCGCAGGCGCGCAAGGCTCTCTCGTGAGTCGAGCCATTTGAGACAGCGCCGAACCAGAGCCTTCGCTCCGTGTCAGACCGACTAGGCTCAGACCATTCCATGCTCACTGTGTATCTCGTCAGAGGTCGTATCGATGACTCAGGAATCCCTTGTTCGTGACGCTGAGGTGGCCGCCTTTCGCGAAGCCGTCTTGACCAAACTCACCTACGCGGTTGGCAAAGACCCGGATCACGCCTTCGACCACGACTGGTTCGAGGCCATTGCCCTGGCGGCACGGGACCATATGGTCGATCACTGGATGGATCACACGCGACAGATGTACCGCAAGGGTCAGAAGCGGGTGTATTACCTGTCCCTGGAGTTCCTGATCGGTCGCTTGCTGTTTGACAGCCTGAGCAATCTTGGCCTGCTGGACGTGGCCCGCGAGGCCCTCACCGATCTGGGGGTGGACCTGGAACGCATCCGCCTGCTGGAGCCCGATGCGGCCCTGGGCAATGGTGGCCTGGGGCGCCTGGCGGCGTGTTTCATGGAGAGCATGTCGACCCTGGGCCTGGCCGGTCACGGCTACGGTATCCGTTACGAGCACGGCCTGTTCCGCCAGGCGATTGTCGACGGCTGGCAGCAGGAGCAGACCGAACACTGGCTGGATTTCGGCAATCCCTGGGAGTTCGAGCGCCCCGAGGTGATCTACTCCATCGGCTTTGGCGGCAGCGTCGACAGCGTGACCGACGAAGCGGGCAACATTCGCCAGGTCTGGCGGCCGGCGGAGATCGTCAGGGCGGTGGCCTACGACACTCCAGTGGTGGGCTGGCGTGGGGCCAGCGTCAACACCTTGCGTCTGTGGCGGGCCCGGGCCATGGAGGATTTGCACCTGGAGCGTTTCAACGCCGGTGACCACCTGGGGGCGGTGGCGGAAGTGGCCCGGGCCGAGAGCATCTCCCGGGTGCTGTACCCGGCCGACAGCACCGAGGCGGGCCAGGAACTGCGTCTGCGCCAGGAGTACTTTTTCGTCTCGGCGTCGTTGCAGGATTTGCTGCGGCGCCACAAGAACATGCACGACTCGGTGCTCAGCCTCGGCGAGCACGCGGCCATCCAGCTCAATGACACCCACCCGTCGATTGCCGTGGCCGAGCTGATGCGCCAATTGGTGGACCTGCACGGCATCGCCTGGGATGCGGCGTGGCAGATCACCGTGGACACCCTGGCCTACACCAACCACACCCTGTTACCCGAGGCCCTGGAAACCTGGCCGGTGGGCCTGATGGAACGCATGCTGCCGCGGCACATGCAGATCATCTATCTGATCAACGCCCAGCACATCGACTCATTGCGGGCCAAGGGCCTGCATGATTTCGACGTGCTGCGGGCCGTGTCGCTGATCGAGGAAGACAACGGCCGCCGGGTGCGCATGGGCAACCTGGCGTTCCTCGGCTCCCACAGCGTCAATGGCGTGTCCGGCCTGCACACCCAGTTGATGCGCAGCACGGTGTTCTCCGAGCTGCACAAACTGTACCCGGAGCGGATCAACAACAAGACCAACGGCATCACCTTCCGCCGCTGGCTGTATCAGGCCAACCCGCAACTGACCGAAATGCTGGTGGACGTCCTGGGCCCCGAGCTGCTGGACAATCCCGAGGCGCTGCTACTGGGGCTGGAACCCTTCGCCGAGAAAGCCGCCTTTCGCAAGCAGTTCGCCGAACAGCGGCTGCACAGCAAGCGTGCTTTGGCGGCGATCATCCATGAGCGCCTGGGCATCGCGGTCAACCCGGCGGCGCTGTTCGATGTGCAGGTCAAGCGTATTCACGAGTACAAGCGCCAGTTGCTCAACCTGCTGCATACCGTGGCGCTGTACCAGGCGATCCGCGCCGAGCCGGAAACCGATTGGGTGCCCCGGGTGAAGATCTTTGCCGGCAAGGCGGCCGCCAGTTATCACCAGGCCAAGCTGATCATCAAATTGACCAACGACATCGCCCGTACGGTGAACAGCGACCCGACTGTACGTGGCTTGCTCAAAGTGGTGTTCCTGCCCAACTACAACGTCAGCCTGGCGGAAAGCATCATTCCCGCCGCCGACCTGTCGGAGCAGATCTCCACCGCCGGCTTCGAGGCTTCGGGCACCAGCAACATGAAGTTCGGCCTCAACGGCGCCCTGACCATCGGCACCCTGGATGGTGCCAACGTCGAAATGTGCGAGCAGGTGGGCGCCGAACACATGTTCATCTTCGGTCTCAGCGCCCAGCAGGTGGAGGCGCGCAAGCGCAATGGCGAATTCAGCGCGGTGCCGGATATCGCCGCCTCCCATCGGCTCAGCGATGTGCTGCAGGCGATTCGTGGCGGGGTGTTCTCCCCGGATGATCCGTCGCGTTACACCGGGCTGATCGATTCGCTGATCGACTACGACCGGTTCCTGGTCTGCGCCGATTTCGATGCCTACTGGAGTGCCCAGGCTCGGGTCGAGGAGCGTTGGCACGACGCCAAGGAATGGTGGCGTTCGGCGGTGCTCAACACGGCGCGCATGGGCTGGTTTTCTTCGGACCGGACCATCCGTGAATACGCCACGCAGATCTGGAAGGCGCTGGAGTGAGGCGTTTGGGAGAATTCTCGAACTGTGCATAAGGCCCAACGTTTGTTGGGTCGGGTCGATATACTGAGCGCCGATTTTATCTCCCGGATGGTGTCTTTCGGGCCACGCTCGGCTTCCAATCGGGGACAGACCTGCGCTGGCAAGCCGGCGCCTACAATCTCCGTAGGGGCCGGCTTGCCGGCGAACGCGTCAACACAGCTGTACCTGTCCTTTAGTGGACCGCTTAGGGATATCGACACATGCAATGGATGTTCATGCTGTTGGGGTTGGTGCTGGGGTGGATCGTTGATGAGTCCATCAGTGATGCCCTGATCGGTGCCCTGCTGGGCCTGGCTGTCGGCCTGGCCATTCGCTTCGGCGCCCTGCATCGCCAGGTTGTCGACCAGCACCGTGAGCTGGAACAGGCGAAAAAGGCCCTGGCCACCCTGGGCCAGCGTCTTGCGCTGCTGGAAAGCAACGCTAGCCCCGCCGCCGAACCTGCGGCCGAGCCCCTGGTCAATGCCCCGCTTGCCGAGGCTCGCGCAGGCACGAGCGCCGCGGCGGAACGCGAAGACCTGCCTGAATTCATTCTTGACGAAGTCCAGCCTGTGGAGCCGGCTGCCCCCGAGCTGGTCTGGGAACTGCCTGCTGCGGTGCTCCCTGCTGCGGCAATCCAAGCCAGCCAGCCGCTGCCGGAGTCGGTCTGGCAACCCGGGCCCCAGGTGTCGTCCCGGGAGCCAGAGCCAGCTGCGGCCCCTGTGGACCTGCAACCGAACCTGATCGAACGCGCCATCAGCGGTGCGCGCAACTGGCTGTTTGGCGGCAACACCGTGCTGCGGGTCGGCGTGGTGCTGTTGTTCCTCGGCCTGGCCTTCCTCCTGCGCTATGCCACCGAAGGCATGGTGGTGCCCATCGAATTGCGTTATGCCGGAGTGGCGGCCAGCTCCCTGGGCCTCTTGGGGCTGGGTTGGTGGCTGCGGCGGCGCAACAGCAACTACGCCCTGATGCTGCAGGGCACTGGCATCGCCGTGCTCTACCTGACGGTGTTCGCGGCCATGCGCCTGCACCCGTTGCTCGACCCTTCTGCGGCTTTGGGCCTGCTGGTGGCCGTGACCGTGTTTTCGGCGATCCTGGCCATTACCCAGGATGCCCTGGGTCTGGCGGCGGCCGCCGCCCTGGGCGGTTTTGCCGCGCCCATCCTGACGTCCACCGGCGCCGGCAGCCATGTGGCGCTGTTCAGCTACTTCGCCCTGCTTAATGCCGGCATCCTCGGCATTGCCTGGTTCAAGGCCTGGCGCCTGCTGAACCTGATCGGCTTTGTCGGTACCTTCGGCATCGGTTTCGCCTGGGGCCTGCGCTCCTATGCCCCGGAGCTGCTGTGGAGTACCGAGCCGTTCCTGATCCTGTTCTTCCTCATGTACCTGGCCATTGGCCTGCTGTTCACCCGGCGCAAGCTGCTGGAAATGACCGATGCTCCGGCGCACGCCGATCGTCAGGCGCTGCTGCACTGGTCCGCACGCAAGGGTGACTACGTCGATGGCAGCCTGCTCTTCGGCCCGCCGTTGGTGGCTTTCGGTTTGCAACTGGCGCTGGTCCGGCATCTGGAGTTCGCGGCGTCTTTCAGTGCCCTGGCCCTGGGCTTGATCTACATGGTCCTGGCGCGGGTGCTGATGGGTGGTCGCGCCCTGTTGCTGGGGGAAACCTGCCTGGCCCTGGGGGTGATTTTCGCCAGCCTGGCCATTCCGTTGGGCCTGGATGCGCGCTGGACGTCGGCGGCCTGGGCCGTGGAGGGCGCGGGGATCTTCTGGCTCGGCCTGCGTCAGCAGCGGCCAATGGCCCGGGCCTTTGCCTTGCTGTTGCAGGCGGGCTCGGCCCTGGCTTTCCTCAGTGAATTGAGTCCCGGGAACACCAGCCTGCTGGCCGGTGCGCCTTTGGGGGCATTGCTGCTCGGTGGCGCGTTGCTGTTCAGCTTCGACCAACTGCGACGGGCCGATAAGTCCTTGCCTTCGACCTGGGAGCAGGGCATTGCGCCTCTCCTGGCGGTGCTTGGGCTAGGTTTCCTGTATCTGCTGGCGCCCTTGTTCTTCTTCACCCAGGGCACGGCCATCAGTTGGGCCCTGGCCGGGCTGGCGACCTTGTGGGTCGGCCTGCGCCTGCAATCGCGGGCCTTCCTGTTCACGGCATTCGGCATCCAGTTGCTCGGCGGGGCCTTGTTCCTGATGCGCCTGCAAGGGGCGGACGGCGACGCCAGCGCAGTCTTCAGCGCCGGCTGGAGCGGCCTGATGAGCGCCTCGCTGATTGGGCTGGCGCTCATTGGCGGCATGCTCCTGGCCGCCCGCAATGACATGGTGCGCAAGGACCCGCGCTTGTTGCGGGGGCTGTCGGTGGTGCTGCTGGCGGGCTTGATGATGATCAACCTGGCGGTGCTGTTTGTGCTGCCTTGGCGTACTGCCAGCGGGGTCTGGGCCGCCAGCGGGCTGTTGATCATCTGGCTCAGCCTGTACTTGCAGCAGCGGGCCAGTTTTGTCTTTGGCCTGGTGCTCCAGGTGATTGGCGGCAGCACCTTCCTGCTGGCCGGTTCGGACTGGTATTTCGTGGCGGTGGCGGACGCTGCGCGGCCCCTGGCCAATGGCGACTTCTGGACGCCGATGGTCCTGGCTCTGGCGGCGCTGGTAGGGGCCTGGCGCTTGCAGCGGGGCCATCATGGCTCGGCGTTCGATGCCTTGAGCCTGGGGCGCCTGTCCGACCTGTTGTTGGCCTGGGGTGCTTGCTGGTGGGCCTTTACCTGGCTCAAGGAAGTACTGCGCTTCGCCCCGGCCCATTGGCAGGCGAGCCTGTTGCTGCTGATCACCGCAGCCAGCGTGCTGCTCTGCGCGCTGCTGGCGGTGCGCCTGCAGTGGAAGTCCCTGGGCCTGGTGTGCAGCCTGCTGATACCGGCGGGAGCCCTGGTGCTGCTGGCGGCTTGGGCACCGCGTTATCACCCGGCGGCGGATCTGGGCTGGCTGGCCTGGACCCTGCTGTTCGCCGTGCACTTCTTCAGTCTGCGGCGCCTGGCGGCATGGCTGCCGACGCGGGTCCTGAGCATCGCCCATGTGCTGGGTTGCTGGCTGCTGCTGGGGGTGTTGGCGCTGGAACTGCGCTACGCCTTGCTGCTGTTGTCCGAGCAGTACAACGCCTGGCGCTGGCTGGGCTGGGCGATCCTGCCGAGCCTGTATCTGGTGGCCATGGCCGCGCCGCGCCATTGGCCGTGGCCGGTTGCCGCGCATTCCAGGGAGTACCGCCTGTATGCCGCGCTGCCCTTGGCGGTGTTGATGCTGGGCTGGTTCTGGCTGGCCAATACCTTCAGCGACGGCCGTGCCGAGCCGTTGCCTTACTTGCCGCTGCTCAATCCCCTGGAGCTGGGGCTGCTGTTTGCCCTGTTCGGGGTGTATGTGTGGTCCCGCAGCGCGGTGCAGGTGCTGGCGCTTCGGAGCGATTACGCCGAGCGCGGCGCCCAGTTGGTGGCGGGGGTTTCCCTGTTCGCCTTCTTCACCGTGCTGGTCATGCGCGCGGCTCACCATTGGAGCGGCGTGCCGTTCCAGGCGGATGCGTTGCTTGAGTCGATGATGGTCCAGGCCGGGCTGTCCATCGTCTGGACCCTGATTGCCCTGGGCTTGATGATCGGCGGGCATGTGCGCCATCGCCGCGAAGTCTGGCTGATCGGCGCGGCGTTGATCGCGGTGGTGGTGGCCAAGCTGTTCCTGGTGGAATTGAGCAATCGTGGCGGGCTGGCGCGGATCGTCTCTTTCATCGGGGTCGGTGTGTTGTTGCTGGTGGTGGGCTATTTCGCCCCCTTGCCGCCCAAGCGGGTCGAGGCCGAGCCTGAAGCCGGCAAGCCCTTGAATGAAGGAGTGTCGTCTTGAGTCAGAAGTTGAACCTGCGCTGGTGGGGGGCTGCGGGCCTGTGTGTGGCTTTGTCCGCCGTGGCCCAGGACAAGCCCGGGGACTTCAAGTCCCAGGTGCCCTTGACCCTGAGCGGAGAAGGCCCCTGGTACCGCCTGGAGCTGCCGCTCGCCGTGCAGCTCCAGGCCAGCCAGATCGATCTGCGGGATATTCGCGTGTTCAACGCCGCCGGCGAGCCCCAGGCCTATGCCGTGGCCCGTCAGCAGGCGCAGACTCGCGAGCAGCGCAGCCTTGCTGATGTGAAGTGGTTCCCGCTGTACAACTCGGCGCAAGCTGGCGACAGCATCCCCAGTGTGCGGGTGCAGTCCAACGCCAATGGCACGCTGGTTCAAGTGCAGCCGGCCACTGAGTTGGAGGCGGGTGAAGAAGTCCTGCGAGGCTGGTTGCTGGATGCCAGCGCCATCAAGGCGCCGCTGCAACAACTGGTGCTGGACTGGACCAGTGAGCGCGACGGTTTCCAGCGTTTCAGCATCGAGGCCAGTGACGATCTGCAGCACTGGCAATCCTGGGGAGAAGGCCAGGTGGCACGGCTGTCGTTTGCCGACGAGCGGGTCGAGCAGCATGAGGTGGCTTTGCCCGGGCAGTCGGCACGTTACCTGCGCTTGCTGTGGAACACCCCACAGGCGGCGCCAGTGCTCACTTCCGTGCAGTTGCAGAGCAGCACCACCAGCAGCCTGCCGTCGCCGCTGGTGTGGTCGCAACCGCTGGGCGGCACGGCCGCTAAGGCCGGTGAGTACAGTTGGCAGTTGCCCAAGGGGCTGAATGTCGAGCGCGTGCGGGTCGAGCTCAAACAGGCCAATAGTCTGGCGCCCGCAACATTGTACGGACGCCGTGAGAGCAGCCTGCCCTGGCAGCCCCTGAGCAATGGCCTGCTGTACCGCCTGACCCAGAACGGCCAGGACGTGCAGCAGAACGAACTGCAATTGCCGGGGCAGACCGTGCAGCAGCTCAAATTGACAGTGGATGAGCGTGGCGGCGGCCTGGGCGCGGAGGCGCCGACTCTGCAATTTGCCGTACGCGGCACGCAACTGGTGTTCCTGGCTCGTGGCGCCGGGCCCTATACCCTGGCGCTGGGCAACCCGACCGCAACAGCGGCCAACCTGCCGTTGGCCACCCTGATTCCTGACTACAGTCCGCAGCGTCTCAAGGAACTGGGCCAGGCCAAGGTCGAAGGCGCGGCGCAATTGACGACGTCCACTGCGGCGTCGCCGGACGTCGCCGTGGCCAGCGGGCCGGACTGGAAAAAAATCGGCCTGTGGGCGGTGCTGCTCCTGGGGGTGCTGGCATTGGCCGGCATGGCCTTCAGTCTGCTGCGCAAGCCGGCGGTCAAATCCTGAGCGGTTGCGGGGGTGGCAGAGGGCGCTGTGGCCAGTCATGGCTGAGGTTTTGTGGCTACGCTGAAACCGGTGCCTGAACTCTATCTGCCGGTTCCCTGTCTGAGAGGAGGAAATGCGCCCCGACTCGCGTTAAACTGCGCGGGTTTTTAGTCCCCCATTCCTCCGGAGCCTTCCATGTCCCGCGTTACCCTGAGTCGCTATTTGATTGAGCAGACCCGCAGCAACAACACTCCTGCCGATCTGCGCTTCCTGATCGAAGTGGTGGCGCGTGCTTGCAAGGAGATCAGCCACGCTGTGTCCAAAGGCGCCCTGGGTGGTGTTCTGGGCAGCATGGGCACGGAAAACGTGCAGGGCGAAGTGCAGAAGAAGCTCGACGTGATTTCCAACGAGATCCTCCTGGAAGCCAACGAATGGGGCGGTCACCTGGCCGGCATGGCGTCCGAGGAAATGGACAATGCCTACCAGATCCCGGGCAAATACCCGAAAGGTGCCTACCTGCTGGTATTCGACCCGCTGGACGGTTCGTCGAACATCGATATCAACGCGCCCGTTGGCACCATCTTCTCGGTGCTGCGTTGCCCGAACGAGTACCTGAGCCAGAACGAAGCCTTGAACGAAAAGGCCTTCCTGCAGCCGGGCACCCAGCAGGTTGCTGCCGGTTACGCCATCTACGGCCCGCAGACCATGCTGATCCTGACCCTGGGGCATGGCGTCAAGGGCTTCACCCTGGACCGTGAAATGGGCAGCTTCGTGCTGACCCACGAAGACATCAAGATCCCGGAATCCACCCAGGAATTCGCCATCAACATGTCCAACGAGCGTCACTGGGAAGCCCCGGTCAAGCGTTACGTGAGTGAGCTGCTGGCCGGCGACACCGGGCCACTGAAAAAGAACTACAACATGCGCTGGGTCGCGGCCATGGTCGCCGACGTGCACCGTATCCTGACCCGTGGCGGCCTGTTCATGTACCCACGCGACAGCCGCGAGCCGGAGAAGCCGGGCAAACTGCGGCTGATGTACGAAGCCAATCCGATGTCCTTCCTCATCGAACAGGCTGGCGGTTCTTCTACCGACGGTCGCCAGCGCATCCTCGACATTCAGCCTGAAGGCCTGCACCAGCGTGTTGCCGTATTCCTTGGTTCCAAGGAAGAAGTGGCTCGTGTGACGGGCTACCACAAGGAATAAGACATGGCCCAGTCCTGGCAGCCTCTGCTTGATTGGTGGTTCGGTTCAGCCGAAAAGCCGGCAGAGGTGGTCGCTGCCAAGGGCGGGCTGTGGTTTGGCAAACGCGACAGCCAGGACCTCGAAGCGCGCCAGCGCTTTGGTGGTCTGGTGGAGCAGGCACTGGCTGGCGGATTGACCGAGTGGACGCAAAGTCCCCAAGGTTGGCTGGCCTTGGTGCTGTTGCTCGATCAGTTGCCGCGGATGATCTATCGCGATACGCCCAAGGCGTTCTCCGGCGATACCCGTGCCCAGGCACTGGTGGCGCAAGGCATTGCCGCGGATTTTGACCGGCGCCTGCCGGCCATGCAGCGCTGCTTCATCTACCTGGTGTTCGAGCATTGCGAGCATCTGGCGGTGCAGAACGAAGGGGTTTCCCGCTTTGCTGCCCTGCACGACGAACAACCGGAGGACGATCGCCCGGTGTTCGCCGATCAGCTGGACTACGCCGAACGGCACCAGAAAATCATTGCCCGCTTCGGGCGCTTTCCCCATCGCAACGCCATCCTCGGTCGTGAGTCCACTGCCGAGGAGCTGGCTTTCCTGCGCGAGCCTGGTTCGCGTTTTTAAGCGCGCTTTGACCGGCAAGCCGGCTCCTACGGAAGAGTGGTAGGAGCCGGCTTGCCGGCGAAGCTGCTCCTCAGATACGGAAGCTGCCCACCAGATGCTGCAGGCGCTTGGCCTGTTGTTCCAGGTCGGCGCAGGCGCGCAGGGTGGCTTGCAGGTTTTCCACCCCTTCCTGATTCAGGGTGTTGATTTCGGTGATGTCGACGTTGATCGACTCCACCACCGCGGTCTGCTCCTCGGTGGCGGTGGCCACCGACTGGTTCATGCCGTCGATTTCGCCGATGCGCTGGGTCACGCTGCCCAGGCGTTCGCCGGCCTGGTTGGCGATGCCGACGCTGCTTTCGCTCTCACGCTGACTCTCGGTCATGGTGCCCACCGCTTCACGGGCGCCCACTTGCAGCTCCTCGATCATTTTCTGCACTTGCTGCGCCGAATCCTGGGTGCGGTGGGCGAGGTTACGCACCTCGTCCGCTACCACCGCGAAACCGCGTCCGGCCTCACCGGCGCGAGCCGCTTCGATGGCGGCGTTGAGGGCCAGCAGGTTGGTCTGCTGAGAAATGCTGGTGATGACTTCGAGGATCTGCCCGATGTTCACCGTGTTGCTGTTGAGGGTCTCGATGTTGTCGCAGGAGCTGCTGATCTTTGCCGACAGCTGATGCATGGCGGCGATGGTCTGATCCACCACTTGCTGGCCGTCTTGCGCCAGGCTGCGGGCCTCGCTGGAGTGCTGCGAGGCGAGGGCAGCGTTCTGGGCGATTTCCTGGGCAGCGGCGCCCAGTTGGTTGATGGCCGCGGCCACGCTGCTGGTGCGCGAAGCCTGTTGGTCGGAGTTGAACATCGACGAGTTGGAGGCGGCGACTACGCGCAGGGCCACTTCATTGACCTGACCGGTGGCCGAGGACACTTCGCGGATCGAACTGTGGATGCGTTCGACGAAACGGTTGAACGACACCCCCAGGGTGCCGAATTCGTCGTGGCCATGGATCACCAGGCGTTTGGTCAGGTCGCCTTCGCCTTCGGCGATGTCGTGCATGGCCCGGCCCATCACGTGCAGCGGCTGCATCAGGATGCGGATCAGCATGCCCAGCAGGCTGATGATGATCACCACCGCGATCAGCATGGCGATGATCGCCGAGGTGCGAAATTCACTGAGCACGGCGAAGGCGGTGTCCTTGTCCAGGACCAGGGCCACGTACCAGTCGGCCGAGGGCACGCCGTTGACGTGGGTGAAGGAGATGAACTGGGTCTTGCCGTTCAGTTGCACTTCTTTCAGGCCGGGGCTGATGCTCGGGGCACCCGCGGGATAGGCTTCGGCGAGGCTCTTGAGCACCAGTTTGCTGTCGGGGTGGATGAGGATCTTGCCGTCGGCGCTGACGATGAAGGCCTGGCCGTGACCGCCGAAGTTCAGCGAGTTGATGATGGCGCTGATGCTCGACAGGTCGATATCGGCGCCGGCCACGCCGATCATCTGGTTCTGATGCTGCACCGGGGTGGCCACGGTGATCACCAGTTTGCCGGATGAAGCGGCGATGTAGGGTTCGGTGACGATGGTCCGTTGCGCGCCGGTGGCCGCCTTGTACCAGCCGCGGGCGCGGGGGTCGTAGTCGGCGGCGCGATTGCCGGCCGGCACCGAAAACATCACGCCGTCCTGGCCGCCGAAGTAACTGAGCTGGAAGTTGCTGGTATAGGCGGGCAGGCCGACGCTGCGTTTCAGGCTCTCGGCGCCGTTGCCGTCCACGGCGATCTGCTGGGCCAGAGACTGCAGGAGCTGGATGCGGCTTTCCAGCCAGGTCTGGATATTGCTGGTGGTCAGGCTGCCCAGTTCCTGCATGGTGGACTCGGTGCTGCTGCGAAGGGCCTCACGCTGTCGGTAGTCATTGAACAGAATAAAACAGGCGAACGCGACGGCCACCACAAGGGCGGCGGCAAGCAGGATCTTGTGGCTGAATTTCATATTGCTGGTCATTAAGTGAACTACCGCGATGGGCTGGTCAACGAGGGGCGTCAATTTGCCACAGTGGAGGGCTTTGCGCTGCAGTTATGTCGACTGGCTATTACTGAAGATGAGGCCTCGTGGAGAAAAACCGACGAACAGCAGGGCAAGGCGAAAAGGTGTTTGATTTACCGGGAAAATGCCCGGAGCAGCGGGCAAGAAATACCCGGCCGAGCGGGGAACCAGAAGGGGGTTTTCTCTTCTAAGCTTCTGGTTGGCTGACAGGCCTTCCCCCTTTCGTCCAGGAGTTCACCATGTCCCTGCGTTCTCTCGCTCTGTTGTCGTTCTGCGTGCTGCTGGCTGCGTGCAGCAAGGTCAATCAGGAAAACTATTCCAAGCTCTCGGCGGGCATGCCCAAGGCCGAGGTTGAACAACTCCTGGGCAAGCCGACTGACTGTTCGGGCGCGCTGGGCATGTCCAGCTGCACCTGGGGCGACAAGAACAGCTTTATCAGCGTGCAGTATGCCGGTGACAAGGTTCTGATGTTTTCCGGGCAAGGCCTGAAGTAAAAAAAACCGGGGCTTCGGGCCCACGGGAGAAAAATAATGATGCGTTTTGTTTTCACTCTTCTGGTCGGCCTGCTCTTGGCCGGCTGCGCCACGTCCCGGGACGATTCGCTGGCGCCCAAGACCGTCAACCACGTCGATCTCAAGCGTTACCAGGGGACCTGGTACGAGCTGGCGCGGTTGCCGATGTATTTCCAGCGTAACTGTGCGCAATCCGAGGCCCGCTACACCCTGTTGCCGGAGGGCAACGTGGCGGTGCTCAACCGCTGCCTGACCCCGGAGTGGAAGTGGGAGGAGGCTCGTGGTACGGCAACGCCTCAGGTGCCGGGCAAGACCGACAAGCTGTGGGTCGAGTTCGATAACTGGTTCTCGCGGCTGCTGCCGGGGGCGACCAAGGGCGACTACTGGGTGCTGTATGTCAGCGATGACTACAAGACCGCGATTGTCGGCAATCCCAACCGTCGTTACCTGTGGTTGCTGTCGCGGACCAAGGAGGTCAATGAGACGGTGCGTGAAGAGTTGCTGAGCAAGGCGCGTCAGCAGGGCTACGACACCACGCGACTGATCTGGCGGGTGTCGGACTCGGCCATGGCCAAGACCTCGAAATAGACTCATCCCCTGTAGCAGCCGGCTGGCCGGCGAAGGCGTTCGTGAGAATGCTTTCGCCAGCACGTCGGCTCCTACGAACTTGGGGTCAGTTGAGCAGCTCGCGCAGGACTTGGGTGAAGGCCCGGCTACTGTCTTCTTCGGCGGCGTGACGTCCGTTACGCACAACCCACTGACCACCCACCATCACATCCCGGACCTGGCGGTCGCCGCCGGCAAACAACCAACGGTTGAGAATCCCATCGCCATCCGCGGTGGCCAGGTAAGGGTCGTTGCCATCCAGCACCAGCCAATCGGCGCGCTTGCCCACGGCCAATGTACCTATGGGTTGCCCCAGCGCCTGAGCGCCGCCAGCGAGCGCGGCATCGTACAAAGTGCGGCCAACCATGGGCTGGTCGGCGCGGTACAGACGGTTGCGACGCTGGTCCCGCAGGCGTTGGCCGTACTCCAGCCAGCGCAGTTCTTCCACCACGCTCAAAGACACGTGGCTGTCGGAGCCGATGCCCAGGCGTCCGCCCTGGGCGAGGAAGTCCACCGCCGGGAAGATACCGTCGCCCAGGTTGGCCTCGGTGGTCAGGCACAGGCCGGCAATGGCCCGGCTTTTGGCCATGAGGCTGACTTCTTCCGGATCGGCGTGAGTGGCGTGGACCAGGCACCAGCGTTGATCCACCGCGACGTTCTCATGCAACCATTGCAGCGGGCGGCGTCCGCTCCACGCCAGGCAGTCGTCGACTTCCTTCTGCTGTTCGGCGATGTGGATGTGAACGGGGCATTGGCGGTCGCTGGCGGCCAGGACTTCGCTGATCTGCTGTGGCGTGACCGCGCGCAACGAGTGAAAGCACAGGCCCAGCTGCTGGTTGGCCTGTTGCGCCAGCAGGGGCTGCAAGTGCTGTTGCAGTTGGAGGTAGTTTTCCGTGCTGTTGATAAAGCGGCGTTGGCCGTCATTGGGGGCCTGGCCGCCGAATCCCGAATGGCTGTAGAGCACGGGTAGCAGGGTCAGGCCGATGCCACTGGCCGCGGCCGCCTGGCTGATGCGTTGGGACAGCTCGGCAGGGTCGGCGTAGGGCTGGCCGTCCGTGTCGTGATGCACATAGTGGAATTCCGCCACTGAGGTGTAGCCGGCCTTGAGCATTTCGATGTACAGCTGGCGGGCGATGATCTCCAACTGTTCAGGGCTGATCTTGCCCACCAGGCGGTACATCAGGTCGCGCCAGGTCCAGAAGCTGTCGTTGGGGTTGCCGGCCACTTCCGCCAGCCCGGCCATGGCTCGCTGGAACGCGTGGGAATGCAGGTTGGGCATGCCGGGTAGCAGCGGGCCCTTGAGCTGTTCTGCACCTTCTGCACTGGCGTTGGCCTGGATGTGAGTCAGCAGGCCGTCGGCACTGACTTCAAGACGTACATGGTTGGCCCATCCATCAGGCAGCAGCGCGCGTTCGGCGAAGAAGGCGGACATGGTTCAAGCACCCCATCGTGTGTTATTTGTATATACATATACAGACGTTTGCCTGCTCGGTAAACTCCGGCAAGCTAGTCACCTTTTTTGCTCAACAAGGATTTCCCGTGCCGACTCCGCCTGCCAAATCGCCGCTGGCTGCCCATCTGGGCGATAGTCCGGCGCCCTTGTATGCCCGCGTCAAACAGATGATCACCCAGCAGATCGAGAGCGGAAACTGGCCGCCGCATTACCGCGTTCCCTCGGAAAGCGAGCTGGTCAATCAGCTGGGCTTCAGCCGCATGACCATCAACCGCGCACTGCGTGAGATGACCGCTGAGGGCATGCTGGTGCGCATGCAGGGCGTGGGGACCTTCGTCGCCGAACCCAAGAGCCAATCGGCCTTGTTCGAAGTGCACAACATTGCCGACGAGATCGCCTCCCGCGGTCATCGCCACACCTGCCGGGTCGTCACCCTGGGCGAAGAGGCTGCCGGTTCCGAGCGCGCCCTGGCCCTGGACATGCGCGAAGGGCAGCGAGTCTTCCACTCGCTGATCGTGCATTTCGAGAACGACATCCCGGTGCAGATCGAGGATCGCTTCGTCAACGCCCTGGTGGCGCCGGAGTACCTCAAGCAGGACTTCACCCTGCAAACCCCTTACGCCTATCTGTCCCAGGTCGCCCCCCTGACCGAGGGCGAGCATGTGGTGGAGGCGATTCTCGCCGAGCCCGAAGAGTGCGAGCTGCTGCAGATCGAGCGTGGCGAGCCGTGCCTGTTGATTCGGCGTCGCACCTGGTCCGGGCGCCAGCCGGTGACCGCCGCCCGCTTGATCCACCCCGGTTCCCGTCATCGTCTGGAAGGGCGTTTTCATAAATGATCCAGTCCACTCTGTTACGCGCCGCCGACTACCCGCGCATGCCATGGAAAAACGGCGGCGGCAGCACCGAAGAAATCACTCGTGACGCCGGCACTGGCCTGGAAGGTTTTGGCTGGCGCTTGTCGATTGCCGATATCGGCGAATCCGGCGGCTTTTCCAGCTTTGCCGGTTATCAGCGGATCATCACCGTGCTGCAGGGTGCGGGCATGCAACTGACGGTCGATGGCGAAGAGGTACGGCCCTTGCTGCCCCTGGACCCCTTTGCCTTCAGCGGTGCCAGCCAGGTGAATTGCACCCTGCTGGAGGGCGCGATCCGCGATTTCAACCTGATCTATTGCCCTGAGCGTTACGTCGCCCGCTTGCAGTGGTTCGATGGTCAGCAACGCTTCTTCACCCAGGCGCACACCGTGCTGGTGTTCAGTGTCGCCGAGCAGACCTGGGTGGACACGGGCAGCATCCCGGTGCAGGCATTGGGGCGTTATGACTGCCTGCGCCTGGATGACAATGCCGGGGTTATGGAAATCGCCACCGATGGACGCTGCTGCGTCATCGAACTCACCGCCATCTGATCATTGTGGCTGGACGCAGGCCGGGATACGGCCTGCTACCGGCTTCTATTCGTTCCCTCGCTGCGCCGGAACCCCAACCCGCACCTGCCGTGCAGAACTGGCGCACATCTCCCTGCAATTGCTGTTTCTCTCGCGCACCAGTTTGTTACCGAACGCCCCAGCACAGCGCAAAATCGGGTTTTGGTAACAGCTTCGCTGCGGCCAAAAATCTCTTCTGGAAAATTCTCGCCCTGTTGAAAGCCTTGTCCAGCAAGGCTTGCGGTTTGCTCTCAAGGTTTTTCAGGTACATCTCAAGCGAGTTGGCCGCTTGATTGCATATGCTTGTATGTACAAGTAAATATGTGTGCGTAAGAGTCGATGGAATCCTCTTCGCACCTTGGACTCATCGCCGAGGAGTTTTTCCGTGACTGACAGCAAACCCACCCAATTCCGCAACGTCGAAATCCGCGCTGCACGTGGCAACAAGCTGACCGCCAAGAGCTGGCTGACCGAAGCGCCGCTGCGCATGCTGATGAACAACCTCGACCCGGAAGTTGCAGAGAATCCCAAGGAACTGGTGGTCTACGGTGGCATTGGCCGCGCCGCGCGCAACTGGGAGTGCTATGACAAGATCGTCGAAGCCCTGACCCAGCTGAATGACGACGAGACCCTGCTGGTGCAGTCCGGCAAACCGGTGGGCGTGTTCAAGACCCACAGCAACGCACCGCGGGTGCTGATCGCCAACTCCAACCTGGTGCCGCACTGGGCCAGTTGGGAGCACTTCAATGAACTGGACGCCAAGGGCCTGGCCATGTACGGCCAGATGACCGCCGGCAGCTGGATCTACATCGGTAGCCAGGGCATCGTCCAAGGCACTTATGAAACCTTCGTTGAAGCCGGTCGCCAGCATTACGACTCCAACCTCAAGGGCCGCTGGGTCCTGACCGCCGGCCTGGGTGGCATGGGCGGCGCACAACCGCTGGCCGCGACCTTGGCCGGGGCCTGCTCGCTGAACATCGAGTGCCAGCAGACCAGCATCGACTTCCGCCTCAAGACCCGCTACGTCGACGAGCAGGCCACCGACCTGGACGACGCCCTGGCACGCATCAAGAAATACACCGCCGAAGGCCGCGCGATCTCCATCGCCCTGTGTGGCAACGCCGCAGAAATCCTGCCGGAACTGGTACGCCGTGGTGTGCGTCCGGACATGGTCACCGACCAGACCAGCGCCCACGACCCGCTCAACGGCTACCTGCCCAAGGGCTGGACCTGGGAGCAGTACCGCGACCGCGCCAAGACCGAGCCCGCTGCCGTGATCAAGGCCGCCAAGCAGTCCATGGCCGAGCACGTCAAAGCCATGTTGGCCTTCCAGAAGATGGGCGTCCCGACCTTCGACTACGGCAACAACATCCGCCAGATGGCCCAGGAAGAGGGCGTGGAAAACGCGTTCGACTTCCCGGGTTTCGTGCCCGCCTACATCCGTCCGCTGTTCTGCCGTGGCGTTGGTCCATTCCGCTGGGCGGCGCTGTCTGGCGATCCGCAGGACATCTACAAGACCGACGCCAAGGTCAAGGAACTGATCCCTGACGATGCCCACCTGCACAACTGGCTGGACATGGCCCGCGAGCGCATCAGCTTCCAGGGCCTGCCGGCGCGGATCTGCTGGGTCGGCCTGGGCCAGCGCGCCAAGCTCGGCCTGGCGTTCAACGAAATGGTCCGCAGCGGCGAGCTGTCGGCGCCGATCGTCATTGGTCGCGACCACCTGGATTCCGGCTCGGTGGCCAGCCCGAACCGTGAAACCGAATCCATGCAGGACGGCTCCGACGCCGTGTCCGACTGGCCGCTGCTCAACGCCCTGTTGAACACTGCCAGCGGTGCGACCTGGGTTTCCCTGCACCACGGTGGCGGTGTCGGCATGGGCTTCTCCCAGCATTCGGGGATGGTCATCGTCTGCGACGGTACCGACGAAGCGGCCGAGCGGATTGCCCGGGTGCTGCACAACGATCCGGCCACCGGGGTCATGCGTCATGCCGACGCCGGCTACCAGATCGCCATCGACTGCGCCAAGGAACAGGGCCTGAACCTGCCGATGATCACCGGCAAGTAACCGGAGTATCGGTTCACCCCACTCTCCCTGTAGGAGCCAGCTTGCTGGCGAAGCAAGCACCACGGTGCATCAGCTGCACCACCTCGCGAGCAAGCTCGCTCCTACAGTGGAAATCGTCTGCAGTGCCCATAGAGGTTTGACGTTCATGGCCTTAGCGAATGATCGTGCAAGCAGCAAGCCGTTGATCGAAAGGCGTTCGATCGACTACATCCCGGAAGCGGAAAGACACGGTCGTCTACTGAGCCAGTTCACCCTGTGGCTGGGTGCCAACCTGCAGATCACGGCCATCGTCACCGGCGCTCTGGCGGTGGTGTTGGGCGGTGATGTGTTCTGGTCGTTGATCGGGCTGTTGATCGGGCAACTGCTGGGCGGCGCAGTGATGGCGCTGCATGCGGCGCAAGGACCGAAGCTCGGCCTGCCGCAGATGATTTCCAGCCGGGTGCAGTTCGGGGTCTATGGCGCGGCCATTCCGATGGTGCTGGTGTGCCTGATGTACCTGGGTTTCACCGCAACCGGCACGGTGCTTTCCGGGCAGGCGCTGGGCCAGATGTTCGGCGTCAGCGACAGCATCGGCATCCTGATCTTCGCCAGCGTGATTGTGCTGGTCACGGTGCTTGGCTATCGGGTGATTCACTACATCGGCCGGGTTGCCAGCGTGATCGGCGTGATCGCCTTTTTCTACCTGTTCAGCCGGCTGCTGAGCCAGACCGACGTCAGCGCCTTGCTGGCGATTCGGCACTTCAGCTGGAGCAGCTTCCTCCTGGCGGTGTCGTTGGCCGCATCCTGGCAGATCGCGTTCGGTCCTTATGTCGCCGACTATTCGCGCTACCTGCCGAGCAAGACGTCGCCATTGAAGACCTTCCTCGCCGCGGGTGCCGGTTCGGTGATCGGTGCCCAGGTGGCGATGGTGCTCGGGGTGTTCGCCGCGGCCCTGTCCCAGGGCCAGTTCGCCGGTCGTGAAGTGGCCTACATCGTCGGCCTGGGCGGCACTGGCGCCATAGCGGCGTTGCTCTATTTCAGCATCGCCTTCGGCAAGGTGACCATCTCGACGCTGAACTCCTACGGCAGCTTCATGTGTATCGCCACCATCATCAGCGGCTTTCGCGGCGAGCTGAAAGTGACGCGCTTGCAGCGGTTGATCGCGGTGTTGCTGATTGTCGGTGCCGCGACCCTGATCGCGCTGCTGGGCCAGCACTCGTTCCTCGGCGCATTCAAGTCTTTCATCCTGTTCCTGCTGGCGTTCTTCACGCCCTGGAGCGCGATCAACCTGGTGGATTTCTACTGCATCACCAAAGAGCGCTATGACATCCCGGCGCTGTCCAATCCAGACGGCCGCTACGGGCGCTGGAATGCCATGGGCATCACTATTTATGTGTTCGGCGTGCTGATCCAGATGCCGTTCATTTCCACCCACTTCTATACCGGCCCCCTGGTGGCGAGTCTGGGCGATACCGATATCTCCTGGATCATCGGCCTGGTGGTGCCCGCGGCGTTGTACTACGTCTGCGCGAAGAAGTGGCATGGCGCGGTGCCCGAGCACCTGATCCTGCCGTTAGAGCAGGACGCGCCCAACGAACAAAAGCTGAGTCAGGCCCGTCGCGCTGCAGCGGTGTGAGTCTTGACGGGACGTGGACAGGGCTGGATGCCTCTTAACTGCCGTAAGCCAACTCATGATTAGGAGCGTCACACAATGAAAATGCATAAGACCCTGCTGACCACGTTGCTGTCCATGGGCTTGCTGGCCGCTTCCGGCGCCCAGGCGGCCGGCTGGTGCGAGTCGGGCAAACCGGTGAAATTCGCCGGCCTGAATTGGGAAAGCGGCATGTTGCTGACCGACGTCCTGCAGTTCGTCCTGGAGAAGGGCTACGACTGCAAGACCGACAGCCTGCCGGGCAACTCCATCACCATGGAGAACGCCCTGGGCAGCAATGACATCCAGGTCTTCGCCGAAGAGTGGGTGGGCCGCAGCGAGGTGTGGAACAAGGCCGAGAAGGCCGGCAAGGTGGTGGGCGTCGGCGCGCCGGTGGTGGGAGCCGTCGAAGGCTGGTACGTGCCGCGCTATGTGATCGAGGGCGACGCCAAGCGCAAGCTCGAAGCCAAGGCGCCAAACCTGAAAAACATCGCCGACCTGGGCCAGTACGCCAGCGTGTTCAAAGACCCGGAAGAACCGAGCAAGGGCCGCTTCTACAACTGCCCGGCCGGTTGGACCTGTGAGCTGGACAACAGCGAGATGCTCAAGAGCTACGGCCTGGAAAGCAGCTACACCAACTTCCGCCCGGGCACCGGCCCGGCCCTGGATGCGGCGGTGTTGTCGAGCTACAAGCGTGGCGAACCGATTCTCTTCTACTACTGGTCGCCGACCCCGCTCATGGGCCAGGTGGATCTGGTCAAGCTGGAGGAGAAACCCGGCGTCGACAAGAGCGTGAGCATCAAGGTCGGCCTGTCCAAGACCTTCCATGACGAAGCTCCTGAACTGGTGGCGGTACTGGCCAAGGCCAACCTGCCCATCGACCTGCTCAACCAGAATCTGGCGCGCATGACCCGCGAACGCATCGAGTCGCCGAAACTGGCGAAACTCTTCCTCAAGGAACATCCTGAAGTCTGGCACCCATGGGTCAGCGACGACGCTGCCAGGAAAATCGACGCGGCCTTGTAGGTCGGGCTTTTCCGACGGTTCACAAGAGCCGTCGGAGGCTGGACCACAACCTCCTTTGATCGAGAGTTTCTTATGTTTCCAGAAAGCTTCACCTTTTCCATCGCCGACTGGGTCAACGGCTGGGTCGACTCCCTGGTGACCAATTACGGTGATGTGTTCCGGCACATTTCCGACACCTTGTTGTGGGCCATCGTCAACCTTGAAGGCCTGCTGCGCATGGCGCCCTGGTGGCTGATGCTGGCGATTGTCGGCGGCATTGCCTGGCACTCCACCCGCAAGCTGCTGACCACGGCGGTGATTGTCGGCCTGCTGTTCCTGGTGGGCGCCGTCGGCCTGTGGGACAAGCTGATGCAGACCCTGGCGCTGATGCTGGTGGCGACCGTGATCTCGGTGCTGATCGGCATTCCCCTGGGGATTCTCTCGGCTCGCAGCAACCGCTTGCGTTCGGTATTGATGCCGCTGCTGGACATCATGCAGACCATGCCCAGCTTCGTGTACCTGATCCCGGTGCTGATGCTGTTCGGCCTGGGCAAGGTGCCGGCGATCTTCGCCACGGTGATCTACGCCGCACCGCCGCTGATTCGTCTCACCGACCTGGGCATCCGCCAGGTGGACGGTGAAGTGATGGAGGCGATCAACGCCTTCGGCGCCAACCGCTGGCAACAGCTGTTCGGCGTGCAACTGCCTCTGGCCCTGCCAAGCATCATGGCGGGGATCAACCAGACCACCATGATGGCCCTGTCGATGGTGGTGATCGCCTCGATGATCGGGGCCCGCGGCCTGGGCGAGGATGTGCTGGTGGGAATCCAGACCCTCAACGTCGGGCGCGGCCTGGAAGCGGGGTTGGCGATCGTGATTCTGGCGGTGGTGATCGACCGCATTACCCAGGCCTACGGTCGTCCACGTCATGAGGTGAGCAAATGAGCAGCGCTGCCGTGAGCAAGATCGAAGTCAGGAACGTCTTCAAGGTATTCGGCAACCGCCCCTCTGACGCCCTGGCGATGATCCGCCAGGGCCAGAGCAAGGATCAGGTACTGGCCCAGACCGGCTGCGTGGTGGGGGTCAATGATCTGTCCCTGAGCATCGGCACCGGTGAGATCTTCGTCATCATGGGCCTGTCCGGTTCCGGCAAGTCGACCCTGGTGCGCCACTTCAACCGCCTGATCGACCCCACCAGCGGGGCGATCCTGGTGGATGGCGAAGACATCCTGCAATACGACATGGAAGCCTTGCGCCAATTCCGCCGGCACAAGATCAGCATGGTGTTCCAGAGCTTCGGCCTGCTGCCCCACCGCAATGTTCAGGACAACGTCGCCTACGGCCTCAAGGTGCGTGGCGAGAGCAAGTCGCTGTGCGCCGAGCGGGCCCTGCACTGGATCAACACCGTGGGCCTCAAGGGTTACGAGAAGAAGTACCCGCACCAGCTGTCCGGCGGCATGCGCCAACGGGTCGGCCTGGCCCGGGCCCTGGCCGCGGACACCGACATCATCCTCATGGATGAAGCCTTCAGCGCCCTGGACCCGTTGATCCGCGCCGAGATGCAGGACCAGCTGCTGGAGCTGCAGAAGACCCTGCACAAGACCATTGTCTTCATCACCCACGATCTGGACGAGGCGGTACGCATCGGCAACCGCATCGCGATCCTCAAGGACGGCCGCCTGATCCAGGTGGGTACGCCGAAGGAGATCCTGCATTCGCCGGCGGATGAGTACGTCGATCGTTTCGTCCAGCGCCGCGCCGCCACCGTGTAGGAGCCGGCTTGCCGGCCAAAGGTCCGGCAAAGCGGCAGACAACCCAAGGTTTGCAAGAAGAGGTCCCCGATGTCCCAGGCTGAAAAAATCGTTATCGCCGACGCCCCTCTGGGTTGGCAGGATGTTGTCGCTGTCGCCCGTCATGGCGCGCAGCTGGCGCTTTCGGCCCAGGCCTGGGCGCGTATCGACAATGCCCAGGCCATCGTCCGCCAGGTGGTGGACAGTGGCGAGCGCGCCTATGGCATCAGCACGGGCCTGGGCGCCTTGTGCAACGTGGTGCTGGCCGGTGAGCAACTCAGCCAGCTGTCGCGCAACACCTTGCTCAGCCATGCCTGCGGTGTCGGGCCGGCGCTGGCCGATGAGCAGACCCGGGCGATCCTTTGCGCCGCCATCATCAACTACAGCCACGGCAAATCCGGCATCCACCGGCAAGTGGTCGAGGCGCTGCTGACCCTGCTCAATCGCGGCATCACTCCACAGGTGCCGTCCCAGGGCTCGGTGGGTTACCTGACCCACATGGCCCACATTGGCATCGCCTTGCTTGGCGTCGGTCAGGTCAGCTATCGCGGTCGTATTGTCAGCGCCGAACAGGCCCTGGCCGAAGAGGGGCTGCAGACGGTGCAACTGGGGGCCAAGGATGGCTTGTGCCTGGTCAACGGCACGCCGTGCATGACGGGCCTGAGTTGCCTGGCCCTGGCCGATGCCAGTCGCCTGTTGCAGTGGGCCGACGTCATCGGCGCCATGAGCTTCGAAGCCCAGCGGGGCCAGATCGACGCCTTCGATGCCCAGATCATTGCCCTCAAGGCGCACCCCGGCATGCAGGTGGTGGGCAGCAATCTGCGGGCCTTGCTCGATGGCAGTGAAGTCATCGCCGCCAGCCGCGGCATCCGCACCCAGGACGCCTTGAGTATCCGTTCCATTCCCCAGGTGCATGGCGCCGCCCGGGATCAACTGGCCCATGCGGTCAAACAAGTGGAAACCGAGCTTAATGGCGCGACCGACAATCCGTTGCTGCTGGGCACCCCGGAGCACTATCGAGTGGTGTCCCAGGCCAACCCCCACGGGCAATCGGTGGCGCTGGCGGCGGACCTGCTGGCCATCGCCATGGCCGAGATCGGCTCCATTGCCGAACGTCGCCTGGACCGCTTGATCAACCCCCATGTCAGTGGCTTGCCGGCGTTCCTGGTCAGCGAGCCCGGGGTCAACTCCGGAATGATGATCGTGCAATACGTGGCCGCCTCGCTGTGCGCACAGAACCGTCAGCTGGCCCAGCCGGCGGTGCTGGACAACTACGTGACTTCGGGCCTGCAGGAAGACCACCTGAGCCTGGGCACCAATGCCGCCCTGAAGCTGCATCAGGTGCTGGAGAACTGCACCCAGATCCTGGCCATCGAGTACCTGCTGGCGGCCCAGGCCTTCGAGTTTCTCAAGGAGCAGCGTTTCGGCACCGGCACCGGTATCGCCTGGTGCCTGCTGCGCGAGCGGGTCCCGGCCTATGACCAGGACCGCTGGCTGGCGCCGGACATTGCCGACGCCGCAGCGCTGCTCAAGGACCCTTTGCTGCTGCACAAACGCTTTTCCAAGGTGCAATGAACCGTTTTTTCCATCACCAGCGTGCCAAGGCGTCACTCGTGCAAAACCGCGAATGACGACGGATAACGGAAGCTTCCGGAGCGACTGGTAGTTATTACAAAACTCTCAAAAGGAGCATGAATGTGACTGCGCTAAACCTGATTCCCGGCCAACTGACCCTGGCCCAACTGCGGGCCATCTATCAGCAGCCGCTGACCCTGACCCTGGACGACAGCGCCTCGGCGCAGATCGACGCCAGCGTCGCTTGTGTCGAACAGATCCTCGCCGAGAACCGCACTGCCTACGGGATCAACACCGGTTTCGGCCTGCTGGCTTCGACCCGCATCGCCAGCGCCGACCTGGAAAACCTGCAGCGCTCCCTGGTGCTGTCCCATGCCGCTGGCGTCGGTGAGCCCATCAGCGACGATCTGGTGCGCCTGATCATGGTGCTCAAGGTCAACAGCCTGAGCCGCGGTTTCTCCGGCATCCGCCGTCAGGTGATCGATGCCCTGATCGCCCTGATCAACGCCGAGGTCTATCCGCATATCCCGCTCAAGGGCTCGGTGGGCGCTTCCGGCGACCTGGCGCCTCTGGCCCATATGTCCCTGGTGCTGCTGGGTGAGGGCAAGGCGCGCTACAAGGGCCAGTGGCTGGAAGCGACCGCGGCCCTGGAAGTCGCCGGCCTCAAGCCGCTGACCCTGGCCGCCAAGGAAGGCCTGGCGCTGCTCAACGGCACCCAGGTGTCCACCGCGTTCGCCTTGCGCGGGCTGTTCGAAGGCGAAGACCTGTTTGCCGGTGCTCTGGTGTGCGGCGGCCTGACGGTGGAAGCGGTGCTGGGTTCGCGCTCGCCGTTCGACCCACGGATTCACGCCGCTCGCGGTCAGCGCGGGCAGATTGACACCGCTGCGGCCTATCGCGCATTGCTGGGGGACAGCACCGAGGTGTCCGCCTCGCACCAGAACTGCGACAAGGTCCAGGACCCGTACTCCCTGCGTTGCCAGCCACAAGTGATGGGCGCCTGCTTGACTCAGTTCCGCCAGGCCGCCGAAGTGCTGGTGGTCGAAGCCAACGCGGTGTCCGATAACCCACTGGTGTTCGCTGCCGAAGGCGATGTGATTTCCGGTGGCAACTTCCACGCCGAACCCGTGGCCATGGCGGCCGACAACATGGCCCTGGCCATCGCCGAGATCGCGTCCCTGAGCGAGCGCCGTATCTCGCTGATGATGGACAAGCACATGTCCCAGCTGCCGCCGTTCCTGGTGGCCAATGGCGGGGTCAACTCCGGCTTCATGATTGCCCAGGTGACCGCTGCGGCCCTGGCCAGTGAAAACAAGGCCCTGGCCCACCCGCACTCGGTGGACAGCATTCCCACTTCCGCCAACCAGGAAGACCACGTTTCCATGGCGCCGGCCGCCGGCAAGCGCTTGTGGGAAATGGCCGAGAACACCCGCGGTGTGCTGGCCGTGGAATGGCTGGCGGCCTGTCAGGGCCTGGACCTGCGCGAAGGCCTGAAAACCTCGCCGACCCTGGAAAAAGCCCGCGCCACCCTGCGCGAGAAGGTGGCGTACTACGAGAAGGACCGTTTCTTTGCTCCGGATATCAACGCGGCCAGCGAGTTGTTGGCTTCGCGCTGCCTGAATGGGCTGCTGCCAGCCCAGTTGTTGCCGAGCCTGTAATGCACGCCGGGCCGCCAGATGACTCCGCGCTCGGCCGAGATCGGTGGCCCCTGTTGGTTCGCTGTACCTGCTGAACGGGCGCGGAGCGCCCGTTTCTGCCGCCCCGCGCTTCTGCGCGGAACGCACTTGTCCGATAACAATAAAAGGGACGATGACATGCAATCGCAAGAAACAGGATTACGTCGGGGGCTGACAGCCCGCCATATACGCTTCATGGCCTTGGGATCGGCCATTGGCACCGGATTGTTCTACGGCTCGGCTTCCGCCATCCAGATGGCCGGCCCGGCGGTGCTGCTGGCCTACCTGATTGGTGGTGCAGCGGTGTTCATGGTGATGCGCGCCCTGGGGGAGATGGCCGTGCACAACCCGGTGTCCGGCTCCTTCGGGCAGTACGCCAGCCAGTACCTGGGGCCCTTGCCGGGCTTTATCCTGGGCTGGACCTACGCGTTCGAGATGCTCATCGTCTGCCTGGCAGACGTCACCGCTTTTGGCATCTATATGGGCTTCTGGTTTCCCGAGGTGGCACGCTGGATCTGGGTGCTGGGCATCGTCCTGCTCATCGGTGGGTTGAACTTGTGCAGCGTCAAGGTTTTCGGCGAGATGGAGTTCTGGCTGTCGCTGCTCAAGGTCGGGGCGATCATCGCCATGATCCTCGGTGGTTTCGGCATCATGCTGTTCGGCATTGGCAGCGCGCTCACCGAGCAGGCCACCGGCGCCAGCAACCTCTGGGCCCATGGCGGCTTCATGCCCAATGGCATCAGCGGGGTGATCGCCTCCTTTGCGGTGGTGATGTTCGCCTTTGGCGGCATCGAGATCATCGGTGTCACCGCCGGTGAGGCCAAGGACCCGCAGCGGGTCATCCCGAAGGCGATCAACGCGGTGCCGCTGCGCATCCTGCTGTTCTATGTGCTGACCCTGTTCGTGCTGATGTCGATTTTCCCCTGGCCGCAGATCGGCACCCAGGGCAGCCCCTTCGTGCAGATCTTCGACAGCCTGGGCATCAGCTCGGCGGCCACCATCCTTAATATCGTGGTGATTTCGGCGGCGGTGTCGGCGATCAACAGCGATATCTTTGGTGCCGGGCGCATGATGTACGGCCTGGCCCAGCAAGGGCAGGCGCCCAAGGGCTTTGCCCAGATTTCCAAGGCCGGCGTGCCGTGGATGACCGTGGTGGTGATGGCCGTGACGCTGTTGGGTGGCGTGGTGCTGAACTACCTGATCCCGGAAAACATCTTCCTGCTGATCGCTTCCCTGGCCACCTTCGCCACGGTCTGGGTGTGGCTGATGATTCTGTTGACCCATGTGGCGATGCGCCGCTCCATGACCGCCGAGCAAGTGGCCCGGTTGCAGTTCAAGGTGCCGTTCTGGCCTTGGGCGCCGGCAGCGGCGATTGCCTTCATGCTGTTCATCTTCGGCGTGCTGGGCTATTTCCCGAAAACTCAAGCGGCGCTGATGGTGGGCGTGGTGTGGATCATTCTGCTGGTGGTGGCCTATATGCTGTGGGTCAAGCCGGCGGCGGGACAGGCTCAGCAGATCCGCGTCGATTCTTCTTTACCTACTGATCATTAACGGAGGCCTTGGATGAGAACTCTTTGGCAACACTGCAACGTCGCCAGCATGGCCCAGGGCACTTACTCGATCATCGAGGACGCGGCCATCGTGACGTCAGGGGCGCACATCGAGTGGATTGGCCGGCGCCAGCAGGCGCCGGTCGCCGATGACCACCAGGTCCAGGACCTGGGCGGCGCCTGGGTGACTCCGGGCCTGATCGATTGCCACACCCATACGGTGTTCGGCGGCAACCGCAGCGGCGAGTTCGAGCAGCGCCTGCAGGGCGTGAGCTACGCTGAGATCGCCGCGGCCGGTGGCGGTATCGCCAGCACCGTGAGGGCGACCCGCGCGGCCACTGAAGAGGAGCTGTTCGTCAGCGCTCGCAAGCGTCTGCTGAGCCTGTTGCGCGACGGTGTCACCAGCGTGGAAATCAAGTCCGGCTACGGCCTGGACCTGGCCAGCGAGCGCAAGATGCTGCGGGTGATCCGCCGTCTTGGCGAGGAGTTGCCGGTCAGTGTGCGCAGCACCTGCCTGGCGGCTCACGCTCTGCCGCCGGAATATGCCCAGCGCAGCGACGACTACATTGAGCACATCTGCAGCGAGATGCTCCCGGCCCTGGCGGCCGAGGGGCTGGTGGATGCGGTGGATGCCTTCTGTGAGTACCTGGCGTTCTCCCCGGCGCAGGTGGAGCGGGTATTCATTGCCGCGCAGAAGCTCGGCCTGCCGGTGAAACTGCATGCCGAACAATTGTCGTCCTTGCATGGCTCGAGCCTGGCGGCGCGCTACCGGGCGCTGTCCGCCGATCACCTGGAGTTCATGACCGAGGACGATGCCATGGCCATGGCGGCTTCGGGAACCGTGGCAGTGCTGTTGCCGGGGGCTTTCTATTTCCTCCGGGAAACCCAGTTGCCGCCGATGGAAGCCCTGCGCAAGCACGGGGTGAAGATTGCCGTGGCCAGCGACCTCAATCCCGGGACTTCGCCGGCGTTGTCGCTGCGCCTGATGCTGAACATGGCCTGCACCTGTTTGCGGTTGACGCCGGAAGAGGCGTTGGCCGGGGTCACCCTGCACGCGGCCCAGGCCCTGGGCATGGAGCAGACCCATGGTTCACTGGAGGAGGGTAAGGTGGCGGACTTTGTCGCCTGGCAGATCGATCGTCCCGCCGACCTGGCTTACTGGCTGGGCGGCGACCTGGAAAAACGCGTCGTGCGACACGGCGTTGAAGTGACTGTTTAGGAGGCAGGTTGTGGATAAGGTTCTGACATTCAAACAAGGCCGGGTGCCCCTGCTGATCAGCATGCCCCACGCCGGTACGCGCTTGACCCCGGCAGTGATGGCCGGGCTGGTTCCACAGGCGCAAAGCCTGCCGGACACCGACTGGCATATTCCGCGGCTGTATCAGTTCGCCGAGGAGCTGGGAGCCAGCACCCTGGCGGCCGAATACTCGCGTTTCGTCATCGACCTGAATCGGCCGTCCGATGACAAGCCGCTGTACGTCGGTGCTACCACCGGGCTGTACCCGGCGACGCTGTTCGATGGCGAGCCGTTGTTCGTTGAAGGGCAGGCGCCGTCCAAAGAAGAGCGACAACAGTACCTGGAGCAAGTCTGGGGGCCCTATCACCGCACCCTGCAGGGGGAGCTGGCACGGCTCAAGGCCGAGTTCGGCTATGCCTTGCTGTTCGATGCCCACTCCATCCGTTCGCTGATCCCTCATCTGTTCGAGGGCAAGCTGCCGGACTTCAACCTCGGCACCTTCAACGGCGCCAGCTGCGATCCGCAACTGGCCGGCCGTCTGGAGAGCATCTGCGCCGCCCACGGCGATTACACCCATGTGCTCAATGGTCGTTTCAAGGGCGGTCATATCACCCGGCATTACGGCAACCCGGCCGAGCACATTCATGCGGTGCAACTGGAACTGGCGCAGAGCGCCTATATGGAGGAGTTCGAGCCATTCCGCTATCGCGAGGACCTGGCTGCACCGACCCAGGTGGTGCTCAAGGCATTGCTCCAGGGACTGCTGGCCTGGGGGCAGGAGCGTTACCGCTGACATTGCTTGCGCCTGCAAGCTGGCTCCTATTGCGGATGCACGCCTTTATGTAGGGGCGAGCTTGCTCGCCAAGCGCCCTGCGCAACTCGTTGCAATCCCTTGAACAACCCTGTTTTCTTCAAGGACATGCTGATTGCGTAATTCGGGTTTATGATGCCGAACGGCAGCATAAATGAAGTCCCCAGCAGGGATGAACCCGACCTCCACGGAGCGCGTAATGCAGACTTTGTACCCGCAGATCAAACCCTATGCCCGGCACGATCTGGCCGTCGACAAGCCCCATGTGCTGTATGTCGACGAAAGTGGTTCACCGGAAGGTTTGCCGGTGGTGTTCATTCACGGTGGCCCGGGGGCGGGCTGTGATGGGGCGAGTCGCTGCTATTTCGACCCGAACCTGTACCGCATCGTCACCTTCGACCAGCGCGGTTGTGGGCGTTCCACCCCCCACGCGAGCCTGGAGAACAACACCACCTGGGACCTGGTGGCGGACCTGGAGCGGATTCGCCAGCACCTGGGCATCGACAAATGGGTGTTGTTCGGTGGCTCCTGGGGATCGACCCTGGCCCTGGCCTATGCCCAGGCCCACCCGGATCGGGTGCTGGGCCTGATCGTGCGGGGCGTCTTCCTGGCCCGTCCCCAGGAAATCCAGTGGTACTACCAGTGCGGCGCCAGCCGCCTGTTTCCGGATTACTGGCAGGACTACGTGGCACCGATTCCCCTGGAGGAACGTCATGACCTGGTTAGCGCCTTCCACAAGCGCCTGACCGGCAATGACCAGATCGCCCAGATGCATGCCGCCAAGGCCTGGTCGGGTTGGGAAGGGCGCACCGCGACCCTGCGTCCGAACCCGCTGGTGGTGGACCGCTTCTCCGAGCCGCAGCGGGCGCTGTCGATTGCCCGGATCGAATGCCATTACTTCATCAACAACGCGTTCCTCGAACCGGACCAGTTGATCCGCGACATGGGCAAGATTGCCCATCTGCCCGGGGTCATCATCCACGGTCGCTACGACGTGATCTGCCCCCTGGACAACGCCTGGGAGCTGCATCAGGCCTGGCCCAACAGCGAGCTGCAGGTGATACGCGACGCCGGTCACGCCGCCTCGGAACCCGGCATCACCGACGCTCTGGTACGCGCCACTGATCAGATGGCGCGCCGCCTGCTTGACCTGCCGCCCGAAGAAGCATGAAGGGCCTGTTGCAGCGCGTGCGCGGCGCGCGGGTGGAAGTGGCCGGGGAAATAGTCGGTGCGGTGGACCAGGGCTTGCTGGTGCTGGTGGCGGTAGAGCCCGAGGACACTCGGGCCAGCGCCGACAAACTCCTGCACAAGCTGCTTAACTATCGGGTGTTCAGCGATGCTGAGGGCAAGATGAACCTGTCCCTGGCGGATGTGCAGGGCGGGCTGCTGCTGGTGTCGCAGTTCACCTTGGCGGCAGACACCAAGAGCGGGTTGCGCCCAAGCTTTTCCACGGCTGCACCACCGGCCCTTGGCGAAGAGCTTTTTGATTACCTGATAGCGAAGGCGCAACAGTTGCATGGCAAAGTGGCATCAGGGCGTTTTGGCGCGGACATGCAGGTGCATCTGGTCAACGATGGCCCGGTAACCTTCCTGTTACAGACCTGAAAACGCCTGAAACAGCTTTTTCCGCCGATTTGAGCCGGAAACTGCTGTTTTTCACGATAAATACTTTGTTACCCCTGATGCGTTGTAACGCGGGCTACTAGATAATCGCGCGCTACGGGGATCAGCGTTCGTTGGTCCATTTTGACTTTAGTAGAGACTTGTCCACGGCCGTTTGGGGAATCATTTAGCCCCATCGGAGTCGGAACAATGCTCGCCAACCTGGCATATAGATAGCTGGCCGTTGGTTCTTAGATCTGTTTTCGGCGAGGGTTGCTCGTGATTGTTAGTCCCTGTAATGCACCAAACTTGTTTGCCAAACGGTTACGAAACGCACTGGTGACGGGCTCTGCGCTGGTCTGCCTGTTCGGCGCCGGTCAACTCATGGCATTCAACCTGGATGATGTGTCGGCCAAGGCCAAAGACTTGGCCGGGCAAAAGTATGAGGCCCCGCGCAGTAACCTGCCGAACGAGTTCCGTGAGATGAAGTTCGCGGACTACCAGAAAATCCGCTTCCTCAGCGAAAAAGCCGAATGGGCCAATCAGAAGACCCCGTTCAAGCTGTCGTTCTATCACCAGGGCATGCACTTCGACACGCCGGTGAAGATCAACGAGATCAGCGCCAACACTGTTTCCGAGATCAAGTACGACCCGAGTCGCTTCGATTTCGGCGACGTCAAGTTCGATCCCAAGGCCACCGAAAAGCTCGGCTATGCCGGTTTCCGTGTGCTGTACCCGATCAACAAGGCTGACAAGCAAGACGAAATCATGACCATGCTGGGCGCGAGCTACTTCCGCGTCATTGGCAAAGGCCACACTTATGGCCTGTCAGCTCGTGGTCTGGCGATCGACACCGCCCTGCCGTCCGGCGAAGAGTTTCCGCGTTTCAGCGAGTTCTGGATCCAACAACCCAAGCCAACCGACAAGCACCTGGTGATCTACGCCCTGCTGGACTCGCCACGGGCCACTGGCGCCTACCGCCTGACCCTGCGTCCGGGCGCCGACACCGTCGTCGACGTCAAGGCTCGGGTGTTCCTGCGTGACAAGGTGGGCAAGCTGGGCCTGGCCCCGCTGACCAGCATGTACCTGTTCGGCGCCAACCAGCCGTCGAAAGTCCTCAACTACCGCCGCGAGCTGCACGATTCCAGCGGCCTGTCGATCCATGCCGGCAACGGCGAGTGGATCTGGCGTCCTCTGAACAACCCGAAACACTTGGCCGTGAGCAACTTCTCGGTAGAGAACCCGCGTGGTTTCGGCCTGCTGCAGCGTGGCCGCGACTTCAGCCACTATGAAGACCTCGACGACCGCTACGACAAGCGCCCAAGCGCCTGGATCGAGCCCAAGGGCGACTGGGGCAAAGGCACCGTCGACCTGGTAGAGATCCCGACTGCGGACGAAACCAACGACAACATCGTGGCCTTCTGGAGCCCGGAAAAGCAGCCTGAACCGGGCCAGCCGCTGGACTTCGCCTACCGTATGCACTGGACCATCGACGAAGCCGCTCTGCATTCGCCTGACAGCGCCTGGGTGCAGCAAACCCTGCGCTCTACCGGTGACGTCAAGCAATCCAACCTGATTCGTCAACCCGATGGCAGCGTTGCCTACCTGGTGGACTTCCAGGGCCCATCCCTGGCGGCATTGCCGGAAAACGCCGAAGTGCGCAGCCAGGTCAGTGTTGGCGACAACGCCGAGCTGGTGGAAAACAGCGTTCGCTACAACCCGGAAACCAAAGGCTGGCGCCTGACTCTGCGGATGAAGATCAAGGATGCGAGCAAGGCCACCGAGATGCGGGCCGCGCTGGTGCGCAACATCCCGGTCGCCGAGCCGGCCAAGGCCTCGACGCCAAACTCCAACTCCTCCGTTGCCAAGGCCGACAAGATCGCCGCCAAGCAACAGGAGAAGAAGGAGAAGGAAGCCGCTGCGGCAGCGGCCAAGCAGGCTGACGCCAAGCCGGCCAAAGACGCCAAAGACGCCAAGAACGCCAAGGACCACAAAGACGCCAAGCAGCCTGCTGCCGAGGCGGCCCCAGCCACACCGGAACCGGTTAAAACTGAACAAGTCCTGACCGAGACCTGGAGCTATCAGTTGCCTGCCGATGAGTAACTCTCAACTACAGCCAGAGACTCTTGCCGAGTACCTGGCGCACTTGCCGATGTCGGATACGCAGCGCGCGGAGCTCGCGGGCTGCCAGTCCTTCAGCGAACTGCACCAACGTCTGTCGTCAACGACCTTCGACGCTCCAACCGATGCCGCCCAGGCATCGGTGGGCCAGCGTCTGTCCCTGAGCACCGCCGCGGAACTCGAAGAAGCGGAGATGCTTGCGGTCGACGCCGAAGGTCGGGTCTGCCTCAAGGCCACGCCGCCAATCCGCCGCACCAAGGTGGTACCGGAGCCGTGGCGCACCAATATCCTGGTGCGCGGCTGGCGGCGCCTGACCGGGCGCACCAACCCGCCGGCGCCGAAGAAGGACGAGCGTGTGCTGCCGGCGGCCCGCTGGCGCACCGTGGGTTCGATCCGCCGCTACATCCTGCTGGTGCTGATGCTCGGCCAGACCATCGTCGCCGGCTGGTACATGAAAGGCATCATGCCGTATCAGGGCTGGTCCTTCGTCGATCTGGAAGAGGTGATGCACCAGCCGCTGATGCAGACCGCGCAGCAAGTGCTGCCCTATGCTCTGCAGACCAGCATCCTGATCCTCTTCGGCATCCTGTTCTGCTGGGTGTCGGCGGGTTTCTGGACTGCGTTGATGGGCTTCCTGGAGCTGTTGACCGGTCACGACAAGTACCGCATTTCCGGGGCCAGCGCCGGCAACGAGCCGATTCCCAAGGACGCGCGTACCGCACTGGTGATGCCGATCTGCAACGAAGACGTGCCGCGGGTGTTTGCCGGCCTGCGCGCCACCTTCGAGTCAGTGGCGGCTACTGGTGATCTGGATCGCTTCGACTTCTTCGTCTTGAGCGACAGCAACGACAGTGATATCTGCGTCGCCGAGCAGCAGGCCTGGCTGGATGTCTGCCGGGAAGCCAAGGGCTTCGGCAAGATCTTCTATCGCCGCCGCCGGCGCCGGGTGAAGCGCAAGAGTGGCAACCTCGACGACTTCTGCCGTCGCTGGGGCGGCGACTACAAGTACATGGTGGTGCTCGACGCCGACAGCGTGATGAGCGGCGAATGCCTGACCAGCCTGGTGCGCCTGATGGAAGCCACGCCGGATGCGGGGATCATCCAGACCGCGCCGCGGGCCTCGGGCATGGACACGCTGTATGCGCGCATGCAGCAGTTCGCCACCCGGGTCTATGGTCCGCTGTTCACTGCCGGCCTGCACTTCTGGCAGTTGGGCGAGTCGCACTACTGGGGCCACAACGCGATCATCCGCATGAAGCCGTTCATCGAGCACTGCGCCCTGGCGCCGTTGCCCGGTAAAGGTGCCTTCGCCGGTGCGATCCTGTCCCACGACTTCGTCGAAGCCGCACTGATGCGCCGTGCCGGCTGGGGCGTGTGGATTGCCTACGATCTGCCTGGCAGTTACGAAGAGCTGCCGCCGAACCTGCTGGACGAACTCAAGCGTGACCGGCGCTGGTGCCACGGCAACCTGATGAACTTCCGCCTGTTCCTGGTCAAGGGCATGCACCCGGTGCACCGCGCGGTGTTCCTCACCGGGGTGATGTCCTACCTGTCGGCGCCGTTGTGGTTCTTCTTCCTGGTGCTGTCCACGGCTCTGCTGGCGGTCAATACCCTGATGGAGCCGCAGTACTTCCTTGAACCGCGGCAGCTGTATCCGCTGTGGCCGCAGTGGCACCCGGACAAAGCCATCGCGCTGTTCTCCACGACTATCGTGCTGCTGTTCTTGCCCAAGCTGTTGAGCATCATCCTGATCTGGGCCAAGGGTGCGAAAGAGTTCGGCGGCAAGTTCAAGGTGACCCTGTCGATGCTTCTGGAGATGCTGTTCTCCATGCTGCTGGCGCCGGTGCGGATGATTTTCCACACCCGTTTCGTCCTGGCCGCGTTCCTCGGTTGGGCCGCGACCTGGAACTCGCCGCAACGTGACGACGACTCCACGCCATGGAGCGAAGCCGTGCGCCGCCACGGTCCGCAGACCCTGCTGGGCTTCTGCTGGGCCTTGCTGGTGATCTGGCTGAACCCCAGCTTCCTCTGGTGGCTGGTGCCGATTGTCGGTTCGCTGATGCTGTCGATCCCGGTGTCGGTGATCTCCAGTCGTGTCGGTCTGGGCCTGAAGTCCCGTGACGAGAGCCTGTTCCTGATTCCCGAGGAATACGCTCCGCCCCAGGCGCTGCTGGCCACCGATCAGTACACCCACGAGAACCGCTGGCATGCGCTCAACGACGGCTTTATCCGCGCCGTTGTCGACCCGCAGCAGAACGCTCTGGCCTGTGCCCTGGCCACCTCCCGCCACACCCAGGCCGAGCCGATCGAGTGGCTGCGCCAGGAGCGGGTGCGCCATGCCCTGAAAGTCGGCCCGGCGGCCTTGAACAACAGCGAGCGCCTGGCGCTGTTGAGCGATCCGGTGGCCCTGGGACGCTTGCACCAGCAAGTCTGGAGCGAGGGCCACAGCGATTGGCTGGATGCCTGGCGCCAGTCGGTGGATGCTGATCCCCATGCGCCGCTGCTGCCATTGCAGCCGCTGATGGCGGCACCGCAACCGGCCTGAAGCCAACGCCCTTGAGCCTCCACTCAAGGGCGTTTTGCTTTGCGCGGCCAATAGCCCCGTATCCCCCCTTTGTAACAACAAAAATCCTTGTGCAAACGGCCGAGTGCGTTAGCATCGCTCCCGCAAATTTCTGTGCGTGATCGACAATGGCTTGATATCCGAAGATTTTCATTCCAGGCCCGCCGCGTGCAGACACCACAATAAAATGGCTTCAGGGGACTTGAGATGAAGAAGTATCTTTCGCTGCTGCTGGCAGGCGCCGCCGCCATGCTGGCGGTCACTACCGCCCAGGCCGGCGCCATCGATGACGCGGTCAAGCGCGGTACGCTGAAGGTCGGCATGGACCCGACCTACATGCCGTTCGAGATGACCAACAAGCGCGGCGAAATCATCGGTTTCGAAGTCGACCTGCTCAAGGCCATGGCCAAGTCCATGGGAGTCAAGCTGGAGTTGGTTTCCACTGGCTACGACGGCATTATCCCGGCGCTGCTCACCGACAAGTTCGACATGATCGGCAGCGGCATGACCCTGACCCAGGAACGCAACCTGCGCCTGAACTTCAGCGAGCCCTTCATCGTGGTCGGCCAGACCCTGCTGATCCGCAAAGACCTGGAAGGCACCATCAAGTCCTACAAGGATCTGAACAGCGCCGACTACCGCATCACCTCCAAGCTGGGCACCACTGGGGAAATGGTCGCCAAGAAGCTGATCGCCAAGGCCAAGTACCACGGCTACGACAACGAGCAGGAAGCGGTGCTGGACGTGGTCAACGGCAAGGCCGACGCCTTTATCTACGACGCCCCGTACAACGTGGTGGCGGTGAACAAGGTGGGCAACGGCAAGCTGACGTTCCTCGACAAGCCGTTCACCTACGAGCCTCTGGCCTTTGGCCTGAAGAAGGGTGACTACGACAGCATCAACTTCATCAACAACTTCCTGCACCAGATCCGCGAAGACGGCACCTACGATCGCATCCATGACAAGTGGTTCAAGAGCACCGAGTGGCTCAAGGACATGGAGTAACGCTGCTTGGGCGGTGCGGGTCGTTTCAGTGACCGCGCACCGTTCTCCTTCGCCGGCCAGCCGGCTCCTACGGGGGCATGTGTAGGCGCCGGCTGGCCGGCGAAAGCGTCTGATTTCGCAATACCCACTCCGGAACCTGCACAGCAATGAAACAGAAAAAAGCCCAATGGCCCTGGCACGTATTGACCGTGCTGGTGCTGATCGGCCTGGCCGGCGCTCTCTACTACGCCACCTCGCTGATGTCCTACGAATGGCGCTGGAACCGTGTCCCCCAATACTTCGTTTACCAGGCCGAAGAATCCCAGCGGGCGGCGGAGATCTCCACCGTCGCCGAGGTTGTGCGCCAGGGCGGCAAGGCTCAAGTCACCCTGCGCGGTGACTCGGGTGCCGAGCAGCATCTGAGTGTCGATGAAGGCAGCCTGCAGGTGGCTAGCGGCGATGACGTGGCCGAAGGCGACGTGATTGGCGTGACCCGGCATTGGGCGGCGGGCCCCCTGTTGTGGGGCTTGTGGACCACCTTGTGGCTGTCGGTGGTGTCTGGCGTATTGGGCCTGCTCATCGGCCTTGGCACCGGCCTGTGCCGGCTGTCCAGCAACCCGACCCTGCGCGACCTGTCGACGATTTATGTCGAGCTGGTGCGGGGGACGCCGCTGCTGGTGCAGATCTTCATTTTCTATTTCTTCATCGGCACGGTGCTCAACCTGTCCCGGGAGTTCGCCGGGATCGCTGCGTTGTCGCTGTTTACCGGGGCTTATGTGGCGGAAATCGTCCGTGCCGGGGTGCAGTCCATCACCCGCGGGCAGAACGAAGCGGCCCGCTCCCTGGGGCTCAGCGCCGGCCAGTCGATGCGTCACGTGGTGCTGCCTCAGGCGTTCAAACGAGTGCTGCCGCCCCTGGCCGGGCAGTTCATCAGCCTGGTCAAGGACACTTCGCTGGTGTCGGTGATCGCCATTACCGAGCTGCTCAAGAGCGGCCGGGAAGTCATTACCACCTCGTTCTCGCCGTTCGAGATCCTGTTCTGTGTGGCGGGCCTGTATTTGTTGATCAACCTGCCGCTGTCGAAGATGGCCAGTCGGCTTGAGCGGAGGCTCGCGCAAAGTGATTGAAGTCCGCGATCTGGTAAAAGTCTTCGACACCCGCGGCCAGGTGGTGCGTGCGGTGGATAACGTCACCACCCAGGTGGCCAAGGGCGAAGTGCTGGTGGTGATCGGTCCGTCCGGTTCCGGCAAGTCGACCTTCCTGCGTTGCCTCAATGGCCTGGAAGAGTTCGACTCGGGTTCGGTGAGCATCGACGGCCTGCAACTGGCCGATCCAAAGACCGATGTGAACGCCTATCGCCGGGAAGTCGGCATGGTGTTCCAGCATTTCAACCTGTTCCCCCACATGACCGTGCTGGAAAACCTCTGCCTGGCGCAGAAGGTGGTGCGCAAACGGGGCAAGCAGGAGCGCGAGGCCAAGGCCCTGGCGTTGCTGGAGAAAGTCGGTATCGCACAGAAGGCCCACGAGTTTCCTTCGCGGCTTTCCGGCGGCCAGCAGCAGCGGGTGGCGATTGCCCGGGCCCTGGCGATGGAGCCCAAGGTCATGCTGTTCGATGAGCCAACCTCGGCCCTGGACCCGGAAATGGTCGGCGAGGTGCTGGATGTGATGAAGACCCTGGCCCTGGAAGGCATGACCATGGTTTGCGTCACTCACGAGATGGGTTTTGCCCGGGAAGTGGCGGATCGGGTGCTGTTTTTCGATCACGGCAAGCTGCTGGAAGATGCGGCGCCGGAGGTGTTCTTCGCTGCGCCGAAAGACCCTCGGGCCCAGGCTTTCCTGCGTCAGGTGCTGTGAGGCTTTCGCCGGTAATTCGGCTCCTGCAGGGGATGCAGGAGCCGAATTACCGGCGAAGCGGGTCAGACCCGGAAGCGCCCCACCAGGCTTTGCAGGTGAATCCCCAGCCGCGCCAGCTCGGCGCTGGAGGCCGCGGTTTCTTCGCTGGCCGATGAAGTCTGTTCAGACACATCACGCACATTCAACACGCTGCGGTTGATCTCTTCCGCTACCGCGCTCTGCTGCTCGGCTGCCGCGGCGATCTGCTGGTTCATCGCCTGGATGGCCGACACGGTGCGGGTGATGTTCTCCAGCGACCCCCCGGCCCGGCGGGTCAGTTCAACGCTGCTGTCGGTGAGACTGCGGCTGGTGTCCAGGGTGCTGGCCACTTGCTGGGTGCCGCTTTGCAGGCCGACGATCAGCTCGGCAATCTCTTCGGTGGATTGCTGGGTGCGCTGGGCAAGACTGCGCACTTCGTCGGCAACCACGGCGAAACCACGTCCGGCTTCACCGGCCCGGGCCGCTTCGATGGCGGCGTTGAGGGCCAGCAGGTTGGTCTGCTGGGCCACCGACTTGATGACATCCAGTACGCTGCCGATCTTGTCACTTTCCTGCTTGAGGTGGCCCATGGCTTCGGTGGAGTGGCCTACCTCGCTGGCCAGGCGCTCGATCTGGGCAATGGCCTCGTTCACCACGCGATCACCCTCGCGGGCCTGCTGATCGGCGGCTACAGCGGCCTCTGAGGCTTCTTCGGCATTGCGCGCGACTTCCTGCACCGTGGCGGCCATTTCGTTCATGGCCGTGGCCACCTGGTCGGTTTCCACCTTCTGGCTGTTGACCCCGGCGCTGGTCTGCTCGGTGACGGCCGATAACTGTTCGGCGGCGCTGGCGATCTGGGTCACGCCGTCGCTGATGCCACCGATCAGTTCCCGCAAGCCGAGGGTCATGCGTTGCATGGCTTTCTGCAGTTGGCCAAGTTCATCGTGGCGATCCACTGCCAGGTTCTGGCTGAGATCGCCGGCAGCCACGCGTTCGGCGGCCTTGAGGGTCTGTTGCAGCGGCTGGATGATCTGTCGAGTGATGGCCCACGAGGCAATCAGGCCAAACACCAACGCCAGTACCGTGGCAATCAGCAGGGTGCTCTTGGCCTGGCTGGCATCGCTGTCACGCTTGGCGGTCTGTACGCTGGTCAATTGGTTGCTCAGTGTCATCAGCCGGTCGCCCTGGGCAGCCATGCGCAGGAGGGCCGCGGCACTGGCCTCTTCGGCGTCGCTGAAGTTGCTGACGGCCGCTCGGTAGGCTTTAAGCGAGTCGCTGGCCTGCTGCAGGTTGGCAATGTGCTGCTCCGGCAGGCGGGTCGGCAGGCTGGTGAGGTTGTTCAGCGCGTTATCGATGGCATCCAGAGCCGGCTGTTTGGCTGCCGGCTTGGCGCTATAGGTGTAGCCACGCACCTGGAAGCGTGCCTGCTGGATCAGTTTGGAGAGGTCGATGACGCTGTTGAACTGAGCCACGCTGTCGCCTTGCAGCAGCGACTTCTCGACCTCGGTCACACGGGCCACGGCATTGTCGGCACTGGCGCCGAGCTGGGCCCGGGCGGCCTCGCGGCTGGTAGTGGCGCGGGTCATGTCGGCAAAGGCTTTCTGGTACTCGGCCACGGCGCTCAGTTGCTGATCCAGCATGGCAATGCTTTCAGGTTGCTGCAGTTGCACACGGGCGGCCCGCAGACCTTCGTCGAGTTGTTTGAGTATGTCGTTGACGGCGGCCGGGCCTTGCTCGCCATGGTGCATCTCGTAGTTGAGACGGGCGATGCGCAGGTCTTTGGTCATGCCATAGAGCGTGGAGATGTTGCCGAGTTTGTCGCCACGGTCGATCACTCGGCCCAGGCCGGTCCAGCCAGTGGCGGTGATCAACAGGGTCAGAAGCAGTACCAGGCCGAAGCCGATACCGAGTTTGCGGCTGACGCTTACATTTCCCAGGTTCCTGGCTAGCCAACGGTACATGCTGCGAACTCCCTTTTAGCAAGATGGGCTTAACCATAGGCTATCGGCGGGAGCGGTGGATTCTGTAGGTAGATGGCTAATTGATATTGCTGGTGAAAGCTCCGGCTGGTACGGAGCCTTTGCTCAAAACAGGCGTGAGAGGAGGGCTGTGACGGCGGTTTCGACCCGCAGGATGCGTTCACCCAGTTGCACCGGTTGCAGGCCGGCCTTGGCCAACAGATCGATCTCGTAGGGGATCCAGCCACCTTCGGGGCCGATGGCCAGGGTGACCGGTTCATCCAGGCCGCGGGGGCAGGGCGGGTACTGGCCGGGGTGGCCCACCAGGCCCAGGGTGCCTGCGCTGAGGGCCGGCAGGCGATCCTCGACGAAGGGCTTGAAGCGTTTTTCGATGACCACTTCAGGTAGCACGCTGTCGCGAGCCTGCTCCAGGCCGAGAATCAGCTGTTCACGAATGGCACCGGGTTCCAGGAACGGGGTTTGCCAGAAGCTCTTTTCCACCCGGTAGCTGTTGACCAGCACCAGCCGTGGCACGCCCATGGCGGCGACGGTCTGCAGCACTCGACGAAGCATCTTCGGGCGTGGCAGGGCCAGCACCATGGTCAGCGGCAGCTTGGCCGGGGGGGGCTGGTCCAGGGTGATTTGCAGCTCGGCTTCGGTGGCTTCCAGGCGCAGCACCCGGGCTGAACCCATCAGCCCGCCGACACGCCCGACCCGCAGGCTGTCGCCTACCGCTACCCGATGCACTTCTTGCATATGGGTCAGGCGCCGGTCGCGCAGCACCACTAGGTCGGCCGCGATGAAGTCGGCCTCTTCCAGAAGCAGCAGGTTCACGCTTGGGTCGCTGGCGGCTGGTCGTTGTGATCGTCAGCCGGGGCATCGTCCGGGTGGTCGCCGCGCTTGCTGATCAGCCCGCCAAACAGCACGCCGATTTCGAACAGCAGCCACATGGGCACGGCCAGCAGGGTCTGGGAGAAGATATCCGGCGGGGTGAGAATCATGCCCACCACAAAGCAGCCAATGATCACGTAAGGCCGGATCTTCCTCAGGTAGGCCACGTTGACCACGCCGATCCACACCAGCAGCACCACCGCCACCGGGATTTCGAAAGCCACGCCGAAGGCGAAGAACAGGGTCATGACGAAATCGAGGTAGCTGGTGATGTCGGTCATCATCTCCACGCCGGCCGGGGTGGCGGCAGCGAAGAACTTGAAGATCAGCGGAAACACCAGGAAGTAGGCGAAGGCCATGCCGATGTAGAACAGCAGGATGCTCGACACCAACAGCGGTACGGCGATGCGCTTCTCATGCTTGTACAGCCCGGGGGCGATAAAGCCCCAGATCTGATGCAGGATCACCGGGATCGCCAGGAACAGCGAGACCATCATGGTCAGTTTCAGCGGGGTGAGAAATGGCGAGGCGACGTCGGTGGCGATCATCGTCGCACCCACCGGCAGGTACTGGCGCAGTGGCGTGGAGACGATGGTGTAGATCTGCTGGGTGAAGGCGAACAACCCGGCGAAGATGATGAAGATCGCCGCTACGCAGCGCAGCAGGCGGGTACGCAGCTCGGTGAGGTGCGACACCAGCGGCATGTGTTGGTCGTTCTCTGGGATATCGCTCATGGGGCTCGCGGCGGCAAAGTGGGGTCGTGGGGGGCCGTGGTGGCGGGTGTCGCCACCGGGGCCGCAGGCTCGGCAATCGGAGTCGTTGGCAGCGGCGCTTCGGTCACCGGGGCCGTTTCAGCTACCGGCGCAGAGCTTGGCGAGTGAATCGTCTGCTCGGCAATCGGTTCGACCGGAGTCGGTTGCTGCTGGGTCGGAGCGAGGATCTTCCGCGCTTCCTGCTCCAGGGACAGAATGTGCTCGTTGTGCAGTTGCCGGCGGATTTCGTCGGCCCCGATTTCACGTTCAACTTCCTGTTTTATCGCGTTGAAGCTGCGCTTCAGGCGCCCGACCCACAGGCCGGCGGTACGCGCCGCGCCAGGCAGGCGCTCGGGGCCGAGCACCAGCAGGGCCACCAGGCCCACCAGCAGCAGTTCAGAGAAGCTGATACCAAACATTAGTCAGTGCTCACGAGTCTTTGCGGGTCGGCTCTTCGACTTTTTGTGCCTGCACATCGATGGTGTGCGGCTGGTTCAGCGGAGCGCTTTGTTGTGGCTGAACCGGTGGCACGGGCTGTGCCGCTGGGGGTACTACGGGCTCGGCGGGCTTTTCGTCGTCGTTCATGGCCTTGCGAAAGCCCTTGATCGATTCGCCAACGTCGGTGCCCAGGTTCTTGAGCTTCTTGGTGCCAAATACCAGTACCACGACCACCAGGATGACGACCCAGTGTTTCCAGTCAAAAATGCCCATGCTGCGTTTCCTCTTAGAAAGTTGTTCAGGCGGACGGACGCGAGGCTTTCTCGGCGTGTCCAGACAGACCGAAGCGGCGATCCAGTTCATCGAGCACGGCCTGGGGGTGCTGACCCAACTGCGCCAGCATGACCAGGGTATGGAACCACAGGTCTGCGGTTTCATAGATCACATCGCTGCAGTCACCGCTGATGGCGGCGTCCTTGGCGGCGATGATGGTTTCCACCGATTCTTCACCGACTTTTTCCAGAATCTTGTTCAGCCCCTTGTGATATAGGCTGGCCACATAGGAGCTGTCGGCTGCGGCGTCTTTACGCTCTTCCAGCACTTGGGCCAGACGGGTGAGGGTATCGCTCATGTCAGTGTCCTGCAGAATAAATCGCGTGCGGGTCCTTGAGGACCGGTTCGACGGTTTTCCACTCGCCGTCTTCGTAGACGCGGTAGAAACAGCTGTGGCGGCCGGTGTGACAGGCAATATCGCCGATCTGCTCGACCATCAGGATGATCACGTCAGCGTCGCAGTCCAGGCGCATTTCATGCAGCTTCTGCACGTGCCCGGACTCTTCGCCCTTGCGCCATAGCTTGCCACGGGAACGTGACCAATAGATGGCGCGGTTCTCGGCAGCGGTCAGGCTCAAGGCCTCGCGGTTCATCCAGGCCATCATCAGCACGCGCCCGGTCTTGTGATCCTGGGCGATGGCCGGCACCAGGCCGTGCGCATCCCATTTGATCTGGTCCAGCCAATCTTTCATTTTCGACTCCGACAACCGGGCTCAACCCGCTGGTGACGCCTCGGCGATTTCGACAGTTTGCCAGCAGGTCGCGCCACTGGCTATCGGCGAACGATCAGATACAAACCCACCGCAATCATGATGCCGGCAGGCCAGTGGCCCAGCTCATGCAGCGGACCTCCGGCGGCCAGAACGGCGCCGCCACCCAGATGGGCGGTGCCCAGCAGGCGCAGGAACCAGTCGTCTTTGCGCTTGTGCCAGGGCGCCGGAGGGTTGGCGGCATGGGGCTGCGACATGCGTTCCAGCAGGTCGCGGGTCATGTTGGCCAGGTGGGGGAGCTGTTCGATCTGGTTGTGGATATTGCCGAACACGGCTTTCGGACTGACCCGTTCGCGCATCCAGCGTTCGAGGAAAGGTTGCGCGGTGTTCCACAGGTCCAGGTCCGGATACAGCTGGCGGCCCAGGCCCTCGATGTTGAGCAGGGTCTTCTGCAGCAGCACCAGCTGCGGCTGCACTTCCATGTTGAAGCGCCGGGCGGTCTGGAACAGGCGCATCAGTACCTGGCCAAAGGAAATGTCCTTCAACGGCTTTTCGAAGATCGGCTCGCACACGGTGCGAATCGCCGCCTCGAATTCGTTGAGCTTGGTTTCCGCCGGGACCCAGCCGGAATCAATGTGCAACTGGGCCACGCGGCGGTAGTCGCGCTTGAAGAAGGCGAACAGGTTGCGCGCCAGGTAGTCCTGGTCTTCCGGGGTCAGGCTGCCGACGATGCCGCAGTCGATGGCAATGTACTGCGGGCTCCAGGGCTGCACGGTGCTGACGAAGATGTTGCCCGGGTGCATGTCGGCGTGGAAGAAACTGTCGCGGAACACCTGGGTGAAGAAGATCTCCACACCGCGCTCGGCGAGCATCTTCATGTCGGTGCGCTGGTCGGCCAGGGTTGCCAGATCGGTCACCTGGATGCCGTAGATGCGCTCCATCACCAGCACTTTCGGCCGGCACCAGTCCCAGTAGACCTGGGGCACATACAGCAGCGGCGAGCCTTCGAAGTTGCGCTTGAGCTGGCTGGCGTTGGCCGCCTCGCGCAGCAGGTCGAGCTCGTCGTAGATGGTTTTCTCGTAGTCGCTGACCACGTCCACCGGGTGCAGCAGGCGCGCGTCGGCCGAAAGCTTTTCCGCGGCGCGGGCGAGAATGAATAGCCACGCCAGGTCTTGGGCGATGATTGGCTTGAGCCCGGGGCGGATCACCTTGACCACCACTTCTTCACCGGTCTTGAGCTTGGCGGCGTGGACCTGGGCCACCGAGGCCGAGGCCAGCGGCTCGATGTCGAAGCGGCTGAACACGTCGCTGATCTTTTTGCCCAGTTGCTCTTCGATCAGGGCCACGGATTTCTGTGAATCGAACGGTGGCACCCGGTCCTGCAGCAGCATCAGTTCGTCGGCGATGTCTTCCGGCAGCAGGTCGCGGCGGGTGGAGAGGATCTGCCCGAACTTGATGAAGATCGGCCCCAGGTCTTGCAGCGCCAGGCGCAGCCGGGCGCCGCGGCTCAGTTCCAGCGGCTTGCGCGGGAACCAGCGCCAGGGCAGGGCGAAGCGCAGGGCCAGGAGAAACCAGGGCAGAGGCAGGGCAAACAGCAGGTCATCGAGGCGGTAACGGATCACGACGCGCTGGATGCGCAACAGACGGCGGACGGCAAGCAGCTTCATGCGTTATCGCTTGGGTCAAGGGAGCGGGAAAGGCGCTCGAAGCGCGCCTCGAGACGTTCCAGGTCGAGTTTGGCCTGATCCAGCTCACGAAAACGCGCTTCGGCTTCGCGCTGGCCCACCAGGGTGCGCGATTCTTCGGCGAGGAATTCGGCGAGGTTCTGATTCAGGCTGGCAAATCCTTGCTGATACCAGCGGGCGCGGCTGCGCACATGGCCACTGAACAGTTGGGTGGCCACGGGGCCCAGCCACCGGGACAGTTCGTATTCCCAGTCCAGCTCCAGGTCCTGGAGGATGGCCGCCAGGTCCAGCAGCACGCCGCTGTCGCCTTCCAGCTCTACTTCGGGGCTGTGCAGGATCGCGGTCTTGTCCTTGCTCAGTGCCAGGCGCATCAGGCTTGAAGCCGGTGCACGGAGGGTGCAGTCAGGGTCCGCAGCCCACTGGGAGGCCAGCATCAGGCCTTCGTCGCTGGGCAGGATGAACAGCTGCAATGCCGGGTTGCGGCAATCCACTGCGATCACCTTGCCATTGAGGTGCTGCAGGCGCGGCAGGGCCGTACTGTCCAGACGCAACACCCGATTGATGCCGGTCTCGACGCTGGCGAGCAAGCCGCTGAGCAACATCAGGGCTTGATGCCGCGGTGCAGGGCGACGATGCCTGCGGTCATGTTGTGATAGGTCACGCGGTCGAAACCGGCCTCGACCATCATCGACTTCAGGGTTTCCTGGTTGGGGTGCATGCGGATCGATTCGGCCAGGTAGCGATAGCTCTCCGAGTCGTTGGTGATCAGCTTGCCGGCCAGGGGCATGAAGGCGAACGAATAGGCGTCGTAGACCTTGGACATCAGCGCGTTGGTCGGCTTGGAGAACTCCAGCACCAACAGCCGGCCGCCGGGCTTGAGCACTCGCAGCATGGAGCGCAGGGCGTCTTCTTTATGGGTGACGTTGCGCAGGCCGAAGGCGATGGTCACGCAGTCGAAATGGTTGTCCGGGAAGGGCAGTTTTTCCGCATCGGCCTGGACGAATTCGACGTTGCCGGCCACACCCAGGTCCAGCAGGCGGTCGCGACCGACCTTGAGCATGGACTCGTTGATGTCGGCCAGTACCACTTGGCCAGTAGGGCCTACCAGGTGGGAGAAGCGCTTGGTCAGGTCGCCAGTGCCGCCCGCGATGTCCAGTACGCGATTGCCGGCGCGTACGCCCGACAGCTCGATGGTGAAGCGTTTCCACAAACGGTGCATGCCGCCGGACAGTACGTCATTCATCAGGTCGTACTTAGCCGCTACCGAGTGGAACACTTCTGCGACTTTTTCCGCCTTCTGGCTTTCAGGAACGTTCTTGAAGCCGAAGTGCGTGGTGGGTTCGGCATCGCTGCCTTTGCGCTGATCAGTCATATCGCTGTCACCAAAAGAGAATGCGCGACATTCTAATGCCGGTGGCGGTCTTTGTCTTGGCAAGGCTGAATGTAAGATAGCGATCCGCCGGGACGTTTTGACGCACTCAGGGTCAAGATGCTTCAGGCAAGTCCCGAAACAGCAGGAGTCCTTCAATGGCCCGTATTAGTGTTGAACGTGCCCATGGCCTGGGTAAGCAGGTGGCCCGTGAAAAGGCTGACAAACTGGCGCAGAAACTCGCCGATCAGTATGGCCTGGAGCCGCAATGGGCAGGGGATACCCTGAATCTCAAGCGCTCAGGCGTCAAAGGCGCGGTGCATGTGGGCGAAGAATCGATCCGTATCGATGTGGAACTGGGGCTGTTGATGTCCGCCATGAGCGGCACCATCAAGTCGGAAATCGAAAAGGCCCTGGACAAGGCCCTGACCTGAGTCCACCCGCAGGAGCCGGCTTGTCGGCGCATCGCAGGCACTGCAACGGTGCCAGGCAAAGCGCATCGCCGGCCAGCAGGCTCCTACATGATTTGATGACATTCGTTAGGGTGCCGATTCTAATTTTTCTCTTTAGGTTGTGCCTCAGGTCCTCTTTCCGAGGGCAGTTCCTCAAACCTTCTGCGCGTGAGGTGCACCATGGCCAAAGTAATTCTGAAGAAAAAAGTTGATGTTCAATCAACTGCTCTGAGCGAAGTCAAATCCTATGCCCGCAAGATCTGGCTGGCAGGCCTGGGTGCCTACGCCAAAGTTGGCCAGGAGGGCAGCGACTACTTCCAGGAGTTGATCAAGGCTGGTCAATCCGTTGAAAAGAAAGGCAAAAAAGTTGTCACTGAACAACTTGAAGCGGCCAACAGTCAGATTGATAGCGTTAAAGGGGATGTCAGCACTCTTAAAGGCAAAGTCGAAGTGCAACTGGATAAAGTCGAGAAGGCTTTTGACACGCGCGTCGCCAGTGCCTTGAATCGTATCGGCATTCCGTCTAAACATGACGTTGAGACACTCTCTGCTAAGCTCGATGAGCTGACGGCGTTGCTCGAACGTGTCGCGCGTAAACATTAAGGAGAACGGGATGGCTGGTAAAAAGAATACTGAAAAAGAAGGCAGCTCGTGGATCGGGAAAGTCGAAGAGTACTCCCGTAAAATTTGGCTTGCTGGTTTAGGCGTGTACTCGAAAATCGACTCTGACGGCAGCAAGCTTTTCGAGACACTGGTCAAGGACGGTGAGAAAGCCGAGAAACTGACCAAGAGCGTAGTTGGCAAGAAAGTGGATGCTGCCAAAGACTCCGCAAGTTCCGCCAAGTCGCGCATCAGTGACGTCAAGGACCGCGCCCTGGGCAAGTGGGATGAACTGGAAGGCGCTTTCGACAAGCGTTTGAACAGTGCCATCTCGCGTCTGGGCGTACCGAGCCGCAATGAGGTCAAGGCGCTGCACGACAAGGTCGATACCCTGACCAAGCAGATCGAGAAACTCACAGGTGCCAAGGTCGCGCCGGTTGCGGCCAAGACCGCTGCCGCCAAACCGGCGGCAAAACCTGCTGCCAAACCACTGGCCAAGCCTGCCGCCAAACCGGCAGTCAAGGCCGCCGCAAAACCTGCCGCCAAGCCAGCAGCGAAAACAGCGGCCGCCAAACCGGCAACCAAACCCGCCGCCAAGCCCGTTGCCGCCAAGCCAGCGGCCAAACCCGCTGCCAAGCCAGCGGTGAAAGCCGCCGCCAAACCCGCTGCGAAGCCGGCCGTGGCGAAAAAGCCTGTAGCCAAGAAGCCTGTAGCAGCCAAGCCCACTGCTGCAGCCAAGCCTGCAACTGCGGCACCAGTGGCCTCGGCCAACTCGGCGAATTCCGCCGCAGCACCTGGCCCGGCTGTAACTCCGACTGCAGCGCCAACTCCAGTGACGCCAAGCAGCCAGTCCTGATTACATCAGGCACACAAAAAACGCCCGGCCTGCGAAGGTCGGGCGTTTTTTTATGGCGCGCTGCTGGCTATCCCTGTTCATCCAGGTAACGCAGGGCCATCTGTTCCGTGGCCAGCTTTGCCGGTGGCAGCAAGTGCGGCGCCACCAGCATCATGATCTGGTAGACCACTAGGCGCACTTCCCCTTCGCGATCGAGAATCCGTTGGTAATCCAGTGAGAACAGCAAGGTCATGGTGATCTGTTCCACCAGTTGGCCCAGGGCTTGGGTGCCGCTGACCAGTTGGCCTAGGGCCTTGAGCCGAGCCAGCAGGGAAGCCAGGGTGCGCTTGAGGGCGTTGAGCAGATTGCGAATGCCCTTGGCCAGTTTCGGCAGGCGTCCCGCAAGGTTGGAGAGGTCCTGGAACAGAAAGCGGTAGTGGGCCAGGCGCTCGACAATCAAGTGTAGGAACAACCAATAGTCTTCCGGCGCCAGTTGGGCATCGGACGGAGGGTCCAGCAGCGGTGTCAGCTCGTTCTGGAAACGCTCGAACAAGCCGAGCACCAGAGGTTCCTTGCCATGGAAGTGGTAGTAGAGGTTGCCAGGGCTGATCCCCATTTCATTGGCCACCTCCATGGTGGAGACATTGGGCTCGCCCTTCTGGTTGAACAGTTGCAGGGCACATTCGAGTATCCGGTCGCGGGTCTTCATCCTGACTTCTTGTCGGTCCATTGAGGGGTACGACTCCAGCGGCGGAGTCGTGGTGCAAAGTGTCTTCAGCGCACGCGCACGTAGGTGCCTGGAGCAGCCTCCATCGGTGGGTAGTTCTGGTTGCCCAGGGTGGTCAGGGTTTCCCGCTGCGCTCCGGAGTGTTCCTGAACCCAGGTCAGCCATTGGCTCCACCAACTACCGTCGACGTGTTTGGCGTCGTAGTACCAGGCTCGGGGGTCGCTGCTGAGCTTGTGGTTCTCCACGTAGTTGGCCTTGGGGTTGCTTGGTGGGTTGAGGATGCTCTGCACGTGCCCGCTGTTGGACAGTACAAAACGTTTCTCGCCTCCCAGCAGCAGGGTCGAGCGGTACACCGCGTCCCAGGGCGTGATGTGGTCGTTGATCCCGGCCACGCTGAAGCTGTCCACCGTGACCTTCTGCAAGTCGATCGGTGTGCCGCAGACTTCCAGTCCACCCTCGTGGCTCAGCGGGTTGTGCTTGAAGAAGTCCAGCAGATCGCCGTGCAAGGCGGCGGGCAAGCGGGTGCTGTCGTTGTTCCAGTACAGGATGTCGAAGACCGGCGGCTCCTTGCCCAGCAGGTAGTTGTTGACCCAGTAGTTCCAGATCAGGTCGTTGGGGCGCATCCAGGCAAACACCTTGGCCATGTCGCGGCCGTCCAGCACCCCTTGCTGGTAGGAGCGACGCTTGGCTGCCTCCAGGGTTTTCTCATCGGCAAACAAGGTGGCCGGGCTGTCCAGCTGGCTGTCCAGCAGACTCACCAGGTAGGTGGCGCTGGCGACCCGGCGCAGTTGCCGCTTGGCCTGCAGATGGCCTTGCAGGGCGGCGATGGTCAGGCCGCCGGCGCAGGCGCCCACCAGATTGACTTCCCGACTGCCGGTAATGGCGCGAGCGACATTCAGTGCCTCTTCGGCTGCTTCCACATAGCTCGACAGGCCCCATTCGCGATGACGCACGTCCGGGTTGCGCCAGCTGATCATGAACACCTGCAGGCCGTTCTTCAGCGCGTACTGAACGAAGCTGTTGGCCGGGCTGAGGTCGAAAATGTAGTACTTGTTGATCTGTGGCGGCACGATCAGCACTGGCTTGGCGTACTGTTTTTCGCTCATGGGGCTGTACTGGATCAGTTCCAGCAATTCATTGCGAAACACCACCGAACCCGGGGTTACGGCCAGGTTTCGGCCGACTTCGAAGGCGTGTTTGGTCACCTGGCTGGGCAATCCGTTGTTGTGCAGCAGGTCATCCACCAGGTTGCTGATGCCGCGCACCACGCTGTTGCCACCGGTGTTGAAAATCTCCTTGAGGGCCAGTGGGTTGAGCAGGGTGTTGGAGGGTGCCACGGCGTCATTGAGCAGGGAAAAGGCAAAGTGCGCCCGGGCCCGGTCGTCCTCGCTCATTGTGCTGTCGTCGATCCAGTTCCGGACTTGCTTCTGCCAGCTCAGGTAAGCCTGCAGACCCCGTTTGTAAAAAGGGTTGAGGGTCCAGGCCGGGTCGGCGAAACGGTTGTCCTTGGGGTTGGGTTTGTGCAGGGTTTCCCCCAGCAGCACGCGTCCCAGCTGGCCGCCCAGCGCTAAGGTATGACGGGCGCTGTGCAACGGATTACGTAGACTGTGGGCCGCGAGGCTGCGCAACGTGGAAAGCAGATCCCGGCCGCGCAGACCGGTGATCGCACTCTGTGCGTTGATATAGGCTGCGGGGGAGGGCAATGAGCCCTGCGCAGGTTTGTCTTGCATGAGTCAACACTCCTTCGTCAAACCACTAACAAGCAGACCAATCCAAGACAGACAACATAGTCGGTCCTGGCCCTTCTTGCGCGCGACGATCCTGTCGACAGGTATCTTTTACTTCACGGGACGCAAAGGCTGGGGATGCGGATGCATCACTGCCCTTTGTCGTTCCTCCTGGAGGAACTTCATGATGATGGGGGCAACGGCCTCGGCCCGGGTGATCAGGAACAGGTGGCCGTCATCGATGATGTGCAGTTGGGCGTTGGGAATTCGCCAGGCCAGCATACGCATGTTGACCAAGGGGATCAGCGGATCGTCATCACCGGCCAGCACCAGGGTCGGCTGGCGGATCTTGTGCAGCCAGTGAATGCTGGTCCAGCCCAGGCCGGCGAACAGCTGCCAGTAATAGCCCAGCTTGCCGGCCGAGCGCACCTTGGCCGCGTGTTCAGCGGCCAGGTTCGGGTCGCGGCGGAAGGAGCCACCGTAGATCAGCGGGGCGATGCGCATTACGTGGGAGGGCTGCACGTAGCGCCGCGGACTGGCCATCATCCACAGCACTTTGGGCTTGCCGGGGACCATGAAAGCGCCGGCGGCGGTGGCTGCCAGCACCAGCTTCTTGCAGCGCTCCGGGTAGTCGTAGGCGAATTGCTGGGCCAGGGCCCCGCCCCATGAAACGCCCACCGCGTTGACCTGGCCATAGTCCAGGTAATCGAGCATGCGTGCGGTCAGCTTGGCCAGGCCCGGGAAACGATAAGGCCGGCTTGGGGTCGAGGAACCGCCAACTCCCGGGACGTCGAAGGCAATGACCTCCAGGTCCGGGTCCAGGGCTTGGACGAAGGGGAACACCAGCTCCAGGTTGGCACCGATACCGTTGAAGATCAGCAGCGGCGTCAAGTGAGGCTTGCCGGGGCGTACCGCAGTGCGGATGGTCTGGCCGTCCAGATCAACGGTACGGAAGATGAAAGAGTGTGGCATGCCGTAGCCCTGTGAATTGAACCATTGGAGGCGCCTTCCCGGGCGTCCTCCGGATTTCCTGAGGCCAGGCCTCGTACCAAGAATAGGGCTTGGCGGCACCTCCTGGCGCCGCGTCGTTTACTACCTGGGCTCAACGTTCGTGGACGTAGGTCCCCGGCGCAGCCTCGGCGGCTGGGTATTTCTTGTTGCCCAGAACACTGGGTGCGGCTTTCAGTTCGCCTGAGCGCTCGGCTTGCCAGGCTTGCCAGTGCAACCACCAGGAGTCGGTGTGCTTGACCGAGTTTTCCTGCCACTGATCGGGACAGGCAGGTATATCGCTGCTGGTCATGTAACGCGCTTTCGGGTTGCCTGGCGGATTGAGGATGCTCTGGATATGACCGCTGCTGGACAGCACGAACTCCACATTGCCGCCGAACAGTTGTGCCGACTTGTAGCAGGACTTCCACGGGGTGATGTGATCGTTGGTGCCGGCCAGGGAGAAAATGTCGGCCGTGACCTGCTTCAGGTCGATCGGCGTTCCGCACACTTCCAGTGCATTGGGGCGGATCAGCGGATTGTTCTTGAACATCTCGATCAGGTCGCCGTGGAACGCGGCAGGCAGGCGGGTGGTGTCGTTGTTCCAGAACAGGATGTCGAACACCGGCGGCTCATTGCCCAGCAGGTAGTTGTTGACCCAGTAGTTCCAGATCAGATCGTTGGGGCGCATCCAGGCGAACACCTTGGCCATGTCCCGGCCTTCGAGGACACCGGCCTGATAGGAGTGGCGCTTGGCCGCTTCCAGAGTCTGCTCGTCGACGAACAGGGCTACCTGGGTATCCAGGGTGGTGTCGAGCACGCTGACCAGCAGGGTCAGGGCATTGACCTTCTTCTCCCCCAGCGCTGCATAGTGGCCCAGCAAGGCCGTGCAGGTGATGCCGCCGGAGCAGGCACCGAGCATGTTCACGTCTTTGCTGCCGGTGATCGCGGTCACCACGTCGACGGCCTCTTTCAGGGCCTCGATATAGGTGGACAGGCCCCATTCCCGCTGTGCCTTGGTGGGGTTGCGCCAGCTGACGATGAAGGTCTGCACATTGTTGCGCAGGCAGAACCGCGCCAGGCTCTTGTCCGGGCTGAGGTCGAAGACATAGAACTTGTTGATCTGCGGCGGCACCACCAGCAGTGGGCGTTCATGCACCTGCTCGGTTATTGGCCGGTACTGGATCAGTTCCAGGACATCGTTGCGAAACACCACAGCCCCTTCGCTGGTGCCCAGGTTCTTGCCGACTTCGAAGGCGTCCATATTCACCTGGCTGGGCATGCCGCCGTTGTGCACCAGGTCCTTGGCCAGGTGGGACAGGCCGTCGAGCAGGCTCTTGCCGCCCGTTTCGAAGAAGCGTTTGACTGCGGCAGGGTTGGCCGCGCTGTTGGTCGGGGCCATGGCCTCGGTCATCAGGTTGATCACGAAGTGGCCGCGGCTGATGTCCTGTTCCGACAGGCTGCTTTCGCCGATCCAGTCGTGGAGCTCTTTGCGCCATGCCAGATAGGTTTGCAGGTAGCGTTTGTACAGCGGGTTCTGGCTCCAGGCCGGATCGTTGAAGCGACGGTCGTCGCTCTCCGGTTGCAGTGTCGACTTGCCGAACATCACGTTCTTCAGTTCGAGGCCGAAATGCGCAACGTGCTTGACGCTGTGGATGGGTTGTTTGATGGCCTGGGCAAGCACCATTCGAGCAGAGGTAAGCAGATCCTTTCTACGCAAGCCGATGACCGGATTGAGCCCCAGGGTGTTTTCCGAGGCTTGGCGTTTCAGGTCATCGTTATTCTTGTTACTCATCTACGACGCTCCATTGTCCTGAGACGAGTACCGGACCTGCTGTGCAGTCACACAGCACGATGCCAGGTACTACTGCTCGGGTGACCGTTAATTGCGCACCGCTGCCTTACAGGCTCGCAAAACTCTGCAGGGAACTTGCCAGCTCCATTGGTTACCCGAGTTTAATTTTTTTCGCAAGCAGGCCATTCATTGGCCATACAGCCCAGCATTCAAACAGATGGAATTAGAAAATGCCCTCTAAACAGTCGGAGGCTTGAGTTAGAGCATCAGCTTGATGACGGACTGATTCGGGTCGCGGGTTTTTCCGGCGGCTTTGAGCTCCGCCAGATAATCGTTCCACAGATCGTCCTGGCGCAGCGCCAACTGATACAGGTATTCCCAGGTGAACAATCCGCTGTCATGGCCATCATCGAAGGTCAATTTCAGTGCGTACTGGCCAGCCGGTTCAACCTTGCTCAGGCCCACGCCTAGCTTGCCGAACTGGAGGATGGGTTTGCCGTGGCCCTGGACCTCGGCGGAGGGGGAGTGCACTCGCAGGAATTCTGCGGGCAGCTGATAGACCTCGTCTGGCCCATAGGTCAGGGTCAGGGTTTTCGAGGCTTTATGCAGGTTGATGCCGGTAGGGAGTTTGCTCATGACCTGTAGTCCTTCCGGTAGGAGCCGGCCTGCCGGCGATCGGGTTTGGCCCTATCGCCGACAGGCCGGCTCCTACGTGGGTAGTGAAGGCTTACAGGATATAACGGGACAGGTCTTCGTTCTGCGCCAATTCGCCCAGGTGGCTGTTGACGTAGGCAGCATCGATGCGGATCGGCTCTTCGTTATGAGCGCTGGCCAGGTCACCGGCGCTGAACGATACCTCTTCCAGCAGGCGCTCGAGCAGGGTGTGCAGGCGACGGGCACCGATGTTTTCGGTCTTCTCGTTGACCTGCCAGGCAATCTCCGCCAGGCGCTTGATGCCGTCGGGCAGGAACTCGATATTCAGGCCCTCGGTCTTCAGCAGCTCTCGGTACTGCTCGGTCAGCGAAGCATGGGGCTCGCTGAGGATGCGCTCGAAGTCTTCCGGCGACAGTGCCTTGAGCTCCACACGGATCGGCAGGCGGCCTTGCAGCTCTGGCACCAGATCGCTGGGCTTGCTCAGGTGGAAGGCGCCGGAGGCAATGAACAGGATGTGGTCGGTCTTGACCATGCCCAGCTTGGTGTTGACGGTGCAGCCCTCGATCAGCGGCAGCAGGTCGCGCTGTACACCTTCGCGGGACACGTCGACGCCGCCGGAATTGCCGCGCTTGGCCACCTTGTCGATCTCGTCGATGAACACGATGCCATGCTGCTCGACGGCCTCCAGGGCCTTGGCTTTGAGTTCCTCATCGTTGACCAGGCGGCTGGCTTCTTCGTCGCGCACCAGTTTCAGCGCTTCCTTGACCTTGAGCTTGCGGCTCTTGCGCTTGCCCTTGCCCATGTTGGCGAACAGGCTTTGCAGCTGGTTGGTCATTTCTTCCATGCCCGGTGGCGCAGAGATGTCGACACCGCTGACTTCCGCCACTTCGATCTCGATTTCCTTGTCGTCCAGTTGGCCTTCGCGCAGGCGCTTGCGGAACAGCTGGCGGGTGTTGGAGTCCTGGGCTGGCGCTTCATCGCCGCCAAAACCGGTGCGTGCCGGTGGCAGCAGGGCATCGAGGATGCGTTCTTCGGCGGCGTCTTCGGCGCGGTGGCGAACCCGGATCATCTCCTGCTCGCGGAACATCTTGATCGCCGCGTCGGCCAGGTCACGAATGATCGATTCAACGTCGCGGCCGACATAGCCGACCTCGGTGAATTTAGTGGCTTCGACCTTGATAAAGGGGGCATTGGCCAGTTTGGCCAGGCGCCGGGCGATCTCGGTCTTGCCGACACCGGTCGGGCCGATCATCAGGATGTTCTTGGGGGTTACTTCAACGCGCAGCTCGGCCGGTAGCTGCATGCGGCGCCAGCGGTTACGCAGAGCGATAGCGACGGCGCGCTTGGCATCGTCCTGGCCGATGATATGGCGGTTGAGTTCGTGGACGATTTCGCGGGGTGTCATGGACATAGTAATTGGCGGTCCTCAAGCAAGAATGAATGCCGTGGCGCGAGCGCCGTAACAGGCTTATTCCGCGAGATCCTGCTCCTCGATGGTTTGAGTGTGGTTGGTGAATACACAGATGTCGCCGGCGATGCCCAGGGCGGTCTCGACGATTTCACGGGCCGACAGGTCGGTCTTCTTCAGCAAGGCGCTGGCTGCGGCCTGGGCGTAGGCGCCACCGGAACCCATGGCGATCAGGCCGTCTTCGGGCTCAACCACGTCGCCGTTGCCGGTGATGATCAAGGAAGCGTCCTTGTTGGCGACAGCCAGCATGGCTTCCAGGCGGCTCAGGGAGCGATCGGTGCGCCATTCCTTGGCCAGTTCAACAGCAGCTCGCACCAAGTGCCCCTGATGTTTCTCCAGCTGGCCTTCGAAGCGTTCGAACAGGGTGAAGGCGTCAGCGGTGGCCCCGGCAAAACCGGCGATCACCTGGCCGTGGTACAGGCGACGGACTTTTTTCGCGTTGCCTTTCATCACGGTGTTGCCGAGAGATACCTGGCCGTCGCCGCCCATGACGACTTTGCCGTGGCGGCGGACTGAAACGATGGTGGTCAAGGGGAAGTCTCCACACAGCGGGGCGAAAGTGCCCTGATGGAAACTCATATGGGGGTGGCTGAGCGTTTTTCAACTGGAGGCTGTAGCGGGGGACCGGCGGTCTTTGTTGCAAGCTGCAAGAGCTTCGCGGGCAAGCCCGCTCCTACCGCGCGTTGTGCAGGAGTGGGCTTGTTCGCGATCAATCGGGTAGCCGTCGGCTTAGCGGCTCTGGCGCTGTTGTAACAGCAGGTTGCTGAAGCCGGCGCCGGCCAGTTGTTTCTGGGCCACGGTCAGTTGTTCACGGTTGCTGAACGGCCCCACCAATACCCGGTACCAGGTTTCGTCCTTCACCGTGCCGGATTCCACCGCCACCGACTGGCCCAGCAGGATGATCTGCGCCCGTACCTTGTCGGCATCGGCCTGCTTGCGGAACGAGCCGGCCTGGAGGAAGAACTTGGTCACCGGCGCCGCCTTGGCCACCGGTGGCGCGGGCGGTGGGGTGATGCCGGCCAGGGCCGCCTGGGCCCGGGCGGTGTCGATCTTCGCCGCCTCCGCCGGGGTCACCGGGGTGGTGGGCACCGGTGGCACTTGCGGCGTCGGCAGGGTTTTCTCCGGCACGGCCTCGGGCGGCACTATCACTTCCGATTCCGGCAACAGGGTATAGAAGTCGTACTTGGGCTTCACCGGTTGCTGCGGGCTCGGCGGGGTCTTGTTGGCCTCGGCGATCTTGCTGGCTTTCTGCTGTTCGATCTTCTCGCGCTTGACGCTGTCGCCGCCCTTGCCTGGTTCGAGCTTCATCAGGAATACGATGAAGGCGCCAATGGTCAGGCCGATGGCCAGCCACAACCAGCCCGGAATCGGCTTCTTGGCCGGGGCCTGGTAACGGCTGGCGCCACGCTTGGGTGCAGGTTTTTTCTTGGCAGCCAACTTACATTTGCTCCAGGACTTTGAGGCCCAGCAGTTCCAGACCTTGCTTGAGGGTGCGACGGGTCAGTTCGGTGAGGCGCAGGCGGCTATGCATCTGCGTCGGCGTCTCGGCCGCCAGGATCGGGCAGTTCTCGTAGAAGCTGGAGAACAGCCCGGCCACGTCGTACAGGTAGGTGCAGAGGATGTGCGGCGTGCCCTTGTCGGCGACGTTGTTGAGGATCTCGCCGAACTGCGCCAGCTTGGCCGCCAGCTCCAGTTCCTGGGCCGCGTGCAGTTCGATCTGGCCACCGACTTCGCTGAAGTCCTTGCCCAGCTTGCGGAACACACCGGCGGCGCGGGTGTAGGCGTACAACAGGTAAGGGGCGGTGTTGCCTTCGAAGTTGAGCATCAGGTCGAAGTTGAAGCTGTAGTCGCTGGTGCGGTGCTTGGACAGGTCGGCGTATTTCACCGAGTCGATGCCCACTACCTTGGCGATGCTGCGCAGGTCGGCTTCCGGCAGTTGCGGGTTCTTCTCTTTGACCAGGGCATAGGCGCGCTCTTCGGCTTCGGTCAGCAGGTCGATGAGTTTTACGGTGCCGCCGTCGCGGGTCTTGAACGGACGACCGTCAGCGCCGTTCATGGTGCCAAAGCCCATGTGTTCCATCTCCATCGGATGGGTCACGAAGCCGGCCTTGCGGGCGACGGCGAACACTTGCTGGAAGTGCAGGGCCTGGCGCTGGTCGACGAAGTACAGGGCGCGATCGGCCTTGAGCTTGCCACTGCGGTAGCGCACGGCGGCCAGGTCGGTGGTGGCGTAGAGGTAGCCGCCGTCGGCCTTGACGATGATCACTGGCAGCGGCTCGCCTTCGGCGTTCTTGAACTCGTCGAGGAACACGCACTGGGCGCCGTTGCTCTCCACCAGCATGCCCTTGGCCTTGAGGTCGTTGACCACATTGATCAGGTCGTCGTTATAGGCGCTTTCGCCCATGACGTCGGCCATGGTCAGCTTGACGTTCAGCAGCTCGTAGATCTTCTGGCAGTGGGACAGGGAGATGTCCTTGAACTTGGTCCACAGCTCCAGGCAGTCCGGATCGCCGGCTTGCAGCTTGACCACCAGGCTGCGGGCGCGATCGGCAAAGGCTTCGGATTCGTCGAAGCGTTGCTTGGCGGCGCGGTAGAAGTTCTCCAGGTCCGACAGCTCGTCGCTGGTAATCGGGTTTTCTTCCAGGTACGCCATCAGCATGCCGAACTGGGTGCCCCAGTCGCCGACGTGGTTCTGGCGGATCACGGTGTCGCCGAGGAACTCCAGGACCCGCGCCACGCCATCGCCGATGATGGTGGAGCGCAGATGGCCGACGTGCATCTCTTTGGCCAGATTTGGCGCCGACATGTCGACCACGGTGCGTTGTGCCGGGCTGGCCTTGCGCACGCCCAGGCGTTCGTCGCCAAGGGCGGCGTCCAGGCGCGCGGCCAGGGCCTGGGTGTTCTGGAAGAAGTTGATGAAGCCCGGGCCGGCGATTTCTGCCTTGCTCAGGTCTTCATGGGCCGGCAATGCGGCAATGATTTTTTCCGCCAGGTCGCGAGGCTTCATGCCGGCGGGCTTGGCCAGCATCATGGCGATATTGCTGGCGAAGTCACCGTGGGTCTTGTCGCGAGTGTTTTCGACCTGGATCGCCGGCGTCAGGCCTTCTGGCAACACACCTTCGGTGACGAGTTGGGTGATGGCTTGCTGGATGAGCTGGCGAATGGTGTCTTTCATGGTCTTCTCGTTCGACCGCTGGCGCGGCGGCGCTTCGGTGCGCGGGTGGAAAAACTGGGCATTATCCGTTGCTGAAGCGGGCTTGCCAACTATAGAGGGCTGCTGAGGGATCGGTGGTGGCTACTGGGTCCCGTCCGCGGGCGAGCCTGCTCTTGTGGGTGGGTGGCTATCTATCGTGGGAGCCGGCCTGCTCGCAAAGGCGCGATGTTGATCAATACAAATCCACCGGGTCCACATCCAGCGACCAGCGCACCTGGCGCCCGCTGGGCATCTGCTCCAGCAGCAGCAGCCAGTTGCTGAGTAGCCGGTGCAGCGGTGCCCGGGCGTTGGCCTGCAGCAGCAATTGCGCACGGTAACGTCCGGCGCGCCGCTCCATCGGCGCTGGCACCGGGCCCAACAGTTCGATGCCGCCCAGGTTCTGTTCCGTCAGCAAGCGCTCGGCTTCGCCGCAGGCTTCGTCCAGAAAACCTTCGGCCTGGCCTGGCTTGTGGGCTTCGGCCCGCAGCAGCGCCAGATGGGCGAAGGGTGGCAGGCCGGCGGCGCGGCGCTCGCTCAGGGCCTGCTCGGCAAAGGCGAAGTAGCCCTGTTCGGTCAGTTGCACCAGTAGCGGGTGGTCGGCGAGGTGAGTCTGGATGATCACCTTGCCCGGTTCTTCGGCGCGTCCCGCGCGCCCGGCCACCTGGACGATCAGTTGCGCCATGCGCTCGCTGGCACGGAAGTCGCCGGAGAACAGGCCGCCGTCGGCATCGAGGATCGATACCAGGGTGACCCGGGGGAAGTGGTGCCCCTTGGCCAGCATCTGGGTGCCCACCAGGATGCACGGATGACCTTTCTGGATGGTGGCGAACAGTTGGTTCATCGCGTCCTTGCGTGAGGTGCTGTCGCGGTCCACCCGTAGTACCGGGTAGTCGGGGAAGAGTATTCCCAGGCGTTCTTCCGCCCGCTCGGTTCCGGCACCCACGGGGCGCAGGTCGACCTTGCCGCATTGCGGGCAGTGCCGGGGCACGCGCTCGACGTGGCCACAATGGTGGCAGCGCAACTCGCCGGAGCGCTGGTGCACGGTCATCCGGGCATCGCAGCGCTGACATTCAGACATCCAGCCGCAGTCATGGCAGAGCAGGGTCGGAGCGAAGCCCCGGCGGTTGAGAAACACCAGCACTTGCTGCCCGGCGGCCAGGGTCTGACCGATGGCTTGTTGCATGGGGCCTGAAATACCGCTGTCCAAGGGGCGACTCTTCACATCCAGGCGCAGGAAGCGTGGCTGTTTGGCGCCACCGGCCCGCTCGTTCAGGCGCAGCAGGCCATAGCGACCGGTGTAGGCGTTGTGCAGGCTTTCCAGGGATGGGGTGGCCGAGCCCAGGACAATCGGGATGTTTTCCTGGCGTGCCCGCACCAGTGCCAGGTCCCGGGCGTGGTAGCGCAGGCCTTCCTGCTGTTTATAGGAGCCATCGTGCTCCTCGTCGATGATGATCAGCCCGGGATTTTTCATCGGGGTGAACAGGGCCGAGCGGGTGCCGATGATGATATCGGCTTCGCCATCCCGGGCGGCGAGCCAGGCATCCAGGCGTTCCCGATCATTGACCGCCGAGTGCAGCAGGGCGATGCGGGCGTTGAAACGTTGCTCGAAGCGCGCCAGGGTTTGCGGCCCCAGGTTGATCTCCGGGATCAGCACCAGCGCCTGCTTGCCGGCTTCTAGGGTCTCGCGGATCAACTGCAGGTAGACCTCGGTCTTGCCGCTGCCGGTGACGCCAGCCAGGAGAAAGGCGTGATAACTGTCGAACCCGGCGCGGATGGCCTCGTAGGCGGCGCGCTGCTCGCTGTTGAGCGGCAACTCGGGCTGGGCCAGCCAGTGTTCGTGGCGCACGCCTGGAGCGTGCTTGCGTACTTCCACCTGCACCAGGTCCTTGGCCAGAAGCAGATCCAGGCTGTCCTTGCTCAGCATCAGCTTGCTCAGCAATGCATGGGGCACGCCATGGGGATGCTGGGCCAGGGTTGCCAGGGCTTCACGCTGGCGCGGTGCACGGGCGATGCGTGGGTCATCAAGGCGGGCGCCAGGGGCAATCGACCAGAAACGCTCCTGGCGGGCCTCGGCCAGCTCTCCCTGGCGCAGCAGCACCGGCAAGGCCCAGCTCAGGGTGTCGCCCAGGCTGTGCTGATAATACTGGGCGGTCCACAGGCACAGCTTGAACAGGGCGGGTGGCAGTGGCGGGGTGGGGTCCAGCAAGGCCAGCGCCGGCTTGAGTTTCTCGGCCGGGACTTCGCTGTGATCCGCCACTTCCACCAGAATGCCGATCATTTCCCGACGGCCGAATGGCACCCGCAGGCGCATGCCCGGATGCAGCTGGGCGCGCAGCACGCCGGCGGGTGCACGGTAGTCGAACAAGCGGCGCAGGGGCGAAGGCAGGGCGAGGCGCAGGATGGCGTCGGGCACGCGGGAAAATCTCGTTGAGCGGACAGTAAATAAGCCCCGGAGCCTAACAGAGGCGATCTGGAGTGTCCTGCACAAGCGTGTACGGCTCCGGTTCCTGCGACCTTTGAGCTGTACCGGGACGGCTGTCGTCGCTCACGGAACGGCAAACCGGGTGCTGTCAAGGCTGCTCGGGGTTTTTCTGATGGAGTGCAGTCAGGATCTCTTGCGCGATTGACGGGGTCTGGTAGAATTCGCGCCCTAATTCGTGCGGTATTCAACAATAGTGTTGGGTGGCGGCACGCTAGCCTGAGGAATACACCATGAAAGCCGATATCCATCCAGTATACGAAGCCATTACCGCCACTTGCAGCTGCGGTAACGTCATCGAAACTCGCTCCACCCTGGCCAAGCCTCTGAGCCTGGACGTGTGCAACGAGTGCCACCCGTTCTACACCGGTAAGCAAAAGACTCTGGACGTTGGCGGTCGTGTCGACAAGTTCAAGTCGCGCTTCGGTGCTTTCGGCGCAACGAAAAAGGCCTGAGGCTGATCGTTCTGGAAAGCCGTTACCGACTTTCCTCGCTGATGAAAAAGGCGTCCCTAGTGGGCGCCTTTTTTGTGTCTGCGATTTGGCTGACCACCGCTCAGGCGTTTTGCCCGGTACCAAAGGGACTGATTCCTGCAACCGTGCAGCGGGTGGTGGATGGCGACACGCTGCGCCTCAAGGATGGCCGCAGCGTACGCATGATCGGCCTCAATGCGCCGGAGCTGGCCGGTAAGGGGCGGTCGGCCGAGCCTTTCGCGGTGGCGGCGCGGCAACGCTTGCAGCAATTGGTGGCGCAGAGTGGTGGTCGAGTCGGTTTGTTGCCCGGGCGTGAGCGGCGTGATCGCTATGGCCGGACCCTGGCTCATGTCTATGGTGCCAATGGCATCAACTTTGAGGCGCGCTTGATCGCTGAAGGGCTGGCCTACCAGATTGCACTGGCGCCGAACGTCGCCCTGGTGGCTTGTCAGCAAGCCGCTGAAAAACATGCGCGCCGAGCCGGGCTGGGGCTCTGGCGGCGTTCACCTGTACTGAAAGTGGAGCAGATTCGCGGTTCGGGTTTTGTTGTGCTTGAGGGGCGTGTGAGCAAGGTGCAGCGCAATCGCGGGGGTGTTTGGATCACATTGCGGGGCGCGGTTGTATTGCGCATTGCACCCAATGTCCTGGAGCGTTTTGATCGTCGCTGGCTCAAGGGGCTTTCGGGGCAGCGAATCGAGGCTCGCGGCTGGGTGGTGGAGCGCTCGCGTCGAGAGGGTTCCACATCGGGCGGGGTGCGCTGGATGTTGTCAGTGACCGACACTTCCATGGTCAGACGTCTCTGATAAAGAAAAATTGTAGACATTTTTTAATTGGATTGTGAACAGTTGAAAGCCTTGTGCACCGTGGCTCTTGGCCCAAAGTCGTACGCTACAGGCCTTGACAGGGGTGACTGGGCAGTCTTGTAGGGACTATGCGACACGCGTATCCTCGGCGGTCCGTCTGTCCAACAGTAAAAAGCGGAATGCCCACATGTCTGATTTGAAAACTGCCGCTCTCGAATATCATGCCAATCCTCGTCCAGGAAAGCTGAGTGTCGAGCTCACCAAGGCCACTGCTACCGCTCGTGATCTGGCGCTGGCCTACAGCCCCGGCGTAGCCGAACCGGTACGCGAAATCGCTCGCGATCCGGAACTGGCCTACAAGTACACCGGCAAAGGCAACCTGGTTGCCGTCATTTCCGATGGCACCGCGATTCTCGGCCTGGGTAACCTCGGCCCACTGGCCTCCAAGCCTGTGATGGAAGGCAAGGGCGTACTGTTCAAGCGTTTCGCCGGCATCGATGTATTCGACATCGAAGTCGACTCCGAAAGCCCGCAAGCCTTCATCGACACCGTCAAGCGCATCTCCATCACCTTCGGTGGCATCAACCTAGAAGACATCAAGGCTCCAGAGTGCTTTGAGATCGAGCGCGCTCTGATCGAGCAGTGCGACATTCCGGTCTTCCACGATGACCAGCACGGCACCGCGATCGTGACCGCAGCCGGCATGATCAACGCCCTGGAAATCGCTGGCAAAACCCTGTCCGACGCCAAGATCGTCTGCCTGGGTGCCGGTGCTGCCGCCATCTCCTGCATGAAACTGCTGGTGAGCATGGGTGCGCAGATCGAGAACATCTTCATGGTTGACCGTACCGGTGTGATCCACTCCGGCCGTGACGACCTGAATCAGTACAAGGCCGTGTTTGCCCACGCGACCGACAAGCGCACCCTGGCCGATGCCCTGCAAGGTGCCGACGTGTTCGTGGGTCTGTCCGGTCCGAACCTGCTGAGCGCTGAAGGCCTGAAGTCCATGGCGCCGAACCCGATCGTGTTCGCCTGCTCGAACCCTGATCCGGAAATCGCTCCAGAGCTGGCTCACGCCACCCGTGATGACGTGATCATGGCCACTGGCCGTTCGGACTACCCGAACCAGGTGAACAACGTTCTGGGCTTCCCGTTCATCTTCCGTGGTGCCCTGGACGTTCGCGCCAAGCGTATCAACGAAGAAATGAAGATCGCTGCAGCCAACGCCCTGCGTGAACTGGCCAAGCTGCCAGTGCCTCAGGAAGTGTGCGACGCCTACGGCGGCATCAAGCTGGAATTCGGTCGTGAGTACATCATTCCGAAGCCAATGGATGCCCGCCTGATCACCGTGATCTCCGATGCCGTGGCCAAGGCTGCCATCGAGACCGGCGTTGCGACCCTGCCGTATCCGAAGAACTACCCGCTCAAAAGCGTGGATGATGTGTTCAACGGCTAAGCTGTTGTAGCGTCATGCAAAAAGCCCCGGCTCTCGCGAGCCGGGGCTTTTTTGTGGGCGCTTTGTACCCTGTCATGGCCTTGCCGTAGGAGCGGGCTTGCCCGCGAAGAGGCCGTAAGACACCCATCGACCTTCGCTGGCCAGCCGGCTCCTGCAGGCTTAGAACAGATCGATCGGTGCCGCCTCGTCCGCCGGCAACGGGCTGCCCGGAGCGACCCCATTGCCCAGCTCGTTGACTGAGGGCGGAGTGTCTTCGCTCTTGAACAGCTCGAAATAGGCATTCGGTGTGCCTGGGGTAGCCGCGCGGCCGCTGACCGGGTCGACCCGCAGGCTGAGGATGCCTTCCGGCTCCGCCTGGGTGTGCGCCGGCTTGTCCTTGAGGGCGGCGCCCATGAAGTTAATCCAGATCGGCAGAGCCACAGTACCGCCGTACTCACGGCGTCCCAGGCTTTCCGGCTGGTCAAAGCCGGTCCACACGGTGGTCACGTAGTCAGCGTTGTAGCCGGAGAACCAAGCGTCCTTGGATTCGTTGGTAGTACCGGTCTTGCCGGCCAGGTCCGTACGGCCCAGGGACAGGGCCCGACGTCCGGTGCCCAGCTTGATCACGTCCTGGAGCATGCTGTTGAGGATGTAGGTGGTGCGCCCGTCGATGATCCGCTCGGCGACCGCGGGGGTCTGCACGGGGGCCTGGATCGGATTTTCGCCCGCCACGGTATTGACCGTGAAGCTGTGTTCCGGCGCCGCAATGCCGCTGCTGGTGGTATCCCCGGTGGGGACGCTGGGCGGGTTGGCGCTGAACAGCATCTCGCCGTTGCGGCTTTCGATCTTGTCGATGATGTATGGGGTGATCTTGTAGCCGCCGTTGGCAAAGGTGCTCCAGCCAGTGGCGATCTCCATGGGCGTCAGAGTCGCGGTGCCCAGTGCCAGGGACAGGTTGCGCGGCAGGTCCTGCTTGTTGAAGCCGAACTTGCTGATGTAGTCGATGGTGTGGTCCACACCCATGCTCTGTAGCAGGCGGATCGATACCAGGTTGCGCGACTTGTACAACGCTTCACGCATGCGGATCGGGCCGAGGAAGGTGTTGGTGTCGTTCTTCGGACGCCAGACCTTGTCCAGGTACTCATCGACAAACACGATCGGGGCGTCATTGACCAGGCTGGCCGCGGTGTAGCCATTGTCCAGGGCTGCGCTATAGACGAACGGCTTGAAGCTCGAGCCGGGTTGGCGCTTGGCCTGCATCGCACGGTTGTAGTTGCTCTGCTCGAAGGCAAAGCCCCCCACCAGCGCACGGATCGCGCCGTTTTTCGGGTCCAGGGTCACCAAGGCGCCTTGGGCGACCGGGATCTGGCTGAACTTCAGCGAATTGTCCGCCTGACGCTGTACGCGAATCAGGTCGCCGACCTGAGCCACGTCCGCCGGCTGGCGAGGGACGGCGCCCATGCTGTTGGTGTTGAGGAACGGCCGGGCCCATTTCATGGTGTCCCAGGCCACGTGCTCCTCGCCGTTGCGAGTCAGCACTTGTACGCCGTTCTTCTCGACCTGGGTGACGATCGCCGGTTCCAGGCCGCTGATGGTCCGCTGCTTGGTCAGTTCGGTGGCCCAGGCCGCCTGAGTCTTGCCTGGCAGGCGGGACTCAGGCCCGCGATAGCCGTGGCGCTGGTCGTAGGTCATCAAGCCTTCATGGACCGCGGTGTTGGCCATTTCCTGCAGATCGCTGGGCACCGTGGTGGTGACTCGGAAACCTTCGGTATAAGCGTCGCTGCCATAGCGGCCAACCATCTCGGCACGGGCCATCTCGGCGATGTACGGCGCGCTCACTTCCGGTGTCGGCACGTGATAGCTGGCGTTGAGCGGCTCGTTGATGGCTTCGGTGTAGGCCGCTTCGGTGATCTTGCCGAGCTTGTACATGCGCCCCAGGATCCAGTCACGACGCTCCTTGCTGCGCGCCGGGTTGGCCAGGGGGTTGAAGCGCGATGGGGCCTTGGGCAGGCCGGCGATCATCGCCATCTGCGCCAGGCTCACGTCGCGAATGGACTTGCCGTAATACACCTGGGCCGCAGCCTCGATGCCATAGGCGCGGTTGCCCAGATAGATCTTGTTGACGTACAGCTCGAGGATCTCGTCCTTGGTCAACTGCCGCTCGATCTGCAGGGCCAGGAGGATTTCGGTGGTCTTGCGCGAGAAGCTGCGCTCGCTGCTGAGGAAGAAGTTTTTCGCCACCTGCATGGTGATGGTGCTGCCGCCGGACTGGATGTGTCCGCTTTTGACCAATTGGGTCGCAGCGCGCATCAGGCTGCTGGGGTCAACTCCGTAATGGTTAGCGAAGTTGTCGTCTTCAGCACTTAGTAACGCATTGATGAAGTTGGGGGGAATTTCGGCGAAACGTATAGGGGTACGGCGCATTTCGCCAAATTCTGCGATCAACTTGCCGTCGCTGCTGTACACCCGCAGAGGAATCTGCAACTGGATACTTCTCAAGGCCTCAACCGAGGGAAGGCCGGGACTAAGATAGAGAAACGCACCGGAGAGGGCGAGAAGCAGCCCGCAGAACACAGCGACGATGGACCACCCGAAAAACTTCAGCAGACGAATCAAGGCTTTTGGATTTCCAGAGAAAGGAATGAATTAGGCGTCAGGGCATTCAAGGTATTCAGGGACCGACCTACGCAGCAGGAAAGCGGAAAAAAAACGCTGCGCATTATAAGCATTTTCCGCCGAGAGCGTCATTTGCCTGTCTGTCAAGACGTGGCGAACGAGTGCAATTGAGCTCAGGAAGTTCGTAAGTTACGGATAGTCATAGGGAAATGATCGTGCTTGGACTCTTCAGCAAAAAGTCGGGTTCCCTGCTGGGGATCGACATCAGTGCGACATCGGTCACGCTTCTGGCTCTGAGTCACCAGCGGCGCAGCTATCGAGTCGAGGCTTATGCCAGGGAAGACCTGGCTTCGGACCCGTTCGGGACCGATCCCGAGGCGCTGGCCAGGGTGTTGTCCCGGGCCTGGCTCAAGAGCGGCAGCCGTCGCCGGGATGTAGCTGTGGCGGTGTCGGGCGAGGCAGTGATCAGCAAGCTGATCGAGATGCCGGCCGGGCTCGGCGACGATGAGCTGGAACATCAGCTCCAGCTGGAGGCGGCCCAGTACATTCCTTATCCCCTTGAGGACGTGGCCATTGATTTCGAGGTCCAGGGCGCCGTGCCCGGTGATCCCCAGCGGGTTCAGGTGCTGCTGGTGGCCTGTCGCAACGAGGATGTCGAAGCCCTGGAAGCGCCAATGAACCTGGCAGGCCTGATGCCAAGGGTGGTGGATAGCGCGCCCCTTGCCCTGCAGCGTTGTCTGGCAATGCTGACGGAGTCGTTGCCGTCTGCATCGCCCTTGGCCGTGGCGCTGTTGGACATAGGTGCGGATATGACCACGTTCTGCGTGATGCACGGCCAGCGAATCATCTACAGCCGGGAGCAGTTGTTTGGCAGTCGACAGCTGACCCAGGCGTTGGAGCGCCGCTACGCGCTGACCCTGGATCAGGCGTTGCTGGCCGAGCGCCAGGGCTGTTTGCCCCAAGGTTGTGCCGATGACACGCTGCGGCCGTTCGAGCAAGCGTTGTTGCTGCAGGCGCATCGTTCCTTGCAACTGTTTGCCGAGTCGCCGCAACAACAGCCTGTTGAGCGGTTGCTGCTGGCCGGTGACGGCAGCCGCTTGACCGGTCTTGATGGTCGGCTAGCAGAACAAGTGGGAATCGTCACAGTCATCGCCGATCCGTTCGTCAGCATGTCCATTGCTCCCCATGTGGATGCCCGAGCGCTTGCTGAACAGGCGCCGTACCTGCTGCGTGCCTGCGGTCTGGCCCTGCGAGGGTTTGATTGATGGCCGGCATCAACCTTCTTCCCTGGCGCGAGGCCGCACGAGCGTTGCGCCGCCGACGTTTCCTCCAGGCATTGGCGGCAATGCTGGTGCTGGGCGTAGGGCTTGTGCTCCTGGCCGATGCCTGCATCGACCGGCTGATCGGTCGGCAACAGGCTCGCAACCAATATCTGAGGCAGGCGACGGTTGGCCTGGATAACCAAATTGCCACCATTCACCAACTCAAGGTCCAGCGTCAGCAACTGGTGGAGCGCATGGGGGTCATTGAGGATCTGCAAGGCAGCCGCTCGGCCAGTGTGCGGATTTTCCAGCAATTGGCCCGCAGCCTGCCCGCTGGCTTGTACTTTACCGAGGTGGGTCTGCAGGGGCAGAGCCTGAGCATTAGTGGGGCCGCGGAGTCCAATCAGCGGGTGTCCGAGTTGATGCGCAATCTGCAGTCCGCCGAGGGGTTTGCCGCACCCTGTCTGACCGAGGTGAAGCATGTTGTGGCGGCGGATCAGGGGTTGGGCAATCTGTTTCGGCTCAACGTTGGGTGGATGCCCTTGCTGCCGCAGGAGGTCCCGCGATGAGCCTGGGGCATTGGTTGGCGCAGTTGCGTAGTACCGATCTACGGGAGCTGGAATTGAGCAACCTCGGTTGCTGGCCCGGGCCGATCAAGGCGCTGCTGGCGGTCTTGCTTCTGCTACTGCCCCAGGTGGCGGGCTATAGCTTTTACCTGAGTCCGCATCTGGAGACGCTGGGGCAACTGCGCCGGGAGGAGCATCGATTCAAGCTGCAGTTCGCTGACAAAGCTGGAAAGGTCGCCAATCTTGAGCGCTACCGTGAGCAGCTTGGGGCCCTGCAGGACAGCTTCTCTCTGGTGGTGCGCCAGTTGCCCAGCGAGACCGAGGTCCCAGGACTGCTGGAAGACATCAGTCGCATGGGGCAGGACAGCAGCCTGGTGTTCGAGGAGATCAAGCTGCAACCGGAGGTGGTCCGGGAGTTTTATGTCGAGCTGCCAATTCAGATCGCGGTCACTGGTGCCTATCACGACCTGGCGACTTTCGTCAGTGGCGTCGCCGGTCTGCCGAGAGTCGTCACCTTGCATGATTTTCAGATCAAGCCCGTGGACAGGGGCAATTCCACACAACTGCGCATGAGCATCGAGGCGCGGACCTACAGGTATGACAGTCGGGAGCCTCACTCATGATCGGTTCGCGTTGCTGGGTATTCGGTTGTTTCTGTGTGGCACTGCTGGGATGTGAAGGTGGCGCTGACTTTGCCGACCTGGATGCCTACATGAGTGAGGTGCACCTGCAATCACCGGGGGCGATTGATCCGCCTCCGGTCATGCGCTCCTACCCCTCGGTCACTTATGGCGCCAGCGCGCTGCGCAGCCCATTTCAGCCACCCCAAAGAGTCGAGCAGATCACTGCTCGACAGGGCGCGAGTGCTGTCCGGCCCAATTCGCGGCGGGTCCGGCAACATCTTGAGGGCTTCGATATCGAGCAGTTGCAAATGGTCGGGACTCTGTCCCGTGCCTCCGGCCGCTTTGCGCTGTTGCGCAGCGCAGGCGGTGTCTTTCCCTTGCAGGTCGGTGATTACCTGGGGCGAAACGAGGGCCGGATCGTGGCCATCAGCGAGTCCCGGGTGGACGTGGTGGAAATTGTCGCCGATGGAGCGGGAGCCTGGCAGGAGCGGCCGCGAACACTGTCTCTGAAAAAACACTTTTAAGTGGAATCTGCAAAATGAACAGGACTGTTTCAGCCTTCGGTGTGGTGCTATGGATAGTGCTGCTGGCATCGCTGGTTGGCGCCACCGCGCTCAGGGCCTTCGCCTCTGAAGAGCACAATCGATTTGCCAGCAGCCCCCCGCTTGAGCCGGAAAACATTGGGGTTTCAGGTGAGGGCGCAACGCGTCTGCCCGGTGAAAGGCTTTCGCTGAATTTCCAGGACATCGAGGTGCGCGCGGTGCTGCAACTGATCGCCGATTTCACCGGGCTCAATCTGGTGGCCAGTGACACCGTGCAAGGCAATATCACCTTGCGCTTGCAGAGCGTGCCCTGGGACCAGGCTCTGGATCTGGTACTCAAGACCAAGGGGCTGGATAAGCGCAAGGTCGGGAACGTTTTGCTGGTGGCTCCGGCGGATGAGATCGCGGCCCGCGAGCGCCAGGAGCTGGAGTTGCAGACGCAGTTGGAAAACCTGGCGCCCTTGCGCCGGGATCTGCTGCAGGTCAATTACGCCAGGGCTGCGGATATCGCCAGGCTGTTCCAGTCCGTGACCGGTACCGAGGAGAAGGTTGGCGAACGTGGCTCCATCACCGTGGATGAGCGCACCAACAACATCATTGCCTACCAGACCCAGGAGCGCCTCGATGAGCTGCGGCGCATGGTCATTCAGCTGGACGTCCCGGTGCGTCAGGTGATGATCGAGGCGCGAATCGTCGAGGCCAACATCGACTACGACAAGAGCCTGGGCGTGCGCTGGGGCGGCTCGGTGCAAAACAGGGGCAATTGGAATGCTTCCGGGGTGCAGAGCGGCGCCAAAGGCTCTTCGACCATCGGCACCCCGGGCAGCAGTGGCAGCAATTCGCCCTTCGTCGATCTGGGTGTCACGGCCAACACCTCGGGCATCGGCGTTGCCTACATCACTGACAGCGTGCTGCTGGACCTGGAGCTGACCGCCATGGAGAAGACCGGCAACGGTGAAATCGTGTCCCAGCCCAAGGTGGTCACCTCCGACAAGGAAACCGCGAGGATTCTCAAGGGCACCGAAATTCCCTACCAGGAAGCCAGTTCCAGTGGCGCCACTTCAGTGTCGTTCAAGGAGGCCTCGCTGTCTCTTGAGGTGACGCCGCAGATCACCCCGGACAACCGCATCATCATGGACGTCAAGGTCACCAAGGATGAGCCGGATTACCTGAACAAGGTTCAGGATGTGCCGCCGATCAAGAAGAACGAGGTCAATGCCAAGGTCCTGGTCACTGATGGTGAGACCATCGTCATCGGTGGGGTTTTCTCCAATACCCAAAGCAAGGTTGTAGATAAAGTGCCATTTCTTGGCGATGTGCCGTATCTTGGCCGCCTTTTCCGGCGTGACGTGGTGTCGGAGAAAAAATCCGAGCTGCTGGTATTTCTCACTCCGCGTATCATGAACAACCAGGCGATTGCTGTGAGTCGTTGATTCTGTGCGAAATTTGATTCTTGTTGGGCCGATGGGGGCTGGAAAAAGCACCATAGGCCGCTTACTGGCCAAAGAGCTGCGCCTGCCATTCAAAGATTCCGATAAGGAAATTGAACTGCGTACAGGCGCGAATATTCCGTGGATCTTCGATAAAGAAGGCGAGCCGGGCTTTCGCGATCGTGAGCAGGCGATGATCGCCGAGCTCTGTGGCACCGACGGCGTGGTCCTGGCTACCGGCGGTGGTGCGGTGATGCGCGAAGCCAATCGTCGGGCGCTGCATGCCGGTGGACGAGTGGTCTATCTGCACGCTTCGGTGGAACAGCAGGTAGGGCGCACCGCCCGGGACCGCAATCGTCCCTTGCTGCGCACCGCCGATCCGGCCAAGACCCTGCGCGACCTGTTGGAAATCCGTGATCCGCTTTATCGGGAAATCGCCGACCTGGTGGTGGAAACCGATGAGCGGCCGCCACGAATGGTGGTGCTGGACATACTCGAGCGCCTGCAGCAGCTGCCACCCCGTTAATGCGTCGAGCGAAATGCGCTATTCTCGGCGTCGCGCCACGACCGCCAAGGTGTGGCGCAGAGCTATCGGGCAGCGTCAGAAGACCAGACGAGGCCCATCGTCAATACAAGGCACAACGCCTGCTTCCATCTTCACTGTGGGGACACATGCAGACACTTAAGGTCGATCTAGGCGAGCGCAGCTACCCGATTCACATTGGTGAAGGACTGTTGGACCGGCCCGAGCTGCTGGTGCCCCATATCGCCGGGCGGCAAGTGGCGATCATTTCCAATGCGACCGTTGCGCCGCTGTACCTTGAGCGTTTGACCCGCAGTCTGGCGCAGTTTTCGGTGATTTCGGTGGTCCTGCCCGATGGCGAGGCCTACAAGAACTGGGAAACCCTGCAACTGATCTTCGACGGCCTGCTCACTGCGCGCCACGACCGTCGGACCACCATCATTGCCCTCGGCGGCGGAGTGATCGGCGACATGGCCGGCTTTGCCGCCGCCTGCTATCAGCGCGGCGTGGACTTTATCCAGATTCCTACCACCCTGTTGTCCCAGGTGGACTCCTCGGTGGGTGGCAAGACGGGCATCAACCACCCCCTGGGCAAGAACATGGTTGGCGCTTTCTATCAGCCGAACGTGGTGCTGATCGATACCACCAGCCTCAATACCCTGCCGAACCGTGAACTGTCGGCGGGCCTGGCGGAAGTGATCAAGTACGGCCTGATCTGCGACGAGCCGTTCCTGACCTGGCTGGAAGAGAATGTCGATCGCCTGCGGTCCCTGGACCAGCAGGCGCTGACCTATGCCATCGAACGCTCCTGCGCGGCCAAGGCTGCGGTGGTCGGTGCCGACGAGCGTGAATCGGGGGTGCGTGCCACCCTCAACCTGGGCCATACCTTCGGCCATGCGATCGAGACTCATATGGGCTACGGTGTCTGGCTGCATGGTGAGGCGGTAGCTGCTGGCACCGTAATGGCCTTGGAAATGTCCGCGCGCCTGGGCTGGATCACCAGCCAGGAGCGTGACCGCGGTATTCGTCTGTTCCAGCGCGCGGGCTTGCCGGTCATCCCGCCTGAAGAGATGACCGAAGCGGACTTCCTCGAACATATGGCAATTGACAAGAAAGTGATCGACGGTCGTTTGCGTCTGGTGCTGTTGCGCCGCATGGGCGAAGCCGTAGTGACCGACGATTATCCGAAAGAGATTTTACAGGCCACGCTGGGAGCGGATTACCGCGCCCTGGCTCAGCTTAAAGGTTAATAAGATCCCGATGACTAGTTTGCACGCCGACGAGGCTTTCCTCGGCCATTACCAGTTGAGCCATGATCCTTTCGCTCCCCGGGTCCCTGGCTTCAAATTCTTTCCTGCCCAACGCAAGCCTGTGCTGGGGCAGTTGCATCACCTGGCACGTTACAGTCAGCTGCTGCTGGTAGTCACCGGCCCTCAGGGCAGTGGCAAGACGCTGTTGCGTCAGGCTCTGGTCGCCAGTACCAACAAGCAATCGGTGCAAAGCGTGGTGGTTTCCGCCCGTGGCGCCAGCGATGCTGCCGGAGTGTTGCACCAGGTAGCCCAGGCCTTGAACGTGGCCCAGGCCGAGATCGGCGCAATCCTCGCCCAAGTGGTGCAACTGGCCCTGACCGGTCAGGAAGTCTACCTGCTGGTGGATGATGCCGAGCAGCTTGACGAGTCTGCACTTGAGGCCCTGCTGGCCCTGGCGGCGGGCGCTCCGGAAGGTCGCCCTCATGTATTCCTGTTCGGCGAGTCGTCGCTGATCGCGTCCCTGGATCAGTTGAGCACCGAGGAAGAGCGCTTCCACGTCATCGAATTGCAGCCATACACCGAAGAGGAAACCCGTGAATATCTGGCTCAGCGCCTCGAGGGCGCGGGTCAGGGCATCGAACTTTTCTCCGCAGATCAGATCAGTGATATTCACGAAAGCTCCGATGGCTGGCCGGGCAACATCAACCAGGTCGCCAGGGATGCAATGATCGAAGCCATGATCGCCAGCCGCTCCGCGGTCAAGCGTCCAAGTATGGGGTTCAACATGCCGAAGAAACACGTATTGGCCATTTCCGCTGTAGTGGTTGTGGCCGTGGCTGCAGCCTGGTTGATGCCGGGTCGCAGCAAGGCGCCAACCACCGGGGCTCCGGCCAGCGAGCAAGCGCAACTGCCCCTCGGGCAGACACCGACACCGAATGCCAATGGCAGTCCATCGGTGGAATTTGCCGGCTCGTCTCAGCCGATGCCGCTGCCGTTGGTCGGCCAGTCGCAACCGGTCATGCGCGGTCCTCTGGCTGAAGCCGCAGGCGGTATCACCGAGGGCGACGATGGGGTTCCTGTGGAAGGCTCCAGTGCCGTTCCGCCAACCGTGACCACCACCGCGCCGCCTGCTGGTGCAGTGGCCAGCCCTGCACCGACTCCGACTCCGGCCCCGACCCAGGTCGCCACCGCCAAGCCGACCCCTGCGCCCAAGCCGGTAGAGAAACCGGTTGCTGCCAAGCCGGCTCCGGCCGCCAAGCCAGCGGAAAAGCCGGTCACTGTAGCCAAGGCTGCCGGTGGCAGTTGGTACGCCGGACAAGCGCCAGGCAACTACGTGGTGCAGATTCTCGGCACCAGCTCGGAAGCCGCCGCGCAGAATTTTGTTAAGGAACAAGGCGGTGAATACCGCTACTTCAAGAAAGTCCTCAACGGCAAGCCGCTGTATGTGATCACCTACGGCAACTTCGCAAGCCGCGATGCAGCGGTCAGCGCCATCAAATCCTTGCCAGCGAAGGTTCAGGCTGGTAAACCTTGGCCTCGCACTGTCGCTAGCGTTCAACAAGAACTGGCAACAACTCGCTGAAGATTCGGCGGCCTTACCCAGGCCGCCTCTCCCGGCAACCTCAAATTTCCGCATCGGCATGCTGCCTTACCGGCCGCGTGCCTTGTGGTGTCTGCGTCACAGTAGTTTTTGAGTCGCGGCAGTCAAAAGCAAAACTTTTTGACTAGCACAGCATATCGCTTTAAAACGTTCATAAATGCGACATGAATTTGCGACAGATCGTCGTCAAATTTGTGGGGCTTTGTGTCGGTGTGTATAATGACCTCCCTTTTGCCCCCGCAAAGCTGGCGTACGTTCGGCGTGGACGGTAAGTGGTTGAATTGAAAAGAAATTTGTCTCGATAAGAGGCAGCCTGGTGAGAAAGTGTCTATGAAAGCAGGTCTGTACCAACCAGATGAGTTTAAGGATAACTGTGGTTTCGGCCTGATAGCCCATATGCAGGGCGAACCCAGTCATACCCTGTTGAAAACGGCCATTGAGGCCCTGACCTGCATGACCCACCGCGGTGGGATCAACGCGGACGGCAAGACCGGCGACGGTTGCGGTCTGCTGATGCAAAAGCCCGACCTGTTCCTGCGCGCCGTCGCCACGGAGCATTTCGGCGTCGAACTGCCCAAGCAATATGCGGTGGGCATGGTGTTCTTCAACCAGGACCCGGTGAAAGCCGAAGCCGCTCGCGAAAACATGAACCGCGAGATCCTGGCCGCCGGCCTGCAGCTGGTGGGCTGGCGCAAAGTACCGATCGATACCAGTGTGCTCGGGCGTCTGGCCCTGGAGCGCCTGCCACAGATCGAACAAGTGTTCATCGGCGGCCAGGGTCTGAGCGACCAGGACTTTGCCATCAAGCTGTTCAGTTCCCGTCGTCGCTCCTCGGTGGCCAACGCCGCCGACACCGATCACTACATCTGCAGCTTTTCCCACAAGACCATCATTTACAAAGGCCTGATGATGCCGGCGGACCTCGCCGCCTTCTATCCGGACCTGGGTGATCCGCGCCTGCAAACCGCGATCTGCGTGTTCCACCAGCGCTTCTCCACCAACACCCTGCCGAAATGGCCGCTGGCCCAGCCATTCCGCTTCCTCGCCCACAACGGCGAGATCAACACCATCACCGGCAACCGCAACTGGGCCGTGGCCCGGCGTACCAAGTTCGCCAACGACCTGATCCCGGACCTGGAAGAGCTCGGCCCGCTGGTCAACCGCGTGGGTTCCGACTCCTCGAGCATGGACAACATGCTGGAACTGATGGTCACCGGCGGCATCGACCTGTTCCGCGGCGTGCGCATGATCATTCCGCCAGCGTGGCAGAACGTCGAGACCATGGACGCCGACCTGCGCGCGTTCTACGAATACAACTCCATGCACATGGAGCCGTGGGATGGCCCGGCCGGCGTGGTCATGACCGACGGTCGCTACGCCGTCTGCCTGCTGGACCGCAATGGCCTGCGCCCGGCGCGCTGGGTCACCACCAAGAACGGCTTCATCACCCTGGCTTCGGAAATCGGCGTGTGGAACTACCAGCCCGAGGACGTGATCGCCAAGGGCCGTGTGGGGCCAGGGCAGATCTTTGCCGTGGACACCGAAACCGGGCAGATCCTCGACACTGACGCCATCGACAACCGCTTGAAATCCCGTCATCCATACAAGCAATGGCTGCGCAAGAACGCTCTGCGCATCCAGGCCACCATGGAAGACAACGACCACGGTTCGGCCTTCTACGATGTCGACCAGCTCAAGCAGTACATGAAGATGTACCAGGTCACCTTCGAAGAGCGTGACCAGGTGCTGCGTCCGCTGGGCGAACAGGGCTACGAGGCGGTGGGCTCCATGGGCGATGACACGCCGATGGCGGTGCTGTCCCAGCGCGTGCGTACCCCTTACGACTACTTCCGCCAGCAGTTCGCCCAGGTCACCAACCCGCCGATCGACCCGCTGCGCGAAGCCATCGTCATGTCCCTGGAGATCTGCCTCGGTGCCGAGCGCAACATCTTCCAGGAGTCGCCTGAGCATGCTTCGCGGGTGATCCTCAGCTCGCCAGTGATCTCCCCGGCCAAGTGGCGTTCGCTGATGAACCTCGATCGCCCGGGCTTCGAGCGCCAGGTCATCGACCTCAACTACGACGAGAGCGTCGGTCTGGAAGCGGCAATCCGCAATGTCGCCGACCAGGCTGAAGAAGCCGCGCGCGCCGGCCGCACCCAGATCGTCCTCAGCGACCGTCATATCGCGCCGGGCAAGCTGCCGATCCACGCCTCCCTGGCCACGGGCGCGGTGCACCATCGCCTGACCGAAAAAGGCCTGCGTTGCGACTCCAACATCCTGGTGGAAACCGCCACCGCCCGCGATCCGCACCACTTTGCGGTGCTGATCGGTTTTGGTGCTTCGGCGGTCTATCCGTTCCTGGCCTATGAAGTGCTGGGGGACCTGATCCGTACCGGCGAAGTGCTGGGCGACCTCTACGAGGTGTTCAAGAACTACCGCAAGGGCATCACCAAGGGCCTGTTGAAGATCCTGTCGAAGATGGGCATCTCCACCATCGCCTCCTACCGTGGCGCGCAGCTGTTCGAAGCCATCGGCCTGTCCGAGGAAGTTTGCAACCTGAGCTTCCGTGGCGTGCCGAGCCGGATCAAGGGCGCACGTTTCGTCGACATCGAAGCCGAGCAGAAAGCCCTGGCGGCCGAAGCCTGGAGCCCGCGCAAGCCGATCCAGCAAGGCGGCCTGCTGAAGTTCGTCCACGGCGGCGAATACCACGCCTACAACCCGGACGTGGTCAACACCCTGCAAGCCGCCGTGCAGCAGGGCGACTACGCCAAGTTCAAGGAATACACCGCGCTGGTGGATAACCGCCCGGTGTCGATGATCCGTGACCTGTTCCAGGTGAAGACCCTGGACACGCCGATGGACATCAGCGAAGTCGAGCCCCTGGAGTCGATCCTCAAGCGCTTCGACTCCGCGGGCATTTCCCTGGGCGCCTTGTCCCCCGAGGCCCACGAAGCCCTGGCCGAAGCCATGAACCGCCTCGGTGCGCGTTCCAACTCCGGTGAAGGCGGCGAAGATCCGGCGCGCTACGGCACCATCAAGAGCTCCAAGATCAAGCAAGTGGCCACTGGCCGGTTCGGTGTGACCCCGGAATACCTGGTCAACGCCGAAGTGCTGCAGATCAAGGTGGCCCAGGGCGCCAAGCCCGGCGAAGGCGGCCAACTGCCCGGCGGCAAGGTCAACGGCCTGATCGCCAAGCTGCGTTACGCCGTGCCCGGCGTGACCCTGATCTCGCCACCGCCGCACCACGACATCTACTCCATCGAAGACCTGTCGCAGCTGATCTTCGACCTCAAGCAGGTCAACCCTCAGGCCCTGGTTTCGGTGAAGCTGGTGGCGGAAGCCGGTGTCGGCACCATCGCTGCCGGTGTGGCCAAGGCCTATGCCGACCTGATCACCATTTCCGGCTACGACGGTGGCACCGGCGCTTCGCCGCTGACCTCGATCAAGTACGCCGGTGCGCCGTGGGAACTGGGCCTGGCGGAAACCCACCAGACCCTGCGCGGCAACGACCTGCGCGGCAAGGTCCGGGTGCAGACCGACGGCGGCCTGAAAACCGGCCTCGACGTGATCAAGGCGGCCATCCTCGGGGCTGAAAGCTTCGGCTTCGGCACCGCGCCGATGATCGCCCTGGGCTGCAAGTACTTGCGCATCTGCCACCTGAACAACTGCGCCACTGGCGTGGCGACGCAGAACGAGAAGCTGCGCAAGGATCACTACATCGGCACCGTCGACATGGTGGTGAACTTCTTCACCTACGTCGCCGAGGAAACCCGTGAGTGGCTGGCCAAGCTCGGCGTGCGCTCCCTGGAGGAACTGATCGGTCGTACCGATCTGTTGGAAATCCTCGAAGGCCAGACCGCCAAGCAGCACCACCTGGATCTGACCCCGCTGCTGGGCAGCGACCATATCCCGGCGGACAAACCGCAGTTCTGCCAGGTGGACCGCAACCCTCCGTTCGACAAGGGCCTGCTGGCCGAGAAAATGGTCGAGATGGCGCGTTCGGCGATCAACGACAAGAGCGGTGCCGACTTCGCCCTGGATATCTGCAACTGCGACCGTTCCATCGGTGCGCGGATCTCCGGTGAAATTGCCAAGCTGCACGGCAACCAGGGCATGGCCCAGGCACCGATCACGTTCCGCTTCAAGGGCACTGCGGGGCAGAGCTTCGGCGTGTGGAACGCCGGGGGCCTGAACCTCTACCTGGAAGGCGATGCCAACGACTACGTGGGCAAGGGCATGACCGGCGGCAAGCTGGTGATCGTTCCGCCCAAGGGCAGCGTCTACAAGACTCAGGACAGCGCGATTATCGGCAACACCTGCCTGTATGGCGCCACTGGCGGCAAGCTGTTCGCCGCCGGCACCGCGGGCGAGCGTTTCGCCGTGCGTAACTCCGGTGCCCACACCGTGGTGGAAGGCACTGGCGATCACTGCTGCGAGTACATGACCGGTGGCTTTGTCTGCGTCCTGGGCAAGACCGGTTACAACTTCGGCTCAGGCATGACCGGCGGATTCGCCTACGTGCTCGACCAGGACAACACTTTCGTTGACCGGGTCAACCACGAACTGGTGGAAATCCAGCGGATCAGCGGCGAAGCGATGGAAGCCTATCGCAGCCACCTGCAGCGTGTGCTGAACGAGTATGTCGAGGAAACCGACAGCGAATGGGGTCGTAACCTCGCTGAGAACCTCGACGACTACTTGCGTCGCTTCTGGCTGGTCAAGCCCAAGGCGGCGAGCTTGAAGTCTCTGCTCTCCAGTACTCGTGCGAATCCGCAGTAACGCAGCTGCAGACTACGAGCCTCAAGCGGCAAGCTTGAAGCTCGTGCGCGGTGTGCCGACTTAATGTGATTGTCTTGCAGCTTGAAGCTCGTCGCTTGAGGCTGTCGTAAAGAGGTTCCTGAACATGGCCGAACGTCTCAATAACGACTTCCAGTTCATCGAGGTCGGGCGCAAAGACCCGAAGAAGAAACTGTTGCGTCAACGCAAGAAAGAGTTCGTGGAGATCTACGAACCCTTCAAACCCCAGCAGTCGGCCGACCAGGCCCACCGCTGCCTGGGTTGCGGCAACCCGTACTGCGAATGGAAGTGCCCGGTGCACAACTTCATTCCCAACTGGCTCAAGCTGGTGGCCGAGGGCAACATCCTCGCCGCCGCCGAGCTGTCGCATCAGACCAACACCCTGCCGGAAGTCTGCGGCCGGGTCTGCCCCCAGGACCGGCTGTGCGAGGGTGCCTGCACCCTCAACGACGGCTTTGGCGCGGTGACCATCGGCTCGGTGGAGAAGTACATCACCGACACCGCCTTCGCCATGGGCTGGCGCCCGGACATGTCCAAGGTCAAGCCCACTGGCAAGCGCGTGGCGATCATCGGTGCGGGCCCGGCGGGCCTGGGCTGTGCCGACGTGCTGGTGCGTGGCGGCGTGACCCCGGTGGTGTTCGACAAGAACCCGGAAATCGGCGGTCTGCTGACCTTCGGCATTCCCGAGTTCAAGCTGGAAAAGACCGTGCTGAGCAATCGTCGCGAAGTCTTCAGCGGCATGGGCATCGAGTTCCGCCTCAACACCGAGGTGGGCAAGGACGTGACCATGGAGCAACTGCTTGCCGAATACGATGCGGTGTTCATGGGCATGGGCACCTACACCTACATGAAGGGCGGCTTTGCCGGTGAGGACCTGCCGGGTGTGTACGACGCCCTGGATTTCCTGATCGCCAACGTCAACCGCAACCTGGGCTTTGAAAAGTCGCCGGAAGACTTTGTCGACATGAAGGGCAAGAAGGTGGTGGTACTGGGCGGTGGCGACACCGCGATGGACTGCAACCGCACCTCGATCCGCCAGGGCGCCAAGTCGGTGACCTGCGCCTATCGTCGTGACGAAGCCAACATGCCCGGCTCGCGCAAAGAGGTGAAGAACGCCAAGGAAGAAGGCGTGAAGTTCCTCTACAACCGCCAGCCGATCGCCATCGTCGGTGAAGACAAGGTCGAAGGCGTGAAGGTGGTCGAGACCCGTCTCGGCGAACCGGATGCCCGTGGCCGCCGCAGCCCCGAGCCGATTCCCGGCTCCGAAGAGATCATCCCGGCCGACGCCGTGGTCATCGCCTTCGGTTTCCGCCCGAGCCCGGCGCCGTGGTTCGAGCAGTTCAGCATCCAGACCGACAGCCAGGGCCGCGTCGTGGCGCCGGAGCAAGGCCAGTACAAGCACCAGACCAGCAACCCGAAAATCTTTGCCGGTGGCGACATGGTCCGCGGTTCTGATCTCGTGGTGACGGCGATCTTCGAAGGGCGTAACGCCGCCGAAGGCATCCTCGACTACCTGGGCGTTTAAGCTGCTGCGCTCGGCAATGCTGCGCGCTGCACGCCTGCGGCGCTACGCAGAAACAGACTCGGAATGCTCATTGACAGCAGTCAACTCCGCTTCCTCGTCTGTTTTCGCCTTGCCTTGCCTTCGCTCGCGACGCTTAAACAACTGCTTGTAGTCCGCGACAAATTGACCTGATACATAAAAGGCACGGCTCTTGCCGTGCCTTTTGTGTCGCGCTCTGAGAAAATGCCCCCACTTTTTTTCCGGATGCCGACATGACTGCCCTGAAGAACGACCGTTTCCTTCGTGCCCTGCTCAAGCAACCCGTAGACGTCACCCCGGTGTGGATGATGCGGCAAGCCGGGCGCTACCTGCCTGAATACCGCGCCAGCCGTGCCAATGCCGGTGACTTCATGAGCCTGTGCATGAACCCGGCGTTCGCCTGCGAAGTCACGCTGCAGCCTCTGGACCGCTATCCACAGCTGGATGCGGCGATTCTCTTCTCCGACATCCTCACCATCCCCGACGCCATGGGCCAAGGCCTGTACTTCGAGACCGGTGAAGGCCCGCGCTTCAAGAAAGTGGTCAGCACCCTGGCCGACATCGAAGCCCTGCCGATCCCCGATCCGCAAAAGGACCTGGGCTACGTGATGGACGCGGTCAGCACCATTCGTCGCGAACTCAATGGCCGCGTGCCGCTGATCGGTTTTGCCGGCAGCCCCTGGACCCTGGCCACCTACATGGTCGAAGGCGGTTCGTCGAAAGACTTCCGCAAGTCCAAGGCCATGCTCTACGACAACCCGCAAGCCATGCACCTGCTGCTGGACAAGCTGGCGCAGTCGGTCACTTCCTACCTCAACGGGCAGATCCTGGCCGGTGCCCAGGCGGTGCAGATTTTCGATAGCTGGGGCGGCAGCCTTTCGTCGGCGGCCTATCAGGAATTCTCCCTGGCCTACATGCGCAAGATCGTCAGCGGCCTGATCCGCGAGCACGAGGGGCGCAAGGTGCCGGTGATCCTGTTCACCAAGGGCGGCGGCCTGTGGCTGGAGAGCATTGCCGATGCTGGCGCCGACGCCCTGGGCCTGGACTGGACCTGCGACATTGGCGAAGCCCGTCGGCGTGTCGGCAGCAAGGTTTCCCTGCAAGGCAACATGGACCCTACCGTGCTCTACGCCAATCCGCAGGCGATCCGCAGCGAAGTCGCGCGCATCCTCGCGAGCTACGGCACCGGCAGCGGCCACGTGTTCAACCTGGGTCACGGCATCACCCCGGAAGTGAAGCCGGAGCATGCCGGTGCTTTCCTGGAAGCGGTGCACGAGTTGTCGGCGCAATACCACGTGTAAGCGCCACCCCATCAAAAACGCCCGGCCAATGCAGGCTGTGTGAAAACGTCACGAGTGAAGGCAAGACAAGGCAAAAACAGGCGAGGAAGCGGAGTTTACTGGCTGTAAATGAGCATTCCGAGCCTGTTTTTAACGCAGTATTGCCAAACGCAGTAGTTTTCACACAGCCTGCAATGCCGGGCGTTTTCGTTGCTGAAGGTTTGGCGCGCTCAGGCCGCTTCGCTGCGGGTCAGGGGGGGAAGTTTTGCGAGCTTCATGGCGACCAGTAACGCGCCTAGCAACAGCGCACTGATGAACAGGCCGATGCCGTTCCACCCCGCCAGGTGCCAGAACACCCCGCCAGCGGTGCCGGCAATGCTCGAACCGGCGTAGTAGCTGAACAGGTACAGCGATGAGGCCTGGCCCTTGGCCTTGGTGGCCCGGCGGCCGATCCAGCTGCTGGCCACCGAGTGGGCACCGAAGAAGCCGAAGGTGAACAGCAGCATGCCGATCAGCACCAGGGACAGCGGCGTCAGCAGGGTCAGGGCGATCCCCGCCAGCATCAGCACGATGGTGGCCCAGAGCACTCGGCGTCGGCCCAGTTGGTCCGCCAGGGCGCCGATCTTCGCCGAGCTGTAGATCCCCGAGAGGTAGACCACCGACAGCATCCCGACCCAGGCCTGGCTCAGCTGATAGGGATCGGCCAGCAGGCGGTAGCCGATGTAGTTGAACAGGGTGACGAAGGCCCCCATCAGCAGGAAACCTTCAAGAAACAGCCAGGGCAGGCCGGCGTCGCGAAAGTGCATGGTAAAGCCGTCCAGCAGGCTGCGTGGGTGCAGCGAGCGGGGGCGGAAGTTGCGCGACTCGGGAAGGATGCGCCAGAACACCGCGGCGGCGATCAATGCCAGGCCGCCGATCACCAGCATCGCTGTGTGCCAGCTGACGAAGTCGATCAGCACCCCGGTGATCAGTCGCCCGCTCATGCCGCCAATGGCATTGCCGCCGATGTACAGGCCCATGGCCAGGCCGATGTGCTGGGGGTGAATCTCTTCGCTGAGGTAGGTCATGGCCACCGCTGCCAGCCCGCTCAGGGACAGCCCCACCAGCGCCCGCATCACCAGCACTGCGTGCCAGCTGGGCATCAGTGCGCTGGCGATGGTGCACAGGGCGGCGGCGAGCAAGGCCGCCACCATCACCGGCTTGCGGCCGATGCGGTCGGAAATGGGCCCGGTGATCAGCAGACCGATGGCCAGCATGCCCGTCGACACCGAGAGAATCAGGCTGCTCTGGGCCGCATTGATGGAAAACTCCCGGGACAGCAGCGGCATCATCGGTTGCACGCAGTACAGCAGGGCGAAGGTGGCAAAGCCCCCGGAGAACAGCGCCAGCACCGTGCGCATGAACAGCGGTGTGCCTTTCTCGATGTAGACCTCGTTGAGTTGGGCGACCACCTCGTCCAGGGGCGTAGCGGCGAGGGTGTGGGCAAGGGGGGCAACAGCGGTTTTCACGGGGACCTCGGGGGGGACGCAGCCGGTCAGGCAATGGAAAAAAGCATATAGCTGGCTAATGATCATTTCCAATATATTGTTCGACCTGTTTGATAGCTTTAACGACTCAATGGAATCGCCCATGGAATTGCGTCACTTGCGCTACTTCATCGCCGTCGCCGAAGAGCTGCACTTCGGCCGTGCGGCCCAGGTGCTGGGCATTTCCCAGCCACCGCTGAGCCAGCAGATCCAGGCCCTGGAGCAGGAGGTGGGCGCCCGGCTGTTCGAGCGTACCAATCGTCGGGTCGAGCTTAGCGAGGCCGGGCGCCTGTTCCTCGAAGAGGCGCGCCTGGTGCTGGCTCAGGTGGACAAGGCGGCAGACGTGGCCCGGCGCGCGCAGTTGGGCGAACTGGGCGAACTGAAGATCGGCTTCACCTCGTCAGCCCCCTTCAACTCGACCATTCCCCAGGCCATCTTTGCCTTTCGCCAGCGCTTTCCCGCGGTGCACCTCAAGCTCAAGGAAATGAGCAGCACCCAGGTGGCCGAAGCCTTGGTGGACCAGACGATCCAGGTGGGCATCATGCGGCCCTTGCCCTTGCCGGACTCCTTGTCGGTGGTGGAGCTGCTGCGCGAGCCGCTGGTGGCGGTGCTCAGCGCCAAGCATCCGCTGGCCAGCGGCAGTGAAGAGGGCTTGCACCTGGCGGCGCTGGCCCAGGAGCCTTTTGTGTTCTTCCCTCGCAGCTATGGCAGCGGCCTGTATGCCCAGTTGCTGAGCCTGTCCCGGGAGGCCGGGTTTACCCCGCATTTCGCCCAGGAGGCGGGTGAAGCCATGACCATCATCGGCCTGGTCGCAGCGGGGCTGGGGGTCTCGGTACTGCCGGCGTCCTACCAGCGCATGCGCATCGACGGCGTGGTCTATCGTCGGCTGCTGGACCCGGAGGCCATGTCGGCGGTGTGGCTGGTACAGCGCCAGGACCAGGCCTCGCCCATGGCCAAGGCCTTTGTCGAGCTACTGACGCGCAAGACCGGGGCCACGTCCTGAGGGGCTGTTGGGGCGCACCGGGGGCTGCAGGATGACCAGGTCGCCGCGCAGGGCGACGCCCGCCATCAGCACCCCGGCGCGGCATTCGTAGGTGTTGAGGTCCTTGCGTACGTGGCGCTTGTAGTAGCTGACGATGTTGGTTACCGCGTTGGCGCCGACCCGCTTGGCTGCGGCTTGCAGGGTGATCAGCGCCGACTGCAAGGCCCACTCGCAGGCGGCGATATCGCTCTTGTTGGAGGCATTGGTCTTCTTGTGGGTGGTCACTTCGGTGAGCCGCACCTGGAGCACCGGTGGCAGCGGGTTGCCGGCCAGGTGGAAGCTCACGCTGCCATCCAGGCGCCCGGCGCGCTCGGCGTCGGCCACGACTTTTTCGAAGGGCATGTACATCAGGTTGGTGGCCTGGCTGGTGGGGCTCAGGACGGCTAGCAGGGCCAGGGCAATCAGCGCTTTCACTTGCATGGTCGGCTCCTTGACGGACGTGAAAGAAGAGCCAGCGTCGCACCGGCCCAGGTCCAGTCGCAGCGCTTGGCTCCCGCAGGCGACGGTGGCCCGGCCTGCTGTTGCGAGTGTAGACGGCGCTGGCCGGGCCCCCGAAAAAATCCCGGAAACAAAAAGGGCGCCCCACCAGGCTGTGTGGGGCGCCCTTTTCATTGTCAGCCGCAGCTTACTGGACCTTGGACAGATCCCCGCGCAGTGCGACACCAGCCATGATGGCGCCAGCATGGCACTCATAGGTGGTGGCGTCCTTGCGCTCACGGCTCTTGTAGAAACTGGCGATGTCGGTCACGGCGTTGGCGCCGACTTTCTTCGCCGCTTCATGCAGGGTGATCAGCGCCGACTGCAAGGCCCACTCGCAGGCCACCTGGTCGGCCTTGCCGAAGGCATTGGTCTTCTTGTTGGTCACGGCGCCCGGGCTCAGCACACTGACCTTGCCGGCCGGCTTGTTGCCCGCCAGGTAGAACTTCACGCTGCCATCGATCTTGCCGGTGCTGATGGCCTCGGCCACCACCTTGTCGAAGGGCAGGAACAGGGTGGTATCGCGGGCCTGGCTGATGCCGGGCAGGGTGCACAGCAGCAGGGTGGCGGTGGCCGCCAGTGTCTTCAAACGCATCGCATTCTCCATGACATTAAAGGGGGTGAAGCAGCCCTGTGACCGGGGTCACAGGGAGAGGCTCATTGCGCGGCCGGGAAGCTCTTGGCCGCGGCGTCGGACAGCTGTTGCGCGGTCCGCTCGTTCTGGTTGTCCCGCAGCTCGCGCAGGATGCCCTTGTCCAGCAGGCGTACCCAGCGGATGTAGTTCTTGTGGATCTTGCCGTCCTTGTAATCCAGGTCGCGGCTGTCGCGGTAGACGATCTTGTAGTAGCTGGCGGAGTACTGGATATCGATCTCGGCGTGGAACTGCTCACGCACGGTGATCTCGGCCTGAATCAGCTCCGGGCTGATGCGCTGCACGGTCCACTTGCGGGCCACCAGGTTCTTCAGGATCGCCTGTTTGACCTGCTCCTGGTCGGCCTGGATGGTGGCCGGGATCACTCGGTTGGGGGTGTACATGCGCTTGCTGGTGCAGGCGGTGACGCTCAGCAGGGCGAGGACGATGAGGGTGGCGCGAAACAGGGAAGACATTCCATTTCTCCAGTGAGGTGAGGCATCAGGACCAGCGGCGGAAGATCAACGAGGTGTTGACGCCGCCAAAGGCAAAGTTGTTGTTCATCACGTATTCGTGGCTCATGGCCCGGAAACCGCCCTGCAGGTAGTCCAGCTCGCCGCAGCGCGGGTCGACCTGATCCAGATTGCAGGTGTGCACGTACAGGTCGCGGTTGAGCATCTCGATGCTGAACCAGGATTCCAGCGCGCCGCAGGCGCCCAGGGTGTGGCCGAGAAAGCTCTTCTGCGAGCTGATGGGCATGCGATTGCCGAACAGGCTGCTGGTGGCCTGGGTCTCGGCGATATCGCCCTGTTCGGTGGCCGTGCCATGGCCGTTGACGTAGCCGATGGCCGCCGGGAACAGGGCCGCATCCTCCAGCGCCAGCTCCATGGCCCGGCGCATGGTGCTCTGCTCGGGACGGGTGGTGTGCTGGCCGTCGGCGTTGCTGCCGAAGCCGACGATTTCCGCGTGAATGCGCGCGCCGCGGGCCAGGGCATGTTCCAGTTCTTCGAGCACCAGCATGCCGCCGCCCTCACCAATCACCAGACCGTCGCGGTCGGTGTCGTAGGGCCGCGGGCTGGTGTGGGGCGCATCGTTTTTCAGGCTGGTGGCATACAGCGCGTCGAACACCATGGCCTCGGTGGGGCACAACTCTTCGGCACCGCCAGCAAGCATCAGCGGCAGACGCCCGAACTTGATCGCTTCATAGGCGTAGCCGATGCCCTGGCTGCCGCTGGTGCAGGCGCTGGAGGTGGGAATCAGGCGCCCGGTGAGGCCGAAGAAGATGCTGATATTGGCCGCGGTGGTGTGGGGCATCATGCGCACGTAGGAGTTGGCGTTGAGCCCTTCGGCCACCGAATTCAGCAGCATGTTGCCGAAGGCCTTGATCTCGTCGGTGCTGCCGGTGGAAGAACCGCAGGCCACGCCCATGCGCCCGTCCTTGATCGACGGGTCGCCCAGCAGCCCGGCGTCGGCCAGGGCCTGCTCGGCGGCGCCCACGGCCAGGCGCGAAACCCGGCCCATGCTGCGCAGTTGCTTGCGGGTCCAGTGGCCGGGCACCTGGAAGTCGTCGATAGGGCCGGCCAGGCGGGTATTGAGTTCGCTGAACCTGTCCCACTCGTCCATGCGCCGGATGCCGCTGCGGTTGGCGGCGAAGCGCTCGGCGATGCTGGCCCAGTCGCTGCCCAGGGAGGTGATGCCGGCCATGCCGGTGACGACCACGCGTTTCATCAGCACAGGCCCCCGTTCACCGCCAGCACCTGGCGGGTGATGTAGGCGGCCTCGGCGGACATCAGGAAGTTCACCGCGCCGGCGACTTCTTCCGGGGTGCCCATGCGCTGGGCGGGGATCATCTTCATCAGCTCGTCCACCGGCACGTTCTCGTCGAGCATGGCGGTGTCGATCAGGCCCGGGGCCACGCAGTTGACAGTGATCTTGCGCTTGCCCAGCTCGATGGCCAGGGCTTTGGCGGCGCCGATCAACCCGGCCTTGGAAGCGCTGTAGTTGACCTGGCCACGGTTGCCGATCAGCCCCGACACCGAGGTGATGCAGACAATGCGCCCGGCGGCGCGGCGGCGGATCATCGGCATCATCACCGGGTGCAGGACGTTGTAGAAACCGTCGAGATTGGTGCGCAGCACCTGATCCCAGTCCTCTTCGCTGAGGGCCGGAAAGGCGCCGTCGCGAGTCAGCCCGGCATTGAGCACCACGCCGTAATAGGCGCCATGAGTCTCAACGTCGGCTTCCAGCGCGGCCTTGCAGGCCGCTCGGTCCGACACGTCGAATTGCAGGATGCGGGCGCTGCGGCCCAGGGCCTCGACTTCGCCCTTGACGGCTTCGGCTTCGCTGCGGCCGCTGCGGCAATGCAGCACCAGGTCATAGCCAGCCTGGGCCAGACGCAGGGCGATGGCACGGCCGATGCCACGGCTGGAGCCGGTGACCAGTACGGAGTCAGTCATGACGGGGTTCCTGTAGAAGAGGCAGGTGTTTCATGCAGATAGTCGGCGGCCTGGGGCGGACGGAACACATTCAGGCGCGCGCTGGCGGCAATGCCGGGGCCGCTGAGGTGGCACTCGAACACGCCCATGCCGTTGTCGTCTTCGAGGGAGCGCAGGGCGTGGATTTCCAGGGTGCTGCCGACGGGGAAATGTTCAACGTTGCACTCGAATTTACGGGTGCCCAGAAGAAAACCCAGCTCCACCGGCAAGCCCTGCTGGCGGGCGCGGCAACCGGCGTAGGCGGCGACGCTCTGGGCCATCAGTTCGATGCCGACCCAGGCCGGCAGGCTGCCATCGGCTCGGTTGAACAGGCCGCCGGGGCGAACTTGGAGGCGAGTGCGGATCTGTTCTTCATCAAAAGCCAGGACCTGATCGATGAGGATCATGTCCCCGGCATGGGGCAGCAACTCGGCGAGCGGCCAGTCAATCATGGGGCGTCTCCGATAATCAGGCTGACGTTGTTGCCGCCGAAGGCGAAGGAGTTGCTCATCAGGCGGCGCGGGGCATGCGGGTCCAGGCGGTCGGCCGGGGTGACCCAGCGCAGTGCCGGCAGGGCCGGGTCGGCCTGGGCGTCCCAGAGGTGTGGCGGCAGTGCCTGGGCGGGGTTCTCGGCGCTCAGGCTGAGCCAGCAGAACGCGGCCTCCAGGGCACCAGCGGCCCCCAGGGTGTGGCCGCTCATGGGCTTGGTCGATGAGCAGGGCACGCCTTCGGGGAACAGCTGGGCCACCGCCAGGCTCTCCATGGCGTCGTTGTGCTGGGTGGCGGTGCCGTGCAGGTTCAGGTAGCCGATCTGTTGTGGCTGCAAGCCGGCACTGTGCAGGGCCAGTTTCATGGCCTGCAAGGCTCCTCGACCGTCGGGGGCCGGGGCGGAAATATGGTAGGCATCGGAACTGGCACCGCCGCCCAGCAGGGCAATGGGCGAGTCACGGCCCGGTTCCTTGCTCATCAGGAACAGCACCGCCGCTTCACCGATGTTGATGCCGTCGCGGTGGCGGGAAAACGGATTGCAGCGCTGAGCGGACACCGCCTCCAGGGCGGTGAAACCGTTCAGGGTGAGCTGGCACAGGCTGTCGACCCCGCCGCACAGCACCGCGTCGCACAGGCCCAGGTCCAGCAGGCGCCGGGCGCTGATCAGGGCCCGGGCGCTGGAAGTGCAGGCGGTGGAAATCACATAGGCCGGGCCGCACAGTTGCAGCCAGTCGGCGAGGAAGTTTGCCGGCGCGCTGAGCTCCTGCTGGCGGTAGTCGTAATCCGCCGGGAATTGCCGGTCCTGCAGATAACGGGCAATGCCGCGACTGGCTTCGTCGATGCCCGAGGTGCTGGTGCCCAGGACGATACCGATGCGGCCACGGCCATAGCGTTGGATCGCCTGGCGGATGTCGCCCTCGATCTGCAGCGTGGCCTCCAGCAGCAATTGGTTGTTGCGGCTGTTTTGCGCCTGGAAGCCACTGGGCATGGGGGCCAGTGGACCGCGCACCGCCGCCACCGGCAAGGTGCGCTCGGGCACCCAGTGGCTTTCGTCGCGCATGCCTGAACAGTCGCCGGCAAACAGGCTGCGGGCGACTTCCTGGCGATTGCGGCCCAGGGCGCAAATCACCCCGAGGGCATTGAGGTAGGCCGTCATGGGGTGGCCTCGGTACTCAGTGCAGTGATGTGGTAGTGCGGGCCTTGAGGCAGGTTCAACTCGAAATCCAGAAGTTGTTGATAGTCAATCCGCCAGCGTGGGCCGAGGGTACGTTGGGCGCCTTGCTGACGAGCGCCCGGGTAGTTGGCGGCCAGTTCCGCCTCGGGTGTGAGGGCGAACAGCAGCGCTGCGAACAGCTCCCGGGCCTCCGGGTTGGGGGGCAGCAGGCCATCGGCCTGCCACTGGCCATGCACCAGGCGCTGACGGGCCTGGGGAATGCCCAATGGGTCCATCAGCGACCAGCGCAGGTCCGCGCCTTCAGCCTGGATCACCAGCAGCCAGTCCTGGCGTTGGCCATCCGCCTGGCGCTGCACATGCAACTGCAACGGCAACACCAGGGAAGGCATGCGCTCGGGCAGCGGAGCCTGACTGACGCAAGCGCTCAGCAACAGGACACAACCGAGCAGCAGAGCGCGGATCATGCGGGCAGACCTTCCTCGGCGACCGGGGGATTCAGGGGCTTGCGGGCCACCACATTGACCAGGGTTTCCTCGCGCTGGCCCACCGGCGGCGGCTGGCGCAGGCCGAAGCGCTCCAACAGGCCGAAGTCTTTGGCGCGGCTCCACCACAGGTAAGGATAAGACACGTTCTGCGGGCCGAACTCAAAGCCCTGCCGACGAATCATCTGCAGATACTCGGCGGCGCTTTTCTGTACATGCATCGGATGGCGGAACAGCCAGCGGATCACCCAGGTATCGATGTAGGCCTCGGTGGATTCGGCGAACAGCAGGTAGCCTCCCGGCTTGAGCACCCGGTAGAACTCGGCCAGGGCCTTTTCCTGCTCCACCAGGTGATGGAAGGTCTGGTGGCAGAACAACAGGTCGACGCTGGCGTCCGCCAGCTCCAGGGTCGCGCAGTCGCTGCCGATCAATTCCACCTGCAGTTGCTGGCGCCGGGCTTCTTCGGCGCTGAGCTTGAGGCTGTGGGGGTCGGCGTCGAGGCCGATCAGGCGCTGCGGAGCGAACACCTGGCGCAGGTACTGGAACGACTTGCCCTGGCCGCAGCCAGCATCCAGCAGCACCGGATGGGCGGGCGGCTCGCCGTCGAACAGCGAGCGCAGGTCGTTGATCGCCACCCGCAGCACATGGTGCTGCCAGGTGTGGCTGCGCAGGAACCAGAAGCCGAAGCGGGTTTCCTCGACGTAGCTGGCGCTCAGGTACTGGCTGGATGGTTCGCTCATGCCACGTCCCTCGCACAGACTTGCGACAGGGCCTTGAGCCGGCGCTTGGGCTCGCTGACGAAGGGGTTGCGCTCATCCCAGGCGTAGCCGGCGAGGATCGAGCTGATCATGCGGCGGATTTCCGGCGAGCTGCCCGGGTGGTAGATCACGTCCTGGAAAGTGCCGGCGTACCAGCCTTCGACGTAGCAGCGGAAGGTGTCGACGCCACGCTTGAGCGGTTCGGCGAACTCGCTCTGCCAATCGACGCTCTGGCCTTGCAACTGACGGTGCAGCACCGCGGCGGCCATGCTCGATGAACGCATGGCGATGGTCACGCCGGAGGAGAACACCGGGTCGAGGAATTCCGCGGCATTGCCCAGCAGGGCGAAGCCCGGGCCGTGCAGGGTGGTGACGTTGGCCGAGTAGCCGCCGATGGTCCGCGCCGGGGTGTCCCACTCGGCGTTTTCCAGGACCTTGGCCAGGCTCGGGGTTTCGTTGATGAAGCCGCGCAAGCAGGCGTCCAGGTCGCCATCGCGCCCGGCGAAGTGTTCGTCGGCGGCCACCACGCCCACCGAGCAGCGGCCGTTGCTGAAGGGGATGCTCCAGAACCAGATGTCGCGGTGTTCCGGGTGGGTGGTGATAAGGATCTTGTTGCGGTCGAAATGCTCGCAGTCGATGCGATCCTCGACATGGGTGAACACCGCCCGGCGCACCGGGAAGTTCGACGGTGCCTCCAGTTCCAGCAGGCGTGGCAGGACCCGGCCGTAGCCGCTGGCGTCGAGGATGAAGTCGGCTTCGATGCGGTACTGGCTGCCGTCCTCGCGGCGGCAGTCGAGCTGCGGCAACGGCCGTTCCACGTCTACGGCGACAATCTCTTCGCCGTAGCGGATCTCGACCCCTTGCAGGGCGGCCTGGTCGGCCAGCAGCTTGTCGAAATCGGCGCGCTGCACCTGGAAGGTGGTGGGCTTGCCGTTACTGAAGGTGTCACCAAAATCGAAGGCGCTGTAGTGCTCGCCCCAGGCGAAGGCTGCGCCGTTCTTGAGCTGGAAACCGGCGGCTTGCACTGCCTCCAGCATGCCGGCTTCCTCAACGAAATCCAGGCAGTGGGACAGCAGGCTTTCACCGATGGAGAAACGCGGGAAATGTTGCCGCTCGACGATCAGCACGTCGTGGCCCTGGCGCTTGAGCAGCGCGGCCGCGATGGCCCCCGAGGGGCCGGCACCAATCACCACGACCTGGCGACGTTGCATTTCAACTGTTGGCACTGGGGCTCCTTGCCGGTTCGGCGATGTTCAGGTTCAGGGGGGCCGCGTTTACCGCGGCCGCAGGCGTTCGGTGCATCCCGGCCAGGGCCGGCAGCAGGGTGGCGATCAGGCCCATGAGCATCAGCGCGAAGTACAGCGCCGGGCTGATCAACTGTTGTTGCAGCAGCAGGTTGAGAAAGACGATCTCGCTCAAGCCGCGAATGTTCAGCAGCAGGCTTTCCCGCCAGCGGCTGGCGCCCTCGAAAGAGGCGCCGGCCCAGCTCAGGCCCAGCCAGTTGCCCAGCAGCTTGCTGGCAATCGGCAGCAACAGCAGCGCCGCCAGTTGCACCCAGCCGAGGCTGTCCATGGCGCTGTGCACGTTGATCTGCACGATGCCGAACGTGAGGATCAGCGGAATGGCAACCAAGGTCTGCAAGCGGTTCATCCAGGCAGCCTTTAACGGCAGCACCAGCGGCAGCTTGAGGGCGGCCATGCACAACAGGTAGCCGATGCCAAAGATCAGCGCATTGAGCTTGTAGTGCTCGGCCAGCACCAGCAGGCCGAAGAACCCCAGGCTGTGCAGCAGGGGCTGGCGCAGGCCGAGGACCCGCAGCACCAGGGGCAGGCAGGCGCCCGCCAGGGGCAGCAGCAGGCTGCTCACCTGCAGGCTGCCCTGGGCCAGGGCGAACAGGGTCCAGCAGGTCAGGTCGATGAGGATCGCGGTCTGCACCAGGCGCCGGGTAGCGGCGGGCGGGTACTGGATGTGTCGCAGGTACAGGTAAAGCACCGGGATTGCGGTAATGGCGAACAGCAGGCCCACCGCCAGGGAGCTGATCCAGGGTTGTGCCGGCAGCAGCCAGAAGGCCGTGGCCAGGCCACAGGCAAAGGGAATGCAGAAGCTCGGCACGGCGATCTTCAGGCTCTGACGGTCCAGGCGCAGGTCGATCACATCACTGAGGATGTGCCCCAGCAGCAGGGCGAAGCTCAGGCCGTAGAGGAACTTGAGCCATTGCGGCGATACCAGCTGCGCGCCGCCCAGCTGCCAGTGCGGCTCGATCCACAGCAGCATCAGTAACGGCAGGCCGAAGGTCGCCAGCAGCAGTTGGCTGACAATCGGAATCAGGCCCAGGTGGCGCCCGATGTAGGTGGCCAGGGCGAACAGGGCCAGGGCCAGCAGCCAGAACAGCAGGATCAGCATGGCGGGTTCTCTGCGGCCGGCGTCGGATGCGGCGTGTGGCCGGCCCAGGGCGCGAGGATAAAGCTGAAGGCCAGCCCCAGGCTCACCGCCAGACCGAAGTTGCTCACCGCCGGGGTGCTGGACACCGCCAGCAGACCGAACGACAGCCAGGTGGTCAGGGCCGCCAGCAAGGTGCCCAGCAGGCTCACGGCGGCGCCACCGATCTGCTCGCGCATGAGGATCGCGTAGTCGACGCTGATGGCCGTCACCAGCAGCAGGCCGAACAGGCTGAACAGGGTCAGCGGCTGGCCCAGCCAGCCGAGGCTGGCCAGGCTGCACAAGGCTGCCAGCAGCGGCAGGGCCACCAGGCGCAAGGCGCCACCGAAACCGAAGGGCAGGATCAGCAGCAGCACGATCAGCACGCAGGACGCCAGCTTGAGTTCGGCGGCGCTGACCTGGGTTGCGGCGAACACGCGGTTCAGCTCGCCCAGGCGATCCACCAGTTGCACCCCTGGCAGGTCATCGGCCTGGACCCGCAGCAGGGCAGCGTCGTTCAAGCCTTGCAGGCTGACCATGGCCGCTACGCCGCTGGCGTTGCTGCCCAGCCACAGCGGGCGATAAGGCTCGGCCAGGGGGCCGATGAGCGCGGTATCAATGTCGGCCACGGGCAGGTCCTGCAGTTGTTTCAACTCCGCTTGCAGGGCCGGCAGGGGCACCCCCAGCGCCAGCAGCGGCTGCCAGACGCCCGGCAGTTGCTTGAGGGCCTCGCGTACTTGTTGCTGCTCGGTGGGTTGGCTCACCAGTTGGTCCAGGGACAGGTAGCCCTTGAGCTTGCCCAGGCTCACCAGTTGTTGCAGGCGCAGGTCCAGGGCGCGCAGGCGTTCCAGCAATTGCTGCTGATCGGTCGCGCGCACCAGGAAGAACTGGCTGGTGGGTTGATAGCCGGTGATCCGGGCAATGGCCTGGGCCTCTTGCATCAGTTGCGGCGGTGCGCCGACCCATTGGCGAATGTCGTTCTTGCTCTCGAGCTGCCACAAACCAGCGGCGCAGAACAGCGCCAACAGGGCCAGCAACGCCGGGCTCGGCACACGCTTGAGCAGCGCGGCACGCACCCCGAGCAAGGCTTCGGCGACCCGCAGCGGCCATTGCGCCGGACGCAGTTCGACGCCCTTGAGCAGGGCCGGCAGCAGGCACACCGCCGACAGGTAGGCCCCCAGCAGGCCGGCGGCGGAGAACACGGCGATCTGGGTCAGCGCCGGGAATGGGGTCCAGGCCAGGGCCAGGTAGCCGATGCAACTGGTGATCAGGCTCAGGCTCAGCCCGGGCAGGGTCAGGCGCAGGGCCGGCCAGCTGCGCCAGGGTTTCAGGCTCCAGCTCTTGGACAGGTAATGCAGGGGGTAGTCGACGGCCACGCCAATCAGGCTTGAGCCCAGCACCAGGGTCATGACGTGCATGCGCCCGAACAGCGCGACGCAGGCCACGGCGCCGAACAGCATGCCCACCAGCACCGGGACGAAGGCCAGCAAGGCGCGCCAGCGGCGGAAGGCCAGGAGCAGCAGCAAGAGGATGCCCAGGGTGGCGCCTCCGCCAACCCAGGTGATTTCCCGGCTGGCCTGCTGCTGGCCGTTGGCGGCGTACAGCAAGCCGCTGGCGGCCAGCAGTTGTACATCGCTGTGGCCGGCCTGTTCGCGGCTGTGGTCCAGCAGTTCGGCCACCTGCAAGGGCAATTGCATGTCGAAGGCATTGCCGTTGGTGCGGGCCCGCAGGAGTACCCATTGTTTGCCATCGGCGTCGGCCACCAGGGCGCCGCTGCCGATGTCCAATTGCACCGCGCCGTGTTGCGGCTGGCTGTTCTGAATACGTCCGGTCAGGCCCAGCCAGTCATCCTGGCTCGGCACCAGGGAGAAGCCGGCAAAGGGGTCGAAGAGGCTTTGCACGCGCTGCTCGATGAACGCCTGGGGCTGGTTGATCAACTGCTCGCGGTCAGCGGCCGAGAGCATGGCCAGGCGGCCTTGCAGCAGTTGTTTGCGCAAGGCCGGCAGGTCGGCCTGCAGGTTCCACTGGACCTTCTCGAACAGCCCGCTGGCCTGCCATTGCTCGGCCAGTTGCCGGGCCATGGCCACGGCTTTTTCGCGCTCGGCATGCCCCACCAGCACCAGGATTTCCCGGTTCAGCGGTTCCTGCATGCGCTGTTCGGCCTGCAGCTCCAGGGCGTCCGGGGCGGTGCCGGGCACCAGTTCCATCAGGTTGGCGGACAGGGGCGCACCGTGGCGCCATTGCCAGGCGCCCAAGGCCAGCACCAGGGCCAGCAGGATCAGGAAGGATCGCGGCAGCCAGCGTTCACTCGGCAAAGTCATGTTGCTCCGCTTCACTCAAGGGTTGGGCACTGCTGCTGTCCTGCATGATCAGCAAGGTACGGTCGCCCTGGGCTTCCAGCAGTTCGATGCGTTGCACCAGCTCGCCGCCGTCGATGTTGATCTGGTTGAAGATCTGTTTCAGCAGCAGGGAGCGGGGGATCAGTTGCAACTGCCAGTTCTGCGCGCTGCCTTGCAGCTTGAGTTCGAAGTCACGCTGCAGGCCACTGCTGTCGCCTTGCAGCACGGCGAGGAACAGGCGGTTCTGTTCGGCACCGGCACTCTTGCCCGGAAGCATCTGCCAGCCGCCGGCATCGCGCCGGGCAATGCCGGCGGCGGTGATGCGGTAGTCCTGCTGCAACGGGGTCTGCAGCAGCCACAGCAGGCCATGGTTTTTCGCCAGGACGAAGTGGCCCTTGCTGGTCAAAGGCTGGGGCAGGGCGCGCAGGTGTTTTTCCTGGATGAAGCGACCGTGGATCACCTCCGGCCGCGACAGCTGGTCGCTCAGTTGTTGCAGATCGAAGGCCTGGGCCAACCCCGGTATCACCAGCAATACCAGTAGCGCAGGAGCGAGCTTGCTCGCGAACCGCCGCACCAGGGTGCCTGGCATCATGCAATTGGCCGACAGACCCACGATCTTCGCGAGCAAGCTCGCTCCTACCCTCATGGCAGGGCCCTGGCAACGGCGTCGGTGAAGACTTTGGGCGAGGCCAGTTGCATCTCCCGGCTGGCGATCTCCACGGCCACCTGCACCGAGCTGGCGCGGGTCAGGCGCTCGCCACTGGCCAGGTCGGTGATCAGGTAGTTGATCTTCAGGCGGTTCTCCCACTCCACCAGGCTGGCGCGCACGTTCAGGGTCTGGCCGAACACCGCGCCGCGCACGTAGCGCAGTTGCAGGTCGATCACCGGCCAGGCGTAGCCGGATTCGAGCATCTGGTTGTAGTTGTGGCCGAGCTTGTCCAGCAGGGCGCAGCGGGCGACTTCCAGGTACTTGACGTAGTGCCCGTGCCAGACGACATGCATGGTGTCGACGTCGAAGAACGGCACCTGGACCTGGGTGTCGGCGTGGATCACTCCCTTACTGCGCATGCAGCCTCCAGTGTTGTTCGGCGATACGTTGCAGGCACAGGCGCAGCTCGCGCTCCAGGGCGCGGTCCTCGATCACCGGTGGGAAGTCTGCGGCCAGTTGCTGGTGCATGGCATCCAGGGCCGGCGGCAACGGCCGGGCATCGGCTTCCTGGCGGCGCAGCCAGACGCCCTGGTTGGCTGCGAGCAAGGTGGCGGCGGCCACTTGCTCGGTGAGCTCCAGCACGCGGATCGCGTCGCGGGCGGCGATGGTGCCCATGCTCACCTTGTCCTGGTTGTGGCACTCGGTGGAACGGGAGAACACGCTGGCTGGCAGGGTGTTTTTCAGGGCTTCGGCAGTCCAGGCGCTGGCGCCGATCTGCACCGCCTTGAACCCGTGATTGAGCATGGCGCGTTCGGCGCTGGCGCCGGACAGGTTGCTCGGCAGGCCGTGGTTGTAGCGCACGTCCACCAGCAGCGCCAACTGCCGGTCCAGCAGGTCGGCGACGTTGGCCACCAGGTTCTTCAGGCTGTCCATGGCGAAGGCGATATGCCCGCCATAAAAGTGCCCACCGTGCAGCACGCGTTCGGCCTCGGCGTCGATGATCGGGTTGTCGTTAGCGCTGTTGAGTTCCGTTTCGATAAAGCCCCGCAGCCAGTTCAGGCTGTCGGCCAGCACGCCGAGCACATGGGGCGCGCAGCGCAGCGAGTAACGGTCCTGCAGGCGGTGCAGGGGCGCGGTCGGCGCATCGATGGCCAGGTCCTGGCGCAGCCACGCGGCCACTTGCATCTGCCCCGGGTGCGGCTTGGCGGCGAACAGGCGTTCGTCGAAGTGCTCCGGGTTGCCTTGCAGGGCCACCACGTTGAGGGCGGTGATGCGGGTGGCCAGGTGCAGCAGGTAATCGGCCCGGGCAAAGGCCAGGCAGGCCAGCCCGGTCATCACTGCGGTGCCGTTCATCAGCGCCAGGGCTTCCTTGGGCCGCAGCACCAGGGGCTCCCAGCCCAGCTCGCGGTGCACGTCGGCGGACTCACGACGCTCGCCGCGGAACAGCACCTCGCGTTCGCCGGACAGGGTGGCCGCCACGTAGGACAGCGGCGTCAGGTCGCCGCTGGCGCCCACCGAGCCCTCTTCCGGGATCAGCGGCAGGATGTCCTGGTCGAGGAAGGCCTGCAGGCGCTCCAGCAGTTCCACCCGGACCCCGGAAACCCCGTGGCACAGCGACTGCAGACGTGCGGCCAATACAGCGCGGGTGGCCTGGGCGTCCAGCAGCTTGCCCAGGCCGCAGCCGTGGAAGGTGTACAGATGACGCGGCAGGGCCTCGACATGCTGCAGCGGCACCGCCACCACGCAGGAGTCGCCGTAGCCGGTGGTCACGCCGTAGATCACCCCTTCCTTGTCCAGCAGGGAGTCGAGGAACTGCGCACCCTTGGCAATCCGCTGGCGCCAGGCGGCGTCGTCTTGCAGGCGGGTCGGTACCTGGCGGTTGGCCAGGGCCAGCACGTCTTCGATGCGCAGGGGGTGTTCGCCGAAGGTTACCGGCTCATGGGTCGAGGTCGTCATCGGTCTTCCAGAATGGGTAAAAGTTGAACCATTGTTGCGGTGCCTGCAGGCAGTACTGGCCCAGGCGCTCGGCGTAGCGGGCGGTCCACTGGGCGATCACCTGCTGGCGGTCATTGCGCTTCCACTGCACGGCCTCGGCGAAGGGCTCGAGGATCACCTGGTAGCGGCCCTGCTGTTTCAGGCACAGCAGCAGGTTGACCGGGCACTTGAGCAGCCCGGCCAGCAGCCAGGGGCCCTGGGGAAAAGCGGCCTGATGGCCGAGGAAATCCACCCGCACGTTGCGCCCGCCGTGCAGCGGTACGCGGTCGCCGGCAATCGCCAGCCACTCGCCGCGATCCAGGCGCTGGCTCAGTTGCAGCATGATCGCCGGGTCCAGCTCGCTGACCTGGATCAGCCGCAGGTTGCTGGCCCCGGCCTCGCCCAGCAGGCGGTTGAAGCGTTCGGCGTGCTTGGTGTGCACCAGCACGTTCATGGTCACTTGCTCGCCCAGCTCGGCCAGGGCCCGGCAGACTTCCAGGTTGCCCAGGTGCGCGCCCACCAGCAGTTGTCCGCGTTCCCCGCGCAGCTGATGGCGCAGCTGCGCCGGGTCGACGATTTCGATCTGTTCGATGCGCAACTTGCCGTTCCACACATCGAGCTTGTCCAGTAGGGCATCGGCAAAGGCCATGAACTGGCCGAACACCCGCCAGTGGCTGGGGCGCAATTCGTCGCGCCCGCTCCATTGGGCCAGGCGCTGCTGGTACTGCCAGATGCTGCGGCGGGCGCGGCGGCCGAACAGGAAGAAGTAGAAGACTATGGCGTACAGCACCGGGCTCAGCACCCGGCGCCCCAGCACTCGTACACCGAAGGCGGTGAGCTTCATCAGCCAGAAGCTGCCGCGCTCCTGATGGCCGGCCCAGTGTTCGCTGCCGGGCTCCTTGGGTTGCTCCAGGCTCATGAACGCCACCGGCGCCAGAGAATCAGCGGCAGGCGCAGCAACATGCCGAAGAACAGCTTGGCGTGCATCTTGGAAATCAGCGCGTTGTCGTGGAACAGGCGAAAGTGCGACAGGCCGTCCTGGGGGTAGTGCACCCGGGTCGGCAGCCAGTGCATGGGCTGGTTGCGCCAGGACAGGCGCACCAGGATCTCCGGGTCGAAGTCCATGCGCCGCCCCAGTTGCACCGAGTCCAGCAGGGCCAACGTGGCGGGCAGGGGATAGACCCGGAAGCCACACATGGAGTCCGGGATCTGCAGCGACAGGCTGTTGATCCAGACCCAGACGTGAGTCAGGTAGCGGGCGTACAGGCGCCCCTTGGGCACGCTGGCGTCGTACTGCGGATAACCGCAGATCAGCGCCTCGGGATGGGCCTGTGAGCGTTGGATGAAGTGATCCACATCCGCCAGGTCGTGCTGGCCGTCGGCATCGACCTGCAAGGCGTGGCTGAAGCCCAACTGAGCGGCTTCGCGCAGGCCGGCCATGACCGCGCCGCCCTTGCCCTGGTTGATGGCCAGGCGAATCAGGAATACCTGCTCGCGCTCGGCCAGTTGTTCCAGCACCGCCGCACAGGCCGGGCTGCTGGCGTCGTCCACCAATACGCAGGGCAGGCCCCGCGCCAGGAGCGCGTCGACCACGGCGGGCACGGCAGTTTCATGGTTGTAGACCGGAATGACGGCGCAGGGCTTGTGGGTCGGCGCTGGACCCTTGGCTGGCAAGCCAGCGCCTACAACCGCGAAGTGGGAAGCGTTATCCACAGCTGGCCTCCAGGATGATCCGCCCGCTGGAGCAGGGGGCGCCGTCATTCAGGAAGGCGAAATACAGTTTCTGGCGCTGGACGTCGAAGCGCAGGTTGAGCTGGATGCAGTCGCCGGGGCGCACCAGTTGCTGGAACTTCAGCACTTCCATGCCGGCGAAGCGGCCCGGCAGATCGAGCAACTGCTGACCCAGGGCCAGGGCCCAGTCCACTTGCACCACCCCCGGCAGCACCGGTGTGGCGGGGAAGTGCCCGCTGAAGTAGGCCAGGTCTGGTGGAATTGCCAGTTGCAGTTGCCATTCGTCGGCGTGCTGCACTTGCTCCAGCACTTCCGGGGCTTGTGGGCGTGGCGCCAGCAGCAGGGCCTGCACTTCGGCCTGGGGCAGCTTGCCCTGGTTGTTCAGGGGCATCTGCCGCAGCAGGCGCCAGCGCCGGGGCAGGGCCAGGGCTTCGCAATGCCCGGCCAGGTGCTGGCGCAGGGCCTGGGTCAGGTGGCGTCGGCCCTGGTTGCGCAGGGCATGCAGGCCGGACTCACTGAGTACCAGCAGGGCGCCAAGGTAGGCGCGGTTGTCTTCAATCACCCCCAGGCGTGCTTCCGCGACCCAGTCGTGCTGCTCCAGGGCCTGTTCGAGCATGGGCAGGGAGATGCGTTTTTCTTCCAGCTTGACGATGCGGTCCAGGCGGCCCAACAGCTCGAAACGGCCGTCGGCGGCGATGCGCGCGGCATCGGCCGTGTGTTCGACATGCCCGGGCGGCAGGTAGGGCGAGGCGATCAGCAGTGCGCCGTCGCTGTCCTGGCTCAGGTGCACCTCGGCAAAGGGCTGCCACAGCTCTGGCCCTTGGCGCCAGGCGATACCACCGGTTTCCGAACTGCCGAGGATCTCCGTCGGCCATTGCTGCAGGCGCTGTTGCAGCCCGCTGGCGGCCTCGGCAGGCAAGGCGCCGCCGGAGGAGAACACCCGGCGCACCGGGCTCAGGGCCGGCCAATCGAGGTTGTCGCCCATGCGCTTGAGCAGGGCCGGGCTGGCCACCCAGGCGAATGCCGGGCATTCGCGGCTGGCCCGTTGCAGGTCTTCGGGGAACGGCAATTGACGGCGCACGAAGGGACGCCCGGCGCACAGCGGCCAGAGCACGCGGAACAGCAGGCCATAGATGTGCTGGGTGGCGACGCTGCCGATGATCCAGGCCGGGCCCAGGTCGGTGCCCCAGAGCTGTTCCAGGGCGCTGACCTCGTTGGCCAGCTGGCGCAGGTTTTTCTCGATGCGCTTGGGTTCGCCGCTGGAGCCTGAGGTGCACAGGCTCAGTTGGCAGGCGTCCAGGTCCAGCTCCGCCGGTTCCAGCGGCGCAGCCTGCAGTGGCTGCAAGGGCGGGTCCTGGTCGGTCAGCCACAGGTCGACGTCCGTCGCCCAGCGCTGGCGGGTCTGGGCCTGCAGGTCGGCGGGCAGCAACACACTGACCCCGGCGCGCCAGGCACCCAGCAGGGCTACGGCCAGGTCGACGGCATCTTCCAGGTGCAGCGCCAGGCGTCGCACGCCGCGCGCTTGCAAGGCCGCGGCCAGGCCCAGGGCCCGGGTCTGCAAGCCTTCCAGGTGGATATCGGGATGGGCGCTGACCACCCGCGGTGCTTGGGTCCTGAGCAATAGCCGCTCAAGGGCAATCCAGTTCATCTACGGCCTCGTACCCGTTGTCGTAAAAGCCACTCAATGGCAAACAGCAAACCCATCAGCCCGTAGGCGATCAGGCCGTTGTACAACGTCCACCAGCTCAGCGGCGCCCAGAGGGTCAGGGCCGCGGCGATTACTCCGTTACAAAGGAAAAACACACTCCAGGCGATGGTCACCTGGCGGGTATAACGTATGGCTTTTTCCGGCAGGTCCGGCTCGCCAAGGCGCGCCAGGCGCTCCGCCACCGGCGGGCCGTACTTCAGGCTCAGGCCGAACAGGCCGAGCATGAAGCTGCTGATCAGCACCGGGTACCAGCGCAGCAGCGCCGGGTGGTCGAACCACGCCAGCAGCAGGCAGAAGACGAGCGCCGCGGCTGCCATCCACAAGCTGCCGGGACGACGTTCCCCGGTCAGCGCCCGGGCCAGCCACAGGCCGCCCAGCAGCAGGCCGAATTGCCACGGAGCGAAGTGCTCCATACCGAAATACACCGCAAAGGGGTAAAGCAGGCCGGCCAGCAACAAGCCCAGGCCGATCAGCCGGCTCATGCGGCCGGCTGGACCAGGCGGTAGACCGCCTCGACCACGTCATTGACGGTACGCACCGACTTGAATTCCTCGGCGGCGATTTTCTTGCCGGTCTGACGCTTGATGTGGTCGATCAGGTCGACGGCGTCGATGCTGTCGATTTCCAGGTCCTGATACAGGTTGGAATCCAGGCTGATGCTGTCAGGCTCAAGCTCGAAGAGTTCGACCAGGGCATCGCGCAGGGTGTTGAAGATGTCGTCACGGGTTTGCATGGTCGGTTCTCAAGCTGCCTGTTTTGCAGTGACGAACGCCGCAAGGCTCGCCACGTTACTGAAGTGGTTGCGGGTGTCCTTGGCGTCGGCATCGATCTTGATGCCGTACTTTTTCTGGATCGCCAGCCCCAGTTCCAGGGCGTCCACCGAGTCCAGGCCGAGGCCTTCGCCGAACAGGGTCTGATCGTTGCCGATGTCCTGGGCACTGATGTCTTCGAGGCCCAGGGCGTCGATGATCAGCAGTTTGATTTCAAGCATCAGATCCGGGTGTGTATCGCTCATCTCTGGCGAGCTCCTTGATGAAATAGTGGTGCAAGTGCTCATTGAGCTTGCGCGACGCCTGAGGCGCGGGGCCTTGGGCGGCAAAGGTCTGTGGGTCTATATCGGCACCGACGTGAAAACTGAAGTGCACACGGCGTTGCGGAATGCGATACCAGGGCTCGGCCTTGGTCAGGGTGGTGGGGCTGACCTTGATCACCACCGGGGTAATGATTTTCGCACCCCGCAGGGCAATCGCCGCGGCCCCCCGATGAAAGGCGGGAGCGGCGCCCGGCTGGGTACGGGTGCCTTCGGGAAAGACGATCAGGGTCTGGCCTGCTTGCAGCGCCCCGGAGGCGCTGTCGAGCATGTCCATGCTGCCGTCGTTGCTGATGTACTGGGTGGCGCGCACCGGGCTGCGGGTGAAGGGGTTGTCCCACAGGCTTTGCTTCACCACGCAGTTGGCATCGCGCACCAGGCCGATCAGGAACACCACGTCGATCAGCGACGGGTGATTGGCAATGATCATCTGCCCCGGACGGCCGAGCAGGTGGGCGCCCTGGACTTCGTAGGTGAGCACGCCGCTCTTGGCCATGAAACGGATGAACAGCCAGAACAGCCGACTGACGGTCCGGCGTGCGCGCCGGCTATGGCTCGCGGCGTCGCCGGGCAGGCAGGCCAGGAGCGGGAAAATCACCAGGCGCAGGCACAAACCACCTATTCCGAACAGTGCAAAGCTCAGACCGGTGGCCAGCAGGCGCCAGTAGTAGGCATTGCGGCCCTTGGCGCTCAGTGGTTGCGTTGCCAGGTCCATACACGATTCATCCAGGCATGTTGGCAAAAGGTCTGCGAGCCGAGCAGGGTTCGCAGCAGGTTCAGGGCATGGGGCCACTGGGTCTTGGGGATTTGACTGTCGTGGCTGTCCAGGGACAGTTGCCAGTCGTCGCCTGGGGTCAGCAACAGGCCCAGGGCATAGGGAAACGGCACGTCGTCGATCCAGCTGGCGTAGGCCTCGGGCGGCTGTTCCTCGGTGATCACCAGCAGTACATGGGGAGCGCCGTCCGCCAGCAGGGTGGCGGCTTCCAGCAGGCCGTGTTCCAGGCCGTCGCCGGCGGCGGCCAGGGCAGTCATTTCACTGGTTTCGCCGCGCATGATCGACCACAGGCCGATCACCGCGTTGTGCACCGAGAGGCTGAACTGGGTGGGCGACAGCGGCTGCTCGGCGGCCAGGTCGCTGAGGATCTCGAAGGTTCGCGGGGTTTCGCCGTGCCGGGAAATGAACACCAGCGGCAATTGCTCGAGGCCTTCGGCCAGGGGCCAGCCAACGCTGAAAGCCATGCGCGCCAGGCGACTGAGACGGCGGCGCTGCATGGCGGGCAGAAAAGACACATCGGGAGCGGCATCGCTGCTCTCGGGCAGGGTCGGCTGACGGCTCCAGGCCTGCCAGGCGTCCACGCTTTCGAGCCCAGGGGCCCATGCACGCCATTGAGCGATGTTGAACTTGATCACTTGATTTCATCCCGCCCCTGCGGGCTTCCTTGACGCGGTGTATCGCTTCGATTGGCGATTGACCTGGATGACGCGAAGGCGTCAGTGGCGCGCATTATCCCGGTGCGACTGGCTTGTAGCAAATGCTGCTTGGGCTGTTGGTCGCAAAAGCGTCGAATCTGCCGCGATCATGGGTGTCTATTTGCCACTATCGAGTTTCCTTTGCGCCCCGATCCCTCGGCGCCGAGGCTTTGCGTCGCCTGTTCCAGGGGTGGCGGAGGTTGGGAAACTCTTGTGTTGCCGAGGTAGCTAACGGGCGCGCAGGACTACTACACTCGGTGATCTTTGATACACGGAGGTTTAGACATGCGGCGAGTGGTGTTCAATCAGAAAGGTGGCGTGGGCAAGTCCAGTATTGCCTGCAATCTGGCGGCGGTCAGCGCCAGCGAGGGGTATCGCACCTTGCTGGTGGATCTGGATGCCCAGGCCAACTCGACCCAGTACCTCACCGGCCTGACCGGCGATGACATTCCCATGGGCATTGCCGATTTCTTCAAGCAGACCCTGTCTTCCGGGCCCTTCTCGAAAAAGAACCAGGTGGATATCTACGAGACGCCGTTCGACAACCTGCATGTGGTGACCGCCACCGCCGAGTTGGCGGATCTGCAGCCCAAGCTTGAGGCCAAGCACAAGATCAACAAGCTGCGTAAGTTGCTGGACGAATTGGCCGAGGACTATGACCGGATCTATCTCGACACCCCGCCGGCCCTGAATTTCTATGCGGTTTCGGCGTTGATCGCCGCTGATCGGGTATTGATTCCTTTCGACTGCGACAGCTTCTCCCGTCAGGCGCTGTACGGCCTGCTGGCGGAGATCGAAGAGTTGAAGGAAGACCACAACGAGGACCTGCAGGTCGAGGGGATCGTGGTCAATCAGTTCCAGGCGCGGGCCAGCCTGCCGCAACAGATGCTCGACGAACTGATCAGCGAGGGGTTGCCGGTGCTGCCGGTGTACCTGGCCAGCTCGGTGCGCATGCGTGAATCCCACCAGGCCAGCCTGCCGCTGATCTATCTCGATTCGCGACACAAGCTGACCCAGCAATTCGTCGATCTGCACAACCTGCTGGAAAACGCCTGAACTCGGCGCCGCGGTGGCAGGAGTGCAAGTCTCCTGTCAGGGCGTGTTCAGATGCCCTGGCTGCGCAACCAGCCCAAGAGTTGCGGCAAGGGCAGGGCGCCGCTCTGGCGGGCCACTTCCCGGCCGTTCTTGAACAGGATCAGGCTGGGAATCGAGCGAATGCCCAATTGCCCCGAGAGCTGAGGGTTGGCTTCACTGTCCAGCTTGGCCAGCCGGCACTTGCCACTCAGTTGCGCGGCGGCCTGCGCAAAGATCGGCGCAAAGGATTTGCACGGTCCGCACCAGTCAGCCCACACATCCACCAGCAACGGCAGGTCGCCCTTGATCTGGCTGGCGTAGTCGCCCTGTTGCAAGTCAAAGGGTTTGCTCAGCAACACCTCACCCTTGCAGCGCCCGCACTTGGGCTGATCGCCCAGGCGCTCGCCGGGGATACGGTTCAGACCGTTGCAGTGCGGGCAGGGAATCAGCAGTGGCTCGGACATGGTTGGGCTCCGCAAACAGGGTAGAGCGCCTTAAATGGCGGCGCCCAGGGTGAATATCAAGTCGGCGCCGCCATGGCTTCACGTGCTGGGCGGGGCCAGCTCGACGCTGACCAGACGATCCATGGAGCGGCCGATGTAAAAGGTAAAGGGCCGGCCCAGGTCCATGGCCATGCCCTCGCACTTGCCCATGAAGCCTATGTGTTGCAACGGAGAAATCTCTCCATCCTCGTGGTACTGCAAGCCCAGGGAACCGACACTGAAGCCGACGCGGTCGGCCCGGCGATCCACTCGCGTGCCCCAGGAGGTCTTGATCGCGGACAGTTGGATGCGTTTGTCGAACAGCATCTGGTTGAGCGTGGGGTTGGCGAACCTGATGTTGCCGAACAAGAACTGCGCCGGTTCGCGCTTGTTGTCTTTCCACTCCAGATACACGTTGTAATCCCCTGGTCCGCTCCCGGCCTTGCTGCCCATCTGGCTGAACGGCATGCCCGGTGCCTGGAGGGTGGCCTGGTATTGGCAAAACGCCTCGTTGGGCGTGCCGGTGGCCGAGAGCTTGCCGCTGATCAATTCCTCCATCGAGTAATGAAACAGCACATCGGCGTATTTCACCGGCTCCAGCGCCAGCGAGAAGCGCCGCGGCAAGGCCATGGCTCTTTTGCGGTACTCGGGGTTGGTGTATTTCCCGATTTCCGGGGCGATCTCCAGAACGGCTTCGAAGGTGCCGGCTGCGCGCGCCTCGACAATCTCGCTGAACAGCTCCTGCAGGCGTTGGCGCTGGGTTTCGGGCACGGCGCTGTCCAGGCTGATATGCAGGGTCTTGTCGTCCTTGCGGTCCATCTCCAGGCCGATCTGGTCAGGCTCGATGCCGATCCCGGCGGCCATCTGAGTGATGGTTTCGGCGAAGTACGGCACGATCTGGGCCTGCTTGGGGTTACCCACGGTGTCCTGGAAGTGCAGGGTGAGGTAGGTCTGCTTGCAGCCGGTCAGCAGCATCAGCAGCAGGGCTGCGGTGTAGAGGCGTCGGTTCAATGGAGGTCCTTGTTGCGCAATGGCGCTTAGCGGTAGTCGACGCGGGTCAAGCGATCCAGGGTCCGGCCTATTTGAAAGGTGAATGGCCGACCCAGGGCCTGCATCTTTTGATCGCACAGCGCTTGCAGCTCGTCCTTGCGGGTGTCGAAGGGCAGGGCTGAGGTCAGGGTCTGGACACCGATGGAACCGATGACGATGGCGAATTCGTCAAGGGGCACCGGCGCGGGCTGGGTGCTTTTCGAGCTGGAAGGCCAGGCCTGGATAGTTTTTTGCTGCATGTGCCGGTTCAGGTCCGGGTCATCGAAATGCACCTTGAGCGGTACCTTGGCGATGCTGCCGCTGCGGGTCAGCAAGGAGATCAGGCCGCGCTCGCTGTTGTCCTGTTCAAGGGCTTCGTAGCCGATCAATTTCAAGCGCGTGGGCATTGTCAGGTGTGCGGTGATCTTGCAACTGACCGGGCCTTCGATTTCGCTGCGGTTGACGATGGCACGCAGGCTGTCGTCGTAGCTGCGGTCCAGCAGCATCTCGAACGTCGGGTCGAACTTGAGGGTGGCATCGATGCTGTCCGGCAGGCCGCTGGGGCCGGATGGGGTAACGCTGGCCTGGGCGTTGTCCAACTCCAGGTGCAGGTTCATGGAGCTGGCATTGCGCGCGCGGGTGACCTGCTCGAAGACGGCCTTGAGGCGGCCCCGTTGTTCCGGGCTCAGGGAGTAGTCCAGCAGGCGCAGGTGGATCACTTTGTCATCCTCCTTGTCGCGCTCCAGGGCGATGGCATCCGGGTCCAGGCCCTGGGCGCTGAGCGCCGTGTAAATACTCTGCTTGTACGCCTCGTGCACCAACTGGTCGGAGAATTGCGGGCCGGCCTTGGGATCGGAGCGCACCGAGTCCTGGAAGTGCAGGGTGGCGAAGTCTTCCTTGCACCCGGTCAGCCAGAGCAGCAGGGGTAACAGCAGCAGGTAGCGAGTTTTCATGGTGGACTCTTGCAGGGCATCGACGGGGTTAGTGGCAGGGGCGAGCGGTGAAAGTGGCAGCCAGGCCTTCTGTGTGTCATTGGGCCAGGCGATGCCCGTTGAGGGCGATGACCACGGCGAACTTCTTGGCGATCACCACTTCGGCCTGGTTCTTGGTGGTCAGGAAATTTTCCATCGGGTAGGGGAATTCCACGGGGATGCCGCCGATCGACATGTGCTTCAGCGTCTGGGACTGCAGCTCGATGCTGTCGCTCCCGGCGCCGCCGCCAATCAGGTAGACGTGGTCGCTGACCGGCTGGTAAGACATGCCGCCGCGGCCCTGGATTCGCTGCAGGCTGGCGGTCTGTTTGGCCAGTTCGTCCAGTTCGACCTGGGTGATGGTGCGGTGCGGTTTGCCGTGCAGGCGCAGGTCCTGCAGGTTCATGCGGTACTTGGCGCGGCGGCTCAGGTAGATGATCGCCGACACCAGGCCAATGGCGGTGAAGACTCCGGCGACCAGGGTCAGGAACAGGTTCATGCGCATCCTTGCAGGTACTGGAAATCAGGGTTGCGCATTATCCGTATCCGCTGTCGACGGGTCCATGCGCAATCTTGTGTTTGGCGTTTTTGTGCACGACGGCTGAGGCGTTGGTCGAAGCTCATGAGTCCGTCGCAATCGCTCACACACTGCTCGGCAAGCCCGTTCGTTGGCTGTCTAGGCTTGAAGCACGTGAGCACCGCTGGACTGGCCGCGGATATAGCATCTTGAGATATCTAATGCTCGCATCTAACGTTAATAGCACTATGCGATAGGGACATTGCATGCACATCGTCACCGCAAAACGTATCCGGCAGGCCAAGGAGCAATGGCCGCAAGTCGCGCGGGCGCTGGATACCTGGTATCGCAAGGCCAAAGGCGCCAGGCCGGCTGATTTCGCCGATATGAAGGCCTTGTTCCCGGCGCTAGACAAGGTCGGGGGCTTTCATGTTTTCGACCTTGGCGGCAACAAACTGAGGCTGATCGCAATCGTGCGCTATGGGGGGCAGCGCCTCTATATCAGGCATGTGCTGGATCACGGCGAATAGGACAAGGGGCTGTGGAAGGAGGAATCACAATGAGTCTTCAGGTTAAGCAAGCGGCGGAGCACTGGCCGTTCGTTGCGCCCATATTGCGCAAACCCAAGAGCGAGGCCGATTACGACGCGCTGGCCCTGGTACTCGATGAGCTGTTGGACATCATGGGCGAAGACGAATCGCACCCACTGGCTTCGCTGGTGGACATCATGGGTGACTGGATCGAGGCCTACGACGAAGAGCACCATCCGATGCCGGCGGTCAGCGCAGTGGAGGTTCTACGTTCGTTGATGCGTGAACATGGCCTGACTCAAAGCGACCTGCCCGGGGTGGGCGCGCAGTCGGTGGTCTCGGAAGTGCTCAGCGGCAAGCGCCAGCTCAACCTGCGGCAGATCCGCTGGCTGGCCGAGCGCTTCAAGCTGTCGATGGAGACCTTCGCCTGAGTCAGGACGAGCAGCTGATTTCCAGGTGCTTGCCCCACTCTGGCGGACGTTCGGCATAGCCTTGCATGCCCTCTTGCTCCTCAAAAGGCCGGCTCAGCACCTGATGCAGGCGACGCACCTCCGAGTAATCGCCTGACTCGGCGGCGTCGATGGCCTTCTGCGCCAGATAGTTGCGCAGGATGTACAGCGGGTTGACCGCGTGCATGCGCTCCCGGCGCAGGTCCTGGCCCTGGATCGGATCGCGGGCGACCCGTTGCCGATATTGCTCGGCCCAGGCATCGAAGCCGTCGCGGTCGACGAAATCGTCCCGCAGCCGGGCCAGCGCCTGGTCCGGCGCTTGCTCCCCCAGGCGGCGGAAGAACAGGCTGTAGTCGACGCCGCTGTTCTGCATCAGTTGCAGCAGGCGTTCCACCAGCTTCTGGTCGTCGTCCTCGGCCTGAGTGAAGCCCAGGCGCCGACGCATAAGGTCCAGGTAATGGGCCTGGTACAGCGGCAGGAACAGGCCCAGGGCCTCACGCAGCGCCTCGACGCTGATGAATGGCGTCAGGGCCTGGGCCAGGGCGCTGAGGTTCCACTGGCCGACGGGTACCTGGTTGCTGAAGGAGTAGCGGCCCTGGTCATCGGAGTGGTTGCAGATGAAGTGGGCGTCGAAATCATCGAGAAAGGCGAACGGGCCGAAGTCGAAGGTGATGCCCAGGATCGACATGTTGTCGGTGTTCATCACTCCGTGGCAGAAACCGTAGGCCTGCCATTTGGCGATCAGTTCGGCGTTGCGTTCGACGATCTCGCGGAACATCGCCAGATAGGGTTCAGGCTGCTCCAGGCACTCGGGGAAATGCAGGGCCAGCACATGCTCTCCCAACTGCTTCTGCTGTTCGGGTTTCTTGGTGTAGTAGAAGTACTCGAAATGCCCGAAGCGGACATGGCTCGGCGCCAGGCGCAGGACCATCGCCCCGCGTTCCTGTTTCTCGCGCCATACCGGGGTGTCCGAGCCGATCACGCACAGGGCGCGGCTGCTGGGGATGCCCAGGGCATGCAGGGCCTCGGAGGCGAGGAATTCACGGATCGACGAGCGCAATACGGCACGTCCATCGCCCATGCGGGAATACGGCGTCTGCCCGGCGCCCTTCAGGTGCAGGTCCCAGTGTTCTCCCGCCTGGTTGTAGACCTCGCCCAGTAGCAGTCCGCGACCGTCCCCCAGTTGCGGGTTGTAGGAACCGAACTGATGCCCGGAATAGACCATGGCCCGGGGCTCGGCCTCGGCCCACAGCTTGTGCCCGCCGAACAGTTCGGCGAACACCGGGCTTTCGGCCACGGCCGGGTCCAGGTCCAGCAGCGCCATGGCCGCCGGGCTGGCGGCCACCAGCCTGGGGTTGTCGAGGGGTTCGGGCAGTACGTGGGTCGAGAAGGCGTCGCCCAGGCGGGCGAAGCGGTTGTCGAAGGTCAGTTCGTCGAGGGCTTTCAACGGCCATCTCCCAGCAGAATGTCCGAGCATTCTGCTAGGGATAGGGGCCTTAGTCGAGTTTGCCGGGCGGCGGTTCCTGCAGCGGCTTGCCCCCGGGCACCGGGACGATGGTCTTGGCCTCCGGCTCGATGGGCACCATCTTGTATTCCTGGCCGTGGAGGTTTTTCAGGTAGACCTCCATCTGCCGGAACGAGATGTTGATGTGCTGCTTCTTGAACTCGCGGTTGATGAAGCGGTTGACCTCGTCCACCACCGGGTTGCGGTCCCCCAGCTCGCGCACGTGCATGCGCAGTTCGTGGTCCAGGGTGCTTTCACCGAAGTTGAGGAAGTACACCTGAGGCTCCGGTTCCTTGAGCACCCGCGGGTTGTCCCGGGCGGCCTTGAGCAGCAGCTCCTTGACCAGGTCCAGGTCCGAACCGTAGTCGACGCCGAGCTTGAGGGTCACCCGGGTCACGGTGTCGGTCAGCGACCAGTTGATCAGTTGCCCGGTGATGAAGGTCTGGTTGGGGACGATGATGTCCTTGCGGTCGAAGTCGGTGATGGTGGTGGCGCGGATGCGGATCTTGCTCACCGTGCCCGACAGGTTGCCGATGGTGATGGTGTCGCCGATGCGCACCGGCCGCTCGAACAGGATGATGATGCCGGAGATGAAGTTGGCGAAGATCGCCTGCATGCCGAAACCCAAACCCACCGACAAGGCCGCCACCAGCCACTGCAGCTTGTCCCAACTGACGCCGAGGGTGGCCAGGGTCGAGACGAAACCTATTCCGGCAATGGCGTAGGACAGCAGGGTGGTGGTGGCGTAGGCGCTGCCCTGGGCCAGATTCAGCTTGGACAGCACCAGCACTTCCAAGAGGCCTGGCAGGTTGCGCGCCAGGGCTAGGGTGATGCCGACAATGATCAGCGCACCGATCACGTCGCCAATGCTGATGGGCACCATGCTCATGTTGGCGCCGGTGCCGCTGGTGTATTCGTAGAGGGTGATGTTGTCCAGGTAGGAGAACACCGTGATCAGGTCCGACCAGACCCAGTACAGCGCGGCGATGAAGCCGCCCAGCAGGGCCAGGCGGATCAGGCGCAGGGATTGTTCGTTGACCTTCTCGATGTCCATGGTCGGCTCTTCGACCACTGCGTCGCCGCTTTCCCCGGCTTCCTTGGCCGCCTGGCGTTTGCTCAGGGCCCGCTGGTAGGCCAGGCGCCGTGCTGCAACGCCGAGTCCGCGGACGAAGGTAGCCTCGATCACCAGCCAGAACATCAGCAGGTACAGGGTGTTGATCAGGCGGTCGCTGAGCTTCAGCGCGGTGTAGTAGTAGCCGAAGCACACGGCGATGAACAAGGCGATTGGCAGCAGGGTGAATAGCAGGCCCAACGCCTTGCGGAACAGCGAGGCATTCTCGTGGGCCGGGCTGCTCAGCAACAGGCGGCTCAGCAGCCAGGCCATCAGCCCGTAGCAGGTCAGCACCACGGCGATGCCGAGCACGTCATCGGCCAGGGCTGCGGGCTGGTGCTCGGCCACCGCCACCACGGCCACCAGCGCCAGGACCACCAGCCCCAGGCGCCGGACCCAGCCCTGGAGGAATTCCACCTGGGGTTTTTCCCAGCGGAAATGCAGTTCGGCCACGCCGCCGGGGGCGAGTATCCGATAGGCGGTGTAGAACACCAGCCAGGCCTGGGCGATCTGCAGCAGCGCCGCACCGAGGTTGGCGTTCTGCCCCCGGGCATCGATCTGCAGGGCATAGCCGCACAGCGCCAGGGCCAGGGTGACCGGCATCGCCAGAAGAATGTTCACCAGGATCGCCAGGGGCGTGTGCCACTGGCTGTCGCGTTTGAAGTGGCCGATGTCCTTGTGCACCTTGTTCAGGCGCGCATAGAGGTTCTTGCGCCGCCACAGCAGGGCGCCGATCAGCAGCGCCAGGGGCAGGAACAGCAGCGGCCGCTGCGCCAGACCGTCGGTCAGCTCACTGAGGCTGGAGGCCCAGGGCAGGGTGGTGACCTGTTTCTCCAGGCGCTGAGGGACGTCCTGCAGCCACTCGGCGTCCAGAGGCTTGTTGCTGGGAATCCAGAACATCTGCTCGTCGAGGGTCGCCCGCAGGCTCTGGGACGTGCTCAACAGTTGTTTCTGGTTCAGTTGCAGGGTGATGGATTCATTGAGCAGGGCGCTGAGCTCGCGGTTCAGGCGCTCCAGCAGATCGACGCGGGTCATGGCCAGCTCGATCAGGGTCCGGCGCAGTTGCGGCGTGACCTGCTCCGGCGGCTGGCTCTTGAGCAGGTTGTCGACGTAGGTGCTGGGGCTGCCCAGCAATTCGCGCTGCTGGTTGACCTCGAATTGATAAAGGCGGATATCGGCGATTTCGTCCGCCAGGTCGCGATCCAGCTTCAGGCGTGGCAAGGCCTGTTTCTGCTTGTAGAGAATCTTCGACAGCAGCAGGCTGCCCTTGAGCACGTTGATCTGCTCGTCCAGGGCCGCGTCGCTTTGGGTCACGCTGTCCAGTTGCTGTCGGGTCTGCAGGTTCTGCTGGGTCAGTTCATTGAGGCGGTCGGTGCTCTTGAGCAGGTAGTCGGAGAGCTTGAGGTTGGTGGCGCTTTCGGTGGTCAGCAGGCTGCTGCTGCCGGCCTTCTGCGCCTCGATGGACTGCTGGGTCACGGTTTCCTGGGACTGGGCCAGGCGCTTCTGGTTGATCAGGGTTTGCAGGTCCTGGATTTCCTGCTCCAGGCGCGCGGTCTTTTCCATCAGCAGGTCATGCTGGCTGCTGCCCAGGTCCTGCAACTGGCTGTTGCCCGCCAGTTCCTGGCGGCGCAGGGGAATCAGGGCGTTGATCGCCGCCAGTTCGGCATTCAGCAGATTGCGTTGATCGGCGCCGAGCAGCTTGCCGCCGTCCTTGCCGGACTTGAGTGCGGCGTTGATCTGCAGGATGCGGGTCTGGCTGCTGCTGATTTCCGCCTGGGCCCGTTCGGGACGGGTCTGGGCGGTGATGGTCAGGGTGTTGGCGTCGGCCAGGGCCTTTTGCAGCTCGCCTTGCAAGGTGGTGCGTTCGCTCAGCAGTTGCTCCAGTTGCGACACCGCCAGCGAGCCATAGCGCTGGGCCACCGGTACGACTTTACTGGCCTTCAGGCGTGCCAGCTCGCGCTGGTTTTCCGTGGTCTGGCGCGGCGCGTTGCTCAATTGCTGGCGCAGGTCGTTGAGGCGCCGCTCGTAGTCCTGCTTGTTGTTCAGGTGATTCAGGGTGTTTTGCAGCAGGGTCTGCAGCGCCTTCTGATCGGCTTCCGGCAATTTGCGTTCGGCGATCTTGTCCAGGCTTTGCTGGACCGACTCGGCACTGGGCGGATCGCCGCCCTGTGCGGCGCCGACAGAGAGACTCAGGCCCAGCAGGGCAACAGCGAAAAATTTACGCAAGTTAGGCATAGAAGTCGGTCAAGCAACTAGAAATGGGGGGGACGCGTCGCGACCAGGTCTGACGCGCTCCGCAGTTTAGAGGAAGAGGCCGGGGCCGGGGCGACTTCCTTCGGGGAATCTGACGCCCACTTTGCCGATCTTGTTCCCGTCCATCACCGCCACGGTCCAGATGGTGTTGTTCCACTCCACCTGGTCGCCGACCACCGGTGCACCGCCGACCTTCTGGGCGATGAACGCCCCCAGCGGCATGTCCGCGTCCTGGCCGTCGAGCTTGAGCCCGTAGAGCGCCGACACCGCGCCCAGCTGGGCGTCGCCTTCGAGGACGAAGTCGCCGAAGAAGCGCAGGTCCAGCCCGCGCTCCGGCGCCTGGCTGAAGAGTTTGCCCAGGGCCGGAAGGTTGTGTTCATGGCCGATCACGCACAGCAAGTCATCGGCCTCAAGCACGGTACTACCCGACGGATGGAGCAGTTGCTGGCCGCGAAACAGGGCCGCTATCCGTGTGCCTTCGGGCATTTTCAGCTCCCGCAGGGCGGCGCCGATGCACCATTTTTCCGCCCCCAGGCGGTAGACGAACAGTTCCCACTCGCTGGTGACGTGAACCTCCAGGGCCGCCCGGGAAATCGGTGCTGGCTCCGGCGGCACCGTGACCTTGAGCCACTTGGCCACCCACGGCAGGCTGGTGCCCTGGACCAGCAGCGAGATCAGCACGATAAAGAACGCCAGGTTGAAGTACAGCTGGGCGTTGGGCAGCCCGGCCATCAACGGGAACACCGCGAGAATGATCGGCACCGCGCCACGCAGGCCGACCCAGGAGATAAAGGCCTTTTCCCGGCCGTGGAAGGCCTTGAACGGCGCCAGCCCCACCAGCACCGACAGCGGCCGGGCGAACAGGATCATCCACAGCGCCAGGCCCAGGGCCGGCAGGGCGATGGGCAGCAGATCGTGTGGGGTGACCAGCAGCCCCAGCACCAGGAACATGCCGATCTGTGCCAGCCAGGCCATGCCGTCGAGCATGTGCAGGATGCCGTGGCGGCTGCGCACCGGGCGGTTGCCGATCACCAGGCCGCACAGGTACACGGCGAGGAAACCGCTACCGTGCAGGGCGTTGGTCAGGGCGAACACCACCAGACCGCCGGCCACCACCAGGATCGGGTACAGGCCGTTGGCCAGATGAATGCGATTGACCAGTTGCAGCATCAGCCAGCCGCCCCCCAGGCCGATTAACGCGCCGATACCGAATTCGCGGATCAGGTCCCCCAGCAGGCTCCAGTGCAAGCCGGTGTGGCCCTTGGCGAGCATGTCGATCAGGGTCACGGTGAGAAACACCGCCATCGGGTCGTTACTGCCGGACTCAATCTCCAGGGTGGCGGTGACCCGCTCGTTGAGGCCCTTGCCCCCCAGCAGGGAGAACACCGCCGCGGCGTCGGTGGAGCCGACGATGGCACCGATCAGCAGCCCCTGGATCAGGTTCAGGTCGAACAGCCAGGCGGCAGCCATGCCGGTCAGCCCAGTGGTGATCAACACCCCCACCGTGGCCAGGGACAGCGCCGGCCACAGGGCCACGCGGAAACTCGCGACCCGGGTGCGCAGGCCGCCGTCCAGCAGGATCACGGCCAGGGCCAGGTTGCCCACCAGGTAGGCGGTCGGGTAGTTGTTGAAGATGATGCCGCCGCCGTCGACTCCGGCGCTCATGCCCACGGCGAGGATGATCACCAGGATCGGGATGCCGAGACGGGATGAAAGTGAGCTCACCAGAATGCTCGCACCTACCAGCAACGCGCCGATCAAGAACAGGCTGTTGATGGTCGTCGCATTCAAAGGCAGTACTCCAGAGCGAAAAAGGCGGGCGCAAACTGACCATGCAGTCTGCGTGCCAGCGATTCTAACCTGTTGAAATGCGCCACTGTCAAAAAGCTTTTGATGACAGTGGCGGATTTTTCTGGTGTGAATTCCGGCGCCGATTTACCGGCGTGTTGCGGGGCTGGCGAGCGGCTTCAGAGGCTGAAGCGCGCGACCATGCTGTTGAGGTCCACGGCCAGTCGCGACAGCTCGTTGCTGGCTGCACTGGTCTGGTTGGCGCCGGTGGCCGACTGCACCGACAAGTCGCGGATGTTCACCAGGTTGCGGTCCACTTCCCGGGCCACCTGGGCCTGTTCTTCGGCGGCGCTGGCGATCACCAGGTTGCGTTCGTTGATCTCGATGATGGCGCTGTTGATGGTGTCCAGCGACAGGCCGGCGCCACGGGCGATGTTCAGGGTCGACTCGGCGCGCTCGGTGCTGTTGCGCATGGAGTCCACCGCGTGCTCGGTGCCGCTCTGGATGCTGCCGATCATGCGTTCGATTTCGCTGGTGGACTGCTGGGTACGGTGCGCCAGGGCACGCACTTCGTCGGCGACCACGGCAAAGCCACGACCGGCCTCACCAGCACGGGCGGCTTCGATGGCGGCGTTGAGGGCCAGCAGGTTGGTCTGGTCGGCCAGGCCGCGAATCACGTCCAGTACCTTGCCGATGTCCCGCGACTCGTTGGCCAGGTCGCCGATCAGGCTGGCGGTGCCTTGCACGTCGGAACTCATGCGCTCGATGGCGGACACGGTTTCCTGCACCAGATCGCGACCGTCGCCGGCGGAGGAGGTGGCGTTCTTCGAGGCTTCCGAGGTGCTCACGGCGTTGCGTGCCACTTCTTCCACGGCGCTGGTCATTTCATTGACTGCGGTGGCGGCTTGCTCGATTTCGTTGTTCTGCTGGGTCAGGCCACGGGCACTTTCCTCGGTGACGCAATTGAGCTCTTCGGCTGCCGATGCCAGTTGGGTGGCGGAGCCGGAAATGCGCTGCAGGGTGTCCCGCAGTTTTTCCTGCATCTTGGCCATGGCGCGCAGCAGGCGTCCGGCTTCGTCATTGCCGTCGACCTTGATCGGCCGGGTCAGGTTGCCTTCGGCGATTTCTTCGGCGGCACTCAGGGCGTTGGCGATCGGTACGGTGATGCTGCGGGTCAGCAACCAGGCGAACAGCAGGGTCAGGCCGGTGGCCAGCACCAGCAGGGCCACCACCAGGTTGAAGGCCGAGGAGTACTGTTCGGCGGCCTGCTGGTTGGTGTCGACGGTCTGCTGGGTGTTGATCTCCATCAGGCGGTTGAGCACGGTGTTCATGGCTTCCGAGTTGTTCAGCAGGTCGGTGTTGAGCAGGTTGCGCAGCTCTTCCACCTGATTGCCGCGGGACAGGGACCTCATCCGCTCTTCGATCTGCCGGTACTGTGTCAGCAACTGGACGTACTGCTCGTAGGCGGTCTTTTCCTCGGGGCTCGTGATGAACTTCTCGTAGGTGACCTGGGCGGCGCGGATCTGCTGGTTGCGCATGTCCAGCAGTTCGATGGTCTTTTGCTGGACATCGGGTTCACGGTTGACCAGCAAACGATAGGACAGCACCCGCAGACGCAGGGTCAGCTGGGTGAACTCGTCGAGGCTCTTGATGCTCGGCACGCTGTTCTGGGTGATGTCCTCGGCGGCGCCGCGGATCTTGCTCATCTGGTTCAGGGCGAACACCCCCAGGATCAGCATCAAGCCGCCGATCATGGCAAAGCCGAGGAAGGCCCGCGGAGCGATATTCATATTGCGTAGGGACATGGTGAGTACCAAAAAGGGCGCATCCGTGCGGGGGCTTGAGACTGATCTACCGTGACTTATCGGTCGTACGACTAAAGTCTTGAGTCGCGCCGTGGATTTAGCCTTTTGGCTATGCATCGGGCCGGGAGTGTCAACGGCTGACTGCATCGGCCCCAGGCCCGTAATAGAGCCCTGGAGCCGGGAGAAGGGCGTTTACAGCTGGAAGCGGGTCACCAGATTGTTCAGGTCAGCGGCCAGGATCGACAGTTCACTGCTGGCGGAGCGGGTCTGGTTGGCACCCGTGGTGGACTGCACCGACAGGTCACGGATGTTCACCAGATTGCGATCCACTTCCCGAGCCACCTGGGCCTGTTCTTCGGCGGCGCTGGCAATGACCAGGTTGCGCTGGTTGATTTCGTTGATGGCGCTGTTGATGGTGTCCAGGGACTGGCCGGCGCTGCGGGCGATGTTCAGGGTCGAGTCGGCACGTTCGGTGCTGTTGCGCATCGACTCCACCGCCTGCTCGGTGCCGCTCTGGATGCTGCCGATCATGCGTTCGATTTCACTGGTGGACTGTTGGGTGCGGTGCGCCAGGGCACGGACTTCGTCGGCGACCACGGCAAAGCCGCGGCCGGCCTCGCCGGCACGGGCGGCTTCGATGGCGGCGTTGAGGGCCAGCAGGTTGGTCTGGTCGGCCAGGCCGCGAATCACGTCCAGTACCTTGCCGATGTCCCGCGACTCGTTGGCCAGCTCGCCGATCAGGCTGGCAGTGTCTTGCACGTCACCGGTCATGCGTTCGATGGCCGAGACGGTTTCTTGCACCTTGTCCCGTCCGTCCCCGGCGGATTGGGTGGCGTTTTGCGAAGCTTCGGAAGTGCTCACTGCATTGCGCGCGACTTCTTCCACGGCGCTGGTCATTTCATTGACCGCGGTAGCCGCCTGCTCGATTTCATTGTCCTGTCGAGTCAGGCCACGAGCACTTTCGTCGGTGACGCTGTTGAGCTCCTCGGCGGCCGAGGCCAGTTGGCCGGCGGAACCGGAAATGCGCTGCAGGGTGTCCCGCAGTTTTTCCTGCATGGTCAACATGGCCTGCAGCAGGCGGCCGGCTTCGTCGCGGCCATCCACGGTGATCGGCTGGGTCAGGTTGCCTTCGGCGATCGCTTCGGCCGCATGCAGGGCGTTGTCGATCGGCAGGGTAATGCTGCGAATCAGCCGCCAGGCAAACACCAGGGTCAGGGCGGTGGCCATTACCAGCAGCGTCACCACCAGATTGAAGGCGGTGGCGTATTGCTCGGCCGCCTCTTGATCGGCGGCGCTGGAGTAGTGGGTGTTGATGTCCACCAGTTGATTGAGAAGGGCGTTGATCTTTTCGGCGCTGGCCATCAGCTCGGTGTTCAGCAGCTGCTGCATGCTTTCGAGCTGGTTGTTGTGCGACAGCTCGATCAACTGACCTTCCAGTTGGCGGTGGTGGGTCAGCAGTTCCATGTACTGATCGTAAGCGGCCTGCTCCTCCGGGCTGCTGATGAGCTCCTGGTAGCGGGCCCGGGTTTCATCGATTTTCTGGTTGCGCTGGCGGATGGAGTCCAGGGTCTTTTGCTGTTCCTCGGGGTCGCGGTTGAGCAGCAGCCGGTAGGCCTGGACCCGCAGGCGCAGGCTCAGTTGGGTGAAATCGTCGACGCTCTTGATGCTGGGAATGGTGTCCTGGGTGATGCGTTCGGTGGCTGCGCGGATCTTGCTCATTTGACTCAGAGCGAAGATCCCGAGAAACAGCATCAAGCAACCGATCACGGCAAAGCCGAGGAATGCTCTCGGAGCGATATTCAGGGTGCGCAGGGACATTGAACCTACCTCGGATGTGCGCGGCTTGCGCGATTGGGTCTGGGAAGTACCTGTGCTATCGCGTTGAAAAAACGCTTCTTGAATCGCCGGGAGTGATTTCAGAAAAGTCTGATCACCTGTTGGGATAATTCGTAAAAGTCCGAAGCATCCGACCGAACGTCAGGAACCCGAGGCGCGAATGACAGTCTCTAACAGCTCTCGCGTGAGGGTCATCGCCAGTAAAATCAAGGCCTTGCGCCTGGATATCCCTGGTATCCAAGGTGACTTTTCTTTATCGTACGCGCCCTTTGCAAACAGCCCGGAAGATCAAAATGTTGGAAGCATCCCTCAGCCAATTGGAACAGTTGGTCAGTGACCTGGTGGTACAGAACCAGGAGCTGCTCGGCACGAACGAAACCCTCAAGGAGCAACTGGCCCAGGCCAAGGATGAAAACGAAAGCCTGCAGTTGAGCCTCATGGAACAGGAAGAAAAACAGGGCGCTACCGCCGCCCGCATCCAGGCTCTGGTTGAGCGCGTCAGTGCGAGCCCGGCCAACCCATGAGACATCACATCGATGGGGTGAAGGTGGTCTCGATCCTGGGCGAGGATTACTCGATCAAGGCGCCGGCCGGTGAGGAACAGACCCTCATGGACGCCGCGCTGATGCTCAAGGCGGCCCTGGCCGACACCAAGAAAAAATACCCGACGCTGATTGGCGAGCGCCTGCTGGTGCTGGCAGCGATGAACCTGTGTTCGCAGCAGATCGAAATGAAAAAGCAGCACGCCCAGGCGCTTGAGCGTTATCAGGAGCAGGTGAGCGCCACCGTCGAGGTGATCGCCAAGACCATTCAACAGAATTGATGGAAGTGCACACAGCTGACGGGTAATGGGTTGGACAAGCAGAAGCATTGTTTGTATACAACTTCCCGCGGCTGGCGCGGTATCTCAGCCTCTTATAACCATAAGAAAGAGGTGTTCCATGCAATTCTGGCGACGCAGTATTCAATGGCAACTGATCCTCAGCATGGGTTCGGCCCTGCTGGTCAGTCTGCTGGTGGTCGTAGCGATCTACACGGTGCTGATCAATCACCTGACCCAGAGCTACCTGGTGGACAGGGCGCTACCTTCGAGCATCGAAGCCATGCGCAACGATATCGAGCGCATTCTGACCCAACCTCTGACCGCCGCCCGTGACCTGGCCGGCAACGGCATGCTGCGCGACTGGCTGGCGGCAGGCGAAGACCCGGCCCGGGCGCAGAGCTTCATCAGCTACCTGGAAGACATCCGCGCCGAGAACCAGGCCTTCACCACCATGATGGCCAGCCCGCTCAGCCATCACTATTACAACCAGAAAGGCCTGGACCGGACCCTGAGTCGGGATAATCCGAAGGATGTCTGGTTCTATCGCTTTATCGACAGCGGCAAGCCGCGGGTGCTGAACATCGATGTCGATGTTGCCAGTGGCGAGCTGGCGCTGTTCATCAACTACCGGGTCGAGAAAGACGGTGAGCTGGTGGGGGTCACCGGCCTGGGCTTGCGCATGACCGAGCTGTCGCAACTGATTCACGACTACAGCTTTGGCGAGCGTGGCCGGGTGTTCCTGGTGCGCAACGATGGTTTGATCCAGGTGCATCCGGACGCTGAATTCAGTGGCAAGCGACAGTTGTCCGAGCAGATCGGCGCGAGCGCCGCCGAGGCGCTGATGGGACACGAGGGGCTGACCAGCAGTCATTTCGAGCGTGACGGCGAAGACTACCTGGCCCTGAGCCTGCCGCTGCGCGGCTTTGGCTGGAGCCTGGTGGCCGAGGTACCGCAGGCGCAGATTTACGCCGAGGCGCACCGGGCGATCTGGCTCACCAGTCTGATCGGCCTGGGCATCGCCGGCGTCTGCCTACTGCTGGTTGTACTGCTGGCCCGTGGCCTGGTACGTCCGGTGCGACAGGTGACCGAAGGGCTGGTGGCCATCGGCAGCGGCGGTGGCGACCTGACCCTGCGCCTGGATGCCAGCCGTGCCGACGAGCTGGGGGATCTGGCCCGGGGTTTCAACCGTTTTCTCGACAGCCAGCGCGGCATGATCGGTGAGGTGTTGGCCACCACCGAACGCCTGCGTTCCTCAGTGAGCCAGGTGGCGGCGGTGGTGGAGAACACCGCCGAGCGCTCCGGCCGGCAGCAGGAAATGACCGACATGGTGGCCACTGCGGTACATGAGATGGGGCTTACCGTGCAGGACATTGCGCGCAATGCCGGGCAGGCGGCGGACGCTTCCCAGGCGGCCCGGGATGAAGCCCAGCAGGCCCAGGACGTGGTAGGCGGTTCGATTCGGCATATCGAGAGCATGTCCGGTGAAATCGCTCTGGCCGCCGGTGCCGTGGGCGAACTGGCGGAACAGGTGGCCTCCATCGATCAGGTGCTGGCGGTGATCCGCGGGGTTTCCGAACAGACCAACCTGCTGGCCCTCAACGCTGCCATCGAGGCGGCTCGGGCCGGGGAAATGGGCCGTGGCTTTGCGGTGGTGGCCGATGAAGTCCGGACCCTGGCCCAGCGTACCCAGACCTCCACCGATGAGATCCAGCAGATGATCCAGGGCCTCAAGCAGGGGGCGGAGAACGCCGTGTCCTCGATGCATGCGGGGCAATCGGCCACCGGCACCGGGGTTCAGTCCAGCCAGCAGACCGGGGCCTCACTGACGGCGATCACCGGGCAGGTGGAGCGTATCAGCGACATGAATCAGCAGGTCGCCACTGCCACGGAAGAACAGTCGGCGGTGACCGAAGAGATCAACCGCAATGTTCAGGGCATTTCCGAACTGGCCCGGGCCACCGCGGCTGAAGTGCACACCTGTCGTGAGGATTGCCAGACCCTGCAGCGCCTGGCCGAAGACCTGGCGCGCCAGGTGGGTGGTTTCAAGCTGCACTGAGCGAAGGGGCGCGGGCCTGGCAGCGAACCGCCTGTGCGCTGTGCCAGGCCTGAGGCTTGCGCCGGCAAGCCGGCTCCTACAGGTGTGGAATGAGCCTTCTGCTAGAAGCTGGCTTGCCAGCGAATAGCGCTGCGGTGTGACAGGCCGCCTCGGCCTCAGAACCAGGCGTCCTGCATCTCCAGGCAGGTGGCGTCCCGTGCTTCCAGCAGGGTCAGTTCATGCTGGCAGCCCGGCACTTCCCAGGTCAGGAAGTAGCGCGCGGCCTGCAGTTTGCCGTGATAGAAATCCCGGTCCCCGGCATGGCCTCGCGCCAGTCCTTCTTCGGCCCTGATGGCCTGTTCCAGCCAGCGCCAGCCGATCACCGCGTGGCCGAAGGCCTTCAGATACAGCGCCGAGTTGGCCAGGGTCGCCGTGACCTTGCCGCTGGCCAGGTCGCCCAGCAGACCCAGGGTCACGCTCTGCAGGCGCGTCACCAGCTGCTCCAGAGGCAGGCGCAGGGCATCCAGCGACGCATGGGCGCGGGCCCGCTCGCCCGTCTCGGCGATCAGGCGGATCAGGCGCTTGAGCCCGGCGCCGCCGTTCTGCGCCAGCTTGCGCCCCAGCAGGTCCAGGGACTGGATGCCGTGGGTGCCTTCATGGATCGGATTCAGGCGATTGTCGCGGTAGTACTGCTCCACCGGGTATTCCCGGGTGTAGCCGTGGCCACCGAGGATCTGGATCGCCAGCTCGTTGGCCTTGAGGCAGAACTCCGAAGGCCAGGACTTGACGATGGGCGTCAGCAGGTCCAGCAGTTCATGGGCCTGCTGGCGCTCGGCCTCGCTGGCCAGGGTGGTGGTGTCATCGAACAGCCGCGCCGCATACAGCCCCAGGTCGAAGGCGCCTTCAACATAGGCCTTCTGGGTCAGCAGCATGCGGCGCACATCGGCGTGCTGGATGATGGCAACCGGTGCGGTGGTCGGGTCCTTGCTGTCCGGCAGGCGACCTTGCGGACGCTCGCGAGCGTATTCCAATGAATACAGATAGCCGGCATAACCCAGCATCACCGCGCCCATGCCGACGCCGATCCGTGCTTCGTTCATCATCTGGAACATGTAGCTCAGGCCGTGATGGGGCTTGCCCACCAGATAGCCCACGCAATTACCGTTATCGCCGAAGTTCAGCGCGGTGGAAGTGGTGCCGCGCCAGCCCATCTTGTGGAACAGCCCGGCCAGCAGCACGTCGTTGCGCGGCCCCAGGCTGCCGTCATCGTTGACCAGGAACTTGGGCACGATAAACAGGGAAATGCCCTTCACCCCGGGCGGCGCGTCCGGCAGCTTGGCCAGGACCATGTGCACGATGTTTTCCGACAGCGGGTGGTCGCCGCCGGAGATGAAGATCTTGTTGCCCTTGAGCCGGTAGCTGCCGTCGGCAGCCGGTTCGGCGCGGGTGCGGATATCAGACAGCGACGAACCGGCATGGGGCTCGGTCAGGGCCATGGTGCCGAAGAAGCGGCCATCGATCATGGGCTGCAGGAAGCGGTGTTTCTGTTCGTCGGTGCCGAAGCTCTCGATCAGGTTGGCCGCGCCCATGGTCAGGAACGGGTAGGAAGTCGTGGCCGCGTTGGCCGCCTGGAAGTGGGCGAAGCAGGCCTGGGACAACAGGGTCGGCAGCTGCATGCCGCCCGCGTCGAAACTGCGCGCGGCGTTGAGGAAGCCGGCTTCGAGGAAGGCGTCCACCGCCGGTTTCACTTCAGGGATCAGCACCGCCTGGCCATCCTCGTAGCGCGGCTCGTGTTCATCGCCCTTGCGGTTGTGCGGGGCGAAGTACTTCTCGGCGATGTTGCGCGCGGTGCCCAGGGCGGCATCGAAGGTTTCGCGATTGTGCTCGGCAAACCGCTCGCGCTGGATCAGACCTTCGGCGTCGAGCACCTCATACAGTTCGAAAGCCAGATTGCGGGAACTGAGCAGCGTCTCGGACATGGCGGCATACCTGTTGGCTGGGGAATGGGCCGAGTCTAGGCGCGTGAATAAAGGCTGAATAGCAAGATTGATCTGGGTGATAAAGATGCCAAACAGGCGCAGCCCCTGTCGCCGCTGCCGAAGGCTGCGATAAGTCCCGCCGGGACTTTGGCTGCAATGAAGTCGCTACGGCCGTTGCGGCCGATCGCAGCCTGCGGCAGCGGCTACAGGACATTGCATCGGGCAAAAAAAGAGCGCCGCTGAGGGCGCTCTTTTTCATGGTGCTGACTATCGGCTTCAGCCGATGGTCATCAGGCTGGCGTTGCCGCCGGCCGCTGCGGTGTTGACGCTCAGGGCGCGCTCGATCACCAGGCGTTCCAGGGCAATCGCCGTCTCGCCCTGGGACAGGCCCTGGACGCCGACGATGGCGCCGGCACGCTGGGCCACTTGCTGGCAAACGCCGCGCAGTTGGTCAGAGTCGCCGTGATGCAGGACCGCGTCGAATACCACGTCGTCCTTGGTCCAATCCGCCACCCGCTGGATGCGTGCTTGCACGTCCTTGGGCAGACGGGCGAACAGCGCCTTGCTGAGGTCGCTTTCCGGCCAGACTGCCGAACCGCCGACGGCCAGTACGGCCGCCAGTTGGGTCAGCAGGTCGCCCTCGACCTCCGCCAGGCACAGGACGTGCTCGCGGGGCAGGATGGCGTAGCTGTTGCGCTCGCCGGTCGGGCCGTTCAGCTGGCGGGTGATACCGCTTTGCGACTGGCTGGCGAACTGTTTGCACAGGGTCGCCAGTTCCACCAGTTTGCTGCTCTCGGCCCAGGCTTGCAGGGCGTTGAGCGGCTTGCCGAGGGCTTCGCGCAGGCGCAGGTCCGGGGCGTTGGCCGCATCGGCGCGAACGAAGGATTGCTCGATGGCATCCACCGGACGGGTCGACAGCAGGCGGTACAGGTACAACGGACCGCCGGCTTTCGGGCCGGTGCCCGACAGGCCTTCGCCGCCGAACGGCTGCACGCCGACCACGGCACCGACGATGTTGCGGTTGACGTAGACGTTACCGGCGTTGACGTTGTCCACCACCTTGGCAATGGTTTCGTCGATCCGGGTGTGCACACCCAGGGTCAGGCCGTAGCCGGAAGCGTTGATCTGGGCGATCAGTTGGTCGATGTCTTTGCGCTTGTAGCGCACCACGTGCAACACCGGACCGAAGATCTCGCGCTGCAGTTCATCGAAGCTTTCCAGTTCGATCAGGGTCGGCATGACAAAGGTGCCACGCTTGCATTCTTCGCTGTCGGCGATGGCCATCTGGTACACGCTGCGACCTTTGTCGCGCATGGCCTGGATGTGCTTCTCGATGCCGGCCTTGGCTTCGGCGTCGATTACCGGGCCGATGTCCACCGACAGGCGCTCCGGGTTGCCCAGGCGGTTTTCGGCCATGGCGCCCTTGAGCATTTCGATCACGCGGTCGGCGGAATCTTCCTGCAGGCACAGCACGCGCAGGGCCGAGCAACGCTGGCCGGCACTGTCGAAGGCCGAGGACACCACATCGATGACCACTTGTTCGGTCAGGGCCGAGGAGTCGACGATCATGGCGTTCTGGCCACCGGTTTCGGCGATCAGCGGGATCGGCCGACCCTGGTTGTCCAGGCGCCCGGCGATGTTGCGCTGCAGCAGGCGCGCGACTTCGGTGGAACCGGTGAACATCACGCCCTTGACGCGCTCGTCACCGACCAGGCGGGCACCGACGCTTTCGCCCTGGCCCGGCAGCAGTTGCAGCACGCCTTCAGGAATCCCGGCTTCGAGCAGCAGGCGCACGGCCTGGGCCGCCACCAGCGGGGTCTGTTCGGCCGGCTTGGCCAGTACCGGGTTGCCGGCGGCGAGGGCGGCGGCGACCTGGCCGCTGAAGATCGCCAGCGGGAAGTTCCACGGGCTGATGCACACCACAGGACCCAGCGGACGGTGGGCGTCGTTGCTGAAGTCATTGCGGGCCTGCACCGCGTAATAACGCAGGAAGTCCACGGCTTCACGCACTTCGGCGATGGCGTTGGCGAAGGTCTTGCCGGCCTCGCGGGCCAACAGGCCCATCAGCGGCTGGATCTCGGCTTCCATCAGGTCGGCGGCGCGTTCCAGGATCGCGGCGCGTTCGGCCGGCGGCGTGGCCTGCCAGATCGGCGCGGCGTTCAGCGCGCACTGGATGGCGTTGTCGACGTCTTCGATCGTGGCTTCCTGGACGTGACCGACCACATCGCGATGATCCGACGGGTTGAGGACCGGCGCCGGGGTTTCGCTGCTGGCGGCGCAACCGAGCATTGGCGCGGCTTTCCAGTGGTTGTGAGCGCTGGCCAGCAGGGCGCAGGACAACGACGCCAGGCGGTGTTCGTTGGCCATGTCGATGCCGGCGGAGTTGGCGCGCTCGCTGCCATACAGGTCACGCGGCAGCGGAATGCGTGGGTGCGGCAGGCCGAAGCCGCCTTCCAGGGTGGCCATCTGCTCGATCTGCGCCACCGGGTCGGCCACCAGCTCTTGAATCGAGATCGACTGGTCGGCGATGCGGTTGACGAAGGAGGTGTTGGCGCCGTTTTCCAGCAGGCGGCGTACCAGGTAGGCCAGCAGGGTTTCGTGGGTGCCGACCGGTGCGTACACGCGGCACGGACGGTTCAGCTTGCCATCGGCAACCTTGCCCACCACTTGCTCGTACAGCGGTTCGCCCATGCCGTGCAGGCACTGGAACTCGTACTGGCCGGGGTAATAGTTCTGACCGGCAATGTGGTAGATCGCCGACAGGGTGTGGGCGTTGTGGGTGGCGAACTGCGGGTAGATGACTTCCGGCACCGACAGCAGCTTGCGTGCGCAGGCGATGTAGGAAACGTCGGTGTACACCTTGCGGGTGTAGACCGGATAGCCTTCCAGGCCTTCGACCTGGGCGCGCTTGATCTCGCTGTCCCAGTAGGCGCCCTTCACCAGGCGGATCATCAGGCGGTGACGGCTGCGGCGGGCCAGATCGATGACGTAGTCGATGACGTACGGGCAGCGCTTCTGGTAGGCCTGGATCACGAAGCCGATGCCGTTCCAGCCGGTCAGCTGCGGCTCGAAGCACAGGCGCTCCAGCAGGTCCAGGGACAGCTCCAGGCGGTCTGCTTCCTCGGCGTCGATGTTCAGGCCGATGTCGTACTGCTTGGCCAGCAGGGTCAGCGACAGCAGGCGCGGGTACAGCTCTTCCATTACGCGTTCGTACTGGGCGCGGCTGTAGCGCGGGTGCAGCGCCGAGAGCTTGATGGAGATGCCCGGGCCTTCATAGATGCCGCGACCGTGGGAGGCCTTGCCGATGGAGTGGATGGCCTGCTCGTAGGACGCCAGGTATTTCTGCGCGTCGTGCTCGGTCAGTGCCGCTTCACCGAGCATGTCGTAGGAGTAGCGGAAGCCCTTGGCTTCGAACTTGCTGGCATTGGCCAGGGCTTCGGCGATGGTTTCGCCGGTGACGAACTGCTCGCCCATCAAACGCATGGCCATGTCCACGCCCTTGCGGATCATCGGCTCGCCGCTCTTGCCGATGATGCGGCTCAGGGAGGAGGTCAGGCCGGCCTCGTTGTGGGTCGACACCAGCTTGCCGGTGAGCAACAGGCCCCAAGTGGCGGCGTTGACGAACAGCGACGGGCTGTTGCCCAGGTGCGGCTGCCAGTTGCCGGTGCTGATCTTGTCGCGGATCAGTGCGTCACGGGTGCCCTTGTCGGGGATGCGCAGCAGGGCCTCGGCCAGGCACATCAGTGCCACGCCTTCCTGGGACGACAGGGAGAACTCCTGCAGCAGGCCCTGGACGATACCGGCACGGCCACCGGCACTCTTCTGGTTACGCAGCTTCTCGGCGATCGAGGCGGCCAGCTTGTTGGCGGCTTCGGCGGTGGCGGCCGGCAGACGCGCCTGCTCCAGCAGCATCGGCACCACTTCCGGTTCCGGGCGGCGGTAGGCAGCGGTGATCGAGGCGCGCAGCACCGATTGCGGGAGGATGCTCTCGGCAAATTCGAGGAAGCATTGGTGAGCGTGATCGGTCAGCACATCGCCGGCGTCGTCGCCGTCCTTGGTGGTGACACTGCTCAGCTCGGTCAGGGTTGCACCACCCTCGAGTTTTTCCAGGTAATTGAAAATCGCCTGCTTGATCAGCCAGTGCGGCGTACGATCGATCGAGGTCGCAGCGGCCTTGAGGCGCTCGCGGGTTGGGTCGTCGAGTTTGACCCCGAGGGTGGTGGTAGCCATATTTTTATCCTCATGTTTGCCACGCACGTGTGGCATCAGCTGGCGGCAAGATTATCCGTGCGCCGAAATAGGTGCAACCGGGTGCAACCCTTTTTTCGCTGGAATAAATAGCAGCTCGTCAGGAAATCAATATTGCCTCCTGGCTCCCGTATTGCCTTGGTGCATTTAATTCTGGCGGGTGGATTTCTTGCTCCAAAAAGGAGCAAAAAAGTTGTCGTCGTCGGTAAATGCGACAAGGTGCAACTTAATTGGATGAAACTGGTTGCACCTTGTTTAATTTGTTGAATAGGATTCGCGCCCAAGGTGCAACCTGTCTTTTGCGACTCGGTTCATCGGCCAATGGCTTTCCTGGGGAAACATTGGTCATAAAACGTGCGCGATGGCCGATCGTCTTCCAAACTGTAAAAGCTGGGTGACGGTACTGCTGACCGCCGCTACATAAAAACAAAGCCAGGGCGTAACTCAAATGAGTGCAAGCAATCCAACCTTGATCACGTTCGTGATCTACATCGCAGCAATGGTGCTGATCGGCTTCATGGCCTATCGCTCCACCAACAACCTTTCCGACTACATTCTTGGCGGCCGCAGCCTGGGCAGCGTGGTGACCGCGCTTTCCGCTGGTGCTTCCGACATGAGTGGCTGGCTGCTGATGGGCCTTCCGGGCGCTATCTACATGTCGGGTCTGTCGGAGAGCTGGATCGCCATCGGACTGATCGTCGGTGCCTACCTGAACTGGCTGTTCGTTGCCGGTCGTCTGCGGGTGCAGACCGAGCACAACGGTGATGCTCTGACCTTGCCGGACTACTTCTCCAGCCGTTTCGAAGATAAAAGCGGCCTGCTGCGCATCATCTCCGCAGTGGTGATCCTGGTGTTCTTCACCATCTACTGTGCCTCCGGCATCGTGGCCGGTGCCCGTCTGTTCGAAAGCACCTTCGGCATGCCTTACGAGACGGCGCTGTGGGCTGGCGCGGCGGCGACCATTGCTTACACCTTTGTTGGTGGCTTCCTGGCGGTGAGCTGGACCGATACCGTGCAGGCCACGCTGATGATCTTCGCGTTGATCCTGACCCCGATCATCGTGCTGTTGGCCACCGGTGGCGTCGATACCACCTTCCTGGCGATCGAAGCCAAGGACCCGACCAGCTTCGACATGCTCAAGAACACCACCTTTATCGGCGTGATCTCGCTGATGGGCTGGGGCCTGGGCTACTTTGGTCAGCCACACATCCTGGCGCGTTTCATGGCGGCGGATTCGGTGAAGTCGATCGCCAATGCCCGTCGTATCTCCATGACCTGGATGATCCTGTGCCTGGGCGGCACCGTGGCCGTGGGCTTCTTCGGTATCGCCTACTTCTCGGCCCATCCTGAAGTGGCCGGTCCGGTGACCGAGAACCCTGAGCGTGTGTTCATCGAACTGGCCAAGCTGCTGTTCAACCCGTGGGTAGCCGGCGTGTTGCTGTCGGCCATTCTGGCGGCGGTGATGAGTACCCTGAGCTGCCAGTTGCTGGTGTGCTCCAGCGCCCTGACCGAAGACTTCTATAAAGCCTTCCTGCGCAAGCACGCCTCTCAAGTTGAGCTGGTATGGGTCGGTCGCGCCATGGTGCTGGTGGTGGCGCTGGTCGCCATCGCCATGGCCGCCAACCCGGAAAACCGCGTGCTGGGCCTGGTGAGCTACGCCTGGGCCGGCTTCGGTGCGGCGTTCGGTCCTGTGGTGCTGATCTCGGTGCTCTGGAAGGGCATGACCCGTGACGGCGCGCTGGCCGGGATCATCGTCGGTGCCGTCACCGTGATCCTGTGGAAACACTTCGCTCTGCTGGGTCTGTACGAAATCATCCCGGGCTTCATCTTCGCCAGCCTGGCAATCGTGCTGGTGAGCAAGATGGGTGCTCCAAGCGCTGGCATGGTTCAGCGTTTTGAAGCGGCCGAGAAGGATTTCAAGCTCAACCACTGAGTGCGCAAATCCTGCCCTGATCGTTCGGGGCAATGAAAACGGCCCGCTGCGTCACCGCAGCGGGCCGTTTTTTTTTGCGGTTCGGGTAGCTGCTGCCGCAGGCTGCGAACCAGATGGGCAGCATTCCGGCGCAGCGTTGGCGGCGCTCTGAAGAACGCCAAGGGCTCGTCTGGCAATCGCCAGGCAAGGCCTTGCAGGCCTTTGCGCAGCCTCGCCATGGCTCGGCAGCGGCTACAGACCAATGCCGGTCCGGGAGTGGTGTAGCCGCTGCCGCAGGCTGCGAACGGCCCGTAGGGCCGCGGCGCTCTCAAGGCCGATGAGCTCCGACGGGGGATCGCCAGGCAAGGCCTTGCAGGCTCGGCAGCGGTAGGGTCAGTGCAGTTCTGCGTCCGGCTGGTTGAGGAAGATCAACACGCCAAGGATCGCCATGTAGAACTTGAAGGCCGCGTCCTGGCCATTCCAGGTCTGGGATTGCCACATCATGAACCACTCGCCACCCACCACCATGAAGCCGAAGAACCAGACGCAGAAGCCCAGGCAGAAGCCGGCAATGGCCCAGCCTTTGCGCCGGTTGAAGTAGCTGGCGACACCGTGTCGCGCCAGCCACAGGCGCAAGGCGCCAACGGCCAGCAATACCCCGGTCAGGGCCTCGCCGGTAATGATCAGCCAGTAGCCGACATTCCACAGCAGAGGCAGGGTCAGGGCGCGGTCGGTGGCGGTGTTGCCGGGGAAGACGCTGTCCATGCTCAGTACGTGCTGGACAAAGGCGAAGTTGGAGTCGTAGTCGCTGATGTTGTTGTAAGCCACCAGCAAGGCGAACGCCGCCACTGCCAGGGTCATGGTGATTTTTACGTAACGCACAATCATGTTGGGTTCCTTTGAGGGTGAGTAATGATCCTGGGGGCTGGTTGGGGGTGGATGCGTCGGTGCCAACGCGCTGGGGGGATTTGGGGGGATGGCCCTGGCGTCTGCTGCCAGGGCCGATGAATCAGGCTTGTTTCAGCGCCTGGTCAAGGTCCTCGAGCAGGTCCTCGATGGCCTCGATGCCGACCGAAAGGCGGATCATCTCCGGCTTGACGCCGGCCTTGGCCTGCTCTTGTTCGTTCATTTGCCGGTGGGTGGTGGACGCCGGGTGGCAGGCCAGGGACTTGGCGTCGCCGATGTTTACCAGGCGCTTGAAGATCTGCAGGGCGTCGTAGAAGCGCACGCCTGCGGCATAGCCGCCTTTTAGGCCGAAGGACAGGATCGCCGACGGCTTGCCCTGCATGTACTTGCGCGCCAGTTCATGGTGCGGGTGATCGGCCAGGCCGGCGTAGCTGACCCAGGCCACCAGCGGGTGGTCCTTGAGGAACTGCGCGACCCGGATCGCGTTGTCGGTGTGGCGCTCCATGCGCAGGGCCAGGGTTTCCAGGCCTTGCAGCAGGAGGAAGGCGTTCATCGGCGCCAGCGCCGCGCCGGTGTTGCGCAGTGGTACGGTGCGGGCCCGGGCGATAAAGGCAGCCGGGCCGAACTTTTCGGTGTAGACCACGCCGTGGTAGGCCGGCTCCGGGGTGTTGAGGCTGGCGAACTTCTGCGGATGCTCGGCCCAGGGGAAGTTGCCGCTGTCGACGATCACCCCGCCCAGGGAGTTGCCGTGGCCGCCGACGTACTTGGTCACCGAGTGCACCACGATGTCGGCGCCGAACTGGATCGGCTTGCACAGGATTGGCGTGGCCACGGTGTTGTCCACCATCAGCGGTACGTTGCGGGCGTGGGCGGCCTGGGCCAGGCCCTCGATGTCGACGATGTTGCCCGCCGGGTTGCCGATGCTTTCGCAGTACACCAGCTTGGTCTTGTCGTCGATCAGCTCGGCGATGGCCTCTGGCGAATCGTCCCGGGCGAAGCGCACTTCGACCCCGAAGCTGGGCAGCAGGTGGGCGAACAGGGTGTAGGTACCGCCGTACAGCTGGGGTGTGGAGACAATATTGTCCCCGGCCTGGGTCAGCGTCTGGATCGCGTAGTGGATCGCCGCGCTGCCAGCCGCCACCGCCAGCCCGGCGATCCCGCCTTCCAGGGCGGCCATGCGCTGTTCCAGCACATCGTTGGTGGGGTTCATGATGCGGGTGTAAATGTTGCCGGGCACATCCAGGTTGAACAGGTCCGCCCCGTGCTGGGCGTTGTCGAATTCGAAGGCGACGTTCTGGTAGATGGGCACGGCCACGGCCTTGGTGGTCGGGTCCGACTTGAATCCATGGTGCAGCGCAATCGTTGCGTCTTTCATAAATCCTCGACTCAGTAGCAATCCGTTTTATGAGCACAGCCAGGCAGGTCGTGTGCCCGCGCAGCAGTCAGTGGTCCCGTGTGTCTGAGTCGCCAGCAACCGCTTGAGGTGCCCGCCGCTTGGCCGCGAGCGGGCGCGTCAGTGTCCAATAGGCGCGGCGGATGGGCAAGGGGGCGCTGGCTTGCCGGGAGCGGGGCGGCCGTCCTTGGCCAATGGCGGTTTCAGCGCGGCTGGGACCAGCCCTGGGAGCGGCTGACGGCGGCGCTGAAGGTGCGGCGCCAGGCTTCGGCCGTGGTCCGGTCGACACGGGGCTGATAGTGGGTGCGGGTGTTGTCCAACTCCGGCAGCTCCAGGCCCAGGCCACGGGCAGCCAGGGCGGCGCAGCCCAGGGCAGTGAGTTCGTCGAAACGCTGGGTGACGATGGTGCGTTGCAGGATATCGGCAAGGAACTGGGCGAAATACGGGCTGCGGGCCAGCCCGCCGTCGATCGACAGCTGGTCGGTGACACGCAGGTGATCGTCCATCGCGGTGATCACTTCGGCGCTGCGCAGGGCCACGCCTTCCAGCACCGCCTGGCACAGGTCCTGGCGGCTGGTGGCGGCGTTCATGCCGATCCACACCGCTCCGGCGCTGCGGTCCCAGTGCGGGCAGGCCAGCCCCGACAACGCCGGGACAAAGGCCAGTTCGCGGGAAATGGCCGGTGGCTGATCGAAGGCCGCCAGCTCCGAGAAGTCGCTGAACAGGCCCAGCCGCCCGGCCCACTCCACCGCGGCGCTGGCGTCGTACACGCCACCGTCCATGGCATACACCGGCTTGCCATCGACCTGCCAGGCAATGGTGGCCAGCAGGCCTTTCTCCGGTGCGCGGATGATCTGATCGCCGGTGACGGTCAGGGCGAAGGCGCCGGTGCCGAAGGTGATCTTGGCGTCCCCCGGCTGCCGGCAGCCGTGGCCGTAGAGCGAGGCTTGCTGGTCCACCACTGAGGCGCTGATGGGCGTCTGGCCGATACGCCCGAAGTCGCCGACCGTGGCGCGGATCGGTGGCAGGGCCTCTAGCGGGACGCCGAACAGTGCACACAACTGCGGGTCCCACTGGCCGGTGGCGAGGTTCATCAGCGAGGTGCGCGACGCGGTGGTGATGTCGGTGGCATAGACCCCGGCCAGGCGGTCGAGGAAGTAGGCATCGGTGGTGCCCAGGCGCAGGCGGCCGGCACTCAGGGCCGCTTGTGCCGCCGGCAGGTTCTCCACGATCCAGGCCAGCTTGCTGGCGGAAAAATAGGCGTCCAGAGGCAATCCGGCCCGCTCCAGGGTCAGGGCTTCGGCTCCGTTGGCCCGCAGTTCCTCGATACGTGCGGCGCTGCGGTTGTCCTGCCAGACGATTACCGGAGACAGCGGTGCGCCACTGATGGCGTCCCAGGCCAGGCAGCTTTCGCCCTGATTGGCCAAGCCGATGGCGTCGACCCGGCCGGTGGCTTCCAGGCAGCGTTGCAGGTTGGCCAGCAGTTCCAGCGGGTCGTGCTCGACCCAGCCCGGACGAGGGTGATGCTGCTGGTGGCGCAGCGCCAGTTGGATGTCGGCACGGCCTTGCATGTCCACAACCAGTACGCGGGTGCTGGTGGTGCCCTGGTCAAGTGCGGCTATTCGCATGGTCTTTTCTCTTGTTGTGGGACGGGCCTAGTCGATGCAGATGTCCAGTTGGTCAAGGTGTTCCGGCAGTTGCAGCTCCTTGAGGGGAATCAGCAGGCGCCGTTCCGGCAGTGCCGAGACCGGGCGGCTCCAGAGGTCCAGGCCCTGGGCGCGGACCCGCAAGGTGCCGCTGACCGCTCGGCTGACCCGCAGTTGGATGTGCTGCAGGCCCGCCAGCTCGCCGCGCACCAGCCGGCCCGGTACGCCGAGCTTGATTGGGGCTGCGTACTTCAGGGTCAGCGCGTCATGGGGAGCGGGTAGCTGGTTGCACAGGGCCAGTGCCATCAGGCTGCCGATACGCCGCCCTTCACGGTAGGACCAGCCGGCGGTCTCGATCGGTCGCAGCAGGTTGCCGGCGGCGAAGTAGGCCGGGTCCGAGCAGCGCCCGTACTGGTCGATCTTCGGCCCGTTGCTACCGCTGTCCAGCTGCAGGTGGCTCTGGCGCACCAGGCTCGACTCCGGGGTGAACTGGCCCGTGAGCAACACGCCGTCGCAGGCAATCTCGCGCACCTGACCGTCGCCCAGGCGCACCTGGGCCGATTCCACCCGGCCGGTGCCGTTGATCGCCAGCAATTGCGCGCCGAAATGCATGGGAATGCCCAGCAAGCGTGGAAACAGCGACAGCGGCCAGCGTGCGGTTGCCCGGTTGTTGGCTTCGAGCACCGCTACCGGGCGGATTCCTGCGCGCCGGCAACTGAGCACGGCGGACAGGCTGACCAGCTCGGTGCCGACGATCAGCGGCCGCTCAAAGGGCTTGAGGTGCTGCATATAGAGGAAGTTCTGCAAGGCTCCGGTGTTGATCACGCCCACCGGGCGGTCGCCGGACAGCAGGCGTGCCGAGCGCGGGGTTTCCCGGGCGCCGGTGGCGATCAGGACCTTTTTTGCCTGGATCTGTCGCGGCCCGTCGGTGCTCGCCAGGCGCAGCAGGCCGCCGGGTTCCAGGCTGACTACCGTGTGGCGCAGCAGCAGGATCACGCCGGCTTTCAGCGCGGCTTCGACGTTGCGCCGGGCATAGGCCGGGCCGCTGAGAATGCGTTGATACTCGCGCATGCCGAAGGGCGGGTGAGCGCAGTGCCGGGGAATGCCGCCAGCTTCGCTTTCACGCTCGATGACAATCACCGGGCCGATGCCCTGGCGCCGCAGTTCAATGGCGGCCGCGAGGCCCGCCGGGCCGCTGCCGATAATGGCTGCTTCGGCCTGAAGGAGTTCAGTGCTGTTCATGGCAACGACCTGTGGCAAGTGGGACGGCCAGTTGACTGGCACTGAGTTCGGCGACTTGGGCCGAGCAATAGAAACCCTGGCAGCGCCCCATGCAGGCACGGGTGCGACGCTTGAGCCCACCCAGATCGCCGGGGGGCAGGGGGCTGTGCAGGGCGGTCTCGATTTCGCGACGGGTCACCAGTTCGCAATGGCAGACGATTTCGCCATAGCCGGGGCGTTGCCAGTCCCGGGGCAAGTGCTCCGCGAGGTTGGGCATCTGCGGCCAGACCGGCTCGCGCACCGGGTGATGCTGGCGACGCTGGCTGTACAGGCTGTAGACGTGCCGGGCAATGCCCAGGGCGGCAGTGAGCCCGGTGGAGCGGATGCCGCCGACGGTGATCCAGTGCCGGGAGTGATCGGCCTGGATCCGGTACTCCTTCTTGTCGCTGGCCGGGCGCAGCCCCGCGTAGGTCGCGGTGACCGGCATTCCGGCGAGGCCGGGAATCCGCTCCACGGCAGCGTCGATCAGGCTTTGCAGGGTCGGGCCGTCGAGCCCGGCATGCACCCGGTCCTCCTGTTCTTCGGCGGTGGGGCCCACCAGCAGGTTGCCGTAGACGGTGCGGGTCAGGACGATGCCTTTGGTGCGTTCGTTGGGCACCGGCAGGACGATGCGCTCCAGCAGTTTGGCCGCGGCCTTGTCGAAGACCACGAACTGGCCCTTGCGCGGCATGATGCGAAATTCGCTGCGGCCCAGCAGGTTGTGCTCCAGGGTGTCACCGAACAGCCCCGCGCAGTTGATCACCTGGGCGCTGCGCAAGGTGCCCTGGTTGGTATGCAGGGTCCAGGCATCACCATCGAATTGGCCTTGCTGCACCTCGCACCGCAGCTGCACCCGGGCGCCATGGGCCATGGCCTGCTGCAGGTAACCCAGGGGCGCTGACCAGGGGTCGATCAGGTGTTCGTCGGGCACCAGCACCGCGCCCACCGCGTGATTGGCCAGATGGGGTTCCAGGGCGAGGATCTCGCTGCGTTCCAGCAGGCGCACGTTATTGACCCCATTGGCCTGGGCCTGGTCGAGAATCCCTGGCAGGCGGGCCTGGTCCTCGGCGTTCCAGGCCACCACCAGGGCGCCACTCTTGAGCAGCGGCAAGTTCATGGCCGAGTGAATCTCCAGGTATTCCTGGTACCCGGCCTGCATGCACTGCAGCTCCAGGCTGCCGCTGGGGGCATCGAAGCCGGTGTGCAGGATGGCGCTGTTGGCCTTGCTGGCGCCGGAAAGAATGTCGCTGCCCTTTTCCAGCAGCACCACCCGTGCACCCTCCAGGGCAAAGCGCCTGGCCATGGCGCAACCGACGACGCCGCCACCGACGATGGCCACGTCGAAAGTCACACTGTTCGGATAAAGCTCGGTCATATGAATGCCTGTTTCCTGCGGTAACACCAAGGTCGTGTGCAGGAATCAAAGCATATTGTGGGCCATTATTGTTGTTTTTATTTCTTATTCGGTCATATATCGGTCAGTTATGTGTGGGTTTAAGGCGCTGGGCGACCGCCTGCCACACCGGGCGGGCTCAAGCCTGCGCCACCAGATGCACCTCCACACCGGCTTTTTCCAGCGCTGCCTGTAGTGCTGGTCCGGGCTGGCGATCAATCACCAGGCGGTCGATGCGCTCCAGTGGAAATACCTTGAACAGGCCACGGCGTTCCAGCTTCGAGGAGTCGGCGATTACGGTCAGCTGGCGGGCCTGGGCAATCATGGCGCGAGCGACTTCGGCCTCTTCGATGGAGAAGTCCATGGCGCCGTCTTCATTCAGTGCGCCGATGGTGATCACCGCGTGTTCGGCGTTGAAGCGGGTGATCTGCTCCAGGGCCAGGGTGCCGACGTTCTGCGTCGAGTCGGGGCGGTATTCGCCGCCGATCATGAACACCCGGTTGCCGGATTCGCCCAGGCAGCCGGCGATTGGCAGGGAGTTGGTGATGACCGTCAGGCGCGTGAGCTGGGCCAGTTCCCGGGCGAAGAACAGGGTGGTGGTCCCGGTATCGATAAAGATGCTGTCCCCGGCGCAGAACAGGCCGGCGGCGTAGCGGGCAATGGCGCGCTTCTCCTGGGCGTGTTCGTTCATGCGGGTCTGGAAGGTGTTTTCGTGTTCACCGGTAGGCGGCAGGGCCGCGCCGCCGTGGAACTTGGTAACCAGGCCGTTTTCCGCCAGTTCGCTGAGGTCGCGGCGAATGGTTTCCTGGGAAGTGGCGGTAATGCGGGCCAGTTCCTCCACGGAAATTCGCTCCCGCTGGCGCAGGAGTTCGAGAATCTGCTGTCGTCGTTCGTTGGGGCGCATGGGGCTTTCCGTTAGTGGTACTTCGCCACACAAATGGGCAGTTTTTGTTACTTACGCACACATTTTGCACATTTGCATGCATATTCGGTCAGGTTCGATGGCGAAGTTAAGCATTTAACTGCAGGTTTCACAATCGTGACCGGTCACCCGCTTAGCCAGGCCAGATCAGCACATGAAGACTATGGTGACAGATATTATGACCGATAATTGAGTGTTTGTAGGTAAAAGCCACAACTAATACACATTGTGGCATAGGAAATGCCCTGTGTTTGCACACCGGGTCATCGCCCGCCTTGGCGAAGAGATGACCAGCGCTGGCCTCAACAAAAACCTCCCCGGTGGGGGAAACCTATAAATGACGCGCAGAGAGATGAACCCACATGGCTGAATTTGGAAACTACGTCATTTACCTGATCATGCTCGGCGCCGTGGTCGGCGCCCTGTCATCCATCATCAAGCCCGACAGTGGCCTGGGTAAGGAGTTCGTCAACGGTATCCACTCCATTGGTCCGGTCTTTCTGGCCCAGGCCGGGATCATGGTGGCGATTCCCTACCTGTCCCAGGGCATCTCCCATGCGCTGGGGCCGTTTTTCAATGCCCTGGGTTCGGATGTGTCGATCGCGGCGTTGTCGATCATCGCCGTGGACATGGGCGGCTATCAGCTGGCCAATGCCCTGACCGCCAATCGCGACCTGTGGATCACCGCGATGCTGGTGGGCTACACCTCGGGGGCGACCATCGTCTACCTGATCCCGGTGGGCCTGACCATGCTTGAGCGCAAGGACCACAAGTACCTGGCCCTGGGCGCCATGGCCGGGCTGATCAGCATTCCCTTCGCCGTGCTGATGTCGTTGCTGATCATCACCGCTACCCAGTTGCCGGTGCGCGATATCGTCTCCACCAACTCCGAGGCGCTGTACTACCTGTCCCTGGGGTTTGTCGACATGCTCAAGCTGCTGGCGCCGCTGTTCGTGTTCTGCTTCCTGCTGGCGGCGGGACTGCGTTACCGGCCGCGCATGATGGTTGGCGGCTTCCTGGTGTTCGGCAAGATCATGGACGCGGCGATCAAGCTGATCCTGGCCCTGAGCATCGTCGAGCACTTCACCAAGTTCTTCAGCATCAACTTCGGCGGCTGGGGCTTCGACCCGATGTTCGCCGATGAAAAGGAGCTGTTCCGGGCCATCGAGATCGCCGGTTACATCGGCATCATGCTCGCCGGCACTTTCCCCATCTGCTACCTGTTCCAGCGCTACTGCAAAAAGCCCATGGAGCTGCTGGGACGCCAGTTGAACCTGTCCAGCACCGGTGCTGCGGGCTTTGTCATGGTGTTCGCCAACATCATCGCCACCTACCACTTGTTCAAGCACATGACCGCTCGCGACAAAGTGCTGTGCGTGGCCCTGGGGGTCTGTGCCCAGGCGCTGATCGGCGATCACCTGGCGTTCACCGCGAACTTCCAGCCGAGCCTGATCCTGCCTGTGCTCATCGGCAAACTGTTCGGCGGCTTGCTGGCGGTGGCGATTGCCATCCGTATCTCGGTGCCGGCCGCCCAGCGTTATGAGCTGCAAGAGCAGGAACAGGCCGCGGCCTTTGCCCTGCAACCTGCGCGGACCTGAGGGTCCGCTCCACCTATCCCTGAAGTCGAGGTAACGATGCGCAAGATTTTCCTGGCCTGTCCCTACAGCCACTCCGACGCTGAGGTCATCAATGAGCGTTTTCTTCAGTGCAATCGCGTTGCGGCGCAGATACTCGAGGCCGGGCACGCCGTGTTCAGCCAGGTGAGCATGTCCCATCCGATCAACCTGTGCCTGGCCGGCAAGGACAACGCTGCCATCGGCAGGCTCTGGGCACCGGTGGATGCGTTGTACATGGCGATGATGGAAGAGTTGATCGTGCTCGACCTGCCGGGCTGGAAGGACAGCGGCGGGATCAAGCGCGAGATCGAGGTCTTCGAATCGTCCGGGCGGCGGGTCAGCCTGTGGTCCGAGGTCCGCCACGAATTTGCCTGAGTCCCGGGCCGTACCCATTGTCGCCTGCGCCGGGTACGGCCGCCGTTCGAACTGACGACAGCCTGCGCACAAGGTAAACTTGCCCGCCTGCGCAGGAGCAACCATGAACTATCGTCACGCCTTCCACGCCGGCAATCACGCCGACGTCTTCAAACACCTGACCTTGACCCGCCTCATCGCCCTGATGTCGCGCAAGGAGCAGCCGTTCGCCTACCTCGACAGCCACGCCGGCATCGGTCTGTATGACCTCAAGGGCGACCAGGCAAACCGTACCGGCGAGTATTTGGAAGGCATCGCCCGCTTGTGGGGCGAACAGGATCTTCCGGCGCTGACCGCCGACTACATGCAGGTGCTGCACAAGATGAACCCCGATGGCGAGTTGCGTTACTACCCGGGGTCACCGGAATTGGCGCGACGCCTGACCCGTTCCCAGGACCGGGTGCTGCTCAACGAAAAGCACCCGGAAGACGGCCTGCTGCTCAAGGACAACATGAAGGGTGATCGTCGGGTGGCGGTGCACCTGGGGGAAGGCTGGCATGTGGCCCGGGCGTTGCTGCCGGTGGCTGAAAAACGTGCGGTGATGCTGATCGACCCGCCTTTCGAGCAGCTCGACGAGATGCAGCGCTGTGCTGCGTCGTTGAAGGAGGCCATTGGCCGCATGCGTCAGACCGTGGCGGCCATCTGGTACCCGGTCAAGGACCAGCGGGCCCTGCGGCGCTTCTACCAGGACCTGGCCGGCACCGGTGCGCCGAAGTTGCTGCGGGTGGAGTTGCTGGTGCATCCGCTGGATACGCCCAACAGCCTCAACGGTTCAGGCTTGGCGATTGCCAATCCGCCTTGGGGGCTGGAGGAGGAGTTGCGCGAGCTGCTGCCGTGGCTGTCGAAGAAGCTTGGCCAGACCCAGGGCGGCTGGCAGATGGACTGGTTGATCGCCGAGTAACAGCGCTAAATTTCAAGCCTCAAGCCTCAAGCTGAAAACACAGCGTCTGGAGCTTGAGGCTTGCAGCTTGTAGCTGCTTCAGATTGGGCAAGTCACTCCGGTGCCGCCGATCCCGCAGTAGCCTTCAGGGTTCTTCGCCAGGTACTGCTGGTGGTAAGCCTCGGCGAAGTACACAGTCGGCGCTTCTTCGATTTCCGTGGTGATGGTGCCCAGGCCGGCCTTGGTCAGTTCCGCCTGGAACACATCCCTGCTGTGCAGCGCCTGCTCCAGCTGGGCCGGATTGGTGGTGTAGATCACCGAGCGGTACTGGGTGCCGATGTCATTGCCCTGGCGCATGCCCTGGGTCGGGTTGTGCAGTTCCCAGAACATCGCCAGCAGTTCTTTGTAGCTGACCTTGGCCTTGTCATACACCACCAGCACCACTTCGGTGTGGCCGGTTAAGCCCGAGCAGACTTCTTCATATGTCGGGTTCGGTGTGAAGCCGCCGGCGTAACCGACCACGGTGCTGACCACGCCCTCGCGCTGCCAGAAGCGACGTTCGGCGCCCCAGAAACAGCCCAGGCCGAAGATCGCGAAGTCGACGTCCTGGAAGAACGGACCCAGCAGCGGGGTGTCTTCGAAGACAAAGTGCTTTTCAGGCAGTGTCATCGGGGTTTCGCGGCCAGGCAGAGCTTGTTCTTTGGTAGGTAGCACGTTTTTTTTCACCAGAATTTCCGAGCGCAGAACCATGATCAGTCCTCTCAGTCAGGGTGGGATCGAGTAATTAATCAGACACGCAGTTTGCCCGAGTGTTACAGCGCTGTCAGGCAATTGGACCGCGGGGATAGCGCTTGAGCTTGGCGATCAGTTCGGTGCCGGGGATCGGTCGGTCGAACAAGTAGCCCTGGCCGACGTCGCAGCGATGACGGCGCAGGAACGCCAGTTGCTCGGCGGTTTCGATGCCTTCGGCGACCACCTTGATCTTCAGGTTGTGGGCCATGGCGATCACCGCCGAGGTGATTTCCATGTCGTCCTGGTTGTCGGGGATCTCGTGGATGAAGCTGCGATCGATCTTGATGATATCGATGGGGAATTTCTTCAGGTAGCTCAGGGACGAATAGCCGGTGCCGAAGTCGTCCATGGCCAGGGTCAGGCCAAGTTTTTTCAGCTGTTCTAGCTGTTGGTGAGTGTCGTCGGTGGCTTCCAGCAGCAAGCCCTCTGTCAACTCAAGTTCCAGCAGCGAGGAGGGCAGTTGTTCTTCCTTGAGGATGCTGGCGATGGACGCAACCAGGTCCGGGTCGGAGAACTGCTTGGGCGACAGGTTGATGGCTACGTGCAGGTTGCCCAGGCCGGCGGCGGTCAGTTGCTTGCTCATGCGGCAGGCCTGGCGGGCGATCCACTTGCCGATGGGGATGATCAGGCCGGTTTCTTCCGCCACGCTGATGAACTGGTCCGGGCGGATCATGCCCTTTTCCGGGTGGTTCCAGCGCAGCAGCGCTTCCATGCCCAGCAGGCGGCCGCTGCGCAGGCACAGCTTGGGCTGATAGAACACGTCCAGCTCGTTCTGGGTCAGGGCCCGGCGCAGGTTGTTTTCGACGAACAGCTTGTAGCTGGCTTCGGCGTTGAGGGCTTCGGTGAAGACCTGCACCTGGTGCTTGCCGTTGGCCTTGGCCTTGTGCAGCGCCAGGCCGGCGTTGCGCATCAGGGTCTGCGGGTCGCGGCCATGCAGTGGCGCGCTGGCCAGCCCTACGGAGCCGGTGACGCTGATCAGCTGGTTGTCGACGAACATCGGCTTGTCCAGGGTCATCAGCAGTTGGCTGGCGATCTGTTGCCCGGTTTCCAGGTCGGTGTTGTCCAGCAGTACGGCGAATTCGTTACTGGCAAAACGCGCCAGGCTGCCGCTGGGGCTCAGGCTGTTGCGCAGGCGTCGGGCCAGGCTGATCAGCAGCTTGTCGCCGGTCTGGTGGCCGAGGCTGTCGTTGATCCGCTTGAAGTTGTCGATGTCTACCAGCAGCAGGCTGATCGGGGTATCGCTGTCTCGGGCGAAGCGTTCATCCAGGTTGCGGATGAACGCGGGGCGGTTGCCCAGGTTGGTCAGGTTGTCGGTGTAGGCCAGGCGCTCGATGCGTTGCTGGGCGAGCTTGGTCTGGGTGATGTCTTCGTAGATGCCGATGTAGTGGGTCAGCTCACGATTGTCGCCGTAGACCTTGGAGATCGACAGCTGGCCCCAGTAGGGCTCGAGGTTCTTGCGTCGGCTCTTGAACTCGCCTTGCCAGCTGTTGCTCTTGGCCAGGCTGGAAGGGGCGTCGAACAACAGTTCGCTGAGGTTTTCCAGGGCCGGCAGTTCGGACAGGCGGTGACCGTGCACCTCTTCGGTGCTGTATTGGGTGATCGCGGTAAAGCTTGGGTTGACGTACTCCACCACGCCGTCGCAGTTGACCAGCAGGAAAGCGTTGGCGCTCTGTTCCACGGCGCGCTGGAACAGGTGCAGGGCGCTGGTGGCGGCGCGTCGGTTGTGATTGTTGATGACTTGGGCGAACTGGTCTGCCAGCTCGCCAGCAAAGGCGATCTCGTCGGACTGCCAGGCTCGGGTCATGCCGGTCTGTTCCAGGCACAGCACGCCGACTACCTGGCCGTCGATGCGGATACTGGCGTCGAGCATGGCATTCACATCCCGTGGCCGCAGGCTTTCGGCCATCTCTCGGGTGCGCGGGTCGCGCATGGCGTTCTGGGCGTCGATGGCGCGGCAGCTGTGCAGGGCTTCCAGGTAATCGGGAAAGCTGCTGGCGTCGATGGACTCCGGCATGCGGTATTCCTGGGGGCCGCGGTGGTAGGCGGCAATCGGCACCAGTCGCTGGTCTTCCAGGTTCCAGATGCTGGCGCAGTCGATCTGGTAGATGTCGCAGGCACTGCGGGTGATCAGCTCGGCAGCTTCCTTCAGGGAGTTGCTGGTGCTGTAGCGCTGGCGGGTCAGGAGCAGGATCAGGTCCTGCTGCGCACGTACCCGTTCCAGATGCTGCAGCTGTTCCTGCTGGGCCCGCTGGTTGAGTTCCAGGGCGATCTGCAGGCGGGTGTTTTGGGTTTCCAGATCCACGGTGGGCATTGGCGAGGCATCGCTGAACAGCCCTTCGACCACCAGCAGGTAGCCGCGCAGCAAGTGCCGGTTGTGTTGTTTGTAGGCTTCCCCCAGCTCCAGGATGCTCAAGGGGCCTTGGCCGGTGTGCAAGGTGTAGCGGATCAGGTAATGGGGGCTGTTACTCAGTTGCTGCTGGATGGCGTCGTGCAACTGATAACGCGCCTCAGGCTCCATCAGGCTGGCATAGGGGGAACCGACCAGAGCGCAGAGTTCGACGGCGGGCAGGCCGAACTGACGTTCGCAGTTGGGATCGAGAAACAGCAGCGCCCAGCTCGCTTCATTCAGCCGTTCGAAACGCAACATGCCGAGCCGCGAGGGCACAGGCAACTGCGTCACTACCTCGGCCGCCATACGGCTGGCGGCATCGGGTTGGCTTTTCATGGGGAAACTCGCTTCGAAATTGCTGATCGCGCCGGGCTCGCGCCCTCTTTACTGTTGCCTGCGGCAAGGTTGCATCATGCGGCATCGACTGACAAGTAAGATGAAGGCTAAGTGCTATAAACCTGTATCGGCAGGCAGAAGGATTTCTGCAAAGTAACTTTTTTGCGGTTTGGGCTCGAGCAATGACGGGCAATTGGCGACGTTTTTCCGGCAAAAAAAAGCCCCGCCAAATTGACGGGGTTGAGGTACGAGCGTGGCGCTCGGAAAACGTGCGGTACCGGCCCACCCATGACGGGAAGGCCGGTTCGCGAGTTACAGCAGGATGGTGCGGATGTCGGCCAGCAGGTCGCTCAGACGCTTGGTGAAGCGTGCGGCGGCCGCGCCGTTGATCACACGGTGATCGTAGGACAGGGACAGTGGCAGCATCAGCTTCGGCTGGAAGGCCTTGCCGTCCCAGACGGGCTGGATGGTGGCCTTGGAAACACCGAGGATCGCCACTTCCGGCGCGTTGACGATCGGCGTGAAGCCGGTGCCGCCAATGTGCCCGAGGCTGGAGATGGTGAAGCAGGCGCCTTGCATCTCGTCTGCAGAGAGCTTCTTGGTCCGGGCTTTTTCCGCCAGGGAAGCCGCCTCGGCCGCCAGTTGCAGCAGGCTCTTCTGGTCGACGTTCTTGATCACCGGTACCAGCAGGCCATCCGGGGTGTCCACGGCGAAGCCGATGTTCACGTACTTCTTGCGGATGATCGCCTTGCCGCTTGGTGCCAGGGAACTGTTGAAGTCCGGCAGTTCCTTGAGCAGGTGCGCACAGGACTTGAGCAGCAGCGGCAGGATGGTCAGCTTGACGCCGGCCTTCTCGGCCACGGCTTTCTGTGCAACGCGGAACGCTTCCAGCTCGGTGATATCGGCCGAGTCGAACTGCGTCACGTGCGGCACGTTCAGCCAGCTGCGGTGCAGGTTGGCGGCGCCGGCCTGCATCAGGCGGGTCATCGGCACTTCTTCGATTTCACCGAAGCGGCTGAAGTCCACGACCGGGATTGGCGGGATGCCCGCGCCACCGGTTGCGCCGGCAGCCGGTGCTTCCTTGGCCTTCTGCATCATCGCCTTGACGTAGACCTGCACGTCTTCCTTGAGGATGCGGCCGTGCGGACCGCTGGCGCTCACGGCGCTCAGCTCGACACCGAATTCGCGGGCCAGTTGGCGTACAGCCGGGCCAGCGTGAACTTTCGCGCCTGGTTTGGCCGGTGCGGCAACTGGAGCGGCAGCGGCAGGCGCGGCGGCGGCAGGAGCAGCTTCAGCTTTCGCCGTGGCAGGGGCCGCGGCAGGTGCCGGAGCGGCTGCCGGGGCTGCGCCCTTGACCTTGAGCTTGAGGATCAGATCACCGGTACCGACTTCGTCGTCCAGCTTGATCGACACGCTTTCCACGATGCCGGCGGCTGGCGATGGGATTTCCATGCTGGCCTTGTCGGATTCGAGGGTGATCAGCGACTGGTCGGCAACCACGCTGTCGCCGGCCTTGACCAGCACTTCGATGATCTTGGCCTTGCCGGCCGAGCCGATGTCCGGAACGTGAATGTCCTGGACGCTGTCGGCCACTGGCGCAGCTGCAGCAGCGGCTGGTGCAGGCGCGGCGGCAGCCGGAGCGGCGGCTTGGGCTGGTGCGGCAGTGGCAGGAGCCGCAGCACCGGCCACTTTCAGGGCCAGGATCAGGTCGCCAGTGCCCACTTCATCGTTGAGCTTGACGCTGATGCTCTCGACCACGCCGGCAGCCGGCGACGGGATTTCCATGCTGGCCTTGTCGGATTCGAGGGTGATCAGCGACTGATCGGCCTCGACGGTGTCGCCGACCTTGACCTGGATCTCGATGATCTGGGCCTTGCCCGACGAGCCGATATCCGGCACGTGCACCTGCTGTACCGAGGCAGCGGCAGGAGCGGCAGTTGCAGCGGCAGCAGCTGGCGCTGCGGCCGGCTGTGCAGGTGCAGCGGCTGCAGGCGCAGGGGCCGCAGCAGCGGCGCCCTCGACTTCCAGTTCCAGCAGTTCGTCGCCTTCTTTCAGGCGGTCGCCCAGCTTCACTTTCAGGCTTTTGACCACGCCGGCCTTCGGCGCAGGGATTTCCATGCTGGCCTTGTCCGACTCGAGGGTCAGGATGCTCTGGTCGGCTTCGATGCGATCGCCGACCTTGACCATCAGTTCGATTACTTCACCTTCACCGCTGCCGATGTCAGGTACGCGAATGAGTTCGCTCACAGAAAGTCTCCTCAGCAGTCCAGTGGGTTGCGTTTTTCCGGGTCGATACCGAACTTGGTGATGGCTTCAGCCACGACCTTGGGTTCGATGTCGCCACGGTCAGCCAAGGCTTCCAGGGCTGCCAACACCACGAAGTGACGGTCTACTTCGAAGAAGTGACGCAGTTTCTTGCGGCTGTCGCTGCGGCCGAAACCGTCGGTGCCCAGGACTTTGAATTCCTTGGACGGCACCCACTGGCGGATCTGTTCGGCAAACAGCTTCATGTAGTCGGTAGAGGCGATGACCGGACCCTTACGGCCACTCAGGCACTCTTCCACGTAGCTCAGCTTCGGCTTCTGGCCAGGGTGCAGACGGTTGCTGCGCTCTACGGCCAGGCCATCGCGACGCAGTTCGTTGAAGCTGGTCACGCTCCACACGTCGGCGGCGACGTTGAACTCGTCACGCAGGATCTTCGCCGCTTCGCGGACTTCGCGCAGGATGGTGCCGGAGCCCATCAGCTGTACGTGGTGCGCGGCTTCGCGGGTGTCTTCTTCCAGCAGGTACATGCCCTTGATGATGCCTTCTTCGACACCTTCAGGCATGGCTGGCTGCTGGTAGGACTCGTTCATCACGGTGATGTAGTAGAAGACGTCCTGTTGCTCTTCGGTCATCTTCTTCATGCCGTCCTGGATGATCACCGCCAGCTCGTAGCCGTAGGTTGGATCAAAGGTGCGGCAGTTCGGGATGGTCCCGGCCAGCATGTGGCTGTGACCGTCTTCGTGCTGCAGGCCTTCACCGTTGAGGGTGGTACGGCCGGCGGTACCGCCGATCAGGAAGCCGCGGGTGCGGCTGTCGCCGGCAGCCCAGGCCAGGTCGCCAATACGCTGGAAGCCGAACATCGAATAGAAGATGTAGAACGGTAGCATCGGCTGGTTGTGGCTGGAGTACGAAGTACCGGCCGCGATGAAGGAGCTCATGGCGCCCGCTTCGTTGATGCCTTCTTCGAGGATCTGGCCCTTCTTGTCTTCGCGGTAGAACATCACCTGGTCTTTATCGACTGGCTCGTAGAGCTGGCCGACGGAGGAGTAGATGCCCAACTGGCGGAACATGCCTTCCATACCGAAGGTACGGGCTTCGTCCGGGATGATCGGCACGATGCGCTGGCCGATTTCCTTGTCCTTGACCAACTGCGCGAGGATCCGCACGAAGGCCATGGTGGTGGAGATTTCGCGATCGCCGGAACCGTCGAGGATGGCCTTGAGGGTATCCAGTGGCGGAGTCGGGATGCTGAAGCTCTTGGCGCGACGCTGAGGCACGAAACCGCCCAGCGCAGCACGACGCTCGCTCAGGTAACGGGCTTCGGCGCTGCCTTCTTCAGGCTTGAAGAACGGCAGGTTTTCGATGTCGTCGTCTTTCACCGGAATGTCGAAACGGTCGCGGAACAGCTTCAGGCTGTCGACGTCGACTTTCTTGGTGTTGTGCGCGGTGTTCTTCGCTTCGCCGGCGCCGGTGCCATAACCCTTGATGGTCTTGGCCAGGATGACGGTCGGCTGCTCTTTGTGGTTGACCGCCTCGTGGTAGGCCGCATAGACCTTGTACGGGTCGTGGCCGCCACGGTTGAGTTTCCAGATCTCGTCGTCGGACAGATCGGCAACCATCGCCTTGAGTTCAGGGGTGTTGAAGAAGTGCTCACGGACGAACGCGCCGTCCTTGGCCTTGTAGTTCTGGTACTCGCCGTCGATGACTTCGTCCATGCGACGTTGCAGGATGCCGTCGACGTCCTTGGCCAGCAGTGGGTCCCAGAAACGGCCCCAGACCACCTTGTTGACGTTCCATTGGGCACCACGGAACACGCCTTCGAGTTCCTGGATGATCTTGCCGTTGCCGCGAACCGGGCCGTCGAGGCGCTGCAGGTTGCAGTTGATGACGAAGATCAGGTTGTCCAGCTTCTCGCGGCCGGCCAGGGAGATCGCGCCCAGGGATTCCGGCTCGTCGCACTCGCCGTCGCCCATGAAGCACCAGACTTTCTGCTTGCCGGCCGGGATGAAGCCGCGGGCTTCCAGGTACTTCATGAAGCGTGCCTGGTAGATCGCCTGGATCGGACCCAGCCCCATGGAAACGGTGGGGAACTGCCAGAAATCAGGCATCAGCCAAGGGTGTGGATAGGACGACAGGCCGTTGCCATCCACTTCCTGGCGGAAGTTGTTCATTTGCTCTTCGGTGATGCGGCCTTCCATGAACGCACGGGCGTAGACGCCTGGCGATGCGTGACCCTGGAAGTAGATCAGGTCGCCGCCGTGTTCGTCGGTCGGGGCCTGGAAGAAGTAGTTGAAGCCGATGTCATACAGGGTGGCGCTGGAGGCGAAGCTGGAGATGTGACCGCCCAGGTCAGAATCTTTCAGGTTCGTACGCATGACCATGGCCAACGCGTTCCAACGTACCAGCGAGCGAATGCGGCGTTCCATGAACAGGTCGCCAGGCATGCGTGCTTCGTGGGTGACGGGAATCGTGTTGCGGTATGGCGTGGTGATGGCGTAGGGCAGTTGCGAGCCGCTGCGGGTCGCGAGTTCGCCCATACGGGTCATCAGATAGTGAGCACGGTCTTCGCCTTCTTTGTCGAGAACCGATTCCAGGGCGTCCAGCCATTCCTGGGTTTCGACGGGATCGAGGTCTTGCATGGCTTGCTCCAGGGCGGAAAGGCTTCCAGAATCGGTTGCCTGAGTTTGCGACTGGCCTTGTGGGCAGACGATTATAAATTCTTGGATTGCCGGAGGTTGATCCGGCGGCGTGTAGTTTTACTACAAATCGTCGGCCATTTCAGCCTTTCGAATGTATATACGAGTAGTAAAACTACAGAAGAGCTGCTTATGGCCTCCTGCTGCGTTGTGAGAATAATCGTTACTGTTGGTCGCTGACTAACGGGAATAGGTAATAAATTAATGCCGGCTGCTAAAAAAAACCTATTTTCAGCTATTTCTAACTTTTGTTCGACAGTCCATCAGACTGCTTGCCCTCGATATTCCTCTCCGCCTGCCTTTTCCACGCCGATCAAGGATAGCCCATGAGTCTGCCCGCGCTTGCCCCAGTCCCCGCGATTCTCCTGCCATTGGTCAGCCGTGCAGAGCAGTCGTTCCGCGCTGCGGTGGCGACCCTTGAAGGCGGTCCCGATGTTGCGGATTGGAGCACCGAGCGCTGGGCCGAGTTTGCCCGGGTCAGTGCCGCCAGTGACTTCGTCATTGAACAGAGTCTGCGTGACCCTTTGATGTTGCTGGAGCTGGTGCGCTCCGGTGAGTTGGACCGGGCTTTTGCGCCGGGTGAGTTGTGCGCGCAGATTGCGGCGGCGGTGCAAGCGGCCGAGACCGATGATCAACTGGGCCGCGTACTGCGCCGCCAGCGCACCCGCCAGCAGGTGCGGATCATCTGGCGCGACCTGACCCGCCAGGCGAATCTGGTGCAAACCTGCCGTGACCTTTCCGACCTGGCCGACGCCTGCATCGACCAGGCCTATCAATGGCTGTATCTGCGACATACCCAGCAATTTGGCGTGCCTACCGGCGGCCGCAGCGGCGAGCCGCAGCAGATGGTCATCCTCGGCATGGGCAAGCTGGGAGCGGTGGAGCTCAACCTGTCGTCGGACATCGACCTGATCTTCGCGTACCCCGAAGGCGGCGAGACGGTGGGGGTCAAGCGTGCCCTGGATAACCAGGAGTTCTTCATCCGTCTGGGGCAGCGCCTGATCAAGGCCCTGGACCCCATGACCGTCGACGGTTTCGTGTTCCGGGTCGACATGCGCCTGCGGCCTTACGGCTCAGCCGGTGCCCTGGTGCTGAGTTTCAATGCCCTGGAGCAGTACTACCAGGACCAGGGGCGCGACTGGGAACGCTACGCCATGATCAAGGCCCGGGTGGTGGCCGGGGATCAGGTGGCCGGGGCGCAATTGCTGGAGATGCTGCGGCCCTTCGTTTATCGCCGGTACCTGGACTTCTCCGCCATCGAGGCGCTGCGCACCATGAAGCAATTGATCCAGCAGGAGGTGCGGCGCAAGGGCATGGCCGACAATATCAAGCTGGGTTCGGGGGGCATTCGCGAGGTGGAGTTCATCGCCCAGGCCTTCCAGCTGATTCACGGCGGGCGCGACCTGAGCCTGCAGCAGCGTCCTTTATTAAAGGTGCTGGGTACGCTGGAGGGGCAGGGTTATTTGCCGGCTGCAGTGATCAGCGAACTGCGTGAGGGCTACGAGTTCCTGCGTTATACCGAGCACGCGATCCAGGCCATTGCCGATCGGCAGACGCAGATGCTGCCGGACAACCCCCAGGATCAGGCGCGAATCGCCTTCATGCTCGGCTTTGCCGACTGGAGCGCCTTCCATGAGCAACTGATGTATTGGCGTGGGCGGGTGGAGTGGCACTTCCGCCAGGTGATTGCCGATCCTGATGAAGATGAAGGCGCCGAAAGCGAAGTGGTGGTGGGGGGCGAGTGGCTGCCGTTATGGGAGGAAGCCCAGGACGAGGAGGCCGCCTGCCGGCAGTTGCAGGAGGGTGGTTTCGTCGATGCGCCCAAGGCCCTGCGGGCACTCGCCAGCCTGCGCGGTAGTCCGCAATTGCGGGCCATGCAGCGCCTGGGGCGTGAGCGTCTGGATGCCTTTATTCCACGCCTGCTGGCTCAGGCCGTCGAACACGCCAATCCGGATCTGGTCCTGGAGCGGGTCTTGCCGCTGGTCGAGGCGGTGGCGCGGCGTTCGGCCTATCTGGTGTTGCTTACCGAAAACCCGGGCGCCTTGCGCCGCTTGCTGACCCTGTGCGCGGCCAGTCCGTGGATTGCCGAACAAATCACCCGCTTCCCTCTGTTGCTGGACGAATTGCTCAACGAAGGACGCCTGTTCAAGCCGCCCCTGGCGCCGGAGCTGGCGGCTGAGCTGCGCGAGCGCCTGACGCGGATTCCTGAGGACGACCTGGAACAGCAGATGGAGGCCCTGCGCCACTTCAAACTGGCCCACCGTTTGCGGGTGGCCGCCTCGGAGATCGCTGGCAGCCTGCCTTTAATGAAGGTCAGCGATTACCTGACCTGGCTCGCCGAGGCGATTCTGGAGCAGGTGCTGGCCCTGGCCTGGCGCCAGACCGTGGCCAAGTACGGGGCACCACAGCGCACTGACGGCACCTTGTGTGACCCGGGTTTCATTATCGTCGGCTACGGCAAGGTCGGCGGCATCGAGCTGGGCCACGGTTCCGACCTGGATCTGGTCTTTATCCATGATGGCGATCCGCAAGCTGAAACCGATGGGCCCAAACCCATAGACGGTGCACAGTTCTTCACCCGGCTGGGGCAGCGCATCATCCATCTGCTGACCACCCAGACCAACTCCGGCCAGTTGTATGAGGTGGATATGCGCCTGCGGCCGTCCGGTGCTTCGGGGCTGCTGGTGAGTTCCCTGGGGGCTTTTGCCCGCTATCAGGAAAACGAAGCCTGGACCTGGGAGCATCAGGCGCTGGTCCGGGCCCGGGTGCTGGTGGGCAGCCAGGATGTGGGCCAGGCCTTTGAAAAGGTCCGTGCCGCCGTGCTGGGTAAATCCCGCGACCTGCCCAAGTTGCGCCAGGAAGTCAGTGAAATGCGGGCCAAGATGCGTGACAACCTGGGCAGCCGCCTGACCGCCGCCGGAACCGCGGCCAACGCCTTTGAAGCCTCGGCGCCGTTCGACCTCAAGCAGGACGCCGGAGGTATCGTCGATATCGAATTTATGGTGCAATACGCGGCCCTGGCGTGGTCCGAAGAGCACCCGTCATTGCTGCGCTACACCGATAACATCCGCATTCTGGAAGGGCTGGAGCAGGTTGGGCTGATGCCGGCGAGCGATGCCAGCCTGCTGCGCGAGGTCTACAAGGCCTACCGTTCCGCGGCTCACCGGCAGGCGTTGCAGAATGAGGCCGGAATCATTAACGGTGATCAATTCGTGACCGAACGACGGGAAGTGTTACGAATTTGGCGCGAGCTGGGGCTAAGCTAGTCGGCATAATGCAGCCGCAATTGTATTCGGCGAGCTGCGAGGCTCGCCCCAACTGAACCGACGGTGAAGGCCGCGGTGCTGGATTCTCGAGGCGGGGAGGCGTATGCCTCCCCGGCTCGTTTATGGAAACCACATGAATATTCTGATCGTTGGGCCCAGTTGGGTCGGTGACATGGTGATGGCGCAGACACTCTTGGAGTGCCTGAAACAGCGTCATCCACAATGCGAGATCGACGTGCTGGCCCCCGAGTGGAGCCGGCCGATCCTGGAGCGCATGCCCCAGGTGCGTCGGGCCTTGAGCTTTCCTCTTGGCCACGGTGTCCTGGAACTGGCGACCCGCCGGCGGATCGGCAAGTCCCTGGCCGGCCAGTACGATCAGGCGATCCTGCTGCCCAATTCGCTGAAGTCGGCCCTGGTGCCGTTCTTCGCAGGCATCCCCAAGCGCACCGGCTGGCGCGGCGAGTTCCGCTACGGCTTGCTCAATGACGTGCGCAAGCTCGACAAAGAGCGTTACCCGCTGATGATCGAGCGCTTCATGGCTCTGGCCTATGAGCCGGGCGCCGAATTACCCCAGCCGTATCCGCGCCCGAGCCTGCAGATCGATCCGCACAGCCGCGAGGCGGCCCTGGCCAAGTTTGGCCTGAGCCTGGATCGCCCGGTGCTGGCGCTGTGCCCGGGAGCGGAGTTCGGCGAGGCCAAGCGCTGGCCGTCCGAGCATTACGCACAAGTGGCTGAGGCGAAGATCCGCGAGGGCTGGCAGGTCTGGCTGTTCGGTTCGAAGAACGATCATGCCGTGGGTGAAGAGATTCGCGGGCGACTGATTCCCGGCTTGCGCGAGGAGTCGACCAATCTCAGCGGCGAAACCTCCCTGGCCGAGGCCATCGACCTCCTGTCCTGCGCCGATTCGGTGGTGTCCAACGACTCCGGGCTGATGCACGTGGCGGCCGCGCTGAATCGTCCGCTGGTGGCGGTGTACGGCTCCACCTCCCCGGGTTTCACCCCGCCCCTGGCGGATCAGGTCGAAGTGGTGCGCCTGGGGATCGAGTGCAGTCCGTGTTTCGATCGCACTTGTCGCTTCGGTCATTACAACTGCCTGCGCCAACTCCTGCCGCAGCCGGTGAACGAAGCCCTGCAGCGGTTGCAGGGCACTGTGGTAGAGGTCCAGTAAGTTGCGGGTACTGTTGATCAAGACCTCATCCCTGGGTGATGTGATTCATGCATTGCCGGCGCTGACCGATGCCGCGCGAGCGATCCCGGGGATCACGTTCGACTGGGTGGTGGAAGAAGGCTTCGCCGAGATTCCTTCCTGGCATCCGGCGGTAGGCAAGGTAATTCCAGTGGCGATCCGCCGCTGGCGCAAGAATATCTGGCAGACCATCAAGAGCGGCGAGTGGCGCCGCTTCAAGCAGAGCGTGCGCTCGACCAAGTACGACCTGGTGATCGATGCCCAGGGCCTGCTGAAAAGCGCCTGGCTGACCCGTTACGTGCGCGCCCCGGTGGCGGGGCTGGACAAGCACTCGGCCCGTGAGCCCCTGGCTTCGCGTTTCTACTCGCGACGCCTGGCGGTGGCCCGTGGGCAGCACGCCGTGGAGCGGGTGCGCCAGCTGTTCGCCGTGGCCCTGGGCTACGACCTGCCACAGGGCCTGGGCGACTACGGCCTGAATGTCGAAAAGCTGGTGGAGCTGCCGCGCAAGAATCCCTTCGTGCTGTTCCTGCACGGCACCACCTGGGACACCAAGCACTGGCCTGAGGCCTATTGGCGCGAGCTGACCGAGCGCATGGGCATGCTCGGGGTCGAGGTCAAGCTGCCCTGGGGCAATGCTGTCGAGAAGGCCCGGGCGGAGCGTATTGCCAGTGGCCTGAAAAACGCCACGGTTCTGCCCAAGCTGAACCTGGCCGGGGTCGCCAAGGTGCTGGCCGATGCCCAGGCCTGTGTGGCCGTGGACACCGGGTTGGGCCACCTGGCCGCGGCCCTGGATGTGCCGACCATATCCTTGTTTGGCCCGACCAATCCGGGCCTGACCGGTGCCTATGGCAAGGTGCAGATTCACCTGGGGAGCAACTTCCCCTGTGCGCCGTGCCTGCAGAAGAAATGCACCTACCAGCCCACTGCTGTGGATCAGCAACGCTATGACATCAAGCGCGAGTGGCCATTGTGCTTCACGCGCCTTAACCCCGAGCGTGTCGCCAGCCGACTGAGCACCTTGTTACTGGCTGAGGAGCCGCGCTGATGCAATTGGCTTTTGTCCTTTATAAGTATTTTCCCTTTGGCGGCCTGCAGCGCGACTTCATGCGCATTGCCCTGGAGTGTCAGCGCCGCGGGCACCAGATCCGCGTCTACACCCTGATCTGGGAAGGTGATGTGCCTCCTGGCTTTGAAGTGCTGGTGGCGCCGGTCAAGGCGCTGTTCAACCATCGTCGCAACGAAAAGCTCAGCGCCTGGATGGCGGCCGACCTGGCCAAGCGTCCGGTGGATCGGCTGATCGGTTTCAACAAGATGCCGGGGCTGGACGTGTACTACGCCGCCGATGGCTGCTTCGAGGACAAGGCGCAGAATCTGCGGCACTCCCTGTACCGTCGCTGGGGTCGCTACCGGCATTTCGCCGAGTACGAGCGGGCGGTGTTCGCCAAGGATGCCAAGACCGAGATCCTGATGATCTCCGAGGTTCAGCAGCCGCTGTTCATCAAGCATTACGACACCCCGCTGGAGCGCTTTCACCTGCTGCCGCCGGGCATTGCCCAGGATCGCCGCGCACCGTCCAACGCGGCCGAGATCCGCGCCGATTTCCGTCGTGAGTTCGCCTTGAAGGACGACGAGCTGCTGCTGGTGCAGATTGGCTCCGGGTTCAAGACCAAGGGCGTGGACCGCAGCCTCAAGGCGCTGGCGGCCCTGCCTTCGGCGCTGAAAAAACGCACCCGACTGTTTGTAATCGGCCAGGACGACCCCAAGGTATTCCAGGTACAAAGTGCCGCATTGGGGCTCAGCGACCAGGTGCAGTTCATGAAGGGGCGCAGTGATATTCCGCGTTTCCTGCTGGGAGCCGACCTGCTGATTCATCCGGCCTACAACGAAAATACCGGCACCGTGTTGCTCGAAGCCCTGGTGGCTGGGCTGCCGGTGCTGGTGAGCGCGGTCTGCGGCTACGCCCATTACATCGCCGAGGCCGAATGCGGTCTGGTGCTGGATGAGCCGTTCGAGCAGGCGCAGCTCAATCAATACCTCACCACCTTGTTGACCGACGACGCTGCACGCGCGACCTGGAGCCGTAATGGCCTGGCGTTCGCCGAGACGGCCGACCTTTACAGCATGCCGCAGCACGCTGCGGATGTGATTCTGGCGGAGCAACACCGATGAAGTTGATGCTTGCCGAACCCTTCAAGAGCCTCTGGGCCGGACGCGATGCGTTCGACGCTGTCGAGGGCCTGAAGGGCCAGGTCTACCGTGAGCTGGAAGCGCGCCGTACCTTGCGTACGGAAGTCGACGGTCGCGGTTATTTCGTGAAGATCCATCGCGGCATTGGCTGGGGCGAGATCGTCAAGAACCTGATCACCGCCAAGCTGCCGGTGCTTGGCGCCGGTCAGGAATGGCGGGCGCTGGAGCGTCTGCATCAGGTGGGCGTGCCGACCATGACCGCCGTGGCCTACGGCGAGCGCGGCCGCAACCCGGCGGACCAGCACTCGTTCATCGTCACCGAGGAGCTGGCGCCCACCGTCAGCCTTGAAGACTTCAGCATCGACTGGGTCAAGCAGCCGCCTGCACCGGCCCTCAAGCGCGCGCTGATCGCCGAAGTGGCGCGCATGACCGGCATGATGCACCGCGCCGGGGTCAACCACCGCGACTGCTACATCTGCCATTTCCTGTTGCACACCGATCGTCCCATCACGCCTGCGGAGCTGAAACTCTCGGTGATCGACCTGCATCGTGCCCAGACCCGGCCGAAGATCACCCTGCGCTGGCGCAACAAGGACCTGGCCGCCCTGTATTTCTCCGCCCTGGATATCGGCCTGACGCGCCGCGACAAGTTGCGCTTCCTCAAGGGCTATTTCCAGCAGCCGTTGCGGCAGATCCTGGCCGAAGAAGCGGCGCTGCTGTCCTGGCTCGAAGGCAAGGCGGAAAAACTCTACGCACGTAAGCAGCGGTACGGAGATGCACTCTGATGGCGAGTTGGAACCTGGACCCCGCTTATCAGGAGTTGACGCAAGATTTTGGCAGTCTGGACGCGGTATTTGCCCTGCAGGGCGAGCATCTGACCCGGGACCCTCTGTCGGAGGTAATTCGGGTCGAGCGCGGCGGTGTCAATTACTACGTCAAGCGCTATACCGGCGCCGGCAAGAACCTGCGGCGCTACCTGGGCAAGCCCCGGGTCAAGTTCGAATGGCAGAACCTCAAGCGCTTCGCCAAGTGGGGCATTCCCACTGCCGATGTGGTGGCCTGGGGCCTGGAGCGTCGCTGCCTGGCCTACTCCCGGGGCGCGATGATCACTCGCGAGCTGCCGCGGACCGAGGACCTGTCGGTGCTGGCCGAGCGCAACGATCCGCGGCTCAAGGATCGGCGCTGGGTCGATGGGGTGAGTCGTCAGTTGGCCGCTTATACCCGGGTCATGCATGACCATCGCTTTACCCACAATGATTTGAAGTGGCGCAACCTGCTGATCGACGATCAGGACCGGTTGTACCTGATCGACTGTCCGAACGGCGATTTCTGGCGTGGGTTCTGGCTCAAGTACCGGATCACCAAGGATCTGGCCTGCCTGGACAAGGTGGCCAAATATCATCTGTCGGCCACTCAGCGCCTGCGTTTCTATCTGCAGTATCGCCAGCGCGATCGCTTGAGTGCCGCCGACAAGGCGCGTATTCGCCACGTGGTGAGATTTTTCGAGGGGCGCGAATGACTGATTTCCTGGCGTCCGAGGAGCGTGCGCTACTGGAGCGTAACGGTCTCGGCACTTTTGACCAGTTGTGGGCTACGCAATTGGATGCGGTGGATGAGCCCAATACCAGTCGCGGCGGCAGCAGCAGCGTCTTTCGCCTGGATGTGGAAGGGCAGGGGTTCTATCTCAAGCGGCAGACCAACTACCAGACCCGGACCCTGCATCGGCCTTTCGGCGAACCGAGTTTCGCCCGGGAGTTTCGCAACATCCGGCGTTATCAGCAGTTGGGTATTCCCGCGCTGCAGGCGGTGTTCTTTGGCATGCGCAAGGTCAATGGCGAGTCTCGAGCCATACTCCTGACCCGGGCCCTGGATGGTTGGGACGATCTGGATGCGCTGCTGTCGCGTTGGGATGAGCTCAGTGAGCTTCAGCGCCAGGCGGTACTCAAGGCCTGTGGGCAACTGGCCCGGCAACTGCACAGCTTGCGTCAGGTCCATGGCTGCTTCTATCCCAAGCATATTTTCCTGCAAGGCCATGGCGAGGGTTACCGGGCGCAGTTGATCGACCTGGAGAAAACTCGGCCCTTGCTGTTCGGTCAGCGCGACCGGGTCAAGGATCTGGAACCTTTACTGCGCCGGGCTTCGGTGTGGAATGCCGACGAAGTGCGCGGCCTGTTGGCGGCCTATCTGGACCAACCCCTGGACAGTTCCCTGGTGGGCGCCTGGGCCGCTCGTCTCAGTGCTCGCAGCAGTCATAAGGAATCTCGCTGATGCGTTTGTCCGAGCTGAAAAACAGCGGGCGCAGCCCGACCCTGCCCCTGAGCATGGAGCTGGCGGACGCTGCCGGCCCGGCGCAGTTGCAGTTGCTGACCCTGTTGCGCGTGCTGCCGGGGCAGCGCTATGTCGGTGCCGGTGTCTGGCGTGGGCGTCCGGTGCTGGCCAAGTTGCTGGTGGGGCCCAAGGCAGCGCGGCATTTTCAGCGGGAATTGCAGGGTGTGCGCCTGCTGGCGGAGCAGGGGCTGACCACGCCGGTGCTGCTGGCGGACGGCTTGCAGGAAGGCGAGGGCGGCTGGTTGCTCTTCGAGTTCCTGGAAGGGGCGCCAAGCCTCGGCGACGCCTGGAAGCAGGTGGAAAAGCTGCCGGTGCTGGCCGATGAGCAGACCTCGGTGTTGGCTGAGGCCCTCGGGGCTATTGCCCAGTTGCACGCCAAGGGTCTGTGGCAGGAAGACCTGCACCTGGACAACCTGTTGCGCCATGACGGCAAGCTGCACCTGATCGATGGCGCGGGGATCTGTGTCGAAGAGGCTGGCAAGCCCCTGTCCCGGCAAAAGGTCCTGGAAAACCTGGGAGTGTTCTTCGCCCAGCTACCCAAGAGCCTGGAACCCTTCACTGAAGAGTTGCTGGTGCATTACCTGCTGAGCAATGCCGAGCACGCCTTGCCTCTGGAGGCCCTGGAGAAGCAGGTGAACAAGGTGCGTGGCTGGCGCCTGCGGGACTTTCTCAACAAGGTTGGCCGTGAGTGCACGCTGTTCAGCGTGCAGCGTGGACCTTTCGCCTTGCGTGCGATTCGCCGTGAGGAAGAGGCCGCGATGCTGCCAGTGTTGGCGCAGGCCGATGCCCTGTTGGATAAGGGGCATCTGTACAAGACTGGTGGCGCCGCCAGTGTCGGCCGGGTTGAGGCCGCGGGGCGGACCCTGGTGGTCAAGCGCTACAACATCAAGGGCTTGGCTCATTGGCTCAAGCGTTTCTGGCGCCCGAGCCGGGCCTGGCACTCCTGGCGTGAAGGCAATCGCCTGGAGTTCCTGGGGATTGCCACGCCCAGGCCCCTGGCGGTACTGGAGCAGCGTTTTCTCTGGTTGCGCCATCGCGCCTACCTGGTGACCGAGTACTTGCCTGGGCCTGACATCATTGAGCGTTTTGCGCCGTTCGTGGACAGTGGCGAGGCGCCTGAATCGGAGTTGCTGGCGCTGGATCGGCTGTTTGCCCAGTTGATCAGGGAGCGCATCAGTCATGGCGACTTCAAGGGCCACAATCTGTTCTGGCAGGAAGATCGCTGGGCCCTGATCGATCTGGATTCCATGTGTCAGCACTCCAGTCTGAGCAGCTTTGCTCCGGCATTTGCCCGGGATCGGGCACGTTTCATGCGCAACTGGCCCGAAAGCAGCAATTTGTATCAAGTGATTGATCGGCGGCTGCCCAAGACCGTCCAGAGCGCCGAGGCCTGACCTGCGACCTATGGCCGCTGCAGCTGGCAGCGGCTGCGGGCCGTGGCGTATGCGGCGCCCGGGCTTGGCGCTTGCCGCTAGAGGCTTGCTCCTGCTTTTACGTTATAATCCCGCCCTTTCGTTGTTTCTCGCCCCTTTGCGAGCACACTTTATTTTCAAGGCGCACTGCGCCCGCATGCAGACTAAACGAGGCTAGACCCCTGTGGCATTGACGATTCTTGGCCTGTCCGGCGCCCTTAGCCATGATCCTTCAGCAGCCCTGTATATCGACGGCAAACTGATTGCCGCCGCTGAAGAAGAGCGTTTCGTGCGCGACAAGCATGCAAAGAACCGCATGCCCTACGAGTCGGCGAAGTTCTGCCTGGAACAGGCCGGGATCAAGCCTTCCGACGTTGACGTGGTAGCGATTCCGTTTGCTCCGATCAGCCTGTTCGGCAAGGCTCGCTGGCATTACGCCAAGCGCTACTGGTATGCCCCGGACCGCGCCCTGGACGCGATCCTGATGGGCAACCGTCGCTACAAGCGCTATCGCAAGAAGATCGTCTGGTGCCTGGAGCAACTGGGTTTTGACCCGAAAAAGGTCAAGATCGAGCCGGTGGAGCACCACCTGGCCCACGCCTCCAGTGCCTACCACTGCTCGGGCTTCAAGGAGAAGACCGCGATCCTCGGGATCGACGGCAAGGGCGAATACGCCACTACCTTCTTCGGCTACGGCGAAAACGGCAAGATCCACAAGATCAAGGAGTTCTTCGATCCGGACTCCCTGGGCGGCCTCTATGGCGCGATCACCGAGTTTCTCGGCTTCGAAATGCTCGACGGCGAGTTCAAGGTCATGGGCATGGCGCCTTATGGCGACGCCAGCAAGTACGATTTCTCGCGCCTGGCCAGCTTTGAAAACGGCGAACTGGTGATCAACACCGACTACGCCAACGTCATTGGCCTGCGTCGCTACAAAGAGAAGGGCAAGGGTTTCTACTTCTCGCCAAAACTCATCGAGTGGCTGGGTCCCAAGCGCGAAGGCGACATCGCCGACGAGCCTTACATCCACTACGCCGCGAGCATGCAGGCGCTGTTCGAGAAACTGGCCCTGCAGATGATCGACCACTACCTGGGCGACGTCCTCAAGGAAACCGGCAAGCTGGCTTTCGCCGGCGGCTGCGCGCTGAACGTCAAGCTGAACCAGAAGATCATTGCCCGTCCTGAAGTCAAAGAGCTGTTCGTGCAGCCGGCTTCCGGCGACGCCGGCACCGCCGTGGGCGCTGCTGCGTACGTTTCCCATGCCCGTGGGGTGCCGGTAGAGAAGATGGAACACGTCTATCTCGGCCCGTCCTACAGCAACGAAGACGTGATCGCCGCCTGTGCCCGTCACCCGAACAAACCGGCCTGGCGGCAGATCGACAACACCCCGGAACGCATCGCCAAGATCATGGTCGATGGCAACCCGGTGGCCTGGTTCCAAGGCCGCATGGAGTTCGGTCCACGGGCCCTGGGCGGTCGTTCGATCATCGGTTGCCCGAGCGCCGTGGGCGTTGCCGACCGGATCAACGAGCAGATCAAGTTTCGCGAGCGCTGGAGGCCTTTCTGCCCGTCGATGCTCGACACCGTCGGTCCGCAGATGATCAAGGTCGACCACCCGGCGCCGTTCATGACCTTCACCTTCGAAGTGGCTGAAGAGTGGAAGACCCGGGTGCCGGAAGTGGTTCACGAAGACGGTACATCCCGGGCCCAGGTGCTCAAGCGCGAATACAACCCGCGCTACTACGACATGATGAAGGCCCTGGAAGTCCTGACCGGTAACGGCGTGTCGCTGAACACCTCGTTGAACCGTCGTGGCGAGCCGATGATCTGCTCGCCGACCGACGCCCTGAACATGTTCTACGGTTCCGATCTGCAGTACCTGATCATGGAAGACATTCTGGTGGTCAAAGACGGCGTGGACCCTTATGACACGCTCGGCTGAACGCCATGTGCTGCAGTTTTGCCACGGCTATGACGGGCCGTTCCTGGACTGCGCCCGGCAATACGCCAACTTGTTCGCGGGCAGCGGCTATCGGGTGACCACGGTGTTTCTCACCGGGGCCGCCGATGCCGAAGTGGCTGCCGGTTGTGCGTCCGATGAAGTGCTGTTCATGGAATACAGCTCCAAGGCCATTCGTGGCCTCAAGCTGGGTGCCATTCGTGACCTGCGCAAGATTGCCGCCTCGCGCAATTTCAGCTTTTGCATCGCTCATCGTTTCAAGCCGATCTACATCGCTTTGTTGGGCACCCGCTTGCCGGTAGTGGGTGTCCATCACGCCTTTTCCGACTACAAGCGCCGAAGCCGGCAGATCTTCGCTGGACTGTTTCGCAAGCGCCTGAGCCTGTTGGGGGTCTCTGATGCGGTGCGCGACGACATGCGTGCCTGCCTGCCCAAATGGCCTGCGGCGCGTATCCAGACCCTGTACAACCGCATCGACCTGGAAGCCTTGCAGGCCAGCCAGCTGGACGCAGCCCAGGCCCGCAGCGAGCTGGGCCTGTCCGCGGATGCCTGGATTGTCGGCAACGTCGGACGCCTGCACCCGGACAAGGATCAGGCCACTTTGCTGCGGGGCTTTGCCGCCGCCGTGCCGCAATTGCCGCAGCAGAGTCAGTTGGCGATCCTGGGGACCGGGCGCCTGGAGAAGGATCTGAAATCCCTGGCCCGTGAACTGGGCGTGGCTGATCGCGTGCTGTTCCTCGGGCAGGTGCCGGACGCTCGGCGCTATTTCCGTGCGTTCGACGTATTTGCCTTGAGCTCCGATCACGAACCCTTCGGCATGGTCCTGCTGGAAGCCATGGCGGCCGGTGTGCCCTTGCTGGCCACCGCCTGCGGCGGTGCAAAGGAAGTGGTAGAGGGTGTGGGCATTCTGTTCCCCCTGGGAGACGCCGAGCACATGGCTCAAGGCCTGCAGCACCTGGCCGCGATGGATGACCATCAGCGCCGGGTCTGTGCCGAGTTGATGCTCGATCGCTTGCGCGAGCGTTTCTCCGACCGTGCTGTACGGGACGTATTCTGGCGTTTGCCGCAAGTCACCGATCTGACCGCGAGGGGCTGATGCTCAATCGATTTCAAGGCTGGCGCGAACGTGGCTGGTCAGTCATTGACGCGTCGACCTATGCCGATGCCTGGCAGCGCTTTGGTGGCAGTGTGGCGACCCATCCGTTGGTGGTGGAGCAACTGGCGGACCTGGCGCAGATTCCCGTGCGTTATCTGGCCTGGGAACAGGACGGCCATCTGCAGGCGGCCATTGCCACCTGGGGGCGGGACCTGGCGCTGTCCAAGGACGTGCTCAAGCGAGCCGGCAAGAAGGGCCTGTTTGATATCGGCAATGCCGAGTTGATCCTTCCGGCAGCGGCCGATGCTCAGGTGCCACTGCGTCATCGTGGGCGCTACCTGTCTGCGCTTAACGAAGGGCGCTTCAGCACCCTCAAGCCTCAGGCCGAACAATTGGCCATGGCCCGTACCCCCGAAGAGTTGTCGAAGAAGTTTCGCTACAACCAGCGCCGTGAACTGCGTCTGCTGGAGGAGGCGGGCGGGGTGGTGCGTGCGGTCAGTGATTTCACCAGCGCTGAACTGGCGGCCATCTACTGTGACCTGTTCCAGCGCCGCTGGGGCTTTGCGGCCACTGGCGCCGAGCGCATGGCCGAGGTGTTGGAACGCTTGCGCGAGCTGCTGATCGGCTCGGTGATTTTCCTCAACGATGCGCCGATTGCCGTGCAGTTGATCTACCGGGTCGAAGCGCCGCAGTGGATCAGCGTGGAGTATGTAAACGGTGGTGTTGACCCACAGACGCGTGAGTTCAGTCCGGGGAGCGTGCTGAGCTTCCTCAACACCCAGAGTGCCTGGGAACAGGCTCGGGCCCTGGACAAACCGCTGCGTTTCTCCTTTGGCCGCGCCGACCGTGAGTACAAGGACCGTTGGTGCAATCCGGTGCCGGTTTTTCAGGTGTGAGGCCGTCCATGAGTCGCAAACAGCAACTGCTCAAGCGCCACCGGCGCAATAAACGAATCGCCCTGTTGGTGGGGCTGGTGCTGTTGCTGCTGATTGGCGTGCTGGTGGCCTGGTGGTTGCCGCTGCTGCTGGCCGTTCTTGGCTGGCTGGCCCATGAGGCCTGGTTTGCCGATCACCTGTTCTACTCGCCCAAGGACGACTACTGCTATGACTTTGGCAGCGATGCTCGGCAGCTCGCAGTGCGCCTGGAGGCGGGGCGCCTGCTGCTGGACTCGGTGCCGGAACTGGCGGCGGACGAGACACTGATTCTTGGGGTGCAGGTCAAGAGTTCCTGGATCGGACGTTTTCTCGATCCGGCCATTGAGGTGCTGGGCGGCCCGACGCTCGACCGCCAGGCGTTCGAGCGGGGCGTCGATGGCCTGCGTTATCTCAACCTTAGCGGCCTGACTGGCCCGCTGCTCGGCGGCGAGCTGCAGCTGCGTGGGCGATTCTGTCGGATTCAGGTCCAGCCGCAGTTGATGGCCTGGCGCGACCCCGACTACCGACGCCAGCGAGTGATGGTGATTGCGCCCCATGCCGACGATGCTGAACTGGCAGCCTTTGGCTTGTACAGCCAGGCTGACGAAGCCTGGATCGTGACCCTGACAGCGGGGGAAATCGAGGCCGAGCATTATCAGGCCATGGGTATGAACGCTGCCGAGGCAGCGCGAATCAAGGGCCGTTTGCGAGCCTGGGACAGTATCGCTGTGCCGCGTTGGGCGGGAGTGCCTGAAGCGCACTGCGTACAGCTGGGGTACTTCTGTCTGCAACTGCCTGCCATGCAGGCCGCGCCGCAACAGCCGGTGGCCTCGCGTGAGGCGCAGTTGAGCGATATCCGCCTGTTCCGCCAGTTCAATCCGTTCCCGCTACCAGCCGATCGGGATGGGCTGCCGACCTGGGACAACCTGTTGGCTGATCTGCGCGAGCTGCTGCTCAAGGCGCGGCCCGAAGTGCTGGTGCTGCCCCATCCGTCACTGGACCCTCATCCTGACCATATCTGTGCCCAGGCGGCGGTGATGCAGGCGCTGGAGGGGTTGGACTGGCAGCCGACCACCGTGCTTGGCTATGCCAATCACCTGCATGACAACGACCGCTGGCCAATGGGTGATTCGGGGGCGGGCATTGCTTTGCCGCCGGTGTTCGATTCGACGACAGAGTTGCGTCCCTGGTGTTTGCCACTGTCCCAGGTAGAGCAATATGACAAGGCCATGGCCTTGGGCATGATGCATGACCTGCAGCCGAGAATGCCGTTCAAGCGGCGTCTGCGCAGGTCGATACAATGGCTTCTGGCTAGTAGAGTGCCTTCGACCCTGGGAGAGAATGAGTTCTTTCGCAAGGCAGTGCGGCGGCATGAACTGTTCTGGCTGTTGCGGCAGCGATAAAACCGGCATAAACACAGGAATCTGTTGTGCCCCTAACCTGACAGCGAGTCTTTTGTGATCAATCCACGCCCGCGAATCCTGTTTCTCATGCCCTATTTCGGGCGCTGGCCATTCTGGCTGCCGTTTTTTCTCGAAAGCTGCCGACGCAATCCGGACATCGACTGGTTGTTTTTCAGCGATTGTGGGATTCCGGAGAATCTGCCGCCGAACGTCCAGTTTGAAAGCATCAGCTTTGCTGATTATTGCGCCTTGGTGTCGCAGCGCCTGAACATCGATTTTGCGCCCAATGCAGCTTACAAGCTCTGTGATATCAGGCCTGCAATGGGTTATATCCATATTGATCGGCTGCAGGGCTACGACTTTTGGGCTTTCGGCGATATCGATCTGGTCTACGGTGACCTGCGGGCCTACTTCACCGCAGATCGTTTGGCGAAGTATGACCTGTTCTCCACCCACGAGCGTCGCGTCGCTGGGCACTTGTGCCTGATACGCAACAGCGCCCGCCAGCTTGAATTGTTCAGGCAGATCAAGGATTGGCAGACGCGCTTTACCGACCAGCAGCATCATGCACTGGATGAAGGGGCGTTCAGTCGAATTTTTCTCTGGCGCAAGAATTTCCCGAAGCCGCTGTTCAAGCTGGTGGGCAAGTTCAATCCATGGCGTCGTCGCAGCGAGTTCACTGAGGCGTTCAGCACGCCGGGCGGAGTGATCGACTGGCATGACGGCAGTCGTGATTTTCCAACGCGCTGGTACTGGAAGGAGGGGCATCTGACCAATGACCGCGACGGCGACCGCAGTTTTCCGTATTTCCACTTTGTGTGTTGGAAGCGCAATGAGTGGTCGGATTTGCCTGAGCAGGATGCCAAGGTGGTCCAGGCCCTGGCCAGCGAGTCTTCCTGGGTCATCGATGCCACAGGCTTCCACCGGGGAGAGTTATGAGTCAGCGCTTCAAGGTCCTGCAATTGCAGCCGGACTACAACGTCAAATCCCACGACTTCGCCGACCTGGCGGAGCAGATCGTCAAGGCCTTGCCGGCTGACCGGTACGAGATGACGGCGGCCTTCCTGCGTGGGCGACCCGGGCCGGCTGATCCGGTCAGCCGGGCCGATCATTCGGTGTATTTCGAGTTTTCCGACAAGGCCCTGAAAGGCATGCGTCTGCGGGCCATGTGGCGGTTGTATCAATTCTGCCGCAAGGAAAAGTTCGATGTGGTGATCTGCAATCGCTTCAAGCCGGTGAACATGATGCTGACCCTCAACCGTTGGTTGAAGGTCCCCCTGTGCATTGGCATCTCCCATGGTTTCGGTGAGTACGACCGGCTTTACCGGCGGCGCCAGACCCAGCGCCTGATCGACCGGCACTGGCGTTTTGTCGGTGTATCGCCCGCGGTCAAGCAGTACCTGCTGGATTGCCGGTGCGGTTTCACCGACCAGAACACCTGGGCGATCACCAACGCCATCGATATCGAACAGGCCGAAGCCTTGCAGCACTCCCGCGAGCGCTCTCGTGAGTTGTTGGGGCTGGACCCTTCCGTGCGCCTGATCGGTGCTCTGGGGCGCCTGGTGCCGGTCAAGGGCCACACTTACCTGCTGCAGGCATTTGCTCAGCTCAAGGACAAGTACCCACAGACTCAGTTGGCGATCATTGGCGCCGGGCGCGAAGAGGCCAATCTGCGCGCCGAGATCGAGCGTCTGGGCCTGCAGGGCCGGGCCCACCTGCTGGGCTTCAAGGAGAACGCACTGCAGTATGTGCGTGCCTTCGATATCTGGACCATGCCGTCATTGGCCGAAGGCTTGGGCCTGGCGTTGCTGGAAGGCATGAGCGGGCAGTTGCCGGTGATCGCTTCCAATGTACCGGCCATGCTGCCGCTGATTGAAGGGGCCGGTGGCCTGGCGGTTGAGCCGGCCAATGTGCCGGCGCTGACGGCGGCACTGGACAATTACCTGGGGCTCTCCGATGAGGCGTTGGCCGACAAGGGCCAGCAAGCGTATCGCTATCTACAAAAAGAACATGATATCGAGGTGTTCCGCGAGGAATACCGGCAATTGATCGACTCGGGATTGAGTCAGGCGGGCAAGAGGCAGCAATGACAGACCAGCAACCTGTGGTGACGGTAATCATCGCCTCCTACAACCACGCACCCTATATCGAGCAGAGCATTCTCAGCGTGCTCAACCAGACCTATTCGAACATCGAACTGCTGGTGGTGGATGACGGTTCCAGCGATGACAGCGTCGAGCGTATCCGGCGTTTGCAGGCTTTGCATGGTTTCGACTTCCGCGTCCAGCAGAATCAGGGGCTGACCAATACCCTCAATGGCGCCATCGCTCGGGCCAAGGGCAGCCTGATCGTGCCCTTCGGCTCCGACGACATTATGCTGCCCGAACGTATCGCGACTCAGGTGGCCTACCTGGACGGCAAGCCGGAGGTCGGGATCTGCGCCGGCAATATCGAGTTGATCGACAGCGATGGCAACCCGTTTCCCGAAAATCGCCAGCGCCGTGATGTACCGTTCCGGCGTCTGGATTTCGATGACATGTTCCTTGAGCGCAAGCCTTACCCGCCTGCGCCGACGTTGATGATTCGCCGCGAGGCACTGGAGAAGGTCGGTGGTTTCGACCCGAATATCCGCCTTGAGGACTTGTTGATCGAGCTGAAGATCACCCATGCGGGCTACTTTATCGACGGCTTGAACGTAGTGATGGCGCGTTATCGCAAGCACGCCACCAACTCCTACAAGAACAACCGCTTCATGATCGACAACATCCTGCGCACCTACGCTCTGTTCAGTGAGCATCCGCTGTACGAGGAGGTTCGCTACAAGTTCCTCAGTTCGATGTTCCTCAAGGTGTCCAATCGCGATCGGAAACTGGCTCGCGAATTGTTGGCACAGATTCCGTTCAAGGCCTGGAACAAGAAAACCTGGCGTGGGTTGGGCCGCTTGTATTTTTCGCCGCTGGAAAAAGACTGAAGGGGCGCCGGAGCATGGGCTGGATTCAACGCTTTCTTGAAAAGCGCGCCAAGCGTGCGATCCGCAAACTGCCGAAAATCGAACGCGGCGTGGTGCGCTTCCAACAGCGTTATCCGGGGTACAGCATTGGCCGCGGCAGTTATGGCGTGCCTGAGGTGCATGACTGGCAGGAAGGTTCGACCCTGAGCATCGGTGCTTACTGCTCGATCGCCGAAGGCGTGCAGATTTTTCTTGGTGGTCACCACCGTGCGGATTGGGTCAGCACCTACCCCTTTCCCGCAATGCTGCCCCAGGCCGCGCATATCAGCGGTTACGCCGGCACCAATGGCGATGTGCGGGTGGGCAGTGATGTATGGCTGTGCTCCAACAGCACACTGTTGTCCGGTGTGACCATCGGCCATGGCGCGATTGTCGCGGCGGGGGCTCTGGTCACCAAGGATGTGGAACCCTATGCGGTGGTCGGTGGCAATCCGGCGCGCTTCCTGCGGTGGCGCTTCCCCGAAGAACAGCGCCAGCAGTTGTTGCAGAGTGCCTGGTGGGACTGGCCGGAAGCCGAGTTGCACGGGCTTGCCGACAAGCTGTGCAGTGATGATATCGAAGGCTTCCTGGCTTATGCCCGGCAGCGTCAGGCCTGACGTTCAGCGGCTCAATTCCCTGTGACCTGATTCCCTGACAGCCTTGTGCGACTGTCAGGGTGCAGATGTGGGTGCAGGGTTTCAGTGAGCGCCTTGGCGCTCGTCGCTCGCAGGCAGTTGCTTCAGCAGGCCGGTTGCACGGGACATCGAGGTAGGCAGCGCATACCCCGCCTGTAGTGCATTCAGGTGCTCCTGGAACAGCCAGTTACTGTCTTCGCTATAGCGCTGCATGTGCCGCAGATTGCGCTGGCGCAGTGAAGTTCTCAGCGAGGAGGGGTAAACCCGCAGATCGGCAAGATCGATCAGGCCGAATTCGCCGTTCTCCAGGACCAGCACATTGGCCAGGTGAAGCGAGCGAAAGTACACCCCCTGTTCATGCAGTCGAGCCATGAACGTACCGAAGTCCTTGATCAGTTGGGCACGCTCTTCTGCCGAGCCTGCCAATTGCAGGCGCTGGCGTAGGGTCTGCCCAGGCAGTGGCTGGTAGCGCACGGCGTTGCTGCCGTCGGCAAGTCGGTACAGGCCCAGGATGACCGGGGTGGTAATGCCCAGATCACGCAGTTGCTCGCTGTTTGCGGCAAAGCGCTCGGAGTAGGGGTTGAACCCTCCCGAGGTGTACCAGCGACGAGGGCGGAACAGCTTGAAGAAACTGCCATCCTCCAGACGCAGGACCTTGGGCCCCAGGCCATCGGCTTCGATGACCTGGGCATTGGCGAGCAGTTGTTCGGCTGCGGCCGGGGTCAGCGAGGCTACCTGCAGGGGCGGCGAACGTCTGGCGCGCTGGTGAATGCACAGGGCGGCGATCATGGCCAGGGGGATCCACAGCAGGAACCAGTGCTCCTTTGGACGCGAAAGAATCCCGCCGCCTTCTGTCAGGCCGGCGCCAATGCCAAAGACCAACCAGCTGGAAGCCAGGATCAGCAAGGGTGTGGTGCGAAGCTGCCAGCTCTTGAGCAGGGCCCAGACCTGCATGAACAGCCACGGCAGCAGGCCGAAGATGCCCACATAGTAGAGAACCCCCAGGGCGAAGTTGTGTGGCTCTTCCAGGAGGAAGCCGATACCCGGGTCCAGGGACAGGCTGGCGTTATAGCCATGACCGATCCAGGGATGATTGACGATCTGCTCCAGCGCCAGGCGCCAGAGGTCGAAGCGCGAAGAGCTGCCACGCTCCAGAAGCATCTGCGAGAACAGGAGCAGGACCGCCGCGCCGCCTACTGCCATGCCCGCAAGCAACATCAACGAGCGGCGGTTCCAGCTGATGAGGCTCAGCCAGAGAGCGGCCAGGGTCAGCGCCACCAAGGGCGTCCTGGAGCCGGTGGCAATCAGTGCGGCAAACATGATGGCCATTGCCGGAATGCTCAGCCAGAGCATCTGGTAGCGGCGACAGGTCATGCTCAGGCTCAGCCAGTAGACGCAGAAGAAACCGAAGACGTGGGAGCTCAGCAGCGGATTGTCAAAGGCTCCGGCACCCACCATGCGCAGATCGGGGGTGTGGTAGCGAACGAAGACGTACAGATTGAAGATCGAGGCGAGCAGGGCAACGATCGCCGCGCAGAAGATCAGTGGCTGCACTATGTCATTGCGATAGCGCACCAGCAGGGTACAGCCGGCGAACAGCATCAGCGTATGCAAAGGGGTCTTGATCTCTCCCATCACGCTGTCGACAGCCGGGCTCCAGGCCAGACTGACGATGGCCCAGGTACAGAACAGCAGCATGGCGATGAAGATAGGTTCGCGCAGCAGTCCTTTCAGTTCGCTGGGGCGTGCACACAGGGCAATCAGCGTCGGGATGCTGAACAGGCCGTAGTACAGCTTGTGCAACTGACTGCGGCCGGGGAGGAAAAACAGCGCGCAGAGCAGCAATAGATACCCTAGCGGCAGAATCCACAGGCAAATGAAATCGAATACTCGATTCGACGTGTTGCGAAGAGCGTTGGGTTGCATGCTTAGACGTTCATCCCGGAAGTTAAGCCGGCAATCATAGCGATTAATACCGAGTGGTGTCGTTGGTCAGCTGAACAATCTCGGTCCCTTGGGAGTGCCGGTACCTCGAACAAGCTGTGCTAAAGTCAGCCTCCTTTTTGACGACATTCCCGTGATATGACCGACTCCAGTCCCAGCGCAAGCCCTTCGAGCTTGAAAATCTACTTCCGTCTGCTTGGCTATGTGCGGCCCTATATTGGTCTGTTTCTCATCAGCATCGTCGGGTTCCTGATCTTCGCTTCGACCCAGCCCATGCTCGGCTACATCCTCAAGTATTTCGTCGATGGCCTGTCCAATCCCGAGGCTGCGCTGTTTCCCACTGTGCCCTACCTGCGAGACATGCGGCTGCTGCAGGCGGTGCCACTGTTGATCGTGCTGATCGCTGCCTGGCAGGGCCTGGGTTCCTACCTGGGCAACTACTTCCTGGCCAAGGTTTCCCTGGGCTTGGTGCATGACCTGCGGGTGCAGTTGTTCAACAACCTGTTGACCTTGCCCAACCGCTACTTCGACAAGCACAACTCGGGACACCTGATCTCGCGCATCACGTTCAACGTGACCATGGTGACGGGGGCCGCGACCGATGCGATCAAGGTGGTGATCCGCGAAGGCATGACGGTGATCTTCCTGTTTGCCTCGTTGTTGTGGATGAACTGGCGCCTGACCCTGGTGATGATTGCCATCCTGCCGCTGATTGCGATCATGGTGCGTACCGCCAGCAAGAAATTCCGCAAGCAAAGCAAGAAGATCCAGGTGGCCATGGGCGACGTGACTCACGTTGCCTCGGAAACCATCCAGGGCTATCGCGTGGTGCGCAGCTTTGGCGGCGAGACCTATGAGCAGCAGCGCTTTCTGGCGGCCAGCCAGGGCAACACCGACAAGCAACTGCGCATGACCCGCACCGGCGCGATCTACACGCCGCTGCTGCAACTGGTGATCTACAGCGCCATGGCGGTGCTGATGTTCCTGGTCCTGTACCTGCGTGGCGATGCGTCGGCGGGGGAAATGGTGGCCTACATCACCATGGCCGGGTTGCTGCCCAAGCCCATTCGTCAGCTGTCGGAAGTCAGTTCCACCATCCAGAAAGGCGTGGCCGGCGCGGAAAGCATCTTCGAACAGTTGGACGTCGAGCCCGAGGTCGATCATGGCACGGTGGAACACGCCAGCATCAGCGGACACCTGGAAGTGCGTAACCTGAGCTTCACCTATCCAGGTACCGAGCGTCAGGTGCTGGACGACATCAGCTTCAGCGTCGAGCCCGGAAAAATGGTCGCCCTGGTGGGGCGTTCCGGCAGCGGCAAGTCGACCCTGGCCAACCTGATCCCGCGCTTCTATCACCATGACAAGGGCCAGATCCTTCTGGACGGCACCGAGGTTGAAGATTACCGCCTGCTGAACCTGCGTCGGCATATCGCCCAGGTTACCCAGCACGTCACCCTGTTCAGCGACACCGTGGCCAACAACATTGCCTATGGCGACCTGGCCGGGGCACCGCGGGCTGACATCGAAAAGGCCGCGGCCGACGCCTACGCCATGGACTTCATCGCCCAGTTGCCAGAAGGCCTCGACACTCAGGTGGGGGAGAACGGCGTGCTGCTTTCGGGTGGCCAGCGTCAGCGCCTGGCGATTGCCAGGGCTTTGCTGAAGAACGCTCCGCTGCTGATTCTCGACGAGGCCACCTCGGCCCTGGACACCGAGTCCGAGCGGCATATCCAGGCTGCCCTGGACAAGGTCATGAAGGGACGTACCACCCTGGTGATTGCGCACCGTCTGTCCACTATCGAGAAGGCGGACATGATCCTGGTCATGGATCAGGGACGGATTGTCGAGCGCGGCACTCATGCCCAGTTGCTGGCCCAGAATGGCTACTACTCGCGGTTGCATGCCATGGGGCTGGAAGAGCCCGCACCCACCGGGATCGCCTGAGTCTTTCCGGGGAGCGAGCCCGCTCGTTCCCCGGAGCCTCCAGGGTGTGCAAGGCACCTTGGCATCATTTGTATGACCCGTCTTACAGTCTTGACCAAGGCTAAATAATTCTGCGTTTCACGCTTGTTATGGTTCCCGCCTGAATCTTCGAATGGATCGAGAGGGCCATCCTTCTCGCGTGGGTACCGCAATGCTGCAACGTTTTGTGTGGAAGTTATTACCCAAGACCCAGCGTCATTTCCTGTTGGGTCGCCTGTCGGTGGTGGATCGTCAGGTGGTGAACAAGTCCATGTCCGCCAATGTGCGGTTCCCTGATGCTTTTGCCCGTCATTCCTGTCTGTTTATCCATGTTCCCAAGTGTGCCGGCAGCAGCGTCTGTTCGGCCCTGTTCGACGGGTGGATGCCGGGGCACCTGCCGTTGTACTGGTATGAGCAACAGTTCCCCCGGGCGTTTTCCAGCAGCTTCAAGTTCGCCTTCGTCCGCGATCCCCTGGAACGCGCCTATTCGGCCTATGCCTTTTTGCGGGGCAACCGCCTGGGGCGGCGGGATCAGGCGGCCCAGAGCCTGGTGACGCACTACCGGGACTTCGACGACTTTGTCGGCCGCTGGCTGCGCTCGGAGAACATCCACAGGCAGATGCATTTCGCGCCCCAGAGCGACTTCCTCACCGACTCCCTGGGGCGCCTGGCCCTGGACTTCATCGGCTATCAGGAATACCTGCAACGTGACTTCCAGCTGCTGTGCCAGCAGTTGGGGGTCGATGCCCAACTGCCCCATGTCAACGGCACTGCTCAACGCCGCACTACCCCTGTCAGGGAATTCTGCTCGGTACGCACCCGTCGCCTGGTGCGCCGTGTCTATCAACGCGACTACGAGATGCTGGGTTATGAATAAGCTCGCTTGTGCGCCTTTGGAGCAACTGCAGATCCGCCCCTACAGCCTGTCGCTGTCCATCGAGGCCCGGGCCGCCCTCAAGCGGCAGAAGCCCTGTTGTCTATGGCTGACGGGCCTGTCGGGGGGCGGTAAGTCGACCCTGGCCAACCTGCTGGAACTGCGCCTCAACGAGTTGGGCATGCATACCTTCGTCCTTGATGGCGACAATGTGCGCAGTGGGCTGTGCCGTGACCTGGGAATGGGGGCCGAGGCACGCAAGGAAAATATCCGCCGCATGGCCGAGGTGGCGCGGCTGATGGTGGAGGCTGGGCTGTTGGTGATCGTGTCGGCGATTTCACCGTTTCGCGCCGATCGTGATGCTGCCCGGGCGCTGTTCGGGGCTGGACAGTTTATTGAGGTGTACATCAGCACGCCGTTCCAGGCCTGTGCCCAGCGTGACCCCAAGGGCCTGTATCAGGCGGCCCTGGAGGGCCGTATCAAGGATTTCACCGGGCTCGACAGTCCGTATGAAGCGCCGTTGCAAGCCGATTGCGAGATCGATACGTCCTGCGTGGAGTTGCCGGAGGCGATCCGCCGGCTGCTGCAACTGCTGGCGTGCAAATGAATCGTAGAAAATCTTCGCCGGCCTCACTCAAGGCATAGAACTAGGCGGCGCCAACCCTGTGTTAATATCGCGCCCCTGTTCATTTTGTATGTGGGATGCTCCATGAAGTTGTCCATGCCGCGATTCGATCAAGCCCCTGTCTTGGTGGTCGGCGATGTCATGCTCGACCGTTACTGGCATGGTGGTACCTCACGGATTTCCCCTGAGGCGCCGGTGCCGGTGGTCAAGGTCGAGCAGATCGAGGACCGCCCGGGTGGTGCCGCCAACGTTGCCCTGAACATCGCCGCCCTCGGTGCGCCCGCCTCCCTGGTCGGGGTGACCGGTGACGATGAGGCTGCCGACAGCCTGGCCAACAGCCTGCAAGGTGCCGGCGTACGTGCACTGTTCCAGCGCATTGCCCACCAGCCGACCATCGTCAAGCTGCGGGTCATGAGCCGTCACCAACAGCTGCTGCGCATCGACTTTGAAGAACCCTTTGCCACCGACGCCCTGGCCCTGGCGGCCGAGGTCGACGCTTTGCTCGACGGCATCAAGGTGCTGGTGCTGTCCGACTATGGCAAAGGTGCTCTGCGCAACCATCAGGTGCTGATCGCGGCCGCGCGGGCCCGTGGCATTCCGGTGCTGGCGGACCCCAAGGGCAAGGATTTCTCCATCTACCGTGGTGCCAGCCTGATCACGCCGAACCTCAGCGAGTTCGAAACCATAGTCGGCGGCTGCGCCGACGAGCACGAACTGGTGAGCAAGGGCGCCAAGCTCATGCACGATCTGGAGCTGGGGGCGCTGCTGGTGACCCGTGGCGAGCACGGCATGACCCTGTTGCGTCCGGATCATCCGGCCCTGCATCTGCCGGCCCGTGCCCGTGAAGTGTTCGACGTCACTGGGGCCGGTGATACCGTGATTTCGACCTTGGCGGCAGCGATTGCCGCCGGTGAAGAGCTGCCCCACGCGGTGGGCCTGGCCAATCTGGCCGCGGGCATTGTGGTCGGCAAGCTGGGGACGGCGGCCATCAGTGCACCGGAGCTGCGTCGGGCGATCCAGCGCGAGGAAGGTTCCGAGCGCGGTGTTCTGAGCCTCGATCAGCTGTTGCTGGCCATCGATGATGCCCGGGCGCACAACGAGAAGATCGTGTTCACCAATGGCTGCTTCGACATCCTTCACGCTGGGCATGTGACCTACCTTGAACAGGCCCGGGCTCAAGGGGACCGATTGATCGTGGCGATCAACGACGATGCTTCGGTCAGCCGCCTCAAGGGGCCTGGACGTCCGATCAACAGTGTCGACCGGCGCATGGCGGTGCTGGCGGGGCTGGGGGCCGTGGACTGGGTGATCAGCTTTTCTGAAGGCACTCCGGAAAACCTGCTGTCCCAGGTCCGCCCGGACGTGCTGGTCAAGGGTGGCGACTACGGCATCGATCAGGTGGTGGGCGCCGATATCGTCACGGCGTATGGCGGCACGGTGAAGGTGCTGGGATTGGTGGAGAACAGCTCGACCACCGCCATCGTCGAGAAGATCCGCAAGACCGACAAGGCCCAGTAACGGTTGCAGTCTGAAAAAACGGCGCTTGCTCCAGGCGCCGTTTTTTTTGCCTCAGCCTTGGCGCCTGGCCTTGGCGGGAACCATCTTGCGCAGGATCTGCCGGGCCTTGCCGGTCAGGCGCGAAAGCTTCGAGTCCTTTTCCGGTTCGCTCAGGCCTCGTTGCCTGAGCCAGTCCTTCCAGCGAATCCGCTCCTCACGCACCACCCAGCCTTCCTGCTGGGCGAAGCTTTCGGCCAGGTAAAGGCCGCGGGTGCTGGCTGGGTGCAGTTGATCCTTCTTCAAGGTGTACAGCTCGGCACAGGGCTGGCCATTGTCCAGGGGCATCAGGTACAGATCCGGCCGCTTGCGGTCCAGGCGCGCCACCAACTGGTCGCCTTCCAGGCGCTCGTCGACGTGGAACAGGCTCAGCGACTTGGCTTCCTTGGGGACGTCCAGGCGCAGGTCGTAGATCAGTTGCAACGAGGCGGTGGGCAGGTGCACGTAGGCTCGGGGTCGCTCCAGCAATTGCAGGTTGGCGCAGCGTACCGGTCGCGCGGCTCCGGACAGTGGAGTCAGGCGAAAGGGCAGGGCCTCGCGATAATGCAGGGCCCCGGCGTAAGGGGCAGGTAGCCAAGTGTCGTTGAAGCGTCCGCCGAGCCAGCCTTCCGGGGTTTCCAGCAGGCATTCCTCGGCGATTTCCTGGATGGCCGTGTGCAGCGGCAGGTTCAGTTCATGGGCGGGTACGTAGCCGGAGATCAGCTTGAGCACCACGTCGCCGCGGTCCTGGCGTCGCTGGCGCACCAGCACCCAGTAGTCACGGTTCTGCCAGTGCAAGGTCAGGCGTACAGAAACCCCGAGGTTGGCCAGTTCCAAGGCAAACCTTTCGTGGTCTGCCACCGTCACCGCGCGTCGGCGCTGCAGGGTCTGAGCGAAGTTCAGCGGCCTCCCGACACTCTGGTAGCAGAGGCCTTCGGGAGTCGCCTCGACGAACAGCGGCAGGGTCTTGAAGTTGCTGGGGTTCTTTCTAATGAGCGGTCGCGACATCTCGGCTCCTTCTTGCGTCGGGGTCGGCCGCGTCGGCGGCATCAGTTGGTACCTAGGGTCTGTTCCCGTTTGGCATGCAACCCGAAGGGACGGGGCTCACTGGGCACAGGGCGGCGTTGCTCGGAGCTTATTTGGAACAACCAAACAGCGCTCCTCGCGCCTTGCCCTGTGCCCAGTGAGCCGCCGTCGCGGCCTGTCACCAAGCGGGAACAGACCCTAGAACCTGTGCCACGGTCGCCACGTTATGGGCCAGGTGCAACGGGTTGATGGTCCCGACGATAGCACTGGCAACGCCGGGCCGCTCAAACAGCAGTTCGAAGCTGGCCCGCACCGGGTCGATGCCCGGACTCAGGCAGACATGGCCGCTGGCCAGGGCCTTTTTCACCAGGATGCCCTTGTGGTGGTCGGCGGCATAGTCAATGACCGCCCGCTCGGCCTGTTCGTTCAGATTGTAGGTAACCATGGCGCAATCGCCTTGCTCCAGAGCCTTCAGACCGCCGTCGACGGTCTTGCCGGAGAAGCCGAAGCCACGGATCTTGCCCTCCTGCTTGAGCTGCGCGAGGGTCTGGTAGACCTCGTACTGCTCAAGGATCGCCAGATCGTTGCCGTCGGAATGCACCAGCACCAGGTCGATGAAGTCGGTTTCCAGGCGTTGCAGGCTGCGCTCCACGGACAGTCGGGTGTGAGCGGCACTGAAGTCGTGGCGGGACACGCCGTCGGCAAACTCTTCGCCGACCTTGCTGACGATCACCCATTCCTGGCGCTGGCCGCGCAATAGGGGGCCCAGGCGCTCTTCGCTGCGGCCGTAGGCGGGGGCGGTGTCGATCAGGTTGATGCCCAGGTCGCGGGTCAGCTTGAGCAGCATGCGGGCTTCCTGGTCATCTGGGATCTGGAAGCCACTGGGGTACTTCACCCCCTGATCACGGCCCAGCTTGACCGTGCCCAGGCCCAGAGGCGAAACCATCAGGCCGGTGCTGCCGATGGGGCGATGCAGGTTATGCAGGGACGGCTGGCTCATGGCAGCAGTTGCTCCCAGGCCGGTTGTGCCAGGGGCGGCTTGGGCAGGGCGGGAAGTGGATCACTGTGGCCTGGACGAATGCCGTCGCGCTCCAGAGCCGCGAGAACGCGGTCGGCGAAGTCCGGCGCCAGGGCCAGTTTGGTCGGCCAACCCACCAGCAGGCGATCCTGCTCGGCGAGGAAGGCGTTATCCGGCCGGGTCAGGCCCGATTGCGCCGGCTCGGCCCGATCCACTCGCAAGGTGGCCCACTGCGCCTGGCTCAGGTCGACCCAAGGCAGCAACTGTCCCAGTTCCTTTTGGGCAGCGGCGATCTGCGCCGCCGGTTCCCGGGCCACGCCTTCGGCTTCGGCGAGATCGCCTCCCAGGTACCAGACCCATTGGCCGTCGGCAGCCGGGTGAGTAGTGACGGTGATCCGGGGTTTGGGGCCGCCGCCCAGGCAATGGGCGTACAGGGGTTTAAGGGTTGGCCCCTTGACCAGCACCATGTGCAGCGGACGTTGCTGCATGGCCGGCTGGCTCAGGCCGATAGCTTTGAGCAGGTCGGCATTGCCGGCACCGGCGCTGAGGACGATGCGTTGCGCGCGGATCTCGCGTCCATCGATCCGCAGGCCCACCAGATGATCATTCTCCAGTAGGGGTTCGATCTTCTGTCCGGCCAGCAGGCTATCGCCGCCGAGGTCTGCCAGACGCTGGATGACGCTAGGCACATCCACCACCAGCTCGGCCAGGCGATAGACCTTGCCTTTGAAGCGTTTGTCTTGCAGGGCCGGGGGCAATTGTTCGCCCTTGACCTGATCGACCCGGCCGCGCACGGCCTTACTGGCAAAGAAGCTGGTGAGGTTGCCGGCCAGGGTGCCGGGAGACCAGAGGTAATGGGCGTCGGACAGCAGGCGCACGCCGGACAGGTCCAGCTCGCCGGTGCCGGCCAGGGCTTCGCGCCAACGCCGCGGCATGTCGGCGATGGCTTCCGAGGCACCGGTGAGGGCGCCGTGCAGGGCGTATTTGGCGCCGCCGTGGATGATCCCCTGGGATTTCACGCTCTGTCCGCCACCGAGGCTGGCGCTTTCCACCAGTACAGTGGAAAAGCCCTGGCGCCGCAGACGGGCGTTGAGCCAGAGACCGGCGACGCCTGCGCCGACAATCAGCACATCGGTAGAAATAGCGGATGGCATGCAGCGACCTCAGTGTTCAAAACGAGAGGCGCAGTATACAGGCTCGTGAATCTGTAGGAGCGGCCAGGCGAACCCCGTGACAGGTTGTCACGGGGTGGGCTGCTCGCCGGCAAGCCGGCTCCTGCATGAGCAGAGGGTCAGTGCCCGGCGGTTTTAGAGAACAGCTGGATCACCACCACGCCGAGGACGATCAGCGCCATGCCCAGCATGGCCGGGATATCCAACTTCTGGCCGTAGAGAAACAGGGCGGCGATGCTGACCATGACGATGCCCATGCCTGCCCACACTGCGTAGGCCACGCCTACCGGGACGGTGCGCACTACCAGGGTCAGCATCCAGAACGCCACGCCGTAGCCGACGATGATCAGCGCCAGGGGCAGTGGTGTGCTCAAGCCCTTGACCGCTTTCATTGAAACAGTGGCAATTACTTCCGCGCAGATGGCGATGGCCAGGTAGTAGTAAGCGTTCATGGGAGGGTTCCTCGTGTCTGGGACTGCTTTTCTGAGGTCGGCATTCTAGAGAGTGTTCAGATGGGGTAAAGTCATTACCTATCTGTTATGGAGATAGGTTACCCTATGAACATGCAATGGAACCTGGAGCAGTTGCGGCTGTTTGTCAGTGTTGCCGAGCTGCGCTCGTTTTCTGCAGTAGCCCGCCAGCAACGCAAGGCTCAGTCCGCCATCAGCAGCGCCATTGCCCTGCTGGAAGAGGACCTGGGAGTGAGCCTGTTCGAGCGCAGCAGCGGCCGTCAGCCAAAACTCACCGAAGCCGGCAGTGCCTTGTTGCAGGAGGCCCGGGAAATCCTCCGCCAGTGTGATCGCCTCAATGGCCGGGCGCTGGCCTTGATGCGGGGCCAGGAGGCGCGGTTGCGCCTGGCCCAGGATGAGGCGATGCCCTATCAGCCGGTGCTCGACAGCCTGGAGGCACTGGCCGAGCGCTTTCCCAGCCTGGAAGTGCAACTGGCCAGCGGTGCTCAGGGGGACGTGGCGCGCAAACTGGTGGAGCGTCGGGCCGACTTGGGGCTGCTGTTTCACCATGAGCAGATGCCGGAAACCCTGGAGCGCCAAGCCCTGGGCAGCGTCGAGATGGTCACCGTCTGCGCCGTGGGGCATCCGCTGGCCCATGAGAAACGGGTCAATCGCCAACTGCTGGCCCGGCACCGGCAGTTGCTGATCGCTCCTCAACTCAGCGGTTATCCCGGTGGCGAGCAGGTCAGCCCCCAGGTCTGGCGGGCTGACAGCTTCTATGTCATGGCTGAATGGCTGATGCGCGGCCTGGGCTGGGCCTGGCTGCCGCGGCATGTGGTGCAGTACCCGGCTTACCAGCACCAGATGGTCGAATTGGTCAGCGAATGGACCCCGCCGGCGCTGGTGGTGGAGTTGGCCTGGCGCCGCGACGAACCTCTGGGGCCGGCGGCGCGTTGGCTGGCGGAACGTTTTGCCGTGCACCTGAAGGCGATCGGCTAAAAAACCGATAAACTCCGCCGCCATGAATAGAACTCTCTATACCGCACTGTTTTACCTGGGGCTGCCATTGGTAGCGATTCGCCTGTGGCTGCGTTCGCGCAAGGCTCCGGCTTATGCCAAGCGCATTGGCGAGCGTTTCTCCCTTGGCTTGCCGGCCATGCAGACTGGCGGCATTTGGGTGCATGCGGTGTCTGTGGGCGAGAGCATCGCCGCCGCGCCGATGATTCGTGCCCTGTTGGCCCGTTATCCCCAGTTGCCGATCACCGTGACCTGCATGACGCCCACCGGCTCCGAGCGTATCCAGGCGTTGTTCGCCAATGAGCCACGAATCCAGCATTGCTACCTGCCTTACGATCTGCCCTGCGCCGCGGCGCGGTTTCTGGATCGGGTGCAGCCCAAGCTGGCGGTGATCATGGAGACCGAGCTGTGGCCCAATCACATTGACCAGTGCGCTCGGCGCGGGATTCCGGTGGCCCTGGCCAATGCCCGGTTGTCCGAGCGCTCGGCCAAGGGCTATGGGCGTTTTGCCCGCCTGACCGCGCCCATGCTGGGGCAAATGAGCCTGTTCGCGGTGCAGACCGAAGCCGAAGCCGAGCGTTTCCGTCAATTGGGTGCACGTCCCGATACGGTGGAAGTCACAGGCTCGATCAAGTTCGACCTGAGCATTGACCCGCAACTGCTGGAGCGTGCCCGGGATCTGCGCCAGCAATGGCAGGCCATGGAGCGCCCGGTGTGGATCGCCGCCAGTACCCACGAAGGTGAAGATGCCGTGGTGCTCGACGCCCATCGGCAACTGCTGGCCAGCTACCCGAATGCCCTGCTGATCCTGGTGCCACGGCACCCGGAGCGCTTCAACTCGGTGTTCGAGTTGTGCCAGCAACAGGGATTCGCGACGGTTCGCCGCTCCGCTGGGGAACCGGTGGGCGCCACCACCTCGGTGTTGCTGGGGGACACCATGGGCGAGTTGCTGTTCCTCTACGCCCTGGCCGACAGCGCTTTTGTCGGCGGCAGTCTGGTCGCCAATGGCGGGCACAACCTGCTGGAGCCGGCGGCCCTGGCCAAACCGGTGATCAGCGGGCCGCACCTGTTCAACTTCCTGGAAATCGCCGCGATGCTGCGCGAGGCCGGTGCCTTGCAGGAGGTGGATGACGCTGAGGGACTGGCGGTGGCGGTGCAGCGCCTGTTCGAGTTGCCCCGGGATGCGCAGAAGATGGCCGAGGCCGGGCTCAAGGTGCTCAAGGCCAACCAGGGGGCCTTGCAGCGGTTATTGGATGGCCTTGATCGTCTCTTGAACAGGCACTGATCGTCCGTCTGTAGCCGCTGCCGCAGGCTGCGTTCGGCTGCGTAGCGGCCGCAAAAAAAGGCCACCCGCAAAGGTGGCCTTTTTCATGGCTTCAAGCTTCAGGGGCGAGCCTTGAGTTGCTCTTGTGCGGCCTTGGCCAGGTCGGGCGGCAGGAAGTCACGGTCCGGGTTGTAGTCGGCCTTGAGGTAGCGCGACAGGTCTTGCAGATCACCGGGGTTGAGGGTGCCGGCGGCCTGCTTCAGGCGCAGGTTGTCGAGGATGTAGTCGTAGCGGCTGTTGTTGTAGTTGCGCACCGAGGTGTACAGCTGGCGCTGGGCATCGAGCACGTCGACGATATTGCGCGTCCCCACCTGATAGCCGATTTCCGTGGCTTCCACCGCGCTCTGGTTGGAGATGATCGACTGGCGTCGGGCCTGGACCTGCTCGACATCGGTATTCACTGCGCGGTGCAGGTTGCGGGTGTTCTCCACCACCTGGCGGCGCAGGGATTCACGCTGCTGTTCGGTCTGGCTCAGGCGCGAATAGGACTCGCGAACCTGGGAGCTGGTCAGCCCGCCGCTGTAGATCGGGATGTTCAACTGCAGGCCGATGGAGCGCTGTTCGACATCGCTGCCGTAGCGCGTCAACGGATTGGGGTTGCTGAAGCCCAGGGCGTCGTTGTCGCCTTTCTTGTACTGCGCCACGGCGTCCAGGGTCGGGGCGTGCCCGGCCTTGCGCTGCTTGAGGGTTTCCTCGGCGGCGCTGACCGCGTAGTTGCTGGCCAGCAGGTTGAGGTTCTGCTTGGCGGCGGTGTCGACCCAAGCCTTGGCATCGTTGGGGGTCGGCGCCAGCACCGGCAGGGTATGGACGATGCCCTGGATCGCGTTGTACTCGCGGTTGGTCAGGGTGATCAGGGCCTCGAAGGCGTCGTCCACCTGGCGCTGGGCAAGGATGCGGTTGGCCCGGGCGGTGTCGTAACTGGCCTGGGATTGCAGTACGTCGGTCTTGTCCGACAGGCCCACATCGAAGCGTTCGTTGGACTGATCCAGCTGGCGTTTGAAGGCGGCTTCCTCGGCCTTGGTCGAGGCCAGGTTGTCCTGGGCGCGCAGCACCGCGAAGTAGTTCTCCGCGCTTTGCAGGATCAGGTTCTGTTCGGTGGCCGAAAGTTGCAGCGAGGCCTGTTCGTTGATGTCCTTGGCGGCTTGCAACTGGAACCAGCGATCGGCGCGGAATAACGGCTGGGCCAGGGTCGCCTGGTAGACGTTGCCGCTGCGGGTCGAGGTCATGGAAGGCTCATCGAACCTGGTGCGGGTATTGCTCATGTCCGCGCCGGCAGAGAGGTTGGGCAAAAGCCCGGCGCGAGCCTGGGGCACCACTTCCTTCTGGGCGCCGTACTGGGCGCGTGCAGCGGCCAGATCGGCATTGTTGTCCACCGCTTCCTGGTAGACGCTGACCAGGTCGGTCTTGGTGGTCAAAGGCGCTTCTGCTGCCCAGGCCATTCCATTGGACGCACAAGACACGGCAACAGCCAGTGAGAGTTTGCGCAGCATTCGGCGATCCCTAGAGTTGATATTACGGAGATAATCCAGGCGCCAAGGCTAAGGCGCGACCCATATAGCGTCAAGGTTCGACACAGGGCAAGGAGTGTAGAGCCGCTGGCAGGTCGCAACAATCCGCTAATTACGCCATTCATCCTGCTTATTGCACGGGGGTTGGCGTTCTGTCCCGGCTTTGTCTAGACTGGTCCGGTTCTTGTCGGGGTGCCTTGCTATGAGGCTGAGATCGGATAATCCGGATCCCGTTGAACCTGATCAGGTTAGCGCCTGCGTAGGGAACAAGATTTCTCGTCACCCGGCGAGTCCTCTTGTGCTTCGTCCGGGATGTTGTTCGACAATCGAACACCCCTCGAGTACCAAGCACTGCACTCACTAGTTGCTTAGACAGGGTGCGTCCGTCCGTTACAGGTTCGCTCCGACAAAATCCCACTGCCTGGATGCTGTCTGGAGAGCCCGTGATGACGACAAAACTAAAAAACGCTAGCAACCTCAGTGAGTCGGCCCAAGTCGACCAACAATCGGTGCAGCCCTTTACCCGCTCGCAAAAAGTCTATGTCCAGGGTTCCCGCCCGGACATCCGCGTGCCCATGCGCGAAATTACCCTGGACGTGACCCCCACCGATTTCGGCGGCGAGATCAACGCGCCGGTCACTGTGTACGACACCTCCGGTCCTTACACCGATCCGAACGTGGTGATCGATGTGCGCAAGGGCCTGGGCGATGTACGTTCGGCGTGGATCGAAGACCGTGGCGACACCGAGCGCCTGGCGGGCCTGAGCTCCAACTTCGGTCAGCAGCGTCTGGCGGACCCGGAATTGACCAAGCTGCGTTTTGCCCACGTCAACAACCCGCGCCGAGCCAAGGCCGGGGCCAACGTCAGCCAGATGCACTACGCGCGCAAAGGCATCATCACCGCCGAGATGGAATACGTCGCCATCCGCGAAAACATGAAGCTGCAGGAGGCCCGCGCCGCCGGCCTGCTGAAGCAGCAACACGCCGGCCACAGCTTCGGCGCCAGCATTCCGAAAGAAATCACCCCAGAGTTCGTCCGCGAGGAAATCGCCCGCGGCCGCGCCATCATCCCGGCCAACATCAACCACGTTGAGCTGGAGCCGATGATCATCGGCCGCAACTTCCTGGTGAAGATCAACGGCAATATCGGCAACAGCGCCCTGGGTTCTTCCATCGAGGAAGAAGTGGCGAAACTGACCTGGGGCATCCGCTGGGGTTCGGACACGGTGATGGACCTGTCCACCGGCAAGCACATCCATGAAACCCGCGAGTGGATCATCCGCAACTCGCCGGTGCCGATCGGTACCGTGCCGATCTACCAGGCCCTGGAAAAGGTCAACGGCGTGGCCGAGGACCTGACCTGGGAGCTGTTCCGCGACACCCTGATCGAGCAGGCCGAGCAGGGCGTGGACTACTTCACTATCCACGCCGGCGTGTTGCTGCGCTATGTACCGCTGACCGCCAAGCGCGTCACCGGCATCGTCTCCCGGGGCGGTTCGATCATGGCCAAGTGGTGCCTGGCGCACCATAAAGAGAACTTCCTCTACACCCATTTCGACGAAATCTGCGAAATCATGAAGGCCTACGACGTCAGCTTCTCCCTGGGAGATGGTCTGCGTCCGGGGTCGATTGCCGACGCCAACGACGAAGCCCAATTCGGTGAGCTGGAAACCCTCGGCGAGCTGACCAAGATCGCCTGGAGGCACGACGTGCAGTGCATGATCGAAGGCCCGGGCCACGTGCCGATGCAGTTGATCAAGGAGAACATGGACAAGCAGCTGGAGTGCTGCGACGAGGCACCGTTCTACACCCTGGGCCCGCTGACCACCGACATCGCTCCGGGCTACGACCACATCACTTCTGGTATTGGCGCGGCGATGATCGGCTGGTTCGGCTGCGCCATGCTCTGCTACGTCACGCCCAAGGAGCACCTGGGCCTGCCGAACAAGGATGACGTGAAGACCGGGATCATCACCTACAAGATCGCGGCCCATGCTGCCGACCTGGCCAAAGGTCACCCTGGCGCGCAGATCCGCGACAACGCCTTGTCCAAGGCGCGTTTCGAGTTCCGTTGGGAAGACCAGTTCAATCTGGGCCTGGACCCGGACACCGCACGTTCCTACCACGACGAAACCCTGCCTAAGGATTCGGCCAAGGTGGCACATTTCTGTTCCATGTGCGGGCCGAAGTTCTGCTCGATGAAGATCACCCAGGAAGTGCGCGAATACGCGGCCAACCAGCGCATCGAAGCGGTGGATGTGGATGTCGCCAAGGGACTGGCCGAGCAGGCCGCGCGCTTCAAGCAGGAAGGCAGCCAGCTGTACAAGAAGGTCTAAGCCACGAGCTGCAAGCTGCAAGCTGCAAGCTGCAAGCGGAAAGCAAAGGCCGAAGTGCTTTTTCTTGATGCTTGAGGCTTGCAGCTTGCTCCTGTTCTTTCTGAGATAGATCCCTTGAGCAGGGCAAGTACCTGCTATCCCGATCTCGCGGAGCCGGCCGACCAGCGCGTGTTTGGCGCCATTGGCCCGATACCAGAACTTCCTGCTGTTGATCGGCTCGGCATTTGCGCTGTTGTTTGGCGTGGTGCTGGTGGATCACTTCATCCTGCGTCGCCGCAGCGGGCAGATCCCGCACTCAGCCCTGCGCTGGACGGCGCTGCCGGCCCGGTTGGGTGGGGTGAGCACCTGTCACCTGCTGGCCAATTTGTATCCGGATGTCGGTGCAACCCTGCCGTCACTGGTACTGGCAGGGCTGTTGCAGTGGCTGCTGGGGCGGGCGTTCAGTTCTCGGGAAACAGCTCGGGCTTGAGCACGCCCTTGAGGCGGTCGTAGGGAATCTGCAATTCGATATGACCCAGAACTGAGGGCGCGATGGTGGTGACGTCGTACTTGAGGGTCACGGCTTTCTGGGTCAGGGCCACGTTCGGGGTTTTCTGGAACGGCCAGGTCTTGACGAATTCGGCTTCGCGATCCAGGTGGGTGCTGATCAGCCAGTTGTTGTGGGCAACCCGCGCAGCCTTCCAGAACATGTCCTCCTGGCCGGGCAGGAGCATGTCTGCCAGGTTCAGGGCCTTGTGTTGCTGGCGCGAGTAGTTGACGAAGCCCCGTCCCGGGGTGCCATTGGCGGCGCCGGTGTCCAGGTAGCTGGCCAGTTCGATGATCACCAGTCCGTCATGCTGCTCGCGTACCTTGGATTGCAGGTACATGCCGTGGCGGTCTGCTGCGCTGCGCAGGAACTGTTCGCGGTAGGCGCTGAGGCTGGCCGGCAGTGGGGCGTCGGGGCTGGTGCGGGTCATTTGCAGCAAGCGTTTTTCGACGATGGCGTCCAGTTGCGGCTCGGCGGGAAAGTGCACGGTGTCAAGGTTGACCAGTGGGCAGTCGGCACCACTGCAGCCGGGCTTGAGTTGTTCGGATTTCTCGCGCTTGGTTTCCAGTGGGGTGTTGTAGCTTGGCTGAAACAGGCTTTGGCAGGCGCCCAGGGTCAGGGCGATACAGGCCACGGAGGCGATTTTGACAAGCGACATGGGCGTCCTTCATAAACCAGGGGGGAGGCAAAAGTTACCGGCTTCGACTGTCTGCGAGGCAGTCGGTTCGCCACTAAGCTCAATAGAAGCAATTAGAGTAGGTTTAGCCCCTCGCCGTCTATCCCGCTGAGGGTAAAGGGGCTGCATCGGCAGCCGCGGGCGCGTTAGGATGGCGCGAAGTCGAGGGGGATCCTCGGGTCGAATACGCTGTACACGAGGATTGTTATGACTGACTTTGCCAACTCCACGCCAAGTGCCGTTGAGATCATCCGGCGTGAAAACTGCTTCCAGGGGTTCTACCGGCTCGATCGCTTGCAATTGCGCCACGAGTTGTTCGCCGGTGGCATGGGGCGGGAAATCAATCGTGAAGTCTTTGTCCGTCACGATGCGGTCTGCGTACTGCCGTACGATCCGCAACGCGATGAAGTGGTGCTGATCGAACAGTTCCGCGTTGGCGCCATGGGCAAGACCGCTACGCCCTGGCTGGTGGAACTGGTGGCCGGGCTGATCGACAAGGACGAGCAACCGGAACAGGTTGCTCGGCGTGAGGCACAGGAGGAAGCTGGCCTGGACATCTCTGCGCTGTGGCCGATGACCCAGTATTTTCCGTCGCCGGGGGGCAGCACCGAGTTCGTCCACCTGTTCCTGGGCCGTTGCGACAGCAGCGCTGCCGGCGGGCTGCATGGGCTGGAAGAGGAGGCGGAAGACATCCGGGTTTCGGTGATGGCTTATGAGGATGCGTTGCAGGCCATGCGTGACGGGCGGATCTGCAATGCCGCCAGCATCATTGCCTTGCAGTGGCTGGCGCTCAATCGCGCTGAAGTGAGGGGGTTATGGTCGTAAACAAGGTACGCGACCGCTATCGGGTTGATCTCGCGGGGCTGCAAGCGTCCTGCGAGGCCAACTACGCTCGGCTGATGCGCCTGTTGCCTGACATGCGCAATCAGCCTGTGGCACGGCGCATTGCCGTGACCCAGGGCGACCAGATGCTCGGCGTACTGGCCCTGGAAGTGGTGCTGGCCTGTCCCTACACCACCACCTTGCAGGTGCGTCAGGAGCACAGCTTGCCGTGGCTGCCCGTGCCGCAACTGGAAGTGCAGGTCTATCACGATGCGCGGATGGCGGAGGTCATCAGTGCCGAGCATGCCCGGCGTTTTCGCAGCATCTATCCCTATCCCAATGCCTTCATGCATCAGCCGGATGAAAAGGCTCAGTTGAATGTCTTTCTTGGGGAGTGGCTGAGTCATTGCCTGGCCTGCGGCCACGAGTTCGAAGCCGTGCGATAGATGTGAACTGGGTCCGTTTCCCAGGTTTCCTCTTTTGCATTTCCCCCAGCATAATTGCCGCCTTCATCATGCTTTGTGCCCTTGCTCCGGGAGAACGCCGTGCCAAGCGTATCCGCACTGACTGCCGACGATTCCGTACTGCTGGTGCAACTATCTGACAGCCACCTGTTTGCCGACGCTGATGGCACCTTGCTGGGCATGAACACCGCCGACAGTCTGCAGCGAGTCATCGAGCAGGTGCTGGCGCAGCAGCCGCGGATCGACCTGATGCTGGCCACCGGTGATCTGTCCCAGGACGGTTCCCTGGAGTCCTATCAGCGCTTTCGTCAGTTGACCCGACAGATTCCGGCACCGGGCCGCTGGCTGCCGGGCAACCATGACGAGCCGCAGGTCATGCAACTGGCGACGCAGGACAGTGACTTGCTGGAGCCGGTAATGGATATCGGCAACTGGCGCATCACCTTGCTGGACTCGGCGGTGCCCGGCTCGGTGCCGGGTTACCTGCAGGACGACCAACTGCAATTGCTGGCTCACTCCCTGAGCGAGGCGCCTGAGCGCCATCACCTGATCTGCCTGCACCATCACCCGGTATCCATTGACTGTACCTGGATGGAGCCCATTGGCCTGCGCAACGCCGAGGCACTGTTCGCCGTGCTCGATGCTTTCCCTCAGGTCCGTGCCTTGCTCTGGGGGCATGTGCATCAGGAAATCGATCGCCAGCGCGGCGCCATGCGGCTATTGGCCTCACCCTCGACCTGCATCCAGTTCGAGCCCGGCAGCGACGACTTCAAGGTCGAGGAGCAGGTGCCTGGCTATCGCTGGCTGCGGTTGTGGCCCGATGGACGGTTGGAAACCGGTGTGGAACGGGTCCTGGGCTACGAATTCACCATCGACTACGGTAGCAACGGCTACTGAAGCGGCTTCGTAACCTGTCGTCATCCCTGTAAACTGCGGCTTTTGCCCAGGTGCACAGGGAGTTCGCATGTCCGGTTCGATCCTTTATATCCACGGCTTCAACAGTGCTCCCGCGTCGACCAAGGCCTCTCAGTTGCGGCGTGTCATGGAGCAGCTGGGGCTGGCTGAACAATTGCGGGTACCGGCCCTGCATCATCATCCGCGACAGGCCATTGGCCAGCTGGAGCAGGCGATTGCCGAGCTCGGTCGACCATTGCTGGTCGGCAGCTCGCTCGGCGGCTACTATGCGACTCACCTTGCCGAGCGCTACGGGCTCAAAGCCCTGCTGATCAACCCTGCTGTCAGCCCGCACCGGATGTTCGACGGTTATCTGGGCACGCAGAAAAACCTGTATACCGATGAAACCTGGGAGCTGACCCATGACCATGTGGCGGCCCTGGCAGCGCTGGAAGTCGCGCCGCCTCAGGACCCACAGCGTTATCAGGTGTGGTTGCAGACTGGGGACGAGACGCTGGACTATCGCAGCGCCGAGCGCTATTACCGTGCCTGCGCCTTGCGCATTCAGGCCGGCGGCGATCATAGTTTCCAAGGTTTTGCCGGACAATTGCCGGCGATGTTGAATTTTGCCGGCATCACTGCCGATCAGTACCAGGCGATCGACTTCACGGCACTGTGAAGGCCTCGCCCCATATTCATTGAACGACTAACGACGAGAACCCATGGCCACTCCCAGCGCTAGCTCTTATAACGCAGACGCCATCGAAGTCCTCTCGGGACTCGACCCGGTGCGCAAACGCCCGGGCATGTACACCGACACCACGCGGCCCAACCATTTGGCCCAGGAAGTCATCGACAACAGTGTCGACGAAGCCCTGGCCGGCCATGCGAAGTCGATACAGGTCATCCTGCACGCCGACCATTCCCTGGAAGTCTGCGACGACGGCCGCGGCATGCCCGTGGACATCCACCCGGAAGAGGGCGTGTCCGGGATCGAGCTGATCCTCACCAAGCTCCATGCCGGCGGCAAGTTTTCCAACAAGAACTACCAGTTCTCCGGCGGTCTGCACGGGGTGGGTATTTCCGTGGTCAACGCCCTGTCGCACCAGGTGCGGGTTCGGGTCAAGCGCGACGGCAACGAATACCAGATGACCTTCGCCGACGGCTACAAGGCCACCGAGCTGGAAGTGGTCGGCACCGTGGGCAAGCGCAACACTGGTACCAGTGTGTACTTTGCCCCGGACCCGAAATACTTCGATTCGCCGAAATTCTCCGTCAGCCGCCTCAAGCATGTGCTCAAGGCCAAGGCGGTACTGTGCCCGGGGCTGCTGGTGAGCTTCGAGGACAAGTCCAGCGGTGAGAAGGTGGAGTGGCATTACGAAGACGGCTTGCGCTCCTATCTGGTGGATGCGGTCAGCGAATTCGAACGCCTGCCCAGCGAGCCGTTCTGCGGCAGCCTGGCCGGTAACAAGGAAGCGGTGGACTGGGCCCTGCTGTGGCTACCGGAAGGTGGCGACAGTGTTCAGGAAAGCTACGTCAACCTGATCCCCACGGCCCAGGGCGGTACCCACGTCAACGGCCTGCGCCAGGGCCTGCTGGATGCCATGCGCGAGTTCTGTGAATTCCGCAACCTGCTGCCCCGTGGCCTGAAGCTGGCTCCGGAAGACGTCTGGGAACGGATCGCCTTCGTCCTGTCGATGAAGATGCAAGACGCCCAGTTCTCCGGCCAGACCAAAGAGCGTTTGTCGTCCCGTGAGGCGGCGGCTTTCGTTTCCGGTGTGGTCAAGGACGCCTTCAGCCTGTGGCTCAATGCCAATCCCGAGCTGGGCATGCAACTGGCGGAGTTGGCCATCAGCAACGCCGGTCGCCGCTTGAAGGCCAGCAAGAAGGTCGAGCGCAAGCGCATTACCCAGGGCCCGGCGCTGCCCGGCAAGCTGGCGGACTGCGCTGGCCAGGACCCGATGCGTTCCGAGCTGTTCCTGGTGGAGGGTGATTCCGCGGGTGGTTCGGCCAAGCAGGCACGGGACAAGGAATTCCAGGCGATCCTGCCGTTGCGCGGCAAGATCCTCAACACCTGGGAAGTGGACGGCAGCGAAGTCCTGGCCAGCCAGGAAGTGCACAACATTGCCGTGGCCATCGGCGTCGATCCCGGCGCCGAGGACATGAGCCAACTGCGCTACGGCAAGATCTGCATCCTCGCCGACGCCGACTCCGACGGTTTGCACATCGCCACCTTGCTCTGTGCCTTGTTCGTCCAGCATTTCCGCCCGTTGGTGAATGCCGGTCACGTCTATGTGGCCATGCCGCCGCTGTACCGCATCGACCTGGGCAAGGACATCTTCTACGCCCTCGATGATGCCGAGCGCGACGGCATTCTCGATCGCCTGGTGGCCGAGAAGAAGCGCGGCAAGCCCCAGGTCACCCGATTCAAGGGGCTGGGTGAGATGAACCCGCCGCAACTGCGTGAAACCACCATGGACCCGAACACTCGGCGCCTGGTGCAGTTGACCCTGGACGACGTCGAGGCCACCGCAGAAATCATGGACATGCTGCTGGCGAAGAAGCGCGCCGGTGATCGCAAGTCCTGGCTGGAGTCCAAGGGCAACCTGGCCGAGGTGCTGGCCTGATGCACAGAGGTTTTGCCCTGGCCCTAGCGCTATTGGCAACCTCGGTGGTGGCCGCGCCAGTGCCCGAACTGACCTTGTTGTCCGAGCATCCTGTGGAAGGCATGCGCGGCGGCAATCTGTCCGGGCTGGCACTCTGTGGCCAGGATTTGTGGACGGTTTCCGACCGCGATGACGATCAGATCTACAAGCTCGATACCCGCGACAGTGCCTGGCAGGCCGATGCCGTCAAGCTGGAGGTGCCTGCAGTACCCGATACCGGCTTGCCCTGGGGCTTGAAGTCACGGACCTGGGCGGCGTCCTTCGTGCGTGGTGGCGACCTGGATTTCGAAGGCATCTCCTGCGACGCCGCCGGCAACAAGTATGTGATCAGCGAGGCTCATGCCGCGGTGCTACAAGTGCCGGCGCAAGGCGCGCCGGCCTGGTTGAAGATCTCCCCGATCATGGTCCGTGAAGCGCGGGCCAGTGGCATGCTCCTGCATTTCAACGCCTTGTTCGAAGGCCTGGCGGTGAACCCTGCCGGCGACCGGATCTGGTTGGCGGCGGAGCGTGAGCGGCGCGGGCTGTTGCTGGTCAAGCGCGGGCAGACCACTTGGGACTGTGATGGTGGTTGCGTGCTGCTCAGTGAGGCAGGCTCGGAAATGCAGCCGGAGCAGGTGCCCAATGCCAAGGCGGTGTCCCGGGATTTTGCCGACGTGTCGCTGTTCGACGGCAAGTTGTTCACCCTGGAGCGTAACGCCTATCAGATCTGTCGCCGGGATGCGCAGACCGCGAAGGTCGAGCAGTGCTGGTCCTATGCCGCCGAGGCGCTGGTGGAGCATCGACGTTATCCACAGCCCTATGGGTTGGCGGAAGCCTTGGTGGTGGATGCCAAGGGGGCCTGGATCGGTGTGGACAACAACAATGGAGCCCGCGCCGATGGCGAGGCCCGTCCCATCGTCTGGCGTTTTGCGGCGCCTGAAGGTGGCTGGAGTAGCAAGTCATGAGCCAGCAACCGGGCAAGAGTGCCGGGCGCGTGATGCTGATCATGGCCTGGGCCGCTGCGCTGTTTCTGGCCACGCGGTTCTTCGCTGATTGGGAGGCCCGTCAGGAGAACCCGAACACGGTCGTCAGTTCGCAACAACATGAGGGTTATATCGAAGTGAAACTGGTCGGCAACGGCCAGGGGCATTTCGTCGCCAGCGGCCATATCAACGGGCAGCCGGTGCAATTCATGCTCGATACCGGCGCCACCGAGGTGTCGATTCCTTCCGGGCTGGCCGAGCGCCTGGGCCTGGAGCGCGGGGTGCCGGTCACCCTGAGCACGGCCAACGGGCGCAGCGAGGGTTATCGGACCCGTATAGAGCGTTTGCAACTGGGGGATATCGTTCTCCAGGACGTCAGGGCCCTGGTGGCCCCGGGGCTCGACGGCGACCAGATTTTGCTGGGCATGAGCGCTTTGAAGAAACTTGAATTTACTCAGCGCGGCGGCACTATGCTGCTGCGCCAGACAACGAACCAATGAGGCCCGCATGAGCGACTCCCTTGATCTCAGCCTGGATGGCGTAGAACGCCGGTCACTGGCTGACTTCACCGAAAGTGCCTACCTCAACTACTCCATGTACGTGATCATGGACCGTGCTTTGCCGCATATCGGCGACGGCCTGAAACCGGTACAGCGGCGTATCGTCTACGCCATGAGTGAGCTGGGGCTGGATGCCGATTCCAAGCACAAGAAATCCGCGCGTACCGTGGGTGATGTGCTCGGTAAGTTCCACCCTCACGGGGATTCCGCCTGCTACGAAGCCATGGTGCTGATGGCACAGCCCTTCAGCTATCGCTACACGCTGGTGGACGGCCAGGGCAACTGGGGTGCGCCGGACGATCCCAAGTCCTTTGCGGCCATGCGTTACACCGAGGCGCGTCTGTCGCGCTATTCCGAAGTGCTGCTCAGCGAGCTGGGCCAGGGCACTGCGGACTGGGGGCCGAACTTCGACGGCACCTTGCAGGAACCTCTGGTATTGCCGGCGCGTCTGCCGAATATCCTGCTCAACGGCACCACCGGTATCGCCGTGGGCATGGCCACCGACGTGCCGCCGCACAACCTGCGGGAAGTGGCTTCGGCCTGCGTGCGTCTGCTGGACGAACCCAAGGCCACGGTGGAGCAGCTCTGCGAGCATATCCAGGGGCCGGATTACCCCACCGAAGCGGAAATCATCACCCCGCGCGCCGACCTGCTGAAGATCTATGAAACCGGCCGTGGCTCGGTGCGCATGCGCGCCGTGTATCGGATCGAGGATGGCGACATTATTGTCACCGCGCTGCCGCACCAGGTCTCCGGGGCCAAGGTGCTGGAGCAGATTGCCGCGCAGATGCAGGCCAAGAAATTGCCGATGGTGGCCGATCTGCGGGACGAGTCGGACCATGAGAACCCCTGCCGCATCGTGATCATCCCGCGCTCCAACCGGGTCGATCCCGATGAGCTGATGCAGCACCTGTTCGCCACCACCGAGCTGGAATCGACCTACCGGGTCAACATCAACATCATCGGTCTGGACGGCAAGCCGCAGTTGAAGAACCTGCGGGCGTTGCTGGTGGAATGGCTGGAGTTCCGGGTGGCCACCGTGCGCCGGCGCCTGCAGTTCCGCCTGGACAAGGTCGAGCGTCGCCTGCATCTGTTGGACGGTTTGCTGATCGCTTACCTCAACCTGGATGAGGTGATTCACATCATCCGTACCGAGGAGCATCCGCGGGCCAAGCTGATCGAGCGTTTCGCCCTCAGCGAAATCCAGGCCGACTATATCCTCGATACCCGCCTGCGGCAGTTGGCGCGTCTGGAAGAGATGAAGCTGCGGGCCGAGCAGGATGAATTGCTCAAGGAGCAGGCCAAGCTGCAAGCCCTGCTCAACAGCGAGAGCAAGCTCAAGAAGCTGGTACGTACCGAATTGCTGCAAGACGCACAAACCTACGGCGACGACCGTCGTTCCCCGATCGTCGCCCGTGCGGAAGCCAAGGCACTGTCGGAAAACGAGCTGATGCCCACCGAGCCGGTGACCATCGTTCTGTCGGAAAAAGGCTGGGTTCGCTGTGCCAAGGGGCATGATATTGACGCCACTGGTTTGTCCTACAAGGCCGGTGACGGTTACAAGACTGCTGCTGCGGGGCGTTCCAACCAGTTCGCGGTGTTCATCGACTCCACCGGCCGCAGTTACTCGGTGGCGGCCCACACGCTGCCATCGGCCCGTGGTCAGGGCGAGCCGTTGACCGGTCGTCTGACGCCGCCACCGGGTGCGACGTTCGAGTGCGTACTGTTGCCCGATGACGATGCCTTGTATGTGATCGCTTCCGACGCGGGCTATGGCTTCGTGGTCAAGGGCGAAGATCTGCAGGCCAAGAACAAGGCGGGCAAGGCGCTGTTGAGCCTGCCGAACAACGCCAAGGTCCTGGCGCCGCGGCCGGTGGCCGACCGCGAGCAGAACTGGCTGGCCTCGGTGACCACCGAGGGGCGTCTGCTGGTGTTCAAGATCAGCGACCTGCCGCAGTTGGGCAAAGGCAAGGGCAACAAGATCATCGGCATTCCCGGTGAGCGTGTGGCCAGCCGCGAAGAGTACGTCACCGACATCGCGGTACTGCCCGATGGCGCGACCCTGGTGTTGCAGGCGGGCAAGCGCACCTTGTCGTTGAAGGCCGATGACCTTGAACACTACAAGGGCGAGCGCGGGCGTCGTGGCAACAAACTGCCTCGCGGTTTCCAGCGGGTCGATGCGTTGTTGGTAGAGCCGCTCAGTTAAGGGCGGGCTAGAGCGTTCGATCTTGGACTTAAGCGCCAGATCAACGCTAGAACACTGGAGTCATGGCGCATATTCACGGATGATATGCGCGTTTCAAACGCTGGCGTGGCCGGGCGTTATTCAATTTTTTTGAGTATTTACACTGTGGCCAGCCTTGTGGCCGCCACTTGGATGGGATGATGACTGCTCTGCGCCTTCCTCTTGTTTTCTTGCTCGCGGGCGTTTTTGGCCTGGCGGGTTGCAGCGTACACCAGCCGGTGTCGCTGTATCAGCTGGACAGCGGAAGTCCAGCCCAGCCGGCCAGTGCCGGCATGTCGGTATTGTTGGGGCCGGTGTTGATCGCTGACTACCTGCAACGGGAAACCCTCTTGCAACGCCAGGACGATGGCAGCCTGCAAGCCTCCACCGATGGCCGTTGGGCCGGTAGCTTGTCTTCGGACATCGACCAGTTGCTGCTGCGCCAGGTGGCCGGCCATCTGGACAGCCAGCGCGTGGTACTGGCGCCGGCCACCAGCGGCTTCACTCCGGATGTCCAGGTACTGCTGTCGATCACTCGCCTGGATTCCGGCAAGTCGCAACCGGCGGTACTGGATGCTCAGTGGCGCCTGATCGATCGTCGTGGTCAGGTGCGGGACAACCGCATTGTTCACCTGCAGGAGCAGCATGCGGGTACCACGGCGTCTCAGGTCCAGGCCCAGGGCGTGTTGTTGCAGCGTCTGGCCGAGCAATTGTCGGTCGCCCTCAAACCCTTGGCCAATCAGCCAGCGGTGGCAGAAGTGCCACGCAAGGCGCCGCCGGCACCTGCGCCCAAGCCTGCCGAGCATGAGAAGCAGCCGAAGATCCCAATGGCCACGCCAATCCGTACGGATATGGAAGTGTTCAGATTCTGAGTTGAGCCGCTGCAAGACAAGGCCCGCCTAATCCGCGGGCCTTTTCGTTACTGGCTGTGGCAGGTGTTTCATATGGCCAGCACCATCCTTGTGGTCTGCGAGCAGGCCGCAATCATGCCTCGCGCTGAAGCTCCTTCGGGGCTTGTCGCAAGCTGCGTTAGTGGCTACACGAAGGCCACAAAAAAGCCCGCACTTGGCGGGCTGTTTCTTGCACGGTGCCAGCCTTACAGCTTGGCCCGTGTCTCATGCATGCGCGCCAATTGCCGTTCCAGCATTGACGGATAGGGCTCCATCAGCCGTTCGACACAGCAAGCTCCTTCCGGGCTGGCGATAGGGCGGATACGCGCGCGCTGACGGATCAGCGCGTCGTCATTGATCTGGCGCTCCACCAGCAGCAGATTGCGGCTGTGCTGGGATAGCGCCAGGGCGTCCTGGGCGGTTTCGGTCAGCAGCAGGTCGATCTGGCTCAGGCCGAACAGTCCTTCGCCCAGCGTCAGGCCCAATTGCAGTTGCAGGGTGATGCCGCTGTCCGCCACTTCGATCTGCAGGGCATGGCCCAGAGCACGCAACAGCTCGCCGCAGCAAATGGCGTTGGTGAGGTAGTCGTCGCCGCTGTCTTCGCTATGGAACAGCATCAGCGTGCTGCCATCGTTCAGGGTGTGCAGTTCGCTCTGGTACAGCGAGGCCGCCTGGTCGAGGCAATCACGATAGCGCTCCAGCAGTTCCATCAGCCGCGCGCGGGGCAGGCGGCGCAGTTGCTCCTGGGCTCCCAACTGCACTGCGAGTACTGCGCTGTGCTGAGGCTGTGCCGGGACCTGGGGTTGCAGCGCAGGTTTGGGGGCGGGAGTCGACGAGTGATCACGCAGGTCGGCGAACGGATCTTCTTCGTCCAGTTCGTCCTCCTCGGCGCTGACCAGATGCCGTGGCGCAGGCTTCAGACCGGCGAGCGGGGTGCTTTCATCAAAGCTTGGGTCACGCAGGTTACGCACTTCGAATGCGGCTTCGTGTTCCTCGTCATCCTGCTCTTCGAGCTCTGGCTGCGGCTCTGGCTCGGGCTTTTCCGGTACCAGGCGAGCGTGCAGTTGGCGCGCCAGATCACCAATTTCGTCCTGGCGCTGGGTCGCCGGGGTGTGCTCATCCAGGTCCCGCAGCCAGACCCGCAGTTGCAGCAGCGGGGTGGAGATGTGGCGACCCAGGCGCAGGCTCAGGGCCAGAGCCAGGGCCAGCAGGATGGCGCTGAGAATGCCCATGCTCTGCAGGCTGATGGTCATCGGCTGCTGGAACTGCGCCATGTCCAGGCTGATCCGCAGGTTGCCGGCGGTCACGTCCTGGAAGGTGATCTTGGTCTGGTAGACGCCCTCGGTTTCACCCAGCAGGCTGCTCTTGGGGCGTTGCCCGGCTTCGGCGAGGATGCGGTTGTCGACGCTGTAGATCGCCGCATGGGCCACCAGCGGGTTCTTGGTCAGGTTGTTGAGCAGGACGTTGAGGCTGAGGATGTCATTGGACACCAGCAGCTCGGTGGCCGAAGTGGCGGTCTGGGTGGTCAGGCTCTGACCCAGGGCGTCGGCTTGTTCGTGCATGGCTTGCTTGAACTGCAGGCCCATCACACCGGCATAGATCACCAGGGCCAGGGCGACCAGGATCACGTTATGGCTGGCAATGCGCAATGCAATCGGCACACGGCGGTGGCGCAGTGCACGGAAGATCAGCAGGAAGAAATTATCGGTTTTAACTGGCGTGGGCCGGTTCACTGAGCTCGGCTCTTTTGTCCGTGAAGTTGACGCGCAGTATAGCGACAGGCCCTAGACCGGCAAAGCGCTGGCTGTGCCCGATGGTCACCGAAAGTGGGTAGAATGCGCTTTTTTTCCACCTCGGGGGTGCGCCTTGCGCGAAATTGTCCTGATAAACATCACCGGTGAAGATCGTCCCGGTCTGACTGCGGCCATTACGGGTGTTCTGGCCCAGGGTGGTGTGAACATTCTCGACATCGGTCAGGCGGTGATCCACGACACCTTGTCGTTCGGCATCCTGGTTGAAATTCCCAGCAACGAGCAGAGTTCGTCGGTGCTCAAGGACATTCTGTTCACCGCCTACAAGCTCGATCAGCAGGTGCGTTTCACACCGGTGTCCGAGGAGGACTACCAGCAGTGGGTCGACGGGCAGGGCAAGCAACGCCACATCGTCACCCTGCTGACGCGCAAGGTCACCGCCGAGCAGTTGCAGCGTGTGAGTTCGATCACTGCCAAGTATGGTCTGAACATCGATCACATCGATCGCCTGTCCGGGCGCATGCCCCTGGATATGCCAGCCGATCAGGGCAAAGGCTGCATCGAGTTTTCGGTGCGTGGCGAAGCCGCCGATCCGCAAGCCCTGCGAGCCGAATTCCTCAGTGTGGCCCAGGAGCTGAACGTCGACATCGCCTTCCAGGAAGATTCGCTGTTCCGCCGCAACCGCCGCCTGGCGGTGTTTGACATGGACTCGACGCTGATCGAGGCCGAGGTCATCGACGAGCTGGCCAAGGCGGCAGGCGTGGGTGAGCGGGTGGCAGAAATCACCGAGCGGGCCATGGCCGGCGAGCTGGATTTTCGTGCCAGTTTCAAGGAGCGCCTGGCGTTGCTCAAGGGGCTGGACGTCAGCGTGCTGGATTCCATCGGCGCGTCCCTGCGCCTGACCGAGGGCGCCGAAACCCTGTTTGCCGAGCTCAAGCGCCTGGGCTACAAGACCGCGATTCTCTCCGGCGGCTTCACCTACTTTGCCAAGCAGTTGCAGGCCAAGCTGGGTATCGATTACGTGTTCGCCAACGAGCTGGAGGTGGTGGACGGCAAGGTCACCGGCGTCGCCATCGAGCCGATTGTCGACGCTCAGCGCAAGGCCGATCTGCTGCGCGAGCTGGCCCACAAGGAAGGCCTGCGCCTGGAGCAGACCATCGCTGTGGGTGATGGCGCCAACGATTTGCCGATGCTGGGAATTGCCGGCTTGGGCGTGGCGTTCCGTGCCAAGCCGCTGGTCAAGCAATCGGCCAAGCAGGCGATCTCGACCCTGGGTCTGGACGGCGTGCTGTATCTGCTGGGTTTCCGCGACCGCGACGGGCAGCTCTGAGTCCCGGGAAAAATCCCCGCCCATAAAAAACGCCGCTGATCAGCGGCGTTTTTTGTGTCCGGCATTCAGGTCTCAAGCCTTGGGCAGACCCATACCCTGGCCCATCCGCACTGGCGAGCCGGCGGCCAGTTCTTCAGCCCACTGCACCTGATCCGGGCCAAACAGCACGATGGCCGTGGAGCCCAGTTTGAAGCGCCCCATCTCTGCGCCTTTTTCCAGATGGATAGGCGCGCGGGCTGCTTCGTCGTAGCGCACGGTCTTGAGCTCGCGTTTGGGTGGCGTTACCAGACCGGCCCAGACGGTTTCAATCGAAGCGACGATCATTGCGCCGACCAGTACCAGCGCCATCGGGCCGCGCTCGGTGTCGAAAATGCACACCACGCGTTCGTTGCGGGCGAACAATTCCGGGACATTCTCGGCGGTGGTCTGGTTGACCGAGAAGATCCGCCCGGGCACGTAGACCATTTCCCGTAGGGTGCCGGCCAGGGGCATGTGCACTCGGTGATAGTCCTTGGGCGACAGGTAGACGGTGGCGAAGTCACCGCCCATGAAAGGCGCGGCCAGGGCCGGATCGCCACCCAGCAGTTCCAGCACGCTGTAGCTGTGGCCCTTGGCCTGGAATACCCGGCCGTGTTCGATCGGCCCCAGTTGGCTGATGGCACCGTCGGCGGGGCTGAGGATTGCGCCTGGGGTTGGGTCCAGCGGGCGTGCGCCCTCTTTCAGGGCGCGGGTGAAGAAGGCATTGAAATGTTCGTAGGCCGTCACATCCTCCACTTGGGCTTCGGACATGTTCACTTGGTACTGCTTGGCGAACCAGCTGGTGAATGCATTCTTGAACCAGCGCACACGGCACTCGGCAATGCAGCCGGCCAGGCGTGACAGCAGGTGATGAGGCAGCAGGTACTGACTGAGGATGAACAAACGCTTTTTCATTGGGGGTCCTTAAAAACCTTAAATCTCTACGGGCGTATCGGGATGATTGCCCCATTCGCCCCAGGAGCCGGCGTAGCCCTTGACCCGTGGGTAGCCCAGCGCCTTGGCCACCAGATAGGTGAAGCCCGAGCGGTGGTGGGTCTGGCAGTGGGTGATCACTTCTTTGTCTTTGCTGATGCCCAGGTCCGCGAGGATCTGCGGCATGTCGCGGCGGATGCGCAGATGGCGCGCCTGGTCCATGCCGGCGGTCCACTCGAAGTTCACCGCACCGGGAATGTGTCCGCCCTTGGCGGCCAGGACTTTCTCCCCGGAGTATTCCAGCGGGCCGCGAGCGTCCCAGATGGCCAGGTCAGCTGCACCGAGACGGCTTTGCAGGTATTCGCGGGTGGCGGTGGGTTCGTCATGCAGGATCAGGGGCACTGGGCCGCCTGCCGGGGCCGGGACTTCGGTGGTCACTGGCAGGCTTTGTGCCAGCCAGGCCGTGAGGCCGCCGTCCAGATAGTGGTAGCGACTGTGGCCGATCACGTCCAACAGCCAGATGAAGCGGCCGGCCCAGCCTCCGCCTTCGTCGTCATAGACCACGTAGACCGCGTCCGGGTTGTGCCCGAGCTCGCCGAAGAGCGCTTCAAGTGCGTTCTGTGGCGGTAGCAGTCCGGGAGCGGGGGGCTGGCCGAGCTGGGTGCGCTTGGGGTCGACGAAGCGCGCCCCGGGAATATGCCCGGTTGCATAGCGGGCAGCGCTGGTCAGGTCGACCAGGATCAGTTCGCGGGCGTCGAGGCGGGCGAGCAAGTCGCTCGGTTCGATGACCAGCGGCAAGCCAGAGAAGTCAGACATGTCAGGTCCCCAGGGCACAAAGGGAAGGATTGTAGCGCAAGCGTCATTGGCTGCGGTTGGTAAAGCTATGCAAGGCTTTTTCGATGCACTGAGCGGTCTTGCCGAACGCCTGGACGCTGATTTCCGAGAACGGAACGCCGCCCTGATCGGCCACGGCCAGCATCAGTACCCGGCCGTTGCACGATAGGGAACGCATCAGCAGGTGCTCGCCCCGAAACAACTGGCGCAAGGAGGTTGGCAGGTGGGCGGAGAACTGCCCATTGTTGGCCGGCGTCAGGCGCACCTGGGCAGATTTCTCCAGCAGGCGTTGCAGGACCGTGCTCTGTTTGGCCTGCAGTGTCAGCCCTGCTGTTTCCTTGGGCAGACCATAGAGTTGCTGTACCCGCAGGTGGCTCTGGCTGCGGTCCACCATCAGTAACAGCACTCGACGCATGCCGCAGGCCACCAGGGCATCTCGGGCAAAGCTGGTGAGGTGCACGGCATTGGTGAAGGGGCTGGGTTCCAGTAGAAGTTCGCTGCAGAGCTTGCGCCATTTGGCCAACTCCTCGGCTGTCGGAGCCGGTACCGGCTGTTCACCGTTGTGCAGGCGCCGGACATCCCAGGGCCAGATCAGGGCCTGGGCCGGGTGCCAGAGATCGGGTTGGCTGTCATTGCGAGCGCTGGTTACGGCCTGCTGGTGTAGCTGTTGCTGGACCTGGGCGACCGGCATTTGTAGATACAGGCCGGTAAGGTTTTGCCAGCGTCGGCCATGAGCGTTGTTCCAGGAGTGCTGCGCCGCCAAGGCCAGGCCGTTGGCCAGCAGGACGCAGTTGGCTGGCTGGTTCAGCCAGCGCTGCAGGTCCGGATCGGCATCCAGGCGCTGTTGCTGGCGCAGCGGATGTTCGCTGTCGCGGGCGATCAGCATGACCTTGGCCAGTTGACGCTGCTCCTGGGTCAGCAGGCGATAACCCTGCCGAACCCAGATTGGCAGGTGCCAGGCATGGACCAGGGCCTGGCACAATTCCATCAGCCGAACGCCGAACAGTTGCATTTCTACCTGACGAGCCGACTCGTGCTTATAGATGACTCGCAGTTCCCATTCTTCCACGAGCTTGGGGTAGACCAGGGCCATGGCCCACAGTGGCGAGAGGAACAGCAGGCTGCCCCAGTGAATGTCCTGCCACAGTCGGGCCAGGCGCCCGGCGAAAAAACCGTTGGCTTGCTGGGTGGCGTGCTGGCTGATCAGTTGCAACTGACGCAGAGCCTGCGGAATCTGTTCCTCTGGCAGGGTGGGCAGTTGTTCGAGCAGTTCTTCGGTGCGCTTGAGTCCCAGGCGGTTGACCGCGACCTCCAGGTTTTCTGCCGGTTCGCTCATGCTGCCGTGGGAGTGCCGGTTGGCTTCGCGGATCACGCTCAGGGCCAGCGCCGGGCTGTTTTGCATCAGTTCGGCAATGTCCCGCAGCGAACTGCGATTGTTGGCGATGGCTTTGCACACTCGATCATGGCTGGCTTGCGGCACGGGCAAGCGCACGCCATTGAGGAGCTTTACCCAGGCGTCGAGAGAGGTGGGCGGGGAATGTGGGACGTTGGTTTCATTAGACATGGTCGGGCGCAATCATCGTCTGCTGTGAACACGCCCAGAGCGGGCCAAACTGGCTTTTCGCCTTAACTGGCTATAGTCTGGCGCAGTTTTGCCGATAAGTAGAAGAAGAGTTTTAAGAACTTCCGAATATGACCTTGAACCCGACTCAGTAAGTACTCTCCTACCTATGGCTAAAATTATCGGCATCATCGTCGTATTCGCGAGCGTGCTCGGCGGATACGTGCTTTCACACGGCAAAATCGCGGCACTGATCCAGCCTTTCGAGGTTTTGATCATTGGTGGTGCTGCCTTTGGCGCATTCCTCCAGGCCAACCCAGGCTATATGACGATGCATGTCATCAAAAAGTCGCTGGGTATGTTCGGTTCGCGCTTCACTCACACCTTCTATCTGGAAGTGCTGGGGCTGATCTACGAGATCCTCAACAAAAGTCGTCGCGAGGGCATGATGGCCATCGAGGGTGACATCGAGGACGCTGCGGCCAGTCCGATTTTCGCCAAGTATCCTGCGGTGCTCAAAGATGAGCGCATGACCGCATTTGTCTGTGACTACCTGCGCATCATGTCCTCCGGCAACATGGCTCCTCACGAGCTGGAAGGGTTGTTCGACATGGAACTGTTCAGTCTCAAGGAAGACCTTGAGCATCCCTCCCATGCAGTTACCGGGATCGCCGATGGCATGCCCGGTTTCGGTATCGTGGCGGCGGTATTGGGGATCGTGGTAACCATGGCGTCCCTGGGGGATGGCGACCAGGCGTCCATTGGCTTGCACGTAGGTGCGGCGTTGGTCGGGACCTTCTTCGGTATCCTCGCGGCCTATGGTTTCTTTGGTCCGTTGGCCACTTCCCTGGCGCACGATGCGAAGGAAGAGCTGAACGTCTACGAAGCCATCAAGGCGTCCCTGGTCGCTTCGGCTTCCGGCATGCCGCCTTCGCTGGCGGTGGAGTTCGGGCGCAAGGTTCTGTACCCAGCGCACCGTCCTAGCTTCGCCGAGCTGGAACAAGCGGTTCGCGGTCGTTAAGTCATGGAAAATAATCAGCCGATTATCATCAAGCGCGTCAAGCGCTTCGCTGGCGGGCATCACGGGGGCGCTTGGAAAATCGCCTTCGCCGACTTCGCCACGGCGATGATGGCGTTCTTCCTGGTGCTGTGGCTCTTGTCCACCGCAACCCCGGAACAGAAGATCGCCATCGCCGGTTACTTCAAGGACCCGATCGGCTTCTCGGAAAGCGGCACACCCTACATCATTGATCTGGGTGGCTCTCCCGAACTGGCGCCGGATAACACCCTAAACCCCGAGATCAAGTCCCAGCCGCAACCGGACAAGGTCACGGTGGATGCCGATCAGGTGGAGGGCATGGCCGAGCAGGTGGAGCGCGAGCGTCTCGAACTGCTGCTACAAGAGTTGCAGAACAAGGTTGAAGAGAATCCCCAACTGCAGAAGTTCAAGGACCAGATCCTCTTCGAAATCACTCCGGACGGCTTGCGGATCCAGATCATGGATGCCGAGAACCGGCCGATGTTCGACTCTGGCAGCGCACGTCTGAAGCCGTATTTCGAAGACATCCTGCTGGCCATGGCCGACACCATCAAGGCGGTGCCGAACAAGATCAGCATCAGCGGTCATACCGATGCCACGCCTTATGCCGGCAGTGGTGAGTTCGGCAACTGGGAACTGTCCGCCAACCGTGCCAACGCTGCGCGTCGGGCTCTGGTGGCTGGCGGTTATCCCGATCCGCAAGTGGCGCGGGTGGTGGGCTTTGCCTCCTCTGCGCTGTTCGACCGCAAGAATCCGCTCAACCCGGTCAACCGGCGGATCGATATTGTGGTGCTGACCAAGAAGGCCCAGCGCGCAATCGAAGGCGAGCAGACCGATCCAAACGCTCCTGCGCCCAACCAGGGCACTGGGGCGCCAGGTGAAGTGCCGGGTGCGGCGGCGGACCCGAATGCCTTGCCGCCGGGTAGCGAGCCGTTGCCCGCTCATGAAGTGCGCCAGCGCATGAACATCTTCGAGGATGGCGTATTGAAGATGGATGAGCAGGGATCGGCCGGCCAGGCGCCGGCTCCCAAGCCGGGAACCGTCAGGTGACAAACAACAAGGCCGCGAAGATCGCGGCCTTGTTGTTTCTACGGTGCTCGGCTCAGTAGCCGCTGTCTGGCAGGCTGGCGAGGATCGAGCGGTAGCTGTTCATCCGTTGCTGCTGGATGCGCCCGTCTTCCAAAGCCTTGAGCAATGCACAGCCCGGCTCGCGATCATGCTTGCAGTCACGGAAGCGGCAGGTACCCAGCAAGTCGTTGAACTCGATGAAGCCAGCTTCGACATCGGCGCGGCTGACATGCCCCAGGCCGAATTCGCGGATGCCGGGGGAGTCGATCAGTTCACCGCCGCCCGGGAAGTGGAACAGTCGCGCTGTCGTGGTGGTGTGGGTGCCCTGTCCGGAGTACTCCGACAGCGGGCCGACTCGGGTTTCGACTTCTGGCAGCAGGCTGTTCACCAAGGATGACTTGCCCACCCCCGATTGCCCCACGAATACGCTGATGCGTCCGTCCAGCAAGCCTTGCAGTTGCTCCATGCCGTCGCCGTGGTGGGCCGAGACTTCCAGCAGCGGATAGCCCAGTTGGCGATAGACCGCCAGCAAGGCGTTGAGTGCCGGAGCGTTCTGCTCGTCGATCAGGTCGGCCTTGTTCAGCAGCAGCAGCGGCCGAATCCCAGCGTGCTCGGCGGCAACCAGGTAGCGGTCGATAAGATTGGCGTGGGGTTCGGGCATGGGGGCAAACACGATCACGATCATGTCGACGTTGGCGGCCACCGGCTTGAGCTGGCCACGGCTGTCCGGTCGGCACAGCTCGGTGCTGCGCGGCAATTGCGCGACGATCACCCCGATGCCCTGATTGCCGGCGCGCCAGACCACCTGATCGCCGGTCACCAGCGCTGGCAGGTTGGCTCGCAGGTAGCAGCGGAACACCTGGCCGGCCAGCTCACCTTCCCGGGCTTCAACCTCGACCTGCACGCCGAAGTGAGCAATGACCAGGCCGGTCTGTTCCGGGCCAAGGTCGCCACCCTCCAGCGCCTCTACGGCGGAGGACTCGCGTTTGGCGGCGCGGGCAGCGCGCTCACCCTGAATCTTTTCGATGCGCCAGTTTTGGCGACGATTGAGCTGGCGTTTGGCCATTGGTGTTCCGTGTTGATAATTACGGCGGATAGGTAAAACGGCGGCGAGTTTAGCACGCCGGGCAGGCCCTCTAGGCTAAACTGCGCAACTACGCCGAGGAGCCCCCCATGCAAAACCCACAGAACCTGATTTGGATCGATCTGGAAATGACCGGTCTGAACCCCGACACCGACGTCATCATCGAGATGGCGACCATTGTCACTGACAGCAATCTGAACACCTTGGCTGAAGGGCCGGTCATCGCTATCCACCAGAGCGACGAGATCCTTGCCGGCATGGACGAGTGGAACACTCGCCAGCACGGTGGTTCCGGCCTGACCCAGCGGGTTCGCGAAAGCCGCATCAGCATGGCCGAAGCCGAAGCCCAGACCATTGCCTTTCTGGAACAGTGGGTACCCAAGGGCAAGTCGCCCATCTGTGGCAACAGCATCTGCCAGGATCGGCGCTTTCTCTATCGCCACATGAAGGCTCTGGAAAGCTACTTCCATTACCGCAACCTGGACGTTTCGACCCTCAAGGAACTAGCCGCCCGCTGGGCTCCTGACGTGCGCGACAGCTTCAAGAAAGGCAGCACCCATCTGGCCCTGGACGACATCCGCGAGTCCATCGCCGAGCTGCAGCACTACCGCAAGCACTTCATCAAATTCTGACCTGCAGGAGCCGGCTTGCCGGCGAACGGGCGCACGCTGCAAGCGGCGCCCGTACCCGCCCTCTTTTGGTGCTCGCCTCAACTGAGTAGACTGCGCGCCTTCCTGTAAGGACCGCCATCATGCTGTTGATGCTTTATCTGATCGCCATTACCGCCGAAGCCATGACCGGCGCCCTGTCTGCCGGCCGGCGTGGCATGGACTGGTTTGGCGTGGTGCTGATCGCCTGTGTCACTGCGCTCGGCGGTGGTTCGGTGCGTGATGTGCTGTTGGGGCACTACCCGCTGACCTGGGTCAAGCACCCGGAATACCTGGTACTGACCTCGGTGGCGGCGTTGGTGACGATCTTTATCGCGCCCCTGATGCGTCACCTGCGTTCGCTGTTTCTGGTGCTCGACGCCGTGGGTCTGGTGGCCTTTACCCTGATCGGCTGCATGACCGCCCTGGAAATGGGCCACGGCATGCTGGTGGCGTCGGTCAGCGGGGTGATCACCGGGGTCTTTGGCGGCATCCTCCGGGATATTTTCTGCAACGACATTCCCCTGATCTTCCGCCGTGAGCTGTACGCCAGCGTGTCCTTCGCCGCGGCCTGGTGCTACATGCTGTGCATCTATTTGCAGCTGCCCAGCGAGCAGTCGATCCTGGTCACCCTGTTCGGTGGCTTTCTATTGCGCCTGCTGGCGATCCGTTTTCACTGGGAAATGCCCAAGTTCGTCTACAACGACGAGCATTGACGGTTGGCGTGCTGCGCCAGGGCCCATTCCACGTGTTCGCGGACCAGTTCCGAGGGATAGTCCTGGCGGGCCTTGAGCGCTTCCAGCACCGGAATGCTTGAGGGCGCGTTGCCCAGGCCCACCGCCAGGTTGCGCAGCCAGCGCTCATAGCCGGCACGGCGCAGGGGCGAGCCTTCGGTGCTGCTGAGGAACTTGTCCTCGTCCCACATGAACAGTTCCGCCAGTTCGGCATTGTCCAGGTTGTGCCGGGGTTTGAAGTCGCCTTCTGCCGAGGGGCGGGCGAAGCGGTTCCAGGGGCAGACGATCTGGCAGTCATCGCAGCCGAATACCCGATTGCCGATCAGTGGGCGCAGGTCTTCGGGAATGGCGTTTTTCAGCTCGATGGTCAGGTAGGAAATACAGCGCCGGGCATCCAGTACATAGGGGCCGACGAAGGCATTGGTCGGGCAGATGTCCAGGCAGGCGGTGCAGCGTCCGCAATGTTCGGTGGCGTGGGGTTCGTCCACGGGCAGCGGCAGGTCGACGAACAGCTCGCTGAGGAAGAAGTAGCTGCCGGCCTTGCGGTTGAGCACCAGGGTGTTCTTGCCGATCCAGCCGAGCCCGGCCTGCTCGGCGATGGCTTTTTCAAGTACCGGTGCGCTGTCGACGAACGCGCGGTAGCCAAAGGGGCCAATGGCTTGCTGGATGCGTTCGGCCAACTGCTGCACACGTTTGCGGATGAGCTTGTGATAGTCGCGGCCCAAGGCGTAGCGCGAGACATAAGCCTTGGACGGTTCGGCCAGGCGCTGGGCCATCTGGGTGTCGCCGGGCAGGTAGTCCATGCGCAGCGATACCACCCGTAGCGTGCCGGGCACCAACTGATCGGGATGGGAGCGTTTGCTGCCATGGGCGCCCATGTATTCCATTTCGCCGTGGTAGCCGGCGGCGAGCCAGCGCTCCAGATGCTGCTCATGCTCGGCCAGGTCCAGGCCGCTGATACCGACTTGTTGAAAGCCCAGTTCGCGGCCCCAGTCCTTGATCGATTGGGCGAGAGCGGGGAGATCCTGGGTAATAGCGGGCATGAGGCGAGAGAAACCGGAGCTGAGGTGCGTATAATTCTGCCAGACATCGGAGCCCGAAGACGCATGCCGCAGACAAAACACCCTTTACTCGACGTTCAGCTGCTGACTGACGCTCATTTGCCGCGATTGGAAGCTCGTCCTCTGGACGCTCATAAGGGGCAATTCGGTCATTTGTTGCTGATCGGTGGCGACCGCGGCTTTGCTGGCGCCGCGTTATTGAGTGCGGAAAGTGCCTTGCGCAGTGGTGCGGGGCTGGTGTCCCTGGCAACTCGCAATGAGCACGTCGCGGCGGCCGCTGCGCGGCTGCCGGAAGTCATGACCCAGGGCACCCATTCGGCCAATCAACTGATGGGGCTGTTGGTGCGGGCCACGGTACTGGTGGTTGGTCCCGGACTGGGGCAGGGCGCCTGGGGGCGCAGCCTGTTGTCGGCAGCGGCCAACGCGCCTTTGCCTCAGGTATGGGATGCCGATGCCTTGAATCTCCTGGCCCTGGGCGGTCTACACCTGCCGGCGGCCAGCGTGATCACCCCCCATCCCGGGGAGGCGGCTCGTCTGCTGGGGATCTCCATCGCCGAGGTTCAGGGTGATCGTCCGGCGGCGGCCCGGGCCTTGAGCGCAAAATACTCGGCGGTTGCCGTGCTCAAGGGGGCTGGCAGCCTGATCGCCAGCCCCGAGGGGCAAGTGGCCCGCTGTGATGGAGGGCATCCGGCGATGGCCACGGCGGGGCTGGGGGACGTGCTCGCAGGATTGATCGGTGCGTTGCTGGCGCAGGGACTGTCGACGTTCGATGCGGCTTGCCTGGCGGTCTGGGTACACGCCCGCGCTGGCGAGCAGCAAGGCAAATTGGGCCGAGGGCTGGCGGCCAGTGATCTGATTCCAGCCATTCGTCAGTTGTTGGAGGAGCAGTCACCGTGTCTGAGTTAACCCTTTATCTGGCCGACGAGCAGGCCATGGTGGAATTTGGTGCACGCATTGCTCGCGTCACTCAAGGCGTGGGGGTGATTTTTCTTGAGGGCGATCTGGGGGCGGGCAAAACCACCCTGTCCCGGGGGATCATCCGTGGCCTCGGGCATGACGGGGCGGTAAAAAGTCCGACCTTTACCCTGGTGGAGCCCTACGAGATAGGTCCGGTGCGGGCTTTTCACTTCGACTTGTATCGTCTTGTGGACCCGGAGGAGCTGGAGTTTCTGGGGATTCGTGACTACTTCGAAGGCGATGCACTGTGTCTGTTGGAGTGGCCCCAGCGTGGTGCAGGCTTTTTGCCAAAGCCCGACCTGACCATTACCATTACCCCGCATAACAATGGGCGTTCTGTGCATCTATTGTCTCAAGGCTCGCGAGGCGAGTCCTGGTGTGCCGCTTTGGCGTTGGAATTCAAATAATTGATGGGGTTAGGTATGCGCATTCGCGCGTTGGTTGCTGTCGTAGGACTGTTGCTTACGGCATTGGCCGTCGATGCTGTGGCCGCTACACAGGTTCGCAGCGTCCGCCTGTGGCGGGCACCGGATAACACGCGACTGGTCTTCGACCTGTCCGGTCCGGTTCAGCACAGCGTCTTTACCCTGACGGCCCCGGATCGTCTGGTGATCGATATCAATGGCGCAACCCTCGGCGGTCCACTGAATGTCGCCACGGCCAATACGCCGATCACCGCCATGCGCTCGGCGCAGCGTACCCCCAGTGACCTGCGAGTGGTCATCGACCTGAAAAAGGCCGTCACCCCCAAGAGTTTTACCCTGGCGCCCAACGCCCAGTACGGCAATCGCCTGGTAGTCGACCTGTTCGACAACCCTGCTGATGCCGCACCGCCTGCTGCTCCGCCCCCAGCTGTGGCCACCGTTCCCGCCGTGCCAGTCACGCCTGCGGAGCCCGCGATCAAGCTGCCGCCGGCCCCGGCGGGCAAGCGCGACATCATCGTGGTGATCGACGCCGGTCACGGCGGTGAAGACCCGGGTGCCTCCGGCTCCCGTGGCCAGCATGAGAAAGATGTGGTGCTGGCCATCGCCCGTGAACTGCAGCGCCAGATTAATGGCATCAAGGGGTTCCGCGCCGAGTTGACCCGTACTGGCGACTACTTCATTCCGTTGCGCGGTCGTACCGAGATCGCTCGGAAGAAGGGCGCTGACCTGTTCGTTTCGATCCACGCCGATGCCGCGCCTTCGACCGCAGCCTTTGGCGCCTCGGTATTCGCCCTGTCCGAGCGCGGCGCCACATCGGAAACTGCCCGCTGGCTGGCGGACAGTGAAAACCGCTCTGACCTGATCGGTGGTGCCGGCAACGTCAGCCTGGATGACAAGGACCGGATGCTGGCCGGGGTGCTGCTGGATCTGTCGATGACCGCATCCCTGACCTCCAGCCTCAATGTCGGGCAGAAAGTCCTGAACAACATCGGCCGGGTCACACCGTTGCACAAGCAGCGTGTGGAACAGGCTGGGTTCATGGTGCTCAAGTCCCCGGATATTCCATCGATCCTGGTGGAAACAGGCTTTATCTCCAACTCCAACGAAGCCTCGAAGCTGGCTACTGTCAGCCATCAGCAGGCCTTGGCTCGCTCCATCAGCAGCGGCGTGCGGCAGTTCTTCCAGCAGAACCCGCCACCGGGCACCTATATCGCCTGGCTGCGAGATTCCGGGAAGATTGCCCAGGGGCCTCGCGATCACCGGGTCAACCCGGGGGAAACCCTGGCGATGATCGCGGTGCGCTACCAGGTATCGGCGCCTGCCCTGCGCAGTGCCAACAATCTGAAAAGCGATGAATTGAAAGTGGGGCAGGTTCTGACCATCCCCGGCACTGAATTGGCGGCCAAGGAATGAGTGACTCGGTAATCAGTGGCGCGCGCATCGAGCTGCTCAGTCCGCGCCTGGCTAACCAGATTGCCGCGGGTGAAGTGGTTGAGCGCCCGGCTTCGGTGATCAAGGAGCTGCTGGAAAACAGCCTGGACTCTGGCGCCAAGCGCATTGATGTGGATGTCGAGCAGGCTGGAGTCAAGCTGCTGCGGGTCCGTGATGATGGCAGTGGCATTTCCTCCGACGATCTGCCTCTGGCGCTGGCGCGGCACGCCACCAGCAAGATCCGCGACCTGGAAGACCTCGAGCGGGTGATGAGCCTGGGGTTTCGCGGTGAAGCCCTGGCCTCCATCAGTTCCGTGGCGCGCTTGACCCTGACCTCCCGTACCCGTGATGCCGATCAGGCCTGGCAGGTCGAAACCGAAGGTCGCGACATGGCGCCGCGAGTGCAGCCGGCGGCCCACCCGGTAGGCACCTCGGTGGAAGTGCGTGACTTGTTCTTCAATACTCCAGCCCGACGCAAGTTTCTCAAGGCGGAGAAAACCGAGTTCGATCACCTGCAGGAGGTGATCAAGCGTTTGGCTCTGGCGCGTTTCGACGTGGCCTTCCATTTGCGCCACAACGGCAAGAGCATCCTCAGTCTGCATGAAGCCAAGGATGATGCAGCTCGCGCCCGGCGCGTGGCGGCGGTCTGTGGCTCGGGCTTTTTGGAGCAGGCGCTGCCCATTGAGGTCGAGCGCAACGGTCTCCATCTTTGGGGCTGGGTGGGCTTGCCAACCTTCTCCCGCAGCCAGGCGGACTTGCAGTATTTCTATGTCAACGGTCGTGCGGTACGGGACAAGCTGGTGGCCCACGCGGTGCGTCAGGCCTATCGCGATGTGCTGTTCAACGGCCGGCATCCGACTTTTGTGCTGTTTTTCGAGGTCGATCCCTCGGTGGTCGACGTCAATGTGCACCCGACCAAGCATGAAGTGCGCTTCCGTGATGGGCGCATGGTGCATGACTTCCTTTATGGCACCTTGCACAGGGCTTTGGGCGACGTGCGCCCCGAGGACCAGTTGGCGGCGCCGGCGGCGGTAGCAGGGATTGTGCGGCCAAGCGGTATCGAAGCCGGTGAGTTCGGACCCCAGGGTGAAATGCGTCTGGCCGCGAACCTGGCCCTGGAGCAGCCGCAGTCCCAGCCGAGCTTCAATGCGCCGGGCACCGGTGCTGGTAGTGGCTATCAGTATCAGTACACACCACGGCCCCAGCCAGTGCTGCCGGCTGCGGAGTCCCAGGGAGTCTATCGCGAGTTCTTTGCGCCCTTGCCTGGGGCTGCGGCCACAGCCCTGCCGGAGGGGCAGGAGGATATTCCGCCTTTGGGCTATGCCCTGGCACAGCTCAAGGGCATCTATATCCTTGCGGAAAACGCTCTGGGCCTGGTGCTGGTGGATATGCACGCTGCTCATGAGCGGATCATGTACGAGCGTTTGAAGGTGGCCATGGCCAGCGAAGGCTTGAGTGGCCAGCCGTTGCTGGTGCCGGAATCGATTGCCGTCAGCCAGCGTGAAGCCGATTGCGCGGAAGAGCATGTCGCCTGGTTCCAGCGTCTGGGCTTCGAGTTGCAACGCCTGGGACCTGAGTCTCTGGCGATCCGGCAGATTCCGGCGCTGTTGAAGCAGGCTGAAGCCAATCGACTGGTGCATGATGTGCTTGCTGATTTGATGGAATACGGCAACAGCGACCGAATTCAGGCTCATCTCAATGAACTGCTCGGCACCATGGCCTGCCACGGCGCGATTCGCGCCAACCGGCGCCTGGCCCTGGCGGAAATGAATGGCCTGTTGCGGGATATGGAAAACACCGAGCGCAGCGGCCAGTGCAACCACGGTCGACCGACCTGGACCCAATTGGGTCTGGACGATCTGGACAAACTCTTTTTGCGCGGCCGTTGATGACTCAGCTTCCTCCAGCGATTTTCCTGATGGGCCCGACCGCTGCGGGCAAGACCGACCTGGCCATCGAGCTGACCAAGGTGCTGCCTTGCGAGTTGATCAGTGTCGATTCGGCGCTGGTGTATCGCGGCATGGATATTGGCACCGCCAAGCCCTCCAAGGAGTTATTGGCGCAGTTTCCCCATCGCCTGATCGATATTCTCGACCCTGCCGAAAGCTACTCGGCGGCAGATTTTCGCACCGATGCCCTCGCGGCCATGGCCGATATCACCGCTCGGGGCAAAATTCCGCTGCTGGTGGGGGGCACCATGCTGTATTACAAGGCGCTGCTTGAAGGCCTGGCGGATATGCCGCCAGCAGACCCGCAGGTCCGCGCCGAACTCGAAGACGAGGCTCAACGCCTTGGTTGGCAGGCTCTGCATGATCAACTGGCGGCTGTGGACCCCGAGTCTGCGGCGAGGATTCATCCCAATGACCCTCAACGCCTGACCCGAGCGCTGGAAGTCTATCGGGTCAGCGGTCTGACAATGACCGCTCATCGTCAGCGTCAATTGGCGCAAAGTGCTGAGGCAGGCGCATCGGGACGCGGTCAATTGCCCTATACTGTCGCCAATCTGGCCATCGCTCCGGCGAATCGTCAGGTACTGCACCAGCGTATTGCACAAAGATTCACACAAATGTTGGAACAGGGATTCATTGACGAGGTCGTAGCTCTGCGCTCAAGAAGTGACCTGCATGCCGGGTTGCCGTCTATACGTGCAGTGGGTTACCGCCAAGTCTGGGATCATCTGGATGGCAAGCTGACGTCAGCCGAAATGCAGGAGCGGGGCATCATTGCCACGCGCCAATTGGCGAAACGGCAGTTCACCTGGTTACGCAGTTGGGCTGACCTGCAATGGTTGGACAGCCTGGATTGCGACAATCTGCCACGCGCCTTGAAATACCTAGGGACGATCTCCATATTGAGCTGAGTCCTTGCAATTGCCGTCTATCCTTGGGGGTGTGACGGTTTGAGCTATCTGTTTTCCGATTTTTATTATTGATCCTTAAAGGAGTGCGGCACATGTCAAAAGGGCATTCGCTACAAGACCCTTACTTGAATACATTGCGTAAAGAGAAAGTTGGGGTTTCCATCTATCTGGTTAACGGAATCAAACTGCAAGGCACGATCGAGTCCTTCGACCAGTTCGTTATCCTGCTGAAAAACACCGTCAGCCAAATGGTTTACAAACACGCTATCTCTACAGTGGTTCCAGTTCGCCCAATTCGTCTGCCTAGCGCATCCGAATCCGAACAGGGTGACGCTGAGCCAGGTAACGCCTGATAGGAGTCTCCTTTGTTCTTTGAGCGCCACGGTGGTGGTGAACGGGCCATTCTCGTTCACTTGGATGGTCAGGACCCTGAGGCGCGCGAAGATCCGCAGGAGTTTCAGGAGCTGGCATTATCGGCCGGCGCCGAGACCGTCGCGTTTGTTAGCGTGCCGCGTCATCGGCCAACCGCCAAATACCTGGTTGGCAGCGGCAAGGTCGAGGAATTGCGCGATCTGGTCAAAGCCGAACAGGTAGACTTGGTGATTTTCAATCACATCCTCACGCCCAGTCAGGAACGTAACCTCGAACGTGTATTCGAGTGTCGCGTGATTGATCGCACGGGTCTGATTCTCGATATCTTCGCTCAGCGCGCACGCACTCATGAGGGCAAGCTCCAGGTAGAACTGGCACAGCTTGAGCACATGAGCACGCGATTGGTTCGTGGCTGGACTCACCTTGAACGGCAGAAAGGCGGTATTGGTCTGCGTGGTCCGGGTGAGACTCAGTTGGAAACCGACCGGCGCCTGCTGCGAGTGCGTCTGCGGCAGATCAAGGCGCGTCTGGAAAAGGTTCGCAGCCAGCGCGAGCAGGCTCGTCGAGGCCGTAAGCGTGCCGACATTCCTTCAGTTTCGCTGGTGGGCTACACCAACGCTGGCAAGTCCACGTTGTTCAATGCTGTCACCGCGTCCGATGTTTTCGCCGCCGACCAGCTGTTCGCTACCCTCGATCCGACCTTGCGCCGCTTGGAGCTGGATGATCTGGGGCCGATTGTGCTGGCTGATACCGTCGGTTTCATTCGCCACCTGCCGCACAAGCTGGTGGAGGCGTTTCGGGCTACGCTCGAAGAGTCCAGCAACTCCGACTTGCTGCTTCATGTGATCGATGCTCACGAGCCCGAGCGCATGGCCCAGATCGAGCAGGTGATGGTGGTACTGGGTGAGATCGGGGCTCAAGACTTGCCGATCCTGGAGGTCTATAACAAACTCGATTTGCTCGAGGGTGTGGAGCCGCAGATTCAGCGCGATCCCGATGGCAAGCCGCAGCGTGTCTGGTTGTCGGCCCGTGATGGCCAGGGACTTGATCTGCTCAAGCAGGCCATTGCGGAGCTGCTGGGTGAAGATTTGTTCGTAGGCACCTTGCGCTTGCCTCAGCGTTTTGCTCGACTGCGAGCACAGTTTTTCCAGTTGAACGCTGTGCAGAAAGAAGATCACGACGACGAAGGGGTCAGTTTGCTGGCCGTTCGCCTGCCGCGGGCCGAGTTGAACCGGCTGGTCAGTCGCGAAGGTCTGCAACCGTCGGAATTCATCGAGCAACACACTTTGCAATAAAAGCCTGGGCATGCGGTTGTGCCGCTGTAGCAGGCATTCTGTAGCATTGGTCGGCGCGCCGTGGGTGCGTCTTTGCTTTATCAGATGGAGAGCGCTATGGCTTGGAATGAGCCGGGTGGCAACTCGAATAATCAGGACCCTTGGGGTGGTAAGCGCCGCAATAATGGCGATCGCAAGGGGCCACCAGATCTCGACGAGGCCTTCCGTAAGCTGCAGGAAAGCCTGAATGGGTTGTTCGGTGGTGGTAAGAAACGTGGTGATGACGGCGGTAGCTCCGGCAAGGGTGGTGGTTTCGGCTTGCTGGGTATTGGTCTTGTCGTGCTGGCGGCCGTGTGGCTGTACAGCGCGGTTTATGTAGTCGATGAGCAGGAGCAGGCCGTGGTGCTGCGCTTCGGCAAATACTACGAAACCGTCGGCCCGGGTCTGAACATCTACTTCCCGCCGATCGATCGCAAGTACATGGAAAACGTCACGCGTGAGCGTGCCTATACCAAGCAGGGGCAGATGCTCACCGAGGACGAGAACATCGTCGAAGTGCCGCTGACCGTGCAGTACAAGATCAGCAATCTGCAGGACTTCGTGTTGAACGTTGATCAGCCGGAAATCAGTCTGCAGCATGCAACCGACAGCGCCCTGCGCCATGTGGTGGGTTCCACCGCCATGGATCAGGTGTTGACTGAAGGTCGTGAATTGATGGCCAGTGAAATCAAGGAGCGGTTGCAACGCTTCCTCGACAACTACCGCACCGGTATCACCGTGACTCAGGTGAACGTACAGAGCGCAGCTGCACCGCGTGAAGTGCAGGAAGCCTTCGATGACGTGATCCGAGCTCGTGAAGACGAACAGCGTTCGCGCAACCAGGCTGAAACCTACGCCAACGGTGTTGTGCCGGAGGCTCGTGGTCAGGCTCAGCGCATCCTCGAAGATGCCAATGGTTATCGCGACGAAGTGGTATCGCGGGCCAAGGGTGAGGCTGATCGCTTTACCAAGCTGGTTGCCGAGTACCGCAAGGCTCCTGAAGTGACTCGTCAGCGCCTGTACCTGGACACCATGCAGGAAGTCTTCAGCAATACCAGCAAAGTTCTGGTAACCGGCAGCAAAGGCGGGCAGAACAACCTGCTCTACCTGCCGCTGGACAAGATGATCGACAGTGGTCGTAGTGGCGGTGTTCCGGCAACGGGATCAGCGTCTGCGACCAGCAATGAAGCGAATGCGCGCGCCGCTGCGGAGCACATGCAGCAACAGCAGCAGACGCGTTCTAGGGAGAGTCGCTGATGAGCAATAAATCGCTGATCGCCCTGATCGTGGGCGTTGTCGTGGCGGTGGTTGCCTGGAACAGCTTCTACATCGTCGCTCAGACCGAGCGCGCGGTGTTGCTGCAGTTCGGTCGTGTGGTCCAGGCTGATGTCCAGCCTGGCCTGCATGTGAAAGTGCCCTACGTGAACCAGGTGCGTAAGTTTGATGCGCGCCTGATGACCCTGGATGCACCGACACAGCGCTTCCTGACCCTGGAAAAGAAAGCCGTCATGGTGGATGCCTACGCCAAGTGGCGAGTGAAGGATGCCGAGCGCTTCTACACCGCGACTTCCGGTCTCAAGCAAATTGCCGACGAGCGTCTTTCCCGTCGTCTGGAATCGGGCCTGCGTGACCAGTTTGGTAAGCGCACCCTGCATGAAGTGGTTTCCGGTGAGCGTGATGCGCTGATGGCGGATATCACGGCTTCCCTGAACAGGATGGCGGAAAAGGAGCTGGGTATCGAAGTGGTCGATGTCCGGGTCAAGGCCATCGATCTGCCGAAGGAAGTGAACCGCAGCGTGTTCGAGCGCATGAGCACCGAGCGTGAGCGTGAGGCTCGCGAGCACCGTGCCAAGGGTAACGAGTTGGCCGAAGGTATTCGTGCTGACGCTGATCGTCAGCGTCGCGTGCTGCTGGCTGAAGCCTATCGCGAGTCTGAAGAGGCGCGCGGTGATGGTGATGCTCAGGCGGCGGCGATCTACGCCAAGGCCTACGGCCAGGACCAGGAGTTCTATGCGTTCTACCGTAGCCTGCGTGCCTACCGTGAAAGCTTTGCAAACAAATCCGACGTCATGGTTCTGGACCCAAGCAGCGACTTCTTCCACTACCTGGAAAAGTCCAAGCCTTGATCAGGCCCTGATCCTTGGGCACCCCGCCGGGCGGCTAAAATGCCTCGCGGGGTGATCCTTTGGGAAAACGGGTGTATGATGCGGCAGCCGGGAAATTCCCGGCTTTTTTGCGTCTGCATCTTTGATTGGCCGTGGCTCGTTCAAGAGCTCGGCAAGATTTTTCGAGGAAAATAGTCTGTACAGCTGATTTCTGGCTGCCTGTCCGGCTGAGCTCGCGTCGGATGCGACTGTTTTCTGCTTCACTCTAAGGCTGGCCCCAGGCTTGCCGCCCGGACCATAGGGGAATGGCGTAATGGCAACGGTAGACCGCTGGCTGCTGCCAGATGGCATCGAAGAAGTATTGCCGCCGGAAGCGGCGCGCATAGAAGTGGCGCGTCGTCAGGTGTTGGATCTGTTTCAGAGTTGGGGTTACGAGTTTGTCGTGACTCCCCATATCGAATACCTGGAATCCCTGCTGACAGGTGCCGGCCAGGACCTGGACCTGCGTACCTTCAAGGTCATCGACCCGCAGTCGGGTCGGCAGATGGGGTTCCGTGCCGACATTACGCCTCAAGTGGCGCGCATCGATGCCCACACCCTGCGTCGCGAAGGGCCGAGCCGCCTGTGCTATGCCGGCAGCGTGCTGCATGCTCAGCCGCGGGCCTTGTCGTCCTCGCGCAGTCCGATCCAGTTGGGCGCCGAGTTGTACGGCGACGCCAGCCCGAGCAGCGACGTTGAGGTCATCAGTCTGATGTTGGCCATGCTGCAGTTGGCCGATGTGCCGGATGTGCACATGGATCTGGGGCATGTGGGCATCTACCGCGGCCTGGCCCAGGCTGCCGGCCTGTCCGGTGCCGTGGAGCAACAATTGTTCGATGCCCTGCAGCGCAAGGCGATCGATGAAGTCATCAGCCTGACCCAGGGCCTGCCTGCCGATCTGGCCGACATGCTGCGCTCCCTGGTGGAGTTGTGTGGTGGCCGCGAAGTATTGGGCGATGCTCGCCGTCGCCTGGCGGGTGCGCCGACCTCGGTGCTACTGGCCCTGGATGAATTGCTGACGATCGCCGAGCGCTTGTCGGTGCGTTTCCCTGACTTACCGTTGTATTTCGATCTGGGCGAGCTGCGGGGCTATCACTACCACACGGGTGTGGTGTTCGCGGTGTTTGTACCGGGCGTGGGTCAATCCATCGCCCAGGGCGGTCGCTACGATGACATCGGCGCGGATTTTGGGCGTGCCCGTCCAGCGACCGGTTTTTCTACCGATTTGAAAACCCTGGTGACCCTGGGGCGTGCTGAGGTCGAGCTGCCGTCTGGTGGTATCTGGATGCCTGACAGCACTGACGCGGCACTCTGGCAGACCGTCTGCCAGTTGCGCAGTGAGGGTCAGCGTGTCGTTCAGGCGTTGCCTGGGCAACCTTTGGCCGCCGCCCGTGAAGCGGACTGCGACCGGCAATTGATTCAGCAGAATGGGCTTTGGCAAGTATTGCCGCTGGCTTCTTGAGTTTTCCTGCCGGCGGCTGCCGGCACCAAGTTTGCGCGAATGAGGACAAGTGTTATGGGTAAGAATGTCGTAGTCCTGGGCACCCAGTGGGGTGATGAGGGCAAAGGCAAGATCGTTGATCTGCTGACCGAACATGCCGCCGCCGTAGTGCGCTACCAAGGTGGCCACAACGCTGGCCACACCCTGGTGATCGACGGTGAGAAGACCGTGCTGCACCTGATTCCGTCCGGCGTGCTGCGCGAAGGCGTGCAGTGCCTGATCGGTAACGGCGTGGTGGTAGCACCGGATGCCTTGATGCGTGAAATCGTCAAGCTGGAAGAGAAAGGCGTGCCGGTGCGTGAGCGTCTGCGCATCAGCCCTTCCTGCCCGCTGATCCTGTCCTATCACGTAGCCCTGGACCAGGCTCGCGAGAAGGCCCGTGGCGAGCAGAAGATCGGTACCACCGGTCGCGGCATCGGCCCGGCTTACGAAGACAAGGTTGCCCGTCGTGGCCTGCGCATCGGTGATCTGTTCCACCGCGAGCGTTTCGCCGCCAAGCTGGGCGAGTTGCTGGACTACCACAACTTTGTCCTGGTCAATTACTACAAAGAGCCGGCCATCGACTTCCAGAAGACGCTGGACGAGTGCATGGAGTACGCCGAGCTGCTCAAGCCGATGATGCTCGACGTCACCGCCGAGCTGCACCAGCTGCGTCGCGCCGGCAAGGACATTATGTTCGAAGGTGCCCAGGGTTCGCTGCTGGACATCGACCACGGCACCTATCCGTATGTCACCAGCTCCAACACCACCGCTGGCGGCATCGCCACCGGTTCGGGCGTGGGCCCGATGTACCTGGACTACATCCTGGGCATCACCAAGGCCTACACCACTCGTGTGGGTTCGGGGCCGTTCCCGACTGAGCTGTTCGATGACGTCGGCGCTTTCCTGGCCAAGCGTGGCCACGAGTTCGGTGCGACTACCGGTCGTGCCCGTCGTTGCGGCTGGTTCGATGCCGTGATCCTGCGTCGCGCCATCGACGTCAACAGCATCTCGGGCCTGTGCCTGACCAAGCTGGACGTACTGGACGGCCTGGAAACCATCAATATCTGTGTTGGCTACAAGAACCAGGATGGTGCAGTCATCGACGCGCCTACCGACGCCGACAGCTACATCGGCCTGGAGCCGGTGTACGAGCAGATGCCGGGCTGGAGCGAATCGACCCTGGGTGCCAAGACCCTGGAAGAGCTGCCTGCCGCTGCTCAGGCCTACATCAAGCGCATCGAAGAGTTGGTCGGCGCGCCGATCGACATTATTTCGACGGGCCCGGACCGCAACGAAACCATCGTTCTGCGTCATCCGTTCGCTTGATAAGTTGTTGATGTAAAAACCAAAGGGCCCTTGATCGGGCCCTTTGTCGTTTCTGCCTGTCGTGCGGCACGACCCTTGCTGTGAAACTCGCTTCTAGAGTGCCATCAGAATAATGGCGCCAAAAGTAGAGGGATTTCCTGTGTCGGCCGTTCTCTCACTGTTACAAAGCCGTTTACTGCGGCCTGTGTTCGTTACTCTCGGTATCGCCCTTTTGGTGCAGGTAGTGCTCGCCGTTGCCCTGACTCGGAGCACGGTAACTGCCCTGGAGGCCGATCTGGCTGCGCGTTTGGGTGTTGATAGCCAGAAGTTGTCTGGCGAACTCGAGCAGGCGGGCAAGGAAGTCACTTCCAGTCTGGAAAGCCTGTCCAGCAGTACGCGTCAGCGTCTGACGGCGGGGCTGTCTTCGCGTCTAAAGGAGGAGCAGGTCCAACTGCGCGCAGCGCTGGAGAAGGATCTTAAGGACTCCGCCAATGATATGGCCCAGTTGCTGGCCTCTGTGGCGCCTCGTGCCATGTGGGACAGTGATGTGCCGACTCTGTCCGAGTTCGCACGGCGTGCCCAGCGTAACCCCAACGTACTGTTCGTGGTCTATGACGATGCTGCAGGTGAGCATCTGACTCGCTATCTGAATCGTGAGAATCCGATCAACAAGGCCCTGCTGGAAAAGGGCAAGGGCGATCGGGCCTTGGACAAGGTTCTGGATGCCGCCAAGAACGATCCTTCTGTCTACTACCTTGAGGCGTCGATCAATCCTAATGGAGTGGAAATCGGCAAGGTGCTGATGGGGGTGTCCACAGCCTCGGTAGAGGCAGATATCGCCGCCCTGGATCAGCGCTTCGGGGCATTGATCGCCAGCAGTGACCAGTTGGTTGGCGACAGTCTCAAGGGAGCCTCCGCCGACAGTTCGGCGGCCATGCGCTCGCGCTTGCAATCGGCTCAGGCCACTGCCGCGCAGATGCAGGCCAATACCGCAAGCACGGTGCAGGAGGCTGCGGCCACCTTGCGCTGGCAGATCGGTGTTGGCCTGGCGCTGGTGGGTTTGGCCCTGCTGCTGTTGCTGGCGGTAGTGTTGGGGCGGCGAGTGGTGAACAAACTGCATCTGTTGATCACGGCTCTCAACGATCTGGCAGCAGGCGAAGGGGATCTGACCAAGCGCGTGCCTCTCAACAGCAATGATGAGATCGGTGATATGGCCTCGGCGGTGAATCGCTTTGTGGATAAGTTGCAGCCCATTGTGCGTGAAGCGGGCGATGTGGCGCAGCGTACCGGTGTGGAGATTGGGGCTATGAGCCTGCGCAATGCTGGGGCGGATGCAGCGGCTGAGGCGCAGCGTGACGAAGTGGCCGAAAGCTTGCGGGCGCTATCGCAGATGGCTGATGAGGCCCAGGCGGAAAGCCAGGCGATGCAGGCGGCGCTGCAGCAGGTGGTGGAGATCCGTCAGGCCACTGACGAGAACACCCGCACTTCGGAGCAGGTTGGCAGTCTGATCGAAGCCCTGGCCGGGCAGGTGGATACCGGGGCCAAGGTGATCGAGCGCCTGGCTCAGCAGAGCGAGCAGATCGAGGTGGTGCTGACGGTGATTCATGGCATTGCCGAACAGACCAACCTGCTGGCGCTGAATGCGGCGATCGAAGCAGCGCGCGCCGGTGAAACCGGGCGCGGGTTTGCCGTGGTGGCGGATGAGGTGCGAGCCCTGGCCAGCAAGACCCAGAGTTCCACGGGCGATATCCAGGCCCATATCGGCGCGTTGCAACAGGGCGCGCGGGAGGCGGTGGCGGCTATTGGCCAGGCCGGCCGTCAGGCCAGTGAGGGGTTGCTGGTGCTGCGTGACAGTGTCCGCCTGCAGCAGACGGTGCAGTCTTCGGTCGAACAAGTGCATGCCGCGATTGGCTTGGCCACCCAGGCTGCGGCGCATCAGGCTCAGGGCGCGCAAGCGGTGCGGGGGCGGGTGGAAACCATTCATGCCCAGGCCGAGCGAGCGGCTCAGGCTGTGGTGGAGACCACCGCCAGCGGCAAGGTACTGGACAGCCTGGCGGCGCAGCTCAAGGCCAGTCTGGGGCAGTTCCGCGCTTGATCTTTCGCTGGCCGGCTGGCTCCTGCGTCACTTTGTAGGAGCCGGCGTGCCGGCGAAGCACTTCTCAACGGCTCAGATACATCCGCGTCGTCAGCAGGTACACCGGCAGCCCAGACACCAGAATCAGCAGTGCTGCATAAGGTGCCGCGGCCGCAAACTCCACATTCGCGGTATGGGCCCAGACCTCTGTGGCCAGGGTATTCAGCCCGGTCGGGCTGAGCAGCAAGGTTGCAGTCAGCTCTTTCATCGCATCCAGAAACACCAGGGCGAAGGCTGCGCCCAGTGCTGGAAAGATGATCGGCAACGTTACCCGGCAAAAAGCACTGAATGGCGATGCTCCCAGGGTTCTTGCCGCTTCTTCCAGTTGCGGCGCGGCCTTGTTCAGGGCGGTGCGGATGGGCGCCTGTGCCAGGGGCAGGAACAGCAGGGCATAGGCGATCAGTAACAGCGCCGAGGTTTGATACAGCACCGGCACATAGTGCAGGGCGAAGTACACCAGCGTCAGGGCGATCACCAGGCCGGGCAGGGCATGCAACAGGTAGGGCAGACGCTCGGCCCAGATGGCCAGTCGTCCCTTGTGACGCACCACTAGCAGTCCCACAGGAACCGCCAGCGCCAGGCACAGGGCGGCGCCGCCCAGGGACAGTGCCAGGGAGGAAAGCAGTGCTTCGCCGATGGCTGCGACCGGGAAAGCGGCCGATGAACCCATGGCCAGCCAGTAGGCAAGCATGCCCAGGGGAACGCCGCTGCCAATCAAGGCCAGTAGCAGGCAGTAGATTTGTCCGCCTGCGGACCAGCGTCCCAGGCGTACCTGTTCTGCATGTCGCGCTGCACCTTGGCCGGTGCGTACGTGACGCCCCTTGCCACGAACCCGCAGCTCTAGACCCAGCAGTATCAGGCACAGCACCAGCAGTACCGCCGAGAGCATGGCTGCGTTGGCGTTGCTGAACTCCAGCTCGAATTGCTGATAGATCGCCGTGGTGAAGGTTTGCAGGCCGATGATCGACAGGGCGCCGAATTCCACCAGCATGTGCAGGGCAATCAACAGGGCTCCTGCCAGTAACGATGGCCAGAGCAGGGGCAGGGTGATCTTGAAGAACACGCCCCAGCGATTTTGCCCAAGGGTGCGTGCGGACTCCTCGAGGGAGGGGTCAAGATTGCGTAGGGTGGCTGCCACTGGCAGGAACACTAGGGGGTATTTGGACAGGGTCATCACCAGGATCGCACCGCCCAGTCCTTCGAATCCGGCGCTCAGGGACACCCAGGTGAAGCTGCTGATGAAGGCCGGTACGGCGAAGGGCAGGCACAGCACTACGCCCCAGATCCGTCGTCCTGGCAGATCGCTGCGCTCCAGCAGCCAAGCCAGGGATAGGCCGATCATTGCGCAGGCGATGGTGACTCCCAGCATCAGTAGCAAGGTGTTGCTTAGCAGGCGGAATACATAAGGGCGCCACAGCAGGTGCAGCGCTTCGGCCCAGCCGGCTTGCCAGGCCTTGAGCCCGACATACAGCAGAGGCAGCAGGCTCAGGCAAACCAGTAGCAATACCGGCAGCAGCAGCCAGATCGATGGTCGCTTGCGCCTCGGCACGTAAGGCGTGCGCGAGACGGGGGCGCAGAGTGGTGGACTCATCAGTTCAGGCCGACGTCGCGTTCCAGGTCCAGTGCTTCCTCGGCATTTCCGAGGTCGGCCGGGGTGACTTTCGGAGCCTGCAGTTCACTGAATGGCTTGAGGCCGCGATCCGACTCCATGCCTTTATGCAGTGGGTACTCGGCGGTGGTCTGGGTGATCACCCGCTGACCCTCTTCGCTGGCCATATAGGCAAGGAGCTGTTGAGCTTCATTCGGGTGTTTGCTGGACTTGAGCACTGCGGCGCTGGAGACCGTGATCAGGCCGCCAACATCGCCGCCGGTGAAATAGTGCAGCTTCGAGTCCAGTTGACCTTTTTCCCGTTGCAGTGCGAACCAGTAGTAGTTGTTCACCAGGACGGTGGCCACTTCACCGTTTTCCACGGCCTTGAGGGCTACCATGTTATTGCTATAGACCTTGCCGAATGCCCGCAGGCCGGTCAGCCACTCTTCTGCTGCATCCATACCGTGCAATTTGATGATGGCCACGGCTTGTTCCTGGAAGGCGCCGCTGGTCGGTACGAAACCGACCTTGCCTTGCCATTGTGGCTGGGAGAACTCCATCACCGACTTGGGCAGGTCTTTCTCATTGATCAGTTTCGGGTTGAAAGCCACCACTCGCACTCGAGCGGTGATGCCGATCCAGGTGCCGTTGCTGGCTACGTATTCCTTGGGCAGGACGGCCAGGGTCGCGGCATCGGTCTGGGCAAGCAGGCCTTGTTCGCCCAGTTTGTTCAGGGGCGGCGACTCTTCGGTGTAGATCACATCAGCGGGGGAGCGATCGCCTTCTTCGACGACCTGGCTGGCCAACTGATTGCTGCTGCCCTTGCGCACGTTGACGTGGATGCCGGTCTTGGCTTCGAAGGCCTTGGCAACGGCATCGCCGACTTCCTTGTGCTGGCCGTTATACAGGGTCAGGGAAACAGGATCGGCTGCTTGGGTGAGTGGAGATGCCAGGGTCAATCCCAGCAAAGTGATGGTCAAGCCACGCAGAAGGGATGTTGGAAGGAGGGTATTTCTGAACATCATTCGCAGGTTTCCTCACTGTAGTGCCGCAAAAACTTGTAACAATCATAAACGATATCGTTTCTCATGTGCGCTTTACGGGTACGACGGCGGGGCGATGAGGCGAGGGAATGCCTGGAGGCATAAACGCAAAAACCCGCTTTCGCGGGTTTTTGGGAGACTTGAAAGCGATGCTCTCAAGTTTGAATTGGTGCCCAGAAGAAGACTCGAACTTCCACGACCTTGCGGTCACCAGCACCTGAAGCTGGCGTGTCTACCAATTTCACCATCTGGGCAGTATCGACGTCGTCGCCGTGTCGATGGAGCGCACTATACGGACCGTGTTTTGATCTGTAAACCCCTGTTTTGGTTTTATTAAATCAAACACTTAGAATGCAAAAACCCGCTTTCGCGGGTTTTTGTTTGAGTCTTGAAATTGATCTAATCTCAAGCTCTTGAATTGGTGCCCAGAAGAAGACTCGAACTTCCACGACCTTGCGGTCACCAGCACCTGAAGCTGGCGTGTCTACCAATTTCACCATCTGGGCAGTATCGCTGACGTCTCCGTCGTCGATGGCGCGCACTATACGGAGGCTCTTTTAAGCTGTAAACCCCCGATTTCAAAAAAGTTTGAAAAAAGTCTCCGGTGGCAGGCGTGAGGATGTTTCTGAGGCGGCGATGAGGATTTTTCCAGCGTTGTCTGAGCCTGAAATTTCCCGTTTCAATACGCGTATGCCAAACTAACCCGCATATAGACAAGGTGAAATTTATCTAATGGCCGATTGGCAGTCCCTCGATCCCGAGGCCGCTCGTGAAGCGGAAAAATACGAAAACCCTATTCCTAGCCGCGAACTCATCCTCCAGCACCTTGCTGATCGGGGTTCGCCTGCTAGTCGCGAGCAGTTGGTAGAAGAGTTCGGTCTGACCACAGAGGACCAACTTGAAGCTTTGCGCCGCCGCCTACGCGCCATGGAGCGCGACGCTCAACTGATCTACACCCGCCGCGGCACTTATGCGCCGGTGGACAAGCTCGACCTGATCCTCGGTCGTATCAGCGGCCACCGCGACGGCTTCGGCTTTCTGGTGCCGGATGATGGCAGCGACGACCTGTTCATGAGCCCGGCGCAAATGCGCCTGGTATTCGATGGTGACCGCGCCCTGGCCAGAGTTTCCGGCCTGGATCGTCGTGGTCGTCGCGAAGGCGTGATCGTCGAAGTGGTATCTCGTGCCCATGAAAGCATCGTGGGGCGTTACTTTGAAGAGGGCGGTATCGGCTTTGTGGTAGCGGATAACCCGAAGATCCAGCAGGAAGTGCTGGTGACACCGGGGCGTAATGCCAATGCCAAGGTCGGTCAGTTCGTTGAAGTGAAGATTACTCACTGGCCGACGCCGCGCTTCCAGCCACAAGGCGACGTAGTTGAAGTGGTAGGCAACTACATGGCGCCGGGCATGGAAATCGACGTTGCCCTGCGCACCTACGATATTCCCCATGTCTGGCCCGAGGCCGTGCTCAAAGAGGCCGCCAAGCTCAAGCCGGAAGTGGAGGAGAAGGACAAAGAGAAACGCATTGATCTGCGCGACCTGCCTTTTGTCACCATCGATGGTGAAGACGCTCGCGACTTCGACGACGCGGTGTTTTGCGAAGCCAAGCCCGGCAAGCTGCGCCTGTTCGGCGGCGGCTGGAAACTGTACGTGGCCATTGCCGACGTCTCCAGCTACGTGAAGATTGGTTCGGCTCTGGATGCTGAAGCCCAGGTGCGTGGCAACTCGGTGTATTTCCCCGAGCGGGTTATCCCGATGCTGCCTGAGCAGCTTTCCAATGGCCTGTGCTCGCTGAACCCGAAAGTTGATCGCCTGGCCATGGTTTGTGAGATGACCATCTCCAAGTCCGGCGAAATGACCGATTACCAGTTCTATGAAGCGGTGATCCACTCCAAGGCGCGACTGACCTACAACAAGGTCAGCACCATGCTCGAGCAGCCGAAAACCACCGAAGCCAAGCAACTGCGCGGTGAGTACGCGGATGTCGTACCGCACCTTAAGCAATTGTATGCGCTGTACAAGGTCCTGCTCGGTGCTCGTCATACCCGTGGCGCCATCGACTTTGAAACCCAGGAAACCCGGATCATCTTCGGTTCCGAGCGCAAGATCGCCGAAATTCGTCCAACCACGCGCAACGATGCTCACAAACTGATTGAGGAATGCATGCTGGCGGCCAACGTGGCCACCGCCGAGTTCCTCAAGAAGCACGAGATTCCGGCCCTGTACCGGGTGCACGACGGTCCGCCGCCGGAGCGTCTGGAGAAGCTGCGTGCCTTCCTTGGCGAGCTGGGCCTGTCCCTGCATAAAGGCAAGGATGGTCCTACGCCGAAGGACTACCAGGCGCTGCTGGAAACCATCAAGGATCGTCCGGATTACCACCTGATCCAGACCGTGATGCTGCGCTCGCTGAGCCAGGCGGTGTACAGCGCTGATAATCAGGGCCACTTCGGCCTGAATTACGAAGCCTATACCCACTTCACTTCGCCGATCCGTCGTTACCCGGACCTGCTGACCCATCGGGCCATTCGCAGTGTCATCCACTCCAAGCAAGACACGCCGCACGTGCGTCGAGCCGGAGCGATGAGTATTCCGAAAGCGCGTATCTATCCGTACGACGAGGCCATCCTCGAGCAGCTCGGTGAGCAGTGCTCGATGAGTGAGCGTCGCGCCGACGAAGCCACTCGTGACGTGGTGAACTGGCTCAAGTGCGAGTTCATGAAGGATCGCGTCGGCGAATCCTTCCCTGGCGTGATCACCGCGGTCACCGGTTTTGGTCTGTTCGTCGAACTCACCGATATCTACGTCGAAGGCCTGGTGCATGTCACTGCGCTGCCAGGTGACTACTACCACTTCGATCCTGTGCATCACCGCTTGGCGGGCGAGCGCACCGGTCGCAGCTTCCGCTTGGGTGACACCGTGGAAGTGCGGGTCATGCGCGTAGATCTGGACGAGCGCAAAATCGATTTCGAGATGGCCGAAAAGACCATTGCTGCACCTATTGGGCGTAAAAAACGGGGTGCTGCGGACGTGCCGGCGAGCAAGGCAGTCGAAGAGCCAGCTCCAGCGAAGGCGGGGCGTCGCAGCTCTGCCAAGGAGAAAGCGGTCGAGGCTTACCGTCCGAGCGATGCGGCGGCAAAAAACGCCGAAGTACGCAAAAGTCGTGAAATGAAACAGGCGCTGCTGGCGGGAGCCAAAGGCGGTGGTAAAGCGGCGTCTGGGGGAAAGTCCGGCAAATCGGCTCCGGCCAGAGACAGCGACCGGCCAGCCAAACCGAGCAAACATCGTAAGGGTCCGCCCAAGGCGGGCTCCGCTTCCGGCGCGAAAAGCGGCGGCGCGCGCAAACCTAAGGCCAAGTCATGAGTCAGTTGGAAAAGATCTACGGCGTGCATGCTGTAGAAGCGTTGCTGCGTCACCATCCCAAGCGGGTCAAGCAGATCTGGTTGGCTGAAGGGCGCAGTGACCCACGGGTTCAGGTGCTGGTTGATCTGGCTGCGCAGAACCGTGTGTCGGTCGGCCAGGCCGAGCGTCGTGAGATGGACGCCTGGGTTGAAGGCGTGCATCAGGGGGTGGTGGCGGAAGTCAGCCCAAGCCAGGTGTGGGGCGAAGCCATGCTCGACGAGCTGCTGGATCGCACCGAGGGCGCGCCACTGTTGCTGGTGTTGGATGGTGTGACCGATCCGCACAACCTTGGCGCCTGCCTGCGTACCGCCGATGCGGCGGGTGCCCTGGCGGTGCTGGTGCCCAAGGACAAGTCGGCCACTCTGACCCCGACTGTACGCAAGGTGGCTTGCGGTGCTGCCGAAGTGATTCCGCTGGTGGCGGTGACCAATCTGGCCCGTACCCTGGAAAAGCTTCAGCAGCGCGGCCTGTGGATCGTCGGTACCGCCGGCGAGGCCGAGCAGGAGTTGTACGATCAGGATCTGACCGGCCCGACCATCATCATCATGGGGGCCGAAGGCAAGGGCATGCGTCGCCTGACTCGCGAGCACTGCGACTATCTGGTGCGCCTGCCAATGGCCGGCAGCGTCAGCAGCCTCAACGTCTCCGTGGCCACGGGCGTCTGCCTGTTCGAAGCCATGCGCCAGCGCGGCGCCAAGGCCAAGGCCGTCGCCAAAAAAGCCTGATCTATCCCGTAGGAGCCGGCTTGCCGGCGAACCACGCCCTGCCGTCCATTGCCGGCTCGTTGGCTCCTGCAGGTGATTGTTCAAATAATCACCAATTGCCTTGCGCCGCTGTTCCCCCTTCTCTACAATTGCGCCCCTTGCCGTGACGGCAGGCGCATATGTGCCTACTAACAGGCAAGACACACCAGTGTCATTCACTCCTTGTCTGACCGCTTATAGGCGGCAGGCTACAACCCGTAAGGAGCATTCATGCGTCATTACGAAATCATCTTTTTGGTCCACCCGGATCAAAGCGAGCAAGTCGGCGGCATGGTTGAGCGTTACACCAAGCTGATCGAAGAAGACGGCGGCAAAATCCACCGTCTGGAAGACTGGGGCCGTCGTCAACTGGCCTATGCAATCAACAATGTTCACAAGGCTCACTACGTGATGCTGAACGTTGAGTGCACCGGTAAAGCCCTGGCTGAGCTGGAAGACAACTTCCGTTACAACGATGCTGTGATCCGTAACCTGGTCATCCGTCGCGAAGAAGCCATCACTGGCCAATCCGAGATGCTCAAGGCTGAAGAAAACCGCAGTGAGCGCCGTGAGCGTCGTGACCGTCCTGAGCATGCTGACAGCGCCGATGGCGATGACAGCGACAACAGCGACGCCAGCGATAACGCTGACGAGTAATCCACGGACCTTTTGAGGAGCCAATTACATGGCACGTTTCTTCCGTCGTCGTAAATTCTGCCGCTTCACCGCTGAAGACGTGAAAGAGATCGATTACAAAGATCTCAACACTCTGAAAGCCTACGTATCCGAGACCGGCAAAATCGTTCCAAGCCGCATCACCGGTACCAAAGCTCGTTATCAGCGTCAGCTGGCCACCGCTATCAAGCGCGCCCGCTTCCTGGCCCTGCTGGCCTACACCGACAGCCACGGCCGCTGAGACCGGGCAGTCGACAAGTAGTAAGGGATTGAATGCATGCGCGCCTTAGCTGAGTTCATCATGCGCGGTCGTATGCAGGCCACTCTGGTAGTGGCTGGCTGTTCGGCATTGCCGTTGTTGTATTGGTTGGGTGCTGCCGCGGGGAGCCTGGTGCTTCTGCGGCGCGGGTTGAAGGATGCCCTTGGTGTCCTCGCTCTGGGAATGCTGCCGGCTTTGTTCTGGTGGCTGGCGTTCGATGATCCGCGAGCATTTCTGGTGCTGGTGGGGTCTTCGAGTCTTGCGTTGGTTTTGCGCGCAGGCGAGTCCTGGAGCCGCGTGCTGCTGGTCAGCATAGCGATGGGATTGGTGTTTGCTGGAGTCCTGGGTGCGGCTTTCCGCCCTCAGATCGAAGCGTTGTCGCAGGAATTGATAAAGATCCTGCCGATGGCCTTGGGTGAGGTCTACCAGCAGTTATCGGTTGAAGAGCGAGCTCGTCTTGCCACGCTGATTGCACCGATCCTGACCGGCCTGATAGCGGCCTTGTTGCAAGCCATCAGCGTGCTGAGCCTGATTCTTGGGCGTTACTGGCAGGCTGTGTTGTATAACCCGGGTGGTTTTGGTCGCGAGTTTCGCGCCATCAGAATCCCTCTTGGGCCAGCGATGTTGCTGCTGGCGTGCATGCTGGTGGGGCCGAACTTCGGACCTCAACTGGCCATGCTTACGCCGATGTGCAGTGTCCCGCTGGCTTTTGCCGGGCTGGCCCTGATTCACGGGCTGGTGGCGCAAGGGCGACTGGCCAGATTCTGGCTGGTGGGGTTGTACGTCACGCTGTTGCCATTCATGCAGCTGATCTATCCGTTGCTAGTGGTCCTGGCCATTGTCGACAGTCTGGTTGATTTTCGCGGTCGTTTGGCGCCGAAAGACGCCGATAACGCGAACGGTGAAGGTTAAAAGTTAAGAGGATTTTCACATGCAACTGATCCTTCTGGAAAAAGTCGCCAACCTGGGCAACCTGGGCGACAAAGTGAACGTTAAGGCTGGTTACGGCCGTAACTACCTGCTGCCTTACGGCAAAGCCACCGCTGCTACCGCTGCCAACCTGGCTGCGTTCGAAGAGCGTCGTGCTGAGCTGGAAAAACTGGCTGCAGACCGTAAAGCTTCGGCTGAAAGCCGCGCTGCCCAACTGGCCGAGCTGGAAGTGACCATCACTGCCACCGCCGGTGACGAAGGCAAGCTGTTCGGTTCGATCGGCACCCACGACATCGCTGATGCACTGACCGCCTCCGGCGTTGAAGTTGCAAAAAGCGAAGTTCGTCTGCCGAACGGCACCATCCGCAACGTAGGTGAATTCGACGTAGCCGTGCACCTGCACGCTGAAGTTGAAGCAACCGTACGCGTTGTCGTGGTGGCTGCTTAAGCAGTACCAAATCGTCTGGCACCTTGTGTGGCTGACGGTTAACATCGGGCACGATCCTGTTTACAGGTCGTGCCCTTTGTCTTTCTGCTGATCCTGATTTTCACCCCCGAATTCCAAGTGGCCATGAACGATATTTCCGCTCCCGAGCAATACGATCTGCAAACCGCTGCCCTGAAGGTGCCGCCGCATTCCATCGAGGCCGAACAGGCCGTGCTCGGTGGTCTGATGCTGGACAACAACGCCTGGGAACGCGTGTTGGATCAAGTGTCCGACGGCGATTTCTATCGGCATGACCACCGTTTGATCTTCCGCGCCATCGCCAAGCTGGCCGATCAGAACATGCCCATCGACGTGGTCACCCTGTCCGAGCAGTTGGACAAGGAAGGCCAGACCTCCCAGGTCGGCGGCCTGGGCTATCTCGGCGAGCTGGCCAAGAACACCCCGTCGGTGGCCAACATCAAGGCCTATGCGCAGATCGTTCGCCAGCGGGCGACCCTGCGCCAACTGATCGGCATCAGTACCGAGATCGCTGACAGCGCCTTCAACCCTGAAGGTCGCACCGCCGAAGAGATCCTCGACGAGGCCGAACGGCAGATCTTCCAGATTGCCGAGGCGCGGCCCAAGACCGGCGGTCCGGTGGGCGTCAACGAGTTGCTGACCAAGGCCATCGACCGCATCGACACCCTGTTCAACACCGACAACGCCATCACCGGCCTGTCCACCGGCTACACCGACCTCGACGAGAAGACCAGTGGCCTGCAACCGGCCGACTTGATCATCGTCGCCGGCCGTCCGTCCATGGGTAAGACCACCTTCGCCATGAACCTGGTGGAAAACGCGGTACTGCGCAGCGACAAGGCGGTGTTGGTGTACTCCCTGGAGATGCCAGGCGAATCGCTGATCATGCGTATGCTGTCCTCCCTGGGCCGCATCGACCAGACCAAGGTCCGTTCCGGCCAGCTGGAAGACGACGACTGGCCGCGCCTGACCTCGGCGGTCAACCTGCTCAATGACCGCAAGCTGTTCATCGACGACACCGCGGGTATCAGCCCTTCGGAAATGCGTGCGCGGACCCGTCGCCTGGTGCGTGAGCACGGCGACATCGCGCTGATCATGATCGACTACCTGCAGCTGATGCAGATCCCCGGTTCCAGCGGTGACAACCGGACCAACGAGATTTCCGAGATCTCCCGGTCCCTCAAAGCCCTGGCCAAGGAATTCAACTGCCCGGTGGTGGCCCTGTCCCAGCTCAACCGCTCTCTGGAACAACGCCCCAACAAGCGCCCGGTGAACTCCGACTTGCGGGAATCCGGAGCGATCGAGCAGGACGCCGACGTGATCATGTTCGTGTACCGGGATGAGGTGTATCACCCCGAGACCGAGCACAAGGGCATTGCCGAGATCATCATCGGCAAGCAGCGGAACGGCCCCATCGGCTTTATCCGCCTGGCGTTCATCGGCAAGTACACCCGCTTCGAGAACCTCGCGCCGGGCAGTTACAACTTCGACGACGACGAATAACCCGCCCGTTCGCCGGCAATTCGCTTGCCGGCGCCTAGCTGTAGGTGCCGGCTCGCCGGTGAATCGGGCAGCACCGAATTCCGACCATAATGGTCGGAATTGGTTATTTTTTGTGCTATATTCCGCGCCCGCGAATTTCCCTGTGAATCAACGCGTCCCTATCCAAGCCAACACCGGTCATCGACATGCAAGCAGCCAAGCCGTTATTTGACTATCCAAAGTACTGGGCCGAATGTTTCGGGCCAGCACCATTCCTGCCCATGAGCAGGGAGGAGATGGATCAGCTTGGCTGGGATTCCTGCGACATCATCATCGTCACCGGTGATGCCTACGTCGATCACCCCTCGTTCGGCATGGCGATCATCGGCCGGCTGCTGGAGTCCCAGGGCTTTCGCGTGGGGATCATCGCCCAGCCCAACTGGCAGTCCAAAGACGACTTCATGAAGCTCGGCGAGCCGAACCTGTTCTTCGGTGTCGCCGCCGGCAACATGGACTCGATGATCAACCGCTACACCGCCGACAAGAAAGTCCGCTCCGACGACGCCTACACCCCGGGCGGCCTGGCGGGCAAGCGTCCGGACCGCGCCAGCCTGGTGTACAGCCAGCGCTGCAAGGAAGCCTACAAGCATGTGCCGATCGTCCTGGGCGGCATCGAGGCTTCCCTGCGCCGTATTGCTCACTACGACTACTGGCAGGATCGGGTGCGCAACTCGATCCTGATCGACGCCAGCGCCGACATCCTGCTGTACGGCAACGCCGAGCGGGCCATCGTTGAAGTGGCCCAGCGCCTGTCCTATGGCCACAAGATCGAAGACATCACCGACGTGCGCGGCACCGCCTTCATCCGCCGCGATACGCCCAAAGACTGGTACGAAGTGGACTCCACCCGTATCGACCGCCCGGGCAAGATCGACAAGATCATCAACCCCTACGTCAATACCCAGGACACCCAGGCCTGCGCCATCGAGCAGGAGAAGGGCCCGGTTGAAGATCCGAGCGAAGCCAAGGTGGTGCAGATCCTTGCCAGCCCGCGGATGACCCGGGACAAGACCGTGATCCGCCTGCCGTCCATGGAGAAGGTGCGCAACGACCCGGTCCTGTACGCCCACGCCAACCGCGTGCTGCACCTGGAAACCAACCCGGGCAACGCCCGCGCCCTGGTGCAGAAACATGGCGAAGTGGACGTGTGGTTCAACCCGCCGCCCATTCCCATGACCACCGAGGAAATGGACTACGTGTTCGGCATGCCTTACCAGCGCGTTCCGCACCCGGCCTATGGCAAGGAAAAGATTCCGGCCTACGACATGATCCGCTTCTCGGTGAACATCATGCGCGGCTGCTTCGGCGGCTGTACCTTCTGCTCCATCACCGAGCACGAAGGGCGGATCATCCAGAACCGTTCCGAAGAGTCGATCATTCGCGAGATCGAAGAAATCCGCGACAAGGTTCCCGGTTTTACCGGAGTGATCTCCGACCTTGGCGGCCCGACCGCGAACATGTACCGCATCGCCTGCAAGAGCCCGGAGATCGAATCCGCGTGCCGCAAGCCGTCCTGCGTGTTCCCCGGCATCTGCCCGAACCTCAACACCGACCATTCGTCGCTGATCCAGCTGTATCGCAGCGCCCGCGCTTTGCCCGGGGTGAAGAAGATCCTCATCGCCTCCGGCCTGCGCTATGACCTGGCGGTGGAATCGCCGGAGTACGTCAAGGAGCTGGTGACCCACCACGTGGGTGGCTACCTGAAGATTGCCCCGGAACACACCGAGGAAGGTCCGCTCAATCAGATGATGAAGCCGGGCATCGGTACCTACGACCGCTTCAAGCGCATGTTCGAGAAGTACTCCAAGGAGGCGGGCAAGGAGCAGTACCTGATTCCGTACTTCATCGCCGCCCACCCGGGGACCACCGACGAAGACATGATGAACCTGGCCCTGTGGCTCAAGGGCAACGGCTTCCGCGCCGACCAGGTGCAGGCGTTCTACCCGTCGCCGATGGCCACCGCCACCGCCATGTACCACTCGGGCAAGAACCCGCTGCGCAAGGTCACCTACAAGAGCGACGGCGTGACCATCGTCAAGAGCGAGGAGCAGCGCCGCCTGCACAAGGCGTTCCTGCGCTACCACGATCCCAAGGGCTGGCCGATGCTGCGCGAGGCCCTGCTGCGCATGGGTCGTGGCGACCTGATCGGCCCGGGCAAGCACCAGCTGATTCCGACCCATCAGCCGGCCACCGACAGCTACCAGAGCGCCCGCCGCAAGAACTCGACACCGGCCGGCAGCCACAAGGTGGCCAAGGAAACCAAGATCCTGACCCAGCACACCGGCCTGCCGCCGCGTGGCAGTGACGGTGGCAATGCCTGGGACAAGCGTGAACAGGCCAAGGCCGCCGCCTTCGCCCGCAACAAGCAGGCCGCCAAGGAGCGTGCCGATGCGGCCAAGGGCAAAGGCAAGAAGCCAACCCGCAAGCCGGTGGTACCGCGCTAGACAACAGAACGCCAGCTCCTCGGAGCTGGCGTTTTTGTTTTGGCTGCCGATCGCGGCGCAAGCCGGTCTTGTTGGCGGTCCGCTGTTAGCGCTGGCGCATTGAGCTGGCGCTGCATTAACAGTGCGCGCGCAGTAGCTTCGGGTCATGCCGCCTGGCACATTTCTGTGCAGTGAGCTGCACAGGGATGCACCGCTTGCGCGGTTTTGGTGCTGTACTGCCCCGAGTCGTTGAACAACCCCCCGGACTTGGGCCCTGGCACAAGTCTTGCGCGGGTTCATCCACCGCTCAGGCTCGCAGGAGGCACGCCGTGTCGATTCATGTCGCATTGCACCATGTCACGCACTATCGCTACGACCGCGCCGTCGAACTTGGCCCGCAGATCGTCCGCCTGCGCCCGGCTGCCCACAGCCGCACGCGAATACTCGCCTATGCGCTGAAGGTCCAGCCCGAGCAGCATTTCATCAACTGGCAGCAGGACCCCCAGGGCAATTATCTGGCGCGCCTGGTCTTTGCGGAGAAAACCACCGAGCTGCGGATCGAAGTGGATCTGCTGGCGGAGATGGCGGTGTTCAATCCGTTTGACTTCTTCCTTGAGCCCTACGCGCAGCAGATCCCTTTCGCCTACGCCGCCGATGAGCAGCGCGAGCTGGCGCCCTACCTGGAAACCCTGCCCCTGACGCCCAAGTTCCAGGCCTACCTGGACGGTATCTCGCGTACGCCGTTGCCGGCGGTGGACTTCCTGGTGGCGTTGAATCAGCGACTCAGCGCCGACATCGCCTACCTGATTCGCCTGGAACCGGGGGTGCAGAGCCCGGAGCAGACCCTGGTCAATGCCTCCGGCTCCTGTCGCGATTCGGCCTGGCTGCTGGTGCAGCTGTTGCGCCACCTGGGACTGGCGGCGCGTTTCGTCTCCGGCTACCTGATCCAGCTCACGGCCGACGTCAAATCCCTGGATGGTCCTTCGGGCACCGAGGTGGACTTCACTGACCTGCATGCCTGGTGCGAGGTCTACTTGCCCGGAGCCGGCTGGATCGGCCTGGACGCGACCTCAGGGCTGTTTGCCGGAGAAGGTCACATTCCCCTGGCCTGCAGCCCCGATCCCTCTTCAGCGGCGCCCATCACGGGTCTTGTGGAGCCTTGCGAGTGTCAGTTCAGCCATGAAATGAGTGTGGAGCGGATCTGGGAAGCGCCCCGGGTCACCAAGCCTTACACCGACGAGCAGTGGCTGGCCATCCAGGCCCTGGGCCGGCAGATCGATGTGGACCTGCTGCAGAACGATGTGCGCCTGACCATGGGCGGCGAACCGACCTTCGTGGCCATCGACGATCCCGACGGCGCCGAGTGGAACACCGCCGCCCTGGGCGCGAACAAGCGGCGTTTGGCCGCTGAGCTGTTCCAGCGCCTGCGCCAGCGCTACGGGCCTCAGGGGCTGGTGCACTTCGGCCAGGGCAAGTGGTACCCGGGGGAGCAATTGCCGCGCTGGTCGCTGAACTGCTATTGGCGAGTTGACGGTGTGCCGATCTGGCACAACAGCGCCTTGATTGCCGATGAGCACGAGGACTATGGCGCTGACGCATCATTGGCCGGGCGCTTTCTCGCCAGTGTCGCCGAGCGCCTGAAGCTGCCCGGGCGCTTTGTGTTTCCCGCCTACGAAGACCATTTCTATTACCTGTGGCGCGAGGGCCGCCTGCCCCTCAATGTCAGTGCCGAGGACTCGCGGCTGGAGGATGCCCTGGAGCGCCAGCGGTTGCGCAAGGTGTTCAGCCAGGGCCTGGATAAAGTCATTGGCCAGGTGCTGCCCCTGGCCCGCAGCGCCAAGGGTGATCAATGGCAGAGCGGCCGCTGGTATTTGCGAGACAGTCATTGCCGATTGGTGCCAGGGGATTCCCCCCTGGGCTATCGCCTGCCCCTGGCGTCCCAACCCTGGGTGACAGCGGCGGAGTACCCCTTCATTCACCCCAACGATCCGAACCAGGACTTCCCTGAGCTGCCGGACCGGGCGCAGCTCGCAGAAGTCCCTGAGCCGGCGGTTGCGGATGAGCGCGTGCCACAGATCGATCAGTCCGCGGATTGGCTGACCCGTACCGCGCTCTGCGCCGAGGCGCGAGAAGGGCGGCTGTACCTGTTCATGCCGCCCCTGGAGCGACTCGAGGATTACCTGCAACTGGTCAGCGTGATCGAAGCCACTGCGGCAGAGCTGCATTGCCCGGTGCTGCTGGAAGGCTACGAGCCGCCCGCCGACCCGCGCTTGAGCAACTTCCGGGTGACGCCGGACCCGGGCGTGATCGAGGTCAACGTGCAGCCTTCGGTCAGTTGGGACGAGCTGGTGGAACGCACCGAGTTCCTGTACGAGCAGGCCCGGCAGACCCGCCTGACCAGTGAGAAATTCATGATCGATGGACGCCACACCGGTACTGGCGGCGGCAACCATTTCGTCCTCGGTGGCGCGACGCCGGCGGATTCGCCGTTCCTGCGCCGCCCCGACCTGCTGCGTAGCCTGATCAGCTATTGGCACAATCATCCGTCGTTGTCCTACCTGTTTTCCGGGTTGTTCATCGGCCCCACCTCCCAGGCACCCAGGGTCGATGAGGCGCGCAACGACTCGCTTTATGAACTGGAAATTGCCTTTGCACAAATGCCCGCGCCGGGCGAGGAGTGCCCGCCGTGGCGGGTGGATCGCCTGCTGCGCAACCTGCTGATCGATGTCACCGGCAATACCCATCGCGCCGAGTTCTGCATCGACAAGCTCTATGCGCCGGACGGCGCCACCGGGCGTCTCGGCCTGCTGGAACTGCGGGCCTTTGAAATGCCGCCCCATGGGCGCATGAGCCTGGTCCAGCAGTTGCTGCTGCGGGCGCTGGTGGCGCGGTTCTGGCGCGAACCTTATGCCCCGGCCAAGCTGGCGCGTTGGGGCACCGAGCTGCACGATCGTTTCCTGCTGCCGCATTTCATCGAGCAGGATTTTGCCGATGTGCTGGTGGAGCTCAATGCCGCCGGATATCCGCTGCGGGCCGAGTGGTTTGCCGCGCACTTGGAGTTTCGCTTTCCCAAGGTCGGCGATTACGCGGTCAGCGGTATCGAGCTGGAGTTGCGTCAGGCCCTGGAGCCCTGGCATGTGCTGGGGGAAGAGGGCGGGGCCGGGGGCACGGTGCGCTATGTCGACTCCTCTGTGGAGCGTCTGCAGGTCAAGGTCAGTGGGCTGACGCCGCAGCGCCATGTGCTGACCTGCAACGGTGTGGCGGTCCCCTTGCAGCCCACCGGGCGGGTAGGGGAGTTTGTCGCCGGGGTGCGCTATCGCGCCTGGCAGCCGGCCAACTGCCTGCAACCCGGCATCCCGGTACACGCACCGCTGGTGTTCGATCTGCTGGACAGCTGGATGCAGCGCTCCCTGGGGGGCTGCCAATACCATGTGGCCCATCCTGGGGGACGCAACTACGACAGTCTGCCGGTCAATGCCAATGAAGCGGAAAGCCGGCGCATGGCGCGTTTCTTTCGCCTCGGACACAGCCCCGGGAGCCTTGCGGTGCCGCCTTTGATCATCAATGACGAGCTGCCCATGACCCTGGATTTGCGACGCTTCTAATCCACCTGCGACGCCCGCGATCTAGCCATATCCGGGCGTCGGGGCTGTGGGTTAATCTGACTTTCCCTGCCGTCTGCCGAGTGTTCCATGCCTGACTTGCTAGACCGTTACCCGCTGACGGCGGGTACCTACCACGAGCTGCTGGATGACCAGGGTGCGGTCCGGGCGCACTGGCAGCGCCTGCTTGAACAACTGCAACGCAGCAGCCCCGCACAACTGGCCCAGCGCCAGGCGCTGCTGACCCGGCAGATCCACGAGAACGGTGTCACCTACAACGTCTATGCCGACCCCAAGGGCGCGGACCGGCCCTGGGAGCTGGATTTGCTGCCCCATGTGATCCCGGTGGAGGAGTGGCAACTGTTGTCCGCCGGGATCGCCCAGCGGGCGCGCCTGCTCAATGCCGTACTGGCGGACCTGTACGGCCCGCAGCGACTGATCAGCGAAGGGCTGTTGCCTGCTGAACTGGTGTTCGGGCACAACAACTTTCTCTGGCCATGCCAGGGCATCCAGCCGCCCGAGCAGACCTTTCTGCACCTCTATGCAGTGGACCTGGCGCGCACCCCCGATGGTCGCTGGTGGGTCACTGCCGATCGTACCCAGGCGCCGTCCGGGGCCGGCTATGCCCTGGAAAATCGCATGATCGTGTCCCGGGCCTTTCCGGATCTGTACCGCGACCTGCACGTGCAGCATCTGGCCGGCTTCTTCCGTGCCCTGCAGGAAACCCTGGCCCGGCAGGCGCCCCGGGATGCCGAAGCGCCGCTGATCGTGCTGCTGACTCCGGGGCGTTTCAACGAGAGTTACTTCGAGCATCTGTACCTGGCGCGTCAGCTGGGTTACCCGCTGGTGGAGGGCGGCGACCTGACGGTGCGCGATGCCACGGTCTATCTCAAGACCCTCAGCGGCCTGCGTCGGGTGCACGCCATCATGCGTCGCCTGGATGATGATTTCTGTGATCCTCTGGAGCTGCGCACCGATTCCGCTCTGGGGGTGCCCGGCCTGCTGGATGCAGTGCGTCAGGGCCGGGTGCTGGTGGCCAATGCCCTGGGCAGCGGGGTGCTGGAGTCTCCAGGGCTGCTGGGCTTCTTGCCGAAAATCAGCCAGTTCCTGTTGGGGGAGCCATTGCTCCTGCCTTCCATCGCCACCTGGTGGTGTGGCGAGGCACCCGTGCTGCAACAGGCCCTGGAGAAACTCCCAGAGCTGCTGATCAAGCCGGCGTTTCCATCCCAGAGTTTCACCCCGGTGCTGGGGCGCGACCTGAGTCCCGAACAGCGCGCCAGCCTCGCCGAGCGTATGCGTGCGCGACCCTATGCCTATGTGGCCCAGGAGTTGCCGCAACTGTCCCAGGCGCCGGTCTGGCAGGCCGAGGACGGTCGCTTGCAGCCACGGGCCATCGGCATGCGGGTGTACGCGGTGGCCAGCGACGACGGCTATCGGGTGCTGCCCGGCGGCCTGACCCGGGTCGCCGCCGATGCCGACGCCGAAGTGGTGTCGATGCAGCGCGGTGGCGCCAGCAAGGACACTTGGGTGCTGGGGGAGCGCGCCCCCAGTGGCGAGCAATGGAAAGCCCAGCGCACCATTGGTGTCTATGACCTGGTCCGTCGTGATCCCTACTTGCCGTCGCGGGTGGTGGAGAATCTGTTCTGGTTCGGTCGTTATTGTGAGCGCTGTGACGACAGCGCACGGCTGTTGCGGATCATGCTGGCCCGTTACGTCGATGGCGACGATCCGCGAGCCTTGCTGGCCGCGGTCGACCTGGGGGAAAGCCTGATGCTGCTGCCGGATGAGGGCGAGTTGCCCGAGCGTCTGCTGGCGGCCCTGTTGGGGGAGGACTGGTCGTTCAGCCTGCGCTCCAACTTGCAGCGCCTGCAGTGGGCCGCCTCCCAGGTGCGCGGCAAGCTGTCCCGGGAAAACTGGCAGGCCCTGGTGGAGTTGCAGCGCGAAGCCCAGGAGCTGGACACCGCAGAGCCGGACTTCGGCGAGCTGCTGGATTTTCTCAACCGTCTGGTGATGTCCCTGGCGGCGCTCTCGGGATTCGCCCTGGACGACATGACCCGCGACGAAGGATGGCGCTTCCTGATGATTGGCCGACGCATCGAGCGCCTGCAATTTCTCAGCAGCAGCCTGGCCGCCTTCCTGCGGGGCACTGCGGTGTTCGATCAGGCGGGCCTGGAGTGGCTGCTGGAGCTGGGCAACAGCAGCATCACCTATCGCTCCCGCTACCTGGCGGTGGCGCAGTTGATACCGGTCCTCGACCTGTTGCTGCTGGATGAGCAGAACCCCCATGCGGTGCTGTTCCAGCTCAAGCTGGTGACCCGAACCCTCAAGCGCCTCAACGATGACTTCGGCGTGCCCCGTGAGGTGGCGTTGCCGAGGCTGGTGGAGCGCCTGGCCCATGTCGACCTGGGCTGCCTGGAGAACTCCCTGTTTGGTGAGGCCAGCGTGAGAGCCGCCGTGGCGGGGCTGGCGGACCTGTTGCAAGAGATCGCCGAAGTCAGCGGCCAGGTGTCCGATCGCCTGGCCTTGCGGCATTTCGCCCACGTGGATGATGTCAGCCAGCAAACGGTGTCGGTGTAATGAGCGCGCGCTACCAGATTTTCCATGACACCCATTATCGCTACGACAGCCCGGTGTCCCTGGCCCAGCAGCTGGCGCACCTGTGGCCCCGGGTTTGCGCCTGGCAACAGTGCAGCGAGCGGCAGTTGCTGATCAGTCCCGAGCCCACCTCCCGCCGTGACGAGCAGGATGTGTTTGGTAACCCTTTGACCCGTCTGGCCTTCGAGCGGCCCCATGATGAATTGCAGGTCAACGCCCAGCTTAGCGTCGAGGTGCTGGATCGGCCGCGTTTGGACTTTGCCGCGTCCATGGCGTGGGATGTCGCCCGGGGAGCCCTGACCTACAGCGGTCGGCCGTTGCCGGTGGCGTTGCTAGAGGCCAGCCGCTATCGCTTCGAATCACCTTATGTGCATCTCAAGCAGCGTTTCGTCGAGTTTTCCGCAAGCTGCTTTGCTCCGGGACGGCCACTGTTGCAGGGCGTCCAGGCCTTGATGGAGAAGATCTTCAGCGAATTCACCTTCGATGCCGAAGCGACCCAAGTGGCGACACCTTTGGTGGAAGTCCTGGAGCGTCGACGGGGCGTGTGCCAGGACTTTGCCCACCTGATGCTGGCGTGCCTGCGTTCGCGAGGGTTGGCGGCGCGCTACATCAGCGGCTACCTGCTGACCCAGCCACCGCCGGGGCAGCCGCGGCTGATCGGTGCCGACGCTTCCCATGCCTGGGTATCGGTGTTTTGCCCGGTGCTGGGCTGGGTGGATTTCGATCCGACCAACAACGTGCAGCCGGCACTGGAACACATCACCCTGGCCTGGGGCCGTGATTTTTCCGATGTGTCGCCGTTGCGTGGAGTGATTCTTGGCGGGGGCAGCCATGACCCGGAGGTCCGGGTCACCGTCATGCCTCTGGAATAAAGCAGGAGCCGGCTTGCCGGCGAAGAGGCCGGCGGATGCTGCGTGGGGCTTGGGGGAGCCTTCGCTGGCTAGCCGGCTTCTACTGTGCCAGGTCGGGTGTTTCAGGCCTGGGGGGCTTGAGGCTCGGCGTCGTCGACGCTCACTTCACCTTCAGTATCCGGGGTCAGTGTGCTGGCTTCTTCTGCAGCAGCTTTCTTGCGTTGCAGCTTTTCCTCTTTCTTCTGTTCCTTGGCCAAGTCTCGTTGACGTTTGGCGAAGGAGTAGTTGGGTTTAGCCATGGGCGATCCTCTGGGGTCGAAGGTGAGGTTGAGCGGCGCGTATTCTGCCTGTTATCGGGTGCTGACGGTTAACTGGGTTTGCTCTCGGACCACTTGTCCGCTACCGAAGGCTTCCAGGCGTCCAGGGCATCCAGCAGGCTGGCTGGCGATTCGCTCATTTGCAGCATGTCACGGTGCGGGGCCCGGACGAAGCCTTCGCCGACGATATGGTCGAGAAATCCACTGAGTTTTTCGTAGAAGCCGTTCACTTCCAGCAGGCCCAGAGGCTTGTGGTGATAGCCCAGTTGGCCCCAGGTCCAGACTTCGAACAACTCTTCCAGGGTGCCCAGGCCCCCAGGCAGGGCAATGAAGGCATCGCTGAGTTCAGCCATGCGCGCCTTGCGCGCGTGCATGCCGTCCACCACTTCCAGGCGGGTCAGGCCGTTGTGGCCGATTTCCTTGTCTTTCAGGCTTTGCGGGATGATCCCGATGACTTCACCGCCGGCTGCCAGGGCTGCGTCGGCCACTATGCCCATCAGGCCCACCGCGCCGCCGCCATAGACCAGGGTCAGCTTGCGCTCGGCCAGGGCGCGGCCCAGGGCCTGGGCTGCTTCACGATAGAGGGGATGGCTGCCGGTACTGGCGCCACAAAATACACAGACAGAAGTTAACGACATGCCTTACTCCGAGGTCATTGATGGCCTCAGAGTAAAGGCTGAAAGATCTGGCTCCAAGCATTAAACCTCGCGTTGCGGGGTTTCATGGGTACCGCTGGCACCGCAGGCGTAGGCGGCGAGCAAGCTGCGAAACAGGCTGTTGAGAGGCATGACCAAGGCTCCGAAAAGATGTTGATGGGCAGATATTAGAGGGCGGTTTCGCAGGGGGCTGTTTGATTGTCTTGATCGGCCCGATAGCAGAGAGTTGTATACAGTTTTTTGATGCAAATCATAGGAACTTGGCAGAAATTCAGGCAGTCTTCGGTCCCATGGATTCAGATGGATTTTGTTAACCCTGCCTTGGAGATTCACCATGTTTGCCAAACTCGTTGCGGTATCCCTGTTGACACTGGCCAGCAGCCAACTGATGGCTGCCGAATGCAAGGTCGATGTCGACTCTACCGACCAGATGTCCTTCAACACTAAGGAAATCACCATCGACAAGAGCTGCAAGACCTTCACCGTGAACCTGACTCACTCCGGCAGCCTGCCGAAGAACGTCATGGGTCATAACTGGGTCCTGAGCAAAACCGCAGACATGGCTGGCATCGCCGCCGACGGCATGGCCGCTGGCATCGACAAGAGCTACCTGAAAGAAGGCGACACCCGCGTCATCGCCCACACCAAGATCATCGGTGCTGGCGAGAAAGACTCGGTGACTTTCGACGTATCGAAGCTGACTGCTGGCGAAAGCTACCAGTTCTTCTGCTCGTTCCCAGGCCACAACTCGATGATGAAAGGCGCTGTGATCCTGAAGTAAGCATCAGGTCCGGCTGCAACAAGAAAGCGCCCCGCGGGGCGCTTTTTTTGTGCCTGACGTTTCACCCTCTGGTCGGAGCCGGCCTGTCTGCGAACAGGCCCTTGAACCTGGTGCAGCATCACGCGGCCCTTTCGCCGGCAAGCCGGCTCCTACAGAGCGTGGTGGGTCACGGGGCGAAGGGCATGACGCGTTTGTGATGGGTCTTGCGGTAGGTGTCGCAGATGATCTTGAAGGCTTCCTCGCGCACCGGCTGGCCATGCAGGAAGGCGTCGATCTCGGTGTAGGTGACGCCATGTGAGGCTTCATCCGGCTTGCCCGGGGACAGGTCCTCGAGGTCGGCGGTGGGCACCTTCTCTACCAGGGATTCCGGAGCGCCGAAGTAGCGGGCAATCGAGCGCACCTGATTCTTCACCAGGCCGCTCAGTGGCGCCAGGTCGCAGGCGCCATCACCGAACTTGGTGAAGAAACCCATCACCGCTTCGGCGGCGTGGTCGGTGCCGATCACCAGGCCCTGGGCGGCGCCGGCGATGGTGTACTGGGCCACCATGCGCATCCGCGCCTTGGTGTTGCCGAGGACAAAGTCCCGGGACACCGCGTGCTGCCCCTCAAAGGCCGCGACTTCATTGGCCAGGGCCTTGACCGCCGGGCCGATGTTCACGGTGTGGCGTTCGTCGGGGTTGATGAAGTCCACCGAAGCCTGGGCGTCGTGTTCGTCGAACTGGGTCTCGTAGGGCAGGCGCACGGCGATGAAGCGGTAGCTGTCGTCACCGCTGCGCTCGCGCAGCTCACGCATGGCGCGTTGGGCCAGCAGGCCGGCGGTCAGCGAGTCGACACCGCCGCTGATACCCAGGACCAGGGACTTGAGACCGGAATTGACCAGGCAGTCCTGGATGAAACGGACGCGCCGGGCGATTTCCGCCTCCAGGGCCGCTTGGTCGGGAAAAGGTGCTTGGACCTTCAGCTGCTGCGCAATCTCACGCTGTGCGGCTTGCATGATTCACTCCTTGCCAGGTTGGACAGGTACTTGGAAAACGTGGCGCAAGTAAGCGACGAAGTTGGGATCCTTGCAATGGGTCTTGCCCGCTTCATCGGAGATCTTGGCGACGGGCTGGCCATTGCAGGCGGCCATTTTAAGCACGATGCTCATCGGCTCGACACCGGGAATATCACAGGTCAGGTTGGTGCCGATGCCAAAGCTGACGTTGATCCGCCCCCGCAGCGCACGGAATATTTCCAGGGAGCGCGGCAGGGTCAGGCTGTCGGAGAACACCAGGGTCTTGCTCATCGGGTCGATGCCCAGCTTGTGGTAATGGGCGATGGCTTTCTCCGCCCAGAGGATCGGGTCCCCGGAGTCGTGGCGCAGGCCGTCGAACAGCTTGGCGAAGAACAGATCGAAGTCACCGAGGAAGGCGTCGGTGGTGATGCAGTCGGTCAGGGCAATGCCCAACAGGCCGCGGTATTCGCGGACCCAGCAGTCGAGGGCGGCGATCTGGCTGTCGATCAACCGGGGGCCTAACTGCTGGTGGGCCATGATCCATTCGTGGGCCATGGTGCCCAGGGGTTTCATGTTCAGCTCCCGGGACAGGTGCACGTTGCTGGTGCCGACAAAACGCCCGGGGAAATCATGCTTGAGCACGTTCACCACTTCTTCCTGGACCCGGTAGGAAAAGCGTCGGCGGGTGCCGAAATCCGCCACTTGCAGTTCGGACAACTCTTCGCTGCTGGCGTTGGCGCTGAGCCAGTCGAACTTGCGGTACAGCTGCTCCCGGGCCTGCACCAGCTGGATCTCGCGGTAGCGGTAGCGGTTACGCACTTCACTGATGATGGCCAGCATCGGCACTTCGAACAGAATCACATGCAGCCAGGGACCGCGCAGGCGGATGAACAGCTCGCCGTTCTCGATGCCGGTGTGCACGTAGCGCAGGTTGAAGCGAAACAGCCCGAGAAAGCGCAGGAAGTCCGGCTTGAGGAAGCTGATGCGTTCGAGAAAGCCCAGTTGGTCGGCGCTCAGGCTCAGTTCCGCCAGGCGCTCGAACTGATAGCGGATCTCCGCCAGGTACGGCTGCAGATCCTCGCTGTTACGGCAACGAAACTCCCATTCCACTTCCACGTTGGGGTAGTTGTGCAGCACCGCCTGCATCATGGTCAGTTTGTAGAAGTCGGTGTCGAGCAGGTTCTGCACGATGCGATCGGCAAACACACTCTCGCTCATAACGGGAATCTCCATGCTGGCCGCGACGGACAGCGGCGGCTTCAGCTCTTTCAATGAAGGCGCTAGTGGCGCATAGACGTCCTGCGCTTGACCAGCGATTTTTGCGGCGTGCCATTCTCCTGCGATAGGCGCTGGCTGGCCAGCGAATGGGGCTTGGGCCGTGCCTGGGCTCCATTCGCCGGCAAGCCGGCTCCTACACGAGGGGAGCGTCGTTGTGTTCGAGCATCCAGCGCACGAAGTCGCGGACCTTGGGCACTTCCGCCGAGTGTTCGGGGTAGGCCAGGTAGTAGGCATCCTGGCTGGGCATGGCGTACTTCCAGGCGATCACCAGCTTGCCCTCGGCCAGTTCCTCTTCCACCAGGAAGCGTGGCAGCAGCGCCACGCCACAACCGACCTGGGCGGCGCGGATGCACATATAGAAGGTTTCGAAGCGCGGGCCGTGATAGCTGTGTTCGGTCTGATAACCCTGCTGTTCGAACCATTCGTGCCAGCCTTGGGGGCGCGAGGCGTTTTGCAGCAGGACCAGATCGGTCAGTTGCCTGGGGTCGGTCAAGGGTTCGGCGGGCAGGCTATCCGGGGCGCAGACCGCCACCAGTTCTTCGCTGAACAGTTTCAGGCTCTCGGTGCCGGGGCGCGAACCCTGGCCAAAGTAGAACGCCAGGTCGGCGTGCCCCTGGAGCAGTTCGTCCGGCTCCTGCTCGTTGCACAGGTCCAGGTGGATATGCGGATGGCGCAGGCGCCAGCCCTTGAGGCGCGGCACCAGCCAGCGGGCGCCGAAGGTGTAGGGCGTGGACACCCGCAGCACTTCGGTCTCGCCGCCGTAGGAGCGCAGGTAGTGGGTGGACATCTCCACCTGGGTCAGGATCTTGCGCACTTCCACCAGGTACAGGTCGCCGGCCGGGGTCAGTTGCAGGCGGCGGCGGACCCGACGGAACAACAGGTGTTGCAGCAGCTCTTCCAGCTGCGCCACCTGCTTGCTGACCGCGCTCTGGGTCAGATTGAGTTCCTCGGCGGCGCGGGTGAAGCTCAGGTGCCGGGTCACGGCCTCGAAGCACTGCAGGGCGGTGATCGACGGCAGGTAGCGTTTGTTGAGCATGGGTGGTCCTTGTTCTTATCGGTGCTGGATGCCGGCTCAGCATGAATAAACGGAATGATATCTCGCTTAAAGGTCGTTTGTTGGCAAGTCTCGGGCCAGCTACAACTACAGGCCTTGATGGCCGTCGCAGCGGTCGGGATTTTTCGCTTTTCACCTGTAAGGAGTGACCCCATGGTTGCCGCATTGCTTGATCGTCTGGGTGTGAACCCGGCCCTGTACCAGTCGGGCTCCCAGCCTGTGCATTCGCCGATCGACGGCAGCCGGATCGCCGCCGTGAACTGGCAGGGCGCCGCCGAAGTGGAGCAGCAGGTCAGTCGCGCAGAGCATGCATTCGCCCTGTGGCGCAAAGTACCGGCTCCCCGTCGTGGCGAGCTGGTGCGGCAATTTGGTGAGGTGCTGCGCGAGTACAAGGCCGATCTGGGCGAACTGGTTTCCTGGGAAGCCGGCAAGATCACCCAGGAAGGGCTGGGGGAAGTGCAGGAGATGATCGACATCTGCGACTTCGCCGTCGGCCTGTCGCGCCAGCTCTACGGCCTGACCATCGCCTCCGAGCGCCCCGGTCACCACATGCGTGAAACCTGGCATCCCCTGGGCGTGGTCGGGGTGATCAGTGCCTTCAACTTCCCGGTGGCGGTCTGGGCCTGGAACACCGCTCTGGCGCTGGTCTGCGGCAACCCGGTGATCTGGAAACCTTCGGAGAAGACCCCGCTCACCGCCCTGGCGTGCCAGGCCTTGCTGGAGCGCGTGCTGAAGAATTTCCAGGACGCTCCCGAGTACCTGAGCCAGGTGATCATCGGTGGTCGCGACGCCGGCGCCGCCCTGGTGGACGATCCACGCGTGGCCCTGATCAGCGCCACCGGCAGCACCCGCATGGGCCGTGAAGTGGCGCCGAAAGTGGCCGCACGCTTTGCTCGCAGCATTCTCGAACTGGGTGGCAACAACGCCATGATCCTCGGCCCGAGCGCCGACCTGGACATGGCCGTGCGCGCCATCCTGTTCAGCGCTGTCGGCACCGCCGGCCAGCGTTGCACCACCTTGCGCCGGTTGATTGCCCACGAGTCGGTGAAAGAGGAAATCGTCACCCGTCTCAAGGCGGCCTACTCCAAGGTGCGCATCGGCCACCCGCTGCAAGGCAACCTGATCGGCCCGCTGATCGACAAGCACAGCTTCGACGCCATGCAGGACGCCCTGGAGCAGGCCCTGAGCGAGGGCGGCCGGGTGTTCGGTGGCCAACGCCAGTTGCAGGACCAGTTCCCCAATGCCTATTACGTGTCGCCGGCGATTGTCGAAATGCCGGAGCAGAGTGATGTGGTGTGCAGCGAAACCTTCGCCCCTATCCTCTATGTCATTGGCTACAACGACTTTGAAGAGGCCCTGCGCTTGAACAACGCCGTGCCCCAGGGCCTGTCGTCGTGCATCTTCACCACTGACGTGCGTGAAGCCGAGCAGTTCATGTCGGCGGTGGGCAGCGACTGTGGGATTGCCAACGTCAACATCGGCCCGAGTGGCGCGGAGATTGGCGGCGCCTTTGGTGGCGAGAAGGAAACCGGCGGCGGTCGCGAGTCCGGCTCCGATGCCTGGCGTGGCTACATGCGGCGTCAGACCAACACCGTCAACTACTCCCAGGAGCTGCCATTGGCCCAGGGCATTACCTTCGATTAAGTTCTATGACCGGCAAGCGGGCTCCTGCAGAACGTTCCTGTAGGAGCCCACTTGTCGGCGAACAGCGGCACATGCGTTTGAGCATCTGTGGTTGGTTTATTTCGGAGTCTGGCAATGGCGCTACAAGAACAATGTCTATGGGAAAAGCTGACCCCTCAAAGACCTGACAATGCGCCGCTCAAGGGCGAGCTGACGGCGGATGTGTGCATCATCGGCGCCGGCTTCACCGGTTTATCGGCGGCCGTGCATCTGCTGGAGCAAGGCAAGCGGGTCTGTGTCGTCGAGGCCCACCGCGCCGGGCAGGGCGGTTCGGGGCGCAACGTCGGGCTGGTCAACGCCGGCCTGTGGATTCCCCCGGACGAGATCGAGGCCGGTTTCGGCGAGCAGGTGGGCAGCCAGCTCAACCGCATGCTCGGGGCCGCGCCGTCCCTGGTGTTCAGCCTGGTGGACAAATACCAGATCGATTGCCAGTTACGCCGCGAAGGCACCTTGCACATGGCCCACAACGCCCGGGGCGAAGCCGACCTGCGCAGCCGTGAAGAGCAATGGAAGCGCCGTGGTGCACCGGTGGAACTGTTGACCGGTACCGCCTGCGAACAGGCCACCGGCACCCGCAAGATCGCCGCCGCCTTGCTCGACCGGCGCGCCGGCACCCTCAACCCGATGGCCTACACCACCGGGCTGGCCAAGGCCGCGATCAAGCTCGGCGGCCAGTTGTTCGATCATTCCCCCGTCACTCGCCTGGAACGCCAGGGTCAGCGTTGGTCGGTGCAGACCGACCAGGGTTCGGTGCTGGCCGAGCAGGTGGTGATCGCCTCCAACGCCTACACCGAAGGCGACTGGACCGAGCTGCGGCGCAACTTCTTCCCCGGCTACTACTATCAGGTGGCCTCGGCGCCGCTCACCGAAGAGGCCGCCCGGCAGATCCTGCCCGGAGGCCAGGGTTCCTGGGATACCCGCCAGGTGCTGAGCAGCATTCGCCGGGATGCCGATGGCCGCTTGTTGTTGGGCAGCCTGGGCAACGGCAACCAGAAACCCCTGTGGTTTCTCAAGGCCTGGGCCGATCGGGTGCAGCAGCATTACTTCCCCTACCTCAAACCGGTGGAGTGGGAATCCACCTGGACCGGCTGCATTGCCTTTACCCCCGATCACCTGATGCGCCTGTTTGAACCGGCGCCCGGCCTGGTGGCGGTCACCGGTTACAACGGCCGTGGCGTCACCACCGGCACCGTGGTCGGCAAGGCGTTCGCCGACTACCTGTGTAACGGCAATCCCCAGGCCCTGCCGATTCCTTTTGCCCCCATGCAGCCCCTGGTCGGAGTGGGGCTGCGCAGTTGTCTGTACGAGGCCGGATTTTCCCTCTACCACGCGGGCCAGTGCCTGCGGATCGTCATCTGAACAAGGAAATAAACAGTCGGGGACGACGCTTTTCGATGCAGCGACTAGCCTGTAATGGTGCGGCTCGTAGCAGTCTCGCACCAGCAGTGTGCAGTTCGGTGACGCGGGCTGTTACAGCAGGGTTGCACGTTGAATTGTGTCGCGGTTGCAATGATGGCACGCATGGGTTGCGCCCATTAAAAAGCAGGGTTTTACCTTCCGCGGTTTAGACGGTTGCACGCCCAATAAAAATGGGCTCGAAACAGTCGAAATAACAATAAGACAGCGACTTTTTTCAGAATAAAAAACCACTGGCACGGCGCTTGCTCTGAGCAATTCTAGTGAAGTCGCAGTGCCAACTAAAAAAACCTTGGAGCACCACCTCATGTCCCAGACGTTTTACAAGAAAGGCTTTCTGGCCCTCGCAGTGGCAACTGCGCTGGGTGTTTCTGCGTTTGCTCAAGCCGACCTGAAGATCGGCGTAGCGGGTCCCATGACAGGCGCCAATGCGGCATTTGGCGAGCAGTACATGAAGGGTGCACAGGCAGCGGCTGACGAGATCAACGCCAAGGGCGGTGTCAACGGCGAGAAGATCGTCCTGGTCAAGGGCGACGACGCCTGCGAACCGAAGCAGGCCGTGGCCGTGGCCAACCGCCTGGTGGACCAGGACAAGGTGGCGGGCGTCGTGGGGCACTTCTGCTCCTCGTCGACCATTCCGGCTTCCGAGGTGTACAGCGACGCCGGTGTGATTGCCATCACCCCGGGCTCAACCAACCCCCAGGTCACCGAGCGTGGCCTGTCCGCGATGTTCCGTATGTGCGGGCGTGACGACCAGCAGGGCATCGTCGCCGGCGACTACATCGTTGACGTGCTCAAGGGCAAGAAAGTGGTGGTGCTGCACGACAAGGACACCTACGGCCAGGGCCTGGCGGACGCCACCAAGGCACAGCTGACCAAGCGCGGCGTGACCCCGGTGCTGTACGAGGGCCTGACCCGTGGCGAGAAGGACTTCAGCGCCGTGGTGACCAAGATCCGCGCTGCCGGTGCTGACGTGGTGTACTTCGGCGGCCTGCACCCGGAAGCCGGTCCGCTGGTCCGCCAGCTGCGCGAGCAGGGCCTGAAGGACGTCAAGTTCATGTCCGACGACGGCATCGTGACCGACGAGCTGGTGACCACCGCCGGTGGCCCGCAATACGTTGACGGCGTGTACATGACCTTCGGCGCCGACCCACGCCTGCTGCCTGACAGCAAGGCGGTGGTGGATGCCTTCCGCAAGGCTGGCACCGAGCCTGAAGGCTACACCCTGTACGCCTACGCGTCGGTCCAGGCCCTGGCCGCCGGCTTCAATGGCGCCAAATCCAACAAAGGCGAAGACGCCGCCAAGTGGCTCAAGGCCAACCCGGTGAAAACCGTGATGGGCGAGAAGTCCTGGGATGGCAAGGGCGACCTGAAGATCTCCGACTACGTGGTCTATCAGTGGGACAAGGACGGCAAGTACCACCAGCTGGAAAAACAGAAGTGACATGAGTCCGAACGAACCGGTACTACCCCCTGGTACCGGTTCGTACTCGTGCAGTACTTGCCTTTTCTCGTAGAGCTGCACAACGGACGTGTTGCGCGGACCGGTGATCCCTGTCCGTCGCTGACGCCCTGTGCCGTCTCTCAAGTCCGTGAGATTGCGTTATGGATGGTATTTTCCTGCAGCAACTGATCAATGGACTGACCCTCGGGTCTGTCTATGGTCTGATCGCCATCGGCTACACAATGGTCTATGGCATCATCGGCATGATCAACTTCGCCCACGGCGAGGTTTACATGATTTCCGCTTACCTCGCGGCAATCAGTCTGGCTCTGCTGGCCTACTTCGGCATCGAATCCTTCCCGCTACTCATTCTCGGCACTCTGGTCTTCACCGTGGTGGTGACGGGGATCTATGGCTGGGTCATCGAGCGCGTGGCCTACAAACCCCTGCGCAACTCCACCCGCCTGGCACCGCTGATCAGCGCCATCGGTATCTCGCTGATCCTGCAGAACTACGCGCAGATCAGCCAGGGCGCCAAGCAGCAAGGGGTTCCGACCCTGTTGGCCGGGGCCTGGAAAGTCGATATCGGCACCGGCTTCGTGCAGCTCACCTACACCAAGATCTTCATCCTGGTGGCGGCGTTCGCCGGCATGGCGCTGCTCACCTACATCATCAAGTACACCAAGCTGGGGCGCATGTGCCGGGCCACCCAGCAAGACCGCAAGATGGCCTCGATCCTCGGCATCAACACTGATCGGGTGATCTCCTACGTGTTCGTCATCGGCGCGGCCATGGCGGCCCTGGCCGGTGTGCTGATCACCATGAACTACGGCACCTTCGACTTCTATGCCGGCTTCGTCATCGGCATCAAGGCGTTCACCGCAGCCGTGCTCGGCGGCATTGGCTCGCTGCCCGGAGCGATGCTCGGCGGGATCATCCTCGGGATCTCCGAGTCGCTGTTCTCCGGCTTGATCAACTCCGACTACAAAGACGTGTTCAGTTTCTCGCTGCTGGTGCTGATCCTGATTTTCCGTCCCCAAGGCCTGCTGGGTCGCCCACTCGTGGCGAAGGTATAAGTATGTCTGCTGCCAATAAACCGATTGATATCAAGAAGAGCGTCATCGACGCCGTACTGGCCGGGCTGATCTCGCTGATCGTGTTCGGCCCCATCGTGGGCGTGGTCCTGGATGGCTACAGCTTCAACCTGGAACCGACCCGGGTCGCCTGGCTGGTGGCGATCGTCATGGCCGGCCGCCTGGCCCTGAGCCTGTTCCTGCAAACCCCCAAGGGCCTGAAGATTCTCCAGGGCTTCGAGACCACAGGCTCCGGGGTGCATGTGCTGGCGCCGGACTACAAGTCGCGGTTGCGCTGGATCATTCCGGCGCTGATCGTGATCGCCATCGTGTTCCCGTTCTTCGCCAACAAGTACCTGCTGACCGTGGTCATCCTCGGACTGATCTACGTGCTGCTGGGCCTGGGGCTGAACATTGTGGTGGGCCTGGCGGGGCTGCTGGACCTGGGCTACGTGGCGTTCTACGCCATCGGCGCCTATGGCCTGGCCCTGGGTTACCAGTACCTGGGCCTGGGCTTCTGGAGCGTGCTGCCCCTGGCGGCGATTGCCGCCGCGCTGGCGGGGTGCATATTGGGCTTCCCGGTGCTGCGAATGCATGGCGACTACCTGGCCATCGTGACCCTGGGCTTCGGCGAGATCATCCGCCTGGTGCTTAACAACTGGCTGTCCTTCACTGGCGGCCCCAACGGCATGCCGGTGCCATCGCCGACGTTCCTGGGCCTGGAGTTCGGTCGCAGGGCCAAGGACGGTGGGGTGCCGTTCCACGAGTTCTTCGGCCTGGAATACAACCCCAACCTGAAGTTCCTGTTCATCTACATCGTGCTGTTCCTGGTGGTGTTGCTGGTGCTCTACATCAAGCACCGGTTGACCCGCATGCCGGTGGGCCGGGCTTGGGAAGCCCTGCGTGAAGACGAGATCGCCTGCCGCGCCATGGGCTTGAACCACGTGCTGGTGAAACTCTCGGCCTTCACCATCGGTGCCTCCACCGCCGGTCTGGCCGGGGTGTTCTTCGCCAGCTATCAGGGCTTCGTCAACCCGTCCTCGTTCACCTTCTTCGAGTCGGCGCTGATCCTCGCCATCGTGGTGCTGGGGGGCATGGGCTCCACGGTGGGCGTGGTGATCGCGGCCTTCGTCCTGACCGTGGCGCCGGAGCTGCTGCGCAGCTTCTCCGAGTACCGGGTGCTGCTGTTCGGCATCCTCATGGTGTTGATGATGATCTGGCGACCGCGGGGGCTGATCCGCATCAGCCGTACCGGGGTGACGCCACGCAAAGGTGCTCTGACTGAGGGGAACGCGCCATGAGCGAATACATTCTTTCGGTCGAGAACCTGATGATGCACTTCGGTGGCATCAAGGCCCTCAGCGACGTCAGCCTCAAGGTCAAGCGCAACTCGATCTTCGCCCTTATCGGCCCCAACGGCGCCGGCAAGACCACGGTGTTCAACTGCCTGACCGGCTTCTACAAGGCCTCCGGCGGGCGCATCGAGCTCAATACCCGGGGCCAGCAGACCAACGTCATCAAGCTCTTGGGCGAGCCATTTCGCGCCACCGATTTGGTGTCGCCGAAAAGCTTCGCCAGTCGCCTGTACTACAAGATGTTTGGCGGCACCCACCTGGTGAACCGCGCCGGGTTGGCGCGGACCTTCCAGAACATTCGCCTGTTCAAGGAAATGTCCGTGGTGGAAAACCTGCTGGTGGCCCAGCACATGTGGGTCAATCGCAACCTGCTGTCCGGCATCCTCAACACCAAGGGCTACCGCCAGGCGGAAAGCGCCGCCCTGGACCACGCTTTCTACTGGCTGGAAGTGGTGGACCTGGTGGACTGCGCCAACCGCCTGGCCGGCGAGCTGTCCTACGGCCAGCAGCGGCGCCTGGAGATCGCCCGGGCCATGTGCACCCGGCCGCAGATCATCTGCCTCGACGAACCGGCCGCCGGCCTCAACCCCCAGGAAACCGAAGCGCTGAGCGCGATGATCCGGCTGCTGCGCGACGAGCACGATCTGACCGTGGTGCTGATTGAACACGACATGGGCATGGTGATGAGTATTTCCGACCACATCGTGGTGCTCGACCACGGCAACGTGATCGCCGAAGGCGGGCCGGAGGCGATCCGCAACGATCCGAAGGTGATCGCCGCCTACCTGGGTGCCGACGAAGAGGAGCTGGTATGAGTCAACCCATACTCGAACTCAAGGATCTGGACGTGTACTACGGCCCGATCCAGGCCCTGAAGAAAGTCTCGCTGCACATCAACGAAGGGGAAACCGTGAGCCTGATCGGCTCCAACGGTGCCGGCAAGTCGACCCTGCTGATGTCGATCTTCGGCCAGCCCCGGGCGGAGTCCGGGCAGATCCTCTATCGCGGCGTGGACATCACCCACAAGTCGTCCCACTACATTGCCTCCAACGGCATCGCCCAGTCGCCGGAAGGGCGCCGGGTGTTTCCCGACATGACCGTGGAAGAGAACCTGCTGATGGGCACCATCCCGATTGGCGACAAGTACGCCAATGAGGACATGCAACGCATGTTCGAGCTGTTTCCACGGCTCAAGGAACGGCGCACCCAGCGGGCCATGACCATGTCCGGCGGTGAGCAGCAGATGCTGGCCATCGCCCGGGCGCTGATGAGCCGGCCCAAGTTGCTGTTGCTTGATGAGCCGAGCCTGGGGCTGGCGCCGATCGTGGTGAAGCAGATCTTCGCCACCCTGCGGGAGCTGGCGGCCACCGGCATGACCATCTTCCTGGTGGAGCAAAATGCCAACCATGCGCTGAAGCTGTCGGACCGTGCCTATGTGATGGTCAACGGCGAGATCCGCCTGAGCGGCACCGGCAAGGAGCTGCTGGTCAACGAGGAGGTGCGCAACGCTTACCTGGGCGGTCACTGACGGCCCGGTCTGTGGATAAACCATGCCCCGTCGGTTCACGCCGCCGGGGCATTTTTTATCCACAGTTCTCACTCGCCCCGTAGGCGCTGGCTTGCCAGCGAAACGACCCCTGCCTACGGCAGCTGTTCAGATTCCGTTGTGCGTCCGGGATTTGCCGGCAAGCTGGTTCCTGCGGGCTGAGTGCGGGCATTGGCAACCGCGCGTGCGCTGAAGGGCAGGCGGCGTCCGACAATTGTGGAAAACATTATTCCCAAGCTGGCAAAGCGCGGCATAAAGACGCTGCAAACAGTTGTTTTTCCACCGTTTTGACTTGTCCCCGTTTGCTGTGGAGCGGGCTGTGGGTAACGTGGGAGTAGCTGGCTGGAAGCCTTTGTTTACGTGGCCTGCAAGCGATTGATTGTTTTTTGATCATGGCTTTTTGAGCAACTCGAAGACGCGCTTGTCAACCTTTTTATTGTCGCAGCCGTACCCGCAAAAGACTCTGGATAAGCCTGTGGATAAGTCTGTGACTAAACTCTGGAAAGACTGCTCTGGGCGGCGTAGTTACTGGCCTCTGGCCTTATACACTTTGACCGCTCGGTCATCTTTTTTGCGGTCACCTGCATGGACAGCCTCTGCGGGTCAAGCAAAAAACTTCCCATGATCCGCTGCAAGCCCTGTGTACAGCGGCTTTGCGCGATTTGCACTTGCCCCCAAAGACTGTGGACCGGCCTGTGGATAAGGTGCGGGCATGTGGCTGCAGGCCTTGCCGACCATGGCTTTCAGCCATGTGAGCGTTTTTTGTACAGTGATGCCGGATATCCAGCGCTTCTGTTGCCGCCCAGAGCCGGGCCGGGCATGCTGCGAAACGCTTTTTTATCGTAACGGCGGCTCGCCACCCAGCAAGGAGAACACCATGACTTCCACACTGTTCATTACGGGCGCGACGTCCGGTTTTGGCGAAGCCTGCGCCCGGCGTTTTGCCGAGGCCGGCTGGTCGCTGGTGCTCACCGGCCGCCGCGAGGAGCGCCTCAACGCGCTGTGCGCAGAGCTCTCCAAGCAGACCGAAGTGCACGGCCTGGTACTCGATGTGCGGGACCGCAAGGCCATGGAAGCGGCCATCACCAACCTGCCGCCGTCCTTCAGCCAGTTGCGCGGCCTGATCAACAATGCCGGCCTGGCCCTGGGCGTCGACCCGGCGCCCAAGTGCGACCTGGATGACTGGGACACCATGGTCGACACCAACATCAAGGGCTTGATGTACAGCACCCGTCTGCTGCTGCCGCGGCTGATCGCCCATGGCCGGGGCGCCGGGATCGTCAACCTGGGCTCCATTGCCGGCAACTACCCGTACCCGGGCAGTCACGTTTATGGCGCGAGCAAGGCCTTCGTCAAACAGTTCTCCCTGAACCTGCGCTGCGACCTGCAGGGCACCGGCGTGCGGGTCACCAACATTGAACCGGGCCTGTGCGAAAGCGAGTTCTCCCTGGTGCGTTTCGCCGGCGACCAGGCGCGCTACGACGCCACCTACGCCGGGGCCGAGCCGATCCAGCCCGAGGACATTGCCGATACCATCTTCTGGGTTCTCAACACGCCTGCCCACGTCAACATCAATAGCCTGGAGCTGATGCCGGTGAGCCAGACCTGGGCCGGCTTCGCCATCGAGCGCAAGGTGTAGCCGCTGCCGCAGGCTGCGACAGGGCCGCCAGGCCCTCCAACGGTTGCAAGACCTGCGCCTGCTGCGCAGGTGTCGCAGCCTCGCCATAGCTCGGCAGTGACTACAGTTGTACTTGGAAACACATAAGCTGATTCGTTTCAGCTGAAGGTCAGCCTTGGCAGGGTAGAATTCCGCCCCGAAATTTCGCTGCCGCCTCACTCAAGGCGGTGTTTTTGAAGTTCGATAGGAGGAGTTGTGAGTAACCGAGGTGAGCAGGTTCTGCTCAAACAATCGACTGTACTGATGTTCGCCGTGGCGATCGCCGGTATCGTCACGGGTTTTGTTTCTGGCGCCCAATCCATTTTGTTCGATGGGTTTTTTTCCCTGATCGCGACCTTCATCAAGGTCCTGATGCTGATCACTGCCAAGCTGATTGCCAAGGAAAGCAACCACCGTTTCCAGTTCGGCTTCTGGCACCTGGAACCCATGGTGCTGCTGATCGAAGGCAGCTTCCTGCTGTTGATCGCCATCTACGCCTTTCTTAACGGTGTGTTCGGCATCATCAATGGCGGCCGGGAGGTCGAGCTGGGGATGGTGATCTTCTATGCCGGGTTCTTTGCGGTAACGGAGTTTGCCTACTTCTTCTATGTGCGCCGGCGTAACCGCAAGCTCAAATCGTCGCTGATCCAGTTCGACAACATCAGCTGGCTGGTGGACGCAATGCTCTCGGTGGGGCTGCTGGTGAGTTTCATCATTGCCTTGCTGCTCAAGCAGTACGGGCATGGCCAGTGGGCGGTGTATGTCGACCCGGCGATCCTGATCCTGCTGGCCCTGAGCATGCTGCCGCCAGCCTTGAAGATCCTGCGGCCGGCGTTGCGTGATGTGCTGGGCATCGCTCCGGACCAGCTGGATGAAAAGGTGCGCAGCGTGATGGAAGAGGCCATGGTTGCCTATGGCTTCCAGGAATACATTTCCTACGTGCAGAAGCACGGCCGGGCGCGTTTCATCGAGATCCATATCGTGCTGCCGGCGGACTATCCGCTGCAGGATGTGGCGACTCTGGACCGCTTGCGCGAGGAGATTTCCAGTGAGTTGGGAGAGGCCGACGCAGCGCGCTGGCTGACCATCAGCTTTACCGGGGATCGCAAGTGGATCGTTTGATGGGCGGTGCGCTTTTCGCCGACCAGCCTTCTCCTACAGGGGGCTTGCAGGAGCCGGCTGGCCGGCAGAGGCTTCAGGCAAAATATTCCGCCAGCCCGCGATAACAGGTCGCCAGGTGATAAGGCGTGGTCGATGGCATATCCCGCCGGCTGACCGCGCCACTGGCATCCAGGCATTCATTCCAGCCCCCTGCATGCAGGAAATGCGCGTGCAGCGCCTTGAGCTGACGCAGCAGGGGCGCCTGGCTGTCCGCACGCAAGGTCAGGGCACGCACGTACTCGGCCTGGGCCCAGATGCGCTGGGTGGCGTCCTTGATGGGGGCACCCGGTTGCAGGTCGAGCATGGCGCACACCGCGCCGCTCTGCGGGTCGACACCAAGCTGCTCGGCAAACGCGAAGGCACGACTCAATGAGGCGTGCAGCGGGTTGCTGCGCAGCAAGGGCGAAGAGTCGAGGAGGAAGAACCACTCGAACTGATGCCCTGGCTCGAACCAGTTATCCACAGCTCCCAGTGGCTTCTCCAGCATCACTCCGTGCTGCGGGTCGATGAACTGCTGCTGCATGGCCTGGCACAGCTCCAGCAGTGCGGTTTGTACCGCGGCGTCTTCGCGCACTGCCAGGATTGCGAGAAAGGCTTCGGCCAGGTGCATCAGCGGATTCTGTAGGGGCCCCGAACCCAGTACGGACCAGTCCTCGGCGAGGCTGGCTTCGTAGAGTCCATCGCCCCGGGCAAAGCGCAGGGCTACCACTTCCAGGGCGGCATTGAGCACCGACTCCACCAGCGGCTCGCGCACCTTGGCCCAGTAATGAGCGCAGGCGAAGAGGATAAAGGCGTGGGTGTAGAGGTCCTTGCGCCGATCCAGCGGCGCGCCGTCGGCATCGATGCTGTAGAACCAGCCACCGTGCTCGGCATCGTGGAAGTGCCGCTGCAGCGAGCGGAACAGCGCGGCGGCCCGCTCCTGGGCAAAGGGGGCGGCGGCATCACCGATCAATTGGGAGAACAGGTACAGCTGCCGGGCACAGGCCATGGCTCGATAGCGCTGCGGCGGCAATGGCCGCTGTTCGGCGTCCAGCGCCTCATAGGGCAGTGCCAACTGCGGATTCCAGCCCGGACCTTGCCACAGCGGCACTATCACCTTGTGGAAATGCTGCTGCATGGCGTTGAACAGAGCGCTCGATTCAGGCGAGGTGGCGGAGCGGGATACATCGGGCATTGGCTGGCGTCGTCACGGCAGGTTTGAGTGCGCGACATGTTACCAGAGAAGCCCCGCCAGGCGGCTTGCCCGCCAAGCACGAGATACGGGTAGGAGCCGGCCAGCCGGCTCCTACAGAAGAGGGCAGGGATCAGCCTGCCAGCAACCACACGCCCGTCGCAGCCGAGGCCGCACCGGCCACGCGCACCAGCGGCGCCGCCGCCTGAGGCAGTACCCGCACCACGGCATAACCGGCGGCATGCAGGGCCGCGGTGGCTGCGACAAAACCGGCGGCATAGGCCCAGGGGCTGGACATGTCTGGCAGTTCCAGGCCATGGGCCACGCCATGGAACAGGGCAAACAGCGCAGTGGCGGCGAGCGCCAGGCTCAGTGGCGGGCGCACCGCCAGGGCCACGGCCAGGCCCAGGGCCAGTACTGACGCGGCAATCCCGCTTTCCAGGGCCGGCAGGTTCAGCCCTTCAAAGCCCAGCAGGCCGCCAATCAGCATGGTGCCGACAAAGGTGCAGGGCAGTGCCCAGCGCGCCGCGCCTTGTTGCTGGGCGGCCCACAGGCCGACCGCAAGCATGGCCAGCAAGTGGTCGAGGCCACCGATGGGGTGACTGATACCAGCCATCAGGCCGTTGTCGCCGTGGCCCGGGTGAGCGAAGGCCAGGGCCGGGGTCAGCAGCAGCGCCAGTGCGCCGAAGAGTGATTTCAGGGTCATGAGTGGCTTCCTTGTTGAGCGTTTTTCAGATTCGGTTTCAGGCCGCGGTCAGCAGGCCCTGGCGTTCGATGAAGGCGATGATGTCTTCCAGGCCCTGGCCGGTCTTCTGGTTGCTGAAGACAAACGGCTTGCCGCCGCGCATGCGCTGGGTGTCGCTGTTCATCATCTCCAGGGAGGCGCCCACCAGCGGCGCCAGGTCGATCTTGTTGATCACCAGCAAGTCGGATTTGCAGATGCCCGGGCCCCCCTTGCGCGGCAGCTTGTCGCCAGCGGAAACGTCGATCACATAGATCGTCAGGTCCGACAGTTCCGGGCTGAAGGTGGCTGAAAGGTTGTCGCCGCCGGACTCCACCAGGATCAGATCGAGCCCCGGGAAGCGCCGGTTCAGCTGGTCCACCGCTTCCAGGTTGATCGAGGCGTCTTCGCGTATCGCGGTGTGCGGGCAGCCGCCGGTTTCCACGCCGATGATCCGCTCCGGCGCCAGGGCTTCATTGCGGACCAGGAAGTCGGCGTCTTCGCGGGTGTAGATGTCGTTGGTCACCACTGCCAGGTTGTAGCGCTCGCGCAGGGCCAGGCACAGGGCCAGGGTCAGGGCGGTTTTTCCGGAGCCCACCGGGCCGCCGATGCCGACACGCAGAGGTTGTGCGTTCATGAGTTTCTCCTAGGAACGGAACAGGCGGCTGTACTGGCGCTCGTGGGCCATGCTCGCCAGGGACAGGCCGAAAGCGGCGCTGCCAAGGTGGTTGGGGTCAAGGTGGGTGGCGTGGCGCTGGGCCTCTTGCAGCAGCGGCAGCAGCTCGCTGGTCAGGCGCTGGGCCGCCTGCTGGCCCAGGGGCAGGGTTTTCATCAGCACCGCCAGCTGGTTTTCCAGCCAGCTCCAGAGCCAGGCCGCCAGGGCGTCTTCGGGGTTGATGTGCCAGGCGCGGGCGGCCAGGGCCCAGCCCAGGGCCAGGTGCGGTTCGTCCTGGTGCGCCAGCAGCTCTCGGGCGCCGCCGTCCAGTTCCGGCAGGCCTTCGAGCAATTGCTTGAGGGAATAGCCCATCTGCCGGCTTTCCTGGTACAGCTCGCGGGTTTCACGGCTGGCCCGATGTTCTTCGCAGAGTTGCTGCAGCCTGGCCCAGTCCTGATCTGCGGAGGCCTGGCAGTGGGCGAGCAGCAGCGGAGCCTCGAAGCGCGCCAGGTTGAACAGCAACTGATCGCTGATCCAGCGCCTGGCACTGTCCGGGTCCTTCACCCGTTGTTGCTCCACTGCCATTTCCAGTCCCTGTGAATAGCTGTAGCCACCGATCGGCAGTTGTGGGCTGGCCAGGCGCAGCAGGGCCCAGGCTGGGTTCATTGACGCACGCCGAACTGGTGCAGGCGCGGCGGGTAATTGAAGTCTTCATCGCCGTGGCGCGAATGATGGTGGCCGCCGCCGTAGGCACCGTGTTCGGGCTGGAACGGCGCCTCGATGGTTTCAGTGCTGGCGCCCAGTTGTTCGAGCATGGCCTTGAGCACGTAGTCATCGAGCAGGCGCAGCCAGCCGTCGCCCACCTGCAGGGCCACGTGGCGGTTGCCCAGGTGATAGGCGGCGCGGGTCAGTTCGAAGGCATTGCGGCAGGTGACATGGAGCAGGGTTTCCGGGCGGGCGCAGACCTTGACGATGCGTCCGTCCTCGGCCACCAGGAACTCACCGTCGTGCAGCGGCGGCTGGCCGCGCTCCAGAAACAGGCCGACGTCTTCGCCTGTGGCACTGAAACAGCGCAGGCGGCTTTTGCTGCGAGCCTCATAGGTCAGGTGCAGTTCGGCGGACCAGGTGGCTTGGGGTTCGGTTCTGCGGTGGATCACCAGCATCGGAAAGCTTCCAGCTATGAGCGATACACAAGCCAGAGCAAGGGCCTTGCCAATCGCCCGAAGGAGAGGGAAAACCCTTTGTCGACACCGGAACTGCGCCTGAAAAAGGGGCAAAACCTTGTTTTGTCTTGTTACAAAATGGCGCGCTGAGCTGATTTATAGCACTGAGTTGGTGCGCTGGAAATATTTTTGCTGCAATCCGGTGCCGGGCCGACGAGCAGGCGCAAACGCGCTACCCAGAGCGGGGCACGCCGATTGAAAGGGGGAGAGGGGCAGGCTGTATTACTCGGTGCTGCCCAGGCCTTGCCAGTGCTTCAGGCCGATGAAGATGAAGCGCAGTTGTTGGGTGATCTTCGCCTGCGGCGTCAGGTGTTCAGGCAGGGCCTGGGCCGGGGGATCGATGATGTCCGGCAGGGTGGCGAACACGCTCTTGACGATCAGGTCGGCCATGACGCTCAGGTCGGCGGCATTCAGATGCTGCAGCTTGGGCATCAGGGTCAGGTCGGCAGCCAGGTCCGAGCTGATGTTCTCGCGCAGGGTGGCGATGGCCTGGCGCACCGGCAGCGAGCCGCCGTATTGCTCACGGGCCAGAAACAGGAATTGCGCGCGCTTGGCTTCCACGACATCAAGGAAGATGCGCACCGAGGCGTCGATGATGCCGCCCATGACGAATTCGTTGTGGCGCACCAGGCGGATGGTTTCACGGAAGGTCTGGCCGACCTCGCTGACCAGTTCCAGCCCCAGTTGGTCCATGTCGCTGAAGTGCCGATAGAAGCCGGTGGGCACGATGCCGGCGGCTTTGGCCACTTCCCGCAGGCTCAGGCTGCCGAAACCACGACCACACTCCATCAGATGCCGGGCAGCATCCATCAGGGCGTTGCGGGTCTGTTGCTTCTGTTCGGCGCGGGGCAGCATCGGCGGGGCGTTCTTTGCTCAATGGGAGCGGCGCACTCTAGCAAATCAACTTTGCCGGAGTCGAACTGGAGTCAGGCGAGAGCGGCGAAGGTCAGGGCTAAAATGCCGGGGCCATAAAAGCCAAAGCCCGATCCAGGGATCGGGCTTTTTTTAAGGGCCAGCATGGCCTCAGCTCGCTGCTTGATGACGTTCAGCCAGGCGATCAGCGCCGCCTTCGGCAACGGTCTGACCTTGAGGCGTGCGGCTGTAGCCGTCTTCAACCAGGCCTTTCTCTTCCAGGCGATCACGGCCGCCTTCAGCTACGTTCTGGCCTTGTGGGGTACGGTCGTAGCCATCTTCAGCAACGCTCTGGCCTTGTGGGGTGCGATCATAGCCGTCTTCGGCAACGCTCTGGCCTTGTGGAGTGCGTTCGTAACCGTCGGCAGCGACTTTGTTGCGTTCGATCAGACGGTCCGAACCGCCTTCGGCCAGGGTCTGGGTGAACACGCTGTGGCTGGCCTTGACCTGTGGAGTGGCTTGTTCAGCGGCTGGCAGGGCGAAGGCGTTGGCAGCCAGAACGGATAAGGTCAGGCTCAGTAAGAGGTGGCGTTTCATGATGGGTTGCTCCTTGGTAGGGCGATAAAGTGGGTACGGAGCTAATGTTACCGCCGCAAAATCGATATAAAAGTTCATAAACACAATGGTAATAATCAACGGAATTGATTGTTTGCCTCGAAGGCTCTAGCTCGGGCTTTAGCGCCGATGGCTTTTGCACCAGGGTGGGTATTTTCGACCCACTCCCGCTTCAGGAAGAGGCGGTTCGAGGTAACACAAAGCTGTCCAAGCGATCAGCAATTCAGGTTTTTTCGCCGCATCGAGCCGCCGGATTAAACCTGCGTGGGCTTTGTCAGTCGTAGTTTTCATGGCCGGTGATTTTCCATCGGCATTTCATCGATGCGTCGCAGTTTGGCGCTCAGTTGTCTTCAGGAGCCTCGTGCAATGACGCGCACTCGTAAAATCCTCGCCTGGTCCGTCGCCAGCCTGATCCTGCTACTGGCCGTGCTGGTGCTGGTGATCGCGTTCTTCGACTGGAACCGCATCAAGCCGACCCTCAACGCCAAGGTGTCCGAGGAGTTGCATCGGCCCTTCGCGATCAATGGCGACTTGTCCGTGGCCTGGCAGCGCGAGCCCGACGAGGGTGGCTGGCGGGCCTGGGTGCCCTGGCCTCACGTAGTGGCCCAGGACCTGACCCTGGGCAACCCGGAGTGGTCCAAGGCACCGCAGATGGTCAGCCTCAAACGGGTCGAGTTGCGCATCTCGCCCCTGGCCCTGTTGGCCCAGCGGGTCAGCATCCCGCGTATCGATCTGACCGAGCCCGATGCTGCGCTGCAGCGGCTGGCGGACGGTCGCGCCAACTGGACCTTCAAGTTCGACCCGAAGGACCCCGAGGCCGAGCCTTCCAACTGGACGGTGGACATCGGCGCCATCGGTTTCGACAAGGGCCATGTGACCCTGGACGACCAGAGCCTGAAAACCCAACTTGACCTGCAGGTAGAGCTGCTCGGCAAACCCATTCCCTTCAGCGACATAGTCGGTGAGAGCGAAGCGAAGAAAATCAGTGAAAAAGGCGCCGCGGCCCAAGCCTATGCCTTCGCCCTCAAGGTCAAGGGCCAGTACCACGGGCAGAAGCTCGCCGGCACCGGCAAGATCGGCGGCTTGCTGGCCCTGCAGGACGGGCGCAAGCCGTTTCCACTGCAGGCCCAGGTGCAGATCGGCGACACCAAGGTGGAGCTGCGGGGCAGCCTCACCGACCCGCTGAATCTGGGCGCCCTGGACCTGCGCCTGAAATTGGCCGGCACCAGCCTGGGCAATCTCTATCCGCTGACCGGGGTGACCCTGCCGGACTCGCCGCCCTATGCCACCGACGGCCATCTGACCGCCAAGCTCCGCGACCCGGCGGGTGCGACCTTCAGCTACCAGGATTTCAACGGCAAGATCGGCGACAGCGATATCCACGGCAACCTGACCTACGTCGCCAGTCAGCCGCGACCCAAGCTCAGCGGTGCATTGGTCTCCAACCAGTTGCTGATGAGCGACCTGGCGCCGCTGATTGGTGCCGACTCCAACGCCAAGCAGAAGGCCCGGGGCGGCGAGAGCAAGCAGCCGGCGGACAAGGTGCTGCCGGTGGAGGAGTTCCGTACCGAGCGCTGGGGTGACATGGACGCCGATGTGGAGTTCACCGGCAAGCGCATTGTCCACAGCGCCGAGTTGCCGTTCACCGATCTCTACACGCACCTGGTGCTCAACGACGGCCAGCTCAGCCTGGAGCCCCTGCGCTTCGGCGTGGCCGGGGGCAAGCTGGACGCCCAGGTGCGCCTCAATGGTCACACCACGCCGCTGGAAGGCCGGGCCAGGCTGACGGCGCGCAACTTCAAGCTCAAGCAGTTGTTTCCGACCTTCGAGCCGATGAAGACCAGCTTCGGCGAGCTCAATGGCGATGCCGATATCACCGGACGCGGCAACTCGGTGGCAGCCTTGCTGGGCAGCGCCAACGGCGACCTGAAGATGTTGATCAACGATGGCGCCATCAGCCGCAGCCTCATGGAAATCGCCGGGCTCAACGTCGGCAACTATGTGGTCGGCAAGATGTTTGGCGACAAGGAAGTGAAGATCAATTGCGCCGCCGCCGACTTTGGCATCAAGAGCGGTCTGGCTACGTCTCGGCTGTTCGTCTTCGATACCGAGAACGCCATCATCTACATCGATGGCACCGCCAATATGGCCTCTGAGCAACTGGACTTGACCATCACGCCGGAGTCCAAGGGGCTGCGCCTGTTCTCCCTGCGTTCACCGCTTTATGTGCAGGGCAAGTTCATCAAGCCCAGTGCCGGGGTCAAGGCGGTGCCGCTGGTGCTGCGCGGTGCCGGGATGGTGGCGCTGGGGTTGATCGCCGGGCCGGCGGCAGGCTTGCTGGCGCTGGTGGCGCCCAGCGGTGACGAGCCCAATCAGTGCGCGCCGCTGCTGCAGCAGATGCGCTCGGGCAAGGCGCCGGTGACGGTCAAGCCGAGCCAGTAGCAAGGACTGGAGCTTCGCGGAAAAGCCCGCTCCTACGGTAGGCAGGGGCGGGCTTGGAGGAGGGGATTACAGGTCGTTGAGGATGTCTGCCATGTCGTCGGCGTGTTCCTCTTCCTGGGCCAGGATCTCTTCGAACAGGCGGCGGGTGGTGGGGTCCTTGTCGCCGATGTACTGGATGATCTCGCGGTAGCTGTCGATGGCGATGCGTTCGGCCACCAGGTCCTCGTAGACCATTTCCTTCAGGGTGTTGCCGGCCACGTACTGGGCGTGGGAGTGCTTGGACAACAGGTCCGGGTTGAACTCCGGTTCGCCGCCGAGCTGGACGATGCGTTCCGCCAGTTTGTCGGCGTGCTCGGCTTCCTGGGTCGCGTGTTCGAGGAACTCGTCGGCCGCCACGCTGGCCTTGAGGCCGTTGGCCATGAAGTAGTGGCGCTTGTAGCGCAAGACACACACCAGTTCGGTGGCCAGCGATTCGTTGAGCAGCCGCAGCACCTGCTCGCGGTCGGCGTTGTAGCCCTCGGTCACGGCTCCGTTCTCCACGTGTTGACGGGCCCGTTCGCGCAGGGTGTTCACATCGGATAAATGCTTGTCGCTCATTTCGATCTCCTGGGGCTAATCCGTTTTGCGCCAGGCTCTCTCGGCCTGATCACTACCTGAGTTGTGAGTCCCGGGCGCGGCAAAAAGTTTTATCGGATGTGCCCGGTGGTCTGCGCCGGGGTCAACTGCGGGCCAGGGGCGGATGTCCGGCCAGCAGCGCTTCCTGTTGCAGCCACTGGAGGAAGGCCCGCACCGGAGGGTGCCGCTCTCGCCCCGGCACGCACAGGGCGCTATAGCCCGCGCCGTCCACCTGGACCTCCGGCCGATAGGCTTGCAGCAGGCCGTTGGCCACGCTCTGGGACACCAGGATGTTGCTCGCCAGTACCAGGCCCTGGCCGGCAATGGCAGCTTGCAGGGCGTACTGCTCCTCGTCGTAGGAACGGATCGGCAACCGAGCGTCGAGCCAGTTTTCCCCGGCCTGGGCACACCAGGCCTGCCAGCCATCGGCATACAACCTGGAATTGCGCCAATGCACGCTGATCAGGGACGGTGGCTGCTGCCGGGCCAGGGCCACCTGCTGCGGCGCGCCATAGACCGCAAAGCGCTCGTCGAACAGGCACAGGCCATGGAGATTCAGGTAGCCGTCCTGGCTGTAGCGGATCGCGACGTCGATGCTGGCGTCCTGGTGCAGGTCCACCACCTCGCACTGAGTATCCAGGCGCAGGTTGATGCCAGGGTGCCGGGCGTAAAAGCGCCCCAGGCGCGGCACCAGCCACAGGGCGGCGAAGGCCGCAGTGGTGGAAACGGTCAACTGCGCGGCGCAGGGACTGGGGCGCAGGGTGTCGACGCTCTGGGCCACATCCAGCAGGGCGCCATGCAGGCTGTGGAACAGGCGGCGGCCAGCCTCCGTCAGGCGTACCTGGCGGGGCAGGCGTTCGAACAGTGGCACCCCCAGCCAGTGTTCCAGGCTGCGGATCTGGTGGGACACCGCGGTGGGTGTCACCGACAGGTCCTCGGCAGCGGCCTTGAAGCTCAGCAGGCGCGCGGCGGACTCGAAGGTACGCAGGGCGGTCAGGGGCAGGTGGGCGAACATGACGGGCTCCATGGATGAGTTGAGTTCATCCAAGTGAATGTTTACTCATTTGTGGGTGAGTCGCGGTAGCTCTAGCTTTAACGCGGAACAGGGCCGGCTTCAAGGCCGTTACAGTCAATCCGTACACGAGAAAGCAGATGAGCACAATTCTTGCGATTCACGGCAGCCCCCGAGGCGAGCGCTCCCACAGTCGGCGTCTGACCGATGACTTTCTACAAGCCTGGCAACAGGCCAATCCCGGGGCCATCCTGACCCGGCGCGAAGTCGGGCGGGGTTCCTTGCCCCATGTCAGCGAAGCCTTTATCGCCGCGGCGTTTTATCCACAGCCCGAAGCGCGGCCGCTGTTGATGCAGGCTGACCTGGCCTTGAGTGACGAGCTGGTCGGTGAGTTGCTCGGCCATCAGCGCCTGGTGATCTCGGCGCCGATGCACAACTTCAGCGTGCCCAGCGGGATCAAGGCCTGGGTCGATCACATCGTGCGCCTGGGGCTGACCTTCAACACCCAGCTGGACAACGGCGTGGCCCAGTACCAGCCCTTGGTGCAGGGCAAGAAGGTGTTGATCGTCACCAGCCGCGGCGGCGGTGGATTTGGGCCCGGGGGGGAGCATGAAGCGATGAATCACGCCGATCCATGGTTGCGCACGGCCCTGGGATTCATTGGGATCGAGGATGTGACGGTGGTTGCGGCGGAAGGCGAGGAGTCGGCGCCCGAGCGTTTCGCGCAGTCCTGTGGCGAAGCCCGGCAGCGCCTTTTGGCCCTGGCGCAGACCTTCTGAGGAGGCGGCGTCATGGCCTGGATGTTCCTGCTGCTGGCAGCGGCCTTCGAGGTCACGTTCGCCATGGGCATGAAGTATGCCCAGGGCTTTACCCGGCCCTGGCCGTCGCTGCTGACAGTGGTCGCGGCGCTGGGCGGGATCTACTTCCTGAGCCTGGCCATGCGCGAGTTGCCGGTGAGCGTGGCCTACCCGATCTGGACCGCCATCGGTTCCCTGGGCACGGTGCTGCTGGGCTTCATGCTGCTGGGGGAAAGCCTGACGCCGGTCAAGCTGGTGTCGGTGGGGCTGATCGTGGTCGGGGTGGTGGGGCTGAAATAGCAACTCGGGGCCGGGTTGTCATTGGTTTGTCGCCAAAGCGTCACGGGGGCTGACGACGGCCTTGGTTATGGTCTAGCTTTCAGCCAGCCCCCCTGCCTTCGCACAAGGATGTCCCCGCATGTCCCAAGAGCTTGCCACGCGTTACCCCCTGGTACTGGTGCCCGGCATGCTCGGTTTTGTCCGCCTGCTGCTGTATCCCTACTGGTACGGCATCATCCCGGCCTTGCGCCAGGGTGGGGCCCAGGTGTTTGCGATACAGGTGTCGCCGCTCAACTCCAGCGAGGTGCGCGGTGAACAACTGCTGGCCCAGGTCCAGCGGATCATGGCCGAGACTGGTGCGCCCCGAGTCAACCTGATCGGCCACAGCCAGGGCGCGCTTACCGCCCGTTACGCGGCGGCCAAACGCCCTGACTGGGTCGCCTCGGTGACTTCGGTAGCAGGCCCCAACCACGGTTCCGAACTGGCGGATTACCTGGCTCGGCATTCCCCGGCCCACAGCCTCAAGGGGCGTGTCCTGAGCTGGCTGTTGCGGGGCGTCGCGGCCTTGATGACGCTGCTGGAAACCGGCTATCGCGGGCCGAAACTGCCGGTGGATATCCACGCTTCGCATCAGTCGCTGACCACCGAGGGCGTGGCCCTGTTCAACCGCCAATACCCTCAAGGGTTGCCGTCCACCTGGGGCGGCCAGGGCGCGGAAGAGGTCGGCGGCGTGCGCTACTACTCCTGGTCCGGCATTTTGCAGCCGGGCAAGACCAATCGCGGACGCAACCTGTTCGACGGCACCAACCGCAGTTGCCGCCTGTTCGCCCGCACCTTCGTCCGCGAGGCCGGCCAGTGCGACGGCATGGTCGGGCGCTACAGCTCGCATTTGGGGCAGGTCATCGGCGACGACTACCCCCTGGACCACTTCGATATCGTCAACCAATCCCTGGGGCTGGTGGGCAAGGGCGCCGAACCGATCCGCCTGTTCGTCGAACATGCCCGGCGCCTCAAGGCCGCCAACCTCTGACCCTCACTGTGGCCCTGTAGCCGCCGGCTTGCCGGCGACCGGCCCCAGCACCCTGGTCCAGCGTTCGGAAAGAACCACCCCGCCCAAGGTCAACAAGCCCCCCACCAAATGGAACCAGGCCAGTTGCTCATGCAGCACCACCGCGGCAATCAGCGCCGTGATCAACGGCAGCAGATTGAAAAACAGCGTGGTCCGGCTTGGTCCCAGGCGCACCACTGCCTGCATCCAGGCCAGGGGCGCGAGCATCGAAGCCAGCAGGCAGGCATAGAGCACCAGCGGAATGTTCTGCAGGGTCGGGCCGACCTTGGGTGAGGCCAGGAACAACGGCAGCAGCACCAGCACCGCCACCAGCACCTGCAGGTACAGCAGCACCAGCGGCGGCAGGCGCAGTTGCCACTTCTTCAGCAAGGTGCTGTAGATCGCATAGGCCAGGGTGGCGATCAGCATCATCGCGTCACCTAGGTTGACCCCGTGTTGCAGCAGCGCGGCAAGGCTGCCGGAAGACACCACCACCAGCACCCCGGCAAAGGACAGTACCGCCCCCACCAGAGCCCCGGCGGTCAGGCGCTGGCCCAGGGCGGCAATGGCCATGGCCAGGGACATCAGCGGCATCAGGGAAAGAATGATGCCCATGTTGGTGGCCGAGGTCAGGGTCGCGGCGAAGTAGGCCAGGCTCTGATACACGGCCATGCCCAACACCCCGAGGATGAAGATCCGGCCCAGGTTGGGGCGGATCACCGGCCAGTGCCGCAGCACCGGCTTGAGCATGAACGGAGTGAATAGCAGGCCCGCCAGCAGCCAGCGGTAGAAGCCGATCTCTGCCGGGAAGATCGCACCCACTGCGAGTTTGTTGACCACGGTATTGCCGGCCCAGATAAAGATGGCCAGCAGTGGATAAGCGTATTGCATGGAAACAGCCAGACAGTTGATGAGGGCTGATTATCCTCCTGTCCGGATCAATGCCTATACTTCGAACCGGACAACCTGCCCCGACATCCGGACAGCATGAGCAAAAAACACATCGATCTCCTGGATTTCCACGGCCTGCCCGCGCCGGTGTTCTTCCGCTATGCCGACTTCGCCGCCGACAGCCACGCCCTGGAGCACCGGCACCCCTGGGGCTGCCTGGAGTATTCGGCCCATGGTGTGATGCGCATGGACATCGCCGGCCGGCGCTTCATGTCGCCGCCACAGTACGCGGTCTGGGTGCCGCCGCAGACGCCCCACAGTTTCTACACTCCGCAACCGATCAACTACCGAGCGGTGCTGCTGGCGCCGGAACTGTGCACGGACTTGCCGAAGCAGGGCAGCACCCTGGCCATCAGCGAGATTCTCAAGGCGATACTCAAGGACTTCGCCGCCCGGGATGTGCAGATCCCCGAGGGCGAGGCCGACCAGCGTCTGGCCCAGGTGGCGCTGGACCAGTTGCGCCAGGCCCCGGTGCAAGACTGTTACCTGCCCTATGCCCGCAACCCCGAGCTGCTGCGGGTACTCCAGGCCCTGCAGGCCGAACCGGGCAACCACCAGCCCCTGGCCCACTGGGCGCAGCAGGCCCATGTCAGTGAACGGACCCTGGCCCGGCAGTTCGTCCGCGAGCTGGGCATGAGTTTCGGCGAATGGCGCCAGCGCCAGCGCTTCCTCGCCGCCATCGAGGCCCTGGAAAGCACCCGCAGCGTCCAGGAAATCGCCTTCGACATGGGCTACAGCAGCGCCTCGGCGTTTATCGCGATGTTCCAGCGCCAGGCCGGCTGCACCCCCGAGCAGTACCGCCGGGCCAGCCTGCAGAACAGGTGAAGGTGTAACAGGCTTTGTCTACACTGCGCAGGAGGCCGTGCCCATCGGTGCGGTGACCAGGAGAAAACTCCATGAAGATGTTGCGTATCCCTTTGTTGATGGTGGGCCTGCTGCTTTGCTCCCAAGGTTTTGCCGCCACTGCCCAGCAAAACAAGATGACCACCTGTAATGCCGAGGCCACCGCCAAGGCCCTCAAGGGCGACGAGCGCAAGGCCTTCATGAGCACCTGCCTCAAGGCGGCTCCGGCGGCTGCGGCGACACCTTCCACGCCCCAGGAAAGAATGAAATCGTGCAACGCCACCGCCACCGCCCAGGCCCTCAAGGGCGATGCGCGCAAGGCGTTCATGAGTGATTGCCTGAAGAAAAAGTGAGCCTGAATCGATGGGACCAAGGTCACCGGGCTGGCACAGGGCCTTGGTTCGCATCGAGGTTTACGATTTCAGAATCATAAAAAATCCTTTATTTCAATGAGATAAATCAGAAAGATACCGCTCGTCGCTTTTTTTTTATGTAATAAATTTTACATTTAGACTTTATTCCCTTCGAAAACAGGTGCCGGGATGCACCGCGCGGCCGCTCTAGTACCGGCGTCTGCGACTCAAGGGAATGGAAGGCATGTCGCGTTTTGGCTGTTTCAGGCCTGTCGTAGCGTTTTGTGCTTTGTTCGGCTCGTTTGCCCTCACCGCCGCCCCGCTGCAGACGCCGGGTGACCGCGATCTGATCCGTGATCGCCAGCAGCAGTTGCTGCAAGAGCAGCAAAAGCGCCTCGACGAACTGCAGCAACTGCCCGGCAAGACCCTGCCCCCCGAGCCTGCTCCGCAACCTGGCGAGCAGCGCTGTTTCACCATCAAGACCGTGGTCCTCAAAGGCGCCGAACACCTCTCGGCAGCGGATCAGGAGCGCCTGGTGGCGCCCTATCGCGACCAGTGCCTGTCGGTGGCGCAGATCAACACCATGCTCAAGGCCATTACCCACCACTACCTGCAACAGGGCTATGTCACCACCCGCGCCTACCTGCCTGCCCAGGAGCTGGCGTCGGGGCAATTGATCATCGTCATCGTCGAAGGTCGCCTGGAAAGCCTGGACAGCTCGGCCCTGGCCAGTTCCCGGGAGCTGGCCATGGCCTTTCCCGGCACCACCGGCCAGGTGCTGAACCTGCGGGAACTGGAGCAGTTGGTGGACCAGCTCAGCCGCCTGCCTTCGCGCCAGGTCGAGCTGGAACTGTCACCGGGGGAGAAACTGGGGGACAGCCATGTCGGGCTCAAGGGCCAGCGCCTGAAACCCTGGCGCGTCTCGGCCACCCGCAACAACAGTGGCGACAAAAGCACCGGTGAGCAGCAAATGGGCCTCGGCCTGGACTGGGACAGCCCCCTGGGGCTGGCGGATCAATTGAGCCTGCGGGCCAACCAGGACGCAGTCAGCGATCGCTGGCGCCATTCCGACAACCAGAGTCTGTTCTACAGCCTGCCCTGGGGCTGGTGGACTTTCAGCTACGCCTACAGCCAGAGCTACTACCGCACTCGCAATGACAGCACCGGCTTCGACTTCACCATGGACGGCGAAAGCAAGAACCAGCAGTTGCGCGCCGAGCGTGTGTTGCACCGCGACAACCTGAGCAAGACCGGGATGAGCCTGGGGCTGAGCCAGCTGCGCACGCGCAACTACATCGACGACAACCTGATCGACGTCTCCAGCAATCGCATCACCGAAAGCCAGTTGGGCTTCAACCACGGGCGGCGCATCGGCAATGCCCTGGTCAACGCCGACATCGGCTGGCAGCAGGGCATCGGCGCGCTGGACGCCCAGGGCAGCGGCAACCCTCACGGTAGCGAGCCGGTTTCGCGCTACAACAAGTACAGCCTGACCCTGAGCTACCTGCAGCCCTTTCGCCTGTGGAACGAGAACTTCAGTTTCGACAGCCTGGCCACCGGCCAGCGTAGCGAGGACGTGCTCTTCAGCCCTCAGCGCATCAGCCTCGGCGGGCTCAATTCGGTGCGCGGCTTCCAGGACCAGACCCTCTCCGGCAACAGCGGCGGCTACTGGCGCAACCAACTGCGCTGGCGCCGTGCCGTGACCTGGCAGGCGCTGCAACCCTTTGTCCAGGAATACGGCCTGGCCTTTGCTTATGACGTCGGGGTGATCAAGGGCGATCGCTACAACCATGACGCCAAGGGCCGCATGAGTGGCAACGCCATCGAACTCAACGCCCGTGGCCAGTACCTGGCCGCGTCAGTCAGCTTCGCGCGCTCCCTGGAGCGACCGGACATTATCGAGAGACGAGAGCATCCGGTGTACGTGCGAGTAGACCTGTTCTTCTGACCCGACCCAAACGCTAGTGGATGGATGATTCGTATATGGACGTACGCAAGCCCTTTGCCCAATGCATTGCCCTGTCGTTGTCGGGGATCCTGTTTCTCAATCCGATCGTCAGCGTCGCCGCCGGCCTGGTCCTGGACCCGGCCGCCGGGGGCAATGCCACCATCGGCGCGGCGGGCAACGGCGTCCCCATCGTCAACATCAATGCGGCCAATGGCAGCGGCTTGTCCCACAACAAGTTCAGCGAATACAACGTCGGCAGTAACGGCCTGATCCTCAACAACGCCACCGGCTCGACCCAGAGCACCCAGCTGGGCGGCTACATCATCGGCAACCCCAACCTCAAGGGGCAGGCGGCGCAGGTCATCCTCAACGAAGTCACCGGCAGCAACCGCAGCAAGCTGGCGGGGTACACCGAGGTGGCCGGACAGGCTGCCCGGGTGATCGTCGCCAACCCCCATGGCATTACCTGCAACGGTTGCGGCTTCATCAACACCCCGCGCGCCACCCTGACCACCGGCAAGCCGATTATCGAGGGTCAGAAGCTCGATCGCTTCCAGGTCGATGGCGGCGATATCAGCATTGAAGGTGCCGGCCTCAACGCCAGCAATATCGATCAGTTCGACCTGATCACCCGCAGCACCAAGCTCAACGCCAACCTGTATGCCAAGAACCTCAACGTCATCACCGGGCGCAACGACGTCAAGGCCGATGACCTGAGCGTCACCGCCCGGGACGCCGATGCCAGTGCCAAGCCGGAACTGGCCATCGACAGTGCGGCCCTGGGAGGCATGTACGCCGGGGCCATCCGTCTGGTGGGCACGGAGAAGGGCGTGGGTGTGAACATGTCGGGGGAGATGGCGGCCAGCACCGGTGACATCCAGATCGACGCCAACGGCAAGGTCACGGTGGCCGGCATGGGCGCCAACCAGGCGATCGCGATCAAGGCCCAGAGCATCGACCTCAAGGGCAAGGCCTATGCCGGGACCGAAGCGACCCTGCAGGCCAAGGAGCAGATCGAGGTGGGCACCAGTCTGGCGGCCCGGGATCAGGTGCGGGTGGTGGACGCCGGGCAACTGGTCAACCACGGCATCATCGAGGCCGGGGTCAACAGCGACAACAGCCGCAACGATCAAGGCGTGGTCAAGCTGAACGCCGACAACCTGGAAAACCGCGGCGATGTGCTGGCCAGCCGCTCTCTGCAACTGACCGCGCGGCAGACCCTGAGCAACCAGAACGGTGTGATCCAGGGGCCCAAGGTCGAGGTCAAGGCCGCACGCCTGGTCAACCAGGGCGGGCAGGCCCGAGTGCTGGCGCACAATGAGCTGGTGCTCACCACCCCGGCCATTGCCAACCTGGAAGGCCTGATCCGCTTTGGCGACCGGCAGGCGGCAACCCTGACCCTCGACAGCCTGAACAACAACGGCGGACGCCTGGAAGTGGCGGGTGCCGACCTGACCCTCAACGCCCGTGAGGTCAGTAACCAGAAGGGTTCGATGGTCGCCGACCAGGTTGCGATCAGCGCCCAGCGGCTGGACAACCAGCAGGGCCTGATCGGGGCCAGCCAGGGCAGCGCCACGTTCAAGACCAGCGAGCAGTTGAACAACAATGGCGGCCGGCTCCAGGCCCAGACCCTGCTGGAAACCCAGGGTGGGGAGTTGCTCAATCAGGGCGGCAAGCTGCTGGCCGACCAGATCAAGGTGACCGGCAAGCGCCTGGACAACAGCCAGAAGGGCCTGGTCAGCGCCGAGAAGGGCGCACTGCAAGTGAACCTCGATCAGGACCTGGTCAATGCCGATGGCAAGTTGCAGGCCACTTCGCTGCTGAACCTCAAGGCCGGCAGTGTGGACAACCGCGGCGGTACCCTGATCGCCCCGCAACTGACCCTCAACAGCGGCGGCAAGCTCGGCAACCAGGGCGGCACCCTCACCGCCGACGCGCTGGAGCTGCACACCGCGGACATCGACAACCAGGGCGGCCTGCTGCAGGGCAAGGACAACCTGCTGCTGGACGCCCGGGACCTGGCGAACAACCAGGGCCAGGTCATCGGCAACGTGCTGAGCGCCAACCTCGACAGCCTCAGCCAGAACCAGGCCGGGGTGTTGAGCGCCGAGACCGGCAAGTTCACGCTGACGGTCAAGCAGCACCTGAACAATGCCCTGGGCCACCTGCAGGCCAAGACCGGTGACGTGCAGATCGTCTCGGGCAGCCTGAACAACCAGGGCGGTGTGGTGGTGGGCAATCACTTGCTGCTGACCAACACCGGCCTGCTGGATAACCGTGGTGGGCAATTGGCCGGTGATCAGTTGACCGTCAGCACCCAGCGTCTGGACAACCAGGCGTCGGGCCTGCTGGCGGCCGGCAGCGATGGCCTGCAGTTGACCTTGACGGCTGACGGCGCGGCACCGGGGCAACTGCTCAACAGCCAGGGGCGCCTGCAAAGCGACGGGCACCTGCAGATCAACGGCGGTCAACTGAACAACAGTGGCGGTGTGCTGCTGGGCCGCAGTGTCGGGCTCGATACCTCCGGCCTCGACAACAGCGCCAAGGGCGCGGTGGTGGCCAGCCAGGGGGCGCTGGATCTGAAACTCAACCACGGCGCACTGAACAACAACGCCGGGGTCATCGACGCCGGTGAACAGGCGCTGCGGGTGACCCAGGGCGGGCAATTGGACAACCAGGGCGGCACCCTCAAGGGCAAGCGCCTTGAGGTCGAGGGCGCAGCCCTGGATAACCGCCAGGGACAACTGCTGGCCGGCAGCGACGGTTTGAACCTGGTGGCCGGCGGCCTGAACAACGCCCAAGGGATGATCCTGGCCAAGGACGGCCACGGCGAAGTGGCGCTGGGCCAAGGCACTCTGGACAACCGTGGAGGCACCCTGCAGGGCGCGACCCTGGGAGTCACTGCCGGGGCTGTGGATAACAGTGCCCTGAACGGCAAGGCCGGACTGATCAGCAGCCAGGCCGGAGCGCTCAAGCTGGTGGTCGATCGCCTCACCAACCAGGCGGGCAAACTCTACGCCAATGGCCTGCTCAGCAGCACCGGGCAGACCCTGGACAACCGCTTTGGCGGCGAAGTCAGCGCCCGGCAGTTGGACTTGAACGTGGCGGCCAACCTCTACAACCAGGGCGGGCTGGTGGAGTCGGGCAGCTCACTGCTGCTGGTGGGCGGCAACCTGGACAATAGCGCCGGGGGCCGGGTACGGGCGCTGGCTGGCGAGCAAAGCCGTATCACCCTGGGCGGCGTGCTGAATAACCAGGGCGGCACCCTGGCCCTGGGCTCCAGCGCCTTTGCCCTGAATGCCGGACAGCTGAACAACATCGGCGGCAGCATCGAGCACGCCGGCGGCGGCTTGTTCAAACTGGGCCTGGGGGCGCTGTCCGGCTTCCAGGGACGGATCACCGGCCTGGGCCATGGCGACTGGGATGTGGCTGCGGTGGATCGCAGCGGTCTGATGCAACTCAACGGTACGCTGGACCTGAGCACCGGGGGCGACCTCAACCTGAGTGCCGGCGACCGCATCGCCAGCGCCAGCGGCCTGCGAGTGGGCGCGGCGACCCTGAACAACGCCGGGGAGCTGGCCAGTGACGGTTACCTGACCCTGGACCTGGGGGGCAACCTGAACAACAGCGGCCTGCTGTCGTCCCGGGGCAAGCTCACGGTGGGGGCCGGCGACCTCAACCAGTACGGCGGTCGCATCGCCAGTGGCGGCGACAGCGAACTGAACCTGCGCGGCACCCTGGACAACCTGGGGCGCTTGATCGCCAGCCAGAATCTCTATGTGTCCGCGGCGCAGATCAACAACCGCGGCACCCTCGGGGCCCTGGGGCAGATGCAACTGCGCTCCGTCAACGGCATCACCACCTCGGCCGACACCCTGATCTACAGCGGCGGCGACATGCTCCTGCGGGGCAATACTCTGAGCAACAGCTATGGCGATCTCTACAGCGCCGGCAACCTCAGTTTTGCCGCCCTCGACGGTGGCCGCGCGGCCCTGCTGAGCAACCGCTCCGGGACCATCGAAAGCGAGGGCGACATGAACCTCAACGTGGCGTTGCTGCAAAACGCCATGGACAAGTACCAGGTCGGCGAAACCATCACCCAGCGCAACATCGTGATCAATTGCACCGACTGTTCCGGCGATCACCACACCGCCACTTACATCGTTAACACCACCTATGAAGGCACCATGGGCGAGCACTCCGCCGGTGCCCGCCTGGTGTCCAACCGTGACCTGACCATCAATGCCGACACAGTGGAGAACGACCAGAGCCTGATCGCCGCCAACCGCGATGTTTCCATTACGGCCAACAATCTCTACAACCGCGGCCTGACCCTGGACAAGCGGGTCGACAGCATCAGCTATTTCCTGCATGGGGTTTCCCAGGGCGCGTTCCGCGCCGCGGAGCGGGCGACCATCGCCTGGAACGCTGCCAACGCCAATCGCGCGCCGGGCCAGCAGGACCCGTTGCCGACAGAGGTGACCCAGTACCCGATCTACGAACCCGCCAGCCACACGGTGATTACTCCGGGCACCCAGACTGCCTACGCTTCCACCCTGCAGGCCGGCCAGCGCCTGCACCTGCAGGTCAGCGGCACTATCGAGAACGGCGTGCAGACCGAACAGAGCCGCGCCCAGCTCACCGGGCAGACGCTACAGAACAACCTGGCCCAGGTGGGCGGCCAGGTGATTACAGTCAACGCGCAAAGCTCCGCCGCTGCCAATCAGGTGGCCAAGGATGTGCAGCGCATCGAAAAGGTCGCCGCCGACGGCACCACCCAAGTCAGCTTCGTGCCGGTGGACTTCTCCGGCGTACCGTTCGCTGCCGTGGACCCGACCTCTCTGTCGAGTTTCCGCGTACCCCAGGGCGAGTACGGCCTGTTCGTCAAGAGCCAGAATCCCCAGGGCCGCTACCTGATCGAGACCAACCCGACCTTCACCGACCTGTCGCGCTTCATGAGTTCGGACTATATGCTCGGCCACCTCAACTACAACACCGACCAGACCTGGCGCCGCCTGGGCGACGGCCTGTATGAAACCCGCTTGATCCGCGATGCGGTGCTGGCCCAGACCGGGCAGCGCTTCCTCGCGGCAGGGCTGACCAGTGATTACGACCAGTATCGCTATCTGATGGACAACGCCATCGCTTCCAAGGACCAGTTGCAGCTCAGCGTCGGCGTGTCCCTGACCCCGGCCCAGGTGGCCTCGCTGACCCACGACATCGTGTGGATGGAAACCCGCGAAGTGCAGGGCGAGAAGGTGCTGGTGCCGGTGCTGTACCTGGCTCAGGCAGAAACCCGCAACCTGCGCGGCGGCAGCCTGGTGCAGGGGCGCGACATGACCCTGATCGCCGGTGGCGACCTGAGCAACGTTGGCACCTTGCGGGCCAGCAACGACCTGAGCGTGAATGCCGGCGGCAGCCTGTACCAGGGTGGCCTGATCGAAGCCAACGAGCGGGTCAGCCTGATGGCCCAGGACAGCGTGCGCAACGCCCTGGCCGGGGAGATTCGCGGCAACCAGGTCAGCGTCACCTCGATCAAGGGCGACATCATCAACGACCGCACCGCGGTGGCCGTCGGCTACGGCTCGGGCAGTCGCACCATCCTTGACCAGGGCAGCCAGATCACCGCGCGCCAGCAGCTCGACCTCAGCGCCGGCCGTGACCTGAGCAACCTTGGTCAGCTCGCCAGCGCCGGGGATGCCAAGCTCAGCGCTGGTCGTGACATCGATTTACTGGCGGTGCAGGACCATACCTTCACCCAGAGCGCGATCCGTCGCGGCCTGGTGACCCACGACACGGTGCAGACCCTGGGCTCCAGCGTGACCACCGGCGGCAACCTGCAACTCAATGCCGGGCGCGACCTGGCGGTGGTGGCGAGCAAGGTTGATGCCGGCCATGACCTGTCCCTCAACGCCAAGCGCGACATCGTCATCGCCTCGGCCCAGGACGAGCAGTCCTCGACCTCCTACCAGAAGAAGAAAGGTTCCTGGGGCAAGAGCAAGACCACTCAGAGCGCCGACTCCTCGACCACCAACGTGGCCTCCGAGATCAGCGCCGGGCACGACCTGATGGTCAACGTCAGCCAGGACAAGGACGGCCGCATCAGCCTCAATGGCGGGCGCGACGTGACGGTAGTCGGTAGCCAGCTCAAGGCCGGCAACGACCTGCTGGTGGGTGCCACCCGCGACGTGAGCCTGGTCTCTGCCCAGGAGCAGCAGGACAGCGCCTACAGCCAGAAGAAGAAAGGCAGCTTCGGCTTGAGCAAGAGCGGCAACAGCCGCACCTCCAGCAGCACCACCCAGGTGGGTAGCGAGCTGAGTGCCGGCAATGACGCGGTGGTGATCGCCGGCACCAACGTCAACCTTTCGGCCAGCTCCATCGAGGCCAAGCGCGATGCCGAAGTGCGCGCCGGACTGATCGACAAGAACGGCGACATCAACCTGATGGATGCAGCCAACACCTCCAGCAGCCAGAGCGAGAAGTACAAGAGCAAGGTGGGGCTTTCCAGTTCCGGCAGCTTCACTTCGATTGCCTCGGCGAAGAAGTCGGGGCAGGAAAACACCCAGTCCCAGAGCGTTGGCAGCGTGGTCAGCGGCGGGCGTGACACCACCCTGCAGGCGGCCCGCGACGTCAACATGATCGGCAGCACGGCGGCGGCCGAGCGCAACCTCAATGTGGGGGCGGGCCGCGACGTCAACGTGCTGGCTGGCAGCAACAGTTCGGACCAGAGCAACTGGAAATCCGAGAAGCATGTGGGGCTGTCCCTGGAGAGCGATCGCAACGGCGTCACCGCGTTCCTGGGCAGCGAAGCCCTCAAGCAGAAGTCGCGCAATGCCGAGCAGACAGTGGCGCCGAGCCAGTTGCTGGCCGGGCAGGATGCAACCATCAAGGCCGGGCGTGACCTGACCCTGGAAGGCTCGCGGGTGGATGCCGGGCGCGATATCAACCTGCAGGCCGGGCGCGATATCAGCATCGATGCCGGCAAGCAAACCTCGATCGAGGAACGCAGCAAGAGCCGTGATCGCAATGGCCTGACGGTCAACGTCAGCCACAACTACGGCAACACCATGGATGCGATCAAGGGCACCGGCAAAGGCGAGGACAACACCAGCAAGGCCTCCAGCGTGCTGAGCACCGTGGATGCGATCAACCAGTTCACCTCGGGCCCGACCACCGCGACCCACTTCGGCACGGCCAGCCAGTCCAGCAGCTCGCGCCAGGAAGTGCACAGCAACAGCCCTGCCAGCCTCGGTGCCGGGCGGGACATCAGCGCCGTGGCCGGCAATGACATCAACATTCGTGGCGGTCAGTTCGACGCCGGGCGCGACATCACCCTGGTGGGGCGCGACATCAATGTGGATGTGGCCCGCGGCTCGATTTCCGAAGAGAGCAAGAGCGCCCGCAGCCAGGGCGGCATCAATGGCCAGAGCGGCGGCGGCAGCGCCCGTGCCGGTATCGGTGGCAGCAACGGTGTGGCCAGCGAGCAGATGAGCCAGGGCACCAACACCCCGTCGGTGTTCCTCGCCGGGCGCGACGTCAGCCTTGAGGCGCGCAACAACCTGACCCTGATCGGAACCCAGGTCCAGGCCGGGCGCGATATCGACCTGGGGGCCGGCAACGACCTGACCATCCGCGCTGCGCAGAACGATTCCAGCAGCGAGTCCAGCCGTCACAGCGGCGGAGGCGAAGTGGGCCTGGCGGTGGGTGGCAAGGACTTCATCTCGGTCTATGCCAGCGTCGACATGGGCAAGGGCCAACTGGACCGGGACAACCAGCGGCAACAGAACGCCAACCTGGTGGCCGGCGACCAGCTGCGTTTCAGCAGCGGCAAGGACACCACCATTGCCGGCGCCACCCTGCGCGGCGGAGAGGTCATCGGCCGGGTGGGCGGCGACCTGACCGTGTCCTCGGTGCCGGATACCGGCAAGGTCAGCGGCAAGGAACTGGATGCCAGCGTCACCGTGAGCATCGGCCTGGGCGGCGGTGGCAGCGTCAGCGGTTCCCTGGGTGTGGGCAAGACCACCGGCACGACCAACTGGGTCCAGGAGCAGACCAGCATCACCGGCAAGAACGGTGTCGACATCCGCACCGAGAAGCACACCCAGCTCGATGGCGCGCTGGTCGCCGCCGACAACGGCAACCTCAAGCTGGACACCGGCACCCTGGGCTTCCGCGATATCTCCGGCCAGGACAAGGAGCACAGCTACTACGTCAACGCGGGCGGCACCTTTGGCTGGGGCGGCGGCGACGGCGCCAAGTCCACCGGCGGCAAGGAGGTGGCCTTCACCAATGACAAGAGCCAGGAAGGCAAGGGCAAGACCGGGGCTTCGGGCTGGAGTGTCAGCGGCTATGACTACCGCAAGGAGCGTGAGCAAGAGGTCCGGGCCACAGTGGGCGCGGGCACCATCACCGTGCGCAACGACGCCAAGACTGGCGCCGACTCCACGGCGGGCCTGAACCGTGATCCGTCACGGGCCTACGAGATCACCAAGGACAAGGAAAAGCGTACCGATCTGTATGTGTCCCAGTCGTCCCTGGAATCGGTGAACCACCCGATTCAGACCCTGAACCAGTGGAAGGAGGGGATGAAGAACTATGGCAAGAATGCCTCGGGTATCTTCACCCAGTTTGGTGACCTGAGTAAGGCGGCGGACCAGGTGGTGGCCGACAACCCGTCGTTGCTGCCGCTGGCCTGGATTCCTGGGCTCCTGGAAACCGTGCTCGACAAGGCTGGCAAGTACACCGGTGGCGTCATGCCCGGCGTCGAGAACCATGGTGGCCTGATCACCCAGGTGCCGGCCTTGATCACGGGTGACATGCGCTTCTACCGGGTTGAGACCAAGTACCAGTACGAGTCCGACGGCAAGACCATCAAGGTGGACCCGGTGTCCGGCAAACCGATGATCGAGAACGTGCAGAAGCTGATGGAGATCGAGCGTCCCGATGGTGATGGTGCAGTGTTCACCAACGGCATCCAGAACTCGCTGATGGCGGCATTGGTCAACGGTGCGATGCAGACCGGCTCCGATTCCTTCATGCAGGCCTACAACCCCGAGCACGGGATTCTCGGCGACTTGGTCGAGTCGCTGTGGGATGTGGCGCTGGGCGGGACGGTGCGCTCTGGTAACGCCCAGCAGTTGCACGATTTCTTCCAGGCCGGGATCAAGGATGAGTACAAGCTGGACGTTGCCGGCCACAGCCAGGGCGGTCTGTTGACCTACCGGGCTATTTCCGGCCTGGATTTCAACCTCAATGGCCAGGTCGGGAGCATCCAGTTGTCCGGCGCCCCAGTGGGTTCCAAGAGCTTCTTTGAAGCCGCCGATGCCGCCGGATTCGATATCGGCAACGGCGCCTTCTTCCAGGTCAACCGTCCGGGGTCGAAGACCTTTTTCGGCATGTTGCCGGTCACCGATACCGTGTCGGATCTGCTGGGGCAGAACTTCACGCACTCGTCCGACCCGGTGGCTCGTTTCTTCGGTTCGCTGGCGACCAGCACCTCGTTGATGGGAGTGGATAGCCCGCACTCGAACTACCTGTGTGTTGCCAAGGGCATGTGCGGTGATGCGCCCAATGCGCTGCAGGACCAGTTCAAGAAGAATCCCCGGTACATTGAACCTACGTTCATCGATGCCAATGGCAAGGACACTATCCGCAGATGAGGGGTAGTCCAAGTGTGGTGGTGGGGCTGGCATTGCTGCTCGGGGGATGCCTGAACCTCCCCGCCAAGCCGCAGGAGCGACGCACCGAACAGCGCATGTTGTGTAGCGAAGGGGCCAAGCGAGTGACCTTGCCCCAGCGTTTCTCTTTCGACCTGCCTGAACCGTTCCGGCACACAGAATGCGGTACGCTCATGGGCGGTTTCTACTACGACAGAATCAGCGACAGCCTGTCTGTCGCTACTGAGGGGACCTTCGCCTATGGCGATGTTCAGGTATCGGCGTCTTCGCTGTACATGAAGGTCAGCAGTTTTCTCGACGGTGAGGGTTATGGGCTGATGTATCCCCACGACGCCTTTCTCCAGGGCAAGCTGGCTGCATTGGCTTTGCCCGGCAGTGGTGCCAAACCCCGTGAAGTGGATTGGGTCACCCGGGGCAGCTACCAGTGCCTGCGTTTCTATGAGCACTGGCAGGGGCCTGCTGTGGGGCTCTGGGAGGATGAGGTCAGGTATTGGTGCTGGGAAGGGGAAAGCGGCCTTACTCAACCGTTCTATGTACATGCCGGGCAACGTCTGGCTTTGGGCGCCAAGGGTTACGATCTGGATCGGACCTTTATCCTGCCGTTCTTTGACAGCTTGCAGATCAAGCGTCTGGCACCTTCGGCTCTGGCTCAGGTACAAAGCCGGCTCCAGGCTGTTTGTGCCCGCGGCAAGGCTCGTTATGACCGGGGAAGTGCCTGGGGCAGCGACTATCCGGACAAGCGCCTGACCCTGACCCGCCTGCACTACTGCGGCTACGATGTGCCGCTGCCCGACCTCTCAGCCCCGCTGCCCCAGGCCAAAGGCGACTGAACCTTCGCCTGTCACAAGACTCAAGTACCCATGTAAGCCCATGCCCTTGGGGCGCCTGCCACTATTCCTCCGGGGTGAAGGCTGGCAGACTGCCGGTCTTTTCCCGCTGTTTGTCTTGAGGCTTTATGCCAGCGTTTTCACAGCGTCATCTGTTGTTCATCAGTTGGATCATCATCTTCGGTGGCCTGTTGCTGGCCTTGCCCATGCGTCTGTTGCCCAGCCTGCTGGCCGGTCTCTTGGTGTTCGAGCTGGTCAACATGCTCACCCCGCAATTGCAGCGGCTGATCGAGGGCCGGCGCGCGCGCTGGCTGGCGGTGGCCCTGCTGGGCACCCTGGTGGTCAGTCTGCTGACCCTGCTGTTCGCCGGAGCCATCAGCTTCCTCTTGCATGAAGCGGAGAATCCCGGGGCTTCGCTGGGCAAGTTCATGGTGGTGGTGGACAAGGCCCGCGGCCAGTTGCCGCCGTTCCTCGACGCCTACCTGCCGGCCAGCGCCGCGGAGTTCCAGGCGGCCATAGGCGCCTGGGCCAGCAAGCACTTGAGCGAGTTGCAGCTGGTGGGCAAGGACGCGGCGCACATGTTCGTGACCCTGCTGATCGGCATGGTCCTGGGGGCGATCATCGCCCTGCAGCGCATCCCCGACCTGACCAAGCGCAAGCCCCTGGCAGCGGCGCTGTTCGACCGCCTGCACTTGCTGGTCCAGGCGTTTCGCAACATCGTCTTCGCGCAGATCAAGATCTCCCTGCTCAACACCTTCTTCACCGGGATCTTCCTGGCGCTGATCCTGCCGCTGTTCGGGGTCAAGCTGCCGCTGACCAAGACCCTGATCGTGCTGACCTTCCTGCTGGGCCTGCTGCCGGTGATCGGCAACCTGATCTCCAACACCCTGATCACCATCGTCGGGCTGTCGCTGTCGATCTGGGTGGCGGTAGCGGCGCTGGGCTACCTGATCTTTATCCACAAGCTGGAATACTTCCTCAACGCGCGGATCGTCGGCGGGCAGATCAGTGCCAAGTCCTGGGAACTGCTCCTGGCGATGCTGGTGTTCGAGGCCGCCTTCGGCCTGCCCGGGGTGGTGGCGGGGCCGATCTATTACGCGTACTTGAAGAGCGAGTTGAAGCTGGCGGGACTGGTGTGAATCTAGGTCGCCGGCCAGCCGGCTCCTACAACGGTCTGTAGGAGCCGGCTGGCCGGCGAGGCGGTTTCAGCCGTAACGCTTCTTGGCTTCGATGGCCAGACCGCTGCCGATGCTGCCGAAGATATTGCCTTCCACATGCCGGGCGTTGGGCAGCATGGCTGCCACGCTCTGGCGCAGCGCCGGAATACCGCTGGAACCGCCGGTGAAGAACACCGTGTCGACCTGGGCCACACCAACATTGGCATCGCTCAGCAGTTGGGTGACGCTGGTGCGGATGCGCTCCAGCAAACCGTCGATGGAGGATTCGAACAGGGCCCGGCTCAGATCGACGCTGAGGTCGCGCTCGATGCGGTCCAGGGCCACCAGTCGGTTCTCGGCGTGGGTCAGCTGGATCTTGGTTTCTTCCACTTCCATGGCCAGCCAGTGCCCGGCGCGCTGTTCGATCAGCTTGAACAGACGGTCGATGCCGCCGGTGTCCTCGATGTCGTAGCGCATGCTGCCCAGGGCCAGCTGGGACTTTTGCGAGTACACCGAGTTGATGGTGTGCCAGGTCGCCAGGTTCATGTGGTGGCTGGTGGGCATGTAGGCGCCGCTCTTCATCCGGCTGCCGTAGCCGAACAGCGGCATCACGCCCTGCAGGCTCAGTTGCTTGTCGAAGTCGGTACCGCCGACGTGCACGCCGCCAGTGGCGAGGATGTCGTCGTGACGGTTGTCGACGCCACGGCGCTCGGGGGACAGGCGCACCAGGGAAAAGTCCGAAGTACCACCGCCGATGTCGACGATCAGTACCAGCTCTTCGCGTTCGATGGTGGATTCGTAGTCGAAGGCCGCGGCGATGGGTTCGTACTGGAAGGACACTTCCTTGAAGCCGATCTTGCGCGCCACTTCCACCAGGGTGTCTTCGGCTTCCTGGTCGGCGGCGGCATCGTCATCGACGAAGAACACCGGGCGGCCCAGTACCACTTGCTCGAATTCCCGACCGGCGGTGGCTTCGGCGCGGCTTTTCAGCTGGCCGATGAACAGCCCCAAGAGGTCCTTGAACGGCATCGCGGTACCCAGCACGCTGGTGTCGTGCTTGATCAGCTTGGAGCCCAGCAGGCTCTTCAGCGAGCGCATCAGCCGGCCTTCGTAGCCTTCCAGGTATTCGTGCAACGCCAGGCGGCCGTACACCGGACGGCGCTCCTCGATATTGAAGAACACCACCGAAGGCAGGGTGATCTTGTCGTCCTCCAGGGCGATCAGCGTCTCCTCGCCGGGGCGCAGCCAGCCGACGGTGGAGTTGGAGGTACCGAAGTCAATGCCGCAGGCACGGGCCGGGGTGGCGTTGTTCATGTCTTTGGATCCGGTGAAAAAAACGGCCGCGAAGCGTACGCCAGTCCTCGCGCGTTGCAAAGGCCGACTATCTGCTAAATCACCCCCTGTCGTGCCTTGAAAGACTATCCTTGACCCCCAAACTTGCAGGCATGGGCCGAGCAGCCACCAGTGATCACAAGATCCGCCCGCGGCTGCCGATAAACTTCTGATGCGCCGTTCAGTCAGAGGATTGAGATTGATCAATTCTCATGCTGCCAGACCGAGCATGCTGTGCTGCACGCCGCGCGACTTTGATAACGGATGGTGATTCCCTCGATGGACTTCAAAGACTATTACAAGATTCTCGGCGTGGAGCCGACGGCGGACGACAAGGCGATCAAGGCCGCCTATCGCAAGCTGGCGCGCAAATACCACCCCGACGTCAGTAAGGAAAAGGATGCCGAGGCCAAGTTCAAGGATGCCTCGGAAGCCTATGAAGCGCTGAAAAGCGCCGACAAGCGCGCCGAGTACGACGACCTGCGCAAGTACGGCCAGCACGGCCAGCCGTTCCAGGGGCCACCGGGCTGGCAGAGCCGTGGCGGCTTTGGTGGCGGTGACGGTGGGGACTTCTCGGACTTCTTCAGTTCGATCTTTGGCAACCGGGGGCCAGGATTCGGCGGCCCGGAGCAGCGCCGCAGCAGCGGTCGTCGTGGACAGGATGTGGAAATGGAACTGCCGATCTTTCTTGAAGAAACCCTGTCGAACGAGTCGAAGAAGATCAGCTTCCAGGTGCCACAATACAACGCCAACGGGCAGCACGTCAGCAACACCAGCAAAAGCCTGAACGTGAAGATTCCGGCCGGGGTCACCGACGGCGAGCGCATCCGCCTCAAGGGCCAGGGCGCGCCGGGCGTGGGCGGCGGGGCCAATGGCGACCTGTACCTGACCATTCGTTTTGCGCCCCATCCGAAGTTCGATGTCGAAGGTGAAAACCTGATCATCACCCTGCCGCTGGCCCCTTGGGAGCTGGCGTTGGGCACCGAGGTGGCGGTCCCGACCCTGACCGGCAAGATCAATCTCAAGGTCCCGGCCGGCAGCCAGAACGGCCAGCGCATGCGCGCCAAGGGGCACGGTCTGCTGAACAAGGCCGGCCAGCGTGGCTACCTGTTCGTCCAGCTCAAGGCGGTGATGCCCAAGCACACCGGCGACGACGTCAAGGCGTTGTGGCAGGAACTGGCGAAGAAGGCGGCGTTCGACCCCCGGGAAAATTTCTGATTCGACACTAGGAGGCGCTGATCATGAGCACCCTGATCGTTCAGCTGGACATGGAAGAGTTCTGTGAAGTGGCCGACCTGTCGGCGGCCTACGTGATCGAAATCGTCGAACACGGCATCCTTGAACCTCAGGGGACGGCGCCCAAGGACTGGCGCTTCAATGATGTCGAACTGGCCCTGGCCAAACGCGCGGCGAAGTTGCGCCGCGACCTGGACCTGGAGTGGGAGGGCGTCGCCCTGGCGTTGGACCTGCTGGACGAGGTGCGGCAACTGCGGGCGGAGAACCAGATGCTCAAGCAGCGCCTGGGCCGCCTGCTGCTGGACTGATGTCCCATGGCCTGACGGACTGACGGACTGACGGACTGACGGACTGACGGCCTGTAGCCGCTGCCGAGCGCCAGCGAGGCTGCGACCGGGCGCGCAGCGGCCGTAAAAACAGGCAGCTGCGGCGTGTCAGGAAAAGCAGGTTGCGAGGACTGCGTCCTCGTTCGCAGCTTCGCTGGCGCTCAGCAGCGGCTACAGAGGGCAGCAGCAGTTATAGCGTGCCTCAGGCGCGGGAGACCCGCGGCAGGGTGACGGTGAAGGTGGTGCCGTCGCTTTCGTTGGAGCTGACCTCGATGCTGCCTTGGTGCGCGGTCACCACTTCCTTGACGATGAACAACCCCAGGCCAAGGCTGGTGCTGGTGCTGCCCAGTTCCTCATCGGCACTGCGCACCAAAGGATCGAACAGCGTGCCCAGGGCTTCCTTGGGAATCGGCGTGCCGTAATTGTGCACGGTCAACAGCACCTGTTCCGCACCGCCGGTAATGGTCACGGTCACGGTACGGCGGTTGCTGCCGTGCTGCAGGGCGTTGCCGATCAGGTTCTGCAGCATCTGCTCGATACGTCCCCGGTCCCAGATGCCATGGCTGTCACCTTCGAAGCTCAGTAACGGCGTGCAATCGGGCTGTCCGGCGCAGGCTTCGTCCATGGCGGCCTTGGCGGCGCTGGCCAGGTCCATGGGCGCGGGGTCGATGGGCAGGCCGTTGCCCAGGCGACTGCGGACGAACTCCAGCAAATCGCTGACCATGGCGCCCATGTGTCGGGTGCCGGTCTTGATACGTGAGACAAAGGCCTGGGCGTCGCCATCCAGCGGCACTTTGCGCGCCAGCATCTCGGTGGACATGCTCACCGCCTGCAACGGTGCCCGCAGGTCGTGGCCGAGAATCGCCAGGAAGATGTCCCGTGAGCGGCTGACCTGCTCGGCATAGGCGCAGGTGGACTCGGCCAGGGCTTCGTCGATGGCCTCGTTGAAACGGATCATGTCCTGCAGGTGTTCCAGGTCCGGGGTTACCAGGCTGGCGACCCACAGACGGATCACACAGGCCCGCAGGTGGCGGAACTCGGACGTCATCTGCACCAGATCGAAACCCACGTGATGGCGCAGTTCGCCATGGCTGGCGGCGGCCGCATCCAGGCTCGGGGATTTCTCCGGGCCTTCGCCCCTGGCCTTGGCCAGCTGTTCACCCGGGCTCTGGGTGATGCGCATGTCCCGGGCGGCCGCCAGCAGGATCGAGGTGGCGTGATCCCGCAGGTCGCTGCGGGTCAGAGTGTCCGCGGCCAGGGTCCTGGCAAATTGTTCCCATTCATCAACGATTCGATCAACGTGCTGCACGATGAAATCGGACAGGCGCATAGCCGGGCACCTTATTGGGCAGAGAGTGGAAAACCGACACGCATCTTAGCGCCTTATCCACGGCTTCAACATTGTGCCTGCCCAGTGGCCGGACACGCCTCAGAACAGGAAGTAACGCTGGGCCATGGGCAACACATCCGCCGGTTCACACCACAGCAGTACACCGTCGGCCTTGACCTGATAGGTCTGCGGGTCGACCTCGATGTTCGGCAGGTAGTCATTGTGGATCAGGTCGCTCTTTTGCACGGTGCGACAGCCCTTGACCACGGCGATGCGCTTCTTCAGCCCCAGTTGCTCCGGTACGCCGGCGTCCAGTGCGGCCTGGCTGATAAAGGTCAGGCTGGTGGCGTGGCGGCTGCCGCCAAAGCTTGCGAACATCGGCCGGTAGTGCACCGGTTGCGGGGTCGGGATCGAGGCATTGGCGTCACCCATCAGGCTCGCGGCAATGGCCCCGCCCTTGAGGATCAGGGTCGGCTTGACCCCGAAGAAGGCCGGGCGCCAGAGCACCAGGTCGGCCCATTTGCCTACTTCGATAGAGCCCACCTCATGGCTGATGCCGTGGGTGATGGCCGGGTTGATGGTGTACTTGGCGATGTAGCGCTTGACCCGGAAGTTGCTGTTGCCCGGGCCGTCGCCCGGCAGCGGACCGCGCTGGCGGTGCATCTTGTCGGCGGTCTGCCAGGTGCGGGTCACCACTTCGCCGACCCGGCCCATGGCCTGGCTGTCGGAGCTGATCATCGAGAACGCCCCCAGGTCATGGAGGATGTCTTCGGCGGCGATGGTCTCGCGGCGGATGCGGCTCTCGGCAAAAGCCACGTCCTCGGCGATGCTCGGGTCCAGGTGATGGCAGACCATGAGCATGTCCAGGTGCTCGTCGATGGTGTTGCGGGTGAAGGGCCGGGTCGGGTTGGTGGAGCTGGGCAGCACATTGGCGAAGCCACAGGCCTTGATGATGTCCGGGGCATGGCCGCCGCCGGCACCTTCGGTGTGGTAGGTGTGGATGGTCCGGCCCTTGAAGGCGCCGAGGGTGGTTTCGACGAAGCCGGATTCGTTCAGCGTGTCGGTGTGGATCGCCACCTGCACGTCGTACTCATCGGCCACGCTCAGGCAGTTGTCGATACTGGCCGGGGTGCTGCCCCAGTCCTCGTGCAGCTTGAGGCCGATGGCCCCCGCCTTGACCTGCTCGATCAAGGGCTCCGGCAGGCTGGCGTTGCCCTTGCCGGTAAAACCGATGTTCATCGGGAAGGCGTCCGCGGCCTGGAGCATGCGCGCCATGTGCCAAGGCCCGGAGGTGCAGGTGGTGGCGTTGGTCCCGGTGGCCGGCCCGGTGCCGCCGCCGATCATGGTGGTGACGCCGCTCATCAGCGCTTCTTCAATCTGTTGCGGGCAGATGAAGTGGATATGGGTATCGATGCCGCCGGCGGTGAGGATCATGCCTTCACCGGCGATGACCTCGGTGCTGGCGCCGATGGCGATGGTCACATCGGGCTGGATATCCGGGTTGCCGGCCTTGCCGATGGCGGCGATGCGCCCGTCCTTCAAACCGACGTCGGCCTTGACGATGCCCCAGTGATCGATGATCAGCGCGTTGGTGATCAGGGTGTCCACCACATCGCACGCCAGCAGCTGGCTCTGGCCCATGCCATCGCGAATCACCTTGCCGCCACCGAACTTCACTTCTTCACCGTAGGTGGTGAAGTCCTGCTCCACTTCGATCCACAGCTCGGTGTCGGCCAGCCGTACCTTGTCGCCCACGGTAGGGCCGAACATGTCGGCGTAGGCCTCACGGGAAATCTTCATCGCAGCTCCTTACAGAAACAGGTCTTGTAGGAGCCGGCTTGCCGGCGAAGGGGCCCGAAAGACCGCATTCGCCACCAAGCTGGCTCCTATGTGCGTAGGGTCGAGGGCTCAGAGGTCGCCCATGATGCGTCCGGCAAAGCCGAACACCCGGCGCTTGCCGGCCAGATCCACCAGTTCCACTTCCCGGGTCTGTCCCGGTTCGAAGCGCACCGCGGTGCCGGCGGCGATGTTCAGGCGCATGCCGCGGCTGGCGGCGCGGTCGAAGGTCAGGGCGTCGTTGGTTTCGAAAAAGTGATAGTGGGAGCCGACCTGGATCGGCCGGTCGCCACTGTTGGCCACGCTGAGGGTCAAGGTGCGGCGCCCGGCATTGAGTTCGATCTCGCCGGGCTGGATCTGGTATTGGCCAGGAATCATAGGGGTTGTCCCAGGGTCTTGAAGTAGATGGCGGTGGCGGTGTAGGTGCCGTCCGGGCTCTGGCAGTAGTTGGGCAGTTCGCCGACCCGGGTGTAGCCCAGGGAACGGTAGAAGTCCTCGGCCGCCGACCCAGCCTCGGTGTCCAGGTACAGCAGCCCGCGCTTGTGCTGGCGGGCGGCCTGCTCCAGGGCGTTCATCAGTTGCTGGCCCAGGCCACGGCGCCGGGCGCTGTGCAGCACCTGGAGCTTTTGCACCTCGGCGCGATTGCGCCCATTGGCCTTCATGCACAGCGCCAGCTGCACGCTGGCCAGGACCTTCTCATCGTGAACCACCACCCACAGCATCAGGCTGCCGTCCTCGACGCCTGCCTGCACGCTGCCGAGGTAGTCCCGGGCCTGGCTGTCGTCCAGATCGGCCATGAAGCCGATGGACGCGCCGTGGTGCACCGAATCCAGCAGCAGGTCGATCAATCCTTGACGGTAATGGGCAAAGCTTTCTCCATGGACTCGGCGCAGTTGGGCGGCGTTCATCGAGAGGTCACTCCTGGTGAGGGGCGGGCGGTTGTGCCCCAGGGTTGAGAATCAGCTGCATGAAGGTCAGGTCCAGCCAGCGGCCGAACTTGGTGCCCACCTGGGGCATCTGCCCGGTGCTGATGAAACCCAGGCGTTCATGCAGACGGATCGAGGCGGCGTTGGCGCTTTCGATGGCGGCCACCATCACGTGCTTGTCACAGCCACGGGCGCGTTCCAGCAGCACCGCCATCAGCTGTGGACCCAGGCCGTTGCCGCGCTGGTCGCGACGGACATAGACCGAATGTTCCACGGTGTGGCGAAAGCCGTCGAAGGGTCGCCAGTCGCCGAAGGAAGCGTAGCCGAGCACCTGCTCCTCGGCGTTGACCACCACCAGGATCGGATAGCCCTGGCTCTGGCGCGCGCTGAACCAGGCCTGACGGTTGCCCAGGTCGACCGGGGCGTCGTTCCAGATCGCCGTGGTATTGACCACCGCGTCGTTGTAGATGTCGCGGATTGCCGGCAGGTCGGCGTGCAATGCGTCGCGGATGCGATAGGTCATGGCGCGGCCTCAGGCGATGGGTTGGTGGACGGTGACCAGCTTGGTGCCGTCGGGGAAGGTGGCCTCGACCTGGATCTCCGGGATCATCTCCGGGATGCCTTCCATCACCTGTTCGCGTCTCAGCAGGGTGGTGCCGTAGTGCATCAGATCGGCCACGCTCTGGCCGTCCCGGGCACCTTCGAGCAGCGCGGCGGAAATATAGGCCATGGCTTCCGGGTAGTTGAGCTTGAGGCCGCGGGCCAGTCGCCGTTCGGCCACCAGGCCGGCGGTGAAGATCAGCAGCTTGTCTTTTTCGCGTGGGGTCAGGTCCATCGTGATCGATCCGTCGTTGGGCAGTTTGAAAAGGGCAGGTGTTTCATGTGTTCCAGATCCTCGGCGGCACGGCCTCGCGGCCCAGCAACGCCGGGCGCAGCAGGCGCCACAGGTCGATCAGCCAGGCCCGGGCCTGCAGGGCTTCACTGGCCAGGCAGCGGGCCACCAGCAGGCCCGGCAGTTGGCTCAGGTCGCCACGTACCGGGTGTTCCAGGGCGCGGCAGCGCTCCAGCAGTTGGCTGTCGATTTCACCGGTCACCAGCAAGGTGGCGAACACTGGCTGGCCGTCCAGGCCGATGGGGGAATCCAGCAGGCCGTCGCCACCTTTGATGCGCTGGCGCTCATGCCAGAGCGGTCGGCCGTCGCGCTGGATATCCAGGTGAGCCTGGAAGTGCCCTTGCTCGAAGCGCTCGCCACTGGCCGGGCGTCCCAGGGCCACGACGTCCCAGTAGAACAGCCGGGCATCGCCTTGCAGTTCGATCAGGGTGGTCAGTTCGGCCTGGGCGGCGCTGAAGACAATGGTTTCCTGGGGCAGCCATTCCAGGGTCGCCCCCGGCGCCACTTGCAGCCTCAGGGTCTGGCTGGCAGGGCCGGTGGCGCGGTACCACTTGGCGGCACCGGGGCTGGTCAGCTGGGCCCAGGCGTCGCGCTCGACCCGGGCACTGATGGCCAGCCGGTCGCCGCCGGCGATGCCGCCGGGTGGGTGGACGATGATGTGCTGGCAGACCTCGGGGCCTTCGGCATACAGGTGCTTCTGCACCCGCAGCGGGCCCAGGTGGCGACGCAGCACCGGGCGCGTGGTGGCGCCGAAACGGGCATAGGCCAGTTCCAGCTCGGCGTGCCAGCTGGGGGTGAACAGGGCGGTGGCGGCAGGTGAGTTCATGCTGGGTCGTTATCGTTAGGAAGCTACAGATTAGATCGTAACCAGGCCGCGTACACCTTCTGCCTGCATATTTTCCCCTCGGCCCTGCTGGACGATTTCGCCCCGGGACATCACCAGGTACTGGTCCGCCAGTTCGGCGGCAAAGTCGTAGAACTGTTCCACCAGCACAATGGCCATATCGCCCCGGGCCGCGAGTTGCTTGATCACCGCGCCGATCTCCTTGATCACCGAGGGCTGGATGCCTTCGGTGGGCTCATCGAGGATCAGCAGCCGGGGGCGGCTGGCCAGGGCGCGACCGATGGCCAGCTGTTGCTGCTGGCCGCCGGAGAGGTCGCCGCCACGGCGCTGCTTCATCTGCAACAGCACTGGGAACAGTTCGTAGATGAAGGCCGGGACTTCCCTGGCCTGGGAGCCGGGGAAGCGGGACAGGCCCATCAGCAGGTTTTCCTCCACGCTCAGGCGGCCGAAGATTTCCCGGCCCTGGGGCACGTAGGCGATCCCGGCGTTGACCCTCTGGTGGGGCTTGTAGCCGGTGATGGTCCGGCCCTCCCAGTTGACCGCGCCTTCCTTGACCGGCAGCAGGCCCATCAGGCATTTGAGCAGGGTGGTCTTGCCCACGCCGTTGCGTCCCAGCAGGCAGGTGACTTCGCCGATCCGGGCTTCGAAACTCAGGCCGCGCAGGATGTGGCTACCGCCGTAGTACTGGTGCAACTGGTCGACTTGCAGCATGTTCGGATTCCTTCAAAAACCTGTAGCCGCTGCCGCAGGCTGCGACAAGGTCCACAGGACCTTCATGGGCCTTGCAGAGCACGTCCTCTTCAAGGCCGATCGCAGCCTGCGGCAGCGGCGACAAAGGTGGTTGGTTGGGTCAGCGGCCGAGGTACACCTCGATCACCCGCTCGTTTTCCTGCACCTGCTCCAGCGACCCTTCGGCCAGCACGCTGCCCTGGTGCAGCACGGTGACGTGGTCGGCAATCGAGCCGACAAAGCCCATGTCGTGCTCCACCACCATCAGCGAATGCTGGCCCGCCAGGGTCTTGAACAGCTCGGCGGTGAACTCGGTCTCGGCGTCGGTCATGCCTGCCACCGGCTCGTCCAGCAACAGCAGTTGCGGGTCTTGCATCAGCAGCATGCCGATCTCCAGGAACTGCTTCTGACCGTGGGACAGCAAGCCGGCCTGGCGCTGGGCCGAAGGGCTCAGGCGAATGGTCTCCAGCACCTGGGCGATGCGGTCTTTCTGTTCGCCGCTCAGGCGCGCCCCGAGGCTGGCCCACACCGACTTGTCGGTCTTCTGCGCCAGCTCCAGGTTCTCGAACACGCTCAGGGCCTCGAACACCGTGGGCTTCTGGAACTTGCGGCCGATCCCGGCCTGGGCGATCTGCACTTCGCTCATCCGGGTCAGGTCCAGGGTTTCGCCGAACCAGGCCTTGCCCTGGGTGGGGCGGGTCTTGCCGGTGATCACGTCCATCAGGGTGGTCTTGCCGGCGCCGTTGGGGCCGATGATGCAGCGCAGCTCGCCGACGCCGATGTACAGGTTGAGGTCGTTGAGGGCCTTGAAACCGTCGAAGCTGACGCTGATGTCTTCCAGGGTCAGGAGGGTGCCGTGGCGGGTGTTGAGGCCCTTGCCGGCGGCGTGCCCGAGGCCGATGGCGTCGCGGCTGGCGCCGGCGTCCTTGTTGGCGTCGAGAATGGGTTCGAGCATGAAGTCCGCGGTCGCAGTGACTCTCATTGTTCACCTCGTTTCTTCAGCAGGCCGATCACGCCCTTGGGCAGGTACAGGGTCACCACGATGAACAGGGCGCCGAGGCAGAACAGCCAGTATTCGGGGAAGGCCACGGTGAACCAGCTCTTCATGCCGTTCACCAGCCCGGCGCCCAGCAGCGGCCCGATCAGCGTGCCGCGTCCGCCCAGGGCTACCCACACGGCAGCCTCGATGGAGTTGGTGGGGGACATCTCGCTGGGGTTGATGATGCCCACCTGGGGCACATACAGGGCCCCGGCCAAGCCACAGAGCACCGCGCTCAAGACCCAGACGAACAGCTTGAAGCCACGGGGGTCGTAGCCGCAGAACATCAGGCGGTTTTCGGCATCGCGCAGGGCGGTCAGCACCCGGCCGAACTTGCTCCGGGCCAGGCGCCAGCCCAGGTACAGGCTGGCCACCAGCAGCAGCACCGTGGCCAGGAACAGCACCGCGCGAGTGCCCGGTTCGGTGATGCCAAAACCCAGGATGCTGCGGAAATTGGTGAAGCCGTTGTTGCCGCCAAAACCGGTCTCGTTACGGAAGAACAGCAGCATCCCGGCAAACGTCAGGGCCTGGGTCATGATCGAGAAGTACACGCCCTTGATCCGCGAGCGGAAGGCGAAGAAACCGAACACCAGGGCCAAGAGACCCGGCGCCAGCACCACCAGGCACAGGGCCCAGAGGAAGTGGCTGGTGCCGGTCCAGTACCAGGGCAGTTCGCTCCACGAAAGGAAGGTCATGAACGCTGGCAGGCCGTCTCCGGCGGCCTGGCGCATCAGGTACATGCCCATGGCGTAGCCGCCCAGGGCGAAGAACAGGCCGTGGCCCAGGGACAGCAGCCCGGCGTAGCCCCAGACCAGGTCCAGGGCCAGGGCGACAATGGCGTAGCAGAGGATCTTGCCCACCAGGGTCAGGGTGTAGGCCGAGACCTGCAGCGGGTTGTCCGCCGGCAGCAGTGACAACAGCGGCAAGGCCAGCAGCACCAGGAGCAGCAGCGCGCCGACGGCGATCGTGACCTTGGGCCCGGCTTTCTGGCTGGCGGTAATGAGCAGTGGTTGATTCATCAGTCGATCACCCGTCCTTTGAGTGCGAAGAGTCCTTGCGGGCGTTTCTGGATAAACAGAATGATCAGCGCCAGGATGAGGATCTTGCCCAGTACGGCGCCGATCTGCGGTTCGAGGATCTTGTTCGCCACCCCCAGGCCAAAGGCCGCCAGCACGCTGCCGGCCAGTTGCCCGACGCCGCCGAGCACCACCACCAGGAACGAGTCGATGATGTAGCTCTGGCCCAGGTCCGGGCCAACGTTGCCGACTTGGCTCAGGGCCACGCCACCCAGGCCGGCGATACCCGAGCCGAGGCCGAAGGCGAGCATGTCCACGCGGCCGGTGGGCACGCCGCAGCACGCGGCCATGTTGCGGTTCTGGGTCACTGCTCGCACGTTCAGGCCCAGGCGGGTCCTGTTCAGCAGCAGCCAGGTGAGCACGACAACGAACAGCGCGAAGGCGATGATCACGATGCGGTTGTAGGGCAGTACCAGATTGGGCAATACCTGGATGCCGCCGGAGAGCCAGGCCGGGTTCGCCACCTCGACGTTCTGCGCGCCGAACAGCAGGCGCACCAGTTGGATCAGCATCAGGCTGATGCCCCAGGTGGCCAGCAGGGTTTCCAGGGGCCGGCCATAGAGATGACGGATCACCGTGCGCTCCAGGGCCATGCCGATCCCGGCGGTGACGAAGAACGCCACCGGCAGTGCCAGCAGCGGGTAGTACTCGATGGCGTGTGGGGCGTAGCGCTGGAACAGCAGCTGCACCACGTAGGTGGCGTAGGCGCCGAGCATCAGCATCTCGCCGTGGGCCATGTTGATCACCCCCAGCAGGCCGAAGGTGATGGCCAGGCCCAGGGCCGCCAGCAGCAGGATCGAGCCCAGGGACAAGCCGCTGAAGGCCTGGCCGAGGACTTCACCCACCAGCAGCTTGCGCTTGACCTGGGCCAGGCTGGTTTCGGCGGCGGTGCGCACATTGGCATCGGCCTCGACCCCGGGTTGCAGCAGGCCTTCGAGGCGGGTGCGGGCCAGTGGGTCGCCGGTTTCCCCCAAAAGGCGCACGGCGGCCAGACGCACCGCCGGGTCGCTGTCCACCAGTTGCAGGTTGGCCAGGGCCAGGCTCAGGGCGGCGTGCACGCCGGGGTCTTGCTCGGCGGCGAGCTGGGCATCGAGGAATTTCAACTGCGCCGGCTTGGCGCTTTTCTGCAGCTGCCGGGCGGCGTCGAGCCGGGTACTGGCCTCGCTGGCAAGCAACTGATGGCTGGCCAGGGCGCTGTCGATCAGGCCCCGCAAGCGGTTGTTCAGGCGCAGGGGCTTGGTTTCGCCGGCCATGCTCAGTTGGCCTTGTTGCAGGGCCGTGAGCAGTTCCAGGCGCGCCGGGTCGGGCTGCGCGGCCCAGCTTTCCAGAAGCCGGGCCTGTTCGCTGGAGTTGCCGGCGACGAAGTCTTCGGCGTCGCCGGCCTGGGCGGCCATGGGCAGCAGCAACAGGCAGGCGAGGATCAAACGGTAGAGGGCAGTGGGCATATCAGTGGCCTTGCGCGTAGCGTGGTTCTGTAGCCGTTGCCGCAGGCTGCGATAAGGTCCGCAGGACCTTCAAAGGCCTCAAGAGCACGTGCTCTTCGAGGCCGATCGCAGCCTACGGCAGCGGCTACAGGGGGTGTGCCGGGCCTGAAGGCTTGGCGTCCATCCGGCGATCAGTTGCTCTTGACCGCGTAGTCCGGCTTCTTGTCGTTGCCCGGGATGTATGGGCTCCAGGGCTGGGCGCGGATCGGCCCTTCGGTCTGCCACACCACGTTGAACTGACCGTCCGGCTGGATCTCGCCGATCATCACCGGCTTGTGCAGGTGGTGGTTGGTCTTGTCCATGGTCAGGGTGTAGCCCGAGGGCGCGGCGAAGGTCTGCCCGGCCAGGGCTTCGCGGACCTTGTCGACATCGGTGGACTTGGCTTTCTCCACCGCCTGGGCCCACATGTGAATGCCGACGTAGGTAGCTTCCATCGGGTCGTTGGTCACCGCCTTGTCTGCCCCCGGCAGGTTCTTGGCCTTGGCGTAGGCCTTCCAGGCGGCGACGAACTTCTGGTTCACCGGGTTATCCACCGATTCGAAGTAGTTCCATGCCGCGAGGTTGCCCACCAGCGGCTTGGTGTCGATGCCGCGCAGTTCTTCCTCGCCCACCGAGAACGCCACCACCGGCACGTCGGTGGCCTTCAGGCCCTGGTTGGCCAGTTCCTTGTAGAAGGGCACGTTGGAATCGCCGTTGACCGTGGAGATCACCGCGGTCTTGCCGCCGGCGGAGAACTTCTTGATGTTGGCGACGATGGTTTGATAGTCGCTGTGGCCGAAGGGGGTGTAGACCTCTTCGATGTCCTTGTCGGCCACGCCCTTGGCGTGCAGGAACGAACGCAAAATCTTGTTGGTGGTGCGCGGGTAGACGTAGTCGGTGCCCAGCAGGAAGAAGCGCTTGGCACTGCCACCGTCTTCGCTCATCAGGTACTCCACGGCCGGGATCGCCTGCTGGTTCGGCGCGGCGCCGGTGTAGAAGACGTTGGGCGACATTTCTTCGCCTTCGTACTGCACCGGGTAGAACAGCAGGCCGTTGAGTTCTTCGAACACTGGCAGCACCGATTTGCGCGACACCGATGTCCAGCAGCCGAACACCACCGCCACCTTGTCCTGGGTCAGCAACTGCCGACCCTTTTCGGCGAACAGCGGCCAGTTGGAGGCCGGGTCCACCACCACCGGTTCCAGCAGCTTGCCGTTGACCCCGCCCTTGGCGTTGATCTCGTCAATGGTCATCAGCGCCATGTCTTTGAGCGAGGTTTCAGAGATCGCCATGGTCCCCGACAGGGAGTGCAGGATACCGACCTTGATGGTCTCGGCGGCCTGGACGGTCCAGGTCATGCCCATCGCGGCAATGCTTGCCGAGAGGGTGAAAGCCTTGAGCAAACTACGACGCTTCATTGTGCGATCTCCATGAACTCTTGATTTTTTCAGGTGGTAGATGCGACTTCTCGGGCGCAGTGAAAACGCAGTAGTTTTCACTCCGCCTGTGCTGAAGGGCTGTTTTGCAAGGGATGTGCCGAGTCGCCCTAGGGCATGAAAACGTCGGTCTTAGCGGCAGTGAGCGGCTAGGTGATGCCCCAAGAGGAGGCTTTGCGCAGAGGATGGTGCGCAGGGATGCGTCATTGTGGTGCTGCCGCAGAGCGGCAGCCTGGGTCAGCCAGGGGCTTCAGTTAACCCCAGGGAAGGAGTCGACGTATTTGATGGTGAAATCGGGAAAGGAGTCGACGATCTGGATCTTGTAATCGGGAAAGCTGTTGACGATCTTCCACTTGCCCGGCGCGTCGGCAAAGGAGTTGACCTGCTTGACCTTCAGATCGGGAAAGGAGTTCACCACCTTGACCTTGTAGTCGGGGAAGCTGTTGACGATCTGGATGTTGCCGTAGATTTTCGAGACGTCGACCGAGGTGCCGGCCTGGGCGCCAAGGGTGGTGCCGAGCAGCAAGGCCAAGAATGCGGTTCTGAACATGAGACTCATCCTGAGAGATCCAAGCGCGCGATCTTAAAGCAAGGACGACGATTGTAGGAGCTGGCTTGCCGGCGAAGAGGTCCTCGAACCTGGCACAAGGCTCAGGGGGGCCTTCGCCGGCAAGCCGGCGCTTACAGGGAGACGGGCACCGTCAGCGGCGGCGCATCAGGCCAATGAAGAACAGCCCGCCAATGGCCGCCGTGGCCACGCCGATGGGCAGGTCCTCAGGGGCGATCAGGGTACGCGCGGCGACGTCGACCCAGACCAGGAACAGGCTGCCCAGCAGCACGCACACCGGCAGCAGTCGACGGTGCTCGGCACCCACCAGGCGCCGGGCGATGTGCGGCACCATCAGCCCGACAAAGCCGATGGAGCCGCTGATGGACACCAGCACCCCGGTCATCAGCGAGGCGATCAGGAACACCTTCAGGCGCACGTTGCGTGCGTTCAGGCCCAGGGTCACGGCAGTCTGTTCCCCGGCCATCAAGGCATTCAGCGGCCGTGCCATGCCCAGCAGCAACCCCAGCCCCAGCAGCACGCTGGCGGCAGGAATCGCCAGCAGTTCCCAGCGCGCCAGGCCCAGGCCGCCGAGCATCCAGAACATCACCGCCGAGCTGGCCCGGTGATCACCCATGAACAGCAGCAGGTTGGCCACCGCCATCATCACGAAGGACACCGCCACCCCGCACAGCAGCAGGCGGTCGCTGTCCAGGCGCCCGTTGCGCGCGGCGATGCCCAGCACCAGGAGCATGCTCGCCAGGGCGCCGATAAAGGCCGCCAGGGGCAGGGTCAAGAGGCCGATGACCTGCCCCAGGTGCAGCACCACGATCACCGCGCCGAGGGTGGCGCCGGAGGTCACCCCCAGCAGGTGCGGGTCGGCCAGGGGATTGCGGGTCACGGCCTGCAGCACCGCGCCGATCAGGGCCAGCCCGGCGCCGACCAAAGCACCGAGGAGCATGCGCGGGACGCGGATCAGCCAGACGATATGCTCCTGGCCCGGGCTCCAGTCCACCGTACCCAGGCCCAGGGTCTTGTGCAGGAGAATCCGCCAGACCACCTCCGCCGGCACCCGCGCCGGACCGAAACCCAGGGACAGCACACAGGACGCCAGCAGCAGGGCGCCGAGGGTCAGTAACAGACAGGCATAACGACCCTTGATCATTCGCCGTGGAAACCCTTGGCCAGGGTTTCCACCGCCAGCACGTTGTCGATGCCCGGGGTGGCTTGCACATAGGGAATGACGATGAAGCGCTGGTTCTTGATCGCGTCGACTCCTTGCAGGGCCTGGTTGTTCAGCAGGAACTGCTGCTTCTGCTCGGCGGTGACTTCGCTGTAGTCGACGATGACGATCACTTGCGGGTTGCGCTCGACCACCGTCTCCCAGTTGATTCGGGTCCAACTGGCTTCGACGTCATCGAGAATGTTGCGCCCGCCAGCGGCATCGATCAGGGCCTGGGGCATGCCCAGGCGGCCCGAGGTCATGGCCCGGTCTTCGCCGCTGTCGTAGAGGAACACCCGGGGCTTGTCCTTGGGCAGGTCCTTCTGTACCTCGGCGACCTGCTCCTGCATCTGCGCGATCAGCGCGTTGGCCCGGTCCTGCACGTCGAAGATCCGCCCCAGGTTGCGCAGGTCGTTGTAGGTGTCGTCGAGGCTGGCCGCCGGGCGCTTCATCACGAAGGCGCAGGACTCGGTCAGCTCGTAGACGTTGATCCCCAGTGGCGCCAGGGTCTGCGGCGTGAGGTCGCCGCCGATGCGCATGCCGTAGTCCCAGCCGGCGAAGAAAAAGTCGACGTTGGCGTTGAGCAGGGTTTCCACCGACGGGTACTTGGCCGCCAGCTCTGGCAGACCGTCGAGCAAGGTGCTCATTTGCGGGGTCACGGCCTTCCAGCCACTGACGCCGCTGTAGCCCTCCATCCGCGACTTGAGCCCCAGGGCGAGCATCATCTGGGTCATGTTGATGTCATGGCTGAGGGCGTGCTGCGGCGCTTGCTTGAAGGTCACTTCACGGTTGCAGCTGGTGATGGTCAGCGGGTAGTGGGTCGCTTCGGCGAAGGCTTGGGCGGTGCCCAGGAACAGGGTCAGGGCGAGGCCGGAGCGGAGCAGGGAGCGCAAGGTCATGGTTGAGTGATCCAGGTGATTCGTGGGTAGCCGGACAGGGGGTGGGCGTCGATCAGCGCCTCGACGCCGAAGACGTTGCGCAGCAGATCGACTGTGAGCACTTCGGTGGGAGTGCCGCTGGCGACGATGCGTCCGTGATCGAGGACATACAGCCGGTCGCAGAAGGCCGCGGCCAGGTTCAGGTCATGGATGCTCGCCAGGGTGCCGATGCCCAGGCGCTTGACCCGTTGCAACAGCTCCAGCTGGTAGCGCGGATCGAGGTGGTTGGTCGGTTCATCGAGGATCAGCAGTTGCGGGCGCTGGGCCAGGGCACGGGCCAGGATCACCCGTTGTTTCTCGCCCCCGGACAAGGTGGCGAAAGCATGGTCCTCGAAGCCCAGCAGGCCCACCGATTCCAGGGCCTCGCGGGCGATGCGCCGGTCTTGTTCGGTGTCGCCGTCGAACAGGCCCTTGTGCGGCGTGCGCCCCATGGCGACCACTTCCTCCACCGTCAGGCCGAAAGCGTCGGGGAACTCCTGGAGCACCACGGCGATGCGTTGCGCGCACCAGCGTGGCGATTGCTTCCACACGTTGTGATGGGCCAGTTGCACCTCGCCCTGCTGCGGCTTGCTGAAGCGATAGGCGCAGCGCAGCAGGCTGGTCTTGCCGCTGCCGTTGGGCCCGATCAGGCCGACGAACTCGCCGGCCGCCACTTGCAGGCTGGCCTCACGCAGTTGGAACTGGTGATGGCAGTGGCCCTGGCCCAGGGGTGTCCAGGCCAGGTTGGTGAGGTTCAGCGAGGTCATGCGGTGTCCGTGTGATCCCCGTGCCGTAGCGCCAGGTGGGGTTAAAAGGTGTAGTCAGCGGTGACGAAGAACGAGCGTGGCTCGCCGAGTATCCATTGCTGGCCGTCATTGTATTGGCTTTGTGCGTACTGGCGGTCAAACAGGTTGTTCAATTGCAGGCCCAGGGTGGTATTGGGCAGTGCTTTCCACGACAGGTTGGCATCGACCACGGTGTAGCTGGGCAGTTCGTTGCGGTTGGCCATATCGGCGTAGCGCGCATCCACGTAGCGCACTCCGGCGCCGGCCCGCAGGTCATCGTTGAGGGCCTTGCTCAGCCACAGGTTGGCGGTGCGGCGCGGCACGTCCACCGGGCGCTTGCCGTCGCGGGAGACTTGCACGCCGTTGACGTCCTGCTGGAAGTCGTCGTACTGGGCACGAACGATGGCGGCGTTGGCCTGCAATTGCCAGGCGTCGGGCAGTTGCAGCTCCAGGCTGGCTTCCAGGCCGTTGGAGGATTGCTGGCCCACTTGCTGTTTGCGGTTCGGCTCGCCGGGCACATCGGTCAGCAGCTTCTTCTTGACGATGTGGTAGGCCGCCAGGGTCCATTCGCCACGCTGGTCCCAGAACGCCTGCTTGAGGCCGATCTCGCTCTGCCGGGCGCTGGACAGGTCGAATTGCTGCTGGCTCTTGCTCAGGGAAATCAGCCCGCCAACGCCGTCGGTGCTGGTGGAGTACTGCCCGTAAAGGGAGGTGTCCGGGGTTATGGCAAACACCAGCCCGGCCTTCCAGTTGTTGCCGGTCAGGGTCTTGTCGCTGCGGCTGTCGTCCTTCAAGTCATCCCGATCAATGTGCGCATAGTCGCGGCGCACACCGGTCACCAGGGACCAGCGCTCGCTGAGTTGCAGGCGGTTTTCGGCGAACACCGACAGCTGTTTGGTGGTGGTCTTGAATTGATCGCGGTAGGGGCTGTTGCTGGCGAAGTCGCCCGCGGCCGGGTGATACAGGTCCAGCGGTTGACCGTTGGTAAAACTGTCGGTGAAGGGCGAATTGCTCTTCAGGTGAAAGCGAATGCGGTTGTAGTCGACGCCGGTCAGGGTCTGGCTGTCGAGGCCCAGCAGCGAGTGCTTGAAGGTAAAGGTCTGGCGGTCGCCGACCTGTTCCTGCTGGTGGCCGATAGCGTAGTAACCGCTGCGGCTCAGTTGGCCGGTGGTCGGGTTGAAGTTGTAGTTCTCGGCGTTCTGCCAACGACGCTGGGCCTTGAGGTAATACAGCTCGTTGCTGGCACTGACCTGGTCGGAAATCTTCCATTCGCTGGTCAGGCGGGTCCACTGGTCGTTGTAGTGCTGCTGGTCATTGCGGACGTTGTAGTTCTTGTTTCGCAGGCTTTTGTGGAAGCGCCCGTTGATCAGCGGCGTGCCGAAGTCGTTCATCGGGTTCTGGTCGCCGTAGTCGTGGGCCAGGGTAAAGGCCAGGTCGTCGCGAGCCTGCCAGCGCAGGGCGGCACTGACGAAATCGCCGGAGGAGTCGCCACGGTCGATCCAGCCGTTGCTGCGCTCGCGGTTGAGGTTGAGCCGATAGCTCAAGGTGTCGCTCAGGGAGCCACCGCTGTCCAGGGCCTGCTGCTGGCGATCGAAGGAGCCGTAGCCCAGGCGCAGGTGGTTTTCGATTGCGCCGCTGAAGGGCTTTTTCGGGAGGGTGTTGATCACCGCGCCGGTGGCACCTTCGCCATACAGCACCGAGGCCGGGCCGCGCAGCACGTCGACCCGCTCCACCGCCCAGCTGTCCACCGGGAAGGTCACGGTGCCCATGCCGGTGTACATGCGGTTGCCGTCATACAGCTGCATCACCGAACTCTGCCCGGTGAAACCCCGTGCCGACAAGGAAGTGCCACCGTCGCCTGGGGTGCCGGTGCGGCTGATGCCGGCGCTGCGGGAGACCGCGTCCTGAATGCTGCGGTCACCCCGGGCGCGAATCCGTTCGCCGCTCAGGCTGTCAGTGCTGGCCGGGGTTTCCAGGGCGCTGAGGCCCAGGCGCGAGCCGGCGCTGGTGGGGGTCTTCAGGCTGACGCTGTCGTCGGCCGCGCTGGCCGGAGCCGAAATGGTGCCGGTGGGTAGGGTCAGGGAGGCGGCGGAATCATCCGCCTGAGCCAGGGAAGGCAAGGCCATCAGGCAAAGGCTGGGCAGCAAGTACTTGTTCATCGGGACGGTGAATCACTTCTTCGAGGGGGTTGCCCGCAGTGGGGAACTGCGGGCAGGGATCTTACACTTTAGTGTTATAAAGTAACATTATAATTGTGCATGGCTAAAGCGCCGAGATTCTACAGAGCCCTCTGGAACGCGCATCTCAGCTGATTCATGTTGAAGATGAAGCAGATTCAGGCCCGCGATTGAAGCGTGAAAGCAGCAGGCGATCGAGCAGCCACACCCCAATCAGCGAGGCTCCAACCAAAGGAAATGCCAAGGCCAGCAGCGCCATGATCAGCATCGCGGTTTTCCATTTCGGCAGGTCGTGGCGCAGCGGGGGCACGCCGAGTCGGCCCTGGGGACGACGCTGCCACCACATGACCATGCCGCTCACGGCGCTGAGCAAGATCATCAGGCACACCACCAGCACCAGGATCTGGTTGACGCGGCCGAACATCTTGCCTTCATGCAGCATCACCCCAACCTCCGTGGCCCGGGCCACGTTGCTGTACTGCTGCCAGCGCACGTCGGCCAGGACCTTGCCGCTGTATTGGTCGACATGCAGGGTGGCATCGTTGCGCGGATCGTCGGCGAACACGGCGATGGTGAACACGCCGGTGGCGGTCTTCGGCAAGGTGATGCTGTAGCCCGGTTCGACCTGGCGCTGGCGGGCGATGTCCTGCACCGCTTGCAGGCTGATGGACGGGGCTGCCGGCGCCGTGTCCGCGGCGTTGTGGGCCATGTGCTCGGCGTGGTCGCCCGACATCGGCATCGGGGTGTTTTCCACCGCCCAGGGCACGGTCTGGCGCGTGGCGCTGTTGAGCTCCCGGGCCTGCTGGTCGGAGGTCGGCACGTCGTTCCACATGGCCGCCGGAAAGCGGTTCCACAGGTCGGCGTACTGCTTGCCCCAGAAGCCGGTCCAGGTCATGCCGCTGAGTAGCATCAGCAGCAGGAATGCCGCGCCCCAGAAGCCCAGCACACTGTGCAGGTCGCGCCAGAACGGCCTGCCGCGGACGCTGAAACGCGGCCACAGCACGCCCGCCGACGACTTGCCCCGTGGCCACCACAGGTACAGGCCGGACACCACCAGGACGATGCCCCAGCCAGCGGCCAGTTCCACCAGCCGGTCACCGACGGTGCCGATCATCAGCTCACCGTGAATGGCCCGGGCCACGGCCTGCAGGTTGGCCTTGGCATCCTGCTCGCCGAGCACATCGCCGTGGTAGGGGTCGATGAAGACATTCAGCTCCTGACCCTTGTCCTGCACCACGAACTGCGCGCTGCGCTCGGCATCAATCGGTGGCAGGTACTGCTTGATATGGCCCTGGGGGTAGGCCGATTGCACCCTTTGCAGCAAGTCGTCGGCACTCAGCAGGTGATGACCGGCGGGCACCTTGAGCAGGCTGGGGTACATCAACGGGTCCAGTTGTGGCTTGAACAGGTAGATGATGCCGGTCAGGGCCAGCATCACCATGAAAGGGGCCACGAACAGCCCGGCGTAGAAATGCCAGCGCCAGGCCAGGTTGTAGAAAGACACTTTGGGTCGGTTCATCGGGGAACGCTCCGCAGGGCAGTGAATCTTTTCTTATAGGGGCTGTTCGCTGGCACCCCAGCTCCTGCGGTGAGGAGCCGGCGTGCCGGCGAAGGCGGATCAGAAGCTCAGGTCGACCTTGGTCCAGAGGGTGCGCCCCGGCTCCTTGATCGCCTGGGGATCACTGGCCGGGTAGCCGAAGCCGGCGTTGCCCGCCAGGTTCAGGTGTTCGGCGTAGGCCTTGCCGAACAGGTTGTCGACCCCGGTGCTGAGCTTGAGGTTCTTGGTCACCCGGTAGGCGCCGTTGAGGGAGAACACGCCGAAGCCACCGCTCTTGCCGAAGTCCTTGCCGACCACATTGCCTTTGTTCAGGTCGACGCGGTTTTGCGCCGCCACCACCCGCCACAAGGCCCCGGCGCTCCAGTCGTCCTCGCTGTAGGTCAGGCCGAAGCGCGCGTCCAGCGGCGGCATCTGCGGCAGGGCCTTGCCGTCGCTGCTGTTCTTGCCCCAGGCGTAGGCCAGGGTCGCATCGGCTTTCCAGTTGGAGGTCAGCTTGTAGGCCGCACCCAGTTCGCCGCCCATGATCCGGGCGTCGATGTTCTCGGCCCGAGAGGTGCTCATGCCGCCCATGGCAGGACTGTAGTCGAAGAGGATGTAGTCGCGCACCTGGCCGATATAGCCCGAGGCCCAGGCTTCCAGATCCTCGCTCTGGTATTGCAGGCCGAAGTCCAGTTGGGTGGTCTTTTCCGGCTTGATCGAATCGAAGGCGTTCACTGAGCCCGCCGGGCCCATTTTCGGCGAGAACAGCTCCCAGTAGTCGGGGAACCGCTGAGTGTGGCCAAGGCCGACGTACAGCGTGGTCGGGCTGTCGGCCAGGTCATGCTCGTAGCGCACGAAGCCGCTGGGCAGGGTATCGGCCCGAGTATCGCCGGCAGTGGGGTTGGGCCGGCTCATCATTCCCGAGCCGATGCTCTGCCGGTAGTCCTTGGCCGAAGCACGGTCGAGGCGGGCCCCGGTGATCAGGCGGTCGCGCTCGGCGGCGTACCAGGTCAGTTCGCCGAAGGCGCCGTAGTTGTGGAGGTCGGCGTCCTTGGTACGGGGCAGTTGCTTGTAGGTATCCACGCCGTTGCTGGCCCGAGTGCGGTGTTCGTTGGTCTGGGCATCCAGGCCGCCAATCAACTGCAGGTCGGCCCAGCGCCAGGTGGCCTTGATCCGCGCACCGAGGGTGCGACGGTCGACATTGGAGGCCATGGGGCCGGCCATCATGCCGGTGCCGGACGGGGTGCGCAGGCTGTAGTTGTCCATCACGTGGTCGGCGTAGTTGTAGTAGACCTGGGCCTCGACCTTGTCCAGGACCTCGCCGATATTGGATTTTTCGAAACGCAGGCCCAGGCTTTCGCGCTTGAACTGCGAACCGTCCATGCCGCGGCCGGCGTAGCGGGCTTCGCCGTCGCCCTTGCCGGCGGTGAGCTCCAGCAGGGTGTCGGCGTCCGGGGTCCAGCCCAGGGCCACGTCACCGTTCCACTTGTCGTAGCGCGAGGCCACGGTGTCGTTGTTGCCATCCTTGTAGTCGTCGGCATGGGCGGTGTTGCCGATCACCCGCACATACCCCAGGGGGCCGCCGGCGGCAGCATCCAGGGTCTTGTCGAAGCGGCCGTTGGAGCCCGCCAACAGGCTGGCGTTGACCCGCGTGCCGAGTTCGCCGAAGTGTTCCGGCTCACGCTCGAACAGCACCGTGCCGGCCGAGGCGCCCGGGCCCCAGAGCACGGTTTGCGGGCCCTTGATCACGGTCAGGCGATCATAGGTTTCCGGGGAGATGTAGGAGGTCGGTGCATCCATGCGGCCGGGGCAGGCGCCGAGCATCATGCCGCCGTTGGTGAGGATGTTCAGGCGCGAGCCGAACATGCCCCGCAGTACCGGGTCACCGTTGGTGCCGCCATTGCGTACCAGGGCGAAGCCGGGAATGGTCTTCAGGTAGTCGCCGCCGTCACTGGCCGGGACCGGTTGGCGCGGGTCCTTGGGATTGGTGACCACGGTCAGCGGCGAGCTGGGGGCGATGGCGGTGATCACCGTCGGGCTCAATTGCGTGCCGTGTCGGGAGTGATCCGTCGGGGCCTCGTCGGCCAGGGCCAGGGGGGTCAGCAGCACGCCGCAAAGCACCGCCAGGGCATGGTTGAAACGCAGGCGCGACGGGTTCAGGGCAAAGGGCTTGGATGGCTGGGCAGCGCCCAGGCAAGTGTCAGCAGAAAACATAGATGTTCCATCGATCGGTCTTGAATGACACGGCCGCAACTACGCGGCTGTCGCAATGACAGTCGGCCGTGTGAGATGAGCAGGGGACTCAGACGAGGATCGGTGGGGCGCGGGTCAGGGCGCCGGGGAACACGGTCTGCCGGGCGTGGCCCAGGCGCGTGGCGGGGATCAGGAAATGCTGTGTGGGCGGCGCGGACAGGGCGGCGAACGACAGCCCCGAAGGCAGCGCCGGGCAATTGAACAGCAGGCTGCAATAGCCGCATTTTTCCCAGAGTACGTGTTGTTCGCCCTGGGACTTGCCCTGTTGGGCGTGATGCGGGCTTTCACCGTGACAGCCGGGCGCGCCGTCGCCCATGTCCATGGAGACGGACATGTTCATCGGCATCGCGTGATCCATCGGCATCGACTGAGAAATCAGCGGGCCGATAAAGATCATCAGCATGGCGAACAGGCTGATCCAGCTGCCGCGGCGCACTCCCGGGGAGTTGCGACGCGGCGCGGACCGCCTGCGGCCAGGCGCGTGCGGGGTGTTCACGGTAACGAGCCGGTCAGCTTAGTGAGCGTGCTTGGACTCGTGCATGGCGGCCGGTGGCTGCTTCTGTACGGCCACTTCGACGGTGACGTCGCCGGCCTTTTCAAAGTGCAGGGTCAGGGGGAAGCGCTTGCCGTCGCTGAGCAGGCTGCGGTCTTTGAGCTCCATCAGCATCACGTGGTAGCCCATGGGGGCGAAGGTCACCTCACCGCCGGCGGGCACCGCAACCTTGGCCACTTGCTGCATTTTCATCATGTCGCCTTGCATGACGTGTTCATGCAGTTCGGCCCGGCCAGAGATCGGCGAGTCGACACTGAGCAGGGTGTCGGCGTTCTTGCCTGGGTTGTGCACCACGAAGTAAGCCGCGACGGTCGGCGCGTTCGGCGGCAGCTCCTGCGACCAGGGATGGGCGATCTGCAACTCACCGGCCTTGTAGTCGTGAGCGGTGGCGAAACAGGCAGGCAGCAGCAGCGCGGCAACGAGCAGGGATTGCTTGATCAGGGACGGTTTGGACATGACGGTTCTCCAGAACGATTCAAAAACGCAGATCACTTGCGAAAGGGAATCATGCCAGAGGCGGGGCACCGGGGTTCAGGCTGGGCCATTGCTGGCGCAGGGTGAGCACTGCGATCTTCGGTTGCGGCGCGCCCGGCTGGACGGCGAAACGAATGAAATTCAGCTGGGGTACATGACCGGGCAGGGCCACCAGCGGCGCCGAGCCTGAGCAGCACCAGCAGTGCTGCATGTTCGAGTGCTCGTCGTTCTGCGGGGCTTTCTGTTCAAGCTTGCCCAGGGAAATGGCCACCATTTTGGTGCCGCTGGAAGAGCAGAAGCTGCCCCACAGCAGTTGTTCGTCCAGCCCCGAATCGTTGCGTTGCATGGCCCCGGAAAGCGGCATGGCAAGCATGTTGAACAGCACTGCGAAGCAGGCGATCCAGGCAAATGCGAGCCGTTGTCGGGACATGGGGACGATCCGTCGGTTGAGCGATCAGGCGGGTATTTAGCCTGATCGCTGTGGATAAGTAAAAAAGCAGCGTATGCGGTGTGGTGTCGCAGTGCCAGTTCAGGCCGGGCTGACGTGGAGCTTGAGTCCCAGTGCCTTCATGACCTTGATGATAGTCGCGAACTCGGGATTGCCCTGGCTGCCCAGGGCCTTGTACAGGCTCTCGCGACCCAGGCCGGTATCGCGGGCGATCTGGGTCATGCCGCGGGCGCGGGCGATGTCGTTGAGGGCGGCGCGGATCAGCTTGCCATCGCCGGTGTCTTCCTCGAAGCAGGCGTCGAGGTAGGCCACCATGTCTTCAGGGTTCTTGAGGTACTCCGCCGCGTCGAAGCGGGTGACTGGGGTGTGCATGTTTCAACCCTCGCTCTTGAGGTCGTGGGCCAGTTGCCTGGCGCGTTGGATATCGCGTCTCTGGGTGTTCTTGTCACCGCCGATCAACAACAGGTAGATCACCGTGCCCCGGCGCGAGAAGTACACCCGATAGCCGGGGCCGCGATGGATGTGCATTTCATAGACACCTTCGCCCACCGGTTCGCAGTCGCCGAATCGGCCCAGTTGGGCGGCGCGGATCCTGGCCAGTACACGGGTTTTGCCTTGCGGATCCTTCAGGTGCAGGAGCCAGCGGCTGAACTCCAGGGTCTGCTCGAAGACGTACATGACGAATGTATTCCTTGGGATACAGCGTGGCAACCCATTTGCCCGCCTAGAGCTCAACTGGGCGACGAGCGGAGCCGGCGCCATTGAGACGGTCCAAGGAGGCTAAAGCATGGGGTTGGTAGCGCGCTGCCAGGGGCTTCCCAAGTGTTTGTGGGGCGCGGCGGTTTTGCCTGTCAGGTTTTGTCCGGCGAGTGCAGGGCCTGCAGCAACTCGGCCACGCTGGCAAAGTGGCGGTCGGCCTCGGGCAGCTTTGGGCGCTTGAGCACCAGCACCGGTATGCCCCGCTCACGTGCCACCTCCAACTTGGGCTCGGTGGCGCTGCTGCCGCTGTTCTTGCTGATCAGCACATCGATGTCCCGACGTGCGAACAGTTGGCGCTCGTCTTCGATCAGGAAAGGCCCACGGGCACCGATGACTTCGCAACGCTCGTTGCCGGGGCAGGTTTCCAGGGCGCGCAGGGTCCAGAACTGCCCCGCAGGAATCTCGTTCAGATGCTGCAACGGCTCGCGGCCCAGGGTGAACAGCGGCCGCTTGAAGGGCCGCAGGGCCTCGACCAATGCCTCCCAGCCGGCGATCTCGCGCCAGTCATCCCCTGGCTGCGGCTGCCAGGCCGGGCGCCGCAAGGCCCAGCAAGGCACGGCTGCGTGCTGTGCCGCAGCCACGGCATTGGCGCTGATCTGTGCCGCGTAAGGGTGGGTGGCATCCAGCAGGAGGCCAATGCGTTGTTCGCGGATAAAGCGCGCCAGGCCCTCGGCACCGCCGTAGCCGCCCACCCGTACCTGGCACTTGAGGTCGCTGGGCACCCGACCGACCCCGGCCAGGCTGTAGATATGTTCAGGGCCCAGGGTACGGGCGATGGCCAGGGCTTCGGTGACCCCGCCCAGCAGCAGAATACGGGTCATGACAAGACTCCGGCATGGCCAACGATGCCGCCCTGGCGATCGATGGCGAAGACTTCCACCTGTACCTGGGCCGGCACCACGCTGCGGGCGAAGTCCAGGGCGTGCTGGCACACCGCGTCGCCCAGGGCGATCCCGGCGGCGCTGGCCATGGCCAGGGCCTGCTGGCTGGTATTGGCCTCGCGGATGGCCTGTTGCAGCGCCGGGTCGGCACCCACCGCGGCGGCCCAGCGCGCCAGTTGTGGCAGGTCGATGCTGGAATGGCGGCTGTGCAGGTCCATGTGCCCGGCGGCCAGTTTGCTGATCTTGCCGAAGCCGCCGCACAGGCTGAGTTTATCCACAGGCACTTTGCGCAGGTGCTTGAGCACTGCGCCGACGAAGTCGCCCATTTCGATCAGGGCGATTTCCGGCAGTTCGTAGACCCGGCGCATGGTGTCTTCGCTGGCGTTGCCGGTGCAGGCGGCGATGTGCAGGTAGCCATTGGTCTTGGCCACGTCGATGCCCTGGTGGATCGAGGCGATATAGGCCGCGCAGGAGAAGGGCCGGACAATGCCGCTGGTGCCCAGGATCGACAGCCCGCCGAGAATCCCCAGGCGCGGGTTCATGGTTTTCAGGGCCAGTTCCGCTCCGCCCTCGACGTTCACCGTGACTTCGAAGCCGCCGGGGTAGGCCTGTTCCTCGGCGAGCCGTTGCAGGTGTTCGCTGATCATCCGGCGCGGCACGGGATTGATCGCCGGCTCACCCACTGCCAGCACCAGCCCGGGGCGGGTCACGGTGCCCACGCCCTGGCCGGCTATAAAGCGGATTCCCGGCTCGGGAGTCAGGCGCACCTGGGAGTAGAGCAGGGCGCCGTGGGTCACGTCCGGGTCGTCGCCGGCATCCTTGAGGGTTCCGGCCTCGGCGCCGTCGTGGGTGCGGCGACAGAACTCCAGGCGCATCTGTACCTGTTTACCCTTGGGCAGGACGATATCCACCGCGTCCGCATTGACGCCCCCCAAGAGCAGGCGAGCGGCGGCCAGGCTGGTGGCGGTGGCGCAGCTGCCGGTGGTCAGGCCGCTGCGCAGGGGCGCGGGCTGTTCCGCTGTTTCCTCACGCATGCCCTTGCTCCCGTAGGAGCGAGCTTGCTCGCCAAGGGCGCGCTGCGGTCTCTTTGCTGGACGCTTTTGCGGGCAAGCCCATTCCTGCAAGGTTCATGGCAGGTCCCGGGGTTTGTGCAGGTCCAACAGGGTGATCGGCAGGGCCTGGCGCCAGGTATCGAACTCCCCCAGGGGCTGGGCCTGGGCGATATGGATGCGGGTCAGTTCCCCGCCGTACTGCTCGCGCCAGTGCATCAGGGTCATTTCACTTTGCAGGGTCACCGCGTTGGCCACCAGGCGCCCACCGGGCTTGAGCTGCTCCCAGCAAGTCTGCAATACGCCTTCGCGGGTCACCCCACCACCGATGAACACCGCATCCGGACGCTCCAGTCCGGCCAGGGCCTGGGGCGCGCTGCCGCGAATCAGTTGCAGCCCGGGCACCCCGAGCACGTCGCGGTTGTGTTCGATCAACTGCTGGCGGCCGTCATCGGCTTCGATGGCCAGGGCCCTACAACTGGGGTGGGCCCGCATCCATTCAATACCGATGGAACCGCTGCCGGCCCCCACATCCCAGAGCAGTTCACCGGGTACCGGGGCCAGACGGGCCAGAGTGATGGCGCGCACGTCCCGCTTGGTCAACTGGCCGTCATGACGGAAGGCCGAGTCCGGCAGGCCGGCCAGACGGGACAGTGGCGGCGTATCGGCCGCCGCCCGGCATTCGATGGCCAGCAGGTTGAGGTCGGCGATCGATGGATCGCTCCATTGATTGGCAGTGCTGTCCAGGCGTCGCTCCAAGGGCCCGCCCAAGTGCTCCAGTACCGTGATCCGGCTCGGGCCGAAGCCGCGCTCGCGCAGCAGTCCGGCGATGGCTGCCGGGCTGTGGCGGTCATTGCTCAGCACCAGCAGGCGCACGCCGCTGAACAGTTGGGCGTTGAGCGCGGCAATCGGCCGTGCCACCACCGACAGCGTGACCACCTCCTGCAGGGCCCAGCCCAGGCGGGCGGCGGCCAGGGAATAGGAGGAAGGAAAGGGCAGTACCTGCAGCTCATCGGCCGGCAGTTGCCGGGCCAGGCTGGCCCCTACGCCGAACAGCATCGGATCGCCGCTGGCCAGCACGCAGACGGGCGTGCCGCGTTGGCTCAGCACCGGCTCCAGGGAGAACGGACTGGGCCACAACTGGCGTTCGCCACGGATGCACGCCGGCAGCAGATCCAGCTGGCGCTGGCCGCCGACGATCCGCGAAGCGCCCAGCAGGGCATGGCGGGCGTTCCTGCCCAGGCCCTTGAAGCCGTCTTCACCGATTCCCACTACTGTCAGCCAGGGCGACATCTATATTCCTCAAACCTAAGGTTCCGACCGGCAGGCTTTTCATGCCTTCGGACAAAGCAGGCATAATACCGCGCCTTCGCTGACGAAGCGCTTTTCCCACACTGCCGGTCGCCCCTTTGAACGAACGTCCTATGTCCACCGCCATCCGCCCCTCGGCCTGCCCGGGGTTGCTGCGCATTGTCCCGGCGCTGGACGGCGGCATCTGCCGGATCAAGCTGGCGGGCGGCGTCATCAGTGCCGCTCAGGCAGCGGCGGTGGCCGAGGCGGCGCAGGCTTATGCCGGCGGTGTGATCGAGGCCACCAACCGCGCCAACCTGCAGATTCGCGGGATCGGCGCCGAGCACCAGGCACTGATCGACAAACTGCTGGCGGCCGGCCTGGGACCGACCACCGCCGCCGGCGACGATGTGCGCAACCTGATGCTCAGCCCCAGTGCCGGCATCGACCGGCAGTTGCTGATGGACACCCGGCCCCTGGCCGGGCAGATCCTCGAGACCTTGCAGAGCCACTCGCGCTTCCATGAACTGTCGGCCAAGTTCGCCGTGCAGCTCGATGGCGGCGAAGCCCTGGCCATGCTCGAACATCATCACGACCTGTGGCTGGCCGCCTTGGTGCGGGAGGGGCAGTTGCTGTTGGCCTTTGGCCTGGCGGGCAGCCCTGTGGATAAACCCTTGGCGGCAGTGCCCCAGGAACTGGGCCATGAACTGCTGGTGGCGGTGCTGGAGCTGTTTCTCGAACTGGCCACGCCCGAGCAGACGCGGATGCGCCACCTGTTGGCGCAGGTGCCGGTGGCAGATTTTCTTGCCCAACTGAACCTGCGCCTGAGCCGGCCCTTGTTGAGTATCGACGGCTGGCAGCGTCCGGCCTCGGTCCCAGGGCTGCACCTTGGAACTTATCCACAGCGTGAACGCGGACAGGTCTATGTCGGTGCGGTTGCGCCCCTGGGGCGCCTTGATCCCGTCATGCTCAAGGGCGCTGCGCAGCTGGCCGAACAGTACGGCGACGCCAGCCTGCGCTTCACACCCTGGCAGAGCCTGCTGCTGCCCGGCATTGCCCCGGCGGATGCTCCCCGGGTCACGGCACGTCTGGGCCAACTGGGCCTGTTGTGCAGCCCTGAACAGTCCCTGGCCCACCTGATTGCCTGTACCGGCTCCAGTGGCTGCGGCAAAGCCCTGGCCGACACCAAGGGCGATGCGTTGAAGTTGGCGACCCTGCTCCAGGGCCATGGCCGTCAGCAGGCGGTGCATTTGTCGGCCTGCTCCCGTTCCTGCGCCGCCGCCCATGTGGCGCCGGCCACCCTGCTGGCGACGGCCCCAGGGCGTTACGACTTGTATCTACGCGATGCAGCGCAGCCGGGTTTCGGCGCGCTGCACGCACGCAACCTTTCTATTGAAGCGGCAGAGGCACTGCTTGATGCCCGCCCACGGAGCCACCTAGATGATTGATTACATCCGCGACGGTCAGGAGATCTATCGCAACTCCTTCGCGATCATCCGCGAAGAAGCCAAGCTGGATCGCATTCCCGCCGACCTGGAAAAACTCGCGGTACGGGTGATCCACGCCTGCGGCATGGTCGAGGCCATCGACGGCCTGCAATTCTCCGCGGGCGCCGGCAAGGCCGGGCGTGATGCCCTGGCCGCCGGGGCACCGATCCTCTGTGATGCGCGGATGGTCTCTGAAGGCATTACCCGGGCACGCTTGCCGGCCAACAACAAAGTGATCTGCACCCTGCGCGATGACAGCGTCCCGGAGTTGGCCCGAGAGCTGGGCAACACCCGCTCGGCGGCGGCTCTGGAGCTCTGGCGTCCGCACCTGGAAGGCAGCGTGGTGGTGATCGGCAATGCGCCCACCGCCCTGTTCTACCTTCTGGAAATGCTCGACGCCGGCGCGCCGAAACCGGCGCTGATCCTCGGCTTCCCGGTGGGCTTTGTCGGCGCCGCCGAATCCAAGGCGATGCTCGCCGCCGACAGCCGCGGCGTGCCCTTTGTGATCATGCAGGGTCGCCTGGGCGGTAGCGCCATGGCCGCCGCCGCCGTCAACGCCCTGGCCACGGAGATCGAATGATGCAGCAACCTGGACGTTTGATCGGCCTTGGCGTGGGTCCTGGTGATCCGGAGCTGATTACCCTGAAGGCCCTGCGCCTGCTGCGCGAGTCGCCGGTGGTGGCCTACTTCGTGGCCAAGGGCAAGAAAGGCAACGCCTTCGGCATCATCGAAGGGCACCTGCAACAGGCCCAGACCCTGCTGCCGCTGGTGTACCCGGTGACCACCGAAGTGCTGCCGGCGCCGCTGTCCTACGAGCAAGTGATCAGCGATTTCTACGACAGCGCCAGCCAGGAGCTGGCGCTGCATCTGGATGCCGGTCGGGATGTGGCGGTGATCTGCGAAGGCGACCCGTTCTTCTACGGTTCCTACATGTACCTGCACGATCGTCTGGCCGAGCGTTACCAGGCCGAAGTGGTGCCCGGGGTGTGCTCGATGCTGGGCGGCGCGTCGGTGCTGGGCGCGCCGCTGGTGTATCGCAACCAGAGCCTGTCGGTGCTCTCGGGCGTGCTGCCACATGACGAACTCAAGCGGCGTCTGGCGGACGCCGACGCGGCGGTGGTGATGAAGCTGGGGCGCAATTTCCCCAAGGTGCGCCAGGTCCTGGAAGAGCTGGGGCTGGCGCAGCGTGCGCTGTATGTCGAGCGCGCCACCATGGCCAACCAGAAGATCGTGCCGCTGGATGACGTGGAGCCGATGTCCTCGCCGTACTTCTCGCTGATTATCGTGCCCGGCGAAAGGTGGCAAGGCTGATGGCCCGTTCAATTCCGGCCATCGTCATCCTTGGCCAAGGCAGTCTCGACACCGCACGGCAGATCCAGCGGCTGTATCCCGATTCGTTGATCCACGGTCTGGCGGAACGGGTCGAAGGCGCTGATCGGATCTACCACGAATTCGGCGCCACCCTGCGCCAGCTGTATCAACAGGACAGGCCCATCATCGCCCTGTGTGCGGCGGGTATCGTGATCCGCACCCTGGCCCCGCTGCTGCTGGAAAAAGGCGCCGAACCGCCGGTGCTGGCAGTGGCCGAAGACGGCAGCGCCGTGGTGCCGCTGCTGGGTGGCCTGGGCGGCGTCAACGTCATGGCCCGGGAAATCGCCGCGGGCCTTGGCGTGGCTGCGGCCATTACCACCAGTGGCGAACTGCGCTTTGGCACCTGCCTGCTCAACCCGCCCAGCGGTTATGCCCTGGGCGACCTGGAGCTGGGCAAGCGCTTTGTCTCCGACCTGCTGGGTGGCGAAAGCGTGCGCATCGAAGGCGCCGCGCCCTGGCTGGCCGCGGCCAAGCTGCCCGAGAACGATCAGGCCCGCCTGACCATCCGGGTCGGCTCTGCCGAGCGCGAGCCTGCGGCCAATGAGCTGCTGATCTACCCCCGCAGCGTCCTGGTCGCTTGCCGTAGCGGCCAGCTTGCTGGCGAAAGCGATACCAGCCTCGCTACCCACATCCGTCAGGCCCTGCATCAGGCGCGCATCGCCGTGCAGTCCGTCGCCTGCCTGCTGGCGGCCGACAGTGACATGGCTGACCGCGCCCTGCATCAGGCGGCTGCGCAACTGGGTGTGCCACTGCGTTTCCTGCCGGCCGCCGGCAGTGTCGTCGAACTGGCACAGCAAGCCGTTCCGCAGTTGCTGCCGCCGCTGAAGGTGGGGGAGGACATCGCCATCGCCGTGGCCAGCCAGCCCCTGGACCTCGAACAGATCGGCCGGCCCCGTGGGCGCCTGGCGGTGATCGGTCTTGGCCCGGGGGCAGCCGAACTCATGGTGCCGGCGGTGAAAGCCGAACTGGCCCGGGCCAACGACATCCTCGGTTATGAAACCTACGTGCGCATGGCCGGCCCGTTCCGCGCCGATCAGGTGATGCACTGCACTGACAACCGCGAAGAAATGCAGCGCGCCCGGCACGCCTTCGAACTGGCGGCCCAGGGCCGTTCGGTGGTGGTGGTGTCGTCCGGTGATCCGGGGGTGTTTGCCATGGCCGCGGCGGTCCTGGAAGCCCTGCACGAATCCAGCGATCCGGCCTGGCATCGTGTCGACCTGGAGATCCTCCCGGGCGTCTCCGCCTCACTGGCCACCGCCGCCCAGGCCGGCGCACCGCTGGGTCATGACTTCTGCGTGCTGTCGCTGTCCGACAACCTCAAGCCCTGGGACATCATCGAGAAGCGCCTGGACCTCGCCTCCCAGGCCGATCTGGCCCTGGCCTTCTACAACCCGATCTCCCGTTCCCGACCCTGGCAACTGGGCCGGGCCCTGGAGATCGTGCGCCAGCACCGCACGCCGCAAACCCCGGTGGTGCTGGGACGGGATATCGGTCGTCCGGGGCAGACCCTGCGGGTCATCACCCTGGGCGAGCTGACCCCGGAGCAGGTGGACATGCGCACCATGGTGCTGGTGGGCTCTTCCACCACCTGCGTGTTCCCCCGGGCCGAGGGTGGCGAGTGGGTCTACACGCCGCGCTGGTACGGCAATAAACCCATGTAGGAGCCGGCTTGCCGGCGAAGGCGCTCGTAAGATCGCCATCGCCGGCAGCGGCTTCTAGCGTGCAGGGTCACTCATCATCCTGGTCCTTGTCCTTGGCGGTCAGCAGCCAGGTGATGAATTCGAAGAAGCCGGCCCATCTGGCCGGGATGCGGCCGGCGACGAAAGCTTCCCGGTCGCCCAGGTCGAAATCCCAGACGCCGCCGCTGTCCTTGTCCAGCAGGTAGCCGCCTTCACCTTGCAACGAGGTGAAGGCGACGAAGTTCTCTGGCAACTCCCAGACTTCATGAATGAACTCGGTGCACATCAGGATTTCATCACTGGGCCCGTCGATATCCATCAGCACTTCGTAGCTCGCCCGGCTTTCGAAGTCGGCGGGGTGACAGGCCAGATAGATCTGGGCGAACTCGCTGTCCAGGGCAATCCCCAATGTTGCCAACGCTCGGGTGACCTCGGCGGTGTCGGGGCGCGCGCGGAAGCGGGGCTGGGCTTCGATCAGGCTGACCAACTGCTGGGGAATCATGGGGTGTCCTTGCTGATGTGTGGCCACTTGTCCAAGGGCAGGCGGCCCTGCTGCCGGGCAAAGTGTTCCCGGGCCTGGCCCAGGGTTTTGTGGTTGGGGCCGCTCAGCACATCCAGCGCCTGGCTGCCGTCGTCCTCCCAATGGCAGAGGTCGCAGATCTGGTAGTCGCCCCGCGCCGAGAGGGTTCGATAACCGCAGCAGGGGCAGGCCTCCAGGTACTCGATGTCCGCGCTGACGGCGTAGTCGCCCAGCCCGGCTTCACGCAGGCAGCGCATCAGGTAGTGGTGGGTCACGCCGCGGTATTCGGCGCGCAGGGCGATCAGCAGCAGGGCGTCGTAGCGCGGGGCCTGCGGGTCTTCCGGGGGCTCCGGCTGCGCCCTGAGCTGTTGTTGCAGGCTGGGTGGGAGTGCGGCGAACTCAAGGTCGTCGCTGTCTATTCCCCACCAGTTCAGGAGGTGGGAGGCGCGGGCGGCGGCGTCGAGGCCGGGCAACCGCTGGCGGCTGAGGAGGTCGATGGCGGCGGTGGCGGTCAGTTTTTTCATCGGGCTCGGTGGCAGTGCAAGGGGCATGGCCAGGCCAGGGTCAACTGATCGGGGCGCTCCAGAGGGATCTGCACGCTGACACCGGAGGTCGACTCGGCATAGAGGTGTCGGTCCTGGATCTCGACCCGGTTGAAGGGATTGGTGTCCCTCAGGACCAGCAGCCAGATCAGGGCCTCAGAATCTTTCTCCTGCAATGCCAGGAAACCATCCCCGCCATGCGCGGCACACTCGCCGGCCCGGGCCTGCAAGGCGCCGTTGCCGGCGACGCACAGCGCCAGGGTCGCGAGGCCCTCGTCGTCCTGATGAGCGTCGCAGTCCGAGGCCGGCAGCCACACCTTGTTGATCAGTCGGGGATGCTCATGGGGCAGCTCGAACAGGCAGTAGAAGCCCGAGCCCAGGGCGAGTGAGTTGTCCCTGGGGTAGCGTTCGTCCTGCCATCGTTGCTGGATGAGCTGGCGATCTTCATGGCCGGGCATGTGACATTCCTTGTCCGCTGGGTCGTGCCGCTGTTAGGGCACCAGATAGCCTTTGACCCCGGTGAAGATGATCTGCGCCGCCAGGGCGCAGACGAACAGTCCCATCAGCCGGCTGACGATCTGCAGGCCCTGGTCGCCAAGGATGCGCTCGATGCGGTTGGACAGGTACAGCACCACGCCCACGGTGAGGCTGGCCAGGGCGATGCTGAGAATGGCGGTGAGCTTGTCGTCCCAGTGGGGCTGGCTGACCCCCATCACCAGCAGGGCGCCGATGGTGCCCGGGCCCACGGTCAGGGGAATGGTCAGCGGCACGATGGTCACGTCCTGTTGTACGTTGTCGGTCTGTACCGCCGACTTGCCCTGGGCCATGCCCAGGGCCGAGATGAACAGCACGCTGCCGGCACCGATGCGGAAGGCGTCCACGGTGATGCCGAACACGCTGAAGATCACCCGCCCGAACAGGTACAGCAAGACGCTGGAGACCAGGGTAGCCAGGGCGACTTTCCAGGCCAGGCGCCGGCGCTCCTTGGAGGAGTAGCCGCGGGTCAGGCTGATGAAGCATGAGAGGACGAAGAACGGGCTATAGAGCACCAGCATCTTCAGGTAAACGCTGAACAGCACGTGGAGCATGGCGGGAGCTCACGACTAGGGAGGGCGAGCCAGAGTTTAACAGGCGCCGCGCAGGCTGTCGGCTCAACTGGTGTGTGCGGTGCTGCGCTCGCGCAGGTCGCGCTGGGTGACCCAGTGCTCCACCAGCTCGCGCAGTTGCGACAACTCCACCGGCTTGGCCATGTGCCCGTCCATGCCGGCCTGGCGCGCGCGCTCCTTGTGCTCGGCGAGGATGTGCGCGGTCAGCGCCACCACCGGGGTGCGCACCCGTTGGTTGCCGACTTCCCAGGCCCGCAACTGCTGGGTGGCGGAGAAGCCGTCGAGCACCGGCATTTCGCAGTCCATGAGCACCAGGTCGTAGCGCTTGGCCTTCATGGCCTGCAAGGCCTCTTCGCCGTTGCTGGCGGTGTCGGGCTGCAGATTGAGCTTGCCCAGCATGCCGCGGATGACCTTGGTGGAGATGCTGTTGTCTTCGGCCACCAGGATGCTGAAGTCGCTGGGAACGGTGATCGGCGCCGGACCCGGTGCCGGGTTCAGGGGCATGTTGTAGGGCGCGGTGGGGGCCTTGTCGCGTTGGCTGAGCTCGTCGGCCAGAGTGGTCTTGAGGGTGTAGCCGGCCACCGGCTTGGCGAGGATGCGCTTGATCCCGGCATTGCGCGCAATCACCTTGCTCGGCGCGTTGCTGATGCCGGTGAGCATGATCAGCAGGATGTCGTGGTTCAGGCTCGGGTCTTCCTTGATCTTCGCTGCCAGCTGCATGCCGGTCATGCCGGGCATGTTCTGGTCCAGCAGCACCACATCGAAATAGTCCCGCAGGTGCGCCTTGGTCCGCAGCAGGGCCAGGGCTTCCTTGCCCGAAGGCACGGCGCTGACGTTCAGTCCCCAGGCGCTGCATTGCTGCACCAGCACCTTGCGGCAGGTGTCGTTATCGTCCACCACCAGCACCCGCGCGCCCTGCAAGGGGCCGTCGAGGTCGGCGGTGGGATGTTCCAGGCGCTCGGCGTCCAGGGGCAGGGTCAACCACAGGGTGCTGCCCTGGTTGGTGCCGCTCTTGATGCCGAATTCGCCGTGCATCAGCAGGATCAACTGGCGGGCGATCACCAGCCCCAGGTTGCCCCCCAGACGGGTGGTGGCGAGGAAGTTCTTGCTGTGCAGTTCGGTGTGCAGCAGCGCTTCGCGCTCCTCGGTATCCATGGGCTGGCCGCTGTCTTGTACGGCAATGCGCAGGCGCGGTTTGCTGCTGCGCTCGTCGAGGGCGACGACGATCAGCACTTCGCCTTCGTCGGTCTTCTTCAGGGCGTTTTCCAACAGGCTCAGCAGGGCCTGGCGCAGGCGCGTCGGATCGCCGCTGATGACCCGCGGCACCTGGGGCTGGATGAAACTGATCAGCTCGACGTTCTGCTGTTCGGCCTTGGCCCGGAAGATACTCAGGCAATCCTCGATCAGGGCGTTGAGGTCGAACTGCACGTCGTCCAGTTCGATCTGCCCGGACTCCAGCTTGGAGATGTCGAGGATCTCGTTGATCAGGGTCAGCAGCTCGTTGCCTGCACTGTGAATGGTCTGCACATAATCACGTTGCTTGACCGACAGTGGGGTGCCCAGCAGTAACTCAGTCATGCCCAGCACGCCGTTCATCGGCGTACGGATCTCGTGGCTGATCTTGGCCAGGAACTCGGCCTTGGCATTGATCTCGGCGGTGCTGGCGGCCAGGTCGCGGCTGACACTGAATCGGTTCTCGGTGATGTTGCGCTGGCGCTCGCCCAAGGCAATGCTCATCAGCAACCCGGCGATGCACACCACGCTCAGCAGGGTGACGATCAACCCTTGCGGCGCTACCAGGGTCAGGCCCAGCAGCGCCGGGAGAATCACCAGGGTGCCGAGGTTGAAAATCACCATGGCGGTGACGAACAGCCGGGCCGGACGATAGCCCTGGTGCCAGTGGTAGGCGCCAACGAACAGCATGCTCAGGCCGGCCAGGGCCACCAGGCCGTAGGTGATGATGTTCAGCGGCAGGGTGTTGACGAACAGCAGCAACAGACCGAACAGGCCGATCAGCAGAATATTGCCCAGCAGCAAGCGGTTCAGCGGGTGCGGGCCCAGTGGAGCGAAGAAGCGGTAGGCGAACATCATGCCGCAGGGCGCGGTCAGCAGCAGGGCCACGTAGGCGCCCGGTGTCTGCAACGCTTGCCAGTCCGGTAACCAGGGACCGAGCAGGTTCAGCAGCATCAACAGGCTGAGGGTCAGCAGGCCTTCACAGGCTGCCAGCCACAGGCTGCTGCGTGAACGGGTGTAGGCGAAGCGGGTGAGGTTGTGCAGGATCAGCATCGCCAGGCAGCCGAACAACAGGCCGTAGATCAGTGTCTGGCTCTGGTCGGCGGCGCTCATCACTGCCGATTGCAGGGTGATGTAGGGACGCAGTTCATGTTCGGACACCAGGCGCAGATAGACGTCCAGCGGCTTGGCACTTTGCGGCAGTGGCAGCATGAAGTCGCTGCTGGGCAAAGGCTTTTGGGCTTGCGACTGGCTGGCGCCGGTGTTCACTTGTTCGATCAGCTTGTCGCCGTCGAGCACGTAGAGATTCAGGTGGGACAGGTCGGGGGCGAAGATCCGCAGGATCTGCTCGTGGGTTCCCGGTTGGAGCTTGAAGCGCAACCACAGGGCGCCGTCGGGTTCGGCTGCGGTCAGTTTGTCCAGTTCGATGGGGCTGAATTGGTTGGTGTAGCGCGGGGAGCGGATATCACTGAGCTGCAGGTCGGCCTGTTCGTCGAGCAAAACCGCCCAGCCACTGCCTTGAGCGGCCAGGGCCGGATTCAAGCAGAGCAAGGTCAGCAATGTGACGGTGAAGCCTAGGGCGGTCCTGAGCCAGCGCACGGCGAAATCCCTTCATTGGTTGATGCCTGATTATAACTATGCGCGGCGTGATCACCGCACGGCAAGGGCGCGAGGCCCTTGCCGGGGGGCGCTGGCAGCTTTACTCCTGGCCGCGCTCACGAGCAATGGCACGGTAGCCGATGTCGTTGCGGTAGAAGCAGCCCTGCCAGTCGATCTTGGCCGCCAGGCGGTAGGCTTGTTGCTGGGCGGCATCGACGCTGTCACCCATGGCGGTGGCGCAGAGCACCCGGCCGCCGGAGGTCACGACCTGACCGTCCTTGAGTGCGGTGCCAGCGTGGAACACTTTGCCTTCCAGTGCAGCGGCGGCGTCCAGGCCAGTGATGGCCGCGCCCTTGGCATAGTCGCCAGGATAGCCGCCGGCGGCGAGGACGATGCCCAGGCTTGGACGTGGGTCCCACTGGGCTTCGACCTTGTCCAGGGCCTGGGCCAGGGCGGCTTCCACCAGCAGTACCAGGCTCGATTGCAGGCGCAGCATCACCGGTTGGGTTTCCGGGTCGCCGAAGCGGCAGTTGAACTCGATGACTTTCGGGTTGCCGGCTTTGTCGATCATCAGACCGGCATAGAGGAAGCCGGTGTAGACGTTGCCTTCCTCGGCCATGCCGCGAACGGTGGGCCAGATCACCAGATCCATCACCCGCTGGTGCACTTCTGAAGTGACCACCGGTGCTGGCGAGTAAGCGCCCATGCCACCGGTATTGGGGCCAGTGTCGCCGTCGCCGACGCGTTTGTGGTCCTGGCTGGTGGCCATGGGCAGCACGTTCTTGCCGTCGACCATGACGATGAAGCTGGCTTCCTCGCCGTCGAGGAACTCCTCGATGACCACGCGGGAACCGGCATCACCGAAGGCATTGCCGGCCAGCATGTCACGTACGGCTTCCTCGGCTTCGGCCAGGGTCATGGCGACGATCACGCCTTTACCGGCGGCCAGGCCGTCGGCCTTGATCACGATCGGCGCGCCTTTTTCCCGCAGGTAGGCCAGGGCCGGCTCGATCTCGGTGAAGTTCTGGTAGTCGGCGGTCGGGATCTTGTGGCGCGCCAGGAAGTCCTTGGTGAAGGCTTTCGAGCCTTCCAGCTGCGCGGCACCGGCAGTCGGACCGAAGCAGTCCAGGCCGCGGGAGCGGAACAGGTCGACCACGCCAGCCACCAGCGGCACTTCCGGACCGACGATGGTCAGAGAGACGTTCTTCTCAGCGAAATCCGCCAACTGCTCCAGGGCCAGGACGTCGATGGCGACGTTCTCGCACTTGGCTTCGATGGCGGTACCGGCGTTGCCGGGGGCAACGAATACTTTTTCGACCCGTGGGTCCTGAGCGACTTTCCAGGCCAGGGCGTGTTCGCGACCGCCGCTACCAATGATCAGTACATTCATTTCAAAAACCTCGGATGACGCTAATTCTGTTTTGGAACCTGAAGCGCTGCACGCCTCAGGAGGTTGCAATGACAGAGGTAGATGCAAGGCGGAGCCCACCTCGATGAGCGCAGTTGCCTGTTGGCAATGAGCGTCATCGGGGTGGGCTCCAACGCAGCAGCTGCCGGTGTCAGTGCGACCGTTGTCGTATCAGTGACGGAAGTGGCGCATGCCGGTGAACACCATCGCAATGCCAGCCTCGTCAGCTGCGGCAATCACTTCGTTGTCACGCATCGAGCCGCCTGGCTGGATCACTGCAGTGATGCCGACCTTGGCCGCGTTGTCGATGCCGTCACGGAACGGGAAGAAGGCGTCGGAAGCCATCACTGCGCCCTGCACTTGCAGGCCGGCGTGTTCGGCTTTGATCGCAGCGATCCGCGCCGAGTTCACGCGGCTCATCTGGCCAGCGCCGACACCGATGGTCTGGCGGTTCTTGGCGTAGACGATGGCGTTGGATTTGACGTATTTGGCGACTTTCCAAGCGAAGATCAGGTCGTGGATCTCTTGCTCGGTCGGGGCGCGTTTGGTCACGACTTTCAGATCATCGGCGCTGATCATGCCGATATCGCGGCTCTGCACCAGCAGGCCACCGTTGACGCGCTTGTAGTCCCAGGCCGGTACGCGGTCTGCCGACCACTGGCCACAGGCCAGCAGGCGCACGTTGGCTTTGGCGGCGACAATGGCGCGGGCTTCTTCGCTGACGCTCGGGGCGATGATCACTTCGACGAACTGACGCTCGACGATGGCCTTGGCGGTTTCGGCATCCAGTTCGCGGTTGAAGGCGATGATGCCGCCGAAGGCCGATTCGGTGTCGGTGGCGTAGGCCAGTTCGTAGGCCTGGCGGATGCCGCCTTCAGCGTCCGGGCTGACCGCCACGCCGCACGGGTTGGCGTGCTTGACGATGACGCAGGCCGGCTTGACGAAGCTCTTCACGCATTCCAGGGCGGCGTCGGTGTCGGCTACGTTGTTGTAGGACAGCTCCTTGCCTTGCAGCTGGGTGGCGGTGGCGATGCCGACTTCGGCAGGCTTGGCTTCCACGTAGAACGCCGCGCTCTGGTGCGGGTTCTCGCCGTAGCGCATTTCCTGGGCCTTGATGAACTGGCTGTTGAAGGTCCGCGGGAATTCGCTGCGGCCGGATGTCGAGAGGGTCTCGGCGGCCTGGTTCACGGTGCCCATGTAGTTGGCGATCATGCCGTCGTAGGCGGCGGTGTGTTCGAAGGCCTTGAGCATCAGGTCGAAACGCTGGGCGTAGGTCAGGCCACCGGCCTTGAGGCTTTCCAGGACGCCGGCGTAGTCGCTGGCATTGACCACGATGGCCACGTCCTTATGGTTCTTGGCCGCCGAGCGGACCATGGTCGGGCCGCCGATGTCGATGTTCTCGATGGCGGTCGGCAGGTCGCAGCCGGGCTTGGAAATGGTGGCTTCGAAGGGGTAGAGGTTGACCGCCACCAGATCGATGGGCTTGATCCCGTGCTCGTTCATGATGGCGTCGTCGATACCGCGACGACCGAGGATACCGCCGTGGATTTTCGGGTGCAGGGTCTTGACCCGGCCGTCCATCATTTCCGCGAAACCGGTGTAATCCGCGACTTCTACTGCGGCCACGCCGTTGTCCTGCAGCAGTTTGAAGGTCCCGCCGGTGGAGAGGATCTCCACACCGAGGGCTTCCAGCTCCTTGGCGAATTCGAGGATCCCGGTCTTGTCGGAAACACTGATCAAGGCGCGGCGGATCGGCAGGCGGGTAGTCTGGTCGGTCATCTCAATTTCCATCAAAAGCAAAGGAGTCAGCAAAAAAGGCGACCGTTTTTTACGCGGGCGCCTTTCTGGTTTGATTGAATGCTTACAACAAATCGTACTGCTTGAGTTTCTTGCGCAGGGTGCCGCGGTTCAGACCCAGGAGTTCGCTGGCCTTGGTCTGGTTGCCCTTGACGTAGTTCATCACGCTTTCGAGCAACGGAGCCTCGACTTCGGAGAGCACCAGGTTGTACACGTCCGTGACGGCAGCGCCCTCAAGGTGGGCGAAATAATTGTGCAGCGCCTTCTCGACACTCCCGCGAAGGGTCTGGCCTTCTTCGCTGGGGGTATTGAGGTGCTGTTTCAAATTCACGTTGTCGCTCACGGGTGCAGTTCCACTCACTAAAGTCTCGGTCATCATCGTCATGCGGCCACCCCCTCTCCGTCCCCTGTTTCCAGGCTCTTGTAACGTCCGGCAAAGAACTCACGAACGTTGGCGCATTGTGCTTCCGTATCTTCCAAACGATTGAAGTGGGCGCGAAACTCCCTGGCGCCCGGCAGGGTTGCGAGATACCAGCCCACATGCTTGCGCGCAATGCGGACGCCCATGACCTCCCCATAGAAGGCATGCAGCGCGGCCAGGTGCTCTAGCAGAATACGTTCCACCTCGAACAGCTCCGGTGCCGGGAGGGTTTCACCGGTACGCAGGAAGTGTTCGATTTCACGAAAAATCCATGGCCGCCCCTGGGCGGCCCGGCCGATCAACAACCCGTCGGCCCCGGTGGCGTGCAATACCTGCCGGGCCTTCTCGGGCGAGTTGATATCGCCGTTGGCAAAGACCGGAATCGACACCGCCTGCTTGATCGCGGCAATGGTGTCGTACTCGGCTTCACCGGTGTACAGGTCGGCCCGGGTCCGACCGTGGACCGCCAGTGCCGTGATGCCCGCCTGCTCGGCGATCTTCGCCACCGTCAGGCCGTTCTTGTTCTGCCGGTCCCAGCCGGTGCGGATCTTCAGGGTGACCGGTACATCCACTGCGGCCACCACCGCCTGGAGAATCTCGTTGACCAGGGCTTCGTCTTTCAGCAACGCGGAACCGGCAGCCTTGTTGCAGACCTTCTTCGCCGGACAACCCATGTTGATATCAATAATCTGTGCGCCCAACTCGACGTTGGCGCGGGCGGCGTCTGCCAGCATCTGTGCATCGCCACCGGCAATCTGTACCGAGCGTGGCTCGGGATCGCCTTCGTGGATCATGCGCAACCGCGATTTGCGGCTGTTCCACAAGCTCATGTCGCTGGTGACCATTTCCGAGACTACAAGGCCCGCGCCCAACTGCTTGCAAAGCTGACGAAAGGGCTGGTCGGTGACCCCCGCCATCGGGGCGAGAATCAAGCCGTTGTGCAATGTATATGGGCCGATGCGTACCGCCGACATAGGACTTCCCTGTTGTGGGGCCGGATCATGAGAGTTCGAAAAAGGGTTGGCATGATACCCGCTCTCGATGACCGGATAAAGGCTGAATTGGATAAAATCTGAACAGTTCTTCCGTTATCGCCCGGTGATCAATCTGAGCGATACAGTCATAAATCTGTCGTCAATCCAGAGTTGTCCGTTAGTCTGATCAGCCGATTCACTCGGGCGAGTGGAAACTCAGACTGTAGTTCACCGCTTTCGGTCCTGGGTCGAGAATATCCAGGGCGATGTGAATCGGCGTCTGCGGTGGCATTTCCGCCACATCCTGCATCTCGCCGCCCAGGTACTCCCCGGGTTTGAAACTGCGGCTGGCAATCAGGTGGCCGTTGAGGTCGGCGAAGCGCAGCTCCAGCAGAGGGAAGGGTTGGGAGAAGGGCGCGCGGTTATAGATGATGGCGTCCACCACCAGCGCCCCGCTGAATTCCGGGTGGCTGCGCACCACCAGGTTGCTGCTCTTGATTCGGGCGATATCCACCCGGGATGGCACCGTACAGCCGAGCTCCGGGCACAACTCCTGGAACCACGGCCGGTACTGGTCCTGGCGTGCGAGCTCGTCGAAGTGATACGCGACGTATTGTCCGACCAGGCCGCCGGCGGCCAGCAGGATCAGCAGCAGCCAGAGCAGGCGCCGGCCCCAGGGCGAGCGGCGTTTCTGCCAATCGAGGTGGATCGGATCGTCCACCAGGTCCAGCAGTACATCCTCCTTGACTCCGGGCTCGCTGCGTTCGCGGCGTTTCTTGCCGGGGGAGGCTGCTGGCGATGGTTCGTCGTGTTCGTCGGCGTCTGTGGACACCTGGGCCTCGAAGGGTTCCAGGTCGTCGTCATGGCGCAGTTTCGGCGTCTTTGGCTCGTCATCCAGATCCGCCAGGTTGAAGGACAGCGAAGGCTCGGTGCGACTGGGGCGGGCCGGCTCGGGGGCGCTGTCGTCCTGATGCGTCTGGGCCTTGAGGGCGGCGGGCTCGGACTCGTCGTGTTCACTGGCGCTGCCGAACAGGCCGTCGGGCCAGTGGGCTTCGTCGGTGCCCTGAGGGTCGCGACGGGCACTGAGGCTGTCTTCCTGGTGTTCGCGTTCCTGGCCAAAGGCCTTGGCCGGCTGGATCTCCCGTTGCTCGAGCTTGGCCAATTCCTCGTCGAGGTCCAGGTGATCCAGGTCCATCTCGGCGGCCGACCATTGTTTCTGGCTGATGGCACGCTGGGGAGGCGCCGCCGCCGGCGTTGGTGCGGGGGCGGGCGGCTGCTCGGGTTTAGGCGGCGCAGCGGGCGCGGGTGCCGGTTTCGCCGCCGGCCTGGACGTTGCGTTTTCCTTGGCGGCGCGCTGCTCAAGCAACTGCCGCGCGGCGTTGAACACCTGCAGGCAGGAGCCACAGCGAACCACCCCGCGGGCCACGCTCAACTGAGCATGGCTGACACGGAACCTGGTTTGGCAATGCGGGCACTGGGTGACGAAACTGTCGGTCATGCGGCCATCCGGATTATGCAGGCGGCCATTCTAGCGCCGACGGCCGGTGATGCGCACCCAGCCATCGAGGGTGGCGATCGGATCCAGATCGAAGTCCTGGGCATAGGCCGCAGCCACCTCTTCGCCTTGTTCGGCGAGGATGCCGGAGAGTGCCAGGCGTCCTCCGGACTTCACCAGGCCGGACAGTTGCGGGGCCAGGGAGACCAGCGGGCCGGCCAGGATATTGGCCACCAGCACATCGGCCTGTACTTGTGGCAGTTGCTCGGGCAGGTACAGCGGGAACAGTTCGTCGGCAATACCGTTGCGCCCGGCGTTGTCGCGGGAGGCTTCCAGTGCCTGGACATCGATATCGGTGCCGACCGCTTGCTTGGCGCCCAGCAGCAGGGCAGCGATGGCGAGGATTCCCGAGCCGCAACCAAAGTCCAGCACATTGCAGTCCTTGAGGTCCTGGCCGTCCAGCCACTCCAGGCACAGCGCGGTGGTCGGGTGGGTGCCGGTGCCGAAGGCCAGGCCCGGGTCCAGCAGCAGGTTGACCGCGTCAGGCTCCGGTGCGGCGTGCCAGCTTGGAACGATCCACAGGCGCTGGCCGAAACGCATCGGCTGGAAGTTGTCCATCCAGCTGCGTTCCCAGTCCTGGTCCTCGATGACTTCGCTGTGGTGCTCGGGCAACGGGCTGCCGGTCAGCAGTTCCAGGTGAGCGAGCACGCTGGCGGCTTCAGTGCCGCCTTCGAACAGAGCCAGCAAGTGAGTGTGGGACCACAGTGGCGTGGTATTGAGTTCGGGTTCGAAGATCGGCTGATCCTCGGCGTCCATGAAGGTGACCGAGACGGCACCGACTTCAAGAAAAGCGTCTTCATAGGTTTCGGCTTGTTCTGGGCTGATGGCGAGACGGACTTGCAGCCAAGGCATGGCGGGCACCTTTGAAAATATGTGATGTGCAGCCTAGCGGGCCGCGAGAAGCGCGCAAGTTTACGCGAGACGACCCGCAGGAGCGAGGGGGACGCCTAGTTCTTGCTCGCGTTAACGGTTGATCGGGAAATGCCTGCAATGGCCGCTGTGCGGTTGGCGGGCAAAGGGGCGCGCAGGGGCAAATGACAGATACGACAAGGCCGCTCGAAAGCGGCCTTGTCGGTGTGGCGAGTGCCGATCAGTGTTGCTCGGCCAGCTTGTGCTCGAGGTAGTGAATGTTCACGCCCCCTTTGCAGAAGCCTTCGTCACGGGTCAGATCGCGGTGCAGCGGGATGTTGGTCTTGATTCCGTCGACGACGATTTCGTCCAGCGCATTGCGCATGCGCGCCATGGCTTCGTCACGGGTCGCCCCGTAGGTGATCAGCTTGCCGATCAACGAATCGTAGTTCGGTGGAACCGCGTAACCGCTGTACAGGTGCGAGTCGACGCGCACGCCGTTGCCGCCCGGAGCATGGAAATGCTTGACCGTGCCTGGGCTTGGCATGAAGGTTTTCGGGTCTTCGGCGTTGATCCGGCATTCCAGGGCGTGACCGCGAATGACCACGTCATCCTGGGTGAACGACAGCTTGTTGCCGGCGGCGATGCTGAGCATCTCCTTGACGATGTCGATACCAGTGACCATTTCCGAAACCGGGTGCTCTACCTGCACGCGAGTGTTCATCTCGATGAAGTAGAAGCGGCCGTTCTCGTAAAGGAACTCGAACGTACCGGCACCGCGGTAGCCGATGTCGATGCACGCCTTGACGCAGCGGGCGAAGACTTCTTGGCGCGCAGTCTCGTCGATGCCCGGTGCCGGTGCTTCTTCGAGGACTTTCTGGTGACGACGCTGCAGCGAGCAGTCGCGGTCGCCCAGGTGGATGGCGTTGCCCTGGCCGTCGGACAGCACCTGGACTTCCACGTGACGTGGGTTGGTCAGGAACTTCTCCAGGTAGACCATCGGGTTGCCAAACGCCGCGCCGGCTTCGGAACGGGTCAGCTTCGCCGAGGCGATCAGGTCTTCTTCCTTGTGCACCACGCGCATGCCGCGACCACCGCCGCCGCCAGCGGCCTTGATGATCACCGGGTAGCCGACTTCACGGCCAATGCGCAGGGCGGTTTCTTCGTCTTCCGGCAGTGGGCCGTCGGAACCTGGAACCGTAGGAACACCCGCCGCGATCATGGCGTGCTTGGCGGAAACCTTGTCGCCCATCAGGCGGATGGTTTCAGCTTTCGGGCCGATGAAGGCGAAGCCGGAGTTTTCCACCTGTTCGGCGAAGTCGGCGTTTTCCGCCAGGAAGCCGTAGCCAGGGTGGATTGCCGTAGCGCCAGTGACTTCAGCGGCCGCGATGATGGCCGGAATGTGCAGGTAGGACTGCGCGGCTTGCGCAGGCCCGATGCAGACGGATTCGTCCGCCAGGCCCAGGTGCATCAGCTCCTTGTCGGCCTTGGAGTAGACGGCGACGGTCTTGATCCCCATTTCCTTGCAGGCACGCAGGATCCGCAGGGCGATTTCGCCGCGGTTGGCGATCAGGACTTTTTCCAACTTCGCAGGCTTCAACATCAAAGACTCTCCGCGGTTCAAACGATGGTGAACAGCGGTTGGTCGTACTCAACCGGCTGGCCGTCTTCGACAAGAATGGATTCGATCACACCGCTGGTTTCAGCTTCGATGTGGTTCATCATCTTCATCGCTTCGACGATGCACAGGGTGTCGCCCTTCTTCACGCTCTGGCCGACTTCAACGAAGGCTGGCGAGGTAGGCGAAGACTTGCGGTAGAAAGTACCGACCATTGGCGAGCGGGCCACGGTGCCGTTCAGCGCCGGTGCGGCGGGGGCGGCAGGAGCAGCGGCGGCGGCCGGGGCGGCAGCGGCAGGTGCAGCTACGGGGGCGGCAACCGGAGCCGGTGCGTAGTACTGCTGGGCTGGAGTCTTGCTGTGGCGGCTGATGCGCACGGACTCTTCGCCTTCCTTGATCTCCAACTCGTCGATGCCGGACTCTTCCAGCAGTTCGATCAGTTTCTTAACTTTACGGATATCCATGAATCATCAACTCCCAAGGGTCGGTCAGGGGCGTTTAGCTTGTTGTTCAAGCTGCTCTAGTGCGGCCTCCAGGGCCAGTCGGTAACCGCTGGCGCCAAGGCCGCAGATCACTCCCACCGCAACGTCGGAGAAGTAGGAGTGATGGCGGAAAGGTTCGCGTTTGTGCACGTTGGACAAATGCACTTCGATGAATGGGATGCTCACTGCCAGCAGCGCGTCACGTAATGCGACGCTTGTATGTGTAAAAGCTGCTGGATTGATCAAAATGAAGTCCACGCCTTCATCGCGGGCGGCATGGATACGTTCGATCAATTCGTACTCGGCATTGCTCTGCAGATACTGCAGATGGTGCCCGGCATCACGGGCCCGCTGCTCCAGGTCCTGGTTGATCTGGGCCAGGGTGGTTGCACCGTAGACCCCCGGTTCACGGGTGCCGAGCAGGTTCAGGTTGGGGCCGTGAAGCACCAGTAGGGTGGCCATCGGTTGTTCCTTGTTATCGGGGTGCTGTTGTCAGAACCCGGCGACTATGCCGGAAAGACTTTATGACTGTCCAGTTCTCTGCAATAGCCAGCACGATGACCGATGTTTGCGCAAAATATGTGACCAAGCACTTAAATCCGGTCATTTGCCTGCAGGGTGAGAGCGCTGCACTCCCGGCCAGCCGTTTCGCCGATGATGGGGCGTTTGTCAGGGAAAACCGGGGCGCAGGCAGAGCTTAGACGCGGAAGGCTTGCACCGCCGTATGCAATTGTCCCCCGAGGTCCAGCAAGTTCTCGCCCTGGGCCCGGCCTTCGCCGATGCGCAGCAGGTTGTCGCCGCCCAACTGATGGATGCGCTCGCTGTGGTCGCGGATCTCGCTGACCGCGCCGCTTTGCTGGGCGGTGACATCGGCGATGCGCACGGCGGTGTCGGCAATGGTCTGGATCGCCCCGACGATTTCGTCCAGGGCACCGTCGGCGGCCTGGGCCTGGCTGGCGGTGGCTTCGGCGTGTTCCACCTGGGCACGCATGCCTTGCACCGATTGTTGCGCGGCGGCCTGCAGGCCAGCGATCAGGGTCTGGATCTCTGCCGTAGCGCCGGCGGTACGCTGGGCCAGGGAGCGCACTTCTTCGGCGACCACGGCAAAGCCGCGGCCCATTTCCCCGGCGCGAGCGGCTTCGATGGCGGCGTTGAGGGCCAGCAGGTTGGTCTGTTCGGCAATGGAGCGGATCACGGTCAGCACGCCGCCAATGGTGGCGGACTCCTGGGCCAGGTGCTCGATCATCTGCGCGTTGCCCTGTACCTCACCCACCAGGGCGTGCAGCCCGGTCAGGCTCAGGCCTATGACTTTCTGCCCCTGTTGCACCGCAAGGCCAGCGCTGCGGCTGGCATCGGCGGCCTGGCTGGCGTCACCGGCAACCTGCTGGATGGTGGCTTCCAGCTCCCCCAGGGCATCGCGGATTTGCGCGGTATCGCCGGCCTGGCGCTCGGCCCCGCTGTGCAGGCCGCTGCTGAGGTCAGCCAGGGCGCGGCTGCTGCCGGCCACTTGCTCGGCGTTCTGGCGAATGGTGCCCACCAGATCCACCAGGTAGGCCCGCAGGCGATTGAGGGATTCTTCGATGGCGTGCAGTTCGCGGTTGGTCTTGCCCAGTTGGATCGGTCGGCTGAAGTCGCCTTCGGCCCAGGTCGACAGCGCCGGGGCCAGGTTGGTCAGGACCCGGGCCAGCTTGCGCTGCAAGGTGTCGATGACCAGTGCGATCAGCAGGATCAGGCCGATCATCAGCCCCTGGATCAGCCGTACCTCGCCCTGGATCTGACCGTGCTGGGCCCGCACCGCCGGTTCCAGCTCGGCGATGGCCTGGCGCACGGCGGTGATCTTCAGCAGGGTCGCGGCACTCAGGTCGGCACGTTTCTGGATCTGCTCGCGGGTGCGCTGCAGTTCCGCCGGGTAGCGGTTGAGCAGGCTGTGGAGTTCGCGCTTGAGGCCGATGCCGGCGTCTTCGGCAGTGGCTTTCTGGGTGTTTTCCAGGCCCATCAGGGCGGCAAAGTCAGCGGTGCCCGATTCGCTGCTGGCGGCCACCCCTAATAAAGGCAGGGTTTCGAGCCGGTCGGCCTGGGCCTTGATGTTGTTGACTTCGCGTTCGACATCGGCGGCCAGTTCGCTGCGGCCGCTGCTCACCAACTTGTCCCGGGCCAGGGACAGTTTGCCCAGGTGCTGCGCAGCGGTGAGCAGCAAGGGCAGGTAAGTGGCGCCTTCTGCGGTCTTGGTCCCGCTGGCGTACTGGCTGAGCTGTTCCAGGTTGGCCCCCAGCTCCCGCTCGGCCTGCAGCAGCAGGGCCTGGGGATCGCCGGCCAGCTTGCCCGCGGCCAGCAGGTCGGTCTTGCTGAAGTCATCGAGGCTGGCCAGGCTCGGGCGCAAGCTTTGCGCGAGTTGCGGCGGCAGCTCGGTCAGTTCGCCTTGCACGGCCTCGATGGCCTGGGCTGCGCTACTCAGGCGCAGGGCGTCGCCGCTGGCCAGGTAGTCTTCGATATTGCGCGCTACCTGATTTTGAAACTGCTGGGACAGTCCCAGGTAGCGCTCCATCAGCAGATAGGGGCGCTCCAGGGCTCGTTGTGACCACCAGAGCGTGGCCCCCAGGGCCAGGCAGACGGCAACTAACAGCAGAGTATTGAGATTGGTCAGCAGCTTCAGGCGCATCAGGGCTCTACCAACGGCAAAAATGGTAAGCGCCTGAATTTATTGCGTTTGCATTACAAGGTTATGACCGAATCTGTGGATTCGGATGAAAAGATGGCACTTTGACTTGATTGCCGTGCGGCCTGCACTCGGTTGCGACCGCCGTGCTTGGCGCGGTACAGCGCCTCGTCCGCCTGGCTGGCCATCAGCAGGCTGTCGGAGTCTTCTTGCATCTCCACCACGCCGGCGCTGAAGGTGCACCACAGGTCTTGAGGCTGGGCCGGGTAATGGATCTCGGCAAAGCGCTGGCGGATTTCGTCCAGAACCTTGCAGGCGGCGTCCTGATCGGTGTCGGGCATGACGATGGCAAACTCTTCGCCGCCGTAGCGGCCGATGAAGTCGGTCTTGCGCAGGCGCTGCTTGAGAAACAGCGCCAGGCTCTTGATCACCCGGTCGCCCATGGGGTGGCCGTGGCTGTCGTTGACCCGCTTGAAGTGGTCGATGTCGAGCATGGCGAAGCTCAGCGGCTTGCCCTCGCGGCGGGCGCGGAAGCTGCAGTCTTCCAGCAGTTGCAGAATGTGGGTGTGGTTGTACAGGCCGGTGAGGCTGTCGCGGACCATCCGTGCCTTGAGGTTGCGCGCCCGGGCGGCGCGGTTGCGCACGGTGGTGATCAGGTGCCGCGGCTTGATGGGCTTGGTGAGGAAGTCATCGCCGCCTTCGCTCATGGCGTCCAGTTGCTTGTCCAGGTCGTCCTCGGCGGACAGGTAGATGATCGGCACGCTGACATAACGGTCGTTGTGGCGGATCACCTTGGCCAGCTCGGTGCCGGTGCAGGCCGGCATGTACATGTCGAGGATGATCAGGTCCGGCTGGAAGTCCGCCAGCTCGGCCATGGCCTGGATCGGTTCGATCAGGGTGCGGGTGACGATCCCGGCGCTGTTGAGCAGGCGCTCGGTATGCAGTGCCTGGGCCCGGGAGTCGTCGATGATCAGCACTTTATAAGGCTCGTACTGGGCGACGCAGGTCAGCACTTCGATCTTTTCCAGCAGGCTGGAAGCTTCCAGGGTGCCAGTCAGGAACTCCTGGCCGCCGGCGCGTACTGCCGCCAGGCGAGTCGGGGTGTCGGTTTCATGCAGGCTGAAGAACAGCAGCGGCAGTTTCTGCTCCAGGCCGACCTGGGCTTCGGCTGCCAGGGTCAGGCCCATGCCGGGGCCGCAGAAGTCCACATCAATGACGATGGCCGCGGGCAAACGCTCGACCATGGACGAACGAAAGGCGGCGATGCTGTCCAGGGACTGGGCTGTGAGGCCAAAGAACTCCAGTTGCTTGGCCAGGCGCTCGGCCCGGTCGTGATCCTGCAACATCACGTAGATGGGTTTGCGCAACGGCGGCAGGAAGGTCTGTTCCAACTGGTCGCCGTGGCGCAGGCCGGTGCGCGACAAACGCTGCATCAAGCGATTGAGGTCGGTGATCAGGTTGCTGCTCAGGCGACCGCGATTGGCATCGACAGCCTCCAGCGATTGGCTGATGCTGCGGGCCAGTTGGGTGTGTTCGGGTTGCTCGAAGCGTTCAGCGAAACGCAGCAGGCGCAGGTTGGCTTCGCACAGTTCCGACATGTCGGTGGTGGACCATTCGCTGCGTTGCAGACGCTGCCATATCTCAAGAATCTGACGTGCCTGATGAATTACCCGCTGGGCAAAGTGGTGCTTGAGGCGCTCACGGCTGGGGTCTTCTGGCTCGGTCATATCCTGACTACTAGGTAGGGTGCATGCTGAGGTCGACTGGTGGCTCTATGCTAGCACCACTTTTGTGTCCCATGAGTGTCGTACGTCAATAATGTGCAAGGCGGGGTTATTCAGTTCCTGACCCACTGGTCGCATAGGCTCTGGAGTGTGCTTCATTTATAGTGACCGCCTGATTCGCAATCATTGCGCGGCGCGCATTTGCCGGAAGATATATCCCGTCAAGGCAAGGCACGATGGAGTAGGGTTGTGGTCGAACCGATGAACCCAAGTGATTGAAAGGACATAGCCATGCTGGATTGGAAGAATCGCGCAGGTAGCGCGCCGGATCGTGCTGCCGAACCCAAGTCGGCGACACGCAGCTATTTCGGTGGCCTGCTGTTCAGTCGTGCCCTGGCCACCTTGCTGGGCCTGTACCTGTTGGTCACGGGCGGCCTGGGCTGGTACTGGAGTCAGGAACCTGCGCTGTTCCCGGTCCAGCAGAACGCCCAGATCGCTGCCGAGAAGGAAGGCCGGCAGATGGTGGTGGGCTACACCACCGTGGAAACCCTGAAGACCGTGGTCGGTACCTTGCTGGACAAGCCGGGTGGCTATATCTCCAACGACCGTTTTCCACCGGGCCTGTGGATGGACAACATGCCAAGCTGGGAATATGGCGTGCTGGTCCAGGTCCGCGACCTGACCCGCGCCTTGCGCAAGGACTTCGCCCGCTCCCAGTCGCAGTCCGCTGAAGACTCCGACCTGGCCAAGGCCGAACCGCGCTTCAACTTCGACAACAAGAGCTGGGTGCTGCCGTCCAGCGAGTCCGAGTACCAGGACGGCATCAATTCCCTTAGCCGCTACCAGGCTCGCCTCTCCGATCCAAACCAGAAAACCGCGCAGTTCTATGCCCGTGCCGACAACCTCAACAACTGGCTGGGTGATGTAGGGACGCGCCTGGGCTCGCTGTCGCAACGGCTGTCGGCCAGTGTGGGCCGGGTCAAGCTCAACACCGCACTGAAAACCGAAGTGCCGGCCCCGGGCCAGGGCCCGCAGGTGGATGAAGAAGTGGTGGAAACCCCATGGATGCAGATCGATAACGTCTTCTACGAGGCCCGTGGCCAGGCCTGGGCGCTGTCGCACCTGCTGCGTGCGATTGAAGTGGACTTCGCCGACGTGCTGGCGAAAAAGAACGCTACGGTCAGCGTGCGTCAGATCATCCGCGAACTGGAGGCCTCCCAGGAACCGGTCTGGAGCCCGATGATTCTCAATGGCAGCGGCTTCGGCGTCCTGGCCAACCACTCGCTGGTCATGGCCAACTATATTTCCCGAGCCAACGCAGCGGTCATCGACTTGCGCCAACTGCTCAATCAAGGCTGATCCATGGTTGCGACCACCAATGAGGCGGCCCATCGCGCCGCCTCCGACGCTGAAGAAATAGCCTGGGTCGATGGCGAAGACCAACTGCTGGGGGCCATGGTCCGCTCGGAGCTGCGCGAGCGCGGCCTGATCGGGCGTGGCACCTACATCATGCTGTTCAATTCTGCCGGTGAGCTGTGCGTGCACCGGCGCACCCTGAGCAAGGCCATCTACCCGGGCTATTGGGATGTTGCCGCCGGTGGCATGGTCCTGGCGACTGAAAGCTATGCCGAATCCGCGGCCCGGGAACTGGAAGAGGAACTGGGGGTGAGCGGCGTCGAACTGACTGCCCATGATCACTTCTTTTTCGAGGACACCGGCAACCGTCTCTGGTGTTCGGCGTTCTCTGCCGTGTGGGACGGTCCGCTGCGTTTGCAGCCGGAAGAAGTCCTGGAAGCGCACTTCATTCCCCTGGATCAGGTGCTGCGGGAAATCCACGAAAAGCCCTATTGCCCGGACTCCCTGGCCGCCTTGCAACGTTATCTGGCCCGACGTCGTTAAAGTTGCATAAATTGACGCTGATTGGCTCTTAGCAACCGGGCTTTTTGCCGTTACACTGCGCGACTTTTCAAGCTGAACCGATGCTGCTTCTTAAACAAGGGCGCCCGGCTCAGTAGCGCTGCCCCTGCCTGAGTGGGGCTTCGCGGTCGATGGCACCGCCATGTGCTTCGACCAGTCTTTGTCCTCCCAAGAGGATTGCCGGTGGCCAAAAAAGCCGCATCCTTCGCCGCCCTTGGTGGCCTGGTGTTTTCCACCGACGCAGGTCGACATTGCCCGGACTGTAGCCAGCCGGTGGCCGCCTGTATCTGCAAACAAACCGTGATTCCGGCCGGCGACGGCATTGCCCGCGTGCGTCGCGAGAGCAAGGGCCGTGGCGGCAAGACGGTGACCACCATCACCGGCGTGCCTCTGGCCGAAGACGCCCTCAAGGAGCTTGCTACCACGTTGAAGAAACGCTGTGGCACCGGTGGCGCCTTGAAGGACGGCGTCATTGAAATCCAGGGTGACCATGTCGAGCTACTCTTGGCGGAACTGGTCAAGCACGGTTTCAAGGCGAAGAAGTCCGGCGGCTAGCAGCCTCTGTGAAAACCACCTCTGACTGGACGCTGTCTTGATTGGCTCAGGACGCAGGTGTCGTCTCCATGGTTTTCACAGAGCCTGTTCATGAACGGTTTCTAAACTCAGCACGGCAGGCGCGGTCTATTGCGCTTGCAGGCTAATCGTCATTTTCATTCTTTAGACTGCGCCGACCCCGGATTGGGGCGGCGCTCTATGACTTCTTTATAGGGGACTTCGATGTCCGTACGACGCACACGTAAAGACGATGGCAGCCAATGGACCGTTGCGGACAGCCGCAGTGTCTACGGGATTCGCCATTGGGGGGCCGGGTATTTCGCGATCAATGACGCCGGTCGCGTCGAAGTTCGCCCGAATGGCCCGAGCAGTTTGCCCATCGATCTGTTCGAGCAGGTCGAGGAGCTGCGCAAGAGCGGCTTGTCCCTGCCTTTGCTGGTGCGCTTCCCGGACATCCTCCAGGACCGTGTACGCCAGCTGACCGGCGCTTTCGACGCCAACATCGCGCGCCTGGAATACCAGAGCAAGTACACCGCCCTGTACCCGATCAAGGTCAACCAGCAAGAAGCGGTGATCGAGAACATCATCGCCACCCAGAACGTCTCCATCGGCCTGGAAGCCGGCTCCAAGCCGGAACTGCTGGCGGTCCTGGCCCTGGCGCCCAAGGGCGGCACCATCGTCTGCAACGGGTACAAGGACCGTGAGTTCATTCGCCTGGCGCTGATGGGCCAGAAGCTTGGCCACAACGTGTTCATCGTCATCGAGAAAGAGTCCGAAGTGGGCCTGGTGATCGAGGAAGCGGCCTCCCTCAAGGTCAAGCCACAGGTGGGCCTGCGGGTGCGTCTGTCGTCCCTGGCGTCGAGCAAGTGGGCCGACACCGGCGGCGAGAAATCCAAGTTTGGCCTGTCGGCGGCGCAGCTGCTGTCGGTGGTGGAGCGCTTCCGCGCCGCCGGCCTGGACCAGGGCATCCGCCTGCTGCACTTCCACATGGGCTCGCAGATCGCCAACCTGGCGGACTACCAGCACGGTTTCAAGGAAGCCATCCGCTACTACGGCGAACTGCGCAACCTCGGCTTGCCGGTGGATCACATCGACGTCGGCGGTGGCCTGGGCGTGGACTACGACGGCACCCACTCGCGCAACGCCAGCTCGATCAACTACGACATGGACGACTACGCCGGCGTGGTGGTGGGCATGCTCAAGGAGTTCTGCGATGCGCAGAACCTGCCGCACCCGCACATCTTCTCCGAGAGCGGCCGTTCCCTGACCGCCCACCACGCCATGCTGGTGGTGCAGGTGACCGACGTCGAGAAACACAACGACGACGTGCCGAAGATCGAAAACAAGGAAGAGCTGCCGGAAACCGTGCAATGGCTGGTGGACCTGCTGGGTCCGACCGACATCGAGATGGTCACCGAAACCTACTGGCGCGCCACGCACTACATGAGCGACGTGGCGGCCCAGTATGCCGACGGCAAGCTGACCCTGGCCGAAAAAGCCCTGGCCGAGCAGTGCTACTTCGCCGTGTGCCGTCGCCTGCACAACTCCCTCAAGGCACGTCAGCGTTCCCACCGCCAGGTGCTGGACGAACTCAATGACAAGCTGGCGGACAAGTACATCTGCAACTTCTCGGTGTTCCAGAGCCTGCCGGACACCTGGGCCATCGGCCAGGTGCTGCCTATCCTGCCGCTGCACCGTCTGGACGAAGAGCCGCTGCGTCGCGCGGTGCTGCAAGACCTGACCTGCGACTCCGACGGCAAGATCAAGCAGTACGTCGACGAGCAGAGCATCGAGACCAGCCTGCCGGTTCATGGTCTCAACGAGGGCGAGGACTACCTGCTGGGGATCTTCCTGGTGGGCGCCTACCAGGAAATCCTCGGCGACATGCACAACCTGTTCGGCGACACCGACTCGGTGAACATCTACCAGCGGCCCAATGGCAGCGTGTACCACGCCGGGATCGAGACCCACGACACCATCGAAGACATGCTGCGCTACGTGCACTTGTCGCCGGAGGAGTTGATGACTCATTACCGCGATAAAGTGGCCAGCGCCAAGATCAGCGCCGCCGAGCGCACCCAGTTCCTCGACGCCTTGCGCCTGGGCCTGACCCGCTCGTCCTACCTGTCGTCCTGAAGGGCCGGGCATCCCCAGTGATGCCTGTTCCGTCCCGGCACAAAGCCGCGCCCTGCGATGGAGGGCGCGGCTTTTTTTTGAACGGTTTCCAGGTTCGCCACGGAAGAGGGGGCACCGTTTCATTTCAGCTAGCCTGCAAAGAGGCGTCCATGGTGGGCGCAACGAGGCTTGCTGATGCTCAATACATCGAAAGGCGCCTGGCGTCTGCTGTTCGGCACCCTGGTGCTTAGCCTGCTGGCGGCCTGTTCACCGCTCAAGGCGCTTAATTCCCTGACCCCCGACAGCACCTTTATCAAGACCCGGGACATTGCCTATGGCAGCGATCCACGGCAGAAGCTGGATGTCTATCAGCCCCGGCAGGTGGTTCCCGGTGCACCGGTGGTGGTGTTCTTTTACGGTGGCAGTTGGAACAGCGGCTCGCGCAACGACTACGACTTTGTCGGCGAGGCCCTGGCCTCGCGGGGCATGGTGGCGGTCCTGGCGGACTACCGGCTGTATCCACAGGTGCGCTATCCGGCCTTTCTTGAAGACGCGGCCCGCGCCGTGGCCTGGACCCATGAACATATCGGCGAGTTTGGCGCCGACCCGCGGCGGTTGTATCTGATGGGGCACAGTTCTGGTGCCTACAACGCGGCCATGCTCGCCCTGGACTCGCGCTTGCTGGGGCAAGTCGGGCTTACGCCGCAGATCATCAAGGGCTGGATCGGCCTGGCCGGGCCCTATGACTTTCTGCCGATCCGCAACCCTGAGGTGCGCCCGGTGTTTTTCTACCCTGATTCGCCGCCGGACTCGCAGCCGATCAACCACGTCAGCCGCGGCGCGCCGCCGGCGCTGCTGATAGCGTCCGATGATGATTCGCTGGTCAACCCACAGCGTAATACCGGTGGCCTGGCCAGCAAGCTGCGAGCGGCAGGAGTACCGGTGCAGGAGTTCTATTTCTCCCGCACTGGCCACGCCACGCTGGTGGCCGCCCTGTCTCGCCCCTTGCGTGGGCTGGCGCCGGTACTGGATCGGGTCAGTGGCTTTGTCGAGTCGACGCCGACTCAGTGAGCCCCGGCAAACCAGCCATCGCGTCGTTCCAGGTGCCAGGCGAAGGCTGCCAGGGTCAGGCTGCGCAGGAGCATGAACAGCAGAAAGGTCAGCCAAAGGCCGTGGTTGCCGAAGCCTTGCAGGCCCCAGGCGAAGGGCAGTAGCAGGAGCACGGTGAGGAGCATGCCGTTGCGCATTTCCCGGGCTCGGGTGGCACCGATGAACAGGCCGTCCAGCAGGTAGCTCCAGACGGCGATCAGGGGCAGTACGGCAAGGTAGGGCAAATAGGTGAAGGCGGTCTGGCGGACCTCGGGAATGTTGGTCTGCATCTCGATGAACAGGTGGCCGCCTAGCAAGAACATCAGTGCGAATCCCAGGCTGGCCAGCAATGACCAGCCACCGGCCACCACCAGCGAACGGCGCAGGGCCTGGCGATCGTGGGCGCCGATGGCGTGGCCGCACAGGGCTTCCACCGCGTGGGCCAGTCCGTCCAGGGCATGGGCGGTGAGCAACAGGCCGTTGAGCAGCAGAGCGTTGGCTGCCACCGTGGCATCCCCGAGGCGGGCGCCTTGTACGGTGATCAGGAAAAACACCGATTGCAGGGCCAGGCTGCGGATGAAGATGTCGCGGTTCACTGCCAGCAGCGGGCGCCAGCTTTGCCAGCGGCGCAGCGCGGCCCAGACGATCCGTCCCGGATAGGCGCGCAGGGCCGGCCGGGTCATGGCCAGGCCGATCAATGCCCCGGTCCATTCGGCGATCACCGAGGCCCGGGCCGAGCCCACCACGCCCCAGTCCAGGCCCAGGACGAACCACAGGTTGAGTGCGATGTTCACCAGGTTGGTAATGAGCAGGATGGCCAGCGGTGCCCGGGCATTCTGGGTGCCGAGGAACCAGCCCACCAGGGCGAAGCTGGCCAGGGCCGCTGGCAGGCCCAGCAATCGGGTGTGGAAAAATGCCCGGGTCATCTGGTCCAGGCCCGCCGAGGGTTGCATCAGGTGCAAGGCCGCGCCGCTCAGCGGCACGCCGATGGCCCCCAGCAGCAGTGCCAGGCCCAGGGCCAGCAACAGGCCCTGGAGGAGGATCTGGCGCAGGGCGGCACCATCGCCGCGGCCGGCGGCCTGGGCGGCAAAGCCGGTGGCCCCCATGCGCAGAAAACCCATGGCCCAGGCCAGGAAGGTATAGAGGCTGGCGCCTACTGCCACGGCCCCCAACTGATGGGCGTGGGGCAGGTGACCGATCACGGTGCTGTCCACCAGGGCCACCAGGGGCACGGAAATATTCGACAGGATCATCGGCGCGGCCAGGGCCCAGACGCGGCGATGGGTGGGGCGATGATGCCAATCGGTGATCAGGGGGGACATGCGGGCTCCTTGCGAGAGCCGGCATTGTAGCCTCGGCGGCGAGAGGCGCCGAGGTTTCAGAAGGGAATCAGTGGATGATCCAGCTCAGCAGCCAGAGACCGAGCACCAGCCAGATGATGCCGAGGATGATCGAGGCGCGCATGAAGGCGCGGATCGCCGAGTAGAGGAACATCAGGCCGATGATCAGGCCAATGATGCTGACAATGGAGGTGTCCATTCCCAGGGCCCGGGACAGTCCGTCGACGAAGTTGCCACCGGCGTGGGTCAGGGTATTGAACAACCCGCTGAGCAGGTCGACGATAAACCGGATGACCGAACCTATGGCCTGGCCAAGCCACTCGAAGAAACTTTCTACCTGCATGTGTGCGTCCTGATGAAAGAGGGGGCGGGTGCCCGAGCTCAACCTTGGGCCATGAATGCCCGCAGCGAGTTCCCTGTTAAGCATAGAAGCTGCCGGGGCCGCTCATTCTGTAGGAGCCGACCGGCCGGCGAAAGCACTCTTGCGTCCCACGGCTATCCCCCGGAAGCTATACGCCTTCAGGAGACCCCGATGAATCTAGAGCAACTGACCCAACGCCTGCACGCCATTCGTGACCACAACGATTGGCGGCAATTTCACAGCCCGAAGAACCTGACCATGGCCGCCAGTGTCGAGATGGCGGAGCTGGTGGAAATCTTCCAGTGGCTGACCGAGGAGCAGTCGCGACAACTGCCCGCGGACAAGCTGGCTCACGCCGGACAGGAGGTAGGCGATATCGTCCTCTACCTGCTGTTGCTATGCAGTGAACTGGGACTGGACATGGACCAGGTGGTGCGCAGCAAGCTGGCGGACAGCGAACGGCGGTTCTGCTCATGAGCGATCGGCATTTCGACCAACTGGCCACTCGTTTCGCCGAGAAGATCTATGGCGGCGCCAAGGGCGCGATCCGCCTTGCGGTGCTCCAGGCCGACCTCAAGGAAAGCCTGCCCGAGCGGCCGCTGCGGGTGCTGGATATCGGTGCCGGCCTTGGGCACATGTCACTGTGGCTGGCCCAGCACGGGCACCAGGTGACGCTGGCCGAGCCCGCCGCGCCGATGCTCGAAGGCGCCCGCCAGCGTTTTGCCGAAGCCGGTCAGCAGGCGACCTTCATCCAGGCGCCCTGGCAGGAGTTGTTGGGGCAGCTCACCGAGCCCTACGACCTGGTGCTCTGTCACGCGGTATTGGAATGGCTGGCCGAACCCCACGCGATCCTGCCGGTGCTGCACCAACTGACCAGCGCCGACGGCTGGCTGTCCCTGGCCTTCTATAACCGCGATGCCCTGGTTTATCGCAATCTGCTCAAGGGCCACTTCCGCAAGCTGCGCAAGAACGACATGGCCGGCGAGAAGCAGAGCCTGACCCCACAACAACCGCTTGATCCGCGCGAGCTGGCGGCGCAACTTGAGGGCTTGTGGCGAGTCGAAACCCAGAGCGGAGTGCGGGTTTTCCACGATTACATGCCGGTGGAATTCCAGGCTCGCGCCGAGCTGACGGATCTGCTGGAGATGGAATTGGCTCACCGCCGACACCCAGGTTTTGCCGGGCTTGGGCGTTATCTGCATTGGCTGTGCCGGCCGGTCTAACGGAGTGCGCAATGAAACGCCGCCTGGGTCTGATCTTCCTGTGTTCCGGGCTTGCCGCCTGTCAGGGCAGCAATCCCTACGTCGCCAGTAGCAAGCCCCTGCCACCGGCGCCGCCGCAAGCGGCCAACACCTTCGACCGCAGCGCCTATCCGGCTCCGCAACGGGACTATGGGCGCTACCGCAACTGGGCCTGGCTCAATGGGCGCCTGCCCAACGGCTCGGCCTGGGCTGACTCGGCGCAGATCGCCGAGGCGGTCAGCAATGCCCTGGATCAGCAGGGTTTGCGACCGGTGCAAGACCTGCGTCCGGCGGACCTGTGGGTCAGCGCCGACCTGCACCTGGAGAAGCGCCTGCGCCAGGTCCGGGACGATTATGGTTATGGCGGGTACGGGGGGTACAACCGCTACGGGCCGGGTTACGGCATGTACGGCAGCGTGCCGGTGGTGCGCACCTACGAGGTGGAGGTCGTGGTGGTCCGGGTCAATCTGTTTGACGGCGCCAGCGGCCAGCCGGTGTGGAGCGCCAGTGCCGAGACCAGCAGCAGGGGCAGCCTGAGTGAACGTGCCGATTCGCTGCGTGAGGCAGTGCAAAAGGCCATGGCCGCCTATCCTCCCAGTTAGCTGAACGATGCCCGTTTTTGCTCTTCACGCGGAGAAACAGCATGTTCCATCGAATCGCGTTACTGGTGTGTGCCGCCTTGCTCAGTGCTTGCGCTGCTGACCAGATCAATCATGACTTTGACGCCAGCCGGGACTTTGGCGCCTACCGCAGCTGGAGCTGGAAAGAACCCGCCCTGCAATATCGCCCCGACGATCCGCGCATCAAGAGTGACCTGACCGAGCAGCGCATCCGTCAGGCGGTGGCCGAGCAATTGGACCAGCGGGGTCTGCGCCCGGCCCAGGGCGGGAGCCGGGCGGACCTGAATGTCCAGGCGTATCTGATCGTCGAAGACCGTCAGCAACAGGTCACCACCCACTATGGTGGAGGCTGGGGTGGCCCATGGAATGGCTACTGGGGCGGCCCGATGTACAACGAGACCCGTAACATCACCTACAAGGTGGCGACCCTTCAGATCGACTTGCTGGACGGTAAGGACGGCAGGCTGGTGTGGCGTGGCAGTGATGAACAAATGCTCAGCAGCTCGCCCAATCCCGCCGACCGCACGACTGCGGTGCGTACTACGGTGATGCGAATCCTGCAGAACTACCCGCCGCACTGAGGCCTTTACCAGGCAGTGGCACCGGTTTTGGCAAGCGCCGCAGACAGCCTGTGGCGCGCCTTTGCGCCGACAGTCAGGCGAGCTGGCAGCCTGCCAGCGCAGGCCCGGGCCTTTGACTACACTGCTGTGCATCGATGGAGAGTGCGCTCGGCTGCGAGCCGGTAAAGGAGTGCCCCGATGTCTCCTCTGAAGCGGTTTACCGGCCCGGCCCGTCAACGTGGCGCCATTGGCCTGATGGCGGCAACGACCCTGGGCCTGGCGCTGTTGCTGATGCTGCTGGTGGTGGACAGCGGCCGGCTCTACATGGAGCAGCGCAAGTTGCAGCGGGTAGCGGACAACGCGGCGCTGGAAGCCGTCAGCCGTGGCGGCAATTGCCTGGCCGGCCTGACGGCCGCCACCTATGTCGGGCAGAGTGCCGTGCGCAATGGCTTCGTCGTCGCCGCCGGCAATACCCTGACCACCAACTGCGGCTTCCTGAGCACCGGAGCCGACGGTTTGCGGACCTTCAATGCCAACCCGGCGCAGTCGGCGGCTGTGCAGGTAATCGCCACGAACACCGTCCCCATCAGTGTGGCCTCGGGTGTTGCTGCGCTGTTCTCGCCAGGTCCGATCAACCTCACCACGCAGCTCACGGCCACAGCCGTTGCGGCTGCCCCCACGCCACCGCTGGCGCAACTGAGCATTCGCAGCACCATCGCCACCGTCAACAGCGCCAACTCAGCGTTGCTCAATGCCCTGGTGGGCAACATGCTCGGCGGCAGCGTGAACATCAGTGCCGTGGGCTGGAATGGCCTGCTCAACAGCGATATCAATTTGCTGAGCTACCTCGACCAACTGGCCATCGACCTGGGCGTCGCCGCCGGCAACTACACCCAGTTGCTCAACACCCAGGCGAGCCTGACTCAACTGATCCAGACTGCCGCCACCGTGGTCCAGGCCAATGGCGCGACCGCCGACATACTGGCGGCCCTGGGGAGCCTGCAGGCGGCGGTGAGTGCTCAGATACCGGAGCTGGAACTGGCGGACATCCTGAAACTGCAGACCGGTGCCGTGTCCACCGCGCTGGATGCCAACGTGCAGCTGTTCCAACTGCTGCAAGCGATGGTTCAACTGGCCAACAGCAAGAGCGCGGTGGCGGCGGTAATACCGGCCAACCTGCTGGGCCTGGCCAGCGTGACGGTCAGGGTCAAGGTCATCGAGCCACCGCAGTTCTCGGCGGTCGGTGACCCTCGGCTGGCCATCCTCGATCCGTTGGGAGCCAATCGCATCTATGTGAGCACAGCCCAGGTACGGACGCTGGTTTCGGTCAACCTCACGGGCCTGTCCGGGGTGACCGGCCTGGCCAATGCCGTGCTGGGGCTGGTGGGTTCGCTGACGCCGACCCTCAACAGTGTCCTGAGCCTGAACCTGGCGGCCACCATCAACTCCGTGGGCTGCCTGCTGGGCGCCGGCTGCCAGCAAGTCGACCCGCAAGTGCTGCCTTCTCCGCGAATCGACATCAACCTGGAGTTGGGGGGCGCCAAGGCCTACGTCACCAACTACAGCTGTCCGACGGGCAACACCGGAAGCAAAAGCCTCACGGCGCACAGCGAATCGTCCCTGGCCGACATCAAGGTCGGGCAGATTGATCCCAACACGACGTTCTCTTCCTCGACGCAACCTGTGGTGACGCCGCTGCCGATCATCGACCTGGGCATCTGGACCTGTCGCAAGATTCTCGGGATCGGCAGTTGCGGGCCAGCACGCACAGCCTTCGCCGCCGGGGGCATCGGCATCATGGTCGACGCTTCGCTGGGGCTCAGCCAGACCGGGCCGAACCTGGGGCGGGACCTGACTTACTCAAGCGGTGCGCCGGATTTTTCCGTCCCCCCGAACGTCAACCAGGCGCCGAGCTACCAGAACGCTGCCCCGACCAACAACCTCTTCAACAGCCTGTCGGGCACTATCTCCGGGATCAGCCTGCAGGTTTACCAGCCGGTCAGCGCCAACCTCCTGGGTTCGGTGGTGGCGGGCGCGGGAGGGCTGATCAATGGTGTCACCAGCCTGATCATGCCGTTGATCAGCAATCTGCTGAGCCCCTTGCTCGATCCGCTGTTGAACAACCTGCTGGCGGCATTGGGGGTCAGCCTGATGGACGTCGAGGTCGGTGCCAACCTCACCTGCGGGCAGACGGGCAGGGCCTATCTGGTGATCTGATCCGCCTGGACAATTGGCAGTTCGATGCAAAAGCGCGCGCCGTCCTGACCGTTGCTGACACTCAGGCGACCGCCCATGTTCTGGACTATGCCGTAGCTCACCGACAGACCGAGCCCGGTGCCGACGCCCACCGGCTTGGTGGTGAAGAAGGGTTCGAAAATCCGTTCCAGCAGCCGCGGGTCGATGCCGCCGGCGTTGTCCTCGACCCACAGGCGCACCCACTGTTCGTCGCGCTGGCCATGTACGGCAATCCAGGGTTTGAAATCCTTCTGCTGCCCCTGCTTGCCCAGCAGGGCGTCTCGGGCATTCACCAAAAGGTTGATCAGCACCTGTTCCAACTGGTCGACAAAGCCCAGCACCTGAACCTCGAAACCCAGCTCGCTGATACGCAGTTCCAGCCCCTTGCCACGCATGCCCTCGGCCAGCAGCGACAGGGTCCCCTCGATGGCCTGGGCCGGATTGAAGGGCTGTTGCTCCACCTCCGAGCGCCGGCCGAATACCCGCATGTGATCCACCACTCGAGCGGCCCGCTGGACCTGAGCGTCGATGCGATGGAGTTTTTCGGTCAGGTAGTCGACCTGGATATCGCCACTGTTCAGGCGCTTGAGCACATTGACGATGGCCATGCGCATCACGTTGAGCGGCTGGTTGATTTCATGGGCCAGGCCGGTGGCCATTTCCCCCAGGGTGGCCATTTTCGCGCTTTGCGTCAGTTGCTGTTGGGAACGCCGCACTTCGGTGTTGTCGCGGCCCACGGCCTGGATTTCCAGCAACTGCCCCTGTTCATCGAATACCCCACGATCCGACCAGACCCACCAGGCGTGTTCACGCCCTGGCAGTTGCAGGTTGATCTCGGCGGTGCTGACCGGAAACTCCGGGCTCAGCAACGTGAGCCGCCGTTCAAAACCCTCGCGCTGCTCGGCGGACAGCCACTGTCCGAGATTGCTCCCCGGCAGATCTTCGGCGGCGCACTCCAGGTAGGCCGCCAGCGGCCGGTTGCCGAAGGTCAGGGTCAGGTCCGGGCGGTAGCGGCAGATCATCGCCGGTGAGTCTTCCACCAGAATCCGGTAGCGCTCTTCGCTCTGGCGCACGTGCTCGGCGGCCAGGGTGGCTTCGGTGACGTCCAGCCACAGGCCAACAGCTTCCACCGGCAGGCCCAGGTCATCGCGTAGCAGCTGGGCTTCGTCCAGTACCCAGTGAAAGTTCCCCTGGCGATCCCGGAGTCGGTAGCGGGCATGGACGTTGCCCTCACGCAGCAGTTGGCGACAGCGCTGGAAGTACAGGTCGCGGTCCTCGGGATGGACCCAGTCCGCCACGGCGCCTTCGTTGCAGTCTTCCAGGCTCCAGCCCAGCAGCGGTTGCAGGCTGGCGCTGAAAAAACTCGGTTGCAGAGCGCCTTCCAGGTAGCGCTGGACATAGATCACCGCCGGCGAGCTGGCGATCAGGTTGTCCAGGCGGGCATGGGCGGCAGCGGCTTGTTGCTGTTGGTTCTTGATATCGCTGATATCCAGCATGAACCCCACCAGCCGTTGCTGTTCGCCTCGTCCCAGGGCCTGGCCCTGCAAACGGTACCAGCGCGTCGCCGCGCTCGGGTCAGCTTCGTGCAGGCGTACGCAGAGCAGCAGCGGCTTGCCCAGCTTCAGGGCCTGCAGGCGGCTGTTGAGTTCGGCGCGGTCGGCGGGATGAATCAGTTCCAGCCACTCCTGGACGCTGAGTCTGTTGCTGTCGGCGGGCAGTTGCAGGCTGGCGGCCAGAGGCTTGGCCAGCAACACTTCGGCCGTGTCGGCGCGCAGTTCCCACCAACCGGTGCCCAGCAGCCCTTGCAGGGCTTCCAGGCGCTCCAGGTGCAGGTGATGACGCTGTTCCCGCAGGCGGCTGAGCAGTGGTCCGGCCAGGGCCGCAGTGAGCATCAGCCAGTCGCGGTCCAGCAGGTTGGGCGCGTGTTGCTGTACGGCGTAACAGCCGCACAGCAGCCAGGCCGCGACGCCATGGTCGTCCCGGTAGGGCACCAGAAAACCTTCGCGATGACCGAAGATACCCTGCAATCGCGGGTGTTCATTCAGGCCCTGGATTTGATTCAGATGCAGCGGTGTATTGCCGCTCAGGCTATCCAGGCCAGTCCCCAGGTCCTGGTCGTCATGCCACAACCGGGGCGAGTCATGGGCACTGTAGCAACTGTGGATGACCCAGCTTTGTTCCTGTTCGTCGAGCAAGGCCAGGCCCAGGCAGGGGATGTGCCAGTAGCGGGCCAGGTCGGCGAGTTGGTCGTGCAGCACGTCCGGCAGGCGGGTCAGGTTGCACAGGCGGATCTGTTCGCTGATCTGCGCGGCGAAGATCTGGCATTGCTCACGGCTCAGGGCCTGTTGGCGTTGCTGGATCAGGTCGCCGATGTCCAGCAGATGCAGCAACCATTGCGAGCCCCAGGGCTGGAGCCAGCCGCGCAGGTGCAAGGTCTTGCCACCCAGCCCGCGCAGGTCCAGGTCCAGCACTTGTCCGCTCCAGTCGGCGGGACGGCCTTCGAGGGCCAGGGTGCTGCCGGGCAGGATGTAGTCCAGCAGGTGCGATGGTTCGGCGCTGGGGGGCAACTGGGCCAGCCCATGACGCAATGGCCCGCTGCTGGTGAGGACCCGGCCCTGGGGGTCGAGTACCAGTTGCAGGCCAACAGCCTGGGGCGGGACCCGGGACTCGTCGGCGGGGAGTGGCTGACGCCCCAGCAAGCGTCCAAGCAGCTTGTCACCAGAGGTCAAAATTGCACACTCGAGATGGCGCTCAGGTTGGTGGGCAGGTTGGGCACCGGGCCGACCACCGGTAATACCAGGCGCGGCAGTACCTGGGTGAGTTTCTGGGTGGGGTAGTCGATCCGTACTGTGAGTACGCCGTTGGCGTACACCGCGCTGTGGTCGGTGGCGGCGAAGTTGAAGGCCGGCGGAATCCAGTTGGTCTGGTTCTGCACCACCGTGTTGGCCAGGTCCTGCACTGTGGTGGCGTAGTCGTCAGTATTGGGGTCGACCGCCACGGCCCGGCGCACCGCTTCAGCGGTCGCCTGGTTGAAGGATTGCATCATCAGCAGCGGCAGGCTGTAGCTGACCAGGCCGTAAAACACCGCGAAGAAGATCACGAACACGGCGGCGAACTCGATCGCCACAGCACCTTTCTGCTTTCTAGGGAGGCCCGGTTTCATGAGTGCGTCTACCCTGACAACCACTATGTCCATTGAGCATAGGATCAATCCGGCAAAAGGAACCCTCTTAGGCGATGCATTTCTGGGTTTTGTGGATCTGGTTGGCAATCTGTGCGCTGCAGGATCTGCGTCAGCGGCAGATCGCCAACAGCTTGACTCTGGGCGTCGCGCTGCTGGCCGGCCTATACCTGTTGTGGACCGGCAGTACCTGGCTGGGGGCCAGTGCCGCACAGGGTGGTTGGGCATTGTTGCTGGCCCTGTTGTTCACTTTGCCCGGGTATGCCATGGGGCGGATGGGGGCGGGGGACGTCAAGTTGATGGCGGCCCTGGGGCTGCTCTGCGACCCGGAGCACTTACTGGGGGCCTTTATCGGCGCTGGGCTGTGCAGCCTTATGTGGTTGCTGATCGCGCCCAGGCTCTGGTTTCAGCAGAAACAAGGGCTTGAGCCCCAAGAGGGAGGGACCGGCAGGCGCTTGTCAAAAAAATACCCATTTGCTCCCTTTGTACTGGCTGGAATGGTCTTAACTGTGAGCGTGATCCATTAGTCGCCGGACTGATTAATGCGATGTACATAGTCGGAAAGTGGGTCTAGGTTTTTATGTGTAGCTGCCTGGATCATGCGAGGCAGGACAGGAGTGGCCAGTCGACGAATGGCCCGCACGGAGTAGCACGTGAACAAGCTCACCTCACAGATGAAAGTGCTCGTGGTCGATGATCAGCCACTGATTGTCGAAGAACTTTGCGAGTTTCTTGAAAGCAGTGGTTACCGTTGTGTTCCTTGCGAGTCCAGCCTCCAGGCGATGGAGTGCTTCAACAAGGACCCGGAAATCTCCCTGGTGCTCTGCGATCTGCACATGCCCGATATGGACGGTATCCAGCTGGTGCAGGAACTGCAGCGCCTGGCCGGCAAGCATCGGGTGTTCGAAGCCATCATGCTCACCGGGCAGGCGGACAAACAGGACGTGATCAAGGCCCTGCGCGCCGGCATTGCCGATTACTACCAGAAACCCATCGACCTGGACGAACTCCTCGAAGGCCTGCAGCGTCAGGAAGTCGCCTTGCAGGAGCGGCAGAAGAACCTGCACCTGGGGCACCTGAACCAGAAGCTGCAGTTTCTTTCGGAGTCCATAGACGATCTCTACCAGGACCTGGACAAGGTCCGGCGTACCCCTGCCGCCAGTCGCAGCGAGGAGTCTCAGGGCGACAGCGCATACGGGGATGCCATCGAGATTCCGGCCATCTTCAACCAGCTGTCGCCACGACAACTGGACGTGGCGCGACTGGTGGGCAAGGGGCAGACCAACTACCAGATCGCCTGTGAACTGGGGATCACCGAAAACACCGTAAAACTCTACGTTTCCCAGGTCCTGCGGCTGACCCACATGCACAACCGCACGCAACTGGCCCTGGCCTTGTCACCGAGCAATTCGGGGCTGCGCCAGCGGGTCACCGCCCACTGATAACGAGCAGTGCATGGCGGCGGTGATGAGCTTGCCGCCGCTTGATTGCCTCCTGGCTACTTGGTTTCCACCTTGCCACCGGCATCCGGGTCGTACAGGTCCGGAATTTCGTAGTGGTATTTTTTCAACCAGCGTTGCAACGCCAGCTCACGTTCCGTGGGGGTCGCCGACTGTGGCTGCGGCGAGGCGGCCAGGTTGCGGCTTTGCAACAGCAGCCAGCCTTCGGTCTCCTGCTGCTGGGGCGAGGCGGGGCCTGCATCGATGGCTTGGGCAGCCAGAGGCATGGTCAGCAGGGCGGTGCAGCAGAGCATGGGCAGTTTCATTTCAGCGCTCCTTGGACGGCGTGGCCTCGGGCTGCAGGGTCGTGGAACCCTTCGCCACCTGGGGCACGGAGGCCGTGGTTGTCGCGGGTTTCCCCAGCGCCTCGGCGCGGGCCTGGGCCTGGGAAAACTGCTGGGGATTCAGGTTGGCCTGGCTGACCACTTCGGCGGCCTGCTTCCAGTTGTCCTGATAAAGCAACAGGGTCACCAGGTTGATGGCCGCCAGCGGCTCGGACTGCTTGAGCTCGATGGCGGTGAGGAATTCGAAGCGTGCATCTTCGATGCGCAACTGGTTGAGGTAGACGACCCCCAGGTCGTTGCGGATTTTTTCATTGGTCGGTGCCAGTCGCGCCGCCCTTTGCAGGTGAGCCTGAGCCTGGCCGTTGTCCCCCCGGGCCGCCGCCAATTGGCCCAGGCCATGCTCGCCCTCGGCGGCCAGGCAGGAGCCCAGCAGGCTGCGGTACAGTGGCTCGGCCTCATTACGGCCCAGCAGGCGGTAGACCCGGGCCTTGCGCACCCGCACTTCGGCGAGGTTGTCCGGCAGGTTCTGCAGGTTGGCCAGGCTGGCGTGCAGCTTGCCGTCGTTGGCCATCTCATCGGCGAGGTTCACCGCCAGCTCCTGCTCGGAGCTGAGCTTGGCGCAACTGGCGGAGTGGGTCAGGGCTGCCCACGGCACCTGGCCGTTGCTGGCGCATCCGCCGAGCAGCAACAAACTGGTGGCGACAATCATGGCTTTCATCAGATTCCCTCTAGGCAGCAAAGGCCCGGGCGATGGCGGTGAAGCCCGGCCCGGCCAGCACGATCAACAAGGCGGGGAAGAGAAACAGCATCATCACCACCGACATTTTGGCCGACATTTTCGATATGTATTCCTGCAGGCGAGTCAGGCGCCGGTCGTCGAGCAACTGCTTGAGGGCCTGCAGGGATTTCATCGCCCCGCCGCCTTGCAGTACCAGTTGCTGGAGAATCACACAGGTGTCGGTGAATTCGTCCACCGCCAGCAGGGTCGCGGTCTGGCTGAGCTCCTGGCCCAGCTCCAGGCCCGAATCGACCCGTGCCAGGATCAGGCGCAACTCGTGGGTCAGTTCCGGCAGCAGCTTCCCGGCTTCGTTGCTCAGGACCCGCAGGGCCTGTTCCACGGCCATGCCCGACTCGAACAGAATGCGCAGCAAGGGAATGAAGGTCGAAATCTCCAGGGCGATCTGCTTCTGCCGGCGGTGAGCGGCGTAGGCCAGGGCGCGCTTGGGCAGCAGATAACCGGCCCCGGCCGCCAGCATCGGTACCAGCCATTTGCTTTGCGCGTTGGGGAATGCCACTTCCTGGACAAAGATCACCAGGCACACCGCCAGCACCGGGGTCGCGATCTGGCTGGCGGCGAACAGCGAGCGCTGGCTGGCGCGACGCCAGCCCAGACGGTTGAGCAGGGTCTGGGTCTCGCTGTCCATGCTGACGGCGCGCTGGCCGAAGCGGCTGTCGCCCAACTGTCGCAGCCAACTGCCCAGGCGGTTGTCACGGGTCAGGTTGCCTTGCAGGCGCTGGGCAACCTGGCGCTCGCGCCGGCGTTGCTCCAGCACGCCGTTGCCAAGCAGCAGCAAGGCACCTAAAAACAGCATCGCAGCGGCCAGCAGAAGCATTTCAGATACTCCTCAACATGCGCCACAGGGCCAGGCAGCCGAAGATCTGCAAGCACACGGCAGTGATCAGCATTTTCTGTCCGGAAGGGTCGTGCCACATGCCCAGCATGTAGCCCGGGTTGGTGAGCATGAAGTAGCCCACCAGCAGCAGCGGCAGGGTTCCCAGGACCCAGGCGGTCATGCGGGTTTCGCCGGTCATCGCGCTCAGTTGTCGGGCCCCTTGTTCCCGCTCGCGAATCAGCTTGATCAGGTTCTCCAGCAGCTCGCTGGCGTTGCCGCCATATCGGTGATTGACCTTAAGGCCCAGGGCGAACATGCGTAACTCGTCCTGCTCGTAGAACTCGGCGAAATCGTTGACCGCGTCCGGCAGATTGACCCCCAGTTGCACGTTGCGCTGGATACGCCCCATGGCTTGTTTCAGCGGATCGTTACTGGCCTCGATGGCTCCCAGCACGGCGTCTGCCAGGGTGCGTCCGGACTTCAGGCTGCGCACGCTGTGATCCAGCAAGGGCGGCAGTTGTTCGATCATGCGTTTGAGCCGGCGCTGGTACAGCCAGGCGACATACAGCCGCAACAGCAGCGGTGGGCCGAAGAGGCTGCCCAGCAGTCCGAGCCAGTCCCCCAGCAGGTAGCCCAACAACATCAGCACTGCCCACACCACCAGCCACAGGCCCAGGCGCTCACTGGGCTGGCCCAGGCCGGCGCGGGCAAAGGCGCGCTCCAGGCCGATCCATGGACTGCGTTGCGTGCTCAGCTCGGGTTGCCCTTCGGCCAGCCGGTTGAGCACTCGCTCACGCTCGGTCTTGCGCACACCGTGGTAGAACAGCCAGCCGGAAAGCCCCAGCAGAATCAGGCAGATCAAGGTAAGCAGCAGGCCGATCATGGGCTACCTCGCCGGTTCAATTGACGCTCAGCCCGCTCTCGCGGCGCAGTTTGTCACCCGCCGGGTGCAGCGCCTCGCGCAGGAAACCGAAGCCAAAGCCGCTGCGGCGATCCAGGCGGAACAGGGTGTTGGTGACATAGATGTCATCGCGAATGCCCACCACCTCCACCACTTCGCTGACGCAGCGCCGGCCATCGGGCAGGCGGGTCAACTGGATCACCACATCCAGGGCTGCGCAGATCATCTGCCGCAAGGTGCGTTCGGCGATCTGGCGACCGGTCAGGCCCACCAGGGTCTCCAGGCGCAACAGGGCATCCTGAGCGTTGTTGGCGTGTACCGTACTCATGGAACCATCGTGGCCGGTGTTCATCGCGGTCAGTACATCCAGTACTTCCACGCCGCGGATCTCACCGAGGATGATCCGATCCGGGCGCATCCGCAGGGCGTTGCGGATCAGGTCGCTGGCCTTGACCTCGCCATGGCCCTCGGCATTGGGCGGGCGGGTTTCCAGACGCACCACATGGGGGTGCCCCAGTTGCAGTTCGGCCACGTCTTCGATGGTCACCAGCCGTTCGTGGGGATTGATCAACTGGCTGAGGATGTTCAGCAGGGTGGTCTTGCCGGTACCGGTGCCGCCGCTGATGAGGATGTTGCAGCGTTTGCCCACGGCCTCCTGGAGGAACTCGAAGATCGCCAGGTCGATGGTCTGCATGGCGATCAGGTCGCTGCTCTTGAGCATGTCCTTGCGAAATTTACGAATCGACAGGCAGGGGCCGTCCAGGGCGATGGGAGGAATGATGGCGTTGACCCGGCTGCCGTCCGGCAGGCGCGCATCGACCATCGGCGAGGACTCGTCGAGGCGTCGACCCAAGGGGGCAAGGATCCGTTGCATGACCCGCTCAACGTGGTGGGCGTCGATGAAACGCAGGTCGCTCTGGTGCAGCACGCCGTCGCGCTCGACGAATACCCGGTGCGGGCCGTTGACCAGGATCTCGGTCACCGCCGGATCGCGCAGCAGCACTTCCAGGGGGCCGAAGCCGGTCAGCTCATCGACGATTTCCTCCGCCAGCCGTTCCATTTCATAGCGGGAAATCGCCAGGTGCATGCGCGCGATGTACTCCGCCACTTTGTCGGTGACGAACTGCGAGAGGTTCTGCCGTGAGCTTTCCAGCAGGTTTTTCCCCGAGTCTTCGATGGCATCGATGATGTAGCGATGCAGCACCAGCTTCAGGCCTTCGTGATCGCTATTGCCCGGTGCCGGACGAGCCGGGGCGCCAAAGAGTTTTTCGCTGCTCATCTGCCCCCCATGATTCTGTTGAGCCAGCCGGCCTTGGGCTTGGGCAGGCCTTCGGAGCGCTTGGCCAGGCGTTCGCCCAAGGTGCGAATGCTTTGGGTCAAGCTCTCCCGGGGGGCCATTTCAAACAGGGTGACTCCCTGGTTCTTGGCGTTCAGGCGCACCTCCGGGCTGTAGGCCAGCACCGCGATCACTTCCAGGCCGAAAGTCTTGCCCAGGGTTTCGGAATCCGGAGTGACGGCGCGCAGGTAGCGGTCCACCAGCAAGCGGGCGTGCTCCAGTTTCATGCCCTTTTCGCGCCAGTGATTGAGGACCGCCAGGTTGCGCCGGCAGTCGAGGACATTCTGGTCGGTGCACCAGATCAGCTTGTCGCAATGACTGACGAAGGTCCGCAGAGCCTCGCTGTCGGGCTGGCCAACGAGGTTCACCACGATGTGCTGGAAGTGCTGGCGCAAGGCGCTGAGCAACATGTACAGCTCGGCTGCGCTGGTGTGTTCCAGGGGCTCGTCGTGACTGGCGTAGGCGAGGATGCGCAAGCCGGCTTCAGTGCTGGTGAAGGCGCTGTCGATCAGGGTGGTATCCAGGCGCCGCAGGTGGCGCAGGGCATCGCCGAAGTGGAACGAACTTTCCAGCCCCAGCAGTGCCAGGCTGTCGCCACGGGGCAGGCCGAGGTCCAGCAGCAGGGTTTGCTGGCCGCTCTTTTGCACCACCAGGGCCAGGTGCCCGGACAGGAGTGCGCCGTCGCTATCGGCTTGCACGCCGTAGAGCACGGTCAGGCCGCCCATCTGGGTGTTGGGCGTCACTGCCGGCAGGCGTTTGCTCAAACGTCTGACCAGACCGGCAACTTCGCTGGAACGCGAGCCGTACGCGACGAAGTCCCGGGCGCCGGCACGCATGGCGTTGAGGACCAACTGGTTGTCCATGCCATCGCCGAGGGCGACGATCGCCAGCATCGGCTTGGCTTCCAGGGCCCCTTCGATCAGTGCGGCCTGGGCCACCACATGCTCGCGGTCGAGGCCGACGAATACCAGGTTGGCGAAAGTCACGTCCACCAGCGCCAGCAACTCGTCGAGGCTGCCATCGGCCCCTACCACCTGGCCCAGGGGCGCCAGGGCGCCTTGCAGCCACTCAAGATCGGTGCTGTTGCGGGTGATGGCCAGGAACGTCTGGCTCATGTTCTGGCTCATTGCGATAGCCCGCTGCGCTTGTCGAAGTTGCCGTTCTCGAGGAAGAACATGCGATAGAAGTTCGGGTCGTAGCTGCGCAGGCGTTCACCGGGCAAGGCCGGCAGCTTGGCATCGGCGGCCAGGGGCTGGACCAAATGCGGAGTGACCACCATCAGCAGCTCGCGCTCTTCGCGATTGATCGTCGAGTCGCGGAAAAAGGCCCCCAGTACCGGGATGTCCCCCAACCCGGGAAACTTGTTCACCAGGGAACTGTTGCGGGTGCTGATCAGGCCGCTGATGACGAAGCTCTCGCCATCGGCCAGGGAGATGCTGGTGTCCGTGCGTCGTACGGTCAGCGCCGGTACCACGGTCCCGGCGATGGTCACGCCGTTGCTGTAGTCCAGCTCGCTGACCTCCGGGGCCACTTTCAGCGAAATGCGACCGCTGTCGACAATGGTGGGGGTCAGGGTCAGGCGGATACCGAATTCCTTGTATTCGATGGTCACGCTGTTGCTAGCGGTGCTGGGCACCGGAATAGGGATTTCGCCACCGGCCAGGAAGCTTGCGCTCTGGCCGCTGAGGGCCACCAGGGATGGCCGGGCCAGGGTGTAGGCGAAGCCGCTGCCTTCCAGGGCGTTGATCAGGGTCAGCACTCGGCCGTTGCCGAAGCCGATATTGAAGGTGCCGTTGTCCAGGGGGATGTTGGTCCGCCGACCACCGAAGGTCGGGGTGACGCTGCCGGCGGTGCCGGTGGTGACGGGAGCGGTGCCAGGGGAGCCGAACAGGAAGTTGTTTCCGCGGCCGAAGATCGAGGCACTGGCTTCCTTGAGCTTGGTGCGGCTGACCTCGACGAAGCGGATATCGGTCTGTACCTGGCTGGGCAGCAACGGATCATCGCTGATTGGCAAGCCGCTGGCGGTCATGTCGGCAGTGGCCCGGCCGCGGACGAACACCATGCTCTGGCGTGGAGTGCTGGAGCAGGAGGTCCAGACCATCAGGCTGGTGGCGCCGGGAGCCATGCCAGTGAGCAGAAAGGCCTTGTTGCCGTTGGCGTGGACATCGGCAACTTTTGGATCGCCTACTGCCAAGCGAGTGATGACCACCGGGGACTGCAGCTCCTGTTGCAAACCTTCGCCGACTTCCAGCACGGCCGGCAACGGCGCCAGGCTCGAGCAGCCCGACATTGGCGCGGCCATGGCCGGGTTCCAGAGCCATTGGCCCAGACTCAGCGTCAGCAGTGTGGTGAACAGCGGCATGGAACGACTGCGCATGTCATGCATCCTTGCTCGATCAGGGGGTTTGTTGAGAGACCTGGTTGCCCCGGATGACCTCCACCGCCGGGCTTGGTCCGCCACCTTGGGCGAGCGGGCTACGGGGAGCTTTGCCGAGGGCCAGTTGAGTGAACTGGAACAGGTTGCTGTTGGCTGCATCGAGGTGGCCGATGGCGTCCTCGTTGCCGGCCCAGTAGTGGGCCAGGCGCTGCTCCTCGCTGCTGCGCACGGCCAGTCGCAGCACGCCGACCTGGGTGGCGAGCATCAACCGGCTCAAGAGCTGCTCGGGTACGGCCAGAACCACCGTGCGGGCGGCGATCCGGCGCTGGTCCTGCTTGAGCTTCTCCTCGCGGGTCGCCGCTGGGGCGGCGGGCTGTCCGTCATTGGTCAGTCCCAGTTGCTCGCCCACTGCCAGTACCCGCATAGCGGGCACGGCGATCTGTGCCGATTGCTGTGGATTGGTCGTGTCCTGACGCAGGAACAACAGCACGTCGACATAGTCCCCGGGGCTCAGTTGCCCGGCGGCGCCGATGACTTCATCCACCGCTACCGCCAGGGCTCGCTCATCGCTGCGAATCATTCGTGCCAGGGTGCCACCGGTCTCGAAGCTCTGGGCGTTGAGCCAGGTGCCGGCACTCAGTTGTCGCCAGGGCGTACGGCCCACCGCCTGATCAATGGCACTGAGGCTGCCGGCAGGTGCGGTGCGCAGTTTTTCCAGCGCCAGATCCGCGGCGGTGAGTGGAACGAAAGGTGGCACATCGCGCACCAGTACCACCACGGGTTGGCGGGTCTGGTCTTCGGCATTGCTGGTGACTTGTTCGACGACACGGGGGGCCACCGGTTGAGCCGGTGGTGCCGGTTCGGGTTGACGGCTGAGGACCAGGCCCCAGTAACCGAAAAACACCGCTCCGAGCAGCAGTAGTCCAGCCAGACCCATGGTGACGCGACTGTTCATGAAGGCTCTCCCTATCCTGCTGCACCACCAGCCCGTGATTCCAAACGAGTTAATTTCGCAATCAGGCAGCTATGAACATGCAACTATTTCGCTATGTGAAGGTAGTAGAGCTAGGACGAAATGCCATTAAGTCGTCGAAAAATAGCTAACAAAAGTATGAGTTGATTCAACGGGGCGAGTTTTTTGGCGCCCACCATCCGATTAATACTTTGTGATTAATCAGTTCTTACAGTTGCTGGGCCGGGCTTTGTTGACAATGCTCAGGTGGCACCGGGGAATTTTGCCCAGTGCTGTTCCAGTGGCGCCGTCTGGCGCAAAGGAGAGCTAGGATGATTCTTCAATATTTGTTGCTCAGGGCGCGCCTGTTTTTTGACCGCACCGAAGGCGCATCCGCGATCGAGTACGCGATTGTCGTAGCGATGGTGGCAGTGGTGGTCGTAGCGTTCGTGACCCCTCTGGGTGATCGTGTACTGGCCATCTTCAACAACATCCTGACCAGCCTTGGAGGCGACGCCGTCACCCGGCCTGACCCTTGATCAGCGGAGTGGCCCAGGTGAGCAGCCGCTGGGCAGCGCTTTCGACAGACCTTCAAGCTACCCCCGGTTCCGTGCAGGCCTTCGGTTTTCCAGAACCGAAGGCCTGCTAGCGGTTGCGTCACGGGTGGCCTGATGTTCGATGGCTGCGTTCAACCACGGGCGTGACGCTCACTCCAGGGTACTGTCCATGACCTTCCCTCAACCCACACGTCAGCAATTGCTGCTGGTGGACGACGAAGAAGATGCGCTGATGGAACTCGCCGAGCTGCTGGAAGGCGAGGGTTTCTGCTGCTTTACCGCCACCTCGGTGAAATGTGCTCTGGAACACCTCACCCAGCATCCAGATATTGCTTTGGTGATCACGGACCTGCGCATGCCGGAAGAGAGTGGCCTGTCGCTGATCAAGCGTCTGCGCGAGCACACCTCGCGCCAGCACTTGCCGGTGATCGTCATGTCGGGGCACGCCGACATGGATGACGTCAGTGACCTGTTGCGCCTGCAGGTCCTGGATCTGTTCCGCAAGCCGATCTATTACGTGCGCCTGCTGGAAACCCTCAATAATCTGTTTCCCCAACCCCGGCTGCATGTCGTCGGTCCCTGACCTTCAGGCTTGCTCGGTCTTTTTTTATCGGCAAAAAAAGACCTGCTGGGGAGCAGGTCAAAATCACCCAACTGTTCAGAGTTGATAGCTGAAACTCAAGGTATAGCGCGGACGGCGGTTGTAGGTGTCCAGGGCTTCATCGGACATGGGCTTGGCGGCCTCCAGGGCGATGTTGTAATGCTTGGTGTCGCCGAAGCGCAGGCCCACAGCCGCCGATGACAGGTTGCTGCCCTTGACCGGCAACTGGTTGAACCAGGTCTTGGAGCGGTCCAGCACGACATAGGGTTGCAGTACCCGGACCCAGGGTCCCTCGCGACGAAAGCTGTAGTTCACCTCATAAGCCACGCCCCAACCCTTGTCACCGGTGGCCTGGTCATCGGGATAACCCCGCGCGAAGTTCTGTCCGCCAAAACTGGCCCGTTCACTGTCTGGCAGATTGTCGTCGCTCCAGTACAGGGCTGCGGAAAGCACCCCCTGCCAATTGTCGAAGAAACGGTCGCTCTGTACCCCCGCCACACGCAGGCGGAAGAAATCCAGATCGTAGAGTGCGTTGTTGGTCTTGGCTCCCATGCTGTCCAGGCCCTGGTAGAGACCGGCGCTGAGGATTCGCAGTTGGCGCGGATCGGATTTGCTCCAGTCGCTCTCCAGCGCCAGGGCGCGGATATCGGTTTTCTCTTCCAGGGTCAGGGGGGCGTTGTTCAGCCGATAGCGGGTCTTGTCGTTCACTGCATACAGGCGTGTACCGGCGGTGAGCATCTCATTGGGCGAGGCGATGAAGGGGTGGCTGACGCCGATGGAGAAACGGTCGTTTGCGCGATGGGGCTCAAGCTCCAGGCCATTGCCCAATTGCACGTTGCTTCGCGGATCACTGCGGTAGCGCGCACCGTAGAGGCTCAACTGCGTGCCCTCGGAACCCAGCAACTGGCTGTAGTCCAGGCGGTAGTAGTGTTCCTTGTCCTTGCCCGGGGGAAACAGCCCGCTGAGGCTTAGCTGTTCGCCCCAGGCCGTTTGCGAGCTGCTGGTAATACCCACCAGGGCCTGCAGACCGTTGCGATTGTCGTCGGTGCTGTTGAGGGTGGTGCTGATGGACTTGCGGCTGGCCACGGCGACCAATTGGGTCGCACCGTCGGTGGTTCCCGGTGGGGGCACCACCGCTTGCAGGGTCACGCCCGGTACCCGGCTCATCAGAGTGGTATAGCGCTCGAAGGTCTTGCGGGTCAGCGGGCGTTCGGCCTTTAGCTTGCTCACCAGCTTGTCCAGATAGGTGGACACCGGACCGATGTCGCCCTGCAGCTGGTAGTCCCTGATGTAGCCCTCCACCAGCACCACCCGCAGGACACCCTGGTTGAAGTTCTGCTGCGGCATGAAGGCGTAGGACAGCAGGTAGCCGTCGTTCTGGTAGCGTCGGGTGATCTCACGAGTGGCTTCGATCAATTGAGCGAAGCTGGTTTCATGGCCGATCAATGGCTGGTAGATCGCCGCCAACTGCTCAAGAGGGTAGACCGTGCCACCCTCGATCTGGACCTGACGCACCGTAACCTTGGTGCCCATCATCAGCGGCTGCTGCCCTTGGGGGGCGACGGGTTGCTCAGGCATCTGCAACTGCGGTGTAGCCGGGCGGTAGGCGTCCACCGGCAGGTTGGGTTGGGGCAGGTTGGTAATGCTGTCGTTACTGTTGAGAAAGCGGGGAAGGGAGTCGGCGTAAGCGGAGGTACAGCATCCAATCAACAACAAACTGGCCAACGTGCGCATAGGACACTCCATGGTCAAGCCGCAGCGATGCTAAAAGTCCTCATTCCATGCACCGTTCAAGGTCTGAGCCCTGATCAGGTGCTGGAGGGTGATGCTCTGGATAAACAAAAAGGCGAGAGATTCATCTGAACCTCTCGCCCTCAACCAAGCGTAGGCGCTGTAGGTGAGGCCGTCGAATCGGCCAGGTGCAAATTATTTCCTGCCGCCCAGGGCGCCGGTCAAACCACCCAGCGCACCACCCAGGCCACCGTTGAGACCTGCTCCTGCAGAAGCGCTGCCGTTGGCGCTGGCTCCGACGCCGAGCCCGGCCCCACCGAGCAGACCGCCGCCGGGGGCAGTGCCGCCGTTGACCAGACCGCCGACCGAGGCCACGGTGCTGCCCACTGCGCCGAGGGTGCCGCCCAGGGCGCCGCCGACCTGATTGCCGCCTATGCCACCGGCAACAGTGGTACCCACATTGCTCACAGCCCCGCCCGCTTGGCCCAGCAGACCGCTGACCGCGCCACCCAGGCCACTGGCTGCGCCCACTTGCTGGGTCAGGCCGGTGACGGAGCTGGTGACCGGATTCAACGCCGAACCCAGGTTTACGCCGACACTGGCCAGGGGCGCGGTGACCACCAGGTTGGGAGTACCTGGGCCGCCCAGGGCTCCGCCCACCGAGGCGATCAGGCCGCCCACCGCACCGGCGGCGGCACTCCCTGCGCTGACAGCGCCATTGGTGTTGCCGGTGTTGATGCCGTTGCCGAGATTGGCCACTGCACCGCCTACGACTTCCAGCATGCCGGTGCCGCCCAGGCCAGTACCGCCACCGTTGCTGCCACCGCTTCCGGTGCCGCTCCCGGACTTGCCGACGTAGCCTCCTGCGCTGTTTACCGCGCCGCTGGCGTTGCTCAGGGCATTGCCCAACAGATCGGTCACAGGGTTGCCATCACCGGTATCGCTGACCTTCTCGCCGGTATCATCCACAGCATCGCTCACGCCTTTGATCAGTCCCTTGACGGGGGCGCCCAGGCCGGTGGTGCTGCCCACCTTGTCGGTCAGGCCTTCTGCCATGCTCACTACCGGTACCAGTACCTTGTCACCCACGCCATCGGTCAGGGTGCCTACTGGGCCGCTACTGGTGACGGTACTCAAGGTGTTGCCCAGCATGGTCACCCGGGTGCCGACACCGCTGAGTACCGGGGCCACCCTGGTCACCACGCCACCGACGACCGGAACGCTTTGGGTGGTTGTCGCCAGTTGCCCGCCAAGATCCTTGACTCCGGTGCCCACATCGCCGACCACGTTGCCGACGGTGGCCGTGGTCTTGCTCAGGGCCTTGGGATCGCTGCCCAGTTTGCCAAGGCCGTTGGTCAAGCCCTCACCAACGCTGTCCACCACATTACCGGTAGTGTTGACGGCACTGCGGGCCAGGCCGCCGACCACTGGAACCGTTGCCAGAGAATCGCCCAGGGCGCTGATGCCGTCGCCGACACCGCTCACGGTAGAACCCACGCCGGACGCCACGTCGGCGGTCACCAGAGTGCTGGGCGTGCCACCGGTTCCGCCATCGGTGCCACCACCACCTGAGCTGGCAGGAGAACTGCTCGAGCCACTCTTATGACCACCACCGCCGCCGCTGCAGCCCGCCAGGCTGAGGGTCAGGATCATCGCCAGTGCTGTACACGCTTTCCATCCGAATTGAGTTTTCATGAGAGGTATCCCTTGCACCTATTACAACGTTCGTTGTTTTCGATAGCTCTCCAGTTCTATTGCTGGAGATACCGTCGTCCGTTGTCTACATAAAAGGCGCGAGAGACTTTTTGAACAATTATGAACTTGGTATTAATGAGTTTTATTCTTGGTTTTTTACTGCTTTAAAAGTGACTAGTTTGAAAGTATTGTTTGTGAAGTTTGTGTATTTTAAGTTGTTATTTATCAATGCCTTGTATCTATGGGTGGAGCGGCTGCTCGTGAGCTATAAACGAAAGTTATATATATATAATTAATGGGTTTTATTTTGTTTTCTGCTCGAGAGAGCGGCAGTTTTCTAAGATTCTATTAGTGGCTGTCGAGGACTTTCAAATCTGCGCTGGCCTATACTGCGCGGCCGAATTGCTGTTGGAGCCTGTGATGCCTAGTCCAATCTGGTGGCTGTTGTGCCTGCCGTTTTTCGCTGGGGCCTTTCTGGCCCTGCAAGCCGGAATCAATGGTCAGTTGGCCAAGCAGGTCGGCGGTGTGCTGGCCGCAGCACTGATTTCCTTTTTTGTCGGTACTGCAGCCCTGTTGATCCTGGTGTTGATGCAGCGTGAGATGCCCTCGTTGAGTGCCCTCAAGGGCCTGACCTGGTGGCACTGGTGTGGCGGCCTGCTGGGGGTCTTTTTCATCACCACCGCAGCTTTTGCCGGGCCACGGATCGGCGCCTTGCTGTTCATGGCTCTGGTGCTGGCGGGTCAGTTGAGCATGGCCCTGGCCCTGGACCACTTTGGTTGGGTAGGCTTTCGCGAGGCGCCGGTGAGCCTCGGCAAGATTGCCGGATTGCTGCTGATCGTCGCCGGTGTAGTGCTTATTCGCCGGGGGTGATGAGGGCTCAGGCGATGGGCTGCCAGCGACCCTGCATATGTTGCAGATCGCCATTGCCCAGTAGCTGGAGTTCGCCACTGGACCCTGCTGCGCTGGCCAGCAGGCGGACGGTCCCGGGCAGCAGCACGGGCTTGATGAAATGCACCGACACTTCGATATTCGCGGCCGGCAGGTGCTCGCTCAGTGCCGCCAGGGTCATGGCCTTGTTCCACAGACCGTGGGCTATGGCCTGGGGAAAGCCAAACAGGCGGGCACTCCAGGCGCTGAGGTGGATAGGGTTGTAGTCACCAGAGACCCTGGCGTAGCGCCGGCCGATATTGCTTTCGGCCTGCCAGCGGCTCACCTCGTTCAGGCCTTCGCCCAATGGTGGGAGCGGCGCGACAGGTTCTCCGGGCACCTTGACGGTGCGACAGAGCATCTGGCTTTCGGCTTCCCAGAGTGGCCCCAGCAGATCGTCCACGGTGGTCAGCAGATCGAACACCGCCCCCTTGGCGTGAGGTTGCAGGTTGTCTACCCGGACGCCGATGCGCACGCTGCTGACGTTGCCCATGGGGCGCAACACTCGAATCCGGTTGGCCAGATGAACCAGCCCCAGCAACGGGAAGGGGAAGTTCTGGGCAGTGAGCAGCTGCATCTGCAGGGCGAAGGCCAGCACATGGGGATAGGTAGCGGGAAGCAGGCCGTTGTCGGCAAAACCGCAGACCTTGCGATAGGCCGCCAGCTGTTTGGGCTCCAGGCTGATCCAGCAGCGCAGGCCATCTTCGGGCAACTCGATGCCATTGCTCCGCCGTCTCAGCGCCGCCTTGAGAAACAGCGGCGGCAAGAGCGCAGGCAGGTTCAGTTCATGCCAGTGCGTTGTCATCTTCAGGCTCCCAGGACACTTTGGCCACACACCCGCAAGGCTTGCCCGCTGACCGCGCCACTGCCCGGCTGGCCGAGCCAGGCCACGGCCTCGGCGACGTCCTGAGGCAGGCCGCCCTGGCCCAGGGAACTCATGCGGCGTCCGGCTTCGCGCAAGGCGAAGGGCACCTTGGCGGTCATCTGGGTCTCGATGAAGCCTGGCGCCACGGCGTTGATGCTGATGTCCCGGGCCTTGAGCAGCGGTGCCCAGGCCTGGGCCAGGCCGATCAGCCCGGCCTTGCTGGCGGCGTAGTTGGTCTGTCCGCGGTTGCCGGCAATGCCGCTGATGGAGGCCAACAGGATCACGCGTCCGTGATCGTGCAGCCGGCCGCTGTCGAGCAGGGCCTGGGTCAGTACCTGCGGGGCGTTGAGGTTCACCGCCAGCACGGCGTCCCAGAACTCGGCGGTCATGTTGGCCAGGGTCTTGTCCCGGGTGATCCCGGCGTTGTGCACCAGAATGTCGATGCCCTCGGGCAGTTGTTCGAGCAACTGGGCCGGGGCGTCCTCGGCGCAGATATCCAGGCCGATGGCGCGTGCGCCGAGACGGGCCGCCAGAGCGTCCAGGTCGGCCTTGGCCTGGGGCACATCCAGCAACAGCACCTGGGCCCCGTCCCGGGCCAGGGTTTCGGCGATGGCCGCGCCAATGCCCCGGGCCGCGCCGGTGACCAGGGCCTTGCGCCCGGCCAGCGGGCGGCTCCAGTCCTGGACCTGACTGGCGCAGGGCTGCAAGTGGATCACCTGCCCGGAAACATAGGCGCTCTTGGGCGAGAGAAAGAATCGCAGGGCGCCTTCCAACTGCTCTTCGGCGCCCTCGGCCACGTACAGCAGTTGCAGGGTGGCGCCGTTGCGCAGCTCCTTGGCCAGGGAGCGACTAAAGCCTTCCAGGGCATGCTGGGCGCTGGCGGCAAAGGGCTCTGCCAGGGTGTGCGGAGCACGTCCGAGGATCAGCAGATGGGCGCTGGATTCAAGGCTGCGCAGCAGCGGCTGGAAGAACTCCCGCAGTTGCTTGAGTTGATCGGTATGCCGCAGTTCGCTGGCATCGAAGACCACGGCCTTGAGCTTGGGCCCATGGCCGGGAATCCAGGGCGTGGCCAGGGTTGGGTCGGTGCCGTAGCTGTAGACCGAATCGGTCAGGCGCGGTGCCAGGGCGCTCACCTGTTGGGCCATGGCGCCGCCACCGATCAACAGAGCGCCTTCGATGGGCCGCAGGCGGCCGGCCTGCCAGCGCTCCAGACGTACCGGTGACGGCAGGCCAAGGGCCCCGACCAGGCGCTGGCCGATGGACGAATTGGCGAAGTCGATATAACGGTCGGACATGGAACGCACTCCGCAGGCTGGGGTTCAAAGTGTGGACCACGAATGGCCCCGAGTCGTTCGATCTGCGAGAAGCCTCCTACGCTAGTGGGAGAGGTACTCACCGAAGTCGCACTCATAGAATAGGGAGCTTTCCATGACACAGCTGCGTCGCGTCGCGATTATCGGCGGTAACCGCATTCCCTTCGCCCGCTCCAACGGCCCGTATGCCACGGCCAGCAACCAGGCCATGCTCACGGCCGCCCTGGAGGGCCTGATCGAGCGTTACCAGCTCCACGGCCTGCGCCTTGGCGAAGTGGCGGCGGGGGCGGTGCTCAAGCACTCGCGGGACTTCAACCTGACCCGGGAGTGCGTACTGGGTTCGCGGCTATCGCCCACCACCCCGGCCTACGACATCCAGCAAGCCTGTGGCACCGGCCTGGAAGCGGCCTTGCTGGTGGCCAACAAGATTGCCCTGGGGCAGATCGACTGCGGCATCGCCGGTGGCGTCGACACCACCTCGGATGCGCCGATCGGGGTCAACGAGGGGCTGCGGCAGATCCTGTTGCAGGCCAATCGGGCCAAGACTACCGGCGACAAGCTGAAGATCCTGCTGCAGTTGCGGCCCCATCACCTCAAGCCGGAACTGCCGCGCAACGGTGAGCCGCGCACCGGCCTGTCCATGGGCGAACACTGCGAACAGATGGCCAAGACCTGGAACATTCCCCGTGGCGAACAGGACCAACTGGCCCTGGAAAGCCACCAGAAGATGGCCGCCGCCTATGCCGAAGGCTGGCACGACGACCTGCTCACCCCCTTCCTCGGCCTGACCCGGGACAACAACCTGCGCCCGGACCTGACTCTGGAAAAGCTCGCCAGCCTCAAGCCGGCCTTCGATCGCAGTGCCGCGGGCACCCTCACCGCCGGCAACTCCACGCCGCTGACCGATGGCGCCTCCCTGGTGTTGCTGGGCAGTGAACAATGGGCCCAGGAGCGCGGCCTGCCGATCCTCGCCTACCTGCGCGATGGCGAGGCTGGCGCGGTGGACTTCGTCAAAGGCGCCGAAGGTCTGCTGATGGCCCCGGTGTATGCCGTGCCGCGCTTGCTGGCGCGCAACGGGCTGAGCCTGCAGGACTTTGATTATTACGAGATCCACGAAGCCTTTGCCGCCCAGGTGCTGTGCACCCTCAAGGCCTGGGAGGACGCGGATTACTGCAAGACCCGCCTGTGCCTCGACGCGCCTCTGGGGCGCATCGATCGCGCCCGGCTTAACGTCAAAGGCAGCTCCCTGGCGGCGGGGCACCCGTTTGCCGCCACCGGCGGGCGCATTGTCGCCAACCTGGCGAAGTTGCTGAGTGTGGCGGGGCAGGGTCGTGGGCTGATTTCGATCTGTGCGGCGGGCGGACAGGGTGTGACGGCGATCATCGAACGCTGAGATTCGTGGCGTTCGCCGGCAAGCCGGTTCCTACAGAGAAGTGCCTCCAAATCCGTAGGAGCCGGCTTGCCGGTGAAAAGGGCCTCAAGTCTTGAAGCGCCGCACCAGGCTGTCCAGCTCATTGGACAGCCCCGCCAAGTTCTGGGAGTCCAGGCGTGCCGCGTTGGCCAGTTCCGCCACCCGTTGCGCATCGCCATGGATCTGGCTGATGTGCCGGTTGATGTCTTCCGCCACTTGATGCTGCTCCTCGGCGGCGGTGGCGATCTGAGTGTTCATGTCGCGGATCACATCCACCGACTCGCGGATCTGTCCGAAGCTGTTGCGCGCCAGGCCGATGCGGTTCACCGACTGTTGGGAGACTTCCAGGCTGGCGTGCATCTGCTGGGTCACGGCGCTGGTGCGCTTGGCCAGGTTGCCCAGCAGCCCGTCGATCTCGGCGGTGGAGTCGGCGGTGCGCTTGGCCAGGGCGCGGACTTCGTCGGCCACCACGGCAAAACCGCGTCCCTGCTCTCCGGCCCGGGCAGCCTCAATGGCGGCGTTGAGGGCCAGCAGGTTGGTCTGTTCGGCGATGGAGCGGATGGTGCCGAGGATCGACTGGATGTCGTTGCTGTCGCGTTCCAGTTGCTGCATCGATTGCGCCGATTGCTCGATCTCCTGGCTCAGGCGGTCGACGCTGTGCACCGCGTCGTCGATCTGCTGCTGGCCTTCCTGGGCCTGACGCTGGCCACTGTCTGCCGACTCGGCGGCCTGGCTGCAGGAGCGAGCCACTTCGTTGGCCGTGGCCACCATTTCGTGGAAGGCCGTGGACACCATGTCCACCGCTTCGCGCTGGCGTCCGGCGGCTTCGGCCATGTCGTTGGAAACCTGGGTCGAGGAATGGGAGGTGGCGAGAATCTTCTGTGCCGCCTGGCCGATGTGCTGGATCAGGCTGCGGATCGCCGCGAGGAACTGGTTGAACCAGTTGGCCAGTTGCGCGGTTTCATCGCTGCCACGGATGTTCAGGTTGCGGGTCAGGTCGCCTTCACCCTGGGCGATGCCTTCCAGGCCACTGGCGACACTGCGGATCGGCCGCACGATGAGGCTGGCGAAGCTGGCTCCGAATACCGCGAACAACACGGCCAGGACCCCGGCGATCACGGCGATGATCCAGGTCAGCTGGGTGGCCGAGCCCATGACTTCGTTCTGCTTGATCAGGCCGATGAAGGTCCAGCCCAGTTGTTCGGAAGGCCAGACGTTGGCCATGTAGTGCTCGCCACCCAGTTCCACTTGCACCAGGCCCTTGCCGGTCTTGGCCAGCTGCGCGTATCCCTCGCCGAGGCTGTCCAGGGCCTTGAAGTTATGCTCCGGCTGCTTGGGGTCCACCAGCACCGTGCCGTTGTTTTCCATCAGCATCAGGTAGCCGGACTCGCCCAGCTTGATCTGCTTGACGATTTCGGTGAGCTGCTTGAGCGACACGTCGACCGCGACCACGCCGCCTTGGGGGCCCAACTGGTTGGCCAGGGAGCGCACGGTGCTGACCAGCACCGCATCGTCCGGGGCCCAGTAGTACGCATCGGTGCGCAGGGTCTTGCCCGGGCTGGCCAGCGCGGCCTTGTACCAGGGGCGCACGCGGGGATCGTAGTTGGCCAGCTTCAGGTCGGCGGGCCAGGAGACGTAACCGCCGTTGCTCACGCCATAGGACACATAGGCATAGGCGGGGTGGCTGGCGGCCATGGCGGCGAACAGTTCGAAGATGCGTTTGTCCTGCTCGCCTTCCGGAACCTTGGCGGCATCGGCGCTCATCCAGGTCTTGAGGTCGCCGCCGGCCTGGGTCAGCAAGGGTTGGGCTGCCAGGTAGTCGATGTTCTGGCTGATGCCTTCGAAGAACAGCTGCATGGCATTGGCCACTTGGCGGATCTCGCGGCCGCTGCCGTCGACAAAGGTGTTTTGCGCTTCGCTGCGCAGGTTGATCACCACCAGCGTGGCCACCAGCACCACGGGCAGGCAGGCAATGGCGGCGAAGGCCCAGGTGAGTTTCTGTTTGATATTCATCCGCGCTCCAGATTTTCTTGTATGACCACGAAGTGCAGGCGACTCGCGGATTATTGGCAGCTTGAAAGATGGCGCTGATTGCAGTCCCTGAGGCAGAAGTCGAGCAGGCAGCGATCGAACCTTGGCCGGCGGCTGACGTCTTTATTGGATTGTCGGACAAAATCCCTTTGTCTCTGATGACTTCGGCTGGGCCGGCGGAAAATTGAGTCGCGCAGAGAAAAAACCTCCTTGAAGACGCCAAGGGCGTGCGACGGATGGCGGCAATCTCTCACGCCATGGCGGACGTTGTTCGCTGGCCACTCGGCTATGATCCTCGGCGGCAGCGCTTCAGGGATCTGGCACATTGAGTGCATTGCTGTCGTCCGGCGCTCGGCAGCCCTTTCCCGTGGTGGGAGGATTGCCGTATAACGAGTGACTTTCGCGTGTTTGGTAACAAGGGACCCACAATAAAAGCTGATGAAGACTCCAAAACGCATTGAACCCCTGATCGAAGACGGTCTGGTAGACGAGGTGCTGCGCCCACTCATGAGTGGTAAAGAGGCAGCTGTGTATGTGGTGCGCTGCGGCAACGAGCTACGTTGCGCCAAGGTCTACAAGGAGGCGAACAAACGCAGTTTCCGTCAGGCGGCGGAATATCAGGAGGGGCGCAAGGTTCGCAACAGCCGACAGGCGCGGGCCATGGCCAAGGGCTCCAAGTTCGGTCGCAAGGAAACCGAGGACGCCTGGCAGAACGCCGAAGTGGCGGCCTTGTTCCGTCTGGCCAATGCCGGGGTGCGGGTGCCCAAGCCATTCGACTTTCTCGAAGGCGTGTTGCTGATGGAGCTGGTGGCCGACGAGTACGGCGACGCGGCGCCGCGTCTCAACGATGTGGTGCTGGAACCGGATCAGGCCCGTGAGTATCACGCCTTCCTGATTTCCCAGATTGTCCTGATGCTGTGTACCGGTCTGGTGCACGGTGACCTGTCCGAGTTCAACGTGCTGCTGACGCCGGACGGTCCGGTGATCATCGACCTGCCCCAGGCGGTGGACGCGGCAGGCAACAACCATGCGTTCAGCATGCTGGAGCGGGACGTGGGCAACATGGCGTCCTACTTCGGGCGTTTTGCCCCGGAGCTCAAGCACACCCGTTATGCCAAGGAAATGTGGGCCTTGTACGAGGCTGGCACCTTGCATCCGGGCAGTGTGCTGACCGGCGAGTTCGACGACCCCGAAGAACTGGCGGATGTTGGCAGCGTGATCCGCGAGATCGAAGCGGCACGTCTCGACGAGGAACGCCGGCAGGCCGTGCGGGCGGCGGACGATGCGCCGCCAGGCAAATCCGAAGAACCACCGCCTCCGCCCTGGATGCAGTGATGGAATAGAAAAATCCGGCCTTGGCCGGATTTTTTATTCCTGCAAACTACCTGGCACCTTGGCACCTTGGCACCTTGGCACCTTGGCACCTTGTAGCCGCTGCCGCAGGCTGCGCACGGCCCGAAGGGACGCGAGGATCTTGAGGGCGCTGAGGTTTTGCAAGGGATCGCCAAGCAAGGCCCTGCGGACCTTTTCGCAGCCTCGCCAGGGCTCGGCAGCGGCTACAGAGAGCGCTTCTTGCAAATGCTCAGGACCCGCAACAACTGCCCGAAGCCAGCTCCTTGAGGATCGGGCAGTCCGGGCGATGGTCGCCGTGGCAGTGCTCCACCAGGTCCTGCAGGGTGTCGCGCAGCCCGGCCAGTTCGCGGATCTTCTGGTTGAGTTCATCGATGTGCTGGCGCGCCAGGGCCTTTACATCGGCGCTGGCTCGCTGCCGGTCCTGCCACAGGGTCAGCAGCTTGCCCACTTCTTCCAGGGAAAAGCCCAGATCGCGAGAGCGCTTGATGAAGGCCAGGCTGTGCAGGTCTTCGTCGCCGTACAGGCGATAGCCGCTGTCGCTGCGATGGGCCGGCTTGAGCAGGCCGATGGACTCGTAGTAACGGATCATCTTGGCGCTCAGGCCGCTCTTGCGCGCCGCTTGGCCGATGTTCATTCGGCGTTCTCCAGGTCTTTGGGTTTCCAGGTTTTCAACAGTAGCGCATTGCTCACCACGCTGACGCTGGACAGGGCCATGGCCGCCCCGGCCAGCACCGGATTGAGCAGGCCGAAGGCCGCCAGCGGGATGCCGATCAGGTTGTAGACGAAGGCCCAGAACAGGTTCTGGCGGATTTTCGCGTAGGTCTTGCGGCTGATCTCCAGGGCCGCGGGTATCAGTCGTGGATCGCCGCGCATCAGGGTGATGCCCGCCGCGTGCATGGCCACGTCGGTGCCGCCGCCCATGGCAATGCCGATGTCTGCCGCCGCCAGGGCCGGGGCGTCGTTGATGCCGTCGCCGACCATGGCCACCACGCCGGTCTTTTTCAGTGCCGTCACCGTGGCGGCCTTGTCCGCCGGCAGTACTTCGGCGTGCACATCGTCGATGCCCAGGGCATCGGCCACGACCTTGGCGCTGCCACGGTTGTCGCCGGTCAGCAGGTGGCTGCTGATATGCCGCGCGCGCAGTTGCTGCACCGCCTGCAAGGCGCCGGGCTTGAGGGTGTCGCCAAAGGCGAACAGGCCCAGCACCCGGGATTGCGGGCTCTGCTCGATCAGCCAGGACAGGGTCCGGCCCTCGTGTTCCCAGTCTTTGGCTGCCTGGGCCAGGCTGCCCGGGGTCAGGCCGCTTTCTTCCAGCAGGCGGCGGTTGCCCAGGGCCAGTTGGCGACCGTCCAGGGTGCCGGCGATGCCACGCCCGGTCAGGGACTGGCTGGCGCTGACATCGGCCACCGGCAGTTGGCGTTCCTGGCACAGGTCCAGCACCGCTTTGGCCAGAGGGTGCTCACTGCCGCGCTGCAGGGCACCGGCCAGTTGCAGCACGCTATTGTCGTCGCCTTCCAGGGCCTGCATATGGGCGATGCGTGGCGTACCGGAAGTCAGGGTGCCGGTCTTGTCGAAAACCACCGAGCTGACTTCGTGGGCTCGTTCCAGGGCTTCGGCGTCCTTGATCAGGATGCCGTGGCGGGCGGCCACGCCGGTGCCGGCCATGATCGCGGTGGGGGTGGCCAGGCCCAGGGCGCAAGGGCAGGCGATCACCAGCACGGCGACGGCGTTGATCACTGCGGTTTCCAGGGGCGCGCCATACAGCCACCAGCCCACCAGGGTGATCAGCGCCAGCACCAGCACGGTGGGTACGAACACCTGGCTGACCTTGTCCACCAGCTTCTGGATCGGTGCCTTGCCGGCCTGGGCATCTTCCACCAGGCGAATGATCCGTGCCAGCACGGTTTCCGCGCCGAGGGCCAGGGTGCGTACCAGCAGGCGGCCTTCGCCGTTGATGGCGCCGCCGGTGACTTTATCCCCAGGCTGCTTGGGCACCGGCAGGCTTTCACCGCTGATCAGCGCTTCGTCGGCATGGCTCTGGCCTTCGATGACTTCGCCGTCCACCGGAAAGCGCTCGCCGGGTTTGACCAGCACCAGGTCGTTCAGGCGCAGGGCGCTGATGGCGACTTCCTGCTCGCGCCCATCGATGACCTGGATTGCCCGCTCGGGGCGCAGGGCTTCCAGGGCGCGGATGGCGCTGGCGGTCTGGCGCTTGGCGCGGCTTTCCAGGTACTTGCCCAGCAGCACCAGGGCGATCACCACCGCCGAGGCTTCGAAGTACAGGTGCGGCATGCTGCCGGCGGCGGCCGTGGCCCATTCATACAGGCTCAGGCCATAGCCGGCGCTGGTGCCCAGGGCCACCAGCAGGTCCATGTTGCCGCTGCCGGCGCGCACGGCTTTCCAGGCGGCGACATAAAAGCGTGCGCCGAAGATGAACTGCACCGGAGTGGCCAGGGCGAACTGGGCCCAGGCCGGGAGCATCCAGTGCAGGCCAAAGGGTTGCACCAGCATCGGCAGCACCAGGGGCAGGGCCAGGAGGATCGCCAGGACCAGGCTCCAGCGTTCGCGGCGCAGGTTCTGCTGCTGGTCGTTGCCGTGCTTCTGCTCAGCCTGCCACAGGCTGGCTGAGTAGCCGGCCTGGGTCACGGCGTTGATCAGTTGCGCCGGGTCGACCTGGCCCAGCAGCTCGAGGTGAGCCCGTTCCGTGGCCAGGTTGACGCTGGCGCTGCGCACGCCTTGAACCTTGTTCAAGGCGCGTTCTACACGTCCGGCACAGGTGGCGCAGGTCATGCCGCCGATGGTCAATTCAATGGACTGCACCGGTACGCTGTAACCGGCATTTTCCACCGCTTCCAGCAGGGCCGGCAGACTGTCCCCGGGGGCTTCGATCCGGGCCTGTTCCGTGGCGAGGTTGACGCTGACCGCGCGTATACCGGCGACCTTGGCCAAGGCACGCTCCACACGACCGGCGCAACTGGCGCAGGTCATGCCGGCAATCGGCAGGTCGAAGGTGGTTGATTCAGGCATGGCTGACACTCCCTGTAAATGTTGCCCACAGGATCAACCTTGCCATGCAGGCAAGGTCAAGCGGGCATTGCCAGGGTGCTTCATTTTGTCCCAGGGGGGAGCAGGAGCACGCCTTGCGCTGCAGGACGCAAGGCGTGTGGAGGGCGGAGCGTCAGTAGTCCAGGGCGGTGGGCTTGAGGTACATGCCCGAGGCGTTGCTGGCGATGCGGAACTTCAGCACGTCGCCGGCCCGCACGCTGATGTCCTGGGAACCCGGGGCGAGCAGGCCAGGGTTGCAGCCCGGCGCCTGGCCCGGCAGCAGTTTCAGGCGCAGGGACACTTTGCCCGGCGGCAGGTTGAAGGAGGCGCTCTGTTCCTGGAACAGCCGACCGGCGAGCTGGTCCTGGATGTACAGGCCGATCTCGCAGGAGGTGGCGACTTCCAGCCGCTCCCGGGAAATGATCAGTACGCCGTAGTCTTCTCCGGCGGCCAGTGCCGGTGGCGTTGCCGCCAACAGACCAAGGAGGCCGACGAGGCTGAAAGTTGACCAGCGCATGGCTGAATCTCCTGCTGTGATGTCATAAGACGTGCAGCTTGGCGGAGCGCGGCGCCGATTTCCAGCCCGGCAGTTCAATCCGGAACTTGACCTTGCCACGGTGGCAAGGACAAGACTGCGTGCATCCCAATACAGGAGAAGCGCGATGCAAGTATTCACTGTTCAAGGCATGTCCTGCGGCCACTGCGTGCGGGCCATCACTCAGGCGCTGCAGAGCAAGGACCCGGCGGCCACCGTGCGGGTGGATCTGGCGGCCAAGGAAGTGGGGGTCGAGAGTCGCCTGTCCAGCGAAGAGGTGATCAATCTGATCAGCGAGGAAGGCTACGCCGTCCAGGTTGCTTGAGTCTTTTTAATCGTTAGCGACCTATCGGAATGTTCAAGGCGTCCAAGCGCAGCTAGACTGTGCGACCGCTGACCAACGCTCGCTTGGATGCCATGAACCTGCGCACAATCCTGATTCTCGGCGCCTTGAGCGCTTTTGGCCCTTTGGCCATCGACTTTTATCTGCCGGCCTTTCCCTCGATGGCCCTGGCTTTCGGCACCGATGAAAAACACGTCCAACTGACCCTGGCCGCCTATTTCCTTGGATTGTCCATTGGGCAGCTGGCCTATGGTCCTGTGGCCGACCGTTTTGGTCGGCGCCTGCCGTTGCTGGTGGGAGTGGGGCTGTTCACCCTGGCCTCACTGGCCTGCGCCTATGCGCCCAACCTGGAGTGGCTGATTGGCGCGCGTTTCGTCCAGGCCCTGGGCGGTTGCGCCGGGATGGTGATATCCCGCGCGGTGGTCAGCGACAAGTGCGATGCCGTGGGTTCGGCCAAGGTGTTCTCCCAGTTGATGCTGGTGATGGGCCTGGCGCCGATCCTGGCGCCGATGCTCGGCGGCCTGCTGGTCAATCTCTACGGTTGGCAATCGATCTTCATCATGCTCACGGTGTTCAGCGCCCTGTCTGGATTGGCGGTGGCCCTGGGCCTGCCGGAAAGCATGCCGGCCACGCGCCCGCGCCTGCCGTTGTCCGGCGCGTTGCGCCAGTACGGCCTGTTGCTGGCGGACCGGGTCTTTCTCGGTCACGCCCTGACCGGCGGCATCGCCATCGCCGGGATGTTTTCCTATATCGCCGGCTCGCCCTTTGTCTTTATCAAGCTCTACGGCGTGCCGGCGGAGCATTTCGGCTGGTTCTTCGGGATCAATGCCGGCGGTTTCATCCTGGTGGCGCAGATCAATGCGCGGCTGTTGGCCAAGCGCGGTCCGGCTTTCCTGCTGGCCCGTACCGTGTGGATCTACCTGGCGGCCGGGTTGATCTTGCTGGCAGTCAGCGCCCTGCATACGAGTGAGCTCTGGCCGCTGTTGCTGCCCTTGTTCGTGTGCATCGCCAGCCTGGGCTGCATCATTCCCAACGCGGCGGCCTGCGCCATGAACGGCCAGGGCGCGCGGGCCGGCAGCGCCTCGGCCATGCTCGGTTGCCTGCAGTTCAGCGTCGCTGCGGGCGCTGCCTATCTGGTGGGTGTGTTGCACGATGGCAGTGCCATGCCGATGGCCATGGTCATCAGCTTGTGTGGTGTTCTGGCGGTGAGCATGGCGGTCATGACCCGGCGTTTACAGAATGCCCGGGCCTTGAAAGCCGCCGAGCTCTGAGTCAGCCGACGGCGCGCTGACTCTGGGGAATCGGGTGGGGGGCTTGCAGGCGTGCTTGCAGGGTCTGGGTGAAAGCCCGGGCCTCGGCTTCACTGCGGAAAGTCACCGCGTGCTGGTCGAGACGGACCTGCCATTGGGAGCCTTGAGGGTTTGCCAATTCTTTTATCAGGATCTTCATTGCTGACCTCCTAACGGTAAAAGAGTGCGATGCAAGGGCTGCCAGTGTAGACCCGAATACGGTCACAAATATGACCGAAATCAACTCTCGGACTGACGGCGGCCATCGGGCTTTTGTGCGCGATGGCCGCCGTGCGTTCAGCCCTTAGAAACCTTCCAGGACGATCTTGCCCTTGGCCGTGCCGCTCTCCAGCAAGGCGTGGGCGCGGCGCAGGTTGGCCGCGTTGATCTGGCCGAAATGCTCGCCCACTGTGGTCTTCAAGGTGCCGGCGTCGATCAGCTCGGCGACCTTGTTGAGCAGCACGTGCTGTTCCTGCATGTCGGTGGTCTCGAACAGCGAGCGGGTGTACATGAACTCCCAGTGCAGGGACAGGCTCTTGCGCTTGAGCTTGGTCACGTCGAGGCTTTTCGGATCGTCGATCAGGGCCAGTTTGCCCTGGGGCACCAGGGCTTCCACCAACTCATCAAGGTGGGTGTCGGTCTGGGTCAGGCTGGCGACGTGGGTCACCTGATTGATGCCGATGCGCTTGAGCTCGGCGCTCAGTGGCTGACGGTGATCCACCACGCCGTGCGCGCCCAGCTCGCGGACCCAGGCTTGGGTCTGCTCCCGGGAGGCGCTGCCGATCACCTTGAGGCCGGTCAGTTGCCGGGCCAGTTGGGTGAGGATCGAACCGACCCCGCCGGCGGCGCCGACAATCAGCAGGCTCTGGCCCTGGTCGCTGCGGTCCTGGCTGATTTGCAGGCGTTCGAACAGCAGTTCCCAGGCCGTGATCGCGGTCAGCGGCAGGGCCGCGGCTTCGGCAAAACCCAGGCTCTTGGGCATATGGCCGACGATCCGTTCATCCACGGTGTGCAGCTCGCTGTTGCTTCCGGCCCGGGCGATGGAGCCGGCGTAGAACACCCGGTCGCCAACCTTGAACAGGCTGACCTCGTTGCCCACGGCCTTGACCACGCCGGCCACGTCCCAGCCCAGCACCTTGGCGGCGCCGCCTTCGGGCTGGACGTTCTGGCGGACCTTGGTGTCCACCGGGTTGACCGAGATGGCCTTGACCTCCACCAGCAGGTCGCGAGGGCCGGCGACCGGCTCGGGCAGTTCGATGTCTTGCAGGGACTTGGGGTCGTCGATTGGTAGGGATGCGTAGTAGGCGATGGCTTTCATGGTGAATTCCTGTTGAGTGCAGAGTGAGGGTCAGACGATCAGTTGCAGGCGCTTGAGTTCGAAGTGCTCGATCGCCTCGCGGGTCTGGTCGAGGAAATGCTGGAAGTGTGGGGTGTTGTTGTGAAACTCCAGGGCGGCCTCATCGTCCCAGCGTTCCAGAACGTAGAAGGTGCCCGGCTGTTCGGCGTCCTGATGCAATTGGTAATACTGGCAGCCGGTCTCGGCACGGCTGGGGTGTACCAGGGCACTGAGTTCGTGCTTGAGGACGTTGTGCTGGTCAGGCTTGGCGATCAGGGTCGCGATGGCGGTAAAGGCTTGGGACATGGTGTTTACCTTTGGGCTGTCAGGTGATGGGCAGATAATTGGCTATTTCTCCCGAAGATAAAACCGGCTAAAAGAGCAGTCTCTTTCAATATTTCTTTGATAATCCAGGGGTAGATCCATGCTGCGATTCGATGACCTGCAACTGTTCGTGCGGGCCGCGGACCTGGGCAGCCTGTCGGCGGCGGCCCGGGTCATGGACCTGTCGCCGGCGGTGGCCAGCGCCGCCCTCAAGCGCATCGAAGAACACTTGGGGGCGCGTTTGCTGGCCCGTTCCACCCGCAGCCTGCGTCTGACGGCCGAGGGCGAGGGCTTTCTTGAATACGCTCGCGCCGCCTTGAGCAACCTGGATGAAGGGCGGCGCTTGCTGGCTAGTGGACAGGATCAGGTCAGCGGCGTGTTGCAGCTTTCCGCGCCCTCTGACTTTGGTCGCAACCTGCTGCTGCCCTGGCTCGACGAGTTCCAGCGCGAGCATCCCAAGCTCAGCGTGCGCCTGCTGCTGGGGGACCGGATTGCCGATCTGTTCCGCCAGCCGGTGGACATTGCCCTGCGCTACGGCGAGCCGGAAGACTCCAGCCTGGTGGCGCTGCCGATAGCCCCGGACAATCTCCGGGTCCTGTGTGCGGCCCCCAGCTACCTGGCCCGGCACGGCGAGCCGCGCCAGCTGGAGCAACTGGCCCAGCACAACTGCCTGCTGTACATGCTCGACAGCCGGGCCCACGACCTTTGGAGTTTTTATGACGGCAAGCGCGAGGTGAGCCTGACCGTCAGCGGCGACCGCCTGAGTGACGATGCCGATGTAGTGCGGCGCTGGGCGGTGGCCGGCGAAGGGATTGCCTACAAGTCCTGGCTGGATGTGGCCGCCGACGTGCTGGCCGGCCGCTTGCAAGTGCTGTTGCCGGAGTTGCGTTGCGAAGGCGCGTCGCTGAACCTGCTGTGCACCCATCGCGCGCACTTGAGCAAACCGGTCAAGCTGTTGCGGGACATGCTCCAGGAGCGCTGCGCCCAGATCAGCGCCCGCCGCCCGTAAGAGCCGGGGTGCCGGCGAACCCAGGTGCCGCGTCCTCGGCGTCGCTGCCGGACGCGAACAGGTCGCCCTCAGCCATCACCCCCCGCTTCGATCCCGCACACTCGACGGGTCGTGCATTCAATCGGGGGAACAGGGCATGGGCATACAGGGATACAGCGCCGCAGAGCGCCTGGAGCGCTTACCTATCAGCGGTTATCACCGAGTGATCTTCATCATCATTGCCCTGGCGTTTTTCTTCGACTCCATGGATTTGGCGATGATGACCTTCCTGCTGGGGTCGATCAAAACCGAGTTCGGCCTGAGCTCGGCCCAGGCCGGCCTGCTGGCCAGCTCCAGCTTCTTCGGCATGGTGCTCGGCGCCTCGCTGTCGGGCATGCTCGCCGACCGCTTCGGGCGCAAGCCGGTGTTCCAATGGAGCATCGTGCTCTGGGGCGTGGCCAGTTACCTGTGCTCCACCGCCCAGAGCGTGGACAGCCTGACCCTGTTCCGGGTGCTGCTGGGCATCGGCATGGGCATGGAGTTTCCCATCGCCCAATCGATGCTCTCGGAGATGATTCCGGCGCAACGACGCGGGCGCTACATCGCCTTGATGGACGGCTTCTGGCCCTTGGGTTTTGTGGCGGCCGGTGCGCTGTCGTACTTCCTCCTGCCGCTGATCGGCTGGCGCGACATCTTCCTGGTGCTGGCGATTCCGGCAGTGTTCGTGCTGGTGATCCGCTTCTTCATTCCCGAGTCGCCGCGCTGGCTGGAGCAGGCTGGGCGCCATGCCGAGGCCGACCGGGTGCTGTTGGGCATCGAGGACAAGGTGCGGGCTGCCCTGGGTGGCGCCCCGTTGCCGGAACCGGTGCGCCTGCCGCGAGTCGAGCAGGCGCCGGGGCACTTCTTTTCTGCGCTGAAACAGATCTGGTCGCCCCTGTATCGGCAACGCACGATGATGATCTGGAGCCTGTGGTTCTTCGCATTGCTGGGGTTCTACGGGCTGACGTCCTGGCTCAGCGCCTTGCTGCAACAGTCCGGTTTTGCCGTGACCCAGTCGGTGTACTACACGGTGCTGATTTCCCTTGGCGGGATTCCCGGGTTCCTCATGGCCGCCTGGCTGGTGGAGCGCTGGGGGCGCAAGCCGGTGTGCATCGTCACCTTGCTCGGCGGCGGGATCATGGCCTTCTTCTACGGCCAGAGCGCGGTGTTTGGCGGCAACGTCAGCCTGTTGATCGGCACCGGCCTGCTGATGCAGTTCTTCCTGTTCGGCATGTGGGCGGTGCTCTACACCTACACGCCCGAGCTGTACCCGACGTCTGCCCGGGCCACGGGTTCGGGCTTCGCTTCGGCCGTTGGCCGGATCGGTTCGCTGCTGGGGCCTTTGGTGACCGGACTGGTGTTTCCCATCACTGGGCAGGGCGGGGTGTTTGCCCTGGGGGCGGCGTGCTTTGTGGTGGCGGCGGGAGTGGTCTGGCGGTTCGGGATGGAGACCCGGGGCAAGACGCTGGAGGCGTTGAGCGAGGCGGGCGCTTGAGTTGCGCCGGCCAGCCGGCTCCTACACGAACCTGTAGGAGCCGGCTGGCTGGCGAAGACCGTTACGGCTTGACCAGCCGCGCATCCAGGCTGTTCTGCGCCAGGCGCCGGGCCTGGTCCTGGGTCATGCCCAGGTCGGTGTACAAGGCGTGGAAGTTCTCGGTGACGTAGCCGCCGAAGTAGGCCGGGTCATCGGAGTTGACCGTGACCTTCACCCCGCGCTCGAGCATTTGCAGGATGTTGTGCTGGGACATGTGGTCGAACACGCAGAGCTTGGTGTTGGACAGCGGGCACACGGTCAGCGGGATCTGTTCATCGATGATGCGCTGCATCAGCCGCTCGTCCTCGAAAGCGCGCACGCCGTGGTCGATGCGCTGGATCTTCAACAGGTCCAGGGCTTCCCAGATGTACTCGGGCGGGCCTTCCTCGCCGGCATGGGCGACGGTCAGGAAGCCTTCGCTGCGGGCGCGGTCGAAGACCCGCTGGAACTTGCTTGGCGGGTGACCCATTTCCGAACTGTCCAGGCCCACGGCAACGAAGGCATCGCGGAACGGCAGCGCCTGGTCGAGGGTTTTCTGTGCTTCTTCTTCGCTCAAGTGGCGCAGGAAGCTGAGGATCAGGCCGCTGGTGATGCCCAGTTGCTGCTCGCCGTCCTTGAGGGCGGCGGCGATGCCGTTGAGCACCACTTCGAACGGGATGCCGCGGTCGGTGTGGGTCTGCGGATCGAAGAACGGCTCGGTGTGAATCACGTTCTGCTCTTTGCAGCGCAGCAGGTAGGCCCAGGTCAGGTCGTAGAAATCCTGGGAGGTGCGCAGCACATCGGCGCCCTGGTAATACAGGTCGAGGAACTCCTGCAGGTTGTTGAAGGCGTAGGCCTTGCGCAGGGTTTCGACGTCGCTCCAGGGCAGGGCGATCTTGTTGCGTTCGGCCAGGGCGAACAGCAGTTCCGGTTCCAGGGAACCTTCCAGGTGCAGGTGCAACTCGGCCTTGGGCAAGGCGTTCAGCCAGTCATACATGGTGTTGTCTCATCAGGTGCAGGCGGGCGCTGCGAGAGTGATGCGCTGCCGGGGCCGTGCCCTTCTCTGGGGAACTGGCGGCGGTTGCGGCGATCGCCAGGTTTTCACCGGGCCCGAAAAAGCCGCCATTCTACATCTGGCGGCGCGATTGTTCGGTAAAACCTGACCGAATGGGCGATCAGGCCTGCTCCAGCTCCCGGCGATAGGCGTAGGTATCGGCAAAGCGCGACAGCAGGAATTCGGCGCAGGTGGTCACCGGGTACTTGGCCGGATGCTCCGCGTCCTGGCAGCCGGGCAGGCATTCGATACGGGTGTCCGGGTGCGGTTCGGCGAAGAATGGCATCGAGTAGCGGTCCACCCCCAGCGGGCTGATGACCCGGTGCGGGGTCGACAGGTAACGGTCGTTGCTCCAGCGCGCCATCATGTCGCCGAGGTTGACCACGAAGCTGCCTTCGATGGGCGGCGCATCGATCCACTGCCCCTGGACGTTGCGCACTTGCAAGCCACCGGCGGTGTCCTGGTAGAGCAGGGTGATGCAGCCATAGTCGGTGTGGGCGCCGGCGCCTTGCTGCTCGGTGCTGCTGGCGGTGTGGCGCGGCGGATAGTGGATCAGCCGCAGCACGCTGACCGGGTCCTGGAAGCGGCGGTCGAAGAAGTCGCGTTCGATGCCCAGGGCCAGGGTCATGGCCCGCAGCAGGGTCTGGGCCAGGGCCTGCATGTCCTGGTAGTGCTGCTCCATCAGGTCTTTCCAGCCGGGCAGGTCCGGGTGGCGGTTGGGGCCGCGCAGGGGCTTGTCCGCCACGACCTCGGGATGGTCATCCGGCAGGTGCAGGCCCATGTCGAAGGTTTCCTTGAGGTCGCTGGGCTTGCCCGGGTCCAGTTGCTCGGTGGCGATGGCGCCGTAGCCGCGATGGTGGCGGCTCTGGGTGATGTCGATCTTGAGTTTCTCGGCGCTGGGCAGGGCGAAGAAGTGCTTGGCCATGGCCAGCAATTGATCGATGCGTTGTGCACTGATCGGGTGGCCCTTTATATAGAAGAAGCCCCATTCGCGACAGGCGCGGTCGATCTGTCTGGCGACACTGTCCCAGCCTGGCTGGGCCTCCTGATACAGCGGGCTGATATCGATGATCGGCAGTTGATGCATGAAAAGGCTCCCATCCTGTTGGCGGTCCGTCGTCGCTGGCGGGTGCTCCGGCAGCGACGACCAGCTTATTTGGGGAGGTCTGCCTTCAGGCCTTCGACGTAGTAGTTCATCGAGGCCAGTTCGGCATTGCTGGCGCTGACTCCCGCAGGGATTTTTTCTACTCCGCCCTGGTCCTTGATCGGGCCGGTGAACGGGTGGAACTGGCCACTCTTGATGCTGGCGATGATCTGCTCGGCCTCGGCTTTCACCGGGGCCGGCAGCAGGTCGCTGAGGGGCAGCTCAACCGTACCCTCTTTCAGACCGCCCCAGTAGTCCTGGGATGTCCAGCTGTGGTCCAGCACCCCTTGGGTGGCCTGGATGTAGTGCGGGGCCCAGTTGTTGACGATGGAGGTCAGCACCGCCTTGGGGCCGAAGTGGGCCATGTCCGAGGCGTAGCCCACCGCATACACGCCGCGGCGCTCCGCGGCCTGGATCGGCGCCGGGCTGTCGGTGTGCTGGAAGATCACGTCGGCGCCCTGGTCGATCAGGGCGTTGGCGGCGTCGGCTTCCTTGCCCGGGTCGAACCAGGAGTTGACCCACACCACCTTGATCTCGGTGCCCGGGTTGTACTTGTTCAGGGCCAGCTGGATGGCGTTGATGTCGCGGATCACCTCCGGGATCGGGAAGGAGGCGACGTAGCCGATCTTCTTGCTCTTGGTCATTTTCGCCGCGAGAAAGCCGCCGACGTAGCGTCCCTCGTAGGTGCGTGCCAGGTAGGTGCCGAGGTTCTTGTCCTGCTTGTAGCCGGTGGCGTGTTCGAAGGTCACCTTGGGGAACTGCTTGGCGACTTTCAGGGTGGGGTTCATGTAGCCGAAGGAGGTGGTGAAGATCAGGTCGTAGTTGTCCTTGGCCATGTTGCGGATCACCCGCTCGGCGTCGGCGCCTTCGGCCACGTTCTCGACGTAGTTGGTCTTGATCTGCTCGCCGAATTTTTCCGCCAGTGCCTTGCGTCCTTGTTCATGCTGATAGGTCCAGCCGTGGTCACCGATGGGACCGATGTAGACGAAGCCGACCTTCAGCGGATCGGCAGCGCTGGCGGCGAGACTGGCACTCAGGCCGACAGCGGCGGCCAGGGCGCAGAGCAGCTTGTGCAACGGGCGTGTATGCATGAATTGGAGCTCCATCTTGTTGTGGGGGAGGACTGGGTCGGCAAGCGCTTAAGGGCAATGCAAATAGCTGACCAACAGGACAACAAAGAGGGCGGTTGCGCCGGCGAGGCGGTTTCTACGTGGGCTGTGGGGCGCGCTTTTCGCTGGCAAGCCAGCTCCTACGGCGTTGGAATGTAGGAGCCGGCTTGCCGGCGAAGGGCTGTTCAAGATCCATCCCGGTGCGTGGCGCCTGAGCCTGGTGCACTGACATGTAACGAAACGTTAGTGACCCGAAGCAGTCTTTCATTCATCTCCTGTACTCGTTTTTATTTCCGTCAAAGGACTGCAATGTTCACTTCCCTCAAGCAAGAACAGTTTCTGCTGCTTGCGCTGCTGGCTGCCGTGGCCGCCTATCCCCTGGAACACCTGTTGCTCAATAGCGGCCAAGGCATTGCCCTGATGGCCGGGCTGGTGCTGATCGGCTTTATCGTCATCGCCTCGATGCGTGTTGCCCACCACGCCGAACGGCTGGCGGAAAAGGTCGGCGACCCCTACGGCACCATGATCCTGACCCTGGCCGCGGTGCTGGTGGAGGTGGTGATCCTGGCCATCATGATGAGCAACGAAGCCTCGCCGACCCTGGTGCGCGACACCATCTATTCGGCGGTGATGCTGGACATCAACGGCATCCTCGGCCTGGCCGCGCTGATGGGCGGCATCAAGCATGGCGAGCAGCCTTATAACGACGATTCGGCGCGCACCTACAGCGTGATGATCCTCACCGCCATGGGCGTGTCGATGGTGGTGCCGGAGTTCATCCCCGAGGCCGACTGGAAGGTGTATTCGGCCTTCACCATTGGCGCGATGGTGGTGCTCTATACCCTGTTCCTGCGCATGCAGGTCGGGCCGCACAGTTACTTCTTCAGCTATAGCTACCCGGAAAAGCGCCGTGCTAAAGAGGCCCAGGAACAGCCCCATGCCGTCAACCTGGCCTGGAGCATCGGCATCCTGGTGTTCGGCGTGGTGGTGATCGGCGCCCTGGCCGAGGTGATGTCCAAGACCCTGGACCTGGGCCTGGAAGGCACGGGCGCGCCGCCGGTGATCACGGCGATCCTGGTGGCGGCGATTTCTGCCGCGCCGGAGATTCTCACCGCCCTGCGCGCGGCCCTGGCCAACCGCATGCAGTCGGTGGTCAACGTGGCCCTGGGCGCCTCCCTGTCGACGGTGATCCTCACGGTGCCGGTGATGGAGGCCATGGCCCTGTACACCGGCCAGCCGTTCCAGATGGCCATGACTCCTGTGCAGACAGTGATGGTGTTCATCACCCTGATCGTCAGCGCGATCAACCTCAACGACGGTGAAACCAATGCCATAGAAGGCATGACTCACTTCGTGCTGTTTGCCACCTTCATCATGCTGTCGCTGCTGGGCCTTTAAAGCGGCTGGGCTGACTGGATGGCGCAGCGAAAGCTGACACCGGGGGCATTCCAGGCCGCCAGTGCCCCCCAACGCCAACGGCGCACGGTGCTGGCCGAAGGAGAAAAGGTCGGGTCGTTGGCAAACTTGTTGTTGGCGCCGCGTTGCGCCCGATAGATGCCTGTTTCAGGCCCTTGCGGGTTCTCCACGGGAGACTCGCGATAGTAGTGTTTATCGTACCAATCGTTGACCCATTCACTGGCGTTGCCGGTGAGGTTGTAGAGGCCCAGCGGATTGGGCACAAACCTGTCCACGGCGAAGGTTTCGTTGTCGTCAGGGGCCGGGAAGTTGCGGCCGTAATCCAGATTGCCGTTGTCGGTGGCGAACATCACCGGCTGGCCGCGGTTGCGCGCCGCATATTCCCATTGCGCCTCGGTCGGCAGATCGACGCGATAGCCGCTGAGGTCTGCCAGCCAGCCACAGTAATCCTTGGCCTCTTGCCATGATCGAGAGGCCGGGGCGGGCAGGTTTTCAAGGTAGAGGTGCTTCATGTCTTCGCGTTTACGAAGTTCAGCGTCGAATGGCGGCTTGCCTTGGGCCAGGAAGAACAGATCAAAATCGCCCAAGGTGGTTTGCAGCGAGGACAGGTAATAGCTGCTCAATTTGACCGGGTGAACGAAATCGTCATCGACGTCGAGACTGATCCGCTCCATTTTTGCCGGGTCCACGCCGCAGGGCCATTGGCACAAGGCAAGTGGGTCGAAGCCATGGGGCCAACCGAAATCGCCCATCTGGAATTCGCCCCCTTCGATCAACACCATGTTGTCCAGCGAGCGGATCACTGTGTTGAGGACGGCCTCGCGGTTTTGTGGGGACAGATCTGGGTATTTGCGGCTGATGGTCGAAGCAATTTCTGCCACTTTTTCAGCTGACAGCGCTTTGCTGGGCGGGCCAGCAACCTCCGGTTTCTCGCAGCCTGCAATCAGCAGCGCGACGCAGAGCGCCAGTCCGTACTTTTGTCTCACGTAATGTCCCTATAGCGGTTCGTTCGAGGGCGGAAACTAACATGTTTCCTCAATCCGATTCCGCTTAACTTAAGGCGCAGGCGAGGGATCGGGTCCCTCGCCGTTGGACTTAACGATCAGCTACCGGCGATCAGTTGCCGGGCCGCCTGGCTGTGATCGGCGATCAGGTTTTTCAGGTCCAGCCCTTCGACCTGGCAATCAATCACCCGCCACTGGCCACCAATCATGACCCGGTCCGCTCGATCCGCGCCGCACAACAGCAGCGCCGAAACCGGATCATGGCTACCCGAGAAACGCAGCTCATCGAGCTTGAACAACGCCAGGTCCGCCTGCTTGCCCACCGCCAGCTCGCCGATGTCGGTGCGGCCCAACAGGCTTGCCGAACCCTGTGTCGCCCAGCCCAATACGCGCTCCGGGGTGATCTTCTCGGCGCCGTAGCGCAGGCGCTGGATGTACAGCGCCTGCCGCGCTTCGAGAATCATGTTCGACGCATCGTTGGACGCCGAACCGTCCACGCCCAAGCCCAGGGGCGCGCCAGCGTCGGTCAGTTCGATACTGGGGCAGATGCCGGAGGCCAGGCGCATGTTCGAACTCGGGCAATGGCAGATGCCGGTGCCGGCAGCGCCCAGGCGGGCGATTTCATCCGGGTTGAAGTGGATGCCGTGGGCCAGCCAGGTACGCGGACCGAGCCAGCCGACGCTGTCCAGGTAATCCACGGTGCGCAGGCCGAAGCGCTGCAGGCAGAAGTCTTCTTCGTCGAGGGTTTCGGCGAGGTGAGTGTGCAGGCGCACATCGAGTCCGTTGGCCAGTTCGGCGCTGGCCGACATGATTTCCGGGGTCACCGAGAACGGCGAGCACGGCGCCAGGGCGATCTGGATCTGCGCGCCGTCGCCACGCTCGTGGTATTGGCGAATCAGGCGCTGACTGTCGTCGAGAATCACCTGGCCTTCCTGCACGGTCTGTTGCGGTGGCAGGCCGCCGTCCTTTTCGCCCAGGCTCATGGAACCGCGGGTGAGCATGGCGCGCATGCCCAGTTCACGCACGCTTTCGACTTGCACGTCGATGGCGTTTTCCAGGCCGTCGGGAAACAGGTAGTGATGGTCGGCGGCGGTGGTGCAACCGGAGAGCAGCAGCTCGGCCAGCGCCACTTTGGTGGCCAGGGCGAGTTTTTCCGGGGTCAGCCGGGCCCAGACCGGGTACAGGGTCTTGAGCCAGGGGAACAGCGGCTGGTTGACCACCGGCGCCCAGGCCCGGGTCAGGGTTTGGTAGAAGTGATGGTGGGTGTTGATCAGGCCCGGCAGCAACACGTGCTCGCGGGCATCGAAGACCTGTTGGCAAGGGCTCGCAGGCTGTTGGCCCAGGCCCAGGACTTCAACGATCAGACCGTCTTGCACGACCAGGCCGCCACGGGCGTCGAGGGCATTGCCGGTGAAGATGGCCAGGGGATTTTTTAACCAGGTACGGGTCGCAGGCATGGTGGCCGGCTCCTCTGAAAGTGGGTTCAGGTTAGCCAGCTCAGTGTTGCCCTGTCTGCTGATCCAGGGTCGCCGCAAGGGGCGAGGTGCGCAGTCTAGCGAAAGATGTGCCGGGGGACAAAACTTGCGGTTTGCCCCCGGTTGCAGAGCCTTGGCCGCGCTGTGCAAGCGCTGCCAGGGGCATCGGTTACAGAGGTTGCGGGCTTACCAGGGGATGGTTTCGCCCTTGTAGTTGACGAAGTGATGGCCGCCCTTGCCGGTGTAGGCGTTGATCTGGGCGATCAGCCCACGGGTGCTGGTTTGCACGTCGATGTCGGCGCCTTCGCCGCCCATGTCAGTCTTTACCCAGCCCGGGTGCAGCGAGAGCACGGTCAGCTTCTGTTGCAGCTGGGTGACGAAGCTGTTGGTCATGGAGTTCAGCGCCGCCTTGCTGGCCTTGTACAGCGCCAGTTCCGGAGCATCCGGCATGGTCACGCTGCCCAGCACCGAACTCATGAACGCCAGCACGCCGCTGTCCTTGCGGATCTGCCCGACAAAGCGCTGGGCCAGGTTGATCGGCGCCACCGCGTTGGTGAAGAACAGTTGGCCGACTTCGGCCAGGGTCGCGTGGCCCGGCAACTGGTTGTCCGGGCCCTTGACCCCGGCGTTGACGAACAGCAGGTCGAACACCTGGTCCTTGAGTTTCTGGCTCAGGGCGATCACCGCTTGCTGATCGTCCATGTCCAGTTGTTCGATCTGCACCTTGCCCAGTGCCTGCAGGGCTTCGGCCTTGTGCGGGTTGCGCACGGTGGCGGTGACTTGCCAGCCGTCTTCCAGCAGGCGTTGTACCAGGCCGAGGCCCAGGCCCCGGGAGGCGCCGATGATCAGTGCGGTTTTTGCCGTGGACATGATGAGGTTCCTTGATAAATGAGGATCACGGATTCAATGGACAGGCTTGTCCCAGCCGCAGTTGCAGCTCGTGGCGCAACTGGCCCAGTTCTCCGATGCACATGCATGGGGCTCGAAAGGGCTTGACCCTGGAGCATACTCCAGGCTTTAGCCTGCGCGCTCCTTGAGTTGATGGAGCACTTCCTATGTGGACGACCGAACACTACCGAAAATTGGTCCGCGCCAGCGGCTGGTACGACTTGCTGGTGACGCTGGCCTTTGTCACCCCCTGGAGTTTCATGGCCTTGCACGAGTTGCTGCAGGGCGCGGCCCAGGCCTTCAATCTGCCCGGTAGCCTGCCTCCGTTCGAGCCGATGCACCTGCTGATGGCCAACCTCATGGGGTCGATTGTCTGCGTATGGTCGGTGCTGCGGATTCGTGATCCGCAGCAGGCGTTTGGCCGTTATGACGCGGTGGGACGCCTCCTATTTGCCACTTGGCAGGGGTACGCCCTGATGCACGGCGCCACCGCATTGATCGCGGTGTTCCTGGTTTTCGAACTGGCCTGGTGCGTGGCGCAGTTGCTGCCGGTCAAAGGCGACGTAGGCAAGCTGGCTCCAGCCGGGCGTGCGCCGGTCATTTAATGCCCCGCCTGCCAAGGCTGCCCCAGGGATACCGGTGCGTACAAACGGGGGCGCAAGGCGTCGCGCGATAGCAGCACCAGCACCAGGATGGTGGCGGCATACGGCAGCATCGCCAGCAGGTTGGAGGGTATCGCCAGCCCCAGGCCCTGGGCCACCAGATGCAGGATGCTCGCCAGGCCGAACAGGTAGGCGCCGAGCAACAGTCGCCACACGCGCCAACTGGCGAACACCACCAGGGCCAGGGCAATCCAGCCGCGGCCGGCGCTCATGTTCTCGGCCCACATCGGGGTGTAGGCCAGGGACAGGTAGGCCCCGGCCAACCCGGCCATGGCACCGCCGAACAGCACCGCGAGCGTGCGCACCCGCAGCACCGGCAGGCCCATGGCACTGGCGGCGTCGGGGTTTTCGCCGACGGCCTGGATGATCAGGCCAACCCGGCTCTTGAGGAGCACCCAGGCCACCAGGGCGAACAGCGCGAAGGACAAGTACACCAGCAGATCCTGGGCAAACAGCATGCGGCCGATCAGCGGGATATCGCTGAGCAATGGCAGTGCCAGCGGTTCGAACCCGGCCAGTGGCTTGCCGACCCAGGCCGCGCCGACAAAGCTCGACAAGCCGACCCCGAAGATAGTCAACGCCAGCCCGGTAGCCACTTGATTGGCATTGAACGCCAGGGCCACCAGGGCAAACAACGCCGAGAGCAGCATTCCCGCCGCCATTGCCAGCAGCACGCCAAGCCACAAATGGCCGCTGTTGAGGGCGACGATAAAACCTATCACCGCGCCGAACAGCATCATGCCTTCCTGGCCGAGGTTGAGGACGCCGCTCTTTTCACAGATCAATTCCCCCAGGGCCACCAGCAGCAAGGGCGTGCCGCAGCGCACCATGGCGTAGAGAATATTGCTCAGCAGATCGATATCCATTACAGGGCTCCGGCGGTTGCGCTGAGGGGCGTGTCGCGGCGTGCCCAGCGCAGGTTCAGGCGCGGCCGATAGAGAATCAGTACGTCACAGGCCAGGAGGAAGAACAGCATCATGCCCTGGAACAACTGGGTAATGGCCTGGGGCAGGTTGAGGCTCATCTGCGCGCTTTCGCCACCGATGTACAGCAGGGCCATGAGCAGGCTGGAGAACAGGATGCCGATGGGGTTCAGGCGCCCGAGAAAGGCCACGGTGATCGCCGCATAGCCGTAGCCGGGGGAGACCTGCGGCACCAGTTGGCCGATGGGCCCGGTGACTTCACAGACCCCGGCCAACCCAGCCAGGGCGCCGCTGATCAATAGCGCCAGCCAGATCAGGCGCTGCTGGCGAAAGCCGACGAAACCCGCGGCGCGCCGGTCCAGCCCGAGGACCTTGATCTGGAAACCGACGAAGCTTTTTTGCAGCAGTACCCAGACCGCCACCAGGGCCAGCAGGGCGAAATACACCCCGGCGTGGACCCGACCGTCTTCCATCAACTGTGGCAGGCGGCTGGCGTCGCCGAACATCGCCGACTCGGGGAAGTTGAACCCGGCGGGGTCCTTCAATGGGCCGTGTACGCAATACAGCAACAGGTTCAGGGCGATGTAGTTGAGCATGATGCTGGTGAGGATTTCATTGGCGTTGAAGCGTGTGCGCAACCAGGCGGTGAGCCCGGCCCAGGCGGCGCCGGCGAGGGTGCCGGCAAGCAGGATCAGTACCAGCGCCCAGCGACTTTGCAATTCGATGAGGTTGACCGCCAGGGCACTGCCGGCCAGGGCCCCGAGCAGCAGTTGGCCTTCAGCGCCGATGTTCCAGATGCGGGCCCGGTAGGCCACTGCCAGGCCCAGGGCGCAGAGCAGGATCGGCAGCGCCTTGACCAGCAGTTCCGAGACGCCGTACAGGTCGCTGACCGGGGCGATCAGCAGGGTGTGCAGGGTCAGCAGCGGGTCATGCCCCAGGGCCATGAACAGCAGGGCACCACAGCTCAGGGTCAGCAGCGCGGCCAGAAGAGGGGAACACCAGAGCATCAGGCGCGACTGGCGGCCGCGAGGTTCGAGTGAAAGCAGCATGGACGACTCCGTTAAACCGCCGGGGCGGGGGTGTAGGGGACGGCTTCGAAGTGGCCGGCCATCCAGGCGCCGACTTCGACCAATGAGGTGTCGGCGCAGGCTTTGGGCGTCGAGAGACGACCACCGCACAGGGCGGCAATGCGATCGCTGATCTGCAGCAGTTCATCCAGGTCTTCGGAGATCACCAGGATCGCCGCGCCGGCATCGCGCAGGGCGATCAGTGCCCGGTGAATGGTGGCAGCGGCACCCACGTCGACGCCCCAGGTCGGGTGCGCGGCGATCAGTAAGCGCGGTTGCTGGAGGATCTCGCGGCCGAGGATGAATTTCTGCAGATTGCCGCCGGACAGGCTGCGGGCCGGGCTCTGGGCATCACCGGTCTTGACCCCGAAGCGCTGGATGATTGTCTCGGCCAGGGCGCGGACCTTGGCTCTTTGAATCAGGCCATTGCGGACCAGTCCTTGTTGAAAGGCGCTGAGCAGCGCGTTGTCTTCCAGGCTCAGTTCCGGCACTGCACCTTGCCCCAGGCGTTCGGCGGGGACGAAGGCCAGCCCCTTTCGGCGTCTTGCATCGGGGTAGAGATGGCCGACGGCCTGGCCGGCCAGGCAGATGCGTTGGGCCTCACCGGGAGCCAGGCGTTGCTCGCCGCTGAGCAGGGCCAGCAGTTCGTCCTGGCCATTGCCGGCGACCCCGGCGATACCGACGATTTCGCCACTGCGCAGGCTCAGGTCGATGGCCTTGAGGGAGCAGCCGAAGGGATCGGGGTTGTGCCAGCTCAACTCGCGGATGTGCAGGAATTCGGTAGCGCCGCTGACCTTGGGGTAGTCGGCGAGCAGGGCCGCCGTGTCACCCACCATCAGTCGCGCCAGTTCCTGGTTCGAGCATTCGGCCGGCCGACAGTGACCGGCCACCCGGCCGCCCCGCAGTACTGTGGCGCTGTGGCACAGCGCGCGGACTTCGGCGAGCTTGTGGCTGATGAACAGGATGCTGCAGCCCTCGGCGGCCAGCCGGCGCAGGGTGATGAACAGCTCTTCGGCCTCTTGCGGGGTCAGCACTGAGGTGGGTTCGTCGAGGATCAACAGGCGGATGTCCTGCATCAGGCAGCGCACGATCTCCACTCGTTGACGCTCGCCGATGGACAGGCTGTGCACCAGGCGCTGGGGTTCCAGGGGCATGCCATAACGCTGGGACACTTCGCGGATCTTGCCTTCCAGCTGGCCCGGCGTGCCGGCCGCCGCGCCCATGGCCAGGGCAATGTTTTGCGCGACGCTGAGGGTTTCGAACAATGAGAAATGCTGGAACACCATGCCGATTCCCAGGCCGCGAGCCTGGGCCGGGCTGCTGATGAGCTGACGCCGGCCTTGCCAGATCAACTCCCCCGAGTCGGCCTGGATCACCCCGTAGATGATCTTCATCAAGGTGCTTTTGCCGGCGCCGTTCTCGCCGAGCAGGGCCTGGATTTCACCTGGAGCGATGCTCAGGTCGATGGCGTCGTTGGCCAGGCAACCGGGATAGCGCTTGCTGATCTGGCGCAGTTGCAGGCGCGGAGTTTGTGCGATGGGCACAGCGGAATTTGGCATGACGGGCTCGGGGGATTGGAGTTGTTGCTGTGGATAAAGCAATTTCCTGGCCAGTAGGTCAGGAAAGCTCAGGCGCCGCCCTGGAGTGCCCCTTGAACTGTTGGAGGAGGCGGAAACCGGGCACCACTTCGGGGCAAAGTGTTTGAAAGGGCTCTGTTTTTGTCCGCGGCAAACTGAGCAAAAAATGACCAGTGGCCTGCAGGCCCTGTGCAGTCAGCGGCTGGAGCAGCCTTGCACGGGTTATCCACAGCTTGCTCCACAGTATTTGTGTGCAAGCCTGGAACTTGGGCATAAGCCCGGCAGCCTTGCCTTCCAACCGCGATAAACCACTCTAACTTACTGTTTTACGTTGCAAAAAAGTCCATTGGAGGAACTTTGGGCAAAAAATGAACAAAGCCCGCAAAGCCACGTTACAGAAGGGTTACAGCGTTATGTGCTCAGGTTATCCACAGTCGGGTGCACAGCAGATGTGGGCAACTGCGGGAGGCTCTGCCGGGTTATGCACAAGGTACTCGGGCCGGGTTGGTGCGCTCAGCGCTGCAAGAGGATGCGTCCGCGGCTGAGGTCGGCCAACTGCTGTTGCAGGGTATCGATCTGCTCTTCGCCCAGGGCCAGTTGCAACTCCACGCCATTGGCGGTGAAGTCTTCCTCTACCAGCAACCCGCCCAGTTCGGCGATCCGCAACTTGACCAGGGCCAGCTCGCTGAAACTGCAGGCGCAGCGCAGCGGTACGCGGTTGACCAGGGCGATGCGCTCGGCGCCTTGCAGGCATTTGTTGGCACCGCCGCCGTAAGCCCGGGCCAGGCCACCAGTGCCCAGCTGGATGCCGCCGTACCAGCGGATCACCAGCACGGCTACCTGATCGCAATCCTGGGCCTCGATGGCCGCGAGGATCGGCCGTCCGGCGGTGCCGCCGGGTTCGCCGTCGTCGTTGCTGCGGTACTGATCAGCCAGCTTCCACGCCCAGCAATTGTGGGAGGCGTTGAGGTCACTGTATTGCTGGATGAAGGCTTGGGCCTCGACCGCGCTGGTGATGGGCGCGGCAAAGGTGATGAAGCGGCTTTTGCGAATCTCTTCGCGGTACTCGCAAAGGCCGGCCAGGGTAAAGGGCATGAGCGTCAGTCTTTCTGGGCGGGAGTCAGGCCACAGCCTTTGAGGATGATGCGGATCAGGTTGGTGCCGGCCTCTTCGAAATCCTGCTTGGTCAGGCGGCTGCGGCCGGTGACGCGGCAGATCTGGGTGGCGAAGTCGGCGTAGTGCTGGGTGCTGCCCCAAAGCAGGAAGATCAGGTGCACTGGGTCAACCGGGTCCATCTTGCCGGCGTCGATCCAGGCCTGGAACACATTGGCCCGGCCTTGGAACCAGGCGCGGTAGTCCTGGCTGAAGTATTCGCTCAGGCATTCGCCGCCACTGATGATTTCCATGGCGAAGATCCGCGAGGCCTGTGGCTGGCGACGGGAAAATTCCATCTTGGCGCGGATGTAGCGGGTCAGGGCCTCGGCCGGGTCATCCTCGGCGGTGAGGGTGTTGAAGGTGCTGTCCCAGAGTTCGAGGATGTTGCTCAGCACCGCGATGTACAGCCCCAGCTTGTTGGTGAAGTAGTAGTGCAGGTTGGCTTTGGGCAGGCCGGCCTTCTGCGCGATGGTGTTCATGCTGGTGCCTTTGAAGCCGTGACGGGCGAACTCGTCCTCGGCGGCCTGGATGATGGCCTCTTCATTCTTCTGCCGAATGCGGCTGGCGGGTTTGCCTGGGTGAGGAGTGCTGTGGGCGGGGACTTCAAAGGTCATGGAGGTTTCCGAGCAAGTCTGTGGGTGCAACCTGTGCGTTGATAGCGCACCCAGGTTGATCAGACAAGCCTTGGCGCGACAAAAGCTTCAGCGGGCCTTCAGGCAGTGATTTTCCGGCGCCGGATTTATGTCGTTTGGAAGGCTTTTACCGTCCGGCAGCAGGCGCATCAGCAGGGCTGCCAGGGGTTGCGGCGGTCGTTGAGTCCGTGGATCAGTTCACTGCAGCGGGAAGCATCTGGCTGAAGGGCGTGGAGCTCGGGCTGAAGGTTCTAGGTGCCGAGGTCTTTGCAAAAAAGCTGTCCAGGTGCTCAGGCCATTTTCTCTGGTTGTCGATGCGGCCTTGCGAGTACGGGGCTTTGCGCGGGCTTTGCCGGTTTTCAGCGGGTTGCCGCCAGGCTCTCCAGGAAGCTTTCCAGCACCAGGTGGGGGCGCCGGCCCTTGCGTGTGACCGATGCCAGGCTCAGGTCATAGAAGCGCGACTTGGGCTTGAGCGCGCGCAACCGGCCTTGCTGCACCCAGAGGGTGGCGTAGTGGTCAGGGAGGTAGCCGATATAGCGTCCGGTGAGGATCAGGAAGGCCATGCCTTCGCGGTCGGATGCGCTGGCGGTGCAGTTCAATGCTTGATAGTGGGCCTGGATTTCCGCGGGCAGGCGGAAGGTCGGGGCAATGGCGTCCTGGTCATTGAGACGCTGATCGTCCAGTTGCTTGTCGTCCACGTAGAACAGGGGATGGCCCACCGCGCAGTACAGCAACGAACGTTCGTCATACAGCGGCTGATACTCCAATCCAGACAGGGCGCTGGCCTGGGGCACCACGCCGACGTGCAGGCGACCGTCGAGTACCCCTTGCTCGACTTCGTTGGGGGCGATCATGCGGATCTGGATCTGCACGTCCGGGCCGCGCTCCTTCAATTGCGCCAGGGCGTGGGTGATGCGCATGTGGGGCAGGGTCACCAGGTTGTCGGTGAGGCCGATGATCAACTCGCCCCGCAGGTGGCGGTGCAGGCCGTTGACCTCGGTGCGGAAACTCTCCAGGGCGCTGAGCAGTTGCAGGCTCGACTGATAGACCTCGCGGCCTTCTTCGGTGAGGGAAAAGCCGGCGCGTCCGCGTTGGCACAGGCGCAGGCCGACCCGTTGCTCCAGATCACTCATCTGTTGGCTGATGGCCGAGCGGCCAATGCCGAGCACGGTCTCTGCGGCGGAGAAACCACCGCATTCCACAACACTGCGAAAGATCCGCAGCAGGCGGATATCAAAGTCGCTGACTTGCGCCAGCGGGTCGGCGCGACGGCTGCTCATAGTTTAGTGGATGCCAGACTGAAGGTTATTAAAGTTGGATTTCACCGACTTTATAGCCGTGGCAACTTAGTCGCAACAACGCTTTTATTCCTACGCCGCTTCATTGCCTTGCGAGGTTTTGCTCATGAACATGCCGGAAACCGCGATTTCATCTTTGGCCAGTCAGCTCAAGCTTGACGCTCACTGGATGCCCTACACCGCCAATCGCAACTTCCAACGCGACCCGCGCCTGATCGTCGGCGCCGAAGGCAGCTGGCTGGTGGATGACAAGGGCCGCAAGGTCTATGACTCGCTGTCCGGTCTGTGGACCTGCGGCGCCGGTCACTCGCGCAAAGAGATCCAGGAAGCGGTATCCAAGCAACTGGGCACCCTGGATTACTCCCCTGGCTTCCAATACGGTCACCCGCTGTCGTTTCAACTGGCGGAAAAAATCACCGACCTGACTCCGGGCAACCTGAACCATGTGTTCTTCACCGACTCCGGCTCCGAGTGCGCTGATACCGCAGTGAAGATGGTGCGTGCCTACTGGCGACTGAAAGGCCAGTCGACCAAGACCAAGATGATTGGCCGTGCCCGTGGCTATCACGGTGTGAACATCGCCGGCACCAGTCTGGGCGGGGTCAACGGCAACCGTAAACTGTTCGGCCAGGCAATGATGGATGTGGACCACCTGCCGCACACTCTGCTGGCCAGTAACGCGTTTTCCCGTGGCATGCCGGAGCAGGGCGGTATTGCCCTGGCCGATGAGCTGCTGAAGCTGATCGAACTGCATGATGCTTCCAATATCGCTGCGGTCTTCGTCGAGCCGATGGCTGGCTCGGCTGGCGTACTGGTGCCGCCACAGGGTTATCTCAAGCGTCTGCGGGAAATCTGTGATCAGCACAACATCCTGCTGGTGTTCGACGAAGTGATCACAGGCTTCGGTCGTACGGGGGCGATGTTCGGCGCCGACAGCTTCGGCGTAACCCCGGATCTGATGTGTGTGGCCAAGCAGGTCACCAACGGCGCCATTCCCATGGGCGCGGTGATTGCCAGCTCCGAGATCTATCAGACCTTCATGAACCAGGCGACGCCCGAGTACGCCGTGGAATTCCCCCACGGCTACACCTATTCGGCGCACCCGGTGGCGTGCGCTGCGGGTCTGGCGGCACTGGATCTGCTGCAGAAGGAAAACCTGGTGCAGAGCGTGGCTGAAGTTGCTCCGCATTTTGAGAATGCGCTGCACGGCATCAAGGGCGCGAAGAACGTGATCGACATCCGTAACTTCGGCCTGGCCGGTGCGATCCAGATCGCGGCCCGTGATGGTGATGCGATTGTGCGTCCGTTCGAGGCCGGCATGGCCTTGTGGAAAGCCGGTTTCTACGTGCGCTTCGGCGGCGACACCCTGCAGTTCGGCCCAACCTTCAATAGCAAGCCGCAAGACCTCGATCGTCTGTTCGATGCGGTTGGCGAAGTGCTGAACAAGCTCGACTGATTCGATCCTTCTTATATAGAGGCAGGCATGAAGCGTTTCGTGCCTGCGCCTTCCCCCTTTTCAGGAGTCCCCGCATGAGTTTGATTCAACACCTGATCCACGGCGAACTGGTCAGCGACAACGGTCGTAGCAGCGACGTATTCAACCCTTCCACTGGCAAGGCGATTCATAAAGTGCCGTTGGCCAGTCGTGAAACCATCCAGCAAGCCATTGACTCTGCCAAATCCGCGTTCCCGGCATGGCGTAATACGCCACCGGCCAAGCGCGCCCAGGTGATGTTTCGCTTCAAACAACTGCTGGAGCAGAACGAGGCACGCATTGCCCAACTGATCAGTGAAGAACACGGCAAGACGCTGGAGGACGCGGCTGGTGAATTGAAGCGCGGTATCGAGAACGTCGAATATGCCTGTGCCGCGCCGGAAATCCTCAAGGGCGAATACAGTCGTAATGTCGGCCCGAACATCGATGCCTGGTCCGACTTCCAGCCGTTGGGCGTGGTGGCCGGTATCACCCCGTTCAACTTCCCGGCCATGGTTCCGCTGTGGATGTACCCGCTGGCGATCGTTTGCGGTAACTGCTTTATCCTCAAGCCGTCCGAGCGCGATCCAAGCTCCACCCTGTTGATTGCCGAGCTGCTGCATGAGGCCGGTCTGCCCAAGGGCGTGCTGAACGTGGTGCATGGTGACAAGGCTGCGGTGGATGCGCTGATCGAGGCGCCGGAAGTCAAGGCGCTGAGTTTTGTAGGGTCGACTCCCATTGCCGAGTACATCTATGCCGAAGGCACCAAGCGCGGCAAGCGGGTTCAGGCATTGGGCGGGGCGAAGAACCATGCGGTGCTGATGCCTGATGCCGATCTGGATAACGCCGTCAGTGCTTTGATGGGCGCAGCCTATGGTTCCTGTGGCGAGCGTTGCATGGCGATTTCGGTAGCTGTGTGCGTGGGTGATCAAGTGGCGGATGCTCTTGTGACCAAGTTGGTTCCGCAGATCAAGGCGCTGAAGATTGGTGCCGGCA
>NZ_CP031396.1:4372500-6667995 GCF_003363755.1 Pseudomonas protegens
CAACTCGACTGCGTGAAGTCGGAATCGCTAGTAATCGCGAATCAGAATGTCGCGGTGAATACGTTCCCGGGCCTTGTACACACCGCCCGTCACACCATGGGAGTGGGTTGCACCAGAAGTAGCTAGTCTAACCTTCGGGAGGACGGTTACCACGGTGTGATTCATGACTGGGGTGAAGTCGTAACAAGGTAGCCGTAGGGGAACCTGCGGCTGGATCACCTCCTTAATCGACGACATCAGCTGCTTCATAAGCTCCCACACGAATTGCTTGATTCATTGAAGAAGACGATAGAAGCAGCTTTAAGCTCCAAGCTGATAGCTCCAAGCTAACAGTTACAAGCTCGAAATTGGGTCTGTAGCTCAGTTGGTTAGAGCGCACCCCTGATAAGGGTGAGGTCGGCAGTTCGAATCTGCCCAGACCCACCAATTTTGTTATGGGGCCATAGCTCAGCTGGGAGAGCGCCTGCCTTGCACGCAGGAGGTCAGCGGTTCGATCCCGCTTGGCTCCACCATAAACTGCTTCTGAAAGCTTAGAAATGAGCATTCTGCTTGAATGTTGATTTCTAGTCTTTTGATTAGATCGTTCTTTAAAAATTTGGGTATGTGATAGAAAGATAGACTGAACGTTACTTTCACTGGTAACGGATCAGGCTAAGGTAAAATTTGTGAGTTAAATTGCAAATTTTCGGCGAATGTCGTCTTCATAGTATAACCAGATTGCTTGGGGTTATATGGTCAAGTGAAGAAGCGCATACGGTGGATGCCTTGGCAGTCAGAGGCGATGAAAGACGTGGTAGCCTGCGATAAGCTTCGGGGAGTCGGCAAACAGACTTTGATCCGGAGATCTCTGAATGGGGGAACCCAGCCATCATAAGATGGTTATCTTGTACTGAATACATAGGTGCAAGAGGCGAACCAGGGGAACTGAAACATCTAAGTACCCTGAGGAAAAGAAATCAACCGAGATTCCCTTAGTAGTGGCGAGCGAACGGGGACTAGCCCTTAAGTGGCTTTGAGATTAGCGGAACGCTCTGGAAAGTGCGGCCATAGTGGGTGATAGCCCTGTACGCGAAAATCTCTTAGTCATGAAATCGAGTAGGACGGGGCACGAGAAACCTTGTCTGAATATGGGGGGACCATCCTCCAAGGCTAAATACTACTGACTGACCGATAGTGAACTAGTACCGTGAGGGAAAGGCGAAAAGAACCCCGGAGAGGGGAGTGAAATAGATCCTGAAACCGTATGCGTACAAGCAGTGGGAGCAGACTTTGTTCTGTGACTGCGTACCTTTTGTATAATGGGTCAGCGACTTATTTTCAGTGGCGAGCTTAACCGAATAGGGGAGGCGTAGCGAAAGCGAGTCTTAATAGGGCGTCTAGTCGCTGGGAATAGACCCGAAACCGGGCGATCTATCCATGGGCAGGTTGAAGGTTAGGTAACACTGACTGGAGGACCGAACCGACTACCGTTGAAAAGTTAGCGGATGACCTGTGGATCGGAGTGAAAGGCTAATCAAGCTCGGAGATAGCTGGTTCTCCTCGAAAGCTATTTAGGTAGCGCCTCATGTATCACTGTAGGGGGTAGAGCACTGTTTCGGCTAGGGGGTCATCCCGACTTACCAAACCGATGCAAACTCCGAATACCTACAAGTGCCGAGCATGGGAGACACACGGCGGGTGCTAACGTCCGTCGTGAAAAGGGAAACAACCCAGACCGTCAGCTAAGGTCCCAAAGTTATGGTTAAGTGGGAAACGATGTGGGAAGGCTTAGACAGCTAGGAGGTTGGCTTAGAAGCAGCCACCCTTTAAAGAAAGCGTAATAGCTCACTAGTCGAGTCGGCCTGCGCGGAAGATGTAACGGGGCTCAAACCATACACCGAAGCTACGGGTATCACGTAAGTGATGCGGTAGAGGAGCGTTCTGTAAGCCTGTGAAGGTGAGTTGAGAAGCTTGCTGGAGGTATCAGAAGTGCGAATGCTGACATGAGTAACGACAATGGGTGTGAAAAACACCCACGCCGAAAGACCAAGGTTTCCTGCGCAACGTTAATCGACGCAGGGTTAGTCGGTCCCTAAGGCGAGGCTGAAAAGCGTAGTCGATGGAAAACAGGTTAATATTCCTGTACTTCTAGTTATTGCGATGGAGGGACGGAGAAGGCTAGGCCAGCTTGGCGTTGGTTGTCCAAGTTTAAGGTGGTAGGCTGGAATCTTAGGTAAATCCGGGGTTCTAAGGCCGAGAGCTGATGACGAGTTACCTTTTAGGTGACGAAGTGGTTGATGCCATGCTTCCAAGAAAAGCTTCTAAGCTTCAGATAACTAGGAACCGTACCCCAAACCGACACAGGTGGTTGGGTAGAGAATACCAAGGCGCTTGAGAGAACTCGGGTGAAGGAACTAGGCAAAATGGCACCGTAACTTCGGGAGAAGGTGCGCCGGTGAGGGTGAAGGACTTGCTCCGTAAGCTCATGCCGGTCGAAGATACCAGGCCGCTGCGACTGTTTATTAAAAACACAGCACTCTGCAAACACGAAAGTGGACGTATAGGGTGTGACGCCTGCCCGGTGCCGGAAGGTTAATTGATGGGGTTAGCTAACGCGAAGCTCTTGATCGAAGCCCCGGTAAACGGCGGCCGTAACTATAACGGTCCTAAGGTAGCGAAATTCCTTGTCGGGTAAGTTCCGACCTGCACGAATGGCGTAACGATGGCGGCGCTGTCTCCACCCGAGACTCAGTGAAATTGAAATCGCTGTGAAGATGCAGTGTATCCGCGGCTAGACGGAAAGACCCCGTGAACCTTTACTATAGCTTTGCACTGGACTTTGAATTTGCTTGTGTAGGATAGGTGGGAGGCTTTGAAGCGTGAACGCCAGTTTGCGTGGAGCCATCCTTGAAATACCACCCTGGCAACTTTGAGGTTCTAACTCAGGTCCGTTATCCGGATCGAGGACAGTGTATGGTGGGTAGTTTGACTGGGGCGGTCTCCTCCTAAAGAGTAACGGAGGAGTACGAAGGTGCGCTCAGACCGGTCGGAAATCGGTCGTAGAGTATAAAGGCAAAAGCGCGCTTGACTGCGAGACAGACACGTCGAGCAGGTACGAAAGTAGGTCTTAGTGATCCGGTGGTTCTGTATGGAAGGGCCATCGCTCAACGGATAAAAGGTACTCCGGGGATAACAGGCTGATACCGCCCAAGAGTTCATATCGACGGCGGTGTTTGGCACCTCGATGTCGGCTCATCACATCCTGGGGCTGAAGCCGGTCCCAAGGGTATGGCTGTTCGCCATTTAAAGTGGTACGCGAGCTGGGTTTAGAACGTCGTGAGACAGTTCGGTCCCTATCTGCCGTGGACGTTTGAGATTTGAGAGGGGCTGCTCCTAGTACGAGAGGACCGGAGTGGACGAACCTCTGGTGTTCCGGTTGTCACGCCAGTGGCATTGCCGGGTAGCTATGTTCGGAAAAGATAACCGCTGAAAGCATCTAAGCGGGAAACTTGCCTCAAGATGAGATCTCACTGGGATCTTGAATCCCCTAAAGGGCCGTCGAAGACTACGACGTTGATAGGTTGGGTGTGTAAGCGCTGTGAGGCGTTGAGCTAACCAATACTAATTGCCCGTGAGGCTTGACCATATAACACCCAAGCAATTTGCTTAAGAAGCGAGTTGCGGTGTGTGAAGACGAAACAAACCGAAAGTTTGCACAACACACAAATCTATTACATACCCATTCGCTGGCACGTTGCACAAGCAACGGACTGGCTACCGAATTTCTTGACGACCATAGAGCGTTGGAACCACCTGATCCCATCCCGAACTCAGAAGTGAAACGATGCATCGCCGATGGTAGTGTGGGGTTTCCCCATGTGAGAGTAGGTCATCGTCAAGATTAAATTCCGAAACCCCAATTGCGAAAGCAATTGGGGTTTTGTTTTTGCGCGGAGAAAAGCTGCAGCGGTTTCTCTTGTGCTGTTTGCTCGCTCCGGCTGCCACCACCCCGTGACAGTGCTAAGGTTCCGGCCTAGCTTTTTGTATTCTCCAAGGAAGCCCTTATGCCGGACGCCTCGTCCCTCACCCCAGGTTTTATGGTGGTTCACGGTAACCGCCTGGACGAGTTGCGCAGCCTGGTGGTCAGCTGGATGCGGCGCTACCCGCTGGCTCCTCTGGAAAATGAAATCGCCCTGGTGCAGAGCAATGGCATCGCGCAATGGCTGAAGTTGGCCCTGGCTGAAGATCCTGAAGAGGACGACTCCGGCGGTTGCGGTATTGCCGCCGCCATCGATGTGCAATTGCCTGGCAGCTTCATGTGGCAGCTTTATCGCCTGGTATTGGGACGCGATGAAATCCCGCCTAAATCCCTTTTGGACAAAGCCCCGCTGACCTGGCGTCTGATGCGCCTGCTGCCAGAACTGATCGATGAGCCCCACTTCGAACCCCTGCAGCGCTTCCTGACCCACGACAGTGATTTGCGTAAACGCTACCAGCTGGCAGAGCGCCTTGCCGACCTGTTCGACCAGTACCAGGTCTATCGGGCCGATTGGCTGGAGGACTGGGCCGCTGGACGCCATTCACTGCGTAACGTTCGTGGCGAAGCCAAAGCCCTGACCCCGGCCAACTGCTGGCAAGCCGAACTGTGGCGAGCACTGCTTCTGGATGTGGGTACCGAAGGCATGGCCCAGAGCCGAGCCGGAGTCCACCAACGCTTTATCGAGCGGATCAATAACCTGGATCAAGCCCCTGCTGGCCTGCCGTCACGGGTGATCGTTTTCGGTATTTCTTCCTTGCCGGCCCAGGCCTTGGAGGCTTTGGCCGGATTGGCCCGTTTCAGCCAAGTCCTTCTCTGTGTGCACAACCCCTGTCGCCATCACTGGGCGGATATCGTTGCCGACAAGGATCTGCTGCGCCATCAGTACAAACGCCAGGCGCGCAAAGCCGGTATGCCACTGGCCCTGGACCCGCAAACCCTGCACCAGCATGCCCATCCGTTGCTGGCCGCCTGGGGCAAGCAGGGCCGTGACTACATCAACCTGCTGGACAGCTACGACGACCCCAACAGTTATCGCGCGGCTTTCCGCGATGGCCGCATCGACCTGTTCAGCGACAGCCAGCCACGCACCATGCTTCAGCAGCTGCAGGACGATATCCTCGAGCTGCGTCCCCTCAACGAGACTCGCGAACTGTGGCCCGAAGTCGATCTCCAGCAGGACCAGTCGATCCGTTTTCACATTGCTCACAGTGCCCAGCGCGAGGTGGAAATCCTCCACGACCAGCTCCTGGCACGCTTCAGCGCCGAGCCCGACCTGCGGCCTCGCGATGTGATCGTCATGGTCCCCGACATCGACAGCTACGCCCCGCATATCCGTGCGGTATTCGGCCAGTTGGAGCGTGATGACCGACGTTTCATTCCCTTTACCCTCACCGACCAGGGACAGCGCGGTCGCGACCCGTTGCTGATCGCCGTCGAACACCTGCTCAAACTCCCGGACAGCCGCTTCCCGGTCAGTGAGATTCTCGACCTGCTGGACGTCCCGGCATTGCGTGCGCGTTTTGGTGTCGATGAAGCCGACCTGCCCACCTTGCACCGCTGGATCGAAGGTGCCGGCATCCGTTGGGGCATGAACGCCGAACAACGTGCCGAATTGGGACTGCCCCAGGAGCTTGAGCAAAACAGCTGGCGTTTCGGCCTGCGCCGAATGCTCCTGGGATATGCGGTCGGCCGCTCCGATGCCTGCGACGGCATTGAGCCTTATGACGAAATCGGCGGCCTGGATGCCGCGCTGATCGGCCCCTTGGTCGCACTGCTGGATGCCCTGCAGATCGCCTACCAGCAACTCACCCAGCCTGCTGTGCCAGCCCAATGGGGCGAGCGCCTGCAGCACTTGCTGGAACAGTTCTTCCTGGCTAGCACCGAGCATGACGATTACCTGTTGGGCCAGCTCGAGGACCTTCGGGAAAACTGGCTGGAAACCTGCGACTCCGTCGGTCTGCAAGATCAATTGCCCCTGACCGTGGTGCGTGAAGCCTGGCTGGCGGGCCTTGATCAGGGCCGCTTGTCCCAGCGCTTCCTCGCCGGCGCCGTGAATTTCTGCACCCTGATGCCGATGCGCGCAATCCCCTTCAAGCTGGTGTGCCTGCTGGGCATGAATGACGGTGACTATCCACGGGCGCAACCGCCTCTGGACTTCGACCTGATGGGCAGCGACTACCGCCCCGGCGACCGTTCCCGACGCGAAGATGACCGCTATCTGCTGCTCGAAGCGTTGCTCTCAGCCCGGGACCAACTCTATGTCAGTTGGGTTGGCCGCAGCATCCGCGATAACAGCGAACGGCCTGCCTCGGTGCTGATCGGCCAGTTGCGCGATCATCTGGCCGGCGGCTGGCGATTGGCCGATGCGCAGCAATCCCTGCTCGAGGCCCTGACCCAGGAGCACCCGCTGCAGCCCTTCAGTGCCCGCTACTTTCATGACAATGACGTCCTGTTCAGTTACGCCCGGGAGTGGCAGGTATTGCATCAGGCCCCGGCAGAAACCGGCACCACCGAACGCCTTGAGCCTTATGTACAGGAGGAGCCCTTGAGCCTGGCCCAGTTGCAAGATTTTCTGCGCAACCCGGTACGGCACTTTTTCAGCCAACGGCTCAAGGTGTTTTTTGAAGCCATGGAAGCACCACTGGCTGACGAGGAGCCCTTTGTCCTCGACGCCCTGCAACGCTACAGCCTCAGCGACAGCTTGCTGGAGGCCGCATTGAGTGATGCCGCACACCCGGATCAGGCCTTGCAGGCCCAGGCGCAAAGGCTGCAAGCCAGCGGCCTGTTGCCCATGGCCGGTTTCGGCGAGTGCCTGCAACGCGAACTCATGGAACCCCTGCCGGACTTGTTGCAGCGCTACCGGCAACTGCTGGATCTGTGGCCAACCCCGGTTACCAGTGCATTGCCTGTCAGCCTGGAATTGCAGGGCGTGCGCCTGGAAGGCTGGTTGAGCCACCTGCATCAACGGGCGGATGGCGGACTATTGGCCGTGACCACCATTCCCAACGGCATAGGTTCGCTCAAAACCCGCAAATGGCACCGCTTGATCAAGCCCTGGATCAACCATCTGCTGGCCTGCGCCAGCGGTTACTCCCTGACCACTGCGTTGGTGGCCAGCGATGACAGCCTGCTGTTACCGCCGTTGGAACAGGATCAGGCTCGGGCGATCCTCGGCAATCTGCTGCTGGCCTGGCAATCGGGTATGCGGCAGCCATTGCCGGTGGCCGTCAAGACTGCCTTCGCCTGGCTGGCCCAGACCGATCCTGACAAAGCCGCTGCCGCGGCCCGCAAGACCTACGATGGCGATGGCCAGAACAGTGAAGGCGAGCGTCGAGAAAGTCCGGCATTGGCTCGGCAATTCGCCGACTACAACGCCCTGATCGCTGATGAAACCTTCAGCGGCTGGGCCGAGACACTCTATCGCCCCCTGCTGGACGCCCCCTGGCGTTCAGCCCTCGGCGAGGAGGCCGGCGCATGACTCAACAAGTCCCTCTGGCCCTGGCCTTCCCGCTACGGGGTAGCCAACTGATCGAGGCCAGTGCCGGCACCGGCAAGACCTTCACCATCTCCGCGCTCTATCTGCGTCTGGTGCTGGGCCACGGTGGCGAGTCCGCAGGCTTTGGTCGCGAATTGCTGCCACCGCAGATCCTGGTGGTGACCTTTACCGATGCGGCCACCAAGGAGTTGCGCGAACGCATCCGCACCCGTCTGGCGGAGGCCGCACGCTTCTTCCGTGACGAAACCAGCGCCCCCGACAGCCTGATCGTCGAGCTGCGGGAGCAGTACTCCGCCGAACAATGGGCCGCCTGCGCCAACCGCCTGGACATCGCCGCGCAGTGGATGGATGAGGCTGCCGTCTCCACCATTCACAGCTGGTGCCAACGCATGCTCCGCGAGCACGCTTTCGACAGCGGCAGCCTGTTTACCCAGACCCTGGAGACCGACCACAGCGATCTGCTGGGGCAGGTGCTGCGTGATTACTGGCGCTTGTTCTGCTATCCGATGCAGGGCGATGCGCTCAACTGGGTGCGCTCCAACTGGGTCGGCCCGGCCCAATTGCTGCCCCGGGTGCGGGCGATGTTCGGCAGCGAGCGTCGTGAGCCGTCGGAACAGACCCCCAGTGAATTGATCGAAGCCTGTCTGCAGGAGCGTCGGGAAGCGCTGGTGCAGCTCAAGGCGCCCTGGCGGCAATGGGCGGTGGAGTTGCGGGAGATCTGTCTGCAAGGCGTTGCCAGCAAGAGTGTCGACGGCCGCAAGATGCAGGCTCGTTTCTTCGAGCCCTGGTTTGAAAAGATCACGGCCTGGGCCGAGGACGAATCCGTTGAGCAGTTGGATATTGGCACCGGCTTCACCCGCCTGACCCCAGACGGAATGAGCGAGGCCTGGAAAGGTGAAGCTCCGCAGCACCCGGGGCTCGATGCCATGGCTGGACTCAAGGCCAGCCTCGACGCCTTGCCCAGCCCGGACGCCGCGGTCCTGCAGCATGCTGCGCAGTGGGTCGGTGCGCGTTTTGAAGAAGAGAAGCGTCGCCGCGCCGAAATGGGCTTTGACGATATGTTGCTGCGTCTGGACAGCGCCCTGCAAAGCGACGGCGGCGAGCGCCTGGCGACTTTGATCCGCGAGCAGTTTCCGGTGGCCCTGATCGACGAGTTCCAGGACACCGATCCGGTGCAGTACCGGATCTTCGAAAGCATCTACCGCATCGAGGCCAACGACCCCGAAACCGGGCTGTTCCTGATTGGCGACCCCAAACAAGCGATCTACGCCTTCCGTGGCGCCGACATCTACACCTACCTGCGGGCCCGCCAGGCCACAGCGGGACGCTTGCATACCCTGGGCACCAACTTTCGTTCCAGCCAGGCCATGGTCAGTGCGGTCAACCATGTGTTCCTGCAAGCCGAACAGCGCCAGCAAGGGCAGGGGGCCTTCCTGTTTCGCGAAGAGGATGGCGAGAATCCGGTGCCCTTCCTGGCGGTAGCCGCTCAGGGCCGCAAGGAGCGCCTGCAGGTGGATGGCCAAGCGGTGCCAGCGCTGAACTTCTGGCAACTGCCTTCGGAGCAACCGCTGTCCGGGGCCCAGTATCGTCAGCAGCAGGCCGCGGCCTGTGCCAGTGCCATTGTCGATCTGCTCAATGGCGGTCAGCAGGGGCGCAGTGGTTTTGCCCGCGATCAGCAGGAACTCAAGGGGTTGTTGCCGGCGGATATCGCCATTCTGGTCCGCGACGGCAAGGAGGCCCAGGCGGTGCGCGGTGAACTGGCCGCCCGCGGGGTGCGCAGCGTGTATCTCTCGGACAAGGACTCGGTGTTCGCCGCCCAGGAAGCCCGGGACCTGCTGGTGTGGCTCAAGGCTTGCGCCGAACCGGATGTGGAGCGTCCGCTGCGGGCCGCCCTGGCCTCCCTGACCCTGAACCTGTCCCTGGTGGAACTGGAGCGGCTGAACCAGGACGAATTGGCCTGGGAAGCCCGAGTCATGCAGTTCCGCGGATACCGCACGATCTGGCGCAGCCAGGGCGTGCTGCCGATGCTCCGACGCTTGCTCCATGACTTCCAACTGCCCCAGGCGCTGATGGCCCGCAGCGACGGCGAGCGGGTGCTGACCAACCTCCTGCACCTGTCTGAGTTGTTGCAGCAAAACGCTGCGGAACTGGACGGTGAGCAGGCACTGATCCGCCATCTGGCCGAGCATCTGGCGTTGTCCGGGCAGGCCGGTGAAGAGCAGATCCTGCGCCTGGAAAGCGACGAGCAACTGGTCAAGGTGGTGACCATCCACAAGTCCAAGGGCCTGGAATACCCCTTGGTGTTCCTGCCCTTCATCTGCTCCACCAAACCGGTGGATGGCAGTCGCCTGCCGCTGCATTACCACGATGCTGCCGGTAAGGCCCAGGTCAGTTTGCGACCGACGCCGGAGCTGATCGCCCAAGCCGATGAGGAACGTCTGGCGGAAGATCTGCGTCTGCTCTACGTGGCCCTGACCCGGGCCCAGCATGCCTGCTGGCTGGGAGTGGCCGATCTCAAGCGCGGCAACCACAGCAGCTCGGTGTTGCACTTGTCGGCCCTGGGCTACCTGCTTGGCGGCGGTGCCCTGTTGGGCGAGTCCAAGGGATTGCTGCGCTGGCTCCTGGACTTGCAGCAAGGCTGTGAGGCCATCGGTGTCAGCGAGCTGCCTGCGGCCGATGACCAGCGCTTTTACCCGCCGCGCAATGACGCCAGGCTGCTGGCCCCGTTACAGCCGATTCGACGGGCGGCGGAGAACTGGTGGATCGCCTCCTACAGTGCCTTGCGCATCAGCGATACCTTGGGCAGCGGTAGCACCGAAGCACCGGAAAATCCCCAGGCACAGAAGCTCTTCGACGATGAGCGGCTGGACCCCGAGGCCCCTCGGGAAGTCGTCGCCAGTGGTGGTGATATTCACCGGTTTCCCCGGGGCCCGAACCCCGGCACCTTCCTCCACGGTCTGCTGGAATGGGCCGGGGAGGAGGGTTTTGCCGCCGCCCCCGCGGTGATCGAGGATGCCATCGCCCGCCGTTGCAATCGTCGCGGCTGGCAAGGCTGGATTTTGACCCTCAGCGATTGGCTGCAGCACTTGTTGCAGGCGTCCCTGCCTGTGGGGGATGGGCAACCGCCAGTGGTGCTGGGGCGACTGACCCAGTACCGGGTCGAAATGGAGTTCTGGTTTGCCAGCCACAAGGTCGACGTGCTCAAGCTCGACGAGCTGGTGCGCCAGCAGACCCACCAGGGCGCGCCTCGGGTCACCGCCGAGCCGGTGCTGCTCAATGGCATGTTCAAGGGCTTCATCGACCTGACATTCGAACATCAGGGCCGCTATTACGTGGCCGACTACAAATCCAACTGGCTGGGCGTGGACGACGCGGCCTACACCGAGCAGGCCATGGAGCAATCGATTCTCGACAACCGCTACGACCTGCAATACGTGCTCTACCTGCTGGCGCTGCATCGGCAGTTGAAGGCCCGGTTGGCGGACTACGATTACGATCGGCACATCGGCGGCGCCTTGTACCTGTTTTTGCGTGGCAGCCGTTCCGCGAGCCAGGGCGCGTACTTTGCCCGGCCGCCACGGCAGTTGATCGAACGCCTCGACCGCATGTTCCAGGGCCAGCCCGAGCCGCCCAAGGCCGAGCCCGCCTGGGAACAGGGAGTGCTGTTATGACCCAGGATCTGTTTGCCCAGTTGGCCGAGCCGCCAGCGCCCCAGTTAGCGCTGGCGCCCCTGGCTCGCGCCGAAGACCTGCTGTTGTTGCTTGAGCGCTGGGTCGAGCGCGGCTGGCTGCGGGCCCTGGACAAGGCTTTTGTCGGCTTCCTCCATGAGCTGGACCCCGGCTGCGATCCGTTGGTGCTCATGGCCGCGGCCCTGACCAGTCACCAGTTGGGTCATGGGCATGTCTGCCTGGACCTGTTCGAAACCCTCAAGGAGCCGGACTTCGCTCTGTCGCTGCCGCCGGAAGGGGATTCGCAAGGCGGTGCCACGGTGCTGCCTTCCCAGGTGTTGGCGAATCTGGAGGGGGCTCACTGGTGCAAGGTCCTGGCCGGCAGTCGGTTGGTGGCCCTGTCGGCTGATCACGGCGAGGCGTCCCAGCAGCGGCCGTTGGTGCTGTCCGGAAAGCGCCTGTACCTGCGGCGCTACTGGGCCTATGAACGGCGGATCGACAACGCCCTGCGCCAGCGCCTGGCGTCGACGGAAGCGACTCCGGAGAATCTGGCCCAGCGCCTGGACGGGCTGTTTGGCCCGGCCAAGGCTGCCGGGCCCATCGATTGGCAGAAACTCGCCTGTGCCCTGGCGACCCGAGGCGCCTTCAGCATCATCACCGGTGGCCCCGGCACGGGCAAAACCACCACCGTGGTGCGTCTGCTGGCGTTGCTCCAGGCCCCGGCGGTGGAGGCGCGCAAACCCTTGCGCATTCGTCTGGCGGCGCCCACTGGCAAAGCCGCGGCCCGCCTCACCGAGTCCATCAGCCTGCAAGTGCGGTCCCTGGCAGTCGCCGACGAGGTACGGGAAAAGATCCCCAGCGAGGTGACCACGGTGCACCGCTTGCTGGGCAATCGCCCGGGCACCCGGCATTTCCGCCACCACGCCGGCAACCGCCTGCCCCTGGATGTGCTGGTGGTGGACGAAGCTTCGATGATCGACCTGGAAATGATGGCCAATCTGCTGGACGCCTTGCCCATTCATGCCCGCCTGGTGCTGTTGGGGGACAAGGATCAACTGGCGTCGGTGGAGGCGGGGGCGGTGCTCGGTGACCTGTGTCGCGATGCCGAGGCCGGCTGGTACAACCCGCAGACTCGCGCCTGGCTGGAAGCGGTCAGCGCTGAGAACCTGGGCGCCAGCGGCTTGCAGGAAGACACCGGGCACCAGCATCCCCTGGCACAGCAGGTGGTGATGCTGCGCCACTCCCGGCGCTTCGGCGAAGGCAGTGGCATTGGCCAGCTGGCGCGCTGGGTCAATCAACAACAGGCCGAGGAGGCCCGGCGCCTGCTGGCGGCTCGCAGCCATGCGGACTTGTACAGCCTGAGTCTCAAGGGCGAGCAGGACAGAGCCCTTGAGCGCCTGTTGCTGGAAGGCCACGGCGAGGGGCCACAAGGCTATCGGCATTACCTGAATGTGCTGCGCAGTCAGCGTCCACCCGCGGACACCGCCCTGGAAGACCGCCGCTGGACCGATTGGGCGCGCAACGTCCTGCAGGCCTTCGATCGCTTCCAGTTGCTCTGTGCCGTGCGCAAGGGGCCGTGGGGTGTCGAAGGATTGAACCTGCGGATCACCCAGGCATTGTTCAAGGCTCGGCTGATCGACAGCGACCAGCAATGGTACGAAGGTCGTCCCGTGCTGATGACCCGTAACGACTATGGTCTGGGCCTGATGAATGGCGATATTGGCATCGCCCTCCAGCTGCCGGAACATGAGGGGCCGCAAGCCGGGCGCCAGGTGCTGCGGGTGGCTTTCCCGCGCAACGATGGCCAGGGCGGGGTACGCCTGGTACTGCCGAGCCGGCTCAATGACGTGGAAACGGTCTACGCCATGACCGTGCATAAGTCTCAGGGGTCGGAGTTCGCCCATACTGCGCTGATCCTGCCCGACGCCCTGAACCCGGTGCTGACCAAGGAATTGATCTATACAGGAATCACCCGGGCCAAGGATTGGTTCAGCCTGATCGAGCCTCGGGCTGGGGTGTTTGAAGAGGCGGTGCGGCGCAAGGTCAAGCGCCTTAGCGGGTTGATGCTGGAACTGGACTGAGCACTGCGTTGCTGTCCAGTGCCCAGCACCGTATTGGGGCGCTGGGCTCGCTGCATTTTCCCGGGCTGTGCTATCGTTGCGGCATCATTTCCGTGAAATTCAAAGAGAATCCCTGCATGGACGTGGCTGTCTTCAGGACAGAGCGCATTTTGGGGTGGAGGCAGTGTGTACTGTCGACCATTCTTTGCCTGTTCAGTCTGCTTGCCATTGCGCAGCCTGAGCTGTCAGCCTCTACCAGCCTGGCGGAACAGCGGGCCAAGGCAGTGACGCAAGTGGTGTTGGGTATCCTCAGCTACGCTCGCTGGCCGGTGGAACCTGCAGAACTGCGCCTGTGCGTGGTGGGCCCGACCGAATACACCGACGATCTGCTCAAGGGCACTACTCAGGCTACCGGCCGTCCGGTGCTGGTGCGTCGCCTGTTGGCCAGCAGCCCGGCAATCGTCAGTGAGTGCGACTCGGTCTATGTCGGCAAACTGAGCAACGATGAACGGAGCCGCCTGTTCAATTCGCTGATCGGCCAACCCGTGCTGAGCATCAGTGAGGGGGGCGACCAGTGCACCGTTGGCAGCCTGTTCTGCCTGCGGGTCAGCGACAACCAAGTGTCGTTCGAGGTCAACCTGGATTCAGTGGCCCGCAGCGGGGTGAAGATCCATCCCAGCGTGCTGCAACTGTCGCGTCGTCGCCCGGCGGCGCCATGAAGCTGTTCAAGCCCAACGCCCGCCCGACCCTGCGGTCGGTTATAGGTCGCGGTCACCTGATCGTCGCCCTGTTGGCGATCTCCATGGCCAGCCTGTCCCTGACCTTCCTCGGGGTCCTGGCATTGCGCGTCTATGCCGATCACAACCTGCACCTGATTGCCCGGTCCATCAGCTACACCGTGGAAGCGGCCGTGGTGTTCAACGACAGTGTGGTGGCCACCGAGGCCCTGGCTCTGATTGCCTCAACCGAAGAGGTGGCCGATGCCAAGGTCTATGACAACCAGGGCCGTCTGCTGGCCAGTTGGCAACGTCCGGAAAGCGGTCTGCTGACCCGCCTGGAAATGCACGTTGCCAGTGCGATCCTGGAAAAGCCCATCAGCTTGCCGATTCTTCATCAGAACCGAGAAGTGGGCAGCGTCAACGTCACCGGCCATGGCGGCAGTCTGCTGCGCTTTCTGCTCAGTGGTCTGGTGGGTATCGTGCTTTGTACGGCCTTGAGTGCCTGGGTGTCGCTGTACCTGGCACGCCGGCAACTGCGGGGGATCACCGGGCCCTTGCGCAGCCTGGCGGAAGTGGCCCACGCGGCGCGGCGCGAGCGGGCCTTCGATCAGCGGGTACCGCCTGCGGAAATCGCTGAACTGGACAACCTCGGCAACGACTTCAATGCCCTGCTCGATGAGCTGGAGGCCTGGCAGACTCACCTGCAAAGCGAGAATGAGACCCTGGCTCACCAGGCCAGTCACGACAGCCTGACCGGCCTGCCCAACCGGGCGTTTTTCGAGGGGCGGCTGATTCGTGCACTGCGCAGCGCCAACAAGCTCAACGAGCGCATGGCGGTGCTGTTTCTCGACAGTGACCGGTTCAAGGAAATCAACGACAACTTCGGCCACGCCGCGGGTGATGCGGTGCTGGTGGCGGTGGCCACGCGAATTCGCGCGCAGCTGCGTGAAGAGGATCTGGTGGCCCGGCTGGGCGGCGACGAATTCGCCGTGCTGCTCAGCCCGCTGCACCGGGTTGAAGATGCCCAGCGCATCGCAGACAAAATCATCCACAGCATGGACGTGCCGATTCAATTGCCTGGCAACCTGTCGATCATGACGTCGCTGAGCATCGGCATTGCCGTGTACCCGGATCATGGCGTGACGCCCGGCAGCCTGTTGAACGCTGCCGATGAGGCCATGTACCACGCCAAGCGCGGTTCGCGAGGCGGGCAACACACAGTGGGGGCGGAGCTCCCTATCGTTCAGGTTCAAAACAGGAGCTAATTCCCTTGTTCTCAATGACGCAACGTACGGTTCGACTGTTCAGCACCCTGGTATTGATGGCCCTCTTGGCCCTGACCGGTTGCCAGAGCGTGCCGCCCAAAGGTCTGACCCCGAAACAGATCGCGGTACTGAAACAGGAGGGCTTCGAACTGACGGATGAAGGCTGGGCCTTCGGCCTGTCGGGCAAGGTGCTGTTTGGCAGCGATGTGGAAACCCTGAACCAGGCCAGCACCGAGATCGTCCAGCGCATTGGCAAGGCCTTGCTCAGTGTGGATATCCAGAAGGTCCGGGTCGACGGCCATACCGACGCTTCGGGCAAGGAAGCCTATAACGTGCAGCTGTCCATGCGCCGGGCCAAGAGCGTGGTCAAGGTGCTGACCCAGGTCGGCATGCGTGAAGAGAACATCCAGCTGCGCGGTCTGGGCAGCAGCGAGCCGGTGGCTTCCAACAGCACCGCAGCCGGGCGCACCGAGAACCGCCGGGTGTCGATCGTGGTGATCGCCGACTGATCGGCGATCCACATTTTCGCGGCTTTAGCTTGGCGGTCGCTAAAGATCAGGGGGCGGCGAACAGCATGCTGCGACTGTCCCCCATGAGCAGCGGGCGATTCTGCTCGGTCACCTCGCGGATGTAATCCCACAACAGGGTGATGCGCTTCAATTTGCGCAGGTCTTCGCGGCAGTACATCCAGAATTGCCGGGTCAGGTTGATCTCCTTGGGCAGTACTGGCAGCAGCCGCGGGTCCTGGGCCGCCAGGAAGCACGGCAGGATCGCCAGCGAGCGGCCCTGCTGCGCCGCCACGTACTGGGCGATGACGCTGGTACTGCGCAGGTTGGCGCTGGCCCCGGGCACCACATTGGCCAGGTACAGCAGCTCGGAACTGAACGCCAGGTCGTCCACGTAGCTGATGAATTGATGTTCCCCCAGGTCGCTGGGGCGGCGGATCGGCGGGTGACGGTCGAGGTATTCCTGGGTGGCGTACAGCTGCAGGCGGTAGTCGCACAGCTTGCAGCACACGTAGGGGCCGTGCTCCGGGCGTTCCAGGGCGATGACGATGTCCGCCTCGCGCTTGGACAGGCTGATGAAGTGCGGCAGCGGCAGGATGTCCACTGAGATCGCCGGGTACTCATCGAGGAAGTGGCTCAACTGCGGGGTGATGAAGAAGCTGCCGAAGCCCTCGGTGCAGCCCATGCGCACATGCCCGGACAACGCCACCCCGGAACCCGAGACCTGCTCGCAGGCCATGTGCAGGGTGCTTTCGATGGACTCGGCATAACCCAGCAGGCGCTGGCCCTCGGCGGTCAGAACAAAACCGTTGGTGCGGGACTTTTCGAACAACAGGGTGCCCAGGGCGGTTTCCAGCGAACCGATGCGCCGCGACACCGTGGTGTAGTCCACCGCCAGGCGCTTGGCCGCGCTGCTGGCCTTGCGGGTGCGCGCCACTTCGAGGAAAAACTTCAGGTCGTCCCAGTTCAGGGTGCTCAGCGAGGTGATGTTTTTTTGCATGTTGGACCGGATTTTATGTGCGTTCTTATTAGGAATTTGCACATCTATACTCCAAAAACCGTCCGACACCAACTCGCGACAGCCCCTCTTTCAAGGCGTTTGCCCGCCTTGGTTCCCTGCATAAGAACTCAAGAAGTCAGGAGACCCCATGAACGCATCCCTCAAGCCCGACGGCACCACCCTGCAACAGGTCAAATTGCTGATCGACGGTGAATGGGTCCAGTCCCAGAGCCAGGAATGGCACGACATCGTCAACCCGGCGACCCAGGAAGTGCTGGCCAAGGTGCCCTTTGCCACCGCCGCTGAAGTCGATGCCGCGATCGCCGCCGCCCAGCGCGCCTTCCAGACCTGGAAACTGACTCCGATCGGCGCGCGGATGCGCATCATGCTCAAGCTCCAGGCCTTGATCCGTGAGCATTCCAAGCGCATTGCCGCAGTCCTCAGCGCCGAACAGGGCAAGACCCTCGCCGACGCCGAGGGTGACATCTTCCGCGGCTTGGAAGTGGTGGAGCATGCCTGCTCCATCGGCACCCTGCAGATGGGCGAGTTCGCCGAGAACGTCGCCGGCGGTGTGGACACCTATACCCTGCGCCAGCCGATCGGTGTGTGCGCCGGGATCACCCCGTTCAACTTCCCGGCGATGATCCCGCTGTGGATGTTCCCGATGGCCATCGCCTGCGGCAACACCTTCGTCCTCAAGCCTTCCGAGCAGGACCCGCTGTCCACCATGCTGCTGGTGGAGCTGGCGGTGGAAGCCGGGGTCCCGGCCGGCGTGCTCAACGTGGTGCACGGCGGCAAGGACGTGGTGGATGCGCTGTGCACCCACAAGGACATCAAGGCGGTGTCCTTCGTCGGTTCGACCGCGGTCGGCACTCACGTCTATGACCTGGCGGGCAAGCACGGCAAGCGTGTGCAATCGATGATGGGCGCGAAGAACCACGCCGTGGTGCTGCCCGACGCCAACCGCGAACAGACCCTCAATGCCCTGGTGGGCGCCGGCTTCGGCGCGGCCGGTCAGCGGTGCATGGCCACCTCGGTGGTGGTGCTGGTGGGCGCCGCTAAACAATGGCTGCCGGACCTCAAGGCCCTGGCGCAGAAACTCAAGGTCAACGCCGGCAGCGAGCCGGGCACCGATGTGGGCCCGGTGGTGTCCAAGCGCGCCAAGGCGCGGATTCTGGAGCTGATCGAAAGCGGCGTGAAAGAAGGCGCCAAGCTGGAGCTCGATGGCCGCGGCATCCAGGTCCCGGGCTACGAGCAAGGCAACTTCATCGGCCCGACCCTGTTCTCCGGGGTAACCACCGATATGCAGATCTACACCCAGGAAATCTTCGGCCCGGTGCTGGTGGTGCTGGAGGTCGACACCTTGGATCAGGCCATTGCCCTGGTCAACGCCAACCCCTTCGGCAACGGCACCGGCCTGTTCACCCAGAGCGGGGCGGCGGCACGCAAGTTCCAGAGCGAAATCGACGTTGGCCAGGTCGGTATCAACATCCCGATTCCGGTGCCGGTGCCGTTCTTCAGCTTCACCGGCTCCCGCGGCTCCAAGCTCGGCGACCTGGGCCCGTACGGCAAGCAAGTGGTGCAGTTCTACACTCAGACCAAGACCGTCACCGCCCGCTGGTTCGACGATGACAGCGTCAACGACGGTGTGAACACCACCATCAGCCTGCGTTGAGGAGCCTGACATGAACATTGCATTTATCGGCCTGGGCAACATGGGCGCACCCATGGCCCGCAACCTGATCAAGGCCGGGCATCAGCTGAACCTGTTCGACCTCAACCAGAGCGTGCTGGCGGAGTTGGCGCAACTGGGCGGGCGCGTTGCTGCCTCGCCCAAGGCGGCTGCCGAAGGTGCCGAACTGGTGATCACCATGCTGCCGGCTGCGGCCCATGTGCGCAGTGTGTGGCTGGGTGAAGACGGGGTGCTGGCAGGGATTGGCCGTGGTGTCCCTGCGGTGGACTGCAGCACCATCGACCCGCAGACCGCTCGTGAAGTGGCCGCTGTGGCTGCCAAGCAAGGTGTGGCCATGGCCGATGCGCCGGTGTCCGGCGGCACCGGTGGTGCACAGGCCGGGACCCTGACCTTCATGGTCGGCGCCAGTGCCGAGCTGTTCGCCACCCTGCAGCCAGTGCTGGCGCAGATGGGGCGCAACATCGTGCATTGCGGCGAAGTGGGCACCGGGCAGATCGCCAAGATCTGCAACAACCTGCTGCTGGGGATTTCGATGATCGGTGTCAGCGAAGCCATGGCCCTGGGGGATGCCCTGGGCATCGATACCCAGGTGCTGGCGGGGATCATCAACAGCTCCACCGGCCGTTGCTGGAGTTCCGATACCTACAACCCGTGGCCTGGAGTGATTGAAACCGCCCCTGCGTCCCGGGGCTACACCGGCGGCTTTGGTGCCGAGCTGATGCTCAAGGACCTGGGGCTGGCCACCGAGGCCGCGCGCCAGGCGCATCAGCCGGTGGTGCTCGGCGCCGTGGCCCAGCAGCTGTACCAGGCCATGAGCCAGCGTGGGGAAGGCGGCAAGGACTTCTCGGCCATCGTCAACAGCTACCGCAAGCCGCAGTAAGGCAAAGATTGTGTAGGCGCTGCTGCAGGCTGCGAACGGCTGCGCAGGAGACGCAGCGATCTCAAAGCGGGATAGCGCCAAGCAAGGCCCTGCGGTCCTTTTCGCAGCTTCGCGGGCTCAGCAGCGGCTACAAGGATAGGTGTAGCCGCTGCCGCAGGCTACGAACGGCCCGAAGGGCCGCAGCGATTTCAAGTCTGGCGAAGATTGGTATTAAACGCGGCCCCTTCAGCCGGGGCGTTTGCGGGAATCTGCGTCGGGCAGGTTCCCGCTTTTTTGTGGGTTCAGTTCGGGCGATTGGCAGCGGTGTGCGGGGGAGGGTTGAGACGGGTGTCGAGGCCGAAGCGTTCCTGGATCACCACCTGGTACAGCCCTTTGGCCAGCAATGGATTGATCAGAATGTTCCAGCTGTGCCGGGACACTGATGAGGGCACCAGCACGAATGGATGGTCGGCCAGCAACTGGTCGGCGAATTTCTGCTGGCCGGCACTGGGGATGCCCGGGATCAGCCAGTTGGGATTGGGCAGGCTGCGTTCATCCACGCGGTAGATGGCCGACGGGTCCTGGATCAGGGCGCCAGTGAGGACATGGGGCACGTTATCCAGTGCGGCAAAGCCCTTGTGCACCGCCACTTCCAGAATCGCCGTGGCCGGATCGGCGCTGCCATACACGGCCTTGACCCCTTTGGAGTTCCAGCGGCCGCCGCACAGCTCGGCACCGATGCCACTGTCCCAGCTATCGGCGTGCCGGGCGGCGTCCAGTCGCCAGAAATGAATCTCGCTGCTGCCCGGAATACTGATCACTGATAGACCCCGTATTCCAGGCGGGTGAGGAACTCGTCCACCAGTTCGAAGCCGATGGGGTTGGTCAGCAGATCCACCGGTTTATGACCGTCGAGGCCCATCACCGGCTTGGCCATCCAGTCCTGTGCCTCTTCACTGCTGCCGAAGACGTCCTGGGCCTTGGCCAGCACCTGGGCAAAGCGTACCGCGCGGGCACTCTGCTCCGGGTTCAGGGGTTCGTCCGGGGTTTTCAGGCGCCGATGCAGGGTGCGTTCGGAGAGGCCGATGATCTTGGCCAGGACCTGTTCGTCCTTGAGCATGGGGACCGAGGAGACGAACTTGATGATCGCCGTCAGGGGGATGCCTTCCTCGGTCAAGCGATAGATCGAAATGCGGTCGTCAAACCGTGCCCGGCCACCCAGGAGGATGTCCGCAGACTGTTCTTTCAATACCAGTTTGCCCCGCCGCTTGGGGGCAATGCCGGTGCCTGTCAGCGCAACCATGAGTACTACTCCTGCCTTTGCCATTTGGCAGTGATTATATAGACATTTGGCGGAGCGCGTTGTGTTCAATGGCAATGCCGGAAGGGGAGCCCGGGTCGAAGGGGCCCCCCGGTGTGTTCTGACTCAGGCGAACACGAAGTATTTGCGCACGGTTTCCACCACTTCCCAGGTGCCTTTCATCCCGGGTTCCACCACGAAGATATCGCCGGCACGCAAGTGGATGGGATCGCGGCCATCCGGGGTGATCACGCAGTACCCTTCCTGGAAATGGCAGTACTCCCACTTTTCATAGGCCACCCGCCACTTGCCCGGGGTGCAGATCCAGGTGCCCATGATCTTGCTGCCGTCCTCGCTGGTGTAGGCGTTGAGGTTGACGGTGTGGGGATCGCCCTCGAGTTTTTCCCACTTGCAGGCGTCGAGGACGGGCAGAGGGTGGGTATCGCGCAGAACGGTAATGGGTTGCGACATGCTGTGCTCCTAGCGGGCAGAGAACTGAAGATGCACCCTATAGCGGCCCACGTTCAGGGGGATGTCTGTTCTCGACCTCGGGGTATCCAGAAGCGCAATGCGAGAGTCGCTGCCGGCTGGGGGATAACGGGCGGCTGGCGCTTGAAACATTCCCTCGACAAAGGGCGGTTTTTTAGCAGGATTTGCGAAATATCTGACGATGCCCGAGTTATTTCGCAAGAATCTTTACTGGTATCGCTCGTATCATTCAGTCCGGAGTGACCGAGAGCCGCACGAATGGAAAATACACCACGCTGGTGGGATATCAGCCCGCCTTTGAGTACCGCGACCCCGACCTGGCCGGGGGACACACCGTTTCAGGAGGAGCGCGTCTGGCAGTTCGGGCCCGAATGCCCGGTGAATGTCGGGCGCGTAACCCTGTCGCCCCACACTGGCGCCCATGTCGACGCGCCCCTGCATTACCGGCCGGATGGCCTGCCCATCGGCGAGGTGTCGCTGGATGTCTACATGGGCCCGTGCCGGGTCCTGCATTGCCTGGACAGCGGCGCCCTGGTGCAGCCTGAAGCCGTGCTCGGACGCTTGGACAACTTGCCTGCGCGAGTCTTGCTACGCACTTATCCACAGGCGCCGCTGAGCACGTGGGACCCGGACTTTACCGCGGTAGCTCCAGCCACCATCGAACTGCTGGCCAGCCTCGGCGTGCGCCTGATCGGTATCGACACCCCGTCCCTCGATCCCCAGCAGTCCAAGACCATGGATGCTCATAACACCGTGGCCCGTCACGGCATGGCGATCCTTGAGGGGATAGTCCTGGATGAGGTGGCCGAAGGCGACTACGAACTGATTGCCCTGCCACTGCGCTTTGCCCACCTGGATGCCAGTCCGGTGCGGGCGATCCTGCGCCCCCTGGCCGATTGATTCCTACAATAAATACACAGCTGGCCGTCCGCGCCGTTGTGCATCCCGGCCCGGGTTGCACAGCCTGCGGGTGGTAACCGCTGCCTGAGGCGAGGAGCCCACGCCATGAGCCAATGTCCTTTTTCAAGCAACCCACCGGATGAATGGCATAACGCCGAGCTGAATTTCTCCGATTCCATGAGCTACGGCGACTACCTGGACCTGGGGCGTATTCTCAGCGCCCAGCATCCGCTGTCGCCGGATCACAACGAAATGCTCTTCATCATCCAGCACCAGACTTCGGAGCTGTGGATGAAGCTGATGCTTCATGAGCTCAAGGCCGCCCGCGAGCAGGTGCGCCAGGGCCAGTTGCCCCCGGCGTTCAAGATGCTGGCGCGGGTCTCGCGGATCTTCGACCAACTGGTGCACGCCTGGGCCGTGCTGGCCACCATGACGCCGTCCGAGTACAAGTCGATCCGCCCGTACCTGGGCCAGTCCTCGGGCTTCCAGTCGTTCCAGTACCGGGAAATCGAATTCATCCTCGGCAACAAGAGCGCGGCCCTGCTGCGGCCCCACGCCCACCGTCCCGAGCTGCTGCAGTCCCTGGAAGAATCGATTGCCACGCCGTCCATGTATGACGAAGCGATTGCCCTGATGGCTCGCAGCGGCTTGAGCATCGACCCCGCGCGCCTGGCCCTGAACAGCAGCACCACGACTCAGCATGACCCGTCGGTGGAGGCGGCCTGGCGCGAGGTATACGCCAACCCTTCGGCCTATTGGGACCTGTATCAGTTGGCGGAAAAGTTCATCGACCTGGAGGATTCCTTCCGCCAGTGGCGCTTCCGTCACGTGACTACGGTGGAGCGCATCATCGGCTTCCAGCCTGGCACCGGCGGCACCGAAGGCGTGGGCTACCTGCGCAAGATGCTCGACACCGTGCTGTTCCCCGAGTTGTGGCGAGTGCGATCCTCGCTCTGATCCGCAAAACGCTCCGCCTGCCGGGGCGTTTTCATTTGCCTGCCGGCGTCTGATTGCCTGAATCCCTAATGTCGCCGCAGCCGCAGGCTGCGATCGCCTGCGCGCAGACGCGCTCTTGAGGTCTGGAAGGTCCTGCGGACCTTAGCGCAGCCTGCGGCAGCGGCTACAGAGGTCGTTGCAGAGCGGTAGGCATTGGCGACAGTTGCGCTCTGGAGATAAAGTGGCTGCCTTCAGCGCAGACTTTTTACTCTCCCAGGCAGACCACATGTCCCGGACCTTCGAGCTTGAAACCCTCAAGATGCGCCTCAGCGACCCTGAGTTCCGCCCTCTGGACCTGCACCAGCGCATCCAGCGTGCATTGCGCGGGCTGATCCTCGATGGCGCCCTGGGGCCTGGGGTGAAGTTGCCGGCCAGTCGGGCCCTGGCCAAGTCGCTGGCGGTCTCCCGGGACACCGTGGAAAACGCCTATGTGCAGTTGCAGCGCGACGGTTTTATCCAGCGCCGCGAAGGTTCGGGGAGTTATGTTTGTGAAGCCATCGGTGCCCAGCTACGCGGCTCGGTCCGCCGCCGCCAGCAGTTGCAGGGGCAGCCTGGGCACAGCCGAGAGCCTGGGGCGGGCCTGAGCCGGCGCGGCGCGCTGCTGTTGCAAAGGGGCGGCGTCAGCGATCAGCAGGCCGTCACCGCCTTTGCTACCGGGCTGCCGGAAACCCGCAGCTTCCCGCTGGATGTCTGGGAACGCCTGCAACGCCAGGCGCTGAAGGATTACCGCGCCAATGTACTGCTGCATGGCGATCCCCAGGGTGCGCTGCCCCTGCGCAAGGCCATTGCCGCCTACCTGAACCTGGAACGCGGAGCCAAGGTGCAGCCCGAGCAGATCCTGGTGCTGAGCAGTACCCGCCAGGCGCTGTTTCTGTGCGCGCAACTGCTGGTGGACGCCGGCAAGCCGATCCTGTTGGAGAACCCGGGCTACTTCGGCGCACGCAAGGCATTCGAGGCCGCCGAGGCGCGCATCGTGCCCATCGACGTCGACAGCCAGGGCATTCGCACCGACCTGCTGCGGGCCGACCGCAGTGGCGCCCGCTGTGTCTATGTGACGCCGTCCCACCAGTACCCCACGGGCGTCACCCTGTCCCTGGAGCGCCGCCTGGAACTGACCCGCTGGGCCGCCGAGCAGGAGAAATGGATCATCGAGGACGACTACGACAGCGAGTTCCACTACGACGGTTTGCCCACCGCCTGTGTCCAGGGCCTGGACCCGTATCAGCGCACCCTTTACATCGGCACCTTCAGCAAGACCCTCTACCCGGGCCTGCGCATGGGCTACATGGCCCTGCCCAGCGAGCTGGTGAACGCCTTCAGCGCGGCCCGCAGCATCATGGACGGGCACACGCCGCAGATCCTCCAGCTGACCTTGGCGCGGTTCATGGAGGAGGGGCACTACAACGCCCATGTGCGGGCCATGCGCAAGCTGTACGCCGAGCGTCGGCAAGCCATGCTCGATGCCATCGGGCGGCATTTGCAGGGCATTGCCGTGGCCTTGCCGCCACCGGGCGGGTTGCAGATTCCTTGCCTGCTGGAGCCCGGCTGGAGCGAAGCGTTGACCCAGCAACGAGCCGCCAGGGCCGGCATCCAGTTACCAGGGCTCAGCCGGCTGTATGCCGGGGAGCACAAGCAGCCAGGTTGGTTGCTGGGCTACGCCTCGCTCAGCGCCCATGAAATCGAAACGACCATGGCACGCCTGGCCCAGGCCCTGAGAAAGGCCTAGCCAGGCGCTGGCCTTCAGGGTTTGACGGTACGGGCGGTCAACAGAGTGGCCCGGCCATGGATCAGCAGGTGCGCGGTCAAGCCGGCCACCAGCCCCCAAAAGGCACCGCCGACCCCGAGCAGGGTGACGTTGGCCGCGGTGGCGAGGAAGGTGATCAGCGCGGTTTCCCGGGTGGCCGCGTCGGCCATGGCATTGGCCAGGCTGCCGCCGATGGCCCCCAATAGCGCCAGGCCCGCCAGGGCGCTGATAAAGGTCTTGGGCAGCACCATGAACAGGCTGGCCAGGGTCACGCCGAAGGTGCCCACCAGGATGTAGAACAGCCCGCAGGCGATACCGGCGATGTAGCGTTTTTTCGGGTCAGGATGGGCGTCCTTGCCGGTACAGATCGCCGCGGTAATGGCCGCCACGTTGAAGGCATGGGCGCCGAACGGTGCCATCAGCAGCGAACCCAGGCCGGTGACCGTGAGCACTGGATTGGCGCTGGTGCTGTAGCCGTCATTGCGCAACACCAGCATGCCGGGCATGTACTGGCCGGTGAGGGTGATGACGAACAGCGGCAAGGCCACTCCGAGCAAGGCCTGCAGGGAGAACTGCGGCGCGGTGAATACCGGCACGGCCAGGCTCAAGTGCACGGCAGAAAAGTCGATCCGCTGCTGAGCGATGAGCAGCCCCAGGCCGATGACCAGGATGCCCACCACGGCAAAGCGCGAGGTGAAACGCCGCAGCAGGGCGTAGGACACCAACAGCACTGTCACCAATAGCGGGTCGGCGCTGGCGCCGCCAAAGGCATTGATCCCGAACTGCAGCAGAATGCCCGCCAGCAGGCCGGCGGCAATGCCCTTGGGGATCATCCGCACCAGTTTGTCGAAGGCCCCGCAGCCGCCGAGGATGATGAACCCCAGGGCCGAGATCAGGTAGGCGCCGATCACCTCGGCGTAGGGCGTGAAGGGCATCACCGTGGCCAGGAAGGCCGCGCCGGGTGTGGACCAGGCAGTGATGATCGGCGCTCGGTAACGCAGGCTCAGCCACAGCCCGGTCAGGCCGACACCGACCGACACTGCCCAGACCCAGGACGCGGTCTGGGCCGCTGACAGGCGCGCCAGCTCGGCGGCCTGGAACACCAGGACAAAGGTTCCGCCGTAGTTCACCAGCACTGAAATCAGCGCCGCCACGGTGGGCGAGAAAACATCGGTCCAGCGCAGGCTTGTCGCCGTTCTGTTCATCAGCCGCTCTCCATCCAGAAACAGGCTCCCAGGCTCAGGTGCCGGGAGGGAGTCGATTCTAGAGAGAGGGCGGACTGTTGTTTCAGGCCACATTCACCCTAATTGGCAGACCGCTTTTGCGCCGCCGACAAAAAAGCCCGGCCTTGATCCCGGCCGGGCTTTCGGGTGTTGCAAGCCTGAGGCTTAGTGCAGGGCGGGCTGTCCGGCCTTGCGTGCATGACTCAGGCGGTAGAAGCCCCAAATCACCAGGACCCACACCGGAATCGCATACACCGAGGCGCGGATGCCCGGGATCATCCACATCACGCCGATGATCATCACCATGAACGCCAGGCACAGGTAGTTGCTCAGTGGCGACCAGAAGGCCTTGAACGACGGCACCACGCCTTGCTCGGCCATGGCCTTGCGAAAGCGCAGGTGGGTCAGGCTGATCAGCGCCCAGTTGATCATCAGTGCAGCCACCACCAGGGCGAACAACAGCTCCAGCGCTTCGTGGGGCGCCAGGTAGTTGACCAGTACGCAGAGCAGTGTGATCAGCGCGGAAATGCCCAGGGCCAGAATCGGCACGCCCTGCTTGTTGAGCTTCATCAGCGCCTTGGGTGCGTCGCCCTGTTCGGCCAGGCCATAGAGCATGCGGCTGTTGCAGTACACGCCGCTGTTGTACACCGACAGTGCTGCGGTCAGGACCACGAAGTTGAGGATCTGCGCCGCCGCATCACTGCCGATCAGCGAGAAAATCTTCACGAAAGGGCTGCTGCTGTAGGCGTCGCCGCCGGCGTTGAGGCTCACCAGCAGTTCATCCCACGGATACAGCGACAGCAGCACGGCCAGGGCGCCGACGTAGAAGATCAGCACCCGGTACACCACCTGATTGATGGCCTTGGGAATCACTTTGCGCGGCTCGGCGGCTTCGGCAGCGGTGATGCCCACCAGTTCCAGGCCGCCGAAAGAGAACATGATGAAGGCCATGGCCATCAGCAGGCCGGTGCCGCCGTTGGGGAAGAAACCGCCGTGGGACCAGAGGTTGCTCACCGACGCCTGGCTGCCGCCGCTGCCGCTGAACAGCATGTAGCAACCGAGGACGATCATGCCGACGATGGCCACCACCTTGATGATGGCGAACCAGAACTCGGCTTCTCCGAAGAACTTCACGTTCATCATGTTGATCAGGTTGACCAGCACGAAGAACACCGCCGCACTGACCCAGGTGGGGATTTCCGGCCACCAGAACTGCACGTACTTGCCCACCGCGGTGAGCTCGGCCATGCCCACCAGGACATACAGCACCCAGTAGTTCCAGCCGGCGAGAAAGCCGAAGTAGCCGCCCCAGTACTTGTGGGCGAAGTGGCTGAAGGAGCCGGCCACCGGCTCTTCGACGATCATTTCCCCCAACTGGCGCATGATCAGGAAGGCAATGAATCCGGCAATCGCATAGCCGAGGATCATCGAAGGTCCGGCGGACTTGAGCACCCCGGCCGAGCCGAGGAAGAGTCCGGTGCCGATCGCCCCGCCCAGGGCGATCAACTGAATATGGCGATTCTTCAAGCCACGCTTGAGTTCACCTTGTTGCAAGGTTTGATCCACTAATGTGCGCTCTCTTCTAGTTGTTATCAGGACCGATCCCGTGGTGAACGGGACCGATCGCGGCTCAATGCTGACGGGATCAGATATTACTCTCGGTAAACCGCTCGTAATACAGCTGAACGCGGTTAAGTTGCTGTTCTTGCAGCCAGGTTCGGATCGAATCGACCATCGGTGGCGGTCCGCAAACGTACAGGTCGCTGTCTTGGTCGCGCAGTTGGCTGCTGTCCAAGTGTTCGGTGATGTAGCCGCGCTTGCCCGACCAATCCGGGTCGACGTCGCTGATCACCGGGGTGAAGCGAAAACCTTGCAGGCGCTCGCCCAGCGCCTGGATACGCTCCAGTTCGCACAGATCGGCACTCTGGCGTACGCCGTAGTACAGGTGCACCGGTTGCTGGCAGCCCTGCTCGACGATCTGTTCGAGCATCGCCAGCAGCGCCGACAGCCCGGTGCCGCCGGCCACCAGCAGCAGCGGCCGGCTGATCTGGCGCAGATAGAAAGCCCCCAGCGGCGCCTCCAGTTCGATGCTGTCGCCCACCAGGCAACGCTCGCGGATGTAGTTGCTCATTACCCCGTCGGGCAGCAGGCGGATCAGGAACTGTAACTGGTTGTCCGCCCCCGGCCGGTTGGCGAAGGAGTAGGCCCGGCTGCTGTCGGTGCCGGGAACTTGCAGGCGCGCGTACTGGCCGGGGAGAAACTCCAGCGGCGCCTCGTGGCGGCCCAGGTCCAGGTGCAGGATCGCGGTGCTGTCCGACACCTGGCGCACGTCGATCACCGAGCCGGTGCGCCGCACCGGATCGGCGTTGTGGCACAGGCTGGAATCGAAGTCGAAGTAGAACGCTGCATCGGACTGCACCCGGGTCTGGCAGGTGAGCATCTTGCGTTGCTCCAGGTCCTGGGGCGAGAGGGCTTCCTCGTCCACGTAGTCCTGGCTGTACTGGCCCGACTCGCAACGGCCCTGGCAGGTGCCGCAGACGCCTTCGCGGCAGTCCAGGGGGATCTTGATGCCGTTGCGCAGGGCAGCGTCGAGCAGTATTTCATTGGCCTTGACCGGGAAGAACAGGGTCTTGCCGTCGGCAAAGCTGAACGCGACCTTGTGCGTCATGAAGGGATGTCCGTCGAGTCAGAGGTGGTAGAAGTCGAGCACCGAGTTGATCGTGTCGTTGAGCAGCAGCACGTGCTTGCGCTGGATCAGCCAGCTGTCGCCATGGGGCTTGAGGTCGTAGGTGGCGTGACCGTAGAAGTCCTCGGAGGTGGCCAGGCGATAGAACAGCGTGTGCCAGTTCAGGCGCACCTGCAGCAGCCCGTTGGCGCCCTCGGCGATGCGCAGGTTGCTGACCATGTGCAGGGTGCGCGGCATGGGAATGGTCGAGGCCGCCTTGCCGGTGCGCAGGCGGAACACCCGGTCTTCCAGGCCCGAACGGTTGGCGTAGTAGATCAGCGACATCTCGCGCTTCGGGTCCCGGGTGTAGACGTGTTCCGAGTCCCACTGCGGCAGGTGGAACTCGCTGTCCACGGCGAACAGCTGCAGGTAGGCGTCCCAGTCCTGGGCGTCGCAGAGCTCGGACTTGCGATAGAAGAATTGCTCGATCTGGTACTGCAATTGCGCATTCATGTTCATACCTCACGCAGTTTCAGGGGCTGGCGCTGCAGGCCGTCGAGGAGGAATTTCTGCCAGTTGCGGTGCTGGTTGACGTACAGCCCTTCATGGGTGATCTCGGTGCCGGTCATGGCCGGCTGGATGCCCAGGTTCTCGCTGTTGGCGGTGGGGCCGGTGGTCCAGCGGTGATGGCCGCGCGAGACATCGCTCCAGCGCTCCAGGCGTCCCTGGAAGCCGCGCTGGGCCTCGCGAAACTCCACCAGGTCATCCGGCGTGCCCATGCCCGAGACGTTGAAGAAATCCTCGAACTGGCGGATGCGGTTTTCCCGGTCGGCATCGCTCTCGCCCTTGACCCCGATGCACTGGCTGATGATCTCGGTCTTGTTCCAGGCGATGGGGCGGATGATCCGCAGCTGCGAGCTGATCTGGTCGAGAAAGAACAGGCTGGGGTAGATGTTCAGGTTGCGCAGGCGGTGCATCATCCACTCGGCCTTGGCCTGGCCGTGCTCTTCCACCAGGCGCGGCATGATGCTGGCGTAGCCGGAGCGCACCGCCGGGTTGGGCATTTCGCTGAACAGCACGCTGTGGCCGTTGTTGAAGGCGAACCAGCCATCGTCGGTGCTGGCGTCGCCGGCGCCGAGCTTGCTGTAGTCCAGGGTGGCGCTGCTGCCGCTGCCGTTGTCGCGGTTGACCTGCTGGCGGTGCTGCACCGTGGCCACGTAGTTGTAGTGCACGGTGCTGACGTGATAACCGTCCAGGCCGTTCTCGTTCTGCAGCTTCCAGTTGCCGTCGTAGGTGTAGGCGGACTTGCCCGGCAGCACTTCCAGCTCACCGTTGGGGGACTGGGCGACCATCATGTCGAAGAAGATCCGCGCGTCGCCCAGGAAGTCTTCCAGGCTGTTGTCGGCGGCCACGTCCAGGCTGATGAAGACAAAGCCCTTGTAACTGTCGATGCGGGCCTTCTTCAGGCCGCGGGTGGCCTTGTCGAAGCCCTCGTCGTATTCCCCCGGGGCCTTGACCTTCACCAGGCGCCCGTCGCTCTTGTAGCACCAGGCGTGGAACGGGCAGGTGAAGGTCGACTGGTTGCCCTTGCCGACCCGGGTCAGGGTGGTGCCGCGGTGCTGGCAGGCGTTGATCAGGGCATTGAGCCGGCCCTCGCCGTCGCGGGTGATGATCATCGGCTGGCGCCCGGCGCGCAGGGTGATGAAGTCGTGATTGTTGGGCAGTTCGCTTTCGTGACAGGCGTAGATCCAGTTCTTCTCGAAGATCAGTTCCATCTCCAGATCGAACAGCTCGGGCTCGGTGAACATCTCCCGGGCGATACGGAACACTCCGTCCGCGGGGCGAAAATCCAGGCAGCCGTGGATGAAGTCCTGCCACTGCTCGACGCTTCTTGCACCACTCATGAGTCGGTACCTTTTTTATTCAGGTCAATCGGGTGCCGTCATTAGAGAGAGTGCGGGGCGCCGGTGGCTATCCGCTTAGTCGGCCAAGGCCATCCATAAAATTGCCTGGGTAGTTGTGACCCAGCTGCGACCCACCTTTGAGCGGATCGGCGATCGACAGCTGCACCACGGGGCGCCGATGGGCTACTGTGGGCCCGGCCAGATGAGGACGATGGGGGCGGGTTATCCACTTAGTGGGCGATTGCTATCCACTGGGTTGGCAGCGTTGCCGGCTGGCGCAAAACTTGCCCTGTCACACAAGACGCGCCGTCAGAGCGCGCTGAATAATAATTGCCGTGGGTGCGCCGTGATGAATAGCAAGGCTGATGGGCTGTTTCGCGAGATTCGTATCGATCGCTATGACCTTGAAGGGGCCAGGAACTGGATGGCGGGTATCTGTGGGCCGCACCGCCTGGAAACCGCTAACCCCGAACGCATTCGTTTCCACCACAGTGCCAACGTCCTCAGGTCACGCGCCACGACCCTGGGCATCATCGAATACGGCACCGATGTGGTCGTCGATATCGAGGACACCGAGCGCTTCAGCAGCTACAGCCTGAGCCTGCCCCTGTGCGGCGAGCAGGAGCTGAGCAAGGACGGTCGCCTGCTGCGTTCGGACCCGGACCAGGGGGTGATCGTTGCTCCCAACGAAAGCCAGGTGCTGGCCATCTCCGGTGACTGCCGCAAGTTGCAGGTGGTGATCTCCCGGCCGGCCATGAGCGAAGCCCTGGAGGCGTTGCTGCAACGCCCGGTCGAGCAGCCGCTGCGCTTTGAGCCTGCCATGGACGCACGGCAGGGCGCCGCCGCGGCCTGGTGGCGCATGGCGCATCACTTCATTGGCGAACTGGCCCAGGGCAACGAACTTTACGAGCAACTGGCCTTCACCCGGGAAATCGAGAGCTCCCTGATCAAGGGCCTGATCCTGGCCCAACCCAACAACTACTCTGCGGAGCTGCAGGCGATGCTCGGGGTCAAGCTGCCGCATTACCTGGTGCGGGCCCGCCAGTACCTGCACGAGCATGCCCGAGAGGCGGTGCACCTGGAGGACCTGGAAGCCGCCGCCGGTGTTTCACGCTTCAAGCTGTTCGAGGCCTTCCGCAAGTACTTTGCCCTGTCGCCCATGGCCTATCTCAAGCGCTATCGGCTCAACGGCGTGCGCCAGGACATTCTCGAACACGGCGCGGCGCGCAATATTTCCGAGATTGCCCTGGCCTGGGGCTTTACCCACCTGGGGCGGTTTTCCGCGGAGTACCGCAAGCTGTTCGACGAGGCGCCGAGCGCCACAGTCCAGCGCCACCAGGCGCGGCGCCCGGTGGGGTTCTAGGACGTACTACTTGCGCAGCACCAGATCCAGCAGGCCGTCCTGTTCCTTGATCTTCTGCAGGACGATTTCCGAGCGGATATCGGTAACCCCGGACGCGCGGTTCAAGTGATTGACGATGAAATCCGAGAAGTGCTTGAGGTTGCGCGCCTGCACCCGCAGCACGTAGTTGCTGGCGCCGGTGATCACGTAGGCGGCCACCACTTCCGGCCATTGCTGGACCTTGCTGATAAAGGTCTCGTGCCAGCCCTCCACATCCTGGCGCAGGGACACATGGACGATGGCTTCCAACTCGATCCCCAGGCGCTCGGCGTTGAGCTGGGCGCGATAGCTGCTGATGATCCCGTCGCCTTCGAGCATGCGCAGGCGGCGCAGGCAGGCGGAGGGTGAAAGGGCGACTTTCTCCGCCAGTTCCTGATTGCTGATACGTCCATCCTGTTGCAGGAAGTAGAGGATGCGCAGGTCGGTGGAGTCGAGGGTCATGGCTGGCATAAATCCGCGTTTTTTATTGAAGGATTAGAATTTTATTCGAGATTAGTACGATAACGCGCTGCACTTTGCACGAAAATTCTAGCTGGCTTCGTCCATTATTTCCTGAGTTTGCGGGTCGTCCAGACCCCGTGCCCGGCCTGTTCCAGGCGGGCATGACCTTGACCAAGACAGGACTTCCAATGATCGATAAAAACCACTGCCTGCGTCTCGATGAACAGGACCCACTGGCGCCGCTGCGCCAACAGTTCGCCTTGCCCGAGGGGGTGATCTACCTCGATGGCAACTCCCTGGGTGCTCGCCCTGTGGCCGCCCTGGAACGGGCCCGGCAAGTGATCGAGCAGGAGTGGGGCGACGGCCTGATCCGCAGTTGGAACAGCGCCGGCTGGCGTGACCTGTCCCAGCGCCTGGGGGACCGCCTGGCCCCGCTGATCGGCGCCGGCAGCGGCGAAGTGGTGATCACCGACACCACGTCCATCAACCTGTTCAAAGTCCTCAGCGCCGCCCTGCAGGTGCAGGCCGAGCGTGCCCCCGAGCGGCGGGTGATCGTTTCCGAGAGCAGCAACTTTCCCACCGACCTGTACATCGCCGAGGGCCTGACCCGGATGCTTGAGCAGGGCTATTCCCTGCGCCTGGTAGACAGCCCGGAACAACTGCCAGCCGCCATCGACCAGGACGTGGCGGTGGTGATGCTCACCCACGTCAACTACAAGACCGGCTACATGCACGACATGCAGGCCGTCACCGGACTGATCCACGAAGCCGGCGCCCTGAGCCTCTGGGACCTGGCCCATTCGGCCGGCGCAGTGCCGGTGGAGCTGAATCGCAGCGGCGCCGACTACGCCATCGGCTGCACCTACAAATACCTCAACGGCGGCCCGGGTTCGCAAGCCTTCGCCTGGGTTGCTCCTGCCCTGTGCAATCTGGTGACCCAGCCGCTGTCCGGCTGGTTCGGCCATGCCCGGCAGTTCGACATGGCCACCCAGTACGAGCCCGCCAGCGGTATCGCCCGCTACCTGTGCGGCACCCAGCCGATCACTTCGCTGGCCATGGTCGAGTGCGGCCTTGAGGTCTTCGAACAGACCGACATGCAGAGCCTGCGGCGCAAGTCCCTGGCCCTGACCGACCTGTTCATCGAACTGGTGGAACAGCGTTGCGCCGGCCACGACCTGAAGCTGGTGACCCCACGCGATCACGTCAAGCGTGGCAGCCACGTGAGCTTCGAACACCCTGAAGGTTATGCGGTGATCCAGGCCCTGATCGCCCGGGGCGTGATTGGTGATTATCGCGAGCCGCGCATCATGCGTTTCGGCTTCACCCCGCTGTACACCCGTTTCAGCGAAGTCTGGGACGCGGTGCAGATTCTCGGTGAAATCCTTGATCAGAAAACCTGGGCCCAGGCGCAGTTCCAGGTGCGTCACAGCGTGACCTGAGACGCGCTTTATCCCCTGGTTGCTGCTGCATGCGGCAACCAGGGCAGCGGCACAAGGACGGGCCGTCACAACGATTCATACGTGCACACAACAATAAAGAGGCACTCAAAGTGACCACCTCCAACAAGGGTTTCGAAGCGATTTCCAATCGCGAGCACGGCCTCAGGCGGCAGTTGACCGCCGGCCAGATGAGCATGATCGCCATCGGCGGGGCCATCGGCACCGGCCTGTTCATGGGCAGTGCCTATGCCATCGGCTATGCCGGCCCCAGCGTGCTGCTGAGCTACGCCATCGGCGCGTTGATCACTCTGCTGCTGATGGGTTGCCTGGCGGAAATGACCGTGGCCCATTCCACTTCTGGCTCCTTCGGCGCCTACGCCGAGTTCTACATCGGCCCGCTGGCCGGGTTCCTGGTGCGTTATGCCTACTGGGCGGCCATCGTGCTGGCGGTGGGCGCCGAGGTCACGGCCATCGCCATGTACATGAAGTACTGGTTCGCCAACGTTCCGGAGTGGGTGTGGATTGTTTCCTTCTCCAGCGTGCTGATTCTGCTTAACGCCATCAGCGTGAAGACCTTCGGCAACTTCGAATACTGGTTCTCCACCATCAAGATCGCCGCCATCGTCGGTTTCATCATCCTTGCGGTGTATGTGGTGTTCGGCTCCGGCAACCCCGATTACGGCGTGCACAACTACAGCGCCCACGGCGGCTTCTTTCCCAATGGTTTCCAGGGCATGTGGATCGCGGTGATCGTGTCGATCTTCAGTTACCTGAGCGTGGAAATGATCGCGGTGGCGGCGGGTGAGGCCAAGGACCCGCAACGTGCGGTGAAGCAGGCGTTTCGCGCCACCATCGTGCGCCTGGTGGTGTTCTACCTGCTGACCCTGGCGCTGATGCTGGCCATCGTGCCCTGGGTCCAGGCGGGCAAGGCCCAGAGCCCGTTCGTCACGGTGATGCAGACCATCGGCATTCCCGGGGCCACCGGGGTGATGAACTTCGTGATCCTGATCGCGGCCTTGTCGGCGATGAACAGCCAGCTCTACATCACCACGCGGATGATGTTCAGCCTGTCCCGCGCCGGCTTTGCGCCCAAGTCCATGGGCGCCCTGAGCAAGACCGGGATTCCGCTGAATGCCTTGTTGCTGTCCAGCTCCGGTATTGCCCTGGCCACCTTGATCAACGTGCTGTACCCGGAGAGCTCATTCGTCCTGATGATGGCGATCTCGATGTTCGGCGCGATCTTCACCTGGTTCATGATCTTCCTCACCCACTACTGCTTCCGTCGTTATCACCAGCGCCACGGTGAACAGCAACTGTCATTCCGCATGCGCCTGTTTCCCTACAGCACCCTGCTGGGACTGGTGCTGATGGGGGCGGTGATGATCACCACCTTCTTCACCGAGGCGTTCAAGATGACCCTGGTGTTCGGGGTGCCCTTCCTGCTGTTGCTGACCCTGGTCTACTACCTGTGCTTCCGTAAGCCCAGGACGGTCGCCGGACTGTCCGAGGTCTGAGGCCACGCCTCCCGGATGTCCAGCAGCTTGGCGTGTTCTCGTATACGTGGAGGCCGGTGTACCGGCCGATCACCCCATTCATGGGCTTCGCATCCTGGTCGATACGATTCTCCGCGAGCTGAGCGATCTGCTGGACACCCGCCATGCGGACGCTGGGCGGCCGTCGAATCCGTCTGAGCGGATTCTCCGGGCATCGCTGGTGCAGGTTGTGTATAGCGTGCTTAGCGAGCGACTAAGGAGGGTGGTGAGGCCTCGCCACCTTGCGAGGCTGGGTCACCTGGGCCTTAGCGGCTTACAATGCGATCCGCCTGGGCGCAATCGCTGGGTGGTGGCAGCCATCCCCGACATGAGTTGTGGTGAGTGTCGCGCTTGCGACGAACGAGCCGACTTGAAAATCCAAAACCTTCAAAGGTGCTGCGCATGACAAATTGGCAACGTGGTGACTTAGTCGAGCTAGACGGCCTTCTTGCGGTCGTGGTCGGCATTGAGGGGGACCCAAATGTCCCCGAGGAACACATCGCAGTTTGGTTTGGTGCCCCAAGTTGCCTCCGAAAGTCTAAGGGCGGAGCTGGTGGAGCGAGTCCGGAGGTCTGGACGGTGCCAGCGGACTTGTTCGTGCGAGCCGCTGAGCCTGATTGGCGTCACTAATTAATTGAATTTTCTATCGGAATGCACCTTTCTGCTCCTTTCTCAACGACCCGCTAGAGGCTGCCCAAGGGGCACTCTTCGCGAGCCTGTTGCAGGCTGGTCTCGAAGACTTCGAGCCGGCCCTGCAACTGCTGCAAGTCATCGATCTGTTGTTGCAGCTCGCGCCTCTTTTGCGCCAGGGCGGCCTGTGCGCGGTCCCAGGGAAAGGCCTGGCCCTGGTGCGTGGCGAACACCTGCTGCAATTCCTTGAGTTTGAAACCCAACTGCTGCGCGCACTTGATGAACATCAGTTGCTCGACGCTCTGGGCGTCATAGAGACGGTAGCGACCCTGACGCGGAGCTTCGGGCAACAGGCCGATGGCTTCGTAGTGACGGATGCTCTTGACCGTGGTCCCGGACAGTTGCGCGGCTTGGCCGATGTACATGAAAACTCCTTGTTCAGTACCGATTTCGGGCGGTGGACAGCCTTGCGCATTATCCGGTGGATTCACTGCCTGGCAAGGTATTGCGCCTGCATCAGCCAATCCGCCTTGCGTTCTTCGCTGGCGTCCAGCACCGGGCCAAAGGTCAGGGTGCGCAACGGCTTGATGCCGCAGAAGGCCAGGGTGGTGCGGCGCATCTGCTGCAAGCCGGGCATGCGATAGAACCAGCGGAAATACCAGGGTGGGGTGTCCATGGTCACCATCAGGTGGGCGGTGCGGCCCTTGAGCAGTTGCTCGGGAAAGGCCTTGCCGGGGCGGTACTTGAAGGCGAAGCCGGGCAGCAGCACACGGTCGAGAAAGCCCTTCATCAGGGCTGGAATCCCGCCCCACCAGATGGGGAAGACCCAGGTCAGGTGCTCGGCCCAGAGGATGTCGGCCTGGGCCCGTTGCAGGTCTTCCTCCAGAGGCTGGATCTGCCGGTAGCCTTCGCGCAGCACCGGATCGAAGCGCAGCTCGCCGAGCCTGAGCTGGCGCACGTCATGCCCGGCTTCCTGCGCCGCCTTCACATAGCGCTCGCTCAATGCCGCGCACAGGCTGTTGCGCGAGGGGTGGCCGAGAATCACCAGGATGCGTTTGCTCATTACCGTGGTCCTTGAGGGATAAACCCCAAGGCTAAAGTCTGCCCCTAAGGGGAGAGTCAAGGCGGCAGCAGTGCCGCGCACAAACCTTGGGCATACAGCGGCAGCGTTGCGAAGTCACGGGCGCATAACAGCAACCGGCGCCGGGCCCAGGCTTCGCCCAGCGGGCGCGACTGCAACGGCAGGTGACGGTTGCGCTCCAGGGCCGCCAGGGGCACCAGCGCCAGCCCGGCCCCACGGGCCACCATGCGCAGCAGGGCGTCGAAGCCTTCGGCGCGGATGCGCAATTGCATGCGTCGTCCCAGGTGCAGGGCCTGTTCCTCCAGATACACCGCCAGGGCGCTATGGCTGGCAAGGCCAACGTAGTCGTGGGCCAGGGTGTCGTTGAAGCTGGGGTTGGGCTGCAGGTTCAGCGGGTGATCCTGGGGCATCACCAGGACCAGCGGATCATCACGGAAAGGCCGGCTCATCAGTCCCTGAATGTCCACCGCGTCGGAGACGATACCCAGGTCTGCCGCACCCTGGCGCAGGGCGTGGGTGATGCGTTGGCTGGGCAGTTCCTGCAGGTCGATATCCACCTGGGGCTGGTTGTGCAGGTAGTCCGCCAGCAGCTCCGGCAGGTACTCGCTGAGGGCGGTGGTGTTGCACAGCAAGCGCACCTGGCCCTTGATTCCCTTGGCGTATTCGGCGAGGTCCTGTTGCAGGTGTTCGGCGTACAGCAACAGCGTCCGGGCATGTTGGGCCAGGGCCTTGCCGGCGGGCGTCGGGCGAATGCCGCGGCGCCCGCGTTCGAGGAACTCGATGCCCAGGGAGGCTTCCATGGCGCGGATTCGAGCGCTGGCGGCGGCCAGGGACAGATGGCTGCGAGCGGCCCCGGCGGTGATGTTGCCGGCGTCGAGAATGTTCAGGTACAGCCGCAGGTCGATCAGGTCGAAGTGCATGGGGCATTCCTCGGGGAACGGGATCTCTTACGGAGGCCGTGCAGATGTTTTTGTAGGAGCCGGCTTGCCGGCGAAGAGGCCTTCGGATTTTGCATCGGGCTTGAGTGCGCCTTCGCTGGCAAGCCAGCTCCTACGGAGGTACGGGCAATAGGTTTTGGTATGTGCCTATTGCCTGGCAAGAGGCTGGCTCAGTATATGGCAGATTTTCAGCGCGGCGTGCAGGGCGCAGGATAGGCCCATGAACAGCTCTCTCGCGTTTTACCAGAATCTTGGCATGGCCCTTTCTCTGCTGGTCATCGGCACCTTCGTACTGGCCGGTATGGTCAAGGGGGTGATCGGTCTCGGCCTGCCCACCATCGCCATGGGGTTGTTGGGACTGGCTATGGCTCCGGCGCAGGCTGCAGCCTTGCTGATCATTCCGGCGACCCTGACCAATCTCTGGCAACTGGCCTTTGGCGGGCACCTGCCGGGCTTGCTCAAGCGCCTGTGGCCGATGTTGCTGGCGATCTTCGTCGGCACGGCCGCCGGGTCATTGTGGCTGGGCATCGAGGGCGGGCATTGGGTGGTGCGGGGGTTGGGCGCGGCGTTGCTGCTGTATGCCCTGAGCGGCCTGCTGTTGCCGACCCTGCGCGTGTCGCCGGCCCAGGAGCGCTGGCTGGCGCCGCTATGCGGGCTGATCACCGGGGTCATCACTTCGGCCACCGGGGTGTTCGTGATCCCGGCGGTGCCCTATCTGCAGGCCCTGGGCTTGAACAAGGATCAGTTGGTGCAGGCTCTGGGCCTGTCGTTCACGGTGTCGACCCTGGCCCTGGCCGCCGGCCTGCTGTGGCGCGGCGCCCTGGGCAGCGCCGAGCTGGGGGCTTCCTTGCTGACCCTGGCCCCGGCGCTGTTGGGCATGTGGCTGGGGCAATGGTTGCGCCAGCGCATCAGCGCCTTGCTGTTCAAGCGGGTGTTCTTCATCGGCCTGGGGCTGCTGGGCGGGCATCTGTTGATCAGCGGCTAGACCTTCGGCTCAGCGGCCAGCCGCGGCCGGGCTGAGCATGTCGATGGCGCGGATCTCGAAGTCGCGCTCCAGGTAGTCCATGCGCGCGTCGAGAAACTGCTGCATGTGCGGCAGGCCAGAGTGGCTATCCAGCGCCTCCTGGGAGGCCCAGACCTCATAGAAGATGAACAGGCTCGGGTCTTCCCGGTCCCGCAGCATGTGGTACTCGATGCAGCCGGCTTCAGCGCGGCTGGCGGCGACATGGCTCAGGAAGAACGCCTGGAAGGCGTCGGCGCGCTCGGGACGGGTCTTGGCGTGAAGGATAAAGGCCTGGGGCGTGGACATGCGCAAAGCACTCATTGACGGGGAAGGTGCTGAAGATCCTAGGGCAAAGATCGGCTATCGATTCGTGCGTTTTAGTCAAATGTATTTTGAGCAACCCGGGCTTATTCTCCGCGTCCTGCCTGATTAACCTGCCGCCATCGTTTGCAACCTTCACAACCCGTCGCTGCCGATGCGCGATGGGCTGTCCCCGATGAGGCCGGATCATGAAAAAAGTACTGCTGCTCAATGGCGCCAAACAATTTGCCCACTCCGATGGCCGTTACAACGCCACCCTGCACGACACCGCCCTGGCGGTGCTGGATCGCGGCGGCCTGGAGGTCAAGGTCACCCATATCGACGAGGGCTACGACATTCAGGAAGAAGTGGCGAAGTTTCTCTGGGCCGACGTGATCATCTACCAGATGCCCGGCTGGTGGATGGGCGCGCCGTGGATCGTCAAGAAGTACATCGACGAAGTCTTCACCGAAGGCCACGGCAGCCTCTACGCCAGCGATGGCCGGACCCGTTCCGACGCCTCGCAGAAATACGGCAGCGGCGGCCTGATCCAGGGCAAGCAGTACATGCTGTCGCTGACCTGGAACGCGCCGCAGCAGGCCTTTGACGACCCGACCGACTTCTTCGAAGCCAAGGGCGTGGACGCGGTGTACTTCCCGTTCCACAAGGCCAACCAGTTCCTCGGCATGCGCGGCTTGCCGACCTTCCTCTGTGTCGACGTGATGAAGCGCCCGAACATCGAAGCCGACGTGCAGCGCTACGCGGAGCACCTCAAGGCGGTGTTCAATCTCCAGGGCTGAATCCGGCTACTATTGAGCGCCTTGAAGCGGGCCTGCGGTTTATCCAGGGCCCACCCGCGCCGATAAAGGACTCCTGTGAAAGCCCGATCCGACGAGTTGCAAGTCTTGGTTTGCGTCATCGAGTGCGGTTCGATTTCCGCCGCTGCCGAGCAATTGGCCCAGACCCCTTCGGCGGTCAGTCGCACCTTGTCGCGGCTGGAGGCCAAGCTCGACACCACGCTGATCAACCGCACCACTCGACGCATGGACCTGACCGAAGAAGGTCGCTACTTCTTCGAGCAGGCCAAGCGCATTCTCGACCAGATGGACGAGCTCGAAGAGCGCCTGTCCTCGCGCCAGCGCAATCCGTCCGGGCGTTTGCGGATCAACGCCGCATCGCCTTTCATGCTGCACGCCATCGTTCCCCATGTGGCCGAGTTCCGTCGCCTGTACCCGGATATCCAGCTGGAACTCAACAGCAACGACCTGATCATCGACCTGCTGGAGCAGAGCACCGACATCGCCATCCGCATCGGCGTGCTGGCGGACTCGACCCTGCATGCCCGCTCCCTGGGCTGTAGCCCGCTGCATATCCTCGCCAGCCCCGATTACCTGGTCCGCCACGGCACGCCGCAAAGCGTGGCCGAACTGGCCGAACACACCTTGCTCGGCTTCACCCAGACCGAAACCCTCAACCACTGGCCGTTGCGCCATGTGCACGGTGATCGCTGGCAGATCCAGCCGGGCATCAGTGCCTCCAGTGGCGAGACCTTGCGCCACCTGGCGCTGGAGGGGCAGGGGATTGCCTGCCTGTCGCATTTCATGACCATCGACGACATCCGCGCCGGGCGCCTGCAACCGGTGCTGGCCTCGTTCAACAGCGGCTACCGCCAGCCGATCAACGCGGTGTACTACCGCAACTCGCAACTGGCCCTGCGCATCCAGTGCTTCCTGGATTTCATCCAGGGCAAGCTCGCGGACTACGCCAGCCCCGAGTTCCAGGGCTGAGCCCAGTTGGTACGAGCGTACTTCGATTGGCGATTGCTCGAAATGCAATAGCAGGCCTATGTTCTTGCCGTTCAAAAACAAGAAAAGGAAGGACCTTATGCGCATCCTGTTGTTCAAGACCCTGGCCCTGACGGCCGCCATCGCCGCCAGCAGTTCGGCCTTCGCCGTGACCCTGGAAGGCGGCGCGGTGGCAGCGCCCAACCAGTACGGCGCCGATGTCGCGGCGCAGATCCTGAAGAAAGGCGGTAACGCGGTGGACGCCGCGGTGGCCACGGCCTTCGCCCTGGCAGTGACCTACCCCGAAGCCGGCAACATCGGCGGCGGCGGTTTCATGACGATGTTCGTCGATGGCAAACCCTACTTCCTCGACTACCGGGAAACCGCGCCCAAGGCCGCGACCCGGGACATGTACCTGAACGAAAAGGGCGAGGTGATCGAGAACCTGAGCCTGGTGGGCGCCCGCGCCGCCGGGGTGCCGGGCACCGTGATGGGCCTGTGGGAAGCCCACCAGAAATTCGGCAAGTTGCCGTGGAGCGAGTTGATCACGCCGGCCGTGGGCTACGCGAAAAACGGTTTCAAGGTGGCGGACAAGCAGTACCAGTACCGCGAGGATGCGTTGAAGCTGTTCAACGGCAGCACCAACTTCGGCGACTACTTCGGCAGCATGAAACCCGGTGAAACCTTCCGTCAGCCGGAGCTGGCCGCGACCCTGGAGCGCATCGCCGACCAGGGCGCCAAGGAGTTCTACAGCGGCAAGACCGCCGATTTGCTGGTGGCGCAGATGCAGGCCGACAAGGGCCTGATCACCAAGCAGGACCTGCAGGACTACAAGGTCCAGTGGCGCCAGCCGCTGCAGGTCAGCTTCCGTGGCAACACCCTGTACACCGCACCGCCACCCAGCTCCGGCGGGGTGGCCCTGGCGCAGTTGATCAGCATCAAGGAAGAGCGTGCCGCGGACTTCAAGGGCGTCGAGCTGAACTCGGCCAAGTACATCCACTTGCTGGCGGAAATCGAAAAGCGCGTGTTCGCCGACCGTGCCGACTACCTGGGCGACCCGGCGTTCTCCGACGTGCCGGTCAAGCAACTGACCGACCCGGCCTATCTGAAAAAACGCGCCGCCGAGGTCAACCCCAACGCTATCTCGGCCACCGAGAAAGTGCGTCCCGGGCTTGAGCCGCACCAGACCACCCACTTCTCCATCGTCGATGCCCAGGGCAACGCGGTGAGCAACACCTACACCCTGAACTGGGATTACGGCAGTGGCGTGGTGGTCAAGGGCGCAGGCTTCTTGCTCAATGACGAAATGGACGACTTCAGCGCCAAGCCAGGCGTAGCCAACGCCTTCGGCGTGGTGGGTGGCGATGCCAACGCCATCGCCCCGGGCAAGCGCATGCTGTCGTCCATGAGCCCGAGCCTGGTGACTCGCGACGGCAAGGTCACCCTGGTGCTGGGTACCCCCGGTGGTTCGCGGATCTTCACCTCGATCTTCCAGGTGCTGAACAACCTCTATGACTACAACCTGCCCCTGGAAAAGGCCGTGGCCGCGCAGCGCGTGCATCACCAGCTGTTGCCCAAGGACACGATCTACTACGACGCCTATGCGCCGCTCACCGGCAAGGTCGCCGATGAGCTGAAAACCATGGGCTACACCCTGGAAGACCAGGGCTGGGAGATGGGCGACATCCAGGCGATCCGGGTCAACGGCACCGCGCTTGAAACCGCTTCCGACCCGCGTGGTCGTGGCGTCGGCAAGGTCGTCAAATAACCGCTGAATCGCTGTAGGAGCCGGCTTTCCGGCGAACGGGCCCGTCAGCCTGGCGCCCGATCGAGCGCCGCTTCGCTGGCAAGCCAGCTCCTACCTTTGTTGTTCACGCGCCGACGAGCGGCTGTTCGGCGGCGCTTCAATTCCGTACCATTGCGCGCCTTTTTCCGCTCTCCCCCAGGACCGCGTCCGCCGGTCCGTCGATCAGGTCAACCATGAAAGCAAAACGTCTGCGCGCCGATGTCCTGGCCGGACTCACTACCTCCTTCGCCTTGCTCCCCGAATGCATCGCCTTCGCCCTGGTGGCTCACCTCAACCCGTTGATGGGCCTGTACGGCGCCTTCTTCATCTGCACCCTGACCGCGCTGTTCGGTGGTCGGCCGGGCATGGTTTCCGGCGCTGCCGGTTCCATGGCGGTGGTGATCGTCGCCCTGGTGGTGCAGCACGGGGTGCAGTACCTGCTGGCCACGGTGTTGCTGGGCGGGCTGGTCATGGTCGCCTTTGGCCTGCTGCGCCTGGGCAAGTTGGTGCGCATGGTGCCGCACCCGGTGATGCTGGGGTTCGTCAACGGCCTGGCAATCGTCATTGCCCTGGCCCAGCTGGAGCATTTCAAGAGCGGTGAACACTGGCTCAGCGGCCAGGCGCTGTACCTGATGGCCGGGCTGGTGGCGCTGACCATGGCCATTGTCTACCTGCTGCCACGCCTGACTCGGGCTGTGCCACCGGCCCTGGTGGCGATCCTCGGCGTCGGCGCATTGGTGTACCTGCTGGGCCTGCCGACCCGCACCCTGGGGGACATGGCCCACATCGCCGGCGGTCTGCCGAGCCTGGCGCTGCCCCAGGTGCCGTGGAACCTGGATACCCTGGGCATCATCGCGCCCTACGCGTTGCTGATGGCCATGGTTGGCCTGCTGGAAACCCTGCTGACCCTGAACCTCACCGACGAAATCACCGAGAGCCGTGGCTACCCGGACCGCGAATGCGTGGCCCTGGGCGCGGCCAATGTGGTTTCGGGCCTGTTCGGCGGCATGGGCGGCTGCGCGATGATCGGCCAGACCGTGATCAACCTCAGCTCCGGTGGCCGCGGGCGCTTGTCCGGGGTGGTGGCCGGGGGGCTGATCCTGCTGTTCGTGCTGTTCCTGTCGCCGCTGATCGAGCGCATTCCCCTAGCGGCCCTGGTAGGGGTGATGTTCGTGGTGTCGCAGCAGACCTTTGCCTGGGCCTCGTTGCGGGTGATCAACAAGGTGCCGATGAACGATGTGCTGGTGATCCTCGCCGTGAGCGTGATCACGGTGTTCACCGACCTGGCCATAGCGGTGTTCTGCGGCATTGTGATCGCGGCGCTGAACTTCGCCTGGCAGCAGGCCCGGGAGCTGTACGCCGACGCTCACCTGGAGGCCGACGGCAGCAAGCGCTATCAGTTGCACGGCACTTTGTTCTTTGCTTCCACCACGCTGTTTCTCAATCAGTTCGACCCGGCGGGTGATCCACAGCATGTCACCGTCGACTGTCGCCACCTGAGCTTTGTCGACTACTCGGCCATCGCCGCCCTGAAAACCTTGCGCGAGCGCTATGCCAAGGCCGGCAAGCAACTGCGGGTGCTGCACCTGTCGGAGCGTTGCAAGAAGCTGCTGAAACGAGCCCGGGTGCAACACGACTGAGGCTCGGGGGCGAGTGGCAGCGCTCGCCCGTTTTTCAATGCGCGGGGATGAAAATAGCCACTACCGATTTTCATCGCTCGCGCTTTTGCATAGCTGTTCGCGACAAGGCCTGCCTCTTTACGAAAATTAGTTTCACTTGGTTTGAAACAAAACTCCTTAAGTGATTAAAGAGTTTCACAACCATTCAAAAGTGACGCTGTTTTCAAGGAGAACACCATGGCTCCCGCAACGGGTTATTGGCTGCTGGGCTACGCCGCAGTCGCCATCATTGCGTTGATCGTGTTGATCGCCCGCTACCGACTCAATCCCTTTATCGTCATCACCCTGGTGTCCGTCGGCCTGGCGCTGATGGCCGGCATGCCGCCGTCCGGCGTGGTGGGTGCCTATGAAGCCGGGGTCGGCAAGACCCTGGGCCATATCGCCCTGGTGGTGGCCCTGGGCACCATGCTCGGCAAGCTGATGGCCGAATCCGGCGGCGCCGAACAAGTGGCGCGGACCTTGATCGACCGCTTCGGCGAGCGCAACGCCCATTGGGCCATGGTCTGTATCGCCTTTCTGGTGGGGCTGCCGCTGTTTTTCGAAGTGGGTTTTGTACTGCTCATCCCCATTGCTTTCACCGTGGCGCGGCGGGTGGGGGTGTCGCTGCTGATGGTGGGCCTGCCCATGGTCGCCGGGCTGTCGGTGGTCCACGCTCTGGTGCCGCCGCACCCGGGGGCGATGCTGGCGGTGCAGGCCTATCAGGCGTCGGTGGGGCAGACCCTGCTGTACGCGATCCTGATCGGCGTGCCCACGGCGATCATCGCCGGTCCGGTGTATGCCCGGTTTATCGTGCCGCACATTCATCTGCCGGCCGAGAACCCCCTGGAGCGTCAGTTCATTGCTCGCGAACCCCGGGCGCGCCTGCCCAGCTTTGGCCTGACCATGTTCACCATCCTGCTGCCGGTGGTGCTGATGCTGATCGGCGGCTGGGCCAACCTGCTGGCCGAGCCCGGCACCGGGCTCAATCAGTTCCTGCTGTTTATCGGCAACTCGGTGATCGCTCTGTTGGTGGCCACCCTGGTGAGTTTCTGGACCCTGGGGCTGGCCCAGGGCATCAACCGTGAATCGATCCTCAAGTTCACCAACGAGTGCCTGGCGCCCACGGCCAGCATCACCTTGCTGGTGGGGGCCGGTGGTGGCCTGAACCGGATTCTGATCGACTCCGGGGTCACCGAGCAGATCGTCGGCCTGGCCCATGAATTCCAGCTGTCGCCGCTGTGGATGGGCTGGCTGTTTGCGGTGTTGATGCGGGTCGCCACCGGTTCCGCCACCGTGGCCCTGACCACCGCTTCCGGGGTGGTGGCACCGGTGGCCGTCGGCCTGGGGTATCCCCACCCGGAACTGCTGGTGATTGCCACCGGGGCCGGTTCGGTGATTCTGTCCCACGTCAACGACGGTGGCTTCTGGCTGGTGAAGGAATACTTCAATATGACCGTCATTCAAACCTTCAAGACCTGGACCGTGCTGGAGACGCTGATTTCGCTGATCGCCTTCGGCCTGACCCTGGGACTCGCGGAGCTGTTGTAGATGGACATTCTTTATCAGATCCGTTCGCGCCTGGATGACTTCAGCGCCGGGGAAGGGCGGATCGCCCGCTTGCTGCTCGACGACGTGGGCTTTGCCGCCTCCGCCAGCCTCGACGAACTTGCCCAGCGCGCCGAAGTCAGCGCCGCCACCCTGTCGCGCTTTGCCCGCAGCGTCGGTTGCCGCGATTTGCGCCAACTGCGCTTGCAACTGGCCCAGGCCAGCGGTGTCGGTAGCCGCTTTCTCGACCCGGCCGGGGCGCCCGAACAGTCCGGTTTCTACCGGCAGATCCTGGGCGATATCGAGTCTGCGCTGCATCAGCACCTGGCCGGTTTCGAGGAAACGCAGTTTGCCGATGCGTTGCGCTTGCTGGGGCGCGCACGGATGATCCACGCCTTCGGCATGGGCGGCTGCTCGACGCTGTGCAGCGATGAACTGCAGGTGCGCCTGGTGCGCCTGGGCTACCCCATCGCCGCCTGCCACGACCCGGTGATGATGCGGGTGACCGCCGCCGCCCTGGGGCCGCAACACGCTGTGATCGCCTGTTCCCTGACCGGCATCACCCCCGAATTGCTGGACGCGGTGGCCCTGGCCCGCAACTACGGTGCCGGCATCCTCGCCATCACCCTGCCCGAGTCACCCCTGGCGCAACTGGCGGACGTGGTGCTGCCTCTGCACAGCGCCGAAACCTCGTTCATCTACAAACCCACCGCGGCCCGCTACGGCATGCTGCTGGCCATTGATGTGCTGGCCACCGAGCTGGCCCTGGCCCTGCCCGATGACAGCCAGGAACGCCTGCGGCGAATCAAGCTGGCCCTGGACCATTACCGGGGCGGCGACGACTGCCTGCCCCTGGGAGACTGACATGCGCTACGACACGCTGATCCGCAACGCCCTGATCATCGACGGCAGCGACCGCCCGGGCTATCCCGCCGACCTGGCGATCGGCGACGGTCGCATCCAGCGCATCGGCGACCTGTCCGCGGCCACCGCCGAGCACGAGATTGATGCCGGCGGCCGGGTTCTGGCTCCGGGCTTCATCGATGTGCACACCCACGACGACACCGTGGTGATCCGCCAGCCGCAGATGCTGCCCAAGCTCAGCCAGGGCGTGACCACGGTGATCGTCGGCAACTGCGGGATCAGCGCTGCGCCGGTGAGCCTCAAGGGCGATCCGCCGGACCCGATGAACCTGCTGGGCGAGCGCTCGATGTTTGTCTATCCGCACTTTCGCGACTATCGCGCGGCGGTGGATGAGGCGCGCCCGGCGGTGAACGTCGCGGCCCTGGTGGGGCACACGGCGCTGCGCAGCAACCACCTTTCGGACCTGCATCGCACCGCCAGCGCAGGCGAAATCGCGGCCATGCGCGAGCAACTGCGCGAAAGCCTGGAGGACGGCGCCCTCGGCCTGTCCAGCGGGCTGGCCTATGCCAGCGCGTTTTGCGCCGAGACCGATGAAGTGCTGCAACTGGCCCAGGAACTGACGGCGTTCGGGGCGGTGTACACCACCCACCTGCGCAGCGAGTTCGAGCCGGTGCTGGAGGCCATGGACGAAGCCTTCCTGATCGGTCGCGCGGCCCGGGCACCGGTGATCGTCTCCCACCTCAAATGCGCCGGGGCCGGCAACTGGGGACGCAGCCCGCAACTGCTGGCGGCCCTGGAACAGGCGGCCCAGGATCATCCGGTGGGCTGCGATTGTTATCCCTACGCCGCCAGCTCTTCGACCCTGGATCTCAAGCAGGTCACCGATGCGTACCGCATCACCATCACCTGGTCCACGCCGCACCCCGAACAGGGCGGTCGTGATCTGAACGAGATTGCCGACGAGTGGGGCGTCAGCCTGCTGGTCGCCGCCGAGCGCCTGCAACCGGCGGGGGCGGTGTACTACGGCATGGATGAAAGCGACGTGCGGCGCATCCTCGCCCATCCGCTGTCGATGATCGGCTCCGATGGCCTGCCGGAAGATCCCTTCCCTCATCCACGGTTGTGGGGGGCCTTCCCTCGGGTACTGGGCCACTTCAGCCGCGACCTGGGCCTGTTCCCGCTGCACACCGCGGTGCACAAGATGACCGGGCTTTCGGCGGCGCGATTCGGCCTGCACCAGCGCGGCGAAATCCGCGAGGGGCATTGGGCCGACCTGGTGCTGTTCGACCCGGCGCGGGTGCGCGACGTGGCCGATTTCAAGCACCCGCAGCAAGCCGCGCAAGGGATCGACGGGGTCTGGGTCAATGGCGTGCGCAGCTACGCCGAGGGCCAGGCCAACGGTCAGCGCTCGGGACGTTTCTTAGCGAGGGAGGGGGATTTGCGCCGGGGCTTCACATTCGCAGTCTGATTCTATGATCTTCGTCACAGCGATGGCGCTGTGCCATTAAAGAATCCTTGCGCGGCGCCGAAGTGCTGGGAATCGCCGCCTGTAGAGTCGGCCTATTTCAGTCAGGGAGTCATGCAATGAGCTTTGGCAAAACCACCCCTATCCTGCGGATCTTCGATGAAGCCAAGGCCCGGGAGTTTTACCTGGACTTCCTGGGGTTCAACCTCGATTGGCAGCACCGCTTCGAGGACAACTTCCCGCTGTACATGCAGGTATCCCGGGGCGATTGCGTGCTGCACCTGTCCGAGCATCACGGCGATTGCACCCCGGGCGCGGCGCTGCGGATCGAGACTGATGAACTGGAAGCCTTCCAGCAGCAATTGCTGGCCAAGCAGTACCGTTTTTCCCATCCGCAGATCCAGGCCATGCCCTGGGGCAGCCAGGACATGGCCATCAGCGATCCGTTCGGCAATCGGCTGGTGTTCACCAACGCCATCAGCGTCTGAGCGGGCTCAGGCCTTGCCGGCGCTTAGCGCGGTCTGACGAAACTGTCCCGGGGTCAACCCGGTGCGGCTCTTGAAGCTGCGGTGAAATGAACGGGATTCGGTAAAGCCCAGGCAATCGGCGATCCCCTGGATCGACAGCTCGCTGTGGCACAGATAGTGCTCGGCCAGCTCCTGGCGCAAGTCATCGAGAATCTGTTGGTAGGACGTGCCGGCCTGTTGCAGCTGGCGCTGCAGCGTGCGTTCGGACATCTGCAACTGCTCCGCCACCTGCTCCTTGCGCGGCAGACCGTCCTTGAGCAACTGGCGCAACACGTTCTGCACCTGCAACGCCAGGGGCGCATCGGCCAACGAGGCCATCATCGCCTGGGCGTGATCCTCCAGGGTCTTGAGCAGCCGCGCATCGGCCTGGCGCAAGGGCAACTGCAGGTAGTGCAGCGGTGCCACCAGGGCCGAGCAGGCTTGCCCGAACAGCACCGGGCAGCCGAACAGGGCCTCGTACTGCGCCACCTCGGCCGACTCCGGCCGCGAATGCTCGAACCACACCGCAGTGGGGGAGAGCTGCGAGTCGGCGATCCAGCGCGCATACAGCAGCCAGGAGGCCAGGACGTTTTCCACCAGATGCCGGCGAATGTCCGGGCGCCGATGACGACAGCTCCAGATCAACCGCACCTGATCGCCCGCCACCTCGGCCCGGCTGGTGCCCATGTCCCCCACCAGTTTTTCGAACGGCATGATGCGGCCCATGGCTTCGCCCAGGGTCGCGCAGTTCATGGTGATGTAGCCCAGCACATTCCAGGAATTGGGTTTGACGAAGCGCGCCGAATTGAGCCCGAACAGCGGATCGCCGGAGTGCTGGCAGAAGTAGTCGAGCAACCGCTCATGCACCTCCACCGGCAGGCGCAGGCTGGTGTCGTTCAACTGCGCGGCTTCAAGCCCCGCCGCCGCTAGCGCCGGCGCCGTGGCAATACCCAATTGCTCGGCATAGAGCAGATATTTGAGCAAGGGTGGGACCGAGGTAAAACCGAGGCTGGGCATCGAGATATTCCTGGTGACAGATCCTTCGGACAGCAGGACGCAGACCGGGAAAGGTAAGGGCAAACCCCAAGTGCTGTAAATGGCCGGCGCCCCCGCTTCTTTTAGCCGCTGCCGCAGGCTGCGAACGGCCCCGAAGGGGACGCCGCCCTTGAGGGCCTCTGAAGGCCCTGCGGGCCTTGTCGCAGCCTGCGGCAGCGGCTACAGGGATGCGATAAAGTTTGCCTCTGATGGCGGATTTTCGCTTTGATTTGTAGGGCATTTCCGCGAGAATCCACCCGTTACATTTCAACTGTTTGCATGGCTTGTGCCTATCGAATGTCCAGGGCTAGTCTTCGGCCGTCGCTGCATTTCAGCGATCGGGTTTGGTAGCCCGCATCACTTCAGGCACAAGCACCGCTGACTTTCGACAGGCCTTAATCTGTCGACGTGTTATGGCGGCTGTGCGCAGGGCACCTCGTGTGCGCTGGGTTTCCTGGAGTCCCGGTCTACCAACCTGCGTATGGCCGCCACCTTGATCGTTTGGTAGCGATGCGTGGCGGTTCAACTTCTCCAGGAGTTTTGCCGTGAAGAAAATCGTTCCCGATCCACCCGTTCTGCAACCCAGTCGTGAGTTGATCACTGCGCTGGAAGAACCCAACAAGACCTTGCTACAGGCGCTGCAAAACACCGCGCTTTCGCCCCCTTTGCATGAGCACTTCACTGCCACTGGCAGCACCCGCTTTGGTTGCCGGGATGGCGAGGGCCGTCCGCTGTTTGCGGTATGCGAAGGGGTCAATGCCGAAGAGGCGCTGCTGCACGTTTCATTGCTGCTCAAGTGCGCGGAAGAGACGGCCGACGAAATCACCAGTGCCAGCGGCATCGAGCGTGGGCTGATCTGGTCGATGATTCATTCGGTGGAGATGGCGCGGGCGGTGGTGGATGCGCTGCTCGACGGTGCCGAACAACCCTCTGTAGCCGCTGCCGCAGGCTGCGAACGGCCCCGAAGGGGACGCCGCTCTTGAGGGCCTAGGAAGGCCCTTCGGTCCTTGTCGCAGCCTGCGGCAGCGGCTACAGGACCGAAGGGCGCGCCGCGAATCAGACGCGGAAGTGGCTGACCATCATCTGCAACTGGCCGCCCAGGCGCGCCAGTTCAACACTGGAGGCGGCGGTTTCATCGCTGGCGGCGGCGGTCTGTTCGGACACGTCGCGCACGTTGATGATGCTGCGGCTGATCTCTTCGGCCACGGCGCTCTGCTGCTCGGCCGCGGCGGCGATCTGCTGGTTCATCGATTGGATGTTGGACACGGTGCGGGTGATGCTTTCCAGCGAGGCACCGGCCTTGCGGGTCAGCTCGACGCTGCTGTCGGTCAGGCTGCGGCTGTTGTTCATCACCGTGGCCACTTGCTGGGTGCCGTTCTGCAGGCCAGCCACCAGTTCCTCGATCTCTTCGGTGGACTTCTGGGTGCGCTGGGCCAGGGCCCGCACTTCGTCGGCGACCACGGCAAAACCACGACCGGCTTCACCGGCACGGGCGGCTTCGATGGCGGCGTTCAGCGCCAGCAGGTTGGTCTGTTCGGCCACGGCCTTGATCACGTCCATGACGCTGCCGATCTTGTCGCTTTCCTGTTGCAGCACGGTCATGGCGTCGGTGGAACGCACCACTTCGCTGGCCAGGCGCTCGATCTGCTCGATGGCCTGGGCCACCACTTTGTCGCCTTCGCGGGCTTCGCCGTCGGCGGCGGCTGCGGCCTGGGAAGCTTCTTCGGCATTGCGCGCGACTTCCTGCACGGTGGCAGTCATCTCGTGCATGGCGGTGGCCACCTGGTCGGTCTCGACCTTCTGGCTGTTGACCCCGGCGCTGGTTTCTTCGGTCACGGCGGACAGTTCTTCGGCGGCGCTGGCGATCTGGGTCACGCCGTCGCGGATGCCACCGATCAGTTCGCGCAGGGTCACGCCCATGCGCACGATGCCTTGTTGCAGCACGCCCAGTTCATCGCGACGGGTGACCCGCAGGTTTTCGGTGAGATCGCCCGAAGCGATGCGCTCGACCACGGCCAGGGTTTCCCGCAGCGGACGGGTGATCTGCCGGGTGATGATCACGGCAGCCAGTACGCCCACCAGCAGGGCCAGCAGGGTGCTGATCAATTGCAGGCTGCGGGCCTGGGCGCTTTCGATGTCGCGGCGCTCCAGCTGGATCTGGTACAGGGCGTCGCTGCGGCTGACGATGTCGGCGCCCTGTTCGGTCATTTCCTTGCGCGCCTGCACGGCGTCGGTGAAGGCGACCTTGAAGGCCTGCAACGAACTGCGGTAGCCGCTCAGTGCGGTTTCCAGCTGTTGCAGGGCATCACGCTGGGTGCTGCTGAAATGGCTCTTGAGCTGATCCATTTCGGCAATGGCCGCGTTGAGCTGGGTGACGGCTTTCTGTTCGGTGTCCGGGTTGTTGGTGGTGACGTAGCCGCGCACTTCATAGCGCGCCAGTTGGAAGGCTTCCTTGGCCTGGGTGATGGCCTGGAACTGTTCGAAGCGCGCGTCGCTCAGGGGCAGTTGCTTGACCCAGGTGTTGATGCCATTGATCAGGTCATTGGCGCGTTCGGCGTTCTGGTTCATCGCCAGGCGCGCAGCGTCGCCGGTGCGGTAGGCATTGCGCATCTTGTTCAGCGAGTCCTGATAAGCGCTGATGGTGGCGCCCAGACCTTGCAGGAGCTTGATATTTTCCGGGCTCTGGAACGTGGCCAGGAGTTTTTTCTGCTGGGCGCTGAAATCATCCAGGGTCTTCTGCACGCCCTGGGCGGCGGTTTCGTCGCCGTTGGCCAGCATGTACTGCAGACGGGTGACCCGCAGTTTGGTCAGGCCGCTGTTGAGCTGGGTGATGTCGCTCATCCAGTTACTGCGGTCGATCAGGTTGCCCAGACTGGTCCAGCCGGTCAGTGCCAGGATGCCGGTGAGGGCCAGAACCAGGCCGAAACCCAGGCCCAGCTTAAGGTTGACGCTGATGTTGGCAAACCAACTACTCATTGAATTCCTCCAGGAACGTAGCTCTTCTTGATCTTGAGTTGGCTGGAAGATTGTTGTTGTTGGTGACCAGCAAGGTGTTTTGTAGGGGGTGTATCGGCGGGATGTGCCATAGCTGAAACGATTTCGTCCGCATTGTCCCAAGACAATGTTTTCGGCGATGGACGGTTATTTTGCGGGATGAACCACCCGTGCGTTGAGCTTTTTTTCACATTGATTTCACCGCTCCCCCACGGTGTGCGCTCTAGAGTCGGTCCGGTTGCTGCCAGCGTGCCCGGCCGCGCTCAATGGTCATCCGGGTTCTGTAGCCTCGCTACGCGCTGCTCAAAACCCCGGATCACTCTCATAGGGCGGCAGGACTGTGGCTACAAGACTCGTGCTGGCGGTGGCCAAGCGTCCGCCCTTTAGGCGTTCCCTGGTCCGTTACAAGAACGCACTGGCGCTGCTGGGCGTGGTGCTGCTGCTCCCCTTGAGTCTGTACCTGCTCAAGCCGGCGGCGGTGCCGGACCTGGCCCACGGCAACGTGGCCGGGATCAGGGCCTTGACCCGCAGTTGGGCCAAGGGCGACATGATTGTTCTGGTGCGTCACGTGGAGCGCTGCGATCGCTCCAGTGCCACCTGTCTCGGGCCCGCCGATGGCATTACCGATCGAGCGCGGGAGGTGGCGGTGAGCATTGGCGCGCAGTTCGAGCAGTTGGGCCTGGAACGCACCGACCTCTATAACAGCCCCCTGACCCGCACCGCGCAGACGGCCGGCTATATGTTCAGCAAGGTCAGCAGTGGCGATGACTGGCTGTACAACTGCAAGAACGGCCTGCTGCGCGACGTGCTGGCGCATAAGGTCGCTGGCCGCAATCTGGTGCTGGTGACCCACAGTGAATGCATGGACCAACTGGAGCAGGAACTGAAACTGTCGACCCCGACCCTGGGTTACGGCGCCTCGCTGTTTGTGTCTACCGATACCCTCAACGGGGCGCCGAAGATGCTCGGGATGATCGAGGCCAATGACTGGCGTTCGGTAAACCTCAAGCCCTGACGGCCCCCGGGGCCGGCCGTCGCGGCCGGTGATCAGGCTCAGGGGGCCAGCAGGTCCGGATCGGCGGGAGGGGGCGCCGCGGGAGCCAGCGCGCCGGGCGCAGGACCTTCATTGATCCGCTGTGGACTGATCAGATTGGTGAACTCCTCGATCAGGCGCTGGATCGCCTCCGGCGGCTCGCAGTCGCGAAACTCCATGCAGATCTGCACTTCGTCCGGGTCGCGCTCCTGGCCTTCGCGCTTGCCGCTGCCGAAGGTGACGAAAAACTTCTCGCTCTGCAGCTCGCCATTCTCCAGGTCGTGGCTGGCCTTCTGCAGTTCGGTGCCCTGCATGCGCACCGACAGGTCGACGGTCATCTTGTGCAGGGCCAGGCCCTTGGGCGAGACCAGGGCAATCAACGGGACGTTGATGATGTGCTGTTCGTTGAGGGCCACCTCGACCATCTTGGCCTTCATCGGCGTACCCAGGTCGTTGACGTTGTAGTCGAAGAACTGGTCGAACAACTTGATGTATTGCTGGGCGATCAGGTTGTGGGTCGCGGCGGCGGCCTGGTGCATGCCACGGGTGATGTGGCTCAGGTCGCTGGCGGACATGGGCTCCTTGCGACGGGAAAAAAACGCCATGGATCATGCTCCTTGTTCGATGGCTGAAGTGCCCCGCCGTGGCGGCGGGGCGGGTGGGTCAAACGTGGTTGTCAGGGCTTGTCGCCGCTGTTTTGCGCCGGAGCATCGGGCATTTTCAGCGCGTTGGCGGTGGGCAGCTTGTCGGTGTCGGTGGCGGTGGCGCTCGGCAGCATCACCGGTTTGGTGGCGGCGTCGGTGAGGAAGTCGATCACCCGCATCAGGGCTTCCGGTGGGTCCTGGCGGACGATCTTGGTGCTGATGGCGTAGCGTGCCCGGGTGTCGGTCTTGCGGGTCTGCGTGGATTTGTGGCTCGCCGCACCCTTGACCGAAACACTGAACGGGCCCCAGCCCATCTTCGCCTCGAAACTGCCGGAGGCTTCAGTGGAACTGGTGTCCTCGGCCATCTGGCTGATGGTCAGCTCGAACTCGATAGAGCCTTCCTCGATGGTGATGTTGGGGTGACTGATGGCCGCCAGCAGCGGGATGCGCATCGACTTCTTCACCGTACCCTTGTAGACGCCCTGGTCATCCACCAGGGTTTCGTCGTAGTCGAACTGCACCGATACCGCCTGGCCGTTCTGGATACACACACCCATGAGGAAGTCCGCATAGGCTTTGCTCGCGGCGACCTGCGCCTGGATCATTGCCATCAACGGACCGGTGATCATCTTGTCCAGGGGCAGGGCGGCAATCACGCCGCCGATCAAGCCCTTGTCGATATCTGGCATGGTCAATCTCCTTATCGTTTATGCGCGAGTTGCGCCCTTGCACCTTAAGCAAGCCCGCGCCGCCGATTCAGCGGGAATCGATTACCGGTGAGTGTTGGCTTCCAGGCGGCGGATGTTGCCGATCTGCCGCAGGCTCAGGCCGTACTTGTCCGCCAGGACGCTACGGGAGATGCCTCCCAGGCTTTCCAGCTGGATGTGCTGGTTGCGGATCTGCCGGCAGAAGTGGTCGGCCTTGGGGATCTCCAGGGCCAGTCCGGCGAAGCGTTCGATCAGGGCGTTGAGAGCATCGGGAGGCAGGATCAGCGCCAGCGAAGTGCGCTCGGCGTGCTTGGGGATGTACTTGGGACGGCCGCCGTATTCACGTGTCAGGCGGTAGGCGTTTTCCAGGCCGATGCAGTCGATGAGTGCCTGGAGTGAATGGGGTAGCTGGCGAATATCGATAAGACTGAGGTCTTTCACGTCCATTTGGTACCTCCTTGGAATTATGAATACAGCTGGTTCGATCCTAAGGAGGTGTGTCGTCCTCTGTTCAGTGGGAAATTTCCCCCCTATTAAAGGGAACTATTACATTCTGATGTTGTATCGGTCGCTGGTGATGCACTGGATTTTCTTCAACTGGAGGAGGAAATATCCATGTCACGCTATGCGATTGATTTCAGTTTTATCGCCGCTCTGGAAGGCGGTGCCATGACCCGCGGTTATGTGCCCGATGCGGCCAACAGCAAGAGCGGGGTCACGGTGGGCACGGGCTTCGATCTGGGGCAGCGAGGGGTGAAGGATTTGCAGGCGCTCAATCTGCCGGCAGATCTGGTGCGGCGCTTGACGCCCTACCTGGGCCTGACGGGGCTCAAGGCCAAGGCGTTTCTCGATGGCCAGCCCTTGAGCATCGGCAGTGACGAGGCCGAGCTGATCGATGAGGCGTTCAAGGCGCCCTTTGTCGATCGCCTGGCGGCGAACTACGCCAAGGCCAGCGGGGTGGATTTCGCCCAACTGCCGGCACCGATGCAGACTGTGATCGCCTCGGTGGCCTTTCAGTACGGCGACCTGGCCAGCCGCACGCCGAAGTTCTGGGCCCAGGTGGTGGCCCGCGACTGGAAGAGTGCCCTGGCCAACCTGCGCAATTTTGGCGACAGCTACGGCACTCGTCGGCGCAAAGAGGCCGATCTGCTGGGCTCGCAGATCGCTTCATGAGCCGTTGCCGCCCAGGCTAACGGCCTGGGCGGTTTGTCGGTTTCAGGGGCAGGGGATGATTTGCAGCAGGCTCGCACTGCCCATGTGGCTGGTGTCATCGGGCCGGGTGCCAGTGGGCAGCGAACGCCAATCCACCAACAGGCACAGCGCCTTGAGGGACTTGCCCCGGGCCTGGCCGATGGGCGTGGCAAACTCATGGCGGTACAGCGCCTGGGTGGTGTTTTGCGCGGTTACGCTGCTGGCATTGCTCAAGGTGGTGCGAGCCATGTCCGGCAGTTTGTCCTGGGTGATGGTGAAGCGCGGTTGTTCGCCCGCGCTATTGAAAGCGCCCTGGTCCCGGGCGCGTTTCCACAGCTGCTGCCATTGGCTGCTGCCGGCGGTGCTCCCCAGGGTGGCGGCGTAGGCCTTCAGGGTTTCGGCCGGGGTGCTGGTGGTGTCCAGGGCGTGGGCGGCGCTGGCCAACAGGCTCAGGCCGATGATCAGTGAACGCAGAATCAACATGGGGCAACTCCTTTTGCAGGCCGCTAGGGCCCGACATGAACACAGGGAGGACCCCGGCGACAGGGCATCGCCGGGGGACAAGGCTCAGCGGGCGTCGAGGTAATCCCAACGCAGGCCTTCCTTGTTGTTTTTCGCCGTCAGCTCCTTGGCCACGGTGTTCTCGATGGCGTTGACGTTGATGTTTTCCACTTCAAGGATGTTTTTGTCCGCCAGTTGCTTGCGGAACTCGGCCTTGTTGGTGAGGAACTGGCAGGCGTGCCCCAACTCATGCATCAGCACCAGGGCCGGGGACAGGCGCTCGACCCGGTCACTGGCGAACAGCGCGAGGAATTTCTGGAAATTGCTCAGGTCCGGCTGTTTGTATTTTTTCTCGATGGCGTACACCTGGGACTTGAGGTTCCACACCACGCGTCCGGCGGACGTGGTGGAGTTGGCGGCCGGAGGAATCCAGCGGTCGGTCTTGTCCGCTGCCGACGAGTTGGTGACTTCCACGATCAGCTCTTCCTTGACGGCGATCAGTTCGTCGATCAGGAAGTTGGCCAGGTCGGATTGGCGCAGATAGTGGCAGGCATCGTCGAAACGCTTCTGGGCGACGGCCTGGTCCAGGGTAGAGGTGGTAACGGTGATGCTCATGACTGACTCCTTGGGGGGATTGCCCGTCGTTGGGCAGGAGTCATGGTTTCAAGGGCGGTGAGCGGGTATCAGCGGGAAAGGGTTCAAGGGGTATGGGCGGCGGGGATGGGCAAACGGCACCTGATTCAGGTGCCGGTTTTTGCGCTTCAGCCGGCGGGCGCCAGGCTGACGAAGTAGTAGGCCTGGCGCCCGACCATGAGGGTCTGTTGGATCTGCAGCGGCGGCTTGGGCGCCTCGGCGCCGCCCAGTACCGCCATGTGCTGCGGCGACTCGGCGAGAAAGGCCAGCAACTGCGCCTCGGTCTGCAGGTCCTTGAGCAGGCTCTGGGTGTAGAACACGCTGGCGCCGGCGATGCGTTCGTTGGCCTGATACAGCGCCAACTGGTGCCCGCTCCCCTGCAACGCCATGATCCGGTCGGTCACCGGGACGAACGACAGTTCACGGTCGGCCCGGGGCGCGGCCCATTGGGCGTTCACCAGATAACCGCCGATCACCAGGGCCATGAGCGTTATCAGCAAGCTCTTGCGCTGGCGCCCCACGGCACTCCAGAAACCCGTGCCCAGGGCCCGCTGGGCCAGACGCTGGTAGAGCACCGCGGCATATTCCGCCGCCAGCACCGCCGCCGCCGGGGTCAGGGACATCAGGTAAACCGTGCGTTTGCTGGAGGCCAGGCACAGCAGGGTGAACTGCGCCAGCAACCAGAGGCTGAAGAACAGCAGGTAGCGGTTCTGCAGCAGGGTTTTACGGAAGTGCCACAGCCCCAGGTAGACCAGGATGTTCCACGGCAGGAAGGCCTGGGGCAGCTTGGCAAGGTAGTAATAGAAGGGTTCGTAGTGCCCGGCCTCGACAAAGGAGCCGCCGAAGCGCCCGACGCTGTTGGTCCACAGCACTTCGCCCAGAGCTTGCAGGCCGCCGCGCTGGTAGAGCAGGTACAGCCAGATCATCAGCGGCACCAGGCCCAGCAGGGTCAGCAACCCGGGGCGCAACCAGTGGCTGAGGGTGAAGCGTTTTTCGATCAGGCTGTCGGCCAGCAGGTAGGCGAAGATCACCACCCCCGGCATCGCCAGGCCGAGCACGCCCTTGCTCAGGGTGGCGATGGCAATGCCGCCGGCGAAGGCCAACCAGGCCAGCAACGCAGGTTGCTGTTCGGCCTGACGGCGCTGGGCCTGAAAGAACGCCAGCAGGGCCAGGGTCACTCCGAGGCTGAGCAGGGCATCTTCACCCACGCCGCGCACGTTGCTCCAGTAACTGGCCATGGTCGCCAGCATCAGCCCGGCCACTGCCGCCAGGGTGGCCGGGCGGCCGAAGCGGCGCAGCATGGCGTACAGCAGCATCACGCTGAACAGCCCGGCGAAGGCCGAGGCCAGGCGCACTGCCAGCGGCGTGCCGCCGAAGGCGCGGATGGCGCCGGCGTCGAGCCACAGGCTCAGCGGTGGTTTTTCCAGGAATGGCGTGCCGAACAGACGCGGCGTGACCCAGTCATCATCCAGATGCATTTCCATGGCGATCCCGGCCACCCGGGCCTCGGTGGAGCCTTGCAGCTGGTGATTGCCCAAGGCGAAGAAGAACAGCAGGCAGGCCAGCAGGAACAGCAGCGGAGCGGGTCGTGACATGGGTTGTGCGCCGGCAGATCAAGAGGCGCAGCCGGAAGGCTGCGGGCAAGCGCCAAAGTATACGGAGGCAAGTCTTAACAAATTGTGAACAAGTAGGGGGAAAAGGTGCGGTTCGGTCTTGAGGGCTCAGGCGGACCGGCTCGGGTGGTGTTGGGGAGTTGATCAGCGCAGATGACGGCCGCTGCGCCACCAGAAAACCAGCCCCAGAAAAGCCCCCGAGCAGCCGAACAATGGCGCCAGCGGCAGGTAGCGCGGCAAACCGTCGGGTAACGGTTCATCCTCGTAGCGGTCGGTATAGAAGCTGGAGGGCGCCAGGCTGGCTACCACGGGAATGGTCGGCATCGCCGCCAGTGCACCGCAGAACAGGTAGATCAGCACATTGCGCCAAGCAAACCGTTGGGCCAGCCAGAAGAACAGGGCGCAGGGCAGGGCCGTGATAATGCCGATCAGCACGCCACTGACCACCAGGGTCAGCAGGCCCACGAACAGCGTCTGGGTAATGATGTCTGCGTTCAACGAGCCGGCGCTGGCCAGCATCGCCAGCATGATCAGCAAGGCCAGGATCGCGGCCATGGCCGTGACGCCGATGAAGTAAGCGGCGAACCAGTCTTCCGGCTGCACGCTGCGTTGGGGTGGAGTTGTTGTGGACATGGCAAAGATCGCTGTATGGGTGGCTGCTCTGGCCCTGTTCAAGGGTGCCTTGGCGTCGGGCCGCTGGTGAATAAAGGCTCGGTTCAGCGCAAGTGACGCCCGCTGCGCCACCAGAACACTACCCCCAGAAACACCCCGCAGCCGCCGAACATCGATGCCAGCTGTAAATAGTGCAGCGCAGCGCTGACGCCGTGCGGGAGGTTGAAGAGTTCGGGGAGCAGCTGGGTCATCACGGGTATGGCGAACTGCGCCGCCAGGGCTCCACTCACCAGGTAGATCCACAGGCGGCGCCAGGTAAAGCGCTGGGCCAGCCAGAAGAACAGGATGCACGGCAAGGCGGCGATCAGGGTAATCAGCACCAGGCTCACCATCAGCACCGCCACGCTGAACGACAGGGAGTTGAGCAGCGATTGCCACGGCGTCTGGCTGGTGCTCAGCAGGATCAGATTGACCACCAGCATCAGGGCCAAGGCCAGCCCCGCAACGCCGATGAAGTACGTGGCGATCCAGTGATAGGGGCTCAGGGTGCGAACGGAATTGGGCGTTTGGGGCATGGTGGGCACGGGCTTCAGGCTGAGGATGACCGGACCCAGGCTATCGGCAAGCAGGCGGTTTGATTGTGGAGTTTGCGTGGTTTTTTTGCGGTCAATGTTCTTTGGTGGATGACGTCGGGGCAGAAAATCCCTTATACAGGCAGCGGCCCGTCGACTGTTCACGGGCCCGGTTTGCGTCACCCACCCAGAAGGAGATGGACATGTTCAAGTTCCTGACGATTACCGAGTTGCCCCGTACCCCTGCGCATCGAGATACAGGCTCCGTTAGCGGAGCGATCAATGCCTGGGAGCTGAAAAATCGGGCTCTCAATACCAAGGGGTTTGTTACATGTCCAAAGAATTACTCGGAGTTTCTGCTGTAGGGCTGATGGTGCTGGGCGAGTTTTGCGCCATCTACAGTGAAGTGGTGGTGGCGCGGCTGGCCCATTCCGGCAACACCTCCGGTGCCGAACTGGCGTTGCCGGTGCTGATCATGTGCCTGGGCGGTATCTGCCTGCTGGCGGCCTACTGGCTGGGTTACGTGGCGGTGGGCGACATCTGGATCATTACCGTGGTCTCGGTGACCTCGCTGCTGCTTCTGGAGCCGCTGGTGATCTGGGCGCTGTTCCAGCAGGCGCCCGGGCGCGGTGCCTTGATCGGCTTCTGCCTCGGTGCGCTGGGGATGTTGTCCGCCGTGTTCCTGTAGCACGGCCTCGCTCAGGCTCGGGTCCTTCAGGCCCGGGCCCGGGCAAAGTAACGACTGGGCGCCTCGCCCAGGACCTTGCGAAACACACTGCTGAAGGCACTCGGGCTGCTGTAGCCCAGGTCGCTGGCGACCCGGGTCACGGCCTCGCCCTGGCCCAGGCGCACCACGGCCGCCAACAGGCAGGCCTGCTGGCGCCATTCGACGAAACTGATGCCGGTGTGCTGGCGAAATAGCCGGGTGAAGGTACGACGGCTCATGCCGGCGCTCTCGGCTATGGCATCGATCCCCAACTCCAGCGATGGCTGTTCCAGCAGCTCGCGACAGACCCTGGCCAGCCGCGGCTCGTCCGGCAGCGGGGCGTTGAGGGTCAAGGCCGGCATGCTGGCGACTTCATGCAGCAGCAGGTTCATCAACTGCCCCGGCACACCGTCCCTGGCGTAGAGCGTGGGGAGGTGCATGGCCCGCAGCAGTAGCTGGCGCAGCAACTCGGACACTTCCCGCACTTCGCATTGCTCCGGCAAGCCCAGGCGCTTTGCCGCCCGGGGACGCACATAGGTGTTGAGCATGGTCACCGGCCCGCTCATGTGCATGGCGTGGGTCACCCCGGCCGGCACCCAGATCGCCCGTTGCGGCGGCACCACCCAGTTGCCCTGTTCGGTATAGACGCTGATCACCCCGGTAGCGGCGTAGGCGAACTGCCCGCGTCGATGCTGGTGTGCGGCGAAGTGCTGGCCGTGCGCGTAGTCGATGGCCGTGACCAGCGCGTCTCGGGGGATATTTTCGTAGGGATCGATATCGATAGGGTGCATGGCCCGAATCTACTGATAGTTGACCTGATACTGCAAGCGGGCCATGGCGTGCTCCGGCGATAGTTCGGCCCCGGCCGGGGATTTGCTCGCGGCCGCCTTTCCTGGACCGCGCGACATGCAGAAAAAACACCTGTTCCTGGCCTTGCTGGTGACGGCCTTGTGGGGCCTGAACTTCCCCATCACCAAGCTTGGGCTGGCGAGTATCGATCCATTGCTGCTCACCGCCTTGCGCTTCACCCTGGCGGCCTTGCCCTGGATATTTCTGGTGCCGCGCCCGCCGGTAGGGTTTGGCTGGCTGGCGGCCTACGGGCTGATTTTCGGCGTGGCCATGTGGGCGCTGATCAACCTGGGGATTGAGCAGGGCGTGGCGCCGGGCACGGCTTCGCTGTTGATCCAGTTCAGCGCGTTTTTTTCCCTGGGCTGGGGCGTGTTGCTGTTCGGCGAGCGCCTGCGCTGGCAGCAGGTTCTGGCCACGGCCATTGCGCTGTGGGGGCTGTTGCGGATCATCGGAGACAGCCCCGGGCACGCCACCAGCCTGGGTTACGCCTTGCTGCTGGTGAGTGCCTTCAGCTGGAGTGTGGGCAACGTCATCATCAAGCGTTGCGGGGTTCGCGAGGTGTTCGCCTTCGTGGTCTGGGCCAGCCTGTTTGCGCCGTTGCCGCTGCTGGCGTTGACCTGGATAAGCCATGGCAGTGCGCCGTTTCTGCAATTGGCCGGGCAGGTGTCCGTCAGTGCGCTGCTGTCGCTGATGTTCCAGGTCTATGTGGCAACGCACTTCTGTTACTGGGGCTGGAACCTGTTGCTGCGCGAGTATCCGGTCTCTCGGGTGGCGCCCTTGTCGTTGCTGATCCCGGTGTTCGGCATGGCCGGGTCGGTGTTGATCCTGGGGCAGCGGGTCGGGGTCGATGAGGCTGTATCCATGGGCCTGATCCTGCTGGCGCTGGCCGTGGGGCAGTTCGACTGGCGCCGGTTTTCGGCCCTGGGGCGCCGGTCCCTGTAGCCGCTGCCGCAGGCTGCGAACGGCTCCGGAGGAGACGCGGCGATCTTGAAGACGCCAGAGGTTCGTCGGTCAATCGCCAAGCAAGGCCCTGCGGTCCTTTTCGCAGCTTCGCCGGCTCAGCAGCGGCTACAGGCGGCTTTGTGTAGCCGCTGCCGCAGGCTGCGAACGGCACCGGAGAAGACGCGGCGATCTTGAAGACGCCAGAGGTTCGTCGGTCAATCGCCAAGCAAGGCCCTGCGGTCCTTTTCGCAGCTTCGCGGGCTCAGCAGCGGCTACAGGCGGCTTTGTGTGGCCGCTGCCGCAGGCTGCGAACGGCTCCGGAGGATACGCAGCGATCTTGAAGACGCCAGAGGCTCGTCGGTCAATCGCCAAGCAAGGCCCTGCGGTCCTTTTCGCAGCTTCGCGGGCTCAGCAGCGGCTACAGGCGGCTTTGTGTGGCCGCTGCCGCAGGCTGCGAACGGCTCCGGAGGATACGCGGCGATCTTGAAGACGCCAGAGGCTCGTCGGTCAATAGCCAAGCAAGGCCCTGTGGTCCTTTTCGCAGCTTCGCGGGCTCAGCAGCGGCTACAGGCGGCTTTGTGTGGCCGCTGCCGCAGGCTGCGAACGGCACCGGAGGAGACGCGGCGATCTTGAAGACGCCAGAGGTTCGTCGGTCAATCGCCAAGCAAGGCCCTGCGGTCCTTTTCGCAGCTTCGCGGGCTCAGCAGCGGCTACAGGCGGCTTTGTGTAGCCGCTGCCGCAGGCTGCGAACGGCTCCGGAGGAGGCGCGGCGATCTTGAAGGCGCCGGAGGTTCGGCCGGTAATCATCAAGTCGGTGGCGCAGGCGGGTTTCTTATCCTCGTTCAGTCACCGTTCAGGGGGATCGCGCGCACCATGTCCAGCCTTACGCCGAGCTTATGGCACGGCACTTTCTGGTGGGGCGAAGATGGTTCGAGAAACGCGTTTCGGGATTGAGTCCTGGGGTATCTACCTGGTGGCCCTGCTGCTGTTCACCTTTGGCATCTGGGACGAGCAGCCCCAGGGTTTCGACGGCCGTTGGGCGCTGTTTCTGCAGGAGATGTTCCGTCACGGGCCGAGCCTGTTCCCCACCACTTACGGCCAGCCCTATCCGGACTATCCGGCTACCGCGACCTTCTTCAGCTACCTGTTTGCCCAGGCTTTCGGTGCCCCCAATCACTTGGCCAATATCCTGCCCACCGCGCTGGCTTCGGCCGGGGTGCTGGCGTTGCTTTATCGCCTGCTGGCGCCCTCGGGGCGCACCTGGGCGCTGCTCGCGGTACTGCTGACGGCGCTGACCAGCCAGCTGTTGGACAAGTCCCGCTCGGTGTGCCTGGACCAGATGGTTTCACTGCTGTGCCTGGGGGCTTTCTACCTGCTGCACAGCGGCGAACAGCGTGGCTCGCGGCTGCGGCCACTGATGGTGCTGCCGCTGTTCGTGCTGGCCTTCGCCATTCGCGGGCCCCTGGGGCTGGTGGAAGTCTGCGGGGTGGTCTGCACCTATTGGCTGTTGGGTGAGAGCCGTACCCAGGAGGCGCGCCGTATCTTGTTCAAGCGCGTGCTCGGCTACGGCTTCAGCGGCCTGCTGTTGCTGGCAGGCTGTTGGTGGCTGCTGCTGAAGCTGGCTTATCTCAGCGGTGGCGAGGCCTTTGTGCAGCAGGTCTACCACATGCAGGTGGGCGGGCGTCTGGATGAGAGTGGCGAACCGTTCTACTTCTACTTTCAGTTGGCGTTGTACCGCTACTTCCCTGTGGTGCCCCTGGCCCTGGTGACGCTGTGGATGCTGCGCCACCAAGTGTTCCGGCGCCATGCCGACCCGCAGCTGCGCCTGGTACTGCGTCTTGGCGCTTGCGGACTGATGATTCTGCTGGGCTTGTCGGTGCCGCATTTCAAACGCGCCTATTACATCTTGCCCATGGTGCCGATGTTCGCTGCAGTGGCCGCCTACGGCCTGCTCATGGCCCGGGGCAGAATGGGCAAGATGCGCAGTGCCTACCTGTGGCTGGTGGGTGTGTTGCCGGGGCTGTGCATCCTGGTGCTGTTGGTCCTTAAACACAGCTGGCACAAGCACGGTTACTGGCCGCCGGTGTCCATGCCGTTGCTGATTGCGATCTTTGCCCTGCTGCAACTGCTGGCTCTGTACTGCTGGCGCAAGACCCTGGGCAGTTTCGGCCGGCGGCTGGTACTGCTCAGCGGCCTGGCCCTGGCGGCGCAATGGACGCTGCTGGTGGCAGTGGTGGACCCGGCCAAGGATCTGCAATTCGATACCCAGGGTTTTGTTTCCCAGGTGGAGCAACGGCGCGCGGCCGAACACGGCCCCCTGGTGTTCTTCAACCTGGGCCAGGACACCTGGGCCGTGCGCTACATGATGAACCTGGACCACGACGAACAGCCGCTGTTTGTCGCCGGCGATGCCCCCGGACAACTGGACACCTTGCCCCACGGCTCCTGGGTGATTGTGGCGCGCAAGGATCGAGAAAAGCTCCAGGGCACCTCGCTGGAAAACCAGCAGCCGGTGTACGAGGGGCGCTTGAATGACAATCCCTGTTTGGTGTTTCAGTTGCAGTAAGTCCTTGGCAGCGAGTGGTGCGGGTCGTATTTTTGGCCCCTGCGATCCGCGTTGAAACCAGGGAGTGGTCATGGAATGCCAAGTTCGTCCGGCCCTAGAGGCCGATGCCGCGAGGGTCAGCCAAGTGATCCTCGCGGCCTTGCTCACCAGCAATGCCCAGGACTATCCCGCCCATGTGATCGAGCGGGTGCAAGACAGCTTTACCCCGGACGCTGTCCTGCAACTGATGCGGCGTCGGCAAATGTTCGTCGCCCTGGTGGACGGGAAACTGCTGGGCACCGCCAGCCTCGACGGGCGCGCGGTGCGCTCGGTGTTTGTCGATCCGGCGTACCACGGCCATGGCCTGGGCCGGCAACTGATGGCCGCGGTGGAGCAGGCGGCGCTGGACTCGGGTTTGACCTCGCTGGTGGTGCCCTCGTCGGTCACCGCCGAAGGCTTTTATGCGCGCCAGGGGTTTGTTCGGGTACGCGAGCATTACGAGGGCGAGGAGTTGACGCTGATCATGGAGCGGGGCCTGAGCCCTTGAGGAAGAACACGCGGGGCGGGCTTCTTCGGTGCTGATGCCGCTGCGAATTGAGCCCGCAGACTGGCGACCGCCGAGTGCGCTGGCGCCAGGTGATGAGCGCCACTGAGGTCTTGCAAATAGACATAACTTGCAACTCTTGCATTGTTGCGAAACCCCATGTGGCTATTTAGTTTTTTCCTCACAACGCCGGGCCCCTCTGACAGCTAATCGCTGCCATGTCGGAGTTGCAGTTTGTACAACTTCGACACTGGGAGGCGCACTCATGACAGCCCTTGAATCCTTCTTTTTTGCTGAGTTCCTCGGCACCGCTACGTGGCTTTGGTTCGCGTTTATCAGCATCGTTGTCGGCCTGCTGGTCTTCGACCTTGGGGTGTTACACCGTGAGCATCGAGAAATCGGCGTTCGTGAAAGTCTGCTGCTGTCTGCGGGCTACATCGCGGCTGGCTTGCTGTTCGGCCTTTGGGTCTGGCAGGTCAAGGGCGGTGACGCCGGGATGGATTTCTATACCGGCTTTCTGATCGAGAAATCGTTGTCGATGGACAACGTGTTCCTGATGGCGATGATCTTCAGCTTTCTGTCCATTCCGCGGCAGTATCAGCATGAGGTGCTGTTCTGGGGAATTCTCGGCGTGATAGTGCTACGCGCCATCATGATTGGCCTTGGTGCGGCGCTGATCGCCGAGTTCAGTTGGATTCTCTATGGGTTCGGCGTCTTCCTGCTGCTGACTGGGGTAAAGATGCTGTTCAGCAAGCTCGATGATCACCCCGACCTCAGCGAAAACCTGCTGGTGAAGTTCCTGCGCAAGCACATGCGGGTGACCGATCGCCTGCATGAAGGGCGCTTCTTCGTCCGCCAGGCCGATGCCAGTGGTACGTCCGTGGTCTGGGCCACGCCGTTGTTCCTGGCTCTGGTGCTGATCGAGTGCGCCGACCTGGTGTTCGCGGTGGACAGCGTCCCGGCGATCTTTGCCATCACCCAGGACCCGCTCATCGTCTACACCTCGAACATCTTCGCCATCCTCGGTCTGCGGGCGTTGTATTTCGCCCTGGCAGCGATGATTCACCGCTTCGCCTATCTCAAGTACGCCCTGGCGCTGGTGCTGGTGTTTATCGGCGGCAAGATCTTCATGGTCGGCATCATCGGCAAGATTCCAGCGGTCATTTCCTTGAGTGTGACCCTGGCTTTGCTGCTGGGCGGAGTGCTGGTATCGCTGTGGAAAACCCGCGGGCAGGTGTCTGCTGGTCCGCAGGTTTAGATCCCGATGGACAGCGGCCTTCTTGGGTCATCAGACTCCTGGACCGGGCGCGCATTCTCGACTGAGTGCGTGTCCGGTTTCATTCGACCGCTACACATCAGACTCCTCTATTTAGCGAGCATTTTCGCCTACCTAAATGAGTGTCTGGTTTCATCAGGCCACTACAGTTCTTGTGGGTAGGGGACGCTTGGCAAGGGTAGCGGAGCGCTGAGTCCAGAAACAACAAAGCCCGCACAAGGCGGGCTTTGTTGGTGCTTCGTTTGGTGGAGCCGGGGGGATTTGAACCCCCGTCCGCCAGTACTCCGCTGTCGGTACTACATGCTTAGCCGTGTCTATTGAGTTAACCCTCAGCGACCCGACGGGCAGGGTGCTTTGGGCGAGTTGTGTAAGTTTTAGCCGCTTCGTCCACAACGTACTGCACGGCGATTCTGTTCTATATGACAATCATTTTGGGTTTACAGACATCCCCTGATGATTGCTGGACCCGAAGGTACCAGGGGGGAAGGGCTAAGGCTGCTTACGCAGCGAGAGCGTAATCCCCGTAGGTTTCGTCATTGGCAACTATAGGAAGTTGCAACAGTGGATTTACGAGTTCTGTTACCAACTCGGCATGCACCTAAAGTTTCGCAACCGGCGTCGAATCCTAAACGGCCCCGAACCTGTTGTGCATTACCAACAGGTGGGCGGATTCTACGCTAAGCGAGCGCAGAAGGCCAACCCGAAGGTTGGCCGATGTATCGCCTATTGACCGCCCTTGGTGTTGTTCTGCAATTGCTGGATCGCCTGGGTGGTCAGGGAGATGCAGTTCTTGGTGCCTTCCTCGGTGCCTTTGGCCTGTTCGGCGGTGGCTTGCTGGACCTTGGCGTCGATGTCGCTGCTCAGGTCCGAGCTCATGGCCTCGGTGCTGACCTTGGCATCCTTGATCTTTTGCAGGTTGATCTGGCACAGGTCCTCTTGCCCGGCGGCAAACACCGGGGAGGCCAGCATCGCGGCGGTGATGAACAGTCCAGCCAGTGCGGAACGCTTCATGGTTATCTCCTTGATCGCAGGGGCTCGGCGTTGCCGGTCAACAGGACGGGCGGCCGAGTGGGGCTAAGCCCTTTTTGTGCGGGCCTGGAAAATGGACTACAGCGGTGCGCCGGGGTTCTGTTTTTTTTGCGATGAACTGGAACAGCCGTTATCGCGTTTAAGCAGGCACAAAAAAGGGGCGAAGCCGCCCCTTGTTGTCCTGCCCCTGAAGTCAGACCGCCTTGGCCCGGGTGACCCGGTCCACCAGGTAGACCAGCCCGTGATAGTCGATCCCGCCGTGCTGGCTGAGGCCGATTTCACAGGTGCGGCTGGTGGAGATGCCTTCGCTGCAATACTGCACCGCGTCCTTGAGGCTGCGCAGGGAGTGGGCATTGAGTTCCGGGGTGGTGAAGCCCTTGTCGCCGGCGAAACCACAGCAGTGGATGCCTTCGGGGATCACCACATTGTTGCTGCAACGCCGGGCCAGTTCGATCAGCGCCTGGCTCTCGCCCAGGTGCTGGGTGCTGCAGGTGACGTGCACGGCGATCGGTGCTTCCTGTGGGGTGAACTCCAGGCGTTCCAGCAGGTGGGTGCGGATGAAACGCACCGGGTCGTAGAGGTCCAGGCGCACGTCCCCCAGGTCCTGCACCAGTCGCAGGGTGCAGGGGCTGGTGTCGCAGTAGATCGGGTCGAGGCCGCCACGGCTGGCGTGGAGCAGGGCGCCGATCAGTTCCTGGCGTTTGTCTTCGGCCTGGGTGGCGTAGCCCTTGGAGGCGAAGGGCTGGCCGCAGCAGAGGTTGTCCAGGTTGTCCGGCAGCACCACTTGATAGCCGGCCTTTTCCAGCAGGCCGCGGGTTTTTTCGTAGAGCGACGATTGTTCCTTGTCGCCTGCTGCTGGCCCCATCACTCGGGACACGCAGGCCGCCAGGTACACCACTCGCGGGCGCGCGTCGCTGACGCTCGGGCTGAAGCGAATGGCCTTTTCCGGCTGGGGCATGGCGTTGTTCCACTGCGGCACCCGGCCTTTGGACAGGCGCGTCAGGCTCGCCGACAGCTTGCTCAGTCGCGGCGCGCCCAAGAGCATGCGCGCGCCGTTGGCCACGTGCAGGGTGAAGCGCGCGCCCTGCAAGGTGCTGGCGAAATGCGAGCCGAGCCAGTCGGCGGTGCCGCTGTGGGTGGCGTGCTCGCTGCGCAGTTTCTTCACCAGCTCGCCGGTGTTGATGCCCACCGGGCAGCGCTGGGCGCACAGGCCGGTGGCGGCGCAAGTGTCGATGCCCTGGTACTGATAGGCCGCCTCCAGCTCGGAGGTGTCGATGCCGGCGCGTTTGCGTGCCTGGATGTCGCGCCAGATGACGATGCGCTGGCGTGGGCTCAGGGTCAGGCCCTTGGATGGGCACACCGGCTCGCAGAAGCCGCACTCGATGCACTTATCCACAATCTCGTCGGCCGCCGGCAGCGGCTTGAGATGCTTCAGGTGGATCTGCGGGTCTTCGCTGAGCACCACGTCCGGGTTGAGGATGGCGTTGGGGTCCAGCAGGCGCTTGAGCTGCCACATTAGTTGGTAGGCATCGCTGCCCCATTCCAGCTCGACGAAGGGCGCCATATTGCGTCCGGTGCCGTGTTCGGCCTTCAGCGAACCGCCGAATTCCACCGCCACCAGTTGCGCCACATCGTCCATGAACGCCTGGTAGCGGTTCACTTCCTCGCTGCTGTTGAAGCCCTGGGTGAAGACGAAGTGCAGATTGCCCTCCAGGGCATGGCCGAAGAGGATCGCTTCGTCGTAGTGGTGCTTGTCGAACAGCTCGATCAGGCGGTTGACGCCGATGGCCAACTGCTCCACGGGGAAGGTCACGTCTTCGATGATCACTGTGGTGCCGGTCTTGCGCACCGCGCCCACCGCCGGGAAGGTGTCCTTGCGGATCGCCCAGAGCTTGGCGTTTTCCTGCGGGTCTTCGGTGAAGTCCACCTGTTTTTCCACCGGGAAGGCGGCCAGGGAATTCATGATCTGCGCCAGTTGCTCGTGCAGTAGCGACGAGGACGCGGCGCGGGATTCGATCAGCAGCGCGCAGGCGTTGGCCGAGAGCTGCTGGACGAACGCCGGCATACCGGGCTTGTCCTGCACCGAGCGCAGGCTGCGGCGGTCCAGCAGCTCCACTGCCGACACTGGCTGGCTCTTGAGCACGGTCACCGCGTTGCAGCAGGTGTCCACATCGGGAAACACGATCAGCGCCGAGGCCTTGTTCGGGTGGTCGATCACCGTGTCGTAGGTCACTGCGCTGATAAAGCCCAGGGTGCCTTCGGAGCCCACCAGCAGGTGGCTAAGGATGTCCAGCGGCTCGTCGAAATCCACCAGGGCATTGAGGGACAGGCCGGTGGTGTTTTTCAGCCGGTACTTGTGGCGGATCTTCGCCGCCAGCTCGCTGTTGGCGCGGGTGCTGCGGCCCAGTTCGGCCAGGCGCTCCAGCAACGGACCATGGCTGGCGCGGAAGGCGCTGACGCTGGCCTCATCCTCGGTGTCCAGGCGCGTGCCATCGGCCAGCACCAGGCGGATGCCGGCCAGGGTGTGGTAGGTGTTCTGTGCGGTGCCGCAGCACATGCCGCTGGCGTTGTTGGCGACGATGCCGCCGATCTTGCAGGCGTTGATCGAGGCCGGGTCGGGGCCGATCTTGCGTCCGAACGGCGCCAGCCAGGCATTGGCCTGGGCGCCGATCACCCCGGGCTGCAGACGAATCTGCGTACCCTGATGGCGAATCTCCTTGCCGTTCCAGTTATCCCCCAGAACGATCAGCACCGAGTCGCTGATGGCCTGCCCGGACAGGCTGGTGCCGGCGGCGCGGAAGGTCACCGGCACCCGGTCGCGCTGGGCCAGTTGGAGCAGGGCCACCACTTCATCTTCGGACTCGACGCGGATCACCAGCTTGGGGATCAGCCGGTAGAAGCTGGCGTCGGTGCCAAAGGCCAGGGTCGAGAGCGGGTCGTCGAAACGCCGCTCCTGGGGAATCAGTTGCTGGGCATCACGCAGAAAAGCGGCCGGTAGGCTCATTGGTCCTCCAGGATCAGCACCACCAGGTCTTTCGGGCCGTGGGCGCCGTAAGCCAGGACTTGTTCGATATCAGCGGTCTTCGACGGGCCGGACACCAGCAGCGCGTTGGTCGGCATGCCGGCGGCCCAGTTCATCTGTTGCTGCACCTGATAGAAGTTGTCGCGGATCTCGCTGGCCTTGAGCAGGGCGAAATGCACCGGCGGCACCAGGCTCATCAGCCGCGGTTCTTCCCGGGTCGGCCAGAGGATCAGGCTGCCGGTGGCGGCGATCGCGCCCAGGGTGCCGGTGAGGCTGGCGGGGGTGTCGTTGAACAGCTCGGCCTTCCATTCTTCCACTGGCCGGTCGTAGGCCTTGAGCGCCGGCAGGTGCGGGTGCTCGGCCCAGTGCTGGGTGACCCGCTGGCCATGGGGCGTGCTCGGGGCGATCAGCAGGCTGGGCAGTTGGCGCTCCTGCAGCAGCCGGGCCAGCAGTTCAGGCCAGTCGGCGCCGGTGCTCAGGTGGATCTCGGTGTGCACCGCTTCCATCTGTTTGCGCAGTTGCGGGATGCGTTGTTCCGCCGTGTAGCTGTAAGGCTCGGTGACCAGCGCCTCGTCGAAGTTATCCACAATCGGCGTGGTGCCGGTCAGGCTGTTGCGCAGCTTGGCGAGGATGTTGTGTTTCGCGCTCATCAGCGATCTCCCTGCTTGTCCAGGTGCTCACGGGCCAGGTCATGCAGCGACCGGGCGGCGGGTTTGGGCGCGCTGTGGTTCTGCGTCCAGGGGCCGACCTTGCTCGGGGTGAGGGCGCGCAGGCGGGTGGCGGCCAGGGTGAACAGGCGATACAGGGTCGGCGAGCTGTTGAGGCGGGCCCAGGCGTTCCAGATGAAGCGCTCCTTGCGCGAGTACTTGCTGCCCTGACCGCGCATCACTTGATGCGGGCTGTCCGGAGCCTTGACGTTCTCTTCCCGCAGGCGTCGCAGCAGTGCCGGGATCGGGATCTTCACCGGGCACACTTCGCCACAGGCGCCGCACAGCGAGGAGGCGCTGGGGTGATCCGGCACCTTGGCCAGGCCCACCATGTGCGGGGTGATGATCTTGCCGATCGGCCCCGGGTAGACCTCGCCGTAGGTGTGGCCGCCGACCCGGGTGTAGACCGGGCAGTGGTTCATGCAGGCGCCGCAGCGGATGCAGTTCAGGGTCTGGCGCAGTTCGCTGTCGGCAAAGGCCTGGCTGCGGCCGTTGTCCAGCAGCACCAGGTGCACTTCCTGAGGGCCGTCCAGCTCATGCTCCTTGCGCGGGCCGGAGATCATGTTGACGTAGGTGGTGATGGGCTGGCCGAGGGCCGAGCGGGTCAGCAGTGAAAGCAGCGGCACCACATCGCGCAGGTTCTCGACGACTTTCTCGATCCCGGTGACGGCAATGTGCACTGGCGGCACGGTGGTGGACATGCGCCCGTTGCCTTCGTTTTCCACCAGCAGCAGGGTGCCGGTCTCGGCCACAGCGAAGTTGACGCCGGAGACGCCGATATCGGCTTCGAAGAATTTCTGCCGCAAGACCTTGCGACCGATCTGAATGAGTTGGTCAACGTCCTTGGTGTACTCCACGCCGAGTTTGTCGTGGAACAAGGACGCGACCTGACCGGCATTCTTGTGGATCGCCGGCATAATGATGTGTGAAGGCTTCTCGTGGTCGAGCTGGACGATGAACTCGCCCATGTCCGACTCAAGGCATTCAATGCCTTGTTCAGCGAGGACATGGTTCATTTCCATCTCTTCGCTGACCATCGATTTGCCCTTGATCACTTGCCGCGCCTCGTGAGCGCGGATGATCGAGAGGACGATGCCATTGGCTTCGTCCACCGTTTCCGCCCAGTGCACTGTCACACCGTTGCGGGTCAGGTTCTGTTCCAGGCGCTCGAGCAGGTCGGGCAGCTTGGATAACGCCCGGGCGCGAATCGCGTTGCCCAGGGCGCGCAGGTGTTCTCTTTCGTGGGCATCGCTGAACGAGGCCGCACGCTTGGCCATGAGTGAATCCATGGCACTGCGAAAGTTGTTTCGCAGTTGTTTGTCCCCCAGGGCTTGGTGGGCCCGGGTTCGGAAATCGTCCGCCACGGTGGTGGTCGGAATCAGCTCGGGGGTGCTCATTGTGCACCTCCGGTACGTTGCCAGAGGAAGCTCGCCAGGTGCTGGCCGCGCAAGGCCTCTTGCTGTTTCTCCAGCGCGCCGTTGATGTTCATCAAGCAGCCGCAGTCGGCACTCAGTACCTGGTGCGCGCCGGATTCCTTCAGCGCGCGGGTCTTGTCCGCGACCATGGCGCCGGAGATGTCCGGCATTCGGACGCTGAAAGTCCCGCCAAAGCCACAGCATTCGCTTTCGTGGCTGTGTTCTACCCGTTCCACATTGCTCAGCTGTGACAGCAACTCACGGCCGTGCAGGTGGGTGTTCATTTCCCGGCGTGCCGAGCAGGAGGTGTGCAGGGCCACCTTGACTGGCGCGCCGTTGTCCTTGAGCTGCACCTTGCACACGTGCAGGAGAAATTCGGCCAGCTCGTAGGTGCGGGCGGCCAGGGCCTGCACCTGTTTCAGGGTTTCGGGCTCGTCCTTGAACAAGTCCGCGTAATGCTCGCGCAGCATGCCCGCGCAGGAACCCGAGGGCACCACCACCGGATAGTCACCGGCAAACAGCGCCAGTTGCGAGCGGGCCACGGTGCGCGCCTGCTCGGTGTAACCCGAGGTGTAGGCCGGTTGTCCGCAGCAGCTTTGCCCTTGCGGGTACTCCACGCGAATGCCTTCGCGCTCCAGCAGGTGAATCGCATCCATCCCGGCTTCGGGATAGAACAGGTCGACCACGCAGGTGCCGAACAGGTAGACCCGCGCAGGTTTTGCGCTGGGGTACTGCCGGGGTGCGGCCAGCGGCGGTGCGACGCGGGTCGCATTGGGCACGGCGTTGTAGAAAAGCTCGCTCATCAGGCGTGTCTCCGGGTGGTCCCGGTTATTCGTCCGTTGCGGCGGCTGAAAGATAAACCAGCAAGCTTTCAGCAGCCTTGCAGACCGGGTGGTGAATGCGGACGCCGCGGGTAAGGGCGGCGTCGGTTCTTTCAGTGTTGCTTAGTGCACCAGCATGCCGGTGAACCAGTAGGCCTGGGCCAGGGTGATCAGGCCGACAATAGTGGCAAAGAACAGGCTGTGCTTGAGGGTGAAGCGGAATAGATCCGACTCCTTGCCCACCAGGCCGGTGGCGGCGCAGGCCACGGCGATCGATTGCGGCGAGATCATCTTGCCGGTCACGCCGCCGCTGGTGTTGGCCGCGACCATGAGGGTGTCGTTGACCCCGATCTGGTGCGCGGTGGTGGCCTGCAGCGAGCTGAACAGGGCGTTGGACGAGGTATCGGAACCGGTGAGGAACACCCCGAGCCAGCCCAGGAACGGCGAGAAGAACGGGAACGCCGCGCCGGTGCCCGCCAGGACCAGGGCCATGGTCGAAGACATGCCCGAGTAGTTGGTGACGAAGGCGAACGCCAGCACCATGCCGATGGACAGGATCGGCCAGCGCAGCTCGTAGAAGGTCTCTTTTAAAGTGGTCAGACCAGTTTTGACGTTGATCTTCAGCACCAGCATGGAGACCAGCGCGGAGAAGAAAATCGCCGTGCCGGTGGCGGAGATCGGGTCGAGCTTGAACACCGCCGGGATGGCGGTGGGGGTGGTCACGATCGGCGCCATCTTGATCACCAGCTGATCCAGATGCGGGATGGCGAAGTTGAACACCCAGCCGTACATCGAGCCGCCGGCGGCGAACATCGCCTTGAAGGGCTTGAGGGTCCAGATGGTCACCAGCACGGTGAGGATCAGGAACGGCGACCAGGCCTTGAAAATCTGCCCCAGGCTGTAGGGCGAAGCGACGGTGTTGCGTGGCTGACCGAAGCCGCCGACGCTGGCGATGACGGCCGCGCTGGAGGTGGCGCCGGCGATCTGCGCACCGGCGGTGCGCTTGGGCTGCCAGATTTTCAGGAACAGGGTCAGGGAGATCAGGCTGGCCAGGGCCGAGGTGATGTCCGGCAGTTCCGGGCCGATGAAGTTCGAGGTGAAGTACTGAGTGATGGCAAAGCTCAGGCCGGCTACCAGCGCGGCGGGCCAGGTCTCTTTGACGCCGCGCATACCGTCCATCATGAACACCAGCCAGAACGGCACGAACAGCGACAGCAGTGGCAGTTGGCGGCCGGTCATGGCGCCGATCTTGAAGGCGTCGATGCCCGTCACCTGGCCGGCGACGATGATCGGAATCCCCAGGGCGCCGAAGGCCACGGGCGCGGTGTTGGCGATCAGGCACAGGCCGGCGGCGTACAGCGGGTTGAAGCCCAGGCCTACCAGCAGGGCGGCGGTGATCGCCACCGGTGCGCCAAAGCCTGCCGCACCTTCGAGGAAGGCACCGAAGCAGAAACCGATCAGCAGCACCTGCAGGCGCTGGTCGTCGGTGATCGACAATACCGAGCTGCGGATGATTTCGAACTGGCCGCTCTTCACGGTCAGCTTGTAGAGGAACACGGCGGCGACAATGATCCAGGCGATGGGCCACAGACCGTAGGCAAATCCATAGCCAGCGGCAGCGAAGGCCATGTCGGCGGGCATCTTGAAGGCGAAGATCGCCACCAGGATCGACAAGGCCAGGGTGATACTCCCGGCGACGTGTCCTTTGAGACGGAACACGGCCAGAGCCAGGAAGAAGAACACGATCGGGATAACGGCGGCGAGGGCGGACAGGCCGAGGCTGCCAAGCGGGCTATAGAACTGTTGCCAGGTTTGCATAATGGGGTGGCCCCTAATTGTTGTTGGTCAGGCACTGCTAGCGTCTTGGTTAATTGGTAAGACCAATTTACAATCGCTGTTGGCTAGGGTAAAAGCGTTGTGCGCGGTGTGTCAATTTGCCGCCCTAAAACTTTTGTCGAATGCGCTATGGCGCGGCCATCTGATGGGTACAAATGGCTGCGTTCTGCCAGGTGTTGGCGCGCCGTGAATAGGCCAGAATAGAGCCCCCCGGCGATGGGTCGGGAGGGTGGAGAGTGAGTCATGGGGTTTGATCAGATACGCCAGCGCCGTTTGTCCGACGATATTGTCGAGCGTCTGGAAGGGATGATTCTTGAAGGCACTTTGAAGGCTGGCGAGCGGCTGCCGGCCGAGCGTGCCTTGGCCGAGCAGTTCGGTGTCTCCCGTCCCTCACTGCGCGAGGCGATCCAGAAGCTGACGGCCAAGGGCTTGCTGATCAGCCGTCAGGGCGGCGGCAACTACGTGGTGGAATCCCTGGGCTCGACCTTCAGCGATCCTTTGCTGCACCTGTTGGAAAACAACACGGATGCCCAGCGCGATCTGCTGGAGTTCCGCCATACCCTGGAGGCGTCTTGCGCTTATTACGCGGCGTTGCGTGCGACGGCGGTGGATCGTGAGCGGCTGACTCAAGCTTTCGAGGAGTTGCAGGATTGTTATTCCCGCTCCGACGATGTCAGTCGTATCGAGGAGGGGGCGGCGGATGCCAAGTTCCACCTGGCGATTGCCGAGGCCAGCCATAACGCGGTGTTGCTGCACACCATTCGCGGCCTGTTCGACCTGCTCAAGCGCAACGTGGTGACCAACATCGGCGGCATGTACAAGCAGCGCACGGAAACCCGCGACATGCTGATCAGTCAGCACCGCGATCTGTACTTGGCGATTATTGAAGGGCGTGCGGAAGAGGCTCGGGAAGTTTCCAGTCGGCACATTCTTTATGTGCAAGAGGTGCTTGAGGAAGTGCGTCAGGAAGTGCAGCGAGTAGCCCGGGCCGAACGGCGCAAGGGCATGTAATGCAAATCGCCGGCAAGCCGGCTCCTACCTGGGTGTTGTAGGAGCCTGCTTGCCGGCGAAAGCGACCTCAAGGCAGGAAGATCAGTCTTCCTTGCCCTTGGTCCGCACCGCACGCTGCAGCTCGCGATCGGAATCGCGCTCGCGTTCGGTGTGACGCTTGTCGTATTCCTTCTTGCCCTTGCCCAGTGCGATTTCACACTTGACCAGGTGCTTGCTCCAGTAGAGCGAAAGGCACACACAGGCGTAACCCTTCTGCTGCACGGCGGCGAACAGCTTTTCCAGCTCGCGCTGGTTGAGCAGCAGCTTGCGCGAGCGCGTCGGGTCGGCAATGACGTGGGTACTTGCAGTGGTCAGCGGGGTGAAATGGCTGCCGAACAGCCAGGCCTCGCCATCCTTGAGCAGCACGTAACTGTCCACCAGTTGCGCCTTGCCCGCCCGCAGACTCTTTACTTCCCAGCCGGCCAGGACCAGTCCAGCCTCGAACCGATGTTCGATGAAGTAATCGTGACGCGCCTTTTTATTTTGCGCGATGGTCCCTGTTGGGTGTTTCTTCTGTTTAGCCATAGGGGCGGCATTATAGGGAGTTGCGCGCGCGTCGGCTACGGTGACGCAGCGTGCTTGAGCAGGTTGATTGAATCCCGGACAATGCGGCCTCTTTTTTTTCGGTTGGGCGCGTTAACGATGTCGACAGACAGGGTCTCTGTCCACGGCGGCTGGGCAAGCCGCTGGGTCTTTATACTCGCTGCAACTGGTTCGGCCGTGGGCCTGGGGAGCATCTGGAAATTCCCCTACATGGTCGGTGTCTATGGTGGTGGTGCTTTTGTCCTGGTGTTTCTGGCGTGTATTGCGCTGATCGGCTTGCCGGTGATGCTGGCGGAAACCTTGATTGGCCGTCGGGCACGGCAGAGTCCCGCCAATGCCCTGAAGGTGCTGGCTCTGGAGGCGGGGCATTCGGCTAAGTGGTCCTGGGGCGCCTTCGCCGGAATGATCACGGCGCTGCTGATTCTTTCCTTCTATAGCGTGGTGGGTGGTTGGTCCCTGGACTACATCATCGATATGGGGCGCGGCGACTTTCAGGGTGTCACGGCGGATCAGGTTAGTGTGTACTTCTCCGCGGTGACGGCCGACCCGTGGCGACTGACGCTTTGGCACACGCTGTTCATGCTGCTGTCGGCATTGGTGATTGCCAAGGGAGTGGTCGCTGGGCTTGAACGCAGTTTGCGGATCATGATGCCGCTGCTGTTCGTGATGCTGTTGGTGCTGCTGGGCTACAGCATGACCACCGGGCATTTCATGCAGGGCCTGCATTTCATGTTCGACTTCAGCCTGGACCGCTTGTTGGACGGACTGCTGCCGGCCATGGGGCATGCGTTCTTTTCCCTCAGCGTGGGGGTTGGTTCGATCATGATCTACGGTGCCTACATGCCCAAGCATTCCTCCCTGGCTGGCACCGTGGTCGGTGTGGCGCTGCTGGATACCTTCGTTTCGCTGGTGGCGGGAATGGCCCTGTTCCCCATCGTATTCGCTGCCGGGCTGAATCCCAGCGAGGGGCCAGGCCTGATGTTCATCAGCCTGCCGTTTGCCTTCGGCAATGTGGCGTTCGGCCAGCTTATGGGCGTAGTGTTCTTTATCCTGGTGGCGATTGCTGCCTGGAGTTCGGCGATTTCCTTGTTGGAACCGATGGTGGCTTATCTCGTCGAGAGGACTAAAATCCGCCGCGGCTGGGTGACATTCTGGCTGGCGTTCAGTTGCTGGTTCGTGGGATTGGGAACGGTGTTCTCTTTCAACATCTGGCAGCAGGCCAAATTCTTCGTGAACGAAGGCGGTGTTTTTCATCTCTACCGATGGGGCGCGGCCGGTGGTCTGGATTTCTTTGGCGTAATCGACTTTTTCACCTCGCGGATCATGTTGCCTCTTGGCGGTTTGTGCTTCGTGGTGTTTGCAGGTTGGGTGATGGGCCGTGAGGCTGTTCGTGATGAGTTGTCGTTGCGTAGTCCGTTGTTGTTCACCCTGGCCTTGTTTTTGATGCGCTATGTGGCGCCCGTCGGCATTCTTGTGGTGTTTGCCGCCCAGTTGTGGAAATGAAGCTCACATGACGACCCATATTCAACGTTCGGCCCTTTTGCCCTATCCGGCGCAGTTTCTGTATGACCTGGTCAATGATGTGGCCCGTTACCCGGAGTTTCTGCCCTGGTGCTCTTCGGCCGAGGTGCTGGAAAACAGCGAGGAACGGATGCGTGCCAGCCTGGCGGTGGCCAAGGGCGGCATGAGCCAGCGTTTTGTGACTTGCAATACCCTGGTGCCGGGACAGTCGATCGAGATGAACCTGGAAGAGGGGCCGTTCAACCAACTGCATGGGTTATGGGTGTTCAAGCCGTTGGGGGAGAAGGCCTGCAAGATCAGCCTCGATCTGTCGTTCGACTACGCCGGGCCGTTGGTGCGTGCCACTCTGGGGCCTCTGTTTAATCAGGCGGCCAATACTCTGGTGGACGCATTCTGTCAGCGGGCCAAGCAACTGCATGGTTGAGCCTCTGATTGTCATCGAGGTGGTTCACGCTGCCGTCGACCGCCAGGTGCTGCTGAGTGTACAAGTGCCCCAGGGTTCGACCCTGCTTGCAGCGTTGGAGGCTTCTTCTATAAAGGAGCATTTTGCGGGGCTGGATCTGGCGGCGTGTCCGGTGGGAATCTTCGGAAAGCAGGTATCCGATCCTGGGCAATATGTAGTTCAGGCCGGAGATCGAATTGAAATCTATCGTCCGCTGTTGGCCGATCCGAAAGAGGTGCGGCGTCTGCGTGCCGCCAAGGCGGCCGAGGCTCGTAAGCGTGAGCAGTGATCGTTAGCGACAGCCAATAAAAAGCCCGGGCATGCCCGGGCTTTTTTATTCGCCACAAATTATTGCGGAGAAGTGTCCAGTGGTTCAGGAGTAGGCACTGGTACGGTTTCGACGCCATCCACATCCTTCTGGATCTGGTCCAGCAGCGAACCCGGTTTGACCGGTTTCTCGGCTTTTGGCTTCTCGGCGTTCTCGGCAGGGGCGGTAACGGTGTTGCCGCTCTCCTTGCCCAACAGGGCTTCGTCGCGGCTTACGCCTGGCATGAAGTCGCCGGCCAAGCTAACCAGTTGGTCGTTGCCGTTGAAGATCAGGCTGACGCGTTCCTGTTGGCGTTCACCGCCACCAGGTTGCAGGCTGTAGAGATAATCCCAGCGATCGGCATGGAACGTGTCGGTCAACAGAGGGTTGCCCATGATAAACCTTACTTGCCGTCGGGTCATTCCCGGGCGCAACTGGTCTATCATGTCCTGCGTCACGACATTGCCCTGCTGGATGTCGATTTTGTAAACCCCGGGGAATGAACAACCGGCGAGTGCGAGCAGTCCCACGAAGGTGAAACTGGTTAGCAAGAGCTTGGTGTTTTGCATCGGTGGGCGACTTCCACTATCTTGGCTGGGACAACGTAAACCCCGATCATACCCGCATTAAGAGAAGCTGCGAAGCAGCATCGGCGAGAAAGCTGACCATGGTTGAAAATAGCGAACTACGTAAAGCCGGCCTTAAAGTGACTCTGCCACGGGTCAAAATTCTACAAATGCTCGACTCCACCGAGCAGCGGCACATGAGCGCTGAAGATGTCTACAAGGCGCTGATGGAAGCTGGTGAGGATGTGGGTCTGGCCACGGTTTACCGTGTACTGACTCAATTCGAAGCAGCCGGACTGGTGGTGCGCCATAACTTTGATGGCGGTCACGCTGTATTCGAGCTGGCGGATGGCGGTCACCACGACCATATGGTCAACGTGGAGTCTGGCGAAGTGATCGAATTCTTCGACGAGGAAATCGAAAAGCTTCAGAAGGCGATTGTCGAAAAGCACGGTTTCGAGTTGGTGGATCACAATCTTGTGCTGTATGTGCGCAAGAAGAAGTAAGCCTCTCACGCGACTGGCATAGTCGTGAAACGATCGAAGGCGACCTCAGGGTCGCCTTCGTGCTTTGTGCCTATATAAAAGAAGCGCTACAACCTCAGGCCTTGGTGGTTACTACCATTTTCTTGGCGTGGGCCAGGGACTCCTTGGTCAAATCGATACCGCCCAGCATGCGGGCAATTTCCTCGATTCTTTCGTTCTTGCCCAGTTTGGAAACGGCGGTATGGGTCGCGTTGTTGCCACGGACCTTGTGCACGAACAGATGTTGATGCCCCTGGGCGGCAACTTGTGGCAGGTGAGTAACCGTCAGCACCTGGCCGCGCTCGCCGAGACGCCGCAGCAATTGGCCGACGATCTCGGCAGTCGGGCCGCCGATCCCTACGTCGACTTCGTCGAACACCAGGGTAGGCACTCGTGAGGTTTGTGCCGTGATGACCTGGATCGCCAGGCTGATGCGTGACAACTCGCCACCCGAGGCGACCTTGGCCAGTGCCTTGAGCGGTTGTCCCGGGTTGGCGCTGACCAGGAGTTCGACCTGCTCCAGGCCGTTGGGCAGCAGCTCATCGCTGGTGTTGGCTCGCAGCTCGATCGTGAAGCGTCCGCCCGGCATGCCCAGGCGCTGAATTTCAAGTTCTACCGCGCTGGCCAGTCCGGTGGCCGCCTGCTCCCGCAAGCGACTCAGTTCCTGGGCTTTCTCCTGATAGTGGCGGGCGAAGGACTGCAGCTCTTCGCCGAGGCGCTCGATGCTCTCGTCGTTGGCGTCCAGGGTTTCGATTTCATCCAGCAGGGTTTGCTGCATGGCCGCCAGTTCGAAGGGCTGGATGCGATGCTTGCGTGCCAGGGTATAGATGGAGTCCAGGCGTTCCTCCAGCTGTTGCAGGCGTGCCGGGTCGGCATCGAAGTGATCGAGGAAGCGATTCAATTCGCCCACGGCTTCTTCCACCTGGATCTGGGCGCTGGCCAGCAGGTTGGTGGCCTCGCCTAATGCTCCTGTCGAGTTGCCGATGCTGGACAGGCGGTTGAGGCTGACGGTCAAGGCGTTGAGGACATTGCCGGAGTCGCTTTCGCTGCACTGTTCGACCACCTGGCGGCAGATGCCCAGCAGGGTTTCGGCGTTGGTCAGGTTCTTGTGTTCCTGCTCCAACTCTTCGAGTTCGTTTTCTCCCAGGCCGAGATTCTCCAGCTCTTCAAGCTGATAGCTCAGCAGTTGATGGCGGGCGCGCTGCTCATCGCCGGAATTGGACAGGCGCTCCAGCTCCTGGCGGGTCTGGCGCCAGCGTTGGGCTGCCAGTTGTACCTGGCGGGCAAGATCGGTAGCGCCGGCATATTCATCCAGCAGGCGTCGATGGGTATCGGTCTTGAGCAGTGACTGGTGCTCGTGCTGGCTGTGGATGTCGATCAGCAGTTCGCCCAGGGCCTTGAGGTCTCCGAGCGGGCAGGGCGTACCGTTGATATAGCCGCGGGAGCGTCCTTCGGCGGTGATCACCCGGCGTAGTATGCACGGCCCGTCGTTATCCAGATCGCGCTCGGCCAGCCAACTGTGGGCCTCGGGAATGTCCGACAGGTCGAAGGTGGCAAGGATGTCGGCCTTGTCGGCGCCGGGTCGTACCACGCCACTGTCGGCGCGATCGCCCAGGGTCAGGCCGAGAGCGTCGAGCATGATCGACTTGCCGGCGCCGGTTTCGCCGGTAATGACGCTCATTCCGCGATCCAGTTCCAGATCCAGGTGTTCGACGATGGCGTAATTGTGTACGGACAGGTGCACCAGCATTAAGGCCGCTCCCAAACTAGATGTCTGGTTATTTATACAGTGTTTTGTTTCGGGCTGACAATGCTTTCCCTTAGCTCGATTTGCTTGGTCATTCTGGCTTTTTAGTGCCTCGGGAGTGTCCGCGTACAGGATTTATCCGGTCGGAACAACTTTTGCTGTGGCTGCGGGCTTGAACCCTGAAAATGCGACCCCATATAGCTGTGCAGAAGAGTGAGCCTGGCTCACAGACGATATTGAAAGGAGAATTTCATGGCTGACGAACAGACGCTGGATACGCAAAATCTAGACGCCAATCAGGCCCCCGAGGCTTCGGGTGAAGACCTGGCGGCTCGTGTACAAGTGCTCGAAGAGCAACTGGCTGGTGCGCAGGATCAGGCTTTGCGTGTTGCAGCCGATCTGCAAAACGTCCGCCGCCGCGCCGAGCAGGATGTGGAAAAGGCTCACAAATTTGCTCTCGAGAAATTTGCCGGCGACCTGTTGCCGGTGATCGATAGCCTGGAGCGTGGCCTGGAGCTGTCCAATCCGGACGACGAAAGCATCCGCCCAATGCGTGAAGGTATCGAACTGACCTTGAAGATGTTCCACGACACCCTCAAGCGTTATCAGTTGGAACCCATCGATCCTCACGGCGAACCATTCAACGCTGAACAGCATCAGGCCATGGCCATGCAGGAAAGCGCGGATGTAGAACCCAACAGTGTTCTCAAAGTGTTCCAGAAGGGTTATCAGCTCAATGGTCGCCTCCTGCGCCCGGCCATGGTCGTGGTCAGCAAGGCGCCTGCACCGGTTTCGCCTTCGATTGACGAAAAGGCTTGAAAACGGCTGTAGAGCCCCCATCTAACAGTCAAGCGTTTAAGTGCTACCGCAGTTTGCCACCACAACTGCGGCATCCAAATCCAAAGTTTCGGGAGAGTTAACATGGGCAAAATTATCGGTATTGACTTGGGGACCACCAACTCGTGCGTCTCCATTCTTGAAAACGGCAACGTAAAAGTTATCGAAAACGCTGAAGGCGCGCGTACCACGCCGTCGATCATCGCTTACGCCAACGATGGCGAGATTCTGGTAGGTCAGTCGGCCAAGCGTCAGGCTGTTACCAACCCGCACAACACCCTGTACGCAGTTAAGCGTCTGATCGGTCGTCGTTTCGACGAAGAAGTTGTGCAGAAAGACATTCAGATGGTCCCTTACAAGATCGTCAAGGCTGACAACAACGACGCCTGGGTTGAAGTGAACGGCCAGAAAATGGCTCCGCCACAGATTTCGGCTGAAATCCTTAAAAAGATGAAGAAGACCGCCGAAGACTACCTCGGCGAAGCAGTGACCGAAGCGGTCATTACTGTTCCGGCCTACTTCAACGACAGCCAGCGTCAGGCCACCAAGGACGCCGGTCGTATCGCTGGTCTGGACGTCAAGCGCATCATCAACGAACCAACCGCAGCCGCTCTGGCTTATGGCATGGACAAGGCCAAGGGCGATCACACCGTGATCGTTTATGACCTGGGTGGCGGTACGTTTGACGTTTCCGTGATCGAGATCGCTGAAGTCGACGGTGAGCATCAGTTCGAAGTACTGGCCACCAACGGTGACACCTTCCTGGGTGGTGAGGACTTCGACATCCGTCTGATCGACTACCTGGTTGATGAGTTCAAGAAAGAAAGCGGCATGAACCTCAAGGGTGACCCGCTGGCCATGCAGCGTCTGAAAGAAGCTGCCGAAAAAGCCAAGATCGAGCTGTCCTCGAGCCAGCAGACCGACGTCAACCTGCCGTACATCACAGCAGATGCCACTGGTCCTAAGCACCTGAACGTGAAGATCTCCCGCGCCAAGCTGGAATCTCTGGTTGAAGACCTGGTTCAGCGCACCATCGAGCCATGCCGCATCGCTCTGAAGGACGCCGGTATCGACGTTGGCGCGATCAACGACGTAATCCTGGTCGGCGGCCAGACTCGTATGCCGCTGGTACAGAAAGCCGTAACCGACTTCTTCGGTAAAGAAGCTCGTAAGGACGTCAACCCGGACGAAGCGGTTGCCATGGGTGCTGCGATCCAGGGTGCGGTTCTGGCCGGTGACGTGAAAGACGTACTGCTGCTGGACGTTAGCCCGCTGACCCTGGGTATCGAAACCATGGGTGGCGTGATGACCGCGCTGATCGAGAAAAACACCACGATTCCTACCAAGAAATCCCAGGTGTTCTCGACTGCCGATGACAACCAGGGCGCCGTGACCATTCACGTGCTGCAGGGCGAGCGTAAGCAGGCCGCGCAGAACAAGTCTCTGGGCAAGTTCGACCTGACCGACATTCCACCTGCTCCACGTGGCGTGCCGCAGATTGAAGTGACCTTCGACATCGACGCCAACGGCATCCTGCACGTAGGTGCGAAGGACAAGGCTACCGGTAAGACTCAATCGATCGTGATCAAGGCCAACTCCGGCCTGTCGGATGAAGAAATCCAGCAGATGATCCGTGACGCTGAAGCCAACTCGGAAGAGGATCGCAAGTTCGAAGAGCTGGCCACTGCCCGTAACCAGGGTGACGCGCTGGTGCACTCGACTCGCAAGATGGTGGCTGACGCCGGCGACAAAGTGACTGCGGAAGAGAAGACCGCGATTGAAGCTGCCGTGGTTGCTCTGGAAGCCGCTGTCAAAGGTGACGACAAGGCTGCCATCGACGCCAAGGTCGAAGAGCTGTCGAAAGTCTCGGCCCCGGTTGCCCAGAAGATGTACGCCGAACAGGCTCAGCCTGCTGAGGGTGCAGCACCGCACGCTGAGTCTGCTGAAAAAGCCGACGACGTCGTCGATGCCGAGTTCGAAGAAGTAAAAGACCACAAGTAATGGCTTGTTGGTCGGCCGGTTGACTGCCTTTGGGCGGTGACTGGTAGGATGTCGCCGCGCGGGAGCTTGCTCCCGCGTTGGCGTGTCTGGAGTCAGCGAATTTTGATGGTGTGCAACTTCCGTTTGTGCACTGGCGGTCGGGTCGGAGAAGCTCCTGCTTTCCGGCTGCGATGACCGCAATGATCGACCTGCAACCGGGTCGTCTATCCAAGACCAGGATCGTTGAATTGACGTGAGTTGGGTCCGGGCCTGTATTGGGGCTCAGCGAGTTTGGCAGAGCTCAGGAGGGTTTGCCGGGCGTCCTTAAGAGTGCAAAGACTTATGGCAAAGCGTGACTATTACGAAGTATTGGGTGTGGAGCGTGGCTCCAGCGAAGCGGAGCTGAAAAAGGCTTACCGTCGCCTGGCGATGAAGCATCACCCGGATCGTAATCCCGGCGACAAAGCGTCGGAAGACATGTTCAAGGAGGCCAACGAGGCCTACGAAGTGCTGTCCGACTCCAGTAAGCGCGCAGCTTATGACCAGTATGGTCATGCCGGTGTCGATCCGAGCATGGGGGGTGGTGGCGCCGGTTTTGGCGGTCAGAACTTCTCCGATATCTTCGGTGATGTGTTCAGTGATTTCTTCGGTGGCGGTCGCGGCGGTTCTCGCGGTGGCGCGCAGCGCGGTAGCGATCTGCGTTACACCCTGGAACTGAATCTGGAAGAGGCGGTGCGGGGCACCACGGTTAACATCCGTGTGCCAACACTGGTCAATTGCAAGCCGTGCGATGGTTCGGGTGCCAAGAAGGGCTCGTCGCCTGTCACTTGCCCGACTTGCGGTGGTATTGGTCAGGTGCGCATGCAGCAGGGCTTCTTCTCGGTGCAGCAGACCTGCCCGCGTTGCCATGGTCAGGGCAAGATCATTTCCGATCCGTGCGATTCGTGCCACGGCGAAGGCCGCGTCGAAGAGTACAAGACGCTGTCGGTAAAAGTGCCGGCAGGTGTCGATACGGGTGACCGTATCCGTCTGTCCGGTGAGGGTGAGGCGGGGACCCAGGGTGGTCCGACTGGTGACTTGTATGTGGTGATCAATGTGCGCGAGCACTCGATCTTCCAGCGTGACGGCAAGCATCTGTTCTGCGAAGTGCCTATCAGCTTTGTTGATGCGGCCTTGGGCGGCGAGCTGGAGATTCCGACTCTGGATGGTCGGGTCAAGCTGAAGATTCCTGAGGGGACTCAGACCGGCAAGCAGTTCCGGATTCGCGGCAAGGGCGTTGCTCCGGTGCGTGGCGGCGGTGCTGGCGATCTGATGTGTCGGGTTGCGGTGGAAACGCCAGTGAACCTGAGTCGTCGTCAGCGCGAGCTGCTGGAAGAGTTGCGCGGTTCGCTGGATGGCGACAATTCGCACTCGCCGAAAACCACGGGTTGGTTCGAGGGCGTCAAACGCTTCTTCGGCGATCTGTAAGGAGTAATGCATGCGACGTATAGCAGTCATGGGCGCCGCGGGGCGCATGGGCAAGACTTTGGTCGAGGCTGTGCAGCTGCGCTCGCCGCTCTCTGGGTTGACGGCGGCGATCGTTCGTCCTGGCAGTTCGCTGGTGGGTGCGGATGCAGGTGAGCTGGCGTCCCTGGGGCGTCTTGGCGTCTCGATGTCCGATAGCCTGGAGAAGGTTGTCGATGAGTTTGATGTGCTGATCGATTTCACCTTGCCGGAAGTGATGCTCAAGAACCTGGCCTTCTGCCGTAAGGCGGGCAAGGCCATGGTGATTGGTACTACGGGTTTGGGCGCCAAGGAAAAGCAGTTGCTGGCTGAGGCGGGCAAGGAGATTCCCATCGTCTTCGCTGCCAACTTCAGTGTCGGGGTGAACCTTTCGCTGAAGCTGCTGGATATGGCGGCTCGGGTGCTGGGCGATGATGCGGACATCGAAATCATCGAGGCTCATCACCGTCACAAGATCGATGCGCCTTCGGGTACTGCCCTGCGCATGGGTGAGGTGATTGCCAATGCCTTGGGGCGCGACCTGCAACAGGTTGCGGTCTATGGTCGCGAGGGGCATACCGGTGCGCGTGAGCGCGAAACCATCGGTTTCGCCACTGTGCGTGGTGGTGATGTGGTGGGGGATCACACTGTGCTGTTTGCCACTGAGGGCGAGCGCCTGGAAATCACCCACAAGGCCTCCAGTCGCATGACCTTCGCCAAAGGTGCGGTACGTGCTGCCCTGTGGCTGGATGGTCGCGAGGCCGGTCTTTACGACATGCAGGATGTGCTGGATTTGCGTTGAGATGCATCTGAAGTGGGGTTGAGGCTGTCCTTCAACCCCGCTTCGCACCGCTAGGCGATGTTCTGTCGCATTCCTCTGCCTTTAAGGCTCATTAGCGGTGGACCGAAAAAGCCTTTTTCTGTAAGCTACAGCTTTAGTGTGTCCACTAAAAGCGCGCAGATAATTCGACGAAGAAGCGGGGTGACGTGTCTATACGTCATTCCGCTTTTTTGCAACCTGCGATCGCCCTTTCAGGCTCTATTTACGGGAGGTCTTCTTGACTAAGCCAGCCATACTCGCCCTTGCTGATGGCAGCATTTTTCGTGGCGAAGCCATTGGAGCCGACGGTCAAACCGTTGGTGAGGTGGTGTTCAACACCGCAATGACCGGCTATCAGGAAATCCTTACCGATCCTTCCTACGCCCAGCAAATCGTTACCCTGACCTATCCCCACATCGGCAACACCGGCACCACGCCGGAAGACGCCGAGTCCGACCGCGTCTGGTCGGCTGGCCTGGTTATCCGTGACTTGCCGCTGGTGGCCAGCAACTGGCGTAACACCCTGTCCCTGTCCGATTACCTGAAAGCCAACAACGTTGTGGCGATCGCCGGTATCGACACCCGTCGCCTGACCCGCATCCTGCGTGAAAAAGGTGCTCAGAACGGCTGCATCATGGCCGGCGACAACATCTCCGAAGAAGCGGCGATTGCAGCAGCGCGCGGCTTCCCGGGCCTGAAAGGCATGGACCTGGCGAAAGTCGTCAGCACCAAGCAAAGCTACGAATGGCGTTCGACTGTCTGGGATCTGAAAACCGACAGCCACGCCACCATCGAAGCCGCCGATCTGCCGTACCACGTGGTTGCCTATGACTTCGGGGTCAAGCTGAACATCCTGCGCATGCTGGTGGAGCGCGGCTGCCGCGTGACCGTTGTGCCTGCTCAGACCCCGGCGAGCGACGTCCTGGCCCTCAATCCAGATGGCGTGTTCCTGTCCAACGGTCCTGGTGACCCCGAGCCTTGCGACTACGCGATCAAGGCCATCAAGGAAATCCTCGAGACCGAGATTCCGGTGTTCGGCATCTGCCTGGGTCACCAATTGCTGGCCCTGGCTTCTGGTGCCAAGACCCTGAAAATGGGCCACGGTCACCACGGTGCCAACCACCCGGTCCAGGACCTGGACACCGGCGTGGTCATGATCACCAGCCAGAACCACGGTTTTGCGGTGGATGAAGCCACGCTGCCGGGCAACGTCCGGGCGATCCACAAGTCGCTGTTCGACGGCACCCTGCAGGGTATCGAGCGTACCGACAAGAGCGCGTTCAGCTTCCAGGGCCACCCTGAAGCCAGCCCGGGCCCGAACGATGTGGCGCCGCTGTTCGACCGCTTCATCAACGAGATGGCCAAGCGACGCTAAGCGCTCGCCTTGAAAATGTAGCGAGCAGCGCCTGAGGGCGGCCCCGGCGAGTCCGGCGGAATAATCCCCTCAGGTGCCTCAGAGAATGTTCAAGACGGCTTGCCGACTGACCTGCGGATTTGAGTGACAACCCATGCCAAAACGTACAGACATTAAAAGCATCCTGATTCTTGGCGCTGGCCCGATCGTGATCGGCCAGGCCTGCGAATTCGACTACTCCGGCGCCCAGGCCTGCAAGGCCCTGCGCGAAGAGGGTTACCGGGTCATCCTGGTGAACTCCAACCCGGCCACCATCATGACCGACCCGGCCATGGCCGACGCCACCTACATCGAGCCGATCAAGTGGCAGACCGTTGCCAAGATCATCGAGAAAGAGCGTCCGGATGCGCTGCTGCCAACCATGGGCGGCCAGACGGCTCTGAACTGCGCTCTGGACCTGGAGCGCGAAGGCGTTCTGGATAAGTTCGGCGTAGAGATGATCGGTGCCAATGCCGATACCATCGACAAGGCTGAGGACCGTTCGCGCTTCGACGCTGCCATGAAGTCCATCGGCCTGGCGTGCCCACGTTCCGGTATCGCTCACAGCATGGAAGAGGCCAATGCAGTCCTCGACAAGCTGGGTTTCCCTTGCATCATCCGTCCGTCCTTCACCATGGGCGGCACCGGTGGCGGTATTGCTTACAACCGTGAAGAGTTCGAAGAGATCTGTGCCCGCGGTCTGGACCTGTCGCCGACCAAGGAACTGCTGATCGACGAATCGCTGATCGGCTGGAAAGAGTACGAGATGGAGGTGGTCCGCGATAAGAAGGACAACTGCATCATCGTCTGCTCCATCGAAAACTTCGACCCGATGGGTGTGCACACCGGTGACTCGATCACCGTAGCTCCGGCACAGACCCTGACCGACAAGGAATACCAGATCCTGCGTAACGCCTCCCTGGCGGTACTGCGTGAGATCGGCGTGGAAACCGGCGGTTCCAACGTGCAGTTCGGCATTTGCCCGAACACTGGCCGCATGGTCGTGATCGAGATGAACCCGCGGGTGTCCCGTTCTTCGGCGTTGGCCTCGAAAGCCACGGGTTTCCCGATCGCCAAGGTCGCGGCCAAGCTGGCGGTGGGTTACACCCTGGACGAGCTGTCCAACGACATCACCGGCGGCAAGACTCCAGCCTCCTTCGAGCCGTCCATCGACTACGTCGTGACCAAGCTGCCGCGCTTCGCCTTCGAGAAATTCTCCAAGGCTGACGCGCGCCTGACCACCCAGATGAAGTCGGTGGGTGAAGTCATGGCCATCGGCCGGACCTTCCAGGAATCCCTGCAGAAAGCTCTGCGCGGTCTGGAGGTCGGTGTTTGCGGCCTGGATCCGAAGCTCGACCTGAGCAATCCGGAAAGCATGAACGTCCTCAAGCGCGAGCTGACCGTGCCAGGCGCCGAGCGTATCTGGTACGTGGCTGACGCCTTTCGTGCCGGCATGACCGTCGAGCAGATCTTCGGCATGAACATGATCGATCCTTGGTTCCTGGTGCAGATCGAAGATCTGATCAAGGAAGAAGAGAAGGTCAAGACCTTGGGTCTGTCGGCTATCGGTCGCGACCTGATGTTCCGCTTGAAGCGCAAAGGCTTCTCCGACCAGCGTCTGGCCAAGCTGCTGGGTGTGACCGAGAAGAACCTGCGCACTCACCGTCATAAGCTGGAAGTGTTCCCGGTCTACAAGCGCGTCGACACCTGCGCCGCCGAGTTCGCTACTGACACCGCTTACCTGTACTCGACTTATGAAGAAGAGTGCGAAGCCGCACCATCGACCCGCGACAAGATCATGATCCTGGGCGGCGGTCCAAACCGTATCGGCCAGGGTATCGAGTTCGACTACTGCTGCGTACACGCTGCACTGGCACTGCGCGACGATGGTTACGAAACCATCATGGTCAACTGCAACCCGGAAACCGTTTCCACCGACTACGACACCTCCGATCGCCTGTACTTCGAGCCAGTAACCCTGGAAGACGTGCTGGAAATCGTCCGCGTCGAGAAGCCAAAAGGCGTGATCGTTCAGTACGGCGGCCAGACTCCGCTGAAGCTGGCCCGTGCTCTGGAAGCGGCCGGTGTGCCGATCATTGGCACCAGTCCTGACGCCATCGACCGTGCCGAAGACCGTGAGCGCTTCCAGCAAATGGTTGAGCGCCTGAACCTGCGTCAGCCGCCAAACGCCACCGTGCGCAGCGAAGACGAAGCGATTCGTGCCGCGACCAAGATCGGTTATCCGCTGGTGGTGCGTCCGTCCTATGTTCTGGGCGGCCGTGCAATGGAAATCGTCTACGAGGAAGAAGAGCTCAAGCGCTACCTGCGTGAAGCGGTGCAAGTGTCCAACGACAGTCCGGTGCTGCTGGATCACTTCCTCAACTGCGCCATCGAGATGGACGTGGATGCGGTCTGCGACGGCACCGACGTGGTGATCGGCGCAATCATGCAGCATATCGAGCAGGCCGGTGTTCACTCCGGCGACTCCGCGTGCTCTCTGCCGCCGTACTCGCTGCCGGCGCACATCCAGGATGAGATGCGTGAGCAGGTCAAGAAAATGGCCCTGGAACTGGGGGTGGTCGGCCTGATGAACGTACAGCTGGCCCTTCAGGGTGAGCAGATCTATGTGATCGAGGTTAACCCGCGTGCTTCCCGCACCGTGCCTTTCGTGTCCAAGTGCATCGGCGTCTCCCTGGCGATGATCGCGGCTCGTGTGATGGCTGGTAAGACTCTGAAAGAGCTGGGCTTTACCAAGGAAATCATCCCGAACTTCTACAGCGTCAAGGAAGCGGTGTTCCCGTTCGCCAAGTTCCCGGGTGTTGACCCGATCCTCGGCCCAGAGATGAAGTCCACCGGTGAAGTCATGGGTGTGGGCGATACTTTCGGTGAGGCTTTCGCCAAGGCCCAGATGGGCGCCAGCGAAGTGCTGCCGACTGGCGGTACTGCATTTATCAGTGTTCGTGACGATGACAAACCTCTGGTTGCAGGCGTGGCCCGTGATCTGATCAACTTGGGCTTCGAAGTGGTCGCTACTGCGGGCACCGCCAAGCTGATCGAAGCGGCCGGCCTGAAAGTGCGTCGTGTGAACAAGGTGACTGAGGGTCGTCCGCATGTGGTCGATATGATCAAGAACGACGAAGTCACCCTGATCATCAACACCACTGAAGGTCGTCAGTCGATTGCTGACTCTTACTCCATTCGTCGTAACGCCTTGCAGCACAAGATCTACTGCACCACCACCATTGCTGCTGGCGAAGCTATCTGCGAAGCGTTGAAGTTCGGTCCGGAAAAAACCGTGCGTCGCTTGCAGGATCTACACGCAGGATTGAAGGCATGAATAAATACCCAATGACCGTCCAGGGCGCTCGCGCCCTGGAAGAAGAGCATGCTCACCTGACCAAGGTCGTTCGTCCTAAGCTCAGCCAGGACATCGGTACGGCCCGCGAGTTGGGTGACTTGAAGGAAAACGCTGAATACCATGCTGCGCGTGAACAGCAAGGCATGGTCGAGGCTCGGATCCGTGATATCGAAGGCCGCCTGCAGAACTCGGTGGTCATCGATGTCACGACCATTCCTCATACCGGCAAGGTGATCTTTGGCACCACGGTCGAGATCGCCAACGTCGAGACTGACGAAAGCGTGACCTACCAGATCGTTGGTGAGGACGAGGCTGATATCAAGCTCGGTAAAATCTCCGTCGGCTCGCCGATTGCTCGTGCCTTGATTGCCAAGGAAGAGGGTGATGTGGTGGCGGTCAAAACGCCTGGCGGTGTAATCGAGTATGAGATTGTCGAAGTCCGTCACATCTGAAAGAAGGCGCCCGCTGCATGCGGGCGCCATGCTTTGGCAGCTGACCCAGATGCTGTGGGTCGGCGGCTTATGGCTGTTGCATCTCGGTTTGTTTCCCGTCCTGGGCCAGATTGGCCTTGCTCCCTTGCTGATCGAAGAGATTTCTACCCTGCTCAGTGCTTTGTTGGTGGGCTTTTCGGGGGCGTGCCTGGTTCTGCAGATGCTGGTGCTGATTCAGTCCGAAGGATTGAGAAGTCTTTGGCGGGATATTCGGGGGCAACTGCTGTTGATGGCAATGTATGCGTGCGGCATGTATTTCGCTGTGCGTATTCTGTTGCCTGAAGCTCAACGCTGGCAGTTGTTCAGCTATCTGGTTCTGGGATTTTCCGGCTTGATACTGGTATTGCAGCCGGTGCCAGGATGGGGTGGAAGGGTGCGCCAGGCACACCCTTGACCCGAGTCGACGTCAGTTGAAACGATGGACGTTCGACAATTGCTTGTTTACCTTGGCGTTCTTGCGGTAGATCAGCGCCATCTTGCCGATGACCTGCACCAGATCCGCTTTGCCGGCCTTGCACAGTTCGGCAATGGCTTCCAGGCGCGATTCGCGCTCGAGGATGTTGAGCTTGATCTTGATCAGCTCGTGATCGCTCAAGGCGCGTTCAAGTTCGGCTAGCACACCTTCGGTCAAACCGTTGTCAGCCACAGTCAATACTGGTTTCAGATGGTGGCCAATGGATTTGTACTGTTTCTTCTGCTCTTGAGTGAGCGGCATAATCTGACCCCTGCGTCTGATCTTGTAAAAAGCGGCGGCCAGTTTACCCGAGCGAGTCCGGGACCGCCCAGTTAATCACGACCCGTTTTATTTTGAGGTGGCCCGTGGCCCGTTCCAAAACTAGCCATAACTGGCTGAAAGAGCACTTCAACGACCCATTCGTCAAAATGGCGCAAAAAGATGGGTACCGTTCCCGTGCCAGCTACAAACTGCTGGAGATCCAGGAAAAGGACCGCCTTATCCGTCCTGGCATGAGTGTTATCGACCTGGGGGCTGCCCCGGGGGGCTGGTCGCAGGTGACCAGTCGTCTGATTGGTGGTCAGGGGCGATTGATCGCCTCGGATATCCTGGAAATGGACAGCATCCCTGATGTGACCTTCATTCAAGGGGACTTCACCGAGGATGCGGTGCTGGCGCAGATTCTCGAAGCTGTCGGAAATTCAGAGGTTGACCTTGTGATTTCCGATATGGCCCCCAATATGAGTGGGTTAGCAGCCGTGGACATGCCTCGGGCGATGTTCCTGTGCGAATTGGCGCTGGATCTTGCGGGTAGGGTACTACGGCCAGGTGGTGATTTTCTGATCAAGATTTTCCAAGGTGAAGGTTTTGATGAGTACCACAAGAGCGTTCGGCAGATGTTCGAGAAAGTGCAGATGCGCAAACCGACATCTTCCCGTGACCGTTCTCGGGAGCAATATCTGCTGGGGCGGGGCTTTCGTGGTCGCAGCGAGTAAGTAAGGTTTTTGACTGGGGTGATAGGATTTTCGTATTTCGCCCCGTCAGATTAAACGCATATTGTGTAGTCTAAGTTTCACATAGGGTTACAGACAGCGCCTGCCAGAGCTGTAGGTAATGTAGTAAGTTAGGCCGGTGAATATCATGCGAAGCGCGCGCCAGTAGCGGCGCTTGCTTCAGAGGGTAGTTAATTGAACGACATGGCAAAGAATCTGATCCTTTGGTTGATCATCGCTGCCGTCCTTGTGACGGTGATGAACAACTTCTCCAGCCCTAACGAGCCGCAAACCCTCAACTACTCCGACTTCATCCAGCAAGTTAAGGATGGCAAGGTCGAGCGCGTAGCTGTTGATGGCTACGTTATTACCGGCAAGCGCAGCGATGGCGATACCTTCAAAACCATCCGTCCTGCCATTCAGGACAATGGTCTGATCGGCGATTTGGTGGACAACCATGTCGTGGTCGAGGGCAAGCAGCCCGAGCAACAAAGTATCTGGACCCAACTGCTGGTAGCCAGTTTCCCGATCCTGGTGATCATTGCCGTCTTCATGTTCTTCATGCGGCAAATGCAGGGTGGCGCAGGTGGCAAGGGCGGGCCGATGAGCTTTGGCAAGAGCAAGGCGCGTCTGCTCTCTGAAGATCAGGTGAAAACCACTCTCGCTGACGTTGCTGGTTGTGACGAGGCCAAAGAGGAAGTTGGCGAGCTGGTTGAATTCCTGCGTGATCCAGGCAAGTTCCAGCGCCTGGGTGGCCGTATTCCTCGCGGCGTGCTGATGGTGGGGCCACCGGGCACCGGTAAGACCTTGCTGGCCAAGGCCATTGCGGGCGAAGCCAAGGTGCCGTTCTTCACTATCTCCGGTTCCGATTTCGTCGAGATGTTCGTTGGTGTTGGTGCCAGCCGTGTTCGCGACATGTTCGAACAGGCCAAGAAACATGCTCCATGCATCATTTTCATCGATGAGATCGACGCTGTCGGTCGTCACCGTGGTGCCGGCATGGGCGGCGGTCATGATGAGCGTGAGCAGACCCTCAACCAATTGCTGGTTGAGATGGACGGCTTTGAAATGAACGACGGCATCATTGTTATCGCCGCCACCAACCGTCCTGACGTGCTTGACCCAGCGCTGCTGCGGCCCGGTCGTTTCGACCGCCAGGTGGTGGTTGGTCTGCCGGATATTCGCGGTCGTGAGCAGATTCTCAAGGTCCACATGCGCAAAGTGCCAATGGGCGAAGATGTTGCTCCGGCGGTGATTGCGCGTGGTACGCCGGGCTTCTCCGGTGCCGACTTGGCAAACCTGGTGAACGAGGCCTCGCTGTTCGCGGCTCGTACCGGTAAGCGCATTGTCGAAATGAAGGAATTTGAACTGGCCAAGGACAAGATCATGATGGGCGCAGAGCGCAAATCCATGGTCATGTCCGAGAAAGAGAAGCAAAACACCGCTTATCACGAAGCTGGCCACGCCATTGTTGGTCGAGTTGTGCCTGAGCATGACCCAGTCTACAAAGTCTCGATCATTCCTCGCGGTCGGGCATTGGGCGTCACCATGTTCTTGCCGGAGGAGGATCGCTATAGCTTGTCCAAGCGAGCCCTGATCAGCCAGATCTGCTCGCTCTATGGCGGTCGTATTGCAGAAGAGATGACGCTGGGTTTTGACGGTGTGACCACTGGCGCATCCAACGACATCATGCGCGCCAGCCAGATTGCTCGGAACATGGTCACCAAGTGGGGGCTCTCCGAAAAACTCGGCCCGCTGATGTATGCGGAAGAAGAGGGCGAAGTGTTCCTGGGTCGTAGTGCAGGCAGTCAGCATGCCAGTTTGTCCGCTGAAACAGCGAAACTGATCGACTCCGAAGTACGCAGCATCATTGATCAGTGCTATGGCACCGCCAAGCAGATCCTCACTGATAACCGCGACAAACTGGACGCCATGGCAGATGCCTTGATGAAGTACGAAACCATCGATGCTGATCAGATTGACGACATCATGGCTGGGCGTACTCCGCGTGAACCTCGTGATTGGGAGGGCGGTTCGGGTACTACTCCTCCAGTAGTGCAAAACGAACGTCCGGAAACACCCATTGGCGGCCCTGCTGCCGACCACTAAGGTTTTAAATGACTTCTGTTCCTTCCTCCACCCGGTTGCCTTGCGGCAACCGGGTTCTTGATTTGGCCCGTGCGCATGTCATGGGCATTCTCAATGTAACCCCCGATTCCTTCTCCGATGGCGGTCGCTTCAGTCAACTGGATGTCGCCTTGCGGCATGCAGAGGCCATGGTTCTTGCTGGTGCTACGCTGATCGATATCGGTGGCGAGTCGACGCGGCCGGGTGCTCGTGCGGTATCGCCCCTGGAAGAGTTGGAGCGTGTGGCCCCGGTCGTGGAGCGAATTAATCGCGAGCTGGATGTGGTTATTTCCGTTGATACCTCGACGCCGGCCGTCATGCGTGAAACCGCTCGCCTGGGAGCGGGGTTGATCAATGATGTGCGCGCACTGCGCCGTGATGGTGCCCTGGATGCGGCGGCCGCTACTGGTTTGCCTGTATGCCTGATGCACATGCTCGGTGAGCCTGGCGATATGCAAGACAACCCGCATTACCAGGACGTCACTCGGGAAGTGAGTGAGTTTTTGGTTGAGCGGATGGCGGCGTGTGCGTCGGTGGGGATCGAGGCTGGGCGGATTGTTCTTGACCCGGGCTTTGGTTTTGCCAAGACCCTGCAGCACAACTTGAGTCTGTTCAAGCATATGGAGGCCTTGCATGCCCTTGGGCGTCCCCTGCTGGTCGGGGTGTCGCGCAAAAGCATGATTGGCCAGTCCCTGAATCGGCCTGTGGCCGAGCGATTGCACGGTAGCCTGGCACTGGCGGCACTGGCGGTGACCAAGGGCGCGAAGATTATCCGCGTCCATGATGTCGCCGAAACGGTGGATGTGGTGCGAATGATTGCGGCAGTGGAATCCGCTGAATAAGAACGATGGAGTACTTATGACTAAGAAATATTTTGGCACCGACGGCATTCGTGGTCGTGTGGGCGAATACCCTATTACTCCAGACTTCATGCTCAAGCTCGGCTGGGCGGCGGGCATGGCTTTCCGCAGCATGGGGGCTTGCCGTGTGCTGGTAGGTAAGGACACGCGTATCTCTGGGTACATGTTCGAATCGGCTCTCGAGGCAGGGCTATCTGCTGCCGGTGCAGATGTCATGCTGTTGGGGCCGATGCCAACTCCGGCTATCGCCTATCTGACGCGCACCTTCCATGCGGAGGCCGGGATTGTCATCAGTGCTTCGCACAATCCCCATGATGACAACGGCATCAAGTTCTTCTCGGGTGAGGGCACCAAGTTGCCTGACGAGGTGGAGTTGATGATCGAGGAGTTACTGGATGCGCCCATGACCGTGGTGGAGTCGAGCAAGCTCGGCAAGGTGTCGCGGATCAACGATGCATCGGGGCGCTATATCGAATTCTGCAAGAGCAGCGTGCCATCGAGCACCAGTTTTGCAGGCTTGAAGATCGTCCTGGACTGCGCTCATGGCGCCACCTACAAGGTCGCGCCGAGTGTATTCCGCGAGTTGGGTGCGCAAGTCACGGTTCTATCTGCGCAGCCTAATGGCTTGAACATCAACGAGAACTGCGGTTCGACTCATATGTCGCAATTGCAGGCAGCGGTCTTGGCTGAGCACGCGGATCTGGGTATTGCCTTTGATGGCGACGGTGACCGGGTGCTGATGGTCGACCAGACCGGTGCAATTGTTGACGGTGATGAGCTGCTGTTCATCATCGCCCGTGACCTGCATGAGCGTGACAAGTTGCAAGGCGGTGTGGTCGGGACGCTTATGAGCAATCTGGGGCTGGAGCTGGCTCTGGCGGATCTGGGTATTCCTTTTGTCCGGGCCAACGTAGGTGATCGTTATGTGATTGCTGAGCTGCTTGAGCGCAACTGGTTGGTGGGTGGAGAGAATTCCGGCCATATCGTGTGCTTCCGTCACGCGACCACTGGTGATGCGATCATCGCCGCGCTTCAGGTGCTGATGGCGCTCAAGGCGCGCGGTGAAAGTCTGGCGCAATCACGCCAAGGGCTGCGCAAATGCCCTCAAGTGCTGGTCAATGTCCGTTTTGGTGGGGGCGAGAGCCCGGTTGAGCATCCTGCTGTGAAAGAGGCTTGCGAGCGCGTTACGACTGCTATGGCGGGGCGTGGTCGGGTTCTGCTGCGCAAGTCCGGTACTGAGCCGCTGGTGCGTGTCATGGTCGAAGGTGACGATGAAGCACAGGTTCGCGCTTATGCTGATGAGCTGGCAAAACTGGTTGCTGAAGTTTCTGCCTGATTTCGGCTTGCCAGTGTTGTTTTGGTTGGGTAACATCTGCGCCCACTTTGACCGACGAGGTACAGCATGCGTCGCCCTATGGTAGCTGGTAACTGGAAGATGCACGGTACCCGCGCCAGCGTCGCTGAGCTGATCAACGGCCTTCGTCATCTGGCCTTGCCAAGCGGTGTTGATGTCGCGGTATTCCCGCCTTGCTTGTATATCAATCAAGTGATTGATGGCTTGAAAGGCAAGTCGATTCAGGTCGGCGCGCAGAACTCTGCGGTGGAATCCATGCAAGGTGCGTTGACGGGCGAAATCGCCCCGAGTCAATTGGTGGACGCAGGTTGTTCCCTTGTGCTGGTTGGGCACTCTGAGCGCCGCATGATCATGGGCGAGCGGGACGCGACGCTTAACCGCAAGTTCGCTGCGGCACAGGCTTGTGGCCTTAAGCCGATTCTGTGTGTGGGGGAGACCCTCGAGCAGCGCGAAGCGGGGAAGACTCTGGAGGTTGTCGGGCGTCAGCTGGGCAGCATCATTGAAGAGTTGGGTGTTGGCGCATTCGCCAGTGCTGTTATCGCTTACGAGCCGGTCTGGGCCATTGGTACCGGACTGACTGCAACACCGCAACAGGCGCAGGATGTGCACGCAGCCATTCGCGCGCAGTTGGCGGCAGAGAATTCTGAAGTGGCACGAGGAGTGCGGCTTCTATACGGCGGCAGCGTGAAGGCGGCCAATGCGGTCGAACTGTTCGGCATGCCGGATATCGATGGGGGGCTCATTGGTGGAGCTTCCCTGAATGCAGATGAGTTCGGTGCGATCTGTCGCGCCGCGGGAAACTGAAAAAATGCTGGAAACAGTCGTAGTCGTTTTTCATCTGCTGGGTGCCCTGGGCGTAGTTGCTCTGGTTTTGCTGCAGCAGGGTAAAGGTGCGGATGCTGGCGCGTCTTTCGGTGCAGGTGCTTCAAATACTGTGTTCGGAAGCCAAGGTTCCTCTACCTTTCTTAGTAAGTTTACTGCTATACTTGCCGCCGGTTTCTTCATAACCAGCTTGGGGTTAGGTTACTTTGCTAAAGAGAAAGCTCATCAGCTGACTCAAGTAGGTTTGCCAGATCCAGCAGTACTTGAAGTACCAAAGCAAAAACCGGCTTCTGATGATGTCCCGGTGCTCCAAGAGCAAAAGTCGGCCAATAGTGCGACTGACGTACCTCCAGCTCCAGAGCAGAAGTAAGAAGAGTTTCACGCAGTAACGTAGTCTATGCCGAGGTGGTGGAATTGGTAGACACGCAACCTTGAGGTGGTTGTGCCCATAGGGTGTAGGGGTTCGAGTCCCCTTCTCGGTACCAATTGTCAGGAGAGCCCGCGGTTGCGGGCTTTCTTGTAGGTGGAAGGTTACATTGACCCAAAAAGGGATCAGTCGTATACTTCCGCCCCAGCTTTGTCGCGGGGTGGAGCAGTCTGGTAGCTCGTCGGGCTCATAACCCGAAGGTCGTCGGTTCAAATCCGGCCCCCGCAACCAGTTTTAGCGGAGCCCCTTTTCAGGGGCTTTTTGTTAGCTGGACACTTTATAACGCCGCTATTCAACGGCGTTTCCGGGATGGGCGCTTCGCCCATTTTTTATTTGCACAAGCATGCACGAGGGGGTTCAGGTGTCGAGCAAGCTAGAACAGTTGCAGGCCTTGTTGGCCCCGGTGGTCGTGGCCCTTGGCTATGAATGCTGGGGTATTGAGTTTTCGGCTCAGGGTCGCCACTCATTGTTGCGCGTTTATATCGATAAAGAAGGCGGCGTGCTGGTGGACGATTGCGCCATCGTCAGCCGTCAGATCAGCGGTGTTCTCGACGTAGAAGATCCGATTTCCGTTGAATACACCCTTGAGGTTTCCTCTCCTGGCATGGAACGCCCACTGTTCACCCTTGAACAGTTCGCCAAGTATGTCGGTGAGCAAGTGAAGATCAAGCTGCGCTCGCCTTTCGAAGGTCGGCGTAATTTTCAGGGCCTTCTCCGCGGGGTGGAGGAGCAGGACGTCGTGGTGCAGGTGGATGATCACGAGTTTCTGTTGCCGATCGATATGATCGACAAGGCCAACATTATTCCCAGTTTTGACTGAGACGCGGATCCCGCGGATCCAATGGCTTGCGAAAGGCGAGGCGTACGATGAGCAAAGAAGTACTGCTGGTTGTTGAGTCGGTATCCAATGAAAAGGGTGTACCGGCAAGCGTGATTTTTGAAGCGCTGGAGCTGGCCCTGGCCACTGCTACCAAAAAGCGTTTTGAAGACGAAGTGGACCTGCGTGTGGAAATCAATCGCCACACCGGTTCCTATGAAACTTTCCGTCGCTGGACGGTGGTTGAAGAAGCCGATCTGGATGATCCAGCGGTCGAGACCTGGTTGAGCAAGGCGCGTGAAACCCATCCCGACGCTAAAGTCGGTGATGTGATCGAAGAGAAAATCGAATCCATCGAGTTCGGCCGCATCGCTGCCCAGACCGCCAAGCAGGTCATTGTGCAGAAAGTTCGCGAAGCCGAGCGCGCACAGGTGGTTGATGCCTATCGCGAGCGCCTGGGAGAAATCATCTCCGGCACCGTGAAAAAAGTGACACGTGACAACGTGATCGTCGATCTGGGCAACAACGCCGAAGCGTTGCTGGCCCGTGAAGACATCATCTCCCGTGAGACTTTCCGGGTTGGCGTGCGTCTGCGCGCGCTGCTCAAGGAAATCCGCACCGAGAACCGCGGCCCGCAACTGATCCTGTCGCGTACCGCGCCGGAAATGCTGATCGAGCTGTTCCGTATCGAAGTGCCGGAAATTGCCGAAGGCCTGATCGAAGTTATGGCCGCCTCCCGTGATCCGGGTTCGCGCGCCAAGATCGCAGTCCGCTCCAAAGACAAACGCATCGACCCGCAGGGCGCGTGCATTGGTATGCGCGGTTCGCGCGTCCAGGCCGTTTCCGGCGAGTTGGGCGGTGAGCGTGTGGACATCGTCCTGTGGGACGAGAACCCGGCGCAGTTCGTGATCAATGCCATGTCGCCGGCTGAGGTCGCGGCAATTATCGTTGACGAAGATGCCCATGCCATGGACATCGCCGTTGGCGCAGACAATCTGGCTCAGGCCATCGGTCGCGGTGGTCAGAACGTGCGTCTGGCCAGCCAATTGACTGGCTGGACCCTGAACGTGATGACCGAATCGGACATCCAGGCCAAGCAGCAAGCAGAAACCGGCGACATCCTGCGCAATTTCATCGATGAGCTGGAAGTCGATGAAGAACTGGCACAGGTTCTGGTTGATGAAGGCTTCACCAGCCTGGAAGAGATTGCCTACGTACCGCTGGAAGAAATGCTCAACATCGACGGCTTTGACGAAGACATCGTCAACGAGCTTCGCGCTCGGGCCAAGGATCGCTTGTTGACTAAAGCCATCGCTACTGAGGAAAAGCTGGCAGACGCCCATCCGGCCGAAGACCTGCTCTCGCTTGAGGGTATGGACAAGGATTTGGCGATGGAACTGGCGGTGCGCGGCGTAATTACCCGCGAAGACCTGGCCGAGCAGTCTATTGACGACCTGCTCGACATCGACGGCATTGACGATGATCGTGCCGGCAAGTTGATCATGGCCGCCCGAGCCCACTGGTTCGAGTAATTAGGCGCGGCCTGAGGAGAGAAGTGCATGACGCAAGTCACGGTGAAACAACTGGCCGATGAGGTCAAAACACCGGTAGAGCGCCTGCTGCAGCAGATGCGTGAGGCAGGTCTGCCGCACACCGCCGCCGAGGAACATGTGAGCGACAGTGAGAAGCAGTCGTTGCTGACTCATCTGAAAAGCAGCCACAAGGCGAAAGTGGAAGAACCACGCAAGATCACTTTGCAGCGCAAGACCACCAGCACCCTGCGTGTTGCTGGCAGCAAGAGCATCAGCGTTGAAGTGCGCAAGAAGAAAGTCTTCGTGCAGCGCAGCCCGGAAGAAATTGAAGCCGAGCGTCAACGCGAACTGGAAGAACGCCGCGCAGTAGAAAATGCTGCTCGTCAAAAGGCTGAAGAAGAAGCCAAGCGTCGCGCCGAAGAAGAAGCGCGTCGCCAGCCTGCTCCGGTTGCCGAGCCTGTTGCCGCGCAAGCTGCTGCAGCCCCTGCACCTGCGCCTGTGGTCGAAGCTGTGCAAGAAGCACCAGTGGCCGCTCCGGCGCCGGTTGCCGAGCGCAAGAAAGACGAGCAGCGCCGTCCGGACAAGTCCCGCAACGACGACAACCGTCGCAGCGGCGATGGCGAGCGCAAAAACGCTCCGCATCGTGCTTCGGTCAAGGAAAAGGCACCAGCGCCGCGCGTTGCTCCACGTACCACCGACGAAGAAAGCGATGGCTTCCGTCGTGGTGGTCGCGGCAAGGCCAAGCTGAAGAAGCGCAATGCTCACGGTTTCCAGAGTCCAACCGGGCCAGTGGTACGTGACGTGCAGATCGGCGAGACCATCACTGTGGGCGAACTGGCCCAGCAGATGTCGGTCAAGGCTGCCGAAGTCATCAAGTTCATGTTCAAGCTGGGCACTCCAGCCACCATCAACCAGGTTCTGGATCAGGAAACTGCCCAGCTGGTTGCTGAAGAACTGGGCCACAAAGTGACCCTGGTCAGCGACACTGCCCTGGAAGATTCCCTGGCCGAGTCCCTGAAGTTCGAAGGTGAAGCGGTTGCCCGTGCGCCGGTCGTGACCGTAATGGGCCACGTTGACCACGGTAAGACCTCGTTGCTGGACTACATCCGTCGCGCCAAAGTGGCCGCGGGCGAAGCCGGTGGTATTACCCAGCACATCGGTGCCTACCACGTAGAAACCGAGCGCGGCATGGTCACCTTCCTCGACACCCCAGGTCACGCCGCGTTTACCGCCATGCGTGCCCGTGGTGCCAAGGCCACCGACATTGTGATCCTGGTGGTTGCAGCGGACGACGGCGTGATGCCGCAGACCGTTGAAGCTGTTCAGCACGCTCAAGCTGCCGGCGTTCCGCTGGTGGTTGCGGTGAACAAGATCGACAAGCCGGGCGCCGACCTGGACCGTATCCGCAGTGAACTCTCGGTTCACGGCGTGACGTCGGAAGATTGGGGTGGCGATACGCCGTTCGTACCGGTTTCCGCGAAAATGGGTACCGGTGTCGACGACCTGCTCGAAGCCGTTCTGCTGCAAGCCGAAGTACTGGAACTCAAGGCGACTCCTTCGGCTCCTGGCCGTGGTGTCGTGGTTGAATCCCGTCTCGACAAGGGCCGCGGCCCGGTAGCCACCGTACTGGTTCAGGACGGTACGCTGCGTCAAGGCGACATGGTGCTGGTCGGTTCGAACTACGGCCGCGTGCGCGCCATGCTCGACGAGAACGGCAAGCCAATCAAGGAAGCCGGTCCTTCCATTCCGGTCGAGATCCTCGGCCTGGACGGTACCCCGGACGCTGGCGACGAGATGAGCGTAGTGGCCGACGAGAAGAAAGCCCGTGAAGTGGCTCTGTTCCGTCAAGGCAAGTTCCGCGAAGTCAAACTGGCTCGTGCTCACGCCGGCAAGCTGGAAAACATCTTCGAAAGCATGGGCCAGGAAGAGAAGAAGACGCTCAACATCGTCCTCAAATCCGACGTCCGTGGTTCGTTGGAAGCTCTGCAAGGCGCTCTGAACGGCCTGGGCAACGACGAAGTGCAAGTGCGTGTAGTGGGCGGCGGCGTCGGTGGTATTACCGAAAGCGACGCCAACCTGGCACTGGCCTCCAACGCTGTACTGTTCGGCTTCAACGTGCGTGCCGATGCCGGCGCCCGGAAGATCGTCGAGCAGGAAGGTCTGGATATGCGTTACTACAACGTGATCTACGACATCATCGAAGACGTCAAGAAAGCCCTGACCGGTATGTTGGGCAGCGACGTTCGGGAGAACATCCTGGGTGTTGCCGAAGTTCGCGACGTGTTCCGCTCGCCGAAGTTTGGCGCGATCGCCGGTTGCATGGTCATCGAAGGTGTCGTGCACCGTAACCGTCCAATCCGTGTACTGCGTGAAGACATCGTTATCTTCGAAGGCGAGCTGGAATCCCTGCGCCGCTTCAAGGATGACGCCTCCGAAGTGCGTGCCGGCATGGAATGCGGTATCGGCGTGAAGAGCTACAACGACGTCAAAGTCGGTGACAAGATCGAAGTCTTCGAGAAGGTCCAGGTTGCTCGCAGCCTCTAACTCGCGCACTTCAAGAGCCCTGGTGGCCCGCCGCATGCAAGTGCCCGGCGCCTCCAGCGGCCTCTAAACGCAACGCCCGGTCTGGCTCCTGCCAGGCCGGGCGTTTGCCGCTTTCAGACCACACGGGTTTCACCGTGAGGCAGTAACAGGTAACAAGACATGGCAAAAGAATACAGCCGTACCCAACGCATCGGTGATCAGATGCAGCGCGAACTGGCGCAGCTGATCCGTCGCGAAGTCAAGGATCCACGCGTCGGCCTGGTGACCATCACCGCCGTGGAAGTCAGCCGTGATGTCGGTCACGCGAAGATTTTCATCACCGTGATGGGCCAGGAAAACGCCGAAGAGATCGCCCAGAGCATCAAGGTGCTGAACTCGGCGGCAGGTTTCCTGCGCATGCAACTGGCCAAGGAAATGAAGCTGCGCAGCGTGCCGCAACTGCACTTCCATTACGACGAAAGCGTGGCCCGCGGGGCACACCTGTCGGCCCTGATCGAGCGTGCCGTGGCTGAAGACAGCCAGCATGGCGACGCGCCTGCCCCTGAAGACGCCAAGGAGTAAGCGGTGGCTCAGGTCAAGCGTATCCGTCGTAACGTCAGCGGCATCATCCTCCTGGACAAGCCGCTGGGCTTCACCTCCAATGCGGCGCTGCAGAAAGTCCGCTGGTTGCTCAATGCCGAGAAGGCCGGTCACACCGGCAGCCTCGATCCCCTGGCCACCGGTGTGCTGCCGCTGTGCTTCGGTGAGGCCACCAAGTTCTCGCAATACCTGCTCGATTCCGACAAGGGTTACGAAACCCTGGCGCAGTTGGGCAAGACCACCACCACCGCGGATGCTGAAGGCGAAGTTTTGCAGACCCGCGAAGTGACCGTTGGTCGTGCCGATATCGAAGCGGTATTGCCGGAATTTCGCGGCGAAATCAAACAGATACCGCCGATGTACTCCGCCCTCAAGCGTGATGGCCAGCCACTCTACAAACTGGCTCGTGCAGGGGAAGTGGTGGAGCGCGAACCGCGTTCTGTTACTATTGCGCGCTTGGAATTACTCGCCTTTGAAGGCGACACTGCGCGCCTGGCGGTGGACTGCAGCAAAGGCACCTATATCCGCACCCTGGTGGAAGATATTGGTGAAAAGCTCGGCTGCGGTGCTTACGTTGCAGAGCTGCGACGGACCCAGGCCGGACCTTTCAGCTTGGCCCAGACGGTCACCCTGGAAGAGCTTGAAGCCGTGCACGCCGAAGGCGGCAATGAAGCGGTAGATCGCTTCCTGATGCCATCGGACAGCGGCCTGCTGGATTGGCCACTGCTGCAGTTCTCGGAGCACAGCGCGTTCTACTGGCTCAATGGCCAGCCGGTACGTGCCCCGGATGCACCGAAGTTCGGCATGGTGCGGGTACAGGATCACAACGGTCGCTTCATCGGTATCGGTGAAGTGAGCGAAGACGGGCGCATCGCGCCGCGTCGACTGATTCGGTCAGAATGACCGGACGAGGGTGGCTGTTAACAGGCACGGTCACTACTCATTTATAGATACAGGGATTTGTCCCTGGCCTGTTGAAACTGTTCTTGAACAGTTTCCTGATATAAGGATTGCCCACATGGCACTCAGCGTTGAAGAAAAAGCTCAGATCGTAACCGACTACCAGCAAGCTGTTGGTGACACTGGTTCGCCAGAAGTGCAAGTTGCACTGCTGACCGCCAACATCAACAAACTGCAAGGTCACTTCAAAGCCAACGGTAAAGACCACCACTCCCGTCGTGGCCTGATCCGCATGGTAAACCAGCGTCGTAAGCTGCTGGACTACCTGAAAGGCAAAGACCTGAGCCGTTACAGCACCCTGATCGGTCGTCTGGGTCTGCGTCGCTAATCAGCGATTGCGCTATGAGGTTGGTTGTTTGCCATGCGTCAGCGGTTTTTCCGCCGGCGTATGGCAGGCTCCCAGCCTCAAGTTTTATCTGCTGCACCGTTTTACCTGGACAATAAAGGCTGGGCCGATTCCCCGCATTGCCCAAGAATTTCGCAAGAATCAAGTTTCCCCAAGAGCCACAAAGAAGGTAGGACACCGTGAACCCGGTAATCAAAAAATTCCAGTTCGGTCAGTCGACCGTAACCCTCGAGACTGGCCGTATCGCCCGTCAAGCTTCCGGCGCAGTATTGGTCACCGTTGACGACGACGTCAGCGTATTGGTGACCGTGGTTGGCGCCAAGCAAGCCGATCCAGGCAAGGGCTTCTTCCCTCTGTCTGTTCACTACCAGGAAAAGACTTACGCTGCCGGTAAGATCCCTGGCGGTTTCTTCAAGCGTGAAGGCCGTCCTTCCGAGAAAGAAACCCTGACCTCGCGTCTGATCGACCGTCCGATCCGCCCTCTGTTCCCAGAAGGCTTCATGAACGAAGTGCAGGTTGTCTGCACCGTGGTTTCCACCAGCAAGAAGACCGATCCGGACATCGCTGCGATGATCGGTACCTCGGCTGCCCTGGCGATCTCCGGCATTCCTTTCGACGGTCCGATCGGCGCCGCTCGCGTGGCTTTCCACGAAAGCACCGGCTACCTGCTGAACCCAACCTACGAACAACTGGCTGCTTCGAGCCTGGACATGGTTGTGGCCGGTACCGAAGAAGCCGTGCTGATGGTTGAGTCGGAAGCCAAAGAGCTGACCGAAGACCAGATGCTGGGCGCTGTACTGTTCGCCCACGACGAATTCCAGTCGGTGATCAAGGCTGTCAAAGAGCTGGCCGCCGAAGCTGCCAAGCCTACCTGGGACTGGGCTGCTGCCCCAGAAGCCACCGAACTGCTGGGCGCTATCCGTGCCGAGTTCGGCGAAGCCATCTCCCAGGCTTACACCATCACCGTCAAGGCCGATCGTTACGCTCGCCTGGGCGAGCTGAAAGACCAGGTGCTCGCCAAGCTCTCCGGTGAAGAAGGTCAGCCTTCGGCTGCCGACGTCAAAGCCGCTTTCGGCGAGATCGAATACCGCACCGTTCGCGAAAACATCGTTAACGGCAAGCCACGTATCGACGGCCGCGACACTCGCACTGTACGTCCGCTGAACATCGAAGTCGGCGTCCTGCCGAAGACTCACGGTTCGGCCCTGTTCACCCGTGGCGAAACCCAGGCCCTGGTGGTTGCGACCCTGGGTACTGCCCGTGACGCACAGCTGCTGGACACCCTGGAAGGCGAGAAGAAAGACCCCTTCATGCTGCACTACAACTTCCCTCCGTTCTCGGTGGGCGAGTGTGGTCGCATGGGCGGCGCTGGTCGTCGTGAAATCGGTCACGGCCGTCTGGCCCGTCGTTCGGTCCAGGCCATGCTGCCAGCCGCTGACGTGTTCCCTTACACCATCCGCGTAGTATCGGAAATCACCGAATCCAACGGTTCCAGCTCCATGGCTTCCGTGTGCGGTGCTTCCCTGGCGCTGATGGACGCTGGTGTACCAATGAAGGCGCCGGTTGCCGGTATCGCCATGGGCCTGGTTAAAGAAGGCGAGAAGTTCGCCGTCCTGACCGACATCCTGGGTGACGAAGACCACCTGGGCGACATGGACTTCAAGGTAGCCGGTACCGCCAAAGGCGTCACCGCGCTGCAGATGGACATCAAGATCAAGGGCATCACCGAAGAAATCATGGAGATCGCCCTGGGCCAGGCCCTGGAAGCTCGCCTGAACATCCTCGGCCAGATGAACCAGATCATCGGTCAGTCCCGTACCGAGCTGTCGGCCAACGCACCGACCATGATCGCGATGAAGATCGACACCGACAAGATCCGTGACGTCATCGGTAAAGGTGGCGCCACCATCCGTGCGATCTGCGAAGAAACCAAGGCGTCGATCGATATCGAAGACGACGGTTCGATCAAGATCTTCGGCGAAACCAAGGAAGCTGCAGAGGCCGCGCGTCAGCGCGTTCTGGGCATCACCGCGGAAGCCGAGATCGGCAAGATCTACGTCGGCAAGGTTGAGCGCATCGTCGACTTCGGCGCTTTCGTCAACATCCTGCCGGGCAAGGATGGTCTGGTGCACATCTCCATGCTGAGCGACGCTCGCGTTGAGAAAGTCACCGATATCCTGAAGGAAGGCCAGGAAGTGGAAGTGCTGGTACTGGACGTGGACAACCGCGGCCGTATCAAGCTGTCCATCAAAGACGTGGCAGCAGCCAAAGCTTCGGGCGTTTAATCGCCTTTTAGCCTTACGCTGAACAAGCAAACGCCCCGACTGGTTCGGGGCGTTTTGCTATGTGCGGCAAGGCTTCTTGGTTGCTGGTCCAGGGTGCGGGTGCTAGGTTTTAGTCCACGCCGGTGTAGCTCAGTCGGTAGAGCAGCGCACTCGTAACGCGAAGGTCGCAGGTTCGATTCCTGTCACCGGCACCAGATATCGAGTTTGGAGCGGTTTGCAAGTGTATGGCCCCTCCAGCAAAGTCCATCTTGTGCTGAATGAGCGCCCTCGAACGATACGTTTTTAAGAGTGCCGTCGGGTAGGTTTAATCTATGTTGAGTTCACGGGTAGTATCCATAACTCATTATTGATAGTTGTCATGGCTTATTCTGCGGGTTACTGGATGTGCTTTTCTATTTAATTGGCTACCCCCTGTAGTTGATTATTGAATGGCGTTTTTTAAAGACTCTTACAGCAGGTAGGTAGTAAGCCGAACCGAAACTTCGTTTCTTTGTATTCGCTAGTGCCTATCGTGCTTCTGGCAGTTTTGCCGTTGGCATCTGAGGTCAATGCTTTTGTGGTGGGATGGAAGTCGTACTTAGTTGCTTATGCGGCTACTTGATGCCGCTCATGAATCAGGTGGTGCCAGCGAACGGCATTGCCCATAATGGCGCCCCGGAATCATGGAGTGTTCAGCGTGAAGAAGTGGAAGTTGGCGTTGATCGGCGCGGTGTCGCTGGCCCTTGCAGCCTGCGAGAAGGCGCCTACGTATAAGTTTGAGGGGCAGTATTTTGCAATGGAGGGTGAAGAGTGCACCACTCCGGCGAATGTGAAAGATACTGAACAATATTATCTGGAAATAACCAAAGAGGTACGAGGCACAAATGTGTTGTTCTCGGCTAATTTTCCAACTGCTTCGAAGGCTGGACTGCCTGTTGTCAGTGCGCAAAGCGTCTCACCCGATGGCGATAACCAGCTGACTTTCAATTTTTATGAACCTAAGTCAGCCGGGACCCCTCCTGAGGCTACAAAGTTCAATATCGTGCTCTCCGTTATTCCTAATCAAAGCAAGGAAGGGCACTTGTGGGTGACCAAGGCTGAAATGAATATTGCCCGCGATGGGACAGTTCAGCAGTACGACATCCTGGAAAATCTCAGAAGATTTTTCGAACTGGGCAAGGCAGGCGTTTGCTTGAGAAAAGGAACAGCGACCGGCTGATCAACCTGGTTTCCTGAGGTTTCTGGCGAGTCTGTGTCTGGTGACGGCCCGGAAATCCGCCGATTTCTCGCTCATCGGTGCATCAGGTCATATAAATCGTCGCCCAAAGGTCCTATATTCGGTTGCTGTCTGAGTACCAGCATGCTGTTTTCAGATGATCCCGAATGGTTCTGAAGGCCAGATAAATCGACGGTTGTAACGGTTTTTTGCGGCAGAGAGATCCCAACGATCCAGATCCATCTTCCATTCCCATGATCAGAGAGAACGAGATGATTCCTAAAGAGGCAAGAATCGACGTAGCGCTTGAACGGTACCTGGCTGCCACGCCTTCCTTGCAAGAGGAAATCAGCGCCCTGAGCCCCGAAGAACAGAAGCAGCAAGCGCAATGGGCGTTTGAGGACGAGGCAGAGTCTCGCGGCATCGAGCCGTGGGAACTGGTGCTCGATCTGGTGGCCGAGACACCGGAGGAACTGAAGGCTATGCGCCTGGAGGTGCATCAGGAGGTTGCTGAAGCGCTGGGCATGGACCTTGAGGATTATCTGCAGCTCAACGAGATCGACAGTTGAGCCCGACGCCAGCCTTAATCAGGCTGGCGTTTTTCATGGATCAGATGCTCAGCCGCATGGACAGGTCCAGGGCTTTCACATCCTTGGTCATGGCACCGATGGAAATGTAGTCCACCCCGGTTTCGGCAATCGGGCGCAAGGTGCTTTCGTTGATTCCCCCGCTGGCTTCCAGCTTGGCCTTGCCGGCATTCAGGCGCACGGCTTCGCGCATATCGTCCAGGCTCAGTTCATCGAGCATGATGATGTCGGCTCCGGCTGCCAGGGCCTCCTTCAACTCCCCAAGACTTTCCACTTCCACTTCCACCGGCTTGCCCGGGGCGATCTTGTGGGCGGCGCTGATGGCCTGGGCGATGCCGCCACAGGCGGCGATGTGGTTCTCCTTGATCAGGAAGGCGTCATACAGACCGATACGGTGGTTGTGGCAGCCGCCGCAGGTAACCGCGTATTTCTGTGCCAGGCGCAGGCCGGGAAGGGTCTTGCGGGTATCCAGCAGCTTGACCTGGGTATCGGTGACAAAGTCGGCCAGATAACGGGCGCGGGTGGCCACGCCGGACAGCAGTTGCAGGAAGTTCAGAGCGCTGCGTTCGCCGGTGAGCAGTGAGCGGGCCGGGCCTTCCAGGTGGAACAGCGCCTGGTTGGGTACCACCCGCTCGCCGTCAGCCACTTGCCAGTGCACGGCAACCCGCGGGTCCAGTTGGCGGAACACCGCATCCACCCAGGCTGTACCAGCGACGACCGCCGCTTCGCGAGTGATGATGGTGGCTTTGGCCAGGCGTTCGGCCGGGATCAGTTGCGCGGTGATGTCGCCGCTGCCGATGTCCTCCAGCAACGCGCGGCGCACGTTGGCTTCGATTTCGGCGGTCAGGTCGGCGAGGCGTAGATTCGGCATAACGGGCTCCACAAACTAAGTGCGCCGATTATAGGGGCATGGGATCGGCGAACCCAAGGTGGCAAATCTCGGCGAGTCTTTGACGAACCTGTCTTTCGTCGATTTGTCTGATGAGCTGTAGTGATTTTTCTTGTTTGCCTGAGGGTTATTTCCGGATGGGCGGCAGAGTCTGCTGGCGCAAGAGGGGGCTTTTACAAGATAATATGACTTGTAATTGACGTCATAGCTTTGACGTGTCTTTGGCTCCCCCTTAAATAAAGTGCAGTGGAATGCATTTGCCTCCGCTGAGAGCCGACTGTGAGCGCCGTCGGCTTGACTGAACCTTGATTTCGAACCGAAGAAACACCTTTCCAGGAGGCTTGGATGCACAACGACGGGAATGTAGTGCCTTTGCACAAGGCGGCTACAGATCAGGCGACCGCTTCGCCGCTTGCCCGCCTGCCGGTGATTCTGCTTCAGGTTCGAGACAAGGCCGCCCAGCAGCTGCGTCATGGTTTACAGGAACTGTTCGATAACGCCGACGACACGCTGTTCGAAATGGCCGATCGGGCGCAGAACAATGTCGAGCAGAACACTCTGTTTGAGGCCATGCGCGATCTGCGCTTGAAGCGCAAAAGCATCGAACGCGGTTTTCTGGAAAAGTTTTTCGAAGCCTTCGCCGGCCTGGTGCAGTACGACCCGGCCCTGGTCATTCCCCATACGGTGGCTTACGACCCTTCTCTTGACCCTTCCCGGGATGATCTGGAAAAGACCGTGGCTGTGGATGCCATGGTGGCCAAGGTTCTCAACCGGGACGGCTTCGCCCTCGGGCAACTGACGGCGCGCCTGGGCGTACTGCTGGGCCGGCGCTTGGCGGATGCGGAAAACCCTCTGGCTCCGGCGCTGCTCTGTGAGTACTTCCTCCAGTCCGGACGCAGCCTGGGGGTGGAGATCAAGGTCAAGTTGATCATCCTCAAGCTGTTCGAGCGGTACGTGCTCAGCGATGCCGAACTGCTCTATGGCGAAGCCAACCAACTGTTGATCGCCACTGGAATCCTGCCGGAGCTGATGCCGGCCCCGGCGCGCCGGGCCTCGGATCGAGCCCAGGCTGAAGCCCAGACCGCCATTGCCGATGGCGGTGCGCACAAACCGGGTCAGAGCCCGCTCGACGAGAGCGTGCAGGAAGTCTTCGCGGCCTTGCAGACACTGCTTTTGCATGTGCGCGGCAGCGTTGCCCCGACCCTTGAGCCCAGCGCTGAAACCCAACCGATTTCGACCCGTGATCTCATGCGTCTGCTGTCCCATCTGCAGCAATACGTGCCGGCCCCCAGTGCCCAGGAAGATTTCGACCTGCGCAATCAGCTGGAACAACTGCTCACCCGGGTCAGCGTCAAGAGCGGCAAGTCCCGGGTCGTGGATGTTGCCGACGAGGATGTGATCAACCTGATCGCCATGCTCTTCGAGTGCATCCTTGACGACCGTAACCTACCGGAGTCCCTCAAGGCGCTGATCGGCCGCCTGCAGATTCCCATGCTCAAGGTGGCGGTGCTGGACAAGAGCTTCTTCAGTCGCGGCAACCACCCGGCGCGGCGCCTGCTCAATGAAATCGCTGCCGCAGCGATGGGCTGGGGCGGCTGCGATGACCATCAGCGCGACAGCCTGTATCTGCGAATCGAACAAGTGGTGCAACGCCTGCTGAGCGAATTCACCGACGACCCGGCGATCTTTTCCGAGCTGCTGGCCGATTTTCTCGCCTTTACCGCCGACGAACGACGTCGTGCCGAGTTGCTGGAGCAGCGCACCCGAGACGCGGAGGAGGGGCGGGCCAAGGCGGAGCTGGCGAGACGGCGGGTGGAACAGGCGCTCAATGAAGCGCTGCTGGGCAAGGTGCTGCCGCACACAGTGGTGGATTTTGTTCGCGATGCCTGGAGCCAGGTGCTGTTGCTCAGTTGCCTGAAGCACGGTGATGACTCTGCCGAATGGCGCACTGCTGAGGGCGTCATGCGCGAGCTGATCTGGAGTGTGCAACGCCACGAGCAGCCGGACACTGCAATGCGCCTGTTGGCCGTGGTGCCGGGACTGCTCAAGGGCCTGCGAGACGGTTTGAGCAGCGCAGCTTTCGATCCTTTTGCCACTAGCGAATTCTTCAGTCAGCTGGAGCTTCTGCACCTGCAGGCATTCGAGCGTGAAGCCCAGGCACCGCAACAGCGAGTGGTGCCCCTGGGGGCCGAGCGTAGCGATCTGATCGTGGTGGCCCAGGAGATCGTTCTGCCCAGCGCCGAAGAAGGCCCCCTGGAGGCCGCTCCGCTGGCTCTGCCGGCCAATGACCCCGGTGTGTTGCAAGTGGAGCAACTGCGCTTGGGGGCCTGGGTCGAGTTTCAGGAGGACGAGGACAATACCTTGCGCTGCAAACTGGCGGCGATTGTTCCCCATCCCGTGGCCAAGTACGTATTCGTCAACCGCACCGGACTGAAAGTCCTGGAGCGCACGCGCATGGGCCTGGCCCTGGAGTTTCATCGCGGCGCGGTGCGGGCGCTGGACGATACCTTGCTGTTCGATCGGGCCCTGGAATCGGTGATCGGCAATCTGCAGCGACTCAATCACGGCAAGTGATCGCAACCCGAGGGGGTAACGCGGCATACTGGGCCACTCAAGGCTTTAGTTGAAGGAATCGGTATGCGGCTGGACCCTGCCACGGGTTGGTGTCACGGCGTACGGCACTGCCCGTCAGTCAATTTCAATGAACGCCCGGCAGGCGAGATCTCCCTGTTGGTGATTCATAACATCAGTCTGCCGCCGGGGCAGTTCGGCACCGGCAAGGTGCAGGAATTCTTCCAGAATCGCCTTGATGTCACAGAGCATCCCTATTTTGCCGGGATCGCCGACTTGCGCGTGTCTGCGCATTTTCTGATCGAACGTGACGGCGCGGTCACTCAGTTTGTCTCTTGTCTGGATCGGGCCTGGCATGCCGGAGTGTCGAGCTTCGAGGGGCGGGACACCTGCAACGATTTTTCCCTGGGCATCGAACTGGAGGGCACTGACGAATTGCCCTTCACCGACGCCCAGTACCGTTCCCTGAGTGCCCTGACCAATCAATTACAGGCGGCTTTCTGCGCCATCACGCCACAACGGATTTGTGGTCATAGCGACATCGCTCCCGGGCGCAAGACCGACCCGGGCCAGGCTTTTGACTGGACACGTTATCGTGCCGCCTTGGAGAAGGGAGAAGGACAATGAGTTTTCTGGTGTTGCTGCTGGCGGTGTGGATCGAGAAATTCTCGGCCTTGCGCCAGCGGGTGCAGCGCGACGGTTGGTGGCTCAAGGAGTTGGCGCGGCTGGAGGCCAGCCCGCGTCTGGCGGGGCATCCATGGTGCCTGTTGCTGGTGCTGGTATTGCTGCCGGTGGCCTTGCTCGGTCTCTTGCTGCTGGTGCTGGAGCCGGTCACCTATGGACTGTTGGCCCTGCCGGTGCATCTGCTGGTGGTGATCTATGCTCTGGGCCGGGGCGATCTGCTCGGTGGCCTCGGGCCGTTTCGCGATGCCTGGCGCCGTGAAGACTTGCAAGCAGCAGTGCATGTGGCCAAGCGTGACCTGAACATTGACGCCGACAATGGCGAGCAACTGCTCGAACGGGTCCAGGGCTATCTGCTGTGGCAGGCCTTCCAGAGCTTCTTCGTGGTGATCTTCTGGTACTTCCTGCTGGGCCCGGTGGCGGCCTTGAGCTATCGCCTGCTGGCGCTGGCTACCGAGTACGGCAAGAATCCCGCTCTGGTGGAGCGTGCGGCGCAGTTGCGCCATGCCTTCGACTGGTTGCCGGTGCGCCTGCTGGCGGCGAGCTTCGCTCTGGTGGGCAACTTCGTGGCCGTGAGCCGGGTGATGCTCCACGAGTTGCTCAACTGGCACATCAGCGCCGCGCAACTGGTAGAGAAGGTCGGCCTGGTGGCCGCCGAGATTCCTCCGCCTTTGGCCGGGCCCGAAGGCATCAATAGCCTGGACCGCATCTGGGAGCTGCAGCTGCGGGCGGCTGTGCTCTGGTACGCCGGTTTTGCCCTGTGGACCGTTCTCGCCTGAATCTGTGCCCCTGGCGCAGCGAGCCAGTCTGGCTCGCTGCGCCAGCCCGGGCCACGGGCTCGATCCACCGCCCCGATCCACCGCCCATGCGCGGTTAACTTTAAGTTACAAAACCTCCCCCCAAATTGAGCTATACAGACGGAGCGCCGAATAGTGGCTTTCTGCTGCCTTCGCCTGCCGGCCCATAACAATAAAAGAAAAGGGAGACTTCCTTGTGAAGAGCTTGCTCTATCCCGCTGTCGCGCTGATGAACCGCCTGAGCTTCGGCATGAAGTTCAGCCTGATCAGCGTGCTGTTCTTTGTGCCCATGCTGGTGACCAACTTCTATCTGGTACGCGACTCCTACCGGGAGTTCCAGGGCACCCGGGTCGAACTGCAAAGTCTCGACCTGTTGGGCAGCAGCCTGGCTCTGCGCCGGGACCTGGAGACCCTCAACAACCTGGTGCAGATCAACGCCAGCCTTGGTCAGTCCGGCAAGGCAGGGGATCTGGAGGGCAAGATAGTCGCCCTGGAAAAGTCCGTGCTCGAGCGCATGCAGGCTCTTGAGGCCGTCACCGTCGATCCCCAGCAGGTCGAGGTGTTCAACGCCAAGCGCGACGAGCTGGTGGCGGCCTTCAAGGCCCAGCAGGTGGAAAGCTCGCTGCTGAACAAAAGCGGGCTGATCGGCAAGCTCCTGGGCAGCGCGCAGTTGTTCAGCCAGATCATCGCCAGCCAGTCGGGCCTGAGCCGCGATGCTCAGAGCGATATCCGCCAGCTCAGCGAGCTGATCACCAGCGTCACCCCGCAAGTCACCCAGACCCTGGGAGAAGGTCGGGCCATGGGCGCCTATTCCCTGGGCCAGGGTTTTCTCAACTCTTCATCCAGCACCCGCTTCGACGAGCTGCTGGTGCAGATCGAAAAGCTTCAGGCCGAGTACGGACTCAAGCTGCAGGATGCCCTGGGCTCCAGCCGCGCCGCCCACGACGCCCTGGACAGCCTGGCCAGTGCCAGCAAAGGCAGCCTCAAGCAGGCCAGCGAACTGTTCGAAGAGCAGGTGGTGATGGCCGATACCCTGGACGCGCCCTGGCAGGGGTTCTACGACCAGATCAGCAGCCTGATGTCGCAGAACTATCAACTCAACGAAGGCACCTTGAAGTTCCTTGATGTCGAGCTGCAAAAACGCCTGCAGCAGAACCGCAGCCACATGGTGCTGCTGGTAGCGGCCCTGGCCCTGGTGTTTCTCTCCATCGTTTATCTGTACGGCGGCTTCTATGCCTCCACCCGCACCACCCTGCGCCAACTGGGGGCGATGATGGACAAGGTGGCGGCGGGGGACATGACCGTCACCTTCACCGCCCACAGCCGTGATGAGCTGGGCGAACTGGGCAGTGTGTTCAACGGCACGGTGCGCAAGATCCACGACCTGATCGAACGGGTCGGCCATACCGTCAGCGAAGTTGAGCGCCAGGCTGGGCAGGTGGAAAGCGTCTCGGCTCAGAGCAATCAGGCCGTGGCTGGCCAGCGCAGCCAGATCGAACAAGTGGCCACGGCCATGAACCAGATGTCCGCCACCTCCCAGGAAGTGGCCCGCAGCGCGGCAGCGGCGGTCAGCAGTGCCCACAGCGTCAACGACGAAACCATCAGCGGCCGTGGGCTGGTGGAGTCCCAGCAAGACAGCATTGCTCGCCTGGCCAGCGAGATCGATCAGTCAGTGCGGGTGATCAACCAGTTGGCCAGCGACAGCCAGTCCATCAGTCGGGTGCTGGAAGTGATCAAGAGCATTGCCGAACAGACCAACCTGCTGGCCCTGAATGCCGCCATCGAGGCCGCCCGCGCCGGCGAGCAAGGCAGGGGTTTTGCCGTGGTGGCCGATGAAGTGCGGACCCTGGCCAAGCGCACTCAGCAATCCACCGAAGAAATCGAGGAAATGATCGGCAAGCTCCACGGCGGCGTCGGCGCGGCGGTCAAGGCCATGGGCAGCAGTCACGCCATGGCCAATGGCACGGTCGACCAGTCGGAAAAGGTTCAGCAGGCCTTGGAAAACATCCTGGGTGCGGTAGGCATGATCGTCGACCAGAACCAGCAGATCGCCGCCGCCGTAGAGCAGCAGACGGCAGTGGCCCACGACATTGACCAGAACATTGTCGAGATCAATCGCGCCGGTGAACGCACTGCCGAAGGCGCGCACCAGACCGAGGATGCCAGCCGCCAGCTGTCGGCCCAGGTGGTGCAGTTGAAACAGCTGATTGGGGCTTTCCGCGTCTGACCTGGGAGGAGGCGATCGTTACGGCGTGCCTGAGGGCCAGCCGAACAGCTCACAGGCATTACCGGTGCTGGCCCTGGCCAGTTGCTCGGGAGCGATACCGATGATGTCTGCCAGGGCGCTGCAGATCGCCGGTAAATGCTGCGGACTGTTGCGCTGGCCGGGAAACATGGCGGGCGCCATGTCCGGCGAGTCGGTCTCCAGCACCACAGAGTCCAGGGGCAGGTCGGCAAGGACCTTGCGCAGGCGCAATGCCTGAGGCCAGGTAGCGGCGCCGCCCAGGCCCAGCTTGAACCCCAGCTTGATGTATTCCCGGGCTTCCTCGCGGCTGCCGGCAAAGGCGTGGATGATGCCGCCGCGCTTGAGCTTGAAGCGCTTCAAGGTGGCGATCACCGCGGCGTGACTGCGCCGCACGTGCAGCAGGGCGGGCAAGTGAAAGTCCGCCGCCAGCTGCAACTGGGCCTCGAACAGCGATTGCTGGCGCTCGCGGTCCAATTGCGCAAGAAAGTAATCCAGGCCGATCTCGCCCACCGCGCACAGCTGAGGATGCCCTGCCAATCGCGTCAGCCAGTCCTCCAGTTGCTGGAGGTCGGCGGGTTGATGAGCGTCCAGATAGACCGGGTGCAGGCCAAAGGCCGCGTACAACCTGGCATCGCTCTGCACCAGGTCCCAGACCCGCTGCCAATTGGCCTGATAGACCCCCAGCACCACCATTCGCGAGACGCCCCGGGCGCGGCTGTCGACCAGCAGCGCCTCACGGTCATCGTCGAAATCCGGAAAATCCAGATGGGTGTGGGTGTCGATCAGTTCCACGGATCAAGCCTGCCGGATGCGCTGTTTGAAGGTCCGGGCGATGGCCTGGACGCCGGGCTGGTATTGCCCTTCTTCGATGGCGGCCAGGGCCAGTTGCAGGGCTTTTTCGGCGATCAGTTGATGCTGCTGGGCCATGGCGTTGACCGGCAGCGGCAAGAAGTCCAGCAACTGGGTATCACCGAAGGTGCCCAGGCGCAGCGGCCGGGATTTGAGCGGGAAGTCGTGCAAAGCATCGAACACCCCCTGCAGCAGCACATAGGAGGTGGTCACCAGGGCATCCGGCAGGTGGCCCAGGCGCTGCAGCAACTCCTCCATCAACTGCCGGCCGCACTCACGGCTGAAGGCTTCGCCATGCTCGATCAGTACCTCACCGGCAAAGCCTTGCAGGGCCTGGCGGAAACCGGCGGCGCGCTCCTGGCTGATGCTCAGTTCCGGGCGCGCGCCGATCAGCACGATCTGCTTGGGCTCGGGCTCAAGCAGGCTCTGGGTCAGTTGCAGGCTGGCGTGCAGGTCGTCGCTGATCACCGAGCAGAACTGCTGCGCCGGCATCACCCGGTCGATGGCGATGATCGGCAGGCCCTGGGCCTGCAATTGCTCATAGCTGTCGTCTTCGGCTGGCAGGCAGCTGGCGACGAATAGCGCATCGCAACGCCGCGCGCGAAACAGCTGGAGCAATTGCCGCTCGCTGTCCGGTGCGTCGTCGGAGCTGGCGATCAGCAATTGATAGCCCCGGGCCCGGGCGCCTTGCTCCAGCAGCTTGGCGATGCGCGCGTAGCTGGGGTTTTCCAGGTCCGGAAGAATGAACCCCAGGGTCCGGGTGTGCCGGCTGCGCAAGCCGGCGGCCTGGGGGTTGGGGGTGAAGCCGTGTTCCTCCACCACCGCGCGCACCCGTTCCACGGTGGCGTTGCTGATGCGTTGTTGTTCGGCCTTGCCGTTGATGACGTAACTGGCGGTGGTAACGGACACACCGGCCAGGCGAGCGATATCACTGAGTTTCAACCCGGGATTTCCTTGTTTTTGGTGCTTGCCCCGACATTTTCGCCAATCCTACCTGATCTGGGCAGGCGACCAACGTCGGAACCGGCCATCGAGCGGAAGGACTTCAAGGCGCCGAGATTATCGAGTAACTTAGCAAACTTGCTAGATTAAACGTTTCAGCAGGCGTATTTTCTAGGCTAGATCATAAGCGGAAAAACACCTCTGCCCGGTAACAAGTCCCGTTTGTGGCCATAAACACGCCTACGCTGCTTACTTAAAACAATACCTAGCGCCGCCACCTGCCGCGCTAAATAGGAGAAGCCATGCTCGAGCTCACTGTAGAGCAGATATCCATGGGCCAAACGGCTGTGGATAAGTCCGCGGCGCTGCATTTGCTGGCCGACAAACTGGTGGCTGACGGCCTGGTGGCCGAAGGTTATCTGGCCGGCCTCAAGGCCCGCGAAGCCCAGGGCTCGACCTTTCTCGGCCAAGGCATTGCCATCCCCCACGGCACCCCGGAAACCCGCGATCAGGTGTTTGCCACCGGCGTGCGCCTGCTGCAGTTTCCCGACGGTGTGGACTGGGGCGACGGGCAGATCGTCTACCTGGCCATCGGCATCGCGGCCAAATCCGACGAGCATTTGCGCCTGCTGCAACTGCTGACCCGGGCCCTGGGAGAAACCGACCTAGGCCAGGCCCTGCGTCGTGCCAGTTCCCCGGAGGCCCTGCTCAAGCTGTTGCAGGGGGCGCCCCAGGAGCTGGCGCTGGACGCGCAGATGATCGGCCTCGGGGTGGCGGCGGAAGATTTCGAAGAGCTGGTCTGGCGCGGCGCCCGCCTGCTACGCCAGGCCGAGTGCGTGAGCAACGGCTTTGCCGCGGTGCTGCAACAGGTGGATGCGCTGCCCCTGGGCGACGGCCTGTGGTGGCTGCACAGCGAGCAGACCGTGCTGCGCCCCGGGCTGGCGTTCGTCACCCCGGACAAACCCATCCGCTACCTGGGCCAGCCCCTGAGCGGTCTGTTCTGCCTGGCCAGCCTGGGGGAAGCCCATCAAGCCCTGCTGGAGCGCCTGTGTGCGTTGCTGATCGAAGGCCGGGGCCAGGAACTGGGCCGCGCCACCAGCCGTCGCGCGGTGCTGGAAGTGCTCGGTGGTGAGTTGCCCGCAGACTGGCCCAGCGCCCGCATTGCCCTGGCCAACGCCCACGGTCTGCATGCGCGCCCGGCCAAGGAGCTGGCGCAGTTGGCGAAGAATTTCGAGGGTGAGATCCGCATCCGTATCGCCGATAGCGCGGCTTCGGCGGTTTCGGTGAAAAGCCTGAGCAAGCTGCTGAGCCTGGGTGCCCGACGCGGCCAGGTGCTGGAGCTGATTGCCGAACCGAGCATTGCCGCCGATGCCTTGCCGGCCCTGCTGGCGGCCATCGAAGCCGGCCTGGGCGAAGCCGTCGAGCCCCTGCCGGCGGCCAGCGCCCCCCGGGAAGAACCGCAGGAAGTCGTGGTGCCGATCAGCGCCCCGGCTTCCGGCAGCCTGATCCAGGCCATCGCCGCCGCTCCCGGCATCGCCATCGGCCCGGCCCACATCCAGGTCCAGCAAGCCATCGACTACCCGCTGCGGGGCGAGTCCACCGCCATCGAGCGCCAGCGCCTGCAGCAGGCCCTGGCCGACGTGCGCCAGGACATCGACGGGCTGGTCCAGCGCAGCAAGTCCAAGGCCATTCGCGAGATCTTCATCACCCACCAGGAAATGCTCGACGACCCCGAGCTGACCGACGAAGTGGACACCCGCCTCAAGCAGGGTGAAAGCGCGGAAGCGGCGTGGATGACCGTGATCGAAACCGCCGCCAAGCAGCAGGAAGCCCTGCAGGATGCCTTGCTCGCCGAACGCGCCGCCGACCTGCGGGACATCGGCCGTCGGGTGTTGGCGCAACTGTGCGGCATCGAAACCCCGGCCGAGCCGGACCAGCCCTACATCCTGGTGATGGACGAAGTCGGTCCCTCGGATGTCGCGCGCCTGGATCCGGCTCGCGTCGCCGGCATTCTCACCGCCCGCGGCGGCGCCACCGCCCACAGCGCCATCGTCGCCCGGGCCCTGGGCATTCCGGCCCTGGTGGGCGCGGGCGCCAGCGTGTTGCTGATCAAGTCCGGCACGCCCCTGCTGCTGGACGGCCAGCGCGGTCGCCTGCATGTCGACGCCGACAGCCACACCCTGCAGCGGGCCGCCGAGGAACGTGACACCCGCGAGCAACGCCTCAAGGCCGCCGCCGAGCAACGCCATCAACAGGCCCGCACCACGGATGGTCACGCGGTGGAGGTGTTCGCCAACATCGGCGAAAGCGCCGGTGTCGCCGCCGCTGTGGAAAACGGCGCCGAAGGCATTGGCCTGCTGCGCACCGAACTGATCTTCATGGCCCATCCCCAGGCCCCGGACGAAGCCACCCAGGAAGCCGAATACCGCCGCGTGCTCGATGGCCTCGCCGGGCGTCCGCTGGTGGTGCGCACCCTGGACGTGGGCGGCGACAAACCGCTGCCTTACTGGCCGATCGCCAAGGAAGAAAACCCCTTCCTCGGCGTGCGCGGCATCCGCCTGACCCTGCAGCGGCCGCTCATTATGGAAGCGCAATTGCGTGCGCTGCTGCGCTCGGCGGACAACCGCCCGCTGCGGATCATGTTCCCCATGGTCGGCAGCGTCGAAGAATGGCGCCAGGCCCGGGACATGACCGAGCGCCTGCGCCGGGAAATCCCGGTGGCCGACCTGCAACTGGGGATCATGATCGAAGTGCCGTCCGCCGCCCTGCTGGCGCCGGTGCTGGCCAAGGAAGTGGACTTCTTCAGCGTCGGCACCAACGACCTGACCCAATACACCCTGGCCATCGACCGTGGCCACCCGAGCCTGTCCGCCCAGGCCGACGGCCTGCACCCGGCGGTGCTGCAACTGATCGACATCACCGTGCGCGCTGCCCATGCCCACGGCAAGTGGGTCGGGGTCTGCGGCGAGCTGGCGGCCGACCCGCTGGCGGTGCCGGTGCTGGTGGGCCTGGGGGTGGATGAACTGAGCGTCTCTGGACGCAGCATCGCCGAGGTCAAGGCGCGGATTCGCGAGCTCAGCCTGACCCAGGCGCAAACCCTTGCTCAACAGGCTTTGGCCGTCGGCAGCGCCCATGAGGTGCGTGCCCTAGTGGAGGCCATGTAATGGCAAAGATTCTCACCCTGACCCTCAACCCGGCGCTGGACCTGACGGTGCAGCTGGCCCGCCTGGAGGTCGGGGAAGTCAACCGCAGCAACGCCCTGCACAGCCACGCGGCAGGCAAGGGCCTGAACGTGGCCCAGGTGCTGGCCGACCTCGGCCACCAGCTGACCGTCAGCGGCTTTCTCGGGGAAAACAATCCACAGGCGTTTGACGCGTTGTTCACCCAGCGCGGCTTTGTCGATGCCTTTATCCGCGTACCCGGCGACACCCGCAGCAACATCAAGCTGGCCGAAGACGACGGGCGCATCACCGATATCAATGGCCTCGGGCCCGAGGTCAGCGAGGCGGCGCAACAGGCCTTGCTGGAGCGCCTGGACCAGATCGCCCCCGGGCATGACGCGGTGGTGGTGGCCGGCAGCCTGCCCCGAGGGATCAGCCCCGAATGGTTCCAGGCGCTGTTGCTGCGCCTGAAAAGCCTGGGCCTGAAGGTCGCCCTCGACACCAGCGGCGCCGCCTTGCGCGCCGGTCTGGCGGCGGGGCCCTGGCTGATCAAGCCCAACACTGAGGAACTGGCGGACGTCCTCGGCAGCCCGGTGCTTGGCGTGGCGGTGCAGGCCGAGGCGGCGCGCCTTCTGCTGGCCCAAGGCGTCGAGCACGTGGTGATCTCCCACGGTGCCGAGGGCGTCAACTGGTTCAGCGCCGCGCCGTCCCTGCAGGCCCTGCCACCCAAGGTCAGCGTGGTCAGCACCGTGGGCGCCGGCGACTCGCTGCTGGCGGGCATGCTCCACGGCCTGCTCGGCGCCCAGCCGTTCGAACAGACCCTGCGCACCGCCACGGCGATTGCCGCCATGGCCGTGACCCAGATCGGTTTCGGCATCAGCGACAGGGCCCAACTGGCCCGGCTGGAGCAGGGGGTGCGCGTGCACCCCCTCCTAGAACAATAAGAGGGTTGCGTATGAAGTTAGCCATTATTACCGTCTGCCCCAACGGCATGGTCACCAGCGTACTCTGCGCCCGCCTGCTGGACGCCGCGGCCCAGCGCCAGGGCTGGAGCACCAGCGTGGAAGTGCACGATGACGCACACCCCGAACGCCAACTGTCAGCGGCCACCATTGAGGCTGCCGAGTGGGTGCTGGTGGTCAGCACCGGGCCTGTGGACCTGTCGCGTTTTGTCGGCAAGCGGGTCTACCGCAGCACCCCGTCCCAGGCCCTGCAGGACGTCGATGCGGTGCTGCGTCGCGGCGCCGAAGAGGCCCAGATCCATGTCGCCAGCCAAGCCAGTGCCGAGCCGCTGGTCGAGGCCGGCCAGCGCGCGCCGCGCCTGGTGGCGATCACCGCCTGCCCGACCGGCGTGGCCCACACCTTCATGGCTGCCGAGGCCTTGCAGCAGACCGCCAAACGCCTGGGCTACGACCTGCAAGTGGAAACCCAGGGCTCGGTGGGCGCGCGCAACCCGCTGAGCGCCGAAGCCATCGCTGCCGCCGACGTGGTGCTGCTGGCGGCGGACATCGAAGTGGCCACCGAGCGTTTTGCCGGCAAGCGCATCTACCGCTGCGGCACCGGCGTGGCCCTCAAACAGTCCGAGGCCACCCTGAACAAGGCCCTGGCCGAGGGCCAGCTGGAGTCCACCGCGCCAGGCGCCGCGACACAGGCCAAGCAGGAAAAGACCGGAGTCTACAAACACCTGCTGACCGGCGTGTCGTTCATGCTGCCGATGGTGGTGGCGGGCGGCCTGATGATTGCCCTGTCCTTCGTCTTCGGCATTACCGCCTTCAAAGAAGAGGGCACCCTGGCCGCGGCCCTGATGCAGATCGGCGGCGAGACCGCCTTCAAGTTGATGGTGCCGCTGCTGGCCGGTTACATCGCCTACTCCATCGCCGACCGCCCGGGTCTGGCGCCGGGAATGATCGGCGGCCTGCTCGCCAGCACCCTGGGCGCGGGTTTCATCGGCGGCATCGTCGCCGGCTTCCTGGCCGGTTATGCGGCCAAGGCGATCAGCCAATATGTGCGACTGCCGCAAAGCCTGGAGGCGTTGAAGCCGATCCTGATCATCCCGCTGCTGGCCAGCCTGTTCACCGGGCTGGTGATGATCTACGTGGTGGGCAAACCGGTGGCGGGCATGCTCGCGGCGCTGACCCACTTCCTCGACAGCATGGGCACCACCAACGCCATTCTGCTGGGGGTACTGCTGGGCGGGATGATGTGCGTCGACCTGGGTGGGCCGATCAACAAGGCGGCCTACGCGTTCTCGGTGGGGCTGCTGGCGTCCCAGAGTTATGCACCGATGGCCGCGACCATGGCCGCGGGCATGGTGCCGCCGATTGGCTTAGGGATTGCCACCTTCATTGCCCGACGCAAATTTGCCCAGACCGAACGCGAAGCCGGCAAGGCCGCCCTGGTATTGGGCCTGTGCTTTATCTCCGAAGGCGCAATCCCGTTTGCCGCCAAGGACCCGCTGCGAGTGATCCCGGCGAGCATTGCGGGCGGCGCCCTGACCGGGGCCTTGTCGATGTACTTCGGCTGCAAACTGATGGCGCCCCATGGCGGCCTGTTCGTCATGTTGATCCCGAATGCAATCAACCATGCGCTGCTGTACCTGCTGGCGATTGTTGCAGGGAGTCTGCTGACGGCGGTTGTCTATGCCCTAGTGAAACGACCAGAGACCGTCGAACTGGCCCTGGAACCGGCCAAGGCGGCCTGACCTCCACGGCACTTCCGTTGCGGCGCAATCCCGCAACGGCACCCGCTGTAGCCGCTGCCGCAGGCTGCGAACGGCTCCGTAGGAGACGCGGCGATCTTGAAGACGCCTGAGGTTCGTCGGGACATCGCCAAGCAAGGCCCTGCGGTCCTTTTCGCAGCTTCGCAGGCTCAGCAGCGGCTACAGGCGGCTTCGTGTAGCCGCTGCCGTAGGCTGCGAACGCTCTGGGCGGCACCCCGTCGCAGGAGATGCGGCGATCTGAAGGACGCTAGACATTTTGTGTCCATTTCGAGAGCAAACTCAGTCACAGGCATAGGCTGCTGTCGGCCAAGTCTCTTTCTTTTGTAAGGCGTTTCCGAGACACTCCCTGGCGCTTGCGGCTGGGTACTCGGCTCTCTAGGCTCGGTTCGTCACTGAATGTTCAGTGATCGGGTTTAGCAGCCTGATTCCAAGACACGCAAGTATGGCCCCTGTCCCGGTTGGCTTTTGGCCTGCCGAGTTCTGTTATGGCGGCTGTGCGTGGGGCGCCCTCGGGTGCGCCGGATTCCTTGGACCGGTCTGCTAACCCGCGTACAGCTGCCAACTTACGTTTAGCAGCGTCAGGTGGTGGCTCCACCCCAAGGAGCTGCACCATGAAAAAGATCGTCCCCGATCCGCCTGTTTCCCATTCTGTTTCCCGTCGTAATCCCGACCACGATCTGGCCAACGAAGTCATTCGCCGTGCGCTGGCCAACACCCGCGTAAACGGCTCGTTGATTGTGGCTCTGCACCCCACCGCCGCGGGTCCTGCGGGCACCGACTCGCCCTTCACCGTCCGCCCCGGCATCAGCGCCGAGGAAGCCTTGCTTCACGTGTCCATGTTGCTCAAGGCGGCCGAGGAGGTGTCCGACGAGATCACCGAGCGGGCCAGGGGCATCGAGCGCGGCCTGATCTGGTCCCTGGTGCATTCGGTGGAAATGGCCCGTGGCGTGGTCGATGCCTTGCTTGATGGCAATCGCCACGCTTCCTCTTGAGCGCTTAGCTAGCCGCTTTTTTGTGGCGAGGGAGCAAGCAGCCTCGCCACCGTCCTGTCACACCCCCTTCATCCCCGCTGACTAAGGTTGCCTTTTGACCATTGTCAGGGAGTCACCATGAGCGAGTTCAACCTCGGCCGTCGTCGGATCATGCAAATCGCCGGGGCGGGGCTGTTGCTGCCGAGTCTGGCGCCGGCGGTGATTGCGTCGGTCAAGGATCGGCCGCAGCTCACCGATGGGGTGCAGTCCGGGGATCTGCTGGGGGATAAGGCGATGATCTGGAGCCGCAGCGATCGACCGGCGCGGATGGTGGTGGAGTGGGACACGCGAAGCATGTTCAGCAACCCTCGGCGTTTCATCTCGCCCCTGGCCGATGCGCGGACCGACTTCACGGCGCGGGTGGAGTTGACCGGGTTGCCGGCCGATCAGGCGATCTTCTATCGGGTGACCTTCGAGGATGCGCAATCCGGTGTGGCCAGTGAGCCGTGGTTCGGCCATTTGCGCAGTGTGCCGACGCAACGCCGGGACATCCGTTTTGTCTGGAGCGGCGACACGGTGGGCCAGGGTTTCGGCATCAACCCGGACATCGGCGGCATGCGTATCTATGAAGCCATGCGCCTGCGTTTGCCGGACTTCTTTATCCACAGCGGCGACACCATTTACGCCGACGGCCCGGTGCCGGCGCAGTTGACCGTGGAGGGCGGGCGCATCTGGCGCAATATCACCACCGAGGCCAAGAGCAAGGTGGCCGAGACCCTCGACGAATACCGGGGCAATTACCGCTACAACCTGATGGACGAGAACCTGCGTCGCTTCAACGCCGAGGTGCCGCAGATCTGGCAGTGGGACGACCACGAGGTGGTCAACAATTGGTCGCCCGGCAAGCAGTTGGACGAGCGCTACGCGGTCAAGGACATCCAGACCCTGGTGGGCCGCGCGCGGCAGGCGTGGCTGGAATATGCGCCGATGCGTCGGCAGAGCGCCGATGGCGGCGGGCGGATTTACCGCAAGCTCAGCTATGGGCCGCTGCTGGATGTGTTCGTGCTGGACATGCGCAGTTATCGCGGCGCCAACGATGACAACCTCGGTGGGGCGAAACCCTTCCTGGGCCGTGAGCAGCTGGATTGGTTGAAGCGTGAACTCAAGGACTCTTCGGCCCAGTGGAAAGTGGTGGCGGCGGACATGCCCATTGGCCTGGGTGTACCGGATGGTGAAGTCAGCCCCGGGGTGGCGCGTTGGGAGGCCGTTGCCAACGGCGACCCGGGACCGGCCCAGGGCCGGGAGTTGGAGATTGCCGAATTGCTGGCGCATCTGCGCAAGCATCAGGTTCGCAACCATGTGTGGCTGACGGCGGACGTGCATTACTGCGCGGCTCACCATTACCATCCGGATCGCGCGGCGTTCCAGGATTTCGAGCCCTTCTGGGAGTTTGTCGCCGGCCCGCTGAATGCCGGGAGTTTCGGGCCCAATGTGCTGGACAAGACCTTCGGCCCGGAAGTGGTGTTTCAGAAGGCGCCGCCGGCGCAGAACACTTCGCCCTTTGCCGGTTTTCAGTTCTTTGGCGAAGTGCAGATCGACGGGCAGACGGCAGAGCTGAAGGTGATCCTGCGGGACCTGGATGGCGTGGCGGTGTACGAACACAACCTGCAACCGGTGTAACTCTCCTCGCCAGCACCCTGTTCCCTAGGAGCCGTCTTGCCGGCGAAGAGGGCCTTAAGCCTTGCGCTGTTCTGACGGGCGCCTTCGCTGGCAAGCCAGCTCCTACGGAGGGGGCAGCAGGATCGATGTAGGAGCCGGCTTGCCGGCGAAGTGTCTGACGCCTCAGTAGACGTCGCGGCGGTAGCGCCCCTGTTCGATCAGGCGTTCGACCTGGTCTGCGCCCAGTACCTCGTTGAGCACCTGATCCACCCCTGAAGCCATGCCCTGCAAGCTGCCGCAGATGTAGATCGCGGCGCCGTCGGCCAGCCATTTTTTCAGTTCGTCGGCCGCTTGGCGCAGGCGGTCCTGGACGTAGACCTTCTCGGCCTGGTCCCGGGAGAACGCCAGGTCCAGGCGGCTCAGGTCGCCCCGGGTGCGCCATTCCTGCAGTTCATCCTTGCAGTAGAAATCATGTTCGGCGTTGCGCTCGCCAAAGATCAGCCAGTTGCGTTGCTGGCCCTCGGCGATCCGTGCCTTGAGCAAGCTGCGCAGGCCCGCCAACCCGGTGCCGTTGCCCAGCAGAATCAGCGGGCAAGGTTCGGCCGGCAGGTGGAAGCCGCTGTTGCGGCGCACCCGCAGGCTGATGCTGGAACCTACCGCGGCATGCTCGGTGAGCCAGCCGGAACCAATCCCCAGGCTTCCATCGGGGTGGCATTCCTGACGCACCAGAAGTTCCAGGCAGCCGTCGGCGGCAATCGAGGCGATGGAGTATTCGCGCATGCTCAGGGGCACCAGTGCGTCCACCAGGGCCTGGGCATGCAGCCCCACCAGATGGCTGCGGTTGTCTGGTAGCTGGCGGCTGCCCAGGGCCTGTTCCAGGCTTTCTTGCAGGCCATCCAGTTGCACCGGGGTGTTGCCGGAGAGGCCCAGGCCGGCGAGGAAGTCCGCCACCGCGCCGCGGCTGTTGCGTGGCATGACTTCCACCAGATCCCCGGCCAGCCAGCTACTGGTACTGGGGGCCAGCAACTGCAGCAGGTAGACCCCGGAACCGCTGCTTTCAGGGTTGAGCAGGGTACGGGTGTTCAAGGTCCAGTTGTCGAAGGCCGGGGCCTGCCATAGGTCCACGGGAGCCTGTCCGGTCAGTTGGCCCAGTTGCTGTTGCCAGTGGCGCAGGGCGTAGCTGTCGCCGCTGTCCACTTCGATGGGAGCGAACAGAGTGCTGGCGCCCTGGTTCGCCAGCCAGTCGTGCAGGCGCCGGGCAAAGCCGCAGAAGTGCTGATATTGGCGGTCGCCGAGGCCGAGCACGGCGTATTGCAAGCCCGCAAGCGGTAGCTCGCGGCCCAGCAGTTTGCGTTCGAAGCCGCGGGCGCTGTCTGGGGCTTCGCCGTCGCCGAAGGTGCTGACTATGAACAGCGCGCGTTGGGCGCTGCGCAGATCCTGTTCGCTGAGGCTGGCCAGCGACTGGACTTTGGCGCTGACCCCGGCGGCTTGCAATTGCCCGGCAGTCTGCCAGGCCAATTGTTCGGCAAAGCCGCTCTGGCTGGCGAAACCGATCAGCCACGCGGAGCCATCGTCGGCGCTGCTTTCCAGGCCTTGGCGTGCGTTCTTGATCTGGCGCTTTTTGCGCCGGCGATCCAGGTACAGCAGCCAGCCGGTGACGAAGAACAGCGGCATGCTCAATGAGGCCAGGGTCAGCACGATGCGTCCGATCAGGCCGAAGTAGCTGCCCACGTGCAGGGCGTAGACGCTGGTGAGCAACTGCGCCTTGAGGCTCTTGTCGGCGTAGCGCTCATGACGGCTGATGACCCCGGTGGTGGGGTCCAGGGTCAGCTGGTTCAGCGCTCGATCGTGGGGCGAGTCCTTGAGCAGGTAGAACACTGTCGCCGGCTGGCCGGCCACGGCGGGCATGCGGATGTTGTAGGCGCTGAGGTCCTTGCCGGCAGCGCTGTAGAGGCTGCTCCACAGGGCGTTGTAGTCCGCCACGGGGGCGGGGCCCTTGGGCGGTGGGCCACCGCGACCGCCGCGCTGGCGTTCACTGTGTGGCGCGTCAGAGAGCAGTTTGGTCAGGCCCTCCCGGTACCAGTCGTAGGACCAGTACAGGCCGGTGAGGGCGAACAGCAGGTAGAACAGCAGGCACCAGGTGCCGAACACCGCGTGCAGGTCCCAGTTGAAGCCGCGGCCTTTCTTGGCCCAGTCCAGGGTCAGCCATACGCGCCAGTTGCCGACCTGGCGCGGCCAGCGCAGGTACAGCCCGGACAGGCAGAAGAAGATCAGGATCAGGGTGCAGGCGCCGGTGATCTGCCGGCCGGTGTCGCCGATGGCCAGGAAACGGTGCAGCTGCAGCATCAAGCCGAAGAAGTCCTGGCCGACCGCGTCGCCCAGGAACTCGCCGGTGTAGGGATCGAAGTAGCGCATCTGGCCGCGGCGTTCCCCCGGCGGCGGGGTGAAGAACACCCGTGCGGCGTTGCCGCTGTCGGTTTCCACCCAGAGCATGGACACGGTCTTGCCTTCGGCGGCCTGGATTTTGTCCACCAGTTCGGCGGGTGGCAGCACCCCGGCGGGGAGCTTGTCGACTTGCAGCACCGATGGGTTGAGGGCGCGCAGGATCTCGTCCTGGAACGACACCGTCGCCCCGGTGATGCCCATCAGGGCCAGGATCAGCCCCGCGCTGATGCCGAAGAACCAGTGCAGCTGGAACAGGGTTTTCTTCAACACGTCACTCGCCTTGTTCGTCCAGAGAGAGAAAACACGGCGCGCAGTATGCCGTGGGTTGTCGAGAAGCATTCTTTTTTACACGCAAAAGCCCCAGGCATTGCAATGCGTGGGGCTTGGCGGCCTGTGGCGGGGGCCACAGGCGGTCGGGTGCTGGGTCAGAAGTGGAAGTTGGCGCTCATCAGGGCGGTACGGCCGGCGGCAACGTGGGCGTAGTGGGTCTGGAACACCTGGTCGAAGTAACGCTTGTCGGTCAGGTTCTGCACGTTGAGCTGCAGGTCGACGTTCTTGGTCAGCTTGTAGCTGGCCATGGCGTCGTAGCGCCAGTAGGACGGTATTTCCACCGAGTTGGCGATGTTGCCGAACTGGGAATCGACGAAGGTGGCGCCGGCACCGACGGTGAGGCGTTCCGGGATCAGGTCATAGGTCGACCACAGGGTGAAGTTGTTCCGTGGCGTGCTCGGGGTGTGGTTGCCCTCGTCCACCGCCAGGGTGGTTTTCACCACTTCGCTTTCCATGTAGGTGTAGCCGCCGTAGACCTTCCAGTTGCGGGTCAGCTTGCCGCTATAGGTCAGCTCCAGGCCATTGACCCGTTGTTCGCCGTCCAGCACCTGGGTGGCGCCGCCATCCGGATCGTTGATCCGCGCATTGGTTTTCTCGGTGCGGAACAGGGCGGCGGTCAACGACAGATCGTCATCGAAGAAGTCCCACTTGGTGCCCACTTCATAGTTGCGGTTCTTTTCCGGGTCCAGGCTGCTGTTGTTCGCCGCCAGGTCCAGGCCACCGTTGCCGCTGGTTTCACCCGCCGGGTTGCTGGAGGTGGAGTAGGCCGCGTAGACGCTGCCGTTGGGCAGCGGTTTGTAGACCACGCCGATCTGGTAGTTCCACAGCTGCGAGTTGTTTTCGCGGGCGAACTCGCCCACTGGGGCACGGGTGGCGTAGCCGCTGGAACGGGTCTGGTAATCGTCGAAACGCAGGCCCAGGTTCAACGACCATTGCTCATTGAACTTCAGGGTGTCGAACACGTAGGCCGCAGCGGTCTTGGTGTCGGTATCGGTGTAGGCCGCGCTGTCCTTGATGGTGCCGTTCCAGCCGGCGCCCGGTGTCGGGTTGTTGAGGCTGGTGCAGTCGCCATTGGCGATCAGGGCCGCGTTACAGGTGCTGCCGTTGACCGCCGAGGTCACGTCGTAGGCCCGGTTGTGGGTGTCCACGTAGGAGAACTCGATGCCGGTCACCAGGCTGTGCTCGATGAAACCGGTGTCGAACTTGGCGCTCAGGTCGGTCTGGTTGGTCCAGCCCTTGGAGGTCGAGTTGCGGCTTTTCGGGCTGCGATAGACGGTGCCGTTGGCGACGTTGCCACGGCTGTCGTCCGGGTTGGTGACGACGTAGTCCAGGGTCGAGCGCGACAGGCGGAAGCTGTTTGACAGGGTCAGGTTGTCGTTCAGGTCGTGTTCGATCTTGATCGTGCCGCTGTCTTCGCTGGTCTTGCGGTAGTCGCGGCCGGTGAGGCCGTAGAAGTTGTCACGATTGACGCTGACAGGTTTGTCGACGTTGTACTTGCTGCGGCGGGTGCCGCTGTTGGTCAGCGGGATGCCGTAGTCCGGAATGTCGTCGGTGTTGAGGTGGTAGTAACCCACGTTGACCCGGGTGTCGGTGCCCAGGCCGAAGGCGAAGGAGGGCGCCACGCCCCAGCGGCTGACTTCCACGGCGTCGCGCCCGGCAACGTTGGCCTCGTGCTTCATCAGGTTCAGGCGGAAGGCCGAACTGTCGGTCATCTGCTGGTTGAGGTCCAGGGTGGTGCGTTTGGTCTGGTCAGAGCCCCAGGTGAACCCCCCGTTGTAGGAGTTGCCCAGCTTGGCGGTCTTGGAGATCAGGTTCAGGCTGCCGCCGGTGGAGCCGGCGCCGGTAAAGGCCGAGCCTGGGCCCTTGCTGACTTCGATGGACTCGACGTTGAAGATCTCCCGGCTTTGCGAGGCCGGATCACGCATGCCGTCGATGAACACGTCGCTTTCGGCGTTGAAGCCGCGAATGATCGGGCGGTCACCGGCCGGGTTGCCGCCTTCACCGGCCCCGAAGGTAATCCCGGGCGTGGTGCGCAGGGCATCCACCAGGCTGGTGGCCGCAGTGTCGCGCATCACTTGCTGGGGAATGACCGTCACGCTTTTCGGCGTTTCCCGCAAGGGTGCTGTGTATTTTTTCGAGGAGGAGGTGTCGACCTTGTAAGACGTCTGTTCCTGGGCCTCACCAGTAATGCTGGTGGCTTCCAGGGCAATGGCCTTGCCCGCCGTCTTTTGCTGGGTGTCTTGCGCGGCCTGGACCATATGGCCCGCGGAGCCGGCGGTAATCGCCACGCCAATGGCGGAGGCCAGCAGGCGCGGTGAACTGACAGCGGATGGTGGTTGTTGGCGTGACATGGTGGTTCCCCTCCCCAAGGATTTGAGGTCGCGGAATATAGGGGAAAGAAACAATCGTTATCAATTGCGAAACGTTACTATTCGCGCTGAATTTACAATCTTTACAATTTATCCTTACGGTTTTTGCGCGCTCATTCGTCACCGGGTTTTACACAGTCAATAAGAATCAATACCATTGACGACCTTTCGCTGCTCAGGTACCTGGCCATGTTGCTGCACATCCCCGGCGTGTTCACCCGTGATGAAGTGGGGCGCATCCGCGAAGCCCTGGAGCAGGCGGACTGGGCGGATGGCAAGATCACCGCCGGTTACCAGTCGGCCAAGGCCAAGCACAACCTGCAGTTGCCCGAAGGGCACCCGCTGGCCCAGGAGATCGGCGCGGCGATGCTCGATCGCCTGTGGCAGAACCCGCTGTTCATGTCCGCCGCCTTGCCGCACAAGGTGTTCCCGCCGCTGATCAACTGCTACACCGCCGGCGGCAGTTTCGACTTCCATATCGACAACGCCGTGCGCCAGCCCAAGGGCAGCCCGGAGCGGGTACGCACCGACCTGTCGTCGACCCTGTTCTTCAGTGATCCCGAGGATTACGACGGCGGCGAGCTGGAGATCCAGGACACCTACGGCCTGCAGCGGGTCAAGCTGCCGGCGGGGGACATGGTGCTGTACCCCGGCACCAGCCTGCACAAGGTCAACCCGGTGACCCGCGGCGCTCGCTATGCCTCCTTTTTCTGGACCCAGAGCCTGGTGCGCGAAGACAGCCAGCGCGCCTTGCTGTTCGAGATGGACGGAGCGATCCAGGAATTGACCCGGGATGTGCCCGAGCATCCTTCGCTGATCCGCCTGACCGGCACTTATCACAACCTGCTGCGGCGCTGGGTCGAGGTGTAGGCGGTGACTGTTCAACTTCGCCGCGAGGAAGTCCTCGACGGCGCGCAACTGAGCGCCATGCTCCAACAGAGTCCGGCCCGTGCAGCCCAGGCGATATTGGTGGCGGCCCGAGAGGGTCTGGTGGAGGCCCAGGCGCTGCTGGGACAGATCCTCCTCGACGGCCACGGCATCCAGCAGGATCAACCCCTGGCCTTGCGCTGGTTCGAAATCGCCGCGCGACGTGGGCACCTGATGGCGCGCAACATGCTCGGCCGCTGCCATGAGCACGGGTGGGGTTGCCCGGCGGATGCCGCCCGCGCTGCCGGGCATTATCGATTGGCCGCCGAAGCGGGGCTGGACTGGGGGCTGTACAACTACGCCAACCTGCTGGCCACCGGCCGTGGTGTGGCGCAGAACCACGCCCTGGCACTGGCCTGCTATCGCCGTGGGGCAGAGCTGGGGCATGCCAAATCGATGAACCTGCTGGGGCGTTACCTGGAGGAAGGGCTGGTCTGCTCGGCTGACCCCGAGGCGGCCCGTGACTGGTACCGACGCTCGGCCGAAGGCGGGGATTTCCGTGGACAGTTCAGCTACGCGGCGGTGCTGGCGGATGCCGGTCGTATCGACGAAGCCGTGGATTGGCTGCAGCAGGCGCTAGCTGGCGGCAATCTGAATTTCCTGCGGGTGGCTTGCGCTGCGTTGCTCAATGCCACGCATCCAAAGATTCGCGAACTGGCCCAGGCCTATCAGCGGCGGGCAGCGCAATTGGCGGATGAACGGGATGGCGAGCAGCTTACAGACTTGGCCTGAGTGGGGATGACGCAAGGAAAAGTCTCATGAGTGATTCCCAGGTCTCTTTTGGCCCGCCGTCTTTCAATGTCGCCACTCGCAGGACACTGGAAGCAATGGCCGATGTCGATTGCGCAAGAGTGATCGACCATCAGCAAGTCGTGGCGTGGGCTGCGAGCTTGAGTCAGCCTTGTCCTTTGCCAAAACCGCCGCCACAAAAAGCCAAAAGCCCATGACACGTCATGGGCTTTTTCTTGCAGCTTGCCGCTAGCAGCTAGCCACTGTCCTTACAGGTAAAACGCCTTCAGCGGCGGAAAGCCGTTGAATTCCACCGCGCTGTAGCTGGTGGTGTAGGCGCCGGTGGACAGCCAGTACAGGCGGTCGCCGATGGCCAGGTTCAGCGGCAGGCCGTACTTGTAGTTCTCGTACATGATGTCGGCGCTGTCGCAAGTTGGGCCGGCGATCACCACTTCTTCCACTTCGCCTTTCTTCTCGGTCCAGATCGGGAACTTGATCGACTCGTCCATGGTTTCGATCAGGCCGGAGAACTTGCCCACGTCGGTGTAGACCCAGCGCTCGACGGCGGTGCGGGATTTACGCGCCACCAGCACCACTTCGCTGACCAGGATGCCAGCGTTGGCAATCAGCGAACGGCCCGGCTCGAGGATGATTTCCGGCAGCTCGTCGCCGAAGTCTTCCTTGAGGAAGCGGATGATTTCCTCGGCGTAGGTTTCCAGGCTGTTGGTACGGGTGATGTAGTTGGCCGGGAAGCCACCACCCATGTTGATCAGTTTGAGCTCGATGCCGTCTTCTTCCTTCAGGCGTTCGAAGATCACTTTGACCTTGGCGATCGCCGCGTCCCAGACGCTGATGTCGCGCTGTTGCGAACCCACGTGGAACGACACGCCGTAAGGCACCAGGCCCAGGTCGCGGGCGAGGATCAGCAGGTCCATGGCCATGTCGGTCTGGCAGCCGAACTTGCGCGACAGTGGCCAGTCGGCGGTGGTGGAGCCTTCGGTGAGGATGCGCACATAGACTTTCGAACCCGGGGCGGCCTTGGCGATGTTGCGCAGGTCGGCTTCGGAGTCGGTGGCATACAGACGCACGCCCTTCTCATAGAAGTAGCGGATGTCCTTGGATTTCTTGATGGTGTTGCCGTAGCTGATGTTGGCCGGGTTGACGCCGCGGCCCAGCACTTTGTCCAGCTCGTAGATCGAGGCGATGTCGAAGCTGGAGCCTTTTTCGTGCAGCAGGTCGATGATCTCGGCGGCCGGGTTGGCCTTGACCGCGTAGTAGACCTTGGCGAATTCGAAACCGGCGCGCAGGTCGTCATAGGCCTGGGCGATCATCTGGGTGTCGATGACCACGAACGGGGTTTCTTGCTGGTCGGCGAACGCCTTCATTTTCTGAAAGGTTTCGCGCGCAAAATAGTCTTCGACGTTAATCGACATGCGTTGGGAGCTCCTACTGGCAAACGTTAGAAATCAATGGGTGCAAATGAACGTCCTCCGTATCCCCACTTTGGTTCGCCTACTTCCCAAGGCATGTCGCCGAAAGCAAAAAGGCCATGGGAAAGTTTCCCTTGGCCTTGCTGTCTCGTCGTCAGTACTTGAGCCGGATGGATCGTTTCCAGCATGGACGTTCGGCGCGAACTTTAGGTGGTGAGGGGCCTGAGATCAACAAAAAATGTCGCGTTTTTGCACTTGTCTGACGTGCGTAAACGACACCTCTCTTTGTAGCCGACACAGATGACGGACAGATGTTCCCGAAGATTTTCCAGGTGTTAAAAATACCTGCACGTTCGACGCTGTTGCGCGCCAAGTGTCTGGAAAGTATGAAGGCGTCAACATCGGCGACGTTAGCGACGACAGGCTGGTCAGAGGGGGATCTTGGCTGTTTCGGGAGGTATCGCCTGACGGCGTTTGTGGGGGCGGCTGTTGATATTTTTTTCCGCCATGTAAGTGGGCCGAAAAACCAGTGGCGAGGGCGCTTGCTCCCGGTGAACTGCGCAGCAGTTCCACTCTTTTTGGCAAAGAGGGGCCGCTGCACGGCCCCGGGGCAGCAAGCGCCCTCGCCATAGGTTCGTTATTGGCTATTTATTGATCAGGCGACCACTGCCTCAGCCGGCGAGACGATGTTGGTCTTCATCCCCCGCGAACGCCCGGAGCTCAGGTAGGCCGCAATGGATTCCTGGGTCACCTCACCGAGAAATACCCGCTCGGCATCCAGCACCGGCAGCCATGAACGGTTGAACTCGTACATGCGCGACAGAAGAATCCGCAGGTGTTCGTCGTAGGCGGCGGTGGCGTTGAACTCCCGCAGGAACTGGGCGCAGGTGCCGGTCTGACGATGCAGGTCGCGACGACGTACATAACCCAGGGCCTTGTTCTCGGCGCAGGTCACCACCACGTAGCGGCGGTCATGTTCGTCCATCAGGTCCAGGGCCTCGGCTACCGGAGTTTCCGGGCTGACCGATGGGGCGTTGTCTGCCGCGTCTTCGGCCTTGACCAGCAACAGGCGCTTGAGGGTGCTGTCCTGGCCGACGAAGTTGCTGACGAAGTCGTCCGCCGGGTGGGCGAGCAAGGTGTCTGGGTGATCGATCTGCAGCAGCTTGCCAGCGCGGAAGATGGCGATCTTGTCACCCAGCTTGATGGCTTCGTCGATGTCGTGGCTGACCATGATCACGGTCTTGTTCAGCGCGCGCTGCATCTCGAAGAACTCGTTCTGGATCATCTCGCGGTTGATCGGGTCCACCGCGCCGAAGGGCTCGTCCATCAGCAGCAGCGGGGCGTCCGCCGCCAGGGCGCGAATCACCCCGATGCGCTGTTGCTGGCCGCCGGAGAGTTCCCGCGGATAGCGGTGCAGGTACTGCTTGGGTTCCAGCTTGATCATGCTCATCAGCTCGCGGGCACGGTCGTGGCATTTCTGCTTGTCCCAGCCCAGCAGCTTGGGCACCACCACGATGTTTTCCTCGATGGTCATGTTGGGGAACAGGCCGATCTGCTGGATCACGTAGCCGATGTTGCGGCGCAGGGTGACTTCGTCGAGGTCGGTGGTGTCCTCGCCGTTGATCAGGATCTTGCCCGAGGTGGGCTTGATCAGGCGGTTGATCATCTTCAGCGTGGTGCTTTTGCCGCAGCCCGAAGGGCCGAGGAATACGCAAATTTCGCCTTCATTGACGGTCAGGCTTACGGAGTCAACGGCGGTGATGGTCTTGCCGTTGCTTTGGAAGGTCTTGGTCAGCTTTTGAAGTTCGATCATTTGAGCAGTCCTTTTGGTGTCAGCGAGCGTTGCAGCCATTGCAGAAGCAGGTCGGCGAAGATGGCCAGGAGACTGACCAGTAGCGCGCCGACGATCAGCATCGACATGTCGCTGCGGCTGATGGAAGCAAGAATGAGTACGCCCAGGCCGCCGGCGCCAATGGTGGCGGCGATGGTCATGACGCCGATGTTCATCACCACGGCGGTGCGCACCCCGGCGAGGATCACCGGCACCGCGATCGGCAGTTCGACCATGCGCAGGCGCTGGCCGAAGGTCATGCCGATGCCGCGGGCGGCTTCGCGGATGCCCGGCTCGACGCCGGTCAGGGCCAGGTAGGTGTTGCGCATGATCGGCAGCAGGGAATAGAGGAACACCGCCGTGATGGCCGGCAGCGGCCCCAGGCCCTGGCCGAACTTGGAGTAGAACGGCAGCAGCAGGCCGAACAGGGCGATGGAAGGGATGGTCAGCAACACCGTGGCGCTGGCCTGCAACGGACCGGCCAGGGTCGGGAAGCGGGTCATCAGGATGCCCAGGGGCACACCGAAGACAATCGCCAGGGTCACGGCGATGCCCACCAGGGTGATGTGCTGCCAGGTCAGGTGCAGGACCTGGGCCCAATCGAGATGGGAAAAGGCGTTCAAGAATTCCATGTCTTCTCCTCTCTATCAGTGGTTGATCGGATGCTGGCGCAGGAAGTCGGCGGCCACGGCGGAAGGGCTTTCATGGTCGACGTCGACCCGCGCGTTCAGCTGGCGCATGGTTTCGTCATCGAACAGCGCCGCCAGCGGCTTGAGGTCCGCCGCCAATTGCGGGTGGGCGTCGAGATACGCCTGACGCACCACGGGGGCGGCGGTGTAGTCCGGGAAGTAATGTTTGTCGTCTTGCAGCAGCTTGAGCTTGAAGGCGTTGAGCCGACCGTCGGTGGTGTAGACCAAACCGGCAAATACCTGGCCATTGCGCAAGGCGGTGTAGACCAGGCCGGCATCCATCTGCCGGGTGTTCTTGCGGGTCAGGTTCATGTCGTACAGCTTGACCATGCCGGCCAGGCCGTCGGAGCGGTTGGCGAACTCGGTGTCCAGGGCCACCAGGCGGTTTTCCTTGGAGTTTTCGGCCAGGGCTCGGGTCAGGTCGCTGATGCTGTTGATCTGCGGATGTTCCTTGGCCACGTTCTCCGGCAGGGCCAGGGCGTAGGTATTGCTGAACTTGGACGGTGCCAACCAGACCAGGCCTTTTTTCGCGTCGAGTTCTTTGACTCGGGCGTAGGACTGCTGGCTGTCGAGTTTCTCGTCGATGTGGTTGTAGGCCACCAGCGAGACCCCGGTGTATTCCCAGATCAGGTCCAGCTGGCCGCTTTCCTGGGCGCTGCGCGCCAGGTTGCTGCCCAGGCCGCCGGTGACGCGGGTGTCGTAACCCTTGCTGCGCAGGTACTGGGAGGTGATTTCCGCCAGCAGAGTCTGTTCGGTGAAGACCCGGGCACCAATGCGGATCAGTGGTTTTTCCGCGGCTTGCACCCATCCAGCGAAAAGCAGGATGCAGCCGAGTATCAGGCTTGTTTTTTTCATGTTCATTCCTTGGCGCTTACGGACTTAGGACGGGCGCAGACCACGTTCCAGCCAGAGGCGGCTGGCCAGGGTGACCAGGCCGTCGAGGAGCAAGGCCAGCAGCGCAGTGCAGGCGGCGCCGAGCAGCAATTGCGGCTGATTGTTCAGGGCGATGCCGGGGAAGATCAGGCTGCCCAGGCTGTTGGCGCCGATCAGGAAGGCCAGGGGCGCGGTGCCGACGTTGATCGCCAGGGCCACCCGCACGCCACCGATGATGATCGGCACGGCATTGGGCAATTCGACTTTCCACAGCACCTGGCGCGGCGTCATGCCGATGCCGACCGCGGCTTCCTTGAGGGAACCCTGGACGTTTTTCAGGCCTTCGTAGGTGTTACGCACGATGGGCAGCAAGGAGGCGAGGAACAACGCGAAGATGGCCGGGCCACTGCCGATGCCGAGAATCCCCAGGGCGATGGCCAGGACGGCCAGAGGGGGGACGGTGTTACCGATGTTGAACACTTGCATGAAGCGTTCGGCGCGTCCGACCATGCTCGGGCGGCTGAGGAAGATGCCGGCGGGGATGCCCACCAGCAGTGCGGCGAGCATGGACGCCAGGACCAGGAACAGATGAGCTTGCAGGTAGAACAACAGATCGTCGCGGTAGTGTTCGATCGTCGTGATGCCGATCCAGTGGACCAGCAGGGCCAGGAGGGCGATGACCGCAACCCCTCCTATCAGCCCTTTGCCATAGCGAATAGCCACAGGCGGACTCCTTTTTTCAGTCGGCGGGCACTTTCCCGTGTGGCAAGGCCATTCCTGGCTGCCGCGAAAGTACGCGCGAAAAGCAGCTCGTCGAGTGCCGGCAAAGCGGCGGGTGAACGAGCCATGAGCGCAGCTTCGTCAAGCTAACGTGCTGATATTTCAGCCCCTGACGACAGCGCGTGACAGGGGAGTGGACGTCTCCACGTTTTAAAAGGTTCCATACTTGGCAGCATTTAGCCACCGTTTATCTGCCGCGCGGTGGCCTGGGCGACGGGGGCAGCGGTGGCCCGCGCGGCTTTGTCTGGGCTATAATCTGCGCCCTTTTTTGATCACCGCCAGGCGATTTCCCATGACCAACCAGGCCGCCGAAGTCGCGAAACGCCGCACTTTCGCCATTATTTCCCACCCGGATGCGGGTAAGACCACCATCACCGAAAAGCTCTTGCTGATGGGCAAGGCGATTGCAGTGGCGGGTACGGTCAAATCGCGTAAGTCCGATCGCCATGCCACTTCCGACTGGATGGAGATGGAGAAGCAGCGCGGTATTTCCATTACCACGTCGGTCATGCAGTTCCCCTATCGCGAACACATGATCAACCTGCTGGACACCCCGGGCCACGAAGACTTCTCGGAAGATACCTATCGCACTCTGACTGCCGTGGACTCGGCGCTGATGGTGCTCGATGGCGGTAAGGGCGTTGAGCCCCGGACCATCGCCCTGATGGACGTCTGCCGCCTGCGGGATACGCCCATCGTCAGCTTCATCAACAAACTCGACCGCGATATTCGCGACCCGATCGAGCTGCTGGACGAAATCGAAGCGGTGCTGAAGATCAAGGCCGCGCCTATCACCTGGCCGATCGGTTGCTACCGCGACTTCAAGGGTGTGTACCACCTGGCGGGCGACTACATCATCGTCTACACCCCGGGCCACGGCCACGAACGTACCGAAACCAAGATCATCGAGAAACTCGACTCCGACGAAGCCCGCGCCCACCTGGGTGACGAGTACGAGCGTTTCATCGAGCAGTTGGAACTGGTGCAGGGTGCCTGCCACGAGTTCAACCAGCAGGAGTTCCTCGACGGTCAGTTGACCCCGGTGTTCTTCGGTACCGCCCTGGGCAACTTCGGTGTCGATCACGTGCTCGATGCCGTGGTGGACTGGGCGCCACTGCCGCTGGCTCGTGTTGCCAACGAGCGCAGCGTCGCGCCCCAGGAAGAAAAATTCAGCGGTTTCGTGTTCAAGATCCAGGCGAACATGGATCCCAAGCACCGCGACCGTATCGCCTTCATGCGCATCTGCTCGGGCAAGTACGAGAAGGGCATGAAGATGCGTCACGTGCGCACCGGCAAGGACGTGCGCATCGGCGACGCCCTGACCTTTTTCTCCTCCGAGCGTGAACAGCTGGAAGAGGCCTACGCTGGCGACATCATCGGCCTGCACAACCACGGCACCATCCAGATCGGCGACACCTTCACCGAAGGCGAGGCCCTGGGCTTCACCGGTATCCCGCACTTCGCCCCGGAACTCTTCCGCCGCGTGCGCCTGAAGGACCCGCTCAAGTCCAAGCAACTGCGCCAGGGCCTGCAACAGCTGGCCGAAGAAGGCGCGACCCAGGTGTTCTTCCCGGAGCGCAGCAACGACATCATCCTCGGCGCCGTCGGTGTGCTGCAGTTCGATGTGGTGGCCAGCCGCCTGAAGGAGGAATACAAGGTGGAGTGTTCCTATGAGCCGATCACCGTGTGGTCCGCCCGTTGGATCGACTGCAGCGACAAGAAGAAGCTGGAAGAGTTTTCCAACAAGGCGGTGGAAAACCTGGCTTTGGACGGCGGTGGTCACCTGACTTACCTGGCACCGACCCGGGTCAACCTGGCGCTGATGGAAGAGCGCTGGCCGGACGTGAAATTCCGCGCCACCCGCGAACACCACTAAGTTCGCCTGTAACACCCCAAGCCCCGCTGTGCAGACAGCGGGGCTTTTTATTGCGCGCAGGATAGGCCCGCCGCCCCGTAGGAGCTGGCTTGCCAGCGAAGGCGGCGGACGCGGCGGTGCATGGCTTGCGGGCCTCTTCGCCGGCAAGCCGGCTCCTACGGGTTGTGGTGTATTTCAGGGAGCGCCGTTAGTCGGAAGGGCCCGGCAGGTTTGGCTGTCGATAGCCTGCTATCTGGAAAAGCCGGGATATCGGGACTAGGTTTCAGACAGTGCTGTGACCTTCGCAAGGTTGGGCGCAGCCTTTGATGATTCACCTGTGAAGGATGGAATCGGCTATGAATATTTTTCAACGCACGCTGTTGCTGATCAAAGTGCTGGTGATGCTGTCGCTCGGAACCTCGGCGGCCTGGGCTCACAATCTGCTGGAGGTCAAGGAGCCGGGCTTTTCGTCGACCATAGGCGAACCGGAACAGATGCTCGCCAAGTCCGAGTCGGAGCCGGGGGATGAAGGGCAGGGAGGCAGTTCGGGCGATGACGATCAGACCACCGACGATGACGACGAGGGTGACAGCCAGAGCTAAAAGAAAACCCCTGGCCACGGACTGATGCGCAATCCATTGCCAGGGGCGAGTGGAACACTGTACAGGCGCTCCCAGAGTGTTTCGGGAGCGCCTTTTTCATGTCCGCTTAAACCACAAACTGCTCGGCGTAGTGGCAAGCCACCTGGCGGCTGTCGAGCTGACGCAGGGCCGGCTCTTGCGTGCTGCAACGCTCGGTGGCGTAGGGGCAGCGCTTGTGGAAGGCACAGCCGGGTGGCGGGTTCAGCGGGTTGGGCAATTCACCGACGATCTTGATCTTCGGCTTGTCCGGGTCCGGATGAATGGTCGGGGTCGCCGACAGCAGCGCCTGGGTGTAGGGGTGCAGCGGGCGGGTGTAGATGTCCTCCTTGGGACCCATTTCCACCGGCCGGCCGAGGTACATCACCAGCACCTGGTCGGCGACGTGACGCACCACTGCCAGGTTGTGGGAGATGAACACGTAGGCGGTGTTGAATTCCTGCTGCAGGTCCATGAACAGGTTCAGCACCTGGGCCTGGATCGACACGTCCAGGGCCGAGGTTGGCTCATCCGCCACCAGCACCTTGGGTTGCAGCATCATCGCCCGGGCCAGGGCAATGCGCTGGCGCTGGCCGCCGGAGAACATGTGCGGGTAGCGCTGGTAATGCTCGGGGCGCAGGCCCACCTGCTTCATCATCGCCTGGACTTTTTCCCGGCGTTCGGCGGCGGACAGCTTGGTGTTGATCAAGAGCGGCTCGGCCAGTTGATCGCCAATCTTCTGCCGTGGGTTGAGCGAGGCATAAGGGCTCTGGAACACCATCTGCACGTCTTTGCGCAGTTGCTTGCGCTGCGCCTTGTCGGCGCCGGCCACTTCCTGGCCGGCGATTTTCAGCGAGCCGGAAGAGGGTTCCTCGATCAGGGTCAGGGCCCGGGCCAGGGTGGACTTGCCACAGCCGGACTCGCCGACCACGGCCAGGGTCTTGCCGGCTTCCAGTTCAAAGGACACGCCGTTGAGGGCGCGCACGGTGGCGTGGCCCTTGAACAGGCCTCGGGACACTTCGTAGTGACGGGTCAGGTCGCGGGCGGTAAGAACGACGGCCATTACGCCACCTCCTGATTGAGCGGGTAGAAGCAGCGCACCAGGCTGGCGGCTTTCGGGTCGAGGCTGGGGCGTTGCTGACGGCAGTTGTCCTGAGCGTAGGGGCAGCGCGGCGACAGCAGGCAGCCTTGTGGGCGGTCATAACGCCCGGGGACGATACCCGGCAGAGTCGAGAGGCGGGTGGCGCCCAGGCTGTGCTCGGGAATTGCCGCCAGCAGCGCTTCGCTGTAAGGGTGCGCGGGGATGTCGAACAGCTGCGGTACCTGGCCGACTTCCACGGCTTGCCCGGCGTACATCACGCAGACGCGCTGGGCGGTTTCGGCCACCACGGCCAGGTCGTGGGTGATCAGCACCAGGCCCATGTTCTGCTCTTTCTGCAGGTTGAGCAGCAGGTCCATGATCTGCGCCTGGATGGTCACGTCCAGAGCGGTGGTGGGTTCGTCGGCGATCAGCAGCTTGGGTTCGCCGGCAATCGCCATGGCGATCGCCACCCGCTGGCTCATGCCACCGGAGAGCTGGTGCGGGTAGGCGTCCATGCGGCTGGCAGCGCCGGGAATCTCGACCTTTTCCAGCAGCTCGATGGCGCGCTTGCGCGCGGCCTTGGCGGACATCTTCAGGTGCAGGCGCAGCACTTCCTCGATCTGGAAGCCCACGGTGTAGCTGGGGTTGAGCGCGGTCATCGGGTCCTGGAAGACCATGGCCAGGTCCTTGCCGACGATCTGCCGGCGCTGGCGGGCGCTGAGCTTGAGCATGTCGCGGCCGTCGAAGCTCAAGGCATCGGCGGTGACGATACCGGGGTGCTCGATCAGCCCCATCAGCGCCATCATGGTCACCGATTTGCCGGAGCCGGACTCGCCGACGATGGCCAGCACTTCGCCCTTGTCGACCTTGAGGTCGAGGCCGTCCACCACTGGCACCGCCGTGGCATCGCCGAAGCGTACGTTGAGATTCTTGATTTCTAGCAATGACATGGGAATCTCCTCAGGCGGCGTTCTTGAGTTTCGGGTCCAGCGCATCGCGCAGGCCGTCGCCCATCAGGTTGATTGCCAGCACGCTGAGCAAAATGGTCAGACCCGGCAGGCTCACGACCCACCAGGCACGTTCGATGTAGTCCCGGGCCGAGGCCAGCATGGTGCCCCACTCTGGAGTCGGCGGTTGCACGCCCAGGCCGAGGAAGCCCAGGGCGGCGGCGTCGAGGATCGCTGAGGAGAAGCTCAAGGTGGCCTGGACGATCAGTGGCGCCATGCAATTGGGCAGCACGGTGATGAACATCAGGCGCGGCAGGCCGGCACCGGCCAGGCGCGCGGCGGTCACGTAGTCGCGGTTCAGTTCGCCCATCACCGCGGCACGGGTCAGGCGCACATAGGACGGCAGGGACACCACGGCAATGGCGATCACGGTGTTGATCAGGCCTGGGCCGAGGATGGCGACGATGGCCACGGCCAGCAGCAGCGAAGGCAGGGCCAGCATGATGTCCATCAGGCGCATGATGGTCGGGCCCAGCAAGCGCGGGAAGAAACCGGCGAACAGCCCCAGGAGGATGCCCGGGATCAGCGACATCACCACCGACGACAAACCGATCAGCAACGACAGGCGCGAACCCTGGATCAGGCGCGACAGCAAGTCGCGGCCCAGTTCGTCGGTGCCCAGCAGGAACTGCATCTGCCCGCCTTCGAGCCAGGCCGGCGGCGTCAGCAGGAAGTCGCGGTACTGCTCGCTGGGGTTGTGCGGCGCCACCCAAGGGGCGAACAGTGCGCAGAACACGATCAGCAGCATGAACAGCAGGCCGGCCACCGCCCCCTTGTTGCGGGAAAAGTGCTGCCAGAATTCTTTGTAGACCGACGGATAGAGCAGGCTTTGATCGACTGCTACTGAGGAAGTTGGAGTGCTCATTAGTCTTGATCTCAGCGCTGGTGACGGATGCGTGGGTTGGCAAAGCCGTAGAGGATGTCCACCACGAAGTTGACCATGATCACCAGGCAGGCGATCAGCAGGATGCCGTTCTGCACCACGGGATAGTCCCGGGCGCCGATGGCTTCGATCAGCCACTTGCCGATTCCCGGCCAGGAGAAGATGGTTTCGGTCAGCACGGCGCCGGCCAGCAGGGTGCCGACTTGCAGGCCGACCACGGTCAGTACCGGAATCAGTGCGTTGCGCAGGCCGTGGACGAATACCACCCGGGCCGGCGACAGGCCCTTGGCCTTGGCGGTGCGGATGTAGTCTTCACGCAGTACTTCGAGCATCGAGGAGCGAGTCATCCGCGCGATCACCGCCAGGGGAATGGTGCCCAGCACGATGGCCGGCAGGATCAGGTGATGCAGGGCGTCGAAGAAGGCGTCGGTGTCTTTGGCCAGCAGGGTGTCGATGAGCATGAAGCCGGTTTTCGGCTCGATGTCGTAGAGCAGGTCGATGCGTCCGGACACCGGGGTCCAGCCCAGGCTCACCGAGAAGAACATGATCAGGATCAGGCCCCACCAGAAGATCGGCATCGAGTAACCCGCCAGCGAGATGCCCATGACCCCATGGTCGAACAGGGAGCCTCGCTTGAGGGCGGCGATTACCCCGGCCAGCAGCCCGAGGATGCCGGCGAACAGCAGGGCGGCCATGGACAGTTCCAGGGTCGCGGGGAACAGCGAAGTGAATTCGCTCCACACACTGGTGCGGGTGCGCAGGGATTCGCCCAGGTCACCGTGGGCGAGCTTGCCGATGTAGTCCAGGTATTGGGCATACAGCGGTTTGTTCAATCCAAGGCGTTCCATTGCCTGGGCATGCATCTCGGGGTCGACCCGACGTTCGCCCATCATGACTTCCACGGGGTCGCCGGGAATCATGCGTATCAAGGCGAAGGTCAGCAAGGTGATGCCGAAGAATGTGGGGATCAACAACCCCACACGGCGGGCAATAAAACTAAACATCTTCTGAAGTACCTCAATCAGCCGGTTAGGCGTTCCCGCCGCCCTTGGGGTCAAGGGCGGCGGGCGTTTCTTATCACTTCACTTGGGTGGTCGCGAAGTTGTTGGTGGTCAGGGGGCTCTGGTGGTAACCCTCGACGTTCTTGCGCATGGCGGTGAACATTTTCGGATAGGCCATGGGAATCCACGGTTGATCCTGTTGGAAAATCAGCAACGCCTTTTCGTAGAGCTCTGCGCGTTTGGCAGGTTCAGCGTCGGAACGGGCCTGGTCGATCAGGTCCTGGAACGCCTTGTTGCACCAGCGGGCGTAGTTTTCGCCGTTCTTGGCGGCGTCACAACTCAGGTTCGGGGTCAGGAAGTTGTCCGGATCGCCGTTGTCACCCGCCCAGCCGGCCGACACCATATCGTGTTCGCCGTTTTTCGCACGCTTGAGCATCTCGCCCCACTCCATGACGCGGATCTCGAGCTTGAGGCCGATCTTGGCCAGGTCAGCCTGCATCATCTGGGCCCCCAGCAAAGGGTTGGGGTTGGTTGGGCCACCGCCATTGCGGGTGAACAGGGTGATGACCGTGCCCTCCGGCACGCCGGCTTCCTTGAGCAGGGCACGGGCCTTGTCCAGGTCCCGGGCCGGGTTCTGCAAGCTGGTATTGAAGCCCAGCAAGGTCGGAGGATAAGGGCCGGTACCCACCAGGGCGTTGCCTTTGCCGTAGAGGCTGTTGACGTAGGCTTCTTTGTCGAAGGCGATGTCGATGGCTTTGCGTACCCGCACGTCGCTCATGTATTTGCGCGTGGTGTTCATGGCGATGTAGCCGGTGGTCATGGCGGCCAGCTCGTCGACCTTGAGGTTGGCGTCGGCCTTGATGCTGGGGATGTCATCGGGCTTGGGGTACAGGGCGATCTGGCATTCGTTGGCCTTGAGCTTCTGCAGGCGCACGTTGTTGTCGATGGTGATCGCCAGCACCAGCGGGTCCGCCGGTGGCTTGCCGCGGAAGTAGTCCGGGTTGGCCTTGAAACGGACCTGAGCGTCCTTGGCGTAACGCGTGAAAATGAACGGGCCGGTGCCGATGGGCTTGCTGTTGAGGTCGCCGGTCTTGCCTTCCTTGAGCAGCTTGTCGGCGTATTCCGCCGGGAAAATGGAAGAGAAGGCCATGGCGATGTCGGCCAGGAACGGTGCCTCGCGGCGGGTCAGGGTGAAGACCACGGTGTGATCGTCGATCTTCTCGACGCTTTTGAGCAGTTCCTTGAACCCCATGCTCTCGAAGTAGGGGAAGCCGACGCTGGACTTGTCATGCCAGGGATGCTTCGGGTCCAGTTGACGCTGGAAGCTCCAGAGCACGTCGTCGGCGTTCATGTCGCGGGTTGGGGTGAAGTAGTCGGTGGTGTGGAACTTGACGCCTTTGCGCAGGTGGAAAGTGTATTGCAGGCCGTCCGGGCTGATCTCCCAGGACTCCGCCAGGGCGGGCTGGATGTCCGTTGTGCCGGGCTTGAAGTCCACCAGGCGGTTGAAGATGGTTTCCGCCACCGCATCGGCAGTGACTGCAGTCGTGTACTGGACCATATCGAAGCCTTCCGGGCTGGCTTCGGTACAGACCACCAAGGGTTTGGCTGCGACGCCCATGGCGACGCTCAGCAGTGCGGCGCCCATGGCCGCTCTCAGGGGAAGCATTTTCATCAAGAACCCTCTGCAATCAATTGAACCAGATTAGCTTGAATGGCGGATTCGTCATGAGTCCGCCATTCAACTGGTGGGTTAGAGAATATTGAACGGGATGGTGGTGACCAGACGGAATTCATTGATGTTGCCGTCGGCCTGGTTCTCGCTCGCGCGGTGAGTGGTGTAGGTGGCGCGGATCGCCGTGGCTTTCAGCGGGCCGCTCTGCACGGCGTAGGAAGCACCGATGCCGTATTCGTAGTGGTGTTCGCCGTCCATGGTGCGTACGCCATAGAGCTTGCCTTCCGAGTTGATACCGCCGTAGGCACTGCCGTTGTAGTGGGTGCCGTCGATGCCCCAGCCACGGGCCTGGTAGATGTTGAACTTCAGGCCGGGCACGCCATATTCGGCCATGTTCAGACCGTAGGCGATCTGGAAGGATTTCTCGTTCGGGCCGTTGAAGTCCGAGAGCAGGGAGTTGGCTAGGTAGATGCCGTTGGTTTCGTGCAGGTAGTCGAAGTATTCGTTGCCGCTGACTTCCTGGTACGAGAAGGTCAGGCTATGGGCCTGGTGGGTCAGGCCGAGAGACAGGGAGTAGGTATCGTTGTCGATATTGCCCATCTCTTTCTTGCCGGTGTCGACGGTCTTGTAGTAGTTCAGGCCGGTGGTCAGGCTCAGCACCGAGCTGTCGCCCAGCTCGTGGGTGGCGCCGAAGTAGTACTGGTTCCAGAAGTCTTCCACCTTGGAGGCGTAGAGGCTGGTCTTCAGGCTTTTCAGCGGCTGGTAGTTGAGGCCGACGATGCTCACGCGGTCGGTCTCGGCGGTATTGCTGGTGTACTCGGAGCGGAATTTCGACAGGCTCTGTTCGGTCCGTGGCGATACCCGGTCGAAGGTGCCGGCATCGAACGACAGGTTGTTGAACTCTTCGCTGTGGATGCTCACCCCTTCAAAGCTCGAAGGCAGTGCACGGTTGCCGATGACATCGACGATTGGCGTGCTGAAGTTCTGCCGGCCGGCGGTCAGGGTGGTGTTGGACACGCGGAACTTGACGTTGGCCAGGCCCAGCTTGCTCCACTGGCCCACGGCATCGCCGTCGGAATGGGTCAGGGTGCGGTTGTTCTTGCCGGCGATGTGCTTGCGGTCACGATCCAGGGCAATGGCGTTGTAGGCCGCGACTTCGGTGCTGACGCCCACGGTGCCTTCGGTGAAGCCGGAGCTGTAGTTGAGGATGGTGCCCTGGACCCAGTTGATGCGGCGTGGGGTCGAGGTATCTACACCATTGTGTTGGTACGAAAAACGGTCATTGCGCCGTTTCAGCTCGTTGGCGTACCAGTTGCGGGTGGTACCCGACAGGCTTTGCCCTTCGATGAAGCCTTTGGCCTCCGCCTGGGCATTGGTGCTGTTCTGTACAGTCGGGACGAAGTCCTGGCTGACGTTCTCCGCATAGGCCGTGGCGGTGATGCTACTGATAGCCAAGGCTAACAATGCGCTGCTGCTCAGTTTCATGGGTGAAGCTCCTTTGTTTTCTTTTTTAGATGCCGGTTTTTTTGGGCCGGCTGGTTTTTGGAACTCATTCATGGCATCGCAAACGTTTGCACGCGGCTCAATCGCCGAATTCAGGCAAAGCGCCTGCGTGAGGGCGAGAGTCGCCCTCAGGGTTCTGGCTCATCGGTTATGGGGTCAGGCTGACACCTGAGAAGGAGTTGCGGCCGAAGGGACTGACCTTGAAACCCTCGACTTTCGCACTCAACGGCTGGTTGATCGTCGAGTGGGCAACAGGTGTGATCGGCACTTGCTGCTTGAGCAACTGCTGGGCCTGCTTATAGAGCTCGGTGCGCTGTTCGCGGTCGGTAACGACCTTGGCTTGCTTGATCAACTGGTCGTATTGCGGGTCGCACCACATGGAGTAGTTGTTGCCGCCGATGGCGTCACAGCTGTACAGGGTGCCGAGCCAGTTGTCCGGGTCACCGTTGTCTCCGGTCCAGCCGATCAGGCTGATGTCGTGTTCGCCGTTTTTGGTGCGCTTGATGTATTCGCCCCATTCGTAGCTGACGATCTTCACCTTGAGGCCGATCTTCGCCCAGTCGGACTGGAGCATTTCGGCCATCAGCTTGGCGTTGGGGTTGTAGGGGCGTTGCACGGGCATGGCCCAGAGGGTGATTTCCGTGCCTTCCTTGACCCCGGCAGCCTTGAGCAACTCGCGGGCCTTTTCCGGGTTGTAGGCAGCGTCCTTGATCGTCTCGTCGTAGGACCACTGGGTGGGCGGCATGGCGTTCACCGCCAACTGGCCGGCGCCCTGGTACACGGCATTGAGGATGCTCTGCTTGTTCACCGCCATGTCCAGTGCCTGGCGCACTTCGAGGCGGTCGAAGGGTTTGTGTTGCACGTTGTAGGCGATGTAGCCGAGGTTGAAGCCGGGCTTCTCGATGACTTGCAGTTTCGGGTCGTTTTTCAGGGCATCGATGTCGGCGGGACGCGGGTGCAGGGTCACCTGGCATTCGCCGGCGCGCAGCTTCTGCACGCGTACCGAGGCATCGGTGTTGATGGCGAAGATCAGCCTGTCGAGCTTGACCCGGCTCGGGTCCCAGTAATGCGGGTTGGCGGCGTAGCGAATCTGCGAGTCTTTCTGGTAGCGCTGGAACACGAACGGTCCGGTGCCGATGGGTTGCTGGTTGATCTGGCTGGGCGTGCCGGCCTTGAGCAGTTGCTCGGCGTATTCGGCGGAGAGGATCGCGGCAAAGCTCATGGCCAGGTTCTGGATGAACGCCGCGTCCACGGTGTTGAGGGTCATGACCACGGTCATGGGGTCGGTTTTTTCGACCTTGGCGATGTTCTTGTTCAGGCTCATGCCGTTGAAGTAGGGAAACTCCGTCGGATAGGCCTTACGGAACGGATGTTCGGCGTCGAGCATGCGATTGAAGGTGAACAGCACGTCGTCGGCGTTGAGGTCTCGGCTGGGCTTGAAGTAGGGAGTGCTGTGGAATTTCACCCCTTCACGCAGGTGAAAGCTGTACTTGAGGCCGTCCTCGGAAATATCCCAGCTCTTGGCCAGGGCCGGCAGTACGTTGGTTGCGCCTTTTTCGAACTCCACAAGGCGGTTGTACAACGGCTCGGCGGCATCGTTGTCGGTGGCGGTGGTGTACTGCGCGGTGTCAAAGCCTGCGGGGCTGCCTTCGGAACAGAACACCAGGCTGCGGTCGGCAGCGCTGCAGATCGAACTGGTGGCCAGCAGGGCCGAGAAAATCAACGAATGACGCATGACGGTCCATCTCCATTTTTTGTTGTGATGATCAATGGACCCTGGCTCCTTCCTGGAGCCTGTACAGGCCATTGATGCCCAACCATGGCTGCAGCAAATGCCCACCGATAGACGCAGTTTTGCCATGCCTCGACGTTAGGAGCCGAAGGCTGGGTCGTATATGCGCTGTACCTGAAAGGCTTGTAGGAATCGGCTCTAAATTCGAAAGATCACGTCCAAAAGGACGCAATCTCGACCCCAGGGCCGGACGCTTTCAGGGGGGGCGGTAAAACAACGGCGACGCCAGGGACGTCGCCGTTGCAGAACCTTATTTGCCGATGCCTACGCCGTAGAAGGAGTTCAAGCCAAAGGGGCTGATCTTGAAATCCTGCACGTTGGCGCGCATGGGTTGGAACACCGTCGAGTGAGCGATAGGTGTCATCGGAACGGCATCTTTGAGAATGTGTTGCGCCTGCTTGTACAGCTCGGTGCGTTTGGCCACATCCGACGTGGCCTTGGCTTGCTTGATCAGGGCGTCATAAGGCTTGTCGCACCATTTCGAGAAGTTGTTGCCGTTCATTGCATCGCAGCCGAACAGGGTGCCGAGCCAGTTGTCGGGGTCACCATTGTCGCCGCTCCAGCCGATGATCATCGCCTGGTTCTCGCCGCCTTTGGAGCGCTTGATGTACTCGCCCCACTCGTAGCTGACGATGTTGACCTTGAGACCGATCTTGGCCCAGTCGGACTGCAGCATCTCGGCCATCAGTTTGGCGTTCGGGTTGTACGGACGCTGTACCGGCATGGCCCAGAGGGTGATCTGGGTGCCTTCCTTGATGCCCGCTTCCTTGAGCAACTGCTTGGCTTTCTCGGGATCGTACTGGGCGTCCTTGATGCTGGTGTCGTAGGACCATTGGGTCGGCGGCATGGCGTTGACCGCCAGTTGGCCGGCGCCCTGGTAGACCGAGTCGATGATCTGCGGCTTGTTGACGGCCATGTCCAGTGCCTGGCGAACCTTGAGGTCAGCCAGCGGGTTGGCGTCGGTGCGGCCCTTGAGCACCGGCATCACGTTGTAGGCGATGTAGCCCAGGTTGAAGCCTGCCTGTTCAGGCATCTTCAGGGTCTTGTCTTCCTTGAGCGCCTTGAGGTCGGCCGGGCGCGGGAAGAGGGTGATCTGGCATTCGTTTTTCTTCAGCTTCTGGATGCGCACCGATGGGTCGGTGGTGATGGCGAAGATCAGGTTGTCGATCTTCACGTCTTCAGGTTTCCAGTAGTCCTTGTTGCCGGTGTAGCGGATGTTGGAGTCTTTTTGGTAGCTCTTGAAAACGAAGGGACCTGTGCCGATCGGCTTCTGGTTGATATCGCTGGTCTTGCCTTCCTTGAGCAGCTTGTCGGCGTACTCGGCGGACTGGATGGAGGCAAAGCTCATGGCCAGGTTCTGGATGAATGCGGCATCAACGGTTTTCAGGGTGAACTTGACGGTCTTGTCGTCGACTTTCTCGACCTTGGTGATGTTGGTGTCCATCCCCATGTCGGTGAAATACGGGAATTCGGTCGGGTATGCCTTACGGAACGGCATGTCCTTGTCGATCATGCGGTTGAAGGTGAACAGCACGTCGTCGGCGTTGAAGGTCCGGGTCGGGGTGAAGTACGGCGTGGTGTGGAACTTGACCCCTTCGCGCAGGTGGAAGGTGTAGGTCAGACCGTCGTCCGAGATGTCCCAACTGGTGGCCAGGCCCGGAATGACTGCGGTGCCGCCACGTTCGAACTGGCTGAGGCGGTTGTAGAGGGTTTCGGCTGAGGCGTCGAAGTCGGTTCCGGTGGTGTACTGGCCAGGGTCGAAACCGGCCGGGCTCCCTTCAGAGCAGAACACCAGGTTAGTCGCCGCGTGGGCGAAGGGGGTGCTGGCCAGCAAGCCGGCACTGACTAAAAACGGAAGGACTGCTTTTTTGAACATGGTGGCCTCATGATTTGTTGTCATTTTTGGTGTAGAGGGCGACCTTGTGAGTCGACCCGCCGATACTTATGCAGCCCTCATACCCATTGCAAGATGCAGGGCCGACACAAGTCTCAAAGAGTGGAACGAACGTACACGAATGACGCATTTGTATAAATATTGACGCATTTGACCGTTTGCGCAGGTCTTTTCTGGTGCATGCGTTGCTTTTCTATTGGGCAAACAGGGCTGTTCGCGCCCTCGCTTGGTGCATCAATGGAATGGGCGCCGACTGGCTTGTGCTTGAGCCGCCAGACCTTTTCAGGCAGGCGCAAATCTTCGACGCATCCGGTTGACCGGATGGCGCAGAACGACGGGGTAGGGGAGGCCGTTGGAGACGGTTGCCCGGGACCTTGCAGGCGATGGCGAATGGACAGCGCATCGTCGGCGGTGTTGAAGTCGCGGCTCGCAGTGAAGTTGTCACTGTGGAGGTTGCTGGTGGCGCGTGACAGTGGCGTATCGAGGATCAGCCCCGCTGTCTGCCAAACCCGGAGCGGAAAGGTCTTACGCATGCAAACCTCATTTTTTCTTTTTCTAGGGCATATCTGAGGATTGGCCTTGTGGGCCGCGGTAACTCGCCTTTCTATGGGGCGTGGATGCAGCCCCATGGACCCTGTGCGGCGATGGCGATCACTTGTTGTGTTGTTGTTTGTCGATTCGCCGATGCCGAAATTAAGTCATGCTGAAATCGTGGTCAACGAAAATTAAGCCTGACTAACATTTCTCTTGCGCACAGGTACCTCTGTAAGGTTCGGCAGGCGACTGCGGGTGGGGCTTACGCCGCCGAATGGTCGTCGAACAGGCCCATGGTCGTGACCGTCAGGACTTCCGCCGGGCCGTTACCGACATTGGCCAGGCAGTGGGTCTTGGTCGAGTCGAAGTGCACCGAGTCGCCGGCGCCAAGTGGGTATTGCTGATCTTCGATGGTGTAGACGATCTGTCCCGAAAGAACGTAGGAAAACTCAGAGCCATCGTGGGAGATCAGTTCCGACTGATAGCCCACCGGGATGTTCATTTTCACCGCGTTGATCAGGTTGCCGGGAAAGGAGCTGGACAGCCGTTCGTAGGCCAGTGGCTGACCTTCGATGGTGTAGCGCACGCGCTTGCCGTCGTGGGAGTCGGGTTGCGCCTGGGTCGGCTGGTCGAACAGAGCGTTCAGCGGAACGTTCAGCGACTTGGCAATGTTGACCAGAGACGAGATCGATACACCGGTGAGATTGCGTTCCGCTTGGGAGAGGAAACTGGCGGTCAGGCCGGATTCACTGGCAATTTGGCGCAGGGTTTTCTTGGCGGCGCGGCGATAGCGGCGCAGGCGTTCGCCGATGCGATCTGCGGTCATTAGAGAGACTCTTATAGGAAAGAAGCAGTATACCCGGCAGACACCCATGACGCCTGGCAGGCGCAATACCGAGGTGCGTAACTTTAGCATCACCCTGGTGGCCGAACGCACCTTCCCTGAGCTGAGTTCATCGAGTGCCGGTTGAAATGCCTGGTCACGAAAAACGGCGGTGACCTCGGTTTGCGCTGGAGGTTACCGCCGTTGGGGGACGCTGGGAGAGGTTTACGGCATCAGCACTTCGATGGCGCCGTCGGCGGTCATGCTGACCTGGCTGGTGCCAGCCTCGACTTCCGGAGTCACGGGCGCCGAATCCATGCTGGCGGCCTTCATCATCATTGGCGCACGCAGGTAGGGCTGTGGATAACCGTTGCTGTTGAGGTTCAGGTTGACGATTTTGTAGCCCTTGCCACCCAGGGCTTCGGTGGCCAGTTGAGCACGGGCCTTGAACGCCTTGACCGCGTCCTTGAGCAGGGCATCTTCGCTGGCCTTGCGGGTCGGGTCGGCGATGGCGAAGTCCATGCCCGCCATTTTCAGATCGCCCAGCAGTTCGCCGGTGAGCTTGGACAAGGCGGCGAAGTCGGAGCTTTCCAGGCGCAGTTCGGCGCGCTCACGCCAGCCGGTGATCTTCTGGCCTTTGTCGTCGTAGATCGGGTAGCTGTTGCGGCTGCCCTGGCGCAGCGTCACATCCTTGACCTGGCGGGCCTGACCCAGGGCCTTGTTCATGGTGCTGGTGATTTCTGCAGCAAGTTTGGCCGGGTCGCTGTTCTGCGATTCGCTGTAGAGGGTCACGATCATCAGGTCCCGTGCCACTTCCTGGCTGACTTCGGCACGCAGGGAAATCTGGTTGTAGTGCAGTTCATCGGCGGCCAGGGCGGGCAGACTGGTGAGGGTGCCGGCGCTGAGGGCCAGAAGGGCGAGGCTGCGACTGAAATGCTGCATGGAAACTCCTTGAGTGCGGTCCGCAGGATCAGCTCAGAGCCTGCGTGAAACATTCAGACAGTGAGGGGCTGCGGCAAGTTTCAAGCCGCAAGCTGCATGTTGAGAGCCAATACGCTTGTAGCTCAAAGCGTGCAGCTTGCCACTGTTTTTCTGTGACGCTTTGCCGCAGTTTTGCCTGTGGCGGGGGCTGCTTGGTTATACTCCCGCCGATTGCCCTGGAGCGCTCATCAGGAGAGCTCATGCTCGCCCCCGTAAAATTATTGTCTGCCACTCGTCAGAACCTCTGGCGCCTGACCTTTATTCGTACCCTGGTTCTGGCTGCTCAGGCCGGTTCGGTGGGGCTCGCCTATTGGTTGGAACTGTTGCCACTGCCCTGGTTGCAACTGGGCGTCACCTTGATGTTTTCCATGGTGCTCTGTGCCTTCACCGCCATCCGCTTGCGAACCTCGTGGCCGGTGACGGAGCTGGAATATGCCCTGCAACTGGCTTGTGACCTGTTTATCCACAGTGTGCTGCTGTATTTCTCCGGCGGCTCTACCAACCCCTTCGTCTCCTATTACCTGGTGCCCCTGACGATCGCCGCCGTGACCTTGCCCTGGCGCTATTCGGTGGTGCTGTCGGGTATTGCCCTGACCCTCTACACCTTGTTGCTGGCGCGGTTCTATCCCTTGCAGACTTTCCCCATCGCCCGGGAAAACCTGCAGGTCTATGGCATGTGGCTGAGTTTTGCCCTGGCGGCGGCGGTGATCACCTTCTTCGCTGCACGCATGGCCGAAGAACTGCGCCGTCAGGAAGAGTTGCGGGCGATCCGCCGTGAAGAAGGCCTGCGCGATCAGCAATTGCTGGCCGTGGCGACCCAGGCCGCCGGTGCCGCCCATGAGTTGGGCACGCCGCTGGCGACCATGAGCGTATTGCTCAAGGAGATGCGCCAGGACCATCCCGACCCGCTGTTGCAGGATGACCTCAGCGTGCTCCAGGACCAGGTCAAGTTGTGCAAGGAAACCCTGCAGCAACTGGTGCGCGCCGCCGAGGCCAATCGCCGTATGGCGGTGGAGATGCAGGAAGTCACCCAGTGGCTGGACGAAGCCTTGAATCGCTGGCACCTGATGCGTCCCGAGGCCAGCTACCGCTTTCATCTGCTGGGAGAGGGACCAGTGCCGCGCCTGGCGCCGCCGCCGGACTTGACCCAGGCCTTGCTCAATCTGTTGAACAATGCAGCCGATGCCTGTGCCGAAGGTCTGGAAGTGCGCCTGGACTGGGATGCGGAAAACCTCACCATCAGTATTCGTGACCACGGCGCCGGAGTACCCTTGGCCATCGCCGAGCAGATCGGCAAACCGTTTTTTACCACCAAGGGCAAAGGCTTCGGCCTGGGCCTGTTTTTGAGCAAGGCCAGCGTGACCCGCGCCGGTGGCTCAGTGAAACTCTACAGTCATGAGGAAGGCGGAACGCTCACCGAGCTGCGCCTGCCCCGTGCCGCCCGAGGAGACGACCATGAGTGAAGAGATCCAAGTCGAAGGCGAAGAACTGCCGCATCTGTTGCTGGTGGATGATGACGCCACCTTTACCCGGGTAATGGCACGCGCCATGAGCCGCCGGGGCTTTCGCGTCAGTACCGCAGGTTCCGCGGAAGAGGGCCTGACCATCGCCCAGCAGGATCTGCCGGACTACGCCGCGCTGGACCTGAAGATGGATGGCGACTCCGGGCTGGTGCTGCTGCCCAAGCTGCTGGAGCTGGACCCGGAAATGCGCGTCCTGATCCTCACCGGCTATTCGAGCATCGCCACGGCGGTGGAAGCCATCAAACGCGGTGCCTGCAACTACCTGTGCAAACCCGCGGACGCCGATGATGTGCTGGCCGCGCTGCTCTCCGAACATGCGGACCTGGACACCCTGGTGCCGGAAAACCCGATGTCCGTGGACCGTCTGCAATGGGAGCACATCCAGCGTGTGCTGACCGAGCACGAAGGTAATATCTCCGCCACTGCCCGGGCCCTGGGCATGCATCGCCGTACCTTGCAGCGCAAACTGCAGAAGCGTCCCGTGCGTCGCTGAACCGCGACTGAATGAATGTCGCTGGACACCGTGAAAAAGCGAGCCGATCTACTAAGATCGGCTCAACGCTTGTCCTTCTCCCTATCGAGCCACAACGATGAATCAGAACGCTGAGTACTCCGCGGTCAACGATGCTGTGCGCGGTCAATTTTTTCGCCGGGTCTGGGCCATGATTACCCCTTACTGGCGTAGTGAAGAGAAGGGCAAGGCCTGGCTGCTGCTGATCGCGGTGATTGGCCTGTCGCTGTTCAGTGTCGCCATTTCGGTATGGATCAACAGTTGGTACAAGGACTTCTACAACGCCTTGCAGAAGAAGGACGAGGCGGCTTTCTGGAGCCTGATCCTGTATTTCTGCGGGATCGCCGCGGTGGCCATTCTCGGTGCGGTGTATCGCTTGTACCTGACCCAGATGCTGACCATCCGTTGGCGCGCCTGGCTGACCGAAAGACACTTTGCCCGTTGGCTGGGCAACAAGAACTACTACCAGCTGGAGCAGGGCGGCTACACCGATAACCCCGACCAGCGGATTTCCGAAGACCTCAACGGCTTCACCACCAACACCTTGTCCCTGGGCCTGGGTTTGATCCGCAACGTGGTCAGTCTGGTGTCCTTCTCCATCATCCTCTGGGGCGTATCCGGCAGTATCGAGGTCATGGGCTATACCATTCCCGGCTATATGTTCTGGTGCGCCCTGGTGTATGCGGCGGTCGGCAGTTGGCTGACCCACCTGATCGGGCGTCGCTTGATCGGCCTGAACAATCAACAGCAACGTTTTGAAGCCGACCTGCGTTTCTCCATGGTGCGAGTCCGGGAGAACGCCGAGAGCATTGCCCTTTACGACGGCGAGAAGAATGAGAACCAGCGTCTGAGCAGCCGTTTCAGCAAGGTCTGGCACAACTTCTGGGACATCATGAAGGTCTCCAAGCGCCTGACCTTCTTTACCGCCGGTTATGGCCAGATCGCGATCATCTTCCCGTTTATTGTCGCCGCGCCGCGTTACTTCGCCGGCAAGATCGAGCTGGGAGAGCTGATGCAGATCAACTCGGCGTTCGGCAATGTCCAGGAGAACTTCAGTTGGTTTATCAGCGCTTATTCGGACCTCGCTGCCTGGCGCGCTACCTGTGACCGTCTGTTGAGCTTCCGCCAGGCCATGAGTGAAAACGAGGAGCGTCCTCCGGCGATTGACGTGCAGCACCAGGGCGAACAATTGCAGGTGCGTGATCTGGGTCTGGATCTGGCGGATGGCCGTCATTTGCTGGCCGGTGCCCAGATGACCGTGAATCCTGGCGAGCGACTGATGCTCAGTGGTCGCTCCGGCAGTGGCAAGAGCACCCTGTTGCGAGCCATGGGGCGCTTGTGGCCGGCGGGGCACGGGAGCATCTTGCTGCCGAACCAGCGCTACCTGTTCCTGCCGCAGAAGCCCTACCTGCCCATTGGCAGCCTGCGGGAAGCCTTGAGTTATCCACAGTCGGGCGACAGCTACCCCCAGGAGCGTTATGCACAGGTCCTGGAAACTTGCCGCCTGCCCCATCTGGTGGCGCGTCTGGACGAGAGCAATCACTGGCAGCGCATGTTGTCGCCGGGGGAGCAGCAGCGGCTGGCGTTTGCCCGGGCGCTGCTCTATGCGCCGCAATGGCTGTACATGGATGAGGCGACTTCGGCCATGGATGAAGAAGATGAAGCCAATCTGTACCAGGCGTTGATCGATCAGTTGCCGGGGCTGAGCATTGTCAGCGTCGGCCATCGCAGCAGCCTCAAGCGCTTCCATCCCCGCCATGTACGCATTGAGCAGGGGCATTTGCTGGAACAGACGGTGACCGTATGACGCTGGCCAGGTAAGCCTTGCCGCTTGGCTTGAGTGCGAGGTTCGGGAGGACGTCTCGGTGAAATCGGGGGTTGGCGATCATTGAGGGCAATGACGCCGGCTGCGCCAGGGCCATGAACCGGCGCTGGCGCAGCGGAGCAGGAGGCCTGCTCGCGGGTGAGCCCGCTCCTACGACGCGCGGTTAGGCTTTGTGCAGGATCGAACGGTCAACTCGTACGGCCAGTTGGCCGCTTCCCGGCTTGGCGTTGAAGGCCACGTTGCCGTGTTCATCCACGCAGGCGCGGGCAATCGGAGCGCCGTTGAGCAGCAGCTCCAGAGGTGCGTCCTTGAGGGATTGCCCGGAGGCCAGTTGCAGTTTCAGGTTGATAGCCATGGTGATTTCCTTATCAGGCGTGACGGTCGATGAAGCGGCTGGCGTTCTTGTCGATGGAGCCGATCAGCTCCGGCGAGCCACCGCGGAACTGACGGAACACATTGCGTCCGGTGGCGCTGCTGTTGCTGGTGCCGGCCGGGATGCTCAAGGTCGGCTGGAAGCTGTCGCTCAGTTCCATGTAGGCCGACCAGGGACCGATGTATGACTCGTTCAAGCCGTTGGTTTCGCTGAGGGCATAGCGCACCGCCTGGCCAGGGAGCCAGTTGGGCTCGCTGGGGGTGTGGCTTTGCCAGCCATCGGCCAGGATTGTCGGGACCGCGCTTGGGGTTTCCAGGTAGCCCGCCGGCTTGTTCGGGCTGTAGTTCTTCAGCAGCAGGTAGGTGCTCCAGCCCCACCAGTTGTCGATGGTCTTGCTGTCATTGAGATTGTTGACGTCGCTGCGGCGCAGCACTTTGTCACCGCTCATCACGAACAGTGGCGAGAAGTTGCCGCTCTTGGCGGCATTCAGGTCCGGCAAGGCCTTGAGGGCCGCGTAACTGGCGGGCGCCGGCAGGTTGCCGCTGAGGTAGCTGGTAAAGATCTCGTCTGCCGAACGCTGCACCGCCTGTTTCACCTGCTGGCGATTGCGATGATCGACGCTGTCGAAATAACGCTTGTCGCCGTAGGCGTGCCAGCGGTCGCCCTGGGCGTTACTGACATTGAGGCCGAACTTGCTGTCCTCGTCGTGCATGAAACGGGTAATCAGCGAGCCCAGGTCGCTGGGGGTGACCACCGCCGCCACCTGTTTGCGTGGCACTCGTACGTGGCCGGCAGAAAACAGGTCGGTGAGGAAGTGGTCGGCGAAGGCGTTCATCGCGTAGGCCAGTTCCAGTTGCTTGTCGTCGGCAGTCTTGCCCGCCAGTACCGCTTGTTGCAGGGCGGCCGTGTGCCCGGCGATATACGCCGCCAGGGCCCATTCGCCAAAATGGTCGGCATTGTTGGCCGCCAGCTTCAGGTAGCGCCCCAGAGGGAACAGGGCGGAGACCACGCTGCCGCCGCCGGTGATCCGGTTCCACTCTTCAGACAGGGTATCGCCCAGGGCGTCATAGGCTTCGTGGGGCTGTTTGCCGTCGCGGATCGCCTGGTTGGCGGCAACGATTTCCTTCTGCATCACCGCGAGGATCTGTCGGGCTTCGTCTTTCGCCGCCGGCAGTACGGCCAGGGAGTTGAAGGCCGCGGTAAAGCGTTGCACTCGATCAGCCGGCGTTGCGCCTTCGCAGATCGGCTGCTCGGGAATACCGTAGAAATCGCCGCCGAGCGCAACCACCTGGCCGTAAGTCAGGGCCAGGCCGTTGGGCAGGTGCAGTTCGACCTGCCACGCGGGAATGGCCGGCGCATCCTTGACGAAGCGCAGCAGGGTGCTGTCGCCAATGGCGGTGTGTTCACCGCCCTCAAAACGCAATTGAGGCAGGCCCCTGGCGGACTTTTGCGGGGTGTGGGGCAAATCTTCCGGGCGGTGGTACTTGATGGTGTGGTGGCCGTCGGCGACCAGCACCAGGGTGTCGCCATCGCCGGAAATGGCGACGCCTTGTTCAGTGAACAAACGGTCCAGATCGGCAATGATCTTGCCGGCCTGTTGTGGCTGTTGCTGCATCTGTGCAGAGAGTCCTGACATTTCTAGCTCCTTGATATGTCATGGTTATGCTTGGTTTAACTGTATGTATATACAGTTGTCGTGAGCATAATTGAAAATGACACGCCGTCAAGAAGACGGTTACGTGAGGGCGGGTTGATTGGATTATCATTAGCGCCCTAACGACAGGCTCAAGGTCCCCCCGCGCATGCTGGCTATTTTTTTCGAAACCCTGGCGATCACTGCGCCGGTGTTTGCGATGCTGTTTCTGGGGCTGCTACTCAAGCGGGTGGGGTGGATCAACGACAACTTCATCCATACGGCGTCGGCCCTGGTGTTCAACGTCACCATGCCGGCCTTGCTGTTTCTCGGCATTGTCCATGCCGACCTGCATGCCTCACTGAAGCCTGGCGTGCTGATCTACTTTTCGCTGGCCACCCTGGTCTGTTTTGCCCTGGCCTGGGGCTGGGCCATCTGGCGTTGCCCGAAGGTGGATCGGGGGATCTATACCCAGGGGGCGTTTCGCGGCAATAACGCGATCATCGGCCTGGCCCTGGCAGCCAGCATGTATGGGGATTACGGGATTTCCCTGGGGGCGCTGCTCGCCGCGTTGGTGATTCTTTACTACAACACCCTGTCGACGGTGGTCCTGGCGGTCTACAGCCCGGCGATCAAGTCCGACCCTTGGAGCATCTGCAAAAGTGTGTTCAGCAATCCGTTGATTGTCAGCGTGCTGGTGGCTGCGCCGTTTGCCTACTGGCAGATCAGCCTTCCCGGCTGGCTGGAGACTTCGGGAAAATACCTGGCACAGATGAGTCTGCCTCTGGCGCTGATCTGCATCGGCGGCACGTTGTCCATGGCGGCCTTGCGCAACAGTGGGCGGATGGCCGTGAGCTCCAGCCTGCTGAAGATGGTCAGCCTGCCAACGCTGGCAACCTTTGGCGCTTGGTTATGCGGTTTTCGCGGGGCGGAACTGGGGATTCTGTTTCTGTATTTCGGCAGTCCGACTGCTGCAGCGAGCTATGTCATGGCCCGGGCGGCCAATGGCAATCATGAGCTGGCGGCGGCCATTATCGTCATCACCACCCTGATGGCGGCAGTGACCACCAACATTGGGATCTTTGTGTTGCAGTGGGGTGGGTGGATCTGAAGCTGTTCGCCGGCAAGCCGGCTCTTACAAGGCGGTGCCAGGAGGCGGCTTGTCGGCGAACAACGGGTTCACTGCGGCTGCTGATAAGCGTCAATCACTTCCTGGGCTGCGCGAAACGCATCGATGGCGGCCGGCACTCCGGCATACACCGCGCAATGCAGCAGCGCTTCACGTATCTCTTCCACGGTGCAGCCGTTGTTCAGGGCGCCACGCACGTGGCCCTTCAACTCCTGGGGACACTTCAGCGCGGTCAGCGTTGCCAGGGTGATCAGGCTACGGGTTTTCAACGGCAGGCCATCACGGTTCCACACGCCGCCCCAAGCGTGTTCGTTGACGAACTCCTGCAGTGGCTGGGTGAATTCGGTGGCGTTGCCCAGAGCTCGGTCGACGAAGGCGTCGCCCATCACTTGGCGACGCATTTGCAGTCCGCTTTTCTTGTTTTCGCTCATGGCGCTTCTCTCTTGTGTTGGCGGCGCCAGGCCTGTAGCGAACTGAACAGCAGAAACGCCACCAGCGCTGGCAGGACGAAAAACAGCATCAAGTGTTCCAGCTTGCCCGCCAGGGGCATGCCCGTGGTGAAGGACACCACGTGCAGCCCATAGGCCAGGTACAGGCCGAGAAACAGCAAGCCTTCGGCCCGGGTCACGCGATACCCCGAATAGAACACCGGCAGGCACAGCACCGCGACGCCGAGCATCACCGGCAAGTCGAAATCCAGGGCGTTGGGCGAAACCGAGAGCGGCGTCGGAGCCACCAGGGCGGTAAACCCCAGGACCCCCAGCAAGTTGAAGAGATTGCTGCCGATGACATTGCCCACGGCGATATCCCGCTGGCCCCGCAGGGCCGCGAGCAGGGAAGTGGCGAGCTGGGGCAGGGAGGTGCTGACGGCAATCACCGTCAGTCCCATGACCCGCTCCGACAAGCCCAGGTCGTCGGCCACGGTGACGGCGGCGCCTAGCAGCAAGTGTCCGGCGAAGACCAGCAGCCCCAGGCCGATAAGCACCATCAGCATGCTGCTGAACCTGGGCGCGAAACCGCGCTGGCCGGCTGGAGCGGGCAGGTGATGGCGTGCCGAGTGCCGCGACTGGCGCAACAGCAGGAGCAGGTACAGCACCAGGGCCGCCAGCAGGATGACGCCGTCGGAGGGGCTGAGACGCTCGTTATAGGCCAGGATGAATACCAGCAGGCTGGCACCGATCATCAGCGGGATGTCCAGGCGCACCAGCTGTCGCGATACCCGCAGCGGAATGATCAGGGCCGATAGACCCAGGGTCACCAGGATGTTGAAGATGCTGCTGCCGATCACGCTGCCCACGGCGATATCGGTGTTGTCGGCCAGGGTCGCCTGCAGGCTGATGGCCATCTGCGGCGCGCTGCTGCCGAAGGCGACGATGCTCAAGCCCATGATCAGCGGACGTACATGCAGGCGTGCGGACAAACGTACTGCGGCACGCACCAGCAACTCGGCGCCGACGATCAGCATCACCAGGCCGCTGATGAGTTGGATCAGGCTGAGCAGGGGCAGTTCGGCAAAGGCGGTAATGGCTCGGGCTCCGTCGGTCAGTCGCTGAGGGCTTGGATGCGTACTTTGGCGGTGCCGCTGCGCAGCATGCCCAGCTGTTGCGCGGCAGCGCGGGATAAGTCGATCAGGCGGCCGCGAGTGTGCGGGCCACGATCGTTGATACGGACCACGACGCTTTTGCCGTTGCCCTGGTTGGTGACTTGCACTCGGGTGCCGAACGGCAGTTCGCGATGGGCCGCAGTGAGGCCGTTCTGATCGAAGGGCTCGCCGCTGGCGGTGCGTTTGCCATGATGGCGGGCGCCGTAATAGGAGGCTGTCCCGGTCTGGTCATAACCTCGAGGGTCGATGATATGGCTGCTGGCGCAGCCCGTGAGCAGAGCGAGCAGGGCACAGGCCACGAACCAGGGACGGGGAGTCATTATTCGCAGGAGCTGGCTTGCCAGCGAAGACGGGCTTGCATCCCCGCGATTTCGACTGACAAGCCAAGGCTGCATTTTTCGATCAGCCTTCGAGCTTGCTTTTCAGCAGCTCGTTGACCTGTTGCGGGTTGGCCTTGCCCTTGGAAGCTTTCATCGCCTGGCCGACGAAGAAGCCGAACATCTTGCCGCGCTTGGCCTCGTCGGCGGCGCGGTACTGTTCGACCTGTTCGGCGTTGGCCGCGAGCATTTCATCCAGCACCGCGGAGATCGCGCCGCTGTCGGTGACTTGCTTGAGGCCGCGCTTGTCGATGATCTCGTCGGCGCTACCCTCGCCATTGGCCATGGCTTCGAACACGGTCTTGGCGATCTTGCCGGAGATGGTGTTGTCCTTGATCCGCAGCAGCATGCCGCCCAGTTGTTCGGCCGAGACCGGGGCTGCGTCGATTTCCAGGCCCTGCTTGTTGAGCAGGCTGCCCAGTTCGACCATGACCCAGTTGGCGGCGAGCTTGGCGTCACCGGCAATGCTGGCGACTTTCTCGAAGTAGTCCGCCTGCTCGCGGCTGGTGGCCAGGACGCTGGCGTCGTAGACCGACAGGCCGAACTGCTCCTGGAAGCGCTCGCGTTTCTGCGGTGGCAGTTCTGGCAGGGTGGCGCGTACCTGGTCGAGGAAGGAATCCTCGATAACCACGGGTAGCAGGTCCGGATCGGGGAAGTAACGGTAGTCGTTGGCTTCTTCCTTGCTGCGCATCGGACGGGTTTCGTCCTTGTTCGGGTCGTACAGGCGGGTCTGCTGGATCACTTTGCCGCCGTCTTCGATCAGATCGATCTGGCGACGGATCTCGCTGTTGATCGCCTTCTCGATGAAGCGGAACGAGTTGACGTTCTTGATCTCGCAGCGGGTGCCGAACTCGACCTGGCCCTTGGGGCGGACCGAGACGTTGCAGTCGCAACGCAGCGAGCCTTCGGCCATGTTGCCGTCGCAGATGCCCAGGTAGCGAACCAGCGCGTGGATCGACTTGACGTAGGCCACGGCCTCCTTGGCGCTGCGCATGTCCGGCTCGGACACGATCTCCAGCAGCGGCGTGCCGGCGCGGTTCAGGTCGATGCCGGTAGAACCGTTGAACTCTTCATGCAGGCTCTTGCCGGCGTCTTCTTCCAGGTGCGCGCGGGTGATGCCGACGCGTTTCATGGTGCCGTCTTCCAGAGGGATGTCCAGGTGGCCCTTGCCAACGATTGGCAGCTCCATCTGGCTGATCTGGTAACCCTTGGGCAGGTCCGGGTAGAAGTAGTTCTTGCGGGCGAACACGTTGTGCTGGCCGATCTCGGCGTCTACCGCCAGGCCGAACATCACCGCCATGCGCACCGCTTCCTGGTTCAGCACTGGCAGTACGCCGGGCATGCCCAGGTCGATCAGGCTGGCCTGGGTGTTGGGCTCGGCACCGAAGGCGGTGGAGCTACCGGAGAAAATCTTCGATTGAGTGGTGAGCTGGGTATGAATCTCCAGCCCGATCACGACTTCCCATTGCATGTGTGTCTCCTCAGAAGCCGGTTGGGGTGCGGGTGTGCCAGTCAGTGTTCAACTGATACTTGTGCGCAACGTTGAGCAAGCGGCCTTCCTGGAAATACGGGGCGAGCAGTTGCACGCCGACCGGCAAGCCGTCGACGAAACCGGCCGGCATCGACAGGCCCGGCAGGCCCGCGAGGTTGGCGGTGATGGTGTAGACGTCTTCCAGGTACGCGGCGACCGGATCGCTGCTCTTGGCGCCGAGCTTCCAGGCCGGGTTGGGCGTGGTCGGGCCGAGGATGATGTCGACTTCGTTGAAAGCGGTCATGAAGTCGTTCTTCACCAGGCGACGGATTTTCTGCGCCTTGAGGTAGTAGGCGTCGTAGTAGCCGGCGGACAGCGCGTAGGCGCCGACCATGATCCGGCGCTGCACTTCGCTGCCGAAGCCTTCGCCACGGGAGCGCTTGTACAGGTCTTCAAGGTTGGCCGGGTTCTCGCAACGGTAGCCGAAGCGCACGCCGTCGAAACGCGACAGGTTGGAGGAGGCTTCCGCCGGGGCGATCACGTAGTACGCGGGAATCGCGTGCTGCATGTTCGGCAGGCTGATTTCCTTGATCACCGCACCGAGCTTTTCCAGCTCCTTGATGCTGTTGTGGATCAGTTCGGCGATGCGCGGGTCGAGACCGGCGCTGAAGTACTCCTTCGGCACGCCGATGCGCAGGCCCTGCAGCGAGCCGCTGAGGCCGGCGCTGTAGTCCGGCACCGGTTCATCGATGCTGGTGGAATCGTTCGGGTCGAAGCCGGCCATGCCTTGCAGCAGGATCGCGCAGTCTTCGGCGGTGCGTGCCAGCGGGCCACCCTGATCGAGGCTGGAAGCGTAGGCGATCATGCCCCAGCGGGAAACGCGACCGTAGGTCGGCTTCAGGCCGGTGAGGTTGGTGAAGGCGGCCGGTTGGCGGATCGAACCGCCGGTGTCGGTGGCGGTGGCCGCAGGCAGCAGGCGCGCGGCTACGGCGGCGGCGGAACCACCGGACGAACCGCCGGGCACGTGCTCCAGGTTCCACGGGTTTTTCACTGCGCCGTACCAGCTCGACTCGTTGGCCGAGCCCATGGCGAATTCGTCCATGTTGGTCTTGCCCAGGGTCACGGCTCCGGCCGCGGCCAGCTTGGCGACCACGGTGGCGTCATAGGGCGCCTTGAAGTTGTCGAGCATCTTCGAACCGCAGCTGGTGCGGATGCCTTGGGTGCAGAACAGGTCTTTGTGGGCGATCGGTGCGCCCAGCAGGGCTCCGCTCTCACCGTTGGCGCGACGTTCGTCGGCGGCCTTGGCCTGGCCCAGGGCCAGGTCTTGGGTGAGGCTGATGAAACTGTTGATCTGCGGATCCAACTGAGCGATGCGCGCCAGCAGGGTCTGGGTCAGTTCTACAGAGGAAAACTTCTTGTCGGCGAGGCCGCGGGCGATCTCGGCCAGAGTCATGTGGTGCATTGCAGGCTCTTTCCCTTTAGTCGATGACTTTCGGAACCAGATACAGGCCGCTTTCGACCGCTGGTGCGATGGACTGATAGGCCTCGCGATGATTGGACTCGGTCACAACGTCTGCGCGCAGGCGCTGGCTGGCTTCCAGAGGGTGGGCCAGGGGCTCGATACCATCGGTATCGACTGCCTGCATTTCATCCACCAGCCCGAGAATGCTGTTAAGGGCGGAGGTGATGTGTGGAAGATCGCCTTCATTGAGCTTGATGCTGGCCAAATGAGCGATTTTTTCCACGTCGGAGCGTTCAAGCGCCATGGGATTCTCCAGTGGAAAACAAAAACGGATTTCGTCCGCGTGTTAGATTGTCGGAACACTACCGCATTTCTACGGTCTTATGGCCGCGATTGTGGGGTTTGGTGCACAGAAAAGCGGCCAATTTAACATATTGGCGCCTTGCCCAAAATCCCTGTCGTTGTTAGAGTTTGCCGCACTTTTTTACCCACGCGTTGCCTAGGGTCCCTTTCCCATGTTCAAGAAACTGCGTGGCATGTTTTCCAGCGATCTTTCCATTGACCTGGGCACTGCCAACACCCTTATTTACGTGCGCGAGCGCGGTATTGTCCTGAATGAACCATCGGTTGTGGCCATTCGGACCCACGGTAATCAGAAAAGTGTTGTTGCGGTTGGTACTGAGGCCAAGCGCATGCTCGGTCGTACTCCGGGCAACATTGCCGCCATTCGTCCGATGAAGGACGGCGTGATCGCCGACTTCAGCGTCTGCGAAAAGATGCTGCAGTACTTTATCAACAAGGTTCATGAAAACAGCTTTCTGCAGCCCAGCCCTCGTGTGCTGATCTGCGTTCCATGCAAGTCCACCCAGGTTGAACGTCGTGCCATCCGTGAGTCGGCCCTTGGCGCCGGTGCCCGTGAAGTGTTCCTGATCGAAGAGCCAATGGCCGCTGCGATCGGTGCCGGCCTGCCGGTTGAAGAAGCCCGTGGTTCGATGGTCGTGGACATCGGTGGTGGTACCACTGAAATCGCCCTGATCTCCCTGAACGGTGTGGTTTATGCCGAATCCGTACGTGTTGGCGGCGACCGTTTCGACGAGGCCATCATCACCTACGTGCGTCGCAACTACGGCAGCCTGATCGGTGAGTCCACCGCTGAGCGCATCAAGCAGGAAATCGGTACTGCCTATCCAGGCGGCGAAGTGCGTGAAGTCGACGTACGCGGCCGTAACCTGGCTGAAGGCGTGCCACGTGCCTTCACCCTGAACTCCAATGAAGTGCTGGAGGCTCTGCAGGAGTCCCTGGCAACCATCGTTCAGGCGGTGAAAAGTGCCCTGGAGCAATCGCCTCCGGAACTGGCTTCGGACATCGCCGAGCGCGGTCTGGTGCTGACCGGTGGTGGCGCTCTGCTGCGTGATCTGGACAAGCTGTTGGCCCAGGAAACCGGTCTGCCGGTGATCGTTGCCGAAGATCCGCTGACCTGTGTTGCTCGCGGCGGTGGCCGTGCATTGGAAATGATGGACAAACACACCATGGACCTGCTCTCCAGCGAGTAACTTCGCCGGTTGCATCTATGCTGTTGCGCTCACAGGCAGCACTTTGCAGTGCTGCCTGTGGCGTTTATCTTCTGTCAATCTGCATCCAGGCCGGTTTGATGCCGTATGAATAAACACAACATTTGCCTGGGAGGAGCGGCTTATTAAACCGCTTTTCGCCAAAGGCCCCTCATTGGGCGTGCGCCTCCTGGTGCTGGTCGTACTGTCGGTCGCACTGATGGTGGTCGATGCCCGCTTCACACTGCTCAAGCCAGTGCGTAGCCAGATGTCGCTGGTGTTGATGCAGTCCTACTGGATCACCGACCTGCCGCAGCGGCTATGGCAGGGCGTTGCCAGTCAATTCGGCAGTCGCACCGAGCTGGTCGCTGAAAACGAAAAACTCAAGACCGAAAACCTGCTGCTGCAGGGGCGCATGCAAAAGCTTGCCGCCTTGACCGAGCAGAACGTGCGTCTGCGCGAGTTGCTCAACTCTTCGGCACTGGTCAACGAGAAGGTTGAAGTGGCCGAGTTGATCGGCATGGACCCGAACCCCTTCACCCACCGCATCATCATCAATAAAGGTGAGCGCGATGGCGTCTTTCTCGGTCAGCCGGTGCTCGATGCCCGTGGCCTGATGGGACAGGTGGTGGAGTTGATGCCCTACACGTCCCGCGTGCTGCTGCTCACCGACACCACCCACAGCATTCCGGTACAGGTCAATCGCAATGGCCTGCGGGCCATTGCCAGTGGCACTGGCAACCCGGAGCGCCTGGAGTTGCGCCACGTGGCCGACACCGCCGATGTCAAGGAAGGCGATTTGCTGGTCAGTTCGGGCCTTGGCCAGCGTTTCCCCGCTGGATATCCGGTGGCCACGGTCAAGGAAGTGATCCACGATTCCGGTCAGCCATTCGCCATTGTGCGAGCGGTGCCCACTGCCGCGCTGAACCGCAGCCGTTACCTGTTACTGGTATTCAGTGATCCGCGCACGGCCGAAGAGCGGGCCAATGATGCGGCCCAGGCTCAGGAAGCCCAGGACCAGCAGGGTGGCAATACCACCCCGGTGGTGCCGACCACGGTGCCCAAGCCTGCGGTGACTCCAGCCGCGACCGCAGCCCCTGCCAGCGCCCCCGCGACTGCACCAGCGACTCCGGTCAAACCGGCCGCCCATGCTCCGGCCAAGCCGGTCAATAAACCTGTGGTGAAACCGGCGGCGGCCAAGCCTCCGGCTGCGGCACCGGCCACCACCGGAGGAAGAGAATAATGGCGGGTAGCACCTATTCGCAAAACGGCTGGATCGTCTGGCTGACGTTTCTGATCGGCATGCTGCTGAGTGTGTCGCCTTTGCCTCAGTTCATGGAAATCCTGCGCCCGCTATGGCTGGCCCTGCTACTGGCCTTTTGGGCCCTGGCCCTGCCGCACAAGGTGGGCATGGTCACGGCTTGGTGCCTTGGGCTGGCGGAGGATGTGCTTTACGGCACGCTCCTGGGGCAGAACGCCTTGATCCTGACGCTGATTACCTTCCTTGTGCTGTCCCTGCAACAGCGTCTGCGGATGTTCCCGATGTGGCAGCAGAGTTTGGTGATCCTGGTGATCTTTGGCTTGGCGCAGTTGGTCCAACTCTGGCTCAGCGCCCTGACCGGTAATCGCCAGCCGACCCTGGCGCTGGTCCTGCCAGCCCTGGTCAGTGCGCTGTTGTGGCCGTGGGTCAGCTTTGGTCTGCGTGGGTTGCGCCGACGTTTCAAAATCAATTAATTCGGTCAGGCATTGGCCCGCACCTCGACAGGGAGATGTCTTGATGAATCCGCTTTACCTCGCTTCCGGTTCGCCCCGTCGGCGTGAGCTGCTCACCCAGATCGGTGTGCCCTTCACCGCCATCAGCGCGGATATCGATGAAACTCCGCTGGCTGATGAATCCCCTGCGGCTTATGTCGAGCGTCTTGCCCGTGGCAAGGCGGCGGCCGGGCGCGCCCTGATCACCAGCAGCGAATCCCGGGCCCCGGCCTGTGTGCTGGGAGCCGATACGGCCGTGGTGCTGGACGGGCGGATCCTCGGCAAACCGCTGGACCAGGCCGACGCCCTGGCGATGCTCATGGCGCTGGCCGGGCGCGAGCACGAAGTGTTGACCGCCATTGCCCTGCTCGACGGGGAGCGCTGCGAGTCGAGAGTGGTGCGCAGCCTGGTGCGGTTTCGCGCCATCTCCCCTGAGGAAGCGAGCATCTACTGGGCCAGCGGCGAGCCTCGGGACAAGGCCGGCGGTTATGCAATCCAGGGGCTTGCGGCGGTGTTTGTGTCAGGGCTCAATGGCAGTTACTCCGCTGTGGTTGGCTTGCCGGTGTGCGAAACCGCAGAACTGCTTGGCCATTTCGGCATACCCTGTTGGCAAAACCTTCCAGTGCGCTAAAGCGCCGTACCCGACTGCTGCGGCCTTCTATGAACACGCCTGAACGAGACACTGCCATGAGTGAAGAGATTCTGATCAACATCACGCCGATGGAATCACGGGTGGCGGTGGTCGAAAACGGAGTGCTGCAAGAGGTTCACGTCGAACGGACCCAGCGCCGCGGTATCGTTGGCAACATCTATAAAGGCAAGGTGGTGCGGGTATTGCCTGGCATGCAGGCCGCCTTCGTCGATATCGGCCTGGACCGCGCAGCGTTTATTCATGCTGCGGAAATCTCCACCCGTGAAGGTACGGCGGTGGAAAGCATCAGTGCCCTGGTGCATGAAGGGCAGAGCCTGGTGGTGCAAGTCACCAAAGACCCCATCGGCACCAAGGGCGCCCGACTGACCACCCAGTTGTCGATTCCTTCACGTTATCTGGTGTACATGCCCCGTACCGCCCATGTCGGCATCTCGCTGAAGATCGAGGATGAAGCCGAGCGTGAGCGCTTGAAGCAGGTGGTCAGCGACTGCGTGGCCCAGGAAGGCATCAAGGAGGCGGGCGGGTTCATCCTGCGTACTGCCGCCGAGGGCGCCGGTGCCGATGAGATCCTGATGGACATTCGCTACCTGCGTCGGCTCTGGGATCAGATCGGCGTTCAGATCAAGACCATTGGCGCGCCCAATGTGATCTACGAAGACCTGGGCCTGGCGCTGCGTACCCTGCGGGATCTGGTGAGCCCGAAAATCGAGAAGATCCGCATCGACTCCCGGGAAACCTTCCAGAAGACCACTCAGTTCGTTGCCGAGCTGATGCCGGAAATCGCCGATCGCCTGGAGCACTACCCCGGTGAGCGGCCGATCTTCGACCTGTACGGCGTCGAGGATGAAATCCAGAAGGCCCTGGAGCGCAAGGTGCCACTCAAGTCCGGTGGTTATCTGGTGGTGGACCCGGCGGAAGCCATGACCACCATCGACGTCAACACCGGGGCCTTCGTCGGTCATCGCAATCTTGAGGAAACCATCTTCAAGACCAACCTCGAAGCCGCTACCGCCATTGCCCGGCAGCTGCGCCTGCGCAACCTGGGCGGGATCATCATCATCGACTTCATCGACATGGAAGACGAGGAGCATCAGCGTCAGGTACTGCGGACCCTGGAGAAGCAACTGGAGCGCGATCACGCCAAGACCAACATCATCGGCATCACCGAACTGGGCCTGGTGCAGATGACCCGCAAACGCACGCGCGAGAGCCTGGAGCAGGTGCTCTGCGAGCCCTGCAGCAGTTGTCAGGGACGGGGCAAGCTGAAGACCCCGGAAACCATCTGTTACGAAATATTCCGTGAAATCCTCCGTGAGGCCCGGGCTTATCAGGCAGAAGGGTATCGAGTGCTGGCCAATCAGAAAGTGGTGGATCGTCTGCTGGACGAAGAGTCGGGCAATGTGGCGGAGTTGGAAGGTTTTATCGGCCGTACCATCAGGTTCCAGGTCGAAACCATGTACTCCCAGGAACAATACGACGTGGTGCTGCTCTGATTTCCCGTGTTTTACACCACTGGAAACGGCTGGCTTCAGCTTTTTGCATGACTTTTGCCATGGGAGCCAACTGAGATGGAGCGGCTGATCCGCTTGTTCACCACGCTGATTCGCTGGGGGCTGGGTGCCTGCGCGTTGCTGTTGGTGGTGACGGCCTTGTACGTCAGCCTGGGTCGGGAACTGACTCCGCTGGTGGCTGAGTACCAGGCCGAGGTCGAAGCCAAGGTGCAGCAGGCCGTGGGGCTGCCGGTGCATATCGGTAGCCTGGAAGGGCGTTGGAGCGGACTGTCGCCGATTCTCCTGGCACACGATGTGATGGTGGGCGAGGGGGCCAACGCCCTGCGCCTGGACCAGGTCAGCGTGGCCCCGGACATGCTCGGCAGCCTGTTGGCCCGTGACCTGCGCATAGGGCGCCTGGAGCTCAGCGGTCTGAGTCTGAGCCTCAAGGAAGGCGCGGACGGCCAATGGCAATTGCAAGGCCTGCCAATGCAGCAGGACCAACCCATGGATCCGGGACAACTGCTGACTCGCTTGCAGCAAGTCGCGGAACTCTCCCTGTTGGACAGCCAAGTCACTTTGCTGCCGCAGGATCATTCGCCGCTGGCCCTGACCTATGTCGGACTCAATCTGCGCACCGGTCCCAGCCGCCAGCGCCTGGACCTGCGCCTGACCCTGCCGGACGGGCAGCCCCTGGCCGTCAACCTGCGCACACGCATCCAGGCGGATGCATGGCGCGACGCCCGGGCCGAGCTGTACCTGAGCCTGCCGCAAAGTGACTGGTCGCGCTGGCTTCCGGCCCGTGTCACTCAGCAATGGAAACTCTCCGAACTCAAGGCCGGTGGCGAGCTGTGGCTGACCTGGGCCAAGGGCACAGTGCAGAGCGCGGCGCTGCGCTTGAATGCGCCACAGCTCACCGGCGCCTATGCCGAGCGCACGCCAGTCACCCTGAAGAATCTGGCGTTGAATGCCTTCTTCCAGCGCAGCGATCAGGGCCTGCAGGTACAACTCGATTCCCTGGCGCTGAGCCTTGGCGAAACCCGCTGGGAATCGCGCCTGCAACTGCAGCAAACCCAGGCCGGCGATAACCGTGAAGAACTCTGGCATCTGCAAGCCGACCGCCTGGACCTGACGCCGCTCACGCCGATCCTCAATGCCCTGGCACCTTTGCCGCAAGGCCTGGCCACCACCATCGAGCGCTTGAAGGTTAGCGGCGGGCTGCGCAATGTGCTGCTCGACTATCGCCCCCAGAACACCGGCGACCAGCGGCTGAGCTTTGCCGCCAACCTTGATCGGGTCGGCTTCGACGCCTATCACGGCGCTCCGGCGGCGCGAAACGTCAGTGGCAGCATCAGCGGCGACCTGGGTAAGGGCGAGCTGCGCATGGACAGCAAGGATTTCTCCCTGCACCTGTACCCGATCTTCGCCAAGCCCTGGCAGTACATCCAGGCCAACGCCACCCTGACCTGGAAACTCGACAAACAAGGTTTCACCCTGATCGCGCCCTACCTCAAGGTGCTGGGGGAAGAGGGCAAGATTGCCGGCGATTTCCTGATCCGGCTGCACTTCGACCACAGCCAGGAAGACTACATGGACCTGCGGGTCGGCCTGGTGGACGGCGATGGGCGCTACACCGCCAAGTACCTGCCCCAGGTGCTCAGTCCGGCGCTGGATGAATGGCTGCGTACGGCGATCCTCAAGGGCGCGGTGGATGAGGGGTTCTTCCAATACCAGGGTTCGCTGAACCATGACGCTATCGAGGCGGCTCGCAGCATCAGCCTGTTCTTCAAGGTGCATGACGCCGAACTGGCGTTCCAGCCGGGCTGGCCGCACCTGAGCAAGATCAGCGGCGACGTGTTCGTCGAAGACAGCGGCGTACGCATCGTCGCCAGCAAGGGGCAGCTGTTGGATACCAAGGTGCGGGATGTTTTCGTCAACATTCCCCATTCTGTTGCCGGTCAGAGCAGCCACATGTTCATCGACGGCAGTTTTGCCGGCGGCCTGGGTGACGGGGTGAAGATTCTGCAGGAAGCACCGATCGGCACCGCATCGACCTTTGCCGGCTGGCAGGGCGAGGGTGACCTGCAAGGCAAGCTGAACCTGGACATCCCCCTGGTCAAGGGCGAGGAACCGAAGATCCTGGTGGACTTCAAGACTGACAAGGCGCGCCTCAAACTCAGTGAACCCGAGTTGGAACTGACCCAGCTCAAGGGCGACTTCCGCTTTGACAGTGCCAGGGGCCTGAGCGGTACAGGCATCAGCGCCCAGGCTTTCGATCGGCCGGTCACGGCGCAGATCTTTGCCGATGGCAAGCCAGGCAAGCCCAATACCCGGGTGGTTGCCAAGGGCCAGGTTACGGTGAAGAAACTCACCGACTGGTTGAAAGTCAGCCAGCCGTTGCCGGTGTCCGGCGAAGTGCCCTTTCAGTTGCAACTGAACCTTGACGGTGCCGACAGTCAATTGATGGTCAACTCCAGCCTCAAGGGCGTGGCGGTGGACCTGCCGGCGCCGTTTGGCATGGCTGCCAGCACCGGGCGTAACAGTGTGTTTCGCATGACCCTGCAAGGGGCCGAGCGGCGCTACTGGTTCAAATACGGCGAGTTGGCCGACTTCACTTTCGCGGCGCCCAGCGGCAAGCTCGCCGAGGGTCGGGGCGAACTGTTCCTCGGCGATGGTGCGGCCTTGCTGCCTCCTGGCAAAGGGCTGCGGATACGGGGGATCCTCTCCGAGCTGGATGTGGAACCGTGGAAGGCCCTGGTGGATCGCTATGCTGGAAAGGACCCGGGGGGCAGCGCCAAGCAGTTGCTCAGCAGTGCGGACTTCAAGGTCGGCAAGCTCAGCGCCTTCGGCACCTCGCTGGATCAGGTCAACCTGCTGCTGAGCCGCAAGCCCTCTGCCTGGGAGCTGCAGATCGACAGTCAACAGGCCAAGGGCAAAGTCGGGATTCCCGATGCCAAGGTGGCGCCAATGGTCATCGACATGGCGTACGTACGCCTGCCGGCCGCCGACCCGACGGCCCAGACCGATGAAAATGCACCTGATCCTTTGGCTTCAGTGGACCCGAAGAACGTTCCGCCCCTGGATATTTCCATTGCCCAACTGTTCCAGGGCCAGGACCTGATCGGTCGCTGGGCGCTCAAGGTTCGGCCGACGGCCAAGGGCATGGTCTTCAATGGCCTGGACCTGGGCCTCAAGGGCATGCAGTTGCAAGGCGAGGGGGGCTGGGAAGGTCAGGCCGGTGCCAGCAGCAGTTGGTACCGTGGCCGTATTGGTGGCAAGAACCTGGCGGATGTGCTCAAGGGCTGGGGCTTCGCACCGACCGTAACCAGTGAAGACTTTCACCTGGATGTCGATGGCCGCTGGCCGGGCTCACCGGCCTGGGTGGGCTTGAAGCGCTTCTCCGGCAGCCTGGACGCCACCCTGCGCAAGGGACAGTTCGTTGAAGTCGAAGGCGGGGCCCAGGCCCTGCGGGTATTCGGCCTGCTCAACTTCAACTCCATCGGCCGGCGCCTGCGCCTGGACTTCTCCGACCTGTTCGGCAAGGGCTTGAGCTATGACCGGGTCAAGGGCGTGCTGGCGGCGAGCAATGGCGTGTATGTCACTCGCGAGCCGATCACCCTCACGGGGCCGTCGAGCAATCTGGAGCTCAATGGCACCCTGGATATGGTGGCCGATCAGGTGGACGCCAAGCTGCTGGTGACCCTGCCGGTCACCAACAACCTGCCGATTGCCGCGCTGATCGTCGGGGCGCCTGCGGTGGGCGGGGCGTTGTTCCTGATCGACAAGCTGATCGGAGACCGCGTGGCGCGCTTTGCCAGCGTCAAATACAACGTCAAAGGCCCGTGGAAAGATCCCCAAATCACCTTCGACAAGCCGTTTTGAGAATCCTCGATTCGTGCCTATGGAGTAGCATGGCGGCCTACCCTACAAGGAGTTCGCCATGTCTCTTGCGGTGATTCAAATGGTCAGTCAGAGCGATGTGCTGGCCAATCTGAACCAGGCTCGGAGCCTGCTTGAGCAAGCCGCCGTTGCTGGCGCCAAGCTGGCCGTGCTGCCGGAAAACTTCGCCGCCATGGGCCGCCGCGACATGGCAGCCATCGGTCGCGCCGAAGCCCTGGGCGAAGGTCCGATCCTGCCATGGTTGAAACAGACCGCCCGCGACCTCAGGTTATGGATAGTGGCCGGCACCTTGCCGCTGCCCCCCGAGGATCAGCCCGAGGCCAAGGCCAACGCCTGTTCATTGTTGGTGGACGATCAGGGACAGATTGTGGCGCGCTACGACAAGCTGCATCTGTTCGATGTCGACGTGGCGGACAATCGCGGACGCTATCGCGAATCCGATGACTATGCTCATGGAGACCGCGTGGTAGTGGCGGATACGCCGGTGGGTCGGTTGGGGCTGACGGTTTGTTATGACCTGCGCTTTCCCGAGCTGTACAGCGAATTGCGCGCCGCCGGCGCTGAACTGATTACCGCGCCTTCGGCTTTTACCGCGGTGACCGGCGCCGCCCATTGGGAGGTGCTGATCCGGGCCCGGGCCATTGAAACCCAGTGCTACCTGCTGGCGGCGGCCCAGGGTGGCGTGCATCCCGGCCCACGGGAAACCTACGGCCATGCGGCCATCGTCGACCCATGGGGACGCGTGCTGGCGGAGCAGGATCAAGGTGAGGGCGTGCTGTTGGCCGAGCGCGACAGCAGTGAACAGGCGTCCATTCGGGCGCGGATGCCGGTGGTCAGTCACCGGCGCATTTTCTCGCAAGGCGTTCAACGGCTTGCATAAGTACGACGAATTTAAGGCCAAAGCATATGAGCGGGTTGTTGTCCTCAGTCAGTGAACATCTTCTAGCCCCTGGCGGCGTGACCATCGAAAGCTTGCAGGGCGTGCTGGGGGATCTGGCCGGCCCGGGCATCGATGCCGCCGACCTGTATTTCCAGGGGCAGATTTCCGAGTCCTGGTCCCTGGAAGACGGGATCGTCAAGGAAGGCAGTTTCAACCTCGACCAAGGGGTGGGTGTGCGTGCGCAGTCCGGGGAGAAGACCGGCTTTGCCTACAGCAACGCCATCACCCTGGAAGCCCTGGGACTGGCGGCCCGTGCTGCGCGTTCGATCTCTCGGGCCGGACAGAACGGTACGGTGCAGGCCTTCACCAGCCAGGACGTGGCGCAACTGTATGCGCCGGACAATCCTCTGGAAGTCATCAGCCGGGCCGAGAAAGTCGAACTGCTCAAGCGAGTGGACGCGGCGACTCGTGCTCTGGACCCGCGTATCCAGCAGGTCAGCGTGAGCATGGCCGGGGTCTGGGAGCGGATTCTGGTGGCCTCGACGGACGGCGGCCTGGCGGCGGATGTGCGGCCGTTGGTGCGCTTCAACGTCAGCGTCATCGTCGAGCAGAATGGCCGCCGCGAGCGCGGTGGCCATGGTGGCGGCGGGCGTACCGATTACCGCTATTTCCTCACTGAAGATCGGGCCATGGGCTATGCCCGTGAAGCGCTGCGTCAGGCCCTGGTCAATCTCGAAGCCATTCCGGCACCGGCGGGCACCTTGCCGGTGGTACTCGGCTCCGGCTGGTCCGGTGTGCTGCTGCACGAAGCCGTGGGCCACGGCCTGGAAGGCGACTTCAACCGCAAGGGCAGCTCGGCCTACAGCGGCCGCATGGGCGAGAGGGTGGCTTCCAAGCTTTGCACCATCGTCGACGATGGCACCCTGGCTGGGCGTCGCGGCTCCCTGAGTGTGGACGACGAAGGCACCCCGACCGAATGCACCACCCTGATCGAGAACGGTGTGCTCAAGGGCTATATGCAGGACAAACTCAATGCCCGCCTGATGGGCGTGGCCCGCACTGGCAACGGGCGTCGTGAGTCCTACGCGCACTTGCCGATGCCGCGCATGACCAACACCTACATGCTGGCTGGCGAAAGCGATCCGGCGGAAATCATCGCCTCGGTGAAGAAAGGCATCTATTGCGCCAACCTTGGCGGCGGCCAGGTGGACATCACCAGCGGCAAGTTCGTGTTTTCCACCAGCGAGGCGTATCTGATCGAAGACGGCAAGATCACCGCACCGGTCAAGGGCGCGACCCTGATTGGCAACGGTCCTGAAGCGATGAGCCGAGTGTCGATGGTGGGCAACGATTTGTCCCTGGACAGCGGCGTTGGCACTTGTGGCAAGGACGGGCAATCAGTGCCGGTAGGCGTCGGTCAGCCGACCTTGAAGATCGATGCGATCACCGTGGGTGGCACAGGGGCATAAGAGAAGAGGGCGCCGGGTGAACTGCTGGGCAGCTCACCCGTGGAGGACTCAACGCAGACCGCGTTGGGTCTCGTCCAGCTCGCGGATGTACTTGAAGATTTTACGGCTGGAGGCCGGCGCCTTGTTATGGGCCACCTCGTGCTGGGCCTGACGAATCAGGGAGCGCAGTTGCTGGCGATCGGCGTCCGGGTATTCACTGACGAACTTTTCCAGAACGTCATCGCCGCCGCCGATCAGGCGGTCACGCCAACGTTCCAGGTTATGGAAACGTTCGTTGTACTGCCGGGTGGAGGCGTCGAGTTGGTCGAGCAGTTGCAGAATCGCGTCGGTGTCCTGGTCACGCATCAGCTTGCCGATGAATTGCAGGTGGCGCTTTCGGGCGATATGGGCGACGTGCTTGGGCGCATCCGCCAGGGCCCGGCGCAAGGCGTCGGTCAACGGCAGTTTGTTCAGCAAGTCAGGCTTGAGAGTGGTAAGGCGCTCGCCGAGATCAACCAGAGCATGCAGCTCGCGTTTGACCTGGGATTTGCTTTTCTCCCCATCGAGGGAGTCGTCGTAAGAATCAACCATGGTGGCAGTCCGCAAAGAAACGCCGCCATGATAACCAGTCGAGGGCCGCTTGTCCGGCCCGGTCGCTCGCCGGCCTTAATCGAAAGCAGAATTTGAGTGGAGAACAGCATGAGTGCAGCACAAAGCGTCGGCCCACAGGCTTTGCCGGCCCTGCAGGAGCAAGTCGAGCAGATCGTTGCCGAGGCCAAGCGCCAGGGGGCCAGTGCCTGCGAAGTAGCGGTGTCTCTGGAGCAGGGCCTGTCGACTTCGGTGCGCCAGCGGGAAGTGGAAACCGTGGAGTTCAACCGCGACCAGGGCTTTGGCATCACCCTCTATGTGGGCCAGCGCAAGGGTTCGGCCAGCACCTCTGCCAGCGGCCCCGAGGCCATTCGTGAAACCGTGGCCGCGGCCCTGGCAATCGCCAAGCACACCTCCGAAGACGAAGCCTCGGGGCTGGCCGATGCATCCTTGATGGCCAAGGACCTGCAGGACTTCGACCTGTTCCATGCCTGGGACATCACCCCAGAGCAGGCCATCGAACAGGCCCTGGCCTGTGAAGCTGCGGCCTTTGCCGCCGACAGCCGGATCAAGAATGCCGACGGCACCACCCTGAGCACCCATCAGGGCTGCCGGGTGTATGGCAACAGTCACGGTTTTATCGGTGGTTATGCCTCCACTCGCCACAGTCTGAGCTGCGTGATGATTGCCGAGGCTGACGGCCAGATGCAGCGCGACTACTGGTATGACGTCAATCGCCAGGGCCAGTTGCTGGCCGACCCTGCGAGCATTGGTCAGCGTGCTGCCCAACGCGCAGCCAGTCGACTTGGCGCCCGCCCGGTGCCGACCTGCGAAGTGCCGGTGCTGTTTTCCGCGGAACTGGCCGGCGGCCTGTTCGGCAGTTTTCTCGGCGCGATTTCCGGCGGCAATCTGTATCGCAAGTCATCCTTCCTTGAAGGCGCCTTGGGCCAACAGCTGTTTCCCCAGTGGCTGACCATCGATGAGCGTCCGCACCTGATGCGCGCCATGGGCAGTTCGGCGTTCGATGGTGACGGCCTGGCCACTTACGCCAAGCCTTTCGTCAAGGACGGTGAACTGGTGTCCTATGTGCTGGGTACCTACTCGGGTCGCAAGCTGGGCATGCCGAGCACCGCCAACGCCGGTGGCGTGCACAACCTGTTCGTCACCCATGGCGATGAAGACCAGGCGGCTTTGCTGCGGCGTATGGGGCGTGGCCTGTTGGTGACCGAGTTGATGGGGCATGGCCTGAACATGGTCACTGGGGATTACTCCCGTGGTGCGGCGGGTTTCTGGGTCGAGAATGGCGAGATCCAGTTCGCGGTACAGGAAGTCACCATTGCCGGGAATTTGCGGGACATGTTCAAGCAGATCATTGCCGTGGGTAACGACCTGGAACTGCGCAGCAACATCCGCACCGGCTCGGTGCTGATCGAACGCATGACTGTCGCTGGTAGCTGACCGCCCTCCTGGGTCACCCCAACGCGCCACCTCCCCGGGTGGCGCGTTTTTTTATGCCTGGCGCTTTCTAGGAGCTGGCTTGCCAGCGAAGGCGTCCTGACGCTCGATACCAGGCTCAGGGGCTCATTCGCCGCCAAGTCGGCTCCTACAAGAGTTGGGCAAAATTCGTACAAGTCAGATTGATTTGATTCTCAATATCATTTAATAATGAAAATCATTATTCAATGAGCCCAGGTCATGAGTTCTGCCTTGCACGAGCAGCCCTACCTCGAAAGCTGGCGCTGGATGAGTCGCCAGATCCGTTGCGCACTGGAACCGGACGAACCGCGTCTGATCGAGCATTACCTCGCCGAGGGCCGCTACCTGGCGTGCTGTACCGCGATGTCGGCCTGGACCGTCGCTGAAACCTCCTTCCGTTTGTTGATCGATACCGCTACCGATACTGCGCTGCCCTGGCACTGGCGCAGCCTGTGCCTGGATCAGGCCTGGCGGCCATTGCGTGACATGGAGCGGTTGTCTTTGTGCAAGTGCCGGCTCAAGCGCTGGCAAAGCCATGCCTGGCAACTGGCGACCTGCTCGCTGTTGCCTTCCATTCCTCTGATTGAACTGGTGCAAGGATTTCCCGATGAGTAATACCCGTATCGAACGAGACAGCATGGGCGAACTGCAGGTTCCGGAGCAGGCCTTGTATGGCGCGCAGACTCAGCGCGCGGTGGATAACTTTCCCATCAGCGGGCAACGCATGCCGGTAGCCTTCATTCGTGCCCTGATTCTGGCCAAGGCTGCAGCGGCCGAGGCCAACGTCGAGCTTGGGCAGCTCAGCGCGTCCCAGGGCAAGGCCATTGTCGATGCCGCCCAGGGCTTGCTGGAGGGTGACTTCATGCAGCACTTCCCGGTGGATATCTTCCAGACCGGCTCCGGTACCAGTTCCAACATGAACGCCAACGAAGTGCTGGCGACCTTGGCCAGCCGCCTGTTGGGCGAGCCGGTCAATCCCAATGACCACGTCAACTGTGGTCAGAGCAGCAACGACATCATTCCCACCACCATTCACGTCAGCGCAGCCCTGACCCTACATGAGCAACTGCTGCCGGCACTGGTGCATCTGGTGGAGGTCATCGAGCGCAAGGCGGTGCAGGTACATCCCTTCATCAAGACCGGTCGTACCCACCTGATGGATGCGATGCCGGTGCGAATGAGCCAGGTGCTGGACGGTTGGGCGCAGCAGCTCAAGGCCAATATTGCTCACTTGCAGGACCTGCTACCGAGCCTGCAGGCCCTGGCTCAGGGCGGCACCGCCGTGGGTACCGGAATCAACGCTCACCCCGAGTTCGCTGCGCGCTTCAGCCGGCAGTTGAGCAAGCTGACCCAGGTGCAGTTCACCCCGGGCAAGAACCTGTTCGCCCTGATCGGCTCACAGGACACGGCGGTCACAGTGTCCGGCCAGCTCAAGGCCACAGCGGTGTCGTTGATGAAGATCGCCAACGACCTGCGCTGGATGAACTCCGGTCCACTGGCGGGGCTTGGCGAGATCGAGCTGGAGGGGCTGCAGCCGGGCTCGTCGATCATGCCGGGCAAGGTCAATCCGGTGATTCCGGAAGCCGTGGCGATGGTCGCGGCCCAAGTCATTGGTCACGACAGCACCATCACCGTGGCCGGGCAATCGGGCAACTTCGAGCTCAACGTGATGCTGCCGATCATTGCCCAGAACCTGCTTGGCAGTATTGAACTGCTGGCCAACTCCAGTCGCCTGTTGGCGGACAAGGCCATTGCCAGCTTCAAGGTCAACGAGCCCAAGCTCAAGGAAGCACTGTCACGCAACCCGATTCTGGTGACTGCTCTGAACCCGATCATTGGGTATCAGAAGGCCGCTGAAATTGCCAAGACTGCCTACAGGCAAGGTCGCCCGGTGATCGACGTGGCACTTGAACTCACTGATCTGCCACGCAGCCAGCTTGAGGTCCTGCTGGACCCGGAAAAACTCACCGCAGGCGGCGTGTAACTCCCAACACCGCTTTGGAGGCTCACCATGGAGCACTGGAAACGCACGATCGAAAGGGCCAATCGCCTCTTTATGCAGGGCGAACTGGTGGATGCTCGCGAGTTCTACCTGCAGGCACTGGCCTTGGCGCAGGTGTTGTTCGAGCGCTGGGGGGATGCCGACGAGGCGGTGGCAGCCTGTGTGATTTCCCATCACAACCTGGCGGACCTGCATTTGCGCCTGAACCAGCCGGAGGAGAGCGCAGAGTACCTCTGCGCGATCCACCAGCGCCTGCTGCAGACCATGCAGGACAGCCGCCTCAGCCCTGTCTTGCGCGAAGCGGCTTTGCGCCAGAGCAGCAAGACCTACGTCGAACTGCTGAATTTCATCGGTGATCACGGTGAATACCCCCGTACTCATCGTTTGCTGGACAGCAACGTCGCGGGCCTGTCAGCCGACAGCCCGCTAGCCGACAGCCCCTCTTACGGAGCCCATTGATATGTCCTTTACCTTGCCTGCACTGCCTTATGCCTACGACGCCCTGGAGCCGCACATCGATGCGCAGACCATGGAGATTCACTACAGCAAGCACCACCAGACCTACATCAACAATCTCAATGCCGCTGTAGAAGGCACTGAATGGGCGGGCTGGGAAGTCGAAAAACTGGTGGCCAGCGTCCAGCAACTGCCGGAAAAACTTCGGGCCGCGGTGATCAACCAAGGGGGTGGCCACGCCAACCATTCGCTGTTCTGGGCGGTGATGACCCCGGCCGGCGGCGGTAAGCCCGAGGGTGCCCTGGCTCAGGCAATCGAGCAGCAACTGGGTGGTTTCGAGCGCTTCAAGGAGGCGTTCACCAAGGCTGCGCTGACCCGTTTCGGCAGTGGCTGGGCCTGGCTCAGCGTGACTCCGGAGAAAAAGCTGCTGGTGGAAAGCAGCGGTAACCAGGACAGCCCGCTGATGAATGGCAACACGCCGATTCTCGGTCTGGACGTGTGGGAGCACGCCTACTACCTGCGTTATCAGAACCGTCGGCCGGAATACATCAATGCGTTCTACAACGTGATCAATTGGCCGGAAGTCGCTCAACGCTATCAGGCCGCGATGGCCTGATACCTCCATTCATAACAAGACCTAAGGCCGACTATGGGCACTGAAACACTGGCGATCAGCAGCGGACGGATGTTTCGTTATGCCTTCGGTTCGCTGTTGCTGTTGGCGGGCACTGCGCTGCTGGTGGCTCAAGGGCTGAGCTGGCTGGATCTGGAGCCAAGGTTGTTGCGCGCCTTGCAGGGTGGCTCGATCTGCGCGTTGGGCACGGCGCTGGGGGCGGTCCCGGTGCTGGTGATCCGCAGAATGCCGATGGCCGTGAGCGATACGTTGCTGGGTTTTGGCGCTGGGGTGATGCTGGCGGCGACGGCGTTTTCGCTGATCGTTCCCGGTATTGCCGCTGCTCAAGACTTGGGCTTGTCTGCCTGGGGCTCCAGTGGCCTGGTTTGCGCCGGCATCATGCTGGGGGCTTTTGGCTTGTTCCTGGTGGATCGCCAGGTGTCGGGAGCCAGCCCTGAAGTGCTGGTAGGTACGGCGGAGCATCCGGTGATTGCTCCACGCATCTGGCTGTTTGTCTTTGCCATCATTGCCCACAACATTCCGGAAGGCATGGCGGTGGGGGTGTCGGCAGGGGGCGGCATGGCGGATGCGGACAGCTTGGCCATGGGGATTGCCCTGCAGGATGTACCGGAGGGGCTGGTGATCGCTCTGGTGCTGGCGGGGGCGGGGATGTCGCGGGTCAGGGCATTTCTGATTGGCGCCGCTTCAGGCTTGGTAGAGCCGGTCTTTGCCTTGCTCTGTGCCTGGTTGGTGAGTCTGGCGCAGGTGCTGCTGCCGCTGGGGTTGGCCTTGGCGGCGGGAGCCATGTTGCTGGTGGTGACTCACGAAGTGATTCCCGAGTCCCGCCGCAATGGTCACGAAAAGCTCGCCAGCCTCGGATTGTGCATCGGCTTTTGCCTGATGATGGTGATGGACACGGCGCTTGCCTGAGGGCCGTTTGGCGAGTGGCCCGCAGGGGCTTACTCGCCCTCGTCGAAGTAGTTGTTGATTAATGCCACCAGCGCATTCAGCGCTTCCTGTTCCTGCTCGCCTTCGGTCTTCAGATGGATCTTGGTGCCCTTGCCTGCGGCGAGCATCATCATGGCCATGATGCTTTTGCCGTCCACCATTGACTCCGGGCTCCTGCCGGCGCGGATCTGGCAGGGGAACTGTCCCGCTACACCGACGAATTTGGCTGAAGCGCGGGCGTGCAAACCCAGTTTGTTGATGATCTCGATTTCCAGAGCTGGCATCGCGGGGTAGATCCTTTCAGCTAAGGTCGCGGTGGCGAACCTGGACGTTCTTCAGGGTTTTTTGCAACACCTTGCCCAGGCGCTCGGTCAGGTACACGGAGCGGTGATGTCCGCCGGTGCAGCCAATGGCAATGGTCACGTAGGCGCGGTTGCTGGCAGCGAAGCGTGGCAGCCACTTGAGCAGATAGCTTTCGATGTCCTGGAACATTTCTTCGACATCGGGCTGTGCGGCCAGGTATTCGGCCACGGGAGCGTCCAGACCGGATTGGGCGCGCAGTTCGGGCTTCCAGTACGGATTGGGCAGGCAGCGCACGTCGAACACCAGGTCGGCGTCCACCGGCATGCCGCGCTTGAAACCGAAAGACTCCACCAGGAACGCGGTCCCGGGTTCGGGTTGGTTCAGCAGGCGCAGCTTGATGGTGTCCCGCAATTGGTAGAGGTTCAGATTGGTGGTGTTGACCTTGAGGTCGGCCAGATCGACGATCGGCCCCAGCAGTTGAGTCTCATCGTGGATGGCTTCAGCAAGCGAGCGATTGGCACTGCTCAGCGGGTGGCGCCGCCGGGTTTCCGAGAAGCGCTTGAGCAGGGTTTCCTCATCGGCGTCCAGATAGAGCACGTCGCACTGGATATGCCGGCTGCGCACTTCTTCCAGCAACTCGGGGAAGCGCGACAGATGGCTGGGCAGGTTTCGGGCGTCGATGGAAACCGCTACCAGAGGTTGTGCCAGTTCCGTGTGAATCAACGCGCGCTCGGCCAGCTCGGGCAGCAAGCCGGCGGGAAGGTTGTCGATGCAGTAGTAGCCGTGGTCCTCAAGAACATCGAGGGCGGTGCTTTTACCTGAGCCGGAGCGGCCGCTGACAATGATCAAGCGCATGGTTACTGACCGTTTTGCTCGTCCAGGACAACCTGATACAAGGCTTCATTGCTGGTGGCACTGCGCAGCCGGTCACGGACTTCCTTGCGATCGAGCATGCTGGCGATCTGCCGGAGCAGTTCCAGGTGTGCGTCGGTGGCGGCTTCCGGAACCAGGAGGACGAACAGCAGATCCACGGGGGCACCGTCGATGGCGTCGAAATCGATCGGAGCGTCCAGGTGCATCAATGCACTGATAGGCGACTCACAGCCTTTGAGGCGGCAGTGGGGAATGGCGATGCCGTTGCCAAAACCGGTGGAACCGAGTTTTTCACGGGCGATCAGGCTCTCGAAGACATCCTGCATCTCCAGATCAGGCACTTCGCGGCTGATCAGGTTGGCAATTTGTTCGAGGGCGCGTTTTTTACTGCCGCCCGGCACGTTCACCAGGGAACGGCCGGGGGTCAGGATGCTTTCAAGTCGGATCATGGGAGGGGAGTGTTAGCGACCCGTGCCTTGGAGAAGGTGGAGTTGCTTTTCCTTATGCTTTTTCAGTTGGCGGTCAAGCTTGTCCGTGAGCAGGTCGATTGCGGCATACATATCGTCATGTTCTGCATTGGCGACGACCTCCCCACCGTGGATGTGCAGGGTGGCTTCGATTTTCTGTTTCAGCTTCTCGACAGCCATGGTGACCTGCACATTGGTAATCTTGTCGAAGTGCCGCTCCAGCCGGTCGAGTTTCTCGCCGATGTAAGCGCGCAGAGGTTCAGTCACTTCGAGTTGGTGTCCACTGATGTTGACTTGCATACAGCTTCTCCTTCGTTGCCAGTGCATAACGCGACAGGCTGGGTTGCCTGCCACCTAGACCGCGTTTGAAACCGACTTTCCGCCTGTTTCAAACACACTCTGAAACGCTGTGGCCAGCCCTGCGGCTACATCAACCGCTTCCGTTCGCTGGAAGGCGCGATCCCAAGGGATTCGCGGTACTTGGCGACGGTACGACGGGCTACCTGAATGCCTTGTGCCTCCAGTAAACCAGCGATCTTGCTGTCACTCAACGGCTTTTTCTGATTTTCCGCAGCCACCAGTTTTTTGATGATCGCGCGGATCGCCGTGGACGAGCATTCGCCGCCTTCGGAGGTGCTGACGTGGCTGGAGAAAAAGTATTTCAGTTCATATATGCCCCGGGGGGTATGCATGAATTTTTGCGTGGTTACACGGGAAATGGTCGATTCGTGCATGCCCACAGCTTCAGCGATGTCATGCAGAACCAGAGGTTTCATGGCTTCGTCGCCGTACTCCAGGAAGCCTCGTTGGTGCTCAACGATCTGAGTGGCGACTTTCATCAGGGTTTCGTTGCGACTCTGCAGGCTCTTGATGAACCAGCGAGCTTCCTGCAACTGATTGCGCATGAAAGTGTTGTCGGCACTGGTGTCGGCGCGGCGAACAAAGCCGGCGTACTGTGCGTTGACCCGCAGGCGTGGCACCGATTCCTGATTCAGCTCCACCAGCCAGCGCTCGTTGTCCTTGCGCACGATGACGTCCGGTACTACGTACTCGGCTTCGCTGGATTCGATCTGTGAGCCCGGGCGCGGATTGAGGCTCTGCACCAGCTCGATGACTTGACGCAGTTCGTCTTCCTTGAGCTTCATGCGGCGCATCAGCTGGCTGTAGTCGCGACTGCCCAGGAGGTCGATGTAGTCACTGACCAGGCGCTGGGCTTCGCTCAGCCAGGGAGTTTTCGCTGGCAGTTGGCGCAGCTGCAGCAGCAGGCATTCACCCAGGTTGCGGGCGCCGATGCCGGCCGGCTCGAATTGCTGGATGCGGTGCAGGACGGCTTCGATCTCGTCCAGCTCGATGTCCAGCTCCGGATCGAAGGCCTCGAGAATCTCTTCAAGGGTTTCGTCCAGGTAACCCTGATTGTTGATGCAGTCGATCAGGGTCACGGCAATCAGGCGATCGGTATCCGACATTGGCGCCAGGTTCAGTTGCCAGAGCAGGTGGCTTTGCAGGCTCTCGCCGGCCGATGTGCGAGTGGTGAAGTCCCATTCATCGTCATCGCTGCTGGGCAGGCTGCTGGCGCTGGTCTGGTAGACGTCTTCCCACGCGGTGTCCACCGGTAGCTCGTTGGGGATGCGTTCGTTCCATTCGCCTTCCTCGAGGTTATCCACCGTGGGGGCGGTTTCCTGGTAGGAGGGTTCCTGAATCTCGGTGTTGGGTTTGGACTCGGTGTTGTCGGCCAAGGGGTCGCTGTTGTCGAAGTCTTCGCCATCTTCCTGGCGTTCGAGCATCGGGTTGGACTCCAGGACCTCCTGGATTTCCTGTTGCAGGTCCAGGGTCGACAATTGGAGCAGGCGGATGGCCTGTTGCAGCTGCGGTGTCATCGTCAGCTGCTGGCCCATTCTCAGGACTAGCGATGGTTTCATGGCAGGGGCTTAACACCTTATTTGCCGGCGCACATGCGCCATCCACTACAGGGCGCCGAAGCGCCAAACATAAGCAAATTATATGCCTGAAACTGAAGTGTTTGCCTAGAGCGCTGTAACAATAAAATCAGTAGGGATTTATTGTTCCTGGCGCTCTGGCATCTAGCCCGACACCTCAGCCTTTACAGGCGGAACTCATGGCCCAGGTAGACTTCCTTGACCAATTCGTTGGCCAGGATGGTCTCGGAGTCGCCTTCGGCAATCAGTTGCCCGTCATTGACGATATAGGCGGTTTCACAGATGTCCAGGGTTTCGCGGACATTGTGGTCGGTGATCAGCACCCCGATGCCCTTGGCCTTCAGGTGATGGATGATCTGCTTGATATCGCCGACCGAGATCGGGTCCACGCCGGCGAAGGGTTCGTCCAGCAGGATGAACTTGGGCGCGGTGGCCAGGGCGCGGGCGATTTCCACGCGACGGCGCTCACCACCGGACAGGCTCATGCCGAGGTTGTCGCGGATATGGTTGATGTGGAACTCCTGCAGCAGGCTTTCCAGTTCCTGGCGACGGCCGGCCTTGTCGAGTTCCTTGCGGGTCTCGAGGATGGCCATGATGTTGTCGGCCACCGACAGCTTGCGGAAGATCGAGGCTTCCTGTGGCAGGTAGCCGATGCCGGCGCGGGCGCGACCGTGCATCGGTTGGTGGCTGACATCCAGGTCGTCGATCAGGACGCGACCCTGATCGGCCTGGACCAGGCCGACGATCATGTAGAAACAGGTGGTCTTGCCGGCGCCGTTGGGGCCGAGCAGGCCGACGATCTGGCCGCTGTCGATGGACAGGCTGACATCACGCACGACCTGACGGCTCTTGTAGCTCTTGGCCAGGTGCTGAGCTTTCAGAGTTGCCATTACTGGGCCTTTTGCTCGTCGGTTTTCTTTTTCGGCTGGATGACCATGTCGATCCGCGGACGTGGCGCGGTGACCGAGCTGCCATTGGCGCGACCGGCGTTAGCCACTTGCTTGACGGTGTCGTAGACGATCTTCTCGCCTTCGGTGGTGTTGCCGTCGTTGATGACCTTGGCTTTGTCGATCAGCACGATGCGATTCTGCTGAGCGTGGTACTGGATGGTCACAGCGTAGGCCTGAACCGGTTTCGGGTCGGTCTGCTTCTGCAGTTGCTCGAAGTAGGCGAGGTTGCCCACCGACGTCACTACGTCGATTTCGCCGCTCTGGGCTCGGGTGATGGTCACGGTGTTGCCAGTGATCTTCATCGAACCTTGGGTGATGATCACATCGCCCTTGTAGGTGGCTACGCCGTTCTTGTCGTCCAACTGGGCGTCGTCGGCCTGGATGCGGATTGGCTGTTGGCTATCGTTCGGCAGAGCCCAGGCGCTCACGCTTCCCAGTGCTGCGCCCAGACTGAGCAAAATAGGGAGGGTTTTAACGAGCCTCATACTGTCCTCTTACGTTCGATAGCAGGTTCATCCTGCCGTCTTTCAAATACGCTTTCATTCCCTTGGCCGTAGTCACGCCGCCGGCGCCGTCGATTCTAACGGCTTGCTCGGTCTGCGCATATTGCTTCTGCGGGAATACTGTCATGCGGCTGGTGGTGATCAGCAGGTTGCGGTTGCGCTCATCAGTGCGGGAAACCCGTACCGAATCGATCAGCTCGACCTCGGTGCCGTCCGGATTGACTTCGCCGCGCTCGCTCTGGACGTGCCAGGGGAAAGTGGTGCCGCGGTACATCTGCAGGTCCGGCTTGGTCAGCAGCGTCACTTCGCTGGCCTTGACGTGCTCCACTTTGTCCGAGGTCATTTCGTACTGCAGCTTGCCGTCAGGCAGGTACTGCACGCTGCGGGCGTTGATCACGTAATAGTCGATGGCGTTGTCGTCGACCTGCACTACCGGCTTGTCGAGGAAGCGCTCAGGGCTGATGTTCCAGTAACCGACCGCCGCGAACAGCAGGGCGATGATCCCGAATATCAGGATGTTGCGAATCTTTTTACTCAGCATGGGAGGGCTCTATAAATAAGCGGCGTTGGCTGCTTCAAGGCGGTCCTGGGCTTGCAGGATCAGCTCGCAGAACTCGCGGGCAGCGCCTTCGCCACCGCGGGCTACAGTAATGCCATGGGCGTGTTCGCGGACAAAGCCGGCTGCGTTGGCCACCGCCATGCCCAGGCCGACACGGCGGATCACCGGCAGGTCGGGCAGGTCGTCGCCCAGATAGGCGACCTGTTCATAGCTTAGGCCCAGTTGGGCAAGAAGTTCGTCCAGCACCACCAGCTTGTCTTCACGACCCTGGTACAGGTGGGGAATCCCCAGGTTCTTGGCCCGGCGCTCCACCACGGGGGTCTTGCGCCCGCTGATGATCGCCGTTTGCACCCCGGCGGCCATGAGCATCTTGATGCCTTGGCCGTCGAGGGTATTGAACGTCTTGAACTCGCTGCCGTCTTCAAGGAAGTACAGGCGACCGTCGGTCAGTACGCCGTCGACGTCGAAAACCGCCAGCTTGATGTTTTTACCGCGTTGCAGCAGGTCGGCACTCATTACATCACTCCCGCGCGCAGCAGATCGTGCATGTTCAAGGCACCGATCGGCCGGTCTTCCTTGTCCACCACCACCAGGGCGCTGATTTTATGGTCTTCCATGATCTTCAGGGCTTCGGCTGCCAGCATATCGGCGCGTGCCGTCTTGCCGTGAGGAGTCATGACCGAGTCGATGGTGGCGTGATGAATATCGATGGCGCGATCCAGGGTGCGGCGCAAGTCGCCGTCGGTGAAGATCCCGGCCAGGCGGCCATCGGCCTCCAGGATCACGGTCATGCCCAGGCCCTTGCGGGTCATCTCCATGAGCGCGTCCTTGAGCAGGGTGCCCCTTTGCACCTGCGGCAACTCGGTGCCTTCATGCATCACATTCTCCACCTTGAGCAGCAGACGGCGGCCCAGGGCGCCTCCGGGATGGGAGAAGGCGAAGTCTTCGGCGGTGAACCCGCGAGCTTCCAGCAGGGCCACGGCCAGGGCATCGCCCATGACCAGGGCGGCAGTGGTCGAGGAGGTCGGCGCCAGGTTCAGCGGGCAGGCCTCGTGTTCGACATGCACATTGAGGCTGACGTCGGCGGCCTTGGCCAGCGGCGAGTCAGGGTTGCCGGTCAGGCTGATCAACTGGATGCCCAGGCGCTTGATCAAGGGCAGCAGGGTGACGATTTCGTTGGTGGAGCCGGAGTTGGAGAGGGCCAGGATCACGTCGTCGCGAGTGATCATGCCCATGTCGCCATGACTGGCTTCAGCCGGGTGGACAAAGAAAGCCGTGGTGCCGGTGCTGGCCAGGGTGGCGGCGATCTTGTTGCCGACGTGCCCGGACTTGCCCATGCCGACCACTACCACGCGGCCTTTACTGGCCAGAATCATCTCGCAAGCGCGTACGAAATCTGCATCGATATGGGGCAGCAAGCCTTCTACGGCCTGAACTTCGAGGCGGATGGTGCGTTGTGCTGATTGAATCAGGTCGCTGGATTGGCTCATGTCTGAAATCGTATAGCCCGATGAAAAGGCGGCGATTATAGCGGTAATGAACAAATCCCTCACGCAAGTTCGTCAGCCTTTATCTGGCCGGTATTAGGATTCCTCCGATTTTGCCTGTCTTGGACCTGAACGTTCACGGCTTCGGCCTTGGGGGCTCCGTATCAGCAGTGATATAGTTCGCCGCCAGTTCGGCCTGCCCAGGGGCACGTACTCCCGGCAGGGAGCCAAGCGTCCGAGTGATAGGCTGCATCGCAAGGAGTTTAGATGAGTGCCGATAACGCCTACGCGGTCGAGCTGAAGGGACTGTCCTTCAAGCGCGGTACGCGCAGCATTTTCAATAACGTGGATATCCGTATTCCGCGGGGCAAGGTCACCGGCATCATGGGGCCTTCAGGCTGCGGAAAAACCACCCTGTTGCGCTTGATGGGCATGCAATTGCGGCCCAGCAGCGGCGAAGTGTGGGTCAACGGCCAGAATCTGCCGACCCTCTCGCGCAGCGATCTGTTCGATGCACGCAAGCAAATGGGCGTTCTGTTCCAGAGCGGTGCGCTGTTCACCGACCTGGACGTGTTCGAGAACGTGGCCTTTCCGCTGCGGGTACATACCGAGCTGCCGGACGAAATGATTCGTGACATCGTGCTGCTCAAGCTACAGGCGGTGGGCCTGCGCGGTGCCGTCGACCTGATGCCTGACGAGCTGTCCGGCGGCATGAAGCGTCGGGTCGCCCTGGCCCGGGCCATCGCCCTGGACCCGCAGATTCTCATGTACGACGAGCCTTTCGTGGGCCAGGACCCGATTGCCATGGGCGTCCTGGTGCGCTTGATTCGCCTGCTCAACGATGCCCTGGGCATTACCAGCATCGTGGTGTCCCACGATCTTGCGGAAACCGCGAGCATTGCCGATTACCTCTATGTGGTCGGCGATGGCCAGGTATTGGGGCAGGGAACTCCTGACGAACTGATGGACTCCGACAATCCGCGTATCCGTCAATTCATGAAGGGCGATCCCGACGGCCCAGTGCCGTTTCACTTTCCAGCGACGGACTACCGCGCAGATCTTCTGGGGAAGCGCTGATGCGCAAAATATCGCTAATCGAGAGGGTTCGCCTCTTCGGTCGCTCAGGCATCGATGTCCTGGCGGTACTGGGGCGCTCCACGCTGTTCCTGTTTCATGCGTTGCTGGGGCGCGGCGGCATTGGCGGCAGTTTTGGCCTGCTGGTCAAGCAACTGCATTCGGTGGGCGTGATGTCCCTGGTGATCATCGTCGTGTCCGGGATCTTCATCGGCATGGTGCTGGCGCTGCAGGGCTTCAACATTCTGTCCAGCTACGGTTCGGAGCAGGCCGTCGGGCAAATGGTTGCCCTGACCTTGCTGCGGGAGTTGGGGCCGGTGGTGACTGCGTTGCTGTTTGCCGGTCGTGCCGGGTCGGCGCTGACCGCGGAAATCGGCAACATGAAGTCCACCGAGCAACTCTCCAGCCTGGAGATGATCGGGGTCGATCCACTCAAGTACATCATTGCGCCGCGCCTGTGGGCCGGCTTCATTTCCCTGCCGTTGCTGGCGATGATTTTCAGCGTGGTGGGAATCTGGGGCGGTTCCTGGGTGGCTGTCGACTGGCTGGGCGTCTATGACGGTTCCTACTGGGCGAACATGCAGAACAGCGTGACCTTCACCGGTGACGTGCTCAACGGTGTGATCAAAAGTATTGTTTTTGCGTTTGTAGTGACCTGGATCGCCGTATTCCAAGGCTACGACTGTGAGCCCACTTCAGAGGGGATCAGCCGTGCCACTACCAAGACCGTGGTGTATGCCTCGTTGGCCGTACTCGGCTTGGACTTTATTCTGACCGCCTTGATGTTTGGAGATTTCTGATGCAAAACCGCACCCTGGAAATCGGTGTCGGCCTTTTTCTGCTGGCCGGCATCCTGGCTTTGCTGTTGCTTGCCCTGCGGGTCAGTGGCTTGTCTCCGACTGCGAGCACCGATACCTATAAACTTTACGCCTACTTCGACAATATCGCCGGTTTGACGGTCAGAGCTAAGGTGACCATGGCCGGTGTGACCATCGGCAAGGTTACAGCGATCGATCTGGACCGTGACAGCTTCACCGGCCGGGTGACGATGCAACTGGAAAAGCGTGTGGATAATCTGCCGACCGACTCCACTGCATCTATCCTGACGGCTGGCCTGTTGGGTGAGAAGTACATCGGTATCAGCGTGGGCGGGGAAGAAGCCTTGCTCAAGGATGGTGGAACCATCCACGACACCCAGTCGTCGCTGGTGCTGGAGGACCTGATCGGTAAATTCCTGCTCAATACCGTTAGCAAAGACGCCAAATGAGGAGTTTTTCGATGATCTCTATCTTGCGACGTGGCTTGTTGGTCCTGCTGGCGGCCCTGCCGTTGCTGGCCAATGCGGCAAGCACGCCTTCCGCGCATGATCTGGTGCAGGACACGACCACCCGTCTGCTGGCGGATCTGGCGGCCAATAAAGAGAAGTACAAGCAAAGCCCGAACGACTTCTACAACGCCTTGAACGGTATTGTCGGTCCGGTGGTGGACGCCGATGGCATCTCCCGCAGCATCATGACCGTGAAGTATTCGCGCAAGGCCACTCCGGAGCAGATGGCGCGCTTCCAGGAAAACTTCAAGCGCAGCCTCATGCAGTTCTATGGCAATGCCTTGCTGGAGTACAACAACCAGGGCATCACTGTTTCTCCGGCCAAGGATGAAAGCGGTACCCGTACCAGCGTGGATATGCAGGTCAAGGGCAACAACGGCGCGATCTACCCGGTGTCCTACACCCTGGAGAAGATCAACGACGAGTGGAAAGTGCGTAACGTGATTATCAACGGCATCAATATCGGCAAGCTGTTCCGTGATCAGTTCGCCGATGCCATGCAGCGTAACGGCAACAACCTGGACAAGACCATCGACGGCTGGGCCGGCGAAGTGGCCAAGGCCAAGGAAGTGACCGAAGACGCCGCAGATAAGGTTGCGCAATGAGCGAGTCCGCCGTACGCCTCGGGGACGCCGGGGAGTTGCTGATCAGCGGTGTGCTGGATTACCGCAGCGGCCCGGGTCTGCGCAAGCAGGGCCAGGCATTGATCAAGTCGAGCAGCGCTGCGGCGTTGGTGCTGGATTGCTCGGCGGTGGAAAAGTCCAGCAGTGTCGGCCTGGCCCTGCTGCTGGCCTTCATGCGTGATGCCCAGGACCTGGGCAAGGCAGTGAGTGTTCGTGCCTTGCCCGAAGACATGCGAGAAATTGCCGAAGTATCCGGGGTCACCGAGATCCTTCTCCATCCGTAGTAACCCACATCTATATAGAAGCCCCCCGTCAGAGTCCTGCTATGCGGGGTTCGCAGGCGCGGGGCTTTTTTGTATGATGTCCGACCCGCGCGCACAGGGCGCCGATTGAGGTTGAGCATGCAGGCCAACGAAGTGAAGAGCTTTCTTGAGGGAAAGCTGCCCGGAGCTCAGGTAGAAGTTGAGGGCGAAGGCTGCAACTTTCAGCTGAACGTGATTAGCGACGAACTGTCGGCCTTGAGCCCGGTGAAGCGTCAGCAGAGCATCTATGCCCATTTGAATCCATGGATTGCCGATGGCAGCATCCACGCGATCACTATGAAATTTTTCAGCCGCGCGGCCTGGGCCGAGCGCACCTGAGCCCAAGGGCGTCGAGACTGTTATGGATAAATTGATTATTACCGGCGGCGTTCGCCTTGATGGCGAGATCCGCATTTCCGGGGCCAAGAACTCCGCGCTGCCGATTCTGGCAGCAACCCTGCTGTGCGATGGCCCGGTCACCGTGGCCAACCTCCCGCACCTGCACGACATCACCACCATGATCGAGCTGTTCGGTCGCATGGGCATCGAGCCGGTGATCGACGAGAAACTGAGCGTCGAAATCGATCCGCGCACCATCAAGACCCTGGTGGCGCCGTACGAGCTGGTGAAAACCATGCGCGCCTCGATCCTGGTCCTGGGGCCGATGGTTGCCCGTTTCGGCGAAGCCGAAGTGGCCCTGCCTGGCGGTTGCGCCATCGGTTCGCGTCCAGTGGACCTGCACATTCGCGGCCTGGAAGCCATGGGCGCGGTGATCGATGTCGAGGGCGGCTACATCAAGGCCAAGGCGCCTGAAGGCGGCCTGCGCGGTGCTAACTTCTTCTTCGATACCGTGAGTGTGACCGGTACCGAGAACATCATGATGGCCGCTGCCCTGGCCAAGGGTCGCAGCGTGCTGCAGAACGCCGCCCGCGAACCTGAAGTCGTCGACCTGGCGAACTTCCTGATCGCCATGGGTGCGAAGATTTCCGGCGCTGGCACCGACACCATCACCATCGATGGCGTCGAGCGTCTGCATTCGGCGATCTACAAAGTGATGCCTGACCGTATCGAAACCGGTACCTACCTGGTGGCCGCAGCCGTCACCGGCGGCCGGGTCAAGGTCAAGGACACCGATCCGACCATCCTTGAAGCCGTTCTGGAAAAGCTCAAGGAAGCGGGCGCCGAAGTCACCACCGGCAGCGACTGGATCGAGCTGAACATGCATGGCAAGCGCCCCAAGGCGGTCAACGTGCGTACTGCTCCGTACCCGGCGTTCCCGACCGACATGCAAGCGCAGTTCATTTCCCTGAACGCGATTGCCGAAGGCACGGGCGCGGTCATCGAGACCATCTTCGAAAACCGCTTCATGCACGTGTACGAGCTGCACCGCATGGGCGCCAAGATCCAGGTCGAAGGCAACACCGCGATCGTTACCGGCACCGAGATCCTCAAGGGCGCGCCAGTCATGGCCACCGACCTGCGGGCCTCGGCCAGCCTGGTGATCTCGGCCCTGATGGCCGAAGGCGACACCCTGATCGACCGCATCTACCACATCGACCGTGGTTACGAGTGCATCGAAGAGAAGCTGCAGATGCTCGGCGCCAAGATCCGCCGCGTACCGGGCTAGTAGCATGACGGGCACAGGGAGGTGCCCAACGCTGAATCAGTTCCACGTCGAGCCTGTCTTCAGGCTCGACGCATGTCTGGCGCCGTTTGCGTCCGGGCATCAGTCGCCGCATAAGGACTTACGTTACTCATGTTGACCATCGCACTGTCCAAGGGCCGTATCCTCGACGACACGCTGCCGCTTCTGGCTGAAGCGGGCATCGTGCCAACCGAGAATCCGGACAAGAGCCGCAAACTGATCATCCCCACGACCCAGGACGACGTTCGCCTGCTGATCGTGCGTGCCACTGACGTACCGACCTATGTCGAGCATGGCGCCGCCGACCTCGGGGTGGCCGGCAAGGACGTCCTGATGGAGTACTCCGGCCAGGGCCTGTACGAACCGCTGGACCTGCAGATTGCCCAGTGCAAGCTGATGACTGCCGGTGCGATTGGCGCCGTCGAACCCAAGGGGCGCCTGCGCGTGGCCACCAAGTTCGTCAACGTGGCCAAGCGTTACTACGCCGAACAGGGCCGCCAGGTCGACATCATCAAGCTTTACGGCTCGATGGAGCTGGCGCCGCTGATCGGTCTGGCGGACAAGATCATCGACGTGGTCGACACCGGCAACACCCTGCGGGCCAACGGTCTGGAGCCCCAGGAACTGATCGCTACCATCAGCTCCCGCCTGGTGGTCAACAAGGCATCGATGAAGATGCAGCACGCCCGTATCCAGGCGTTGATCGATACCCTGCGCAAGGCAGTGGAATCGCGACACCGCGGCTGATTCACATGCGTGGCCTTGAGCCGCGCCCATCTATCCGCGTCATAGCCAGAATGCTCAGGTGCCCACGCGGATGGCTTGGTAGTCTTGCGGCGCCTGAGCTTTGCAAATCCAAGCTTGCCCTTTTGTGCACTCGCCAATCATTGAGGCCTTCGCTATGACCGCTCCGACTGCAATTCGCCGACTCAACGCTGCCGACCCGGATTTCGCCCGTCATCTGGATCATCTGCTGAGCTGGGAAAGTGTCTCTGACGATTCGGTCAATCAGCGGGTGCTGGACATCATCAAGGCCGTGCGCGAGCGCGGCGATGCGGCGCTGGTGGAGTTCACCCAGCGTTTCGACGGCCTGCAAGTGGCCTCCATGGCCGACCTGATCCTGCCGCGCGAGCGCCTGGAACTGGCCCTGACCCGAATCACCGTGGCCCAGCGCGAAGCCCTGGAGAAGGCCGCGGCGCGGGTGCGCAGCTACCACGAGAAGCAGAAGCAGGACTCCTGGAGCTACACCGAAGCCGACGGCACGGTGCTGGGCCAGAAGGTCACGCCGCTGGACCGCGCCGGCCTGTATGTACCGGGGGGCAAGGCGTCTTACCCGTCATCGGTGCTGATGAACGCGATCCCGGCCAAGGTGGCGGGCGTGACCGAGGTGGTGATGGTGGTGCCGACCCCCCGTGGTGAAGTCAACGAGCTGGTACTGGCCGCTGCCTGCATCGCCGGGGTTGACCGGGTGTTCACCATCGGTGGCGCCCAGGCCGTGGCCGCGCTGGCCTACGGCACCGAAAGCGTGCCCCAGGTGGACAAGGTGGTCGGCCCGGGCAACATCTATGTGGCCACGGCCAAGCGCCATGTGTTCGGCCAGGTCGGGATCGACATGATCGCCGGTCCGTCGGAGATCCTTGTGGTCTGTGACGGCCAGACCGATCCGGACTGGATCGCCATGGACCTGTTCTCCCAGGCCGAGCACGACGAAGACGCCCAGGCAATCCTGGTCAGCCCGGACGCCGAGTTCCTGGACAAGGTGGCGGCGAGCATCGCCAAGCTGCTGCCGACCATGGAGCGCGCGGAAATCATCAACATCTCGATCAATGGCCGTGGCGCGCTGATCCAGGTTCGCGACATGCAGCAAGCCATGGACGTGGCCAACCGCATTGCCCCCGAGCACCTGGAGTTGTCGGTGGCCGACCCGCAAGCCTGGCTGCCGCAGATCCGCCACGCCGGGGCGATCTTCATGGGCCGTCACACCTCCGAGGCGCTGGGCGATTACTGCGCCGGGCCGAACCACGTGCTGCCGACGTCCGGTACTGCGCGTTTCTCCTCACCGCTGGGGGTGTATGACTTCCAGAAACGCTCGTCGATCATCTTCTGCTCCGAGCAGGGTGCGTCCGAGCTGGGCCGGACCGCCTCGGTGCTGGCCCGTGGCGAGTCGCTGACCGCCCACGCCCGCAGCGCCGAATACCGCATCGTCGACGACCAAGATCAGGGGCAATGAACATGAGCAAATTCTGGAGTCCGTTCGTCAAGAACCTGGTGCCCTACGTGCCGGGCGAACAACCCAAGCTGACCAAGCTGGTCAAGCTCAACACCAACGAAAACCCCTATGGCCCGTCGCCCAAGGCCCTGGCGGCGATGCAGGCCGAGCTCAACGACAACCTGCGCCTGTATCCCGATCCCAACAGCGACCTGCTCAAGCAGGCGGTGGCCCGCTATTACGGGGTGCAGGGCAATCAGGTGTTCCTTGGCAACGGTTCCGACGAAGTCCTGGCGCACATTTTCCATGGCCTGCTGCAGCAGGATAAGCCGCTGCTGTTCCCGGACATCAGCTACAGCTTCTACCCGGTGTACTGCGGTCTATACGGCATCGACTACCAGGCGGTGCCCCTGGACGAACAGTTCCAGATTCGTGTGGCCGACTACGCCCAGCCCAACGGCGGGATCATCTTCCCCAACCCGAATGCGCCCACCGGTTGCCTGCTGGCCCTGGACGCGGTGGAGCAGATCCTCCTGGCCAGCCCGGATTCGGTGGTGGTCGTGGACGAGGCCTATATCGACTTCGGTGGCCAGACTGCCATCAGTCTGGTGGACCGTTACCCCAACCTGCTGGTGACCCAGACTCTGTCCAAGTCGCGCTCTCTGGCCGGCCTGCGAGTGGGCCTGGCGGTTGGGCATCCGGACCTGATCGAGGCCCTGGAGCGGATCAAGAACAGCTTCAACTCCTACCCTCTGGATCGCCTGGCCATTGTGGGTGCAGCGGCGGCCTTCGAGGACCGCGAGTACTTTGCCAAGACCTGCCAACTGGTGATCGACAGTCGTGAGTGGGTGGTGGCGCAGTTGCAGGCCAAGGGTTTTGAAGTATTGCCGTCGGCGGCCAACTTCATCTTTGCCCGCCACCCCCAGCACGACGCAGCCGGCCTGGCGGCCAAGCTGCGTGAGCAAGGGGTGATCGTGCGTCACTTCAAGCAGGAACGGATTGCCCAATTCCTGCGCATCAGCATCGGCACGCCGGAGCAGAATCAGGCGCTGATCGACGGGTTGGGGCAGCTTTAAGCCGCAAGCTGCAAGTTAGAAGCCCAGAGCCAATGCTTGGAGCCTCTGGCTTGCAGCTACAAGCTTGTAGCTGCAGCCACCGGCTGCTCTCACTCGTGGTGCGGCTCGCCGAGGAAGGTCAGGGAGCTGAACAGGCCGCGTGAAGCCACATCCGGGTCGTCCTTGAGCGGCACTTCAAGCTCTGCGGCAATCACGTTCAAGCCTTCATTTCTCACCAACACTTGAGCGCGTCCCTGGGCATCGGTTTCGGTGCTCAGGGTGCTCGGTGCATTGCGGTAGTCGCCGATCAACTTGACCCCAGCCACGGGCTGCCCATCCAGCAGTACCCGTACCGGCAGGCTATTGCCCTGGCCCACGGTCAGCGGGTCGACTTCCGGCAGGATCAGCAGCTTGAGCTGTTCCAGCTTGGGCAGCTTCGCCCCCGCTTGATAGATCGCCAGGCTGTACTTGAAGGTGTGGGTCGAGGCGATGGCCCCCGGGACTTTGCTGCGCCCCTGGTTGACCCAGCGTTTGTCCGCCGTTTGCGACCACGGACCGTTGTCCAGCGCCACGGCCAGCACCGCCGCTGGCTTGAGTGGTTGCAGGCGCGCGTGGTCGGCCAGGCGTTGCACGCTCACCGGAATCATTCTGGCTGCGGCGTCGTAGGCCCAGGCACCACTGACCTTCTTGGCCTTGAAGGCGTCGTCTTCGGCGCCGTGGCCGTAGATCACTTCGATATTGCCGCGGCGCTGTTCGGTCCACAGACCGTGGGCCGAGGCCTGGGTTGTACCCAGGGTGGCGAGCAGGCCCAGCAGGGCGATTGATTTGAGGTTGTGCATGGCGATTTCCGGCTACAGGTTGAGTGTCAGGCTGACGGTGAAGTTGCGCGGCTCGCCGGGCGTGACCCAGTAGTTGCTGTAGGAGCGCTCGTAGTACTTCTCGTCGAACAGGTTGTTCAGGTTCAGGCCCAGGGTCAGGTTGTCACTGGCCTTGTAGTGGGCCAGCAAGTCCAGGGTGCGGTAGGCGGGCAACTCGAAGCGGCCTCCGGCCTCGCCCGAGCGATCGCCGACGTAGGTCAGGGCGGCGCCGACGTCCGAGCCTTTGAGTCGTCCGCCCTGGAACTCATAGACGCCCAACAGGCTGCCACTGTGCTTGGCCACGCCGAGTATGCGACTGCCGGCGGGGATCGCCCGATCACCCTTGGTGACCTCGGCATCGATCAGCGCATAGGCACCAATCACCCGCACCGCATCGCTCAACTGGCCGGTCACTTGCACGTCGAAGCCCTGGCTGCGGGCCTTGCCCACGGAGCGGCTGGAGTCGGTGCCGGGGTCCAGGGCCAGGACGTTTTCCTTGTCGATATGGAAGGCGGCGAGGGTGGCGCTCAGGCGTTCGTCGAACAGCTCGCTCTTGATCCCCACTTCATAACCGACCCCTTCCTCGGGCTTGAAGGTCTTGCCGGCCGCATCCAGCCCGTTGTTGGGCTTGAACGAGGTGGAGGCGTTGGCGAACAGGCCCAACTGCGGAGTCAGTTGATAGAGCAGGCCGGCGCGCTGGGTCAGGGCGTCGTGGCTCTGGCGGCTGCGCTTGCCGGTGGTGTGGTCGTCGATCCGTTGCTCGAAATGTTCGAAGCGGGCGCCGAGCATGCCGCGCAAGCGGTCGTTGAAGACAATCTGGTCCTGCAGGTTGAGGGCCTGGCTTTCGACATGTTCGAAAAAGTCCGTGCCGGAACGTTTGCCGTTGGGCTTGGCCTGGCCGTAGATCGGGTCGTAGATGTCGACAGCGTAGGCGCCGCCGGCGAGGGTGGTGACCCGCTCGTTCTTGCGGTAGTTCTCGTATTCGCTGCCGATCAGCAGTTCGTGCTGCCAACTGCCGATGTCGAACAGGCCGCGCAGTTCCAGTTGGGTGATGCTGTCGTGCCAGTTGTTGTCGCGCTCGCGATAGCGCCGGTTGACGGTGTGCTGGTCGGCATTCAACGGGCGGGTTTCCGAGGCAAAGCCCCACAACTTGCCTTCCTTGTAGTGGCTGGCCAGGCGCAGCTTCCAGCTGTCGTTGAGGTGATGTTCCAGGGCGGCCTGGAGCATGGTGTTGTGGTTGTCGATGTTGCCGTCGTTGGGTTCACCGAGGAAGGTCGAGCGCGAGACGCCGCTCCAGCGATTGTTGGGCGCGACGATGCCGCGGTCGAAGGTCGAGCTGTGGCGCACGAACTCGCTCTCCACCAAGAGGCTGGTGTCCGGGTTCAGCTGCCAACTGAAGGAGGGGGCGACGAACAACCGGCGGCTGTCCACATGGTCGCGGAAGCTGTGGTTGTCCTCCACCGCCAGGTTGACCCGGGACAGCAGGTTGCCCTGGTCATCCAGCGGGGTGTTGAGGTCCAGGGCGGTGCGGTAGCGGTCCCAGCTGCCGGCGCTGGTCTGCAGGGTGGCGAAGGCTTCGGGCTGAGGTTTCTTGGTGACGATGTTCACCGTGCCGCCGGGATCGCCCCGGCCATAAAGGCTGGCCGCCGGTCCCTTGAGCACTTCGATGCGTTCGATATTGGCCGCATCCGGGGTGCTGGGATAACCGCGATTGGCGCTGAAACCGTCCTTGTAGAACTCCGAGGTGGTGAAGCCGCGCACGCTGTATTCATACAGGGTCAGGCCGCCGAAGTTGTTCTGCTTGGAGACTCCGCCGGCGAACTCCAGGGCCCGCTCGACGTTACTGCTGCCCAGGTCCTTGAGCACGCTGGCGGGGATCACGCTGATGGACTGCGGGATATCGCGGATTGCCGTGTCAGTCTTGGTGGCGCTGGCCGAGCGAGTGGCCCGGTAACCTTTGACCGGGCCGCTGGCAGACTCGTATTCGGTGGTGATGCGGGTGGTTTCAAGTTCCAGCGACTGCGGTTCTTCGGCAAGCAGCGGGTCTGCCAGCAGGCCCAGGGTCAGGCCTGCCAAGGGGAGGATTTTTCGGGACGTCATCGGGCTGTTCCAATAGCAATATTGAAACAATATAACATGACTGATGAGAATGTATGTTGTTAGCCCGGCATGGCCGGGCGCACATTCACTCTTCTTCTTTGACCGGTGCGGGCGGTGGACGCAGGCCGATTTCTGCGGTCAGCTTGAGTTCCTTGCCGTTGCGCATGACCTGGATCGAGACTTTGTCCGTCGGCTTGATCCGTGCCACCTGATTCATCGAACGACGACCATCGCCGGCGGGTTCGCCGTCGATGCTGAGGATCACATCACCCAGCTGCATACCGGCCTTCTGCGCCGGACCGTCGCGGAAGATCCCGGCCACCACGATTCCAGGCCGCCCGGCCAGGCCGAAGGACTCTGCCAGCTCCTGGGTCAGCGGCTGCACTTCGATGCCCAGCCAGCCCCGGATCACCTGGCCATGCTCGATGATCGATTTCATCACCTCCATGGCCAGTTTGATCGGGATCGCGAAGCCGATGCCCTGGGAACCGCCGGACTTGGAGAAGATGGCGGTGTTGATCCCGGTCAGGTTGCCGTTGGCGTCTACCAGTGCGCCACCGGAGTTGCCTGGGTTGATCGCGGCATCGGTCTGGATGAAGTCTTCGTAGTTGTTCAGGCCCAACTGGTTGCGCCCGGTGGCGCTGATGATGCCCATGGTCACGGTCTGGCCGACCCCGAACGGGTTGCCGATGGCCAGGGCGACATCACCGACACGGACGCTTTCCGAGCGGCCGACGGTGATCGAAGGCAGTTTTTTCAAGTCGATCTTGAGTACCGCCAGATCGGTTTCCGGATCGCTGCCGATGACCCTTGCCAGGGTTTCACGGCCATCCTTGAGCGCCACCACGATCTGCTCGGCGCCGGAGGTCACGTGGTTGTTGGTCAGCAGGTAGCCTTCGGGGCTCATGATCACCCCGGAACCCAGGCTTGACTCCATGCGCTGCTGCTTGGGCAGGTTGTCGCCGAAGAAACGCCGGAACTGCGGGTCTTCAAACAGCGGATGCGCGGGTTTGTTGATCACTTTGGTGGTGTACAGGTTGACCACCGCGGGCGCGGCAATCAGTACCGCATCGGCGTAGGAGACTGGCCCCTGCTGGGTACTGGTGGTTTGCGGAGCTTGCTGCAGGTTGACGTCCAGGCTGGGTAGCCCGACCCATTGCGGATAACGCTGAATAATCAACAACGCGATAAGCACGCCGGCCAGTAGCGGCCAGCCAAAAAAACGCAGAGCCTTGAGCATTGAGCAAGTCCTGGGTGGTTACGAAGGGCTGCGCACGGCCCATAATGTCGCGCATTATACGAGGCCGCGCGCGCCTCTGAACGGGATATTTAGGAGTCTTTTATGGCCGTTGCCCTGAGCACACTGGTGGAAGAAGCGGACCGCTACCTGGGCAGTTCACGTATCGCCGACTATTGCCCCAATGGCTTGCAAGTCGAAGGACGCCCGCAGGTGATGCGCATCGTCAGTGGCGTGACCGCCAGCCAGGCGTTGCTGGACGCAGCCGTGGAGGCCAAGGCCGATCTGGTGCTGGTGCATCACGGCTACTTCTGGAAAGGCGAGAACCCCTGCATCACCGGAATGAAGCAGCGTAGGTTGAAAACCCTGCTCAGGCACGACATCAGCCTCTTGGCCTATCACCTGCCCCTGGACCTGCACTCGGAGGTGGGCAACAACGTGCAGTTGGCCCGGCAGTTGGATATCACCGTGGAAGGCCCATTGGACCCGGAGAACCTCAAGGTCGTCGGTCTGGTCGGTTCCCTCAGCGAACCCATGACGGCGCGGGACTTTGCCCGGCGGGTGCAAGAAGTGATGGGCCGTGAACCCTTGCTGATCGAAGGCAGCGAGATGATCCGTCGGGTCGGCTGGTGCACCGGCGGCGGCCAGGGCTACATCGACCAGGCGGTCCAGGCCGGCGTCGACCTGTACCTGAGTGGTGAGGCTTCGGAACAGACATTCCACAGCGCCCGGGAAAACGACATCAGCTTCATTGCTGCCGGTCACCACGCCACTGAGCGTTATGGCGTCCAGGCCCTGGGCGACTACCTGGCCCGGCGCTTCGCCCTGGAGCACCTGTTCATCGACTGCCCCAACCCGATCTGACCCCGTGCAGGAGCCGGCTTGCCGGAAAAAAGATCTTCAGCCCTGAGGTGCGCTTGCAAGCGCCTTCGCTGGCAAGCCAGCTCCTACAGAGGGGCGTTTGGGGGCTAACGGAGCGGTATATTCATATACCGTTTCGTTCTAGTTGGCGTCCTGATTAGAAGCAGGTCGCTGTGCTAGCATGCCCCGCTCGAACACGGCCCGCTGGCCGTCCATAAGAAAGCTTTCGTGAGTAGCCATGGTCGACAAACTGACGCATCTGAAACAGCTGGAGGCGGAAAGCATCCACATCATCCGCGAGGTGGCCGCCGAGTTCGACAACCCGGTGATGCTGTACTCCATCGGTAAAGACTCCGCCGTGATGTTGCATCTGGCCCGCAAGGCGTTCTTCCCCGGCAAGCTGCCGTTCCCGGTGATGCACGTCGATACCCAGTGGAAATTCCAGGAAATGTACAAGTTCCGCGATCGCATGGTCGAGGAACTGGGGCTGGACCTGATCACCCACGTCAACCCGGATGGCGTGGCCCAGGGCATCAATCCGTTCACCCACGGCAGTGCCAAGCACACCGACATCATGAAGACCGAGGGCCTCAAGCAGGCTCTGGACAAGTACGGTTTCGACGCCGCATTCGGCGGTGCCCGTCGCGATGAAGAGAAGTCCCGCGCCAAGGAGCGCGTCTACTCGTTCCGCGACAGCAAGCACCGCTGGGACCCGAAGAACCAGCGCCCCGAGCTGTGGAACGTCTACAACGGCAAGGTCAACAAGGGCGAGTCGATCCGCGTGTTCCCGCTGTCCAACTGGACCGAGCTGGACATCTGGCAGTACATCTACCTGGAAGGCATCCCGATCGTGCCGCTGTACTTCGCCGCCGAGCGTGAAGTGATCGAGAAGAACGGCACCCTGATCATGATCGATGACCAGCGCATCCTTGAGCATCTGTCCGATGAAGAGAAAGCCCGCATCGTCAAGAAGAAAGTGCGTTTCCGTACCCTTGGCTGCTACCCGTTGACGGGCGCGGTGGAGTCCGAGGCCGAGAGCCTGACGGACATCATCCAGGAAATGCTCCTGACGCGAACTTCCGAGCGCCAGGGTCGGGTCATCGACCACGATGGCGCCGGCTCGATGGAAGATAAAAAACGTCAGGGTTATTTCTAAGGGGCTGTCATGTCGCATCAATCTGATTTGATCAGCGAGGACATCCTCGCTTACCTGGGCCAGCACGAACGCAAAGAGCTGCTGCGCTTTCTCACCTGCGGTAACGTCGACGACGGCAAGAGCACCCTGATCGGGCGTCTGCTGCACGACTCGAAGATGATCTACGAAGACCATCTGGAAGCCATTACCCGGGATTCGAAGAAGGTCGGCACCACCGGTGACGACATCGACCTGGCGTTGCTGGTCGATGGCTTGCAGGCCGAGCGCGAGCAGGGCATCACCATCGATGTCGCCTATCGTTATTTCTCCACCGCCAAGCGCAAGTTCATCATCGCCGACACCCCCGGCCATGAGCAGTACACCCGCAACATGGCCACCGGTGCTTCCACCTGTGACCTGGCGATCATCCTGGTGGACGCCCGCTACGGTGTGCAGACCCAGACCCGTCGTCACAGCTTCATCGCCTCCCTGCTGGGCATCAAGCACATCGTCGTGGCCATCAACAAGATGGACCTCAAGGACTTCGATGAAGGTGTGTTCGAGTCGATCAAGGCCGACTACCTGAAGTTTGCCCAGGGTTTGAAGATCCAGCCCACCAGCCTGCACTTTGTGCCAATGTCGGCCCTCAAGGGCGACAACGTGGTGAACAAGAGCGAGCGTTCGCCCTGGTACACCGGCCAGTCGCTGATGGAAATTCTCGAGACTGTGGAAGTGGCCGGTGACCGCAACTTCACCGACCTGCGTTTCCCGGTGCAGTACGTCAACCGTCCGAACCTGAACTTCCGTGGTTTTGCCGGCACCCTGGCCAGCGGCATCGTGCACAAGGGCGACGAAGTCGTGGTGCTGCCGTCGGGCAAGAGCAGCCGGGTCAAGTCCATCGTCACCTTCGAGGGCGAGCTGGAGCAGGCCGGTCCAGGCCAGGCCGTGACCCTGACCATGGAAGACGAGATCGACATCTCCCGCGGCGACCTGCTGGTGCATGCCGACAACGTGCCGCCGGTCACCGACAGCTTCGAAGCCATGCTGGTGTGGATGGCTGAAGAACCGATGCTGCCGGGCAAGAAGTACGACATCAAGCGCGCCACCAGTTACGTGCCGGGTTCGATTGCCAGCATCAATCACAAGATCGATGTGAACACCCTGGAAGAGGGCGCGGCCAGCGCGCTGCAACTGAACGAGATCGGCAAGGTCAAGATCAGCCTCGACGCGCCGATTGCCCTGGATGGCTACGAGAGCAACCGCACCACCGGTGCTTTCATCGTTATCGACCGCTTGACCAACGGCACCGTCGGCGCCGGCATGATCATCGCCCAGCCAGTGGCCCATGGCAGCGCCACCCACCATGGCAAGCTGGCTCATGTGGCCACCGAAGAGCGTGCCCAGCGCTTCGGCCAGCAACCGGCCACCGTGCTGTTCAGCGGCCTGTCGGGCGCGGGCAAGAGCACCCTGGCCTACGCGGTGGAACGCAAGCTGTTCGACATGGGCCGTGCGGTGTATGTGCTCGATGGCCAGAACCTGCGGCACGACCTGAACAAGGGCCTGCCACAGGATCGTACCGGGCGTACCGAGAACTGGCGCCGTGCGGCTCACGTGGCCCGTCAGTTCAACGAAGCTGGCCTGCTGACCCTGGCCGCGTTCGTGGCGCCGAGTGCCGAAGGGCGCGAGCAGGCCAAGGACCTGATCGGCAAGGATCGTCTGTTGACGGTGTATGTCCAGGCATCGCCTGCGGTGTGCGCTGAGCGTGATCCTCAAGGCCTGTACGCTGCCGCTGGGGACAACATCCCGGGCGAGTCCTTCCCCTATGACGTTCCGCTCAACGCCGATCTGGTGATCGACACCCAGGCGCTGTCGGTGGAAGAGAGCGTCAAGCAGGTGCTGGACCTGTTGCGTGGCCGCGGCGTGATCTAAGCCGTAGCAAAAAGCCCGCAGCCGAGTGATCGGCTGCGGGCTTTTTTGTGCGCTGCAGATAGCGTCAGCCGGCCAGGACGGTGCAGCTACGCAGGCGCTGGCCTGCCAGCGAACAGGCCCTCAGGGCTTTGCCGGATACTCGCGATGCAGTTCTTCCAGCAGCGCGTCCTTGTCCAGCCACTGCTGGTTGATCCAGCCCTGGAATGCCTGGCGATAGGTCGTGTCCTGCTCGTAATTCTTGCCAATGAACTGCGGTGGAATCTGCACTTCCTCAAAGCGCACCACCACCTCCTTGACCCTGCCGCACAGCAGGTCCCAGAAACCGGGCCGGCCAGCGGGGTAGTGGATGGTCACATCGATGATCGATTGCAATTGCTCGCCCATGGCATCCAGGACAAAGGCGATGCCGCCGGCCTTGGGCTTGAGCAGGTAGCGGAACGGCGACTGTTGCTGGGCATGCTTGCCTTCGGTGAAGCGCGTGCCCTCGACGAAGTTGAAGATCCCCACCGGGTTGTTGCGGAACTTCGCGCAGGTCTTGCGGGTGGTTTCCAGGTCCTTGCCCTTTTTCTCCGGATGCTTTTCCAGGTAGGCCTTGGAGTAGCGCTTCATGAACGGAAAGCCCAGGGCCCACCAGGCCAGGCCAATCACCGGCACCCAGATCAGCTCCTGCTTGAGGAAGAACTTCAGCGGGCGGATGCGGCGGTTGAGCACGTACTGCAGGACCATGATGTCGACCCAGCTCTGGTGGTTGCTGGTGACCAGATAGGAGTGCTGGTAATCCAGGCCTTCAAGGCCTTTTACGTGCCAGCGGGTGCGGCACACCAGCTGCATCCAGGTCTTGTTATTGCTGATCCAGGCTTCGTGGGTGTGGTTCATCAGCCAGTGGGTGAAGCGCTGGGTGAGGGCGAAGGGCAGGGCCTTGCAGATCGCCACGCAGAACAGGAACGAGCACAGCAGGATGGTGTTCAGCGCCAGCAGGATCGAAGCGATGATCCCGCGCACGGCGGCAGGTAGGAATTCCAGCATTTAGACATCCATGGGTCGGTTGGCGGCTTGAATCGCGGTCAGGGCGATGGTGTAGACAATGTCATCCACCTGGGCGCCTCGAGGCAGGTCGTTAACAGGCTTGCGCAGGCCTTGCAGCATCGGCCCCAAGCTAACGCAATCGGCACTGCGTTGCACGGCCTTGTGGGTGGTGTTGCCGGTGTTCAGGTCGGGGAACACGAAAACCGTGGCCTTGCCTGCCACCTGGCTGTTGGGAGCCAGTTGCCGGGCGACGTTTTCGTTGGCCGCAGCATCGTATTGCAGCGGGCCGTCGATCAACAGCGAACGCTGGGCTTCATGGGCCAGCAGGGTCGCCTCGCGGACTTTCTCCACTTCTTCGCCGCTGGCCGAGTCGCCGCTGGAGTAGCTGATCATGGCCACTCTTGGGGTAATGCCGAACGCCGCCGCCGAGTCGGCACTCTGCAGGGCGATCTCCGCCAGTTCGCTGGCGCTGGGGTGCGGGTTCATCACGCAGTCGCCGTAGACCAGCACTTGCTCGGGGAACAGCATGAAGAAGACCGAGGACACCAGGGTGCAGCCCGGGGCGGTCTTGATCAGTTGCAGGGCCGGGCGGATGGTGTTGGCGGTGGAATGGATGACCCCCGATACCAGGCCATCCACCTCATCCAGGGCCAGCATCACGGTGCCGATCACCACCGGGTCCTCCAGTTGCTGCTCGGCCATGGGGGCGTTGAGGCTCTTGCTCTTGCGCAGGGCCACCATGGGCTCCACGTAGCGCTCGCGAATCAGGTCCGGGTCGAGAATCTCCAGGCCTTCGGGCAACTCGATGCCCTGGGCCCGGGCTACCGCATGCACTTCCTCTGGCTTGGCCAGCAGTACACAACGGGCGATGCCCCGGGCCTGGCAGATGGCGGCGGCCTGTACGGTCAAGGGTTCGCTGCCTTCGGGCAGGACGATACGCTTGTTGGCGTCCTGTGCCCGCTGGATCAACTGATAGCGGAACACCGCCGGCGACAGGCGCATTTCCCGCGGAGTGCCGCAGCGCTGGTGCAGCCAGTTGGCGTCCAGGTGGCTGGCGACGAAGTCGGTGATGATTTCCGCGCGCTCGCGGTCATCGATGGGGATTTCCTTGTTCAGGCCATTGAGCTGGTTGGCGGTGTCGTAGGACCCGGTGCTGACCGACAGTACCGGCAGGCCGGCGTTCAGGGCACCACGGCACAGATCCATGATGCGCGGGTCGGGCAGGGTGTCGCTGGTCAGCAGCAGGCCGGCCAGGGGCACTCCGTTGATCGCCGCGAGACTCACGGCGAGGATGATGTCGTCGCGATCCCCCGGGGTCACCACCAGTACGCCGGGCTTGAGCAGTTCCACGGTGTTGCGCATGGTGCGGGCGCAAATGATGATCTTGGTCATGCGCCGGGTTTCATAGTCCCCGGCATTGAGCACCTGGGCGCCCATCAGGTCGGCTACGTCGCGGGTGCGCGGTGCGTTCAGTTCCGGCTGGAAGGGAATGCAGCCCAGCAGGCGGAAGTCGCCGCTGCGCAGCAAGGGCGAGTGCTCCTTCAAACGGGCGGAGAACGCCTCCATGCTTTCGTCGGTACGCACCTTGTTGAGGATCACCCCCAGCACTTTCGGGTCTCGCGGGCCGCCGAACAACTGCGCCTGCAGCTCGACCCGTCCCGACAGCTCGGTGAGCACTTCGTTTTCCGGAGCAGAGACCAGGATTACTTCGGCATCCAGGCTTTTGGCCAGGTGCAGGTTGACCCGGGCGGCGTAGCTGGCGCTGCGGGTCGGCACCATGCCTTCGACGATCAGCACGTCCTTGCCGATGGCGGCCTGCTGGTAGAGGGTGATGATTTCCTCCAGCAATTCATCCAGCTGGCCATCGCCGAGCATTCGCTCCACATGGGCCAGGCCCAGGGGTTGTGGCGGCTTCAGGCCGTGGGTCCGGGCTACCAGCTCGGTGGAGCGCTCGGGGCCGGTATCACCGGGGTGGGGCTGGGCAATGGGCTTGAAAAAGCCGACCTTGAGGCCGGCCCGTTCCAAGGTACGCACCAGCCCGAGGCTGATGGAGGTCAGACCCACACCAAAATCGGTGGGCGCGATAAAAAAAGTTTGCATGCGAGTTCTCAGAAGGTGCATGGCAAAGGCGACGGTCTGCAGCCGTCTGCCTGGTCGTCAGGCGCTAAGGTTATCGTTATCCGGTGCTTGAGCACACCAGCCGCAGTCAAAGCGCTGGCCTATTTTTTCCGCCCGCAACTGCGGGTCCAGTACCCAGGCCCGGGATTGCCAGGGCGGCAAGTGGCGAAGGTGCTGGCTATGCCCACAGGACAGTTCGGCCACCCAATGACCCTCTTCGTCCTGATGGAAACCGCAGATTGTCGAGTGATTTTTCACGTTCCGTTGGTCCGGGTTCCGTTCGCTTTCGAGCGATTGCTTCGCTAAACTTGCCCGTTCTTCATTCTTATGCAAAAGGTCCCGCCCCATGCTGATCGCCGCCAATAAGGCTGTCTCCATCGACTATACCCTCACCAACGATGCTGGTGAGGTCATCGACAGCTCTGCCGGCGGCGCCCCGCTGGTTTACCTGCAAGGCGCAGGTAACATCATTCCTGGTCTGGAAAAGGCTCTGGAAGGCAAGCAAGTCGGTGACGAACTGAACGTCTCCGTGGAACCTGAAGATGCCTACGGCGAATACGCTGCCGAACTGGTCAGCACCCTGAGCCGCAGCATGTTCGAAGGCGTCGACGAACTGGAAGTGGGCATGCAGTTCCACGCGTCCGCTCCGGACGGCCAGATGCAGATCGTGACCATCCGTGATCTGGACGGTGACGACGTGACCGTAGACGGCAACCACCCGTTGGCCGGTCAGCGCCTGAACTTCCAGGTCAAGATCGTTGCCATCCGTGATGCCAGCCAGGAAGAAGTCGCTCATGGTCACGTCCATGGCGAAGGTGGCCATCACCACTGATTTTCTGCGCTAAGCTCAAGCTTACTGGAGAGGCGCCCGAGGGCGCCTTTTTAGTCCGCGGCTTTTGGCTGTACTGTCGAGAGGCTGTTTTTCTGTAAGAACACAGGAATTTGGAGTTCGTCATGAGTGCTTTTCACGACCTTAAATTGAAAGCCCTGGATGGTCAGGAGCTGCCGCTCGCGCCCTTCAAGGGGCAAGTCGTGCTGGTGGTCAACGTCGCCTCCAAATGTGGTCTGACACCACAATATGCGGCGTTGGAGAATCTCTACCAGCAATACAAGGCCCAGGGATTCAGCGTGCTGGGGTTGCCCTGCAACCAGTTCGCCGGGCAGGAACCGGGCACCGAGCAGGAGATCCAGGAGTTTTGCAGCCTCAACTACGGGGTGACTTTTCCCTTGAGCAGCAAACTGGACGTGAACGGTCCCGAGCGTCATCAGCTGTACCGTTTGCTGGCGGGCGAGGGCGCGGAGTTTCCCGGGGATATCACCTGGAACTTCGAGAAATTCCTGTTGGGCAAGGACGGTCGGGTACTGGCGCGTTTCTCGCCCCGTACCGCTCCGGATGATCCGACTGTGGTCCAGGCCATCGAAAAAGCCCTGAGCTAAGCACTGCCGGGCCCCTCTTTCACGCCGCTGCAATGCGGCGTTTTTGCATCTAAATCACTCAAATCAATAATGCTGTGCAGCACTGTGAGGGGGTCATATTATCCTCATCATAAGTGCGCCGGGGCAGGTACCCGGCGCAGTCTTGTGCGTCGAGTATCGACTCGAGCCTTTTTGTCGGAGTGCAGCATGCCTGTTCAAGCCTTGTTCAAACCCTTTCAACTCGGCGCGCTGGAGCTGCCGAGCCGCGTAGTGATGGCGCCGATGACCCGTTCGTTTTCTCCGGGTGGCGTGCCCAACGCCAAGGTCATCGAGTATTACCGTCGCCGCGCTGCTGCGGGTGTCGGCCTGATCATCACCGAAGGCACCACGGTGGGGCACCAGGCCGCCAACGGTTACCCCAATGTGCCGCAGTTCCATGGCGAGGCGGCCCTGGCCGGGTGGAAGAAGGTGGTGGATGCGGTCCACGCCGAAGGTGGCAAGATCGTTCCGCAACTGTGGCATGTGGGTAATGTGCGGCGCCTGGGCACCGAGCCGGACGCCAGCGTGCCCGGCTATGGCCCGACCGAGAAGCTCAAGGACGGCAAGGTGCTGGTGCACGGCATGACCCACCAGGACATTCAGGAAGTGATCGCAGCCTTTGCCCAGGCCGCCAAGGATGCCCAGAGCATCGGCATGGACGGTGTGGAAATCCATGGTGCCCACGGTTACCTGGTGGATCAGTTCTTCTGGGAGGGCACCAACCAGCGCACCGACGAATACGGCGGCGATCTGGCGCAGCGCTCGCGTTTCGCCATCGAGTTGATCCAGGCGGTGCGGGCTGCCGTCGGCCCGGATTTCCCGATCATCCTGCGTTTCTCCCAGTGGAAGCAGCAGGATTACAGCGCGCGTCTGGTGCAGACCCCGGAAGCTCTGGGCGCCTTTCTCAAGCCGTTGGCAGATGCAGGTGTGGATATCTTCCACTGTTCGACGCGACGCTTCTGGGAGCCGGAGTTCGAAGGCTCGGACCTGAACCTGGCAGGCTGGACCCGCAAGCTCACCGGCAAACCCACCATCACCGTGGGCAGCGTCGGCCTGGACGGCGAGTTCCTGCAGTTCATGGTCAACACCGACAAGGTGGCGCAGCCGGCCAGCCTGGAAAACCTGCTGCAGCGCTTGAACAACGACGAGTTCGATCTAGTGGCCGTGGGTCGGGCGCTGCTGGTGGACCCGGATTGGGCGCAGAAAGTCCGTGAAGGCCGTGAGCAGGACATCCTGCCGTTCAGCCGTGAAGCACTGACGACCCTGGTTTAACTTCTGGCCCCGGGCGGTGAGGGGGGCAGCCTCCTTGCCGCACCAAGTGTCTCTGTGGCGCTGCGTGGTTCCAGCGCCGCTTCGATCATCCCTTCGTAATCCACGACCGGTGCTGGCTGGCAGACACTGCGCAACTGATCCTCAAACTGTGCGATCACGGCCGGCCAGCCCTGGCGGCTGGCGTGTTGCCGGGCGTTGAGACGTACCCGGCGCAGGGTTTCCGCCTCCTCCAGCAGCCAGCCGGCGGCCTCACAGAACGCGCCTTCATCCCCGGGCATGGCCAGCACGCCGTTGTAGCCATGGCGGATATGCTGGGCTGCCGCGGCCTGATCGTAGGCCACCACCGCCAGCCCGGAAGCCAGGGCTTCCAGCACCACATTGCCGAAGGTTTCCGTGAGGCTGGGAAACAGGAACACATCCCCCGAAGCGTAATGGGCCGCCAGGGCTTCACCCCGCTGACTGCCACAGAACAGGGCTTCGGGCAGGCTTTTCTCCAGGGCGGCGCGTTGTGGGCCGTCACCCACCACGATCAGTTTCATCTTCCGCTGTGGATAAGTGGCCTTGAGCTGCTCGAAGCAGCGCTTGAGCAGGCTCAGGTTCTTCTCCGGGGCCAGGCGCCCGACATGGATCACCGCCAGATCATCGTTGCCCAGGCCCCAGCGGGTGCGCAGCTCATTGAGGCGTTTGGCCGGATGGAACAGTTGGCTGTCGACGCCACGGGACAGCAGGGCCAGGCGTTCGAAGTGCCGACGCTCCAACTCCAGGCGCTGACTGGCGCTGGGCACCAGGGTCAGCTTCGAACGGTTGTGGAACCAGCGCAGGTAATGGGTCAGCAAGCGCGTCAGCAAACCCAGGCCGTACTGGCTGGAATACTGCTGGAAGTTGGTATGGAAGCCACTGACCACCGAAATTCCCAGACGTTTCGCCGCCCGCAGCGCGGACAGCCCCAGCGGGCCTTCGGTGGCGATGTAGAGCACGTCCGGGCGTTGGCGTTTCCAGCGTCGCAGCAGTTTGTGCATCGACGACTGGCCCCATTGCAGCCCCGGGTATCCCGGCAGCGGCCAGCCGCGGCACAGCATCAGGGCCTCGTCGCTGGGGCGGCTCTGATCACAACCCTGGCGCGGACGCACCAGTTCCACCTGATGCCCACGGGCACGCAGACCATCACACAGGCGGCCAAGGGTATTGGCCACGCCATTGATTTCCGGTGGGAAGGTTTCAGTGATGAGGGTGATGTGCAGAGCTGTCGTCATGACCTCAGTGTCGACTGAGGCCATGTCGTCATTGTGACGTCTGGATGATGGATTTATGGCACGCCAGCCTTATTTGGCCGGCAGGTTCTCCATCCCGCGCTCACGCACCCAGAACAGCGTCGCCCCGGCCACGGCGGCCGGCATCATCAGGATGTTGACGAAGGGGATCATCAGCGCCAGGTAGACGATGCCGCCAAAACCCAGGCTCTGCCAGCGCTTCTGCCGCAGCCAGACGATCATCTCCTGCCAGCTCATCTTGTTGTTATCCGCCGGGTAGTCGATGTACTGGATGGCCATCATCCAGACGCCGAACAGCAGCCACAGCGGCGCGGCAATCAGGTTGACCACCGGGATCAGCGACAGGATGAACAGGCCGATGGCCCGGGGCAGGAAGTAGCCGAGTTTGCGCATTTCCCGGGATAGGGTGCGGGGGATCATGGCGATCAGTTCGCCCCAGCTGAAGGGAGGGAAATCGTCAGTGCCACGCACCACGATTTCGACTTTTTCCGATAGAAAGCCGTTGAAGGGAGCGGCAATGATATTGGCCAGCATGGTGAAGGTGAAAAACACCATCAACACCACCAGCACCATGAACAGCGGCCAGAGGATGTAGCTCAGAAAGCTCAGCCATTGCGGCAGGGTCGGCATCAGGGTGTCGATCCACAGGCTGAACTGGTGGCCGGCGAAATAGATCAATCCGACGAACAACACCAGGTTGATCACCAGGGGCAGTAGTACGAACAGGCGCAGGCCGGGACTGAGGACCAGTTTCAGGCCTTCACGCAGGTATTGCGGGCCGGACAGTACGGGGGCGGGCATAGAACGCTCCGAGCAGATGGAAAACGCGCCGACCTTACCGGCTTTACCCGGGGGGCGAAAGCACCGTGAACAGGTCGACATCAACGGTAACAAAGACCCTTTCAAATGGGCCTGCTGAGGATAGAGACCGCCTATGAGCTGGATTGTTAAACCGTATTTCCTTAATCTTCGCCCCCTCTATACGCTTCACCCATTATTTTTTGGACGGTCGAGTTCAAGCCTTCCCCAAGGTTTCACCGTCCTTTTTTATTCCAGCCGGCAATCCGGCGTTCCGCGCCAGGGCACCCGGGCCGGTCGATAGGAGTGAGTCATGTCTGAAGTACGCCATTCGCGTGTGATTATTCTCGGTTCCGGCCCTGCCGGTTACAGCGCCGCCGTCTATGCCGCCCGTGCCAACCTGAAGCCGCTGCTGATCACCGGCATGCAGGCCGGTGGCCAACTGACCACCACCACTGAAGTCGACAACTGGCCTGGCGACGTGCACGGCCTGACCGGCCCGGCGCTGATGGAGCGGATGCGCGAGCACGCCGAGCGTTTCGAAACCGAAATCGTCTTCGACCATATCAATGCCGTGGACTTCGCTGCCAAGCCTTACACCCTGACCGGCGACAGCGCGACCTACACTTGCGACGCCCTGATCATCGCCACCGGCGCCAGCGCCCGTTACCTGGGCCTGCCTTCGGAAGAAGCGTTCATGGGCAAGGGTGTATCGGCCTGCGCTACCTGTGACGGTTTCTTCTATCGCAACAAGCCGGTGGCGGTGGTCGGTGGTGGCAACACCGCTGTCGAAGAAGCCCTGTACCTGGCCAACATCGCCAGCACCGTGACTTTGATCCACCGTCGCGAAACCTTCCGCGCCGAGAAAATCCTGATCGACAAGCTCAACGCCCGCGTGGCCGAAGGCAAGATCATCCTCAAGCTCAATGCCAACCTGGACGAAGTCCTGGGCGACAACATGGGCGTGACCGGTGCGCGCCTGAAGAACAACGACGGCAGCTTTGACGAGTTGAAAGTCGACGGCGTGTTCATCGCCATCGGCCACACCCCGAACACCTCGCTGTTCGAAGGCCAGTTGACCCTCAAGGACGGTTACCTGGTGGTGCAGGGCGGTCGTGACGGCAATGCCACGGCCACCAGCGTCGAGGGTATCTTTGCCGCTGGCGACGTGGCTGACCACGTTTACCGTCAGGCCATCACCTCGGCCGGCGCCGGCTGCATGGCGGCATTGGACACCGAGCGTTACCTGGACGGTCTGCAGAACGCAGCACACTGATTTCCAGGCGATAAAAAAACCGGCGCAAGCCGGTTTTTTTATGGGTGATGGTTTTGTCGGAGCCAGATCAGCGGCGAGTCAGCGGCTGGGCGGCGAACTTGACCCCGGCCAGGCCGTGGGCGATCAGGGCGCGGATATTGCCGTGGTCAGTGCCTTCGGGGGTGGCCAGTACCGAGCGGTAGTGCTCGCCGAAGGCGAGCAGGGCTTCTGTGTCGCTCAGGCCTTCCAACAGGGCCAGGCCCAGGGTCTTGCACGAGCCTTCGTTCTGCCCGGCGGCGTTTTCCACGCCACCGTTGTTGAAGGCCTGGGGCTGGTAGTCGTAACCGGCGGCGACAAAGGCCAGGGTGTCGGCAAAAGCGTGTTCACCGCTGTTCAGGCTGGCGCGCAGGGTGTTCAGATCAGTCATGGGACTTTCCTTTGGCGAACGCCGCTTGCTGCTCGGCGCTGGCTTCTTTCTGGTAGAGATTTTTCCATTCGGCGTAGGGCATGCCGTACACCACTTCACGGGCGTCATCGAGGCTGACCTCGATCTGGCGTTCGTCGGCCTCGGCCTTGTACCACTTGGACAGGCAGTTGCGGCAGAACCCGGCCAAGTTCATCAGGTCGATGTTCTGCACGTCCTTGCGGTTGTCCAGGTGGGCCACCAGGCGGCGAAAGGCCGCGGCTTCCAGTTCCAAGCGTTGTTGAGGGGACATAAGACTCACTGCACGTAGAGGGATGGGAATAGCCGCCAGCGGCCAATCAAAGCCGAATCGCTTTGACTGGCCGCTTGGCGCTAGCGACTTGCCGCTAACGTGATCGATACCGATTCGGCAAAGCGCAGGGCGTGGGGTTTGTCGACTTCGACTTCGGCGTACTGCACCGAGAGGTTGCCCATCACCAGGTCCAGCAGTTCCTGGGTCAGGCGCTCCAGCAAGGCGAAGCGATTGCCTTCGACGTGGGCAATGATTGCCTTGGTGATGGTGCGGTAGTTCAGCGCGTGATCGATGTCGTTGTCGCGCACCGCATCCTGGGCGGGGTACAGGATGGTCAGGTTGATCAGCACATCCTGCTTGTTGAGGATCTCTTCCTCGTTGATTCCGATATAGGTCCGCAGGAGCAGGTCCTTGACTCGGATACGAGCCATTCCTGGCTGAAGTTGTGGCATTGCTACTTGCTCCGTCCAATCAATTGCAGGAATTCCTGGCGAGTGGTGCTCGAATCGCGAAAGGCGCCGAGCATCACCGAGGTGTGCATGGTGGAATTCTGTTTCTCGACGCCGCGCATCATCATGCACATGTGCTTGGCTTCGATCACCACCGCGACGCCCGCGGCCTGGGTCACGCTTTGCACCGCGTCGGCGATTTCCCGGGTGAGATTTTCCTGGATCTGCAGGCGTCTGGCGAACATATCGACGATCCGGGCGATCTTCGACAGCCCCAGCACCTTGCCGGTAGGAATATAAGCCACATGGGCCTTGCCGATGAAGGGCAGCAGGTGATGTTCGCACAGGGAGTACAGCTCGATGTCGGCGACTATCACCATTTCGTCGCTGTCGGAGGCGAACAGTGCGCCATTGACGATCTCGTCCACCGACTGGCTGTAGCCATGACACAGGTACTGCATGGCCTTGGCCGCGCGCTTGGGGGTGTCGAGCAAACCTTCGCGCTCGGGGTCTTCACCGAGGCCCTTGAGGATCTCGCGGTAGTGTTGGGGCAGGGAAAGGCTCATGCAAGGTCCTCGTGGGGGCCGGCTTATTTGACGTGCCGCCCGCCGTTGACGGTCAAGGTGGTGCCGGTGACATAGGGGTTGTCCAGCAGGTAGCGCAGGCTCTGGTAGATCACTTCGCTGCCGGGTTCGATGCCCAGGGCGGATTTGGCCAGGGTCTTGGCGCGGTACGCCGCGTCGTCGTCGGGGTTGAACAATAGCAGGGCCGGAGCGATGCCGTTGACCTTGATTGCCGGGGCGTATTTTGCCGCGAAGGACAGGGTCAGGCTGTCCAGCCCGGCTTTGCTGGCGCAGTAGGCGATGTGCTTGCTGCTGCCCTTGCGGGTCACGTCGTCGCTGATGTGGATGATGTCCGCCGGGCTCGAACACTGCAGCAACTCTGCGCAGTGCAGGTTGATCAGGTAGGGCGCGAGCATGTGCACGCTGAACATCCGGGTAAAGGCGGCGCTTTCCTCGCCTGGGCTTTCTTCCAGCCACTCTGAGGCGTTGTGGACGATGGCCCGCAAGCGGTCGGTGTGGTGTTTCACCGCGCTGATCAGGGCCAGGATTCCGGCTTCGCTGGAGAAGTCGGCATGCAGCAGGATCGCGCCCTTTTCCCGCAAGGTCTGCAGGCCCGGGCGGTCGCTGCGGTAAGTGACGATCACCGGCTGCCCGTCTTCCAGCAGGCGCAGGGCGCAATGCAGGCCGACACGCTGGCTGGCACCAGTGATCAGGATCGGAGCGGAGGAGGTGTTCATGAAGGGCTCGCGTCGCGGGTAGGGGAAAACTATACCAGCGGTGGGACGGGTTGTGCCTGTTGCTCGGGGGCTGCGCTGGCAAGCCAGATCAGCAGCCGACTCCTGCGCAGTGTGCAGGAGCCGGCTTGCCGGCGAATCACGGATTCTGCGTCGAGGCGCTGGTCGGTAGCGGGCGCGCCGGTGTGCTGTTGAGCCAGTTAGCCAGCAGGCGGGTGGACATAGGAATGAAGAAGTAGACCATCAACGGGGTCAACGCCAGGGTGCTGACAAACACTCGGGGCAGCAGGCTCAGGTCGCTGAGCAGGGGACCTAAGACGAAGTTGAACAGCAGCGACACCGGGAAGAACGCCAGCCAGATGGCCACGGCCTGTTTCCAGCGCGGGGGTCGTTGTCCGGCTGCGCCGAACCAGCCATCGATACCGCTGACGCGATGTTCCGATGGGTGGGCAAACAAGTCGCTGCCCCGGGCCAGCCAGGCGGTGCGCGAGGCGGAGTGTTCCCAGGTGTGCAGGGTCTGTTCGTCGGCGAAGCGGAAGATGATCTGGAATTCGTCGTCGTCAGGTGGTGGGGCCAGAACGCCGGAACCCAGGTAGCCGGGAAAGTCGGTGGCCAGTTGTTCGCCTTCGCGCAGCCAGGCGATCAGGTCCTGGTAACGGCCGTCGGCAACGCGCCGGGCAACCATCAGGGTGACGGGTGAGGTAGACATTATGTATCTCCGTAAACCAATGCGCGGCCTGGGTAAGGCAGTCGCTGACGTGGCACCGGGGTAGTGGGCCGCGCCTGAATCAAGCAAGGATTATTCCTGATTGGCGCGAGGCTACCAATGACACCGGTCGGTTTTTCTCGCGCTTGAAGCATTTGCACCTGGGGAGAGTAGAATGGCCGCCACTTTGTTTACTGGTGTTTTCTCCCCAGATGCCCGTCATGACTGAACCTGTCCTTGTTGCTCCGGCTCCTGACCCTGCCCGTCAGGATGAGCTGTTTCCGATCCGTGAAGTGGCGCGCCTGACTGGAATCAACCCGGTGACCCTGCGAGCCTGGGAACGACGCTACGGTCTGATCCAGCCGACGCGCACCGAAAGCGGGCATCGCCTGTATTCCATGCACGATGTTGAGGCGGTGCGGGAGATTCTGGGTTGGATCGAGCGCGGTGTGGCGGTCAGCAAGGTCGGCAAGATTCTGGCCAAGAGCCGGGCAGACCAGGCTCAGGCCAAGGTGGCGGTGGACGATGGCCTGCAAGGTGAATATGGCCAGTGGCGCGATCAGTTGAAGCTGGCGGTGAGCGCTTTCGATGAAGAGCAACTGGAGCGTCTCTACGGCCAGGTCTTCTCCAGCTACGCCTTGCCGGTGGTATTCCAGGACATTTTCCTGCCGTTCTGGAAGCAACTGCTGCAGGACCGGGAGACTTTCGGTCAGACCAGCGAGTGGTTGTTTCTGGATGGTTTTTTGCGGGCGCGGATCACGCAAAGGCTGGTGTTGCAGCGTGCCACTCAGCACCGGCAACTGCTGCTGACGGCGCTCAGCCCGCAGTGCCGCGAACTGGAGCTGCTGGTGGCGGCGCTGATGCTCGGGCATGACCAGATCGGTGTCCGCCTGCTGGGGCCGGGAGCACCGCTGGATGAACTGACCCTGGTCTGCGAAAAACTCAAGCCTGTGGCCCTGGTGGTGTTTTCCAATCACGCGCCGACGGCGGAGTTGCCCAAGCGCCTCAAGCGTCTGGCGCTGACTCTGGACTGTCCATTGATGCTTGCCGGAGATGCGGCGGACCTGGCCCAGGAAAGCTTCAGCGGTTCGCCGGTGGCGTGCCTGGGAAATGAGGGGCGCCTGATGCAGAAGCGCCTGCGGCAGTTCCTCAGCGGTCGCCTGGATACCTGAAACGGCTCTCGGTCAGCTTCAGGCGTGCAGGGCCGGATGGGTATGGCGGTGCTGCTGGAGGATGAACTGGCGCAGGCGTTCGGTTTCTTCCGCGTCACTCTGATCCAGGCGATAGGCATAGAAACCGGCTTCGGTCTGGCGCTCGAAGCGCCCGTGCAGCGCAATCCGTTCATATCCCGAAGGGCTGAACCACTGGGCGAACTGCTTGGGGGGCCGGGTCCGGTTGCGGATCTCCAGCAATACGCCCTTGAACGACACCTCCCGCACCCACAGGCGTCCAGGCTGGCCCCTGGAGTTTTCCAGGGCCACCGGCTCTTCCAGCGTCAGGCGCCAGGGCCGGATCATGGGGCCGTCCTCGAAGATGCTCGGCACCCCCAGGCGCAGATGCAGGGCATGGAATTCGTCTTCCACCAGATGCAGGGGGAAGGTCATCTGCTGGTTGTCGAAATGGGCCTGGATGGTGACCTTTTCATTGGCAGCCAGACGGGTCAGCAGGTCACGGATCTGCGAGCCGCCATTGACCAGCAGGCTCGATGTGGCATCGCGCACATTGAGCTGCGGGTTGTGCTGCATGGTTTGGATGAAGTCCAGTTCATCCTGGGTGAGGAGAGCGTCACGCTGCATGATGTTGCTCGAAGGGTGAAGGACAAATCGGTGGGGAATATCCCTACAGACCACTAAATCTGCGACTTATTAGAGCCGTCGGTCGCCTTGAGGGCGGCGAGCTCGGCTTGCACTGCGGCCAGTTGCTGCTCCAGCTGGAGCAAGCGTTGCTGCGCCTTGATCTGCACACTGACGTCTTTCTGCACGCCAATGAAATAGGTCAGTTGATCGCTGTCGTTGAATACCGGGGTGATCGACAGTTCGTTCCAGAAGTGGCTGCCGTCCTTGCGATAGTTGCGCAGCACCTCGCGGCATGGCTGACCCTGGCTCAGGGCCTGGCGAATCCGTTCCAGCCCCGGCTGGTCACGGTCTCCGGACTGCAGGAAACGACAATCCTGATACAGCACTTCGTCGGCGCTGTAGCCGGTCAGTCGCTCGAAAGCCGGATTCACGTAAATCACGATGTTGTCTTCGCCTTCCTGTTCCGCGACCACAATCCCGTCGTTGGAGGCGTTGATCATCTTTTGCAGCAGATGAGCGTTGATCATCCCGAAGTTCCGCTATCAATCAGCAAGTGTTGAATTGAATTCTAAGTCACGCTGGCACGCTGTCCACAGGCGCTTTTGAGCGGTGCGGGCAGCAGAGGCGGGATTTTACTCCGTAGCTGGTAATATCCCAGTCTTTTAGTCAGCTTCAGGAACAGATTGATGAAAGTCGCCATCCTTTCCGGCTCGGTGTACGGCACGGCTGAAGAAGTCGCCCGGCACGCCGCCAAGCTCCTCAACGCCGCAGGTTTCGAGGCCTGGCACAACTCGCGGGCCACTTTGACCGAGCTTCAGGCCTTCGCACCGCAGGCGTTGCTGGCCGTGACCTCGACCACCGGCATGGGCGAACTGCCAGACAACCTGCTGCCGCTGTATTCGAGCATTCGCGATCAGTTGCCCGCCGCCTGGCGTGGGCTGCCCGGAGCGGTGATCGGCCTGGGGGATTCCAGCTACGGCGATACCTTCTGTGGCGGTGGCGAGCAGATGCGTGAGCTGTTTGCCGAGCTGGGAGTGGAAGAAGTGCTGCCGATGTTGCGCCTGGACGCCAGCGAGAGCGTGACCCCGGAAACCGATGCCGAGCCCTGGCTGGCTGAGTTGATCAGCGCCCTGCGGGGCTGACCGGCTGTTCCCGTAGCAGCGCCAGCCAGGCTTGCGCTGCCTTGGACAGATACGCGCCCTGGCGCCAGATGAAGGCAATGTCCCAGCGCAGATAGTCCGGGGCCTTCAGCGTCAGGCGCACCACCCCCGGCCGCACCAGGCCGCGGGCCACCACACTGGGCAGCAACACCACACCTTGACCGGCGGCCACCAGCGCCGCAAGAAAGTCTGCCTGGCCGCTACGTCCTCCCTCCTTTGGCGTGAAGCCTACCTGCTGGCAGGCCTGGAGCAGTCGGTCGTTGAGCACAAAGCTGCGCTGATAGAGGAGGAAGGGCGTATCGGCCAGTTCTTCCAGGCGCACCTGGGCGTTCAGCGCCAGGGGATGATCGGCGGGCAGCAAGGCATCCAGGGGCTCATCGCAGAAGGGTTGATAGGCAAACGCCTGGTCCTTGGGGGTCAGGCTGCCGCCCAGTTCCAGCTCGCCGCTGCGCACGGCCTGCTCGACATTCAGGCTGCCGCCTTCGAGCAGTTGCACCTGGATATTCGGGTAGCGCCGGCGGTATTCGGCGAAACGGCTGGCGAACAGTGCATCGCTGCCCAGCAGCGGCAGACCCAGGCGCAGTTCACCCCGTGCCAGTTGGCTCAGGTCATCCAGTTCGCTGAGCAGTTCATGGCGCAGGCGCAGCATGTCCTCGGCCCGCTGCAGCACCACGCCGCCGGCGGCGGTGAGATGAATGTGCGAGCCCTGGCGCTCCAGCAGGGGCGTGCCCAGGCTTTGCTCCAGCTGCGCGATCTGCTTGCTGACCGCCGACTGGCTGATGTGCAGGGTCCTGGCCGCCTGGGTGAAACCGCCCTGGCGGATGACTTCGACAAAACTGCGCAGTTGTTTGAAATCCATGGTGGTAATTCCAGATTGGAATGGTTTCAAGTCTAACAATTCGCTTCGGTGATGCAGGGACTTTTCATAAAATGGGCCCCTGAGAGGACTCAACCACCATGAACATTTCCACCTGTAAACGCCTGGGCCGCCTGATTGGCGAATTGGCAGTGCTGCTGGCCATCTATTTTCTCGGTTGCCAACTGGCTACCTGGCTGCCCTGGCCGATTCCCGGTGGGGTCATTGGCCTTGCGCTGTTGCTGCTGGCCTTCGCCCTGGGCTGGGTCAAGCCGGCGGCCTTGCAACTGGGGGCCGGCCTGCTGATGGCGGAGATGCTGCTGTTCTTCATTCCGGCGCTGATGAGCTTGCTGGACTACGGCGGCCTGCTGCGTCAGGACGGCTGGCGGATTCTGCTGGTGATCGGTATCAGCACCCTGCTGGTGATGCTGGTGACCGCACTCACGGTGGAGATGGTCTGCCGCTGGAGGATGCGCCATGAAGCTTGAACTGATGCCGATGTTCTGGCTGGCCCTGACCCTGGGGGCGTATCTGTTCAGCCGCTGGATCTACCGGCGCACCGGGCGCTACCTGCTGTCGCCGTTGATCCTGGTGCCGGCCCTGCTGCTGGCAATTGCGGTGCCGCTGCACACCGCCTATGCCGAATACGCCGCCAATACCCACTGGCTGATGCTGGTGCTGGGGCCGGTGACGGTGGCCTTTGCGATTCCCATCTGGCAGCAGCGCCAGTTGCTGATGCGCCACTGGTCGGCCCTGTTGCTGGGCATGCTGGCGGGCAGCGCCGCGTCCATCGGCAGTTCCTTCGGCTTGGCGAAGATGCTGGCCCTGGACAGCTCGGTGACCCTGTCCCTGGTGCCACGTTCCATTACCACGCCGTTCGCCATGCCCCTGGCCCATGACCTGGGCGGCGTGCCTGAGTTGACGGCGGTGTTCGTGATGTTCACCGGGGTGTTCGGTGCCATGCTCGGCGGTGTGCTGCTGCGCTGGCTGCCCTTGCGCAGTGCCCTGGCCCGGGGCGCGCTGTTTGGTGTCGGCGCCCACGGAGCCGGAGTCAGCCGGGCCCATGAAGTCGGGGGTGAAGAGGGCTCGGTGGCCGGCCTGGTGATGGTGTTGACCGGGTTGCTTAACCTTTTCGCGGCCCCTTTGCTGGCGTCGGTGCTTTGACGCAAAGCCGCGGACCAGAGCCTTCTCTCCGGCTGACCCGCACGGTCATCAAGCTGGCTGTCAATGCAACTCCGCAGTCGATGCAAGCTGTCTAGACTCTGGGGGTTCCCTCATCCAATAAGAACCATCACCGAGGTCCTTGCCGTGAGCCTAGCCCCCGTTCAATCGACACCGAGTGTAAAAAAACAAGTCAGCGCCGTTGAGTGGCAAACCCGTCTGGACCTCGCCGCCTGCTACCGTCTGGTGGCCATGCACGGCTGGGACGACCTGATCTTCACCCATATCTCCGCCAAGGTGCCGGGCACCGAAGACTTCCTGATCAACCCCTTCGGCATGATGTTCCACGAGATCACCGCCTCCAGCCTGGTGAAGGTCGACCAGGCCGGTAACAAGCTGATGGACAGCCCCTTCGAGATCAACCCGGCGGGCTACACCATTCACAGTGCCGTGCACGCGGTGCGTCACGATGTGCTCTGTGTGCTGCATACCCACACGGCCGCCGGGGTCGCGGTGTCGGCGCAGAAGCAGGGCGTGCTGCCCATCAGCCAGCAGTCGCTGTTCGTGCTGTCGAGCCTGGGCCGTCACCCTTATGAGGGCGTGGCCCTGAACCCCGAGGAGAAAGAGCGGCTGCAGGCCGACCTGGGGGACAACAACTTCCTGCTGCTGCACAACCATGGCTTGCTGACCTGCGGCGCCAGCATCGCCGATACCTTCCTGATGATGTTCACCTTCCAGCGTGCCTGCGAGATCCAGGTGCTGGCGCAGAATGGCGGCGCCGAGCTGATTACCATTCCCGCGTCGATCCTGGCGGGGGCCAAGGCGATGATCGCCGGTGTCACCCGCAGTGCCCAGGGGATGGGGGGCGCACTGGCCTGGCCGGCCCTGTTGCGCAAACTCGATCAACTCGACCCGGGTTACAAAGTCTGATGCCTATCACCGAGATTCCTCTGTGTGTCTGGCGCAAGCGCGGCAAGGACTTTGTGTTTCGCGGCCAGCGCATTCGTTACTGGGTGGCGGGGCAAGGAGAGCCGCTGCTGTTGATCCATGGCTTTCCCACTGCCAGCTGGGACTGGCATTACCTGTGGCAACCCCTGGCGCGGCGCTATCAGGTGATCGCCTGCGACATGCTCGGCTTCGGCGACTCGGACAAGCCGCTGGACCATGAGTACAGCCTGCTGGAGCAGGCAGACTTGCAGCAGGCGTTGCTGGCCCATTTGCAGATCCAAGAGCCGCTGCACCTGCTGGCCCATGACTACGGCGACAGCGTCGCCCAGGAACTGCTGTCCCGGCATTATGAAGCGCGGATCGAGATCGCCAGCTGCGTGTTCCTCAATGGCGGTCTGTTTCCGGAAACCCATCGCCCGGTGCTGACCCAGAAGCTGTTGCTAAGCCCCGTGGGCTGGATGCTCGGGCGGGTGTTCAGTCGCCAGGGGCTGGCGAACAGCTTCCGGCAGATCTTCGGCCCCCAGACCGGTCCCAGCGAGTCGGTCCTGGATGACTTCTGGAGCCTGGTGCACAGCAACAACGGGCCGCGCATCCTGCACAAGTTGATCGCTTATATCCCCGAGCGACGGGCCCAGCGCGAGCGTTGGGTCGGCGCCATGCAACGTGGCGAGGTGCCGCTGCGGGTGATCGATGGCGCCCAGGACCCGATTTCCGGGGCGCACATGGTGGAGCGCTATCGCCAGCTGATCCCCGAGCCGGACACCGTGCTGCTGCCGGGCATCGGCCATTACCCGCAGATCGAGGCGCCGTTGCCGGTGCTCAAGCATTACCTGGGGTTTCGCGACACATTGCTCGCGCCGCCACGCCAGGCAATGGGTTCCTGAGCGCCTTGGGTCACTGTGTGGCCCAAGGCAGGGGCGTGCTCTTGTGCGGGCGGGGCGATTATCCCGCTGTCTTATTGGGCACCATTCAGGCCCGGACGTTTTTATTGTGACCGCCGGCTGGCTGTCCGACACTCGAAGAATTGTCCATTGGCCCTGCTGGAGTTCGGTATGAGTGAATCTGTGCGCTTGCAAGACAAAGTAGTGATCATCACCGGAGCCGGCGGCGGCCTGGGCCGGGCCCATGCCTTGCTGTTCGCCAGGCACGGGGCCAAGGTGCTGGTCAACGACCTGGGGGGCTCGGCCCAGGGCGAGGGCGCCAGTGCCTCGGCGGCCGATCGGGTGGTGGCGCAGATCCGCGAGGCTGGAGGCATCGCCGAGGCCAACCACGACTCGGTCACCGAGGGAGAAAAGATCGTGCAGAACGCCCTGGATGTGTTCGGCCGGGTCGATGTGGTGGTCAACAACGCTGGCATCCTGCGGGACAAGACCTTCCACAAGATGGACGACGCCGATTGGGACCTGGTGTACCGGGTGCATGTCGAAGGGGCCTACAAAGTCACTCGTGCCGCCTGGCCGCATCTGCGGGACCAGGCTTACGGGCGGGTGATCTTCACCGCGTCTACATCAGGCATCTACGGCAACTTCGGCCAGTCCAACTACGGCATGGCCAAGCTCGGCCTGTACGGCCTGACCCGGACCCTGGCCATCGAAGGGCGCAAGAACAACATCCTGGTCAACGCCATTGCCCCGACCGGTGGCACGCGGATGACCGAGGGCCTGATCCCGCCACAGGTGTTCGAGCAGCTCAAGCCGGAACTGGTGAGCCCGCTGGTGGTGTACCTGGGCAGCGAGCAGTGCGAGGAAACCTCCGGCCTGTTCGAAGTGGGCGGCGGCTGGATCGGCAAGGTGCGCTGGGAGCGCAGCCTGGGCGCCGGTTTTGATCCGCGCCAGGGCTTCTCGCCCGACGATGTGGCAGCGCACTGGCAGCAGATCTGCGATTTCGAGGGGGCGGCCCATCCCAGGGACAACATCGAGGCACTCAAGGAGATGATGCAGAATCTGCAAAAGTACGCCCTCTGACGCTGCGCGGACCAGCCTTGTCCGGCGCTGATCGGCGGGCATTCTTCCCTGGCTTGAAAACAGCCATTCCATGACCCGCCGGAGCCTGGGCCCCGGCGGTTTTACTCCTGTGGCGTTCGTCTCTATGCTCGACGGTTGGCGAACGCACAAGGAGCGCTTGAGATGTATGAATCAAAGGATCAGCCGGTACTGTCGCGATTGCTGTTTATCCGGCGTCTATGTGTTCATGGCTTGGTGGTCCTGGCCCTGATCAGCTTTTCGGTGCTGCTGGGCATCAGCGGCCTGCTGTACTTCGAGCAGGACATTTCCTTTCACGACGCCTTGTATGACGCGGCCATGATCCTCGGCGGCATCGGGCCCATCAACATGCCGCAAACCCCTGGCGGCAAACTGTTTTTTGCCACCTACGGGCTTTATACCAACCTGGTGTTCGCCGCCACGCTGGGCTTGATCCTGTCACCGGTGGCGCATCGTCTGTTGCACAAGTTTCATTACGACGATGGTGATGACGACACCTTGTAAGGCCAACTGGGCCGTTGTCTTGCGCGCATAAAAAAGGCCGCTGCAAGAGCAGCGGCCAAGGTAAGACGTTAGATCAAGGAGCTACAAAATCAACGTCGGTGAACCTGGGGTAGTGGCCTGAACTGAATCTTTTCAAGCCAACTGGAAGTCGGTTTCGGGCAACGGGCGGCGGGCTCTTTGCGCGGCAGTGGCGTGGCGTTGTTTGCCGTGACTGCGAGGTAAGAATAAGCCCTGGCATGACCTGGAAAAATAGCCATTCAGGACAAGGACTGTTACAGCTTGAGCAACAGTCCAGAGTGCGCAGCACCTGTATCGATGCACTTGATGGTCGCGTATCCAGCCCGTGGATACATCTCTGAACGGCCCCTGTGGCAAGGGCGCTAATCCTTTCGAGCGACAACTCGAATACCTCCTTGGTGCGCTTATCGGCCGCGGTACCCCGGCAGTAGGGTGAGGCCTCCTGTCACTCACCGGGGAAGACGCATGACAAGAACAACAATGCGCGCCATCTTCAAACCGCAGGCGCTGGCTGTTGCGGTAGCGCTGGGCTGCAGCGCTCAGGCGCAGGCGGTTTCGTTCAATATTGGGGAAATTGAAGGGCAGTTCGACTCATCGTTGTCCGTCGGCGCCAGTTGGGGCATGCGTGATGCCGACCGGGCGTTCGTCGGTACGGTCAACGGCGGCACCGCGCAGTCTTCCACCGGTGACGATGGCCGCTTGAACTTCAAGAAGGGCGAGACTTTCTCGAAGATCTTCAAGGGCCTGCACGACCTTGAGCTCAAGTACGGCGACACCGGCGTCTTCGTGCGCGGCAAGTACTGGTACGACTTCGAACTCAAGGACGAGGATCGCCAGTTCAAACCCATCAGCGACCACAACCGCAAGGAAGGCGCCAAGTCCTCGGGCGCACAGATTCTCGACGCCTTCGTCTACCACAACTACTCGATTGCCAACCTGCCGGGTACCGTGCGCGCCGGCAAGCAGGTGGTCAGTTGGGGCGAGAGCACCTTCATCGGCAACTCCATCAACAGCATCAACCCGGTGGACGTCTCGGCTTTTCGCCGCCCCGGGGCCGAGATCAAGGAAGGCCTGGTGCCGGTGAACATGCTGTTCGCCTCCCAGGGCCTGACCAACCAGTTGACCGTGGAAGGTTTCTATCAGCTGGAGTGGGACCAGACCGTGGTGGACAACTGCGGCACCTTCTTCGGCAACGATGTGGTGGCCGATGGCTGCACCACCGGCTACACCGTCGGCAGCCCGGCGATCGCGCCCCTGCAACCGGTTGCCGCGGCGTTCGGCCAGGGCTTTCAGGTGTCCCGTGAAGGGGTGATCCTGCCCCGCGGCGGTGACCGCGATGCCCGGGATTCCGGGCAGTGGGGCGCCGCTCTGCGCTGGCTTGGCGATGACACCGAGTACGGCCTGTATTTCATGAACTACCATGCGCGCAGCCCGGTGGTGAGCACCACCACGGCCAACATCAGTCCGGCCACCCTGGGGGCTATTGGTGCCGCAGGAGCTGCGGCCGCGCCCACGGTTCCCGGCGCGGGAGCCAGCCTGGTGCAAAGCGTGATGCTCGGCCGTGGCCAGTACTACCTGGAATACCCCGAAGACATCCGCCTGTATGGCGCCAGCTTCTCCACTACGCTGCCCACCGGCACCGCCTGGACCGGCGAGATCAGCTACCGCCCCAACGCCCCGGTGCAGGTCAACACCAACGACCTGACCCTGGCCCTGCTCAACCCCATCGCCGGGGGCGCGGCGTCGCCGATCAAGACCGCCCTGGGCGCCGACAACACCGGCTACCGGCGCAAGGAAATCACCCAGATCCAGAGCTCCATGACCCAGTTCTTCGATCAGGTGCTGGGGGCTGATCGCCTGACCCTGGTGGGCGAGGCGGCGATCGTCCGGGTCGGTGGCCTGGAGGACAAAAGCAAGCTGCGCTACGGCCGTGACTCGGTCTACGGCCAGTACGGCTATGGCGGCGACACCGATGGGTTCGTCACCGCCACTTCCTGGGGTTATCGGGCCCGGGCCATCCTCGACTACAGCAACGTGATCGGCGGGGTCAACTTCAAGCCCAACCTGTCCTGGTCCCATGACGTCAACGGCTACGGCCCCAACGGCTTGTTCAACCAGGGCGCCAAGGCCCTCAGCGTGGGTGTCGACGCCGACTACCGCAACACCTACACCGCCAGCCTCAGCTACACCGACTTTTTTGGCGGGCGCTACAACACCCTCACCGACCGGGACTTCCTCGCGTTGAGCTTTGGCGTGAACTTCTGAACCGGCACAAGAAGGAGCACTTGAATGCGCAAGATGATTCTGCAATGCAGCGCCCTGGCACTGGGCCTGTGGGCGGCCAACCTGATGGCTGCAGTGAGTCCGGAAGAAGCCGCCAAGCTGGGCACCAGCCTGACTCCCGTGGGGGCGCAGAAGGCCGGCAACGCCGATGGCTCGATTCCGGCCTGGACCGGCGGCATCCCGAAGAACGCCGGGGCGGTGGACAGCAAGGGCTTTCTCGCCGATCCCTTCGCCAATGAGAAACCGTTGTTCATCATTACCGCGGCCACGGCCGACAAGTACAAGGACAAGCTGTCCGCAGGGCAGCTGGCGATGTTCAAGCGTTACCCGGACAGTTACCGGATTCCGGTCTACCCGACCCATCGCAGCGTCGGCCTGCCACCGGAGATCTACGAGTCGGCCAAGCGCAGCGCGCTGAACGTGACCACCACCAACGACGGCAACGGACTGGCCAACTTCACCGGCAACCGCTACTACGCCTTCCCGATTCCGAAGAGCGGCATCGAGGTGCTGTGGAACCACCTGACCCGCTATCACGGTGGCAATCAGAAACGCATCATCACCCAGGCCACCCCGCAGACCAACGGCAGCTACACCTCGATCCGTTTTGAAGAGGAAGTGGCGGCGCCGCAACTGATCCCCGACCTGGACCCGGCCAAGGGCGCCAACGTGCAGAACTTCTTCAAGCAGTCGGTGACCGCCCCGGCGCGGCTGGCGGGCAACGTGCTGCTGGTCCATGAAACCCTGGATCAGGTCAAGGAGCCCCGCTCGGCCTGGATCTACAACGCCGGGCAGCGCCGTGTACGCCGCGCCCCGCAGGTGGCCTACGACGGTCCGGGCACCGCCGCCGACGGCCTGCGCACCTCGGACAACTTCGACATGTTTTCCGGCGCCCCCGACCGTTACGACTGGAAGCTGGTGGGCAAGAAGGAGATGTACATCCCCTACAACAGCTACAAGCTGGACTCGCCGAGCCTCAAGTACGACGACATCATCAAGGCCGGGCACATCAACCAGGACCTGACCCGCTACGAACTGCACCGGGTCTGGGAAGTGGTGGGCACGGTCAAGCCCAACCAGCGGCATATCTATGCCACCCGCCACATGTACATCGATGAGGACAGCTGGCAGGTGGCGCTGGTGGATCACTACGACGGTCGTGGCCAGTTGTGGCGAGTGGCCGAGGGACACGCGCAGTACTACTACGACCATCAGGTCCCGGCCTACACCCTGGAAGCCCTGTATGACCTCAACGCCGGTCGCTACCTGGCCCTGGGCATGAAGAACGAGGAAAAGCACAGCCTGGAATTCGGCTTTGCCGCCAAAGCGGCCGACTACACCCCGGCCGCCTTGCGCGCCAGCGGGGTGCGCTAGGCACCGGTGACGCACGAGGTGCAAAGGCGACCGCCCGGTCGCCTTTTTTATGGCAGAGGATCAGCCCGCTGAATACTTCTTCAACAGGTCGGGAGGTCGAGGCTAGGGTGGGGGCACGCTGGCTAAAACTATAAAAAGGCTCGCCGCAATGACTGCCATGACTCGTTGTCCAGAGCGTCCCGGGTTCATGCCCCGTTTGTCTTCCCATCATTCTCCACGCGACCACCTGAGTATGCCGTTGCTGGCCTCCAGTGCGCGGGTCAAGTTGTTGTGTGCCCCCGCCGGCAGCGGCAAGACCGCCCTGCTCAGCGAATGCCTGCAGCAGGCCCCCGCTTCGTGCCGGGTCATTTGGTTGCCCCTGGGCGGTGTGTGCCAGAGTCCTGACGACTTGTGTCGTGTCCTGGCCGACGCCTTGGACCAGGTCGATGCCGATCCCGCCGCGCTGCTGTTACACCTGGCTCATCTGCCCAGTCCGGCCTGGCTGTGCATTGATGACTATTGCCGTTTGCCGGCTCCGGAGCTGGACGGGCTGCTGGACCGCTTGCTGAGCATCGACAACCCCTTGCTCACCTGGTGGATCGGCAGTCGCCGCCGCCCCCAATGCAACTGGCCACGCCTGTTGCTGGACGACCAACTCTATGAGCTGGACGGCAGCGCCCTGGCCTTCAGCCAGCGTGATATCGAGCAACTGCTGCAACGTTTGCCGCAACCTTTGTGTGCCCAGACCGCCAGCAGCATCCTGCAGCGCAGTGGCGGCTGGTGTGCCGGGGTGCGCATCGCCTTGCTCGATGGCAGCGAGCGGGTGACCCAACCCTGCAAGCCAGGGCGCCCCAATACCTTGCTCGAATACCTGGAGCATGAGCTGTTCAGCGTGTTACCGGCGGAACTGGCGGAAGTCTGGCAAGTGCTGGCCCAGATGCCGCGGTTCAATGCCGAGTTGTGCGAGCACCTGTTTGGCGCCGGAGAAGGGGCCCAGTACCTGCGTACCCTGCAGGACCTGGGCTGCTTTATCGAACCCTGGGAAGGCGGTGCCGACTGGCTGCAGGTATTTGCACCCCTGGCCCGGCTGATGCGGGATGAGGCCTGGCCCGCCGGGCGCTCCTGGCATCGGCGGGCGTGCCAGTGGTTTACCGCTCAGGAGGATTGGCAGTCGGCCTTTGAGCAGGCGCTATTGGCCCAGGAGTACGAAGTCGCGGTCAGCCTGCTGGAGCATTTCAATATTGAGTTCCTGTTCCAGCAGCACAATGGCTTGTTGCTGTTGCAACTGCATGAGCGCCAGGGCGCCGAGTTGCTGCTGGGCAGTCCGCAGTTACTGGGGTTGCTGGTGGCGGCCATGCTGTTTGCCGGACGCTTCGAACAGGCCGGGCAATGCATGGCCCAGATGGCACGGTTTGCACCGCAACCTTCGGCGGTTGAACAACGTCAACTGCTGGCTCGCTGGCAGGCGCAGCAAGGGTGGCTGTTGCACCTGGGCGGGCGGATGGAGGACGCGCGGCAGCACTTTCGCGAAGCCTTGAACGAGTTGGAGGACGGCGCCTGGACCACCCGTTTGCTGTGCCTGTCCGGCCTGACCCAGCAAGCGCTGCTGTGCGGCGAGCTGGAGGCGGCCCAGTCCCTCAATCGTGAGGCGTTGTGTCTGGCCCGGGCCCAGGATGCGTTGTTGTTCGAAGGCTTGCTGGAGCTCGATCATGCCCAATTGCTGGAACAACGCGGCGCGCCCCATCGGGCGCAAAGTTTGCTGGAACAGGTGATCGAGCGTTTGTCCGGGCAAGCGTTGCGCGCCACGCCCTTGCTCGGGCGCCTGGCCTTGCGCCTCGGCCGGCTGGCGTTGCGCCAGGGAAACGATGGGCAAGCAGCCGAGTATTTTCGCCGAGGGCTTGAGGATTGCCTGGTCAGTCATGACAAGCGCGCCTTGTATGGCTTTCTCGGTGAAGCCCAGTTGGCGGCCAACCAGGGCGACTACGCCCAGGCGTTCGTGCGCCTGCGGGACGCCGAGCGGCTGATGCAGCAACGGCAGATCCCGGACACGGTCTACCGTGGCGTGCTGTTGCAGCTCAGCAGCCAGCTCTGGCTGCAGCAGGGCCGACCGGAACTGGCTCACGAAGCCTTGAGCCGGGTGCTCCGGCACTTTCGCGGGCCCCAGGCCCTGCAGGCGCCGCCGGCCTCCCTGGAATTGATCCCGAGCATTGAGTACCTGCTGGTGCTGGCCGAGGTCCATCTGGGGCGGGCCCAGGCGCCAGTGGCCACGTTGCAGGGGCTGCTGGCCCGGGCCCAGCGCCACGGCATGCTGGGGCTGGAGGCACAGGTGCAATTGGCCCTGGCCGAGGTGGCCTTCATCCTCGGCGATCAAGCCCTGGCGGCGCAGGCGTTGCAGGCCGGGCAGGAGCGGGTGGCGCGCTGCAATCTGCCCCAGGCCCTGCACGAGTTGCGCCTGCGACAACCAGCGTTGTTGCAAGCACTGGACAGCCCGCCAACCACGCTCGCGGCGCCGCCGCAGGAGGATCACGACAGCCTGCTCAGCCTGCGGGAGCTGCAGGTGCTGCAATTGATTGCCCAGGGCTGCTCGAACCAGCAGATTGCCGAGCAGTTGTTCATCTCCCTGCACACGGTGAAGACCCACGGCCGCAGGATCCACAGCAAGCTGGGGGTCGAGCGGCGCACCCAGGCGGTGGCCAAGGCCCAGGCCCTGGGGCTGATGAGTTGAGGCGCGCCGGTTACTCGGGCTGCGGTTGATAACCCATGCGCCAGCTCACCGCAGAGCTGGCCGCCAGCAGGCGTTGGGCCGCGGGTCCATGTTCATCGGCGTGGAACAGCGACGTCGGCCCTACCACGGTCAGCACCGCGGCGATCTTGCCGGTGGCATCGAATACCGGCGCCGACAGGGCATCGACCCCAGGCATCAGTAAACCGTGGACATGGTGCAAGCCGCGCTGGCGGATCTGCTCGGCCAGTGCGTCGTGGACCTGCGGGTCGGCCAGGGCATGGGGGGCACCTGTGGACAGTTCCTGCTGGCGCAGATCGAGGGTTTCCCGTTGTGGCAGGTAGGCGTTGAACACCAGCCCGGTGGATGAGCTGAGCAGGGGCAGCACCGAGCCCAATTGAGTGACCACGGTCACCGCTCGCACCGCCGGCTCGATGTGCACCACGGTCGCGCCCTGATTGCCCCACACCGCAAGGAAGCAGGTTTCGTTCAATTCGTCCCGCAGTTCCGCCAGGGGCAGGGCGCCCACTTTCAACACATCCATGCTGCCCAGGGCCGCCAGCCCCACCCGCAAGGCTTCACGGCCCAGGCCGTAATGATTGGTGGCGGTGTTCTGCTCGGCAAAACCGCTGGCGATCAACGCCTGCAGGTAACGGTGCACCTTGCTCGCCGGCATCTGCACATGTTCGGCCAGGCGCGAAAGAGAAGTGGCCGGTGACAGTTCGGCCAGGGCCTTGAGGATGTCGGTGCCGACTTCGGCCGAGCGGACTTTCTGTTTACCGGTGCTGTCGCTGGTGCTGCGCGGCTTTTCCATGGAGGTGTCGGGGTCCCGTGACAAGTGGCGGTCTTTATAGCTTGACGCTCATAGGCAATCAAATTACGTTATGCGTAATTGGATTACGATAAAAATAACCCAGGCGTGCCGATAACTCTTGTGAAGGAGTGGTGGGCCCCTGCCTATTCCAACTTCCAGGAGGCTCCATGAACCTCGATTCTTCGGCGTCGGCCCTCAGCTACCAATCGGGCTTCGGCAATGAATTCGCCAGCGAAGCCCTGCCGGGCGCACTGCCCGTCGGCCAGAACTCCCCGCAAAAAGCCCCTTACGGCCTGTACGCCGAATTGTTTTCCGGCACCGCCTTCACCATGACCCGCAGCGAAGCCCGGCGCACCTGGATGTACCGCATCCAGCCTTCGGCCAAGCACCCGGCTTTTGCCAAGCTGGCGCGGCAACTGGCAGGCGGCCCGTTGGGTGAAGTCACCCCCAACCGCCTGCGCTGGAGCCCCTTGCAGATTCCAGGCGAGCCCACCGACTTCATCGACGGCCTGGTGGCCATGGTGGCCAACTCGGCAGCGCAGCATCCGGCCGGTATCAGCGTCTATCACTACCGCGCCAACCGCTCGATGGAGCGGGTGTTCTTCAACGCCGATGGCGAGTTGCTGCTGGTGCCAGAACTGGGCCGCCTGCGCATCGTCACCGAGTTGGGTGTGCTGCAGCTGGAGCCGCTGGAAATCGCCGTGCTGCCTCGCGGCCTGAAATTCCGCGTCGAGCTGCTGGACCCGCAAGCCCGTGGCTATGTCGCCGAGAACCACGGTGCGCCATTGCGCCTGCCGGACCTCGGGCCCATTGGCAGCAACGGCCTGGCCAACCCTCGCGACTTCCTGGCGCCGGTGGCCCATTACGAAGACCTGCGCCAGCCCACCACGCTCATCCAGAAATACCTCGGCGAACTCTGGGGCTGCGAGCTCGACCACTCGCCGCTGAACGTCGTCGCCTGGCACGGCAACAACGTGCCGTACAAATACGACCTGCGCCGTTTCAACACCATCGGCACGGTCAGCTTCGACCACCCGGACCCGTCGATCTTCACCGTCTTGACCTCGCCCACCAGCGTGCCGGGCCTGGCCAACCTGGATTTCGTGATCTTCCCGCCACGCTGGATGGTGGCCGAGAACACCTTCCGTCCACCGTGGTTCCACCGCAACCTGATGAACGAGTTCATGGGCCTGATCCAGGGCGCCTACGATGCCAAGGCCGAAGGCTTCCTGCCCGGCGGGGCGTCGCTGCACAGCTGCATGAGCGCCCACGGCCCGGACGGCGAAACCTGCACCAAGGCGATCAACGTCGAGCTGCAGCCGGCCAAGATCGATAACACCATGGCCTTCATGTTCGAAACCAGCCAGGTGCTGCGCCCGAGCCAGTTCGCCCTGGAATGCCCGGAGCTGCAGAACGACTACGATGCTTGCTGGGCCTCGCTGCCCGTCACCTTCAACCCGAATCGGAGATAACCCATGACCTTGCCCACCATCACCCGTAGCTGGGTCGAGTCCGCCAACGGTCACCCCGACTTCCCGTTGCAGAACCTGCCCCTGGGGGTCTTCAGCACCCAGGGTTCGGCGCCCCGCAGTGGCGTTGCCATTGGCGAACAGATTTTCGACCTGGAAGCGGCGCTGGACGCCGGCCTGTTCGAAGGCCAGGCCAAGGCCGCGGTGCAAGCCGCCCGTGGTGGTCAGTTGAACGCTTTCTTCCAGCTTGGCCGTCCGGCCCGCGTCGCCCTGCGTGAGCGCCTGCTGGAACTGCTGGGCGAGGGCAGCAGCCTGCGCGACAAGATCCAAGCCCTGGGCGCGAAGCTGCTGCCCCTGGCGGCGGACTGCCAGATGCACCTGCCGGCCAAGATCAATGACTACACCGACTTCTATGTCGGCATCGAGCACGCGCAGAACGTCGGCAAGCTGTTTCGTCCCGACAACCCCCTGTTGCCCAACTACAAGTACGTGCCCATCGGCTACCACGGTCGCGCCTCGACCATCCGCGTCTCCGGTGCCGATGTGCGCCGGCCCAAGGGCCAGACCCTGCCGGCCGGGCAGAGCGAGCCGACCTTCGGCCCCTGCGCACGCCTGGACTATGAACTGGAACTGGGCATCTGGATTGGCCAGGGCAACGAGATGGGCGAGCCCATCGCGATTGGCGACGCCGCCGAGCACATTGCCGGTTTCTGTCTGCTCAACGACTGGTCGGCGCGGGACATCCAGGCCTGGGAATACCAGCCGCTGGGGCCGTTCCTGTCGAAGAGCTTCATCACCAGCATTTCGCCCTGGGTGGTGACCGCCGAAGCCCTGGAGCCGTTCCGCCAGGCCCAGCCCCAGCGTCCTGAAGGCGACCCGCAACCCTTGCCTTATCTGCTGGACAAGCGCGATCAGGCCGCTGGCGGCTTCGACATCGAGCTGGAAGTGCTGCTGATCACCCAGGCCATGCGCGAGCAGGGCTTGCCGGCCCACCGCCTGACCCTGAGCAACACCCAGTACATGTACTGGACCGTGGCGCAGATGGTGGCGCACCACAGCGTCAACGGTTGCCAGTTGCAGGCGGGTGACCTGTTTGGTTCGGGCACCTTGTCCGGTCCGCAGAGCGGCCAGTTCGGCAGCCTGCTGGAGATCACCGAAGGCGGCAAGAAGCCCATCGAGCTGGCTTCCGGCGAGGTGCGCAAGTTCCTCGAAGACGGCGATGAAATCATCCTGCGCGGGCGTTGCCGCCGCGAAGGTTTCGCCTCCATCGGCTTCGGCGAATGCCGGGGCACGGTCCAACCGGCGCGTTAAGGGAGAGCCTCATGCAGCTCTATACCTACTACCGTTCCACCGCCTCCTATCGGGTGCGGATTGCCCTGGCTCTCAAGGGCCTGGAGTTCCAGGCCATCCCGGTCAACCTGCTGGTGCCCAAGGGCGGCGCCAACCGCCAGCCGGAGTACCTGGAGATCAACCCCCAGGGACGGGTACCGGCCCTGCGCACCGATGACGGCGACCTGCTGATCCAGTCCCTGGCGATCATCGAGTACCTGGAGGAACGTTATCCACAGGTGCCGCTGCTGTCCGAGGACCTGGCCAGCCGTGCCCGGGAACGGGCGGTGGCGGCGATCATCGGCTGCGACGTCCATCCGCTGCATAACTCCAGCACCCTCAACCTGCTGCGCGAGTGGGGGCATGAGGAAGAACAGTTGCTGGTGTGGATCGACCACTGGATCAGCCAGGGCCTGGCCGCCCTGGAACAACTGATCGGTGACCACGGCTTCTGTTTCGGCGATGAGCCAGGGCTGGCCGATGTGTTCCTGATTCCCCAGCTGTATGCCGCCGAGCGCTTCAAGGTGTCTCTGGATGAGTATCCACGGATTCTCCGAGTCGCAGCCCTGGCTGCGGCGCACCCGGCGTTCCAGGCTGCGCACCCGGCCAACCAGCCGGACACCCCGGCCTGAGCCTGCACGCTGCCCCGGCGTGCGGGGCAGCGTGGCATCCGTATCAACCGGGCCCCGCAACGGGGCTTGAGCGGTCACCGCCTGTGACCTGCGCAACACTGCTGCTCATAACCATAAAAAACGAACAGGTACCTTGCGATGCAAAATCAGATTGCCAGCTTTCGTGCTGCGCTCGACGCCCGCCCGGTGTCCCGCTATCAGTGGTTGCTCCTGTTGCTTCTCGCCTTGCTGCTGGTCACTGACGGCTACGATGCCCAGGTCCTGGGTTATGTGGTGCCGGCCCTGGCCCAGGACTGGGGCCTGGAAAAGTCCGCCTTCGGCCCGGTGTTCAGCGCCAACCTGCTGGGTTTGACTCTCGGCTCTCTGGCAGTGACACCTCTGGCAGACCGGTTCGGGGTGCGACGGATTCTGCTCGGTTGCGTGCTGATCTACGCCAGCCTGACGGTGCTGATGGTGTTCGCCAATTCCCTCGACAGCCTGATGGCCGCGCGCTTTATCTGCGGGATTGGCATGGGCGGCGCCATGCCCAGCGCCATGGCCCTGATGTCCGAGTATTCGCCGCCACGCTTGCGCACCTTGATGGTGACGTTGGCCGCCTGCGGTTTCTCATTCGGTGGCGCTGCCGGTGGTTTTGTCGCTGCCGGTTTCATCGACCGCTTCGGTTGGGAGGCGGTGTTCCTGGCCGGTGGGATCACGCCGTTGTTGCTGTTTCCGTTCCTGGTCTGGCGCCTGCCCGAATCCCTGCCGCGCTTGCTGCGCGATGCGCCACCTTATGCGCGCTTGCGCAAGGTCACTGCGCAGATGCTCCCGGACTGGCAGCCACCGCCGGTTGTCAGCGACGCCACTGAAGCACCGGCAGGCAGCAAGCTCACGGTGCTGGAGCTGTTCCGCCAGGGCTATGCGCGGCCAACGCTGCTGATCTGGTCGACGTTTTTTGTCAGCCTGATCCTCCTGTACTTCATGATCAGTTGGTTGCCGACCTTGCTGCTGGAAAGTGGCCTGGCCCTGAAACAGGCCAATCTGGTGACCTCGATGTTCCTCTTCGCCGGCACCCTGGGGGCGATCTGCATGGCCTGGTTCGCCGACCGCCTCAAGCGCAAGGTGCGCTTGCTGGCGGCCGTGCTCGGCGCCGCGGCCCTGTGCACGGTGTTGCTCGGCCTGAATCACGACAACCCGCGTTATCTGGTGGTGTTCGTGTTCGCCGCCGGTTTTTGCATTATCGGCGGCCAGCTGACCCTCAACGCCTTCGCCAGCAATTTCTATCCGGCTCAGGTGCGCGCCACCGGCACTGGCTGGGCGCTGGGGGTGGGGCGCTTCGGTTCGATCCTCGGGCCCTTGTTCGGCAGCCTGCTGTTGGCGATGCATATCCCGGTGCAGCAGATTTTCTTCTTCTGCGCGATTCCGGCGGTACTGGCGGCCTTGCTGATCATCCAGGTGCGCTCGCCGTCCGAGGCTCCCGCAGGGGGGGCGGGAGTGGCACCCGAGCTGCAGGCACCGCTCAAGTCCTGATGTGCTGTCGGTTCAGCGTGCCAGGTGCTTGATCATCGGCACGCAGGCCAGAGTCAGGCCCCGGGGCGACTGGTACTGGGCGATCCGCTCGCCGACGAAACCGCACTGACGATAGAAGTGGGCGGCGTTCAAGGTCGAGTCCAGGATCAGGTGCGGCAGCCCGGCTTGCAGTGCCCGTTCCTCAAGGTAGGCCATCATCTGCCGGCCAATCCCCTGGCCCATGTAGGGCGGGTCGACGAACACCGCGTCGACCTGTCCGGTCTCCAGGTCGAGCAGGCCGCTGGCGGTTACCTGGTCGTCGATGACGGCCACGTAGCCGGTGTTTTCCACCACTTCGATGAAGTAGTCCGCCAGGCTGCCGGCGGTCCATACCTGCAAGTCGGCGTCGGGGTAGTGGCCGCGGCACTGGTGGTTGATGGCTTGGTTACGAATGTCGAAGACCCGTTGCGCGTCGCCGCCATGAGCTTTTCTGATCAGCATGCTGCGCCCGTTCCGTGGAGTGAGCCGAGCATCCTGCCTGAGCTCGGGTGGGGCTGTCATGCGGCCCTGGCCTGGATCAGCAGCAGCCCCCAGCCGGTCAGCAGCGTGCCGTCCGTCCGCAGCAAGGGTTGCATGGCCCCGTGCAGTTCGTCCTTCATCAGTGTGCAGGTGGCGGGCGTCAGACGGTCAAGGTCGTAGGTTTCCCCCAGGGAGTTCCAGAACTCCTCGAAGGTGGGGGTCCATTCAAGGTCCAGCTCTTCGAATTGCACGTCACGGTAATGGCGCGCCAACAGTTCTTGCCAGCCACTCGGGGACTGGGTACGTGGGTCCACCAGAGGCAGGGGCGCTAGCCGGTCGCGTTGGGCGGCGGCACGAAAGGCCTGCAAGTAGCGCTGGCCCGGTTCGCCCAGGAGAAAGCTGCGGCCGACGATGGCCGACAGTTGTCCACCCCGGGCCAGGACTCGATGCACTTCGGCCAGTACCTGTTCGATATCGCTCATGAGCATCAGCGCCAGGTGCGAGACCACAGCGTCGACGCTATCGGTGGCCAGGGACAGGGACTGGGCACGCTCATTGAGCAACATACTGCGCTCCCCGAGACGGGCGCGTGCAGCCTGCAGTTCGGTGGTGCTCATATCCACACCGACCAATCGCGCCGCGGGATACTGCCTGGCGAGCAGATCCAGCAGGAAACCGTCGCCGCAGCCCAGGTCCAGTAGTTGCGCGCCGGGCCGAGCGGCGGCCAGTGTGGCGGCCAGCATGTTGTAGGAGGAACCGCGTCCCGGCAGGCTCAACCCGGAAAAGGCCGGTGGCGTGGTGCCGGGGCGACGCTGGTGAAAGTCCTGAAGAAAGCGTTCGGCACTGTTCATGCTGTTCATCCTTGATGCAAGCGGTGAGCGGAGGTGGCGCGCGGGTGATTGTCGCACGCAGGCAGTGCCCAGCTCTCAATGGACGATGTTGTTGGGCGGCAGATGCCCCAGGCGCTCGGTCAGGCGCAGGCGCTGGATCGGGTCGTCGCTGAGCAGCAAGGCGTGTTCCAGGTCGAAGCGCTCGGCATTCGGGCACTCCAGGCGTTGATAGAGGCTGGCCCGGGCCAGGTAGTCGGCGGCGCTGCCGTTGCCCAGTTCCAGCACGCGCTCGGCATTGATCAGGGCCGCCAGGTTGTCGTCGTAGGACAGGTGCAACTGGCGCAGATTGCGCGACAGGCGCTGGAACATCTGCAGCGGCTCGGCATTGGCCAGGTGTTCGGCACTGAGCTTGATATGGGCGCCGTACTGGCGTTGCAGCAGTTCCCGGCAGTCGGCGGGGTACAGTCGGCGTCCGCCGCAGGGATCGAGCAGATGGTCGGCGCCGGGCACCCGCAGCAGAAAGTGCCCGGGGAAGTTCACCCCCACCAGGGGAATCTGCAACCGTTGTGCCAGCTCCAGGGCAATCAGGGCCAGGGCCAGGGGTTGCCCGCGGCGCGATTCCAGGACCTTGTCCATCAGCGCCGCCTGGGGGCGCAGAGGCAGGTGCTCGTCCTGCTGGAAGCCCAGGTCGTTCATGCGCCGCAACAGTGGCTGGCCCAGTTCGTTCGGCGGTAGATGAGGCAGGCTGCTGCCGATCTGCAGCTGGATCTCCTTGAAGGCTTCCAAGTGACGCTCGGGCACAAGTTTTGGTGCATGCTCGGCGGCAATCCACAGGGCCGCTTCCAGCAGGGCTGGTGGCGAGCGGTGCAGGCAGGCGAAAAAGGCTTGGCGCGGGTTCATCTCAACCTCCGACGGATGCCTCGTTTTAGCCTCGTGGCGCAAGTTCGTCCAGTGCTGACACAGGTGGTAGCAGGTTATTTCCCAATGCCTGCAAAAGCCTGCGGCTTATTCCAGCCTGGCGCAGCAAATTCCAGGCGCAAGCCTATACTGGCGACTACAAGAAGTGATTCGGGAGCCCGTCGATGTTCGCTCTCATGCACAGCACTCGCCTTGAATCGCTGCACCTCAGCGTCGACCCCAGCACCGGGTTGAAGGCAGTGATCGCCATCCACAACAACCGCCTGGGGCCCGCCCTGGGCGGTTGCCGTTATCTGGCCTATCCCGACACCACCAGTGCCGTGGAAGACGCTGCGCGACTGGCCCAGGGCATGAGCTACAAGGCGGCCCTGGCCGGTTTGCCTCAAGGCGGCGGTACCGCGGTGATCATCCGTGCGGCCCATGTGGAAAACCGCGCGGCGCTGTTCGAGGCCTTTGGCCGTTGCATCGAGCAACTGGACGGGCGCTACATCACCGCCATCGACAGCGGCACCTCGGTGGCCGACATGGACTGCATCGCTCAGCAGACCCGCTACGTCACCAGCACCAGCGCCGCCGGAGACCCGTCGCCCCACACCGCCATGGGCGTATTCGCCGGGATTCGCAGCACCGCCATGGCCCGCCTGGGCAGCGACAACCTGGAAGGCCTGCGGGTGGCGATCCAGGGCCTGGGCAACGTCGGCTTTGCCCTGGCCGAGCAACTGCACGCCGCCGGTGCCGAGCTGCTGGTCAGCGACATTGATGCCGGCAAGGTGCAGTTGGCCATGGAGCAACTCGGGGCGCATCCCGTCGCCAACGATTCGTTGCTCAGCACCCCTTGCGACATTCTCGCCCCTTGCGGCCTTGGCGCCGTGCTCAACAGCCTCAGCGTGGCCCAGTTGCGCTGCGCGGCGGTGGCCGGTTCGGCCAACAATCAACTGACCAACCTGCAAGTGGCCGATCAACTGGAGCGGCGCGGGATTCTCTATGCGCCGGACTACGTGATCAATTCGGGTGGCCTGATCTATGTGTCCCTCAAGCATCGCAATGAGCAGCTTCCGGTGATCACCGCGCACCTGTCGAAGATCAGCCTGCGGCTGACGGAGATCTTCGCCCACGCCCAGGCGGAAAAACGCTCCCCGGCGCGGGTCGCGGACGAACTGGCGGAGCGGGTGCTGTACCGCTAGGTAGCTGTGTCTTATCCCTTTGGCTTGCCCTCTGTAGTATCAGGGCCCGGGAAAGGTTGCCGGGCTGAGCCTGATCCCTCGCAGGCCAACGACAAGGAGTGAATTCGACGATGCCTCAAGTGCTGGATAGTGGCCTGGATGAGCAGTTGTCCTCGCTGTTGCGCAAAGGTGCGGATATTCAATCGATACGCCAGCTTCTTGAGCGGTGCCGGGATTGGGGCGTTGGCGCGCAGGCGGTGTACAACTATCTGGCGTCGCTCAGGCATGACGCATCTGCAGAACTTGAAGACAGAATCCTGGAAGCCATGGATATAGCGTCCGGATACTGCTCCCCAGGCTGCAGGGTGTGGGAGGTTGCGCCATGACCCAGGCCCATACCGACCAACCATTGATCGGGTGTTCTGTCAGGGACCTGCAGTTGTACGCTGCGGCGTGCCTGGAGGCTTACTGCCTGAGCAAAGGTATTGCTCATCCTGCTGTAGATGACTTGTTAAAGCACCTTGAGGACTACCCGGAAAAAGATCGTTTGCTGGCCTGGGACAGGGCCGGAGCGCAACTGGCATTGAATGGTCGAGGGGATGATTTGCCACAAAGCCTTGTTGCTTTGATAGCGCCTGAAGATATCGAGGCGTTCTCCAGTCTCGTCGACAGCGCGGTTGAAGTTGGAATGGTCGACCTGTATGGAGGCGCGACCGATTTGCCCGTGATTTTCATGGGCAAGATCACTGCGATATTGCGTCGCAACCTGATCGATTTGCCCGAGCCGAAAGGCGCGGCAGTCGTTTGACCGGCGGCTGCATCAAGGGCACTCCTTGATCGGCAAGCATGAAAAAAGCCCTGTGCCATGGACACAGAGCTTATTCAATTCGCGTAAAGCCTATTTCGCTGCCTTGGCCGCTTTCGCCGGTTTGGTCGGCGCCTCGACTTCAGCAGGTTGCTGCGCTTCAACCACCTCCAGCGCGGGAGCGGGGGCGCTGAGCAATTCGGACAACGCATCCGGCTGGCTCTTGAAGGCCCTGGCGAATACATCGCGGTTCTTCGCCATGTAGATCCCGGCTTCTTCCACCTGTTGCTCGCTCAGCGACGGCACGGCTTTTTGCAACACTTGCGCCAGCACTTCAGCCAGTTCGAGCATTTTGTCATGACGGTCAGCTTCGGCTTTATCCATGAACAAGCGCTCCAGATCTCGGCTGCTGCGGTATACCACTTCGACGGCCATTCACCACCTCACATGCCTTCACGATAATGGGTCTGTATAAATACTGTATCTATATACAGGTCGAGAGAATAGGCGAATCCTTTTCCCTTGGATAGTGGCTTTTTAATGTAGACGGAATTTTTTTCCCGGGTCGATTGTGATGGGGCCGTGCCTCGTTGCGGGCGGCCACCATCTCATTGACGGCTCCTGGCCTTTTTTCTGCATGCAGAACAACCGTCACGTCCAATCCGCATCATCCGGTCGAACCGACCTAAGGAAGAACCATCGTGAAAATCAATTGGGCCGAGAACCTGCGGCAGAACGTCCATCAACTGGCCGAGTCCCTGGGCAACCTGTTTGTCGAGTCGTTCCATTACCTGGCGCTGTTCGCCATTGGCGCGGTGACTGCCTGGGCGGCGGTGATGGAATTCCTGCAGATGCTCGAGGCAGGCCACATCAAGATCGATGACATCCTGCTGTTGTTCATCTACCTGGAATTGGGGGCGATGGTCGGTATCTACTTCAAGACCAACCATATGCCAGTGCGTTTCCTGATCTACGTGGCGATCACCGCGCTGACCCGGCTACTGATTTCCAACGTCTCGCACCACAGCCCGCCAGACCTGGGGATCATCTACCTGTGTGGCGGCATCCTGCTGCTGGCCTTCGCCATTCTGGTGGTGCGCTACGCCTCGTCGCAGTTTCCCTCGGTGAAGATCGAGCATCCGCAACGCAAGATCGGCGCGGGCTCCGGCGAGCACCCGGAAGTGGAGAAGGGCGAGCTCTAGAAACGCAAGGCCTGGGGCGCGGGCCTATGGCCAGCGGACGGCAGCAGTGCGAGGCTGTCGCCGTTGGTCATGGCTTCGAGGATGGCCACGGCGCTGTGGCCTTGCTCGATGGCGATGCCGAATTGAATGCTTTGCACCAGGCGCTTGATGCGCTGCGGGTCATTGCGCTGGGCTGCGCTGATCATGCGCTTGGCCACCACCCGGCCGGCCTGGGACAAGGTCAGCATGATGCTGCCGTCCAGGCCCTGGATGCTCAGGTTGACCTGATAATCCGGGGTGAAGGTGTCGGTAATCAGTTGAAATGGGTTGTCCATGATGCGTCACCGCCTGATTGGATCGTGCAGTCATTGACTGGCAGGGCGCGGAATTAGTTCGCGATTCCAGACCGCTGGCCGGTCGTGTGCCGAGGTTTGCCTACGTCCGTGTTGCTCAAGGATGAACAAAGCAAGGGGCATGCCGGGAACCTCGCCGGGCAATGATTGCGGGGACAAAAAAGCGGACCACAAGGTCCGCTTTTTTTATTCCTGCCCGTTTCAGGGCACGACCGAGTAAATGATCGCAGACAGTGCGATCAGGCCGATCAGCACCACGAACAGGTTCGACAGCTGGCCCGAATACTGGCGCAGCGAAGGCACCCGCTGTATCGCGTACATCGGCATCAAAAACAGCAGGCAGGCGATCACCGGTCCGCCCATGGTCTCGATAATGTGCAGGATGCTCGGGTTGAAGGTGGCCACGGCCCAGCAAGTGAGGATCATGAACAGCGCGGTGATCTTTTCCAGGCGGGTGGACGACAGCGAGCGCCCCCGCAGGTTTTTTACGATCAGCCCCTGAAAGCCTTCGCTGGCGCCGATGTAGTGGCCCAGGAACGACTTGGTAATGGCCACCAGGGCGATCAGCGGTGCGGCGTAGGCGATGACCGGGGTCTGGAAGTGGTTGGCCAGGTACGACAGGATCGAGATGTTCTGTTCCTTGGCCGCCACCAGGTCCGCCGGCGACAGGGCCAGCACGCAGCTGAAGCAGAAGAACATCACCGTCAGCACCATCATGGCGTGGGCCGTGGCCAGGATGCCGCTGCTCTTGCGTTCGGCCTGGGCGCCGTAATGGCGTTTCTGATCCAGGGCGAAGGCCGAGATGATCGGCGAATGGTTGAAGGAGAACACCATCACCGGAATCGCCAGCCACAGGGTCTTGAAGAACAGCGGCAGGGGCATGCCCTCGCTGGCCGAGGCGAAGAACGCGCCGTTCCAGTTGGGAATCAGGCTCAGGGCCAGTAGCAGCAAGGCGGCGACGAACGGATAGACCAGCAGGCTCATGGCCCGCACGATCACGTCCTGGCCACACCGCACGATGGCCATCAAGCCGAGGATCAGCAGCAGCGACAGCAGCGCCCGAGGCGGTGGGGTCATGTGCAGCTGGTGCTCCATGAAGTTGCCCAGGGTGTTGGTCAGGGCCACGCTGTATACCAGCAGGATCGGGAAGATGGCGAAGAAGTAGAGCAGGGTGATCAGCTTGCCGGCACCGACCCCGAAGTGTTCTTCCACCACCTCGGTGATGTCCCCGGAGCGCCCGGAGAGGACGAAACGGGTCAGGCCGCGGTGAGCAAAGAAGGTCATGGGGAAGGCCAGCAGCGACAGCACGATCAATGGCCAGAAGCCACCGACCCCGGCGTTGATCGGCAGGAACAGGGTGCCGGCGCCGATGGCGGTGCCATACAGACCGAGCATCCAGGTGGTGTCGTGCTTGCTCCAGCCTTGCCGGGCTGTCGCCGTGTCGCGGGGTGTGGCTACTGCGGGATTTTCGGCAGCAGGTGTGGGTACATCGGTCATCGGTATCGCCTCGTTATTATTTTTGCTCGGGCTCACGTGTTACGGACGGTCAGGGAAGGCTCCTCAGCATTCCACCCAGCTCACTGCCAGGCCGCCCCGTGAAGTTTCTTTGTATTTGTCATGCATGTCGGCGCCGGTATCGCGCATGGTGCGGATCACCCGGTCCAGGGAAATGAAGTGTTTGCCGTCGCCGCGCAGGGCCATCTGGGTGGCGTTGATCGCTTTCACCGCGGCAATCGCGTTGCGCTCGATGCACGGCACTTGCACCAGCCCGCCCACCGGGTCGCAGGTCAGGCCGAGGTTGTGTTCCAGGCCGATCTCGGCGGCGTTCTCCAGTTGCTCGGGGGTGGCGCCGAGGACTTCCGCCAAACCCGCTGCGGCCATGGCGCAGGCCGAGCCCACTTCGCCCTGGCAGCCGACTTCGGCGCCGGAGATGGAGGCGTTCTTCTTGCACAGGATGCCCACGGCCGCGGCGCCGAGGAAAAAGTTCACGACGTCGTCGTCAGAGGCCTGGGGATTGAACTTCATGTAGTAGTGCAGCACCGCCGGGATGATCCCCGCCGCACCGTTGGTAGGAGCGGTGACCATGCGCCCGCCGGCGGCGTTTTCCTCGTTTACCGCCAGGGCGTAGAGGTTGACCCACTCCATGGCCGAGAGGGTCGAGGTGATGACATTCGGCTTGCCGATTTCCAGCAGGCTGCGGTGCAGCTTGGCGGCGCGCCGGGGGACATCGAGGCCGCCAGGCAGGATGCCTTCGTGGCGCAGGCCCTGTTCGACGCATTCGCGCATCACCGACCAGATATGCAGCAGGCCGCTACGGATTTCGGCGTCGCTGCGCCAAGCCCTTTCGTTGGCCAGCATCAGCTCGCCGACCCGCAGCTTGTGGGTCTTGCACAGCGCCAGCAGTTCAGCAGCGCTGTTGAAGTCGTAAGGCAATTCGACGCTGGCGCCGGCTTCAGTTCCGGCCTCGACCTGGGCGGCCTCGATGATGAAGCCACCACCTACCGAGTAGTAGGTCTGTTCCAGCAGCTTGCCTTGCTCGCCTGAGGCGGTCAGGGACATGGCGTTGGGGTGGTAGGGCAGGCTTTGGTCCAGCAGGAGCAGGTCCTGTTGCCAGTCGAAGGCGATGTTCGTGCGCCCCCCCAGCAGCAATTGGCCGCTGTCGCGCAGTTGCTGGATGCGTGGGCCGATGCTGCCCGGGTCGATGCTGTCGGGCCATTCGCCCATCAGCCCCATGACGCTGGCGCGGTCGGTGGCATGGCCGACACCGGTGGCCGACAGCGAGCCGTAAAGGCGGATCTGCACCCGCTGTACCTGATCCTCCAGGCCCAGGTCGAACAGTGCCTGGGCAAAGGTGGCGGCGGCGCGCATCGGGCCCACGGTGTGGGAACTGGAGGGACCGATACCGACTTTGAAAAGATCGAAAACACTGATAGCCATGCTAAAGCCTTACAAGCAATGGAAGGTGGATCGCTGCCATTTTTTGTAGGCCAAGCGCAATGTCGGCGATACTGCCCGGGTCGGTCGGAACTGACCAACGAAACTTCCTAAGAGATCCTTTAGCAGGACTAAACGATGAGCCGTCAGTTTCATGCCCAGACCTATGTCTGGCTGCATGTGTTTTCCTGTGCCGCGCGGCACCTGTCCTTTACCCGCTGTGCCGAAGAACTGCACATCACCCCCGGTGCGGTCAGCCAGCAGATCCGCCAGTTGGAAGAGCGCCTGGGTCTGCGCCTGTTTCACCGTCGGCCCCGGGGAGTGGAACTGAGTGCCGAAGGCCAGCGGCTGGCGCTGACGGTGAGCGAGGCCTACGGCAGCATCGATGCGGAACTGCGGCGCCTGGACGCGGGAATGATCAGTGGCACCCTGCGTCTGCGTTCGATCCCTTCGTTTCTCGGCAAGTGGCTGACCCCGCGCCTGCCGCGGCTGCAGCAGCGTTATCCGGAGATCCAGCTGCGGCTGGTGGCCGAAGACAGCAGCGTGGCCTTGCACGAAGGCGACTTCGACCTGGCCATCGACCTGAACGACGGCAGCTACCCCGGCTTGCAGTCCACTGCGTTGCTGGATGAGCAGATCTTCCCGGTCTGCGCGCCGAGTCTGCTGCGGGGCCGTCCGCCGTTGCACGGGCCGGCAGATCTGGCGCATTTCCCCCTGCTGCACGACATCACCGCCTGGCGCGGCAGCTTTGAATACGCTGAATGGGAGTTCTACCTCAATGCCATCGGCTTCGAAGGCGCGGATGTGCGTCGTGGCCACACCTTCAACCGCAACCACCTGACCATCGAGGCGGCGATCGCCGGCATGGGCGTGGCGATTGCCCGGCGCACCCTGCTCAATGACGAACTGGAGCGCGGCACCCTGATCGTGCCTTTCGGCCTGGCGGTGCCCAATCACAAGCGTTATGTACTGCTCTATGCACCGGGCGCCCTGAGCCATCCGGGGGGGCGTGCGGTGCATGACTGGCTGGTGGAAGAAGCGGAGATCTTTCGCGGCTTGCACCCTCTGGGTGAGGGGCAATTGTGAGGGGTTGAGCGAGGAAGCCGAATCGAGCTAACTCCCGACCTTAACAGCGCCTTTGCAGTTTGTCCGGCTTTATTTGCGTATGAATATTTATCTTTTTTAAGGGGTTGAAATGTTCGCCGCCGTGCCTAATTGTGTAATCAAGAGGTCACGAAATGCAGGTCCAAACGTCCTGCCTTGACCCTCTTGCGAGCAAGCTGAAATAAGGGAAGAACTATGCAAATCCAAGTCCATAGCGATAACCATATTCAAAGCAGCCTTCGGTTGGAGGAGTGGGTGCGCAGCACCGTTGAAAGCACGCTCGAACGCTACGAAGAAGACCTGACCCGGGTCGTGGTCCACCTGCGGGACGAGAACGGTGGCAAGTCAGGTCCGGACGATATGCGCTGCCAGCTGGAAGCCCGTCCGAAAGGTCACCAGCCGATTTCCGTGACCCACAAGGCCGACACCCTGGAACAGGCCATTGATGGTGCGACCATCAAGCTGGAAAGTGCCCTGGAGCACATGTTCGGTAAATTGCGCGGCAAACGTGCGGCGGCCGTGCCCAGCAGCGACGGCACCGAGGCGGATGCCCTGCTCGAAGAAGAATTCCTGGAAAACCAACAGGCCGCGCTCAATAGCTGACGGCTGAGTTTCTCCCCCAACCCACGGGCCTGCATTGCAGGCCCGTTTTGTTTTGTGGCGAGAAAAGTCAGAACGCCACTGACGTTTGTACATAGAGCGTGCGTGGCTCACCCACGTACTTGCCCTTGTTGTTGTCATCGAAGGAGCGGGTGAAGTACTGGTGGTTGAAGATGTTCTTCACGCCCACCGCCACATTCAGATCCGACAATTGCGGGCCGAAGTCGTAGCCGGCACGGGTGCCGAACAGCATGTAGCCGGGGATGCGGCCGTTGCTGCCGTCGGCACTTTCACGCGAGGTGTTGGCGTTGTCGGCGAACTGGCTGCTCTGGTAGCTGCTGTCGAGGTTGAGCTTCCATGGACCTTCGGTGTAGCTCACCCCCAGGGTGCCCTTGTGCTTGGAGGAGAAGGGCACGCGGTTGCCCTTGTTCGGACCGTCCTCACGAATCGTGGCATCGACGTAGGCATAGGTGGCGTAGACATTGAAACCGGCCAGCGCCGGATCGAGGCCGTCCAGGGCATAGTTGATGCTGCTCTCGATACCCTGGTGCCGGGTTTCGCCCCGGGCGATCACCGTGTCATTGGTCTGGTTGCTGTCGTACTGATTGTCGAAGTTGATCAGGAAGGCGCCGATCTCCGCCCGCAGGTTGCCATCGTCATAGCGGGTGCCCAGTTCCCAGGTGCGGGCCTTTTCCGGTTTGACCTCGCCGCTGGCCACCCGGTTGGGCATCTGGCTGTATTGCACGCTGCCGAAGGAGCCTTCGGTGTTGGCGTAGAGGTTCCAGCTCTCGTTGAGGTGATACAGCACATTCAGCGCCGGCAGCGCGGTGTTGTAGTCGCCCTGGTATTTGACGTGGGTGAGGTTGTTGCTCTGCTGGGACTCGATCATCTCGTAGCGGATGCCCGGGGTCAGGGTCCACTTGCCGATATCGATCCGGTCGTCGACGAAGAATGCGTGGGCCTCGGTGCCGCCACGAGTGTCCCGGTCGTTGCGACTGTTGCTGGTGGGCAGTTGCTGATTGGCGGTCAGCGGTGTGCGATAGCGCAGTTCATGCCCGGCTTCGTTGATGTAGCGGTAGCCGACGCCCACTTCATGGCTGCTGTCCCCCAGGTCGAAGCCCTGGGCGAAGCGGGTTTCCAGGCCACGGACCCAGTACTCGCGGGGTGACAGGGAGAGGAAGCTGCCCTGGTCCAGGTAGCCGCTGCGCAGGGTCTTGGTGAAGAAGCTGTTGACGCTGAACTCCCGGCGATCTTCCTGATAGTGATAGCCGACATTGAACATCGTGCGCCGGCCCCAGAATTTGTCATAGGGACGAGTGGACTGATACGGATCGGCCTTGTAGTCCGCCACGTTCAGGCCGCCGGGCATGTCCGCTTCACCCTCGTAGTACTGGGCCATGGCATTGAAGCTGTTGGCCTCGTCGAGCTGGTACTTGCCCTTGAGAATCAGGTCGTCGATCTGCGTGTCGCTGTGTTCGCGCCAGTCGCCGCCGCGGGTGCCGGAATACAGCAGGGCGCCACCCAGGCCGTTGTCGGCCGTGCCGCCGGCCAGCAGGTTGGCGCTGGTCTTGAAACCGTCATGGCTGGAGGAGGGGCTGGTCTCGGTCTGAAAACTACCCTTGACCGTTGGCGCATCGGGAATCGCCCGGGTCACGAAGTTGACGATGCCGCCGACGTTCTGCGGGCCGTAGCGCACGGCGCCGCCGCCACGCACCACGTCCACGGCATCCATGTTGCCCATGCTGATGGGGGCAAATGACAGTTGCGGCTGACCGTAGGGGGCGAACGGTACCGGGATGCCGTCCATCAGCACCGTGGAACGCGAGGCCAAACGCGGATTGAGGCCGCGAATGCCGAAGTTCAGGGCCATGTCGTGGCTGCCGGTGCCGTTATTGTCCGGTGCATTGACCCCGGGAATCCGATTGAGTACGTCCCGGGCCTGGGTCGCGCCTTGACGCTCGAACTCTTCCCGCCGAATCACGTCCCGCGCGCCAGGGTGCTCGAAGACATCGCTCTGCTGGGCATCGCCGAGCCAGTCACCAACCACGCTGGAGGTCTCCAACTGCACCGACGCCGGGGTTGCCTCGGGGTTGGCCGGTTGCAGGCTGAAGGCATTCTGGCCCTCGGCCCGGGCTTGCAGGCCGGTGCCTTGCAGCAGGGCTTTGAGGCCCTGTTCCGGGCTGTAGTTACCTTCCAGGCCACGACTTTGCACGCCACGGGTGACCTCTGAGCCGAAGGAGATCAGTACCCCGGCTGCACGACCGAACTGGTTCAGCGCGCTTTCCAGGCTGGTCGGGGCAATGTGGTAAGGCTTGGTCTCGGTGGTGGCGGCCAGGACCTGGGGCAGGCTGGCAAGACTCAGGCTGGCGCCTAGCAACAGGTGACGCAGGGTACGGGCCAGGGGTGTGAGGCGGATGGGGTGCTCGGTCATGAACGGCGATCCTGAGAAGGGGGAATCAAGGTGGCTTTCCCTCTCTGTCACCCGAGCCGGGCAAAACGGCTCAACGGCCATGAAAAAATCTTTCTGAGCGAAAGAACCAGCGACGGATGGCGGTTGCCGACAATCACGCCCGAGCCTCAACCGTGACCCAATAGCGGGTAAAACGCCGCACCCTGACCGGCAGACTGATGGCCAGTAGGTCGAGAATCCGCTCGCTGTCATCCAGGGGATAACTGCCTGAGATCAGCAGGTCCGCCACCTGGGCATCGCAGTTCAACTGGCCACGACGGTAGCGCCCCAACTCGTCGAGGAAATCCGCCAGGCGCATATGGGCCGCCACCAGCATGCCTTCGCTCCAGGCACCGCTGCCGGCATCCAGCGCTCGGGGCGGCTGCCAGCTGCTGTGGGTGAAATTCAGTTGTTGTCCGGCCGCTACCTGAGGCGGCAGTGCGCTGTAGTGCGCAGGCGTCACACTGACCGTTCCGGAAAACACCGCCAGCTGACTGTGCTCCTTGAACTGGCGCAGGTTGATTCGTGCGGTAGTGGGGCGGACCTGCCCCTGGGCGGTCTGTACCACCAGCGGCCGGGCGTCCTGGCTGGCGCTGAGCATGATCTCGCCCTCCAGCAGGCGGATCAGTCGTTGTTGTCCATCGAAGCGCACATCCACCGCGCTGCGGGTGTTGAGCTGCAACTGGCTGCCATCGCTCAGTTGCAAGGTGCGCCGCTGGCCCACGGCGCTGCGGTAGTCCGCCAACAGCGGCGGCAGCGGGTTGTGTTCCCGCAGGCCCCAGGCGGCGGCCGAGCCGGCACCGAGGATCAGCAACAGCTTCAGGGCCTGGCGCCGGCTGGCGGATTTCGGTGCATTCAAGGCCGCGTGGGCCAGGGGCGAGGACAAGCCGCGCAAGCGCTGATTGACCCTTTGGATATGCGCCCAGGCTCGCTGGTGTTCGCTATGGGCGTCGTGCCATTGCTGCCAGGCCGCCTGCTGGCGCGGGCTCAAGGGGCCGCCTTGCATTTCGATCAGCCAGTGCACGGCCTGTTCGGCCACGGCGTTGCTGAAGTCGGGCTGGCCATTGAGGTGTGGATTCATCGAGGTGCTCACAGGGCGAAATAACAACGCATGGCGGCTTTGTTCAGATGACGTTTGACTGTGGCGATGGAGATGTTCAATTGCTCGGCAATCTGACCGTAGGTCAGGCCATCGAGCTGACAGAGCAGAAAGGCCCGCTTGACCGGGCGTGGCAGGCCGTCGAGCAAGGCGTCCAGCTCCATCAGGGTCTGCAGGATGATGGCCCGTTCCTCCTCGGAAGGGGCCACCTGTTCCGGCATCTGCGCCAGGGTTTCCTGATAGGCCCGCTCCAGATCCTGGCGCCGGTAGTGGTTGAACAGCACCCGTTTGGCGATGGTGGTGAGAAACGCCCGGGGCTCGATCAGGGTTGGTGTTTCCCGGGCGCTGAGCACACGAATAAAGGTGTCCTGGGCCAGGTCGGCGGCACTGTGCGGGCAGCCGAGCCGGCGCCGCAACCAAGTGTTCAGCCAGCTGTGATGGGCTTGATAGAGGCCTTCGACGGTAGCGCAATGGGACAAGTCGGACGCTCCTGCACCCACAAGGCGCATAAGAGAACAAGAATTGTTCGCATTGTAGTGTTGCGACAGGGTATTCGGCAATCAGCCCGTACCGACAGAAATGGGCCGCGTTGTCGGTGTTTTTTTGCACATGAGAATATTTATCATTAGTATTGTTCGCCTGTTTCTCCCCGACGGCCTGCGCAGTGCCCCGGGCATCCCCTCGCTGCAAGGTTCAAACATGAAAAGCAAGGCCGGCGGAGTTCCCGCTTCCTATCGTCTGGCAGTGGTCTCGCGGGTCTGTGCCGCGGTCCTGGGTGGTTACCTGCTGGCGGCGCTGTCCAGCGTCTGCCTGACCCTGCTGCTGCCCATTCCCCGGGCCGACGCCGTGCTCAGCGGGATGATGGCCTCCTTTGTGTTCTATCTCTTGGCGGTGCTCTGGTGCTTCGCCTGTCGCACTGCCTGGCAGGCCTGGTTCGGCCTGTTGCTGCCAAGCCTGGTGCTGGCGCTGGTCGCCGGTAGCGCCTATTGGGTGGCCTTGCCATGAAGGAAGGTTTGCGTCAGTCCATGGCCTGGCTGCACACCTGGGCCGGGCTGGTGTTCGGCTGGTTGCTGTTCGCGATTTTCTTCACCGGAACCCTGTCCTACTTCAAGGAAGAAATTACCCACTGGATGCAGCCGGAGGCCCCGGTTCGGGCCGTGCATGCCGATATCAGCCTGGATCTGGCCCAGCGTTACCTGGAACAGCACGGCCAGGGCGCGCAGCGCTGGTTCATTACCCTGCCCGATGCGCGTCAGCCGCTGCTGTCGGTGGCCTGGCAGGCGCCGAGCGCCCCGGGCGAGCGCGGTGAGTTCACGGAAAAACTCCTGGACCCCAGCACCGGCAGCGAACTGCAGGTGCGCGATACCCGTGGCGGCGAGTTCTTCTACCGCTTCCACTTCCAGTTGCAAATGCCTTATCCCTGGGGCCGCTGGTTGTCGACCCTGGCCGCCATGGTGATGTTCGTGGCCCTGATCAGCGGCATCATCATCCACAAGAAAATCTTCAAGGACTTCTTCACCTTCCGGCCCCGCAAGGGCCAGCGCACCTGGCTCGACGGGCACAACGCGGTGGGCGTGCTGGTGCTGCCATTCCACTTGATGATCACCTACAGCAGCCTGGTGATCTTCATGTCCATGGTCATGCCGGCGAGCATCCTGGTGGCCTACAAGGGCGACAGCAATGCGTTCTTCAAGGACTTGCGGCCGGCCAGCAACAGCATCCCGGCGGCTGGGCAGCCGGCAGCGCTGACGCCCCTGGACCCGCTGCTCAAGCACGCCCTGGAGCAGTGGCCGGGGGGCCATGCGCAGCGCCTGGTGGTCAACCACCCGGGGGATGTGAATGCGTCGGTGCACGTCATGCGCCACAGCGCCGACCGGGTGGCCCGGGATCTTGGCAGCAGCGTGTCGTTCAACGGGGTCACTGGCCAGCCGTTGGACGCCAGCCCCGAACAGTCCCTGCCCATGGCCATCGGCGGCAGTTTCTATGGCTTGCACATGGGCCTGTTCGCCGGTCCGGTGTTGCGCTGGCTGTACTTTATCTGCGGCCTGGCGAGCACCGCGATGATCGGCACCGGGCTGGTGATCTGGCTGGGCAAGCGCCAGCTCAAGCACGCCAAGCGCGGGGTCATGCCCTTCGAGCTGCGCCTGGTGGAAGTGCTGAACATTGCCAGCATGTCCGGGCTGGTGCTGGCGGTGGCCGGCTTCTTCTGGGCCAACCGGCTGTTGCCGGCAGCCTTCGCCGAGCGCGCCGAGTGGGAGGTCAACAGCTTCTTCATCCTGTGGGGCCTGAGCCTGGTGCATGCCGTGGTCCGGCCCGGGCGGCGTGCCTGGGTCGAGCAATTGAGCCTCGCCGCCTTGCTGTTCTCCAGCATCCCCTTGCTGGACGCGGTGACCAGCCCGAGCCTGATGGACGGCTTCATGGTGCGTGGCGACTGGATGCTGGCGGGCTTCGACCTGGCCTGCCTGAGCGGTGGCCTGTTCCTGGCCTGGGCTGCGCGCAAGCTGCATCGCGGCCAGCACGCACCGGCCCGGCAGCGGCCTCTGCCCCCTGACACCGAGGTGAACTGATGTTGCTGGCGCTGCTGTTGTGTTTTAGCGGATTCACCGGCCTGTGCCTGTCCCTGGACCGGCATCACGGCGAAGTGCTGGGGCACAAGCCCACGACTCGGCGCCAACAGGGCCTGCGCCTGGGAGGCTGGTTGTTGCTGGGCCTGTCGCTGGCGGCGGCAGTGCAGGGCACCGGCTGGAGCCTGGGGCTGGTGCAGTGGTGCGCCGTGCTGATGTGCAGTGCCTTGCTGCTGGTGTTGCTGCTGCCCTATCGCCCGCGTCTGGTGCTGTCGATGGCGGGGGCCAGTCTGTTGGCCTGCCCCCTTGCGGCCCTGGCCCGGTTCTGAGGGAGCGGACCGTGATGAGCGCCCTGCCACCGGACCCCGGCGACCTGGATCACCCCGATCTGCGGGGCAGTCGTGCGCATTTTCTGCAGGTGTTCCTGTCCCAGCGTTCGCAGATGGAAGCCTTGGTCAGCCGCCGGGTCGGCTGCCGGGCCACCGCCGCGGACCTGGTGCAGGACCTGTTCCTGCGCTTCTGGCGCCGGCCCCTGGTGCAGGTCGAAGAGCTCAGCACCTACCTGCTGCGCTGCGCTGGCAATATTGCCATCGATCATTTGCGCAGCGAAGGCGCGCGGGTGCGGGTCAGTGAAGGCTGGTTACCGGAACAGCAGGACAACCAGGGCAGCGAGCCCCAGGCCGCCCTGGAAGCCGGCAATGACTTGCGACACGTGGAGGCCGCCCTGCGCAGCCTGCCGCAGCGAACCCGGCAGATCTTCCTGCTCAACCGTATCCACGGGCGCAAGTACGCCGAGATCGCCAAGGTCATGGGGCTGTCCCAAAGCGCCGTGGAAAAACACATGATGCGCGCCCTCGAAGCCTGCAAGGCCAGCCTGCGGGAACCTGCGCCCCCGCGCACGCCAAGGAATGCACCGTGAATCAGCGCTCCAGAGTCATCCCGACGCCAGCCCAGGAACAGGCCGCCCTGGCCTGGCTGAGCCTGCTCCACGACCAGCCCAGCAGCGGCGATCAGGCCACCTTCAGCCAATGGCTGCAGGCCGATCCGGCCCACGTCGAAGCCTATGCCCAGGCCCAGGTGCTGTGGGAGTTGAGTGAACAGCCGGCGCGGACCCTGGCGGATGAAGACGCCTTGGCCCTGCAGGGCCTGCTGCGCGCCATGGACGGAGCCCGGGCTCGGGCCCGGCGGCGCTGGTCGGCAGGGTTGGCCATGGCCGCCAGCGTGCTGCTGGTGATCGCCCTGGGCGCCGGCTGGCAGCCGGGCCGTTGGCTCGATGACCTGGGCGCCGATTACGTTTCCGCGCCGGGTCAGGTACGCACGGTGATGCTTGCCGACCAGAGCCAGGTCACCCTGGACGCCGACAGCGCCATTGCCGTGGACTTCAGCCGCGGCGAACGTCATGTGCAGTTGCGTCGTGGCGCCGGTTTCTTCAGCGTCAGCCACACGGGCGCGCCCTTTGTGGTGGCGGCCGGGGAGGGCGAAGCGCGGGTCCTGGGCACCCAGTTCGAAGTGCGTCTGCAAGCCGACGGTGCCCAGGTCACGGTGCTGTCTGGGCGTGTCGCGGTCACGGCCGCCAAAGGCGCGGCGCAGCAGGTGCTCGGTGCCGGCCAGCAGGTGGCGTACGGTCATGGCCAGGCGACCCCGTTGCAGGGTGTCGACAGCGAAGCGCAACTGGCCTGGCGCCAGGGTTGGCTGAACTATTACCACGCGCCCCTGGCCGAGGTGGTGCAGGACCTGCGGCGCTATTTCCCCGGACGCATCCTGCTGCTCAATGACCAACTGGCAGCGCGCCGGGTCAGTGGCAGTTTCTCCAGCAAGGACCCTCAGGCGGTCCTCGATTCCCTGCAGGCGGCCTTAGGGTTCGAACAGCACCAAGTCCTCGGCAGGTTCATAGTCCTGCGCTGAAAGGCCCGTCCCAGAGCTCCCGAACATTCATCGATATCACACCTTTCTGTCACCAAACCGTTATATCAGGCGCGGATGATCTGCGGATTCCTGAGCACATGGTCAGGATCGGCGAGGGTTGTGATTCAGCTCTCACAAGGGAGGGAAGGCTGAAGCGGGAGCAAGACGATGCGCAGCTGGGATGTCGCAAAAAAGAAGAAGGCCCACATCGAAATCATTCCGATGATCGATGTGATGATGTTTCTCCTGGTGTTCTTCGTACTGATCAGTCTCAACGTGATTCCCGCCGTGGGAATCAAGACGCAGTTGCCGGTGGCCAGTACCGCGCAACAATTGAAGCCGCAAAACAAGGCGGTGATTACCCTGGGTCTGCAAGAGCGCCTGCAACTCGACGGCCAGGACCTGGATGAAGGGGCGCTGTTGGCACAACTTAAAGTGCTGAACAACGGCAGCGAAAAGTTGGTGATCATTATCAACAGCGATCAGGGCGTGGAAGTTAAACGCCTGGTTTCGGTGATGGACTTGCTCAAGGGCAATGGCTTCTCTTCCGTCTCCATCGCTACGCGCAAGTCCTGACGCCATGTTCGGTTTATATAGAACTCGCAAGTGGCTGGCGTGCCTGCTGCCGGCCGGCCTGCTGTTTCTGCTGATCTATGCCAGTCAGTTGCAACAGTTGCAGATCAAGCCGGTGTATGACGAAAGCACGGTGGAAATTGCCCTGGTGGATGCGGCGGAACTGGTGGCCGCGGCAGAGCCACCACCGCCTGAGCCCGAGCCGCTGCCGATCGAGCCCGAGCCACCGCTGGTGGTGCCTGAGGAAGAGCCGCTGGTGATCGAGCCGCCCAAGCCCAAGCCGGTGGTCAAGCCCAAGCCCCCAGCGCCCAAGCCGTTGCTGGCCAAGCCGCAACCACCCAAGCCGGCTCCGGCTCAGGTGGCCAGGAGTGCCCCCGCGGCGCAGCCGGCGGTGGTTGCAGCGCCGCAACCGGTGGTGGCGCCAGCGGCTCCTGCACCGGCTCCGGCCCCCGCACCTGCGGCGCCCGCCAGTGCAATCAAGGAAAGCCTGTACACCGCCGCTTTGCGCAAGGAACTGGAAAAGCACAAGCAGTACCCCAGCGGCCGCGAGGCCTCGCTGCAACGTCCCCAGGGCGATGTGGTGATCTGGCTGGAAGTCGATCGGGCCGGCAACGTGCTCGACAGTGGCATCGAAAACAAGGCGCCGAACATGTTGCTCAATCGCGCGGCGCAAACCAGTTTGCGCCGCGTGGAGAAAGTTTCACCGTTTCCCTCGGACGCGTTCTCCGGCAAGAACAAGCAACGTTTTACCGCGACCTTTAGTTACAACGTGGAATAAACCCATCACCTATTAACGAAAGTTGTAAGCAAGGGATTGACCCGTGAAGATCAATAAACTTTATGCCCTGCTTCTGGCATCGGGCCTGGGCAGTTTTGCGCCATTGGTTTTGGCCGAAGATACAGTTGACGTCGGTTCGGTGAACGTTGCCGGTAAACAGACCCTGGGCAACGGCCACATGATCAAGGAAGAAAGCGCCAAGGGACGTTCCACCGTGACCAAGGAGGCCATGGACCAGATGGCCCCCACTGCCAACGCCGTGGACAAGCTCAAATACACCCCGGGGATCAACGTTTCCAGCACCGACGCCACGGGCCTGAGCGGCACCAACTTCACCATGCGCGGGATGAACTCCGACCAGGTGGGTCTGTCCGCCGATGGTTTCCCGATCAACGACTCGGGGGACTACAGCATCTACCCGAACCTGATGGGCGACCCGGAGAACTTCAGCGAAGTCTTCGTCACCCAGGGCTCGTCCGAAGCCGACGGCCCGCACATCGGCTCCAGCGGCGGCAACATCGGCCTGGTGACCGTGCGCCCGACCAAGGACTTCGGCGTGTTCGCCAAGCAGTCCATCGGCTCGAACAACGTGCGCAAGAGCTTCGCCCGTCTCAACACCGGTGACCTGGGCGGCTTCAAGACTTGGGTCTCGGCGTCCCACACCGAGGGCGACAAGTGGCGCGGCAAGGGCACCCTGCGGGCTGACAAGGTCGAGTGGAACACCCTGTTCGAAGACGGCAACGGCAACTCCACCAACGCCATCGTCAAGTACAACCAGCAGGAAAACTACAACTACAACAGCCTGAGCAAGGCCCAGTTCCAGAACCAGGGCCGGCGCCTGGACTACTCGGAAAGCACCGTGTTCAAGAACGGCAGCGTGTCCCAGTCCTACAAGCTCAATCGCAACCCTTTTGAAAGCCTGACCGCCTCGGTGACCCAGCGCTTCCAGCTGCGCGACGACCTGAGCCTGACCTTGAACCCCTACTACGTGTGGTCCAACGGCGGCAGCTTCAGCGGCCAGACCGCCACCAGCTTGTCCGCCAGCTCGAACAAGGCCGGCAACTACGACCTGAGCGGCTTGCCTGCCGGCACCTACTACCGGCCGTCGTGGACCGAAACCTGGCGCCCCGGGATGACCACCAAGCTCAAGTGGGACCTCAACGAAGAGCACAGCCTGGACGTCGGCTACTGGTACGAGCGCGCCCGCCAGCGCCAGACCCAGCCCTTCATCGGGATCAAGGGCAATGGCGCCCCGGAAAATGTCTGGGGTGACTACAACGGTTCCGACCAACTGGTGGACCGCAACGGCGCCACGGTCCAGGGCCGTCACCAATACACCGTGACCCCGGCGCAGAAACTCTGGGTGCAGGACACCTGGCAGGCGACCCCGGACCTGACCCTGACCGGGGCCCTGGCCTACCAGTACGTGGAACGTGACGGCAACAACCTCGGCAGCCTCACCGACAAGCCGGAAAAGCGCAACGCCAAGTACCACGAGTTCCTGCCCAGCTTCAACGCCAAGTACCAGATCGACCCGAACAACCAGGCCTTCTACAACGTCACCCGCAACATGCGCACGCCGCCCAACTACGTGCTCTACAACAAGGGCGATTCCATCAGCCTGAAACCCGAGCTGAGCTGGAACCAGGAACTGGGCTGGCGCTACAGCGAAGACAACATGGCCCTGAGCGCGACCCTGTTCTACATCAGCTTCAAGGACCGGCAGATCTCCACCACCGACGTCAACGGCGACTATGTGGTGGCCAACGTTGGCGAAGTGAAGAACCGCGGCCTGGAACTGGAGTGGAGCGGCAAGTTGCCCCACGACTTCAACTACTACGCCTCGTACACCTACACCCAGTCCGAGCAGATGGACGACCTGAGCAACAAGAACGTGCTGCTGCCCACCTCCGGCAAGCAACTGGCCAACGTGCCGGAAAACATGTTCAACCTGAGCCTGGGCTACGACGACTCGCGCTACTACGGCAACGTCGTCGGCAAATACGTCGGCGCCTTCTACGGCGACCTGACCAACGACGAGAAGATCGCCGGCCGCACCGTGGTGGATCTCAACGCCGGTATCCACCTGCCGGTGGACAAGAAAGTGCTGAAGTCCGCGACCCTGCGCTTCTCCATGCTCAACGTGTTCGACAAGGAATACCTGGCCTCGACCCGCACCGTGTCGTTCAACACCCAGCGCACCAATGGCCTGGCACCGAGCACTGCCTATTACAACGTCGGTGAGGAACGCACCGCGATGGTCTCCCTGGAAGCCGGGTTCTGATGGCCTTCGGGCCCAAGAGGAAATGACGATGGACATGAATCTGCTGCACGACATCACCTTCTACACCATGTACGGCGCCGCCGCGATTGCCGCCTTTATCGCCGTGGAGCGCGGCATCTACTTCAGCTTCAGCCTGCGCCAGGCGAAGAAACTGGAGGCCGTGCTCAACCCGAAAATGCACAGCGTCGACGACCTGCCCGCCGAGCTGCGCCAGCGCAACAGCCTGCCCCTGGAGATGGTCGCCGAGCTGTTCGCCCACAAGCAGGGGTTGGCCAGCCACAAGGACCTGGAAGACCTCAGCGAGTCGATCTACATCGCCACCCGCAGCAAGCTGATGCATGGCTTGTGGCTGCTGGAAACCGTGGTCACCGCCGCGCCCCTGCTGGGCCTCCTGGGCACCATCCTGGGGATCATCGACACCTTCAAGGCCCTGGCCGAGACCGGCGTCAGCGACCCGGGCGAAGTGTCCAAGGGCATCGGCACCGCGCTCTACGCCACGGCCCTGGGGATCGCCATCGCCCTGGGCAGCATGATTTTCCACAACCACTTCCAGGACCGGGTCGAGCGCATCACCGACCACCTGAAGATCCTGTTGCTGCGCGCCGGCATGGGCACCGCCCTGAAGGCCCCCGTACCCACGGTCCAGGGCAATCTGCAACCGGCCTGATGACCTGACGTGACCTGTAGCCGCTGCCGTAGGCTCGGGCCGCGTTCGGACGATCGACGGCGAGCGCTGTTCCCCAGCGCTCGTCTCTGTCCGATCCAGGCCTGTGTCAGCGGCCTTTTTTTTGCTGATCTGCCAAGGATTTCTTTCATGTCCCGTCTTCGTCCCATGCCCCGGCTGCTGGGTGCACTGACCCTGGCCCTGGTCACCCTGGCCGGTTGCAGCTCGCTGCCGCGCGAGCCGCAACCGGTGGCGGTGAACATCGTCGCCATCAACGACTTGCACGGCTATTTGCAGGCCAACCCCTTCAGCTACAAGGACCCCCAGGCCCCGGGCGGGGTGCGCAAGCTTGCGGCCGGCGGTATCGCCACCCTGGGCGGCATGCTCACCCAGCTGCGCCAGCAGGACCCGCAACTGCTGTTCATCGGCGCCGGTGACCTGGTGGGTGGCAGCCCGCCGCTGTCGGCCATGTGGGCCGACGAGCCGACCCTGGAAGCCCTGCGTCACATGGACATGAAACTCAGCGCCATCGGCAATCACGAACTGGACAACGGCAAGGCCGAGTTCCTGCGCCAGCTCAATGGCGGCTGCCAGTCATCGCGGCCGGACAAGGCCTGCCAGTTCCGCCCGAACTACCCGGGCAGCGGTTTCCCCTACCTGGCGGCCAACCTGCTGGACAGCGACACCGGCCAGCCGCTGTTGCCGGCCTACCGCATCGAAGAGGTGCGCGGGGTCAAGGTGGCCTTCGTCGGCGCAGTGCTGCGGGACGTGGCTTCGGTGGTCAGCGCCAAGGGCATGCGCGGTTTGCAGGTGGCCGATGAAGCCCAGTCCATTAACCAGTTGATTCCCGAACTCAACGCCAAGGGGGTCAACGCCATCGTCGCCGTGGTGCACCAGGGCGGCGCAACCCCTGAGCCGTTCGACCAGCAGGACTGCTCGCAGTTGAGTGGCGATATCGTCGACGTGGCCAAGCGCCTGGACCCGGCGGTGGACGTGTTGATCAGCGCTCACTCGCACCAGGGCTACCTGTGCAAGGTCGGGCCATTGCTGGTGACCCAGGGCAATGCCTACGGCCATCTGTTGACCCACCTGACCCTGCAAGTGACCCCGGGCCAGCACCGGGTGACGAGCATCCAGGCCCTTAACCTGCTGGCCGATCCGGCCCGTTATCCACAGGACCAGGACTTGGCGAAGCTGCAACAGGAGGTCGAGGCCCGCAGCAATCAGGTGCTGCTCCAGCCGGTAGGGGCGATTGCCGCCTCGCCGATTGCCCGGCGCGCTGATAACGCCGGGGAAATGCCCATCGGCGACCTGATCGCCGATGCCCACCTGGCGGGTGGCCGGGCCAACGGTGCGCAAATCGCCTTCATGAACACCGGCGGCATTCGCAGCGACCTGGCCCTGGAACCGGGGCAGACCCAGGTGAACTACGGGCAACTGGCGCCCCTGCAACCGTTCAACAACAACCTGATCGCCTTCGATCTCACGGGGCGGCAGATCGAACAGGTGCTCAACCAGCAATGGAAGGGCGCGGACGATGCCAACATCCTGCAAGTGTCCCAGGGCTTCAGTTATCGCTGGGACGCCCAGCGCCCGCTGGACAGCCGCGTAGTGCCCGGCAGCCTGCGCCTCAACGGCAAGCCGCTGCAGGCCGATGGCAACTACCGACTGGTGATGAATGGCTTCCTGGCCGATGGCGGCGACCGCTTCAGCCTGTTCAAGAGCGGCCGCAACCGCAGCGACCTCGGGCTCAGCGATCTGGACGCGATGCTGCAGTACCTCAAGGCCATGGACCAGCAGGGCCAGCCTGTGGGTTCCAGCACCAGCGCCGGGCGCATCCAGCGCCTCAACTGACACCAGAAGCGCCCCGATCCTTGTAGCCGCTGCCGAGCCTGCGAGGCTGCGAAAAGGTCCGCAGGACCTTGCTTGGCGATCTCCCGCCAAGCCAGCAGCGGCCTCAAGACCGCCGCGACCACTTCGTCGGAGTGCCGCCCAGCTCGTTCGCAGCCTGCGCCAGCGGCTACAAGGAGTGCATCGGGCGGGGGGCGTTTTCGCCATCGTGAAAATATTTTCAAAAAACAGGTGAGGTCTTTGCGTTCGAGCTACGTGTAGTGCTTGAAAGTGCGACTAATTCGCATTCATGGCTTTTTTACACGCGAGTCTCAAGCATGAAGTCCAGGGCACATTCGGCGGCAAACGCTTCGGTCAAACGGTGGTTCGGCGCTTCGGCGCTGGTGGTGTCGGGGTTGGCGTGGCTGCCCCTGAGCGTGGCGCAGGCGGCCGAGGCCGGCAGTGCGCAACACGGCGCGCTGTTCAACTTTGCCATCGTGGCCAAGCCGCTGCCCCAGGCCCTGAGCGATTTCACCCGGGTCACCGGGATCAGCGTGGTCTACACCGACGAAGCGCCTTATGCGTTCAAGGCACCGGCTCTGAGCGGCCCGTTCAGCGCCGAACAGGCCCTGCAGCGTCTGCTGGGCGGTTCCGGCTTCACCTACCGGCGCAGCGACGCGCACACCCTGGTCCTGGAACCCTTGCCCAGCAGTGGCGCACTGAACCTGGGGGCCACCAGCATCACCACCCCGGGCCTCGACGACAGCACCAGCTACCAGCCGCCGGCCACCACTTCGGTGGCCCGTTCCCAGGCGCTGAACCAGGAAATCCCGCAGATCATCAACGTAGTGCCGGCCCAGGTGCTGCGGGACCAGACCCCGCGCAATCTGGACGATGCCCTGAAGAACGTCAGCGGCATCACCCAGACCAACACCCTGGGCGGCACCCAGGATGCGGTGCTGTTGCGCGGCTTCGGTGACAACCGCAACGGCTCGATCATGCGCGACAGCATGCCAGTGGTGCAGGGCCGGGCGCTGAATGCCACGGCGGACCGGGTGGAAGTGCTCAAGGGCCCGTCGTCTCTGCTGTACGGCATCCAGGACCCGGGCGGGGTCATCAACATTGTCAGCAAGAAGCCTGAATTGCAGCAGTCCACGGCCCTGACCGTGCGTGGCTCGACCTACGGCTCGGGCAAGAACGGCAGCGGCGGCAGCCTCGACACCACCGGCCCGCTGGGTGATTCGGGGCTGGCCTACCGCTTGATCGTCGACCATGAAGACGAAGACTACTGGCGCAACTTCGGCACCCATCGCGAATCCCTGGTGGCGCCGTCTTTGGCCTGGTACGGCGAGCGCACCAAGGTACTGCTGGCCTATGAGCACCGCGAGTTCCTGACCCCCTTCGACCGTGGCACCGCCATCGATCCCAAGACCAACCACCCGCTGGACATCCCGGCCACCCGACGCCTGGACGAGCCGTTCAACAACATGGAAGGGCGCTCGGACCTGTATCGCTTTGAAGTCGACCACGAGCTCAGCGACGACTGGAAGGCCCACTTCGGCTACAGCTGGAACCGCGAGACCTACGACGCCAGCCAGGTGCGCCTGACCGCGGTAAATGCCAACGGCACCCTGACCCGGGCCATGGACGGCACCCAGGACGCCCTGACCACCGACCGCTACGCCACCGTCAGCCTGGAAGGCCAGGTGCAACTGGGCGGCATGCGCCACGATCTGGTGTTCGGCCTGGATGATGAGTACCGCAAGATCTACCGCGCCGACCTGATCCGGCAGAAAAGCCGGACCACCTTCAACTACCTGAACCCGGTCTACGGCCGGGAAGTGGCCGGAACCACGGTCAGCGCCAACGACAGTGCGCAGACCGACCTGTTGCGCAGCGACTCGCTGTTTTTCCAGGACGCCATCCACCTTACCGACCAGTGGATTCTGGTGGGCGGCGGACGTTTCCAGGAATACGACCAGTACGCCGGCAAGGGCCGGCCGTTCCGGGTCAACACCAACAGCAACGGACAGAAATTCGTGCCGCGGGCCGGTCTGGTGTATCGCTACACCGACCAGTTGTCGCTCTACGGCAGCTACACCGAGTCGTTCAAGCCGAACTCCAGCATCGCCGATCTGGCCGGTGGCAGCGCGGTGCTCGACGGCTCCATCGCCCCGGAAGAAGCCAAGTCCTGGGAGCTGGGGGCCAAGCTCGACATTCCCGGGCGCGTCACCGCCAGCGCGGCGCTGTTCGATATCACCAAGCGCAATGTGCTGGTGACCACCGCCACCGCTACCGAGACGGTCACCAGCGTCGCCGGTGAGGTGCACTCCCAGGGCCTGGAACTGGACCTGACCGGGCAGCTCACCGATCAGTGGAGCCTGATTGGCAGCTACGCCTACACCGATACCGAAGTGACCAAGGACACCCAGTACAAGGGCAAGCAACTGCAGAACGTGGCCAAGAACACCGGCTCGCTGTCGGCGGTCTACGACTTCGGCAGCCTGATCGGCGGCGACCGCCTGCGCGTCGGCGCCGGGGCCCGTTATGTCGGCGAGCGCGCCGGGGATGCGCCCAACAGCTTCGACCTGCCGGGCTACACCGTGGCCGATGCCTTTGCCACCTACGACACCCGGGTCGAAGGGCAGAAGGTCAAGTTCCAGCTCAACGTGAAGAACCTGTTCGACAAGACTTACTACACCTCGTCGGCCAGCAAGTTCTTCGTGTCCATGGGGGATGCCCGCCAGGTGTCGCTGTCCAGCACCCTGGAGTTCTGATGAGCACCCTGGTCCTGGGCGTGGCCGTGGCGCCTTAGTCGGCGCCCAGCGCCAGGGCTTGCGCTTGCGCCGCACAGTCGCCGCTGGCGGTCAGGCCCTTGGCGCGAACGGCCAGCAGCTCTTGCCGGGCGACGGCGAAGTCGGCCTGGAAGGTCGGATCGGTGTGCAAGCGTGCCACGGTGGTCGCGCCAATCTCGCGGCCTTCACGGACGTCGCTGTACCAGTGCACGTTGCACACCATGCGGCTTTCCGAATAGGCCCGGCCACGGGCCCAGAGCGCGTTGCCGTGCTCGGGGGCCAGTTCGCTCAACAGCAGCGCCCAGGCCCAGCCGATGGCGCTGTGGCCCGATGGGTAGGAACCATCCGCGGCCAGCTTGGCTTCATCTTCCGGGGTGCAACTGGGCTGCTGGTTGTAGACGAAGGGCCGGGGGCGCTGGTAGCGCTTCTTTGCGCGATAGGTGGCCAGCCCGGCATCGGTCAGGGTCCGGCGCAAGACTCTGTACAGCGCAGGTGTTTGCTGTTCGCTGATGGGCGCATCCAGCGCACAGGAAAACGTCTCTGCGGCGGCGGGGAATTTCAGGTTGGCATCGCTGATGGCCAACGCCCAGCGTTTGCTGCCACGCAAGGCCTGGCTCTTTTCAGCCATGCTCTGGTCCAGCGCGAAGGCTGGCGTGCCCACCGCAGGAGGTGGTGGTAACAGCGACAGACTATTGGGCAGATCCTGCTGTTTCAGATAACCGATCAAGTAACCCGGTCGGAACTCCGGGACGCTTTCCGTTTGGCTGGTTTGTTTGGCCACGGCGGAGTGGATCAGACTTGAAAACAATAGACCGGCCAAACAGTTCGATAGTAGGCGTTGCATGTGGATATCACCTCTAGGAGTTTGATTCGCTACATGGGTTCTGCTTGTTGGGTTACTTGATGTTCCAGGCGTAATTGAACATCAGCCGTGTATCATCGGTGTCGCGAATGAAGTTCTTGGCATAGTTGGAGCGATAGTGTGCGGTGCGCAGGCGCACACTCAAGTTTTTCAGTGGGCCTTGTTGCACGACATAACGCAGTTCGTTATCCAACTCCCATGACTTGCCAATGGTTCGGGTGCCGGTGATTTCGGCATGGCTGCCGGATATATAGCGGCTGTTGATACTCAGTCCCGGCAAACCCAGGTTGGCGAAGTCATAGCCATAACGAAGTGCCCAGGAACGTTCCTTGGCATTGGCGAAGTCACCCAGTACCGATAAGTTGATCAAGTTGGCATCGGCGCCCAGGATGTTGGCATAACCGGTGTCTCCCAACATTCGCTGATAAGCCAGGCCAAGGCTGTGGCCTTTATAGGCATAGCCGAGTAGCCCCTGCAGAGCGCGGTTGTCGATCTTGCCGCCTTTGGCATTGCCATAGTCGTTCATCAGGCTCAAGCGCAGATCGCTGCTGAACGTCCCCGCGCCCCAGGGGCTCTTGTTGACCAGGGTGAAGACCTGCTGGCGGTAGATGTCCTCCAGTTGGGCGACATGCACCCGCGCCAGCCATTGCTTGTGGAACCGATAGTCGACGCCCGCCATGTCGAAATGATCCGCCGTTGCCCCCTGACCCTGGAAGCGCCGGTTCAAGGGGCTCAAGGTCAGTGGCGTGTACTGCGTGGCGTTGCGCTGCATGACCCGGCTCAGGCGCCCGGCGGTCAACTCCAGGTCATCGATTTCATTCGAGGTCAGCAGCCCGCCTTCGAAAATCTGCGGAAACAGGCGGCCGTCGTTGGGTTTCAAGGTGGGCAGTACCGGTGGCACCAGCGCGCCGAACTTGAACAGGGTCTTGCTGGCCTTGAGCTTCCCGGCCAGGGCCAGTTTCCAATAGTCATCCTCTGCCCGGCCATCGCGTCCCACCTTCAGCAGCCCGGTGCCGGTTCGGCCAGGCGCGGAGTCCAGCTTGATGCCGAGCATGCCGATGGCGTCGGCACCCACACCCAGGCGGCCCTCGGTAAACCCCGAGTCCAGGCGCAAGAGCAAACCTTGTGCCCATTCTTCACGGCTGGGCGCGGTGCCTTCGCGATAGTCCCGATTGAAGTAATAGTTGCGCAGTTCCAGGCGCGCGCTGCTGTCTTCAAGCAGTTCGGCTTTTACCGGGATGGCCAGCAGCCCGGCGCAAAGTAGGGTAGAGCGGTTGAGCCATTGTCGTGGCCAGTGTCTTGAAGGCATTTCATCGTCCTCTGTTTTTGTTGTTTTAGGAGAAAGGCGATTGGGGGCTGATGTGTTGAGTCTTTGCAGCTTTGTTTAAATGTGATGAAGGGTGGGTGAAGTTGTGGGTGTGGCTTTTTTGGGGTTGAAGTTAATGGGGGTGAAGGCGTGTGGCTGTTTGTTGAATCTTTGCGTAATGCCGGGGATTCAAGGCCTAAAGACTAAGTTGGGTCTGGGGTTAAACAAGAATCATCAGTTCTGTGAATGGGGTGATAACTGAAGTTTTAAAATAATTACCTGTTTGCGTTTTTGTTTGTCATATCGGTACTTGTTGGAAGTGCTCTTTTATAGAGGGCGGCGTAGGGGTTTATTAATTGTTTGGTAAGAGTTGTCCTGTTTAGGTAAAGAATTTGAGTAATTTACTTATTCAGGCGTGCCGATGCGGACTTTGGCATAAGAAGGGGCCTACAGAGGCGGGTCAGGATTAAGCCGAACCTCAGCGCAGGAATGCCAGGCGGTAGTCCCCCGGTGTTCCACCCAGGGCCTGGCGGAAGCGATTGTTGAAGTGGCTGGCACTGGCAAAACCACAGGCCAGGGCAATCTCCCCCAGGGGCTGGGCAGTGCTGCGTAGCAGGTGCCGGGCCCGGCTCAGGCGCCGGGCCAGCACATATTGATGGGGCGGCAGGCCGAAGCTTGCGCGGAACATGCGGGCGAAGTGGTACTCCGACAGCGCACACAACCCCGCCAGTTGGCCCAGGCTCAGGGGCGCGTCCAGCTGGCTGTCGATGTAGTCCACCAGCAGGCGGCGCTGGTGCGCGGCCAAGCCGCCCTTGAGCCGGGCACCCTGGCGCAGGCCCACTTGATTGAGCAGGGCATGGCAGAGCATCTCGTGGGCCAGGCTGCTGGTGAGCAGGCGCTCGCCGGGCTCGTCCCAGTTCAGGCGGACCAGTTGCGCAAAGCGCCGGGTCTGCTCGGGGTCGTCGACAAAGGTGCTTTCGCGCAGTTGCATGGCCCGCGGCTCGCGGTCCAGCAGGGTGACGCAACCCAGGGCGAATTGCTCGGGGCTGAAATACACGTGGGCCAGGCGGATATCGCCGTTGATCACCCAGGCCGACTGGTGCTCGGCGGGCAGGATGCACAGCTTGCCCGGGCCGCCTTTGCTGCCCGGCTGATCGCGGCGAAAGGTGCCGGTGCCGCCGGCCAGGTAGCAGGACAGGGTGTGGTGGCCGGGCGCCTCATATTCCTGGGCGTCGTGATGGTTGCTCCACAAGGCTGCGGACAAGCCGTCTCCGAGCTCGGCGCTGTGCTCCAGGCGAGCATGGGGCGAGCGGTTCAAGGCTTGGAAGACTTGCAGGGTATCCAGTGCGGGCATGCTGTTCGAATCGGCAAGGGGTCCGGTTTCCGGTGGTTTGCATGCTACTCCCTCGCCGGTTCGCCGCCAGCCCCGGGCCGATAAAAAGCGCAAGTTTATGCAAGCGCCCAAGGTCGGTCGGGCGGGACACTGCACGCCTTATAAAGGAGTCGCGCCATGAACCTATCGCTGTACCTGTTGACCGTGCTGATCTGGGGCACCACCTGGATCGCCCTGAAACTGCAACTGGGGGTGGTGGCGATTCCGGTGTCCATCGTTTATCGCTTCGCCCTGGCGGCCCTGGTGCTGTTCGCCTTGCTGCTGCTCAGCCGCAAGCTGCAGCCGATGAACCGCCGTGGCCACCTGATCTGCCTGGCCCAGGGCCTATGCCTGTTCTGCATCAATTTCATGTGCTTTCTGCACGCCAGCCAATGGATTCCCAGCGGCCTGGTGGCGGTGGTGTTTTCTACCGCGACCTTGTGGAACGCCCTGAATGCGCGGGTGTTCTTTGGCCAGAAGATTGCCCGCAACGTGCTGCTGGGCGGCGGCCTGGGCTTGCTGGGGTTGGGGCTGCTGTTCTGGCCGGAACTGGCAGGCCACAGCGCCAGTCCGCAAACCCTGCTGGGCCTGGGCCTGGCCCTGTTGGGCACCCTGTGCTTCTCGGCGGGCAACATGCTCTCCAGCCTGCAGCAGAAAGCCGGACTCAAGCCCATGACCACCAATGCCTGGGGCATGGCCTACGGCGCGACAATGCTGGCGGTGTATTGCCTGTTCCAGGGCATTGCCTTCGACCTGGAGTGGACCACCCGCTACATCGGCTCGCTGCTGTACCTGGTGATACCGGGTTCGGTGATCGGCTTTACCGCCTACCTGACCCTGGTGGGGCGCATGGGCCCGGAACGCGCAGCCTATTGCACGGTGCTGTTCCCGGTGGTGGCGCTGAACGTCTCGGCCTTTGCCGAAGGCTACCAATGGACCGCCCCGGCATTGGCTGGACTGGTGCTGGTGATGCTGGGCAACGTGCTGGTGTTCCGTAAACCCAAGGCTGCGCCAGCCTCTGTAGCCGCTGCCGAGCTTGCGAGGCTGCGAACGGCGGCGCAGCCGTCGCAAAACCAGGCGACCTGATGCTGCCGGGCTATCGCTGAAGGTCCTGCGGACCTTTTCGCAGCCTCGCAGGCTCGGCAGCGGCTACAGGGGGTGATAGGCAGTGGGTGGTCAGCCCTTCCACACTTGCGGGTTGACCAGGTCCTGCGGGCGTTCGCCCAAAAGGGCGCTGCGCAGGTTGCGCATGGCGCGTTCGGCCATGGCGTCACGGGTTTCATGGGTGGCCGAGCCAATGTGCGGCAGGGTCAGCGCATTTTTCAGTTGGAACAGCGGCGATTCTGCCAGCGGCTCTTTCTCGTACACATCCAGGCCGGCGCCGCGGATCTGGCCCTTCTGCAAGGCTTCGATCAACGCCGGTTCATCCACCACCGGCCCCCGGGAAATGTTCACCAGGATCGCGCTGGGTTTCATCAGGGCCAGTTCGCGGTGGCTGATCAGGTGCCGGGTCTGTTCGCTCAACGGCACCACCAGGCAGACGAAATCCGCCTCGGCCAAGAGTTGCTCCAGGCTGCGGAACTGTGCGCCCAGTTCCTGTTCCAGGGCGGTCTTGCGGCTGTTGCCGCTGTAGAGGATCGGCATGCCGAAGCCCAAACGCCCACGGCGGGCGATGGCCGCGCCAATGTTGCCCATGCCGACGATCCCCAGGGTCTTGCCGTGCACATCGCAACCGAACAGTGCCGGGCCGACGCTGGCCTGCCATTGCCCGGCCTTGGTCCAGGCGTCCAGCTCGGCCACCCGGCGGGCGCTGCCCATGAGCAGGGTAAAGGCCAGGTCGGCGGTGCTTTCGGTGAGCACGTCCGGGGTGTTGGTGAGCATCAGCCCGCGTTCGTTGAAGTAGTCCAGGTCGTAGTTGTCGTAGCCCACCGAGATGCTCGACACCACTTCCAGCTGCGCGGCGTTTTCCAGCTGTGCGCGTCCCAGTTTGCGGCCGACGCCGATCAGGCCGTGGGCCTGGGGCAGGGCTTCATTGAACTGCGCGGCGATGTCCCCGAGCTTGGGGTTGGGGACGATGACCTCGAAGTCCTGTTGCAGGCGTTCGGTCATCTCGGGGGTGATGCGGCTGAAGGCAAGTACCGTCTTTTTCATTGCGGGAAGACTCATCAGGCGGGAGAGAATGCCAAGCAAGCTAACATTCCCCACCGGCTTTTTGTAGCCGCTGCCGCAGGCTGCGATGGCTTGCACAGGGGCGGCCTGGTGGCCGCTCTGGAGGGTTCGGCGAGCGTTGCTCAGGCTGAGCCCGCGCAGCCTCGCCTTGGCTCGACAGCGGCTACAGGCCCCCGGTTCAAGGGGGCGGGCTCAGGTGGCCAGGCGTGCGCCGCTCAGGCTGCCGCTCAGTTCATAGGCCGCCAGTTCGGCCTGGTGCGCGGCGAGGATCTCCGGCAGGGAGCCGCGCAGGTATTCGACCCAGGTCTTGATCTTGGCGTCCAGGTACTGGCGCGACGGGTAGATGGCGTACAGGTTCAACTCCTGGGAGCGGTACTGGGGCATGACCCGTACCAGGGTGCCGTTGCGCAGGCCCTCGATGGCGGCGTACACCGGCAGTACACCCACTCCCATGCCGCTGATGATCGCGGTCTTCATGGCGTCGGCGGAGTTCACCAGGAACGGCGAGCTGTTGATGGTCACCATCTCCTGGCCTTCCGGGCCGTCGAAAGCCCACTTCTCAAGCGGTATCACCGGGCTCACCAGGCGCAGGCAGGCATGGTTGAGCAGGTCGCTGGGTTTGTGCGGGCAGCCGTTGGCTTTCACGTAGGCCGGGGAGGCGCAGACGATGCTGTAGGTGATCCCCAGGCGCTGGGAGACGAACCCCGAGTCCGGCAGCTCGCTGGCCAGGACGATGGACACGTCGTAGCCCTCGTCCAGAAGGTCCGGCACGCGGTTGGCCAGGGTCAGGTCGAAGGTCACGTCCGGGTGGGTCTTGCGGTAGCGGGCGATGGCGTCGATAACGAAGTGCTGGCCGATGCCGGTCATGGTGTGCACTTTCAATTGCCCGGCGGGGCGGGCGTGAGCGTCGCTGGCCTCGGCCTCGGCTTCTTCGACGTAGGCCAGGATCTGCTCGCAGCGCAGCAGGTAGCGCTTGCCGGCTTCGGTCAGGGCGATACGGCGGGTGGTGCGGTTGAGCAGGCGGGTTTGCAGGTGAGCCTCAAGATTGGAGACTGCGCGCGAGACGTTGGCCGTGGTGGTGTCCAGTTGCACGGCCGCGGCGGTGAAACTACCGGCTTCGGCGACGCAACTGAAGGCGCGCATGTTTTGCAAAGTGTCCATGGGGTGCTCTCTGGGGAGATGGCAAATTGTGACACGAAGTTACGGGGGCTTGGATAGGCGACCAAGGGATTATCGCGTTTACGGTAACAAAGATTCACAGGAATCCCACCTTATCGCCGCCACGGGCGCCCCCTAGAATTGCGCCGATCCGTAGGAGCCGGTTTGCCGGCGATCCGCGCAACGCGGTTTAGCAGGCGTATCGCTGCGCCGGCCAGCCGATGCCTACGAGAGAAATACTCCCCCCCGATCTTCAGGAATTCGCAGCAGTGCCGCGTCGCATCAGCAGAGGGTTCAAGACCCTCAGTGTTTGGGCTTTATCGTTAGCAATCAGCGGCTGCATCGGAACCGGAGGCATTGCCCCACAAGGCAAGACACTTCCCGCTAATACACTGGCCACCGACGAGGCGATAAAGAGCGCCGCGCAAGAGGCCCACTGGCCCAGTGCCCAGTGGTGGCAGGCCTATGGCGACCCGCAGCTGAACCGCTGGATCACCCTCGCCATGCAAGGCAGTCCGAGCCTGGCCATGGCCGCTGCCCGGGTGCGTCAGGCCAAGGCCCTGGCCGGTATTGCCGAGTCCGCCGAGTCGCTGCAGATCAAGGGCGACGCCACCCTCAAGCGCCACAACTGGCCCACCGATCAGTTCTACGGCCCCGGCGCCCTGGCCAACAGCACCACCTGGGACAACAACGCCGCCCTGGGCTTGAGTTATGCCCTGGACCTCTGGGGCCGCGAGAGCAACAGCACCGAGCGCGCCGTCGACCTGGCCCACATGAGCGTGGCCGAAGCCCGCCAGGCCCAGCTGGAACTGGTGAACAACGTGGTGCGCAGCTATATCCAGCTGTCCCTGCACTTCGCCCAGCGCGATATCGTCGCCGCCACCCTGAAGCAGCAGCACCAGATTCTCGAACTGGCGCAACGACGCCTGGACGGCGGCCTGGGCACCCATTTCGAAGTCAGCCAGGCCGAGGCGCCGCTGCCGGAAACCCATCGCCAGCTGGACGCCCTGGACGAAGCAATCGCCCTGACCCGCAATCAACTGGCGGCCCTGGCCGGCAAGGGCCCGGGGGAGGGCGCGCAATTGCAGCGACCGAGCCTGTCCCTGGGCGCCGCGCTGAAACTGCCCTCGGCCCTGCCCGCCGAACTCCTGGGCCAGCGCCCGGACGTGGTCGCCAGCCGCTGGCAAGTGGCGGCCCAGGCCCGTGGCATCGATGTGGCCCACGCCGGCTTCTACCCCAACGTCGACCTGGTGGGCAGCATCGGTTTCATGGCCACCGGCGGCGGGGCCCTGGAGTTCCTCACCGGCAAGAAACTCAACTACAACGTCGGCCCGGCCATCAGCCTGCCGATCTTCGACGGCGGGCGGCTGCGCTCGGAACTGGGTGAAGCCGCGGCCGGCTACGACCTGGCCGTGGCCAGGTACAACCAGACCCTGGTGGACGCGCTGAAAAGCATTTCTGACCAGCTGATCCGCCGCGAGTCCATGGACAAGCAGCAAATCTTTGCCGCCGAGTCGGTGGCCGCGGCGCAGAAGACCTACGACATCGCCACCGTGGCCTTCCAGCGCGGCCTGACCGACTACCTGAATGTGCTCAACGCCCAGAGCCTGCTGTTCCACCAGCAGCAGATCCAGCAACAGGTGCAGGCCGCGCGCCTGACCGTCCAGGCGGACCTGGTCACGGCCCTGGGCGGCGGGCTTGAAGCCGGCCGTGACGTCCCTGCGGAAAATCGCACCCAGGCACCCAAGACCCCCGCGGCCCTGGCCGTGTTCGACCACTGAAGCAGGCCCTCATGACTTCCTTGCCCGCCCCTTTGCGCTGGCTGTACTCCCTGGAATGGCGCCGGGGTTTCTTCGACTGGGCGCGCAGCGACGGCGTGACCTGGGTGTATATCTTCAAGGTCCTGGCCGCCGCGTTCCTCACCCTGTGGCTGGCCATGCGCCTGGAGTTGCCGCAACCGCGCACGGCGATGATCACCGTGTTCATCGTCATGCAGCCGCAGAGCGGCCAGGTGTTCGCGAAGAGTTTCTACCGCTTTCTCGGCACCCTGACCGGCTCGGCGGTGATGGTGGCGCTGATCGCCCTGTTCGCCCAGAACACCGAGCTGTTCCTCGGCTCACTGGCGATCTGGGTCGGCATCTGCTCGGCCGGTGCCGCGCGCTACCGCAACTTTCGCGCCTACGGTTTCGTGCTGGCCGGCTACACCGCGGCCATGGTCGGGCTGCCGGCCCTGGCTCACCCGGAAGGTGCCTTCATGGCGGCGGTGTGGCGGGTGCTGGAGATTTCCCTGGGGATTCTCTGCTCGACCCTGGTCAGCGCCGCGATCCTGCCGCAGACCGCCAGCGCCGCCATGCGCAACGCCCTGTACCAGCGCTTTGGGGTGTTCGCCCTGTTCGTCACCGACGGCCTGCGCGGGCGCAGCCAGCGCGACAGCTTTGAAAGCAGCAACGTGCGCTTCATTGCCGAGGCCGTGGGCCTGGAAGGGCTGCGCAGCGTCACTGTGTTTGAAGACCCGCACATGCGCCGGCGCAATGGCCGCCTGAGCCGCTTGAACAGCGAATTCATGGGCATCACCACGCGTTTCAACGCCCTGCACCAGTTGCTCGAACGCCTGCGCAGCAGTGGCGCCGACCATGTGGTGGCGGCGATCAAGCCGGGCCTGCAGGACCTGGCGGAACTGCTGGACGGTTTCTCCGGCCGGGCCCTGACCAGCCCCGATGCGGGGCGCCTGGCCACGGCCCTGGCGGCCTACAAGAGCGAGCTGCCGGCGCGGGTGCGCAGCCTGCGGGCGGCCTTCCAGGAGAGCGGTCCGAGCGATGCCGAGCAGTTGGATTTCCACACCGCCTACGAGCTGCTGTACCGCTTCGTCGACGAGATGCACAGCTACGCCCAGACCCACGCATCCCTGGCCGACCACAGTCACGAACGCGAGCGCTGGGACGAGCCCTACACGCCGCAGACCAACTGGCTGGCCTGCGCCGCTTCGGGCATCCGCGCGGCCTTTGTGCTGGTGGTGCTGGGCAGCTACTGGGTGGCCACCGCCTGGCCCAGCGGCGCCACCATGACCCTGATCGCCGCCGCCACCATCGGCCTGTCCGCCGCGACGCCGAACCCCAAGCGCATGGCCTTCCAGATGGCCTGCGGGACCTTGATCGGGGCCCTGGTGGGCTTCGTCGAAATGTTCTTCGTGTTCCCCTGGATCGACGGCTTCCCGCTGCTGTGCCTGATGCTGGCGCCGGTGATCGTGCTCGGTTCATTCCTCGCCTCGCGGCCCAAGTACGCCGGGGTCGGCCTGGGCCTGCTGATCTTCTTCAGCACCGGTTCGGTGCCGGACAACCTGACCGTCTACAACCCCTACACCTTCATCAACGACTACATCGCCATGGTCATGGGCATGCTGGTTTGCGCCGCGGCCGGGGCGATCATCCTGCCGCCCAACAGTCGCTGGCTGTGGCGGCGCCTGGAGCAGGACCTGCGCGGCCAGGTGGTGTACGCCATCAGCGGCAAGCTCAAGGGCCTGGCCTCCAGTTTCGAGAGCCGCACCCGCGACCTGCTGCACCAGGCCTATGGCCTGGCGGTGGGGCAGCCCAAGGTGCAGAGCGAACTGCTGCGCTGGATGTTCGTGGTGCTGGAAGTCGGCCACGCCATCATCGAGTTGCGCAAGGAACAGGCGATCCTCCCGGTGCACCCGGCCTATGCCGAATCCCAGCCCTGGCGCCAGGCGATCCGGGTCATGGGCCGCTCATTGGTGCGGCTGTTCCTGCAACCGAGCCAGAGCAACCTGGAACGCGGGCTGATCGCCGTGGACCACGCCATCAGCCGGGTCCAGGCCACCGACGAGCCCTTTGCCCCGCACTTCGACACCTCGGCCCTGCGCCGGGTCAAGAGCTACCTGCACTTCATCCGCACTTCACTGCTCGACCCGCAATCGCCGCTGGCGGCCTATGCCGTGGCCAAGCCGGCAGCGCCTGCACCCCAAGGACTTGACCATGCCTCGTGAAATCGCCTTCCACGGCGTTTACATGCCCACCATGACCCTGATGTTCTTCATCGCCGCGGCCCTGGCCTGGGCCCTGGACCGGTTCATTTCCGGCTATGACCTGTATCGCTTCTTCTGGCACCCGGCGCTGCTGCGCCTGAGCCTGTTCTGCTGTCTGTTCGGCGCCATGGCGCTCACTGTCTACCGTTGAGATTCGCCCAATGAAAAAGTTTTTCAGCCTGCTCGCCACCCTGCTCGTGCTGGCCCTGGCCCTGTGGATCGGCCGTACCCTGTGGGAGCACTACATGTACACCCCCTGGACCCGTGACGGCCGGGTGCGGGCGGACATCATCAACGTCGCCGCCGACGTCACCGGTGAAGTGGTGGACGTGCCGGTCAAGGACAACCAGCTGGTGCACAAGGGCGATCTGCTGATGCAGATCGACCCCGAGCACTACCAGATCGCGGTCAAGCAGGCGCAATCGCTGGTGGCGTCGAAAAAGGCCACCTGGGAGATGCGCAAGGTCAACGCCAAGCGCCGCGCCGACCTGGACAACCTGGTGATCTCCAAGGAAAACCGCGACGACGCCGGCAACATCGCCGACTCGGCCCTGGCCGACTACCAGCACGCCCAGGCCCAGCTGGAAGCGGCGGAACTCAACCTCAAACGCACCCAGGTGCGCGCGGCGGTGGACGGCTACGTCACCAACCTCAACGTGCACCGCGGCGACTACGCGCGCATTGGCGAGCCGAAGATGGCGGTGGTCGACATGAACTCGTTCTGGGTCTACGGCTTCTTCGAAGAAACCAAGCTGCCCCACGTGCGCGTGGGGGATAAAGCGGACATGCAACTGATGAGCGGCGAAGTGCTCAAGGGCCACGTGGAAAGCATTTCCCGCGGCATCTACGACCGCGACAACCCGGAAAGCCGCGAACTGATCGCCGACGTCAACCCGACCTTCAACTGGGTGCGCCTGGCCCAGCGCGTGCCGGTGCGCATCCACATCGATGAAGTGCCGGAAGGCGTGCTGCTGGCGGCGGGCATCACCTGCACCGTCATCGTCAACCCCGAGCCCCTGTAAGAGCTGGCTTGCCAGCGAAAGCGCCGGCAGGGGCGATGCAAGGCTCGCGGGCCTCTTCGCCGGCAAGCTGGCGCCTACGAGGGAGGCATCGGCTGTAGGAGCTGGCTTGCCAGCGAAAGCGTCGGCATGGGTGATGCGAGGCTCGCGGGCCCTTTCGCCGGCAAGCCGGCTCCTACGACAGTGGGGGCGACGGTTATTTGTAGGTTTTCTGCATGATCGCCAGGGACTTCTTCGCCGTGGCTTCCAGACCGTCGTTGACGTGGTTGATCGCGGCCACCAGCTTCGGGTTCTGCAGCACGTCGACACCGGGGTAACGCTGCTGGGCCAGCCGCGAGACGATGATGTACTGGGTCACCGCGTAATGCAGATCGAACTTGCCGCTGTCCCGGGCCTTGGCAATGGCCGCTTTGACAAAGGCCTGGCGCTCGGCCGTGGTCATGCCCTGGAACAGGTCGGGGAGATCGAAATGGATCTCGGCCGAGAAAATCGCCACCTCCTCATCCCGCGCTTCGTCGTACATCACCTGCTTGCTGGTCACGCGCTTCTTGAGGTCGGCAAAGCGCTGTTCGCCTTCGGCCAGTTGCTCTGGGCTCATCTTGCCTTTCAGGGCATCCAGCTGGCTGGTGTCCTCGGTGTTGTCGATGACTTTCAGCCAGGCGTAGGCCTTCACCAGATCGCCGGACTCTTCGGCGGCGTCGGCCAGGCTCTGCTGCGGTTCCGGGTTGCCGTGCAGCGCCGAGCGTTCCAGCCAGCGCAGGGCCAGGTCCCGGTCCTTGGGAATGTCCTTGTCGCCGAACCAGTAGGTGGCGTACATGCCGTACTCGGCGCACCAATCGTTCTGCGACGCCGAGTAGGCGATGTAGTTGAAGGACTCGCGGTCGCGCTCGGCCTTGGGCTTGTCCGTTTCCTGGTCAGTGGTGGTGGACAGGTAGCAGAAGGCCCGGGTGTAGTGCGGCGCGGCCATGGCGAAGCAGCCCTTGGCGTTCTTGTAGTCCTCGATCTCGTTCAGCTTGTAACCGATGCCGTACAGCAGATCGGCCTCCATGGCCGGGTTGCAGTACTCGTTGGCGCTGACCTTGGGCAAGACACTGTCCAGCGTCAGCTTGGGCAGGGTGTCATTCAGTTCGGGGACTTTCGGTTCGGTGTTTTCCGGAGCCGTGGAGGCGCAGGCCGCCAGCAAGACAGCCAAGGCCAGTGGCAGCGCGTTGAACAATTTCAATGGGTATTCCCTGATCGGCGAATGAAAAGGCGCGCATGAAATCAGGCTGGGACGGGGGAAGGAGGAGCGTTAGCCATTCCGTGCTTGGGGGTCGACGCCAGCGATTCCATGCTGCATGAGCCCTAAGGGCTCAAGGTCGCGCATTCTACGGGGTTTGAGAGGGCGTACAACCCAAACCGCGGCATCTGGTTGACCGCGGCAAGGGGCCCTGAGGCCTTGAGCGGATGACACCTCGGCGACGGCTTCAACAGCGCTAGCGCCGCCGCTCCCGTTATGACTTGCGCTTGGCCAGAATGATTTTGGCCTTGGCTACGCTGTCTTCCACGCTCAGGTCATCGTCCTCCAGCACGGCCTGCAGCGCCGGGTCTTGCCACAGGTCCACGGCCGGGCCGGTGCTCTGCACCAGGCGGGAAATCAAGGCGTAGGCCACCAGTTGGCCGCGGGTGTGGAACTTCGGGTGGCGGTCCTGCATGTCCACCAACTGGGCGACGAACGCATGCCGTTGCTCAGGCGACATGCCCGCGAATACTTCCGGGTAGCTGAAGTACAGATCCCCTGTGCCCAGGGCGATGAGGTCCTGGCGCAGCGCCTGCTCAATCTCCTGTTTCGGCGTGAGTTGACCGAGCAATCGGGTGTAATGCTGCTCGCCTTCGGCCAACTGCTGAGGGCTCATCTTGCGTTTCAGCGCTGCGAGCGTTTGAGCGTCATCCAGGGTTCGGGCCCAGGCGTAGGCCAGCGGCAAATTGTCCTGTTCGTTGCGGCGCACCATCTCCTGTTGCGAGTCCTGGTCGCCGTGCCGAGCGGCGCGTTCCAGCCAGGCCATGGCCAATGCCTTGTTCGGGGGCTGGTCCAGCTTGCCGACGTTATAGATGTGGTACAGGCCCGCTTCCGCACAGGATTCATTGTGCTGGGCGGCGTAGGCGATGTAGTTGAAGGCTTCGCTTTTGTCATAGTCCTTCTGCCTGGAGCCGACGATCCCGCCCAGGATGCACAGGCTCATGGTGTTGCGGGGGGCGGCCATGATCAGGCAGGCGCGGGCCATCTGTATGGCCTGGCTTGCCAGCAGGGTACGGCTTGCGCCATGCCGCACCTCGTCCTCATTGATCAGTCGGATGCCGAGGCCGACCAGCCGTTCGCTGTCCATCTCCGGTGAGCAGTACGGGTTGGCCTCGACCTTGGGCAGGATCTGTTCCAGGCTCAGGTCCGGCAGGGTGGCATTGAGTTTTTCGTCCGGTGACGAGGCATTGCAGCCCAGCAGCAGAGTGAGGATGGTCAAGGGCAGCAGGCTGCGAGATATCAATGGAGAGTCCCTGAGGTTCAATCGTAAAAGGCAGGACGCCAAGAGGGCATGAGCAGGGGCGGGGTGCAGCCGTTGCGTGCCTGAGGTGCCGCTTCCCTGGAATTTGAGTGCGGGCATTCTATGGGCATCGGCGCGGCATACAACGGTGTCATGCAACGGATGCCCTGCGTGGGGTGCTCAGAGCTTGGCGTTCAAGCCAAACCGCTTCATCAGTCCCTTCTCCAGCCAACCCTTGGGCAGCAGGTTGGCCAGCAGCGGCAGGGCGCGGCTGCCATTGCCCAGGCGCACCAGGCGTGGCGGGTTGTCCTGCTGCACGGCCTTGAGCAAGCCGGCGGCAAATTCGCTGGCGGGGGTCGGCTTGTCCTGGGAGGCCTTGGCCCGGGCGCGGATGCCCTCGCGCAGGGGCCACCAGGGCGATTGTTCGTTGAGCAGCTGTTCGGCTTCATGCCCGGCGTTCTTGGCGAAGCTCGATGCAATGGCCCCGGGCTGCACTTCCATGACCCGGATGCCGAACGGCGACAGCTCCATGCGCAGGGCGTCGCTCAAGGCATGCACCGCGGCCTTCGAGGCGCAGTAGGCGCCGGCAAACGGCGTCACCAGCACCCCGGATACACTGCCGATATTCACCACCAGGCCACGGCTGCGGCGCAGCACCGGGAACATCGCCCGGGTCACCCCGACCACCGAGAACACATTGGTTTCGAACTGGCGCTGCATGGCTTGCACACCGCCATCCAGCAGCGGGCCCATGGCGCCGTAGCCGGCGTTGTTGATCAGCACATCCAGGCCGCCGTATTGCTGGTTGATCTCCTCGCCCAGGGCGCTCAGGGCCGGGGCGTCATTCACGTCCAGTTGCACGGCCTTGAAACCGGCGGCTTGTAGGGTGTTCACGTCCTCGGCCTTGCGAGCGGTGGCGAGCACGGTGAAACCGGCGCCCTTGAAGGCATCTGCCAGGGCGCGGCCGATGCCGCTGGAACAACCGGTGATCAACGCTACGGGCATGGCGCGGTCCTTGTGCTGGGTGAGGGGAGGGGCGAATCAGTCGGAGAAACTACCCTGTAGACGCTCGGCGCGAAACTCCAGGGTTTGCGGGCGATAGCCGGGGCGCAGCGGTGGCAGCGGCAGGCAGTCCTGCCAGTTGGCGCCGGCCTGCAACTCGCCGGGGCCACGGTAGCGCGGGGCGCTGTACTGGTTGTCGGCGAGGTTGACGGTATCCCCCGGGGCATAGGCGGCGACCCGCCAGCGCAGTTCCACCAGGGGCACCTTGTTGCCGTTGTTGAGCTTGACCTGCAGCGGCCGGTCGGCGGGGCAGTGGTCCGGCGCGTAGCTCAGGCGCAGCTCCAGGCGCGCCAGTTGCTGGGCTTCGCGGTTGTCCAGCCAGACCACCCAGCAGGCCACCAGGGCCAGGCCGAACGCAGCGGCCAGGGACACAGGAAGGGCTTTGGCGGGGTAGCGCAGAAGCAGGATCAGCCAGGTGATGACCAGCAGAACGCCGATGAACATGAGGTGAGCCTCGGGGAAAAGGAGGGGACATCCTACCTAAGCGTAGGTGGGGTTGGCGATGGAGGAGGGCTGTTGTGACGTTATCCACAGGCCTGGTTTTGATGGGGGTGTTAGGGACAATAGAAGGTCTGTTAAAGCGGATTTATGCCGATAGTGGACATCATGTGGTCCACTCTGGTGCCCGCCCGAGCGGGTGGTTGGCATGCTCCCGGGGGGCCCTCTGTCCATTCCAGGCTGTAGCGGTCAACTAATCCCGGACACTGCGTTATGTTTTTTTCTTTGGCCACTTATGAGCGAGACATGTCGGCAAAGACGGTCTTTGGCTGGTGGGGGGACATATCCGTTGCTGCGGTTACGGCGGCTTGGGGTTCCGCTCTTACAGCGGGTCACTTTGGAAAAGGCCCAAAGTAACCAAAGGCCTCCTGCCCCCGCATCCGGCCCCTCGCCTAGGCTCGGGGTGCCCTCGCTCCGGCATTGCTCCGGGGGCACGCCGCCACAGGCCATCCATGGCCTGGGGCGGCTAGCTCGGCATCCATGCCGAGCTGCCCCCTACGCAATGCCTGCATTCGGCCTCGTGAAGGGGCAGGCAGAGCAAGAGCAAGAGCCAAAGCGCGTGTTACGCGCTTTTTTTGTAGACACTGCCGCAGGCTGCGAACGACCGCGCAGCGGGCGCAGGGGGCTTGAGATCGCTGAAGGTCCTTCGGCCCTTTTCGCAGCCTGCGGCAGCGGCTACAAAAATCCCCCTGTCCAAGTGCCTGCGGATAGGGGACGCAGGCACCTGAAAAGGGGGAGCAGAAAGGTTTTGCTAGCACGACTCCCTGCTTTTACTTGCAGCTTGCCGCTTGAAACTTGCTGCTGTTACTGAGCGATAGTTTTCACCGAAACACCACGCTCCACCGGCGTCGAGCGCCCGTAGATATCTTCAAACCGCTCGATATCGTCCTCGCCCAAATAACTGCCCGATTGCACTTCGATGATCTCCAGCGGAATCTTGCCCGGGTTGCGCAGGCGGTGCACCGAGGCAATCGGGATGTAGGTGGATTGGTTCTCGGTGAGCAGGAACACGTTCTCGTCACAGGTGACTTCGGCGGTGCCGCTGACCACGATCCAGTGTTCGGCGCGGTGGTGGTGCATCTGCAGCGACAGGCAGGCCCCCGGCTTGACCGAGATGTGCTTGACCTGGAAGCGCCCGCCCATGTCCACCGAGTCGTAGGAGCCCCACGGGCGGTAGACCTCGCAGTGGTTCTGGGTTTCGCTGCGGCCCTGTTCGTTGAGGGTGTTGACCATCTGTTTCACCCCTTGGACCTTGTCCTTGTGGGCAATCATCATGGCGTCCTTGGTTTCCACCACCACGATGTTGTCCAGGCCGATCACCGACACCAGCTTGCCGTTGCCGTGGATCATGCAGTTGTGGCTGTCCTGGATCACCACATCGCCTTTGCTGACGTTGCCGTTGGCGTCTTTTTCATGCACGTCCCACAGCGACGACCAGCAGCCGACATCGCTCCAGCCGGCGCTCAGGGGCACCACGCAGGCGCGTTGGGTCTTTTCCATCACCGCGTAGTCGATGGAGTTGTCCGGGCAGCAGGCGAAGGTGGCTTCGTCGATGGTTACGGTGTCCGCGTCCTGCTGGCTGCGTTCCAGGGTCAGGAGGCAGGTGTCGTAGATGTCCGGGTCGTGTTTCTTCAGCTCTTCGAGGAAGCGGCTGGCGCGGAACAGGAACATGCCGCTGTTCCAGAAGTAGCCGCCGGCCTGGACGAATTCGTTGGCGCGTTTTTCGTCGGGCTTCTCGACGAACTGCGCGACCCGGCTGATGCCCTCCGGCAGCAGCGCATCGTTGCTGGACTTGATGTAGCCGTAGCCGGTTTCCGGTTTGGTCGCCGGCACGCCGAACAGCACCATTTCGCCCCGCTCGGCGGCCACGGTGGCCAGGGCCAGGGCCCGTTGCAGGGCTTTCTGGTCGTCCAGGACGTGGTCGGCGGGCAGCACCAGCATCAGTTCGTCACGGCCTTCGTTGACCAGCATCATCGCGGTCAGGGCCACGGCCGGGGCGGTGTTGCGGCCGAAGGGTTCCATGAGGATGCGCTGGGATTCGAGCTTACGGGCTGCCAGTTGCTCGTTGACGATGAAGCGGTGGTCCTTGTTGCAGACCACGATCGGGGTGTCCATGCCTTCGAACACCAGGCGCTCCAGGGTTTGCTGGAACAGGGTGTGTTCGCCGGTCAGGGCGAGGAATTGCTTGGGGAATTGCTTGCGCGAAAGCGGCCAAAGACGTGAGCCGCTACCACCTGACAAGATCACCGGAATCATGTTGTTACTCCTTCAAACATCGTATGGGTTAGAGCTACTGCGTTCTGTCGTTTCACTCTTGTTTTTGTCTCGGTGTAGCCGCTGCCGAGGTACGAGGTTGCGCTGGGCTGCGAAGCGGCCCCTGAGGGCGGTCCTGCGGACCGCGTCGCAGCCTCGGGCCTCGGCAGCGGCTACAGGTCTTAGCGGGTGGAGACGGGGCGTTTCACCCACACCGGCGACAGGTTGCTGCCGTTGCCGGTGACGTAGAGCACCGCCGCTTCGCCGCGCTCCAGGGCCACGGGCTTGAGGTCGCTGACTTTTTTATCGCCGTCGTACAGGGCGAAGCTGACCTTCACCGGGTTGATTTCGCGCTCGCCGCGACCTTTGGCGGCCACCGCCTTGACCACGTCGGTCTTGCCGTCGGCGGTCTTCAGGGTCAGGGCCTGGTCGCTGAGGTTCTGCACCCGCACCAGGGATTTCTGCTTGTTCTTGAATGGCGGTTCTTCGATCAGTTGCGGCTGGCCGCTGGCGTTGTTGACCAGGGTGTAATAGTGATCGGCGGCCAGTTTCACCGGCACGCTCTGGCTGCCCACCTTGGCGGTGTAGTCGCCGCCGGGCATGAAGCTGAAGTCGCTGCTGGCCAGAGGCGCGACGTCGTTGACGTTGGTGCTGCCCACCGTGGCGCTGACTTCGCTGTTGCTGGCGTTGTACAGGCGCACGAAGGTCGAGCCCTTGGGCGCGGTGGGGCCGTACAGCGCGGCGTCGCCACCGGCGAAGGCGGACAGGGACAGGACGCTCATGCCGGCAGCCAGGGTGATTGCTTGGGCGAGACGGCGAGGAGTAGTGATGAAAGTCATGAGTGTTACCTCTTTTTTCAGTTTTGCGCCCGGTCGGGCGTCTCGGATTTCGAAGTGTTGCTGGCCAGGTTTTGCTGGCGAGCACCGGCTTGCTTGAGCGCTGCGACCCACTGCGGGTCGGCGTCGCCGATTTCGTTGTTCACAGGCAGATAGCGTTCAGGGAATTCCCAGATCAGCACCTGGGGCGGGTGGTTCTTGAAGTCGTCGCTTTTCAGGTAGCTGAGCATCGGCAGGATCGGGCCGTGGCCGTCTTCGGCGTAGCTCAGCACGTCGCTGTGCAGGGCCTGTTTCAGGGCGCCGACGAAGTTCCAGTTGGGGTTGGCGCTGTAGCTGGTGCCCACCAGGGTCACCGGCACTTCATGGTCGGCGAACAGTGCGTCGTCGGCGGCCGGCTGTTCCTCGCTGGCGCGGGTCACGCGCTTTTGCAGGGGCTCTTCGGCCGGCATCAGGTTTTCGAACAGCGGGTCCAGGGGCAGGAAGCGCCGCAGGTCACCCTGGTGCTTCACGGTCTCCTGGGTTTGGGTGACGAAGCGTTGTGGCTGACCGCTGAGCGGGGTCTTGGCGGCGATGGCCTGGGCCAACTGGCGAGCGACGACTTCGGCGCCGGCCGGGGTCCAGTGGGTGTCGGTACGCAGGAACACTTGCTGGCCCTGTTGCTTGGCCTGTTGCAGGGGGCCCAGCAGGTCGGGGGCAAGGATCTTGTCGGCGGCGACCCGGGCATGGAAGTCCTGGTAGAGGTTGGCGTGGATCCGCGCCGGGCGTACCTCGTCCAGGTGCTCCGGGTACAGGCGCGCCTTGGCCGGAATGATGGCCATCACCAGTTTCACTCCGTGCTCTTTCAAGGTCTGGCGCACGCCTTCCACCAGGGCGTAGTTGCCTTGCAGGTTGAGCTCCTCGTTGACCACCGGGTTGAACTCTTCATCGCTGTACAGCCACTGGTCGCGGCCCAGCACCACCCCGGGGCGGCCTTCGTTGAACAGCTTGAAGTCCAGGGCGGCCCACAGGTTGGTGCCCAGGCGCTTGATCGGGAACTGGTCGTCGTAGTGGGTTTCCACGGCCTTGGCCCAGCGCCCGTTGAGCACGGTGGCGTCATTGTTGGTGCTAAAGCCGAAGAAGCTGCGCACCGACCACAGCCCCAGCGCCAGCAGGGTCACCAGGAACAGGGCGATGTAGAACACACGTAATGAGCGGGTCATGGGCAGATCCCTCAGAACTGGAAGTAAAGGAACGGCGAGAAGCTTTGCGCCGAGAGTTTGAGAATCGAGGCGATGAACAGCAGCAGCACCAGGGCGCGCATCACGTAGCGCGACCAGTCGGCGCTCCAGTAGGCCGGTTGCACCTGGGCCTCGGTGCCGACGATGTAGCCGGGCTGGTGAATGCTGCCGGGAGTGTCCCCGGGGACTGCCTTGATCAGGCCGGGCTGGGCGCTGGCCGGGCCGTCGGCGGGGCTAGCGACGTCGGGCTTGGCCTTGACCGGTGCCGGGTTGCGGTACAGGTCACGCAGGCCGAAGAACGCCAGGGTGGCGTAGGCCAGGATCAGGGTCGCCACTTGCAGGCCGGTGAGGCTGGCGCGATTGAGTTCCGACAGCGACCAGTCGCCAAAGCTGAACATGGCGCCGTACATGCGCCCGGCCACGTGCAGGTTCTCGGCACGGAAGATCACCCAGCCCATCACCACCAGCAGGAAGGTCAGGGCCCAGCGCACCGGGTTCAGGCTGCGTGGGGTGGTGTTGATGCCCAGGGCCTTTTCGATGGCCAGCCACATGCCGTGCCAGGCGCCCCAGACGATGTAGGTGATGTTCGCACCGTGCCACAGGCCGCCCAGGAGCATGGTCAGGAACAGGTTGCGGTAAGTCATCAGCGTGCCTTTGCGGTTGCCGCCCAGGGTGATGTACAGGTAGTCCCGCAGCCAGGTGGACAGGCTGATGTGCCAGCGCCGCCAGAACTCGGTGATCGACTGGCTGATGTAGGGCTGCTTGAAGTTTTCCATGAAGCGAAAACCCATCATCAAGCCCAGGCCGATGGCCATGTCGCTGTAGCCGGAGAAGTCGAAATACAGCTGCGCGGTGTAGGCCAGGGCGCCGAGCCAGGCATCGCCCGTGGTGGGGTTTTGCAGGGCGAAGCAGTGGTCGGCGACCACCGCCAGGGTGTCGGCGATGAACACTTTCTTGATGAAGCCCTGCATGAAGCGAGTGCAGCCTTCGGAGAACTTGTCCAGGGTGTGGGTGCGATTGTTGAACTGGTCCGCCAGGTCGCGAAAGCGCAGCACGGGGCCGGCGATCAGGTGCGGGAAGATCGCCACGAACGCCGCGAAGTCGATGAGGTTGCGGGTGGCCGGGGTGTCGCCGCGGTAGACGTCGATGATGTAGCTGATGGACTCGAAGATGTAGAACGAGATGCCGATCGGCAGCAGGATGTGGGTCAGGATGAACGGTTCCAGACCGTAGGAGGTCATGATCGCGTTGATGCTGTCCACGCCGAAGTTGGCGTACTTGAAGTAGCCGAGGATGCACAGGTCGACGCCGACGCCGAGCAGCAGCCAGCGTTGGGCCGGCTTGGTGCGGACCCCGGCGGCGCCGACTTTCAGGCCGATCCAGTAGTTCCACAGGGTGACCCCGGCGAACAGCGCCAGGAAGTCCACGCGCCACCAGGCATAGAACACGTAGCTGGCGATCAGCAGCAGCAGGTTGCGATAGCGTTGCCCGCTCAAGTAGTACAAGCCGAGAAAGATCGGCAGGAACAGGAACAGGAACACATTGGACGAGAAAACCATCCCGATCTCTCCATGTTTAACCAATAGTCAGAGGCCGCAGCCCCCCCAAACCCCCCCGTGAAAAACCGCGGGGGCGTATTGCATTCATGACGCTCTCTGTCGCCGCTGCCGAGGTACGAGGCTGCGATGGGCTGCGAAGCGGCCCCCTGGTGGCGGTCCTTTGGACCGCGTCGCAGCCTCGTGCCTCGGCAGCGGCTACAGGTGTTGCTGTTACGGGCCCTTGCTGCCTTTTTCGTGGGTCGGGTCGTAGACCTTGGTCAGGTCGCCGCCCAGGCGGAAGGTCTTGAACGGCTGCATCTTGTGCTTGCGTTCCAGCACATCCGGGGCGCAGGTGTAGAGGCTGCAGTAGGGTTCCAGCCAGGCGAATTTGGAGTCGACCTTGAGGTCGGTCATGTCCTGGGCCTTGCCGTTTTTCTGCTCGAAGGTGTCCGGGTCTTTCACCCCAGCCAGCACTCGCTCGCCCAGGCGCTTGAGCGCACCGTTGTTTTCCTGGCGCAGGTCGACGCCGTTGACCTGGGCGAAGCTGGCGATCATCGCCAGCGGCGGCAAGGCGTAGTTGTGGTACGCCAGGGCCCGTTGCTGGCGCTTGAGTTCGTTGGGCAAAAAGCCGTCGGCGTCGACCTGGTGGGCGCCGACCTTGTATTCCTTCACGGCCCAGTCGAACAGGTCGCGGCGGTTGGTGGCCACGGCGGTGGCCATCACCGACCAGGCGGCCCAGTAGGAGTGGTTGTTGGTCTTGTCCAGGGGCAGGTTGTCCCAGTCGCTGACTACCTGGTCGGCCATCTTGCTGAACCAGGCCTCGATCTTCTGCGCCTGTTCCTGGTGGCTGGCCAGGGGGTGGGAGTCGGAGAACTTCAGCCGCAGGTAGGCCGAGGCCATGCTGCCCAGGGCCCATTTGCGCATGGACTTGCCGGTGTGGTTGAAGTCCTTGGACATCAGCGCGTCGGCCTGGGCCCAGGCGCTGAGCCAGGCGAGGGTGCAGTCCAGTTGCTCCGGGCGGCCGTCGCGCATGAACTGCATGACCCGCTTGCTGGTGCCGCGCTCGATCTTGGTGATGTCCGCGGTGGTGTCGCGAAAGGCCTGTTCGGACTGCACGTTGAGGGTGGCCCGGGCCTTGTCCGAGCCTTCGTACTTGCTGCGAAACTGCAGGGCGCCGGTGTAGGGCGCGGGCATGGCGTCGCAGCCGTCGCTGTCGTCACCGCTCTTGAACTTGTCCACCGGGGCGTAATAGCCCTGGGGCGGACGCAGCGGCGCGGCGGCCTGGGCGCTGCCGGTGAGCATGGCCAGCCCCAGCAGGCTGGGTATCAACAGGCGTTTCAGGTGTGTGCTTTGCATAGGTAACCTCATTGCCCGATCTGCGCGGTGCGTTGCTCGGCGCTCGGGAATACGTTGCGTTTGCAAATTTTCGCTTCGACCTTCTGCCCGGCAGTGCCCGCTTCCGGGCCCTGGATTTCCACCGCCAGCAGGTTCTGCGAGGCCCAGTCTTCGTCAGTGCGCAGTTCGAAGGCGAAGCGCCCGTCGGTGTCGGACGTTTCCGGTTTTTCGATCTTGATGTCCTCGTGGCGGCCGTTCATGTACCAGAGGGTGGCTTGCAGGGTTTTCACCGAAGGGTCGGCGAAGCGGATGTCGACCTGATGGCCGCTGTTGCGCAGGTCCAGGTTCTTGCTGTTGACCAGCAATTCGTTCTTGCCCGGCTTGAGGGTGGTGCTGGCGCTCATCTGCGGGTCCTTGCCTTCGCAGCCGTTGTCCAGCAGGGCCATCATCTGTCGGTAGATGGTTTCCTGGTCCAGGCGGTACAGCGGCGAGAATTCCCAGATCAGGATCTTCGGTGGGGACTTCTGGAATTCGTCGCTGCCCAGGTACTGCAGCATCGAGCCTTCCAGGCCACCGCCGGGGAAGGCGACGTTGAGAATGTCGGCACCGATGGCCTCTTCCAGGAAGCCGGCGAAGTTGTAGTTCTTGCCACTGTGGCTGGTGCCCACCAGGGTGATCTGCGGGTTGCCGGAATCACCGAACAGGTCGCCGTCGCCGGCCTCGCCCTTGGGCTCGGTGGTGAACTGGTCCATGTACTGGATGGCGTAGCTGGTGCCGCACAGCTGCCCGGCCATGTTGTGCAGGGTGCCGGTCTTGCCCATGCGCCCGGACTTGTGGGTCTCGAATTCGCGCGGGGGAATGTCGGCGAAGGCCGGCAGTTGCTTGACCTTGTCGGCGACGATCTTGGCGGTGCGCTGGGCGCCGTAAGGGGTCCAGTGCTGGTCGCCGCGGAAGTAGAAGTCGTGGGCCGGCAGGGTCTCGGGCAGTTGTTCGTTGGTCAGCGGCGACAGGTCCGGCACCACGTAGCCCATCTGCGCGAAGCGCCCGAGCATGGCCTGGTAGTTGTTCAGGGCCTTGTCGTAGTCGAAGCGGGCTTTCTGTTCCGGGTTGAGCTTGTTGCGGTTCACCAGGCCGCGGGTCGGCTGGTAGACCAGCACCAGTTCCACGCCCTTGCTCTTGAAGGCTTGGTGCAATTGCTTGAGGCGGCGATAGCCTTGCGGCGTGGTGTCAAATTCGGTGCGCAGGTCTTCCTGGGTGCGGAACAGCCAGTCGCCCTGGGCTTGCACCAGGGTGGTGAAGTTCTGCTGGTAGCGGGTGGTGTAGTTCTTCGCATCATGGGCGGCCGGGCACAGGTTGCAGCACGGCTCGGCGGTGAAGTTCGGCGCCTGGGGCTCATCGGCACGGGCGCCGGCACTGGCGGCGAGAATGCCGGCGGTCAGCGCCGACAGGCTCAACAGTTTGATCAGGTGTGGGGGCATGACAGTCATCCTCAATCGCGCATTTCGGTCTGGCGTTCGACAGGGTCGATCAGCACGGCTTTTTGCTGGCGCACCATCAGGTCGAGGATTTCATCCTGGCGTTCGCCAAGGATCCCCGAAAAGCTGATGCCGCTGCTTTTGGTGGGCGCGAGCATGGACACGCGATACAGCTCCACGCTCAACGGCGAGTCGATGGACAGCGGGCCGCTGCCATTGGCCGCCAGCTCGCCGCCGACCACGATCAGCGAAACCTGAGCGTCGAATGGGTCGAGCTTGATGTCGCGGTCGGTGTCGGACAGGTCCTTGATGTGGCCGTAGACGCCGGTCAGGCCGTTGGCCATGGCGATGTTTTCGTACAGGCGGATGTTCACGCTGTTGCGAATGCGGATGCCGTGGCGTTTGTTGCTGATCACCTTGTTGCCCCACAGCAGGTTGTCGGCGCTCTCGTAGAGGGTGATGCCGTCGGTGTGGTTGCGGTAGATCTCGTTGTAGGCGATCAGGTTGTTGACGCTGTTACGGTCGATCACCAGGCCCGAGAGTTTGTTGTCGTAGCTACGGTTGTTGAAGATGAAGCTGTCGTTCACTTCCCGGGAAATGATGATGCCGTGCTTCTTCTTGGTCCCGTGGACGGTGTTGTCGGCGATGATCAGACCGTGGGAACGGTCGTGGGGGTCGATGCCGTAGACGATGTTGTCCTTGTAGGTGTTGCCCTTGACCACGAAGTCGCGGGTTTCGTAGCAGTAGAAGCCGTACCACATGTCCGAGAAATCCGAGCCGATGATCCAGCCGGTGGGTTCATCGCGCTTGAGCACCTTGGCCATGTTCGGCGTGTACTGGGAAATACTCACCCCGTAGGACTTGGAGTTGGCGTAGCCGAAGCTGGCCATCTGGCTGTTGACGATGTAAGTCTCGGTGCCGCCCCAGGCCAACAGGAACGGGCGGAATTCCTTGGGCGAGCGGAAGGTCGCCGGGCCGTTGTCTTTCTCGCGCCAGCCGGTGACCTTGGTGTCGCGCACAAACAGCTGGCCATCGTTGACCAGGAACGAACCGCCTTCCTGGGACAGGCGCAGCTCCTGGGTCTGTTTGTCGATTTCCAGGATGCCCTTGCGCCCGACCACGATCGGCAGGCGCGCGAGGAATACACCCGGCGCGGTTTCGCTGATGTACTGCTTGGGCAGTTTCTTGGCCAGGTCCTTGAGGTTGATGTAACCGTCGTCGATAAAGATCGCCTGGGGAATGCCGTGCTGGCGCACCACCCATTCGGCCATCTTGTTGTCACCGCCGATAAAGTCTTTCAGGGCGTCTTCCTGCATCATCCGGCGCACGCTGACCTTGCCAGGCTGGCTGCGCACGATCTTCGCCGCAACGGCCTCGGCGGTGTAGCCGGAGAGATCGGGCAGGGTCGGCGTGGCCAGGTTCAACGGCTCAGTGGGCGCGCTGCTGACGGTATAGGTCTTGGCCTGTTGCAGTTCCTTGGCGACGATCGGCGCCTTGGCCGGCTCGGCAGTGGCGAACGCCGAGCTGCTGGCCAGCAACAGAGCGCCCGCCAACAGGCTGATGGCGCCTTTCGCAGCGGGGCTGTTCATGGGGTAGCAGTTCATTTCGGGCACTCCCTTCGCGGTTCGCATCAGAAGCGCCAGATCACGTCGATAAAGGCGCGGTGCATGTACGAGTCGACGTCTTTGCCATAGGCATCGCCGGGCTTGAACACGCCGCCACGAAAACGCACCAGGGCCGACGGCTCATCGATGGACTGGCTCAGGGCCGCCGGCAACAGGCCTTGCTTGAAGTACTTGGTGACCACCAGGTCCATTTCCTGCCCCAAGTCTTTCTTGCCGTCCTGCAGGGGCAGCGCGGTGCTGGAGAGCAGGTTGCCGTTGCCGTCATAGTCGTTGTCCACGGCGTTGATGCCGTTGCTGCCCACCGGCTTGTTGCCGTCCACGCGCCAGAACTTGTGGTAGATCAGGCTGGCGTCGTATTCATCGTTGAGCATCCAGGAGCCGAACAGGGTGGCGGTCTGCATGTTGTTCATTTCGCCGCGATAGGCTTCGCCGAAACGGTGCACGCGGGAGCGGGTGCCGGTGTAGTTGGAGCGGTTGCTTTCCAGGCCGTTCTGCTCGTAGTCGCCGCTGGCGCGGGCATAGGCGGCGCCGACTTGCCAGTTGGGGTCCAGGCGCAGGCGTACGCCCAGGTCGGTGGCCCAGCCGTCGAGGTTGTCGCCGCGCTTGGCCTGGGCCGGGCGGTTGCCATTGGCGTCCAGTGCGTTGACCGTGTCGCGCTCGCCGCGCATGCCGGTCAGGCTGGCCCAGTAGTTGACCGTGTTGGTGTTGCGCCAGTTATAGGCGTCGCTGTCGGCGGTGAGGCCGAGCCAGGTGAGGTCGCCGTTCTCTTTCTTGTCCAGGGAATCGGCGGCTTCGCCGGGCACCGGATAGTCGAGCTTGCCGTCATCGTGAGTGTGATGACCGCGAATCCCCACCCAGTTGCCTGGGGTCCACTGGTAGGCCGCGTCGCCGTAGACGTGCAGGCGGTCCTTGTCCTTGGGCGCCAGTTCCTTGAGGTCGGTGCGGTATTCGCTGAAGCGCTCGGCGGCGCCAACGTTGGCTCGCAGCAAGGTGGTGTCGAAGGTCCAGTTCAGGGCTTCGATGTTGGTGTCGCGCCACTGGCCGTCGTCGTTGCGCAGGCGTTGGCGACCCAGTTTCAACTGCTCGCCGGGGTAGGGCGTGAAGCCGCTGTAGCCGATCCAGAACTCGCGCAGGGCCAGGTAGTTTTTCTGGGTCTTGCGGTCGTCATTGCTCGACTGCTGGGTACCGTCGGCGTCCGACTGCTGCAGGGTATCGGTTTCGATGATGTCGGTGGAGGTCACCGCCTGGCCCATGGCGTAGGCGCTCCAGGCACCGCGTTCACCGTAGACCCACGGCCGCAGGTCCAGGCCCAGGCCGTTGACGTCGCCGCCGCTGAGGGTGCCCAGGTCGCGATCATCTTCGGATTGGCCGGTGATCTTCACTTCCAGGCCGAAGTTCTGGGTATCGGTCATCGCCGCCAGGGTCGGGTTGGACCCGAGCATGGCAAAACCCAGGGCCATGCCCAGTTTCGACAGGCTGAAGCGCTTGCCTGTAGCTGCTGCCGCAGGCTGCGCCCGGTCGCGCAGCGGCCGCGATTGGCGGGGGCTGGTGTGGCGAGCGCTTTGCGCTCGATCGCAGCCTGCGGCAGCGGCTACAGGAGGTGTATTGAGTGGGGGGAGCGTCATAGGGTTTCCTCGCCGTCTTCTTCTTGCAGGGCGTGCAGTTGCAGCGCGTTCTGGTTCAAGGCCCCACGCACGGCCTGCTCTTGTTGCAGCAGGCGTTGGGCTTCGGCGCGCTGTGCAGGCGGCAATTGGCTTTCCAGTTGTTGCGCCAGCTCGTTGGCCTGCGGTGTGTCCTGGACCTTCGCCAGTTGGCTGAAGACGTAGGCGTTGACTGGGTTGGGCTGGGTGCCGCGGCCCTGGGAGAACAACTGGGCAATGGCGAAGTCGGCGCTGTTCTGGCCGTTGCGCGCGGCGGTCAGCAGGTGGTCCAGGGCCTTTTGTGGGTAGACCTGGCCCAGGTAGCCACGGCGGTAGATCTGGCCGAGGTAGTAGTCGGCAGCCACTTCGCGGCCCACGGCTTTCTGAAAGTGTGCTTCGGCGACCTTGGCGTCGGCCGGCACCCATTTGCCTTCGTAGTAGAGCTTGCCCAGCAGCAGTTCGGCGCGGGGCTGGTCGGCGGCGCGGCCGTTGTCCAGGTACTGCATCATCTTGTCGACGTCACCCAGTTCGGGGAAGTCGTAGAGCAGCTGGGCCAGGCTGACCCAGGACGCCGGGTAACCCGGAGCGACCTGCTCCAGCAGGGCCTGGGCGGTTTTTTCATCCGGTTTGCCCAGGCTGGCATCGCCCAGCACCCGGGCCACGCTGTCGACGCGCTGGGCGCTGACCGTGCCACGGCTGTAGCTGGCCTGCAGCTGCTTGAGCAGCTCGGCCTGTTGCTCCGGCTGGCCGCGTTTCTGATAAACGGTGGCCAGTTCCACGTAGCAGATGTCGGTGCTGCTGAGTGCGGCCTTGCAGATGCTTTCCACCTCGGCCAGGTGCTGGTCGTAGCTGCCTTGGGTGCGGTACAGCAGCACCTGGGCCAGGCCGGCTTCCGGGTAACCGGCGCTGCGCCATTGGCTGATCTGCTGCTGGGCGTCGACGTTGGGGAAGCTGTGGGGGTATTGCAGGTACAGCATCGCCAGGGGAATCAGGGTGTTGCCTTCACCGTTGGCAAAGGCTTTTTTCAACAGGCCTTCGGCTTCGTGCTGCTCGGCCTCGGTGGAACCGGGCTTGGCCACCAACAGGCGGCCCAGGCGCGCCTGGGCCCGGGGCGACACATCGGCTGCGGCGCGATAGGTGGCCTCGGCCTGCTTGATCTGCGCCGGGTCGCGGCTGTCCACCTGGATGTCGGCCAGGCCTACCTGGGCCTCGCTGTAGCCCAGGTCCGCCAGTTGCCGGTAGTTCTGTTCGGCCAGCGCGGTGTCGCCGCGCTTCAGGGCTTCGTTGGCCAGGCGCTGGTCCGGCAAGCCGGCGCAACCGGCCAGGGCCAGGGCGGCGACCAAGGGCAACACCGAACCCTGTAGCCGCTGCCGCAGGCTGCGATCGAGCGCGCAGCGCTCGTGCTGGTTGTCGGGGTGCATCGAGTCGACCGGATTGCGTCCACTGCGCGGCTGGGCGCAGCCTGCGGCAGCGGCTACAGAGAGCTGGGTAGGCACTGTCATGGTTACAGACCCGCAGCCATGGCTTTGTCGATCAGCCAGTTCATCGACGGGCCGCGGTCGCTGCTGACTTCCACCGGGCGGCCGGCGAAGGTGCTGCTCAGCGGCGCGTCGGGCTTGATCTGCACGCGGATGTCAGAGGACAGGTCGCTGCTGTTCAGGCTGGTGCTGCTGACGATGGTGCCGGTGCGTACTTCATCCTCGCCGGCGATCTGGAAGTTGACCCGGGTGCCCGGGCGCACGTCGCCGAACTGGCGGTAGGAGAAGCGCGCCTCGACGTTGGCCTGGCTGTTGCGGGGCACCAGTTGGAAGATCACGTCGCCTTTGCTGGCGTACTGGCCGTCGGCGACCATTTGCTGGGCCACGATGCAGTCGCAAGGGGAGGTCAGGGTGCCGGTCATTTGCTTGCCGAACAGTTCCTCGACCTTGGCCGGTTGCAGTTGGTCTTCAGCCAGGTGGCCCTTGAGCACGTCGAGCATGCTGGTGCTGAAGGTGGCCAGTGGCGCGCCCTTGGCGGCGATGCCGTCGCTCTGCACCAGGCTTTGCACAGTGCCGTCGCGCGGCATGGTGACGTTCATCCCCGGGACGCTGACCAGGCCGGCCTGGGCGTGGCTGACGAAGTACATGCCGTACACCGACTTGAGGATGAAGCCGAACGCCGCCAGGCCCACCACGAAGATCCCGGCGCTGAAGGTCACGGCCCGCAGGCGGCCCATGGCGGTCATGCCGCTGCCGCTGTCCTTGACCTTGCGCGCCTTGGTGAAGTTGTCGCGCTGTAGGGTGGCGAGCACGTCGCCCATGCTGACGATGTCGCCGGCCAGGTGCGAGGTGATCAGGTGGCGCAGGGTGGAAATGTCCTGGGGTTCGAGGTTCTGGAACTGGCAGCCGACGCGGCCGCTCTGGCGATCGAAGGAGCGGATCTGCAGCTCCACGTCCATGGCCAGGCCCAGGTTGTCGATGACGAACTGCAGGCGGCCCTTGTGCACGGCACCCACGGTCAGCATCTGCTGCCCGGCGTTGAAGCTCAGGCCGCCGGCGGAGAGGTCGTGGACCCGCACTTCCAGGGGCTTGGCCTCGTTGCCGAAGAAGCGCAGCTTGGCCGGGATCTTGACCCGGGCGTGCTGGCGTTGGGCTTCGGATTCATGCACTACATTGACGTTCACGGCGGTGTTCATAGGGTCGATTTCCTAGTTAATTCAGGCAAGGCGGTTCAGACCATCAGCAGCAGGACAGCGACGAACACGCTGCCGGCCGAGAAGGTCATGGTCCGAGACGACCAGGTGTTGAACCAACGTTGAAAACTGGCCAGGTCGCGGGTCAGCTTGGTGTCCTGGCGGGTCCAGGATTGCTGGTCGAGGCGGAAGAACACGTAGATCTTCACCAGGGCGCCGACGATCTGGTTGTAATAGAGGATCAAGGGGTAGGCCGGGCCGATGTGGTGCCCCGAGCAGGACAGCAGCAGGGTCAGGATCAGGCGGGTGATGCCGATCCACAGCAGGTAGGCGAGGATGAAGGCGGTGCCGTACTTGACGCTGGCGATGATGGCCACGGTCAGGCCCAGCAGCGAGGTCCACATCGACACGCGCTGGTCGAACAGCACCACGCTGGTGAACAGTCCCAGGCGCTTGACTCCCAGACCCAAGGCCCGGGCGTTCTGCCGCAGGTTGTTGCCGTACCAGCGGAACATCAGCTTGCGGCTGGCCTTGATGAAGCTCTTCTCCGGCGGGTGTTCCACGGTGTTGATCGCCGCGTCGGGCACGTAGAAGGTGTCGTAGCCCAGGCGCATCAGGCTGTACCAGCTGGACTTGTCGTCGCCGGTGAGGAACTTGAAGCGGCCCAGGCGCCAGTGCTGCAGGGAGTCGCTTTCCACGTCGGCGATGAAGTCCGGGTCGGTGACCACGGTGGCGCGGAACACCGACATGCGCCCGGTCATGGTCAGCACGCGCTTGGACAGGGCCATGGAGCACATGTTGATGTGGCGCTGGGCGAAGCGCAGCTTGTGCCATTGGCTCATGACGTAGCCGCCGCGCACTTCGCAGAATTCGTTGGTGGTCAGGCCACCGACGTTGCCGAACAGCTGGAACCAGGGCACGGTCTTGCGCACCACGCCTTCGCCGAGCACGGTGTCGCCGTCGATCACCGCCACCACGGCGCGGTTGTCCGGCAGGTGGCGGGAGATGGCGCGGAAACCGAAGGCCAGGCCGTCGCGCTTGCCGGTGCCGGGGATGCGCACGAAGTCCAGCTTGACCCGCTCCGGTGGATTCATCCGCGTCCACAGGCTTTTCACCAGCAGCTCGTCGGACATTTCCACGATCGAGCAGACCACGGTGGTGGGGAAGCCGCAGTCGATGGCTTCGCGGATCACCGAGCCGTAGACCTGGGCGGTGGTCAGCGCATCGATGCGAAAGCTGGTGACCATCAGGAACACGTGGGACGGGTCGGCCGCGCTGCCGAGCTTGCGCACCTTGCGCCGCAGGTGCGGGTAGACCACGTAGAGAAACAGCATGCCGCGCACGAAGTGCGTGGCGCCCATGGAATAGCGCCAGATGCCCACGGCGCCAATCAGGAAAATGAAGTCCTTGGACTGCGAGTCGAAGGTCGATGCGGGCAGCAGCAAGGCCATGCCCATCAGCAAACTCAAGTAAAACAGCCAACCGGCGGCCTGAAGCAGGCCGTGCTTTAGCCTGTGCATAATCTGCGTCCTAAAATTCTAAGCGGTACCCTGTAGCCGCTGCCGTAGGCTGCGATAGGTCCGCAGGGCCTCGAGATGCCCTCGGGAGCACGCCCCTTCGGGGATGATCGCAGCCTGCGGCAGCGGCTACAGGCGCATGCCTTTACCAGCAGATCCCTTCGGTTCGGCCCTGGACGCTGGAGGCTTTGGACATGAAGCCCACCAGGTCGATGACCTGCTTGCCGTGGGGCACGTCTTCGGCCAGGGCGCGGAACTTCTCGTCGCGGTTGCCGAGGATGATCACGTCGGACTTGCCGATCACCGCGTCGAAGTCCGAGTTGAGCAGGGACGAGACGTGGGGGATCTTCGACTCGATGTAGTCCTTGTTGGCGCCGTGGACCCGGGCGTACTCGACGTTGCTGTCGTAGATGCTCAGGTCGAAGCCCTTGCCGATGAGCATTTCCGCCAGTTCCACCAGCGGGCTCTCGCGCAGGTCGTCGGTGCCGGCCTTGAAGCTCAGGCCCAGCAGGGCGACCTTGCGCTTGTCGTGGCTGGACACGATGTCGAAGGCGTTCTGTACCTGGGATTCGTTGCTGCGCATCAGCGAGTTGAGCAGCGGCGCTTCGATGTCCAGGGAGCTGGCGCGGTAGGTCAGGGCGCGCACGTCCTTGGGCAGGCACGAACCGCCGAAGGCGAAGCCGGGGCGCATGTAGTACTGGGACAGGTTGAGGGTCTTGTCCTGGCAGACCACGTCCATCACTTCACGGCCGTCCACACCCACCGCCTTGGCGATGTTGCCGATCTCGTTGGCGAAGGTGACCTTGGTGGCGTGCCAGACGTTGCAGGTGTACTTGATCATCTCGGCGACTTCGATGTCCTTGCGGATGATCGGCGCGTCGAGCTCTTCGTACAGCGCTTGCAGCACGTCACCGGAGGCCTGGTCGAACTGGCCGATCACGGTCATGGGCGGGAAGTCGTAGTCCTTGATCGCGGTGCTTTCACGCAGGAACTCCGGGTTCACCGCGACGCCGAAATCCACCCCGGCCTTCTTGCCCGAGCAGTCTTCGAGAATCGGGATCACCACGTTCTTCACCGTGCCCGGCAGCACCGTGCTGCGCACCACGATGGTGTGGCGGGTGGCCTTGTCGCGCAGGACGAAACCGATCTCGCGGCACACCGATTCGATGTAGTCCAGTTCCAGGTCGCCGTTCTTCTTGCTCGGGGTACCGACGCAGATCATCGACAGGTCGGTATCGCGGATGGCTTCGGCGAAGTTGGTGGTGCCGCGCAGACGAGCGGTCTGGATACCTTGCGCCAGAAGTTCACCCAGACCCGGTTCAACGATCGGCGATTTACCGGCGTTGATCAGGTCGATCTTGTCTTTGGAGATATCTACGCCAACCACTTCATGGCCCCGTGCGGACAGGCAACCGGCACAGACTGCACCGACGTAACCCAAACCAAATATGCTGATGCGCATCGCATTTACCTCTGTGTTATTCACGCCATTAGATGGCCGGAGTTAATGTTTGCCAGCTGTTGTTGCGCACTCGGAAGTACAACGAAGTACGTTGTAGGGCCGCGTGCAGGCAGACTAAGTTCCGAGTGTCTAAATAAGTGCACTCAAGTTGTGCGCAACCGATCCTTGTTGTTCTGATTTGCCCTTGAATGTTGCCGGCGGCTCCTGCTGCAGGGTTCGCGAGAAAAACCATCCGCTATCCTTGGGATGGCTGAAGGCCACGTAATACGGGCTTTTCAGTTGGTTCTCGCGGCCCTTGAAGGCCAGCTGTTCCTTGGCTCGTTAGGGGATAGTTGTGCTGCCTTATCTCCTGTTGTTTACCCTTTAGTTCAAGTTTGTGACTCATTGGTCAAAGGTGGACGCAACTTGATTAGTTTCAGTTGAGTCCGTGTAAGTCATCTCCTACAAGCTCGTTGAGAATCGTTACCGGTGGTATGAGCGGTGTCCGCAGGCATAGTTCCGGTCCGCTCATCCTGTTTTGCGAAATTTCTTGAAATATTGAGAAAGATGGCACTGCTTTCAAACTGATAGCACTTAAGGTTTGGGCCTTTAGTTGTGGGGAGTTGAAGCGCGGGGATACTTTTGTGCCACTACCTAATAAAAAAAGTGGTGCCACTACTGAAAAAAATCACTGTTGTCGAGTGAAAGAAAAGTTATAGAAATAGATGAAGATTTTATGGCGCCAAAAAAATGGCTAAAAGAAGGCGGGGAATGTGCGAGTGATCACATTCTGGCGCGCTCGCCGGGTGGCAACGAGCGCGGCAGGGGAACGTTTTATTCCGGTGCGTGGTCGCGCAGGAACACCAGGTTGTCGGCTTTGGATTGCTCCGCGCTGAAGCGATAGCCCTGGACGTCGAATTGCTTGAGTTGTGCGGGGTCGTTGATGCGTTCCTGGATGACGAAACGGCTCATCAGGCCCCGGGCCTTCTTGGCATAGAAGCTGATGATCTTGTACTGGCCGTTCTTCAGGTCCTTGAACTCGGTGTTGATGATCCGCGCGTTCAGGGCCGTGCGCTTGACTGCCGAGAAATACTCGTTGGAGGCCAGGTTCAGCAGCAGATCGTCGCCCTGATCGGCCAGGGCCTCGTTCAGCCATTCACTGATGCGCGTGCCCCAGAAAGCGTACAGGTCCTTGCCACGGGCGTTGGCCAGCTTGGTGCCCATTTCCAGGCGATAGGGTTGCATCAGGTCCAGGGGGCGCAGCAGGCCGTACAGGCCGGAGAGCATGCGCAGGTGCTGCTGGGCGTAGTCGAAGTCCGCTTCGCTCAAGGATTCGGCATTGAGCCCGGTGTAGACGTCGCCCTTGAAGGCCAGCAGCGCCTGCTTGGCGTTGTCGGGAGTGAAGGCTGGAGTCCAGCTGCCGAAGCGCGCGGCATTCAGGCCGCCGATCTTGTCGGACACGTGCATCAGTTCGCTGATCTGCGCCGGGCTCAGTTCCCGCAGTTGCTGGATCAGTTCCTGGGAATGGTCGAGGTATTGCGGCTGGGTAAAGCGCGGGGTGACCGGCGGCGTCTCGTAATCGAGGGTCTTGGCGGGTGAAATCACCATCAGCATGAGTCGTCTCCTTTTAGCGTCGGGGGATTCTATTGGCTCGGGCGTTCGGACTCCACCTATCAAGGCGATAGCTGACGCGTGGCGGATGCCGGGTGAATGCCTTCGCTGCGCGGCATATCGGCTATAGTGCCGCGCGGGTTTTGTTCTGGAGGCGTCTCTTTTGCGTATCGCGTTTTTCTTCTCGGCCTGGCTTCTGAGTCTCAGTGTGCTGGCGGCGCCCAATGATGTGGCGACCCTGGATCGCAGCACCTGGCCGGAAAAGCTCGACAACCCGACCCTGTTCGACGTCGCCTCGCGGGCCGAGATCCTGACCTTTGCCCGCGCCTTGCTGGTCAGCGAGGCCTGGGACGAGGCGTCCCTGAAGCAGCGCCTGGGCTTGCGCATGATCAACATGGAGGCGATCTCTGAGCTGCGCGAGCATCTCTGGAAACGCCTGCTGGACAACTACAACTTCGCCCAGCAGAGCTGCGACCAGGACGCTTCGTTCTGCTACCTGGTGGAAAACATGCAGCAACTGCGCAAGCAGGCCGGCAAGTTCCACTTGGCGGAGGATTCCTACTACGCCCGTTGGGGCGAGCCGAGCCGGACCTTCCATGAGCAGTACCTGGACGAGTTGCTGCGCAAGGCGGCGCTGGCTCCCCAGACCAGCAGCGAGGTGCTGCGCTACGGCGACTACGAGCGCAATGGCGACGAACTCAACGACCGGCTGTTTCTGCTGACCTTCGACAGCGCCGCCAACCTGGCGCCGGACAACACGCCCTGGCTCACCAACTACCTGCGCAAGGCCAATCTCAGCGGGACGTTCTTTGTCCTGGGCAACGACATCCAGAATCGCCTCGACAAGGCCTCGGTGGCCAGCCTGCAATCGCTGTACTCCAGGCAGTGCGTTGGCGTGCAAGGCTGGGAGTTCCGCTCCCACAGCCACTGGCAGGACTGGCAGTATTCGATCCAGCGCAGCGCCGATCTGGTGAAGAGCAAACTGCCGGAAAACTATGTGCCCTTGTTCCGCCCGCCCTTTGGCCAGCGTCGTGCCGACGCCGAGGGCTTCTTCAATGCCCAGGGCATGCAGGTGGCATTGTGGGACATCGACGCCCAGGACGGTGCCGGCAAGCTCAAGGCCGAGGACAGTGGCCAGCGGGTGCTGACCTTGATGTTGCTATGGCGGCGTGGGGTGATCGCTTTCAATGCCAAACAGGACGGGGTCAAGAGCAGCTTGCCCTGGCTGCTGGCGCAGACCGCGCAAAGTGGCATCGGTTGGGAGGATTGTCAGGACGCGTTTCGCTGAAACGGCCAAGTGCCCATAAACACGGGGCGTGGGCGCAAAAGGGGGCGGATTTCGGCGGGATTTCGAGGCAGGCGGACTTTCGACTTTAACGGTGACCGGGCAGCGCGCCAAGGGCTTTTCGTCACCCTGAAAAATAAACATCAAAAAAGCGTCAAAGTGCGTTTTCCTGTCACGGTTTTTGGAGTATTACGAACTCAGACCGCCGAAACCTGCGACACAGGTGGCGTCTCCCAAGACTCCTTGTGTGTGCAGCTCACCTGAACCCCTGCGGGTGAATTCGGTGGTCATTCGAGGCGCGATACCCCATGGTATTGCGTCGACTGGCTCCCACATAAGGTGACCGAGTATGGATGACCACGGACGTAGCGCTTCCTCCAACCAGCCAATCCTTTATGTACTCGATACCAATGTATTGATTCACGATCCCAACGCCTTACTGAATTTCGAAGAACACCACGTCGCCATCCCCATGACCGTCCTTGAAGAGCTGGACAAGCTCAAGAGCGGGCATCACAGCGTGGCCGCCGAATGCCGTCAGGCGATCCGCCTGATCGACAAGACCCTGGGCGAGGCTTCGCCCGAGGATGTCGAGCTGGGCGTGCCGATCCAGCGTGGCAAGAGCGGGCCCAAGGGCTTGCTGTCGATTCTGATGAGCAAGCGCAACGAGCCCAACAGCCTGTTGCCGGACAATCTCAACGACAACATCATCATCAACCAGTTGATCGACCTGCACGCGCGCAACAAGGACTTGCCCGTGGTGCTGGTGACCAAAGACATCAACATGCGCCTCAAGGCGCGGGCCTGCGGGATCGCCGCCGAGGACTACAGCACCGACCAGCTGGTGGACGACGTGTCCCTGCTGCCCAATGGTTTCCACAACATGAGCGGCTCGTTCTGGGACCGCGTAAGCAAGGTGGAAACCCGTCAGGATCACGGCCGTACCTGGCACCAGGTGCAGTTGATCGACAACCTGCCGGCGGTGCATATCAACGAATTCATCATCGACGAACAGGGCTTTGTCGGTTGGATCAAGGAAATCCGCGCCGATGTGCTGCTGATCCTCGACCTGCATCAGGAACCCCTGTTGCACCAGGAAGCCTGGGGCCTGAAACCGCGCGACATCTACCAGGGCCTGGCGCTGTACGCGCTGCTCGACCCGGACATCCACCTGGTCAACCTGTCCGGCGCCGCCGGCTCCGGCAAGACCATCCTGGCCCTGGCTGCCGCCATCGAGCAGACCATGGTCAGCAAGCGCTACCGGCGCATCATCGCCACCCGCAGCGTGCAGGGGCTGGACCAGGAGATCGGCTTCCTGCCGGGCACCGAGGCGGAGAAGATGGAACCCTGGCTGGGCGCCATCACCGACAACCTAGAAGCCCTGCACATGGATGACGAGAACACCCACGGCAGCGTCGACTACATCCTCAGCAAGGTGCCGTTGCAGTTCAAATCCCTGAACTACATCCGCGGTCGCAGCTTCCAGCAGAGCCTGATCCTGATCGACGAATGCCAGAACCTCACCCCGCACCAGATGAAAACCATCATCACCCGTGCCGGCGCCGGTTCCAAAGTGGTGTGCCTGGGCAACCTGGCACAGATTGATACCCCTTACCTGTCGGCCACCAGCTCGGGCCTGACCTACCTCACCGAACGCTTCAAGGACTTCCCCAACGGCGTGCACATCACCTTGCAAGGGGTGCCGCGCTCGATCCTGGCGGAGTACGCGGAGAGCCATCTGTAACGGCAATTGCTTCCAGCACGGGCGGCCTTCGGGTCGCCCGTTTTGCATTCGGCCTGCGCCACTGGGTTATTCTGCGGCTCCCTGCCGTAGAGCGCTTCCCAGTTGGAAAACACCGGATGACCCGCGTTTCCCTGCGCAATATCGATCTGAATCTGTTGGTGGTACTCGATGCCTTGCTGACGGAAAAGCACGTGACCCGCACTGGCGAGCGCCTGCACCTGAGCCAGCCGGCTATCAGTCATTCCCTGGGCAAGCTGCGGGTGCTACTGGATGATCCGTTGCTGATCCGCCAGGGCAACGACGTGCTGCTCAGCCCCCTGGCCCGCAGCCTGCAAGCGCCCCTCAAGGAGATTCTCAGTCAGATCGAAACCCTGTTCGGCAAGTCCCTCGACTTTGATCCGGCCACCTCCCAGCGGATCTTTCACCTGGCGATGTCGGATTACGGTGCGGCGATCGTGCTCCCCAGGTTGCTGGTGCGTCTGCGTGGCGAAGCGCCCTTGATGCGCCTGGTGGTAACCCAGGGCAGCCGCCACGAGATGTTCGAGCAGATCACCCAAGGCAAGATCGACCTGGCCCTGGGGGTGTTTCCCACCTCCTCGGACGAGATCGTCAAGGAAGTGCTGTTCGAGGAAACTTTTTCCTGTCTGGTGGACCGCGCCACCCTTGAGGGTGACGGCGGCCTGGACCTGACGGCCTATCTGCAGCGTCCCCATCTGCAGGTGTCGATGGACGGTTGTTTCAATGGTGAAGTCGATCACCGCCTGGGGGAGGAGGGACTGCAACGGCAGATCGCGGTCAGCGTGCCCCACTGGGGCATCGCGCCGGGGATGATCCGCGGCACCGACCTGATTCTTACCGTGGCCAGCCGCACCCTGGACGAGATTCCGCTGCCGGAAGGGCTGCTGCGGCTGACCCCGCCCTTGAACATTGCGCCCTTCAAGTTCGTGCAGATCTGGCACTCGCGCTTGAGCGATGACCCGGCCCATCGCTGGTTGCGTGAACAGGTCAAGCTGGCCAGCGTGGCCAAGGCCTGAAATGGCGCCTCAGCCGCGGGTGGTGATGACGAAACCGCCGATCACCACCAGCACGCCGATCAGCTTCTGCAGGCTGATGTCCTTGCGTGGCAGACCCACCAGCCCGAAGTAGTCGATGATCAGCGAGATCAGCAACTGGCCGATGATCACCACCATGATGAAGTTCAGCGCCCCCAGGCGCGGCGCCATCAACAGCGCGACGGTGATGTAGAGCACCCCGGCCAGGCCGCCCATCCAGATCCACCAGGGGCCTTGCAGCGCGGCCATGAGATTGGGCTTGGGCACTTTAATGAACAGCAGCAGGACCCCCAGCACCAGCAGACTGACCAGCAGCGAAACACCGGTGGCCCACAGTGGATGCCCCAGCAGGGTGCCCAGGCGGGCGTTGGTCCCGGCCTGGAGGGGCACGGCGAAACCGGCGAGCAGGCTGAGCAGGATCGAAACGAACAAGGCCATGAAGTGACTTCCTTTTGCGGGTTTTGCGCTGTTGTACGTTTATCCGCAGTCGGGCTCCAATTCGTTGTTTTGATGCGGGTTATTCGCCAGGCTGATTGCCGGTTGGCGCGGCCAAACGCCGGGCAGATGCCCCGTGCGAAAAACTGACCCGCAGGTTTACAATCGGCCCACCTGATCAGGAGTAACACCGTGCTGACTCATCTCGATTCCCAAGGTCGCGCCAATATGGTCGACGTCACCGATAAGGCCGTGACCTTCCGCGAGGCGGCGGCCGAAGCCCGGGTGCGCATGCTCCCGCAAACCCTGCACATGATCGTCAGTGGTGGTCACCCCAAGGGTGACGTGTTCGCCGTGGCGCGCATCGCCGGAATCCAGGCGGCGAAGAAAACCAGTGAGCTGATTCCCCTGTGCCATCCGTTGATGCTCACCAGCGTCAAGGTCGAGCTCAGTGCCGAAGGCGAGGACAGCGTGCGCATCGTGGCGCGTTGCAAGCTGTCGGGGCAGACCGGGGTGGAGATGGAGGCGTTGACCGCCGCCAGCGTCGCCGCGCTGACGATCTATGACATGTGCAAGGCCGTGGACCGCGGCATGACCATCGACGGCGTGCGAGTGCTGGAGAAATCCGGCGGCAAGAGCGGCGATTACCGGGTGGCTGACGCATGAGGATCTCGGTGAAGTTCTTTGCCCGCTACCGTGAGGCCCTGGGGCTCGATGGCCTGCTTGTCGAGGGCGACTTTGCCTGTGTCGACGATGTGCGCCAGGCGCTGTTGTCCCGTGACGGGGCCGCCGTGCTCGCCGAACAGAACCTGATGTGCGCCCGCAACGAAGAGCTGTGCCAGCTTGACGAGCCCCTGGCGGACGGCGATGAAGTGGCGTTCTTCCCCACTGTGACCGGAGGCTGAGATGGCAATCCGTGTGCAAACCGCGGCCTTCGATCCCGGCGCCGAAGTCAACGCCATGCACGCTGCCGATACCGGGGTTGGCGCGGTGGTCAGCTTTGTCGGCTACGTGCGCGACTTCAATGACGGCCAGGACGTGCATGGCATGTTCCTGGAGCACTACCCGGGCATGACCGAAAAGGCCCTGGGCAAGATTGCGGCCGAAGCCGAGCAGCGCTGGCCGCTGTTGCAACTGGAGGTGCTGCACCGCATCGGCGCCCTGGAGCCGGGCGAGCCCATCGTTTTCGTCGGCGCAGCCAGTGCCCATCGTCAGGCGGCGTTCGAAGCCTGCGCCTTTGTCATGGATTATCTGAAGACCCGGGCGCCGTTCTGGAAAAAGGAAAACACCGCCGACGGCCCCCGTTGGGTAGAAGGCCGCGACAGTGATCACGCGGCGGCCGCGCGCTGGAAAGACTGATCCCCCTGATGCTGGCCGGCGGGGCTTGAGCCCGCCCCAATTCAACCTGTAATCGACTGCGACTGTTCCCGCCGACCGCTGGGGATAAGTCGCTGTGCGCGCCGTTGACGATATGTACGTAAAAGTCCAGTATGGATTTACAAGTACAAATACAGCGTCCTCCGTTTCATCCTTTCCTTCTGTCTTGCCAAACCAACAACAACCCGCGAGAGAACGAACATGAAAAAACTCCCCCTCATCAGTGGCCTGGCCTTGAGCTTGTTGGCGTGCAGCAGCCTGATGGCTGCCGAGAAAACCTTGCGCCTGGGCATCGAGGCGGCGTATCCGCCGTTCGCCTTCAAGACCGCCGACGGCAAGATCGGCGGATTCGACTACGACATCGGCAATGCCCTGTGCGCGCAGATGCAGGTCAAGTGCGAGTGGATCGAGGGCGAGTTCGACGGCCTGATTCCCTCGTTGAAAGTGAAGAAGATCGACGCCGCGCTGTCCTCCATGACCATCACCGCGGAACGGCGTAAATCCGTGGATTTCACCCACAAGTACTACTTCACTTCGTCGCGCCTGGTGATGAAGAAGGGCGCGGTGGTGGACGACCAGTACGCCAGCCTCAAGGGCAAGACCGTGGGCGTGCAGCGTTCCACCACCACCGACCGTTTCGCCACCGAGGTCTTCGAGCCCAAGGGCATCAAGGTGGTGCGCTACAGCAACAACGAAGAGATCTACATGGACCTGGCGGCCGGGCGCCTGGACGCGATCTTCGCCGACACCATTCCCCTGGAGGATTTCCTGTCGATGCCGCGGGGCGCCGACTACGCTTTTGTCGGGCCTGAGTTGAAAGATCCGAAATACGTTGGGGAAGGCGCCGGGATTGCGGTGCGCAAGGGCAACAGTGAACTGGTTGGCGAGTTGAACAAGGCCATCGATGAGATTCGCGCCAAGGGCGAATATCAGAAGATCCAGGCCAAGTACTTCAAGTCGGATATTTATGGGGATTGAGACGTTGCGGCGTTCTTGAGGACGCTTTCGCGAGCTCGTTCCTAGGGGATATGTGCAGGGGCGAGCTCGGGAACCTTTATTGTCCCTTCAATTCCTTCAAGTGCTTGTACACCGTCGCCCGGCCCATGTTCAGCACGTTGGCCACGTAGTTGGAGGCGCTCTTGCCCTTGAAGGCACCTTCGGCGTGCAGCGCCAGTACCAGTTCGCGCTTGTGGTCGCGGGTCAGCAGGTTCAGCCCCAGCTGGCGCTCGCGCAGCCAGTTGTGCAAGAAAGTGTTGATGCGTTCCTGCCAGTCGTCGCGAAACAGTGAATCGGGCTGGGGAATCAGTTTGCTCGGTGAGAGAAACAGGTCCAGCGCGGCCTTGGCATTTTCGAACAGCGAGATATTCAGGTTGATGCACAGCACGGCCATTGGCTGACCGTGGCTGTCGCGCAGCACGCTGCTGAGGCTGCGGATCTTCTGGCCGTCCCAGTTGAGCTTTTCATAGGGACCGATATTGCGTTCGTCGCTGTCGCCACTGAGCAAGTCTTCCAGGGCGGCATCGTCGCCCACTTCGCGCTTGGACAGGTTGTTGGCGATGTAGTCGATCTTCTGCGTGCGCAGGTCGTGGAGCACCACCTCGGCGTGAGGGAAAAACAGCGTGGCGATGGCATCGGCAATCGCCCGGAAATTATCCAGGGCTGGGTCCTTTGCGGGTGAGGTCATGGGTCGTACTCCAGGCGGCTTCAGCGCCCGCCGTTAGCGGGCGCTGGGAGTGTGCCGCAATCGTTCGGGCGCGTCACCCCGCAGGCGGGTTCAACCGAGGCGGGCAGGGGAGAGCATGGCGGACTCCAGGCCGAAGCGGGTCAACTGCTCCGGCAGGGGTTGGCCACGCACCAGGGCGGCGCTGGCCTGGCCCATGGCCGGAGATGTCTGGATGCCGTAGCCGCCTTGCCCGGCGACCCAGAACAGCCCGGGCACCTGTGGATCAAAACCGGCCAGCAGATCGCCGTCGCTGACAAAGCTGCGCAGGCCGGCCCAGGTCCGGGTCGGGCGACGAATACTCAGGGTGGTGGCCTCTTCGATCTGGTAGATGCCCAGGGCAATGTCCAGCTCTTCAGGCTGCACATCATGGGGCTCCACCGGGTCGGCGTTGGCCGGCGAACCGAGGAACATGCCGGCGTCGGGCTTCATGTAGAAGGACTCGTCCAGGCTCACCAACATCGGCCAGTGGTGAATATCGACCTCTTCCGGGCCGGCAAAGATAAAGGCCGCGCGGCGCTTGGGTTGCAGGCCTAGGGGACGGGCACCGGCCATCGCGCCGATCTGGTCGGCCCAGGCCCCGGCAGCGTTGATCAGCACCGGCGCACTGAAGCCCTGGCCGCTGGTTTGAACCTGCCACAGCCCTTGTTCATCACGGTGCAGCCCCAGCACTTCATGGTCGGTATAGACCTGGCCCTGATGGCGGCGGATGCCCCGCAGGTAGCCCTGATGCAGGGCGTCGGTGTCGATGTCGCTGGCACTGGGGTCGTAGAGGGCGCCATGGACCTTTTCGCGACGCAGGATTGGCAGACGAGCGCAGGCTTCGTCGGCACTGAGCAGTTGCATCTCCGGCACCGTGGCCTTGGCGCTCAGGTACTGGTTGTTCAGTTCGGCCGGATCGCCGGTGAAGTCCACGGTCATTTCCCCTCGTGGCGTCAGCAGCGGGTGGTCGCAGAAGCCCTCCGGCGGATGGTCGAAAAAGTCCCGGCTGGCCAGGGTCAGGGCCCGCACCTGGGCGGTGCCATAGGCGGCGGTGTAGAGCGCGGCAGAGCGGCCGGTGGAGTGATAGGCCGGATGGGATTCGCGCTCCAGCACGATGACGCGGCCGTGGCGCGACAGCCAGTAACCGGTGGAGGCTCCGGCGATACCGCCGCCGATGATGATGAAATCTGCCTGGATCATTCAAGGCTCCTGGAAAAGTGCTAGTGACAGGCCCTTAGTGCGGGTGCCTCAGGTGGTACAGGGCATTGGCCAGGGCGATGTCTTCCAGGCCCAGGCCGATGGAGCGGAAGAACACATGGCGCTCGGCGCTGGGGCGTTGAGCCTGGTTGCTCAGCAGCTCCGGCAGGTCGCCGAGAATCGCCGCGTTGTCCCAGCCGTGCTGTTCACCGGCAATCAGCATCTCGCCGGCCGAGCCCGGGGTGGTACGGCGATAGTCACAATAGACCTGCATCTGCTGCAGTGCGGCGGGCGGCACTTCGTGGGCCCGTGGCGCATTGGTGCTGATGGAGGTGATCAGCGCCGGCTTGTTGAGGGTGCGTGGGTCGATGACCGGTCCGGCGGACGAAGTGCAAAGCATGACCACGTCGGCATCTTCGACAGCCTCTTCAAGCTGCGGGACGATTTGCAGGCGCGGATCGAGGGCCTTGAGACGCGCAAGCTCCTCGGCGGATTTGCTCGCAAGGCTTGGGGAAAAGAGGCGGATGCTCTGCCAGGGGCGCAGGTCTTTCACGTAGTGCAGGTGAGCCTGGGCCACCGCGCCGCTGCCGATGATCGTCAGGTGCCGGGCCTCGGGCCTGGCCAGTGCCTCGACGGCGACCGCCGTGGTGGCGGCGGTGCGTGCGGTGGTCAGTTCGGCGGCGTCGCACAGCAGCAGCGGCTGGCCGCTGTCCATGGACATCAGCAGGGTCCAGGCGGTGACCAGCGGGCCTTCGGCGCGGACGATGTAGGGCGAAGTCTTGACCCCATACACCCGATCTTCAGCCAGCACCCCCAGGTAGTTGATGAAGTCGCCGGCGCCCTGGGGAAACTCCACCAGCTGCTGCGCCGGTTGCACGGCGAGTCCGGCGGCCAGGTCGCGAAACAGTTTGCGCAGGATCTGCGGGACGTCGATTTGCGCGAGCAACTGGCGGGTTTCGGTCTGGGCAATCAGGTAGGGCGTGCTGGGCATGTAGGCGTTCCCAAGGAGTTGAACTTATTTGTCCATTATGGACTTTTAGTTTCCTTGAGCAACATCCAGGCGAAAAAAAACGCAGCCGGTGATGGGCTGCGTTTTTTCGGCGCGTCTGCTATCAGGCTTGCGGGCGTTTGCGCTCTACTGGGCGCAACAGCTCGGCCGGCGGCATCTCGCAGCTGATCTTGCGCCCCAGCAGGGCTTCGATCGATGGCAGCTGATAGGAGTCGTCCTCGCCGGCGAAGCTGATGGACACGCCGTCGGCACCGGCACGCCCGGTCCGGCCGATGCGGTGCACGTAGTCGTCCGGCACTTCCGGCAGGGTGAAGTTGATCACGTGGCTGATGCCGTCGATGTGGATGCCGCGGCCGGCCACGTCGGTGGCCACCAGGACCCGGATCTTGCCTTCGCGGAAGCCTTCCAGGGTCTTGATCCGCTTGTGCTGGGGCACGTCGCCGGACAGTTGGGCGGCGTTCACGCCGTCGCGCACCAGGCGTTCTTCGATGCGCCGCACTTCATCCTTGCGGTTGGCGAAGACCATGACCCGCTCCCAGCCGTTGTCGGTGACCAGGTTGTACAGCAGCTTGTACTTGTCGGCCCCGGCCACGGCATAAATGTGCTGTTCGACGTTTTCGCTGGCGACGTTCTCGGCCTCGATCTCGACGATCGCCGGGTCGGTGGTCCACTGCTTGGCCAGGTTCATCACGTCTTCGGTGAAGGTGGCGGAGAACAGCAGGGTCTGGCGCTCGCTCTTGGGCGGGGTCTGGCGAATGATCTGCCGCACTTGCGGGATGAAGCCCATGTCGAGCATGCGGTCGGCTTCGTCCAGCACCATCACTTCGACCATGTCCAGGTGCACGTCACCGCGCTGGTTGAAGTCCAGCAGGCGGCCCGGGGTGGCCACCAGGATGTCGCAGTGGCGAGCTTCCAGGTGCTTGAGCTGCTTGTCGAAATCCATGCCGCCAACGAAGGTCATGACGTTGAGGCCGGTGTATTTGGTCAGGGCCGCGGCGTCCTTGGCGATCTGCACCACCAGTTCCCGGGTCGGGGCAATGATCAGTGCCCGTGGTTCGCCCATGTAGCGCTCTTTCGGCGGCGGGGTCTGCAGCAACTGGGTGATGATCGAGATCAGGAACGCGGCGGTCTTGCCGGTGCCGGTCTGGGCACGGCCGATGGCGTCTTTGCCCGCCAGGGTGAAGCCCAGTACCTGGGCCTGGATCGGCGTGCAGTAGGGAAAGCCCAGGTCCTGGATGGCGTGCATCAGTTCCGGAGCGAGCTTGAAGTCGTGGAAACGGGTCTTGCCTTCCTGGGGTTGCACCACGAAGTCTTCGAGTTTCCAGGTGCTGGCCGCTGGTTTTGGCGGCCGCGGGCGCTGCGCTTGCTCAGGTTTGGGTTGCTCGGCCTTGGGCTTCTCTTGGCGCGGTGCTTTGGGAGCGGAAGGGGCGGCCGGTGTGTTCACCGGTTCTTTTTTAGCTGCGGTAGCAGGTGCGCTCCGCTCCGGCTGACGGCCGTCATTGCGGCTGCTGGAACTGGGGGAAGGGGCGCTGGGGCTTGGCGCGAGCGGCTCAGCCTCGCTTTTACCGAAGATTTTCTTGAGTGCTTTGAGCACGGTCATCTCATCAATTGGTTAAGGAATGTACGCCGGCCAGTGTAATGCAAGAAACGGGCGCGGCGTAGTCTGTTGCTTGTGGTCCTGGCGCGAGGCACTTTTTCTAGCGCAAACGCTCGCTCAGCCAGGTGCCGATATCACGGATTTCTTCCGGTAACACCTCGTGTCCCATTGGGTATTCCTGCCATGTCACGGTGACACCGTGCTGTTTCAGGTACTCGTATGCGGTGCGTCCCATGGCGTTCTGCACCACTTCGTCGTACTGGCCGTGCAGGGACAGCACCGGAATCCGCTGTTGGCTGGCGCACAGTTGCAGTTCGTCGCTGAAGGTCGGGGCATAGGTGGAGAGGGCAAGTACGCCACCCAAGGGACCCTGCCATTTGAGGAAGGCGGTGTGCAGTACCACGGCGCCACCTTGGGAGAAACCCGCGAGGAAAATGCGCGATGCGTCTATTCCGCTTGCGCGTTGCTCTTCGATAAGTCTGATGACCTCGTCAGATGATTCTTCGAGCTGTTCGCGACTGATCGCGCGAGCCGGGCTCATGGCCAAAATGTCGTACCAGCTGGGCATGGCGTATCCGCCATTGATGGTCACGGCACGGGTCGGAGCCTGGGGCAGGACGAAGCGGGTGCTCAAGAGTTTTTCCTGCAGCATCTCGGCCACCGGCAGGAAGTCGTAACGGTCCGCTCCCAGGCCATGAAGCCAGATCACACAGGCATCTGCGGGCTTGCTGGGCTGAAGAATCAAGGGCTCGGTCATGGCTGCTCCATTTATGTGCGTGCGCGCTGATTGAGTGCGAGGTTAAGGGGCGCGCCCGGTTGATCGGTGAAGAAGATGTCGCACGGTTGAACGTTTTGCTATTGACCACTGGCTGAAACGCTTTAGCCGAAACTGTGGTACGGGCTTTGCTATGGCTCAGAAAGAGGAGCGGATGTGATAGCACGCTCTGCCGGCGGTAACACTAACAGGCTACCGCGGGCGATGGCATACCCACCTCCTCTGATACAGGTTCGCCTACGGCCGCTACGGGCTCTGTGAACTGCAAAGGGCTAAAGCCCGTTCGGCCGATTGGTGAGATGTAGGTCCCCCATTACGTGGATTTCTCCTACTAGACTCATAGCGAAGGTCTTACGCCGCTTGACCCTATAAAAAGCCGACACGGGTCAACAGCGCCTCATGAGGGTGCGGCAGGACTCAAGCTCCGACACAACAAGAGCAAAACTGGAGGTTTGAATGAAGATGTTGAAATCCACCCTGGCCGTCGTTACGGCGGCCACGGTACTGGCTACAAGCGGTTTCGCACAGGCGGGTGCGACCCTCGATGCAGTACAGAAGAAAGGTTTCGTACAGTGCGGCGTCAGCGATGGTCTGCCGGGCTTCTCGGTACCGGACGCTACCGGCAAGATTCTCGGCATTGACGCCGATGTCTGCCGTGCCGTGGCCGCAGCCGTATTCGGCGATGCGACCAAGGTCAAGTTCAGCCAGTTGAACGCCAAGGAGCGCTTCACTGCGCTGCAATCCGGCGAGATCGACGTGCTGTCGCGCAATACCACCTGGACCAGTTCCCGTGACGCGGGTATGGGCCTGATGTTCGCCGGCGTCACTTATTACGACGGTATTGGCTTCCTGGTGAACAACAAACTGGGTGTGAAAAGTGCCAAGGAGTTGGACGGTGCGACCATCTGTATTCAAGCCGGTACTACCACCGAGCTGAACGTGTCGGACTACTTCCGCGGCAATGGTCTGAAATACACCCCGATCACCTTCGATACTTCCGATGAAAGCGCCAAGTCCCTGGAATCCGGGCGTTGCGACGTGCTGACATCCGACAAGTCCCAGCTCTACGCACAGCGCAGCAAGCTGGCGACCCCGACCGATTATGTCGTGCTGCCGGAAACCATCTCCAAGGAGCCTTTGGGCCCGGTGGTGCGTAAGGGCGACGAAGAGTGGTTCAGCATCGTCAAGTGGACCCTGTTCGCCATGCTCAACGCCGAAGAGGCGGGCATCACCTCGAAAAATGTCGAGGCTGAAGCCAAGTCCACCAAGAACCCTGATGTAGCACGTCTGCTGGGCGCGGACGGTGAATACGGCAAAGACCTGAAACTGCCGAAGGACTGGGTAGTACAGATCGTCAAGCAAGTAGGTAACTACGGTGAAGTGTTCGAGAAAAACCTCGGCAAGAGCACGCCACTGGCCATCGACCGCGGCCTGAACGCGCTGTGGAACAACGGCGGCATCCAATACGCACCACCTGTGCGCTGATGGTTCTATCACCCGGCGGGCCAACCGCCGGGTGATGTTCTGTTCCATTATTCCTGGGGCACTTCATGCAAAATTCAATCGGCGCACCCAAGCAGAGGCTTAGCCTCAGCGATCCGCGTGTGCGCGCCTGGCTGTTCCAGATCATCACCCTTGTGGCGGTGATTTCGCTGGGCTGGTTTCTGTTCGACAACACGCAAACCAACCTCCAGCACCGGGGTATTACCTCGGGTTTCGACTTTCTTGAGCGCAGCGCCGGTTTCGGCATCGCTCAACACTTGATTGCCTACACCGAAGCGGACAGTTATGCCCGGGTCTTCGTCATCGGTCTGCTCAATACGCTGCTGGTGACCTTTATCGGGGTGATCCTGGCGACCTTGCTGGGGTTCATCATCGGGGTGGCGCGGCTGTCGCAGAACTGGATCATCAGCAAGCTGGCGACGGTGTATGTGGAAGTGTTCCGCAACATTCCGCCGCTGCTGCAGATCCTGTTCTGGTACTTCGCTGTGTTCCTGACCATGCCGGGGCCGCGCAACAGCCATAACTTCGGCGACACCTTCTTCGTCAGCAGTCGTGGCTTGAACATGCCGGCGGCGCAGATGGCTCCAGGGTTCTGGGCGTTCTTTGCGAGTGTGGTGCTGGCCATCGTCGCCATCGTGCTGATGTGCCGCTGGGCCAACAAACGCTTTGAAGACACCGGGGTGCCGTTCCATAAGTTCTGGACTGGCCTGGCGTTGCTGCTGGTGATTCCGGCGCTGTGCGCGCTGGTCTTCGGATCGCCCGTGCATTGGGAGTTGCCGAAGCTGCAAGGCTTCAACTTCGTCGGCGGCTGGGTGCTGATCCCCGAACTCTTGGCCCTGACCCTGGCCCTGACCGTCTACACCGCGGCGTTCATCGCCGAAATCGTGCGCTCCGGGATCAAGTCGGTGAGCCACGGCCAGACCGAGGCGGCCCGCTCCCTGGGCCTGCGCAACGGTCCGACCCTGCGCAAGGTGATCATTCCCCAGGCCTTGCGGGTGATCATTCCGCCACTGACCAGCCAGTATCTGAACCTGGCGAAGAATTCGTCCCTGGCCGCCGGTATCGGTTACCCGGAAATGGTTTCGCTATTCGCCGGCACGGTGCTCAACCAGACCGGCCAGGCCATTGAGGTCATTGCCATCACCATGAGCGTGTACCTGGCAATCAGCATCAGCATTTCCCTGCTGATGAACTGGTACAACAAGCGCATTGCGCTGATCGAGCGGTGAGGAAGCGCCCATGACGACTCATACTTTCAAGCCCGATATGCCGCCGCCCAGCCGCAGTATCGGCGTGCTGGCGTGGATGCGCGCCAACATGTTCTCCAACTGGCTCAACACTCTGTTGACCCTGTTTGCCTTCTACCTGATCTATCTGGTGGTACCGCCGATCCTGCAGTGGGCGATCCTCGACGCCAACTGGGTCGGCACCACCCGTGCCGACTGCACCAAGGACGGTGCCTGTTGGGTGTTCATCCAGCAGCGTTTCGGCCAGTTCATGTATGGCTACTACCCAGTGGAACTGCGCTGGCGGGTGGACCTGACCGTATGGCTGGCGGTGATCGGCGTGGCTCCCTTGTTCATCTCGCGCTTTGCTCGCAAAGCGATCTACGGCCTGTGTTTCCTGGTGTGGTACCCGGTGCTGGCCTACACCCTGCTGCACGGCGGCTACCTGGGCCTGAGCACAGTCGCCACCAGCCAGTGGGGCGGCCTGATGCTGACTTTGGTGATTGCCACGGTGGGCATTGCCGGGGCGTTGCCCCTGGGTATCCTGCTGGCATTGGGACGACGTTCCAACCTGCCGGCGATCCGCGTGGTCTGCGTGACCTTCATCGAGTTCTGGCGTGGCGTGCCGCTGATCACGGTGCTGTTCATGTCGTCGGTGATGTTGCCGCTGTTCCTGCCCGAGGGCATGAACTTCGACAAGCTGCTGCGGGCGTTGATCGGGGTGATCCTGTTCCAGTCGGCCTATGTGGCCGAGGTGGTGCGTGGCGGTTTGCAGGCCATTCCCAAGGGCCAGTACGAAGCGGCTGCCGCCATGGGCCTGGGTTACTGGCGCGCGATGGGCCTGGTGATTCTGCCGCAAGCCCTGAAGCTGGTGATTCCCGGGATCGTCAACACCTTCATCGCCCTGTTCAAGGACACCAGCCTGGTGATCATCATCGGCCTGTTCGACCTGCTCAACAGCGTCAAGCAAGCCGCCGCCGATCCCAAATGGCTGGGCATGGCCACCGAAGGCTATGTCTTCGCGGCCCTGGTGTTCTGGATTTTCTGTTTCGGTATGTCCCGCTACTCCATGCATCTGGAGCGTAAGTTGGACACAGGCCACAAGCGTTAGGAGTATCTCCATGAGTGAAGCGAACAAAAAGCCTGTGGGCCCTGAAGGCATTATTCAGATGCAGGGTGTGAACAAGTGGTACGGCCAGTTCCACGTGTTGAAGGACATCAACCTCAACGTCAGGCAGGGTGAGCGCATCGTGCTGTGCGGGCCTTCGGGCTCGGGCAAGTCCACCACCATCCGCTGCCTCAACCGCCTGGAAGAGCACCAGCAGGGACGCATCGTGGTGGATGGCGTCGAGCTGACCAACGACCTCAAGCAGATCGAGGCCATTCGCCGGGAAGTGGGCATGGTGTTCCAGCACTTCAACCTGTTCCCGCACCTGACCATCCTGCAAAACTGCACCCTGGCGCCGATGTGGGTGCGCAAGATGCCCAAGCGCAAGGCCGAGGAAATTGCCATGCATTACTTGGAGCGGGTGCGGATTCCGGAGCAGGCCAACAAGTACCCGGGCCAGCTGTCCGGTGGCCAGCAGCAACGGGTGGCGATTGCCCGGGCGCTGTGCATGAAGCCCAAGATCATGCTGTTCGACGAACCCACCTCGGCCCTGGACCCGGAAATGGTCAAGGAGGTGCTGGACACCATGATCGGCCTGGCGGAAGACGGCATGACCATGCTCTGCGTGACCCATGAAATGGGTTTTGCTCGCACCGTGGCCAATCGGGTGATCTTCATGGACAAGGGCGAAATCGTCGAGCAGGCGGCACCGAACGACTTCTTCGACAACCCGCAGAACGACCGCACCAAGCTGTTCCTGAGCCAGATCCTGCATTGATCCTGATGCACGGCTGGCGCTGACGATAAACCCGGACTGGCTCCGGGTTTATTTTTGCCCGGCATTCAGCTGCCGGCAGCGCCGAGCTGTGGTTCGGGGTGGTCCCCCAAGGCTGAGGGCGCCAGCCGTGGTTCGCCAAGCTCCAGTACGTCCTTCATCAACCGTGGGTGGCGATCCAGCAGGCGCATCAGCACGTACAGCGGTTGGGGCACGCCGACTTCGCCGCGCTCGTAACGGGAAAAGGCGTTGTGCCCGCCGCCGGACAGCAGTTTGACCGCTTCTTTCTGCGAGAGGTGCAGCTTGCGGCGGATGCGCTTCAGGTCGGCGGCGACGCTCTGCCGGTACTCCTCCAGCAAGTGGTCGCCCGCGGCGGCATAGCGCTCTGCACTCTGGGCATCGAATTCGATTTCACCGCACTCCTGGCATTCCCAGCCCGCCAGGCCATGGAGCTGACGCTGCAGGTGCCGGTAGTCGATGAGCTCGCTGCGCTGCTCGAAGGCCAGCATGCCGGTGGGAGCGCCGCAGCTGTAGCATTGTTGTCGTTTCATGTCTCTGCCTCCTTGAAGGAGATCACCGGAGGCCCTGCACCGGGGCGGTAGGTGACCTTGATGTAGAGCGTCCGGTTATCGATGCGGGTGTAATACACGTCCTGCCACAGCCGATGATCGCCATAGGTGGTCATCGATTTGTAGAACAGGTTGCCCTGCAGTCCGGCTACTACTCGTTGCATGGCGGCCAGGGACAATCCGAGTTCCTTGCCGCAGCGCAATGCGCTTCGAGTGAAGGCTTGTGCTCCTTGCCGAACGACCTGTGCCTTGATCAGCGACAGGTCGTAATGAGGTGTTTTCTTTTCCATGAGACACCCTTGAGGCTTGATCGAAATTACCCTTATAGGGTTTTTTGTCAAGACCTGTTTGCAATGGCGAAAGTGCCTCCTCCAGCCTAAATCGTTGAACTCTCGGAAAAGCCTGAATACCATGTCGGACAATTCATCCGATGATTGGATGATTGAGCGAGTCCCATGAGCGAAACATCCCCCCTGATCAAAAAATCCCTGGTCGACCAGGCCCTGGAACAACTGCGCAAACGCATCAACAGCGGTGTCTGGCGGGTCGGCCAGCGCTTGCCCACCGAACCGGAACTGGCCCAAGAACTGGGCATCAGCCGCAATACCGTGCGCGAAGCCATGCGAGTGCTGGCGTTCTCCGGACTGATCGAGATCCGCCAGGGCGACGGCAGCTACCTGCGAGCCGTGGCTGATCCTCTGGACATGCTCCAGGCCCTGTCCCAATGCTCTCTGGAGCAGGCCCGGGAAACACGGCAGATCCTTGAAGTGGAGGCGGTTGGCCTTGCGGCCCTGCGTCGCACCGACGAGGACCTGCGCGCCTTGAGCGAAGCCTTGCAGGCCAGCGGCGGGCATTTTCATGGCGATCTGGAAAGCTACATCGCCTGCGACCTGGTGTTTCATCAGGGCCTGGTGGATGCCGCGCACAATCCGACCCTGAGCCAGCTGTACCGCTATTTCTCCAGTGTGGTGGGCGCTCAGTTGCGCCAGGCCTTGACGGTTACTCCGCGCCGCCAGGACGTCTTCGATCTCCACCAGCATCTGCTGGACGCCATCGAGCAGGGCGACCCCGAGCGGGCCAAGCACCTATCCCGCCAGTTGATCAACGAATCCTGAATCCGAGACCTTTATGTCCAACCAGCAGTCCCCTCCGAACACCCCGTCGCCTCCCGAGTTGTTGATCGATGCCGAGGCCGATGACGAAGAAGTCCAGCAGTCCCCGCCACCTTTGCGCCGGCCCTGGCTGTTGCTGCTGGGGCTGATTCTGGTGGCGTTGAACCTGCGTCCGGCGCTGTCGAGCATGGCGCCGTTGCTCAGTGACGTATCCCAGAGCCTGGGCCTGTCGGCCGCCAAGGCGGGATTGCTGACCACTTTGCCGGTGTTGTGCCTGGGGCTGTTCGCGCCGTTGGCGCCGCTGCTGGCCCGGCGTTTCGGCGCCGAACGGGTGGTGCTGGGGATTCTCCTGACCCTGGCCCTGGGCATTGTCCTGCGCAGTTCCCTGGGGGAGTTCGGCGTCTTTGCCGGGAGCATCCTGGCCGGCGCCAGCATCGGTGTGATCGGGGTGTTGCTGCCGGGCATCGTCAAGCGCGATTTTGCCCGCCATGCAGGCACCATGACCGGGGTCTACACCATGGCCCTGTGCCTGGGGGCGGCGATGGCGGCAGGCGCGACGGTGCCCCTGAGCCAGCACTTCGGTAGCAGCTGGGCCATGGGCCTGGGGTTCTGGGTCGTGCCGGCGCTGGCGGCGGCGCTGTTCTGGTTGCCGCAAGTGGGGCACAAACACGGCGCCCACCATGTCGCCTTCCGTGTGCGCGGGTTGCTGCGTGATCGCCTGGCCTGGCAGGTGACCTTGTACATGGGCCTGCAGTCCTCCCTGGCCTACATCGTGTTTGGTTGGCTGCCATCGATCCTGATCGGTCGTGGGCTGACTCCGACCCAGGCCGGACTGGTGCTGTCGGGTTCGGTCATCGTGCAACTGGCCAGCTCCCTGGCGGCGCCCTGGCTGGCGACTCGCGGCAAGGACCAGCGTCTGGCCATCGTGATCGTCATGCTGATGACCTTGGGCGGTCTGTTCGGCTGCCTGTATGCACCGCTTGATGGCTTGTGGGGCTGGGCCATTCTGCTGGGCCTGGGGCAAGGAGGCACTTTCAGCCTGGCCCTGACCCTGATCGTCCTGCGCTCACGGGATACCCATGTGGCCGCCAACCTGTCGAGCATGGCCCAGGGCATTGGCTACACCCTGGCGTCCATGGGGCCGTTTGCCGTGGGGCTGGTGCATGACTGGACCGGCGGCTGGAACGCCGTGGGCTGGATCTTCGCAGTGTTGGGCAGCGGGGCGATCATTGCCGGGCTGGGCGCCGGCCGCTCGCTGTATGTGCAGGCGCAAAGCGAGAGGATCTGAGGAGCGTCACTGTCGGTATTTGCACGGCAAATGCCGATAGTCTTCTCTGGGCGTGCGGATTATTGTGCAGGCATCCCTTTGTCCTTCCGGAGTCCGCCCATGAGTGATGCCCACCGCGTCCTGATCACTGAGTTCTACCAGGCCTTCCAGCGGCTCGATGCCGAGGCCATGAGCGCCTGCTATACCGAGGACGTTGTATTCAGTGATCCGGCCTTCGGCGAATTGCGCGGACGTGACGCCGGCGACATGTGGCGCATGCTCACTTCCCGGGCCAAGGACTTTTCCCTGACCTTCGATCAGGTGCATGCCGACGAGCGTTCGGGTGGCGCGCACTGGGTCGCCACCTACCTGTTCAGTCAGACCGGCAACACGGTGGTCAACGATATCCAGGCGCGCTTCGTGTTTCGCGATGGCAAGATCTGTGAGCACCACGACCATTTCGACCTGTGGCGTTGGGCGCGCCAGGCCCTGGGGGCCAAGGGGCTTTTGCTGGGCTGGACGCCGCTGCTGAAAAATGCCGTTCGCGCCCAGGCCCGTAAAGGCCTCAAGGCCTTCCAGAGCGGTCGCTGAAAGCCATCCTCTGCTAAGATCGCGGCTTGTTATCCACAGGCCCCGATGGTTTTTGTGAGCAGCCCCGATCCAAACCCCGTGATTGCCGGCGAACTGCCCGCGCCTGCCAGCAAACCCTGGTTTGTGTATCTGGTGCGTGCGGCCAATGGCGCCCTTTATTGCGGCATCAGCGACGACCCGGTGAAGCGCTTCGCCAAGCACCAGAGTGGCAAGGGCGCGCGTTTCTTTCTCTCCAGCCCGGCGGTGGCCCTGGTCTATACCGAAGCTTGTCGGGACAAGAGCGAGGCTCTGCGTCAGGAGCGGTTGATCAAGAAGCTCAGGAAAAGCGCCAAGGAGTGTCTGGTGGCGTCTGCCGGGGCAGCAGCATCAATCTGACTGATAGGTGCTCATCAGTCGGATCGGTAGGCCGTCTATGGATTGCGCGCTAAGCTCAGCGCTTTCCCTCTTCCGGCGGACCCCAGCATGTCAGAGTTGATCCTGCACCATTACCCGACCTCTCCCTTCGCGGAAAAAGCCCGTTTGCTCCTGGGCTTCAAGGGCCTGTCCTGGCGCTCCGTGAAGATTTCCCCGGTGATGCCCAAGCCTGATCTGACGGCCCTGACCGGTGGCTATCGCAAGACGCCGGTACTGCAGGTCGGTGCTGATATCTATTGCGACACGGCTTTGATCGCCCGGCGTCTGGAGCGGGAAAAGGCCTCGCCGGCGCTGTTTCCCGAAGGCCAGGAAATGATCAGCGCGACCTTCGCCGCCTGGGTCGACTCGGTGGTGTTCCAGCATGCGGTGACCCTGGTGTTCCAGCCCGAGTCTGCCGCAGCACGTTTCGGCAAGATGCCGCCGGAGGTGGTCAAGGCCTTCATGGCCGACCGTGCCGGGTTGTTCAGTGGCGGCAGCGCCAGTCGTCTGCCCCTGGAAGTGATCAAGCATCAGTGGCCGACCATCATGGCGCGTCTGGAGCAGCAACTGCAGCGCGAGCGGGGGGACTTCCTGTTTGGTGAGCCCTCGATTGCCGATATCGCCCTGGCGCACCCGCTGTGGTTCCTCAAGGGTACGCCGGTGACGGCGCCGCTGGTGGACGAGTATCCGGCGGTATCAGCCTGGTTGGCGCGAGTGCTGGGCTTTGGTCACGGTTCCTTCACCGAGATGAGCGCTGAAGAGGCCCTTGAGGTGTCGCGCGGTGCGACCCCGGCGCCGCTGCCGGATGAGCGGTTTGTCGATCCCAATGGCTTTGTGGCAGGGCAGCAGGTGGTGATTGCTGCGACCGACTATGGAGTCGATCCGGTGGCGGGCGAGTTGCTGTTTGCCGGTACTGAAGAGTTGATCCTGCGCCGTGAAGATCCACGTGCCGGTTTGGTCCACGTGCACTTCCCGCGGTTGGGTTTCCGTATCCAGGCACAGTGATCCACACCTGTAGGAGCTGGCTTGCCAGCGAAGGCGTCCTCAAGATCGATGCTCGATCTACTGGCCCTTTCGCCGGCAAGCGGAACGCCGCCCGGCCGGCTCCGACTAAGGTTTCAGCGCAGCCATGATCGCGTCGGGGTCGTAGGTACGGATCAGGCTGCCATTCACGTCCAGGATCGGAATCCCGGCACCGCCCAGAGCGGTATAGGCCTTACGCGCCTCCGCGTCTTTCTCGATGTCGAACTCCCGATAGGGAATGCCCTTCTGATCGAGAAAGCGCCGGGTAGCCTTGCAGTAGCCGCACCAGTCGGTGGCGTACAGCACCACCCGGGCCTGGCTACGGATCTCTTCGCTGACCACCGCCGAAGGGTTGAACAGCCGCTCGATCTTGCCCCAGTTCTGATAGACCACCACCAGCAGCAGGATCAGCAGGAACTTCTTCAGTACTCCCTGGAGCATCAGTTGCGGCGCTTGAGCTGGTCGGTCAGTTGGGTCGGCAGGCCCTTGATGATCAGGGTCCCGGCTTCTTCGTCGTACTCGATCTTCGAGCCCAGCAGGTGGGCTTCGAAGCTGATGGACAGGCCCTCGGCGCGACCGGTGAAGCGGCGGAACTGGTTGAGGGTGCGTTTATCCGCAGGAATTTCCGGCGATAGCCCGTAATCCTTGTTGCGGATGTGGTCGTAAAACGCCTTGGGGCGGTCTTCGTCGATCAGTTCCGAGAGTTCTTCCAGGCCCATGGGTTCGCCAAGCTTGGCTTGGCTGCTGGCGTAGTCCACCAGGGTCTTGGTCTTTTCCCGGGCCGACTCTTCCGGCAGGTCTTCGCTTTCGACGAAGTCGCTGAAGGCCTTGAGCAGGGTGCGGGTCTCGCCCGGACCGTCGACGCCTTCCTGGCAGCCGATGAAGTCGCGGAAGTACTCCGAGACCTTCTTGCCGTTCTTGCCCTTGATAAAGGAGATGTACTGCTTGGACTGCTTGTTGTTCTGCCACTCGGAGATGTTGATCCGCGCGGCGAGGTGCAACTGGCCCAGGTCCAGGTGGCGCGACGGGGTCACGTCCAGTTGGTCGGTCACCGCCACGCCTTCGCTGTGGTGCAGCAGGGCGATCGCCAGGTAATCGGTCATGCCTTGTTGGTAATGAGCAAACAACACGTGGCCGCCCACCGACAGGTTGGATTCTTCCATCAGCTTCTGCAGATGCTCCACCGCCACCCGGCTGAATGCGGTGAAGTCCTGGCCGCCGTCCAGATACTCCTTCAGCCAGCCGCTGAAGGGGAAAGCGCCGGACTCGGGATGGAACAGGCCCCAGGCTTTGCCCTGTTTGGCGTTATAGCTTTCGTTGAGGTCGGCGAGCATGTTCTCGATGGCCGCGGACTCTGCCAGTTCGGAGTCTCGGGCATGCAGAACTGCGGGGCTGCCGTCGGGTTTTTTGTCGATCAGGTGGACGATGCAATGACGGATCGGCATGGGCTTCTCGGCTGATTGAAGGGGGAGGGCGGACTCCCCGAAAAAGTGCCCAGTGTACCGCACCCGCTGGTTTTGGCGCGGTTTGCCAGGCGATGAACGGCCTGTCGGTAACGCTTATGCATTTTTTTACCGATTTAGAGCAATAAAGCTGACCAAATGGCTAGGTAGAGGCGGATATTTCCCCGTCTGTGTGCTAGTTTTGCCCCGTCTTACGCGATGTCTCAGCGTTAAGCGTGCATTCAGCATTTGTCGGGTCGAACCAAACCCTGATTTCGGTATCTATAACCCCGATCTGTCGTGGTTGTAGCCGGGGTGCCAGATTCACAAGATCTGGCTCGATGGCTGACACTGCACTCTGCAATCCAAATGAATTTGATAGGGAAGGAACACCACAATGGCTATTACTAAAGACCAACTGATCGCTGATATCGCTGAAGCTATCGACGCGCCGAAAACCACCGCGCGTAACGCTCTGGACCAACTGGCCCAGATCGTTGCTGATCAATTGGAAAATGGCGGCGAAATCACTCTGCCAGGTATCGGCAAGCTGAAAGTGACCGAGCGTCCTGCCCGTACTGGCCGTAACCCATCGACTGGCGCTGCCATCGAAATCGCTGCCAAGAAAGTTATCAAGCTGGTTGTGGCTAAAGGCCTGACCGACGCTGTTAACAAGTAAGACTTGCAGTGAAACCGTGCTCAGAAGTTCTCCGGGCACGGTTTGTGTGACACCGATTCACGCAAGGTGAATCGTCTTTGAATCTCCCGCCTCTCTAGCTCTTCCTAACCCAGCGTTCCTGACTCCAGGCCTGTTGCTGTGCCTTGTCCTTGAAGGTCCAGGCGACGAAGCGGCTCTGTTTCTGTCCCTGGGACATCTCCACCACCTGGCTTTCCAGGACTCCGGCCTTTTTCAACGCGCTTTCAATCGCCGGCAGGTTCGAGGCCTTTGACACCAGGGTGCTGAACCACAGCACTTGCTGGCCGACGCCGGCGCTCTCGCTGATCAACTGGCTGACGAAGCGGATCTCGCCGCCTTCGCACCACAGCTCCCGGGCCTGGCCGCCGAAATTCAGCACTGGCAGCTTGCGCTTGGGATCGGCCTTGCCCAGGGCTCGCCATTTGCGCTGGCTACCGCGGGTGGCTTCATCCAGGGAGGCGTGGAACGGCGGGTTGCACATGGTCAGGTCGAAACGCTCGGTGCTTTCCAGCAGGCCGTTGAGGATCTGTCTGGGATTGCCCTGCTGGCGCAGGCTGATGGCCTTGTTCAAGCCGTTGGCCTGGACGATGGCCTTGGCGGCGGCCAGGGCGGTGCTGTCGATGTCCGAACCGAGAAATTGCCAGCGGTAGTCGCTGTAGCCGATCAGCGGGTAGATGCAGTTGGCGCCGACCCCGACGTCCAGCACCCGTACCGCCGCGCCACGCGGGATTTCACCCTGGTTGTGGCTGGCCAGCAGGTCGGCGAGGAAATGCACGTAGTCGGCGCGACCGGGCACGGGTGGGCAGAGAAAGTCCGCCGGAATGTCCCAGTGGGCAATGCCGTAGAAGGCCTTGAGCAGGGCGCGGTTGAACACCCGCACGGCCGCCGGGTCGGCGAAGTCGATACTTTCCTTGCCGTAGGGATTGAGGATCACGAACTGCCCCAGTTCCGGGGTGCTCTTGATCAGTTGCGGGAAGTCGTAACGCCCCTGGTGACGATTGCGCGGATGCAGGCTGGCCTTTTCCCGGGGGGCGGCGTTTTTGGCCGGGGAGGCGGGTTTGGGCTTCTTGCGCGCAGGCTTTGGGGTGTTGGGGGCGGTCATGGGGGATCGATTCGGGGCTGGTTCAAAGTGGCGGGCATTGTCACACAGGAGCAACGGTAAGTTTCAAGCGGCGAGCGACAAGTGATGCAAGCGTGCCTTCTGGCTAGCTAGGACTGCGCGCATAAAAAAAGGGAGGCCTGTATGGGCCTCCCTCTTTCACATCGCGCGAATCGCCGTTACAGGCTGGAGATCCGTGCGTGCTGCTCTGCCAGCTTGCCCAGAGCCTGTTCGGCTTCGGCCAGTTTGGCGCGTTCCTTCTCGATCACTTCGGCCGGAGCCTTGTCGACGAAGGAGGCGTTGGACAGCTTGCCACCCACGCGCTGCACTTCGCCTTGCAGGCGTTGGATTTCCTTGTCCAGACGGGCCAGTTCCGCACCTTTGTCGATCAGGCCGGCCATGGGCACCAGCACTTCCATCTCGCCCACCAGGGCGGTGGCGGACAGCGGCGCTTCGTCGCCGGCACCCAGCACAGTGATGGATTCGAGTCGGGCCAGCTTCTTCAGCAAGGCTTCGTTCTCGGTCAGGCGACGCTGGTCTTCGGTGCTAACGTTCTTCAGGAACAGGGCCAGGGGCTTGCCCGGACCAATGTTCATTTCCGCGCGAATGTTGCGAGTGCCGAGCATCAGGCCCTTGAGCCATTCGATGTCGTCTTCGGCGGCCTGGTCGATGCGGGCTTCGTTAGCCACCGGCCAAGGTTGCAGCATGATGGTCTTGCCGGTGCTACCGGCCAGCGGCGCCAGGCGCTGCCAGATTTCTTCGGTGATGAACGGCATGAACGGATGGGCCAGGCGCAGGGCCACTTCCAGTACCCGCACCAGGGTGCGACGGGTGCCGCGCTGGCGTTCAACCGGCGCGTTCTCGTCCCACAGCACCGGCTTGGACAGCTCCAGGTACCAGTCGCAGTACTGGTTCCAGATGAACTCGTACAGGGCCTGGGCGGCCAGGTCGAAACGGAACTGGTCGAGCTGACGGGTGACTTCGGCTTCGGTGCGCTGCAGTTGCGAGATGATCCAGCGGTCCGCCAGGGACAGCTCATAGGCCTCGCCGTTCTGACCGCAGTCCTCGCCCTTATCCAGCACGTAGCGCGCGGCGTTCCAGATCTTGTTGCAGAAGTTGCGGTAACCCTCGACGCGGCCCATGTCGAACTTGATGTCGCGGCCGGTGGTGGCCAGGGAGCAGAAGGTGAAGCGCAGGGCATCGGTGCCGTAGCTGGCGATGCCGTCGGCGAATTCGGCGCGGGTCTGCTTCTCGATGGCTTTCTGCAGTTTCGGCTGCATCAGGCCGGTGGTGCGCTTCTGCACCAGGGTTTCGAGGTCGATACCGTCGATGATGTCCAGCGGGTCGAGGACGTTGCCCTTGGACTTGGACATCTTCTGGCCCTGGCCGTCGCGGACCAGGCCGTGCACGTACACGGTCTTGAACGGAACCTGCGGCGTGCCGTCTTCGTTCTTCACCAGGTGCATGGTGAGCATGATCATCCGGGCGACCCAGAAGAAAATGATGTCGAAGCCGGTGACCAGCACGTCGGTTGGGTGGAAGGTCTTGAGGAAGTCGGTCTGTTCCGGCCAGCCCAGGGTGGAGAAGGTCCACAGGCCCGAGCTGAACCAGGTGTCGAGCACGTCGTTGTCCTGCTGCAGGGCAACGTCCGGACCGAGGTTGTGCTTGGCTCGCACTTCGGCTTCATCGCGGCCGACATAGACCTTGCCCGATTCGTCGTACCAGGCCGGAATCCGGTGGCCCCACCACAGCTGGCGGCTGATGCACCAGTCCTGGATGTCGCGCATCCAGGAGAAGTACATGTTCTCGTACTGCTTGGGCACGAAGGCGATGCGGCCGTCTTCCACAGCAGCGATGGCAGGTTCCGCCAGCGGCTTGGTGGAGACATACCACTGGTCGGTGAGCCACGGCTCGATGACGGTGCCGGAGCGGTCGCCCTTCGGCACTTTCAGGGCGTGGTCGTCGACGCTGACCAGCAGGCCGGCGGCGTCGAAGGCGGCCACGATCTGTTTGCGCGCTTCGAAACGATCCAGGCCCACGTACTCGGCCGGGATCTTGCCGTCGACGGTTTCGTTGAGGCTGCCGTCCAGGTTGAACACCTGGCAGGCCGGCAGCACGGCGGCGTTCTTGTCGAAGATGTTGAGCAGCGGCAGGTTGTGGCGCTTGCCGACTTCGTAGTCGTTGAAATCGTGGGCCGGGGTGATTTTCACGCAGCCGGTGCCGAATTCAGGGTCGCAGTAGTCATCGGCAATGATCGGGATGCGCCGGCCGACCAGGGGCAGTTCGACGAACTTGCCGATCAGCGCCTTGTAACGCTCGTCTTCAGGGTTCACCGCGACGGCGGAGTCGCCGAGCATGGTTTCCGGACGAGTGGTGGCGACGATCAGGTAGTCGTTGCCTTCAGCGGTCTTGGCGCCGTCGGCCAGTGGGTATTTCAGGTTCCACAGGAAGCCTTTCTCGTCGTGGTTTTCCACTTCCAGATCGGAAATCGCCGTGTGCAGCTTGGTGTCCCAGTTCACCAGGCGCTTGCCGCGGTAGATCAGACCATCTTCGTGCAGGCGCACGAAGGCTTCCTTCACCGCTTCCGACAGGCCGTCGTCCATGGTGAAGCGCTCGCGGCTCCAGTCCACGGAGGAGCCCAGGCGGCGGATCTGGCGGCTGATGTTGCCCCCGGACTGATCCTTCCACTCCCAGACTTTTTCGAGGAATTTTTCCCGGCCCAGATCGTGGCGATTCTGGCCCTGGGCTTCGATCTGACGCTCCACCAGCATCTGCGTGGCGATACCGGCGTGGTCGGTGCCCGGCTGCCACAGGGTGTTGCGACCCTGCATGCGGCGGAAGCGGATCAGGGCGTCCATGATCGCGTTGTTGAAGCCGTGGCCCATGTGCAGGCTGCCGGTGACGTTCGGCGGCGGGATCATGATGGTGTAGGAGTCGCCCGCGCCTTGCGGGGCGAAGTAGTTCTCGGACTCCCAGGTCTGGTACCAGGAAGTTTCAATGGCGTGCGGCTGGTAGGTCTTATCCATGCGCGGCGGGACCCTATTGGCATTTATTCAGGAAAAGCCGGGAAGTATAGCGGAGGGGGGCAGCAGCAAGCCACAAGCGGCAAGCGACAAGATGGCCATGCCCGGCTTTTGCGTGTGGCTTATGGTTTGCCGTTGGTGGCTGCTGCGAGCAGGCGTTCCAGGCGGGCGTCGAGGCGGCGCTTGATTTCGGTTTCGATGTGCGGGGCGAAATCGTCGATCACGTCTTGCATGATCAGCTGGGCAGCGGCACGCAGTTCGGTATCCAGGTGCAGCAGGGCATCGGCGCTGTTGCTGGCAGGGGCAGGTTTGGCTGCGGGAGCGGTCGCTGGAGCTGGAGCTGGAACTGGTGCCGTCACTTGAATTGGTGCCAGTGCCGGTGCAGCTTGCGGTTTGGCTTGCGCTGCGGGTGCAGCTTCGGTTTCGTCAGGTTGCTGGCTGCCGACCATGTCGAACAGCAGGGGGATTTGCACTTCGCCGCTCACGGTTTCGGTCAGCAGTGGCGGTTGCAGATTGTCATCGCCGAGCAGTTGACGGATCGACTCGAGGTCGTCCAGTAGATGCGCGGGTTTTTGCAGCGGGTTGGGAGTGTCCATCGGGTGCTCAGAGTCGCTGTAAACGGTGATCTTGCAGAGGATAGCCCTGTTCGCGATAGAAACGGAAACTCTCGCGGGCCGCCTGACGAATAGTCGGGTCTTCCACCACCACTTCGGCAATTCGGGCAAAGCGCGGTGCAAAGGCCGGTACTTTCAGGTCCAGGTTCACCAGCAGGTCGTTGTGTTCGCCAGGGTCCTGGCCAAAGCCCAGCACGATCAGGCCGTCGGCTTCGCTTTCTGCCGGGCCGTGGGGAACGAAGGCTTCGCCCTTGAAGCGCCACAGGCGGGCATCGAGTTCGTCCCGTTGTTGTGCGTCGCTGCAATGCAGGTAGATGCGATGGCCCATGCGCCAGGCCTTGTCGGTGAGCTTGCAGGCAAAATCCAGGCGCGCCGCAGGGTCCGCGCTGGGAAGAATGTAGAAGTCGACTTTGGTCATTGGGATTCCTGAGCCGGAAAGGGCGCCGCCTTCAAGCGGCACCCTCCGCGGTCATGGTTTTCAGGCTTTGGCGCGGTCCAGCAGGTATTGGGTCAGCAGGGGGACGGGGCGGCCGGTGGCGCCCTTGTCCTTGCCGCCGCTGGTCCAGGCGGTGCCGGCGATATCCAGGTGCGCCCAGTTCAGGTTCTTGGTGAAGCGCGAGAGGAAGCACGCGGCAGTGATGGTCCCGGCCTTCGGCCCGCCAATGTTGGCGATATCGGCGAACGGGCTGTCCAGTTGTTCCTGGTACTCATCGAACAGCGGCAGTTGCCAGGCGCGGTCGTCGGCTTGCTGGCCGGCGCTGAGCAGTTGGCCGATCAACTCGTCGTTGTTGCCCAGCAGGCCGGACGTGTGGGCGCCCAGGGCGACCACGCAAGCACCGGTCAGGGTGGCGATGTCGATCACGGCCTGGGGTTTGAAGCGTTCGGCGTAGGTCAGGGCGTCGCACAGCACCAGACGGCCTTCGGCGTCGGTATTGAGGATTTCCACGGTCTGGCCGCTCATGGTGGTGACGATATCGCCAGGCCGTGCAGCGCCGCCGCTGGGCATGTTCTCGGCGCAGGCCAGGATGCATACCAGGTTGATCGGCAGTTGCAGTTCGAGCACGGCGCGCAGGGTGCCGAACACGCTGGCGGCGCCGCCCATGTCGTATTTCATTTCGTCCATGCCGGCGCCCGGCTTGAGGCTGATGCCGCCGGTGTCGAAGGTGATGCCCTTGCCCACCAGGGCAAACGGCTTCTCGGATTTCTTGCCGCCGTTGTATTGCATGACGATCAGGCGCGGCGGCTGGTCGCTGCCCTGGCCTACGGCATAGAACGAGCCCATGCCCAGTTCCTTGATCTTCTTCTCATCAAGGACTTCGACTTTCAGGCCCTTGAACTCCTTGCCCAGGGCCTTGGCCTGTTCACCCAGAAACGTCGGGTGGCAAACGTTCGGCGGCAGGTTGCCCAGGTCGCGGGTAAAAGCCATGCCTTTGGCGATGGCTTGGGCGTGGGTCACGCCGCGCTCGACTTCAGCCTGGGCGGCCTTGATGGTCAGCAGGGTGATTTTCTTCAGGGCGCGGGGTTCGGCTTTCTGGCTCTTGTAGCGATCGAATACGTAACCGCCGTCCACCAGGGTTTCGGCCAGCAGACGGGTCTTGCCATAGCTGTCGCGGCCTTTGACCACGACTTCGTCCAGAGCCAGCACGGCATCGCTGCCGCCCAGGCCCTTGAGGGTGGCAAGTACACCGCTGATGATCTTGCGGAACGGGCGGTCGCCCAGTTCCTCATCCTTGCCGACGCCCACCAGCAGCAGGCGTTCCGCCTTCAGCTTGGCCACGCCGTGCAGCAGCAGGCTCTGGCCGACCTTGCCGGCCAGATCGCCGCGCTTGAGTACGGCGCTGATGGCGCCGCCGCTGAGTTCGTCGAGTTGCTTGGCCACGTTGCCGAGTTTGCGGCCTTCGCCGACGGCGACCACCAGGGTGGCGGTCTTCAACGTTTCCGGGCTAGCGCTTTTTACAACCAGTTCCATGTCTGGGTCCCTGAATGAATGGTCAAAGAGCGCAGGAAAGACTCCGGCGCGGGGCTTGTCTATATAGAAGAAGGCGTCGCGTGCTGCCGACGACAAAGCCGCCAGTTTGAACCTCGCCCGTTGCGGCTGACAACCCTCGTCTTGGCCAAGTTCGCTGCTTTAGAGCGTCGGGTGAGCATCCTCCGTGACAGGCGCGCGCAATCACAGGATAATGCGCCATCTTTTTTTCGGCGGCCCTGTCTCTGGGGCCGGCTCGATACGTTTGCTTGTTCGGCCGCCTTAGCCTGACAACCCTGGAGTGTCTGGTTTGATCGTCTTTCGTTATCTATCCCGCGAAGTCCTGTTGACCCTGAGTGCCGTGAGTGCGGTGCTGCTGGTCATCATCATGAGCGGACGCTTCGTCAAGTTCCTCGCACAAGCCGCCTCGGGCGCCCTGGACCCGGGCTCGCTGTTCCTGATCATGGGCTTTCGTCTGCCGGGCTTTTTGCAACTGATCCTGCCATTGGGACTGTTCCTGGGCATTCTCCTGGCTTACGGCCGGCTCTATCTCGAAAGTGAGATGACCGTGTTGTCGGCTACCGGTATGAGTCAGCAGCGTTTGCTGGGCATGACCATGATCCCGGCGGCCCTTGTGGCCCTGCTGGTGGCCTGGTTGAGCCTGAGTCTGGCGCCGCAGGGGGCCAATCAGTTCCAGTTGCTGTTGAACAAACAGGATGCACTGACCGAGTTCGACACCCTGGTGGCCGGGCGCTTCCAGGCGCTCAATGATGGCACTCGGGTGACCTATACCGAGCAGCTATCCGAGGATCGCACCAATCTTTCTGGAGTGTTCATCTCCGAAAAACGCCTGAGCCGGGAGAAAAAGGACCAGGGCATTTCGGTGCTGGTGGCCGAGAAGGGGCACCAGGACATTCGTCCCGATGGCAATCGCTACCTGATCCTGGAAAACGGCTATCGCTATGACGGCAATCCAGGTGAGGCCAACTACCGGGTGATCAAGTACGACACCTACGGCGTGCTGCTGGAGCGGCCTGATGTCAGCGACGAAGTCACCGATCGCGATGCCATGCCCACTGCTGATCTGATCGGCAAGGATGACCTGCGGGCCCGTGCCGAGCTGCAATGGCGCCTGTCTCTGCCATTGCTGGTGTTTATCGTGACCTTGATGGCGGTGCCGTTGTCTCGGGTCAACCCGCGCCAGGGCCGCTTCCTCAAGCTGATCCCGGCCATCCTGCTGTATATGGCGTACCTGACTATCCTGATCGCGGTACGTGGCGCCATGGAGAAAGGCAAGATCTCGCCAGCCCTGGGGCTGTGGTGGGTTCACCTGATGTTCCTGGCGATTGGTCTGGGTTTGATGTACTGGGAACCGTTGCGTTTGAAGATGGCGAGTCGTCGCAGCATGAAGGAGATGGCTCGTGGTTAAGCTCGATCGCTACATCGGTAGCAGTGTGTTCATGGCTATTCTCGCGGTCCTGGGGATCATCCTCGGGCTGGCTTCGCTGTTTGCCTTCATCGATGAGATGGGCAGTGTCAGCGATACCTACACCGTGATGGATGTGATGAGCTACGTGGCGCTCACTGCTCCGCGCCGGGTCTATGAAATGTTGCCGATGGCCGGCCTGATCGGCTGCCTGATCGGTCTTGGCTCCCTGGCCAGCAACAGCGAGCTGACCATCATGCGTGCTGCCGGCGTTTCTGTCGGTCGTATCGTCTGGGCGGTGATGAAGCCGATGCTGGTGCTGATGCTGGTGGGCGTGCTGGTGGGCGAGTACGTCGCGCCGGCCACTGAGACCCAGGCCCAGGCCAGTCGCGCCCTGGCCCAGGGTTCCGGTGATGCCCAGAGCTCCAAGCGCGGTCTGTGGCACCGCCAGGGCGAGGAGTTCATCCATATCAACGCAGTGCAGCCCAATGGCCTGCTGTATGGCGTGACTCGCTATCACTTCGATGACAGTCACCACATGTTGTCGTCGAGTTTTGCCCGTCAGGCACGGTTCCACGAGAACTACTGGCAGTTGACTGATGTCACCACCACCTATTTCCGTGACGGTCACACCGAGGTCATCAGCGTGCCTGATGAACGTTGGGATGTGGCCCTGAGTCCGCAACTGCTGAGCACCGTGGTCATGGCGCCGGAGTCCCTGTCCATCAGCGGTCTGTGGGGCTATATCCACTATCTGGCCGACCAGGGTTTGAACAACGGCCGCTACTGGCTGGCGTTCTGGGTCAAGGTGCTGCAGCCGTTGGTGACGGCGGCCCTGGTGCTGATGGCGATTTCCTTCATTTTCGGACCGCTGCGTTCGGTGACCCTGGGGCAGCGGGTATTCACCGGCGTATTGGTGGGCTTCACCTTCCGTATCGCCCAGGACCTGCTGGGCCCTTCGAGCCTGGTGTTCGGCTTCTCGCCGCTGTTCGCGGTGCTGGTGCCGGCGGGTATCTGTGCCATTGCCGGTTTCTGGCTATTGCGCCGAGCCGGCTGATTCATTGGCTCTACCAGGCGATTAGCGCAACGCCCCGGTCCTTGATCGGGGCGTTTTTGCATTTGACAAACGCTGATAGGCGAGCGTGACGCTCGTGCCGAGTATCAGGTACAATTCCCGGCTATTTTTCGGCGGGCCCTGCCTGCAGCCTTTTTGAGTGTTCATCCGTGAGTGATTTGAGTCATATCCGCAATTTCTCCATCATCGCCCACATTGACCATGGCAAGTCGACTCTGGCCGATCGTTTTATCCAGATGTGCGGCGGCCTGGCCGATCGCGAAATGGAAGCCCAGGTTCTGGACTCCATGGACCTTGAACGTGAGCGCGGGATCACCATCAAGGCCCACAGCGTCACCCTCTATTACAAAGCCAAAGATGGCATCACCTACCAGCTGAACTTCATCGATACCCCGGGCCACGTGGACTTCACTTATGAAGTCAGTCGCTCCCTGGCGGCCTGTGAAGGTGCTCTGCTGGTGGTGGACGCCGGTCAGGGTGTTGAGGCCCAGTCGGTAGCCAACTGCTACACCGCCATTGAGCAAGGCCTGGAAGTCATGCCGGTGCTGAACAAGATCGACCTGCCACAGGCCGATCCGGAGCGGGTCAAGGAAGAGATCGAGAAGATCATCGGTATCGATGCCACCGATGCCGTGACTTGCAGCGCCAAGACCGGCCTGGGCGTGGACGAGGTGCTTGAGCGCCTGGTCGCCACTATCCCGGCTCCTACCGGCAATATCGAAGACCCACTGCAAGCACTGATCATCGACTCCTGGTTCGACAACTACCTGGGCGTTGTGTCCCTGGTGCGTGTGCGTCACGGCCGGGTGAAGAAGGGCGACAAGATCCTGGTGAAATCCACCGGCAAGATCCACCTGGTGGACAGCGTCGGCGTCTTCAACCCGAAACACACCGCCACCACTGACCTCAAGGCCGGTGAAGTGGGCTTCATCATCGCCGGCATCAAGGACATTCACGGGGCACCGGTGGGTGACACCCTGACCTTGAGTTCGACCCCGGACGTGGAAGTACTGCCAGGCTTCAAGCGCATTCAGCCGCAGGTCTATGCCGGCCTGTTCCCGGTCAGCTCCGACGACTTCGAGGATTTCCGCGAAGCCTTGCAGAAACTCACCCTCAACGACTCGTCGCTGCAGTACACCCCGGAAAGCTCCGACGCCCTGGGCTTCGGCTTCCGTTGCGGGTTCCTCGGCATGCTGCACATGGAGATCATCCAGGAGCGCCTGGAGCGCGAATACGACCTGGACCTGATCACCACGGCGCCGACGGTGATCTTCGAGCTGCAGTTGAAGAACGGTGAAACGATCTATGTCGACAACCCGTCCAAACTTCCGGATCTGTCGGCGATTGAAGACATGCGCGAGCCGATCGTGCGGGCCAATATTCTTGTGCCGCAAGAGCACCTGGGCAACGTCATAACCCTGTGCATCGAGAAGCGTGGCGTGCAGCACGACATGCTGTTCCTTGGTAGCCAGGTCCAGGTGACCTACGATCTGCCGATGAACGAAGTGGTACTGGACTTCTTTGACCGCCTGAAATCCACCAGCCGCGGCTATGCTTCGCTGGATTACCATTTCGATCGCTACCAGTCGGCTAATCTGGTCAAGCTGGATGTATTGATCAACGGTGAGAAAGTCGACGCCCTGGCGTTGATCGTCCACCGTGACAACGCCCACTACAAAGGGCGTGCGTTGACCGAGAAGATGAAGGAACTGATTCCTCGGCAGATGTTTGACGTGGCAATCCAGGCCGCCATTGGCGGGCAGATTGTGGCGCGGACAACCGTCAAGGCGCTCAGAAAGAACGTACTGGCCAAATGCTACGGTGGCGACGTCAGCCGTAAGCGCAAGCTGTTGGAAAAGCAGAAGGCCGGTAAGAAACGCATGAAGCAAGTGGGCAACGTGGAAATTCCACAAGAAGCCTTCCTTGCCGTGCTCAGGTTGGATAGTTAGGTCCTATGTCACTAAATTTCCCGCTGTTGCTGGTCATCGCTGTCTTTGTCTGCGGTCTCTTGGCGTTGCTCGACCTGGTGTTTCTGGCACCGCGTCGGCGCTCGGCCATCGCCAACTATCAGGGCAGCGTCAGCCAGCCGGATGGGCTGGTGGTCGAAAAGCTGAGCAAGGAACCGCTGCTGGTTGAGTACGGCAAGTCGTTCTTTCCGGTGCTGTTCATCGTCCTGGTGCTGCGTTCGTTCCTGGTGGAACCGTTCCAGATTCCCTCGGGCTCGATGAAGCCGACCCTGGATGTGGGCGACTTCATCCTGGTGAACAAGTTTTCTTACGGGATTCGCTTGCCGGTGATCGACAAGAAAGTCATCGAAGTCGGTGATCCGCAGCGCGGCGATGTGATGGTGTTCCGCTACCCAAGCGACCCGAACGTCAACTACATCAAGCGTGTGGTCGGCCTGCCGGGCGATGAAGTGCGCTACACCAGCGACAAACGCTTGTTCGTCAATGGTCAGCCGGTGGCGGAGCAGTTGGTCGGGGCTGAACCCGGCACCCTGGGCAGCGCTGAGCTGTACAAGGAAAAACTCGGTGCCGCCGAGCACTTGATCCGCAAGGAAATGAGTCGCTATCGGCCCGCTCCGGACGGGCGCTGGGTGGTTCCCGCCGGGCACTACTTCATGATGGGCGACAACCGCGACAACTCCAACGACAGTCGCTACTGGGACGATCCAAGTATTCCCAAGGATCTGCTGGGCATGGTTCCCGACAAGAATATCGTCGGCAAGGCCTTCGCAGTCTGGATGAGCTGGCCCGAACCGAAACTCAGCCACCTGCCGAACTTCTCGCGGGTTGGCCTGATCAAGTAATCACACACGGCGCTGTTGAACACAGCGCCGAATGCTTTTCTGGCTCTTGTATAAAACGCCCTTGCCCTCGGGCATCGCGTAACAGCTTTGTGACCAGAAGCATGCAGTCAACGATATTCAGGATGTGGATTTGAACACAGCGTTAATTGCCACCCGCACCTCGTGCGCGGCCCCTAGGATGGTGAGTTTCGGCAACGAAATCAGCGTGGGTAAACCGTGAGCGTTTCTTTGAGCCGTCTCGAGCGTCAGCTCGGTTATACCTTCAAGGACCAGGAACTGATGCTTCTGGCCCTCACCCATCGCAGCTTTGCCGGGCGCAACAATGAACGCCTGGAATTCCTCGGTGATGCCATCCTCAACTTCGTGGCCGGCGAGGCGTTGTTCGAACGCTTCCCCCAGGCCCGCGAAGGCCAGCTGTCGCGTTTGCGCGCACGCTTGGTGAAAGGTGAAACACTGGCAGTACTGGCCCGTGGTTTCGACCTGGGCGAATACCTGCGCCTGGGCTCCGGCGAATTGAAGAGCGGCGGTTTCCGTCGTGAGTCGATCCTGGCCGATGCCCTGGAAGCCCTGATTGGTGCGATCTACCTGGACGCCGGCATGGAAACCGCCCGTGACCGCGTGTTGTCCTGGCTGGCCTCGGAGTTCGAGAGCCTGACCCTGGTGGACACCAACAAGGACCCCAAGACCCGGCTGCAGGAGTTCCTCCAGTCTCGCGCCTGTGAACTGCCACGCTACGAAGTGGTGGATATCCAGGGCGAACCGCACTGCCGGACATTCTTCGTTGAATGTGAAGTCACCTTATTGAATGAAAAAAGCCGAGGTCAGGGTGTGAGCCGTCGTATTGCCGAACAGGTAGCGGCCGCCGCAGCACTGATTGCCCTGGGCGTGGAGAATGGCCATGACTGATTCAACCGCAACACGCTGTGGCTATGTCGCCATCGTCGGCCGCCCCAATGTGGGCAAGTCGACGCTGCTCAACCACATCCTCGGCCAGAAGCTGGCGATCACCTCGCGCAAGCCCCAGACCACTCGTCACAACATGCTCGGCATCAAGACCGAAGGCGCCATCCAGGCGATCTACGTCGACACCCCCGGCATGCACAAGAGCAACGAGAAGGCGCTGAACCGCTACATGAACAAGACCGCTTCGGCGGCCTTGAAAGACGTGGACGTGGTGATCTTCGTGGTGGACCGCACCAAGTGGACCGACGAGGACCAATTGGTCCTTGAGCGCGTGCAGTACGTGCAGGGGCCGGTGATCCTGGCGATCAACAAGACCGACCGCATCGAGGACAAGGCCGAGCTGATGCCGCACCTGACCTGGCTGCAGGAGCAACTGCCGAACGCCGAGATCGTGCCGGTTTCCGCGCAGCAGGGGCATAACCTCGAAGCCCTGGAAGGCCTGATTGCCAAGCACCTGCCGGAGAACGACCACTTCTTCCCGGAAGACCAGATCACCGACCGCAGTTCCCGCTTCCTGGCGGCCGAGCTGGTGCGCGAGAAGATCATGCGCCAGCTGGGTGCCGAGCTGCCGTACCAGATCACCGTGGAAATCGAAGAGTTCAAGCAGCAGGGCAAGACCCTGCATATTCATGCCTTGATTCTCGTCGAGCGCGACGGACAGAAGAAAATCATCATTGGCGACAAGGGTGAGCGGATCAAACGCATCGGCATGGAAGCGCGCAAGGACATGGAGCTGCTGTTCGACTCCAAGGTCATGCTCAACCTCTGGGTCAAGGTCAAGGGCGGCTGGTCCGACGACGAGCGCGCCTTGCGCTCCCTGGGCTACGGCGACCTCTGACGCCCTTCGCCGGCCAGCCGGCTCCTGCAGCGCCCTGTAGGAGCCGGCTGGCCGGCGAACAGTTCCAACACTTCTTTCGGACCCGGTTCCCTCTCTGCCCCTGAGATCCCTCGCAACCATGTCCAGCACCGCTCCAGTCGGCCAACTTGCCTACGTCCTGCACAGCCGCGCCTACCGCGAAAGCAGTGCATTGGTGGATTTCCTTACCCCCCAAGGTCGCCTGCGTGCTGTCCTGCGCAACGCACGGGGCAAGGCCGGTACCCTGGCGCGACCCTTCGTTCCTCTGGAAGTCGAGTTTCGCGGCCGCGGCGAGCTGAAGAACGTCGGGCGCATGGAAAGTGCCGGCATCGCATCCTGGCTCAATGGCGAAGCGCTGTTCAGTGGTCTGTATCTGAATGAACTGCTGATCCGCCTGCTACCGGCGGAAGATCCCCATCCGGCGGTATTCGACCACTACGCCGCCACCTTGCTGGCCCTGGCCGAAGGCCGGCCCCTGGAGCCCCTGCTGCGGGCCTTTGAGTGGCGCCTGCTGGACGATCTGGGCTACGGCTTCGCCCTGGACAGCGACATCCACGGCGCGCCCATCGCTGCCGATGGCCTGTATCGCCTGCAGGTGGATGCCGGACTGGAGCAGGTGTTCCTGCTGCAACCGGGCCTGTTCAATGGCACCGAGCTGCTGGCCATGGCCGAGGCCGACTGGAGCGCTCCTGGCGCGTTGTCGGCAGCCAAGCGCCTGATGCGCCAGGCCCTGGCAGTTCATCTGGGCGGGCGTCCTCTGGTCAGTCGCGAGCTGTTTCGCAAGCCCTAGGCGTGGCTGCCGTTTTGGCCGCTCGCCGCGCTAGCCCAGCTGGCGCCGTCATTCTGCGTTCGAGCAAATGGCAACAGACCCTGTTCTCCCCGTATGCTGTGCGCCGAATCTTCATTTACTCAGGAGCGCTTTCGTGACCACCAGCAATCGCATTCTTCTCGGCGTGAACATCGATCACGTTGCCACCCTGCGTCAGGCCCGCGGCACTCGTTACCCGGACCCGGTCAAGGCCGCGCTGGACGCTGAAGAAGCGGGCGCCGACGGCATCACCGTGCACCTGCGCGAAGACCGTCGGCATATCCAGGAGCGCGATGTGCTGCTACTCAAGGACGTACTGCAGACCCGCATGAATTTCGAGATGGGCGTCACCGAAGAAATGATGGCTTTTGCCGAGCGCATCCGCCCGGCGCATATCTGCCTGGTGCCGGAAACCCGCCAAGAGCTGACCACTGAAGGAGGACTTGACGTGGCCGGGCAGGAAGCGCGGATCAAGGCGGCGGTGGAGCGCTTGTCGAAAATCGGTGCCGAAGTGTCCCTGTTTATCGACGCTGACGAGCGTCAGATCGAGGCCTCCAAGCGCGTTGGCGCACCGGCCATCGAGTTGCACACGGGTCGCTATGCCGATGCCCAGACGCCGAGTGAAGTGGCCGATGAGCTGCAGCGTATCGTCGACGGGGTTGCCGTGGGCTTGGCCCAGGGGCTGATCGTCAATGCTGGCCATGGCCTGCACTACCACAACGTTGAAGCGGTGGCGGCGATCAAGGGCATCAATGAGTTGAACATCGGCCATGCCCTGGTGGCTCATGCCCTGTTCGTCGGTTTCAAGGGAGCGGTAGCCGAGATGAAAGCGCTGATCCTGGCGGCTGCAGCCAAGGCCTGATTGCTCTTCGCCGGCAAGCTGATTCCTGCAACCTCTGTAGGAGCCGGCTTGCCAGCGAAGGTTTTCAGAGCGGCGGATTGTCTTCCGTCGGCTTGGTCTTGTTGACCCCGGGGACGTGCAGGTTGCCCTCGGCGACCTGATCGCCTTCCAACTGCGGCTGGGTCACCCAGGTCAGGATGTCGTAGTAGCGCCGGATGTTGGCCACGAAATGCACCGGCTCGCCGCCTCGGGCATAGCCGTAGCGGGTCTTGCTATACCACTGCTTCTGCGACAGCCGCGGCAGCATCTTCTTCACATCCAGCCACTTGTTCGGGTTCAGGCCTTCCCGTTCTGCCAGCTTGCGGGCGTCGTCCAGGTGGCCGGTGCCGACGTTGTAGGCGGCGAGAGCGAACCAGGTACGGTCCGGCTCCTCGATCTTGTCGTCCAGTTGTTCCTTGATGTAGGCCAGGTACTTGGCGCCGCCGCTGATGCTCTGCTTGGGGTCCAGGCGGTTGGACACGCCCATGGCCTGGGCCGTGTTCTGGGTCAGCATCATCAGTCCGCGCACGCCAGTCTTGGAGGTGACCTCGGCCTGCCACATGGATTCCTGGTAACCCACGGCCGCCAGGAGTCGCCAGTCCACCTTTTCCTGTTTGGCCGAGGCCTTGAAGTGCTTCTCGTACTTGGGCAGGCGCTGCTGCAGGTGCTGGGCGAAGGTGTAGGCGCCGACATAACCGAGCACGTCCACGTGACCGTAATAGCGGTCCTTGAGGCGTTGCAGGGTGCCGTTCTTCTCGACCTTGTCGAGGAAGCTGTTGATTTCGTTGAGCAGGCTATTGTCGTCACCGGCGGCCACGGCCCAGCTCTGGCTGCGGGCGTCCCCGAGGTCGAAGGCCACCCGCACCTTGGGGAAGTACACCTGGTTCATCGCCAGTTCGTTGGAGTCCACCAGGGTCAGGTCGATCTGTCCCTCGTCCACCATGCGCAGCAGGTCCACGACTTCCACGGCGTCGGACTCTTCGTATTCGATCCCGGGGTACTTGAGCTTGAGCTCCGCCAGTTGCTCTGCGTGACTGCTGCCCTTGAGCACCATGATGCGCTTGCCCACCAGGTTCTGTGCGCTGGTGGGCCGGGACTGGCCATTGCGATAGATGACTTGCGGGGTGACTTCCAGATACGGATGGGAAAACCGGACTTGCTGCTTGCGCTTTTCGCTGCCGACCAGGCCGGCGGCGGCCAGCACCGGGCCCTTGGGTTGACCCAGCTGGTTGAACAGATCGTCGAGGTTGTCGGCGGTCTCGATCTTCAGCTCCACCCCCAGATCATCGGCGAAGCGCTTCACCAGCTCGTACTCGAAGCCGGTTTCGCCGTTGCGGTCCTGAAAGTAGGTGGCGGGGCTGTTACGGGTGATCACCCGCAGCACGCCATCCTCCTTTACGCGCTCAAGGGTGCTGGGTTTCTCAACACAGGCGCCGAGCATCAGGAAGAGTCCGGTTACGATGAGCCACTTGGCGCAGCGCGGACGTAAAGCCATAGGGGAAAACATTGGCGCAGTATACGCAAAGGATAACGGCCGCCATATCTCGACAGCGAAGGGCTTGTCTGCTAGCGCCGGGTGGCCTGGGCTGGAGGCCTCAAGAATGGGGCTTCGGCCGTCTATGTGACGATTAAAATAACCTACGGCAATGACCTTGATGAGCCTTTGTTATAGGCCGTCGGGTCTGGGCCGACGTCCGGGGGCACCCCGGTTTGCGTTTCGAGTGCCGATGCCAACGGTTTACGTTAGAATGCACGGCCTCAAAGCACACCCCCTTCCCGAGGCTGTCCCGAAGATGTTGATCCTGCGCGGCGCTCCTGCCCTTTCTGCCTTTCGCCACAGCAAACTCCTTGAGCAACTGAGCCAGAAGGTTCCGGCTGTCAGTGGCTTGTATGCTGAATTCGCTCACTTCGCCGAAGTCACCGGCGTCCTGACCGGCGACGAACAGCAGGTGCTTGCGCGCCTTCTGAAGTACGGCCCAAGTGTTCCGGTACAAGAGCCGACCGGCCGTCTGTTCCTGGTCTTGCCGCGTTTCGGCACCATCTCGCCCTGGTCGAGCAAGGCCAGCGACATCGCCCGTAACTGTGGCCTGGCGAAGATCCAGCGCCTGGAGCGTGGTATCGCTTTCTACGTCGCCGGTGAGTTCAGCGACGCTGACGCGCAGTTGATCGCCGAAGCGCTGCACGATCGCATGACTCAGATCGTCGTGGGTAACCTGGAGCAGGCTGCCGGCTTGTTCAGCCACGCCGAACCCAAGCCGCTGACGGCCATCGACATTCTCGGCGGTGGTCGCGCCGCGTTGGAAAAAGCCAACAGCGAACTGGGCCTGGCCCTGGCCGAAGACGAAATCGATTACCTGATGAACGCCTTCCAGGGCCTCAAGCGTAATCCCCACGACATCGAACTGATGATGTTCGCCCAGGCCAACTCCGAGCACTGTCGCCACAAGATTTTCAACGCCAGTTGGGACATCGACGGCCAGAGCCAGGAAAAAAGCCTGTTCGGCATGATCAAGAACACCTACCAGATGCACAGCGAAGGTGTGCTTTCTGCTTATAAGGACAACGCGGCGGTCATCGTCGGTTCCGTTGCCGGGCGTTTCTACCCGAACCCTGATACCCGCCAATACGGTGCGGTGCAGGAGCCGGTGCACATCCTGATGAAGGTCGAGACCCACAACCACCCGACTGCCATTGCTCCATTCCCTGGCGCCTCCACCGGTTCCGGCGGCGAAATCCGTGACGAAGGCGCTACCGGTCGCGGCGCCAAGCCGAAAGCCGGCCTCACCGGTTTTACCGTGTCCAACCTGCAGATCCCGGGCTTCGAGCAGCCGTGGGAAGTGCCGTATGGCAAGCCAGAGCGCATCGTCACCGCCCTCGACATCATGATCGAAGGCCCGCTGGGCGGCGCTGCGTTCAACAACGAATTCGGCCGTCCGGCCCTGACCGGTTATTTCCGTACCTTCGAGCAATCCATTACCACGCCTCGTGGCGATGAAGTTCGTGGTTACCACAAGCCGATCATGCTGGCAGGCGGCATGGGCAATATCCGTGACGAACACGTGCAGAAAGGCGAGATCACCGTCGGCTCCAAGCTGATCGTCCTCGGCGGCCCGGCCATGCTCATCGGTCTGGGCGGCGGCGCAGCATCCTCCATGGCCACCGGCACCAGCTCGGCGGACCTGGATTTTGCTTCGGTACAACGTGAAAACCCGGAAATGGAACGCCGTTGCCAGGAAGTCATCGACCGTTGCTGGCAACTGGGGGACAACAACCCCATCAGCTTCATCCACGACGTGGGTGCCGGTGGCCTGTCCAACGCCTTCCCGGAACTGGTCAACGACGGCGGCCGTGGCGGTCGCTTCGAACTGCGCAACATCCCTAACGACGAGCCGGGCATGGCCCCGCACGAAATCTGGTCCAACGAATCCCAGGAGCGTTATGTCCTGGCGGTGGGCGCAGCAGACTTCGAGCGCTTCAAGGCCATCTGCGAGCGCGAGCGTTGCCCATTCGCGGTGGTCGGCGAAGCCACTGCCGAGCCACAGCTGACCGTGACCGACAGCCACTTCGGCAACAGCCCGGTGGACATGCCGCTGGAAGTGCTGCTGGGCAAGGCCCCGCGCATGCACCGTTCGGCGGTTCGGGAAACCGAGTTGGGTGATGATTTCGATCCAAGCAGCCTGGATATCGCCGAGAGCATCGAGCGCGTCCTGCACCACCCGGCCGTAGCCAGCAAGAGCTTCCTGATCACCATCGGCGACCGCACCATCACCGGCCTCGTGGCCCGTGACCAGATGGTCGGCCCATGGCAGGTGCCGGTGGCCGACGTGGCCGTGACCGCCACCAGTTTCGACGTCTACACCGGTGAAGCCATGGCCATGGGCGAGCGCACGCCGCTGGCCCTGCTGGATGCCCCGGCGTCCGGCCGCATGGCGATCGGCGAAACCCTGACCAACATCGCCGCCTCGCGGATCAACAAGATCAGCGACATCAAGCTCTCCGCCAACTGGATGTCGGCTGCCGGCCACCCGGGCGAAGACGCGCGTCTGTACGACACCGTCAAGGCCGTGGGCATGGAGCTGTGCCCAGAGCTGGGCATCACCATCCCGGTGGGCAAGGACTCGATGTCCATGGCCACCCGCTGGAACGAAGAAGGCGTGGACAAGAGCGTCACCTCGCCGCTGTCGCTGATCGTGACCGGCTTCGCGCCTGTGGCGGACATTCGTCAGACCCTGACCCCGCAACTGCGCATGGACAAGGGCACCACCGACCTGATCCTGATCGACCTCGGTCGCGGTCAGAACCGCATGGGCGCCTCGATCCTGGCCCAGACCCACGGCAAGCTCGGCAAGCAAGCGCCGGACGTCGATGACGCCGAAGACCTGAAAGCCTTCTTTGCGGTGATCCAGGGCCTCAACGCCGACGGTCACCTGCTGGCCTACCACGACCGTTCCGATGGCGGTCTGCTGGTCACTGCCGTGGAAATGGCCTTCGCCGGTCACTGCGGCCTGAACCTGAGCCTCGACGCTGTCGCGGAAAACGCTGCGGAAATCGCCGCCATCCTGTTCAACGAAGAGCTGGGTGCGGTGATCCAGGTGCGTCAGGACGCCACTCCTGACGTGCTGGCCCAGTTCAGCGCCGCCGGCCTGGGCGACTGCGTGGCCGTGATCGGCCAGCCGATCAACAACGGTGAAGTGAGCATCTCCTACAACGGCGAAAGCGTATTCACCGGCCAGCGTCGTCTGCTGCAGCGTCAGTGGGCAGAAACCAGCTACCAGATCCAGCGCCTGCGGGACAATGCCGAGTGCGCCGAGCAGGAATTCGATGTCCTGCTGGAAGAAGACAACCCGGGCCTGAGCGTCAAGCTGGGCTTCGACGTCAACCAGGACATCGCCGCGCCGTACATCAAGAAAGGCGTGCGTCCCCAGGTGGCGGTGCTGCGTGAGCAGGGCGTCAACGGCCAGGTGGAAATGGCTGCGGCTTTCGACCGCGCCGGCTTCAATGCCATCGACGTGCACATGAGCGACATCCTCGCCGGTCGTGTCGACCTCAACGACTTCAAGGGCATGGTTGCCTGCGGCGGCTTCTCCTACGGCGACGTACTGGGTGCCGGTGAAGGCTGGGCCAAGTCGGCGCTGTTCAACAGCCGCGCGCGGGATGCCTTCCAGGGCTTCTTCGAACGTACCGACAGCTTCACCCTGGGTGTGTGCAACGGTTGCCAGATGATGTCCAACCTGCACGAGCTGATCCCGGGCAGCGAGTTCTGGCCGCACTTCGTGCGCAACCGCTCCGAGCAGTTCGAAGCCCGGGTGGCCATGGTCCAGGTCCAGGAGTCGAACTCGATCTTCCTGCAGGGCATGGCCGGTTCGCGGATGCCGATTGCCATCGCCCACGGTGAAGGTCATGCGGAGTTCGAAAGCGAAGAGGCGCTGCTGGAAGCCGATCTGTCCGGTTGCGTGGCCCTGCGCTTCGTCGACAACCATGGCAAGGTCACCGAGCGTTACCCGGCCAACCCGAACGGCTCGCCGCGCGGGATCACCGGCCTCACCAGCCGCGACGGTCGCGTCACCATCATGATGCCGCACCCTGAGCGGGTGTTCCGTGCCGTGCAGAACTCCTGGCGTCCGGATGACTGGAACGAAGACGCGGCGTGGATGCGCATGTTCCGCAACGCTCGCGCCTGGGTGAACTGAGACTGATGTACAAGCTCAGCTTCTTCGTGCCTCCCAGCCATGTGGAGCAGGTCAAGAGCGCCGTTTTTGCCGCCGGTGGCGGACGTATCGGCGCCTATGACCAGTGCGCCTGGCAGGTGCTCGGCCAGGGCCAGTTTCGCCCGCTGGACGGCAGCCAGCCGTTTCTCGGGCAGACCGGTCAGGTGGAGCGAGTGGAGGAATGGAAAGTCGAGCTGGTGGTGGCCGATGAACTGATTGCTGATGCAGTGGCGGCCCTCAAGCAGAGCCATCCCTACGAGACGCCGGCCTATGAAGTCTGGCGTCTGGAAGCGTTCTGAGGTTATCCACCGATAAGAAGCCCGCTGCACCGGAGACGGTCAGCGGGCTTTTTTGTGGGCCTTTTCAGCCAAGCCGGCACCTATAGGAACGGTGTAGGTGCCGGCTTGCCGGCGAAGGCGGCTTCAGACGCTCGCCTCCACCTTCTTGTGCAGCAGCGTTTGCAGAGCGGCCTGCAATCCCCCAGCCTTCTCGCCAATCAGCACGTGCCAGACATCCCCCTCCAGGCGCCGCGTACCCTGGCAGCCCAGGGCATTGAGCGCCGACTCCGACAGACTGCGGCTGTCACTGAGTTGCACCCGCAAACGGGTCAGGGCCACGCAATCCATCTGCAACAGATTTTCCCGACCACCCAAGGCGTTGAGCCACTGCTGGGCTTCCTGGTTGGAGACTTCGATCGATTGGGACGCCTCGACTGGTGCCGCTGGCGCCGCGACCGGGGTTGCCACCGGCAGCGCTAGACGAATCTGGTCGGCGATACTGTCGGCCATCGGTCCCACCACCACCTGCAAGCTGCCGCCCTTGCCGGGGCGTACCACAGCCATGGCGCCCAAGGTTTTCAGTTCGGCGTCCACAGCCAGGCTGCGATCCGCCAGTTCCAGGCGCAGGCGCGTGGTGCAAGCGCCGACAGTGATCAGGTTGCTCGCGCCGCCCAGGGCCTTGATGTAGGCCGCGGCACGCTGATCGGCGTTGAGTTCGGATTTCTCGCCGGATGGGCTGTCTTCGCGTCCCGGTGTCTTCAGGTTGAAGCGGCGGATGCAGAAGTCGAACACCAGGTAGTACACCACCGCATACAGCAGCCCCACCGGAAACACCTTCCAGCCATTGGTGGAGCGGCCCCAGCCCAGGGCCATGTCGATGGCGCCACCGGAGAAGGTGAAGCCCAGGTGGATGTTCAGCAGATTGGTCAGGGCCATGGCCAGGCCCGTCAGCAGTGCATGCACCAGGTACAACAGGGGCGCGAGGAACATGAAGGCGAATTCGATGGGCTCGGTGACCCCGGTCAGAAAGGAGGTCAGGGCCATGGACAGGAAGATCCCGCCCATCACCTTGCGCCGCTCCGGCCGGGTGTTGCGGTACATCGCCAGGCAGGCGGCGGGCAGGCCGAACAGCATCACCGGGAACATCCCGGTCATGAACTGGCCGCCTTTGGGGTCGCCGGCGAAATAGCGGGTCAGGTCGCCAGTGACCACCGCGCCGGTGCTCGGGTCGGTGAAACTGCCAAAGATGAACCAGGCCATGTTGTTGAGGATGTGGTGCAGGCCGGTGATGATCAGCAGGCGATTGAACACACCGAAGACGAAGGCGCCGAAGCTGCCGCTTTCCAGCAGCAATTGGCCAAAGCTGTTGATGCCGTGCTGGATTGGCGGCCAGATCAGACCGAACGCCACCCCCAGGCCCACGGCGGTAAAGCCGGTGGCGATGGGCACGAAGCGCCGACCGCCGAAGAACGCCAGGTACTCCGGCAGTTTGATGTCCTTGAAGCGGTTGTACAGCGCGCCGGCCATCAGCCCGCTGATGATCCCGGCGAGCATGCCCATGTTGATGCTGGCGTCCAGCACCTTGAGGGTCGAGATCATCACCAGGTAGCCAATGGCCCCGGCGAGTCCGGCGGTGCCGTTGTTGTCCTTGGCAAAGCCCACGGCGATGCCGATGGCGAAGATCAGCGCCAGGTTGCCGAAGATCGACTGTCCGGCATCGTGGATGATGGGAATGTTCAGCAGATCGGTGTCACCCAGGCGCAGCAGTAGGCCGGCAATCGGCAGGATGGCAATGGGTAGCATCAGCGCCCGGCCGAGGCGTTGCAGGCCCTCGATGAAATACTGGTACATGGCGTCTCTCCTGGAATTCTTGTTATGAGTGCAGAGGCCAAAGCCGTTCGCAGGCCTGACGGACTGCGGTGGCGCCGGGCAGGTTGAGCAGCGGTTGGCTGAGGTGGCGGCATTGGCCGGCGTCCAGTTGGCGAACCCGGTCCTTGATCTCGCCGATCTGAGGCGGGCTGACCGACAGCTCGCTGACCCCCAGGCCAATCAGGACGGGGGTGGCCAGCGGATCGGAAGCCAGTGCACCGCAAACCCCGACCCAGCGTCCGTGGCGCTCGGCGCCGGCACAGGTCTGAGCGATCAGCCGCAGCAGGGCGGGGTGCAGGGCATCGACCCGGGCTGCCAGGCCAGCGTGGTCGCGGTCCATGGCCAGGGTGTACTGGGACAGGTCGTTGGTGCCGATGGACAGGAAGTCGGCGTGTTCCGCCAGTTGCTCGGCCATCAGCGCGGCAGCCGGTACTTCGATCATCACCCCCAGCTCCGGGCGCTGGCTCAGTCCCAGTTCCACCGCGAGCCGATCCAGGCGCTGACGGATATGCAGCAGTTCGGCCACTTCGGTGACCATGGGCAGCATGATCCGGCAGCGCTGCACCGGGCTGACCTGGAGCAGCGCCCGCAGTTGCTGGTCCAGCAGTTCCGGGCGGGCCTGGGCCAGGCGGATGCCCCGCAGGCCCAGCACCGGGTTGGCTTCCACTGGCAGAGGCAGGTAGTCCAGTTGCTTGTCGCCGCCGACATCGATGGTGCGGATGATCACCGGCTTGTCGCCCATGGCATCCAGCACCGCTTGATAGGCCTGTAGCTGCTCGGCTTCATCCGGAGCGGTCAGGCGATCGACGAACAGGAACTCGGTGCGCAGCAGGCCGACGCCATCAGCGCCACCCTGGTGGGCGTCCCGGGCTTCATTGCTGGAAGCCACGTTGGCTGCCACCTCGATCTGCTGGCCGTCCTGGGTCAGGGCGGACTCATGGGCTTTTTGCTGTTGCAGCGCACGGCGCTGGCGTAGGGTTTCACCAGCCTGTTGCACCTGTGCGATGCGCTGCGGGCCGGGTGCCAGTTCCAGGCGCCCGCCGTCGGCATCCAGCACCACCTGGCGGTCGCCGTCCAGGCCCAGCACTTCCGGACCCATGGCCACCAGACAGGGCAGGCCTTTGCCGCGGGCGAGGATCGCCACATGGGAGGTGGCGCCACCGGCGGCCATGCACAGCCCGGCCACGCCCTGGGCGCTGAGTTGCAGCAGGTCGGAAGGGGTCAACTCCTCAGCGGCGACGATCGCTCCGGGTGGCAGGTCGTAGTGCCAGGCTTCGCCCAGCAAGGCCCGCAGAACGCGTTGCTGCAGGTCTCGCAGGTCGTTGGCGCGTTCGGCCAGCAGCGGATTGTCCAGTTGTTGCAGGACCTGGCACTGCTCGGCAATCGCTGCGCTCCAGGCGTGGGTGGCGGCGCGTCCCTGGGCGATGGCCGCGTCGGCCGCGTCCAGCAGGGTCGGGTCTTCGAGCAGGGCCAGGTGGGCGCTGAAAATGTCCTGTTCCTGCTGGTCGCGGCGTTGCCGGGCCTGCTCCAGGGTGTGGCGGATTTCTCCGCGCACCTGCTCCAGGGCAGCACTCAATGCCTGTCGTTGGGGCTCGGGCGGATGCTGGCCATGATCCTCTGCCAGGACCATGGCGTTGAGCCGCACCAATGGCCCGGACACCAGGCCCGGTGCGGCGCAGACGCCCGGCAGCACGCCATCTTCCGCGGGGCGTTGGGCTACCGGTGCCGGGGTTTCGCCATGGGCATCTGCGGCCATGGCGGTACCGAGGGTCAGCAGCATCGCCTGCAAGGCGTCCTGGCAATCGGCGCCCTGGCAATTGACCAGCACTTCATCCTGTTCACCGATACCCAGGCTCATCAGGGCGATCAGGCTGGTGCAGGGGGCGCTCTTGTCCTTGAAGGTCAGTTGCGAATGGCTGTTGAAACCCAGGGCGGTCTGGCGCACCAGGGCGGCTGGGCGGGCATGCAGTCCGCCGCGATGGGCCACCTTGGTCCGGGCGCTGGCCTGCTGCTCGGATGGCTCTTGCGCCAGCGGTTGCGGGTCAGCGTTGGCACGGCGGCTGATGTGCAGCAACGGCTCGCCCACCTTGACCGCGGACAGGGGCAGGGGGCGCAGGTCGAAGCTCTCGCCGTTGGTCAGGATCAACAGGCTGATCAGGCTTCGGCAATGCTGCGCCACATGGTCCAGGTCAACCCGCAGCAGGGGCTGGCCGGCGCTGACCTGCTGGCCTTGCTCCACCAGCAGGGCAAACCCTTCACCTTGCAGTTCGACGGTGTCCAGCCCCAGGTGCAACAGCAGTTCGGCGCCGTTGGCCGCCCGCAGGGTCACGGCGTGCCCGGTGCGAGCCACTTGGATCACTTCACCGGCGCAAGGGGCGTGCAGGGTGTCGTTGAGCGGGTCGATGGCAATCCCGTCACCCATGGCGCCACTGGCGAATACCGGGTCGGGAACGCTGTGTAGCGGCAGGACAGGCCCGCTGAGGGGGGCACTGAGCGTCAGGTCGTTATTGTTGTTGTGCATGGCGCAGTACTCATCGATCAAAAGGGCTTAGTGCGTGCGGGTCACTTTGCTCAGGTGACGCGGCTGGTCGGGGTCCATGCTGCGGGCTTCGGCCAGGCCGGCGGCCATCACATAGAAACTCTGGATCGCCAGGATCGGGTCCAGCGCCGGATGTTCCGCGCGGCTCAGGGTCAGGTCCCGTTCGCCGATGTCATCCGGTGCCGCCAGCAGCACCTTGGCGCCGCGCTGGCGCATGTCGGCGGCCAGGCTCAACAGGCCGCCCTGTTCGGCGCCCCGTGGGGCGAACACCAGCAACGGGTAGTCGTGGTCGATCAGGGCCATCGGGCCGTGGCGCACTTCGGCGCTGCTGAAGGCTTCGGCCTGGATCGCCGAGGTTTCCTTGAGCTTGAGCGCGGCTTCCTGGGCGATGGCGAAGCCGGCACCACGGCCGATGACCATCAGCCGCTGGCAGTCGCGCAGGGCGTTGACCGCCAGGTTCCAGTCCTGGGTCGCGGCCTGTTGCAGGCCTTCGGGCAGGGCCAGGCCGGCTTCCAGCAGGTGGCTGTCCTCGTTCCAGTGACCGATCAGGCGGGCGCTGGCGCTGAGGGTGGCGATAAAGCTCTTGGTCGCGGCCACGCTCTGCTCGGTGCCGGCGTACAGCGGCAGGGAGAATTCGCTGGCGGCTTCCAGCGGGCTGTTTTGTGCGTTGACCATGGCCACGCTCAGGGCTCCGCGCTTGCGCAGCAGGCGCACGCTGTTCACCAGGTCCGGGCTCTGGCCCGATTGCGAGAAGGCGAACACCGCTTGGCCGCTGACCCGCAGGGGGGCCTGTTGCATGGTCACCACCGACATCGGCAGTGAGGCCACCGGGATGCCCACCTGTTGCATGGTCAGGTAGGCGAAGTAGCTGGCGGCATGGTCGGAACTGCCCCGGGCCACAGTCATGGCCACTTGTGGCGGCTGGCGACGCAGGCGGCCGGCGACTTCGAGCAGCGACGCATCCAGGTGCTGCAGTTGACTGCTTACGGCAGCGTGCGAGGACAGGGCCTCTTCAAGCATTTTTGAAGTCAATGTCTTCTCCTTCGACCATGACGGCGGTCAGTGTGAGTGCGCGGTCCAGGCGCACGCTGTCGGCCCAGCTGCCAGGTTGCAGACGGCCGCGTTCAGGGATGCCGAGGTAGTCGGCGGGAAATTGCGACAGGCGTTGGGAAGCGTCCGCCAGGGGCAGGCCGATCTTCACCAGATTGCGCAGGGCCTGGTCCATGGTCAGGGTGCTGCCGGCCAGGGTGCCGTCCGGCAGGCGCACGCCGCCCAGGCACTTGGTCACGGTGTGGCTGCCCAGTTGGTACTCGCCGTCGGGCATGCCGGCGGCCGCGGTGGAGTCGGTGACGCAATACAGGCAGGGGATCGAGCGCAGGGCCACGCGCATGGCGCCGGGGTGCACGTGCAGCAGGTCTGGGATCAGTTCGGCGTACTGGGCATGAGCCAGGGCCGCACCGACGATGCCCGGCTCGCGGTGATGCAGCGGGCTCATGGCGTTGTACAGGTGAGTGAAACTGGTGGCGCCGGCGGCGAGGGCGGCCACGCCTTCTTCGTAGCTGCCCAGGGTGTGGCCGATCTGCATGCGCACGCCACGGGCACTGAGAGCACGGATCAGGGCGTCGTGGCCGGCGATTTCCGGGGCGATGGTGATCACCCGGATGGGCGCCAATTGCAGGTACTTCTCCACTTCCGCCATGAGCGCGGTGTGGGCGAAGTTGGGTTGCGCACCGAGCTTGCCGGGATTGATGTACGGGCCTTCCAGGTGCACGCCGAGGACCCTGGCGCAGCCCTGGGGACGCTGTTCGGCGTAGGTTCCAAGCTCAGCCAGAACCTGGCTGATTTCCGCGCTGGGTGCGGTCATGGTGGTGGCCAGCAGCGAGGTGGTGCCGAAACGCACATGGGTACGGGTGATGGTCTCGAAGGCTGTGCGGCCTTGCATGACGTCCTTGCCGCCACCGCCGTGGACGTGCAGGTCGATGAAGCCCGGCAGCAGGTAGGGCAGGTCGTTGTCCGCCGGGTCGCAGGGGCTGCCTTCGATGGCGACGACCTTGCCGTCCTGGTGGATCAGGCGGCCGCGGACCCAGCCTTGGGGCGTGAGGATATTGTCTTCGGACATGGGCGTTTCTCTGGCTCCAGGGGGCGGATTCAGCGTCGCAGTTCGGCGACGAAGTCGTAGTAGTCGTTGCGGCAATAGGTGTCGGTGACTTCGATCGGTGTGTTGTCTTCCAGGTAGCCAACCCGGGTCATCAGCAGCATGGCGGTGCCGGGGGCGATGCCCACCAGGGCGGCGAATTCGTCCGACGCGTTGATCGCCTGGATGTGCTGCAGGGCCCGGACCACGGGACGGCCGATGCTGTCGAGGTACTCGTAGAGCGAATCGCCGACGGCCTCGGGCTGGGCAATGATGCTGGCCGGCAAGGTACTCATCTCGATCGCCATGACCGCATCGTCGGCTTTGCGCAGGCGCTTGAGGCGCGCCACCTTGTCGTTGGGCGACAGCCCGAGGCGGATCAGCTCTTCGTGGGTCGGCGGGGTCAGTGTGCGTTCCAGCCATTGCGAGCCGGGGACGAAACCTTTGAGGCGCAGCATTTCGCTGAAGCCGGAAAGGCGCGACAGCGGTTGCTCAAGGCGCGGGGTAATGAAAGTGCCCGAGCCCTGGCTGCGCCGGATCAGGCCCCGTTCGAAGAGGACTTCCAGGGCCTTGCGCGCAGTCACCCGGGAGATGCCCAGCAGTTCGCTGAGGTTGCGTTCCGAAGGCAGCGCCTGCTCGGCTTTCCATTGGCCGGAGTGAATCGCCGCTTCCAGGTTGCGAGCCAGTTGCAGGTACAGCGGGGTCGGCTGAGTGTCGTCGGGACGCAGGGTCAGGAGGTGATTCATCTGTAGGTTTTCCGATGCGGTTATGAGGTTGTTGTCGCCCGGTAATGCCGAAAAACTAATACCACTTAAATACCATGTCAACGCCACCTATCAGGTGGAGGTGCAGTAAATCCGGCGCTTTCGGGGTTTTTAGGAGGATAAAGGATTGAAGTGGTATTAGGCAGGTCTGGCCGCGAAGGCTATAGCTCGAGGTGGCGACCCGCGGTGGGTCGCCAAGTGGTATGCGCGCTGGGGGAGGGCGGCGGGGAGGAAAATATTTTTTGTGCTGGAGGGATTAAGGGCGAATTTCGATCAGGGTGCCGTCTTTGACCAGGCTCCAGACTTCGCGCATGTCGACATTGCGCATGGCGATGCAGCCGTCGGTCCAGTCCAGGGTGTGGAAGTACTGCTCGGGAAACTCTTCGGTGTCTGGAGTGCCATGGATCATGATCATGCCGCCGGGATTGACCCCTTCGCGACGCGAGCGGGCGGCATCGGTGATGTTCGGGTAGGAGATGTGCATGGCCAGGTTGTAGCGGTCGCTGGTCTTGCGCCAGTCGAGCCAGTAGAGGCCTTCGGGGGTGCGTTTATCGCCTTCCATGAGCTTGGGCCCCTTGGGCTTCTTGCCCAGGGAGATCCGATAGGTTTTCAGGGGCTTGCCGCCATTGATCAACTGCAGTTGATGGGCGGACTTGAGCACCAGGACCTTTTCGATGACCTTGCCGTCCAGGGTTTCCACCGTGGAGGCCTGAGACAGAGTGACGACGGAACAGCACAGCAGGGCAAGCAACCAGCGCATTGACACGATATCCCCAGGCGCGCACAGACTCCGTGCACGTTTTTATTGTTTAACTGATGGCAGGCTGAGAGAGCGGCGGAATGGATTCGGAGCGTACGGCATAAGCCTGTGCCCGCCGGTCAGCGAAGAAGCATTCTAAGGTACGACCGACGGTGCGGAAAGCCAGCTCGGACCAAGGGATATCGGCTTCATCGAACAGCTGCACTTCCAGGCTCTCTGGACCGGCGGCAAAGTCCAGGTCCGCCAGCTCGGCGCGAAAGAATACATGCACCTGGCTGATGTGCGGCACGTCGATCAGGGTGTAGATATTCAGGTTGCGCACCCGGGCGCAGGCTTCCTCGAAGGTTTCGCGGATGGCCGCCTGTTCCACCGTTTCGCCGTTTTCCATGAAACCCGCCGGCAGGGTCCAGTAGCCCAGGCGCGGTTCGATGGCGCGGCGGCAGAGCAATACCTTGCCCTCCCAGGTGGCCAGGCAGCCGGCAACGATGTTGGGGTTCTGGTAATGGATGGTCTGGCAGTGATCGCAGACAAAGCGCAGGCGCGAATCGCCTTCGGGAATGCGCTGGGTTACCGGGTTGCCGCACTGGCTGCAAAATTTCATGAGGGGTATCCGAAAAGGCTGGGGCTATCTTGGCGCGCCGCCCGATTGTCGGCAAGTTGTCGTTAAGCGACATGCCCGAGAGCAGGGGTTGGGCCACCGATTGGATTGGTGCATGATGCACGGTAGCCAACAGATCGAGATGCCTCATGCTGGACGAGCTACTTCATCGGGTAAGCCATTACACGCCAAGAACGCTGGAGACCGACCGACGTTTTCCCGAGGCTGCGGTGCTGGTGCCCATCACCCGCAGCGATGAACCGGAGCTGGTGCTGACCCTGCGCGCCAGCGGGCTTTCGACCCATGGTGGTGAAGTGGCCTTCCCCGGTGGTCGGCGCGATCCGGAAGACCCGGATCTGATCTTCACCGCGCTACGGGAGGCCGAAGAAGAAATCGGCCTGCCGCCGGGACTGGTGGAAGTCATCGGCCCCTTGAGCCCACTGATTTCCCTGCACGGGATCAAGGTCACACCCTACGTCGGGGTGATTCCCGACTATGTCGAATACCAGGCCAATGATGCCGAGATCGCTGCCGTTTTCAGCGTCCCTCTGGAGTTCTTTCGCCAGGACCCCCGTGAACACACCCACCGCATCGACTATCAGGGCCGCAGTTGGTACGTCCCCAGCTACCGCTTCGGCGAGTACAAGATCTGGGGTCTGACCGCGATCATGGTGGTCGAACTGGTCAACCTGCTGTACGACGCCGATATCAGCCTGCATCACCCGCCGAAATCCTTTATCGACACCTGAAGCCATGGCTTGGCATGGCATAAACCGCGGCTGCCTGACCCATAAGGACAACAAGATGAAATACCGCCTGGGCGATGCCCGAGTCGACACCCATCCACAGAGTTGGGTGGCCCCGAACGCCACCTTGGTGGGTAAGGTCAAGCTGGAAGAGGGGGCCAGTGTATGGTTCAACGCCGTGTTGCGTGGCGACAACGAGCTGATCCTGATCGGCAAGCACAGCAACGTCCAGGACGGGGCCGTGATGCACACCGACATGGGCTTTCCGCTGACCCTGGGCACCGGCGTGACCATCGGCCATAACGCCATGCTGCATGGCTGCACCGTGGGCGATTACAGCCTGATTGGTATCAACGCGGTCATTCTCAATGGCGCGAAGATCGGCAAGAACTGCATCATCGGCGCCAATTCGCTGATCGGCGAAGGCAAGGAAATACCTGACGGTTCGCTGGTCATGGGCTCGCCGGGCAAAGTGGTTCGCGAACTGACCGAGGCTCAGAAGAAAATGCTCGAAGCCAGCGCCGCCCACTACGTTCATAATGCTCAACGTTATGCCCGAGACCTGGTTGAGCAAGAACAATGACTGCCCCTGAAAGACCCGTCGCCTCGCCTTGCGTGAGCATCTGTGCCCTGGATGAGCAGGACATCTGCACCGGCTGTCAGCGCACGGTGGATGAAATCACCCGCTGGAGTCGCATGGACAACAGTGAGCGCCGCGCAGTCCTGGCCCTGTGCCATGAGCGAGCCAAATCCAGTGGCTTGCTGTGGATGATCGGCTCCAGCTCGGCAAGCTGATCCGCCCGTTCGCCGGCAAGCCAGCTCCCGCAGGCGATGCGTAGGAGCCCGCTTGCCGGCGCAAGGGTTTCTTGGCCCAACCCCGGGCCTGCAGTAACCTGTGCTCCTTCCCGATAGGTACCCTTGGCCCCCATGCTTTTCCTGATCACCTATATCAGCAGCGTCGTGCTGATCAATTACGCCTTTTCCGTCGCGCCGCAACTGGATATCGTCTGGTCGGCCTGGGGCGGGCTGGTGTTTGTCCTGCGGGACATGGTGCAGACTCGCTTCGGCCATGGCGCCATCGTCGCCATGCTGGCGGCCCTGGTGTTGTCCTATGTCACCTCCGACCCGACCATTGCTCTGGCCAGTGCCACGGCATTCGCCGTCTCGGAATGCATCGACTGGCTGGTGTTCAGCATCACCAAGCGGCCCCTGCATGATCGCCTGTGGATCAGTTCGGCCCTGAGCATTCCCCTGGATACCTTCATCTTCTACGGCATGATCGATGCGCTGACCCCCGGGGTCGTGCTGACCGCCCTGGGGTCGAAGTTCGCCGGGGTCACCGTGGTCTGGCTGGCGATGGCCTGGCGTTTGCGCAAAGCGGCGTGCGCCGGCTGAGCCAAAGGCTGCGGTTCATGTAAAATGCCGCGCTCTTTCCCCATGGGTCGCCCGCCTGGCGCTCGGCCCTCGATGATCCGCTCCTTTGAGGACCTTCAGATGACTCGTATCGGAACTCCATTGTCGCCAACCGCGACCCGCGTCTTGCTTTGTGGCTGTGGTGAGTTGGGCAAGGAAGTGGTGATCGAGCTGCAACGCCTGGGTGTCGAGGTGATTGCCGTGGACCGCTACGCCAATGCGCCGGCGATGCAGGTGGCCCATCGCAGCCACGTGATCAACATGCTCGACGGTGCGGCCCTGCGGGCGGTGATCGAGGCTGAGAAGCCGCACTTCATCGTTCCGGAAATCGAAGCCATCGCTACCGCGACCCTGGTGGAACTGGAAGCTGAAGGCTTCACCGTAATCCCCACCGCCCGGGCCACTTCGCTGACCATGAACCGTGAAGGCATTCGTCGTCTGGCGGCTGAGGAGCTGGACCTGCCGACCTCGCCTTACCATTTCGCCGATACCTTCGAAGACTATTCCAAGGCGGTGCAAGACCTGGGTTTCCCTTGCGTGGTCAAGCCGGTGATGAGCTCCTCGGGCAAGGGCCAGAGCCTGCTGCGCAGTGTCGATGACGTACAGAAAGCCTGGGACTACGCCCAGGAAGGCGGGCGTGCCGGCAAGGGCCGGGTGATCATCGAGGGCTTCATCGATTTTGACTACGAGATCACCCTGCTGACCGTGCGCCACGTAGGCGGCACCACCTTCTGCGCGCCGGTCGGTCATCGTCAGGAAAAGGGCGACTACCAGGAATCCTGGCAGCCTCAGGCCATGAGCCCCAAAGCCCTGGCCGAATCCGAGCGGGTGGCCAAGGCGGTGACCGAAGCCCTGGGCGGCCGCGGTCTGTTCGGCGTGGAGCTGTTCATCAAGGGCGATCAGGTGTGGTTCAGCGAAGTGTCGCCGCGTCCCCATGACACCGGCCTGGTGACCCTGATTTCCCAGGATCTGTCGCAGTTCGCCCTGCATGCGCGGGCGATCCTCGGCTTGCCGATTCCGCTGATCCGTCAGTTCGGTCCATCGGCTTCGGCAGTGATTCTGGTAGAAGGCAAATCCACCCAGACCGCGTTCGCCAACCTCGGCGTCGCCCTGAGCGAGCCGGACACTGCGCTGCGCCTGTTCGGCAAGCCTGAGGTCAACGGCCAGCGCCGCATGGGCGTGGCTCTGGCTCGTGATGAGTCGATCGAGGCCGCCCGGGCCAAGGCGACCCGCGCTGCGCAAGCGGTAGTGGTCGAACTCTGAGAAACATCGCGAGCAAGCTGGCTTCCACAAGGTTTGCATTGAACCTGTAGGAGCGAGCTTGCTCGCGAAGCGGTCGCTCAGACGACCCGATTCAGATCGTTATTGCGCGTTTCCTTCAAGCACAGCACCGCGATCAAGCTCAGGATCGCCGCCCCCGACACATACCCGCCTACCCAGCTCAACCCGCCCATCGCCACCAGTTTCTGGGCGAAGAAGGGCGCGGCCGATGCACCGACAATGCCCCCCAGGTTGTAAGCCGCTGAAGCGCCGGTATAGCGCACGTGGGTCGGAAACAGTTCCGGCAGCAGTGCGCCCATCGGGGCGAAGGTCACCCCCATCAGGAACAGCTCAATGCACAGAAACAGTGCTACACCGGCGGTGGAGCCCTGAGTCAGCAAGGGTTCCATGGTGAAGCCGGAGAGAATAGCCAGCACGGCACCGACAACCAGCACGGGCTTGCGCCCGAAACGGTCGCTGGCCCAGGCCGACAGGGGCGTGGCCGCGGCCATGAACAGCACTGCGAAACACAGCAGGCCGAGGAAGGTTTCCCGGCTGTAGCCCAGGGTCGCGACGCCGTAGCTCAGGGAAAATACCGTGGAAATGTAGAACAGCGCGTAGCACACCACCATCGACGCGGCGCCCAGCAGCACTGGCAGCCAGTACTGGCTGAAGAGTTCCACCAGTGGCATTTTCACCCGTTCCTGGCGTGCCACAGCGTTGGCGAACACTGGGGTTTCGTGCAGCTTCAGGCGCACATACAGGCCCACCATCACCAGCGCCGCGCTGAGCAGAAACGGAATACGCCAGCCCCAGGAGCGGAACTGTTCGTCATCCAGGCCCATGGCCAGGGCCAGGAACAGGCCGTTGGCGGCGAGAAAGCCGATGGAGGGGCCCAGTTGCGGGAACATGCCGAACCAGGCGCGTTTGCCTGCCGGGGCGTTTTCCGTGGCCAGCAGAGCGGCGCCGCCCCATTCACCGCCCAGTCCGAGGCCCTGGCCGAAGCGCAGCACGCAAAGCAGGATCGGTGCCCAGGCGCCAATGCTGTCGTAGCCCGGCAGCACGCCGATCAGGGTGGTGCACACCCCCATCAGCAGCAGGGAGGCGACCAGGGTCGATTTGCGTCCGATACGGTCGCCAAAGTGGCCGAACAGCGCCGAGCCCAGGGGGCGGGCGAGGAAGGCAATGCCAAAGGTCAGAAAGGCCGAGAGCATCTGGGCGGTGCCGGACGTCTGGGGGAAGAATACCGGTCCGATCACCAGCGCAGCGGCGGTGGCATAGACGTAGAAATCATAGAACTCGATGGCGGTGCCGATAAAACTGGCGGTGGCCACCCGGGTGGTGGAATTGCTCGGTTGAGCGGGCGCGCAGGCGCTGTAGGCGGTGTTGGTCGTCATGCGGATATCCCTGACAGTCTGTGCTCCAGTGGAGCGAATTATTATGGTCGAGCACCCAGGGATGTGGGTTTGGCGCGCTCGTCACTCGAGATGGGAGTGGCGTCGAACAGTGGCGGGTGATGCATGCAGGATCGTCTGCGGTGCGGGTAGCACGCGGATCTGCGGGGCTTGGGTAAGCAGCGCGATTATAGAAAGGCTGCTAACGATCCAACAAGGGCTGTGGTCGTTGGTGGTCTTGCGTGACTGCGCCAGGCCTCGAAACTCCTTTGCAGAGGTTCAAGGCGCAGGCATCAGCATCGAGTCAGGCCCGGGCGGGAACGCTGCTGGTGTGCCAGAGCAGCACGCGGCTGACGCGGTTTTCCTCGGTTTCGAGGATCTCCAGGCGGTAGCGGCCGATCTTCAGGCACACGGCGCTGTCGGGAATGGTTTCCAGGGCTTCGGTGACCAGGCCGTTGAGGGTCTTGGGGCCGTCGCTGGGCAGGTGCCAGCCCAGGCTCTTGTTCAGTTCACGGATCGATGCCGCGCCCTCCACCACATAACGGCCATCGGCCTGTGGCTGGATATGAGGGTTGTCCAGGCTGTGCTCGTTTTCGAACTCGCCGACGATTTCTTCGAGGATGTCTTCCAGAGTGACGATACCCAGCACTTCGCCGTATTCGTCCACCACCATGCCCAGGCGCCGTTGCTGCTTGTGGAAGTTGAGCAGTTGTAACTGCAACGGGGTGCTTTCGGGGACGAAGTAGGGTTCGTGGCAGGCGGCCAGCAGGGTTTCCTTGGTCAGGCTGGCGTCCGGCAGCAGGTGGCGGATCTGGCGGGTGTTGAGCACCGCTTCGACCTGGTTGATATCACTGTGGAATACCGGTAACCGGGTGCGCTTGTTCAGGCGCAGTTGGGCAATGATCTCTTCGATCGGGTCGTCGAGGTTGATGCCCTGCACTTCGCTGCGGGGCACCAGGATGTCGTTGACGGTGATGTTGTCCAGGGCGTGGATGCCGGACAGGGCGTGGTGTTCCTGAGGCGCGGGCTCATCGTCCAGCAGCGTCGGATCGTCGTCGCTGTGCTTGACCGCGCTGGCCTTGGCGGCGAACGGGCGCAACAGCAACTGGCCGATGGTCTGCAGCAGCCAGGCCAGGGGATAGACAAGCTTCATGGGGATGGCCAGCAGGCTGTTGCCAAAGCTCAGAGTGCTTTCCGGGTAGCGCAAAGCCAGGGTGCGGGGCAAGTACTCGGCCAGTACCAGCAAGCCGCTGGTGCTGATCAGGCAGGCCAGCCAGGGGCCGTTTTCCGCCCAGTAGAACAGCGCCAGCAAGGTGCTGATGATCACCGCCAGGACTCGGCACAGGGTGTTGCACAGGATCAGGCTTTCCTTGGGGAAGGCCAGCTGTGCCGCCGGTTTGTCGCCTGAGCGTGAGCCGTTGCGTTGGGTCAGCAGGTGCTGCTGGGCGGCATCGATGGCAGTGAACAGCCCCGACCAGACGATCAGCAGGGCGATTACCGCGAGCATGGGCCCGGAGGGCAGGGAGTCGGTCATGGCCGGTCGTCAGATGTGCAGGATGTATTCACGAACCAGCTTGCTGCCGAAGTACGCCAGCATCAGCAGGCAAAAACCCGCGAGGGTCCAGCGAATCGCCTTGTGCCCGCGCCAGCCCAGGCGGTTGCGGCCCCACAGCAGCACGCTGAACACCACCCAGGCCAGGCAGGCCAGCAGAGTCTTGTGCACCAGGTGCTGGGCGAACAGGTTCTCGACGAACAGCCAGCCGGAGATCAGCGACAGCGACAGCAGGGTCCAACCGGCCCAGAGAAAACCGAATAGCAGGCTTTCCATGGTTTGCAGGGGCGGGAAGTTCCTGATCAGCCCGGAGGGGTGCTTGTTCTTCAGCTGATGGTCCTGCACCAGTAGTAAGAGGGACTGGAACACCGCAATGGTGAACATGCCGTAGGCCAGGATCGACAGCAGGATGTGGGCGAGAATTCCCGGTTCCTCATCGATCACCGGCACGGTTCCGGTAGGCACGAACTGCGCCAGGAGCGCAGTCAGGGCGCCGAGGGGGAACAGCAGCACCAGCAGGTTTTCCACGGGAATCCGCCAGCAGGCCAGCAAGGTCAGGGCGATGACCGCGGCAGCGATCAGGCTGGCAGCGCTGAAGAAGTCCAGGCCCAGGCCCGTCGGGGTCAGCAAATGGGTCAGCAGGCTGATGCCGTGGGCGAGCAGGGCCAGGATGCCCAGCATAACCAGCAGGCGCTTGTTTGCCTTGGCGCCGGTGGCCAGGTGAGAGCCTTGATAGAAGGTCGCAGCGGCATAAAGGACGGCGGCGGCGAGGGTGGGTAGCAAACTGGGTGACAAGGGGAGCATAAATCCTGTTAGGCAAGCCCGAAAGTCGCTGAGTTTGGCATAGAACCCACAGCCCTGAAAGACCACGCAAGCAGACGGCGAGGTGTCCGCCACGCACAGTCTTCGCTATAATCCGCGACCTGCCCACGCCGCAGGCTCATCGAGCACTTGTTTATTCCGCTCTGGGCCGCCATTACCCCGGTCTACCTTGGGCCTGAAAGGATCGAGCATGTTTGAAAACCTAACCGACCGTCTCTCGCAGACGCTGCGCCATGTCACCGGCAAGGCCAAGCTGACCGAGGACAACATCAAAGACACCCTGCGCGAAGTGCGCATGGCGCTGCTCGAAGCCGACGTTGCGTTGCCGGTGGTCAAGGACTTCGTCAACTCGGTGAAGGAGCGTGCGGTCGGCACCGAAGTGTCCCGCAGCCTGACCCCGGGCCAGGCCTTTGTGAAAATCGTCCAGGCCGAGCTGGAAAGCCTGATGGGCGCGGCCAACGAAGACCTCAACCTCAGCGCCGTGCCGCCAGCCGTGGTGCTGATGGCCGGTCTGCAAGGTGCGGGCAAGACCACCACCGCCGGCAAACTTGCGCGCTTCCTTAAAGAGCGCAAGAAAAAGAGCGTGATGGTGGTGTCCGCCGACGTCTACCGCCCGGCGGCGATCAAGCAGCTGGAGACCCTGGCCAACGACATCGGCGTGACCTTCTTCCCGTCGGACCTGAGCCAGAAGCCGGTGGCCATCGCCGAAGCAGCCATAAAGGAAGCGAAGCTCAAGTTCATCGACGTGGTGATCGTCGACACCGCCGGTCGCCTGCACGTCGACAGCGAGATGATGGACGAGATCCAGGCGCTGCATGCGGCGATCAAGCCGGTGGAAACCCTGTTCGTGGTCGACGCCATGACCGGTCAGGACGCCGCCAACACCGCCAAGGCCTTTGGTGACGCGCTGCCGCTGACCGGGGTGATCCTGACCAAGGTCGATGGTGACGCCCGTGGCGGTGCCGCACTGTCGGTGCGGGCCATCACTGGCAAGCCGATCAAGTTCATCGGTATGGGCGAGAAGACCGAGGCGCTGGAGCCATTCCACCCTGAACGTATCGCTTCGCGGATTCTTGGCATGGGCGACGTGCTCAGCCTGATCGAGCAGGCCGAGCAGACCCTCGACAAGGAAAAGGCCGACAAACTGGCCAAGAAGCTGAAGAAGGGCAAAGGCTTCGACCTCGAAGACTTCCGCGATCAGCTGCAACAAATGAAGAACATGGGCGGTCTGGGCGGCCTGATGGACAAGCTGCCGAACATCGGTGGCGTCAATCTGGCGCAGATGGGCAACGCACAGAATGCCGCTGAAAAGCAGTTCAAGCAGATGGAAGCCATCATCAACTCCATGACCCCGGCCGAGCGCCGCGACCCTGAGCTGATCAGCGGTTCGCGCAAGCGTCGGATCGCCATGGGTTCCGGTACCCAGGTGCAGGACATCGGCCGCTTGATCAAGCAGCACAAGCAGATGCAGAAGATGATGAAGAAGTTCTCCGCCAAGGGCGGGATGGCCAAGATGATGCGCGGCATGGGCGGCATGTTGCCCGGCGGCGGTATGCCGAAAATGTGAAGAATCCGCGCCGGCAGTCATGTCGGCGCTATTCCACGGGGACGTGGAATCTCGAGCAAACCCTCGATTGGGGCGCGCTCACTCGCTGCCGCTTGCGGCGGCTCCATAGCAAATCTGAGTGGCAGCCGATAGGCGCCGGAAAAAGTCATTTGCAAAAGTCCGGATATTCCTTAGAATATGCGGCCTTTCGGGCACCCATGCCCGCTGTGCATTTAGATTTGCAGCACCGACTACAGGAACGATGTTCACATGCTAACAATCCGTCTTGCCCTTGGCGGCTCCAAAAAGCGCCCGTTTTACCACTTGACCGTGACCGACAGCCGTAACCCACGCGACGGTTCGCACAAAGAACAAGTTGGCTTCTTCAACCCGATCGCTCGTGGTCAAGAAGTCCGCCTGTCCGTGAACCAAGAGCGCGTAGCCTACTGGCTGAGCGTTGGTGCACAGCCTTCTGAGCGTGTTGCTCAGTTGCTGAAGGAATCGGCTAAGGCTGCAGCCTGAACCCTATGAACGCGACGCCAGCTCCTGCTGATGATTTGATCGTTATCGGCAAAATCTACTCTGTTCATGGCGTTCGCGGCGAAGTGAAGGTCTTTTCCTTTACTGATCCGATTAAAAACCTGTTGGACTACAAAACCTGGACGCTCAAGCGCGAAGGTAGTGTGAAACAGGTTGAGCTGGTCAGCGGACGCGGGAACGACAAGTTCCTGGTCGCAAAGCTCAAGGGTCTTGATGATCGCGAAGAAGCTCGTCTTCTGGCCGGTTACGAGATCTGCGTGCCGCGCAACCTGTTCCCTGAACTGACCGACGGCGAGTACTACTGGTACCAGCTGCAAGGTCTCAAGGTCATCGACACCCTCGGGCAACTGCTCGGGCAGATCGATCACCTGCTGGAGACCGGCTCGAACGATGTAATGGTGGTCAAGCCTTGCGCTGGCAGCCTGGATGATCGCGAACGCTTGTTGCCCTATACCGAGCAATGCGTGTTGGCCGTCGATCTGGCAGCGGGCGAGATGAAGGTGGAATGGGATGCGGACTTCTAAGCGTGGCTAACTTGCGCGTAGAAGTGATCAGTTTGTTTCCCGAGATGTTTTCCGCCATCAGCGAATACGGCATAACCAGCCGCGCGGTGAAACAGGGGCTCTTGCAGCTCACTTGTTGGAATCCGCGAGACTACACCACGGATCGACATCACACTGTGGACGATCGCCCGTTTGGCGGTGGCCCTGGCATGGTGATGAAGATCAAGCCCCTGGAGGATGCACTGGTTCAGGCCAGAAACGCAGCCGGGGAGGGTGCGAAGGTGATCTACCTGTCGCCCCAAGGCCGTCAACTGAATCAGTCGGCGGTACGCGAGTTGGCGAATGAGGATGCATTGATCCTGATTGCTGGTCGTTATGAAGGCATTGACGAGCGGTTTATTGAAGCTCATGTCGATGAAGAGTGGTCGATTGGCGACTATGTACTCTCCGGTGGCGAGCTGCCGGCGATGGTCCTGATTGATGCGGTTACGCGACTGCTGCCCGGAGCTTTAGGGCATGTGGATTCCGCGGAGGAAGATTCCTTCACGGACGGTCTGCTGGATTGCCCGCACTACACCCGACCGGAGGTGTATGCGGATCAGCGTGTTCCCGACGTGTTGCTAAGTGGCAACCACGCACACATCCGGCGTTGGCGTTTACAGCAGTCCCTTGGTCGGACCTATGAACGACGCGCCGATCTTCTGGAAAGCCGCTCGCTTTCTGGAGAAGAGAAGAAGCTGCTCGAGGAATATCTCCGCGAGCGGGACGATAGTTAACAACGTATCGATGGTAGATCCGACGATTTACCTTAGGAGCACAGCATGACCAACAAAATCATCCTTGCACTCGAAGCAGAGCAGATGACCAAAGAGATCCCAGCCTTTGCCCCGGGCGACACCATTGTCGTTCAGGTGAAAGTGAAGGAAGGCGATCGTTCCCGTCTGCAGGCGTTCGAAGGCGTAGTTATCGCCAAGCGCAACCGCGGTGTGAACAGCGCGTTCACCGTACGTAAAATCTCCAACGGTGTTGGCGTAGAGCGTACTTTCCAGACCTACAGCCCGCAGATCGACAGCATGGCTGTCAAGCGTCGCGGTGATGTGCGTAAAGCCAAGCTGTACTACCTGCGCGACCTGTCGGGTAAAGCAGCTCGCATCAAGGAAAAACTGGTTTAAGTCCAGCTTCCGATGCAGAAAAAAGCAGCCTACGGGCTGCTTTTTTGTTGCCTGTCATTTAATGCCCGGAGCGGTTCAGCAGGGCGCAGACCGTGTTGGCGATCCGTTCCAGCAGTACCTCGTCATAAGGCAGCCAGGGCAGGGCGGCCAATTTGCCACTTTGTGCCGCCAGTGGCAGGTCCACCGCGGCTCCATCGCGTGACACGCGCCCGGTCACCAGGTGCACGGCGTAGTCACCGACCCGCACATGGCGCTCATCCATACTCAGCTTTCCTGCCTTGATGTGCGTCGCAAAGGCGGTATTCAGCACCTGTTGGCGCATCAATGTCATTTGCGTGAGATTGTGCCCGGCCAGTCGATTCAGGCGCTCTTCGCGCTTGCCTGGCGAGGCCTGGGGAAGAGGAATGCCAGCGGCGGTCTGCGTCAGTTCTTCAACGGCGAAAGCGCTGATGCTGACCAACAGATCGATGGCTCGGCAAGCCTCTGAAAAGACCTGCACCGGCACATTTTTCAGCAGCACAGGCTGCCAGTGTTTCTCGGTGCGACGAGCGAAGCACGTGGCGCCGGACAAGCAGTGCCCCTGTAAGCCGGGATAGAGTGGCACGTCGACATTCAGAGTCACTCGGATGTCGCTCAGGTTCCGGCTCAGGCTACCGTCTCTGTCGATCTTCCAGCCCTCGCGGCGTGCCAGGCCGATCAATGGGCGAATGGATAGGCTGTACCCGGCGAAGGCTTGGTAGGAGGGGCTTTCCAGCTCATGCTCAGGCGCCTGGTAGTGCTCGCGAAATACCTGGCGCAGTGGTTGCCTGATCTGGCGCTCGGTGATCACGGCTTGCCAGGCTTGGCGCTCTGCTTCGTCGCTCGACAGGGGGTGCCACAGCGAAATCCGGCATCCGGCGTCCAGGGACAGCGGCTGACCCCGCACGTCAAGAGCTTGCGCGTTTTGGGTCAATAGGAAACTGCAGCGTTGGCCACAGTCGTTGTGAGCCACCCATATCAACGAGTGGGCAAAGGGCGCGCCCACGGCAGAATCCACCAGTTGCCTTCGCCAGTCGCTCAAAGACAGCTCGAAGTGTTGCCACAGTCCTGACTCCAGGCAACTGGCCAGAAGCGCGTGCTGGGCTTTTCCGGGAGCACTGACTGGGGCAAGGCGCAGGGCAATCTCGGGGCGTTGGGCCAGCCCGCGCTCGGCGGGTTTGAGATTGCGCGTGAGTTTTTTCTGCAGGCCGGCATGTCGCACCAGGCTCAGGGCGCTGCGCAGCGTTTGCACGCTTTCCGGCGTTGGTATCTGTTCGATGCAATGACCCAGGGCAATGGCCAGGGATTGCGACGGCGCGGTTTTGGCCTGGGTTGGGGCGACGCAAGCCTTGGTCAGCAAAGTGTCCATCAGTGGCGGTAGCCAGGGCGCATCGCGCCGCAGGGCGATCCGGGCGGCACGGGCGATTACTGGCGTGTCATGGGTGCTGAAGGCACCATCGGCCACATAGGGGGTGGCGCCGCTGTGAATATCTTCCAGGCGCTGGGCGGCGGTGTTGAGGATCTGCTGGGAGAACTCGACGTAGGCAGCATCGTCGGCCAGCGTCGTTGCGGGGTCGCTGCTCAGTGAGTGATGACCGGTCCAGTACTCGCTGCTGGCAAGGGCCAGTCGGGATTGCGGTTCCAGTTGTTCAAGCAGTTCGAACTCCTGCCGGACGTAGGGCGCATCGGCGTAGTGTTGTTCCACGCAACGGTGCAGGGCTGCCTGGGCTTGTGCATCCAGCCATTGTGCCAATACGTACGTCTGGTGGTAGTCCGCAGCCCAGCGTATCGAGGGTTCGCCGAGGATTCTATGTAACTCGCGGCTCACTGCACTGCTCGGTTTGCCGCTGTGATAGGCAAGTTGCTCCACCGCCTCCTGCCCGCTCAGGCAAGTGCGCAGCACCTCCAGCAGGGTGGTCTGATCGAGTTGTGGGCACAGTTCCAGCTGTGCGGCCTGCTGCACAATTGAGTTCGCCATCTGCTGCGCAGCCGGGTTTTCAGGGGTGCGCAGTGCTCGGCGGATAGCCGGCCACAAGCTGCCCAATTGAGCGGGTGTCAGTGGGCTGATATCGATGGGCGCGCCAATGAAACTCGGATGATCCGTTGTCGCGGCGCTCAGGCGTTGCTGCAGGTGCTCGACGAGCGAAGGCGCGGAAAGGGCATCCATGACGGCGGTTCTCCTTGTTGGGGGCGCGGATGATCGCATTTTTTATCGCCGATCGTGACCTCTGACCCCTGCCGGGTTCTTTCGGCCCCTGCCGGGCGGCGATATACTCACCGACCCAATAAAGTGTGATCGCCCGCGCCGTGCAGCCTGCACGGAACGCCCAGGGTGCGTCACACCCTCCCGGCGTTCCTGGCCTGTTGTTATCCACAGGCAGGCAGCCCCCGATTATTCCCATCAAGCCTTTGGTCGCTGCCTTGCAGCGCTCATCGGCGTTCCATGCCCGCAGCGTGCCCCTGCGCGGATCTATCCATTCAGGCAGTAGTCCGATGACCCTTCGTGAGCAAGAAATCCAGCGTCGTACCGAACTCTCGGTGACCCGTGTGACCAAGGCGGTATTCCCGTCCACCACCAATCATCACAACACCCTGTTCGGCGGTACCGCCCTGGCCTGGATGGACGAAGTGTCGTTTATCGCCGCCACGCGCTTTTGCCGGTTGCCACTGGTGACAGTGTCCACCGACCGTATCGACTTCAATCATCCGATTGCCGCTGGTTCTATTGTCGAGCTGGTAGGGCGGGTGGTGAAGGTGGGCAACACCAGCCTCAAGGTTGAGGTAGAGGTGTTTGTCGAGAGCATGAGTTGCGACGGACGGGAAAAGGCCATTCATGGTCTGTTCAGTTTTGTCGCCATCGATGACGACAAACGTCCGGTGCCGGTGCTTCCGGGATTCGCAGCGTAGGAGCCGGTTTGCCGGCGAAGGCGTTCCTGCGGGCCCCTTCGCCGGCAAACCCGCTTCCTAGAGAGACTCGGGTTGGATCAGTGCCAGCAGGGTCCAGCCAGCCGTCGGCTTGAGGCCGCTTTCCGGGGTGATTACATGCACCCAGCCGTTGCTGTCGCGGGCGAACAGCAGGGTTGCGCGTTCGCCGTGCAAAGTCTGGTAGTCGTTCCAGCCAAAGGCTTCGGTCAGGTGCGTGCTGTACAGCTCTGCGCCTTGGCCCAGCAGGCTGGCCAGCTTGGTGTAGGTCAGGGCCTCGCTGCCCAGTAGCTGGCCGCGATGTTCGTGGCTGGCGCGGTGCTTGTCGGTGCGTCGGCTCTCCTGACTGTTGGCCAGGGCAAAAAGGCGCTGATGGCCAAAGTCGTGTCGAAAGCGCATGGCTGCCAGGGTATTGAGTTCGCCTGAAGGTGAGAGCGCCAGCAAATGCCCCAATCCCACCAGATCCAGATGCGCGTCGGCGTGCTGCGAGGCCGGGTTGCCGAAATAGGTGGGCAGGCCTTCCATGCGTGCTGCACGGATATTCTCCCAACTGGAGTCGGTCAGCAGCACTCGGCTGCCCAGCTGCTGCAAGGCCTTGCCAATGGTGCGTGCCGGGCCATTGGCGCCGACAATCAGGAAGCCGCTGGGAGCGGGCTCCGCGACTTTGAGCAGGCGCGCCAAGGGCCGGGCAGTAGCGCTTTGCAGGACCACGGTGCCGATGATCACGGCAAAGGTCAGTGGCACCAGCAGCAAAGCCCCCTCGTGACCGGCTTCATCCAGGCGGATGGCGAAGATGGCCGACACCGCTGCCGCAACAATCCCCCGTGGCGCAATCCAGGCCAGCAAGGCGCGTTCACGCCAGTTGAGGCTGGAGCCGGCAGTGGACAGCAGCACATTCAGCGGGCGAGCGATGAACTGGATCACCAGCAGCAGGATCAGCACCAGCGGCCCCAGGGCGATCAGTGCCTTGAGGTCCAGGCGCGCTGCCAGCAGGATGAACAGTCCGGAGATCAGCAACACGCTGAGGTTTTCCTTGAAGTGCAGGATGTGTCTTACGTCCACGCCCTTCATGTTGGCCATCCACATGCCCATCAGCGTCACCGCCAGCAGCCCGGATTCGTGCATCACCTGGTTGGACGCGATGAAGATTCCCAGGACTGCGGCCAGGGTCGCCAGGTTGTGCAGGTACTCCGGTAGCCACTGGCGACGCATGATGGTGCCCAGGACCCAGCCGCCGGCGATGCCGAACAGGCTGCCGCACAGAATCACTCCGCCAAAGGTCAGCAGGCTGTGGCTCAGGCCCTCGCCGGCGGCGCTGGCAATGATGAAGCTGTAGACCACCACCGCCAGCAGGGCGCCGATAGGGTCGATGACGATGCCCTCCCAGCGCAGGATATTGGCGATCGAGGCCTTGGGTCGTACCACTCGCAACATGGGCACGATCACCGTCGGCCCAGTGACCAGCGTCAAGGTGCCGAACAGCAGGGCCAGCATCCAGTCGAAGCCCAGCAGCCAATGGGTGGCCAGGGTGATCACCGCCCAGGTGGAGAGCGCGCCGATGGTCACCATGCGGCGCACCACGCTGCCGATTTCACGCCATTCCGAGAGATGCAGGGTCAGGCTGCCCTCGAACAGGATCAGCGCCACCGCCAGGGACACCAGGGGCATCAGCAGCGGGCCGAACATCTCCTGGGGATCGAGCCAGCCCAGCACGGGACCGGCAAGAATGCCGCTCAGCAGCAGGAACAGAATGGCTGGCAGTTTCAGCCTCCAGGCCAGCCATTGGCAGCCCAGTGCTGCCGCGCCGATGCCGCCGAAGGCCAGCAGAATCTGTTGTTCGCTCATCAATGCACCCTGTTCCTTGAAATGGCTGGCTATGAAAGACTAGCGACCCTCTGCGCAGTTCACTATTTTTTTACGCGTGGCCCCTGGGCCGTGCCTTTCGAGTCTTTATGCCCGCCATCGACCACCCCCTGATCGACCGTTTTCTCGATGCCCTGTGGCTGGAGAAAGGCCTGTCCGACAACACCCGCCATGCCTATCGCAGTGACCTGGCGCTGTTCAACGGCTGGCTGCAGGAGCAGGGGGTGGAGTTGCCGCAGGCCGGACGCGAGCTGATCCTCGATCATTTGGCCTGGCGCGTGGAGCAAGCCTACAAGCCCCGTTCCACGGCCAGATTCCTCTCGGGGGTGCGGGGCTTCTATCGCTATTTGCTGAGAGAAAAACTGATCGAGATCGATCCAACTTTGCAGATCGATATGCCGCAACTGGGGCGCCCGCTGCCCAAGTCCCTGTCGGAGGCCGATGTCGAGGCGTTGCTGGCGGCACCGGACTTGAGCGAGGCCATCGGCCAGCGCGATCGCGCCATGCTGGAGGTGCTCTACGCCTGCGGCCTGCGGGTGACTGAGCTGATCAGCCTGACCCTGGAACAGGTCAACCTGCGCCAGGGCGTGTTGCGGGTCATGGGCAAGGGCAGCAAGGAGCGCCTGGTGCCTATGGGCGAGGAATCGATTGTCTGGGTCGAGCGCTACATGCGTGATGCCCGGGCCGAGCTGCTGGGCGGGCGGCCCAGCGATGTACTGTTTCCCAGCTTGCGTGGCGAGCAGATGACGCGGCAGACCTTCTGGCACCGGATCAAGCATCAGGCCAAGGTCGCCGGGATCGGCAAGGCGCTGTCGCCTCACACCCTGCGCCACGCCTTCGCCACGCACTTGCTCAATCACGGGGCCGATCTGCGAGTGGTGCAGATGTTGCTGGGCCACAGTGATCTGTCCACCACCCAGATTTATACCCATGTGGCGCGTGCCCGCCTCCAGGATCTGCACGCCAAGCATCACCCGCGGGGTTGATTTGGCTCCCGGGTGGCGCTTTGCGTCGCCCGTAGTCGGTGCCGGCAAACAGATGTGGTAGGCTTTGTCGGTTTGCAAAACGGGTGTTTGCGGGCCGTTGCCATTGCGACCGCTCCCAGTTGCCCATTTGCCCGCCTTCAGGAGTTCCCATGCGTTTGACCCAGATTTTTGCCGCCGCCTCCCTGGCGTTGCTCAGCACCTTCGCCGTGGCCGATGACAGTGCCGAGAAAGCCATCCGCAAGAGCCTCGAGACGCTGCAGCTCGAAGTGCCGGTGGAGAGCATCACCGCCAGTCCTCTGGCCGGGCTGTACGAGGTCAAGCTCAAGGGCAGTCGCGTGCTTTATGCCAGCGCCGATGGCCAGTTCGTGGTCCAGGGCTATCTGTTCCAGCTCAAGGACGGCAAACCGGTGAACCTGACGGAAAAAACCGAGCGCCTGGGCATTTCCAAGTTGATCAACGGCATTCCGGTCGCAGAAACTGTGGTCTATCCGGCCATCGGCGAGACCAAGACCCACATCACCGTATTTACCGACACCACCTGCCCGTACTGCCACAAGCTGCACGCGGAAATACCGGCACTGAACAAGCAGGGTGTGGAAGTGCGCTATGTAGCGTTCCCGCGTCAGGGCCTGGGTTCGCCGGGTGACGAACAGCTGCAGGCAGTCTGGTGTTCGGCGGACAAGAAAGCCGCCATGGACAAGATGGTCGACGGCAAGGAAATCAAGGCCGCCAAGTGCGATAACCCGGTGTCCAAGCAATTCGCCCTGGGTCAGTCGATCGGCGTCAATGGCACGCCGGCCATCGTCCTGGCTGATGGCCAAGTCATTCCCGGCTACCAGCCGGCACCGCAGATCGCCAAACTGGCCCTGGGTGCGAAATAATCCTGCATCGTCACGCTAGCCTTTGACGATCATGCTCCTCCGGTTGCAACCGAAGGGGCATTAATAGAGAGCCGTGCTGTTTGCGGCTGTTTTCCACGGCCGGCCTTGAGTCGGCCGTTTTATGGGGAGTTCAGAGTGAATCCGGTCAAAGTAGGCATCTGTGGGCTGGGTACTGTCGGTGGCGGTACCCTAAACGTACTTCAGCGCAACGCCGAGGAGATTGCCCGCCGTGCCGGGCGTGGAATCGAAGTAGCGCAAATTGCTACCCGTACGCCAAAGCCTCAGTTCCAGACGACCGGTATTGCGATTACCAACGATGTCTTCGCCGTGGCCACCAACCCTGAAATCGATATCGTTATCGAGCTGGTGGGCGGCTATACCGTGGCCCGTGAGTTGGTGCTCAAGGCCATCGAGAATGGCAAGCATGTGGTTACCGCGAACAAGGCGCTGATTGCCGTCCACGGTAACGAGATTTTCGCCAAGGCCCAGGAGAAGGGCGTGATCGTGGCCTTCGAAGCCGCCGTGGCCGGTGGCATTCCGGTGATCAAGGCGATCCGCGAAGGGCTCTCGGCCAACCGCATCAACTGGCTGGCGGGGATCATCAACGGCACCGGCAACTTCATCCTCTCGGAAATGCGCGAGAAGGGCCGTACCTTCGAAGACGTGCTGGCTGAAGCCCAGGCCCTGGGTTATGCCGAAGCCGATCCGACCTTCGACGTTGAAGGCATCGACGCCGCGCACAAGCTGACCATCCTGGCGTCCATCGCCTTTGGTATCCCGCTGCAGTTCGACAAGGCCTACACCGAAGGCATCACCAAGCTGACCACGGCTGACGTGAACTACGCCGAAGCCCTGGGCTACCGCATCAAGCACCTGGGTGTGGCGCGCCGCACCGAGGCCGGCATCGAGCTGCGGGTGCACCCGACCCTGATCCCGGCCGACCGCCTGATCGCCAACGTCAACGGCGTGATGAACGCGGTGATGGTCAATGGCGACGCTGCCGGTTCGACCCTGTTCTACGGCGCTGGCGCCGGCATGGAGCCGACCGCTTCGTCGGTGGTGGCCGATCTGGTGGACGTGGTTCGCGCCATGACCAGCGATCCGGAAAACCGCGTGCCGCACCTGGCCTTCCAGCCTGATTCCCTGTCCGACCACCCGATCCTGCCGATCGAGTCCTGCGAAAGCGCCTACTACCTGCGCATCCAGGCCAAGGATCACCCGGGCGTACTGGCCCAGGTGGCGAGCATTCTTTCCGAGCGCGGCATCAACATCGAATCGATCATGCAGAAGGAAGTGGAAGAACAGGATGGCCTGGTGCCGATGATCCTGCTGACCCACCGCGTTCTGGAGCAGCACATCAACGATGCGATTACCGCGCTGGAGGCCCTGCAGGGTGTCGTCGGCCCGGTGGTCCGTATCCGCGTCGAACATTTGAATTAATGAAGCAGCCGCAAGTGGCGAGCGGCAAGCGCCAAGTCAGAAGCTGATGTGCTTTGACTTGAGGCTTGAAGCTTGCGGCTTGAGGCTCAAACCGAAGGTTTGTCCCCATGCGCTATATCAGTACTCGTGGCCAGGCACCGGCCCTGAATTTCGAAGATGTGCTGCTGGCCGGTCTGGCCAGTGATGGCGGTCTCTATGTGCCGGAGAACCTGCCGCGCTTTACCCAGGAAGAAATCGCTTCCTGGGCCGGCCTGCCGTATCACGAGCTGGCGTTCCGGGTCATGCGCCCGTTCGTCACCGGCAGCATTCCGGATGCCGACTTCAAGAAGATCCTGGAAGAAACCTACGCGGCCTTCTCTCACAACGCCATTGCCCCGCTGCGTCAGCTGAACGGCAATGAGTGGGTGCTGGAGCTGTTCCACGGCCCGACCCTGGCGTTCAAGGACTTCGCCCTGCAACTGCTGGGTCGCCTGCTGGACTACGTGCTGGAGAAGCGCGGCGAGCGCGTGGTGATCATCGGCGCCACCTCCGGTGACACCGGTTCGGCGGCCATTGAAGGCTGCAAGCGTTGCGACAACGTCGACATCTTCATCCTGCATCCGCACAACCGTGTCTCGGAAGTGCAGCGCCGGCAGATGACCACCATCCTCGGCGAGAACATCCACAACATCGCCATTGAAGGCAACTTCGACGACTGCCAGGAAATGGTCAAGGCCAGCTTCGCCGACCAGGGCTTCCTCAAGGGCACCCGTCTGGTGGCGGTGAACTCGATCAACTGGGCGCGGATCATGGCCCAGATCGTCTACTACTTCCACGCGGCCCTGCAGTTGGGCGGCCCGGCGCGCTCCATCGCGTTCTCGGTGCCCACCGGTAACTTCGGTGACATCTTCGCCGGCTACCTGGCACGCAACATGGGCCTGCCCATCAGCCAGCTGATCGTCGCCACCAACCGCAACGACATCCTGCACCGTTTCATGAGCGGCAATCAGTACGTCAAGGAAACCCTGCACGCGACCCTGTCGCCGTCCATGGACATCATGGTCTCGTCGAACTTCGAGCGCCTGCTGTTCGACCTGCACGGTCGCAATGGCGCGGCGCTGGCGGGGTTGATGGAGAGCTTCAAGCAAGGCGGCGGTTTCAGCGTCGAAGAGGATCGCTGGAGCGAAGCGCGCAAGCTGTTCGACTCCCTGGCGGTGAACGACGAGCAGACCTGCGAGACCATCGCCGAAGTCTTCGAACAGACCGGCGAGGTGCTCGACCCGCATACCGCGATTGGCGTCAAGGCCGCCCGTGAGTGCCGTCGCAGCCTGGATACACCGATGGTGATCCTGGGCACTGCGCACCCGGTCAAGTTCCCCGACGCGGTGGAGAAGGCCGGTGTCGGCAAGGCTCTGGAACTGCCGGCGCACTTGTCCGACCTGTTCCAGCGCGAAGAACGCTGCACGGTCCTGGCCAATGACCTGAAAGCGGTGCAGGCTTTTGTCAGCCAGCACGGCAATCGTGGCAAGCCACTCTGATCCCTTGGTCTTGTCGTCCACGAAGCCCGTCTCCTGACGGGCTTTGTTTTTTCATGCGCAAGCTTGGCCCGCCAGGGGCAGGGAGGCCCGGATGATGCTTCGTCAAACGTACAGGGTAGGGCGCGTCCTGGGCCTGCTAGTGGCGGGCCTGCTGGCCTGGGCCGTGCTCTGGGGTGTCGCGCTGGCCGGCACGGCGAAGAACCTGCCCTTCAAGCTGGTGCCGGCGTTCGCCGATCTGCAGCCTCTGGCCTTGGCGCCTGCCGAACAGCAATGGTTGGCGAGGCATCCGCGCCTGAGAGTGGGGATCGCCATTGATGACTACCAGCCCATCGACATCACCCGTGACCGCAATCGCTATCAGGGCATCAGCGCCGATTACCTCGGTCTGGTGGGCGAGCGATTGGACGTGACAATGGAAGTCCTGGGGTTTTCCGAGCGCGAGCAGGCGGTCGAAGCGCTGCGTAACGGCACCATCGATGTGCTGACCAGCGCCAATGGCTATGAGCGCGGCCTTTCGGGGCTGCGCTTCACCAGCGACTACATGCCCGACAGGGCGGTGGTGGTGGTGCGCCGCGACGGGTCGAGCCCCAGTGATGATCTGGCCGGCAAGAAACTGGTGTTGTTGGACGGTTATGCCAACGCCGAACAGGTGCATGCGGCGTATCCGAACAGTCAGATCATGCTCTCGCCCAATCTTTACAGCGGCCTGGAGGCATTGAACCAGGGCGACGCCGACGCCTTCATCGGCAATGAGATCATCGTGCGTGCCTACAAGGCCCTGCGCCCTTACCTGGCGGTGCGGATTCAGGATGAAAGCCGTTTGCCGCCGACGGGCTTCGCTTTTGCCACCCGTGATGACAACGCCCTGCTGGCAGGCCTGCTGGAGCAGGCACTGCAGAGCATTGACGAATCCCTGCAGCGGGAAATACAGGCGCGCTGGACCACCGGCCTGGGGGCGAATATCTCCGGTGAGCGGATCGAGCTCAGTGCCGAGGAGCAGGCCTGGATTCTTCAGCATCCCCACGTGATGGTGGCGTCCCAGCAGTACCCGCCTCATGTGTTCAAGGACAAGGAGGGGCGCTGGGCCGGTCTGAACATCGACCTGCTCAACCGTATCTCGCGCATGACCGGCCTGCATTTTGTGCACAAGGAGAGCCTTTCCACAGCACAGACCCTTGAGTGGCTGGAGAGTGGGCAGGCGCAGATGACTTCTACCCTCACGGCCAGTGAGGACCGGCGGTTGTTCCTGAATTTCTCCCATGCCTTCGGTGGTGCCGCCTGGGTCTTTGTCGTGCGTCCCGAGGATCGCCGCCTGAGCAGTCTGGAGCAGATGGCCGGTGAGGTGCTGGTGTTGCCGGCGCGGCACACCCTTGAGAGCTACATCCGGCGCTACTATCCCGATATTCGGCTGCGCAGTGTCGACAGCTATGAGCAAGCCCGGGCCCTGGTCAGCAGTGGTGAAGCCATGGCCACCATTCAGAACGAGGTCCAGGTCCAGGCGCTGGGGTTGGGGCCCGCTGACGATGGATTGCGGGTGGGACGCAGCGTCGAAGGTACCTGGTCGGCCGACGAGTTTTCCGTGCGCAAGGATCAACCCGAGCTGCTGAGTATCCTCAACAAGTCGCTGGAGGCGCTGCCCGTGGCGGAGCTTAGCGCCATCCGTCTCAAGTGGCTGGGGGCCACGCCGGTGCCGATGCCGGTCTGGCAGCGGGTGCCGACCTGGGTGTACTGGGCCATTTCCACCGCGCTGCTGTTCGGTCTGATTTCCCTGGCCTGGAGCAGTCGGCTCAAGCTGCAGATTCAGCAGCGATTGCAAGCCGAGCAACGGCTCAACGATCAGTTGGTGTTCATGCGGGCCCTGCTTGACGGCATTCCCAACCCGATCTTTGTCCGTGATCTGCAAGGGCGCCTGATCACCTGCAACAAGAGTTATGAACAGCAGTTGGGGACGAGCCTGGAACAGATTCGGGGGCGACAACTGACAGAGCTGGATCTGCTGCCTGCAGCCACCGCGCGCCAGTTGCATGGCGAGATCATGCAGTTGCTGGCGTCCGAGGAGTCGGTATTCGCCGACCGCCAGGTGCAGACGCGCAACGGATCGATCCACGCCTATCAATGGACGGTGCCGTTCTACAGTGCCGAGGGCCGTCTGCAGGGCTTGCTGGGTGGCTGGATCGATATCACCGAGCGCAAGCGTCTGGAGAACCAGTTGGTACAAGCGCGTCAGTCCGCCGACCAGGCCAATGCCGCCAAGAGTGCTTTTCTCTCCACCATGAGTCATGAGATCCGCACGCCGATGACCGCCATCGTTGGCTTGCTGGAACTGGAGAAAGAGCAGGCCAGGGTGCGTGGCGCGCCTTTTTCCGAGGCTCTGCGGGTGGCTTATCAGTCTGCCCAGGAGTTGATCAGCCTGATGGGGGACAGCCTTGATCTGGCCAAGATCGAGGCCGGCCATATGCAGCTGGTGCCGCAGGTCACCGCCCTCAAGCCCTTTTTCGACAGCGTCCGGCAGCTCTTCGAGGTGACTGCGCGCAACCAGGGCGTGCATTTGCAACTGGTCTTCCACGAGGAAGCCCGGGGGCGTTATCTCTTTGATCCGTTGCGCTTGCGCCAGGTGCTGCACAACCTGTTGAGCAACGCCTTGAAGTTCACCGCTGAAGGTGAAGTGCGGGTGACGGTGGAGCGCCAGCCGGATGAGTCCGGTATCCCGTGTCTGCGTATCAGCGTCGCGGATACCGGCCCGGGAATCAGTGCCGAGCAGCAAGCGAGGATATTCACGCCCTTTGTCCAGGCCGATGCCATGACCTCTTCAACCTATGGCGGCACCGGGCTGGGTCTGAGCATCTGCCGGCAGTTGATCGAGTTGATGGGCGGGCGCATTCACCTGCTGAGTGAGCCAGGAGCCGGAACCGTTGTTGTCATCGAGCTGTATCTGGAGCGGGTCAGCGAGGATCTCGATCCGCAAGTCTCGCCGCCTGCCGAGCGTCCGCCGAGCCGCAGCATCGAAGTGCTGGTGGTGGATGACTTGAGCGCAAACCGCATGGTCCTGAGCCAGCAGCTGATGTTTCTCGGGCATCGGGTCGTGGCCTGTGACAACGCCCGTGAGGCGTTGCAGCGCTGGCGCTCCGGGACCTTTGATGTGCTGATGACCGATTGCAACATGCCGGGCATGAGTGGCTACGCCCTGACCGAGGCCATCCGCCAGATCGAGGCGCAGGAAGGGCGTTCGCCCTGCCCGGTGATCGGTTGCACGGCCAACGCGTTCGAAGACGAGCGCGAGCGTTGTGAGCGCGCCGGCATGGATCAGTTGCTGGTCAAGCCGGTGACCCTGGATCAGTTGGCCCAGTCTCTGGCCCGTTTCCTGCCGTCGCCATCCTTCAACATCCAGACCTTGCGCGGCATGACCCAGGCCGACGAACACGTGTTGCAGCGCATGTTGCAGGAGCTGTTGCGCAACCTTGCCCAAGAGCAGCAAGCGCTGGAAGAGGCTTTGGCGGTGCTGGATTGGGAGCGCCTGAGAGGCACCTTGCACCGGCTCAAGGGTGTGTGCTGCCTGATCGACGCCTTGCCCCTGGCCAAGGCCTGTATCGAGCTGGAGGTGCTGGTCAAGGAGCGCCAGGAGCAGGCGCTGGGCCGTCAATGGCCGCTGCTGCTTGAGGTCATGGAGATTTTACGCATCGATATTCAGATGGCTCTGGACGAATAAGACTTGTCCTATGTGTGATTAGGACTTGTCTGATTACCGTGTCGGCCCGTAGTGGACTGTTCCCACCTGCGCCGATCGGAGGTTGCCCCCATGCATTCGCTAAAAGTGCTGATTCTCGAAGACAACTCGTTCCAATTGATGGCCTTGCACCAGATGCTCAACGCCAATGGTGTCTTCAACGTGCTGACCGCCGAGAACCAGCAGTCCGCGCGGCGCTCGCTGGACAGCAAGGGGCCGGTGGATATCGCCATCTGCGATCTGTACCTGGAGCAGACCGATGGCCTGGAGTTGATCCGCGAACTGGCCCAGCAGCAACTGGCCAAGGCCCTGATCATTCTCAGCGATGCAGAGCCGGATGTCCTTGAAGGTACAGCCGGCATGGCTCGCGAGTTGGGCTTGAAAGTGCTCGCGTGCTTGCCCAAGCCGGCTTCGGCTGCTGTGCTCGGCGACTTGCTCTGTGCCTATCAACAGCACGCCAGGGCAGCCGGCCCCGAACTGAACCAGACATTGCTCCGGGACTTGCTGGGCCTTGAGCCCTTTGTCTTCGAGGACGTGACTCAGGATGAGGGGCTGGCGGCGGTGCTGGGTTGTGGGGTTGCGCATTTTCAGCCGGTCATCTATGAGCATGGCGAGCTTCAAGGTGTCGAGGCGCTAGCGCGCTGGCAGCATCCTGAGCGGGGCCTGCTGATGCCTGGCGAATTTCTTCCGCTGATCGAGTTCGCCGGCCTGCAAGAGGTCTTCACCTGGCACATGCTGGAGCAGGCACTGGAACTGGTGGCCGGGGTGAAACTGGTGCTGGGCTACTGGCTGCCGGTTGCCGTGAACATTCCCACCGGCATCCTCGAGCGGCCGCTGTTCCCCCGTCAGTTGGAGGCGTTGCTGAGGCGCTTCGAAGTGCCGGCCCGGATGCTGACCCTGGAAGTCATCGACACCACGCAACTGCAGACCGATACCGCCCATGTGGAGGCGCTGCTGCGCCTGCGGATGATTGGTTGCAAGTTGTCCATCGGCGATTTCGGCACCGGTGGAACCAGCCTGCAGCGCTTGCTGGAGTTGCCGTTCACCGAGCTGAAGATCCCTCCGGTGTTTGTCGCCGGCATGGCCGCGGATGAGCGCAAGCGGGCGCTGGTCGGCGGTGCGATGAACATGGCGCGACGCATGTCCCTGGGGGTGGTGGTGACCGGTATCGAGACCGAGTCCGACTGTGTGGCGGCCAGGGGCGTGGGGGCGGCTCATCTGCAGGGTTGTTTCATCGCCCCGCCGATGAGCGCCGCCCAGATGCGCCAATGGCTGGCCGAGACCCCAGGCGTGGGCAGCAATGGCCTGGATGGGCAGGCCGCCGGTTTGTGTGCTTAAGGTCGCTGCCCGTAGCGCCTAGGACAGCCCGTGTTCCTGGACATAGATGTACAGCGCGGCTTCGCTGGCCAGGCCCAGTTTGCGCATGGCGCTGACTTTCTGCGCGCTGACCGTCTGTTTGCTGCGGTTGAGCTGAGTGGCGATGGTTCCCACTGCATGGCCGGCGGCCAGCAGGCGGATCACTTCCAGTTCCCGGGGCGACAACTGATCCTTGGAGACCAGTCGATCCGGTCCCACTTCACCGGCAAGGCTCAATGCTCGCTTGATGGCCTGGGCCACATAGCGTTTGTGCTGTCGCGCATGGGCAATGGCTGACGGCAGTTCATCGGCCAGGCTGGCCTTGCTCAGCAACCCCATCACCCCCAGGTCGAGGATCGAGCGAAACAGCCCGGCGTGATTGAGCATGGTCACCACCACGATGGGCAGGTCGGGATGATGCCGGCGCAATTGCTCGATCAGGCGCAGGCCGTCGTTCTGCTGCTCCTCGGGCATCATGAAGTCCGTGACCAGCACGTCGCACTCGACTTCCTGCATCAGCTGGCTCAGGGCAGAAGGCGAGCGGGCTTCACCGACAATGGCCAGGCTGTCGTCCTGCTCCAGCACGGCACGCAAGCCAATCAGGAAGATCGGATGATCGTCGGCAAGGATGATGCGCAATTTGTTGTTCGACATTGCTTTCAAAGCTTGGGCTCCAATGCAACGGCGGCGTGGTTTGCGCCTGGTCGGCCGTTTTATATCTGTCATGTTACCCGTGCATGCTCGAATGACTCAGGTCGGCAGCAGTAGGTGTGGCGAACTTTCTTCTCTGAGCGATGGTCACTTGAATGTCAGAAAGCTACCGGCATTTTTGTTTTCGAACCTCTAATTCGAGCTATTGAGTGGTGATCTAGATGGAAAGTATCAGTCTTTTGTTGAGCGAGTCGCTGAGTCCGTACCAGGTCACACTGACGCCTTGCGGCGGCCATGGCGAATGCCTGGTGACCCTGAAGAACGCGGCTGGCGCCATGGTCTTGGAGCGTGAGGTCAATCAGGCCCAGCTCACCGACAAGCGCCTGCTTACCGACGTAGTCGATGGTCTGCACCGTGACGTGCTGATCGCCGAAGGCCGGCTGGAACCCTGTGTGATCGCCGCGTTGCGCCATGCAGCTGAAGGCAAGGTGTTCGATCAGCGCAACTGATGCAAATTTTTGCGGAACCTTCCTGTCACCCGGTCAGTCAGACTCAGTATCAGCAGGATCAGGCATTGTGCTCCGGTGCTTGTAGCCGGCTGATACCGGTCGTCAAAGACCGCGTTTAACCCCGAGTCGTCTCCCCACTTCTCGGGGTTTCTTTTTGCCCGGGATTTGTCAGTGGTCGTGCAGATCGCGGAAATAGGCCCGGGCGTCGGCACGGTATGGGTCGCGCATCTCCGGCTCCAGCCAGGCGGCATACAACTCAACCAGGCGATCCTCACGCAGCTTGAGCAGGGCCTGGTTGATCCGGGCTATGGCTTGTCGCCCTTGGGCGGTCTTGCTGCAGCCGATATGGATCTCCTGATACTGCTGGGTGCCCTGGATCGGATAGAACTCCAGCTCCTGCGGGTCCATGCCTTGCTGCATTGCCTGGTAGCGAATTTCCGGCCAGTAGCCCAGCAACACACGCAGGCGCCCCAGGCGCTGCATCTGCAACAGGCTGCCCAGGGCGTCGTTGCCGTGGTGGGCATTGACCGAGTCCGCGGGGGCTGCTTGCAGCAGGTTATCGACTTGCTGGCCATAGCTGCGCTCGGCAACCACTCCGACTTTTTCCTGGCCGCTGGCGAGCAGGGCGCGCAGATCGACCTTGCCCTCCCGGACGAACGGGGTCAGGTGTTCATGGTCGGCGCGGCGGATCACCAGGCCATTGCTCAGGACTCGGAAGCTGGTGATGGAGAAGGTCACCCACTGTTCGCGCTCCTTGTTCATGATCAGCGACGGGTCGCAGACGAAGGTCGGCTCGCGCAGCATCTGCAAGCCCCGGGCGCGATTGACCCGCACTATCTGTTGTGGGTACTCCGGCAGGCTGGCGATCAGTTGCGGCATCAGCAGGTCGATGACCCCTTGTCCTTTCTGCTCGCCCTCGAAAATGCTCAGCGGCGGCAGGTCTCGCAGCAGCCAGAACAGCGTCTCCTTGGGTTCGCTGGAGGCGTTCGGCAGCCACAGCAGGGCGAGCAGAAACGTCACGCAGCACCTAAGGCGACGGCGTAGGAAGGGTGGATGGGCGCCGGACAGGGCGCTGATGGAAAACCGGTTTTTCAGCTTAGATCGCCCCAGAGTTGCGCAAGTGTTGGATCTGTTCGCTGCTGTAGCCCAGGCTCGCCAGGACTTCTGTCGAATGCTCGCCGAGCTCGGGGCCGACCCAGTCCGCGGAGCCGGGCGTCTCAGAGAGTTTCGGCACGATGCCGGGCATCTTGAAGGGCTTGCCGTCGGGCAGTTTGGCCTGGAGGAACATTTCCCGAGCGAGGAACTGCGGGTCGTGGAACATGTCCTCGGCGCTGAAGATCCGGCTCGCCGGGACGTCAGCCTGATTCAGCTGCTGCAGTACCTGGTCCAGGGGCAGGGAGGCCACCCAGCGGTCGATCACGCCATAGAGTTCATCGCGGCGGGTATCGCGTCCGTCGTTGCTGGCCAGGGCGGGATCGTTGGCCAGGTCGTCGCGACCGATAAGCAGCATGAAGCGCTTGAAGATCGCATCGCCGTTGGCGCCGATCTGCACATGCTTGCCATCGGCGCTGGTGTGGATCGAAGACGGGGTAATGCCGGGCATGATGTTGCCGCTGCGCTCGCGGATAAAACCGAACACGTCGAACTCCGGAACCATGCTTTCCATCATGGCGAAGATCGCCTCATACAGCGCCACGTCCACCACTTGCCCCTGGCCGCCGTTGACCTCGCGATGACGCAGGGCCATCAGCGCGCCGATCACGCCCCACAGGGCCGCGATGGAGTCGCCGATGGAAATCCCGGTGCGTACCGGCGGACGATCCTCGAAGCCGGTGATATAGCGCAGGCCGCCCATGGACTCGCCCACGGCGCCGAAGCCCGGCTGGTCCTTCATCGGGCCGGTCTGGCCGAAGCCCGACAGGCGCACCATCACCAGTTTGGGGTTGAGGGCGTGCAACACGTCCCAGCCCAGGCCGAGCTTTTCCAGGACCCCGGGGCGGAAGTTTTCGATCAGGATGTCGGCTTCGGCCAGCAGTTGCTTGAGCACCGCCAAGCCTTCGGGATGCTTGAGGTTCAGGGTCAGGGATTTCTTGTTGCGGGCCTGGACGAACCACCACAGCGAAGTGCCTTCATACAGCTTGCGCCACTTGCGCAGCGGATCGCCGCCGTCCGGAGACTCGACCTTGATCACCTCGGCACCGAACTCGGCGCAGATGCGCGAGGCGAAGGGGCCGGCGATCAAGGTGCCGAGTTCGATCACTTTCAATCCGGCGAGGGGCTTGCTGAGGCTGTTCATGGGGCATCCGCTGGGCAGGAAAATCCGCCTAGCCTAGACCATTGGTTGCCATTAAGGCAGCGCTGGACGGTGGCCTTCATTCATTATTTTCAGGTCGATGGCGGGATAATTGTGCTTCTCATTCTCTTGGGTGGCGGGTTTAATGGCGCCTTTCATGAGAAGGGCGGTTGCAAATCCTTCGATCTGGTCTATGCCCCGTGACAGGTTCGACGTTTTGTTCCGAGTGGGTCGATAGAAAACTATTGTTACAAATACCTCATTAAAAAATTACATGTGATGAATTGAAAGTCTTACATGTGATGCTCTAGTCTGTGCGCCATGGAAAACAAATCCTCAGCCCATTACCAACGTTTATTCCGCCAGCGCCTGCGTGATCAGGGCTTGGTGAAAAAGGAAGTCTGGATACTGCCCGAGAACGCCCAGGCGTTGCTGGCGGTTGAACGCAAACTGCGTCAGCCCTTTGACGGGCTGGCTCCTGTGGAAAAGGATGGAGAAATGAGCATGCCGCAGATCTGGAATGCCCGATCGCTGTGCCAGGCCCTGATGGCCACCGAGTTGTTCAGCAGCGGCGAAGCCAGCATTGAACTGCTTGAAGGCGCCGAACCGAGCTTGCACGTGACCATGCGCGAATACGGCGACCTGCCGCTGTTTGTCGCCCTGTCCGGCGAGCAGATCCTGGTCGAAGCCCTGCTCTGGCCGCAAAGCGAAGTCACCGATGTGCAAGCCTTCAATGAAGAAGTGCTGCTCAGCCGCCAGTTGTTCCCGCTGTCGAGCATCGGCCTGGAAACCGGCTTGGGCGGCGAGCGCTTCTACATGATGTTCGGTGCGCTCAGCGCCACCTCGATCCTCTCCAACGTGCTTTACGAGATCGAAACCCTGGCCAGCAACGTGATCAGGGCTACCGAGGCCTATGAAGGCTACCTGAAGGCTCAGGCCTGACCTGGAGGAATGCACATGAACGTATGGAGCAAGTTGCTTACCGCCCTGCGCGGTGGCGCCAATGAGGCGGGCGAAGCCATGGTGGACAGCCAGGCCCTGAGGATTCTCGATCAGGAAATCCGCGACGCCGACCAGGAACTGCGCAAGTCCAAGGAAGCCCTGGCCGAAATCATGGCCCGGCAGAAACTCGCCGCCGAGCGCGCCAATGGCAGCGCGGCGAAGATCGCCGAGTATGAAAGCTACGCCCTCAAGGCCCTGGAAGCGGGTAATGAAAATCTTGCCCAGGAAGTGGCGCAGAAGATCGCCAATCTGGAAAATGACCTGGCGGTCGAGCGCGAGCAGGCCGATGGCTTTGCCGCCAGCGTGGCCCAATTGCGCAAGGCTGTGACCCAGGCCGAAGGCAATATCAAACATCTGAAACAACAGGTGGATACCGTCAAGGCCACCGAGAGCGTGCAGAAGGCTCAGCAGGCCGTGGCCCAGCGCTACGGTGGCTCGCAGAGCAAGCTGCACACCGCGGTGGAGTCCCTGGAGCGGATCAAGCAGAAGCAGGCCGAGCGTGCGGCGAAGATGGAAGCCGCAGCGGAGCTGGCCAGCACCAGCAACCCCGACGATGCCCTGGACGCCAAGTTGCGCGAGGCCGGGATCGTCGCCGGCAGCACCAGCGCCGACAGCGTGCTGGCGCGCCTCAAGGATCGCAACAAGTCCTGATTCATCGTTGTGTTGTAGGGGCGGGGCCGATGGGCCTTGCCCGGCTTTTTCAGGGATAGGAAAGCAATGGAAATCTTCCTGCAGACAGTGTTGTCGTTCCCCACAGTGCTGTTCAGCTTCATGCTCTGCCTGGCGGTAATCTACTGGGCCGTGGTGGCCATGGGCATGCTCGAGGTCGATCTGCTGGACTTCGAGGCTGATTCGCTGCTCGAAGGCGCCCATGCCACTGAAGGCCTGGCCGGGCTGCTGATCAAGTTCAAGCTCAACGGGGTGCCGGTCACCCTGGTGCTGACCCTGCTGATGTTCTTCAGCTGGTTTTTGACCTATTTCGCCGAACTCTACGTCCTCAGCCACCTGCCCCTGGGTTGGCTGCGTTATCCCCTGGGCCTGTTGCTGGCTGTGGTTGCGCTGTTTCTGGCGGCCCCCCTCAGCGCGGCCATCTGCCGTCCGCTGCGTCCGCTGTTTCACAAGATGGAAGCCACCAGCAGCCAGTCGGTGCTGGGGCAGACCGCCGTGGTACGCAGCGGCAGAGTCACCCTGGAACACGGCGAAGCCGTGCTCGAGAACGGCGGCGCGGGCCTGATCCTGCGTGTGCGTGCCGATGAGGCGCGAGCTTTCAAACGCGGCGATCGCGTCGTGTTACTGGAGTATCTGGAGGCGCAACACGCCTATCGGGTCATTACCGAGGACGAGTTTCGCGGCCTCTGAGCCCGGGCTTCCTCAGAATCAAAGGAGATTGATTGCATGAATTTACCGTCGCTGCTGCCCATCCTGCTCGGGATCGGCCTCGTCGTCCTGGTGGTCTTCGGCCTGCTGGCCCTGTTCAAGGCCTTCTATATCAAGGTCCCCCAAGGCACGGCGCTGATCGTCAACGACATGTCCTCGACGCCCAAGGTGCACTTCACCGGCGCCCTGGTGTACCCGGTCATCCACCTCAAGGAGTTCATGCGGATCTCGCTGATCACCCTGGAAGTCGACCGTCGGGCCAAGGATGGTCTGATCTGCCGCGACAACATGCGCGCCGACATCACCGTGGCTTTCTACCTGCGGGTCAATGAAACCCAGGAAGACGTGCTCAAGGTGGCCAAGGCCATCGGTGTCGACCGTGCCTCCGACCGCGCTGCGGTCAACGAGCTGTTCAACGCCAAGTTCTCCGAAGCGCTGAAGACCGTGGGCAAGCAGTTCGACTTCGTCCAGCTGTTCGAAAACCGCCAGGACTTCCGCGACCGCATCATCGAGATCATCGGCAACGACCTCAACGGCTATGTGCTGGAAGACGTGGCCATCGACTACCTGGAGCAGACCGCCAAGCACTCCCTGGACCCGAGCAACATCCTCGACGCCGAAGGTATCCGCAAGATCACCGAGCTGACCGCGGCGCAGAACGTCATCACCAACGAACTGGAGCGCAACCAGGAACTGGCGATCCAGAAGAAAAACGTCGAGACCCGCGAAGCCTCGCTGTCTCTGGAACGCCAGCAGGCCGACGCCGAAGCGCGGCAGAAGCGCGAGATCGAAACAATCCGCGCCCGCGAGGAAGCCGAGACCGCCAAGGTCAAGGAAGAAGAGCGCCTGAAGGCCGAGCAAGCACGCATTCAGTCGCAGCAGGAAATCGACGTGCGCACCGAGAACCATCAGCGCGAAGTCGAAGTGGCCCAGCAGAACCGTCAGCGTGCGGTGGTCATCGAAGTGGAGAAAGTCACCCGCGCCAAGGACCTGGAAGTAGTGGCCCGCGAGCGTGAAGTGGAACTGCAGCGCATCGAGAAAGAAAAGGCTCTGGAAGAGCAGCGCAAGAACATCGCCACCGTGATCCGTGAGCGGGTAGCGGTCGAGAAGACCGTGGCCCAGGAAGAAGAGCGGATCAAGGAAGTACGCGAAATTTCCGAAGCCGAACGCGCCAAGCAAGTGGTGGTGATCCAGGCCCAGGCCGAAGCCGAGCAGGATCTGGTGCGTCAGGTCAAACAGGCCGAAGCCGACGAGACTCGCTCCAAGCACAAGGCCGTGGAGATCAACAACCTGGCCCAGGCCGAACTGGAAGCGGCGGCCAAACAGGCCGAAGCCAAGAAGCGCCTGGCCGAAGGCCTGGAAGCCGAGCGCGCCGCGCCTGGTCTGGCCGATGCCCGCGTGCTGGAAATCACCGCAGCGGCCCAGGAAAAAGAAGGCCTGGCGCAAGCCCGCGTCCGCACCGAGCAGCTGATTGCCGAAGCTCGCGGCGAGCAGGAAAAAGGCCTGGCCGACGCCCGCGTCATGGAAGCCCAGGCGGCTGCCAAAGAGAAGGACGGCCTGGCGGAAGCCAAGGTCATGGAAGAGAAGCTCGGTGCTCAAGCCCGTGGCGAAGAGCAACTGGGCGCGGCCAAGGCCAAGGCCACCAAGGACCTGGGTTCGGCCGAAGCCGAAGTGCTGCTGCAGCGTCTGAACGCCGAAGCCGAAGGCCTGGGCAAGAAGTTCGGTGCCCTGGATTCCCTCAGCGACAGCGCTCGCCAGCACGAAGAGTTCCGCATGCAACTGGAGAAGAACTTCGAGGAAGCGATGGCCGCCATCGCCGCCAACAAGGACATCGCCAAGGACCAGGCCGAAGTGCTGTCCGCCGCCCTCAGCAAGGCCAAGATCGAGATCGTCGGCGGCGAAGGCGACTTCTTCAATTCCTTCGCCAAATCGCTGTCGGTGGGCAAGGCCATCGAGGGCGTGGTGGGCAAGAGCCCGGTGGTCCAGGACGTCCTGGCACGCCTGCTCAACGGCAAGGGCGCACCGGCCGTTGCCGCTGAACTGGCCGCTGCTGTCGTCTCGCGCAAGGCCGAGGCGCCGTCTGCCGAAGCCTGACCCACACCTGACACACCTGTAGCCGCTGCCGAAGGCTGCGACCGACTCCGTAGGAGGCGCAGCCCTTGAGGGCCTTCGGGCCCTCAAGCACGCACTCAGCCCGCGGCAGCGGCTACCGGCCTTGTGTCGGGTACCGGGCTCCAGGTTTGAGGAGCCCGCTTTTTTTGCACACCGCCGTAGATCCAGGAAGGCCACGATGTCGGACGCTCAAGTCGCAACTCCCCCGCAGGACGTATTGGACAAGGCCGTCGCCGAAGGCGGCGCCTATGAGGTGCTGCACAAGCGCCTGCTGGACCAGGGCCAGCGCCTGCGGGCCACCACCGACGACCTCAACCAGAGGCGTCTCGACGAGTTCGGCAACAGCCGCATGGAAGTGGTCGGGCGGGTGCGCATCCGCACCGAGAACAACTGCATCGCCCGGGACATCGTCCAGGTCGGCGACTGCCTGTTGTTCGGCTACAACGTGTTCATCGGCCTGAAGAAGGAAACCAGCGTCGCCGACGTGTTTTCCCTCTATCGGCTGGTGGAAGAGGGCGAAGGCTACGAAGCCGAGCCCGTGCCCCTGGAAGGCAGCTTCCTGGCGGCCCAGGGCTTCCTCAACGATTTCAACGAGCTCTACACCTATTACAAGAACACCCGCCTGCTGCAACTGGCGATCCGTGACGGCAAGCTGCTGGCGAGTTTCCAGATTGGCGAGCGCGTCACCGATGTGCGGGTGTTCCGCTGGTCGATCTCGGTGGACGGACGGGATGTCCGGTACATCGACAACCGCGGCGAGCGGGATATCGCCCTGCCGGCGCCCTTCGATTTCGAATGGAAGAAGGCCACCCGCGAGATGGTGGTCGAAGGCCGCTTCCCGCACCTGAACATCCTCGACACGGTGTTCGTCGAAACCATCGGCGGCGACCTGACCATCAAGGTCGAGAACAACACCGAGTCGGGCCTGGGCATCTACCGCGAAGAGGTGCTGGACAAGACCCAGTCCCTGGACGATTCGCAGATCGAATTCGCCCGCCTGGGCAGCCTGATCCTGCTCAAGGTCCTGCCGTACCGCGAAGAGCAGTGGCGCTACCTGGTGTTCAACAGCCTGACTCGCCAGGTGGAGCGCATCGACGCCATCGGCCTGGCCTGCGTGCAGTTGCCGGAAGACCACGGGATCATCTTCCCCGGTGGCTATTACCTGCAGAGCGGCGAGTACAAGACCTTCGAACAGTCCATGGACGGCATGCGCTTCAAGCGCTCGGTACGCTCGCCCAACGGTGAAGATGTGCAGTACATCTTCTACCACCCGGAGCAGGGCCGCTCGGTGCTGCTGACCTACAACATGATCAACCGCCAGTTGCAGAACCCGTTGTTCGGCCACGGTTACGCGCGCCTGGAAGACGGGCGCATGGTGATCTTCGCCGCCGAAGGCGACGAGCCGACCCGGGTCCACCCGATGCAGGTCTGGCAGACCCCGTTCTTCACCGAGGAATACGCCGCGCGGCAACCGACCCGCAGCGGTTTCCTCGGGCGCATTGGCAATGCCGAACTGGTGCGCAGCGTTTCCGATCTCTACGACCTGTGCCGCGAGATCGACACCCCGGCGGTGTCGGTGCAGCGCTATTCGTTGCTGTGCCAGAACACCCGGCGCCTGTTCGATGTGTATCACTGGCTGGGCAGCGCCGAGCTCGAAGGCCTGGCCCCATTGCTGCGCGAGGTGGCCTCGACCTCGGAGCTGGTGCTGGATGAATACGAGAAAGTCGAAAGCATCCGCCGCCAGTCGGACCAGGCCATGGTGGCCGCCGAGGCCAAGCAGAAAGCCCTGCTCGACAGCCTGCTGGTGGACAGCTGGGACCAGGTGCAGAGCTTCGTCGATGCGCTCAACGGCATCACTGCCCAGCGCGGCCTGCTGCTGACCATTCGCGACTACCGCTACATCGACGTGGCGCGCATCGACGCCATGGAAGCCGATTTGCTCAAGGCCCAGGAGCGCACCGCCGCCGGCACCGCGACCTTCCTGGCCAGCGACCAGGCTCTGCAGCCCTTCGTCACCCAGTTGGAAACCCTCGACGCCCAGGCGCAGAAAGCCGAGACCGTGGCTCAGCTCAGCGAGCCCTTGGGGGCCTTGCAAGCCATGGCTGGCGATCTGGACATGCTGTCGAGCCTGATGGCCTCGTTGCAGATCGAAGACGCCACCCAGCGCACCCGGATCATCGAATCCATCTCGCAGATCTACGCCCGCCTGAACCAGGCCAAGGCCCGCGCCGAGCAACGGCGCAAGGGCCTGGGCTCGACCGAGACCGTGGCCCAGTTCGGGGCCCAGTTCAAACTCTTCAGCCAGGGCATCACCAATGCCCTGGCCCAGGCCCAGGACCCCGAGCGCTGCGACGAGCAACTGTCGCGCTTGTTGGTGCAGTTGGAGGAGTTGGAGAGCCGCTTCGGCGATCACGAACAGTTTCTCGGCGACATCCTCGGCAAACGTGAGGAGTTGCTGGAAACCTTCGAGGCCCACAAGCAATCGCTGCTCGACGAGCGCCAGCGCAAGGCCCAGGGCCTGCTGGACGCGGCGCGGCGGATTCTCGACAGCCTCGGCCGGCGCACCGCCAAGTTCACCCAGGCCGAGGAGCTCAATGCGTTCTTCGCCGCCGACCCGCTGATCCTCAAGCTGCGGGAGTTGGCCGAGCGCTTGCGCGAGCTCAAGGACAGCGTCAAGGCTGACGACGTCGAGTCGCGCCTCAAGGGCGCCCGGGATCAGGCCGTTCGGGCCCTGCGCGACAAGACCGAGCTGTTCGAAGAGGGCGGCAACGTCATCAAGCTGGGGCCGCGTCATCGCTTCAGCGTCAACACCCAGGAGCTGGACCTGACCCTGATGCCCCGGGGCGACGAACTGCACCTGCACCTCACCGGCACGGATTTCCTCGAACCTCTGCGCGACCCCGAGCTGGAAGCCCTGCGCGACTTCTGGCAGGTGGCCCTGGAGTCGGAATCGGCCCAGCTGTACCGCGCTGAGTACCTGGCCGGGCAAGTGCTGGACGCTGCCGACCGGGGCGTGGAAGGGCTGAGCCTGGAAAGCCTGAAACCCTTGCTGGCGCAGCCTGAGGAATTGGCGCGGGTGATCCGCGACTTCGCCGCGCCGCGCTACAAGGAAGGCTACGAAAAGGGCATTCACGACCACGATGCGGCGGCGATTCTGTTGCAGTTGCTACCGCTGCGCGACAGCGCCGGCCTGCTGCGCTTCGGCGCGGCGGCGCGGGCCTTTGCCACGCTGTTCTGGGGCCGCCAGCAGCACCAGCCGCAACCGCAGCAATGGGTCGAGCGGGCCCGCACCAGCCGGCATATTCAGCAGCTGTTCGGGCGTCGAGAAGGCTTGCTGCAGTTGCAGGAGGAAATCCTCGCGGCACTGAGTGACTGGCATCAGCAGCACGCCTTCACCCTGGCCGCCGAGCTGTTGCCCGAAGCCGCCGAGTACCTGGTTCAGGAACTGGCCGCAGAACGCATCGAATTCACCTTCAGCAAATACGCCAAGCAACTGCAGGAGGCCCTGACCTTGCGTCTGCAGGGCGCGCGGATGTGGGACGACTACCAGCAGGCCCTGGCGCGGCTGGTGGAGCGGCCTGCTGCACAGTGGGCATTGACCGAGAACTGGCTCTCGGCCCTGTGCGCCGAGGGCGAGTTCGCCGAGTGGAGCGACTACGTACCCGAGGCGGTGGCCCTGTCGCTGCTGCGGGAAGACTTTGCCAAGCGCATCACTGAAGTCGACCTGCGGTTCAGCGTCGGCAACCTGATGGGCGAACACCCGCGCATTCACGAGCGCAGCCTGTCTCTCACCGTGGATGGTTTCTTCGCTCGCCTGCGGGCCCACCGCGAACAGTTCCTGCCCGGCCTGCAGCGCTACCAGGCGCTGCGCCAGGGCATCATCAGTCGTGAGCGCTCGGCCCTGCGCCTGAGCGAATTCAAGCCGCGGCCGCTGAGCTCGTTCGTGCGCAACAAGCTGATCAACGATGTGTACCTGGGCTTTATCGGCGACAACCTGGCCAAGCAGATGGGCACCGTGGGCGAGAACAAGCGCACCGACCTGATGGGCCTGTTGATGCTGATTTCGCCACCGGGCTACGGCAAGACCACCCTGATGGAATACGTGGCGCACCGCCTGGGCCTGATCTTCATGAAGATCAACGGCCCGGCCCTGGGTCACCAGGTGCGTTCCCTGGACCCGGCCCAGGCGCCGGACGCTACTTCGCGCCAGGAACTGGAGAAACTCAACCTGGCCCTGGAGATGGGCAACAACGTGATGCTCTATGTCGACGACATCCAGCACACCCATCCGGAATTCCTGCAGAAATTCATCTCGCTGTGCGACGGCACCCGGCGCATCGAAGGCGTGTGGAAAGGTCGCACCAAGACCTACGACATGCGCGGCAAGAAGTTCTGTGTGGTGATGTCGGGCAACCCGTACACCGAGTCCGGCGAGGTGTTCAAGATCCCTGACATGCTGGCCAACCGGGCCGACATCTATAACCTCGGCGACACCCTGGGCGGCATGCAGGAAGCCTTCGCCCTGAGTTACATCGAGAACGGCCTGACCTCCAACCCGGTGCTGGCGCCCCTGGCCACCCGCGATATGGCGGATGTCTACCGCTTCGTCGCCAAGGCCGAAGGCAAGGCCTTCTCCAGCAACGAACTGAGCCATAGCTACAGCGGCGCCGAGATCAACGAAATCACCACCACTCTGCAACGCCTGATGCAGGTGCGCGACGTGGTGCTGCGGGTCAACCAGCAGTACATCGCCAGCGCCGCCCAGGCCGACCAGTACCGCAGCGAGCCGCCGTTCAAGCTGCAGGGCAGCTACCGCAACATGAACAAGATGGCCGAGAAGATCTCGGCGGTGATGAACGACGCCGAGCTGCTGCAACTCTTGGCCGACCACTACCAGGGCGAATCCCAGTTGCTGACCACCGGCGCCGAGGAAAACCTGCTCAAGCTCGCCGAACTGCGCGGTAACCAGACCCCGGAGCAGCGCGAACGCTGGACCCAGATCAAGCGTGACTTCGTGCGCAACCGCTCCATGGGCGGCAGCGACAGCGATGTCGGCACCCGGATGGTGGCCCAGCTCAACGATCTGGTGGAAGGCGTACGCGGTCTGGCCCGGCCCGCGCAGCAGCATGACCTGCGCGCGGTGCTGGAAAACCTCTCCGAGCACCTGGAGAACAGCTTCCTGCCGCTGATCAAGGTCATGCACAAGAAGATCGACGTCGACCTGCACAGCCACCAGCGCATTGGCGACATCGCCACGCGGGTGGACGAATTGAGCCGCATGCTCAGCCACGGTGATGTGCCCACCCTCAAGGACTCCCAATAGTAGGAGCCGGCTTGCCGGCGAACAGCCAAGGATCACGACATGGATTTTGCCCACCTGGACCAGCAGCTGCGCGACAGCCTGCTGGACCTGAAACTGAGCAACGAAGAGCGGGACGAACTGCGCCAACTGGGCAGCGAACTCAGTGCCGATCAGGTGCGTTACCTGCGCAATCGAGCTTTCGATCTGGTACGGGAACTGAGCCTGGCGGACAGCGCCAATGTGCTGCCGGCGTTGAAATGGCTGGAGCAGGTGGTCAAGACCCTGGACGCCAACAGCGCCCCGGTGCGCGACATGGCCAGCGCCCACTTCAGCCCCGGTGAAGACTGCCGGCGCAAGATCCGCGACCTGTGCCGCCAGGCCCGGATCTCGGTGGATATCTGCGTGTTCACCATTTCTGACGATCAACTGAGCGACGAAATCCGCGCCTGCCACCAGCGCGGCGTGGCCGTGCGGGTGATCAGCGACAGTGAAAAGCAGTTCGATGTCGGCAGCGATATCGCCGGGCTACGCGAGGCCGGGGTGCCGGTGCGGATCGACGACACGCCGTTCCACATGCACCACAAGTTCGCCGTGTTCGATGGCCGGACCCTGCTCAACGGCAGCTTCAACTGGACCCGCAGCGCCACCACCGGCAACGAGGAAAACCTCCTGGTGATCGACCATCCGCAACTGGTGGCCAGTTACCTCAAGGAGTTCAACGAACTCTGGGCCCGCTACGCACCGCGTTAAGGCGTGCCACGGCGGGCCAGCACTCGGCCTCAGGCGGCGTTCGGCTGACTCCAGAGGCTGTTCTCGGCCAGCCTGTCGAGGAGTTTCTGGCGCAACCTATGGGCCTGTTCGGGGGCGCTCTGACTCAGGGTTTCCAGGGCCAGGTGCAACTGCTGCAGCGGGTTTTCGCTGTTAAACAGGCTGCCCAGTTCCAGGCCGGCAATGGCTTCTTCGAAACGTTGCTGGCGGATATGGTTCAGCAGCGTGGCGTGGCTCAACTGGTTGGCATAGGACAGGTTCTGTTCCAGGCGGCTCTTGAGCTCGGCGGCCTTTGCCTGCTCGTCGATGTAGAGGTAGACCAGTGCCAGCTGTGCCAGGTGGTAGTTTTTTTCCGCTGGGTCCAGGGCCGCATTCTGAGCTTCGTCGTCGAGCGCTTGCACGGTCTGGTCCAGCAGTTCGATGGCTGGCCGGGTCTGTTCCAGGTCGTGCAGCAATTTGGCCTGTGCTGCCTGTTTCACCGGGCGATCGGCGTATTCGAGCTGGGTGTTGAGGTGCGCCACTTCCTCAAGGCCGTTGCGGATCAGCTCGCTGTCGCGGCGCTCGGGCGCCAGGGCAGCCTGCACCCACAACTGGGTTTCCACGATCAGCAGGCGATGCCACGGCCATTGCTCAGCACCACGCCAGGTCTCCAGTGTCCGCAGGGCCTGCTCCAGCAGGTGGGCGCACCAATGCGGGTGCTCCTCGAAGTAGGTGCGCCACACAGAGAGCAGGCACCAGAGACGCTGCGAGGGCGCGACCGCGCAGGCCTGCAAGGCCGCCTCGGCCTCGGCCAGCTCATGGCGCGCGACATGCCAGTGCAACAGGCTCAGCAGCATCTCGCTGGCGTGTCTCACCGGCACCTGGGCGATCAGCTGTGCCGCCAGATCCGGGCGGCTGGCGTCCAGGATCAGCTTGAGCAGCGGTGGGTAGCCGCAGTAGTCCTCGGGCTCGGGGTTCTGCGCCAGCAGTTCGAATCCGGCGTCGAATTCCCCGGCTTGTATCAGCAAGACCACGACGATGATCTGGGCCGACGCGGGCAATTGCGCGGCCATGGCCGGGAACTGCGCGTCCTGCCCCTGGGCACGGTACTCGCGCAGGGTCTGTTCCACTTCATACGGGTCCAGTTCGTCGGCCGGTTGTTTGAGCAGCAGTTGCCAGGCCAGGCCGAGGCTGATGGCGGCTTGCTCGGGCAGGCCCACACTGCGTTGCAGGGTCGCCAACTTTCGGTGCTCACTGGCAGAGCCCTGGTTCAGCTGCTCGACACCGAAGGTCACCAGCAAGGCGCGGGCCTGCTCAAGTTCACCGCTGGCCAGCAACAGCGGGATGCGCAGCAGGGGCGCTGACGGCAGGGGCTGATGCAGGCGCTCCAACAGGCTCAGCACCGCCTGCGGGCCGTCCTTGTCGAGCAGGGTTTCGAGCAGTCGGTACAGCGCCATGGGCTGGTAGGTTTCATCGAGCTCGGCCAGGACTTCCAGGGCCTGGGCCTGGTTGCCTTGCCGGTACAGTGCGGCGGGTATCTGCAGCAGCCCCTGTTGCCGGGCTTTGCCCGTCAGGCGCTGGGCCAGTTGCAGGGCCACCTGCGGTTCGACGGCGCTCAGGTACGCCGCGCGATAGATCTGCGCCTCCTCGTCCAGATTGATGCCTAGGCTGCTGCCCTGGTCATTGCTGCTGCCCTTGTGGGCATAGACCACCAGCAGCGAGATCACGCCGGTGATGAGCAGCAGGATGATAAACACTTCCATGATTCGGTTTTCCTTGGGGGCGAGAACTGAGCCTGGCGGACCGCGGCAATGTGCTGCCGGCATTGAAACAGCTGGAGCCGATGGTCAAGCCCTTGGATGCCAATGGCGCCCCGTTGGTGGGGGCGCAAAAGGCTGCTGGGTCAGTTCGCCTGGAAGGCGCGCCAGGCCATCCCGCTGCTGAACCGCTCCAGCAGCTGTTGCTGGAGTTCGCTGGCCCGCTCGGGGGCCCGTTGCTGCAGCTCCTCAAGGGCCTGATACAGGCGTGACAGAGGCTTCTTGTCGCTGAGCAAGACGCTCAGGGTCAGGGCCTCGATGGCCTGGGCGAAGCGCTGGTGTTCGATGTGATTGAGCAGCAGGTCCTCTTCCAGGTCGCGACTACCGGCCTCCAGGCTGTGCAATCGATCCTGCAGGGCCTGGGCCTGCTCTGCTTCGTCGATGCTCAGGTAGGCGCTGGCGATGTCCTCCAGGTAGAAGGTTGTGTCCATCTCATCGACCTCCGGCAGGTTGTCGCTGTCCAGCAATGCCAAGGCTTGCTCCAGCAGGGTCCTGGCCTGGGCGGTCTGACCCAGGTCGTGCAGCAGCTTGGTCTGCTCGCGAATGCACAGCAATTGCTGTTCGCCGTCTTGCTGCTGGTGCAGGCGGTGCAACTCCTCAAGGCCGCTGCGTACCAGCCAGCTGTCCCGGCGATGGGCCGGCAGATGGCTTTGCAGCTGGAGCTGGGTGCGCAGGGCCTGCATGCGCATGCCGCTCCAGAACTCATGGTCATGCTTGTAACCGTCGATCTGTTGCAGCGCCTTGGCCAGCAGTGCCTCGGCCCATTGCGGCTGTGTGGCGTGGTGCTGTTCACAGAGGCTGAGCATCAGGCCCGGATGCTGGCTCGGCTCAGTTTCCAGCGTCGGCAGCAATGCTTCGGCTTCTGCGGTCTGGCCTTGTGTCGCCATGTGGTTCAGCAGGCTCAGCAGCAGGCTGTAGCGATGCAGGTCGGGGGCCTTTTCCAACAGGCGCAGGGCGTTGTCGATGGGCGGCAGGGCCAGGGCCAGGTCCATCAGTTCGCTGTGCGTGGTGGAGTAGAGATCGTCGCTGATGGGGGCCAGCAGGCTGAGGGCAGAGTCCAGTTGACCGGCCTTGATCAGGGCGGCGACCGCCTGGGCCTGCTCTTCGGCCGGCAGCGACGCGGCGCGGGTGAGGATCGAGTCGAACTGGCCCAGGGTCGCGCTGGCCTCGAACAGTTGGCGCAGAATCGACTGGCGGTGGCCCTCCTCGGGCCCCTCGAACACCGACCATGCCTGCTCGACGCTGACCTGCGCCGCGTCCTGCATCCCGGCCTGATGCTGCAGGCGCGCCAGGGTCAGCAGGTTGCCGATGCTCTGGCGCTCATGGGCGGCCGCTTGGCGCGGGTCGCTCAGTTCGCCGAGCACGGCCAGGGCCCGCTCCTGTTCGCCACGGGCCTGGAGGATACGCACTTGCAGCAGCGGCCAGCTGGGCAGGGATTCCCCCCAGTTCTCCAGGAGTTCCAGGCAGGCTTGGCTATCGTCGGTGTCGAGCAGCGTTTCGATCAGGGTATTGAGTACGTAGTCCCGGGCGTGGGGCGGCAATTGCTGGTACAGCTCCCGGGCCTGGGCCTTGTGGCCCGCCAGGTAGAGCTCGCTGGCCACCAGCTGCGAGGCCAGTTCCCGGGCTTCGCCGGGCAGTTGCTCTGCCAGTTTCAGCGCCAGCAGCGGTTCGGCCTTGCTCAGCAGCAGGGTCTGGTTGATCTGGGCGGTGAGGTTGCCGGTCAGCTCCAGGCTCTCGTTGCGATCGGCGGTTTTCTGGCGGGCATACAAAATCAGCGCGATGAACAGCAGCACGATGACAAGCAGGGTGACAAAGAGAGTCATGGACGTCCTTTTCTATTGAACTGCGGCGTTGGCGCGGTGCGCGCCGGCCGATTCGCGCGGGGGTTATAAAACCCTGGTGGCAGGCTGGCAACCAACTTTACCGAGGCAATGCATTTCTGCGGATTTCAGCGCAAGGGCCTCCGGCCGGTCAGTGGTCGGGCAGGGCGGCAGGTTTCGGGTTAGACTTGCCGCCTTTTCGCACACTCAAGAAGCCCGCACATGGCCCAGCCGTCCACCACTTACAAATTCGAACTGAACCTGACCGACCTCGACCGCGGGGTCTATGAAAGCGTCAAGCAGACCATCGCCCGTCACCCTTCGGAAACTGAAGAACGCATGACAGTGCGGCTGCTGGCCTACGCCTTCTGGTACAACGAGCACCTGTCGTTCGGTCGGGGTCTGTCGGATGTGGACGAGCCCGCCCTGTGGGAAAAGAGCCTGGACGACCGCGTCCTGCACTGGATCGAAGTCGGCCAGCCGGACGCCGATCGCCTGACCTGGTGCTCGCGTCGCACCGAGCGCACCAGCCTGCTGGCCTACGGCAGCCTGCGGGTCTGGCAGACCCGGGTGCTGGACGCGGTGAAGAACCTGAAGAACCTCAATATCGCCGGCGTGCCCCAGGAGGTCCTTGAGACCCTTGCCAAGGACATGCCGCGGGTCATCAAGTGGGACGTGATGATCAGCGAAGGCACGATCTTCGTCACCGACGATCGCGGCCAGCATGAAGTGCAGCTGGAATGGCTGCTGGGCGAGCGCGGCTGATTGCCCGCGCCGCTCCTGAACGACCCACCGTCTCCCAAGAGAAGTTGCTGTTAGCCCATGCGTATCGAACCCCGTGAGTTGCCCGCCGTCCTGCCCTTTCTCGGCGACCTGCCGCCACTGCTGACCCGCCTCTACGCCGCCCGTGGCGTGCAATCGGTGGAGGAGTTGGACAAGAGCCTGGCGCGGCTGATCCCGTTTCAGCAGCTCAAGGGTATCGACGCCGCGGTGGACCTGCTGGTGACCGCTCTGGACCAGCGCCAGCGCATCCTCATCGTCGGCGACTTCGACGCCGACGGCGCCACCGCCAGCACCGTGGGCGTGCTGGGCCTGCGCCTGCTGGGCGCGGCCCACGTCGATTACCTGGTGCCCAACCGCTTCGAATACGGCTACGGCCTGACCCCGGAAATCGTCGCCGTGGCCCTGCAGCGTGAGCCGCAGCTGCTGATTACCGTGGACAACGGCATCTCCAGCGTCGAAGGCGTGGCCGCAGCCAAGGCCGCAGGCTTGCAAGTGCTGGTCACCGACCACCACTTGCCCGGCCATGAACTGCCGGCGGCGGACGCCATCGTCAACCCCAACCAGCCGGGCTGCGAGTTTCCGAGCAAGGCCCTGGCCGGGGTCGGGGTGATCTTCTATGTGCTGATGGCCCTGCGTGCGCGCCTGCGCAGCCTGGGTCGCTATGAAACCCGGCCGCAGCCGAACATTGGCGAGCTGCTGGACCTGGTGGCCCTGGGCAGCGTGGCGGACGTGGTGCCCCTGGACGCCAACAACCGCATCCTGGTGCATCAGGGCCTGGAGCGGATTCGCGCCGGTCGAGCGCGGCCGGGGCTCAAGGCGATTCTCGAAGTGGCCAAGCGCGATCACTCGCGCATCACCTCCACCGACCTGGGCTTTATTCTCGGCCCGCGGCTCAACGCCGCCGGGCGCTTGGACGACATGAGCCTGGGCATCGAGTGCCTGCTCAGCGACGACGTCTCGGCGGCCCGGGCCATGGCCGCCCAGCTCGACGAGCTGAACCAGGACCGCAAATCCATCGAGCAGGGCATGCAGCGCGAGGCCCTGGCCCAGCTCAAGGAACTGCCGGTGGAGTCCATGCCGTTCGGCCTGTGCCTGTTCGATGCCGACTGGCACCAGGGGGTGATCGGGATTCTCGCTTCGCGCCTGAAAGAGCGTTATCACCGGCCGACCATCGCCTTTGCCGATGCCGGCGAGGGCATGCTCAAGGGCTCGGCGCGTTCGGTGCCGGGCTTTCATATCCGCGACGCCCTGGACGCCGTGGCCGCGCGCCATCCGCAACTGATCAGCAAGTTCGGCGGCCACGCCATGGCCGCCGGCCTGTCCCTGCCGGAGCAGAACTTCCCGGCCTTTGCCGAGGCCTTCGACGCAGAAGTGCGGCGCCAGCTGCGCGAAGAAGACCTCACCGGGCGCCTGCTGTCGGACGGCACCCTGGCGGTGGAAGAGTTCCACCTGGAACTGGCCCGCGCCTTGCGCCACGCCGGTCCCTGGGGCCAGCACTTCCCCGAGCCGATGTTCCACGGGGTGTTCGAACTGGTGGAGCAACGCATCGTTGGCGAGCGTCACCTGAAAGTGGTGCTGCGCAGCGAATGCGGCTCGCTGAAGCTGGACGGCATCGCCTTCGGCATCGACCGCGAAGTCTGGCCCAACCCGACCATCCGCTGGGTGGAACTGGCCTACAAGCTCGACCTCAACGAGTTCCGGGGCCAGGAAACCGTGCAGTTGATGATTGCCCATATCGAACCGCGTTAAGGGCGACGAGGGTGGTTTCGCCAGACTTTTGGAAAGCGGGATGGCGGTATGTCTCTTTCTTTTGTAAGGGGTTTCCGAGACACTCCCGGGCGCTTGTGGCGATCTACTCAGCTGACTAGTCTCGGTTCATCACTGCTTATCAGTGATCGGGAATAGCAGCCCGGGTCGAACGCAAGCGATGCCATCAGCACTGCCATGCAGATTTGCAGTGTGTTGTTATGGCGGCTGTGCGTGGGGGCGCTTTCGGGCGCACCGGTTCCTCGACCCGGTCTGCTAGCCCGCGTACAGCCGCCACCCTGTTTAAACGTCTAGCAGCGTTAGGTGTGGAGGCTTCATCGTCGAGGAGCTACACCATGAAAAAGATAGTCCCCGATCCGCCTGTTTCCCCTCCTTCTTCCCGTCGTAATGCTGCCCACGATCTGGCCAATGAAAGGGTTCGCCATGCCCTGGCCAATATCGGCGTAGAGGGCTCGCTGATCGCGACGCTGCAACCCACCGCCGCGGGTTCTGCGGGCCCCGATAATCCCTTCACTGTGCGCCCCGGTATCAGTGCCGAAGAAGCGTTGATTCATGTGTCCATGCTGCTCAAGGCCGCCGAGGAGGTGTCCGACGAGATCACCGAGCAGGCCAGTGGCGTGGAGCGCGGCCTGATCTGGTCCCTGGTGCATTCGGTGGAAATGGCCCGCTGCGTGGTGGATGCCCTGCTCGATGGCAATCGCCGAGCTCCGCTTGGCTGATAGTGCCCTGGCCGCTGCCGCTGGCAGCGGCCAGGGCAACAGTTTTTTGCCCGGCACCCATCAGGAACCCTGCCAGCGGCAGTGTTGTCGACTAGTCTCTAAGCACTGTCTGATTGGCCTTGTGACCTTTTGTCATTCTTCTACCCGCGGGGGCGGGCGCTTCACTTCGCAGTCACTCGTCGACCGTTCAAACAGAACCCTGGAGCCTGACCATTGATCGAGAGGTGCCCCATGAGTCTGCTGCTTGAACCCTATACCGTGCGTCAACTGACCCTTCTCAACCGTATCGCCGTGTCGCCCATGTGCCAGTACTCGTCGGTGGACGGGCTGGCCAATGACTGGCATCTGGTGCACCTGGGCAGCCGTGCCGTCGGCGGCGCCGGTTTGATCTTCACCGAAGCCACGGCGGTCACCGCCGAGGGCCGGATCACCGCCCAGGACCTGGGCCTGTGGAACGACGCCCAGATCGAACCCTTGCAGCGCATCACCCGTTTCATCACCGCCCAGGGCGCGGTGGCGGGTATCCAGTTGGCCCATGCCGGGCGCAAGGCCAGTACCCATCGGCCCTGGCTGGGCAAGTCCGGCAGCGTCAAGCCCGAGGACGGCGGCTGGGTGCCGGTGGGGCCATCGCGGATTGCCTTCGATCCGCAGCACACGCCGCCCACACAACTGGACCAAGGGCAGATCGACGAGATCATCCAGGCCTTCGTCGCGGCCGCCAAGCGGGCCCTGGTGGCTGGTTTCAAGGTGGTGGAGGTGCATGCCGCCCACGGCTACCTGCTGCACCAGTTCCTCTCGCCCTTGAGCAATCAGCGTCAGGACCTGTACGGCGGTTCGTTCGAAAATCGCATTCGCCTGGTGTTGCAAGTGACAGAGGCGGTACGAAAAGTCTGGCCCGAAGAGCTACCGCTGTTTGTGCGGGTGTCGGCTACCGATTGGGTGGAGGACGGCTGGAACCCGGACGAGACCGTGGAGCTGGCGCGGCGCCTCAAGGATCTGGGGGTGGATTTGATCGATGTGTCGTCCGGCGGCACCGCGGCCAATGCTGAGATTCCCACCGGACCGGGTTATCAGACGCGCTTTGCCGAGCGAGTGCGCAAGGAGTCGGGCATGGCCACCGGCACCGTGGGACTGATCACGGAACCGGCCCAGGCCGAGCACATTCTGCGCACCTGTCAGGCGGACATCATCTTCCTCGCCCGGGAGCTGCTGCGCGATCCTTACTGGCCACTGCATGCCGATGATGACCTGGGCGGGCGCAAGGCAATCTGGCCGGCGCAGTATCAGCGGGCGACCCACAGGGACCAGCCGATTCATGAGTCGGACTTGCGCGATTAAGGTTGTGCCGATGTAAAAAAAACCGGCCCGTGTGGGCCGGTTTTTTTGTGTCTGACTGCTGGCCGCCTTCGCGGGCAAGCCCGCTCCTGCGGAGGCGGTGGGATCTGTAGGAGCCGGCTTGCCGGGGGCTGTCAGCCGATCAGGGGTATTTGCGCTTGTCCGGCGCCGGGGGGAAGTACTGGTACAGCCAGGTTTCGCTCAGGGTGCGATCGTGGGTGCGGATGAACAGCCGCAGTTCCACCGGATCGACGCTGTCGTTGGTCGGGTACCAGTCGAAGAGGATGCGGTAGCCCTTGATCTCGTCCAGCACCAGGATGCTGAAGTCCTTGACCTCGCCGTTGGAGGCGGTGACCACCGGTTCGATGCCAGTGCCGGCGGGCAGGCGATCGAGGCCGCCGCCAGTGAAGTCCACGGCAAAGCGTCGGGCCCAGACTGGCGGGTAGTGCTCGCCCGGGGCCCAGCCTTCGACGAAACCGCCCATGCCGGAACGGGTGGCGTGGACCCGCGCCAGTGGCGTGCCGACCGGCGGCAGGGCGCTCCAGTAGAGCTTGTAGCCGTAGTTCAGGGAGTCGCCGGCGGCCACGGGTTTTTTCGGGGTCCAGAAGGCCACGATGTTGTCCATGGTTTCGCCGGTGGTGGGGATTTCCAGCAGGTCGATGCTGCCTTCGCCCCAGGCGGTGGTGGGCTCGACCCACAGGCTCGGACGACGACTGTACCAGTCCACGGTGTCCTGGTAGCTGGCGAACTCGTGGTCGGTCTGCACCAGGCCGAAGCCCTTCGGGTCCTTGTCGGCGAAAGCGTTGAACTGCAGGTTGGCCGGGTTGTTCAACGGGCGGCAGATCCATTCGCCATTGCCGCGCCACATGGCTAGGCGGTCGGAGTCGTGGATCTGCGGGTGGATGGTGTCGCACATGCGCCGTTCATGGGTGCCGCAGCTGAACATGCTGGTCATGGGGGCGATGCCCAGTTGTTCGATGGCGGTACGGGCATTGATGTGGGCGTCGATTTCCATCACCACGCGCTCGGCCTGGCAGTCGATGTCGAAGCGGTAGGCACCGGTGGCGCTTGGCGAGTCCAGCAGGGCGTAGACCACGAAGCGGGTGCTGTCCTTGTCCGGGGTCTCGAACCAGAACTGGGTGAAGTCGGGGAATTCCTCGCGACGTTTGGCGTAGGTGTCGATGGCCAGGCCCCGGGCCGACAGGCCGTACTGGCCGGTGGCGTCCACCGCACGGAAATAGCTGGCGCCGAGGAAGGACACCACGTCATGCCTGTCCAGTTCCGGTGCCTTGAACAGCTTGAAGCCGGCAAAGCCCAGGTCGCCCTTGAGCTGGGCGGTGTCGACGCTGGTGTTCTGGTAGTTGAACAGCGCGGGACGGAAGTGCACTTCCCGCGCCTGGCGGGTCTTGGGGTCGACGCTGTGCATGCGTACCGGTTGCTTGAAGCCCATGCCCACATGGAAGAACTGCACATCCAGCTGGCCGTTCAGGTCATTCCACAGCGAGTGCTGGCTGTCGTACTGGATGGCGTTGAAGTTCTGCGGCGTCATCTGCGCCAGGGTCGGTGGCAGCACCTGCTTGGTGTCCACGTATTGCTGGCTGGCCAGTTGCTTGGCCTGGGCCTTGAGACGCTCGAAGTCGAATGCCTGGGCTTGGCCATCAGCGGCGCCTGCCCAGGCCCTGGCTGCCAGCAGACCGCTGGCCGAGAGGCCGGTGTAGGCCGCCAGGGCCATGGAGGCTTTGAGGAGATTCCTGCGGTGCATAGGTGAACCTTATACGGGGAAAGATCCCCAGCCGTTCCTGGCTGTATGAGGGGATCGCGAGGTGAGGTTCGGTCATGCCATCGGCCAAACGCAACTGAATGTAAACAGACGGCGGATAGAATAAACGGTTCGCCAGGGGCAGAAAAATGATTAGCTTGTGTCCATTGGTAACCACTGATCAGCTCCAGGAACCTGTCCCATGCTGCACCCGCGCCTGCTCACCGACGACGATATCCAACGGCTCAAATTGATCGACCGCGCCGAGGTCATCGATGAGTTCTACCGCCTGCAGGAGGGCGTTCTGCTGCGTTATGCCCAGCATGAAGTGGTGGAGGGCTGGCCGGAGGGCGAGGCCGAGCATGACGCGCTGATCTTGCAGCAGTGTTACCAGCGCGGCGGCTGGTTGTACGGGGTGTTCGATGGCCCGGCTCTGGTGGCCGCGGCGGTGGTGGATTGCCTGCCCATCGAGGCTGCCGGGCTGGATTTGCGGCAGTTGAAGTTCCTGCATGTGAGCCGGGCTTATCGCGGCCTTGGCCTGGGCCGGCAACTCTTCGCCCTGGCTCGGGAGCAGGCCCTGATCATGGGCGCCCAGGGCTTGTATGTGTCGGCTACGCCGTCGCGGCACACCGTGGATTTTTACACCGGCCTGGGCTGTGAGCTGCTGGCCATCCCGGACTCGGAGCTGCTGCGCCTGGAGCCCGAGGATATCCACCTCTATCTGCGTCTGGTTTAAGCCTGGAGGGGCTTGCGCCAGTTCGGCCAGGCACCGATGGTCAGCGCCCGCAGCAGCCACTCGCAAGGGCCGTACTGATGAGTACGCAGCCACAGGGCGCTGAGTTGCATCTGCAGCCAGTAGATGGCGATGACCAGGACGGGCATCCACAGCGGCGACAGATGGTTGATCAGCCCCAGTCCGTAGCCGGTGAACAGCAGGCAGAGGATCAGTGATTGCAGCAGGTAGTTGCTCAGGGACATCCGGCCCAGAGGGGCCAGGCGTTGGCACAGACGCTGGCCCAGAGGGGAATGAAAGGCCCTGAGCAGCAGCATGGCGTAACTGGCCGAGAGCAGCGGCGCGGTCAGTTGGCTGATGCTGTAGCCGATGACTTCCAGACCACCACCGGGGGCGTAGGCTGCCCAGTATCCGTAAAGCAGGGCGCCGCCCAGACCCAGGGTCAGGGCCAGCAGCCCTGGCAGCCTGCGTTCAAAGCGGTAAGGCGCCGCCAGCAGGCCTTTGCGCCCGGCGACATAGCCCAGCAGGAACATCGCCAGGGTGCTGGGGCCCTGCAGTAGCCACAGGGCAGAAGCGGTCTCCAGCAGGTGAGAGGCGTTGTAGGCCAGGGTATCCAGGGCATCGCCCCCCAGGGCCATGTCCTTGAGCACCGCTGCGCCGTCGGTGGCGCCGGTGTAGAGACCGGCGCTCAGCAGTTGGACACCCAACAGCAGGATCAGCACGGCGGTTCCCGTGATCAGCACCAGCGCCAGGGTCGCGGCCCACCTTGCCGACAACCCGCGCAAGGCCAGCAGCACCAGGCCCAGCAGCGCGTACAGGGTGAGGATCTCGCCGTAGAACAGCAGCGCGCCGTGCACCAGGCCGATGGCCAGCAAGGCCAGTTGCCGCCGCAGCATGCGCGGCACGAAGCGTTCGCCCGCTCGCTCGGCGGAGGCCATCTGCAGGGTGAAGCTGTAGCCGAACAGGAAGGAGAACAGCAGGTAGAACTTGGCCTCGAACAGCACCGACACCAGCCAGCGGATCAGGTGGTCGAGGTCGCTGGCGTAGGCCGGGTTGCTGACCGGCGAGGCGTAGTAGGGGTCGGCGAAAGACCAGATGTTCACCGCCAGGATGCCCAGCAGCGCGAAGCCGCGCAGGGCATCGACCTGCTGCAGGCGCGCGGCCTGGCGCGGTAATGGCGCGTTCATTTCCGGGACCTGGGCTGCGGGGCGTGTTCCAGAGCGGCGAGGTGCATGGGCGGGCCTGTCGGTGAACGGAGTGAAGGCTCAATTAACGCGATCAGGCGGTGTGCGGGCAATCAAACTCTTGTGAAAAAAAGTCAACAAACCTGAGGCGCCGTGTCCGCCCCGGGGCCCGCACGCCGCTCCGGGGTCAGCTCCCCGCCGGCGCCGTGGCTGGCAGGCACTGGGCTCCACCGGCGGGTGTTTGGCCTTTTTTCGTCCACCATGTCAGGGGCCGGATGCTGTTCAGGTCGCCGCGCTTGATCGCTTCTTGGTAGCAGGCCAGGGCCCGGGGGCCATCGGTGGTGCCCCACTTGCCCTCGGCGTAGCCGCTGCCCAGGTAGTAGTAGGCGTCGGCCGAGTCCAGTTCCCGGGCGGTGCGCTGCACCAGCTCTTCGGACTTGCGCGGTTGCTGGCATTCATTGACGGAGCCATCGCCGCGGGGGTCGCAGTAGTACATCGACAGCATCAACGCCGCCTCGGCATCGGTCTGGGCGTAAGGCAGCAGCAGTTCTTCCGGCTCCCCGGGCTTGAGCTCCGGTGCCATGCCCGAGTAACCCAGACTCACGGCCCGCACTGCCGCCGTGGCCGAGCCATGCCGGGCGGCGTCCAGCAGAAGCTGCTGGCCCAGCTCGAAGAAGTACTGGGTCAACAGGTACTGCTCGCGACCGCCGTAGCCCAGGAACAGATCGGCCTTGCGCATCTGTCGCTGCAGGGCGGTTTCATTGGCCGGAGCATCCTGGTTGAGCAGGCCGTCCATGGACCACTGTTCCACCCGCACCAGTTGCCAGCAGGCGCCCTGTTGAAAGACGAAGGCCTGGACCACGTCACCCAGCGGATCATGCACCACCAGGGTCTGGCTCTCCCAGAAGGCTTGCAGTCCGGCCCGAGCCTGGGCCTCTGGATCAAGCAGGGTCAGCAGGTGACGGGTATCGCCCGTCAGCTTGTGCCGGGTGGTGATCTCGCGGCCGTACTCGTCATGGGTCGGGCGCTGTTCAATCAGCGGCGAATCGGTGAACGCCTGCTGCAGCTGCGGGCTGCTGGCAAAGGCCTTGAGGAAGGTCGGCAGGTCGCTGGACGGGCAGGCGGGCGCAGCGGCCTGTGCCGCCTGGGTGGCGGCGCCGAGCAACAGGGCGGCGAGCAACGGGCGCAAGAGATGACGAAGGGCGGGCATCGGCGAACTCATCAAGGTTGGAGGCGAAGCGTCGGTCATGGCGTGTCCGGCGGGGGTGTCGGTACGCAGCAGCGGCACAGCCACTGCGCCAGCCAGATTGCCAGCAGCAGCGGCACGCTCATCAGGAAGCAATAGACGTAGCCACGTATCGGATGGTCGGGAAACATCGCCCAGGCGGTGAACAGCACCAGGGCGCCGACCAGGCCCAGCTTGGCCTTCAGGTTGGGCACCAGGGCCACCAGCACGCTGACGAGGATCAGCAATTGGAGCAGGAGTTCCACCATCATTCCCAGGCCAAAGCCCTTGGCGATGGAACCGAAGTGGCTGCGATACACCGATATGCCCCAGACATGTGCCAGATAGAACAGCGGCGCCGGCAGCGAAAGGGGCACGAGGCCGGTGATGATGCGTATCAGGTGATAACGGCCTACGGCGTCCAGGCTCATGGGCGGCACTCGTGGGCGGTGGCGCAGTTCTGTCGGGGCATGGGCGCATCCTTGCTGCCGGAAGGTCTTCAGCGATTCCGGTCGGTGGCGCCGGGTTTTTTCAGGCGGGCGATAGTGCCGTAACTCGGGGCGCTAATCCAGTCTGGCAGCCTGGGTGGGTACTGATCGAGGACCCTTGATGCAGGCATTTCGCGCGCATGGGGGGCTTCGTTGGCAAGCCGGCTCCTGCAAGGGGATCTTGGTCGTGGTGCAGGTCATGTGTCTGGCCTGTTGTCCGGTCCTGTGTCCGGTTCCTGGGAAAGCAACATTCAGAAGCACTATCGTCCCCCTGAACCTGGGCACTTCTCTCTAGGCTTACGGCCTTATGTGTCGATGTGACACCCAATTTTCCGGAGGCGGCAGATGAACACCCGTGGATTGCTCGATCAATTACTCAGGTCCGGTCAGGAGTTGCTGCAGAACAAGGCAGGCGCGGCGCCAACGGACAAGGCCCGGCCCGATTCCAGTGGCCTTGGCGGCTTGCTCGGCGGCAAGGCCGGCGGGCTGGGTGGACTGCTGTCCGGAGCGGGCGGCGGGGCCCTGGCAGCTGGCGCCATGGGCTTGCTGCTGGGCAACAAGAAGGCCCGCAAGTTTGGCGGCAAGGCCCTGACCTATGGCGGCCTGGCGGCTCTCGGAGTGCTGGCCTACAAAGCCTACGGCAACTGGCAAGCGCAACAGGGCACTGCTCCTCGCAACGAGCCGCAGACCCTTGACCGGCTGCCGGCGCAGCAGGTGGAGCAGCACAGCCAGGCGATCCTCAAGGCACTGGTGGCGGCAGCCAAGGCCGATGGTCACGTGGACGAACGTGAGCGGGCACTGATCGAAGGCGAGTTCCGCAAGCTGGACAACGATCCGCAATTGCAGAACTGGCTGCACAGCGAGTTGAACAAACCCCTGGACCCGGCGGACGTGGCCCGTGCTGCCAGCACCCCGGAGATGGCGGCCGAGATGTACCTGGCCAGCGTGATGCTGGTGGATGAAGAACACTTCATGGAAAAGGCCTACCTGGACGAACTGGCGCGTCAGTTGAAACTGGCGCCGGGGCTCAAGGCCGAACTGGAAAGCCAGGTGCGCCAGAGCGTTCTCTGAAGCACCTGGGACTTGTCGTTTGCCAAGGATGGCGGTTCTGCCGGAAGGTATTGCCGAAATACCTTCTGCAAGCCTGAAAGTGCCCGCTAAGCCACCATCCAGAGCGGGTGCACAAAGATGCCGAAAGTGCCATTCGGGTTCTTAAACCACCCATAAAACCTGCATCGTCCTCGGCTATACTCCTCGCATTTTTGAATGGCTTCGAGGACTGACTGTGAAGAACTGGACGTTGCGCCAACGCATTTTGGCGAGCTTTGCGGTGATTATTGCCATCATGTTGTTGATGGTCGTCGTCTCGTACTCGCGCCTGTTGAAGATCGAAGCCGGTGAAGAGCGCATGCGCAATGACGCGGTGCCCGGGGTCTATTTCAGTTCGATGATTCGCGGAGCCTGGGTCGACAACTACCGACAGACGATGGAAATCATCGGACTCAAGCGGGACCAGGGCATCAGCGCCCAAGACCAGGAGAACTTCAGGAAATATGAAGAAATCCTGCAGACTCAGATGGCCGGTTACCAGCAGTCCATCACCGCTGAGGAGGATCGGATTGCGTTCGCGGCCTTCGAGAAAGACCATCAAGAGTTCAATCGCGTCATGGCCCAGGTGCTGGACCTGCACCTGCGGAACCAGAGTGCTGAGGCGATCCGCTTGTTCAACGAGCAACTGACCCCGCTCTGGATCAAGGGCCGCATCAAGCTCAACGAGCTCATCAGTTTCAACAAGCGCATAGCCGATTCTGCCACCCATGCCATCGACGATGCCGTGGCCGCAGCCAAGGTTGGGATGGGCGTGTCGTTGCTGGTGGCGATTTTCGTCGCTGGTCTATGTGGCCTGCTGTTGATGCGGGCGATCATGGCGCCGATGAATCGCATCGTGAGCATTCTTGAAATCATGCGCACCGGTGACCTCAGCGGCCGTTTGAACCTGGAGCGCAAGGACGAGTTCGGCGCGGTGGAAACCGGCTTCAACGACATGATGACCGAGCTCACCGCCCTGGTATCGCAGGCCCAGCGTTCGTCGGTGCAGGTCACCACGTCGGTGACCGAGATTGCCGCCACCTCCAAGCAGCAACAGGCCACCGCCACCGAGACCGCCGCCACCACCACGGAAATTGGTGCCACTTCGCGGGAAATCGCCGCCACATCCCGGGATCTGGTGCGCACCATGACTGAAGTATCCAGCGCCGCCGATCAGGCTTCGGTGCTTGCCGGTTCCGGCCAGCAAGGCCTGGCGCGCATGGAAGACACCATGCATTCGGTGATGGGCGCCGCGGACCTGGTGAACGCCAAGCTGGCGATCCTCAATGAGAAGGCCGGCAACATCAATCAGGTGGTGGTGACCATCGTCAAGGTTGCCGACCAGACCAACCTGCTGTCGTTGAACGCCGCCATCGAGGCGGAGAAAGCCGGCGAGTACGGTCGCGGCTTTGCCGTGGTGGCCACTGAAGTGCGACGTCTGGCGGATCAGACCGCCGTCGCCACCTACGACATTGAACAGATGGTCCGTGAGATCCAGTCGGCGGTGTCGGCGGGGGTCATGGGCATGGACAAGTTTTCCGAAGAGGTGCGTCGCGGCATGGCCGAGGTGCAGCAGGTGGGTGAGCAACTGTCGCAGATCATCCATCAGGTCCAGGCGCTGGCGCCTCGGGTGCTGATGGTCAATGAAGGGATGCAGGCCCAGGCCACCGGCGCCGAGCAGATCAACCATGCCCTGGTGCAACTGGGTGATGCCAGCAGCCAGACTGTCGAGTCCCTGCGCCAGGCCAGCTTTGCCATTGATGAGCTGAGCCAGGTGGCCGTGGGCCTGCGCAGCGGCGTCTCGCGTTTCAAAGTCTGATGGATGAGTTCGCGCACAAGCGCAGCGCCGCAGCCGGGGCGCGCAGTGCTCTGTTCCTGGTGTTCCGCATCGGTCAGGAGCGCTATGCACTACAGGCTGTTGACGTGGTGGAGGTGTTGCCGCGCCTGCAGCTCAAGCCCATTGCCCAGGCACCGTCCTGGGTCGCCGGGGTCTTTGCCTATCGCGGGGTGGTGGTGCCGGTCATCGACCTGTGCGAGCTGACGTTCGGGCGTGCGGCGCAGTTGCGTACCAGTACCCGTTTGGTGCTGGTGCACTACCGTGGCGACGGCTCCCAGCCACCCCGAGTGCTGGGTTTGTTGCTGGAGCAGGCCAACGACACGTTGCGCTGCGACCCCCAGGAATTCCAGCCCTATGGCCTGGACAACCGCCAGGCGCCGTATCTGGGGCCGGTGCGTGAAGACGCCCAGGGGCTTTTGCAATGGGTGCGGGTCGATGACTTGCTGAGCGCGCAGGTGCGGGAGTTGCTGTTTCCGGCCGAGCCTCTGGACCCGGCGTCGCTTGAGGAGCCTCGATGAGCGACGAACAACGGTTTTTCGACTTTCTCAAAGAGCGAATCGGCCTGGATGTCGCCTCGGTGGGCCCGGCGATCATCGAACGCGCGGTGCGCCAGCGCAGCAATGCCCTGTATGCCCGCAGCAGCGATGAGTACTGGCAAAAGCTGCAAGGCTCGCGGGACGAACAGCAAGCCCTGATCGAGGCGGTGATCGTTCCGGAAACCTGGTTTTTCCGTTATCCGGAGTCCTTCGCCACCCTGGTCAAGCTGGCCAAGGAACGTCTGTCACAGATCAAGGGCATGCGCGCCTTGCGCCTGTTGAGCCTGCCCTGTTCCACCGGTGAGGAGCCTTACTCGATTGCCATGGCTCTGCTGGATGGCGGCCTGGCTCCCCATCAGTTCAAGGTCGACGGCCTGGACGTCAGCCCGTTGTCAGTGGAGCGGGCCCGTGGGGCGGTCTATGGCAAGAACTCCTTTCGTGGCCAGAACACCGAGTTTCGCGAGCTGCACTTTTGTGCCGAGGGTGATCGTTATCGCTTGAGCGAGCGGGTTCGCGAGCAAGTACGGCTGCAGGTGGGCAATGTCCTGGATCCGGGCTTGCTGGCCAGCGAGCCGCCTTTCGACTTTGTCTTCTGTCGCAACCTGCTGATCTATTTCGACCAGCCGACCCAGCGTCAGGTGTTCGAGGTGCTCAAGCGCCTGACCCATGAAGAGGGGGTGCTGTTCATCGGGCCTGCAGAGGGCAGCCTGCTGGGGCGGCTGGGCATGCGTTCGATTGGCATTCCCCAGTCCTTTGCCTTCAGCCGGCACAGCGAGCCCGAGCCTGCACCGGCTCCCGTGGCCTTGCCTCAGCCCTTGTCCTTGCCCCTGCCGCCGCGCAGCTCGGTGCCTGCGGCGCCGCGCCAGCGCCCCTTTGCCGTCCGTGCAGCCCCGGCCCCAGTGGCCGAGAGCACGCCGCCGGACAGCGATGCCGCGAGCCTGCTGGCCAACATTGCCGCCTTGGCCAATGAGGGCAAGAGTGCGCAAGCCCGTGCCGCCTGCGAGCGCTATCTGCAGCAGCATGAACCTGTGGCCCAGGTGTTCTATTGGCTGGGGCTGCTCAGCGATGTGGCCGGCAACGCCATGGAAGCCCAGGGTTTCTACCGCAAGGCCCTGTACCTGGCTCCCCAGCACCCTGAAGCCCTGGCGCACCTGGCGGCGCTGCTGGCATCCCAGGGCGATGTCGCCGGAGCCCAACGATTGCAGGAGCGCGCTGCCCGCAGCACTCGCTCTGCCGACAGTGAGTTGAAACGATGAGCCATTCCTACTCATTGGACGTGACCCGTGAAGATGCGCAGGCCATCGACGATTGCTGGAACCGCATCGGCATCCACGGCGACAAGTCCTGCCCCCTGCTCGCCGAGCATATCCATTGCCGTAACTGCGCGGTCTACTCCGCCGCTGCTACGCGCCTGCTGGACCGCTATTCGTTGCGTCAGGAGGACCGGGAACACGCGCTGAACCTGGAGGCCGACAGCGATGTGGTCACCCGTTCGCTGCTGATGTTCCGTCTCGGCGAGGAGTGGCTGGGACTGGCGACCCGGTGCCTGCTGGAGGTGGCACCGCTGCAGGAAATCCATTCCTTGCCTCACCAGCGTTCCCGGGCGTTGTTGGGGGTGGCCAACGTGCGCGGGGCCCTGGTGGCCTGTCTGTCATTGACCGAACTGCTGGGCCTGGATGGCACACCGGTGGTCGCTGCTGCCGGGCGGGTCATGCCGCGGATGCTGATCATTGGGGCCGAGGGCGGCCCGGTGGTGGTGCCGGTGGATGAGGTGCATGGTATCCATGCCCTCGATGAACGCCTTCTCAACGCTGCCTCGCTCTCCGGAGAACAGGCCAATGCCAAGTACACCCGTGGCGTGCTGCAATGGCAGGGACGTAGCCTGCGCTTGCTGGATGAAGAGCAACTGCTCTTGGCCGTGACCCGGAGCCTGACATGACCCCCGATCAAATGCGCGATGCCTCGTTGCTGGAACTGTTCAGCCTGGAAGCCGAGGCCCAGACCCAGGTACTCAGTACCGGGCTGCTGGCCCTGGAGCGCAATCCGACCCAGGCTGACCAGTTGGAAGCCTGCATGCGTGCCGCCCACTCGCTCAAGGGCGCGGCGCGGATTGTCGGGGTCGATGCCGGGGTCAGCGTTGCCCATGTGATGGAGGATTGCCTGGTCAGTGCCCAGGAAGGGCGACTGTACCTGCAGCCCGAGCATATCGACGCCCTGTTGCAGGGCACTGACCTGTTGATGCGGATTGCCAGTCCCGGGGGCACCGAGACCGTGGCGCCGGATGTTCCGGGCTATGTGGCGTTGATGGAGCAGTTGCTGGCTCATGGACCGGGGGCGCCAAGCGTGCCGGCCCAGGCCAGCGCCGTGCCAGAGCCGCAGTTGGAAGCACCAGTGGCGCCCATGGCGCAGTTGCCGAGGGAACTGGAGCCCTTGCCGCCACCTAGCGATCCGGCCCTGGAGCCGGCAGTGAGCAGCGGGCGCCCAGGCAAGCGCATGACCGAAGGCGGCGAGCGGGTGCTGCGGGTGACCGCCGAGCGCCTCAACAGCTTGCTGGACCTGTCGAGCAAATCCCTGGTGGAAACCCAGCGGCTCAAGCCCTACCTGGTCACGATGCAGCGCCTCAAACGGATTCAGAGCAACAGCCTGACCGCCCTGGAAAATCTCAACCTGCACCTTAAGGAGCATGCGCTGAGCCTGGAGGCCCAGGAGGCACTGGCCGACGCGCGGCGCTTGCTGGCCGAGTCCCAGCAACTGTTGGCGCTGCAGACCGCCGAGCTCGATGAGTTCGGCTGGCAGGCCAGTCAACGGGCCCAGGTGCTTTATGACACGGCCCTGGCCTGTCGCATGCGGCCCTTTGCCGATGTCCTCACCGGTCAGGTGCGCATGGTCCGCGATCTGGGGCGCAGCCTGGGTAAACAGGTACGCCTGGAAGTTGAAGGCGAGAAAACCCAGGTCGACCGCGATGTGTTGGAGAAACTCGAAGCACCGCTGACTCACCTGCTGCGCAATGCCGTCGACCACGGCATCGAGCTGCCTGAGCAGCGCCTGTTGGCGGGCAAGCCGGCCGAAGGGGTGATTCGTCTGCGGGCCTCGCACCAGGCCGGTCTTCTGGTGCTGGAACTCAGTGATGACGGTAACGGCGTGGATCTTGAGCGCTTGCGCCAGAGCATTGTCGAGCGTCAGCTGTCGCCGGCCCAGACCGCCGCCCAGCTCAGCGAGGAAGAATTGCTGACGTTCCTGTTCCTGCCGGGCTTCAGCCTGCGGGACAAGGTCACCGAGGTTTCCGGACGCGGCGTCGGCCTGGATGCGGTGCAGCATATGGTGCGGCAGCTGCGTGGCGCGGTGGAACTGGAGCAGACCAGCGGCCAGGGCAGCCGTTTCCACCTGGAAGTGCCCTTGACCCTGTCGGTGGTGCGCAGCCTGGTGGTGGAGGTCGGCGACGAGGCCTACGCCTTTCCGCTGGCCCATATCGAACGCATGTGCGACCTGGAGCCCGAGTCCATCGTCCAGGTGGAAGGGCGCCAGCATTTCTGGCACGAGGGGCGGCATGTAGGGCTGGTGGCCGCCAGTCAACTGTTGCAGCGGCCGGCGACCGAGACCAACGCGCCGACTCTCAAGGTGGTGGTGATTCGCGAGCGCGATGCGGTGTACGGGATCGCCGTGGAACGCTTTATCGGCGAGCGCACCCTGGTGGTGCTGCCGCTGGATGACCGCCTGGGCAAGATCCAGGATATTTCCGCCGGGGCCCTGCTCGATGATGGTCGGGTGGCGCTGATCGTGGATGTCGAGGACATGCTGCGTTCGGTGGACAAACTGCTCAATACCGGCCGCCTGGAGCGCATCGCACGTCATCACCAGCAGCATGCACAGGCTGCGCGCAAGCGTATTCTGGTGGTGGACGACTCACTGACGGTGCGAGAGTTGCAGCGCAAGCTATTGATCAATCGCGGCTACGATGTGGCCGTTGCAGTGGACGGCATGGATGGCTGGAATGCCTTGCGTTCGGAAAGCTTCGACTTGCTGATCACCGATATCGATATGCCGCGAATGGATGGAATTGAATTGGTCACACTCTTGCGTCGCGACAATCGCCTGCAGTCCCTGCCGGTGATGGTGGTGTCCTACAAGGATCGTGAGGAAGACCGGCGCCGTGGACTGGATGCCGGTGCCGACTACTATCTAGCCAAAGCCAGTTTCCATGACGACGCCCTGCTCGACGCAGTGGTTGAGCTGATTGGAGGAGCGCGGGCATGAAGATAGCGATAGTCAACGACATGCCCATGGCCGTGGAGGCGTTGCGCCGGGCCCTGGCCTTCGACCCCAGCCACGAGGTGGTGTGGGTGGCCACCAATGGCGCCGAGGCGGTGAAATACTGCGCCGAACTGACGCCGGACCTGATTCTCATGGACCTGATCATGCCGGTCATGGATGGTGTCGAGGCCACGCGGCGGATCATGGCCGAGTCGCCTTGCGCCATCGTGATCGTCACGGTCGACCGCCAGCAGAATGTGCACCGAGTGTTCGAGGCCATGGGCCATGGCGCCCTGGACGTGGTGGATACCCCGGCCCTGGGCGCGGGCAATGCCCAGGAGGCGGCGGCGCCGCTGCTGCGCAAGATCCTCAATATCGGCTGGCTGATCGGCCAGCGTGGCAGTCGGGTGCGCTCGGCGCCGGTGCCGCTGCGCAGTGGTGCGCCACGCCAGAGCCTGGTGGCCATTGGCTCCTCCGCTGGTGGCCCGGCGGCCCTGGAAGTGTTGCTCAAGGGCTTGCCAAAGGACTTTCCCGCCGCCATCGTGCTGGTCCAGCACGTTGATCAGGTGTTTGCCGCCGGCATGGCCGAGTGGCTCAGCAGCGCCTCCGGCCTGCAGGTACGGCTGGCCCGGGAGGGCGAGCCGCCGCAAAGCGGCACCGTATTGCTGGCAGGCACCAACCACCATATCCGCTTGTTGAAGAACGGCACCCTGGCCTACACCGCCGAACCGGTGAATGAAATCTACCGGCCCTCCATCGACGTGTTTTTCGAGAGTGTCGCCAGCTATTGGAATGGCGATGCGGTGGGGGTGCTGCTGACCGGCATGGGTCGCGATGGTGCCCAGGGCTTGAAGTTGATGCGCGATCAGGGTTATTTGACCATCGCTCAGGACCAGAACAGTAGCGCGGTGTATGGCATGCCCAAGGCGGCCGCTGCCATCGGTGCCGCCGCAGAGATTCGCCCACTGGACAAGATTGCTCCACGTTTGCTGGAGATATTTGCCAAATGACTGAAAAACGCAGCTGTCCTGGCCAGGTAGCAACTCAGGTGACAACCCATGAATGATTTACAGCTCGACGAATTCAAGACCGACGAAAACGCCGCGATGGTGTTGCTGGTGGATGACCAGGCCATGATCGGCGAGGCCGTTCGGCGTGGGTTGGCGAATGAGGAAAACATCGACTTCCACTTCTGCGCCGATCCTCACCAGGCCATCGCCCAGGCCATCCGCATCAAGCCCACGGTGATCCTCCAGGACCTGGTGATGCCAGGGCTGGATGGCCTGACCCTGGTGCGCGAGTACCGTAATCATCCGGCGACCCAGAACATCCCGATCATTGTCCTCTCGACCAAGGAAGACCCGCTGATCAAGAGTGCGGCCTTTGCCGCCGGGGCCAACGACTACCTGGTCAAGCTGCCGGACAACATCGAGTTGGTGGCGCGCATTCGCTATCACTCGCGCTCCTACATGACCCTGTTGCAGCGCGATGCGGCCTACCGTGCGTTGCGGGTCAGCCAGCAGCAATTGCTGGACACCAACCTGGTGCTGCAGCGACTGATGAACTCCGACGGCCTGACCGGGCTGTCCAACCGTCGGCACTTCGACGAATACCTGGAACTGGAATGGCGTCGGGCGATGCGTGAGCAGAGCCAGCTGTCGTTGTTGATGATCGACGTCGATTACTTCAAGACCTACAACGATACCTTCGGCCACCTGGAGGGGGATGAAGCCCTGCGCAAGGTGGCCACGGCGATTCGTGAAGCCAGCAGCCGGCCCTCGGACCTGCCGGCGCGCTACGGCGGCGAAGAGTTCGTGCTGGTGCTGCCCAATACCTCGCCGGGCGGGGCGCGACTGGTGGCGGAGAAGCTGCGCCAGACCGTGGAAGCGTTGAAAATCCCTCATATCGTGCCGGTGGAGGGCGCCAGCCTGACCATCAGCATCGGTCTTTCCACGGTAACGCCGCAGCCCAACAGCCATTGTCGACAGTTGATTTCGGCGGCGGACAAGGGGCTGTACCTTGCGAAGAACAACGGTCGCAACCAGGTAGGGATCGAGTAGCGGCTCTGGGGGGCGGCTCATGGCCTGCGGGTAGCGGGCTGGCCCCGGCTGCGTTTCGGACCCGGGCGCAGGTGGATCAGGGCGGTAAAATGGCGCCTGCGCGCGAATCTCAGTGGTTCGCTCACTGAAATTAGATGGTCGATTGGCCTCTAAAGCCGCTAAGCGGGCTGCCGTGATTCGGTGATTCCGTTATAATCTCCGGCTTTCAAAAGTTCGCCAACGAGTGCCGCCCCCCATGGAAATCAACCCGATCCTGAACACCATCAAGGACCTGTCCGAGCGCTCCGAAACTATTCGGGGGTATCTTTGACTACGATCAAAAGCATGAGCGTCTGACCGAGGTCAATCGCGAGCTTGAAGATCCGAGTGTCTGGAACAAACCCGAATACGCCCAGGAACTGGGCCGCGAGCGCGCTGCGCTGGCACAGATCGTCGAGACCCTGGACGAGCTGAACGGCGGTCTGGCCGATTGCCGCGACCTGCTGGATATGGCGGTCGAAGAAAACGACGAAGGTGCGGTGGGCGATGTGGTCGCCGAACTGGCCCGTCTCGAGGAAAACCTCGCCAAACTAGAATTCCGCCGCATGTTCAGCCACGAAATGGACCCGAACAACGCCTACCTGGACATCCAGGCCGGTTCCGGCGGTACCGAGGCCCAGGACTGGGCCAACATCCTGCTGCGCATGTACTTGCGCTGGGCCGACAAGCGCGGTTTCGAAGCGACCATCATGGAGCTGTCGGCCGGTGAAGTCGCCGGGATCAAGGGCGCGACCGTGCACATCAAGGGCGAATACGCCTTCGGCTGGCTACGCACCGAGATCGGCGTGCACCGCCTGGTGCGCAAGAGCCCGTTCGACTCCGGCAACCGTCGCCATACCTCGTTCTCGGCAGTGTTCGTCTCGCCAGAGATCGATGACAAGGTGGAAATCGAGATCAACCCGGCCGACCTGCGGATCGATACCTATCGCTCCTCCGGTGCCGGTGGTCAGCACGTAAACACCACCGACTCGGCTGTGCGTATTACCCACGTACCGACCAACACCGTGGTCAGCTGCCAGAACGAACGCTCCCAGCACGCCAACAAGGACACCGCCATGAAAATGCTGCGGGCCAAGTTGTACGAGCAGGAAATGCAGAAGCGCAACGCGGCTTCCCAGGCCCTGGAAGACACCAAGTCGGACATCGGCTGGGGTCATCAGATTCGCTCGTACGTGCTCGACGCGTCGCGGATCAAGGACCTGCGCACCAACATCGAACGCAGCGACTGCGACAAGGTGCTCGACGGCGACATCGACGAGTACCTGGAAGCCAGCCTGAAGTCCGGCCTGTAAAACCCTGTAGGAGCCGGGGGGACGAAGAGTCCTTGCCCGGCGCCCCCCGGCCGCAGGCCGGGGGCAACGAACCTGATGGAAAATTTAAAGACATGAGCGACCAACAACTCGACCCGCAAGCCCTGCAACAGGAAGAAAACTCCCTGATCGCCCTGCGCAAGGAAAAGCTTGCTGCCGAGCGCGCCAAGGGCAATGCCTTCCCGAACGACTTCCGCCGCGAAAACTACTGCGAAGATCTGCAGAAAAAGTACGCCGACAAGACCAAGGAAGAGCTGGCAGAGGCGGCGATCCCGGTCAAGGTTGCTGGTCGCATCATGCTCAACCGTGGCTCGTTCATGGTGATCCAGGACATGACCGGTCGCATCCAGGTCTACGTCAACCGCAAGACCCTGTCCGAAGAAACCCTGGCCGCGGTGAAAACCTGGGACATGGGCGACATCATTGCCGCCGAAGGCACCCTGGCCCGTTCCGGCAAGGGTGACCTGTACGTTGAAATGACCCACGTGCGCCTGCTGACCAAATCGCTGCGTCCGCTGCCGGACAAGCACCACGGTCTGACCGACACCGAGCAGCGCTACCGCCAGCGCTACGTTGACCTGATCGTCAACGAAGACGTGCGCCAGACTTTCCGCGTGCGTTCGCAAGTCATTGCCCACATCCGCAGCTTCCTGATGAAGCGCGACTTCCTCGAAGTCGAAACGCCGATGCTGCAAACCATTCCTGGCGGCGCCGCGGCCAAGCCGTTCGAGACTCACCACAACGCCCTGGACATGGAAATGTTCCTGCGCATCGCGCCTGAGCTGTACCTGAAGCGGCTGGTGGTTGGCGGGTTTGAAAAAGTGTTCGAGATCAACCGCAACTTCCGTAACGAAGGCGTTTCGACTCGTCACAACCCTGAATTCACCATGTTGGAGTTCTACCAGGCCTACGCCGACTACGAAGACAACATGGACCTGACCGAAGAGCTGTTCCGTGAACTGGCGCAACTGGTGCTGGGCAGCACCGACGTGCCTTACGGCGACAAGGTGTTCCACTTCGGCGAGCCGTTCGCCCGTCTCTCGGTGTTCGATTCGATCCTCAAGTACAACCCTGAGCTGACGGCCGATGACCTGAATGACATCGACAAGGCTCGCGCCATCGCCAAGAAGGCCGGCGCCAAGGTGTTGGGCTTCGAAGGTCTGGGCAAGTTGCAGGTGATGATTTTCGAAGAGCTGGTGGAGCACAAGCTGGAACAGCCGCACTTCATCACCCAGTACCCGTTCGAGGTGTCGCCGCTGGCCCGTCGCAACGACGAGAACCCCAACGTCACCGACCGTTTCGAGCTGTTCATCGGCGGCCGCGAGATCGCCAATGCCTACTCCGAGCTCAATGACGCGGAAGATCAGGCCGAGCGCTTCATGGCCCAGGTGGCCGACAAGGACGCCGGTGACGACGAAGCCATGCACTACGACGCCGACTTCGTCCGTGCCCTGGAATACGGCATGCCGCCCACCGCCGGTGAAGGCATCGGTATCGACCGTCTGGTGATGCTGCTGACCAACTCGCCGTCGATTCGCGACGTGATCCTGTTCCCGCACATGCGGCCGCAAGCTTAAGTGTTGTGAATAAGAAGCCGCCTTTAACAGGCGGCTTTTTATTGTCTGGTTGGAACTGACGTACCGCTTCTAATTCTGTGTGATTTTCAAGAGGGAATATCTGTCGTGAACCGCGCAATTGCTCAAGAAGGTGCAGCCGGCATAGCCACTGCGGTGGCTGAAAGTGTTCAGTACCAGGGGCGCAAGGCCAGCCGGCAGGGCAGTGAGCAGCGTAGACAGGACATTCTTGATGCCGCCATGCGCATTGTGGTGCGTGACGGCGTGCGGGCCGTGCGCCATCGCGCGGTGGCCGCCGAAGCCGGTGTGCCCTTGTCGGCCACCACCTATTACTTCAAGGATATCGATGACCTGCTCACCGATACCTTCGCTCAGTATGTGGAACGCAGCGCGGCGTTCATGGGCAAGCTGTGGGCCAACAACGAAGGGTTGCTGCGGGAAATGGTCGCCTACGGTGATGGCAGTCCGGCGTCTCGCTCGCAGCTGGCCGACGACATCGCACGGCTGACCGCCGACTATGTGCAGCGCCAGTTGAGCACCCGCCGTGAGCACCTGATGGCCGAGCAGGCCTTCCGCCAGGAAGCCTTGCTCAACCCGCGCCTGGCGCAGCTGGTGCGTTCGCACCAGCAGATCCTGCTCCACGGCACCTGTCAGTTCTTTGAGGTCTTGGGCTCGCGGGAGCCGCAGCAGGATGCCAAGGTGTTGACGTCTATAATCGGCCGGATGGAGTATCAGGGCCTGCTCAACGGCGCTGAGCCGCTGGCGGAGGAAGAGATGCTCGGCATTCTCACCCGCTACATGCATCTGGTTCTGGCTTCGGTCTGACGCGCCCCACACGGCTGACTGGCTGCGGCCTGTCGGCCGGGGCCCACGCCAGGGGCTACAGTCATTCTGGTGTTCAAAGGAGAGTTGCATGCAAGCCTGGCGCATTCTGATTGCCCCGTCGTTCCTGCTGCTCAGCGGTTGCCAGATGCTCTTCAAGGACCCGCTGCCGGCTGAACAGGCGGCGCCTGCCCAATTGCTGGGCAAGTGACCCCGCGCTACAGACCCATTCAATAGGAGTTTCGGGTGGACGATTACCAGCAGACGATACGCACTTTGTCCGATCGCATAGTGCTGGCCCAGACACCGATCCGGGTGCTGGATGCGGTGAAGTGGGACGAGAACATCCGCAAGGGCTTTCTCAAGGCCAAGGGCAAGGAAATGCCGGCTGTGGACCGCACCTATTACGAAGGGCGACCGCTGTCCTTTGACTCTGGCGCGGTGAAACTGGAGTTCCAGAACATTGAGCGTGACATCACCCGCCAGTTGGGCCAGTTCAACCCGGTGGGGCAGATCATGCGCCGCATGTGCAAGGAATACCGCATGGTGGTGCGCATGCTCGAAGCCCGGGGGACCGCTGATTTCGGGCTGATTTCCCAGGAGCTTTACGGCGCCGCGTCCGACGCCTTCCACGCCGGTGATCCGACTCTGGCGGACCTCGGGCTGATGATGTCCGACTACCTGAACAACATCGACGGGCGTGGCGATCTCAAGGACGAACCCAAGACTCTCAGTGCCAAGGAAGCGGTGAGCCTGCTGCAAAGCCGGTTGAACAAAGTGTTCGGCGAGGCCGAGGAAACCATCCGCGTATTCGAGTCCGATGGCATTGTCGCCGACGCGGCAGCGGGCGCCGACTACATCAAGATCCGCAGCGATGCGATGTTCAACAACCGGGACGTGCGGGCGCTGGAAGTCCATGAGGGGTTGGTGCATGTGGGCACCACCCTCAACGGGTTGAACCAGCCGATCTGCACCTTCCTGGCCAAGGGCCCGCCGTCGTCCACGGTGACCCAGGAAGGCCTGGCGATCCTGATGGAGATCATCACTTTTGCCTCCTACCCCAGCCGCCTGCGCAAGCTGACCAACCGCACCCGAGCCATCCACATGGTGGAGGAGGGCGCGGACTTTCTGCAGGTGTTCGAGTTCTTCCGTGAGCAGGGTTTCGAGATGGCCGAGAGCTACGGCAACGCCAGCCGGGTGTTCCGCGGTTCGGTGCCCAACGGGCTGCCGTTTACCAAAGACTTGTCCTATCTCAAGGGCTTCATCATGGTTTACAACTACATTCAGCTGGCTGTGCGCAAGGGCAAGCTGGAACAGATCCCCTTGCTGTTCTGCGGCAAGACCACCCTGGAAGACATGCGAACCTTGCGCCAACTGGTGGATGAAGGCCTGGTGGTGCCACCCAAGTACCTGCCCGACCAGTTCCGCGACATGAATGCGCTGTCGGCGTGGATGTGTTTCTCCAACTTCCTCAACCACCTGAGCCTGGATCGGATCGAGGCGGATTACTCCAATATCCTTTGAATTTTTCCGGGGGCGCACATGGACGTATTCATAGATACACGGATGGGCCGATGATGCGTTTGTTGGCCGCCCTGACGTTGCTGCTGTGCCTCACCGGCTGCAGCTCGTTGCTGTTCTATCCCGAGCCCGGGCTGCCCTTTACCCCCGAACGGGCCAAGCTCGAATACCGTGACATTACCCTGACCACCGCCGACGGCCTCAAGCTGCACGGCTGGTGGCTGCCGGCCAAACCGGGGGTGACCGTCAAGGGCACGGTGCTGCACCTGCACGGCAACGGCGGCAACCTGGCCTGGCACCTGGGGGGCAGTTGGTGGTTGCCGGAGCAGGGCTATCAGGTGCTGCTGGTGGACTATCGCGGCTATGGCTTGTCCGAAGGTGCGCCGAGCCTGCCGGCGATCTACCAGGACGTCGATGCCGCGTTCAAGTGGCTGGACCAGGCCCCGGAGGTTCAAGGCAAACCCTTGATCGTCCTCGGACAAAGCCTTGGCGGTGCCCTGGCCATTCATTATCTGGTGGAGCACCCCGAGCGTCAGGCCCAACTCAAGGCCATCGTCCTCGACGGCGTGCCGGCCAGTTATCGCGATGTCGGGCGTTATGCCCTGAGCACGTCCTGGCTGACCTGGCCCTTGCAGGTGCCTTTGTCGTGGCTGGTGCCAGACGCCGACAGCGCGGTTCACCTGCTGCCGCGCCTGACCGGGGTGCCGAAACTCATCTACCACAGCATCGATGATCCGATCGTGCCTCTTTCCAACGGCATCCGGGTGTATCAAGCTGCGCCGCCGCCGCGGGTCCTGCAACTGACCCGCGGCGGCCATGTGCAAACCTTTGCCGATCCGACCTGGCGCCGCGTGATGCTGCGCTACCTCGACGATCCGCAGCATTTCGACGGGTTGCGCCGCCTGGGGGAAATCCCCAACTACCCGGCGACGCCGAATTCAGCAGTTGAACCTCCAGAGAGTCCGCAATGAGTGAAGAACGCAACGCCATTCCCATGATCATCACCGGTATCTGCAGCATCATCGTTACCGTGGGCAGCCTGTGGTACTACGGCTACCTGCACTTCGCCAAACCGGAGGACGCGCTGCTGCTCAGCGACTTCACCATGCTCAAGACCGTGCCCGGCGAGGACTACAAGATCTCCCTGCAACCGGCCGATGAAGTGGCCCAGTGCATCGATGGCGTGCTGGTGTTGTTCGACACTCAGCAGAAGGGCTTGACCGGGGTCCTGGTGAACAAGAAGAAGCAGGCCGTGCGCTGCATGGGGCAAGAGACGCCGCAACTGCAGCAGTGATCGGTTTGCCGGCCAGCCGGTTCCCATCTGGATAACCGCATAAAAAAACGCCGCCGACCTGAAGAGGTCGGCGGCGTTTGGTTTTACCTGCCTATATAAGCAGGGCGCTCCATCAGTTGCGGCTGATGGCCGAACGTGGCGCTACCGGCTGGTTGTCGTTGGAAATGGTCACTTCCACACGACGGTTCATGGCACGACCGGAAACGCTGCCGTTATCGGCCACCGGATACTCCTTGCCGTAACCCTGGCTGACGATACGCGCCGGATCGACGCCCATGCGGATCAGGGCCATCTGCACCGAGCCGGCACGGCGCTCGGACAGGGACTGGTTGTAGGAGTCGCTGCCGGTGCTGTCGGTGTAGCCTTCGACGATCACCTTGCGGTCCGGGTTCTGCTGGAGGAATTGCGCCAGCTTGTTGATGTTCACCAGGCCGCTGGACTTCAGGTCGGACTTGTTGGTGGCGAACAGCACGTCACCAAAGGTCACCAGGGTGCCGCGATCGGTCTGCTTGGCGTTGAGGCTGTCCTGCAGTTGCTTGATCTGCGCGTCACGGGCTTCGAGGATGGCGCGGGCACGCTGGTCGCCGGCGTCCTTGAGCTTGGCTTCGGCGGTGCGCAGGGCAATGGTTTCCTTGGCCACTTCAACCCGCTGGTTGGTCAGATAGGCCAGTTGATCGACCTTCTTCTCGTCTTCCTTGTTCAGGTAGGCCTTGTCGGCCTTGTCCATCCAGTCGGCGGCGTCCTTGGTTTCCAGGGCCGCGACCTTGCTTGCCTGCGGGTTGGCTTGCAGGCCGGAGAAGTTGGTCCGGGCGTTTTCCAGGTTGGCGTTAGGCGGGGTGGAGCAGGCCGCCAGGGCTACGCTCATGGCCAACAGGGCAGGGATCATCACTTGTTTGCGCATAATGGTTCGTCCTTTCAATCAAATACGAGTACGTGGGAATCGGCGGCGGCTTACTGCACGCTGCGCATACCTTCCTGACGCAGTTCCTGAACGCCTTTCTGCGAATCTTTCAGCGCCTGTTCGGCTTTGGCGGCCTGGGCCTTGCGTTCGGCGACACGGGCATCCCACTCGGCTTGTTCAGCCAGGCGACGGGCTTCGTCGTACTTCTTGTCGTGCATGGCAATCTCGGCTTGCTTGAGCTTGTCCTGGGCCGACTTCATTTCCACGGCGGCGAATTCGGTGCCGCCTGCGCTCACTGCGCTGTTGACCGCAGATTGCGTGACCGCGTACTGCTCGGAAGGCGGGTTACCGGCACAACCGGCCAGTACCATGCTGCTACCGAGGGCCAGCGCGGCCAGTTTCAGCCCGCGCAGAGAGGTGAACGAGGATTTGGCAGTGCTGATCTTCATGGTCTTCAACTCCATTGGGTAACTCCTGAAAAACATCAATATCCATCCCGGTCCTGGCGCCGTGACGCTGAGTGACGGGCGCTGATGGCAAAATTTGAAACGGCCGTTCCAGTGATGGCTACTGGGTGTGACCCGAGGCTTTTTTGAATAGTTCAGAGAAAGATGGCGATTGGCCGGAAAAAAACTGACGACTCGGACAAGGCTCTAAATCGGGAACTTTTGCCGTGCAGCGGGGTATCCCCGGCCCTGTTCAGGGCCGGGGACGATGAAGTTCAACGGGAGTTGGAGAGGGCGCCGACTCAGTGTTTGGGCTTGTCGGACTGGCTGGCCATGAGCTGCAGATGCTGGCGTGACAGGGCCAGGAAACGCGGGGTCGGACCGATATCCTCGTAGAGCGGATCGCCTTCCTCGTCGGTGGCCACCACCTGCCGACCCTGAATGTAGGGGAAGCTGGCTTCCAGCTCTTCCAGGGCGGCGCCGATCAGTTCGCCGAGCAGTTCCTCGGTCTGGCGTTTGGGGTACATCTCGGAGAGGGCGGCCAGGCGGGCGGCGGCTTCCACGTCCAGGTGAATCCTGTAGGCGGTTTTGCTCAGGCGCCCCTTGGCGTTTTCTTCCCAATGTTGTGCCAGTTCACGGATTTTCATGTTGACCTCGATGAACGCCTGCTTGTGGCAGGTTGGGTTGAGTAACCGGCCGGAGCCGGTGCGTGGCCCTTGTGCGGCCTACCCTTGAGACTAGTCCCATCGGCCAGGGTTGGCCCGGGGTGAGGTTGCACGCTTGCTAAGGCAGGCGTGCAAGCGGCACTCTTGAGCCTTCCGTGCCGCCTTGAGTCTGCTGGAGAACACCTCGATGACCGATATTGATGCGCGCTTGCGCGAAGACGTTCACCTCTTGGGAGAACTGTTGGGCAATACCATCCGTGATCAGTACGGGGAGGCTTTCCTCGACAAGATCGAGCAGATTCGCAAGGGCGCCAAGGCCGATCGACGGGGCTCGCCCGGGGTCGAATTGAGTGCCAGCCTCGACCAGTTGAGCGAGGACGAACTGCTTCCGGTGGCCAGGGCCTTCAACCAGTTCCTCAACCTGGCGAACATTGCCGAGCAGTATCAGTTGATCCACCGCCGCGACGAGTCGCAGCCGGCGCCATTCGAGGCCCGGGTACTACCGGAGCTGCTGGCCCGGCTGCGGGCTGCAGGGCATTCTGCCGATGCTCTGGCCCGGCAGTTGGGGCGCCTGGAGATCGAGCTGGTGCTCACCGCTCACCCCACCGAAGTGGCGCGCCGCACCCTGATTCAGAAATACGATGCCATCGCCGGGCAACTGGCGGCCCAGGACCATCGCGATTTCACCAGCGCCGAGCGCGGGCAGATCCAGGAACGCCTGCAGCGCTTGATTGCCGAAGCCTGGCACACCGAGGAAATCCGCCGTACTCGGCCGACGCCGGTGGATGAGGCCAAATGGGGTTTCGCGGTGATCGAGCACTCCTTGTGGCAGGCCATTCCCAACTACCTGCGCAAGGCCGACAAGGCATTGTTCGAGGCTACCGGGCTGCACCTGCCGTTGGAATCGGCACCGATCCGCTTCGCTTCGTGGATGGGCGGCGACCGGGACGGCAACCCCAATGTCACTGCCAGCGTGACCCGGGAGGTACTGTTGCTGGCGCGCTGGATGGCTGCCGACCTGTACTTGCGGGACGTCGATCACCTGGCCGCCGAACTGTCCATGCAACAGGCCAATGCGGCCTTGCTGGCCAGGGCCGGGGACAGTGCCGAGCCGTATCGGGCGTTGCTCAAGCAATTGCGCGAGCGTCTGCGGGCCACCCGTAACTGGGCGCACGCGGCGCTTGGCGCTCCGGTGCCGGCGGGGGCCGAGGTATTGCAGAACAACCGCGACCTGCTGGAGCCGCTGCAGCTGTGCTACCAGTCGCTGCATGAATGCGGGATGGGGGTGATCGCCGATGGCCCATTGCTCGATTGCTTGCGGCGGGCGGTGACGTTCGGCCTGTTCCTGGTGCGTCTCGATGTGCGTCAGGACTCCAGTCGGCACACCTCGGCCATGACCGAGATCACCGACTATCTGGGCCTGGGCCGCTATGAGGACTGGAGCGAGGAAGATCGCATCAGCTTCCTGATGCGCGAGCTGAGCAGTCGCCGTCCCTTGCTGCCGGGTTATTTCAAACCCTCGGCTGACACGGCGGAGGTGCTTGCTACCTGTCGCGAGATCGCCGTCGCCCCGGCGGCTTCCTTGGGTTCCTACGTGATTTCCATGGCGGGCGCGGCCTCCGATGTACTGGCGGTGCAGTTGCTGCTCAAGGAGTCTGGGGTGCTGCGGCCGATGCGTGTGGTGCCGTTGTTCGAAACCCTGGCGGACCTGGACAACGCCGGGCCGGTGATGGAAAAACTGCTGCACATGCCGGGCTATCGCTCACGCCTGCAAGGGCCTCAGGAAGTGATGATCGGTTATTCCGACTCGGCCAAGGATGCCGGGACCACTGCTGCGGCCTGGGCGCAATATCGGGCGCAGGAACGGCTGGTGGATATCTGCCGTGAGCAACAGGTGGAGCTGCTGTTGTTCCATGGTCGCGGCGGTACTGTGGGTCGCGGCGGCGGTCCGGCCCACGCGGCGATTCTGTCGCAGCCTCCGGGGTCGGTGGCGGGGCGCTTCCGCACCACCGAGCAGGGGGAAATGATCCGTTTCAAATTCGGCCTGCCGGATATTGCCGAGCAGAACCTCAACCTCTATCTGGCTGCGGTACTGGAAGCCACCTTGCTGCCGCCGCCGCCTCCGGAGCCAGCCTGGCGTCATCTGATGGACGAGCTGGCCAGCGACGGGGTCCAGGCCTATCGCGCGGTGGTGCGGGACAACCCGCAGTTTGTCGAGTACTTCCGCCAGTCCACCCCGGAGCAGGAGCTGGGACGCCTGCCCCTGGGCAGTCGGCCGGCCAAGCGCCGGGCGGGTGGGATTGAAAGCCTGCGGGCTATCCCATGGATCTTCGGCTGGACTCAGACCCGCCTGATGCTGCCGGCGTGGCTCGGTTGGGAAGCGGCCTTGAGCAAGGCGCTGGCCCGAGGCGAGGGTGAGTTGCTGGGGCAGATGCGTGAGCAATGGCCGTTTTTCCGCACTCGCATCGACATGCTGGAGATGGTCCTGGCCAAGGCCGATGCCGATATTGCCCGTTCTTATGACGAGCGCCTGGTGGAAGCGGAACTGCTGCCATTGGGTGCGCATTTACGCGACCTATTGTCGCAGGCCTGCGCGGTGGTCCTGGGCCTGACCGGGCAGTCGCAACTGCTGGCCCACAGCCCCGACACCCTGGAGTTCATCCGCCTGCGCAATACCTACCTCGACCCGCTGCATCTGTTGCAGGCGGAGTTGCTGGCGCGCTCGCGCAAACAGGAGGCGCCGCAAGGAAGCCCCCTGGAACAGGCGCTGCTGGTCTCCGTAGCGGGTATCGCCGCCGGTTTGCGCAATACCGGCTGAGGTTGCAGAGGGCTGTCGGCCTGCTTTGGCACGGCCCTGATCGGGACAATCCCAAGGTGTCGCTCAGATTCATCTGGCGACACTTTGTTATGGGGTTGCGACTTGTTCTACCGTGCCGATGGGGCACAAAAGGGCCGGGTTCCTCCGACTTTCGACTGCTTGTGTGCGCTGTGTCGGCTGTGTATCTTGATCAGCCTTTGGCCGTTTGGGCGGCCACTATCCTATTTTTGAGATTGGCCCCACGAGGCGAATCCGAGCGTTTCTAAATAAAAAATTGAGGAGCACATCGATGCGCGTAATTCTGCTGGGAGCTCCCGGGGCCGGTAAAGGTACTCAGGCAAAGTTCATCACCGAAAAGTTCGGCATTCCACAGATCTCCACCGGCGACATGCTGCGTGCTGCGGTCAAGGCCGGCACTGAGCTGGGCCTGAAGGCCAAGAGCGTGATGGACAGCGGTGGCCTGGTGTCCGATGACCTGATCATCAACCTGGTCAAGGAACGCATCAGCCAGGCCGACTGCGTTAATGGCTTCCTGTTCGACGGCTTCCCGCGCACCATTCCTCAGGCCGAAGCGTTGGTCAAAGCCGGTGTTGAGCTGGACAACGTAGTAGAAATCGCTGTTGACGACGAAGAGATCGTCCAGCGTATTGCCGGCCGCCGGGTGCACGAAGCTTCGGGCCGGGTCTACCACACCGTTTACAACCCGCCGAAGATTGCCGGCAAGGACGACATCACCGGTGAAGACCTGGTGCAGCGCAAGGACGACACCGAAGAAACCGTGCGTCATCGCCTGTCGGTCTATCACTCCCAGACCAAGCCGCTGGTGGAGTTCTACCAGCAACTGGCCGCGGCTCAAGGCAAACCGAAGTACAGCCATATCCCTGGCGTGGGTTCGGTGGAAGTGATCACCGCCAAGGTGCTCGAAGCCCTGAGCTGAGTTGCCTGATCGTTTGATCGTTCAACGGCCCGCTTGCGGGCCGTTGCTGTTTATAATGCGTCACTTTTTTCAATGCCAATGGAACCCCCGATGAGCACCTTGCTGGCCCTGGACACCGCGACTGAAGCTTGCTCCGTTGCTTTGCTGCATGACGGCAAGGTTACGAGCCATTACGAGGTGATTCCCCGCCTGCATGCGCAGAAGCTGTTGCCGATGATCCAGGAGCTGCTGGCCAATGCCGGCACTACCTTGCAGGCGGTGGATGCGATTGCCTTTGGCCGTGGCCCCGGCGCTTTCACCGGCGTGCGGATCGCCATTGGCGTGGTGCAGGGGCTGGCCTTCGCCCTGGAGCGTCCGGTGCTGCCGGTGTCCAACCTGGCGGTGCTGGCCCAGCGCGCCTTGCGTGAGCACGGTGCGACCCAGGTGGCCTCGGCCATCGATGCGCGCATGGATGAAGTCTATTGGGGCTGCTACCGGGAAACGGCTGGCGAGATGCGTCTGGTGGGCGCCGAAGCGGTGCTGCCGCCGGAAGTCGCGGCCTTGCCGGAAGGGGCCAGCGGCGACTGGTTCGGCGCGGGCACCGGCTGGGGTTATGGCGAGCGCATCGCGGTCCCTCTCAGTGGTCAGGACGCGGGCATGCTGCCCCACGCCGAAGACCTGCTGACCCTGGCGAAATTTGCCTGGGAGCGGGGCGAAGCGATAGTTGCCGACGACGCACAACCGGTCTATCTGCGCGACAAGGTGGCCACGCCCAAAGCCCGTTGAGGGTTGTCCAAGTGTTTGCGGGGGTTCAGATTTTTTCGGTGTAAACCGGCCAATCGTCTGGTTTTCGGAGTCGATTCTGCTCGGGTTTAAACCTTTTGGCTTTTCTGTGTTCTAGTTATCACTTGGGCATTTGCTAAGTCGAAGCGGTGCCGCTAAATTGCCATCATTGACCCCGGGCTTTTCAGTATGCGCATAGACGGCATCTCCTCTCAGTCCTACCCCATCAAGCGCAAGCCTCGTAAAGGCCTGGCGCTGGTAGACGAGTCTCTGGACGATGACGACGCCATTGAAGTCCAGTCCGAACCTTCGACTCAAAGCCGTTCCCAGGCATCTGCCCCCCGCACCGGTAATCTCCCCGCCCGTCCTCAGGACATGATCTTTCAGCGCGCGATGAAAAAGAGCGTGGCCAATGCCCTGGCCAGCTACCTGACCACCGCCGGGTTTGTCGATTGGGATCTGGAAGTGGTGGGGCTCGACCTGTACATCTGATGCTGCCTTATTTCCTGGGTTGTCCTTCCTGGAGCGAAAACGCCTGGCGTGAGTACCTGTACCCGGAGGATGCGCGACCCACTGATTTCCTTGGCCTGTACTCCCAGGTCTTCAATGCCGTTGAAGGCAACACCACCTTCTATGCACGGCCCGCGCCCGGCACTGTGCAGCGCTGGGCCCAGATCATGCCCGAGCACTTTCGTTTCACCGCCAAGTTTCCCGGTGACATCAGCCACGGTGGTGACCTGCGCGAACAACTGAGCGCTGCCCAGACCTTTATCCAGTTGCTCAGCCCCCTGGGGGAACGTGTGTCGCCCCTGTGGCTGCAATTGCCGGCCAGCTTCGCCCCGCAGCGTCTGGTGGAATTGGCGGGCTTTATCGAGGGCCTGGAGCGGCCGCTGGCGGTGGAGGTCCGGCATCCGGAGTTCTTTGCCAAAGGCGATGCGGAGCGCATGCTCAACCGACTGTTGCGTGAGCGTGGCGTCGAGCGTATCTGCCTTGATCCACGGGCCTTGTTCAGTTGCACGTCCACTGCTCCCGCGGTGCTGCACGCCCAGTCGAAAAAGCCCAAGGTGCCGCCGCGACCTGCGGCGTTCACCCAGTTTCCGCAAGTGCGCTTCATCGGTCATCCGGAGCTTGAGGCCAACGATCCATTTCTCGTGCCCTGGATCGACAAGGTCGCCGGCTGGATCGAAGAGGGGCGTACCCCTTATGTCTTCCTGCATACCTCGGACAACCGACTGGCCGCTGAACTGGCTCGCCGTTTTCATGGCCAGCTGATGCAACGTTTGCCTGGCTTGCCCGCGTTGCCTGAGTTATACAGAGAGCCCGCCGCGGAGCAGCTCGGCTTGCTCTGAGGCGTCTTCATTGCCTTCTTCTGGAGCGAGCAAATGGACGCGCAAACCCTTCGAGCCAATGCCTTCAAGGCCCTGCATGAACGTGCCGGCGCCTTTGTCATACCCAACCCCTGGGATGCCGGTTCCGCGAAGATGCTGGCCGGTCTCGGGTTCGAGGCCCTGGCCACCACCAGCGCCGGTTATGCCTTCTCCCTGGGGCGTCCGGATGCCGAGGGCGCCGTCAGCCTGGAAGACACCCTGGACAATGTGCGGGTCATAGTCGGTGCCAGCAGCCTGCCGGTGGCGGTGGACTTGGAAAACGGTTTTTCCGACAGTCCTGAAGGTTGCGCCCAAGCCCTGTTGTTGGCGGCAGCCAGTGGGGTGGTTGGAGGCTCGATCGAGGACGCCAGCGGTCGCGCCGACGACCCTATCTATGACTTCAACCTGGCGGTGGAGCGTATCGAGGCTTGTGCTGCCGCCGTGCGCAGCTTGCCATTCCCCTTCATCCTGACTGCCCGGGCGGAGAATCTGCTCCACGGTCGTGATGATCTGCCGGACACCATTCGCCGCTTGCAGGCCTTTGCCGAAGCCGGTGCCGATGTACTCTATGCTCCGGCCCTGCGCAGCGCCGAGGAGATTGTGCAGGTGGTACGGGCTGTGGCGCCCAAGCCGGTGAACGTGCTGATGTCTGGTGGCCTCAACCTGAGCGTGGCGCAACTGGCGGAGCTGGGGGTCAAGCGCATCAGTGTCGGTTCGGCCCTGGCCCGGGCCGCCTACGGTGCTTTCTACCGGGCTGCGGAGGATATCCGCGAGCATGGTCGCTTTGATTTTGCCGATCGTGCGATGCCGTTTCGGCAGATCAATCAATTGTTCAGACAGCCATAAAGCGGGACATTCTGTGCGGGTGGTGAGAATTCTGGGCGTCCTGTTGTTGCTGGGCGCCTTGTTGTTGATCGGTATACGCCTGGGCTGGGTGCCGCTGGCGGATGCCTGGAACCCTTGGGCGCCGCTGGATGTAAGGGCCAAGCCGAATCTGTTGACCCGCTTCAAGCTGGCGCGGCTGCGGGACGATCCGCAGCTGTGCGACGAGGTGCTTGGCCGCTCTGGCCTGCGCACCAGTCGCCAGCCCGACAGTCGTGGTGATGTGGCCTGCCCATTGAGCAATACCTTGCGCGTGCAAGGTGGTGATGTCGCCTTGAGCAGCAGCTTCCTTGCCAGTTGCCCACTGGCGGTGGCCTTTGCCCTTTATGAGCGCCACGGGCTGCAGCCCGCGGCACAGGCGGTGTATGGGCAGCGCGTGGCGCGGGTCGATCATCTGGGCAGTTTTGCCTGCCGCAACATGTACAGTCGTGAGAATGGTGCTCGCAGTCAGCACGCCAGTGCCAACGCCCTGGACATTGCCGGTTTTCGACTGGCGGACGGGCGCAGCATCAGTGTGCTCAAGGATTGGCCGAAGGACAGCGATGCGGGACGTTTTTTGCGGCTGGCCCGGGACGGTGCCTGCGATGCATTCAATGTGGTGCTGGGGCCGGATTATAACAGCGCCCATCGCAACCATTTTCATCTGGATGTAGGGCCTTGGTGGATATGTCGCTGAGGAGCCGGCTCAGGCGGCGATGCGCAGGTTCTGCAGAATCAGTGGACGTGCCCAGCCGATGTCGAAGTCCATCTGCCGCTGTTGCTCGATAAGCTCCTGCGGCGGGAACGGTTCGGCCGGTTTATCCAGCAGGTCCAGTTCGAATTCGGCGATGGGCAGGTGCAGCGGACGTGGTTCCGGCGCCGGGCCGGGGGCCGGCAGCGGCAGACCGGCATTGAGCACGATCGGGCGGACCCAGCCACTCTCAAAGTCCTGCTGACGTTGCTGGGCAACGATTTCTTCCGGCGGGAAGGGCGGAGCCGGCTTGTCCAGCAGTTCCATTTCGAATTCGGCGATCGGCAGGAACAGCGGTTCAGGGGGACGAATCTCGGTGTCCTGAATATCGCAATGGCGCTGGTTGACGATCTGCGTCAGTACATCGGTGCCGCCAACCGGTTCCACGGGACCATCGATGGCCACGGCGGGCAGCCCGTCAACGCTCGTGCCTTCTCCCTGTTGCTCGGCCAGGGCCTGGGCAAAGAAGTCCTGCCACAGATGGCTGACGCCGCTCAGTGCCTGGGAGTTGCGTAGGCCATAGTCGCCGTGGCGAGAGATATAACCTATCGATGTGCGTTGAATGTCTGACATTGCTCTCGGTCGACGCTGAGCTCTGGCAAAATGGCCGATAGTTCTGTTATCGGCAGTTTTTGCCGATCATTAATTTTTTGAGTGTGTTTTCAGATGAATGAGCAACCCGCGGCCTGCCGCATCAAAGTCGAGGCCCTGGACGCTGGATTCGCGCCGCAGGCTCAGCAATGGGCACAACGCCTGGGACTGCCGTTGCAGATCGACGAGGCCGAGTTTGCCCTGCAGGTGGGTGAGCAGGGGCTGCAATTGCAGCAACTGGGCGCCGATGCACCAGGACCGGTGCGGGTGGACTTTGTTGAAGGCGGAGCGGCCCACCGGCGGCTGTACGGTGGTGGCAGCGGGCAGATGATTGCCAAGGCGGTGGGCGTTGCTCAGGGCGTGCGGCCACGGGTGCTGGATGCCACGGCAGGCTTGGGCAAGGACGGGTTTGTCCTGGCTACCCTCGGCTGTGAGATGAGTCTGATCGAGCGCCAGCCATTGATTGGTGCGCTGCTGGAGGACGGGTTGGCCCGGGGGGCGCTGGACGCCGAGGTGGCGCCTATCGTTGCCCGCATGCGCTTGCTCAAGGGCAACTCTATCGAGCTGATGCGCAACTGGGAGGGCGAGCCGCCTCAGGTGATCTACCTCGATCCGATGTTTCCCCATCGGGAGAAAAGCGCCTTGGTGAAAAAGGAAATGCGTCTGTTCCGGCCGTTGGTGGGGGACGACAATGACGCTCCGGCACTGCTGGCCGCAGCCCTGGCCCTGGCCAGCCATCGAGTGGTGGTCAAGCGCCCGCGCAAGGCACCGTGCATTGAAGGGCCGAAGCCAAGCCATGGACTGGAAGGCAAATCCAGTCGCTACGATATCTACCCGAAGAAGGCCCTCAAGGCCTGAACCCGATGTAGGCGCCGGCTTGCTGGCAAAAGCGGTTTCAGGGGCGGGCTCCTGGTTGGAGGAGCCGGCTTGCCGGCGAAGGCGATCTCAAGCCTCTTCGCTGGCAAGCCAGCTCCTACACCAGCCTGCTCCCGCACATGCCGGTTTCTATGGCCGGTAGGCGCGCATGAACAGATCCACCACTTCTTGCACGTGCTCTTCCGCAGCGGGGCCTCTCAAGGGCTCGCCGCAACCATAGAGCAGGCGGAAGTTCGCCCCGCCCTTGAGCATGCAGAAGAAATGCTCGGCGGCATTGCGCGGCTTGTCGATGTGCAAGGTGCCCAACTGATTGATTCGCCCCAGCAGCCGTTCCATACCCTGCAGTACGCGTTCGGGGCCGGCCTCAATGAACATTTGCGAGAGCTTGGGATCCTGATTGCCCAGGGCCATGATCAAGCGATGCAGGTTCACCGACTCGTCGCTGTTGATCAGCTGATGAAAGCCTCGTGCGATGTTCAACAGGACGCCTCGCACCGGTGTGTCGGGCGTCAGTTCGTAGATCAGCGTGGGCAGCTGCTCTTCGCACTTGGCCACCACGGCGGCGGTGAACAGGGTCTCTTTGTCGTTGAAATGGCTATAGACCGTGAGTTTTGAAACGCCGGCTTCGGCGGCGACCGCATCCATGCTGGTACTGGCGTAGCCATTGCTCAGAAACAGGTTTTTCGCTGCTTCGAGAATGGCCTGGCGCTTGGCCAGATCCTTGGGCCTGCCTGGCCCAACGTTTGCGGAGTGATTGTCGGACATTTTTTCGCTGTTAATACTGGACTGGTGAGTTTGCTATTAATAACATACCGGCCAGTATAATTATTCCAAGCACCATTAGCGAAAGGTCGCCGCCATGTTCCGCTATGCCTTGCCAGTCAGCCTGGCTTTTTTTCTGTCTGCTTGTGGGCACGAAGAGCCCGTTCAAATTGGCGTCCGACCGGCCATGGTGGTCCAGCCAGAGCCTTCGGCGCGGGTTTCGGACAGTTATCCGGGCGAGGTGCGAGCCCGCTACGAACCCGACCTGGCGTTTCGTATCGGTGGCAAGGTCAGTCGACGACTGGTGGAAGAGGGCGAGCGGGTCAAGGCCAATCAGCCCCTGGCCGAACTCGATCCCCAGGATGTTCGCCTGCAACTGGAGGCCACTCGGGCCCAGGTCACGGCGGCCACTGCCAACCTCAATCTGGTGCGCGCCGAGCGTGATCGCTACAAGACCCTGCTGGAGCGGCAGATGGTCAGCCATTCCCAATACGACAACGCCGAAAACCTCTACCGTGCTGGTGAAGCACGCCTGAAGCAGATCAAGGCCGAGTTCGACGTGGCCAACAACCAGGCCGGTTATGCCGTGCTGCGTGCCCCGCAGGATGGCGTGGTAGCCAAGCGCGCAGTGGAAGTGGGGCAAGTGGTGGCGGCCGGGCAGACGGTCTTTACCCTGGCCACTGACGGTGAGCGTGAGGTGCTGATCAGCTTCCCCGAGCAGAACTACGGTCGCTTCAAGGTCGGCCAGCCAGTCTCGGTGGAACTCTGGACCCAGCCGGGCCAACGTTTCGACGGGCGCATCCGCGAGCTGTCCCCGGCTGCTGATCCCAAGTCCCGGACCTTTGCCGCACGCATTGCCTTCAGTGCCGGCGAGGTTCCGGCGGAGTTGGGCCAGAGCGCCAGGGTGTTCATCCAGAGCGCTGATGCGCTGTCGCTGTCGGTGCCGTTGTCGGCGCTGACTGCCGAAGGGGGCGCGACCTACGTTTGGCGAGTCGATGCCAACAACACCTTGCACAAGACGCCGGTACGGGTCGGTGCCTTCGGTGAGAAGACAGTGCCGGTGCTCGAAGGTTTGAGCGCCAGCGATTGGGTGGTGGCAGCCGGGGTGCATGTGCTCCATGAGGGTTTGCAGGTGCGCCCGGTGGATCGCTCCAACCGTGTGGTCAATCTGGCGGTCAAGGAGTAGTCCCCGATGGGTTTCAACCTTTCTGCATGGGCGTTGCGCAATCGCCAGATCGTCCTGTTCCTGATGTTGTTGCTGGCCATTGTCGGTGCGCTGTCCTACACCAAGTTGGGCCAGAGCGAAGACCCGCCTTTCACCTTCAAGGCCATGGTGATCCGCACCAACTGGCCGGGGGCCACGGCCCAGGAAGTGTCGCGCCAGGTCACCGAGCGCATTGAAAAGAAACTCATGGAAACCGGCGAGTACGATCGCATCGTTTCCTTCTCCCGCCCCGGGGAATCCCAGGTGACCTTCATTGCCCGGGATTCGATGCACTCCAACGAGATTCCCGAACTCTGGTATCAGGTTCGCAAGAAGATCAGTGACATTCGCCAGTCCCTGCCGCCGGGCATCCAGGGACCCTTCTTCAACGATGAATTCGGTACGACCTTCGGCAATATCTATGCGCTGACAGGGCAGGGCTTCGACTACGCCGTGCTCAAGGACTATGCCGACCGTATCCAGATCCAGCTGCAGCGGGTCAAGGACGTGGGCAAGGTCGATCTGCTGGGCCTGCAGGACGAAAAGATCTGGATCGAGCTATCCAACGTCAAGCTGGCAACCCTGGGCCTGCCCCTGGCAGCGGTGCAAAAGGCGCTGGAGGAGCAGAACGCGGTGTCCACTGCGGGGTTCTTCGAGACCCCCAGCGAGCGGGTGCAATTGCGGGTATCCGGCAACTTCCAGACGGTGGAGCAGATCCGCAATTTCCCGATCCGGGTCGCCGATCGCACCTTCCGCATCGGTGATGTGGCGGATGTGCGTCGCGGCTTCAATGATCCACCGGCACCGCGCATGCGTTTCATGGGGGAAGACGCCATCGGCCTGGCCGTGGCGATGAAGGACGGCGGCGACATCCTGGTGTTGGGCAAGGCCCTGGAAGGCGAGTTCTCCCGCCTGCAGAAAAGCCTGCCGGCGGGGATGGAGTTGCGCAAGGTGTCCGATCAGCCGGCGGCGGTGAAAACCGGGGTCGGCGAGTTTGTCCGGGTGCTGGCCGAGGCCCTGATCATTGTCCTGCTGGTGAGTTTCTTCTCCCTGGGTGTGCGCACCGGCATGGTGGTGGCCCTGGCGATTCCCTTGGTGCTGGCGATCACGTTCGCCACCATGTACTACCTGGGGATAGGCCTGCACAAGATTTCCCTGGGCGCGCTGGTGCTGGCGTTGGGGCTGTTGGTGGATGACGCGATCATTGCGGTGGAGATGATGGCGATCAAGATGGAGCAGGGGTTCGACCGGATCAAGGCCGCCAGCTTTGCCTGGACCAGTACCGCCTTTCCCATGCTCACCGGCACCCTGATTACCGCAGCGGGCTTTTTGCCGATTGCCACGGCCCAGTCCGGCACCGGCGAGTACACCCGCTCGATCTTCCAGGTGGTGACCATTGCCCTGGTGGCGTCGTGGATTGCCGCCGTGGTCTTCGTTCCCTACCTGGGGGAAAAGCTCCTGCCGGACCTGGCCAAGATCCACGCCGCCAAGCACGGCGCCGAGTCCAATCCCCACGGCACGCCTTTCTACCAGCGCGTGCGCCGGGTGGTGGGCTGGTGCGTGGAGCGGCGCAAGACCGTGATCGTCCTGACCATCCTGGCGTTCGTCGGTTCGGTGATGCTGTTCCGTTTTGTCCCGCAGCAGTTCTTCCCGGCCTCGGGCCGCCTGGAATTGATGGTCGACCTGAAACTGGCCGAAGGTGCTTCCCTGAGCAACACCGCCGATGAGGTCAAGCGCCTGGAGGCGATGCTCAAGGACCACCCAGGCATCGACAACTACGTGGCTTACGTGGGGACCGGTTCGCCGCGTTTCTATCTGCCGCTGGACCAGCAACTGCCGGCCACCAGCTTTGCCCAGTTCGTGGTGCTGGCCAAGACCATCGAGGAGCGGGAGAGCCTGCGCAGTTGGCTGATCGCGACCCTCAATGAACAGTTCCCGGCCTTGCGCTCTCGGGTCACGCGCCTGGAGAACGGTCCGCCAGTGGGTTACCCGGTGCAGTTCCGGGTCACAGGCGAGCACATCGAGGAGGTTCGCGCCCTGGCGCGCAAGGTGGCGGCCAAGGTGCGGGAGAACCCCCATGTGGTCAACGTTCACCTGGACTGGGAGGAGCCGAGCAAGGTGGTCTACCTGAATATCGATCAGGACCGGGCTCGGGCGCTGGGTGTCAGCACCGCCAACCTGTCGAAGTTCCTGCAGAGCTCGCTGATCGGTTCCACCGTCAGCCAGTACCGTGAGGACAACGAACTGATCGAGATTCTCCTGCGCGGAACCCAGCAGGAGCGCACTGAGCTGGCCTTGCTGCCAAGCCTGGCAGTGCCCACCGACAACGGCCAGAGCGTGTCGCTGTCCCAGGTCGCGACCCTGGAGTACGGCTTCGAGGAAGGGGTGATCTGGCACCGCAATCGCCTGCCCAACGTCACTGTGCGTGCCGATATCTACGGCAAGGAACAACCGGCGACGTTGGTGCAGCAGATTCTGCCGACCCTGGAGCCGATCCGTGCCGAACTGCCGGACGGCTTCTTGCTGGAGGTGGGCGGCACTGTCGAGGATTCGGCCCGTGGCCAGAACTCGGTGAAGGCCGGCGTGCCGCTGTTCATCGTGGTAGTGCTGACCTTGCTGATGATTCAGCTGCGCAGTTTTTCGCGCACCGCCATGGTGTTCCTCACCGCGCCCCTGGGGCTGATCGGGGTCACCCTGTTCCTACTGGTGTTCCGCCAGCCCTTCGGCTTTGTGGCCATGCTCGGCACCATTGCCCTGTCCGGGATGATCATGCGCAACTCGGTGATCCTGGTGGACCAGATCGAACAGGACATCAAGGCTGGCCTGCGTCCCTGGGATGCGATCATCGAAGCCACTGTGCGGCGTTTCCGTCCCATCGTGCTGACTGCCCTGGCAGCGGTACTGGCGATGATTCCGCTGTCGCGCAGTGTGTTCTTCGGGCCGATGGCGGTGGCCATCATGGGCGGCCTGATTATTGCCACGGTCTTGACCCTGCTGTTTCTGCCAGCGCTGTATGCGGCCTGGTTCCGGGTCAGGAAGGACTGATCCGGGCAACTCGCAAGGCATCAACCTGGGCCGGGTAGAGATTACCCGGCCTGGTTTTTCCGCAGTGCAGGTTTTCCAGCAATTGGGTAGCGTGCTCTTCGAACATCTGTTGCCTGGGACTTAGGGGGAGCAGGCCTGGAGCGCAAGGTCGTCAATGGACAGCAGGCCGCAGGGGGCGCCATGGCCGGACCGCCAGCTCTGGCATTTCATCCGGGGGCTGCCCCCTAGCCAGGGAGTCTGCCTTCAGTAGGAGCTGCGGGGCTTGCCCAAGAGTCAATGGGACCTGCACCGTCAGGGCAACCTGCTGTACTTTCGCCGACATTCGCGGCCTTGCCCGCTAAACAGTGGGCAAGGCCGTAGGGCGGATCAGAGGGTGCCGAAGACCTTCTTGGCCAGGCTGGTGGCCGCAGCGGCCGGGTTCTGGCGAATGGTTTCTTCCTGCTTGCCGATCATTTCGAACAGGCCATTGAGGGCTTGCTCGGTCACGTAGCTTTCGATGTTGGCGCTCTTGGCATCCAGCACACCCAGGGTCGCGGCCTGGCCGGCGAAGGAGTTGTACTGTTTGGCCAGGCCGACCTGATCGGTGGCTTGCTTGACGATAGGCAGGAACTTGGCGCGGATCTGTTCGCGGCTGCTCTTGTCCAGATACTGGGTGGCGGAGTCCTTGCCACCGGCGAGAATGCCCTTGGCGTCGGCCACGGTCATCTTCTTCACCGCGTCCACCAGCAGTGCCTGCGCTTGCGGCACGGCGGCCTCAGCGGCCTTGTTCATGCTGGTTTCCAGCTGATCGACCTGATCACCCATGCCGAACTGTTTCATTTTCTTCGCGACTTTGCCGAGGTTGCCCGGCAGTTCGATACGCACATCAGGGTTGTTGCTGAACCCGCCGGGTGTTCCCAGCTGTTTGACGGCGATCTGTGCGCCTTGGGTCAGGGCGTCCTTGAGACCACCGCTGGCGTCACCCTGGGACAGGTCGCTCAGGGACAGGGCCAGGGCACTGGCGGAGATCAGCAGGCCAGCGCACAGGCTGGTGAAACGGAGCGAGGTACGGAGCATGGCGGCTTCCTTGGGCAATGAAAATTAACGTACAGCGTCGACACGGAGTTTCAACGGCTGGGGATCTTTGCCGTCGAGGTTGACCCCGTTGTGTTCGGTGGTGATGAACATCAGCTTGCCGTCCAGTTCGATCCGCGCACTGACCGCGTAGCGGTGGCCGGGCTTGACCTGGGCCGGGTCGTAGCTGAGGTGGAAGGGCAGCGGCACCTGGCCTTTGACCGGGCCACTCTGCTCGGCCAGGACCACCGCCGGAGCGTCCGCCAGGGAGACGTCCTGCAGGCTCACGCTCAAGGTGGCGGCAGGCGGCAGGGCGATGCGTTGCAGATAGAAGACTTCGCCGTCGAGGCTGGCCTTGGCTGCGGGTTGCATGGCCTGGCAGGCTCCAAGCAGCGCAGTGGCTGCCAGCAGGGTGAGTTTTTTCATGACGGATCTCCGTATCGAGGGCGCCGCAGGTTCTGCGGCGCCGATAAGAATCTAGTCGCTTTGCGCCGGTGCCGCGAGCTGGTCGGCGGCATCTTCGCTGCGGTGCAGGGCGACCTGGCGGATCGACAGGCGAATCTCCGCCGGCAGCACCCGTTTGGCTGCGCCCTCGGCCAGTTCCCCCAGCAGTGGGTGGTAGCTCAGCTTGCCGGCTTCGTCGCGGCGCAGCACGCCTTGATCCAGCAGGGTCTGGATGAAGTGGCGGAACAGGCTCTTGTCGAAGAACTCCGGGGCATTGAGGCCATGCAGGATCGACAGGCGCTGGGCCATGACCGTGCACAGGTCTTCCAGTTCTTCGGCGCTGATACTGTTCTGGCCGCTGTTGAGCAACAGGGAAATGGCCATGTAGAAGCGCTGCAGGGTCTGGGCGATGCTCTTGGACAGCAGGGTCAGCAGGACAAAATGCCGCGAGCTGGGCGCCGGGCGCAGGTACAGGTCTTTCTCGAAGCGCAGCAGGCCCTGTTCGACGAAGGCCTCCAGCCATTGATCCACCACGCCGTCCAGTTCTTCCAGGGACCAGCGAATGAACAGCTCCGACTGCAGGTAGGGATACAGCGCGCGGGTGTAGCGCAGGATCTGTTCGCGGCTCATGCGCGACGAACTCTGGAAGAAGCTCGCCAGCAGTGCCGGCAGGGCGAAGATGTGCAGCACGTTGTTGCGGTAGTAGGTCATGAGGACGGCGTTCTGCTCGTCCAGGTAGAGGATCTTGCCCAGGGCGTCGTTCTGCTCGGCCAGCAGGTTCATGTCCTTGACGTGCTGGATCAGCGCCTGGCCGTCGCCTTCCGGCAAGGTGGTGTGGGGCGAGTAGGGCACGCGGCGCAACAGCGCCAGGTACAGGTCCAGGACTCGGGCCATGGCTCGGTCGTCCAGGGCCAGGCGGCTGGTGGACAGCAGGGCCAGGGCCACCAGGTTCACCGGGTTGATCGCCGCGGCTTCATTGAGGTGCTGGGCCACTCGCTCGCCCAGGCGGTTGGTGGTTTCGTTGAGCCAGGCCGGGCGGTATTGCGGGCCCAGCTCCTGGGTGCGCCAGTCCGGTTGTTCCTGGTCGAGGAATTCCGCCAGTTTGATCGGTTCGCCGAAGTTCACCGCCACCTGGCCAAAGCGCTGTTTGAGGGCGCCGATGACTTTGAAGATGTCGAAGATCGACTCCTTCTTCTTGCTCGCGCCGCGCAGTTCGCCCAGGTAGGTGCGGCCTTCCAGGACCCGCTCGTAGCCGATGTACACCGGCACGAAGACGATGGGCATGCGTGAGGAACGCAGGAAGCTGCGCAGGGTGATGGCCAGCATCCCGGTCTTGGGCTGCAGCATGCGCCCGGTGCGCGAGCGCCCGCCTTCGACGAAGTACTCCACCGGGAAACCCTTGGTGAACAGGGTGTGCAGGTACTCGTTGAACACCGAGGTATACAGCGGGTTGCCCTTGAAGGTGCGGCGCATGAAGAAGGCCCCGCCGCGGCGCAGCAGGCTGCCGATCACCGGCATGTTGAGGTTGATCCCGGCGGCGATGTGCGGCGGCGTCAGGCCGTTGCGAAACAGCAGGTAGGACAGCAGCAGGTAGTCGATATGGCTGCGGTGGCAGGGCACGTAGATCACTTCGTGACCCTGGGCGATTTTCTGTACGCCTTCGAGGTGGTTGACCTTGATCCCGTCGTAGATCTTGTTCCAGAACCAGCTCAGCACCACTTCCAGGAAGCGAATTGCAGTGTAGGTGTAGTCCGAGGCGATCTCATTGCCGTAGCGCAGGGCCTGGGCCTTGGCCTTTTCCGGGGAGATCTTCTCGCGCTCGGCCTCGTCGAGGATCGCCTGTTTCACCAGGGGCTGGTTGAGCAGGCCCTTGACCAGGTTGCGCCGGTGGGAAATGTCCGGGCCGATGACCGCGGCCTTGAGGTTGCGAAAGTGCACCCGCAGGATGCGCTGGGCCATGCGCACGGTGCGCTCGTGACCCTTGTTGTGCTCGATCAGTTCCCGCAGGTTGATCGGCGCGGAGAACTGCACCCGGGTCTTGCGCCCCAGGATCATGATGCTCAGCAGCCGGCGCAGGCGTCCGGTGACCGCCCAACTGTCGGCGAACAGCAGCTTCCAGGGGCTGGACTCGCTGTCCGGGGACTGGCCCCAGAACACGCTGACCGGAATGATCTGCGCATCTTCGGCAGCGTTCTGGGTCAGGGCGCTGACCAGTCGGGTCAGGGTTGGCGGTGCGCCGCGTTTGTCCTGGCGACCGAGCCAGTCGGGTTCCGGGGTCAGGTAGAAGAAGGCCGCGGGCTCCAGCAGGTTGCCCACCGACACCGGCAGTACCGGGCGTGGCAAGCCGGCCTTGGTGCATTCGGTATCGACCACGGCGAGGTCAGTCAGGGATGGGTTTTGCAGGACGTAGAACACCGGCCGGCTGCGGTCGAGGTCGAGGGTGAAGGACGACTGGTTGATGGTTTCCGAGCGCACCCAGAGGTACAGCAGGCGGCGCAAGGTGCCAAACACAAGACGACGGATCGGGGAGCGGGTCATACGGCTTCTGCGTGAGTGAATAAGAAATCAAAACCGAGCACCTGCTCGGGGCCGGTAGTGTGCCGGATTCGCCGAAAATCGGCAAAAAAGCACCCAAACAAGATTGAGTTGAGAGTTTTTACGCCTGTCATATACTCGGCCGACTCTCCCGCGGTCGTATTGCCTCCAGTCATAGAGAGGCAGCTCGAGGGAAAGTTCTCAAGGCAGGGTGGCAGTGCGCCCAGCCAATAATAAAAAAATGAGGTGTGGATTCATGACTACTCGTGAGACCGGCAACGTGAAGTGGTTCAACGACGCCAAGGGCTACGGCTTTATCCAGCGTGAAGGTGGGGCGGACGTGTTTGTCCATTACCGAGCGATCCGTGGCGAAGGCCACCGTTCGCTGACCGAAGGCCAGCAGGTGGAATATGCCGTGGTCGAAGGCCAGAAAGGTCTGCAAGCCGAAGACGTCGTCGGCCTGTAACCAACCCAGCAGGAGCTGGCTTGCCAGCGAAGGAGGCGCTGACGATGCAAGGCTCAGGAGCCTTTTCGCCGGCAAGCCGGCTCCTACCGGATTGCGCTGTTCAGGCAGTGCGCCAGGTAATCTCTTCTTCGCCGTCGGTGCTGATGCGAATCCAGCGATCGGCGGTCTCTTCACCTTCTTCCTCGACCCAACTGCCCGGTGCGCAGCGCACTTCCACATTCAGCGCGGCAAAGGCGGCGCGGGCACAAGCAATGTCGTCATCCCACGGAGTCTGGTCGCTTTCCAGGTACAGGCTGTTCCACTTGCCCACGGCCTTGGGCAGCCAGGTCACGGGTACTGAGCCTGCGGTGCATTTGTAGGTCTGGCCCTTTTGCACCCAGTCGCTGCACGGGCCGAGCACGGCGCCGAGCCAGGTGGCGATGGCCTTGTAGTCGACGTCGGCGTCTTTCAGGTAAATCTCGATATCGGGCTGGCGCATGGATGTCCTCATTGCCGGTCTGAAAAATCCATTCGCGGATTTCTTCGACCCCGGGCCCATGCCCGCGGTCGTTGGGTTAAGTAGGGGGTTATTGCAGCACGAAGTAATCGTAGCGCATCGACACGCTGACCTCGAAAGGCTCGGCCTGCTCGATCACTGCGGCCCGGCGTTCGGCGCTGGCGCGCCAGCCGTGGGGCGTCATGGCCAACAGGTTGGCGCGATCTTCCGGGCGTTCCAGGCGCAGCCTGAACTCCAGGGTTTCGCTGTGGGCCAGGGCCATGCCCTCCGGCACCAGGGCCAGGTGCTTGTCGTCGGTGTATTCACGCACTTCGTCGTACAGGCGTTCGCGCAGCTCCATCAGGTGGCCGCTGGTAGGGCCGACTTTCATCAGGCCGCCACCCGGGCTCAACAGGCGCTTGGCCTCTTGCCAGTCGAGGGGGCTGAAGACGCTGGCGAGAAACTGGCAGCTGGCATCGGCCAACGGGATGCGCGCCATGCTGGCGACCATCCAAGTCAGTTGCGGCGCGCGACGACAGGCGCGTTTCACGGCCTCCCGGGAAATATCCAGGGCGTAGCCGTCGGCGTCGGGCAGGGCGTCGGCCAACTGCGCGGTGTAGTAACCCTCGCCACAGCCGATGTCGACCCAGCGCTGGGGCGTGCGTTCTGCCGCCAGCTCTGCCAGGCGCCGGGCCACCGGGGCGTAGTGCCCGGCGTTGAGAAAGTCGCGGCGGGCCTCGACCATGGCCTGGTTGTCGCCCGGGTCACGGCTGTTCTTGTGCTGCACCGGCAGCAGGTTCAGGTAGCCCTGGCGGGCACGGTCGAAGCGATGCCCGGCCGGGCAGACCACGCCGTTGTCCACGGCGTTCAGCGGTGCGTTGCAAAGAGGACAGGCAAGCATCAGGCAAGCAACTTGACGAGAGTCTGATAGTAGATCTCGGTCAGCACATCCAGGTCGCTGGCCAGGATCCGCTCGTTGACCTGGTGGATGGTGGCGTTGACCGGGCCCAATTCCACCACCTGGGTGCCCAGGGTGGCGATGAAGCGCCCGTCGGACGTGCCGCCGCTGGTGGACGCCTGGGTCTCGCGACCTGTGACTTGCTTGATGCTGGCCGAGACCGCGTCCAGCAGGGCGCCGGGTTCGGTGAGGAACGGCAGGCCGGACAGGGCCCAGTCCACGTGCCAGTCCAGGCCGTGCTTGTCGAGGATCGCTGCAACCCGTTGTTGCAGGCCTTCAACGGTGGATTCGGTGGAGAAGCGGAAGTTGAACACCGCCACCAGATCCCCCGGGATCACATTGGTGGCGCCGGTCCCGGAATTGAGGTTGGAAATCTGGAAGCTGGTGGGCGGGAAGAAGGCATTGCCGTCGTCCCAGTGTTCGGCCGCCAGTTCCGCCAAGGCCGGAGCCGCCAGGTGGATCGGGTTCTTGGCCAGGTGCGGGTAGGCCACGTGGCCTTGCACTCCACGCACCGTGAGCTTGGCGCCGAGGGAGCCGCGGCGGCCGTTCTTGACCACATCGCCCACCAGGCTGGTGCTCGAAGGTTCACCGACGATGCACCAGTCCAGGCGCTCCTTGCGTGCCGCCAGGCGTTCCACCACCGCCTTGGTGCCGTGGTGCGCCGGGCCTTCTTCGTCGCTGGTGATCAGGAAGGCTACCGAGCCCTTGTGGTCCGGGTAGTCGGCGACAAAGCGCTCGGCGGCCACCAGCATGGCGGCCAGGCTGCCTTTCATGTCCGCCGCGCCACGGCCGCACAGCATGCCGTGTTCATCGATCAGGGCTTCGAACGGATCGTTCTGCCAGGCCTGGACCGGGCCGGTGGGCACCACGTCAGTGTGGCCGGCGAAGCACAGCACCGGGCCTTCATGCTGGCCATGGGTGGCCCAGAAGTTGTCCACGTCCTCGATGCGCATCGGTTCCAGCTTGAAGCCGGCATCCCCCAGGCGCTGCATCATCAGCTTCTGGCAGTCGGCGTCGATCGGCGTCACCGAGGGGCGACGGATCAGATCACAGGCAAGTTGCAGGGTCGGCGAAAGCTCGGCAGGGGCCGTCATGGGGAACTCCGGTGCAAGGCATTGTGTAGGAGCCGGCTGGCCGGCGATGGCGGTTTACTGGTTACACCGCGTCGCGTGGTTCGCTGGTCAGCCAGCGCCTACAGGGTTGGGCGGGGCGCGCAAAATGGCGGATATCTTAAAGCAAAACGGCGGCCTGAGGCCGCCGTTTAGTGCTTTGCATCGATTTAGGCGGCTGGAGCCGGCTCGGGGTGTTCCGCAGGTTTTGGCAGTGACGACAGGAGCGCCATGATCAGTGCCGCCACATAGGGCAGCGACTGCACCAGAAGCATGGTCACCCAGAAGCGCATGTCGTTGCTGGGCAGGCCCTGCACCAGGAAGATCCCCAGCGCCGCGCCCCACAACAGCAGCATGATGAACAACTCTTCCCGGGCTTCCGAGATGGCTACCCAGAAGCCGTGGTTGTCGGCGTTCTTCGGGGTGCGGAAGAACGGGATGCTGCTGGTGAAGAAGCCGTACAGCACCGCCTTGGCGATGGTGTGGGACAAGGCCAGGCCGGCCAGGGCCGCGCAGAACGCATCCTTGAGGTTGACCCCCACGGCCCGGCGGTAGAGGAAGATGATCTTGCCGACCTTGAACACGAACAGCGCCAGCGGCGGGATCGCGAAGATCAGCAGCGGCGGGTCGACCCGTTGCGGCACGATGATCATCGCCGCCGACCACAGCAGGGCGCCGACGGTGAAGAAAATGTTCATGCCGTCCGCCACCCACGGCAGCCAACCCGCCAGGAAGTGGTAGCGCTGGCCACGGGTCAGCTCGGTGTCCTTGCCACGCAGCAGGCTGGCGGTGTGGCGCTTGATGATCTGGATCGCGCCATAGGCCCAGCGGAAGCGCTGCTTCTTGAAGTCGATGAAGGTGTCGGGCATCAGGCCCTTGCCGTAGCTTTCGTGATGGTAGGCCGCCGACAGGCCTTTCTCGAACACGCGCAGGCCCAGCTCGGCGTCTTCGCAGATGCACCAGTCGGCCCAGCCGAGTTCTTCCAGCACCGAACGCCGGGTCATGGTCATGGTGCCGTGCTGGATGATCGCGTCACGGTCGTTGCGGGTGACCATGCCGATATGGAAGAAGCCCTTGTACTCCGCGTAGCAGAGCTTCTTGAAGGTGCTTTCGTTCTGGTCACGGTAGTCCTGGGGCGACTGCACGATGGCGATCTTCGGATCGGCGAAGTGCGGCACCATGTGCTTGAGCCAGTTGCGGTCGACGCAGTAGTCGGAGTCAATCACCGCAATCACTTCGGCATCCTTGGCGGTGTGCGGCAGCAGGTAGTTCAGCGCACCGCCCTTGAAACCGGCCAATGGCGCGACGTGGAAGAACTTGAAGCGCGGGCCCAGGGTCTCGCAATAGGCCTGCACCGGCTCCCAGACCGCCGGATCCTTGGTGTTGTTGTCGATGATCAGGACTTCGAAGTCCGGGTAATCGAGGTTGGCCAGGGCATTGAGGGTCTGTTTGACCATCTCCGGCGGCTCGTTGTAGCACGGCACGTGGATCGAGACTTTCGGCCGGTAGCTGGAGTCGCCTTCCACCGGCAGGAACTCGCGCCGCCGCTTGTGGATCCACACCGCCTCGGCCAGCTCATGGGCCTCGGTGAGCAGCACGATGAACACCCCCAGCGCACCGAGCGCGAGGAGAAAGCCCACGGTCAGGCTGAACCAGGTGCTGTATTGCTGGCTGTAGTCGTAGCCGATCCACACCAGCACCGAACCGCAGAGGAAGGCGATGAAGGTCAGGAAGGTGCGGCCACGCTGGCGCAGGGCCGAGCCGTCGATCATCAGCAGGGTCAGCGACAGCAGCGCCAGCACCACCGAGCCGATGGCCAGCACCCGCCATTGCGGGATCGCCACTACCGGGCCTTCGAAGTTGAATTTCTGCTGGCGCGCGGCGTTAAACACGCCCCAGTAGGCGCCCACCGAACCTTCGTCGCTGGCCTTCCACGGCTGGTCGAAGGCTTCGATGACGAAGTAGTTGTAGCCCTGGCGGTTGAGCTTGTTGACCAGGGTGCGCAGGTAGATCGCCTGGTCCGCCGGACTGGCGTCGGCGCCACCGCGCATGCGGCCGTTGCTCGGCCAGCCCACTTCGGACAGCAGCAGCGGCTTTTTCGGGAACATCTTCTTCAGGTCGCGGGCGCGATCGAGGACGAACTGCTCGGCCTTGTCCACCGGGATGAACTCCCAGTACGGCAGGATGTGCGCGGCGATCAGGTCGACGTGCTTGGCCAGCTCCGGGTGTTCCTCCCAGACGTGCCACTGTTCCGAGGTGGTGACCGGGACTTTCACCGCAGCGCGGACCCGGTCGAGAATCACCGACAACTGGTCGGCGGTGATTTCCTTGCGGAAGATCGCTTCGTTGCCCACCACTACCCGCACCACGCTACGCGAGCTGTTGGCCAGTTCGATGGCGCGCATGATTTCCCGCTCGTTGCGCTCCAGGTCCGGGCTGATCCAGATCCCCAGGGTCACGCGCAGGCCGAACTCTTCCGCCAGCTTGGGAATATCCTGCAGGCTGCCGTCCACCGAATAGGTACGGATGTTGTCGGTCAGCTTGCTCATGATCTCCAGGTCACGACGCATTTCATCGTCGGACGGGTACTGCTCCTTCTGCGGGAACTGGCCCTGCTGGAAAGGCGAGTAGGAAAAACCGGAGATCTGTTCCGGCCAGTCGGGGGCCGAGACCGGGCGATTGATCAGCGCCCAGAAACCAGTGAACAGCGCGGCAATGGCCAGCACTATCACCAGATTGAGTCCAAATTTACGCGATGACATAGCTATTTCGGGTTCCAAAAGGTGTGGAACGAGGGAAGGGTTGGCAGGCGCCAAACGGCGGGCATCCTACACCGGCCCTCAACTGAGCGTACAGCGCACAGAGGAAAGCCAGACCTTGGGCACTGTATTCGGGTTTAAGTTCTTTACTTGTAGCTTCAAGGTTAAAACTTGTCGCCTTGAGGCCCTATAATGCGCGCCGGTTTTTTAGGTGATGGTCATGAGTACAGAAGATCCACGGTTTGCCGGCGTCGCCCGTTTGTATGGCATTGAAGGCCTGGAGCGGCTGCGGGCGGCCCATGTGGCGATCGTTGGCGTCGGCGGAGTCGGTTCCTGGGCGGCGGAAGCCATTGCCCGCTGCGGGGTGGGCGAGATCTCGCTGTTCGACCTCGACGATGTCTGCGTCAGCAACAGCAACCGGCAACTGCATGCCCTGGACAGCACCGTGGGCAAGCCCAAGGTCGAGGTCATGGCCGAGCGCCTGCGCGGCATCAATCCGGACTGCCGCGTGCATGCGGTGGCGGATTTCGTCACCCGCGAGACCATGGCCGAATACATCACCCCGAACATCGACTGCGTGATCGACTGCATCGATAGCGTGAATGCCAAGGCGGCGCTGATCGCCTGGTGCAAGCGGCGCAAGATCCAGATCATCACCACCGGCGGCGCCGGCGGGCAGATCGACCCGACGCTGATCCAGGTCTGCGACCTGAACCGCACCTTCAACGATCCATTGGCCTCCAAAGTGCGCTCCACGTTGCGCCGCGACTATGGTTTCTCGCGCACCGTGACCCGGCACTACAGCGTGCCCTGCGTGTTTTCCACCGAGCAACTGCGTTATCCGAAACCCGATGGCAGCATCTGCCTGCAGAAGAGCTTTGTCGGCGACGGGGTCAAGCTCGACTGCGCCGGCGGTTTTGGCGCGGTGATGATGGTGACCGCGACCTTTGGCATGGTGGCCGCGACCAAGGCGGTGGACAAGATCGTTGCCGGCGTGCGCCGCCCCTCGGAACGCAGCAAACCCTTGTAGCCGCTGCCGCAGGCTGCGAGCGGACCGGCGGGCCGTGGGGGCTTGAGGCCGCTAGGGGGCTGGCGGGAGATCGCCAGGCAAGGTCCTGCGGACCTTTTCGCAGCCTCGCAGGCTCGGCAGCGGCTACAGGGGGGCGGCCAGTTCGTTCATGCGTTGCAAGACGGCGTTCAGGCCATTGCTGCGTGACGGCGAGAGCTGGCGCGACAGGCCCAGTTGGTTGAACCAGTCCGCCAGGTCCACTTCCTGCAATTGCTGCACCGTCAGGCCGTTGACCCGGGCCAGTAGCAAGGCCACCAAACCGCGAATCAGCCGTGCGTCGCTGGCGGCGGCAAACTGCCAATGACCATTGTCCAGGGCCGCCACCAGCCAGACCTGGCTTTCACAGCCATGGACTCGATTGGCGTCTACCTTGTCGTCCTCGCTCAGGGGCGGCAGGCGCTCGCCCCATTGCATCAGCAGGCGGGCCCGTTGTTCCCAGCCGGCAGCCCCCTGGAAAACTTCAAGGGCGGCTACGGCGTCCGCCGGCAGGCTCATCGCAGCAACTCCAGGGCCTGATCCAGGGCTTCGAAGAAACGCTCCAAGTCCTCGGAGTCGTTGTACAGCGCCAGGGATACGCGAATCGCCCCGACGAGGCCGAAGCTTTTCATCAGCGGCATGGCGCAATGATGACCGGCCCGCACGGCAATGCCCTGTTCGGTCAGCAGGTGGGCCAGGTCAGCGTTGTGCACACCATCGACGACGAAGCTGACCAGGGCCAGTTGCGGCGTGCCCAGCAGGCGGATGCCATTGCGTGCCTGCAAGCCCTGCAGCAGATAGGCATGCAGCGCGGCTTCGTGCGTGGCCACTGCCTGCTGATCCAGGCCAGCGAGGTAATCCAGGGTCGCCCCCAGGCCAATGACTCCGGCGATCGGCGGGGTGCCGGCCTCGAATCCCAGGGGCGCCGGGCGAAAGCTGGCGTGCTGGTAGTCGGCGTCCTGGACCATTTCTCCGCCGAACTGCCAATGACGCAGGTGCTTGAGCGCGGCATGACGGCCGAACAGCACGCCGACGCCGTCCGGACCATAGAGTTTATGGCTGGAGAACACATAGAAGTCGCAGCCCATGGCCTGCACATCGTGACGGCCATGGACCACGCCCTGGGCGCCGTCGATCACCGTCAGTGCGCCCTGGGCCTTGGCCATGGCCAGCAGTGGCGTCAAGGGTTGCCAGGCGCCGAGCACATTGGACAACTGGCTCACTGCCAGCAGGCGAGTGCGCGGGCCAATCAGACGGCTTGCCGCATCAATATCGATCAGTCCGTCGGCATCCAGGGGCAGGATCAGCAGCTTGAGGTCGCGACGTTGGGCCAACTGTTGCCAGGGCAGCAGGTTGGCATGGTGTTCAAGGGCGCTGATGACGATCTCATCGCCGCTTTCAAATTGCTGCTCCAGGCCATAAGCCAGGAGATTCAGCGCACTGGTGGCGCCGTGGGTGAAGATGATCTGTCCGCTGTCACCGGCATTCAGCCATTGGCCGACCTTGCTGCGACTGTCCTCGAAGGCCTGAGTGGCATGGGCGCCGGGCAGGTGCTGCGCGCGATGCACATTGGCCGCGCCATTGGCGTAGTAGTGGGCCAGGGCGTCCAGCAGGGCTTGGGGTTTTTGCGTGGTGGCGGCGTTGTCCAGGTAGGTCTGGTCCTGGCGATGCAGGGCGGCGATGGCCGGGAAGTCGGCGCGCCAGGGGGAGGTTACAAGCATGGTGGCAGAACTCGTTTGAACAGGCCGGGCGCCGATGATAAGCGCCCGGCAGGTTCCGATGAAACCGAATCTCTGCTTCGGCGCTGCAGGAAAACTGCCTGCGCTTCGACCATGCGGCGCGCTGGGCGCCTTCGGCATTACGCAGAAGCAGGCTCGGAAGGCTCATGTAGGTCCCTACACTGCGCTTCCTCGCCTGCTTTTGCCTGCCTGATCGTTGCTCGGCGAGTTTTCCTACAGGCCTAGTTGTGAGCGTGCAGCGCTTCGTTCAGCTCGATGGCCGACTTGTGGGTCTTGCACTCCACGGCGCCGGTTTCCGAGTTGCGGCGGAACAGCAGGTCCGGCTGGCCGGCCAGTTCACGGGCCTTGAGCACCTTGACCAGCTGGTTGTTCTCGTCCAGCAGCGCCACCTTGGTGCCGGCAGTCACGTACAGGCCCGACTCCACGGTGTTGCGGTCGCCCAGGGGAATGCCGATACCGGCGTTGGCGCCGATCAGGCAGCCTTCGCCGACCTTGATCACGATGTTGCCGCCACCCGACAGGGTGCCCATGGTGGAGCAGCCACCGCCCAGGTCCGAACCTTTGCCGACGAACACGCCCGCCGACACACGGCCTTCGATCATGCCCGGGCCTTCGGTGCCGGCGTTGAAGTTGACGAAGCCTTCGTGCATCACGGTGGTGCCTTCGCCGATGTAGGCGCCCAGGCGAATTCGCGCGCTGTCAGCGATACGCACGCCGCTCGGCACCACGTAGTCGGTCATTTTCGGGAACTTGTCCACGGAGAACACTTCCAGCAGCTCGCCGCGCAGGCGGGCTTCCAGTTGCCGCTCGGCCAACTCGCCCAGATCGATGGCGCCCTGGCTGGTCCAGGCTACGTTCGGCAGCAGGGGGAACACCCCGGCCAGGCTCAGGCCATGTGGCTTGACCAAACGGTGGGACAGCAGGTGCAGCTTCAGGTACGCCTCTGGGGTGGAGGTCAATTGAGCGTCTTCGGCCAGCAGGGTGGCTACCAGCGGCTTGTGGCTTTCGGCCAGGCGGGTCAGCAGGGCAGCCTGGGTGGCGTCGATGCCTTTCAGCGCGTCGGCCATTTGCGCGGCCTGGGCGGTGGTGAAGGTGATGGCCTGGTTGCCTTCGCTGTAGCCGAGGATCGGTGCGACAGCGGCAACGATTTCGGCGGCAGGATTGAGCAGTGGCGATGCGTAGAACACTTCCAGCCAGGCGCCTTGACGATTTTGGGTGCCGACACCGAATGCCAGGCTGAACAGAGTAGTGGACATGCAGTTACCTCTTGCGAAATAGAGTGAGCAGGCTTACTTGAGCGCCGCTGCGTAAAGGTCTGGCTTGAAGCCAATCAGGGTCTTGTCTCCGAGGTCGAGCACCGGGCGCTTGATCATCGAAGGTTGCGCGAGCATCAGTTCAACGGCTTTCGCCTGGTCGAGATCGGCTTTGCTTTCGTCATCGAGTTTGCGAAAGGTCGTGCCCGCGCGGTTCAACACCACCTGCCAGCCGTGCTCGTTGCACCACTGATTCAGGTGCTCACGGTCAATGCCGGAGGTTTTGTAATCATGGAAGTCATAGCTGACAGCGTGTTCATCGAGCCAGGTGCGCGCCTTTTTCATGGTGTCACAGGCTTTGATGCCGAAAAGGTGCAACGTTTTGCTTGAAGCGGTCAAGGAATTGCCCCCTTTGGAGATGCTGGAGATGAAAGGTCACGGATTATGCCACGACCGCAGCGCTTCAGCGTCGGCCTGAAATCGGCTTTGTCGCAGGTTGTTGCATGGCAGGTCATGGGGCTTGCGACTTTTGTGCAGCGGTCAGTACCGAGTTTAAGCGGCTAATATGGCACTTCGTCGGCGATTCTCAGCTGAGATGCGTACGATTTTTCCTGTTGAGCCTTGGATTTTCGCTTTATGCAAACCGCCTATACCGTCCTCATCCTGCTGATGCTGGTGAGTCTTTCGCGACTGGTCGGACGGGTGATTCCGCTGCCCTTGCCTCTGGTACAGATCGCCGCCGGAGCCCTGTTGGCCTGGCCGACCCTGGGTTTGCATGTGGCCCTGGACCCGGAATTGTTCCTTTTCCTGTTCCTGCCGCCGTTGCTGTTTTCCGACGGTTGGCGCATGCCCAAGCGCGAGTTCTGGCGCTTGCGTGGCCCGATCCTGACCCTGGCGGTGGGCCTGGTGCTGTTCACCGTGGTCGGGGCCGGGTATTTCATTCACTGGCTGCTGCCGACCATCCCGTTGCCGGTGGCTTTCGCCCTGGCCGCGGTGCTGTCGCCCACCGACGCCGTCGCGGTGTCGGCCATTTCCCAGAACCGCCTGCCAACCCCGCTGATGCACATGCTCCAGGGCGAGGCCTTGATGAACGATGCCTCGGGCCTGGTGACTTTCAAGTTCGCCCTGGTGGCCGCCGTTACCGGGGTGTTCTCCCTGGCCAATGCCAGCCTGACCTTTGTCCTGGTGGCGGTGGGTGGCTTGGCGGTCGGTGTGGCCCTGAGCTGGCTGGTCGGGCGCCTGCGGGCCTGGATGATCGCCCGCGGCTGGGACGATCCGGCGACCCATGTGGTGTTCATGTTGCTATTGCCCTTCGCGGCTTACGTCCTGGCCGAGCGCCTGGGGGCCTCGGGCATTCTCTCGGCGGTGGCGGCGGGCATGATGCAGAGCTGGCTCGACCTGCTGCCGCGCCAGACCAGCACCCGACTGCTCAATCGCAGTGTCTGGTCGCTGCTGGAGTTCGCCTTCAATGGCCTGATCTTCCTACTGTTGGGGCTGCAATTGCCGGACATCGTCAAGGCCGTGGTCAGTCATGAAACTTCGCTCTGGCCGACCCTGTTCTACCGCTGCCTGGATGTGCTGGCGATCTTCCTGGTGCTGTTGGTATTGCGCTTTATCTGGGTGCAGAGCATCTGGCGCCTGTCCGGGCTGCTGCGGCGCTGGCGCGGCAAGGGCGAGCTGACCCTGGTGCCCACGGCGCGCTCCTGCTGGCTGCTGACGGTGGGCGGGGTGCGTGGGGCGGTGACCCTGGCCGGCGTGATGTCGGTGCCCTTGTTCCTGGGCGCCGGGGAGGCATTTCCCGAGCGTGACCTGCTGATCTTTATCGCCGCCGGAGTGATTCTGCTGTCCCTGGTGGCGGCCTGCATTGCCCTGCCGCTGCTGTTGCGCGGCATTGTGAAGAGCCCCGACGACAAACGCCGTGGAGAAGTCCGCGATGCCTGGCGCAAGACCGCCGAGGCGGCGATCCATGCGTTGGAAGCCAAGGAAGTGGCTGAAACCAGTGAGGCCCCCGATGCGGCCCAGGCGGCACTGGCCACCGAGCTCAAGGGCCGTTTGATGGCTGAGTACCGGCATCAGTTGGAGGTCTACAACGATTCCGCCGAGGCCCAGGCCTTGGCATTGCAGATGGACTTGCTGGAACGGCGCCTGCGGCTCAAGGCCCTGCGGGCGCAACGGCTGGAGCTGTACCGCCTGAGCCGGCATCACCAGATCGGTGACGATGTGCTGCGAGAGGTGTTGGCGGACCTGGATTTGAGCGAGGCGAATCTGGGGCAGGTGAAGTGAATGCAGCGTTCCTAAGAGCGGACGGTTGGATTGAGGTTCCCCCTCCAGAGAGGGGGAAAGCAAAGACCATCAAAAGTCTATGCGGCGTCCCCCCATCTGTCTTTCAGCTCCATCTTCATTGACGGTCATGGCGGATGCACTGATTGCATTCTGATTTGCCCATTCGCGCAGTATTGCAAATTCATCCTTGCGTACTTTACTCATGGGCACCATACGTGAAATCGTTGCTTCAAAATCGCTCATCGCCAGGTCGTCCGGGTCGTTAGAACCACTCATACGCCTTGAGAAGGCTTCAATCAGGGCGTCGCCTACCCAGGCCTCCAACTCGGCACCGGAGAGCACAATATCTTTTCCGAAATTTGCCTCTCCCCCCAAGTCCACCAGACGATCCAGATCAAACTTGCCGGGGTCACGTTTGAGTTTTCTGAGGTGTATCTCAAGAATCTTTCTTCTCTCCACTGCCGAAGGGAAATCAACGAAGAAGATTTCGTCAAATCGACCTTTCCTCAGTAATTCAGGTGGAAGACTGGCAAGGTTGTTGGCTGTGGCAAATACAAAGACCGATGCGGTTTTCTCCTGCATCCAGGTCAGCAGCGTGCCAAATACTCGGGTGGCGGTTCCGCCATCCGAAGCGCCGCTGGAGGAGCCGGAGAGGCCTTTTTCAATTTCGTCGATCCAAAGGATACAGGGTGAAATGGCCTCGGCAGTTTGAAGTGCCGAGCGAATGTTCGATTCAGAGGAGCCCACGATACCTTGAAATATCTTGCCCATATCAAGGCGCAGCAATGGCATGTTCCATGACGAGGCTACGCACTTGGCAGTCAATGACTTGCCGCAGCCGGGAACACCGGTCAGCAGCAGGCCCTTAGGTGTTCCGACTCCGAACTCCTTGGCTGCTTGACCGAAGCACTGACTGCGCAGGTGCAGCCATTTTTTTAGCGTAGCTAAGCCGCCGACATCATCCAGGTTCAACTGGGAGTCTATGTACTCGAGGATCCCGGTTTTACGGATAATCTGTTTTTTCTCGGCAAGCAGATCCTTGAAGGTGTGTTCATCCAGCTTCAAGTTTGAGACAAGCGATCGTGAAAGAGAGTTGTCAATTTCCAGGCTGGTAAGCCCCAGCGCAGCGTCAATGAGCTTTTCTTTGCTGTCCAGAGGCAGATTGATTTTTACATTGTCGTTGTCTTTCCAGACATTCGAGAAGTTCTCGATCTGAGTCTTCACTTCATCCCTGGATGGAAGCGGAAAGTCGATTAAGGTTACTTCTTTCTGCAAGTCATTGGCGATTTCGAAATTGGGCGAAACTATTATGCAGTTACTTCTATATCCGTGTGAGCGGATGTTGATAGCCAGATCTTTCAGGCGGCGGCGATAGATGGCGTTGCAGCTGGTTGTAAGGTAGTTGTGTGCATCACAGAATACGAAAATATTCTTGCTGTTTTCCTCTCGCGCCTTTTCTTCGCAGAAATCTAGTGCCAGCTTCAGGTCAAAGGTCTTATCTCCGACAACGGCGCCGTTTGTCTGGATACCGAGCGTCGAGTTCCAGAGGAAAATTCGATGATTGAGCGACTTTGCGATCTCACTTAGCTCGGCAATTACACGCTCTTCTTCAAACGATTCGATAACCAAAATCGCATAACGTGCTTTTAGATAGTCGGTAATTTTCTGGGTGCGGTTCATGTCGGGCATCTCTTCAACGCATTGGACTCTTTGGATTGTATTGGGAGGCCGGTTCTGGTCATGCCAAGGCCGGAAACAACGAACTCAACGCTTCTTGTTGTCCTGAAAAAATTGATATCTACTCGGTCACTGGTCTTGATTAGCTGCTTGTGTTGATAAGGGTGAATGGCATTGCTGTTATAGCGGCCAGCAAGGGTTAGATCCACGGCCTTGACCACGCGTGTCATGGCGGCGTCACGAAAGATTTCCTTCGGTGCGTACCCGGTGTAAAGCACCCAGTTCTTCTCGCCATGCACGGCGTTAATGAGTTCTTCTATGGCTAGAGCCTGGTCGAGCGGTTCTCCACCCGAGACGGTTACTCCGTCGATCCCGTCCAGGGCATTTATCTGTTCGGCCAGGTCGCTCACGGAAATAGAGGTGCCGGTCTCGGAGTCATGGGTGTTCTGATTGAAACAGCCCTTGCAGTTCAGGTCGCATCCTTGCACCCATACAACCATCCGCAGTCCAGGGCCGTTTGCGCGACTCAACTCGGTATGATGTAAATACAGGTTCATTTAAAGTCTGGCGCTCAGTATTTGTAGCGTCTGTTCTTCATGTACCACCGTGTATTCCGGTTTCCATTCGGTCAGCAGTTCGGCCGTAGGGCTGGTCAGCAGCGATTCAAGTTCTTCGGTAAGCTTCGTACATATATCGCCCTTTACGCCAAACACCTCTTCTGCGACTGAATTGCCAGAAAAAGTGACGCGGATGCTGTATTCGTAGTTTGAGCCGAATTCTATTTCGAAGTGGTTATCTCCTTCTTTTAGTCGCGTTGGGATGCCGGAGGCATTTATGCGACTAATGGTGTTGTCGATGGCAACGCTGACATAGGCTCTTTGGAAGCGCGCTGCCAGGTCTGCCATTCTTTTTTCATCGCCTGGTATGGGGGTGCTTCGTTCGATAAGTAATTTGTAAAAGTTATTTTCTATCTTGCATGCAAAGTAGTTGAGGTCGTCTTCAGCGGATGCGCAGATGGCGCGAAATTGGCGACGACCCATGTAGCCCAAGGGGCCAAGGACCTCCTTGCTGAAATCACTGTTGAACTCGGACACAATGTCAGTTGTAGGTGTTAGTCCTAGTTTTACAAAAGCTTTGGTTATGGCTTCTTCGTCGGTGTAGGTGAAATCAAATTTTGTACAATGTGACATGTCAGAGCTCCAGCTTTCTACCAGACTTTACTTCTTCTGAATTCTTTATGTCATTCAGCGTGGTTGGCGCAATTTCTATATTTCGGGGTGTCGCCGCCGTTTCGGATTTGACCGGGGGCGTTGGGGCCTGTGTCGCGCTTTGAGGCGCAATCACCCGGCGTCGCTGAGAGGCTTTTGCTGCGCTGTGATCGCCAAGCAAGCTGGAATCTATCACTTCAAGTAGGCGTTTTATAACCAGGGCCGGGGTTGAAGTAAGCTTTTCATAAAGACCGATGCGCAACAATGCATCAGTGCCGTCATCGAAGATTAACTTGACAAAATAGGTCTCGGATTCGTTGCCGACGATGCCTATGTGAGTAATCTGATTAAGCTCGCGGGAAAATTTTTCCCAATGTTCGCCGTTGAAGGAGGCGATGATCAGCTTGGTCGCTGTGACGATAAAGGCGTTGCTACCTCTTTGGATGTCATCGTCATGAAAATTCTGGTAACTCGCCAGTACTTTTTCTCCAGGGACGATTTGCAAAGAGGAGGCGAGGTATTGGTTGGTCGAGAAGTCTATGTCTTCATGAAATTTTATGGACTTTGAGTAATGATAAAGACTAGTTAAGGCGCCGATGGTGCTCAGGCTAATGATTATGTATCTGGAAGGGATGATAAGTGTAAGTCCGGCAGCCAGTAAGATAATTATCCAGAAGCCATGTTTTATGAGTTTCTGCACCTTGGCTTGCTTTGAACGATAGCCTGTGAAGGATTTTCCAGGAATATATTTGCGCCCTGGAGTAAGCGTAATAACTGCGCCTAGGCCAAATAGAATTACGGTGATAAGTCCAAGTATCGCAGTTCTGGTTTTGCCGGTCTGCAAGCCTTCAAGAAATGCCAGAGCGCCACCAGTACACAAAACAGGAAACGTTGCAATAATGGCCAAGCCATAGGCCCTCCCCTTTGTTTCTGTGAACATTTTCCATAGGGGAATAGTTGTTATCACTCCCTCTCTCCTTGATGGGCAAAATTAGCGGTTTTTATGCGATGATTTTTCGTTAAATACCCAGCGTATTTTACACAGAGAGATAATAAAAAAAATGGGGGCTGGCACCCGGCATCGGTAATGGAAGCTCCGCAAAAGTACCGATATCAATCAGGTCGCGATGCCTGTCTTCAATGCGTGCTGGCTAGAAGCTGCGGTTGATGACCGAGGTTGCAGGTCGGTATCCGGTGATTGAATGTGGGGGAGGCAGACTCGGGGGGCAATGGGCGCAAGCCCTTAGGGGAAGGGGCTCACAACAGGCCCGCGAGAACGCCAACAACCTTGTGGAAAGAGGGCTTGCCGGAGAAGGCGTTCTGGTGGGCAGTCAGGGGCGCGCCAGACGCTTCTCGGGCAAGGCTTTCTACAGTGGGGTGTCTCTCATATTACTTGCGACGCAACACGAAATCGCGAATCCGCTCGGCGGCTTCCACGCATTCCGCCAGCGGCGCAACCAGCGCCATGCGCACCCGTCCGGCGCCCGGGTTGGTGCCGTCCACATCCCGCGACAGGTAGGAACCCGGGACCACGGTCACGTGTTCCTGCTCGAACAGGTCGCGGCAGAAGGCGGCGTCATCCCCGGCCACGTTGGGCCACAGGTAGAAGCTGCCGTCCGGGCGCTGCACGTCCATTACCGGCGCGAGGATCGCCAGCACCGCGTCGAACTTCTCGCGGTAGAGGGCGCGGTTGGCGCGTACGTGCACTTCGTCGTTCCAGGCGGCGACGCTGGCCAACTGGGTCTGCACCGGCATGGCGCAGCCGTGGTAGGTGCGGTACAGCAGGAAGCCCTTGAGGATGTCGGCGTCGCCGGCCACGAAGCCGGAGCGCAGGCCCGGCAGGTTGGAGCGTTTGGACAGGCTGTGGAACACCACGCAACGCTTGAAGTCTTTGCGGCCCAGTTCGACGCAGGCGCTGAGCAGCCCCGGCGGCGGGGTCTGTTCGTCGAAGTACAGCTCGCTGTAGCACTCGTCGGCGGCGATCACAAAGTCGTGTTCGTCGGCCAGGGCGATCAGTTTTTTCAGGGTGTCCAGCGGGATCAGCGCGCCGGTGGGGTTGCCCGGGGAGCACAGGAAGAGGATCTGGCAGCGCTGCCAGATCTCGGCCGGTACGGCGTCGAAATCCGGGTTGAAGCCGTTTTCATCCAGGCACGGCAGGTAGTGCGGCTTGGCCCCGGCAAGGAAGGCGGCGCCTTCGTAGATCTGATAGAAGGGGTTGGGGCTGACCACTAGGGCGTCGTCACCGCGGTTGACTACGGTCTGGGTGAAGGCGAACAGGGCTTCACGGGTGCCGTTGACCGGCAGGACGTTGCGCGCCGGGTCGATCCAGCCGGTCGGCACGCCGAAGCGGCGCTCGCACCAGCCAGCGATGGCTTCACGCAGCGCCGGGATGCCCAGGGTGGTGGGGTACACCGCCATCTGATCGAGATTGCTGGCCAGGGCTTCGGCGACAAAGCTCGGCGAGCGGTGCTTGGGTTCGCCGATGGACAGGGCAATCGGGCGCTTGTCCGGGTTGGGGGGCACGGTGCCGAGCAGGGCCCGCAGCTTTTCGAACGGGTAGGGCTGCAACTGGTTCAGAGCGTTGTTCATCGGTGCGTTTTCTCACTCAAAGCGGCGGTTCGGACCCTTCAGATGCTCAGGCGGGTCATTTCGATAGTCGGTTCATGGCTGACACTCAACTGTTCGACGATCGCATCCTGCAAGCGGCTGCACAGCTGGGGGTCGGAAAGGGGCTGGTTGTGCGCATCGGTGATGAAGAACACGTCTTCCACGCGCTCGCCCAGGGTGGCGATCTTGGCATTCTGCAGCGACAGGTCGAACTCCAGGAAGATCTTGCCGATCCGCGCCAGCAGGCCTGGGCGATCCGGGGCACTGAGCTCCAGCACGGTGACCGGGCGCTGGGCGTCGTTGTGGATGGTCACTTCGGGGGCGAAGGCAAAATGCTTGAGTTGGCGCGGCACCCGGCGCTGGATGATGGTCGGGTAGTCGTCGGGGTTGCGCAGGGCATCGGTCAGGCCCTTGCGGATCTGCTCGACCCGCTGCGGGTTGTTGCCGATGGACTCGCCGTCGTTGTCCAGGACGATGTAGGTGTCGAGGGTGAACTGGCTGCTGGAGGTGATGATGCGTGCGTCATGGATGTTCAGGTTGAGCTGGTCCATGGCGGCCACGGTCACCGCGAAGAAGTCGTGCTGGTCCGGGGCGTAGATGAAAATCTGGGTGCCGCCCTCGAACTCGCGCTGGGTGATTTCCTTGATCAGCACCAACGGGCCGCCGTCCGCCGGCTGCTGGAGGATCGCGTCGCTGTGCCAGGCCACATCGCCGGCGGTGTGGCGCAGGAAGTAGTCGTCCCCCAGTTGCGACCAGAGTTGTTCCACTTCGTCCGGGTCGGTGCCGTTGCGCACCAGGATGTCCAGGGCGGCGCTCTGGGTCTGGCGGATCTGCTCTTCGCGGTCCACCGGGTTTTCCAGGCCGCGGCGCAGGGCGCGCTTGGTTTCGGTGTAGAGCTGGCGCAACAGGCTGGCGCGCCAGGAGTTCCACAGGGTCGGGTTGGTGGCGTAGATGTCGGCGACCGTCAGCACGTAGAGATAGTCGAGACGGGTCTGGTCGACCACGGTCTGGGCGAAATCGTGGATCACCTGCGGGTCGGACAGGTCCTTGCGCTGGGCGGTGGTGGACATCACCAGATGGTTCTGCACCAGCCAGACGATCAGCCGGGTGTCCCATAAAGGCAGTTGGTGACGCACACAGAAGGCTTCGGCATCCACCGCGCCAATCTCCGAGTGGTCGCCGTGGCGGCCCTTGCCGATGTCGTGATACAGGCCGGCCAGGTAGATCAGCTCAGGCTTGGGCAGCTTGCCCATGAGCTTGCTGGCCAGGGGGAATTTCTCGGAGATCGGCGTGTACTGCATCTTGCGCAGGTGCTTGATCAGATTCAGCGTGTGGGCGTCCACGGTATAGATGTGGAACAGGTCGTGCTGCATCTGTCCAACGATGAAGCCGAACTCCGGCAGGTAGCGTCCGAGGATGCCGTAGCGGTTCATCCGCCGCAGGTTGCGGTGGATGCCGATCTCGCACTTGAACAGCTCGATGAACAGGCTGGTGTTGCGGATGTCGTGGCGGAAGTCGTCGTCGATCAGGTGCCGGTGTTCGCGCAGCAGGCGGATGGTGTCGGCGCGCACGCCCTTGATCTCCGGGTGCTGGGCCATCAGCACGAAGATTTCCAGCATGGCGAACGGCGTGCGTTTGAACACGTTGTCGTTGATCGCCTCGATGTAGCCGTCGTGCAGTTGGAAGCGGGCGTTGATCGGCTGCGGCGGGGCTTCGTCCTCGGGGGCGAGGATCACCTCTTCGAAGTGCTGGATGATCAGGTCGCTCAACTGAGCGATGCTCATCACCACCCGGTAGTACTGCTGCATGAAGCTTTCAATCGACTGTTTGACGTCTTCACCGCTGAAACCCAGTAGCTCGGCGATGGAGCGCTGGTGGTCCAGCAGCAGGCGGTCTTCGGCGCGGCCGGCGAGCATGTGCAGGGCGTAGCGGACCTTCCACAGGAACTCCTGAGAGGAGGCCAGCAGGGCGTTTTCGCTTTCCACCAGGAAGCCTTCGCCGGCCAGGGCTCGCAGATTCAGGGTGCCGTACTGGCGGCGGGCGACCCAGAGAATGGTCTGGATATCCCGCAGGCCGCCTGGGGAGCCTTTGACGTTGGGCTCCAGGTTGTATTCGGTGTCGTTGTACTTGTGGTGGCGGGCCTTCTGCTCGGCGTGCTTGGCCAGGAAGAAGTCCTTGCTCGGCCACATATGTGCGGTGCTGGTGACGTCCAGCATGCGCTGGCGCAGGCGCTCGGGGCCAGCGATGGTGCGGCTTTCCATCAGGTTGGTGATCACCGTCAGGTCGGCCCGGGCCTCCTCGGCGCATTCATCCACCGAACGCACGCTTTGCCCGACTTCCAGGCCGATGTCCCAGAGCAGGGTGAGAAAGCGTTCGATGGAGTCGCGAAAGATCTCGTGATCGGCGCTGTTCAGGAGGATCAGCAGGTCGATATCGGAATAGGGGTGAAGCTCGCCGCGGCCGTAGCCGCCGACCGCCACCAGGGCGATGTCGGCCTCGTTGCTCCAGGTGAACTGGTCCCAGGCCTTTTGCAGGATGTTATCGATGAACCAGGCGCGGTCCTCGATCAGCCGGCGGATTTCCCGTCCGCTGCGAAAGCGGTTGTCGAGCACTTCCCGTGCCTGACGGATGGCTTTCTTGAAGGCGGCGATGGGGCTGGCCTTCAGTGCCAGTTCCGCCTGGAACTGGCCACGGTCGAAGAGTTCGGGATCCACCTGCGGCATCGATTGGCTTTCCTTTCTATCTATAAGGTCGGGACGCGGCGTTGTGGATCAGGCAGATACCCGAGGGATGGTGTCATCGCTGCGCAGGGTAAAGATCTCGTAGCCGGTTTCGGTCACCAGCAGGGTGTGTTCCCACTGTGCCGAGAGCTTGCGGTCCTTGGTGATGGCGGTCCAACCGTCGCCCAGTACCTTGGTGTCGGCCTTGCCCTGGTTGATCATCGGCTCGATGGTGAAGGTCATGCCGGCCTTGAGTTCCATGCCGGTGCCGGCGCGGCCGTAGTGCAGGATCTGCGGCTCTTCGTGGAATACCTTGCCGATGCCGTGGCCGCAGAATTCGCGCACGACCGAGAAGCCGTTCTTTTCCGCGTGCTTCTGGATCACTTCGCCGATGTCGCCCAGGCGGCAGCCCGGCTTCACCAGTTCGATGGCCTTGTACATGCATTCCTGGGTGATCTGCGACAGGCGCTCGGCCCAGACTGGCACGGTGCCGACGTGGAACATGCGGCTGGTGTCGCCGTGGTAGCCGTCCTTGATCACGGTGACGTCGATGTTCAGGGTGTCGCCGTCCTTCAGGGGCTTCTCGTTGGGAATGCCGTGGCACACCACGTGATTGATCGAGGTGCAGATGGACTTGGGGAAACCCTTGTAGTTCAGCGGGGCTGGGATAGCGCCCTGCACGTTGACGATGTAGTCGTGGCAGATTCGGTCCAGTTCTTCGGTGGTGACACCGGGTTTGACATGCTCGGCAATCATTTCCAGGACTTCGGCGGCCAGTTTGCCGGCGACACGCATTTTGGCGATGTCCTCGGGAGTTTTGAGGGTGACGGTCATACAGGCTCTCTTGACGCTCAATGGCGCGATATACACGGAATGGCTTGAAAACCTGCCCCTGCAAGGCTGGAATCGGTGAGGTTTTCGGAAGCCGCAAAGATGCGATTCTAACAGAGGCTCAGCGTAAATCTGAGGTTCTGCTGGCGCTTGTCTCCATACAATGGTGCATTCAGGGCTGTTTCCAAGGTCAGGGCGAAAACTGCAAGGATCGACGGATGTGAATCCGGGTTCCGTTTTGGCCCTTGCTGTGGTATAAAATGCGCCGCTTTCCGGGGATGCCCCGAAAAGCTCAAACCCACACACGTGTCGACACGATGACCTGGGTGCCCTCAGCACATGCTGTTGGTTGGTCATTGGGATACGTGGAGGCCTAACCCGACTTATTAAGGAACTATCATGTCCCAAGTCAACATGCGCGATATGCTGAAGGCCGGTGTGCACTTCGGTCACCAAACCCGTTACTGGAACCCGAAAATGGGCAAGTACATTTTTGGTGCGCGTAACAAGATTCACATCATCAACCTTGAAAAAACCCTGCCAATGTTCAACGAAGCTCTGACTTTCGTAGAGCGTCTGGCCCAGGGCAAAAACAAGATTCTGTTCGTCGGCACCAAGCGTTCCGCTGGCAAGATCGTTGCTGAAGAAGCAGCACGTTGCGGTTCGCCGTACGTCGATCACCGCTGGTTGGGCGGCATGCTGACCAACTACAAAACCATCCGTGCTTCCATCAAGCGTCTGCGTGACCTTGAAGTGCAAGCAGAAGACGGCACCTTCGCCAAGCTGACCAAGAAAGAGGCGCTGATGCGCACTCGCGACCTGGAAAAGCTGGATCGTTCCCTGGGTGGTATCAAGGACATGGGCGGCCTGCCTGACGCACTGTTCGTGATCGACGTTGATCACGAGCGCATCGCGATCACCGAAGCCAACAAGCTGGGCATCCCGGTCATCGGCGTTGTCGATACCAACAGCAGCCCGGAAGGCGTTGACTACATCATCCCAGGCAACGATGACGCCATTCGCGCCATCCAGCTGTACATGGGTTCGATGGCTGACGCTGTGATCCGTGGTCGCAACAACGTTGCTGGCGGCACCGAAGTGTTCGAAGAAGCTGCAGCACCGGCGGCTGAAGCCTGAGTAACTGACGCTTAGCGTTTACTCAGTACGCAAAAAGGGGGCTTGGCCCCCTTTTTGCCAACTCGAAAATCATTTCGTCGTTGCGCCCCGACAGTTTCTGTAATGCGGGGCTGTTATGAAGTGAATTCGGGGCAGCGCCCAAGAATTGAACGCCCGTTCGATCGGGTGGAATGGTTGAAAACCTATCCAAGAGGATTTTGAAAATGGCAGAGATTACTGCAGCGTTGGTCAAAGAACTGCGCGAGCGTACCGGCGAAGGCATGATGGATTGCAAAAAGGCCTTGACCAAGGCCGGCGGCGACATCGAAAAAGCCATTGATGACATGCGTGCTTCCGGCGCCATCAAGGCTGCCAAGAAAGCAGGCAACGTGGCTGCTGAAGGTGCTATCGCCATCAAGGACGACGGTAAAGCCGCTGTCCTGCTGGAAGTGAACTCGCAGACCGACTTCCTGGCTCTGCAGGACGACTTCAAGGCATTCGTTGCTGCCAGCGTTGAAAAAGCGTTCGCTGACAAACTGACCGACGCCGCTCCGCTGATCGAGGCTCAGGAAGCTGACCGTCTGATCCTGGTGGGCAAGACCGGTGAGAACGTCAACATCCGTCGTCTGGCTCGCGTTGAAGGTGACGTGGTCGGTACTTACCTGCACGGTAACAAGATCGGTGTTGCGGTTGTCCTGAAGGGCGGCTCCGTTGAGCTGGCCAAAGACATCGCCATGCACGTAGCGGCAAGCAACCCTGAGTTCCTGCTGCCTTCGCAGGTTTCTGCCGAAGCCATCGAGCGCGAAAAAGCTGTGTTCCTGCAGCTGAACGAAGACAAGATGAAAGGCAAGCCAGCCGAAATCGTCGAGAAAATGATCGCTGGCCGTATCAGCAAGTTCCTGGCTGAAGCCAGCCTGGTTGAGCAAGCTTTCGTCAAGGATCCAGAAGTCACCGTAGGTGCTCTGGCCAAGAAAGGCGGCGCTGAAATCGTTTCCTTCACCCGTTTCGCAGTAGGTGAAGGCATCGAGAAGAAAGAAGACAACTTCGCTGAAGAAGTTGCTGCACAACTGGCTGCTGCCAAGCAACAGTAAGACGGTTTTTCAACTGTCGCCCAGAAGAGGCTGCCCGCTCACGCGCGCAGCCTCTTTTCAAATGGGCAGGGCAATTTTGTTGCTTTACCTCGGAACCGGTTTACAAAGTCGTGTTCTGATGGCGCTGTGACAGCGTCAAGCTAGAGTGAACGCAGGCTGAAAACAGCCCGCAAAGAATTTTTAAAATACGCCGCAGGAGAGATTCGCAATGGCTCAGCAGGGCAGTGGTTATCAAGCTCGCTATAAACGCATTCTACTCAAGCTTAGCGGCGAGGCCCTGATGGGCTCGGAAGAGTTCGGGATCGACCCCAAGGTGCTGGACCGCATGGCGCTGGAAGTTGGCCAACTGGTCGGCATCGGCGTCCAGGTAGGCCTGGTGATCGGTGGTGGCAACCTGTTCCGTGGCGCCGCCTTGAGTGCTGCCGGGATGGATCGGGTCACAGGTGACCACATGGGCATGCTGGCCACTGTGATGAACGCCCTGGCCATGCGCGACGCGCTGGAACGTGCGAATATCTCGGCCATCGTGATGTCCGCTATTTCCATGGTGGGTGTGACCGATCACTATGACCGTCGCAAGGCCATGCGCCACCTGAACTCCAAAGAAGTGGTGATTTTCGCGGCCGGTACCGGCAACCCGTTCTTCACTACCGACTCCGCAGCCTGCCTGCGCGCCATCGAGATCGATGCCGATGTCGTGCTCAAGGCAACCAAGGTCGACGGTGTTTACACAGCAGACCCGTTCAAGGACCCACATGCCGAGAAGTTCGATCATCTGACTTACGATGAAGTGCTGGATCGCAAGCTGGGAGTGATGGACCTGACGGCCATTTGCCTGTGCCGCGACCACAAGATGCCGCTGCGGGTATTCAACATGAACAAGCCCGGCGCCCTGCTGAATATCGTGCATGGTGGCGCTGAAGGAACCCTGATCGAGGAAGGCGAGCAATGATCAACGAAATCAAGAAAGACGCTCAAGAGCGCATGAAGAAAACCCTGGAGTCTCTGGCGCATGCATTCGGCCAGATCCGCACCGGCAAGGCACACCCCAGCATTCTGGGCAGCGTGATGGTGCCTTACTACGGTACCGACACGCCGTTGAGCGGCGTTGCCAACGTGACCGTGAAGGACTCCCAGACCCTGCAGGTCGTGCCGTTCGAGCGCAACATGCTCGGAGCCATCGACAAGGCCATTGGCAGTGCCGGTCTCAACCTCAACCCGACCAACCTGGGCGAGCTGCTGCTGATCAAGATGGCGCCGCTGACCGAGGAAACCCGCAAGGGCTTCACCAAGCAGGCGCGCGCCGCAGCCGAAGATGCGCGGGTTGCCGTGCGCAACATCCGTCGCGACGCCCTTGGCGAGTTGAAGAAACTGACCAAGGACAAGGAAATCAGCGAAGACGAAGAGCGTCGTGGCAGCGCCGAAATCGACAAGTTGATCAAGGACTTTGAAGCTCAGATCGCCAAGGCGACTGAGGAAAAAGAAAAGGACTTGATGGCCGTATAAGGGTCAGGCGTTTTCATGGAAAAGACCAAGCAGTCCGTGTTGTCCTCGGTGCCGCGCCATGTGGCGATCATCATGGACGGTAATAACCGCTGGGCAAAAAAACGCTTTATGCCGGGTGTTGCCGGGCATAAAGCGGGCGTTGACGCGGTACGTGCAGTGATCGAAGTGTGCGCTGAGGCCAAGGTCGAAGTCCTGACCCTGTTTGCCTTTTCCAGTGAAAACTGGCAGCGCCCGGCCGATGAGGTCAGTGCCTTGATGGATCTGTTCTTCAAGGCGCTGCGGCGTGAGGCTAAGCGTCTTAACGAGAACAACATCAGTCTGCGGATCATTGGCGACCGTTCGCGTTTCCATCCCGAGTTGCAGGCGGCGATGCGCGAGGCGGAAGCGATTACCGCGGGCAGTGATCGTTTCATTCTGCAGATTGCTGCCAACTACGGCGGTCAATGGGATATCGCCCAGGCCGCCCAGCGCCTGGCGCGTGAGGTTCAGGCCGGTCACCTGCGGCCCGAGGACATCACGCCGGGCCTGTTGCAGACCTGTCTGGCAACCGGCGACTTGCCGTTGCCGGACCTCTGCATCCGCACCGGTGGTGAGCATCGCATCAGTAATTTCCTGCTGTGGCAGCTGGCCTATGCCGAGCTGTATTTCTCCGACCTGTTCTGGCCGGACTTCAAACACGAAGCCATGCGCAACGCGCTGGCCGATTACGCATCTCGACAGCGGCGCTTCGGTAAAACGAGCGAGCAGGTCGAGGCTGGAGCCCGGGTTTAATGCTTAAACAACGAATCATTACTGCGCTGATCCTGCTGCCGATCGCCTTGTGCGGGTTTTTCCTGCTCGAAGGTTCGGGGTTTGCCCTGTTCATCGGTCTGGTGGTGAGCCTGGGGGCCTGGGAGTGGGCGCGCCTGGCGGGTTTCGAGGCGCAGCCGGCTCGGGTGGCTTACGCGCTGGTAGTGGCGACGCTGCTGTTCTTGATGCATCTGGTCCCGGGTGTTGCGCCTTGGGTGCTGGGTGCCGCGGTGTTGTGGTGGGGGTTGGCGACTTTCCTGGTGCTGACCTATCCGCGCACCAGTGAGCAATGGTCCGGGGCGGCCCCCAAGCTGCTGATCGGTCTATTGATCCTGTTGCCGGCCTGGCAGGGCTTGGTGTTCATCAAGCAGTTGCCACTGGGCAATTGGTTGATCATGGCGGTAATGGTGCTGGTTTGGGGGGCAGATATCGGTGCCTACTTCTCCGGCAAGGCCTTCGGCAAGCGCAAGCTGGCGCCACAGGTGAGTCCTGGCAAGAGCTGGGAGGGCGTCTATGGCGGCCTGGTATTGAGCCTGGTGATCACGGCAGTGGTCGGGCTGGTGCGTGATTGGTCCTTCGGACAGATCCTGTTGGGGCTGTTGGGTGCGGCCATTGTGGTCTTCATTTCGGTGGTCGGTGACCTGACCGAGAGCATGTTCAAGCGTCAGTCCGGCATCAAGGACAGCAGCAATCTGTTGCCGGGGCATGGCGGTGTGCTCGATCGGATCGACAGTCTGACGGCGGCGATTCCGGTGTTTGCGGTGTTGCTGTGGATGGCTGCACTGTGAGTCGTGTGCAACAGATCACGGTTCTGGGGGCTACGGGCTCCATTGGCCTGAGTACGCTGGATGTGATTGCTCGTCATCCGGATCGCTATCAGGTGTTTGCCCTTAGCGGGTTCAGCCGTCTGGCCGAGTTGCTGGCGTTGTGCGTGCGCCATGTGCCGCGTTTTGCCGTGGTGCCTGAGGTCGCTGCGGCGAGGACTTTGCAGGACGATCTGCGAGCCGCTGGCCTGTCGACTCGGGTGTTGGTGGGGGAGCAGGGGTTGTGTGAAGTTGCCTCGGCGCCTGAAGTCGATGCGGTGATGGCGGCCATTGTCGGGGCGGCGGGCCTACGTCCGACCCTCGCGGCGGTGGAGGCCGGCAAAAAGATCCTCCTGGCCAATAAAGAAGCGCTGGTGATGTCCGGCGCACTGTTCATGCAGGCGGTAGGCAAGAGTGGCTCGGTGCTGCTGCCTATCGACAGTGAGCACAACGCGATTTTCCAATGCATGCCTGGGGATTTTTCTCGGGGCTTGAGTCAGGTCGGGGTGCGACGGATTCTGTTGACCGCTTCGGGCGGTCCATTCCGTCAGACGCCTCTGGCCGAGCTCGAACATGTTTCGCCGGAACAGGCCTGTGCCCATCCGAACTGGTCCATGGGGCGCAAGATCTCCGTGGATTCGGCGAGCATGATGAACAAGGGGTTGGAGTTGATCGAGGCCTGCTGGTTGTTCGATGCCAAGCCTTCTCAGGTCGAGGTGGTGGTGCATCCGCAGAGCGTGATCCATTCCCTGGTGGATTATGTCGACGGCTCGGTGCTTGCCCAGTTGGGGAACCCGGATATGCGCACGCCTATCGCCAACGCCCTGGCCTGGCCGGAACGTATCGACTCCGGTGTCGCCCCGTTGGATCTGTTCGCGATTGCCCGTCTGGACTTCCAGGCACCCGACGAGCAGCGGTTCCCTTGCCTGCGTCTGGCGCGTCAAGCTGCCGAGGCGGGGGGCAGCGCTCCGGCGATGCTCAATGCGGCCAATGAAGTGGCTGTTTCGGCCTTTCTTGATCGGCGCATCCGTTACCCGGAGATCGCGAGTATCATCGACGAAGTCTTGCTCCTTGAACCTGTAGTTGCAGTCAATGAGCTCGATGCAGTGTTTGCGGCGGATGCCAAGGCCCGAAGCCTGGCAGAACAATGGTTGCAGCGTAACGGGCGATAGGATTTGCGACCGGGCGAGTGGCGGCGAATAGGATTGCGGAGAAAGTAGATGAGCGCGCTCTATATGATTGTCGGCACCCTGGTAGCCCTGGGTGTGCTGGTCACCTTCCATGAATTCGGTCACTTCTGGGTCGCACGTCGCTGTGGCGTCAAGGTGCTGCGCTTCTCCGTGGGCTTTGGCATGCCGTTGCTGCGCTGGCACGATCGTCGCGGTACCGAGTTTGTGATCGCCGCCATTCCCCTGGGTGGCTACGTGAAGATGCTCGACGAGCGTGAAGGCGAAGTGGCCCTCGATGAACTCGACCAGTCCTTCAATCGCAAGTCCGTGCGCCAGCGTATCGCTATTGTTGCCGCCGGCCCGATCGCCAACTTCCTACTCGCCCTGGTGTTCTTCTGGGCCCTGGCGATGCTGGGCAGTCAGCAGGTCCGACCGGTCATCGGTGGTGTAGAGGCCGGGAGCATAGCCGCCAAGGCCGGCCTCGGTGCCGGCGAGGAAATTGTTGCCATCGATGGTGAGCCAACTTCCGGTTGGGCGGCGGTGAATCTGCAACTGGTGCGCCGTCTGGGTGAAAGCGGAACGCTGCAGGTGCAGGTGCGCAAGCAGGGCGCGACGGTTGACTCCTCTCGCCAGCTGGTGCTGGACAAATGGCTCAAGGGCGCCGACGAGCCGGACCCGATCCGCTCCCTGGGGATTCGCCCATGGCGCCCGGCATTGCCCCCCGTGCTGGCTGAGCTCGATCCGAAAGGCCCGGCCCAAGCTGCCGGCCTGAAAACCGGCGACCGTCTGCTGGCGCTGGATGGGCAGTCGCTCAGTGACTGGCAGCAGGTGGTTGATTGGGTCCGTGTGCACCCTGATACGAAAATTGTGCTGCAAGTCGAGCGCGATGGTGCTCAAATCGACGTCCCTGTGACCTTGGCCAGCCGTGGCGAAAACAAAGCGCCCAATGGCTACCTTGGGGCTGGGGTGAAAGCTGTCGACTGGCCTGCGGAGATGCTTCGCGAGGTCAGTTATGGCCCGCTGGAGGCGATTGGCGAAGGGGCTCGACGGACCTGGACCATGAGTGTCCTGACCCTCGAATCACTGAAGAAAATGTTGTTCGGCGAGCTCTCGGTAAAAAACTTGAGTGGACCGATAACCATTGCTAAAGTGGCGGGCGCTTCTGCCCAGTCGGGCATTGCTGATTTCTTGAATTTCCTTGCTTATCTGAGTATTAGCCTGGGTGTTCTGAATTTGTTGCCCATCCCGGTATTGGATGGGGGGCATTTGTTGTTCTATCTGATCGAGTGGGCGCGTGGTCGTCCCTTGTCGGATCGGGTGCAAGGTTGGGGGATACAGATCGGTATCAGCTTGGTGGTCGGAGTCATGCTGCTTGCTCTGGTCAACGATCTGGGTCGTCTGTAACGCTTCGCTGAATTGCGAATCTGCCGCATTTTGCGGCAGTTTGTTTATTGCCAGTTGGAATAAGAAAGGACTTCATGAAACGTCTGCTGCTAACTGCGGTTCTCACCGTATTGATGATCGCCGAAGTTCACGCCGAGTCCTTCACTATCTCCGATATCCGCGTCAACGGCCTTCAGCGCGTTTCCGCGGGTAGCGTCTTTGGTGCCTTGCCGTTGAACGTCGGCGAGCAGGCGGACGACCGTCGCCTGGTGGAATCCACTCGTGCGCTGTTCAAAACCGGTTTCTTTCAAGACATCCAACTGGGCCGCGATGGCAACGTCCTGGTCATTACGGTAGTCGAGCGGCCGTCGGTTGCCAGTATCGAGATCGAAGGCAACAAGGCGATCTCCACCGAAGACTTGATGAAGGGCCTGAAACAGTCCGGTCTGGCCGAAGGTGAGATCTTCCAGCGTGCAACACTCGAAGGCGTTCGTAACGAGTTGCAGCGCCAATATGTCGCCCAGGGCCGTTACTCGGCTACCGTTGAGACTGAAGTGGTTCCGCAGCCACGCAACCGTGTCGGCCTGAAGGTCAATATCAACGAAGGCACGGTCGCAGCCATCCAGCACATCAACGTGGTGGGCAACACTGTCTTCCCAGACGAAGACCTGATTGGCCTGTTCGAGCTCAAGACCACCAACTGGCTGTCGTTCTTCAAGAACGACGACAAGTACGCCCGTGAAAAGCTCTCCGGTGACCTGGAGCGTCTGCGTTCCTACTACCTGGACCGTGGCTATATCAATATGGATATTGCTTCGACCCAGGTGTCCATCACCCCGGACAAAAAGCACGTCTACATTACCGTCAACGTCAACGAAGGCGAGAAGTACAGCGTTCGTGACGTGAAGCTCAGCGGCGACCTGAAAGTACCTGAAGACCAGGTCAAGGCACTGTTGCTGGTGGAGAAGGGCCAGGTGTTCTCGCGCAAGCTGATGACCACCACTTCCGAACTGATTACCCGCCGTCTGGGTAACGAGGGCTACACCTTCGCCAACGTCAACGGCGTGCCTCAGCCTCATGATGAAGACCACACCGTGGACATCACCTTCGTGGTAGACCCGGGTAAACGTGCCTACGTCAACCGTATCAACTTCCGTGGCAACACCAAGTCCGAGGACGAAGTGCTGCGTCGTGAAATGCGTCAGATGGAAGGCGGCTGGGCTTCGACCTACCTGATCGACCAGTCCAAGACCCGTCTTGAGCGCCTGGGCTTCTTCAAGGAAGTCAACGTCGAGACCCCGGCTGTACCGGGTGTTGATGACCAGGTTGACGTGAACTACGCGGTTGAAGAGCAAGCATCCGGTTCGATCACCGCCAGTGTCGGTTTCGCCCAGAGCGCTGGTCTGATCCTCGGTGGTTCCATTACCCAGAACAACTTCCTGGGTACCGGTAACAAGGTCAGCATCGGTTTGACCCGCAGCGAATACCAGAGCCGCTACAACTTCGGCTACGTTGACCCCTACTGGACCGCCGATGGCGTGAGCCTGGGTTACAACGCTTTCTATCGCACCACTGACTACAAAGACCTCGACGTCGACGTGGCCAGCTATGCGGTGGACAGCCTCGGTGCCGGCGTCAGCGTGGGCTACCCGATCAGTGAGACTTCGCGTCTGACCTTCGGCCTGACCGCGCAGCAGGACAAGATCAAGACCGGCCTGTACACCGTCGACGAAATCTTCGACTTCGTGAACAAGCAGGGCGACAGCTACCTCAACTTCAAGGCGTCGGCCGGCTGGTCCGAGTCGACCCTGAACAAAGGTGTGCTGGCCACTCGCGGCCATTCGCAAAGCCTGGTTCTGGAAACCACTACTCCAGGTAGCGACCTGTCGTTCTTCAAGCTCGACTACCGTGGTCAGTTGTTCACTCCGCTGAGTGAGAACTACACCATGCGCTTCCATACCGAACTGGGTTATGGCGACGGCTTTGGTGATACCAAGGGCTTGCCGTTCTACGAGAACTACTATGCTGGTGGTTTCAACTCGGTACGTGGCTTCAAGGACAGTACCCTGGGTCCGCGCAGTACTCCGAGTCGTGGTGCGAAGGTCACGGGTAACGCTGGTACAGCTGCTGACCCAGACCAGGATCCACTGCCATTCGGCGGTAACGTATTGATCCAGGGTGGTGCCGAGTTGCTGTTCCCGCTGCCGTTCGTCAAAGATCAGCGTTCCCTGCGCACTTCGTTGTTCTGGGATGTGGGTAACGTCTTCAACTCTCGCTGTGAAAGCACGTCCAACACCATTGCGGCGTCGAATGTGAAAACGCAGTGCAACGATATCAGCTTGAGCAATCTGGCCAGTTCGGTGGGTGTTGGTGTGACTTGGGTCACTGCTTTGGGGCCATTGAGCTTTGCCCTGGCGATGCCGATCAAGAAACCGGATGACGCTGAAACTCAGGTGTTCCAATTCTCTCTCGGTCAGACTTTCTAATAGTCTACCCAAGATAACGACAATGGATTTTGTAGGAGTGCATCGTGCGTAAGTTGACTCAATTGGTTCTCCTGGCCTCCGTACTGGTCGCGAGCCCGGCGTTTGCCGAAATGAAAATCGCTGTTCTGAACTATCAGATGGCTCTGCTGGAGTCCGACGCGGCCAAGAAGTACGCGGTGGATGCCGAGAAGAAATTCGGCCCGCAACTGACCAAGCTGAAGACTCTGGAAAGCAGTGCCAAGGGCATCCAGGATCGCCTGGTGGCCGGTGGCGACAAGATGCAGCAAGGCGAGCGTGAGCGTCTGGAGCTCGAATTCAAGCAAAAGGCTCGGGACTTCCAGTTCCAGTCCAAGGAACTGAACGAAGCCAAGGCTGTTGCTGACCGCGAGATGCTCAAGCAACTGAAGCCGAAGCTGGACAGCGCCGTTGAAGAAGTCATCAAGAAAGGTGCTTTCGACCTGGTTTTCGAGCGTGGCGCAGTGATCGATGTCAAACCTCAGTACGACATCACTCGCCAAGTTATCGAGCGCATGAATCAGCTGAAGTAAGCCATGACCGCGACCATAAAACTCGGCCAATTGGCCGAGTTCCTCGGCGCCACCTTGCGTGGCGACGCGGAGAAGGAAATCACTGGGCTAGCCACCTTGCAGGAGGCTGGCCCAGCTCAGTTGAGCTTTTTGGCAAATCCGCAGTATCGCAAGTACCTGGTGGACTGCCAGGCGGGCGCGGTATTGCTGAAGGCCGCTGATGCCGAGGCTTATGCCGGCGATGCATTGGTGGTGGCTGATCCTTATCTGTCCTACGCCCGTATTTCCCATCTGTTCGATCCCAAGCCCAAGGCGCCAGCGGGTATCCATCCGTCAGCGGTGATTGCTGCCGATGCGCAGGTGCACCCGGCGGCCAGCATTGGTCCGTTTGCAGTGATCGAGTCTGGTGTGCGGATTGCGGCTGGAGTAACCATCGGTGCCCACTGCTTTATCGGTGCTCGCTGCGAAATCGGCGAAGGCGGCTGGCTGGCCCCGCGGGTGACCTTGTACCACGATGTGCGCATTGGTCAGCGTGTGGTCATCCAGTCGGGGGCGGTGCTCGGGGGTGAAGGTTTCGGCTTTGCCAATGAAAAAGGCATCTGGCAGAAGATCGCGCAGATTGGCGGTGTGACCATCGGTGACGATGTGGAAATCGGCGTCAATACGGCGATTGACCGCGGCGCTCTGGCCGATACCGTCATCGGCAACGGTGTGAAGCTGGATAACCAGATTCAGATTGCCCACAACGTCCAGGTCGGCGATCACACGGCGATGGCGGCTTGTGTGGGAATTTCCGGCAGCACCAAGATCGGCAAGCACTGTATGCTCGCCGGCGGTGTGGGTCTGGTAGGGCACATCGAGATTTGTGACAACGTATTCCTCACTGGAATGACCATGGTGACCCACTCGATTACCGAGCCGGGCGCTTACTCTTCCGGTACGGCCATGCAACCTGCTGCCGAGTGGCGCAAAAGCGCGGCACGCATCCGTCAGCTCGATGACCTTGCGCGGCGTTTGCGCCAGTTGGAAAAGCGCGTTGGGGACGTGACCCCTGACGGCAATGCTTCATCAGATGGCTGATACCATTTCCATATCAAGTGTGCACAGCCGCTAGACTGCCTCCTTGATTTGCTAGAGGGGCGTGCGTTAGTCGCGCGCTCCCACTCTTTACTACAGGCTTCCCCCCGAAATGATGGACATCAACGAGATTCGCGAATACTTGCCTCACCGTTACCCTTTCCTGTTGGTGGATCGGGTAGTGGACCTGGATGTCGAGGGCAAGTGCATTCGTGCCTACAAGAATGTCAGCATCAACGAGCCGTTCTTCAATGGTCACTTCCCGGCGCATCCGATCATGCCGGGCGTGTTGATCATCGAGGCCATGGCTCAGGCTGCGGGCATTCTCGGTTTCAAGATGCTCGACGTGAAGCCAGCCGACGGCACCCTTTATTACTTCGTCGGTTCCGACAAGCTGCGCTTCCGTCAGCCAGTACTGCCGGGCGACCAACTGATTCTTGAAGCCAAGTTCATCAGCTGCAAGCGTCAGATCTGGAAGTTCGAGTGCCAGGCGTCGGTAGACGGCAAGCCTGTCTGCTCCGCTGAAATCATCTGTGCGGAACGCAAACTATGAGTTTGATTGACCCTCGCGCAATCATCGATCCGACGGCCATCCTGGCCGACGACGTTGAGGTTGGCCCGTGGTCGATCATCGGCGCTGGTGTGGAAATCGGCGAGGGTACAGTGATCGGGCCCCATGTGATTCTCAAGGGCCCTACCCGGATCGGTAAGCACAACCGCATCTACCAGTTTTCCTCGGTAGGTGAGGACACGCCTGATCTGAAGTACAAAGGCGAGGAAACCCGCCTGGTTATTGGCGACCACAACGTGATCCGCGAAGGCGTGACCATTCACCGTGGCACCGTCCAGGACCGTTCCGAAACCACTCTGGGCGATCACAACCTGATCATGGCCTATGCCCATATCGGCCACGACAGTGTCATTGGCAACCACTGCATCCTGGTCAACAACACTGCGTTGGCCGGGCATGTGCACGTGGATGATTGGGCGATTCTCTCCGGCTTCACCCTGGTGCATCAGTACTGCCATATCGGCGCTCACAGCTTCTCCGGCATGGGCACCGCCATCGGCAAGGATGTGCCGGCATTCGTCACGGTGTTCGGCAACCCTGCCGAAGCCCGCAGCATGAACTTCGAAGGCATGCGCCGTCGCGGCTTTAGCGAAGATGCAATCCATGCACTGCGTCGCGCCTACAAGACGGTCTATCGCCAAGGGCTGACGGTGGATCAGGCCCTGGCCGAACTGGCCGAGCCGGCTGCACAGTTCCCCGAAGTCGCGGTGTTTCGTGACTCGATCCAGTCTTCGACTCGCGGCATCACCCGTTAATCATGAACACTCTGCGTATTGCGCTGGTGGCTGGCGAAGCCTCCGGCGACATTCTCGGCGCCGGTTTGATGCGAGCCTTCAAGGCTCAGCACCCGGCCGTTGAATTTATTGGCGTCGGCGGTCCGCTGATGGAAGCCGAAGGCCTCACTTCCTACTTTCCCATGGAGCGCCTGGCGGTCATGGGGTTGGTGGAGGTGCTTGGGCGGTTGCGTGAATTGCTGGCGCGACGCAAGAAGCTGATCCAGACCCTGATTGCTGAAAAGCCGGATGTGTTCATCGGGATCGATGCCCCGGATTTCACCCTGAATATCGAACTCAAGTTGCGTCAGGCCGGGATCAAGACGGTGCACTACGTCAGTCCGTCGGTCTGGGCATGGCGGCAGAAGCGGGTTCTGAAGATCCGCGAAGGCTGCGATCTGATGCTGACCCTGTTTCCCTTCGAGGCTCGCTTCTATGAAGAGCAGGGTGTACCGGTGAAGTTCGTCGGTCACTCCCTGGCCGATGCCATTCCGTTGCAAGCCGATCGCGCTGCAGCGCGTGCGGAGCTGGGCTTGCCCGACGGTCCGCTGGTGGCCTTGATGCCCGGCAGCCGTGGCGGCGAAGTAGGGCGCCTGGGTGCCTTGTTCCTCGATGCCGCCCAGCGTTTACGAGCCATGCGCCCAGGCGTGCGCTTCATCATGCCGTGCGCCAGCCCGGAGCGTCGGGTCCAGCTGGAAGAGCTGCTGGCCAGTCGCGACCTGCCGCTGACCTTGCTCGATGGTCAGTCCCATAAGGCCTTGGCCGCTTGTGACGCGGTGTTGATCGCCTCCGGTACCGCCACACTGGAGGCCTTGCTCTACAAGCGTCCGATGGTGGTGGCCTATCGCCTGGCGCCGCTGACCTTCTGGATTCTCAAGCGCATGGTCAAGAGTCCATATATTTCCTTGCCGAACCTGCTGGCCCAGCGTTTGCTGGTGCCCGAGTTGCTGCAGGACGACGCTACTGCCGAGGCCCTGGCTCAGACGCTGTCGCCGCTGATCGATGGCGGTGAAGAGCAGACCCGCGGCTTTGACGAGATCCACCGAACCTTGCGCCGTGATGCGTCCAACCAGGCCGCGCAAGCGGTACTTGGGTTGATCGGCAAAACCCTGTGAGTAATTCAAAGATGCAGATGGGCCTGGATTTCACCCTGGTGGCCGATGCCGAGGACCTGGTGGCCGGTGTCGACGAAGTTGGCCGTGGCCCTTTGTGCGGGGCGGTTGTCACTGCTGCGGTGATTCTTGATCCGCAACGGCCGATTCTGGGCCTCAACGACTCGAAGAAACTCACTGAGGCCCGTCGCGAGAAGCTGTTCGATGAAATCTGTGAGAAGGCCCTGAGCTGGTGCATTGCTCGGGCTGAAGTCGAAGAGATCGACGAGCTGAACATCCTCCACGCCACCATGCTGGCGATGCAGCGAGCGGTGGAAGGCCTGAGCGTGACGCCGAAGCTGGCGATGATCGACGGCAACCGTTGCCCGAAGCTGGCGATGCCGGCCGAGGCGGTGGTCAAGGGCGATAGCAAGGTTCCGGCGATCGCTGCAGCGTCGATTCTGGCCAAGGTCAGCCGCGACCGGGAAATGGCCGCTTTCGAGCTGATCTACCCGGGTTACGGTATCGGTGGCCACAAGGGCTATCCGACGCCGGTGCACCTGGAGGCCCTGGCCCGCCTGGGGCCGACGCCGATTCACCGGCGTTCCTTCGCCCCGGTGCGGCAGGCCTATGAAGCCCGTGAGGCGCAGGGCGAGATTCAGTCCTGAGGCTGATGTTTTAGTCGAGGCCCGGTACAATCCGGGCCTTGTTGTTTTCGCGCTTATTACAGGATCACTATGCCGGCTTCATTCGTTCACCTGCGCCTGCACACTGAATACTCCCTGGTCGACGGTCTGGTGCGGATCAAGCCGCTGGTCAAGGCTCTCACCGGCATGGGCATGCCTGCGGTGGCGGTCACCGACCAGAACAACATGTGTTCCCTGGTCAAGTTCTACAAAAACAGCATGGGTGCGGGGATCAAGCCGATCTGCGGCGCCGACCTGTGGCTGTCGAACAAGGACCCGGATAACCCCCTGAGCCGCATCAGCCTGCTGGTGATGAACGCCGTGGGTTACCGCAACCTGACCGAGCTGATTTCCCGCGGCTTTATCGATGGCCAGCGCAATGGCCAGATCATCATCGAGCGCGAGTGGGTAGCAGAGGCCGCAGAAGGCCTGATCATGCTCTCGGCGGCCAAGGAGGGCGAGATTGGCATGGCGCTGATCGCCGGTGACCTGGAGGTCGCCGAAACCCTGGCCCGGGAGTGGATGGCGGTCTTCCCGGACCGGTTCTACCTGGAAGTGCAGCGTACCAACCGACCCAATGATGAAGAGCAACTGCACGCCGCCGTGGCCCTGGCCGACAAGATCGGTGCGCCGCTGGTGGCCACCAACGATGTGCGTTTCATCAAGCAGGAAGATTTCGAGGCTCATGAAACCCGGGTGTGCATCGGCGAAGGCCGGGCCCTGGATGATCCGCGCCGTTCGAAGAACTACAGCGATCAGCAGTACCTGAAAAGCGCCGAGGAAATGGCCGAGCTGTTCAGCGACCTGCCCGAGGCGCTGGAAAACACGGTCGAGATCGCCAAGCGCTGCAATATCGAAGTCAAGCTGGGTAAGCACTTCCTGCCTGATTATCCGATTCCAGATGGCATGACTATCGATGAGTATTTCCGCAAGGTTTCCTTCGATGGCCTGGACGAGCGCCTCAGCGTGCTGCTGCCCAAGGACACCACCGAGGACTATGAAGCCAAGCGCCAGGTCTACGTCGATCGGCTGAATTTCGAGCTGGATATCATCATCCAGATGGGATTCCCCGGTTACTTCCTGATCGTTATGGACTTTATCCAGTGGGCCAAGAGCAACGGCGTGCCGGTAGGGCCGGGCCGAGGCTCGGGTGCCGGCTCCCTGGTGGCCTACGTGCAGAAGATCACCGACCTCGACCCCTTGGAATACGACCTGCTGTTCGAACGTTTCCTTAACCCGGAACGGGTTTCCATGCCCGACTTCGACGTCGACTTCTGCATGGACGGTCGCGACCGGGTGATCGATTACGTGGCCGAGAAGTACGGCCGCAACGCGGTAAGCCAGATCATCACTTTTGGTTCCATGGCGGCCAAGGCGGTGGTGCGCGACGTGGCGCGGGTTCAGGGCAAGTCCTATGGCCTGGCCGACCGTCTGTCGAAGATGATCCCCTTCGAAGTTGGCATGACCCTGGAAAAAGCCTACGAGCAGGAAGAGATCCTGCGGGACTTCATCAAGGTCGATGAAGAAGCGGCGGAAATCTGGGAAATGGCGCGCAAGCTTGAAGGCGTGGTGCGTAACGTCGGTAAACACGCCGGTGGTGTGGTGATCGCGCCGACCAAGCTCACCGACTTCTCGCCGATCTACTGCGACGAAGAAGGCGGCGGCCTGGTGACCCAGTTCGACAAGGATGACGTCGAGGCGGCCGGTCTGGTGAAGTTCGACTTCCTCGGTCTGCGGACCCTGACCATTATCGATTGGGCGCTGAAAACCATTAACCGCGACCGCGCCAAGGTCGGCGAGGAACCGCTGGATATCGCCTTTATCCCGCTGGACGACAAACCGACCTATAGCCTGTTGCAGAAAGCTGAAACCACTGCGGTATTCCAGCTTGAATCCCGGGGTATGAAGGAGCTGATCAAGAAGCTCAAGCCCGACTGCCTGGAAGACCTGATTGCACTGGTGGCCCTGTTCCGTCCGGGGCCGCTGCAATCGGGCATGGTGGATGACTTCATCAACCGTAAGCACGGTCGCGCCGAACTCGCCTACCCGCACCCCGACTATCAGTACGATGGCCTGCGCCCGGTTCTGGCGCCGACCTACGGCATCATCCTGTATCAGGAACAGGTGATGCAGATTGCCCAGGTCATGGCCGGTTACACCCTCGGTGGTGCGGACATGCTGCGTCGGGCCATGGGTAAGAAAAAGCCCGAGGAAATGGCCAAGCAGCGTGGCGGTTTCATTGAGGGTTGCGCCAGCAACAATATCGATGCGGACCTGGCGGGCAACATCTTCGACTTGGTGGAAAAATTCGCCGGTTACGGTTTCAACAAATCCCACTCCGCCGCCTACGGCCTGGTGTCGTACCAGACTGCCTGGCTCAAGGCTCACTACCCGGCGCCCTTCATGGCGGCGGTACTGTCCGCGGATATGCACAACACCGACAAGGTCGTGACCTTGATCGAGGAAGTGCGGACCATGAAACTGCGCCTCGATGCGCCAGACGTGAACACTTCCGAATTCAAGTTCACGGTGAACGATGAAGGTCGCATCGTTTATGGCCTTGGCGCGATCAAAGGGGTGGGCGAGGGACCGGTGGAAGCCATCACCGAAGCCCGTGCTGAGGGGCCGTTCAAGGACCTGTTCGATTTCTGTGCCCGGGTCGACCTCAAGCGCATTAACAAGCGGACCCTGGATGGTCTGATTCGCAGTGGTGCCCTGGACCGTCTCGGCCCGCACTTCTTCGACGAGCCCAAGGCCTACCAGGCCAACATCGACCAGAACCGCGCGGTACTGCTGGCCGCCATGGAAGAGGCGATCAAGGCGGCGGAGCAAACTGCCCGTACCCACGACAGCGGCCACGCCGACCTGTTTGGCGGAGTGTTCGTCGATGAGGACGCGGATGTCTACGCCAACCATCGCAAGGCCAAGGAGCTGACCCTCAAGGAGCGCCTTAAAGGCGAGAAAGATACCCTCGGCCTGTACCTGACCGGGCACCCGATTGATGAGTATGAAGGCGAGATCCGCCGCTTCGCTCGTCAGCGCATCATTGACCTGAAACCGGCCCGGGATACCCAGACGGTAGCGGGCATGATCATTGCCCTGCGGGTGATGAAGAACAAAAAGGGCGACAAGATGGGTTTCATCACCCTCGACGACCGTTCGGGGCGGATCGAGGCCTCCTTGTTTGCCGATGCCTTCCACTCGGCCCAGTCGCTGTTGCAGACCGACGCCATGGTGGTGGTGGAAGGCGAGGTGAGCAACGACGACTTCTCCGGCGGCCTGCGTTTGCGGGTCAAGCGGGTGATGAGCATGGAAGACGCGCGGACCAACCTGGCGGAAAGCCTGCGCCTGAAAGTCCATACCGATGCCCTCAAGGGCGATCAGCTACGCTGGCTGGGTGAGTTGTTCAAGCGTCACCGCGGTGCGTGCCCGATCACCATGGAGTACACCCGTAACGACGCCAAGGCCTTGCTGCAGTTTGGCGAGAACTGGCGGATCGACCCGGCAGACAGCTTGATTCAAGCCCTGCGTGACCAGTTCGGGCGAGACAACGTCTTCCTCCAATACCGTTGACGGTGAGGTGCCATCATTGCGCCTCATCGCCACATGAATTTTTAATCTCGACCTCAACGCGTCCGTCCCTTAAGGTAGGGCGCGAATAGACAACCGGCCGGCCCAAGCCCCCTTGGACGTCGAGCCCAGACGGACGCCTATGAACCCGAATTTTCTTGATTTCGAACAGCCGATCGCCGACCTGCAAGCCAAGATCGAAGAGTTGCGCTTGGTCGGTAATGACAATTCGCTGAATATCGGCGATGAGATTTCCCGCCTGCAGGACAAGAGCAATACCCTGACCGAAGACATCTTCGGCAAGCTCACCAGCTGGCAGATCGCACGTCTGGCGCGGCACCCGCGTCGTCCGTACACTCTGGATTACATCCAGCACATCTTCACCGAGTTCGACGAGCTGCATGGCGATCGCCACTTCTCTGACGACGCCGCGATCGTCGGCGGCGTTGCTCGCCTGGACGAGCAGCCGGTGATGATCATCGGTCATCAGAAAGGCCGCGAAGTGCGCGAGAAGGTACGCCGCAACTTCGGCATGCCGCGTCCGGAAGGCTACCGCAAGGCCTGCCGCCTGATGGAAATGGCCGAACGCTTCAAGATGCCGATCCTGACCTTCATCGACACTCCGGGCGCCTACCCGGGCATCGACGCTGAAGAGCGCAACCAGAGCGAGGCGATTGCCTGGAACCTGCGGGTCATGGCGCGCCTGAAGACCCCGATCATCGCCACCGTGATCGGTGAGGGTGGTTCCGGCGGCGCATTGGCCATCGGCGTCTGCGACCAGTTGAACATGCTGCAATATTCCACTTATGCGGTGATCTCGCCGGAAGGCTGCGCCTCGATCCTGTGGAAAACCTCGGAAAAGGCCGCCGATGCAGCCGAGGCCATGGGCATCACCGCCGAGCGTCTGAAAGGCCTGGGCATTGTCGACAAGGTCATCAGCGAGCCGCTGGGTGGCGCCCATCGTGATCCAGCCGCCGCGGCTGCCTCGATCCGTGCCGAACTCAGCTCGCAGCTGGCAATGCTCAAGGAAATGGATAACGACACCCTGCTGGCCCGTCGTTATGACCGCCTGATGAGCTACGGTCTCTGATCGAGCACTGTTCCCCCTTTTAGGGGTACGCTTGCTCGCGACCCAGGCGCCGCAATCGATCAGATTGCGGCGTCGTCCTTTCTCGAGCACATGCTCCTGCGGGGCTTGAAGCTTCATGAACTCTCTCTCCGCCAAACTCCTAAAAAGCCTGGCGCCCTGGCGTGAAGCCGCTCATTGGCGCATCGCTTTCTCCGGTGGACTTGATTCCACTGTCCTGCTGCATCTCCTTGTCGATCTGGCGCATCAACATGGCCTTCCACGGCTCACGGCTGTGCATGTTCATCACGGGCTGCAAGCGGCGGCGGATGCTTGGCCGGCCCACTGTCAGGCGATCTGTGCTGCCCTGGGTGTGCCGTTGCAGGTGATTCATGTCCAGGTGCGGGCCGGTTCCAGTCTCGAAGGGGCTGCCCGGGAGGCGCGTTATGGGGCATTCGAGCGCTTGACCGCTGCCAATGAGTTGCTGCTGACAGCCCAGCATCGTGATGATCAGGCCGAAACCCTGTTGTTTCGACTGTTGCGCGGTGCTGGCGTCCGGGGGCTATCGGCAATGCCGGAAAGCCGACCTTTGGGCGCAGGGCACCTGTTGCGGCCTTTGCTTGGAGTGTCCCGTGCCGAACTTGAACGTTACGCCGCCGAGCATTGCCTGAGCTGGGTCCAGGACCCTTCAAATGCCGATCATCAATATTCGCGCAATTATCTGCGGCATCAGGTGATGCCGTCGTTGATTGCTCGCTGGCCTCAGGCCGCGACCAGCATGAGTCGCAGCGCCGCCCACCTGAGAGAAGCACAGGGCCTGCTCGATGAGCTGGCGATGATGGATCTGGCGCCAGCCGAGGGGGAGAGCGACTTTCCCTGGCTGGACTTGCCGTCACTGGCCCTTGCTCCTTTGCAGTCGTTATCCCCGGCCCGGCAGCGCAACGTCTTGAGTCACTGGCTGAGCAAGCGTGGCCGTTTGCCGGACACCGATCATTGGGCCGGCTGGGAGAGTCTGCGGGATGCCAGCGCGCAGGGGCATCCTCGATGGTGTCTGGCCGACGGCGAAGTGCATCGCGCGGGAGGGCGAATCTGGTGGCTGTCTGGTGCCTGGTTGCAGCAGGTGAAAAGCGGGATCGAATGGCAGGATCCGGGCAGTCCGTTGCAGTTGCCGAACAATGGCCAGGTGTTTTTCGTCGGCTCGGCGCCCCAGGGCCCGTTGCACATCCGTTATCGGCAGGGTGGGGAAGTCTTGCAGGTGGCCGGACGTGGTCATCGTGACCTGAAGCGTCTGCTCAACGAGGCCGGACTACCGAGCTTCGTCCGTGGCAGATTGCCGCTGCTGTACCAGGATGAGCGGTTGCTGGCAGTGGCAAACCTGCCGGCGCTTGCGGCAAATCCCCAGGCCGACTGGCAATTGCATTGGCGACCACTGACCAGCGATCAAGGTTTGAGCTGAAAGGGGCTTTCCGGTAGACTACGCTCCCTTCTTGATACAACTTCTGTGGATTCGCCTGAATTGCAGGAGTTGCCGATTACCAAGCAGTCTTTGCTGGGCGATTCCAAAAAATGTGTAGCGAGCAACCTACCGGTGTTTTTGCATCCGGTCTGTCACCACGCGGCGGTTTTTTTGAAAGGTGCACTGTGATTAATGCAGGTGATCGGGGGCTTCGGCCTTCCTTCGCTTTCCCCGGCGGCACTGACCGCTTTAACGCAGACTTCTAGGGTTTTTCATGACGCGCTACATATTCGTCACGGGCGGTGTTGTTTCTTCATTGGGGAAAGGCATTGCCTCGGCTTCATTGGCGGCCATCCTGGAGGCGCGGGGGCTTAAGGTCACCATGCTCAAGCTGGACCCGTACATCAACGTCGACCCGGGCACCATGAGCCCGTTCCAGCACGGTGAAGTGTTCGTCACCCACGACGGCGCCGAGACCGACCTGGACCTGGGCCACTACGAGCGGTTCATCCGCACGACCATGACCCAGAACAACAACTTCACCACTGGCCGTGTCTACGAGCACGTGCTGCGCAAGGAGCGCCGTGGTGATTACCTGGGCGCCACCATCCAGGTGATTCCGCACATCACCGACGAGATCAAGCGTCGCATCATCAAGGGCGCCGGCGATGCCGACGTGGCCCTGGTGGAAATCGGCGGTACCGTGGGCGACATCGAGTCGCAACCGTTCCTTGAAGCCATCCGCCAACTGCGGGTCGAAGTCGGCTCCAAGCGCGCGATGCTGATGCACCTGACCCTGGTTCCGTACATCGCCACCGCTGGCGAGACCAAGACCAAGCCGACCCAACACTCGGTGAAGGAACTGCGCTCCATTGGTCTGCAGCCTGACGTGCTGATCTGCCGCTCCGACCATCCGGTGGATGTGTCCTCGCGTCGCAAGATCGCCCTGTTCACCAACGTTGAAGAGCGTGCGGTGATCTCCCTGGAAGACGTCGACACCATCTACAAGATCCCGGCCGTACTGCACGCCCAGGGTCTGGACGATTTCGTCGTCGAGCGTTTCGGCCTGCAATGCAACGGCGCCGATCTGTCCGAGTGGGAAAAGGTGGTAGACGCCAAGCTCAACCCTGAGCATGAAGTCACCATCGCCATGGTCGGCAAGTACATGGAACTGCTGGACGCCTACAAGTCGCTGATCGAAGCGATGAGTCACGCCGGCATCACCAACCGCACCAAGGTCAACCTGCGCTATATCGATTCCGAAGACATCGAGAACCAAGGCACCGCGCTGCTGGAAGGCGTTGATGCGATCCTGGTCCCGGGCGGTTTCGGCCTGCGTGGCGTGGAAGGCAAGATCACTGCAGTGCAATACGCCCGCGAGAACAAGGTGCCGTACCTGGGTATCTGCCTGGGCATGCAAGTAGCGGTCATCGAGTTCGCCCGTAACGTCATGGGCTGGAAAGATGCCAACTCCACCGAATTCGATCGCACCAGCGGTCACCCGGTCGTCGGTCTGATCACCGAGTGGGAAGACGCCACCGGCGCTGTCGAAGTGCGTAACGAAGCGTCCGATCTGGGTGGCACCATGCGTCTGGGCGCCCAGGAATGCTTGCTGGAAGCGGGCTCCAAGGTCCACGACTGCTACGCCAAGGACGTGATCATCGAGCGTCACCGTCACCGTTACGAAGTGAACAACAAGCTGCTGCCACAGCTGATCGAGGCTGGCCTGAAGATCTCTGGTCGCTCGGGCGACGGCGCGCTGGTTGAAGTGGTCGAAGCTGCGGATCATCCATGGTTCGTCGCTTGCCAGTTCCACCCTGAGTTCACCTCGACGCCACGTGACGGTCACCCACTGTTCAGCGGTTTCGTCAAAGCAGCATTGGCTCAACACCAGAAGAAGGCTTGAACCTGATGGCGCAGAAGATCATCCGCGTAGGCAACATCGAGATCGCCAACGACAAGCCGATGGTGCTGTTCGGCGGCATGAACGTGCTGGAAAGCCGCGACATGGCGATGCAGGTCTGTGAAGAGTACGTACGGGTTACCGAGAAGCTCGGTATTCCCTACGTGTTCAAGGCCAGCTTCGACAAGGCCAACCGTTCGTCGGTGACTTCTTATCGTGGTCCTGGCCTGGAAGAGGGCATGCGGATTTTCGAAGACGTGAAGCAGGCCTTCGGCGTGCCGATCATCACCGATGTCCACGAGCCGGCCCAGGCCGCCGTGGTCGCCGAAGTCTGCGACATCATCCAGTTGCCGGCGTTTCTCTCGCGGCAGACCGACCTGGTGGTGGCCATGGCCAAGACCGGCGCGGTGATCAACATCAAGAAGGCCCAGTTTCTCGCGCCTCAGGAAATGAAACACATCCTGAGCAAGTGTGAAGAGGCGGGTAATGATCAGTTGATCCTCTGCGAGCGCGGTTCCAGCTTCGGTTACAACAACCTGGTGGTGGACATGCTCGGCTTCGGCATCATGAAGCAGTTCGAGTACCCGGTGTTCTTTGACGTGACCCATGCCCTGCAGATGCCGGGCGGTCGCGCCGACTCCGCTGGTGGTCGTCGGGCTCAGGTCACCGACTTGGCCAAGGCCGGCATGAGCCAGTCCCTGGCCGGCCTGTTCCTGGAAGCCCACCCGGATCCGGACAACGCCAAGTGCGACGGCCCTTGTGCTTTGCGCCTGGACAAGCTTGAGCCGTTCCTGGCTCAGCTCAAGGCTCTGGACGAGCTGGTCAAGAGTTTCCCCACGGTAGAAACCGCGTAAAACCGGCGACTTCCTCTGTAGGAGCCGGCTGGCCGGCGAAGGTGTCCTCGCGGACCCGTTCGCCAGCCAGCCGGCTCCTACAAGAATGCAATTTGACCCACAAGTTATAAATCGAGCGGTACTCAGCGTTTTCGTCAACTTTGGAGTGTTTACAACAATGGCAAAAATCGTCGACATCAAAGGTCGTGAAGTTCTCGACTCCCGTGGCAACCCCACTGTCGAAGCGGACGTGCTTCTCGACAACGGCATCATCGGCAGTGCTTGCGCGCCGTCCGGTGCCTCCACCGGCTCGCGCGAAGCGCTGGAGCTGCGTGATGGCGACAAGAGCCGTTACCTGGGCAAGGGCGTGCTCAAGGCGGTAGCCAACATCAACGGTCCGATCCGCGACCTGTTGCTGGGTAAAGACCCGATCGACCAGAAAGCGCTGGATCAGGCGATGATCAAGCTCGACGGTACCGAGAACAAGGCCTCCCTGGGCGCCAACGCCATCCTCGCCGTGTCCCTGGCCGCGGCCAAGGCTGCCGCCCAGGACCAGGACCTGCCGCTCTACGCTCACATCGCCAACCTCAACGGCACCCCAGGCGTCTACTCGATGCCGGTACCGATGATGAACATCATCAACGGTGGCGAGCACGCCGATAACAACGTCGACATCCAGGAGTTCATGGTGCAGCCGGTCGGCGCCAAGTCCTTCTCGGAAGGTCTGCGCATGGGCACCGAGATTTTCCATCACCTCAAAGCCGTGCTGAAGGCCCGTGGCCTGAACACCGCTGTGGGCGATGAAGGTGGCTTCGCCCCGAACCTGGCTTCCAACGAAGATGCGCTGAAAGTCATCTCCGAGGCCGTGGCCAATGCCGGTTACACCCTGGGCACCGACGTGACCCTGGCTCTGGACTGCGCCGCCAGCGAGTTCTACGAAGACGGCAAGTACAACCTGTCCGGCGAAGGCCAGGTGTTCACCGCCGAAGGTTTTGCCGAGTACCTCAAAGGCCTGACTCAGCGCTACCCGATCATCTCCATCGAAGACGGCCTGGATGAGTCCGACTGGGCTGGCTGGAAGATCCTCACCGACAAGATCGGCGACAAGGTGCAACTGGTCGGTGACGACCTGTTCGTGACCAACACCAAGATCCTGAAAGAAGGCATCGACAAGAAGATCGCCAACTCGATCCTGATCAAGTTCAACCAGATCGGCACCCTGACCGAAACCCTGGAAGCCATCCAGATGGCCAAGGCTGCCGGTTACACCGCCGTGATTTCGCACCGTTCCGGCGAAACCGAAGACTCGACCATCGCCGACTTGGCCGTGGGCACCTCGGCTGGCCAGATCAAGACCGGCTCCCTGTGCCGTTCCGACCGCGTATCCAAGTACAACCAATTGCTGCGTATCGAAGAGCAATTGAACGGCAAGGCCAAGTACAACGGTCGCAGCGAGTTTCGCGGCTAAGCCGTAGATGGTAAAAAGACACCGGATTGTGTCGGGAAAATCGCTACAGCGAGTTTTTTGCCACTAATCTGATGCCTTAAGAGCACAAGCCTGGTTCTTCCAGGCTTCGTGCTATCAGTAGGTCCGAAGTTGTTGGCATGGCTGTCTTTTTTCACTGGATACCCGATATTCGATGCGCAGTCCCAATTGGTTGTTCCTGGTCTTGCTCTTGCTGCTGGCTGGCTTGCAGTACCGCCTGTGGGTGGGGAGCGGCAGCTTGGCCCAGGTAGCTGACCTGACTCAGCAGATTGCCGACCAGCACGCTGAAAACGAGCGTTTGCTGGAGCGAAATCGCGTACTCGATGCGGAAGTCATGGAACTGAAGAAGGGCATGGAGACCGTTGAAGAACGGGCTCGCCACGAATTGGGCATGGTCAAGGAGGGTGAAACCCTCTACCAGTTGGCCCAATGAGCGATAGATTGCCGGCCTTCTGGGCCGTGATTCCTGCCGCGGGCGTCGGTGCTCGCATGGCCGCGGATCGTCCCAAGCAGTACCTGCAACTGGGCGGACGCACAATTCTCGAACACAGCCTCGGCTGTTTCCTCGACCATCCTGGCCTCAAGGGGCTGGTGGTCAGCCTGGCGCTGGACGATCCCTACTGGCCAACCCTGGCCTGTGCCCACGACTCGCGGATTCAGCGGGTCGAAGGCGGCGCCGAGCGTTCCGGGTCGGTACTCAATGCCTTGCTTCATCTGCATGCTCAGGGCGCGGCCGATGAGGATTGGGTTCTGGTTCACGATGCCGCACGCCCCAATCTTTCCCGAGATGACCTGGACAAGCTGCTGAGTGAATTGGCGCACGACCCGGTGGGCGGGCTGTTGGCGGTGCCGGCCCGGGACACCCTGAAGCGGATCGACAAGCACGGAAGGGTTTTGGAAACCGTGGATCGCAGCCTGATCTGGCAAGCCTACACACCGCAGATGTTCCGTCTTGGCGCGCTGCACCGCGCCCTGGCTGACAGCCTGGTGGCCGATGTGGCGATCACCGATGAGGCTTCGGCAATGGAATGGGCCGGGCAGGCGCCACGCCTGATCGAAGGCCGTTCCGACAATCTCAAGGTCACTCGCCCCGAGGATCTTGAGTGGCTGCGCCAGCGTTGGTCCAATCGGCGCTGATCGCGGGCGGGCGCTGAACCTTGTAGCCGCTGCCGCAGGCAGCGAACGACTCCGAAAGAGGCGCCGCTCCTGAAACCCCGAAGGCTCTGCGGGCCTTGCCGCAGCCTGCGGCAAGGCTACACATCACGGTATTCCGGGCGTTCGGCCAAGCCCTGCTTGAGATAGTCCACCAGCTTGCGCACTTTCGGCGACAGATGCCGTTGCTGTGGATAGAGCGCCCAGACTGCGGTGTTGGGCGGCTGGTGAGCTTCCAGCAAGGAAACCAGCGTACCGTCCTGCAGGTGCTCCAGAACGTAGTAGTCCGGCAGTTGGCAGAGTCCGACGCCTTGTAACGCCGCGTCCAGCACTGCCTGTCCGCTGTTGCAGCGCCAGTTGCCCTGCACCCTTTGCGAAAATTCGCGCCCGTCGACCTCCAACTGCCAGATATCCGAGCTGCCGATCAGGCAGTTGTGCCGGCTCAATTCCGACAGGCTGTGAGGGCGGCCATAGCGTTCCAGATAGGACGGCGATGCACATAGGTACATGCGGCGTGGTGCCAGGCGAGTGGCGACCAGGCGTGAGTCCTGCAAGCGTCCCAGGCGAATGGCCAGGTCGAGCCCCTCGTGCACCAGGTCCAGGGGACGGTTGCTCAGTTCTATGTCCACCCGCAATTGCGGATAAAGGCTCATGAAACGCGTGACCAGCGGCACGATAAAACGCTCGCCATAGGCCACTGCGCAAGTCATGCGCAGCATGCCCTTGGGCTCGCTGGTCAGGTCCCCCACGGCGCGCAACGCTTCCTCGCGCCCGTCCTGCAAGCGTTGGCAATGCTGGAGAAAGGTCTGCCCGGCCTCGGTCAGGGTGACGCGGCGGGTACTGCGATACAGCAGGCGGGTCTGCAAGCGCTCTTCCAGGCGCACCACCTGGCGGCTGATATGAGATGAGGACACCCCCAGGCGTTCGGCAGCGGCAGTGAACTGGCTGCATTCGGCGACTGCGACAAATTCGTCGATGCCTTCCCAACGGTTTTCGCTCATTGATTATCCCTGCATGGCAATAATGTTTTGCTTTTACCTGGATTATTCATCGCCTTGCGCTGTTTTACACTCACTGCCTCGTTTTTATTCGCTGGAGAGTCAGGATGATCAAGTCACGTGCTGCCGTAGCCTTCGAGGCCAAGAAGCCCCTGGAAATCGTCGAAGTGGATGTTGCCATGCCCAAGGCCGGCGAAGTGCTGTTGCGGGTCGTCGCTTCCGGCGTCTGCCACACCGACGCCTACACCCTGTCCGGCGCTGACCCGGAAGGTATCTTTCCGGCGATCCTCGGCCATGAAGGTGGTGCAGTGGTGGAAGCGGTGGGCGAGGGCGTGACCTCGGTGGCCGTTGGCGATCATGTGATCCCGCTCTACACCCCGGAATGTGGCAAGTGCAAATTCTGTCTGTCGGGCAAGACCAACCTCTGTCAGGCCATTCGCGCTACCCAGGGCAAAGGCTTGATGCCTGACGGCACCACGCGCTTTTCCTACAAGGGTCAGCCCATTTTCCACTACATGGGTACCTCGACATTCTCCGAGTACACGGTGCTGCCGGAAATCTCCGTGGCCAAGATTCCCAAGGACGCGCCTCTGGAGAAGGTCTGCCTGCTGGGTTGCGGCGTGACCACAGGCATTGGCGCGGTGATCAACACCGCCAAGGTCAAGGCCGGTGACACCGTGGCCATCTTCGGCCTGGGCGGCATTGGCCTGTCGGCGGTAATCGGTGCGGTCAAGGCCAAGGCCGGGCGCATCATCGCAATTGATATCAACCCGGCCAAGTTCGAGATCGCCAAGCAATTGGGCGCCACCGACTGCGTCAACCCCAAGGACTTCGATCGTCCGATCCAGGAGGTCATTGTCGACATGACCGACGGCGGTGTGGATTTCTCCTTCGAATGCATCGGCAACGTACAGTTGATGCGCGCAGCGCTGGAATGCTGCCACAAGGGCTGGGGCGAATCGGTGATCATCGGTGTGGCTGGTGCCGGTCAGGAAATATCGACCCGTCCCTTCCAACTGGTGACTGGCCGCGTTTGGCGCGGTTCGGCATTCGGTGGCGTGCGTGGTCGCAGCGAGCTGCCAAGCTACGTGGAAATGTCCCAGACCGGCGAAATCCCGCTGGATACCTTCATTACTCACACCATGGGCCTGGAAGATATCAACAAGGCTTTCGACCTGATGCACGAAGGCAAGAGCATTCGTTCGGTCATTCATTTCTAAGAGCAGCGGCAAGCGGCAAGCCACAAGCACCAAGAGGGGATTCCCACTTGCTGCTCGTAGCTTGCGGCTTGTGGCTGGAGGTCTGCCATGAGTCTGGAAAACCTTTCCTGCCAGAAGAGCTTCGGCGGCTGGCACAAACGCTACAAGCATCACTCTCAGGTGTTGGGCTGTGACATGGTGTTCGCCGTGTACTTGCCGCCCCAGGCGGAGCTGGGGGGCAAGTTGCCGGTGCTTTACTGGTTGTCCGGCTTGACCTGCACCGACGAGAACTTCATGCAAAAGGCCGGCGCCCAGCGCCTGGCGGCGGAACTGGGCCTGATCATCGTGGCTCCGGATACCAGCCCTCGCGGCGCTGGGGTGCCCGGTGACCCGGAGGGCGCCTGGGACTTTGGCCTGGGGGCCGGGTTCTATCTGAACGCGACACAGGAGCCCTGGACCCAGCATTATCGGATGCATGACTATGTGGTGAACGAGCTGCCGGAGTTGGTGGAGGCGCACTTTCCCGCGTCGCAGAAACGTGGGATCAGCGGCCACTCCATGGGTGGTCACGGGGCGTTGGTCTGTGCGTTGCGTAATCCCGGTCGCTATCAGTCGGTTTCGGCGTTCGCTCCTATCAGTAATCCCATGGATTGTCCTTGGGGGCAGAAAGCGTTTTCCCGGTATCTGGGGGAAGAGCGCTCACGCTGGCGCGAGTGGGATGCCAGCGTATTGATCGCCGAGGCCACGGAGAAGCTGCCGTTGCTAGTGGATCAGGGGGATCGCGACGATTTCCTTGCCGGCCAGCTCAAGCCTGAAGTTCTGCAGCAAGCGGCAAAGAATGCCGGGCATGAGCTGACGCTGCGCATGCAGCCCGGTTATGACCACAGCTACTTCTTTATCGCCAGCTTTATAGACGATCACTTGCAGCACCATGCACGTGCTCTTAACGCCTAATACCCGCCAAAGCAGGTAGAATCACGCCCTGACTTTTTCGGGGCGTTTTTTTATGCGTATTGGCCACGGCTACGATGTGCACCGTTTCGCTGAGGGCGACTTCATTACTTTGGGCGGTGTGCGTATCGCCCATCATTGCGGCTTGCTCGCCCACTCCGACGGTGATGTGGTGTTGCACGCACTCACTGATGCCCTGCTGGGCGCCGCGGCGCTGGGGGATATCGGCAAGCATTTTCCGGACACCGATCCGCAGTTCAAAGGTGCCGACAGCCGCGTCCTGCTGCGTCATGTTGTCGCGCTGATCCATGCCAAAGGCTGGAAGGTCGGCAACGTCGACAACACCATCGTCGCCCAGGCCCCAAAAATGGCGCCTCATATTGAAACCATGCGGGCCTTGATTGCCGAGGACCTGCAAGTCGAACTGGATCAAGTGAACGTGAAGGCCACCACCACCGAAAAACTCGGTTTCGTCGGTCGCGAGGAAGGTATCGCGGTGCACTCCGTGGCCTTGTTGCTGCGCCCATGAATGAACTGCAACTGTTGGGCCCGCGGGCCTATGGTGATGCCCTGGGCAGCGCGGTGCTCAAGGCTACTGCCGAAGATTTCCAGGTCGATGAAGTGCTCGATATCCCGCTGAGCGGTGAAGGCGAGCACCTGTGGCTGTGGGTGGAAAAGCGTGGCTTGAACACCGAAGAGGCCGCGCGGCGTATTGCCAAGGCCGCCGGAGTGTCGTTGCGCACTGTGAGCTACGCCGGGCTCAAGGATCGCCAGGCGCTGACTCGCCAATGGTTCAGTGTGCAACTGCCGGGCAAGGCTGATCCGGATCTTGGCGCGTCGGAAAACCACACTCTGACAATCCTCAAGGCCACCCGCCACAAGCGCAAGCTACAGCGTGGAGCCCATGCGGCCAACGGTTTTACCCTGCGTCTCACGGAGCTTACGGCGGACCATTCGGCCATTGATGAGCGTTTGCAGCAGATTGCCCAGTTTGGGATTCCCAACTATTTCGGCGCCCAGCGTTTTGGCCACGACGGCGGCAATCTAGTGGATGCCCGCGGCTGGGCCGCGCGCCAGGCACTGCCAGAGCAGCGCAATGTGCGTTCGCGGTTGTTGTCTACGGCCCGCAGCTACTTGTTCAACCAGGTGCTGGCAGCACGGGTGGCGGACGGCAGCTGGCAGCAGGCGCAGATAGGTGACCTGCTGGCGTTTACCGACAGTCGCAGCTTTTTCATGGCCGGGCCTGATGAATGCTCGGACCCACGCCTGGCGATTCTCGACCTGCACCCCACCGGGCCGCTGTGGGGGGAGGGTGTTTCTCCGGCGGGCGGTGTATCCCATGAGCTTGAGCAACAGATTGCCGACCGTGAGGCGGCACTGTGCGATTGGCTGATTAAAGCCGGCATGAGCCACGAACGACGCATCCTGCGGCTGCCCATTGGCGGTTTGACGTGGCATTATCCCGAGCCTGACATTCTGCAACTGGAATTCGTCCTGCCGGCCGGGTGTTTCGCCACCGCATTGGTGCGTGAACTCGTCGATCTGGTGCCGGTGGGGCAGACGGACAGCTCATGCGTATTCTGATTTCTAACGATGATGGGGTAACTGCACCCGGTATCGCCGCGCTGCATGCTGCGTTGGCGGATTACGCCGAGTGTGTGGTTATCGCACCGGATCAAGACAAAAGCGGCGCCAGCAGTTCGCTGACGCTCGACCGTCCGTTGCATCCGCATACCCTCGGCAATGGCTTCATCAGTATCAATGGCACACCGACCGACTGTGTTCACCTGGGGCTTAACGGCCTGTTGGAGCATGAGCCGGACATGGTGGTGTCGGGAATCAACCTGGGGGCCAACCTCGGTGATGACGTGCTGTATTCCGGAACGGTCGCCGCTGCGCTTGAAGGACGTTTCCTGCAGCGCCCGGCGATTGCCTTTTCGCTGGTGTCGAGGCAGGTAGAAAACCTCGCCACGGCTGCCCATTTCGCGCGCAAGCTGGTACAGGCTCAGGGCTTGCTGGATTTGCCACCACGGACGGTGTTGAACGTGAATATTCCCAATCTGCCGCTTGATCATATCCGTGGCATACAGCTGACCCGCCTGGGCCATCGCGCGCGCGCAGCGGCTCCCATGAAGGTCGTCGATCCCCGTGGCAAGTCGGGTTACTGGATTGCCGCCGCAGGGGACGCTGAAGATGGCGGTCCAGGTACTGACTTCCATGCTGTCATGCAAGGTTATGTGTCGATCACGCCGTTACAGCTCGATCGCACCTTCAATGAGGCGTTCAGGAGTCTGGATGGTTGGTTGGAGGGGCTGCGCTGATGGCTCGTGAGCAGGACGATTTGCTACGACGGGGAATAGGTATGACTTCCCAGCGAACCCGCGAGCGCCTGATCCAACGGCTTTACGATGAGGGCCTGTCCAATCCCCAGGTATTGGAAGTCATTCGTCGTACACCACGGCATCTGTTCGTTGATGAGGCTCTGGCGCACCGTGCCTATGAAGACACAGCGCTGCCCATCGGCCATAACCAGACGATCTCCCAGCCTTATATGGTGGCTCGCATGAGCGAGTTGCTGTTGGCGGCTGGCCCGCTGGACAAAGTGCTGGAGATCGGTACCGGTTCTGGCTACCAGACGGCAGTACTGTCGCAGTTGGTTGAGCGGGTGTTTTCGGTGGAGCGGATCAAGGTCCTGCAGGATCGGGCCAAGGAGCGTCTGCAGGAATTGAACCTGCGTAATGTGGTGTTCCGCTGGGGCGATGGTTGGGAGGGCTGGCCAGCGTTGGCGCCTTACAACGGCATCATCGTCACCGCCGTGGCTACCGATATTCCTCAGGCACTGCTTGATCAACTGGCGCCTGGTGGGCGCCTGGTCATTCCAGTGGGAGCCGGAGAAGTACAGCAGTTGATGCTGATCATTCGTGAAGAACATGGCTTTGCCCGACATGTCCTGGGGGCGGTGCGGTTTGTGCCGTTGCTCAATGGGCCACTGGCCTGAGCATTTATCGCCACGTGGGTGAATTCTGTTTGCCGGGTTGTGTCTTATTGCCGTATTGATCGGCAATGAGTGGGACTGCGATCAATGGCAACCTCTTGTGACTGTGTGTTGCGCTTTGCCAGCCGTAAAGCGCCTGCCTCCAGTTATACTTGCGTCATTTCATGCCTGAGCCAGGCAATTAATATCGTCAACCACCATAAAGGGAGCGGCGGGTGAGTCTCACAGTCATTGCGCAGCGTATGGGTATAACAAGCTTTCAGCGACTGATGATTGGCCTTGTCTTGAGTTCCTTGTTGGTCGGTTGCTCCAGCACCAAGTCCAGCAGTGTGGGTGTGGTTGAACGCAGTAATAATGCAGCGCCTCAGCGTCCAACTGTGACCACCGGACAATATGTAGTACGTCGCGGGGATACGCTGTTCTCCATCGCGTTTCGCTACGGCTGGGATTACAAGGCGTTGGCTGCTCGTAACAATATTGCCGAGCCCTATACCATCCATCCTGGGCAAACCATTCGTTTTGATGGTCGCACGGGTGTTGCGCCGACAACTGTGGTTACCAGCACCCAGTCTGGTGCATCGTCCTCCAGCAAGACCACGGTTATTCGTCGTCCGGCGGGGGCAACGACAGCCACCGCAACGGGCACTTCTACAGCTACTGCAAGCAAGCCGGCGCCCGCTCCGGCTACGCCTGCAGGCCCCGCTCCGACGGGCTGGGGCTGGCCTTCCAACGGTGTTCTGATTGGAAAATTCTCTTCAAACGGTAGTTTGAATAAAGGCATTGATATCGCCGGGGATTTGGGACAGCCTGTTTTAGCTGCGTCTGATGGGACGGTGGTTTACGCCGGGAGTGGCTTAAGGGGCTACGGCGAATTAGTCATCATCAAACACAACGAAACCTACGTCAGTGCTTACGGCCACAACCGCAAGCTATTGGTTCGGGAGGGACAGCAGGTCAAAGTCGGACAGACAATTGCCGAGATGGGATCAACTGGTACAGACCGGGTGAAACTGCACTTTGAGATTCGCCGACAAGGTAAACCTGTAGATCCGCTGCAATTCCTGCCACGTCGTTGATCCGTTACCAGCCTGTTCCGCTCACGTAGAGGGAACAGGCTCCAGCGTTGCCAAGGATTAAGGCGACGCTTGAGCCTGAGGTCGAACTCACCAAAGGACTATAACAATGGCTCTCAGTAAAGAAGTGCCGGAGTTTGACATCGACGATGAAGTTCTCCTTATGGAGAGCAGCATCGATATGGATTCGATGTCGAATAATGAGGGGGCAACTCCACCTTCCGTTCGCGCCAAATCCAAAAGCTCCGCTTCAGTTAAGCAACACAAGTACATTGATTACACGCGTGCCCTCGATGCAACGCAGTTGTACCTCAATGAAATCGGCTTTTCTCCATTGCTCTCTCCTGAAGAGGAAGTGCACTTTGCGCGTTTGTCGCAGAGTGGCGACCCCGCCGGGCGCAAGCGCATGATTGAAAGTAACTTGCGACTGGTGGTGAAAATTGCCCGGCGCTATGTCAATCGTGGATTGTCGCTGCTGGACCTGATCGAAGAGGGTAATCTCGGCCTGATCCGGGCAGTGGAGAAGTTCGACCCGGAACGCGGCTTCCGCTTTTCGACCTACGCCACCTGGTGGATTCGCCAGACCATCGAACGGGCGATCATGAATCAAACCCGGACCATTCGGTTGCCGATTCATGTGGTCAAAGAGCTTAACGTCTACTTGCGCGCCGCCCGTGAGTTGACGCAAAAACTCGATCATGAACCCTCTCCCGAAGAAATCGCCAACCTGCTGGAGAAGCCGGTGGCTGAAGTCAAACGCATGCTCGGTCTGAATGAGCGGGTTTCTTCGGTTGATGTCTCGCTGGGACCGGATTCGGATAAAACCCTGCTGGATACCTTGACTGACGATCGTCCAACGGATCCTTGTGAACTGTTGCAGGACGATGATCTGTCGCAAAGCATCGATCAATGGCTGTCCGAATTGACTGAAAAGCAGCGTGAAGTGGTGGTTCGCCGCTTTGGCCTGCGAGGTCATGAGAGCAGCACTCTTGAAGATGTTGGCCTGGAGATTGGCCTGACCCGTGAGCGGGTTCGACAAATCCAGGTTGAAGGCCTCAAACGCCTGCGAGAGATCCTTGAAAAGAATGGGTTGTCCAGTGAGTCTCTATTTCAGTAGCTTCTGGAACTGACTCGCAAGAGCCCCGATCTATTCGGGGCTTTTTATTGCTTGATTATTTTGATTCTGAGCTTTGGGATTCTGGTCAGGGTTGGGATTACTCTTCACTGGCGTGTAAGCAATAGATTACGTTTTCGTAAGTGTTCGGTTCTCGATTGCTTCAGACTTGCCTGAAATGTTTTAAGTGATTTTTTATGTTGTTGATTTATAAGTATTTTTTAAGTCTTTCTGTTTGTGTTCGACAAGTTTTCCGGGGAATAGTGCGATTGCTCTTACCAGAGAATTCTCTAATATCAGCCCTGTGTCGACGGATAGACACAGCCATCAAGGATGATGGTCAGGACATCGCAGGAAGCGATTCATCAGGACGATGAAAAGGAACACAGGGACTAGGGAAAAATGTGGGCGGGTCATACCGCCCCTTTTTTTTGCCTGTCGAAAAGTCCGGAGGACAAGAGCCCTATTCCCAGAAATGCAAAAAGGCCCGCAAGGGGCCTTTTCAGGAACGCGGGGGCAATCAGCGTTCGAGGTCTTTGATCTTGCCTTTGACGCCATCCCACTCTGCGGCATCCGGCAACGATTCTTTCTTTTCAGTGATATTCGGCCAGATCTCTGCCAGCTCGACGTTCAGCTGAATGAACTCCTGCATCTCCTCCGGGACTTCATCCTCGGAGAAAATGGCTACAGCCGGGCATTCAGGCTCGCACAGCGCGCAGTCAATGCACTCATCCGGGTGAATCACCAGGAAGTTCGGCCCTTCGTAAAAGCAGTCCACCGGACAGACTTCTACGCAGTCGGTGTACTTGCACTTGATGCAGTTGTCGGTGACGACGAAGGTCATTTCTAATTCTCTCCTCAGGCGGCGGCAGCGGAGCCCCTACATGACGGGGTCGCCAGGTTTGGGAGCGATAGTCTGCGAACCAGGCTAATAGTCCGCAGCATCCCAAACCGCGCGAGATTCTAACAGCTTGAAGGCGTTCGCGTTAGATGCGTGTCTTCAATGTATAGAGCATTTCCAGTGCCCGGCGTGGCGTCAGGTCATCCAGATCCAGTTTGGCCAGTTCCTCGAGGACTGGGTGCGGCAGGCTGGCAAACAGGTCGCTTTGCTGCGGAACCGAGGCTTTGCCTGGCGCGGGGCGTGGCGTTTCATGGGGCAGGCTGGTGGTCTCCAGGCGGCTCAAATGTTCACGGGCTCGCCCGATGACGGCGCTGGGAACCCCCGCCAGCTGGGCTACCGCCAGGCCATAGCTCTGGCTGGCAGGGCCGGGCAATACATGGTGCAGGAAGACGATGCGCTCGTTGTGCTCAGTGGCATTGAGGTGCACGTTGGCCACCAGCGGCTCGCTTTCCGGCAGTACGGTCAGTTCAAAATAGTGGGTGGCGAACAGGGTGTAGGCCCGCAGATGGGCGAGACGTTCTGCCGCAGCCCAGGCCAGGGAAAGTCCGTCGAAAGTACTGGTGCCGCGGCCCACTTCGTCCATCAGCACCAGGCTGCGTTCAGTGGCGTTGTGCAGGATGTTCGCGGTTTCACTCATTTCCACCATGAAGGTCGAGCGACCGCCGGCCAGGTCGTCGCTAGAGCCGATCCGAGTAAAGATCCGATCCACCAGGGACAGCTCGCAGCTCGCCGCCGGGACAAAACTGCCGATATGGGCCAGCAGTACGATCAGCGCAGTCTGGCGCATGTAGGTGGATTTACCGCCCATGTTAGGACCGGTGATCACCAGCATCCGGGTGTTGTCGTCCAGATTCAGGTCGTTGGCCACAAAAGGTGTGGTCAATACTTGCTCCACCACCGGGTGACGGCCCTGGGTGATGCGCATGCAAGGCTCGCTGACAAAACGCGGGCAATTGAGGTCCAGGTTCAGCGCGCGTTCGGCCAGATTGCTCAGCACGTCCAGTTCCGCCAGGGCACCGGCGGTATCCTGCAGCGGCGGCAGATGGCTGATCAGGGTTTCCAGCAGCGCATCGTAGAGCATCTTTTCCCGGGCCAGGGCGCGGCTCTTGGCCGACAGCGCCTTGTCTTCAAACTCCTTGAGTTCCGGAGTGATGAAGCGCTCGGCGCCCTTCAGGGTCTGGCGACGAATGTAATCCGCCGGTGCCTGCTCGGCCTGTTTGCTCGGCAGCTCGATGAAGTAGCCATGAATGCGGTTATAGCCGACTTTGAGGTTGGCCAGGCCGGTACGGGCTTTTTCCCGGGCTTCCAGATCGATCAGGAATTGCCCGGCGTTCTCGCTCAACGATTGCAGTTCGTCGAGCTCGGCGTCGTAGCCGGTCTTGAGCACGCCGCCGTCGCGGATCACCGCCGGCGGGTTGTCTATGATCGCTTTGGCCAGCAACGCGGCCAGTTCCGGGTAGGTGCTGGTGGTGACTGCCAATTGCTTGAGGTGCTCTGCCTCCAGTTCGGTCATCGCCTCTTGCAGCTCTGGCAAGGCTGCCAGGGCATCACGCAGGCGGGCCAGGTCCCGCGGGCGGGCGTTACGCAAGCCGATTCGCGCGAGAATCCGCTCGATATCGCCGATTTCCTTCAACTGCGGCTGCAGCCGTTCGAAACGGTAGCCGTCCAGCAGGCAGGTGATCGAGGACTGACGCGCCTGCAAGACCTTGAGATCCCGCAGCGGGCGGTTCAGCCAGCGGGTCAGCAGGCGGCTGCCCATGGCGGTCTGGCAGCGATCGACTACCGATTGCAGGGTGTTGTCGCGTCCACCGGCCAGGTTGGTGTCCAGCTCCAGGTTGCGGCGACTGGCACCGTCCAGCACCACCGTGTCGTCCAGGCGTTCGTGCCGCAGGCTGCGCAAGTGGGGCAGGGCGGTGCGCTGGGTTTCCTTGGCGTAGCTCAACAGGCATCCGGCGGCGCCGATGGCCAGGGTCAGGGTCTCGCAACCAAAGCCCTTGAGGTCTTGGGTGGAGAATTGCTGGCAGAGGCTCTTGTGGGCCGAGTCGCGCTCGAAGTCCCAGGGGGCACGACGTCGAACACCCCGGCGCTTTTCCGCCGGCAGGCCTTGTGGCCAGTCATCAGGGATCAGCAGCTCCACTGGATTGATGCGTTCCAGCTCCGCCAGCAAGTTCTCCCAACCCTTGATTTCCAGGACACTGAAATTGCCGCTGGTGATGTCCAGCACCGCCAGGCCGAACAAGCGCTCATCACCCAGTACGGCCGCGATCAGGTTGTCGCGGCGCTCATCCAGCAGGGCTTCGTCGCTGACGGTGCCCGGGGTAATGATGCGCACCACCTGACGTTCCACGGGGCCTTTGCTGGTGGCCGGATCACCCACTTGCTCGCAGATGACCACCGACTCGCCGAGCTTCACCAGCTTGGCCAGGTAACCTTCGGCGGCGTGGTAGGGAATGCCACACATGGGAATCGCCTGTCCCGCCGACTGTCCGCGTGCCGTCAGGGTGATGTCCAGCAGCTTGGCGGCCTTCTTCGCGTCTTCATAGAAGATCTCGTAGAAGTCGCCCATGCGGTAGAACATCAGTTGATCAGGGTGCTGGTTCTTGAGGCGCCAGTACTGCTGCATCATCGGCGTGTGGGAGGACAGATCGGAGGTATTTTTACTCATTGGTATTTAGGCGGATTCGTTGAATGGGTGAAGCAAAGGAGCGCTGGGCCCGGCTTTTTGCAGATGGCGGCAAGGTTACCATGGGCGCCCTGGCCTCGCAGACACCAAGGCACTACTGCGTTTGTCCGGCAAATGCAGCACAAATATGCAAAACAGCATTTGTCATGGGCTAAAAGTTCGAGCACTATGCGTTCTATGCAAATACGCAATGTTTCTACCGTCTTAAGAGAGCTGCTGGATCGTGATGGAATCTCCCCCACGGAGCTTCACCGTCGGACTGGTGTGCCTCAATCCACCCTCTCGCGGATTCTCAGCGGGAAGATCGTCGATCCTTCGGATAAACACATCTCGCGGATCGCTGAATACTTCCAGGTGAGCACCGACCAATTGCGCGGGCGCGTGGATATCGCGCCTGCCCGGGTTGCTGCGCCCCGCGACGAGATTCATTCGGAACTCAAGGACATAAGCCTGTGGGACGACGATACCCCTGTCGATGACGACGAGGTGTCGGTTCCTTTTCTGCGTGAGGTTGAATTGGCTGCTGGATCAGGAAGATTCGTCATCGAGGAGAGCGAGCGCGCCAGCCTGCGCTTCGGCAAGCGCAGCCTGCGGCACAACGGCGTGCAGTTCGATCAGGCCAAATGCGTCACGGTGCGGGGCAACAGTATGTTGCCGGTGCTGCGCGATGGTGCAACGGTCGGGGTCAATGCCGGCAAGTGTGCCATCGGCGATATCGTCGATGGCGACCTGTATGCGATCAACCATAATGGCCAACTGCGAGTGAAGCAGCTGTATCGCTTGCCCACCGGGATTCGCCTGCGCAGCTTCAACCGCGATGAGCATCCGGATGAGGACTACAGCTTCCAGGAAATCCAGGAGGAGCAGATCAGCATCCTCGGTCACGTCTTCTGGTGGGGCATGTACGCCCGCTAAGCCACCACTGTCAGACAAAGCCCGCCACTGAGCGGGCTTTTTTTCGCCCTCGAAAAATCCCCCCCGCCCTGCATCTATGCGGCTCTCATGCACTCACGCAATTCTAATGCATAAATAAATGCATTTATGCATTGACTACATATGCATGAATGCATATTATCCATCTCAAGCCGTTCAACAACGGCTGCAACGACGCTCTTTAGTGGCAAAGCAAAGGCAGCGATGAGCCGGCCTCGACGGTTCAGAGGGTTGGCAACTGACCCGGGTGTGCAGCGTAAAGCACCAGAAGCAGTTATCCGGCGGACAGGGTCGCGGTCGGAGGAACAATTTGAATGGGTCCGTACCGCACCAGTCGTGCCGAAAGACCAAGGTTTGCATTACTGAAAAGCCCGGGCGACCGGGCTTTTTGGAATGCCTGCCTAACGTGGGCCACCAACAGACAGGGACCCCTTGAAACATCGTTATCAGCCTTCTATCAACTGGCCATCTCGCTGGCCTCAATCCGCACGGGAGACGTGAATGACAAACGAGCAACAAGCGTTGCTGGACATGCCGATCTGGCTGGTCATCGTCCTGGCGCTGGTCGGTGGCGTTTCCGGCGAAATGTGGCGCGCCGACAAGGAGGGCGCTCGTGGCTGGTCGCTGTTGCGGCGCCTGGCGCTGCGCTCCGGAGCCTGCGTGGTGTGCGGGGTCTCGGCGATCATGCTGCTGTATGCCGCCGGCGTCTCGATCTGGACCGCCTGCGCCTTCGGCTGCCTGACCGCCATGGCCGGCGCTGACGTTGCCATCGGCCTTTATGAGCGCTGGGCGGCCAAGCGCATCGGGGTTTGCGAACCGCCTTCACGGGATTCGAACTCGGATCAGCGCTGATCCGCTCCGGCCTTTAAAAAGGTCCACTGGACTTGAGCCCGAAGGCTGGACCGCCTCGACCTTATTCTGGAACTAGACAATGAACGAACTGACCCAGCTAAAAGACGCCATCACGTCCACGATCAAGCTGGCGATGCCCCATCTGCAGACGGTTGAGGCATTCCCCAAGGCGTTTGAAGGCGCCACTGAGCCGGCGCTCTACTTTGCCGTCACCGGCCTGGACCAGGCAGCCGACCCGGGTGACGGTCGCTGCTGCATGCGGGCCACTTTGGAGGCCCGGGTACGGGTTGACCCCGAACTTGCACAGGCACCTTTGCAGGCGGCCATTCTGGCGGCTCAGTTAATCGAGCTGCTGCGTTGTCAGCAGTGGGATCTGGACTTTGTCGAAGGCGCGATGGCCGTGTGGGCCAAGCCTGTTGGTACGGCTGCAGAGTCGGTTTACCGGGCCGAGTGGATCGTGCAGTGGCAGCAGCTTATCTACCTGGGTCAGGAGCAATGGCCCTGGCCGAATCAACCACCGGGCACCCTGGTGTTGGGGTTCAGCCCCGATACCGGCCCAGGTCATGAGGGCGGCTACCAGTCGCCGGAGCACATGGCGTGAGTTACGTGTCTGCAACCCACGACCGCATGATTGCCGGCCTGATCCTGCCTTGCAGCGTGGTCGGCGTGGATTTGGCTGCTGGCCTGGTGCGGGTTTCCGATGGCGCCGGCTGGACCAGCGCCTGGCTGCGCTGGCACAGCCAGGCCGCGGGCAAGGCCCGGCACTGGCGGGCGCCGAGCCTGGGGGAGCAGGGCGTGCTGATCAGCCCCAGCGGCGAGCCGGCCCAGGGCACCTTCGTTCCCGGCCTGTATGGCAACGCCGGTCCCCAGCCGGACAACCGTGACCATGTCGAGGTCTGGCGTTTCGAGGATGGCGGCTCGCTGGTCTATGACTGGCAGGCCAAGAGCTACAGCATCAGCCTGCCCAGCGGCACGGTGACCATTCAGGTCGGCGGCAGCTCGGCGGTGGTGACCGACAGCGCCCTGACCGGCAAGGCCGACAGCATCACCCTGAGCGGAGCGATCACCTTGAATGGCGATGTGCACATCAACGGCGGCAGCTTGAAGCACAACGGGGTCAACGTCGGTTCGACCCATACCCATCTGGGTGTGATGCCGGGTCCCGGTTCAACTGCAACGCCGCAGTGACCCATGCGGGTCGTGGCCCTCACGACTCAGCGCTCACGTCTCACCCATCACCGAACACCCCATCAACCCGCCCCGAGCGGTTTTTTTGTACCCGGAGATACCTATGGCCACCCCTAAGAAAACTCCCGGTCGCCCTGTGGGCGCCGGCACTGTGGTGTTTCGCGACACCCTTTACACCTCGCGCAATTTGATCCTGCCGGATGGCCGCCAGTTGCGGGTTGCCCAGGGACAGGTGTCGGTAAAGGCCGGCGACCTTGTCGCCCTGGACTACCTGAACGCCCACCCGGATCTGCAAGCGCAGGAGTGACACGATGATCGGAATGGATCGCCGTACCGGCCTGTCGCTGTCCGGCATCGAGCATGTGCGGCAGTCCATCGAGGACATCCTGACCACGCCGCTGGGCAGTCGGCGGATGCGCCCGGAATACGGCAGCAACCTGCGCCGCTACGTCGACTTGCCGGTAACCGGCGGGTGGAAAAGCGCGGTGCAGGCCGAAGTGGCCCGAGCGCTGTTGCGCTGGGAGCCCCGGCTGAAGCTGGAACGGGTAAGAGTGGTTGCGGTGGTGGGTGGTCAGATCAGCTTTCAACTGACCGGCCAGTACCTGGGCGATAGCGCGGTTTTGGAGGTGACGGCATGAGTACGTTGGACTTGTCGGCGCTGCCGGCGCCGCAGGTGCTTGAGGCCCTGGATTTTGAGGCCTTGTACCAAGGCAAGCTGGCCACCTTTCGCCGGCATATGGGCGATAACTGGACGGCCAACCTGGAAAGCGACCCGGTGAGCAAACTGCTGGAGCTATCGGCCTACGGCGATATGCAATTGCGGGCCCGGGTCAACGACGCGGCCAAGGCGCTGCTGCTGGCCCATGCCAAGGGCACGGACCTGGATCACCTGGCGGCCAACGTCAAACTGCAGCGCCTGGTGATCCTGCAGGGTGACCCGCAGGCGGTGCCGCCGGTGGAGGAGGTCAAGGAAGCCGACGACGCTCTGCGCGAGCGTGTGCAATTGGCCTATGAAGGACTGACCACGGCCGGCCCGCGCAACAGCTACATCCTGCATGCCCGTAACGCTTCTGCGCTGGTAGCCGACGCCGAGGCCGAAAGCCCGGCACCGGCCCGGGTGACGGTCACGGTGCTGAGCCTGGAGGGAAATGGCGCGGCCAGTCCTGACTTGCTGGCGACCGTTGCCGCAGCCCTCAACGATGAAGACGTGCGACCGCTCGGCGACCGGGTCACGGTCCAGAGTGCCCAGGTCTTGCCGTATCGCATCGACGCGGTGCTGCACATGAAGGGCTCCGGCCCGGAAGGTGACGCTGCCCTGGCAGAAGCCGAGCGCAAGCTGGCTGCCTGGGTCAACCCACGCCGGCGCCTGGGCATCGAGGTGGCTCGTTCGGCCATTGATGCGCAGTTGCATGTGGCCGGCGTGGCTCGGGTCGATCTGGCGGGTTGGCAAGACATCACCCCGACCAAGGCTCAAGCGGCGTATTGCACTGGTTACAGCGTCACGCTGGGGAGCTGAGATGACCAGCCTATTGCCGATCAATAGCACGCCGCTGGAGCGCGCCCTTGAGGCGGCCAGCGCAGGCGATACCGCCATCATGCTGCGCACCCTGTACAACCCGTCCACCTGCCCGGTGCATCTGCTACCGCAGTTGGCCTGGGCCTGGTCGGTGGATCGCTGGGACCCGCGCTGGTCCGAGACGGTCAAGCGCAACGCCATTCGTGCCTCGTACTTCATCCACGCTCGCAAAGGCACCATCGGTGCACTGCGCCGGGTGGTGGAACCGCTGGGCTACCTGATCGAAGTGGTCGAATGGTGGCAGACGGTCCCTGAAGGCGAACCGGCCACCTTTGCCTTGAAAGTCGGGGTGCTGGATACCGGCATCACCGAGGAGATGTACCAGGAGCTGACCCGGCTGATCGATGACGCCCGGCCTGTCAGCCGGCACATGACCGGCCTGGCCATCAGCCTGGAAACCTCCGGCGTCATCGGTTACGGCGCCTACGTGGATCAAGGCGAAGTGCTCGACGTTTATCCCCCGACACCCCGCGACATTGAAGTGACCGGCCGTTATGGCCAGGTCATGTGTATTGATGAAACAGACACCCTGGATGTGTACTCATGATTGATTCCAACAGTCAGTTCTTTGCCATTCTCACGGCGGTGGGCGAGGCGAAACAGGCGAATGCCACGGCCCTGGGCACGCCCTGGACTTTCAAGGAAATGGCGGTCGGCGATGCCAACGGCACCGACCCCATCCCGAACCGGGCTCAGACCAAACTGGTCAACGAGTGGCGCCGCGCCCCGGTCAACCAGGTACGCACCGACCCGGCCAACCCCAACGTCATCATCACCGAACAAGTCATCCCGCCTGATGTTGGCGGTCGCTGGATTCGTGAGATCGGCTTGTTCGATGCCGACGGCGACCTGGTGGCGGTGGCCAACTGCGCCCCGAGCTTCAAGCCCCTGCTGGCTCAGGGCACCGGCAAGACCCAAGTCATCCGCATGAACTTCATCGTCGCCAACACCGCGCAGATCGTGTTGAAGATCGATCCTGCGGTGGTTCTGGCTACCCGCGAGTATGTCGACAATGCAGTGATCGAGGCTCTCGCCAAGCTGGATTTAAAGCACTCGGCAGTGGTGGCCACCACCGCCAACATCGCCTTGAGCGGAATTCAGACCATCGACGGAGTGTTGCTGCCGGCCGATGCCCGGGTGCTGGTGAAGAACCAGACTCAGGCCAAGGACAACGGCTTGTATGTGGTGTCGTCGACGGGCGTCTGGACCCGTGCCCAGGATGCTGACACCAGCCTGGAGGTTACCCCCGGGCTGTTCGTCAGCATCGAGAAGGGCACGGTCAACGGCGACAGCGTCTGGCAGTTGGTTACCGACGGGCCGATTGTCCTCGGCACCACGCCGCTGGCCTTCGAGATGGCCATCGGGCGAACCGGCATCAGCGCGGGCTCCTATGCCAATGTCACGGTCGACAAGTACGGCCGCGTGATCGCCGGGACCAACCCGAGCACCTTGGCCGGGCACGGCATCACCGACACTTACACCAAGGCCGAGATCGAGTCGATTGTGGCGCAGTCGTCATCGTTGCCAGTGGGCTCGATGGTGGCGTTTCCCAGGGCCAGCGTGCCGCCGGGGTTTCTGGAGATCGATGGCAGTGTGCAGAGCATTGCGGCTTATCCAGACCTGGCGGCGTATCTGGGGACTAGCTTCAACAAGGGTGATGAAGGTGCCGGTAACTTCCGACTGCCAGAGTCGCGGGGTGAGTTTTTGCGGGGGTGGGATCATGGGCGCGGGGTAGATGCGGGCCGCGGACTCGGTAGCTGGCAGGCTGATGAGTTTAAATCTCACTTTCACACAACAAACAACACTTCGTATGTGGGCAGCGACCCGACATTGTGGGTCTATGGAGATGCAGGGTCTGGCTCAATAACACCGCCGTCGGTCCAAACCAATACAGCTGGTGGCATAGAAACCCGCCCGCGCAACCTCGCGGTTATGTGGTGCATCAAAGCCTGGAACGCGCCAATCAATCAGGGAAACATTGATGTTGCCGCACTGGCCCCGCTGGCGGCCCAGGCGACGGAGATCAATCAGGGCACGGCAAAGGTTGCCACTAACGCGCAAATGCTTGATAGCGCGAACGACTTTGTTATGCCAACACCGAAGAAGTTGCGGTGGGGGCTTTCCGTAAGTCTGGCCGCGAACGGATACATCGCAGCACCTTTCTGGTTGGGTGGCTGGGTTATTCAGTGGGGGACTACAGGCGCTGTAAGTTCCACTCCTGCAGTTGTGTCATTTCCAATGGCGTTTCCTTCGGTTGCTTATGTCGCGTTGGCCATCGGATATCTCGGAGAAACGAACGTCGCATCTAACCAGGATGCGATCTACTCGTTCGGACTGTCGAAAAATGGGGTCAGCTTTAAGACATACGGGAGTGTCGTTGCCAACGGCGCTAAATACATCGCAATTGGAAGCTAAGTGAGGCCACATGCGTTTTTATAGCCAGACAACCCAAACCACTTACTTGCGCGGCATGCACGCGTCAATGCCTGACGATGCAGTCGAAATCACTGATGAACTATATCTGGCAGTGATTGGGAATCCACCCACTGGCAAAGTTCGCGCTCATGATGATCGAGGGTTGCCATATCTTGTCGATACGTCGGAAGTAGTCCTAGATTTTGCAGCACAGGAACGCGATTGGCGCGACACGAAACTGAGCTCTGTGATGTGGTTACGTGAGCGTCACCGTGACCAGCTCGAAATCGGCACAGCCACGACGCTGACCGGTGAGCAGTTCAAGGAGTTGCTTGTGTACATGCAATCCCTACGCGACTGGCCGCAATCCCCGGACTTTCCACAGATTGAACATCGTCCGGTGGCGCCGCCCTGGATCGCCGAACAAACCCAGTAAACGCCCCGCACCGTCGGGGCGTTTTCTTTCCCGCTTCCCACCAATCAATCATCCCTACGAGCCCCCTTCACCCGGGGCTTTTTCATGTCTGGAGTTTATCCATGAGTGGTTTTTTCCACGGCGTTACCGTGACTAACGTCGACACCGGCACGCGCACTATTTCGCTGCCGTCGTCTTCGATCATCGGCCTGGTGGACACCTTCACCGAAGGCCCGACCGCCGCTGCCAAGGTCAATGACCTGCTGCTGATCACCAACGAGCGTGAGGCCATTGCGGCCTGGGGCCCTGATGCGGCCATCACCAAGGCTTGCCAGGCCATCTACCAGCGGGCCAAGGCGGTGATCGTCGCTTGTGGCGTGGCCAAGATGACCGACGCGGCCGAGCAGACTTCTGCGATCATCGGCGGGGTGCTGGCCGACGGTAAGCGTACCGGTCTGCAGGCGCTGCTGGACGGCAAGAGCCGTTTCAACGCCCAGCCACGTCTGCTGGTCACCCCCAAGCACAGTTCGACCCTGGCCATCGGCACCGCCCTGGTGGCCCTGGCGGACAAGCTGCGTGGCCTGGCCATTCTCGATGGTCCCAATACCACTGACGAAGCGGCCATGGCCTACGCCAAGAACTTCGGTGCCAAGCGCGCGTACATGGTCGACCCGGGTGTTCAGCACTGGGACAACGGCGCCAATGCCACCGTCGATGCGCCGGCCTCGGCCTGGGTTGCCGGTCTGTTCGCCTGGACCGACAACGAGTACGGCTTCTGGGCCTCGCCGTCGAACAAGGAGTTCGTCGGCATCACCGGCACCAAGCGGCCGATCGAGTTCCTCGACGGCGATGAAACCTGCCGCGCCAACCTGCTGAACAACGCCAACATCACCACCATCATTCGCGATGCGGGCTTCCGCCTGTGGGGCAACCGCACGCTGTCCAGCGATCCGAAATGGGCCTTCGTCACCCGGGTGCGGACCATGGACATCGTCATGGACGCCATCCTCTTCGGCCACAAATGGGCCGTGGACCGCTCGATCACCGCGACCTACGTCAAGGACGTCACCGAGGGCCTGCAGGCCTTCATGCGTGATCTGAAGAACCAGGGCGCGATCATCAATTTCGAGGTCTACGCCGACACCGAGCTCAACACCGCCAGCCAGTTGGAGCAGGGCAAGGTGTACTGGAACATCCGCTTCACCGACGTACCGCCCGCCGAAAACCCCAACTTCCGCGTTGAAGTCACCAACCAGTGGCTGACCGAAGTCCTCGACCAAGCCGCTTAAGGAGCCGCAGCAATGGCAATGATTCCCGAAACCCTGGCGAACATGAACCTGTTCGTCGATGGCATCAGCTTTCAAGGCGACGTGCCGAGCCTGACCCTGCCCAAGTTGACCCTCAAGACCGAGGAGCACCGTGTCGGCGGCATGGATGTGCCGGTGGAACTGGACATGGGCATGGAGAAGCAAGAGGCCGGCTTCACCACCACCGGCGTGCGCCGCGAGTCGCTGAAGATGTTCGGCCTGGCCGATGGCAGCGGTTTCAACGGTGTGTTCCGTGGCGCCTTCAAGGGCCTCAAGGGCAAGGTCACCCCGGTGATCGTCACCCTGCGCGGCCTGCTTAAAGAGGTCGACATGGGCGACTGGAAATCCGGCGACAAGGCCGAGATCAAGCACAACGTGGCCCTGACCTACTACAAGCTGGAAGTCGACGGCCGCCTGATCTACGAGATCGATGCCCTGGGCATGAAGCGCGTGATCAATGGCGTCGACCAGCTCGCCGCGCAACGTTCGGCCCTGGGCCTGTAAGGAAGACACCTCATGTCTCAAGCAAGCGACAAGACCCCGAGCTGGATGACCCTGAGCAGCGACAGCGTGATGGTGGCGCTGAGCAAGCCGGTGGAGATGAACGGTGTGGTCTGCGACCGGCTCACCCTGCGGGCGCCGACGGTACGTGATGTGCGCGCCGCCAGTGCCGCCGGTGTGGGGGACGATGAACAGCGCGAGCTGATGCTGTTTGCCAGCCTCGCGCAAATCAGCACCAAGGACCTGGAGAGCATGGCACTCAAGGACTATCAACGCCTGCAGGCCGGCTATTTTCGCCTGGTGCAAGACGACGAGCTTTGATCCTGCGGTGATGAAGGTGGCGGCGAAACGGCTCGCTCGCGAGCTGCATTTCGCCGCTGAGGAAATCATGACCATGAGGTTTTCCGACATGGTCTGGTGGCTCACGGATTGAGCCCGTCACCCAAGGATCAGGAGAAGCACATGGCGAACAAACTGGTATCGGGGCTGGTGGTAGTGGGTACTGCCCTCAGTTCGACCTGGGACGCCGCCTTCAAGACGGTGGAAGACCGGATCAAGCAGCTGGAGCAGCAGGGCAGCAAGGCCAGGGTGCTGGAAAAGACCATCGGCCAGACCCTGCGCCTGCAGGATGAATGGAAAAAGGCCCATGACACCGGCGCCGCTTCCGCGGCCGGGCTGTTGCGCCGCTTGGAAGAGAGCCGCAACGGGCTGCGCCAGCAGGGTATTGAGGTGCACAAGCTGCGCCAGGAATATCAAGCGCTGGGCAAGGTGGCCCGGGGCTCTGAGCTTCAGGCTCGTGGGCTGCAGCAGGTAGCCCAGGGCAAGGCCGACTTCAAGGCGGCTTATGACTGGGCAAAGTTTGGCGTCGATAAGCTCCGCGCCCCGGTCAAGATCAGTGCTGATTATCAAGCGCTGATCCGCGACATGGCGATCAAGGCCAATGTGGTCAACCAGCCTCAGGAAGCGCAACTGAGCCGCACGGTGATTCAGACCTCCCGTGACACGGGCATGGCCCGTAACGATGTGGCGGCTCTGGTGAGCCAGATGATGGCCAGCGGCATGTCGCTGGACAAGGCGCAAGGCTACACAGGGTTGGCCGCCAAGTTTGCGGTGGGGCAGGGCGCGAGCGTCGACGACACCGCGAAGCTGATGCGGGCCCTGGAGCTCAAAGCTGGAATCAGCGACCCCAAGGTCATGGAGCAGGCTCTTGAGGCCATCGCCCTGCAGGGGCAGGCCGGCAATTTCGAGGCGGCCGACATGGCGCGCTTGCTCCCGGCGCTGCTCAAGAGCGCGAGCGCGGAAGGACTCACCGGTATGGAGGCGGTGAGTCAGTTGGGGTCCATGCTGCAAGTGCAGATGAACACTGCGGGCAGTGCTGACCAGGCTGCTGGCCAATTGCAGAACTGGATCGAAAAAATCGGCTCCAGTGAGGCGGTCAAGGCTTATGAAGACGCCGGCATTGATTATCAGGCTTCGCTGAATACCGGTATCCAGAAGGGCATGTCGAGCCTGGAGGCGAGCTTTGCCCTGGCCATGCGTTACGTCAGGGCCATCGACCCGGCCAAGGCGGCGAAGATGGCCGAGGCCCAGGCGCAGATCAGCCAGGAAACCGACCCGGCCAAGGCCAAGGCGATGCTTGAGGCTCTGGAAGAGTCCCTGCGTACCGGTGACCTGTTTACCGATATGCAGATCAAGGCGGCCTTGCTGGCCCAGACCCAGGGTCGGCAGCAGTATGAGCAAGTGAAGAAGGACTCGTTGAGCGCCTCTGGCGTTCTCGCCAGGAACCTCGCGGAGCGTCGAGAAGCCTCCAAGCAGTTGTGGGCTGAAGCCGGTCACTCCATCGATGAAGGCCAGCGGGTCGTGGGGCAGGCCCTGCAACCGGTGACGGATCTGGTGGCCAAAAGCATCACCGTGGTGGTCGGCAAGCTGACCGAGCTGGCGGAGCACAACCCATCTTTGGTGCAGGGTGTGGTCGCTTTGGGCGCCGCGTATGTCGCGGTGAAAAAGCTCATGGCGGTCTACACCATGGGCAAGGGCCTGATCAATGTCTTGCGGGGTGGGTTGAAGATTGACCCCAACGTTGTCCAGCGTGTGTTTGTCACCAATGCGCTGGGAATGGGCGCGGGTGATTTCGACGTGGACGGTGGTAGGAACAAGAAGGGCAACAAAGGCGGCAATGGCCCCGGTGGCGCAAGACCCAAGCGTGGCGTGCTCGGTCGCATTGTCCAGACACTGAAAAATGTATTCAGCCCTGGCAATTTGAGTCGCCTTGCCAATGCTGGGACGAGAGTCGCCCAGGTTGTTGGAAGCGGCTTGAAGTCTCTGTGGAGTAACGGCAAGAAGTTATTCAAGCGGGGTGGTGCCCTGTCGATACTGGATGCCGGTATGCAGATCGCAGACACCTATCAGAATGCCAAGACCCGCGATGAGAAGGCCGAAGGCTATGGCGGTGCGCTCGGAGGTTTAGCTGGCACATTGGCCGGGGCCAAAGGGGGGGCTGTTGCCGGGGCTGCCATTGGCTCTGTCGTGCCCGGCCTTGGAACAGCCATTGGCGGCGCCATAGGTTCCTTCATCGGTGGCGCTCTTGGTTACTGGGGCGGTGGAGCCTTGGGCTCCTATGCTGGCAAGGCGATGTTCGGCTCCGACGACTCGCTCAAGCAAATGCCCGCAGCCGGTCCGCTGATGATGCGCAACGCCGGGCAGAACATCCCGCCGGTGATGGGCGATATCGCCAAGTCCTTCCAGCCGGGCCAGACGCCTCCGCTGATGGGGCAGGCCGCGCGTTCGCTGGCCAGTCCGGCACCGTCGGCGTCGAGCCTTTCGCTGAGCAATCCTCCGGAGCCGTTCAAATCGGCGGCACTACCGGCGATTGAACAGCAGTTCAGCTTCGCGCCTTACCTGTCGATTTCGGTGCAGGGCGATGTCAGAGATCCGGCGCAATTGGCCCGGGAGCTGGAACCCTATCTGCGCTTTCAGTTCGACGAATACAGCCGTCAGGCGGCGGGTCGTCAGTTGTTCGACGCGGCACACGTTTAAGGAGGCGGCATGGCCTATATGGAACAGCTGCAATCGGGGCTTACGTCCCTGGTGGCGGCAGCAGAGGCAGGGCGGCGCAGCGCCGATGAAATGCTGGGGCCCATGAACGGCGCCATCAGCGACATCACCGGCGCCGCCTCGGAGCTGGAAAATCTGCCCTGGGTCGGCCCGGTGTTGGGCGCCAAGCTGCAACGCACCATGCGCAGCATCGGCGCGGCGCAGTCGGCGGTGGGTGAAGTCGCGGCCAAGTACAGCCAGGCCGTGACCGTGGCGGGGCAGATGCAGCAGCGTCTTGGCGCCCTGCAGGAGCAGGTGGCCAAGGCCGGCGCGGCGATCAACCGCATCGGCGGGCAGATCAGCCCGGCCCTGGGCAATATCTTTCCTTCCGGCGCGCTGGCGCCTCAGGACACCCCGGCGGCGGAGGCGGTGAAACCCTTCCCGCACCTGCTGATCCTGCAGCCCCTGGGGGCCGCGGCCGAGCCGTTCTACTTCAACCTCGATACCGCGGCCTTCGATGAGTTGCGCCGGCAAACCGGCTTTCGCTGGGCGGCCCAGGAGCGCCTGAGCCGCAGCATTGCGCAGCAGGCGGTGGGGCAGGGCGACGACAAGATCTCCCTCAAGGGCGCGATCTTTCCCGGGTTCAAGGGCGGGCTGGGGCAGTTGCAGGCGTTGCGCAGCATTGGCCGGCGCTTGCAGCCCCTGAGCCTGACCACGGGCTACGGTGAAGTGCTGGGCACTTGGTGCCTCACCAGCATCGACGAGGAACAGAGCCACCTGCTGGCGGGTGGCATTCCCCGCAAACAAGGGTTTTCACTGGAGTTTGTGAGCTATGGCAACGACCTGCAGAACCTCTGACGGTGATCTGCTCGACACCCTGTGTCATCGCTACTACGGGCACCTCAATGGCAGCGTCGAGGCGGTGCTGGACGCCAACCAGGGCCTGGCCGATGAGCCACAACCCTTTCGGGCCGGGGTACTGATCCTGCTACCGGAGCTGCCGATCCGCACAGAGGCGATGGTTCAGCTATGGGACTGACCTGGCCTCCACTCAACAGACCCCGCTGCGTGCGGGGTCTTCATTTTCTGGAGCACAGGCCATGACCCCGGTCTTTCGCATCCTCGCCGATGGCCGCGACATCACCGCGCAGATCAATGACCGGCTGCTGACCCTGCGCACCCTGGACAAACCGGGCATGGAAGCGGACGAGTTCGAACTGCGCATCGACGACCGTGACGGTGCGGTCGCCTTGCCCGGTCGTGGCGCCGCCATCGAAGTGTTCCTCGGCTATGCCGGGCAGGCATTGACTCGCCTGGGGCGCTACACGGTGGATGAAGTGGTGGTCAACGGGCCGCCGGATTCCATCGAGATCCGCGGCAAGGCCAGCGACATGCGCGGTAGTGGCAAGACCACCCGCAGCGGCAGTTGGGAGAACGTGGCGCTGGCGCAGATCGTCCGCGATCTGGCGGCCCGCAACGGCTGGCAGCCGGTCTGTCCGGTGGCGACCAAGGTGCCGCGGATCGACCAGCTCAACGAATCCGACTTCAACTTCATCACCCGCCTGGCCCGACAGTACGACTGCACCGCCAAGGTGGCCGAAGGCAGGTTGCTGGTGCTGCCCCGTCAGTCCGGGTTGAGTGCCAGCGGCAAGGCCCTGGGCGTTGTCAGCCTCAGCCGTCGCGACGTCAGCCGCTATCAGTTCCGCCTCAGTGACAGCAGCACCCACAAGGCGGTGCAGACCAAGCATCAGGACCCGAAGAGCGGCACGCTCAAGGTCATCGACCTGGGCAACAGCGACTCACCGGCCAGCGTGCCGGCGGTGCACACCGATCGGCACCTGTACCCCAACAAGTCCGCCGCCGAGCAAGCGGCCAAGGCCCGCTTGGCGGCCTTCAACCGCAGCAGCGCCAGCCTGCGCCTGGAGATGCCCGGGCGCACCGATCTGTTTGCCGAGCGCCTGATCAATGCCCAGGGCTTCAAGGCCGGACTGGACGGCGAATACCTGGTGGACTCGGTAGAGCAACTGTTCAACCCGTCGGGCTGGAGCACCACGGTCGAATGCAACGGCGGCAAGCAAGGTAAGGCCAAAGCCAAGGCCAAGAAAACCCCCGCCAAAAAACCACTCAGAGTGGTGCAGCTTTGACGCTGCGTCAGCCCCGCGAGCTTTGCCGTAGCCACCCCATGCGCAGCGTTGCGCTGCAACCCACTCTGCCTTTTCAAGTACGCGGACAATCCGCAGGAGTAGTCATGAACCCAGGCATCAGCAGCCCGGCCTCGAAGCGAGGCCTGCGCTTTCTGTTCCAGACATTGATCGTCGGCTGCAGCTTGCTGCTGGCGGCCACAGCCCATGCCGGGCCCTTTGTCCTGGCCTACACCGACGGCCAGGTCGAAGCCTCCTACAGCAACCTGCAAGCGTTCCACGGCAACCTGTCCGCAGTGGGCCTGGGCAGCATCTACGGGCTGACCGTCACCGGCCAGTTGCACCAGGAAGGGATGAACCCGACCAGCGAAAACATCATTCGCTTCGCCCAGTCCAAATCGCTGCCGCTGTACCCCACCGTGTCCGACTACAACCAGGGCATTGCGGATTTCGACCCGGCCATTTCCCACTCCATCGTCAACGACAAGACCTTGAGTGCCGGCAGCATCAAGCAACTGGTGAGGCTGGCCAGGGAGGGCGGTTTTGCCGGCATCAACCTGGACTTCGAACAGGTCGAACCGAGGAATGCCAAGGCCTTTTCCACCTATGTCAAAGCCCTGGGCAATGCCCTGCATGCCAGTGGCAAGAAACTGATCATCAGCGTCCCGCCCAAGTCCAGCGACCGCGAGCCCGAGTACCTGCAAGGCTACGACTACAAGGCCCTGGGCGCGGCGGTGGATTACGTCCAGGTCATGACCTACGACCAGGTCGGCCCCGGCTGGAGCAGCGGCGGTTTCCATGACGAAGTCTGGCCCGGCCCGGGCTCCGGCGCCGACTGGCAACGGGCTGTGCTCGGCTACGCGGTATCGCGAGTCGCGTCGGGCAAGGTCCTGGCCGGGCTGCCGGCCTACGGTCAGGACTACAGCATTGGCAACCGGGTGCACTGGTCGGCCTATCAGGAAATCATTGCCGAGCACCGCGCCGTCACCCACCGGGACGCCGCTTCCGCAACGCCTTACGCCAGCTGGGGGCCAGTGAAGAACTTCGCCGATGGCGTGGAGTGGACCCCGGAGCGCGCGCAACCGGTGCTCTGGTACGACGATGCCACGAGCATCAAGACCAAGACCGCACTGGTGACCAAGCTGGGCCTGGGTGGCACCAGCGTCTGGGCCATGGGCTATGAAAATGCCGAGTTCTGGACGGCGCTGCAGGCGGGGCTCAATGAAGGTCGAGCACTGCTGCCTGTCGGGCAGGAGTGAGAGGTCGATCAGCGAAAAAACAGCGGCCGTAGAACCGCGTTTCCTGCGGCATCGCAGTTCTTGCCGGCGGGAGTCTATGCGTTGCGCGTAATGTCCCGGGAGTTGCCGGGAGCCTTAGCTTTAACCATACAGGTGCCGGATCAACGTCTATCGGCTCCTGTTGACGTGAAGGAATAGATCAATGGCTTCGCAAAAGCATCTTCAGTTCATGAATTTCCTGGCAAGGGTTGTCGCGCCTGCCTGCAGCATTGACGACGATCTGTGTACCGGTGTGGAGCTTCTGCCATTGCGTGCTCGCGCCGTGGAGTGGGAGCGGTTTGTCGATCTGGGAGCGACATCGGTCTCGCAGATTGACCAGGGGGGCGGCCCGGCGGTCATGTTCGAGGTCTTGCTTGACCCGCAAAAGTGCCACGGCGCGAAGACGGTTCAGGTCTATTTCGATGGTGTTAGCCATGACGGCCTGACACTGGAGAACGAGCGCAGCGGAGCGAGCGCGGCGCGAAATGTCGGTGTGCAGATCCTGGACGCGCTCGGCAATGCCCTGACCCTGGGGCAAGCCGCTGCGCACTACCCCGCGGATACCGACAGGTTGCAGTTCATGGCTCGACTGGTCGGAACTCAAGGGCCGGTCACGGCCGGACTCTACGCCGCGCTGTCCGAGTGCGTGATCGTTTATGCCTGAACCTGGGGTCCTGCGGGCATTCGCAGGACCCTGTCATCGGCCTGGGGCGGATGCTTCAGGCTACTTCTCTCCCACCCGCTGCGGCGGGTTTTTTGTGCCTTGGAGAAACCTATGGCAACTGCTTCCCGAGAGGCCCTGATGCTCGATCGTGGCAGCCCGCAACGGACCTGGATCGGTCCCGGTCCTGGAGCCACTCGATGAAACTCAGCGCTGTTATCAACCAGTTGCACAGCCAGTGTCCCCGTCTCAGCGGGCGCATTCTGGCGGGCATCAACCTCGATACTCTGGGCGGTAACACCAGCCAACCCCTACCGGCTGCGTACTGGGCTCCGATCAACGACTTGGCTTCCGGCAACACTGCCCAGAACGTCCACCGCCAGACCATCCGCGACCGCTTCGAAGTCGCCTTGCTCCTCGACGCCACCGACCCACAACAAGCCCTGGACCAACTCCACGACCTGCGCGCCGAACTCTGGCGCGCCCTGGTCGGTTTCAAACCCGGCGCCGAGTACAACCCGATCCAATACGACGGCGGTGAACTGGTGTCGTTCGACGCCACCCGCCTGCTCTACCGCCTGCGCTTCTTCGCCGAATTCCAGCTGGGGCGCAATCTGCCCGGGCAGCCGGCGGAAACCTGGCATGAGCGTGAACTCGACGGCTTGCCGTCCTTTACCGGGGTCACGGTGCGGGTCGATGCCATCGATCCGGCGGACCCCAATTTGAAGAAACCGGGCCCCGACGGGCGCCTGGAGCTGACTTTTTCAGGAGAGCTGAAGCAATGAGCAAACGCATCACCGTGCTGCCGGTCGCTGGCCGCGCCGTACCGGACCCGGAAGCAGGCGATCTGCTGCCCGCCTCCGGCCGTGAAGTGCCGGACAACGCCTGGTGGCGCCGGCGTCTGGCCGATGGCGATATCACTAGCAAAGCCGTGAAAGCGGCGAAATCTCAAGGAGCCAAATAATGGCGATCGGTTTCAGCAATATCCCGGCGGACATCCGTGTTCCGCTATTCTACGCCGAGATGGACAACTCGGCGGCCAATAGCGCGTCTTCGGCCATGCGCCGTCTGATCGTCGCCCAGGTCAATGACAACCAGGCCGGCGATGACCTCGGCAAGCTGGTGCTGGTGTCCAGCGTGGCCCTGGCCAAGAGCATCGGCGGGCAAGGTTCGATGCTCGCCTCGATGTATGAAACCTGGCGCAAGACCGACCCGGTGGGCGAGATCTGGTGCCTGCCGCTGCACATCACTGAAGGCAGCGTGGCCAAGGCCGAGCTGAAGCTCACCGGTAGCGCCAGCGCCGCCGGCCTGCTCAATCTGTACGTCGGCGGTGTGCGGGTGCAGGCCTCGATCGTCAGCGGCGCCACTGCCGCTCAGGCGGCCAGCGCCCTGGCGCTGAAGGTCAATGCGGCAGTGGATCTGCCGGTGACCGCAGCAGCCGTCGACGGCACGCTGACCCTGAGCGCCAAGTGGACCGGCGACAGCGGCAATGACATCAGCCTGCAACTCAATCGCCTGGGCAAGAGCAATGGTGAAGAAACCCCGGCAGGCCTGACCCTGGTGCTGGGCAAGATGGCCGGCGGCACCGGCGTGCCGGATCAGGTCGCGGCCCTGGCGGCCCTGGGCGATGAGCCGTTCGAGTTCATCTGCATGCCCTGGACCGACACCGCCAGCCTCAATGCGTGGCAAGCGGTGATGGACGACAACACCGGCCGCTGGTCCTGGGCCAAGCAGCTGTTCGGCCATGTCTATAGCGCCAAGCGCGGCACCGTCGGCACCCTGGTGGCGGCCGGTCAGGCGCGCAACGACCAGCACATCACCATCCAGGCCCTGGAAACCGGCGTGCCCCAGCCCGTGTGGGTTCAGGCCGCAGCCCTGGCGGCGCGGACCTCGGTGTTCATCTCCGCTGACGCCAGCCGTCCGACCCAGAGCGGCAGCCTGCCGGGGATCGATCCGGCGCCGGCCAGCGAACGCTTTACCCTGACCGAGCGCCAGTCGCTGCTCAGCTACGGCATTGCTACTGCCTATTACGAAGGCGGCTACATGCGCATTCAGCGGGCGATCACCACCTACCAGAAGAACGCCTACGGCCAGGCCGACAACTCCTACCTGGACAGCGAAACCATGCACCAGTCGGCGTTCATCGTGCGTCGCCTGCAAAGCGTGATCACCAGCAAGTACGGGCGCCACAAGCTGGCCGCCGACGGCACCCGTTTCGGCGCCGGCCAGCCGATCGTCACCCCGAGCACCATTCGCGGTGAGCTGATCGCCCAGTACGCCAAGCTGGAGCTGGAAGGCCATGTGGAGAACGCCGACCTGTTCGCCGAGCACCTGATCGTCGAGCGCGACGTGCAGGACCCGAGCCGGGTCAACGTGCTGTTCCCGCCGGACTACATCAACGGCCTGCGGGTGTTCGCGCTGCTCAACCAATTCCGTCTGCAGTACGACGCCGCGGCCTGAGCCGGACCTGCATCACTGCGCTTTTTCAGCCCGCCTTGAGCGGGCTTATTTTTTGGGAGAAACATCATGGGTCAACTGATTGCGGGCACCTGCTACGTCAAAGTGGACGGCGCTCAACTGACCATCAGCGGCGGCTGCGAAGCACCGCTGATGGCCGTCAAGCGGGAAACCGTGGTTCCGGGTTTCTACAAGGAAACCGACCTCACCCCGTCGTTCAAAGTCACTGCGCTGCACACCCCGGACTTTCCGCTCAAGCAGCTGATTGCCGGCTCCGACATGACCGTCACCTGCGAGTTCGCCAACGGCAAGGTCTACGTGCTGGCTGGCGCCTACCTGGTGGACGAGCCTATTGCCAAGGGCGATGACGCCAGCATCGAGCTGAACTTCGAAGGGCAGAAGGGGACCTGGCAATGAGCAACCTGGTCAAGCTGCAAGTACCCATCGAGGCCCACGGCGAGCCTCTGGCCGAACTCACCCTGCGCCGTCCGACGGTGCAGGAAGTGCGGGCGATCAAGGCGCTGCCGTACAAGATCGACAAGAGCGAAGAAGTCAGCCTCGACATGGACGTCGCGGCCAAATACATCGCGGTCTGCGCCGGTATTCCACCGTCTTCGGTGAACCAACTGGACCTGTTGGACCTCAACGCCCTGAGCTGGGCGGTGGCGAGTTTTTTCATGAGTGCGGCATCGCAGCCATCGCCGACCTGATCGCTGTCGCCTATGACCTGGCCTGGTTCTGGAAGGTCGACCCCGAACAGATGATGGCCAGGCCACTGGATGTGCTCCGGGAATCCCTGGAGCACGCGCAACGGATCAATGCGATGCAGCAGGTGCAGTGATGGCAGACACACAAACCGTAGAGAAGAAGTCGGTGCTGTTGACCGGCATCGACGAACTGTCACCCAAACTCGTCGCCCTTCAAGGCAAGGTCGACTCTTTCAAGAAAAAACTTGAGCAGACCGGGCTGGGCAAGCTGGACATCAGTGGTCTGTTCAAGGGCGGTAGCCTGATTACCCCGTTTCTCGACGGGATCAAGGCCTGCGACGCGTTCAAGGGCAAACTGGCCGAGGTCGGTGACTCCAGCGCGTCGGCCGACGCGGCCAAAGGCATGAATGTATTCAGTCAGTCCATGGCCAAGGTGTCCTCGGCCATTGATGCTGCGCTGGCGCCGGCGGTGGGGGCACTGGTGGTCGGTCTGGAGCCCATGCTCAACAGCGTGGGGACGCTGCTCGACGACAACCCCAAGCTGGTTGAGGGGCTGGCGATGGGTGCCATTGCCTTCTCGGCGATGCAAACCGCCGTGACGGGTGCGACCCAGGTGCTCGACCTGATGGGCACCGTGGCCAAGGCCAACCCGGTGATGCTGATTGCTATGGGCATTGCCCTGGCGGCCGGTGTAATCATTGCCAACTGGGGGCCGATCTCGGCCTTTTTTGTCAGTCTCTGGGAGGGCGTAAAGAATCTTGCGGCGCAGGCGTTGGAAGGGCTGAAAACCCTGTTCAGCTGGACGCCCTTGGGCATGCTGATCGGCAACTGGGGGACCATCACGGCGTTCTTTGCCGGGCTCTGGGACAGTATCAAGGCGATGACGGCTTCGGTCGTTGGCTTCCTCAAAGAAGTGTTCTCCTGGTCACCTCTGGGACTGATCATCGATAACTGGGCTGGACTGACGGGCCTGTTCGCATCCATCTGGGAGTCGCTCAAGGCCTTGACGGTACCGGCGATGGCCTTTCTAAAAGGCCTGTTCGACTGGGTGCCGATGGACATGATCACCAAGAGCTGGGGCGCGGTCACCGGTTTCTTCGCGTCGATCTGGGGAGTGTTGCAAACGGGCATTCAGGCGATCAAAACGGTGTTCCAGACGCTGTTCGACTTTTCTCCGTCCGTGTTGCTTTACAACAACTGGGGCGCTGTCAGCAGCTTCTTCAGCTCGATCTGGGCGGCGCTGCAACCGGGTATCGACGGGGTCAAGAAGGTCCTGCAAACCCTGTTCGACTTCTCTCCGCTGGTGATTCTTTACAACAACTGGGGCGCGGTTACGGGCTTTTTCAGTTCGATCTGGGCCGAATTGCAACCGGGTATCGACTCGATCAGGAAGGCCATTGAAGCCCTGTTCGACTGGTCGCCGATGGAGCTGATCATGACCAATTGGGCCCCCATCGCCGATTGGTTTTCCGGGCTGTGGAGCAAGCTTCAAGAGCTGATGGTGCCGATCAAGGAGCTGTTCGAGGGCGGTTTCGGAGGGCTGATTGCCACGGTCACCGGCAAGGTCGAAGGCTTTACCGAGGCGCAAAGGCAAATCAACGCCGAGGGTAAAGGCGGGCTGGCATCACCCTTTGCCGCAACCCAGGGCAGCTCGCTGACCCAGAACTCCAGTGCCCTGATCCAACAGAACGCTGCCAACAACCGCACGCAACTCGAAGGCGGGTTGACCGTGCGTTTCGAAAACGCTCCGGCAGGCCTGCGTGCCGAACAAGCCAAGACCAATCAACCAGGCCTGAACGTGGCTTCGACCCTGGGCTATCGCTCACTTTCCCTAGGAGGTTCCAATGGCGGATAACTGGCGTGATCGTTTGTTGCCCGCGTCCTTTCGCGGCGTGCCGTTCTGGGTCGATCAGGCGAAAACCCCGGTGGGCCAGAAAGGTCAGTTGCACGAGTACCCGCAGCGCGATCAGCCGTTTTTCGAGGGCCTTGGCCAGCAGGCGAAAATCCACGATCTGACGGCCTTTATCGTCGGCGCCGATTGCCTGGCGCAGCGCGACAGGCTGCTCAAGGCTCTGGAAGAGGGCAGCGGCGAGCTGGTGCACCCTTGGCTCGGGCGGATGCAGGTCAAGGTCGGCGAATGCGAGATGACCCAGAGCCGCCAGGACGGCGGCCTGGTGACTTTCAGCCTGAAGTTCTACCCGGACCAGCCGTTGCGCTTTCCCTCGGCGGTGGTCAATACCCAGCAGCAGGTGCTGGTGGCCAGCGATACCTTGCTGGGGGCGGCGGTGCTGCGGTTCGAGTTTGCCACCAACCTGATCAAGCAGGCGCGGATCGGCGTGGCGTCTTTGCGCCAGGGGCTGGCGGACGTGTATCAGGTCATCGAGCACGAGTTCAAGCCGTTGATCGAGTTCTATGGCGATCTCAACACCCTGGTCAAAGCGGTCAAGGAAATACCCAAGGAGCTGAGCACGGAGTTCAAGGGGTTGCTGGACGATGTACGCGGGCTCAAGGACTTTGCCCGTAGCGGCTATCGGCAGATGCTCGCCGATATTTCCCAACAGGTGGAGGCGGCCCGGCGCATTGATGCGCCGAAGCTGACCACCGGCAAGGACACCACGGCGGCGGCCGAGGCGGTGGCCAACCTGGTGCAGGATGCGCTGCTGGTGCAGATCGCCCGGCTGGTGTCGGCGTTACCGGTGGCCACGCCCGTGGTGAAGCTCAAGAACACGCCGCCCCTGGCGCAGCAGGCCAGCCGGCCGGTGCAGCGCCTGGAAGTGCCGGTGGCCGACGATGTGCTGGCGCTGCGCGATCAGTTCAATGAGCTGATCTGGCAAGCCGCGCTCAAGGCCGACGCGGTGCATTACCAGGCGCTCAACACCCTGCGTCAGCAGGTGCAGGGGCACCTCAATGCGGTGGCGTCCTCGGGGGTGCGGCTGGTCAGCCTCAGCCCCAAGAGCAGCCTGCCGGCGCTGGTGCTGGCCTATCAGCGGTTTGCCGATGCGACGCGGGTCGGCGAAGTGGTGCAGCGCAACCGGGTGGCTCATCCGGGCTTCCTGCCGCCGGCTGATCTGCAAATCGCTCGGGAGTGACCCATGGACGAATTGGCAAATATCGTCACCCTGACGGTGGACGGGCTGGACTACAGCGGCTGGAAGAGCGTGGAGATCAGCGCCGACCTGGAGCGTCAGTTCCGCACCTTCAGCCTCAACATCACCTGGCAATGGCCGGGGCAGGATGCGCAGGTACGCATCCGCCCGGGCGCTCGCTGCCAGGTGCGCATCGGTTGCGACCTGGTGCTCACCGGGCATGTCTACAAGGCGCCGATCAGCTATGACGGCCAGCAGATCAGCCTGAGCGTCCAGGGCAGTTCCTTGACCCAGGATCTGGTGGATTGCGCGGCCATCAACCGGCCGAGTCAGTGGCGCCAGCAGGACGTGCTGAGCATCGTCCGCGCCCTGGCCGGCTCCTATGGGGTCGGGGTGCGCAGCGAGATCGCTCCAACCAGCAAGCTGCACACCCACAGCATCGTGCCGGGGGAGACGGTGTTCGCCTCCATCGACCGTTTGCTGACCCTGTACCGGGTATTTTCCACCGACGACGCCGACGGTTACCTGCTGCTGGCGGCGCCGGGCAGTGGTGGGCGCGCCAGCGATGCCCTGGAGCTGGGCAAGAACATCCTCTCGGCCAATGCACCGATGGATTTTTCCGCGGTGTTTTCCGAGTACCGGGTGATCGGCCAGCACAAGGGCAGCGACCAGAGCAGTGGGGCTGCAGTCAGCGAAGTATCCGGCCAGTCCAGCGATGCCAGTGCTTCACGCAAACGGGTGACGGTGATCAGCGAGGCGGCGCAACTGAGTGCCGAGCTGGCTCAGCAGCGCGCTGACTGGGAGTGCGGCACCCGCACCGGCAAGGCCCTGACCACCACCTACCAGGTGCAGGGCTGGCGCCAGAGCAATGGCGATTTGTGGCGCCACAACACCCTGGTGCGAGTGATCGACCCGGTGCTGGGGTTCGACCGGGACATGCTGATCTCCAAGGTCACCTGGTCGCTGTCCGAGCAGGGCTCGATCACCACCCTGCAGGTGGCGCCGCCGCAGACCTTCGACGCCAACCCGACACCCGGCAACACCTGAAACCCGCGCCCATCCGTAGGCGCCGGGTGGCCGGCGAAGGCATCCGGCCCGAAACCGCGCAACCCCTGTTCGCCGGCAAGCCGGCTCCTACCCTCCAAGGAACTCAGCATGAGCCTACTGACACGCCTGTTGGCGCGGGGCACCGTGGTGCTCGCCAACTCGGCCAACAAACTGCAATCGCTGCAAATGCGCCTTACCGCCGGCGAGGTCAACGACGACATGGAGCATTTCGAGCCTTACGGTTTCACCAGCAATCCCCTGGCCGGCGCCGAGGGCATCGCCACCTTCCTCGGCGGCGACCGGTCACACGCGGTGGTGCTGGTGGTGGCGGACCGGCGCTATCGCCTCAAGGCCCTGGCTGCCGGCGAAGTGGCGATCTACACCGACGAGGGCGACAAGATCCACTTCAAGCGCGGGCGGGTCATCGATATCGACACCGCGACCTTGAATATCCGCGCCAGCAGCGGCGTCAACATCGACAGCCCGACCCTGAGCATGAGCGGCAAGATCGTCTCCCAGGGCGATCAGGTCGCCGCCGGCATCAGCCAGATCAACCACGTCCACAGCGGCGTGCAACCCGGCCCGGCGCAGACCGGCGCGCCGGTGGGAGGTTAAGCATGTTCGCCACCTATGACCTGAAGAACGCCCTGACCCGGGCCGTGGAAATCAGCCTGTTCACCTGGCGCCGTGCTGCTGATGACGACGCTCTGGACGATGACCAGCGCTACGGCTGGTGGGGCGACAGTTTTCCCACGGTGGCCGACGACCGCATCGGCTCGCGGCTGTGGCTGCTGCGCCGGGTCAAGCTCAGCCGGCAGACCCAGCTCGACGCCGAGTTCTATGCCCGCGAGGCCTTGCAGTGGCTGATCGACGATGGCCACTGCAACGCCGTGGAGATCATGACCGAGCGCCTCGACGCCCAGCGTCTGAACCTGCGCACGGTGCTGATCCTGGCCGACGGCGAACGCCTGGACCTCAACCCCACTCACAGTTGGCAGGTGACCTATGCCGTTTGAAACCCCTTCGCTGCCGGTGCTGATTCAGCGCACCCAAAGCGACCTGGCCAGCGACTCGCTGCGCCAGTCCGATGCCCAAGTGCTGGCCCGCACCCTGAGCGGTGCCGCCTTTGGCCTGTATGGCTACCTGGATTGGATCGCCGAGCAGATCCTCCCGGACAAGGCCGATGAGTCGACCCTGGAACGCATCGCTGCCCTGCGCCTGAACCAGCCGCGCAAGGCCGCCCAGGCGGCCCGTGGCAGCGTCAGCTTCAACGCCGCGGCCGGTGCCGTGCTGGATGTCGACACCCTGCTGCAGAGCAGCGACGGTCGCAGCTACAAGGTGACGGCCGCCCGCACCGCCATCGCGGGGCTCAACAGCACCACTATCCAGGCGGTCGATGGCGGGACCCTGGGCAATGCCGATGCGGGCCTGGAATTGACCGCGGTACAGCCGGTGCAAGGCATCGGCAACGCATTCACCGTCCTGGCCCCGGGGCTGACCGGTGGCGTAGCCCGGGAAAGCCTCGAATCCCTGCGCTCCCGGGTGATCCGTTCCTACCGGATCATTCCCCACGGCGGCTCGGCGGACGACTACGAAACCTGGGCCCTGGAATGCCCGGGGATCACCCGTGCCTGGTGCCGGCGCAATTACCTGGGGCCGGGCACTGTGGGCCTGTTCGTCATGCGTGACGATGATCCGCAGCCGATCCCCAACGCCGAGCAACTGGCGCAGGTTCAGGCGTATATCGAGCCGCTGCGCCCGGTGACCGCCGAAGTGCATGTACTGGCCCCGGTGATGCTGCCGGTGACCTACACGTTGCGCCTGACCCCCGACACCAGCGCGGTGCGCGCCGCGGTCGAGGACCAGCTGCGCGATCTGCACAGCCGCGAGGCCGGCCTGGGCCAGACCCTGTTGCTCAGCCATATCCGCGAAGCCATCAGCAGCGCCACCGGCGAGCAGGATCACCAACTGCTGGCGCCCTTGGCCGATGTGCCGGCGGCGAACAATCAGTTGCTGGTATTCGGAGGTTGCCAATGGCAGCAATAAGAAGCGCCGCCCAGTACCAGGATCAGTTGCGCAGCCTGCTGCCCAGCGGCCCGGCCTGGGACCCGGAGCGGGTGCCGGAGCTTGAGCGAGTGTTGCAGGGCGTCTCCCAGGAGCTGGCGCGCATCGACGCCCGGGCCGTGGACCTGCAAAACGAAATGGACCCGGCCAGCGTCAGCGAACTGGTGACCGATTGGGAAAAGGTCATGAACCTGCCCGATCCCTGCCTGGGCCTGACCCCGCTGTTCGAAGACCGGCGCCTGGCCGTGCGCCGCCGCCTGTTGGCGGTGGGCAGCCAGCGCGCTGCCTACTTCGTCGAAATCGCCCGCAGCCAGGGCTACCCCAATGCCAGCGTCACTGAGCTGAGTACCCCGCGCATGGGCCGCTCACGCTTTGGTCATGCGCATTTCGGCACCTGGCGCGCGAACTTCATGTGGACCCTCAATACCGGCGGCCGCCGGCAACTGGGCCGGCGTTTCGGCGCGAGCTATTGGGGCGAACGTTTTGGCATGAATCCGGGGAGCGCCCTGGAGTGCCTTATCCATCGCAGTACACCGGCGCATACCCAGGTGTACATCAACTATGACTAGAGAAGACAAGAACAAGTGGATTATCCGAAAAGTGTTCCCAGCGTAGGGCTGGTGAACGGCAAGTTTGTCGACGAGAACCCGGTCACGGGGCAAGTCGGCTCACTGATTTCCTCGCAATGGGGAAACGCGGTTACCGATGAATTGCTCAATGTGATTCGTGCGGGTGGGAAGGAGCCGGCCGAGGCCGAGCACGACCAGTTGCTGGCGGCGATCAAGGCGATCGTCCGGGATTCGATACCGCCAGAGAAGATTCGCAGCACCTTGGCCGAGTACGGCATCACCGACGCCTACACCAAGTCGGTGACCTACACCAAGGCCGAGATCGAGGCACTGTTGAAGAACATGTCGGCCCTGCCGGTGGGGACCATGGTGCCGTTTCCTAAAGGCACGGTGCCGGCGGGGTTCCTGGAGGTGGATGGCAGTGTGCAGAGCGCTGCGACTTATCCGGATCTGGCGGCTTATTTGGGGACGACCTTCAACACCGGGGGCGAGGGCGCGGGTAACTTCCGGTTGCCTGAGTCGCGGGGGGAGTTCTTTCGAGGTTGGGACCATGGTCGTGGCGTCGATAGTGGACGGAGTATTGGCAGTCGACAGGCCGCAACAATTGTCAGTGCGGGTGATGGGACGAAGACATCTGCTGCTGTTGTTTCGTTTTACAACGGCGCTGATGACAGCATTGAAGCCCATAAGTCGAGGCTTAACTCTGATGGCACACCTTCGTTCCCTCTGACCGGTATTTTAGATATTAATGCAGGGGCCACTGGATCTGATGCTACTCCTTACTCGGCTATGTATGTCCGCCCGCGCAACCTGGCAGTCATGTGGTGCATCAAAGCCTGGAACGCACCGAGCAATCAGGGAAACATCGATGTCGCTGCTCTAGCTGCCGAAGTTCAGAAGCTCAAAGCTCTATCGGGTAGCAGCTATCAGGGACTCTACGTTTCTGCTTCGGGAACCAATGCACTGATCTCGGTGAAGGCTCGCAGCCTGATTGTCGGTAAAGGTAGTGCGGCACAGGCATTGAATGCCGTGGACCTGAGTATCAACCTGCAAACCATAGGTCTGAACGGTCTCGATAGCGGTGTGCTTGCGGCTTCCAGTTGGTACAGCGCCTGGGTTGTATCCAATGGCACTCAAGTCGCCGGTATTGCTGCCTTGATGCCGGCAGTCCAGTGTTCGACCATCGTCGGTTCGGCAGTCGTTACCGGCATTGCCAGCACTTCTTCAATGCGTGTTGGAATGCCGTTCGGTGGAGCAAGCTTTCCGCCAGGAACTTTCATCAAGTCTGTTGACTCGTCGAGTCAGATCACGGCGAGCGTGCCTGCGCTCATGACCGCCGTAGATACAACGCTGAGGTTTGTGTTTGAACCGATTATTCCCGCAGGTTTCATTGCGGCACGCGTGAGCGCATTTTTCACAGACGCTACGGCAAACCGATACCCACTGTCATATGTACAGGCCGGTCGGAGCAGTCGTTACAAAGTTGCGTCAGGTTCGAACCTGGCATCACTTCCAATGATGGCGTCGGGGGCCATGGGGACCGCCACAGCTCTTGTTGCTGTCAGCATTTTCCAGTTTGTTCCGCCAACGGCCACAGGTATCTGCCTTCAACTACTTGGGGCAACCAACAGCAACTCTTCAGCTGCGCCAAACGCAAGTTACATCGGTGGTTACATTGGGCCCAATAGTCCACCGCTCAATAGCACCGGCTCTACTAATACGCAGCACAATACCCAGGGGCGGTTTGTGCTGGAGGAGCCAAGAGTTTACTACTGGGGAGCAGGCGCCGCAGGGCTGATGTGTTATGGCTGGGAGGACGATGTATGAGTTGGGCTGTACGAAATGATGGTGTTCAGGGGGGGCGTGCGATAGAGGGGGCTGATGAGCTTTTTCCGAATGAAGTTTATTCAGAATTTGAGCCCGTGCAGGTGATGCCTTCCCCTCCTAGTATTGAAGAGCTTTCTGTTCTAGCGAAGGCACAACGAAGTGAGTTGCTGACGTTAGCTGCATACAGGATGGGCCCATTACAGGATGCAATGGATATCGGTTGTATTACAGACGTAGAAGCAAGGCAGCTTTTGCTGTGGAAAAACTATCGAATCAGTCTTAATAGGATTGAGGAGCAGGATTTATTTTCGAGTGATTTTCAGTGGCCTCTATCTCCAGATGAAATATTGAATCAATAAGCGCCCCGCCTCGCCGGGGCGTTTTCTTTTCCAGTTTTCTAACTATGTCCACACCGAGCTGTGTCGGTGTGGATGAATGACAACGAGAGGACAGACGAGTGGATTATCCAAAGAGTGTGCCAAGTGTTGGGTTGGTTAATGGGAAGTTTGTCGACGAGAACCCGGTCACGGGGCAAGTCGGCTCACTGATTTCTTCCGACTGGGGAAATGCGGTGACCGATGAATTGCTCAACGTGATTCGTGCGGGTGGGAAGGAGCCGGCCGAGGCCGAGCATGACCAGTTGTTGGCGGCGATCAAGGCGATCGTCCGTGATTCGATTCCGCCGGAAAAGATCCGCACGACTTTGGCCGAGTATGGGATCACCGATGCGTACACCAAGTCGGTGACCTACACCAAGGCCGAGATCGAAGCGTTGCTGAAGAACATGTCGGCCTTGCCGGTGGGGGCCATGGTGCCGTTTCCCAAGGGCACGGTGCCGCCGGGATTCCTGGAGGTGGACGGCAGTGTGCAGAGTGCTGCGACCTATCCGGATCTGGCGGCTTATCTGGGGACGACCTTCAACACCGGGGGCGAGGGCGCGGGTAACTTCCGTTTGCCGGAGTCGCGGGGGGAGTTTTTGCGGGGTTGGGATCATGGACGGGGGGTGGATGGCGGTCGAGTAATTGGCAGTTATCAACTTAGTGAAAACAAGAGCCATACACACTCTTATAAAACCAAGCAAACGGCGATGCCTCAAAGCGGTTCTACTAGTGTGTGTTGGGTTGGAGAGCTGGACGCAACAACTAGCGCGTCTGGGGGGGACGAGTCACGGCCTCGAAATCTGGCTGTAATGTGGTGCATCAAAGCTTGGAATGCTCCTGTCAATGAGGGGGCAGTGGATATCTCGACCTTGCTTTTGGAACTTCAGCGAGTCAAAGCAATGGCTGCTGTTGGGGAGCCTCAAAAGCTTTTTGTTTCTGCTTCTGGTCATAACTCCATAGTCGGTATTAGAGCGCAGCGGCTCATTGTTGGAACTGCTGGGGCAGCATCAGTGTCAAGTGATGTCAATGTAAGCATTAACCTCGCGATCAACGGATTGAATGGACTTGATCAGGGAGTGGTTGCAGCCTCAAGTTGGTACAGCGGGTGGGTAGCAACCAATGGTGAGGTAGTAGCCGGAATTGCGGCTCTGATGCCTACCATCAAGGTGAACGCAACTGCTGGTTCGAATGTGGTTACCGGCATTACCAGCACTGCATTGATGCGCAAGGGAATGGCTTTTGCGGGGGGGGCTTTCCCTCCTGGAACCGTGGTCCAGTCGGTCGATTCTGCCAATCAGATTACAGCCAGTCATCCGGCGACGCAGACGCTTGGTGCGACACCTGTGTTGTTTGTTTATGAACCAATGCTTCCTGCTGGTTTTACCGCAGTGCGGGTAACTTCGTTTTTTACTGATGCTGCCAACAAGTATCCGCTTCGATACCGGCAACGCGGGTCTAAGGTGCAGTGGCTGTTGGCGGCAGGCACCAATGTTGTGTCTAACCGATTTGTGGCGGCTGGGGTTGTTGGCAGTTGGAACTCCACTGCACCAACTTGGGGGGAAGTGTCGTTGGTCAATTTTGTACCGCCCACTGCGGTATCTGTCTCTCTTACAGCTATTACCAGTTACAACGGCGGCGCTCAGTCGAATGTCTGTATCGCTTCCAACTCAAGTTACCTGGGGACTCGCAGCTCCTCGGCTTCGCAGATATCGACGACTATTGCCGGTGGTACGGGGACTGCTCCGGATGTCATGTCGGCAGAAGTTGTACTTGAGGGCATGAGTATTTACGTCGTGTCTCAAACCGCGGCAGGGGCCGTAGCAATTCATGGGTATGAGGAGGTTTTATGAGCTTTGCAGTACGCAATGATGGTCAAGGCTGGCGTGCGGTCAATGTTGAAGAGGATCTTCTTCCAGGAGAGTACTTCTCGGAACAGGCACCGTTGGAAACTGTGTTTCCTCCTTCTTCGATTGATGACGTGCTGGGGCGGCGAGATCAGCTCCTGGCAATTGCGACAAACCGCATGGGGCCTTTGCAGGACGCGATTGATACTGATATCGCCAATGCCGGCGAAGTTGAACAGCTGAAACTCTGGAAGCTTTACCGGATAGCGTTGAATCGACTTCAGCAGCAACCAGGATTTCCCTCCGATGTCGATTGGCCGCAATCGCCCGATCAAATCCCCGCTCAATAAACGCCCCGCATCGCCGGGGCGTTTTCTTATCCATTTACAAACACCGACCATGCCAATCACCGAACAACAACTGCAACAAATCATGCCTAACGCCCGCCGCCAAGCGGGCGTTTTTGTTTCTCCACTCAACACCGCCATGGCTCATCGGCAGATCGATACGCCGAAGCGCCAGGCGGCCTTTCTTGCCCAGATCGGTCACGAATCCGGGCAACTGCAATACGTGCGCGAGCTGGGCAGTGATCAATACCTGAGCAAGTACGACACCGGCACGCTCGCGGCACGCCTGGGCAACACCCCCGAGGCCGATGGCGACGGCCAGCGGTATCGCGGGCGTGGGCTGATCCAGATCACCGGGCGCAGCAACTATCGCCAGTGCAGCCTCGGGCTGTTTGGCGATGAGCGCCTGCTGGAGTTGCCCGAGCTGCTGGAGCAGCCGCAATGGGCCGCCGAGTCGGCGGCCTGGTTCTGGGAGCGCGGCGGACTCAATGCCCTGGCCGACCGCGATGAGTTCAACAGCATCACCCGTCGCATCAATGGCGGTTTGAACGGCTTGCAGGATCGCCTGCAACTCTGGGCCAGGGCGCGGGCGGTGCTGTGCCTGCCCGTGGTCTGAGTTCATGGGGAGGCGGGCACCTTCTGTAGCCGCTGCCGTAGGCTTCGATTGGACCTGGAGGGAAGGTCCTGCGGACCTTTTCGCAGCCTGCGGCAGCGGCTACAGGGATTTTTGCAGGCCATTTGATGCATTTCACATCGGTCAAGGGAGGGCGTGATGAATATCCGCAGTTGGCTGGCTCTCGCCGTCGTAGCTGGGTTGCTCTATGCCCTTGGCTTCGTCAGCGGTGCCGGCAGCGAACGCAGTAAGCAGCAGCGCCTGGACGAGGCTCGACTGCAACAATCCTTCGAGCAGGGCCAGGCGTTGGGCAGGGTCAAGGAGAAGGTGGTGGTCGAGTACGTCGATCGCGTCGTCAAGGTCTATCAGGCGGGCGCCACTATCACCAAGGAGGTTCCTATCTATGTTTCGAAAGCGGCTGATAACGCCTGCGTTGTACCTGCTGGTTTTGTCCGGGTGCACGACGCCGGTGCCGCCAACCTGCCCGTGGCCGCAGGCCCCGGCGTCGCTGATGACGCCGCCTCGGGCCTTGCACTCTCTACCGTCGCCGCCAGCGTCGTCGACAACTACAGCCAATGCCACGCAAACGCCGAGCAACTGAAAGCGTTGCAGCAGTGGGTGCGAAAGTCTCAGGCGTTGTTGCAAGGTGCCCCGGCGATGCACTGACGGCCTTGAGACATTTATGAGATGGATCGCTGCCGCGGTGTGGGGCAGTTGAAATCAAATGGACTTGTCGATGTTAAAAGAATGCAGATGTGGTCATTGCAAGCGACTGCTCGCCCGTGTGGGTGACTTTACCGAGCTCCAGATCAAATGTTCCCGCTGCGGAACCTTGAATCATGTGAAGGCCTCGAGCCTTGGGCAATCGCCTTTGAGCGACATGAAAACGCCACTCTCAGTGACGGACCATTCCACTCAAAGGTGAAAAATATGAACGCAGTAACCATGGGCAAGCACTTCATTACCGTATTCCCAAAAGGGATTGTGGAGATCGTTTCGGCCGCTCAAAACACCGGTGGCTTGATCATCCAGACGGGGTTGATCAAGACCTCGACCGGTGTTGTCGATCTGTATGTGGGACCGACCGGCTCTTCCATCTCCAATTCGGCCGTCATCTTCTCTGGCAACGGCTCTAGCATTTCCGGCAGCGACTCCGAGATTGTCATGCCGTACCCGATCCGTATTCCCGCAGGCCAGGCATTGTGGGCATACGCATCCACTCCGGGTGGCGCGATCGCTTTGACTTGGGACTTGCTGGCCTGACATTGCTGCGCAGAGAAGAGGGATCAACAGGCGCCGGTGCTTTTGCTCATTTCGGCAGGCTTTGATCGCTGGACTAGCCGCGTCAGCTTGGTGGCTGGCGCTGTTCCTGACGCAATGATGGACTGTTCGCGCCAGATCCTCTGAAGCCTTGTTCCAGAGCCGTTGGTTTTCCTGACAGCTTGTCACTTGCAAGCCTTCTTTCCTGGTGTACGGTAAGCACACGCCAGCCCCATCAGGAGAGAACTGTGAAAGAAATTACCCAGCTTGCCGCTGAACTCGGTCGGCGTCTGCAGGTTCTGAATGCCCACGTCACCACGGCGGAGTCCTGCACTGGCGGCGGGATTGCCGAGGCGATCACGCGGATCCCGGGCAGTTCGGCCTGGTTTGAGGCCGGTTATGTCACCTACTCCAACCGCCAGAAGACCCTCCAATTGAATGTGCCGGCCGATTTGTTCAATTCGGTTGGTGCGGTCAGTCGTGAAGTGGTAGAGGCCATGGTCCGTGGGGCACAGGCCAAGAGTCATGCGCATTTTGCGGTGGCGGTCAGTGGTATCGCTGGGCCGGATGGCGGTTCTGCGCAGAAGCCGGTGGGTACGGTTTGGCTGGCCTGGGGCGCGGGAGAGACGTTGACCTCCGAGTGCCGGCACTTCCCCGGGAATCGCGATGAGGTTCGCCGACAAACGGTGAAGGCCGCGCTAGAGGGGTTGCTGCAACACGCTGCAGCAGAAATCGCAAATCAGGGGTAGGCGATCCTCGAGCGCTGTGGAATAATACTGGCTACTTATACAGGTGTTGGCCGTCAGGCCTTATTGATTACGTGAGGACTTTAATGGACGACAACAAGAAGAAAGCCTTGGCTGCGGCCCTGGGTCAGATCGAACGTCAATTCGGCAAGGGTGCCGTAATGCGTATGGGCGATCATGACCGTCAGGCGATCCCGGCCATTTCCACTGGCTCTCTGGGTCTGGACATTGCTCTGGGCATTGGCGGTCTGCCAAAAGGCCGTATCGTTGAAATCTACGGCCCTGAGTCGTCCGGTAAGACCACTCTGACCCTGTCGGTCATTGCCCAGGCGCAGAAAGCCGGTGCCACTTGTGCCTTCGTCGACGCCGAGCACGCGCTGGATCCGGAATACGCCGGCAAGCTGGGTGTCAATGTCGACGACCTGCTGGTTTCTCAGCCGGATACCGGCGAGCAGGCCCTGGAAATCACCGACATGCTGGTGCGCTCCAACGCGGTTGACGTGATCATCGTCGACTCCGTGGCGGCCCTGGTGCCCAAGGCTGAAATCGAAGGCGAGATGGGTGACATGCACGTTGGCCTGCAAGCCCGCTTGATGTCCCAGGCGCTGCGTAAAATCACCGGTAACATCAAGAATGCCAACTGCCTGGTGATCTTCATCAACCAGATCCGCATGAAGATCGGTGTGATGTTCGGCAGCCCGGAAACCACCACCGGTGGTAACGCGCTGAAGTTCTACGCTTCGGTTCGTCTGGATATCCGTCGTACCGGCGCGGTGAAGGAAGGCGACGAGGTGGTCGGTAGCGAAACCCGAGTCAAGATCGTCAAGAACAAGGTGGCTCCGCCGTTCCGTCAGGCCGAGTTCCAGATTCTTTACGGCAAGGGTATCTACCTCAACGGCGAAATCATCGATCTGGGCGTGCTGCATGGTTTCCTGGAGAAATCCGGTGCCTGGTACAGCTACCAGGGCAACAAGATCGGCCAGGGCAAGGCCAACTCGGCCAAGTTCCTGCAGGACAATCCGGAAATCGGCAACGCGCTGGAGAAGCAGATCCGCGAGAAGCTGCTGACCGCTTCGCCAGACGTCAAAGCCAATCCGGTCAAAGAGACCGAAGACGATATGGCCGACGCTGATATCTGATTGATCCAATGACCGCCGTACTCGATACCCTCGTCGCGGTGCGGCGAACTGCAATGGACCTGCTCGCGCGACGCGAGCACGGTCGAGTCGAGCTGACGCGTAAACTGCGTCAGCGCGGCGCTCCTCCTGAAATGATCGAAGTCGCCCTGGACCGTTTGACGGAAGAGGGGCTGCTGTCCGAATCCCGTTATCTCGAAAGTTTTGTTTCCTATCGTGCGCGCTCAGGTTACGGGCCGATGCGTATTCGCGAAGAGCTCAGCCAGCGTGGCTTGCAGCGAGGTGATATCGATCTTGCGCTGCGCGAGTGCGGTATCGACTGGCAAGAGCAGTTGCGAGACGTCTGGCAGCGCAAGTTTGCCGGGCAGTTTCCTGTGGATGCCCGTGAACGGGCCAAGCAAGGGCGCTTTCTGAGTTATCGCGGGTATTCTATGGACATGATCGGCCGTCTATTGAGCGGCCGAGGGATGGATGACTGAAGTTGTACCCGCTGCCTGGTGCAGCGGGTGATGGTGCAGGTCAGCTGACTTTGCTGGTTTCTCGTGCGCGCTGGCGGGTCTCGGATTGTTGCCTGGTCCAGTTCTCCGGCAGGTTGATAAAGTCGATCAGTTCCCGCAGACGGCCGTTGTCACGAGCGTTGAAAACGAACGATAGCCGCGTCAGATGGCTGAACTGAACTTCGTCGTGCTCCTCTCCACTGTAGGTATGTTGCCGAAACTGGCCACTCAGGCACAGGTCGGCGAATGCTATCTGCATGTGTTCCAGCGCCTGCTCATTGAGGCTGTGGTTCATGCGGATGACAAACTCCTGTTTCAGCCAGCGGCTGGAGTGGAAGTTGGCGTAGAACTGCTGGATTTCCTTAACTGCTTCTTCGGTGCTGTGTACCAGGCGCACCAGCTTCATGTCGCTGGGCAGGATGTAGCGATTGGCCTCCAGTTGGTTATGGATGAAGTCCAGGGCGCCTTGCCAGAACTGCCCGCCAGGTGCGTCCAGCAATACCACCGGTACCAGAGGGCTTTTGCCGGTCTGGATCAGGGTCAGGACCTCCAGGGCTTCGTCCAGGGTGCCGAAACCACCAGGGCAAAGCACCAAGGCATCGGCTTCCTTGACGAAAAACAGCTTGCGTGTGAAGAAAAAGTGGAACGACAGCAGGTTTTCCGTGCCGCCCACAGTGGGGTTGGCATGCTGTTCGAAGGGCAGGGTGATGTTGAAGCCCAGGCTGTGCTCCAGCCCTGCGCCATCATGAGCCGCTGCCATGATGCCGCCGCCAGCGCCGGTGATCACCATCAGGTCCGAGCGGGCCAGGGCCGCTCCCAGTTCCTTGGCCATGGCATAAAGCGGATGTTCGCTGGGCGTTCGCGCCGAGCCGAATACCGTCACTTTGCGCCGGCCCTTGAACTGTTCCAGTACCCGGAAGGCATGTTCCAGCTCGCGTAGCGCTTGCAGGGTAATCTTGGCGTTCCAGCGGTTGAGGTCGTCCTCGGCCATGCGCAGGACGGTGAGAACCATGTCGCGGTAGAGGGGGATATTCGGGCTGTTGGGGGCAATCTGGTTGAGTTGCGCTTCGACCTGGCTTGTGAGGTCGACGCCCTTGCTTTGGAAATGACGAGTTAACAGGTCATTCGATTGGTAAGGCATTCAGCTTCTCCTTCTGCACAGAACCTTGTGCACGGCCGAGGTATTCGAACGTGCCACGACACAACCTGTGTCGCTGCTTGCTCAGCCCAGCGTGTGAGCAACTCTCTTGACCCGATCACCGCTGACCGTCGCTGGGCAGCGATCGAGGTATCCACAGAGGTTCTGCTTTCCTTTATTAAGAAAAAATTGCACTGCAAGACGCACAAGAACGGCCTCCTGAACCGTCCTGGAACAGTCGATGGGAACCTTCGGACATGACTTGATCATGTGCCCATAAAGTCTTGGCTGGCAACCGCTTCTTAGTGAATTTAGCGGCCTTGGCACCATTGGTCAGGCGCCGCGGCAAGGGCTCGAGCCTCTGATTTACTAAAGTGCAGCGCTCGGTTCAGGAGCCGGCTCCAGGAAGGGGGCGCGGCCATCCGTCCGTGCAAGCCGAGGGCAGGGAGGCAAGGGATGACCACTGTCGTGTTGGAAGTCGATCCGCAGTTGTACCAGCTGTTGCAAGCTGCGGCGGCAGCCCATCATTTGAGTCTTGAGGAAGAGTGCCGGCGTCGCTTGGCGGGGGAGGAGCGGCCTTCGCGATATCTGCAGGCCCTGGTAGCGGAGTTGCGCGCCGATGATCAGCAGCGGCGCGCGTCCCGTCCTTGATTCACTTCTTCTTGGGCGTGTTTTGGGAAGGGCAATCCGATTCCTGGAAGCGCGCTGAGGCTACAGGGCGATTGGTGCGGTTTTCGGTGAACTCGTAGCGCATGACTGCGCCTTTGGCCATCAGCTTGCGGTAGTTGGGGTTACGGCAGACGCTGGCACCCAGCTGCAAGTAGACGGCCTTGGGGTTGGCACGCATTTGTTCGGCGTGGCCGGCCTGGACGCTGAGGTGATTGATCAACTCCTTGCCTTCAACGGTATAACCCTGATCGAGAATGTTCTCGTTGACTTCCCGGGGAGTGCCGACGTTGCTTTCCGCAGCGACCTTCTCCAGCATTTTGCTCAGTTCGAACTCTTGCAAGGACGCAGCCTGGACACCCAGGGGCAAGGCCAGCAGAAGGGCGACGGTAGGGATGGTAAAGCGCAACATGAAACTCTCCTGGTGCAGTGACTGATGCTTCGACCAGCCACTCGACTGTGCGTTCAGTGGCGACGAATTATAGGGGGAGAGCTAGGAAGGCGGTACAGGTTTGAACAGATGGCTCTGATAAACTTGTCCGACTTTTTACCCCTTCGAGTTATTTCCGTGTCTATTCCTGTCCTTTGCCGGTGTGCTCAGCGATGAGCCATGCGGTATCCCGTCTACGTGATCTGCGCATGGCTCGTGCGGTCAAACCCTTTTTTGCGCGGGGCTCACGCGCTGAGCGCTGCCCGCGTTGCCGAGTGATTCCCAGCCATTGCCTGTGTGCCTGGCGGCCCAAGGTCAGCGCCGAGTCGGCCATGTGCCTGGTGATGCACGATGTGGAGCCGCTCAAACCGAGTAATACCGGCTGGTTGATCGCTGATGTGATTGCCGATACCTGGGCGTTTCACTGGTCCCGTACCGAAGTCGATCCGCAATTGCTGGCCTTACTGGCTGATCCGCAGTGGCAGCCTTATATCGTCTTTCCCGGAGAGTTCGTGGCCCCCGAGCGAGTGGTCAGCGAGGTCCGGCAGGAGGAAGGCAAGCGCCCGCTGTTCATTCTGCTGGATGCCACCTGGAGCGAAGCCCGCAAGATGTTTCGCAAGAGCCCCTATCTTGAGCACTTGCCGGTGCTTAGCCTGTCATCGGAGAAGCTCTCGCGCTACAAGTTGCGGCGCTCCAAGCGTGATGACCATTTCTGTACCGCCGAGGTAGCTGCCCTGTGCCTGGAGTTGGCGGGGGACGAGCAGGTCAGCCAGGTCATGGACGCCTACCTTGACGTATTCAGCACTCATTACCTGTCGGCGAAGTTCCAGAAGGCCATCGATCCTCTGGATGAAGTGCACTCCCGGCTCAAGCCCTTTGTGTAGTGGCGGCGCTGGCCTGGGGTTTTTGCGGCCATAGCTGGGCCACCAACATGCCGCTGAGCATGAGTGCGCAGCCGAAGTAACCGCGCAGCTGCAGTGATTCATCCAGCAGCCAGGCCCCGGCGATGGCGGCAAACACGGCTTCGAGGGACAGAATGATTGCCGCGTGGGAGGCGATCGCGTCCCTCTGGGCAATCACTTGCAGGGTGTAGCCGATGCCGACAGCAATCACGCCCCCGTAAAGAATGGCCGGACCGGCGGCGACAATCGCGTTCCAGTGAATCGGCTCCAGGCACAGCGCAAGGATCAGGCTCACCACTGAACAGGTGGCAAATTGTAGGAAGGCCAGGCGAATCGGGTCGTGGCGGCTGGCGAATACGCCCACCAGAATCACGTGTGCGCCCCAGACAAAGGCGCCGATCAATTGCAGCCAGTCGCCGGACGCAACGTGAAAGCTGTCGCTGACGGTCAACAGGAACATGCCCACCACGGCCAGCACCGCGCCGAGCCAGGTACCTAGTCCCGTCTTGTGGCCGATCAGCAGTCCCAGCAGCGGCACTACAATGACGTAGAGCCCGGTGATGAACCCGGCATTGGTTACGCTGGTAAACATCAGACCGACCTGCTGCAGGTTGATCCCCAGAGTAAGGGCCAGGCCCATGAGTACGCCGCCCAGCAACAGGCCACGATTGAGCAGGGGGACGGGGTGGCGATCGGCGGGCGTTCTGCGTAGTACCAGTGGTAGCAGGCAGAGTGAGCCCAGAGCAAAACGCAGGCCGGAATAGAGGAAGGGGCCGATATGATCCATGCCGGAGGATTGTGCGACAAACGCAGCCCCCCAGATGACAGCGGTGATCAGCATCAGGACATCGGCACGCAAGGCTTGGCTTCGCATGAGGGCTCTCTTATTAGTTAGCTGGCTAAGATGCCGCAAAGCTTCACGCTTGACCACCCTGGCTTCGCTGGGCATGCTTGGCGCCGATTAGGGCGCCAGCGCTTTTTGAACCACCGTTTTGCTCAGGCTTTTCGCGGTGTTCGTGCTCTTTGGGTATCGCATTCTGGCGAGCCCCCATGTTGCTGGGTGAGGGCTGAATGCATCAGTCCTGCCATGAAAAACAGGATCATTTGAAAAATGGCCACATACGAAATCCTGATTGCCGATGACCACCCGCTTTTTCGCAGTGCACTGCATCAAGCTGTCACTCTGGGCTTGGGTCCTGATGTGCGTCTGGTGGAAGTGGCGAGCATCGCCGAGCTGGAAGCCCGCCTCACCGAAAAAGCTGACTGGGATCTGGTGCTGTTGGACCTGAACATGCCTGGTGCCTACGGTTTTTCTGGCCTGGTGCTGTTGCGCGGGCAGTATCCGCAGATTCCGGTGGTGATGGTTTCGGCGCAGGAAGAAGCGTCCGTCATGGTTCGCTCCCGCGAGTTCGGGGCCAGCGGTTTCATTCCCAAGTCCAGCTCCCTGGAAGTCATTCAGCAGGCGGTGCGCAGCGTCCTTGATGGTGACGTCTGGTGGCCGCCGCAAGCTTTTGAAGAAGTCAGTGTTTCGGCGGAAGCCAAGGCCGCGAGCGAAGGCCTGGCAAGCCTGACGCCTCAGCAGTTTCGGGTACTGACCATGGTCTGCGAGGGGTTGTTGAACAAGCAGATCGCTTATGAGCTGAGTGTTTCCGAGGCGACAATCAAGGCTCACGTGACGGCAATTTTCCGCAAGCTCGGGGTTCGCACCCGGACCCAGGCGGCCTTGCTCTTGCAACAACTTGAGTCAATTTCCAGCCATTAACCCACGGGTTGTTCACGCTTTTTTGACTTTGGTTGAACTAGTTTCCCCACTCCTCTTTTCAGTTGCTCAGCTTATGTCGCCTTTCAAAGGTCAAACCGGTCTCAAACGTATCCTCAACGCCGCCGGCTATTCGTTCGATGGCTTGCGCGCCGCCTTCACCGGCGAGGCGGCATTTCGTCAGTTGGTGTTGCTCAACGTGATCCTGATTCCCTTGAGCTTCCTGCTCAACGTCAGCCGGGTCGAGCGCGCGCTGCTGATTGCCGTGTGCCTGCTGGCGCTGATCGTCGAATTGCTCAACTCGGCGGTGGAGGCAGCGATCGACCGGATTTCCCTGGATCGTCACCCGTTGTCGAAGAACGCCAAGGACATGGGCAGCGCGGCGCAGTTTGTCGCCCTGAGCATGATCACCATCGTGTGGGCCGTGATCCTGATCTAAGGAATGCTCGGCAGGACGATTTCGTCGCTGCGCTGTACCCCGGCGGTAAAGGAGCGGCACAGTTCGAGGAACTCGCGCATGGCTGAAGTCTGATACTTCTGTTTATGCCAGATGAAGTAGAACTGCCGGGCCAGATCCAGGCCCGGTGTTTCCACTGGCACCAGGCTGCCACGACGAAAGGCATCTCGCAGCGCCAGCCTGGAGATGCAACCAATCCCCAATCCCGACTCCACTGCACGCTTGATGGCCTCGGTGTGCTCCAGTTCCAGGCGGATGTTCAGCGCGCTGCGATGATGACGCATGGCCTGGTCGAAGGTCAGGCGGGTCCCGGAACCCTGCTCCCGGAGAATCCAGGCTTCGTGGGTCAGTTCCTCCATGGTGGCGTGGCCGCGTTTGGCCAAAGGGTGCTGGGGCGCGCAGAACACCACAAGCTCATCCTCGACCCAGGTTTGCACCTCGATATCCGGGTGACTGCAGTCGCCTTCGATTAGACCCAGATCAATTTCGTAGTGGGCCACCTGTTGCACGATATGCGCAGTGTTTTGCACATGGAGCTTCACCTGGCTTTCCGGATGCACCTGCATGAAGCTGCCGATCAGCAGGGTCGCCAGGTAGTTGCCAATGGTCAGGGTCGCGCCCACCGACAGCGAGCCGAATCCGGACTTGCCATTGAGCAGGTCCTCGATCTCCTTGGCCTGGTCCAGCAGTGCCACCGCTTGTGGCAAAAGCTGTTTGCCCAGGGCGTTGAGGCTCAGGCGCTTGCCGGCGCGATCAAACAGCTGGCAACTGGATTGGCGCTCGAGCTCGGTGATCGAGGTGCTGGCCGCCGATTGCGACAGGGCCAGAAGCCCGGCAGCACGAGAAACGCTCTCTTGCTGGGCGACGGCGACGAAGACTTGCAGTTGACGGAGAGTAAATCGCATATCGATATAACCGATAACCCTTATCTTAATAATCCAGTTAACAGATATTGTCGCCGCCATTAGAATGCTGTGCAATTGCGCTCATGGTTAGCGCAGGCAATTTCTAGGAGCCCCCGTACATGAGCAACATGAACCACGAGCGTGTCCTCAGTGTTCATCACTGGAATGACACTCTGTTCAGCTTCAAGTGCACCCGCGACCCGGGTCTGCGCTTCGAGAACGGTCAGTTCGTGATGATCGGCCTGCAACAGCCCAATGGCCGTCCGCTTATGCGTGCCTACTCCATTGCCAGCCCGAACTGGGAAGAGCATCTCGAATTCTTCAGCATCAAGGTTCCAGACGGTCCGTTGACTTCCCAACTGCAGCATCTGAAGGAAGGCGACGAGATCATCATCAGCAAAAAGCCTACCGGCACCCTGGTGCTGGATGACTTGAAGCCGGGCAAACACCTGTATCTGCTCAGCACCGGCACCGGACTGGCGCCGTTCATGAGCGTGATCCAGGATCCGGAAACCTACGAGCGTTTCGAAAAAGTGATCCTGTGCCACGGCGTTCGCTACGTCAACGAAGTCGCCTACCGCGAGTTCATCACCGAGCACTTGCCGCAGAACGAGTTCTTCGGCGAAGCGCTGCGTGAGAAGTTGATCTACTACCCCACCGTGACCCGCGAGCCGTTCGAGAACGAAGGCCGCCTGACCGACCTGATGCGCAGCGGCAAGCTGTTCCGCGACATCGGTCTGCCACCCATCAACCCGCAGGACGACCGAGCCATGCTGTGCGGCAGCCCAAGCATGCTGGAAGAAACCAGCGAAGTGCTCAACAGCTTCGGCCTGACCGTTTCGCCGCGCATGCGTGAACCGGGCGACTACCTGATCGAGCGCGCCTTCGTCGAGAAGTAGAAGCGAGCTTGCTCGCGAAGACCGTCCAGGCAGCGCATTGGTGCTGACTGGGCGGCTAGCAGACACAGAAAAGCCCGCGTTGCCTGGGAAGGCAACGCGGGCTTTTTCGTTTCCGGGGTTCAGCCCGCCGGGACCACTTCCAGCACCCGGATCAGCCCTGGCTCGGGGTAATGCCAGCGCACATCCAGATCCCAGAACTGCGCACCGTATTCCCGCTCGGCAGTGGGCACCTGATAGGCCGGGCGCGGATCCTGGGCCAGGCACTGCTCGATCAACTCCACCAGGGGCTCCTTAAGGCGCTGAGCGTGGATCTGAGCCTGTTGCAGGGCATTATCCTGCCACTGCACCGGAATAATCTGCGGCGCAGCGCTGGCGATGTCATTGCTCGCCGTGGCAATGATGTCGGCGTAAGGCACATAGGGCTTGATATCGAGGATCGGCGTGCCGTCCAGCAGGTCGATGCCGGAGATCCACAGGCGGTTGGCCTCGACCTTGTCCAGCTTGACCACCGATTGGCCGATGCCGTTGGGGCGGTGGGTTGCTCGGGTAGCGAAGACCCCCATGGACTTGTTGCCCCCCAGGCGCGGCGGGCGCACCTTGAGCCGTGGCTTGTCCTCCAGGGCCTGGTGAAACAGGAACAGCAGCCAGACGTGGCTGACCTGCTCCAGCCCTTGCACCGCGTCGCCCTGATCGAAGGGCGCCACCAGTTCCAGTACCCCACGGGCGGCGGGTGCCAGTTGCGGCTGGCGCGGGATGGCGAACTTCTCCTTGAAACAGGAGCGCACGAAACCGATGGGCGAAACGCTGTAGGTCATTTGGCAAGCCTCAAGCTTTGAGCTTCAAGCCGCAAGCTACAAGCCTTGAACTTGCAGCTTGAAGCTTGCAGCTGCCTTAAGCTCTAACCCGCAGGGTCAGGCCCTTGAGGAAGTTGCGCAGCAACTGGTCGCCGCAAGGGCGGTAGTTGGTGTGGCCGAACTTGCGGAACAGCGCGCTCAGCTCGGGCTTGGACACTGGGAAGTCGGCGGCCTTGAGCACGGCGTGCATGTCGTCTTCCTTGAGCTCGAAGGCCACGCGCAGCTTCTTCAGGATGATGTTGTTGGTCACCGGCAGTTCGATCGGCAGCGGCGGACGGCTTTCATCCTTGCCGCGCTTGAAGATCACCAGGCCGTCGAGGAAATGCGCCATGACTTCGTCCGGGCAGTGCACGAAGCCTTCTTCCTCGTCCTTCTTCAGGTAGCTGACGATGTCGTCCAGGCTGACCTTGAAGCCGGTGAGCTTGATGATCTCCACGACCTTCTTGTCGCTGATGTCGAGCATGTAGCGCACGCTGCGCAGTACATCGTTATGAATCATGGTTACAGTCCTGATCAATGCGCGTTGAGCGCCGCGCCAGGGCACGGCGTCTGAATGGGGGCGGCTTTAGAACTTCTCTTTGGCCGACAGGTAGCGCCACTGGCCCAGCGGCACTTTGCCGATGGACACGCCGCCGATCCGGATGCGGCGAATGGCGACGACCTTGAGGCCGACGGCTTGGCAAAACAGTGCGATCACACCCGGCTGCGGATTCTTCATGGCGAAGCGCAGGCGGTTCTCGTTCTGCCAACTGGCCTTGACCGGCGGCAGCTCGCGGCCCTTGTAGGTCAGGCCGTGGTTCAGGCGGTTGAGGCCGTGGTCGATCATCTCGCCTTCGACCTCGACCACGTATTCCTGCTCGATCTTGGCCGCATCGGCCGTCAGCTTGCGCAGCACTTTCCAGTCCTGGGTGAACACCAACAGGCCGCTGGCATTGGGTTGCAGGTCTTCACTGGCGGTCAGGCGCAGGAAATGCCCGCGCAGCGGACGTTTGCCGTAGCGGTGCTCGTCCGACAGGCTGTCGGCGCTGATGGACTGCATGGCGCTGTCCGGATCCTGGCCGGCGGGCACGTTGAGCAGGATGGTTACCGGCTCCGGGGCGGTAGCCTTGGCCTCGGGGTCGAGGACGACCTTTTGCGCGCCGACCTTGAACTGCGGTTCGTCGATGACTTCGCCGTCTACGGTGACCCAGCCGCCCTCGATGAACAGCTCAGCCTCCCGGCGGGAGCAGCCGACCAGTTCGATGAGGCGTTTGGAGAGACGAATCGGGTCAGTCATGTCAGGGGCCGTATCAAAAGAGGGCGGCTATTGTACCTGCCTGGCGCCGGTTAATCGCGGGTCCATTTGCCCGCTGTGGCTTTTAGCCGCGTCGGGCCTGCAGTTGTGGTTGTTTCAGGCGCATGTGCAGCAACGGGTAGGGCTGGCCCATGCCGTCCTGTTCGGAGCGGCCGACCACCTCAAAGCCCTGCTTGAAGTAGAAGCCCAGCGCTTGAGGGTTCTGTTCATTGACGTCCAGTTGTTGGGCGTTCAGGTGTTCCACTGCATAGTGCAGCAGTTGCCGGCCCAGGCCCTGGCCGCGATGGGCCGGGTCGATGAACAGCATCTCGATCTTGCCCGCTGCCACGCCAGCGAAACCGGTGATGCGTTGCCGCTGATCCCGGGTACAGATCAGCATCACCGCATCCAGGTAGCGGGTCAGCACCAGGTTTCTCAGCAGCTCTATATAGCTGTCCGGGAGAAAGTCGTGGGTGGCGCGAACCGAGTCTTCCCAGACACGGACCAGTTCCGGGTAGTCGCTGAGTTTGGGGGTGTGGATGACCGAGTGGTGGCGCATGCCGCTTGTCCCTGAGGTGATTGGCAAGGGCTAACGATAGACCGAAAAAAGCCCCGCATCTCGTGGCGAGAGCGGGGCTTGGCAGTTTTTTTACGCCTTACAGGGTTTCGGCCCAGAGGTCGTATTCGTCGGCGTCGGTGACCCGGCACCAGACCTTGTCACCCGGCTTCAGGTCGCCCGCACCGTCGATGAACACGTTGCCGTCGATCTCCGGCGCATCGAAGAAGCAGCGGCCCACGGCGCCATTCTCGTCGACTTCATCGATCAGCACTTCGATTTCCTTGCCGATGCGCTGTTGCAGGCGTGCCGAGCTGATTTCCTGCTGGTGCGCCATGAAGCGTTCCCAGCGGTCCTGCTTGACCTCGTCCGGGACCACTTCCAGGTCCAGGTCGTTGGCCGGTGCGCCTTCCACCGGCGAGTACTGGAAGCAACCAACACGGTCCAGCTGGGCTTCGGTCAGCCAGTTGAGCAGGTACTGGAAGTCTTCCTCGGTTTCGCCAGGGAAGCCGACGATAAAGGTCGAACGGATGATCAGCTCCGGGCAGATCTCGCGCCAGGCCTTGATCCGCGCCAGGGTCTTGTCTTCGAAGGCCGGACGCTTCATGGCCTTGAGCACTTTCGGGCTGGCGTGCTGGAACGGGATGTCCAGGTACGGCAGGATCTTGCCGGCGGCCATCAGCGGAATCAGCTCGTCCACGTGCGGGTACGGGTACACGTAGTGCAGGCGCACCCACACGCCCAGAGTACTCAGGGCCTCGCAGAGCTCGGTCATGCGGGTCTTCACCGGCGCGCCGTTCCAGAAACCGGTGCGGTACTTGACGTCCACGCCATAGGCGCTGGTGTCCTGGGAGATCACCAGCAGTTCCTTGACCCCGGACTTGACCAGGCGCTGGGCCTCGTCGAGCACATCGCCCACCGGACGGCTGACCAGCTTGCCGCGCATCGACGGAATGATGCAGAAGCTGCAGCTGTGGTTGCAGCCTTCGGAAATCTTCAGGTAGGCGTAGTGCCGTGGGGTCAGCTTGATGCCTTGCGGCGGCACCAGATCGATCAGCGGGTTGTGGTCCTGTTTCGGCGGCACCACTTCGTGCACGGCGTTGACCACTTGCTCGTACTGCTGCGGGCCGGTCACGGCCAGCACGCTAGGGTGCACGTCACGGATATTGCCTTCTTCCACGCCCATGCAGCCGGTGACGATGACCTTGCCGTTTTCCTTGATGGCTTCGCCGATCACTTCCAGGGATTCGGCCTTGGCCGAGTCGATGAAACCGCAGGTGTTGACCACCACGACATCGGCGTCCTGGTAGGTGGACACCACGTCATAGCCTTCCATGCGCAGTTGAGTGAGGATGCGCTCGGAGTCGACCAGAGCTTTTGGGCAACCCAGGGATACGAAGCCGACTTTCGGGTTGGCCGGCGCGGAGGGGGTGGACATGTCTAACCTCGGTATTGGGTATCGAATCACTTGGGGGGCAAGTGCGACGCTTGGGCGCTGGCTGCGCCTCTGATCAAAAAGTGCGCAATTCTAGCGATGGTCGAGGCGCTTGACCAGCTTTATACGGGGGAAATACGACCAGCGCTGGACTATGCTTCTTCCCGTTATGCCCGGTTGCTTTCATACGACGTTAGTTGGCGCCTTAGTGGTAATAAGAATCTGCAAATTACATGGCAAACTGCGCAACTTAAGAGAATAGCGCTTGTATAACCTTGCGCTTTCTATATAAGAAGCCCCGGTCTTGAGTAGTGGGAGTCATTGATGGGTCAGGCAAGTAGTCAGGCGGCGAGTGGCGAGCACTCCGGGGGCAAGCCTCTGGGGATGCTGGTGGCGGCGGTCGGGGTGGTGTATGGCGATATCGGCACCAGTCCGCTCTACACCCTCAAGGAGGTGTTTGCCGGCCATTATGGGGTTCAGGTCAATCATGACGGGGTGTTTGGCATCCTCGCGCTGATTTTCTGGTCGTTGGTCTGGGTCGTCTCGATCAAGTACGTACTGTTCGTCCTGCGGGCCGACAACCAGGGCGAGGGCGGCATCATGGCCTTGACCGCGCTGGCCAGGCGGGCTGCCGGTTCCTATCCGCGCTTGCGTTCGATGCTGGTGATTCTGGGCCTGATCGGGGCGGCGCTGTTCTATGGCGATAGCATGATCACCCCGGCGATTTCCGTGTTGTCGGCGGTCGAGGGCCTGGAGCTGGCATTCAGCGGCCTGGAACACTGGGTGGTGCCGATGGCGCTGGTGGTACTGGTGGCCTTGTTCCTGATCCAGAAACACGGCACTGATCGCATCGGCAAGCTGTTTGGTCCGGTGATGGTGGCCTGGTTCGTGGTTCTGGGCGGGTTGGGGGTCAACGGCATTCTCCAGCACCCGGAAGTGCTGCAGGCGCTGAACCCGATGTGGGGCGTGCGTTTCTTCATCGTTCATCCGGGCATGGGGGTCGCCATTCTCGGGGCGGTGGTGCTGGCATTGACCGGTGCTGAAGCCTTATACGCCGACATGGGGCACTTCGGGCGCAAGCCCATCGCCCGGGCCTGGTTCGCCCTGGTGCTGCCGGCGCTGGTGCTGAACTACTTCGGCCAGGGCGCGCTGCTGCTGGAAAACCCTGAAGCGGCCCGCAACCCCTTCTACCTGCTGGCGCCGAGCTGGGCCCTGATTCCGCTGGTGGTGCTGGCCACCCTGGCCACGGTGATCGCGTCCCAGGCTGTGATTTCCGGCGCCTTCTCCCTGACTCGCCAAGCAATCCAGCTGGGTTACATCCCGCGGATGCACATTCAGCACACTTCCAGCGCCGAGCAGGGGCAGATCTACATCGGCGCGGTGAACTGGGCGCTGATGGTGGGGGTGATCCTGCTGGTGCTCGGTTTCGAGTCCTCCGGTGCCCTGGCTTCGGCCTACGGCGTGGCGGTGACCGGGACCATGCTGATCACCAGTATCCTGGTGTCGGCGGTGATCCTCCTGCTGTGGAAGTGGCCGCCGATGCTGGTGGTGCCGCTCCTGCTGGGATTCCTGTTGGTGGATGGGCTGTTCTTCGCCGCCAACGTGCCGAAGATCTTCCAGGGCGGTGCCTTCCCGGTGCTGGCGGGGATCGTGCTGTTCCTGCTCATGACCACCTGGAAACGCGGCAAGGAATTGCTGGTGGATCGCTTGGACGAAGGCGGGCTGCCGCTGCCAATCTTTATCGGCAGCATCCGCGTTCAGCCGCCGCATCGGGTGCAGGGTACTGCCGTGTTCCTCACGGCCCGTCCAGACGCCGTGCCCCACGCCTTGCTGCACAATCTGCTGCATAACCAGGTGCTGCACGAACAAGTGGTGCTGTTGACGGTGGTCTACGAGGATATTCCGCGGGTGCCTGCAAATCGGCGCTTCGAGGTGGACGCCTACGGCGAAGGTTTCTTCCGGGTGATCCTGCACTTCGGTTTCACCGACGAACCGGACGTCCCGGAAGCCCTGAAACTGTGTCACCTGGACGAGCTGGACTTCAGCCCTATGCGCACCACCTACTTCCTCAGCCGTGAAACCGTGATCGCCTCCAAGCTGGTGGGCATGGCCCGCTGGCGCGAAGCGCTGTTCGCCTTCATGTTGAAGAACGCCAACGGCAACCTGCGCTTCTTCAAGCTGCCGGTGAACCGGGTGATTGAACTGGGTACTCAGGTCGAGATGTGATCCTGACCAGACAAAAGCCCCCGTTGCCTTGCGGCAGCGGGGGCCTTTTCGTTTCTACGGTTCTGTAGGAGCGGGCTTGCTCGCGATGACGGACTGGCCATCGACATCGATGCTGATGACAGGACGGTTTCTCTCGGAGCCCTCCGGCCCCGTGATCGCCCCGGCCTTTAAGCGGCTAGCGCCTGCACCACATCGTCCACCACCGCCTTGCCCATGGCGGTCAGGTAGTGCGCGGCCCAGGCGTGACGATCGCTGTCCTTGCTGTAGGCGGCGTCCTCGGCAAAGGCCTTGGCCAGGGATAACAGGTCGGAGGCTTGGGCCAGGGCTTCGCCGATGGGGAGGTCGGGGCTGACTTGGAACAGAGGCAGTTCGGAACGGTAGATGAAGGGTGTGAGGCCGATGGTTTTCAGTTCACGAGGTGCAGGTGGACTTGTTTGGCTCATGGTCATACTCCTTAACTCAAAGAAGTTGCCACGTTCGTTTCCAAGCGAATGGGTGGCAGCTATGCGCGGGTTGGAAAACCGGGAGTTAAGAACCGGCACGCCCAAAGGCGTCCCACGCACAGCTGCCATAACACAGAACTGCAGTGGTAAACCGCTGCAGTCGTGACGGGGTGCTGTTGCGCTTCACTCTTCGGGTTTCCAAGCCCGGCCGCTGAATGCTCAGCGACACCCGGAGCCTAGCCCGTCGAAGCGCAGGCCAACAAGGCAGCAAAGTGCCCAAAACGCACCCCTTACACAACTCTCGGAGTTTGCCTACAACCTGCGCGGGAGTCATCCGCCATTACGCGGTCTTCAACGAGGCAACTGAGACCGCTGATGTAAAAAAGCCCCCGCAACCTCAAGGCTGCGGGGGCTTTTATGCGGCGAGGCTCAGCTCATTCTTGAGCGGTCGCCTGATCCTTGGCCTGGCGCTTTTCGATGGCATCCACCAGGCGCTTGGCCAGTGCCGGGTAGTTCTCATCGAAGTGATGGCCGCCCGGCAGCTTCATGGCTTCACCGACCGCAGTCTTGTCGGTGCAGCCGCTTTCGTCGACTTCTTCCTCACCGTAGATGCACACCACCTTGGCGGCGGGCAGCTTGGCCATTTCCGGGCCGGTGGCAGCTTCCTTGCCAGCATTGCCCAGCCAGCCTTCGACTTCGATCTCGAAGCTGCCGGTACGGGCGAAGGCCAGCAGGATAATGGCGTCGACCCGCTGCTGCTCGGCTTCCGGCAGGCGGTTGTAGATCGCCGGCAGCACGTCGGCGCCGAAGGAGTAGCCGGTCAGCACGAAGCGCTTGGTGCCCCACTTCTGCCGGTAGTGCTGCATCAGTTCGGTGAGGTCAACGGCGCTTTGCTCAGGCGTCTTGTGCTGCCAGTAGTAGCGCAGGGTGTCGATGCCCACCACCGGGTAGCCGATCTTGGCCATCTCGCCAGCCACGTCGCGGTCCAGGTCGCGCCAGCCGCCGTCGCCGGAGAGGAACAGGGTCACGGTGTCCTTGGCTTGGCCGGCCGGGACTTCCACCACGGGAATGTTCAGGCCGCCGTTTTCAGAACCCACCAGCAGCTTGCGCAGCTCGTTGTTCAGCACTTGGGGCAGGTGGATGTCGTAGTCGCTGATGCTGGTGGTGGCGTTGGGGGTATCACGCACGAAGCCGGCACTTTCGTCATCCGGGTTGTCGTTCCAGGCCACCAGCCAGTGGCCGTGGGCCAGGGTCTTGGGCAGTGGATCGGTGCAGCCGGGCGCCGGGTTAATGGTGAAGCCCACCGACACGGCCTGGGCCTTGTCGTCGTTCTGGGTGGCGACCCAGCGCCAGGCCAGGGCCGCGCCCGGGCCGATGCCGCTGACCAGGGTGGCCGGGCCGTTGAGCTGGGGCAGGGCGCTTTGCAGGGCTTGTTCCTGCAGTTTGCAATCGTCCTTGGGCAGGATCACCTGGACGATCTGCGCCGCGCCGCTGCGGCTCAGGGCCAGCAGTTGTTTGTCGGTCAGGGTCGAATCAGGCAACACCGCCACCACCACCCGGGCCTTGGCCTTGGTGCCGGGGGTCACACGGGTCAGGGTCGAGCCGTCGGCCTGGGTCAGTTGTTCCAGGGTCGGTTCAGGGGCGGGGCGGTTCCACCACCAGTAGCCACCACCCGCAAGCAAAGCCAGTACCACCAGTGTGGCCAGCAGATACCGCCAAGAGCGTTGAATCATCAGCGTTTCACCAATCCAGTCAGGCCGCCTGCGATCAGGGCGGCGGTGTCGGCCAGTGCCACCAGCGGGTCGAGCCCGGCCGGCACGGCCATGTAACGGGGTTCCCAGTCGGGCTGGAACTTGTCTTTGAAGCGGCGCAAACCTTGGAAGTTATACAGTTGCTCGCCGCGGCGGAAGACCATCGAGCCGAGGCGTTGGGTCAGCGGCGCGCCACGTCGCGGTTGCAGGCCGGACAGCGGCACCATGCCCAGGCTGAAGCGGGCGTATCCGTGATTTTTATAATGCTGGATCAGGCCGACCATCATGAACTCCATGGTCAGCTTCGGCGCGTCCGGGTGCGCACGCATCAAGTCGAGGCTGGCCAGGTCATGGCTGTAGGTCTCGAGCAGGTTGGCGAAGGCCACCGGGCGTCCTTCAAAACGGATGATCGCGATGCGGAAGTGCTTGAGGTAGTCGTCGCTGAAACGGCCCAGGGAGAAGCCTTTCTCGCGGACGTTCTTGCCGGTCAGCCAGGCATCGGAGATGACCTTCAGCTCATCCATCGGCGCTTGCCCGGGTTCGTGGATCTCCAGCGACAGGCCGTCGCGGGTGCCGCGGTTCCAGGTGTAGCGCAGGTCCTTCATCTCCTTGCCCTTGGCTTCCAGGTCAAAGCGCTTGAGATCGACCCGGGCTTCTTCGCCGAGCTTGATCGCGGTCAGGCCGATGTCCATGTAGTAGGGCAGGTTTTCCGCCCGTACCTGGTAGAACACCGGGCGCGCGTGGTGCAGGTCGCACAGGTCGCGGAACTGCCAGATCATTTCCGCGCGCTGCTGGGTCGGGCCGATGGGGTCGTACAGCGCCACCAGGCTGCGGCCGCGGCGAGCGTACATCAGGAAGGCATCGTCGTTGGGGTGGAACAGCAGCGCCTTGTCACCGGTCAGGGCCAGGCCACCATCGGGTTGGGACGAGGCCATGAGGATCTTCGCAGCCTTGTCCAGCTCGTCGCTGGTGGGCAGGTGGATGACCGGGCGTGCGGTACGCAGCAGCCAGGTCAGGGACACCACCAGCAACAGCACCGCAGCCCCCAACAGCGAACGCAGGCCCCGAGGGGCGTCGGCGTCGAGGGTGAACTGCCACCACAGTTGATGGCTGTAGGGCACGTCCTGATAGGCGAACAGCAGCAGCCAGGTGGAGGCGCCGAGCACGCAGACGCTGGCCACCAGGTACAGCGGCGAGAAGGGCAGTTCGGTGAGGCGGCTGGGGCGATAGAACGAGCGCCGGAACACGGCCAGCAGGCTGGCGGTGAGGGTCATCAGGCAGGCTTCTTCCCAGTCAAAGCCTTTAAGCAGCGAGAGCAGGGCGCCCACCAGCAACAGAATGGTGGTGAGCATCCAGGCGGCGGACAGGCGCCGGCGCAGGCCTTGGGCCAGCAGCAGGCAGAGCACGCCGATCAGGCTGGCGCCGAAGTGCGAAGCGTCCACCAGGCGGTGAGGAATCAGGAAGCCGATGTGTTGCAGGCGGGTATCGATTTCCGGGGTGGCGCCGGAGAACAGCAGTACCACGCCGGAGAGAAACACCAGCACCGCCAGGATCGGCGCCGCCAGGCCGGAAGCTACCCGCAGGGATTGTCGGGTCTGGAACAGGCGCTGGGCTTCGTTGATCAGCAGCAGGACGCAGGCCACCAGCATCGGCAGCACCACGTAGATCAGGCGATAAAGCAGCAATGCGGCCGCCAGGGGCGCGGCCCCGAGCTTGTCGGCGAACGCCGCCAGCAGGATGGCTTCGAACACCCCGACGCCGCCGGGTACGTGGCTGAGCACACCGGCGGCCAGGGCCAGCAGGTACACCAGCAGGAAGGCGCCGAACGGCGGCGCTTCGGGCAGCAGCAGGTAGAGCACGGTGGCGGCTGCGGCGACGTCCAGGGCGGTGATGATCAGTTGCAGGAAGGTCAGGCGCCGTCCAGGCAGGCGCAGGGTGCGGCGTCCGACCCGGACCAGCAGGTTGTCGCGCAGAGGCTGCTCTGGCAGGCGTCGGCGATAGATGCCGACGGCCAGTACCGCGCCCAGCAGCAGGATAGCCAGGGCAATACCGCCCAGCAGGCTTTCAGGCAGGCGCAAGGCCGCCGAGGCTGCCGGCAAGTTACTCAAAGTGGCCAGGGCCGCCAGCGGTGGCAAGGCACACCCAAGAGAGAGGCTGGCAAACAGGGTCATGTGCGCGACGTCGGAGGCCCCCAGCCCATGACGTGCATACAGGCGATAACGTACTGAGCCGCCCGACAGCAGCGACAGACCGATGGCGTTGCCGATGGCGAAGGCGGTGAAGCCACCCAGGGCCAGGGTACGGCCGGGCAGGTTGACTCCGGCATAGCGGCTGGCGGACCACTCGTATCCCAGCAGAATGATGAAGCCGACGATGGTCGCGCCCAGGGCGCCGAGCAGGGCCGGCTTGGGCACTTCGAGGATCGAGTCGTGCAGGGCGTAGAAGTCCAGCTCGCTAAGCAGGTGACGGCAAGCGATCAGGGCAATGGCGAACAGCAGCAGCGTTATGGCCAGGCCCAGGGGTTGGCGGTACTTGCTCAACAGGTCCAGCCAGCGCAGGCGAGTGGTTGTCACAGGTTGAGTGGCGGTAGTGGTATCGCTGTCTTGCGAATCAGACGTGTTGGCGCGCATCAATCACCTCGTGGATTGTGCGCGACAGGATGGGGGTATCCGGCCAAGTTACCAATCCCTGTAGAAAAAATAGTTTCAAATATTAACGCGTCTCACCGTGGCCCGGCGACCCTGGGCGAAGGCCGCCGGGTGGTTGCTCGAGACAGAGCATAGCTCGCATCTTGAAGGGTCGAAGCATCGCTAAAAGGCTCGCAACACTTTGCCAGGTCATTGTTGCGAAAGGACTTTTTCAACAGATACAAAAAAGGCCACTCTTTCGAGCAGCCTTTTTTGATGTTTGGTTGCGGGAGCCGGATTTGAACCGACGACCTTCGGGTTATGAGCCCGACGAGCTACCAGACTGCTCCATCCCGCGTCTGTGTGGCGGCATTCTACAGGCGAACGACTGAGTGTCAACCATTAATGGTTCGACAGGTCAAATAAACGTCGAATGGCCGGTTCTGTCTTTTAAGTCATCGACAGCTAAAGAGTTTTGCCGCTCTGGTGGTGAGTGCGTGAAGGGCAAAAACAGGCGCGCACAAAAAAGGCCACTCTTTCGAGTAGCCTTTTTTGATGTTTGGTTGCGGGAGCCGGATTTGAACCGACGACCTTCGGGTTATGAGCCCGACGAGCTACCAGACTGCTCCATCCCGCGTCTGTGTGGGCGGATTCTACAGCGTCGCTGGCGTCTGTCAATCACTAATTTTAAAAAAAGGCTTCCTGTTCAATCGCTTAGCGTGCTTCCAGGAGCGTTTTTTGAGGCTTGGGCCCAGGTAGACCGTGGCTTTCAGCTCTATGGAACGCTTGGTGCTCATTAAGAGAATAAATGTCTCATGGCGCTTTGCCGATTGATCCGAGGTGCAAGGTACTGGTGCTATATACAGGTGCCGGTAGATACTGATCGTCCGCTTTGATTCCGACTTCAGCTTTTAATGATCTCTGCCTTTATATGATGCAGCGCAAAATCATCCACATTGACTGTGATTGCTTCTACGCCGCCATCGAAATGCGCGACGACCCGCAGCTGGCCGGCAAGCCGTTGGCAGTGGGCGGCTCCGCGGATCGACGGGGGGTGATTGCGACCTGCAGCTATGAGGCGCGGGCCTATGGCGTGCGCTCGGCCATGTCGTCGCGGCACGCGTTGACCCTGTGCCCGGACCTGGTGATCGTCAAGCCGCGCATGGATGCCTATCGCGAGGCGTCGAAAGAGATTCATACGATCTTTCGTGATTACACCGAGCTGATCGAGCCCTTGTCCCTGGACGAGGCCTACCTGGATGTTTCCGACAGTCCGAACTTCGCCGGCAGCGCCACGCGCATTGCCCAGGACATTCGTCGGCGGGTTTCCAATCAGTTGCATATCACGGTGTCGGCCGGGGTCGCGCCCAACAAGTTTCTGGCCAAGATTGCCAGCGACTGGAAAAAGCCCAACGGCCTGTTCGTGATCACTCCGGATCAGGTGGAGGATTTTGTCTCCGAATTGCCGGTGAGCAAGTTGCATGGGGTGGGCAAGGTCACGGCGGACAAGCTGGGTCGCCTGGGGATTGTCGACTGCCTGCAGTTGCGCGACTGGAACAAGCTGGCTCTGGTGCGCGAGTTCGGCAGTTTCGGCGAGCGCCTGTGGAGCCTGGCCCGGGGGATCGATGATCGGCCGGTGCAGAATGACAGCCGGCGGCAGTCCATCAGCGTGGAAAACACTTACGACGTGGACCTTCCCGATCTGGATAGCTGCCTGCAGAAGTTACCGGAGCTGATGGAGACTCTGGCAGGGCGCATTGCGCGTATCGACAGCAGTTATCGGCCGGGCAAACCCTTCGTCAAAGTGAAGTTCCACGACTTTACCCAGACCACTCTTGAGCAGGCGGGGGCCGGACGGGATCTGGAGAGTTATCGGCAACTGCTGACCCAGGCCTTCAAGCGTGGCGGCAAGCCAGTGCGGCTCTTGGGAATTGGCGTGCGATTGCAGGATCTACGCGGTGGTCACGAACAGCTGGAGCTGTTTCGGGGCGTGTTGTAGGCGCTGGCTGGCTGGCGAAGGGGAGCACCGCGATTGATCCGCGGCGTGACATTCGCCGGCAAGCCGGCTCCTGAGGCAATCAGTGACCGGGATCGGCGACCAGGCGGCCGGCGTTCTTGGTCAGGGACTTGAGGAACTCGCTCTGCAATTCCGGATCGTTGCGTGTCAGCTCGATCAGGCTCTGCTCCAGCTCGCTGGCCTCTTCTTCCAGACCCAACTCCGACAGGCGCTTGACCCGGTGTACCCACTGGCTTACTTCGTCATCTTCCAGATCGTCGTAAATCAGTGCATGGGCTTCCAGTAGCTTGCCGCGCAGGCTGCTGCTCAGGCTCAGGGACGAGTCGGAATGCACTTCGTCCTGAGCATCCTCGACACTGATCTGCAACTTGCCGATGTGGTTCAGGTCCTGTTCGGAGAATGGCGCGTCCAGCAGGTTCAAGCGCAGCACGCCATTACGATCGGTGCTCATGTCGTAGGTTTGCCTGCCGGCCTTGACCTGCACCGGGCGCTCGCTCCAGGGCAGGCTCGAATACTCCAGGCGCTTGTCACGCTGGACTTCATCGATGGCTGCCAGGTTCTGCTGAGCCCGACCGTGGGACGGCATGTTCATGAACGGGTTGAGCCCGGACACGCCATAGCTGACCCAGTCCTTGGTGACGCTGTCCGGCAGGTTGCCCAGGGCAAACACGTTGACCACATTGGCGCCGACGCCGGCCACCAGGGCTACCGCGCCCAGCGGGATCTCGTAGATTTCCCGCCAGGGTTGATAAGGCGTATAGCGATCGTAGCGCCGAGTGACCTCGAACTCGGTCACTTCGAAGGTCTTCTGCTCGTGGATGCGTACCCGGCGTTGCGGCAGCTCAAGCACCTTAGGCTCACCGACATCGATCTGCAGGCTGTGGTCGAGCAGTTTGCGCTCGACGCGTTCCTCGTGTTCGCTGCGTTGCGACATCTGGTTGGCGCAGCCGCTGACCAGCAGGGCGCCGCATAGAGCGGCGCCCCCGAGGCTTAAGGTGTTTCGCTTGAACATGACTTCTCTATCTGGTTTCAGCGACGGATACGGGCTTGGAGGAAGGACAGGACGTCGGCCACGGGCAGCGCTTGTGCCTGGGCTTCGGTACGGCTCTTGTATTCCAGGTTGCCTTCGGCGAGGCCGCGGTCACTGACCACGATCCGGTGAGGAATGCCGATCAGCTCCATGTCCGCGAACTTGATGCCCGGGCTGGTTTTCTTGTCGCGGTCGTCCAGCAGCACTTCGAAACCGGCGGCAGTCAGTTCTGCGTAGAGTTTGTCGGTGGCTTCGCGAACCTGCTCGGTTTCGTAGCGCAGCGGAACCAGGGCGATCTGGAACGGCGCCAGGGTATCGCTCCAGATGATGCCGTTTTCATCGTTGTTCTGCTCGATGGCGGCCGCCACCACGCGGGACACGCCAATGCCGTAGCAGCCCATTTCCAGGGTCACTGGCTTGCCGTTCTCGCCCAGCACTTCGCACTTCATCGCCTTGCTGTACTTGTTGCCCAGCTGGAAGATGTGCCCGACCTCGATGCCGCGCTTGATTTCCAGGGTGCCCTTGCCGTCCGGGCTCGGGTCGCCGGCCACCACGTTGCGCAGGTCGGCAACAGTCGGAACCGGCAGGTCGCGTTCCCAGTTGACGCCGAAGTAGTGCTTGTCGTCGATGTTGGCACCGACGCCGAAGTCGCTCATCAGCGCCACCGAGCGGTCGATGATGATCGGCAGTGGCAGGTTCACCGGGCCCAGGGAGCCGGCGCCGGCGCCGATGGCGTCACGCAGTTCAGCTTCGGAGGCCATGACCAGCGGGCTGGCAACGCCAGGCTGGTTGGCGGCCTTGATTTCGTTCAGTTCGTGGTCGCCACGGATGATCAGGGCGATCAGCTTGCCGGCTTCTTCGGCATGCACCACCAGGGTCTTGACGGTCTTCTCGATCGGCAGGTTGTAGCCTTCCACCAGATGGGCAATGGTTTTCGCGTCAGGGGTGTCAACCAGGCGCATCTCTTCGGTCGGAGCCGGGCGCGAGGTTTCGCGCGGCACGGCTTCAGCCTTCTCGATGTTCGCTGCGTAGTCGGAACCGTTGCTGAAGACGATATCGTCTTCGCCGGACTCGGCCAGTACGTGGAATTCGTGGGAACCGGCGCCGCCGATGGAACCGTTGTCTGCTTCAACCGGGCGGAACTTCAGGCCCAGGCGGGTGAAGACGTTGCAATAAGCCTGGTGCATGCGGTCGTAGGTGACCTGCAAGGACGCCTGGTCGGCGTGGAAGGAGTAGGCGTCCTTCATGATGAACTCGCGGCCGCGCATCAGACCGAAGCGTGGGCGGATTTCATCGCGGAATTTGGTCTGGATCTGGTACAGGTTCAGCGGCAGCTGCTTGTAGCTGCTCAGCTCGTTGCGGGCCAGATCGGTGATCACTTCTTCGTGGGTCGGGCCGGCGCAGAAATCGCGACCGTGCCGGTCTTTGAAGCGCAGCAGCTCAGGGCCGTACTCTTCCCAGCGACCGGATTCCTGCCACAGCTCAGCCGGTTGAGTGCTCGGCATCAACACTTCAAGCGCGCCCGCGGCGTTCATTTCTTCGCGAACGATGGCTTCAACCTTGCGCATCACTCGCAAGCCCATCGGCAGCCAGGTGTACAGGCCGGAAGCCAGTTTACGGATCATGCCGGCGCGCAGCATCAGCTGGTGGCTGATCACGACCGCGTCGGAAGGCGTTTCTTTCTGTGTGGCGAGCAAATATTGACTGGTACGCATGGTAGGCCGTTGTCGGTTGCTTAGACTGGAAGTGACGGAGCATTGTACGGGCGAGTTCCGCTGGCGTACAGGATTGCGCTTTGAGGGGACGGGAGCCGCGGAGAAAAGCCGCAACTCCCGGGATTTTCTAGGATTCCTCGCCCACGACAGCGCCCTTGGCGGGCTGCTCCGACGGGTCTTTCGGTCCGTCGCGGCGGCTCTCCTGGAACCAGTGAATGGCGATCAGAATCAGGGTCGGCACCCCGAGTATTGCGGTGATGAGGAAGAAGTCGTGATAGCCGTATTTTTCCACCATGACTCCGGAATAGCCGCCGATCAGGCGCGGAAGCAGCAGCATGATGGAGCTGAGCAGGGCGTACTGAGTGGCCGAGAACTTGAGGTTGGTCAGGCTCGACAGGTAGGCGACGAAGGCGGAAGTGGCCATTCCCGAACTGAAATTGTCCAGGGAAATGGTGGCAATCAGCATTTTCAGGTTCGGGCCCATGTCGGCGAGCATGAGGAACAGCAGGTTGGTGCCGGCGGACGCGGCACCGCCGATGAACAGGATCGGCAGGATGCCGAAGCGCACGATCAGCAGGCCGCCCATGCCGGCCCCAAGCAGGGTCATGATCAGGCCGAAGATCTTGCTGACCCCGGCAATCTGGTCCTTGGTGAAACCCTGGTCGATATAGAAAACATTGGCCATCACGCCCATGACCGTGTCCGACATGCGATAGGTGGCGATCAGACCCAGTAGCAGGAAGGCTTGCCAGCGGTAGCGCAGGATGAAGTCGTTCACCGGGGTCAGCACCGGCGCCAGGCCTCGACGGCCCATCGCCGACAGGCACAGGGTGCTGAGGGTGATGTAGAGGATCGCCCGCAGGAAGGCCCGGTCTTCCAGCAGCAGGTCCAGCAGGCTGACGCCGTCGAAGATCACGCTGGCGAAGTCGGTGTTGTACAGCTGGGTAAAGGTGGCAGGCACTGAAACCAGAAGCACGATCAGGACGAACACCGAGATCAACTGGTGGGCGAAGCTGTAGCGCCCTGCCGACAGTTGAGTGCGCAATGGAACTGCTGGTTCACGCATCAGCAGGGTGGTGAGCAGTGCTGGAATCATCAGCACGCCGAACAGCACGTAGGTACCGGTCCAGGCCGAATGTTTGTAGCTGAAGCCGGTGGAGCCAAAGCCTTCGGCGAAGAACAGCGCGCCGGCGGTGGCCAGCAGTACCGCGACCCGGTAGCCGGACATGTAGCTGGCGGCCAGCGCGGCTTGTCGACTGTCGTCGGCGATTTCCAGGCGATAGGCGTCGATGGCGATGTCCTGGGTCGCCGAGGCAAAGGCCACGACCACCGCAATGGCGATCAACCAAGACAGGTGTTTTTGCGGGTCGCAGAAGCCCATGCCGATCAGGCCGAGAATCACCAGGACCTGGGCCAGTACCAGCCAGGAGCGGCGTCGGCCGAGCTTGCCTAATAGAGGCAGGCGCCATTGGTCGAGCAGTGGCGACCACACCCATTTAAAGGCATAGGCCAAACCGATCAGGCTGGCGTAGCCGATGGTTTCGCGGGCCACACCGGCCTCGCGCAACCACACCGAAAGAGTCGAGAACACCAGCATGTAAGGCATGCCGGCAGCGAAACCAAGCAGCAACAGCACGAGCGTCGAGGGGCTGGCATAGGCGGCAAGTGCGGCGCGCCAGGTTTTACGGGGCATGGGCTGAAGTCTGCCTCAGATTACGGAAACAAAGCGCGCACTCTAACCGCTGTGCTCTACCGGGCGCCAGCCATGGCGCTGAATATCCACGCGATTGTTCAGGATAGACACGCCTTCGCCGCGCAGTCTGGCGCGCTGCTCGTCGCCTGATGGGCTACCGACGGGCAGGCTGATGCGGCCGCCAGCACCGAGTACCCGGTGCCAGGGCAGGCTGGTATCGGCGGGTAGCTGACTGAGGGTGCGTCCAACCCAGCGCGCGGCCCGGCCCAGGCCGGCCATTTCTGCCAGTTGGCCATAGCTGACGACCTTGCCTTCGGGGACTTGGGCCAGGGTCAGGTACAGCGCCGTGCGTCGGATTTGCGCGGGGTTTTGCGAGTCTTCGCCGTGTTCGGTCACATTCGCGGTTCCAGATCAATGAAGAGGCGTTGGTCGGTTCAGGGGATGAGGGGGGGATGCATATTGAACTCACTCTCAATACCCGGGTCAGTCCTGACTAAGGCGTGTTCAGCAGGAATAATGCCGTTTTTTTTCGCAAGATCGAGCCCTGTATTACCTATGTTGCCTAGAACGTTGTTGTGTTTCGCGGTGCTCAGCGCCTCCATGCCTGCTCTGGCCGATACCGTCTGGTTGAAGAACGGTGACCGGTTGAGCGGCAAGATCAAGGTTTTCGACGGCGGTAAGCTGTTGATCCAGACCGATTACGGTGGCGCCATTTCCATTGATTGGAAGCAGGTCAAAACCCTGGAAAGCGATCAGGAGTTGCTGGTCAAACAGGATGCCTACACCGGGGAAAAGGCCAAGTCGCTGCAGGCGGCGGAGGAGGGCAAGGTTGTCCTGGTCAACGGTGAGGCGCCCAAGACTGTGGAGTTGGCCAGTATCCAGCAGATCATGAAACCCAAGCCGCTGGTGGAGGATGTGGTCTGGAAGGGCAATGTCGACGTGGCCATGGATTACAAGCGTGCTGAAAAGGACACCGATGACTATGACATCGACTTCAAGACTTCGGCGCGCCATGGTGCTTGGCGTCACAACGCCCAGGGTGAGTACAACCGTGAGTTCCAGAATCAGGTGGTGACTACCGACAACTGGAATGCCGAGTACGCTCTGGACCGCTTCATTACCGAGAAGTGGTTCTGGGAAGGACGCCTGACCTACAAGCGCGACAAAGTAGAAGATCTTGCGCGGCAACGGGTGGTGGGTACGGGTCCCGGCTACCAGTTTTGGGACGATGAGCTGGGGGCGTTCTCCTTGGGCTCGCTGCTCAACCGCACGGATTACGAGTACGCCGATGGCGGTACGGACAGCTTCTACTCACTGGCGATGAAGTGGGATTACAACCGTTACCTGATCGGCAAGCGGGTGGAGTTCTTCACTAATGGCGAAGTGGGCAGGCCGTTTTCCGGCGTCGCCGATTACGCGCTGGATGCGGAGATGGGGCTGCGCTACAAGGTCACGGACTGGGCGTCGCTCAACCTCAAGGCGGAAAAGGACCTGATCCGCGGTACCGAGGACAGCGACCTGGATAAGACCCGCTATACCGTGGGCTTTGGCGTGACCTGGTAACGGGGTACCAGCCAGGTGCATTCGCGAGGATGCGCCTTGGCTGAACGCCGCAATAACCTGCGGGCACAAAAAAGCCCCGCTGTTGAGGGCGGGGCTTTTTACTGGATCAGTACAAGTTAGATAACTTGAACTTCTTCAGCTTGCATGCCTTTCTGACCGCGGGTAGCGATGAAAGAAACCTGTTGGCCTTCTTTCAGGCTTTTGAAGCCGTCGGATTGGATAGCTTTGAAGTGTACGAACAGGTCGTCACCGGATTGTGGAGTGATGAAGCCGAAGCCTTTTTCATCGTTGAACCACTTAACGGTACCGGTTTGGCGATTAGACATGGTGTATCTCCTTGGACAAAGTTAACTGCGACTCAGGAAAAGCCCTGGCCGAGACTGAGTGCAAAGAGCAGGAAAAATTCTTGGAGATGGTTGGATCGAAATTCAACATCGTGTAGAGATTCTCAGTGACACAAGCAGCACAGTGGCGCCACCTTAACCCTTTTTCCTGAACGTGCCAATGGCTAGGGCCAAGGTTTCTCGGTTTTCGTGACTGACGGCCCGTCGTTCGTCGCCGAACCCTTGAAAATCCTGGTGTCAGGCGAGAAAAACGTCCCGGACTTTGAACCCGACCCCGCGCCCCGGTAAGATGCCGGACAGAATTTTTTCACCTCGTTATTTCAGGACACCCGCCATGAGCATCAAATCGGACAAGTGGATTCGCCGCATGGCGCAAGAGCACGGCATGATCGAGCCCTTCGTAGAGCGCCAGATGCGTGGCGAAGGCCCGGATCGGCTGATCTCTTTCGGGGTGTCGAGCTACGGCTACGATGTGCGTTGCGCCGATGAATTCAAGGTGTTCACCAACATCAATTCGGCCACCGTCGACCCGAAGAACTTCGATGAAAAGAGCTTCGTCGACATCAAGAGCGACGTCTGCATCATCCCGCCAAACTCCTTCGCCCTGGCCCGTACCGTCGAGTATTTCCGCATTCCGCGCAACGTGCTGACCATCTGCCTGGGCAAGAGCACCTATGCCCGTTGCGGCATCATCGTCAACGTGACTCCGCTGGAACCCGAGTGGGAAGGCCACGTGACCCTGGAGTTCTCCAACACCACCACCTTGCCGGCCAAGATCTACGCCAATGAAGGCGTGGCGCAGATGCTGTTCCTGGAGTCGGACGAAGAGTGCGAAGTTTCCTACAAGGACCGTGGCGGCAAATACCAGGGCCAGCGTGGCGTGACCCTGCCGCGTACCTGATTGCGTCCGTCTGACAAATAGCGGGAATTCCTGAGCACACCCACACTCTATTGGGTGTATTTCCGGTATGCGCAAGGCGTACCGGGCACAGCTCAGGAGTGCCCCATGAAGATAGATCCGCGAATCAGCGCCACCTTGGCCAGGCTGGAACCCAATCAGGTTGGGGTATTGGCCTGGACCCTGCTGGCACATCCGCCTGTCAACATGGCAGGCGGCATTCCCGGTCAGCCCGACCCTGACTCTCCGCAACCCCTAGAACCTACCGAACCTGGTGAGCCCACTTTGCCGGACGAGCCGCCGCCCGCGCCTGTGGCTTGAACTCACTGGATACCGTCAGTCGCCCCGTCCGCGACAATCTTGCGCGGACGGTGGCGTTCTACGCGGCCGCTACTTCAGATTGCCACTGAGAAACTGCTGCAGGCGCTCGCTTTTCGGGTTGCCCAGCACCTCCTCAGGAGCACCTTCCTCCTCCACCAGACCCTTGTGCAGAAACAGCACCTGGCTCGACACCTTGCGGGCGAAGCTCATCTCGTGGGTGACCATGATCATGGTCCGGCCTTCCTCGGCCAGGCCCTGGATCACCTTGAGTACCTCGCCCACTAGCTCCGGGTCCAGGGCTGAAGTGGGTTCGTCGAACAACATGACTTCCGGCTCCATGGCCAGTGCCCGGGCGATGGCCACTCGCTGCTGCTGGCCGCCGGAGAGGAAGGCCGGGTACTGGCCAGCGACGCGGGCCGGCAGGCCGACCTTGTCCAGATAGCGCCGGGCCCGTTCTTCGGCGTCCTTGGTACTGACTCCCAGCACCCGACGCGGGGCCATGGTGATGTTCTCCAGCACCGTCATGTGGCTCCACAGGTTGAAATGCTGGAACACCATCGCCAGGCGTGTACGAATCCGCTGCAGCTCGGCAGGATCGGCCACGTGCATGCCGTGGCGATCGCTGACCATGCGGATCGGCTGGCCATCCAGGCTCATGGCGCCGTCGTCCGGGGTTTCGAGAAAGTTGATGCAACGCAGAAAGGTGCTTTTGCCCGAACCACTGGCGCCGATCAGGCTGATCACGTCACCGGTCTTGGCCTTCAGAGACACTCCTTTGAGCACTTCATTGTCGCCATAGCATTTATGCAGGCCTTCAACGGTCAGTTTGTACATGGGGCTTGCATCCTCAAGGCGAAAGTAGATAGCCGCTGCGATAGGCCTCGCGGCCGGCGACATGGGCGATCACCATGCCGGCGGTGGCCATGCGCCGCAGCGAGCGGGCATACAGGAGCCCGGCATTGTTGCAATGGATAGGGGTAACCCGGTCATGGATCGGGTCGATGATTTCAGCCACCAACTGCCCGGCCTCCAGGTATTCCCCCGGTAGCGCAGCGAACACCAGCAGTCCGCCCACCGGCGTCGCCACCGGTTCGACCGCCGCCAGCGGCGTGGCCGGAAAGGGCAGCTCAGGCAGCGGCGGAACCTCGCCTGCGATGGCGCCGAAGCGGGTCAGGTAGTCCAGCATGGCCTGGCAGTCGAGGCTGGCCAGGCCGTGGTTGACGTCGCCCTGGCCACGCAGCTCGACCGTGACCGCAAAGCAGCCCGAGGGAATGGCGAAGTGTTCGCCGAAGCGCTGTTGCAGTTGCCACCACAGCAGGCTGAAGCACTCGTCGAACGACCAGGCCGCGGAGTCGGTGGCCAGCAGGCAGGCTTCGGCGCCGAGGTAGCGGGCCAATGGCTCTACCTGGGGCCAGGCCCCGGGGGTGGTGTACAGGTGCGCCACGGCTTCGAAGTCGCAGTGCAAGTCCAGCACCATGTCGGCGTCGCAGGCCAGCCGTTGCAGGGCCAGTTGCAGGGACTGCAATTGAGTCTGTGGTCGTTGACGGCTCAGGGCATCGATCAGGTGTCGGCGGATCAGGTCGAGGTTGTGCTGCGGATCGTGAGTGAGCAGCCCTTCGATGGCGTTGCCGACCTCTTCACTGAGGTCGACGAAGCCGCGATTGAAGTTCTGCCCGCTTTCCAGCTGGTAGCGCCCCAGTGGAACGTCCATCAACACCTGTTCCAGGCCGACCGGATTGGCCACCGGCACCAGGACTATTTCATGCAACAGGCGACCGGCGGCTTCCAGCTCCGTCAGGCGCTGCTTGAGGTGCCAGGCCACCAGCATGCCGGGCATTTCATCGGCATGCAGGGAGGACTGGATGTAGACCTTGCCTTGGGCCTGGGCGGGGCCGAAATGAAAACTGTGGACCTGGCGCGCGGTGCCCGGCAGCGGAGCGAGCAGGTCGTGGATCTCGTGGCGCATTGATGATTTCCCGGCAGCAAGTCCTAGTGGGTCGGCCCGAGGAAGGCCAGCCAGCGGCGTTCAGCGAGACGGAACAGGCCCACCAGGGTGAAGGTCACGCACAGGTAGATGATGGCGGCGATACCGAACGACTGAAACGTCAGGAAGGTCGCCGAGTTGGCGTCCCGGGCGATTTTCAGGATGTCGGGAATGGTCGCGGTAAAGGCCACCGTGGTGGAGTGCAACATCAGGATCACTTCGTTGCTGTAGTAGGGCAGCGAGCGGCGCAGGGCCGAAGGCATGATCACGTACGCATACAGCTTCCAGCCGCTCAAACCATAGGCCTTGGCTGCCTCCACTTCGCCGTGGGCCATGCTGCGGATCGCCCCGGCGAAAATTTCCGTGGTGTAGGCGCAGGTATTCAGGGCAAACGCGAGGATGGTGCAGTTCATCGCATCACGGAAAAACGCATCCAGCAGCGGTTGCGCGCGGATCGCGGCGATGCTGTAGATCCCGGTGTAGCAGATCAGCAGCTGAATATAGAGCGGTGTGCCGCGAAACAGGTAGGTGTAGAACTGCACCGGCCAGCGGATGTAGCGCTTGGGCGAGACCCGGGCGATGGACAGCGGGATCGACACCAAAAAGCCAATGCAGATCGAGGCCGTGAGCAGCCACATGGTCATGGCCAGCCCGGTCATGTGGTAACCGTCGCTGTAAAGGAAGGGACGCCAGTATTCCTGCAGGAGTTCGATCATCGCACGGCCTCCCGGGCGCCGGCGGCATAGCGCCGTTCAAGCTTGCGCAGGACGAAGTTGGAGGCGCTGGTGATCAACAGGTAGATCAGTGCCGCCAGGACCAGGAAGTAGAACAGCTGATAGGTGCTCTTGCCGGCATCCTGAGCGGCCTTGACCAGATCGGCCAGGCCGATGATCGACACCAGGGCCGTGGCCTTGAGCATCACCATCCAGTTGTTGCTGATGCCCGGCAGGGCAAAGCGCATCATCTGCGGGAAGACCACGAAGCGAAAGCGCTGGCCGCGCTTGAGGCCATAGGCGGTGGCCGCTTCGACCTGGCCCCGGGGCACGGCGAGGATCGCCCCGCGAAAGGTTTCGGTGAAATAGGCGCCATAGATGAAGCCCAGGGTGATCACCCCGGCGCTGAAAGGGTTGATCTCGATGTATTCCCACTCCATGAAGTCGGTGAAGGAGGTCAGCCAGGTCTGCAGGCTGTAGAAAATCAGCAGCATCAGCACCAAGTCCGGCACCCCGCGGATCAGGGTGGTATAGAGCTGGGCGGGGACCCGCAGCAAGGCGACGCTGGAGAGTTTGGCGCTGGCGCCGAGCAGGCCGAGCAAGACGCTGACCAGCAGCGACAACACCGACAACTTGATGGTCATCCAGGTGCCTTCCAGCAGCAGAGGGCCGAAACCCTTCAGACTGAAGGCGGAAAGCCCCAGGTTTTTTAGAAGTTCTTCGAGCATTGATCAGTGACCCGTGGCGATAAAAAAGGCGCCCATCGAGGATGGGCGCCGGCAGGTTATTTACCGCTGTAGAGGTTCAGGTCACCGAAGTGCTTTTTCTGGATGGTGGCGTAGGTGCCATCATCGTGTAACGCTTTGATACCTTTATCCAGGAGCGCTTTCAGCTCTTTGTTACCTTTTGAGATACCGATGGCGGTCTTGGACGGCAGCAGTGGGTCATCCACCGGCTTGCTGACTTCGTAGTCCGCGCCCTGCGGCGATTTGAGGAAGCCCAGTTCGGCTTGCAGCATGTCCTGGATCGAGGCATCCAAGCGGCCGGAGGTCAGGTCGGCATAGACCTGATCCTGGTTCTGATAGGCCTGGGTCTTGACTCCGGCCTTGTCCAGCACGGCCTTGGCATAGGCTTCCTGAATGGTGCCCTGCTCATAGCCCACGGTCTTGCCCTTGAGCGAGGCGGTGTCTGCGCTCAAGCCCGAGCCTTTCTTGAACACGAACGAGGTGGGACCGGAGAACAGTTCGTTGGAGAAGTCGATGACTTTTTCCCGGGCTGCAGTGACGGTCATGGACGAGATCACACCGTCGAATTTATTGGCTTTCAGCCCGGGAATCATGCCGTCGAAGTCACTTTCGACCCATTTGCACTTGACCTTCAGCTCGGCACAGATGGCGTTGCCCAGGTCGATGTCGAAGCCCACCAGGCTACCGTCGGCGGCCTTGGACTCGAAGGGGGCATAGGACGGATCGACGCCAAAGCGCAGTTCCTTGTATTCCTTGGCCAGCGCGGAGCCGGCAGCCATGCACAGAGCCAGTGCGGAAAGGGTCAGCAATGCTTTTTTCATTATTCAATCCCTAAGAACCAATATGAGCGCTTGTGGCGCATGAGTACTGTTACTGGAACGCATAAGACTTATTGAAAGTAGCAATTTCCGAACCAGAGCCCCGAACAAGTGTTTTAAAAGCAGTTGGCAACACTTGGGCAAGGCCTGTTGTGCACTGAAAGGAGGCGTGTGGGCGGCGCGGCGCCAAGAGGGGGCGGCGATGCTGGGGAGCGGATTACGAGGCGCTGCAGAGCGGATGTCCGCTGGTTTGGGCGCTGGCGTCTGCAGAGCGGAGTGATCGTTATGAGGCGACACCGCTGGCGCAGGATGCGCCAGCGGTGTCGGCCGGGGAGGTTACTTGCCCGGGACCAGGGTCAGGCGGGTCTTGCCGTAGCTGCGTTCGAAGTTCTGCGGTTGCATCGGGAAACTCAGGTACTGGGCCTTGAGCCAGCCGTCGATGCCATTGGCGTAGTTCGGGCTCACCGGGTTGCTGGATTGGCCACTGCTGTTAAGGCCCATCAACGGCTCGCTCAGCGCGAAGTCGACGACGAAACGCAGGGCCGGGGTCGTGGTGATGGCAAAGTCCTGTCCCCAGCGATAGCCGGCGTTGTTGACGGTGTTCTGGTCGCCACCGGCCTGCAAGGGACCGCGTATCGCCTGGCCACTGCTGTTGGTCCAACGGTAGCTGTGCAACTTGCCCCACTGCCAGGCCTTGCGGTCCGTGCCCAGCAGTTGCTCGCCCGAACTGATGGCCGCCGCCAGGCTGCGGGCGATAATGGCCGGCTTGTCCTCTTTTTGCCCGTTACGCGAGTCGCCCCAGAACGGGCTGTCTTCTCGGCTCAGAAGATGGTCGGCCTGGGCCGAATAGGACAGGCCCGCATTGGCAACGAACGCCTGCCAGGCAATGCCGGGCTCCGGACCGAGCTGTTTGAGGAAGGTCTGCTTGGCGCTTTCCTGGAGGAACAGTTCGTAGAGCGCGGCGTCGGCAGAGCCGGCACTGAGCTTGCCGTCGAACGCCATCAGCCGGCTGTAGGCTTCACGGGCCTTGGCGCGGTCTGCATCGGGCAGGGCGTCGATGGCGTTTTTCAGCGGCTGGGCCATGCCCGGCGCCTCGAACATCAGCTTCAACTTGGCGGCGAACAGGGTGGTCTGGTCGTACTGCAGGGCAATCAGGCTGCGGTTGTCCTGCTTGCCGCCTGACAGCCATTGGCCGATGCGCTCGGCCCGTTCCGGAGCGTCCCAGGAGTTGGACAGCTGCATGCCGTAACCGCGGGGGATGACCCGCTGATTGGCGGTGGCGATCCAGCCTTGCGCCGGGTCCTGGTCATAAGGGTGGAGCATCGGGTCGGCGTAGCCATCCCAGTCATAGCGCCCGTCCCAGCCGGGAGAGGGCAGCAGGCCTTCGCCTTCGCGGCGGTTGGGGAAGCGCCCGGTGACCTGCCAGCCGATGTTGCTGGCATCGGCATAGACCATATTCAGGGCAATGGCGCGGATCTCACGGCTGGCGTCGGAGGCCTTCTCCACATTCTGGGCCCGTGACAGATCGAAGAACGCATCCAGGCTCCTGTCGTCCTTGAGCTCCGGCATTTGCAGCGCCAGGCCGTAGCCACTGGCCAGGGCATTGTTGGCGTTGATCCCCAGGGTGCTGTTGAGCAGCGGACCGTGGCGGGTTTCGTACACCGCTTCGCGAATTGGCCGCTGTCCTTTGATGAAGTAGGTCTCGTTGCGAACGATGACCGGCTGCCATTTTCCGTTGTTCTGGTAGTACAGAGCGTTGCCCTGGCGTTTGAGTTTTTCCAGGAACAGGTCCTGGTTATCGCCCATCGCCGAGCTCATGCTCCAGGCCAGCTTGCCGTTGAAGCCTTGCAGAATGGCCGGTAGACCAGCGATCGAAGCCCCGGCCGCCTGATATTTCGGCGCGCGGATCTGTACGTAGTACCAGGCGCCGATCTGGCTGTCGCTGGCCAGCAGGCTGCGACCGCTGCGAGCGCGCTGCGGGGCGACGGCCAGGTTGCTGCCGGCCGTGACACCCAGTGAGTTGAGGGTCGACATCTGCTTGACGGCCAGGCTGAGTTCGCTCAAGCCCGGCACATACAAGGCCAGCCCCTTGAGCTTGTCGGCCTCGGCCGTGGGCAGCGGTTCATCGGGGTAGCTCGGGGTCAGCCAGGGCAGTTTGTCGCTGCCGACCTTTTGTGCCAGTACCAGGCTGTTGATCTCTTCCAACAGATTGGCGGACTGGCCGAAATTCAGCAGGCAGAAAATCAGTGCCGAATCCTCGGCCTTCCAGTATTCAGGCATGTAGCTGCGGGCGGCCAGGTCTGGCGGCAGCTTGTCGCGGTAGCGGAACAGGTAGGCGTTGACGCCTCGAGCGTAGACCTCGAAGAAACGCTTGATCCGTGGTGATGAGGCCTTGTACAGCTCGTCGGCGCTTTTCTTCAGATTCACCGCGCGCATCAGGCGGTCGACTTCCAGCACCTCGGCGCCGGACATCTCCGCCAGGCGGCCCTGGGCCAGCAGGCGCAGGGTGACCATCTGCTCGATACGATCGCTGGCGTGTACGTAGCCCAGGGTGAACAGCGCGTCGTGGAAACTGTTGCTTTCGATCAGCGGTACACCGACGACGCTACGCCTGACCGAAACATTCTGCGCCAGGCCCTTGAGGGGCTGTACGCCGGAGGTGGGTGGCAGGCTGTTTTGAGAGTTCCAGGACTGGCAACCGGCCAGGCTGAGAGCACCGGCCACTGCCGCGGCAACGCCGAACCGGGGAAGAAAATGTGAGAGGGCTGGCGAGGCCATGGCAAAGCTCCTGCGGGGGGTAGCGTCGATAAAGGCGCTACGTTAGTGAGCAGGCGAGTGCCGCGCAAGCGGGGGCTGGAGGTATTTCTTGACCGCGCCACAAATAGCCAGCGCCGGAGCGCCGTCATCTGTCGTTTCATGCTCGACGATGGCACGACAGCAAGCGTCTGCATTAGGTCGTCCGGTGTGTAATGAGTGGCTTGCCTGTCACAGCAGGTGATGTTGAAGTTGGAAAATTCAATGATGCTCCAACGGAGAATGCTTCATGCCCATTCCGGCCGACACGGCGCTGCTAATCATCGATCAACAACAAGGCATCCTGCATCCCCGGCTCGGTCCACGAAACAATCCCGAGGCAGAGGAGCGGATGCTCGAGTTGCTGGCCCACTGGCGCTCCCGGGGTTGGCCGGTGATCCATGTGCAGCATCTGTCGCGCTCGACGGATTCGGTGTTCTGGCCCGGGCAGTCCGGCGTGGAGTTTCAGCCGCGTTTTCGTCCGCAAACGGGGGAGGGACTGATTCAGAAACAGGTGCCGGATGCCTTTTGTGGCACCTCCCTGGAGGCGGATCTGCGCCAGCAGGGGATCGGGCAGTTGGTGATAGTCGGTGTGGCCACCAACAACTCGGTGGAGTCGACGGCGAGAACCGCCGGTAACCTGGGCTTTGCGGTATGGGTGGTGGCCGACGCCTGCTTCACCTTCGACAAGCGCGACTTTGCCGGTCGAGCCCGTTCTGCCGAGGAGGTGCATGACATGTCGCTGGCCAACCTGCACGGCGAGTACGCCACGGTGTTGAACCTGGCGCAGCTTTTTTAGGAGAGGCCGGACGGCGACGTGCGCGGACAGGCCTCTTGCGCGATCAGATCAAGCGCCGTGGCACTTCTTGAACTTCTTGCTGCTGCCGCATGGGCAAGGATCGTTGCGGCCAACGTCTTTCAGCGCGTTGCGCACGGGTTCCTGGTGGGCGTGGTTGCAGTGCGGACCGTGAACATGGCCATGGTCATGATCGTGGTGGTCATGATCGTGGTTGCAGTCCGGGCCATGGACATGAGGTTGCTGGGTCATTGCGGGTTACTCCGGGATAAAATCGCCGGGAATTATCACGCCATTGCGCTTCAGGTGCACGTCCTGGCCGATGAATAATCCGATTTCCAGCTCCCCTTCGAGGCGATAGGGGATCGGCCGTTCGGGCTTGCGCAACAGTTTCACCACATCCCGGATCTGCGGCCAGAGATTGGTGCGCACCGGCACTTTGAAATAGCGGCTGCTGTGGGGCGTGACGGTGAACCAGTGTTCATGCTCGCCCTCGCTGAGCAGAAAACGCTCCAGGTAGACCCGGTAGGTCAAGCGGCGCACAGTCAGGTCGCTGTCATTGGGATTGTCGACCCGCAGGTGCAGGGTGAAGCGCTGCTCCAGCAGGTTGGCCTTGACCACCTCGACCTTGACCAGGTGTACCGCAGGGGCCAGGTCCTCATCGGTGAACCAGGAAGCGCATCCCGACAGGCTCAATAGTCCGAACAGGCAGACGGCCCGTAGTGCGCGCAGTTCACCGATCATTGCAAGACTCCCTTTGAACCCCCTGTACCCGTCCTGGGCATGGGGTGCCTGGCCTGCAAAGGCTCAGCGTGTGAAATAGCCGGCGCAGCACTTCTTGAATTTTTGCCCGCTACCACAGGGGCAGGCGTCGTTGCGTCCGGCATTCAAGGGCACGGTGGGGTCGATGAAATACCAGCGTCCATGATTCTGCACGAAGGACGAGCGTTCGCGATGGCTGTGTTCGCCCTGGTTGTCATGCCAGCGCGCAGTGAAGGTGACGAAGGCATGTTCGGGCTGACCGCCGAAGACCTCCGAGCTTTCTACCTCCAGCCCCAGCCAGGTGCTTTGTGCGCTCCAGTCACTGATGGATTGGCGATCCAGGCCTGCCTGTTGTACGGGCAGTGTGGTGGCCAGCAGGTAGTCCACTTGCCCCAGCACATAGGCGCTGTAGCGCGAACGCATCAGGGCTTCGGCGCAAGGGGCGGGATGACCGGCGTGGTAGTGGCCGCAGCAGGCGTCCAGCAGGTTGCCGCTGCCACAAGGACAAATCGAGGCGCTCATTGTGTTACCACCAATACTTTCCAAAGTTTTCCGGGTTCGCCCAGAAGCGAGCGTTGAGCCAGTCGGGCACTTGTTTGTATTCAAGCAGATCATAGGTAAACAGGGTCAGCACCTGTTCGTCCCGCTGGAAGCGTTCACTGGCCTGCAGCGCCAGTGAGAAAAAGTCGGTCTCCTGCCAGCCGCAGGCACTCAGGTCGGCCAGTACGGCGATTCGGCTGGCATTGAGGTTGCGAATACCCCCAAGCAGGTTCAGGCCATCGCGCTTGGGCAGATGCTCCAGGCAATCCACCGCCAGGGCCAGGTCGAAACGCCGTGCAGCCAGCTCCGCAGGCAAGGGGCCGGGGGCCGCCTGAGCCACCTCGGTAGCGGGATGAGCCTCCTTGAATGCGGCCAGGGCGGGGAAGTCGCTGGCGCCGATCAGCAGCAGCTGTTGGGGGGCGTAACGGTCCAGCAAGGCCGCCAGAGCCTGCTGGGGGGTACGGGTAGAAATGCCGGCGCTCATTGTCGCTCCTCGATCAGAACGCCCAAGACTAGCGTGCTGGCACCCTCGGGCCTAGAGCGGTTCGCCACTAAATCGGCGAACCTCCCGTATTTACGGGGCGAAATCACTGATAGCCCGGTGCTGGCGCAGATGAAATGCGCAGTCTTTACTCCGTGAATCGGCCTCGAGCCGATCCCTCAGGAGAAATCAGATGAGCATCATTCGGACGGCAGTACCCTTGGTTCTGTTAACCAGTGTGTTGACTGGTTGTGCAGGTTTGCAGAAAACCGACTGGCCAACCTGTGCCGCAGTCGGCGGCGTCACGGGCGCGGCGTTGGGCGCCACCGAAAGCGCCTCGTGGGCGGGTGGTGGCGCACTGGTGGTTGGTGGTCTGGCAGGTGCCTACTGCTGGGTAAAAGGCGATGGCGACGAAGACGGCGATGGCGTGCCGGACAGCCGCGACAAGTGCCCGCATACCCCCAAAGGTGTACAGGTCGATGCCAACGGTTGCCCACCGCCGCCACCGGTGGTGGAAGAAGTCGTGGTGGTCAAGGAGGAAACCATCGTCATCCGCGATGTCTACTTCCATTTCGACTCGGCCAAGTTGACCGACGCCGACAAGACCAAGCTCAACACCATCGTGAGTCGCCTGAAACAGGAAGCGCCGACTGCACAGCTACGCGTGACCGGACACACCGACAGCGTCGGCAGCGATGCCTACAACCAGAAACTCTCGGACAAGCGTGCCCATTCGGTCGTGGACTATCTGATCAGCAACGGCATCCCCCGCAACAGTTTCGTGTCAGTGACCGGAGCCGGTGAAAGCAAGCCGGTGGCGGACAACAAGACGGCCGCGGGCCGGGCGATGAACCGTCGTACGGAGATCCAGATCAACCGCTGAAACCCTTTGCCTGCGCGGCTTGTGCAGCCGTCGATGGCAGTCTTTACTCCTGTGTGACCGGTCTTGCCGGTGACACAGGAGCATTCATGATGAACCTTCTTCCTCGGGCCGTTTTCCCGGTCCTGTTGCTCGGCGGCCTCCTGACAGGTTGCGCAACCCACAGTGATGGCACTGCTCCCCTCAACCAACGCACCTGGCCCCTCTGTAGTCTGCTCGGCGGGCTGGCCGGCGGTGGCTTGGGAGCGATCGAGAGTGGTAGTTGGGCGGCTGGAGGCGCGGCCCTGGGGCTGATCGGCGGTGGCCTGATCTGTTACGCCCAGGATGGCGACGAGGATGGCGATGGGGTATTCGATCGTCGCGATCGTTGCCCGGACACGCCTTCCAACACGGCGGTGGATAATCGCGGTTGCCCGATGCCCGAGTATCCGGCAGTGGTCAAGGCGCCGGAGCCTGAGGTAGCAGCGCCTGCGGAAGTGATCACCCTCAGTGACCAGGGCAATGTGCTGTTCGCTTTCGACTCCGCGGAGTTGACCGCCGAGGCGCGTAACCAACTGCAGGGGCTGATGGCCAGGCTGGCCAATGCCGATGTGGTCAGCATCAAGGTGCTCGGGCATACCGACAGCCAGGGTTCCGATGCCTATAACCAGAAGCTCTCGGAGCGCCGCGCTAGCAGTGTCGTCACCTTTCTTGTTGGCCAGGGCGTGGCGTCGGAAAAAATCAGCAGCCAGGGCCTGGGAGAAAGTCAGCCGGTAGCGGATAACGACAGTGATCAGGGGCGAGCGACGAATCGTCGCGTGGAGCTGCATCTCCAACGTTGAAACGAGTCGGTCCGGGTCGGCGATCCTCGCCGATCGGGCCGCTAAACAGACGCTTCGGGAAGAATTTTCATCGACCTCTGGCGTATCCCCGGGGTAAGTCGTTACTGTGCGCGCAAAGAATAATTCACAAGGGGAGCCTATGAAGGTCTTATGGGGGGCGGGGAAGTTTCTGACCTTGGTCTTTTGGCTGGTGGTGTTGATCAATCTGGTCAAGCCATTGATCAATCCGTTGCACCTGCTGGTCAACCTGGCGGGTAGCCTGTTGCTTTTGACCCATTTGCTGGAACTGCTGCTGTTCAATGGCAGCCTCAAGGAGCGTCCACATCCCTGGCGTGATCGTTTACACATCCTGCTGGTGGGGATCTTCCACCTGCAAACCCTTCCCGCTGCTGCTCCTGTTGCCGAGACCGACCATGCGTAAGCTTTGCCTGCTGGCCCTGTTCTGCAGTCCTCTGGCCGTGGCCCAGGTGGTCCAGGTTGAAACCAACTCCTTCATGCGCCTGCCCAATACCGCCAGCACCCTGCAGCTGGAGCGTCTGGACGTGGCGGACTACGGCACCTTGCTGATTCCGGCCAATGTCACCGAACTCAAGGTCGACGACCTGCATCTGGGACGTGACGCGCGGATCGCCATCGTGCCTACCGGGCAAAGCCTGCAACTGATTGTCCGCCATGCGCAGTTGGAGAGCGGCAGCCAGATCAACTCCCGTGGTGCACCGGGCACCTATGAGAAGGTGGCCAAGCCGGGGCGCGATCTGAACCTGCGAATCGAGTCCTTGAAGGCCGAGCAATTGTTCGTGGACGCCCGCGGTGGCAAGGGGGCTCCCGGTTACGTCGGCCTTGATGGGGCCAATGGCCAGGAGCCGGGTTGCACCTGGGGGCAGGCCGGGCGCGGTGCCGACGGTGACAACGGCGGTGACGGCCGGCCCGGGGCTTCGGGCGCCGAGGTCCGGCTGGAGTTGCCCCGTGATTACCCCAGCGAGCAGATCAAGGTCCTGGTCGATGGTGGCGCCGGCGGCCTGGCCGGTGCCGGCGGCAAGCCGGGGGCCGGGGGCAAGTCCAAGGGCTGCCTGGTCTACCGAACCGACGGCGGCAAAAGCGGGCGTCCCGGTGCTCAGGGGCAGCCGGGCCCTGTGGGCGAGGCGGGGTCACTGACGGTCCAGCGCTTGTAGTCAACCTCGAAAGATGGATTGTTCCAGCCGCCCGCTCCTGTAGCGGGCGGTTGCTTTCAGAAGCTTGGCCGGGCCGCTGCCAGGGCCACCAGTACCAGGCCGATGATCAGGTTGCTGCCCACCAGTCGGCGGATCTTGCCCAGCGCCGCGGCGCCGGCCGGCCAGTCCTGCGCCGCGACGGCCTTGCGCAGCTCCGGCAGTTGCAGGGACTGGATGCGGATGAACAGGGCGGTCATCACCAGATACAGCCCCATCATGATCTGCACATACTTCGGCGCGGTTTCAAAGCCGCTGAAACGCAAATGTAGCAGGCCGATACCGCTGATCGGCAACAGCACCACGGCGACCCAGACCCAGACGAAAAAACGCGGAAACACTTGCACCCAGAGCTGCAGTCGCGCCGGTCCTTCAAGGGCCGCCACGGCTGCCGGGCGCAGGACCATCCAGGCGAAAAACATGCCGCCGACCCAGACCAGGGCGGCCAGTACATGCAAGGTGTAGGCAAGGGCGAAAGCGGTCATTCGGGTACTCCGTTCTGCGCGACATGAATTAGCGGGGTATGATAGCGGCCGATTCGAACCACTGAAAATTTATCCAGCGTTTTGTGCGCCCGAAAAACCATGATCAGCAACGAACTCAAAACCACGATCCAGGGCGCCTACTCGCGTTTTCTCGAAGCCAAGAGCCTCAAGCCGCGTTACGGCCAGCGCCTGATGATTGCCGAAGTGGCCAAGGTCCTGGGTGATATCGACACCGACGACGAGGGCCGGCGCAGTGGCGACCCGGCGGTAGTCGCGGTGGAAGCCGGTACCGGTACTGGCAAGACCGTGGCCTACAGTCTGGCGGCCATTCCCACGGCCAAGGCCGCCGGCAAGCGCCTGGTGATTGCCACCGCCACCGTCGCCCTGCAGGAACAGATCGTCTACAAGGACCTGCCCGACCTGATGCGCAACAGCGGGCTGAACTTCAGCTTCTCCCTGGCCAAGGGCCGCGGGCGCTACATGTGCTTGTCCAAGCTCGATATGTTGCTCCAGGAAGGTCACGCCCAGACCGCCACGGCCCAGCTGTTCGAGGAAGAAGGCTTCAAGATCGAAGTGGATGAAGCCAGCCAGAAGCTGTTCACCAGCATGATCGAGAAGCTCGCCGGCAATAAATGGGACGGTGACCGCGACAGCTGGCCCACCGCCCTGGAAGACGCCGACTGGGCGCGCCTGACTACCGACCACAGCCAGTGCACCAACCGTCATTGCCCGAACTTCGGCCAGTGCGCCTTCTACAAGGCTCGGGAAGGCATGGGCAAGGTGGACGTGATCGTCACCAACCACGACATGGTCCTGGCCGACCTGGCCCTGGGCGGCGGCGCGGTGCTGCCGGACCCGCGCGACACCCTCTATGTGTTCGACGAAGGCCACCACTTGCCGGACAAGGCCATCGGCCACTTTGCCCATTACACCCGGCTGCGCTCCACTGCCGACTGGCTGGAGCAGACCGCCAAGAACCTCACCAAGTTGCTGGCCCAGCACCCGCTGCCGGGGGATCTGGGGCGCTTGATCGAGCAAGTGCCGGAGCTGGCGCGGGAGATCAAGACCCAGCAGCAGTTCATGTTCAGCGCCTGCGAGCAGATCGCCGACTTCAAGACCGGCGAAGACATGGAAGGCCGCGAACGGCCACGCCATCGCTTCGTCGGCGGGCTGATCCCCGACCACATGCGCGAGATGGGCATCGAGTTGAAGAAGGGCTTCTCCCGTCTCACCGATCTGTTCACCCGCCTCACTGAGCTGCTCAAGGAAGGCATGGATGGCGAGGTCAATATCGGCATCGCCAGCAATCAGGCCGAAGAGTGGTATCCGCTGTTCGGTAGCCTGCTGGCGCGGGCGTCGGGCAACTGGGAACTGTGGACCGCGTTCACCATCGAGGACCCGGAAGACAATCCGCCCATGGCCCGTTGGCTGACCCTGGCCGAGAGCGGCTCGCTGTTCGACATCGAGGTCAACGCCAGCCCGATCCTCGCGGCGGAGATGCTCCGACGCAATTTGTGGAACGTGGCCTACGGCGCCCTGGTGACGTCGGCGACCCTGACCGCCCTGGGCACCTTCGACCGCTTCCGCATGCGTGCCGGGCTGCCGAAGAAAGCCGTGACTGCGGTGGTACCCAGCCCGTTCCATCACGCTGATGCCGGGGTGTTGCGAGTGCCTGACCTGCGTGCCGATCCGCGGGATGCGCCGGCGCATACGGCGGCGATCATCCGCGACCTGCCGGAACTGGTGGAAGGCTCCCGGGGCACCCTGGTGCTCTTCTCTTCGCGCAAGCAGATGCAGGACGTGTTCGACGGTCTGGATCGGGATTGGCGCAAGCAGGTGTTCATCCAGGGCAACCTGTCCAAGCAGGAGACCCTCAACAAGCACAAGGCCCGGGTCGACGGTGGCGATTCCAGCGTGCTGTTCGGTCTGGCGAGCTTTGCCGAAGGGGTGGATTTGCCCGGTGCCTACTGTGAGCACGTGGTGATCGCCAAGATCCCGTTCTCGGTACCCGATGATCCGGTGGAAGCGGCGCTGGCGGAATGGATCGAGGCCCGGGGTGGCAATCCATTCATGGAAATCTCGGTGCCGGATGCTTCTCTCAAGCTGGTTCAGGCCTGCGGCCGTCTGCTGCGTACCGAGCAGGACCGCGGCACTATCACCCTGCTGGACCGCCGCCTGGTCACCCAGCGCTATGGCAAGGCTATCCTCAATGCCTTGCCGCCATTTCGCCGAGAAATATCATAAGCAAGGCGCGCACCTTTGCGCGCCTTGCTGTCTATTTCATATCACCGCTTCAGCACCGGCCGTTCATCGGTCTTTAGGGAGAGCCAGGTTCATATGATTCGCCGTTCGTTGCCCGCTGTATTTGCCCTGTTGTTTACCGCGCCTGTGTGGGCGGCCCCGACCGGACAACAGACGCTGTTCAACTTTGTCCGGCCTGCCGCTGTGGTGCAGGTGGCGACACAAGATGCCAGCCTGCCGCAGTCCAACGCGGAGCAAACGGCCGAAGGCGAGGTGCTGCGGCGTATCATCTTCAACCCGACCCGTCGGCCTAGCCTGACCCTGGCGCCCCAGAGCGGTGCCTGGGACTGGTCGCAGTCAGGGATGATGAGCCTGCGCATCCAGAGCGCGATGAACTGGGCCCTGACCCTCTATGTGACCATTCAAAGCAACGACGGCAAGACCCTGGTCAGTCGCGTCGATCTGCCCGCGGGGCCGGCGCAGACCCTGCTGGTGCCGCTGGTGGCCAACACTCCCCTGAGCCAGGGCATGAAGGCCGCGCCGCCGATGCCGATGACCGTGGACGGCCAGCGCATCCTGCTGGCCAGCAGCGAGGGACAATTGGACCGCAGCCAGGTGGTGTCGGTGACCTTGTCCCTGGATAGCCCCAAGGCCGCTCAGAGTATCCTCCTCGAGCGCTTTGGCGTGCAGGACGGCGAGGGCGTGGTCAAGGCGGTCTACGGTTCCCTGGTGGATGGCTACGGCCAGTCGACCCGGTCCCGCTGGCCGGAAAAGATTACCAGCGACGATCAGCTCAAGGCGGCCGACGCCAAGGAACAGCAGCAACTCAAGGCGTGGCTTGGCGAGCGCGAGAAGACTTCCCTGGACAAGTTTGGCGGCTGGGACAAGGGCCCGAGCTTCAAGGCCAGCGGCTTCTTCCGCACGGAAAAGCGTGACGGGCGCTGGTTCCTGGTGACTCCGCAAGGTCACCCGTTCTACTCCCTGGGCGTCAACACCGTGGCCCCGGATAACAGCCAGACCTATGTCGCCGGGCGTGAGTGGATGTTCAGCGCCTTGCCCAAGGACGGCGAGCCCCTGGCGAGCCATTACGGTGAGGGCGACAACCGTGGCGGCAACGGCGCCGACCGGGGACGTGGTTACAACGCCGGCCGCTGGTACGACTTCTATCGGGCCAACCTGCAACGTACCTACAGCGCCCCCTGTGCAGTAGCCAGCGAAGCTCCGGCCGAAGTCTCCGGTACCGAGCCCAAGCCAGCGGCGCCTGAAGCCGCCGCAGTCCCATGCGCGACACCGACCTTCGATGAGCGACGCTGGGTCAGCCACACCCTGGACCGCTTGCAGGCCTGGGGATTCAACACCATCGGTAATTGGAGCGCCCCGGCGCTGGGGGCGGCCGACCGGGTGCCCTACACCTTGCCGCTGTCCATCGTGGGTGATTACGCCAGCATCAGCACGGGCAGTGATTGGTGGGGCGGCATGCCGGACCCCTTCGATCCGCGCTTTGCCATGGCCACCGAGCGCGCCGTGGCCATCGCCGCCCGCGACCATCGGGATGATCCCTGGCTGATTGGTTATTTTGCCGACAACGAGCTGGCCTGGGCCGGTCCCGGTAATGATCCCCAAGCCCGCTATGCCCTGGCCTACGGCACCCTGCGCCTGACCACCGATGTGCCGGCCAAACGGGCCTTCCTCAAGCAACTGCGGGACAAATATCGTAACCAGGCGGGCCTGTCGAAAGCCTGGGGCATCGATCTGTCGGCCTGGGAGTTGATGGAGGACCCGGGTTTCGTGCCGCCACAGCCAAGTCCCGAGCACCCGGAGATCGAGGCTGACTTCAAGTATTTCCAGAAAGTCTTTGCCGAGACCTATTTCAAGACCATCGCCGACTCGCTGAAGTGGCATGCCCCCAACCATCTGCTGCTGGGCGGTCGCTTTGCCGTCAGCAACCCCGAAGCGGTGGCGGCCTGTGCCCAGTACTGCGATGTGCTGAGCTTCAACATGTACACCCTCAAGCCTCAGGACGGTCAGGACTTTGCGTACCTGCGCAGCCTTGACAAGCCGGTGCTGGTGACCGAGTTCAATTTCGGCTCCCGGGATCGTGGCCCGTTCTGGGGCGGGGTGACCGAGCTGGCTCGGGAGGAAGATCGTGGACCGGCCTACGCCAACTTCCTCAAACAGGCCGTGAGTGAGCCATCGATTGTCGGTGTGCATTGGTTCCAGTATCTCGACCAACCGGTAACCGGACGTCTGCTGGACGGTGAAAATGGCCATTTTGGCCTGGTGGGCATTACCGATGTGCCCTTCCAGGGTTTTGTCGACAATGTGCGCAAGAGCAACCTGCAGGCGATTGAACAACTGGCCAAGGAAACACAGAAGGCCCGGGTTCAGGCGCAGCAGGCTGGAGCCGCCGAGCATGGCAGCGAGGAAGCGGGCAAGGGCCACGAAGGCAAGGGCGCGGGTGAGCACGCTGGCGGCCATTCCGCTAACGGTCATTGATCGATCCGGGGCTCTGCCGCGCTGCACAGAGCTCCGTTGGCTGTTCCCAAATCCGTTTCGGGCTGGAACAATGCGCGCCTCGTTGTCGAGCAAATGTGCTGGGGGAGTCAGGGTGCAGATTCAGGGTCATTACGAACTTAAATTCGAGGCGGTACGCGAAGCCTTCGCGGCACTGTTCGACGATCCCCAGGAGCGCGGCGCGGCGCTGTGCATCCAGATCGGCGGAGAAACCGTCATCGACCTGTGGGCCGGCACCGCCGACAAGGACGGTGCCGAGGCCTGGCACAGCGATACCATCGCCAATCTGTTCTCCTGCACCAAGACCTTCACTGCGGTCACCGCCCTGCAACTGGTGGCCGAAGGCAAGCTCAGGCTGGATGCGCCGGTCGCCAGTTACTGGCCGGAGTTCGCCGCAGCAGGCAAAGCTGCCATTACCTTGCGCCAATTACTCTGTCATCAGGCGGGCTTGCCGGCCCTGCGCGAGTTGCTGCCTGCCGAGGCCCTCTACGACTGGCAGGCCATGGTCGATGCCCTGGCCGCCGAGCAGCCCTGGTGGACGCCGGGTGACGGGCATGGCTACGCCGCTATCACCTATGGCTGGTTGGTGGGTGAACTGATCCGACGCGCCGATGGACGCGGTCCGGGAGAGTCCATTGCGGCCCGGGTCGCAAGACCCCTGGGGCTGGACTTCCATGTCGGCCTGGCCGACGAAGAGTTCCATCGGGTGGCACATATCGCCCGTGGCAAAGGCAATGTGGGTGACGCGGCAGCCCAGCGCTTGCTGCAGGTGACCCTGCGCGAGCCGACGGCCATGACCACCCGGGCCTTCACCAATCCACCGTCTATCATGACCAGCACCAACAAACCCGAGTGGCGGCGCATGCAGCAGCCGGCGGCCAATGGCCATGGCAACGCCCGCAGTCTCGCCGGGTTCTACAGCGGCCTGCTCGATGGCAGCTTGCTGGAGGCCGATATGCTCGAAGAACTGACCCGCGAACACAGCCTGGGCATGGACAAGACCCTGCTGACCCAGACCCGATTCGGCCTGGGCTGCATGCTTGATCAACCCCAGGTCGCCAATGCCACTTTTGGCCTGGGGGCTCGGGCGTTCGGGCATCCGGGTGCCGGGGGGTCCATCGGTTTTGCTGACCCGGAGCATGATGTGGCGTTCGGTTTTGTGACAAATACCCTGGGGCCTTATGTATTGATGGATCCACGGGCACAGAAGCTGGTGCGGGCTTTGTCGGATTGTCTGTAAAAAGGTTGCTGTTAAGCACTTTTTTGCTTAAACATGCTTGGAAAGCTGCAGGACGGAACCCTGTGGCTTTTATAATTTCCAAGCGTCTGTTTGTACCGGTCATGTAGACCGAATTTTTTATCTCATTTTGTGGATATCCCATGTCGTCGAACAAGTCTCTAGCCTTGGCCATCTGCCTGACCGTCACCGGTTGTGCACAAACCCCACAAAATGAAGCGGATGGCGGCCATTGGTGGTCGTTCGGGTCCGATAAGGCCAGCAGCAAGGAAGCCCCGCAGACCGCTGAAAAACCCGTCGCAGCCGAAGCGCCAGCTCCTGTCGCTCCAGCAGGCAAGCCGGCAGTGGCGGCCAAGCCCGCAGCTCCTGCGGCCGCTGCCGGTAAAACCACCGCCTCCGCGAAGCCGGCAGCACCGGCAGGCAAAGCGCCGGTTGCCGCCAAGCCGGCAGCAGCCGAGCCAGCTCCTGCCCCTGTAGCCGCAGCACCTGCCGCTCCTGCCGCCAAGGCCGAGAGCAGCAACTGGTGGTGGCCGTTCTCCTCCAAGGAATCCGCCGACAAGCCTGTGGCTGAGACCAAGAAAGCCGAGCCGACTCCAGCTCCAGAGGTCGCCAAGGCCGCCGACTCCGAGACCCACTGGTGGTGGCCGTTTGCCAAGAGCCAGCCCAAGCCCCTGAGCAAGGTCAATGTGGCGGACATTCCAATGCCCGACCCGAAAATCACCCAGGCCTGGCTGGACGACTACGAGCCGCGCCTGCGTGAAGCGGTGAAGGACAGCAAGCTGCAAGTAGAACGTCGTGAAAACGTGCTGGTGGTGACTGCGCTGGTCGATGCGTCCTTCAACCCGGACCGTCCTGCCATGCTGCTGCCAGTGACCCTGGGCCCATTTACCCGGGTGGCCAAGGCTGTTGAAGGTGACCCCAAGACCGCCGTACTGATTCTCGGCCACGCCGATGCGACCGGCCCGACCCTGGCCAACCAGAAGCTGAGCCGTGATCGCGCCCAGTCCGTTGCTGCCATCTTCAGCCTCAGCGGCTTGAAGCAGGACCGCCTGATGCTGCGTGGCATGGGGGCGGTCATGCCGCGTGCTGCCAATGACAGCCCTCAAGGCCGTTCGCTGAACCGTCGAGTGGAAATCATGCTGACCCAGCGCAGCACCATGCTGGGCCTGCTGAGCAAGTACAACCAGCCGACGCCGTCCGAGACCGAAATGGTCGCGGTGCAAGATGCCAAGCCGCCCGTTCCTGCCGCCTCGGGCAAAAAGGCCGCAGCGCCGGCGAAGAAGTCCACCGTTGCCAAGAAGCCTGCCGCCAAGAAGGCTCCAGCGAAGAAGGCCGCAGCTCCAGCGAAGAAAACAACGGCTACCGCTCAGGCTAAAAACTGATTCTCAAGGATAAGGAAGCAGGCATGACTCAGTCTCTGGCTGATATGCGCCGGGATTACACCCGCGATGGTTTGTCCGAGGCTCAGGCCCCGGGTGAACCCTTCGCGCTGTTTCATCAGTGGTTTGCCGAAGCGGTGAAGACCGAGCAACCGCCGGTAGAGGCCAATGCCATGACGCTGGCGACTGTCGATACTGACGGTCGTCCCCACTGCCGCATCTTGTTGCTCAAGGGGCTGGATGAACAGGGTTTCACCTTCTTCACCAACTACGAAAGCGCCAAGGGCGAGCAACTGGCCGCACGGCCCTTTGCCGCCATGACCTTCTTCTGGCCGACCCTGGAGCGTCAGGTGCGGATCGAAGGAAAGGTGGTCAAGGTCACTCCCCAGGAGTCTGATGCCTATTATCAGGTGCGCCCTCTGGGGAGTCGGTTGGGGGCCTGGGCTTCACCGCAAAGCCGGGTGATCGCCGATCGCAACGAGTTGCAGGAATTGCTCAAGGCCACCGAGGCGCGTTTCAGTGATAGTCAGCCCGATTGCCCGGAGCATTGGGGGGGGTATCGCCTGCTGCCGGAGCGCATCGAGTTCTGGCAGGGTCGCCCCAGCCGCCTGCATGACCGTTTGAACTATCGCCTGCAGGCGGGGCAGTGGAGCCGGGAGCGCCTGGCCCCCTGAAGCGCGCAGGTCAGTCGCCGGGATAACCGGCCGCAGCGGCTTCCAGCCATTGCGGCAGGTCCCGGCGTTTTACTTTCTGGCGTTGGGCCTCGGCTAGCTTTTGCAGCATGAATTGTTTCTTCTGTTCATCGGTTCCGGCCAGGGACAAAGCCAGGTCCCGGTCCACCCAACGCTTGATGCGCACGTAGAGCCACCAATGGAAATACAGACCGGCGATGGTGGTCACGATGATGATGAAGTAATCCATGAAAATCCCTTGCTGGTTGGCGCTATGCTGGAAATCGGCGTTACCGTATTGAGACGGTTTGGCTTTTTTGCAGTCTGTACTTTGGCTGAATGAAACCAATTTTATCCGGGCGGTGCCGTGACAGGCGTCAAGCTGCGGAGTCTAATGGCTATCTGTCCTTTGGAGTTGATCCTATGCGTAAGTCTGTTTTGCTGGTTGCGTCTTTCACCACGATGGCAATGTTGCTCGGCGGTTGTGCCTCTAACCTGACCGGTGACTCCTACTCCCGTGATGAAGCACGTCGTGTGCAAACCGTGCGTATGGGCACCATCGAGTCCCTGCGTCCGGTGAAAATCGAAGGCACCAAGACCCCCATCGGCGGCGCTGCTGGCGCTGTGATTGGTGGCGTGGGTGGCAGCGCCATCGGCGGCGGCCGTGGCAGCATCGTCACCGCTGTGATCGGTGCGGTAGCTGGCGGTCTGTTGGGTTCGGCTACTGAAGAAGGCCTGACCCGTACCCAGGGCGTGGAAATCACCGTGCGTGAAGACGATGGCAGCATGCGTGCCTATGTGCAGCAGGTACAGGAAAACGAAGTGTTCCGGGTTGGCGATCGCGTACGCATCATGACCGTCAACGGTACCAGCCGCGTTACCCGCTGATATTTCTGCTACAAAACAAAACCCCGGCCAGGCAACTGGTCGGGGTTTTGTGTTTTCAGGCTGTCGGATCGGTGTGGATCAGGAGGCCAGCGCCGTGTTCTTGCGGCTGGCGGCGGCGGTAACCGTATAGCCAATCAGTGCGGCCAGCAACGAGCCGGTGAGAATCCCCATGCGATCCATGCCGGCGTATTCGCTGCTACCGGGCACGAAGGCCAGGGAGCCGACAAACAGGCTCATGGTGAAGCCGATGCCGCAGAGAATTGCCACCCCGAGGATCTGGCCCCAGTTGGCGCCGGCAGGCAAGGCCGTAAGGCCGGCTTTGACCGCCAACCAGCTGAGGCCGAACACACCGATGGTCTTGCCCAGCAACAGGCCGATGGCGATGCCCATGGGGACATGGTGGGTGAAGCTCTCAAGGGTCACGCCGTTCAGGGACAGGCCGGCGTTGGCGAAGGCGAACAGTGGCAGGATGCCGAACGCCACCCAGGGATGCAGCGCATGTTCCAGGGCCAGCGAGGGCGAGGGTTCGGCATTACGGGTACGCAAGGGAATGCAGAAGGCCAGGGTCACGCCGGCCAGGGTGGCGTGGACACCACTCTTGAGCACGCAAACCCAGAGAATCAGGCCGATGATCATGTACGGCCCGAGTTTCACCACCCCCATGCGGTTCATCGCCACCAGGGCGGCAATACAGGCGGCCGCCAGCATCAGTGACAGGGTCGACAGGGCGCCGGAATAGAAGATCGCAATGATCACGATGGCCCCCAGGTCGTCGATGATCGCCAGGGTCATGAGGAACAGTTTCAGCGATGTCGGCACCCGCTTGCCCAGCAGGGCCAGGACCCCCAGGGCGAAGGCGATGTCGGTGGCGGTGGGAATCGCCCAGCCATTGAGTGCCGCCGGATTGTCCCGGTTGAGAAACCAGTAGATCAGCGCCGGGACCAGCATGCCGCCAATGGCCGCCATGCCCGGCAGGACGATTTGCGAAGGCTTGGACAGTTGCCCTTCCAGGACTTCGCGCTTGACCTCAAGGCCGATCAGCAGGAAGAACAGCGCCATCAGACCGTCGTTGATCCACAGCAACAGCGGTTTGGCGATCTTCAAGGCGCCGATCTGGGCCACCACCGGGGTTTCCAGCAGGCCGTTGTACAGCCAGGACAGTGGCGAGTTGTTGATGATGAGAGCCAGGATGGCAGCGGCGATCAATAACAGACCGCTGGCAGCTTCCATGGCAAAGAAACGAGTGAAAGTGCTACGCAGAGGCAAGGTCGCTCTCCATCTAAATCTAAAAAAGGTGGCACACCCTAACCCGTACAGATAGTTGTTAAAACAAAAATTATATTCTTTTTTGTTATATGCAGAGGCTAAAGGGCCTGTTTGAAAATGCGCTTTTGCAGTTGTGTTTCCAATTGCTTCCCAGCTGTACCTGTAAGGTCCGAAAGTTATTTCATAACATGTCTTTTCAGGGCCGTTCCGAGCTGTTTTTCCCGGGAAAACGCCAGTCAGCCACGAACCCGGATCATCTCCGCCGGGTGCATTTCATCTTCTTGCGCCGGTACGGCGTTCGATCTGACGAGAATAGAACATGAGTGACAATCGCCAGTGGGCCCGTGAGGCCATTCGCATTATCGAAGCCGACTTCCAGCGCAGCGCCGACACCCACCTGATTCCGCTGCCTTTGCCGGGACTGCCGGGCATTGAATTGTATTTCAAGGATGAATCCAGCCATCCCACCGGCAGTCTCAAGCACCGCCTGGCTCGCTCGCTGTTTCTTTATGCCCTGTGTAACGGCTGGCTCAAGCCCGGCGCGCCAGTGATCGAGGCCTCCAGCGGCTCCACGGCGATTTCCGAGGCCTATTTCGCCCGTCTCTTGGGACTGCCTTTCATTGCCGTGATGCCAGCCACCACCTCCCAGGAAAAGATCGCTCAGATCGCCTTCTATGGCGGCAAGAGCCATCTGGTGCAGGACCCCACACAGATCTATGCCGAATCCGAGCGCCTGGCCCGGGAGAGCGGTGGCCACTTCATGGATCAGTTCACTTACGCTGAGCGGGCCACCGACTGGCGGGCCAACAACATTGCCGAGTCGATCTTCCAGCAGCTGCGCTTCGAGCGTTATCCCGAACCCAGCTGGCTGATCTCCAGCCCTGGTACCGGCGGCACTACCGCGACTCTGGGTCGCTACGTGCGTTATCGCCAGCACGGCACCCGGGTGCTGTGTGCCGACGCCGAGCGTTCGGTGTTCTTCGACTACTACCTGAGCGGTGATGCTGGTTTGCGTCTGGACTGCGGTTCGCGGATCGAAGGCATCGGCCGGCCGCGGGTCGAAGCTTCGTTCCTGCCCAAGGTGATCGACGCCATGGTCAAGGTGCCGGATGCCCTGTCCCTGGCAGCCATGCACTACCTGGCCCAGCGTCTGGGGCGGCGGGTCGGCGGCTCCAGTGGCACCAACCTGATCGGCGCATTGATGGCCGCCCAGCACATGGCCGCGGTCGGCGAAAGCGGTTCGATCGTGGCGATTCTCTGTGACGGTGGCGAGCGCTATGCGACCACTTACTACGATCAGCAGTGGCTGGCAGAGCAGGGGTATGAGTTGGATGCCTTGATCCATGCGGTAGCGGCCAGCGTCGAGCGTGGCGAGGCACTCCCGGCCAGCGTATTGCGCGCCGGCATCTGAACCTGTCGTAGGAGCCGGCTTGCCGGCGAAGAGGCCCTTGAGCCTTGCACTGTTCTGGATGACATCTTCGCTGGCGAGCCAGCTCCTACGGCAGGCGGTAGGAGCCGGCTTACCGGCGAAAGCACCCGTCCGTCAGGCCTGAATGCCGAGGATGTCGCGGGCCACGGCTTCGGCAATACGAATCCCGTCCACACCGGCGGAAAGAATTCCCCCGGCATAACCGGCGCCTTCGCCAGCGGGGTACAGACCCTTCACATTCAGGCTCTGCATCGAGGCATCACGGGTAATGCGCAGTGGCGATGAGGTGCGGGTCTCGATGCCGGTCAGCACCGCATCGTGCAACGAGTAGCCCTTGATCTGCCGTTCGAAGGCCGGTAATGCCTCGCGAATGGCCTCGATGGCGAAGTCCGGCAGGGCCAGCGCCAGATCCCCCAGGCTCACGCCGGGCTTGTAGGATGGCTCGACGCTGCCCAGTGCCGTGGTGGGTTTGCCGGCGATAAAGTCGCCCACCAACTGCGCCGGGGCCTGGTAGTTGCTGCCACCCAGGACGAAGGCGTGAGACTCCAGGCGTTCCTGCAATTCGATGCCGGCCAGCGGGCCGCCCGGGTAATCCACTTCCGGAGTAATGCCGACCACGATGCCGGAGTTGGCGTTGCGCTCGTTGCGCGAGTACTGGCTCATGCCGTTGGTCACCACCCGGTTCGGCTCGGACGTGGCGGCCACCACGGTGCCGCCCGGGCACATGCAGAAGCTGTAGACCGAACGGCCGTTCTTGGCGTGGTGCACCAGCTTGTAGTCGGCGGCGCCGAGTTTCGGGTGGCCGGCGTACTTGCCCAGGCGCGCACTGTCGATCAGCGACTGCGGGTGCTCGATACGGAAACCCACCGAGAACGGCTTGGCTTCCATGTACACGCCACGGCTGTGGAGCATGCGGAAGGTGTCGCGGGCGCTGTGGCCCAGGGCCAGGATCACGTGCCGCGAATGCAGTTGTTCACCGCTGGCCAGCTCCACGCCCTGCAATTGACCGTCTTCGATCAGCACGTCGGTGACCCGCTGCTCGAAGCGCACTTCACCGCCCAGGGCGATGATCTGCTGGCGCATGTTTTCCACCACGCCAGTGAGGCGGAAGGTGCCGATGTGCGGCTTGCTGACGTAGAGAATCTCGTCTGGCGCACCGGCCTTGACGAACTCGTGGAGCACCTTGCGGCCGTGGTGCTGCGGGTCCTTGATCTGGCTGTAGAGCTTGCCGTCGGAGAAGGTCCCGGCGCCGCCTTCGCCGAACTGCACGTTGGACTCGGGGTTGAGCACGCTTTTGCGCCACAGGCCCCAGGTGTCCTTGGTGCGCTGGCGCACTTCCTTGCCGCGCTCGAGGACGATCGGCTTGAAGCCCATCTGGGCCAGCAACAGGCCGGCAAAGATGCCGCAAGGGCCGAAACCCACCACGATCGGTCGCTCGCTCAGGTCTGCCGGGGCCTGGCCCACCACCTTGTAGCTGACATCCGGCGCCGGGTTGACGTTACGGTCGTCGGCGAACTTGAGCAGCAGCGCCGCTTCGTCGCGTACGTTGAGGTCGATGGTGTAGATGAAGCACAGCTCGGAAGATTTCTTGCGCGCATCGTAGCTGCGTTTGAACAAGGTGAAATCGAGCAGGTCATCGCTGGCGATCCCCAAGCGCTGCACGATAGCGGCGCGCAGGTCTTCATCGGGATGGTCGATCGGCAACTTGAGTTCGGTGATTCGTAACATGACAGGATCCGGGTAGGCGGTGCGCAACAGTGCGCCGGCTTGCTTTGCACAAACCGGCGATTATAAGCCGCAATCCTCCCTGGCCGTGAGGCTAAAACCGCTGCTCGTCGAATCAGTCGTTGCGCGAGCCGCCGAAATAGCCGCAACCGCGCTGCACCTGACCGTCCACCCGCAGTTCGGCACTGAGGTGCTGGACGCTGCCGGTCGTCGGGTCGACGCAACGCTGCGGCGCCACCCAGAGCTCCACGCGCTGGTGATTGGCTTCGCTGCTGAGGTTGAAACGGCCGTCGCCCAACTGTTCTTCCAGATAGGGCAGGGCCAGGGTCGGTTGGCCGGCGCGTTCGATCATCATGCCCTTGGCGCTGACATCGACGTTCCAGGCCGGGTTCTTGCCGCCGGCCCGCAGGATCAGGCGCTGGAAGTTCGGGTCGCCGCAGGCGCTGGCGGAGCGCTCTACGCGGTACAGCTGGCGCAGGTCCAGCTGGCCGTCGCTGCTGCCACTGGCGGAGAACTTGCCCCGCAGGTCGGCGAACAGCTTGCCCTGTTTCTCCGCCAGGGTGGCGGCCTCCTGCAGCACGCTGGTGCCGCCGCCGTCACTGACCACATAGCGGCGATCCTCGGTGCAGGGCTTGAACAGCAATTTGCCGTCCGCCGCACTGAGTTCACCCTGCATCCGGGTCAGCCCGGCCATGGAGGGGGCCTGGGGCTGTTGGTTGAACATCGGCAGCATCTGGCAGCCGGCAAACAGCGGCAACAGGGCGAAACAAAGCAGTGAACGGGCAGTGCGCATCATCGGGCCTCCAAGCGGAAGCCGACACGTTACGCAGCCCGCCCGGTCACCACAACCCCGGATTGAAGGCTGCGGCGCCATCAACCGCAGGAGCCGGCTTGCCGGCGAAGCGCCCCTGGAGCCTTGTGCGGTTCGGCAGGACGCCTTCGCCGGCAGGCCAGCGCCTACACAAGCCGGCTTAGCCGACGTGATAGGTCTGGCCGGTCTGCAGGCCTTCCACGCTCTTGGCGTAGGCCAGGGCCACGTCAGCCGCCGGCACCGGCTTGAAGCCACGGAAGTAGGGGGCATAGCTGCCCATGGCTTCCAGCAGCACGTTGGGGCTGATCGAGTTGATCCGCAGGCCCCGCGGCAGTTCGATGGCGGCGGCGCGCACGAAGCTGTCGAGGGCGCCGTTGACCAGGGCCGCCGAGGCCCCGCTGCGGATCGGGTCGTGGCTCAAGATGCCGGTGGTGAAGGTGAAGGACGCGCCATCGTTGGCGTACTCGCGGCCGATCAGCAGCAGGTTGACCTGGCCCATCAGCTTGTCCTGCAGGCCCAGGCTGAAGTGCTCGGCGGTCATGTCCGCCAGGGGCGCGAAGGTGACGTTGCCGGCGGCGCAGACCAGCGCATCGAAGCGTCCGGTTTTCTCGAACAGGGCGCGAATCGACTGGGCATCACTGATGTCCACCTGGAAGTCGCCGCTGCTACGGCCGATCCGGATCACCTCGTGACGCTGGGACAGTTCCCGGTCAACCGCCGAACCAATGGTGCCGTTGGCACCGATCAAGAGAATCTTCATGGGGCGTTCCTCGATAAGGGGGGGAAGAACTTGCAGTCTAGAGTGGTTTTTTACGTGGATTAACGCGCTAATAGGCAACCTTTGGTTTTCAAATGGAAACAGTCCATGAGCGAGATGGATGACCTGGCGGCGTTTGCCGTGCTGGTGGAGGCGGGCAGCTTTACCCTGGCGGCCCAGCGCCTGGGTTGCAGCAAGGGCCAGTTGTCCAAGCGCCTCAGTGCCTTGGAGGCACGCTACGCCGTGGTGCTGTTGCAACGCACCACCCGGCGCCTGGACCTGACCGCCGCCGGCGCGGCGTTGCTGCCTCAGGCCCAAGCCCTGGTTGCCCAAGTGGAACGAGCGCATCAGGCCCTGGCGCGGCTCAAGGACGACATGGCCGGCCCGGTGCGCCTGACGGTGCCGGTGTCCTTGGGCGAAACCTTTTTCGACGGCCTGCTGCTGGAGTTCTCCCGGCACTATCCCCAGGTGCAGATCGAGCTGGACCTGAACAACAGCTACCGTGACCTGGCCCGGGAGGGGTTTGATCTGGCGGTGCGCTCGGAAGTGGCCAACGATCAGCGCCTGGTCGCCCGGCCGCTGCTGGCCTGGCATGAGATGACCTGCGCCAGCCCGGCCTATCTGGAGCAATACGGTGAGCCGCAGACTCCCGCGGAGCTGGCCGAGCATCGCTGCCTGCTCAACAGCCACTACAGCGGGCGGGAAGAGTGGCTCTATCACCAGCGTCACGAACTGCTGCGGGTGCGGGTCAGCGGTCCTTTTGCCAGCAATCACTACAACCTGCTGAAGAAGGCCGCCCTGGTGGGGGCGGGAATCGCTCGGCTGCCGTCCTATGTGCTGCACAGCGAGCTGGCCGATGGCCGTTTGCGCTGGCTGCTGCGGGACTACCAGACCCGCAGCATGCCGATGTACCTGGTGCATCCCTATCAGGGCGGCCTGCCCAGGCGCACCCAGGTGCTGGCCGATTACCTGATGGACTGGTTCCGCCGCAGCGGTGAGGCGCTGGATCGTCTGTAGCCGCGGCCAGTGGGTTGCGAACTTGAATCGGTTCAAGGGCCTAAGGCCCTTTTCGCAGCCTGCGGCAGCGGCTACAGAGGACGGTGGTGAAAATGCCGGGCCAGCAGGTGGTCGAGGGAAAACATGCCCGGGCCACGGGCCATCAACAGCAGCAAGATCGCCGCCCAGGTGCCGTGGGTCGGGTAGGCGTCGGGGTAGACGAAAAGCTGGATGGTCAGGGTCATCCCCAGCAGCGCCAGGGCGGAAAAGCGCGTGGCCAGGCCCAGCAGAATCAACGCCGGAAAAAAATGCTCGGCAAAGGCCGCCAGGTGCGCCGCCACTTCCGGCGTCAGCAGCGGCACGTGGTATTCACTCTGGAACAGGGGAATGGTCGAGTCCGCCAAGCGCGGCCAGCCCAGTTCGAAGGTGCCATCGACCAGGTCGATGGCCAGTCCCTCGACTTTGGTCTGGCCGGATTTCCAGAACACCGCGGCGATGGAAAAGCGCGCGAGAAAGGCGATCAGGCTGTAGGGAATACGCTCGAACCCTTGAATGATTCGGTGCAGCAGTCCGCTAACGGGGGCAGGTGTCTGGGTGTTCATGGTCAAGCCTTTTGGTGAGGTTGCAGGTCAATGAGGGCGCCGTGGGCCAGCAGCAGCCCCAGGCACTGGCCCAGGTCGAAGTCGGCCTGGGCGTCCAGGGCATAAGCGGCGGCGATTTCCAGCGGCCAGTGGTGGCGCAGGCTGTCGATGAAGGTAGCGCTGCCGGCGTCCAGTGCGATCACCCGCACCTCCAGGGCATCGCGCAGCACCAGGGCGTGCTGGCTCTGGTGCAAGTCGAACGCCGGCCAGGCAGCGTCGCTCTGGTGAGCGGCCCACAGGCTGACGACGGCGAACGCCGAGTGCAGGGTGCGCAGTGACGGATGCAACTGCAGGCAGAGCTGGCCGAGGCGATCGGGCTGGTTCATTGCCGCCAGCAGTTGGGCCGGTTGCAGAGGCTCGGCGTCGGCGGCGTGATAAGCCTCGACCCGCAGCCGTTCCAAGCGCGCCATATCGGCCAGATAGGGCAGGGTCGCTGCCGGAGCGAAACCCTGGATGAAGTCCGCCAGGTCCTGGCCGTAGTCGTTGATCACCGGGCTGTATGGAGGGTAATCCTGCACATACAGACGGGCCATGGCGTTGAAGAATGTCTGCCCCACCAGTTGCGCCAGCACTGGGTAGGCCTCCGCCAGAGCGTTGATCAGCGAGCCTTGCACGTTGTTGCGATAGACCGCGAAGCGACTGGCCGGATCGGCGCCGTTGCTGCTGCAAAGCCCCTCCGGGCAGATGGATTCGGCGCTCAGTAGCGCCTGGGCAAAGAGGGCGTGGTCGCTCATGGCTGCACCCGCGCCTGGTGTAACAGCGCCTGGGCCTGAGCGGCCTCCCCCAGCAGCGTGGTCAGGCTCGGCACCTGATTGTCCCGTTCGATCAGGGTGGCCATGGGGCCGATTCGCCCCAGCACCTGTTGGTACAGGGCCCAGACTTCCCGGTCCACCGGGGCGCCGTGGTCGTCGATTAACAGGCGATCACCGAGGTTGTCCTGGTCTTCGGCGAACCCGGCCAGATGGATCTCGCCCACGGCCTGCAGCGGCAGTGCCTGCAGATAGGCCAGGGGATCGCGCTGGTGGTTGATGCAGGAAACGTAGAGGTTGTTGACGTCCAGCAGCAGGCCGCAACCGCTGCGCTGGATCACTTCGCGAATGAAGTCCGTCTCGTCCAGGGTCGAGCGTTGGAACTGCAGGTAGGTAGCGGGGTTTTCCAGCAGCATGGTTCGCCCCAGATGATTCTGCAGTTGGTCGATGTGGTCGCAGACCCGCTGCAGGGTCGGCACATCGTAGGCCAGGGGCAGCAGGTCGTTGAGAAACACCGGGCCGTGGCTCGACCAGGCCAGGTGTTCGGAAAAGGACTGGGGTTGATAGCGCTCGATCAACACCGCCAGGCGCCGCAGATGCTCGCTGTCCAGGGGGCCTTCGCCGCCAATGGACAGACCGACACCGTGCAGCGACAGGGGATACTCCTGGCGAATCAGGCCCAGGTAATGATGGAAGGGCCCGCCCGCCACCATGTAGTTCTCGGCATGCACCTCGAAAAAGCCAATGTCGGGACGCTGTTCGAGGACGTCCTTGAAGTGTTGGCTCTTGAGCCCCAGGCCTGCACAGGGCGGCAGGCTCGGGGTGGACGCCTGAATGTCGTGGCGGGGACGTGGGATCAAGGCGGTGTTCATCATCGACACTCAGGCTGGCGCAGGATCAGGACTTGGCTTTGAAGGCTTCGAGCTGGCCGAAACCGGTGGGCGAGGTGCTGCTGGCGGTTTTTTCGCAAGTGCCCTTGGGCACCAGTTTCCAGGCGTTGGCCTGGTCGTTGACCTTGGAGGTGCCGGCGCAGCTGGTGCCGGCGCCCGCGGCGCAGTCGTTCTTGCCCTTCATGGCCACGCCGAAGCATTTCTCCATGTCGTCGGCGGCGTGGGCGGTGGTGGAGACGGCAGCGATGCTCAGGGCGGAGCCCAGGGCCAGGACCAGGGCGGTGGCGGACAGGGTGCGAGTGGTGCTCATGATGTTTCTCCAGATCGGTTGGGTAAGGAAGCATTTGTGCTTGCTTACCCCTCTAGAGAAGGCTCATTGGCATTTGTTACAGCCCGGGACAGTTTTTTCTCCCGGAATAAAAAAACGGCCCCGAAGGGCCGTTTTTTGTGACGCAGGTGTTTAGCCGCCCAGATAGGCTTCGCGCACCTTCGGATCGGTCAGCAGCGCTTCGCCGGTGCCTTGCATCACCACTCGGCCGTTTTCCAGCACATAGGCGCGGTCGGCGATCTTCAGCGCCTGGTTGGCGTTCTGCTCCACCAGGAACACCGTCACGCCGTCGCGGCGCAGCTGTTCGATGATGTCGAAGATCTGCTGGATGATGATCGGCGCCAGTCCCAGGGACGGTTCGTCCAGGAGCAACAGCTTGGGCTTGCTCATCAGCGCGCGACCGATGGCAAGCATCTGCTGTTCGCCGCCGGACATGGTGCCGCCGCGCTGGGTGAAGCGCTCCTTGAGCCGTGGAAACAGCTCCAGGACCTTGTCCATCTGCTCCTGATAGTCACCCTTGTCGGTGAAGAAACCGCCCATGGCGAGGTTTTCTTCCACGGTCAGGCGGGCGAATACCCGGCGGCCTTCCGGCACCACGGCAATGCTCTTGCGCATGATCTGCGCCGAGCTTTGCCCCACCAGCTCTTCACCCAGGTAACGGATGCTGCCGCTGTGGGCCTGTGGCGAGCCGCAGAGGGTCATCAGCAGGGTGGATTTGCCGGCGCCGTTGGCGCCGATCAGGGTGACGATTTCGCCCTGGCGGATCTCGACGTTGACGCTGTGCAACGCCTGGATCTTGCCGTAGTAGGTGGAAACGTTTTCGAACTGCAGCATTTACGCTTCCCCCAGGTAGGCTTTGATCACTTCGGGATTGTCGCGGATCTGTTCCGGCGTGCCGTCGGCCAGGGGCGTGCCCTGGTTGATCACCACGATGTGGTCGGAAATGCTCATGACCAGCTTCATGTCGTGCTCGATCAGCAGCACGGTGACGTTGTGCTCCTCACGCAACACGCTGATCAGCGCCTTGAGGTCCTCGGTTTCCTTGGGGTTGAGGCCGGCGGCCGGCTCGTCGAGCATGAGGATCCGCGGGCGGGTCATCATGCAGCGGGCGATTTCCAGGCGCCGTTGCTGACCGTAGGCCAGGGTGCCGGCGGGACGGTTGGCAAACTCCCGCAGGTTGACCTTGTCCAGCCAGTAGCCGGCGTACTCCATGGCTTCGCGTTCGCTCTTGCGGAACGCCGGGGTCTTGAACAGACCGGCCAGGAAGTTGGTGTTCAGGTGACGGTGCTGGGCGATCAACAGGTTCTCGACCGCGGTCATGTCCTTGAACAGGCGCACGTTCTGGAAGGTTCGCACCACACCCTTGCGGGCGATCTGGTGGCCCGGCAGGCCTTCGATCGGCTCACCGTCCAGGAGGATGCTGCCGGCGCTTGGCTGGTAGAAACCGGTCAGGCAGTTGAACACCGTGGTCTTGCCGGCGCCGTTCGGGCCGATCAGCGCCACCACTTGTTTTTCCTTGACGGTCAGGGCCACGCCGTTGACCGCCAGCAGGCCGCCGAAGCGCATCGACAGGCCGGTTACTTTGAGGATCTCACGGCTCATTTGCGCAGCTCCATGTGAGGACGTTGCATGGGCAGCAGACCTTGAGGACGCCAGATCATCATCAGCACCATCATGGCGCCGAACATCAACATCCGGTATTCGCTGAATTCACGCATCATTTCAGGCAAGAGGATCATCACGATCGCCGCCAGGATCACACCCAGCTGCGAGCCCATGCCACCCAGCACGACGATGGCGAGGATGATCGCCGACTCGATGAAGGTGAAGGACTCCGGGGTCACCAGGCCTTGGCGCGCGGCGAAGAAGCTGCCGGCGAAACCGGCGAACGCGGCGCCCAGGGTAAAGGCCGAGAGCTTGATCACGGTGGGGTTCAGGCCCAGCGCGCGGCAGGCAATCTCGTCTTCACGCAAGGCTTCCCAGGCACGGCCGATGGGCATGCGCAGCAGGCGGTTGATGACGAACAGCGCCGCCAGCGCCAGCAGCAGGGCCACCAGGTAGAGGAAGATCACCTTGTTGATCGAGTTGTATTGCAGGCCGAAGAACTCGTGGAAGGTCTGCATGCCTTCTGCTGCCTTGCGCTCGAAAGTCAGGCCGAAGAAGGTCGGCTTGTCGATGTTGCTGATGCCGTTCGGGCCGCCAGTGAGATCGGTCATGTTGCGTAGCAGCAGACGGATGATCTCGCCAAAGCCCAGGGTCACGATCGCCAGGTAGTCACCGCGCAGGCGCAGCACCGGGAAGCCCAGCAGGAAGCCGAAGGTGGCCGCCATCATCCCGGCGATCGGCAGGCAGATCCAGAAGCTCAGGCCGAAGTAGTGCGAGAGCAGCGCGTAGCTGTAGGCACCGACGGCATAGAACCCCACGTAACCCAGGTCCAGCAGGCCGGCCAGACCGACGACGATGTTCAGGCCCAGGCCCAGCATCACGTAGATCAGGATCAGCGTGGCGATGTCCACCGCACCGCGGGAGCCAAAGAATGGCCAGACCAGGGCAACGACGATCAATGCCAGGATGATCCAGCGCTGGGTGCCCGGCAGGGTCAGGAAGTTGCTGGCCTTGGCCGGAATCAGCGGCATGCTGGGAGAGGACTTCCAGGCGGCGCTGATCTGGCTATGGAACAGCACCCGCAGGAACATCAGCACCGAGCACACCGCGATGGTGGCCAGGATGGTCGGGCTGGTGTTGTGGACTTCCAGGTTGATGCCGACGATGGTCAGTTTCAGGCCCAGTACCGGGTAGGCGACGGCCCAGACCAGCAAGGCGCTAAATAGCGCCGATTTAAGATTCCTAGTCATACTTTCTCAACCTCCGGACGGCCCAGAATGCCGGTCGGACGGAACAACAGCACCAGAACCAACAGGCCGAACGCTACGACGTCCTTGTACTGGTCGCCGAATACGTCGGCGCCAAAGGCTTCGGCCACCCCCAGCACCAGCCCGCCGAGCATCGCGCCCGGAATGCTGCCGATGCCGCCCAAGACCGCTGCGGTGAAGGCCTTGAGGCCCACCAGGAAACCGGCGTTGGGGTTGATCACACCGTATTGCATGCTCAGCAGCACGGCGGCGATGGCCGCCAGTGCGGCGCCGATCACGAAGGTCAGGGCGATGATGTTGTTGGTATTGATCCCCAGGAGGTTGGCCATCTTGATGTCTTCGGCACAGGCACGGCAGGCGCGACCCAGACGAGAACGGGAGATGAACAGCGTCAGACCGAGCATGGCCACCAGGGTCACCACGAATACCACGATCTGCATGTAGGAAATCAGCACTTCATGTGCGCCACCTGGCCCGATGGAGAAATTGCCCGGGATCAGGTTGGGAATGGATTTGTCCTTGGAGTCTTGCGCCAGCAGAACGGTGTTCTGCAGGAAGATCGACATGCCGATGGCCGAGATCAGCGGGATCAGGCGGTTACTGCCCCGCAAGGGGCGGTAGGCGATCCGTTCGATGCTGTAGCCGTAGGCACTGGTGACGACGATGCTCGCGATAAAGGCTGCGGTCATCAACAGCGGTACGCTGTCGAGTCCCATCATGGCCAGCCCGGCGATGGCGATGAACGCCACATAGGAGCCGATCATGTACACCTCGCCGTGGGCGAAGTTGATCATTCCAATGATGCCGTAAACCATCGTATAGCCGATGGCGATCAGGGCATACGTGCTGCCAACGGTGAGACCGTTAACCAGCTGTTGGAAAAAGTGATAGAGGTCAGGCATTACAACGCTCCTAAAAACCTGATACGCATTTCACTGGTGGAGTCATTTTCCCGCCCAGGCCCCGTGGATCTGCACCCACTTCGGGCTGGGTTTTGCCAGCGAACCGCTGATGACGGTTTTGAGATTTTCAGGTGGGCGGGATTCCGGATCACGGAACACAGGCCCATACATTCGTAAAACAAAGCCCACGGCGAGCCGTGGGCTTTATTGGCAGTCAGTCAGGGCGCGCCTTACTGAGGAGAGACTTCGGTTTTAGGTTTGCCGAAGTGCCACTCGTAGACCACGAATTTGAAGTCTTTCAAGTCGCCCTTGGCGTCGAAGCTCAAGTCACCGGTCGGGGTCTTGAAGGTTCCGGCGTGGATGGCTTCAGCCACCTTGGCCGCGTCTTCGCTCTTGGCGTTGGTGATGGCGCCAGCGATCACTTCAACCGCGGAGTAGGAGGGGAATACGAAAGGACCGCTCGGGTCTTCTTTCTTGGCCTTGAATGCGTCAGCCAGGGCGACGTTGGCCGGGTCCTGGTCGAAGGATTTGGGCAGGGTCACCAGCAGGCCTTCGGACGCGTCCTTGGCGATCTGCGAGATGGAGTCGTTACCCACGCCTTCCGGACCCATGAACTTGGCCTTCAGGCCCTTTTCCTGGGATTGACGCAGGATCAGGCCCAGCTCCGGGTGGTAGCCGCCGTAGTAGACGAAGTCGACGTTGGCTTGCTTGAGCTTGGCGATCAGCGAAGAGAAGTCCTTGTCGCCGGCGTTGATGCCTTCGAACACGGCCACCTTGGTGCCTTTCTTCTCCAGGGTCTGCTTCACGGCGCTGGCGATGCCTTCACCGTACTGCTGTTTGTCGTGGAGTACGGCAACGACTTTTGGCTTCACGTGGTCGGCGATGTAGTTACCGGCGGCAGGGCCCTGGGCGCTGTCCAGGCCGATGGTGCGGAACACCATTTTGTAACCACGGGCGGTGATGTCCGGGCTGGTGGCTGCCGGGGTGATCATGATCACGCCTTCATCTTCGTAGATGTCGGAAGCGGGTTGAGTGGAGCTGGAGCACAGGTGGCCGACCACGAACTTGACGCCATCGTTGACCACTTTGTTGGCCACCGCCACGGCTTGTTTTGGATCACAGGCGTCATCGTATTCAACGGCTTCGAGCTTCTTGCCGTTGACGCCGCCCTTGGCGTTGATCTGCTCGATGGCCATTTTTGCGCCACTGAACTGCATGTCGCCGTACTGGGCTACCGGGCCGGTCTTGGGGCCGGCGATACCGATCTTGATGGTGTCAGCTGCGAACGAATGGCTGGCAACACCGGCCAGGACCATAGCGGCAAACAGTTTGGAAATCTGCTTAGTAGCCTTATTCATAGTGCTCCACTCTTACTGTTGTAATTTTTATAGTTCCGGCGGCCTTGGTCGCAGAACCGAATCAGATATATCGCGAATATCCGTCGGAAGTGCCCCTGGCAACTGTACCGGTACAGTGTAGAGCGCCGGTTGTTCGCTTGAAAAGCTGGCGGCTGGGGGCAAAAACGCGGGGTGTCGCTTAATCGAAAGAAAAAGACAGATTTGCGGCGTGGCTCGCGCCCGGTTCGGCGTCAGTCCCTGGCGCTTCTGAGCTTCTCGATCGGTGATGCATTTGCTTCTGGGTTTTTCTGCCAGAGCACCGACGTTATGATTGCGCCGATTTCATTTCTGGACAGTCCCATGACTCAAGAACCTAGCACCCTCTATGCCAAGCTGCTTGGTGAGACCGCATCTATCAGCTGGAAGGAACTGGAGCCGTTCTTTGCCAAGGGTGCCCTATTGTGGGTCGACGCCGACCTGGATCTGATCGAGGCGGCCCAGGCGGTAGCGGAGAATCAGGCACAAAAAGTCGCGGCCTGGCTGGCCGAAGGGAAGGTTGAAAAGCTGCCTGCGACGCGGGCGTCCGATCTGTTGGAGCGTGATCCGCAGCTGTGGGCCGTGGTGGTCTCGCCCTGGATTCTGACCCAGGAGAGGGCGCCGCGCTGAAGGTGTGCGCCAATCTGGTGCGCTATTTTGTCGGACAAAAGTGTGTAGCCGAGTAACCGTGAGTCCAGTGATGGCATCTTGCCGTGGAGAAAGGCCCCACAGGGATTTCAGCCAGGGTGACGTTCACGGAAGGGGCACAGTTTCAAGTCGGTCCGACGAGCTGCTTAATTGTTTCGTGGTGTGAACAAATAGACCATTGGCCGGCGAGCGGAACGCCGCCCGGCCGCCCCTACAGGGCAGCAGGTTTTTTCCCTGCTGTGTAGGAGCCGGCTCGCTGGCGAAGCCCTTCTTAATAGGCGGTCTTGCCGGTGTGGCTATTGAGGGAGATGACCCGGGTCTTGCCGATGCGGTGACGGTAGATCTCGCGCAGGTACTTGATGGCCTTCTTCACGCAATCGCGGGACAGGCGGATGTCGTTGATCGAGACGAACTTGTCCTTGTCGTTGATCAGCTCGCGGTACTTCTTCTCGTACATCGGCTTGATCGCGTACCAGTTGGTATCGAGGATCTTCGCCGGGTTCTCGAATTCGTTGAGCAGATCGTCGATGCGGTCTTCGTCGAATTGCTCGCTGACGATGAAATCCAGCACCGAGTTGTCCAGGGTGTCGTCGAAACGGTACGGATTGCGCGCAAAGCAACGCTTGATAAAGGCCACGATCAGGGTCAGGAAGTCATCCGACAGGCACGGGCTCTTGGCGATCAGGGTGGTCAGCGACAGGTTGGCCGAGGCGCCGATCACCAGCGCGTAGCGCTTGAGGGTGGTGTTGGGGAACAGGCTGTTGAGGTGAGTCTTGAGCCGGTTCAGGTCCATGTAGGACAGCTTGTAGTCCTTGGGCAGGGACACAATCGATACCACCGACGAGCAGTTCTTGAAGAAGTGCAGGTCGTGCAGCGCCGCGGCGTCATACCCCGAGGCCTTGTACTGCTCCAGAGCCGCACGATAGCGCTTGGACTCGATGGGCAGCAGGCTGATGCCTTCAATGGCCTGGGTCACCTTGTTGAAATGCGGCAGGTCGATGGAGCGGAAGAACAGGTCGTCGATGTTCAGGCGCTGCGGCTCTTTCTCGAACACCTTGAACTTGTCGCCGGTGGGCACCGGCTGCTCCGGCACCACGGATTCGGCGTAGGCGATCGCCACCGGGCCGGCCAGGCTCATGAACAGGTCGTTGGCGTCCAGGCGGATGGTCTCGCCGATGTCGATGCCGGCGCGACGGAAGTAGTTCTGGTCGTAGTCGGTGGTCACTGCCTGGGCAGTGAGGATGTTGAAGATCTGCTGGGAGATGTACTGGTTGGCGTGCTTCTCCATGGCGTTGACGTCAATGTTCTGGATGTTGCCGTCATCGCTTTCTTCGGCATAGCGCATGATGTCGTTGGAGATCAGCATCATCGCGTTCCACGGGCGGATCCGCCCCATGACGCTGGCTTCGCTGCTGTCTTCGTTGTCGAAGTTGTAGGAGAAGTCCCACTCTTCCGAAAGGTATTTGCACAGCAGGCGGCCGGCGTTGATGTGCAGCGCCTCGGACATTTCGCTGCGATGGTCCGAGATGTTCGGCAGTACGCAGATGCCGCTGGTGAAGATCGGCTCGAAGACGAAGGAGTGCCCGCTCTTGCTGTCGTGCTCGTCCATCGGCTTGGTGTCGAAGGTCTTGTTCATGTACGAGTACTGCTGGGCCAGGCCGAATTCCGAAGCCATGCCCGAGCCGGTACCGCCACCGGCACTGAAGATCGAGAAGTACAGGCGCGACTGGTTGGCCTTGATCCCGCAGGAATCGATCAGGTACGAGTGGATCATTTTCCAGTCGGGGCTGGAGAAACGCTGGGTGTCCTTGTTGAGGATGATCTTGGCCAGGTACTGGCCGAGTATCGGCGCGTTACCGGCGCCGCCGGCGTGGACTTCCGACAGGTCCATGATCTTCATCTTGCTGTAGTCGCGGATGAAGCCGCTCTTTTCGCCCTTGCGCGAGAAGCGGATGCGCCCGGCGATGTCCTTGTCCAGGTCACCGAGCATCACCAGGGGCTCCACCAGGAATACCGGTTTGCTGGCCTTGCTCTGGCCCAGGCGCAGGTTCTGGCGGATCCACTGGCCGGGGCTGTAGCCGCCTTCGTAGGCCTTGTCTTCGTTATTGAATTCGTTGAGGTAGAACTTGCGGGCGTTGTACACCAGCTCCGCCACATCCAGGGCGATGTTGGAGCCGCAGCGGCCCAGGCCGATCAGGCACACCGACGGGAATTCCTGGTCACGGCGATTTTCCTGCTCGTCTTCCAGGTGCGGCGGGCGCGGGAACACGGAGTCGCGCAGGCCATCGAGGTTGTCGAGGATGCGGTCGGTGTTGGTTTCGGTGAAATACAGGTACTGCTGGGTCGACAGGGGGCGTGAACTGGACAATGGCTTCGTATCTGAGTGGCTTGATGTGGGGGAGGTCAGCGTCATCTCGGAGACTGCGTTGGCAGGATTGTTTTTAGAAGTCATTGTGCGCCATATGCCTGGTCTGGTTGGCTCGAGACGAGGTGTCAGCGAACCATCACGGAATGGGACCTCGCCGCTGCGTGGAGCGCGAATTTTGCCCAAGGCGTCAGGGTATTTACTGAGCGTCGCTCGGGGGAATCCTTTCCTGAATCATGATGAATCGGCCAGTATTCGATGATCTTTAATCAAATGGGGGCAATATGATGTCAGCGTTACCTTCACTCGGGTTTGCCGGGATCGGCCTGATGGGGCTGCCCATGTGCCGGCGCCTGCTGGCTGCGGGCTATCCGCTGACGGTGTGGAACCGCAATCCGCAGAAGTGCGCGTCCCTGGTGGCCGCCGGGGCGCGACAAGTGGCCACACCCGCGCAGCTGTGCGAGCACGCGGATCTGGTGCTGCTGTGCCTGGCCAACACTGACGTGGTGCGCCAGGTGGTGTTTGCTGCCGATGGCATCGCCCAGGGCGCCCGGGCCGGGCAACTGCTGCTGGACCTGTCCAGCCTGGAACCCACCGCCACCCGGGAGATGGCCGCGATGCTGGCTCGCGACACCGGCATGGCCTGGGTCGATGCCCCGGTTTCCGGTGGAACCCCCGGTGCCGAGTCCGGCAGCCTGGCGATCATGGTGGGCGGCGAGGCGGCGGATATCGAACGGGTCCGCCCGGTGTTGCTGGCCCTGGGGGAGCGGGTCACGCACATGGGGGCTGTGGGGGCAGGCCAGGTCACCAAGGCCTGCAACCAGATGATTGTTGCCTGCAATGCCCTGGTGATTGCCGAAGTGGTGGCCCTGGCGGAGCGTTCCGGCGTGGATGCACGGTTGATTGCCGAGGCCCTGGCCGGCGGTTTCGCTGACTCCAAGCCGCTGCAGATCCTGGCCCCGCAGATGGCTGAGAGCCGTTTCGAACCGGTGAAATGGCATGTGCGGACCCTGCTCAAGGATCTGGACGGTGCGGTGAAGTTTTCCCGGGAGCAGGGTTCGGCTACGCCGATCAGCGGATTAGCTGCGCAGTTGATGCGTCTGCATGGTGGGCAGGGCTATCTGGAGCAGGACCCGGCGACCCTGATTCGCCTCTATCGAGACCCGGCATCCGCAGATTGAGCCTGTCGTGGCGCTGGTTCAGTTCATCCAGTACCCGACCCAGGTCCTGCAGCGGCACCGGGCGACTGAGCAGGTAGCCCTGCAGGTAGTCGCAGCCGTAGTGTTCGAGGAACTGCTGCTGCTCCAGGGTCTCGACCCCTTCGGTGACCACCTGCAGGTGCAGGGTGTGGGCCATGACGATGATTGCCTGGACTATTTCCCTGTCCTGGGTCGATTTGGGGATGTCCTGGATGAACGATCGATCGATCTTCAGGGTATTGAGCGGCAGGCGCTTGAGGTAGGCCAGGGATGAGTAACCGGTGCCGAAGTCGTCGATCGACAGGGATACGCCCAGGTCGCGGATCTGCTGGAGCAGGGCCAGGGTACTGGCGATGTTGCCCATCAGGGCGTTTTCCGTGACCTCCAGTTCCAGGCGTTGCGGGGCTACCTGGGCGTCACGCAGGGCGGCCGCGATTTCCTCGGCCAGGGTGTCACGGGTCAGGTTCAGGGCCGAGCAGTTGACTGCGATCTTCAACTCGCCACTGCCGTTTTGGGACAGGTAGGCCAGGTCCTCGCAAGCCTTGCGCAATACCCAGTTGTCCAGCTCGGCGATCATGCCGTTGGTTTCGGCAATGTCGATGAAGCGATCCGGTAACAGCAATCCATGCTGCGGATGTTGCCAGCGGACCAGGGCTTCGAGCTTGGTGACCCTGCCGAGCTTGAGGTCGTAGATCGGCTGGTAATACAGCAGCAGCCCTTGATCGTCGCGCAGGGCATTGCGCAGCTCTTCTTCCAGTTGCAGCTCCAGGGTGGCGCGGGTCTTCAGGTTGGAGCTGAAGAAGTGCAGGCTGTTGCGCCCGGCACCCTTGGACTGATAGAGCGCCAGGTCGGCGTTCTTCAGCAGCTCCTCGCAGGTCTTGCCGTCGTCAGGGAAGACACTGATGCCGATGCTGGTGGTCATCACCATGCGCCGGCCCCCCAGTTCGATCGGTTCCTTCATCTTCTGCATGATGCGCTGGGCCATGAGCCGCGCCTCATCTCGCTCATGGAGGTTGATGAGAATGCAGAATTCATCGCCACCCAGGCGTGCCACCACGTCTTCATGGCTGCGGGTGGAACTCTTGATATGCCCTGCGATGACCTTGAGCAACTCGTCGCCGGCATCGTGGCCGAGGCTGTCGTTGATTCGCTTGAAGTGGTCGATGTCGAGGAACATCACCGCCAGCATGCCGCCGAAGGTGTTTTTCTCCATGAGTTTTTCCGCGAACAGTTGGTTGAAGCCACGGCGGTTGATCAGGTTGGTCAGGGCATCGTAATGAGCCACCTGCTGCAGCGAGGCCCTGGCCTGGTCCAGTTGCGAGAGCAAGGCGTTGACCCGACGCAGGTCCCGCTCCTTGTGTTGCAGCTTCTTGTCCGCCAGGGCCGCACTGATACCGCTGGCGATGATCAGGAGCGTGATCACGCTGAGGGTCAGGCCCAGTTGCATGTGGCCGTTGGGTGCCACTGAGGTCGGCAGGCTGCCCGCGGGCAGCACCAGGGTCATGGACCAGATGCCGGTGAAATGCATCAGCACGATGGCGCCACCCAACACCAGGCTGCTGGCGTACTTGAGCAGTTGATGGAACATCCCGCTGCCATCGCGCAAGTGCCGGGACAGCAGCAGCGCGGCCAGGCTGCCGCCGATCGCCACCAGCAGCGACAGCCCCATGAGCATGGGTTCGTAGTACAGGCTGGCACTGGAGCGCATAGCGGCCATGCCCACGTAATGCATGCAGCAGATGCCCAGGCCAATCCACACCGAGGCCACGCCATAGCGCCAGAGCGGTAGCTCGATATGGCTCAAGGTGTTCATTGCCAGCCAGGCGGCGATCAGGGCGAGGAGCAGGGAAACCAGGGTCAGTGGCAGGTCGTACTGGATTTCCAGGGGGACTTCGAGCGCCAGCATGGCGATGAAGTGCATGGCCCAGATACCGCCGGCCAGACAGCAGACCCCGACCCAGCGCCACAGGCGTTGATGGGTGGCTTGTTCGACGTGGCTGACACGTTCGGCCATATCCAGTGTCGCGAAGCTGGCGGCACAGGCCACCAGATAAGCCAGCAGCACCAGGACCGGGTTGTGACTGCATTGCAGAACCACTTGCCCGCTATCTGGAAGCTCGGTGAGGAAATGCAGACCCAGCCATTCCATAGCATGCCCATCTCTGAGTCATGTGGTGTCGGCGGACCCGCGCGCCAACAAGTGCTTGCAGTATAGAAGGCACCTGTTGGCTGCAATGGGAGGTGGCAATCTGGCTCTAATGATTTGCTTATGAACCCTATCGCCAATGGTGCTATGCGCTTTTCTCGAACCAGGGCTCGTGATCCAGCGGCTCCAGGGGCGCCAGGCCAAAGGCGGCCCGGGCGGCGTCACAGTCGCTGTTGTGCTGGCCGTCGGCCCAGGAGGCTTCGAACTCCCGGCAGGGGCTGGAACGCTGCTCATAAATCGAGCAGCTCACGCCCTGGCCGACCTCGCCTTCAAGGGCGATGCAGCGCGGCGATTTGCAGTCGGTGCCGAGCATGGCTACCCGAGTGGGACTGATGCTCTGCACCAGATCGTCGGGGACCGTGCCACCGGATGAGGCGCATTCGCCCCAGAAAAAAGACACACGAAAGTATGAACAGCAGGCACCGCAATTCAGACACGGACTGGCTTCGGACATAGGCGTATTCAAAGGGAGAGGGAAGGGTAAGGGGGGGCAGGCAAGGCGGCTATTCTAGGCTTCCCATCGGCCTTGGGAAGGGGGGGCGCCAGGTATTTTTTCAGTGCCGGCCAAGCCCTTGAAAAGACTGGGAAAGCCCCGGGTAATGGGGGCTGTGGCGAATTCGCCGCGCCGCGCTGTGAGGGTTTTGAAGGTCGCGGCCGGGGCCGGCATGCGATGGTTTGATATCAGGCTGACGAATGATCACAGACAGCCAAGCCGGGCCTGACTAGATTGCAGCTTCCAGGCTCGCTCGCGTCTGGCCGAATAACAATAAAGAGATCGACCCCATGGATAACTCGACTCAAGCGGCAAATGCCTGGCGCATTCTGTTCCTGTTGTTTTTGGCAAACCTGTTCAACTTCTTCGACCGCACCATTCCCGCCATCATCATCGAGCCGATCCGCATGGAATGGCACTTGAGTGACTTCCAGCTGGGGATCATCGGCACCGCCTTTACCATCGTCTACGCCATCGCCGGCCTGCCCCTCGGGCGCCTGGCCGATACCGGCTCGCGGAGCAAGCTGATGGGCTGGGGCCTGGCGGTGTGGAGCGGGCTGACGGCGGTCAACGGCATGGTCGGCAGTTTCTGGAGTTTCCTGCTGGTGCGCATGGGGGTGGGCATTGGCGAGGCGAGCTACGCACCGGCGGCCAACTCGCTGATCGGCGACCTGTTCCCCGCGCACCGCCGGGCCCGGGCCATGGGTATCTTCATGCTTGGGCTGCCCCTGGGGCTGGTGCTGGCGTTCTTCACCATCGGGGCCATGGTCAAGGCTTTCGACAGCTGGCGGGCACCGTTCTTCATCGCTGCGGTACCCGGGTTGGTGCTGGCGGTGTTCATGTTTTTCATCAAGGAGCCCAAGCGCGGCGCGGCGGAAGCGGTGAAGGTGGCGCAAGTGCCTGTCGACCGTCCGATTCGCCGGGTGTTGGCGATTCCGACCTTTCTCTGGCTGACCTTGGCCGGGCTGACCTTCAACTTCGCCACTTACGCCTGCAACTCCTTCCTGGTGCCGATGCTGCAGCGTTACTTCCTCATGCCCTTGCAGGAGGCGGCCATGGCGACGGGGCTGATTGTCGGTGTGACCGGGTTGGTGGGTTTGACCCTGGGTGGCTGGGTCGCCGACAAGATTCATCAGCGGGTTGCCAACGGCCGCCTGCTGTTCGCGGCCTGCAGCCTGGTCATCTCGACCTTGGCCACTGGCTGGGCGTTGCATGCCGGGCGCGTCGAGATCGGGGTATTTGTTGCAGTGTTCAGCGTCGGCTGGCTGTTTGCCTACAACTTCTACACCTGCGTCTATACCGCCTTGCAGGACGTGGTCGAACCCCGTTTGCGGGCCACGGCCATGGCCTTGTTTTTCGCCGGTCTGTACCTGCTGGGCGGCGGGTTGGGACCAGTGGTGGTCGGCGCGCTGTCGGATCACTTCGCCCACTCGGCGATGTATGCCGCCGGTGCCGAGCTGATGACCGAGGAGTTCAAGGCCATCGGCCTGCACGACGCCATGTACCTGATTCCGGTGGCGCTGTTCCTGACCCTGCTGTTTCTGTTCCAGGCCGCGCGTTGCTTTGTCCGCGATGCCCAGCGCATGAAGGAGGGGCTGGCGCTGGCTGAGCCTGCGGCGACGGCGTTGGCGGTCTGATCTGGCAGATGAAAAAAGGCCCGCACGATGCGGGCCTTTTGTTTAGCGCTTGGCGTCGGGCAATCAGCCCGCCACCAGCACCCGGATCGCTTCCAGGCGCAGGGCGGCTTTTTCCAGCATCGCCAGACCCTGTTCCCGTTGCTTGCGCAGGGCGACCAGCTCGCTGTCACGGACGGTCGGGTTGACCGCTTGCAACGCGGTCAGGCGCGCCAGTTCTTCATCGGTATCGGCCGCCAGGCGCCGTTGCGCCTCGGCCACGCGCTCGGCGTGACGCGGTGCGACCTTGGCTTCGCCAGCGTTGATCTTCGGCGCCAGCTGGTCGCGCTGAGCCTGGATGAACTTGTTGGCGCTGGCCTTGGGCACGCTTTCCAGTTGGTCGTTGAGGGTCTCGAAAGCCACCCGTGCCGACAGGTCGTTGCCGTTGGCGTCCAGCAGGCAGCGCAGGGCGGCCGGCGGCAGGTAGCGGCCCAGTTGCAGCGAACGCGGGGCCACGACTTCACTCACATACAGCAGCTCAAGCAGCACGGTGCCGGGTTTGAGCGCCTTGTTCTTGATCAGCGCCACGGCGGTGTTGCCCATGGAACCGGACAGCACCAGATCCATGCCGCCCTGCACCATCGGGTGCTCCCAGGTGATGAACTGCATGTCTTCGCGGGACAGCGCCTGGTTGCGGTCGTAGGTGATGGTCACGCCTTCGTCGTCGCCCAGGGGGAAGCTGGCATCGAGCATCTTCTCGCTGGGCTTGAGGATAAGGGCGTTTTCCGAATGGTCCTCGCTGTCGATGCCGAAGGCGTCGAACAGGGTCTCCATGTAGATCGGCAGGGCGAACTGGTCGTCCTGTTCGAGGATCGCTTCCACCAGCGCATCGCCTTCACCGGCGCCGCCGGAGTTGAGCTCCAGCAGGCGGTCGCGGCCGGTATGCAACTCGGCTTCCAAGCGCTCGCGTTCGCCACGGGCTTCGTCGATCAGGGCTTGCCACTCGCCGTCGTCGGCGTTTTCCAGCAGCGGCAGCAGGCGCGGGCCGAACTGGTGCTGCAAGGCGTTGCCGGTCGGGCAGGTGTTGAGGAAGGCGTTCAGGGCTTCGTGATACCACTGGAACAGGCGCTCTTGCGGGCTGGTTTCCAGGTACGGCACATGCAGTTCGATCACGTGTTTCTGGCCGATCCGGTCCAGACGGCCGATCCGCTGCTCCAGCAGGTCCGGGTGCGACGGCAGATCGAACAGCACCAGGTGGTGGGCGAACTGGAAGTTGCGGCCTTCACTGCCGATTTCCGAGCAGATCAGCACCTGGGCGCCGAACTCTTCATCGGCGAAGTAGGCCGCCGCGCGGTCGCGTTCGAGGATGTTCATGCCTTCATGGAAGACCGTGGCCGGAATGCCGGAGCGCACGCGCAGGGCGTCTTCCAGATCCATGGCGGTTTCCGCGTGGGCGCAGATCACCAGGACCTTGGTGCGCTTGAGCATCTTCAGCTGGTCGATCAGCCACTCGACCCGCGGGTCGAATTTCCACCAGCGCTGTTCTTCATCGCTGGCGTCGGGCTGGGCCTGGAAGCTGACTTCCGGATACAGCTCGGCGTGTTCGCCCAGGGGCAGTTCCAGGTATTCGTCCGGGCATGGCAGCGGGTAGGCGTGCAGCTTGCGCTCCGGGAAACCCTGCACGGCGGCGCGGGTGTTGCGGAACAGCACGCGGCCGGTGCCGTGGCGGTCCAGCAGTTCGCGCACCAGGCGTGCACTGGCTTCGCTGTCGCCGTCGTTGACCGCGGCCAGCAGGGCTTCGCCTTCGTTGCCGAGGAAGCCGTGGATGGTCTTGTGCGCCTCGGGAGACAGGCGGCCTTTATCCATCAGTTCTTGCACCGCTTCGGCCACCGGGCGGTAGTTCTCGCTCTCGGCGCGGAAGGCCGCGAGGTCGTGGAAGCGATTCGGGTCCAGCAGGCGCAAACGGGCGAAGTGGCTGTCCTGGCCCAGTTGTTCCGGGGTCGCGGTCAGCAGCAGCACGCCAGGGATAGTCTCGGCCAGCTGTTCCACCAGGGCGTATTCCGGGCTGACCTGATCTTCGTGCCAGACCAGGTGGTGGGCTTCGTCCACCACCATCAGGTCCCAGCCGGCGGCGAACAGCGCGTCCTGGGCCTTCTCGTCGTCCACCAGCCACTCCAGGGCCACCAGGGCCAACTGGGTGTCTTCGAACGGGTTGCTGGCATCGCTTTCGATAAAGCGCTCTTCGTCGAACAGTGCCACTTGCAGGTTGAAGCGCCGGCGCATTTCCACCAGCCACTGGTGCTGGAGGTTTTCCGGAACCAGGATCAGCACCCGGCTGGCGCGGCCCGAGAGCAGTTGGCGATGGATGACCAGGCCGGCCTCGATGGTCTTGCCCAGGCCCACTTCGTCCGCCAGCAGGACCCGTGGCGCGATACGGTCGGCGACTTCACGGGCAATGTGCAACTGGTGGGCGATGGGTTGGGCGCGCACGCCGCCCAGGCCCCAGAGCGAGGACTGCAGTTGGCGGCTGGTGTGTTCCAGGGTGTGGTAGCGCAGGGAGAACCAGGCCAGCGGGTCGATCTGTCCGGCGAACAGACGGTCGCTGGCCAGACGGAACTGGATGAAGTTCGAGAGTTGGGTTTCCGGCAGGGTAACGGCCTCGTTCTGCCCGTTGAGGCCGTGATAGACCAGCAGGCCGTCGACGTCGTCGACTTCCTGAACGGTCATTTTCCAGCCTTCGAAGTGGGTGATGCTGTCCCCAGGAGAGAACCTCACGCGAGTGAGGGGCGCATTCCGTAGCGCATACTGGCGGGTGTCGCCAGTGGCCGGATAGAGCACGGTCAGCAAGCGACCGTCCTGTGCCAGAACGGTGCCTAAACCTAGCTCGGCTTCGCTGTCACTAATCCAGCGTTGCCCCGGTTGATACTGCTGCGCCATGCTGCCTGACTCCCGCTTTGAAAAAGCCGACTATCTTAACGGAACGACGCTTCCAGTCCAAAGAACTCTGATAAAAACCCCTGGAATAAAAGGTAGCGTACAGCGGCGTTCGTCGGCCCCGAGGGCACTATCGGCTGACGACCGGGTCACAGTTTTGCGACCGATGGCTCAAGTCGCCCGTGCCGCAGCCGACAGCCTGCCGACAGGAGACCCATAACATGCTGCCACCGATGCTCCCCTTGAGTGCCGTGCCCATCACCGCCCAGCAGGACCCGATCCGGCAGCGTCCGGATATCCCGCCAGTGGTGCCGGTGCAGGAAAGCTCCAACGAAAGCACCATCGACTTGCAAAAGCGCGATGCCGAGCAGTCGGCCCTGCTACTGCGCGAAGAGCAGCAGCGCCAACAGGAAAAGCAGCGGCGCAAGCGTGAGGCCGACGATGATCCAGAGCAGCACCTGGCCGTGCCCGGCGACGAATTGAACGCCGACAACACCGTGCCGGTGGCACCGCTGATCGAGGATGCCCCGCGCCAGGGCCTGTGGGTGGACGTGCAGGTCTAGCCCGCGGGGCCGCGTCCGGCCAGTTCCGTCAGCGCCTCCAGCAGGCGCTGGATTTCCGCTTCGGTATTCAAATAGCTCAGGGCGATCCGGGCAATCTGGGGCAGGCCTCGGGCCTGCATGTCCAGCGGGGTGTAGGCCACGCCATTGGCTCCGATATTGATGCCCCTTCGAGCCAACGCTTCCTTCAGTGCAAAACAGTCCCAGCCCTTGAGGGTGAAGGCAATCAGGCCTGACTGCTGCCCGGCGACCCCCAGGTCCTGGCGCTGCAGGCCGGGCAGGCGGTCGAGGTCCTGACGCAGCGTGTCGGCCAGGGTCTTGATCCGCTGGCGGATGGCGTCGATACCGATGCTGTTCAGTTCCTGCAAGGCATTGGCCAGCCCCGCCAGCAGCACCAGCGAAACTTCGCTGGTTTCGAAGCGCCGTGCATCGTCCCGCAAACTGAAGCCCTGGCCGTTCCAGGGAGCAGACAAGACATCCCGCGGCAGTGGCTGCAACTGTTCCAGAAAACCCGGCCTGACATAGAGCAGGGCCGTGCCCCGTGGCCCGCGCAGGTATTTGCGTCCCGCGCCTTTGAGCACGTCGCACCCCAGCGCCTCTACATCACAGGGCAGTTGCCCCAGGGCCTGGCCAGCGTCGATGAAATAGGGAATGCGCCTATTTCGGGCCAGTTGGCCGACGGCGGCGGCCGGATTGATCAAGCCGCCGTTGGCCGGCAGCCAGGTCAGGGCGATCAGGCGCACGCGCGAGTCGAGCATGGATTCCAGCGCCTCCACCGAAACTGCGCCATGGCGGTCGCAGGGGATGATTTCCAGTTGGGCGCCGGCACTTACCGCCTGGGCCAGGCAGGCCAGGTTGCCACCCCATTCATGGCGCCCCACCAGAATCCGGTCGCCCGCCTGCCACGGCGGCAGGGCGTTGAAGGCCATGCTCCAGGCTGCCGAGCCGCTGCTGGCAAAGGCGATTGCAGCGGGACTGGTATTGAGCAGGCGGGCCGCGACCTCACGGGCCTGTTCCTGCAGCTGTGCGCCGGTGATGGCGGCCTCCATCGGCCCTTCACTGGCTTCCCGTTGCAGTTGCCCGAGCATGGCGTCCAGGGTGCCCTGGCTGGGCAATGAAGCACCCGCGTGGTTGAAGTGACAGACCCGGGCGCAGCCGGGTGTGGCCTCGCGCAGACGGGCGAGGTGCGCTGGGTCCAGGGGGCTCATGGCTTGAGTTCGAAAATCGCGTCGACCTCCACGGCGACCCCGGCGGGCAGGCTGGCCACACCCACCGCGGTGCGCGCATGCCGGCCTTTCTCACCCAGGGCGTTGACCAGCAGGTTGGAAGCGCCATTGGCCACGATGCCATGGCTCTGGAAATCGGCACTGGCGGCAATGAATACACCGAGCCGGCTGATGCGCTGCAGCCGCGACAGGTCGTCGTCCAGCGCCGCGCTCAACTGGGCCAGCAAGGCCAGGGCCGCGAGCTCGGCGGCCTGGGTGCCTTGCTCCACTGTCAGACTCTCGCCGAGACGGCCCTGCAGGGTCGGTTGGCCTTGCAACAAGGGAATCTGTCCGGAGATCAGCAGCAGGTTCTGGCTGCGTACATGGTTGACGTAGTTGGCGATTGGCTGGCTGGGGGCGGGTAGCTCAAGCCCCAATTGCTGCACGCGGTGTTTCAGGGAGTCGCTCATGGGAAGTCCTCGGATGCAAGGCCTGCAGCATCCGCGTTCAGTCCAGGAGCGACAAACGGATAGATCTAATTCGACGTATCTGAATTTCTCATGGGTCGAGGCCTTGTTCCAGTAGCCACTGTACAAAGCACTCCAGAGCCGGGTTCGACGCTCCTTCAGCGGTCACCAGCCAATAGCCGATCTGGCTGCACAAAGGGGGCAGGTCGAAGGCATCCACCAGGCTGCCCTGGGCCAAGTGGCGTTGGATCAACTGGCGGCGCCCCATAGCGATGCCCTGGCCGGCCACGGCCGCTTCCACCACGATGTTGTAGTCGTGCAGCATCACCCTGGGGTGGGAGGCCAGGTCCATGGCCTGTTGCCTGCTCCAGTCATCCCACTCGAAGGGTTGATGGGAGCGAGCCAACAGCAAGGGGCCGTTGGCCAGGGAGGTGGCTTTGAAGGCAGGGCTGCAGACTGGCGATAGCTGCTCGGCGAGAAAGCGCGTGGCCCGGACCTTTGGCCAGTTGCCCTTGCCGTAGCGAATGGCCAGGTCGACCTCGGCGCCGGCGACATCCGCCAGGTCGATGGCCGGTAGCAATTCCAACTGGATCTTTGGATGGCGGCGGTTGAAGTCTGCCAGGCGAGGCGCCAGCCACAAGGTGGCGAAGGACGCCAGCAGACCGATGCGCAGAACGTGCTGCCCAGCGGGCGCAAGCAGCGCCTGGGTGGCTTGGGCGATCTGCTCCAGGGCCGGGCGAATCTGTCGGTAGTAGGTGTCGCCGGTGGCGGTCAGATCGATGGCGCGAGTCCGACGTATGAACAGGCGTTGGCCCAGGTGCTGTTCGAGTTTCTGCACTTGATGGCTGACCGCGCTCTGGCTCACGCACAGTTCCCGAGCCGCCTTGATAAAGCTCAGGTGGCGGGCCACGGCCTCGAATGCGCGCAGGGCCAGTAGTGGCGGCAGGTGCTTGGGCATTTCCACATCAGGCTCCGTGGGGCGGTTTGCAAAGGGCCATTGTGCGGATAAAAACTCTTCACGGCAGCGACTTTATTGCCTCTGTGCCGGTCTGATCACTGGTCAGGTGCGGCGTCACGCCGCATTATTGGCCTATCCGCCAGGGCCGCTCTGCATCCTGTAGCAGTGCGGTTGATATTGACCTCCCAGTGATGCCAGCCAAGCCATGAATCAAGACGACAAGCTGATCGACCTGAATGCTGAACGCGCCAAGCGTGTGCATGACCTGAACGAGAAACGCCTGAATGAAGTACGCCAGGCATTCGAGCAGGCCATGCCTTTGGGCAAGGCCAAGAAAAAGCCGAAAAACAAACCGAAAAAGCGCTGAACTGGGCGCTTTCTGTTGATACAGGTCAGTTATTTCCCCTTCCTCGCGCCCAGTCTTGGGCGACATTGACCCCGGTCAATTTTCCCCGCGGCCTCTTTGGTTAACTTAGCCCCATCGCAACAGGGCAAGAGCAGGAGGCCAGTCATGTTTTTCGACAATGTGGTGATCGCCGGAGTGCTGACTGTCGGCCTCATGGTTCTGTTTTTCGCAGGGTTTGGTTTCTTCATCTGGAAAGACGCGAATAAGCGTAAAAAACCTTAAGTCTCTCCAGAGCAACGAGCACGCAAGGCATTTTGGGCAACTTCGGTTGCCCTTTTTTTTGCCTGTCGAAAAGGCATAAAAAAAGGTGCGTCCCGAGGGGCGCACCTTTTTTGTTGGCGCTGGGGTATCAGGTACCCAGGACTTTGGAGGCCGCCCAGAACAGACCGGCAGACAGGGCCACGGTCGCTGGCAGGGTGAGGACCCAGGCCAAGAGGATGGTTTTAACCGTACCGCCTTGCAGGCCGCTCTTGTTGGCGACCATGGTCCCGGCCACGCCGGAGGAGAGTACGTGGGTGGTGGAGACCGGCAGGCTGAAGATGTTCGCCAGGCCGATCAGGCCCGCCGCGGTGATCTGTGCCGACATGCCCTGGGCGTAGGTCATGCCTTGCTTGCCGATCTTCTCGCCAATGGTCAGTACCACACGCTTCCAGCCGATCATGGTGCCCAGGCCCAGTGCCAGGGCCACCGCCAGGATCACCCAGAACGGTGCGTACTCGGTGGTGGCGGTCAGGTCCTTGCGCAGCTTGTCCAGGTCAGCCTTTTCGCGGGCCGACAGGTTCGGCAGTTTGCCCACTTTCTTCGCCGTGTCGTCCAGGCACAGCAGGTAGCGACGCACTTCGATACGGCTTTCCGGCGACAGCGAGTGGTAGTCGGCGACACCCTTGAGGCTGCTCAGCAGGGCGCTGATGGTGGGCTCGGTCTGTTGCGGGTTGCAGCGGAACTTGCCCGGCAGGTCGTCTTTCACGCTCTTGCCCAGGGCCAGGAACTCGCCCAGGGAGTCGTGGTTGCGCTCGTAGAACTGACTCAGGTGCAGGGTCGCGTCGCGGGTACGCTCGATCTGGTAGGTAGTGCTGTTGAGGTCCAGCACGAACTGCGCAGGCACGATGCCGATCAGCACCAGCATGATCAGGCCAATGCCTTTCTGACCATCGTTGGAACCGTGGACGAAGCTCACGGCCATCGCCGAGATCACTAGGACCAGGCGGTTCCAGAACGGTGGGTGCTTCTTGTCATCGACCTTGCGGCGCTGTTCCGGGGTCTTGTGCATCTTCGAGATCGGACGCCACCATTTCAGACCAATCAGCACCAGCGCAGCTATAAGGAAGCCGGCCATCGGCGAGAACACCAGGGAGGCCCCGATATCGATCGCTTTCTGCCAGTTCACGCCGTCCCCCAGGGGAATGTCGTTGAGCAGGGCGTTGGCCAGGCCGACACCGAGGATCGAGCCGATCAGGGTGTGGGAACTGGAAGCCGGGATGCCGAAGTACCAGGTGCCCAGGTTCCAGGCGATGGCCGCGGCCAGCAACGAGAAGACCATGGCCAGACCGTGACCGGTGTTGACATTGATCAGCAGCTCGACCGGCAGCAGGTGAACGATGGCATAGGCCACGCCGACGCCGCCCAGCAGCACGCCGAGGAAATTGAAGACACCGGAAAAGAACACGGCCAGGTGTGGCGGCATGGCTTTGGTGTAGATGACAGTGGCAACCGCGTTTGCGGTGTCATGAAAGCCGTTGATGAACTCGTAGGCGAGGACAAAAGCCAGGGCGAGCAAGAGGCTCACAAGCACCCAAGCATCCAGTCCGCTGAATAAATCGATCATGAAGGTTTTCTGACCCGGTCATAAGGGGGCGCGATTATGCCAGAAAACCCTGCTAATCAATGCACAAGGTGCTAACCGGTAACATTCTTCAACGAAAAAACTGACCGGGAGCAGAGTTTTCGCCAATTCTCGCCAAATGTGGCAAGTCATTGAGTTTATTGGGCCAAAGCACGATGACGAGGGTTTGAGCCCGGGAGTGAGAGGGTTCAAACGCTTGTATGAAATTTCAACGAAAGGGCCTGCCGGGTACCGTTTCTCGCTGTGGGTGGGGCGAGGCGGTGAGGGGCCCGGGGTAGCGAGCATCAATGGTCTGCCTGGCCGCTGGGGTGATCGAGCGGACAAGAGAGCAAGCCCTGAGAAGCTCAGGCTGCCGGCATTATGGCTGTTCGGCCTTGAGCTCTTTTTCCATCTTTTGCAGTTCTTGGGTGAACGCCTGGTCGCGAATACTTGCGCGTTTGCGCCAAGGTTTGCGTTCAGGTTCCGGTTGGGCGGCATAACGGGTGATCTCGCCGCCGTAAACTTCCTTGTAACGTTGTTCCTGGCGCTCAAGTTCCGCGCGCAGTTCGTCTTTCGTCACAGTGTTACCTAATTGAGTAAGGGTCCATTCCGGTGCAACGCATTGCTTGTGGGCGACTATCAAGAAAGCAGACTGATTGCCTGCCGAGGCCTTGGGGCCTGCTCTTTCCAGCCAGCCTTTTGTTGCATGCGGCCACGTCACCGGATGAAAACGACTGTCGTAGCTACAGTGTTGTTTGTTGCAAGCGGATTGGCCGAATCTGGTTAGGGGTCAAGCGCTTGCGACAGGTGACCGATTGCAGCCTTGGGTCACCTGAGCGAGGTACGAGCGGGACTGATTGCGCGTTACTCACTTCGGCAGTATAGCCTCGGCAAAGAATAACTCTACGCTCGGCAAGTTTAAAACTGTCAACTTTATTGTGAGCGTTTTGTGACACGGAAGTTCTAATGAATTCCTACACGGCGCTTCCCGTCTTCGTACTCCGTTGGCAGAAATCTATATGGGGCTAATCCGCTCTTGATACAAGTGACAGGCCTGAAGATGGTCACTGAGTCCACCGCCTGCTGGTGATTATTACCATGAGTTTTTGCAATAAAAGAGTGGGCGAGTGGTTGGCAGCGGCAAGCACCGCAGATTGCGATTATCGGTCGACGGTTCGATAATCGCCCAATCTTGCAGGGGCTGACTTGTGCTGCCTCTCCAATACGGCTTGTAATACGGAAGAATTTCATCGCAGAGACCCTGAAATGAACGATCAGATGCGTAATTCCTTCACCTCAGTGGCGCCGCCCATCGTGGCTTCGGCAGCGAAGAGGATTCAGGCGTTGACCGGTGACCCGGATTTCATGACGTCTCTGGCCCGAGGCCTGGCGGTGGTGCAGGCGTTTCAGGAACGCAAGCGTCACCTGACCATCGCCCAGATCAGCCACCGCACGGAGATTCCCCGAGCGGCAGTGCGCCGCTGCCTGCATACCTTGATCAAGCTGGGGTACGCCACCACCGACGGGCGTACCTATTCGCTGCTGCCCAAGGTGCTGACCCTGGGGCATGCTTACCTGTCGTCGACGCCCCTGGCGGTTTCCGCGCAGCCTTATCTGGACCGCATGAGCGAGCAACTCCATGAAGCCTGCAACATGGCCACCCTGGAAGGCGACGACATCCTCTATATCGCCCGTTCGGCCACTACCCAGCGGTTGATTTCCGTCGATCTTTCGGTGGGCGGCCGGCTACCGGCCTATTGCACGTCCATGGGGCGGATTCTGTTGGCCGCGCTGGATGACTCCTCGCTGCATGAGTATCTGGAACACGCCGATCTGCAGGCCAAGACCAGCCGCACCCTGCACACCCCGGAGGCATTGCTGGAGTGCCTGCAGCAAGTTCGTCAGCAGGGCTGGTGCATCGTCGACCAGGAACTGGAGCAAGGGCTGCGTTCAATTGCCGTGCCGGTCTACGATGCTTCGGGCCAGGTGTTGGCGGCGTTGAACGTCAGCACCCACGCGGGCCGGGTCAGCCGCGCCGAATTGGAACAGCGTTTTCTCCCCGGCCTGCTGAGCGCCAGCCGCGATCTCAGCGCCCAGCTGTTTGCTTAAGCGTTCGATAAACGCACAGATCCGCCTTTGACGAATTGACGCTCTTTCCCCTGGCTCATTAATGTCGCGCCAGCGTCATCGGCGGCCAGCCTGCTGCCGATGACCCGTCCAATAATAATGAAGAGGCCAACTCATGAGCATGCTCTCCCTGCGTCGTTGCCGTGACCGTTCCTGCCGTCCCGCTCGAATCGCCTGATTTTCGCCACCTTTTCTACGTGACCTGATCAGCCCTTGGCGGCCTGTGCGCGCCTGCGTTTTAGTGTGGAAATAAAAACAATGAATCAACCCCAATCCGCTGTAGGGAACTGCCTCGATGTGCAGTCCTTCATCAATTCCCAGCCGCTGTCGCGTTACCAGTGGCGAGTCGTGATCCTGTGTTTCCTGATTGTCTTCCTCGATGGGCTGGACACCGCGGCCATGGGCTTCATCGCCCCGGCGCTGTCCCAGGACTGGGGCATCGACCGTGCCAGCCTGGGCCCGGTGATGAGTGCGGCGCTGATCGGCATGGTCTTCGGTGCCCTGGGTTCCGGGCCCCTGGCTGACCGTTTTGGTCGCAAGGTGGTGCTGGTAGGGGCGGTGCTGCTGTTTGGCGCCTTCAGCCTGGCTTCGGCCTACAGCACCAACGTCGACCAGTTGCTGGTGCTGCGCTTTCTCACCGGCCTGGGATTGGGGGCGGGGATGCCCAATGCCACCACGCTGCTTTCGGAGTACACCCCCGAGCGTCATAAGTCGCTGTTGGTGACCAGCATGTTCTGCGGGTTCAACCTGGGCATGGCGGGCGGTGGTTTCATTTCCGCCAAGCTGATCCCGGCCTTCGGCTGGCACAGCCTGCTGCTGATCGGTGGCGTCCTGCCGCTGATCCTGGCCCTGGTGCTGGTGGTCTGGCTGCCGGAGTCGGCGCGTTACTTGGTGGTGCGCAATCGCGGCACCGACAAAGTGCGCAAGACCTTGGCCCCCATCGCTCCGGCCATCGTCAGCGAGGCGGGCAGTTTCAGCGTGCCGGAACAGAAGACGGTGAAGGCGCGCAACGTTTTTGCCGTGATCTTCTCCGGCACTTACAGCGTCGGCACGCTGCTGCTGTGGCTCACCTATTTCATGGGCCTGGTGATTGTCTACCTGCTGACCAGCTGGCTGCCGACCCTGATGCGCGACAGTGGCGCGAGCATGGAGCAGGCAGCCTTTATCGGCGCTTTGTTCCAGTTTGGCGGGGTGCTCAGTGCAGTCGCCGTGGGCTGGGCCATGGACCGTTTCAATCCGCACAAGGTGATTGGCTGCTTCTACCTGCTGGCCGGGGTCTTTGCCTACGCCGTGGGACAAAGCCTGGGCAACATCACCGTGCTCGCCACCCTGGTGCTGATCGCCGGCATGTGCGTCAACGGTGCGCAATCGGCGATGCCCTCCCTGGCGGCGCGTTTCTATCCGACCCAGGGACGGGCCACCGGGGTGTCCTGGATGCTCGGCATCGGTCGATTCGGCGCCATTCTCGGTGCCTGGATGGGCGCCACCCTGTTGGGCCTGGGCTGGAACTTCGAGCAGGTGCTGACCGCGCTGGTGATCCCGGCAGCGCTGGCCACCACAGCGGTAGTAATCAAGGGCATGGTCAGCCATGCCGACGCCACCTGACAGGCAACAAGGAGCAGGATTGGGTGCAGGGCGAAGAATCGATAGCCCTGCAACAATCTGTTCGATAATCGAACGCTCAGTCGATTATCGGATTGTTTGGGGTATTGCTCCGGCTTAATCTTCAGTCACTGCGGCGCGCCTAGAGCGCCTTTTTCTCCAGTCGCTGAATAACAATCGGGAGACCCCATCCATGGCTGAAATCCTTTCGCTGCACGACGCGGTGAAGCAATTCGTCAACGACGGTGACACCGTCGCACTCGAAGGCTTCACCCACCTGATTCCTACGGCCGCAGGTCATGAAATCATCCGCCAGGGCAAGAAAGACCTGACCCTGGTACGGATGACGCCTGACCTGATCTACGACCAGTTGATCGGTGCCGGTTGCGCTCGCAAGCTGATTTTCTCTTGGGGTGGCAACCCGGGTGTTGGCTCCCTGCATCGCCTGCGCGACGCCGTGGAAAAGCAGTGGCCACAGCCCCTGGAAATTGAAGAGCACAGCCACGCCGACCTGGCCAACGCCTATGTGGCCGGGGCCTCCGGCCTGCCATTCGCGGTACTGCGGGCCTATGCCGGCTCCGATCTGCCCAAGGTCAATCCACTGATCAAGACCGTGACCTGTCCCTTCACCGGTGAAGTGCTGGCGGCGGTGCCTTCGGTGCGTCCCGACGTGACGGTGATTCACGCGCAGAAAGCCGATCGCAAGGGCAACGTCCTGCTGTGGGGCATCCTTGGGGTGCAGAAAGAGGCCGCCCTGGCCGCCAAGCGCTGCATCGTCACCGTCGAGGAAATCGTCGACGACCTGAATGCGCCGATGAACGCCTGCGTGCTGCCGACCTGGGCCCTGAGCGCGGTGTGCCATGTGCCCGGCGGCGCCCATCCGTCCTACGCCCATGGTTATTCCGAGCGCGACAACCGTTTCTACCAGGCCTGGGACCCGATCGCCCGCGACCGTGAGACCTTCACCGCGTGGATCAACGAATACATCCACGGCAGTGCCGACTTCAGCGAATTCCAGGCCAAGCTGGCCGCAGCTTCGGAGGCCCAGTAATGACCTACTCCACCAATGAAATGATGACCGTGGCCGCGGCCCGTCGCCTGCAGAACGGTTCGGTATGCTTCGTCGGCATCGGCCTGCCGTCCAAGGCCGCCAACCTGGCGCGCCTGACCTCGTCGCCGGACGTGGTGCTGATCTACGAATCCGGCCCGATTGGTGCCAAGCCCAGCGTGCTGCCGCTGTCCATCGGTGACGGTGAATTGGCGGAAACTGCCGACACCGTCGTCCCCACCGGAGAGATTTTCCGTTACTGGCTGCAAGGTGGGCGCATCGATGTGGGGTTCCTCGGCGCGGCCCAGGTCGACCGCTTCGGCAACATCAACACCACAGTGGTGGGTGATTACCACCGGCCCAAGGTGCGCCTGCCGGGGGCCGGCGGTGCTCCGGAGATCGCCGGTTCGGCGAAAAGTGTGCTGATCATCCTCAAGCAGTCTTCCCGTTCCTTTGTCGACAAGCTGGACTTCATCACCTCCGTCGGTCACGGCGAGGGCGGCGACTCGCGCAAGCGTCTGGGCCTGCCCGGCGCCGGGCCGGTGGGGATCATCACCGACCTGTGCATCATGGAACCGGAAGCCGGTACCCACGAATTCGTCGTCACTTCCCTGCACCCGGGGGTGACCCGCGAGCAGGTGGTGGCCGCCACCGGCTGGGCGATCCGTTTCGCCGAGCACGTGGCCGAGACGGCCGCGCCTACCGAAGTCGAACTGACCGCCCTGCGTGAGCTGGAAGCACGCACCGCTGCGGCCCACGGCCAAGCACCTGGAGAAGCCTGATGCGCGACGTATTCATCTGTGATGCCATTCGTACCCCCATCGGCCGCTTTGGCGGCGGCCTGTCGGCGGTGCGCGCCGACGACCTGGCGGCGGTGCCGATCAAGGCGCTGATGGAGCGCAACCCGACGGTGGACTGGACTGCCGTGGACGAGGTGTTCCTCGGCTGCGCCAACCAGGCCGGTGAAGACAACCGCAACGTGGCGCGCATGGCGCTGCTGCTGGCGGGCCTGCCGGACAGCGTGCCGGGCGTCACCCTCAACCGCCTCTGCGCCTCGGGCATGGATGCCATCGGCACCGCCTTCCGCGCCATTGCCAGTGGCGAGATGGAACTGGCCATCGCCGGCGGCGTCGAGTCCATGTCCCGTGCGCCCTTTGTGATGGGCAAGGCCGATGCCGCCTTTTCGCGCAATATGAAGCTGGAAGACACCACCATCGGCTGGCGCTTCATCAACCCGTTGATGAAGGCCCAGTACGGTGTGGATGCCATGCCCCAGACCGCCGACAACGTGGCCGACGACTATAAAGTGTCCCGCGCTGACCAGGACGCCTTCGCCCTGCGCAGCCAGCAGCGCACCGCCGCGGCCCAGGCCGCCGGTTTCTTCGCCGAGGAAATCGTCCCGGTGCGCATTGCCCACAAGAAGGGTGAGAGCGTGGTGGAACAGGACGAACATCCACGGGCCGACACGACCCTGGAAGCCCTGGGCAAACTCAAGCCGGTCAACGGCCCGGACAAGACCGTCACCGCCGGCAATGCGTCCGGGGTCAACGACGGTGCTGCCGCACTGATTCTGGCGTCGGCCGAGGCGGTCAAGAAACACGGCCTGACTCCACGTGCGCGAGTGCTGGGCATGGCCAGCGCCGGTGTGGCGCCACGCGTGATGGGCATCGGCCCGGTGCCGGCGGTGCGTAAACTGATCGAGCGCTTGGGTGTGGCCGTCAGCGACTTCGACGTGATCGAACTCAATGAAGCTTTCGCCAGCCAGGGTTTGGCGGTACTGCGGGAGCTGGGTCTTGCCGACGATGCGCCGCAGGTCAATCCCAATGGCGGCGCCATTGCCCTGGGTCACCCCTTGGGCATGAGTGGCGCGCGCCTGGTGCTGACAGCTCTGCATCAGCTGGAAAAGAGCGGCGGTAAAAAAGGCCTGGCCACCATGTGCGTGGGCGTCGGCCAAGGGCTGGCACTGGCCATCGAGCGGGTTTGAATGCCTGCCCTATATAAGAAGAGAACGAGGAACCACCATGAGTGACAAGCCCGGTTACCGGCGCCCGCAAGCGGGTACTCAGCCTGATTACCTGCACCCGGCCTACCAGTCGACCAACACCCGCTCGCCGTCCAAGCCGCTGGTGTTCCTGCCCCATTCGCTGTCGGAAATCACCGGCCCGAGCATCGGCGCCGAGTCGATCCAGGAACGGGACAACGACCTGACGGCCCAGCACCAAGGCCAGCCCCAGGGCGAGCGGATCATCATCCACGGCCGGGTGCTGGACGAGAACGGCCTGCCGGTGCCGGGCATCCTGGTGGAGATCTGGCAGGCCAACGCCGCCGGTCGCTACAACCACGACCGCGACCTGCACGACGCGCCCCTGGACCCGAACTTCACCGGCACCGGGCGCACCGTCACCGATGCTGAGGGCTGGTATCAGTTCCAGACCATCAAGCCCGGTGCCTACCCCTGGGGCAACCACCACAATGCCTGGCGTCCGGCGCATATCCATTTTTCGCTGTTCGGCCCGAGCATCCTCACCCGTCTGGTGACCCAGATGTATTTCCCCGGGGACCCGCTGCTGGAATATGACCCGATCTACAACTGCGTGCCGGACACCCGTGCCAAGGAACGCCTGATCGCCCGCTTCGACCTGGAGAAAACCATTCCTTCCTACGCCCTCGGTTACCGTTGGGACATCGTCCTGCGCGGCCGCGATGCCACGCCGATGGAGAAATAACATGAGCCTGACCGCGACTACCTCCCACACCGTCGGCCCCTACTACCACATCGGCCTGACCTGGCTGAACCGCGAAGACCTCACCGAGGAAGGCACTCTGGGCGAGCGAGTGGCAATCACCGGCCAGGTGGTGGACGGCAACGGCAACTTCGTCAACGACGCCATGCTGGAAGTCTGGCAAGCCAACGCTGCCGGCAAGTACCGCCACTGCGAGGACGACCAGGACAAACCTCTGGACCCGAGCTTCCAGGGTTTTGGCCGAGTCCCGGTGGATGGCGAAGGGCGCTTCCGCTTCACCACCATCAAGCCGGGCGCGGTGCCGGGTCTGAAGGGCACGACCCAGGCGCCGCACCTGGTGGTGCTGGTGTTCGCTCGGGGCCTGGTCAAGCACTTGCTGACCCGGATCTATTTCGAGGGTGAACCGGCCAATGCCACCGACCCCTTGCTGGCCTGTGTACCCGAGGAGCGCCGCAGCACCTTGCTGGCCAAGTCCGACGCCGAGGGCCGCTATCAGTGGAACGTGATCCTCCAGGGTACCGACGCCGAAACCGTGTTCTTCGACTACTGAGCCGGAGCACTGTGTAGCCGCTGCCGCAGGCTGCGAACGACCCGAAGGGGCGCGGGGTTCTCAAGGTTGCGGCGAGTTTGGCGAGAGATTGCCGAGCAAGGCCCTGTGCACCGAACGCGGCCCGGCCTTTTGCAGCCTCGCCGTGGCTCGGCAGCGGCTACAGGGCAGAACCACAGGGCCCACGTCCCGTAGGGAACGGGGTTGTTGCAAAGTGTGTCTAGATTCGCACTGTCCCCCATGAGTGAAAAACCATGACTACAACGACAAGTCACTACACCGCAGAGGAGCGCAGCAAAAGGATCTTTGCCATTGTCGGTGCTTCCTCCGGCAACCTGGTGGAGTGGTTCGACTTCTACGTCTATGCCTTTTGCGCCATCTACTTCGCTCCGGCTTTCTTCCCCTCTGACGATCCCACCGTGCAACTGCTCAACACGGCCGGGGTATTCGCTGCGGGGTTCCTGATGCGTCCCATCGGCGGCTGGCTGTTCGGCCGGGTTGCCGATCGTCATGGGCGCAAGAACTCGATGATGATCTCGGTGCTGATGATGTGCGCCGGCTCCCTGGTCATCGCCTTCCTGCCAACCTACGCCAGCATCGGTGCCTGGGCGCCGTTCCTGCTGCTGGTGGCGCGCCTGTTCCAGGGGTTGTCGGTGGGCGGCGAGTACGGCACCACCGCCACCTACATGAGTGAAGTGGCGCTCAAGGGCCAGCGCGGTTTCTTCGCGTCCTTCCAGTACGTGACCCTGATCGGCGGACAACTGCTGGCGGTGTCGGTGGTGGTGATCCTCCAGCAGTTCCTCGATGAGGCCGAGCTCAAGGCCTGGGGTTGGCGCATTCCCTTCGTGATCGGCGCCATCGCGGCGGTGATCTCGTTGCTGCTGCGGCGTTCGCTGAAGGAAACCACCAGCAAGGAAATGCGTGATAACAAGGACGCCGGCAGCATCGCCGCGCTGTTCAAGCATCACTCGGCGGCCTTTATCACCGTGCTGGGCTACACCGCTGGCGGCTCGCTGATTTTCTACACCTTCACCACCTACATGCAGAAGTACCTGGTGAACACCGCGGGCATGCACGCCAAGACCGCCAGCTACATCATGACCGGCGCGCTGTTCCTTTATATGTGCATGCAGCCGCTGTTCGGAATGCTCGCGGACAGGATTGGCCGGCGTAACTCGATGCTCTGGTTCGGCGCCCTGGGCACCCTGTTCACGGTGCCGATCCTGATGACCCTCAAGACCGTCACCAGTCCGTTCCTGGCCTTTGTACTGATCACCCTGGCCCTGGCCATCGTCAGTTTCTACACCTCCATCAGCGGCCTGGTGAAGGCGGAGATGTTCCCGCCACAAGTGCGGGCGCTGGGGGTAGGCTTGGCTTATGCGGTGGCCAATGCGATCTTCGGTGGCTCGGCAGAATGGGTGGCCCTGAACTTCAAGAACATGGGCATGGAAAACACCTTCTACTGGTATGTCACGGCGATGATGGCGATTGCTTTCCTGTTCAGCCTGCGTCTGCCGAAACAGGCTGCATACTTGCACCATGACCTTTGACCCGTACGCCTGTGCCCGCCCAGGGCACAGGCGCACCAAGGACTGTTTATGACCTTACCTGCGAGCAACCAGTTGTTCGATGCCTACTTTACTGCCCGGGAAATGCGTGGGGTGTTCTGTGACCAGGGACGGGTCCAGGCCATGCTCGACTTCGAGGCTGCCCTGGCCCGGGCCGAGGCGCGGACCGGGGTGATTCCAAGCGCGGCGGTTGCCCCCATCGAGGCGGCTTGCCACGCCCATCTCTATGACTTCCAGGCCCTGGGTGAAGCGATCGCCACGGCCGGCAATTCGGCGATTCCTCTGGTCAAGGCCCTGGGCAAGCAGATCGCCCGGACCGATGCCGAGGCCGAGCGTTATGTGCACCTGGGCGCCACCAGCCAGGACGTGATGGACAGCGGGCTGGTGCTGCAATTGCGCCGCGCCGTGGACTTGCTGGAGCAGGACCTGAACCGTCTGGGCGGCATACTCGCGGACCAGGCCCAGCGCTATGCCGACACGCCCCTGGCCGGCCGTACCTGGCTGCAACATGCCACGCCGGTGACCCTGGGCATGAAGATCGCCGGTTGGCTGGGGGCCGTGACCCGCAGCCGCGAACGGCTGCAGCAACTCAAGCCGCGTCTGCTGGTGCTGCAGTTCGGCGGTGCCTCCGGAACCCTGGCGGCCCTGGGCGAACAGGCCCTGCCGATTGCCCAGGCCCTGGCGCAAGAACTGCAACTGAGCCTGCCGGAACAGCCCTGGCACACCCAGCGCGACCGTCTGGTGGAGTTCGCCTCGGTGCTGGGCCTGCTGGCCGGCAGCCTGGGCAAGCTGGGGCGGGATATCAGCCTGTTGATGCAGACCGAGGCGGCGGAAGTCTTCGAGCCTTCGGCGCCGGGCAAGGGCGGTTCGTCCACCATGCCGCACAAGCGCAATCCGGTGGGCGCGGCGGTATTGATCAGCGCCGCGACCCGGGTTCCGGGCCTCTTGGCGACGATGTTTGCCGCCATGCCCCAGGAGCACGAGCGCAGCCTCGGCCTGTGGCACGCCGAATGGGAAACCCTGCCGGAGATCTGCTGCCTGGTGTCCGGAGCCCTGCAACAAGCCTTGCTGATCGCTGAGGGCCTGGAGGTCGACAGCGCACGCATGGCGCGCAACCTTGACCTGACCCAGGGCCTGGTTCTAGCGGAAGCGGTGAGCATTGAGCTGGCCCAGCGCCTGGGGCGGGAGACGGCCCATCACCTGTTGGAACAATGCTGCAAGCGTGCGGTGGCTGAACGACGCCATTTGCGCGAGGTATTGGCGGACGATGCCCAGGTCAGCGCCGAGCTGTCGGCGCCAGAGCTGGATCGTCTGATGGACCCGGCGCATTACCTCGGTCAGGCCCAGGCCTGGGTCGAGCGTGCCGTGGCTGAACATTTTGCCTTGAAGGCCTGAAGGAGACTGCTGTGGGATTCGTGAAACTCGCCGAGGGCGATCTGCACTATCAACTCGAAGGACCAGAGGGCGCGCCGGTACTGGTGCTGTCCAACTCCCTGGGCACCGATCTGCACATGTGGGACAAGCAGATCGCGGCGTTCACCCTGCACTTTCGGGTGTTGCGCATGGACACTCGCGGCCATGGCCGTTCGCTGGTGACCGAGGGGCCTTACAGCATCCAGCAACTGGGCCAGGATGTGCTGGCACTGCTGGATGCCCTGGATATCCGCCGGGCGCATTTCTGCGGTCTGTCCATGGGCGGCCTGATCGGCCAGTGGCTGGGGATCAATGCCGGCGAGCGTCTGCACAAGCTGGTGGTGTGCAACACCGCGGCGAAGATCGGCGACCCGTCCATCTGGAACCCACGGATCGAGACCGTGCTGCGTGACGGCCAAGCTGCCATGGTGGCGTTGCGCGATGCTTCCATTGCCCGCTGGTTCACCGAGGACTTTGCCGCCGCGCGTCCTGATCAGGCCAAACTGATCACCGACATGCTCGCCGCCACCTCGCCCCAGGGTTATGCCGCCAACTGCGCAGCGGTGCGGGATGCGGATTTCCGTGAGCAACTGGCAGCAATCAAGGTACCGACCCTGGTGATCGCCGGCAGCGAAGACGCGGTGACACCGCCGTCTGGCAGTCACTTCATCCAGCAGCACGTGGCCGGCGCCGAGTACGCCGAGTTCTATGCCGCGCACCTGTCCAACGTCCAGGCCGGTGACGCGTTCAGCGACCGTGTCGTGGAATTCCTGCTGGCCTGACCCCGGATTCAAGGAGCCCTTTGTGGACGAGAAACAACGTTATGACGAAGGCATGCAGGTCCGCCGCGCCGTACTGGGCGACGCCCATGTGGACCGCAGCCTGAATGCCCTGAACGAGTTCAACTCGGAGTTCCAGGAAATGATCACCCGCCATGCCTGGGGTGATATCTGGACCCGTCCGGGCCTGCCGCGGCATACCCGCAGCCTGATCACCATCGCCATGCTGATCGGCATGAACCGCAACGAAGAACTCAAGCTGCACCTGCGGGCAGCGGCCAACAACGGTGTGAGCCGAGCCGAGATCAAGGAAGTGATCATGCAGAGCGCGATCTACTGCGGCATCCCGGCAGCCAATGCCACCTTCCACCTGGCCGAATCGGTTTGGGACGAGTTGGGCACCGAATCGCGTGTGTAACCCGTTCCATGGCCCAACAAAAAGGCCAGCCCGATCACCGGGCTGGCCTTTTTATTGGGCGTTGCGCGGTTACAGCAGGCTCAGCGGATAGCTGACGATCAGGCGGTTCTCGTCGAACTCGTTGTTGCTGAAATCACGGCGCATGGTGGAGTTGCGCCATTTCAGGTTGAGGTTCTTCAAGGTGCCGCTCTGCACCGTGTACCCAAGCTCACTTTCCCGGCCCCATTCCTTGCCATCGCTGACCGTAGCGGTGTGTACGTTGCTGCCGCTGATGTAGCGGTTCATCAGGGTCAAACCAGGCACGCCCAGGGCGGCGAAGTTGTAGTCATGGCGCAGTTGCCAGGATTTTTCCTTGGCGTTGTCGTAGCTGGCGTTGTAGCTGTCGTTGGCCAGGGTCCCGCCGCTGGTGCCATTGACCCGCATCCAGCCGCTGTCGCCAGTGAGTTTCTGCAGGCCGACGTAGAAGGTGTTGCCGCCGTATTTGGCCGAGAACAGGCCGGACCAGGTGCGGTTTTCCAGATCGCCGGCCCGGGCGCTGCCGTCTTCCTTGCCGTAGAAGAAGCCCAGGTTGGCCCCCAGGGTCCAGTCGCCCAGCGGCTGGGTGTGGATCAGGTTGACGAACTGCTGGCTGTAGATGTCCTTGAGCTCGGCATTCCACAGGCCGATCTGGGTGCGCTTGTCATTGAAGGCGTATTCGGCCCCCTGGAAGTTGAAGCGATCCGAGGTAAAGGCCGCTTTGCCGAACATTGTCATGTCGCTCATGCTGCTGTCGTCGCGGGGGCTGTTGCCACGGAACTGACCGCCATAGAGGGTCAGGCCGGCGATTTCCTTCGAGGTGATCTGGCCGCCGCGGAAGGTCTGCGGCAGCGAGCGACCGTCATCCGAACGCAGGATTGGCAGCACTGGCATCCATTCGCCAACCTTGACCTCGGTCTGCGACAGCCGGGCCTTGAAGGCCACTCCCAGGCGCCCGAAGTTGTCCGCCGGGCGCCCGTCGTGGTCCAGGGGCAGCAGCTGGGTGCCACCGGTGCCCTTGCCACCGTCGAGCTTCAGCGAGTACAGGCCCAATACATCCATGCCGAAGCCTACCGTGCCCTGGGTGAATCCTGACTTGGCGTCGAGGATGAAGCTCTGGGTCCACTCTTCAGCCTTGCCCTGGACCTTGCTCGGGTTGGTGAAGTTGCGGTTGATGTAGAAGTTGCGCAGGTTCAGGTTGGCCTGGGCATCTTCGAGAAAGCCCGACTCTGCGGCCATGACCGGCAGGGCGGCGCTGGTCAGCGCCAGGGCCAGAAGGCTGGGCAGAAGGTATTGCGGCGGGGTGATTGGCTTCATTCGTCGGTCTCTCTAATTGTTAGGGGTGCAACTATCCACTGCCGCAAAAAGCCCATGCGGACAGCTTTCAAGGTGTGGGAGGAGGTGCTTGCAGGATCAGCCGGAGCGGGCAGGACGTGAGGGCATGGCATCGAACCTGTTGTTATTGGTGTGTTCGGGTGCCGGGAATGGTGCGTCGCGGATCAGGGCCGATCAATTGGCGAATGCGGGTTCTGGGCGATTAACGAACAGTTATCGGGCCGGGTGTGGTGGGCTGCCAGGGGATATATCCCTGATGAATCCTGAGGTTGTCCTCGCTAATCGATCAATGCTGGAAGTTGCGCTATTTCCATGACGCTGCGGGCGGTATCAACTAGTTAATAAAAAGGACTTATTGCTTTAGTAGTAAATCCTTGTTGTTGGATGTTGTTCTTATATAAAAGGATATAGGGCTAATCGCCAGTTAAACTTGATATTCGGTGTTATTGATTATCGTAAAAAGGTTTAAGTGAAAGGTTTGTGTTCGCTGGAAAAGCAGGTTTGCCTTGCTATATTGAAGTTCCTCAAGGCGGACAAGGATAAGTTTAAAGTTTCGTCGGGAGAGGGCTTTTTATCGTGTTGTGAATATACAAGGAGAAATACCATGAGTACGAGAGTCAATCAGGAACGCTTGGCGTCGGTAGTCGGTCGCGCACTTCTGGATAAGGAGTTCGCCGCACAGTTGCAAAAGGACCCAGAAGCAGCGGCCAAAGGTATCGGTGTGCACCTGAGTGTTACCGAAGTGGGTGCAGTAAAAAGTATCGATACGGCAAAACTGACCAGCGCCGGTTCGGCGATTCGCGACAAAATTGGTGTCGCGGCAATCTTTGACACTCAACAGCAACAGGCGCGCATGGACTGAGCCAGGCGTGTGCAGTCCGGTGTGCCGCGCTCAAGTTTTCATCAGTGCGGCACACCGGAACCGGGATTCAAGGTCATCGTGGAGTGCCTGTCCGTGTCCATCACCCTGGTGTCGATGCAGGAAGCCGACTTCAGTCGTTTCGCCCAGCGAGCCCTGGATGAATACGCCGCCGGCATGGTGGCGGCCGGTGAGTGGTTGCCGGAGCAGGCGTCGCTCCAGGCGGCAGAGGTGTTCCGCCAGTTGCTGCCGCAGGGGCGTCTGAGTACGCACAATCACTTGTGGCGGGCGCTGTGTGCGGGGCGGGCGGTGGGCGAGTTGTGGATCGCCGAGCGCCAGGTGGGTTCTCGACGGATTGCCTTCATCCTCGATCTTTATATCGAACCGATCGAACGTCGCCGGGGTTACGCCAGGCAGACGCTGCTGGCCGGTGAGTCGGCGGCGCGTGAGTGGGGGTGTGACGAGATGCGTTTGCATGTCTTCGGGCACAACCTAGGGGCGCGTCGTCTTTATGAACTGCTGGGCTATGAAGTCGCCAGCCTGACGATGAGCAAGCCCTTGCCGTGACCTTAAGGGAAGGTTGAACCATGGACAGCGTTAACAGTCAGCAACCAGAACTTTCCATTGATGAGCTATTTCAGGGCACTACTTTTCTCCCGGACAGCGAGCCGGAACGTTTTTTAAAGTTACAGGAGCAAGTCGAAAAGAATCGTTATACGATGTTTGTCGCGTTATATGCCGAGCTGTCAAAGTTGTTTGTCGCCGACTCTGCGTTGAATCTTTTTTTTAAACAGGCGCTGGATATTATTCTGTCTCCGCCCAGTGCTCGCGCCAAACTTATCGCCCATCCAGTGTTTCAGATCTGGAGCATTCTGACGTTTCGTGATGTTAACTATCTGTTGACCGGAAAGACGCTGGATGATGCTGAAGTTAAAGCCAGGCTGCTGGAGTTTGCGCAAGTTCTGCAACGGATCGAAGCTTCGCAGGATGCACAGGTCGATGAGCAATACCCGCCGGTTTATCGATTCGATGTCGACCCGTTGATCACCCAGGTCACGCCGCCCAGTTATGACTATCCGCCAGATGAGCAAACCCGGCGTCAGCTGGAGCGGGCGGGTTATTCCAAAGCCTTTTTCAAGGACGTCATGCAGCTTGCCCTGCTGCGGATCAAGCACACCTGGCCGGCCTGTCATGAACAGTGGCAAGTGCTGGTCAAGGCCGTGTGCTATTTGCCCGACGGCAGTTTTCGCAGTTGCTCGGCGTCCCGTTATACCGGGGTGATCCTGCTGTCGAGCCGGGACAACTCGATACTCGATATGGAAGAGTCGCTGGTGCATGAAGCGACCCATCAGCTGCTGTACAACATCGTTGAAGTCGCTGCGGTGGTGGAGCCCCACGCCTCCAAAGAAGCCCTGTATTCCTTGCCCTGGTCGGGGCAGCAGCGTGACTTGTATGGCTACTTCCATGCCTTCTACGTCTACATCGCCCTGGTCAAGTACCTGGAGCGGGTCCAGGCCCGTCCGGCAGAGGAAATGCGCCGGGCCGAGCAGCGCATGTTGTTTATCCTGCGGGGCTTGAGCAAGGCGCTGGCGGATTTTGAAACCGCACCGGGCTTCACCGCGCAAGGGCGGGAACTGCTGGGTAACCTGATGCAGGAAGTGCATCGGCTGGAGCGTCGTCATGCCGGGTTGCTGAGTCGAGGCGAAGGTGCCAGCACCGTTGCCGCGCCCCTGCACCTGACGGCCTGAGCCAGGGAGGCGGACATGCAAAACTTCGATTCTTCGCGTTTCCCCGAAGCCGGGGTGGGGCTGGAATATCATTTGCCACATGGCGCCGGGGCCGGCTCAGCAGGGCTCGATCCCACCATCGAGCGGATTCTGGATGAAGGGCTGCCGTACTTCGATTACCTGGAATTCCAGCCCACCCACTGCATTCTGCAGCCGCAGCTGAATGAGCTGGGCGGACGGGTGCCGGTGCTGCTGCATTCTTCCAGCCTGTCCCTGGGTAGCGTCGGTATTGAGATGGATCGGGAGTTTTTGCGCATGACCCGTCGTCTGTGCGACCGAACCTCATCCCCCTGGCTGGCGGAGCATATTTCCTGGTCACGGTTTCAGGGGGGTGATACCCAGCATTTCATTCTGCCGAGCCTGGCCCGTGAAGTGGCCGATACGGTGGTGGCCAATGCCATCGAGCTGCAGGCCTTCACCCGGACCCCCCTGGTGCTGGAGAACGCCCCCCGGCTGTTTTCCATGGACATTGGCCAGGAACTCTCCGAAGGCGGGTTCATTTGCAGTGTGGTCGAGCGCAGTGACAGTGGCTTTCTTCTGGACCTGGACAGCGCCATCAGCACGGCCAGGGCCCTGGGCTACGACTTGCGCGATTACCTGCGCTCATTGCCGCTGCAACGTCTGATTGAGGTGCATATCGGCGATCCGCGCCGGGACTGGGACATATTGCGCCAACTCTTGCAGTGTGCGCCGCTCAAGGCGGTCACCATCGAGTGGGACATTGCCGATCGAGCCGAGGACCCGCAGTTGTCGGCGCTGATCAAGGAGATCAAGGCCCTGCGGCCCGAACCTCTGTTCTGGCAGGCCGCGCCTGTTGCCAGTGTGCCGGCCCCGACGGTTGGCGCGGTGGATGGCCAGAGCTTGTTCGAACTGCGGCCGGGGACCTGGCTCGGTTTCGCCCATCAGGCCTTTTCCCTGCGCGATCGTCGGCGCGGCCTGGACCTGGAGTTGTCGACGGAGTTTTTGCCGCTGGTACGGCATTTTCTCTGCCCGCGGACCCTGGACAGCGCACTCTTGCTACCCGGCGCGTTGCAGGGCGAGAGCCTGGCGGTGCTCCAGGAGCTGATTGAGTTGGGCCTGTTGCAGCCCGGGCAGTCCCAGGGCCTTGCCGAGCCCGAGGACGCCGGCGATATCTGGGCCCATTGGCAGGACGCCCTGGATTTCTACCTGGGGACTCGCACTCAAACCGCTACGCCCTACATCAGTGTGGCGCAGATGGAAGAACAGCTGGCTGGCAAGGCGTTGCAGCAGCGTCAGCCATCGGCGTTCAAGGACTACTTTTCTCACCCGTTCCTTGCCCTGGACAATCCTCTGTTGGCATCTGCACCGGCGTTGGGTCAGCAGGGCCTGATGGATACCTTGAGCGATCGCGAGACTTGCCGGACCTTCGACGGTTCGCCCTTGAGCGCCCGGCAGTTGTCCCTGCTGCTGTATTACACCTGGGGCGCTACCCAGATGCGCCGCAACCCCATGGGCGACTTCTTCCTGAAGAAAACCTCGGCGTCCGGCGGCTCTCTGCATGCCATCGAGGTCTATCCGATCTTGCTCAATGTGCAGGGCTTCGAGGCAGGGTTGTACCACTATTCGGTGCGTCGGCACGGGCTTGAACTGCTGTCGCGAGAGGACCCCGGGGAGTGGATTGGCGCAGCCTGTGGCGAGCAGGACTGGATCAGCAAGGCCGCCGTGGTGTTTCTGTCCACCGCGCGGCTTGAGCGCCTGGCCTGGAAATACCCGGGCAGCCGGGCCTTGCGCGTGGCCTTGATGGACTGCGGCCACCTGAGCCAGAGCTTCGCCTTGGTGGCCACGGCGCTGGGGCTCAAGAGCTGCACCACGGCAGCCTTGCGCGACGAGACCTTCGAAACCCGACTGGGCCTGGATTACCTGCGCGAGCCGGTGTTCCTGCTCAATGGTGCCGGCGGCTGAGGGGAGGGCGCGCGAGGCATAAAAAAACCCACCGTCAGGTGGGTTTTTCATACGCACAGACTGTGCTTCAGAACAGGTGCAGCGCCGGGGCCTTTTCAGCCAGTGGCTCGTTCTTCGCGGTCTGTTCGCTCCAGCCGCCGCCGAGGGCCTTGTACAGGTTGACCTCGCTGGTCAGCTGCGACAGGCGATCGGTGATCAAGGCCTGCTGGGCACTGAACAGCGAGCGCTGGGCGTCGAGGAAGGTCAGGTTGCTGTCGACCCCGATGCGATAGCGACGCTCGGCCAGGCGGTAGTAGTCCTGGTTGGCGTTGACGAAGTCACGCTGGGCCTGCAACTGCTGGTTGTAGGTCTGGCGTGCGGCCAAGCCATCGGAGACTTCCTGGAAGGCGGTCTGGATGGATTTTTCGTACTGGGCCACGGTGATGTCTTTCTGGATCTTCGAGTAGTCCAGGCTGGCCCGCAGGCTGCCGGCGTTGAAGATTGGCAGATTGATCTGCGGCTGGAACAGCCAGGTTCCCGAACCACCCTTGAACAGCCCGGAAAGGTCCGGGCTCAAGGTGCCGGCGTTGGCCGTCAGGCTGATGCTCGGGAAGAACGCCGCCCGCGCCGCGCCGATATTGGCGTTGGCTGCTTTGAGCTTGTACTCGGCTTCGAGGATGTCCGGACGCCGTTGCAGCAGTTCCGACGGCAGGCCGGCCGGCAGCTCGCTCAACAGATTGGCCGACAGCGGCTGGGCCGCCGGCAGATTGCTCGGAATCGCCGTGCCCAGCAGCAGCGTCAGGCTGTTTTCATCCTGGGCCACCTGGCGGGTGTAACGGGCCAGTTGCACCCGGGCGTTTTCCACCGAGGTTCGCGCCTGACTCAGGTCCAGTGCCGAGGCCACGCCCACTTCGTTGCTGCGGGAGGTCAGCCGGTAGCTTTCCTCGTAGGCACCGAGGGTGTCCTGGGTCAGTTTCAGCAGTTCCTTGTCGGCCTGCCAGGTCATGTAGGCATTGGCCACGCTGGCCACCAGGCTGATCTGGGTGCTGCGCCGGGCCTCTTCGCTGGAGAAGTAGGTCTGCAGGGCTTGTTCGCTCAGGCTGCGAACCCGGCCGAACAGGTCCAGCTCATAGGCGCTGACGCCCACGGTGGCCGAGTACTGGCTGGTGATCCCGGCTTCGCCGGTCTGCGACATGCGTGCTGGAGTACGCTGGCGGCTACCGCTGCCGTTGGCCGAAACCGCAGGGAACAGGTCAGCCCGCTGGATCTGGTACTGCGCGGCATAGGCATCGATGTTCAGCGCCGCGACTTTGAGGTCGCGGTTGTTTTCCAGTGCAGTCTGGATCAGCTGCTGCAACGCCGGGTCATGGAAGAACTGCCGCCAGCCCTGTTCGGCGGCCGCCACGTTGGCGGCCTCCTTGGGCGAGTAGGCAGGGCCTTGGGGGAATTGCGCCGCCACCGGCGCTTGCGGTCGCTGATAATCCGGTATCAGCGAGCAACCACTTAGCGCGATGGCGGTGATTGCCAGGGAGAGTAGCGACTTGCTCATTGGCCAGCCTCATTAGCAGTTGCAGTAGTTTCTGATTGGTCCGCTTTCCTGCGGCCCATGGACGACACGGTGACGAAGAACAATGGCACCCAGAAGATCGCCAGGATCGTCGCGGTGAGCATACCGCCAATCACCCCGGTACCGATCGCATGCTGGCTGCCCGAGCCGGCGCCGGTGGAGATGGCCAGTGGCACAACCCCGAGGACGAAGGCCAGGGAGGTCATGATGATCGGCCGCAGACGCATACGGCAGGCTTCCACCGCCGCGTCCACCAGGGAGCGGCCCTGCTCGTGCAGTTCCTTGGCGAACTCGACGATCAGAATGGCGTTTTTCGCCGCCAGGCCGATGGTCACCAACAGCCCCACCTGGAAGTACACGTCGTTGGACAGACCCCGCAGGCTGGTGGCCATCAGTGCACCGATGATCCCCAGAGGCACCACCAGCATGACCGCGATCGGAATCGACCAGCTTTCATACAGGGCTGCCAGACACAGGAACACCATCAGCAGGGACAAGGCGTACAGCGCTGGAGCCTGGGAACCCGACAGGCGTTCCTCATAGGACAGGCCGGTCCAGGAGATGCCCACACCCGGTGGCAGCTTGGCGGCAATGGCTTCGACTTCGGCCATGGCCTCACCGGTACTGTAGCCAGGGGCTGGAGCACCGAGGACTTCCATGGCTTCCACGCCGTTGTAACGGGCCAGTTTCGGCGAACCGTAGATCCACTCGCCCTTGGCGAAGGCGGAGAACGGCACCATGGTCCCGGCGCTGTTGCGTACGTACCACTTCTTCAGGTCTTCAGGGCTCATGCGAGCACCGGCCTGACCCTGGATGTAGACCTTCTTCACCCGACCGCGGTCGATGAAGTCGTTGACGTAGCTACTGCCCAGGGCAATCGACAGGGTGTTGTTGATATCGGTGAGGGTCACGCCCAAGGCACTGGCGCGCTCGTCATCGATGGTCAACTGGTACTGCGGTTCATCGTTCAGGCCGTTCGGACGCACCTGGGACAGCACCTTGCTCTGGGCGGCCATGCCGAGGAACTGGTTGCGTGCCGCCATGAGTTTCTCGTGGCCGATACCGGCGCGGTCCTGGAGGAACACGTCGAAACCGGTGGCGTTACCCAACTCCAGTACCGCCGGAGGGGCGAAGGCGAACACCATCGCGTCACGGAAGCTGAAGAAGTGCTGCTGGGCGCGGGCCGCCAGGTTGAACACGCTGTTTTCTGCGGAGCGCTCGCCCCAGGGCTTGAGCATGATGAAGGCCATGCCCGAGCTCTGGCCGCGACCGGCGAAGTTGAAGCCGTTCACGGTGAACACCGAAGCCACGGTGTCCTTTTCCTTGTCCAGCAGGTAGGCGCGCATCTCGTCCACCACCACTTGGGTCCGTTCGGCACTGGAGCCGGCTGGGGTCTGTACCTGGGCGAACAGAACGCCCTGGTCTTCTTCCGGCAGGAACGCGGTCGGGATGCGGGTGAACAGCCAGATCATGCCCAGGACGATCAATACGTAGGCCAGCAGGTACGGGACCTTGTGGCGCAGCATGTTGCCGACGCCGCGCTCGTAGCTTTTCACGCTGCGATCGAAGGTGCGGTTGAACCAGCCGAAGAAGCCGCGCTTCTCGTGATTCTGCCCCGCAACCACAGGCTTGAGCATGGTGGCGCACAGGGCCGGGGTGAAGATCAGGGCCACCAGCACCGACAGGGCCATGGCCGACACCACGGTGATCGAGAACTGTTTGTAGATCACGCCCGTGGAGCCGCTGAAGAACGCCATCGGCAGCAGTACCGCAGACAGCACCAGGGCGATACCCACCAGGGCGCCCTGGATCTGGCCCATGGATTTCTTCGTCGCTTCCTTGGGTGACAGACCTTCCTCGTGCATCACCCGCTCGACGTTTTCCACCACGACGATGGCGTCGTCCACCAGCAAGCCGATGGCCAGTACCATGCCGAACATGGTCAGGGTGTTGATGCTGAAGCCGGCCGCCGCGAGGATGCCGAAGGTCCCCAGCAGGACCACCGGCACCGTCATGGTGGTGATCACCGTGGCGCGGAAGTTCTGCAGGAACAGGAACATCACCAGGAACACCAGGACAATCGCTTCCACCAGGGTTTCAACCACACCCTTGATGGATTCGGTCACCACTGGCGTGGTGTCGTACGGGAACACCACCTTCATGCCTTGCGGGAAGAAGGGTTCCAGGTCGCTGATGGTCTTGCGCAGCGCCTTGGCGGTGTCCAGGGCGTTGGCGCCGTTGGCCAGTTTCACCGCCAGACCGGAAGCCGGCTTGCCGTTGAACTGGGCGCTGATGGCGTAGTTTTCGCCGCCCAGCGCTACATCGGCAACATCACCCAGGCGTACTTGCGAACCGTCCTTGTTGACCTTGAGCAGGATTGCCTTGAACTGCTCGGCCGTCTGCAGGCGAGTCTTGCCGATGATGGTGGCGTTCAGCTGCTGGCCGGGCAGGGCGGGCAGGCCACCGAGCTGGCCGGAGGACACCTGGACGTTCTGCGCGGCAACCGCGGTCTTCACGTCCACCGGGGTCAGGTTGAAGTTGTTCAGCTTGGCCGGGTCGAGCCAGATCCGCATGGCGTACTGGGCACCGAACACCTGGAAGTCACCCACACCCGCGGTCCGCGAGATCGGGTCCTGCATGTTCGACACGATGTAGTTCGACAGGTCGTCCTTGGACATGCTGCCGTCCTCGGAAACCACGCCGATCACCAGCAGGAAGTTCTTCACTGCCTTGGTTACGCGGATACCCTGTTGCTGCACTTCTTGCGGCAGCAGCGGGGTGGCCAGGTTGAGCTTGTTCTGTACCTGGACCTGCGCGGTGTCCGAGTTGGTGCCCTGCTCGAAGGTGGCGGTGATGGTCATGCTGCCGTCGGAGTTACTTTCCGAGGACACGTAACGCAGGTTGTCGATACCGTTGAGCTGCTGCTCGATCACCTGGACCACGGTGTCCTGCACGGTCTGTGCAGAAGCGCCTGGGTAGGTCACGGAGATCGCAATCGCCGGAGGGGCGATGCTCGGGTACTGGTTGATCGGCAATTTGAGGATCGATAGAGCCCCGACCAACATGATCACCAGGGCAATTACCCAGGCGAAAATCGGACGGTCGATAAAAAATTTCGACATGGTTTACTCCCCTTTGCCGCCTGCAGCTTTGTCAGTTGCCTGTGCAGGGGCCGGGTTCTTGGTTGCTACATTGGTCGCTTCGCTGGCCTTTACTTCAATGCCCGGCTTGACGAATTGCAGGCCTTCGGTGATCAGCCGATCACCAGCTTTCAGGCCATCTTCCACCAGCCACTGGCTACCGACGGTGCGGCTGGCCTTGAGCTGGCGCAGCTCGACCTTGTTGTCCGGGCCAACCACCAGGGCGGTCGGGGTGCCTTTCAGGTCGCGGGTCACGCCTTGTTGTGGGGCCAGGATCGCTGCACTGTTGACCCCAGCTTGCAGCTGGGCGTGGACGAACATGCCCGGCAACAGGGTGTGCTGGGGGTTGGGGAACACGGCGCGCAGGGTCACCGAACCGGTGGTTTCATCCACCGAGACTTCGGAGAACTCCAGCTTGCCGTCGAGCTTGTACTGGCTGCCGTCTTCCAGAGTCAGTTTGACCTTGGCGGCGTTGTCGCCCACTTTCTGCAGGCGACCGCTTTCCAGCTCGCGGCGCAGTTCCAGCAGCTCAACCGAGGACTGGGTGACGTCGACGTAGATCGGGTCCAACTGCTGGATCACTGCCATGGCATTGGCCTGGCCGTTGCTGACCAAGGCGCCTTCGGTTACCGAGGAGCGGCCAATGCGGCCGGTCAAGGGCGACAGCACTTTGGTGAAGCGCAGGTTGATCTGGGCACTTTGCAGGGAGGCTTCCGATTGCAGACGGTTGGCCACGGCGGTGTCGTATTCCTGGCGGCTCACGGCCTGCTCATCGACCAATTGCTTGTAGCGATCTGCAATCGACTTGGTCGATTGCAGATTGGCCTCGGCGCTCTTCAGCGTTGCCTCATAGACCGATGGGTCGATCTGATAAAGCTGCTGACCTTCCTTAACATCTCCGCCTTCTTTGAACAGGCGCTTGAGAATGATCCCGTTTACCTGTGGGCGAACTTCGGCGATGCGGAAAGCGGTGGTCCGGCCCGGGAGTTCGGAAGTCAAGGTAAAGGCTTGTGGTTGCAGGGTAACGACGCCGACCTGAGGGGCTTGAGGGGCTGGCGCCGCCTCTTCCTTTTTACATCCGCTGAGCAGCGATGCCAGGGCGACGGCAGTGACCAGAGCGGTAACAGCTGGCTTGAGTTGCATGAAGATCCTCGGGTCAGGCACGCAAGATGCGCACAAGAAAAGTGGAAGGGTAAAAAGAGTTGGCTGAGTGGATTAGTAGCTTGCTAAGGAATATACTTACGTTCATGGTTGTTTGTAAATACCCTGGCGGCGTACCCATCCGGTTACAAAAGCCCCTGTAGGTGTTGAATTGTAGGTTGGGCAAACGGCACTCGAGATGCCGTTCCATATTTATTCAGAAGGTCTTCACGCATCGCTGAAAGATCCTGATCGAGGTTTTACTGCCATGGTCCGTCGTACCAAAGAGGAAGCTCAAGAAACTCGCAGCCAGATACTCGAGGCCGCCGAAAAGGCCTTTTACGAGCGTGGCGTGGCGCGTACCACCCTGGCCGATATCGCGGCGCTGGCAGGGGTGACTCGGGGTGCCATCTATTGGCACTTCAGCAATAAGGCCGATCTGGTGCAGGCCATGCTCGACAGCCTGCGTGAACCCTTGGATGAGATGGCTGCCGCCAGTGAAAATGTAGATGAAATGGATCCGTTGGGCTGGATGCGCAAGTTGCTCATTCATTTGTTTCATCAAGTTGCCCTGGACCCGAAAACCCGACGCATTAATGAAATTCTGTTTCATAAGTGCGAATTCACCGATGAAATGTGCGACCTGCGTCGCCAGCGTCGTGCCGCCAGCCTGGACTGCAACCTGCGTATCGAGTTGGCGCTGACCAATGCAGTGAATCGTGGGCAATTGCCCGAAAATCTCGACACTATGCGAGCGGCTATCAGCATGCGGGCCTTTATCGATGGCATCCTTTATCAATGGCTGCTGGCCCCTGACAGCTTCGCTCTGCACACCGAGGCAGAGCGCTGGATCGACATCGGGCTGGACATGCTGCGCTTGAGCCCGAACCTGCGTCATTAAGACAAAATGCGTAATTGAGTCCAGTTATGTCAAGATTTACGGCGAGGGAGATTCATTACCGCGCTCGCCGGATCGCGATGGGGTGCTTTTATATACGGGCTGGCTGCATCTTGATAGATAGCGAGCTACGTATTTTGTAGTGATTTTGTTGCGGGTGTGTGAATGAGTGTGAACCCTTCACCGTTCAAAGGCGCAGAACAGCCAATCAAGGGGATCGCCCTGATTTGTCTGGCGGTTCTGCTCTTCGCCAGTCACGACACGCTGTCCAAATATCTCTCGGCCTTTTACCCCATCGTCATGGTGGTCTGGGCTCGTTACGTGGTTCATACCTTGCTGATGCTGGTGGTGTTCGTGCCTCGCAGCGGTTTTTCCGCGGTGGTACGAACCAAGCGTCCCGGCCTGCAACTGCTCCGGGCCTTGTGCCTGATCGGCACCAGCCTGCTGTTCACCACTGGCCTGCGCTATATCCCCCTGGCGGAAGCTACCGCGGTCAACTTTCTTGCGCCCTTGCTGGTCACGGCCTTGTCTGTGCCGTTCCTGGGCGAGCGGGTCAGCCGTGGGCAATGGCTGGCGGTGCTCGCGGGCTTCGTCGGGGTGCTGATCGTGGTGCGCCCTGGTGGCGTTCTCTTCACTCCGGCGATCCTGCTGCCCCTGGGGTCGGCGCTGTGCTTCGGCTTTTATCAGTTGCTCACCCGCAAGCTCAGCGGCATCGACAGCCCGACTACCAGCAACTTCCTGACCGGGATCTTCAACAGCCTGATCATTAGCGCGTTGTTGCCGTTTTTCTGGAGCACGCCAAGCTTTATTCACGGCCTGTTCATGATCGGCCTCGGCACCTGCGGCATGCTTGGCCATATGCTGCTGACCCAGGCCTTCCGTCATGCCGCGCCGGCGATGCTGGCGCCTTTCAGCTATGGACAGATACTGTTCGCTGGCCTGTATGGCTACCTGATCTTCGACCATACCCCGGACCGCTACGGCCTTATCGGGATTGCGGTGATCTGCCTGAGCGGCCTGGCGGTGGCCTGGACTCAACGCAAGCGTTAATCCTGGCACTCAAAGAAAAGCCCCGGCTCGTGAGAGTCGGGGCTTTCTATTTACAGAGGCAGGCTTACAGCGCCGGGTAGTCGATGTAGCCCACTGGGCCCTTGCCGTAGAAGGTTTCCGGATGCGCCTCATTCAAGGGCGCATCGGCCTTCAAGCGGGCCGGCAGGTCCGGGTTGGCGATGAAAGGTACACCGAACGCAACGGCGTCAGCCTTGCCGGCGGCCAGCCAGGCATTGGCGCTGTCCTTGGTGAAGCGCTCGTTGGCGATGTAGGGGCCACCGAAAGCCGCTTTCAACTGCGGGCCCAGGCTGTCGGCGCCTTCTTTCTCGCGGGAGCAGATAAAGGCGATGCCGCGTTTGCCCAACTCGCGGGCTACGTAGGTGAACGTCTCTGCCAGGTTGTCGTCGCCCATGTCATGGGAGTCGGCACGGGGTGCCAGGTGCACGCCCACTCGGCCAGCGCCCCAGACCTCGATGGCGGCGTCGGTGACTTCCAGCAGCAGGCGGGCACGGTTCTCCAGAGAACCGCCGTACTGGTCGGTACGCTGGTTGGTGCTGCTTTGCAGGAACTGATCCAGCAGGTAACCGTTGGCGCCGTGGATTTCCACACCGTCGAAACCGGCGGCCTTGGCGTTTTCCGCACCGACCCGGTAAGCGTCGACGATGTCGGCGATCTCAGCGGTTTCCAGGGCTCGCGGGGTTGGGTAGTCGGCCAGTGGACGCACCAGGCTGACATGGCCCTTGGGCTGGATGGCGCTTGGCGCCACTGGCGTTTCACCGTCCAGGTAGGACGGGTGGGAAATCCGCCCCACGTGCCACAGCTGCAGGAAGATCTTGCCGCCAGCGCCGTGCACGGCCTTGGTTACATTGGCCCAGCCACGCACCTGGTCGTTGGACCAGATGCCGGGGGTGTCCGGGTAGCCCACCCCCATTGGGGTCACCGAGGTGGCCTCGCTGAGGATCAGGCCAGCGGAGGCCCGCTGCACGTAGTACTCGGCCATCAGCGCATTGGGCACGCGGCCGGCGTCGGCGCGGCAGCGGGTCAGTGGGGCCATGATGATGCGGTTGGACAGCTCGAGGTCGCCGATCTTGATCGGATCAAAGAGAGTGGTCATGGAATACAGCCTTCTATATAGGAAAGGAACGGATCAGTGGGTTGCAGCAGCCAGTTCGGCGTTGCCGCCCTGGCGAAAGGTAATCAGCGTCACCAGCAGGGCCAGGATCGCCAGGACCGCCGCCGCCAGGGGCACGCTGGTCAGGCCGAAACCGTGGGCGATGACGCTGCCGCCGACCCAGGCGCCCAGGGCGTTGCCGATGTTGAAAGCGCCGATGTTCAGGGTCGAAACCAGGTTGGGTGCGGCTTTGCCGAAGGTCACCACATTGACCTGCAAGGCCGGCACCGCAGCAAACGAAGCGGTGGCCCAGAGGAACAGAGTGATCTCGGTGGGAATCAACGCCACGCTGGTCCAGGTCAGTACGGTGGAGACCACGGCCATGGCCGCGAACACGCCGATCAGGGTGGCGCCCAGGCGCTTGTCCGCCAGCTTGCCGCCGATGATGTTGCCCAGGGTCAGGCCCAGGCCGATCAGCAGCAGGGTCCAGGTCACGCCCCGGGGCGAGACGCCGGTGACGTCGCCGAGCAGCGGCGCAACGTAGGTGAAGAGGGTGAACATCGACGCGGCGAACAGTGCGGTCATGCTCAGGGATAGCCAGATCCCCGCGCCCTTGAGGGCCGCCAGTTCCGCACCCATGTCGAGTTTTTCCTCATCGCGCTTGGCCGGCAAAAAACGCAGCAGGCCGATCAGCGCCACCACACCGATGACCGTCACCGCCCAGAAGGTCGAACGCCAGCCGGCTGCCTGGCCCAGGGCAGTACCCAGGGGCACGCCGAGTACGTTGGCCAGGGTCAGGCCGGTGAACATCAGGGCCACGGCCGAGGCGCGCTTGTTGGCGGGCACCAGGCCGGCGGCCACCACTGAACCGATGCCGAAGAAGGCACCGTGGCACAGCGCCGTGATTACCCGGGCGAACATCAGCACGTTGTAATCACTGGCCAGTGCACACAGCAGGTTGCCGACAATGAAGATCCCCATCAGTGCTACCAGTGCTGCCTTGCGTGGCAGCCGTGCGGTGGCCAGGGCCATGAACGGCGCGCCGATGGCCACACCCAGGGCGTAGCCGGTCACCAGCCAGCCGGCACCGGGAATCGACACCCCGAGGTCCGCCGCCACATCGGGCAAAAGCCCCATGATGACGAACTCGGTGGTGCCGATGGCGAAGGCACTCAAGGCCAGGATGATGAGTGAAAGGGGCATTGTCGGGTCCTTGTCAGATCAGAGCTGTTGGCTCATTTGCGTGAGGAACTGCTGGATGACTTCCTCATTGCGTTTGAAAAAATGCCATTGGCCGACTTTCCGGCTGCTGATCAGGCCTGCGCGTTGCAACGTGGCGAGGTGGGCGGACACGGTCGACTGCGACAGGCCGCAGCGTTGATCGATCTGTCCGGCACAGACGCCGTGCTCATTGCTGTGAGCCTGATCGGGAAATTCGACTGTCGGGTCTTTCAGCCAGTGCAGGATTTCCCTGCGAACCGGATGTGCCAGGGCTTTTATTATTTCGTCGAGGTCGAGGGACATGGCGGTGCTCGTTTTCCATAAAACGTTGTATCGCGATGAGGCGAAATTTAAATCGTTATTTCGCGATATACCAATATGATTTTGATCTTAAATCATCACTTATCGGTATATCGGGTTATAACGATATGTTGTGCGCGGTGCTAAGCTGCGCGAATGAATTATCTCGCACATCTACACCTTGGCGGCCAGCGTCCGGGTCAATTACTCGGCAGCCTGTATGGCGATTTCGTCAAAGGCCGCCTGCAAGGGCAGTTTGCCCCCGAGGTCGAGGCGGCGATCCAGCTGCATCGGCGCATCGATACCTACACCGACAGCCATCCTCGGGTGACGGCGGCACTGTCGCGTTTCTCCCTGACCCGGCGGCGCTATGCCGGCATCGTCATCGACGTGTTCTTCGACCACTGCCTGGCCCGTGACTGGGCTCATTACGCCGATCGTCCCTTGCCGCTGTTCACCGCCGAGGTGTACCGGGTGCTGGCGGCCGAGCCGCAACTGCCGGCGCGTCTGGCGCAGATTGCGCCGTACATGGCTGCTGATGACTGGCTGGGTTCCTATCGGGATTTCGCGGTGTTGGAGCAGGTCTTGCGGGGCATTGCCCGACGCCTGTCACGGCCAGAGGAACTGACTGCAGCGATGATCGAGCTGGAGCGGCTGTATCAGCCCTTGAGCGAAGATTTCCGAGCCTTCTACCCGCAGTTGCAGGCATTCGCCGCGCAGCACACCCAGTTGCCCTGACGAACGCTCCACCGGGAGGCGCTGGCTTGCCAGCGAAGGCGCCTTCATGAGTGGCGCCAGGCTTGAAGGCCTTTTCGCCGGCAAGCCGGTTCCTACAGCGAGTTTCAGGCCGCGACCAGTTCGCCGTTGCGGCGTGGTTCGGCGGGCTGTATGACCTCACCGAACAGGGCTTTCTGTACGGCTTGCTGGGCCTGAAAGGCCAGCGCCGCACGTTCCTGGCCCTGGCAGGCAATCGGCTTGAGCACATGAATCTCCACCTGACCCCGGTCGTTGGCAAACAGCCGCATCAGGTGCGAGAGCAGGTCGTCGTCGCCAATGAAAGGAGCCAGGGTATCGATCTGGCCATCGCGCAAATAACGGATCGCCACCGGTTGCAGGGACACCTCGGCATCGATGGCGCTGGCCAGCAGGCGGCCGTGGAAGGTGCGCAGGGCACGGCCGTCGGTGGTGGTGCCTTCAGGAAACAGCAGCAGCGGGTGCTGCTCCTGCAGGTGTCGGGTCATCTGCTTGCGGATCAGTTGGCTGTCACCGGCCCCTCGACGGATGAACAGGCTGCCGGCCTTGGCTGCCAGCCAGCCCGCCACCGGCCAGGTGCGCACCTCGGCCTTGGACAGGAACGACAGCGGCGTCAACATGCCCAGCAGTGGAATATCGGTCCAGGACACGTGATTGCTGACCCAGAGCATCGGCTGGCGAGGCAACTCGCCGTGCACCGTAACCCGAAACGGCAGGGCATTGCTCAGGCGAGCCATGAAGAACCGCGACCAGCGCTGGCGCCGAACCATGGAGTTGGCGACCCCCAGACGTTCCAGCAAGCCGAAGATACTGGCCATGCTCAGGCCCAGCGCGACCACCAGCAGTACCCGGGCGATGCGCCCGTAGACCCGCAGCCGGCGCATCAGACCGCCGCCTTGAAGTGCCGTGCATAACGCGGGCACAACTCGTCGCGCTTGAGCAGGATGAACACGTCGGCAACCTGGAAGTCCTGGTCCCAGCAGGGTTCGCCGCAGATCTTCGCCCCCAGGCGCATGTAGGCCTTGAGCAGTGGCGGCATCTCGGCGATGACATTGGAAGGAATATCCAGGCTGGGCAGCGGGTGCTTGGGCTCGGCCCGCAGGTGTTCGGTACTCAGGTAGCGCTCGCGCAGCCGTTGCATGATGGCCTGGGCCTGGATGCCGCCGTCCTGCATGGGGATGCTGGCGCACCCCATCAGGTAGCTGTAGCCGCCCTGGTTGAGCACTTCCGCCAGCTCGCCCCAGAGCACGGCGATGGTGCCGCCGTTGCGATAGGCCGGGTCGACACAGGTGCGGCCGATTTCCAGGATGGGGCCCTTGAGGTGCGCCAGGCCGTGCAGGCTGAACTCTTCCTCGCTGTAGAAGCGTCCCAGGCTGCTGGCGGCCTGATGGTCCAGCAGGCGGGTGGTGGCCACCAGACGCCCGGTGTTCAAGTCGCGTACACCGATGTGGCTGCAGTGAACATCATAGTCATCCATGTCCAGACCCCATTCCGCGCCCTTGAGCTTGGCGTTGAACTCGCCGCTGAAGACGTTGAAACGCAGGGCCTGGGCTTCTTGCAGGGCCTGGGCGCCGATCAGGCGTTCGGCTTGCAGGCGGCGTTCAGTGCCGGTGTCGCTGATGCGGGCGATCTGAGTCATCGTGAATCTCCGTGCGGGCTACCGACCCGCCTTGGGTTGCAGCCAATCGACTTTGTTGTGCAAAGTCAGGCTATGTAGCCCCGGTGTCATCGCCATGAAGCTTTGGTGATGCTTATATGACAGCCCCTGAGGATCTTCGAATGCCCTGGCAAGCCCTGCTCGAGAGCCGTGACCGACTGCCCGTCAACCCCGATCTGGCCGAGGGCTACGGGGCTTTGCTGGCCCATTTGGGCAGCGTTACACCCTTCGAACTGGCGGTGCTCGGCGGCCGTCTGATGGAGACTCCGGGGCTGGCGTTCCTGGTGGGCTACCAGGCGGCGTTGCGCATGTTGTGGCCCAGTGCGCCGCAAAGCCTGGGGGCTATGTGCGCGACTGAGCGCCGCAGCCTGCGTCCGGCGGACATGCAGACCCGGCTGGAGGATCTGCGCCTGCAGGGGCGCAAGGATTTCGTGACCGCTGGCGATGCCGCCGACTGGCTGTTGGTGGCGGCCCGCAGCGAGGCCCCGGGTGAGCGGGCGACCTTGCGCCTGACCGTGGTCTATGCCGGGGAGCCTGGGGTCAAGGTCCAGACTCTGCCCGCCATCGCCCTGATGCCGGAGATCAGCCACGGCTGCCTGTTGCTGGAAAACGCCGCCTGCGAACTGCTGGCCGGCGATGGCTGGGACGCCTATGTCAAACCCTTCCGCACCCTGGAGGACATCTATGTCCTGAGCGCCATGCTCGCCTGGCTGTATGGCGTGGGGCAGGACAGCGGCTGGCCGCAGCCCTTGCAGTTGCAGGTACTGGGGTTGCTTGCAGGTTGTGCCGAAGTCAGTCGGCAGAATCCCTCCTTGAGTGGCGGGCACATTCTATTGGCTGGTTTGTTCACGCAGTTCCAGGTATTGCGGCCTGAAATCGACGCCGCATTCGCCAATGGCCCCGAGCATTGGCGCAACCAATGGTCCCGTGACCAGGCCCTGCTGGACCTGGCGGCCAGCGCCCGGGAACAACGCCTGGCCAAAGCCCTGGCCTCGTTTCAGCAACGGCGTCCCCTTGCCTAGGAACCGGCTTGCCGGCGAAAGGGCCCGAGAGCCTCGCACAAGGCTCGATTACGTCTGCGCTGGCCAGCCAGCTCCAACAAACGGGGGCACTTGCAGTGAAACTGTCATCAGCCTGGACTAGGCTCGGCCACTGACGTTGTTCGAGTGTCATCCATGGCCAAGGCTCCGATTCTGCTGGCGTTACTGGTGTACCTCTGCTTGCCGGCCTGGGCCGAGGAGTGGCCGGCGCAGCAATGGAGTCGGGGGCCGACTGTCAGTGGCCCGGCGCTCAAGGCTCTGGAGGACTATGCCTTTGTGCCCAGGGACGACCAGTCCCACAAAGGCATTCGCACTGACGCCTTGCTGGTGATCCGCGATGGCCAGGTGCTTTACGAACGCTACGCTGGCGCCACCGGACCACAGACGCCCCATCTCATCTGGTCTGCCAGCAAAAGCCTGTTGGCGGTGGTGTTGGGCGTTGCTTACGGTGAAGGCCGCTTCCAGCTCCAGGACCCCGCGGCAAAATATTACCCCGCGCTGCAGCCGCATCCGGCTATCAGCCTGGAGGATTTGTTGCATTGGGCCTCGGGTCTGGATTGGCAGGAAGACTACGAATACGCCCCCCTCAATTCCTCAGTGGTGGCCATGCTCTATACCCGCGGGCATCGGGACATGGCGGCATTTGCTGCACAGCAGGTGCGCTCCACCCCACCGGGGCAGGTCTTCCGTTATTCCAGCGGCGATAGCAACCTGCTGGCGGCCAGCCTGCGGGGGATGGTCGGGGCAGACCAGTACGCGGACTATCCCTGGCGTGCCCTGTTCGAACCGCTGGGCATCACCCAGGCGGTGTGGGAACGCGACGCCGCCGGCACCTTCGTGGCGTCTTCCTACCTCTACCTGACGGCCCGCGATCTGGCCCGTGTCGGCCTGTTGATGCTGCGCGAGGGGCGCTGGCGTGACCGGCAGTTGCTGCCCAGGGCCTGGGTCGAGTTCAGCCGCACGCCCTTTGCCGGCTATCGGGCCAACCAGGATGAGGCGGTGGCGGGCGGGCACTGGTGGCTCAACCGCTCGGTGGACGGTGCTCCTCAGCCCTGGCCCGATGCTCCAGCGGATACCTATGCGGCCCTGGGGCACTGGGGACAGGCGCTGTATGTCCTGCCGGCGCAGCGCCTGGTGATCGTGCGTTACGGCGACGATCGCGATGGCAGCTATCGGCACAATGAGTTGCTCAAGCGAGTCGTGGCGGCGTTTTCCAGCCAGGGGCAGCCATGAAGCGTCGGGCCTTTTTCCGCCGTCATCCGCTGCTCGGCCTGGTGTTGGTGGCGCTGCTCCTGCTGCTGGGCTGGAGCTTGCAGCACCGGGTGGCCCTGCAAGCCTTCCCGGATATCCTCGGTGCCTACACCGCCAAGGAGTACTGCTCCTGCCGTTACGTGATGCAACAACCTGCCGACTACTGCCGCGCCTATGTGCGCCAGTACCTGCCCATCAGCGGCTTTAGCGATGAGCCGCAGAGCCGACGTGTCACCGCCAGCGCCCTGGGGCGTACCCACAGCGCACTCTGGCTAGGTCCCCGGGAAGGCTGCCGCCTCGCCCCCTGATCCCTGGATCAGGCAGCGCTGCAGATTATGTGTTCCATCCAGTGGAACCACATTTGATTGTCCTGTGCTCCGGCTCGCGGTTATCTGACGCCGAGCTTCGAGCACGCTCCGGCGCCTCGTGCAACGCTCCGAAAAAAAGAACGGGAAGCCACCCGGCCCAGAGGAGATTCGCCATGACCCGACACCAGCACATCCTTGCCTGGCTCAACGACATTGCCAGCGATCTGCGGGCCATCCGCCAGGATATTCATGCCCACCCGGAACTGGGTTTCGAAGAGCAACGCACTTCGGCGCTGGTGGCTCGCTGTCTGCAGGAGTGGGGTTATGAAGTGCACACCGGCGTCGGCCGAACCGGGGTCGTGGGTGTTCTGCGCAACGGCACGGGCACGCGCACCCTGGGCCTGCGGGCGGACATGGACGCCTTGCCGATCATCGAGAACACCGGGGTTCCCTACAGCAGCCGCCATGGCGGTTGCATGCACGCCTGCGGGCATGACGGCCACACCACCATCCTGCTGGGGGCGGCGCGCTACCTGGCGGCGACCCGAGCGTTCGACGGCACCCTGAACCTGATCTTCCAGCCCGCGGAAGAGGGCCAGGGCGGTGCCGAGGCGATGCTTGCCGATGGCCTGCTGGAACGCTTCCCCTGTGATGCACTGTTCGGCCTGCACAACATGCCTGGGCTGCCGGCCGGTCACCTGGGCTTTCGCGAGGGGCCGATGATGGCGTCCCAGGACCTGCTTGAGGTGATTGTCGAAGGTGTCGGCGGTCACGGCTCCATGCCCCACCTGGCGGTGGACCCCTTGGTGGCCGCGGCCAGCATGGTCATGGCCTTGCAGACGGTGGTGGCGCGCAATATCGACGCGCAGGAAGCGGCGGTGGTGACGGTGGGGGCCTTGCAGGCGGGTGAGGCGGCCAACGTGATTCCCCAGCAGGCGTTACTGCGCCTGAGCCTCAGGGCCCTCAACGCACCGGTGCGCGAGCAGATGCTGGAGCGGGTCAAGTCGATCATCCGCACCCAGGCCGAGAGTTTTGGCTGCAGCGCCAGCATCGACCACCGCCCGGCTTATCCGGTGCTGGTCAACAGTCCTGAAGAAACCGAGTTTGCCCGGCGGGTCGGTGTCGAGCTGGTGGGGGCCGAGGCGGTCAATGGCCAAACGCCGAAGCTGATGGGCAGCGAAGACTTCGGCTGGATGCTGCAGCGCTGCCCCGGCAGCTACCTGTTCATCGGCAATGGCATAGCGCAACCGATGGTGCACAACCCGGGTTACGACTTCAACGACGACATCCTGCTCACCGGTGCGGCCTATTGGAGCGCGCTGGCGGAGAGCTGGCTCAAGCCCGTCTGAACCCTCCTGTTCCTGTAGTGCTGTGCGGCCCGGGCGTGCCATGCGTCCGGCACTTTTTCGAGCCCGCAAGAAGGCTCAAAAGTATCAAGGAACCTCCCATGAGCGTCTCGATACCTGCTGTTTCCAAGACCCGGCAAGTGGTTGCCGCCGTGGTTGGCAACGCCCTGGAATGGTACGACTTCATCGTCTATGGCTTTCTCGCCAGCTTTATCGCCCGCCAGTTTTTCCCGGCTGAAGACGAGTACACCTCGCTGCTGATGGCCCTGGCCACCTTCGGCGTGGGTTTTTTCATGCGCCCGGTGGGCGGCGTGCTGCTGGGCATGTATTCCGACCGCAAAGGCCGCAAGGCGGCGATGCTGGTGATCATCCAGCTGATGACCGTGGCCATTGCGATGATCGTCTTTGCCCCCAACTACGCGGCCATTGGCCTGGGCGCGCCGTTGCTGATCGTGGTGGCGCGGATGCTCCAGGGCTTTGCCACCGGGGGGGAATACGCCAGCGCCACGGCCTACCTGGTGGAAAGTGCCCCAGTGGACAAGAAGGGGTTGTATGGCTCCTGGCAGTTGGTAGGACAGTGCCTGGCGGTGTTCAGCGGAGCGGCAATGGCGGCGGCGGTGACCCACCTCTTTTCGCCGCAGACCCTGGATCTCTGGGGCTGGCGCCTGCCGTTCGTGATCGGCCTGCTGATCGGTCCGGTGGGACTGTGGATTCGCAAGTACATGGAGGAGCCGGAGGCCTTCATCGAGGCGCGCAAGCAGGCAGGTGGCAAGGGGCCGGGGCTGTGGCAGGTGGTGTCGGCCCATCGCCGGGCGATCCTGGTCTCCATGGGCCTGTGCTGCGGCAGCACTGTGTCTTTCTATGTGGTGCTGGTGAACATGCCGACCTTCGCCCACACCAACCTCGGCCTGCCCCTGGATCAGGTGCTGCTGGTGCAGATGTTCGCCGTGGCCCTGATGACCCTGGTGATTCCCTTTGCCGGGGCGCTGTCGGACCGCATCGGCCGGCGCCCAGTGCTGATGGCCTTCACCCTGGCGTTTTTCGTCATGGTCTATCCCTTGTATGTGTGGGTCGCCGCGGCGCCGTCCATTGAACGCCTGCTGGTGATGCAAATGTTGCTGTGCGGTGCCATTGGCGGCTTTTTCGGTCCCGGTCCTACGGCCCTGGCCGAGCAGTTTCCCATCGAGGTGCGTTCCACCGGGGTGTCGGTGGCGTATAACGTCACGGTGATGTTGTTCGGTGGCTTTGCGCCCTTGATCGTGACCTGGCTGAGCAAGGTCATGGCCACGCCGGTGGCGCCATCCTTCTATGTCTTGCTGACCTCGATCCTCAGCCTGCTGGGTATCTACTGCATGCATGACGCAGTCAGAGACGACAAACAAGATGCCGTGACCCTGGGAGGCGAGTCTTGATCAAGCACAGCGAAGCAATGGCCAACGAGTCCATCGTCGAGTTGGATGCCTTGGCACTATCCCGGGCGATCCATGCGCGCGAGCTGTCCTGTCGCGAGGTGATGCAGGCTTATCTGCAGCAGATCGAGCGTTACAACCCGGGCGTCAATGCCCTGGTCTCTCTGTGCGATCCGCAGGATCTGCTGGCCCAGGCCGATGAGCGTGACCGGCAACTGGACCGGGGGCAGTCCATGGGCTGGATGCATGGCATGCCCCAGGCGATCAAGGATCTGGCAGCCACCGCAGGGCTGGCCACCAGCATGGGCTCGCCGCTGTTCGCCGATCAGGTACCCCAGGTGGATGCCATCAGCGTGGCCCGGGTCCGTGCCAGCGGCGCGATCATTGTCGGCAAGAGCAACGTGCCGGAGTTCGGCCTGGGCTCCCATACCTACAACCAGTTGTTCGGCACCACCGGCAATGCTTATGACAGCAGCCTGAGCGCGGGCGGCAGCAGCGGCGGGGCGGCGGTGGCCCTGGCCTTGCGCATGCTGCCGGTGGCCGATGGCAGCGACATGATGGGCTCGCTGCGCAATCCGGCGGCCTTCAACAACGTGTTCGGCATGCGCCCCTCCCAGGGGCGGGTGCCATTCGGCCCGACCCCTGAGCTGTTCGTGCAGCAACTGGCTACCGAAGGGCCAATGGGGCGCACGGTGGCTGATGTGGCGCGGTTGTTGAGCACCCAGGCCGGATATGATCCGCGAGTGCCCTTGTCCCTCAAGGACGATCCGGCGCTGTTGCAGGCGCCTCTGCAACGGGATGTACGTGGCCTGCGCCTGGGCTGGCTGGGTGACTACAACGGCTACCTGGCCATGGAGCAGGGCGTCCTGAGCCTGTGCGAAAAGGCCCTGGCCGATTTCACCCATCTGGGCTGTGAAGTGGAAAGCTGCCAGCCGGAGTTTTCCATGGCGCAGTTGTGGGACTGCTGGCTGGTGCACCGGCACTGGCTGATCCAGGGTTCCCTGGGGCTGTTGCACAACGACCCGGACCAGCGCCGCTGGCTCAAGCCCGAGGCGCGTTGGGAAGTGGAGGGCGCGGCCAGCCTCAGTGCCGCGGACGTGTACCGCGCTTCCCAGAGTCGCAGCGATTGGTATCGCGCCTTGCTGCGGCTGTTCGAACGTTACGATTTTCTGCTGCTGCCCACGGCCCAGGTGTTCCCTTTCGATGCACGGCAGGCCTGGCCAAGGCAGATCGATGGGCAGGAAATGGACACCTATCACCGCTGGATGGAGGTGGTGATCGGTCCGACCCTGGCCGGCCTGCCCAGTATCAGCATTCCGGTGGGGTTCAATCTGGCGGGCCTGCCCATGGGCTTGCAGATCATCGGGCCGGCCCAGGCCGACCACGCCGTGCTGCAACTGGCCTATGCCCACGAACAACTGACGCACTGGGTGCGGCAACGCCCTCCGGGTAACCTGCTGTAACCAGGCAAATGCTGTTGATAGGGTTCTGAGGCCCGCATCTTGCTGGGAAAAACCTTTACCCATCTTCAGTCAGGGAGTTCGGACTATGGCCAGCAAGGTAGAAACCGGCAGCGTGCGTTCCGTGGAACGGGCCCTGGCCATCGTCGAGTTGCTGGGTCAGCACCAGGCCCTGGGCCTGGAGGAGCTGCACTACCTGACGGGCCTAGCCAAGGCCACGGTGTCGCGCATGTTGCTGACCCTGCAGGAGCAGGGCTGGATCTACCGTGGACTGAGCGACAGGCGTTATCGCCTGAGCGCCCGCAGCCTGTTCGGCGACAGCCGGCAACGCTTCAAGCGCCATCTGGTGGAGCAGGCGGCGCCCTGGATGCTGGAGTTGAGTGCACGCACCGGACTGGTCAGCGACCTGTCGAGTTTTGACGGTGAGCACCTTGAGGTCCTGGAAAGTGCGGTGCCTGCGGTGTTGCGCAAGCGCTACCCGAACAACAGCCGGATTGTCGGCCAGCATGCCAGCCTGTTTCATTCGGCCATGGGCAAGGCCTGCCTGGGGGCCCTGGCCAGTGATGAAGTCGAGCGTCTGGCCGAGCGTGAGCGAGTACCGGCCGAAGACCAGCAACAAGCTTGCGCCCAGTCCCAGCATCTGGGCTTCGGTCAGCGTACCGAGGGCCACTGGGAATATCCGGTACGACTGCCTTTTCTGATTCGTGCCGTGGCCCTGCCGTTGCAGGCCGAAGGCCGGGTGATCGGCAGCATCGCTCTGCATTGGCCGATGGACCTGAGCTGTGTCGAGCAGGTGCGCAATCGTCACTTGGGATTGCTGGCCGACACCATCGAGCAATTGCAGAAGTCCATTGCCTGAACCATTCCCCGTCTGCAACGGCTGGGCCCCACTTGAGCGCGGTGTTTGCCAGCCCCCTGGCAGCCGGTTAAGGTGGCGCCTTCTGTTCACGGGAGCTTGCATGCGTACGCCGATCCGCCTTCTTATCAGCCTGCTCGGGGTACTTGCCCTGCCGGCCCAGGCCAACTGGTACCTGGACAACGAGTCTTCCCGGGTGTCCTTCGTGACCACCAAGAACGCCAGTATTTCCGAGGTCCAGCGCTTCCTGGTGTTGCACGGCAAGGTCGACGCCAAGGGCCAGGCCCGGTTGCAGATCGAGCTGGACTCGATCAGCAGCGGCATTCCCCTGCGCGATGAGCGCATGCGTCAGGAGCTGTTCCAGGTCCAGCAGTTTCCCGAAGCGCAGATCACGACGCAGATCAACCTGCGGCCGATCAACGACCTGGCCCCCGGGGCGCAGATCGAGCTGCTGTTGCCGGTCACCGTGGCCCTGCACGGCCAGGAACACACCTACAACGCCGAGCTGCTGGCCACTCGCCTTGATGAGCGGCGTTTCCAGGTGGTGACCTTGGAACCGCTGGTTCTCAATGCCGAAGACTTCAACCTGGCACCGGGCCTCGACAGTCTGCGCAAAGTGGCTGGCTTGTCGGCCATCAGTTTCTCGGTACCGGTGGGTGCGGTACTGATCTTCACGGCGCGCTGAAATGCGCGGAGCGGTGTTCCCCTGGCGTGAAGGCAACCGCTTCGAGCTGTTGATCGACGGTCCCCAGTTCTTTCCGCGCATGCTGGTGGCCATTGCCCGCGCCCGGCAGCAGGTGGAGCTGGAGCTGTATCTGGTGGAAGCCGGCGCCTGTGCCGACGCTCTGGTCCAGTCCCTGGTCCAGGCTGCCGAGCGCGGGGTGCGGGTGCGCTGTCTGTTCGATGACTATGGCAGCCTGGCTTTTACCCAGGCCTTGCGCCTGCGCTTGACCACGGCCGGTGTCGAGCTGCGTTTCTACAACCGCCTGAAGTGGCGCCAGGGCTTTCTCAATCTGTATCGCGACCATCGAAAACTGTTGTTGGTGGACCAGTCCCTGGCCGTGGTGGGCGGTACAGGGGTTACCGATGAGTTCTGGCAGCCCGAGGACAACAGCTGCGACTGGCATGAAGTGATGGTGGAGATCGCCGGGCCCGCGGTGCTGGACTGGCAAAGGCTGTTCGACCGCCAGTGGAGCGCCAACCTGCGCAAGGGCGCCTGGCGGCCCGACGTGGATTTCGGCCTGCCCCATCTGCCCCGTGTGCCTGACTCGGGGGCGGGCATGGGCCGGGTGGCTTATGCCGACTCGCGTCAGCATCGCGACATCCTGCATTCACTGATTCGTGCCCTGCACAGCGGCCAGCAGCGCATCTGGCTGGCCACGCCTTACTTCTTGCCGACGTGGTCGGTGCGGCGCTCACTGCGCAAGGCCGCCGCCCGGGGCGTCGACGTACGCCTGTTGCTGACCGGGCCGCACACCGATCATCCGGCCGTGCGCTATGCCGGGCACCGTTACTACCCGCGGTTGCTCAAGGCCGGCGTGCGGATTTTCGAGTATCAGCCGCGTTTCCTGCATTTGAAGATGGTGCTGGTGGACGACTGGGTCAGTGTGGGGTCGTGCAATTTCGACCACTGGAACCTGCGTTTCAACCTGGAAGCCAACCTGGAGGCCCTGGACCCGCCCCTGACCCACTCCGTGGCGGCGAGCTTCGAGGCGGACTTCGCCCAGAGTGAAGAGATCAGCCTGGCGCAGTGGCGCAACCGGCCGTTGTGGCGGCGGGTCAAGCAGCGGATCTGGGGTTGGGTCGACCGCCTGGTGGTCAACCTGCTGGACCGGCGCGGCTGACCGTCACGGCTGACATGGCTGGCTGTAGCCGCTGCCGGAGGCTGCGAACGAGCGCGAAGCGGTCGCGGCGGTCGTGAGTCCGATGGAGGTTTGGCGGTAGATCGACAAGCAAGGTCCTGCGGACCTTTGCGCAGCCTCGCAGGCTCGGCAGCGGCTACAGATATTGCAGCGATTGTGGGGATTGCTGGGATTGCAGAAGGAGGCGGCCGGCGCAGGTCCTGCGCCGGCCGCTGACAGGCATCAGAGCAGTTCGAAGCTCTGTTGCTTGACGTCCTGGGAATCCAGGCCGATCTGTACATTGAAGTCGCCCGGTTCTGCGGCGTACTTGAGCTGGGCGTTGTAGAACTTCAGGTCATCCTCGGTGATGGTGAAGTGAATGGACTTCTCTTCGCCGGCCTTGAGCATGACTTTCTGGAAGTTCTTCAATTCCTTGATCGGGCGGATCATCGAGCCGGCCACGTCCTGGATATACAGCTGCACCACGGTTTCGCCGTCACGCTTGCCGGTGTTCTTCACGGTCACGCTGGCATCGAGCTTGCCGCTCTTGTTCAGGGTGGTGGAGGACAGTGCCATGTCCGACAGGCTGAAGCTGGTGTAGCTCAAGCCATAGCCGAACGGATACAGCGGGCCGGTGGTGTCGTCGAAGTACTGCGAGGTGTAGTTGCCCGGCTTGCCCGGCGTGAACGGCCGGCCAATGGTCAGGTGGTTGTAGTAGGTGGGAATCTGGCCCACGGAGCGAGGGAAGGTGATCGGCAGCTTGCCCGACGGGTTGTAGTCGCCGAACAGCACGTCGGCAATGGCGTTGCCGCCCTCGGTGCCGCTGAACCAGGTTTCCAGGATGGCGTCGGCTTGCTGGTTTTCTTCCAGCAGTGACAGCGGCCGGCCATTCATCAGCACCAGCACCAGAGGCTTGCCGGTGGCCTTGAGGGCCTTGATCAGCTCGCGCTGGCTGGCGGGGATGTGCAGGTCGGTGCGGCTCGAAGACTCGTGGGACATGCCACGGGACTCGCCCACAGCGGCCACGATCACGTCCGCCTGCTTGGCCGCCTTGACCGCTTCGTCGATCATCTGCTGCGCCGGACGCGGGTCGTCCACCACTTCCGGGGCATCGAAGTTGAGGAAGTTCAGGTAGTCCACCACCTTCTTGTCGGCGGTGATGTTCGAGCCCCGGGCGTACACCAGTTGGGCCTTGTCACCCAGGACGTTGCGCATGCCGTCGTACAGCGTCACCGACTGTGTCGGTACGCCAGCGGCGGCCCAGCTGCCCATCATGTCGATGGGGGCCTTGGCCAGGGGGCCGACCAGGGCGATCTTCGCGGTTTTCTTCAGCGGCAAGGTGTCGTTGTGGTTCTTCAGCAGCACCAGGCTGCGGCGGGCGATGTCCCGGGCGTCGCTGCGGTGCAGGCGGCTTTCGGCGTTGGTGTCGGCCGGGTCGTCCTCGGCCTTGCCGATGCGCACGTAAGGGTCCTTGAACAGGCCCATGTCGTACTTGGCCGCCAGCACTTCACGCACCGCGTTGTCGATGTCCTTCTGCTCGATCTCGCCGGACTTGAGCAGCCCCGGCAGTTCCTTGCCGTACAGCGAGTCGTTCATGCTCATGTCGATGCCGGCCTTGATTGCCAGCTTGGCGGCCTCGCGACCGTCCTTGGCGACGCCGTGGCGGATCAGCTCGATGATCGCCCCGTGGTCGCTCACCGCCAGGCCCTTGAAGCCCCATTCCTTGCGCAACAGGTCGTTCATCAGCCAGGTGTTGGAGGTGGCCGGCACGCCGTTGATGGAGTTCAGGGCCACCATCACTCCGCCGGCACCGGCGTCAATGGCTGCGCGGTAGGGCGGCAGGTAGTCCTGGTACATCTTCACCGGGCTCATGTCGACGATGTTGTAGTCGCGACCGCCCTCCACCGCGCCGTACAGGGCGAAGTGCTTGACGCTGGCCATGATGCTGTCCGGCAGGGCCGGGCTCTGGCCCTGGTAGGCATTGACCATGACCTTGGCGATGCGCGAGACCAGGTAGGTGTCTTCGCCGAAGCCTTCGGAGGTACGGCCCCAGCGAGGATCGCGGGAGATGTCCACCATCGGCGCGAAGGTGATGTCCAGGCTGTCGGCGCTGGCCTCCTTGGCGGCGATGCGCCCGGAGCGACCGATGGCGTCCATATCCCAGCTGGACGCCAGGGCCAGGCTGATGGGGAAGATGGTCCGGTGGCCGTGGATCACGTCATAGGCGAAGAACATCGGGATCTTCAGCCGGCTGCGCATGGCCGCGTCCTGCATCGGCCGGTTTTCCGGGCGGGTGATGGAGTTGAAAGTGCCGCCGATATTGCCCGCGGCGATTTCCTTGCGGATCAGCTCGCGGGGCATTTCCGGGCCGATGCTGATCAGGCGCAACTGGCCGATCTTCTCTTCCAGGGTCATGCGCTTGAGCAGGTCGTTGATAAAGGCGTCTTTGTTTTCCAGGGGGACCGGGGCAGATTCGGCCAACACAGGGTGACTGGCCAGGCTGACCAGCAGGCCCAGCAAACACAGCTTATTCATGAATAGTGTTCTCAAGGGCTCAAGACCGACGCATGAGTGACGCGTCGAACAGCCAAAATTTAGGGAGCGACTATTGTTGTTCAGATAAATCCAGCACACTTCAGGCCGTGTGAAAACCACTGCGTTCGGCAATACGGCGTTAAAAACAGGCTCGTGCGCGAGTCCGATCGGAATGCTCATGTAGGCTCCTACACTTCGCGTCCTCGCCTGTTTTTGCTTTGTCTTGCCTTCACTCGCGACGTTTTCACACCGCCTTATTTCTGAACTCTTTTTCGCGCTGGGCATCTTTTAGCCCATCAGCCCGATGCATTCCAGTGGCGCAGGCAGATTTTGCCCCACAGAATGTGTGAAAACGGGCAAAAGATTCTTTTCCATCAGTTTGTGCAAGGAGCCCCACCCATGAACATCACCCAAAGCCTGCGCTTGAGCTGGCCCGTCGCTGCCCTGTTGTTGCTTGCCAGCCTGCTCAGCGGCTGCGGCATCAACAACATTCCGACCCTGGACGAGCAGGTCAAGGCCGACTGGGGCCAGGTGCAGAACCAGTATCAGCGCCGCGCCGACCTGATCCCCAACCTGGTGGAGACCGTCAAGGGCTACGCCAAGCACGAGGAAGCCACCCTGACCGCGGTGATCGAGGCGCGGGCCAAGGCCACTTCGATCCAGGTGGACGCCAGCACCCTGGACAACCCGGAAAAACTCAAGCAGTTCCAGCAGGCCCAGGATCAGTTGAGTGGTGCCCTGAGCCGTCTGATGGTGGTCTCCGAGCGTTATCCGGATCTGAAGGCCAACCAGAACTTCCTGGCCCTGCAATCTCAGCTGGAAGGCACCGAGAACCGCATCGCCGTGGCCCGCCGCGACTTCATCCTCGCGGTGCAGAAGTACAACACCGAGATCCGCACCTTCCCCGGCCGCCTGTGGCACAGCCTGATGTACAGCGACCTGCCGGTGCGTGAAACCTTCGAGGCCACCAGCCCCGACGCCGACAAAGCGCCGCAAGTGAAATTCTGATGGCCCTCGGGCAGCGCGTGCTACGAGGCGCGCTGCTGTGGCTGGGGCTGGTGAGTGGCGCCGTACTGGCGCAACCCTCAGGTTCAACACCCATGGATGGGGTGCCGTTGCGTGCGACGCAGCCCTCTGTCCAGGTCGGGCCTGCACCGGCCACGGCCACGGCGACAGCGGCACCGATTGCAAGCCTGTTCCCCCCGTTGACCGGGCGTGTGGTGGACACCGCCCAGTTGCTGACGCCTTCGGCGCAGGTCTACCTGACGCAGATGCTCGAACGGCTTGAACAAAGCACCAGCGACCAGGTGGTGGTGGTCACGGTGCCGAGCCTGGGCGGCTACAGCATCGAGGAGTTCGGCCTGCAACTGGGCCGGCACTGGGGCATCGGCCGCAAGGACAGGAACAACGGTGTCCTGCTGCTGGTGGCCAAGGACGAGCGCCAGGTGCGGATCGAGGTGGGCTACGGGCTGGAAGGGCGGATCGACGATATCTGGGCGCACCTGATTATCAACGACTCGATCATTCCGTACTTCAAGGATGAGCTGTACTCCTCCGGGATCATTACCGGCACCACCTCCATCGTGCGTCTGCTGGAGCCCAACAGCACGCGGATGCTGGAGCATCGCTGGGTGGTGCAGAGCTGGTACCAGCAGATCGAATGGCTGTGGTGGTTCAAGCTGGTGTTTTTCTCGGTGTTCGTCGGCGTGCCGCTGGTTGGGCTCTTGCTCTACACGCGCGACGACGGTGAAGCGGCAAGCGCCGGGCGGCGGGACACCGGCGATGACTCGTCCAGGCGCGAGCCCAGGGCCGAGCGCGACAGCCGTGCGAGCAGCGGTTCATTCGACTGGTTCGACTCCAGCAGCTCCAGCTCCAGCTCCAGTTCCAGCTCGGATTCGGACAGTTTCAGGGGCGGTGGTGGCAGTTTTGGCGGTGGCGGGGCGTCTGGCAGTTGGTAGTACACGCGGACAAACATTAAGGATGAGGTGCTGATGCGACTCTATAAAATCGGCCTGGTGCTGTTGCTCTGGGTCTTCGCGGTCTCGGCCCAGGCCGAACTCAGGTTCCCGGCCCTGACCGGGCGGGTGGTGGACGACGCGCAGATGATCGAGCCGAGCGTCCGCGCCCAGCTGACTCGGCAACTGCAAGCCCACGAACAGGCCACCAGCGAACAGTTGGTGGTGGTGACCCTGCCGGACCTGCAAGGCGCCAGCATCGAGGACTACGGCTACCAGTTGGGGCGCCACTGGGGCATCGGCCAGAAGGACAAGAACAACGGCGCGCTGCTGATCGTCGCTCGGGACGAGCGCAAGCTGCGCATCGAAGTGGGCTACGGCCTGGAGGAGCGCCTGACCGACGCCCAGGCCTCGGTGATCATCAACCAGGTGATCACCCCGGCGTTCAAGACCGGGCAGTTCAGCAAGGGCATCAGCGACGGGGTTTCGGCCATGCTCCTGGTGCTCGGCGGCACGCCGCTGGACGAGCCGGCCACGGCCTACGACAGCGGCGGCGAGAGCAGCGACCAGGAGGATTTTGTCCAGCGTCACCCGTGGCTGTTCCTCTTCATGGTGCTGCTGTTCATCCTGGTGGTGATGGTGGCGCAGGCGCTCGGTTTCATCACCACCACCAGCGGTCGTGGCGGTGGTGGGGGTGGTTTCGGCGGTGGCGGTTTTGGTGGTGGGTCCGGCGGTGGCGGCTTCAGCGGTGGCGGCGGCAGTTTTGGCGGCGGCGGTTCCTCCGGCGGCTGGTAACTCAAAATAAGAAGCGGAAATCCAACGACATGGCATTACTCAGTGAATACGAACAACGGCAAGTGGCCGAAGCCATTGCCCGGGTGGAGCAGCAGACCGACGCCGAACTGGTGACAGTGCTGGCCGCCCGGGCCGACGACTACGCCTATATCCCGCTGCTCTGGGCCAGCCTGCTGGCGCTGGTGGTGCCGGGGCTGGTGCACTACGCCACCGGCTGGCTGAACATGCACCTGTTGCTGCTGGCGCAATGGGCGACCTTCATCGTGCTGTGCCTGGTGTTTCGCCTGCCGCGGATCACCACCCGGCTGATCCCGCGTTCGGTGCGCCATTGGCGGGCTTCCAACCTGGCCCGGCGCCAGTTCCTCGAACAGAACCTGCACCACACCGTGGGCGGCACCGGGGTGCTGATCTTTGTCAGCGAAGCCGAGCGCTACGTGGAAATCCTCGTGGACGAAGGCATTTCCAAGCGTCTGGATAACAAGCAGTGGAACGGTATCGTGCGCAACTTTACCCAGCAGGTCCGGCAGGGCCAGACCCTGCAGGGCTTCCTCGACTGCATTGAGGCCAGCGGCGAACTGCTCAAGGCCCATGTGCCCCTGACCCAGGTGCGCAATGAATTGCCCAACCGCCTGGTGGTGCTCAACTGAGCCCCTTGGGGGCCGGCTTGCCGGCCCATGGCCCCTGAGCCTTCCACTGCCCTGGGGAGACGATTTTTTTACCGTCGGGTGAATAACTCCGTGCCCCGACGGGGTTTGCTCCCTAAAATACCCGCCACTCCCTGATTCACACCCCGCATCGCCCGAGGCACCTGCCCCCATGTCTGTGACCGCACCTTCCGCCCGTCCCGCGCCGGATCATCATGCCCAGTTCCTGCAATTGCTCGACACCAGCCTTGCGCAGAACGCCTTTATCAAGCTGGTACTGGCCAAGCACGTGGGCCCGGAGGCGGACCTGCAACGCCTGATCATCAAGCAACTGACGGTCAAGGAGCAGCCGTGCCTGTCCTTCGTCTATCGCTACAAGACCCGCGACATCACCAAGAACTTCACCCTGGACGAAGGCAGCGCCGCCATCGCCGAGCTGCTGCCGGCTGCGTTCAAGAATGCCCACCTGCTGACCCTGACCGACGAAGTGCAGCTCGAATACAGCAAGAAGGGCAAGAGTTCGCTGTTCAAGGGCAAGCCGCAAATCCAGCGCGATGTGCCGTCCGCCGAGCACAACCGCGAGAAGAACCGCTTTCTCGACCTGAGCCGGCCTTTCCTGGCCGATCTTGGGGTGACCAACAAGCAGCACGAACTGATCCCGGCCATGTCGCGCAAGTGGAAGCAGATCAACAAGTTCATCGAGGTCTTCAGCCACGCCCTGGGCAGCTCGCCGATCAAGCTCGATCAGCCGGTGCGGGTCGCGGACTTCGGCTCCGGCAAGGGCTACCTGACGTTCGCCATCCACGATTACCTGCGCAACACCCTCAAGGCCGAGGGCGAAGTCACCGGCGTCGAATTACGCGAGGACATGGTGACCCTGTGCAACACCGCGGCGCAGCGCCTGGAACACCCGGGCCTGGTGTTCAAGTGCGGTGACGTGCGCAGCGTAGCCCCCAGCCAGCTGGACGTGATGATCGCCCTGCATGCCTGCGACATCGCCACCGACTACGCGATTCACACCGGCATCCGCTCCGGCGCGGCGATCATCATGTGCTCGCCGTGCTGCCACAAGCAGATCCGCCTGCAGATCCAGAGCCCGGCGCTGCTCAAGCCGATGCTGCAATACGGTCTGCACCTGGGACAGCAGGCGGAGATGGTCACCGACAGCCTGCGGGCGCTGTTCCTCGAAGCCTGTGGTTATGAAACCAAGGTCTTCGAGTTCATCTCCCTGGAGCACACCAACAAGAACAAGATGATCCTGGCGGTCAAGCGCGCCGAGCCGGTTGACCCGACCCAGTTGCTGGCCAGGATCGAAGAACTCAAGGCCTTCTACCAGATCAGCGAACACTGCCTGGAAACCCTGCTCAAGGCCGATGGCTATCTCGGCTGAGGGTTGGTCAGCGGCGTGGGCAGCGGGGCGGCCGGGCGCACCGCGGTCTTGCGCCCCACGACCACGGTGAGGATCACGCCCACCGCGAACACCCAGGTAATGGGCTGCACCTGTTCATCGAAGAACAGCGCGGAAAAGGCGATGGTGAAGAAAATCTGCAATAGCTGGATCTGGCTCACTCGGGCAATTCCGCCCATGGCCAGCCCGGCATACCAGGCGAAAAAACCCAGGAACTGCGAGAACAGCGCAACGTAGCCGAAGGCCCACCAGGTCCTCATGGAAATCGCTCCCTGGTGCTGCGCCGCCAGGTACCACACCGGGCCGATCAGCAGCGGCGTGGACAGCACCAGGGCCCAGCAGATCACCTGCCAGCCACCCATCTCCCGCGCCAGCCGGCCACCTTCGGCATAACCCAGGCCGCCCACGGCAATCGCCCCGAGCATCAGCACATCACCGGCCTGGATGCTGCCCGCGCCACTGAGCAGCGCATAACCCAGTACCAGCGCACTGCCCAGGGCGGCGCAAGCCCAGAAGGCCTTCGACGGCCGTTCGTGGGACAGCCACGCCGCATACAGCGCCACGCACAACGGTTGCAGGCCATTGACCAGGGCGCCGTGGGACGCGGGCAGGGTCTGCATGGCCCAGGCCGAAAGCACCGGAAAACCGAGGATTACCCCGAGAATCACCACGCTCAGGCCTTTGACCTGTTTCCAGGTCGGCCACTTCTCCCGGTGCCAGAGCAGCAGCAAGGCCGCCGGGATCGCCGCGAACAGCGCGCGGCCCAGGCCGTTGAGCAAGGGGTGCATCTGCTCCACCACGATCCGGGTGAAGGGCAGGGTCAGGCTGAAAATGATGACACCCAGCAGGCCGAGGGCCATGCCGGTGTTTTCGCGCGAGGACATGAGGGGCTACCAGAATTCGTACAGGGACACAGGAGCTTGCATCTAGCCATAAAGCCGGCCGGTGCGGCTGTTACAGCTGGCGGCAGAGTTGTCCGTACAGTTGGAGGGGGCAGTTGCAGGCCACAGGCTGCAAGGCGTCCACTTACCGCTTGAAGCTTACCGCTGTAGTACCGGGTTATTACCCGGCCCGCGGGAATGGGGCTACCTTGAGTACTCCTTCTGCCCATGTATTTCCCTGATAGGAGTCCACTCCATGGCCGCGAAAAAGATCCTCATGCTGGTTGGCGATTACGTCGAAGACTACGAAGCGATGGTGCCGTTCCAGGCCCTGCTGATGGTCGGCCACCAGGTGCACGCGGTGTGCCCCGACAAGAGCGCCGGGCAGACCGTGCGCACGGCGATCCATGACTTCGAGGGCGACCAGACCTACAGTGAGAAACCGGGTCACCTGTTTACCCTCAACCACGACTTCGCCCAGGTCCGCTCCGCTGATTACGACGCCCTGCTGATCCCCGGCGGACGTGCTCCGGAATACCTGCGGCTGAACGAAAAGGTCCTGCAACTGGTCAAGGAATTCGACCAGGCCGGCAAGCCGATTGCCGCGGTGTGCCATGGCGCGCAACTGCTGGCGGCGGCGGGCATTCTCGAAGGCCGCGAGTGCAGCGCCTACCCGGCCTGTGCCCCGGAAGTGCGGCTGGCCGGTGGCACCTACATCGATATCCCGGTGACCGAAGGCCACGTCCAGGGCAATCTGGCCACCGCTCCGGCCTGGCCGGCGCACCCCAGCTGGCTGGCGGGTTTCCTCGGCCTGTTGGGCACCCAAATCACCCTGTAAGCGAGGACCACGCCATGTGCGAGCTGTACGTCAAGGCCGACCCGATTCTCTACGAATCCCGTTCCCGCTCGCTGCGCATCTGTGGCGTGGTCACCACCTTGCGCCTGGAAAACCAGTTCTGGGACATCCTCAGCGAAATTGCCGAAGTGGATGGCATGACCACCAACCAGCTGATCGCCAAACTCTATGAAGAGGTCATGGACTATCGCGGCGAAGTGGTGAACTTCGCCTCCTTCCTGCGGGTCAGCTGCACCCGTTACCTGAGCCAGCGCCGCACCACCGCCCCCGATCTCAGCCTGGTGCGGCGCAACGCACTGTAGCCGCTGCCGCAGGCTGCGAACGGCCCGCAGGGACGCGGGGGGCTGAAGGCCGCTGGAGGTTTGGCGGGCGATCGCCAAGCAAGGTCCTGCGGACCTTTGCGCAGCCTCGCGAGCTCGGCAGCGGCTACAGGGTCGATGCTGGGTCGGGATTTGTGTAGCCGCTGCCGCAGGCTGCGAACGGCCCGCAGGGACGCGGGGGTCTGAAGGCCGCTGGAGGTTTGGCGGGCGATCGCCAAGCAAGGTCCTGCGGACCTTTGCGCAGCCTCGCGAGCTCGGCAGCGGCTACAGGGTCGATGCCGGGTCGGGATTTGTGTAGCCGCTGCCGCAGGCTGCGAACGGCCCGCAGGGACGCGGGGAGCTGAAGGCCACCAGAGGTTTGGCGGGCGATCGCCAAGCAAGGTCCTGCGGACCTTTGCGCAGCCTCGCGGGCTCGGCAGCGGCTACAGGGCTCGGCTGATTTTGCTGAGGAAGCCAGGTGGTTCCGGTTCCGGGAGCACCGACAGCACTTTGAGGCGTTGCAGGTGTTCGCGAAGGTTCAGGGCCGCGGCAAAGGCTGAGGGCTAGAGCCCCAGGCGTGCCAGCTGGCGCAGGTCGGCGATCACCGCCGGGTTGCCGCCTTCGAGCACATCCAGGCGCATCTGCGCGATCAGCGATTTCAGCAGCTCGGTCTGGGTCATCCGGGTGGCTTGCAGCAGGCGCGCGAGATCCTCGGCCGCATAGTGGTTGACCTTCAGCGACAGGCGTTTCATGGCCGGCACGGCCGGCAACTGGCGGGCCTCGGCCTGTTCGGCCAGGTACGCGGCGAAGCCCTCATGCACCTGCTCCAGGGAAGACGCCGGAGGAGCGCTGAAGTAGTAGCTGAAGAACAGTTTGCGCATCTGTACTCCGGCGTCTTCGGCCACCGAGTGCATCGCCGCATCCAGCACATCGAGGTAGACCGCCGGCAGCCGCGCCTCGATGGAGGTCAATGACTGCTTGCGGGCTTCCTTGATCGCCGGCGTCGACTGGGGCGGGATGGCCACCACCGTGGCGCACAGGTCGCAGACCCCCACCAGGACCTCCCGGGCCTGGCCGTTGCCGTCGCTGAAAGGGACGTCGCGGCGGGTGTAGGTGATGCCCACGACCTGTTGGCAATGCTCACAAAGCGCCTTGCCCCGGTCGCCCTGCAGATAGAGTTTCATGGGTTGCCCTCATCGGTGAACGCTGATGAACCAGGTTTCTGGCTCGATAAAGTAGAACTTGATGTACCAGCCCGCCTTCTTCAGCACATGGACGGCAAGGTCCGGGACGCTGTGGTGGGCACTGCAATGGTGGTCGGAGCCCTTGCAGGCGCCGATGACCTCGATCAGTTGGCCAGCCGAAACCTCGCCAGTGGCCAGCAGGTTCTTGACCTCGATCGAACCGCGCGCGGCATGCACATAGTTACCGCTTTGTAGTGCATTGATCAGGTCCCGCCTGACCTTCCTGAAGCCTCTGTCCATGATGCGTTCTCGTTTGTACGACAGTCGTCGTACATAATCAATGGGACGTTGACTGAAAGCGCTCAACGGCCTTTCAGCGGTGTTCAGGGGGGAGTCGATCTTAGCCCGGCAGGCGCGGGCGGCAGGGCCGGGCTAACGGCTTGCAATACATCGGTGATGGCCAACGGCTGGCCTGCTGCGGTGCGTCCGATGCACCGCAGTCAGTGGCCGTCAGAAGAAGCGGGTCACGCTGATCTTGGCGTTGCGTCCGACGCTGTAGGCGTTGTCGCCGCTGAGGGCCGGACGGTAGTCGCGGTTGAACATGTTATCCAGGGTGAAGTTGACTTCGGTGCCCTTGAGATAGGCCTGCTGGGGCTTCCAGTTGGCGAACAGGCCCTGCACGTTGTAGCGATCATTGCCGTACTGGTCCCAGTAGGAATCACCCAGGCTACTGGCCGGGCCGCTGGGGTATTTGTCGCTGGGCAGGCGGTCGGTCTGGCGCACCCACTGGCCCTGCCAGCCGACTTGGGCATCCCACTGGGGAATCTTCACTCCCAGGGTCGCCACCCATTTGCGCGGCGGAATGTCCCGGGCCCAGACGTTCGGCCCCCAGGGGTTGGTGTAGGCGCCTTGGTGCTTGCCGGTGATCCACGAGTAGGACAGTGCGCCGAACAGGTAGGTGGAGTCGTAGTAGCTCTCGACTTCAAAGCCCTTGATGGTCAGGTCGCCGATGTTGCGATACACCGACATCGGCGACTCCTTGCACACCTGGGCGATGCTCTTGCCGGTGCTCAGTTGTTCCGCGCAGCCGATGCCGGTGGCCTTGAGGATCTCGTTGCTGATCTTGTTCTGGAACACCGTGGTGCGGATCTGCACGTTGTCGTTGTCGGTCAGCACCTTGGAGAAGTTGTGGAGGGTCCCCGCGCGCAGTGCGGTGATGCGCTCCGGGTCCAGGTTGCGGCTGGTGGCCGAGCGCGTGCTGCCGGGGGCCTGGACCTCGTACTGCTCGTCGATTACCGGTGCGCGCCAGGTCTTGCTGTAGTCGGCGAACAGCGCCAGGTTCGGATTGACGTTCCAGAACGCCGAGAGGCGCGGCGACCAGCCGGTGTAGGTCTTGTCGCCGTAGTCATGGCCGTCCTTGGGGCTGGTGCTGTTGTACAGCGGCGCGTCGTTTTGCTCGCCACGGTTGCGCACGTGGTCGTAGCGCAGCGATGGAGTCAGGGTGAAGTCCCCCAGGGTTATCGCGTCCTGGATATAGAAGGCGTTGTTGTCGACCTTACCGTGGGGCATGAAGCCCGGTTGGTAGTGGCCGTAGTTGTATTTGGGCACTTCATAGGTCTTGCCCGGCATCCACATGTCCACCTCACGGGTGTGCTTGCGGATCTGCGCACCTGTGGTGAAGGCGTGTTCCAGGGGACCGGTGCTGAAGCGGCTGATGTTGGTCACTTCGAGGATCTTGTCCTCGTAGCCCACGGTGATCTTGCGCCCGCCAGTGACCGGTTGATAGAAGGCGGTCGGGCCGCGCTCGTCGGTCTGGTCGGTCTTGGAGTTGGAGTACTGGACCTTGAGGTCGACCCAGGGGTTGTCCACCGGCTGGTACTCGTACTTGGTCAGCCAGGTGGTGTCGATGGTGTTGCGCTGGGCCAGGTAGCGCTTGGTGGCGCCGTCATAACCGTACTTGTCGATGTTGGCCTTGCTGGGCGGCGCTGGGTAGGTCTTGGCCGAGAAGGGCGCCCAGATGTCGCTGTTGGAGCGCATGTAGCTGAATCCCAGGCGATGCTCGTCGGTCAGTTGCATGTTGAACTTGTAGAGTTCGCCATCCAGGTCCTGAGCGGTGTTGGGCTGGCGCTTGGGGTTGATCAGGTACTCGTTGCGCGGATCGGGAATGGAGCTGGCCAGCTTCATGTCGTCGCCGTCGCGCTTGGTCCAGTAGGCCAGAGCGTCGAAGCGATGGTCATCGGAACGGCCATACACGGCCGAGGTGTAGGCCTGTTGATGGTCGTTGCTGCTGTAGCCGTACTTGACCATGGCGCCGACATTGCGCCCGTCCTGCAACAGGTCCGGGGCATCCTTGGTCTCGGTGTGCACGGTGCCGCCGAAACCGCCGTTGCCGGTCTTCGGCGAGTGCGGGCCTTTCTCCACTTCAACCCGCCGGATCAGTTCCGGCTCGATGAAGATCACTCCCTGCTGGTAGCGCTCGAAGCCGCTCTTGGTGGCGCCGTCGACGGTGATCGGCACGTCTTCGGCATCCCCCAGGCCCCAGATATTGATGGTCTGGCCGCCGGGTTTCAGCGAGCCGCCCAGGCTGACCCCGGGCAGGGTGTCGATCAGGCTGACCACGTTGTTGGACTGATGGCGATCGATTTCCGCCTGGTTCAGGGTCGAGCGGCCAACGCTGGCGGCGTCCACCTCGGTGCCGTTGCCGATCACGCTCATGGCCCCCAACTGCAGGGCCGAACCGCTGCTGAGGCTGGTCTCGGCAGGGCGCACGATGTAGGTGTTGTCGACCTTCATCAGATTGAACTGGCCGTTCTGCAGCAGGGTGCGGATCGCTTCTTCCGGGCTGTAGTCGCCTTGCAGGGCCGGGGCCTTGGCATTGCGCAGCAGTTGTTCATCGAACAGCAGCTGGATTTTCGCCTGCTGGGCGATCTGGCTCAGGGAGGCAGCCAGAGGTTGCGCCGGCAACTGGAAATGCAGCGGCCCGGCATGGGCCTGCAGGCTGAATGCCAGGCAGGCGGCGAGCAGGGTCGGGCGGGTACGGACTAACGGAACAGGCAAGAACGCGCGAAACATGACATCCCCCAGAGCGGCTTAAAGGCCAAAAAGGCGCTGCGGACAGAGCGCAGACAGGAGGAAGACGCGGCAGTGAAAAAAAACCTCATATGCGAATGCAAAATATTCTCATATAAAAAATTAGCGGGCTTCGATCTTCAGCTGACCGTTGGCCTGGACCCGGGTTTTCACCGGGATCAGGGCCGGTAGAGCCTTGACCAGGGCATCCGGATCGTTGACGTCGAGGTTGCCGGAAACCTTGTAGGCACCCAGCGGGCCCTCGGCCAGTTGTACCGGTTGCTGGCGGTACAGGTTCAACTCGTCCACCAGACTGGCCAGGTCGCGGTTGCGAAAGGCCAGGCGCCCGCTGCGCCAGTCGGCCACCTCGTCGCGGTCCAGGGTCTGTTGGCGCAAGGTGCCTTTTTGCAGGTCATAGGTGGCCTGTTGCCGAGCGCCCAGCAGGGTCAGCTCCCCGGGCTTGCCGTCCGGGCTGAAGGCCACCTGGCCGTGGGCCACGCTGACCACCAGTTGGCGCTGGCCGCGCCGCACGTCGAAAGCGGTGCCCACCACCCGGACCTTGGCCTCGCCACTGTGCACCCACAGCGGACGCTCCTTGTCGGCGGCGACTTCCAGGTACAGCTGGCCCGCCTGCAAGTAGATGTTGCGCTGATGGGCGCTGAAATCGACGCTCACCTGGGTATTGGCATTGACGTACAAAGTGCTGCCGTCCGGCAGCTTGAAGGCTCGCGCTCCCTGTTCCTGGGCCGCGATCTGCTGCCGGTAGGGGGCCTGGGGCGTGCCCAGGTTGGCCGCCAGTACCGCGCACAGCAAAGCAGCGGCCACTGCCAGGGCCGGGCGCCATAGCGGCGCCTTGCGCCGGGGGAGTGGCACTGGGCGGCTCAGTTGTTGCAGCTGCGCCAGGTCGTCCCACAGCTCCTCGAATTCGGCGTAGGCCCGGGCATGGGCCGGTTCACTGACCCAGCTCTCGAAGGCCTTGCGCGTGGCACGGTCCGGATCATTGCGGTTACGGGCGAACCAGCTGGCGGCCTGGGCATCGATCTGCTCGCTGTCGAGGTCGTCGTGAGTGCCGGGAAAGCGGGTCATTCAGGCTGCTCCTTGCCATTTTCTCGTTGTAGGTGCTGCTTGCAGTGCAGCAGGGCAAAGGCGATGTGTTTCTCCACCATGCTCACGGAAATCCCCATGCGTTCGGCGATCTGCGCCTGGCTCAGCCCTTCGAAGCGGTGCAGCATAAGGGCTTCGCGGCGGCGCGGCGAGAGTTGAGCGAGGACTTCTTTCAATTGTTCCAGGCGTTGCAGGCGCTGGGCGGCGGGCAGCGGCTCGTGCTGTTCGTCGGCCAGGGGCTCGCTGTCGAAATTTTCCTCGTGGCGGGCCTCGTGGTGCACCTTGGAGCGCACTTGCTGGCGCCGCCAATGATCGCGCAACAGATTGCGCGCCATCTGGAACAGGAAGGCCCGGGGCTGCTCGACCTGGGCCCGATCACGGTAATCAAGCCATTGGGTGAACACGTCCTGGGTCATGTCCGCCGCGTCGCTGGCGTTGTCCGTGCGTTTACGCAGGAAATGCAGGATGTCCGCATAGAACCCGCGAACAGAGTCCGCCGACGCAGAGTCGGTCTTGGAGCGAGACATGGATATCCTTCTTGACGACGCGGTGAGCACAAGGTCGCGAATGATATCGAGAATTATTGCTATTTGTCACTTGGGCAGATTGACGATCAACCGGCACCGCCTACGCGTCCGAAATACCCTCTTCGCAGGAGCGGGCCTGCAGCGAAGGCGACCTTGCGAGCGATGCCAGGCTTGCGGCCTCTTCGCCGGCAAGCCGGCTCCTACAAGGGGAAGCAGGCCTGTAGGAGCTGGCGTGCCAGCGAAAGCCCCCACTAAGGCTCAGATCACGAAAAAACCGTGGGTGCCGTCGCGCCGCAGTTGTTCTACCAGACCAAACTCCCAGTCCAGGTAACCCTGCATGGCTTCCCTGGGGTTGTCGGTGCCCTCATAGGGCCGGCGGTAGCGGTCGATCCGTGGCGCGGCCAGTTGCTGGCGGCTTTCCTCCAAGGGCAGGCCGGCGTCGATCCAGGCCGCGGTGCCACCGCTCAGGAGAAACACCGGACGCTGGGTCAGGGCCTGCAATTGCGGCACCACAAAGCGCGCCAGCAGACTGCTGCCGCAGGTCAGGACAAACCGCTCGGGCTGGGGCAACCGGGCCAGGGATTCCTGCAGTTGGCTGGGCAGGGCCCACCAGGCGCCGGGGATATGACGTTGCACGTAGTTGGCGCTGGCGGTGAAATCCAGGACCAGGGTGCCGGGTTTCTCTAGCCAGGCGGCGAGGGTCCGAGGGCTGATTTCTTCGGCCGGCGAGGTATCCGGCAGCGGCGCCTGCCAGGGACCGCGCACGCTGAAGTCGCTATCGCGCAGGCCGTCGAGCACTGCCACCTGCCAGCCCATCTGGGCCAGCCAGGACGCGCTCATGTTGGCGCGCACGCCGTCGTTGTCCACCAGCACCAGGCGCGCACCGCGAACGCTGGCGAAGTGATCGGTTTCCTGCACCAGTTGTCCCCCGGGCGTGGAGCGAGCTCCCGGCAGGTGTCCGGCGGCGAATTCCTCCGGAGTGCGTACATCGAACAGATAGCTGGTGCGCTTGGGATCGGCTTGCCAGCGCCGCCATTGGGCGAGGTCAATGCGTGCCACGTCAGCCCGATCCGCGACCGCCCGCGCTGCTGTTTGCGCCTGCGCCCGCTGGTCCTCATTCACCGCCTTGAACCGGCGGCTCTGGCCGTGCTCCAGTTTCTGTCCGGCCAGGGTCCAACCGATGGTGCCGTTGCGCAGCGCCGCCACCGGATTGGGAATGCCGGCGTTCACCAGGGACTGTGTGCCGATGATGCTGCGGGTGCGTCCGGCACAGTTGACCACCACTCGGGTGCGTGGATCGGGGGCCAGCTCACGCACCCGCAGCACCAGTTCGGCGCCGGGCACGCTGGTGCTGCCGGGGATGCTCATGGTCTGGTACTCGTCGAAGCGCCGGGCATCCAGTACCACCAGGTCGGCCTCTTGGTCGAGCAGTGCCTGGAGTTCTTCGGCGGCCAGGGATGGGGTATGACGTTCGGCTTCCACCAGTTCGCCAAAGGATTTGCTGGGGACGTTGACGTCCTTGAACAACTCGCCACCGGCGGCGCGCCAGCCCTCCAGGCCGCCTTCGAGCAGGGCGACGTCGCGGTAGCCCAGTTGCCCCAGGCGGGTCGCGGCGCGCTGGGCCAGCCCTTCGCCCTGGTCATAGAGGGTGATCGGGGTGTCGCGCCGGGGGATGCGCGCATAGACCTCCAGCTCCAGTTTCGACAGCGGGATATTGGCCGCGAACAGCGGGTGGGCTTCGGCGAAGGGCGCCTCTTCGCGGACATCGATCAGCGCCAGTTCCTGGCGCTCGAGCAGGGCCTGACGGATCTGCGCCGGGCTGCGGGTAGGGAAATCGGTCATTGCAGGGGCTCCTTCGACAAGTCCCAGAGGTTAGGCAGCAAGCGGTTGGAATAACCGGAGACAAAGGGCTTCTCGTGACCTTCGGCGGTGTACACGGCCCGTCGTACCGCGCCGATGTTGGCGCCGTACACATGGATGCTGATGGACACCCGGTCGGCGTAGGCGTTGCTCACCTGATGGATGTCGCCAATGCGCGGCGACACCGCCTCCACTTGCCCCGGTACCAGGCGAATCGGAGCCCCCGCAGGTTGCAGGCGGCCGTCCGCCAGGCGTTCGAACCCCTGGGAGTCTTCGGCGCCGCGGAGCATGCCGATCAGCCCCCAGACCCGGTGATCGTGGATCGGCGTGCGCTGCCCCGGACCCCAGACAAAGCTGACGATGGAGAAGCGCTGGCGCGAGTCGGCATGCAGCAGGAATTGCTGGTAGCGCTGCGGGTCCGGCTGGGCGAAATCATCGGGCAGCCAGTCGTCCTGGCTCACCAGGCGCTGCAGCAGGTCGGCGCCGTGCTCCAGTATTCGGGCCTCGTCGGGATGGCCGTCCAGCAGCTCGGCCAGGGCGGCGATGAAGTCCCGCAGGCGGGCGAAGTTGGGTGTATCGATAGCGACTGTTGCGGCGTTGTGGGGCATGGGCTCCCTCCGTGGACACAAGGCAAATGACGCGAACTACACGGGCGAGCTAAAAGGTATTATTCTTCTCGAACATTTTTCCAGTCATTTATTATGCGAAAAAAGAATGAAGATAGATGATCTGAACGCGTTCGTGGCGGTGATCCGCTGCCAGACCATCAGCCAAGCGGCCGATGCCCTGCAATTGACCCAGCCGGCCATCACCCGCCGGGTGCAGAATTTCGAGGAAGCCCTGGGGGTGGAGTTGCTGGACCGCAACACCAAGCCGCTCAAGCCCACCAGCATGGGCTTGCGGGTTTACGGCCAGTGCCTGGAAGTGCTGCGCAGCATCGATGCCCTGAACGAGCTGGTGGCCAATGACGGCGCCCCCAGCGGCGCCTTGCGCATTGGCGTGCCGCAGACCATTGGCGACGTGGTGCTGCTGGATGCCCTGAGCCAGCTGAAGAACCTCTATCCGCAGTTGCAGACCTCGGTGGCCACCGGCTGGGGCAGCCACCTGCTGAGCAAGGTCGAGAACGGTGAGCTGGACGTGGTGGCCGCGCTGTTTCCCGCCGGCAAGGTGTTCCCCGAAGGGGTGGTGGGGCGTTCCCTGGGCAGCATGAACCTGGTGGTGGTGGCGGCCAAGGGCGAGGTGCGCAAGCGCTCGTGCAAGCTGGCCGACTGTTACCAGCGCGGCTGGGTGTTGAATCCCGATGGCTGCGGTTTCCGGGCCGGCCTGCAACGGGCCTTGAGCGCCCAGGGCCTGACCTTGCAGATCAACCTGGAAACCTTCGGCACCGAGCTGCAACTGGGGCTGATCGCCAATGGCCTGGGTTACGGTCTGGTGCCGCTGCCGCTGCTGGAAAACAGCAGCCACCGGGACAAGCTGGAGATCGTCCCGGTCAGCGACTTCAAGCCGGTGATCGACCTGTGGCTGATCCACCCGCGCTTCCTCGGCAACTTGCAGGAGCCGGTGAGTCTGTTCGGCGAAATGGTCGCCGCTCGCGTCGGCTAGCCGCGGGGGCGGCACAAATCGGCGGTAGGAGCTGGCTTGCCAGCGAAGGTGCCGGCAAAGGCGGCACAAGGCTCTACGGCCTTTTCGCCGGCAAGCCGACGTCTACGGGTTTATCCTTTGTTTGCATATATATCTATTTGCTGAATGCAATTTTTGTATATTAAGTTAGAACCAAAACGAATTTCACGGACGTTTTTTATGTAGTTAGCATGGGGCTCGAACGCGCTGAAATAGGGATGTTGAAATGCCTGCGCAAGCCCCGCTCTCCTTGTATGCCCGCTGGACCGAGCGCCCCGGAGTGAAGTTCCTCGGCAATCTGTCGCTGCGCCTGATCAGCCCGCTGTTGTTGCTGCTGCTCTGGGAACTGGCTTCCCGCAGCGGGCTGTTGCCGGCGCGGATCATCGCCGCCCCCAGCACCATCGGCGACACCCTGTGGCAGATGCTCGGCAGTGGCGAGCTGGGCGGGCATCTGTGGGTGTCCCTCCAGCGCGCCCTCAGCGGCCTGGCCATCGGCGTCAGCCTGGGCACTGTCCTGGCCCTGGTGGCGGGGCTGTCGCGGCGCGGCGAGATCGCCATCGACTCGCCGATGCAGATGCTGCGCACCCTGCCGTTCCTGGCCATCGTGCCGCTGTTCATTCTCTGGTTCGGCGTGGGCGAGACGCCGAAGATCGCCCTGATTGCCCTGGGCACCACCTTTCCCATCTACCTGACGCTGTTTTCCGGCATCCGCAGCCTGGACCCCAAGCTGCTGGAGGCGGCGACCCTGCTCGGCCTCAAGCGCTGGGAACTGATCGTCCACGTGATCCTGCCCGGAGCCTTGCCGGCGTTCTTCGTCGGCCTGCGCTACGCCTTCGGCATCAGTTGGCTGGGGCTGGTGGTGGTGGAGCAGATCAACGCCAGCGCCGGCATCGGCTACCTGGTTAATGACGCCCGGGACTTCATGCGCACCGATGTGATCGTCATCTGCCTCCTGGTCTACAGCGTGCTCGGCCTGGGCATCGACGGGCTGGTGCGCGGCCTCGAACGTTGCGCCCTGGCCTGGCGCCCGACCTTTATCAGGAACTGACCATGACTGTGTCATTGCCCCAGCCGGGCCCCGTGCGCGCCGCCGTCGAATGCCGTGGGGTGACCCGCCGTTTTGCCGGGCAGGCGGTACTCGACAGCCTGGACCTGAACATCGCCCCGGGGGAGTTCGTCGCCCTGCTGGGCAGCAGCGGGTCGGGCAAGACCACCTTGCTGCGGGCCCTGGCCGGGCTGGAACCCATCGACGAGGGCCGGTTACAGGTGCCTTCGGCCATGGCTGCAGTGTTCCAGGAACCACGCTTGATGCCCTGGAAGCGCGTGTGGCGCAACGTTGCCCTGGGCGTGCGTGGGGCTGGGGTCCGCGAGCGGGCCGAGGCGGCGCTGGGCGAGGTCGGGCTGGCCCATCGGTTGGGCGCCTGGCCCGGCACCCTGTCCGGCGGCGAAGCCCAGCGCGTGGCCCTGGCCCGGGCCCTGGTGCGCGAACCGCAGCTGTTGCTGCTGGATGAACCCTTCGCCGCCCTCGACGCCCTGACCCGGATTCGCATGCATCAACTGATCATCCGCCTGTGGCGGGCGCATACCCCGGCGGTGCTGCTGGTGACCCACGATGTCGACGAGGCGCTGCTGCTGGCCGACCGGGTGCTGGTGCTGGCCAACGGGCAAATCGCCGAACAACTGCCGATTCGCCTGCCGCGTCCGCGCCAGGTGTCCGCCCCGGGGTTCCAGCCGCTGCGTGCGCGGTTGCTGCAACTGCTGGGCGTGGAAACCGAGGCCGAGCCGGCCGTCGACATCTCCCACCCCTTGAGCAGGACTGCCAGCCGATGAGCCTTTCCAGCGTGCAACCGTCTTCGTCCGTGTCCCGTCCCGTCCCTGATCCGGACTCCAGCGAGTTCGCCGACCTGCTGCAGCAGTTGAGCGAGGAGTTCGCCGCCACCGCGGCCCATTACGATCGCCACAGCGAGTTTCCCCACGCCAACCTGCAGCGCCTGCAACAGCATGGCCTGCTGGCCCTGACCGTGCCTCGGGCCCTGGGTGGCAGCGAGGCGACCCTGGCCCAGGCGCGGCGGGTGATCGGCGCCGTGGCCCGGGGCGAACCGTCCACCGCGCTGGTGCTGGTGATGCAGTACCTGCAGCACACCCGCCTGCAACAGAACAGCGCCTGGCCCCTGCACCTGCGCCAGCGCGTGGCGCGCGAGGCGGTGCAAGAGGGCGCCCTGATCAATGCGCTGCGGGTCGAGCCGGACCTCGGCACCCCGGCCCGGGGCGGCTTGCCCGCGACCCTGGCGCAGCGGGTCGAAGGTGGCTGGCGGCTCAACGGGCGCAAGATCTACTCCACCGGCATTCCCGGGCTGACCTGGCTGGCGGTCTGGGCCCGCAGCGACGATGCCGAGCCGCAGGTGGGCACCTGGCTGGTGCACCGCGACAGCCCCGGCATCCGCGTCGAGGAAACCTGGGACCACCTGGGCATGCGCGCCACCGGCAGCCACGACGTGATCTTCGACGACGTGTTCGTGCCCCTGGAGCAGGCGGTGGACATCCAGCCGGCCAACGTTCCTCGTCCTTCCGAACTGGACAGCAAGGGTGTGCTCTGGCTGGCGGTGCTGCTGTCGGCGATCTATGACGGCGTGGCCCGGGCCGCCCGCGACTGGCTGCTGGGCTGGCTGGCCCAGCGCGTCCCGGCCAACCTTGGCGCGCCGCTGTCGAGCCTGCCGCGTTTCCAGGAGCTGATCGGGCGCATCGATGCCTTGCTGTTCAATAATCGGGTGCTGCTCGATGCCGCCGCCGAAGGGCGGATCGCCCCGGGCGAGGCGACCCAGATCAAGTACCTGGTGACCAGTAACGCCATCAGCGCCGTGGAGCTGGGCATCGAGGCCATCGGTAATCCCGGGTTGGCCCGGGGCAACCCCATCGAGCGGCATTACCGTGATGTGCTGTGCAGCCGGATTCACACGCCGCAGAACGACGCGATCCTTGGCGCCGTGGGCCGCGCCGCCTTTGCCTTGCCCAGCCGGGGAGCCCAGGTGTGACGCGCATTGCCAGCCAGCTCGACGAGGGCTTCAACCAGCAACTGCGCCAGTCGCTGCCAGGCGTCGAGGTGCTGAGCCTGCCCCGAGGACTGCCCAGTGATCTGCCCGGGGATGTTCAGGTGCTGCTGGCGGCGCCCCATGCCGATTTTCGTGATGCTCCAGAGCCGCCTGCGGGCTGGCCCTTCGGCCTGCGCTTCGTGCAATTGGTGACCTCGGGCCTGGACTACTTTCCCCGCTGGCTGTTCCAGGATCTGCCGGTGGCCAGCGCCCGGGGCAGCACCGCCGAGAGCATTGCCGAGTTTGCCCTGGCGGCGATCTTCGCCGCCGCCAAGCAACTGCCCCAGGTGTGGATCGAGCGCGCCGAACACTGGCAGCAACGGCCGCTGGCCTCGGTGGCCGGCAGCACCCTGGGGCTGTTCGGCTTTGGCAGCATTGCCCGCGAACTGGCGCCCAAGGCCCAGGCCCTGGGCATGCAGGTGCTGGCCCTGCGCCGTTCGGCGCAGCCTTTCGAAGTGCCCGGGGTTCAACCGGTGGCCGACCTGCATCAACTGTTCGCCCGGGCCGATCACTTGCTGCTGGCGGTGCCCCTGACCGAGCACACCCGGCGCATCATCGATGCCGATGTCCTGGCGTCGGCCAAGCCGGGGCTGCACCTGATCAATATCGCTCGCGGTGCGCTGATCGATCAGTCGGCGCTGTTGCAGGCCCTGGAGACGGGGCGCATCGGCCTGGCCAGCCTGGATGTGGCCGACCCCGAACCGCTGCCCGCGGGCCACGCGTTTTATCGCCACCCGCGGATTCGCCTGTCGCCCCACACCTCGGCCCATTCGCCACGTGTCTACCTGAATATCGCCCGCTTGCTGGGGCGCAATCTGCAGCGCTGGAGTGATGGTTTACCCCTGGAAAACCCGGTGGAGATCCAGCGTGGCTACTAACACACGGTTCCAGCCTTGGCCTGCAGCGCTTCGTGTAGCCGCTGCCGCAGGCTGCGAACGGCCCGAAGGGACGCGAGGTTCTCAAGGTTGCTGCAGGTTTGGCGGGAGATCGCCAAGCAAGGTCCTGCGGGCCTTTGCGCGCAGGGTATCGATGACCACTTCAAGGAGAGCGGACATGACCGCACATTTTCGTCCCGCGGTGTATGACTTGCCCCGCGATGGCCATACGGTGTTTCGCTGGGAGCACCCGCCCCAGCAGGCCACGGTCGAGCTGGAGCGCCGGCAGCGGAAGCAAAGCCTGGCCGCGGCCTTTCGGGTGTTCGCCCGGCTGGGCTTCGACATGGGCGGCGCCGGGCATATCACCGTGCGCGACCCGGGGCGCCCGGACCATTTCTGGGTCAACCCGGTGGGGGTGTATTTCGGCCATGTGCGGGTGTCGGACCTGCTGCTGGTCAACCCCGAAGGCGCGGTGATCGAAGGCGAGGGGGCGCTCAACCTCGCCGCGTTCGCCATTCATGCGGCGTTGCACGAAGCCCATCCCGAAGTGGTGGCCGCGGCCCATGCCCATTCGTTGCACGGCAAGGCCTGGTCGAGCCTGGGCCGCCTGCTGGACCCGCTGACCCAGGACGCCTGCGCCTTTTACGAGAAGCACGGGCTGTTCGACAACTTCTCCGGGGTGGTGCTGGAGGCCAGCGAAGGCGCGCGGATCGCCGCCGCGCTGCAAGGGCACAAGGCGCTGATCCTGCAGAACCATGGCCTGCTGACCGTGGGCGAAACCGTCGAGGCGGCGGTGTGGCGCTTCATCGCCATGGACAACGCCGCCCAGACCCAGCTGCTGGCGGAAGCCGCCGGCACCCCGCGACTCATTCCCCACGAGGTGGCGCGCCACACCGCGCGCCAGGTCGGCACCGAGTTCGGCGGCTGGTTCAGTTTCCAGCCTTACCGCGAACGGATCGTGCGTGAAGAACCGGATTTTCTCGATTAAGGACCCTTGCCCATGCAGCGTCGTCACTTTCTCCAACTCTCGGCACTGGCCGGTCTGGCCGCCGCCTTGCCGCGCCTGGGCCTGGGGGCCGCCGTGGACCTGTCCGGGGTTACCCTGAATGTCGCCACCTACAAGGGCGCGGCGCCGAGCTTCTTCGCCGAGGCGGGCATCGAGCCGCCGCCCTACAAGGTCAGGTACGCCGAGTTCACCGGCGGCAACCTGAGCTTCGAGGCCCTGGTCAGCGGCACCCTGGACATCTCGCCGATGAGCGAGATCCCGCCGATCTTCGGCATCAAGAACCACGCCCCGGTGAAACTGATCGCGGTGCTCACCGGCGACGTCAACAACCAGGCCTTCATCGTGCCCAAGGGCTCTGCGGTGCAGTCGGTGGCCGAGCTCAAGGGCAAGCGCATCGGCTACATCCGCTCCACCAGCTCGCACTACTTTCTGCTCAAGGCACTGAAGGAACAGGGCCTGGGCTTTGCCGACATCGTGCCCATGGCGCTGACCCCGCAAGACGGTTTCGCCGCCTTTCAGAACGGCGCCCTGGATGCCTGGGTCAGCTTCGGCTACTTCATCCAGCTGGCGGAACTGCGGGCCGGGGCCCGGGTGCTGAAGACCGGCCAGGGCAACCTGTCCGGCAACTACGTGATCGCCGCCAACCAGAACAGCATTGCCGACCCGCTCAAGCACGCGGCGATCACCGACTACATCCTGCGCGAGTACCGCGCCTGGCAATGGATCGCCAGCCATCCCGAAGAATGGGCCACCAAGAGCGCCAAGATTCTTGGCATGCCCCGGGAAGTGTTCCTGGCCCAATACCGCGCCCAAAGCGGCCCACGACTGTTGCAACCGGTGGACGACGCGGCGGTGAAATCCCAGCAGGACGTGGCCGACCTGTTCTTCGAAGCCGGCGTCCTGCCCCAGCAGCTGGATGTTTCCGGGCTGTGGGACCGCAGCTTCCACTGGTCCTGACCCCTTTTAGCAGCCGGCTTGCCGGCGAACGGGCCCATGAGCCTTGCAAGAATCTCGGGGCCGCTTTCGCTGGCAAGCCAGCTCCTACGGTCCGATGGGGCGATTTCTTTGATTGGCCAGGAGGCCCGATGTTTTCTCGAACCTTGCTGTGCCTGGCGCTGGTCAGCCCCTGGGCGCTGGCCGCCAGCCCGGCGCAATCCTTGCACCAGCGCCTGACGGTGCTCGACAGCCACCTCGATACCCCGATGCAACTGGCCCGCCCCGGCTGGAACATCACCCAGCGCCATGCCTACCGGGACGACCTGTCCCAGGTCGATCTGCCACGGATGAAAGAGGGCGGCCTGGACGGCGGCTTCTGGGCCATCTTCACCCCCCAGGGCCCGCTCAATGCCGAAGGCCGGACCCTGGCCAGCGAGCATGGCCTGGCGGTGCTCACGCGGATTGGCGACCTGATCGCCGCCCACCCCGAGGACTTCGCCCTGGCCCTGAGCGCTGCCGATGTACCGGCGATCATCGCCCGTGGCCAGCGCGTGGTGTTCATCAGCATGGAAAACGCCGAGCCCCTGGCCGCCGATCCCGGGCGCTTGCTCACTTACCATCGCCAGGGCCTGCGCATGCTCGGCCTGGTGCACTCGGCCAACAACGATTTCGCCGACTCGGCCACCGCCCTGCCGCAGTGGCACGGCCTGAGCCCGGCGGGGCGCGAACTGGTGGCTGAGGCCAATCGCCTGGGCATCCTGCTGGACGTGTCCCATGCCTCGGACCAGGTATTCGACCAGGTCCTGGCCCTGTCCACGGCGCCGATCATTGCCTCGCATTCCAGCAGCCGGGCGATCACCGCCCATCCGCGCAACCTGGATGACCGGCGCCTGCGCCAGCTGGCGGCCAGGGGCGGAGTGGTGCAGGTCAACAGCTTTCCCAGCGACCTGATCAACCACGCGCCCAACCCCGAGCGCGACAAGGCCCTGGGGCCGCTGTACCGCGAGTTTCGCCTGGCGGCGAGCCTGAGCCCGGGGCAGGTGGCGGACCTGGCCGAGCGCATTCGTCAGGTCGAGGCGCGTTACCCGCAGCCCAGGGCCAGCCTGGACGACTACATGCGCCATCTGCTGCACATCCTGGACGTGGTGGGGCCGGACCATGTGGGCATCGGTGCCGACTGGGATGGCGGCGGCGGGGTGCAGGGGCTGGAGGATGTGACGCAGCTGGCGCGAATCACCGAACGCCTGCTGGCGGCGGGTTACAGCGAAGCGGATCTGGCGAAGATCTGGGGTGGGAATCTGCTGCGGGTCCTCGACGCCGCCCAACGGGCAGGAGCCAGCTTGCCGGCGAATGGGCCTTGAGGTTTGAGGGGGGAGGGTTTCGCTTTTCGGGCTATGCGCGGGGCGCAGAATCTTCCGGCTTGAATATGAAACAAAGTAATATTTGCATATGCTTAAAATGTATTTCTCTTATTAAATGAGCGCCCCTAGGATGGCTTCCCATAGACCCAAGTGACTGCATAAGTCCACGGGCTATAACCGAACGCACTATCCATTCGCAGCAGGGAGCGCTGGCATGCCACTGACCAGAAGACAATTGATCGCCCGTATCGCCGCTGTCGGCGGGGTCCAGGCGGCGAGTGCGGTCATGGGCCTGTTCGGCGGGCCGGGCAACGCCGAGGCCTTCGAGGAGAACTATGCGTCGCTGCCCACAGCCGCCGTGGGCAAGGGCGCTTCGGTGGTGGTGATCGGCGCCGGGATCGGTGGCCTGGTCAGTGCCTATGAACTGAACAAGGCCGGGTTCAAGGTGACGCTGCTGGAAGCCCGGGATCGGGTCGGCGGGCGCAACTGGACGGTGCGGGGCGGCGATCGGGTGGAGTACAGCGACGGCAGTGTGCAGGTCGCCGAGTTCGACGACGGGTTCTATCTGAATGCCGGGGCCGGTCGCTTGCCCAGTCACCATCAACTGATGCTCGGCTACTGCCGCGAGCTGGGGGTGGAGCTGGAAGTGCTGGTCAACACCAGCCGTAATGCCCTGGTGCGTCCGGACCTGAACCAGCCGGCCCTGCAGATCCGCCAGGCGGTCAATGACAGCCGCGGGCATTTTTCCGAGTTGCTGGCCAAGGCGGTCAATCGGCATGCCCTGGACCAGGAGTTGACGGCGGCTGATCGCAGCAACCTGCTGAGCTTCCTGAAAACCTGGGGCGATCTCTCGGACAAGCTGGAATACCTGGGATCGGCCCGCTCCGGCTACAAGGTCTGGCCCGGCGCCGGTGACCAATTGGCGCAGAAGAACGATCCGCTGCCATTGCAGACCTTGCTCAACCCGGCGCTGACCACGGCGCTGATGATCGATGAATACCCGGAATTCTCGCCCACCATGTTCCAGCCCGTGGGTGGCATGGACCGCATTCCCCAGGCCTTTGCCCGGCGCCTGCAAGGGCAGTTGCGGCTGCACAGCGAGGTGCGCGCCATCACCAACCGGGCCGACGGTGTCGAGGTGGTCTACCTGGATCGCCGCAGCGGCCGCACCCAGAGCCTGAAGGCCGACTACGTGATCAGTTCCTTGCCCCTGCCGCTGTTGGCCAAGGTGCAGAACAACTTCAGCGCACCGGTACGCGAGGCTATTGCTGCGGTGCAGTTCGGCTACGCCAACAAGGTGGCCTGGCAGTCGCGGCGCTTCTGGGAAAGCCAGTATCAGATCTACGGCGGGCTGTCGTTCATCAATCAGGAAGCCTCCGGGCTGTGGTACCCCAGCGGCGGGTTCAACCAGGCCGAGGGGGTGCTGGTGGCGGCCTACAACAACGGTGAAACCGCGCGCAAGTTCGGGGAGAAAACCCTGGCCCAGCAGATCGAGATTTCCCGTCAGGCGGTGGAGCTGCTGCACCCTGGCCACAGCCATGAACTGCGCAAGCCGCTGGTGATTGCCTGGGGCAAGATCCCCTACAACTTCGGCCCCTGGATCAGTCATGAAGTGGCCGAGCCGGACTACAGCCTGCTCAACCAGCCCCAGGGGCGGGTCTACCTGACCAGCGACGGCCTGGCCCACAGCGGCGTGGGCATCTGGCAGGAAGCCGCTGCCGGTGCCGCGCGGCGGGTGGTACGGCAACTTTTTCAACGGGCGCAAGGCTCGTCGCTACAGCAAACGGCCTGAAAAAGCCGAGCACTCATAAAACAGCAGTCACCCATTGCCGGGTAGCGGACCTCCGAGGCTGGCAAACACAACCTTGGAGCGTCTTTGCATGTCTTTGAAAAACACCGTCGTAGGGCTGGGCCTGTTGTGCGCCGCCAGCAGCAGCTGGGCTGCGGGAATCCAGCGCGTGCCGTCCACCTATCCCCATTCACCGATCCTGCAATCGGTGACCTTGCCCGCCAACAGCGAGCTGACCTACCTCTCCGGCCTGCTGCCGGACCCGGTGGACCCCAAGGCGCCCAAGGAACAGATCCACGCTGCCGGTAACACTGAGGCCCAGGCCCGGGTGGTGCTGCGCAAGGTGGAAACCATTCTTGCTAGCCAGGGCTTGACCCTGGGGGATGTGGTGCAACTGCGGATCTACCTGGTGGGCGACCCGGCCCTGGGCGGCAAGCTGGATTTCGACGGCCTGCAAGTGGCCTTTCGCGAGTTCTTCGGCACCGAGAAACAGCCGCTCAAACCGGCCCGGACCACGGTGCAAGTGGCGGGGCTGGTACTGCCCGGCGCCTTGATCGAAGTCGAAACCGTCGCCGCCCGAGCGCGCTGAGGCGCCTGTCAAAGGATCTGAAGTCATGAGTATTTCCTTGCATAAAATCGTTCGCGGCGCCGCGCCCCTGAGCCTTGGCCTGCTGAGCCTGGCAACCCCGGTGGAGCTGCTGGCCGCCGATGAAACCCTCGGCACCGTAGTGGTCACCGGCGTGCGCGGCAGCCAGCAACGTACCGTCACCAACAGCCCGGCGCCGATCGATGTGATCGACAGCGAACAGCTGCGCAGCATCGGCCAGAACGGCCTGAAAGAAATGCTCGGGCGCCTCTTGCCGTCGTTCAACGTGCCCACCATCAACGGCGGTGGCACGGCGTTCCTGGTGCGTGGGGTGAGCATGCGTGGCCTGGGCGGTGATCAGGTGCTGGTGCTGATCAACGGCAAGCGTCGGCACAACTCGGCGCTGATCAACAACGGGGCCCGAGTCGGCAACGCCTCGGTGCCGGTGGACCTGGACCTGATTCCCACGGCCGCCATCGAACGCATCGAAGTGCTGCGCGACGGCGCCGCCGCGCAATACGGCTCCGACGCCATCGCCGGGGTGATCAACATCATCCTCAAGCGCAACGCCGAGGGCCTGACCTCGGACACCACCCTGGGCCAGTACTACGACGGCGATGGCACCACCGGCCACGAGGCCTTCAACTGGGGCAACAAGCTGGGGGAGGACGGCGGCTTCATCAACCTGTCCTGGGACGCCAAGCTCCAGGAGCCTTACGAGCGTTCCAGCGCCGCCAGCGGACAGCTGTACTTCAATCAGCCCGACGGCTCGCCGGACCCGCGGGAAAGCAATCGCCAGGGCTGGGGCACCGAATACGGCCTGGGTCGCGACCGCACCACCAGCCTGGCCTACAACGCCGAGCTGCCTCTGGCCGACGACCTCAAGCTGTATTCGTTCTCGACCCTGAGCTACCGCAACAGCAACAAGAACCTGGGCCATCGCAAGCCCACCGACATCACCAGCCTGGCGGGAGTACCCAACGCGCCATATCCCAATGGCGGCCAGGCGCGGCGGGAGATCCGCGAGACCGACTTCCAGGTCGCCGGCGGGGCCAAGGGCCTGCTGGGCGGCTGGGACTGGGACCTGTCCAGCACCTATGGCAAGGATCGCGGGGTGCTGGACACCGCCAACAACCTGAACATTTCCAACGGTCCTTACGGCCAGCACGACTTCCACCTGGGCAATCTGGTGTTTGACCAGTGGACCAACAACCTGGACTTCTCCCGAGCCCTGGACATCGGCTGGAGCAGCCCGCTGGAAACCTCCTTCGGCGTGGAATACCGCTGGGAGAAGTACGCGCTGGAGGAGGGCGAACCCAACTCCTACAACCAGGGCAGCTACGTCCCGGCCACCGGTCCCTTTGCCGGCGTGGTACCGGACCCGGGGCTGTTTTCGGTCAACGGCACCACGCCGGAAGACGCTTACAGCCTCAAGCGCCACAGTGAAGCCGCCTATGTGGATTTCGGCCTGAACATCACCCCCAACTGGTACGTCGGCGCGGCGGCGCGCTATGAGAAGTACAACCTCGGGGTGGGCGATACCACCAGCGGCAAGCTGACCACGCGCTACGAGTTCCTCCCCGGCTACGCGGTGCGGGCGGCGGTAAGCAACGGCTTCCGCGCGCCGTCCCTGGCCCAGAGCGTGTTCTCCACCACCAGCACCGTGACCCAGTTTGGCGCGGGCGGCACCACCAGCTCGGTGCGCACCAAGCAGATGCGCCCCAACTCGCCGGAAGCCATCGCCCTGGGGGCCAAGGACCTGGAGCCGGAAACCTCGCGCAACTACAGCCTGGGCTTCACCGCCGAGCCCACCGAACGGCTGCGCCTGACCGCCGACTTCTACCTGATCGACATCGACAAGCGCATCCTCCAGACCGGCATCCTCAAGGGCCCGGCGGTGTCGCAGATCCTGGTGGAGAACGGCCTGTCGCCGAACCTCGCCGGGCAGTACTACACCAACGCCGCCGACACCCGGACCAAGGGCGTCGACCTGGTGGCGGACTACAGCCAGTCGTTCGGCGAGTACGGCACGGCCAAGTGGAGCGTCGCCTACAACCACAACAAGACCACCATCCGCGACCTGGCGGACACCCCGGCGGCGCTGTCGCGCCTGGGGGCCGGCTATGTGCTGTTCGACCGCCAGCAGCAGATCGACCTGACTAAATCCACGCCCAAGGACAAGTGGATCCTCTCCACCAACTACAAGGTCGGCGACTGGACCACCAATCTGCAGCTGACCCGCTTTGGCGAGTACACCGAAGGCTCGAACATCCCGGCCAACGACCGCACCTACAGCGCCAAGTGGATCACCGACCTGGACGTGGCCTACGACGTGACCCAGAACCTCACCGTGGCTGTGGGGGCCAACAACCTGTTCGACGTGTACCCGGACAAGATCGGCCTCAAGGCCTGGGCGGGGACTTATGAATACGGGATGTTCTCGCCCTATGGCCTGGGCGGTGGCTATTACTACAGCCGCGTCAGCCTGGCGTTCTGATCGATGATCAAGCAGGCGAACGAGCACCCTGTAGCCGCTGCCGCAGGCTGCGATCGGCTGCGCAGCAGACGGCGGCTGGCGATCCTGGCGCTGCTTCTGTTCGCCAGCCATGCCCTGGCGCAGCCGGCGCTGCGGGTGTCCAGCCAGAAGCAGTCGCTGAAGATCCTGCTGCAGGCCGCCGGCGAACTGGAGCAGGTGCCATACCCCATCGAGTTCGCCTCCTTTGCCGCTGCCGCCCCCACCGCCGAGGCCCTGGCCGCGGGGGCGGTGGACATCGGCAGCCTGGGGGATGCGCCGTTCGTGTTCGCCGCGGCCGCCGGGGCGCCGATCAAGACCGTGGGGGTGATCAAGCTCAAGGTCACGCCCACGGCGGTGGCGATTGTGGTCAAGGATGACTCGCCGCTACGGGATGCCGCCGACCTCAAGGGTCGGCGCATCACCACCACTCGCGGTTCCATCGGCCATTTCCTGGCCCTGGCGGCGCTGCGTTCGGTGGGCCTGCACGGCGCGGATGCGCAGTTCATCTTTCTCCAGCCGGCCGAGTCCCGCAGTTTGCTGAGCAACGGTCAGGCCGACGCCTGGTCGACCTGGGACCCCTATACCAGCATGGTGCAGATGGAAGGTGGAACCCGGGTCCTGGTCAGTGGCGAGGGGCTGTTTGCCGGGCACATGCTGCTGGTGGCCAATGACCAGGCGATTCGTGAAAAACCACGGCAGATCGCTGATTTCCTCCGGCGCCTGGACCGTGCCTATGCCTGGGCCAACCAGCACCAGCACGAGTTTTCAAAGATCCAGGCCGGTTACAGCGGCCTGCCGTTGGAGGTACATGAACGCTCCAATCGCTACTCGCTGCCCCGGCGCATCGCCGTGGGCCCGGCCGTGGTCGAGGACGTGCAGCACACCGCCGATCTGTACCGTGAAGAAGGCATCATCCACCAGTCGTTCGATGCGGCGGCTTACATGGATGCATCATTCAATGAAGTTGAATGAAGTGATGGCACTTTTATTAATTAAGCTCGGGAGATGTTGAATAAATAAAAAACAATGATGTCCTTCTTTTAAGTTAACTATCAGCGAATTTAATAATCCTCTGTCGGTACTTGTGAAAGTGCCGATAACGGCCGCTATTTGCCTGTTTTTCGATACATTTTTAAGTTTGGAGATTAGAGGTAAAGGATATTTCACAAGGCTTTCGTAACTGCCTAAGGTGGCCTTGAAACAAATTATTACCTTCTGCAAAACCATAACTTCGTCGCTACTTCCAGGGAATTAAGGGAGCTTGCATGTTCACAGTCACTACGGCCGATAAACTTGAAGCGCGGCATATCCTCGATGTCGTTGAAAAACGCTCTTATGGCGTCCAACTCAAAGGTTTCTGTCCGCCGGACACCTTGCAGGTGGCGCGGGATCATCTGTACCAGCAGGAGCTGCGCAGCGCTTTCAGCCAGCAGCAGGAGTTCGTCCGCGTCGGCAAGGCCTACATCGAGATTCAGGACGAGCAGAGCCGGGCCGAATACCACGCCCTGGCCCTGCCCAACATCCGCAAGATCCGCAACCTGTTCCGGCCCCTGGCCTCGCCCATCGACGAGCTGCGCCTTTTGCTGGATGAGGTCTGGCCCCAGGGCGCGCACCTGCTGCAGGTGGACGGGCAGAAGTGCTTTGTCGGCATCGCCCGCTTCCAGGGTTCGGGGGTCGATCTCACGCCCCACACCGACAAGCTCGAACGCAACGCGCCGGAGGGCCACAGCCCGCCACTGCTGACCCAACTGTCCACCAACATTTACCTGGAAATCCCCGAGGACGGCGGAGAGCTGGAGATCTGGGGCATCGAGCCGGACGAGGAGGAATACAACCGCCTCAAGGGCGAGCGGGCCTACGGCATCGAGCGCCACCTGCTGCCGCCGCCGGACTTCGTGGTCAAGCCCGAGCCTGGCGATCTGATCCTGCTCAACCCACGGCTGATCCACGCGGTACGCCCTTCGGCCAGCAGCACCCGGGTCACCCTCGGGGTCTTTATCGGTTACTACGGCGAACACCAGCCTTTGGCCTACTGGAGCTGAACTCATGAGCAAGGTGCAGGAAATCAACCTCAAGGCCTACTTCAACAAGGGCGGCGAGGAGCACGAATTCGACGGCAAGCGCGTGGTCCTGGCGGTCAGCGTCGGCCAGGAATACCACGAGGACCAGAAGCTGCGGTCCACCATCCACCTGATCAACCAGTCCGGCTTCAGCCACGTCAAGGTGGTGGTGGCCGACACCCTGCAACGCCACAACAAGCACGGCAAATCCCCCGGCGAGGCGCTGTCGGCGTCGATCCGCGACGGCGATGCCTGGCTGGCGCGCAACCAGAGCATCCTCGATGGCCTGCGGGTGCCGTACCACATCACCCGCTGGAACCAGGAGCTGGCCAGCGACCGTTACGCCGAGTTGCGCCAGCAACTGGATCAGATCTATCAGCAGCGCGAGGAATTGCGCCAGGCCATCGACAGCACCATCAACGTGTTCACCGAGCGCCTGCGCCTGCGGGATGAACAGGCGGACATCGAACGGGCGGCGGCCCAGTGCCGGGAATACATCCTTGAGGAAATCCCGATCATCCTGCCGCTGTGGGCCGACGAGGGTTACCACTACGTGCTCTATCCGCAGCAGATGACCAGCGCCATGGCCACCAGCCGCGAGCTGCTGATCGAACCCCACAGCCCGGACCGGGTGCGCTGGCTGCCGCTGAAGTTCAAGAAGCGCGGGATTCCGATTCCGTTCACCTTGCCCGGCGCCATTCACCCCAACTGGACCAGCGGCGCCATCGCCATCTGACCCGCCGCGATCAATGCAGGAGCTGGCTTGCCAGCGAAAGCGCCCTGGCCAGCGATGCAGGACTCAAGGGCCTGTTCGCCGGCAAGCGGGCGCCTGCAGAGCGGTTTTTTTTGACTGACAAGGAGTTTCCATGAGCGTTTTTGCGCAACAGCAACGCAAGTGGTGGGCATTGCTCGGTGTGAGCATCGCCAGTTTTCTCGGCTGTGTGGATTTCACCATCGTCAACACTGCGCTACCGGCGCTGCAGGCCGATCTCGGGGCTTCGGTGGACAGCCTGCAGTGGGTGATCAACGGCTTCATCCTGACGCTGTCGAGTTTCATGGTGCTGGTGGGGCGCCTGGCCGACCTGCATGGACGCAAGCGGGTGCTGTTCATCGGCCTGAGCGTGTTCGGCCTGGCGTCCCTGGCGGCCGGACTGGCGACGCAGATCGACACCCTTATCGGCGCGCGGGTGATCCAGGGGCTGGCCTGCGCGGTGCTCTACACCGCCTCCGGGGCGATTGTCTCCAGTACCTTCGACAGCGCCGAACAGGGCAAGGCCTTTGGCGTGCTGTTCGGGGTCAACGGCGTGGGGCTGGCTGTCGGGCCGGTGCTGGGCGGGCTGATCACCAGTGGTTTTGGCTGGCAGTGGATCTTCCTGATCAACGTGCCTTTCGTGCTGCTGAGTCTGGGCATCTGCAGTGTCAGCGTGAAGGAATCGCGCTCGGCCGAGGCCGGTGCGCGGCTGGATGGCTGGGGCGCCTTGCTGTTGCTGATCGGCTTGCCGAGCCTGGTGCTGGTGATCGTCCAGGGCGGAGCCTGGGGCTGGGGTTCACGCTTGACCCTGAGCCTGATCGCCGTGGCGCTGCTGGCCCTGGTGGCGTTCCTGGCGGTGGAGAAAAGAGTGGCGGCGCCGATCATCGACCTCAAGCTGTTCGCCAACCGGCGCTTTGTCGCCGGGGTCGCGGCCAGTTTCGGCCTGGCGCTGTTCTACTGCGTGGCGTTCTTCGTCATGCCGCTGTACCTGGCGCAGATCCGTGGCGAGTCGGTGCAGGCCAGCGGCCTGCTGTTGCTGCCCACCACCTTGGGGGTGGCGTTGCTGTCGCCGCTGGTGGGACGGCTGGTGGACCGCAAGGGTCCGGCGCTGTTGATCAAGACCGGGCTGCTGCTGTTCGTGCTGTCGGCGCTGTTGCAGGCCGGGTTCGACCGCCAGACGTCGCTGGCGTATCTGCTTGGCGCCTTCGTCATCATGGGCCTGGGTTGGGCCAGCATTCTCGGGCCGTCGACGGTGCTGGGGATTTCCTCGGTGCCCCAGGCAGTGGGCTCGGTGGCCATGGGTTCGCTGATGACCCTGCACAACGTCGGCGGTGGCGTGGGGCTGGCGGTGGGGGTGGGCTTGTTCCACTACTTTTCCGCGACGCCGCTGGACGATGCCCAGGGCGCCTTTCTCAACGGTTATCGCGGGGTGATGCTGTTCTTGGCATTGGCGACGCTGCTGGTCTGGACTGCGGTCAGCCTGTTGCTGCGCGCCGCGCCGAGTCCGGTGGCGGCGGCCGAGGAGGGCGCCAGCCGTGGCTGAGCGCGGCGGGCAGATGGGGCTGGGGGCCTTTCTCTCCGGCTCCGGGGCCCACGGCGGCAGTTGGCGCCATCCCCGGGCGGATGCCGATGCCTCGTTGAATTTCCAGCGCTACCGACACTACGCCCAGACCCTGGAGCGGGGCTGTTTCGACGCGCTGTTTCTCAACGACAACGTGGCCGTGGGGGATCTCGATCCGCGGGTGCTGGCTCGCAGTTCCCACAGCCTGCGCTGGGACCCGCTGACCCTGCTGCCGGCCCTGGCGGTGGTGACCCGGCACATCGGCCTGATCGCCACCGCCAGCACCACCTACAACGAGCCCTACAACCTGGCACGCAAGTTTGCCTCGCTCGATCACTTGAGCGAGGGCCGGGCCGGCTGGAACCTGGTGACGGGGCTGATCGGCGGGGAGAACTTCAATCAGCCCGTGCCCATGAGCCACGCCCAGCGTTATGCCCGCGCCGAGGAGTTTTTCGACGTGGTCAGTGGCCTGTGGGACAGCTGGGCCGATGATGCCTTCCCCCGGGACCAGGCCAGCGGCCAGTGGCTGCGCCCGGAACGGATGCACCTGTTGCAGCACCACGGGCAGCACTTTCAGGTCCAGGGGCCATTGAACGCGCCTCGTCCGGTGCAGGGCTGGCCGGTGATCGCCCAGGCCGGTTCCTCGGGCCCGGGCTGTGAGCTGGCGGCCCGCTGTGCCGAGCTGGTGTTCACCGCCCAGACCGACCTGCAACAGGCCAAGGATTTCTACGCCAGGCTCAAGGAACGACTTCCCCATTACGGTCGCCATGCCGGGCAGTTGAAGATCTTCCCGGGGATTGCGCCCACGGTTGGCCGGACCCTCAACGAGGCCGAGGAGAAGTATCAGCAGTTGCAGGAGCTGCAGGACCCGGAGGCCCAGCTCAGGGCGCTGTCCTACTTGCTGGACCTGGGCATCGACCTGTCGACACTGCCCCTGGATGCCCCAGTGCCGCTGTTGGCGGATGCGGCGCCCACCGAGCGCCACAAGAGCCGCCGGCAACTGGTGGTGGATCTCGTGCGTCGGGAGCGGCCAACGCTGGCGCAGCTGCTGCGCAGCCTGTCCGCCAGCGGGCACAAGGTACTGGTGGGGACGCCAGGGCAGATCGTCGATGAACTGGCGACCTGGTACGAGGAGTACGCCGCCGATGGCTTCAATGTGCTGTTCACCCACCTGCCGGGGGCCATCGACGACTTTGTGCAATTGATCACCCCGGAGCTGCAACGCCGGGGCCTGTTTCGCCAGCGTTACACGGGGCGCACCCTGCGCGAACACCTGGGGCTTGCGCGAGTGGAAAACCGATTTTTCAGTCATCGGGGCAATGGCTGAATCGCGCAAAGAGTCTTTACTTTCAAGCCGCAACGCCCATCAATCAACGCAAGGAACAACAGCATGTCCGGATGGTATGAGTTGAAGAAAAGCAGCAACGGTCAATTTCGTTTCGTGCTCAAGGCGGCCAACGCCGAGACCATTCTCACCAGCGAGCAATACACCACTCGCGCGGCCGCGGAGAACGGCATTGCCTCGGTGCAGGCCAACAGTCCCCTGGAGGAGCGCTACGAGCGCAAGAGCACCAAGGACGGCCAGCCCTATTTCACGCTGAAGGCGGCCAATCACCAGATCATCGGCAGCAGTGAAGCCTATTCATCGGAGGCGGCCCGGGACAAGGGCATCGCCAGCGTCAAGGCCAACGGTCCGAGCCACAACATCAAGGACCTGACGGGCGCCTGAACCCGGTTCGACAAGGTCTTTGCCGCTTGGCCCGATCGGGGGCCAGGCGGCCTTGCTGCAGCGCCATCGGCCCTGTGGCAGCGGGTCGCCCGCGATGGCGGCGGGCTTGGGTTCGAGCCCCTGGCTGGCGCCAGCCGATTGGCGACTGAATTCTGGCGAAATGCCATCACTTGTTTTATCCTCCGCGCCCGTCAACGGGCGCTCGGCAGGCCTGGCGCATGGGTTGACGTTATCGATCATTGTCCAAGGGATCTGCGACCTCATGATTCGCCCTCTCGTATTACTCGCCGCGCTGCTGGCGCTGAGCGGTTGCTACAGCCTGTCTTCCACGAAAATCGCCGAGAGCATGCGCCCCGACTCGCAGTCGGGGGTGGCCTATGTGGTGGGGGTGGTGGGCATCTGGCCGAAGGCGGTGCACACCGCCAACGAACAGATGCTGCTGATTCGCCCGCGGGGCGGTGAGGGATTCGCCTCGGCACGCTTGTACAACCAGATCTACGGCCGCACGCCACGGGATGTGCGCGGGACCTGGCACGGCATCGGCAGCCTGTTCGTGATGCCGCTCAAACCCGGGCGCTACGAGATCTACAACCTGCACTTTGACCGCGGCAACGCCACGGCCTGGAGCCGCGAAGACTTCTCCATCCCCCTGGAACTGGAAGCCGGCAAGGCCTATTACGTCGGTGATTTCCGCGCCGGCTGCCTGTCGGCGACGGGGGCCAAGTGCGTGTTTCTGCACAGTGACCACCTGGAGCGCGACGCCGCCCTGGTACGGGCCAAGTACCCGCAGGTGCCGAGCCTGCAGCGGGTCGATCTAGAGAAGATGGAAGACGTCACGTCGCTGATCGTCAAGGAGCAGGGACCCAAGGCGTCAATGCTCAAAGCCATGCTATCGGGGGATCTGTAATGCGCAGTCGGTTGTGGTTGTTGCTGCTGATGCTGGGACTTGGCGGTTGCCAGACCAGCCATAGTCTCAAGTCGGCCGAGGTGGATTATCAGCAGCGGTTGCCAGCGATCAGCGTCAGTGTGATGGGAGCCATCCCTGCCGGCCTGATCCGTGACGACCTGCGTCGTCGCGGCACCTTCGAGCAGGTGCAGCCGGGGTTCAGTGCCGATGGCTACAACGTGATCGTGATGGCCAACAGTGATTACTTTGGCTGGCAGAACATTCCCATGGGGCTGCTCAGTGCGATGACCTTTTTCATCGTGCCGGGCCGGGTCACCTGGGACAGCCAGGTGATGTTCCATGTCAGCCGTGGCGACCAGCCGCTGGCCAAGTATCGGGTCAGCAATCAGACCCGTTCCTGGCGCGGTTGGGCCAATCCTGATGGCAGCCAATACCAGCATGTGCAGCGCATCACCGACGACTTCATCGCGCAGATGCTGCAGGACCCGCAGTTCAAGGCCCAGGCCCCTGTGGCGCAGAACAGCCACTGAGCCACGCGTGAACGCGGCCCATGGCAAAGCCCGGACGGTGTCAGCCGCCCGGGCTTTTTGCTCAGGGTTTCAAGCCAGGGTATGCAGCAGCCTCTGCAACTGTTGGCGTGCGCCCTGGTCCAGGGCAAACACCGGCCGGCGCGGCTCGCCGGCGTTCAGCCCGGCCAGTTCCAGCCCGGCCTTGACCGTGGCCGGCAAGCCGCCCTTGAGGATGAAATCCAGCAGCGGCAGCTGGCGGTAGAACAGCTCCCGGCCGCGCTGCAGGTCGTTGTCCAGCAGCGCCTGGTAGAGGTCGAGATTGAGCTGCGGGATCAGGTTCGCCGCCGCCGTGCACCAGCCGCTGGCACCCGCGGCGAAGGCTTCCAGGGCCAGCGGGTTGCAGCCGTTGTAGAACGGCACCTGGCCTTCGCCCAGCAGGTGCAGCTTGTGCATGCGCTGGATGTCGCCGGTGCTTTCCTTGACCAGGGTGACGTTCTCCACGCTGTGGAAAATCTTCAGGATCAGCTCCACCGACATGTCGGTGCCGCTGGTGGCCGGGTTGTTGTAGAGCATGATCGGCACGCCGATGCTGGCGCCGATGGCCTGGTAGTGGGTGAGGATCTCGGCTTCGCTGAGTTTCCAGTAGGAGGTGGGCAGCACCATCACCACGTCGGCGCCCCGGGCTTCGGCAAAGCGCGCGCGGCGGATGGCCTTGGCGGTGGTCAGGTCGGAGACGCTGACGATGGTCGGCACGCGCTTGGCCACGTGGCGGATGCTGAACTCGGCGACCTGGTCCCATTCCGCGTCGCTGAGGTAGGCGCCTTCGCCGGTGCTGCCCAGGGGCGCGATGGCGTGGACGCCGGCGTCGATCATGCGGTCGATGGAGTGCCCGAGGGCATCCAGGTCCAGGCCTTCGCCGTTAGGGCCGAAGGGGGTGACGGTGTAGCCGATGATGCCGTGGATCTTGGTGGTAGGCATGGTGCAACTCCTGCAAGGCATAGGGGGGTGGGTCAGTTCAGGCAGTCGGCGTGTTTTTTCAGGTTTTGCCGAGCGTAATAGTTGAAGGCGGCGCCGTGGCGCTTGGGCTTGGAGATCCAGTCGTGGGCTTCGCGGCCCAGCTCAGGGAGGATCGGCTTGATGGTGCCGGCGGCCATGGCCAGCAGTTGCAGCTTGGCTGCGCGCTCGATCAGTTGGGCGATGACGCAGGCTTCCTCGATGCTGGCCCCGGTGGACAGCTGACCGTGGTGGGAAAGCAGGATCGCGCGCTTGTCGCCCAGGGCCGCGGAGATGATTTCGCCTTCTTCGTTGCCCACCGGCACCCCGGGCCAGGCTTCGAGAAAGGCGCAGTCCTCGTACAGCGGGCAGAGGTCCATGTGCGACACCTCCAGCGGCACTTCCAGCATCGACAGCGCGGCAACGTGGGTCGGGTGGGTGTGGATGATGCAGTTCACGTCTGGCCGGGCGCGGTACACCCAGCTGTGGAAGCGGTTGGCCGGGTTGGGCATGCCGTGGCCTTCCAGGACTTCCAGGTCTTCGTTGACCAGCAGCAGGTTGCTGGCGCTGATTTCATCGAAACCCAGGCCCAGTTGCTGGGTGTAGTAGGTGCCCGGTTGCGGGCCGCGGGCGGTGATCTGCCCGGCGAGGCCCGAGTCGTGACCGTTCTCGAACAGAATGCGGCAGGTCAGGGCCAGCTTTTGCCGGTCGGTCCACGTATTATCCGCCAGGGTGTTTTGCATCTGGGTCAGGGCTTGCTTGATCAGTTGGTCCTTGGGCAGTGCTAATGTCTTGGCCATATCGGGGTCCTTGGTGAGGGTGCAATGGACGTCGGGTTTGCACTTCACCTGTTACTTGCAAGGTTGTTGGGTGAATGCGAATGACACTAAAGAGGCTATATGACACTTTGTGTCATTGGCAAGCGCCAATCGTTGTTTTCTAGATGGATTAATCGCTCCACATGTCTATCCGTTTGAAATTATTGAGAAAAAAACTTGGCGTGACCCTGGAGGCCCTGGCCGAAAAATCCGGGATGACCAAGAGTTATCTGTCGAAAGTCGAGCGCGGGTTGAACACCCCGTCGATCGCGGCGGCGCTGAAATTGGCCAAGGCGCTGAACGTCAAGGTCGAGGAACTGTTCGCCGAAGACAGCCTCAGCCTCGACAGCTACAGCCTGGTGCGCAGCGATGAGCGCCAGTCACTGGCGGCCAACGACCAGACCCCGGGCTATGCGGTGCTGGCCCATCAGGTCAGCGAGCGCAACCTGCTGCCGTTCATCATCTACCCGGCCAAAGAGTTCAGTGACAAGACCTTCAAGGAACACCTGGGGGAGGAGTTCCTGTTTGTTCATGAAGGCCAGGTGGAAGTAGATTTCATGACCGAGCGGGTGATTCTCAACCGTGGCGACGCGCTGCACTTCAACGCGCAGAAACCCCACCGCATCCGCTCCCTGGGGGATGAGCAGGCGCAGTTGCTAGTGGTGGTACACAGCAACGAAGAATGAACCCGACCACTTCCTGTAGCCGCTGCCGCAGGCTGCGAACGGTCCGCAGGCCCGCAGCGATCCCAAGGACTCCCGCGCCCGGCGCAATCAGCGTTCCACGGGCACCGACAGGGCCGGGTTGCCCAGGGCGTGGGTCTTGGAATCGAAGAAGCGCAGGTTCAACTCCAACCCTTCGAACAGCTTGGTGTAGTGGCGCTTCTGGTGCTGGATGAACGCCGCGCTGCGCGGGTAGATGGAGATCGCCAGGGTCGTGACGGCCGACTGGCGGATCGCCTGCACCAGGTGCTGGTCCTGGGGGCCGAGGTTGTGGCCGAAGATGCACAGGGCGCCGCTGTGGTCCAGCAGTTGCTGGTAGCAGAACGACAGGTAGTCCGAGCTGCGGATGGTCTTGAGCTTGTCCGTCAGGGGGCCTTCGCTGACGAACAGCGGCACGTCGTCCAGGGTCTTGAGGGTGTTGTTGATGGCGAAGCTGCCCAGCAGGGTGCCTTCGGTGGAGCTCAGCTTGCGCGCGCTGCCGTCCAGGTTGCGCACCAGGTGCAGGCCGCCGTGGAGGTAGAGCAAGCGGGTAGCGGCGCTGGAGGTGGTGCCCAGTGCGAAGGCCGGATCGGCGCCGTGAAACAGGTCATCGATGCCTTGGTTGTCGTGCTGCACCGCCCAGTAGTTGAGCAGGTCGTAGTTGCTGGTGAACACCGTGGGATAGCGTCGCAGTTCCTGGTTGATCGCCGCCAGGCTTTGCGGCTGTACCAGGCGCCAGGGGATGTGCACCGCATGCACGGTGTTGATCAGGGCTTCCTTGATCGCGTAGTAGCGGTTGCGCGGCGCCGCCGAGCTGACGGCCAGGGCCTTGTTGACCCGGCTGGTGGTTTTCAATGCGCCCAGTACCTGTTCGAAGCTGCGGGTCTGCAGGGCTTCGAAGACGCTGAGCTCGGACTGGCTCAGGGGCTTTTCTTCCACTGTGCGAGCGTTTTCGAACAGCGAGTCGTAGGCAAAGTCTTCCCAGACGGCACGGCTGGCACCGTTGCCGATCAGCAGGCCATTGAACGGTGTGCTCGTGCCCAGGGCGTTCCAGTCTTCAAGTTCGGCGTCAAATTCCTGGAAATCCGTCATCGCGGTCATTGGTCTCAAGGCAGAAGGTCATCAGGGCGCCGACTTTATCACGACCGACCCTTGAGCCAGATCAAGATCGCCCGTGACCGATGAGTCGATCCTGTCGGGCAGACATGAATCGACACCCCGCATTGGGCATTCGCCTGGAGACTTCCTCATGAGCAGCACCTTCTTCATCCCAGCCGTCAACATCATGGGCATCAATTGCCTGGACGAGGCCATGAGCGCCATTCGCAATTATGGGTTTCGCAAGGCGCTGATCGTCACCGACGTCGGCCTGGCCAAGGCCGGGGTGGCGGGCATGATCGCCGAGAAGCTGGCCATGCAGGACATCGATTCGGTGATCTTCGATGGCGCCAAGCCCAATCCGAGCATCGCCAACGTCGAGCAAGGGCTGGCGCAGTTGCAGCAGTCGCAGTGTGATTTCGTCATCTCCCTGGGCGGCGGCTCGCCCCATGATTGCGCCAAGGGCATTGCCCTGTGTGCAACCAACGGCGGACACATTGGCGACTACGAAGGGGTCGACCAGTCGAGCAAGCCACAACTGCCGTTGATTGCCATCAACACCACCGCTGGCACCGCCAGCGAGATGACCCGCTTCTGCATCATTACCGACGAGTCGCGCCACGTGAAAATGGCCATCGTCGACCGCAACGTCACGCCACTGCTGTCGGTCAACGATCCGGCGCTGATGGTGGCGATGCCCAAGGGCCTGACCGCCGCCACCGGCATGGACGCCCTGACCCACGCGGTGGAGGCCTATGTGTCCACCGCCGCCAACCCGATCACCGACGCCTGTGCGCTCAAAGCCATCAGCATGATCAGCGCGAACTTGCGCCAGGCGGTGCACGACGGCAGCGATTTGCTGGCCCGGGAGAACATGGCGTATGCGCAGTTCCTCGCCGGCATGGCCTTCAACAACGCGTCCCTGGGCTTCGTGCATGCCATGGCTCACCAGTTGGGCGGTTTCTATGACCTGCCCCATGGCGTGTGCAACGCGGTGCTGTTGCCCCATGTGCAGAGCTTCAACGCCAGCGTCTGTGCCGAGCGCCTGACCGATGTGGCCCACGCCCTGGGCGCGGATATTCGAGGCTTCAGCCCGGAGGAGGGAGCCCAGGCGGCAATCGCGGCGATTCGCGCCTTGGCTCGGGACGTGGAAATCCCCGCCGGTTTGCGGGAACTGGGCGCCAAGTTGCAGGACATTCCGCTGCTGGCGGCCAACGCCCTGAAAGACGCCTGTGGCCTGACCAACCCGCGTCCGGCGGATCAACGGCAGATCGAAGAGATTTTCCGTAGCGCGTTTTGAGGAACGGGCAGGTCCGTTTCGCTGGCAAGCCAGCTCCTACAAGAGCCGGTTTGTCGGTGAAGCCCTCACCCTTGCTGCGGTGGCCGACGTTGAGTGTGGAACATTCGCAGTATCTGTAGCCGGTCCCCCCGTACCCGCTAGGGAATCAGGTAAGGCCAGCCGGATATCACCCACCCCCGGGTGCCGGGTAGCCGGCCTGAGGATCGGCCTGAGCAATATGGCGGCCTTATTCCCGGACCCGTGCTCCCAGCGTTGAAAGCGTCGACGGGGCAGAGGATAGTGCGACCTGAAATCGCGCTGTATCCGCCTGTCACAAGGAGTCGTGAATGTTCCGTCGCTCTTCTTTGATCCCGCTTCTGGGCAGCCTGGCGCTGCTGGCCGGCACCACATCCGTCGCGGCCCAGTGCCTGCCGCCGCCCCGCAATGCCGAGGTTCCGGGCTTTTCCCTGTGCAAGGACTGGCCGGCCTTCGACGACCAGAGCATCAGCCTGCTGTCGGAACAGGTCCCGGACCCCAGCGACACCGGCAACGGTGACGGCACCTACAACCTGCAACTGGCGGTGCTGGACCGCAACAGCGGCAAGCCCCTGGCCAGTTACAGGCAGCCTGTGGCTTTCGTCTCCGACGCCTTCCGCCTGGAGAGCGTGAAACTCGACACCGGGCGCTTCCAACTGGCGCCACAAGTGCGGGCCTTTGGGGTTCGGGCTGCGTTCGAGGGCTCGTCCCGGGTCAACCCTTTCAATCAGGTCTGGCTCAGCCTGTATGTGCGCGAAGGCAGCACCCTGCGCCCGGTGCTGGAGAAGTTCCTGGCCCATTCCTACAACGGCGAATGGGATGGCCAGTGCGCCGGCGAGGGCACTGAAACCACGCGTACCCTGGAGATCGCCAAGACCCGCAGCCACGGTTATGCCGACCTGATCGTGCGTTCGGTCAGCGTCAGTACCCGGAGCGAAAAAGTCGGGGAGGAGTGCCGGTCCAAGTCCGTGACCGCCAAGCCGGTGCTCATCACTCTGCATTACGACGGCCAGCGTTACGTGCTGCCCAATGGCTACAGCGGTATCTGAGGGAGTTTTGATGAAGTGGCTTGAGTCATGCGGCCTGGGCCTGGCCCTTTGTGCCGGGTTGGGGGGTGTCACGGCGGCGCAGGCGGGGTGCGACAACACGACGGGTATTCCCGGAGAGTTCTATGTCTGCAAGCCCTGGCCCGCAGAGCCGGAGCTGAGCATCAGTGCCCGGGCGACGCCCATGCCCGGGAGCCAGGCTGGCGACGTCAGCAGCTACAGCCTGGACGTATCGCTGCAGGACATCGACTCCGGTTGGACCCTGGCCAGCAACTACAAGGATAGCGCTCTGTTCTCCGATGCCGTGGCCCTGCAGGGGCTGCAGATCGACACCGGGCGCTACCGTTTGAATAAAGAGCAGCGAGCCTTTGGCCTGCGAGTTCTCTATCACCACAGCTCCAGTGCCATGCCCTACGAGAAAAGCGTGCTGACCCTGTATCGACGTGAAGACAAGGAAGTCCTGCCGCTGCTCGAAGGATTGGTGATGGATGAGAGCCACGGCGAGTTTGGCTGGGGCAGTGAGTGCGAGGGCCGCTCCCGGACCCTGCACCGGACCCTGGAAGTCGGCAGTGGCCAGCGCAACGGTTACGCCGATCTGATCGTGCGTACCCGTGAAGTCAGCACCAGGCATTTCAAGGGCCGTGATGGCTGTGAAAGCCGTGATCTGCCGCCCAGGAACACGCTGGCGACCCTGCATTATGACGGCCAGCGCTATGCGCTGAGCAAAGCCCTGAAAGGACAGTAATCGATGCTCACCGGCCTCAATCACCTGACCCTGGCGGTCAGCGACTTGCCCCGCAGCCTGGCCTTCTATCACTCGCTGTTGCAACTGCGTCTGGAGGCCACCTGGGATGCGGGAGCCTACCTGTCACTGCCGGGACTATGGCTGTGCCTTTCCCTGGACCGGCAACGGCGGGCACCGGCAGTTGCCGATTACACCCATTACGCCTTTGGCGTCGGCGCTGTGGATTTTGCAGCGCTGGTCCAGCGCCTGCGTGAGGCGCGAGTGCCGGAGTGGCGCGACAACCGCAGCGAGGGCGCGTCGTTTTATTTTCTCGATCCCGATGGGCATCGACTGGAAGCTCATGTCGGTGACTTGGCTTCGCGATTACGGGCCTGTCGCGAACATCCTTACGCCGGGATGCGCTTTTACCCCGCCGACTGAGGCGCCGCTACCGGGAAGCAGCTGACGAAAGCCGCTGGTGGCAAGGTGCCTTGATCGTGCAGAATCCGCCAGATTCGTTCTGTGCCTGGCGTTGCCGTGAGGTGCATCCGTTCTGGAGTCTTGCTGATGACCTCATCGCTGTTGCTGGCTGTTATCGCCTCGGGTTTCATTTACGCGATCACCCCCGGGCCCGGTGTCCTGGCGGTCTTCGGTATTGGCGCTTCCCGTGGTCGACAGGCTGGCGCAGGGTTTCTCTGCGGGCACTTGCTGGGGGATGTGGTCTGGTGCAGTACGGCACTGATCGCCATTGTCGGCGCCCGGGAAATCGGCAGCGACGCCTTCAACATGCTCGGGGTGCTCAGCGGTCTGTACCTGTTCTGGCTGGGGCTGCGGGCGATCCGCAGTCGTGGTGGCAATGGCGATGAGCCTCAGGGTGCAGCGCGCAATCCGTTCTGGCACGGGATCATCTTCGGCCTGACCAACCCCAAGGCTTATCCGGTGGCGGTGGCGACGTTCACCGCCCTGCTGTCCAGTCGTGCGGAGCTGCTCAGCTGGTCCATGCTTCCCGGCCTGATTGCCCTGAGCTTCCTGGGCGGTCTCGGCGCTTACGCTATTCTCATCGGCGTGGTGGGGGCGCGGCAGGTACGCAGTTGGTATCAGCGTCACGAGCTGGCGATCACCCGGGTCTGCGGGGTGATGTTCATCGGTTTCGCGATCAATGCCCTGCTGCATGCGCTGCCGGGGCTGATCGGCAACAAGGCATAACGCCGCTCGCGGAGTGCGAGGGTGGTGTTCAGCCGGTGTTCGTCACTGGCTGACCGGGCTCAAGGGATGGGTACTCAGTGCATTTTTCATGGGTAGTAGCTTTCTCTGATGGCAACCAAGAACTCCGCGCCTCTGGCGAGTTTCATCGATCTGCTTCTGGACGTCGTGTGCGCCGTAGATAGCCAGGGTCGTTTCGTATTTGTCAGTGCCGCCTGCGAGCGGGTCTTCGGCTACACCGCCGACGAGCTGATCGGCCGGCCGATGATCGAGCTGGTGCACCCGGCCGATCGTGAGCGCACCCTGCAGGCCGCCCGGGAAATCATGGGGGGCGTGCCCAAGCCCAACTTCGAGAACCGTTACCTGCGCAAGGACGGGCGGGTGGCGCACATCCTCTGGTCGGCGCGCTGGTCGGAAGTGGACCAGTTGCGCATCGCCGTGGCCCGGGACATTACCGAGCGCAAACAGGCTGAATCGAAACAGGCGGCGTTGTATGCCATTTCCGAAGCGGCCCACGCCACCGAGGACCTGCTGGTGCTGTTCAAGCATGTGCATCGGATCATCGGTGAGTGGCTGCCGGCGCTCAATTTCGTTCTGGCGCTGTACGACGAGCGCAGCGATAGCCTGAACTTTCCCTACCATGTCGATGACTGCGAAAGCAGCCCGGAACTGCCCGGGACCCTGATCGGGCGTTTCTGCGCGCAGGTGCTGCGGCACGGCCAGTCCTTGCTGCTGGCACCGGAGTGTCCGTCGAGCCGGGATTTGTGGAACCAGTTCGCCGTCGTTCAAGGTCCTCGCTGCTGGTTGGGCGTGCCACTGAATTCGCAGAAGGGCACCATCGGCGTGCTCATGGTCAAAAGTGCACCCGGTGCCCGGGGCTACGGGGAGGCAGAGCTGGAATTGCTGCAGTACGTCAGCGCCCAGCTCGCCGCGGCCATCGAACGGGCGCAACTGCATGCGCGCCTGCACTACATGGCCGAGTACGATCAACTGACTCACCTGCCTAACCGTGAGCTGCTGCGCGAGCGCTTGCGTTCAGCCCTGGCTCGGGCCCGGCGCGACTCGGGACGCATGGCCTTGCTGTATGTCGACCTGGACAAGTTCAAGGAGGTCAACGACACCTGCGGGCATGCTGTGGGCGACATGCTGCTGCAAGCGGTGGCCAATCGCCTCAAAGGCTGCGTACGGGAAACCGACACCGTGGCACGCATGGGCGGTGATGAGTTCGTGGTGCTGCTGGAGAGCGTGCAGCACAGCGACGATGCCCAGCGTGTCGCCGAGAAGATTCGCCACGCGCTCAACGAGCCGCTGCGCCTGGATGGCCATTCGCTGAATATCCTGCCGAGTATCGGCATTGGCCTGTACCCCGAACATGGCCTGGAAGAAAAGCAGCTGTTCAAGCACGCCGATGAGGCGATGTACGCGGTCAAGCGCGAGCGCAAAAGCCGCTCCAGCGCCTGAGGTCCAGGCCAGGGGCGAGGCTCTGCTTCCGGCCTGAACGACTCGCCATTCGTCGTACCACCGGCGATTTTTCTAAACCTTTGCGGCTTCGGGTTTTCCCTATGCAGGCGGGTGCTGTGGCTCCCGCCGTACTGACTTGCAAGAGGAGACTCCCAGCATGAACCCCATGGCCACCATCCTCGGTCGTGCCGGCCTGGCCCTGCTGCTCGGCCTTGGCGCCAGCAACGCCCTGGCCCAGTCCCCCGCGGCCTTTATCGACGACGCCTCGGCCAAGGGCATGGCCGATATCGAAGCCAGCCGCCTGGCGCATCAACACACCTCGTCCAGGGCGGTCAAGGAATACACCATTCAGGTGATCAACGATCGCACCACGGCCAACCAGCACCTGGCCAAAATCGCCAGGCAACTGGACCTGCCGGTGGCCCCCCGAGAGCAGGTCATGGACCAGGCCAAGCGCTTGATGCCGCCGCTACCCGAGGGGACGGATTTCGACCGTGCCTATGCCGCCAACCAGATCAAGGCCACTGAAGCGGCGATCCGACAGATCCAGCAACAGGCGCAAACCAGTGACGTGCCTCAACTCAAGGCCTTCGCCGAGGAAACCCTGCCCAAGCTGGAGAACCACCTGCAAATGGCCAAGGCCATCCAGGCTGGACGTCACACCGAGCGCTTGGATGGTTGAGTGATGATCAGCCACTCCTGATCGTTGGAGGAGTGCAAAGCGGCTGTTCAGCGTTCCTCCCTCACCTCTGTCTGTCTATGAGACTTGCTGATGCATCATTGATGTCGTCCGCGGTTTAGTGTTGCCCTTGACTGAAGTGCGCCTCACTTGATGTGGATGTCTGTCTAGGTGACGGTTTGTGTCTAGTATCTATTGGCGGTCAAAGTGCCAGCACGCTAACTCACGGATCGGTATCAGTCAGAGGTCGCTCATGGAATTTTTCGAAAAACTAACCAGTCTTGCTGCCAAGGTGCGCTTGCAAGGCGCAGCCATTCAAACTGAAGAGGCAACGAAGAACGCTTTCGTCATGCCCTTTATCAATACGGTTCTGGGTTATGACGTCTTCGATCCCATGGAGGTGACCCCTGAATTCGTCTGTGATGTTGGAACCAAGAAGGGCGAGAAGATCGATTACGCGATCATCAAGGATGGAGAGGTGCAGATACTCATCGAGTGCAAGAAAATCGGTGAGCCGCTGCACATCAATCATGCTTCTCAGTTGTTTCGTTATTTTCATGTCACCAGTGCGCGCATTTCCATTCTTACTAATGGTCAGGTCTACAAGTTCTTCACCGATCTGGATGCGCCGAACAAGATGGATGAAAAGCCCTTCCTTGAACTTGATCTGCTGGATATCGACGAATACTCCGTCCCTGAATTGATCAAGTTGACCAAGTCGGCGTTTGACGTTGAATCGGTTCTTAGTGCAGCGGGGGAGTTGAAGTACGTCAGCCAGATCAAGAAGGTCATTGCGTCTCAGGTGAGCAAACCCGACGACGACTTGGTGAAGGTTTTTGCGTCCCGGGTCTATGAAGGTGTGATCACTCAAAAAGTGCGGGAGCAGTTTTATGAATTGACCCGCAAGGCGCTCGGTCAGTTTCTCAATGACCAGATCAATGATCGTCTCAAGTCGGCAATGAGTGGCTCCAGCCAGGTGGTCATTAATCAGCACTCGGCGCCTATCAACGATGTGCAGGAGACCACTGAGACGGACGGATCTGAGGAAAAGATCTTCACTACGCTGGAGGAGCTGGAGGCGTATCACATTGTGCGGGCGGTGGTGCGTTCAGTGGTTGATGCCAAGCGTATTGTCCAGCGCGATACCCAGAGCTACTTCGGTATTTTGCTCGACGATAACAATCGCAAGCCCATCTGCCGTTTGCATTTCAATCGAGCCCAGAAGTACATCGGCATTTTCGACCAGGACAAAGTCGAGACACGTCATCCGATCAGTTCCGTCGACGAAATCTACGAGTATGCGGATCACTTGAAGAAGACTGTGGGTTATTACGAATAGGCCATCCGTGCGCTGAGAACTGCACTGTTGCAGCTCATGTGGCGGCGGAACTCGCCACATGAGCAAGGCGCTCCGCTTTTTGCTTACACCTCAGAACATCCCTTCGCACAATAAAACAGGATTGTGCTGGAGCCGCTGGGCCTGTGGGCTTAACGTGGCCCGGGTCAGGCGGCGCATGGCGCGTCGCGAGGCTCAAGGAGGTAGCAGATGGCGCAGGTGCCCAGCGCGTCGATCATCGATCTGTATCACCAGGCGGAAGACTATTTCTTTGTTTCCATCTCGCAGTTCCATCGGCGCTTCGGCGCCGATCTGAGTGCCTATTGCACCGGGCTTGAAGCCAGCAGCCTGAATCTGTTGATGATGAAGGACCGGCCTGGCGACAACAGCGAGCAACTGGCCGAGGGCGTGGCGTTCCTGCAGCGCACCGGCATGCCGTTCTGTGTGGTGATCCCTCAGGCGCAGGTGTCGCGGGTCAGTCTGCAGTTGCAACAGCAGCACCTGATGGCCGCGGACAAGACCACTTGCATGGTGCTCGATCTGGCGACCTACGAAGCGCAGGAGGTATCGGCGCCATTGGCGGATGTGCGTTGCACCGATGAGCATCTGGAGGATTGGGGGCTGCCGGTGCAGAGCGCGTTCGAGCCCGATGGCGGAGGCATCGAGCTGTACCTGGAGCGGCACCGGGCGGCGTTGCTGGCCGGCAGGTCTCTGCGCCATTTCACTTTGTATGTCGACCAGCGTCCGGTCAGTGCCCTGACGCTGTCCCTGGGGCCAGGGGTGGCGCGGCTGGATGATATCGGCACTTTGCGCGAGTGCCAGGGGCGGGGCTATGCCACGACGCTGATCCACTCGGTGCTGCGCCTGATCCAGGCCCAGGGCGCGAAAATCTGTGTGCTCGAGGCCTCTCTCGACGGCCTGTCGATCTACCGCAAGGTCGGCTTCACGGGCTTGTTCGACTATTGCACCTTCTGCCAGGCGTAAGTCCTGGCTACGTCGTGGCGTTGAGCCGGAACTGCCGTGGGCTGAGTCCGGTCAGGGACTTGAACTGCCGGCTGAAGGCGCTGTGATCGGTGTAGCCGCATTGCAGCGCCACCTCGGTGATCGGCTCCTGGGTCAGCAGCAGCCGTGAGGCGTGTTCCAGGCGTGCCTTGTGGATCATCTGCCGGGGCGTGAGGTGGAAGATGCGCTTGCAGTAGCGCTCCAGCTGCGCCGTGGACAGGTTGGCGATGCGGGTCAGGTCCTGCAGGCGGATGGCTTCGCTGTAGTGCTCGCGGATATGCCGGTCCACGGCCGCCAAACGCTCGTAGGCCGGATGGGTGTCACGGGCTGCCTGCAGGTCCAGGGAGATGCCGGCCATGCCGATGATCTGTCGGTCGTGTCCATACAGCGGCAGTTTGTGGGTCAGGCACCAGCCGGGTTCGCGACTGCCGTACAGGTGCAATTCCAGTTGGCCCTTGATGGTGATGCCCTGGCGCAGCACGCGCTGGTCCTGCTCGGTGTAGACCGGGCCGAGCACCGCCGGAAAGACTTCGGCGGAGGTCTTGCCGAGCAATGGCCGGATGTTCTTGAAGCCGCAGCGCTGGGCCAGGGTCAGGTTGGCGATCAGGTAGCGGGCCTGCAGGTCCTTGATGAAAAACACGGCGCTGGGAATGCAGTCCAGCAGGGGGGTGATCGGGGCCATGCTGGCCAGCAGGCTGTTGATGTCCCCGAGGGATTGGGCGGCGATGGCCCTGGGCAAGTGGTGGAGCTGTGCGCTATCGATCATCGTCGGCCTCTCTCTAGGGGGCTTGGGGGATGGGTCTGTGTCGATAAAGCCAGGGGGTACAAAAGGGCTGTGCAAGCTGGCCGGGTGTTCCCGGCCAGGGTGGGTTCAGGGGTTCAGTCTGCGGCGTCGTGGCAGGTCTCGTCGAGCATCAGGGTGGCGAGCCGGGCCGGCACCAGCGGCGTTCGCGGGGCCACCATGGGCCAGTTGAACAGGCGCTGGGCGGCGCTGGCGCAGATTCGGCCCTGGCAGGCCCCCATGCCGCACCGGCTGTGCAACTTGGCGCTGGGCCAATCGGCTGCCGCCGCCACCGCAGCGTAGGGCACATCTTCGCAACGGCACAGCAGTGTCTCGGGTCGTGCCAGTTCGAGGATCTGCGGTTGCAGCTCGAAGTGACGCTGCAACTGCCTGGCAAAGGCCTGCCAGTGCTGGCGCTGGCGGATCAGGCCGGCGGCGCGGGCGCTCTGGCCGCTGGCCACGCAGCCGGCAATCTCACCTTCGATCAGGGCCAGTTCGCTGCCACCGATGCCGGTGCATTCTCCGGCGGCAAGGACCTGGGGCAGGCTGCTGCGCTGCTGCTGGTCGACCGCAATGGCGCCGTGTTCCAGGTGACAGCCCAGATGGCTGGCCAGACGGGTATTGGGCACCAGGCCGAAGCCGCAGGCCAGGTAGTCGCAGGGGATTTCCTCGCTGCGCCGACCCTGGCGGATGCGTACCCCTTGCAGGTGCCGGTCCCCCAGGGCCTCCACCACGTGGGCGTTGCAACGGTAGGCCGGGGTGGCCAGCTTCAGGGCCTGGGCCAGCTTGCTTGGCCAGCGCCACAACTGGCCGGCGAAACCCAGCACGGAGGCTGCGGTGGCCTGTTCCAGCACCCGCACCACGCGGGCGCCGGCCTGGCGTGCGGTGGCGGCGCTGGCCAGCAGCAAGGGGCCGCTGCCGGCGATCACCAGGGTTTTTCCATTCACCTGCAGGCCATTCTTCAGCAGGGCCTGCAGGCCTCCGGCACCGGTGACCCCGGGCAGGGTCCAGCCGGGAAAGGGCAGCAGCAGTTCCTGGGCACCGCAGCACAGGATCAGCTGTTCAAAGTCCACCTGCCAGGCCTGTTGCGCGTCCTCCAGCAACAGGCGCTGCGGGCCCAGGGCGGCGATGATCCGGGTGGCGCTAAGGTAGCGCAGCGTCGGGTGCTGCAGGATCTTGAAGCGCTCGGCCTGGAGAGCGGTGGGCGGGTGCCCGGGGCCATTGCGCCAGATCTGTCCGCCGGCCCGCGGGTTGTCGTCGATCATCAGGATCGAGGTGGCGCTGTGGCTGGCGGCCTGGGCGGCGGCGAGTCCCGCCGGGCCGCTGCCGACTATGACGATCTGGCAGTGCAGGCGTTGGGCGCTCATTGGCTGCGCTCCACTTGCATGCCATCCCGGCACAGGGTCTGGCAGGCCAGTTGACGGTGACCGTCGATGGTCATCCGACATTCCTGGCAGATGCCCATGCCACAGAACGGCGCTCGTGGAGCACCGCTGCAGGCGGTGCGGGTATAGGGCACGCCGCTGTTGGCCACAGCGGCGGCCACCGTGAGGCCGCCGCGGACCTCCAGCGCTTGCTGATCCAGGTAGATGATCACGGGCATTCTCCAGTCAGGGCGGCGAAGCGTCCGGGCAGATAGGGGCGCGGGTCGATTGCCGGGCATTCGCAGAGCATCAGGTCCACCAGCAGCCGCGCGCTGCCGGGGGCGGTCGTCACGCCCAGGCCTTCATGGCCAACGGCCAGCCACAGGCCCGGTTGTTGCGGGTGTTCACCCAGGATCGGCAGGCCGTCCGGGCTGGCGGCGCGAAAGCCGGTCCAGGCGCGGATGCCGTTGAGCGTTGCCAGCTCTGGCAGGTATTGCACTGCCCGTTGCAGCATGGGCGCCAGTACGGCCGGTTCGACTTGAGGATCGAGGGTGTCGAATTGTCGGGACGAGCCGATCAGCAACTGGCCGGTCGGACGCGGCTGGACGTTGAAGGCCACCGAGGTGCCGTCACTGGCGTGGGCACTGGCGGCGTAGCCCAGTTCGACCAGTTGATGCTGGACCTGTTGTGGGTAGCGGTCGGTGATCAGCAGGTGGCCCTTCTTCGGCCGCAGGGGCAGGGCCGGCAGCAGTTCCCGGGCGGCGAAGCCGTTGGCCAGCAGCACCCGGGGGGCGCGCAGGACCCGGCCGTCGTCCAGCTCCAGCTGATCGCCGGCCACCCTACGCACATGGCCGCACTGGCGCTGGATCAGTGGATGGCTGCTGAGCATCCAGTGGGCGGTGGCCGGGGCGTAGAGAATGCCGTCTCCGGGGATCTTCAGGGCGCCGCCCAGGCCCGGGCGCAGCATCGGCTCCAGCGCCGCCAGCTGCGGGCCGTCGAGCAGGTGGCCGGTGACGCCGTGGTCTGCCAGGGTCTGCTGCTTGGCTCGCGCCAGGTCCATTTCCTCGCGGTCGGCGGCCAGCCACAGGGTGCCGCAGTTGCGATAGGCACAGGCCTCGGGCAGACGTTCGCGCAACTGCCGCCACAGGCCGATGGAGTAATGACTCAGGGCCAGCTCCGCCGGGTTGTCGTCCATGGCCACGAGATGCCCCATGCCGGCCCCGGTGGCACCGCCACGGGCGTCGTCCAGTACCTGCACCCGCAGGCCGCGGCCGGCCAGTTCATGGGCGCAGGCGGCACCGATGATGCCGGCGCCGACCACGATCACGTCGGCCTCGCCCTGGGCATTCACGAGCCGATGCCCCAGGCGAACGGGTCGCTGTCGTCGAGCAGCAAGGTCGCTTCGGCGCTGATGTGGGCGCTGCCACGCAGGGTGGGAATGATCCGCTCGCCGGCCTGTTCGTAGTGGGCGCTGAACTGACTGCCGATGACGCTGGCCTGGCGCCAGGTCTGGCCGGGAGCGAGCTTGCCGTCCGCCGCCAGGCAGGCCAGCTTGGCGCTGGTGCCGGTGCCGCAGGGGGAGCGGTCGTAGGCCTTGCCGGGACAGAGCACGAAGTTGCGGCTGTCGGCCTGTGGGTCGTCGGCGAACAGTTCGATGTGGTCGATGACTTCGCCCTCGGCCCCGGTCACCCCGGCGGCTTCCAGGGCCTCGCGCACGCGCCAGGTGAATTGAGTCAGGGCTTCGACATTGTCCAGGGCAATGTCCTGGCCGTGATCGCTGATCAGGAAGAACCAGTTGCCGCCCCAGGCGATATCGCCATGCACCGTGCCGTGCCCCGGCACTTGCAGCGCCACCTGGGTGCGGTAGCGATAGGCGGGGACGTTGCGCACGCTCACCGACAGATCGTCGTGCAAGGTGGCCTCCACCGTGCCCACCGGGGTTTCGATGCGGTGCACGCCGTAGTCGATGCGTCCCAGGTGGTACAGCGAACGCACCAGGCCGATGGTGCCGTGGCCGCACATGCCCAGGTAGCCGCTGTTGTTGAAAAAGATCACGCCGGCACAGGCCTCCCTGGCCTGTGGCTCGCAGAGCAGGGCCCCGACCAGCACGTCGCTGCCCCGGGGTTCGAGGACGCAGGCGCGGCGCCAGTGATCGTGCTGGCTGCGCAGGGTCTGCAGGCGCTCGGCCATGGAGCCACTGCCCAGCTCGGGAAAGCCGTCGATTACCAGGCGAGTGGGTTCACCTGCGGTGTGTGAGTCGATCACGGTTATTTTTTTCATGGCGGCACCTGACGGGAAAGAACGACAGAGTGGCCTTGGCGGGGGCGGCGTTGCTTGTGGGTTTTCGCTGTGGCAGATGACGAAATCAGCACAGTTTCGCCATGGCCGCTGTGGCGCTGGAGCTGCAATGGGGTGAGGGGCGAGTGTGCCGATTTCGTCTCTTGCAGGGGCGAAAAGCCTCAAGCTGCAAGGGGGATAAAAGGCGACTCTGGTCTGGGTTTTCAACGTCAGTCGGCCCGGCCGACCTCAAACAAGGACCAGACCATGAGCCGTAGAGCCATCCAATGGAGCGGTGTATTCCCCGCTGTGACCACTCAATTCAAAGCCGATTTCTCCCTCGACCTGCAGGCCACCCACCAGGTCATGCGCAACCTGGTGGACGACGGCGTATCCGGCCTGGTGGTGTGCGGCACCGTGGGGGAGAACACCTCCTTGAGCACCGCGGAAAAACTCTCGGTGATCGAAGTCGCCAAGGACGCCGCCGGCGGTCGGGTGCCGGTGATAGCCGGGGTGGCCGAATTCACCACCGAGTTCGCCCGCGATACGGTGCGCGAAGCGGCTCGGGTCGGGGTCGATGGGGTGATGGTGATGCCGGCCCTGGTGTACTCGGCCAAGCCCCATGAAACCGCGGCGCATTTTCGTGCGGTGGCCACCGGCACCGACCTGCCGGTGATGGTCTACAACAACCCGCCGATCTACAAGAATGACGTCACCCCCGAGGTGCTGATCGCCCTGCAGGACTGCGAGAACATCGTCTGTTTCAAGGACTCCTCCGGCGATACCCGGCGTTTCATCGATCTGCGCAACGCAGTCGGCGATCGCTTCGTGCTGTTCGCCGGTCTCGACGATGTGGTGGTCGAGAGCGTGGCGGTGGGGGCCGAGGGCTGGGTCTCGGGCATGTCCGTGGCCTTTCCCAAGGAGGGTGAGACCCTGTTCCGCCTGGCCAAGGAAAAACGCTTCGAGGAGGCCCTGGCCCTGTACCGCTGGTTCATGCCGCTGCTGCACCTGGACGCTCGTCCGGACCTGGTGCAGTGCATCAAGCTCTGTGAAGAACTGGTGGGCCGTGGCTCGTCCATCACCCGGCCGCCGCGTCTGGCGCTGCAGGGTGAAACCCTGGCCGAAGTCAAAGCCCTGGTCGCCAAGGCCCTGGCCACGCGCCCGAGCCTGCCGGACGTCGGCCTGTAGAAACGGGCCTGCAGGATTTGTCGGGTGCCCTGGGTGGGGGCATCCGCTTCTGCAATACCCCATGTGCTGCAAGCGTCGAGCGGCTCCGCCGACGTGACATTCGACTTGCCTATTCCAATAACCTCAAAAAAGGCGCAGCCCCATGTCAGGCAAAGGCAAATTCAAGAAACAACTCTCTCTGGTGGACCTGACCTTTATCGGTCTGGGTGCGATCTTCGGTTCCGGCTGGCTGTTCGCGGCCAGCCACGTTTCGGCGATTGCCGGGCCGGCGGGGATCTTTTCCTGGCTGCTGGGCGGGTTCGCCGTGCTGCTGTTGGGCATCGTTTACTGCGAGCTGGGAGCCGCCCTGCCCCGGGCTGGTGGGGTGGTGCGCTACCCGGTGTTCTCCCATGGCCCGCTGCTGGGCTACTTGATGGGTTTCATCACCCTGATCGCCTTTTCCAGCCTGGTGGCGATTGAAGTGGTGGCGGCCCGGCAATACGCCGCGGCCTGGTTCCCGGCATTGACCCACGAAGGCTCCAGCAACCCGACCATCATCGGCTGGCTGGTGCAGTTTGCCCTGTTGTGCCTGTTCTTCTGGCTCAACTACTACAGCGTCAAGACCTTCGCCAAATCCAACAACTTCATCAGCCTGTTCAAGTTCATCGTGCCGCTGCTGGTGATCGCGGTGCTGTTCACCTTCTTCAAGCCCGACAACTTCCATGTCCAGGGTTTTGCCCCGTTTGGCCTGTCGGGGATCGAGATGGCGGTCTCGGCGGGGGGCATCATCTTCGCCTACCTGGGGCTGACGCCGATCATCTCGGTGGCCAGTGAAGTGCGTAATCCCCAGCGCACCATTCCCATCGCGCTGATTCTCTCGGTGCTGCTCTCGACCTTGATCTACGGCCTGTTGCAACTGGCCTTTCTGGGCAGCATTCCCACGGAAATGCTGGCCAACGGTTGGAGCGGCATCAGCAAGGAGTTTTCTCTGCCGTACCGCGACATTGCCTTGACCCTCGGGGTCGGCTGGCTGGCCTATCTGGTGGTGGCCGACGCGGTGATCTCCCCCAGCGGCTGCGGCAACATCTACATGAACGCCACGCCACGGGTGGTCTACGGCTGGGCCCGGACCGGGACCTTCTTCAAGGTTTTCACCCGCATCGATGAAGAGTCCGGCATCCCGCGTCCGGCGCTGTGGCTGACCTTTGGCCTGTCGGTGTTCTGGACCCTGCCGTTCCCCTCGTGGGAGGCGCTGATCAACGTGGTGTCAGCGGCCCTGGTGCTCAGTTATGCGGTGGCCCCCATCAGCGTCGCGGCGTTGCGCAAGAGTGCACCGCAGCTGGCGCGGCCGTTCCGGGTCAGCGCCTTTGCCCTGCTGGGTCCGGTGTCGTTCGTGATCGCGGCATTGATCGTCTACTGGTCCGGCTGGGGCACGGTGTCCTGGCTGCTGGGGCTGCAGATCCTGATGTTCGTGATCTACCTGCTGTGCAAACGCCTGGTGCCCACCGACCACCTGAGCCTGGGCGAGCAGGTGCGCTCATCGCTGTGGCTGATCGCCTTCTATGGGCTGACCATTGTCATTTCCTACCTGGGCAGCTTCGGCGGCATCGGCGCCCTGACTCATCCCTACGACACCCTCACCGTCACTCTCATGGCCCTGTGCATCTACTACTGGGGTGCCAATACCGGAGTGCCCAGCGCCAAGCTGGTGCTGGACGGCGATGAGGTGGAATGACCACTTTCATGCAGACGAGGTTATCCATGACTGTTACTGGACAGATGCTGATAGGTCACACCGCCGTGCTTGGCGGCCAGGGCTCGATTCATGGGCTGGCCGCCGCCAGTGGCGAGGTGTTGCAACCGGCTTTCGGTGGCGCCTCGGCCGCTGAACTTGAGCGCGCCTGTGCCCTGGCGGAGGCGGCGTTCGATCCTTATCGCCAGTTGCCGCTTGCACAGCGGGCGGCATTTCTGGAGAGCATTGCCAGCCATATTCTGGGCTTGGGCGAGGAACTGATTGAGCGCTGTCACTTGGAAACCGGCTTGCCCCGGGCTCGCCTGGAAGGTGAGCGGGGGCGCACCGTCGGCCAATTGCGCCTGTTTGCCCAGGTAGTCCGTGACGGCGGTTTTCTCGGGGTCAGGATCGACCCGGCGCAACCTGAGCGTCAGCCTCTGCCCAGGGTCGAGCTGCGCCTGCGGCATATCGGCCTGGGCCCGGTGGCAGTGTTTGGCGCGTCGAACTTTCCCCTGGCGTTTTCCGTGGCCGGCGGCGACACCGCTTCGGCCCTGGCGGCGGGTTGTCCGGTGATCGTCAAGGCCCACTCGGCGCACCCCGGTACATCAGAGTTGGTGGGGCAGGCCATTGCCCGGGCCGCACAGAGCCTGGGATTGCCCGAGGGGGTGTTTTCGCTGCTGTTCGACAGCGGCCGGGCCATCGGCCAGGGGCTGGTGGCGGACCCGCGGATCAAGGCAGTGGGGTTCACCGGCTCGCGCACGGGCGGGGTCGCGCTGATGCAGATCGCCGCATTACGTCCTGAGCCGATTCCCGTGTATGCCGAGATGAGCTCCATCAATCCGGTGCTGTTGATGCCCCAAGCCCTGGAGGCGCGGGCGGAGCAGATTGCTCCGGCGTTCGTTGCCTCACTGACCCAGGGCGCCGGGCAGTTTTGTACCAATCCGGGCTTGATCCTGGCCCTGGAAGGCTCGGCATTGCAGCACTTTGAAAGCGCCGCCGCCGCTGCCCTAGCCACACAGGCAGCGCAGACCATGCTTACCCCAGGCATTCACCGCAGTTACTGCCAGGGCGTTGCCGCCCTGGCGGCCCATGCCCAGGTGCAGACCTTGGCCCAGGGCTTGGCGGGGCAGGGCACTCAGGCCCGAGGCGCGTTGTTCGCCACCTCGGCCGAGGCCTTCATGGGCTGCGCACAACTGCGGGAAGAGGTCTTTGGCCCGGCCTCGTTGATCGTTAGGTGCCCGGACTTTGCCGCCTTGCAACAGGTGCTGCAGAGCCTGGAGGGCCAGTTGACCATTGCGCTGCACCTGAGCGATGGCGATCACCCCCAGGTCCGCGCGCTGCTGCCGCTGTTGGAGCGCAAGGCCGGACGCCTGCTGGTCAACGGATTCGGCACTGGGGTCGAAGTGGCCCACGCCATGGTTCATGGCGGTCCGTTCCCCGCCACCTCCGACAGCCGCAGCACCTCGGTGGGCAGCCTGGCGATCCAGCGCTTTCTGCGTCCGGTGTCCTACCAGGATCTGCCTGAGGCGCTGTTGCCTGCCGAGCTGCACCGCGCCAATCCGTTGCAGGTGCGGCAACTGCTCGACGGTCAGTTCTCCGGTTGATCCGGGGCGAGACGGCGCTCCTTCTGGAGCGTGCCGCCTCGCCCGTACCTGTTGCCCCCTCCATCCACCAAGACTCTCCCACAGGAGCGTTCCCCACCAGCCATAGAGGTTCCAGAATGTCTGAATACATCACCCTGTCACTGGATGAAGTCCGCGCCCAGTCGTATCGGGTCCTTACCCATCACGGCCTGTCCGAGGCACATGCTCGGGTGATCGCCGAGGTCATCACCCAGGGCCAGCGTGACGAGTGCCACTCCCACGGTGTGTACCGCCTGCTGGGCTGCGTGCGCTCGGTACGCGAGGGCAAGATCGACCCACAGGCCGAACCCAGCGTGCGGCACATTTCCGCCGGGGTGCTGGAGGTCGATGCCCATTACGGCTACTCGTTGCTGGGCTTTCACACCGGCTTGCCGTTACTGGCGCAAAAGGCTCGCAGCCAGGGGATCGCCGCCATGGTGATCAAGCACTGTTTCCACTTCTCTGCGCTGTGGCCGGAGGTCGAGGCGATTGCCGCCAGCGGCTTGGTGGGCCTGGCGATGAACCCCAGTCACAGCTGGGTGGCCCCGGCCGGCGGCCGCCATCCGGTGTTCGGCACCAACCCCCTGGCCTTCGCCTGGCCGCGTCCGGGGGGCCACCCCTTTGTTTTTGATTTCGCCACCAGCGCCATCGCTCGTGGCGATATCGAGCTGCATGCGCGCCAGGGCACGCCGATTCCCAGCCATTGGGCCATAGATGCCCAGGGCCAACCGACCACCGATGCCAGGGCGGCGTTGCAGGGCGCCATGCAGACCTTTGGCGGCCACAAGGGGTCGGCCCTGGCGGCGATGATCGAGTTGCTAGCCGGCGCCTTGATTGGCGATCTGACCAGCGCCGAATCCATGGCGTTCGACGAGGGCGTGGGGGCGACACCTTGCCATGGCGAGCTGGTGCTGGCGTTCGATCCCCAGGTGTTTTTGGGCGAGGGTTATCAGCAGGGGCTGGAGCGGGCGGAAGGGTTGTTCGCGGCCATTGCCCAGCAAGGCGCGCGGTTGCCGTCGCAGCGGCGTTTTGAGGCCCGGGCGCGCAGCCTGGAGCAGGGGGTGCAGGTTCCCCGGGCACTGTGGAACGACATCCAGGCCTTGCTGCCATGACGCCCTGGGGGCGATGGAATCTCCATCGCCCCCAGGGTTCTGCGGGTCATGTCAGAAGCGCAGGTTGGCCGCCAGCTCGGCGGAACGCCCGGGCGCGACGGTGGCGAACAAGCCAACGTGGGACGCGTCGTAGTAGGTCTTGTCGGTGAGGTTGAGCACGTTGAACTGCAGGTCCAGGTTCTTGTTCACCCGATAGGCCAGCATGGCGTCGTAGCGCCAGTAGGCATCGAGGCTGCGGGTGTTTTCATCGTTGGTGTAGCGCTCGCCCACATAGTTGGCGCCGGCACCGACTTTCAGGCGGTCGGTGAGCATGTAGGTGCTCCACAGCGAGGCGCTGTTGGGGGCGATGAACTTCATCTGGTTGCCGTTGAAGTCGGTGTTCCTGCCTGAGGCGTACTTGACCGTCTTGGCATCCAGGTAGGTGTAGCCCGCCATCACCTCCCATTGATCGGTGAGGTAACCGGTGGCCCCGACTTCAAAACCTTTCACTTCGACATCGCCATCCAGGGTCACTTCGTTGCTGATCGGGTCGTAGGTCCGGGCGTTGGTCTTCTCGGTCTTGAACACGGCTGCGGTCAGGGCCAGGCGCTCGTTGAGCAGGTCCCATTTGGTGCCCAGCTCGAGGCTGCGGCTCTTTTCCGGGTCCAGGTTGCTGAGCCGGCCGCCTGCTGCGCCATCGGCGCCGCCCGACTGCCCGGCGGTTTCGCCCGAAGGGTTGAACGAGGTGCCGTAGGACAGGTAGATGCTGCCGTAGGGCAGGGGCTTGAAGACGATGCCGCTTTGGTAGGTCCACATATTGCTGCGGTTGCTCTGGCTGGGGTCCCTGACGTGATAGGCGTCGTAGCGCAGGCCCAGGTTCAGGTCCCATTGCTCGTGCAGGGCGAGGGTGTCCATCACATAGACGGCGCGGTTGTTGTGTCGGGTGACGGTGTGCTGGCCGTCGTCTCGTAGCACCGGGGCGAATGGGTCTTTTGGATTGGGGTGATTGAGGTCGCCCAGGTTGCTGTTCTTGGGGCTTGCATAACGATTCTTGACGTCGATCCGTTCGCGCGAGAACTCCAGGCCCGCGCTGTAGCTGTGGCCGATGGAGCCGGTGTCGAATGTGCCGAAGATGTCGGTCTGGTTGATCAGCGATTCGTTGACCACGTTGCGCCCGCGAGCCGCACGTTGCACGGTGTTCGCCTGTTCCTGCGCCGCCGTGGATATCGGCCGGCTCATGACGTAGTCCTGCATGCTGCGGCCCTGACGGGTGGTGTTGCGCAGGGTCAGGTGGTCGTTGAAGTCATGTTCCAGTTGCAAGGTCGCAAGGTCTGCCGAGGTCTTGCGGAAGTCGCGCTGGGTGAAGCCATAGAAGTTGTCGCGGTCGACCTTGATCGGCTTGCCGGAGATTTCCGATACCGGGATGCCCTGGTCGGGCATGTCGTCGGTCTGCAGGTGGTAGTAGCTCAAGGTGGCGCGGGTGTCGGTGTTCAGGCCGAAGGTCACGCTCGGTGCCACGCCCCAGCGCGACACTTGCACATGATCGCGCCCGGGGGTATCGGCTTCATGCTTCATGGCGTTCAGGCGCAGGGCCATGTTCTGTTCGGGCAGGTACTGGTTGAGGTCGAGGGTGCTGCGCCGCAGATGATCGGTGCCCAGGGTCAGGCTGCCGGCGCTGAAGTTCTCCTGCTGCGGTACTTTGCTGATCAGGTTGATGGTGCCGCCGGTGGAGCCGCGTCCCGAGTAGGCCGAACCCGGGCCTTTGACGATCTCGATCTGCTCGTAGTTGAAGACTTCATGGTTCATCCGGCCGACGTCGCGGATGCCGTCGATCATGATGTCGGTACTGGCCTCGAAGCCGCGGATGAAGGGGCGATCCCCCAGCGGCGTTCCGCCTTCCCCGGCGCCGAAGGTGATGCCCGGGGTGGTACGCAAGGCATCGGTCAGGGTCGACACGGCACGTTCCTGCATCAGGGTGTCGGTGATGATGGTCACCGACTTCGGCGTTTCCCGCAGGGGCGCGGTGAACTTCACCGAATCCGAGGCCTCGCGCTTGTAGCCGGGCTGATGCACCCCTTGCACATGGGTTGGCGCCAGGGTGACAGGTGTCGCCTCGGTGTGACGCTTGGCGTCTTCAGCAGCGGCTCCCAGGCTGGCTTCGCTGAGGGCCATCAGACCGAGAGAGGTGGACCACAACTTCCAGGGTTGTGGGCGGGCGGGACTGGACATTGAGATAGAGCCTCCGTTTTATTTGGAAGCGATTCTCATTAGATAATTATTATCATTCAATCAGATAGTTCTGAACAATGGTGTCGAAAAGTGTATGCGTGGCTGTATACGAAGTGAGGGGCTTGATCGGGTTTGCTGTGCGGAGCGACGTGTTTTCTTGCGGCGGGCCGTTTTCTTTTTCCGCCAGCCGCTGTTTCATGGTCGGCCATCAACCCAGGAGATCACGGATGAATCTGCACTTCGAAACCCCCAATCTGATATTGCGTCCACGCACGCTCGAACACTTCGAGGCCTGCTTGCGCATGGACCCGGACCCTGAAGTCACGCGCTTCACTCCGGGGATCTGGGACGGTGGGCAATGGCATCGGGATTTCCTGCGGTCGCGTATGACCCAGGACTTTGGTGAGCGATGCGGTTATTGGGCGATCTTCGCCAAGGAGGCCCCGGACGATTTACTGGGCTGGGTCTCGTTCATTCCTTTCGACGCCGTGGGCCCGGAACTGGAGATGGGCTGGCGTCTGGTGCGGCGGGCCTGGGGCCGGGGGGTGGCCTCTGAGGCCGCCAGGCGCATTGTCGAGCACGCCTTTGCCGACCCGGAGGTCGAGCGGATTGTCGCTGATGCTCACATCGACAATGGCGCCTCGTTGGCGGTGGCTCGCAAGCTGGGTTTTCGTTTCACTCACGACGGCGAGTTCGAAGGCCTGCCAAGCCGGTTTTTCGAAATGACCCGTGAGGATTTTCATCAGCAGACAGCGACCGGTTGAAGGGCTGCTGGCTCTGGGGAGACGGGGCGCCGTTGCGTGGCGCCCCGCAATGAAGACCGTTGCCGGTCAAAGGTGACGACTGACCCACCACAACACCAGGAAGGCGATAAGCGCGGCCAGGGCTGACAGCTGGAACAGATTGATCAGCCATTTCAGGCCCAGGGGGAAGTTCTTGTAGTCGCGCACATCCAAGCCGCCATTGCGCAGAAAGAGGTGGGGCATGGCGAACATTCCGCCGATGCACACCAGCATGCACAGACGGCTGAGAGGGTCTTTGCCCAGCAGTGGCATGCGAATGGCGACGACCCGGCAACGGGCCAGGTATTTGACCATGTCATCGATCTTGAAATAGCCCAGGTAGACCTGGATCACCAGCGACACCAGTCCGGACATGACCACCAGAATCCAACCCGCGGTGTAAATATCTTTGGCGTTGCACATATCTATTCAGTGACCTCCTCAAGCTTCACGACCAGGCGTTCAGCGTCGCACTCCTCCAATGAGCCCTGGCACGCAGGGCAGCCGACCACCATAGCACCCCTGGACCAAGGAGGGGCGCAGGGCTCCCCAGGGGCAGGAGAGTTGTAGCGACCCTAGCCGGGGGCTGGCCCGGTTGCCATGAGACGAGTACCAAAGGCACGGGGGGCGTGCCGGAGGAGAGGGGTCAGAGCTTGGCGCAACGTTCCACGTCGGCCTGGGTGGTGACCTGGGTGTCGATGCCCAAACGGTACTTGCAGTAGTCGATGATCATCTGCCGGTACTCGGGCGTGAGCTTTTCCACGCGCCGGTAGTCGCCGTCATTGGCGTGGATATTGAAGAACTCCAGGCGCAGCGTCGGGGACTGCTTGATAAACCAGCGGGTGTGGGTCTCGGCTTCTTCCAGCTCGGTGTAGTAGCCGACGTTGAGCACCACCAGCAGGCCGAGGAATAGCAGGAATACGAGTTTTTTCATGGTACGGCTCCATCCATGGGCAGGGCGGCGCATGGTTCCGGCTTTGCTCATGCTTGGCAAGGGCCTGTCATGAATTGTCACGCTTGCCGTCGGCAGGTTCAGCCAGCAGACAGTCGCAGGCTGTTAAAAGATTCGGACGCCCGGCAGGAGCAGGGTAGTGACAAGGGGGCAAGAAGGTCGGGATTCTGGAACTGGCCTGTTGATGCAATAGCAAAGAAAGCGATCTGCGGATCGCTTTTTTTGTCTTCGCAAGGTATGCGCCTGCCGATCTGCCAGGGTTTGCAGAGAGGGGCTCGAGCAGGACGCAATGGCCGGCAAGGTCGCTTTGTCATGGGGCGCTAGCGCTCTGGAACGGTCTTTTCAAGGTTGCTATGTATTGTTCCGGGCAATACCGTTCGTCCGACGGATGGAATTGGCAAGCACTAGTCACTGCGTCATGCTGTCGATGGATGTCGTAATGCCACCATTTTGGGCTCAACCCGTTTCCAGGTGGTGTTTTCCCCCTGCGCTGCTGAGATAGGTTTTCTGATGAGTGTGTTGATCCTGCCTGAGGCGCGGTATGCCCGATAAGGCGTTGGTCGAGGAGCAGCGCCTGGCTGCTCTGTATGCCCTGGAACTGCTGGACACGGCCCGTTGTGAGCGTTTTGATCGTATTTGTCGTCTGGCGGCGCAGTACTTCAAGGTACCCACGGCCCTGATCACTCTGGTGGATCGGGATCGCCAGTGGTTCATGTCGCGGGTGGGCTTCGTCGCCGAGCAGACCCCCATCGATCAATCGTTCTGTGCCTACACCATCAAGTCCGGCGATGTGTTTGAAGTGGAAAACGCCCGCCGGGATGTGCGCTTTCATGCCAATCCCCTGGTCACCGAAGATCCGTGCATCGGCTTTTATGCTGGCGCGCCGCTGATCACATCCACCGGCCATGCCATCGGCAGTTTGTGCGTCATCGATAAACAGCCCCAGCGCTTGAATGCCGTCGAGCGCCAGCAACTGCGGGACCTGGCGTGCCTGGTGATGGAGCAGATCGAGCACCGTCAGCGCCAGACCCGTCGCGATCCGGTCAGCAGCCTGCCCAATCGGGAGCAATTCCAGAGCGATCTGTACGACCTGGCGGAACAGCATCCTGGTGAAAAGCGCGTGCTGGTGCTGGTGGATGCGGTGGACATGACCGTGGCTCACGAGCTGACCCTGGCCATGGGCATGGCTCCGTTTGAAATCATCGTGCGCTTCCTGGCCCAGCAACTGCTCACCTACCTGGGGCGGCATGTCCGGGTGTATCACGTCTCGGTCAAGCGTTTTGGCTTTCTGCTACCGGCAGCGCCGGGCATCGAACGTTTTCTCGAAGGGCTGGTTCGGCGTTTGCGGCGCCAGCCGCCGGGCCTTGAGTTGCCGATGATTCCCGGGGTATGTGCGGGCACCGTGGAGTTCTCCACGGACCGCGACGCGGTGCCGGACGTGCTGCGCAAAGCCATGTTCGCCCTGGAGCTGGCGACCTTGAAGCGCAGCACCTGGGCGCCCTATGACGTGGTGCGGGACCAGGCCTATCGACGTGCCTTCAATCTGGCGTCGGACATCAGCGAAGCCCTCGACAGCGGACAGATCTACCTGATGTTCCAGCCGCGCTTCGCCCTGCCCGATGGTGCCCAGGTCAGCGCCGAGGCGCTGATCCGCTGGGATCACCCTTGGCTGGGACCGATTTCCCCGGCGGAATTCATTCCGGTCATGGAGCGCAACGCCCTGATCCACCGGGTGACCCATTGGGTGATCAACGCGGTGCTGGACAGGCTGCACAGCTGGAGTTCCAGCGATGTACAGCGCCTGTCGATCAACCTGTCCCCCCAGGATTTCGAGGACCAGGACATTGCCGATGTCCTCAGGGAGGCCTGCCAGCGTCACCGCATCGATCCCCGGCGCCTGGAGGTGGAGATCACTGAAGGTGCCTGGCTGCGCTCCAACCCCAAGGTGCTGGATCAGTTGAGCAAGATACGCGGCCTGGGCATGGACGTGGCCATCGATGATTTCGGTACCGGCTACAGCAACTTCGCCTACCTGCATCAGATTCCCGCCAATGTGGTGAAGCTCGACAAATCCATGGTCACGGACCTTGAGAGCAGCGCCCAGCACCAGAAGATCACCCGTTCGGTCATTGCCCTGGCCAGGGAGCTGGGCTATCGCACCGTGGCCGAGGGCATCGAGAGTTTCAAATGCCTGCAGATGCTACGGGCCTTTGGCTGCGACGAAGCCCAGGGCTATTTCCTGGCCCGGCCCATGGCCCAGGAAAAATTCCTCGCTCACAGCGGGGCCCGGCGTTTTCCGTTGCAGCAGGGCTTCTAGCAGGCAGGGCAAGCCTGCCGAGGTGGCCGCGCAACGGCGGCCGCCTCAGCGCTGGGCGGCCACCAGCAACATCATCGGTCGCTCGCGCTCTTCTTCCAGAGCCGGTTGCTCCAGCACTTGCTGGGCGCTCGGTCCCCACTCCTCGACATGGCGAATGCTGAACCCTGTGTCGATCAGGGTGTTGAGCAGAGTGCCCAGGGTCCGGTGCTGCTTGATCACGCCCTCCGCCAGCCAATGGGTCACTCGCTCGCCTTCTTGCTGGTAGCTGTCCAGCGGCCAGGATTTGCGGCCCTGGTCATCCACCTGCCAACCCGGGTTGCGCGGGGCCATGAAGATCGGGTGCTCGATGGAGAACACCAGGCGTGCCCCGGGTACCAGGGCGGCATGGACCTGGGTGAACAGCCCGCGCAAGTCCTTGATGTAGTGCAGGGCCAGGGAGCTGTAGGCCAGGTCGAAGCTGCAGGCGGGCAGGCTCAGGTGTTCCAGATCGGCCCGCTGATAATCGATGTTGGGCGCCGAGGTGCTGGCGCGGGCGGTCGCCAGCATCTTTTGCGAAACGTCCAGGCCCAGTACCTGTCGGGCCCCCTGTTCGCTGGCCCAGCGGCTGAACCAGCCATAGCCGCAGCCCAGGTCCACCACCTTGAGACCGTTCATGGTGGGCAGCAGAGCTTGCAGGGCTGGCCATTCCGGTGCCGCATCGAGGCCGCCGAGGGAGCGGCCCATCTGGCTGTAGCCCTGGAAAAAGGTCGGATCGTCGTAAATATTCTGGGTCATGCAGCGTTTCCTTGAGGTTCGTGTGCAGCCGTGATGTCGGGCGGATGATGCAAAAGACGCGGCTGAGGTTTTTCCTCTGACCCGGTCACGGCGATTTTCACTCAGTGTGGGTTATGCATTATCGTGCGCCACGCCTCAAGCGATCAGCGTCGTCATCGACACCAAGCCAACCGATAGCGGTGGGTGTTCGTCTGTAAGGGCCAACCGAATCCCCCGAACCCGGGTCTGTACCCTAAGCGAGGCACCTTGGGCAAAGCGCGAGTGATAGGCACGACAATAGAGGCCATTCATGCTGCCGAGACGGCATTGGGGCGAACCTTGCCCGGGTCATTCGTGGACTGGCTGCTGGAGCACAACGGCAAGGCGCTGGGGGGGCTGGAAGTGTTTCCTGTCTTTGATGCGCGTGATCCCCGCAAGACCTGGGAGTCGATAGTCCGCCATTTCGAGCAAGGCTGGCGGGCTTGGCAAGACACTTTCTCCCGCATCGCGCTCGACTGCTCCAGCCTGCTGCCGTTCGCTCAATTTGGGACGGGCGACTATTACTGCTTCGATTACGCGGTACTGGGCGACGCCGGTGAGCCGGTTGTGGTGCTGTGGTCCCATGAGACGGGTCGAACCTGCGTCGTTGCGGATGACTATGCCGCTTTTTTGGCCAATCCCGATCAGTTGTGCCACGCACCCGGCTGATGGGCCGTTGGTACAGGTCGATGCTGAAACAGCGGCGCTCCAATGATCTGCACGAGGCTTGGGCTTGGTTCGCTAGGTTTGCTGCTGGGAGGGGAGGAGATCGTTTGAATCAACGACCTGAGAAGCTTCTACAGATATCTGCTGGAGCCCGCAGATTGGGGAAGTGGAGCGGGTGAAGGGAATCGAACCCTCGTTATCAGCTTGGGAAGCTGGAGTAATGCCATTATACGACACCCGCTCGAACGGCTGACTTTGTACCAGAAGTGGCCGGGGATTTGAAGTTTTTCTTTATCTGACTTGTGCTTGCGTGTCGGTTGAGGTCGCCACAGGTGCCTCACCCGCCAGGAAAAACAGGGTTTTTCAAGGCGGGGTGACGGCCTGTGGCGACGGGGTTTCAGATGGCCCGTGCATGCTGATCATGAACATAGTGTGGACGCGAGCGGTTGTCGTACTGGGCTGGCTTGAGGAAGCCCAGGAGTGCCTGGCGACTGTCGCGGCAGGCCGCCTTGTGTTCCATGTCGAGAAAATGCCCGGTGGCCTGGATGGTGCTGAAGCTCGCGTGCTGTACATGGTCGGCGAACAGCTTGGCGTCGTTGGCTGAGGTGTACTCGTCCCACTCGCCGTTGAGAAACAGCACCGGCACCTGGATGTTCTTCGCCGCCCGCAAGTAGCACTGGCGATCGCCGTTGAGCACATGGCTGATGTGGAAGTGCATCTGCCCGTACTCATGCTCCGCCAGGCTGCTGACATGGCGATAGTTGAAGCGCTTGAACAGCGATGGCAGGTGTTTGCCGATGGTGTCGTTGACCAGGTGGCCGACGCGATGGCGGTCGAGGCTGCCGAGGTAGTCGACACCGCGCTCCAGGTAGTCGCGCATGGGTTCGTTGAGCACCGGCGAGAACGAGCTGATCACCGCCTTCTCGATGCGTCGAGGACGTTGGGACAAGGCCTGCAAGGCCGCGGCGCCGCCCCACGAGAACGACAGCACATGCTCGGCGGCGAAGTGCTCGATCAACTCCAGCAGGATCTGCCCTTCCACTTCCTTGGTGAGCATCCGTTCGTGCTTGTTGTGGGCCTTGGACCGGCCCGCGTAGGGCTGGTCGTAGAGCACCACGTTGAACTGCGGGTACAGATTCTTCACGGTCTGGGCAAAGGACGCAGTGGTGGCCATCGAGCCGTTGACCAGAATGATGGTCTTGTCTGCGGCATCTGCGCGATAGAACTCCGTGTAAACCCGATACTGACCCTGTATATCCAGCACAGCGATTTCTGGCCTCATGTCATAAGACTCCTGGCAAGCGGGTATGCGCGCAACATTGAGTGTGCACGGGCAATGTGACAGGTAGGCATACGCCTGGAATCGGAGCCCATGTCGATCCGGTAATGCAGGTCGACGGGTATTGTTATAGGCGGGCGATTTACCGGGTTGAATGCAGAGCAGGCAGGGCTCAGGCCGGCAAAAGGTTTCTTAGATGTGTATGGGTGACTCATCGGTCACATTTCGGCCGACGGTCTGATTCAAGCAGGGCAACCGGGAACCTGCAAGTGCGTTGGGCAAATTGTTCGACAGCTTCTGCCCAGCGGTCATTCAGCGGGACGCGGCGTCAGATCAGGCGGATTTCGTCTGCGCTGAGGGGGCGGTATTGGCCTGGGGCAAGGCATTCATCCAGTACCAGTGGTCCCATGCGTTCGCGGTGCAGGCGCACCACCTTGTTGTTGAAGTGGCCGAACATCCGTTTGACCTGGTGATAGCGCCCCTCGACGATGCTCAGCCTGGCGCTATGAGGGCCGAGGATCTGCAACTGCGCGGGCAGGGTGGTGAGGTCCTCGAAGGCGAAATACAGACCCTGGGCGAAGGTCTCGATGTACTCGGGGCCAATCTCCTGCTCGGTTTCCACGTAGTAGAGCTTGGGCAGCTTGGTCTGCGGCTGGGTCAAGCGTCGCGACCAGCTGCCGTCGTTGGTGATCAGCATCAGCCCGGTGGTGTTGTAATCCAGGCGCCCGGCGATGTGCAGATCCTGGGGATCCGGCTCGTGGATCAGCTCCAGCACGGTCCTGTGCTCCGGGTCGCGGGTGGCGCTGACACAGCCCATGGGCTTGTGCAGCATGAAATAACGCGCCGGCTTGCCGACCTGGAGCACTTCCTCATCCAGTTCCACGCGACTGAACTCACGGACCTCGGCCTTGGGGTCGCTGACCGGCTGCCCGTCGATGCGGATGCGGCGTTGCACCAGCAGCAGGCGCACCTGCTGACGGTTGAAGCGGGGCAGGTTGCTGAGGAAACGGTCAATGCGCATGGTGATCGGCGGTTGGGGGCAAGGCGAGGAGGTTCAGGAGCGTGGCAAGGTGCCGGCGCGCAACTGCGCTTCGACCCCGGCACAACGGGGGCACAGGCAGGAGCGGTCGCGCAGCTGTGGCGGCAAGGCTTCGATGATTGCCGGGTCGATGCTCACGCTGTAGCACCAGCAGGCTTGGTCCGCAGTACGCGGGTCGGCCAGGGTGCAGTCGTTGCGGGCACCGCAGGCCGGGCAAAGGTCAGGTTCATTCATGGCTGGAGTGGGGCATTTCCACACAGGTTCGATTGCGTCCGCTCTGCTTGGCGCGGTACATCGCATGGTCAGCACGGGACAGCAGGCTGTGCAGGGTGTCTGCCGATTGCAGAGCGGTCAAGCCGATACTGACGGTCAGTTGCAGAGGCTGCCCTTCATAGTAGTAGCGCTGTTGTTCAGTCTGCTGGCGGATCTTCTCGGCAATGATCAGGGCGGCGCTGCTCTGGGTGTCCTTGAGCAGGACAATGAATTCCTCGCCGCCCCAGCGGCAGACGATGTCGGACTGGCGCAGGCAGTCCTGCAGGTCACGGGCAAAACCGCTGAGCACCAGGTCCCCGGCCAGATGGCCGTAGGTGTCGTTGAGGCGCTTGAAGTGATCCAGGTCCAGCAGCAGGGCGCACAGTGGCGTCATGTCCCGCCGCGCTTCCTGCAGAGCCTGGGCTGCCAGCAGATCGAAGCCGCGACGATTGGGCAGGCGGGTGAGGCTGTCGAGGGTGGCCTGGGCCTCGATCTTGCGCCGGTAGCGACGCACCACGCCGCTGAGCAGGATCAGCACGATGCTGGTGACCACCAGGCAGATCAGCAGGTTCAGGTACAGCGACTGACGGATGCTGTTGAGGGCGCCGTCTTCGCGCTTGTCGACGAACAGGTACCAGTTCAGTTCGGGAATGAAACGCACATTGAGAAAGTGCCCCTGGCCCTGGGTCGAGTATTCATAGCTGCCGCTGTGGGGCTTGGGCAGTTGGGTCATGAGTTCCTTGAGGCTGTCCAGGTCATGCAGGGACTGGCCGCTGCGGGCGCCCTGGGGCCCACCGTCGGCGCCGGTAAGGACGATGCGGCCGAAGGTGTCGACGAAGTACACACTGCGCTGGTAGCGCTGCTGGTACTTGTCGATCAGCTTGATCACCGCGTCCACCGTCAAGCCCACTCCAGCCGCACCGATGAAGCGCTCCTGATAGTCGTAGACCTTGTAGTTGATGAAGAAGGTCAGTTTGTCCTGGTTGGCCAGGTCCGGGTCGACGTTGATTTCATAGGGCGTGGCCATATCGCGTACCCGAAAGTACCAGGCGTCCCGGGGCTCATCGACTTTGACCTGCTTCAGCACGCCCTTGGCCTGGTAGTAGGTGAGGCTGGTGTTGGAGACGAAGAAGGCGGTGTAGGCGCCATAGTGGGTCATGACCTCGTTGAGGTAACGGGTCATCTGGGTAGGGTCGCGTTCGCCGGCTACCACCCAGTCACGCATGAAGGTGTCGCGGGCCATCATCGAGGAGATCAGGACCGGCCGTACCAGGTCCTTCTGGATTTCCGAGTACACGGTGTCGGAGGTCAGGGGCAGCTCGGTGTTGACGATGCTGTCGCGGATCGAGTCCCGGGAGGCGTAGTAGCTGAGCAGGGAAGTGGCGAGGAAGCCGCTGCCCAGCAAGGTGATCAGGACCAGTACCAGCGAACGTTGCGAATACAAGGGAGAACGAAGCGGCATGGCAATTCCGTGATAGTGGCCCGATGACGCATTCTAGTGGCACGGCGCGCAAATAACTCGTTCATCAGCGCACTGAGTTGTCTCGGAATCGATACGTGGCATGGTGTTTTTCCGGCGCCGGAAATGCGACTCCGAGGCGTCCTGACAGGGCGGTTACCGGCGGTCGAAGGACTTGTATCAACGTGTTGCCAAAATCGCACCAGAAGGGGTTTTCGCGGTCAGATATTTCGTCAGTCGACCTGTTGTCGACTGCCGCCTGCCAGCGTCGCTGGTGTGGCTTCTTCGCGGTCCAGGAGGCCGCCATGTATCGTCGACTTCTGCTTGTTGCATTACTGGGTCTGAGTCTTAGCGCGTGCGTCCCTTATTACGGTGGAGGTTCAAGCTATTACAGCTCCGAAGTCTACAGTTCTCCCTCGCCGGCCTATTACTACGGTGGTGGTTCTTCCTATTACTCCACTGGCCGCAGTTACTACGCACCGCGTTACTACCAGCCGGCACCCCGTTATTACCAGTCTGCTCCGCGTTACTACCAACCGGCTCCGCGCTACTACCAGCCACCCCGGGCGGTGTACCGGCCGTATCCGAACCAGGGCTGGGGCGGGCACGATCGCCACAGTAACTGGGGCAACAACAATTGGGGCAACAACGGTGGCCATCGGGAATGGGGCGGTCACGGCGGACGTGGTGATCGTGGTCGAGGCGATCGTGACCGGGGCGACCATGGGCGAGGCGGTCGCGGCCATTGATCCCGAGTGGGCCAAAAGCCTGTAGCCGCTGTCGGCGGCTGCAGGCTTTTTAGTAATCCGTCAGGTCCGCCAGGGGATGACGGCCTTCCCAGGCCTTGTGGAAATGCGCTTGCACCACCGCCTCGGGCACGCTGTTGATATCCGACCAATGCCAATGGGGCTGATGATCCTTGTCGATCAGGCGGGCGCGCACCCCTTCGGCGAATTCCGGGTGCCGGCAGCAGTTCAGGCTCAGGGTGTATTCCATCTGGAATACCTCGGCCAGGGACAGGTAGCGAGCACGGTGGATCTGCTCCCATACCAGGTGCGCGGTCAGCGGGCAGCCCTCGACCAGCGTCTTGGCCGCTCGGCTGTAGAGGGCATCGCTGTGGTTCTGCAACTGGCTGATGGCACGCCAGGCACAGGCCACGTCACTGACGTCCAGCCAGGTGTCGATCTGCTGCCGACGCGGCAGCCATTGGGCTTCGGGCAGTTGAGCCGAGGCTTCCTGCTGCAAGGCCTTGAGCAAGCTGTTGAGTTGCCTTGGCGTCTGTTCCTGCCAGTTCAACTGCAACAGCCCCTCGATCAGTGCTTCCTGTTGTTCGTCCAGCAGGAAGCGGTCGGCGAGGTTCAGGTCCAGGGCATCGCGGCCATTCATGTGGGCGCCGGTCAACCCCAGGAACAAGCCGAGTTTGCCGGGCATGCGCGAGAGGAACCAGCTGGCGCCGACGTCGGGATACAGGCCGATGCTGATTTCCGGCATTGCCAGGCGACTGCTGGGGGTGACGATACGAATCCCGGCACCTTGCAGCAGACCCATGCCACCGCCCAGCACATAACCGTGGCCCCAGCAGATCAAGGGTTTGGGATAGGTGTGCAAGCGATAGTCGAGACGGTATTCCGCGGCAAAGAAATGCCCGGCCAAGGCCGGTACTTCGCCGGGGTGATCGAGGCAAGCCTGGGCCAGGCTGCGTACCTCGCCGCCGGCACAGAAAGCCTTGGCGCCGTTACCCCGCAGCAGCACACAGACCACTTGCGGGTCCTTGGCCCAAGCATCGAGACGCTCGCTCAACTGCTGGATCATGGGCAGCGACAGGGCATTCAGGGATTTTTCCGCGTCCAGGGTGGCAATGGCGATGCGTGCGCCATCGGTGCCGGTGAGTTCTTCGACGTGCAGGTTCATCGTGACCTCGAGGGGAAATAGAAGCGCTCAGTATGATCGCTGGTAGGGAAAGTGCAGGTTCCGTGTCAGATCAATTGACAAGCGAAGTCGGCTTTCCTAGGGTGCGGCCATTGTTTTTTTCACGGGCATGGCCATGACTGCTGACGATCGTATCAAACTCGAACCGAGCTGGAAGGAAGCGCTGCGTGCCGAATTCGAGCAGCCCTACATGAGCGAACTTCGCGAATTCCTGCGCCAGGAACATGCCGCCGGCAAGGAAATCTATCCGCCGGGTCCGATGATCTTCAATGCCTTGAACTCAACGCCGCTGGACAAGGTCAAGGTGGTGATCCTCGGCCAGGACCCGTACCACGGACCGGGCCAGGCCCATGGCTTGTGCTTCTCGGTACAGCCCGGGGTGCCCGCGCCGCCCTCGCTGGTGAACATCTATAAAGAGCTCAAGCGTGACCTCAACATCGACATTCCCAACCACGGCTACCTGCAAAGCTGGGCCGACCAGGGCGTGCTGATGCTCAACACCACCATGACCGTGGAGCGGGCCAACGCGGCATCCCATGCGGGCAAGGGCTGGCAGTTTTTTACCGATCGGATCATCGAAGTGGTCAGCGAGCACCAGCCGCACCTGGTGTTCCTGTTGTGGGGTGCTCACGCCCAGAGCAAGCAGAAACTGATCGATGCCACCAAGCATCTGGTACTGACCTCGGTGCATCCTTCACCGCTGTCGGCCTACCGCGGCTTCCTCGGTTGCGGGCATTTCAGTCGCACCAACAAATACCTTGAGCAGAATGGCGAGACGCCCATCGAGTGGCGCTTGCCGCCGTTGTAACTATTGCTCGATTGGGGGCTGCTTGGTGGCAAAACCACCTGCGACTTGAACCAAGGCATTTCTGTAGCCGCTGCCGCAGGCTGCGAACGGCCCGTAGGGACGCGGCGGTGAAGGCTGTGAACCTTGTCGCCGCCCGCGGCAGCAGCTACAGGGGGCCTTTGTTCCAGTGGCGGAACAGGGGCTCGGCGAGAAACAGTACGAACAACAACCTCATCACCTGCATGGCGGTCACCAGTGGCACCGACAGTTGCAGGGTCTCGGCCGTCAGGCTCATTTCCGCTATACCGCCGGGCATCATGCCCAATGTCAGCGAACGTAGATCCAAGTGGGTCAACACACTCAGGCCCAGGGCCGCAAGGCCGGCGATCAGCATGCTCAGGGCGGTGCCGATCAAGGTCCGTCCCATGAACGACGGCGCCCGGCGGAAGAACTGTCGATTGAAGTGACAGCCCAGGCCGCTGCCGATCAGCCATTGGCCCACCTGACTGCCGCCCTCGGGCAGGCCGATGTGCAGGTCCCAGGCGATGCTCACCGTAGCGCTGAGCAGCAAGGGGCCGAACAGCCAGGGGTTGGGTTGGTGCAGACGCTGCCAGATCCAGGCCAGCAGCGCGCCCGCGGGAAACAGCAGGGCCAGCCACTGCCAGTCCACGCTGGTGGCATGCAGGGCGGGGGTGCCTTCCCCCAGCAGATATTTGAAGGCCGCTGGAACACAGAGCACCACGGCCAGCACCCGCAGGCTCTGCCCAGCCGCCACGCGGCTGAGCACCGCTCCATTGCGCGCGCCGAGATTGACCATCTCCCCGGAGCCGCCGGGCATGCTGGAGAAAAACGCGGTGGCCCGGTCCTCTCCGGTGCGCCGCAGCAACCACACCCCGACCACGCTGGACAGGCTGGTGACCAGGGCGCCGAAGAAGATCAGGCCAAAGTGGCTCATGACCTGTTCCATCACCTGCGGCGTGAAGTGCAGGCCAATGCCGATGCCGACCACCCATTGCCCGCATTTACGGCCGCCGGGGATTTCCGCCAATTGCCAGGGCGTCAGGCAGCGCACCAGGATGATCGCCAGCAACGAGCCGACCATCCAGGGCAATGGCCAGCCGATCTGGCTGGCGAGATAACCGCCAGCCAGGCCCACCAGGGGCGTGCCCCACCATTGTCTGAAGCGGGCTTCAGACATCGGCCACGGCACGTTGCTGGGCCGAACGCTTGCGCCAGATGCGCAGCAGCGGCATGAACAGCATGAGGAGGGTCAACACCCAGACCCCGACCGTGATCGGGCTCGACCAGAGGATCTCCATCGCGCCATTGGAGATCGACAGCGCCCGGCGCAGGTTCTGCTCCATCAAGCCGCCGAGGATGAAGCCCAGCAGCACTGGCGACAGCGGGAAGTCCAGCTTGCGCAGGATGTAGCCGAAGATGCCGATACCCACCATCAGGAACAGGTCGAAGGTGGTGGCGTGCACCGCGTAGACGCCAATCCCGGTAATGATCGCGATCACCGGCACCAGGGCCCAGTTCGGCACGGCGAGGATGCGGGTGAAGAGGCGGATCATCGGGATGTTGAGGATCACCAGCATGATGTTGGCGACGAACAGCGAGGCGATCAGGCCCCAGACAATGTCCGGCTGCTGCTGAAACAGCAGTGGGCCGGGCGTGATGTTGTACAGCGACAGGGCGCCGATCATCACCGCCGTGGTGCCGGAGCCGGGAACGCCGAGGGTCAGCATCGGCACCAGGGCACCGCAGGCCGAGGCGCCGATGGCGGTTTCCGGGGCGGCCAGGCCGCGCTTGTCGCCTTCGCCGAAGGTGCCGCTGGCGCCGGCGATGCGTTTCTCGGTCATGTAGGCCACGGCGCTGGCCAGGGTCGCGCCGGCACCGGGCAGTACGCCCATGATGAAGCCCAGCAGGCCGCAGCGGATGTTCACCACGAACACCGAGGCCGCTTCCTTGAAGTTGAACATCATGCGTCCGGTGGCTTTCACCGCTTCCTGGCCGCGATGGGTCTTCTCCAGCAGCAACAGAATCTCGCTGATAGAGAACAGGCCCAGCACCAGCACCACGAACTGGATGCCGTCGGTGAGGTGGATGTTGTCCCCGGTGAAGCGGTACACGCCGCTGTTGGCGTCGATGCCCACCGCCGACAGGAACAGGCCGATCAGCGCCGCAATGAAGGTCTTAAGCGGCCGATCGCCGGCCATGCCGCCCAGGCAGACGATGGCGAACACCATCAGCACGAAGTACTCCGCCGGGCCGAAGGCGATCGCCCACTTGGCCAGCAGCGGGGCGAACAGCACCATGCCGCAGGTGGCGATGAAGGCGCCGATGAACGAGCTCCAGGCCGAGAGTGACAGGGCCACGCCCGCCAGGCCTTTGCGGGCCATGGGGTAACCGTCCAGGGTGGTCATCACGGTGGAGGCTTCGCCCGGAATGTTCAGCAGGATCGAACTGATGCGGCCGCCGTATTCGCAACCCAGGTACACCGCCGCCAACAGGATCAGCGCCGACTCCGGCGGCAGGCCCAGGGCGAAGGCAATGGGGATCAACAGGGCCACGCCATTGATCGGGCCCAGGCCCGGGAGCAGGCCGACCACGGTGCCGATCAGGGTGCCGGACAGGGCGGTGACCAGGTTGTAAGGGGTCAGTGCAACGCCGAAGCCCTGGCCCAGATAACTGAGGGTATCCATATCAATTCTCCAGAACGTCGAGCAGGCCGAGGGGCAGTGGTACGTCCATGACCCGGTCGAACAACCAGTAGAGGCCGACACTGAGCAGGCTGATGATCACCAGGCTAGGCAGCCAGCGGCCGCCGTAGAGCCGTGCCATGGGTACGCCGATGAGGACACTGGCGACGATGAAACCCAGGGGTTCGAAGGTTCCGGCGAACACCAGCAGCAAGGTCACGCAGATCGTGATCTTGGTCAGGGTTTCCCGGTCCAGGGGCGGTTCATCTTCGCTGTGCTTGATGGGTGTCGGGCGAAACAGCATGTACAGCAGGGCCAGCCCCATCAGGCCGAGCATCAGCAAAGGGAAGGCCCGCGGGCCCACGGGTTCATAGGAAAAGGCCGCCTGATACGGCCAGGCCATCAGTGCCAGGCCGGCACAGGCCAGCAGCAACACCGCAGCGAAGAGACGTTGAACGAGCATGGCTAACTCCTGGGCGCGGCCCTCGATGCGCGAGGGCCGCGCCTTTAGCAAGGGACGGTCACTGGATCAGGCCGAACTCTTTGGCCAGAGTCTTGTAGTCGGCCACCTGTTTCTTCACATAGGTGTCCAACTCGGGGCCGGTCAGGGCGAAGGGGAACAGCTCGCGCTGGTCACGCAGCTTGGCGAACTCTTCGGAGGCCAGGAGCTGGTCGAAGGCATTTTTCCACCAGGCGTATTCCTCGTCGGTGACTTTCGGCCCGAGGTAGAAACCGCGTACCACCGGCCAGACGATGTCGTAGCCCTGCTCCTTGGCGGTGGGGATGTCTTTCATTTCCGGCTCGTCCAGACGCTGTTCGGAGAACACCGCCAGCAGGCGCATGTCGCCGGCCTGGATATGGGGCATGGAGTCGGAGATGTCGGTGCTGCCCACCTGGATGTGTCCGCCCAGCAGGGCGGTGGCGATTTCACCGCCGCCTTCCAGGGCGACGTAGCGCAGGTCCCGGGGGTTGATCCCGGCGGCCTTGGCGATCAGTGCGGTCTGCATCCAGTCCTGGCTGCCTACGGTGCCGCCGGAACCTATCACCACTTTGCTTGGATCTTTCTTCAGGGCTTGGACCAGATCGTCGAGGGTCTTGTAGGGCGAGTCGCTTTTCACCGCGATAGCGCCGTAGCTGGTGCCGACCGCTGCCAGCCAGCGCACCGCGCTTTCATCGAAACGGCCGAACTTGCCCTGGGCCAGGTTCAGCAGCGAACCGCTGGACCAGGCCACCAGGGTTCCGGCGTCGGCGGGACGCTGGGCCACCACGGCGTTGTAGGCCACGGCACCGACACCGCCAGGCATGTAGGTGACGCGCATCGGCTTGGTGAGGAGTTTTTCGTTGACCAGAGCGCTTTGCGCCAGCTTGCAGGTCAGGTCGAAACCGCCGCCGGGGGAGGCCGGGGCGATGCATTCCGGGCGTTTGGGCTCGGCGGTCGCGGCCAGCAGTTGGCCGGCGAACAGCATGCAGCCGGCGGCGAGGGCTAGTTTGTGCAGTGAAAGGTCCATGAACGTCTCCACAGGAGTTGTTGTTATCGGTATGTCCGGGTCATCCCCGACCCTTTTTCCGCAGGAGCTGGCAAGCTAGCTCCTGCGACGCAGCGTGATACGGGTGGCTTACCACAGGGCCACGCTGTAGCTCACCAGCAGGCGCACTTCATCGGCATCGCGTGCCGAATAGTTGGAACGGTAGGTGGCGTTGCGCAGGCGCACGGCGACGTCCTTGAAGGTGCCGCTTTGCACCACGTATTTGACCTCGGTGTTGCGTTCCCACTCTTTGCCGGTGTCGCCGTTTTTCAGGGCGATGGTGTCGCCGCTGAGGTAGCGGGTCATGAAGCTCAGGCCGGGAATCCCCAGCTTGGCGAAGTCGTAGTCATAGCGGGCCTGCCAGGAGCGTTCCTCGGCGCCGGCGAAGTCGTTGATCTGCACGAAGTTCACCAGGTACGGGTCGCTGCCATCGACATAGGGGAAGGCGCTGTCGCCGGACATGTGCTGGTAGCCGGCGCTGAGTTTATGTCCGTTCAGGGCATAGCTCACCAGGCCGTTGAGGGATTTGTTGTCGATCTTGCCGCCCCGGGCCTGGCCCTGGTCGTCGCTGATGGCCAGGCGCAGGTCGGTGCCGAAGGTGCCCGGTCCCATGGGCTGGGACGCTACCAGGCCGAGGAAGTGCTGGTTATAGACATCGTCCAGTTGGGCGAAGTGGTAGCTGCCGGTGATCTTGTCGGTGAACTTGTAGTCCAGGCCGCCGAAATTGAAGTGCTTGCCGGCCACGGTGCCGGCGAAGCGGCTGTTCTTGTTGTTGAGGCGGATGTCCTCGTAGTTGCTGTCGTCGCGGTCCTTGGCCTTGTCCAGGCGCCCGCCGGTGAAGGTCAGGTTCTTGATTTCCTTGGAGGTCAGCAGGCCGCCTTCGAAGGTCTGCGGCAGGATGCGCCCGTCGTTGGGCTTGAGGATCGGTAGCTCGGGGATCAGGCTGCCGATTTTCAGTTCGGTGGCGGAGATCTTCACTTTGCCGGTCAGGCCGAGCTTGGAGTACTGGTCGGCGGCGCGTCCGTCATCGTGGGTCGGCAGCAGGTCGGTGCCGGTGCGGTCGGGGCTGGAATCGAGCTTGACCCCGAGCATGCCCAGGGCGTCCAGGCCGAAACCCACGGTGCCTTCGGTGTAGCCCGACTGCAGGTTGAGCATGAAACCCTGGGCCCATTCATCGCGCTTGGATTGCTGGGCGCTGGTGCCGTCGCGAAAGTCGCGATTGAAATACATATTGCGGGTTTCGAAGGTGGCGCTGCTGTCTTCGAAGAAGGCGGCCTGGCTTAAGGGCGCGACACCGGCGAGGGCCGCGGCGCTGGCCAGGGCGGTCGGGGTCAGACGGGAAAAAAATACAGGTGTGACGGCGTGAGGGCGCGTGGACGGCATCCAGGGGTACTCCGTTATTGTTCTTATTTTGACGAAAACGCTTCGAGGCGTTTTGCGTATCAGCGGCCATCAGGGCCAGGGCAGTCGAGACTGTCCGTAGCCGGACTCTAAAGGGCCAACCTTTCGCTAACCTTTCAACGTACTTTCACGGTTTTCGGGCTTCACAGCGGCGAATGCAGCGGTACACTCCGCGCCAAAGAGCGGCGTCGATCCCCCCGGAACGAGGTAAGAAAACATGCGAGTCCTGCTCGTCGAAGACCATCTGCAACTGGCCGAAAGTGTCGCCCAGGCGCTCAAGAGCACCGGCCTGACCGTGGATGTGCTGCACGATGGCGTGGCCGCCGACCTGGCTCTGGGCAGTGAGGAATACGCCATGGCGATCCTCGATGTCGGCCTGCCGCGCCTGGACGGTTTCGAGGTGCTGGCGCGCCTGCGGGCCCGGGGCAAGAACCTGCCGGTGCTGATGCTCACTGCCCGCAGCGACGTCAAGGATCGGGTCCACGGTCTGAACCTGGGGGCCGACGATTACCTGGCCAAGCCGTTCGAACTGACCGAGCTCGAAGCCCGGGTCAAGGCGCTGTTGCGCCGTAGCGTGCTGGGGGGCGAGCGCCAGCAGCGTTGTGGAGTGCTGGCCTATGACCTGGATACCCGACGCTTCACCCTGGGCGAAGAACTGCTGACCCTGACGTCCCGCGAGCAGGCCGTGCTCGAGGCATTGATTGCCCGTCCCGGCCGGGTGATGAGCAAGGAGCAACTGGCCTCCCAGGTGTTCGGCCTGGATGAGGAGGCCAGCCCGGATGCCATCGAGATTTATGTCCACCGTCTGCGCAAGAAGCTCGATGGCCATGCAGTGGCCATCGTGACGTTCCGTGGCTTGGGTTATCTGTTGGAAAGCCGCGATGCATAGGCCCAGCAGCCTGCGCTGGCGGTTGCTGTGGAACCTGGCGCTGCTGCTGGTGGTGCTGATGCTGGCCAGCGGCTTGAGTGCCTACTGGAACGGCCGTGAGGCCGCCGACACCGCCTATGACCGCACCCTGCTGGCCTCGGCGCGGACCATTGCCGCCGGGTTGTCCCAGCGTGACGGCAGCCTTAGCGCCAATGTGCCCTATGTGGCCCTGGACACCTTTGCCTACGACAGTGCCGGGCGCATCTATTACCAGGTCAACGATATTCACCAGCAACTGATCTCCGGTTACGAAAACCTGCCTGGTCCGCCGCCGGGTACTCCGCGTACCGATGACTATCCGGCCCTGGCGCGCTTCTACGATGCCACCTATCAGGGCCAGAACGTGCGGGTGGTGAGCCTGCTCAAGGCGGTCAGCGAGCCGAACATGAACGGCATGGCGGAAATTCGCGTGGCGGAGACCGACGAGGCGCGGGTCGCAATGGCCCGTAGCTTGATGGCCGACACCTTGCTGCGCCTGGGAATGCTGGCCATGGGGGCGTTGCTGCTGGTGTGGTTTGCGGTGAGTGCCGCCTTGCGTCCGTTGGAACGTTTGCGCGGTGCGGTGGAGGAGCGCCAGCCCGATGACTTGCGGCCGCTGCCGCTGGTTTCGGTACAGCGTGAGTTGTGGCCCCTGGTGCGGGCCTTGAACCATTTCACCGAACGCCTGCGGGGGCAGTTCGAGCGCCAGGCACAGTTTATTGCCGAGGCCGCCCATGAGTTGCGAACACCGCTGGCGGCACTCAAGGCCCGTCTGGAGCTGGGGCTGCGTTCCAGCGAGCCGGACACTTGGCGTACGACCTTGGAAAGCGCGGCCCAGGGCACCGATCGCTTGACCCACCTGGCCAATCAGTTGCTGTCCCTGGCCCGGGTGGAAAATGGCGCCCGGGCGATCGCCGAGGGCGGCGCACAGTTGCTCGATCTCAGCCAGTTGGCCCGGGAACTGGGCATGGCCATGGCGCCTCTGGCCCATGCCAGGGGGGTGGCCCTGGCCCTGGAAGCCGACGAGCCGGTGTGGCTCAAGGGCGAGCCAACCCTGCTCAATGAACTGCTGAGCAACCTGGTGGACAACGCCCTGGCCCACACGCCGTCGGGCGGCAATGTGGTGCTGCGGGTATCGGCGCCGGGGGTGCTGGAGGTGGAGGACGACGGGCCGGGTATTCCCCTGGAGGATCGCGACCGGGTCTTCGAACGTTTTTACCGGCGTAATCAGCAGGTGGCCGGTTCGGGGTTGGGGCTGGCGATCGTCGGGGAAATCTGTCGCGCCCATCTGGCACAGATCAGCCTGCACGATGGCCAGCCTTCGGGGCTCAAAGTGCGGGTGAGTTTTATCGCGGGGTCAGGATCAGTAGAGCATTGAGCGGGATTCTTGCAGCTCGCTGCACATGGCCTGGTTTTCCGGGTCGATTCCCAGCTTCTTGAACGCCGGCACGCTGAAGGCGTCAATGCGCGAGAGTGAGTGATCTGTGTCTTTGTGGCAGTACAGGGTCGCCACCTGGACCAGGTCGACGTAGTCGATCCCGCTGGTCTGGCGGTTGAATTCCAGGTAGTGCCCGGGGATCTCCACCAGTTGCTCGGGGAACTCCCAGACCCGTAGCAGCTTGTCCCCCAGCAACGGGTGAATGCGTTCGATCACGTGATTGAGGCTGACCGGGTCGGAAAGCAGTTCGTAGTGGTCTTCGGCGTAGGTCAGGATCGGCAACACGCCGATCTGGTGTACCAGTCCGCCGAGCGCTGCCTGGTCGGGCTTGAGCTGGGTGTAGCGGCGGCACAGGGCATAGCTGACTCCGGCCACTTCCAGGCTGCGGCGCCACACATCGTGCATTTTCTGTGCAACCACCTCGGAGCGGGCATTGAAGATCTGCTCCATCACCAGGCCGATGGCCAGGTTGCTGCTGTAGTTGACTCCCAGGCGGGTGATGGCGGTATGCAGGTCGGTGACTTCCTGGGCCGCCCGCAACAGTGGGCTGTTGACCACCTTGATCAGTCGCGCCGACAACGCGGTGTCCCGGCCTATCACTTTGCTCAGGGTGCTGACGCTGATTTCCGGGTCTTCGGCGGCCCGGCGAATCTGCAGGGCTACCTCCGGTAGGGTTGGCAGAACCAGGTCATCGTTGTCGATGGCCTCCACCAAATCCTGTTGGACCTTTTGCGCCAGCTCAGTCATTTCAGTTCTCTAGGGTGTTGCAGGAAAGGGGGAGTCGGTCAGCGCTGGATTTCGCGATCGCGGTCCAGCTGGTACGGCAGGTCCAGCAATTGCAGACCGGGCCCTTCGAGTGCGCCCAGGTGCAGGTTGCCATCTTCTGCCGCTTCGGCCTGCAACACGGCCAGCAGTTCCACCTGGTCTTGTGCCTGGGCGGCCAGGACCACTTCACCGATGGAGCTGTTGTGGGTCGGGGAGAACAGCGGGGTGCCTGGAATGGGGAGTTCGCCGCTGGGCAATGCAAGTCGGTAGAGGCGACGCTTGAGCTTGCCCAGGTATTGCATGCGGGCGACGATTTCCTGACCGGTGTAGCAGCCTTTCTTGAAGCTGACGCCGCCCACGGCCTGGAGGTTGAGCATCTGCGGAATGAACAGTTCACGGGTCTGCGCCATGACCTGGCCGAGGCCTGCGCGGATCTGGCCCAGCAGCCACTGATTGAGCTCGCCCTGGGGCAGTTGCGCAGCCAGTTGCTGACCCAGGCTCTCGGCGCGTTCTGCCGGGACCCAGAGTTCGACGCGGTGGCTTGAGGCGCGCACCGCAATCAGACCGTCGGCGCGGACTACGGCGCCGTCTTCCTGGGGCAGTTCAAGGCCCAGGCCGCTCAGGCTGGAGTCGGCATGGCTGAGGCCGAAGCGCGCCCAGTTGGCGCTTTCATCGGTGAGCTTGGCCTTGGAGAAGACTGCGTATTTCTTCAGGTCCGCCAGTTGCGGCTCAAGCAGTTCGCTGGCCATGGCCAGCAGGCAGCCGTCACCTTCCAGGAGGATACGGAAACTGGACTGCATGCGGCCTTTCTGGTTGCAACGGGCGCCCAGGCTGGACTGGCTGTCGCTGAGGTAATTGAGGTTGCAGGTCAACTGACCCTGAAGGAATTTGCTGGCATCAGGGCCGCGGACGGCGAGGACGCCTTCGTGGGACAGGGGGCAGAAAAAAGCGGAGTCAGCCATGGTTCATCGCAGGGTAAAAAGTCTGGGGCACATCATAAGGGGGCGCCCCTGAAATGGATAGTTCACAAAGGACAGGTGGTGACCGACCAAAGCCGACTGTTCTCGTGTTCCCCGGGCTGTATACTTGCGCTCTATTTGAGGAGCGCTCCATGGTTGAAGATGTTGAACTGAATCGCCTCTACTGGCACAGCCGTCGCGGCATGCTTGAGCTGGACGTATTGCTGGTGCCGTTCGTCAGGGAGGTGTACCCGCATCTCAATGAGACCGATCGCGAGTGCTACCGCAAGTTGCTGGAGTGTGAGGATCAGGACATGTTCGGCTGGTTCATGGAACGCAGCGAGTCCGAGGATCCTGAGCTGCAGCGCATGGTTCGCATGATTCTGGACCGTGTCCAGCCCAAGTAGGCTGTTCGAGTGCCGCTGGCGTGCTTCACGGCAACTGCTGGCGGCTTACCTGCTGGCCCAGGCATTCGCTCTGGTTGCCATTTTCCTACTGAATATCCCGTCTTTGGCCAAGGTGCTGGGCATCCTGCTGTGCCAGTTGCACGGCGGCTGGGTGCTGCCTCGACAGATTTTGTTGACCCATTCCCGAGCATTCAGCCGCTTGCGGCATTCATCAGAGGGCTGGCAGCTGTGGAGTCCGGCCACGGGTTGGCAGGTGGTGCAGTTGCGGCCTGACAGCCTGGCATTGCCGCTGATCGTGGTATTGCGCTTCCGTCTGCAGGGCGAGCGCTGGGTGCGCTCCCTTTGTGTGCCGAGGGACGCGCAGACCGCCGATGAGCATCGGCGTCTGCGGGTGCGGCTCAAGTTCGGCCGGCGTAGGTGGGCGGCAGCAGAATAGTGTCGCGAGCTTCAGGCAGCAGCTGCGGATAGTCGAGGGTGTAGTGCAGGCCGCGGCTTTCCTTGCGCTCCATGGCCGAGAGAATCATCAGTTCGGCCACCTGGGCCAGGTTGCGCAACTCGATCAAGTCACGGCTGACCTTGTAGTTGCTGTAGAACTCGTCGATTTCGTCCAGTAGCAGGCGAACCCGGTGTTGAGCCCGTTGCAGGCGTTTGTTGGTCCGCACGATACCGACGTAGTCCCACATGAATCGCCGCAGTTCGTCCCAGTTGTGCGCAATGATCACGTCTTCGTCAGAGTCGGTGACCTGGCTGGCATCCCAGGCCGGCAGGGCGATGGGAATCGAGATCTGAGGCAGTTGCTGGAGAATGTCGGCCGCTGCCGAGCGGGCGTAGACGAAACACTCCAGCAACGAGTTGCTGGCCATGCGGTTGGCTCCGTGGAGGCCAGTGAAACTGGTTTCGCCAATGGCATACAGGCCTGGCACATCGGTGCGCCCCTGTTGATCGACCATTACGCCGCCGCAGGTGTAGTGGGCGGCCGGCACCACTGGGATCGGCTGCCGGGTGATATCGATGGAAAATTCCAGGCAGCGCTCATACACGGTGGGGAAGTGGGTCTTGATGAAGGCTTCCGGTTTGTGGCTGATATCCAGGTAGACGCAGTCGATCCCCAGGCGCTTCATTTCATGGTCAATGGCCCGGGCGACGATGTCCCGGGGAGCCAGTTCGGCCCGAGGGTCGAAGCGCTGCATGAAGCGTTCGCCGTTGGGCAGCTTGAGGTGGGCACCTTCACCGCGCAGGGCCTCGGTGATCAGGAAACTCTTGGCCAGTGGGTGATACAGGCAGGTGGGGTGGAACTGGTTGAACTCCAGGTTGGCCACCCGGCAACCCGAGCGCCACGCCATGGCGATGCCATCGCCACAGGCACTGTCGGGGTTGCTGGTATAGAGGTAGACCTTGGCTGCACCGCCGGAGGCGAGGATCACGAAGCGGGCGCCGAAGGTGTCCACTTCACCCGTGCCGCGGTTGAGTACGTAGGCGCCCAGGCAGCGATCACCTTCCAGGCCCAGGCGTTTTTCGGTGATCAGGTCAACGGCAACCCGCTGCTCCAGCAGTTCGATATTGGGGTGCTGTCGGGCCTGGGCCAGCAGTGTCTTGAAAATGGCTGCGCCAGTGGCGTCTGCGGCATGGATGATCCGTCGGTGGCTGTGACCGCCTTCACGGGTCAGGTGGAACTCGAAGCCATTGTCATCGCTGCTGGCGTCTTCATCGCGGGTAAAGGGAACCCCCTGGTCGATCAACCACTGGATGGCCTCGCGGCTGTGTTCCACGGTAAATCGCACGGCATCTTCGTGGCACAGGCCGCCACCGGCGTTGAGGGTGTCATCGACATGGGATTCGACGGTATCGGTATCGTCCAGAACGGCAGCGACGCCGCCTTGGGCCCAGTAGGTCGAACCGTTGGCCAGATCGCCTTTGCTCAGGACGGCGATACGCAAGTGGCGGGGCAGTGTCAGGGCCAGACTCAAGCCGGCGGCGCCGCTGCCAATCACCAGAACATCGTGTTGAAACTGTTGGCTCATTTGAAGGATTCCGCTCAAAGCGACCCAATATGGGGTTGGCGCCAGACGCCTGAATCGGCGAGTCAAAGCAGCCACACAGCCCACTAGTATATAGAGGGGGGGATCGGCACAATAGTCGCGCCTTCATGGCGTTGTGCGACTTCGCTGAGCAAAAGCGTTGCTCTCGACCAGCCTCTACTCGCGGCGTTCAAGCTTCCGCGCGGGTTGATCGAAGAAGTAGGGCTGTTTTTCTCTTCACCGTTACACAATCTTCGTTCGGCGCAGCTATAAAGATTGGGAACTTTTGCCAAGGCCCCAAACTCAATAGAAGGTTGCCTGAAAGAAGGGACAGCGTCGGTTCTGGCCAGGGTTTGCAATCTGTCCCTTGGTGACAGAAATCGACGACAGGATTATTCGCGCAGCCGGCCTTGCCCGCGCTGCGTTTTTCGTGCGTGCCGGATCAGAGCCCGCAGGAAACTTGCTTGGAGGGGGAGAACTTTTGCGAAAAGCCCGAGTCTATGTTTGCAAGCCTGATCGATTAGTGATGCAAGCCTCCTCCGAGCTTATCGAGGAGTGTTCATGCTAACCCAGGAAGAGGATCAGCAGCTGGTCGAGCGCGTTCAGCGTGGCGACAAGCGAGCGTTCGATCTGCTCGTGCTGAAATACCAGCACAAAATTCTCGGGTTGATCGTGCGTTTCGTGCACGACACCCATGAAGCCCAGGATGTCGCACAAGAAGCCTTTATCAAGGCTTACCGTGCACTAGGTAATTTTCGGGGGGACAGCGCGTTCTATACGTGGCTGTACCGTATCGCCATCAACACGGCGAAAAACTATCTGGTTTCACGCGGCCGCCGGCCGCCGGATAGCGATGTCAGTTCTGAGGATGCGGAGTTCTATGATGGCGATCATGGCCTGAAGGATCTCGAATCGCCGGAACGTGCATTGCTGCGGGATGAGATCGAAGGCACCGTCCATCGAACCATTCAGCAACTACCTGAAGATTTGCGTACAGCCTTAACTTTACGTGAATTCGATGGTCTGAGTTACGAGGACATTGCCAGCGTCATGCAGTGTCCGGTGGGTACCGTGCGCTCCCGGATTTTCCGCGCTCGGGAAGCCATCGATAAAGCCCTGCAGCCGTTGTTGCAGGAAACCTGAGACAGCGGCGACAGCCAAGAGAGGAACCGCCATGAGTCGTGAAGCCCTGCAGGAATCGCTGTCCGCGGTGATGGATAACGAAGCGGACGAACTGGAATTGCGTCGGGTGTTGAATGCAGTCGACGAAGTAGAAACCCGTGAGACTTGGGCTCGTTATCAAATCGCCCGGGCAGCTATGCACAAGGAGTTGCTGCTTCCACGTCTGGACATCGCCGCTGCTGTTTCGGCAGCTCTGGCTGATGAGGCCGTACCAGCCAAAGCGTCCCGTGGACCTTGGCGCAGTCTGGGCCGTCTGGCGGTAGCTGCATCGGTGACTGTGGCGGTACTGGCCGGTGTGCGCCTGTACAACCAAGATGAGATCGCAGGCGTTGAACTGGCTCAGCAAGCCGCTCAACCTACCCTGACGACTCCACAAATTAAGGGCCCTGCTGTACTGGCCGGCTACAATGAAAGCTCGGAAGCCACTGGCCCCATGGCTAATGGCGTATTGCAAGGGCAGCCAGGCTGGCACGATCAGCGTCTGCCAAGCTACCTGCGTCAGCATGCTCAACAAGCTGCACTCAAAGGCACTGAAAGCGCACTGCCTTATGCCCGTGCGGCAAGCCTGGAAAACCGCTAAGGAGGATCATGCGCGCCATACCTCTACTCTCGCTTCTGCTTAGTGGCTGGTTTGTGGTTCCAGCCCATGCCGATGAAGCCCAGGGCTGGTTGCAGCGTCTTGGGCAAGCGGAACAGCAGCAAAGCTTTCAGGGCACTTTCGTTTACGAGCGTAACGGTAGTTTTTCTACCCATAACATCTGGCATCGCGTCCAGGGTGGAGAGGTCCGTGAGCGTTTGGTTCAGCTCGATGGATCTGCTCAAGAGGTGGTGCGTGTCGATGGTCGCACCCAGTGCGTCAGCGGTACGTTGATGGCAGGGTTGGGCGATGCTCCGGACTCTGCGACCCGTGCGCTGGATCCGCAAAAGCTCAAGAATTGGTATGACCTTGCCGTTATCGGCAAGTCACGCGTGGCTGGGCGTCAGGCAGTCATCGTTTCGGTTACGCCCAGAGATCAACATCGTTATGGCTTTGAGTTGCATCTGGATCGGGAAACCGGCCTGCCGCTCAAATCCCTGTTGTTGAACGACAAGGGACAACTATTGGAGCGCTTCCAGTTCACTCGTCTGGATACTGCAGATGTTCCTGAAGATGCCGAGTTGCAAGCTGGGGCTGACTGCAAACCCGTGAGCCTGGATAGCGACAAGGCTTCGGCCATCAAGACTGCGCAAACCTGGCATTCCGACTGGCTACCTCCGGGTTTCGAGCTGACCAGTAGCTCCGCCCGCAAGGATCCGCAAACCAAGACCCTGGTCAACAGCTTGCTGTATGACGACGGTTTGGCGCGGTTCTCGGTGTTCCTCGAACCACTCAACGGGGCGACGGTTACCGATACCCGCACCCAGCTCGGTCCGACTGTTGCCGTATCGCGTCGCTTGACCACGCCTGAAGGCGAAATGATGGTCACCGTGGTCGGGGAAATCCCCATTGGCACTGCTGAACGTATTGCGCTGTCGATGCGTTCCGATGCCACCGCCAAGCAATGATCCTTTGTTGGTTGTGTAAGAGGTCGGTAATGCCTACTCCACAATTGAGAAGATGAAATGTTTGGTGAGCAATTTCATTTGCAAAATCCCCAAAGTTTTTTTATAGGTCAGAACCCCTCGGTTCTGACCTTATTTGTCGTTCCTGGAGCAAAAGTACCGCCCCTGCATTTTCGGTGCGACTTGCTCCATATCGCTTAACCACGCTCGTCGTAACGGGAGCCGTATGTCGATACCACGCTTGAAGTCTTACTTCACCATTCTTGCCACCGTGCTGGTGCTGGGGCAGGCCGTGTCTGCCCAGGCAGCCGAGTTGCCTGATTTCACCCAACTGGTCGAGCAGGCTTCGCCTGCTGTGGTGAATATCAGTACAACGCAGAAGCTGCCTGATCGGCGTTTTTCCAACTCGGCACAGATGCCCGAACTGGAAGGCCTGCCGCCAATGTTGCGGGAGTTCTTCGAGCGTGGCATGCCCCAGCAGCGCTCTCCGCGAGGGGACCGCCAGCGTGAAGCCCAGTCCCTGGGCTCGGGTTTCATCATTTCCCCGGATGGCTACATCCTCACCAACAATCACGTGATCGCCGATGCGGACGAGATTCTCGTGCGTCTGGCCGACCGCAGTGAATTGAAAGCCAAGCTGATAGGCACCGATCCGCGTTCCGACGTGGCACTGTTGAAGATCGATGGCAAGGACCTGCCTGTGCTGAAGCTGGGTAAATCCCAGGACCTGAAAGCCGGGCAATGGGTCGTGGCCATCGGTTCGCCATTTGGTTTCGACCACACCGTGACCCAGGGCATCGTCAGTGCCATTGGTCGCAGTCTTCCAAATGAAAACTACGTTCCCTTCATTCAGACCGACGTGCCGATCAACCCGGGTAACTCCGGTGGCCCGCTGTTCAACCTGGCGGGTGAAGTGGTGGGCATCAACTCGCAGATCTACACCCGTTCCGGTGGCTTCATGGGGGTGTCCTTCGCGATCCCTATCGACGTGGCCATGGACGTTTCCAATCAGCTGAAAACCGGTGGCAAGGTCAGTCGTGGCTGGCTGGGCGTAGTGATTCAGGAGGTCAATAAAGACCTGGCAGAATCCTTTGGTCTGGAAAAACCTGCCGGTGCACTGGTCGCGCAGGTTCAGGACGGAGGCCCAGCGGCCAAGGGCGGCCTGCAAGTGGGGGACGTGATTCTCAGCCTCAATGGTCAACCTATTGTCATGTCGGCGGACCTGCCGCATCTGGTCGGGGCACTGAAGGCCGGAGCCAAGGCCAACCTGGAAGTGATTCGTGAAGGCAAGCGCAAGAATGTCGAGCTCACCGTGGGCGCCATTCCTGAAGAAGACAAGGATCTGAGCATGCTGCCCAAGTCCGGCGTCGAGCGCAGCAGTAACCGTCTCGGCGTAGCCGTTGTAGAGCTCAATGATGAGCAGAGAAAGGCTTTTGACCTCAAGGGTGGCGTAGTCATCAAGGAAGTCCAGGATGGCCCAGCGGCGTTGATCGGCCTGCAGCCGGGCGACGTGATCACCCACCTGAACAACCAGGCGATTACCACCGCCAAGGAGTTCACCGAAATCGCCAAGGCGCTGCCGAAGAACCGTTCGGTGTCCATGCGTGTACTGCGTCAGGGGCGAGCCAGTTTCATTACCTTCAAACTGGCCGAGTAATACGTCTGACGCCGTGCTCGCGCAGTAAAAAGCCCGCCTCGTAAGAGGCGGGCTTTTTTATGGCGCCTGGAAACATCAGCGCATCATGTCTTTGACCATCTGCTCCTGGTCCATCATCTCCCGCTGACGAGCGTCGATTCTCGACGACAGTGGGAAGTTGCTGCCGGCCCGCCGTTTGGCGAAGTCCAGTTGCTGAATGGCTTGGCGGTAGTCGCCGACCAGGGCGAAGTACTCGGCCCGGGCCTGGTGCAGGCCAATGATATTGCCCGACAGGCCGCGGGTTTCCGCCACCAGATACCAGACATCCGGATCGTCCGGACGGCTTTTCAGCAAGCCTTCCAGGGCCTTTTCCGCATCCGCGGGGCGGTTCTGCTTGAGCAGCAGGTCCACTCGGATCTGATTCAGCGGGTAGTTGCCCGGGTACAGGTTGAGCATCCGCTCCACACGAGCTTGCGCATCCGGCAGGCGGTTGTTGGCCATGTCCAATTCGATCTGAGCCAGGTTGTAGGTGACATCATTGGGGGATTTGGCCAGCAGCGGCTTGAGGTTTTCCCGAGCCTCGTTCCACTGGCTGCCCTTGATCTGGGCGATGGCCAGACCGTAACGGGCAATGTCGTTCTTCGGGTTTTCATCGAGCTGGGCGCGAAAGCGCTTGGCGGCCAGGCCTGGAGATTCTTCGTAATTCAACTGCACCCGCGCACGGATCAGTTGATAGCGCAGGCTGTCCTCGGTGCCTCCGAGTTTGGCCTGTTCTGCGCGGTTGCGGGTGTCGGCGATTCGCGATTCGGTGACCGGGTGCGTCAGGAGGAATTCCGGAGGCTTGGCATCGAAGCGGTATTGGCGCATCAAACGTTCGAACATGGTGGGCATCGAGCGTGGGTCGTAGCCGGCTTTCTCCAGATTGAGAATGCCGATGCGGTCGGCTTCCTGTTCGTTTTGCCGGGAAAAGCGCCGCTGTTCCTGGATGGCCGCGGCCTGGGTGCCGGCGATGGTGGCGATCCCCGCATCCCCGGCGCCGGCGGCAGCGATCACGATCCCGGCCAGCAAGGCGGCCATCATTGGCACCTGCATGCGCTGCTGGGCTTCAACCCCGCGGGCAAAGTGGCGTTGGGAAAGGTGCGCCAGTTCGTGAGCCATCACCGAGGCGTACTCTCCCTCGGTCTGGGCATTGAGAAACAGGCCACCGTTGACCCCGACAATCCCGCCGGGGGCGGCGAAGGCGTTGAGCTGCGGGCTGTTGATCAGGATGAACTCCAGGCGGCGGTCGTTGACCTGGCTGGTCTCCACCAGTTTGTAGACGCTGGTTTCGACATAGTCCTTGAGTTGCGGGTCGTTGAGTTGCGAGACCTGGCTGCGTAGCAACGCCAGCCAGGCACGGCCCAGCTGGTGTTCCTGTTGTGGAGAGACAATGGATGAACTGGCGTCACCAAGTGACGGCAGGTCGTCGGCGAAGCCCGGTGAGGCGAGCAGGCAAGCGAGCGTCAGCAGGGTAGGGCGCAATAAATTCATGCACAAAGCCTTATTCGACAAAGGCTCTACTGTAGCTGCCCGCTGGTCCGGGGACCAGATAAAGCCAGTGAAAACTCTGCGGATAAAAAAGTGCTTTCGGGTAAATTCCGACGTCTACCTCATCGAGCCTCTATCACGGCGCTACAGCGCTCTGGTTTCAGGCTTCTTTATTGCCGACGGCTTTGCCTTGCAGGGTATTCTAGGCGCCTTGAATTGATGATCGGAGTAAGCCAATGACCGATGTTGTCGCCCATGACGCCGAGCTCGATGCCAGTGGACTGAACTGCCCACTGCCACTGCTCAAGGCCAAGATGGAACTCAATCGCCTGGCCAGTGGCGCGGTGCTCAAGGTCATTGCCACCGATGCCGGGTCCCAGCGTGACTTCCGCACCTTCGCTCGCCTGGCCGGTCATACCCTGTTGCGCGAAGAGGACGAGGCCGGGGTCTATCGTTACTGGCTGAAAAAGGCCTGACGGCCGCTCACCGCTTTCATCTAAGGATCATTGATGTTCAAAGTGCTACGTGACTGGATACAGCGCTACTTCTCGGATGAAGAAGCGGTGGTGCTCGCTGTGCTGCTGTTCCTGGCCTTTACCGCTGTGCTGACCTTGGGTGGGATGCTGGCGCCAGTACTGGCGGGCATGGTCCTGGCCTACCTGATGCAGGGGCTGGTGGTGAGCCTGGAGCGCCTGCGCCTGCCCGGTGGGGCGGCGGTGGGGTTGGTGTTCGCTCTGTTCATGGGCCTGCTGCTGGTGTTCATCCTGGTGGTGGTGCCTTTGCTCTGGCACCAGTTCGTCACCCTGTTCAACGAGTTGCCGGGGATGCTCGCCAAGTGGCAGTCACTGTTGCTGCTGTTGCCCGAGCGCTATCCGCACCTGGTGTCGGACGAGCAGGTGCTGCAGGCCATCGAAGTGGCTCGGGGCGAGATCGGCAAGTTCGGTCAATGGGCGCTGACGTTCTCCCTGTCCAGCCTACCCTTGCTGGTGAACATCATGATCTACCTGGTGCTGGTGCCGATCCTGGTGTTCTTCTTCCTCAAGGACCGGGCGATGATCAGCCGTTGGGTTATCGGCTACCTGCCTCAGGAGCGGACCTTGATCACTCGGGTTGCCCACGAAATGAACCGGCAGATCGCCAACTACATCCGCGGCAAGGTCATCGAGATCGTTATTTGCGGTGGTGTGACTTATATCGCCTTCGTCGCCCTGGGCCTGAACTACGCGGCCCTGCTGGCCCTGCTGGTGGGGATTTCGGTGGTGGTGCCCTATGTCGGCGCGGTTGTGGTCACCGTGCCGGTGGCGCTGATCGCCCTGTTCCAGTGGGGCTGGAGCGACCAGTTCATCTACCTGATGGCGGTCTACGGGATCATCCAGGCCCTGGATGGCAACGTGCTGGTGCCGCTGCTGTTCTCCGGTGCGGTGAACCTGCACCCGGTAGCAATCATCTGTGCGGTGCTGCTGTTTGGCGGGTTGTGGGGCTTCTGGGGGATTTTCTTTGCGATTCCCCTGGCCACGCTGTTCAAGGCTGTGCTGGATGCCTGGCCGAGGAAGGACCCGGTGGTGGCGCCTTTACTCTAGATAACGCGGGGCGGCTGATTCCGCCGCCCCGTTGGTTTCAGGCCTTGTTCAGAGCCTGGGCTGCTGCCAGTACGGCGTCGACATGGCCCGGAACCTTGACCCCGCGCCATTCCTGGCGCAGGACGCCGTCCTTGTCGATCAGGAAAGTGCTGCGGTCCACGCCCAGGTATTCCTTGCCATAGAGCTTCTTCAACTTGATCACGTCGAACAGCTGGCAGACGGCTTCGTCCTTGTCGCTGATCAGCTCGAAGGGGAACTCCTGCTTGCACTTGAAGTTCTCGTGGGACTTCAGGCTGTCGCGGGAGATGCCGAAGACCTCGGTGTTGGCGGCCTGGAAGGCGGCGTATTGATCACGAAAGCCCTGGCCCTCGGTGGTGCAGCCAGGGGTGCTGTCCTTGGGGTAGAAGTAGATCACCACTTGCTTGCCCTTGAGGCCGGACAGGCTGACGGTCTGGCCGCTGGTGGCAGGGGCCTGGAAATCAGCGACGGGTTGGTCGATAGCAACAGCCATGGGAGCTTCCTTACATGGGGTTCTGTGGGCGCCAGGGTTCGATCAGCGCATCGAGGTTCATGGCATCGGCAAAATCCAGGAACTGGTCGCGCAACCAGCTGATCTGGGTGCCGGCGGGCAGGGTCACGGTGAAGGTGGCGTTGAGCATGGTGCCCCCGGTCTGCGGAGCCTGGTAGGTATCGCAGGTGAGGTTTTCCAGTTCGACATGATGGTCGATGAAGAACTGGCACAGCTCATTGACGATGTCAGAGCGGTAGGCCGCGCTGACGTAGGCGACATAAGGCAAGGCCTGGGGACGGCTTTCCAGAGCGGCGCTGCGCACCACGTTGACCGTGAAAGCGTGCTTCTTGGCCAGGGATGGCAGGCTGCTTTCCAGGCGCGCCAGGGCGTCCCAACTGCCGGAAATCTCCAGCACCAGGGCGCTGCACTCGCCGTGTCGGGTCAGACGCGAAGTCACCACGGCACAACGGTTTTCATGGCTGGCGCGGCACAGGACGTTGGTCAGCTCCATGGGGTTGGCGCCGAGGGCACTGATGACAAGGAATTGTTCGCGAACTGTGGGGGTGGACATGCAGCATTCCTAAAGCGATGAGCGGTCGGTACTTTTTGACAAGCCAGTAGCAGGCAAGCGTTGCAAGCTGAACTTCAGGGCCTTGAACCACAAGCCGGCGACGGGCCCCGAAACGCTCGGAACACAGTCTGGCAACGCGGGAATGGGGCTTTGCAGATCCAACAGGCAGGCGATAACCCGGTTTACATGCTTATCAGTAGCGATCAAAGCCTGAAGGGTAGCGAAAACCATCGCTCAGGGGAATGCTCACGGCAAGGGACTTCGCTTGTGCAAGGAACTTGGCGCCAGTACCATTACCGCTCTCTTTTTCCGGCAGGAGCGGTTGCATGATTGCGGGCAGTATGGTGGCACTGGTCACACCCATGGATGCACAGGGAAATCTCGACTGGGACAGCCTGAGCAAACTGGTGGACTTCCACCTGCAAGAGGGCACCAACGCCATCGTGGCGGTCGGCACCACAGGTGAATCGGCCACACTGGATGTCAACGAGCACATCGAAGTGATTCGTCGGGTGGTGGCCCAGGTTGCAGGGCGTATCCCGGTGATTGCCGGTACCGGCGCCAACTCGACGCGTGAAGCGATCGAACTGACCACCAACGCGAAGATCGCCGGCGCCGATGCCTGCCTGCTGGTGACTCCGTACTACAACAAGCCGACCCAGGAAGGCCTGTACCAGCATTTCCGCGCCATTGCCGAGGCCGTGGACATCCCGCAGATCCTCTACAACGTTCCAGGCCGTACCGCATGCGACATGCAGGCCGAGACCGTGATCCGTCTGTCCTCCGTGAAAAACATCATCGGCATCAAGGAAGCCACCGGCGACCTGCAGCGTGCCAAGGCCATCCTGGCCGGCGTGCCCGACGATTTCCTGGTGTACTCCGGCGATGACGCCACTGCCGTTGAACTGATCCTGCTGGGCGGCAAGGGCAATATCTCGGTGACCGCCAACGTCGCGCCTCGGGCCATGAGCCAGATGTGCGCCGCGGCCATGGCCGGCGACGCCGCCAAGGCCCGCGAGATCCACGAAACCCTGATGCCGCTGAACAAGACACTGTTCATCGAATCCAACCCTATTCCCGTGAAATGGGCCCTGCACGAAATGGGCTTGATGCCGGACGGTATCCGTCTGCCGCTCACCTGGCTCAGTGCCGCCTGTCACGAACCGCTGCGGCAGGCCATGCGCCAGTCCGGCGTCTTGGTTTAATTGAGGAAGTACAACGCATGAAGCGAATGGCCGGACTTTCCGCACTTGCCTTGATTATCTCCAGCACCAGTGGCTGCGGTTGGATCTGGGGCCCGGAAGGCTACTTCCGTGACCGGGGTAGTGATTACCTGCAAGCGCAACAAACAGCACCAATGCAACTGCCGCCGGATGTCCAGACCGCCAAGCGTCTGGATCCGCTGCTGCCAATCCCGCGCAACGTGGCCGACGACAACGTCAAGGGCGAGTACCAGGTGCCTCGTCCGCAGCCGCTGTCGGCCATTGCCGATGCCAGCGACTACACCCTGCAGAAAAGCGGCGACTCCCGTTGGGTCATGGCTCAGCATCCGCCGGCCGAAGTCTGGCCAGTGGCAGTGCAGTTCTTCCAGGACAACGGTTTTCGCCTGGATCAGCAACGCCCGCAAACTGGCGAGTTCAGCACCCGCTGGCAGCGTTCCGACGAGCTTTCCGCTGCCGTGGCCAAGCGCCTGAGCAGCGCCGGCGTCGCCGCCGACAGCGAAACTCGCGTGCGGGTGCGCATCGAACCGGGTGTGCAGCGCAATACCAGTGAAGTCTACGTGGTCAGTGCCGAGCGTCCCGCCGGCAGCACCGCCGAGGTGGAGTTCACCAACCGTTCGGTCAACACCGGCCTGGACGCCGCGCTGGTGGATGACATGCTGGCCAGCATGAGCCGTACCTCCGAGAAGGGCGGTTCGGTGTCCCTGCTGGCTGCTCGCGATTTCGATACCCCGAGCCGGGTCAGCCTCAGCGAAGACGGCAGCGGCAACCCGGTGCTGAACCTGGGCGCCGACCTCGATCGCGCCTGGTCCAGCGTGGGCCGTGCCCTGGAACAGGGCGAATGGCGGGTTGAGGACATCAACCGCAGCCTGGGCCTGTACTACATCAACCTGGCGGAAAAAGCCGAGAAGAAGAACGATGAGCCGGGCTTCTTCGGCAAGTTGTTCGGCAGCAAGCCGGCCAAGGAAGAGATCGAAGCCCGCGCCGAGCGCTACCAGGTGCGCCTGAGCAAGGTGGGTGACAACGTCCAGGTGACTGTCGAGAAGAACATCAACACCGTGGCGCCGGCCGATGTGGCGCGCAAGGTGTTGGGCGCGATTCAGGACAACCTGGGCTGATCAGATGCGTTTCGCCGTTCTCGGCAGTGGTAGCCAAGGGAATGGCACGCTGATCGCCAGTGCTGACACTTACATCCTGGTGGATTGTGGTTTCTCCTTGCGGGAAACCGAGCGGCGCCTGCTGCGCCTGGGAGTTCATCCTTCGCAGTTGAGCGCCATCCTGGTGACCCACGAACATGCCGACCACGTGCATGGCGTGGGTTTGCTGTCTCGGCGCTACAATTTACCGGTCTACCTCAGCCAGGGCACTTTGCGCGGGATGCGCAAACCGGTGGAGGCTGCAGGTTTTGTCCGCGGTGGCGAGCAACTGCAGATTGGTACCTTGTGCATTGACGTGATTGCCGTCGCCCACGACGCCCAGGAACCTACACAGTTTGTCTTCAGCGACGGTCAGCGGCGTTTTGGCCTGCTGACCGACCTGGGTTCCTACTGTACCGGCGTACTGGAAGGCTACCGTGGCCTGGATGCCTTGATGATCGAGGCCAACCATTGCCGGGACCTGTTGGCGCGCGGTTATTACCCGTACTTTCTCAAGCAGCGGGTCGGCGGTGACCAAGGGCATTTGAACAACCATCAGGCCGCAAGCCTGGTGGCCGAATTGGGATGGCAGGACCTGCAGCATCTGGTCCTTGCTCATCTGAGCAGCAAGAACAACCTGCCGCAGCTGGCCCGGCAATGTTTTGTCGACACCCTCGGGTGCGATCCGGACTGGCTGCAATTGGCCGATCAAGATTCAGGGCTCGACTGGCGCCACATCGCCTAGCCCACCTACTTAGCAAGCGGAGCCCATCATGGAAAAACGTGAAGAACTCTACCGCGGCAAAGCCAAATCGGTCTACAAGACCGACGACGCTGACCGCTTGATCCTGCTGTTTCGCAACGACACCTCGGCGTTCGACGGCAAGCGCATCGAGCAGTTGGACCGCAAGGGTATGGTGAACAACAAGTTCAACGCCTTCATCATGCAGAAACTCGAAGCTGCCGGCGTGCCGACCCAGTTCGACAAGTTGCTGGGCGACAACGAGTGCCTGGTGAAGAAGCTCGACATGATCCCGGTGGAGTGCGTGGTGCGTAACTACGCGGCCGGCAGCCTGGTCAAGCGCCTGGGTGTGGAAGAGGGCATGAAGCTCAATCCTTACACGTTCGAGCTGTTCCTGAAGGACGACGCCAAGGGCGACCCGTTCATCAACGAATCTCACGTTGTGGCGTTCGGTTGGGGTACCGCCGAGCAACTGGCGCGCATGAAAGAGCTGTCGCTCAAGGTCAACGAAGTCCTGAGCAAGCTGTTTGATGACGCTGGCCTGCTGCTGGTGGACTTCAAGCTGGAGTTCGGCGTGTTCAGCGACGGCTCCATCGTCCTGGGCGACGAGTTCAGCCCGGACGGCTGCCGTCTGTGGGACAAGGACACCAAGAAGAAGATGGACAAGGACCGCTTCCGCCAGGGCCTCGGTGATGTCATCGAAGCCTACGAAGAAGTCGCCCAGCGCCTGGGCGTGCCGCTGTAATCGACGCAAGCATCTGATAGCACGGAAAAAATTTGCTCGGGGGCTTCGCATCCGGCAAAGGTGCTGTTATGATGCGCGCCGTTGGAGAGATGCCAGAGTGGCCGAATGGGACGGATTCGAAATCCGTTGTACCTTCACCGGTACCTAGGGTTCGAATCCCTATCTCTCCGCCATTATTGAACAAGACTAAGCCCCCGTAATCATTGAAGATTACGGGGGCTTTTTCGTTTCTGTGGCAGTTGTCAGGGCATTTTTAGGGCAAAAGATGCTGCATGCAGGGGCGCTCTAGTCCGCATGGTCCAGCTGGCGCGCCAGCCACTCGGCAGGAACCTAACTCCACAGCATCAGGCTCGCGAACGTATGGAGGCATTGGTTGGCACCGCGGCGCCAGTCGCCTTCGATAACCCAACATTCGCCAGCGGCGAACTCACCGGCAACCGGGATGCTCGGCTGGCGGGCCTGGGCTTGGGTGACATTCGTCAATCTGCAGCCTTCTGCAATAGCCAGGTGATTGCTGGTCACGATAAGTGGGGTGACGAGTAACGGATGGAACGGCCCCGCTGATAACGGGGCCGGTCTCGGGTGCTTCATGGTCATTCATGGAGTACCCGATGTACCCCGGCTCGTTGCAGAAGCTGAAAATCTGCCCTGGCGTGTGCTTCAGACGCCGAGGCTTTCCAGGTCCCGGGCCAGCATCACCAACTGGTGGGCCAGGGAGCTTTCGAGTTTTTCGCTGGACAGCTGAAAGCTCGGGGCGCCGCAGGTCAGGGCCATGATGCTGCCGTCGGCCAGGCGCAGCGGCACGCCGGCGCCATTGACGTTGCGGTCCCATTCTCCCAGTGACAGGCAGAAGCCAAAGGCTTCGTATTCACGGAAGGAGTCCTCCAGGGACTTTTCCAGGGCCGGCCATTCATCTCCGACTTTTTTCGCCACTTCCCGCAGCAGATGGTCACGCTCGATTTTCGGCGTGGCCGCCAGGTAGGCCCGCCCCGCTGCGCTGGTGGCCAGGGGCAGGCGCAGTCCGGGTTCCATGCGCAGACTGGCGACCTCCGGCGGGCGGCTGCTGTCCACGTGAATCATCGACAGGCGATCGCGGCAGGTCAGGCTGACTGTGGTGTTGGTGCGCCGGGAGAACTCGTCCATGAAGGGTTTGCCCAACTGGCGAACTCGCAGGCTGGCGGAGTAGGCGTAACCCAGGGCCAGTACCGCCGAATCCAGCTGGTACTTCTCCAGGTCCTGGTTGTACTTGAGGTAGCCCAACTGCGTCAGAGTGTAGGTCAGGCGCGACACCGTGGGTTTGGGCAGGCCGGTGATGCGGGCGATGTCCTGGTTGCCGCGTACCGCGTGACCGTGGGTAAAGGCCCGCAGGACTTCCAGGCCACGGGCCAGGGCTTCGACGAACTTGCGGTCTTTGGGCGCTGGTTCCGGGGCGTCGTTCGGGTCGTGCATGGGGTCTTCCGGTAGGGGCTGGTGCCGGGCGCAATGCCAGTTGACCACACAGCGGGTTCTTGGAAACAAGAGAAAAATGTTATCCCGGAACCGCTTGAATTGAAATCGACGATTGCCTCTCGGAACGCTGTTGCACCAGGCAGGCACCTATCTCGTCAGGCGATCACGGTCCGGTCGATCTGCCGTCTGCGCCGTACCGCCTCAGTGGCTGTCGTGACGCAGGTGGCCACGCCTGAATACGCCCTTGGCGCTGACCAGTCGTCAATCCTCGGCATCCAGCAGGTCGTCACTGGCGATAAAGAGCTTCGTGCCACCACCCCGGGTGCAGCTCACGGTGCGGACCTCGGTCCCCGGTGGCGTGCTCGCCATGTCGTTGGTGTTCAACGATAGAGTCAGGGCTCGTCGCCATCGCTCGGGGGGCGGCGTGTTGGGCCTGGGCCTGTGGTTGTCTGCCCGAGAGACTCATGGGGTCGGTGCTTGGCCGAGGGCGATGTAGCGCTGCAGGTGATGATCCTCGTCCCCCAACTGGTGGTCGATCATCACCAGCCGCTTGGCGTAATGGGCCAGTGGCAGTTCCCAGGTCATGCCGATACCGCCATGCAACTGGATGCATTCCTCCGCCACCAGGGCGCCGATGCGACCGATGCTGACCTTGGCCGCCGACAGGCTGCGTTCGCGGGTCAGGCGGTCGGCGTCGAGGGCGGCAGCGGCGTTGATCACCGCAGAACGCGCCTGCTCGATCTCCAGCAACAACACTGCCATGCGATGTTGCAGCGCCTGGAAGCTACCGATAGGACGGCCAAATTGTTGCCGGGTGCGCAGGTAGTCCAGGGTCGCCAGCTTGGCCACTTCCATGGCGCCAAGGGCTTCCGCGCAGAGCGCCAACAGGCCGCGGCCGATGGCCCGTTCGAGGATCGCGTGGCCCTGATGCAAGGGGCCCAGCAAGGCCTGTGCCGGCACTTTTGCCTGGTGCAGGCGCACTTGCGCGACGGGGCCGTTATCGAGGGTCGGGCAGGCCTGGATCTCCAGGCCCGGGGTGTCCGCCGGTACCAGGAACAGCGAGATGCCCTGGCTATCGTCCTGGGCTCCGGCCGTGCGTGCCGCGACCACCAGCAACCCGGCCTGGCGGCCGTTGAGGACCATGCTCTTGATACCGTCCAGACGCCAGCCGGCAGGGTCCGCCTCGGCGCGGCAGGCGACCCGGTGGGTTGCATAGTGGTTGCCGGGTTCTTCATGGGCCAGGGCGGCGATCAGGCTGCCGTCGATGATTGGCCCCAGGTGCATTTTCTGTTCTTCGTTGCCGGCGCTGGCGATGGCCTCGCCGGCCAGTACCGCACTGCCCAGCAGAGGTTCCACCAGCAGTCCGCGGCCTATTGCCTCGAAGACCAGGGCCAGGTCGAAGCCGCCGCCACCGAAGCCGCCGTCGGCCTCACTGAACAGGGCACCGATGACTCCCAGGTCCGCCAGCTGGCGCCAGATATCGGGGTTGAAACCCAGCTCGGACTGCAGGCTCTGCTGGCGCTTTTCCAGGTTGTATTGCTGGGTGATGAAACGATTCAAGCTGTCTGCGAGCATGCGCCGTTCTGCGCTGTGTTCGAAGTTCATGTGCACGCCCTCAGAGCCCGAGAATCATTTTCGAGATGATGTTTTTCTGGATTTCATTGGAGCCGCCAAAAATCGACAGCTTGCGATTGTTGAAGTACTGCGCCGTGGCGTTGGCCGCGAACCCGGGGCCCGCGTCCAGCGCTTCGGGGTTGGCGTCATCCAGCATGAGCCGGGCTTCGGGGCCCATGGCCCGGCGCAGCAGTGCGGTCAGTTCCTGACGGATTTGCGTGCCGCAGATCTTCAGCATCGAACTTTCCGCACCGGGAGCCCCACCCCCGGCCACGGCGGCGATCACCCGCAGGTTGGTGGTCTGCATATTGGCCAGGTCGATCTCGACCCGGGCCAGGCGGGCGGCGAACTGCGGGTCATGCAGCAGTGGCTGGCCGTTGCGGGTGCGCTGCGCGGCCAACTGCTTGACCCGTTGCAGCGCCGCCATGGACAAGCCGACCCCAGCGATATTGGTGCGCTCGTAGGTCAAGAGGTATTTGGCGCAGGTCCAGCCCTTGTGTTCCTCGCCTACCCGATTGGCCACCGGCACCCGCACGTCGGTGAAGAAGACTTCGTTGATTTCGTGATCGCCCTCCAGGGTGATGATCGGGCGTACCTCGACCCCGGGGCTGGCCATGTCGATCAGCAGGAAGCTGATGCCTTCCTGGGGCTTGGCTTCACGGTCGGTGCGTACCAGGCAGAAAATCATGTTGGCGTGCTGACCCAGGGTGGTCCAGGTCTTCTGGCCGTTGACCACATAGTGATCGCCGTCGCGCACGGCGCTGGTTTTCACTGCGGCCAGGTCCGAGCCGGCACCGGGTTCCGAATAGCCCTGGCACCACCAGTGGCGGCCGTCGAGAATCCGTGGTAGCCAATAGTCCTGCTGCTGTGGGGTGCCGTACTTGATCAGCACTGGCCCCAGCATATTGACGCCAAAGGGCACGATGCGCGGCGCATTGGCCAGCCCGCACTCCAGTTCGAAGATGAACTTTTCCACGGGGCTCCAGCCCGGTCCGCCAAAGGCTTGGGGCCAGTGGTTGGCCAGCCAGCCCCGGGCATTGAGCAGCGCATGCCATTGCTCCATGTCGGCCTTGGACAGGCGCTCGCCTGCGGCCACCTTGTCACTCAGGCCAGTGGGCAGGTGTTCGGCGAGAAAGCGTCGCACCTGGTCGCGGAAGGCTTCTTCCTCTGGAGTGAAACTCAGGTCCATGGCGAGGTCCTCAATAGATTTCGAACAGCGCAGCGGCGCCCATGCCGCCGGCGATGCACATGCTGACCACGGCGTACTTCACGCCCCGCCGGCGACCCTCAAGCAGCACATGGCCGGCCAGGCGCGCGCCGGTCATGCCGAACGGGTGACCCAGGGCGATGGCTCCGCCGTTGACGTTCAGGCATTCGTCGGCAATGCCCAGCCGCTGCTGACAGTAGAGCGCCTGGGAGGCGAAGGCTTCGTTGAGTTCCCAGAGGCCGATGTCCTCGACCTTGAGGCCATGCCGGGCCAACAGCTTGGGCACCGCGAACACCGGGCCGATGCCCATTTCGTCGGGCTCGCAGCCAGCCACTGCCATGCCACGAAACACCCCCAACGGGGTCAGGTTGGCGCGGGACGCTTCCCGGGCCTCCATCAATACGCAGGCCGAGGCGCCGTCGGACAGTTGCGAGGCGTTGCCGGCGCTGATGAAACGCTCAGGGCCTTGCACCGGCTGCAGTTTGGCCAGGGCCTCGTAAGTGGTGCCGCGACGGTTGCAGGTGTCGGCCTCCACCGTGACCTGCAGCTGGCTGACCACACCGCTCTGTTTATCGGTCAGCGCCATGGTGGTGGTGCAGGGGATGATTTCCTCGCGGTAGCGGCCGGCCAGTTGTGCCGCTTCGGTCTTGCGCTGGCTCTCCACCGAGAAGCGGTCCTGGGCCTCGCGACTGATGCCATAGCGCGCGGCGACGATGTCGGCGGTTTCGATCATCGGCAGGAACAGTTCCGGCTTGTGCTGCAGGAGCCAGGGGTCGAGGTCCGGGTCGTCGCTGGCGCCACGGCCACGGATCTGGGAAATGCTCTCCACACCGCCGGCGATGATCGCTGGGACACCGTCCACCACGATGCGTCCGGCTGCCATGGCAATGGCCTGAAGCCCGGAGGCGCAAAAGCGGTTGACCGTGGTGCCGGCGATGCTGATGGGCAAGCCGGCACGGACCACTGCCAGGCGCGCGACGTTGCGCCCGGTGGTGCCTTCGCCGTAGCCGCAGCCGAGGATGGCATCTTCGATCAGCCCTGGATCGATGGCGGCCCGCTCGACCGCGGCGCGTACTGCGAAGGCGGCGAGGGTGGGGCCGGGGGTGATGTTGAATTCACCTCGATGGGCCTTGGTCAGGGGCGTGCGGGCAGTGGAGACAATGACGGCTTCGCGCATGGGACGTGCTCCTTGGTCAGTGGCTGTGATTGAGGCTGTCAAAGTTCTCGCCGCGCTCTACCAGCTGCACCAGCAAGGGTGAGGCTGTCCAGAACAGCGGATCTTCTTCGGCAAACTCGCGGATATCCGCCAGGACCTGGGGCAGGCCGTACTGGTCGGCGTACTTGAGCGGGCCCCCGCGATAGCGCGGAAAGCCGTAGCCGTGGATAAGGGTGATGTCCACGTCCAGGGGGCGCAGGGCGATGCCTTCATGCACCACGTTGGCGCCCTCGTTGATCATGGCCGCCATGTAGCGCCGCAGGATTTCCGCGTTGCTGAAGGCCCGGGGCGTGATGCCGACCCGGGCCCGCTCGGCGTCGATGATCGCCAGGACTTCCGGGTCCTGGCTGGCGCTGCGCGGGCCCTGGGCATAGAGGTAGTAGCCGCGACCGGTTTTCTGCCCGAACCAGCCGCGCTCGCAGAGGCGGTCGGCGATCTGTACATAGCGGGCCCGGGGATCACGGCTGGCGGCCTTGCGCTGGCGGGTCGCCCAGCCGATGTCACCACCGGCCAGGTCCGCCACCTGGAAGGGGCCCATGGGGAAGCCGAAATCGCGCAGGACCTGGTCGATCTGATAGGGCGAGGCGCCGTCTTCCATCATGTAGTCAGCGGCCTGGCGATAGACCGCGAGGATGCGATTGCCGATAAATCCATCACAGACGCCGGCGCGTACCGGCACCTTGCGCAACTGTTTCGCCAGCTCGAAGGCCGTGGCGACGACCTCCGTCGCGACCTTGGCTGGCACCACGATCTCCAGCAACTTCATGATGTTGGCCGGGGAGAAGAAGTGCAGGCCGATCACGTCGGCAGGTCGCGAGACGCTCTGGGCGATGGCGTTGATGTCCAGGTAGGAGGTGTTGCTGGCGAGTACGGCGCCGGCCTTGCACACGCGATCCAGTTCGGCGAATACCGCAAGCTTGGCCGCCATGTCCTCGAACACGGCTTCGATCACCAGATCGGCCTGGGCCAGATCCCGGTAGTCGGTGCTGGCGCGGAAACGGGCCAGGGTCGCGGCTTTGTCGGCCTGGGTCAGGCGACCTTTGTCGATCAGGGTGTCGTAGACCTTCTCGACATTGCTGCGGCCGCGATTCAGGGCGTCCTGGTCGCGTTCGATCATGGTCACTTCCAGCCCCGCGTCGAGGACCGTCACGGCGATGCCGGCGCCCATGGTGCCACCGCCCACCACCCCCACTCGGGCAATGGCCCGGGGGGCTGCCGCGCGGGTCTCGGGGGCCTTGAGCACTTCCCGTTCCGCAAAAAAAGCATGCACCAGCCCGGCACGCTGCGGGCTGTCGAGGCACTCCAGAAACAGTCGGCGTTCTTCGCGCAGGCCGTCTTCGAAGGATTGATCGAGGGCCGCCTCCACGGCCTGGATGATGTGCAGCGGCGACAGCAGGCCTCGGGATTTCTGCGTGGCCTGCTGGCGGGCGGCATCTATCGCTTGGCGCTGGGCGGCTGGCTCGCTCAGGGCCTGAGCATCCCGGGTGCGTCGGACAGTGGCGCCCTGTGCCAGCAACTGGCGCATGTAGGCCAGGCCTTCGGCCAGGGCGTCATCGCTGTCCCCCAGACGGTCCACCAAACCCAGATCCAGGGCCTCCTTGGCGCTCAGATGGCGCCCGCTGAGCATCAGTTCCAGAGCCGCTTTGACACCGATCAGGCGTGGCAGCCGCTGGGTGCCGCCGGCCCCGGGAAGCAAGCCCAGCAACACCTCTGGCAGGCCGAGCCGGGCGCTGCCGGTGGCCAGGCGGTAATGGGCGGCGAGGGCGACTTCCAGGCCTCCTCCCAGGGCCACTCCCTGGATTGCCGCCAGCACCGGTTTGCTGCTGTCCTCGATCCGCTTGACCACCTCCGGCAGCGCCGGCGCCTGGGGCGTCTTGCCGAATTCGCGAATGTCGGCGCCGCCACAGAAGTGTCGTCCTGCACCGACCAGCAGTATGGCTTCGACCGCCGGGTTGTCGTTGGCGCTGTCGATGGCCGCCAGCAGTCCGCGGCGGATCTCCACCCCCAGGGCGTTGACCGGCGGGTTGTTGAGGGTCAGCACCAGGATGTTTCCGTGTAATGCGCTTTCGACGATGGGCAGGGCTGTTTCGCAACTCATTGCAGCAGTCTCCGGGGTGAAGGGCAGCGAGAGGTCGGTGGGCGCGGTATGGCGTTGAGGGTGACCAGCAGAACATCCCAGTCACGGATAGCTTTATTCCGCTATTTGAATCACTTGGCGAAAATAATCCTGTCATCAATGAATAGTGTGGTCAATACGGAATATTGTTCCGCAGTGCGGAATTCATGAAATATTTTAGTGATGAATTTGCCCTTCATGACGGGCTGTGGATCAAATCCTGATATTTGACATATTTGATTTGTGATCACATATTGTCGAGCACAAGAACCACAACACAGGTAGATGCCATGTCTGAAGGTCCTATATCCCAAGGCCCAATCCCCCTTCCCACGTTGCGTCAGGTTTCTCGCGATACCTTGCAGGAGCAGGTGTACCGGCAGATTCGCGAAGCCTTGATGAGTGGGCGTTTTCAGCCCGGCCAGAAGTTGACCATTCGTGGCCTGGCCGAAGCCCTGGGTTCCAGCCCCATGCCGGTGCGCGAAGCGCTGCAGCGCCTGAGCGCGGAAAATGCCTTTGAGGTCACGGAAACTTCCCGCCTGCGAGTGCGAATGATGACGCTGGAGCGTCTGCGGGAGATCCGTGATGCACGGGTGGCCCTGGAAGGGCTGCTGGCGGAAAAGGCCCTGCAGCATCTGCAAGAGGGCGATCTGCAGGAGATCACCGATCTGTGCCGGCAGATGCAGAAGGCTGCCGATGAGGTGGATGTGTCCCGTTACCTATGGACCAACTTCGCCTTTCACCGACGTATCTATGCCGTGGCCCGAGCCGAGCTGACCATGGCCGCGGTGGAGAACTTCTGGCTGCACATGGGGCCGTGTTTTGCCCTGGTGGCGCCGGACCAGGCCCACCTGCAACGTTCCATGGAAGCCCACAATCGCATCGTCGAAGCCCTGGCCACCGGCGATGGTCCGGGAGTGCGAGCGGCCGTCACCGACGACATCATGCAAGCGGCAGACTCCCTGGGCCGGCTGTTGGCCAAGAAGCCTGGTGCGGCGGCGCTCAAAGGAGGTCGGGCATGAGCATCTTGCAGCGTTTACAGCCTTACCCAGGCTTGCGGGTGATGATTTCCGGCGGCGCGGCGGGCATCGGTGAAGTGCTGGCCAGGGCCTATCTCGAAGCTGGCGCCCAGGTGCACGTCTGCGATGTCAGTGAGGCGGCCCTGGCGGCGTTCCGGGATCGCTACCCCGAGGCGCTGGCGACCCGCACCGATGTCGCTGATCCGGCACAGATCCAAGCGCTGTTCGAGCTTCAGGTGGAGCGCTTCGGCGGGCTTGATGTGCTGGTCAACAACGCTGGTATTGCCGGGCCCACGGCCGGCATCGATGCCGTCAGCGACGCCGACTGGCAGCGCACCATCGATATCAACCTGACCGCGCAGTACCGTTTTGCCCACCACGCAGTGCCGTTGCTCAAGGTTTCGGACAACGCCCATCTGCTGCACATCGCCTCGGTGGCCGGGCGCCTGGGATATGCCTGGCGTACGCCGTATGCGGCCACCAAGTGGGCCATTGTCGGGTTGATGAAGTCTCTGGCGGCCGAGCTTGGGGCCAGCGATATCCGGGTCAATGCGCTGTTGCCGGGGATAGTCCAGGGCCCGCGCATGGACGCGGTGATTCAGGCCCGGGCCGAACAGACCGGGGTGCCTGTGGCCGAAATGCGCCAGGAGTACCTGAACAAGATCTCCCTCAAGCGCATGGTCAGCGCCGAGGACGTGGCCGCCATGGCGCTGTTTCTCTGCTCGCCGGCGGCTCGCAATATCACCGGCCAGGCGATCAGCGTCGACGGTAACGTCGAGTACCTCTAGCCGCGCCCGCGATCCGCACCGCTGAAGGTCGTCAGCGGTGAATTCCATCAGCGACACCCAGGGATTTTTTTCATCAAGAATAAAAGTCGGAGTACCGTCATGTCTGGAAAAACGCCTGTCATCATCACTTGCGCTGTCACCGGGGCGATTCATACCCCGTCCATGTCGCCGCACCTGCCGATCACCGCCGCAGAAATCGCCGCCGAGGCCATCGCTGCGGCCCAAGCCGGTGCGGCCATCGTGCACCTGCATGCCCGAGACCCGGAGGACGGGCGGCCGAGCCAGGACCCCGAGCTGTTCCGGCGCTTCCTGCCGCAGATCAAGGAGTCCTGCGACGTGGTGATCAACCTCACCACCGGTGGCGCCCCCACCATGGGCGTCGAGGAGCGCCTGCAGCCGGTGCTGGAGTTCAAGCCGGAGCTGGCCTCGCTGAACATGGGCTCGATGAACTTCGGTCTGTACGAAATGCTCAACCGCTTCACCGAGTTCAAGCACGACTGGGAGCGGCCGTACCTGGAGGAGAGCGACGACCGGATCTTCCGCAATACCTTCCGCGATATCGCCCATATCCTCAGCGCCTGTGCCGAGAATCGCACCCGCTTCGAGATTGAGTGCTACGACATCGGCCACCTGTATACCGCGGCGCATTTCCTTGAGCGCGGCCTGCTCAAGGCGCCGCTGTTCATCCAGTCGGTGTTCGGCCTGCGGGGCGGCATCGGTGGTCATCCCGAGGATCTGGCGCACATGCGCCGTACTGCCGACCGGCTGTTTGGCGATGCCTATCACTGGTCGATCCTCGGCGCCGGGCGCAATCAGATTCCCCTGGCCACCATGGGCCTGGCCATGGGCAGCCATGCCCGGGTCGGCCTGGAGGACTCGCTGTGGGATGGCCCCGGCAAACTGGCGGCCAGCAACGCCGATCAGGTGCGGCGCATTCGCACGGTCATCGAAGCCCTGGGCGGTCGTGTGGCGACCCCGGATGAAGCCCGGGCCCTGCTCGGGCTCAAGGGGCGTGAGCACGTCGCGTTCTGACCCTTGAAGGTCCGTGTCAGCGGCCCTGGCTCCAGGCCCGCTGACGATCCCGCATAACAACTACAAAGGGATATGCCCCATGAACACTGCAACCACAGCAGCGCCCCGGGACCCGCAACAGCTGACCCGCCTGATGTTTCTCAAACTCATGCCGCTGTTGATCGCGGCCTATGTCCTGAGCTTTCTCGACCGCACCAACATCGCCCTGGCCAAGCACCAACTGGATGTGGACCTGGGTATTTCCGCTGCCGCCTATGGCCTGGGTGCCGGGTTGTTCTTCCTCACCTATGCGCTGTCCGAGGTGCCCAGCAACCTGATCATGCACAAGGTCGGCGCACGCTTCTGGATTGCCCGGATCATGGTCACGTGGGGGCTGATCTCCGCCGCCATGGCCTTCGTCCAGGGCGAGACCTCCTTCTATGTACTGCGCCTGCTGCTGGGCATCGCCGAAGCCGGCCTGTTTCCCGGGGTCATGCTGTACCTGACCTACTGGTTCGACCGCCGGCAACGGGCCCGGGCTACCGGCTATTTCCTGCTGGGGGTGTGCCTGGCCAATATCATCGGCGGTCCGCTGGGCGCCGCGCTGATGAAGATGGACGGCTTGCTGGGCTGGCATGGCTGGCAGTGGATGTTCCTGCTCGAAGGGCTGCCGGCGGTGTTCTTCGCCTGGGTGGTCTGGCGGCGCCTGCCGGACCGTCCAAGCCGCGCGCCCTGGTTGAGCGCCGAGGAGGCCCGGGGCATCGAGCAGCGCCTGGCCGACGAAGCCGATGAGGGGGCAGGGCAGGGCGGGCATTCGTTCCGGCAGTGCTTTACGCCGCAGATCCTGCTGGCGATCTTTGTCTACTTCTGCCACCAGATCACCATCTACACCGTGATCTTTTTCCTCCCCAGCATCATCGGCAAGTACGGCAGTCTGAGCCTGATGAGCGTCGGCCTGCTGACCTCCTTGCCGTGGATCGTCGCGGCGCTGGGGGCGATCAGCCTGCCACGGCTGGCCACCAGCGCGCAGCGGGCACGGCGACTGCTGGTCTGCGGCTTGCTGACGATGGCGGCCGGGCTGCTGATTGCGGCCTTTTCGGGGCCGGTGTTCAGCCTGCTGGGGTTCTGTGTGGCGGCGCTGATGTTCTTTGTGGTGCAGTCGATCATCTTCCTGTACCCGGCGTCACGGCTCAAAGGTGCGGCCCTGGCGGGAGGCCTGGGCTTTGTGAACTCCTGCGGACTGTTGGGCGGTTTTGTCGGCCCCTCGGTGATGGGGGCGATCGAAATGAGCACCGGCGATGCCATGAATGGCCTCAAGGCCATTGCCCTGGTGCTGTTGGTGGCGGCGCTGGCGGCCTTGCGCTTGCGTCAGGGCCAGGAAGACCCGCGTCCGGTGCGCCCCATGACCGCAGTTGCGCACCCTGTTTCGGGGCGCTCAAACGCGTTGTGAGCGCTTGCAGCACAGGCTGCGTTGTCGAGAACTCTGGCCAAACGCCCGGTGCTATGCACCGGGCGTTTTTCGTTGGGCGGACGTTCGGGGCTTGCCCAGCACTTAGGTCCGGAAGCGGCCGACCGTCACTTGATCAGTTGGTTACAGCGCTGAATCTCTGTCGTATATCGCGTGTTTGCAGTCTATGGGGCTCTATATAAGAAGTGTCTTATTTATTGGCTGTTTTTAGTGTGTTTAGTGTTTTTAAGTAGTACAAGTTTCCGAGAAAAATCTTGTTCATTTAGAGAGTGCTCCTTGTTACATGAAGATTGGTCGTTATTCTAAAAGAAGAGGGCAGTCGGTATCGTAATGTCCGCTCCGGATGGAATGCAGAAGCTTGTTGTCAGTATGCATTTTATTATGGGCGAGAGCGGTTGATCGAGGTTGTTGTGGTGTTCAACTCATGTCTCGTTGGCTCGAAGTTCAGCAAGGCTGTACGTCTCGGGAGGGCGAAGTTGTTTTGAATACTGTGCTCTTAGACGGTTTTTAATAATAGGGAATCAGATGAAACTTAAATCTTTTGCATCCATGGCGACCTCCGGGTTGCTGCTTGCGGCACTGACTCCGGCATTGAGCTACGCAGAAACCGGTGTCAACTCCGGCAACGTGAAGTTCGAAGGCCTGATCTCCAGTGTCAGTTGCAAGGTTCAGGTCGATGCCAACGAATCCGGAGCGAACACCGGCACGGTCAAGTTCGGCAACGTCCTGCCTTCGGTTTTCGCCGGTGGCATCGGCACGGCTTCCGAGTTCAAGGAATTCAACATCAACCTCAGTGGCGGCGGCTGCACCGACGGCTCCAAAGCCGCCGTCAGCTTCCACAAGGATGGTTTCATTGATAACGCCACCGGCAACCTGCGTCTGATCGACAGCGGTTCCGGTTCGGCCTCGGGCGTGCAGATCCAGATTCACAACAACGGCGCCACGCCGGGGAAAATCGACCTGTCGGAAAACAACAATCAGCAGGTTGCCGAAGTTATCGGTAACAAGGCCGTGCTGAAGTTCAAGGCCTCTTATGTGGCGGTCAGCGACACAATCGTTGAAGGTCGTGCCGACTCCAATATCAACTTCGATGTGACGTACAACTGACAGCTGTCAGTTACATAAGGAGTTGCTCATGGCGCCGAAAGCGCATGTGTTTAAAACGTTCGTTATCGGCGCCCTCTTCCTGAGTTTGTTCTCTTCGGTAGTCAATGCGGAAATAGTTATTCATGGCACTCGTGTGGTTTATCCGGCGAGTGCGCGTGATGTGACACTGAGAATGAATAACCCAGGCAGCATGCCGATATTGGTTCAGGCCTGGATTGATGATGGTGATGCCAGTAAGGCGCCGGAAGAAATGAAAGTGCCCTTTCAACTTACACCGGCACTCAGTCGCCTGGAGCCCAATGCCGCGGCGGTACTGCGTATTGGTTATTCGAAAGAACCGTTGCCCGCTGATCGTGAGTCACTGTACTGGCTGAACATTCTGGAAGTTCCGCCCCAACAGAAACAGGATGAAAACCGATTGGCCTTTACCTTCCGTCATCGGATCAAGTTGTTCTTTCGTCCTGCGGACTTGAAGGTCGATGTCAACTCGGCGGTGGAAAAACTCAGTTGGAAGTTTGAGCCCGCGGGAGTGGCCAAAGACCAGGCCGCAGGTCCGGTCATCCAGGTATCCAATCCAACGCCTTACTACCTGTCTTTCAGCAAGGTCGAGGTGCAAGTGCAAGGACGCACCGTCGACCTGGGGACCGGGATGGTCGCGCCTTTTGGTCGGGAGTCCTTCGCCTGGCCGGCAAGCGCTGAAAGAGCGCCACGCAATGCGGCTGTGCGCTTTGAAGTGGTCAATGACTTCGGTGGCCGGGTGCCGCTTGAAAAGAACCTTCTCTAGTTGCCCTGTTAATTCAACTCCGCTCTTGGCCCTGGTTATTGAACGCTGAGTGCATTGGTATCGATTATGTTCAGTGTGCAGCCCTTTTGGCTGGGTTTTCCTGTGCTTGCGCGAGTCTGTCCTGGCGATGCTCCGGCCCGGCTCTTGCGAGCACTGTCGGTGCTGGCCGGGCTGCTGGGGCTGGCGGCTCCTGTGGCTGCCCAGCCGACGACCGCTGATCAAGCCGTGCTATCGGAGGTGTCCGGCGACACGTCGCAGAACAGTCCGGTGTTCTTCGATACCCAGATGCTGTTCAAGGGGCCGGGAACCCTCATCGACACGCAGCGCTTCGAGCGCGCGGGTTACGTGGCGCCCGGCAAGTACCTGCTGGATGTGCGGGTCAGTGGCGCCTGGCGCGGGCTGATCGAGATCGAATTGCGCGAAAGCGCTGACCCCCAGGGCAGCCAGCCCTGCTACGACCGCGAGTTGCTCACGCAATTGGGCATCGACCTGCACAAAGCCGACGCCGCGTTGGCGCCTGCCAGCCATCCGCTGCAAGGCGATGGCCTGTTCTGCGGGGACCTTGCCAGTTACATCCCCCACGTCACCACCAGGGTCAACATGGCCGAACAGCAGCTTGAACTCTCGGTTCCACAGCTGTTCGTGCTGCCTGAAGTCGCCTCCAGCTATGTCGATCCGGCCAGTTGGGACTCGGGCATCAACGCTGCCCGGCTGAACTACAGCACCAACCTGTTCAGCACTCAGAGCCGTGGCCAGCGCAGTACCAACGGTTATGCCGGATTGAGCATGGGCCTGAACCTGGGAAACCTGCGCCTGCGTCACAGCGGCACCTTGTCCTGGTCGCCCGACAGCGGCAGCGATTATCAGCGGGGCTATATCTACGGCCAGACCGACCTGACCGACTGGCGTTCGCAATTACTGGTGGGGGAGAGCGTGACCGATTCCGAGCTGTTCGATTCGGTGTCGTTTCGCGGGGTCAAGTTGTTCAGCGATGAACGCATGCTGCCCACCACTCAGCGCTATTTCGCCCCGGTGGTGCGCGGCACGGCCAATACCAATGCCAAGGTCACGGTGCAGCAGCGTGGTTACCTGGTGTATGAAACCACCGTTGCCCCAGGCCCCTTCGAGATTGCCGACCTGCAGGCCGCCAGCTTTGGCGGTGACCTGGAGGTGACGGTCACCGAGGCCGATGGCCGTACCCAGCGTTTTACCGTGCCCTTTGCCACCATGGCCCGCCACCTGCGTCCCGGCGTCACCCGCTACAGCCTGACCGGCGGTCAAGTGATCAGGGCCGGAGGGCGTGGCCTGCACCAGTATGTGGCCCAGGGCACCCTGCAACGCGGGCTGGACAACCAGGTCACCGGTTATGCCGGTGCCTCGCTCACCGGCAGCTACATGGCCGGCCTGATCGGCGCGGCGCTGAACACCGAGCTCGGAGGTTTCGGTCTCGACCTGACCCAGTCCCGCAGTCAGGTGCCGCGCAATGGCAACCTGCAGGGCACCAGCCTGCGTCTTTCCTACAGCAAGAACCTGCATGACAGCGGCACCCAGTTCTCGTTGCTGGCCTATCGCTATTCCACCCGGGGCTACCTGAGCCTGCGGGACGCCATCGACCTTGAGGACTTCGTCAACCGAGGCGCGCGCTTCGAAGACTTCGCCCGGGTCCGCGATCGGCTGGATGTGACGATCAACCAGCGGGTGGATGGCCTCGGCGGTGACTTTTACCTCAACGGCTCCTCCCTCAACTACTGGAACAGCCGCGGTCAGGCCCGCAACTACGCCATGGGCTACAACCATCAGTGGCGCGGCCTCAGCTATGCCCTGAGCGTCCAGCGTACCCAGGGTTCGAGCCAGTTCTCGGGGCGTCGCACCCGCAGTGAGAACACCTTGTGGAGCCTCAGTCTGTCGCTGCCCCTGGGGGGCGTCGCCGGGCGTTCCACCCTGGCCAATGCCTTTGCCAGTCACGACCGGAATTCCGGTGCCCGTTACTCCAGCGGCATTTCCGGTTCACTGGGCGAGCACGACACGGCGTCCTATGGCGTCTCGGTGTCCCATGATGCCCAGCCGCGGGAAACCTCGACCAACGCCAACCTGAGCTACTACCTGCCGCAGGTGACCCTGAGTTCGAGCCTGTCCCAGGGGCGTGACTATCGGGCCCAGTCGCTGGGTGCCTCCGGCGGCATGCTCCTGCATTCCGGGGGCCTGACCCTGTCCCAGACCCTGAGTGAAACCGCAGCCCTGGTGCATGCCCCCCATGCCAGGGGCGCCAGTGTCGGCTACGCCGGTACGCAGGTGGACGGACAAGGTTATGCGGTGCTGCCGAGCCTGGCGCCCTATCAGCTCAATACCGTGGACCTGGACCCCAGCGGCATGGATGAGGATGTCGAGCTGCAGGTCAGTTCGCGCAATGTCGCGCCCCGGGCGGGGGCCGTGGTCAGGCTGTCCTACCCGACTCGCAAGGCCCGGGCGTTTCTGATCGACAGCCGGCAGGCCGATGGTGCGCCGCTGCCCTTTGCCGCCAGTGCCCTGGACGCCGACAGCGGCGAGGAGCTGGGGGCGGTGGGGCAGGGCAGTCGCCTGGTGCTGCGCAGTGAGAAGGACCGGGGCCGCATCCGTGTGCAGTGGGGCGAAGGACCTGGCGAGCAGTGCCTGATCGACTATGTATTGCCGGCGCCCGCGGCGCAGCCGGGCAACGATTCGCTTCTGCTCGACTTGCCGTGTCACCGCTGGGCGCAGCAGAGCGCCATCACCACGGAGCCTGCATCTTGAGTAGCAGTCTTGCTTGTGTGGTGCGTTGCGTGTGCCTGTTGGCGGCGGTGCTGCTGTTCAGCCAGGGCGTGCGCGCCGATCTGTCGATTGTCGGCACGCGCTTTATCTATCCCCAGGGGCTGGCGGCCTTGAGCATCCGGGTCGGCAATCTCGGGACGGCGCCGCTGCTGCTGCAGACCTGGCTGGACAAGGGCGATGCCTCGGTCGATCCGAGCCGGCTGGCGGTGCCATTCGTGCTTTCGCCCCCGCTTTCGCGGCTTGATCCGCAGCAGAGCTCCGTCCTGTCGCTGCGTTACAGCGGTGAACCGCTGCCTGTCGATCGCGAGTCGGTGTTCTGGCTCAACTTTCTGGAAGTGCCGTCCCTGCGGCCTTTGAGCAGCAACCAGCTGAGCCTGAGTTACCGCCTGCGCATGAAGCTGCTGTATCGCCCCAAGGGCCTGCCGGGTCGCGCCGACGAGGCGGCGCGCCAGCTGCGTTGGAGCCTGCAGAAGGCAGAGCAGGCGGCAGGGGCTGCGGCGCTCAGCGTGAGCAATCCGACGCCGTACTACGTGTCCCTGGCTCGGGTGGATGTGGGCGACCCGCGTCAACCCATGACTGTGCAGGGCATCACCGTCGAGCCGTTCGGCTCGGCGCGCCTGCCGTTGTCCGCCGCGCCGGTGTTGAGCGGCGGCGCGGCGGAAATTCGATACCAAGTGGTTTTAGACAGCGGGGAGACGCTGAGTGGAAGTGTGCAAATACACCTGTAGTGGTACGGCAGCCGGGCTGCCGGCCGGTGGATGCAAAGAGCGAGATGCGGAGCGGTTGCGAGTGCCGTCGGCGCTGCGACCGGGGATGTTGCTGGCGCTGTTGCTGCCCGTGCTGGCGCAGGCCCAGATGCGGGTCCAGGTGCCCAGCGCCGGGCAGGCCATACGGGATATCGAAGCCACCCAGCCAGCGCTGCCGCGGCCCTCCGATGAGGTGCAACTGGATGTGCCCAAGGCCGAGCGTTCGACGCCGGCCCCGGACACTTCGGGTGTGCGCTTGCAGGTCAAGGCCTTCGTCATCGAGGGCAATCAGGTGTTCAGCGATCAGGACCTGCAGCCGCTGCTGGACGATTTGCGCGGTCAAGAACTGGACCTGGGCGGTTTGCGTGACGCAGCGCAGCGCATCACCGCCCATTACCAGCAACAGGGCTATCTGCTGGCCCGGGCCTTCTTGCCGGCCCAGGAAGTCGATGGCGGCGTGGTGCGCATCGAGGTCATGGAAGGTCGCTATGGCCGGGTCGAGCTGAGCAATCAGTCCCGTGCCCGGGATGGCGTACTGCGTGGGCCGCTGGCCGCACTGGACGATGGCGCGGCGGTCAACAGCGCGGACCTTGAGCGCAGCCTGCTGCTGCTTAACGATCTGCCCGGGGTCCGGGTCAAGGGCACGTTGCGTGCGGGACAGGCCCCCGGCACCAGCGATCTGCTGGTGGAGGCACAGCCCGGTCCCTGGGCCAGTGGCAGCCTGGAGGCCGACAACTTCGGCGGCTACCACACCGGCGAGTTCCGCCTGGGGGGCAGCTTCAACCTCAACAACCCCCTGGGCCTGGGGGACCAGATCAACTTGCGCCTGCTGGGCAGCGATCGGGACCAGCGCTACTGGCGCGGCGCCTATCAACTGCCCGTGGGGCCCTGGTCGACCCGGGTCGGTGCGGCCTATTCGCACATGAGCTACGAGCTCAACAGAAAACGCGTGAAGAAGCTGGAGATGAACGGCCAGGCCAGTGTCCAGAGTGTCTTCCTCGCCCAGCCGATTCTGCGGGGACGGACCTTCGACCTGAGTGCGCAACTGCAGTACGAGAACAAGCAGCTGCGCGATGACATCGACCTGTTCGAGCTGAGCAAGCGCAAGCACATCGAGTTGTGGACCCTGAGCCTGGGCGGCAACCGCCAGGACCGGTTTCTCGGCGGTGGCTACAACCAGTTCAGCCTGTCCTACGGCTCGGGTCGCCTGACCTTCGATGACGCCTTTGAGCAGCGCCTGGATCGCTATACCGCCGCCACCGGCGGCGGCTTCGCCAAGACCAACCTGCAGGTTGCGCGCCTGCAGCGACTGGGCGACCGCTTCCAGCTCTATGCCCAGGTCAATGCCCAGTGGACCTCGGCCAACCTCGACAGCTCGGAAAAGATGGGGCTGGGCGGCCCCTATGGGGTGCGCGCCTATCCCCTGAGCGCCGGCATTGGCGACCAGGGCTGGCAGGCCGGCCTGGAGCTGGGCTACGCCCTGGCACCCGGCTGGCAATTGAGCCTGTTTGCCGACAAGGGCTACGTGCAGGTCAACCGCCTGCCCTGGACGAACGAGATCAACACCCAGCGCCTGCAATCGGCGGGCCTGGGGGCGCGCTGGAGCGGCGAGCGGCGGCAACTCAACCTGAGCAGTGCCTGGCCCCTGGATAACCAGAAGGCCGGGGACGGTCCCGAGCGCACCCCGCGGATCTGGGTGAACGCGACACAGTTTTTCTGAAGGCCTGCGTGTGCTTTGGAAGTAGTGCCGTTCTGCGAAAAACAGCAGGGCGTTTAAACGTCAATAAGGAGTCATTGTGAACAAGATTTATGCGTTGGTATGGAACCAGGCCCAAGGTCGCTGGAGCGTAACCTGCGAGGGCGCGCGGCGCCGGCGTCGCAGTGGTGGGCGCAAGGGGTTGCTGGTGATGGCAGCCGGCTTGCTGGCCCTGGGAGGACTGACGCCGGCAATGGCGCTGCCCGAAGGTGGCACGCTGGTTTCCGGCAGTGCCAATTACGACGTCAATGGCAACAACCTGGTGATCAATCAAAAGACCGACAAGCTGATCACCAATTGGAACGAGTTCAACATCGCCGCCAATCAATCGGTGACCTTCAACCAGCCGGGACGCGAGTCCATCGCCCTGAACCGGGTGACCGGCTTCAAGGCCAGCAACATTCAGGGCGCGCTGAACGCCAACGGCCAGGTGTTTCTGATCAACCCCAACGGGGTGTTGATCGGCCAGGGCGCCCAGGTCAACGTCGGCGGCCTGGTGGCCTCGACCCGTGGCATCAGTGACGATGACTTCAATAACGGTCGCTACCAGTTCACCGGAAAGTCGGCGGTCGAAGTGATCAACGACGGCAAGATCACTGCTGCCGATGGCGGCTACGTGGCGCTGCTGGGCGCGCGGGTGCGCAACAACGGCGAAATCGTCGCCAATCAGGGCGCTGTGGCCCTGGGGGCCGGCAACGACTTCACACTGAGCCTGGGTAACGACAATCTGATCAGCTTGCAGATCAACGGTGCCGCCGCGGATGCGTTGGCGCAGAACACGTCGTTGCTCAAGGCCGATGGCGGCCAGGTGCTGATGCTGGCCAAGAACTCCAATGCGCTGACTCAGGCGGTGGTCAACAACCAGGGCGTGATCGAGGCCAATACCCTGTCCAACAAGGATGGACGCATCGTTCTGGATGGCGGCGAGCGTGGCGTGGTCAATGTGGGGGGCAAATTGACGGCCAGCGCCTTAACCACCGACGGCAACGGCGGTACGGTTCAAACCTCGGGCGCGGTCACTCGGGTCGAGCTCAATGCCGAGGTCGATACCCGCTCCAGGAGCGGTCGCACCGGCACCTGGGTCATCGAGTCCAATGAGGTCAAGGTGGGCTCCACGGGCGTGTCCGGCAACCCGACCCTGGTCGAAAGCACGCTCTCCCAGAACCTGAACAACACCAACGTTGATCTGCGCAGCCGCAATGGCGATGTGGCGGTGGACGCTGCGGTCGAGTGGAAAAGCGGCAACCAACTGACCCTGAGCGCCGCCAAGGACGTCAAGGTCAATCAACGGATCAACGCCACGGGCGCCAACTCGCGTCTGGAACTGAACGCCGCCAAGTCGGTCCGGCTCGACAGTCACGTGAGCCTCACCGGCACCAGCAACAGTCTGGGGGTCAATCATGGCGAGCAACTGATCGTGGGCGACAAGGGACTGGTGACCTTGTCCGGAGGCGACGCCGGGTTTGACGCCAATGGCAAGCAGCACAAAGTGATCCAGAACAGCCAGCAGTTGCAGGCCATCGGCAACAAGCTCGATGACCACTATGTGCTGGGCAATCAGATCAAGGGCTCGGGGAGCATCAACTCGATTGGCGGCGACCAGGTGTTCACCGGTTCCTTGAACGGTCTGGGCAATACCATCAGTGGCTTCACCATCAACAGCTCGGGCCTGTATGCCGGATTGTTCGGCCAGTCCTCCGGCAGCATCAGCGATCTGAAGCTGGCCTCGATCACCGTCAACGGACAAAACAGCCGCAACGGCTTCAGTGAAATTGGCGGTCTGGTGGGGCGCAACAGCGGCAGCATCGAACGGGTCAGTGCCAGCGATATGCAGGTCTCCGCCAATAGCGACCAGCGCAACAAGGTCGGCGGCCTGGTGGGGGTCAACTACGGTGGGTCGATCAAGGACTCTTCGATAGCGGGTTCGCTGTACGGCGGCGCCCATACCACGGCCATCGGCGGCGTGGCCGGGGAAAACCGCTTCGGCAGTGTCAGGGCCGGTCTCATCAGCGGCAGTTCCAGTCATGTCGATATCACCACCAAGATGTTCAAACAGGCCATGGGCGGCGCCGGAGGACTGGTTGGGGTCAACAAGGGCGCCGTGATTGCCGACTCGTCGAGCAAGGGCACCATCGGTACTTACAATCCGCTCTACAAGGGACTGAACCTGGGCGGGCTGGTGGGTAATAACCAGGACGGCACCATTACCGGCTCCCGTTCCTCGATGACCGTGTACGGCGCGCTGGGTAGTCATATTGGCGGCCTGGTCGGGTTCAACCGCTCAGGCATCATCCGCGGGTCCAGTGCCAGCGGTAACGTCTACGGGGTGGGCAGCGAGGCCGCTGGGGGGCTGATCGGCTCGCAGCAGAACCAGAGCGTGGTCAGCAACGTCCAGGCCACCGGGAATGTCATTGACCTGGCCGGCATGAATCTGGGCGGGCTGGTTGGAAAAAGTGACGACAGCACCATCAGCGGCTACATCGAGGCCAAGGGACAGGTCAAGGGAGGGGCGAAGGCCAACGTCGGCGGTCTGGTCGGTAGCAACATTGGTGGCCTGATCTACGATGCCAAGGCGCTGGGCGCGGTGGAGGGCTATGCCAGCAGTAATATTGGCGGGCTGGTGGGCTACAACGATGGCGACCTGGTCTCGGTCGAGGCCCATGGCAAGGTATTTGGCGATACCTACAGCTCGGTGGGCGGACTGGTGGGCTTCAACTCCAACTACTCCAACCACGTCATCGAGCGTGCCGTGGCGACTGGCAATGTCCATGGAACCTGGCACAGCAAGGTCGGGGGCCTGGTCGGCGATAACCAGTCGCGGATCGTCAACTCCGAGTCCCGTGGCCGCGTCAGTGGCGGCTGGCGTACCACCCTGGGTGGGCTGGTGGGCGTGAACGAGGGGCAGATCCAAGGCTCGAAATCCACCGGCAAGGTCGATACCGTCTGGGCCTACTTCCAGACGTATGGTGACCAGATCGGCATCAACCACGGCTCCTACTCGTCGGCCCGGGTGTCCAGTGGCCTGATGGACTAAGGCGCGTCGGCAAGACCTCGGCCCGGCTGCCAGGGACTGTCCCTGGCACGCCGGGCACTTGCAACCTGTTCACTATCGATTGACCGGCTCCCGGGGCGCCGCAGCGTGAACCCGGGGCCGGCTTGGAAAAGGAGGCAATGACCGATGAGAGATCCATGGCTCAGGCTCCTCAGCGATGGACGACGGCCCGGTCTATTGATGCGCGCGATCATCTTGATGCTGTTGTGCGTGCAAGGGGGCGCACCGGTGTACGCGGCTATCGAGGGCAAGGCCAAGGGGTGCGTGTTCAGTAGTTATGGCAGCACTGCCCAGGACTGGTTGGAAATCACGCCATTGACCCGGAGCACGCCGGTGGGTTCGGTATTGCAGCAGCGTCACGTGAACCCGGTGATCGAATACACCACCGAGGAATCTGCTACCCAGGAGCAGCATGAGTTGGTGTCCGCCGCGCATTTGCCCGGGGTGAGATTTCCCGACGGCATCATTCCGACCAATATCGATGGCATCAGCTTCCAGGTGACGGCCTATCCTACCGGCGCGGGCCCTCATGTCCTCACGGGCAATTTCTATCCCCGGGTACTGGAAAAGTACGGCGTGGAGCACGCAAACGACGCGTTGAAAAAGGTAGTCACGGCCTACGTGTATTCGCTGATCCTGACCCGACCCGCTGACGAGTTGCCCAAGGGGGCGCTGGTGGTCAACAGCTTGAGCGGTGCCCAGGTGGCGCTATACGCGCTGGATCTGGACCAGGGGGTGGTGACGGTCGGGCAACATTTGCAGGAGCTGCCGCAACACGACAATAGAGAGCGGTGTTCGAAACAACTGCTGCTCAACGAGCACGACCTGCTTGGTTCCGAAGGCGTCAAGTTCACCGCCAAGTGCCAGGTGGTCACCCGCAACGTTACGCTGCGCCTGGGCAGTCCCTCGGCCCATGACTTTCCCACGCTGGGCTCGACCTCGCCGCCCTCGGCCGTGGCCAGGCTTGAGGTCAACGACTGCTCGTTCAACAGCCTGCCGAAGGTCTCGTTCAGCGCCGAACCCGCCTCGCGCTGCGACCCGACAGGGATCCTGGGGCTGACTCAATCGGCTCAGGACCAGGGGCGGTCCGTCGCCAAGGGCGTTGGTATCGTCATGTTCAACGAGCAGATTCCGCGTATTCATTGCAATGGCACCCCATATGCCATGGAGCGCCTGTTGGGCAGCGATAGCGCCAGCTTCAGCTTTCGCGCCCAGTACATTCGCACCGGTCCCATCACCGAGGGGGCAGCCAACAGCAGCGCCCAGTTCAACTTCACCTTCGACTGAAGCACCGGCGCTGGCCACGGGTGTTTACCTGGACGCCAGCCCCCCGGCCTTTCTACACTGACCGCCGTCTGGGGACGGGGGCACACCGATGAATCGCAATGAACTGCGCAAGGCCGACATCAACCTGATGGTGGTGTTCGAGGCGTTGATGCTGGAACGCAATGTCACCCGGGTAGCGGAGAAGCTGTTTCTCGGCCAGCCCACCATCAGTTCCGCCCTCAACCGTTTGCGGGCGATGTTCAACGATCCGCTGTTCATCCGCGTCGGCCATCGCATGGAACCCACGGCGCGGGCCGAGCAGCTTATCCAGCACCTGTCGCCGGCCCTTGACGCGCTGTCCTCGGCCCTGAGCCTGACCCACGATTTCGATCCTGCCAGCAGCACCATGACCTTCCGTATCGGCCTGTCCGACGACGTCGAGTTCGGCTTGCTGCCGCCCTTGCTGCGAGCCCTGCGCCAGGAAGCACCGCAGGTGGTGGTCGTGGTGCAGCACGTGGACTACTGGCGGATTCCCGACCTGCTGGCGTCCGGCGATATCACCGTGGGCATCAGCCAGACCCGGGGCCTGCCGGCCAATGCCAAGCGCAAGCTGTTGCGGCACATTCAGCCCTGCTTGCTGCGGGCCGACGCCAGCGACACGCCGCTGACCCTCGATGAGTACTGCGCGCGGCCGCATGTGCTGGTGTCACACACCGCCAATGTCGCAGGCTTCGCCGATGAGTGGCTGGCGGAGATCGGCCGTACCCGCCAGGTCGTGCTGTCGGTGCCCCAGTACAGCTCGCTGCCGGCCCTGCTGGCCGGGACCAAGCTGATTGCCAGCCTGCCGGACTATGCCGCCGCCGCCATGGCCGCCTCGGGGCAACTGTACTGCGAGCCGTTTCCGTTCAAGACCCCAACCCTGGACCTGTCCATGGTCTGGCTCAGCCATGTCGACACCGACCCCGCCGAGCGCTGGCTGCGTTCACGGCTGGAAGCCTTCATGAGCGAGCGGGCGCCCCTCGCGAGCTAATCGTGTTTTGTAGCCGCTGCCGCAGGCTGCGATGGACCGCGCAGCGGGGCCGAAACCGGCCCATGCGGTCTGCCTGGCGGATCGGGGGGGCGGCCTTGCCCGTCCCGCGGACTGGGTCGCAGCCTGCGGCAGCGGCTACAGCGGCGCAGTGAACGGAGGCCGCCCGCTTGGCATTGGCGCGGGCGGCTGCTTTGCTGTGTAGGTCTTCGGGTGAAACATTGATCGGTGGAGTGTGCCCATGAGTCGTTCCCGTTCCCTGTTGCGTGGGCGTGGCAGCCACGACAGCGGCAAGGTTGGCATGGTCGAGCTGTTCTTCGACCTGGTGTTCGTGTTCGCTGTGACCCAGTTGTCCCATTCCCTGCTGGCCCATCTGTCGCTGGGCGGGGCGCTGCAGGTGGCGTTGCTGATGGTGGCGGTGTGGTGGGTGTGGATCTTCACGTCGTGGATCACCAACTGGCTGGACCCGGAAACCCTGCCGATTCGCCTCGGGTTGTTCGTGCTGATGGTGGCGGGGTTGCTGCTGTCGTCGTCGATTCCCCAGGCCTTCGGTGAGCGCGGCCTGCTGTTCGCCGGTGCCTATGTGTTCATGCAGGTGGGCCGCACCGCCTATGCCCTTTGGGCAGTGCGCGGCGAGCCGGTGAACATGACCCGCAACTTCCAGCGCATCCTGTTGTGGCTGACGTTCTCGGGGGGGTTCTGGATCACCGGCGGCCTGCTGGAGGGCCCGCAGCGGCTGGCCTTGTGGGGGCTGGCCCTGGCTATCGAAGTGCTGTCGCCGTCGCTGTATTTCTGGGTGCCGGGGCTGGGGCGTTCGACCCTGGCCGACTGGGATGTGGAAGGCAATCACATGGCCGAACGCTGCGGCCTGTTCGTGATCATCGCCCTGGGAGAATCGCTGCTGGTGACCGGTGCCACCTTCGCCGAGCTGACCACCAGCGCCCAGGGTCTGCTGGGGTTCGTGGTGGCGGTGCTGGGCAGTATCGCCATGTGGTGGGTGTATTTCGACAGTGGCGCCGAGCGTGCCCACCACCGTATCGCTCATTCCGACGACCCGGGGCGTCAGGCGCGCATCGCCTACACCTATCTGCATCTGCTGATCGTGGCCGGGATCATTGTCAGTGCCGTGGCCGATGAGCTGGTGCTGATGCATCCGGAACACGCCAGCCAGGCCGGGGTGCTGGTGATAGTCGGTGGTCCCTGGCTGTTCCTCTTGGGCTGCGCCCTGTTCAAGTGGGTGATGAACGATCGGCCGTTACCGCCGCTGTCGCACCTGGCCGGGCTCGCGGTGCTGTTGCTGTTGTTGCCGGCCGCCTGGAATCAGCTGTTTTCCGCTCTGGCCCTGGGCAGCCTGACCACCTTGGTGATGGTGCTCGTGGCCGCCTGGGAAACCCTGGCCCTGCGCGAGCGGACAGCGACAGCGGGGCAATGAGGCCGGCGGATAATGCAGGCGCGGGGGCGGGGCTTGTGTAGTATGGAGCGCCTTTTCCCCCTGACAGACCAGGAGTTCTGCCATGCCGCACCTGCATATGGAATACACCGCCAACCTGCCCCAGCTGGACGTCGACAAGGCGCTGCTGCGGCTCAATCACGGGCTGGTGGCCTCCGGGCAGTTTGCCGATGAGTTCGATATCAAGAGCCGGGCAGTGAAGGTCGAGTCGTTCCGGGTTGGTACCGGTCTGGGGGAGCGGGCCTTTGTCCACGTCAAGTTGGCCCTGCTCAGCGGCCGCTCGCCGGAGATCAAGAAGCAATTGTCCGAGAGCCTGCTGGCCCTGCTGCAGGACCTGGCGCCCTGGCCGGCTGAGCTGGCGGTGCAGTTGTGCGTGGAGATCATCGACATTGACCGCGCGTCCTACAGCAAGGCGGCTGTCGGTCTCTGATGGGGGCTGGGCCTAAAGCAGGCCCGGTTCGGCGCAGACCTTGACCACTTGTTCGCGGAACCAGGTCTGCGCGCTGTCCTGATCGGTGTTCTGGTTCCATTGCATGTCCAGGGTGAACCCCGGCAGGCCGCTGGGGGCCTCGCAATGGTTGAACACCGCTTCGTTGGCCAGCAAGGCCTGGATGCGTCGTGGCAGGGTCAGGATGAAGTCGGTGCCGGTGATCATTTTCAGCGCTGCGCTGTAGCTGTTGGAGCGGGCGACGATCTGCCGCTTGTGCGCCTGGCGGGCCAGCCAGCCATCCACCATGTTGCTGTCCGACGTCCAGGGCGTAGGAAAAACGTGGCGCCGTTCGATGAACGATTGCAGGCTGAAACGCGGCTCCCTGGGCGGCGTGGCGCGCTTGTCGAAGACGCACACCAGGTCGTCCTCCAGCAGCATCTGCGACTTGAAGTCGGCATGGCTGCGATGGAAGTTCGGACCAAAGCAGATCACCAGGTCAATGCTGCCGTCACGCAGCTCCTCGGCAGGAATGTCGCTCTCAAGCTTCTGCACATTGACCGTCACCGGCAGGTCGGCGTAGTCGAACCCCTTGAGCAGGCGCGGCAGGATCAGCAGCTCGAAGTATTCCGGGGCGCAGAGGTTGAAGGTCACGGCCTGGCGGGTCGGATCGAAGGCCGGTACGCCGCTGTGGCACAGGTTGATGCTTTCCAGGATCTTCAGCACGTGGCTGTACATGCTGGTGGCCTTGTAGGTCGGGCGCATGCCGGTGCGGGTATTGATGAACAGCTCGTCCTCGAAGCCGTTGCGCAGTTTCTTCAGGCAGTAGCTGACAGTCGACTGACTGACGCACAGGGTTTCCGATACCCCGGTGACACTGCTTTGCTCGTACACCGCGATAAAGACCATCAGGTCCTGCATGTCGAGTTTTCTGAGCACGTTGCTGATGAGCATCTGTTCCATCCCGCTGAGCACCTGGCGCCGGTGGCGCACAAACCGGGTCGATGCTAGCGGAACGATCGTCCTAATCAAATGCCCGGTGTGGGGATTCGCGGACAGCATCCGGACATTAAATTCCGATAACACGACCTGCGCAGTTTCTCGCAGAATAATGTCCCCTGTCTCAGGGTCATTTCAGGCCATGGCCGCCCCGTGACGGCTGCCGCGCACCAGACCGAACATGCCCAGGGCCACCAGCAGAGCACCGAGCCCTTCTCCCAGGAGCGGACGCTGGCCCAGCCACAACCAGTGGAACAGGGTGAGGAACAGGGTGCTCAGGTAGATGTAGGAAATCACCGTGGACGGGGCGATGACGCCAATGGCCCGGTGCAACAACCAGAAGGTCGCCAGGGTGGCGAACAGGGCCAGGTACAGCAGCCACAGCAGGTCGTGGCTGCCGAGCAGGGCGGCGCTGCGCCAGCCGCCGCTGACCAGGCTGGCGGCAAACAGGAACAGCGCACCGAAGAGCATGTTCCAGAACGTCATGGCGGCCGGGCTGCGGCCTTGCAGGCTGCGGGCCTTGAAGCGCTGACTGAGGGGCGAATAGGCCGCCATGGCCAGGCAGCCCAGGGCATAGACCGCCATGGCATACAGGGAGGGCAACTGCCCCGGCGCGCCCCCCTTGAGCACCAACAGCAAGGCCCCGGCGCCGGCCACCAGCATCGGCAGCAGGCGGCGTTGCTGGCTGCCGCCGGGCAGCAGCCAGCCTTCGAACGCCAGGGTCAGCAGTGGCACCAGGGTGAACAGAGTCCCGGTGTTGACCGCCGAGGTGTAGCGCAGGGCTTCGAACAGCGAGCCAAAGTACAGCGCCAGCAGCAGGCCCAGTACCGCGTGGGCGCCCAATCCGGCCCGGGTCGGCGCCGCAGCGCCCTTAAACCACAGCAGGGGCACGAACATCAGTGCCGAGAACAACAGGCGCAGGGCGGTCAGCAGCACCGGATCGATGGCCTGGCTGACCTGGGCGGCCGCGAAGAACGAGGCGGCGATCAGCGCTGCCCAGAGCAGCATGCCGAGGTTGGCTTGGGTGAAACTCACAGGGTTCATGCAGGCCTCCCGGGCCGATGCTCAGCGGATGTGCCGGGCGTAATGCCGAGGGTCGAAGCGCAGCACCATGAGGATCATCACCCCCATCACTGCCGTCAGTGACCACCAGGCCCATTCGAAACTGCCCAACTGGTCGCGGATCATCCCCGCCAGCAGCGGTGACAGGCCGGCGATCAGGTAACCGATACCCTGCACGAACGCGGTCAGGCCGCCGGCCCGGCTCGGGTCGGGCAAGTGGTCCAGGGACACGATCAGGCTCATGGGAAACAGTCCGCCAATGCCCAGGCCCAGCAGGCACGGCCAGAGCAGGCTCAGGTGTTGCGGGCTGAGGATCAGGCCGCAAAAGCCGGCGATGATCAGCACCAGCAGGGCCACCAGCACTCGGCGCCGATCCTGGCTGCGGTTGGCGATGGCCGGGGTGACCAGCCCGGAAATCACTTCCATGGCGGTGAGAAAGCCCAGCAGCAGGCCGGCGTTCTGTTCGCTCCAGCCGTTCTCCACGTAGTAGGGCGCCAGCCACGCCAGCACGCAGGTGTAGGACGCGGTGCCAAGACCGAAGAACACCGCCAGCAGCCAGGCCCGGCGATTGCCGCTGAAGGACTCACGCCTGCCGCCGGCGGCCGGCAGGCTAGGCAGTGAACGGCGCTGGGCGGACCAGAACACCAGGGCCAGCAGGGCCAGGCCGGCCCAGATCGCCAGGGCCAGGCGCCAGCTGCCGCTGTGGTTCATCACCAGTGGGGCGAAGGACGCCGCGATGGCCGCGCCGCCCATGATCGAGGTGACATACAGGCCCATGAACAGCGAGACGTTATCGGCAAAACGCGACTTGATCAGGGCCGGCATCAGCGCCTGGATCAGGGCGATGCCGACACCGGCCAGCACGGCGCTGAGAATCAGCTCCGCCGCCGAGTCCATGAACAACCGCGAGACCGTGGCCAGCCCGATGATCAGCAAGGACAGGACCACCGTGCGGTGTTCGCCCAGGCGCTGACTGATGGCCATGCCGAAGAACATCGCCAGGCCCATGGCCATGACCGGCAACATGGTCAGCAGCGACGCCAGGCTGAAACTCAGGGGGACATCGCCACGGATGCCCGACAGCAGAGGGCCTACGGCGGCCATCGACGGCCGCAGGTTGAGGGCCACCAGGACCACGCTGACCATCAGCCAGAGCGCGGGACGGGAACTTGCACGAACGTTTTCCATAACCAGACCTTCAAGGAACAGGGGCTGATTAGGCGGCGAGGGGGACAGTAGGGGCAAATCAGAAAGTCCGCAGTGTTATTTAAAAACTAAATATCACTGCGGACCTGTAACCGCTGCCATAGGCTGCGATTCGGTGCACAGGACGGGGCAAACCGGGCGCCGCGGTTTATCGGTAAGGCCCGGTGCCTCGTTGCGACCCGGCGCCGCCTGCAGCGGCGGCGACTAGGCAGGGTGGATCAGAACGGTTTGGTTGGCAGGTACTTGCCGTCCAGGGTGATTACCGCACGGGAACCACCTTCCGGGTCCTCGACTTTCTTGATGTCCAGCTTGAAGTTGATGGCGCTGATGATGCCGTCGCCGAACTGCTCGTGCACCAGGGCCTTGAGGGTCGAGCCGTAGACCTGGAGCATTTCATAGAAACGGTAGACGGTCGGGTCGGTGGGGATGCCGCCGGCGATGCTACCCCGCAGGGGAATGCTCTGCAGCAGGCGGCTGGCGTCCTGGTCCAGGCCGAGTTTTTCGCATACCTGATCGGCAGCAGCAGCGGGCAGGGCATGCTGGCCCAGCAGAGCGGCGGTGACGAAGGCCAGGCTCAGCCCGGTACCGTCGGCAAGGTCCTGCCACGACAGGTTCTTGCGCGCCTTGGCGTCGATGATGGTGTCGGCCAGGGCCAGGCGTGGAGCTTGGGCGAATTGAGATTGCAGCATGGGTCTGTTCCTCTTGGGGGGATGAAAGGGGTTGTTCAGGCAGCGGTTGAAGCTTGGCTGGCCAGGGCGCAGGTCTGCGGGTGTTCGGTCAGGGAGACAAAGCGCTGGCTGGTGCCGTCGAGGGCGGCGATGGCGCCGCGCTCGATGTCATACACCCAGCCATGCAGGTTCAGCCGGCCCTGTTCCAGGGCCAGGGCCACCGAAGGATGAGTCTTGAGGTTCGCCAACTGGGCGATCACGTTGTCACGCACCAGGGCGTCCAGGTGCTCGGCGGGGGAGGCATGCTGGCGGGCGGCGTTGATCACCTTGGCCGACTCGGCGTGGCGCAGCCAGTTGGCCACGGCGGGCAGGTGATCGAGGCATTTGCAGGTGGAAATGGCGGTCATTGCGCCGCAGTCGGAATGGCCGCAGATGACGATGTCACTCACCCCCAGCACTGCTACCGCGTATTCCACGGTGGCCGACACACCGCCGGGTTCCGGGCCGTAGCTGGGGACGATGTTGCCGGCGTTGCGAATCACGAACAGGTCGCCGGGCTCCTGCTGGGTCAGCAGCTCGGGAACGACCCGACTGTCGGAGCAGGTGACGAACAGGGTGCCGGGGCTCTGCTTGTTGGCCAACTGCCTGAACAGCTCGCTGCGTTGCACAAAGGCCTCGCGCTGGAACTTGAGGAAGCCGTCGATGATGTTCTGCATGGGAGTCTCCTTGCGTCGCTGATGGGGCAAGGATGGAAGTGTTCGGCTATAGCGTCCAAGACCGGTTTATTATGCTTTCCATAAGTCTTGCCTATAGTTGGAGCCGTCATGCTCTTGCGTCATATCCGTTACCTGCTGGCCGTGGCCGAGCATTGCAATTTCACCCGTGCCGCCGAGGCGCTGCATGTTTCCCAGCCGACCTTGTCGCAACAGATCAAACAGTTGGAGGAGTCCCTGGGCACGCCGTTGTTCGACCGCTCCGGACGCAGCGTGCGTCTCACCGATGCCGGTCAGGCCTATGTCGTCTATGCGCGCCGCGCCCTGCAGGACCTGCAGGCGGCCAAGCGGGCGATCCATGATGTGCAGGACCTGAGTCGCGGTTCATTGCGCCTGGCGCTGACCCCGACGTTCACTGCCTACCTCACCGGCCCCTTGCTCAGCCGCTTCAACCAGCAGTACCCGGGGATCGACCTGAGCCTTGAGGAAATGACCCAGGATCGCCTGGAAGCAGCCCTGGCCGAGGATCGCCTGGACCTGGGGATCGCCTTTGCCGGCGAGCACCTGGCGGACATCCACAGCCAGCCGCTGTTCACCGAAACCCTGAGCCTGATGGTCGGCCTGCACTATCCGCAGCAGGGCCAGCAACCCTTGAGTGCCTCGGCCCTGGCTCGTCATTCCCTGGTGCTGCTCAGCGCCGACTTTGCCACGCGCCAGCATATCGACCTGTATTGCCGGCAACAGGGCATTGCGCCGCGTATCTCCATCGAGGCCAATTCGGTGAGTGGGATTGTCGAGATCGTGCGGCGCGGGCCGTTGGCGACCCTGCTTCCGAGTGCCATCGCCCGCGAGCAGCCGGGCTTGCGGGCATTGGCCTTGCAATCACCCCCGGCGCCCCGCAGCGTGGTGCTGCTGGAACGTCGGGGCGCCTATCGCAGCGCCGCTTGCCAGGCCTTTCGGCAGATGCTGCTGGACCAGGACTACGGCGCCGCCAGCCACTGATTCACCACCTGCTCATAGGCGCCGGTGGCCTTGCTCAGGTGCAGCCACTGGTCGACATAGCTTTTCCAGGCCATGTCATCCCGAGGCAGGAGAAAGGCCTTCTCGCTGTATTGCAGGTAGCGCTCGGGGTTGACCGCGCACAGCCCCGGCTTGTGCTTCTGCTGGAAGCGCGCCTCCGAGGCGTCGGTGATCATCACGTCGGCCTGCTTGGTCAGCAACTGATCGAAGATTTTCACGTTGTCGGCGAACAGGATCAGCTCGGCCTTGGGCACATGGGCCCGGGCGAAGACTTCGTTGGTGCCACCCGGTGGTTCGATCAGGCGCACCGAGGGCTGGTTGATCTGCTCCAGGGTTGCATAGCGCTTGAGGTCCTGGCAGCGAACCAGGGGAATCTTGCCGTCAATCCCCAGGGGCTGGCTGAAGAAGGCTTTTTTCTGCCGCTCCAGAGAAACGGAAATACCCCCGACGGCGATATCGCATTGCTGGCTCTGGAAGTCCGCCATCAGGGTCTTCCAGGTGGTATTGATCCACTTCACCCGGACCCCGAGGCTTTTCGCCAGGGATTCGGCCATGTCGATGTCGATGCCTTCGTAGTGGCCATCGTCGCGCAGGTAGCTGTAGGGCTTGTAGTCGCCGGTGGTGCAGACCGTGAGGTGGCCACGTTCGAGCACCCGGTCCAGATGGGAGGTCGGGTCCTGGGCGAAGCTGAGGGCGGGGGCACTGAGGCCGAGCAGAGTGCAGAGCAAGAGGCGGGGCAGCATGGGTCGTTCCTTGAAGTGAAGGGCGGGACGCGGTGCCGAAGCATTATTGGCATCGGCCCTGGGTCGGGCAAGGGTGGCCTGGTGCCCCGCCTGGACAAAACCGCTCGAGGGCTTTCGACCTTTTTTTCACGAACGACTGGTTAACCTGTGGCTTCTGGATACCTACAAGAGTTCGCCAGTCATGTCGTCCCATCCCCCACCATCCATCGAGCTGGAGTTCGCCCGGCGCTATGATCAGGAGCACGCCCGGGTCTGCGGCGAGCCCCGGCCTGCCGGGCTTGCCGCGCGCCTGGCGCTGTGGCGCACGGTGCGCCTGGTACGCCATGCCCTGAAAGTGGCCGGCGAGCCGGGACTGATCCTGGATGTGGCCTGTGGTGCCGGGCGCTACTGGCCGGTGCTGGCCGAACATGGCAACCGGGTGATCCTGGCGTCGGACCCGTCTCAGGACATGCTCAATCATGCCCAGACCCATCACCCGGCCAGCCTGCTGCAACGGGTCAAGACCTTGCACAGCTCGGCGTTCGACATCGGTCTGTCGGCCAATGCGGTGGACAGCATCATCTGCATGCAACTGTTTGCCCATGTGACCCGCAGCGAGGATCGCCTGGCGTTGCTGCGGGAGTTTCATCGGGTCAGCCGTGATTCGGTGATCCTCGCGACCCGGGTCGAGCCGTTGTTCAAGCACCTGGCCACTGCGTGGGGAGAGTCCGCGGCGTCACTGGCGATCGGCAGGGGACAGTTGGAAGGCGAGTTCAAGCAGGCCGGTTTCGAGGTCGTGAGCCAGCAGGATTTTCTGCCCGGCTGCGGGGTGGCACGGGTCTATGTCCTTAGAAAACCCAGCTAGGTTCTGCACGAACACTGCCTGCGTTTCGACCATGCCGCCACTGCGCGCCTTCGGTGCTACGTAGAAACAGGCTCGCAATGCTCATGTAGGCCCCTACACGCCGCTTGCTCGCCTATTTTTGCCTGGCCTGATCTTCACTCGGCGAGCTTTCGTACAGAACCCGATTGCGACTCTCGGACTATTCTTGCCGTCCGGCATAAGGTTTCGCACTTGCTCTTGTCGGGTGAATGCTCAGAAATCGCCGGAGGCGATATATACTGCGCGCCATTCTTCAAGGGAGAGCCGTGTGGCCATCGATATACACTGGATTCGCGACAACGATAGCCTCGGTCAGTTTTGCGCCGAGTGGCAGCAGTTGCCATTCGTCGCCCTCGATACCGAATTCATGCGGGTCGACACTTTCTATCCCATCGCCGCCCTGTTGCAGATCGGCGATGGGCAGCGCGCTTACCTGATTGATCCTTTGACCATCGACAACTGGAAGCCCCTGGCGGCCCTGCTGGAGAACCCGGCGGTGGTCAAGGTGGTGCATGCCTGCAGTGAGGACCTCGAAGTCCTGCTGCGCCTGACCGGCAGTCTGCCGGCGCCTTTGTTCGACACGCAACTGGCGGCTGCCTACCTGAACCTGGGCTTTTCCATGGGCTATTCACGCCTGGTGCAGGAAGTCCTGGGCATCGAACTGCCCAAGGGCGAGACCCGCTCCGACTGGCTGCAGCGTCCGCTCTCGGAAACCCAGGTCAGTTACGCCGCCGAAGATGCCGTGCATCTGGCCCAGGTGTTCACCGAGCTGCGGCCGAAGCTGTCCGAGGACAAGTACCGCTGGGTGCTGGAAGACGGCGCCGAGCTGGTGGCCAACCTGCGCCGCGAAGTGGACCCCAACGAGGTTTATCGCGAGGCCAAGCTGGCCTGGAAACTCTCCCGTGCCCAGTTGGCGGTGCTGCGTGAGCTCTGTGCCTGGCGCGAGCGTGAAGCCCGTGCCCGGGACTTGCCGCGCAACCGCATCGTGCGTGAACACGCCCTCTGGCCCCTGGCCAAGACTCAGCCCGATACGCTGGCGGCGCTGGCCAAGATCGAAGACATGCACCCGCGTACCGTGCGTCAGGACGGCGAGTTTCTCCTCGACCTGATCAAGCGCACCGCGGCCCTTGGCCCGGATCAATGGCCGCCGGCCGTACCCGAGCCGTTGCCGATCGAAGCCGCGGCCCTGCTCAAGCGCCTCAAGGCAGTGGGGCAGGCCGAGGCCGAGCGTCTGGGCATCGCCCCGGAAGTCATGCTGCGCAAGAAAACCCTGGAGAGCCTGCTCAAGAGCGGCTACCCCAACGGGCCTTACCAATTGCCTGATTCGCTGCGTGGCTGGCGCCGCGAATTGATGGGCCAGGCGCTGCTGGACAGCCTGGCCACCGCCGGAGAACAGCCTTGAAACGTATCTGCTCCATCTATAAAAGCCCGCGCAAGAACGAGATGTACCTCTACGTCCTGAAAAGCGAGGCCCTGGAACGCGTGCCGGAAAACCTGCTGCTGGCTTTCGGCAAGCCGCAACATGCCTTCGACCTGGTACTGACCCCGGAGCGCAAGCTGTCCCGGGAGGACATCCACCAGGTGCTGGAGAACCTCGAAAAGCAGGGCTATCACTTGCAGATGCCGCCGGCGGAAGACGAGTACATCGAGCACTTGCCCGAAGAGTTGCTGCGCCGCAATGATCCGGTCTGACCTCTAGAGGCTCGGTCCCGAGCCGCTGTGAAATGCAATTGACTGACCTGGCCACCGCCTTGATCGATGGAGCAATGCTCCGTCGGCGGCGGCCTGCACCGTTTTTTAAGGTTTGAACCATGCGCGTTCTGATTGCCGAACACGATCACGCTGTTTATGCCCGCCTGTTGCGTCAGGCGGCTCCGGAGCTGGAAGTGCTGACCAGCGGCGATTCCGCCGAACTGTCGCGGCTGGCGGCCGATTGCCCGGTCTGGCTGGGCCAGCCGGACCTGCTGGCGACCCTGCTGCGTCAGGGCCATCAGCCCCAGTGGCTGCAATCCACCTGGGCCGGTATCACCCCGTTGCTGGCCGACGGTCTGCCCCGGCATTACCGCCTGACCCGGGCGGTGGGCATCTTCGGCCAGGTGATGGCCGAGTACGTGCTCACCTACATCCTCGGCCATGAGCGCGAAGTGCTGGCGCGGCTGGTCAGCCAGGTGGAGCGCAAGTGGGACAACCGCCTGGGCCAGAGCCTGGTGGGGCGCAAGGTGCTGATCGTCGGCACCGGCGACATCGGCCAGAGCGTGGCGCAATTTCTGCTGCCCTTTGGCGTGAAGCTGTACGGCATCGCCAGCCAGGCGCGGGAGCAGGCCCCCTTTATCGAAGTGGCTGGCCTGGAAGACCTGGGACGCTTGGTGGGGGAGGTGGATTATGTGGTCAATCTGCTGCCCAACACCCCAAGTACCCACGACCTGTATGACGCGGCGCTGTTCAAGCAATTCAAGTCCACGGGGCTGTTCATCAATGTGGGCCGGGGTGTTTCCGTGGTCGATGGCGACTTGGTGCAGGCCCTCAAGGATGGGCATCTGGCGGGGGCGGTGATTGATGTCTGCCGCCAGGAACCCTTGCCGCAACGGCATCCGTTCTGGACGGCCTGGGGCTTGCTGCTGACGGGCCACAGCTCGGCGCCGACCTCGCCGGAACTGATGGTGCAGTTGTTCGTCGACAACCTGCGGGCCTACCAGGCCAAGCAGGCCTTGCGCGGCGAAGTGGATTTCGCTCGCGGCTACTGAAACGTGCCTGATCGCAGGAGCGAGCTGGCTCGCCAAAGCCGCGCTTGCCAGGCAAGCGCGGCGGCCTTCAGGGCTTCGCGAGCCAGCTCGCTCCTACAGAGGCGATCGCGGCTTAGAGGCTGAAATCGCCTTCGGCCACGGTCTCGCTCAATGGACGGCGCGGGCTCGGCTCTTCACGGGCCTGCAGGTAGTCGGCCAGGGTCGACTTGTCTCCCAGCTTGCCCACCGCTATCGCTGCGTGCAGTGCATAGCCTTCGGGAATCTTCAGCTCCTTGCGGGTCAGTTCCTGGTCGAAGCCGGCCATGCCGTGGGTGTGCCAGCCGCTGAGGCTGGCCTGCAGTGCCAGGTGGCCCCAGGCCGAGCCGGTGTCGAAGGTGTGCCACAGGGCCGGGCTTTCTTCCGTGGCGCCGGGGGCGGTGAAGGTGGTCTTGGAAATCACGATCACCAGGGCCGAGGCATGTTGCGCCCAGCCACGGTTGAATTCGTTGAGCAGGCCGAGGAAACGCTCCCAGTTCGGCGTATCGCGTCGGGCATAGAGAAAGCGCCAGGGTTGCGAGTTGTAGGCCGAAGGCGCCCAGCGCGCGGCTTCGAAGAAGCTCAGCAGGGTTTCTTCAGGGATGGTTTCGCCAGTGAAGGCCCGTGGCGACCAGCGCTGAGTGAACTGCGGGTGGATGGCGTAATCGGCAACGCGAGGATTGGCGCTCATGGAAAAACTCCTGGCAGCAAGTGAGAAGGGTGGAATAAACCGGCAAGCGCAGATCAGCTGAGCGAAGGGGTATTCCTGACCCCGTGCGGTTTGCCGGGTGCAACGCGGTCGAGCGTTAATGGCACTCGGGCGCGGGGTGGTCCGAGGCGCAAAGCTACTGTGCGGGCCTGCTGCTGACAAGCCCCGGCCTACCGACAGTCGTAAGCGCTTGGCCCGCCGGGCCTTCGGCACTAGACTGGCGGCCTTTTCACCCTCGGATACTGATGCTTGAGCCATGGCCGCCAAAGTCGAACCTTTCTGGATACGCAAAACCCTCGAACAGCTCGACCAGGACGAATGGGAGTCGTTGTGCGATGGCTGCGGTCTGTGCTGCCTGCAAAAGCTTGAGGACGAGGACGACAACAGCGTCTATTACACGCGCATCGCCTGCAAACTGCTGGACCTGAAAACCTGCCAGTGCAGCGACTACCCCAATCGCCGGGCGTCGGTGCCCGACTGCATCCAACTGACCCCGGGCAAGGCCGACGAATTCAAGTGGCTGCCACCCACCTGCGGCTACCGCCTGGTGAGCGAAGGCAAGGACCTGCCGCTCTGGCACCACCTGGTGTGCGGCGATCGCGATGCGGTGCACCACGAACGTATTTCCCAGTCCGGGCGCATGCTGGCCGAAGGCAGCGTGGCGGAAGAGGACTGGGAGGATCATCTGATTTTCCGCGCCGGCTGAGGATTCGCCGCGTTGGCTGCAGAACCAGGTTACCCAGGAAAGGAGTGTGTATGAGGGTGGGGGCGAAACTGGCGCTGGCCGCTGCAATGCTTGCATTGAGCGTATCGGCCTTTGCGGCGAAGAAAGTCGATCTGGATTATCACGTGCGTTTCCTGCCCCAGAGCGATCAGGCCGAGGTGCGCCTGACCCTGGCCGAGGGCTCGGCCTTGCGCAGCCTGGACTTCGACCTGGGGCGTGACGGCGACTACAGCGACTTCAAGGCCGACGGCCAATGGCAGGCCGGGGCGGCGGATGCCGGTGGCCAGCGCGGTGTCTGGCGTCCGGCCAGCGGCAAGGCCAGCCTCAGCTACAGGGTGCGCCTGAGTCACAGCATCAAGAAGGGCATCTACGACAGCCGCAGCAGCGCCAACTGGGCGCTGTTGCGCGGCGAGACCCTGGTGCCCCCGGCCAGGCTTGATCAACAAGATGGCGTCGAACTGGTGGCGCGCCTGGACTTCGATTTGCCGGCCGGTTGGAAAAGCATCGAAACCGCCTGGCCGCGTATCGGCAAGAATCGCTTCCGCATCGACAATCCCTCGCGACTGTTCGACCGTCCCGCGGGCTGGATGCTGGCCGGCAACCTGGGCAGCCGCCGTACGCGTCTGGGAGCAACCGAAGTCAGCGTGGTGTCGCCCCTGGGCCAGGGCATGCGCCGCATGGACGTGCTGACCCTGTTGACCTTTGTCTGGCCGCAAGTACAGGCGGTGTTCCCGCGTCAGCCCGGCAAGCTGTTGATCGTTGGTGCGGCCGATCCGATGTGGCGCGGCAGTCTGGCGGGGCGTGACTCGCTGTTCCTCCATAGCCGCCTGCCCCTGGTCAGCGAGAGCGGCAGCAGCCCGTTGTTGCGGGAACTGGTGCAGTCACTGTCGCGGATCAACGACAGCCAGGGCAGCGACTGGATCAGCGAGGGGCTGGCGCAGTACTACGGCATCGAACTGTTGCGCCGGGCCGGTGGCATCAGTGACGAGCGCTATCAGGTGCTGCACAAGCGCCTGGTCCGGGACAGTCACAAGGTCGACAGCCTGCGGGGCGAGGAGGTAGACAGTGCCACCGTGGCCAAGGCCGTGCTGCTGTTGCAGGAGCTGGATCGGGAAATCCGCCTCAAGACCCGCAACAAGCGTTCCCTGGACGATGTGCTGCAAGCGGCGATGCGCCTGGAAAGCGTCAGCACCGCCGAGTTCATCCAGCTCAGTGAAAACGTGCTGGGCGAATCGTCCAAGGTCCTGGACACCAGCCTGCTGCATTGACCCTTGCCCGCGCAGGGGATCCGCAGGAACGCCTTCGCCTCAAGCCTTGGGCGTCTTCACTTCATCATTGCTGGCCGCCTTGGCATGGCGGCTGGCCGCTTCGGCATTGGCCTTCAGAGTGCGCAGTTCTTCCCCGGCGCGCTCGATCTTGCTGCGCACGTTGTGCATGTCCTGGCGGCTCTTGTGCAGCAGGCTTTTCGCCGAGCTATGTCCGGTAATCCCCCGGGCCAGGGCCACGCCACCGATGGCCACTTGAATCAGGCCGAACACGCCGCCGCGGCGCAGGCCCTTGCCCATCATCACCACGCCACCGGCCAGGGAGCCGATGCGCTCCCAGCCCTGGACGTTCTGGGTCGGTTGGCTCGGCAAGGGTGTGGCTTCGATCGTTTGCAGCTGTTTGCGCTCGCTCATGCTCTGTCTCCAAGGGCGGTGTGGGATACAAAGCTGACTGCACCAGGGCGTCGCTGGTTCCCGGGGATTGATCGACGGGTTTTCAGTACTTCGGACCGGAGCGGGTGTTGTTGCCTTTGGCCAGGCGATCGTAGAGCACCACGTTGACCGTGGCCGCCAGGTTCATGCAGCCGGTGGTGGGGATGTAGACCACGTCTTCGCACCAGTCGCGGATCTCCTTGTCGAGGGAGCCGTCTTCCGGACCGAAGATGTACAGCGCACGGTCCGGGTGGGTGTATTCCGGCAGCGCACGGGCGCCTTCCACCAGTTCCACGGCCACCGGGATGCAGCCCAGGGGGAGGATTTTCTTCAGGTCGTCGATGCCGATCAGGGGAATGTCCTGGTGGACCTTCTTGGTGTCGGTGACGAAGTCGCGGGCACGTTCATAGCGCTTGCCGGTGTAGAACACCGAGGCGACGCCATAGCAGCCGGCGGCGCGCATCACCGAACCGACATTCTCCGGTGACTTGGGGTTATACAAACCGATGCAGCTGTACCTTTTGTTTGCCACGAGCGAGGAGCCTTGGGGGAAAAGAGCGCGATTATACGGGGATTGTGCGGGGTGTGGCGGGGTGCTCGGCGGTTCGCGGGCAAGCCGGGCGGCTGGCCCGCGAAAAGCTTACTCGTCGTCTTTCTTCATCAACCCGGCCAGGGCGGCAAACGGGTTGTGGGTCGCCTTGGCAATTTTCGGGGTGCTCAGGGAGCCTTCGCCGAAGTACTGCTGGTCGGTGTAGCGCGAGTGCTCGTTGTCATGGCAGTACAGGCACAAGAGTTCCCAGTTGGAACCGTCCTGGGGGTTGTTGTCGTGGTTGTGATCGCGGTGGTGCACGGTCAGCTCGCTCAGGCGCTTGCCGGAAAACTCCCGGGCGCAGCGGCCGCAGACGTGGGGGTACATCTTCAGCGCCTTGTCGCGGTAGCCCATTTCCCGGTCGCGCTGGGCGTCGGCAAGGATACGGTCCAGCTTGGCGGTGTTGGACGGGGGAGTGGACGAACTCATGGGTTCACCTTTGTAGAAGGACTAATGACGGTAATGGACAAAGTTTAGCTCAGGCCTTGAGCTTCTCGGCAATCCAGATGGTATGCCGGGTGCCGCGATTGCCGTGAGCGTACACCTGCACTTCCTCGGCCTTGAAGCCGGCCTTGCGCAGGCGCTCGGAGAACTTCTGGTCGGCGCTGGCCGACCACACCGCAAGAATGCCCTTGGGCCGCAGAGCGCGGGCACAGGCGGCCAGGCCGGCGCTGGAGTAGAGCCAACTGTTGGCTTTCTGGGTCAGGCCTTCGGGGCCGTTGTCGACGTCGAGCATGATCGCGTCGAAGCCCTGGGGCTCGGCCTGCAGGACCTTGGCCACGTCTTCCAGGCGGATCACCGTGCGCGGGTCCAGCAGCGGCCGGCCGGACTTTTCCCCGAGCGGGCCGCGGTTCCACTCCACTACCCCGGGCACCAGTTCGGCGACCACCACCTCGGCGCTCTGGCCCAGGTGCTTGAGGGCCGCGGCCAGGGTGAAGCCCATGCCCAGGCCGCCGATCAGCACCCGCGAGTTCGGGCGCCCGGCGACCTTGCTGCAGGGAATCTGCGCCAGGGCGTCCTCGGAGCCGTGCATGCGGGTGTTCATCAGTTGGCCGCCGTCGCCGCCCTGGATCTTGATGACGAAATCCTCACCGTATTCGAACAGGCACAAGGCACCGCCGTTGTCGGGAATCGCAGTGGTGTCCAGCAGTACGAAACGTTTCATGGAGATCTCATTGAGGAAGGCAAAAGCTCCCGGTTGGGAGTAGCCTGACGCCAGACAATAGCAATGGAGCCATTGATGAAGCGCACTATTCTAACGGTGATTGCCCAAGCGGCGCTCGCCCTGACCGCCGCCCTGGCGCTCAGTGCTGGCCCGGCCCTGGCCGACGAGCCGCAAAGCGCCCCGGTGGTGACCCCGACGCCGACCCTCGGCACCCCGGGCACGGCCACCCCCACGCCTTATCCGCAAGTGACCCCACCCAGCACGCCGAAAACCGGCAGCAGTGGCAGTGCGCCCTTGCTGCCGCCCATCGACATGCCCAAGCCGCCCAAGGATCAGACCCTGCCGGGGCTGGAGCAGAACGACAACAAGGCCAAGGTGCAAGGAGCCTAGATCTGCTGTGCGAGCAACTGGCCGTCGGCCATGCGCAGGCGCTTGGACAGGGAAATAGCCAGGGCGCGGATGATCTTGGCGGCGATCTTCGGCGCATCGTTGAGCATCTTCTCCAGGGAGTCCTTGCCCAGGTTGAGCAACTGGCAATCACTGGCCGCCACGCAGGTGGCCGAGCGTCGCTCGCCATCGAGCACCGCCATTTCGCCAAAGGCCCGGCCGCTGCGCAGGGTGGCGATGGTCAGCGGCTGGCCGTCCAGGGTGCTCTTTTGCACGGCCACCTGGCCGCTGTGGATGATGCACATGAAACTGCCGGCATCGCCTTCACGAAAGATCGCTTCGCCTTCGGCGATGCTGCTGATGCTGAAATAGCCGGCCGCCGCGTTGAAGTCGGCGGGCTGCAGTTGGTCGAACAGGCCGCAGTCCATCAGCCAGTCGCGGATCTCGTTGTTCAGTAAGGTGGGTTCAGACATGGGATCAGGGTCTTTTTCTTGTGTCTGTTGCACGGGCGCAGGCCCGGTCCGGCGGTTGCCGGCGGCGGTCCAGGGTTAAGACAGGAGCGCCGCCGAGAGTTCCTCAGTCCAGGCCCAGAATGTTCAGGATAAAGGCATATTCGAGGGCTACGTCACGTAATCCCTGGTAACGGCCGCTCATGCCGCCATGACCGGCGCCCAGTTCGGTCTTGAGCAGCAGCAGGTTGTCGTCGGTCTTGGTTGCGCGCAGTTTGGCCACCCATTTGGCGGCTTCCCAGTACTGCACGCGACTGTCGTTGTAGCCGGCGATCACCAGGGTCGCCGGGTAGGCCTGGGCCCGGACATTCTCGTAGGGGGCGTAGGCCTTGATCCGCTCATAGACCTCAGGCTCCTCGGGATTGCCCCATTCGTCATACTCGGTGACGGTCAGTGGCAGTTCCGGGTCGAGCATGGTGTTGAGCACGTCGACGAAGGGTACTTCGGCGATGGCCGCCCGGAACAGTTCGGGTCGCTGGTTGAGCACGGCGCCGATCAACAGGCCGCCGGCACTGCCACCGCTGATGGCCAGTTGCTGGGCGCTGGTCAGGCCCTGGGCGATCAGGTGCTCGGCGCAGGCGATGAAGTCGCTGAAGGTGTTCTGTTTGTGTTCCTGCTTGCCGGCGCGATACCAGGCTTCCCCCAGCTCGCCACCGCCGCGCACATGGGCGATGGCAAAGGCCACGCCGCGATCGAGCAGGCTCAGGCGGGCATGGGAGAACCAGGGATCGAGGCTCTCGCCATAGGCGCCGTAGCCATACAGGTACAGCGGTGTCGGTTGGCCCAGGCACTCGCGCTTGACCACCAGGCTGATGGGCACCTGGGTACCGTCGGCCGCGGTGGCCCAGAGGCGCTGGCTGACGTAGGCATCGGCGTCGAAGGGGCCCAGCACCGGGGTTTCCTTGAGCACCTGCTGTTGACCGTCGGCCAGTTGCAGCTGGCGTACCTGGGCCGGGCGATTCAGCGCCTCGTAGCGCAGGCGGATGCGATCGCTGGAAAACTCCAGGCTGTTGTGCACGTGCAGGCTGTAGGCCGCGTCCGGCAGTTGCACGCGATACACGGGCAGGTCCTGGGGATGCACTTCGATGATTGGCAGGCCGCCTTCGCGCAGGCTCAGGGTCATGGCGCCGGCATTGAGGGTCACGCCGTCGAGCATCACCTCGGGGTTGTGCGGGACCAGCAGTTGCCAGTCGCTTTCCTCGGGGATAACGCCTTCGTCCGCAGCCTGGTAGAGGGCGAAGTTGATGCCCTCACGGTTGCTGCGGATGAACCAGGTCCACTGGCCGTCGAGTTGACCGTGATCGACATCGTATTCATGGCCTTCGACCCGTGGCGCCAGGCAGGTGAACGGCAACTGCGGCTGCGCGGCATCCAGGGCCCAGGTTTCGCCGGTGGTCTTGCTGCCCAGGGACAGCAGCAATTGGCGCTCGGAGCTTGAGCGGTAGCAGTGCAGGAAGAAGCGTCCGTCCGGCTCGTGGAACACTTCCTCGGCGGCTGTGCCGTCCAGGCGGTAGCGGAACAGTTTGTGCGGGCGGTGAGTGTCGTCCAGCTCGCCGAAGAACAGGGTCAGGCTGTCGTTGGCCCAGGTCATGCTGCCGTCGCAGTTGTCGAAGGACAGCTCGCTGACCTTGCCGTTGGACAGCTCCTTGATGAACAGGGTGTAGATTTCCTCGCCGGTGGTGTCGAGGCTGTAGGCCAGGCGCTGGTGGTCGGGGCTGATGCTGAAGGCACCGAGGGAGAAGAAGCCTCCGTTGGCCAGGGCATTGGGGTCCAGCAGCAGCTGTTCGCGGCTTTCGTCCACCGTCAGGCTGTCGTCCGCCGGGCGCGGGCAGCGGTAGTGCCGGGCGTATTCGTCACCGGCGGTGGTGCGGGTGTAATACAGGTACGGGCCCCAGGGCGAGGGCAGGGACAGGTCGGTCTCGAGGATCCGGCCCTTGATCTCCTGGAACAGTGTCTCGCGCAGGGGCGCCTGGTGGGCCAGCCGGGCTTCCTGGTAGCTGTTTTCAGCGTTCAGGTAGTCGAGCACCGCGTCGGTGTCGCGTTCCTGCAGCCAGGCATACGGGTCAGCGCCTTCGGCCTTGTGGGCAATCGGGGCGCTGCTGTCGTTGGCGGGTAGGGGCATGGGTGGCTCTCGAACGAAGACAAATGAGGGCTTGGCAGACGGCGGTGCAGCCTGACACGGGAAAAGTCGTTATCATAAGCGCCTCTTTGCCTGCCTTGCCATGGACACCATGACCGAGAACGACTATCTGATCGCCTGGGGCCTTTACGCCTTTGCCGCCTTGGGCTGCCTGCTGGTGTGGATGCGCCTGACCCGCTGGATGTGGCGCTGGCTGCGCGAGCCGCTGCGAGTACTGGTGGCGGTGCTGCTGTTCAGTCCCACCATCATCGACCCGGTCAAGGAAAAATTTGCCCCGGCGGTGGCTATCACTGCCCTGGATATGGCCTTCAAGGTCGGCAACAACGCCTGGCGCGCGGTGTCCGATCTGTTCATGTACGGCATGATCGCCTTTGGCGTGTACCTGCTGTTCGTGCTGATCCGCTGGCCCATCGAGCGTGCCGCCAATGAACGCCGCCAGCGCAATGAAGCGGCGCAAGCCGCGGCCAAGGCTGCCGAAGTCGAGGATGACCAGCCCTTTGGTGGCGCCGGCAATGACCGTTATGGTCGTCCGCCAGCTGCGGGCACCCCCCTGAACACGCGGGTCGAGCCGCGTCTGTAACCTGGCCCCGGCATTGCAGCGAGAGTCCGAGCATGTGTGAGTTATTGGGCATGAGCGCCAATGTACCGACCGATATCGTCTTCAGCTTTACCGGGCTGATGCAGCGCGGCGGCCGCACCGGCCCCCATCGCGACGGTTGGGGCATCGCCTTCTACGAGGGCCGCGGCCTGCGGCTGTTCCAGGATCCGGCGGCCAGCAGCGAGTCGGAAGTGGCCAACCTGGTGCAGCGCTACCCGATCAAGAGCGAAGTGGTCATCGGCCACATCCGCCAGGCCAACGTCGGCAAGGTCTGCCTGGCCAACACCCATCCCTTTGTCCGTGAACTCTGGGGCCGCAACTGGTGCTTCGCCCATAACGGCCAGTTGGCGGACTTCCAGCCCCAGACCAGCTTCTATCGTCCGGTGGGCGATACCGACAGCGAGGCGGCCTTCTGTGACTTGCTCAACCGGGTGCGCGAAGCCTTTCCCGAACCGGTGGAGGTCGAGCAACTGCTGCCGACCCTGATCCAGGCCTGTAGCGAATACCGCAGCAAGGGCGTGTTCAACGGCTTGCTCAGCGACGGTGACTGGCTGTTCTGCTTCTGCTCCACCAAGCTGGCGCAGATCACCCGGCGCGCGCCGTTCGGCCCGGCCCGGCTCAAGGATGTCGATGTGATTGTCGACTTCCAGGCGGAAACCACCCCCAACGACGTTGTGACGGTGATCGCCACCGAACCTCTGACCGAAAACGAAACCTGGACCCGCTATCAGCCGGGCCAATGGAGCCTGTGGCGGCGCGGTGAATGCGTCAGCCACGGCCAGACCGAATAAGGACATCTCTATGTTGCTCAGTTATCTGCGGCTGGTGTTGTTCGCCGCCGGCCTGTTGATCGGTGTGCAAGTGCCGGGTTTCATCAGCGACTACGCCAAGCGCGTGGAAGCCCACTTGATTGAGTCGCAGAACAGCCTGCGGGGCTTCCAGGGCACCGCGCAGCAGTTCTTCAAGGGCGATCTGAATGCGCTGGTGGCCCATTACCGGGCCAGCGAAGACCCGGTGTTTCGCAGCGATGCCGAAAGCTTGAGCGGTTTGCTCCATCGTCAGCTGGCCCTGGACAAGCAATACCAGGCGATGCAGGGCCCGTGGTACATCCGCCTGTTGCAAGTGGCCCTGGCAGCCGACCCGGATATCCGCAAGGAAACCTGGGACGGCTACAGCTACCAGATCCTGCTGACCCCGGAAGCGATGATCTGGGGCATGAGCGGCGCCATGCTGCTGTCCTTTGGACTGGAGTGCCTGTACCGCCTGATCGACTGGGTGGTCCTGGGCGGGCGGCGTTTGCGCCAGAGCCGTCCCATCGAAGAACGTGACCTCAAGGGCCTCTGACTGCCAGTAGGTGCCTTCACTCCACATCTGTAGGAGCCCGCTTGCCAGCGAAGGGGCCTGTAAGCCTGCGTCTGGCTACAGATCGCCTTCTCGCTGGCAAGCCAGCTCCTACGAGGGGGGGTGATGGCGATGTTTACTGGGGGGCGATCAGTACCAGCTGATCCTCGCCGACCTTCTGCCCATAGCGCTGCACCACGCGCTGGCACAGCTCCACGATATCCTCCACCAGCTCCACGCCCACGCGCCACGACACCACCACCTGCAGGTTGGGCGGGCGCTGGTCGATGGCCAGCAAGGTCAGTTCGCCACGGGCCAGCTCTTCGCGGACCAGCACCGGCGGCAGGGCGCCAATCCCGAAGCCGTCCCTGAGCAGGCGGGTGATGGCCGACACCGAGTTGACGCAATTGAGCCGTGGCGCCGGCACCCCGTTGGCCTGCATCAGGCTCAGTACCTGCTGGTGGGGCAGGGAGTTCTTCGAATAGGTGATGATCCGCTCCCGGGCCAGCTCGGCGAGATTGGCGTAGTCGCGGTTGTAGATCGAGTTGCTGGCGGCAATCCAGCCCACCGGGTGGCTGGCCAGCTCCCGGCTGCGGATGCTTTCCTGGCGCAGCAAGTCGGTCTGCAGCACCAGGTCGAGAAAGCCTTTTTGCAGCTGGTCGCAGAGATTCAGCGAGGTGTCGGCCACCAGTTCGATTTCCACTTGCGGGTAGTGATCCATCATTTCCGCCACCAGGGGGCTGAGCCAGGTGTGGATCACCGTATCCATGACCCCGATGCGAATCCGCCCGACCTTGCTCGACGGCGCCTCGATGGACTGTTTCAGCACCTGCAGGGTGTCGAGCATCTGCTCGGCGTGCTCCAGCACCTTGAGCCCTTGCGGGGTCAGGCTGACGCCCCGCGAGTCCCGCAGGAACAGCTTCACCCCCAGTTCGCCTTCCAGCACCGCGATACGGCTGGAGATGGCCGCCTGGGTGGTGAAGAGTTTTTCCGCGGTCAGGCTGAAGCTCTTGAGCCGCGCCACCCAGACGAAGGTTTCGAGAAACTTGAGATTCATGGGATCAACTTTTCTTATGCCTTGGGGCGGTTTTTATTAGTTGGACGCAGGTTGTGCCTGAACCGAAGAATGGCCCGACCCACGATATGCGTCGTCGGGGCCCAGAACAATACCAACAACACTACCCTGGAGATCGCCATGAGTGCGCCCGAAACATTGGCCGCCAAGGCTCCGCGCCGCGCCGGCCCGTTTGACTGGTACCGGGACATCAACCAGCAGGAACGCCGGACATTCTGGAGCTGCAAGATAGGTTACGGCCTGGATGGCATGGACACCCAGATGCTCAGCTTCGTGATCCCGACCTTGATCGCGCTGTGGGGCATCACTTCCGCCGAAGCCGGCCTGATCCATACCAGTACCTTGCTGGCCTCCGCCCTGGGAGGCTGGATCGCCGGGATTCTTTCCGACCGCATCGGCCGGGTACGCACCCTGCAACTCACGGTGCTGTGGTTTGCCGTCTTCACCTTTCTCTGCGGTCTTGCGCAGAACTACGAACAGTTGCTGATCGCCCGCACCTTGATGGGGTTTGGATTCGGCGGCGAGTGGACCGCCGGGGCGGTGCTGATCGGTGAGGTGATCCGCGCCAAGAATCGCGGCAAGGCGGTGGGCATGGTGCAGTCCGGCTGGGCCCTGGGCTGGGGGCTGACGGCGCTGCTGTATGCGCTGCTGTTCTCCTTGCTGCCGCCGGAGGACGCCTGGCGCGGGCTGTTTCTGCTGGGCATCCTGCCGGCGATTTTCGTGATCTTCGTTCGTCGCCTGGTCAAGGACCCCGAGGTCTACCGGGCAACCAAGGCGCGTGAAGCGCCAAGCAACCCGGCGCGGTTCTACGAGATCTTCGCCCCGGGGATTCTCAGCACCACCCTGCGCGCCTCCTTGCTGGCGGCAGGGGCCCAGGGTGGTTACTACGCCATCACCTTCTGGCTGCCGACCTATCTGAAGACCGAGCGCGGCTTGAGCGTGCTCAGTACCGGCGGCTACCTGGCCATGGTGATCGCCGGCTCCTACGTGGGCTATGTGATCAGCGCCTACCTGACGGATATTCTCGGCCGCAAGAAGAACTTCGTGCTGTTCGCCGCCGGCTCTTTCACCATTGTCCTGCTCTATACGCAAATGCCGGTGAGCAATGCCGTGATGCTCTGGCTGGGCTTTCCCCTGGGCTTCTTCGCTTCAGGCATTTTCAGCGGCATGGGGGCGTTCCTCACTGAGCTGTTCCCCACCCGTATCCGCGGTTCCGGCCAGGGGTTCTGCTACAACAGCGGCCGGGCGCTGGCGGCGCTGTTCCCGCTGCTGATCGGCCTGCTGAGCCAGCATGTACCCCTGAGCGTGGCCATCGGCAGCTTTGCCGCGGTGTCCTACGGCGTGGTGGTGCTCGCGGCCCTGAGCCTGCCGGAAACCCGCGGCAAGGAACTTGAGGCGCGCTAACTGATAATCTGCGCGGGCATTGCGCGACAGCCCTGCAGCTGACCCACAACAAGAACCACAGGAGCACTGACCATGAGCCGCCTGTTATTGAATTGCGACATCGGCGAGAGCTTTGGCAACTGGACCCTGGGCCTGGATGCCGAGGTGATGCCCTTTATCGACTGCGCCAACATTGCCTGCGGCTTCCATGCCGGCGACCCGGGCATCATGCGCAAGACCGTGGCCCTGGCCCTGGCCAACGGCGTGCGCATCGGTGCGCACCCGGCCTATCAGGATCTGGCCGGTTTCGGCCGCCGCTCCATGAGCTATTCGCCCGAGGAGATCCAGGATCTGCTGCATTATCAGATCGGTGCACTGGATGGCATCTGCCGAGCCCAGGGCGGGCGGGTCGAGTACGTCAAACCCCACGGCGCGATGTACAACGACATGATGGCCAAGCCTGCGCAATTGCGCGCGGTGATCGCGGCGGTGGCAGCGTACGATCCACAGTTGCCGCTGATGCTCATGGCCACCCGCGATAACAGCGCCGCACAGGCCCTGGGCGACGAATATGGCGTGACCCTGTGGTTCGAGGCCTTTGCCGACCGTGCCTACGACAATGCCGGGCACCTTGTTTCGCGACAGCTGCCAGGGGCAGTGCACCATGATTCGGCGACCATCATCGAACAGGCCCTGACCATTGCCCGTGGCGAGCCTTTGACCGCCAGCGACGGCAGCGCCTTGCAGTTGCACGCCAACACTCTGTGCGTGCATGGCGACAACGCCAGTTCGGTGGCGGCCGTGCAGCGCATTCGCGCGGCCTTGAACCAGCAGTCCGGCCTATGAAGCCACAGGTTGAAGTCGTCGCCATCGACTGCCTGATGGTGCGCCTGTTCGAAGTGATCGCCGAGGACAACATGCCCTGGATGCTGGCCGCCGCCCAAGGGCTGCGGCGGGCTTTTGGCGAGTCTCTGATCGACCTGGTGCCGTCCTATACCACGTTGATGGTGCATTACGACCTGCTGGCCCTGAGTCCGTCCGAGGCTCGGCAGCGGATCGCGGTCGCCTTGACCGATCTGGCGCCCAGTACCACTCAGGCCGGGCGCGAGCATGTGCTGCCGGTGTGGTACGACCTCAGTGTCGGGCCGGAACTGGCGCTGTTGTCCCGGCGCAGCGGGCTGTCGGTGCCTGAGGTGATCGAGCGTCACAGCCAGCGTGAATATCAAGTGTTCGCCCTGGGGTTCGCGCCCGGATTTGCCTTCATGGGATTGGTGGAAGAGGCGCTGGCGGCGCCGCGGCTGAACACCCCGCGCAAGCGGGTGGCGGCAGGCAGTGTGGGGATCGCCGAACGCCAGACCGCCGCTTACCCGGTGGTATCGCCGGGAGGCTGGAACCTGATCGGCCGTACCCCGAGCCGCCTGTTCGATCGCGAGCGCGAAGGCTACAGCCTGATGCAGCCGGGGGACCGCGTGCGCTTTGCTGCCGTGGAGCGGGCGGAGTTCCTGCGCCTGGGGGGCGATGACACGCCGCTGGAGGTGCCGGCATGAGCCGCTTGATGATCGAGGCCAGCACCCCGCTGTGCCTGCTGCAGGATGCCGGGCGTTTTGGTGTGCGCCATTTGGGCGTGACCCAGGGTGGGGCGCTGGATTGGGTGTCGATGTCCTGGGCCAACTGGCTACTGGGCAATGCCCTGGATGCGCCGGTGCTGGAAATCACTCTGGGCGGTTTCACCCTGTTGGCCGAGGATTATTGCCTGCTGGCCCTGGCCGGGGCCGATCTGGGGGCATATGTCGATGAGCGGCCTTTGAGCCCGGGACGCAGTTTCATCCTGCAAAAGGGCCAGCGCCTGCGTTTTACTCAACCTTTCTTCGGCGCCCGGGCCTACCTGGCAGCCCCTGGCGGATTTGACGCGCCCAAGGTGCTGGGCAGTTGCGCCAGTGTGTTGCGCGAAGCCTTGGGCGGTCCGGATGGTTATGGCCGGGCCCTGAGCGAGGGCGGGGCCTTGAGTTACTCGGGGACTGGCGGTGCGCTCAGGAGCCTGTCGGCCGCGCAGTTGCCGGATTGGCAATGCGCAGCCCCCCTGGAGGTGATTCTGGGCGCGCAGATCGGCCAGTTCAGCGGTTTGAGCCTGTTCGACGCCTTCAACAGCACCTGGACCCTGGACAGCCGTGCCGATCGCATGGGCGCGCGCTTGCTGGGGCCGACCTTGCAGTATCAGGGCCGGCCGATGATTTCCGAGGGCATTCCCCTAGGGGCGATCCAGGTGCCGCCGGACGGCCAGCCGATCATCCTGCTCAATGATCGGCAGACCATTGGCGGCTATCCGCGATTGGGGGCGTTGACCCCCTTGTCGCTGGCGCGGTTGGCGCAGTGTTTGCCGGGCAGCGAGGTGCGATTGACGCCGGTGGTGCAGGAAACGGCGCATCGGCAGCAGGTGGCATTCTTGCGCAGGTTTGGGTAATGGCTGAAGGCGGCCGCTTCGCCACCGTTCGCAGCCTGCGGCAGCGGCTACAGGGGGCTCTGTAGCCGCTGTCGAGCCATGGCGAGGCTGCGAAAAGGCCCGCAAGGCCTTGCTTGACGGTCCCGCGCCGCTTACTTGGACAGGAAACGCATGCCTTCTTCCAGACCACGCAAGGTCAGCGGGTACATCTGGTCTTCGATCAACTCGCGAACGATGTTGGTCGAAGCGGTGTAGCCCCAGGTGTCTTTCGGGTAGGGATTGATCCAGATGAGCTTCTTGTACTTTTCCATGAAGCGCTGCATCCACACATAGCCGGCTTCCTCGTTCCAGTGCTCGACGCTGCCGCCGGCCTGGGTGATTTCATAGGGCGCCATGGCGGCGTCACCGACGAAGATCACTTTGTAGTCGGCGCCGTACTTGTGCAGCAGGTCCTGGGTCGAGGTGCGTTCCGAGCCGCGGCGCAGGTTGTTCTTCCACACCGATTCATAGATGAAGTTGTGGAAGTAGTAGTACTCCAGGTGCTTGAACTCGGTCTTGCAGGCCGAGAACAGTTCCTCGCAGATCTTCACGTGGGCATCCATGGAGCCGCCGATATCGAACAGCAACAGCAGCTTGATGCTGTTGCGTCGCTCCGGGCGCATCTGGATGTTCAGCAGTCCGGCATCACGGGCGGTGTGGTCGATGGTGCCGTCGATGTCCAGCTCCTCCGCCGCACCCTGGCGCGCGAACTTGCGCAGCCGGCGCAGGGCCACCTTGATGTTGCGGGTGCCCAGTTCCACCGAGTCGTCGAGGTTCTTGTATTCGCGCTGGTCCCAGACTTTCACCGCCTTGCCCTGGCGCTTGCCGGCGTCGCCGACGCGGATGCCTTCCGGGTTGAAACCGCCGGAGCCGAAGGGGCTGGTGCCGCCGGTGCCGATCCACTTGTTGCCGCCGGCGTGGCGTTCCTTCTGTTCTTCCAGGCGCTTCTTGAACTCTTCGATGAGTTTGTCCAGGCCGCCCAGGGACTGGATCTGCGCCCGTTCCTCATCGCTCAGGGAACGCTCGAATTCCTTGCGCAGCCAATCCTCGGGGATCAGCGCCTGCAGGTGGTCATCGAGCTTTTCCAGGCCGTTGAAGTAGGCGCCGAAGGCTCGGTCGAACTTGTCGAAATGCCGTTCGTCCTTCACCAGGATCGCCCGGGCGAGGTAGTAGAACTCGTCCATGTCGGCGAAGGTCACGCGCTGCTTGAGCGCGTTGATCAGGTCCAGCAGCTCGCGTACCGACACCGGTACCTTGGCCGCGCGCATTTCATTGAACAGGTTGAGCAGCATGACTATCGCTCTCTAATGATCTAGGGGTCTGTTCAGAAGCTCGCCAAGCGGCGATCAGACAAGGCAGAAACAGGTGAGGAGGCGGAGTTTAGCGAGCTAAATGAGCATTCCGAACCGATTTCTAACGCAGCATGATCGACGCGCAGGCAGCTTCTGGGCAGAGCCTAACGACTACCGCGACGGCTCATGAAGGCCAGGCGTTCCAGCAACTGCACGTCCTGCTCGTTCTTCACCAGGGCGCCGGCCAGGGGCGGGATGGCCTTGGTCGGATCGCGCTCGCGCAGCACCGCCTCGCCGATGTTGTCGGCCATCAACAGCTTGAGCCAGTCCACCAGTTCCGAGGTCGAGGGCTTCTTCTTCAGGCCCGGCACCTTGCGCACATCGAAGAATACGTCCAGGGCTTCGCTGACCAGGTCTTTCTTGATGTCCGGGTAGTGCACGTCGACGATCTTTTGCAGGGTGGTGCGGTCGGGGAAGGCGATGTAGTGGAAGAAGCAGCGACGCAGGAAGGCGTCCGGCAGTTCCTTCTCGTTGTTGGAGGTAATGATGATGATCGGCCGCTGCTTGGCCTTGATGGTCTCGTCGATTTCATAGACGTAGAACTCCATCTTGTCGAGCTCTTGCAGCAGGTCGTTGGGGAACTCGATGTCGGCCTTGTCGATCTCGTCGATCAAGAGGATCACCCGCTCCTCGGATTCGAAGGCTTCCCAGAGCTTGCCCTTCTTCAGGTAGTTGCGGATGTCGTGGACCTTGTCCACACCCAGCTGGGAGTCGCGCAGGCGGCTGACCGCGTCGTACTCATACAGACCCTGGTGGGCCTTGGTGGTGGACTTGATGTGCCAGGTGATCAGCTTGGCGCCAAAGGATTCGGCCAGTTGCTCGGCGAGCATGGTCTTGCCGGTGCCGGGTTCGCCCTTGACCAGCAGCGGACGCTCCAGGGTGATGGCGGCGTTGACTGCCAGCTTCAGGTCATCGGTGGCGACGTATGCGCTGGTGCCTTCGAACTTCATCTGCAATTCCTCGAACGGTAACGGCGAGCTGCCCGGGGCAGATCGATTGAATGGAGAGTGATGGCGCGACTATAACGCGGTGCCCGGTCGACTGTGAACGTGGACGCCCCATTCAGTCTCTGAATGGAGCGTCACGGGGTGACTCAGTCAGTCGAGGGCTTGGGTTGTTCGTAACGGGCATTGAAAGCCTGGATGAATCCATTGCGCAAAATCTGCAAAAACGCCTGGAATGCGCTGATATCTTGCTGGTGCACACTGCCGCTGAGTTCGACCCGGGTGGCGAACTGGTTCTTGTGCTGGTTCTTCAGCAGGTTTTCCCCGGCCCCCACCAAGGCTTCCCATACCGAGCGGAATATTCCTTTGTTGCGGTTCTCCACGTCCTGCTGCCAGTTGAAGACTTCCACGTCCCGCAGCAGCGGCTTGATATAGCCATGCAGTTGGCCCTTCTCGGCCTGGGCTTCGATCACCACGTCGCCGTGTCCGGCATTGAAGTCGAACTTGCCGTAGGCCGAGGCGAAGTCGTTGAAACGCTTGAGTTCGATATCCCGGGCCCGCAGACGGAATTCGAAGTCCTCGAAATTGCTCAGGGGGTCGAAGGTGGCGGTGCTTTCCATGGGGGCCTGGCCTTGCAGCAAGGCCTTGCCGTCGAAGCGTGCATCGCGTTTGCCCTGGGTATCCACCACGTTGGTCAGGTTGTAGACGCTGGCATTGACCTGGGTGGCGCCGATGTTCACCGGGGGCGTGGAGCTGAAGTTGCGAAAGTGGATCTTGCCGTCGCTGATCCGCAGCTCGTCGAGGGTGATGGGCAACAGCTTGCCCAGTTGCGCCCGCCAGTCGGTGCCTTCGCCGGTCTGCGACGCTTGCTTGTCGGCGCCGCCATCGACGAAGTTCAGCTCCGGCTGGACGAACTGCACCTTGGCCACCACGGCATGGTCGTACCACAGTGAATGCCAGCTCACTGCCAGGTCGATCTGCGGCGCCTTGACGAAGGGCACCGGCACCTTGCCGCTGACCTTGACGATCTCCAGCCCGTTGATGCGGTAGGCGCCGCGCCACAGGGCCAGGTCGATATCGCTGATCTGGCCACGGTAGTCGCCCATGTCTGCCAGTTTGTCATTCAAGTAGTCGCGCACCAGATAGGGCAGGGTGAAGTGCAGGGCCAGCAGCAGGACCAGCAGGCCGGCCAGGGTCCATAGGGGCCAACGGTAACGACGTTTCATGATCAGCAGTCTCCAGCCGTATAGAGGCATTGACTGCCTGGGGTCGCAGTCGTTCGGCGCGACTGGACGCTCAAAGGCACCAGGCATACCCTTGAGGACTTCTTCACTGCTGCATAAGGACCCAGCCATGAGCCGAATTTTTGCTGACAATGCCCATTCCATCGGCAATACGCCCTTGGTGCAGATCAACCGTATCGCCCCTCGCGGCGTGACCATCCTGGCCAAGATCGAAGGGCGTAACCCGGGCTATTCGGTGAAATGCCGGATCGGCGCCAACATGATCTGGGACGCGGAAAGTCGCGGCAAGCTCAAGCCGGGCATGACCATCGTCGAGCCCACTTCGGGCAACACCGGGATTGGCCTGGCGTTCGTCGCCGCTGCCCGTGGTTACAAGTTGATGCTGACCATGCCCGCGTCCATGAGCATCGAGCGGCGCAAGGTGCTCAAGGCCCTGGGGGCGGAGCTGGTGCTGACCGAGCCGGCCAAGGGCATGAAGGGCGCGATTGAAAAGGCGGCGGAAATTCTCGCCAGCGATCCGTCCAAGTACTTCATGCCGCAGCAGTTCGATAACCCGGCCAACCCGGCGATCCACGAGAAAACCACCGGTCCGGAAATCTGGAACGACACCGACGGCGCCGTGGACGTGCTGGTGGCTGGGGTCGGCACGGGTGGCACCATCAGCGGTGTGTCGCGCTATATCAAGAAGACCCAGGGCAAGCCGATCCTCTCGGTGGCGGTGGAACCTGCCACGTCGCCGGTCATCAGTCAGAAACTGGCCGGTGAAGAAATCAAGCCCAGCCCCCACAAGATCCAGGGCATCGGCGCCGGTTTCGTGCCCAAGAACCTGGATCTGGAAATGGTCGACCGGGTCGAGCTGGTGACCGACGAGGAATCCAAGGCCATGGCCCTGCGGTTGATGCAGGAAGAGGGGATTCTCTGCGGGATTTCCTGCGGCGCGGCAATGGCGGTGGCGGTGCGCCTGGCCCAGACCCCGGAAATGCAGGGCAAGACCATCGTGGTGATCCTGCCGGACTCCGGCGAGCGCTATCTGTCGAGCATGCTATTCAGCGATCTGTTCACCGAGCAGGAAAACCAGCAGTAACGCACCCCGGGCATTCGCCGACAGGCGCCGGCTCGCCGGTGAATGCTGACCTACATCAGGCAAGAGCCTGGCCGCTTATGCTACTTAAGCGCCTTTGTTGCACGTCCGTTAACACTGAATGTTGAGTCGTGCGGGTTTTTCCAGGGTCCAGGAGTGTTTATCATTGCCGGCTGCCAGGTTGGGTGAACACTCCCCCACACAGGCTGTGTGAAAACTACTGCGTTTGGCAATACTGCGTTAAAAACAGGCTCGGAATGCTCATTTAGGCCCCTAAACTCCGCTTCCTCGCCTGTTTTTGCCTTGTCTTGCCTTCACTCGCAACGTTTTCACACAGCCTGCACAGGTGCCTATTTCCAAGGAGTCGTTGCATGAGCTTTTCCTTTGCCGCCAAGTTCGCGGTGTTGTCGCTGTTCGTCGGCAGCATCCTTTACGTGCATCTGCGCGGCAAAGCGCGTCTGCCGGTACTGCGCCAGTTCGTCAACCATTCGGCGTTGTTTGCCCCCTACAACGCGCTGATGTATCTGTTTTCCGGAGTGCCCTCCAAACCTTACCTGGACCGTAGCAAGTTCCCCGAGCTGGACGTGCTGCGGGACAACTGGGAAGTGATCCGCGAAGAGGCCATGCATCTGTTCGACGAGGGATATATCCGCGCGGCGGAGAAGAACAACGATGCCGGCTTCGGTTCCTTCTTCAAGAAGGGCTGGAAGCGTTTCTACCTCAAGTGGTACGACAAGCCCCTGCCGTCGGCGGCCGCGCTGTGCCCCAAGACCGTCGAGCTGGTGAGCGCCATTCCCAACGTCAAGGGGGCGATGTTCGCCCTGCTGCCCGGTGGCAGCCACCTGAACCCGCACCGCGATCCCTTTGCCGGCTCGCTGCGTTATCACCTGGGTTTGTCGACTCCCAACTCCGACGCTTGCCGGATCTTCGTCGATGGCCAGGAGTACGCCTGGCGCGACGGTGAAGACGTGATGTTCGACGAGACCTATGTGCACTGGGTGAAGAACGAAACCGAAACCACCCGGGTGATCCTGTTCTGCGACATCGAGCGTCCGCTGAGCAGCCCGCTGATGACGCGCATCAACCGCTGGGTCAGCGCCCAGTTGGGGCGTGCGACCGCGCCGCAGAACCTCGATGACGAGCGCGTTGGCGGGATCAACCAGGCCTATGCCTGGAGCAAACGTTTCAGCGACAGCTTCAGCGGTGTGGTCAAGCAGTGGAAGCGCCGCAATCCCAAGCTCTACCGCATCCTGCGCCCGGTTCTGGCGGTGGTGGTGCTGATGGTCTTGTGGAAGTGGTTGTTCGGATAAGTCTTGCAATGAATATCGGGCGCCGGTTACATTCGGCGCCCGATGAGTCAACCGACTCATGGTTTTTTCCCTTCAAGAAAGATCAGCTCATGGCCTTTTCCCCTCTCAACGCGGTAGTGGTTTCAGCGGTCAACGCTGGCGTCGTGCCGTGCGGGAATCAGCAGCCTGTGCAGATCGGTCAGTACCCCCCACCTGTCAGTAGCACGCCGGTGTACGCAGTCGTATCACCGCCGGGCGTTGGCTTTTCGGGCTGATCAGCAATCGCTGCTGTTCCCTGTGCCCGCCTGAACCAAACACTACTGAACTTCAGCCTTGGCTGAATTGGCTTCTTGCCTGATTACAGGTGGTTTTCATGTTGCTCATTTCCAAAAAGTCCGCACTTGCGGCGGCTTCCACGAGCCTGTTCGTCCTGCTCTGGAGCAGTGGCGCGATCTTCTCCAAATGGGGCCTGACCCAGGCTTCGCCCTTTGCCTTCCTGCTGCTGCGTTTCATCATCGCGCTGATGGGCCTGGTGCTGCTGCTGCCCCTGCTCAAGCTCAGGTTGCCCCAGGGGCGCCGGGCCGTGGGCTTTGCCATGGCCACCGGCCTGGTGCTGCTGGGGGCCTACCAGATCTTCTACATCCTGGCCCTGGACCTGAAGGTCACCCCAGGCGTCATGGCCACCATCATGGGGGTGCAGCCGATCCTCACCGTGGTGCTGATGGAGCGCCAGCGTTCCTGGAGCCGCCTGTTCGGCCTCAGCCTGGGGCTCATCGGGCTGATCATGGTGGTCTACCAGGGCATCGGTCTGGCAGGGATATCCGTCTCCGGCATGCTCTGTGGCCTGCTGGCCCTGGTCAGCATGACGGCCGGTTCGATCATGCAGAAGCGCATCACCGACAACCCCTTGGGCACCCTGCCGGTGCAGTACCTGGCGGGCCTGTTGCTGTGTGCGCTGTTCGTGCCGTTCCAGCCGTTTCACTTCGAGTACAGCGCCAGCTTCGTGATTGCGCTGCTGTGGATGGGGTTGGTGGTGTCGGTACTGGCCACACTGCTGCTGTACCGCTTGATCGCTCAGGGCAACCTGGTGAATGTCACCAGCCTGTTCTATCTGGTGCCGGCGGTGACCGCATTGATGGACTTTATCTTTTTCGGCAATCGTCTGGCCTGGCTGAGCCTGATGGGCATGGGCCTGATCATTGTCGGCCTGGTCTTCGTGTTCCGTAAGAGCGCCTGATAGTTACGGGCGACGATCCTCGCGGTGGTTGTCCAGACCTGCGGCCGAGCGCAATGCTCGGTCGCTTTTGCGCATCATTGATTCAATTAATGATCGACTATAAGCACGAATAGTGGCTAGATGCCACTATCGTCGTGTAGTTCTTTGCCGGTCAATAAAGGTCTGATTTCAAACCTTGTATGTGCACGTAATGAGCGACTGAAGCGAACCCTCAAGGTTCTTTTGATAACCAGATGCTTAGACTTTTTTGTTGGCATTCCAAATTAGTCCATCAGACAAACCTTAAAAGCTAAAGCCGGTACCTAGACTGACGACATAGTCCTTAAACAAAGGAGAGTCAGTATGAACGCAACGTTCGCTTCAACCGCTTTCGGTTTGCTTTTGGGACTGTCGAGCAGTTGTTTCGCCGCTGCTCCCGTGGCACAGGGGGTCATCCGCTTTACCGGCAGTATCGTTGAGAGCCATTGCACCACCAGCGCCGCCAGCACAGGGCTTAGCCTACGCCAGTGTCCTCAAGGCTCCCGCGGCACCGCAATCGACGTAGCCCGTGTGGGAGCCGTGGCCAGCGTCAGCGCTTCGGATCATTCCGCCGTCAAGGTCAAGCTCTTGGCCGACAGTGGTTCCCAGGGCCGTTACTACAACCAGCACTATGCCTTTGTTGATCAGGCCGGCAAGGCCGTAACCTCCGGCACCTACCTGATTACCCTGAACGTTCCATAGGGCCACCGCCAGCGTTGCGACTCGGAGCTGCGGCCTCCCGAGTCGCAGGCTGATCAGAACCAGGCAGTGCTTCAGGCCGCCGATTTTGCCCCGGGCCGCAGCACCAGCCACAGGGCGGCGCCAATCAGCGCGCCGCCATACAGATGCGCCATGGACAGCGGCTCATCCAGCAGCAAGGCCCCCCACAACACGCCGAACGGCGGAATCATGAAGGTCACGGTCATTGATCGCACCGGACCGATGGCGCTGAGCAGCCGGAAATACAGCACATAGGCAAACGCCGTGCAGCCCAGCCCCAAGCCCAGCAGCGACAGCCACACGCTCCAGCCACCCCAACTGGCCGGCGGCTGGCTGATGGCGTTGTAGGCGAACAGGGGCAACAGCAGCAGGGTGGCACCGAGCATGCTGCCCAGCGCCGAGAGGCGACTGTCCAGGCCGCCGGCCTGATCCAGCCAGCGCCGCGCGAGGAAGCCGGCGAAGCCGTAGCAGGTGGTGGCCATCAGGCAGGACAGGGCGCCAAGCAGCAGTTCATGGTCGAAGGCCACAGGGCCGGCGCGGGTCAGGATGCCGACGCCGAACAGGCCCAGGCAGACGCCGGCGATCTTGCTCAGGCTCAGCCGCTCATGAAAGAACAGCCCGCCGATCAACACCCCCATCAAGGGCGTGGTGGCATTGAAGATCGCCGAGTAGCCGGCAGGCAGCACCTGGGCTGCCACCGAATACATCGTTGCCGGTATGCCTGAGTTGATCACACCGAGCAGCAACACGGTCTTGAGCTTGCCGCGAAAATTCCAGTCGACCCGCATCAGCGCCAGCATGACCAGCAGCCCGAGCGCGGCAATCGACACCCGGAAAAACGCCGTGGGCACGCTGCCCAGCACCGGGGCGATGATGCGCATGAACAAAAAGCTCGCGCCCCAGATGGCGGCCAGCGACAACAGACGCAGGAGATCGACAAGTCTCACGCAAGGATCCTTCGGTTTGAGGGCGGGGATCTTGCCCAGCGCTGGCGGGCATGGCAAACCTTATTGGTGCACAGGGCGAAGAAACCCGGCACTGGGTTTGTTGTGTCCCATGATTCGCCACACAAGCCTGGGGAGCAGGGCGACTGCCGGGTCATTTTCCGGCGTACGCTTGATCACAAAAATACGCTTCTCCTCAAGCCGTTTCACTGGCTAAGCTCTGGCATCGTAAATTCCCGCAGAGGTCTACTTATGCCGCAGCCATGGCCCGCCGCCGATATCGCTCGAATGATCCTCGATGGCTTCGACGACTACCGCGAGCATTTCCGCCAGATCACCGACGGCGCCCGGCAACGCTTCGAGCAGGCGCAATGGCAGGAAGCGCAGAGGGCCTCGGCGGCGCGGATCAACCTGTATGAGGAAAAGGTCGGGGAAACCGTGGCCCGGTTGCACCAGTCCTTCAGCGACGATGCGTTGATGGATGTCGGCCAGTGGCCCCTGGTGAAAAGCGCCTACATCAGCCTGATCGACCTGCGTTTTGACGATGAGCTGTCCGAGACCTGGTACAACTCGATCTTCTGCGGGCTGTTCAGCCATGACCTGATCAGTGACGGCTGCATGTTCATCCACACCACCCGGCCCAGCCTGCGCCGGGCCCGGGCCGCGCAGACCCGCAGCTACCACCCCAAGGGCAACCTGCCGGCGATGCTCGAACAGGTGTTCGCCGACTACCGCTTCAACGAGGACTATGCCGACCTGCCGGGGGACCTGCGGCGCCTGGAGGCGCAACTGCGGGAGAACCTGCCGGACTGGGTGTGCAAGGACCCTGAGTTGACCCTGGAGCTGTTCTCCTCGGTGCTCTACCGCAACAAGGGCGCTTACCTGGTGGGGCGTATCTTCACCCACGAAGAACAGTGGCCCCTGGTGATCCCGCTGCTGCATCGTGAAGGCCGGGGCATCCAGATCGATGCGCTGATCACCGACGAAGCCGATGTCTCGATCATCTTCTCCTTCACCCGCTCGTATTTCATGGTGGATGTGCCGGTGCCGGCGGAATTCATCGGCTTTCTCAAGCGCATCCTGCCGGGCAAGCACATCGCCGAGCTGTACACCTCCATCGGCTTCTACAAGCACGGCAAGTCGGAGTTCTACCGCGCCCTGATCAACCACCTGGCCAGCACCGACGACCGTTTCATCATGGCTCCCGGTGTGCGCGGCATGGTCATGAGCGTGTTCACCCTGCCGGGCTTCAATACCGTGTTCAAGATCATCAAGGACCGCTTCTCGCCGTCGAAGAACGTCGACCGGGCCACGGTGATCGAGAAGTACCGATTGGTGAAAAGCGTCGACCGGGTCGGGCGCATGGCTGATACCCAGGAGTTCGCCGATTTCCGCTTCCCCCTGAGCAAGTTCGACCCGGCCTGCCTTGAGGAACTGTTGGAAGTGGCGCCGTCCACCGTGGCCGTGGAAGACCAGACCGTGCTGATCCGCCACTGCTGGACCGAGCGCCGCATGACCCCGCTCAACCTCTACCTGGAGCACGCCAACCCGGATCAGGTCCGCGAGGCCCTGGAGGACTACGGCCTGGCGATCAAGCAACTGGCGGCAGCCAATATCTTCCCTGGTGACATGCTGCTGAAAAACTTCGGCGTGACCCGTCACGGCCGGGTGGTGTTCTACGACTACGACGAGATCTGCTACCTCACCGAAGCCAACTTCCGTCACATTCCGGCGCCCCGTACACCGGAAGACGAGATGGCTTCCGAGCCCTGGTATTCCATCGGCCCCCACGACGTGTTCCCCGAGGAGTTCCCACCGTTCCTGTTCGCCGATGCCGGCCAGCGCAAGCTGTTCGACCAGTTGCACGGCGAGCTGTACAACGCCGACTACTGGAAGGGCCTGCAGGACGCCATCCGCGCCGGCAAGATCATCGATGTCTTCCCTTACCGGCGCAAAGGCCTGGAAGACGAATAAAAGTGCAGGAGCCGGCGTGCCAGTGAAGGTGCTCGTGAGGACGCCTTCGCCGGCACGCCGGCTCCTACGTATTGCCTGCGCTTTTCTGCGACAATCGCGCCCTGCCTACATAGACGACATTTTGCGTACCTGATGACTTCCGAATCGCCTGCAATCGACCAACTGTTGAAAAACCTCGATCAAGCCATGCTCGCCGACCGCCACCGGTTGCGCCGGCAGTTGCTTGAACTGCGCAAGAAGCCCGACGAGGCCAAGCTCGCCCAGTGGCTGGAGCGGATGCAGGCGTCGTGCAACCTGGTGACGGCGCGGCGCGACAGCGTGCCGCCGATTCGCTATGACGACAGCCTGCCGATTGCCGCCAAGCGCGACGAGATCAAGGAGGCGCTGCTCAAGCATCAGGTGCTGATCATTGCCGGTGAGACCGGCTCGGGCAAAACCACCCAGTTGCCGAAGATCTGCCTGGAAATCGGTCGCGGCCAGCACGGTCTGATCGGCCATACCCAGCCCCGGCGGATCGCTGCCCGCAGCGTCGCCAGCCGAGTGGCCGAAGAACTGGCCACGCCCCTCGGGTCGCTGGTGGGTTACCAGGTGCGTTTCGAGGATCAGAGCGACTCCAGCACCCTGATCAAGTTGATGACCGACGGCATCCTGCTGGCGGAAACCCAGAACGACCGTTACCTGGAGCGCTACGACACGATCATCGTCGACGAGGCCCACGAGCGCAGTCTGAACATCGACTTCCTCCTCGGTTACCTCAAGACCCTGTTGCCACGGCGTCCGGACCTGAAGGTCATCATCACCTCGGCCACCATCGACCTGGAGCGCTTCTCCAAGCACTTCGATAACGCGCCGATCGTCGAAGTCTCTGGCCGCACCTTTCCGGTGGAAACCTGGTATCGCCCCCTGACCCTGGAGCAGGACGAGGAGGGCAACCGGGTCGAGGACGACCTGACGGTGGACCAGGCGATCCTCGCCACCCTGGATGAAATCGCCGCCTACGAGCGCAGCGAGCGGCGCAGCCCCGGAGACGTGCTGGTGTTCCTGCCGGGGGAGCGGGAAATTCGCGACGCCGCGGACATGCTGCGCAAGGCTCAGCTCAAGCACACCGAGATCCTGCCGCTGTACGCGCGCCTGTCGCCGGCGGAACAGCAGCGGATCTTCCAGTCCCACCCGGGCCGGCGGGTGGTGCTGGCGACCAACGTCGCGGAAACCTCGCTGACCGTGCCGGGCATTCGCTATGTGATCGACAGCGGCACTGCACGCATCAGCCGCTACAGCTACCGGGCCAAGGTCCAGCGCCTGCCCATCGAGGCGGTGTCCCAGGCCAGCGCCAACCAGCGTAAAGGCCGTTGTGGCCGGGTCGAGCCGGGGATCTGCGTGCGCCTGTACAGCGAGGAGGATTTCCTCGGCCGGCCGGAGTTCACCGATCCGGAAATCCTGCGTACCAACCTGGCGGCGGTGATCCTGCAGATGCTCCATCTGCGCCTGGGGGAAATCACCGCGTTCCCGTTTATCGAGCCGCCGGATGGCAAGGCCATCAGCGATGGTTTCAACTTGCTGCAAGAACTCTCGGCGGTGGACCGCAACAGTCAGTTGACGCCTCTGGGCCGGCAACTGGCGCGGCTGCCGGTGGACCCGCGCATGGGCCGCATGCTGCTGGAAGCGGCGAAACTCGGCAGCCTGCAGGAAGTGCTGATCGTCGCCAGTGCCATGTCGATCCAGGACCCTCGCGAACGTCCGCCGGAGCGCCAGCAGGCCGCCGACCAGGCCCATGCACAGTGGAAGGACGTGGATTCGGACTTCGCCGGGCTGGTCAATCTGTGGCGCGGCTTTGAAGAGCAGCGCCAGGCCCTGACCGCCAGCCCGCTGCGCAACTGGTGCCGCAAGAACTTCCTGAATTACCTGCGCCTGCGGGAATGGCGCGACTCGCACCGGCAGCTGAGCCTGATCTGCCGCGACCTGCAACTGAGCCTGAACAAGGAACCGGCGGACTACCCGAAACTGCACAAGGCGGTACTGGTGGGCCTGCTGAGCCAGATCGGCCAGAAGACCGAAGACGGCGATTATCTGGGAGCTCGTCAGCGACGTTTCTGGATTCATCCGTCCTCGGGCCTGGGCAAGAAACGCCCGCAATGGCTGATGACCGCCGAGCTGGTGGAGACCACCAAGCTCTATGCGCGCATGGTGGCCAAGATCGAGCCGGACTGGATCGAGCCCCTGGCTGGCCACCTGGTGAAGAAGAACCACTTCGAACCCCATTGGGAAAAGAAGCGTGGCCAGGTGGTGGCCTACGAGCAGATCACCCTGTTCGGGCTGATCGTGGTCGGCCGTCGGCCGGTGCATTACGGTCCGGTGGACCCGGTGGTGTCTCGCGAGCTGTTTATCCGCGAGGCCCTGGTGCGCGGTGAGATTCAGTCCAAGGCCAAGTGCCTGACTGCCAATACCCAATTGCTGGAACAGCTCGACGCCCTGGAAGCCAAGGCCCGGCGCCGGGACATCCTGGCGGACGAGGAAACCCTGTTCGCCTTCTACGACGAGCGCCTGCCGGCGGAGATCCACCAGACCGCGACCTTCGACAGTTGGTACCGGGTTCACAGCCAGAAGAACCCGCAGCTGTTGATCATGCGCGAGGAAGACGTGCTGGCCCGCGAGGCCAGCGAGGTCACTGCCAAGCAGTACCCGGACACCCTGCATATTGGCGATCTGGAACTGGCCCTGAGTTATCACTTCGAGCCCAACCATCCCCGCGACGGCGTGACCTTGCGGGTGCCGGCGCCCCTGCTGCCGGCGCTGCCCGCCGAACGCCTGGAGTGGTTGGTGCCGGGGCTGATCGAGGCCAAGTGCATCGCCCTGGTGCGCAACCTGCCCAAGGCCCTGCGCAAAAACTTCGTGCCAGTGCCGGACTTCGTCAAGGCGGCCTTGCAGCGCATGGTCTTCGCCGAAGGCTCGTTGCCCCAGGCCCTGGGCCGCGAACTGTTGCGCATGACCGGTGCCCGGGTCAGCGACGAGGCCTGGAGCGAGGCCGCGCAGCAGGTGGAGAGCCACCTGCGGATGAACCTGGAAATCGTCGACGCCCAGGGCAAGTTCCTCGGTGAAGGTCGCGACCTGGCCGAACTGACCGCGCGTTTTGCCGAAGCCAGTCAGGCCGCCCTGGCGGTGCCGCAAACCGCCAAGAGCCAGCAACCGGTGGAGGCCCGTGTGTTTGCCGCGGTCGCGGAAAAGACCCAGCAGAAGATCGCCGGACTGTCGATGACGGTCTACCCGGCCCTGGTGGAAGAGGCGGGGACGGTCAAGGAAGGGCGTTTCTCCACCGCCGCCGAGGCCGAATTCCAGCATCGCCGGGCCCTGCAGCGCCTGCTGTTGCAGCAATTGGCCGAACCGGCCAAGTTCCTGCGCGGCAAGCTGCCGGGGCTGACTGAGCTGGGCCTGCTGTACCGTGAACTGGGCCGGGTCGATGCCCTGGTGGAGGACATCCTCCTGGCCAGCCTCGACAGCTGCATCCTCGACGGCGAAGCCACGCTGCCTCGCGATGGCGCGGGCCTGGCGTCCCTGGCCGAGCGCAAGCGCGGCGCCTGGACCGAGCACGCCGAGCGTCTGGCGCGCCTGACCCTGGAGATTCTCAAGCTCTGGCACGGCCTGCAAAAACGCTTCAAGGGCAAGATCGACCTGGCCCAGGCGGTGGCCCTCAACGACATCAAGTCGCAGTTGGCGAATCTGGTGTACCCGGGCTTTGTCCGGGAAACCCCGGCCCTGTGGCTCAAGGAACTGCCGCGCTACCTCAAGGCGGTGGAACTGCGTTTCGAGAAGCTCGGCAGCCAGCTGCAGAAGGATCGGGTCTGGAGCACCGAACTGGCGGGCCTGTGGAGCCAGTACCAGACCCGGGCGCAGAAGCATGCCCAGGAAGGCAAGCGCGACCCGCAACTGGAGCTGTATCGCTGGTGGCTGGAGGAATACCGGGTGTCCTTGTTTGCCCAGCAACTGGGGACCAAGGTGCCGATTTCCGACAAGCGCCTGAACAAGCAGTGGAGCCAGGTCGAAGCCTGAGCCCCTGCAGGCGCCGGCTCCCCAGCTAAGGTGTCTGCGTGGGCAGCGCAAGGCGCCAAGGCCCCTTCGCCGGCAAGCCGGCGCCCACCGGGCACACTGCAATTGCGGCGAAATGCCGGTGTTTATGGCAAACTCCGCCGTCATAAATACCGGCCCTGTTGTTCTGTACCCCAGGCAAACGGGCGGATCGGAATAAAGCGATGCCAGGAAGGCTCCCACCAGCGGGGCAGTCCGTTTATGGTTTGGCACGGCGGTGCCAAGACCTTCTGCCTCATCACACTAGAGGAACGACCGTGCATAACGTCGTCATCAGCGGCACCGGCCTGTTTACCCCGGCCAACAGCATTTCCAACGAAGAGCTGGTGGAATCTTTCAATGCCTACGTCCACCAGTTCAACAGCGACAACGCCGCGGCCATCGAGCGGGGCGAGGTGCAGGCCCTGACCGAATCCAACGCCGCTTTCATTGAAAAGGCCTCGGGGATCAAAAGTCGCTTCGTCATGGATAAGGACGGCATCCTCGACCCGCAACGCATGGCCCCGCGCCTGCCGGAACGTTCCAACGACGAATGGTCGGTGCTTTGCCAGATGGCGGTCGCCGCCGCCGAACAGGCCCTGCAACGGGCCGGCAAGACCGCCGCCGACATCGACGGGGTGATCGTTGCCTGTTCCAACCTGCAGCGTGCCTATCCGGCCATCGCCATCGAAGTCCAGGCCGCCCTGGGCATCCAGGGCTTCGGCTTTGACATGAACGTGGCCTGTTCTTCGGCGACCTTCGGCATCCAGGCTGCCTGCAACAGCGTGCAACTGGGTCAGGCCCGGGCCATCCTGATGGTCAACCCGGAAGTCTGCACCGGACACCTGAACTTCCGTGACCGCGACAGCCACTTCATCTTCGGCGACGCCGCCACCGCGGTGATCATCGAGCGGGCCGACCTCGCCACCTCGGCCCAGCAGTTCGAGATCGTCAGCACCAAGTTGCTGACCCAGTTCTCCAACAACATCCGCAACAACTTCGGTTTCCTCAACCGCGCGGCGGAAGAGGGCATAGGTGCCCGGGACAAGCTGTTCGTCCAGGAAGGCCGCAAGGTGTTCCGTGACGTTTGCCCGATGGTGGCCGAACTGATCGCGGCCCACCTGGAAGAAAACCAGCTCAATGTCGGCGACGTGAAGCGCTTCTGGCTGCACCAGGCCAACCTGAGCATGAACCACCTGATCGTCAAGAAACTCCTGGGCCGTGAAGCCACGGTGGAAGAGGCCCCGGTGATTCTCGACACTTACGCCAACACCAGTTCGGCCGGCTCGGTGATTGCCTTCCACAAGTACCAGGACGACCTGGCCAGCGGCTCCCTGGCCGTGCTCAGTTCCTTCGGCGCCGGCTACTCCATCGGCAGCGTACTGCTGCGCAAGCGTTGATCTAGGCTGATGTGGGTGTGGCGCAGGGCCGGGTTGGCGCGTCACACCCTCTCAAACCTGCATGATTGAACGAGGCACGAATGGCTGCTGCTGATGACACGCAACTGCTAGAGCGCCTTTTGGCGGGTGAGCAAAAGGCATACAAGGAACTGGTCAGTACCTACCAGAGCGCTATGCGCGCGGTGGCTTACGCCATTGTCGGCAACCGCCATGCCGATGAAGTGGTACAGGACGCCTGGTTGTCGGTGGTGCGCAATCTGTCAGGGTTTCAGGGGCGTTCCAGCCTCAAGACCTGGCTGCTGACCATCACGTCCAACGCGGCCAAGGGCCGTTACAAACAGAATCGCCGGGAAGTCCTGCTGGATGACTTGCCCGCCCCCCACGGCACCGTGGGCGATGAGCGTTTCTCTTCCAGCGATGGCCACTGGCTGGTGGCGCCCTTCGCCTGGCACGAGGACACCCCGGAGGCCCTGCTGACCGAGTCCGAGCTGCGAGACTGTCTGGAGCACACCCTGCTCAGCCTCTCGGAACTGCAAAGCAGCGTCCTGCTGTTGCGCGAACGTCAGGGTTTGGAACTGGAAGAAATCTGTAATCTTTTGGGGCTCACGCTCTCCAATGTACGGGTGCTGTTGCACCGGGCGCGTTTGAAAGTCTTCGCCACCGTGGAGCATTTTGAGGAAACCGGCCAATGCTGACCTGTAAGGAACAAGTGGCACGTTCCAGCGACTACCTGGACGGCCAGCTGAGTTTTCGCGAGCGCCTGATGGTTCGCCATCATCTGCTGTTCTGCCCCAATTGCCGGCGTTTCATTCGTCAGATGCGCCTGCTCCAGGCCACGTTGCGGGTGCTTCCCGAACCGCCTCTGGAAGGTCTGGACGAACTGGCCGAACGCCTGGCTGCCGAGCACAAGCGCGACCTCTGACCTTTGCCCCCATGCGGATGCCGCCGTGCATCCGCATCTGTCATCAATCGGTCATCCGATCGAAGGTGACAGCTCTGTAATGTCCCCCCATTCCCCCGCAAACCCTGGCGAAAGCGCTCTAGCACGGGCTTTTTGCCTTATTGCATTTCGAAGTAAAAAAGTTCCCCTGTAATTAAATCTTTATCTATCAGCAACCCGGCTGAAATAACCCATCGCCAAGATTCCCACCCAACACCAGCGGGCCAACCCCGCGTGTTTTCCAACGCTACAGACCACCAATTAGGGGAACTCTTCGATGATCCGTAAGCACTTCGCCGGTTTTGCCGCCAGCGCCCTGGCCCTGGCAGTAACCGCCCAGGCTTTCGCTGGCACCGTCACCACCGACGGCGCCGATATCGTAGTCAAAACCAAGGGCGGCCTTGAGGTTGCTACCACCGACTCCGCGTTCAGCTTCAAGCTGGGCGGTCGTCTGCAAGCCGACTATGGCCGTTTCGACGGGTTCTACACCAAGAATGGTGATACCGGCGACGGCGCCTACTTCCGCCGCGCCTATCTGGAATTGGGCGGCACCGCCTACAAGGATTGGAAATACCAGATCAGCTACGACTTCTCCCACAACTCCGGCACCGCCGATGACGGTTACTTCGACGAGGCGTCCATCTCTTATGTGGGCTTCAAGCCGGTGACCATTCGCGCCGGTCGTTTCGACGCCGACTTTGGTCTGGAGAAGGCCACCAGCTCCAAGTGGGTTACCTCCATGGAGCGTAACGCCGCCTATGAGCTGGCCGACTGGATCAACTCCCACGAGAACGGCATGGGGCTGCAGGTCAGCTCGGTGGTGGCCGACATGGCTTACCTGTCCGGCAGCGTCTCGGCCAAGGACATCAACGACAGCGATGGCGACAGCGTCAAGCAGCTCAACGCCCGTGCCGTGTTTGCACCGCTGCATGAAACCGGCAACGTCCTGCACTTCGGCCTGGACTTCGCCAGCCGCGATCTGGGCGATACCGCCTTCGACTCGCGGATTCGTCCTCGCCTGGGCGTGCGTGGCATCGCCACCAACGGCGGCAACGATGCCGGCGCCAACGGCAACCGCGCTACCTTCGGCGGTGGTGTCGGCCTGAACGCCTCGAACCTGACGACAGCAGGCGCTTATGACAATGACCGAGTGTTCGGCGGCGAGTTCGCCTTCGCCAGTGGCCCGTTCTCGGCCCAGGCGGAATACCTGACTCGCAAGCTCAAAGCCGACAGCAACGCTTACAAGGACGTCAAGGCCAACGGTTTCTACGGCCAACTGGCCTACACCCTGACCGGCGAATCCCGGGTCTACAAACTCGATGGCGCCAAGTTCGACACCATCAAGCCGGAAAACAAGCAGTACGGTGCCTGGGAAGTGTTCTACCGCTACGACAACATCAAGGTTGATGACAAGAACATCGTCGCCGCCACCGCTACCCGTGAAGTTGGCGATGCCAAGGCCAACATGAACACCATCGGGGTCAACTGGTACGCCAACGAGGCGATCAAGGTGTCCGCCAACTACATCAAGGTCAGCACCGACAAGATCAGCAACAGCGTTGGCGATGACAGTGGCGACGCCCTGGTGGCTCGCGTGCAGTACGTGTTCTAAGGCTGTTGCAACATCCAGGTAGAGCTCTTTCTCATCCGTTATAGCTCCTCTCGTTTTGACCCCGCTGCGGCGGGGTTTTTTTTGCCCGAATACGGCAATACGCTGTTTTTGGAGTGAAGGTCATAGCGATCGAAGGACGCTAGTTAGCCCCTTGGCAGGCGTCAAATTTAAAAAATAAATAGCCTCTGGATGGTTCCCGTCGAGTTTATTTTCGCTGTTGAAATCCGCCATCAATCGCTCTCGCTACAGCCGTTGGCGAAAGTGCTCATGGGCCAGTCGATACGGGGCAATGGTGGATGAGGCGAGGGCGTCGATACGGTTTTTTTTCTGGATTGATTTTTTTTCTTAAAAAATATTACGGTTTTTTAGAATGAAATTAGTGCGGTTGACAGCCTCGGAATGGCTATGGAAGTATCAAAGAAGATTGCAGGTAAACGTTTGTAAAGTTACCTGGAAGATACAGTTCTACACGGAGTTTTGTAGGGCTGGTCAGGCTGATTGTTGTCAGGGAAGTTAGAGCTTTAACCGATTGTTAATACGCTGGTGGCCGGCGCTGAGTTGTTTGCTCATGCCCCGGCCCGATAAGCCCTTCAAGGAAGTGAAGGGTGGGGCAGAGTAATTAAGTACCCCTGTACCGGGGGTCGCAAGGGATTGCTGACATGACGAAAGTTGAACTTTACGACCCGACACTTCGGGACGGTAATCATGCGCTCGGGCACCGACTTGGCCTGGAGGACATCAGTGCCTATTGCCGCGCCGTGGATGCCTGTGGGCTCTACTGCGTGGAGGTCGGTCATGGCAACGGCCTGGGGGCTTCGTCCCTGCAGTTGGGGCTGGCTCCCCACAGTGATGAAGCGATGCTGAGCACCGCTCGGGAAGCCTTGCAGCAGACCCGCCTGGGGATTCATGCGATTCCCGGGTTCGCCAGGATCGATCATCTGCACATGGCCATCGAGCAGGGTGTGGATGTGCTGCGCATCGCCTGCCATTGCACCGAGGCCGATATCACCGCGCGCTACATCGACTTCGTCAAGTCACGGGGCGCCGAGGCCCAGGGCGTGCTGATGATGACCCACATGGCCAGTGCCCGGACCCTGCTGGAGCAGGCCCGACTGCAGGTCAGCTACGGCGCCGATGCCATTGTGCTGATGGATTCCGCCGGGGCCTACATGGAGCAGGACGCCTTTGAAAAGGTTTCGCTGCTGGCCCAGGAGTTGCCGGTGCCCATAGGTTTTCACGGGCATAACAACCTGGGGCTGGCGGTGGCCAACAGCCTGAGCGCGGTCAGGGCCGGAGCCCGGTTGCTCGACGGCACCATCAATGGCCTCGGCGCCGGCGCCGGCAATACCCCCCTGGAAGTGTTGTGCGCGGCGCTGATGAAGCTCGGTCTGGTGGACGAGGCTCGGGCCTTTGCCATGATCGTCGCCTCTGAGCAGAGCACGGACCGGATCAAGAGCGCGCAGCCCCATATCAGTGCCATGAACATTGTCAGCGGTTTGTACGGGGTGTTCTCGGGGTTTGAAAAGCCGGTGTTGAAGGCCGCACACCAACATGGTGTCGCGGCGCTGGATATATATCGCGTGCTGGGCAAAAGAAAAGTAGTGGCAGGTCAGGAAGACCTGATTATTGAAGTTGCGATGAATCTGGCCAAGGCGCTGTGAATTCAACTGACTTCCCATAAGCAAGGAGAGCGCTTTATGGTACTTAGAGTCGCGATATTAGGCAGCGGTAATATTGGCTGTGATCTTTTGTTGAAGGTCATGCGCAGTTCTTATTTGCGCTGTGATTATTTTATTGGGCGCAATCAACAGTCGGCGGGGCTGGACTATGCCGCAAAACTGGGAGTGCGTTGTGATCATCGCGGTATTGATAAGTTAGTTGAACATCTGGATGAAGTTGATGTGGTGTTCGATGCCAGCAGTGCCCAGGCCCATGTGCAACATGCCCAGGTGTTGGAGGGGCAGGGCAAGTTGCTGATCAACCTGACTCCGGCCGATACCGGCGTCTGGTGTGTGCCCACGATCAATTCAAGCACGTTGCGGGATGTAGAGAACCTCAACATGGTCACCTGCGGTGGCCAGGCCTCCCTGCCGATCGTGCACGCGCTGCGGCGCACCGGTCAGCACCTGAACTACGTGGAGGCGGTGTCGTCGATTTCCGCCCGCAGTGCCGGCGCTGCAACCCGGCTGAATGTGAACGAGTACCTGTGCACCACGGAGAAGGCCCTCAAGCATTTCTCCGGCGCCCCGAGCGTCAAGTCGATCCTCAACATCAATCCGGCCGATCCGCCGGTGGACATGCAGACCACGGTCTTCGCCCTGATAGACAAACCGGACATGGCCGAGCTGCGGCACAGTGTCCGCGTGATGCTCGATCAGGTGCGCCAGTACATGCCCGGCTACTCGCTGATCATGGAACCCAGCCTGATCGACGGCAAAGTGGTGACCATGGTCCGGGCCAGGGGGGCAGGGGACTACTTGCCGGCCTATGCGGGCAACCTGGACATCATCACCAGTGCGGCAGTCCGGGCCGCCGAAGATCGTTGCCGGAACTGAACCCAGGACGGGTTCGAGGTTTATCTCAGGAGAGTGTCGACATGACCAGGGTATACGGAACCTACGGGCCGAAGCTCAAGCGCCTGCCCGAGTGGGTCAAGCGCGTGACCGACTTTGTCTACGAGAAGTTGGGCCGGCGGCAGCATTTCTACAGCGGTGAAAGCGCCTTCGCCCAGGAGCGCGGAGCGGAGTTCGCCCGGCGTCTGGCCCAGGGCGAGAGCCTGTACCTGCTAGGGGTCGGTCCCTTCGGGCACAACACCGGCGTGGCCCTGATCAAGGTCAGCGCCAAGGATGGCATCCACATCATTGCCAACAACGAGGAGGAGCGCTTCAGCGCAGAAAAACACTCCAACAAGTTTCCCCAGCACAGCCTGGCAGAGATCCGCCTGATCATGGCCAGCCGCAATATCAGCGCGCAGGACATCTTCTGCATTCTTGGCAGTTGGGACTACATCCGCGCCCTGGGCTTTGACCTGAAGATCATCTTCGAGCACGCCCCCAGCAGCCTGACCCTGCTCAACCCGCGGCACGACCCGAACTTCAACCTCAGCCACCTGGTCAAGGGCCTGGGGGCGCCCAAGCGAATCTCCCAGAGCCTGGGCCTGGAAACCACCCAGCCGCTGATCGGCATGCATCACCACAACAACCATGCCTACCTGGCCTATGCCCTGTCGCCGTTCGCCCGGGAGCCTGAGCCGGTGATCCTCACCGTGCTCGACGGCACTGGCGACAACGGTGCCATCTCGTTGTACGAAGTCCGCGACGGCCAGGTCATCTGTCACCGGCAAAACCAGAGCACCATCGACTCCCTGGGCTACCTGTACGGCTACATCAGCTCGACCCAGGGCGGCTGGAGTTTCCTCAGCTCCGAAGGGCGCTACATGGGCGCCGCAGCCTGGGGCAATGCCAGCCGCCTGACCAACCCCTATTACAAGCGCCTGCGGCAGATCCTGTACTTCGCCGAGGAAGGCAACATCCACGTCAACCGGACCATGGTCAACTGGCACATCAAGAGCCACACCGAGCCCTATGGCCAGCCGCTGATCGACATCCTCGGCGCGCCCATCGCTCCGGGGGACATGTGGAACCCGGACAGCGTGCTCAGCGTCGACGACATCGAGCATTCGGACATCACCCAGGATCGGGTCGACAAGGCCCAGGCCCTGCAACTGGTGTTCGAGGACGCGCTGTTCCATATCGTCGATCACCTGATCCGCAAGACCTGTGCCCACAAGCTGGTGCTCACCGGCGGCACGGCGCTCAATTGCATTGCCAACATGCATCTGGTGCAGCACTTCAATCGCGACTACTTCCAGCGCTACCTGGGCCAGGACCAGTGCCTGAAGATCTGGGTGCCGCCGATCCCCAGCGACTGCGGTGTGGCCCTGGGCGCGGCGATACAGTTCGCCATGCGCAATGGCGCCGACGCGCGCAACGATTTCGCCAGCCCGTACCTGTGTGGCCTGGCACCGTCCACGGCGCAGATCCAGCGCGCAGTGATCGAGGAGCAGGGGGTCGAAGCCCGCAAGATCGGCTCTCTGAACCAGGCCGATTCCCTGACCGATGTGGCGCGCTTCATGGCCAGCCTGGTGTGCAACAACGCCGTGATCGGGGTGTTCCAGGGGCCGGCGGAAACCGGTCCGCGGGCCTTGGGCAATCGCAGCATCCTGGCCAACCCGTGCAATCCCAACACCCTGGAACTGCTCAACTCGAAAGTGAAGTTCCGGGAGAAGATCCGGCCGCTGGCGCCCATGGTCACCCTGGAAGAAGCCCATCGGCTGTTCGAGCTCGATGAAGGGGCCAAGACCGACGACTACTCGGCCTACAACTACATGGTGCTCACCGCCCGGGCGCGCCCCGAGGCCCGCAGCCGGGTTCCGGCGGTGGTCCATGTGGACGGCACCAGTCGCCTGCAGATCGTGCGCCAGTCCCTCAACCCGCTGATCCACGCCTACCTCAAGCAGATGGGGAAACACTGCGGGGTCGAGGCCTCGGTGAACACTTCGCTGAACGTCGGCAGCCCGATCGCCCAGACCCCGGCCCATGCCCTGCAGACCCTCAAGCGGGCCAAGGGCATGGACGCGCTGATCATGGTCGGCGCCAGTGGCGACATCTTCGCGGTGTGGAAAACCGACAGCGACTTCAAGCGGCGGCTAGCGGTGTTCGAAGCCCAGGCCCTCGACGTCATGCCTACCTGACAGGCACCTATTCACTCGAATTCCGGAGAGCATCATGACCGACAACACTCAGCCTCAGGCCACCAACAAGTACCGCAACAACCTCAAGGCCTTCGATTACGGCAACCAGTTCTGGGACGAATCCGAACGCAACGGCCTGGCGGGCATCGTCGCCAACCTGGTGGGGGACGGCAGCCTGGAAACCGCTGATGGCCATCGTTTCATCAACGTCAGTTGCTGTTCCTACCTGGACCTGGATTCCCATCCGAGCATTGTCCAGGGCGCCATCGACGCCTTGCATCGCTACGGCGTGCTGGATCACTGCATTTCCCGGATTCGCATCCAGATTCCGGCGCTGCTGGAGCTGGAGGCGTCGCTCTCGCAGCTGTTCGAGGCCAAGGTGATTACCGCTATTTCCGCCGGCGCGGCCACGGCGGGCATCCTCCCGCTGCTGGCGTCCGGGCACCTGACCCAGGGCGTGCGCCCGGTGATGGCCTTCGACAAGTTCGCGCACTTTTCCATGAGCCTGTACAAGCCGGTGTGCGGCGATGAGACCGAGGTGTTCACCATCGGCCACAACGACATGAACGCCCTGGAAGACCTGTGCCGCAAGTACCGCAAGGTCGCCTATGTCGCCGACGGCACCTACAGCATGGGCGGCCACGCGGCCCTCGGGGACTTGCTGACCCTGCAGGAAAAGTACGGCCTGTTCCTCTATCTGGACGATTCACACTCGCTGTCCATCGTCGGTCGCCACGGCGAGGGCTATGTGCGCTCGCACATCGATCAGGTCAATGAAAACACCATCATCGTCGCCACCCTGAACAAGGCGTTCGGCACCAGTGGCGCAGCCATCATGTTCGGCCCCAAGGGCAAGCAGGTGGAGGACATCCTGACCCGTTTCGGCGGGCCGATGGCCTGGTCGCAGCCGATGAACACCGCGGCCATCGGCGCCTCCCTGGCGTCTGCCGAGCTGCATCGCGGCCCGGAGCTGGCGCTGCGGCAGAACGCCCTGTCGCGCAACATCCAGCTGTTCGACGAGTTCATCCGCACCGAGCAGGCCGGCAATGCCTTTCCGATCCGCCTGGTGCAGTTGCCCAACGACCAGGTGATCCGCAGCGGTCGGCTGCTGTTCGAAAACGGCTTCTATGTGTCGCCGGTGTTCTTCCCCATCGTGGCCAAGGACAACGCCGGGCTGCGGGTCATGTTGCGCTCCACCATCAGCGAGGAGCAGGTGCTGTCCATGTGCGAACTGCTGCGTGGCTGCATCGAGTCCTGAACCCATCCATTGCTGCGAGTGTCCGGTTATGCAAACCCGTGGTTATTCAGTTGCCCCCATTCCCCGGTTGCCCCGTTCGATCCTCTACACCCCGGCCTTCAACCTCGAGCGGCTGCAAGGCGCTCGGGAGGCGGGGGCCGATGTCTGTCTGATCGATCTGGAAGACTCGGTGCCCCCAGCCAGGAAAGCCCTGGCCCGGGAGCATTGTCTGCAATTGCTCAAGGCTCCGGCGTCGGCGTCCCGGGTGGCGGTGCGGATCAACGAACTGCGCTCGCCCCAAGGCCTGCTGGACCTTGAGGCCTTCATCCGCCATGGCCTGGCGCCGGACATCGTGATGCTGACCATGGTCCGCGATGCCTGCGAACTGGAGATCGTGCGTGCCCAGCTCAGCGAGCTGCCGCACCCGGTGGAGCTGTACGTCACCGTGGAGACCCTGGAGGCCATCGACGCCATCGACCCGATTGCCAGCCAGTGCTCGGGGCTGGTGTTCGGCTCGGCGGACTTTGCGGCCGAGCTGGGGGTGGAAATCGGTTGGGAAAACATGCTCTACGCCCGCCAGCGCATCGCCAACGCAGCGGCGCGCTACGACATCGCCGCCATCGACACCGCCTGCTATCACCTGGACGACCCGCAGCTGTTGCTGCAGGAAAGCCGGGCGGTCAAGGCCCTGGGATTCCATGGCAAGGCCATCGTCCACCCGCGCCAGCTGGCCACGGTCATGGAGGTGTTCAGCCCCAGCCCCGGCGAGCTGGAACGGGCCCGGGAGATCCTGCGTCGGGCGGAGCACAGCCAGGGCGAAATCTTCACCCTGGATGGCGACATGATCGGTCCTCCATTCATCAAGAAGGCCCGCAAGCTGCTGAACAATTTTACCCAGGAGCCACATCCATGATCTCGACCCTGCAACGGCTGGACAACGGTGAGTACCTGGAGTCGCCGGGGATGTTCTTCGAGGACTTCAAGCCCGGCGACGTGATTCGTCACTGGCCCGGGCGCACCGTGCTGGAAACCGACAACACCTGGCTGACCCTGCTGTCGATGAACCATCACCCGCTGCACTTCGACCAGGAGTACGCCAAGGACACGGAGTTCGGCAAGGTCCTGGTCAACAGCGTGGTGACCTTCGCCATCATCAATGGCATGTCGGTGCAGACCATGAGCTTTCGCACCCTGGCCAACCTGGGCTGGGATCAGGTGCGGCTGTCGGCCCCGGTGTTCATCGGCGACACCCTCTACGCCAAGTCGAAGGTCCTGGCCATCCGCCCCAGCCGTTCACGGCCGGGGCAGGGGATCGCCACCATCGAGACCGAAGGCTTCAAGGCCGATGGCAGTGTGGTGCTCAGTTACCAGCGTTCATTCCTGGTGCCCCGGCGCGAGCCTCTGGCCCTGCCCGTGGCCGAACAGGAGGTGCCATGAATTTTCTCAGCCTCGATCGCCAGGCCATGGCTCGGGCACTGTCCATGGGCGAGGCCATCGAGGCCCTGCGCCAGGCCCTGGCACCGGCCATGGCGGACGGTGTGCAAGTGCCGCCGCGAACCATCATGACCCTGGGCGACAGTGCCGAGAGCAACCAAGTGCTGGTAATGCCGGCGGCCCTGCCCTTGGCCCAGGCGGTGGCGGTCAAGGTTTCGACCATCACCCCGGACAACCCCCGCCACGGTCGGCCGCTGATCCATGCCCTGGTGATCCTGCTCAGCAGCCAGACCGGGGAAATCCTGGCGCTGATGGAAGGCGCCCATCTGACGGCCCTGCGCACCGGGGCCATGGCCGGGCTGGCCACCGATCTGCTGGCGCGGCCCGCATCCCGGGTGCTGGCGGTGATCGGTGCCGGGGTCCAGGCCCGCAGCCAGATCGAGGCGGTCTGTGCAGTGCGCCCCATCGAACAGCTGTTGCTGCATTCCAGGAGCCTGGACAAGGCCCGGGCCCTGGCGGCCTGGGTCAGCGATCGTGGGTTGTGCCCCCAGGTCATGGTGACCGACAGCGTGGCCCGGGCGGTGTGCATGGCGGACGTGATCTGCACGGCCACTTCCACTGCCAGTGCCGAGCCGCTGGTGCGGGCGGCGGATGTGCGCCCCGGGACCCACATCAATGCCATCGGCGGGGTCGATGAAATGGCCTGCGAGATCGATCCGCTGCTGCTGGGACAGGCGGCGGTGTACGTCGAGGAGCGCGATGCCGCTCTGCGTGAGGCCGGCGAGCTGATTCAAAGCCTGCGCCTGGGGGTGCTGATGCCCGGGGATGTGCAGGAAATCGCCAGCCTGCTGGGCGGCTCCGTCGTCCCGCGCGGCACCGCCAGCAGCCTGTTCAAGTCAGTGGGCACGGCGATTCAGGATGTGGCGGTGGCGGCAGCCCTGCTGCGCTCGGCACGGACCAAGGGGCTGGGCACACGCGTCAGCCTCTGAAACCACAGTGCCTGGGGCCCAGGCATGACAAGGATGAATACATGGCAGAACAACGATTGTCCGGCAAGAACGCGCTGATCACCGGCGCCAGTCATGGCATTGGCCAGGCCATCGCCCTGGCCATGGCGCGAGAAGGGGCCAATGTGGCGTTTACCTATCAGCGCGATGAGGCCGCCGCGGCCCAGGTGCTGGGTCAACTGCAAGAATTGGGGGTGAAGTGCCAGGCCTTCCAGGTGGATGCGGGGGAGGCCAGTGCCGCGCCGCAACTGGCCGGTCGAGTCCTTGCCGGGTTCGATGAGCTGCATGTGCTGGTCAACAATGTCGGCATCACCACACGCACGGGGTTTCTCGAAACCAGCGTCGAGGACTACCACAAGGTGATGAATGCCAACCTGCGGTTTCCGTTCTTTCTGACCCAGGCGGTGATCGCCCACATGCTCGAACGGCGGATCGCCGGCAGTGTGATCAACGTGTCTTCCATCAGTGCCTTCAAGGCCATCAGCCAGATGGCCCACTACCAGTCATCCAAGGCCGGGCTGTCGATGCTGTCCAAGAGCCTGGCCTACGAGTTCGCTGCCCAGGGCATCCGGGTCAATACCCTGTCACCCGGACTGACCGCCACCCAGGGCAACCGCAACCAGTGGCACAACGATCCGCAGTTGTGGCGCGAACGGGGCAAGGACATTCCCATGGGCCGTGCCGGCACGCCCCAGGATCACGCCGGCGCGGCGGTGTTTCTGGCCAGTGACGAAGCCGCCTGGGTGACCGGTGCCGACATCGTGATCGATGGCGGCGAAGCGACCCTCTGATCATTCCCACCGAGGGCTTGCCCCTCATTTGCATCAGGAAGCGCGATCCATGAATTTTGAAGAGCTCAATCGCCCGTTGTTCGATGTGTTTGGCCAGCGCAATCCGCAGTTGATCAAGCCCCAGGGATACAAGGCGACCCCCTTTCCCCTGGCCCTGTTTCCCGCCGCTGCCTTTCAGGCGGTGGCCGCCGACCTGCGCCTGATCCTGGCGGCGCAGTCGCGGATGCTGGCCCATTTGCTGACCCTGCACAGCCGCGAGCACATCCTCGAATTGTTCAATGTGCCGGTTCAGGTCCGCGACCTGGTGGATTGGTCGCTGCTGGAAAAGGGCGGGCGGCTGATTGGCCGTGCGGACGTTCTGCTGAGCGAGGATGGCCAGTACCAACTGTGCGAACTGAATATCGGCCCGGCCATCGAAGGCCCGCAGTTGCACGAATTCTGCTCGCGTTTTCTGGAGTCGCGAGGGGTGCAGCTCAGTGGCTTCGAACACGGGCAATCGCCCTATGTCGATCTGGCGCGGCTGATCCAGCGCCTGTGCAAGGAGCAGCGGCGCAGTCGGGTGGTGCTCCTGGATCTTCAAGCCTATGACCACTGGGCAGGCGCTTCGGCCTACCAGCCGTTGTTGCGCCATGTGCGTCAGGCCTGTGCGGATCTGGAAGTGGTGCTGATCAAGGAGCATCAGTACCAGGCGCAGTGGTTGAGCGCCGAAGAGGGCGCGCGAACCCTGGTCTATCGCCTGTTCCTGGAGGAGGAGATCGTCGATGGCGGCGATCTGGTGCGGCGTATCTGCGGTTCGGGCGCCTTGCTGCTCAACACCTTTGAAAACTACGTGAGCGGCTGCAAGTCATGGTTCTCGCTGTTTCATGAGCCGGCGCTGCGGGCGGTGCTGGACGCTGAACAGCGCGCCGCCATCGATCGCCGGATACCCATGACGGTGCGGGTCAGTGCGCAAAACCTTGAGGGTTTGCTGCAGCGGCGCCAAGAACTGGTGTTCAAACCCTGCAACTCCACCGGTGGCAAGGGGGTGATCCTCGGTGAGGAAGCCACTGACGAACTGATCCGCGCCTGCGTCGGTCCAAGACCCGGTGAATGGATTGCCCAGGCCACCATCCGCCAGAGTTCCTATGCTTTGCCCCAGGCCTTCTGGAACCAGCCGGTGGAGCAGTTCGTGGTGTTTGGCCTGTACTACATCAATCAGCAGATGTCGGGCCTGTATTTGCGCTGCAACGGTCGCTCCAGGGCGGTCAATGTGCTGTCCGGCGGCATGCCGGGCTGGGCGCTGCCGATCACCGACCAGGAGCACCGACTGCTGCTGGCGCAACTCAAGACCCAGGAGCCTGAACCGTGCCCGCTAGCGCAATGAACCAGGGCCGGGGAGGACAGGCTCCCCCTGGCGGGAGAAGTGGGCCGGCCCATGATTGAAAGAACCTTCAGCTGGGCGCGCTACGCCACCCTGCCCAGGGAGATCCATGTGGTGCTGTTCGGCACCCTGTTGACCCGTAGCGCGTTCTTCATGATCTGGCCGTTCCTGGCGATCTTCCTGTACCAGGACTATCACCTGGGAGCGACCTTGATCGGCACCCTGCTGGCGGTGGCCATGGTCGGCGGCGCACTGAGCAGTATCTACACCGGCTGGCTCTCGGACCGCTTCGGACGCCGGCGCCTGATTCTGGCGGGCGCCTTGTTGAGCGCGCTGTCGTTCTTGCTGTTCATCGAGGCCGGCTCGGTGTTCTGGTTCGGCGTGGCAGTGGCGGGGGTGAGCATCGGCTGCTCGCTGCTGGAGTCGACCTGCAAAGTGCTGATCGGCGATTACGTGGAGGACCTGCAGTCCCGGGAGCTGGCACTGTATGCCAACTATTTTCTGGTGAACGTCGGCGGCTCCATCGGGCCGTTGATCGGCATGTTGCTGCTGTCCAGCGTGCGCTCCCTGGTGTTCGCCGCCTGCGCCCTGGTGTACACGGTGTTCGGCCTGCTGCTGTGGCGTCTGCTGCGGGACAAGGAGGCCCGAGTGCAGCGACATGCCAGCGCTCCGACCCCCAACTTCCTGGTGGCCTTCGGTGCGGTGCTCAAGCATCGGCGATTTACCCTGCTGATGCTGTGCAACACCGTGGCGGCCTTTGTCTATGCCTCGTTCGACTCGACCCTGCCGCAGTACCTGGCGCGTAGCGAAGTGCAGGACCCGGTGACCCTGCTGGTGATCCTGATCACCCTCAACTCGCTGATTGTGGTCTTTACTCAGTTTCCTCTGTTGCGCTTGCTGGAGGTTTATTCCACTCGCTGCCGGCTGTTCTGGGGCATGGCCCTGATGCTAGCCTCGCAGCTGGTGTTCGCCGGCTCGCCGGTGACGCTGTTCTGGGGGCTGGCGCTGGCCACGCTGCTGTTGAGCGTGGGCGAGTTGATCGTGTTCCCGATCTTCAGCATCGAGGTTGACCGGCTGGCTCAGGAGAGTCTGCGCGGCACCTATTTCGGGGTCTCCAGCCTTTATCGAGTGGGCATTGCGCTGTCGCCGATCTACGGCGGCGCCATGCTCGACCTGGTGGGGGGGCAATGGATGTTCATAGGACTGGCCGCGCTGTGCGGGCTGGTCATGGTGGTACAAAACTACGCCGTCAGGTAAAGGGCAGGGTTGCCGCCTGAGGTTCGAAATCTTCAAGGATGAGGTGTATCCGACATGTCTGTAATGCGCATTCTGGACCAACGTTTCGCGGCCGCCCTCGACGGCCTGGGCGCCACTGACAGTCCGCCGGTGATTCAACTGGCCAGCCGTCCCGAGTTTGGCGACTTCCAGATGAGTGGAGTGATGGCCGCGGCCAAGAAACTGGGCCTGGCGCCGCGCGAGCTGGCCCTGCAACTGGTGGAGCGGGTGGATCTGCGGGGCATCGCCGAGCACCTGCAGATCGCCGGGCCGGGCTTTATCAATATTTCCCTCAGCAAGGACTTCCTGCGTGAACGCCTGGAGCATGCGCTGCTGACCCGCAACCTGGGGGTCGAGCCGCAGCCGGCCAAGCGGGTGATGGTGGAGTACGCTTCGGTCAACCTGGCCAAGGAAATGCACGTCGGGCACCTGCGCGGCAGCATCATTGGCGACGCCCTGGCGCGGATCAATCTGTTCATGGGCCAGGACGTGATCCTGCAGAGTCATGTCGGCGACTGGGGCACTCAGTTCGGCATGCTCCTGGCCTATATGAAAGAGGCCACCGATACCCGCCGGCAGGACTACGAACTGCGGGACCTGAACCGCTTCTACCAACAGGCCAAGCGGCGCTTCGATGAATCGGAGGATTTTGCCCGCCGTGCCCGGGATTATGTGGTCCGGCTGCAACAGGGAGACGCCGAGGTGCTGCGCATGTGGCACACCTTTGTCGAGGTGTCGCTGTCCCACTCCCTGGATATCTTCCAGCGCCTGGGCCTGTTGCTCAAACAGTCGGACATCCGTGGCGAGAGTTTCTACAACGATGACCTGCAGCCCCTGGTCCAGGCCCTGCAGGACAAGGGCCTGCTGACCGAAAGCCAGGGGGCCAGGGTGGTGATGCTGGCGGAGTACGCCAACAAGGAGGGCCAGGAGGCGGCCTTTATCGTGCAGAAGCAGGGCGGTGGCTTTCTCTATGCCACCACGGACCTGGCGGCGATCCGTTTTCGCATTCGCCAGCTCAAGCTCGACCGCTGCCTGTATGTGGTGGATGTGCGTCAGTCCCTGCATTTCCAGCAGTTGTTCCTGGTGGCGCGCAAGGCCGGCTTCCTGCCGCCCCAGGCGGATTTCGAGCATGTCAGCCATGGCACGATCAAGGGCGCCGATGGCAAGCCGTTGAAGACCAAGTCCGGCGAGTCGGTCAAGCTCGATGCGTTGCTGACCGAGGCGGTGGAGCGGGCCGAGGTGCTGATCGCCGCGAAGAACAACGGGCTGGACCCCGAGGCCCGTCGACACGTGGCCCGGGTGGTGGGCATCGGCGCGCTGAAGTACGCCGACCTGTCCCGTCATCGCAACACCGACTATGTGTTCGACTGGGACGCGATGCTGTCCTTCGAGGGCAATACCGCGCCTTACCTGCAATACGCCTACACCCGGGCCAACCGCGTGCTGACCCGGGCCGGGAGCGTCAAGGAGCAAGGCCTGCATATCATCGAGCCCCATGAACACAGCCTGGCCATCGAGCTGCTGCGTTTCGAGGATGTGATGTTGCAAGTGCTGCGCGAAAGCCTGCCCCACGTGCTGTGTGCCTATCTGTACGGGCTGGCCACGGCATTTTCGCGTTTCTACGAGTCTTGCCCGGTGATTGCTGACGAGCGTGTCGATGGTTCGCGGCTGAAACTCTGTGAACTGACTGCCCGCACCCTGAAGGAGGGCCTGGGGCTGCTGGGGATCGAGGTGGTCGACACCATGTGATGCCCAGAGCATGGCCGAGGCGGGGCGCGTGCCGCGCCTCGGGCAAAGGGCTCAGGGGCAGGCGGTTTCGTGCAGGTACAGCCACTGCACCGCATCGTCCTGGACCCGGATGATCGCCAGTGACAGGCGCGAGGTCTGGCTCTGGTTCAGGCAATGGGTTTCCTTGTAGCGGATCGCCGCGCTGTGGCCTTCCTGCCACAGGCAGTGCAGATCGCTGACGATGATCTCCAGCCCGGCGCGGGTGCCCAGGGCACCGCGAAACAGCTGCTCCACCTGTGCCCGGCCAACCAGGGCGCCGCTGGTGGTCACCATCTGGAAATCCTCGGCGAACAACGGCAGCAGTTGCTCGATGCAGGCCGCGCCATCCCCCCGTTGATCGGTGAAGACGCGGTGAATCAGTTGATGAATCCAGTGCACGCTGTGCTGTGCCTGTTTAACGATCGAGTTGGGCATGGGAGGCCTTTTGTGGAGTGAGTCTGCCGAGGGCCGGCAAGGGAAGCAGGCCGGCCAGGGCGGCCAGCAGCAGGGTCAGGTGATAGGCCGCGACAGCGTCCAGGTACCTGAGCAGGAGGTTGTAGAGCATCAGCAACAAGGCCGCGCCAAGGCTGAAGGCCAGCTGCCGGTTGATGTTCCAGATCACGCTGGCCTTGTGCGTGTCGCTGCCGCTGAAGTCCAGCAGGGCGGTGGTCTGGGCGGTGTTGGCACCGGCGCCGCCACCAAGGCCCATCAGCAGGTAGGCCAGCATGATCAGCGGCAGGTCGGATGTCGCGTTGACCCAACACAAGGTGGCGATACCGGCGCTGTGCAGCACCAGGGCGATGGCGAACAGCCGCGGGGCGCCGATGCGGTGGTAGTAACGCCCGCAGGCCAGCATCGCCAGCAGGGCGCCGGCGGCATACAGCAGCATGAACATGCCGCTGTGTTGCGCGCTCAGGTGCAGGCTGTCCTGCAGAAAGAACAGGCTCAGCAGGTTGACGCCGGTGAAGACCCCGGGAATCGCGTGGTAGATGCCCACCGACAGGCCGAGGCGGGGATTTTTCAGCAGGTGCAGATCGACGATGGGCTGTGGGCAAGCCTGGCAGTGCCTGCGGTACAGCGCGGCCAACAGCAGGCCGGCGGCCAGGCACAGCAGGGCCTGATGGGCCGGGTAGCCGCTGCCGTACAGCGACATGCCCAGCAGCAGGCTGCCCAGGCTGGCGCTCACCAGCAGCAGGCCGCGCAGGTCCGGTCGGGCCGGATGCGCTGTGCGTTCGCTGCGGACCCAGCGCCAGGACAGCAGCGCCGCCAGCAAGGACAGCGGCAGGCTGGCGAAGAACACCCAGCGCCAGGAACTGTGGTCGACGATTGCACCACCCAGGGTCGGCGAGAGTGCCGGGGCCAGCAGTGCCACGGCCATGATCAGGGTCGAGATGCGCGCGCGTTGCGGGCCCTGGAACAGGTTGAAGGTCAGGGCTTGCCCCAGGGGAATCAGCAGGCCGCCGGCCATGCCCTGCACCAGTCGCCAGAACACCAGCCACCTGAAGTCGTCGGCCAGCCCGCAGAGCAGGGCCGCGCCACTGAACAGCAGCATCGAGGCGCTGAGGATCTCCCGGCTGCCGAAGCGTCCTGCCAGCCAGGTGCTGATGGGAATCACCAGGGTCAGGCCGAGAATGTAGGCGTTGGCCACCCAGGCCACGCTGGCGCTGGAGACCTGCCAGTGCGCGGCGATGCTCGGCAGGGCCACCGCCGACATGAAGATGTTCACGCAGTCGATAAAGAACCCGAGAAGAAATACCACCGCCACTTTGTATCTGTAGGTCATGCCGCCTCCGTTTTGCCCGCAGCTTAAGCTCTGTACGAAAAGTGTTGAGACGAAGGTCAGGCAAGGCGAAAACGGTCGAGGAAGCGGAGTTTACGGGTTGTAAATGAGCATTCCGAGACCGTTTTCAACGCAGCATCACCGAGTATCAAGGCTTTTCGTACAGAGCTTAGGGAGGCTGGGCGGAGACTGTCGAGGTACCTATACTTGACGCATTGTTTAACAGGATTTGACAGTGAGCGAGACCTTTCACGGCCAACTGCACCGGGTGCAGACCTTTCTCGCGGTGGTGGACTTTGGCTCCTACACCCGCGCCGCGCAGTACCTGGGCATCAGCAAGGCCATGGCCAGCCTGCATATCAAGGCGCTGGAGCAGGCCCTGGCCAGTACCTTGCTGATCCGCACCACGCGGCATATCGCCCTGACGGAAAGCGGGCAGGACCTGTATGACGAATTCAAGGGGATTGTCGCCAATATCGATACCGCCTTTGACAACGTGCTGCACGGACGCAACCGGGTCAGCGGCAAGTTGCGCATCAGCTCCACGGCGGAGTATGCAGAGACCTTCGTGCTGCCGATCCTGCCGTTGTTCACCGCGCGCTACCCCGAGGTACGCCTGAGTTATCACTTCAATTCGTCGTTGAATGACCTGGTGGCGGAAAAGCTCGATCTGGTGATTCGCCTCGGCCACCTGGCGGACTCGGGGTTCAAGGGGCGCAAGCTGGCGGACTACGGCATCGCCCTGGTGGCCAGCCCGGATCTGCTCCAGGGCGTGGAACTGGCGCAGGCCGAGGATCTCTGCCGCTTGCCGTGGATCGGCAACAGCAATCTGGCGGGGCCGCCTTGCTGGACTTTCAATCATCCGCGTCGGGGCGAGGTGGAGGTGCGGGTCAACCCCGGGCATGAGTCCAATTCGGCGACGGCGATTCGCGCCCTGGCCCTGGCCGGCCTGGGGCTGGCGGTGCTGCCCGAATGGCTGGTGCTCGACGACCTGGCCAACGGGCGCCTGGTGCGGGTGCTGCCGCCGTACAGCCTGGCGCCGCAGCCGGTGCATGTGCTGTTTCCCAACAGCGCCCACTTGCCGCGCAAATCCCGGGTGTTCATCGATTTTCTCGCCGAACACCTGGGGCATTGAGGGGGGGCAGGGTGCTGGCGGTTTCGGTGAGTCCGGGGATGGAGGATACTCGCCGGGTCGTTCGATCTGAATTCCGGGGACCCCCATGCCGCTGCAATCCTTGAACAGTCTGTCTGCCGTCGATCCTGTGCAATGGGATGGCCTGCTCAAGGACGGGCAACCCTTTGTCCGTCACGCCTTTCTCAGTGCCCTGGAAGACAGCGGCAGCCTGGGCCCGCGCTCCGGTTGGCAGGCCGAGCACCTGCTGCATGTAGAAGACGGCCGGCTGCTGGCGGCCCTGCCCAGCTATCGCAAATGGCACTCCTACGGTGAATACGTGTTCGATCATGGCTGGGCCGATGCCTGCGCGCGGGCCGGGATCGACTACTACCCCAAGCTGCTGACCGCGGTGCCGTTCAGCCCGGTGAGCGGCGCCCGGGTGTTGGCGGCGACCCAGGCGGACGCCTTCGAGCTGCTGAAAAGCCTGCCCGGTTACCTGGAGATCGAAGGGCTTTCCAGCGCTCACATCAACTTCACCGACGACTTCAGCGATCAGGCCCTGGAACAGCAACCGGGCTGGTTGCAGCGCCTGGGCTGTCAGTTCCACTGGCAGAATCGCGGCTACCGGGACTTTCAGGATTTTCTCGACGCCCTGAGCTCGCGCAAGCGCAAGCAGATGCGCAAGGAGCGCGAACAGGTGGCGGGGCAGGGCTTTGATTTCCAGTGGTTCGAAGGCCATGAACTGGACGAGGCACTGTGGGATTTCGTCTATGCCTGCTACGCCAACACCTATGCGGTGCGGCGCCAGTCGCCCTACCTGACCCGGACCTTCTTCAGCCTGCTGGCCGAGCGCATGCCCGAGGCGATTCGCGTGGTCCTGGCCAAGCAGGGCGGGCGCCCGGTGGCCATGGCCTTCAGCCTGGTGGGGGGCGACAGTTTCTACGGCCGCTATTGGGGCTGCCTGGCGGAGTTTGACCGCCTGCATTTCGAGACCTGTTTCTATCAGGGCATGGACTACGCCATCGCCCAGGGGCTGCAGCGCTTCGACGCCGGGGCCCAGGGCGAGCACAAACTGATTCGGGGCTTCGAGCCGGTGATCACCCGCTCCTGGCACTACCTGCGTCACCCCGGGCTGAATGCCGCGGTGCAGGATTTTCTGCATCGGGAGCGGGTCGGGATTCGCGCTTATGCCGAGGAGGCGAGGGACGCCTTGCCCTATCGGCAGGCGTGATCCTCGCCGCCGTTGCTCAGCCGTCTTCCTTGCCCAGCCAGCGGTAGAGCACGGCGCCGATCACTGCGCCGAGGATCGGTGCCAGCCAGAACAGCCACAGTTGCTGCAGGGCCCAGCCGCCGACGATCAGCGCCGGGCCGGTGCTGCGGGCCGGGTTGACCGAGGTGTTGGTGACCGGGATCGAGATCAGGTGGATCAGGGTCAGGGCCAGGCCGATGGCGATGGGCGCCAGCCCCGCCGGGGCGCGTTTGTCTGTGGCGCCCAGAATGATCACTACGAACATCCCGGTCATCACCAGTTCACAGACAAACCCCGCAGCCATTGAATAGCCGCCGGGGGAGTGCTCGCCATAGCCGTTGGAGGCCAGCCCCGCGGCCAGCTCGAAGCCGGGCTTGCCGCTGGCAATGAAATACAGCAGCGCTGCGGCGATGGCCCCGCCGATGACCTGCGCCACGATATAGGCCGGCAGCTCCCTGGCCGGAAAGCGTCCGCCCACCACCAGGCCCACGGACACGGCGGGATTGAGGTGGCAGCCGGAAATATGGCCGATGGCGAAGGCCATGGTCAGCACCGTCAGGCCAAAGGCCAGGGCGACGCCCAGCAGACCGATGCCGACATTGGGAAACGCCGCCGCCAGCACGGCGCTGCCGCACCCGCCGAGAACCAGCCAGAAGGTCCCGAGCAATTCAGTCATGGAACGTTTGAACAAAGACATGAGTGATTCCTTGATAGGTCAACCTATCAACGCGATACAACTGTTATGCATCCCGCGGGTTAACTGCAGGTTCTGTCCCGGAACCTAGGCTCAGTACAGCAGGCTTTTGGCGCAATTCCAGCCCGCAAAAAAACGCCAGGGCCCCTGGAAACAGGGCCCTGGCGTCGCGAGGCACAACCTTCTGCACCTGATTGCTGTAGCCGCTGCCGCAGGCTGCGACCGAGTCCGCAGGACTCGCAAGGCGATTACCACGATTGACCAGGCAAACCGCGGATGCAGGTTCTGCGGCCCCTGCGGTGCCGATCGCAGCCTGCGGCAGCGGCTACAGATCAGTCGCCGCCGCGGGTCAGTCGATGCCGACGAATCCTCCAGTCTGGTGCTGCCACAGGCGCGCGTACAAACCACCATGGGCCAGCAGTTCGGCGTGGGTGCCGGCTTCGGCAATGCGCCCCTGTTCCAGGACGATCAGGCGGTCCATGCGGGCGATGGTGGAGAGGCGGTGGGCGATGGCGATCACGGTCTTGCCCTGCATCAGGGTCTCCAGGCTTTCCTGGATCGCCGCTTCCACTTCCGAGTCCAGGGCCGAGGTGGCTTCGTCCATGATCAGGATCGGCGCGTCCTTGAGCAGCACCCGGGCAATAGCGATGCGCTGGCGCTGGCCGCCGGACAGCTTGACCCCGCGTTCGCCAACATGGGCATCGAAGCCGGTGCGGCCCTGGGCATCGGACAGTTGCGGGATGAACTCGTCGGCCCGGGCCTTGCGCACCGCTTCCCAGAGCTCCTCATCGGTGGCATCGGGGCGGCCGTAAAGCAGGTTGTCACGGATCGAGCGGTGCAGCAGCGAGGTGTCCTGGGTGATCATGCCGATGCGCTCGCGCAGGCTTTCCTGGGTCACCTCGGCGATGTTCTGGCCGTCGATGAGGATCTGTCCGCCCTGCAGGTCGTAGAGGCGCAGCAGCAGGTTGACCAGGGTCGATTTACCGGCCCCGGACGGGCCGATCAGGCCGATCTTCTCCCCGGGACGGATGTCCAGGTTGAGGTCGCTGATGACCTTGTTGGCCTTGCCGTAATGGAACTCCACATGCTCGAAGCGCACGCCGCCCTTGGCCACGGCCAGCTTGGGCGCCTGTTCGCGGTCGGTGAGTTGCAGCGGCTGGGCGATGGTCTTGAGGCCGTCCTCGACCATGCCGATGTTCTCGAAGATGCCGTTGATCACCCACATGATCCAGCCGGACATGTTGACGATGCGGATCACCAGACCGGTGGCCAGGGCGATGGCCCCGGCGCTGATCAGCGACTGGCTCCACAGCCACAGGGCCAGGCCCGTGGTGCTGACGATCAGCAGGCCGTTGAGGCTGGTGATGGTCACGTCCATGGCGGTGACCACGCGGCCGGCCAATTGGCTTTTCTCGGTCTGCTCGGCGATGGCTTCGCGGGCGTAGCTCTGTTCGAAATGGGTGTGGGCAAAGAGCTTGAGGGTGGTGATGTTGGTGTAGCCGTCGACGATCCGCCCCATGAGTTTGGAGCGGGCGTCGGAGGCGTCCACCGAGCGCTTCTGGATGCGTGGCACGAAGTAGCGCATGGCACCGATGAAACCGGCGATCCACAGCAGCAGGGGGATCATCAGGCGCCAGTCGGCGTCGGCGAACAGCACCAGGGAACCTATGGCGTAGATGGTCACGTGCCACAGGGCGTCGATCACCTGCACCGAGGAGTCCTGCAGCGAATAGCCGGTCTGCATGATGCGCTGGGCGATGCGCCCGGCGAAGTCGTTCTGGAAGAAGTTCAGGCTCTGGCGCAGCACGTAGCTGTGGTTCTGCCAGCGGATCAGGCTGGTCATGCCGGGGTTGATGGTCTGGTGCATCAACAGGTCGTGCAGGCCCACCATCAGCGGCCGGAACAGCAGGGCCACCACCGCCATCCAGGTCAGCTCCAGGCCGTGGTCGGTGAATACCTGGACGCTGGGCGTGCCCTGGGCCAGGTCGATGATGGTGCTCAGGTAGCTGAACAGCGACACCTCGATCAGGGCCACGAACAGGCCCACCACCAGCAGGGCGACGAAGCTGGGCCAGACTTGCTTGATGTAGTGGAAGTAGAACGGCAGGACCCGATTGGGCGGGGTGGCGCTGGGGGCGTCGCGGAAGATATCGATCAGTTGTTCAAAACGACGAAAGAGCATGGGGGTCTTGAAGCCCGGGGTACGGGCTCTCCTGTTCTGAAAGCGGACGGGGCGCCGGGTAGGGCGCCGCCGTCGGGACAGGCTGGCGGATTCAGTCGATGCGCTTGGCCGACTTGATCAGCACCGGGTCCACAGGCACGTTCTGCATGCCTTGCTTGGTGGTGGTTTGGGAATTGACGATCTGGTCCACCACGTCCATGCCGCTCACCACCTTGGCGAACACCGCGTAGCCGGCATCGCGGCCCGGGTCGAGGAAGGCGTTGTCGGCGACGTTGATGAAGAACTGGCTGGTGGCCGAGTTGGGGTTGGAGGTGCGGGCCATGGACAGGGTGCCGCGAACGTTATGCAGGCCGTTGGAGGCTTCGTTCTTGATCGGGTCGCGGGTGTCTTTCTGCACCATCTGCGCGGTGAAACCACCGCCTTGGGCCATGAACCCCGGGATCACCCGGTGGAAGATGGTGTTGTTGTAGAAGCCGCTGTCGACGTAGTCGAGGAAGTTCTTGCTGGAGATCGGTGCCTTGACCGGGTCCAGTTCGACTTCGATCTTGCCGAAGCTGGTGTCCAGCAGGACGTGAGGCGCCTTGGCCGGTTGGGCGGCCATCAGGTTGGCAGCGAACAGCACGGAGCCGGCGACGAGGGCGATTTTTTTCAGCATGGTTCAGTGATCCTGAGTGGTGGTGTCGACTGTGGTTATGAAGTCCAGCAGGGTGTGGTTGAAGCGCTGCGGCTGGTCCAGCGGCGTGGCGTGTCGGGAGTCCTCGATCACCACCAGCCGTGCATCCGGCAGCAGTTTGACATAAGCCTCTTTGACCGCCACCGGGGTGTAGTCGCGGTCGGCGCTGACGACCAGGGTTGGACAGGTGATCCGCCCCAGACGTTCCTGCACTCCCCAGCCGACGATGGCGTCGAAGCTGGCGAGATAAGCACGTTTGTCGTTTTTTGCCCAGCGCTCGGCCATCTTTTGCCGCAGCTCACCCTGCTCCGGCTTGGGAAACAGGCGTGGCCCCAGGGCCTTGCCGATGGCGGCCGGGCTCAACACCCGGGCCAGGCTCCAGCGCTTGAACCACTGCCAGTAGTCATTGGCGCTGCGTAGCTTGACCTCGGGGGCGCTGTTGACGATGCACAGGCTCTTGAGCAGTTGCGGCTGATCCACCGCCAGTTGGAAGCCGATCATGCCGCCCATGGACAGCCCGACGTAGTGCGCGGGGCCCAGGTTCAGGTGCTCGATCAGCGCCACGATGTCGGCGCTGAAGCCCGGGATGCTGTAGCGCTCCCGAGGTTTGTCGGAGCGTCCGTGACCGCGAATGTCCGGGATGATCAGCCGGTAGCGGGCCGCGAGCTCGGGGATCTGTTTTTCCCAGTCCAGGGCGCTGGAGCCCAGGCCGTGAACCAGCAGCAGGGGGTCGCCCCGGCCGTATTCCTCGTAGTGCAGGGTGCAACCTTCATGCTCGAAATACGCCATGGCAGAACTCCTGTTCTGGTGGGTGGGACGTCAGGCTTGCTCGGGGGCGGCAAAGGGCGCATCCAGGGGCGCGGTGTCGAAGGTGCGCAGCAGTTCCACGAGGATCTGCGTGGCCGGCCCCAGGGGTTTGTCCTTGTTGGAATAGAGGAAGAAGGTCGGATGGCGGCTGCCGCCCTGGTCCAGGGGCAGGACCTTGAGCAGGCCTTCGCGCAGCTCCCGTTCGATCAGGTGCCGGGGCAGCCAGGCAAACCCCAGGCCGCTGCTGACGAAGGTCGCGGCGGTGGCCAGGCTGCCCACGGTCCAGCGTTGTTCGGCGCCGAGCCAGCCCACATCCCGCGGCTGCTGGCGACCGGAGTCGCGGATCACCACTTGCAACTGGCTTTCCAGGTCCTGGAAATGCAGTTCCCGTTGCAGGCGGTGCAGGGCGTGTTCCGGATGGGCCACGGCGACGAACTCCACCGAACTCATCTCGGTGCCCAGGTAACCGGGAATGTTGAAGCCACTGATGGCCAGGTCGGCCACGCCTTCGAGCAGCACTTCCTCGACCCCGGACAGCACTTCTTCGCGCAAGCGTACGCGGCAGCCACGGCTTTGCGGCATGAAGGCGGTCAGGGCGCGCACCAGGCGCGCATTGGGGTAGGCGGCGTCCACCACCAGTCGCACTTCGGCTTCCCAGCCCTGTTCCATATGGTGGGCCAGGTCTTCCAGCTGGCTGGCCTGCTTGACCAGTTGCCGGGAGCGGCGCAGCAACACGCCGCCGGCTTCGGTGAGCACCGCCTTGCGGCCATCGATGCGCAGCAGCGGCACGCCGAGCTGGTCCTGCATGCGCGCCACGGTGTAGCTGACCGAGGACTGCGAGCGGTGCAGGGCTTCGGCGGCCTGGGCGAAGCCGCCGTGATCGACCACCGCCTGCAGGGTGCGCCATTGATCCAGGGTCACGCGGGGCGCTTTCATGAGGGACTCCTCTTGTCCTAAGCTGGCGCTCCTTATTGGAGACTGCCGAATGAGAAAATTCTGTTGTGTGTTGCTGGCGCTGTTGCCCCTCTGCGCCTGGGCCTATCCCATCGATGTCGAGAAGCAGTTGAACGGCCAGAGCATCGACTACACCACCTTCGATACCGATGAAGACATCGGCTCCATCCAGTTGAACAACTACGGCAAGAACGACGCCGTGTGTTCGGTGGTGTTTCGCAATGGCCCCGAGGCGCCCCGCACCCGCAAGGTGGAAGTGGCGGCCGGCAAGAGCAAGAACGTGACCGCCAAGTTCAATCGCAAGATCATCAAGCTGCGCCTGGACCTGAACTGCCAGGCCAAATGATGGACTCTGGGCCGGCCCGGCGTACTGCGTTAGGGCTGGCTCCGCTTATAAACGAATTTGTTGATTGGTTATAGCAGTTATTTGCGCTTTTTCATCGATATCACTCTGTTTAATCTGCGCTCCATCGACTTACGCATACCCCGATGGAGGCTTCAGCCATGTCCCGCGTCCTGATCATTGAAAGCAGTGCCCGCCAGCAGGATTCCGTATCCCGGCAATTGACCCAGACCTTTATCCAGCAATGGCAGGCCGCTCACCCCGGCGACTCGATCACGGTGCGTGACCTGGCCCGCAACCCGGTGCCGCATTTGGACGCCAACCTGTTGGGAGGCTGGATGAAACCTGCCGAGCAGCGCAGCGCCGCCGAGCAGGAGTCCCTGCAGCGCTCCAATGAGCTGACCGAGGAGCTGCTGGCCGCCGACGTGCTGGTGATGGCCGCGCCGATGTACAACTTTGCCATTCCCAGCACCCTGAAAGCCTGGCTCGACCATGTGCTGCGTGCCGGGGTGACCTTCAAGTACACCGACACCGGGCCCCAGGGCCTGCTGACCGGCAAGCGTGCCTACGTGCTCACTGCTCGGGGCGGCATCTACGCCGGCAGCAGCGCCGATCACCAGGAACCCTACCTGCGTCAGGTCATGGGCTTTATCGGTATCCACGACGTCGAGTTCATCCACGCCGAAGGTTTGAACCTGGGCGGCGACTTCCACGAAAAGGGCTTGAACCAGGCCAACGCCAAGCTGGCCCAGGTGGCCTGAGCCCCGTCGGGCGAAGCGGCGCTGCAAGATGGGCGCCGTTAATCCGCAGATAATCCGCCGGTGTTCAAGTAGCGCCTGCGGATCCCCTTCAAGCCGGTTCGCGCATCGAACCTCCCTTTGCACTGGTAGCTCCTTCAGTGCCGACGCCCGATTGCACGCTTAGCGAGATCGGGCTTTTTTTTGCCCGGGATTTCATCTGTACCGGCAAAACCGCTATCGTCGCCGCCATTCAAGATGAGGCGAACATGGGCTATCTACTTTTTGTCACTCTGATCCAGGCGTTTTCCTTCAGCCTGATCGGCGAATACCTGGCCGGGCATGTCGACAGTTACTTTGCGGTGCTGGTGCGGGTGCTGCTAGCGGGGCTGGTGTTTCTCCCGCTGACCCGCTGGCGCCGGGTGGAACCGGCCTTCATGCGCGGCATGCTGCTGATCGGGGCCCTGCAGTTCGGCATCACCTACGTGTGCCTGTACCTGAGCTTTCGGGTGCTGACGGTGCCGGAGGTGCTGCTGTTCACCATCCTCACGCCTTTGCACGTGACCCTGATCGAAGACGCCCTGAACCGGCGCTTCAACCCCTGGGGGCTGCTGGCGGCGCTGGTGGCGGTGGCGGGCGCGGTGGTGATCCGCTACGACAGCGTCAACCCGGACTTCTTCATCGGCTTCTTGCTGCTGCAACTGGCCAACTTCACCTATGCCGCCGGGCAAGTGCTGTACAAGCACCTGGTGGCGCGCTACCCCAGCGACCTGCCGCATTACCGGCGCTTCGGCTACTTCTACCTGGGGGCGTTGCTGGTGGTACTGCCGGCGTTCCTGCTGTTCGGCAAGGCCCATTACCTGCCTGATGCGCCGCTGCAATGGGCGGTGCTGCTGTTTCTCGGCCTGGTGTCCACGGCATTGGGGATGTACTGGTGGAACAAGGGCGCGTGCCTGGTGACCGGCGCCACCCTGGCGGTGATGAACAACTTGCATGTGCCGGTGGGGCTGCTGGTCAATCTGCTGATCTGGAACCAGCATGAAGACCTGGGGCGCTTGTTGCTGGGGGGGTTGGTGATCCTTGGGGCGGTGTGGATCAGCCGCCGCGGCTCTACGGTGCTGGCGACTCGCTGAGGCAGCGATCCAGGGGCTGGATGCTGGCGGCGCTGCCGGGCTGGTTGTAGCCGCTGCCGCAGGCTGCGATCGAGGCCGCAGGACTCGCAAGGCGGCCGCCGCGTATGACCAGGCGAACCGCCAACACAGGTTTCACGGCCCCTGCGGGGCCGATCGTCCGAACGCGGCCCGAACCTTCGGCAGCGGCTACAGGTTAAAGCGCGTGCTTTTCTGGTTGTGGAACATGGCTGGCGCCCGCTATCGCCGGCAGCAAACCGGCCCGCAGATCGGTGCCGCTGGGCTGCTGGTAGAGGTTCAGGCCAAATTCCGGCATTACCGCCAGCAAGTAATCGAAGATATCCCCCTGGATGCGCTCGTAATCCACCCAGGCCGTGGTGCGGGTGAAGCAGTAGATCTCCAGCGGAATGCCCTGGGCCGTGGTCTGCATCTGGCGCACCATGCAGGTCATGTTCGGCTGGATCTCCGGGTGGCTCTTGAGGTACGCCAGGGCATAGGCGCGGAAGGTGCCGATATTGGTCATGCGCCGGCGGTTGGCCGATAGCGCGGCGACGTTGCCCTGGGCTTCGTTCCAACTCTTGAGCTCGGCCTGCTTGCGCCCGATGTAGTCGGTAAGCAGGCGCACCTTGCTCAGCCGCTGTTCTTCGTCGTCATGCAGAAAGCGCACGCCGCTGGCATCGATGTACAGGCTGCGCTTGATCCGCCGGCCGCCGGACTGCTGCATGCCGCGCCAGTTCTTGAACGACTCGCTCATCAAGCGCCAGGTCGGGATGGAGACGATGGTCTTGTCGAAGTTCTGCACCTTGACCGTGTGCAGGGTGATGTCCACCACGTCGCCGTCGGCACCCACCTGGGGCATCTCGATCCAGTCGCCGACCCGCAGCATGTCGTTGCTGGTCAACTGCACGCTGGCGACGAAGGACAACAGGGTGTCCTTGTAGACCAACAGGATCACCGCCGACATGGCGCCCAGACCGGACAGCAGCAACAGCGGCGAGCGGTCGATCAGGGTGGCGACGATGATGATCGCGCCAAACACATACAGCACCATCTTCGCCAGTTGCACGTAGCCCTTGATCGAGCGGGTGCGGGCGTGTTCGGTGCGTGCGTAGATGTCCAGCAGGGCATTGAGCAGGGCACTCAGGGCCAGGAGCTGGAACAGGATGGTGAAGGCCATGGCCAGGTTGCCGAGGAACAGCAGGCTGGTCTTGCTCAGCTCCGGCACCAGGTGCAGGCCGAACTGGATCACCAGGGACGGGGTCATTTGCGCCAGGCGGTGGAACACCTTGTTGTGGCGCAGGTCATTGAGCCAGTGCAGGGACGGCTGCCGGCCCAGCAGCCTGACGGCGTGCAGGACCAGGTAGCGGGCCACTCGTCCGAGCACCAGGGCGATCACCAGTAACAGGGCCAGGCCGATGCCGGCGTGCAGGAGAGGGTGTTGATCGAGGGCTCCCCAGAGATCCTGGGTATTGAGCCAGAGCTGTTTGAAATCCATGGGCTAAAACGATTCTTCTATGGGACACGAGGGGAGGATTAGAGCATTTAACCCTGACAAAGTTACGGTTAAGGACAAATCGGCTAACAAAAAACCAACTCTTTGCCACCGTTTGCACAAAGAAACTCGGCCTGCGCGCTCGAAACCGTTACCCTATGCAGCTGTTTTTTTGCATATCTTCGAGGTAGCACCCGTGTTTTCCCAATTCGCCCTGCACGAACGCCTGCTCAAAGCCGTGGCCGAGCTTAAATTTGTCGAGCCGACGCCGGTGCAAGCAGCGGCTATTCCGCTCGCGCTGCAAGGGCGTGACCTGCGGGTGACGGCACAGACCGGCAGCGGCAAGACCGCGGCCTTTGTCCTGCCAATCCTCAATCGCCTGATCGGCCCGGCGAAGATCCGCGTCAGCATCAAGACCCTGATCCTGCTGCCGACCCGGGAACTGGCCCAGCAGACCCTCAAGGAAGTCGAGCGTTTCTCCCAGTTCACCTTCATCAAGTCCGGCCTGATCACCGGCGGTGAAGACTTCAAGGTCCAGGCCGCCATGCTGCGCAAGGTGCCGGACATCCTCATCGGCACCCCCGGGCGCATGCTGGAGCAGCTCAACGCCGGCAACCTGGACCTCAAAGAAGTCGAAGTGCTGGTGCTCGACGAAGCCGACCGCATGCTCGATATGGGCTTTGCCGAAGACGTGCAGCGCCTGGTGGACGAATGCCCGAACCGCCAGCAGACCATGCTGTTCTCCGCCACCACCGGCGGTTCCGGCCTGCGGGAAATGGTCGCCAAGGTCCTCAACAACCCTGAGCACCTGCAACTCAACAGCGTCAGCCAGCTGAACGAAACCACCCGTCAGCAGATCATCACCGCCGACCATAACCAGCACAAAGAACAGATCGTCAACTGGCTGCTGGCCAACGAGACCTACCAGAAGGCCATCGTCTTCACCAACACCCGGGCCATGGCCGACCGCATCTACGGCCGCCTGGTGGCGCAGGATTACAAGGCGTTCGTCCTGCACGGCGAGAAGGACCAGAAGGACCGCAAGCTGGCCATCGATCGCTTGAAGCAGGGCGGGGTCAAGATCCTGGTGGCCACCGACGTCGCCGCCCGTGGCCTGGACGTGGACGGCCTGGACCTGGTGATCAACTTCGACATGCCGCGCAGCGGCGACGAATACGTGCACCGCATCGGTCGTACTGGCCGTGCTGGCAACGATGGCCTGGCCATCTCGCTGATCTGCCACGGCGACTGGAACCTGATGTCGAGCATCGAGCGCTATCTCAAGCAGAGCTTCGAGCGCCGCACCATCAAGGAAGTCAAAGGCACCTACAGCGGCCCGAAAAAGGTCAAGGCGTCCGGCAAGGCCGTTGGCGTGAAGAAGAAAAAGACCGACGCCAAGGGCGACAAGAAAAAGTCCGTGGCCAAGGCCCCGACCAAGCGCAAGACCGCCAACCGGCCGAAAAGCGACAGCCTGGTCAGCCAGGACGGTCTGGCGCCGCTCAAGCGCCGCAAGCCTCAGGCGCCGGCAGCCGAATAAGCCAGCGGCCAGCGGTAAACGAAAAACCCGGACCTGGTCCGGGTTTTTTTTGACTGGCTTTCAGAGCTACTCCGGGCCTCGATGGCTCAACTGGCCTTGGGTTTCCCGGCCCATTCCGGCATCCCGGGCAATCTGGGCAATCTGGGCCATGCCCCCGAGTTTTGGCTAAGTGGCCAAAGCTCGAAGAGACGCTTCTGGCGGATCAACAGCCCGCTGCCAAGAAACCTTTCCTGAAAATTCAGAAGTGTCTGATGTGTCGGTTATTGGGGTTAATCCAGTATCGGCACCCACTGCAAGGCCCGGATTCCGGGGAGTGTACGCAGTTTTTCGGGGCGTTCAGCGCTTATTTGACGCCAAGATGATGGCACATTAACATCGCTCGCCCTGTCTGACCCTTGCTGCCCTTTCGAAGGACCGAATATGTCTATCCCCACCCTCGGGATGAGGTTGTGCCGTGCCTTGTCCTGCCTGCTGCTGACGGTCCCGCTGTCCATGGCGATTGCCGCGCCCTTGCCCGCACCGACCTTCAACCCTGGTGACCAGGACCTGATCCGCGACCGGCAGAACCGCCTGCTGGAAGAACAGCAGCGGCGTCTCGAAGAACTCAAGGACTTGCCCGGCAAGAGCGCCGCGCCTGTAGCGCCCAGCGCACCCAGCGATAGCCGCTGCTTCCCGATTCAGGATATCCAGCTCAAAGGCGCCGATTCGCTGTCCGCCAGCGAACGCGAGAGCCTGCTCAAGCCCTATATCGGCCAGTGCCTGGGGGTGGCCCAGCTCAACGAGCTACTCAAGGTCATTACCAACCGCTACATCGAGAAGGGCCTGGTCACCAGCCGCGCCTACCTGCCGCAACAGGACCTGTCCAGCGGCCACCTGCAGGTGCTGGTGGTAGAGGGCAAGCTCGAAGGGCTCAAGGCCGCCGAGGGCAGCAAGTTCACAGCCCGTGAACTGAACATGGCCTTTCCCGGCAGCAGCGGTGAGCTGCTCAACTTGCGGCAGATCGAACAGATGGTGGACCAGCTCAACCGCCTGCCGTCGAACCAGGCGCAGATGGAACTGGCCCCGGGGCAGGCCGTGGGCGGCAGTGAAGTGCTGGTCAAGAACAACCCGCAAAAGCCCTGGCGCGTCGGTCTGTCGCGCAGCAACGAGGGCCAGAAGAGCACTGGCGAGCAGCAGTGGGGCAGCTCTTTCGAATGGGACAGCCCTCTGGGCCTGGCCGACCAACTGGTGTTGCGCGGCGGCCACGACGCCGTCAGCGACCACCAGAAAACCTCGCGCAACGCCATGCTCTACTACAACCTGCCGTTTGGCTGGTGGAACCTCAGCTACAGCTACAGCCAGAGCGAATACCGCTCCCTGGCTCAGGCCGTGGGCTTCAACTTCAAGCAGACCGGCGACAGCCAGAACCATCAACTGCGCCTTGAGCGAGTGATCCACCGCGATGCCGTGAGCAAGACCTCGCTGAACAGCGGCCTGAGCTACCTGCGCACCAACAACTACATCGAAGACAGCAAGCTGAGTAACAGCAGCAACCGCCTCAGCGAAGCCCAGTTCGGCATCAACCACGGTCGGCGTATCGGCAGCGCCTTCCTCAACCTCGACCTGGGGCTGCAGGACGGTATTGGCGCCTTCGATGCCCAGCGCGAAAACCAGCGCGACAAATACGGCAATCGCCAGGCCAACGCCCGCTACCGCAAGTACACCGCCACCGCCAGCTACCTGCAGCCGTTCAAGCTGTGGGACGAGTCCCTGGTGTTCAGCAGCCTGGTCACCGGCCAGCGCAGCGAGGATGTGCTGTTCAGCTCGCAACGCATGAGCCTGGGCAGCCAGTCCTCGATCCGTGGTTACAAGGACCAGAGCCTCAATGGCGACAGCGGCTACTACTGGCGCAACGACCTGCGCTGGAGTCGCCCGGTGACCTGGGACTGGCTGCGCCCGGCGTTCGCCGAGTACGGCACGGGGCTGGGCTATGACCTCGGCGCGATCCGCAACGACCGCTACAACGCCGAGCAGCATGGCCGGGTCTCCAGCGACTCCATCGAGTTCTTTGCCCGTGGCAAGAACCTCGCCGCCAGCGTGACCTTCGCCCACTCCCTCGAGCGGCCAGATGCCCTGAGTGAGCGGGAAGCACCGATCTATTTCCGTTTGGATCTCTTTCTCTGATTGCACTGATTCATTGAGGCTTTTGACATGGACGTTCGCCAACTCGCCTTTCTGGCCCGCCAGCCTTCCGCCACCCTGCAAGCGCGGGATACGTTCTGGGGGCTGTCCAAGCGCGGACTGGCGTTCATCCTGGCCAACATGATGTTCTGGCAGCCCGTGGTGGCGATGGCCGACGGCATCGTGGTCAACGGCAGCGGCACCACACTGGGTCAGGCCGGCAATGGCGTGCCCATCGTCAACATCGCCGCGCCCAATGGCAGTGGCCTGTCCCACAACCAGTTCAGCGACTACAACGTCGGCCAACAGGGCGTGATCCTCAACAACGCCGTCAACCGCACCCAGCAAACCCAGCTTGGCGGGATCATCCTCGGCAACCCCAACCTGGGTGGCCGCGCGGCCAATGTCATCCTCAACGAGGTCAACGGCGGCAGCCCCAGCCAGCTCAAGGGCTACACCGAAGTGGCCGGGCAATCGGCCCATGTGATCGTTGCCAACCCCTACGGAGTGACCTGCAACGGCTGCGGCTTCATCAACACCCCGAAAGCCACCCTGACCACCGGCAAGCCGGTGATCGAGAACGGTCAGATCCAGCGTTACCAGGTGGACCAGGGCAGCGTCGCCATTGAAGGTGCGGGGCTCAACGCGAGCAATATCGACCAGTTCGAAATCATCACCCGCAGCGCGAAAATCAACGCCGAGATCCAGGCCCAGCACCTGGCGGTGATCGCCGGGGCCAACGATGTCGACGCCAAGACCTTGAACGCCACGGCGCGGACCGCCAACCCGGCGGATGCGCCGCAACTGGCCATCGACAGCAGTGCCCTGGGCGGCATGTATGCCGGGGCTATCAAGCTGGTGGGGACTGAGGCCGGGGTGGGGGTGAAACTCGACGGCAAACTGATCGCCAGTGGCGGTGATATCCAACTGGATGCCAACGGTCAGTTGCGCATGGCCGAAGCCACTGCCGAGAAGGGCGCGGTGGCGATCAAGACGCAGAGCCTGGAGGCCCAGGGCGCGGTCTACGCCGGCACCGAGCTCAGGGTGCAAACCCAAGACGACCTGAACAACCACAGCACCCTGGCAGCGGCCAACAGCATCAATCTGGGCAGCGGCGGGCAACTGAACAACCACGGCATCATCGAAGCCGGGGTCAACCTCGACAACAGCCGCAACCCGAATGGCGATGTCACCCTGACGGCGCAAAACCTGAACAACAGCGGCAAGAGCGTGGTGGCCAGCCGTGATCTGACGGTCACGACCAATCAGACCCTGAACAACCAGGGCGGCATCCTGAGCGGTCAGCGCCAGGTGACGGTCAGCGCCGCAACTCTGGATAACAGCCATCAGGGCAAGCTGCTGAGCGCCGAGCGCCTGCAACTCAATGCCGATCAGGTGCGCAACGGCCAGGGCGGCCTGATCAAGAGTCAGCAGTCCCTCAACGCCACCCTCGGCCACTTGGGCAACAGCGGCGGCGAGCTGTCGAGCCAGGGCAGCAGCACCCTGGTGCTGGCCGGCATGGACAACCTCACCGGCGTGGTGCTGGCGCAACAGACCCTGGAGATGACCGGTACTGCGGAACTGGACAACCAGGGCGGGCTGCTGTCGGGCTGGCAGGGCCTGACCCTCAAGGGCACCGGCCTGAACAACAGCAACAAAGGCACCGTTTCCAGCCTCAAGGGCGGTGTCGACATCACCCTCAGCGACGCCTTGAACAACAGCCAGGGCGGCGCCCTGGTCAGCCAGCAGGCCCTGGACGTCAAGGCCGCGAGCCTCGACAACAGCCTCAAGGGCGTGATCTCCAGCGCGGGTGCACAGAGCCTCAAACTCAGCGACCGGCTGGACAACAGCCAGGGCGGTTCCATCGACAGCGCCGCCACCCTGACCCTGCAGGCCATGGCCCTGGGCAACCAGGGCGGCACAGTCAACGCCACCGGCGACCTGGAATTCATCGGCAGTGACCTGGACAACAGCCACGGCACCTTCACCGGCAAGCAGGGCGTCACCCTCGATCTGCTGGGACACTTGATCAACAACCAGGGCACGCTGTCTGCCGCCGGCCCTTTGCTGCTCAAGCGCAGCACTAAGGTTGAGAACCAGGGCGGCGAACTCTCCAGCCAGCAGTGGCTGCGGCTGTTCACCGAACACTTGGACAACCGTCAGAAAGGCCGTGTCGCGGCCAATGACTCGGTGTTGATCAGCGCCAGTGGCGAAGTGCAGAACAGTGATGGCGGCGAGATCCTCAGCCGCGAAGCCGACCTGCAACTCAATGCCGATCACTTGGATAACGCCAAGGGCCTGCTGCAGGCCAAGACCACCCTGGGCCTTGAGGTTGCCGCCGCTACCGGCAACCAGGGCGGGCAGATCATTGCCCAGCAGGGCGACCTGACGCTCAAGGCGGGCCACCTCGACAACAGGGCCGGCAAGGTGTCCGCCCTCAACGGCGGCGCCACCCTGGAAACCGCTGCCGATGGCCGCCTCGACAACCGCGACGGCGCGCTCTTCGCCCAGCAGGGCCTGCATATCAGCGCCAAGGACCTGGACAACAGCGCCGGCCAGATCAGCGCCCGGCAGATTGAGCTGGAGCTGGCTGGCGCCCTGGACAACCGCCAGGGCCTGATCGAAAGCCGCAGCACCCTGGCCACTGCTGCCGCCAGCCTGGACAACCAGCGCGGGCAACTGCGGTCCCTGGGCCTGGTGAGCAAAACCCGCTTCGATATCGGCGGCACCTTCGACAACCGCGACGGCCTCCTGGAAACCGCCAACCACGACCTGGACTTCGACGCCGGCGGCTTCAACAACCGCGGCGGCAGCCTGCTGCACAGCGGCAGCGGCGTGTTCGGCATCTCCATGGCCAACCTCGAAGACGTCGGCGGCCGCCTGAAGACCGCCGGCCAACTGACCCTGGAGGCCGAGCGCTGGACCAACAGCAGTGCAATCCAGGCCGACCAGTTGCTGGTCAAGGTCGACCACCTGACCCAGACCGCCGACGGCCAGCTCCTGGCGGGCAACGGCCTGACCGGCAGTGGCATCCACTGGAGCAACGACGGCCTGATCGGCAGCGACGCCGCGCTCAACCTCGACCTGAGCGGCAACTACAGCGGCAAGGGGCGCCTGAGCAGCCTCGGGCAACTGGACCTGCATGCCGCCCAACTGGATCTGGCGGACAGCGCCAGCATCGCCGGCGGCGGCAACAGCACGCTGAAGATCGACGGTGCGCTGAACAGCGCCGGGCGCATCACCGCCAAGCAGAACCTGCACCTCACGGCCGCCAGCATCAACAACCACGGCACCCTGGGCAGCGGCGAAGACCTGAACCTCACCGCCGCCACCCTGGTCAATGACCACGGCCTGATCTCCAGCGGCGGCAATATGCAGCTGCTGACCACCAGCTTCACCAACCGCTACGCCCAGGTGTACAGCCTGGGCACCGCGCTGATCGCCAAGGACGACCAGCAAACCCGCGCCGACCTGCTGGACAACCGTTCCGGGGATATCGAAAGCCTCGGCAAGCTGAGCATCGCCGCCAGCACCGTCAACAACGTCATGGACGTGCTGGAGTACACCGAGCACGAAAAGAGCGCGGCCAGTATCACCCGCTTGCCGTGTGAGTGGATTGGTTGCGACGACCGTGGCGGTGGCCGCATCAACGGCCTGTGGGAAGTGGCCGAGACCGACCGCCTGCGGGTGACCAACAGCAGCGCCGCCGCCAGCCTAAACAGCGGCGCCGACTTGCAGATCGACACCCAGGTACTGACCAACACCAGCAGCCTGATCACGGCGGCCGGCGACATCAACGTCAAAGCCGAGACCGTCCACAACCAGGGCCTGCAACCCCAGGAAATCACCACCCTGCGGCGGTATCAGAGCTACGTCAACGAAACCGGCAACGCCGCCGCCCGTGCCGCCGCGTTCAACGCCCGCAATAACCCGACGCCCTCGGCCAGCTTTGCTTCCGACCTCAGCGCCTTTATCGCCTGGACCGGGGTAATGCTCTCCTCCAGCAGCAAGGTGGTGAACGGCGACCAATCCTTCGCCGCTACCATCCAGGCTGGCGGCAAAGTCAACCTCAAGGCTGACAAAACCCTCGACAACAGCGTGATCCGCTCCTTCTACGAGTACGTCGGCGCTGGCAAGACCCTGACCGACACCGGCGTTGGCAACGGCTACTCGACGCCGATCCGGATCAACCCGCAACTGCCCCCGGAACTGGCCCAGCAACAGGTCAACCCCCTGGTACTGCCGGGCTTCACCCTGCCCACCAGCGGCAACGGCCTGTTCCGCCTCAGCGGCCAGGGCAGCACCTTGGCCCAGGCCCCGACGCCTGCGCAGATCGCCGGCCTGCCGGACGCCGCGAGCCTGTCCCGGCCGCACAAGTACCTGATCGAAACCAACCCGGCGCTGACCAACCTCAAGCAGTTCATGAGCTCGGACTACCTGCTGTCCCACCTCGGCTACAACCCGGACGAAAGCGCCAAACGCCTGGGGGACGGTTTCTACGAACAGAAACTCATCCAGCAAGCCATGGTGGCCCGCACCGGCCAGCGCTTTATCGACGGCCAGGACAGCAACGAAAAGCTCTTCAAGCACCTGATGGACAACGCCATCCAGAGCAAGCAACAGCTTGACCTGTCGGTGGGCGTGACCCTGACCTCCGAACAAATCGCCGCCCTGACCCACGACATCGTCTGGCTGGAAAGCCATGAAGTGAACGGCGAACAAGTGCTGGTGCCAGTGCTGTACCTGGCCCAGGCCAACAACCGCCTGGCGCCCAACGGCGCCCTGATCGCGGGCAAGGACGTGAGCCTGATTGCCGGCAAGGACTTGAACAACGTCGGCACCCTGCGCGCGGCCAATGACCTGTCGGCGGTGGCGGGGGAGAACCTGGTCAATAGTGGGTTGGTGGAGGCGGGCAAGGGCCTGAATCTGACGGCGGGCAAGGATCTTCTGAACAAGGCCGGTGGTGTTGTCGCTGGGCGTGATGTGGCCTTGACGGCAACTGATGGGGACGTGGTTAACGAGCGCACTTTGACTCGCCACCAGAGCTCCACTTCCATCAGTAATGAGCAGCGCGATTTTGTTGATAGTGCAGCGCGTATCGAGGCCGCCAACAATCTGACCCTGACTGCAAGCCGGGACCTGAAAAATACCGGTAGCGCATTGACCGCAGGCGGTGATGCGGTGCTCAGCGCTGGGCGTGACCTGTCCATTACGTCCACCGAGCAGGCGAACAGCAGCAATGGCCAGTTCAAGAAGGATCTCTGGACGCGTAGTCAGACCACACAAAATGCCAGTGACGTCCAGATAGCCGGCAGTCTGAAAGCAACAGCGGGTCAAGACATTCAAGTAGTGGCGAGCAAGGTTGCTGCCCAGCAAAGCTTGTCGATGGTTGCAGCACGAGATGTGGCCATCGAGTCTGCGGCCAATGCGGGTCATAGCTCGTTCAAAACCAGTAACGGTAGAAGTTCTGACGATCAGGTTCGCCAGCAGTCTTCACGCGTTGAGGCGGGTGGTGATCTGTCGATCAAGGCAGGTCAGGATCTAACGCTTTTGGCCAGCCAGGTTAAAGGTGCGCAGAACGTCGTCCTGGATGCTGCTCGCGATCTCAATGTGCTGTCGGCAAAGGATGAAACGGCCTCTTTCATGTCCAAGAAGGGCAAAGGCTCCTTTGGTCAGAGCAGCAGCAAACAGCAGGAGAGCTACCACAGCACCAACATCGCCTCTGTGGTCGAGGCCGGGAAAGACCTGACCCTCAACACCAGCAAGAAAGCCGATGGCGGCATGAGCATCAACGGTGGCCGCGATGTCACGGTGATCGGTAGCCAGCTCAAGGCCGGTGCAGACCTGATGGTCGGTGCCACCGGCGATGTGGCGATCCTCTCCGGCGTCGAGGAACACGGCTCCTACAGCAAGAAGACCAAGTCCGGTTTCCTCGGCCTGTCGAAAAGCGGTAAGAGCCAGTTGCAAACCACCGCGACCCAGGTCGGCAGCGAGTTGAGCGCTGGCAACGATGTGGTGGTGGCCGCGGGCAACGATATCCGCCTGCGGGCCAGTGAAGCCACCGCCGGCAACGATGTGGAACTGCGTGCCGGGCTGGTCAAGGACACGGGTGACATCAACCTGGTTTCGGCCAACGACAGCGCCTACAGCCGCAGCGAGCAGTACAAGAAAAAGGTCGGGCTGTCCTCCTCCGGGGCCAGCGTCTCCTTTGCCTCGGCCAAGGAGTCCGGGCGCCAGGCGCAAAGCAGCACCAGCGTGGGCAGCCAGGTGCTGGCCGAGCGCGATGCGAGCCTGAAGGCCGAGCGCGACATCAACGTGGTGGGCAGCGGCATCAGCGCCGGACGCAATGTCAGCCTCGACGCCGGACGTGACGTCAATGTGGTGGCGGCACAGAACAGCTCGGCGGAGCAGGACTGGAAGAAGAGCAAGCAAGTCGGCGTAGGCGTCAGCAGTGACGACAACGGTGTCAGCCTCTTCGCCGGGGCCGAGCGCAACAAGGAAAAGAATCGCGTCGAAACCCAGACCGCCGCCGCCAGCCAGATCAGCGCCGGTGCAGACCTGACGGTCAACGCCAAGCGCGACATCAATCAGATCGGTTCCGACCTTCGGGCCGATCACGACATCAACCTGGTGGCCGGCCGCGACATCAAGATCGACGCCGCCCGGGAAGTGCGGGTGACCGAGCAGCAGCGTGAAAGCGAGCGCAATGGCCTGGGTGTCACCCTCAACCACAACTACGGCAAGACCAAGGACGCGGTCAATGGTGCCGGCGACGGTGAAAACAACACCAGCAAAGCCTCCAGCACCCTCAAGGCCGTCGACTCGGTCAGCCAGTTCCTCGCTGGGCCGACCGCCGACGTCAAGCTTGGCAACAGCAAGCAAAGCAGCAGCCAAGAGATCATCGAGCAGGGCAACCGCTCTTCAACCCTGCAGGCCGGCAACGACCTGAACCTCACGGCCAACAACGATGTGACCGTCAAGGGCAGCCAGTTGGGTGCCGGGCGCGATATCAACATCAAAGGGCGCGACGTCACCCTGGACGTGGCCAAAGGCAGCATCAGCGAGGAAACCCGCGACACCGAGATGTGGGGCGGCATTCACGGCGGCACCAGCGGTGGCTTCAAGATCGGCGTCGGCGGCAGCTTCGGCACCGCCAGCACCGAGAGCAGCCAAGGTTCCTCCACCGCCACCCAACTGGATGCCGGGCGCGACATCAACCTCAAGGCCAGCAACGACCTGAACCTGATCGGGACCCAGGCCCAGGCCGGACGCAACATCGACCTGGATGCTGGCAACGACCTGAACATCCGCGCCGCGCAGAACGACCACAGCAGCGAGAACAACCGCAACAGTGGTGGTGGGGAGATGGGCTTCACCTTCGGCTCGGAAGGCGTGGGCGTCTACGTCAGCGTCAGCATGGGCAAGGGCAATCTGGAGCGTGAAGGCGAGCGCCAGCAAGAGGCCTATCTCTATGCCGGGGACCGTCTGGGCTTCACCAGTGGCAAGGACACCAACATTTCTGGTGCCAACCTGCGTGGTGATGAAGTGATCGGGCGTGTCGGGGGGGACCTGAACGTCGCTTCGGTCGCCGATACCGGCAAGGTCAAGGGCAAGGAATTCGACATTAGCGTCACCGCCACCTTTGGTCCTGCCCCGGGGCTCAGTGGCTCAGTCGGTTACGGCCAGACCACTGGCAAGACCGACTGGGTTGAAGAGCAAACCCGCATCACTGGCAAGAACAAGGTCGATATCCGCACCGAAAACCACACCCAGATCGACGGTGCGCTGATCGCCGCTGACAACGGCAACCTCAAGCTGGACACCGGCACCCTGGGCTTCAGCGATATCGCCGGTAAGGACAAGGAGCACGGCTATTACCTGAACGTGGGCGGCACCTACAGCTCCGGTAGTGGCACCACACAAGACAGCAGCCAGGTGGGTAAAGGCAAGGAAGGTGAAACCGGCTGGAGCGTCAGCGGCTGGGATTACCAGAAGGACCGCGAGCAGATCGTCCGCGCCACCGTCGGGGCGGGCGAGATCGTGGTGCGCAAGGATGCCGAGACCGGGGCTGATTCAACCGCCGGGCTGAACCGGGATGTGAGCAAGGCGTATGAGATCACCAAGGATGAGGAGTCGCGTACGGATTTGTATGCGAGCAGTTCTTCCCTTGGGGCGGTGGCGAGTCCGAAGAAGGCGTATGAGCAGTGGAAGAAGAGTGTTGAGTTGTATGGGGAAAAAAGCCGGGAGACGATGGTAAAGCTAACTCTTCTCTTGGCCAGCATGGGCGTTCTAATCGCGTCGCCAGACAATCTTCAGGGCTCATCCGAAGAAATTAATAGAGTCCTGGTAGAAACCGAAAACTATCTAAAAGCCTTCAGTAAGGATGAGAACAGACGAGCGGAGGCTATTGAGTTTCGCCTGAGGGAGCAGTTGGGAGACTTAAGTTCCGATGGGGAAAAGATTCTTCTCGCTCGGATGAAGGAAATTGTCCGCGAAAGCCCTGAGAAATCAGTTGAGCTGACAGCAATGATTTCCACTCTGAGAGGTTCTCCTACAACAGCGCAGAATTATGCACAAGTGGCAGGCTATGCTGGAGCAATGGCAGCACTTGCTGCGGCTCTGGTCTATCCTACTTTGACACCTGAAAGTCAAGAGCGGATGCGTAACTCTGCTAATTCGATGATTGAAAGTGTCAGCCGGGGCGTCTCTGAAACAAAGGAGCAAGTGCAGAGTCGGCTGAGGGTTTCGATGGGGCTTTGGGAGTTGGTAACCCACATGCCGTTTCCAATTCACCTGCTTGATGACGAAAACCGAAAGCTGGTCAATCCGATTGTTGATGCATCAGGAGGGAATCCTGCCAGTGGGGGCTACGCTGAGGGTGGCGGAGTTATTACAACGCCACATACCGGCGGTACTCAACTGGATGGGGTGCAGAAGGATGGTGCCTATGTAACTCCGGAGCACAAGCTGAATCCGGGGGTGATGTATAGTGAGTCAGATAGTTCAAAAAATACCTCTAAAAACTTGGGCTCTGCTTCTTTTGATGCTGCGAATGGTATAGGAACAATCTATTCTCCTAAGGTTAGTTTGAGTAATGGTGAGATAATATTTAACGATTTTTCTGTAGGCACTTCAAAGGGGTATTTTGGTTATGGGCCAGATGGTGCAGCTGAGTTGGTTGGCCCGTTGAAACAGATGCTCAACTATGCGCAGTCTCAAGGGGCAGAGAAAATTACTTTAAAAGGCCGTTATGCAACTGAGGAAGGAGCGATGTTGGGTACGGGTAGTGTGGATAATGTTAAGCAAAATTTTTCCTTCAGTTTCCCCGCTACCCGAGAAGGGTTGAAAGGGTTCTTAAAAGGGCTTGAGAAGTGAAGATACGTCGTACCCTTGAAAAAAGAATGAGGCAACTAGATGCATCGGGTCGAGGGCGTTTTTATGAGGTTGCAGATGAAAGGCAGTTGCTTTGTTCTGTAAATCTTGAGAGCGGCGTTTTAGATATATGTGTAGATGGATTTTTTGTTTCGAAAAAAGATGAAGTTCGCAAGGTTCTTTTTGAGGAGGTTGTTGCTGTAAAAAGTCATTTGAATGCAAGTTTTTTCTCTAGTGAAAGAGAGGACTTTGATTTTTATCTTCCTATAGATATTGAGTGTGAGTCTTTTGGATTTTCTCTTTTGGTGCCATTTTTGAGTTATTCCAACGTTCTGAATATTTTAACGGGTCTGAGGGATGATTGGCTTAAACAGGCCTCATCCTAAATTTACTCGTGGTTTCAGCAAGACTCTAATTGTGGAGGTAAAGGGTATCCCCAAATTTCGCAGATTCAAGTTGATTCTGGTGGAGGTCGGCATGAAGGAGCTTATTAGAAAGTTTCTACTACAACGGGGGGCTATAAAGATATTTGATCCTTCAACGTATAAGCCGAATCCTGGGGAAAAGGCAAAGTTTGTTTCTGGAGGTTAGTTTGATGTTGTCAAAATTAAAATGGATAATTCAAGCTTTGGCTATTCCAGTATCTGAGCAGGTGCGTTTATTTCCAACTTTTTAATGTTGCAGATGAGCTTGCATTAATTTGGGAGGATGTCTTAGAAGGTCTTGAGGTTTTTAGAGAGATGGTGTCAGCCGGTGCGCTATTGGCAATTCAAAATCTAGATGAGAATATTTTATCTATTATTGGTGAGTCTAATTCGCAGATTTGGACTAAAAATTCTTTGTACGACTCTGTCCACTGGGAGGAAATAAGAGGGCTTGCTGCTGGGGTGGCTAAAAAAATGAACTGGCCTATTAGCTCGCCTGGATCTGCCGAGGGTATCTATATCGGATCATAAAAGTAAAGTTGCTCTCAAGGGTGTAACTAGTTTTGAGGGTGGAATGAAAGTTATTAAACTGATGCCTGACTATCAGTGTTTTCCATTGTGGAGCTTGTCGCCAGACTCTATTGGGAATGTTGATCCCGAGGAGTTGCCGATTTCACAAGAGCTCAAAGCTGATCTAATGTCATGGGCACTTAAGTATGATGATACCTTAGATGAAGAATATCCTCCTGACTCTGGATTTTCTAGCGAGGAGGATGAGGCGGAGTTTAATAAAGAAGAAGAACATCTGTTTGAGCGGCTAAAGGCAGAGTTGAAAGGCTATGTTGTGGTTTTGAAGTGATTGAAGATGTGCGGAATAAGTGCACGAAACTTAGGTGTGGTAGTGCGTTTTGGTTGTAGTTGCCACTCTATCGTCAAAGAGAGTAATTAAGCTTTTGATCGATCGATATCGCCATCAATGGCGAGAGAGAAAGGGCGACTTTCAAGCCGCCCTTTTTTGCTTACTGAAGCACTTGCTCCTGCATTCGCCTTGTCGTCACATCCATCAAATCACACCCATCTCGCAGTAAAATGCTGCACACCAGCGACAGTTCCTGCCGCATCACTGCACCTCTGGGCGCGTCATCAGAAATCGCGAAGTTTTCTAGCAGTTGAGTCACGGCGCGAATGCGATACGCCGCTGCATCGTGAAGGACGTCAATGGGGGCTTGGGTATCGATCAGCAGCGAGGGAATGTTGCAGTCATGGCCGGTAATCGGCATGTATCGATTCAGAGTCGTCATAGGGCTTACTCCTATATCAATTAGAACCATCACCGTCTGCCGCCAAGCAGAGTAAGGGTGACGGATTGCACAAGGTTGGCGGACCAGGGATATAGGACCTGGCACTCCCGAAGGAGTCCCTGCGCAACCCGCCATAACACGAGAGTGCGGGCGTAAAAAAAGCGCCTGCAATCGTATTGGGGGCGCTGTTGCGCCTATATCTGTTTGGACCGCCAAGTCCAATCGCAGCATTTTCTGCGAAGGCTGAAGGGTAACGTGGAGGACGAGTAGTAGCAACTCACGAGGAGTATAAAAAACCTCTGGAAACATCTTGCTGACAGCTCAAGCAGTTCATGAGCTCGGACTACCTGTTGTCCAATCTCGGCTACAACCCGGAAGACAGCACCAAGCGCCTGGGTGATGGTTTCTACGAACAGAAACTCATCCAGCAAGCCATGGTGGCCCGCACCGGCCAGCGCTTTATCGACGGCCAGGACAGCAACGAAAAACTCTTCAAGCACCTGATGGACAACGCCATCCAGAGCAAGCAACAGCTTGACCTGTCGGTGGGCGTGACCCTGACCTCCGAACAAATCGCCGCCCTGACCCACGACATCGTCTGGCTGGAAAGCCATGAAGTGAACGGCGAACAAGTGCTGGTGCCAGTGCTGTACCTGGCCCAGGCCAACAACCGCCTGGCGCCCAACGGCTCCCTGATCGCGGGCAAGGACGTGAGCCTGATTGCCGGCAAGGACTTGAACAACGTCGGCACCCTGCGCGCGGCCAATGATCTGTCGGCGGTGGCGGGGGAGAACCTGGTCAATAGTGGGTTGGTGGAGGCGGGTAACCGCCAGGATCTGCTCGCGGGCAACCATCTGGTCAACCGCGCCGGCGGCATCATCGCCGGGCGCGACGTGACCCTGACCACCACCCAGGGCGACGTGATCAACGACCGCACCCTGACCACCCACCAGAGCAGCAGCGAAGACTACGTCCGCGAGCAGCGTCGCGACTTCCTCGACAGCGCCGCCCGTATCGAAGCCGGCAACAGCCTGAGCATCAATGCCGAACGGGACTTCGATAGCAACGGCAGCGTCCTGCACAGCGGTGGCGACACCCGCATCAAGGCCGGTCGCAACGTCAGCCTCAACGCCGTCGAACAAGTGGTCAGCAACGACCGCGGCATCGGCAACCTCGACCAGAGCAAAACCCAGCACGGCGCCACCCTGGAGAGCGGCGGTGACCTAAGCATTGAGGCCGGAGGCAACGTCACCGCCATCGCCAGCCAGATCGACGCCGAGGGTGACGTCTCGATGACGGCCAAGGACCACCTGACCCTGGCCTCGGCCGCCAATGAACAACACTGGGCCAGCAAGACCGGTACCACCAAGAGCGAAGAGGATCGCGTCCACCAACAAGCCACCACGGTGACGGCGGGCGGGGATGTGACGCTCAAGGCTGGCCAGGACATGACCCTGATTTCCAGCAAGGTCAAGGCTGGAGATGAAGCCTATCTGGTGGCCGGTGGCGAACTGAACCTGCTGGCGGAGCAGGACAGTGAGCATTCGCTGTATGACATGAAGAAGAAGGGAGGCTTTGGCAACCTGCAGACCCAGCGTGACGAAGTCACCCGCACCACACATATCGGCAGCGAAATCAGTGCCGGTGGCAACCTGACGCTCAAGAGCGACGGTGACCAGAGGTATCAGGTTGCCAAGCTGGAGAGCGGCAAGGACATCACCCTGGATAGCGGCGGCGCTATCACATTCGAAGCTGTCAAGGATCTACACCAAGAGAGCCACGAGAAGAGCAAGAGCAGCTTCGTCTGGAACTCGATGAGTGGCAAAGGCAACACCGATGAAACGTTGCTGCAAAGCCAACTGATCGCCCATGGCGATATTGTGATCAAGGCCGTTGAGGGGCTGAAGATCGATATCAAGCAGGTCAACCAACAGAGCGTTAGTCAGGCCATCGACGCTATGGTGCAGGCCGACCCGCAACTGGCCTGGATCAAGGAGATGGAGGCGCGTGGTGACGTCGACTGGCGGCAGGTGAAAGAGCTGCACGACAGTTTCAAATACAGCCACTCTGGGCTGGGCGGTGGAGCAGCCATCATCATCGCTATTGTCGTCGCCTACTTCACCGCCGGTGCAGCGAGCGGACTCATTGGCAGTGCAGCTAGTGCTACGGCCGGTTCAGGTAGTGCCATGGCAGCCGGTACGGCGGCGACAGCAACTACGGCGGCCACTTCAGCTGGTTGGGCAAACGTGGCACTCACAGCCATAGCCTCTTCCGCCGCCGGATCAACGGCCGTCAGCACCATCAATAACAAAGGCAACCTTGGAGCGGTAGTCAAAGACATCACCTCGAAAGATGCACTGAAGGGTTATGTTGTGACCGGCGTAACGGCCGGCCTGACAGCTGGTCTTTATGACCAATGGACTGGCACCGAGACCGCAACAGGTACCTCTCCGGCTATTGACGGTCATGCCGGGCAACTGGCCAATAGCGGCACCGTCACCGGCGCCACGCTCAACATTTGGCAGGGCATTGGCCAGTTTGCCGCCAACCAAGCGCTACAGAATGGCACCTCAGTCTTGCTAGAGCGCGCGTTAGGCGGCGATGCCAAACTAAGCGACGCCCTGCGCACCAGCTTGGCTAACGCCTTCACCGCAGCAGGGTTCAATTGGGTCGGTGACCAGAGCGGGCCCGAAAAATGGGACCTCAAAGAGGGCCGCCTGCCCAAGATCGGTCTGCACGCTATCATGGGCGGCCTTGCAGCGGAGGCGGCGGGCGGCGACTTCAAGACAGGTGCCTTGGCTGCTGGAGTGAACGAGGCACTGGTTGGCTCGCTGTGGGATCAATACAGGCAGATGTCCTACGATGAGAGAAAAAAGCTACTTGTGATGAACTCGCAAGTGCTCGGTGTGCTGGCCGCCGCCGCGCAAGGCGGGGACGAGAAAGCCATGCAGACTGGCGCCTGGGTGGCGGGGAATGCTACGCAGTACAACTTCTTTGAATACCTGCCTCCAGGTTTGGCAGAGTATGGACAGGCAGTCACTACACTCACGGAGAGCATGCAGCAGCAAGGAGCAACTGCTGATGAAATAGCTCAGGCAAAGCTGGATCTTGCTCGAAGTCGAGGTTTCGAAGGTGTTCAACCTGCTACTGAATTCACCAAGGCTTGGGCTATGTTCATGGCCGGTGAGCTCACTGGCATGGGGCTGGCTGCGGCGTTAGGTAAGTTTTTGTCGGGAGGTGTACGAGGGGAAGTTGCAGCGGGGCAGGCTGCAAAAGCGACAGGCGAAGCTGTCACTCAGATCCCCGGTCGAGTACAGTCTCGGATAAATATTGCCAATGGTCGCACGGAAACCACTCCGCTTCGTGATACCGGTAAGCCAGTATCTGCGGGCTTTGATCATGTGCTGAAAGGTCATTTTGGCGTAGAAGTCTCCAACTCCCGTTCGGTGTTTACTATCAGCCAAAATGAGTTGAAGGGAGTTCTTCAGAGTAGTTCAGTCGTTAAATCACCAGTTACTGCGTTACCAGATGGTCAGTTTGTAAGGACTGTTGATACAGGCAGGATCGTTGGCACTACTACGCTGAAAGATGGAGGTCTTCCTACTTCAGTGATAAAGGTGTTTACCGATAGGGCTGGCAACTTAATAACCACCTTCCCAGTTAAGGCGATGAACTGATGCGATCTCTTCCTATGCATGTGTGGCGTGAACTTCAGTCGGCTGTGATGCTGCTTAGTGAGGAATCATCACTAAGAGATGTTCTTGTGGTGATTCTTTCGTGGGTTAGGGGCAATTATAAGTATTTTACTGTTGAGCCGTTTTCGAGCTACGGATTCGATGAGTTTTCACATGTGAACGAAAATTTAATGCCTGTTGATTATTCATCATTTTCACCTAGTGATATAGCACACTTCAAAAAAGTAATTTTGGAATGTCAGGCTAAAGAAGCTGAGTCTATTGCGCGGTTTCTACGCGATACAATGGAGGCGTTGATAACTGTCGAATTGGATAAGAAATGCCCTAGGTGTGAGTCTGATGGGATGCGCGTTTTTATAGGTAGGCATAACGGGCTATTGGCTTATCAGTGTAACGTTTGTGGTCATTCCCATTACATAGATGGGTCTAAGGTAGAAGTTGGTGGATTAGAGTTTGCGGATGAAGTGAAGTTGCGAAATATTGGCGTGATTTAATGCTGCAAAAGGTAAACTTAGAATAGATCCAAATGGAAGTTTCTCTCAGTCAGGGATAAATTCTGCATACTATATGGCTGCTCAAGGTAAAAAAAGTTGAGCTGCGTCGCCCTGTTGGCACGAGAGCAGAAGGGAAAACTTCAGATCTTCTGGTCGATGGTGTTAGCTATGATGTATATACCCCTACAACGGGTAATGCGGACCGAATAATTTCTGCGATAGCAAAGAAAAATACGCAAGCTAAGGGGATTGTTCTAGGTTTATCTAGAAGCACCGTTACCAGAGAGCAGTTGGGAGATGTCCTGCGGAGAGTTAATGGTTCAGGGGCGAAAAAATTAATGATATCGTTATCATAGGTAACTGAAATGCCATCAATGCTCTGTAAATGTGATAATAAGTTAAGTTTTGGTGAGATACCGAATCCAATTGAATGGCTTTTTATTTCAGATGAGAAATTTGACAAGTTCCAAGGGGGGGGGTTGGAGGCGATTTATCGAGAGATGAATAGTGCCCTAAAGTGTTCTCGTTGTGGAAGATTATGGGTGTTTTGGAACGGCTTTGATTCTGCCCCAGTGTCATATATTCAAGAATAGTTAGTTATTCTCAGTGAAGTCGCGGCAAAAGGAATACCTACACCTAAAGACTTTCCTGAGGTCTCAACAAAAATAAGCCAGAGGCAGAATCGTCATACTGCAGGGACACAGCAGCTTGAGGAGCGGGGGAGCGTTGGTTTCGTGAACAGTGTTTCAGATGCTCAAAAAGTGCTTGACGCTTACCACTCCGGCCAAGTGAAAATCCCAGGAAAGAATGGTCAAGGTTTTCCAGTGGTTAAATTTGAGGGTGTTACTGGAACTAACGTGAATCTCGGCGTTGGTATAACTGATCAGCCGACTAACGTATTTGTTATCAAGGGAACAAAAAAGCCGAGCATTGTCCCCACAAATCCAAACTGGAGTCAGAAATGAGTGATCAGCCTGTGCTGGAAGATTGGAACTTTCAAGTGCTAATGCTTGTTCAGGCGTTGGTAGGGGCGGTCTCTGCCAACTTTAGAATGGTCGCATTGCTGTGGTGTGGCGATGAGTGGGTATTGAGGTTCTATCTTGAAGAGAACCTTGAGGACGATGTCGAGGAGATTGAAGATATTGTTTGTCAATATACGGCATATCAAAATTCTAGCTTGAGATGCCGTTCTGAATTAATTGTGGGTAGCGAAAGACTTCCGGTGTTATCTGAGCTTGGGCGGGTCGTGTACCGTCGCAAAGAGGCCATTGGCAGTTAGTTGCTGCAAAAGGAACTGCGGCTCAAAAAATAGAAAGTACAAGTATTGAGTTTCTACCGAAGGCTACTCGGAATAGCGCGAATCAAATTGAGGCTAGCATTACGTCTAGCAGTGCTATAAAAACACTTAAGTCCAATGGCTATAAGAAAACTATTTCTCAAGATGGAACTGTGACAGTGTTAAGCAATGGATAAAAAAACATATCAGTTTTATCCATCCTCTACATCAATAGGACAGCCTTCAGCCTCGCTGACGATTGAGGGTGTTAAAAAAGCAGTCACAAAAATTCAATTTAGTGAGGATTAATTATGGGCGTGTCAGTGATAGATGCTGAGGGTTGTCGCCATTTAGTTGATGGCTTGTCTAAGCTTATCGATTTTGAGAAAGCCTTACCGGCTAATATGTTTTTTGGTGATGAACTTGGCTTTTGGTTTTTCGAAAGACCATTATTTGATTTTTTAGATTCGTTTTCAGGTCTGATTCGAGTTGATTTATTAAGTTCTAACTCGGATGTTTTAATTAAATTTTCTGGTTGTGATCTTATAAGTAGTTCCTGCTTTTCACTTGGTGATAGCGATATTGAGTCTGACGTATTATCTATTCAAGAAGGCTTTCGTGATTTTTTGGTGGGAGGGGCGGCTATCCGATAGTAATCTTTAATGATGGGTTTGATTGGGTGGCTTTTGAAAGTGCCCATGAGAAAATTGGTGTGATTGGTGTTAGAATTAGTGCTCTTAAGCATAGTTTTGTTGAATTCTTAGATTCGAATTTTGTCTCGGCTAAAGACATTGTCGAGTTGTCTGCTGGCCATTCTGCTGATTCTCGAACCGCTGAGGCTTTACGGAAATCTTATATATCAACTTTCTGATTCTGATAGTTGGCTTAGAGTTGGTTTGTTCTGAGTAAATCACCCCCGGTTTAACCGGAGTGATTTATTTTACTCCGCCGTAATCACCAAACACCCCTTCAACACTCGAGCTTTAACGTTCTCGTTCACCATGCTAAGGAGTGGCTGAGTTCAAAAGGGATGTTTTTAAGGAGTATTAATATGGGTAGCCAAGCATCTGTAGATGTAAGTCTGTCTCGGCCTTGTAGTCCAAAAGATATAGTGATGGCACTACTTGATTCTGGGTGGAGTTTTGATTTTGAAGGGGATGTCCTATTTTTGTTGTCATCAGATATTGACTCTTATGATTGGCAGAAAGAGTATGCTGAGCATTTCAACTTAAAGGAATTTCTCGACTCTCATTCGCCATTCGGGAGGATTGGTATTGCTATGGTTTTTGATGGTAGGTTTGGAGGGGAGTTCTTAATTAGTCGGGATTGTATATCCTTGTCTATTTCAATAAATAGAATTTGTGTTTTTGGCACTGTGCCGGATTTTACTGAGTATGTTTTTAGACTTAAGGGAGTTGTGAGTGGTTTTGGTTTTTCTGATATTAGATGTGAATATGTTTCTTGACTGATGTTTGGTGTAAAGAAACTGATGTTGATGATACTTTGCTGGCTGGAAGAGGGGTTGCTTCGGAAAATAAGAGCAACTATCTTGTCACGAACTGAGCGTCGAAGAGTACGAGAGAAAAATCGCGACTTTCAAGCCGCGATTTTTGCTTGCTGATGTACCTGCTCCTGTATTCACCTTGTTGTAAAATCCATCAAATCATACCCGCCGCGTAGCAAAATTCTGCACGCCAGTGACATTTTCTATAGCACTACTTTGCATTTGGGCGCTTTATCAGATGGTGTATAGAAAATGCCGCGTTGAATGAAGCGTCTCGTCAAAAACTAATAGACTTGTTTAATGGCAAAAAATGAATATTTCAATATTTGAAGTCTCGATCAGAAAAGAAATCAATATGAGCGAAATTTCGGTTGCACTTACGTATTTTTTTGAATTTTCGGATTTTAATGCTTTAAGTGTCGATGCTTTTTGGGCGTTGTCAGAAGTTATGCAGGAAAAATCTATCGGAGTCAGGCTGGAATATAGTGATGTGGGTTTTAGGACTTTGGCTATATTCTATTGCTGCTTTGAAGTTGTTGGCGAGGTTCTGGCTGGGTTTGCGAAATATCTTGCTGAGAACTTTGGAACTGAAGTTGCTGTAGGTGATTACCTTCATAAAGCTGATGTGGTTAATGATAGGTTTATAATTTTTCAAGCTGACGGGAGTAGAAAGTTTGGCTTTGAGAAAGGCGATAGTGATGGATTTGATATTGATGTTGTCGACTAACCCTGAGGAGGATCGGCGTGAGCGAGCTAATGAAGGATAGTGATGTTGTAAGTGGTTTCTTGAAAATGTTGATGTGTGCATATGGCGGCGATACCTCAGCAGAATTAAAGCTGAGGTTGTTGGTGATTTGTTAGGGATCTGTGTGATAAGAAACTTAAGAGAAATCGAGGTAAGGCTGCCACGAATGCGGAAGACCGGAGTTGAAAGTGCGGGCGTCTCTGGCAGAGCGCCCGCAGCGGTTGGATAAAGGAGGTGGATTTATAATGCCCCTGTCTGTTTATGCGGATAGCTGCCCTTGCATCCGTCGCCCTGCCACATCCATCAAATCACACCCATCGCGCAGCAAAATGCTGCACACCAGCGACAGTTCCTGCAGCACCACTGCACCTTTGGGCGCGTCATCACAAATCGCGAAGTTCTCCAGCAGTTGAGTCACGGCGCGAATGCGATACGCCGCTGCATCGTGCAGGACGTCGATGGGGGCTTGGGTATCGATCAGCAGGGAGGGAATGTTGCAGTCGTGGCCGGTTATAGCTTGATAACGCGTCATTTATTGAGCCTCTTTAGTTTGACTGAGGACTCTGTAAATCAGGTCGCCAAACCCGGTCGTCCTTTCAACGACCCCTCGACTATATCCAGCGCTCCCCCTGTCCTTAAAGCCCCATTCCTACTGGATCGTCTGCTTCTGCCGTAAGGCAATTCCTAATTTGCCGAGAGTATCTTTACGAGCCGGTTCGCCGTGATTTTCCTGGCTTACAATGCCGCCGCTTATCGCCATGCCACAGGTGGTTTTCAGGTGGCGGTGCGTTGTTGAAAACCTTCTCAAGGAAGATCCGTCATGCGTCTGTTGTCTCTGCTCTTCACCCTAGCTCTGCTCGCCGGTTGTGCCTCCACCCCGGACTATTACATCTCGCCCAAACCGGTGCAGATTCCCGCTACCGCCACTTACTGGATCGATACCTTCAACCTGCAGTTGATCGGCGAGAGCGAGCGCTTTCTGCCCGAGGACAAGCTGCGCCAACAACTGGGCATGGAGTTGATCCGGCAATTGGGCAATGCCAATCGCTACGCCGCCACCAAGGACAGCGCCGACTACCTGCTGGATGTGAATGCGGTGTACAAGCGCCGCCTCAGTGATTCCAAGGGTGGGCTGGTGTCGATGGTTGTCGATGACAATACGATCCTGGCTAGTGTCGATTTCGGCTACAAGGTTCAGGTCAAGCGCGACGGCGCCGAGGTGTTGCATTTCGCCCAGGAGCGCAATGGTTTGCAGCCTGCCGGGGCCATGGGGCAGTTGCGCAATATGAAGACCATGTTGGGGGCGATCACCAACAGCGGTAATTCGGATGTGGAGAACTTCTACATTCGTGCTCTGCCGAAGTTCATCGTTCGTGATATCACGGCCATTCCTTCTCGTTGAGTGGGTGTGTCGGGATTGTAGAAGCGAGCTTGCTCGCGATGAACCCGATGGCGCCGCGCTCTGTCAGTAACAGCGCGTTATCGTTGGCGTTCTTCGCGAGCGAGCTCGCTCCTACATGGGGATCAGCGTGTTTTTTGGGTTACAGCTTTTTGACCGGAATGCAGATCTCACACTCCAGCTCTCCCGTCTTGAGGTCGTAGTACGCATCCGCCGGGTAGCGCTCGAAGGCCGGGCGCGGGTCGAACTGCAGGCCGCTCTTGGGTAGCCAGTCGCGGCACAGTTCGATCCAGGCGTCGGCGATAGCCGGGCCCAGGCCGCGGAAGTGGGCCACGGCGTAAAGGCCGCCGGGCAGGGTGGTGACGACGGCGGGGGCGCTGGCCTTGAAGTCCTTGGGCACTTCGACGCAGGCGTCGTAGCGGCATTTGTCGGCGGGGGTGAGGTCCGGGTCGTCGTGGCCGATGCCGTAGCGCACGTGGTTGAACAGCTGGTGTTCGAGCATCCAGGGCATGGCGGTTTCGCGCCAGAACAGGCCGATGCCGGGCCCGTAGGCGCCGATGTAGCGCAGGTAGGCCACGCGGGTGGCGGGCAGTTGCTGCAGGGTGACGTTCATGCTGGTTTCCTTCAGATGAATGAAGGCGTCAGGATCGTCGAAGGCCGGGATGTGGGTCTGATCAGGATTGCTCAATTCACGCAGGCGGCGTTCGCGGATGTCGTCGAGGCGGCGGTGCCAGCGTTTGGGTTCGGTGTCGCGCCAGGTGCTGGGTGAGACCGAGAAGTGTTGCTTGAAGGCCCGGGAGAAGGCTTCGCCGGAGCCGAAGCCGACATCCATGGCGATTTCCAGGATTGAGGCTTCGGGGCGGCTGGCCATCAGATAAGCCCCACAGGCCAGGCGCCGACGCCGCAGGTAGGCCCCGAGGGGCTCTCCGACCCAGGCGCTGAACAGGCGGTGGAAGTGGTAGGGCGAGAAATGCGCCACCCGCGCCAGATCAGCCAGCTCCAGGGGCTGGTCCAGGTGTTGGTCGATATGCTCCAGCACCCGGCTCATGCGCAGGGTGTATTCGTGGAGGCTGTGGTAGGCGGCGCTCATGTTTGCAGATTAGTTCGCTGTGGGGCGGACGTTGCAGTCTGCCGCAGATTTGTGCCGTTTGTGAGAGCCAATCGCCTGTTGGTACGATTCGCCGGCAGCCGGCTCCTACAAACGCCCCGTAGCCGGCTTGCCGGTGAACAGGATCTTAAGCGTCACCACAGCAAGGGTGGCTTCCCTTGCCTTCGGGTGTCTGTTCGTAGCGGTCATGGAGGCGGACCCAGTCCATGATCTGCTCTTCATTGCGCCCTTTGGGCGTCAGGTCGAGGAAGTTATAGGCCCCCACCAGCAGGTCCAGTCCGCGGGCATAGGTGGAGTAAGTGTGAAAAATCTCACCCTGGTCGTTGCGATAGAACAGGCTCAGGCCGGGCAACTCGGCTTCATCGCCACTGGCCTGTTCATAGTTGTAGGTCGCGGTGCCCGCGGCTAGCTGCTGGGCGCTGAGGCTGACACCGAAGTCCTGGTTGAAGTCGTCACCGGCACTGGAATACCAGTCGAAGCGCCAGCCCATGCGTCGACGGAAGCTCTGGAATTGGGCATAGGGCGCGTGGGAGACAGCCACCAGCGTTACGTCGTGATGGGCCAGGTGCAGGTTGGCGCCGTCGAAGTGGTCCGCGAGAAAGGAGCAGCCCTTGCAGCCTTCTTCCCAGCCGGCGCCGAACATGAAGTGGTAGACCAGCAACTGGCTACGCTCGCCGAACAGTTGCGCCAGGCTCAGTGCTCCGTCGGGGCCTTGAAAGCGGTAGGGCTTGTCGATCTTGACCCAGGGCAACGCCCGTCGCTCGGCACTGAGCTGGTCGCGCTGGCGGGTCAAGGCCTTTTCATGGATCAGGTGCTGCTTGCGTGCGAGCAGCCATTGTTCCCGGGAGACCACGGGGTGATCGGTAGTGCTCATGGCGTTTCTCCTCAAGGCAGGGGGCATGGGTCTTACACACGCTAGTCGTTTGGCGCAGGGCTGGATCGACAAGCTGCCCAGCGGTTTTCCGATCAGGGGTCAGGCTGGCGCGGCGTATTTCCTGAACGGCTGAAAACCCGGTCGGTCACAACCTATGAACGGCATTTCATTCTCATGTCTGGAGGTTGAACCGCAATGACCACATATAACTGGGATCTGATTGAGCGACTGCTGCACGAAGTGCAGAACGGCGCCGGCCACAGTTTCACGCCTCGCCCCTACGCCGAGCAGCATGCGGCGGCCAAGGAGGCTGAAGGTGAGCCCACCGGCAATCTGGATGAACTGAAAGTCACCGCCACCCAGTACGAAAAGTTGCTGCTGGACCGGGGTTTTATTGAAACCAGGCCCGAGGAAGAGGGCGGCAATGGCGAGAACTTTGTACTGACGCCTCGCGGCTCAAGCCTGCTGTGTCTGATCGACAGCAGTATTCCGGGCAACGATCACCCGCGTCAGGTGCTGGATGAACAGGCTGATGCCCTGGCTGCGGATACCTTTGACGAGGTGGCCTCCAAGGCGCAGATCGCCTAGTTTCGCGATGCTAGCCCTGGCTTGCGTTCTGCAGGCATTTCAGGTCGGCGAAGTCCTTGCGTACACCGTCGATTTTCTTCAGCAGGTGCTGGCGTTGGTCCACGCTGCTGGCGGCCATCAAGTCAACCAACAGGCTGCGTGCGGCCTGTTCGGTGTGGGCGTAGGCCTGGCGGTAGTCGTCTGTCCATAAACTCTCGCGGTTGACCAGCAACTGCTCGATGCGCTGTGGGAAATCGCTGTCTCGGCGTTGCGCCACCGCGGCGCTGAATTGCGTCTGCCAATGGACGCGATTGGCGATCCACTGCTGGTTCTGCTCTCCCAGGGAGGCAGACCATTGCTCGATTCGTTGTTGCTGGCTGGGGGTCAGGGGGCCGAGCCAGGCATTCAGGCGCTTGCTCATGCGCTGACTGCGCTGCTGGATCTGTTGCGCCAATGATGGCGTGAGGTACTGCTCGCGGTGTTCTTGCTGGTCCTTGGCGAAGGCGTTGTTCATCTCTTTGACTTGCCCGTCGTCCAGGCCCTGGAGCAGTTCTACAGCGGAAGGGGTGATCTGTCTTACAGTCTCGGCGATGGCCTGCTTGGCTTCCCGGGTTCGTGCTTGCAGGTCCTGATCACTGACCTGATTGCTCTGCACCATTAGTTGCAGGCGATCGAGCCAGTCCAGATAGCCGGGCAACTGGGTGCTGCAATGCCAGCTCAGGTGCTGCTGCAGACGCTGGTTGAACCAGCTTTTCTGCTCGCTGTTCATGTCCAGGTAGTCGTTGAGGGTCCAGGGGATGATTACATCCAGGTTGCGATAGGCCAGGCCGACTCGGCTGCAGGCGCCGAGCAGCAGGCTGAGGATCAGCAACGAGATAAGCAGGGGCCACTGGCGCGCCATGTTCGAGTCCTTGCGAGTTCGGGTTCCTGCATCTGAACCCGGAAGGCTGCCAGCCGTTCAGTCGCAGGGCGGAAGGCCGGCAGTGATGAACTGGGAGTTGGCTGAAACTATTGATCCAGAGAGCTGAAAGGATAGCGGCCAGGAACAGCGGATAAGGGCCGTTGGTCGACTTTTAGTGCTAGGGGGAGGAGAGAAGGGTGCCAGTCCTAGCGCTTTGAGGGCAAAGCGCTAAGGGACCAGGATAATGCGGGGGAATTACTTCTTGCCGAGGCTGATCTGCTTGGATGGGCCGAAAGTCTGGCCGCTGACGCCTTTGGCAATTTGCTGGATTTCGCCGCCCGATTTCAGGAAGGCCGCGATTTGTTCGTTGATCGATTCGCTGGTTTCAACGGCGGGAGCTGGTTTTGCTTTGCTGTTGGAGGCTTTTACTCGCATGGCGGCCATTTAACCTTTTGGGAAAATTAATTTGGCCAGGCATCTTATCAGAAATACTTGACAATTGCTTGGTAAATATCCTCTGAAACAGAGGGTCGTTTTTTGAGCTTTTTCCTTAAGTTGATCTTGCTGACATCTTCCTAAGTGGCTGTTTTAAATAAAGACCTGTTACTGAAAATGCGGCCTGGTGGCTGATTGCCCTTACCCGGCAGGTCGCTGTTGGCCTGACGAATGGCCGCTTGAGCGCCAGTGATGCTAGAAAAACCAAGGCTCTTCACGGATTTTTCCGGTCCGGGACTCAGGAGCGCCAACCTGGGCGTGGAAAACAGGTAGAATGCCGCCCACGCAATGAGGGTATTGGAAATGGCTTTAGTCGGGCGCTACAACAGTTTGCAAGTGGTTAAACACACTAACTTTGGTTTGTATCTGGACGGAGGGGCGGACGGCGAAATATTGCTGCCCAATCGTTATATTCCCAAGGACATTCCCAGTGAAGATGAAGACTGGTTGAATGTTTTTGTTTATCTGGACAGTGCCGACAAGTTAATCGCAACTACCGAAAAGCCGAAAGTTCAAGTTGGCGAGTTCGCCAGCCTTAAAGTCGTCGAAGTTAACAGTATCGGGGTATTCCTGGATTGGGGATTGCCCAAGGACCTGCTGCTGCCCTACTCGGAAGAGAAGCGCCAGATGAATGCCGGCGAATACTGCGTGGTGCATGTCTATCTGGACAAGCACACCCGTCGTATCACGGCCACGGCTCGCCTGGACCGCTACCTGGACAAGACTCCGGCTAACTACAAGGTTGGTCAGGAAGTCGACCTGTTGGTGGCTGAATCCACCGACATGGGCTTCAAGGCGATCATCAACAACAAGCACTGGGGCCTGATTCACAAGAACGAAGTGTTCAAGTTCCTGCGCTCCGGCATGCAAGAGAAGGGGTTCATCAAGGAAGTGCGGGCCGATGGCAAGATCAGCCTGAGTCTGCAACCGGTGGGTGAAGAAGCGGCCACCAGCCTGAACTCGAAGATCCTCGCCAAGTTGCGCGAAAACAATGGCTCTCTGGCGGTCAGCGACAAGAGCGATCCGGCCTTGATCAGCAGTTTGTTCGGGGTCAGCAAAGGCAACTTCAAGAAGGCCATCGGCGCGCTCTATAAACAGGGTCAGATTGTCATTCACGCAGATCGTATCGAGCTAAGCTGATACTTGTTTCGCTCTGGGGTGGATGTGCTTAAAGCCCCACCTCTTCTATGTCTCGTGTTGCTTGTCTTTCCTGGTGCGGCCGGCCTTGCAGCACGACGGCTGGGCGCGCGCCTGGGGGCGTTGTCTTTTCCACAGCGGGTAGCTGTCATGTCGATGAATCAATCTGAGGGACTGCGGTGAGCATCGAGCGGCGCAACGCCGATGGTTTTGCCCTGCAGGTGATGCTGGGGTTGTGCCTGATCTGGGGCGTGCAGCAGGTGATGATCAAATGGGCGGCGGCGGATATTGCCCCGGTGATGCAGGCGGCTGCTCGTTCCGGGATTTCGGCGCTGCTGGTGGCCCTGCTGATGTGCTGGAAAGGGGGCTGGTCCCAGGTCTCCAGTACCTGGCGAGGCGGTTTACTGGCCGGCGCCCTGTTCGGCCTGGAGTTTCTGTTCATTGCCGAGGGGCTGAAGCTGACGAGCGCCGCGCATATGTCGGTGTTCCTCTACACCGCCCCGATCTTCACTGCCCTTGGGGTCAATTGGTTGCTGCCCAGTGAGCGGCTGCGGCCGTTGCAATGGTTGGGGATCATCCTTGCTTTCATTGGCATCAGCATCGCCTTTGCCGGTGGAATCTCCCTGGACAATCTGGATCGGCGCATGCTCCTGGGGGATGTATTGGGATTACTGGCGGGGCTGGCCTGGGGCGCGACCACGGTGGTGGTACGCGCCTCGCGATTGTCGGAAGCGCCAGCCACACTGACCCTGTTCTATCAGTTGATCGTCGGGTTCGTCGGCCTGCTGCTGATTGCGGTGCTCAGCGGCCAGGTGACCCAGGTCAGCCTGACCCCGGTGGCTGTGGCCAGTGTGTTGTTCCAGGGGCTGGTGGTGTCGTTCTTCAGCTACCTGACCTGGTTCTGGCTGCTGCGTCGCTATCTGGCGGCGAACCTGGCGGTGTTTTCGTTCATGACACCGATGTTTGGCGTGACCTTCGGCGTGCTGTTGCTGGGTGAACCCTTGAGCCTCAACTTTGTGCTGGGGGCGCTGCTGGTGCTGCTGGGCATCACCTTTGTCAGCGCCGAACAATGGCTGCGTCGGCGGATCAAGCGCTTTCTATAAGCCGCTGCCCAGGAGACTGCCGGGCAGGCGCCACAGGCGCTGCGGGCCAATGGCTGAATAGCCTTGGCCGATTCGCTTCAATCCAGTAACAGTTCATTGCTATTGCGAGGCAGCGCGCGGGAAAAGTTAGGACTATTATCTGCTTGAGGCGGCGCAGTATCGCCGCTCAGCACGACCCTGAGGGGGCACTATGAAAGACAAACTGCAAAGCTGGCTGCACGACCTTGGTGTCGCACTGGGCCTGATCGAGCCACCGCTGCAACCGGTGCCGATTCCGACCGACGAAGAACTGCGGCGCCGTCAGCAACGTCGTCGTTGAGCTCAGGGCGAGAGCGGAGTGCAGACTCCGGCTCTCGCCAGGGTTTTCTGGCCGGCAGTCGCTCGGCCATCCACCCGAGGCAATCGGGTCAATCCTGATTTTGCCGGGACTTTTCCAGCAACCATTGCACCAGGTCGTCGACCTTTTCCAGGCGCCAGAGCGCTCGCTGTTCTTCCCGTGGGGAGATGCAGAGATCGAACCTGTCCTCCAGGCGCCAGAGCAGCGCTTCGATATCCTCCCGGTCGAGTCCGAGTGCTTGCAGAGCGCTTTGGTCATCGAAGTCGGTGCGTTCATCCAGTCCCCGACGGATGAGCAGGTGTACGGCCACGCGTGCTTCGGCCCGTTTCATCGCGTTACTCCCGAGGAGCGAGCAGGTCAGGCGGGACGGGCAGCGTCGGCGCGGGTCTTTTCCAGGATCACCTGGCTGAGTTCGCTGATGGAGTTGATCCGGTACCGATCAAGGTCTGGATCAACGCGGATGCTTGGCTGGATGTCGAAACGGTCCATAAACACCTCGGGGCAGGGGAGAGGTTCTGATTGTTTTATGACCCCGTCCAAGGGTGAAGCGATAGCGTGCCCTGAGGCTGCCAGCGATCCTTGTACTGTTCAGTAACAGTCGTCGCTGAATCAGATTACAGCAGAGGTTTTTTCCGGCGGTGGTGACCGCTCGTCCAGTGGGCGGCTTCCTGGATCGGGCTGAAGCGAGCGTCATCCGGCGTTGTGGCACTTTTTCGTGGACGAAAAAAACGGGTGCGGCCACCGACGCCGCACCCGTCGAAGAAAACTTCAGGCGTCTGACTTCAGGTCAGATCGCATTGGCCAGAGGCACCGAGCGCCGGGAGACCAGGCTCACCACCACGAAACTCACCAGGCCCACGGCCAGGCTGTAGTAAATCGGTGTGTTGGCGTCCAGGCCGTCCTTGAACATGAAGAACAGCGCGGTCATGAAGCCCAGAGACATGCTGGTGATGGCCCCGGCCGTGGTGGCGCGTTTCCAGTAGATGGCGCCGATCAGCGGAATCAGCATGCCGCCCACCAAAAGGTTGTAGGCCAGGGTCAGGGCACTGATCACGTCGCTCACTACCAGGGCGATACCCAGCACCACAACGCCCAACAGCAACGTCGCGATGCGGTTTTCATGCACGTCGCCATTGCCGCTTTCACGGCCACCGCGCAGCCGCGGCAACAGGTCCTGGGTCACGGTGGTGGAGGCCGCCAGCAGGCCGGCGCTGGCGGTGGACATCAGGGCTGCCAGAGCCGCGGCAATCACCAGGCCGCGAACGCCGTTGGGCAGGCTGGTCTGGACGATGCTGGCGAAGGCATTGTTGACGTTGTCCAGATCCGGCAGCAGCACCTTGGCGGCCATGCCGATCAGCGCGCCGGCCAGGCCGTACAGCACGCAATAGATGCCGGCCGCGGTCCCTGCAATCTTGGCTACTCCTTCGCTGCGGGCGGTGAACACTCGTTGCCAGATGTCCTGGCCGATGAAGATGCCGAAGAAGTAGATCAGGAAGTAGGTGAGGATGGTGTCCCAGCCGATGGCGGTGAAGTCGAAGTAGCTGGCCGGCAACTTGGCCACCAGGCTGTCCCAGCCGCCGGCGTCGACGATGGACAGCGGCATCAGCAGGAACACCAGGCCGATGGTCATGATCAGGAACTGCACGATGTCGGTCAGGGTCAGCGACCACATGCCGCCGATGGTCGAGTAGAGCACCACCACACCGCCGCCCACCAGGATCGATACCCAGAATGGCAAGCCGAACAGCACCTGCATCACTGTCCCAATGGCAATGGTGGAGGTGGCGCCGATCATCAGTGCGTAGACCAGCATGATCAGTCCGCTGGCGTGGCGTGCCGCGGGGTTGTAGCGGCGCTCCAGCACTTGGGTGACGGTGTAGATCTTCAGTTTCAGCAAGGGTTTGGCCAGAAACAGGCTGAGTCCGACGATGCCCAGGCCAATGGCGCCGCAAAGCCAGAAGCCGGAAATGCCGTGGACGTAGCCCAGGCGTACGGTGCCGATGGTCGAGGCGCCGCCCAGTACGGTGGCCGCCATGGTACCCAGGTAGAAGCCCGGCCCGAGGTTGCGGCCGGCTACCAGATAGTCATCACGGGTCTTGGCCCGGCGCATGCCGTACCAGCCCAGGGTGATCATGCCGGCGGCATAAATCAGTACTACGAGAATATCCAAGCCCATGTTCGGGTCCTCACAAGCAAGTTGTTATTGTTGTTGCCACCCGCCGATGCGGACGGTCACCCCGTTGACCAGTGGAGGCCGGTCTTCCGGAAGAGCTGCGGTTGCTGGGGCAGTTCAGGCCAAGGGGGGCCTGTTTCGAGAGAGGTCGTACAGGGTGCTGCGTCGAGGGGCGGGAATCTGGGCGTCCCCGTTGTTCATGTCGTTAAGGCTGTTTTCTTTATTGTTATTCATGATCTGCTCCGACCACGTTGGCTAAGGTGTTGCGCTCCTTTGCATGACGGTTCCATGGCCGCGCTCGTGCTTGAGCGCGGCACCAGCCCTCCCAGGGCCGAGACTCAGCGGTGGGCCACGCCGGGCAGTACGCAGAGCATTTCGTACAGCAGGTTGGCACCCAGCAGCGAGGTGTTGCCGGTGGTGTCGTAAGGCGGCGAAACCTCCACCAGGTCGCAGCCCACCAGGTCCAGGCCCTGGCAGCCACGGACGATCTCGATGGCCTGGATGGTGGTCAAACCGCCGATTTCCGGGGTGCCGGTGCCTGGAGCCCAGGCCGGGTCGATGCCGTCGATGTCGAAACTCAGGTACACCGGACCGTTGCCGACCTTTTCACGGACTTCGGCCATCAGCGGTTCCAGGGATTTGTGCCAGCACTCTTCGGCCTGGACCACACGGAAGCCCTGCTTGCGGCTCCAGTTGAAGTCTTCGGCGGTATAGCCCTGGGCGCGCAGGCCGATCTGCACCACGCGGTCGCAGTCCAGCAGGCCTTCTTCCACGGCGCGGCGGAAGGTGGTGCCGTGGGCGATCTTCTCGCCGAACATGTGGTCGTTGACGTCCGCGTGGGCATCGATGTGCACCAGCCCGACCTTGCCGTGTTTCTTGTGGATGGCCCGCAGGATCGGCAGGGTGATGGTGTGGTCGCCGCCCAGGGTCAGGGGAATCACGTTGTGTTCGAGGATGCCGTCATAGGCTTCTTCGATGATGCGCACCGCGTCCAGCAGATTGAAGGTGTTGATCGCCACGTCGCCGATGTCGGCCACCGACAGCGAGTCGAACGGAGCGGCACCGGTGGCCATGTTGTAAGGGCGGATCATCACCGACTCGGCGCGGATTTCCCGCGGGCCGAAACGGGTGCCGGCGCGCAGCGAAGTGCCGATGTCCAGAGGCACGCCGACGAACGCAGCGTCCAGGCCGGCGGCGGATTGCAGATGGGGAAGACGCATCATGGTGGCGATGCCGCCGAAGCGCGGCATTTCGTTGCCGCCCAGTGGTTGGTGGAGAATCTTGTCCACGGGATAGGCCTCATCGTTGTTTTATATTTATGGGGCTGAGGGCGCAGCAGGTGCCGCCCGATCAACCGAGTGGGCCGATTCTGCGAAATGTAGTTCGGGGAAAGAATCGCTACGGACAAATACTTAGTTCAGATTTTTCTAAACTAATGGCCAGGGCCGCGCTAGACTCTCGCGCTGCTGCCAACGCCCTGCGAAGCGTGGCAGCCTGCCCCCTTCCGCTGGTGCAAGCAGCGTTATCCGGGTGACGGGGGCGATTGAACGTGGGCATGGATGGCATCGGGTCTGCTTCATCGCGCGGCACGAGCACGCGCACTTGTTACAGGGAAGTGGTTGTTTTGCCTGTTATCGGAGCCTGTCATGGCCAACGCTTTACCTGATCTGAAACTATTGCGCATCTTCGTCAGCGTGGTGCGCCATCAGGGGTTCGCCAATGCCCAGCACGAACTCAATCTCTCGACGTCGGCCATCAGCACCTACATGAGCCAGCTCGAAGGCGCTCTCGGGCTGGTGCTCTGCCACCGTGGCCGTGGCGGGTTCAGCCTGACCAGCAAGGGTGAGCTGTTCCACCAGGAGACCTTGCGTCTGCTGGGGGAGCTGGAGGGCTTCGAACAGTACGCCGCGGCCCTCAAGGGCGAGTTGCGCGGCACCCTGAACCTGGGGGTGATCGACTCCACCGTCAGCGACAAGGCCCTGCCGTTCGCCGAGGCCATCGGCGCCTATAGCCAGGAGCATCCGGCGGTGCATTTGCACCTGTCGGTGATGAGCCCCCACGAACTGCAACTGGGGGTCCAGGACAACCGCCTGGACCTGGCCATCGGCGCCTTTTCCACGCGCATGAGCGGCCTGGTGTACATGCCGCTGTACCGCGAGCAGCACTGGCTGTACTGCAGCAACCGGCATCCGTTGTACAGCGAGCGGCGCATCCCCGAGCAGGTCATCACCCAGCAGCGCATGGTCGGCCGTGGCTACTGGAGCCAGGCGGAACTGGCCCGGCACGGCTTCAAGCACAGCGCGGCGACTGTCGAAAGCATGGAGGCGCAGTTGATCCTGGTGCTGTCCGGCGCCTACATCGGCTACCTGCCGGAACACTATGCCCAGGCCTGGGCCGACAAGGGCGACCTGCGGGTGCTGCTGCCGGCAACGTTCGGCTACCAGGCGCCGTTCTCCCTGATCATGCGTCGTGGCCGGGGCCGTGAACCCCTGATCCAGACCTTTCGCGATCTGCTCAAGGCCCAGCTCAACCAGTCATAAGGAATTCCCATGTCCCGAGCACGCTGCGAGCGTTGCCTGCGTCCCACAGGCCATTGTCTGTGCCCGCTGATCCCGGATTTGCCCAGCCGCACCCGGGTGTTGCTGCTGCAGCATCCCAGTGAGGTCAACCACGCCTTGAACACGGCGCGGCTGGCGGCCCTGGGGCTGCACAATGCGCAGTTGCGGGTGGGTGAGGTGTTCGAGGATTTGCCGACGCTGCTCGCTCAACCCGGATACCGGGCCTGCCTGCTGTTCCCGGCGGACGATGCCCAGCCGCTGCAGGCCTATGCCGAGACCGATGAACCGCTGCTGCTGGTGGTGCCCGACGGTACCTGGCGCAAGGCCCGCAAGCTGTTGCACCTCAATCCGCTGCTGGCGGCCTTGCCGCGAGTGACCCTGGCCGCCGCGACGCCCTCGCGCTATCGCCTGCGCAAAGCCCCGGGACCGGGTGCGCTGTCGACCCTGGAAGCCATTGTCCAGGCTTTGCAGGTACTGGAGGCGCCGGCCTCCTTCGAGCCCTTGCTGCGCCCCTTCGAGGCCCTGATCGAAGGGCAGATCGCGGCGATGGGCGAAGACACCTACCAACGCAACCACGGCGCCAAACCCTGACGTCTTGCCTTCAGGTGCGGGCTTGCCCGCGAAAGCACTCTCAAGTCTGCTGCAAAGTCAGAGGGCCTCTTCGCCGGCCAGCCGGCTCCTACGTAGCCGGCAGTCAGCGTTCGCGCATGGCTTCGGTGCGGGCCTTGAGCACGGGCTTGAGCAGGTAGTCCAGCACGCTTTTCTCGCCGGTGATGATGTCCACCGTGGCCACCATGCCGGGGATGATCAGCAGTGGATTGGTGTCGCCCCCCAGGTGGTTCTTGTCGGTGCGTACCTGGATCAGATAGAAGCTGTTGCCCTTGTCGTCGGTGACGGTGTCGGCGCCGATCAACTCCAGCTTGGCGCTCAGGCCGCCGTAGATGGTGTAGTCATAGGCGCTGAACTTGACCATGGCTTTCTGTCCGGGGTGCAGGAACGCCACGTCCTGAGGCCGGACCTTGGCCTCAATCAGCAGGTTGTCTTCCATGGGTACGATTTCCACCAGGTCGCTGCCGGGCTGGACTACGCCGCCGATGGTGTTGACCTTGAGCAGCTTGATCACGCCGTGCACGGGCGATACCACCGTGGTGCGGTTGACCCGGTCATCGATGGCGATCCCCGACGCGGTGATCTTCGACAGGTCAGTGCGTTTCTCGTTGAGTTCCTTGGCGGCATCGGAGCGGAAGGTCTGCACCGATTCATCGATCTTGCTCTTGATCTCGTTGATGGCCGATTCGGCCCGTGGAATGGCCAGGGTGGTGGCGTCCAGGGAGCCGCGAATCTCTACCGCGCTGCGCTTGAGCCGCAGGATTTCCACCGGTGACACGGCGCCAGTGCCCACCAGGGGGGCCGACATGTTCATCTCTTGATTGAGCAGGGCCAGGCTGGAGCTGTATTGCCCCTGCTTGGAGCGAAATTCCGCCAGTTCCTGGGTCTTCTGCCGCAACTGTTCGCTGAGGGTGCGCTGCTCGCTGGCCAGGCGCCGTTGGCGCTGGTCGTACAGAGAGCGTTCGTCTTCCGCCACTTGCGGCGCCTTGCTCAGCACTTCGGCGGATGGGGTGAAGGGCTTGCCTTCGGCTTCGGCGGACAGACGCTCGACCTGGGCCATCAAGGCGAAGCGATCCGCCTCGCTCTCGCCCTTGTTCGAGCGAAAGCGCGTGTCATCCAGGCGCAGCAGGGTCTGGCCCTTGTCCACCATCTGCCCCTCGCGGACGAAAATCTCGGTGACAATGCCACCTTCCAGGTTCTGGATCACCTGGATCTTGCTCGAAGGAATGGCCTTGCCTTCGCCCGTGGTGACTTCCTGGAGCACCGCGAACCTGGCCCATACCAGTGCGCAGAGGATCAGCGCGGCGGCGATCCAGACCGTCAACCGTGATCTGCGGGGCGAGTCTTGCAACGAGGCTTCTGCGGTTTCCGGCATGAATTCGCTTTCCGCGCTTCGGCGAAAACTGCCCAGGTAACTGCGGGGTGACGATGGTGTAGACATACTCGGCACTCCTAGACGGCTGCAGAGCCAACACGGCCCTTGCGCAGTGCATCGATAACCGCGTCTTTCGGTCCGTCGGCGACGATCCGTCCTTCGTCCAGAACCACCAGGCGATCCACCAGGCTGAGCATCGAAGTGCGGTGGGTCACCAGCAGCAGAGTCTTGCCCTGGACCTTGGCATGCAGGCGCTGACGCAGTGCGTCTTCGCTGCTGTTGTCCATGGCACTGGTGGGTTCGTCCAGCAGCAGGATCGGCGGGTCCAGCAGCAGGGCCCGGGCCAGCAGCACCGCTTGGCGCTGGCCGCCGGACAGCAGTTGCCCACGTTCACCCACCGGTCGGTCGAAGCCTTGGGGGTGGGCGCGGGCCAGTTCGGTGACCCCGGTGAGCTCGGCGACTTCGAGCATTCGGGTATCGCTGATGTAGCGCGCGCCCAGGGTCAGGTTGTCCCGCAGGCTGCCGGCCAGCAGCGGCAGGTCATGGGCGACGTAGCCGATCTGCTGACGCAGGTCGGCCACGTCCAGTTGCCGCAGGTCCAGGCCGTCCAGCAGCAGTTGGCCTTCCTCCGGGGTGAGAAAACCCATCAGCAACCGGGCCAGGGTACTTTTCCCCGAGCCGCTGCGGCCGATGATGCCGACCCGCTCTCCGGGCTTGAGGCTGAAACTGATGGTGTTCAGCGCCGGGGTGCTTTGCCCGGGGTAGCGAAAGCTCACTCGGCTGACTTCCAGTGCGCCGTGCAACTGGGTGCGCTCCAGAGGCCGCTGACGGGCATCGCGTTCCTGGGGCAGGGCCATCAAGGCGTCGGTGCTGCGCATGGTCAACTGCGCCTGTTGGTAGCGGGTGATCAGCCCGGCGATCTGTCCCAATGGCGCCAGGACCCGACTTCCGAGCATATAGGTGGCCACCAGGGCGCCGACGCTGAGGTTGCCGGCGATGATGCTGTAGACCCCGGCGACGATGGTGGCCATGCCGGACAACTGCTGAATGAACAGGGTGCCGTTGGTGGCCAGGGCCGAGAGGTTGCGGGCGTGGCTGTCGAGGCGGGTCAGGGCGCCGTGGGTGCTTTCCCACTTGTGCTGGCGTTCGCTTTCGGCGCTGCAGGCCTTGAGGGTTTCCAGGCCGCCGAGGGTCTCGATCAACAGCGCCTGACGTTCGGCACCCAGGGCCAGGCTTTTTTGCACGGTGTCCCGCAGGCGCACCTGGATCAGCATGGCGAAGACGATGGTGATGGGGAACGCGAGTATCGGGATCACCACCAGCCAGCCCCCGAGCAGGCCGATCACCACCAGCATCAGCAGGGCGAAGGGCAGGTCGATCAGGCTGGTCAGGGTCACGGCCGTCAGAAACTCCCGCAGGCCCTGGAAGTCATGGATGCTTTGGGCAAAGCCGCCGATGGTGGCTGGTCGGGCCTTCATGTTCATGCCGGTGATGCGTTCGAACAGGGTGGCGGAGAGGATCACGTCGGTCTTTTTCCCGGCCTGGTCCAGTAGGTGGGCCCGCACGACCCGCAACACCAGCTCGAACCCGGTGCCCAGCAGCAGGCCCAGGGTCAGCACCCAGAGGGTCGAGGTGGCCTGGTTGGGCACCACCCGATCGTAGGTCTGCATCACGAACAGCGGCACCATCAGGCCCAGCAGGTTGATCAGGAGGCTGGCGAGAATGGCGTCGCTGTAGAGCCAGCGCGAGAGCTTCAGGGTGTCGCGAAACCAGGCGTCGACCCTGGGCACCAGGGGGCTGCGCAGGTCTTCGAGTTCATGGCGGGGGCGGGCGAACAGGGCCTGGCCGCTGTATTCCCGGGCCAGTTCCTCGCGGCTCACCCACTGCTCGCCACCTTCGGCCTCGCTGGGCAGGATCAGGGCCTGGCCATCCTCGCCCCAGCGCCTGAGCACCGCGCAACGACCGCCTTGGAGGATCAGCAGCACCGGCAGGTTGAGAGCGGATATCGCCCCCAGTTCCCGGCGCAGCAGACGAGCCTGAAGGCTGGCCCGGGCCGCGGCCCGGGGCAGCAGGTCGAGGCTCAGGCGTTGCTTGTCCAGGGGCAGGCCTGCGCTGAGGCTGCCCCGGCTGACGTTGCAGCCGTGGAGTCGGCACAGGATCAGTAATCCGTCCAACAGCGGGTCATCGAAGCTGGCACGCGGATCGGCGTGCGGGCTCCCGGGTTCGAGGCTGGTCAAATCGAGTCCTCCACGGGACTACTTCATTTCCGGCAGGCGCGCCTCGCTTTTCACTTCGCTTTGGGCGATGGCTTCGGCCGGTACCACGACTTTTTCCTTGCTCAGCAGTTCGCCCATGTTGGCCAGTACCCGGTACATGGAGAACTCTTCGGTGTAGCGCACTTCGGTGTAGCGGCGGTTGGCGTTGTACAGCTCGTTTTCACTGTCCAGAACGTCGAGCAGGGTGCGTTGGCCGAGGCCGAACTGGTCCTGATAAGCGGCCCGCACCCGGGTGGTGGTTTCCGCATATTCCCGGGCGGTGGGGGTCTGTTTCTTGGCGTTGAGCATGGCGTTCCAGGCCAGGGTGATGTTTTCGTTGAGCATGCGCAGGGCGTTGTTGCGGATGTCCATGGCCTGGTTGATCTTGTGCGCGTTGGACTGCAGGCGGGCCTTGTCACTGCCGCCGCGGAACAGGTTGTAGTTCATGATCACCCCGACCCGCCATTCGTTGTCGTGGCCCAGGTCGCCCTGCACATTGTCGTTGGCGTTGACTGCGGCCTCGGCGTCGAAGCGTGGATAGAAGGGCGACTTGGCCACTTCGTACTGACTCTCCGCCGCCTGGATGTCAGCCTGGGCGGACTTCAGGTAGGGGTTGTTCAGCAGCATGCTCTGCTTGGCGTCGTTGAGGTTCTGCGGGATTTCGCCGCGGATCGACGGCAGGCTTTCCAGCTCGTCGGGCAAGCGTCCGACTGCGCTGTAGAAGTTGGCCTCGGCATCGGCCAGGTCGACCTGAGCGGTGTCGTAGTTGTTCTCCGCCAGGGCACGCCGGGCCTTGGACTGGTCGAGGTCGGCGGTACTGCCCACGCCTTGCTGGCTGCGCAGGCCGATCTGGTCGTTGACCCGCAGGTGGGCCTGCAGGTTGTTCTTGGCCAGGGTCAAGAGTTCACGGCGCTTGAGCACCTCCAGGTACACCTCGATGGTGCGCAGGGCGAGGCTTTCGGCGGTGCCGCGGGTGAAGTAGGCCCGGGAGTTGACCACCGACTGGGTGCGGCCCACTTCATTGGCCGTGTTGAAGCCGTCGAAGAGCATCTGCCGCAGGCGCAATTCCGACTGGGTGTAATTCAGGGTCTCGGTGTTGTGGTTGCCGGTACCGCGTGCCACCCCATAGCCGCGGGTGGTGCTGTTGTCGCTGTAGCCACGGCCGTAGCCGGCATTGAGGTCCAGGCTGGGATAGAAGCCACCCTTGGCCACCTTCACATCCTCATCGGCAGACAGCCGGTTGTTCTGGCTGGCGCGAAGTTCAGGGTGATTGTCCAGAGTGCTCTGGATGGCTTCAGTCAAAGACATGGCCTGAGCCGGGCTGACGCAGATTGAGGCCAAAAGAATTGCACCGCTGAGGGGGGTGAAAACGCGCATGGGTGTCTCTCCCTGATCCAGTGAAACAGTGTTTTCGTCAAAAATATGACTAAAAAATTGAGACTTAACCGTCTCATCTTGTTTACAACAGAGCTAAGAACATCCAGAAGGATAGCTAAGAAAAAAAATTCATAAGTTTTATGCCAAAAAAAACTTATGCATGTTTGTCAAAGCAAGACATTGTTCCAATCGCAAGCCCGGAATTTTCAGGCGTTGAGGCATTTCCTGAAGTTTCTGGGGACGTTCAAATTTCAGGTAGTTCAGGGCGGGGAAGTGGTTACAAGGAAGAAGGTACGGAACAGGATATGGCGGCATTTTTTTGGCGATTTCGCCTTTTGACCTGTTTCGCACAATGTAGTTGGTGAGCGATCCGAAGGCACGGATGAGGCTGTTTTGTCCGGCGCCCTGCGGTATCAGCCGTCCGACTGGTAGCAAGGGAGGGCGGGACATCAAGACTGGCGCGCTTCGCCATGGGGGCGGAGCGGCCAGGCACAGGGTCTGTTCAACCACGGGTTAACGCTGTCTGCGCTGCCGCTAGCAAGCGGATGCCGATTGTTCTCGGCATCGGAGGAGTGCACATGGCAACGTTAATCGGCATTGTGACCAAGGTGATCGGGCAGGTTTACGCGGTAGGCGCGGATGGCGCCCGTCGTCTCCTGGTGGAGGGGGACCGGCTGTTTGTCGGTGAGCAGTTGGTCACTGGAGCCGAAGGTGCGGTGGCAGTGCATCTGCAAAATGGCCAGGATCTGACCCTGGGCCGTGACAGCAGCCAGCAACTGACGGCGCAGTTGCTTGACCAGCAGGCCACTCAGGTCGATACCCCGCAAGTGCTGGCACCCAGCGATGCGCAACTGAGCGATGTCGAACAACTGCAACAAGCCATTGCCGCCGGTGATGACCCAACCCAAACCGCCGAAGCCACTGCGGCGGGCCCCACCGGTACCGGTGGCGCGCCGGGTGCCGAGGGCGGCGGTCACAGCTTTGTTCTGCTGGAGGAAGTCGGGGGCCGGGTCGAGCCGGTGATCGGCTTTCCGACAGCGGGCTTCAATGGCATCCCCGAATTTGTCCCTGAGCGCATCGATGGCCTGCTGCCGATCAATGGTGCAACCCCCAACAACCCGGTGAGCCTGAGTGGGCTTGCGGTGGAGGGCGGTGAACTCACGGTCAATGAAGCCAACCTGGAGCAGGGCTCGGCAAGCAATCCGGCGGCCCTGACCCAGAGTGGCACTTTCACAGTCTCGGCCCCGGATGGGCTGTTCAGTCTGAATGTCGGTGGCATCAATGTGGTCAGCGGCGGCGTGGCGGCGGCTTTTCCACAATCCATCGCCACCGGCCTGGGCAATACCCTGACCATCACCGGCTTCAACGCGGCCACCGGGGTGGTCAGCTACAGCTACACCCTCAATGGCAATGATCTGCACTCTGCGGCGGATGGCACCAACAGCCTGAGCGAGCAGTTCAGCGTGGTTGCCATCGACAGCAATGGCGACTCGGCCAGCAACACCCTTGACGTCAATATCACCGACGATGTGCCGACGGCAGTCAATGACAACAACGCAGGCACCGCCTCGGAAAGCCAACTGACCCTGAGCGGCAATGTGCTGACCAATGATGTGCAGGGCGCTGATCGGGTGGCGGCCGGACCTGTTACTGCCGGCACCTTCAATGGCACCTTCGGCACCCTGGTGCTGGCGGCGGACGGTAGTTACACCTATAGCGTGAACACCAGCGATCCGGCCTTCCTGGCGCTCAAGGGCGGCGGCAGCGGCACTGAAACCTTCGCCTATACCCTGACTGATGCCGATGGCGACGCCAGCACCGCCAACCTGGTGCTGCAGGTGAACAACAATGACGACCCGGTGCTGCTGCGGGGCTTGGAGGTCGAGGGAGGCGAGCTCACTGTCTATGAGAAGAACCTGACCACCGGCAGCGGCCCGGATACCCCGGCCCTGACCCAGAGCGGCACCTTCACGGTGACCGCCCTGGACGGCCTGCAAACCTTGACTGTCGGCGGTATCACCGTGGTCAGCGGCGGCGTACCGGCGGGCTTTCCGCAAAGCGTCACCACTGGCCTGGGCAATACCCTGACCATCACCGGTTTCAACCTGGCCAGCGGAGAGGTCAGCTACAGCTACACCCTCAATGGCAACGATGCCCATCCGAACGCCAATGGTGCCAATAGCCTTGGCGAGCAGTTCGATGTAGTGGCCACTGACGTGGATGGCAGCAGTGCCAGCGCCTCACTGGATGTGAACGTGGTGGACGACCTGCCCACGGCGGTCAACGACAGCAATCCCGGGACCGCTTCGGAAAGCCTGTTGAGCCTGACTGGCAATGTGCTGGGCAACGACGTGCAGGGCGCCGACCGGGTCGCTTCCGGGCCGATCACGGCCGGCACCTTCACTGGAACCTATGGCACCCTGGTGCTGGCAGCGGATGGTTCGTACACCTATACCTTGCATCCCACCGACCCTGCGTTCCTCGCGCTGGGCGGGGGCGGCAATGCTACCGACACCTTCACCTACACCCTGACCGACGCCGATGGCGACCCCAGTACGGCCAATTTGGTGCTGCAGGTGCACAACAATGACGATTCGGTGACCTTGAACGGCCTGGAGGTCAATGGTGGCGAACTCACCGTTTACGAGAAGAACCTGACCACTGGCAGCGGCCCGGATACCCCTGCGTTGACTCAGAGCGGCACGTTTACTGTAACGGCCCTTGATGGTCTGCAGAGCCTGAACGTGGGCGGCATCAGCGTGATCAGCGGCGGAGTGGTGGCGGGTTTTCCGCAATCCATCGCCACCGGCCTGGGCAACACCTTGACCGTTACCGGTTATGACGCAGGCACCGGGGTAGTCAGCTACAGCTATACCCTCAATGGCAACGATGCCCATCCGACGGCCAATGGCGTCAATAGCCTCAGCGAGCATTTCAGTGTGCTGGCCACTGATGTGGACGGCAGCACCGCCAGCGGCTCTCTGGACGTCAACGTGGTGGACGACCTGCCTAGTGCGGTCAACGACAGTAATCCGGGCACCGCCTCGGAAAGCCAATTGACCCTGACCGGCAATGTGTTGACCAACGATGTACAAGGCGCGGATCGGGTGGTTTCCGGACCCGTCACTGCCGGTACGTTCACCGGCACCTACGGCACCCTGGTGCTCAATGCCAACGGTTCCTACACCTACACGCTGAACACTGCGGATGCCGACTTCAAAGCCCTGCGCGGCAATGGCAACGGCACAGAAACCTTCGCCTATACCGTCACTGACTCCGATGGCGACCCCAGCACGGCGAACCTGGTGCTGCAGATCCATAACAACGACGACCCGGTGACCTTGAACGGTCTTAACGTCAACGGTGGCGAGTTGACGGTCTATGAGAAAAACCTCAGCGACGGCAGCAGCCCGGATACACCGTCCCTGACCCAGAGCGGCACGTTTACCGTGACCGCGCTGGACGGTCTGCAAACCCTGACCGTGGGCGGCATCAATGTGGTCAGTGGCGGCGTCGCGGCGGGTTTCCCGCAAAGCATCACCACCGCCTTGGGCAACACCCTGACGATCACTGGCTATAACGCCGGCACCGGAGTCATCAGCTACAGCTACACCCTGCTGGACAATGAGGCCCACCCGAGCGCCAACGGTGCCAACGGCCTCAGCGAACAGTTCAATGTGGTGGCTACGGATGTGGATGGCAGCAATGCCACCGGAACTCTGGACGTGAATGTGGTGGATGACCTGCCGACTGCGGTCAACGACAGCAATCCGACTACTGCCTCTGAGAGCCAGCTGACCCTGACGGGCAACGTGCTAACCAACGACACTCAAGGGGCAGACCGAGTGCCCAGCGGGCCGGTGACTGCCGGAACCTTTACGGGCACCTACGGCACCCTGGTACTCAATGCCAACGGTTCTTACACCTACACGCTGAATACTGCGGATGCTGACTTCAAAGCCCTGCGCGGCAATGGCAACGGCACAGAAACCTTCGCCTATACCGTCACTGACTCCGATGGCGACCCGAGCACAGCGAACCTGGTGCTGCAGATCCATAACAACGACGACCCGGTGACCTTGAACGGCCTTAACGTCAACGGTGGCGAGTTGACGGTCTATGAGAAAAACCTCAGCGATGGCAGCAGCCCGAATACCCCTGCGTTGACTCAGAGCGGCACGTTTACCGTGACTGCGCTGGACGGCCTGCAAACCCTGACCGTGGGCGGCATCAATGTGGTCAGCGGCGGCGTTGCGGCGGGTTTCCCGCAAAGCATCACCACCGCCTTGGGCAACACCCTGACCATCACCGGCTACAACGCCGGCACCGGAGTCATCAGCTACAGCTACACCTTGCTGGACAATGAGGCCCACCCGAGCGCCAACGGTGCCAACGGCCTCAGCGAACAGTTCAATGTGGTGGCTACGGATGTGGATGGCAGCAATGCCACCGGAACTCTGGATGTGAACGTTGTGGATGACCTGCCTAGTGCGGTCAACGACACTAATCCGACTACTGCCTCGGAAAGCCAGCTGACCCTGACGGGCAACGTGCTAACCAACGACACTCAAGGGGCAGACCGAGTGCCCAGCGGGCCGGTGACTGCCGGAACCTTTACGGGCACCTACGGCACCCTGGTGCTCAATGCCAACGGTTCCTACACCTACACGCTGAACACTGCGGATGCCGACTTCAAAGCCCTGCGCGGCAATGGCAACGGCACAGAAACCTTCGCCTATACCGTCACCGACTCCGATGGCGACCCCAGCACAGCGAACCTGGTGCTGCAGATCCATAACAACGACGATCCGGTGACCTTGAACGGCCTTAACGTCAACGGTGGCGAGTTGACGGTCTATGAGAAAAACCTCAGCGATGGCAGCAGCCCGGATACACCGTCCCTGACCCAGAGCGGCACGTTTACCGTGACGGCCCTGGACGGCCTGCAAACCCTGACTGTGGGCGGCATCAATGTGGTCAGCGGCGGTGTGGCTGCGGGCTTCCCGCAAAGCGTCACCACTGCTTTGGGCAACACCCTGACCATCACTGGCTACAACGCCGGCACCGGAGTCATCAGCTACAGCTACACCTTGCTGGACAATGAGGCCCACCCGAGCGCCAACGGTGCCAACGGCCTCAGCGAACAGTTCAATGTGGTGGCTACGGATGTGGATGGCAGCAGTGCCAGCGGCTCTCTGGACGTCAACGTGGTGGACGACCTGCCGACTGCGGTCAACGACAGCAATCCGACTACTGCCTCGGAAAGCCAGCTGACCCTGACGGGCAATGTGTTGACCAATGATGTACAAGGCGCGGATCGGGTGGTTTCCGGACCCGTCACTGCCGGTACGTTCACCGGCACCTACGGCACCCTGGTGCTCAATGCCAACGGTTCCTACACCTACACGCTGAACACTGCGGATGCCGACTTCAAAGCCCTGCGCGGCAATGGCAACGGCACAGAAACCTTCGCCTATACCGTCACTGACTCCGATGGCGACCCCAGCACGGCGAACCTGGTGCTGCAGATTCATAACAACGACGACCCGGTGACCTTGAACGGCCTTAACGTCAACGGTGGCGAGTTGACGGTCTATGAGAAAAACCTCAGCGATGGCAGCAGCCCGGATACCCCTGCGTTGACCCAGAGCGGCACGTTTACCGTGACCGCGCTGGACGGTCTGCAAACCCTGACCGTGGGCGGTATCAATGTGGTCAGCGGCGGTGTGGCTGCGGGCTTCCCGCAAAGCGTCACCACCGCCTTGGGCAACACCCTGACCATCACCGGCTACAACGCCGGCACCGGAGTCATCAGCTACAGCTACACCCTGCTGGACAATGAGGCCCACCCGAGCGCCAACGGTGCCAACGGCCTCAGCGAACAGTTCAATGTGGTGGCTACGGATGTGGATGGCAGCAGTGCCACCGGAACTCTGGACGTGAATGTGGTGGATGACCTGCCGACTGCGGTCAACGACACTAATCCGACTACTGCCTCTGAGAGCCAGCTGACTCTGACGGGCAACGTGCTAACCAACGACACTCAAGGGGCAGACCGAGTGCCCAGCGGGCCAGTGACAGCCGGAACCTTTACGGGTACCTACGGCACCCTGGTGCTCAATGCCAACGGTTCCTACACCTACACGCTGAATACTGTGGATGCCGACTTCAAAGCCCTGCGCGGCAATGGCAACGGCACAGAAACCTTCGCCTATACCGTCACTGACTCCGATGGCGACCCGAGCACAGCGAACCTGGTGCTGCAGATTCATAACAACGACGACCCGGTGACCTTGAACGGTCTTAACGTCAACGGTGGCGAGTTGACGGTCTATGAGAAAAACCTCAGCGACGGCAGCAGCCCGGATACCCCTGCGTTGACCCAGAGCGGCACGTTTACCGTGACCGCGCTGGACGGCCTGCAAACCCTGACCGTGGGCGGCATCAATGTGGTCAGCGGCGGCGTTGCGGCGGGCTTCCCGCAAAGCGTCACCACCGCCTTGGGCAACACCCTGACCGTCACCGGCTACAACGCCGGCACCGGAGTCATCAGCTACAGCTACACCCTGCTGGACAACGAAGCCCATCCAACGGCGCTGGGCGCCAATAGCATTGCTGAACAATTCAATGTGGTGGCCACCGATGGCGACGGCAGTACCGCGTCCGGGGTGATAGACGTCAACATCGTCGATGACCTGCCCGGCGCCGTGGCGGATACGGCCAGCGGCACGGAAGGCGCCACCATCAATGTCAGTGTGCTGGGCAATGATGTGCTGGGCGCCGATGGTGCAGCCGTTGGTGGCGCGGTGGTCGGCGTGCGCGCCGGCAGTAATACCGCCACCTCGGCCATCGGCGGGCTGGGCAGCAACATCGCCGGCACCTACGGCACCCTGACCCTGGATGCCGCCGGCAACGCGGTGTACCACAGTAATCCGAACTCGGTGAGCCCGCCCGGGGCCAGTGATGTCTTCACCTACACCATCCGCGACAGAGATGGTGATGAGAGCACCACCACCCTGACCATCAATGTCACTGACAGCGGCCTCAAGGCAGTGACCGATCAGGACGTCACTGTCTATGAAAAGGCCCTGGACCTGAATAAGGATGGTCAGGACCTGGCTGCTGGCACCGTGGCTGGTAGCGATCCGGGCTCCACCGCGGAAACCGCCAGCGGTACCTTGGTGGGCTCGGTCACCGGCGGCTCTGGAGGTATCACCTTCAGTCTGGTGGGCAGTGCCACGGGCAGCTACGGGCAGATTCTGCTCAACCCCAATGGCACCTACACCTACACCCTGACCTCAGCGCCGAAAACCACCCCCAACGCCAACGATGGCGCCAATACCTTGAGTGAGAGCTTCACCTACAAGGCCACCGATGCCCTGGGCAACAGCACCACCGGCAGCATCCTGGTGAGCATTGTCGATGATGTGCCCAAGGCAGTGGCCAGCGAGCGTTCGGTCACGGCGGTGGAGGTGGACTCCAACCTGCTGCTGGTGATCGATGTGTCGGGGAGCATGGCTGATCCTTCAGGTGTTTCCGGGCTGACGCGGCTGGGCCTGGCCAAGCAGGCCATCAGCGCCTTGCTCGACAAGTACGACGACATGGGGGATGTCAAAGTCCAGCTCGTCACTTTCAGCAGCTCCGCTACCGCCCAGACTCCGGTGTGGGTAGACGTGGCCACGGCCAAGGCAATTGTCGCCACGCTGGTGGCAGGAGGCGGGACCAACTACGACGCGGCGGTGGCGGCGGCGAAGCTGGCCTTTGTCACCAGTGGCCAGCTCAGTGGCGCGCAGAATGTCGGCTACTTCTTCTCCGACGGCGCACCGACCTCGGGTCAGGAAATCGGCACCGCGGACGAGACAGCCTGGAAAGCCTTCCTCGATGCCAATGGCATCAAGAACTATGCGATCGGCCTGGGCAGCGGGGTCAGCAATGGCAACCTCGATCCGCTGGCCTATGACGGCAGTACTCACGTCAACACCAATGCGGTGGTGGTCACCGACCTGAACCAGCTCAATTCGGTGCTGGCCGGTACGGTGCAAGGCTCTCCGGTCACCGGCAGTTTGCTGGGGGATGGCGGCAGCTTTGGTGCCGACGGCGGGTTCATCAAGTCGATCGTGGTGGATGGCGGAACCTACACCTACGACCCCAAAGGCAACAGCAACCAGGGCTCGCTGACCTTCAGCGGCACCACCAACAACGGTACCTTCAATACCGTCAACAACAGTATCAGCATTGCCACCAGCAATGGCGGCACCCTGGTGGTGAACCTCGATACCGGGGACTTCAGCTACAGCTCGCAAAAGGTCACAAACTCCGTAATCACCGAGACCTTCGGCTATACGGTGAGCGACAACGACGGTGACCTGGCGAGCTCGACTCTGGTGGTCAAGGTCAATCCCAATGCGCCACCGGTCGCCGGGGATGACCACATCATCACCAACGTGCTGTCCAGCAGTGTGGCGATTCCCGAGGATGTACTGCTGGCCAACGACAGTGACGTCAATGGTGATCCTCTGAATGCGGCGCCCACCACTTTCAACACCGGCTGGGCGGCCAAGGGCGCGGCGTTCACGGCGGCGAGTCAGCAGACCATCGGTTTTGCCGGGAATGGCAACAATGGCGCCAACCAGGCCATCACCATCGATCGCGCCTCGTTCAATGCCAACGCCGCGACCATGACCGCGGTGGTGCTGGTCAGCGGTTACCTGGGAGCTGTCACCAACGCCAATGCCAACGATGAGGACGTGATCACCGTCAATCTCAAACAGGGGGAAACCCTGAATCTGAATCACAATCTGGCCGCCGGCCGCGTCTCCATGGAATATGCCTTTAACGGTGGAGCCTACACGGCGATCGCTGATGGCGGCACCTTCACGGCGGCGGCGGATGGGCCTTACCAGATCCATATCGTCAACATCACCAACACCAGCGGCGGCAACACCACGGCAGCGGAAAACTATCAGCTGACCATGACCGTGAATTACTCCGGAGCGCAGAACGTCACCCCGGATTACCACGGCACCTACACCGCCAGTGATGGTCACGGTGGCAGCGATGTGGCGGCGGTGAGCATCTCCTACCAGGATGGCAATACCCTGACCGGCACTTCCGGTGACGATGTGCTGGTGGCGGGCAGTGGTAACAACATCCTCAATGGCGGCGATGGCAACGATGTGCTCACCGCAGGCTCGGGCAACAACACCCTGAATGGTGGCAGCGGCAATGACCTGCTGTTCAGCGGGCCGGGCAATGATCTGCTGGATGGCGGTGCGGGTGTCGATACCGCCAGTTACGCCCATGCCACGGCGGCAGTGACGGTCAACCTCGGCCTGGTGGGGGCGCAGAATACCCTGGGCGCGGGCACCGACACCCTGACTGGCATCGAGAACCTGGTGGGTTCCAACTACAACGACACCTTGACCGGCGATGGCAACGCCAACGTCATTACCGGCGGGCTGGGGAACGATGTGCTCAATGGCGGTGGTGGCGATGACCTGCTGATCGGCGGGATGGGCAACAACACCCTGACCGGAGGCGGCGGCAGCGATACCTTCCAGTGGCTGCAGGGTAACAATGGGCACGATGTGGTGACCGACTTTACGCCGGGCACCGACAAGCTGGACCTGTCGCAGTTGTTACAGGGAGAGAATGCGACTTCTGCTTCCCTGGATGACTACCTGCACTTCAAGGTCACTGGCAGTGGCGCGACCTTGGTCACCAGCATTGATGTCAGCGCGGTGGCAGGGGCGACGCCGACCCAGACCATTGACCTGGCAGGGGTCGACCTGGCCAGCCATTACGGAGTCACGCCAGGGGCGGGTGGGGTGATTGCCGGAGGGGCGGACACGGCCACCATCATCAACGGCATGCTCAACGATCACTCGTTGAAGGTGGATACCGTCTGATGGTCGTCATGGTCCTTGAGGCCGCTGCCCAGGCAGCGGCTGCTGGGGTTGCTCAAGGGCGCCGCAAGGTTTTCTGGCGCAGGATGTAAATGCTGACCAGCACCGCGCTGGTAAGCATGAAGCCTCGCGCCCAGGGCAGTGGCACCAGGTAGCACGAGAGCCCAATGCTTAGCCACATCAGGCCGATCGCATACACCTTGCCCTTGAGCGGAATGCCATTGCCATCCAGGTAGTCGCGTATCCACGGACCCAGGCGCGGGTGTTGCACCAGCCATTGGTTGAAGCGTGGAGAGCTGCGGGCGAAACAGGCGGCCGCCAGCAGTAGGAAAGGGGTGGTGGGCAATACCGGAAGGAAGATGCCGAGTACCCCCAGCGCTACGCTCAGCCAGCCGATGGCCAGCAGAACGTAACGCAACACCAGGGGGCGTTGGCCTATGGGCTTGGCCATAGGCGCCGACTCAGTGGTGGCGAGGCTTGAGCAGCGCCGGTTTTTCGTCGGGTGCGTTGCACAGCAGGTACAGCGCGGTCAGTGCTTCGGGGATCTGCACGATCATGTCGTCCATCAGGTTGGCATCGCTGGCGATGTCGGAGAATTCCGGCTGCTCGTCGAACAGGCCGGAACCCACCATGATCGGCAGCAGCATCTCGCTGACTTCTTCCTCTGCGGTTTCGAACCAGGCTGCTTCACGCAGGAACACGCCTTCCATGAAACCGATGCACCAGCCGCGCAGGTCGGAGTCGTCCGGGTCGTCGCCGAGGTCGAGTTCGCAAGGCAGCTCGAACTCTTCATCGGAAGCCAGTTGGCGCGCGATGTGCGCCTTGAGGGCCAGTAGCGTGGATTCGATGGCTTCGCGTTCGGCGTCGTCGCTGTAATGCGGCTCTTCGGCGAACAGGGCGTCGATCCATTCACGGTCGGGAACACTTTCCGAGCAGATCGACAGCGCGGTCAAGTAGCCGTGAGCGGCCACGTAGTCCAGCGCCTCGTCGTGCAGATCATCTGCGTCGAGGAAGACTTGCAGGCGGGTTAGTTGCTCAGCGAAGGACATTGACGGCTACCTTGGGGAATAAACGATGCTGAATTCTAGGCTTTCTTGAGCGCTCAAGCCAGCCACGGGGCAGATTTGAGCGGTTCTAAAGGTTACCAGCGGTCCATTGTCGGCGCCCTCTGCCGGGAAGGGCTCGGGTATACTCGCGCGTTTTGTGATGCCCTGCAGGCCCGACGGCAAGTGCGGACAAGTCCGCTAACGCATTTGTCGGTGAACCACGCCGACTTTTCGGCCAGTCTGCATCCAGGGAAATCGGCGATTTTTGGAGTTTTTCATGCTCGAACAGGCTCAACGCGTCCTCAAGGACATCTTCGGCTACGACAGTTTCCGTGGTCGCCAAGGTGCGATCATTGAGCGCGTGGCCAGCGGCGGCGATGCCTTGGTACTGATGCCCACCGGCGGTGGCAAGTCGCTGTGCTTCCAGGTTCCGGCCCTGCTTCGCGAAGGCCTGGCGGTGGTGGTCTCGCCTTTGATCGCGTTGATGGACGATCAGGTGGCCACCCTTGAGGAACTCGGAGTTGCGGCCGCCGCCTTGAACTCGACCTTGAGCGCCGAGCAGCAGCGTGACCTGGCGGCGCGTATTCGTCGCGGCGAGGTGAAAATGCTCTACCTGGCCCCGGAGCGCCTGGTTCAGCCACGTATGCTGGCGTTTCTGCAGAACCTCGATATTGCTCTGTTCGCCATTGACGAAGCTCACTGTGTGTCCCAGTGGGGGCATGACTTCCGTCCTGAATACCTGCAGTTGGGGCAGTTGGCGGAAATGTTCCCGAACGTGCCGCGCATTGCCCTGACCGCCACCGCCGACAAGCGTACCCGGGAAGAGATCGTCAATCGCCTGCACTTGCGGGACGCCGAGCGTTTTCTTTCCAGCTTCGACCGACCGAACATCTTCTATCGCATCGTGCCCAAGGAACAGCCGCGCAAGCAGTTGCAGGCCTTCCTCAACGAGCGGCGCAGCGATGCCGGGATCGTCTATTGCCTGTCGCGCAAGAAGGTTGACGAAGTGGCGGCCTTCCTCTGTGAACAGGGCTTTACCGCGCTGCCATATCACGCTGGCCTGCCCAACGAGTTGCGCGCCTATCACCAGAAACGCTTCCTCAATGAGGAAGGCCTGATCATGGTGGCAACCATTGCCTTCGGCATGGGCATCGACAAACCCAACGTGCGGTTTGTGGCCCACATGGACCTGCCCAAGTCCCTGGAGGCGTACTACCAGGAGACCGGTCGTGCCGGCCGTGACGGCCTGCCGGCGGACGCCTGGATGGCCTACGGACTGCAAGATGTGCTGATGCTCAAGCAGATGCTGCAGAACTCCGAAGGCGACGAACGCCACAAGCGTCTTGAACAGCACAAGCTCGATGCGATGCTGGCCCTGTGCGAGGAAACCCGCTGCCGGCGCCAGACATTGCTGGCCTATTTCGATGAGGACATGCCCCAGCCTTGTGGCCATTGCGACAACTGCGTCGATGGCGTGCAAACCTGGGACGCCACCGAGCCGGCGCGCCAGGCACTGTCGGCCATCTATCGCACTGGTCAGCGTTATGGTGTCGGTCATCTGGTGGACGTGTTGCTGGGCAAGGACACCGAAAAGGTCCGCAGCTTCGGTCATCAGCACTTGTCGGTGTTCGGGGTCGGCAAGGCTCGTAGCGAAGGCGAATGGCGTTCTCTGTTCCGCCAACTGGTGGCTCGCGGGCTGGCGGACATCGACCTTGAAGGTTATGGCGGTCTGCGTTTGAGCGACACGTGCCGGCCCTTGCTCAAGGGCGAGGTAACCCTGGAGCTGCGACGCGATCTCAAGCCGCAAAGCACCCCCAAGAGCAGCACCAGCCAGGCCAGCCAACTGGTACGTGGCGAGGAGCGCGAGCAATGGGAGGCGCTGCGAGCCCTGCGGCGCAAGCTGGCGGAAGAGCATGGGGTGCCGCCCTATGTCATTTTCCCCGACTCAACCTTGCTGGAGATGCTTCGCAGCCAACCTGGCTCCATGGCGGAAATGGCCGAGGTCAGTGGTGTTGGTGCGCGCAAGCTGGAGCGTTATGGCGCGGCGTTCCTCGAAGTGCTGGGGGGCGGTGTCGAGGCGCCGAAGGTGGTCGCCGATATCCGCCACGAGCTGATTACCCTGGCCCGTGCCGGGATGACCCCGGTGCAGATTGCCGGGCAACTGCAGTGCACGGAAAAGAACGTCTACACCTTGCTGGCCGAAGCCATTGGCAAGCAGCAACTGTCCCTGGAGCAGGCGCTGGATCTTCCGGAGGACTTGCTGGGGGAAATCCAGGACGCCTTCCTCGACGGCGAGGGCGAACTGCCGCCCGTGGTCGAGATCAGCCAAGTGTTTGCCGGACGAGTCCCCGAAGGTGTTTTGTACTGCGTGCGTGCCGCGCTGCAGTCGGAGTTTGAAATGTGAAGGGGTGCGTCAATGTTGTAACGATTCAGTCCCTTAGAGGCCTTGCCTCCTGGCAAGGGTCATGCTTAGCTGACTAATAATTAGTTTTTCTTTATTTTCAGTCTGATCATGAGTGTTTTATGCCGTTAACCGATGAACACCGTTTTGGTATGCAGCTGGCGCATATGTCTCGCGGCTGGCGTGCCGAACTGGACCGCCGCCTGGCCGGGCTTGGCCTGTCCCAGGCCCGCTGGCTGGTGCTGCTGCATCTGGCCCGTTTTGAAGACGCGCCAACCCAGCGTGAGCTGGCGCAAAGCGTTGGCGTAGAAGGGCCAACCCTGGCTCGGTTGTTGGATAGCCTGGAAACCCAGGGCCTGGTCCAGCGCCAATCGGTGGTGGAAGATCGCCGGGCGAAGAAGATCGTCCTCTGTCCTTCCGCGCGGCCCTTGATCGAGCAGATCGAGACCATCGCCACTGCCTTGCGCCATGAATTGTTCATTGGCGTCGACGACGAAGACCTGCGGGTCTGCATGCGCGTTCATGGGCGCATCCTGGCTAATCTGGAAAAATCCTGATGCCTTCAGCCGGGGTTGCCTGACCCCGGTTCGTCCTATTTTCGTGTCCCCTGAATCCTGCTGATTGCACCGTCCGGTGCGGCATTTGTGCGCCTGTCAGAAGGTTTGGCCAAGGTTCAGCGACAGGGCCTTCTGGTTGTCGTCGTTGAAGCCGTAACTGAAGTTCAATGGGCCCAGCGGGGTGTCGAAGCCCAGGAAGATGCTCGCGGCATTGATATAGCCGCTGTCGAAGGCGTTGTCGTTGTTCCACACCCGCCCGCGTTCCAGTGAGCCGCCCAGGTAGAGCGGGAAATCCAGTGGCAGGTAGGAGCGTGGTGTGAGTCGGCGAAAGTACACGGCGCGGGCCAGGGTGATGTTCTGCCCGGACAGGGCATCCTGACGGAAGCCGGACAACTGTCGTGCGCCTCCCAGGAGGAAGCTGGAGGTCACGACATCGGCATTGTCCAGGGTTCGGCCATAGCGCCCTCCCAGTACGAAGGTATTGGGGCCGCTGCTCAAGGCCTTGTCGAGCTTGAATTCCCACTGTCGGTAGCGATTGTCCGAACCCAGGCTCGGTTCGAACTGGCGCAGGGTCAGGCCGATGTCTTCACCGGAGTGGGGGAAGTAGACGTTGTCCAGGGAGTCGAAGGAGTACTGCAGCTGGTAATAACCCTCATTGAAGTTCTCGCTGGGCAGGTCGTGATCGCCGATCCGCACATCGGCCTTGCCCCAGGCCTCGCCCACACCGAAACGCACTTCGCCGCTGTTGCCGATCTGCCGCCCCAGATTCAGGCCCAGGCCGTAGCGTTCCAGGCGGTATTCGGCGATCGGATCGTTATCCAGCACTGCCTCGACATTCTGTGCTTGGGCAGCGATAAACGGCGCAATGAAATAGCGTGAACCGGCATCCAAGGGTTGATAGAACTCGCTGTAGATTTCCTGCCGGTCGCCGATCTGCACCCGGGTCAGCCATTCTGCGCCGAGGCTGTTGATACCGTTCATGCGATAGCTGGCGCCGATGTTGAAGGCGCTGTCGCCGCGCATGTCATCGGACAGGTTCAGGCCCAGGCGCAAGTAGTCAGTGCCGCTGCGCTTGCCCCGCGCGCTGATCACCAGGGTGTTGTCCTGGCCTTTGTGCACCACGCGGTATTGCACCTGTTCGAAGAAGTCCAGGCCGTACAGGGTGCCCATGTCGGTTTCCAGGCGGCCCAGGTCCAGGGGTTCGCCGATGTGTTGGCGGATGTAGTAGCGAATGACCTCATCGCTGACCTTGGAGTCGTTCTCCACCTTGATTGCGCTGATGATCGGCGTGCGCTGGCTGGGCAGGCGCGCGGCGGCCAGTTGCGCATCCTGTGGTTGGGTCGCACGCAAGCGCGCCAGGCGGGCGTCGAGGATACGGGTGGCGCGATAACCGGCGTCGATCACCTCCTGGGCTCGACCGAAGTCGGTGACGCCGAAGCTCGACAACGACGGCTGGATCAGTACGTCGTCCTTGTGCAGCGTCGCCAATTGTTCCTCGGAATTGCGCCGGGTCATCAGGGTGATGGACTGGTTGAGCACGTCGACCACGGTGTTGAGTTGCTTGCGCGAGCGCAGCGGCGTGCCGATGTCCACCACAATGGCGATGTCGACTCCCATGTCTCGGGCGACGTCCAGGGGAATGTTATCGGTCATGCCGCCGTCCACCAGTAGCCGACCATCGAGCTCCACCGGCGCAAACACTGCCGGAATCGACATGCTGGCGCGGATCACCTGGGGCAGGTGGCCCTTGCGGAACACCACCTTTTCGCCGCTGGCGATGTCGGTGGCCACGGCCCGGAAGGGAATGGGCAGCTTGTCGAAATCCCGGGTATCGCTGGCGTGCGCCAGCTTGCTTTCCAGCAGTAACGCCAGGTTCTGGCCCTGGATCACCCCCAGTGGCAGGCCCAGGCTACCGTCGTCACGGAAGCTGAGTTTCTGCTTGACCAGGAAATCCCGATCGTCCTGCTTGCGCCGGAAGGGCACGTCTTCCCGGGGCGGAGCGTCGGACAGCGCTTGCCTCCAGTCGATGTTCAGAGCCAGTTTTTCCAGCTCGTCGATCTTGTAGCCCGAGGCATAGAGCCCGCCGATCACCGCGCCCATGCTGGTGCCGGCAATCGCGTCGATGCGGATGCCTTGCTCTTCCAGGGCCTTGAGCACGCCGATATGCGCCATGCCACGGGCAGCACCTCCGGACAGCACTAGACCGATTTTCGGTCGCGGCGCTTCACTGGATTGAGCGAGCAGGGGTAGCAGGCAGAGGAACAGGCAGGACAGCAGGCGGCGCATCGTGGTTCTCGGGGACGGACGATAAAGCCGGCTATTATAGCGACGCCCTTGAACTCAGGAGTCGGCCGTACCATGACTGAACGTAAACCCGAAGTGGTCATCACCTATTGCACCCAATGCCAGTGGCTGTTGCGAGCCGCCTGGCTGGCCCAGGAGTTGCTGAGCACGTTCAGCGATGACTTGGGCAAAGTGTCTCTGGAGCCTGCTACCGGTGGCACGTTCCGCATTTCCTGCGATGGCGTGCAGATCTGGGAGCGCAAGGCCGATGGCGGTTTTCCCGAGGCCAAGGTACTCAAGCAACGGGTGCGCGACCAGATCGATCCGGAGCGCAACCTGGGCCACAACGATCGTACTCAGTGAGAGCCGGCTTCAGCCGTGGCAGCCTTGCTGCCTGAGCCCATCGACAGGCGACTTGAAACCACGATGGCAACGATGATCAAGGCTCCGCCCATCAGCATGCGCAGCGTCGGATTCTCGCCGAACAGCAGCCAGGCCACGGTGATCCCGTAGACCGGTTCCAGGGTGAAGACCACCGCCGCGGTGCGTGCCTTGATCACCGCCAGGCTGGCGACAAACAGGCTGTGGGCCAGGCCGGTGCAGAAAATCCCCAGCAGACTGATCCACAGCCAATCCATGGCCCGCACCTGGCCAAGCTCGGGGGCTGCCACCGGTAACAGGCACAGGGTGACCACCACGTTCTGGCAGAGGGCTGCCTGCACCGCAGGAATACGCCCGGAGCTGGTGCGGTTGTTCAAGGACAGCAGGGCAAACAGCAGGCCCGAACCCATGGCCCAGAGCAGGCCGGTGGTGGCCTGGCTGGCGAGGTCGAATTCCGGGGTGACCAGCACCAGGCCGATGCTCACCAGGATCACCAGCAGAATCTCGTTGACGCGGATCCGCTCGCGGAAAAGCAGGCCTTCGAGAATCACCGTAAAGGCCGGAAAGCTGGCAAAGCCCAGGGTCGCGATAGCCACCCCGGCGACCTTCACTGCCACGAAGAAGCTAACCCAGTGTCCGGCCAGCAGCAGGCCGCTGAGCAGCAGGCGTTGCCAATCGGTGGCGGCCAGTTTCTGCCAGGGGGTGTTGCTGGCCAGACGGGCGAAGACGCCCAGGGCGAGCACGGCAAAGGCTGCGCGGCCGAAGACGATGACCGCGGGCGAAGCGGCGGCGAGCTTACCGAATACACCGGTCAGGCCGAACATCAGGGCGCCGATATGCAGGGCGCCAAGGGCGGTACGCGGAGTCATCTCTATCCTTAGCCACAAGACGGGCAGTAATGGCCTTAGGCTTTGTACAAAAAGCCTTGATACTCGGTGATGCTGCGTTGAAAACGGTCTCGTGCGCGAGTCCGATCGGAATGCTCATTTACACCCCGTAAAGTCGAACGCGACCCCGGCCGTTCCTCGACCGTTTTCGCCGTGCCTGACCTTCGTCTCAACACTTTTCGTACAGAGCCTAGGCGGTAATGGGCTCAGTCTAGGGGCGGGCGACCTGTTGGTCTGTCGCGATCCTGGCGTTTTTTGTCGAGGGACTAGCGTCTGCTCCTTGGCGCAGTTGGCGCGGCGAGTGGCCGTACTGCCGCAGTATTGCTGCGGCAAAGGCACTCTGGGAGCTATAACCCACGCGGCTGGCGATTTCGCCCATGGGCAAGGCTGATCCGCGCAACAGTTCCAGGGCCATGTGCAGGCGCCGGCGTCGCACGTACTCCATGGGGCTGGCCCCGCACTCGGCGATGAACCGTGCATGCAGACGGGCAGCGGACAACCCGGCTATCTGGGCCAGGTCGGCCACCTGTAAGGGGTGGGCGGCGTGACGATCGATATGGGCATTCAGGGCGGCATAGGGCAGACGACGCTCGCCAGGCTGGCTGTCGGCGCAATGGTTGAGGCTGGCCAGTAGCAGGACTGCGCCTTGTTGGGCAATCAAGGGGTCGTCCACCGGGCTGTCCGCTAGCCAGTTGACCAGGCGGCTCTGGCTCGGCCCCAGGACCTGATGTCGAGGCGCATCGAGCAAACGCCGGCTGGCCTCGGCATGTTCGCCCAAAGACTGTTGCACCCAGCGTTCACCGGGTATGTCCAACACCAGGCAATGGCTTCCGCTGGGGCTGCCGCAGACATGTCGGGCGCCGGCCGGCACCACCACGAAGCTCTGCTGCTGCACTTGGCTGCCCTGGCCTTCGACTTCGAACTGGAGCTGGCCACGCAGGCCGAACACCAGTTGCGCATGCTCGTGGCTGTGGGCGATCAGGTCATGGGTGTAGTGGCGCAGGGTGAGGATAGATCCCATCACGGTCTCCTTGGCAGGCGGCCAGTGTACACCGGCGGTCGGAGGGCTCGCGTTGTCATCGCACTGCCGCATTTTTGTCATGGGCTATTAATCGCTGCGGCGCAAGCTCGCAAAAAATCCCGGAGAGCGTCCATGACCCATGCCGAACTCGCCAAGCCCAGCCGCAAGCAACGGGTACGGACTTTATGGATTTCCGATGTGCATCTGGGCACCCGGGATTGCCAGGCGCAACACCTGGCGCAGTTTCTCAAGGGGTATCAGGCCGACCGTATCTATCTGGTTGGCGACATCATCGATGGCTGGAAACTGCGGGGCGGCATGTACTGGCCCCAAGCCCATACCAACGTGATCCGCCGCTTGCTGACCATGAGCAAGCGCGGCACCGAGGTGATCTACGTCACCGGCAATCACGATGAGTTCCTGCGCCGTTACTCCAAGCTGATTCTGGGCAACATCCAACTGGTGGACGAAGCCGTGCACGTCACGGCTGACGGCCGCCATCTGCTGGTGATCCACGGTGACCAGTTCGACGTCATTACGCGATATCACCGCTGGCTGGCCTTTCTCGGCGACTCGGCCTATGAGTTCACCCTGACCCTCAATCGTTGGCTCAATCATTGGCGGGCGCGCTATGGCTACGGTTACTGGTCGCTGTCGGCCTACCTCAAGCACAAGGTCAAGACTGCGGTGAGTTTCATCAGTGACTTCGAGGAGGCCATTGCCCACGAGTGCGTCAAGCGTGAGTTGCACGGGGTGGTCTGTGGCCACATTCACCATGCCGAGATCCGTAAGGTGGGCGAGGTGGATTATCTCAATTGCGGCGATTGGGTGGAGTCCTGCACAGCCCTGATCGAGCACTGGGACGGCAGCATCGAACTCTATCGCCTGGCCGAGGCCCAGGCCCGGGAAGCCCAGCTCAAGGCCGAGCGCTTGAAGATGGCGGAGCCGGCCTGAGCGATGGCTTGTCGATCAGGCTTCAGGTGGGGCTGGCCTGTTCCATCGCCTTGTACAGCGACGCTCGGGGCTGGAGTCTATGCCGGCGTCCCGTCACCACAGTGGCTGTAGGGGGCGGCTTGCTGTCCGGCCGGGCCTAGAAAGGGACCTTGCCGAGAATCATGTCGCGGTACATGACGAAGTCCCCCAGCAGGCTGTAAAGCGGATGCTGGAAGGTGGCCGGGCGGTTTTTCTCGAAGAAGAAATGCCCGACCCAAGCAAAGCCATAGCCGGCAACCGGCAAGGCCAGCAGTAGCAGCCAGGCGCCTTTGCCGATGGCAAAGGCCAGGAGGAAGATCACCAGGCTGGTGCCGATGAAGTGCAAGCGACGGCAGGTGCTGTCGCTGTGTTCGCTCAGGTAATAGGGGTAGAACTCGGCGAAGCTGTTGAACTGTCGGATGTTTTCCATGGCCGCGATCTCTGTGCTTGTTGTTCGTGAGCGGATGTTCTGCGGGGAGCTTATTTGAGTCTAGAGTCCTTGGCAGCGCTGGCCAGTGACAATAGGCGCCACTTTAGTATCCTTGTGAAATTGGCCGTAGCATGCGGCTCATCATGTAAGAAATCCTCATGAGCGAACGAACGACTTCTGCGAGCTGGGCCTTGGGAATAGTCAAGGCCCTGGAGATGGACGGCCTGGATTGCCGCGCTTTGTTCCTGCAGTTAGGGCTCGACTATGGCGCCCTCGACGACCCCGACGCGCGTTTCACCCAAGACTCGATGACACGGCTCTGGCAGCGTGCGGTCGAGTTGTCCGGCAACCCTGCGATCGGCCTGAACATGGGCAAGTTGGTTCGTCCGGCGTCCTTCCATGTGGCCGGTTATGCACTGATGTCGAGCCGCACCCTGGTAGAGGGCTTTCAGCGCCTGGTGCGTTATCAACGGATCATTGCTGAAAGTGCTGACCTGAGTTTCCGTCTTTTACCTGAGGGTTATGCGCTGATTCTGACGGTGCATGGCGATCATCTGCCCCCTACCCGGCAAAGCTCCGAAGCCTCGCTGGCTTGCGCCCTGGCCTTGTGTGGCTGGTTGACGGGGCGCGCCCTGCAGCCGCGCAAAGTGCTGTTGCAAGGGCCGCAACCGCAGGATGTGCAGCCTTACAAGGACATGTTTCATGCGCCGCTGGTGTTCGCTGCGCCTTTTGATGCGCTGATTTTCGAGCGGGCCGACATGGAAGCGCCACTGCCGACTGCCAACGAGGCCATGGCCTTGTTGCACGATCGTTTCGCCGGCGAATACCTGGCGCGTTTCTCCGAGAGCCGGGTGACCCACAAGGCGCGGCAGGTGCTGTGCCGTCTGCTGCCGCAGGGCGAGCCCAAGCGCGAGATGGTGGCGCAGACCCTGCACTTGTCCCAGCGTACCTTGCAACGCCGCTTGCAGGAGGAGGGCACCAGCTTCCAGACCCTGCTCGATGACACCCGCCGCGAACTGGCCGAACAGTACCTGGCACAGCCGCGCATGACCTTGCTGGAAATTGCCTACCTGTTAGGGTTTGCCGATCCGAGCAATTTTTTCCGGGCGTTCCGTCGCTGGTTCGATGTCACGCCCGGAGAGTACCGGGCGCGGTTGCTGGCGCTGCCGGGCTCGATCAATGACGCCAGAACGCCGGAATGCACAGCACGAACACCGTGATGATTTCCAACCGGCCCAAGAGCATGCCCAGGGACAGGATCCACTTGGCAGCGTCGGGCAGGGTGGAGAAGTTGCCTGCCGGGCCAATGGTTTCTCCCAGGCCCGGGCCCACGCCGGACACGGTGCTGGCGGCGCCGGTCAGGGCGGTCATCCAGTCCAGGCCCAGCAGCGACAGGGCGAGGGCGATCATGCAGATGGTGATTGCGAAGAAGAACGAGAAGGTCAGGATCGAGCGGACGATTTCTTCGTCCAGGCGATGGCCGTTGTACTTCTGCTTGATCACTGCCCGGGGGTGGATCAGCTGATTGAGGTTGGCCTTGAGCAGAATGTACGCGACCTGGAAGCGGAAGATCTTGATCCCGCCCGCCGTGGACCCCGAACACCCGCCGACGAACCCCAGGTAAAAGAACAGCATCAGTGAGAAGTTGCCCCACAGGCTGTAGTCACCCAAGGCAAACCCGGTGGTGGTGACCACCGAGGTCACGTTCAGAGCTACGTGACGCAGGGCCTCCAGCCAGTGCAGGTTGGTGGTCCACCAGTACCAGGTGCCGAGCACCAGCCAGGTCACCAGGAGCATGCCCAGCAAGCCCTGGACCTGCTGATCCTTGATCAATGCTTTGCGGTTGCCCCGCAGGGTTGCCACATAGAGGGCGAAGGGCAGGCTGCCGAGGATCATCACCACCACCGCCACCCAGTGCACCGCCGGTTGCTGCCAGTTGGCCAGGGATTGGTCAGAGGTAGAGAAGCCCCCAGTGGAGATCGCCGACATGGCGTGGTTGATGGCATCGAAGATGTTCATCCCGGCCCACCAGAAGGCCAGGCTGCCGAAGATGGTGATGCCCACGTAGGTGGCGACAATCAGGCGCGCCACCATGTGCGAGCGCGGCATGACCTTTTCCGAGCGGTCCGAAGATTCGGTCTGGAACAGGCGCATGCCACCGATGCGCAGCAACGGCAGGATCGCCACCGCCATGCCGATAAAGCCGATCCCCCCCAGCCAGTGCAGCATCGAGCGCCAGATCAGGATGCCCGGGGACATGCTGTCCAGGCCGCTGAGCACGGTGGCGCCGGTGGCGGTGATGCCGGACATGCTTTCAAAGAACGAGTCGGTGTAACTGATGTGCTGGGTCAGCAGGAACGGCAGGGCGGCGAAGATACACACCACCACCCAGCTGGAGACCGTCAGCAGGTACATGTCCCGGGGGCGCAGGTGAATATGTTCGGGACGGCCAGGAATCACCAGAGCCAGGCCGGCGATGAAGGTGATCATGCTGGCCCAGAGGAAGGACGGCAGGTCGCCGGTGCGTTCGAAGATCACCAGTGTCGCCATCGGCACCACCATGGCGATGGCCAGGGTGATGAGGAAGATGCCGATAATGAAACCAATGATCCTTAAGGTCGGCAACGCCATGTGTTCCGCTCGGGCTGGTATGAGAAGGGCGCCCATTCTACCTGCGGTGCAGGGCATGTAAACCGGCACCCGGCCGGCAGATACCGCTAGAATAGCCGGACATTTTTTTCAGGAGGTGGCCGATGGAGGCTCTCGACGCTTTGCTCAACCGTGTTTCCGTGCCGCGCCTGGTGGAGCCAGCCCCCACAGCGCAGCAACGCGAAGCACTGTTCGCTGCCGCCTTGCGGGCGCCGGATCACGGGCAACTGCGCCCTTGGCGCTTTCTCACGGTTGAAGGCGAAGCCCGTGACCAGTTGGGTGAACTGCTGGTCGAAGCGGTACAACTGCAAGGCGGCGAAGTGACTCAGGCCGCGTTGGACAAGGCTCGGGCCATGCCGCTGCGTGCACCGCTGGTGGTCGTGGTCGTGGCACGGCTGCAGGAGCATTTCAAGGTGCCCAAGTCCGAGCAATTGCTGGCGGCGGGCTGTGCAGCCCACGGTATTTTGCTGGCAGCCTATGCCCAGGGTATCGGCGCGGTATGGCGCACGGGCGAGTTGTCCTATTCGCCCCATGTGGCCAAGGGGCTCGGCCTGGCAGACGGCGAAGAGATCATCGCCTTCCTTTACCTGGGCACGCCGCTGAACGAACCGCGGGTCGCACCGAAAGTCGACACCGCCGAGTTCGTCAGCGCCTGGACCGCCAGGGCCTGATTATCCCCTTCGAAAGCTGAGTACCTTGCGGGCAAGCCCGCTGCTGTCGAACCTCGCAGCGGCGGCTTGCCCGCGTTGCATTCAGGCCTGCACCACGGCTCCCGGGACCAGGGGCAGCTCCAGCGTGGCGACGAATCCGCCCAGGGGATGGTTGCCCAGTATCAGGCTGCCGCCGTGGCGTTCCGCTGCGCGGCGGGCGATGGCCAGCCCCAGGCCATGGCCTGGAGCACTCTGCCCAGGGGCGCGGAAGAACGGCTCTCCCAGTTGTCGCAAGTGCTCGGCATCCACGCCAGGACCATGGTCGCGCACGCTGATCTGGATCTTCTCGCCCTGGCGCAGGGCCGTGACTTCGATCGGTTGCCCGGCAGGATTGAAGCGCTGGGCGTTGCGCAGCAGGTTGTCCACCGCCCGTTCAAGCATGGTCGGCCAGCCCCGCAGGCTCAGTTGCGCTTGGGCAGTGATCTGGACCTGCTGCTCGGGACAGGCCAGTTGCGCGTCTTTTTGCAGGGCCTGCAGCAAGGCGTTGAGGTCGACATCTTCGGCGCTGGCGTTGTCCGCATCGACCCGAGCCAGCACCAGGATCTCGCTGATCAGCGCCTCCAGACGATCACATTCCCGTGTCAGGCGTGGCCAGAGTCTCTCCCGTTCTTCGGGGGCGGCGCGCTCCGCCAATGCCAGGGCAATACGCAGGCGCGCCAGGGGCGAACGCAGTTCGTGGGAGACATCCCTGAGCAGTTGGCGCTGGCTGCCGATCAGGCTCTGCAGGCGTGAACCCATGCGGTTGAAGTCTCGGGCCAGCACGCCGAACTCGTCACGGCGATTGGCCAGGCGCGCCAGGCTGTTCTGCTGATAGGTGGCCTGGCCAAGGTCGTGAACCGCGCCGCGCAGGCGGCTCAAGGGGCGGGTGATGGACAGGGTCACCAGCAGGCTGAACAGGGTCAGCACCACCAGGGCAATGGCCAGGGCGCTGAGGGGCCAGGTCAGGCTGTCGCGATGCCAGGCATCCAGTTCCGGATGGGGGATGCGGTAGATGAACAGGTAGGTGTCGCCGGTGGTCGGGCTGGTGTATTCCGCTGTCAGGCGGCGCCAGGGCAGGTGGCGGTCATCGTTGTTCTGCCGGGCTTCGAAGGCAGCCGCGCGGCGCGGGAAAGTCCCGCGTACCACCGGGTCGCCGCTCTCGTTGAGTACCTGAACATCGATGTGGTACTGGCGCTTGCGCTGCTGGAGGATGTCCTGGGCGGCGTCTTCGCCCTGGGTCTCGTAGGTTTGCGTCCACTGTGCGGTGAGGCTGTTGAGCCCCGGATGGCGGCTGAGAATCCAGGCGTCCTGGTTGAGCATGTGCCCAAGCAGGATCGACAGTCCTGCAACCAGGGTGATGGCCAGCCAGAAACTGGCCAGGATGCGCCAGAACAATGAACGCACAGGAACTCCTCGAACGCGAAAGCCCAGTGGGGGAGGCCACTGGGCTATTAGGGTGAACGCTAACGCATTATTGCGCTTTTTGCGGTTGTTGCGCTTTCCAGGCCTTGAACTGGGCCCATTCGGCGCGACGTTCCTCTTGTTTCTTGACGATGGCGTCGAACTCTTTCTGTTGTTCGGGCTTGAGCAGGGCGCGGATGTCGGCCTGGGTTTTCTGCTGTTTGGCGGCCAGTTCATCCTTCATGGCTTTCTGGTCTGCCGGCGAGAGTTTCTCCAGGTACTTTTCCACCACGGCCTTGCGGTCGTGCATTTGCTCACCCATCAGTTTGCCGATCTGCTGACGCTGTTCACGGCTCAGGTCCAGTTCGCTGAAGGGGCCTTTGCCGCGCATGTGTTCGCTGTGCCGAGGGCCGTCCATCGGACCCATCGGGCCGTTGCCTTCAGGCATGGCCATGGCCACGGTTGGCAGGGCGGCGGCGAACATCAGGGCGATCAGGGTCTTGCGCATGGTGTGTCTCCTTGTCTCATTCCCGGTAAGTTCCGGATGAGTTCAGGTTACCCAGATCAAGGTCAGCGGCAGTCAGCGGAGGGTAAAGCTTGGGTAAAGAAGGTATTTCCGGGCCCTGACAAATGCGCCAGGGCACATTGCAATCACAGGCTGTAGTAATAGCCGCGGCTGCGCAGGGCGACGATTCGTGGGCGGCCGTCGGGGTGGGGGCCGATCTTCTTGCGCAGGTTGCTGACGTGCATGTCCAGGCTGCGGTCGTACAGGGTCAGCTTGCGGCCCAGGGCGATCTGCGCCAGCTCCTGCTTGTCCAGGGGCTCGCCAGGCTGCTTGAGCAGGGCTTCCAGCAGGCGGCTTTCGGAAACCGTCAGGGTGATGTCCTGTTCGTCGATGTTGACCACGCCGCGCACTGGGCTGAAGCACAGATCGCCCAGCTCCATCTGGCTGGAGGTGGCCACCGGGTGGCTGCGGCGCAGCACGGCGCGCAAGCGGGCAGTGAGTTCGCGAGGATCGCAAGGCTTGGCCAGGTAGTCGTCGGCGCCCAGTTCCAGGCCGAGGATTCGGTCCAGGGGCTCGCCCCGGGCCGAGAGCATCAGTACCGGCAGGTCGGGGTGGTCGTTGCGCAGTTGCTTGAGCAGCTCCAGGCCGCTGCCGTCGGGCAGCATCACGTCCAGGACTACGGCAGCCGGGGCCATTTCCGACAAGGCCCGGCGTGCGCTCAGGCCATCGTGGCAGGCCCGCACTTGAAAGCCTTCCTGGCCGAGCCAGCTGCTCAGGAGCTCGCACAGCTCCTGGTCGTCATCAATCAGTAACAGGTCGCTCATGAATCACTCAATTTAGCCATTGTCGACGCTTGCGATGTCCGCCACTGGCAAAGATACCGCAGAGCAGGGCGATGAGGGCCACGCCGCCGCCGGTGACGAACCATTGCTGCTGGTCGGTCAGCAGGCGTGGCGCCGGGTTGGCCTGGGCCTCTTTGAGTTGCAGCTTGAGGCGCTGGTTCTCCTGGCGCAAGCGGGTCAGCTGCGGGCTTTCCCGTTCGGCATCGGCACTCTGCAGTTGTTTGCTCAGCTCTTCACGCAGGCGTTCGCTTTCTTTCAAGCGTTGCTGCAACTCGGTGATCTGACTGCCGGCGCTCAGGGACAGCGGCGTGGAATGGCCGGTTTCCTGGGTTTCCTCGGCAAGGGCCGGAGCCCCGATCGACAACATGACCAACAGCAGGCACAGCGGACCTTGGCGCATCGAAACTCCTGATTCCAATCGAGTGTTGGGCAGGTTGTCGGCCGTCAAACGAGAATAATGAGCGATTGAGAACGCGATGAACCGTGAAGGTTCATCGCGTCAGGGAGGATTTACGGCATCGATTGCCTGAACGGCTTGACCTGCACATGGGCATAGACGCCGGAGGTCACGAAGGGGTCGGCGTCGGCCCAGGCTTGTGCGGCGCTCAGGGAGTCGAACTCGGCGACGATCAGGCTGCCGGTGAAGCCGGCGGCGCCAGGGTCATTGCTGTCGATCGCCGGGTGTGGGCCGGCCAGCACCACACGCCCTTGGTCCTTGAGCACTTGCAGCCGTTCCAGGTGCGCCGGCCGGTTGGCCAGGCGTTTTTCCAGGGAGTTGGCGACGTCTGTGGCAATGATTGCGTAAAGCATGTCAGTCCTCGGTTTTCGGGGTGGTGGGATCAGCGTCATGCAGGTGGCGCGACAGGTAGACGCCCTGGCCCACCAGGAACAATACAGTCATGCCCAGGCTGCCGAAGACCTTGAAGTCGACCCAGATGCTCTGGAAGGTGAAGGCGACGAACAGGTTGGCGGCGCCGCAGAACAGGAAGAAGGCGATCCAGGCGATGTTCAGGCGGGTCCACACCGGGTCCGGCAGGGTCAGGGCATGGCCCATGATGCGCTTGATCAACAGGCGATCGCCAATGAAGTGGCTGCCGGCAAAGGCCAGGGCGAATAGCCAGTTGACCACCGGCGCCTTCCATTTAAGGAAGGTTTCGCTATGGAAGGCCAGGGTCAGGCTGCCAAAGACCAGGCAGGCGATCAGGGTCAGCCATTGGCTTTTTTCCAGTTTGCGCTGGGAAATGAACAGTGCGCCGTAAACCACCAGGGAGCTGATGATCAGTACTGCGGTGGCGCTGTAGATACCGCCCACGCTGACTTCGTGACCGGCAAGGTCGATGATCCGGGGATCGATTTTGTAGACGATGAAAAACAGGAACAGCGGGATGAAGTCGATGAATTGTTTCACAGTGGCAGCCAGAAGCAGGATGTGGCGGCATAATAACAAACATCCTTGGTAGCGAAAGCGCCAGCTGACTTGAGGTTTTATCGTCCTGTGAATGTTGATTTGCACTGCCATAGCACGGCCTCCGACGGCGCCCTGGCGCCTGCGGTTCTGGTTGCGCGTGCGTACGAGAGAGGCGTGCGAATCCTGTCCTTGACCGACCACGACACCCTCGAAGGCCTGGCGGAGGCCCGTCAGGCAGCGGCGCAACTGGGCATGCAGTTGGTCAACGGCGTCGAGCTGTCCTGCACCTGGGGCGGTGCCACTATTCATGTGCTGGGCTACGGATTCGATACCCAGGCCCCGGCTCTGGTGGCGGCCATCGACAAACTGCACGAGGGGCGCTGGCTGCGCTCCGAGGAGATCAGCCGCAAGCTGGCCCTCAAGGGCATGCCCGGGGCGCTGGAAGGCGCCAGGGCGATCCAGCAGGAGTTGGGGGACAGTGGCAATGCCCCGGCGCGGCCGCACTTTGCCGACTATCTGGTACGTGCCGGTTTTGTGAAGGATCGTGCCGAAGCTTTTCGCAAATGGCTGGGGGCGGGAAAGCTGGGAGACGTCAAACAGCATTGGCCGACACTGGAAGACACCGTCGGCACCCTTCGCGAGGCGGGGGCCTGGGTCAGTCTGGCCCATCCCTGGCATTACGATTTCACCCGCAGCAAGCGCCGTCGCTTGATTGCCGACTATATTCAAGCCGGCGGCCATGCAATCGAAGTAGTCAATGGCCACCAACCTGCAGAGCAAGTGGGCAGTTTGGCTATCCTTGCTCGTGAATTCGGACTGCTGGTCAGCGCTGGCAGTGACTTTCATGGCCCAGGAGGCTGGTCCGAGATCGGCGAGTATCGTCCGGTTCCGGAGGACCTGCCGCCACTTTGGTGTCGGTTCAAACATGAGCCAATTATTGCCGCCTGAACAGGTAGAGACAGTGAGTCAATTTTTCCAGATCCACCCGGAAAACCCACAGCCACGTCTGATCAAACAGGCCGTCGAGATCATTCGCGGCGGTGGCGTGGTGATTTATCCCACGGATTCGTCCTACGCCGTTGCCTGCCAGATGGGTGACAAGGGCGCGATCGAACGAGTGCGGCGCTTGCGTCAACTGGACGACAAGCACAATTTTGCGCTGATCTGCAGTGACCTGTCGCAGTTGGGGCTGTTCGCCAAGATCGATACTGGCACTTTCCGCCTGCTCAAGGCTCATGTGCCGGGACCTTACACCTTCATTCTCAACGCCACCCGGGAAGTCCCGCGCCTGCTGCTGCATCCCAAGCGCCGCACAATCGGCCTGCGGGTGCCGAGCAATCCTATTGCCCTGGCGCTGCTGGCCGAGCTGGGTGAGCCACTGATGAGCGTCAGCCTGATCATGCCCGGCGATACCGAGGCTCTGAGCGACCCCTATGAAATGCGCCAGCTGCTGGAGCATCAGGTGGACCTGATCATCGACGGCGGCTTTGGCAGCACCGAGTCCTCCACGGTGATCAGCCTGGCCGATGGTGAGCCGGAAGTGATTCGCGTCGGTTGCGGCGACCCTGCGCCGTTCATGGCCGAGGCCTAGATGTCCGTACTGGAAACCGTCGACGAGCAGGCCGGCGCCCAACAGGAGCTGCCATTCGCCATGGTCTACGGCCAGGCGGTCATGGAAATGCCCCTGGACCTGTACATCCCCCCGGATGCACTGGAGGTCTTCCTCGAGGCCTTCGAAGGCCCGTTGGACCTGCTGCTGTACCTGATCCGCAAACAGAACATCAACATCCTCGACATCCCGGTGGCGGAAATCACCCGCCAGTACATGGGCTATGTGGAGCTGATGCAGTCGGTGCGCCTGGAGCTGGCCGCCGAGTACCTGGTGATGGCGGCGATGCTGGCCGAGATCAAATCGCGGATGCTGCTGCCGCGCTCTGCTGAGATCGAGGAAGAAGAGGATGATCCCCGGGCCGAGCTGATTCGCCGCCTGCAGGAGTACGAACGCTTCAAGGCGGCCGCCGAAGGCATCGACGGCCTGAGCCGGGTCGGCCGCGACGTGGTGGTGCCCAAGCTCGATGCCCCGGAGGCCCGGGCGCGCAAGCTGCTGCCGGATGTGGCCCTGGAAGAGTTGCTGATGTCCATGGCCGAGGTGCTGCGCCGTGGCGACATGTTCGAAAGCCATCAGGTCAGCCGCGAGGCCTTGTCCACTCGCGAACGCATGAGTGATGTGCTGGAGCGGCTCAAAGGCGGTGGCTTCGTGCCCTTTGTCGAGCTGTTCACCGCAGAAGAGGGGCGCCTGGGAGTGGTGGTGACCTTTATGGCGATCCTCGAACTGGTCAAGGAATCCCTGGTCGAGCTGGTGCAGAATGAGCCCTTTGCGGCCATCCACGTACGGGCGCGAGCCGAATAACGAGCTTAAATCATGAACCTGAATGAACCCCGCGAGCTGGCCTCCCTGCTCGAAGCCTTTCTGTTGGCCTCGGGAAAACCCCAGTCCCTGGAACGCCTGTTCGAGCTCTTCGAAGAAGCCGAGCGACCGGACCCGGCCGTCTTCAAGAAGGCCCTGACCCTGCTGGGCAAATCCTGCGAAGGTCGGGCTTTCGAGCTCAAGGAAGTGGCTTCCGGCTATCGCCTGCAGATCCGTGAAAAGTTCGCGCCCTGGGTCGGCCGCCTGTGGGAGGAGCGCCCGCAGCGCTACTCCCGTGCCCTGCTGGAAACCATGGCCCTGATCGCTTACCGCCAGCCCATCACCCGCGGCGAGATCGAGGATGTGCGCGGCGTGGCGGTCAACAGCAACATCGTCAAGACCCTGCTCGAACGCGAGTGGATTCGGGTGGTGGGTTACCGCGATGTGCCGGGCAAACCGGCGATGTTCGCCACCACCAAGGCGTTTCTCGACCATTTCAACCTGAAGAACCTCGATGACCTGCCGCCCCTGGCCGAATTGCGGGAGATCGAGGCCGAGCCGGTGCTGGAGTTCGACGATGCGCCGGTGCCCGAGCACCTGCAGCAGTTGGCCGATGCCAGCGCCGAGCCTGAGGAACCCAAGGAAGAAACCAGCTTCCATAGCCTGTTGCTGGAGCTGGACTCCATGGAGGAGGGAATCAAGACCGACTTCGACGACCTGCATCGTGATGGCGCGGTTGAGCCAGAGAACCCGGAGCCGGTGTTCGATCAGCCTGAGGGGCAAACCGAGGCTGCCGTCCCTGATGACAACTCTGATGACAACTCTGATGACAACTCTGATGACACCGATGAACTGGCGGTCGAGCCCGAAGAGGAGCCGCTGCTTGACGCCGAGGACGATGTGCTCGGCGTTGCCGAGGCCCGAGCCAAGTTGCTGGCTGCCGTTGCGGCTCTGGAACCTTCGGCGCCGGAATTGAGTGAAGAAGAGGCCGAAGCCCTGGCCCTGGCCGAAGCGATCGAAAACGAACGCCGTCTGCTGGACGACTGACCGTAGCTGGCTGGCCAATGAAGGTGTCGGCCGCTTAGGTGCAAGGCGTGTGGGCCTCTTCGCCGGCAAGCCGGCTTGCGCAGAAGGGGCGCCGGCGGGCGGAAAAAAGCCCGGGCGGCGACTTATCAACTAGTCTGTGATGCGCAATCGCCGCCATGAGCGTATGATTCGCGACCCTTTGGCGATCCCTTCGCCACAGAACCTGTTTTCACGTCTTCAGGCCGCTCTAGCCTGAAGCGCTACACCGGGAGGTGCCCAGATGAGCGATACCGATCAGAACGATCAGGAAATCCGTCCAGCCGGCGAGAAACTGCAGAAAGTCCTCGCCCGCATCGGCGTCGGCTCGCGCCGCGACGTCGAGGCCTGGATCAGCCAGGGCCGGATCAAGGTCAACGGCAAAGAGGCCACCCTCGGCCTGCGCGTCGACCTGCATGACGCCATTTCCATCGATGGCAAGGTGATCAAGCGCGAAGAGGCCGCCGAATCGGTGCGCCGCGTGATCATGTACAACAAGCCCGACGGCGAGATCTGCACCCGTGACGACCCGGAAGGCCGTCCGACCGTGTTCGACAAGCTGCCGCGTCCGCGGGAAGGCCGCTGGATCAACATCGGCCGCCTGGACATCAACACCACTGGCTTGCTGATGTTCACCACCGACGGTGAGCTGGCCAACCGCTTGATGCACCCGTCCTACGAAATGGACCGCGAGTACGCGGTGCGCGTGCGTGGTGAAGTCGATGACGAGATGATCGAGCGCCTGAAGGCGGGCGTCATGCTCGAAGACGGCCCGGCCAAGTTCACCGATATCCAGCAGGCGCCCGGCGGCGAAGGATTCAACCACTGGTACCACTGCGTGGTGATGGAAGGCCGCAACCGTGAAGTGCGTCGCTTGTGGGAGTCCCAGGGCCTGGTGGTGAGCCGACTGAAGCGCGTGCGTTTCGGCCCGGTGTTCCTCAACTCCGACCTGCCCATGGGCCGCTGGCGCGAAATGAGCCAGTACGAAGTCGACGTGCTCAGCGCCGAAGTCGGCCTGACCCCGGTGGCGCTGCCACAGCTCAACGCCAAGTCCAAGGACAAGCTGGAGCGCATGCAGCGTAAATCCTCGCGTCCGGTGGGCAAAAGCGAGCGTGTACGCACCCTGCGTCCGGCCAATGGCGCACCGGCCAATCCGCGGGTGTCCCGCGAGCCGCAGATCGAGGGCGAGCGTCCAGGGCGCAAGCCGGCGGCCCGTCAGGATGGCGAGCGCGCGCCACGTGCACCGCGTCCGGCAAGCGGCCGTGGTACTCCAGTAGCCGAGCGTCCGGCGGACACCAAGCGTCCAGCCAAGCCGGCACCGAAGTCCAAGCGCCCAAGCCTGGTGCTGGACAAGGACGCACCGTCCGGCAAGCGCCGTGGCGCCCCGGCCGGTAGCGGCCAGCGTCCTGGCTTCGGTCGTCGCAAGCCGGAATAAGCCTCGGCCCGCAGACAAAAAAACGCCAACCTTCGGGTTGGCGTTTTTTTTGCCCGGTGCTTCGTCGGAGCTTGCCGGCGAATAGGCTCTCAAGCCTTGGGCAAGGCTCATGATCGCCTTCGCCGCGGCAAGCCGGTTCCTGTATCAAGAGAGGTTAAAAGGCGAACTGGCCGTCGAACACTGGTTTGTTGTCCACCGTCAGCACGCCGGCGCTGAAGATCAGGTCCAGGTGGTGGCTGCCCTTGGCTCCGCCTCCCAGCCCCAGATGCAGGCCGCAATGACGCTCTTCAAAGCCGGAGTTGCGTCCGTACAAGGACTTGATGCCTTCGTTGGTGCCGATCCCCAGCTCCTCGATGCGTCGGTTCGACGGGTTGGCGTCCAGGTACTTGTTGAAGTCATTGGCCAGCCCGGGCACCTGGGTGGCGACCTGGCGGATGCTGGAGTTCTCGATCCACAGCTCCAGCGGAGTCTGCAGCACCCCGTATTTGCGAGCAAAGGGGATGGTGCTGAGGAAGGTGCCGAGGAATTTCACATGGCCATTGATTGCATCGCTGTGGGTGGCGATCTCACCCGGTGCCAGGTCGTAATTGCCCACGCCGTTGATGTCGGTCCACTTCTTCACGCTGTTCAGGGGCGCCTCGAAATACGAGCCCTGGGGATCGCTGAAGCTCAGAGTGCTGGCGTGGGACAGGCGCCGGATCAAGGTGGCGTTGAGGTCGGCGATACGTTGTGGCTCGACGCTGAAGGTGTCGTAGAAATAGTCGCCGTAATCCTTGAACAGCAGGGACTTCTTCCAGTGTTCGGCCATCAGGCCATGCAGGGGGCGGAGGAATTCCGGGCCATCGGGGCGTGGCTGGGGCAGGGTCGAGGAGTCGTAGAAGAAGATGTACAGGTCACAGTCGATGATCGCCTGGGCGAGGCGTTCGGCCGGCTCCAGGTCCAGGCGCAGGGCGCTGACAGTCAGGGGTGTGGCCTGGCGCGATTGTTCGATGATGGCGTTGGCCATGGCCTGGTAGTCGGCGGTATGGCCGATCACCACTTTCAATGCTTGGGCGCCGCTCAAGGCCGGATGGCGTTCGAGGTAGTACAGGAAATGGCGGATGGCGCGGGTCTGGTCCATAAAACCTCCCTGGAGGACAAAGGTGACCGGGGCAGGCGCGAGGCCTGCTCCGGTCCGGGCGCCTTACATCGGCCACATCGCCGTGCCGAACGGCACCACCGCCTCGGCCTGCATCATTTCCACGGCCGCATCGTGGGTTGCCGCTTCGAACCAATCGTCCAGTTGCAGTTCGGTTTCCAGGTCTTGTTCCAGTGTTTGCATGGTGACTCTCCTAGATGACATAGGGCACAGCAGTCCATTGGCGGAACGGATCAACAGCGGCGAACGGGATGGTTGCGAGGGCTGCTCATCCACTCCTCGTACTTGTCGGATGAGGCATCCGGCAAGTGGCTGGAAACCTAGTTCAGGGGATTTTGAAGTGCAAAAAAATAATTAGATTATTTTCTACTGAACTTTATTTTCTATTTTTAGAGCGGAAATTTATCACCTGAAAACAAAAAGCTAAGGCTTTTTCCGATGTGGGATGGCGTGCGCGTCAATTTGCAGTCGCCGCGCTCATTGATCTGGTTTGGCAAATTCACGTTACGCACTGTAAAGAAAATATTACGAAATCCTCCGTGTTTCGCCCTGAATCGGCGAAGGCCCGGACGCTGTAAGGAAAAGCTGCCGCCGGGCATCGGTTAATCCGCTTGCCAGAGCTCTGGCCCGCTTGTTCCAGGGCGCCAAGGCAGGTGAGATGCACACCTGCCTGCGTACAGGTGCATAACAAGAAGGAGGCGCAATGAACGCCGTAACCGACTTTCACCGACACCCTTCGAAGGGCGATGGTCATCGCACCTTCATCGACGACCCCACTCGGTCCGTCCAACGTTGCGCCGCCGATGCTGAGCATCGAGCTGGCCCCTCAGGATCCCGGTTACCGGCACGCTGATACAGCGGTGTCTGGCGGCAGGGGGTCAGGGGTGTACAATGCGCGGCGTTTTAACTGTGACCCAACTGCGTACCCGCGCACTTTGCGTCTGCGCCGCGTGTTTCAGCCTGCTCCCAGGGCGCTGAAGACACTGCTGCCGGGCCAATAAACTCAAGGTTATCCACCTTGTTCACTCCGCCGCGTCACGAGCGTGGTGGGTTCGATTTCGTCACAGATAAAAACAAACAGGTGACGCATGACCGTTAGAAAAACGCTGAACTTCGGGTGCCTGCGCTGGGGTTTGCTCCGCGCCGCTTAAGCCTTCACCGGGCGGCAACGTCTTGCAAACATCATCAAACCTTGCGTGAGAACCTTTTCATGAGTGGACAAAACTCGCATTCGGGCGAGCTGAAACGCGGCCTGAAAAATCGCCATATTCAACTGATCGCCCTGGGTGGCGCGATCGGTACCGGTTTGTTCCTGGGGTCGGCCGGGGTGCTCAAATCCGCCGGTCCGTCGATGATCCTCGGTTACGCCATCTGCGGTTTCATCGCCTTCATGATCATGCGCCAGCTGGGCGAGATGATCGTTGAAGAGCCGGTGGCCGGTTCTTTCAGTCACTTCGCCCATAAGTACTGGGGCGGCTTTGCCGGTTTCCTTTCCGGCTGGAACTGCTGGATTCTCTACATCCTGGTGGGCATGTCGGAACTGACCGCGGTCGGCAAGTATGTGCATTACTGGTGGCCGGAGGTGCCGACCTGGGCCTCGGCGGCGGTGTTCTTCGTGATGATCAACGTCATCAACCTGGCCAACGTCAAGGTGTTCGGCGAGGCCGAGTTCTGGTTCGCCATCATCAAGGTGGTGGCCATCGTCGGCATGATCGCCCTGGGCAGCTACCTGCTGGTCAGCGGGAACGGTGGCCCGCAGGCATCGGTGAGCAACCTCTGGTCCCATGGCGGCTTCTTCCCCAACGGCGTCAGCGGACTGGTGATGGCCATGGCGATCATCATGTTCTCCTTCGGCGGCCTGGAAATGCTCGGCTTCACTGCAGCCGAGGCCGACAAGCCGAAAACCGTGATCCCCAAGGCCATCAACCAGGTGATCTACCGCATCCTGATTTTCTACATCGGCGCTCTGGTGGTGCTGCTGTCGCTGACCCCGTGGGACACCCTGCTGGTGACCCTGAATGCCTCTGGCGATGCCTACAGCGGCAGTCCGTTCGTCCAGGTGTTCTCGATGCTGGGCAGCAACACGGCAGCGCACATCCTCAACTTCGTGGTCCTGACCGCGGCGTTGTCGGTGTACAACAGCGGCACCTACTGCAACAGCCGCATGCTGTTGGGCATGGCCGAGCAGGGCGATGCGCCGAAAGTCCTGGCCAAGATCGACAAGCGCGGCGTGCCGGTGCTGTCGATCCTCGCCTCGGCGGTGGTGACCTTCGTTGCCGTGGTGCTCAACTACCTGATTCCCCAGCACGCCCTTGAGCTGCTGATGTCCCTGGTGGTGGCGACCCTGGTGATCAACTGGGCCATGATCAGCTACTCGCACTTCAAGTTCCGCCAGCACATGAACCGTACCGGCCAGACCTCGCTGTTCAAGGCGCTGTGGTACCCCTACGGCAACTATGTCTGCCTGGCGTTCGTGGTGTTCATCCTCGGCATCATGCTGATGATTCCAGGCATTCAGATCTCGGTGTACGCGATCCCGGTGTGGGTGGTGTTCATGTGGGTCTGCTACCTGATCAAGAACAAGCGCAGTGCTCAGCACTCGCTGCAAGCAGCCAGTACTGCGCTGAAGTAAGCGCGGCCTCGGCCATGACAGACCCGGCTCCGGCCGGGTTTTTCATGCCTGTGATCTTTGTGGGAGCGAGACCGCTTTCGTCGGCCAGTCGGCTCCTGCGTGGGAGCTGCCTGTCGCAGGCGCTGGCTTGCCAGCGAACAGGTCCGCAAGAGCGTGGGGAATGGGGGTATCCTGTGCGCCCTGAAGACGGATTCCTGTTCCATGCTGGTGATTTCCAACAACGTGCATCTGCCGGATGCCGAGATCGAGCTGACCGCCATTCGCGCCCAGGGCGCCGGTGGTCAGAACGTCAACAAGGTGTCCAGTGCAGTGCATTTGCGCTTCGACATTCCGGCCTCGTCCCTGCCACCTTTCTACAAGGAGCGCCTGCTGGCGCTGCGCGACAGTCGCATCACCAGTGACGGCGTGATCATTCTCAAGGCCCAGCAGTACCGCACCCAGGAGCAGAATCGCGCCGATGCCCTGGAGCGTCTCACCGAGCTGATCCTCAGCGCCGTCAAGGTGGAAAAGAAGCGCCGCCCCACCAAGCCGACCCTGGGCTCGAAGAAGCGCCGCCTGGAGACCAAGGCCAAGCGCGGCAGCATCAAGGCTGGCCGCGGCAAAGTGGACTTCTAGCGGTTTGAACGTTCCTTACGCTGCTTGGGGGCCTGGTGATACAGGTACAGGCTCAGCAGCAGGCCGCAGCACGCGGCGATGGCGGCAAACAGGAAGATCGAGGCAAAGCCGAAACCGCCGGCAATCGCCCCGGCCAGTGGTCCGGTGATGCCCAAAGACAGGTCGATGAACAGCGAGTAGGCGCCCACCGCCGCGCCACGGCTGGAGGCCGGCACCAGATTGACCGCCTCCACGCCCAGTGCCGGGAACACCAGGGAGAAGCCAAAGCCGCTCAAGGCCGCGCCGGCCAGGGCCCAGTGGGCATCGGGGGCCAGCCACAGCAGGAGCAGGCCGAGGGTTTCCACCGACAGGCAGGCAATGGCCACGCGAAAGCCGCCGAGGCGGTTGATCAGGTTGCCGAACAGCAGGCGTGCACCAATGAAACTGGCGCCGAACAGGCTCAGGCAAAGCACCGCGTTGGACCAGTGCTGGGTCGTGTAGTACAGGGTGATGAAGGTGGCGATGGTGCCAAAGCCGATGGAGCCCAGGGCCAGGCCGCAACCGTGAGGGAAGACTTTGCCCAGCACATGGATGAACGGCAGGCGTTCCCCGGCGACTATCGGCGCGGCGAGTTTTGGCCAGGCCAGTAGCAGGCCGAGCACCGCCAGCAGAATGATGCTTACCCCCATGCTCCACAGGCCCAGGCGATTGACCAGCCAAACCCCCAGGGGCGCGCCGATGGCCAGGGCGCCATAACTGGCGATGCCGTTCCAGGAAATCACCTTGGCGGTGTTCTGTGCGCCGACCCGGCCGATGCCCCAGCCAATCGACCCCGAACCCACCAGGCTTTCCGCGCTGCCCAGTACCAGGCGGCCGATCAGCAAGCTGATCAAACTCAGGGTCGGCTGACCCTGCAGCCAGGTGGAAAGCAGCATGAACACGCCGCTCAGGCCGCAGCCGGCCAGGCCGTACATGACAGCGCGCTTGCAGCCCAGGTTGTCGATGATGCGTCCGGCGTAGGGGCGGCTGAGGAGGGTGGCCAGGTATTGCACGCTGATCACCAGGCCGGCGATCACTGCGCCAAACCCCAGGTCGCTATGGACGTAGCCTGGCAGTACCGCCAGGGGAATGCCGATATTCAGGTAGCCAATAAAGGTGAACAGGACGATGGAGACGACTTGCAGCGTGACCGTCAAGGGGCGCTGGGTATCTGGCATGGGGATGGGTCCACTGCGACAGCTCAATAGATAGGCTGCTTATGATACCGATGTGGACGGGGATGCAGGGGCAGAATTCGACGCGTTGTTCAGAACGTCCCTGGTTGAGGGATTGAGTCAGGCGTCTTTGGCGCTCAGCAGCTGAGTGGTGACCAGAGCGGCCAGGGCATTTTCCTGGGTGCCGAAACGGGCCAGCAGGGCGGCCTGTTTTTCCGGGCTGAGGCGATTCCAGATCTCGATCATTTTTTCCGCAGTACCCAGCAGTACGCTGGCTTGGGTTTCGCTGAAGGAGTCGGTCATGGTTCGGCAGGGGCTCGGGGGGAAAGATTCAGGCGGTGTGGAAAGCGCTTGAGTAGCGCTTTCCACACGGTCTGGTTACAGCTCTTTTCAGTCTTCGCTGTCGGCCTTGCGGCTGTCGGCGGCTTCTTGCACTACAGGCTTTTCGGCACTGGCTTGTGGCGTGGTTGTCTGCTCAGTTTCGTGCAGGCTTGGGAAGGGGAGATTCGGGATCTCATGCATGTCGTTGCTCCTCGCAAAGTCTGTTTTTTAAATCGCTGGGTAGGTCCGCGCTTTTAAAAAGCCTGGGCAGGATACAGCACTGGAAATGACAAAAAGATTTTTATCGCGATTTCGGGATGAAAGGACAAAGCGGCGGCAGGAACCGGCTTGCCGGCGAAGGCACCCTCAGGGCCTCCCGCGCCGGCAAGCACGCGCTCTGCTTTTAGACGACCCGAGCGATCGCCTCAGCCAGCAGGCTCAGGCGCGAAGCGTCGATCCCGGCCACGTTGGCCCGGCCGGAACTGACCATGTACACGCTGTGGTGTTCACGCAGTTCCTTGACCTGAGACGGGCTCAGGCCGGTGTAGGAGAACATGCCGCGTTGCACGCCGATGTGGGCGAAGCGCTCGGCCAGTCCATAGGGCTGCAAGGCTTCCAGCAGACCGGCGCGCAATTGGGCGATGCGCTGGCGCATGGCTTCCACTTCGTCGGCCCAGAGGCTTTTCAGCTCCGGGTCACCGAGGATGGTGGCGACTACTGCGGCCCCATGATCCGGTGGTGTGGACCACAGGTTACGGGCGATATGGGCCAGTTGACTGCGCACGTCGAGGAGTTTTTCGGCGTCCCGGGTGCAGACGATCAGGGCCCCGGTGCGATCGCGGTACAGGCCGAAGTTCTTCGAGCAGGAACTGGTGATCAGTACTTCCGGCACTTCGGCGGCGAACAGCCGCACCGCCCAGGCATCCTGTTCCAGGCCGTCGCCAAAGCCCTGGTAGGCGAAGTCGATCAGCGGCAGCAGGTTGCGCTTGCGCACCACCTCAAGCACCCGTTGCCAGTCGGCCTGGCTCAGGTCGAAGCCGGTGGGGTTGTGGCAGCAGGCGTGCAGCAGCACCACGTCGCCTTCGGGCACCCGGTTCAGGGTGTCCAGCATGGCCTCGACGTCCAGGCGGTTGTCGCTGCCCACGTAGGGGTAGTGACTGACCTTGACCCCGGCTGCGGCGAAGATGGTTTCGTGGATCGGCCAGGTCGGGTTGCTCAACCAAACGCCGCGGCCCGGCAGGCACTGGGCGATGAAGTCGGCGCTCAGGCGCAGGGCGCCGGTACCGCCCGGGGTCTGGGTAGCACCGGCGCGCTGCGCGGCGATGAGTGGCGAATCACTGCCCAGTACCAGCTCATTGATCACCTTGCCGAAGGCCGCGTCGCCGTGGCCTCCGATGTAGGTCTTGGTGGTCTGGCGATCCACCAGGCGCTGCTCCGCCAGCTTCACCGATTGCGGGATCGGCGTCAGGCCCTGAGCATCCTTGTAGACCCCCACGCCGAGGTCGAATTTGCGCGGATTGGGATCGTTGGCGTAGGCCTCCATCAGGCCGAGAATCGGATCGCCGGGTACGCGACCGATGGCATCAAAATGCATTACTTGCGTCCTTCTGCGGTCTTGGCCACTTCGTCGGTGCGGGCGGCCATGATGAAGTCGTTGCGGTGCAGGCCCTTGATCGAGTGGCTCCACCAGGTCACGGTGACTTTGCCCCATTCGGTGAGCAGGCCCGGGTGGTGGCCTTCGGCCTCGGAGATCTCGCCCATGGCATTGGTGAAGGCCAGGGCGAATTTGAAATTCTTGAACAGGAAGACTTTTTCCAGCTGCATCACGCCGTCACGAACTTCGATGTTCCAGTCGGGGATCTGCTTGATCAGTACCGGCAGTTCTTCGTCGCTGACCTGAGGGGCATCGGCGCGGCAGGCTTCGCAATGGGCTTGGTTCAGAGCGGTCATGGTGTATTCCTGAGTTCGATTCTTGTTGGAAGTTACTATCTTTCGCAGCCGCCCGCGAGGGCGGGCTGCTCAGGCCGCCTTGGGTTTTGGCGGGAACTTGGGGGCGTGCAGGCCCAGCTGCATGCCTTGGTGGACCAGGGCCATGATGTCTTCATGGGCCAGGTCGAACAGGCGCTTGAGGTTGGGCAGGGCAAAGTAGATGGGTTGCAGGATGTCGATGCGATAAGGCGTGCGCATGGCTTCCAGCGGATCGAAGGCTTGGTGTTCCGGCTCTTCGGACAGGCTGTAGACGGTTTCCTTGGGCGAGGAGAGGATGCCGCCGCCGTAGATGCGTCGCCCGTCCGGGGTGTCCACCAGGCCGAACTCGATAGTCATCCAGTACAGACGCGCCAGGTATACGCGCTCTTCCTTGGTGGCTTGCAGGCCGAGCTTGCCGTAGGTGTGGGTGAATTCGGCGAACCAGGGATTGGTCAGCAGCGGGCAGTGGCCGAAAATCTCGTGGAAGATGTCCGGTTCCTGCAGGTAGTCCAACTCTTCAGGAGTACGAATGAAGGTCGCCACCGGAAAGCGCTTGCTGGCCAGCAGTTCGAAAAAGGTCTGGAAAGGAATCAGTGCCGGCACCCGGGCCACTTGCCAGCCCGTGGTTTCGCCGAGGACCTTGTTGATTTCACTCAACTGCGGGATGCGGTCGTGGGGCAGTCCGAGTTTGTCGATGCCGTCCAGGTACTCCTGGCACGCGCGCCCCTCGATCACTTTCAACTGGCGCGTGATCAGGGTGTTCCACACCGCGTGTTCTTCGGGTGGATAGTCGATAAAACCTTGCGCGTCGGGCTCGCGGGCCACGTACTGCGTCTGCTTCATGCTGCTCTCCTGCCAGGGGATGCGTTCTTGTTATGGGTGACCCCAGTGATACCCCAGGGTGCGACGCTTTGCAGCAGCTGACAGGCGCTGATGGAGGGGGGTAGGACGCCAATTTGTAAACTAATCGTTACGGTTTTGCCCGGGGCGCCCAAGTATTGTGGCTTTTCAGGTTTGAAAAAGCCCTTTGCTGTCACATAATCTTGACGGTTATCTGCGCCACCCAGCAGAAAGTTTGCAAGTGCCGACGTCAAAAGCGTCGGTTTTCGGCGTTTATGCCCTCCATTATCCGCTTCGGGCCTTTCTTCATGCGTATCAAAGTTCACTGCCAGAACCGCATCGGCATCCTGCGGGACATCCTCAATCTGCTGGTGGAATACGGGATCAACGTGGCCCGGGGCGAGGTGGGGGGCGAACATGGCAACGCCATCTATCTGCACTGTCCGAACCTGATCAATCTGCAGTTCCAGGCATTGCGCCCCAAGTTCGAATCCATCGCCGGAGTGTTTGGCGTCAAAAGGGTCGGGCTGATGCCCAGCGAGCGTCGGCACATGGAGCTCAATGCGCTGCTGGGTGCTCTGGAGTTCCCGGTGCTGTCCATCGACATGGGCGGCTCCATCGTGGCCGCCAACCGAGCGGCAGCGCAGTTGCTGGGCGTGCGGGTGGATGAGGTGCCGGGGATTCCGCTGTCACGCTACGCCGAGGACTTCGATTTGCCGGAGTTGGTGCGGGCCAACCAGTCGCGGATCAACGGGCTGCGGGTCAAGGTCAAGGGCGACGTGTTTCTGGCGGACATCGCCCCGCTGCAATCCGAGCACGATGACAGCGAGGCCATGGCCGGTGCGGTATTGACTCTGCACCGGGCGGATCGGGTTGGTGAGCGTATCTACAATGTGCGCAAGCAGGAGTTGCGGGGCTTTGACAGTATTTTCCAGAGTTCGAAAGTCATGGCAGCGGTGGTGCGGGAAGCCCGGCGCATGGCGCCCCTGGATGCGCCCCTGTTGATTGAAGGCGAGACCGGTACCGGCAAGGAGTTGCTGGCCCGCGCCTGCCACCTGGCCAGCCCTCGGGGCCAGTCGCCGCTGATGGCTCTGAACTGCGCCGGGCTGCCGGAATCCATGGCCGAGACCGAGCTGTTCGGCTATGGCCCCGGGGCCTTTGAAGGGGCTCGGGCCGAGGGCAAGCTCGGGCTGCTGGAACTGACGGCCGGCGGCACGCTGTTTCTCGATGGTGTGGGGGAAATGAGCCCGCGCCTGCAGGTCAAGTTGCTGCGCTTTCTCCAGGATGGTTGCTTCCGCCGTGTCGGCAGTGACGAGGAGGTGTACCTGGATGTGCGGGTGATCTGTGCGACTCAGGTGGATCTGTCCGAACTCTGTGCCCGGGGCGAGTTTCGCCAGGACCTGTACCACCGACTCAACGTGCTGTCCCTGCATATTCCGCCGCTGCGCGAATGCCTCGACGGTTTGACGCCCCTGGTGGAGCACTTCCTCGATCAGGCCAGTCGCCAGATCGGTTGTGCGCTGCCACGGCTGGCTCCGGCGGCCATGGAGCGCCTCAGTCACTATCACTGGCCGGGTAATGTCCGGCAGTTGGAGAACGTGCTGTTCCAGGCGGTCTCGCTGTGTGATGGCGGCACGGTCAAGGCCGAGCATATCCGTCTGCCGGACTATGGCGCGCGCCAGCCCCTGGGGGACTTTTCCCTGGAAGGCGGCCTGGAGCAGATTGTCGGTCGCTTTGAAAAGGCGGTGCTGGAAAGTCTCTATGCCGAGCATCCCAGCAGTCGGCAACTGGGCAAGCGCCTGGGGGTTTCCCATACCACCATCGCCAACAAGTTGCGCCAGTACGAGGTTGGCAAGGAGTCGCCGGAATGAAAAAAGCCCCGCTTATGAAGCGGGGCTTTTCGTTTGGCTCGGGGCTGGCTGTCTTCAGATATGGAAGTAGCCGACACAGGAGTCAAAAGGCAGGCGCTTGAGTTCGATCTTGTTCATGTCGAACACTTCGCGCAGAGCCTTGGTTTCGCCCGGGAAGTTGCGGTAGGCGACTTCGTCGAGAACCACGATAGCGCCCTTGGGCATGTACGGCAGGAAGGTTTCCAGGGCGACCTTGGTGGGCTCGTACAGGTCGGTGTCGAGGATCAGCATGGCCACTACCAGGTCCGGACGCGACTTGACGAATTCCGGCGCGGTCTTGCAGATGTCGCCCTTGACCAGCTCGCAGCGCGGGATGCGGTTCACCGGACGCAGCAGGTCGTTGGCATCGATCATGTCCTGGATCAGCGACTGGTCGGTGTCGGAGAACATGCTTTCGTTGATGTCGGCCGGGTCCTCGTCCTTGTTGATGCTGGTGAAGCCTTCGAAGGTGTCGAAGCCGACGATGGAGCGGTTGATGGCATAAGGTTCGAGGATCATCGACAGGTGCATGTAGAGCATCAGCGAGTTGCCCTTGTACACGCCGCACTCGATGATCGCCCCGGGCACATCCATGACCTTCTTGAACAGCTCCATGCGCGACAGCGCGGCGGTGACGTTGATGCGGTTGGCGAAGACGAAGGGTGCGTCGGCAACGTACTCGGCGTCGACCCGCTTGAGTACGCCGGCGCGGGTTTCGTTGTATTGGGCTTCGGCGGGGGTAAGGCGACGTTTGGTCATGGCTTGAATCCTTGGAAATTCGAGAAGTCGTGGGCGTGGAAGTAGTCTTTGAAGCCGGAGCCGACGTCGGGGCAGGCGCTGTCTACGTTGGGGGCTCCGCGGTTGTGTTTCAGGTCTTCGAGGTGCATCAGGCGGAAGTCCACGCTGAAGCGGGTGCGGTCGGTACGGTTGGGGACAGTGCCGTGCAGGTGCGAGCCGGAGAACACCAGCATCTCGCCTGAGTTGCCGGCGATGCGCAGTTCAGAGCTGTCGTCGATCTCCCCCAGGGGCACCGGGTGGACCCGTACTTCTTCGGTCAGGTTGTCCTTGGCCTTGTGTCGCTGGTTGCTGATCCAGTCCTTCAGGCTCCAGTCCTTCGAGGTGTTGGCCACCGGCTTCTCGAAGTAGCTGGGGTTGATCATCATGGTCTGGTCCGGGGTGATGGTGTAGACCGGCATCCAGGTGTTGATCTGGCAATCCACGCTGCCGTACCAGCTGTCGCGATGAGGCTTGTAGGCGTAGCTGACGCCAGCGTGCAGGTAGTCGTAGTTGGGCACGACCCGCAGGCGCGGTACGTCGAAAATGTAGTCCCGAGGATCGATGCCGATCTCGTGAATGAAGCCAAGGATCAGATCCTTGACGCGCTGGCTGTTGGTGAACTGGCCCTTGAGTCGGGTAACCCGGCTGACGAACTCTTCTACCGGCATCATCGTGTGCAGAGCCTGGTGGTTGGTTTCGCCATCGAATGCCGCGGTGATGCTTTCCTTGGCGTACCCGCAGAGTTCTTTTGCGGTGGCCAGGTCAGTGTCCAGGAAGATATCCCCGGAATAGATGGCTTCCTTGAAGTCAGCTGTCTTGCGCAGCTGATTGAGGTACAGGTTCAAAGTGGTTCTCCTTGGCAGTCACTGGCTTAGGTGTCGGCCACCCCTGCGCAAACTGAAGTTGCGATAGCCAGTCACTGTGCCTAGCAAGATCCGTTCACAAAGTGTCCAGCCCGAGTGCGGAGCGGGCCCGGGTCATGGGACCGAGACTTGCCGTTAGCGGCATAAGTCCGCCGTTTTTTCGTCTCTCATTCCGCCCAGAAAAACCCGTTGCTCGCGGCAAAGCCCCGGCCTGCATGGGGAGCGCTGCTGGAAGTTAAAGTTGGTGTAGAAATTGCTTACGCCATGCTCAGTACAGTGTGGGGCGGCAAACGTCCGGCAGATGAGGAACGATTGTGGACAAGTACCTTTATGTGGCAATGACCGGCGCCAGCCAGAATGCTCTGGCGCAAAAGGCTCATGCCAACAATCTGGCGAACATCTCCACCAACGGTTTTCAGCGCGACCTGGAGCAGGCGCGCGCGATGCCGGTGTTTGGTGACAGTTTTCCGGCGCGGGCCTTTGCCATGGGGGAGCGGCCGGCAACGGATTTTACTCCCGGCTCCATGGTGGAAACCGGTCGTGACCTGGACGTGGCCGTCAGCGGCAAGGGCTGGATCGCCGTGCAGAGCCCCGATGGCAGCGAAAGCTATGTGCGCACCGGCAGCTTGAATGTCGACGCTCTGGGCGTGTTGCGGGCAGGCAATGGCATGCCGGTCATGGGCAATGGCGGTCCTATCGCCGTGCCGCCAGAGCAGAAGATCGAAGTCGGCCAGGACGGCACCATCAGCATTCGTGCCATGGGTGAAGGTCCGCGGGTCATGGCCGAGGTCGATCGCATCAAGCTGGTCAATCCGGATATCAAGAACCTGACCAAGGGCCTGGATGGGTCGATCAAGACCAAGGACGGCCAGCCGGCGCCTGCCGATGCCAATGTGCAGTTGGTCTCGGGTTTCCTGGAGTCGAGCAACGTTAACGCCGTGGAAGAAATGACCGCGGTGCTGGCCTTGTCCCGCCAGTTCGAATTGCACGTCAAGATGATGAACAGCGCCAAAGAAGACGACCAGGCCATGGCTCGGGTCTTGCAGATCAGCTAATTACCAGTATCTAGCGCCGTAAAACAGGCGCGAGAGGAGAATCGAATGCTTCCGGCTCTATGGGTTGCCAAAACCGGTCTGTCCGCCCAGGACACCAACCTGAGTGTTATTTCCAACAACCTGGCGAACGTCTCGACCACGGGTTTCAAACGTGATCGCGCCGAGTTCCAGGACCTGCTGTATCAGATCAAGCGCCAGCCCGGTGCCCAGTCGACCCAGGACAGCGAACTGCCAACCGGCCTGCAGGTCGGTACCGGCGTGCGCATTGTCGGGACCCAGAAGAACTTCACTGCCGGCAGCCTGCAGACCACCGAGCAGCCTCTGGACCTGGCCATCAATGGCCGTGGTTTCTTCCAGATCCTGCAGCCCGACGGCACCACGGCCTATACCCGTGACGGTACGTTCCACCTCAATTCCGATGGTCAGATTGTCACTGCCAGCGGTTTTGCCCTGGAGCCTGCGGTGGTTGTGCCCAACGACGCACAGACCTTCACCGTGGGTCAGGACGGCACCGTATCCATCACCATCGCCGGCAACCCGGCTTCCCAGGTGATCGGTAACCTGCAAACCGCCGACTTCATCAACCCGGCTGGCCTGCAGTCCCAGGGCAACAACCTGTTCCTGGAAACCGCCGCCAGTGGCGCGCCGCAAATTGGTACCCCGGGCCTTAACGGCTTCGGCACCACGCTGCAGAACACCCTGGAAGCGTCCAACGTCAGCACCGTTGAGGAAATGGTCAACATGATCACCACCCAGCGGGCCTACGAGATGAACTCCAAGGTGATCTCCACTGCGGACCAGATGCTCTCGTTCATTACGCAGAAGCTGTAATCAAGTCTTGAGGTCGCCACGGGTCTGAAGTGGCGCACCGGCAACATCGTGAGGAAGGGTCATGAATCGGTTTATGTGTGTTCTAGCGCTGAGTGGGAGTGCCGTGCTCGCGGGCTGTGTTGCTCCGCCGCCCAAGCCCAATGACCCTTATTACGCCCCGGTGTTGCCGCGCACGCCGCTGCCTTCCGCGTCCAACAACGGCTCGATCTACCAGGCCGGTTTTGAGCAGAACCTGTACAGCGACCGCAAGGCGTTCCGGGTGGGTGACATCATTACCATCACCCTGAACGAGCGGACCAGCGCCAGCAAGGGCGCCAACTCGGCCCTGAACAAGACCAGCTCCAACAGCATCGGCCTGACCTCGCTGTTTGGCGCTGTGCCCAATGTCAACAACCCGTTGAGCGATGGCGACCTGACGTTGAATGCCGGCTACAGCGGTAATCGCGCCACCAAGGGCGACAGTAAGGCCGCGCAGAGCAACAGCCTGACCGGCTCGATCACCGTCACCGTGGCCGATGTATTGCCCAACGGCATCATCGCGGTGCGTGGCGAGAAGTGGATGACCCTCAATACCGGTGATGAACTGGTGCGCATTGCCGGCCTGGTGCGTGCGGACGATATCGCCACGGATAACACGGTATCTTCGACCCGGGTCGCAGATGCCCGCATTACCTATTCGGGTACCGGCTCGTTTGCCGATGCTAACCAGCCTGGCTGGTTCGATCGTTTCTTCCTCAGTCCGCTGTTCCCTTTCTAGGTGATGAGAAGCCTCATGTTCAACTTCAAGCACCTGATGGCGGCGGCGTTGTTGCTGTCCACTTCCCTTGGCGTCCAGGCCGAGCGGTTGAAGGACATTGCCAGTATTTCCGGCGTGCGTTCCAACCAATTGATCGGTTACGGCCTGGTGGTCGGGCTTAACGGCACCGGCGACCAGACGACCCAGACCCCGTTCACTCTGCAGACGTTCAACAACATGCTGTCGCAGTTTGGCATCAAGGTGCCGGCCGGCTCCGGCAACGTGCAGTTGAAGAACGTCGCGGCGGTGTCGGTCAGCGCCGATCTGCCGGCATTCGCCAAGCCGGGTCAGCAGGTGGACATCACCGTGTCCTCCATCGGTAACTCCAAGAGCCTGCGTGGCGGCACCTTGCTGCTGACCCCGCTCAAGGGGATCGACGGCAACGTCTACGCCATTGCCCAGGGCAACCTGGTGGTGGGCGGTTTCGACGCTGAAGGGCGTGACGGCTCGAAGATCACCGTCAACGTGCCATCTGCCGGGCGGATTCCCGGTGGTGCTTCGGTGGAGCGCGCCGTGCCCAGCGGTTTCAACCAGGGCAACAGCCTGACCCTGAACCTCAATCGTTCGGACTTCACCACCGCCAAGCGCATTGTCGACAAGATCAACGACATGCTCGGCCCGGGCGTGGCCCAGGCCATTGATGGCGGTTCGATCCGGGTCACCGCGCCTCTGGACCCAAGCCAGCGCGTGGACTACCTGTCGATCCTGGAGAATCTGGAAGTCGACCCGGGGCAGGCGGTGGCGAAGGTCATCATCAACTCCCGTACCGGCACCATCGTCATTGGCCAGAACGTCAAGGTGTCGCCGGCGGCGGTGACCCATGGCAGCCTGACCGTGACCATTACCGAAGACCCGATCGTCAGCCAGCCCGGCCCTCTGTCCAATGGCCAGACCGCTGTGGTGCCGCGTTCGCGGGTTAACGCCCAGCAGGAAGCCAAGCCGATGTTCAAGTTCGGCCCGGGCACCACCCTGGATGAGATTGTCCGTGCGGTGAACCAGGTCGGGGCTGCGCCGGGTGACTTGATGGCGATCCTCGAAGCCTTGAAACAGGCCGGCGCCTTGCAGGCCGACCTGATCGTGATTTGAGGTGAGCGCCATGGATATTCGTAAGAGTGGACTGATTGGCAGCGGCGATTCCGGGTCTTACTCCGACCTCAATCGCCTGCAGCAACTCAAGGTCGGCGACAAGAACGGCGAAGCCAACGTGCGCAAAGTGGCGCAGGAGTTCGAGTCGCTGTTCCTCAATGAAATGCTCAAGTCCATGCGCAAGGCCACTGACGTCATTGCCCAGGACAACCCGCTCAATACCCCGGCCGCAAAGCAGTACCAGGACATGTACGACCAGCAGCTGGCGGTATCCCTGTCTCGTGAGGGTGGCGGTATCGGCCTGGCCAATGTGCTGATGCGCCAGATGATGAAGAACAAGCCGGCCAACCCGGGCGCGACCCATACGGCCTTGACAGCCGCGGCGCCGGTGGCGACTCCGACCCCGATTGCCGCCGGTACCACCGCCCAGGATGGTCCGTTGAGCCGGGTCAATGGTCAGCGTCCAATGTGGGCCTCGCGTGCCCAGGACCCGTTGCGCAGCACGGTGTCGCATAACGATATGGCGTTGCTCAATCAACGGCGCCTGTCGTTGCCGAGCAAGCTTACCGATCGCCTGTTGACCGGTATCGTGCCTTCGGCCGGTGCGACTGCTGACGCTTCTACCCAGAACGTTGCGCCCACCCGCAATAGCGCAGCCGCCGATGCGGTGCTGCGTGGCGAGTGGCGGGTCAACCAGGGCTACGCCGCGTCCCAGGGCAAGATGCGCGTGTATGGCCGGGCCATGGCTCAGCCGCCGCTGGCGCCGGCCAAGCGCGCCTTCAGTTCCGCAGATGATTTTGTCGCCACCATGTTGCCGATGGCGCAGCAGGCGGCCCAGCGCATCGGTATCGATCCGCGTTATCTGGTAGCCCAGGCCGCGCTGGAAACCGGCTGGGGTAAATCGGTCATGCGTCAGCAGGATGGCAGCAGCAGTCACAACCTGTTCGGCATCAAGGCCAACAAAAGTTGGCAGGGCGCTCAGGCCCGAGCGATCACCAGCGAGTTCCGCGATGGACAGATGGTCAAGGAGACGGCGGCGTTCCGTTCCTATGATTCCTACCAGGACAGCTTCCACGATCTGGTGACCTTGTTGCAGAGCAATAATCGCTATCAAGAAGTGCTGAAGGTTGCCGATAAACCAGAACAGTTTGTTCGCGAGTTGCAAAAAGCCGGGTATGCAACGGACCCGGATTACGCTAGCAAGATTTCGCAGATAGCCAAGCAGATGAAGAACTACGAGAGCTACGCTGCGGCGGGCGTTTCCACGAATTTATAAGGTCTGAATCATGAGTTTGCTCAATATTGGGATGTCGGGGCTGGCCGCCAGCCAAACGTCGTTGGTGACTACGGGTAACAACATTGCCAACGCCGACACCGCCGGGTACTCGCGGCAGCAGACCGTGCAGGGCACCAAGGCCTCCGCTCAATTCGGCAACGTCTTCATCGGCACCGGTACCACCCTGGCGGACGTACGCCGGGTGTACAACAGCTTCCTCGATGCCCAGTTGCGCACCGCCACGTCCTTGAACAGTGACGTCGCGGCCTACCAGAGTCAGATCAGCCCGGTCGACCAGTTGCTGTCGGACAACGGCACCGGCATGAACGGCGCCCTGACCAAATTCTTCGCCTCGCTGCAGAACCTCAACGCCAAGCCTACCGATGAAGCCTCTCGGCAGTTGCTGCTCAGCGATACCCAGGCCTTGAGTAACCGTTTCAACTCGGTGTCCAGCCAGCTCAACGAACAGAACAGCAACATCAACGGCAACATGGCGAGCATGGCCGATCAGGTCAACAAGCTGGCCAATACCGTCGCCCAGCTCAACCAGAAGATTTCCGAACTGTCGACCAATGGCAACGGCATGCCCAACGACCTGTTGGATGCCCGTAACGAAACCGTGCGCCAGCTTTCGACCTTTATCGGCGTCCAGGTGTCGGAGCGTGGTTCCAGCCTCGACTTGTACCTGGGCAGTGGCCAGCCGCTGGTGATGGGCAACTCCGCCAACACCCTGGAAGTGGTGCAGGGCAAGAACGACCCGACGCGCTCCATGCTGCAGCTCAATCGCGGCACCAGCACCGTGGACATCACCAACGTCACCACCGGTGGCGAGATTGGTGGCCTGTTGCGCTATCGCAGTGAAGTGCTGGACCCGGCAATGAATGAACTGGGGCGCGTGGCCCTGGTGGTTGCCGACCAGATGAACAGCCAGATGGCCCAGGGTATCGACAAGAACGGTGAGTTTGGCGGCAACCTGTTCAACGACATCAACAGCCTGCGGATGATCAGTCAGCGCAGTATGGCCAGCGCCGCCAACAGCGCGGGCTCGGGCAACTTCGATGTGACCATCAAGGACACCGGCAAGCTGAGCACTGGCGACTACACCGTGACCTTCAGCAGTGCCACGGATTACACCGTCAAGCGTTCCGACGGCAAGGACATGGGCACCTTCAGCACCACGACCAGCCCGGCACCCGTGATCGACGGTTTCTCGCTGAATCTCAATGGCACGGTGGCCGCCGGTGACAGCTTCAAGATCACCCCGACCCGCAATGCCGCAGCCACCATCCAGACGGAAATGACTGACGCCAAGCGCCTGGCTCTGGCTGCGCCGCTGAAGGCCGAGATCGGTGCCGGGGTCAAGAGCTCCCTGAGCATCTCTGCGCAGCCGTCCCTGGCGGTGCCGATCAATAACTACGATGCAGCCAGCAAGCTGGAAATGCAGACCGCCCTGAAGAACTCCGGCCCGGTCAAGGTGGTGTTCAATGCGGCGTCCGGCGGCAGCCAGACCTACGATTACTTTGACGCCAAGGGCGTCAAGATGGGCAGCGGCTCCATCGTGCCAGGGCAGAGCAATGTCCTGAACCTGCAGATCAAGATGCTCGATGCCAGCGGTAACCCGATCACTGATGGCGGCGTGCCACCTGTGACCAAGACCTTCACGGTGCAGATGACCGTTGCCGGTTCGCCCAATGCCGGCGACAACATGAACATTTCGGTGAATGGCGCCGGCTCTTCCGATAACCGTAACGGCCTGGCGCTGTCGGGGCTGCAGACCAAGCAGACCGTGGACACCGGTTCGGCGAGCAAGGGCATCACCCTGGTGGATGCCTACGGCAAGCTGATCGAGAACGTCGGCGCCAAGGCCAGCCAGGCCAAGCTCGACAGTGCTGCCAACGGTTCCATCCTGGCCAACGCCAAGGGTGCCCGTGACTCGCTGTCCGGCGTCAACCTGGACGATGAGACCGGCAACCTGGTCAAGTTCCAGCAGTACTACACCGCGTCTTCGCAGATCATCAAGGCTGCGCAGGAAACCTTCAGCACGCTGATCAACAGCCTTTAAGGAGTCGTAGCCCATGCGCATTTCCACCGCCCAGTATTACGAGACTTCGGCTGCCAACTATCAGAAGAATTTCGCCAACGCGGTCAAGAGCGGCGAAGAGTCCAGCAGCCTGGTCCGGGTCAAGACTGCCGCCGACGATCCGGTGGGCGCTGCCCGTTTGCTGCAGCTGGGTCAGCAGGCTTCCCTGCTTGATCAGTACAAGGCCAACAGCAACTCGATCAAGGCTTCCCTGGGCCAGGCCGAGTCGGTGATGACCAGCATCAACAACGTTCTGGACCGGGCCAAGCAACTGGCCGTCGGCGCCGGCAGCGCCGGATACACCAATGCCGACCGGCAGGCCAATGCTGCCGAGCTGGGGCAGATCGAAGAGCAACTGCTGAGCCTGATGAACTCTCAGGACGAAAACGGCAAGTACCTCTTTGGCGGCTCCAAGGACGACGTTCCGCCGTTCAGCCGCAACTCTGATGGCACCTACAGTTACAACGGTGACCAGAGCAGCCTGAAGCTGCCGGTGGGCGACACCATGATGATGGCTGCCAACAGCACCGGTTGGGATGTGTTCCAGCAGGCGCTCAACACCAGTCGTAGCCAGGTCACCATGACTTCGCCGGTGGTGGATGATGGACGGGTTTCCCTGTCCAATGGCCAGATGACCAACAGCGGCACCTACAACAGCCAGTTCCGCGGTGGCGAGCCTTATACCGTGTCGTTCGTCAGCGGCACCCAGTTGCAGATCCTCGATGGCAGCGGCAACGATGTGACGGCTGAGGCCAGCAAGGGCGGGGTGATCGGTACTTCGCCGAATCAGACGGTGAGTTTCCGTGGTGTCGATCTGAACCTGAACGTCAATCTCAAGTCCGGCGATGTCGCTGGCGCGGTGCTGCCGGGGCACAGTTTTACATTGGCGTCGAAGCCGGACACCTTCAACGTTGCGCGTTCTCCGGGCAACCCGAGCATGACTCAGGTCTCGGCCGCCAGCGTGACTGATCCGGTGGCCTACAACTCGACGTTCCCGAGTGGCTCTGCCGTGCTCAAGTTCACCAGCGCCACCAATTTCGATCTGTATGCCGCGCCGCTGACGGCAGACAGCAAACCGGTGTCTTCGGGTGTGGTAGGGCCGGGCAATATCGCCACTGCGGCAGGCGTGAGCTTCACCCTGACGGGCGCTCCTTCGCCGGCCGCCAACGATCAGTTCAGCGTGGCGGTGAACACCCACGAAACCCAGAACATCCTGGACACCGTGAGTCAGTTGAAAAACGCGTTGAACACACCCACTGACGGTGACGTCCTGGCAACCCAGAAGCAGTTGGCCGACCTTGCGTCGGGCATGGCCAACCTGGCCAGTGGTGTCGATCAGCTGTCCATCGGCATCAGCTCCATCGGTGGTCGTGGTTCGGCTTTGGCCACCCAGAACGAAATCAACGAAAGTCTGGCGGCAGCCAACGTCACCACCCGTTCTGCCATCAGTGACTCCGACCCGGCCGAAGTCATGACCCGCCTGACCCTGCAGCAGACCATGTTGCAGGCCTCGCAATTGGCCTTCAGCAAGATCACTCAGCTCGGCCTGTTCAACAAGGTCTGAGAACATGGCGTTCGAGCTGCGGCTCGAACGCCATGACCGTCGAGCCGTCAGCCGTCTTTTTTAAGCGGTTCTGCAGCCCTGGTCTTTCTGGCCAGGGCTCGCCGCTCGAGAGTTTGCAACCGTGAACCAAGCCCCTCTAGTCAGCATCGTTATCCCCGCCTTCAACCCGCGCTTCTTCAGCCAGGCCCTCGACAGTGCCTTGGCCCAAACCTACCAGCCCCTGGAAATCGTCATTTGCGACGACAGTGCCGACGATCAGATCCAGCGTATCGTTGAAGCCGTGGCCGAGCCTGCGCACCCTGTGCGTTACCTGCGCAACCCGCAACGCCTTGGGCTGCAGAAGAACGTTCTGCGCTGTGTTGAAGAGGCGCGTGGCGAGCTGATCAAGGTGTTGTGTGATGACGATCGGCTGTTTGCACCCAGTATCGCCCTGCAGGCGCCGGTGCTGATCGACAATCCGGATGTCAATCTGGTGTGTGCGCTGCGGGTATTCAGTGACGCTGGGAATTTCATCCTGCCGCCGCGGGTCGACAACTGCCGCTTTACCTACAACGATGCCGTGCTCAAGGGCGAGGATATGCTGGCGATCTTCGAGAGCACGCCACGCAACTTCCTCGGCAACTTCAGCTCGGCACTGATGCGTCGTGCCGATGTGCTGGAGCTGCTGCCGGCATTGATCCAGGAGGGCGCGGGTTTTGTCGCGCTGCTGGATTTCGCCCTGTTCATCTGCCTGATGCGCCGTGGCAATCTCGCGGCGCTGGTGACGGTGCTCAGTTGCGAACGCCTGTACCCGGGGCGCCTGAGCGCTACCCCGGAAATGCTCAAGCAGGCACGCAGTGAGTGGGAGTGGCTGGTGCAGATGCTGGCCGCACGCAGTGGCGAGTCGGCGCCGGCGGCAGGCTGGGTGCGGTATGTCGATATGGCTCGGGAGGCCGGGCAGCCGCGCAACTGGCAGGAGCTGTGCGTGACCCGGGTGCTGGGCAACCGCAGTACCGTGGTCGATGGTCGGGTGGGTGGCGAGAGCATCAGTTACGAGGATTTCTATCGGGAGTGGCTGTCGGTACGCAAGTTCTCGGCGGTGGAGCAGCGGCTGATGCCTCAGCGCATCGACAGCTGGCCGCGGCGGGTGCAGTTGGTGCCGGTGGTCCTTGACTTCGAGGGCGATGGCGAAGCGCTTGCCCGGACTCTGGAGAGTATTGATGGCCAGCTGTTCGCGCCTGCCGCGGTGCTGGTGTTGTCGGTGGGCGAGGAGCAGGTGCGTGACCGGGTTCTGCACCAGCCTCTGCGAGGCGACTGGGTGCAGCAGCTCAATGAGCTGGTGCCGCAGCTGGAAGGTTGCGACTGGTTCTATCTGCTGCAGGCCGGTGATCGCCTGCAGGAGTCGGCGCTGTTGATCCTTGCCGAACGCATCGCCAATACCCCGGCCATGCTCTGTGCCTACAGTGATGAAGGCGCGCTGCTGGAGGGTGAGTCGTCGGAGCCGGTGTTCAAGCCTGACTTCAACCTCGACCTGATGCGCTCCTATCCCTATGTTGGTCGTGCCCTGGCTTTTTCCCGCGAGCGCTTCATGGCCGAAGGCGGGTTCGATCCGCGCCATGGCGAACTGGCGCCCCATGATCTTCTATGGCGGATGGTGGAGGCGGCGGGGCCCCGGACCATCGAGCACATTGCCGATATCCAGCTGGAGTCCGAGTTCAGCTTCGCCCAGTGGCTGTCCCGGCCCCAGGTGATCGAGGCCAGTGAAGGGCTGGTGGCCGCGCATCTGCAGCGGATCGGTGTGGAACACCGGATTGTTCACGATGACCTGCCCCTGCTCAATCGGATCTATTACCTGCATGGCAGCCGGCCGCTGGTGTCGATCATCCTGCCGTGCGGTGACTCCCTGGCGACCCTGCAGCGCTGCGTTGAAAGCCTGATCGAGCAGACGGCCTACAACCACTACGAAATTGTGCTGGTGGATGCCGGCAGTCGCGACCCGGCCATGGCCGACTGGCTGGCGGCCATGGCCCAGCTGGGTGGTGCGATGCTGCGGGTTCTGCCTTATGTCGGTCCGCACAGCCAGGCTGCGCTGATCAACAGTGCGGCGAGCCAGGCGCGTGGCGACTACCTGTTGCTGCTCAATCCGGGGGCGCTGATCTGTAGCGGCGACTGGCTGGATGAGTTGCTCAATCAGGCCCAGCGTCCGGAGGTGGGCGTGGTGGGGGCGCGGATTCTGGCCACCGATGGCTCCATTCTCCATGCCGGCCAGGTGCTGGGGATGGCCGGGCCTGCGAGTTCGCCCTTTGTCGGCGAAGCCATGGACGCCCGGGGCTACATGCAACGGCTGCAAGTGGTACAGAACTGGAGTGCGGTCAGTGGCGATTGCCTGATGGTACGCAAGGAGGTCTTCGACAGCCTGGGCGGCCTGGATGAGCAGGCCTTCGCCGACGAATTGGGGGCGACCGACCTGTGCCTGCGGGTCGACCGCAACGGCTATCTGGTGGTCTGGACGCCTCACGCCACCCTGATGCTGCGGCCAGCGTCGCCTGCCGGTGATGACAGCGAGCGGCAGCTGGCCCGCGAGGCCGAGCAGGAGCGCTTCTATCAGCAGTGGATGGCGAAGATCGCTCGCGATCCGGCCTATAACCCGGCCCTGAGCCTGGGCTACTCCAGCTTCAGTCTGGAGCCTTCCTTGCGCAACAACTGGAATCCGTTCTGCAGTCGCGCCTTGCCCTTGATCCTCGGCTTGCCGGTCAACAGTTCCGCGGTCGGGCATTACCGGGTGACCGGTCCCCTGACGGCGTTGGAAGAAGCGGGGCGGGTGATTGCCCGGGTGGCCTACGAGTCGCCGTCCACGGCGGACATCGAGCGCCTGTCGCCGGATACCATCATCCTGCAGTGCCGCTACAGCGAAGGGGCGGCCAGTGACATTCTGCGGATGAAAAAATACTCCAGCGCCCTGCGGGTCTTCGAGCTCGACGACTACATCGTCAGTGCGCCGAAGAAGAACACCCACGCTCGGAACAAGCCGGTGAACACCGAGCAGATGCTGCGCGAAGGCATCGGCTTGTGTGATCGCGTGGTGGTGACCACCCAGCCCCTGGCCGATGCCCTGTCGAGCATGCACAGCGACATTCGCGTGGTGCCCAACATGCTGGCGCTGGACCCCTGGGCCAGTTTGACCAGTCGTCGTGGTACCTCCAGCAAGCCGCGGGTGGGTTGGGGCGGTGGCACCAGCCATACCGGCGACCTGGAGATCATCGCCGAGGTGGTGCGCGAGCTGGCGAACGAGGTCGAGTGGGTATTCTTTGGCATGTGCCCTGACGATCTGCGTCCTTACGTACACGAATTTCACTCGCTCACCAGCCTGCAGAGCTATCCGTTCAAGCTGGCCAGCCTGAACCTGGATCTGGCGCTGGCGCCGCTGGAGTTTCATATCTTCAACGACTGCAAGAGCAACCTGCGGCTCCTGGAATACGGTGCCTGCGGTTACCCGGTGATCTGCACCGACACCGAGGCCTATCGCGGTTTCCTGCCTTGCACCAAGGTCCGCAGCAACAGCACCGAGGAATGGTTGCAGGCGATCCGCATGCACCTGTCCGACCCGGCAGCCAGCTACCGCATGGGGGATGAGCTGCGAGAAGCGGTGCATCGCGACTTCATGCTGCGCGACGACAACCTGCGGCACTGGCTGTGGGGATGGTTGGCGGACTGATCGTCCTCCCCCGGGCCGGCGATTGCCATCGTCGTTGGCCGGGATGTTGGGCAATCCTCCGTTCGGGTGGTTGCTCTCGCTGTCTTCTGCGGCGCCTGCGGGCGCCGCGCACGCAATTGGCGCACTTCCTGCAAGTCCTCGGCAAATCGCCATAAATCCTTCACTGCGGCGCAGTGCAAGGGCCCCTTTGGTTGCGATGAATGATCTGCATCTGGCGCCGTGCCAGTCCTGAAAGGGCTGGGCTGGCCCACGAAGAGCAAGAGGACAGCGATGAAGGCAGTAATTCTGGCAGGTGGACTGGGTACGCGAATCAGCGAAGAGTCCCACCTCAAGCCCAAGCCCATGATCGAGATCGGTGGCAAGCCAATTCTTTGGCACATCATGAAGCAGTATTCCGCCCACGGGATTCATGACTTCGTGATTTGCCTGGGCTATAAGGGCTACGCGATCAAGGACTTCTTCGCCAACTACTTCCTGCACACTTCGGATGTGACCTTCGACATGCGCAACAACCGCATGGACGTGCATCAGAATTACAGCGAGCCGTGGAGCGTGACGCTGATCGACACTGGAGAGGAAACCATGACCGGCGGACGCTTGCGCCGGGCCGGACGTTATCTGCAGGAAGACGAGGCTTTCTGCTTCACCTATGGCGATGGCGTATCCGATCTGGATATCGGTGCATTGGTGGATTTCCACAGGTCCCACGGCAAGCTGGCCACGGTCACGGCCGTGCAGCCCCCGGGCCGCTATGGCGCCCTGGATCGCGATGGCGACCAGGTCCTGGGCTTCACCGAGAAACCCCGTGGCGATGGTGGCTGGATCAACGGTGGGTTCTTCGTGTTGTCGCCCAAGGTGCTGTCCTACATCGATGGCGACAGCACCACCTGGGAGGCCGAGCCGCTGATCCAGCTGGCCAAGGATCAGCAACTGAGCGCCTACGAGCATTCGGGATTCTGGCAGTCCATGGATACCCTGCGGGACAAGAATCATCTGGAGCAGCTCTGGCAAAGCGGGGAGGCCCCGTGGAAGCAATGGGACTGAGCCAGGAATTCTGGCGTGGCAAGCGGGTCCTGCTGACCGGCCATACCGGTTTCAAGGGCAGTTGGCTGAGCCTGTGGCTGCAAAGCCTGGGGGCCCAGGTCAGCGGATTCGCCCTGGACCCGGGGACCGAGCCGAGCCTGTTCGAACTGGCCCGGGTGGCCGAAGGTGTCGACGATCATCGTGGCGACCTGCGGGACCTGGGTAGCCTGCTGGAGCTGATCGCCCAGGTGCAGCCGGAAATCGTCCTGCACCTGGCGGCCCAGCCCCTGGTGCGCGAGGCTTACCGTGATCCGCTGGGAACCTACTCAAGCAACGTCATGGGCACCCTCAACCTGTTGGAAGCGATCCGTCAGGTCGGTGGGGTCCGTGCCTGCGTCCTGGTGACCACTGACAAGGTCTACGCCAATCAGGAATGGCTGTGGCCCTATCGGGAAAACGAAGCCTTGGGCGGCCATGATCCCTACAGCAGCAGCAAGGCTTGTTGCGAGTTGCTGGCCCAGTCCTATGCCTCATCCTTCTTTGCTGCCGAGCGTTATGCCGAGCACGGCCTGGCCCTGGCCACGGCCCGGGCCGGCAATGTGCTGGGCGGTGGCGATTTCGCCCCCGAGCGGTTGATTCCCGATGTGCTCAAGGCCTGGTCGGCCGACGAGCCGGTGACCTTGCGTTATCCCCAGGCGGTACGCCCCTGGCAACACGCCCTGGAGCCCCTGGCCGGTTACCTGCAACTGGCAGCCGGCCTGTACGTGAACGGCCCGCAATACGCCGGTGCCTGGAACTTCGGGCCCGGTGAACAGGACATGTGCAGCGTCGGTGAAGTGGTGGAGCTGCTGGCCCGGCAATGGCCCGAGGCCCCGGGCCTGCGAATCGAACCCAGTGAGCTGCACGAAGCCGGCCTGCTGCGTCTGGACAGCAGTCGTGCGCGCCAGCTGTTGGGCTGGAAACCTCGCTGGACGCTGCAACAGTGCCTGGCGCAGACCCTGGACTGGCACCTGGCCTGGAAGAGCGGCGCGGACATGCGTGCCGTGACCCTTGGGCAGTTGAACCTGTACCGGGGGGCGCTGTGAGCGAGTTCCAGGTCCTGGCTCTGCCAATGGCCGGGTTGTTCGAGGTGCGCCACAAACGCTTCGAAGATCAGCGCGGGCATTTCTCCCGGCTGTTCTGCGAAGGCAGCCTTAGCGCCTTTGGCCAGCCCTTCCATATTCGCCAGATCAACCACTCCTGCACCCGCGAACAGGGCAGCGTGCGTGGCTTGCACTATCAGACCGCCGCCCGGCCCGAAGCCAAGCTCATCAGTTGCTTGCGCGGCGAAGTCTGGGATGTGGCGGTGGACCTGCGCCCCGAGTCACCGACCTTTTTGCATTGGCATGCCGAGCACCTGCGTGGCGGCGATGGGCGCAGCCTGTTGCTGCCGGCGGGTTTCGCCCATGGCTTCCAGGCCCTGAGCGACGATGCCGAGTTGCTCTACCTGCACAGCGCCGACTATGCCCCCGAGCACGAGGCCGGGTTGTCGGTGCTGGACCCGCGACTGGCGATCAACTGGCCGTTGCCTGTCAATAATCTGTCGACCCGGGATGCCAGCCACCCCTTGCTCGATGCTGCCTTCGCTGGAGTAAGACTATGAATTGCCGCGGTTGTGGCGCATGCCTGAGCCTGCCTCTGATCGACTTGGGCACCTCGCCGCCATCCAACGCCTACCTGCGGGCCGAGCAATTGGATCAGGCCGAGCAGTGGGTGCCGCTCAAGGTCCAGGTGTGCCAGCAATGCTGGCTGGTGCAGACCGAGGACTACACCCGCGCCGACCACCTGTTCGACGCCGACTATGCCTACTTCAGTTCGTTCTCCAGCACCTGGCTGCAGCATGCCCGGGACTACGTGGCGCAGATGGTCGAGCGTTTCGGCCTGGACGCCCGCAGCCGGGTGGTGGAAGTGGCGGCCAACGACGGCTACCTGCTGCAGTACGTGGCCCAGCGTGACATTCCCTGCCTGGGGGTCGAGCCGACCCGCAGCACCGCCCAGGCGGCGCGGGCCAAGGGGTTGCAGATCCGCGAGCTGTTCTTCGGCCGTGGCACTGCCGCGCAGTTGCTGGAGGAGGGCTGGGCCGCCGACCTGATGGCGGCCAACAATGTGCTGGCCCATGTGCCGGACATCAACGATTTCCTCTGCGGTTTCGCGACTTTGCTCAAGCCGACGGGGGTGGCGACGTTCGAGTTTCCCCAGCTGCTGACCCTGATGGCCGGGCAGCAGTTCGACACCCTGTACCACGAACATTATTCCTACCTGTCACTGACCGCCGTCCTGAGCCTGTGCCAACGCAACGGCCTGGAAGTTTTCGACGTCCAGACCCTGGCCACCCATGGGGGTTCGCTACGGGTCTTCGTGCAGCGCATCGACGGCTCGCGCCGGCCGGTGCAAGACAGCGTGGCGCAGCAGTTGCTGTTGGAACAGCGCGCCGGGGTGAACACGCCCGAGTACTACCAGACCCTGGCGCCAGCCGCGCAGCGGATCAAGCACGAGCTGCTGCGCTTCCTACTCCAGGCCAAGGCCGAAGGCAAGCGCGTGGTGGGCTACGGCGCGGCAGCCAAGGGCAATACCTTGCTCAACTACGCCGGGGTCAAGGCCGACTTGCTGGCCTGGGTCGCCGACGCCAGCCCGCACAAGCAGGGCAAGTTCCTGCCGGGCAGTCGCATCCCGGTGGTGGCCCCCGAGCGCATCGACCAGGAGCAGCCGGACTATGTGCTGGTGTTGCCCTGGAACCTGCTGGACGAAGTCAGCGAGCAATTGGCCCAGGTACGGCAATGGGGCGGGCGCTTCGTGATTGCGGTGCCTGAGTTGAAGCTGCTGTGAAGGGCATGACGGTGCTGGTCACCGGCGCCACCGGCTTTGTCGGCCGGCATCTGGTCGCGGCCTTGCTGGCCCGGGGTTGCCGGGTCCGGGCGCTGGCCCGGGATCTGGACAAGGCGCGGCAGATGCCCTGGTTCGACGCGGTAGAGTTTCGCGCGCTGGATGTGCATGACCCGCAGCTGGATATCGCGGCCCTGGTGGACGGGGTCGATGCCTTGGCCCATCTGGCCTGGCCCGGATTGCCGAACTACCAGGCGCTGTTTCACCTGGAGCACAACCTGATGGCCGACTATCGCTTTATCAAGGCCGTGGTCGAGGCGGGTGTGAGCCAGGTGCTGGTCACCGGCACCTGCTTCGAGTACGGCATGCAGAGCGGACCTTTGACAGAGCAGGCCGAGGCTCGTCCAGGCAATCCCTACGGCCTGGCCAAGCACAGCCTGCACCTGTTCCTCCAGGCCCTGCAGCAGCAGTTGCCCTTCAGCTTGCAGTGGGCGCGGCTGTTCTACCTGCATGGCTCCGGACAGAATCCCAAGAGCCTGCTGGCGGCACTGGATCGGGCCATCGACGCCGGTGACGAAGTGTTCGACATGTCCGGCGGCGAGCAGCTGCGGGACTACCTGGCCATCGAAGAAGCGGCCGGCTACCTCGCGGCGCTGCTGCGCCAGCGGACGTTTTCCGGGGTGGTCAATTGCTCCAGCGGCCGGCCAATAGCCGTGCGTTCCCTGGTGGAGCAGCGCATCGCCCAGCGCGGTTCGGCGATTCGCCTGAACCTGGGGCATTACCCGTACCCGGACTACGAACCCATGGCGTTCTGGGGCTTGAACCAGCGCTTGCTGCACATAACAGGAGCCGAACATGGCGCATGAGTTGTATCGGGTCGCCGACTTGCCGGTGTTGCAGAACCGTACCTTCGCCGATGCCCAGAGTGCCCGCGCCTCGGCGTCTGCGGACATCGTGCTGGTGCAGGATCTCAAGAGCGGGCTGATCTTCAATCAGGCCTTCGATGCCGACAAGCTCAGCTACGACAGCGACTACCAGAACGAACAGGCCCATTCGGCGCAGTTCCAGCAGCACCTGATGGATGTAGAGAGCATCATCGCCCGGCACTTCAAGGGGCGCGAGCTGATCGAGGTCGGTTGCGGCAAGGGCTATTTCCTCGAACTGCTGCGCAGTGAGGGCTATGCCATCACCGGCATCGACCCGGCCTACGAGGGGACCAACCCCGAGGTGATCAAGGCGCCTTTCACCCGAGGCCTGGGGCTGGCTGCCGAGGCCATCGTGCTGCGTCATGTGCTGGAGCATATTGCTGATCCGCTGGCCTTTCTGGCAGAGATTGCCGATGCCAACCAGGGCGGGCAGATCTATATCGAAGTGCCGTGTTTCGACTGGATTCTCGAGCATCGTGCCTGGTTCGACGTGTTCTATGAGCACGTCAACTACTTCCGCCTCGAGGACCTGCAGCGCATGTTCGGCACCGTGCACGAGGCCGGGCATCTGTTCGGCGGCCAGTACCTGTACGTGGTGGCGGACCTGGGCAGCTTGACGTCGTCGTTGCCGGCGCCGATCCAGCCCTTGCAGATGCCGGCGGATTTCACCGCCAGCATCGAGTGCGCCAAACGCATCATCGGCTCGGCGCCGCACACCGCTGCCGGGATCTGGGGCGCGTCGTCCAAGGGCGTGATCTATTCGCTGTTCCTGCAACGCGCGGGTGTGGCGGTGGATCAGGTCGTCGATATCAACCCGGCCAAACAGGGCCGGTACCTGCCGCTCAGTGGCATGCGTGTGTCATCGCCACAAGAAGCCATGGAGGCACTGCCGGCAGGCGCCAACCTGTTCGTGATGAATTCCAACTACCTCGAAGAAATCAAGCGCATGACCGACGGCCGTTATGTCTATCACGCCGTCGACAGCGCTTCGTTCAGCTAATTTGCCATTGAGAACCGAACATGACCGAGCACAACGTCATTCAAGCCTTTGAACAAGAATGCCAGGCGCAGATCAGCGCCCAGGGCCAGGATGAGAAACTCAAGGGCCTGGCCCGTGACTTTTTCAACGAGTCCGCGACCCACAAGTACAGCTATCACTTTTCCTGGATGGGCCGGCCGATCATCCAGCTGCCCCAGGACATGATGGCGATGCAGGAGATCATCTGGCAGGTCAAGCCGGACCTGGTGATCGAATGCGGTATCGCCCACGGCGGCTCGATCATCTACTACGCCTCGCTGCTGGAGTTGCAGGGCCATGGCGAAGTGCTGGGCATCGACCTGGATATCCGCCCGCACAACCGCGAAGCCATCGAGCAGCATCCGATGAGCAAGCGGATCCGCATGATCGAAGGTTCGAGCATCGACCCGGCCATCGCCGAGCAGGTACGGGCTGCAGCCGCCGGCAAGAAGGTGATTCTGGTCCTGGACTCCAACCACACCCACGAGCACGTGCTCGAAGAGCTGCGTCTGTATGCGCCGCTGGTGTCGGTGGACAGCTACTGCGTGGTCATGGACACCGTGGTCGAGGACATGCCGCCGGAGTTCTTCCCGGATCGTCCGTGGGGCCCGGGTGACAACCCGAAAACCGCAGTCTGGGCCTATCTGGAGGAGAACCGCGATTTCGAGATCGACTATCAGATGCAGAACAAGTTGCTGATCACCGTGGCGCCGGACGGTTACCTGCGTCGGGTTCGTTAACTATCAATGGTTGCAGGTTCAAGGCGTTTGGCCGGTTGTGGGGAAGTACCTATGTGGGTTGGAGACAAAGCAATGAATGACAAAGCACCCCTGAGTGAGCGTTTCACCCTTGTGCTGTTGTCCCACAACCGCAAAGCGTTCATGCGGCGCACCTTGCAGTATTACAGCACCTATCCGTGCTCGATCCTGGTACTGGATTCGTCGCTGGAGGCGGATGAGTCCCTGGCGCAGCTCTATCCCCAGGTCGACTATCGGCATCTGCCGCAGTTCGGCTACAAGGGGCTGCAGGACAAGCTGACCTACGGCATGAGCCTGGTGACCACGCCCTACATGGCGTTCGCTGCCGATGACGATTTTCTCCTCCATGATGCGCTGACCAGCTCCCTGGAGTTTCTTGAGGCCCATCCCGACTACGGGCTGTGCCATGGCTACGGGATGATGTATCTGGCCCGAGCTTCGGAAACCAATTACTACCGCCGTGATCGCCGGGTCATGGAGGACTATGACGCCGATGATGCCCAGGATCGGGTGATGAACTTCATGGGGCATTTCCTGCCGCCGTTCTATGCGGTAACCCGCACCGACCTGCTGCGCCAGTGGTATGAGCTGCTGCCGCCAGGGGTGAGTTTCGAATGGCAGGAAATCGGTCATTCCTTCTTCCTGCTGGCCTGCGCCAAGGCGCGGATCCTGCCGATTCCGTTTGCCGTGCGTGAGGCCAACTACGGGGCCTCGGAGCACAACACCAATGTGCTGACGGTGCTGACCTACAAGGACGCGCAATCGGTGGCCCAGCGTGAGGCGTTCGCCGAGTTCCTCGCCTCGCTGCCCACCGGTTTCAGTGGTCGGGACCCCGAGCAGGTGAAGCAGATCGCTCTGGACAGTTTCACCGCCATGGCCGACTGCTTGCTCAGCGGACGTTCCCTCAAGGGCACGGCGATCTTTCGTTCGGCCTGGGTCGAGGTCGGGGCCGAGCCGGTACGCTCCTTCGGTCCCGAGCAGTTCGTCGAGATGCCGTTCTACAACCAGCCGATGTTCGATCTGCTGACCGAGTTGGAATTCCTCATGCATGCCATGCCCACCGGGCGTCTGCAGCTCAAAGAGCTGGAGGGTGTGTTGCTGCGTCAGGAAGAGTTGATGCGGGTTCATCCCAACGACACACCAGAGAGCCTGCGCGCCCGCTTGTGGGAAGCGCTGACCCTGAACCTGTTCAACCGCGAGGTGGTCAAGCGCCTGGCCGAGTCGATGCAAGACAGCGACGAGCCCGAGGAGGCGCGCAAGCTGCAGGCCTGGGCCGAGCGCCTGGCGTCGGTACCGGGGTCGGACAGTCGTGCGCTGTTCAACGCGACCGAGTCGGGACGCTTGCTCAAATGGCTCGAGGCCCGTGCTCCGGAGCCGGCACAGCTGAGTGCCATCGCTGCGCACCTGGCCCGCCATGCCGGTGGCCCGCAAGTGCAGATCCTGCTGCTGGACCTGGACGCTGACCTGGTCAAGTTGCAGGCCACGCTCGACAGCCTGCTGGCCGGTCATTACAAGGCGTTCAAACTGGTGGTGTTCACCACGGGCGAGCTGCCAGCCACCACCACGGCCCAGGACACCTTGCATTTCGTCAAGGTCACGGAAAACAACTACGTCGAGCGCCTCAATCAGGCCATGGCCCAGTCCCGTGCCGACTGGGTGCTGTTGGCCGAGGCCGGTGATCAGTTCACCGCCAGCGGCCTGCTGCGGGCGAGCCTGGAATTGCTCGGCGCCGAAGGCATTCGTGCCGTGGCCATGGACGAGATCCAGCGCCGTGCCGATGCCACTTTGACTTCGGTGTTCCGCCCCGGGGTCAACCTCGATCAATTGCAAGGCACACCGGCGCTGATGGCCCGGCATTGGTTGCTGGACCGCGAGACTGTGTTGCAGGCTGGTGGTTTCTCCCGTGAGCTCAAGCAGGCGCTGGAGCTGGACCTGTTGCTGCGCCTGATCCAGGACGGTGGCCTGTCCGGTCTGGCCCACCTGGCCGAGCCCTTGCTGATTTGTCAGGCCCCGGGGGATGAGGCTGACGCCGAAGAGCGGCAGGTGCTGACCCGGCACCTGGCCGCACGAGGTTATCGCGCTCAGGTCGGTTCGGCGCAGCCGGGTACCTACCAGATCGAGTATCAGCACGCCGAGCGCCCTCTGGTGTCGATCATCCTGCCCAGCCAGGACAATTTCGCCGAGTTGCAACGCTGCCTGGTCAGCGTGCTGCAGCGCACCCGCTACCAGCGCTATGAAGTGCTGATCGCTGAAAACCACAACCAGAGTGCCGAGCTCGACAGCTGGCTGACCAGCCTGGAAGGCCGCGGCGAGCGCATTCGTGTGTTGCGCAGCGGCCAACGCCTGAGCGCTTCGGCCTTGTTCAACATGGCGTGCCGGGAAGCTCGGGGCGAGTACCTGGTGCTGCTTGCGGCCGATGCTGAGGTGGTCAACGCCAACTGGATCGAGAGCTTGCTCAACCAGGCCCAGCGTCCGGAAGTCGGGATTGTTGGCGCCAAGCTGGTGAACGAAAACGGCGTGACCACCCAGGCCGGGCTGATCCTGGGGTTCGACGGCCACCTGGGTGCGGCCTTCGCCGGTGAGACCAAGGAGGCTGCGGGCTACATGAATAGCCTGTGGGTGGAGAAGAATTATTCAGCGGTGTCCGGTGCCTGTCTGATGATCGGCAAAGCGCTGTTCGAGGCGGTGGGCGGGCTGGATGAAGAGCATTTCGACCAGGCTTTCGCCGATGTCGACCTGTGCCTGAAAGTGGCCGATGCCGGTTACCTCACGGTACTGACGCCCCAGGCCCAGGTGCAGCATCCGGGGACGTTGCCGCAACACCCACAGGCGGCCGCGGCCCTGCAAGACAAATGGGCGGCACGCTTTGCCCAGGATATTGCCTATAACCAGAACCTGGCGTTGAGCGGCAAGGGTTTTTCGCTCGGTACCGCCAGTGGTGTGGATTGGCTGCAGATGATTGCCAATTGATTGCTGTTTCCAGGGGCCCAAACATGCTCAACAAGCTTTTGATCATCCGCTCTGCGCATCGTGGCTTGACACCTGCTTGCAGTGGGATACGGCCATGACTCCCTACAGGATTCCTTATGGCTGCCAGAGCATCAATCAGGCGGACATCGATGCGGTGCTCCAGGTGCTCAAGTCTCCCTGGCTGACCCAAGGGCCGACTATCGAGCGTTTTGAGCAGGCCCTGGCCGACTATTGTCAGGCCGGGCATGCGGTTGCCGTGTGCAATGCCACGGCGGCGCTGCATATTGCCTGTCTGGCGGCGGGGTTGGGGCCGGGCGACTTTCTGTGGACCAGCCCCAATACCTTCGTCGCATCGGCCAACTGTGGGCGTTACTGCGGAGCCGAGGTGGATTTTGTTGATATCGATCCTCATACCTGGAACATGGACGCTGCTCTGCTGGCGCAGAAGCTCGAGTTAGCCGAACGCAACGGCACCCTGCCGAAGGTGGTGGTGGTTGTCGCATTCGCCGGACAGAGTGCCGATATGCAGGCCATTGCCGAGCTTGCCGAACGCTACGGATTTGTCTTGATCGAAGACGCGGCACATGCCGTGGGGGCCTCCTATCTGGGGCTTCCAGTGGGTTGCGGAACCTATGCGGCAATGACCATCTTCAGCTTTCACCCGGTGAAAATCATCACCAGTGCCGAAGGCGGAATGGTGCTGACCAACCGGCCTGAGTTTGCCGAACGCCTGCGCCGTTTGCGCAGTCATGGCATTACCAGCGACCCAGCGCTGATGCAGATCCCGGATACCGGCCTGTGGTACTACCAGCAACTGGAGCTTGGTTTCAACTATCGGATGACCGATTTGCATGCAGCACTGGGACTATCTCAAATGTCCCGGCTCGACGAGTTCGTGGCTCGGCGCCGGGAGCTGGCGGCGCGCTACCAGATGTTGCTGGCCGACTTGCCGCTGACCTTGCCGGTGGTGCAGAACGGGTCCGACTCGGCTTGGCATCTGTATGTGGTGCGTCTGGATCTGAACCGTATCCGGCTGACCCAGAAGCAAGTCTTTGACGAATTACGTGCGGCGGGGCTGGGGGTGAACCTGCATTACATTCCCGTGCATCTGCAGCCTTATTACCAAGAACAGGGCTTTGCCGAGGGTGATTACCCCGAGGCCGAACGTTACTTCCGGGAAGCCCTCAGTCTGCCCCTTTATCCAGAGTTGACCGATGAGTTGCAAGACGAAGTGGTGACGCACCTGCAGCGGATTCTGGATTGAGAGGTAGTGATGACGGTTTTTTCCTGGCCTGGGATGCGCTACGTTCAAGCGGCTGCGACCGCTCCAGGCTGCCAGCCTGAGTCAGGGGCGTGCAAGTTGGAGCCAGGCCAGTGAATTGTGTGGCGTTGATTCCTGCCCGAGGCGGCAGCAAGCGTATCGCGCGCAAGAACCTCAGGGCCTTTGACGGCGTGCCGATGCTCGCTCGCTCCATCGACAAGGCATTGAGTTGCGGATTGTTCCAGCGAGTGGTGGTCAGCACCGACGATCCAGAGATCGCCGAACTGGCGCTCGCCTGTGGCGCCGAGGTGCCATTTATTCGGCCGCAGTCCCTGGCAGATGACTTCACCGGCACGGCAGCGGTGATTGTCCATGCCCTGCAGGCGTTGCAGGAGCAGGGGCAGGTGTTTGAGTACGCGTGTTGTATCTACGCCACCGCGCCCTTGCTGCAGGTGCGTTATCTGCGCCAGGGGCTGGAGACGCTGGTGCAGCACCCGGACAAGGCGTTCGCCTTCTCGGTATGCAGCTTCGGCTTTCCCGTGCAGCGGGCGCTGACTCTCGATGAGCAAGGGGCGCTCAATGCCCTGTACCCGGAATTTCGCCAGAGCCGTTCCCAGGATCTGCCACCGGCCTATCAGGATGCCGGGCAGTTCTACTGGGGCAGGAGCCAGGCCTGGCTGGAGGGGGAGGTGCTGTTCTCGCCCCGCAGCCTGCCGGTGATCCTGCCCCGTCATCTGGTGCAGGACATCGATACCGAAGAGGACTGGCAGCGAGCTGAATACCTGTATGCCGCGCTGAAGGCCGCAGGAGAGCTGGAGTGAGGGTGCTGATTCGCGCCGACGCGTCGCCGGCCATCGGCAGTGGCCACGTGGCCCGCTGCCTGACCCTGGCCCAGGAACTGCGCCGTCAGGGCGCTGATGTGGCGTTCGCCTGTCGGCGTCTGCCCGGTCATCGCCTGGAGGCGCTGCGGGCCGAGGGCTTCCAGGCCTTTGAATTGCCGGAGTGCTACGTCGGCGAGCATCCAGAACTGGGAATCGAGGCGCCCTTGCCCTGGCAGGCGGACATTACCGCGCTGCAGCTGGCATTGGCCTCTCAGCCGGCCTTCGACTGGGTGCTGGTGGATCATTACGGCCTTGATCATCAATGGCAGAGCGCCGCTCGCCAATGGGCGCCGAGGATTGCCGCGATCGATGATCTGGCCAACCGCAAGCATGCCGTGGACCTGTTGCTGGACCAGAATTTCAGCGGCAGTGCCCAGGCTTATTCCGGATTGCACGATGCGTCGTGCCGGACCCTGTTCGGTCCGCACTACGCCTTGCTGCGCGAAGAGTTCCGCCGTCCACCGATATCGATCCGGCCACAGGCGCGGCGCTTGCTGGTGAACTTCGGCGGCTTCGATGCCGCCGGTCAGACCCGCAAGGCCATGTTGGCGCTGCTGGAATTTCACGATCTGCAGGTGGACTTCGTCGCCGGCAGCGGCAACCCGGACTGGCAGGCCATGCAGGCCCTGGCTGCCGAACGGCCGCACTGGCGACTGCACAGCTATGTGAAGGATTTTGCCGGGCTGTTGGCCGAGGCCGACCTGTGCCTGGGCGCGGGGGGCGGTACCAGCTGGGAGCGGGCGGTATTGGGCGTGCCTACGCTGTGCATCACCGTGGCCGCTAACCAGGAGGCCAATGCCCGGTTGCTGGCCGAGGCGGGTGCCCACTTGTACCTGGGGGCCTGTGAGCAGGTCAGCGTGGAGCAGGTGCGCCAGGCCCTGAGCCTGTTGCTGGGCAATCCGGGGCTGCGGCATAGCCTGTCTCGCCGGGCCCGCGAGCTGGTGGATGGTCGGGGCGTGCAGCGAGTGGCGGCGGCGTTGTTCACAGCAGTACTGCGCTTGCGTCCGGCGACTGTGGAGGATGCCCGGCTACTGTTCGACGGGCGCAATGCTGAGCCTGTCAGGCGTTGGTCCCTGCAGCCTGAGGCGCTTGAGTGGCCGGACCATGTGCGCTGGCTGGAGGCCGCTGTGAGAGATCCGCAGCGGCTGTTGCTGATAGCGGAAACAGCCGCGGGGGCCGTGGGGGTGCTGCGCTATGACCGCCAAGGCGTTCAGGTGGATGTGTCGATCTACCTGTTTGCCGAGCACCTGGGCTTGGGCTGGGGGCGGACGCTGCTGGAGCAGGGCGAGGCTTGGCTGATGCGCCATTGGCCCGATGTGCAGCGTCTGGGGGCTAGGGTGCTGGCAGAGAATCAGGTTTCGCTGACATTGTTTCGCCGGGCCGGCTATTGCCAGGCGCCCTGTGAATTCACCCGTGTGTTGAAGGAACATCTGGATGACTAGTTTCAAGATCGGCTCGCGCTGCGTGGGCGCGGGTGCGGCGCCGTTGATCATCGCCGAGATGAGCGGCAACCATAATCAGTCACTGGATGTGGCCCTGCAGATTGTCGAGGCCGCAGCCAGGGCCGGTGCCCATGCCCTGAAGTTGCAGACCTACACCGCCGACACCATGACCCTGGACCTGGATCAGGGCGAGTTTTTCATCAAGGACCCGGACAGCCTTTGGGCCGGTTCATCGCTATACGACCTGTACCAGCGTGCCCATACGCCATGGGAGTGGCACGAGCCGATCTTCGCTCGGGCACGTGAGTTGGGCATGCTGGCGTTTTCCACACCGTTCGACGAGAGCGCGGTGGACTTTCTCGAGAGCCTCGACGTTCCGGCCTACAAGATCGCCAGTTTTGAGAACACCGACCTGCCGCTGATTCGCCAGGTCGCTGCCACCGGCAAGCCGCTGATCATTTCCACCGGCATGGCCAGCATCGCCGAGCTGGACGAAAGCGTGCAGGCCGCCAGGCAGGCCGGCTGTCGGGATCTGGTATTGCTCAAGTGTACCAGCACCTATCCGGCTTCGCCGGCCAACAGCAACCTGCTGACTATTCCTCATCTGCGGGAACTGTTCGGCTGTGAGGTGGGCTTGTCCGATCACAGCATGGGGGTTGGGGTCTCGGTGGCTGCTGTGGCCCTGGGCGCCACGGTGATCGAAAAGCACTTCACCCTGGACCGTTCGGCCGGTGGGGTCGACGCCAGTTTTTCCCTGGAGCCAGGGGAGTTGGCCAGCCTGGTGGTGGAAACCGAGCGGGCCTGGCAGGCCATGGGGCAAGTGCGCTATGGCGCTACTCAGGCCGAGAGCAAGTCGCTGATGTACCGCCGGTCGTTGTATGTCACCCGGGACATGCAGGCCGGGGAGCTGTTCAGTGCCGACAACGTGCGGGCAATCCGTCCCGGGCTGGGGCTGGCTCCCAAGCACTACGATGCGCTGCTCGGCCGTCGTGCGCGTCAGGCCCTCAAGCGCGGCACGGCACTGGACTGGGCGCTCATCGAATAGGCCTTTGTGTGGCTGATTCGGCAAAATAGCGTGACCTGTGAGTCATAACGTGCATCTTCACTGTATTGTATTGCCCGGGAAGATGGCGCCAGCCCTGCGTGACAGGACCCGTGATAGCCCTTGGTTCTTCCCGATGCCGTTGTGTTCGGCGCAAGTATCTGTGTTTCTTTCGGCAGCCCCTGCTCAGTGACTGAGCGGGGGTATTGAGCTGTTTATTATTGGGAAGCCGTAATGATTGGCATAAAAAGCATTGCGAGCTACGTGCCTGTAGCCGGCGTGGACAATTACGCACAAGGTGCAAAATTCGCCAAGGATGAAGATTTCATCCTGGGCAAGATTGGTTCTGCTTTTTTGCCGCGCAAAGACGACGGGCAAGAGACTTCCGATCTGTGTGTCGAAGCGGTCAATGCCCTGTTCGCCAGCAACCCGGAACTCAAGCGCGAAGCTATCGACGTATTGATCGTGGTCACCCAGAACGGTGACGAGGAGGGGCTGCCTCACACTGCCGCGATCGTTCAGGACAAACTGGGCCTGCCGACGACAGTCGCGGCTTTCGATATCTCCCTGGGCTGTTCCGGGTATGTCTACGGTATCTATGCCATCAAGGGCTTCATGGAAGCTGCGGGCCTGAAAAACGGCCTGTTGGTCACCGCCGATCCCTATTCGAAGATCGTCGATCCCGAAGACCGCAACACCACCATGCTGTTCGGCGATGCCGCCACCGCCACCTGGCTGGGTGAGGGCGCGACCTGGCAGTTGGGCAAGGCCAAGTTCGGCACCGATGGCTCCGGTGCTCCGCACCTGAAAGTCAGCGACGGCGTGTTCTTCATGAATGGCCGCCAGGTGTTCAACTTCGCGCTGCTCAAGGTGCCTGCCCACCTGCACGAGTTGCTGGCCGAGTCGGGCTTGCAGCCGGACGATATCGATGCGTTTTGCATTCACCAGGGCAGTGCTGCGATTGTCGACGCCGTGGCCCGGCGCTTTGAGGGCGATCCGGACAAGTTCATCAAGGACATGGTGGAAACCGGTAATACGGTTTCCTCGAGCATTCCGCTGTTGCTGGAAAAACACATGTTCGATTCCAGCTGGAAGCGCGTTGCCTTGAGTGGTTTCGGCGTTGGCTTGTCCTGGGGGTCGGCGATCATCTATCGCTCCTGACGCTCAGCTTCCAGCGGCACACGTAGCGCTCAAGGTGTAATCTTGAGCGCTATTTTTTTGCGCGAGTGATAAGCGAGGCAGCATGAGCGACAGCTTGGAACACAATGCCCGGGTTTTGGGCGAGCGCTGGCCGGTGCTGCTGGAGCGGCTGCTGGCTGAAGACAGTGGTGCGCTGCAGGCCGATCTGGTTGAGGGGCTGGGCTCGACCCTGAGCATTGCAGGTATTCAGCTCACCAGTCGTCATGATCGCACCCGTGAGGCGCATACCCAGGCCGCCAGCCTGCCTGAGGCGCCGGTCCTGCATCTGTACGGCTGTGGCTTGGGGGATCTGCAACGGGCGTTGCTCCAGCGGCCGGAGCTGAAGCGCCTGTACGTGCACATCCTCAATGGCGCGGTGTTCAGGCTGGTGCTGCAACTGCTTGATCAGCAGGACTGGCTGGCCGATCCGCGGGTCGAGTTGCTGTATGCCGGCGATCTGTCAGAGATTCAACTGCCGTTCTTTGCCCTGCCAGCCGAGTTGGTGCTGGCCGATGATTACAGCGCGAAGATTCGTGATCGGCTGATCAGCGAGACCCATCTGTCCTTCAACAATCGTCTGTTCTCGGCCGATACGCCGGATATCGCCGCGCGTCTGGCCACCATCGAACCTTGGGTTCGGGCAGATCGAGATGTTGCCGAACTGTTCGATCTTCATCCTGGGCGCGAGGTGTTCGTGATCGCTACGGGACCAAGTCTGGAACAGCATTACCCGGCATTGCGGGCCGTGGCCGGACAACCTGAGCGGCCGTTGTTGATCTGTGTGGATACAGCCTATCTGCCTCTGCTCAAGCAAGGCATCCGGGTGGACCTGGTGGTCAGTATCGATCAGCGAATCTCCACGCGTCACCTGCCGGGCCAGGGTAGTGAAGGCGTCACCCTGGTCTATATGCCTCTGGCGGACCCGCTGGTTCTTGAAGGGTGGCAAGGGCCGCGGTATGTGGGCTATTCCTCCAGTCCGGTATTCCAGGCGTTGCGCCAGCGGCTGCCGCGGGCGCAGTTGCATGCCGGAGGCAGCGTGATTCATCCGGCCGTGGATCTCGCGGTGAAGATGGGAGGCAGGCGGATCACTCTGTTTGGTGCTGATTTCGCTTTTCCTCAGAATCGTACTCACGCCGGTTGGCAGGACGGTGAGCTCGGGCCTCAGGCCGGCGTGGCCCGGCATTGGGTGATGGACGGTTACGGGCAGCGGGTCAAGACTCAGCTCAACTTTCGCAGCTATCTGTGCGAGCTGGAGCGTTACATCGCGAGTCGGCCTGAAGTGGCGTTCTTCAATACCAGTCGCAGTGGCGCGATGATCCTGGGCGCCACCTTCCATGGGGACTTTGTTCAATGACGCGACTTGAGCCTGTGTTTGATCGTGCGCGGGAAGTTGCCGATCTGTTCCGGCTGGGCCGGGATGTAGAAGCTGTAGGGGGCATGGTGGAGTTGTTCGAGCCCATACAGTTGTGGGTGGACAGTGCGCCGGTTTCGGTTCAGCAGGACTGGGCTCGGCTGCTGGGCCTGATGCTGGCCTGCCAGGAAATGCAGAACTGGTTGGCTCTGGCTGATTATCTTGAATATGAAATGTTGGATTGGCTGCAGGTTGGGCTCGACGGTTGACGGGGTATCCCATCTGAGGGCTCAAAGTTGGTTTTTGCGTGGGTTTTCTGGCGTCATTTTTTCGCTTGTTGATGGGCTTAACCCCTTGTTTTCCAAGGGGTGGCAGGGTGATGGCAAATATTTTTGAAAAAGCCCTAAAGCAACTTGCATTGGCGACGATAACTATTACGAAGGTTCTCTAGGCCATTACCCGGCGGTTGCCAGGGCCGGAAGCCGCAGTACCCAACCAACGAGGAATTCGTCATGGCTTTAACAGTAAACACTAACGTCACGTCGTTGAACGTTCAGAAGAACCTGAACCGCGCTTCCGACGCTCTGTCGACTTCGATGACTCGCCTGTCTTCCGGCCTGAAAATCAACAGTGCAAAAGACGACGCCGCCGGCCTGCAGATCGCTACCCGTATGACTTCGCAGATCCGTGGTCAGACCATGGCTATCAAGAACGCCAACGACGGTATCTCCATCGCCCAGACCGCTGAAGGCGCGATGCAAGAATCCACCAACATCCTGCAGCGTATGCGTGAACTGGCTGTTCAGGCACGAAACGACTCCAACGGTACTCAAGACCGTGTTGCTCTGAACAAAGAATTTGCTCAGATGTCGGACGAACTGACCCGTATCGCCAAGTCGACCAACCTGAACGGCAAGAACCTGATCGACGGTACTGCTGGCACCATGACCTTCCAGGTTGGTTCCAACACTGGCGCTACCAACCAGATCACCATCACTCTGGCCAGCGGCTTTGACGCTGCAACCCTGAGCGTGGGCTCCGCAACCATCGCCATTACCGGTACTGACAGCACCACTGCTGAAGCCAGCACCAAAGCTGCCATGGACGCCATCGACAAGGCGCTGCAGACCATCAACTCCAGCCGTGCCGACCTCGGTGCTGCCCAGAACCGTCTGACCAGCACCATCTCCAACCTGCAGAACATCAACGAAAACGCCAGTGCTGCACTGGGTCGTGTACAAGATACCGACTTCGCTGCTGAAACTGCCCAGCTGACCAAGCAGCAGACTCTGCAACAAGCTTCGACCGCAGTTCTGGCCCAGGCCAACCAACTGCCGTCCGCTGTACTGAAACTGCTTCAGTAATAGCTGGCTAAGCTTTGGCGGGGGAGTGCGCTGGTCGTGCTCTCTCGCTTTTTTACTTTAAGAGGTGATGGACATGGATATGAGCGTGAAGCTGAACTTGTCTTATCCAGCGGCCAAGCCAGTGACGCCCGTTGCTGACAAGCCCGTGGAGAAGCCTCGAGAGGTGGTGCCTGCTGTGGTTGAAGTTGCCAGTCAGGACAGCAAGAAAGACGCTCAGACCGAGCAGGATAAGTTGAAGATGGCCGTTCAGGAAATCGAGAAATTCGTCCAGTCGGTCAAGCGTAATCTGGAGTTTTCGATCGACGAGCCCTCCGGCCAGGTTGTGGTCAAGGTGATTGCCAGTGATTCGGGTGAGGTGGTTCGTCAGATCCCCAACGAAGAAGTGCTGAGATTGGCCAATAGCTTGAATGACGCCAGCAGTCTGCTGTTCAGCGCGAAAGTCTGATAGCTGGCATGAAACTTGTTGCTGTGTTCTTTTGGACGTTGTATTGGTCAAAAGTCCGGCGGCACACTGAAGGGAGAAACACATGGCAAGTCCAATTCTACCGGGTACCGGTCTGGGTTCCGGCCTCGACACCGGTGCTATCGTCAAGGCGTTGGTTGCGGCTGATAAAGCGGCCAAGCAGGGTCAGATCGACCGTGCAACTGCCAGCAACAGTGCGAGCATTTCCGGTATCGGCACCTTGCAATCGCTGTTGTCGACTTTTCAGAGCACCCTGTCGGTCACAGGGCTTGGAAGTTCGGTCAATCCCTCCTTTGCCGGCTTTGCGGCGACCTCCAGCGACAATAAAATTGTGGATGCCACAGCCGACAACTATGCGGTAGCTGGCAAGTACACTGTTGAGGTGTCCAACCTTGCAACTTCGTCAAAAGTGGCCAGTAAGGCTTTTGCCGGAGGAAATACCAGTGCCATTCCGAGTGGTACGTTGAACATCACTCAAAATGGCATTAACTATCCGCTGACGATCGGCGCAAATGCGACATTGCAGTCGGTGCGTGACTCGATCAACGCCGACTCCAAGATGGCCATGTCCGGAATCAGTGCCAACATTGTGACTGACTCGTTCGGCTCGCGTTTGGTGATTGGCTCTGACAAGACCGGTGCGGGCTCTGATATTTCTGTCAGCGGTATCGCCGGGTTGGAAATTGACGGCACCCAATCCATGGGGGCGGGCGCCGCGGCATCGGGCAACATTGGTGGGCTGGCCAAGGATGCGGTTTTCAAAATCGATGGTATGCAACTGACCAGCAAGACCAATACCGTCACTCAGGCTGTTTCCGGTCTCAAGCTCAACTTGTTGGCCCCGACACAGACCGATAAGCCGATCACTATCACTGTTGCGACCAATACAGAAGGTCTGAAAACTTCGATTCAGAAGTTTGTCGATGCCTATAACGCCGTGGCCAATGGTATTTCGACCCTGACCAAGCCCTCGCTGGACGACGACGGCAAGCTGACGGTCCCAGCTCAGTTGACCGGTGACGCTCTGCCTCGTTCGATTCTGGCGGCGATTCGTGCGCCGTTGTCGGAAGTGGGGGCGGGTGACAAGTTGACGGTGCTGGCGCAGTTGGGGATTACCACCAACCAGAAGACTGGCGCCCTGGACTTCGACGATAAGAAGTTCACTGCCGCCATGACCGATAAAAAGCTCGGTGGCGAGGTGCAGAAGCTGTTTTCCGGTGATGGCACCAATCCGGGCCTGCTTGATCGTATGACTTCCGCTATCAAGCCGTTCACTCAGGGCGTAGGCAGTATGACCGAGGGGATTCTCACCACTCGGACCAAGACCCTGGATATCACCAAGAAAAAGCTCAGCGATCAGCAGGAAGCTCTGGATCGCCGTGTGGCGACGCTGACCGCGGTACTGACCAAGAAGTACAACGACATGGATACTTTGGTGGGCAAGTTGAAGGCCACCGCCAGTAACATCACGTCGATGTTCGAAGCATTGAACGCACAGAAAAAAGGCTAATATCCAGCCTGCGCCAAAAGCCCGGCAGCGTTTTTTCAGCGCTCCGGGCTTTTGCATTTGATCTAAAGTTTTTTGACGTTGCGTCGATACATTGCTTATACGAACCCTTGATTTTTGAAGAGGTATCACATGAATCCGATGTTAGCCCTTCGGCAGTACCAGAAGGTGGGTGCACAGGCACAGACCTCAGAAGCCAGTCCGCATCGTCTGGTACAGATGTTGATGGAAGGCGGTCTGGATCGTATTGCGCAGGCCAAGGGCGCGATGGAGCGCAAGGATATCGCCAACAAGGGCGTGTTCATCGGCAAGGCCATTGGCATCATCGGTGGCTTGCGTGAGGGGCTGGACCTGGAAAACTCCATGGATACCCTGGGGGATCTGGATGGTCTCTACACCTACATGATGAAGCGTCTGACTGAAGCCAATATCAAGACCGATCCGAAGATTCTCGATGAGGTCGCTGATCTGCTGCGTACGGTCAAGGAAGGCTGGGATGCCATCGCTGCACCGGGTCCGCAGTTCTAAGGAGGAACACCATGAGTGCTGTCCTGCAACGCATCGAAGAAACCCGCGAAGCCCTGGTTGGTGCCTTGGCTGAGCGCAACTGGCAAGCCATTGGCGAGTTGGATCTTGCCTGCCGTTCGTGCATGGAAGATGTGCTTGGTGAGGCTCAGGTTGACGAGGTCGCCTTGCGGGACAATCTGGAGGAGTTGCTGGGTGTTTACCGGCAGCTGCTTGAGGTGGCAACCGGTGAGCGTCAGGCAATAGTCGACGAGATGTCGCAGATCACCCAAGCACAGAACGCAGCAAAGGTTTACCATTTGTTCGGTTAATGTTGAGTTAATCCGAACGTTGCGCGCCATAAATTTGACTGTGCACGCATTTTTGACTTAACTAGTGGCTGTTTTCAGATTTCAGGCGTCTATAAGGCAGAAAATGCCTAAAGCGCGTCTAGCTTGCCCCTCATTCTGGGCATTGAGTTGACTAGGGAAGTTGCTATTGCATGTGGCGTGAAACCAAAATTCTGCTGATCGATGACGATAGCGTGCGCCGCCGCGACTTGGCGGTGATTTTAAATTTTCTCGGTGAAGAAAATTTACCCTGCGGTAGCCATGACTGGCAGCAGGCTGTCGGCTCTTTGTCGTCAAGTCGTGAAGTAATTTGCGTCCTCATTGGGACTGTAAATGCTCCTGGTGCGCTTTTGGGCCTGTTAAAGACACTCTCAACCTGGGATGAGTTCCTTCCGGTTTTGTTAATGGGCGAAAATTCTTCCATCGACTTGCCAGAAGACCAGCGTCGTCGAGTGCTTTCCACTCTGGAAATGCCTCCTAGCTACAGCAAGTTGCTTGACTCCCTGCACCGTGCCCAGGTCTATCGTGAAATGTACGATCAGGCCCGCGAGCGCGGTCGTCACCGCGAGCCCAACCTGTTTCGCAGTCTGGTAGGCACCAGTCGTGCGATCCAGCACGTGCGGCAGATGATGCAGCAAGTGGCGGATACCGATGCCAGCGTGCTGATCCTTGGTGAGTCCGGGACCGGCAAGGAAGTGGTAGCTCGTAACCTGCACTACCATTCCAAGCGTCGTGACGCGCCATTCGTTCCGGTCAATTGCGGAGCCATTCCTGCAGAGTTGCTGGAAAGCGAGTTGTTCGGCCATGAGAAGGGCGCATTTACCGGGGCCATTACCAGTCGTGCCGGGCGCTTTGAGCTGGCCAACGGTGGCACCCTGTTCCTCGACGAAATCGGTGATATGCCGCTGCCAATGCAGGTCAAGCTGTTGCGGGTGCTGCAGGAGCGTACCTTCGAGCGCGTAGGTAGCAACAAGACCCAGGGTGTCGATGTGCGAATCATCGCAGCCACCCATAAAAACCTTGAAAGCATGATTGAAGTGGGCAGTTTCCGTGAGGATCTGTACTACCGCCTCAACGTTTTCCCCATCGAGATGGCGCCGTTACGTGAGCGAGTGGAAGACATTCCGTTGCTGATGAACGAGTTGATCTCGCGCATGGAGCATGAGAAACGCGGTTCGATCCGCTTCAACTCCGCGGCCATTATGTCCCTGTGCCGGCATGGCTGGCCGGGTAACGTCCGCGAACTGGCGAACTTGGTGGAGCGCATGGCGATCATGCATCCGTACGGCGTGATCGGTGTGGTCGAGCTGCCCAAGAAGTTTCGCTACGTCGATGATGAAGACGAGCAGTTGGTGGACAGTCTGCGCAGTGACCTGGAAGAGCGCGTGGCGATCAATGGCCATGCGCCGGACTTTGCTGCCACCGCCATGCTGCCGCCGGAAGGCCTGGATCTGAAGGATTACCTCGGTAGCCTGGAGCAGGGTCTGATCCAGCAAGCGCTGGACGATGCCAATGGTATTGTGGCTCGAGCCGCAGAACGCCTGCGCATTCGTCGCACCACCCTGGTGGAGAAGATGCGCAAGTACGGCATGAGTCGTCGTGAAGGTGATGAACAGGCGGATGATTGACGCCTGTTTTTCAAGTTGTTGAAAAAAGGGCGGTTTTTTTTAGGCACGGGTATTGCTAAGTCTCTTGCAACGTTCCGTTTAACTGACGGTCAGCCACGCGAGAAAGCACGATGCCCCAAGCCGCCCAGATGTCTCCTGTCCCTGATACTTCGGGGCAATCGTCGTCCGTAGAGCAGGCAAGCCGGCTGGGTCTTGAGCAGGCCTTCGCCTTGTTCAACCAGATGTCGAGCCAACTTACTGACTCCTACAGCATGCTTGAGGCTCGGGTGACTGAGCTCAAGGGCGAGTTGGCTGTGGTCAGTGCCCAGCGGATGCAGGAGCTGGCGGAAAAAGAGCGTCTGGCCAACCGTCTGCAAAACCTTCTCGACCTGTTGCCCGGTGGCGTCATCGTCATTGATGGCCAGGGTATCGTCAGCGAGGCCAACCCGGCGGCGTGTGATTTGCTGGGGCTGCCGCTGGAAGGGCAGTTGTGGCGCAACATCATCGCCCGCAGCTTTGCTCCCCGCGAGGATGACGGTCATGAAATATCCCTGCGCGATGGCCGGCGCCTATCGATCGCTACCCGCTCACTGGATGCCGAACCCGGGCAACTGGTGCTGCTTAACGATTTGACTGAAACCCGTCATCTGCAGGATCAACTCGCCCGTCACGAGCGCCTGTCCTCCCTGGGCAAGATGGTCGCTTCTCTGGCGCATCAGATTCGCACGCCGCTCTCGGCGGCCCTGTTGTATGCCAGTCACCTCACCGAGCATGAACTGCCAGTGGCCACTCATCAGCGTTTCGCTGGGCGCCTCAAGGAGCGACTGCACGAGCTGGAGCACCAGGTGCGCGACATGCTGGTGTTCGCTCGTGGTGAGCTGCCTCTCACTGATCGCCTGACTCCCAAGTCGCTGCTGCAATCACTGCAGGCCGCGGCCCTGACCCATGTCCAGGATGTTGCCGTGCGCTGGCAGTGCGACAGTCATCAGGGAGAGTTGCTGTGCAATCGCGACACCCTGGTGGGTGCCTTGCTCAACCTGATCGAGAATGCCGTGCAAGCCAGTGCCGGCGCGGCGCGGCTCAAGGTGCACCTGTACAGTCGTGGTGACACCCTGCGGCTGTGCATCAGTGACAGCGGTAGTGGCATCGATGCGGCGGTGCTGGAGCGTCTGGGAGAGCCGTTTTTCACCACCAAGGCCAATGGGACCGGACTTGGCCTGACGGTGGTCAAGGCGGTGGCTCGTGCGCATCAGGGAGAATTGTCGCTGCGTTCCCGTCCTGGGCGCGGTACTTGTGCGCTGGTGACATTGCCTCTGTTCTCCAGTGCTCATGGAGTGGAGTGAAGGTAATGGCAATCAAGGTTCTACTGGTTGAAGACGATCGCGCGTTGCGCGAGGCCCTGGCGGACACTCTGCTGCTGGCCGGCCATGACTACAAGGCGGTCGGCAGTGCGGAAGAGGCGCTGGAAGCGGTCGCCGTGGAGTCCTTCAGCCTGGTGGTCAGCGATGTCAACATGCCTGGCATGGATGGTCATCAGTTGTTGGGTCTGTTGCGTGCCCGCCAACCGCAGTTGCCGGTGTTGCTGATGACTGCCCATGGCGCCGTCGAGCGAGCCGTGGAGGCCATGCGTCAAGGCGCTGCCGATTATCTGGTCAAGCCCTTTGAGCCTCGTGCCCTGCTGGAATTGGTGGCGCGCCATGCCCTGGGTTGCCTGGGGGCGGGCGAGGATGAGGGGCCTGTAGCCTTTGAGCCGGCCAGTGCGCAATTGCTGGAACTGGCCGCGCGCGTGGCCCGTAGTGATTCCACTGTGCTGATTTCCGGCGAGTCCGGTACAGGCAAGGAAGTGCTGGCACGTTACATCCACCAGCATTCCCATCGAAGTGCCCAGCCCTTTATCGCCATCAACTGTGCGGCGATTCCCGACAACATGCTCGAAGCCACCCTGTTCGGGCATGAGAAGGGTTCTTTCACGGGGGCTATCGCCGCGCAGCCCGGCAAGTTCGAGCAGGCCGACGGCGGCACTATTCTCCTGGACGAAATTTCCGAAATGCCCCTGGGGCTGCAGGCGAAGTTGCTGCGGGTGTTGCAGGAGCGTGAAGTGGAACGGGTGGGGGCGCGTAAACCTATCGCTCTGGATATCCGGGTAGTGGCCACCACGAACCGCGACTTGGCAGGAGAGGTGGCGGCCGGACGCTTCCGCGAGGATCTGTATTACCGTCTTTCGGTGTTTCCTCTGGCCTGGAGACCTTTGCGCGAGCGTACCGCCGATATCTTGCCGCTGGCCGAGCGTCTGCTGGCCAAACACGTCAATAAAATGAAACATGCCGCCGCCAGGCTCTCGGCTGAGGCGCAAGCATGTCTGCTGGCCTATCCATGGCCGGGCAACGTCCGGGAGTTGGACAACGCTTTGCAGCGGGCATTGATCCTGCAGCAGGGCGGCCTGATCCAGCCGGAAGATTTCTGCCTGGCCGGGCCGGTGGCCTGTGCACCCCTGCCGGCTCTGGCTCCTGCCGGTCAGTCGGCGTTGCGCGGCGTGGTCGGCGAGGATGAGGGCGTGCCTCAGGAGTCGGGTGGCCTGGGGGATGATCTGCGGCGCCGGGAATTTCAGATGATCATCGATACCCTGCGTTCCGAGCGTGGGCGGCGCAAGGAGGCGGCGGAGCGTCTGGGGATCAGTCCGCGCACCCTGCGTTACAAATTGGCGCAGATGCGTGACGCCGGAATGGACGTCGAGGCCTATCTGTTTGCGACCTGATGACTGATATGCAAAGTCCTGGATGGGCTTTTGTTGAGTTGGGCCATGGAGCTGGCACCCTTGTTGCTAACACCTCACTAACCGCACGGTGAGCGTCAAAAAATTGCGGGTCGTCAGAGAGAGTAGACCATGAGCCAAGGTGTTGAATTTAATCGGTTGATGCTGGATATGCGGGCCATGCAAATGGACGCGATGTCGCAGCCTAAATCCGCCGCAGTGGCAGAGGTCAGCGGCAGCAGTTTCGCTGACATGCTTGGCCAGGCCGTGAACAAGGTCAACGATACCCAGAAGGCGTCCAATCAGTTGGCCAGTGCCTTCGAGATCGGCAAAAGCGGTGTGGACCTGACGGATGTGATGATTTCCTCGCAAAAGGCCAGCGTGTCTTTTCAAGCCTTGACCCAGGTTCGTAACAAGCTGGTTCAAGCGTATCAAGACATCATGCAGATGCCGGTTTAAGGACGAGATTGAGTCATGGCAGAAGCAGTCGCCGATAACGTACCGGCCAAGGCCACCCCGATAGACGGTAAACCGCCGCTGTTCGGTTTGTCCTTCCTGGAAAACCTGTCCCAGATGACCATGCTGCGTCAGGTTGGCCTGTTGGTAGGCCTGGCCGCCAGCGTGGCGATCGGCTTTGCCGTGGTGCTGTGGTCTCAGCAGCCCGATTACCGGCCGCTGTACGGCAGCCTGGCCGGGATGGACGCCAAGCAAGTCATGGACACCCTGGCTTCTGCCGACATTCCTTACACCGTCGAGCCCAACTCCGGTGCCTTGCTGGTCAAGGCCGATGACCTGTCTCGTGCCCGCCTTAAACTGGCTGCCGCCGGTGTGGCACCGGGTGACGGCAACGTCGGCTTCGAGATCCTTGATAAAGAGCAAGGCCTGGGCACCAGCCAGTTTATGGAAGCGACCCGTTATCGTCGCGGCCTGGAAGGTGAGCTGGCCCGCACAATCTCCAGTCTGAACAATGTCAAGGGCGCCCGGGTGCACCTGGCGATTCCCAAAAGCTCGGTGTTCGTGCGCGACGAGCGCAAGCCCAGTGCTTCGGTGCTGGTAGAACTGTATTCCGGCCGCTCCCTGGAGCCAGGCCAGGTCATGGCCATCGTTAACCTGGTGGCTACCAGCGTCCCCGAATTGAGCAAGTCCCAAGTCACAGTGGTCGACCAAAAGGGCAATCTGCTCTCCGATCAAGCGGAAAACTCCGCGCTGACCATGGCCGGCAAGCAGTTCGACTACAGTCGTCGCCTGGAGGGCATGCTGACCCAGCGGGTGCACAACATCCTGCAGCCAGTGCTGGGCAACGATCGTTACAAGGCTGAGGTCTCGGCGGATGTCGACTTCAGCGCCGTTGAATCCACTTCTGAACAGTTCAACCCGGACCAGCCGGCCTTGCGCAGCGAGCAGTCGGTCAACGAGCAGCGCTCCAGCAGCAATGGTCCGCAAGGCGTTCCGGGTGCTCTGAGCAACCAGCCGCCTTCGCCGGCTTCGGCGCCGCAAACCACCGGTGGTGCTACCGCCGCCGCAGGCATGGTGCAGCCAGGTCAGCCGCTGTTGGACGCCAACGGTCAGCAGATCATGGATCCGGCTACCGGCCAGCCGATGCTGGCACCGTACCCGTCGGACAAGCGTCAACAATCCACCAAGAACTTCGAGCTCGATCGTTCCATCAGCCACACCAAGCAGCAGCAGGGGCGTCTCAATCGCCTGTCGGTAGCGGTGGTGGTGGATGATCAGGTCAAGGTCAACCCGGCCAACGGCGAAACCAGTCGCGCTCCCTGGAGCGCCGATGAATTGGCGCGCTTCACTCGTCTGGTGCAGGACGCAGTGGGCTTCGATGCCAGCCGTGGCGACAGTGTCAGCGTAATCAACGTGCCGTTCTCCGCCGAGCGCGGGGAAGTGATCGCCGACATTCCGTTCTACTCGCAGCCGTGGTTCTGGGACATCGTCAAGCAAGTGCTGGGCGTGTTGTTCATCCTGGTGCTGGTGTTCGGCGTGCTGCGCCCGGTGCTCAACAACATCACTGGCGGCGGCAAGAACAAGGAACTGGCAGGGCTGGGCAGCGACGTCGAGCTGGGCGGCATGGGCGGCCTGGACGGCGAGCTGGCCAACGACCGCGTCAGCCTGGGCGGTCCGCAAAGCATTCTGCTGCCGAGCCCGAGCGAGGGTTATGACGCTCAGTTGAACGCAATCAAGAGTCTGGTGGCTGAAGACCCGGGTCGTGTGGCTCAGGTCGTGAAAGAGTGGATTAATGCAGATGAGTGATAACCGAGCCGCTACCGCCAAACTGACCCGGGTCGACAAAGCCGCGATTCTGCTGCTGTCCCTGGGTTCCACCGATGCCGCGCAAGTGCTGCGCCACATGGGGCCCAAAGAGGTTCAGCGTGTGGGTGTGGCCATGGCGCAAATGGGCAACGTGCACCGTGAGCAGGTCGAGCAGGTGATGAGCGAGTTCGTCGACATTGTCGGCGATCAAACCAGTCTCGGCGTCGGTTCCGATGACTACGTGCGCAAAATGCTGACCCAGGCCCTGGGCGAAGACAAGGCCAACGGCCTGATCGACCGTATCCTCCTGGGTGGCAACACCAGTGGCCTGGACAGCCTGAAGTGGATGGAGCCACGGGCCGTGGCCGACGTGATCCGTTACGAGCACCCGCAGATCCAGGCCATCGTGGTGGCTTACCTCGATCCGGATCAGGCCGGTGAAGTGCTGGGCAACTTCGACCACAAGGCGCGCCTGGACATCATTCTGCGGGTTTCCTCGCTCAATACTGTGCAACCAGCGGCCCTGAAAGAGCTGAACCAGATTCTCGAGAAGCAATTCTCCGGCAACTCCAACGCGTCCCGTACCACCTTGGGCGGTATCAAGCGCGCAGCCGACATCATGAACTTCCTCGACAGCTCGATTGAAGGCCAGCTCATGGACTCGATCCGCGAAGTCGACGAAGACCTGTCTGGCCAGATCGAAGACCTGATGTTCGTGTTCAACAACCTGGCCGATGTCGATGACCGCGGTATCCAGGCCCTGTTGCGCGAAGTGTCTTCCGATGTCCTGGTTCTGGCCCTCAAGGGGTCGGACGAAGGGGTCAAGGAAAAGATCTTCAAGAACATGTCCAAGCGTGCGGCGGAGCTGCTGCGCGACGACCTGGAAGCCAAGGGCCCGGTTCGCGTCAGCGACGTGGAAACTGCGCAGAAGGAAATCCTCACTATTGCCCGCCGTATGGCCGAAGCCGGAGAGATTGTTCTCGGTGGGAAGGGCGGCGAAGAAATGATCTAAGGTCGCTTTATGTCGTCCAGCAGTGATGAGTCCCAAAGCGAACTGATTCGTGCCCGGGACGTCGAGGGTTTTGACGTCTGGGCACTGCCCAGTTTCGATCCCGAGCCGCCCGAGCCTGAGCCGGAGCCTGAAGAGGTGCCGGAAGAAATCGAGGAAGTGCCGCTGGAAGAAGTCCAGCCACTGACCCTGGAAGAGCTCGAGAGCATTCGCCAGGAAGCCTATAACGAAGGTTTCGCCACCGGCGAGAAGGAAGGCTTCCACAGCACCACGCTCAAGGTTCGCCAGGAGGCTGAAGTCGCCCTGGTCGCCAAGTTGCAGGCGCTCGAACAGTTGATGGTCAATTTGTTCGAGCCCATCGCCGAGCAAGATACGCAGATCGAACAAACCCTGGTGGATCTGGTCAAGCACGTCACCCGGCAGGTGATCCAGCGTGAGCTGGTAATGGATTCCAGTCAGATCGAACACGTCATGCGCGAGGCCCTCAAGCTATTGCCGCTGGGGGTTGGCAATGTACGTCTTTATGTCAATCCGCAGGACTTCGAGCAGGTCAAGAGCCTGCGCGAGCGGCACGAGGAAAGCTGGCGCATCGTCGAGGACGAGGCGCTGCTGCCCGGAGGTTGCCGAGTCGAGACCGAGCACAGTCGCATCGACGCCAGCATCGAAACCCGGATCACCCAGGCCTTGGATCAACTGTCCGATCAGTTGCATGAGCAGTCGCTGCACCCGGCGGCTGCGGACCTGAGCCTGGACCTCGGCCCAAGGACTCCGTCGGCGCCGGATGTCGACGCTGCAGAGTCCAGCGTTCCAGAGCAGGCCGAGCCTGCGGAGCACCCCGATGCGCCTTGAACGCACCAGTTTCGGCAAGCGCCTGGAAGGTTACGCTGAGGCCGTCAAGCTACCAGGTCAGCCGATTCTTGAAGGCCGCCTGCTGCGCATGGTCGGCCTTACTCTTGAAGCCGAGGGCCTGCGCGCCGCCATGGGCACCCGTTGCCTGGTGATCAACGATGACAGCTATCACCCGGTTCAGGTCGAGGCGGAAGTCATGGGCTTTTCCGGGAGCAAGGTGTTCCTGATGCCGGTGGGCAGCGTGGCCGGGATCGCTCCTGGTGCTCGGGTTGTCCCTCTGGCTGATACCGGGCGCCTGCCCATGGGCATGGCCATGCTCGGGCGTGTGCTGGATGGCGCCGGACGCGCTCTGGATGGCAAGGGCGGCATGCGTGCCGAGGACTGGGTGCCGATGGACGGTCCTACCATCAACCCCCTCAAGCGCGACCCCATCAGCCAGCCGCTGGATGTGGGCATTCGCAGCATCAACGGTTTATTGACGGTAGGTCGCGGCCAGCGCCTCGGTCTGTTCGCCGGTACCGGCGTGGGCAAGAGTGTGCTGCTGGGCATGATGACTCGCTTCACCGAGGCCGACATCATCGTGGTCGGGCTGATCGGCGAGCGGGGTCGTGAGGTCAAGGAGTTCATCGAGCACATTCTCGGTGAAGAGGGGCTCAAGCGTTCAGTGGTGGTGGCTTCGCCAGCGGACGATGCGCCGTTGATGCGTTTGCGGGCGGCGATGTACTGCACGCGGATCGCCGAGTATTTTCGCGACAAGGGCAAGAACGTCCTGTTGCTGATGGATTCCCTGACCCGTTTCGCCCAAGCCCAGCGGGAGATCGCTCTGGCCATTGGCGAGCCGCCGGCCACCAAGGGTTACCCGCCTTCGGTGTTCGCCAAGCTGCCCAAGCTGGTGGAGCGGGCCGGTAATGCCGAGGCCGGTGGTGGCTCGATTACCGCGTTCTATACCGTGCTGTCCGAGGGTGACGATCAGCAGGACCCGATCGCCGACTCGGCTCGGGGCGTGCTCGACGGGCATATCGTGCTGTCCCGGCGCCTGGCCGAAGAAGGGCATTATCCCGCCATCGATATCGAGGCCTCCATCAGCCGGGTCATGCCGGCGGTGATCAGCCCCGACAACATGGCTCGGGCGCAATACTTCAAGCAGTTGTGGTCGCGTTATCAGCAGGCTCGGGACTTGATCAGCGTTGGCGCTTACGTCGCCGGTGGCGATCGCGATACCGACACCGCAATCTCCCTGCAGCCGGCGATGGTTGCCTACCTGCGCCAGGGCCTTAACGACAACGTCAGCCTGGGTCATAGCCAGACCCACCTGGAAATGCTTTTCGCTCCAGCGACGGGGGGCTAACCGGCCATGGCCGACAGCCGTGCGGCGCGTCTGGCGCCGGTGGTGGACATGGCGGAAAACGCCGAGCGTACCGCTGCCCAGCGTCTGGAGTACTTTCACGGCCAGGTGCGTGTGGCCCAGAGCAAGCTCGGGGACCTGGAGCGTTTTCGTGGCGACTACCAGGAGCAGTGGGTCGAGCGCGGCAAGCTCGGCGTCAGTGGTCACTGGTTGATGAACTACCAGTATTTTCTCAGTCAGCTGGATACCGCCGTGGCCCAGCAGCGGCAAAGCCTTGCCTGGCATCAAAACAACCTCGATCGCGCGCGCGAGGCCTGGCAGCAGGCTTATGCCCGGGTGGAAGGGCTGCGCAAGCTGGTGCAGCGTTACATTGATGAGGCTCGAGCGCTTGAGGACAAGCGCGAACAGAAGCTGCTGGATGAACTTTCCCAGCGTCTGCCCCGTCAGAACCCTTATTGAGAGCGCTCATTTTTCGTCCGCAGGTTGTTCGCCGGGTCAGTGGGTGCTAAACCTTTTAAACGTCGTCAATGACAAGGAAGCAGTCACATGTCGGTCGTTACAGAAATATCCCCGGACGGACAAAAACTCACGATTTCCATCAGGGGGCGCTTCGATTTCGGGCGCCACCAGGAGTTTCGTGAATCCTATGAGCGCCTGAACCGGACGCCGGAGTCCATTGTGGTGGACCTCAAGGAAGCCACCTACCTCGACAGCTCGGCCCTGGGCATGCTGTTGCTGTTGCGTGATCATGCCGGTGGCGACAATGCCGATGTCCGGGTGATCAACAGCAACTCGGATGTGCGCAAGATCCTTGCCATCTCCAATTTCGACAAGCTTTTCGACATCAGTTGAGCGGTATGCGCTCGATGACCGAGCCCCTGTGTGTGCTGATCGCCGAAGATGGCGCGGCGGACCGCTTGCTGCTGTCTGGCATTATCCGGCGCCAGGGGCACCAGGTGCTGGCGGCCAGTAATGGGGCCGAGGCCCTGGCGTTGTTCGAGCAGCAGCGTCCGCACATAGTGCTGATGGACGCGATGATGCCGGTGATGGACGGCTTTGAGGCGGCGCGACGGATCAAGACCCTGGCGGGCGAGACCCTGGTGCCGATCATCTTCCTCACCTCCCTGAGTGAAGGGGAGGCGCTGGCTCGCTGTCTGGAGGCAGGTGGCGACGACTTTCTGGCCAAGCCCTATAACCCGGTGATTCTGGGGGCCAAGATCAACGCCATGGACCGTTTGCGGCGCCTGCAGGAAACCGTGCTGGCGCAGCGGGACCAGATCACTCGTCACCACGATTACTTGCTCAACGAGCAACGGGTGGCCAAGGCGGTGTTCGACAAGGTCGCCCACTCCGGTTGCCTGGATGCGCCGAACATCCGCTACCTGCAGTCGCCTTACGCGCTGTTCAATGGCGATTTGCTGCTGGCGGCCTACACCCCGGCGGGTGACATGCATGTGCTGTTGGGGGACTTCACCGGTCATGGATTGCCAGCGGCGGTGGGGGCCATGCCCCTGGCCGAGGTGTTTTATGGCATGACCGCCAAGGGTTACGGGCTGCCGGAAACCCTGCGGGAGATGAATGCCAAGCTCAAGCGCATTCTGCCGGTGGATATGTTCTGTTGTGCGACCCTGCTGTGCCTGAGTACCCAGCGACGGTCAGTGGAGGTGTGGAATGGCGGCATGCCCGAGGGGTATCTGTATCGTCATGCCGGCAGTGCGCGTACGCCCCTGGTGGCGCGACATCTGCCCCTCGGGGTGCTGAGTGCCGAGGCTTTCGAAGATCGCACTGAAGTGTTCCCCATGGCGCCGGGGGATCGGGTATTCCTGCTGTCCGATGGGGTGATCGACACCTGCAACACCGCCGATGAGTTGTTTGGTGTGGAGCGGTTGCACCGGGTGTTTGCCGCCAACCGCGAGCAGGAGCGACTGTTCGAGGAGATTCAGCAGGCCCTGGAGGACTTTGGTGGCAGTGCCCGGGACGATGTGAGCATGGTCGAAGTCGGCTTGCCAGAATTTCCCAGGCTGGCGCCGCCGGCCCCGGTGTACTCCGACAGCGGCCAGTCCTGTCCGCTGGATTGGTCGGTGAGCTTCGAGTTCCGCGCCGCTACCCTCAAGCGCTTCAATCCTTTGCCGTATCTGTTGCAGTTGTTGCTGGAGGTGCACGGCCTGCGCTCCCAGAGCGGGGCTCTGTACAGCGTGCTGGCCGAACTCTATTCCAATGCCTTGGAGCACGGTGTGCTCAAGCTCGACTCCCGGCTTAAACGGGATGCCGAGGGCTTCAGTCGCTATTACCGCGAGCGATCCGTGAGGCTGGCGGAGCTAGAGGATGGCTTTGTGCGGGTGCATTTGCAGGTGCAGCCTCTGGAGGCGGGAGGGCGCCTGATAGTGCGGGTCGAAGACAGTGGCGAGGGCTTCGATGTCGCGGCGATCCTGGCTCGGCCCAACGATACCGGGCGCTTGTCGGGGCGCGGTGTCAGCCTGATCCGACAGATGAGTCGCCAGGCGGAGTGGGCGGACGATGGGCGCAGTGTCTGCGTGGAGTTTTCCTGGGAGGCTCTGGCATAATCCTGGGGTTCTTGATCAAGGAGTGAACAAGTGGCTGAGATACATCTGGACCACACGGTGCTCAACGCATTGCAGGAGGTCATGGAGGATGAATACCCCGTCCTGCTGGACACTTTCGTCTGCGACTCCGAGGAACGAGTGCGGCTGTTGCGCAAGTCCGAGGATGCTCTGCAGCTAGTGGCGACCGCCCATAGTCTCAAGGGCAGTAGCAGCAATATGGGGGCGATCCGCCTGGCTGAGCTCTGTCATGAGCTTGAGGTGCGGGCCGGACAGTCGGCCGTTGATGGCATTCGCCAGCTGGTGGGGGAGATCGATGGCGAGTTCGCCATTGTCCGGCGCTTGTGCGAGCAGGAATTGCAGCGCTTCCACTGCTGAGAAACGACCTTTTGTCAGCGGGTTGATAAAGCTGGCTCGACCTTTGCAGTCAAGTCTCTGAACTGTACCTTTGATCCCCGTGCAGCGGAGACTGTCCCATGGCTGTTACCCCTAATTCGCTTCTTCAGGCCACAGCTCAGGCCAACGCTAAGTCCAAGACTCAAGCGGCCCCTGCCAGCCCTCTGGCAAGCGTTGCCGAGCCTGGGGACAAGGCGTCCAGCTTCGCGCAGCTCTATGCCAAGGAGTCTCAGAGCAAGCCGCAGAACAAGTCGCCGGCCCTCGCCGACAACTCGCCCAAGCCCGTACGGGACAAGAGCGTCGACAACAGTCCGAAGAAGGATGTTGCCAGCGATCAGTCTGCCGCGCCGCAGCCAGCGGTTGCCGATAGCGGCAAAACCTTGCCTGCCGATAAGCCGGTGAGCAGCGACAGCAAGCCCGCCACTGCCGCCAGTGATGACAGCAAGCCGGCCGATACCACGCAGGCCGACGCCTCGGTGGATCCGGCGCCGGTGGACCCGAGTCTGTTGCCGACGATCCAGCCGCAACCTCAGGTCGCCGAAGTGCCGCCGCCGGTAGTGGCTGCGCAACCTCAGGTGGAAGTGCCCGTGGCGCCGCCCGCTGGAGTGGTGGCAGCGGTAGTGCCGACGGTGGCGCCTGTGGCGGAGCCGCCCAAGGAGGCCTTCGATCCTGAGGCTGATCCGCTGGATGCCTTGCCAGCGCTGCGTCTGGCCATGGAGCAAGGCGGGCATGTATCGGCTTCCAGTCAGTCTCAGCCCAAGGCTGCACCCGCGAATGCCGATGCCGACGGTCAGTTGACGTCGGTGCAGAACTTCGCCAATGGCATGGCCGGCATGCTTGAGCAGCACACCAGCAAGAACAGTACCGAGCAGGGCGGCGAAAAGGCCTTCACTGGCCTGATTGCCGACGGCCTGAAAGACCTCAAGGGGGCTTCCAGCGATACCCGGGTGGATGATTTCGCCAATCGTCTGGCGGCCCTGACTCAGGCCGCGACGCCGAAGACCGCCAATGCGGTGCCGGTCAACCAGCCGCTGGCCATGCACCAGAGCGGTTGGACCGATGAAGTGGTCAATCGAGTGATGTACCTGTCCAGCGCCAACCTCAGGTCGGCGGACATTCAGTTGCAACCTGCGGAGCTGGGACGCCTTGATATTCGCGTACACATGATTCCTGATCAGCAGACCCAGGTGACCTTCATGAGTGCTCATGCCGGTGTCCGTGAAGCCCTGGAAGGGCAGATGCACCGTATGCGAGACATGTTCAACCAGCAGGGGTTGGGGCAGGTGGACGTCAACGTTTCCGACCAGTCTCGCGGCTGGCAAGGTCAGGAACAGGCGCAACAGGAGCAGAACCGCAGGAGTGGTTCCAGCACCAGTGGCACGCGCCTGGACGGTGGCGACGAAGAGTTGCCCCATGGCGTGGCTGAAGTGGCTGCCCCGGTGCAGACCGTGATTGGCACCAGCGCTGTGGACTATTACGCCTGATTGAGTGACAGAGGGGGCGTGGCCGAGAGAGCTCGCCATGCCCCTTGCTTCTCCTTCCCCGCTGCTTATCCCCCCATTTCGGACAAATCTGGCATAACACTTGCTCTTGCCTTGCCGTGCGACTGTGAACCCCCGAATAGTGACGGATTATTGGCATGGCGAAGAGCGAAGCAGCAGAAAAACCCACCGCAGGGAAAAGCAAACTCAAGCTTATCCTCTTGATTGTTCTGGCGTTGTTGCTGGCCATCGGCTTGTCGGTCGGCGCCACCTGGTACTTCATGCACAGTGCTCAGAGCAAGCCTGCGCCGGTTGCGGAAGCCGCCAGCAACGTCAAGCCGGCAGCGATCTACGAGCCCATGGCCCCGGCCTTCGTCGTCAACTTCACGCAGAACGGTCGTCAGCGCTACATGCAGGTGAGCATTACCCTGCTGGCGCGCAACCAGGCCGACCTGGATGCGCTGAAAGTGCACATGCCGGTGATCCGCAACAACCTGGTGATGCTGTTCTCTGGACAGAGTTTCGACACCCTGGCGACTCCGGTTGGCCAGGAAATGCTCCGCCAGAAGGCCACTGCCAGCGTCCAGGAAGTGGCGCAGAAAGAGGTGGGCAAAGTAGTGGTCGAGCAGTTGCTCTTTACTAACTTCGTACTGCAGTAGGAACACGACATGGCCGTGCAGGACCTGCTGTCCCAGGATGAGATCGATGCGCTGCTCCATGGCGTCGATGACGGTCTGGTACAGACCGAACATGCTGCCGAACCCGGCAGTGTCAAAAGCTACGACCTGACCAGCCAGGATCGCATCGTCCGCGGACGCATGCCGACCCTGGAAATGATCAACGAGCGTTTCGCCCGCTATACAAGGATCAGCATGTTCAACATGCTGCGTCGTTCCGCCGATGTGGCGGTAGGTGGCGTGCAGGTCATGAAGTTTGGTGAGTACGTGCACTCGCTGTATGTGCCCACCAGCCTCAACCTGGTGAAGATCAAGCCGCTGCGTGGCACGGCGCTGTTCATTCTCGACGCCAAGCTGGTGTTCAAGCTGGTGGACAACTTCTTCGGCGGCGACGGCCGCCACGCGAAGATCGAAGGGCGTGAATTCACGCCTACCGAGCTGCGGGTGGTGCGCATGGTGCTGGAGCAGGCCTTCGTCGATCTGAAGGAAGCCTGGCAGGCGATCATGCCGGTCAACTTCGAGTACATAAACTCGGAAGTGAACCCGGCCATGGCCAACATCGTCGGCCCCAGCGAAGCCATCGTGGTGTCGACCTTCCACATCGAACTCGATGGCGGTGGCGGCGACCTGCACGTGACCATGCCGTACTCGATGATCGAGCCGATCCGCGAAATGCTCGACGCCGGCTTCCAGTCTGACCTGGATGACCAGGACGAGCGCTGGAGCAAGGCCCTGCGCGAGGACGTGCTGGATGTGGCAGTGCCGCTGAGCGCCACCGTGGCCCGTCGTCAGTTGCGCCTGCGGGACATCCTGCACATGCAGCCGGGCGATGTGATCCCGGTGGAACTGCCGGAAGACATGATCATGCGTGCCAACGGCGTACCGTCGTTCAAGGTCAAGCTGGGTTCCCACAAGGGCAACCTGGCGCTGCAAGTGATCGAGCCGATCGAGCGCCGTTGAGCGGCGCTCCAACCTGTTTGCTGTTCAATGAATTTTTGCCCGTCGAGGACCCAAGATGGCTGACGAAATTAACTCCCAGGACGACCAGGCACTGGCCGATGAATGGGCTGCTGCACTGGAAGAAACCGGTGATGCCGGCCAGGCCGATATCGACGCCTTGCTGGCCGCCGATGCAGGCGCCGCATCCGGCTCCGGGCGTTTGCAGATGGAAGAGTTCGGCAGCATGCCCAAGAGCCATGAGCCGGTCACGCTAGACGGTCCCAACCTGGACGTGATTCTTGATATCCCGGTATCGATCTCCATGGAAGTGGGCAGCACCGACATCAACATCCGCAACCTGCTGCAGCTCAACCAGGGGTCGGTGATCGAGCTTGATCGCCTGGCGGGCGAGCCGCTGGATGTGCTGGTCAACGGCACCCTGATCGCCCATGGCGAGGTGGTGGTGGTCAACGAGAAGTTCGGTATTCGCCTGACTGACGTGATCAGCCCCAGCGAACGCATCAAGAAGCTGCGCTAAGTGAACAAGCTGCTTGGCGTGGTCGTGCTCGGTTTGCCCCTGGGCGCCCTGGCTGCAGAGTCGGCGGCGACAGCTGCGGCTGCAGCCCCGGCAGTGGGCAGCGTCAGTGGGCAGTTGACCCAGCTGGTGCTGGGCCTGCTGCTGGTGATCGGGCTGATTTTCTTCCTCGCCTGGCTGCTGCGCCGGGTGCAGCAGGCCGGTCCCGCCGGGAAGGGGCAGGTGATCGAGTTGATCGGCTCCCGGGCCCTGGGGCCGCGCGATCGCCTGGTGCTGGTGCAAGTGGGCAGCGAGCAGATTCTGCTGGGCCTGACCCCGGGCACCATCACCCCGCTGCATGTACTCAAAGAACCGGTGCAGGTGCCCAGTGCCGAGCAGGCGACGCCCGAGTTTGCCCAGCGCCTGATGGAGCTGTTGGGCAAGGATCATAAGGATAAGAAGTAATGCCGTTGCGCATCATCTTGACGTTGGCACTGATGCTGGTGGCGCCGCTGGCGCTGGCGGCCGACCCGTTGTCGATCCCGGCGATTACCCTGGGCACCAATGCCGACGGTCAGCAGGAATACTCGGTCAGCCTGCAGATCCTGCTGATCATGACCGCGCTGAGTTTCATCCCGGCGTTCGTCATGCTGATGACCAGCTTCACCCGGATCATCATCGTTTTCTCGATCCTGCGTCAGGCCCTGGGTCTGCAGCAGACGCCGTCCAACCAGATCCTCACCGGCATGGCGCTGTTCCTCACCATGTTCATCATGGCTCCGGTGTTCGACCGGGTGAACCAGGATGCCTTGCAGCCTTACCTGGCGGAAAAACTCACGTCCCAGGAGGCGGTGGCCAAGGCCCAGGTGCCGATCAAGGACTTTATGCTGGCGCAGACTCGCAGCAGTGACCTGGAGTTGTTCATGCGCCTGTCCAAGCGCACCGACATTGCCAGCCCCGACCAGGCACCGCTGACCATCCTGGTGCCGGCGTTCGTCACCTCGGAGCTCAAGACAGCCTTCCAGATCGGCTTCATGATCTTTATCCCGTTCCTGATCATCGACCTGGTGGTGGCCAGTGTGCTGATGGCCATGGGCATGATGATGCTGTCGCCGCTGATCATTTCCTTGCCGTTCAAGATCATGCTGTTTGTCCTGGTGGATGGCTGGGCCCTGATCATTGGCACCTTGGCAGGCAGTTTCGGCGGTGTTTAAAACCTTGTTTGCGGGTGCTCGACAATGACTCCTGAAGTCGCGGTAGACCTGTTTCGCGAAGCCCTCTGGCTGACCACCCTGATGGTGGCAGTGCTGGTGGTGCCCAGCCTGCTGGTGGGCTTGATGGTGGCCATGTTCCAGGCGGCCACCCAGATCAACGAACAGACCCTGAGCTTTCTGCCGCGCTTGCTGGTGATGCTGGTGACCCTGATTGTCGCCGGTCCCTGGCTGGTGCAAACCTTCATGGAATACATCCGTCAGTTGTACGGCAGTATTCCTCAGCTGATCGGCTGAGCCGATGTCCCTGTTGGCGCTGACCGACACTCAGATCAGTACCTGGGTGGCGAGCTTCATGCTGCCGCTGTTCCGGGTCACTTCGCTGCTGATGGTGATGCCGATATTCGGAACCACTCTGGTGCCGCGTCGCGTGCGTTTGTATTTCGCCCTGGCGATTACCGTGGTCATAGTCCCCGGCCTGCCGCCCATGCCCGAAGTGCGTGCCTTGGATCTCAGCGGCCTGCTGCTGATTGCCGAGCAGATTCTGATCGGTGCGGTGCTGGGGTTTTCCCTGCAGCTGTTCTTCCAGTCCTTTGTGGTCGCCGGGCAGATCGTGGCGATCCAGATGGGCATGGGCTTCGCTTCCATGGTCGACCCTACCAACGGCGTCTCGGTGGCGGTGATCGGGCAGTTTTTCACCATGCTGGTGACCCTGCTGTTCCTGGCCATGAACGGCCATCTGGTGGTCTTTGAAGTCCTTACCGAAAGCTTCACCACCCTGCCAGTGGGCGGTGGCCTGATGGTCAACCACTACTGGGAGCTGGCGGGCAAGCTCGGTTGGGTCATGGGGGCTGCGCTGTTGCTGGTACTGCCGGCGATCACCGCGCTGCTGGTGGTCAACATCGCCTTTGGCGTGATGACCCGAGCCGCCCCGCAATTGAATATCTTCTCCATCGGCTTTCCCCTGACGCTGGTGCTCGGCATGGGCATTGTCTGGGTCAGCCTGGCTGACATTCTCAATCAGTATCAACCGCTGGCCTCCGAGGCCCTGCAGTTTTTACGCGAACTGGCAAAGGCGCGTTGAGCCATGGCAGAAAGCGAGAGCGGTCAGGACAAGACAGAAGACCCCACGGAGAAACGCAAGAAGGACTCCCGGGAAAAGGGTGAGATTGCCCGTTCCAAGGAGCTCAATACCCTGGCCGTCATGTTGGCAGGGGCGGGCGGTCTGCTGGTGTATGGCGGTGGTCTAGCCCAGGACCTGCTGGAAATCATGCGTCTGAATTTCTCCTTGCCCCGGGAGGTGCTGCTCAGCCCGGGAGCCATGGGGCAGTACCTGCTGCACTCGGGCAAGATCGCCATCCTGGCGGTGCAGCCGGTGCTGCTGACCTTGCTGCTGGCGGCCATCATCGGGCCGATTTCCCTCGGGGGCTGGTTGTTCGCGGGCAAGAGTCTGGCGCCCAAGTTCAGTCGGATGAATCCGGCGAGTGGTCTTAAGCGGATGTTTTCCACCAATGCGTTGATCGAGCTGCTCAAGGCCCTGGCCAAGTTCGGCCTGGTGCTGTTCGTGGCACTTTCGGTGCTGTCGGCGGACATTGATGATCTGCTGCGCATTGCCCACGAACCGCTTGAACTGGCGATCATTCACAGCGTCCAGGTGGTGGGCTGGAGCACGTTGTGGATGGCGTGCGGGCTGATCCTGATCGCGGCGGTGGATGTGCCGGTGCAGATTTACCAGGCCCATAAGAAGTTGTTGATGACCAAGCAGGAGGTGCGTGACGAGCACAAGGACCAGGAAGGTCGTCCTGAGGTCAAGCAGCGGATTCGCCAGACCCAGCGCGAGATGTCTCAGCGGCGGATGATGGCGGCAATCCCCGAGGCTGACGTGGTGATCACCAACCCGACTCACTACGCCGTTGCCCTCAAGTATGACGCCGAGAAGGGTGGGGCTCCGGTGTTGCTGGCCAAGGGCAGCGATTTCTTGGCCCTGAAAATCCGCGAGATTGCCGTGGCCCATGAAGTGATGCTGCTGGAGTCGCCGGCTTTGGCGCGTTCCATCTATTACTCCACTGAGCTTGAAGAAGAAATCCCTGCGGGCCTGTACCTGGCGGTGGCGCAGGTCCTGGCCTACGTCTACCAGATCCGCCAGCACCGCGCGGGCAAGGGCAAGCGTCCGGATCCGCTCAAGGACTTGCCGATTCCGGCAGATCTGCGGCGCGACACTGGCGGCAAGCAATCCTCGGGCGGCCCCATCGAGCCTCTGTAGCTGTAGGTATGCAGGGCCTGGCTTGCCAACGAGTGCGTCCTGCTTTCGTCAGAAAAATGGCTAATTGCCATTATTTCGCCTTGTAACCTTGTTTCTTGCAGCTGGCCCAGGGCGCTTCGCTAGTCGGCAATGGTGGTCCCGCGATCTTGTTCGCCGGTAGCCCGGTTCTTCCTGGTCAAGGGTGGGATTGCGCCGCTTTGGCAAAGTTGGAAGGCTTCTTGCAGTAGCAGCCCCGAGCCGCTTCAGGCGTCAAAAGTTTGCTTTACGGAACGGGGTAAATCGGTGGATCGCTCTCAGTTAATCAACACGGCTCGCAGTAACCTGGTTGACCTCGGTCGAGGCAACCTGGGTGTACCTGTGCTGCTGTTGGTCATGCTGGCCATGATGATGCTGCCAGTACCGGCGTTCCTGCTGGATGTGTTCTTCACCTTCAACATCGCCCTGTCGATCGTAGTCCTGCTGGTCTGTGTGTACGCCCTGCGACCACTGGATTTCGCGGTGTTCCCCACCATTCTGCTGGTAGCCACCTTGTTGCGGTTGGCACTCAACGTGGCCTCGACCCGGGTGGTGATGCTCCACGGTCAGGAAGGCCATGCCGCCGCCGGTAAGGTGATCCAGGCCTTCGGTGAGGTGGTGATCGGCGGTAACTATGTCGTGGGTATCGTGGTCTTCGCGATCCTCATGATCATCAACTTCGTGGTGGTGACCAAGGGGGCCGGGCGGATTTCCGAGGTGAGCGCGCGCTTCACCCTGGATGCCATGCCCGGCAAACAGATGGCCATCGACGCCGACCTCAACGCCGGCCTGATCGATCAGAATCAGGCCAAGCTGCGCCGTCTGGAAGTGGCCCAGGAGGCCGAGTTCTACGGCTCCATGGACGGTGCCAGCAAGTTCGTTCGCGGCGACGCCATCGCCGGCCTGCTGATCCTCTTCATCAACCTGATCGGCGGCATGGCGGTCGGTATCTTCCAGCACAACATGACCTTTGCCGACGCCGGCAAGGTCTATGCCTTGCTGACCATCGGTGACGGTTTGGTGGCGCAGTTGCCATCGCTGCTGCTGTCCACCGCGGCCGCCATCATGGTGACTCGTGCTTCGGGCTCCGAAGATATGGGCAAGCAGATCAACCGGCAGATGTTCGCTTCGCCCAAGGCGCTGGCAGTGGCTGCGGGCCTGATGGCGGTGATGGGGCTGGTGCCGGGCATGCCGCACTTCTCCTTCCTCAGTCTGGCGGCAGTGGCCGGTGGTGCGGCTTATCTGCTCTGGAGAAAGCAGAACCTGGTCAAGGTCAAGGCTCAGGAAGAAGTCCAGCGTCAGCAAGACTTGCTGCCTTCTCCGGCTCGGGCCATGGAGACCAAGGAGCTGGGTTGGGACGATGTGACTCCGATCGACATGATCGGCCTGGAAGTTGGCTATCGCCTGATTCCTTTGGTGGATCGCAACCAGGGCGGGCAACTGCTGGCGCGGATCAAGGGTGTGCGCAAGAAGCTGTCCCAGGACCTGGGCTTCCTTATGCCCACTGTGCATATCCGTGACAACCTGGACCTGGCCCCCAGTGCCTATCGCCTGACCCTGATGGGGGTGATCCTGGCGGAGGCCGAGATCTATCCGGATCGCGAACTGGCGATCAACCCCGGGCAGGTCTACGGCACCCTCAACGGTATCTCGGCCCGTGACCCGGCCTTTGGCCTGGAGGCGGTGTGGATCGAAATCAGCCAGCGGCCTCAGGCGCAGTCCCTGGGCTACACCGTGGTGGACGCCAGTACCGTGGTCGCCACCCACTTGAACCAGATTCTGTACAAGCACTCCAGCGAGCTGATTGGTCACGAGGAGGTGCAGCAGCTGCTGCAAGTGCTGGCCAAGAGTTCGCCGAAGCTGGCGGAGGAGTTGGTGCCGGGTGTGCTGTCGTTGTCGCAGTTGCTCAAGGTGTTGCAGGCGCTGCTGGCCGAACAGGTGCCGGTACGGGACATCCGCAGCATTGCCGAGGCGATCGCCAACAATGCCGCCAAGAGTCAAGATACTGCCGCTTTGGTTGCCGCGGTTCGGGTCGGCTTGTCTCGCGCCATCGTCCAAAGCATTGTAGGTACTGAGTCTGAGCTGCCTGTGATTACCTTGGAGCCAAGGTTGGAACAAATTTTGCTCAGCAGTTTGCAGAAGGCAGGACAAGGCCAGGAAGAAGGCGTTCTGCTGGAGCCAAGCATGGCTGAAAAGCTGCAACGTTCGCTGATCGAAGCGGCGCAGCGTCAAGAGATGCAAGGTCAACCGGTGATTCTGTTGGTAGCGGGTCCGGTCCGCGCCATGCTCTCGCGGTTCGGGCGTCTCGCCGTTCCCGGGTTGCATGTGCTGGCGTACCAGGAAATTCCCGACAACAAGCAAGTGACCATCGTTGCGACAGTAGGGCCCAACGGCTGAGGTAGTGGGTTATGCAAGTTAAGCGTTTTTTCGCCGCCGATATGCGTCAGGCCATGAAACTGGTTCGTGATGAGTTGGGCGCTGAAGCCGCCATCATCGGCAACCGGCGGATTGCCGGGGGCGTCGAGTTGACGGCTGCCCTGGATTACAAGTTGTCAGCCTTGTCGCCGCGGGTTCCGAACATGGAACTTGAAGACGAGTTGCGCAAGACCCAGTCGCGTATCGTCACCGCCCAGGCCGAACTGAGCCTGCGGGGCGAGGGCGACAGTGCCTCGATCACCAATCGCCAGTTGTTCGCCGGTCTGCCGTTGACTGCCGCCGAGCCGCTGATCGAGCCGACCCTGACCGAGCGTCCGCGTCCGGCCCCGGCTCCTGTTGCTCCGGCGCCCGATAACCGGGCCTTGGACTCCATGCGTTTCGAACTCAACGGTCTGCGTGAGCTGCTGGAAGTGCAGTTGGGCTCCCTGGCCTGGAGCCAGTTGCAGGGCAGTCGCCCGGAGCAGGCCAACCTCTGGCGTCGCCTGCAGCGCATCGGCCTGTCCGGCCCGCTGGCGCGCGACCTGCTGGCACTGATCAGCGAAATCGACGAGCCCCGCCAGGCCTGGCGCATGTTGCTGGCGCACCTGGCGCGGATGATCCAGACCCCGGAAGTCGAGCCACTCGAAGAGGGGGGCGTGATTGCCATGGTCGGCCCTGCCGGCATGGGCAAGACCACTACCCTGGCCAAGCTGGCAGCGCGCTATGTACTCAAGTACGGCGCACAGAACATTGCTCTGGTGAGCATGGACAGCTTCCGTATTGGCGCCCAGGAGCAGCTCAAGACCCTGGGGCGCATCCTTAATGTGTCGGTGACCCATGTCGATCCTGGTCAGTCCCTGGCTCAAGCCCTGGACCCGCTGCTGCGCAAGCGCGTGGTGTTGATCGACACCGCCGGCCTGCAAGCCAGCGACCCGGCGTTGCGCATGCAACTGGAAAGCCTGGCCGGTCGTGGGATTCGGGCGAAGAATTACCTGGTGCTGGCCACTACCAGCCAGAAGCAGGTGCTGACGGCTGCCTACCACAGCTACAAGCGCTGCGGTCTGGCCGGTTGCATCCTCACGAAACTGGATGAAACAGCTAGTCTTGGCGAGGTCTTGAGCCTGGCCATCAGTCACGAATTGCCAGTGGCCTATCTCACCGATGGCCCACGGATTCCCGACGATTTGCATCTGCCTCGCCGCCACCAGTTGGTGAGTCGTGCTGTCAGTGTGCAGATGCAGGAAGAACCCAGCGAAGAAGCCATGGCCGACATGTTCGCTGACCTCTATCACAGCCCGACCAAGCGGGTCGGCTGAGGTAGACATGAATAGATTGCAGTGTATCTACATCGATGGTCTGCCATGCATTGTTCCAATGGTGAACGCGCAGCCAGTTATGTGGCCCCGTCTAAGTAAGACAAGGTAAAGAAAGAACATGGGCAGCATGCATCCCGTACAGGTGATTGCGGTGACCGGCGGCAAAGGTGGCGTCGGCAAGACTAATGTGTCAGTGAACTTGTCCCTGGCTCTGGCTGAGCTCGGTCGGCGGGTCTTGCTGCTGGACGCCGATCTGGGACTGGCCAACGTCGATGTCCTACTGGGTCTGACCCCCAAACGCACCCTGGCGGATGTCATCGAAGGGCGCTGTGAGCTGCGCGACGTGCTGCTCCAGGGGCCTGGCGGCATTCGCATCGTTCCGGCCGCCTCGGGCACCCAAAGCATGGTGCACCTGAGTCCTGCCCAGCATGCGGGCCTGATCCAGGCCTTCAGCGACATCGGCGACAATCTCGATGTGCTGGTGATTGACACTGCTGCGGGCATTGGTGACTCGGTAGTCAGTTTCGTCCGCGCAGCCCAGGAAGTGTTGCTGGTGGTCTGCGACGAACCGACCTCCATCACCGACGCCTACGCGCTGATCAAGTTGCTCAACCGCGATTACGGCATGAACCGTTTCCGGGTCTTGGCCAACATGGCCCAGAGTCCTCAGGAAGGGCGCAACCTGTTTGCAAAATTGACCAAGGTCACGGATCGTTTCCTGGACGTGGCCTTACAATACGTCGGCGCAGTTCCCTACGACGAAAGCGTACGCAAGGCCGTGCAAAAGCAGCGTGCGGTCTATGAAGCCTTTCCTCGTTCGAAGTGTGCATTGGCGTTCAAGGCCATCGCGCAAAAAGTCGATACCTGGCCGTTGCCGGCGAACCCACGCGGGCATCTGGAGTTTTTTGTCGAGCGCCTAGTGCATCAAACAGCGGGACCGGTGCTATGACTGCCAGCGGCTACAACCTCTACAAGAAGTCGGCACGTGACAGCCAATACGAATTGATTGAGCGCTATGCGCCACTGGTCAAGCGTATTGCCTATCACCTGCTGGCGCGGTTGCCGGCCAGTGTTCAGGTGGAAGACCTGATTCAGGCCGGAATGATCGGTTTGCTCGAAGTGTCGACCAAGTACGACGCGAGCAAGGGGGCGAGTTTCGAAACCTACGCGGGTATCCGTATCCGAGGGGCGATGCTTGACGAGGTTCGCAAAGGCGATTGGGCACCGCGTTCGGTGCACCGTAATACGCGCATGGTCAGTGATGCCATTCGCGCAATTGAAGCTAAAACCGGTCGCGATGCTAAAGATCACGAAGTTGCGGCCGAACTTCAATTGAGTCTCGACGATTATTACGGGATTTTGAACGACACCTTGGGCAGCCGCCTGTTCAGTTTCGACGATCTGTTACAGGACGGCGAACATGAAGGGCTGCATGAGGATGGCGCCAGTGCTCATCTCGAGCCGTCACGGGACCTGGAGGATGAACGCTTCCAGGCTGCGTTGGCGGATGCGATTGCCAATTTGCCGGAGCGCGAGCGACTGGTGTTGGCGCTGTACTACGACGAAGAGCTGAACCTCAAGGAAATCGGTGAGGTCCTGGGGGTCAGCGAGTCGCGGGTCAGCCAGTTACACAGCCAGTGCGCAGCCCGCTTGCGGGGGCGTTTGGGGGAGTGGCGAGCGCGCTGACAGGCAGTGTGGGGACACTGCGATCAGGACCGGTGAAGCAAGCGCTGCACCGGTCTTGCAGTATGTGCTCCATGCAGTCGTTGTGTGTTATGCCGAATTGATTGAATGGCGCGTTCAGGTGCTGGATGCGTTTAAGACTGCTTGGAGGTCGAATTGGACAAGAACATGAAAATCCTCATCGTTGATGACTTTTCAACGATGCGGCGGATCATAAAAAACCTGTTGCGTGATCTGGGTTTCACCAACACGGTCGAGGCCGACGATGGCACTACTGCCATTCCGGTACTCAACAGCGGGAGCATCGACTTTCTGGTAACGGACTGGAACATGCCGGGCATGACCGGTATCGACCTGCTGCGCCACGTGCGGGCCGATGAAAAACTCAAGCACCTGCCGGTATTGATGGTGACTGCTGAAGCCAAGCGCGAGCAGATCATCGAAGCGGCCCAGGCCGGCGTAAACGGCTATGTCGTCAAACCATTCACGGCTCAGGCGTTGAAAGAGAAGATCGAAAAGATCTTCGAACGCATCGGTTGATGTACGTAGCCATTCCGCCACGGGGGAGCTATGGAGCATAACGAATCTTCACTGGGCGACTTTGAGTCGACCCTGAAAAAACATGCGCTGGAACTGGTCGAAAGCCTTGAAAAGGGCAGGTTTGGCGAAGCGGTGCAATTGATCCATGAGCTCAATCAGACCCGTGACCGCGGCCTGTATCAGGAAGTGGGCAAGCTCACCCGCGAGCTGCATAGCGCGATCGTCAATTTCCAGATTGACCCGCACATGCCGCAAGCCGAGGAAGTTTCACAGATCACGGATGCCACTGAGCGCCTGTCCTATGTGGTCCGGCTCACGGAAGCCGCCGCCAACCGCACCATGGATCTGGTGGAGATCAGCACTCCGTTGGTCAATGGCCTGAGCACTGAAGCCCAGGCCTTGAGCGCAGACTGGGGGCGCTTTATGCGGCGCGAGGTCGGCGCTGAAGAGTTTCGCGAACTGGCACGCCGGGTCGACAGTTTCCTGACGCGTAGCGAGCAGGAAACCCGCACCGTCTCGGGCCACCTCAACGACATTCTGCTGGCGCAGGATTACCAGGACCTGACCGGTCAGGTGATCAAGCGTGTGACCCAGTTGGTCACGGAAGTCGAGAGCAATCTGCTCAAACTCGTCTTGATGGCCAGTCAGGTCGATCGTTTCGCTGGCATCGAACATGACCGTGAATCGATCCTCGCTGAAAAAGATCCGCAAAAACATCTCGCCAAGGGTGAAGGTCCGCAGATTCATGCCGATAAACGGGAAGACGTTATGTCCGGTCAGGACGATGTAGACGATTTGCTTTCCAGCCTTGGATTCTAGGAGCACCCATTAATGAGCTTCGGCGCCGATGAAGAGATCCTTCAGGATTTCCTGGTTGAGGCCGGCGAGATTCTAGAGCAACTGTCTGAACAACTGGTCGAGCTGGAAAGCCGGCCAGATGATGCGGACTTGCTCAATGCAATTTTTCGCGGTTTTCACACTGTTAAAGGGGGCGCCGGCTTCCTCCAGCTCAATGAGCTGGTGGAGTGCTGCCACATCGCCGAGAACGTCTTCGACATCCTGCGCAAGGGTGAGCGACGGGTCGATTCGGAGCTGATGGACGTGGTGCTCGAGGCGCTGGACGCGGTGAACGGCATGTTCAGCCAGGTCCGTGAGCGCACCGAAATCACTGCCGCGACACCTGAGCTGCTGGCCGCCTTGGCGCGCCTCGCTGAGCCTGCCGGTGCCGAACCTGCAGCGCCGGCGGTCGAAGAAGTGGCCGAAGTCGCTGTCGAGCCTGAGCCCGAGGCTGAGGCCCCATCAGGGGATATCACCGATAACGAATTCGAACTCTTGCTCGACTCGCTGAATGCCGCCAAGGCCGACGCAGAGGCTGCGCCTGCTGCCGCACCGGTGGCCGAGGCTGCGCCTGCCAGCGACGAGATCACCGATGCCGAGTTTGAGTCCCTGCTGGACCAACTGCATGGCAAGGGGCAGTTCGCACCCGATGCTGTAGCTCCCGCAGCTCCTCCTGCTGCCGCTGGTGCTGCCGCGGCTGGCGACGAAATCACCGATGACGAATTCGAAGCCCTGCTGGACCAGTTGCATGGCAAGGGCAACTTTGCCGTGGACGCACTGGAGTCAGCAGTGGCCGCGGCGCCTGCCGCGCCGGCGCCAAGCGCCGCCGCAGCCGGCAGCGACCTGATCACCGATCACGAATTCGAATCCCTGCTCGATGAGCTGCACGGCAAGGGCAAGTTCTCTGAGGCTCCGGGTGCGGCCAAACCGGCAGCGGCTGTTGCTGCGGCACCGGCTGCTGCAACCAGCACCGCCGTCGCCAAGCCCGTGGCGAAGAAGCCCGAAGCCAAGGCCGAGGCGGCCAAACCGGCAGCGGCTGCAGCGCCGGCACCGGCTCGTGCCGCAGCGGCGCCACCAGCGGAAAAGCCTGCCAGCGAAGCAGAAACCACGGTGCGGGTCGATACTGCGCGCCTGGACGAAATCATGAACATGGTGGGCGAGCTGGTGCTGGTGCGTAACCGTCTGGTGCGCCTGGGGCTCAACAGCGGCGACGAAGCCATGTCCAAGGCCGTGTCGAACCTGGACGTGGTGACCGCCGACCTGCAGACCGCGGTGATGAAGACCCGCATGCAGCCGATCAAGAAGGTGTTCGGGCGCTTCCCGCGTCTGGTTCGCGACTTGGCCCGACAGCTCAAGAAAGAGATCAACCTGGAGCTGGTGGGGGAAGAAACCGACCTCGACAAGAACCTGGTCGAGGCCCTGGCCGATCCGCTGGTGCACTTGGTGCGCAACGCGGTGGACCATGGCATCGAGTCGCCGGAAGAGCGCGAAGCCTCGGGCAAGGCCCGTGGCGGCAAAGTGGTGCTGGCGGCGGAGCAGGAAGGTGACCACATCCTCCTGTCGATTTCCGACGACGGCAAGGGCATGGACCCCAACGTTCTGCGAGCCATTGCCGTCAAGCGCGGCGTGATGGACAAGGACGCGGCCGACCGCCTGAGCGACACCGAGTGCTACAACCTGATCTTCGCCCCGGGCTTCTCCACCAAGACCGAGATCTCCGACGTCTCCGGCCGTGGCGTGGGCATGGACGTGGTGAAGACCAAGATTTCCCAGCTCAATGGCTCGATCAACATCTACTCGACCAAGGGCCAGGGTTCGAAGATCGTCATCAAGGTGCCGTTGACCCTGGCGATCATGCCGACCCTGATGGTGATGCTGGGCAACCAGGCGTTCGCCTTCCCGCTGGTCAACGTCAACGAAATCTTCCACCTCGACCTGTCCCGCACCAATGTGGTGGATGGCCAGGAAGTGGTGATCGTGCGTGACAAGGCATTGCCCCTGTTCTACCTCAAGCGCTGGCTGGTCAGTTCCGCGGCTCATGAAGAGCAGCGTGAAGGCCACGTAGTGATCCTTTCGGTGGGCACCCAGCGGATCGGTTTTGTCGTCGATCAACTGGTAGGCCAGGAAGAAGTGGTCATCAAGCCCTTGGGCAAAATGCTTCAGGGAACCCCGGGCATGTCCGGCGCCACCATTACCGGTGACGGCCGCATCGCTCTGATTCTCGATGTTCCGAGCATGCTCAAGCGTTACGCCGCACGGCGTATTTGATTCGGCGGGGAGGGGCGGTTGGCCTCGCCCCACCTAACGGAGTGTTTATGGCAGTCAAAGTCCTGGTGGTGGACGATTCGGGTTTTTTCCGCCGCCGCGTCTCGGAAATTCTTTCAGCGGATTCGAATATCCAGGTCGTCGGTACGGCGACCAATGGTAAAGAGGCGATCGATCAGGCCCTGGCCCTCAAGCCGGACGTGATCACCATGGACTACGAGATGCCGATGATGGATGGCATCACCGCAGTGCGGCATATCATGCAGCGCTGCCCGACGCCGGTCCTGATGTTCTCTTCCCTGACCCACGAAGGCGCTCGAGTGACCCTCGATGCGCTGGATGCCGGGGCTGTGGATTTCCTGCCGAAGAATTTCGAAGACATCTCGCGCAATCCCGAGAAGGTCAAGCAACTGCTGTGCGAGAAAGTCCACAGCATTTCGCGCAGTAATCGCCGTTTCAGCAGCTACAGCGCCCCGGCGCCGCAACCGGCTGCACCGGCTCCGGCGCCGTCGAGCTTTGGCGGCAGTCGTCCGGCGCCTGCGCCTGCTCCTGTCCGTGCTCCTGCACCGGCTGCCGGCCCGGCATCGCCAGCGCCCAAGCGCAAGGCCTACAAGCTGGTGGCGATCGGTACTTCCACCGGTGGCCCGGTGGCGCTGCAGCGGGTCCTGACCCAACTGCCGGCCAACTTCCCGGCACCTATCGTGCTGATTCAGCATATGCCCGCGGCCTTCACCAAGGCCTTTGCCGAGCGTTTGGACAAGCTGTGCCGGATCAGCGTCAAGGAAGCGGAGGATGGCGACATCCTGCGTCCAGGCCTGGCGCTGCTGGCGCCGGGCGGCAAGCAGATGATGATCGACGGTCGTGGCGCGGTGAAGATTCTTCCTGGCGATGAGCGTCTGAACTACAAGCCGTGCGTGGACATCACCTTCGGTTCTGCGGCCAAGTCCTACAGCGACAAAGTTCTGGCGGTGGTCCTCACCGGCATGGGCGCCGACGGTCGCGAAGGCGCCCGCCTGCTCAAGCAGGGCGGCAGCGCGGTCTGGGCCCAGGATGAAGCCAGCTGCGTGATCTATGGCATGCCCATGGCCATCGTCAAAGCCAATCTGGCGGACGCGGTGTACAGCCTGGACGACATCGGCCGGCATCTGGTCGAGGCCTGTCTCTGATGGATGTGCTCAGCCTAATCGGGATCATCATGGCGTTTGTCGCCATCATTGGCGGCAACTACCTGGAAGGGGGTCACCTGTCGGCCCTGGCCAATGGCCCGGCGGCACTGATCGTGCTCGGCGGCACCATCGGCGCGGCCTTGCTGCAGTCGCCGTTGAGTGCCTTCAAGCGAGCCATGCAGATCCTGGTGTGGATTCTGTTTCCGCCTCGGGTGGACCTGCCCGGGGGCATCGATCGGGTGGTCAACTGGAGCCTGACCGCGCGCAAGGAGGGTCTGCTGGGCCTGGAAGGTGTGGCGGACGCCGAGCCTGACACCTATTCGCGCAAAGGCTTGCAGCTGTTGGTCGATGGTGCCGAGCCGGAAGCCATCCGCAGCATCCTTGAAGTGGACTTCTACACCCAGGAAAGCCGGGATATCGAGGCTGCCAAGGTCTTCGAAAGCATGGGCGGCTATGCGCCGACCATCGGCATCATCGGTGCGGTGATGGGCCTGATCCACGTGATGGGCAACCTGGCTGATCCATCGCAGTTGGGCAGTGGTATTGCCGTGGCCTTCGTCGCCACCATCTACGGTGTGGCCAGCGCCAACCTGGTGCTGTTGCCGATCGCGGCCAAGCTCAAGGCCATTGCCTTGCGCCAGTCCCGTTACCGGGAAATGTTGCTCGAAGGCATTCTGTCGATTGCCGAAGGCGAAAACCCTCGCTCCATCGAGTTGAAGCTGCAAGGCTTCATGGACTGATTATGGCTCGTCGTCGCCAGCAAGAAGAACACGTCAACCACGAACGCTGGTTGGTTTCCTACGCCGACTTCATCACCTTGCTGTTCGCGTTTTTCGTGGTCATGTACTCCATCTCCTCGATCAACGAGGGCAAGTACAAGGTGATTTCCGAAGCCTTGATCGGGGTCTTCACCGACTCCGATCGCAGTCTCAAGCCGATTCCCATCGGTGACGAGCGGCCCAAGACCGTGACCCCGGCCAAGCCGCTGGTCAAGGACAGCGAACAGACCGACGCCGGGATTTCCGGTGGCAGTGACCCGCTGAAAAGCATCGCCGACGACATCAGCGCCGCTTTTGGCGACCTGATCAGCTCCAACCAGATGACCGTGCGTGGCAATGAGTTGTGGGTGGAGATCGAACTCAACTCCAGCCTGTTGTTCGGCAGCGGCGATGCCATGCCCAGCGATCAGGCGTTCACCATCATCGACAAGGTGGCGAAGATCCTCAAACCCTTCGACAACCCGATTCATGTCGAAGGCTTCACCGACAACCTGCCGATCCAGACCGCGCAGTACCCGACCAACTGGGAGTTGTCTTCGGCCCGCTCGGCGAGCATCGTGCGGATGCTGGCGATGCAGGGGGTGAACCCCGCGCGAATGGCTTCGGTGGGGTATGGCGAGTTCCAGCCGGTGGCCAACAATGCCACCGTCGAAGGCCGGGCACGCAATCGCCGGGTGGTGCTGGTGGTATCGCGCAACCTGGATGTGCGTCGCAGCCTGACCGGTACCGGAACCGCCAACGCGACACCGGATGCGGCACTCAAGCGTGCTGGCACACAAACTGCACCAACCCCAGTGAAAACGCCGGTACAGGGAAGCGCCGTCAATTCTCCGTCACCTGCTTTATAACTTAGCGCTATGTCTCGCCCCGCTGTGGCCGGGCGGGAGGAACAAACCGAATGAGAGTCTGGGCAGTTGCCAATCAAAAGGGTGGTGTCGGTAAAACCACCAGTTCCATCGCTTTAGCCGGTTTGCTGGCCGAGGCGGGCAAGCGCGTGGTCGTGGTCGATCTCGACCCCCACGGTTCCATGACCAGCTACTTCGGCTATGACCCGGACAGCCTGGAGCACAGCAGCTACGACCTGTTCCTGCACAAGGGCAATGTGCCCCAGGACCTGCCGGGCCAGTTGTTGCTGGGCACCAGCCATGAGCGCATTTCACTGTTGCCGTCGAGCACCGCCCTGGCCACCCTTGAGCGTCAGTCACCGGGGCAGAGTGGTTTGGGCCTGGTGATCGCCAAGAGCCTGGCACAGCTGTGGCAGGACTTCGATTACGCGGTGATCGACAGCCCACCGCTGCTCGGTGTGTTGATGGTCAATGCCCTGGCGGCTAGCCAGCAGTTGGTGATCCCGGTGCAGACCGAGCACTTGGCGGTCAAGGGGCTGGAGCGCATGGTCAACACCCTGGCGATGGTCAATCGCTCGCGCAAGCAACCGCTGCCGTTCACCATTGTGCCGACCCTGTTCGACCGCCGGACCCAGGCTTCCCTGGGCACTCTGCGGATCCTGCGGGACAAGTTTCCCGACGAAATCTGGCAGGGCTATATCCCGGTGGATACCCGCTTGCGGGATGCCAGCCGGGCAGGGGTCACCCCATCTCAGTTCGATGGCAAGAGCCGCGGTGTACTGGCCTACAAGGCCTTGCTCAAGCATCTGCTGGCCCAACAACTCGTGGCGCAGGTGGCTTGACGTGAAGCGCTATTCAAGTCACTCGACTGCTCGGCCGATAACCCCTACAGATCACTGTATCGGGGTTTTGGCGTGGGCATCCTCATGAACCGTCCTCTGGATATCAAGAGCCGGCCTCAGCTGGCGCTGCAATCGTACCTGGACGCTTTGCTGCAGGATGCTACCGAAGAGGAACAGCTACCGGAGCCTCCGGTCCAGGTTGCTCCGCCGGTCCCGCCGCTAATGTCCCAGGCTTCCAGCGAAGTGCTGGATGAGTTCCAGGCTGCAGTGTTGGAAGAGCAGGCGCGGGACGCACAGGCCCAGCACCAGGCGGCACCTGCTGTCCGGGATGCTGCACCTGCACCTGCACCTGCGGTAATGGAGGCGCCGGAACCCTTGCCGAGCTCGATCTCGCCGGTGGTGCCGATGCTCCAGGCCCTGGTGCCGCCACTGGTGGAAGTTCATCTGCCGCCGAACAATACACCGCCTCCGGTTTCCGGTAGCGACCGTCCCAGCTGGGCGGCCGAACCTTTCGAGTGCCTGTTGTTCGATGTCGCCGGCCTGACCCTGGCAGTGCCGTTGGTGTGCCTGGGGTCGATCTATTCCCTGGCAGGGCAGGAGCTGACACCGCTGTTCGGCCAGCCGGAATGGTTCCTCGGCATCCTGCCGAGCCAGGCCGGTAATCTGAAAGTCCTGGATACCGCTCGCTGGGTCATGCCGGATCGCTACCGTGATGATTTTCGCCAGGGCTTGCAGTATGTGATCTCGGTCCAGGGCTACGAGTGGGGGCTGGCAGTGCATCAGGTCAGTCGCTCTCTGCGCCTGGACCCCAACGAAATCAAGTGGCGCAGTCATCGTGGCCAGCGTCCGTGGCTGGCCGGCACGGTGATTGAGCATATGTGCGCCTTGCTTGACGTTGCTGAACTGGCCGAGTTGATTGCCACCGGCGGCGCCAAGCAGATGGCTATCAGTCAAGCGGCCCACAAGCCGAAGTAAACCAACAACAGGCTATGTCCGTCGGACGTGGCCACACAGAACACACGCCGTTTTCAACGGTTTTTTGAGGGGTCAGGGTATGAATAAGTCGTCGTCTGCACAGGGTTCCGAAGATCCGATCCTGCAATGGGTCACCTTCAAGCTGGATAACGAGTCCTACGGCATCAACGTGATGCGCGTCCAGGAAGTCCTGCGCTACACCGAGATCGCTCCGGTACCGGGTGCTCCCAGCTATGTGCTGGGGATCATCAACCTGCGGGGCAATGTGGTCACCGTGATCGACACCCGTCAGCGTTTCGGCCTGGTGCCGACCGAAGTCAACGACAACACCCGGATCGTCATCATCGAAGCCGACAAGCAAGTGGTCGGGATCATGGTCGACAGCGTGGCGGAAGTGGTTTACCTGCGTCAGTCGGAAGTCGAGACCGCGCCGAATGTCGGTAACGAAGAGTCGGCCAAGTTCATTCAGGGTGTCTGCAACAAGAACGGCGAACTGCTGATTCTGGTTGAACTGGACAAGATGATGAGCGAAGAGGAATGGTCGGAACTGGAGAGTATCTGATTGATCCTCGAGGTAGCGGTGATTGTCCTGGCGATCCTTTGGGTCGCCACTGTGGCGCTATTCCTGTCGTACACCCGCAATCAGCGGCAGATCGCCGCCCAGCAGGCCGAAGGCGATGCCGTGCGCGACCAGCGGATCAAGGAGCTGGCCAAGCGCGTCGATCATTACCAGAGCGGTACGGTGCGCATGGGCGAGGATCTGCATGAGCTGCGAGCGGTGGTGGCGCCGTTGCCGGACAAACTGGCCCAACTGGAGCAGCGTGACCCCTCCAGCCTGTCCTTCGCCCAAGCCGCGCGCCTGGTGGGCATGGGCGCCAGTGTCGACGAGCTGACCCAGTCCTGCGGCCTGACCCAGGCCGAGGCGGAGCTGGTCAGCAAGCTGCACAAGGGCTAGCCACAAGTCGCAAGCTTCCCGAGGGAAGCTTGCAACTTAGCGCTTGCCGCAGCTTCTCTTCAATAATCGTCACCGCGCTCGGTGATGTCTTTCTCCAGTGCCACCTGATGCGGATCATGCCCGGCCGGAAACTTGCCCTTGAGGTTCCAGGCGAAGGCGATGATTTCGGCGATGGTCCGGTACAGCTCCGGTGGAATGCTCTCGCCCAACTCCAGGCGCGCCAACAGCTTCACCAGCTCGGCATTCTCATAGATCGGCACTTCATAGTCCCGGGCGATCTTCAGGATGGCTTCGGCCAGTTCATCGTCGCCCTTGGCGGTCAGGGTCGGGGCTTGCTGGCCGTCGTACTTGAGGGCAATGGCCTGGCGTGGAGGAGGTGTGTGTTTCATGCGGTTTCGTCGACCCAGCGTTGTTCCAATCGAGTTTGCGGGCCCTGGGGCGGGATGCCCAGGTGGCAGTCCAGGTCACCGACATCCAGCCCTGAAGCCAGCAGGCGTTCGCGCAGGTTGCCCAGGTGGCTTTCGATCAGGCTCGCGGTGTAGGGGCGTTCGGCCCACAGCTGGCTGGACAGCCGACCTTGAATCAGTTGTGCCTGGACCTGCAAAGGGCCCAGGGGCTCCAGGTCGAAGGCCAGATCGAGCCGCCACAAGGCCTGCTTGGGTTCTCGCTCTTCACGTTTTTGTTGCGGCTCAGGCTCCGGCGCTTCTTCGCGCTGCATTTTGACCTGCAAGGGCACGATGTCCTGCAGGTTGCGCATGGGAATTTCCAGCTGCCAGGTGGTCAGTTGCCGGCCATCGTCGGTCTGGCCGCTCTGTTCCAGGCTCGCCAGTTGATGGCTCTGCAGGCGTGATACCGCGGCGGCGGCCAGGCGCAGCAACTGTTGCAGATCGCCTTCACCTTCCAGGCTTTGCAGCAGACGCTCCGGCAGCGGGAAGCCGCTGGGTGAGGTCTTGGCGCTGACCTGGCCGAGGGTGCCCAGGGCGCTGCGCACGAAGCTCGGCAGCGATTGCGCCAGGGTGTTGGCGGCGATGATCGCATTGAAGCTGCTGGAGGAGGGCAGCCCCGGGGTCAACTGGGCGATCAGGCGCAGCAGGTCGCCCTTCAGGTCTGGCGTCTGACCGGGATTGGTGCCGGCCAGCAGCTTGGCTTCCAGAAACAGGCCGCTGCCCAGCAGAGCCTGGGCCACGCCGCGCGTGGTGCTCAACTGTTGATGGTCCGGCAGGCCGGCCAGCAAGCGCTCCACGGCGGCCCGCAGGTCGGCGGAGGAAGTGGCCAGTTCGCTGTCGGCGGGCAGGTTCTGCAGGAGGTTGATCAATCCGTTCAGGGAACCCTGGCGGCTTTGCTGGCTGGCCAGCTGTGCGGCGATGGCCAGTTGTTCCTGGCGGTTGCCCAGAGGGACGAAGTTCAGGGTCTGTGCATCCGAGACCTGGGCGCTGAGCAGGCTGCCGATACGCAGCGGCTGCGGGCTGTCGATGCTCAAGGTGGCGCCACTTTGCGCGGTGTTGAGCAGGCTCACCAGGGAACGGTAGATCGCCGGCTGATTGCTGCCCTGGGGCAGGAGCTGGGTAGTCAGCACCTTGCCCTGGAGCAGGGTGCCGGCGGGCAGTTGGCTGGTATCCAGGCGCGTCAGGGCAGCGACGCTGGAGGCGATGGCCTGCTGCACGGTGATCGCCAGGTTGCCGGCCGAAGGCTGGATCACCGCCAGGCTGGTGCCCTGGGGCAAGGGCTGGCTGCTGGTGGCTTGCACGGTGGTTTGCCGGCCGTTGTCCAGGGTCACCTTGAGCAGCAGCTGGAAGGTCTGGTCGGTCTGCTTGAGCGACAGCACTTCAGCCTTGGCGCTCTGACCGGCGGCAATCAGGCCTTCCAGTGGCGGCACCAGCTTGAGCAATTCGCCGCTGATCGGCTGAGGGCGCGAGGGGCCGGGAGCGGGCGCCTGGGGCAGTGGCAGGATGTTTATTTCGCCAGTCATTCGGACACAACCTGTGGAAATTAGCCCTCTTGAGAGTAGGGCTTCGCATGTATAATGCCGCCCGTCTTTGGGGGAGTGGGGAAAACATTGCAAATGTTTGACGCAGCTCTCTAGAACAGGCCGCCAATGCATTTATCCTGCATCCCTTTAACGGCCGCTCCACTGCCGACTTGAACCCGTAAAGGCCCACCATCCCTTGACCAGCCCTCTTCTCGAAGCCGTAGCACTCGCCTGTGAGCGCGACTGGCGGATGCTGTTTGAACACCTGGAGTTGCGTCTGACCGGCGGAGACATGGTACAGATCAGTGGCCCCAACGGCAGTGGCAAGACCAGCCTGCTGCGTTTGCTCGCTGGCCTGATGCAACCCACCAGCGGTCAGGTGCTGCTCAATGGCCAGCCCTTGCATGCCCAGCGCGCCGAACTGGCGCGCAATCTGTTGTGGATTGGCCATGCCGCCGGAATCAAGGATGTCCTGACCCCCGAGGAAAACCTCAACTGGCTCTGTGCCTTGCACCAGTCGGCAACGCGCGACGCTATCTGGCAGGCCCTGGCGGCCGTCGGCCTGCGCGGCTTCGAGGACGTCGCCTGTCACACCCTGTCTGCCGGCCAGCAGCGTCGTGTGGCCCTGGCCCGGCTGTATCTGGACGGCCCGCCGCTGTGGATCCTTGACGAGCCCTTTACCGCCCTGGACAAACAGGGGGTGGCCCAGCTCGAGGAGCACCTGGCCAATCATTGTGAACGTGGCGGCATGGTGGTCCTGACCACTCACCACACGCTGACCCGTATGCCGTCCGGCTACCGCGATCTGGATCTGGGGCGGTGGGCGGCATGAGCGTCTTTGCCCAATTGCTGGCCCGTGAAGCGCGCTTGCTGTTCCGACGCCCGGCGGAGTTGGCCAATCCCCTGGTGTTCTTCGCCATCGTCGTTGCACTGTTCCCATTGGCCGTGGGACCTGAGACAAATCTGTTGCAAACCTTGTCTCCCGGGTTGGTCTGGGTAGCGGCCTTATTGTCCGTCCTGCTCTCGCTGGACGGGCTTTTTCGCAGTGATTTCGAGGACGGATCCCTTGAACAGTGGGTCCTTTCGTCGCACCCCCTGCCTCTTCTGGTTTTGGCCAAGGTACTGGCACACTGGGCCTTTTCCGGCCTGGCACTGGTATTGCTTGCACCCTTGCTGGCCTTGATGCTCGGCTTGCCTGCCGCCTGCCTGCCGGTGTTGCTGGCTTCATTGATGCTGGGCACTCCGGTGCTGAGCCTGTTGGGCGCAGTGGGCGCAGCATTGACGGTGGGGTTGAAGCGTGGAGGCTTGCTGCTGGCGTTACTGATCCTGCCTCTGTACATCCCGGTATTGATTCTCGGCAGTGGCGCCCTGCAGGCGGCACTGCAGGGCATGCCGGCGACAGGTTATCTGCTGTGGCTTGGGAGCCTGACCGCCCTGGCAGTGACCCTTACACCCTTTGCAATAGCTGCTGGCCTGAAGATCAGCGTCGGCGAATAATGAGGTCTGGTTGTTTTTTAACCAGTAAAGACCCTGGCTGTTCGTGAACGCGAAGAGCAACCGTGATGGAAGCAATGAATGAACTGGACTTGGTTTCATAAGCTCGGCTCGCCTAAATGGTTTTACGGCATCAGCGGCAAGCTGCTGCCCTGGCTGAGCGTCGCCGCCGTGTTGCTGATCGGTATCGGCGTCGTCTGGGGCCTGGCCTTTGCGCCACCGGATTACCAGCAGGGCAACAGCTTTCGCATCATCTATATCCATGTGCCAATGGCGATGCTGGCCCAGTCCTGCTACGTCATGCTGGCCGTGTGCGGTGTGGTCGGGCTGGTGTGGAAAATGAAACTGGCCGATGTCGCCCTGCAATGCGCGGCGCCCATCGGGCATTCGATCACCTTCCTGGCCCTGGTAACCGGGGCGATCTGGGGCAAGCCGACCTGGGGTTCCTGGTGGGTCTGGGATGCGCGACTAACGTCGATGCTGATCCTGCTGTTTCTGTACGCAGGTCTGATTGCGCTCAATGCCGCCATCAGCAATCGTGACAGCGCCGCCAAGGCCTGCGCGGTGCTGGCGATTGTCGGCGTGGTGAACATCCCGATCATCAAATACTCGGTGGAGTGGTGGAACACCCTGCACCAGGGGGCGACTTTCACCCTCACCGAAAAGCCCGCCATGCCGGTGGAAATGTGGCTGCCGCTGCTGCTGACGTCCTTGGGTTTCTATTGTTTCTTTGGCGTGCTGCTGTTGCTGCGCATGCGCCTTGAGGTGCTCAAGCGCGAAGCCCGCACCAGTTGGGTCAAGGCCGAAGTCCAACGCAGCCTGGAGACCGCACAATGAGCTTTGCATCCTTCAGCGATTTTCTCGCCATGGGCCATCACGGCCTCTACGTCTGGTCGGCCTATGGCATTTGCCTGGTCGTCCTGGCTCGTGAGCTGGTGGCGCCGATCCTGGCGCGCAAGCGTTATCTGCAACAAGAGGCGCGTCGTCTGCGCCGGGAGAACGGTAAGTGAATCCGCTGCGTAAAAAGCGTCTTTTGATCATCCTGGCGATCCTGGTGGGCGTCGGCATTGCCGTCGGTCTGGCCCTCAGTGCGCTGAAGGAAAACATCAACCTGTTCTACACCCCGACCCAAATTGCCAATGGCGAAGCACCGCTGGACACGCGGATTCGCGCTGGCGGCATGGTCGAGGCCGGCTCCCTGCAACGTTCCGCCGACTCCCTGGACGTCAAATTCGTGGTCACCGACTTCAACAAGTCAGTGGCCATCACCTACCGCGGCATCCTTCCGGACCTGTTCCGCGAAGGGCAGGGCATTGTCGCCCTGGGCAAGCTCAACGCCGATGGCGTGGTGGTGGCCGATGAAGTGCTGGCCAAGCACGACGAGAAATACATGCCGCCGGAAGTCACCAAGGCGTTGCAAGACAGCGGCCAGTCGGCACCGACACCAGCGAAAGAGGGTTAAGCCATGAGTTCCGCACTGTTCGTTCCCGAACTCGGTCATCTGGCGATGATCCTCGCCCTGTGCTTTGCCCTGGTCCAGGCGGTGGTGCCATTGCTGGGTGCCTGGCGCGGCGACCGCCTGTGGATGAGCCTGGCCCAGCCAGCAGCCTGGGGCCAGTTCGCGTTCCTGGTATTCGCCTTCGGCTGCCTGACCTACGCCTTCATGAGTGACGATTTCTCGGTGGCCTATGTCGCCAGCAACTCCAACAGCGCCTTGCCCTGGTACTACAAGTTCAGCGCCGTGTGGGGCGCCCACGAAGGTTCGCTGCTGCTCTGGGCGCTGATCCTCGGGGGCTGGACCTTCGCTGTGTCGGTGTTCTCGCGCCAGTTGCCACAAGTGATGCTGGCCCGGGTGCTGGCGGTGATGGGCATGATCAGCACCGGCTTCCTGCTGTTCCTGATCATGACCTCCAACCCGTTTTCGCGAATCCTGCCCCAGGTACCGGCGGACGGTCGTGACCTCAACCCGCTGTTGCAGGACATCGGCCTGATCGTCCACCCACCCATGCTGTACATGGGTTACGTCGGTTTCTCGGTGGCCTTTGCCTTTGCCATTGCCGCGCTGCTGGGCGGTCGCCTGGACGCTGCCTGGGCTCGCTGGTCGCGGCCCTGGACCATCGTCGCCTGGGCCTTCCTTGGCATCGGTATCACCCTGGGCTCCTGGTGGGCCTACTACGAACTGGGTTGGGGCGGCTGGTGGTTCTGGGACCCGGTGGAAAACGCTTCCTTCATGCCCTGGCTGGTGGGCACGGCCTTGATCCACTCCCTGGCAGTGACGGAAAAGCGCGGTGTATTCAAGAGCTGGACCGTGCTGCTGGCCATTGCCGCGTTTTCCCTGAGCCTGCTGGGGACCTTCCTGGTGCGCTCCGGGGTCCTGACTTCAGTGCACGCCTTCGCTTCGGACCCTGAGCGTGGCGTGTTCATCCTGATCTTCCTGCTGTTCGTAGTGGGGGGCTCCCTGACCCTGTTTGCCCTGCGGGCGCCGGTGGTCAAGAGCCATGTGGGCTTCAACCTGTGGTCCCGGGAAACCCTGCTGTTGGGCAACAACCTGGTGCTGGTGGTGGCGTCCTCGATGATCCTGCTGGGCACCCTGTATCCGCTGGTGCTGGATGCCCTGACCGGGGCCAAGCTGTCGGTGGGCCCGCCGTATTTCAATGCGCTGTTCATTCCGCTGATGGCCCTGCTGATGGTGGTGATGGCGGTGGGCGTGCTGGTGCGCTGGAAAGACACCCCGGTGAAATGGCTGCTGGGCATGCTCGGTCCGGTGCTGCTGGGCAGCGTGGCCCTGGCCGTGGTGGCCGGCATTGCCTACGGCGACTTCAACTGGGCGGTGTTGGCGACCTTCTTGCTGGCGGCCTGGGTGCTGCTGGCCGGGGTGCGTGACATCTTCGACAAGACCCGCCACAAGGGCCTGATCAAGGGCCTGCCAAGCCTGACTCGCAGTTATTGGGGCATGCAGCTGGCGCACCTGGGCATTGCAATCTGCGCCCTGGGCGTGGTGCTGTCGAGCCAGAACAGCGCCGAGCGCGACCTGCGCCTGGAGCCAGGCGAGTCCATGGAACTGGCCGGTTATCAGTTCATCTTCGAAGGCGCCAAGCATTTCGAAGGGCCGAACTTCACTTCCGACAAGGGCACTGTGCGTGTGGTGCGCAACGGCAAGGAAGTGGCGGTGCTGCACCCGGAAAAACGCCTGTACACCGTGCAGAGTTCGATGATGACCGAAGCTGGCATCGATGCCGGTTTCACCCGTGACCTGTATGTCGCCCTGGGCGAATCCCTGGGTGATGGCGCCTGGGCGGTGCGGGTGCACGTCAAGCCGTTCGTGCGCTGGATCTGGTTCGGCGGCCTGCTCACCGGGTTCGGTGGCTTGCTGGCGGCGATGGATCGGCGTTATCGGGTCAAGGTTAAAAGCCGCGTGCGCGAAGCGCTGGGCATGACAGGAGCCGCCGCATGAGACGCTGGATGATGATGTTGCCCCTGGCAGTGTTCCTGGTGGTGGCGGTGTTCCTCTATCGCGGGTTGTATCTGGACCCGGCCGAGCTGCCGTCGGCGATGATCGGCAAGCCGTTCCCGGAGTTCTCCCTGCCGTCGGTGCAGGGCGACAAGACCCTGACCCGCGCTGACCTGCTGGGCAAGCCGGCTTTGGTCAACGTCTGGGGCACCTGGTGCATTTCCTGCCGGGTCGAGCATCCGGTGCTGAACAAGCTGGCCGAGAAGGGCGTGGTGATCTACGGCATCAACTACAAGGACGTCAATGCCGACGCCCTGAAGTGGCTGGCCGAGTTCCACAATCCCTACCTGTTGGATGTGCGTGACGAGGAGGGCTCCCTGGGGCTCAATCTGGGTGTCTATGGCGCCCCGGAAACCTTCTTCATCGATGCCAAGGGCATCATCCGTGACAAGTTCGTCGGGGTGATCGACGAAGTGGTGTGGCGCGAACAGCTGGCGGCCAAGTACCAGGCCCTGGTAGACGAGGCCAAACCATGAAGCGCTGGTTAGCCGCCGCCATCCTGGGCCTGAGCATCGCTGGCGTGGCCCACGCTGCCATCGATACCTACCAGTTCGCCAATGACACCGACCGCGAAAGGTTTCGCGAGCTGACCAAGGAACTGCGCTGCCCCAAGTGCCAGAACCAGGACATCGCCGATTCCAATGCACCGATTGCCGCCGACCTGCGCAAGGAGATTTTCCGCATGCTCGGCGAGGGCAAGGACAATCAGCAGATCATCGACTTCATGGTGGATCGCTACGGTGACTTCGTGCGTTACAAGCCGGCCCTGACCGGCAAGACCGCCTTGCTCTGGTTCGGTCCTGCCGGCCTGTTGCTGGGCGGGCTGGTGATCATTGCCGTGATAGTCCGGCGTCGTCGCGTCGAACGCAGCGACAGCCCGAACACGCTTTCCGTCGAAGAGCGTCAGCGCCTCGACCAACTGCTGGATAAAACCCCCCATGATTGATTTCTGGCTTGCAGCAGGTCTGCTGCTCCTGATCGCCCTGAGTTTCCTGTTGATCCCGGTATTGCGTGAGCGTCGTGCCCAACGTGAGGAGGATCGTACCGCGCTGAACGTGGCGCTTTATGAAGAGCGCGTGGCCGAGCTGCATGGCCAGCAAGCGCAAGGCGTACTCAGTGCCGAGCAGATGGACGCGGGGCGCGCGGAAGCGGCCCGGGAACTGCTGGCGGACACCGAAGGCAGCGGCCCAGTGCGGACCTCGCGTCTGGGCAAACCTCTGCCGCTGTTGGCGGCGCTGCTGGTACCGGTGCTGGGCTTGGGTCTGTATCTGCATTTTGGTGCCAGCGACAAGGTCGAGCTGACCCGGGAGTTCGCCCAGGCGCCGCAGTCCATGGAAGAAATGACCCGGCGCCTGGAGCGCGCAGTGGCGGCCCAGCCGGATTCTGCCGAGGGCCTGTATTTCCTTGGGCGTACCTACATGGCCCAGGACCGTCCAGCGGACGCGGCGAAGATCTTCGAGCGTACCGTGGCCCTGGCCGGACGCCAGCCCGAGCTGTTGGGGCAGTGGGCCCAGGCTCAATACTTCGCCGATAACAAGCAATGGTCGGACAAGGTCCAGGGCTTGACCGATGAAGCGTTGAAGGCCGATCCCAACGAAGTCACCAGTCTCGGGTTGCTGGGTATCGCCGCTTTCGAAGGCGGGCGTTTCCAGGAGGCCATCGATTACTGGAAGCGCCTGCAGGCGCAACTGCCGCCGCAGGACAATTCCCGTGCCGCGCTGCAGGGAGGCATTGATCGCGCCAGCGAAAAACTGCTGGCGGCCGGTGGCAAGGTCGCGGCCGAGCCTGCGGTCAAGGCCAAGGGCGCCTTGCTCAAGGTCCGGGTCGATCTGGCGGCGGAGCTCAAGGCCAAGGTCCAGCCGGGTGACAGCGTGTTCATCTTCGCTCGTGCCACCCAGGGCCCGCCCGCGCCGTTGGCGGCCAAGCGCCTGACCGTCGCCGACCTGCCGGCCACTGTGGAGCTGGGGGATAGCGACGCGATGATGCCGCAGTTGAAACTGTCGAACTTCCCTGAAGTCCAACTGGTTGCGCGCATTTCCCGTGCCGGCCAGCCAACGGCCGGTGAGTGGATCGGGCAGAGCCAGCCCCTGCCCAGCAGCACCACGGCCGCGCAACAGCTGACCATCGACAGTCCGGATCAATAATCAGAGAAGCCGCCATGACCGCCATCGCTCGTATCACCCTGTTGTCACTGGTCCTGGGGTTGAGTGCTTGTACGGTCCACCGGCCGGCGCCGACCTCCTCTGAACCCATCCCGCCTGCGGGGCCGAGTACGCGCCCGGCCCCGTCCACGGCTCCCGCGCCAGTCAAGCCCGGGGCGCCGATTCCCGCCGCCAAGCCCCTGCCACGCACCTCCGCGAGCTTTGCTCCGCCACCCGGCGGGCACAGTCACTGGGATGCGCGGCTGGGGGTCTATGTGCTGGATAACCAGAGCAACACCTTCTATCGCCAACGCACCTATTACCGTTGGAACAACGGCTGGAGCCGCTCCATCAGCCCCGACGGTCCCTGGGAAGACACCGACATCCATGGTGTACCCGCAGGGCTGGGGCGTCAGTTCCAGTAATTTTCAACGCCATCGACTGACAGCAAAGGCGCGGGCCAGAGCCGGCGCCGGCCTTGCCATGGTCAGCGGATTATTTAAGCCCTGCCCAGGCTGGCCGATACAGCGGGGTGTTCCTGAGTATCAGCCGTTGAGCGCCCGATGAAGAAAGACCTGAACAAACCCTATGTCGCGCCGATGCTGTTCTGGCTGGCCGTGGTCTGCGTCCTGTTGCTGTTGTACGGCCTGGGGCCGGCGGACGTGCCGGAGCTGATCTATCTGTCCCTGGCACCGGTGTACCTGCTGGTGGCCTTCGCCTTCATGTACTACTTCTTCTGCTGGAGCCTGATCTCGGTTTTTCGCTTGGGGGAGGTCGGCTGGAAGAAAGTCGACTACGGCTGGTTGCTGCTGGCTGCCCTGGCCCTGATCAGCGCCACCCAGGCGGTGCGGGTGGACTGGTTCCAGAGTGACTACCAGCTGGCACAAAGCGCCCGGGACGCAGCGCAGCGCAGAGTGCTGGCCGAGATCGACGACATGCTCGGCAGCGCTCACTGCAAGGCGGCGCAGGAGCTGCATGAGCCCCAGGATGCCGCCCAGGTCAGCAACCTGTGCGAACGCTTTGGCACATTGGAGCGTTCTGCCGATGGGCGTCTTTCGGCTTTGGCCGTGATCAAGGTGCAGCAGGCCCTGGGCGACCTTCGTGGTGAGTATTCAGCGCCGCTGGTGCAGCAATGGCTGCAGCGTCTGGGGGACACCTTCAGTGAGCTGGAGCACCAGCGGGCCGAGGTACATCGTCTGCATGGCCTGACCGAGGCCAGTCATACCGAGAGGCTCTATGGCTACTGCGCACCTTTGCTGCTGGTGATCGCCCTGGCGCTGCGGGCGTCCAAGGTGACCGGCGAGGTACTGCTCAAGGCGCCGCGCCGGCGCAAGCTGTGGCTGATCGTCAACCGGCGGGTAGTGATCGACGGCCTGGGCTTTGTCCGCGGTGCCCGCGCGCGCCTGGACGAAGCCCTGAGGAACTGGCGTGTGGCGCAATGGGGCGTGGTGCACCTATCCTGCCCGTTCATTGCCGGAGCCAGCCCCCAGGACACCCCGGTCCCGGTGATCCCGGGTTTCTACGAGAACGAGTTCCAGCTCGCCAGTCTTGGCGAGTTCGACAGCAGTGAGTTCGTCCAGTGGGCCGCGATCCAGACCATCGACGTCCTGTATCTGGTGGGTGAAACCGACCTGAGCCTGATCGACCGGCTGCGGCGCTGGGGTGAGGCGGCGAATATCGAAGTGCTGGTGCGCGAGCGGATCTGAGGCCGGGGTTTCACAGACGCTCCAGCAAATGCTCCACATAGTCCACGAACGCCCGGGCCTTGGCACTCACCAGGCGCCCGCCGGGAAACACAGCCCACAGCTGTTGCCGGGGCAGTTGCCAATCCGTGAGCACGGCCTTGACCGCACCCTTGGCCAGCTCCGGGGCAAACATCCATTGCGAGGCCATTGCCAGCCCCTGGTGGGCCAGTACCGATTCGCGCAAGCCTTCTGCGGCATTCACTCGAACCCTGCCACTGACACTTACCCGTTGCTCGTCGTCGCCCTGGGAAAAGTGCCAGAGATTACCGGGCCCCCGGCTGTAGATCACCGCTTGATGCCCGGTCAGTTCACCGGGATGCTGCGGCTCGCCGTGCTCGGCGAAGTACTCGGGAGTGGCCAGCAGCAGGCGCGGGCACTCGGCGATCTGGCGGGCGATGAGGGTCGAGTCGGCGAGGCTGCCCATGCGCAAGGCGACATCGACTCCCGCCTCCACCAGATTGATGGTGTGATCATCCATCACCACGTCGATCTGCAACTCGGGGTGCTGCTCCAGAAAGGGCCCCAGGTGAGGAATGATATGCAGGCGGGCGAAGGTCACCGCCGCACAGATGCGCAAGGTGCCACGCAACTGGGAGGCCGAGCCCCGGGCGGCATTTTCCGCTTCGCTGGCTTCCTCCAGGGTGCGTTTGGCCCGTTCGAAGAAGGCCAGGCCGGCTTCGGTGGGGCTCAGGCCGCGGGTGGAGCGCAGCAACAGCCGCACCTGCAGATAGGCCTCCAGTTGGGCGATGCTTTTCGATACGGCGGGCTGACCCAGGTTCAGACGCCGGGCGGCAGCGGAGAAGGAGCCGCTTTCCACCACATGTACAAAGGTTTCCATCGCGGCCAGGCGGTCCATCGGTTGTCCTTGCTGGGTTGAGAAGGGGGCACTTGAGCAGTGTGCGCCAAAACGTTCACCGGGTCCTGGGCGCACGGCCTAGGCGCGGGCCGCGCGGCGGTTGTCCGCCACCAGCAGGAAGCGCAGCAGGGCCAGCAGTGGAAACCCACTGCCCACCAGCACCACTCCCAGCCAGCCGCCATGTTCGTACACCGCACTGGCAATCGACGAGCCGAAGGCGCCACCGATGAAGATGCTGGTCATGTACAGCGCGTTGAGGCGACTGCGACTGTGGGCGTCCAGGGCATACACCGCCCGTTGGCCGAGCACCATGTTCATCTGCACACAGAAATCCAGGACCACCCCGGTCACTGCCAGGCCGATGACGCTGTAGGCGGGATGGATCAGTGTCGGGATAAAGCTCAGGGCTGCCAGGAGCATGGCCAGCAGCGAGGCGATGCGGGTATGGCCGGCATCCGCGAGGCGTCCGCTGATGGGGGCGGCGATGGCGCCGATGGCGCCCACCAGGGCGAAGATCGCAATCTGGCTTTGTGACAGGCCGTGATGCCGTGCCAGTTCCAGGGGCGCGGCGGTCCAGAACAGGCTGAAGGTGGCGAACATGCAGCCCTGGTAGAAGGCTCGCTGGCGCAGGACCGGCTGCTGGCGCAGCAGGCCGCCCAGGGAGCGCAGCAGTTGGCCGTAGGTGGCGCTGTGTGCCGGCTGACGCTTGGGTATGGTCAGCATCAATACCAGGCTGATGGCGGCCATCAGCACGGCGGCGGCGATGAACATTGCGCGCCAGCCGAAGAGATCGGCCACCACGCTGGACACCGGGCGGGCCAGGAGAATGCCCAGCAGCAGGCCGCCCATGATGCCGCCCACCACTCGTCCTCGGGACTCCTCGGGGGCCAGGTGCGCAGCCAGGGGAATGAGGATCTGGACCGACACCGAGCTGAAGCCGATCAGCAGCGATACCAGGAGGAAGGCGTTGGGCTGCTGGGTATAGGCAGCCCCCAGCAGGCTGGCGATGGCCACCAGGGTGGTGATGATCATCAACCGACGGTTTTCCAGCAGGTCTCCCAGGGGCACCAGGAAGAACAGGCCCAGGGCATAGCCGATCTGGGTCAGAGAAACGATCAGGCTGGCGATGGAGCTGGACAGGCCCAGGTCCGGTGCGATCAGCTCGATGATCGGTTGTGCGTAATAGATGTTGGCGACGATGGCGCCGCAGCAGAAGGCGAACAGCAGCACCATGCCTCGGGTCATTGTCACGTTGCTGGCGGGCAGCACCTGGGTCGTGGAAGTCATCAGGTTTCTCTTGGCGGCGAAAGGATGGAACAAGGTTAAGAGACCGCGCGGTCACTCAGTAGAGAGGGCGGGGCGATAGCATTCATTCCTGTTGGGAATAAATCTCTGAGTCATGAGGCTCTGGAGATGGCCGGGGCGTGCCGCTGCCGAGGGCTGATGATACATTTACTTACATCTTGTTCGATAGCATGCTCATGGTCTTCAGGGCCCTGGGGGCAGCCTGCTCAAGGCTGGCAACCCCGCGCTGAAGCTTGCGTTGCCAAATGTTGCTGCGCGGCGCTAGCAGTGGAAGTCGCTGAGGCCTTGGTTTAGGGTTTCCGGTCGTTCAGTGCGGTGGGAGTCCCTTATGGAAAAGTCAACGTTCAACCCAGCCAGTGTGTTCAATTCCCTGCAATACGGTTTCAGCCAGGCGGTGGAGGTGCGCGGCGGTCGACGCCTGCTGCTGTCCGGTCAGGTGGGGGTGGATGAGCAGGAGCGCACCGTAGGACCGGGCCTGCGGCAGCAGACCGAGCAGGCCTTCGACAATATCGAGAAGGTTCTGGCCGAGGCGGGAGGTCAACTGGCGGATGTGGTGATGTTGCGGATCTACATCGCCGAAGCGGCGCGGGATCAGCAGGAGCACATCAGCGCGGTATTGCTCGAGCGTTTTGCCAGCCAGCCACCGGCGTCCTCATGGATCATCGTCAGCGGGCTGTCGTTGCCGGAGTGGTTGATCGAAGTCGAGGCGGAGGCGGTGCTGGATGAGCGTTATCAGGCGGCCGAAGCCGCGCAGTTCAGTTCTGCGCGGGCTCTGTGACTCCCTGATCGGCGGCATAAAAAAGCGACCTTCACGGTCGCTTTTTTTATCGGGCTACCAGCGTCACTTGGCGTTGGTATAGATCTGGTCGAAGACCCCGCCGTCGTTGAAGTGGGTCTTCTGCACGCTGCGCCAGTCGCCGAAGGTCTTCTCCACCGAGAGGAAGTCGACTTTCGGGAAACGGTCGGTGTACTTGGCCAGGACTTTCGGGTCCCGTGGGCGCAGGTAGTTGTTGGCGGCGATTTCCTGGCCTTCCGGCGACCACAGGTACTTCAGGTATTCCTCGGCCGCAGCGCGGGTGCCTTTCTTCTCCACCACCTTGTCCACCACCGACACCGGCGGCTCGGCTTCAGCGGAGACGCTTGGGTAGATCACTTCGAACTGATCGCGACCGAATTCGCGGGCGATCATTTCCGCTTCGTTCTCGAAGGTCACCAGCACGTCGCCGATCTGGTTGGTCATGAAGGTGGTGGTGGCGGCGCGGCCACCGGTGTCCAGTACCGGGGCCTGCTTGAACAGCTTGCCGACGAAGTCCTTGGCCTTGTTCTCGTCGCCGCCGTTCTTCAGCACGTAGCCCCAGGCCGAGAGGTAGGTGTAGCGGCCGTTACCCGAGGTCTTGGGGTTGGGCACTATCACTTGCACGCCATCCTTGAGCAGGTCTGGCCAGTCTTTCAGGGCCTTGGGGTTGCCCTTGCGCACGATGAACACGGTGGCCGAAGTGAAGGGCGCACTGTTGTTCGGCAGGCGCGTTACCCAGTTGTCCGGCACCAGTTTGCCGTTGTCCGCCAGGGCGTTGATGTCGGTGGCCATGTTCATGGTGATGACATCCGCCGGCAGGCCGTCGATCACCGAGCGCGCCTGCTTGCTGGAGCCGCCGAAGGACATCTGCAGGGTGATGTTTTCGTTGTGCTCGGCTTTCCAGTGTTTCTGGAAGGCGGTGTTGTAGTCCTTGTAGAAGTCGCGCATCACGTCGTAGGACACGTTGAGCAGGGTCGGTGCGGCCTGGGCGACGCTGCCCAGGGCCAGGCCGGCGGCCAGAAGCGAGGCGCTGAAGAGTTTTTTCACTGCGCATTCCTTTTGTTCGAGAGTGAAGGCAATTTGCCGCCGACTATAGCCGGGGCGCTATATCTCTTTAAAGATTAAAAAGTACTTTGCTTATTCCATTTTCTTGAACAGCGCGTTGCCACAGCGCGAGCAGAAGGCCGCGGCCGGTTCGTGACTGTTCTTGCGGCACACTGGGCAGTCGTGCTTGAGCTGTTCGCCGCGCATGGCGCTGGCCAGTTCCGCAGTGAAGATCCCGGTAGGCACGGCAATGATCGAGTAACCGGTGATCATCACCATGGACGAAATCATCTGGCCGATCACGGTCTTGGGCACGATATCGCCATAGCCCACGGTGGTCAGGGTGACGATGGCCCAGTAGATGCCCTTGGGGATACTGGTAAAGCCATGTTCCGGGCCTTCCACCACGTACATCAGGGTGCCGAACACCGTGACCAGGGTGCAGACGCTGAGCAGGAATACCAGGATCTTCTGCTTGCTGCCGCGCAGGGCATCGAGCAGGTAATGGGCCTGTTTCAGGTAGGGCGACAGCTTGAGCACGCGGAAGATCCGCAGCATGCGGATGATACGAATGATCAACAGGTACTGGGCATCGCTGTAGTACAGGGCGAGGATGCCGGGGACGATCGCCAGCAGGTCCACCAGGCCATAGAAGCTGAAGGCATAGCGCAGGGGTTTGGGGGAGCAATACAGGCGCAGTCCGTACTCGATGAGGAAGATCAGGGTGAAGCCCCATTCGATGTACGCCAGGACGTCGGCGTAGTTGCTGTGCACCTCGTCGATGCTGTCGAGGATCACGATCACCAGGCTGGCGAGGATGATCAGCAGCAGGGTCGTATCGAAGCGTCTTCCGGCCACCGTATCGGTCTGGAAGATCATCACGTAGAGGCGCTGGCGCCAGTTGTCGCGGTTAACCATGGGAGTCGCCTGAATCAAAGATCAGCGAAGCCTAGGGGGAGTTGCCGGGGGAGCGCAAGGTGCGTGGTCCCCAGGCGCTGGCCCCAGGACCCGGGTGGCGACATGCATCAGCCAGCAGGCCAGGACGAAGGGGGCGGTGAGGGGCGCTAGCCCCAGGGCGACGATGCCCGGGGTGATCAGCAGCGCCAGGCACATCCCTGCCAGTGGCCGCCACGGACGTCGGGCCCCTTGGCCCAGGGCCAGGGCCACCAGTGCGCAGTTGTAGCCGCCCAGGCCCAGCAGGGCACGGCCGGGCTCATGCAGCAGCAGTGTCAAGGCCAGGCCGCTGGCGGAACCGATCAGGGCCCAGGTCGCTGCGCGGCGGTTGGCCAGCAGCAGGCCGAGGAGAATCAGCAGCCCGGCCAGTGGCTGACTGAGGAACATGATCTGGCCCAGGCCCTGGAACAGTCCGCTCAGCAGGCTCCACAGGGACAGGCCGGGCACCGCCTGGGGCATGGATTGCATGGGTTCCATCAGGCTCAGCAACAGCCAGCCCAGGCCCACGAAGGGCGCGGTGTAGGCCGGCAGGCTGGCGGGGCTGCGGGCCCGTTTCAGCCATTGCTGGGTGACGATCGCGCTGAGGCCGGCGGCGGCGATGATCAGCGGCGGCAGCAGCACTGACCAGGGTAGGTACAGGCTCAGCAGCAGGCCCAGGAGCACGCCGTTATAGCTGAAGAGTCCGGCTTGCCGGTCGGCCTTGGCATAGCCCCGTTGCTGGGCGGTGAGCAGGCCGGCCAGGGCACCCAGCAGGGCGCCCCCGAGCAGGGTCGGGGCGCTTATCAGGATCGCCAGCAGGCACAGCAGGCCGCACAGCGGGTGGCGCTGGAGGAAAATCTGACTGAAACCGTTGAGCAAGGCAGTGGCCCAGTCGGGGCAGAAGGCATTGAAAGACTGTGCAGGCATGACGAGAGTCGGCGAATGCGGTGGTTGTCGTACCGCAGCGTTCGACCCCAGCGGCATCCTCTTTGGGAGGCTCGCTGCAGGTCGCGGGCGCTGCGGCGGGTCAGAGAAGGGTTTCGACGCGCAGGGAATTGGTGGTTCCCGGCTGGCCGAACGGCACGCCGGTGGTGATCACCACGGTATCCCCGCGTTTGGCCAGGCCCTGGGCCTGGGCGATTTCCAGGGCCGTGGCACAGACCTCGTCCACCTGGCGCAAGCGGTCATTGACCACCGAGTGCACACCCCAGGCCAGGCTCAAGCGGCGCGCTGTCTGCAGGTTCGGCGTCAGGTTGAGGATAGGTACCGAAGGACGTTCCCGGGCGGCACGCAGGGTGGAACTGCCGGACTCGCTGTAGTTCACCAGCACCGCCACGGGCAGGATGCTGCACACTCGGCGGATCGCGCAGCTGATGGCGTCGGATACCGTGGCTTCGGCCTGGGGGCGGCTGACGTCCAGTTGAGTCTGGTAGTCGGGGCCGGTTTCCACCTGGCGAATGATCTTGCTCATCATCTGCACCGCTTCCAGCGGATATTCCCCGGAGGCGGTTTCCGCCGAGAGCATCACCGCATCGCTGCCTTCGGCCACGGCATTGGCGACGTCGGTCACCTCGGCTCGGGTGGGCGCCGGGGAGAAACGCATGGACTCCAGCATCTGGGTGGCGACCACCACGGGTTTGCCCAGCTGACGGCAGGTGCTGATGATGTTCTTCTGGATCTGCGGCACGCTTTCCGCCGGGACTTCCACCCCCAGGTCACCTCTGGCCACCATGATCGCGTCGCTCAGTTCGGCGATTTCCCGCAGTTGGGCCACGGCGGAAGGCTTTTCGATCTTGGCCATCAGGTAGGCCTTGTCGCCAATCAGGGTACGGGCTTCACGGATGTCTTCCGGACGTTGCACGAAGGACAGCGCCACCCAATCCACGCCCAATTCCAGGCCGAAGCTCAGGTCGCGGCGGTCCTTGGCGGTCAGCGGGCTGAGGTCGAGCACTGCCTGGGGCACGTTGACGCCCTTGCGGTCCGACAGTTCGCCGCCATTGAGCACGGTGGTCTCGATGGCGTCCGCGTGCTTGGCGATGACCCGCAGGCGCAGCTTGCCGTCGTCCAGCAGCAGGTCCATTCCGGGCTCCAGGGCCGCGATGATTTCCGGGTGCGGCAGGTTGACCCGCTGGGCGGTCCCCGGCGTCGGGTCCAGGTCCAGGCGCAGGGCCTGGCCGCGTACCAACTGCACCTTGCCCTCGGCGAAGGTGCCGACCCGCAGTTTCGGTCCTTGCAGGTCCATGAGGATGCCCAGGGGGTAGTTCAGTTCGCGTTCGATCTGGCGAATCCACTCATATCGCTGGGCATGGTCGGCATGGCTGCCGTGGCTGAAGTTGAGTCGGAAGATGTTTACGCCGGCCTGCACCAGTTCGCGGATGTCCTCGATGCTGTCGGTGGCCGGCCCCAGGGTGGCGAGGATTTTGACTTTCTTGTCAGGCGTCATGTTTGGGGTTCTCGAGGATCAGGATGGCGCGGAAGTCGTTGACGTTGGTACGGGTCGGCTCGGTGACGATCAAGTCGTCCAGGGCTGCGAAGTAGCCATAGCCATTGTTGTTGTCCAGCTCGTCGCTGGCGCTCAGGCCCAGGGCCGCAGCCCGAGCGTAGCTGTCCGGGGTCATGATCGCCCCGGCATTGTCTTCGGAGCCGTCGATGCCGTCGGTATCGCCGGCCAGGGCGTAGATCCCGGGATGCCCCTTGAGGCTGTCGGTGAGGCTCAGGAGGAACTCGGCGTTGCGGCCGCCGCGACCTTTGCCGCGCACGGTAACCGTGGTTTCACCACCGGAAAGGATCACGCAGGGCGCCGCCAGGGGCTGGCCGTGCAAGGCCACTTGGCGGGCGATGCCGGCGTGAACCTTGGCCACCTCCCGGGATTCGCCTTCCAGGTCGCCGAGGATCAGCGGGCTGTAGCCGGCCTGGCGGGCTTTGACCGCGGCGGCTTCCAGGGATTGCTGGGGGCGGGCGATCAACTGGAAGTGGCTGCGTTCCAGGCACGGGTCGCCGGGCTTGACGGTTTCCGAGTCGGGGTTCTGCAACCAGTTGCGTACTGCTGCGGGTACTTCAATGGCATAGCGCTTGAGAATCGCCAGGGCTTCGGCCGAGGTACTCGGATCGGCCACTGTGGGGCCGGAAGCGATGACCGTGGCCAGATCGCCGGGGACGTCGGAAATGGCATAGGTGTAGACCGTGGCCGGCCAGCAGGCCTTGGCCAGGCGTCCGCCCTTGATCGCCGAGAGGTGCTTGCGCACGCAGTTCATCTCGCCGATGGTGGCGCCGGATTTCAGCAGGGCCTTGTTGATGGCCTGCTTGTCGGCCAGGGTGATGCCCGTGGCGGGCAGGGCCAGCAGCGCCGAACCGCCGCCGGACAGCAGGAAAACCACCCGATCCTGTTCTGACAGGTTGCTGACCAGCTCCAGTACCCGCTTGGCCACGGCCAGGCCGGCCGCGTCGGGCACCGGGTGAGCGGCCTCGACCACTTCGATCTTGGTGCACGGGGCGCCGTGGCCGTAGCGGGTAACCACCAGCCCGGAGACGTCGCCCTGCCAGCTGCGTTCCACGACTTGGGCCATGGCCGCCGCTGCCTTGCCGGCACCGATGACGATGACGCGGCCGCTGCGGTCGCTGGGGAGATGGGCTTCGAGAACCTGTTGCGGATGGGCGGCGTCGATGGCTGTGGCGAACAGCTCTCGGAGGAATTGTTGCGGATCGACCGACATGGCGGGCTCCCGGATTTCTTGTTATGGGGGGCTTGAAACGGGTGTAGCCGCCACCTCAGGCGGCGACAAGGTCAGCAGGGCCTGTCCCTGGCCCGCCGTGAGGCGTTTCCTGCGAACCTTGGCGCCGCCTGTGGCAGCGGCTACGGATGCTGCTTAGTGCTTATCGCGGATCGAGAAGTTGGCCATGTGTTCCAGGCCCTTGATCAGGGCCGAGTGGTCCCAGTTGCCGCCACCAATAGCGGTGCAGGTGCTGAACACTTGCTGGGTATTGGCGGTGTTGGGCAGGTTGATCCCCAGCTCGCGGGCGCCACTGAGGGCCAGGTTCAGGTCCTTCTGGTGCAGGTTGATGCGGAAGCCTGGATCGAAGGTGCCCTTGATCATGCGTTCACCGTGCACTTCGAGGATCTTCGAGGAGGCAAAACCGCCCATCAGCGCTTCACGCACCTTGGCCGGATCGGCACCGTTCTTCGAGGCGAACAGCAGGGCTTCGGCCACGGCCTGGATGTTCAGGGCGACGATGATCTGGTTGGCCACCTTGGCGGTCTGACCGTCACCGTTGCCCCCCACCAGGGTGATGTTCTTGCCCATGCTCTGGAACAGCGGCAAGGCGCGCTCAAAGGCCTGGCTGTCGCCACCGACCATGATGCTCAGGGTCGCGGCCTTGGCCCCGACTTCACCGCCGGATACCGGTGCGTCCAGGTACTGCGCGCCTTTCTCGTTGATCTTGGCGGCGAAGGCCTTGGTCGCGGTGGGGGAGATGGAGCTCATGTCGATGACGATCTTGCCCTTGCCGATCCCGGCGGCAACGCCGTCGGCACGCAGCAGCACGTCTTCGACCTGAGGGGTATCGGGCACCATGATGATGACGAATTCGGCTTCCTGGGCCACTTCTTTGGGCGAGGCCAGGGCCACCGCGCCGGCGGCGATCAGGTCGGCCGGGGCCTTGCCGTGGTGTTCCGAGAGCAGCAGGGAGTGGCCGGCTTTCTGCAGGTTTGCCGCCATGGGATGACCCATGATGCCGGTGCCGATAAATCCGATTTTAGCCATGATAAAAATCCTCTATTCAAACGGACCTTGCAGGAGCTGGCTGGCCAGCGCAGGTGGCCGCAAGGGCCGCTGCAAGGCTTGCGGGCCTGTTCGCCGGCAAGCCGGCTCCTACGCAGGTCCAGGTTCAGATTGCGTTGTGGGTTTTCAGCCAGCCGAGGCCCGCTTCGGTGGTGGTCAGCGGTTTGTACTCGCAGCCGACCCAGCCCTGGTAGCCGATGCTGTCCAGGTGCTCGAAGAGGAAGCGATAGTTGATCTCGCCGGTGCCGGGTTCGTTGCGTCCTGGGTTGTCTGCCAGCTGGATGTGGTTGATCTGGCTGAGGTGGTTGGCCATGGTCCGCGCCAGGTCACCTTCCATGATTTGCATGTGATAGATGTCGTACTGCAGGAACAGGTTGGCACTGCCCACTTGTTCGCGGATCGACAGCGCCTGGGCGGTGTTGTTGAGGTAGAAGCCGGGAATGTCGCGGGTGTTGATGGCTTCCATCACCAGCTTGATGCCGACCGCCTGCAGTTTGTCGGCGGCGTACTTGAGGTTGGCGACGAAGGTCTTTTCCAGCAGCGCGGCGTCAGCCCCCTGGGGACGGATGCCGGCCAGGCAGTTGACCTGGGTGTTGCCCAGGACCTGGGCGTAGGCGATGGCCAAGTCGACGCCGGCACGGAATTCCTCGACCCGGTCGGGCAGGCAGGCGATCCCGCGCTCACCCTTGCCCCAGTCGCCGGCGGGCAGGTTGAACAGCACCTGGGTCAGGCCGTGGGCATCGAGTTGCGCCTTGATCTCGGCGGAGCTGAATTCGTAGGGAAACAGGTATTCGACGCCGCTGAAACCGGCATCGGCGGCGGCCTTGAAGCGAGCGAGGAAGTCCTGTTCGGTGAACAGCATGGACAGGTTGGCGGCAAAACGCGGCATGGTGGTCTCCTGTGAATCGGTGAAGCCTGTAGAGCAGGCCAAGGCTGCAGTCGAGTTGCCCCGGCAGTGCCTCTTGAAGAGGGTGCGGGGCAGACCCGGCCAGGTTCTGCGAACCTGATGGCAGCCTGGGGGCGCGGCTACAGGGTTTAGTCGAGCAGGGAAATGGCGGTAGGGGCGTCGTTGCCCACCAGCGCCAGGTCTTCGAACTCGTTGACCGCGTTGATTTCGGTGCCCATGGAAATGTTGGTCACGCGCTCCAGGATGATCTCCACGACCACCGGTACCTTGAAGGTCTGGAGCATTTCCTGGGCCTGGCGCAGGGCCGGCTGGATGTCCTTGGGTTCGAACACCCGCAGGGCCTTGCAGCCCAGGCCTTCGGCGACCGCGACGTGGTCCACGCCGTAGCCGTTGAGCTCCGGCGCGTTGAGATTGTCGAAGGACAGCTGCACGCAGTAGTCCATCTCGAAGCCGCGCTGGGCCTGGCGGATCAGCCCCAGGTAGGAGTTGTTCACCACCACGTGGATGTACGGCAGGTTGAACTGTGCTCCTACTGCCAGCTCTTCGATCATGAACTGGAAGTCGTAGTCGCCGGACAGGGCCACCACCTGGCGGTTCGGGTCGGCCTTGACCACGCCGAGGGCGGCGGGGATGGTCCAGCCCAATGGGCCGGCCTGACCGCAGTTGATCCAGTGGCGTGGCTTGTAGACGTGGAGGAATTGCGCACCGGCGATCTGCGACAGGCCGATGGTGCTGACGTAGCAGGTGTCCTTGCCGAAGACCTGGTTCATCTCTTCGTAGACCCGTTGCGGCTTGACCGGCACGTTGTCGAAGTGGGTCTTGCGATGCAGGCTGGCCTTGCGCTGCTGGCAGTCATGCAGCCAGGCGCTGCGATCTTTCAACTTGCCGGCGGTCTGCCATTCGCGAGCCACTTCCAGCAGCACGGTCAGGGCGCTGCCAGCGTCGGAGACGATGCCCAGGTCCGGAGTGAATACCCGGCCGATCTGGGTTGGCTCGATGTCCACGTGAATGAACTTGCGGCCTTCGGTGTAGACGTCCACCGAGCCGGTGTGGCGGTTGGCCCAGCGGTTGCCGATGCCCAGCACCGTGTCGGATTTGAGCAGGGTGGCGTTGCCGTAGCGATGGGAGGTCTGCAGGCCGACCATGCCCACCATCTGTGGGTGATCGTCAGGGATGGTGCCCCAGCCCATCAGGGTCGGGATCACTGGAATGCCGGTCAGTTCGGCGAACTCCACCAGCAGATCGCTGGCATCGGCGTTGATCACACCGCCACCGGCCACCAGCAACGGGCGTTCGGCCTGGTCCAGCAGGGCCAGAACCTTTTCCGCCTGCAGCCGGGTGGCCGCCGGTTTGGCCAGGGGCAGTGGCTGGTAGGCGTCGATGTCGAATTCGATCTCCGCCATCTGCACGTCGAACGGCAGGTCGATCAACACCGGACCAGGACGGCCGGAGCGCATTTCATAGAAGGCTTTCTGGAAGGCGTAGGGCACCTGGCCCGGTTCCAGCACGGTGGTGGCCCACTTGGTCACCGGCTTGACGATGCTGGTGATGTCCACGGCCTGGAAGTCTTCCTTGTGCAGGCGGGCCCGGGGCGCCTGGCCGGTGATGCAGAGAATCGGGATCGAGTCGGCCGAGGCACTGTACAGGCCGGTGACCATGTCGGTGCCGGCCGGGCCGGAAGTGCCGATGCACACGCCGATGTTGCCGGCCTTGGTGCGGGTGTAGCCCTCGGCCATGTGCGAGGCGCCTTCGACGTGGCGAGCGAGGACGTGATCGATGCCTCCGACCTTCTGCAGCGCGGAATACAGCGGGTTGATGGCGGCACCCGGGATGCCAAAAGCGGTATCGACCCCTTCACGGCGCATCACCAGAACGGCGGCTTCGATTGCTCTCATTTTGCTCATGGTTTTGTGCCTCTTGCGTTTTGTAATTGTATACAAGTGGTTTTGCGCAAAGTGTATTCACGGCGGATGGCGCAGGTCAATCCATTTTCTTGAACGGTAGCGGCTTTCGATGGGGCCCTATAAACCGGCGTCCTTTTGTCGCATGAGCTACCTTTCTCGAATTATTGTATACAAAAAATAAATTCATTGTGTTCTATTTGCTGCATCGGACTTCTCCTGCAAGAAGCTTCCACCAGGCTTTCTCAATAACAAGATAAGGACGGCACCCATGAGCGCTTTAACCTTGAAAGTCGCAGTCAACCTGGCCAATCAGGCCATCAATGCGGGGCGCAAGATCAACGCGGCCCCGCTGACCATCGCGGTGCTGGATGCCGGCGGGCACCTGGTGACCCTGCAACGGGAGGATGGCGCCAGCCTGTTGCGTCCGCAGATCGCCATCGGCAAGGCCTGGGGCGCGGTAGCCCTGGGCAAGGGCTCGCGCCTGCTGGCGCTGGATGCGCAGCAGCGCCCGGCGTTCATCGGTGCGTTGAATGGCCTGGGACAGGGCGGCGTGGTGCCCGCGCCGGGCGGGGTGTTGATTCGGGATCAGGCGGGGGCGGTGCTGGGAGCGATCGGCATCAGTGGCGATACCTCGGACATCGATGAGCAATGCGCGATCAGCGCGATCGAGGCTCAGGGCCTGGCGGCTGACGCCGGCGTCAGCGCTTAGCCCTTAACCTCGCGGGCCCGGCCCTGGCCCGTAGCCGCTGCCGAGCCCGCGAGGCTGCGAAAAGGTCCGCAGGACCTTGCTGGTGTCTTGATATTCCTGTGCGCAGTTTGCAGCAACAACACAAATGCACGGGAAGGGGCCGAAACGCGATCAGCGATCCAGTTCACAGCCTTTGAGCACCAGGCGGATGATGGTCTGCGCCGCGGCTTCGTAGTCGTCTTCGTCAAGTTTGCTCTTGCCGGTGACCACCGAGATCTGCCAGTCGAAGTCGGCGTAGGTCTGGGTCGCGGCCCAGATGCTGAACATCAGGTGGTTGGGGTCGAGCGGGGCGATCAGGCCGCGATCGATCCAGGTCTGGATGCATTCGATGTTGTGCTTGGCCTGGGCGTTGAGCTGTTCCACCTGCTCCGGGCTCAGGTGCGGCGCGCCATGCATGATTTCGCTGGCGAACACCTTGGAGGCAAAAGGCAGGTCGCGGGAGATGCGGATCTTCGAGCGGATGTAGCCGCTGAGCACTTCACTGGGTACGCCGTCGGCATTGAACGGAGTGGAAGCCTGGAGGATCGGTTCGATGATGCTTTCCAGCACCTCGCGGTAGAGGTTTTCCTTGGACTTGAAGTAGTAGTAGACGTTGGGCTTGGGCAACCCGGCCTTGGCGGCGATGTCGCTGGTCTTGGTCGCTGCAAAGCCCTTGTCGGCAAACTCTTCACTGGCGGCCCGCAGGATCAGTTCTTTATTGCGCTCGCGGATGGTGCTCATAAACCGGGGGATTCCTTGCCTGTTCGGGCGGTTGCGCATGGTAGCACCGGGGTCGCGAGGGGCTCAAGAATGCCCGTTGGCCGCGGTTTTCCTGCTTCTGACATCTCGCTTGTCCGGCCTTTGACGCGCTATGCTGCGCGCCTTATTTCACGCAGGGAAGCCTGGCCCATGGCAGGAAGCAGTTTGCTGGTTTTGATCGACGACATCGCCGCAGTTCTCGATGACGTAGCCTTGATGACCAAGATGGCGGCGAAGAAGACCGCCGGAGTATTGGGCGACGATCTGGCGCTCAATGCCCAGCAGGTTTCCGGGGTTCGCGCGGAGCGGGAAATTCCCGTGGTCTGGGCCGTGGCCAAGGGCTCGTTTCGCAACAAATTGATCCTGGTGCCGGCGGCGCTGGCCATCAGTGCCCTGGCGCCCTGGCTGGTGACGCCGTTGCTGATGATCGGCGGGGCCTACCTGTGTTTCGAAGGCTTCGAGAAGCTGGCGCACAAGTACCTGCCCCACGGCGACGATGCGGCCGAACATGAGCGGACCTTGCAGGCGCTGGCAGACCCTCAGGTGGATCTGGTGGCCTTTGAGAAGGACAAGATCAAGGGCGCGATTCGTACCGACTTCATCCTTTCCGCGGAAATCATCGCTATTACTCTGGGCACGGTGGCAGGCGCCTCCCTGAGCCAGCAGGTGGTGGTGCTCTCGGGGATTGCGATTGTCATGACCGTTGGCGTCTACGGTCTGGTGGGGGGCATCGTCAAGCTCGATGACCTGGGGTTGTGGCTGGCGCAGAAACCGGGCGCTCTGGCCAAACGCATCGGTGGTGCCATCCTGCGAGCGGCGCCGTGGATGATGAAGAGTCTGTCGGTGATCGGCACGGCGGCGATGTTCATGGTGGGCGGCGGCATCCTCACCCACGGCGTACCTGCCGTGCACCATCTGATCGAGGGCCTGGCCGAGCGTAGTGCCGCCGTCATGGGCCCGGTGTCGGTGATCATGCCGACCCTGCTCAATGCCGTGGCCGGGATCATTGCCGGTGGGCTGGTACTGCTGGCCGTGGCGCTACTGGGCAAAGGCTGGCGCGCCTTGCGCGGCTGAGATCCGAGTCAGCCGGTTGCCGCTCTTGCGGTCGGCAACCGGTACAGCAGGTTACTCGGCGATCTGCAGTTTGCGCGATTCGGTGTACACGTAGCGCACCTTCTCGTATTCAAACGGCGAGTTCAGCTGGCCATAGCGAAAGCTGGTCTGGTAGCGCTTGTCGACACCACGCAGCGCCCAGATCTCGGGGTGATTGCTGCTGACTTCCGAGACGTTGAGGAAGTTGATCGCCGATTCGGCGGTGTAGTCCACCGCCAGCCCCGCGGTGTCCCGCAGGTTCGACGGACCGAGGATCGGCAGCACCAGATAGGCCCCCGCGGGCACGCCATAGAAGCCCAGGGTCTGGCCGAAGTCTTCGGTTTGGCGCGGCAGACCCATCTTGGTCGCCGGGTCCCACAGGCCGGCAACACCGATGGTGGTGTTGAGCAGCAGGCGCGCGGTGGTTTCCATTGAGCGCTGGCCCTTGAACTGCAACAGGCTGTTCATCAGGTTCGGGACGTCGCCGAGGTTATTGAAGAAGTTGCTGACCCCGCTGCGCAGGAAGCTCGGGGTCACATAGCGATAACCGTCCACCACCGGCAGGAACACCCATTGATCGAAGCGGTAGTTGAAGTGGTAGACCCGGCGGTTCCATGACTCCAGCGGGTCATAGATATTCAGTGCATTGAGGGTCGAACGCTCGAACTCGCGCTGGTCCAGCCCCGGGTTGAACTTGAGTTTCTTCAACGGCTCGGTGAAGCCGTCGGGGTCCTGAACCGTGGGGGTGTGGGCCTTGCTGTTGTCGGCTTGGGCATAGCCTGCGCAGAGCAACGCAGCGATAAGCAGGAGATGTTTAGCCACGGAAGAACTCCAGCATGGCGTCGCTGTTGACGCGGTAGTTGAGGTTGCCGCAATGCCCGCCATGGGGGTAGACGGTCAGGCGGTCGCCAAAGGTTTTGCGCAGGAAGCCCAGGTCGCCGGGGCCGAGGATCACGTCATCGGCGTTATGCATCACGGCAATCTTCGGGCTGGCCTTGAGGTAGTCCTGCAGGGCGTAGAGGCTTACCTGGTCGATCAGTTGCAGCAGGCTGCCGCCGTCGGTGCGGGCGCGCCACATCGGGATCACCTGTTCGGTCAGGTAACAGTCGAAGTCGCACTGCAGGGCGCGCTTGAGAAACGGGGTAAGGCTGGTGCCTTCGCGGATCGGGTACTTGGGCGGGGTGATCAGGCCGCGGCGGTTGATCAGGTCCGAGGTGAAGGCGATGTCTGCTGCCGAGAAGCGGAAGGAGGTACCGATCAGCATGGCCATCTGTTCGTTGGTCAGGTGTTGCTTGGACTGCTGGAAGTCGTAGAGCAGGGCGTCGTTGAGGTCGATGTAGCCCTTCTGCTGGAAGTAGCGGGTCAGCTTGCCCAGCACCAGTTCATAGAAGGTGGTGCTGTTGTTGATGCCCTTGACCTCGGTCTGTACCAGTTTGTCGAGGTTGGTGATCGAGGTGTAGAGGTTGACCGGCGGGTTGAGCAGCAGCACCTTCTTGAAGTTGAAGCTGCGTCGGGTCTCATCCAGTTTGCTGATGAACGCCGCGTCCAGGGCGCCGAGGCTGTAGCCGGTGAGGTAGAACTCGGTGATCGGCAGCTTGGGGTGCTGGGCCCTTACGGCCTGCATGACCCGGTACATGTCTTCGGCGTCTTCCTGGCTCACCCCGGGGGTGGCGAAGCGCGAGGCGGCAGTAATGAAGTCGAAGCTGGTGGGCGAGGATAGCTGCACCACATGGTAGCCGGCCTTGTAGTAGAGCTTCTTCAGGTACTCGTTGAGGCTGCTGTCGTAGCGCGCGCCGGTGCCGGCGATCAGGAAGATCAGTGGCGCGGCGTGGTCCTGGGTGGCGATGCGGTAGGTGAGCTTCTTCACCGCCCAGAAATTGTCCGGGAGGATGAACTCGCGCTCCGGCCGCAGGTTCAGGCTGTAGTCGGACTGACGGATGTCATCGTTGGCGGGCAGTTCCGGGCGCAACTCCGGGGGGGTGGTGGCGATGGTGGCTTCAAAGGGGTTGGTCAACGGGTAGCCATAGCTGGCCGGGTCGACATCCACCGCCAGTGCGGACGCACTCAGGATAAGGCCGCCGAACAGGGCAGCGAGGCGCAAGGAACGAAGCATGACTGTATCCCTAGAAGGAAGGTACCGAATGAGGTTCGCAGGCTATGACCACCGCGCTGCTGCCGAAGTGCCATGGGTGGGCACAAATAACCCCGGCCACAGGCCTGTTGGGGGGTGATAGTAGTCGGACGATACACTTTGCCGCTATTTGCTGAACAGTTATCTGTGCGTCGTGCTTGCCAAGCGTCCGTGGGCGATTATGCTGGGCGCCGTTTTGATTGTTCGGAGTGTTTCATGTCCCGCCGCCTTCCCGTGATTGTGCTGCTCGTTGTCCTGCCGCTGTGGCTGGCCGCCAGTTATGGCCTGCGCTATGGCTTTATGGAGGATGCTCGGTGGGTGGGCGTCTGTGTCGATGAGGCCGGTCGCTGGGAGTGTTCGCTACGTTCCAGCCTGGGCTGGATGATCCACTTCAAGGTGCTGGGCTGGAGTGCCTTGGGCGCAGCGCTGCTGGGGTTTGTCGTGCCCGGTCGGGCGGGCTGGTGGCTGGCGGTGCTGGCCTTGCTGGCGGGCATTCCGGCCCTGGCCTTGTATAACACTACGCTGGCGGTGTTTGCGGTGGTGATTGCGGCCTTGCGCCTGGTGCGCGCCGCCAAGCCCTAGCCGCAGGCGAAACCTGCGGCTAGGGCTGTAGTTCAGGCGATGCGGGCCCGCAGGCTGCGCCACAGCGCGGCCACCATCAGCAGGCTGACCAGAGCCCAGCCCCAGGCCTGCTGGTTGGCCAGGCCTTCCTGATACAGCTGCGGAGCGATGCCGGCACCCAGGATAAAGGTCAGCAAGGCGATTTCGCGGCGTGGCACGCGCACCGGGCGGCACAGGTAGACCAGCGCCGGCAGCAGCAGGGCCGCGCTCGGGAAGCTGCGGTAGCGCGGGTCGAACACCAGCTCCAGCATCATCACCGCGGCGGCGAATCCTGCCGTTGCCAGCAACCAGCCTGCACGCTTTTCCAGGGCATTGAAGGCCCGCAGACGCCAGCCTTCGCGAGGGCTCAAGGCCAGGGTGGCATGGGCCAGAATCAGCAGGTTCAGGCCCAGTAGCAGTCCGGCCCAGCACCATTCGCCAGTGAAGCGGCTGGTGACCCGCGCCAGTTCGCCCCAGGTACCGATGGTGCACGCCGCCAATGCGCCCAGCAGCGGCAAGAGCAGCGCAGCGCGTCGGCTGCGAACCCGGCCACCCAGGATCAGGGTGCCGAGGAATATCACTGCGCCCGCCCCCAGCCATTGTGGCCAGTAAGGCAGGTTGGACACCGGGCCTGCGAGGATGCCCTTGTCCTGGCGATCGGCATCGAACAACCCCCAGTAACCGCCGACTGCGCCTTCGCTGGCGCGTTTCCAGGGCTGATCGAAGGCTTCGATCAGGTTGTAGTGCCAGCCGTTGTGTTCCGCCAGGGCAACGAAGCCACGAATGAACTTGGCCTCGTTGACTCGGCTCGGCAGCGCCGTTTCCCGCTGGCGGCCTTCGCTGGGCCAGCCGGTTTCACCGATCATCACGTCCTTTGGGGCAAAGCGGTTGCCGAATACCTGGCGTACCTCGGCCACGTGGTTCAGGGCCGCGTCGATGTTCGAGGGGTCGTCTTCCCAGTACGGCAACAGGTGAATGGTGAGGAAGTCCACCGCTGGCGCGATCTCCGGGTGCTTGAGCCAGAATTCCCAGACATCGGCATAGGTGACCGGCTGCTTGACCCCGGCCTTGACCTTGAGGATCAGCCGCGACAGTTGCGGCCCGGTGACTTCCTTGCGCAGCAGCGCCTCGTTGCCGACGATCACTGCGCTGACGACATCCGGGTTGGCATTGGCCGAGGCGATCAGCAGGTCGACTTCTTTCTCGGTGTCTACTGGGTTGCTATTGACCCACGCGCCGATCATCAGCTTCAGGCCGTGTTTGCGCGCCAGCTCGGGCAGGGCTTCGAGGCCGGTCATGGAATAGGTGCGGATGCATTCGAAGCGGGTGGCCAGCAATGCCAGGTCGGCGTCCATGCGTTCGGGGCGCAGTTTGAACGGCTGGTCGAAGGGCGATTGGTCCTTGTCGAACGGCGTATAGGAGGCGCATTGCAGTTTGTGGCTGGCGCTGGCGACGTCCGGCAGCGACACCGGCCGGCCAAGGCCGTACCAGTAACTACCAAGGGCCAGCAGGCCGAGCAGGCAGGCGAACAGATAAGCGAGGGTGGGGAAGCGGGCTGTGGCGGACATGGTCAGGCCGTAGTGGAACAAAGCGGGGCATCTTACCCGCATTTGTCCATAGCTTGGTGGCCTGCATGATTTTGACATGCAAAGTTTGGGCGGGCCCTCAGTCGGGGAGGTCGCAGCACCTGGTTACTGGCTATCTGATGTCGTTGCTGGTTGCCTTGAGGTCGCAGGCAGAGCAGGTCGCGGGCGGTGGCGGGTTGATGATCGAAGCATCAGTACTCCGCTGATGATCGAACGCGTTCGCGGTGAGGCGTGATGGGGGCGCTGAGCACCATAACCATACGTTGACGTGCCCGGCAGCCGCCTGGCACTGCACTTTTCGGGGAAGTAACGATGAAGATGCGACGACTCTTAGGCGCAGGTGCCGCACTGGTACTTGCCATCAGCTCCACTCTGGCCAGTGCCGACAGCAAAACCCTGAGCATCGGCTACGTCGACGGCTGGTCCGACAGCGTGGCGACTACCTATGTGGCGGCGGAGGTGATCAAGCAGAAGCTCGGTTACGACGTCAAACTGCAAGCGGTGGCGACCGGGATCATGTGGCAGGGCGTGGCCACCGGCAAGCTCGATGCCATGCTCTCGGCCTGGTTGCCGGTGACTCACGGCGAATACTGGACCAAGAACAAGGACAAGGTTGTCGACTACGGTCCCAACTTCAAGGACGCCAAGATCGGTCTGATCGTGCCGGAGTACGTCAAGGCCAAGACCATTGAGGACCTCAAGACCGATACCAGCTTCAAGAACAAGATTGTCGGCATCGACGCCGGTTCAGGGGTGATGCTCAAGACCGACCAGGCGATCAAGGACTACGGCCTGGACTACAAGCTGCAGGCCAGTTCCGGTGCGGCGATGATCGCCGAACTGACCCGGGCCGAGGATAAGCAGGAATCCATCGCTGTGACCGGCTGGGTACCGCACTGGATGTTCGCCAAGTGGAAACTGCGCTTCCTCGAAGATCCGAAAGGGGTGTATGGCGCCGCTGAAACCGTCAACAGCATCGGCAGCAAGGGCCTGGAGAAGAAGGCGCCAGAGGTGGCAGCGTTCCTGAAGAAGTTCCAGTGGGCGTCGAAGGATGAAATCGGTGAGGTCATGCTGGCCATTCAAGATGGCGCAAAACCGGATGTGGCAGCCAAGGACTGGGTGAGCAAGCACCCGGAGCGGGTTGCCGAGTGGACTGCTAAATAGCCGTCAGGCGTCTAGAACGAGGGTTGTGAGGCCGGCCGCTGAAATCAGCGGCCGGCCTTGTGTTTTTTTGGGGGGAAGTTGGCGAGGTGGCTAATGTCGTTCTAATACTAAGGTCGTCTGGAACCTGCCTCACAGCCGCATAGAGTGGATTAGGTTCTACCTAAAATCTGTGCTGCGAGGATAAAAACAATGAACGACAGCATTTACCTCTCGATTCAAAACAGCCCGCGTTTCAAGGAGCTGGTCAGTAAGCGAGAGCGGTTCGCCTGGATTCTCTCGGCGATCATGCTTGGGCTTTACTCGGGCTTCATTCTGTTGATCGCTTACGGTCCGCAGATCCTGGGCGCCAAACTCAGTCCAACTTCATCCATCACCTGGGGCATTCCCATTGGTGTCGGCTTGATTGTCTCGGCCTTCATCCTGACCGGTATCTATGTGCGACGCGCCAACGGCGAGTTCGATGACCTGAACAATGCGATCCTGAAGGAGGCTCAGCAATGATCCGACGTCTATTCTCAGCACTCGGTCTTGCCGCTTTCGCTCCTGCCCTGTGGGCCGCTGACGCTTTGACTGGCGAAGTCCACAAGCAACCCCTCAACGTCTCGGCGATCGTGATGTTCGTGGTCTTCGTCGGGGCCACCCTGTGCATCACTTACTGGGCCTCCAAGCGTAACAAGTCGGCTGCCGACTATTACGCCGCGGGTGGCAAGATCACCGGCTTCCAGAACGGCCTGGCGATTGCCGGTGACTACATGTCGGCGGCGTCCTTCCTGGGGATTTCCGCGCTGGTGTTCACTTCCGGCTATGACGGCCTGATCTACTCCATTGGCTTCCTGGTGGGCTGGCCGATCATTCTGTTCCTGATCGCCGAGCGCCTGCGCAACCTGGGCAAGTACACCTTTGCCGACGTGGCGTCCTATCGCCTCGGGCAGACTCAGATCCGCACTCTGTCGGCCTGTGGTTCGCTGGTGGTGGTGGCGTTCTACCTGATCGCGCAGATGGTGGGTGCCGGCAAGCTGATCCAGCTGCTGTTCGGCCTCGACTACCATGTGGCGGTGATCCTGGTGGGGATCCTGATGTGCCTGTATGTGCTGTTTGGCGGCATGCTGGCCACCACTTGGGTACAGATCATCAAGGCAGTGCTGCTGCTGTCCGGTGCGTCCTTCATGGCGCTGATGGTGATGAAGCACGTCAACTTCGATTTCAACACCCTGTTCTCCGAGGCGATCAAGGTTCACCCCAAAGGTGAGGCGATCATGAGCCCTGGCGGTCTGGTGAAGGACCCGATCTCGGCATTCTCCCTGGGGCTTGCGCTGATGTTCGGTACTGCCGGCCTGCCGCATATCCTGATGCGCTTCTTCACCGTGAGCGATGCCAAGGAAGCCCGTAAGAGTGTGCTCTACGCCACTGGCTTCATCGGTTACTTCTACATCCTGACCTTCATCATCGGCTTTGGCGCGATCCTGCTGGTGAGCACCAATCCGGCCTTCAAGGATGCCGCAGGCGCCTTGCTGGGTGGCAACAACATGGCGGCGGTGCACCTGGCCAATGCGGTGGGCGGCAGCGTGTTCCTCGGCTTCATCTCGGCGGTGGCTTTCGCCACCATTCTGGCGGTAGTGGCGGGCCTGACCCTGGCAGGTGCTTCGGCGGTGTCCCACGACCTCTATGCCAGTGTGATCAAGAAGGGCAAGGCCAACGAGAAGGATGAGATTCGCGTTTCCAAGATCACTACCGTGGCCTTGGGCGTGCTGGCCATCGGCCTGGGCATTCTCTTCGAGAGTCAGAACATTGCGTTCATGGTGGGCCTGGCGTTCTCCATCGCTGCCAGTTGCAACTTCCCGGTGCTGCTGCTTTCCATGTACTGGAAGAAGCTCACCACGCGTGGCGCCATGATTGGCGGCTGGTTGGGCCTGGTCAGTGCGGTGGCATTGATGGTTCTCGGTCCGACCATCTGGGTGCAGATCCTGCACCACGAGAAGGCAATCTTCCCGTACGAGTACCCGGCGCTGTTCTCGATGATCATTGCCTTTGTCAGTATCTGGTTCTTCTCCATCACTGACAAATCGGCCTCGGCGGCCAATGAGCGGGCCTTGTTCTTCCCGCAGTTCGTGCGTTCGCAGACCGGCCTGGGCGCCAGTGGGGCGGTGTCGCACTAAGCTCGGCCTGTGTATCGGCTTCTATATAGAGGCTGTGTAATAGCAAAATGCCTCGTTCGAAAGATCGGGGCATTTTTTGTCTGCACGCCCTGTTCAGATACCCTCGGCTGCGGGCGCAGCGATGGTCGAGATACAAGGAGCTGGCGTGCCAGCGAAGGCATATTCGAGGGGGAGGCAGGGCTGCGGAGTTCTTCGCCGGCAAGCCGGCTCCGACAGGGGGTAGGTGAGGGGAGGGGAGGGGAGCAGAAACAAATACGACCTCTGTTAGAGGCCGTATCCGGTGCAGCTAAGACGTGTGCGCAAGGCAGGTCTTACTTGCGGTCTTCCAGCTTGGTGATGTCGCGCGATTCGTAGCCGGTGTACAGCTGACGAGGACGGCCGATCTTGTAAGGACTGGAGAGCATTTCCTTCCAGTGGGAGATCCAGCCGACGGTCCGCGCCAGGGCGAAGATCACGGTGAACATGCTGGTTGGAATGCCGATCGCCTTGAGGATGATCCCCGAGTAGAAGTCGACGTTCGGGTACAAGGAGCGTTCGATGAAGTACGGATCGGTCAGGGCGATCTCTTCCAGGCGCATGGCCAGTTCGAGCTGAGGATCGTTGTTGATGCCCAGTTCTTTCAGGACTTCGTCGCAGGTCTGCTTCATTACGGTGGCGCGCGGGTCGCGGTTTTTATACACGCGGTGACCGAAGCCCATGAGTTTGAACGGATCGTTCTTGTCCTTGGCCTTGGCGATGAACTTGTCGATGTTCGAGACATCGCCAATTTCGTCGAGCATGGTCAGTACGGCTTCGTTGGCACCGCCGTGGGCAGGGCCCCAGAGCGCGGCGATACCGGCAGCGATACAGGCGAACGGGTTAGCGCCCGAGGAGCCGGCAAGGCGTACGGTGGAAGTCGAGGCGTTCTGTTCGTGGTCGGCGTGGAGGATGAAGATCCGGTCCATCGCCTTGGCCAGTACCGGGCTGATCGGTTTGATCTCGCACGGGGTGTTGAACATCATGTGCAGGAAGTTTTCCGCGTACGACAGGTCGTTGCGCGGATACATCATCGGCTGGCCCATGGAGTACTTGTAAACCATCGCTGCCAGGGTCGGCATCTTGGCGACCAGGCGCACGGCGGAAATTTCGCGGTGCTGCGGGTTATTGATGTCCAGGGAGTCGTGGTAGAACGCCGAGAGTGCACCCACTACGCCGCACATTACCGCCATTGGGTGGGCGTCGCGGCGGAAACCGTTGAAGAAGCTCTTCAGCTGCTCGTGAACCATGGTGTGGTTTTTCACGGTGCTGACGAACTGGGCCTTCTGTTCGGCGGTGGGCAATTCACCGTTGAGCAGCAGGTAGCAGGTTTCCAGGTAGTCCGACTTTTCAGCCAGCTGTTCGATCGGGTAGCCGCGGTGCAGCAGAATGCCGTTGTCGCCGTCGATATAGGTGATTTTCGACTCGCAGGAGGCGGTCGACATGAAACCCGGGTCAAAAGTGAAGCGGCCCGTGGCCGTCAGGCCCCGAACATCAATTACATCGGGACCAACGGTGCCGGTTAAAATGGGCAGCTCGACGGGGGCTGCGCCCTCGATGATCAACTGCGCTTTTTTGTCAGCCATGTGGCCTCCTATTTATGCTTGAAATCATCAGACAGACCCCCCACGCAGGGCCCGCACCACTATAGTGAGATAAATCTGAATGTCAATTTGCCTAAAGTCTTGTCCCAGAAGGCTTTGGGAGGGATTTTTTAGCGAAATTCAGCGCCATTTACGCCTTTTATAAGGCTAACGCAATCAGCTATTAGGGGAAGGTGTTTGCGTTGTCATTAGTAGCCTAACTGTCTATACTCGGCCACCGACCTCCGTAGGCTTCTGGGCCCGCTTTATTGGGGGTCGCACTCCCTGGGTAGTGGTTACCTGACCAGTGCACTCCCCAACAACTTTGCCCTGATTGTTAGGGGCTCTTCAGTGTGAAAAAAGCCGTGAATAGCCAACGACCTGTAAACCTAGACCTAAGGACCATCAAACTCCCCATCACCGGCGTTACGTCGTTTCTTCACCGTGTTTCCGGCATCATCCTCTTCCTGGGCATCGGCATCATGCTTTATGCATTGAGCAAATCCCTGGGCTCCGAGGAAGGCTATGCCGAGGTGAAGGCGTGCTTGACCAGTCCGCTGGCCAAATTCGTTGCGTGGGGCCTCCTGTCCGCCTTGCTGTATCACTTGGTGGCCGGTGTACGCCATCTGATTATGGACATGGGCATCGGTGAGACGCTGGAAGGCGGCAAGCTGGGCTCGAAAATCGTTATCGCCGTATCCGTGGTGGTAATCGTTCTGGCGGGAGTTTGGATATGGTAACCAGCGTTACGAACCTGTCGCGTTCGGGCCTTTATGACTGGATGGCACAGCGTGTGTCTGCGGTCGTTCTCGCGGCTTATTTCATTTTCCTGATCGGATACCTCGTAGCGAATCCGGGCATTGACTACACCCAGTGGCATGGCCTGTTCGCAAACAACTGGATGCGTATCTTCAGTCTGCTGGCCATGGTGGCCCTGGGCGCTCACGCCTGGGTCGGCATGTGGACCATCTCGACTGACTACCTGACGCCGATGGCGCTGGGCAAGTCGGCGACAGCAGTGCGTTTCCTTTTCCAGGCAGTATGCGGCGTTGCAATGTTCGCTTACTTCGTCTGGGGTGTGCAGATTCTCTGGGGTATCTGATTCATGGCTAACATTCCAACCATTTCTTTCGACGCCATCATCATTGGCGGCGGCGGCGCCGGCATGCGTGCCGCACTGCAGCTGGCCCAGGGCGGCCACAAGACTGCTGTGATCACCAAGGTGTTCCCGACCCGTTCGCACACGGTGTCTGCCCAAGGCGGCATCACTTGCGCGATCGCCTCGGCGGACCCGAACGATGACTGGCGCTGGCACATGTACGATACCGTCAAGGGTTCCGACTACATCGGTGACCAGGACGCTATCGAATACATGTGTCAGGAAGGTCCGGCTGCGGTCTTCGAGCTGGACCACATGGGTCTGCCGTTCTCTCGTACTGAAACCGGTCGTATCTATCAGCGTCCTTTCGGTGGTCAATCCAAGGATTACGGTAAGGGCGGCCAGGCTGCTCGTACCTGTGCTGCGTCCGACCGTACCGGTCACGCGCTGCTGCACACCCTCTATCAGGGCAACCTGAAAGCCGGCACCACCTTCCTCAACGAGTGGTACGCGGTCGATCTGGTGAAGAACCAGGACGGCGCCTTTGTCGGCGTGATCGCGATCTGCATCGAAACCGGCGAAACCACCTACATCCGCTCCAAGGCCACCGTTCTGGCTACCGGCGGTGCAGGTCGTATCTATGCTTCCACCACCAACGCCCTGATCAACACCGGTGACGGTGTAGGCATGGCGCTGCGTGCCGGCGTTCCGGTGCAAGACATCGAAATGTGGCAGTTCCACCCGACCGGCATCGCCGGCGCTGGTGTACTGGTGACTGAAGGCTGCCGCGGTGAAGGCGGTTACCTGATCAACAAGCACGGCGAGCGTTTCATGGAGCGTTATGCTCCGAACGCCAAAGACCTGGCAGGTCGTGACGTTGTTGCACGCTCCATGGTCAAGGAAATCATCGCCGGCAACGGCTGTGGCCCGAATGGCGACCACGTGATGCTCAAGCTCGATCACCTGGGCGAGGAAGTGCTGCACAGCCGCCTGCCTGGCATCTGCGAGCTGTCCAAGACCTTTGCCCACGTTGACCCGGTGGTTGCTCCAGTTCCGGTCGTTCCAACCTGCCATTACATGATGGGCGGCGTTGCCACCAACATTCATGGTCAGGCGATCACTCAGAACGCTGCTGGCGAAGACACCATCATCCCTGGTCTGTTCGCAGTGGGTGAAGTGGCTTGCGTATCGGTACACGGCGCCAACCGTCTGGGCGGCAACTCGCTGCTGGACCTGGTGGTGTTCGGTCGTGCAGCTGGCCTGCACCTGGAAAAAGCGCTGACCGACGGTATCGAATACCGCGATGCCAGCGACACCGACGTCGACGTTGCCCTGAACCGCCTGGCCAAGCTCAACGAGCGCACCACCGGTGAAGACGTTGCAACCCTGCGCCGCGAGCTGCAGAACTGCATGCAGAACTACTTCGGTGTATTCCGTACCGGCGAGTACATGCAGAAGGGTATTGCTCAGCTGGCTGAGCTGCGCGAGCGTATCGCCAACGTCAAGATCAACGACAAGTCTCAAGCTTTCAACACTGCGCGTATCGAAGCACTTGAGCTGCAGAACCTGCTGGAAGTGGCTGAAGCCACTGCCATCGCTGCCGAAGTGCGTAAAGAGTCCCGCGGCGCTCACGCCCGTGAAGACTTCGAAGACCGTGACGACGAAAACTGGCTGTGCCACACCCTGTACTTCCCGGGTGAGAAGCGCGTTGCCAAGCGTGCGGTCAACTTCTCGCCGAAGACTGTTCCGACTTTTGAACCAAAAGTCCGGACTTACTAAAGGGTGATCGATATGTTGCAAGTTGAAGTTTATCGTTACAACCCTGACACCGACTCGGCTCCGAAAACCCAGGTTTTCCAGGTCGACACCGGTGGCAAGGACTTGATGGTGCTGGACGTGCTGGCGCTGATCAAAGAGCAGGACGAGGGTTTCTCCTATCGTCGTTCCTGCCGTGAAGGCGTTTGCGGTTCCGATGGCATGAACATCAACGGCAAGAACGGCCTGGCGTGCATCACGCCGCTGTCCGCCGTGGTCAAGAAGAACAAGCTGGTTGTTCGTCCGCTGCCAGGTCTGCCGGTTATCCGTGACCTGGTCGTCGATATGAGCATCTTCTACAAGCAATACGAGAAGGTGAAGCCATTCCTGCAGAACGACACGCCGGCTCCGGCCATCGAGCGTCTGCAGTCCCCGGAAGAGCGCGAAAAGCTCGACGGTCTGTACGAGTGCATCCTGTGCGCTTGCTGCTCGACCTCTTGCCCGTCCTTCTGGTGGAACCCGGACAAGTTCCTGGGGCCGGCTGCTCTGCTGCAAGCCTATCGCTTCCTGGCAGACAGCCGTGACACCAAGACATCCGAGCGTCTGGCTTCCCTGGACGACCCGTTCAGCGTATTCCGCTGCCGGGGGATCATGAACTGCGTCAACGTTTGTCCGAAGGGCCTGAACCCGACTAAGGCCATCGGTCACATTCGTAACATGTTGCTGCAGAGTGGCGTGTGATTCAGCTGTTGTACCCGTAGGACCGCTGTACCCGTAAAAGCCAAGGCGCGGGCTTCAACCCGCGTCATGGCTCTAACCTGAGCAGCAGCTCACAAAGTGGCTGCTTTTATTTTTGAAGAAATGAGACAAGCAGGGGCATCCGGGCTGGTACCCGGACTATCAGCGTGATCCTAAGTGGCTTGTTTTGGTCGCTGCATTCGGACTTCTGCAAGCTTGCTCGGTGTCTTCGCCGGTGGTGTTCCCCTAACCGAGGGTGACCAAGCATGCAAGAAAGCGTGATGCAGCGCATGTGGAACAGCGCCTACCTATCCGGTAGTAACGCTGCCTATGTGGAAGAGCTCTACGAGCTCTACCTGCACGACCCTAACGCTGTGCCAGAAGAGTGGCGCACTTACTTTCAGAAGTTGCCTACCGACGGCAGCACTGCCATCGATGTTTCGCACTCGACAATCCGCGATCATTTCGTCTTGCTGGCAAAGAACCAGCGCCGCGCCCAACCGGTATCCGCCGGCAGCGTGAGCAGTGAGCACGAGAAGAAGCAAGTTGAAGTGCTGCGATTGATCCAGGCCTATCGGATGCGTGGCCACCAGGCAGCCCAGCTGGACCCGCTGGGGCTGTGGCAGCGTCCTGCACCTGCAGACCTGTCGATCAATCATTACGGCTTGACCAATGCCGATCTTGATACGACCTTCCGTGCCGGCGACCTGTTCATCGGCAAAGAGGAAGCGAGCCTACGCGAAATTCACGAAGCGTTGCAGCAGACATATTGCCGCACCATCGGCGCTGAATTCACGCACATCACCGATTCCGAACAGCGTCAGTGGTTCCAGCAGCGTCTGGAAAGCGTACGCGGCCGTCCGACCTATTCCGCCGACATCAAGAGCCACCTGCTCGAGCGCGTCACCGCCGGCGAAGGCCTGGAAAAATACCTGGGTACCAAATACCCGGGCACCAAGCGTTTCGGTCTGGAAGGTGGTGAAAGCCTGATTCCAATGCTCGACGAGCTGATCCAGCGTTCCGGTTCCTACGGCACCAAGGAAGTCGTGATCGGCATGGCTCACCGTGGCCGTCTCAACGTGCTGGTCAACACCTTCGGCAAGAACCCGCGCGAGCTGTTCGACGAGTTCGAAGGCAAGAAGAAGGTCGAGCTGGGCTCCGGTGACGTTAAGTATCACCAGGGCTTCTCGTCCAACGTGATGACCGCCGGCGGCGAAGTGCACCTGGCCATGGCGTTCAACCCGTCCCACCTGGAAATCGTTTCTCCAGTGGTCGAGGGTTCGGTGCGCGCCCGTCAGGATCGTCGCAACGACCAGACCGGCGACAAGGTTCTGCCGATCTCGATCCACGGTGACGCGGCGTTTGCCGGTCAGGGCGTGGTGATGGAAACCTTCCAGATGTCCCAGACCCGCGGTTTCCGTACCGGCGGCACTGTGCACATCGTCATCAACAACCAGGTAGGTTTCACCATCAGCAACCCGCTGGACTCGCGCTCCACCGAGTACGCTACCGACGTTGCGAAGATGATCCAGGCGCCGATCCTCCATGTGAATGGTGATGATCCGGAAGCCGTGTTGTTCGTGACCCAGCTGGCCATTGACTACCGCATGCAGTACAAGCGCGACGTGGTGATCGACCTGGTCTGCTACCGTCGTCGCGGCCACAACGAGGCCGACGAGCCAAGCGGCACCCAGCCACTGATGTATCAGCAGATCACCAAGCAGCGCACCACCCGTGAGCTGTATGCCGATCGCCTGATCCAGAGCGGTGTGCTCGACGCAGAGCGTGTTCAGGCGAAAGTCGATGAGTACCGCAATGCGCTGGACAACGGTCTGCACGTAGTGAAGAGCCTGGTCAAGGAACCGAACAAAGAGTTGTTCGTGGACTGGCGTCCATACCTGGGCCACACCTGGACCGCACGTCACGACACCACCTTCGATCTCAAGACCCTGCAGGAACTGTCCGCCAAGTTGCTGGAGCTGCCGGAAGGCTTCGTGGTTCAGCGTCAGGTTGCGAAGATCTACGAAGACCGTCAGAAGATGCAAGCCGGCGGCCTGCCGATCAACTGGGGTTACGCTGAAACCATGGCGTACGCGACCCTGGCGTTCGAAGGTCACCCGATCCGCATGACCGGCCAGGACATCGGCCGCGGCACCTTCTCGCACCGCCACGCCGTTCTGCACAACCAGAAAGATGCCAGCACTTATGTGCCGCTCAAGCATCTGTTCGAAGGGCAGCCGCGCTTTGACCTGTACGACTCCTTCCTGTCGGAAGAGGCGGTACTGGCATTCGAATACGGCTACTCGACCACCACGCCGAACGCGCTGGTGATCTGGGAAGCCCAGTTCGGCGACTTCGCCAACGGTGCGCAAGTGGTGATCGACCAGTTCATCACCAGCGGCGAGCACAAGTGGGGCCGTCTCTGCGGTCTGACCATGCTGCTGCCTCACGGTTACGAAGGTCAGGGCCCTGAGCACTCCTCGGCGCGTCTGGAGCGTTACCTGCAACTGTGTGCCGAGCACAACATTCAGGTGTGCATGCCGACCACTCCGGCACAGATCTACCACTTGCTGCGCCGTCAGGTGATCCGCCCTCTGCGCAAGCCACTGGTGGTTCTGACTCCGAAGTCGCTGCTGCGCCACAAGCTGGCCATCTCGACTCTGGAAGATCTGGCCGAAGGTTCGTTCCAGACCGTGATTCCGGAAATCGACGTACTGGACCCGAAAAAGGTCGAGCGCCTGATTCTGTGTAGCGGCAAGGTCTACTACGACCTATTGGAAAAACGCCGTGCCGAAGGTCGTGAAGACATCGCCGTCGTGCGTATTGAGCAGCTGTACCCGTTCCCTGAGGACGATCTGAACGAAGTCCTGGCTCCGTACACCAACCTCAAGCATGTGGTTTGGTGTCAGGAAGAGCCGATGAACCAGGGCGCCTGGTACTGCAGCCAGCACCATATGCGTCGCATCGTAGGCAATCACGACAAGTCGCTCGTACTCGAGTACGCGGGCCGTGACGCCTCTGCTGCGCCTGCTTGTGGCTACGCGTCGATGCACGCCGAGCAGCAGGAAAAACTGCTGCAAGATGCCTTCACTGTTTAACGCCTTCGCGCACCTGAAACCGAATTTAAGGAACCACTGATAATGGCTATCGAGATCAAAGCCCCCACTTTCCCGGAATCGGTTGCCGATGGCACCGTTGCCACCTGGCACAAGCAACCGGGCGAAGCCGTCAAGCGCGACGAGCTGATCGTCGACATCGAGACCGACAAGGTTGTGCTGGAAGTGCTGGCCACCGCTGATGGCGTACTGGGCGCTATCGTCAAGAACGAAGGCGACACCGTTCTGTCCGACGAAGTTCTGGGCTCCATCGTTGAAGGCGGTGCCGCTACCGCTGCTCCTGCCGCCGCTCCGGCCGCTGCCGCTGCTGCCCCGGCTGCCGCTGACGGCGAAGACGATCCAATCGCCGCTCCTGCCGCGCGCAAGCTGGCTGAAGAAAACGGCATCAACATCGCTTCCGTTGCCGGTACCGGCAAAGGCGGTCGTGTGACCAAGGAAGACGTGGTGGCTGCCGTTGCCGCCAAGAAAGCCGCTCCGGCTGCCGCGCCTGCCAAGGCTCCGGCTCCAGCCGCTGCTGCTCCAGTCTTCGCTGCCGGCGATCGCGTCGAGAAGCGCGTACCTATGACCCGTCTGCGTGCCAAGGTTGCCGAGCGTCTGGTTGAAGCCCAGTCGAACATGGCGATGCTGACCACCTTCAACGAAGTCGACATGACCGAAGTCATGGCTCTGCGTTCGAAGTACAAGGACCTGTTCGAGAAGTCCCACAATGGCGTGCGCCTGGGCTTCATGTCGTTCTTCGTCAAGGCCGCCACCGAAGCGCTGAAGCGCTTCCCTGCGGTCAACGCTTCGATCGACGGTTCCGACATCGTCTACCACGGCTACGCCGACATCGGTGTTGCGGTGTCCAGCGACCGTGGCCTGGTGGTTCCGGTTCTGCGTAACGCCGAGCTGATGAGCCTGGCCGAAATCGAAGGCGGCATCGCCACCTTCGGCAAGAAGGCCCGCGACGGCAAGCTGTCGATGGAAGAGATGACCGGTGGTACTTTCACCATCACCAACGGTGGTACTTTCGGCTCGATGATGTCGACCCCGATCGTCAACCCACCGCAAGCCGCTATCCTGGGCATGCACAACATCCTGCAACGTCCTATGGCGATCAACGGTCAGGTAGTAATCCGTCCGATGATGTACCTGGCGCTGTCCTACGATCACCGTCTGATCGACGGTAAAGAAGCTGTGACGTTCCTGGTGACCATCAAGAACCTGCTGGAAGACCCGGCGCGTCTGCTCCTGGACATCTAAAAAGCAGTTGCAAGCTGCAAGCGACAAGTTCCGAGCCCTTAAGGCAAGGGACTTCAAGCTTGCGGCTTGCGGCTTCTAGCTTGCCGTTAAAAGGAACCTTTTTATGACTCAGAAATTCGACGTAGTAGTGATTGGCGCGGGCCCAGGCGGTTATGTAGCTGCAATCAAGGCAGCACAGCTTGGTCTGACGACTGCTTGCATCGAGAAGTACACCGATAAAGAGGGCAAGCTGGCCCTCGGCGGTACTTGCCTGAACGTCGGTTGCATTCCTTCCAAGGCGCTGCTGGACAGCTCCTGGAAATTCCATGAGGCCCAGGACGGTTTCGCCATCCACGGTATCAGCCACGCTGGCGTGACCATGGACGTACCGGCCATGGTCGGTCGCAAGGCCAACATCGTCAAAGGCCTGACCAGCGGTGTTGCCACCCTGTTCAAAGCCAACGGCGTCACTTCGATCCAAGGCCACGGCAAACTGCTGGCCGGCAAGAAAGTCGAAGTCACCAAGCCGGACGGTTCGGTTGAAGTCATCGAAGCTGAAAACGTGATCCTGGCTCCAGGTTCGCGTCCAATCGACATTCCACCGGCCCCGGTCGATCAGAATGTCATCGTCGACTCCACCGGCGCCCTGGAATTCCAGGCCGTACCAAAACGTCTGGGCGTGATCGGCGCTGGCGTTATTGGTCTGGAACTGGGTTCGGTCTGGTCGCGTCTGGGCGCGCAAGTGACTGTCCTGGAAGCCCTGGACACCTTCCTGATGGCAGCTGACACCGCTGTTTCCAAGGAAGCGCTGAAAACCCTGACCAAGCAGGGTCTGGACATCAAGCTGGGCGCTCGCGTGACCGGCTCCAAGGTCAACGGCGAAGAAGTCGTGGTGACCTACACCGACGCCAACGGCGAACAGACCATCACTTTCGACAAGCTGATTGTCGCCGTTGGTCGCCGTCCGGTGACCACCGATCTGCTGGCTGCCGACTGCGGCGTAACCCTCGACGAGCGCGGTTTCGTGCACGTTGACGATCACTGCGCTACTACCGTACCGGGCGTCTACGCCATTGGTGACGTGGTGCGCGGCATGATGCTGGCTCACAAGGCCTCGGAAGAGGGCATCATGGTTGCCGAGCGCATCAAGGGCCACAAGGCCCAGATGAACTATGACCTGATCCCTTCGGTTATTTATACTCACCCGGAAATTGCATGGGTCGGTAAAACCGAGCAGGCCTTGAAAGCTGAAGGCGTTGAAGTTAACGTCGGCACCTTTCCGTTTGCCGCCAGCGGCCGTGCCATGGCAGCCAACGACACCGGTGGTTTCGTCAAAGTCATCGCCGATGCCAAGACTGACCGCGTATTGGGCGTCCACGTGATTGGCCCAAGCGCTGCGGAACTGGTTCAGCAAGGTGCAATCGGCATGGAATTCGGCACCAGCGCCGAAGACCTGGGCATGATGGTTTTCTCTCATCCGACCCTGTCCGAAGCCCTGCACGAAGCAGCTCTGGCTGTGAATGGCACTGCCATCCACATTGCCAACCGCAAGAAACGCTAAGCAATAATAAGAAACCACGGCGGTTGGCCCGTCGTGAGCCTTGTGCGCAAGACTCACCGCGGAATATCCGCTGGACTCGACCTCTTGAGGTAGCGCCACACACTGGACCGGGGCCCAGGCTCCGGGTTCAGGTGTGGCGCTGGTTTGAGAGTAGCGGTCACAGGTGGTGCGGCACTCAATCTTGAGCGCAGCGCCGAATGCGCAGTACCTAACGAAGACGGTAAAAAGCATGAATCTTCACGAGTATCAGGGTAAGCAGCTGTTCGCTGAATACGGCCTGCCAGTATCCAAAGGCTACGCGGTAGACACCCCGGAAGAAGCAGCAGAAGCTTGCGACAAAATCGGCGGCTCCGAGTGGGTTGTCAAAGCCCAGGTTCACGCCGGTGGTCGCGGTAAAGCGGGCGGCGTTAAGCTGGTTCGCAGCAAAGAAGACGCTAAGGCATTCGCTCAGCAGTGGTTGGGCAAGCGTCTGGTGACCTATCAGACTGACGCCAATGGCCAGCCTGTCACCAAGATCCTGGTTGAATCGTGCACTGATATCGCTAAAGAGCTGTACCTGGGCGCTGTCGTTGACCGTTCGAGCCGTCGCATCGTGTTCATGGCTTCCACCGAAGGTGGCGTGGACATCGAGAAAATCGCTCACGACACTCCAGAAAAAATTCTGAAAGCCACTATCGACCCACTGGTTGGCGCTCAGCCATTCCAGGGTCGCGAGCTGGCTTTCCAGCTGGGTCTGGAAGGCAAGCAAGTTGCCCAGTTCGCCAAGATCTTCGTGGGTCTGGCCAAACTGTTCCAGGATCACGATCTGGCCCTGCTGGAAGTGAACCCGCTGGTGATCAAGGCTGACGGCGATCTGCACTGCCTGGACGCCAAGATCAACATCGACGCCAACGCCATGTACCGTCAGCCTAAGCTGAAGACCTTCCACGATCCGTCGCAGGACGATCCGCGCGAAGCGCACGCTGCCAAGTTCGAACTGAACTACGTAGCCCTGGAAGGCAACATCGGCTGCATGGTCAACGGTGCCGGCCTGGCCATGGGTACCATGGACATCGTCAACCTGCACGGCGGTAAGCCAGCCAACTTCCTCGACGTGGGCGGCGGTGCTACCAAAGAGCGCGTGACCGAAGCTTTCAAGATCATCCTGTCCGACACCAACGTCGCAGCAGTACTGGTCAACATCTTCGGCGGCATCGTTCGCTGCGACATGATTGCCGAAGGCATCATCGGCGCTGTGAAAGAAGTCGGCGTGAAAATCCCGGTTGTTGTTCGCCTTGAAGGCAACAACGCTGAACTGGGCGCTAAAGTACTGGCAGAAAGCGGCTTGAACATCATCGCTGCTACCAGCCTGACCGACGCTGCTCAACAAGTTGTCAAAGCTGCGGAGGGCAAATAATGAGCGTCCTGATCAATAAAGACACCAAAGTTATCTGCCAGGGTATTACCGGTTCGCAAGGTAGTTTCCACACCCAGCAAGCCATCGAATACGGCACCCAAATGGTGGGTGGCGTAACTCCTGGCAAAGGCGGCACCGAGCACCTGGGCCTGCCAGTGTTCAACACCGTGAAAGACGCTGTAGCTGCCACTGGCGCCACCGCCAGCGTGATCTACGTTCCGGCTCCTTTCTGCAAGGACTCGATCCTGGAAGCAGCTTTCGGCGGCATCAAGCTGATCGTCTGCATCACCGAAGGCATTCCTACCCTGGACATGCTGGACGCTAAAGTTAAGTGCGACGAGCTGGGTGTTACCCTGATCGGCCCTAACTGCCCAGGCGTGATCACTCCAGGCGAATGCAAGATCGGCATCATGCCAGGTCACATTCACTTGCCAGGCAAGGTCGGTATCGTTTCCCGTTCCGGCACCCTGACTTACGAAGCCGTCAAGCAGACCACTGACGCCGGTTTCGGTCAGTCCACCTGCGTCGGCATCGGTGGTGACCCGATCCCAGGCTCCAACTTCATCGACATCCTGAAGCTGTTCCAGGAAGACCCGAAGACCGAAGCGATCGTGATGATCGGCGAGATCGGCGGTTCGGCTGAAGAAGAAGCGGCTGCCTACATCAAGGCTCACGTGACCAAGCCGGTTGTTTCCTACATCGCTGGTGTGACTGCTCCTCCGGGCAAGCGCATGGGCCATGCTGGCGCAATCATCTCTGGCGGCAAAGGCACTGCAGACGAGAAATTCGCTGCGCTGCAAGACGCAGGCGTGAAAACCGTGCGTTCGCTGGCAGACATCGGCAAGGCCCTGGCCGAGCTGACCGGTTGGGCTGTCAAGTAAGCCTCGCGCTTAACTGACGCTTCAACCACAAAGGCCACCTTCGGGTGGCCTTTGTGCTTTCTGCCGTAGGAGCCGGCTTGCTGGGAAGAGGCCTTCAGTTCAGTTGCTGCCTTGGGGGAGGGCTTCGCTGGCAAGCCAGCTCCTATACAAGCCGCGCTTACCTAATTCGGCTTCTATAGGCTTCGGCTCCCAGCATGCTGGCTGGTGTGCGGGGATGGGATTAAGCCCGATGGAAATATAATTTCGAAAATGCGACATCCCAATGTCGCATATCAGAAAATTCTCATTGCGCCGGTGCGTTCGTCTTGCAGATTCGGTAGGCTAGCCGCCTCTTTTTGCGTCTGCTGCCCACAAGGTAACTGCGCGCTAAACGGGTCAGTCTTATACGGATTGACAGCATTTCCCTCACCCATAAGGGAAATCCCTCTCTAAATTCCGATTCAGTAGTGTGGTATTTCCTTAATGAAAGTGTTGAAAGGCCAGGACATTCTGGCACTCGGCTTCATGACTTTTGCCCTGTTCGTTGGGGCTGGCAACATCATCTTTCCTCCTATCGTCGGTTTGCAGTCCGGACCCCATGTCTGGATGGCGGCGCTAGGTTTTCTGATCACGGCGGTCGGCCTGCCAGTGATCACCGTGGTTGCCCTGGCCAAGGTCGGTGGCGCCATGGATGCCCTGAGCAGCCCCATCGGTAAAGTCGCTGGCGGTCTGTTGGCGGCGGTCTGCTACCTTGCGGTTGGCCCGCTGTTCGCCACGCCGCGCACGGCCACTGTGTCCTTTGAAGTGGGCCTGGCGCCACTGACTGGCGAGAGCCCGCTGGCGCTGTTCCTCTACAGCTCGGCCTACTTCCTGCTGGTGTTCTTCATCTCCCTGTATCCGGGCCGCTTGTTGGATACCGTTGGCCGTTTCCTGGCGCCGTTGAAGATCATCGCGCTGGCGGTTCTGGGTATTGCAGCGGTCGCGCTGCCAGCGGGTACTGTTGGCGAGGCCACGCCTGAATATGTGGCAGCGCCGTTTTCTCAAGGTTTCATCAATGGTTACCTGACCATGGATACCTTGGGCGCTCTGGTGTTCGGTATCGTTATCGTCAACGCCATTCGCTCGCGAGGAGTCGAGTCGCCTCGACTGATCACCCGTTACGCGGTGATCGCCGGTCTGATCGCCGGGGTTGGTCTGGCCCTGGTTTATATCAGCCTGTTCCGTCTCGGTTCGGGCAGCCATGAAGTGGCCGCCGGTGCCACCAATGGCGCTGCGGTGCTGCATGCCTATGTCCAACACACCTTTGGCTCCCTGGGCAGCGGCTTCCTCGCGGTACTGATCTCCCTGGCTTGCCTGGTGACCGCTGTGGGCCTGACCTGTGCCTGCGCCGAGTATTTCAGCCGCGTAACACCGTTGTCCTATAAGACTCTGGTGGTGATCCTCGCGGTCTTCTCGCTGTTGGTGTCGAACCTTGGCCTGACCAAGCTGATCGCCTTCTCGATCCCGGTACTGACCGCCATTTATCCACCGTGCATTGCCCTGGTGGCCCTGAGCTTCTGCAAGGACTTCTGGCGGGACCAGCGGCGTATCGTTGGCCCGGTGATGCTGGTGTCTTTCGTGTTCGGTCTGATCGATGCGCTCAAGGGGGCCGGCCTGGCCGATGGTTTGCCTAGCCAGCTGGCCCACTTGCCGTTGAGCGAGCAAGGCCTGGCCTGGCTGGTGCCTTCGGTGATCGTCCTGGCGGTTGCGGTGGTTTTCGACCGTATTCTGGGCAAGCCGGCCCAAGCCCTGGCTTGATCTGCCGCTGATGGCTCTGGATCGCCACAAGCGATCCATGAGCGCCAAGGAAAATGCCTCGTATCCATCGATACGGGGCATTTTTTATGGGGCTTGTGCGGTGTCTTTTTCCTCGGCGTGGCGTCGAAGCAGTGTCCTTGTCTTTTGCCAACGCCTTACAGGAATTTGCATGTCGTTTGTCCAAGCCAACCTGATTCATCTACTGGCCGCTCTGTGGTTCGTCGTCTGCTGGGGCGGCTATACCCGCTATGCCACCTGGAAGGGCCGGGACACGGCATGCCTGGCCAGTGTCCTGCACCTGTACCGCGAGGACTGGATGCGTCGCATGCTGCTGCGGGACAACCGTATCGCCGACGCCAGTGTGATCGGCAACCTGGAGCGCAACGCTTCGTTCTTCGCTTCCAGTACCCTGATCATCCTGGCAGGCATCCTCACAGTGCTCGGTGCATCGGAGCGCGCGGTGTCGCTGCTGGCGGACATTCCGCTGGTGCAGCAGGCGTCCCAGGGCATGTCGGAGATCAAGTTGCTGTGCCTGGCGCTGGTGTTCGTATATGCCTTTTTCACCTTCAGCTGGTGCATGCGCCAGTACAACTTTGCGGCGGTGCTGGTGGGGTCGGCGCCGATGATCGGCGAGCGACATGTCTCCGAACAGGAGCGCAAGGCGTTTGCTTTGCGGGCAGCCCGGGTGATTTCCATGGCGGCCAACCAGTTCAACTTCGGGCTGCGTTCCTACTATTTCGGCATGACCATGCTGGCCTGGTTCGTCAGCCCCTGGTTGTTCATGCTGATGAGTGCAGGCGTGGTGTTCGTCCTGTACCGGCGGGAGTTTCATTCCGACGTACTTGACGTCATGGTCTATACCCCGACTGAACAGCCTTTGGCCGATAGCTCCAAAGACGCAGTCTGAGCGGGGAGGGCTGATCGATTGATCTGTTGCCCGGTTAAAAGGAGTTGGCCAATGAGTAAGCTGCGTGCCCTGATGTGCCTGTGCCTGTGCCTGTGCCTTTCATTCATTTTGTTGTCCGGTTGCCGGGTGCAAACCCTGTATCTGAATGGCGACGCCCGTGGCCAGGTGGTGGATGCATTGAGCGGCATGCCGATCGCCGGGGCCAGGGGCACCTTGTGTGGGGCGCAGTTCCTGACTGGCGAGGACGGACGCTTCCAGGTCGAGCAGGCAACCGACTGGGAGCTGGTGATGGTGCTGGCCGGCCGCGCGCCCCAGGACACCCCGCACCCTTGCTACATGAGTATCACCGCGGTCGATTACCAGACTCGCCAGTGGTTGGCACCCTTTACCGCCCACTACGACTTTCCCATCAGGCTATTGCCCGTATCCAGTTCCTTGCGCTATGGGTTGGAGACTTCAGCCAGTGGAGTGTCTGGACACCCGTTGCAGGCAGAGCCGCTCCAGAATGAGTTGTTCCTGGAATCAGGGTATTGAGCGTCAGTGCTTAGTTATCTATTCGACAACTAAATACCGTTGTATTGAGCTGTTGTTTTGCAGACAAGAAAAAGCCCGCACTTGGCGGGCTTTTTGGTGTTGCGCTAAAACCGACTTAGTTGGTTTTAGGTGCTGCTTCCTTGGCGCTTTCTTCAGCAGCGGCCTTGTTGGATTCAGCCTGATCTTTGGCGGCTTCGGCGTTTTCTTTCGCTGCCTCGTTCACTTTATCCTGAGCTTCGTTCATTTTTTGTTGAGCTTGCTCAGCATGTTGGTTGGCATCTTGAGCTTTGTCCTCGGATTTTTTGTCGCAGGCAGCCAGACCGAGGGAAGCGGTCAGCATCAGGGCAATAGCTAAAGTCTTACGCATGGGGTGTTTCTCCTTAGTGAAGATATCTACTGGCCTTTCGATCATGGCCTTGTGATTTAAGTTCCTTGAGGCTCACAGATATATTAAGTATTCGTTTCACGGAACTTTTGTCTGCTTCATTCAATGCACATTCCTGACAATAACAAGAGGCATAAGCCATGGTGCAGAACCCAATTTTCGAGCGTGCGACGCGCTTTCTTTCCGCTCTGCGCCACTGTCAGGTGCTGGATATCAGGGTACACAGCGCCTCGGTGGAAGGCATGACTCTGACCTTGCCCTACAGCCCGCAGATTGTCGGTGACCCGCAAACCGGGATCATTCATGGCGGCGCCTTGACCACGCTGATGGACAGCGCCTGCGGCATGGCCACGCTTTGTGTGCTGCCGGAGTTCGAAGTGTGTCCGACCCTGGACCTGCGCATAGACTATATGCATCCGGCGATGCCTCATCACGACGTGCACGGCTTTGCCCAGTGTTACCGGGTCACCACTGACGTGATCTTCACCCGTGGCTTTGCCTATCAGGACGATCCCGAACGCCCCGTGGCCCACGTGGTCGGTACCTTCATGCGCATGGGCAAGGGGCTCAAGGGCAGTCGTGGGTTCGCCGGCTCCATCAAGGGAGAGCGGGCATGAGCGTGGGTCTTGCAGGGTTGTTGGAGCAGGCTCGTCAGCAGGGCGATTACGCTGCGTTGCTGGAGCAGATTCCCTACGCCAGATTGATCGGCATCGAGTGCACGCCGCTGGGGGATGAGCTGCTGTTTCGCCTGCCGGCCAATAAGGACAATATCGGCAATCCTCTGCTGCCGGCCCTGCACGGTGGGGTGATCGCCGGTTTCATGGAGCTGGCGGCAGCCTTGCATTTGCTGATTCTCACCGGCTCGCCCGGCGTGCCGAAGATCATCGATTTTTCCCTCGACTACCTGCGTGCCGGACAGTTTCGTGACACCTTCGCTCGCTGCCAGGTGTGGCGGCAGGGGAGGAGAGTGGCCAACGTCGCCATCACGGCCTGGCAGAGCACCGCCGACGAGCCAATTGCTACCGCCCGGGCACATTTCAAGATTGAAGAGAGTCTCGCCCCTTGAAATCCAGTCAGCTACCCCCACTTCCATGTCATCCCGCCGCTCTCCGCTTCCGGAGCGCGACCACAGCCATCTGATTGGAGTTTGATGACCATGAGTGTGGAAACTCAAAAGGAAACCCTGGGCTTCCAGACCGAGGTGAAGCAACTGCTGCACCTCATGATCCATTCGTTGTATTCCAACAAGGAAATCTTCCTTCGCGAATTGATCTCGAACGCCTCTGACGCCGTCGACAAATTGCGTTTCGAAGCCCTGTCCAAGCCCGAGTTGCTGGAAGGTGGCGCCGAACTGAAAATCCGTGTGAGCTTCGACAAGGACGCGAAAACCGTCACCCTCGAAGACAACGGTATCGGCATGAGCCGTGAAGATGTCATCACTCACCTGGGGACCATCGCCAAGTCCGGCACTGCTGATTTCATGAAGAACCTCACCGGCGACCAGAAGAAGGACTCGCACCTGATCGGTCAGTTCGGCGTGGGTTTCTACTCCGCGTTCATCGTTGCCGACCAGGTTGAAGTGTTCAGCCGTCGTGCCGGCCTGCCGGCCAGCGAAGGCGTGCACTGGTCGTCCAAGGGCGAAGGCGAGTTCGAAGTGGCGACCCTCGACAAGGCCGAGCGCGGTACCCGCATCGTCCTGCACCTCAAATCCGGTGAAGACGAGTTCGCCGATGGCTGGCGCCTGCGCAACATCATCAAGAAGTACTCCGACCACATCGCGCTGCCGATCGAGTTGCCCAAAGAAGCCGCTGCCGCCGAAGGCGAAGAGAAACCGGCGTTGGAGTGGGAAACCGTCAACCGCGCCAGTGCCCTGTGGACCCGTCCGCGTACCGAGATCAAGGACGAGGAATACCAGGAGTTCTACAAGCACATCGCCCATGACTTCGAGAACCCGCTGAGCTGGAGCCACAACAAGGTCGAAGGCAAGCTGGAGTACAGCTCGCTGCTCTACGTGCCGGCCCGTGCACCGTTCGATCTGTACCAGCGTGAAGCGCCGAAGGGCCTCAAGCTGTACGTACAGCGCGTGTTCGTCATGGATCAGGCTGAGTCCTTCCTGCCGCTGTACCTGCGCTTCATCAAGGGCGTGGTGGATTCCAACGACCTGTCGCTGAACGTCTCGCGGGAAATCCTGCAGAAAGACCCGATCATCGACTCGATGAAATCGGCACTGACCAAGCGCGTCCTCGACATGCTGGAAAAACTGGCGAAGAACGAGCCAGAGCAATACAAGGGCTTCTGGAAGAACTTTGGCCAGGTGATGAAGGAAGGCCCGGCCGAAGACTTCGCCAACAAGGAAAAGATCGCCGGCCTGCTGCGCTTCGCGTCCACTCAGGGCGACGACGGCGAGCAGAACGTGTCCCTGGCCGACTACCTGGCTCGCGCCAAGGAAGGTCAGGACAAGATCTACTTCCTCACCGGCGAATCCTACGCTCAGGTGAAGAACAGCCCGCATCTGGAAGTCTTCCGCAAGAAAGGCATCGAAGTGCTGCTGCTCACCGACCGTATCGACGAGTGGCTGATGAGCTACCTCAACGAATTCGACGGCAAGAGCTTTGTCGATGTGGCGCGTGGTGACCTGGACCTGGGCAACCTGGACTCGGAAGAGGACAAGAAGGCTGCCGAGGAAGTCGCCAAGACCAAGGAAGGCCTGGTGGAGCGGATCAAGACCGCCCTGGGCGAGAGCGTCAGCGAAGTTCGGGTTTCCCACCGCCTGACCGACTCCCCGGCGATCCTGGCCATCGGCGAGCAGGACCTGGGGCTGCAAATGCGCCAGATCCTTGAAGCCAGCGGGCAGAAGGTTCCGGATTCCAAGCCGATCTTCGAGTTCAACCCGACTCACCCGCTGATCGAGAAACTCGACGGTGAGCAGAGCGAAGAGCGCTTTGGCGACCTGTCGCACATCCTCTTCGATCAGGCGGCCCTGGCGGCCGGTGACAGCTTGAAAGACCCGGCGGCCTATGTGCGCCGACTGAACAAGCTGCTGGTTGAACTGTCGGTTTAACCACGTTGCAAGAAAAACCCGCTTCGGCGGGTTTTTTCATTCTGGTGTTCCTCTACTGGAGAAGCTGAGTCATGAGTCAAATCACAGTGCGTTCCGTGGTCTATCAGATCGATGGCCAGCCCTATGAAGGTCGACTGGCCTTCGATGCCGCCCATCAAGGCGCGCGCCCGGGGTTGCTGATGGCGCCGAACTGGATGGGCGTCAGCGCCGGCGCGGAGAAGATCGCCGAGGCGGTGGCGGCCAAGGGCTACGTGGTACTGATCGCTGATCTGTATGGCCAGTCGCTGCGTCCCAGCGATGCCAGTGAGGCCGGGGCCGCGATGATGCCGCTCAAGGATGACCGGGCGTTGTTGCGCAAGCGCATGCAGGCGGCCTTTGCGGCCTTGCAGAGTCAGGGCGAAGCAGCGGTGGACACTTCCAGGCTGGCCACCTTCGGTTTCTGCTTTGGTGGCTGCTGCGCCCTGGAGCTGGCCCGCAGTGGCGCGCCAGTGAAGGCGGCGGTGTCGTTTCACGGCACCCTGGACACCCCCAACCCTAGCGACGCGAACAATATCAAGGGTTCGGTACTGGTACTGCACGGTGCGGCGGACCCGTTAGTGGCCAAGGAGCAACTGCCGGCCTTCGAGGCGGAAATGGATGCGGCGGGTGTGGACTGGCAACTGGTCAGCTATGGCGGTGCGGTGCATTCCTTCACCGATACCCACGCCAATGTACCGGGCAAGATGATGTACGACGCCAAGACCTCGGCGCGGGCCTTCGCCACCATGCATTACCTGCTGGACGAAGTTTTCCGCGGCTGACCTGTCGCCCCTGATTCCGGAGCTGGCTTGCCAGCGAAGGCGTCAGTGAGAGCAACGCCAGACTCACGGGCCTGTTCGCCGGCAAGCCGGCTCCTAGCGATCAGTGGCGGGCGGGTGGCAATTCGATGCGCTCGCTTTCTCCTGGCACCTGTGGCCAATCCCCGGCCGCCCAGCGTTGGCGCGCCTCCTCGATACGCGCCGGATCGCTGGCCACGAAGTTCCAATTGATCCGGCGCGGACCGTCCAGGGGCGCGCCGCCGATCAGCACTGCGTGACAATCGCTTTCGGCGAACAGCGTGGCGTTCTCCCCCTCCGGCAATACCACTAGCGCGTGCACGGGCAAAGGCTCGCCGTCCAGTTGTGCCGCGCCGTCCAGTACATACAGCGCGCGCTGCGGGTGCTCGGTGGGAATCAGCAGGCTGGTGGCGGTCTGCAGTCGCAGTTCGGCGTACAGGGTGGGGGAGAGTACCGGCACCGGCGATTCCAGGCAGAAGCCGCTGCCGGCGATCATGCGGATGCTCACCCCCAGGTTGTCGCTCACCGGCAGGCTGCTGGCCGGGTGATGGCTGTAATGCCCCGGGCCTTGCTCCTGCTCTTGGGGCGAGGCCAGCCAGACCTGCAGGCCGTGCATGGCGAACCCCTGGGCCAGCAAGGGGGCTGGCGTGCGTTCGACATGGGCGATGGCGCTGCCGGCGGTCATCCAGCTGACGTCTCCGGCCTCCACGATCTGGTCGGAGCCCAGGCTGTCCTTGTGCTGGATCTGCCCGGCGAACAGGTAGGTCAGGGTGGACAGGCCGATATGCGGATGTTGGCGGATATTCATGCCCTTGCCCGGCGGGTAGCGGGTTTCCAGCATATGGTCGAAGAACACGAAAGGCCCGACACTGCGGCACTGGGCCGAAGGCAGGGGGCGCAGGATGGGCTGGCCTTCAACGTCCTCGGCACGGGGACGGATCACGAGGGGTGAGTTCATGGCGGATTCCAGGCTGATCGGGTTATGCCCGGGAGCATAACCCGCGTGTGCCAGCCTTGCCGCTATTGGCTGAAGGCGCCTTCGGACAGGTGAGTCTCGATGCTGACTTCGCTGGTGGTCATCAGCTTGTGGATCGGGCAACGGTCGGCCACCCGGTGCAACTCCTCACGCTGGGCGTCGGTGAGCACGCCCTTGAGGGTCAGCTTTACATGCAGGGCGTATTTGCCTTGCGGCTCCTGGCTGTTGTCGTGCTTGAGCTCCACCGTGACCCCGGTCAGCGGGATGTTCTTCTTCTGCGCATAGAGCTTCAGGGTCAGGGCCTTGCAGGCCCCCAGGGCGGCATCGAAGTAGTCATGGGGCTCGGGGGCGGTGCCTTCGCCACCGGCGTACTGGGGCAGGTCGGTGAACAACTGGTGGTCATCCACCTGGATGCTGTGGCGGAAACCTTCGCTGGACTCGGTATTGACGGTAATGGTCATGGCAAACCTCAGGCAGTGATGAATATCGGATCAGGCTGTAAAGGTGCTGAAGTTATAGAGCATGGGGGGCCACAGGCGTTCCCCTTTTTTCTGAACCTGCTGCTGGGGTGCAGGGTCTACCCGGCTGCAACCCTTTGGAGAAGCTGCGGTGTACTGGAATCATTTATACGGAACCTGCCTCGCAGCGTTGCTGATGCTGCTGCCCGGCGTGGCGGCCCAGGCACGGGATTACCGCTACAGCGATGCTCACTTGCATTACGTGGACTTCTTCCAGGAATCCGCGGGCATGGATGCGTTGCTCGAGGCCATGGCTGACAACCGTATTGAACAGGTGATGATTTCCGGAATTCCGGTGGCCAAGAAATGGCACGAGGATGAACCCAAGCGTCCACGCTATTACGCCGGTGATGATGCTGATGCCTACTGGTACAGCGCCACCGACGTGCTGGTGGCGGCTGCGGTTAAGCAACTGCCCCCTGAGCAGCGTCAGCGTTTTCATCCCTTCCTGTCCGGTTTCAATCCCAATGACAAGAACTCCGCGGCGCATATCCAGCGCATGCTCGACCTTGATCCTGGGCTGTGGCAGGGCATCGGTGAGGTCTTCACCCGCCATGACGACCTCACGGCCTTGACTGCCGGAGACACGCCACGGGCCAACAACGAGGCGATGACCAAGGTCTATCACCTGGCGGCGGAGAACGACCTGCCGGTCATGCTGCATTCCAACATCACCTCCAAGCGCGAACGCAACCCGCTGTACCTGGCAGAAATCGAAGCGCCGCTGCGCAATTACCCCCATACGCGCTTTATCTGGGCCCACGCTGGCACCAGCGCCGAGATCCATCGTCACCAGACCCGCCTGGAATTCTTGCTGCCGACCCTGACGCGGCTGCTGGAGAGCTACCCCAATCTGTACATCGACCTGTCCTGGAGCCTGCTCACGCCCTATCTGCTGGATGAGCAGGGCAACCCCAGCCAGGCCTGGCTGCAGTTGGTGGAGCGCTTCCCGGAGCGCTTCATGCTCGGTTCGGATGTGGTCGGGCGCTTCAACAAGCTGGGGCGCGAGCTGCACAGCTTCGATGTCTTCCTCGATGCCTTGCCGGAGGAGGTGGCGCGCAAGGTGGCCCATGACAATTTCCTCGCCATCCTTCCCGCCAAAAGTCGCCCCTAGCAGGCCCCAGTCTGTCATCAGCCTGTCACGCCTGCTTCATAAGCTCGCGCCATCTCAATCAAGGAGCGCGATATGCACCTCACTCGTTTAAGCGCATTGGCGGCGCTGATGATCTTCACTGGCCTGGCCAGTGCCGAAGTCCGTGTTGAAGGACCGGTGGAATACGGCGTGTTCGAAGGGCCCAAGGCCGAGCTGCAATCGGGGGAGCGGGTGCTGCGCCGCAGCAACGAGAAGATCCAGCAAACCTCGGTGGTGCCCGCCAAGCTGGGGACCAAGTTCGGTATGCGTTACCAGTTGCTGGGCAAGGTGGCCGAGGATCAGCCCCTGACTCTGCTCTACCTGACTCCGGGCATCCGTACCCCGGACGGGGCGCGCCACGACAAGTTCGAGATCACCCAGAAACTGGTACCTAATGCACCTCAGGATGTGATGGCCTACGAATTCACGGAGAACCATGAAGTGGTGCCCGGCGAATGGCACTTCATGGTCTTTCAGGGCGACCGTTTGTTGGCAGAACAGCGATTTTCTGTGCGCTGAATCGTTTTACGCCCAAGTATTGGAGTGCTAGGGCGTTTTGATATCACGTTTTTGTCTTACGCAATTTTCCAACGGCCCGATACCGTCTAAGAGCACCCTGCTGCAAGTTCTTGCAGCGCTCTAGGAAGGAGCCAGAGGAATGAGCCTTAGAAGTCTCAATATCGCGCCGCGCGCAGGCCTGGGTTTCGGCTTGCTGGCGCTGATGGTGTTTGCCCTCGGGGCATTCGCCCTGATGCAGATGGCCAATATGCGCCAGCAGTCCGATGAAGTGGAAAGCAATTGGCTGCCCAGCGTCATGTTCGTCGGTGACATGAGTCAGGACCTGCTGCGCATCCGTGCCCTGACCCTGCGTCTGCTGATCAATCGCGACCCGCAAGCGCTTGTCCAGAACGAAAAGAAGATCAACGACATCAAGACTGGCCTGGGGGTTGCCCAGGGGCGCTATGAGTCATTGATCGTGCTGCCCCAGGAACGGGTCCTGTTCGATCGTTTCAAGGCCATTGAGAAGCAGTACCTGCAGCGCCAGGCCCAGGTCATGGCCTTTTCCAGCCAGAACCAGCTGGAAGAGGCGATCAAGGTGGTCAATGGCGAAATGAATCAATTGGCCGATGAAATGGCGGCGACCCTGCATGAACTGGTCGAGTTGAACAAGCAGAGCGCGACCCAGGCCACGGACCTGGCCCAGGCCGTGTTCAGCAAGTCGCGGGTCTGGGTGGTGGGCATGATCGCGGTGGCGGCGCTGGTGACCATTGGCCTGGCATTGTTGCTGACCCGCAGCATCGTCCTGCCCCTGGCCCAGTCCCTGAGTGTCGCCGAGGTGGTGGCCGGCGGCGACCTGACGGGTGACATCACGGTGGTTGGCAAGGATGAGCCGGCGCGTCTGTTGCAGGCGCTCAAGGCCATGCAGCACAGCCTGCGGGAAACCATCCGGCGCATTTCCGACTCTTCCAGCCAGTTGGCCTCCGCCTCGGAAGAGCTCAGTTGCGTGACCGAGGATGCGACCCGGGGCCTGCATCAGCAGAGCCTGGAAATCGAGCAGGCGGCCACTGCGGTGAATCAGATGACCGCCGCGGTGGAGGAGGTGGCCAGCAATGCCGTGGCCACCTCCGAAGCCTCTCGGGAGTCGGACCGGATCGCCCAGCATGGGCGTGAGCAGGTGCATCAGACGGTGCTCTCCATCGAGTTGCTGGCCGAGGATGTGACGACCAATGCCAGCCAGGTGGAAGAGCTGGCACAGAAGGTCTATGGCATCAGCAAGGTGCTGGATGTGATTCGCTCCATCGCCGAACAGACCAACCTGCTGGCACTGAACGCGGCCATCGAGGCTGCGCGAGCCGGGGATGCCGGGCGCGGGTTTGCCGTGGTGGCGGATGAAGTGCGGGCCCTGGCCCATCGGACTCAGCAGTCGACCCAGGAAATCGAGCAGATGATTGGCGGGATCCAGCAAGGCACCGACCAGGCGGTCAGTTCCATGCAGCACAGCAACAGCCGGGCCCGCTCGACCCTGGAAGTGGCTAAGGCGGCAGGTCAGGCGCTGGAGGAAATCGCTTCGGCCTTCACCCTGATCAACGAGCGCAATATCGTGATTGCCAGTGCCTCGGAGCAGCAGGCCGCGGTGGCGCGGGAAGTGGATCGCAATCTGATGAACATCCGCGATCTGGCGTTGCAGACCTCGGCGGGGGCCAACCAGACCAGCGCCGCCAGCCAGGAGCTGTCGCGGCTGGCGGTGGATCTGAACACCATGGTGGCGCGCTTCTCGGTGTGAGGCGCTTTCGCTGGCAAGCAGGCTCGTGCAGGTTGCTTGGGCGTCGGCTTACCGGCGAACGCCAGGCGAAAAAAAGCCCCGAACCAGTCGGGGCTTTTTCATTCGGCGAAGCGGCGGGGCTTACTTGCCCTGCCAGCGTTTCAGCACCAGGGTAGCGTTGGTGCCACCGAAGCCGAAGCTGTTGCTCATCACGGTGTTGATGGTGGCGTCTTCGCGAGTCTTGGTCAGGATCGGCATGTCGGCCACTTCCGGGTCCAGCTCGTCGATGTTGGCCGAACCGGCCATGAAGTTGCCTTCCATCATCAGCATGCAGTAGATCGCTTCATGAACGCCGGCGGCGCCCAGGGAGTGACCCGACAGGCTCTTGGTGGAGCTGATGGCTGGAGCTTTGTCGCCGAACACTTCACGCACGCCCTTCATCTCGGCAACGTCGCCGACCGGAGTCGAGGTGCCGTGGGTGTTCAGGTAGTCGATCGGTGCGTCGACGGTGGACATGGCCATCTGCATGCAGCGGATTGCGCCTTCGCCGCTTGGAGCCACCATGTCGTAGCCATCGGAAGTGGCGCCGTAGCCGACGATTTCCGCGTAGATCTTCGCGTCACGGGCCAGAGCGTGTTCCAGCTCCTCGACCACCACCATGCCGCCACCGCCGGCGATGACGAAACCGTCACGCTTGGCGTCGTAGGCGCGGGAGGCTTTTTCCGGGGTTTCGTTGTACTGGGTGGACAGGGCGCCCATGGCGTCGAACAGGAACGACTGGGTCCAGTGCTCTTCTTCACCGCCACCGGCGAAGACGATGTCCTGCTTGCCCATCTGGATCTGTTCCATGGCGGTACCGATGCAGTGAGCACTGGTGGCGCAGGCAGAAGCGATGGAGTAGTTCAGGCCCTTGATCTTGAACGGCGTGGCCAGGCAGGCGGAAACGGTGCTGCTCATGGTCCGCGTTACACGGTACGGGCCAACGCGCTTGACGCCTTTCTCGCGCAGGATGTCCAGTGCTTCCATCTGGTTCAGGGTCGAAGCGCCGCCGGAGCCGGCGATCAGGCCGGTGCGGGGGTTGGACACTTGCTCTTCGCTCAGGCCGGAGTCGGCGATGGCGTCTTTCATGGCCAGGTAGGCGTAAGCCGCTGCGTGGCCGACGAAGCGATAGATCTTGCGATCGATCAGTTCTTCAAGATTCAGGTCAATGGAGCCGGAAACCTGGCTACGCAGACCCATTTCGGCATATTCCGGGTTGAAGCGGATGCCAGGGCGACTTGCACGCAGGTTAGCGGAGACGGTCTCTTTGTCATTGCCCAGGCACGAAACAATGCCCAGACCAGTGATAACGACGCGGCGCATGCGGATAACCCTTAGAAGTTGTCAGTTGAGGTAAACACGCCGACCCGGAGGCCTTCGGCGGTATAGATTTCGCGGCCGTCAACGCTGACCGAACCATCGGCGATGGCCATGTTCAGCTTGCCCTTGAGCACGCGCTTGATGTGAATGTTATAGGTGACTTTTTTCGCGGTCGGCAGTACCTGGCCGAAGAATTTCACTTCCCCCGAACCCAGGGCGCGGCCGCGGCCCGGCAGGCCTTGCCAGCCGAGGAAAAAACCGACCAGTTGCCACATGGCATCCAGGCCCAGGCAGCCCGGCATCACCGGATCGCCCTCGAAGTGGCAAGCGAAGAACCACAGGTCTGGAGTGATATCCAGCTCAGCGACCAATTCACCTTTACCGTACTTGCCACCCTCTTCGCTGATATGGGTGATGCGATCCACCATCAGCATGTTGGGGGCGGGCAGTTGCGCGTTACCTGGGCCGAACAGCTCACCGCGACTGCAGCGCAGCAGGTCTTCCCGAGTAAAGGCGTTTTGTTTGGTCATGCGAGCTCCTCAATAGTCCCGTGCGGCAGGGTTGGGCAATCTTCCCGGCCGATCGAAGCGTTCATGCCTCGAGCCGGCAGCCTACTCATAGACTATTGCGTTGTAGTGAAAGTCACAGCGCAAAGGGCATGAATGTACACTTGTGCACTGAAATTTTTTTTGAGGGCCTTTTCGGGGCCCGTCGGGTGCCTAAGACTGCCGCACTTTCGCCCGTCACGCCAGTCGCACCTGTTGGAAAATAGCCTGTTACTGCACCCAACGTTGGAGAATTTGCTGCAGATCAGCCCGCTTGAACGGCTTGGCCAGGTAGTCGTTCATGCCCGCCGCCAGGCAGGCTTCGCGGTCGCCCTGCAAGGCGTTGGCGGTCAGGGCGATGATCGGTAAATCAGCGCAGCCGGGCAGTTGGCGGATCTGCCGGGTGGCTTCGTAGCCGTCGACCAGTGGCAGTCGGCAATCCATCAGAATGGCCTCGAAAATCAGGCTTTCGGCGCTGCGTACCGCCTGGGCGCCATCGGTGACGATGCTGACGGTGAAGCCCAGGCTGCGCAACATGGCCTGGATCACGGTCTGGTTCACCGGGTTGTCCTCCACCAGCAGCACGTTGCGGCCTTCGCCCTGGTGAGCGGCCGTGTTCACTCGCGGCGCCAGCACGGGCAGGCTTTGCTGAAACAGCGCCAGGGGGATTTCCAGGGTGAACACCGAGCCCTGGCCTTCCTCGCTCTGGGCCCGCAGGGTGCCGCCCATGCGTTCAGCCAGGGTCCGGGCGATAGGCAGGCCCAGGCCCGTGCCGCCGTAGCGTCGGGAAATCGAGCTGTCGGCCTGCTGGAATGCATCGAACATCAGTTCCAGGCTGGCCGGGCTGATGCCGATCCCGCTGTCGCGCACTGAGCAGGTGAACCACAGGAGTTCGTGATCCAGGGTCTGCCACTGGGGCTCGATGGTGACGCTGCCTTGTTCGGTGAACTTCAGCGCGTTGCCGATCAGGTTGACCAGGATCTGGCGGATTCGCGTAGGGTCGCCCTTGACCTGCAGCGACTCCATGCCCGGCGGCAGCTGCAGTTGCAGGTCCAGGCCTCGTTGCAATGCGCTGTGCTGGAAGGCCTGGGCGCAGCTGCTGATCAACTCGGCGAGGTTGAACGGAATGTGTTCCAGCTCCAGGGCCGAGCGTTCGATGCGCGAGAAGTCGAGGATGTCATTGATCACCTTCAGCAGGTGCTCGGTGGACTCCGAGGCCAATGCCGCGTACTCGCTCTGCTCCTGGGTCATCTCGGTGGTTTCCAGCAATTGCAGCATCCCCAGTACGCCGTTCATCGGGGTACGCAGCTCATGGCTCATCATCGCCAGGAAGTCCGATTTGGCCTTGTTCGCCCGCTCGGCATCTTCCCGGGTCTGGATCAGTTGTGACATTGCCTGTTGCTGCTCACGGCTGGCCAGTTCCAGGCCGGCGGCGAGGTTGTTGATATGTCGCGCCAGATTGCCCAGCTCGCCGTCGTCGACAATCGGCAGCGGCGTCTTGAAGTCGCCCTCCTGAATCGCCTTCACCGCGTGGCCCATGGCGCTGATGGGTTGCGCCAGGCCGGCTGCCAGGCGTCGGGCCAGGAAGAAGGTGAAGAGCAGGGCGAACAGGGCGAGAATCCCGGCCTTGAGGAGGATTTCCTGTTGACGCTGGCTGAAGGCGTCATTGGACATGCCGACAATGACCCGCCCCAGGTAACCGTCGCCCTGGGGGCTCAGGCTGGCGGGATCATTCTGCAGAAAGTCGTTGTGCACCTGAATGCGCTGCAAGCGCACCGGCGCCTGGAAGACCTTGATCTGCTGGGCATGGTTGTGACTGGCGGACGGCTGCTCGACATACACCAGGATGTTGTTGGCACTGTCCTGGACTTCCAGAAAGTGCACATGAGGCGTGGCCAGAGTGGCTTGCAACAGGCTTTCCAGGCCCTCGTTGTTGCCGGAGATCACCCCGTACTCAGTGGCCGGGGCCAATTGGTTGGCGATCAGTTGGCCGGTATGGTTCAACTCCTGGCGCAGATCCTGGAGACGCACGAAGGTGAAAAAACTGATCAGCAGCAGAGTCAGGAGCAGGGCCGGGCCCAGGCTGATGAGCTGAGTGCGGGTCTGGATATCCCACCGGCGACGCAATGTCATGGGCGTTTCTCTCCTTCACTCAACTGGTGCGCGACGGCTTGCGGGTCGATTTCCTCGATGCCCAGGGAGCGTGCCACCTGTGGATTGCTCAGTACTTTGAAGGCTGCCGGGTACAGCTCCCTGGGCCAGTGGGCTGGTGCTTGATCCAGCAGGCTGTCCAGGGTCTGCAGCCAGTCCTGCTGGTCGCTGTAGGTGCTGGCCAGGCTGCCGGCCCTGACGAAGCCGGCATTGGGCCCGATCAGCGCCTGTTGCCGGGCGTAGCTGCTCAGCAGCAGGTTCTTCACGGTTTTCGGGTTGTACAGCTTGGGGTCGTCCAGGCCCAGCAGCACCTGGCTGTTGCGCAACAGGTTCTGCAGCGGGCGGCTGTCATTGGTGCTGTCCCAGGGTTCGGCGACGATTTCCATGTCCATGGATTGCGCTGCGTCGCGCAGTTCCCTGAGCAGGAACTGGCTGTCCTCGCTGTACAGCACGCCGATCCGGCGCACCTGGGGCAGCACCTTGTGGATCAGCCGCAGTTGGCGGCTCAAGGGTGGGTCGCTCCAGAGCAGGCTGAGTTTGGGGTGAGGCGCGCCTTGCAGGCGCTGCTGGGCCTGCAGGCGGCTGATCCGCAGGACCAGGGTGGCCGGCCCTTGCGGGTCTTGCAGGCGCCAGTCGAGGCTTTGCAGGTCCAGCAGGATCAGGCGCGTGGCTGCGGGCAGTTGGCTCGGTGCCGGCAGTTGTGCCAATGGCACGAAGCGCACCTGATCCTGAGGCCGCTGGGTGGCCAGTTCCTCGGTGAAGGTGTGCACGCTGTCGCTGCCTTCACTGGCGGTCAGCAACACGTCGGCTGCTCGCAGCGGAGTCGCCAGCAGCATGCCCAGGAGGATCAGGCAGATACCGAGACAGCGATGAATGCCCAGGGCCTTCCAGGGCCCGCGCTGGCCCATGCTAGAACTCCAGCTCGGCACTGAGGTAGGCCACGTGCCGTGAGTCGTAGAGGTTGTCGGCGAAGGTGGTGGGCTCATGGTCAAGCCGCTGTTGCAGCGTGCCTGCCAGTTCCAGGCTGGCCTTGCCCAGGGCCAGGCGCTTGGCGATGCGGGTGTCGATGCGCTGGAAGCGGTAGCCGTTGAGGGCGTTGTCACCATAGTAGAAGAGGGCGCTGGACCAGCCCTGGCCCCAATTGCGCAGCCAGCCGGCAGAACCGCTGTTGCTGGCGGTCAGGTGCTGGTCCAGGCGATTGCTGGCTTGCGCGTGGACATAGGCGTAGGTCAGGCGCAGGCGGTCGGCGCGGCTCAGTTGCCAGTCCAGCTGGCCCTCGGTGCCGGAGAAGCGCGCCGAGTTGTTGTTGCTGGCGATGTACTGGTTGTTGCGCAGCGGTTCGCTGATCATTCCGCTGATTTCGTCGTAGAACAGCTTGATGTCCAGATTCAGTGCCTGGTCGCTGAAATAGCCGTTGTAGCCCAGCTCCCGAGAGCGCATGTGCTCTTGGTCAAGATTGCCGGGGCCACGGGTCCTGACGAAGTACTGGGCGCTGTTCTGGCCATAGACCGGAGCGCTCAGGCCGGTGACCCGGTAGCTCCAGTTGACGTTGTTCTCGAACATGTCCGCAGAGCGGATGGCTTCCGAATACACCGCGCGCAGCCCGTGGCGCGGGTTGATCAGGTAGTTGACGGCGATCCGTGGCGTCAGCGAGTTGCCGGTCAGCTGGGTGTCTTCGTACATAGCCCCGCCCTGGATCAGCCAGTGTTCGCTGGCCCGCCACTCCAACTGGCCGAACAGGCGCCAGGTGGTGTCGTCGAGGGTGCCGTTGAAGTAGGTTTCGGAGTCGGCCCGGTCGTAACGATAGTTCATGCCGCTGACCAGCCGCAGGTTATCGCTGAGGCTCAGGGTGTCCTGCAACTCCAGGTCGTAGCGGGTCTCCCGGGCGCTCTGGTCGATATTGCCGCAGACGGGGTTTTGGCCACCATCATTCCATTGATCGATGATTTGGCTTGCCAATGCCCGTTCCGCCGCAGTTCCTGAGGGCGCACCGCTCAAGGTACTTGGCATATTCCTCGCCAGGCGCTCGGCGTAATAGGGATTGAGTTGCCAAAGACGCGTCAGTTCAGGGCTGAAGGAAACTGCGGCATCGCAGGCTCTCCATGTCTGCTGGCGGTCCCAGTGTTGGGCCGAGCCCTGTACATAAAGGCTGTGTTGTGGATTGATCTCCAGATTCCAGCGTAGAGATCCTGCGTAGTCCTTGGCGACAATGTCAGAGTTGTAGCCTTTCTCGGCATAGTCTTTGAAAACTGGTTTATAGGTATAAGGCCGCTGATTAGTCCCTTCCTTGGCGTTCAATTGCCAATCGATGCTCTGCTGTTCATTGAACATCTGGCTCACCGACAGACTGACACGATTCAAGCGCCTGCTGTCGCGGTAGTCCGAACCGTCGAGGCGGCTGTCGAAGCCATCGTCTTCCTGCCCCGACAACGACAGCCGCAGGTCGCCGCTTTCCCAGCCAGTGCCCTGGCTGGCGTACCAGTCGTTGATGCCGCGCTGGCCCCTGGTCACCTTGAAGCGCGTGCCGTGGCTGTTGGCGGGTGAGCGGGTAATGATGTTGACCACCGCCATCAGCGCGTTGGCGCCGTAGCTGACGGTGTTGGGGCCGCGAAACACTTCGATGCGCTCGATGTCTTCCATGGCTACCGGAATATCGCTCCAGTCCACCGTGGCCAGGCCCGCGCGATACACCGAGCGCCCATCGATCAGTACCTGCATGCGCCGGGCTTCGCTGGCGTTGGTGCCGTGGTAGTTGACCGTGGCCTGATTGCCGCTGATGGCGCCGACCATCATCCCTGGCACCAGGCGCAGCAGTTCGCTGATGTCCCGAGCGCCGCTGGCCTTGATCAGTTCATTGTCGAGCACCGTCATGCTGCCGGGCACTGCGGCAGGGGATTGCTTCAGGCGCGTGGCGGTGAGGACCTCGGGCAGGGCGCTGCCATCCATGAACAAATCGTCGGCCAGCGCTGGATAGCCGAACAACATGCCCAGCAGCAGTGACAGACGAAGAGGTGAGGGGCCAATGGACACGGCACAGCCTTGAATCTTGAAAGATGGCGCGCATGTTAACCGAGAAAGTCGAGTTTTCCAGTCGATAAGCCCGACATTCCCCGAATGAGTCCACCCGTTCCCGACAGATCGTCTGAATGGCCGCTGGGGCTGGTGGTGGGAAAACCGCCCCGTATAATGCCGCCATCGCCACTGCTATGGATAAACGGATTGCATATGACACAACAGCGCCCTATTGCGGTCCTGGGAGGCGGAAGTTTTGGTACCGCCGTGGCCAATCTGCTGGCCGAGAACGGTCACCCGGTGCGGCAGTGGATGCGAGACCCCGAACAGGCCGAGGCCATTCGGGTCAATCGCGAGAATCCGCGCTATCTCAAGGGCATCAAGATTCATCCGGCGGTGGAGCCGGTCACCGATCTGCTGGCCACCCTGAATGACAGTGACCTGTGCTTTGTCGCCTTGCCTTCCAGCGCCCTGCGCTCGGTACTGGCCCCCCACGCACAACTGTTGAGCGGCAAGATGCTGGTCAGCCTGACCAAGGGCATCGAGGCCCAGACCTTCAAGCTGATGAGCGAGATCCTCGAGGATATCGCCCCGCAAGCGCGGATCGGCGTGCTCTCTGGGCCTAATCTGGCCCGCGAAGTGGCCGAGCACGCCCTGACCGCCACCGTGGTCGCCAGCGAAGACGAAGAACTGTGCCAGCAGGTCCAGGCGGTGTTGCATGGCCGGACGTTCCGCGTCTATGCCAGTGCCGACCGTTTTGGCGTGGAGCTGGGCGGAGCGCTGAAGAACGTCTACGCGATCATCGCCGGCATGGCGGTGGCCCTGGGCATGGGGGAAAACACCAAGAGCATGCTGATTACTCGCGCGCTGGCGGAAATGACCCGCTTTGCCGTGAGCCAGGGTGCCAACCCCATGACCTTTCTCGGTCTGGCGGGTGTCGGTGACTTGATCGTCACCTGTTCCTCGCCCAAGAGCCGCAACTATCAGGTGGGCTTTGCCCTGGGCCAGGGCCTGAGCCTGGAAGAGGCGGTGACGCGTCTTGGCGAAGTGGCGGAGGGCGTCAATACCCTCAAGGTGCTCAAGGTCAAGGCTCAGGAGTTGGGGGTCTACATGCCGCTGGTAGCCGGGCTGCACGCGATCCTGTTCGAAGGGCGTACGCTGAATCAGGTGATCGAACTCTTGATGCGCGGCGAGCCGAAAACCGACGTCGATTTTATCTCCACCAGCGGATTCAACTGAGTAGCACAGGAGCCAGACATGAACGATACGAATTCCGAAGCCAAATACGAATCCATCCTCCTGCGCGTGCTGTGGATGCTGGTGTTCGTGATGGTGTGGCAGGTAGCGCAGTTCCTCCTTGGCGCCCTGGTCCTGGTGCAGCTTGTTTATCGGTTGATCTACGGCGCACCCAATGCCGGCCTGATGAACTTCGGTGACAGCCTGAGTCAGTTCCTGGCTCAGATCGGCCGTTTCGGCAGCTTCCATACCGAACAGAAGCCCTGGCCGTTCTCGGATTGGCCAACCCCACGAGCACCTGAAGGGGAGGCTCCCCATAGCGTGCCGCCAGCGCCCCATCCGGTGCGCGATGAGGAGCCCAAGCTGTGAAACTGTGGGTCCTGCGCCATGGCCAGGCCGAATCCCACGCGCCCACCGATGCCCAACGCAATCTCACCGCCCACGGCCGTGAGGAAGTGCTGGGCAGCGCCGCGCAACTGATTGGCCAGCCCATCAGCGCAATCATCGCCAGCCCTTATGTACGAGCCCAGCAAACGGCCCAGCTGGTACGCGAGGCCCTGGGGTTCGAAGCAGAGATCCGCACCGTGTCCTGGCTGACGCCGGAGGCCAATCCGCTGCAGGTGCTGCAGCAACTGGACGGTGCGGACAATCTGCTGCTGGTCAGCCATCAACCCCTGGTGGGTAGCCTGATCGGCCTGTTGCAGCATGGCCATCTGCGTGATCCCCAGCCCATGAACACCGCCAGCCTGGCGGAGCTGGAAGGCGACTGGCCTCTGGCGGGGCTGATGACCCTCAACGGCGTCAAGCACCCTTGACGCTGGCGGCGGCCAGGGAATCCCCTGGCCGTCATGACCTTTTGCCCCCGCTCGGTATCGGGTCGTGATCCGCTACATTTCTTAACTTGCAGCGCTCCTTTGTGCGTGGAATAGTCAGCCAAGCAAGTGCTTGGTTGGTGTCGCGAACAGAATAAAAACAAAGGAGCGAGTCATGGCTGCTGCTTTTCGTTTGCCGCTGCAAGTGTTCTACGAGCGCGAAGCTCGTCATCCCCTGCAACGTTTCCTGGTGCAGCCCAGCGCCGGAGGGCAGGTGCAGGCGTTGAGCTGGTTCGACGTCGGCCAGCAGGCCCGTCGTGCCGCCCAGTGGCTGCGGGAACGGCAGCTGGCTCCTGGCAGCCACATTGCAATCATTGGCAAGAACTCTGCGCACTGGATCATCAGCGACCTGGCGATCTGGATGGCCGGGCATGTGTCGGTGCCGCTGTATCCCAACCTCACAGCCGATTCGGTGGCCCAGGTGCTGGAGCATTCCGAGTCGGCCCTGGCCTTCATCGGCAAGCTCGATGACTGGCCGGGCATGGCCCCGGGATTGAAACCCGGGTTGCCCACCATCCGTCTGCCGCTGGGCCCCGAGGGGCATTTCGATTTCGACTGGGAACAGGTGCAGCGTAGCCAGCCCCTGGCGGATAGCCCTTGCCCGCCTGCGGATCAACTGGCCACCATCATCTACACCTCTGGCACCACCGGCCTGCCCAAGGGCGTGATGCACAGTTTCGGCAACCTGGGCTTTGCCGCCAGCCACGGCGTCGGGCTTTTCGGCCTGGGCCCCGAGGATCGGTTGCTGTCCTACCTGCCGTTGTGTCATGTGGCCGAACGCATGTTCGTCGAGATGGCGGCGATCTACACCGGGCAGACCGTGTTCTTTGCCGAAAGCCTCGACACTTTCCTGGTTGACCTGCAGCGTGCCCGGCCCACTGCACTGTTTGGCGTGCCGCGGATCTGGACCAAGTTCCAGATGGGGGTGTACAGCAAGGTGCCGGCCAAGCGCCTGGATTTTCTTTTGGGCCTGCCTTTTATCGGCAGGCGCGTCGGTCACAAGGTGCTGGCCGGATTGGGGCTCGACGCATTGCGCGTGGCCTTGTCGGGCGCGGCGCCGGTACCTCAGACCCTGTTGCATTGGTATCGCCGCCTGGGGCTGGACGTGCTGGAGGTCTACGGCATGACCGAAAGCTGCGGTTATTCCCATATCGGGCGGTCCGGGGAGCATGTTCCGGGCTGGATCGGCCGGCCCTGTCCGGAGGTCGAAGTGCGTATCGATGAGGCGGGGGAGGTCCAGGTGCGCAGCGGGGCCACCATGCTGGGGTACTACAAGGACCCGCAGAAAACGGCGGAAACCATCACCGAGGATGGTTTTTTGCGCACGGGGGACAAGGGGGAGCAGGATGCTGCCGGCAATTTGCGCCTGACTGGCCGGCTCAAGGAAATCTTCAAGACCAGCAAGGGCAAGTATGTGGCCCCGGCCCCCATCGAGAATCGCCTGGCGGTGCATGCCCATATCGAGCAGGTGTGTGTGGTGGGCGATGGCTTGAGCGCGCCCCTGGGGTTGTGTGTGCTTTCGGCGGCCGGCTTGCAGGCTGCTGGCGGCAGCTCCCGGGAAGGGCTGCACAGCAGCCTGGAAAGTCTCCTGGTTCAGGTCAACGGCAGTCTGGACAAACACGAGCGTTTGCATCGGCTAGTGGTGGTCAAGGACAACTGGGCCGTGGAGAACGGCTTTCTGACCCCGACCCTGAAGATCAAGCGCAATGTGATCGAAGCCACCTATGGCGCCAGTTTTCAAACCTGGAGCGAGCGTGGCGAAGCCGTGCTGTGGCAGGATTGATCGACAAGAACAACCCGAGAGAAGGAAGCGGCGATGAGTCTGTGGCGTACCACTCCGAACATCGAACAACTGAACGCAATCCAGAAGAACACCATCGGCGAAGTGCTGGATATTCGCTTCGAGTCCTACGATGAGGAGTCGTTGACGGCGAGCATGGTCATCGACCATCGCACCCACCAGCCCTATGGCCTGTTGCATGGCGGCGCGTCGGTGGTGCTGGCGGAAAGTGTCGGCTCCATGGCCAGCTATCTGTGCATCGATGCCAGCCAGTTCTATTGCGTGGGCCTGGAGATCAACGCCAACCACCTGCGGGGCTTGCGCAGCGGTCGGGTGACAGCGGTAGCCAGGGCCATTCATATCGGGCGCACTACCCATGTCTGGGACATCCGCTTGAGCAGTGATGAAGGCAAGGCCAGTTGCGTCTCGCGCCTGACCATGGCCGTGGTGCCGCTGGGACAGAAACCGCCGGTGGCTTGAGGCAACGGGTCATAGGCTGAGCCCGGGTGTCAGCATTCCTGTCCGTTACGGTCATTGCCCTGGTACGGGGCCTTGCGGACAATCGTTGTTGGTTTGGTGGATGGATGAGTCGGTATGTCGCAACAGGTGTTTTTCGCTCACGCCAATGGGTTTCCCTCCGGGACTTACGGCAAGTTGTTCGCTGCCCTGGCGCCTGAGTTCCAGGTCAGCCATTTGCAGCAGCACGCCCATGACCCGCGTTTTCCGGTGGACGATAACTGGCGCAGCCTGGTGGACGAATTGATTCACCACCTGCAACAGCAGGCCCAGCCGGTATGGGGCGTCGGCCATTCATTGGGCGGGGTGTTGCACTTGCATGCGGCCTTGCGTTGTCCGGAACTGTATCGGGGCGTGGTCATGCTCGATTCCCCGGTGCTGACCCGGGCCGATCAATGGGTGATCCGCGCCGCCAAGCGGTTTGGTTTCATCGACCGCTTGACTCCCGCCGGGCGCACCCTGGGACGTCGTGAGGAATTTGCCGATATCGAAGCGGCCCGCAGCTACTTTTCGCGCAAGACCCTGTTTCGCGCGTTCGATCCGGACTGTCTGGACGCTTATTTGCAGCATGGCCTGCAGCAAGTGGGCGACCGCCTGCGGTTGCGCTTCGATCCGGCTACCGAGATCAGCATCTATCGCGGCGTGCCCCACACCAGCCCTGGCAGCGCCCGCCAGCTAAAGGTGCCCCTGGCGGTGGTGCGGGGGCAGCAGAGCCGGGTGGTGATGCGTCATCACACCAGTGCAGTGGGGCGCATGCCCCATGGGGAGTCGCTGACCATGCCCGGCGGCCACATGTTTCCTCTTGAGCGGCCCACTGCCACGGCGGCCTTGCTCAAGGAGCTGTTCAGCCGCTGGGACGATCGCCAGCAACGGAGTTGTGCATGAGCCATACCGTCGAGGAAGTGCGCCTGAGTCTGCCCCACATCGAACTGGCGGCTCATCTGTTCGGGCCCGAGGACGGTTTACCGGTCATCGCCCTGCACGGCTGGCTGGACAACGCCAACAGCTTTGCCCGGCTGGCGCCCAAGCTCAAAGGTCTGCGTATCGTTGCCCTGGACCTGGCCGGCCATGGTCATTCCGGGCATCGCCCCCTGGGGGCCGGCTATGCCTTGTGGGACTACGTGTACGATGTGCTGCAAGTCGCTGAACAGCTGGGCTGGAAGCGTTTCGCCCTGATGGGCCATTCCCTGGGGGCGATCGTATCCCTGGTGCTGGCGGCCGCGCTGCCGGAGCGGGTCAGCCATCTGGCCTTGATCGACGGGGTCATTCCACCGACCGCCAAGGGCGAGGACGCCGCCGAACGCCTGGGCATGGCCCTGCAGGCGCAAATCAACCTGCAGGACAAGAGCAAACCGGTCTACAGCACCCTGGAGCGGGCCATCGAAGCACGGATGAAGGGATTGGTCGCGGTCAGTCGCGAGGCTGCCGAACTGTTGGCCCAGCGTGGCCTGATGCCGGTTGCCGGTGGCTACACCTGGCGCAGTGACAGTCGCCTGACCCTAGCCTCGCCGCTGCGGCTGACCGAGGAACAGGCCATGTCCTTCGTCCAGCGTGTCAGTTGTCCAACTCAATTGGTGGTAGCGGCCGATGGCATGTTGGCCAGGCATGAAGCGCTGTTGCAGCGTCTACCCTTTAGCCGTGAGCAGCTGCCAGGCGGCCACCATCTGCATCTCAACGATGAGACCGGTGCCAGCTTTGTCGCAGACTGTTTCAATCGGTTTTTCGCCGTTCCTTGACTTGACGGGGTCAACTGTCGAGGCTGGGCGGGTTGAAATGGGAGACAACCATGATAGATCTGTACACCGCTGCGACCCCCAATGGCCACAAGGTTTCCATCCTGCTCGAAGAGCTCGGCCTGCCCTATACCGTGCACGCCCTGAGTTTCGACAAGCGGGAGCAAAAGGCGCCAGCGTTTCTGAAGATCAATCCCAATGGACGTATTCCGGCCATCGTCGACCGCGACAATGGTGATTTCCCCGTGTTCGAATCCGGCGCGATCCTGGTGTACCTGGCCGAGCGCAGTGGCCAGTTGCTGCCCGCCGACCCCAAGGGCCGCTCCATCGTCATGCAATGGCTGATGTTCCAGATGGGCGGGGTGGGGCCCATGCAGGGCCAGGCCAACGTATTCTTCCGTTATTTCCCGGAAAAGCTCCAGGGCGCCATCGACCGCTACCAGCATGAAACCCGGCGCCTGTACGAGGTGCTCGATACTCGTCTGCAGCAGGTCGAATACCTGGCCGGGGACTACAGCATTGCCGACATCGCCACCTTCCCCTGGGTGCGCGGTCATGAATGGTCCGGTGTCTCGGTACAGGGATTGCCGGCCCTGCAGCGCTGGATGGCGGCCCTGGAGGCCCGGCCTGCGGTCCAGCGCGGCTTGCAGGTTCCGCAGCGCAATGATGACGCCAGCGTCGTCAAAGGCGCCCAGGCCATGCTTATCCGATGAGAGTGTTCATGCGTTCAGTCAGTGCTTTGAGCTTGGCCTTGTTAAGCTCGCTGGCGCTTGCCGCCGATCTGCCGGGCAGTCATGACCTGCCTTTGGTTCCCCGTCTGACCGACGCACAAATCGTCGACTACCGCCCCGAAGTGGAGCAGGAGCGCGTCTACCCCTTGGGGTCGGTCCGCAGGATCAGCGGCCAGCTGCGTTTTGACGGACAGGTCAATGCCAGGGGCAAACTCACCGCCATTACCTACCAATTACCCGCCGAGCGCACCTCCAACGAGGCCTTCACCCTGGCCCGGGAGGCCCTGCAGAAGCAGGGGGCCGAGCTGTTGTTCTGGTGCCAGGCCAGGGATTGCGGCGAGAGCAGCCTGTGGGCCAATCAAGTGTTCGGCAACGCCAAGCTGTACGGCGCCGATGAGCAGCAGGCCTATCTGCTGTTGCGCCTGGCGGAGCCCCAGGAGAACACCCTGGTGGCCTTGTATAGCATCACCCGGGGTAATCGCCGGGCCTACCTCCATGTGGAACAGTTTGATGCTGCAGCGCCTCTGGGCGACCTGCTGCCCACCTCGGCGACCTTGCTACGGCAACTGAAGGACACGGGAAAACTGGATCTGCCAAAACTGACGGACCCCCAGCCCGTCTGGCTCAATCTGCTCTCTCGGGGCTTGAATCTGGACACCACGATGCGGATCAGCCTGTCCGGCAAGCAGGCTGAAGCCTGGCGCCAGGCCCTGATCAGCCAGGGCGTGTTGGCCACGCGCATGGAGACCGGCAACACCGAAGTGAGCGGCTTGCACGTCGAGCGGCTGCGTTAAGCTGTTTCAGGCGGCCCGCATTCGCGGGTTCGCCTACTCTTCTCTGATTCTTCTTGCGCGAGACATTTCATGCCCAATAACGATCGCCTGCTGGTGCAGATCCTGCTCCTGGTGTTGTTCGGTGCCAGCTTCTGGGTGATGGCGCCTTTCTGGTCGGCGCTGTTCTGGGGCGCGGTGCTGGCCTTTGCCAGCTGGCCTCTGATGCGATTGCTGACCCGTTGGCTCAATGGCCGCGAATCCCTGGCCGCAGCGTTGCTGACCCTGGGCTGGATGGTCCTGGTGGCGGCGCCCCTGGTCTGGCTGGGCCTCAACCTGGCGGATCATGTGCGCGATGCCACGGCCTTTATCAAGGACGTGCAGGTGGACGGGCTGCCCGAGGCTCCCGCCTGGCTCGGTGGCTTGCCATTGGTCGGAGAGCGCTTGGTGGCATTGTGGGACAGCATCGACCAGCAGGGCGCGGCCCTGATGCTGGCGGTCAAGCCGTACCTGGGGCAGGTGGGCAACTGGTTGCTGGCCCGCAGTGCGCAGATTGGCGGGGGCATTCTTGAACTGACCCTGAGTATTGTCTTCGTGTTTTTCTTCTACCGCGACGGTCCGCGCCTGGCGCTGTTCGTGCACAAGCTGCTGGAGCGCCTGATCGGCGACCGGGCCGGGTATTACATCGAACTGGTGGCCGGCACTGTGCAGCGGGTGGTCAACGGAGTCATAGGCACCGCCGCGGCCCAAGGCGTGCTGGCGCTGATCGGCTTCCTGATTGCCGGCGTTCCCGGGGCGCTGGTGCTGGGTATCGTCACCTTCCTGCTCAGCCTGATTCCCATGGGGCCGCCCCTGGTATGGATTCCGGCTACGGCCTGGCTGGCCTGGAAGGGCGAATACGGCATGGCGGTGTTCCTGGGAATCTGGGGCACCTTCATCATCAGCGGCGTCGACAACGTGCTCAAGCCGTATCTGATCAGTCGCGGTGGCAATCTGCCCCTGGTGATCGTGCTGCTGGGCGTGTTCGGCGGCCTGATTGCCTTTGGCTTTATCGGCCTGTTTATCGGGCCGACCCTGCTGGCGGTGGCCTACAGCCTGCTGCTGGACTGGAGTGCCAGCCAGGCCCGGGCCCAGGAACCGCGCTGACGTGCGGATTGCCGCTCCCCGAGGGAGCGCAAGGGGCCAACAGACGGCGACGTTGACGCTGCTGTCGGGGGTCAACTGATACTACTTGCTGAGGTTGGCGATCATCTTGCCCAGGGCTTTGGCGATGTTGGCCTGCTGGGTTTGGGCGTCGCTGTCCTGGGTACTTGAGTTTTGTACCCGTCGCTACACAAGGCGCTCAGGGGCGGGGCAGGTGCAATACTGCAGTCAGGCCGCCGCCCGGGGTTTCGTCCAGCAGCAATTGTCCCCCCATGCGCTCCGCCGCCTCGCGGGCAATGGTCATGCCCAGGCCAACGCCGCCGGAGTTGCGGTTGCGCGAGCCTTCGAGGCGGAAGAAGGGCTCGAACACGGCCTCACGCTTGTCGGCGGCAATCCCCGGCCCGTGATCGATGACCCGGATCAGCAGCTGCTCACGGTTGTCTTCCAGGGTCAGGGTGGCCTGCCCGGCATAGCGCAAGGCGTTGTCCAGCAGGTTGTTGAGGCAGGACTGCAGGGCCATCGGCTGTACCAGCAGGGGCGCGCAATGGCCTTGGGCCTGGACGTCTGCGCCCTGGTCCTGGGCGTTCTCGCACAGCGACTCCACCAGTGCCTGCACATCCATCCATTGCGCCGCCTCGCTGGTGCGCTGTTCATGCAGATAGCTGAGGGTGGCATCGAGCATCTTGATCATGTCGTCCAGGTCCTGGCGCATTTGCCCTTGCAGCTTGCTGTCCTCGATCTGTTCCAGGCGCAGCTTGAGGCGTGACAGTGGCGTGCGCAGGTCATGGGACACGGCGCCGAGCATGCGCCCCCGTTGCTGAACCTGTTCCTGTATGCGTTTTTGCATCTGGTTGAAGGCGCTGGCCGCTTGTCGCGCTTCCCGGGGGCCGACTTCTTCCAGGGGCGGGCTGTCGAGGTTTTCACTCAGGCGTTCCGCGGCATCGCTGAGGCGCTGGATGGGGCGCGATAGCAGCTTGGCGCCGTACCAGGCGGCGATGATCAAGGAAATGAACTGGAAAGTCAGGGGCACCAGCGGGCCACCGAACCAGGGCCGTGGCGGGCGTCTCGGGAAATGCTGCGGCTGAGCTGGAGGCTGGCCATTGCCGAGCGTCGCCGACTCAGGGGGCGGCGGCGGTGGGGGCGGCGGCCCGTAATGGTGAAACCAGAAGAACGCCAGCAGGTGGGCGAGTACGATCGCGATCAGCAGGACGCCGAACAGGCGGCCGAACAGCGTATCGAAACGCCCACGCATCAGCCGATATCTCGGGCGTCGAACAGGTAGCCCTCTCCGCGCACGGTCTTGATCAACTGCGGCGATTTCGGATCATCCCCGAGCTTCTGCCGCAGACGCGAGACCAGCAGGTCGATGCTGCGATCAAAGGCTTCGATGGAGCGTCCGCGGGCGGCGTCCAGCAGTTGTTCGCGGCTCAACACCCGGCGCGGGCGCTCGATGAATACCCACAGCAGGCGGAACTCGGCATTGGACAGCGGCACCACCAGCCCATCGGCCGAGATCAGCTGGCGCAGGACGCTGTTCAGGCGCCAGCTGTCGAAGCGGATATTGGCTCGCTGTTCGCTGCGATCATCACGGACCCGACGCAGGATGGTCTGGATTCGCGCCACCAGCTCTCGGGGTTCGAAGGGCTTGGCCATGTAGTCGTCGGCCCCCAGTTCCAGGCCGATGATGCGGTCGGTGGGTTCGCAGCGGGCGGTGAGCATGAGGATCGGAATATCCGATTCGGTGCGCAGCCAGCGGCACAGGGACAGGCCGTCCTCCCCGGGCAGCATCAGATCCAGTACCACCACGTCAAAGTGTTCGGCCAGCAGGGCCTGGCGCATTGCTGTTCCGTCGGTGACGCCACTGGCATGGATGTTGAAGCGCGCCAGGTAGTCGATCAGCAGTTCGCGGATCGGTACGTCGTCGTCGACGATCAGGGCCCGGGTGTTCCAGCGCTTGTCATCGGCATTGACTGCAGCTTTGGAGTCGTTGAGAGGGGCTGGAGTGTTGTGCATGGGGCGTTCATCTGCCAGGTAGGCTTGCCGCCACTAGAAGGTGACGGCGGGGTTGTGGCTTCAGCATAGGCGTCCGGCCCGAGGGCTGGAAGTGCTGTTCGAGGGTATTGCGGCTGGGGAGGGTAGCGTCGGGGGTTGTTGCTGACGTGTCGTCAGTGTATCCGGCTTGATACAAAGTCCGCGCCTCCCGGGGGATTTGTCGGCCGGATCGGCATTCGCGACCACCGTTGAGGATGTTTTACCTTTCATCGGGTCCCGGACCGCCGCGGCTTGCGCTACAATCCGCGCCGATTTCGACTTGCCTGAGAGCCCCTTCATGTCCGCCTGCCAGACTCCTATCATCGTCGCCCTGGATTTCCCCACCCGTGACGCCGCACTGAAACTGGCCGATCAACTGGACCCGAAACTGTGCCGGGTCAAAGTCGGCAAGGAACTGTTCACCAGCTGTGCCGCCGAGATTGTCGGGACCTTGCGTGACAAGGGTTTCGAAGTGTTCCTGGACCTGAAGTTCCACGACATTCCCAACACCACCGCCATGGCGGTCAAGGCTGCTGCGGAAATGGGCGTGTGGATGGTCAACGTGCATTGCTCCGGCGGCCTGCGCATGATGGCTGCCTGCCGCGAGGTGCTGGATCAGCGCACAGGTCCCAAACCGCTGTTGATCGGCGTCACCGTGCTCACCAGCATGGAGCGTGAAGACCTGGCCGGTATCGGCCTGGACATCGAGCCCCAGGAACAGGTCCTGCGCCTGGCCGCCCTGGCGCAGAAGGCCGGCATGGACGGCCTGGTGTGCTCGGCCCTGGAAGCCCAGGCACTGAAGAGCGCCCATCCGACCCTGCAACTGGTGACCCCGGGGATTCGTCCGGCGGGTAGCGCCCAGGACGACCAGCGGCGGATTCTCACCCCGCGTCAGGCTCTGGACGCAGGCTCCGATTACCTGGTGATTGGTCGTCCCATCAGCCAGGCGGCCGATCCGGCCAAGGCCCTGGCCGACGTAGTGGCCGAACTGGCCCTGTAACACGCCTCCTCTTGCAGGAGCCGGCTTGCCGGCTCCTGCAGGTCAGACCTTCAGTACCAGCTTGCCGAAGTTCTCACCGCTGAACAGCTTGGTCAGCGTTTCCGGAAAGGTCTCCAGGCCTTCGACAATATCCTCCTTGCTCTTGAGTTGCCCCTTGGCCATCCAGCCGGCCATTTCCTGTCCGGCGGCGGCGAACTGCGAGGCGTAGTCCATCACCACGAACCCCTCCATGCGCGCACGGTTGACCAGCAGCGACAGGTAGTTGGCCGGTCCCTTGACCGCTTCCTTGTTGTTGTACTGGCTGATGGCGCCACAGATCACCACCCGGGCCTTGAGGTTCAAGCGGCTGAGCACGGCATCGAGAATGTCGCCGCCGACGTTGTCGAAATACACATCGACGCCTTTGGGGCACTCACGCTTGAGCCCGGCGTGCACGTCTTCGCTCTTGTAGTCGATGGCGCCGTCAAAACCCAGTTCGTCGATGAGGAACTTGCACTTGTCCTGGCCGCCGGCGATGCCCACCACCCGGCAGCCTTTGATCTTGGCGATCTGCCCGGCGATGCTGCCCACCGCGCCTGCCGCACCGGACAGCACCACGGTGTCACCGGCCTTGGGCGCGCCGACATCCAGCAGGGCGAAATAGGCCGTCATACCGGTCATGCCCAGGGCTGAAAGGTAGCGCGGCAGAGGGGCCAGCTTGGGGTCGACCTTGTAGAAGCCCCGGGGCTCGCCCAGGAAATAGTCCTGCACACCCAGGGCACCATTGACGTAATCGCCGACTGCGAATCCCGGGTTGTTCGAGGCAATCACCTGGCCCACCCCAAGGGCGCGCATGACCTCGCCAATCGCCACCGGCGGGATATAGGACTTGCCTTCATTCATCCAGCCGCGCATCGCCGGGTCCAGGGACAGGTATTGGTTCTTCACCAGAATCTGCCCCGCTGCCGGTTCGCCGACGGCGACCTGCTGGTAGGTAAAGGTCTCGCGGGTGGCTGCCCCGACGGGACGTTTGGCGAGCAGGAACTGGCGATTGGTCAGGGTGGTCATGACAGGCACTCAAGGGGTGAATGAAGCTCTAGTTGATAGACCCTCAAGGACGTTGTCGCAAGGTTTGCCAGTCCAGCGAATGGGAGCCAATCCAGTGTGGTGATGTAGAGAGGGGGGCGTTCATCACCAGCAGGCATAAGACCTCAACCGGCCTTTTGATAGTGCTGACGCGACCATGGTCGGCTGTGGCTAGATTGGATTGGGTAGCTGACCCGTACTTGATCGAGGATCTTTGCAATGAGCATGACGTTTTCCGGCCAGGTGGCCCTGGTGACCGGCGCGGCCAACGGTATCGGCCGGGCGACTGCCCAGGCATTCGCCGCAGAAGGTTTGAAAGTGGTGGTGGCGGATCTGGATGTGCTCGGAGGCGAAGAGACGGTGGCGCTTATCCAGGCGGCTGGAGGCGAGGCGCTGTTCGTGTCTTGCAACGTCACCCGGGAGGCGGATGTGCAGAACCTCATGGCCCGGACAATCGAGGCTTATGGCCGTCTGGACTATGCCTTCAACAATGCCGGGATCGAGATCGAGAAGGGGCGCTTGGCGGAAGGCTCCCTGGATGAGTTCGACGCCATCATGGGGGTCAACGTCAAAGGGGTCTGGTTGTGCATGAAATACCAGCTGCCGCTGCTGCTTGCCCAGGGCGGCGGCGCGATCGTCAACACCGCTTCGGTGGCTGGCCTGGGCGCCGCTCCGAAGATGAGCATCTATGCGGCGTCCAAGCATGCCGTGATCGGCCTGACCAAGTCTGCGGCCATCGAGTACGCCAAAAAGAAGATTCGGGTGAATGCCGTCTGCCCGGCAGTGATCGACACCGACATGTTCCGCCGGGCCTATGAGGCTGACCCGAAGAAGGCCGAATTTGCCGCGGCGATGCACCCGGTGGGGCGTATCGGCAAAGTCGAGGAGATTGCCAGTGCGGTGCTCTATCTGTGCAGTGATGGTGCCGCTTTCACCACTGGACACGCCTTGACTGTCGACGGCGGCGCCACGGCCATCTGAATGCAGGCTCGGGCCTTGGCGCGACAGCCCGCCGGGGCCCGATGGAATCGACCTCCAGTGTCCTGAAAACGACCTCGGCGTAGCTTTTTGCCATTATTCCGACGTCAGAGACTTGTGCGCCGGTGCACGCCGTTGCGACCCTTCGCAAAGACAAAATGGCCTTATTGCCATTGGGGATAGTAAGGGGACTGCGCACCATGACTTCGGCCGCGAGTGGACGTTTTGCCAACCTGGGCATGGCAAAGAAACTGGGTATCGGTTTTGCCCTGGTGTTGCTCTTGACGGCCCTGGTGGCCGGCATCGGTGTTTGGTCCCTGCAAACCGTCAGCCAGCGTTTCGATGGCCTCAAGCAGATGTCCCAGCTCAACAGTGGCGTGCTCAAAGTGCGACTGCTGGAGCAGGACTATGCCTTGCACGGCGACAGCAAGACGGTGGACAGCCTGCATGAAAGCCTGGATGCATTGTTGCTCCTGGCCCAGCAGCTCAAGGGGCAGTCGACCGCCAACCAGTCAGTGATGGGGGAGGTCGAACTGGCGCTGGCGGACTACCGCAAGGCCTTCGATGAATTCGTCGAGCTGACCCAGGCCAAGGACCTGGCCCTGGAAATGGCCAGTTGGTCGGTGTCCAGTGTGGCCAACAACCTTGATGTGCTGCAGGCCGGTCTGGCGGATGACGGCGCCTATACGCTCAAGGATTCCCTGGGCAAGGAGGGCGCGGAGTTCATCGAACAGGCCAATCAGATCAGCCAGGTTTCGCGCCTGATGCTGCAAGCCATGAACGAAGCTCGGGTGCGCCTGGACCAGAATCGCAAGGGGGATGAGCAAGGCAGTGCCGAGCAGGGCAATATCGAGCAGGCCGAGCAGGCCCTGGCTCAAGCCGAGCAGTTGAAGAGCGCAGTCAAGGATGCGGGCTACCAGACGGTGCTCAACGAGGTCGCTGGGCACATCGGCAACTTCAGCGAAAAACTCAACGAATACACCGGCCTGTTGGCTCGGGAGCAACAGGTCTATCAGACGTTGCATGAGCGCGCCGCCCAGGTGATGGCACGGGTCGACCAGGCTTATGCCGCTGAAGATCTGTCGATGCAGGGGGAGCTGGAGAAAAACACCCTGCTGATCATCGGCTCCTCGGCCTTGGCATTGCTGGTGGGGCTGCTGGCGGCCTTGAGCATCACTCGCCTGATCGTTCGTCCGCTACGCAGTGTGATGCATGTGGCCCAGCAGATCGCGGCGGGGGACCTGAGTGCCACGGTGGTGGTCACCCGGCGTGACGAGATCGGCCAGTTGATGCAGGCGATGCAGCAGATGGGCAGTGGCCTGAGCGGTATCGTCAGTGGCCTGCAGGCCGGGATCGAACAACTGGCCAGTTCGGCGCAGTCACTGTCCTCGGTGACCGAGCAGACCAACCTTGAAGTCAGTACCCAGAAGGAAGAAACCGAGCAGGTGGCCACCGCCATGAATCAGATGACCGCCACGGTGCACGATGTGGCGCGCAATGCCGAGCAAGCGGCCCAGGCCGCCCAGGCGGCGGATGACAAGGTGGAGAGTGGCCAGCAGGTCGTGCGCCAGAGCATGCAGCGCATCGAGCAGTTGGCGGATTCCGCGACCCGGGCCAGCAGCGGCATCGAGAGCCTGAGCGCAGAGATCGACAACATCGGCAGCGTGCTGGATGTCATCAAGAGCGTTGCCGAGCAGACCAACCTGCTGGCCCTCAATGCCGCCATCGAGGCGGCAAGGGCGGGGGAGCAGGGCAGGGGCTTTGCGGTGGTGGCCGATGAAGTGCGGGCCTTGGCCAAACGTACCCAGCAGTCCACCGAGGAGATCGCGCGTCTGGTGACGGCATTGCATGCGGCTGCCGATTCTTCCGTGCAGCAGATCCAGAGCAGCGGCGAGCTGGTGAAGCTGGCGGTCAGCGATGCCCTGCAGACTGAAAGTGCCCTGGGCAGTATTGCCGCGGCGGTGTCGTTGATTCAGCAGATGAACCAGCAGATTGCCGCTGCCGCCGAACAGCAGAGTTCGGTGGCTGAAGAGATCAATCGCAGTGTCACCAGCATTCGTGCCAGTGCCGATCAGTCTTCCCTGGCCATGCAAGGCAATGCTGCGTCGAGCATCGAGCTGGCGCAGTTGGGTGTGGAGTTGAAGGGGATGGTGGGGCATTTCCGCTTGTAGCGGCGAAGAGGGCGCTGTTGCATCGAACCCCTGCCTGGCGCTGGATGCGCCAGGCAGGGGTTTTTCATATCAGTCGTAGATGGCTTTCTTCTTCCAGTCGGCGTCGGCTTCCACGGTCTTCAGGCCTTGGGTCAGCTCGTTGTCCTCGTCTGGCGCGGGCTCCAGGGTCGATAGCACCATGGCGTTGGCACGGGCCAGGAGTTTGTCCAGGTATTCCAGCTGTTCCTTGTAGACCGCCGGGTCCGGTTGCTTGCGCAGGTATTGCACGCCGCGCTCGAAGGCCAGGCGGGCCTGGCCCGGCTGGTTCTGTTGCAGGGCGTATTGCCCCAGGTTGTTGAAGAACTCGATATGCAGCAGCACCAGGATATGGCGGATCTCCTTGATCCAGCGCTTGGCTTCATTGGGTTGCAGGAAGCCATCGTGGGCGGCACGGGTGACCTGGCCGTGCATGGCCTCCAGCAGGAAGCGAACATCCTTGGCCTTGGCTTCGGTCTGGATCGGCGACGGTGGATTGTTCACCGGAATCGATTCGCCCTGACCGATCAAGGTATTGAGCTCGGCCTGACGTGCCTTGAGGGCGGTGTCTGTCTTGTCGAGGTTGAGCATGCGCTGCACAACGTTGAGCTCCAGTCGTGTCAGCAGCAGCTTGAGGGCCGGTGTCATGAACTGGCCGGGGAAGGTTTCGGTGATCTCGCCGCAGCGACGCAGGCGATCATTGAGTTCGACTTTGGTGCGGGCCTTTTCCAGTTTGTTGTTTTCCACCACATGGTTCATGTAGCCAATGGCGATCAATAGTGCGATCCCGGCTATTACCAGCAGGGTGATCATGAGTGGTGTCACCGTTAAAACCTCGTTATAGGATTCGCGTGCGAGTGTAGTGGCTTGGCATTTAGACGCATAGCGCCGCTCGACGAGCCGGGCATGAGTTGTGCTGCTTATATAGGTATAGAACCACCAGGGTGAGCCCCAGGTTCAAATTGCCATCACCGGCTGCGGGGGACTATAGCGTCTTGTCGAGTGCCAGAATATAGGCGTCAAAGCGCGGACGGCAGAAAAGCTCGAAGTGAGCCTAAAACCACTCCGAAGTCATTGATTTAAATAAAATTATATCTGGGGGTTGACGGCCTCCCAAAGCATCCATAGAATGCGCGCCACTTTCAACGGAAAGCAAAGCGCGAAACGTTGAAGGTAGTGAATGTTGTAGCGTGTCCCCTTCGTCTAGTGGCCTAGGACACCGCCCTTTCACGGCGGTAACAGGGGTTCGAGTCCCCTAGGGGACGCCAATGCGGGAATAGCTCAGTTGGTAGAGCACGACCTTGCCAAGGTCGGGGTCGCGAGTTCGAGTCTCGTTTCCCGCTCCAATTTTAAACGGCACTGCTTTCGGGCAGGGTCGAGTGAAACCAGAACCAAGTCTTTGGATGCGGATCTGGACACCGAAACACACACCATGTGTTCCGGGTAGCGTGTCCCCTTCGTCTAGTGGCCTAGGACACCGCCCTTTCACGGCGGTAACAGGGGTTCGAGTCCCCTAGGGGACGCCATTTGCGGGAATAGCTCAGTTGGTAGAGCACGACCTTGCCAAGGTCGGGGTCGCGAGTTCGAGTCTCGTTTCCCGCTCCAATTTTAAACGGCACTGCTTTCGGGCGGGGTCGAGTGAAACCAGAACCAAGTCTTTGGATGAGGATCTGGACCCCGAAACACACACCATGTGTTCCGGGTAGCGTGTCCCCTTCGTCTAGTGGCCTAGGACACCGCCCTTTCACGGCGGTAACAGGGGTTCGAGTCCCCTAGGGGACGCCATTTGCGGGAATAGCTCAGTTGGTAGAGCACGACCTTGCCAAGGTCGGGGTCGCGAGTTCGAGTCTCGTTTCCCGCTCCAATTTCACAAAAACGCCGCTCACTGAGCGGCGTTTTTGTTTGTCTGCGATTCAACGCTTCGTCCAGCCGTGGACAAAAAAAGGCCCGCCAGTCAGACGACTGTGCGGGCCTTTGTCGTGGGTCGCTTACAGCGACAGCAGCAGGCGTCCGGCGAACAGCAGCAGGATCAGCCCCATACAGCGCTCGAACCAGTGCCCCAGGCGCATGAACAGCAGGCGGACCCGGGTGCTGGAAAAGAACAGCGCGACGATGATGAACCACAGGGCGTTCACCAGGCACATCCAGGCGCCATACAGCGCCTGAATGCTCAACGGCGTGGTGGCGCTGACCAGGGTGGTGAAGATCGCCAGGAAAAACAGGGTCGCCTTGGGGTTGGTGGCGTTGGTCAGGAAACCGGTGATAAAGGCTCGCAGCAACGTCTGCTGCGGCTCATCCGGCGCGGTGTCGCCTGGGATGCTGGTCTTGGCCTTGCTGCGCAACAGGCTGACGCCCAGGTACAGAATGTAGGCCGCGCCCAGCAGCTTGGCGGCGCTCAGCAGCCAGGGCGTAGCGTGCATCAGTGCGCCGACCCCCAGCAGGGTGTAGAGCACATGCACCGAAATGCCGGCGCCGATTCCCAGGGCGGTACAGACACCGGTCATTCGGCCAAAGCGCACGCTCTGGCGAATGGTGACGGCAAAGTCCGGGCCCGGGGCGACCACGGCAAGAAAGTGAACGACGGCCAGGGCAAGAAATTCCCCAAGATAATTGGACAGCATGCGGACTCCGCAAGGCAGGAAGGTGGGTAAAAGCGTGGGTGGCTCAGCCGAGGCTGTAGCTGACTGAAAGGGTGCCTTTCTTCTCTGCGACCGAGTCGATGATCACCCGTCCCAGCTGTTGCAGGTGCCGGACGTGAGTGCCGCCGCAACCGTAGGCGGGCAACTGGCCGAAGCTGATCTGGCGCGATCCGGCGGCCAGGGAAATATGCCGTGGAAAATCCTCGCTGATCCATCGTGCGAGGGCGTTCTGCACCCGGGCGCAGTCGATTGCCTGAGGCTGTTCGCCGGGCTTGAACGACACCCGTCCCTCGTTCGGCCAGTGATGAGCCTTGATCGGTATCCAGCCCAGGCTCTGTACGAAGTGGCCAATCAAGTGTCCGGCGGAGTGCATGCGGCTGTTGAACAGGCGCTGCTCTTCATCGACGCGAGCTTCATGGCTTCCCGGCGTCAGCGGCTGGGTCAGGTAATGCACGATCTGCTCGCCTTCCTGGGTGACTCGCAGCACGCGGGCCTCGCCAATCCAACCGGTGTCGCTGGGTTGGCCGCCACCCTGGGGATGAAAGGGTGTGGCGTGCAAGGTCGCGGCGAACAGATCGTCCCGGGGCACGCAGGTCAGCAGTTCTACTGGGGCAGTCAGCAGGTCGTGTTCGTAGTACAGGCGAAGCGTCATTTCTCAAACCCTGGAACCAAGTGTTTTTTTATTATGAGGCTTGGGTAATTGCGTGATAATCCGTTCAAAACTCAATGGACTATTGCGTCATGAGCATAAATCTCCCCCTGCCTTTGCTGGCAGAAATGGCCATCTTCGTCAGGGTCGTTGAAACCGGCAGCTTTTCCGAAGCGGCGCGTCAGCTGGGTTCCTCGCCGTCGGCGGTGAGCCGCAGCATCTCGCGGCTGGAGAAGGCCCTGGCCACGCGCCTGCTGCAACGCACCACCCGCAAGTTGCGCTTGAGCGACGGCGGTGAAGAGGTTTTCAAGCGCTGCAGCGAGATGGTCAGTGCGGCCCGTTCGGTCATGGAGATCAGCGGACAGTTCACCCACGAGGCCGAGGGCGTGGTGCGGGTCAGTGTGCCCAAGGCAGTGGGGCGCTTCGTGGTGCATCCCCATATGCCGGAGTTTCTTCGGCGCTACCCGAAGGTGGATGTCGAACTGCTGCATGAAGACAGGGATATCGACCTGATTGAAGACAATGTCGACCTGGCGATTCGCATCACCGATCGCCCGCCGCCAGGTTTGATTGGTCGTCAGTTGTTGCGCATTGATCACCTGCTGTGTGCCACCCCGCAGTATCTGGCGCAGCAGGGTACGCCGCAGCATCCTCAGGACCTGCGCCAGCACAGTTGCATCTATCTCGGGGAAACCCCCAGCGATGCGCGCTGGAAGTTCACCCAAGGCGGCAAGGCGGTGACTGTTGGTGTGCGCGGGCGTTATGCCGCCAACCACACGGGTGTGCGCCTGGATGCGGTGCTGCAGCATCTGGGCATTGGCAGCCTGCCGTATTTCACCGCGCGTCATGCTCTGGAGCAGGGACTGATTGTCCAGGTGTTGCCGGAGTGGACCTTTCTTGCGTCCTATCACGGCGGTGCCTGGCTCCTGCATTCGCCAACCCGCTACCTGCCGCCCAAGCTGCGGGTCTTCATCGACTATCTGGTGGAGTGCCTGGCTCGGGAGCCGACCTTGAACCGCCCCGGCAAAGCTGAACGCATCTTGTAGAAACTGTCGGCTTGCCAGCGAAGATGCCTTTGAGGGCGATGCAAGACCCAAGGGCCTCTTCGCCGGCAAGCCGGCTCCTACGAGGACGACGCGATAAGGCGGGGATAAAAAAAGGCCCGCCGGAAAAGCCGGGCGGGCCTTGGTTGCGCGAGGCGCGGCAATCAGTGCTTGCTGTCCTGGGCGGAGAGCGCCAGCAGCTGTTTTTCCTGGTTCCAGTCGAAGGGCTCGTCGTTCTGCTCGGCTTCGAAACGGCGTTCTTCCAGGGCCTGGTACAGGTCGATTTCTTCATCGGGCATGTAGTGCAGGCAGTCACCGGCGAAGAACCACAGCAGGTCGCGCGGCACCAGATGAGCGATCTGCGGATAGCGCTGCATGATCTGGCACAGCAGGTCCTGGCCCAGGTACTGGCTTTCGATCGGGTCGATCGGCAGCGAGGCGCGCAGTTCATCGAAGCGCTCCAGGAACAGCGCATGGCTTTCTTCGGGAACCTGTTCGGCTTCTCCCACCGCCACCAGGATGCTGCGCAGGTGGTCCAGGAGGACGAGATGATCGGCGACGACGTTGGACATGACAGGGTCCTCAAGAGCAAAACGGGCGCGGGAGTATATAGCCCTCGCGCCCGGTTTCATAATCGACCTGTCCCCAGGGGCCCGTTTAGCGGGTCTTGCCCTCGCTCAAGGTCAGTTCCTCCTTGGCGAAATCATCCACGTCGATGACTTTGCGTCGCGCCGCTTCGGCGTCTCGCAGGCTCTGGGCTTCGGCCGCTTGCAGCACGCCGGCGTCCAGGGCCGCATCGATGGGCGACTCGCCCGCCGCCGGTTTGACCTGGCCGCTTTTCAGCGCTTCGTGGAGTTTTTTCTGCAGCGGACGGGTCGCGCTCAGCAGGTCGCAGGCGTGCTGCAGGGCGCCTACCGGATCGTCCGTCGATTGCGGGCGATAGCAGCCGGCGAGCACCGCTTCCAGGGCCGGGTCGCCTTGGGCGCGGCCAATGATCGCCGCCACTTCGGCATCCAGGCGGTCCGACGGCCCGGTATGGCGACGGCCGAAGGGGAACACCAATACCCGTAGCAGGCAGCCGAACACTCGGCTGGGGAAGTTGCTGAGCAACTCGTCCAGGGCGCGTTCGGAGTGGCCAAGGCTTTCTTCCAGGGCCCAGGCCAGCAGGGGCCGCAGGTACTCCGGTGAATCCAGATCGTGATAGCGCTTGAGAGCCGCTGAGGCCAGGTACAGGTGGCTGAGCACGTCGCCCAGGCGCGCCGACAGGCGCTCGCGGCGCTTGAGCTCGCCCCCCAGGAGCATCATGGACACGTCGGCCAGCAGGGCGAAGGCCGCAGCCTGGCGGTTCAGGGCGCGGAAGTAGCCTTGGCTGAGCTTGTCTCCCGGGTTTTGTTCGAAGTGGCCCAGGCCCAGGTTCAGCACCAGGGTGCTGGCGGCGTTGCTCACGGCAAAACCAATGTGCTGCAGCAGCAGGGCGTCGAATTCCTGCAGGGCCTGGTCATGGTCCTCGCGTCCGGCCAGGGCCATTTCCTTGAGCACGAACGGATGGCAGCGGATGGCCCCCTGGCCAAAGATCATCAGGTTGCGCGAGAGGATATTGGCGCCTTCCACGGTGATGAAGATCGGCGCGCCCTGCCAACTGCGGCCCAGGTAGTTGTTGGGCCCCATGATGATGCCCTTGCCACCGTGCACGTCCATGGCGTGGCTGATGCACTCGCGTCCGCGCTCAGTGAGGTGGTACTTGAGAATGGCCGACAGCACCGAGGGTTTCTCTCCCAGGTCCACGGCGTTGGCGGTCAGCATGCGCGCGCTGTCCATCAGCCAGGCATTGCCGCCGAGGCGGGCCAGGGCCTCCTGAATCCCCTCGAAGGCGCTGAGGGGCACATTGAACTGCTCCCGTACCTGGGCGTACTGGCCCGTCACCAGGCTGGTGAACTTGGCGGCGCCGGTGCCCACCGCCGGCAGGGAGATCGAGCGTCCCACCGACAGGCAGTTCATCAGCATCATCCAGCCTTTGCCGAGCATTTCCCGGCCGCCGATCAAGTAGTCCAGGGGAATGAACACGTCCTTGCCGGAATTGGGGCCGTTCATGAAGGCCGCGCCCAGGGGCAGGTGGCGGCGGCCGATCTCGACCCCCGGGGTATCGGTGGGGATCAGCGCCAGGCTGATGCCCAGGTCTTCCTCGTCCCCCAGCAGGTGATCCGGGTCGTGGGCCTTGAAGGCCAGCCCCAGCAGGGTGGCCACCGGGCCCAGGGTGATGTAGCGCTTTTCCCAGTTCAGGCGCAGGCCGAGGGTTTCCTCGCCTTGCCATTGGCCCTTGCAGATGATGCCGGTGTCGGGCATGGCTCCTGCGTCGGAGCCTGCCAATGGGCCGGTGAGGGCAAAGCAGGGGATGTCGTCACCACGAGCCAGGCGCGGCAGGTAGTGGTTGCGTTGTTCTTCGGTGCCGTAATGCAGCAGCAGTTCCGCCGGGCCCAGGGAGTTGGGGACCATGACCGTGGAGGCCAGGTCGCCGCTGCGGGTCGCCAGCTTCATCGCTACCTGAGAGTGGGCGTAGGCGGAAAAACCCTTGCCGCCGTACTCCTTGGGAATGATCAGGGCAAAGAAGCCATGTTCCTTGATATGGGTCCAGGCCGCGGGCGGCAGGTCCATGTGCTGGCCAATCTGCCAGTCACTGACCATGGCGCAGAGTTCTTCGGTGGGGCCGTCGATAAAGGCTTGTTCTTCATCGGTCAACTGGGCCTTGGGGTAGGCCAGCAAGGTGTTCCAGTCCGGGCGGCCGCTGAACAGCTCGCCGTCCCACCACACGGTGCCGGCGTCGATGGCGTCGCGCTCGGTCTGCGACATCGGCGGCAGGACCTTCTGGAACCAGGCGAACAGCGGTGCGCTGAAGTACTTGCGTCGCAGGTCCGGTAGCAGCAAAGGCGCGGCGACGGCCGCCAGCACTACCCAGAAAACCAGCAACAACCAGCCGGGTGCTCGGCTGAAGGCGCCCATGGCCAGCAGGAAAACGGCCACTGCACCCAGGGCGGGCAGAGGGGCAGTGCGGCGGTGCGCCAGGTAGGCCACTCCAACCAGCAGAACCAGTATCCACAACAACAGCATATTCAATCCTCCATGAAACCAGGGGCCAAATCACCTTCAGAGCTTAGTCGGCCTCCGACAAAGCGGGTGATCGGTGCGGTGCGAGTACAGCGCTAGGCTTTGCCGTCGAGCCAAGGCTGGCAAACCCGGTCCGATTGGATCGAGCCGACCCTGACCTTTGGCCGAAACGTCGTTATCGCTGGGGCGCACGCCTCGATAGACTCCAGGCTTCGCTCGGAGGTTTTGCCCATGCACGAGTACCTGCGTCCCAGCCGCTTCATCGATAGTGACCACCCGGCAGTGGTGGAGTTCGCCGAATCTCATCGCGGTGCCAGTGGTGATCCGCGACAGCAGGCGGTGAGCCTGTACTACGCCGTGCGTGAGGCCGTGCGCTACAACTTCTATTCCTTCAGTCGCGATCCCGAGACCTTGCGAGGCAGCCATGCCCTGGCCAGCGGCGAAAGCTATTGCGTGCCCAAGGCCACTTTGCTCGCCGGCTGCGCAAGGCATTGCGGGATTGCGGCGCGTATCGGTCTGGCGGATGTGCGCAATCATCTGTCGACGCCCCGTCTGCTGGAGTTGCTGCGCAGCGATATATTTGCCATGCACGGCTACACCGAGTTGTACCTGCACGGACGCTGGGTCAAGGCGACGCCGGCGTTCAATCAGAGTCTGTGCGAGTTGTTCGACGTGGCGCCGCTGGATTTTGACGGTGTGCAGGACAGTGTTTTCCACCCCTTCAACCGCCAGGGTGACCAATCCATGGAGTACCTGGTGGACCATGGGCGCTTCGCCGATGTGCCGCAAAGCCTGTTCTTTAGCCACCTGGAAAAGTGCTACCCCCATCTGTTCAGTGAGCAGAGCCCAGGGTTGCTGGGGGGCATGCACGGCGATTTGAGTCGCGGCTGATCAGGCGTAGACTGCCCCGGCATTCATTACTGAGGGATGGTCATGCTGAAGATCTGGGGTCGCAAGAACTCTTCGAATGTCAGGAAGGCGTTGTGGTGTGCTGAAGAATTGGCGCTGGCCTATGAGTCCCTGGATGCCGGCGGTGCCTTCGGCGTAGTGGACACCCCGGAGTATCGGGCGCTGAACCCCAATGGGCGCATCCCAATGATTGAAGACGATGGCTTCGTGCTCTGGGAGTCCAACAGCATCGTGCGTTACCTGGCGGCCCGGCATGCCGCCAATAGCCACTGGTATCCGGCCGATGTGCAGGTCCGGGCCAGTGCCGAGAAGTGGATGGACTGGACCACCTCGACCTTCGCCGAACCGTTCCGGCAGTTGTTCTGGGGCGTGTTGCGTACCCCCGCGGCGCAGCAGGACTGGCAACAGATCAATGCCGCCAAGGCCACTTGCGCCGAGTTGCTGGCCCGGGTCGATCAGGTGTTGGCTGGGCAGCCCTATCTGTCGGGAGAAGAAATCGGCGTGGGCGATATCCCGCTGGGCAGCTTCATCTATGCCTGGTTCGAGATGCCCATCGAGCGGCCTTCGATGCCTCATCTTGAGGCCTGGTACCAGCGCTTGAAGCAGCGTCCGGCTTATCGTCAGGCGGTGATGACCGCGTTGACTTAATACCCACTATCGATACGCGTGACTGTACTTGCGTGGCCTCGACCCGCAACATGGCGAGCGCCTGGCGTCGTTGCAATCCAGCCAGGCTGCCCTCACTTATACAATTCCCTCTTCTTGGTGCATGAATCCGATATGAGTTCCGCTCTGTCCATCCGGCAGCTAACCAAAACCTACGGCAACGGTTTCCAGGCCCTGAGTGGTATCGATCTGGATGTCGCCGAAGGTGACTTTTTCGCCCTGCTTGGTCCTAACGGGGCCGGTAAATCCACCACCATCGGCATTCTTTCGACCCTGGTGAACAAGACCAGCGGTACCGTGAATGTCTTCGGTCACGATTTGGATCGTGAGCCTGCGGCGCTCAAGCGCTGCATCGGCGTGGTGCCGCAGGAGTTCAATTTCAACCAGTTCGAGAAGACCTTCGACATCGTCGTCACTCAGGCCGGCTATTACGGCATTCCGGCGAAGATCGCCAAGGAGCGGGCCGAGCAGTACCTGACCCAGCTCGGCCTCTGGGACAAGCGCGATGTGCCTTCGCGTTCCCTGTCCGGTGGCATGAAGCGCCGCCTGATGATCGCTCGTGCGCTGGTGCATGAGCCGCGCCTGCTGATCCTCGACGAACCCACTGCCGGGGTCGATATCGAGCTGCGCCGTTCGATGTGGAGCTTCCTCACCGAGCTCAATCAGAAAGGCATCACCATCATCCTCACCACCCATTACCTGGAAGAGGCTGAGCAACTGTGCCGCAACATCGGCATCATCGACCACGGCACCATCGTCGAGAACACCAGCATGCGGCAGTTGCTGGGCCAGTTGCATGTGGAAACCTTCCTTCTCGATCTCAAGCACGATCTCAGTGTGGCGCCGCAGCTGGCGGGCTACCCGACCCGGCTGGTGGACAGCCACACCCTGGAAGTCCAGGTGGACAAGGCTGTGGGGATTACGGCGCTGTTCGGTCAACTGGCCCTGCAGAACATCGAGGTCTTGAGCCTGCGTAACAAAACCAACCGACTTGAGGAGTTGTTCGTGTCCTTGGTGGAGAAGAATCTGTCGAAGGTGGCGGTATGAGTTCTGAGTTGAAACCCAATCTGGTGGCGCTCAACACCATTGTCTATCGCGAGGTCCGACGCTTTACCCGGATCTGGCCACAGACCCTGCTGCCGCCGGCCATTACCATGGTTCTGTACTTCGTCATCTTCGGTAATCTGATTGGTCGGCAGATCGGTGATATGGGTGGTTTCACCTACATGGAGTACATCGTGCCGGGGCTGATCATGATGTCGGTGATCACCAACTCCTATGGCAACGTGGTGTCGAGCTTCTTCGGCAGCAAGTTCCAGCGCTCCATCGAGGAATTGATGGTGTCGCCGGTATCGCCCCACACCATTCTCATCGGCTACACCCTGGGTGGGGTCCTGCGGGGCTTGATGGTGGGAATCATCGTGACCCTGTTGTCGTTGTTCTTCACCAAGCTGCAGGTGCATCACTTGGGTGTGACCGTGCTGGTGGTGGTGCTGACGGCAACCATCTTCTCGCTGTTGGGCTTTATCAACGCGGTGTTTGCGCGCAACTTCGACGATATCTCGATTATCCCGACCTTCGTGCTGACGCCCCTGACCTACCTGGGCGGAGTGTTCTACTCGATCAATCTGCTGCCGCCGTTCTGGCAGACCGTGTCCCTGGCCAACCCGGTGCTGCACATGGTCAACGCCTTCCGTTTCGGCATTCTCGGGGTTTCGGACATCAAGATCAGTGTGGCCATCACCTTCATGCTGGTGGCCACCGTGGTGCTTTATATCGGTTGTGCCCGACTGCTGGTCAGTGGCCGCGGCATGCGTCAGTAAACGCCGTGATGGTGTACTGAAAACGGCCTCCTTTGGGAGGCCGTTTTCGTTTGTCATCGCCGCTGTTGCTTGCGTCTGTGCCATTGGCGGCCGACCCACCAGCGCCAGTAGAGCATGGTCAGGCAATAGGCCAGGGCTCCCAGCACCAATCCGGCCACCACCGAGCCGAGAAGGAAGGGTTGCCACAGGGTACTGAGCTGGCTGCTGATCCATTCCCAGGTCAGTTCGTCGGGCAAGGTGCGCGTCGGCACATTCATCAGCCAGGCGCCCAGTTGATAGGTGCAGAAGAACACCGGCGGCATGGTAATGGGGTTGGTCAGCCAGACCAGGCTGACGCTGATGGGCATGTTGCTCCGCAGCCAGATGGCCAGTACCGCGGCCAGCAGCATCTGCATCGGGATCGGGATAAAGGCGGCGAACAGGCCGACAGCCATGGCTCGGGCCACCGAGTGCCGATTGAGGTGCCAGAGGTTGGCGTCATGCAACAGGGTGCCAAGAAAGCGTAAGGACTTGTGTTCCCGGATGCTGACCGGATCTGGCATGTAACGTTTGAATAAGTGCCGGGGCATAAGGCTTCTCGGTCAGGTCAGACGAGGATTATGACTGGATTCTAGCCAGCGCAAATTCAGACATTGTGACAAATGATAAAGCCGCGCCTGCGATCCTCGGCTAAGCCAAGACTAGGAACTGCCAAGGATGGGCTGATGGATGGTTACAGGGACGCTGGCCCTGGCCGCAGGACTGCTGGCGCTGGGTTTCATGCCGGTGCTGCCGCCCGGCTGGTTGTTGCTGCTGATGGCGGTAGGGGGGCTGATGTTGCTGCCTTTTCGTACACATCCGGTGGCATTTTTTTTGTTCGGTTTGGCCTGGGCCTGTGCATCCGGGCAATGGGCGCTGGATGATCGCCTGCCCCAGTTCCTGGATGGGCAAACCCGCTGGCTGGAAGGGCGGGTGGTCGGCTTGCCGGAACCGGGGGCGGGCGTGGTGCGCTTTGAGCTCAGGGATGCCCAGTCCCGACGAGAGCGCCTGCCGCGGCGAATTCGCCTGGCCTGGCACGGTGGGCCACCTGTCAATAGCGGCGAACGCTGGCGCCTGGCGGTCAAGCTGCGGCGTCCTGCCGGTCTGCTCAATCTTCACGGTTTCGATTACGAAGCCTGGCTGCTGGCCCGGCGCATTGGGGCCGTCGGCACAGTCAAGGATGGGCAACTGCTGGCGCCGGCACGCCACGCCTGGCGTGATGGGCTGCGCCAGCGTGTACTCGCGGTCGAGGCCCACGGCCGCGCCGCAGGCCTGGCGGCATTGGTGATGGGCGACGGTTCGGGGCTGACGCGGGAAGATTGGCAACTGTTGCAGGACACCGGCACGGTGCACCTGATGGTGATATCCGGACAGCACATCAGCCTGCTGGCCGCAGTGATCTACCTTGCAGTGGCAGGGCTGGCTCGTTACGGGCTTTGGCCCGCGCGCTGGCCCTGGCTGCCCTGGGCCTGCGCCCTGGCCTTTGTTGGGGCGCTGGGCTACGGCCTGCTGGCAGGGTTCGATGTGCCGGTGCAGAGGGCCTGCGTGATGGTTGCGCTGGTGCTGCTCTGGCGCTGGCGCTTTCGTCATCTGCGGGCTTGGTGGCCCTTGTTGCTGGCGTTGAATGCAGTGCTGTTGTTCGAGCCCCTGGCCAGCTTGCAGCCAGGGTTCTGGCTGTCCTATGCCGCGGTGGCGGTGCTCATCTTCACCTTTGCCGGGCGCCTGGGTTCCTGGCGTTGGTGGCAGAGTTGGACCCGCGCCCAGTGGTTGATGGGTATTGGCCTGTTGCCCCCCTTGCTGGCCCTTGGCTTGCCCATCAGTCTCAGTGGTCCGCTGGCCAACCTGCTGGCGGTGCCCTGGATCAGTCTGCTGGTCCTGCCCCCGGCCTTGCTGGGCTGTCTGTTGTTGCCTGTGCCATATGTGGGCGAAGGCCTGTTATGGCTGGCGGGTGGCCTGCTGGATGGGCTGTTCCGCTTACTGGGGGCGATGGCCGGATTTTGGCCAGCCTGGGTGGCGCCGTTGATCCCCCTTTGGGTTTGGGGCCTGAGCAGCTTGGGCGCGCTGTTGTTGCTGTTGCCCAAGGGCGTGCCACTGCGGGTGCTGGGTTGGCCGTTGTTGCTGTTGGCAGTCTGGCCTCCCCAGGACCCTGTACCCGAGGGCGAGGTGGAGATCTGGCAGCTGGATGTGGGGCAGGGGTTGTCGTTCATCCTGCGTACCCGTGATCACGCGATGTTGTATGACACCGGTGCGCGAGTCGCGGATTTCGACCTGGGGGAGCGAGTGGTGCTGCCGACGCTGCATAAACTTGGCATTCGACGGTTGGACTTGATGCTGCTCAGCCACGCCGATAACGATCATGCCGGAGGCGCCCTGGCAGTCCAGCGCGGGATACCGGTGAGCCAGGTGCGCAGCGGCGAGCCTGAGGCCTTGCCGGCTGCCCTGCAGTCGGCTCCCTGTGATAGCGGGCTGAGCTGGCACTGGAATGGCGCTCGCTTCACGCTGTGGCAGTGGGCGGAGGCGGCAGACGGCAACCAGGCTTCCTGTGTGCTGCTGGTCGAGGCCGGCGGCGAACGCCTGCTGCTCACCGGCGATATCGATGTCCATGCTGAGCGTGCCTTGCTCGACAGTCCGCTGGCGGTTCGCATTCACTGGTTGCAGGCGCCCCATCATGGCAGCCGTACCTCATCCTCCATGGCCTTGCTCCGGCGGCTGGCGCCGAAGGCGGTGCTGATTTCCCGGGGGCGGGGCAATGCCTTTGGCCATCCTCATCCCCAGGTGGTGGCGCGCTACCGGCACTTGGGCATGGTGATTCATGACAGTGCCGAGCAAGGTGCACTGAAGCTGCGGCTGGGGACTTTCGGCCAGCCTGAAAGCCTGCGCCAACAGCGGCGCTTCTGGCGCGAATGGCCAGCAATGCCTTAAATAACCGTGGGTTATTAAAGCCCCTGAGCATGCGACATCACGGTCTTCGGTGCGTCCAGCCCCTATGTTAGAGTGGCGCACTTTTTCGAGGGGACTGTCACTGTGTGGGAATTGGTCAAATCCGGCGGCTGGATGATGTTGCCGATCATTCTGAGTTCCATCGCGGCTGTGGGCATCATCGCCGAGCGTTTGTGGACCCTGCGGGCCAGCCGAGTCACCCCGCCCCATTTGCTGGGCCAGGTCTGGCGCTGGATCAAGGACAAGCAACTCAATAAGGAGAAACTCAAGGAACTGCGTGCCGATTCGCCTCTGGGAGAGATCCTGGCAGCGGGCCTGGCCAACTCCAAGCATGGTCGCGAGATCATGAAGGAATGCATCGAGGAGGCGGCGGCCCGGGTCATTCACGAACTCGAGCGCTACCTCAACGCCCTCGGCACCATCGCCGCCATGGCGCCCTTGCTGGGCCTGCTGGGTACGGTGCTGGGCATGATCGATATCTTCAGTTCGTTCATGGGGTCGGGCATGACCAGCAACGCTGCAGTGCTTGCCGGTGGTATTTCCAAGGCACTGATCACCACTGCCGCCGGTTTGATGGTGGGTATTCCTTCGGTGTTCTTCCACCGTTTCCTGCAACGCCGGGTCGATGAGCTGGTGGTGGGCATGGAACAGGAAGCGATCAAGCTGGTGGAAGTGATCCAGGGCGACCGCGATGTCGACCTGGCTGAGGGCAAAGCGTGAAATTCCGTCGCAAACCCCGGGAAACCGTGGACATCAACCTTGCTTCGTTGATTGACGTGGTGTTCATCCTGCTGCTGTTTTTCGTCGTTACCACCACCTTTACCCGGGAGACCCAACTGCGGGTCGATCTGCCGGAAGCGGTCAGCGGCTCGCCCGCCGAAGACCAGCAGGTCAAGCAGCTGGATATCGCCATCAGCGCTGATGGCGTGTTCTCGGTCAACAATCAGGTGCTGCCGAAGAATGACCTGGCGACCCTGATGGACGCCTTGCAGAAAGAGTCGGCGGGAGACACCAACCTGCCGCTGTCCATCAGTGCCGACGGTAAGACTCAACATCAAGCGGTGATCACTGCCATGGACGCGGCCGGCAAGCTCGGCTTCAGTCATTTGCGCATGACCACCGTCGAGGCGGCGCCGGCACCCTGATGGCACTTTCTGATCGTCTGCTTGCCGCCTGGTACAACGGCCATCCTGCGCTGAAACTGCTGCAGCCCCTGGAATGGCTGTACCGCCGTGTGGTGGTGGGCAAGCGCCAGCGTTTCCTGGCAGGCGAGGGGGCGATCTATCAACCGCCGGTGCCTTTGATCGTGGTGGGCAATATCACCGTCGGAGGCACTGGCAAGACGCCGTTGATCCTGTGGTTGGTGGAGCACTGCCAGCGCCTTGGCCTGCGGGTCGGGGTGGTCAGCCGTGGCTATGGCGCCAAGCCGCCGCAACTGCCCTGGCGAGTGACGGCCGACGACAGCGCCACCGTGGCTGGTGATGAACCGCTGCTGATCGTTCAGCGCTGTGGCGTGCCGCTGATGATCGACCCGGATCGCAGCCGCGCGGTGCAGGCCTTGCTGGATGCCGAACCGCTGGATCTGATTCTTTCCGACGACGGCCTGCAGCATTACCGTCTGGCCCGTGATCTGGAGCTGGTGCTGATCGACGCGGCCCGCGGCCTGGGCAATCGTCGCTGTTTGCCGGCCGGCCCGCTGCGTGAGCCGGTGGAGCGTCTGCACAGTGTCGATGCCCTGCTCTACAACGGCGCCTTTGATGATCGCGCCGACGGTTTTGCCTTCCATCTCAAGCCTTCGGCGCTGGTCAATCTGCAGAGCGGCGAACGTCGCCCGGTGGAACACTTCGCGCCAGGGCAAGCGGTGCACGCGGTGGCCGGTATCGGCAACCCCCAGCGTTTCTTCAATACCCTTGAAACGCTACACTGGCGGCCTGTCCCCCATGCATTTGCCGATCACGCCCAATACAGTGCGCAGGCCTTGGCCTTCACCCCGTCATTGCCGCTGGTCATGACCGAAAAAGATGCGGTCAAGTGCCGTGACTTCGCGGCAGCCGACTGGTGGTACCTGGCGGTGGACGCCGTGCCGTCCGCAGCCTTCATCGCCTGGTTCGATACCCAGCTGATGCGCCTGCTGCCTGATCGTCTGTTGCCTTAATCGCTTTTATCCAGGGAAACCTCATGGACACCAAACTGCTCGACATCCTGGCCTGCCCGATCTGCAAAGGCCCTCTCAAACTCAGCGCCGACAAGACCGAGCTGATCAGCAAGGGCGCCGGCCTGGCCTACCCGATTCGCGATGGCATCCCGGTGATGCTGGAAAGCGAGGCCCGTACCCTGACCACCGAAGAGCGCCTGGACAAATGAGCAGCGCTTTCACCGTGGTCATCCCGGCGCGTTTCGCCTCCACCCGTCTGCCAGGCAAACCCCTGCAACTGATCGCCGGCAAGCCGATGATCCAGTGGGTCTGGGAGCAGGCCTGCAAGAGCAGCGCCGAGCGAGTGGTGGTGGCCACCGATGATCAGCGTATCGTCGAGGCCTGCCAGGGCTTTGGCGCGCAAGCGCTGCTGACGCGGGAAGACCACAATTCGGGTACCGATCGTTTGGCGGAAGTCGCGGGCAAGCTCGGCCTGGCGGCGGATGCCATCGTGGTCAACGTCCAGGGTGATGAGCCGCTGATTCCACCTTCGGTGATCGATCAGGTGGCGGCCAACCTGGCGGCCCATACCGAAGCGCGCATGGCCACCCTGGCCGAGCCGATCGAGGACGCACAGACTCTGTTCAATCCGAACGTGGTCAAGGTGGTTACTGACCTCAACGGCCTGGCCCTGACCTTCAGTCGCGCCCCCTTGCCGTGGGCCCGGGATGCCTTTGCCAAGAGTCATGATCAGTTGCCGGAAGGCGTGCCTTATCGCCGACACATCGGTATCTACGCCTACCGTGCAGGTTTTCTCCATGACTTCGTCAGTTGGGGGCCGTGCTGGCTGGAAAACGCCGAGTCCCTGGAGCAGTTGCGTGCCCTGTGGCACGGCGTGCGCATCCACGTTGCCGATGCCCTGGAAGCACCTCCCACTGGCGTCGATACCGCTGAAGACCTTGAGCGCGTTCGGCGCCTGCTGGAGGCGTGATGCGGGTTCTGTTCGTCTGCCTGGGCAATATCTGCCGCTCGCCCACCGCCGAAGGCGTGTTGCGCCATAAGTTGCAAGAAGCCGGCCTGGGTCATCAGGTTCAGGTCGCGTCTGCCGGCACCAGCGACTGGCACGTTGGCAAGGCGCCGGACAAGCGCAGCCAGCAGGCGGCCTTGCGGCGCGGCTACGACCTTTCTGCGCAACGGGCGCAGCAGGTTGGCAGTGCCGATTTCGCCGTGTATGACCTGATTTTCGCCATGGACCAGAGCAACCTGCGCAACCTCAAGGCTCTGCAGCCGGCTTTGGGCAAGGCCGAGCTGGATCTGTTCCTGCGCCGCTACGAGGCGCCGCTGGATGAAGTGCCTGACCCGTATTACGACGGTGAGCAGGGCTTCGAGCAGGTGCTGGACCTGATCGAGGATGCCTGTGATCGGTTGGTGATCGAACTGAAGGGGCGGTTATGAGCCTGGACATTCAATCCGATGTGTCCCTCAAGCCGTTCAACAGTTTCGGGGTCGAGGTCAAGGCGCAGCGGTTCGCCCAGGCCCACAGCGATGACGACGTACGCGAGGCCCTGGCCTATTGCGCCGATCAGCAGTTGCCACTGCTGGTGATCGGCGGCGGCAGCAACCTGCTGCTGACGACGGATATCCAGGCACTGGTGTTGCGCATGGCCACCCGTGGGATTCGCTTGCTTAGCGATGACGGGCTGCGGGTAGTGGTGGAAGCCGAGGCTGGCGAAACCTGGCATCCCTTCGTGCAATGGACCCTGGACCAGGGCTTGTCCGGGCTGGAGAACCTCAGCCTGATCCCCGGCACCGTCGGCGCCGCGCCGATGCAGAACATCGGTGCCTATGGTGTCGAGATCAAGGACGTGTTCGTCGGTCTCACCGCCCTGGATCGGCAGACCGGCGAACTGCGGGACTTCGACCTGGCCCAGTGCCAGTTCGCCTACCGCGACAGCCTGTTCAAGCATCAGGCCGGCCGCTGGCTGATTCTGCGGGTGCGTTTTGCCCTCAATCGTGTCGATCACCTGCATCTGGAATACGGTCCGGTGCGTCAGCGCCTGAGTGAGCAGGGCATCGAACAACCGACCGCCAGGGATGTCAGCCGGGCGATTTGCAGCATCCGCAGCGAGAAACTTCCGGACCCGGCGGTGCTTGGCAATGCCGGCAGCTTTTTCAAGAACCCGGTGGTATCGGCGGTGCTGGCGGCGCAGATCAAGCAGTCGCATCCGGGGCTGGTGGGCTATCCCCAGGCCGACGGGCAGGTCAAGCTGGCGGCTGGCTGGCTGATCGAACAGGCGGGCTGGAAAGGCTTTCGCGATGCCGATGCCGGTGTGCATCGCCTGCAATCCCTGGTGCTGGTGAACTACGGTACGGCCACAGGCTTGCAACTGTTGGAGTTGGCCCGGCGCATCCAGCGCGATATCGCCGAGCGCTTTGGTGTCGAGCTGGAGATGGAGCCGAATCTGTATTGAGGCAGCTCTTGAACTAAGCTCAGCGCTTGAGTCCAAAGCCTTGCACGGTTTACACCCTGCAAGGCTTTTTTATGCATGACGACTTAACTTAGCTTGCTAACAATGTGAGTATTTGTCGTCGCCAAAGGCCCGGTGAAGCCCCGTCTTCACAAGAGAGCCCGATTAGCCTGAGCCGATCTGCGCGCACCGCAGCCGCGCTGCTGCGTGGCAGATGGCTCGACCCCATCACCTCATAGAATGCGGGCGTGCCCATGATTACCCTGAAGCTCAACGGTCAAGATCATCCACTGGACGTCACCGAGGACATGCCACTGTTGTGGGCCATCCGCGATGTGGCGGGTTACAGCGGCACCAAATTCGGCTGCGGCATGGGCCTGTGCGGCGCCTGCACCGTTCATATCGACGGTGATCCGGCGCGCAGTTGCATCACCCCGGCCGGCTCGGTGCTGGGCAAGAACATCAGCACCATCGATAACCTGCACAACGATCCGGTCGGGCAGGTGGTGCAGCAGGCCTGGCTGGATACAGCGGTGGCCCAGTGCGGTTATTGCCAGGGCGGACAGATCATGTCCGCCACTGCATTGCTCAAGATCCATCCCAATCCCAGCGACGAGCAGATCGAGGAGGCGATGCTCGGCAATATCTGTCGTTGCGGCACCTACAACCGGATCAAGACTGCGATTCGCCAGGCAGCCAACCATCTGCAGGAGGCCAAGGCATGAACCACCTACCCAGTGATTTTGCCCTGAGCAACCTCAGTCGCCGGAGTTTTCTCAAGGGCGTGGGTGCAACCGGAGCCCTGGTGCTGGCGGCCAGTTGGGGCTGGCAGCAGGCGTTTGCCGAAGACCAGAAGTTCGGTGCCGACGGCATGCCCCATGGCTGGGTCGACGATCCCAAGGTCTATGTGAGCATCGCCAGTGACGGCAGCGTGATGGTGACCTGCAACCGTTCGGAGATGGGCCAGGGGGTGCGGACCAGCCTGAGCATGGTGGTGGCTGATGAGCTGGAGGCCGATTGGGCTCAGGTCAAGGTCAAGCAGGCGCCCGGGGACGAAGCGCGCTTTGGCAACCAGGACACCGACGGTTCGCGCAGCATGCGCCATTGGTACGAGCCCATGCGTCGTTGCGGCGCCGCTGCGCGAACCATGCTGGAACAGGCCGCCGCCGAGCAATGGCAAGTACCGCTGAGCGAGTGCCGGGCGCAGTTGCACAAAGTGGTTCACCAACCCAGCGGGCGCGAACTGGGCTATGGCGCTCTGGCCGCAGCGGCGGGGGCTCTGGCAGTGCCGGCCCGGGACAGCCTGCGGCTGAAGCAGGCGTCGGAGTTTCGCTATATCGGTAAAGAGGCGACCCGGGCCATCGACGGCGAGGACATCGTCAATGGTCGTGCGGTGTACGGCGCCGATGTGCACTTTGAAGGCATGCTGTTTGCGGCAGTGGCGCGGCCCCGAGTCTATGGCGGCAAGGTCAAGTCCGTGGATGACAGTGCAGCGCTGAAGGTGCCTGGGGTGATCAAGGTCATGCCCATCGATGGCCGCCCGTTGCCTTCCGAGTTCCAGCCCCTGGGCGGTGTGGCGGTGGTGGCGAGCAATACCTGGGCGGCGATCAAGGGCCGCGATGCCTTGAAGATCGAGTGGGACGATGGAGTCAATGCCGGGTACAACTCCATCGAATATCGCAAGGAGTTGGAGGCGGCTGCGCAAAAGCCGGGCAAGGTGGTGCGCAGCACCGGCAACCTGGATGAAGCCCTGAGTGGTGCGCAGAGCAGCCTGGAAGCCACCTATTACCTGCCGCACCTGGCCCAGGCACCCATGGAGCCGATGGTGGCCGTGGCGCGCTTCATGGATGGCCGTTGCGAGGCCTGGGCGCCGAGTCAGGCGCCTCAGGTCACCCGCGAGCGGATTGCCGAGCGCCTGGGCATCGGCTTTGACCAGGTCACGGTCAATGTCACCCTGCTGGGCGGCGGCTTCGGACGCAAATCCAAGCCGGACTTCATTCTTGAAGCGGCCATCCTGGCCAAGGCATTTCCCGGCAAGGCGGTGCGGGTGCAGTGGACCCGGGAGGATGATATCCACCACTCCTACTTCCATACGGTGTCGGCGGAGTACCTCAAGGCCGGGTTAAGCGAGGACGGCATGCCTGCCGCCTGGCTGCATCGCACCGTGGCGCCTAGCATTACCGCGTTGTTTGCCCCGGGGATGAACCATGAAGGCGCCTTCGAGCTGGGCATGGGCTTCACCAACATGGCCTATGCGATCCCCAATGTGCGCCTGGAAAACCCCGAAGCTGCGGCCCATACCCGGGTAGGTTGGTATCGCTCGGTGTCGAACATTCCCCACGGTTTTGCCATTCAGAGTTTTGTCGACGAACTGGCCCACAAGGCGGGCCAGGACCCACTGAAGTACCAGCTCAAGCTGTTGGGACCGGACCGTCAGATCGATCCGCGAACCCTGAGCGAAGAATGGAATTACGGCGAGTCCCCTGAGCGTTACCCGATCGATACCGGGCGCATGCGCGCGGTGCTGGAAACCGCGGCCAAGGCCGCCGGGTGGGGGCGCTCGCTGCCCAAGGGGCGTGGCCTGGGGTTGGCGGTGCACTACAGTTTCGTGACCTATGTGGCAGCGGTGATCGATGTGGAGGTGAAGGAGGACGGCACGCTGATTGTGCACAAGGCTGATATCGCCGTGGATTGCGGTCCGCAGATCAACCCTGAGCGTATTCGTTCGCAGTTCGAGGGGGCTTGTGTCATGGGCCTGGGCAATGCGGTGCTGGGAGAGATCAGCTTCAAGGACGGTAAGGTGCAGCAGGACAATTTCCATATGTATGAGGTGGCACGCATGTCCCTGGCACCGAAAGAGGTGCAGGTGCATTTGCTGACTCCGCCGGGCGAGGTGCCGCTGGGAGGCGTTGGTGAACCAGGTGTACCGCCCATTGCGCCGGCCCTGTGCAACGCCATCTTCGCCGCCACCGGCAAGCGCATCCGCAATCTGCCCGTGCGCTACCAGCTGCAGGGTTGGCAGCAGGCGGGTGCCTGATGGACAGCGTCGACCTGAATGTCCTGCGCAGTGTTCTGGAGTGGCGCCGCGCCGGGCGCACGGTGGTGCTCTATAGCGTGGTGCAGACCTGGGGCAGTGCGCCCCGGTTGCCGGGTGCCATGTTGGCCTTGCGCGACGATGGGGTGGTGATTGGCTCGGTATCCGGTGGTTGTATCGAGGACGACTTGATCACGCGCCTGGCGGATGGGCGCTTGTCCCTGTCCGGGCCGCCGGTGCAGTTGCTGACCTATGGTGTGACCCTGGAGGAGGCGGCACGTTTTGGCCTGCCTTGTGGTGGCACCTTGCGCCTGACCGAGGAGCGGGTTGGCGATCCTTCCTGGGTCGCCGAGTTGCTGGAACGCTGCGAAGCGCACCAGATCGTGGCTCGGGAATTGAACCTGAGTAGCGGCCAGGTGCTGCTCAAGGCGGCGAGCAAGACGGATGAGCTGGCGTTCGACGGGCTCACTCTGCGAGCGATCTATGGGCCGCGCTGGCGTCTGTTGCTGATCGGCGCCGGGCAGCTTTCCCGTTATGTGGCGCAAATGGCCCGTCTGCTGGACTTCGAGGTGCTGGTCTGTGATCCGCGCCAGGAGTTCGTGCAAGGGTGGGAGGATCAGGATGGGCGCTTTGTCGCCGGCATGCCCGACGATGCAGTGCTGAGTATTAAGCCCGATGAGCGCACGGCGGTGGTGGCGCTGACTCATGATCCGCGTCTGGATGACATGGCCCTGCTGACGGCGCTCGATTCCCCGGCGTTTTATGTCGGAGCCCTGGGGTCTCGGGTCAACAGCCAGAAACGTCGGGACAACCTGGCGTTCTTGGGATTGTCAGCGCCGGCCATCGAGCGTTTGCATGGCCCGGTGGGGTTGCACATCGGCAGTCATACGCCGGCGGAGATTGCCTTGTCGCTGATGGCGGAGATCGTGGCGATCAAGAACGGCATTGAGCCCTTGCAGAAGAAGCCGTTGGCCCGAGTGGCCGAGGCGACCACATGATTGCCCCGCCTTGCGCCGTCATCCTGGCGGCGGGGCAGGGCAGTCGTTATCGAGAGGTGGCAGGGAGCGATCAGGATAAGTTGCTGGCACCTTGCAGAGGTCGCGATGGTGTATTGCGACCGGTGCTGGAACAGGTGCTGGTCAACCTGCCGGTGGAAATGCATCGGCGAGTGCTGGTCACGACGCCGGGACGGCCGCAGGTGGCGGAACTGGCGCAGGCTTATGGCTGCCAGGTGCTGTTGCTGGATTCCCTTGGCATGGGCCAGAGTCTGGCGGCGGCAGTGGCTGCTAGTGCCGATGCCGGTGGTTGGGTGATTTTGCTCGGGGATATGCCCTTTATCTTGCCAGGCACCATAACGCGGGTAATCGAGGCGTTGACCGAGGAGGCCATCAGCGTGCCTCGGCTGGGTGACGATCTGGGGCATCCGGTGGGGTTTGGTCGGGCTTATGGCGCCGCATTGCAAGGCTTGTCCGGTGATCGCGGTGCCAAGTGCCTGTTTACCTCGGGCAAGGTGGTCGAGGTGTCAGTGACCGACCCGGGAGTGGTATGGGATGTGGATCGACCCGAGGCGCTGGTCTATCGGGAGCGCTGAATGGCAGGCATGAAAAAGCCCCGCTCGGTTAACCGGGCGGGGCTTTTTCATTGCCGATGGAGTCAGACGAGAGGTTTAGGCTCGTGTTGTTTCTCCTCGGTGTGGGCTACGTGCTCAACGGCGTGCTCGACGTTGTGCGGAGCCTCTTCCACGGCTGGGGCAGCTTGCTCGACCGCAGGTTCGGCGACAGGCGCAGGTGCTGCTTCGGCTGCTTCGACAGGCGCTGGAGCGGCCTCGACGACCACTGGCGCTTCTACCGGAGCGGGTTCGGCAGCGACCACGGCTTCAACCGGGGCAGCTGCGGCAGCCAGTTCGGCTTCCTTCTGCAGACGCTCGGCTTCACGCTTGCGACGACGCACTTCGCGCGGATCGTTTGGTGCGCGACCGTTGCTGGTCAGGGCGCTGGCAGGAGCGGCCTCGATCACTGGAGCGGGTGCTTCGGCAACCACAGGGGCAGCAACCGGAGCAGGCTCTTCGGCCTGGGCTGGTTGCTGGGCGACCACTGGCTGTTCGACAGCTACAGGCTCAGTTGCAGGCACTGGAGTTTCCTGAGCCGGCTCGATGGCCTTTTCTTCAGTCACTGGCGCTGGGGCTACAGGTTCTGCCACAGGCTGCTGGGCAACCACTGGCTGTGCTTCCACAACCACGGCGGGTTCGGCAGCGACTTCAACCTGGGCGGGTTCTGCAACAACCGGAGCTGCTTCGGCTACTGGAGCAACTTCAACCGCTGGAGCTGCTGGAGCTTCCACTGCAGTGGTGGCTTCAACAACAGGCGCTTGCGGAGCCTTTTCTTCAACCGCGGCCGTAGCACGTTCGGCTTGCTGATGCGCTTCGGCTTCAGCGTTGGCGCTGATGGCGGTGCTGGCAACGGCAGCGGTAACCGCGAGGCCGGCAGCCAGGTCGGCGCTGCTCGGCTCTTCGCCGTTCTCTTCCGAGCCTTCGATCACATTGCCGTTGGCATCGCGCTGACGTTCACGACGATTGCTGCGACGACGCTGGCCGCGGGAGCGACGACGTGGACGTTCGCCTTCGGCGTTGTCCTGGCCTTCTTCCTGCAGTTGCTCTTCGTTCGGCAGCACTTCTTCTTCGCTGGCGGCAGCGGCTTGAGCCTGCTCGGCGCGTGGTTGGCGCTCTTCACGTGGTTGACGCGGCTGGCGCTCTTCACGTGGCTGGCGAGCTGGACGCTCTTCAGTCATAGCAGCGGCGGTAGCGGCGGCTGCAGCCGGAGCGGCATCCAGAGGTTCACGCAGTTCGCGAACACGTTCTTCACGCTCGCCACGTGGCTTGCGGTCCTCGCGAGGGGCGCGTGGTTGACGTTCTTCACGAGGTGCGCGTGGAGCGCGTTCTTCGCGGGCTACGCCTTGTACTTCTTCACGGGCTTCACGAACTTCCCGTGGCTGACGCTCTTCCCGTGGTGCGCGTTCTTCACGCGGAGCACGTTCTTCGCGCGGCTTGCGTTCTTCATCGCGGCGACCGTTACGGTTGCGGCTCTGTTGGCGGCCGTTGCGACGTTGTTCTTCGTTGCTGCGCGCAGGACGTTCGGTCACTGGCTTCTCGACCACAACTGGAGCCGCTGGCTCTTCCTTGGTGGCGAACAGGCTGACCAGGGACTTCACCAGGCCTTTGAACAGGCTCGGCTCGGCAACAACCGGAGCTGGAGCGGCAACCGGTGCAGGGGCTTCGGTTGGCACTGGTGCGTTGGCGCGGGCCGGAGCGGTCTTCACTGCGGCTTCCTGGCGAACCAGGGTACGGGTGGCGGCGGTTGGCTGAACTTCTTCGGCTTCGGCAGCGGCAGCGGCGATTTCGTAGCTGGACTGATTGGTGTTGGCTTCCGGGCTGTCATCGCGCAGGCGCTGAACTTCGAAGTGCGGCGTTTCGAGGTGATCGTTCGGCAGGATGACGATGCGGGCACGGGTGCGCAGTTCGATCTTGGTGATCGAGTTGCGTTTTTCGTTGAGCAGGAAGGCGGCGACCGGAATCGGCACTTGGGCGCGAACTTCGGCGGTGCGGTCTTTCAGGGCTTCTTCTTCGATCAGGCGCAGGATCGCCAGGGACAGCGACTCGACGTCACGGATGATGCCGGTGCCGTTGCAGCGTGGGCAGACGATGCCGCTGCTTTCACCCAGGGATGGGCGCAGGCGCTGACGGGACATTTCCAGCAGGCCAAAGCGCGAGATGCGGCCGATCTGCACGCGGGCGCGGTCGGCTTCCAGGCATTCGCGGACTTTTTCTTCCACGGCGCGCTGGTTCTTGGCTGGGGTCATGTCGATGAAGTCGATGACGATCAGGCCGCCGATATCACGCAGGCGCAGTTGGCGAGCGATTTCTTCCGCTGCTTCCAGGTTGGTCTGCAGGGCGGTTTCTTCGATGTCGCTGCCTTTGGTGGCGCGGGCCGAGTTGATGTCGATGGACACCAGGGCTTCGGTCGGGTCGATGACGATGGAGCCGCCGGAAGGCAGTTCAACCACGCGCTGGAAGGCGGTCTCGATCTGGCTTTCGATCTGGAAACGGTTGAACAGCGGCACGCTGTCTTCGTACAGCTTGATCTTGCTGGCGTACTGCGGCATCACCTGGCGGATGAAGGTCAGGGCTTCGTCCTGGGCTTCAACGCTGTCGATCAGCACTTCGCCGATGTCCTGGCGCAGGTAGTCGCGGATCGCGCGGATGATCACGTTGCTTTCCTGGTAGATCAGGAATGGCGCGGAGCGATCCAGCGATGCTTCTTTGATGGCGGTCCAGAGTTGCAGCAGGTAGTCGAGGTCCCACTGCATCTCTTCGCTGCTGCGGCCCAGGCCGGCAGTGCGCACGATCAGGCCCATGTCGGCAGGAGCTACCAGGCCGTTCAGCGCTTCACGCAGTTCGTTGCGCTCTTCGCCTTCGATGCGGCGGGAGATGCCGCCGGCACGTGGGTTGTTCGGCATCAGTACCAGGTAACGGCCCGCCAGGCTGATGAAGGTGGTCAGGGCGGCGCCCTTGTTGCCACGCTCTTCTTTTTCGACCTGGACGATGACTTCCTGGCCTTCGCTCAGGACGTCCTTGATGTTGACGCGGCCTTCGGGGGCTTTCTTGAAGTATTCGCGGGAGATTTCTTTGAGGGGCAGGAAGCCGTGGCGCTCAGAGCCGAAATCGACAAAGGCAGCCTCAAGGCTTGGTTCGATACGAGTGATGCGGCCTTTATAGATGTTGGCCTTTTTCTGCTCGCGTGCACCGGACTCGATGTCCAGATCGTAGAGGCGCTGGCCGTCTACCAGGGCAACACGCAACTCTTCGGGTTGAGTTGCGTTAATCAGCATTCTTTTCATGTAGTACCGTCGGTTTCCGGGCTGCCGGAAACGGCGTTCGGCACACACGACTTCTCACGGTCGGTGTCAGGTGCGTCAGGAGTGGTTGACCACTCGAGTGTCTAGCGAGGTTCGTCCGAATAACTAAGAACGAAGTCGCGACTCACGCGTCCTGCTTGCTGTGGTGACTAAGGCACCGCTTAAGCAAAAGTCTGTCAGGAGGAGGAATCAACCGGCGACTGTGGACGAGATGAAGCGTCTTGAATAAAGCCTAATGCTACACAGTCCGACGGTTGTGCATCTCCACCCTACACGTATCCCTGATAATTCGGGTGCTGCCGCGCGCAGAATCCGCAGCGGGTTGGCATTTACCGTGAACTCCGAAAGGGGAGTTCACGCATCATGGCTAAAGGCGTTGTTTCCGTAACCTTCGCTCGGGGTTGTCTGTCGCCGACTGCACTTTGTGAACTGGCCGTTAATCGCTGCGTAAAAGGCGAGTGATAACTCTGCTTTCTACGGGTTTCAGGCCTCATGTCACCTGCGCTTGTTACAACGTCAGACTCTTCCGGTATGTAGCGAGAGCTGCGTAGGACGGCCTTGCGTCCTTATGAATTGCGTTGGTCAGGGCCGGCTAGTTGCCGCTGTTCCGCTGTCCAGCCGCTTTTGGCGGCGTTCGCGACTATAGCAGCAATCATTAAGTGCTTCAAATCCATAAAAAATTGTTATCATTCGCGCCATGACGACTACTGCCCCCTCGACCCCAGGCGTTCAAATGCTTGAGGTCTCGCCGGAATATGCCGGCCAACGAATTGATAACTTCCTTCTCGCTCGGCTCAAAGGCGTGCCCAAGACCTTGATTTATCGCATTTTGCGCAAAGGCGAAGTGCGGGTGAACAAGGGGCGGATCAAGCCCGAATACAAGCTGCAGGCGGGTGATGTGGTGCGCGTGCCGCCGGTGCGCGTGCCTGAGCGCGACGAGCCGGTGCCGCTGGCGCAAGGTTTGCTGCAGCGTCTTGAGGCGTCGATCGTCTTCGAAGACAAGGCCCTGATTGTGATCAACAAGCCTGCAGGCATTGCTGTGCATGGCGGAAGCGGCCTGAATTTCGGGGTAATCGAAGCCTTTCGTCAGTTGCGCCCGGATGCCAAGGAGCTGGAGCTGGTGCATCGCCTCGATCGCGATACTTCTGGCCTGTTGATGATCGCGAAGAAGCGCAGCATGTTGCGCCACCTGCATGCCGCTTTGCGCGGTGATGGTGTGGATAAGCGCTATATGGCGCTGGTTCGTGGTCACTGGGCTACTGCGCTGAAGCAGGTGCGGGCGCCGTTGCTCAAGAGCAATCTGCGCTCAGGCGAGCGCATGGTGGAGGTGAACGAGGAGGGCAAGGAGGCCTTGACGGTGTTCAAGGTGCTGCGCCGCTTCGGTGAGTTCGCCACTATGGTCGAGGCCAAGCCGGTCACCGGGCGTACGCATCAGATTCGTGTGCACACCCTGCACGCCGGGCACTGCATCGCTGGCGACAGCAAATACGGCGACGATGATTTCACTCGTGAGATTCGCGAGTTGGGCGGCAAGCGCCTCTTTCTCCATGCCTATATGTTGACGGTGCCGCTGCCGGATGGTGGTGAGCTGAAGTTGCAGGCCCCAGTGGACGACATGTGGGCCAAAACCGTGGAGCGCTTGAGTGCACCCTGATTACCAACTGCTGATCTTCGATTGGGACGGCACTCTGGCTGACTCCATTGGTCGGATTGTTGAGTCGATGCACGTATCTGCCGATCGATCCGGTTTTCCTCGGCGTGATGATTTTGCCGTCAAGGGCATCATTGGGCTTGGGTTGCCAGAGGCGATTCGTACCTTGTATCCGGAAATCGACGACGGCCAGTTGGTCGCCTTTCGTCAGCATTACGCGGAACACTACATCGCGCTTGAGGCTGAGCCTTCACCGTTGTTTGCTGGAGTGGTGTCGTCTCTTGAGGCTTTTCGGGCTGAGGGTTATCGGTTGGCGGTCGCTACGGGCAAGGCGCGCCGGGGCTTGGATCGGGTGCTGAAGTCTCATGGCTGGGAAGAGTATTTCGATATCACCCGGGCTGCCGATGAGACTGCCAGCAAGCCCCATCCCTTGATGCTGGAGGAGATTCTTGCTCATTGCGGTGTTGGGCCTCGGCAGGCATTGATGGTCGGGGATTCGTCCTTTGATCTGTTGATGGCGCGTAATGCTGGCATGGATTCGGTGGCGGTTAGCTACGGTGCTCAGTCCATTGAGGCCTTGCAGGTGTTTGAGCCGCGCCTGTCCATCGATCGTTTTCCTGAGTTGCACGCCTGGCTCAGTCAGGGTGTCGATTAAGTTTTCGTTGGGGTAGCAAGCATGTCTGATGAATGGAAGGCGCCAAGCAAGGCCGGCGCTGAAGGTGGTGACGATAAAAGCTGGCGGTTGTTGGAAAAGACCCTCCTGGCCAGTGTTCAGGAGCAGCGTCGTTCGCGGCGTTGGGGGATTTTCTTCAAGCTGCTGACCTTTGTGTACCTGTTTGTCGCGCTGGCGTTGTTTACTCCGTTGATGACCATGGAGAAGAGCGCCGCTCGTGGTGGTAGCTACACCGCAGTGATCGATGTCACGGGGGTGATTGCCGACAAGGAGTCTGCAAGCGCGGACAATATCGTCGGTAGCTTGCGCACGGCCTTTGATGATCCCAAGGTCAAGGGCATTGTTTTGCGTATCAACAGTCCTGGCGGCAGTCCGGTGCAGTCTGGCTATGTTTATGACGAGATTCGCCGTTTACGGGCTCTGCACAAGGACACCAAGGTGTATGCGGTGATTTCTGATCTCGGTGCTTCTGGCGCTTATTACATTGCCAGTGCTGCTGATCAGATCTATGCCGACAAGGCGAGTCTGGTGGGCTCCATTGGGGTTACGGCTGCCGGTTACGGTTTTGTCGGTGCGATGGAGAAGCTGGGGGTCGAGCGCCGTACCTACACCTCTGGCGAGCACAAGTCGTTCCTTGATCCGTTTCAGCCGCAAAAGCCTGAAGAGACCCAGTTCTGGCAAGGTGTGCTGGATACAACTCATCGTCAGTTCATCGCCAGCGTCAAGCAGGGGCGTGGCGAGCGTCTCAAGGACAAGGAGCATCCTGAGCTGTTTTCCGGGCTGGTCTGGTCTGGTGAGCAGGCACTGCAGTTGGGCTTGATTGACGGCCTGGGCAGCACCAGTTCGGTGGCGCGGGATGTGATCGGCGAGAAGGAAGTGGTGGATTTTACTGTTCAGGAGTCGCCTTTCGATCGTTTCTCGAAGAAGCTGGGCGCCAGCGTGGCTGAGCAGATCGCCATGTGGATGGGCTTTCAGGGGCCAACCTTGCGTTGACTTCGGGGGGGTAAAAAGCCGGCCGCAGTGCCGGCTTTTTAGTGTCTGCTCAGGGCACTTCCACGCCTTCGGCCAGTAGCATGTCCACCAGGCGGATCAGTGGCAGTCCTATGAGGCTGGTGGCATCGCTGCCGACGGTGCTCTGGAACAGGCTGACACCCAGGCCTTCGGCCTTGAAGCTGCCAGCGCAGTCGAAGGGCTGCTCTGCGTGCAGGTAGCGTTCGATGCGGGCGCTGTCGAGGTGGCGCATGTTGACCGTAAAGGGGATGCAATCCACCTGGCATTGGCCGCTCTTGCTGTTGAGCAGGGCTAGGCCGGTGAGGAAGGTCACGCTCGCGCCGCTGGCGTCCAGCAACTGCTGGCGGGCCTTGTCGAAGGTGTGAGGCTTGCCGATGATGCGCCCCCCTAGTACCGCTACCTGATCCGAGCCGATGATCAGGTGTGCCGGGTGGGTGGTTGCCAGGGCGCGGGCTTTTTCCTCGGCCAGGCGCTTCACCAGCTCTATGGCGTGCTCGCCTGGGCGGTGGCTTTCGTCAATGTCAGGAGAGCTGCAAGTGAAGGGGAGTTGCAGGCGAGAGAGCAATTCTCGGCGGTACACCGAGCTCGAAGCTAGTAATAAAGGCAGCATGCGCATCTCCTGGGGTGGGGCGGGAATTCTAGCGGGGCTCGCAAGTGACGGACAGGGCTGAATTTCCTTTGACATGGCCGGGGGCATCCCTATAATGCTGCGCCTATGTTGAATGACCCGATTCCACCTCACGTTGACCCGCGCAAATTGGCTGACCGTGGCACCACCCTTCAAGGTGAACTGCTGCTGGCCGATTTGGAGAGACTCTGCGACCCGCTTTCCGACAATGTCGGTACGGTGCAGGCTAAATTCGTTTTCGAGCGTGACGAGCGTAAAGCTGTAGTTATCCACAGCTCCATCGACGTCGAAGTCAAAATGGTTTGCCAGCGTTGTCTTGAGCTGGTCACCCTGCCGATCCACAGCGAGTGCAGTTACGCCGTGGTGAAGGAGGGTGCGAATACCCAGTCGTTGCCGAAAGGTTATGACGTGCTGGAACTGGGCGAAGATCCTTTGGATCTGCAGGCGTTGGTCGAGGAAGAGCTTTTGCTTGCCTTGCCTATCGTGCCTGCTCATCATCCGGAAGAATGCCAGCAGCCGGCGGGGCTCGATGAGCCCGAACCGAGCGAGGACGAGGTAACGCGGTCCAACCCGTTCAGTGTATTGGCGCAGTTAAAGCGTGACCCAAACGTTTAGGAGTTAATCAATTATGGCTGTTCAGCAGAACAAAAAATCCCGCTCTGCCCGTGACATGCGTCGCTCCCACGATGCTCTCGAGGCTAGCACCCTGTCCGTAGAAAAGACCACCGGTGAAGTTCACCTGCGTCACCACGTATCGCCAGAAGGCGTATACCGTGGTCGTAAAGTGATCGACAAGGGCGCTGACGAGTAATCCTTGTCCGCTCAAGTCATCGCGATTGACGCAATGGGCGGGGACTTCGGTCCCCGCAGCATTGTTCAGGCCAGTATTGCTTGCCTGTCTGCTACCCCCTCGCTGCACCTGACCCTGGTCGGTCAACCCTCCCTACTTGAAGAGCTGCTCTCCGGTCATTCGGCCGTGGATCGCGCACGCCTGACGATTACTCCGGCAAGCGAAGTGATTGCCATGGACGAGAAGCCTGCCCAGGCATTGCGTGGCAAGCCTGATTCGTCGATGCGGGTGGCGCTCGAGTTGTTGCGGGATGAAAAGGTCCAGGCTTGTGTCAGTGCAGGTAATACCGGGGCGCTGATGGCTCTGTCGCGTTACGTGCTCAAGACCCTGCCCGGCATCGATCGTCCGGCGATGGTGGCTGCCATTCCCACTCAGCGCGGCTATTGCCAGTTGCTGGACCTGGGGGCCAACGTCGATTGCAGTGCCGAGCACCTGTTGCAGTTCGCAATCATGGGGTCGGTTGCGGCACAAAGCCTGGGCATCGTGCGGCCAAGAGTGGCCTTGCTGAATATCGGTACCGAAGACATCAAGGGTAATCAGCAGGTCAAGCTGGCGGCGAGTCTGCTTCAGCAGGCGCGAGGGCTGAACTACATAGGCTTCGTTGAAGGTGACGGGTTGTATCGCGGCGAGGCGGATGTGGTGGTGTGCGACGGTTTTGTCGGCAACATCCTGCTCAAGTCCAGCGAGGGGCTGGCCACCATGATTGCTGCTCGTATCGAGGCATTGTTCAGGCGCAATCTGCTATCCCGCGCCGTAGGTGTGCTGGCCTTGCCGCTGATGCGGCGATTACAGGCGGACCTGGCGCCGGCTCGGCACAATGGTGCGAGCTTTCTCGGGTTGCAGGGAATAGTGGTGAAAAGCCACGGTTCTGCGGGCGTTCAGGGGTTTCAGAGTGCGATTCAGCGTGCATTGATCGAAATCCAGGAAGACCTGCCGCGACGCCTGCATGGGCGCCTTGAAGATCTGTTGCTTTAGGCGTTTATCCTGTGGAGTGCTTAAATGTGACCGCTCAGTTCAATTGGCCATCCAACTGTCAGTTTCTTGCGTCCACCGCGGTGTGACGTCAATTCTCCGACGACAAGATCATTAGGGGCTTGTTACATGTCTGCATCCCTCGCATTCGTCTTTCCAGGACAGGGCTCGCAGTCCCTCGGCATGTTGGCCGAGTTGGGCGCGCAGTACCCACTGATCCTCGATACCTTCAAGGAAGCCTCCGATGCTCTGGGCTACGACCTCTGGGCTCTGACCCAGCAAGGTCCCGAAGAGCTGCTCAATCAAACCGACAAGACTCAACCGGCCATCCTCACCGCCTCCATCGCCCTATGGCGTGTCTGGTTGGCTGAGGGTGGTGCGCGTCCGGCCTTCGTCGCGGGTCACAGTCTGGGTGAATACAGCGCTCTGGTGGCCGCTGGCAGTCTGACTCTGGCCGAAGCGGTCAAGCTGGTCGAGCGTCGTGGTCAGCTGATGCAGGAAGCCGTGCCGGCAGGCCAAGGCGGCATGGCGGCCATTCTTGGTCTGGACGACGCCGATGTCGTGGCGGCCTGTGCAGAAGCTGCGCAAGGTGAAGTGGTTAGTGCGGTGAACTACAACTCCCCGGGCCAGGTGGTGATCGCTGGTGCCAAGGCGGCGGTGGACCGTGCTATCGAGGGTTGCAAGGCGCGCGGAGCCAAGCGCGCCATGCCATTGCCGGTCAGCGTGCCGTCCCATTGCGAGCTGATGCGCCCTGCGGCTGAGCGTTTCGCTGAATCGATTGCTGCGATCAACTGGCAGGCACCGCAGATTCCGCTGGTACAGAATGTCAGCGCCGCCGTGGCGGCCGACCTAGATACTCTCAAGCGCGACTTGCTGGAACAGCTGTACAAGCCTGTGCGCTGGGTCGAGTCGGTGCAGACCCTGGCGAACCAGGGCGCCACCCAGCTGGTGGAATGCGGTCCGGGCAAGGTCCTGGCCGGTCTCAACAAGCGCTGCGCCGAAGGCGTGTCGACCTCTAACCTGAATACCCCAGATGCTTTCGCTGCCGCTCGTGCAGCGTTGGCCTGAACTAGGAGAAGCTTGCATGAGTCTGCAAGGTAAAGTTGCACTGGTGACCGGCGCCAGCCGTGGGATCGGCCAGGCCATCGCGCTTGAGCTGGGGCGTATGGGCGCCACCGTGGTGGGTACTGCCACTTCCGCATCGGGAGCCGAGCGCATCGCCGCTACCCTCAAGGAAAACGGCATTCAAGGCACCGGCCTTGAGCTCAATGTCACCAGCGACGAGTCCGTGGCTGCGGTTCTGGCCAGCATCACCGAGCAGTTCGGTGCGCCGGCGATCCTGGTGAACAACGCCGGTATCACTCGCGACAACCTGATGATGCGCATGAAAGATGACGAGTGGTACGACGTGGTCGATACCAACTTGAATAGTCTGTATCGCCTGTCCAAGGGTGTTTTGCGTGGCATGACCAAGGCTCGTTGGGGTCGAATTATCAGTATTGGCTCTGTTGTGGGTGCCATGGGCAACGCAGGCCAAGTAAACTACGCCGCCGCCAAAGCCGGTCTGGAAGGTTTCAGCCGTGCCCTGGCGCGTGAAGTGGGTTCGCGGTCGATCACTGTGAACTCGGTTGCTCCCGGTTTTATCGATACCGATATGACCCGCGAGTTGCCGGAAGCACAACGTGAAGCCCTGCTGACGCAAATTCCGCTGGGTCGTCTGGGTCAGGCTCAAGAGATCGCGCAAGTGGTCGCTTTTCTGGCATCCGACGGTGCGGCATACGTTACTGGGGCTACAATCCCGGTCAACGGCGGGATGTATATGTGAGTCAAATGTGACGGATTGCTTCAAAAAAATGTCATACGAGCTGTCTAAAATCCGTTATAAAGCTGCAATCAATTTATAGGCAGATGGCCAAAGGGTTTGAGGGATGAAGCTTTCAGTTGAAAAGCTGAAAAGCCTTTCTATACACTTACCCACTGGCCAGCTGCCTGAATTTGTCCATTAGGAGTGAAAACAAGGTATGAGCACCATCGAAGAGCGCGTCAAGAAAATCGTTGCTGAGCAACTGGGCGTTAAAGAAGAAGAAGTTGTGAACACCGCTTCCTTCGTTGAAGACCTGGGTGCCGACTCCCTTGACACCGTTGAGCTGGTGATGGCTCTGGAAGAGGAATTCGAGACCGAAATCCCTGACGAAGAAGCTGAAAAGATCACTACCGTTCAAGCAGCTATCGACTACGTTACCAGCCACCAGGCTTAATCGTTTGTAGTCGTCTTTTGCTGTCATGGAAAAACCGCACTGCCGTTACGGCGTGCGGTTTTTTCTTTAGGCCTGATACAAAGTGTCGTCATTAGAAAAAGGAGAGTGCTGTGTCGCGTAGACGCGTCGTAGTCACCGGTATGGGTATGTTGTCGCCACTGGGTACGGATGTACCGAGTAGCTGGCAGGGCATTCTGGCTGGCCAAAGTGGCATTGGTCTGATCGAACACACCGACCTTTCTGCCTATTCCACCCGTTTTGGCGGCTCGGTAAAGGGCTTCAATGTCGAGGAGTACCTGTCGGCCAAAGAGGCCCGCAAACTCGACCTGTTCATTCAATACGGTCTGGCGGCCGGGTTTCAGGCGGTGCGTAACGCCGGCCTGGAAGTCACCGATGCCAACCGCGAGCGCATCGGTGTGGCCATGGGGTCGGGTATTGGCGGTTTGACCAATATCGAAGAAACCAGCCGCATCCTGCACGATTCCGGCCCACGGCGGATTTCTCCGTTCTTCGTGCCCGGTTCGATCATCAATATGATTTCCGGCTTCCTGTCCATCCATCTGGGTGCCCAGGGGCCGAACTATGCCATTTCTACTGCCTGTACCACTGGTACCCACTGCATCGGCATGGCCGCGCGCAACATTGCCTACGGCGAAGCCGACGTGATGATTGCCGGTGGCGCCGAAATGGCCGCCTGTGGCCTGGGTATGGGGGGCTTCGGTGCGTCCCGTGCGCTGTCGACTCGCAATGACGAGCCGACCCGTGCCAGCCGTCCGTGGGACAAGGGGCGTGATGGCTTCGTGCTGGCCGACGGTGCGGGTGCCCTGGTTCTTGAGGAGCTGGAGCACGCCAAGGCTCGTGGCGCCACCATCTACGCTGAGCTGATCGGCTTCGGCATGAGCGGTGATGCCTATCACATGACGTCGCCACCCGCCGATGGCGCCGGTGCCGCTCGCTGCATCGCCAACGCCTTGCGTGACGCCAAGCTCAATGTCGATCAAGTGCAGTACATCAACGCCCATGGTACTTCGACTCCGGCCGGTGACCTGGCGGAAGCCGAAGCGATCAAGAGTGTGTTCGGCGACCATGCCTACAAGCTCGCGGTCAGTTCCACCAAGTCCATGACCGGTCACCTGCTGGGTGCTGCCGGGGCGATCGAGGCGATCTTCAGCGTACTGGCAATCAACAGTCAGGCTGCGCCGCCCACCATCAACCTGGATGAACCGGATGAGGGTTGCGACCTCGATTTCGTGCCGCACACTGCGCGCAGCATGGACATCGATGTGGTGCTGTCCAACTCCTTCGGCTTTGGTGGCACCAACGGCTCCCTGGTGTTCCGCCGGTTCTCCGAGTAATGCATAGCTGGGTCGACGGTCGGCCAGCTGACGCGCTGTCGCTCAGGGACCGCGGCCTGGCCTATGGCGATGGTCTGTTCGAGACCATCGCTGTCCGAGCCGGGCAACCGCAACTGCTGGAGCGGCACTTGCAGCGTCTGGCCGAAGGCTGCCGACGTCTGGCGCTGAGCGCGGATCAGGCGCTGATTCGCGACGAAGTGCTGGCCTATGCGGCGGCCCTGGGGGAGGGCGTGCTCAAGCTGATCCTGACCCGGGGCGACAGCCTGCGAGGATATGCCGCCGATCCTGCAGGTGCTGCGCGGCGGATTCTCCAGGGCGGGGCCTTGCCGGCTTATCCGGCGGCTCATGCCGATCAGGGGGTTGTGCTGTTCCCTTGCGTCACGCGTTTATCCGAGCAGCCGCTGTTGGCCGGCCTCAAGCATCTCAATCGCCTTGAACAGGTTCTGGCTCGCGCTGAATGGCGCGATCCCGAGCACGCCGAAGGCTTGATGCTCGACGCTGCCGGACGGGTGATCGAAGGTGTATTCAGCAATCTGTTTCTGGTCAGTCAGGGGCGTCTGCTGACGGCTGATCTGAGTCGCTGCGGTGTGGCTGGAGTGATGCGCGCTGAAATTTTGTTTCAGGCCGAGTCACAAGGCATCCCCTTTGAAGTGACGGATATCAGCCTTGATCAACTGCAACAGGCGGACGAGGTCTTCGTCTGCAACAGTGTCTACGGCATTTGGCCAGTGCTTGGCTGCGCCGGGATGAGCTGGTCGGCGGGTGCGCTCACCCGTAAACTGCAGGGCATTACCCGCGCACTACTGGATGCTTGATTCGTGAGACGTAAATTACTGCTCCTGCTGGAAACCGGACTGGTCCTGGCAGGTCTGCTGCTGGGCGCGAGTGCCTGGAAACTGCACTCGGCCCTGGAACAACCGCTGAACCTGAGTCAGGAGCAACTGCTCGATGTTCCCGCCGGTTCCACGCCCACCGGAACCTTCAATCGTCTGCAGGCTGATGGCGTGATCCAGGACGCGTTCTGGCTGCGCCTTTACTGGCGCTTCAACTTGCCGGGGCAGCCTTTGCACAGCGGCGAGTACCGCATGACACCGGGCATGACTGCCGAAGGCCTGATCGGTCTCTGGCAGCGAGGCGAGGTGGTGCAGTACAGCCTGACCCTGGTGGAGGGCTGGACCTTCCGTCAGGTGCGCAGTGCCCTGGCCAAGAGCGACAAATTGCAACAGACCCTGACCGGTCTCAGCGACAGCCAGGTGATGGAGAAGCTCGGACACGGCGGCGTGTTCCCCGAGGGGCGTTTCTTCCCCGATACCTATCGTTTTGTGCGCGGCATGACCGATGCCGAGCTTCTGGAAAAAGCCTATGACCGCCTGGACGATGTACTGGCCAAGGAGTGGAGCAGGCGGGCTGATGATGCGCCTTACAGTGATCCCTATCAGGCGCTGATCATGGCGTCGCTGGTGGAAAAGGAAACCGGCGTGCCCCATGAGCGTGGACAGATCGCCGGGGTCTTTGTACGGCGCATGCAGATCGGCATGCTGCTGCAGACCGATCCTACCGTGATCTATGGTCTAGGTGAGCGCTACAACGGCAAGCTGACCCGGGCACATCTCAAGGAAGCCACGCCCTATAACACCTATGTGATTGCCGGGTTGCCACCCACGCCGATTGCCATGGTCGGGCGCGAGGCGATTCATGCCGCTCTCAATCCGGTGCCGGGCAAGAGCCTGTATTTTGTTGCCCGAGGTGACGGCAGCCATGTGTTCTCCGATGATCTGGATGCCCATAACAGCGCCGTGCGCGAGTTCCAGCTCAAGCGTCGCGCCGACTATCGTTCCAGCCCGGCGCCAGTAACTGCTCCGGCCGCTCCCGAAGCCGAGAGTTCGGCGCCGGCAGTTGCGCCTCAGGCGGCGCCGGACAGCTCGCCGCCAGCGTCACCTGCGCCGGCTGTGGCTCCGGTGGAGCCCGAACCCGCGCCGAAACGCCCGCAATGACTTTGATTAAGGACTGCCTGTGACTGGCTTGTTTATTACCCTGGAAGGCCCGGAAGGTGCCGGCAAAAGCACCAACCGCGAGTACCTCGCCGAGCGTTTGCGCGCTGCAGGCATCGAAGTGTTGTTGACCCGCGAGCCTGGTGGTACGCCCCTGGCTGAACGGATTCGCGAAGTGTTGCTGACTCCGGGGGAGGAGGTCATGAGCGCCGATACCGAGCTGCTGTTGGTGTTCGCGGCCCGCGCCCAGCACTTGGCCTCGGTAATTCGCCCGGCACTGGCCCGGGGCGCAGTAGTGTTGTGCGACCGCTTCACCGAGACGTTATTTTCTGCTGGAAGAGAACGTCAACCAAAAAAGGTCTGCGATTTCGACCTCCTCGAAAATACATTTCTTGCCTAGAAGCCCCGCTACACCAAGGCTTCTGGATTCGGAAGGTTGTTGCTTGATTCCATTATAGCAATGATTATTTTGAAAAAGTAAACCTCATATTTCTCTGATAGTGCAAAAAAATCAAAGGTAAACCCAAAAGCCCCATTTCTCCCGCTTACCGCGTCTTACTCCAGCCCCATGCCTTCCTGAAACCCAATAAAACCAAGCTTTTTAGGGTTTACGTTTCTTCTCCTTGCCCTCTGGCAATTCTCTAGACCCGACGCTCAACACCGCCCAAATACTAAAACCCCAAGCTCAACCACTCCTGAGCAGGCGGGTATGGTCATCAGCCTTCAACTCCCCGATCTCATCTTTCGTTTCTTGATTTCACACTGCCATCATATGGCACTCCCTGGTGATTGTTGGTGGATGTCAGCCGCCGAACAGGAGAGCGATTTAGCGCATGCTGTTGGCCATTAGGTCGACCATCCGCGCGTTTGCGCGCTCCGCTTGCGGAGACTGAGATTCATCTTGGAACACCTTAAAGCAGAAGCTTAAGCATAGAAAAATTACGCCTGGCCTATGCGGCACCCTGGCTAAAAATCACAGCCAGCCACGGGATACCCTCGAAGTCGTATCAACCGCTGACCAAGGCACGACCTTTTGAGAGGTATCTCAAGACAACTCAAAGTAAAGCCTACCGATTGAGCCTGCGGAAGCTTGCCTCAGGTAGCCGAGAGCTCAGGGCTCTCGTGACCCAAGGTTGGTTGACGCCTGCCCGGGGCATCTTCATCGGCCCGTCGCTCGGGCTACGTGAGCTCCCAGTAACCTTCGTCTCGCTTAGTGATGCCTGCACGCTGGTCAGGTTTGTGCCGGTGCCTGACGACGTAGAACAAGTCACGGAATACCTTCGACACATCGGCGATGTAGCTGTGGCCTAAGCCGAACATGTCTTTACCCGCTACAGATACATCCACGGTGGACAGAGAGCTCATGACCAGTGGCGGATTGGCGTCCCCTGCCCGGGGATAACTGTGAACGAATCTGGACGCTGCAATCGCTCTATCATGCCGCGAGGCGTAGAGCGTTACTTGTTCAAAGGTATCGAAGACCTGTCCAATTTGTTTGAACCGGCTGGTGTCCACGTCTGGCGCCGCCAAGATGATTTGATGGATAGGGGTCGTGCCAGGCTTGCGCTTCCAGTTTTCCAGAACCGACAGGAGCGCTCTATTACCCATGCTATGTGCCACGATGTGCAGGGCTGACAACCCCAGCTGCTCTGTCACATGAGTCAAATACTGCCTGAGGTTGGCTGCTGACCAATCTACAGTCGCTTCATCGGCGGGGTAGCCCCCTGGCGTACCCAGTGACGCCCAGGAGAAGCACAGCATCAGGCCTGGGAATTTCAGGTCGTGGCAGAGCTGTGCTGCACGCCACAGCGCAGCATCGAAGCCGACGTTATAGCCGTGGATGAAGAGCAGGCCCTCTTTCTTCGAGGGATCCTGACCTATTCCTTGATGGCTCAGATACTCCTTGGCGCTTGTGAACCATGCATCCAAGGCCAGCAGCGCATTACTGTGGACGACGATGTGCTTGTTGGGATTGCCCTTTGTCTGGGTAGGCCACAGCCAGGGTCGTTCAAGCTTACCCTCCCGATGAATATGAGGGATAGAGACCTCAGCGACTCCGTAGGCGATCGTGCCTTCGCTTCTGAACCCTCCAAATTTCACCGTGCGGCCAGGCTCCTGCAGACGATCCGTCCCGTAAAAAATTGGATAGGTCGTGTAAATCTGTTGTACAGGTGCCCGGCTGTAGGAAATTTCGGAGCTGTAGTCATACAACAAGCCGTCAGGGGCGTTCCTGGAGATCATCCCGCACTCTTGAGGCGGGTGAAGCTCCTGTGGAATATCAACAGCATCCTCCAGAGCCTTCTTATACTCAGTATTTCTGACTGCCGACGAAATATTAGCTCCGCTGGGCACCCGGGCGCTCAGAAATGCCTCCACATCAACAGCCCTTTGTCCAAGGCTGATGTCATCAACCCGTTTCAGAAGGTCTTCAAAGGTGTCCATTGCGAATCGTCCCGTGATACGGGCCTGAAGCACCTCAATCAAGGTATCAGGTGGACTGTTTCTCCAGCAGAAAAACAGCGCACTTGAGCTGATCACCCGATGGCGTGAAGACCCCGCTATGGCGTTCATACGAAGGATCGCGAGTGCAATCTTGAGCTCGTGCAAAGTCCGTTTTGGCTGTTCCATGATCCAAGCCCTAGTGAGCGAAACGAGCACTGTAAAGTGCAGTTCTTGCGGTTGGCAACCCAGCTCCAGGCAGACCTAGATAGATCAGGCGAACTGGGCCTCTCTGGCGCAGCGCCAAGGCGTTCTGCAGCACTCCAGCCTTCCCTATACCCGCGTCCGCAACATCTGGCTGACGGGTTCCCGATTTCCCTCTCTCCCAGGCTGAGAGGGCCGGGGACGACTGCCCGCGTAGGCTGGGTATTGCAGTCAAAAAAAGCCCGCCGAAGCGGACAGGTGAGGCTGCGCCAGTGCCCTTAGAGAGCCTCCTGGTTCGACGTACCATTACTAGCGAGACATCCAGTTTGTCCCGCCATGCGGGGGAGGAGAACATTTGTACTCCTTGGTGGTATCAGACAGGCGCGCGCATGCTTCCCCGGCTGGAAGGGATTCAAAATTTTTGGCAGCGAATCTGAAAGAGGGCGGCTCGACCATGGAGCCTGGATGCTCTGACTGCTTTCCAGCGATCACGGCATCCAAGGCTGTTTTTGGTCGTTGACCAATGGCTCGGGGGCGGCCTATCAGTCGTCGAGGTTAAGGGCGATGTGCTTGATCAATTCACGTGGTTGGGGGCTATCGATCAAGTCATAGATGATTTGGCGCTTGCTTCGCGGTAGCTTCTTAATGACGTTCTTTCCGGCGCGACTGATAGCCTGCTCCGTGCCATGACTACGGTCAGCAAGCATCAGTATAAGGATGGCATCGGAGAGGGTCATGCGTGAGCTAAAGCCTTGGATAGGTACAAAGGGACACAGCAACCATAATGCTGCATCGGTGTTTTGATCAAATAGTGGTTGCCAATGTGATCCCTCGCCAAGGTGGTGATGAACGTGGTCTTACATACCGAGGTCATGATCAAGACGGTGATGAGCTAGGTGATGTGACAGCTTGAATCCATCAGGAAAGATCACGTTGTGAAGTTCGTTGCCTTCAAACGCAGAGAGCTTGAGATCGCTGCCTGTAAAATCTGAGCCGTTCAGCACGCAAGCGTTGATCTCAGTCCGAAGGAAGGTGCTGTGGCGAAAGTCGCTCGACATAGCCATCGCCTTTCGAATCCTACAGTCTGAAAAATTAGCGTAGAGGGCCTCGATGTTGAGCAAGTCAGTGGCCACCAGCACGCTGCGTGTCAGATTGGCCCAATTGAGCCTGGATCGCTGCAGGATCGTCTTCTTCAGATTGCAGTGCTGCAGGTCGCTATAGCTCAGGTCGCAGCACGCCAGCGAGAAGCGTTCGAGTATCTGCTTTGATAAGTTGATCCCTCTCAGGTCGTCAAGGTCATCAGGGGATAGAGGATGGCTCACCGAAGGCAGGTCATACAGAAGTTCCGGCCAATAGTCGTTCCCCGCACCCCAGGCTGAAATCAGCTCACGCCGGACACGCTGCCCTTCGGCAGTCTTCCAGCGATCTTGCAATTCTCTTACGCCAGGCTCGGGCACTTTTTGTTTGTCGTCCATTCACTCACCGTCAAGAAGCGTCGCAGTTTTATAACTTGTCCGGCCCTGCGGATCATCTCGGGAGGGATCCGGGAATCGATTGCACCCTCCATCTCGCCAGGAAAAGGTGCGCCGGTAAATCCGTTGACCGTGGGTACCTTGCCGTCCAGCAGTTTCTCAACATTCCACCCTGGAATGTTGTCCAGCTCGTAAACCCAGCCCCCAAGCCCAGCCCAACAAATAGCCCCCTGGCCAAGGTCTGCATTCACCATCAAAAAAGGCGTGGTGCCACGAAAACGGCTATCTCGACCTTTCCCGGCATGCCTGTAGAGATCAACGCAGATACCTTTCAGGGGCAGCCCTTTGGTGAAAGCCACCGTGGGGTGCAGATCAGAGGTGCCGTAGTACTGCTGGTCGCCTAACAGGGCGGCAGGTTCGAACTCCCCGTTGGGCATTCTTGCTTTCAATTCCATCATTGGCTCGGAGCGCTCGCAGTAGCAAGCTTCATCACTGCACATTCGCATCCCATGATTCACCATCAGCATCCCGCAGTCGTCTCCACGCTGGTTTTCATGTGGCATCTCATACTCCTAGAAAAGCGGCCCTGGTGAGAGGGCCACTTCTCATCAGGATTTGCCGAGGTACTGACGCACCTTGTCAGCGTACGTACCGACTGCGGCCACAGCTTGCTTGAGTTCCGCCTCAGTGCAGCCGAGCGAGGCAGTCCAGTTCTGGACTTCGAAGGCGTCGTGGACGTCGATGCGTTCGGCATCTTGTGGGTGGGTAAGGTGTTTGTTGTCGGACATGAGAACCTCAATGTGGTGCTGCGTGATGGCGATATGCCGTGAGCATTCATAGGGGCCGGGATCTGGCTTTTCAAGGCCCCTGAACTCAACTCCGCCGCTCGCAGGGTGGCTGTGGATGGTGCTCAGTAGAGCGGTTACGCTTAGGCCTCGATGGCTATTGACCAGTCGCCGCGTTACCGGCGGCTTTGGCTTTCGCATCAGCTTCATTTTGGGCGGCCAGCTTCTTGTCGAAGGCTGCTTTTTCCGCCGCATCTTTGGAGGCTGTTTTAGTGGATTTCGAGGTTTTCCACGCCTCACGTACCGTTTTGGACTGAGCGATCACAGCGTTCACCACATCCAGGGTGCTGCTGGTACCAGACGGCGAGCTGGCTGTATTCGCGCCGCAGGCTGTGTGGAATACAACAGAGCCCTTTTTAGGGAGCTTCACCGTCTCGACATAGCGAGGGTCGGCCACTGTGGCGCTGAATTGCTGACCCGCCAGCGGGCCGTCATCAAACAGCACTGTCACGCTCCGGCACGCGGAGTGAAAGATCGTCTCTTGGGCGTGCTCGTGCGCTTTATTGGCGAAGACAAGGTTGTCGATGGCGTCATCTTTGATCGGCCCAAACTTTGCTTGGAGATGTATTGTCTGAGTGCCATCGGGTGACTTCACAATTGCATAGACGGTGCCGTCATTCCGCGCGACCTCGCTGTTTTTGAGGATCTTGTAGCTATCAATTGAGATTGGAAGTTCAGAGCCTTCCATCAGCGCCATTGTCCCGATAACACCTGTCGCCAAAGAGCCCAGTGCCTCAACGTACTTGACTCGCTTGTCCTCGACCTCAGTGCCAATGCTGGAAAGCAAGTCAGTGTTATCTATCTTCGTGACACTCAGGTGGGTATCAACACCAAAGGCGTCATCCTGGCGCAGCATGAAGCGTGTCTGAATATCCACAGCAGTACCCTCAGGCGCCGGCTCCGGCAGCGCTTCAGCAGGGACAGAAATCATCTGTGGTAGAACCGGCCTTTCTTTGTCCTTGTCCTTGAAATCGACAACTAGCTGGCTCTTGGCTAGCGTGAATTTGGGCAGCCCCTCCCAATCACCCTCATAGGGCTTGTCTTTCTCAATCTGAGCGCCGTGAATTGGCGGCGTCTCGTAGAAGGCTTTAGGCTGGGCGGAGCAGCCGGCCAGAATGGCCAGGGAAAATGCAGTTGCCGTGTGAATCGCTCGCATGGTTCTTCTTCCTTGTGAACGTGTTGGCGCGTGTTTTTGGCTTTGGATTTGGCTACTGGTTAGGTGTGTTGTCTGCGTTGGGATTGCTCCAAATCGTCAGGCCACACAGCTGCCCAGGTGGCTAGAGGCCATCAAAACCTATACCCGCATCTCCTACTTGTCCAACGCCCACGGGCTCCCATGATCTCCACTTGGGTATGCTTGAGGAAACCGAGCTGCTGCGAGTCCAGCCCTTTCCCTCGTCTACGACTTCCCTGCGCAGAATCTTCTGTTGACGTTCAGCCATTGAGCAGTGTTGGATTGCCATCATCTCAGTCCTGGATGAGTGAGCCATCCAAGGAATTTCTTGTACTTGCTATGGTGGACATGATGCCAACCTACTTCTCGCCCGACGTGGTAAGGCGCGTACACGCGAACACTGGCCCGGATTGCTCGGCCCCTTTTTGTCGGCGCCAAGTGACTTTCGGTGAAGGTGTATTGACTGGAGAACTGGCACATATTTACGGGCATGGTCAAGGCTCGGCTCGGTCTGAGCTTATGCCAGAGGGGTATGACCCCCATTGCTATGACAACGCTATATTGCTCTGTCGCGTATGTCACAAGATGATTGACCGGTGCCCTGGTCTATATCCTCCGGAATTAATATTTGAATGGAAGAGATCCGCTGAGTTTGCATTCAGTCTGGGTGGGCAAGTGCAACAGAATTTTATGCCTTCAAGCTATGACATTAGGGCGGAATTTCCTATCGCACATCAGTTTGTAAAACTGTTTGACCCGTTAAGAAGTTTCATGTGTGACGTGTTTTACTATCACGGGGTAGGTAGTCAGAACGGCTCAAGGGTCAATGTGGATACTGAAGTGGTTCAATGCATTCGCGGCGGGTCGAGTGCCCAGTATCAGATGAGAAATAATGTGCCTGTATTTTTCTTTCAACATACTCCGTTTCGGAGCTGGATGGCAGAAATAATTCGGGCTTCAATGATTGTGAAGGAGTCCCCGGAGTTCAGTTATACAACGGGGTTTAGCAATGTGGTTGATTGTCTTTTTAGCTGGAAATATGTGGAGGGTGAAGAGGCTGAACCTATATTTAGCTATCCTACGGCAAAGGGGTTGTATGAGCTGAAAACGCTGGTTGATCGTTTTGAGCACCATCTGACTGACCTCCAGCACTATGGCATGCCCCAGCGAGGTTATTGAAAAACCTCAGCTGAGCAGCGTATTAATGCAAGGAGTAACGATTGGTCGGCACCCACGAGGCGCGGAGAGGGTACGGCTTGCGCCACACACGAGCCCTTTCGCCGTGGATCAGAACGTCCCTAGGATGTGGAGGGGCGCGAAATATCAATGAGCTCGAACTGGTCGAGCTCATCGCGACGATACCGACGGCTGAAGCATTTGGACTTAGATGCATTCCACCTGGCCGCACACATCCTTGACCTCAATGTTCAAGCAACCATCAGCGTGGTTTAGCTGGAAGCAGGGGGCCGTCGCGAATGGCCAGGTGTTGGTTCACAAGACCCTGTTTACGCAGCCCTGCCTCCTTGCTCGGCTCCATCCTCAACCAACTTGTTCCGGTCAATCGGGCGCAGATTTTTTATGAAGCTGGATACAGAATGTTCAGGCGCACTGATCAAATCCAGCGCGTGGCCTTTGTGAGCGAACATGAGGACGCGGGCCATGCTCACGTAGAATTTGTACGTGGTGGCGACATCTTCATGACCCATCTGCCTGGTTAGCGCTTGGGCGGCAGCCAGGTAGAGCACCTCCAGGTTTTCCGTCAGCAATCGGTCGCCAAAGAAAGCTATGAGGTACTGAGTTGGCCACCAGTGCCTGGTCTGGTAGAAATTGATGTGAGACCTGAAATTGCTGTCGATCTTCGCGGCGTTGTTCTTCGCATCGTAAGTTCGAGACGCAATCTTGTCGACATCGACCGGTATCCCCCGGGAGGTCAGAAATAATACATCGGGCGGACAGTTTTGTTTGAACCGCTTCTTATAGAGCTGTTTACGAGCGGCATAGTGGGGAATGATGTAGTTCTCTTCGAGAGCTTTGAGATCATCCATGTGTATGGTGATTTCACGATCCTTGCCCCCCTTGCTGTTGTAAACCGTGTACTGTGTGGTCACAGCTCCCTTGGTCATGTTCGAGTACGGCATGATGTGCTTGTTCTCGGCATTGCCTAAGTATGGAAACCTGACCAAGTCCATCGGGCGCATCGCGGTACCCAGCGCGAGAAGAAAAATAGACGCGTACACTGGGTCTGAGTATGACTGCAATAGCAACTTGATCTCATCGTCAGTAATCAGAAAGTCGTACTGTTTCTGCCGACTTTGCTTGTCCAAAACCCGGATGTTCGCCGAGCTGATCCTCGACGGAGCAATCCGATTGATATAGTTGAGCATGCGCCCACTGCGGAAATTCGCCCGCCAGGTTCTGGTCTGCACATTGACGTTAGTCACATAACCATGTTCGTTCAGCCACCTGAAGAAAATCAGCAGTACTTTCGCGTCTTCGAAGATGGTCTCTGACGACGGCTTCGGGGAATTCCTTTCGAGCCGCTCAAGCTGCCGTCGTACCTGCCATCGGCAGATGTCTTTGTTGTCCGCCAAAGCATGGTAATAACCCAGATCCACGTTCTTCATTTTCGGCTGTGTCGACAAAAACCGGTAGAACATGGAAATAAGGGTGGCATGGCGTGTTGATGACGCCGTCGACGAACGAGTGTGCTTGTACAGGAACAGGTTAGGGTGGCTCAAAAGAACCTGTTTATTCTTCTGCTGGGCGATGAGGACACAATGGGTGACCTGCATTCCCAGCTCCAGGCTGTTGTAGGTGACCTGCTGTGTCGTGATACGCAGGCCAGCAGAAGCTTTAGTCGGATTCGTTTTATCACTCACGATCAGTCTCCTACCTGTACTTTGAAAGAGACGATTTCGTCTAAGCCCCAGGTCATGCTGGGTGTGTCAGCACTATCGGCAGCCCGGATCTCCTGCTCGGGCAAAGCGTTGCGCTGATAAATGAACACTCTTTGCGCTTTACGCTCAGTGTCCAGCGGCATGTAGGGGACATGCAGCGATTTCTTGAAGGTGGAAGGTATGTGCTTGATGAAGTTGTTGATCTCCGCTCGGGAGAATAAGGGCAGGCGGATGATCAGGCAGGTCTCGTCAGGCAAGGTTGTATACCGCTCGGCGAACTTGTTGAACCTGGAAATGTACCTGTCTGCAAACATCACCACATGGACATCGGGCATGGATGTGAACCGAGCAAATTTTTCCCTGATGGCCATGAGCTCCGCCTCCTTCGCATCCTCGAAATCATCCAGGCTCTTCGTACGTTGGTAATGGATGCACAGCTGCTCGATGTCGACATCGTAAATGATCTTGTCCCGGCTTGATGCGCTCTCCAGCGGTGCTTCCCGCTGGAAGGATGTAGCAAGCTTGAGCTCCAGTAGGGCGTTTTTCTTCGTGAGCTCGACCGCGTGCAGGGTTTGTTTCTCCAAGGACTTACGCAACTGATTGCTTTCGAACATGGCGATGTCGTCGTTCATCAGCGTACTGACATGGCTGTTGATGGCCTTGGCAATCTCCTTGTCTCGCTCCACAAGAACCTGATCAAGACGAGCCTTCCATTTGGCGTCAGTGGCATTGATGGTGGCTTGGGTTTCCACCTTTGCCTTGGCCGCCGTGCCATCCACAAGGTCAGTCACATCTTTCTTGCCAGCGATATAAGGCTTGAACTCGGAGTAGTAGCGATCCAAGGCCTGACGCGTGATACCAGCGCGCTTAGCTACATCCACCAACTTGAGTTTGTGGATAGCTCCGGACGTGTAATGCGAGACGATGATGTCCTTGATGACCTGGCGACGGTCGGCTTGAGCAGCAGCCTGTGCCAACAGAGCGTCTGCGCTACAGTCCTCTGGTGCTGCTTGTACTGGAATATCGGCGTCGTTATGAACCTGCTTGACCTTAGACATGGCGCACCTCGATGTGCGTCGACGCTGAATGTCCGGTGCTGATGAGGTTATTCAGATGACCTTCGCTCGTCGCAATACGACGCAGCAGCTCGGACTCCACTTTCGGTGCGAGCTTCCCACGAGCGTTATCAAGTACCGCCTCGTAGAACTGGATGTTGTCAGTCAGGGCTTGCTTCGCTGAGCCCAGCATGACGATCTTTTTGCATTCCAGCTTGCAGTTGCCAGGGTCTGGCATGATCAAGCCCTCGTCGAACTGTCTGCCTTCTAGGCAAGGGGGCAGGTTCGACGGGGTGAAGCGCTCTCCGGAGAGGCAATACGTGCCCAAGGCGGTACGGCGGATGAAGAGAGGTTCGCCAGCCTTCAGCAGGTGGCTGACATACGAGACGATAGTCACTTTGAACTGCTGGCCTGCAAACTCATCTGGACGCTTGAGGATTTGCTTGTAGATACGCTGCGCAGCGGCCCCTGAATGACCAAGCCGTAGGCCAGCAACGATGTCGTGAAATTCCCGGGCGTAGTTCTGCTCAATCGCCAGGGCGACGCTGCGCACCATGAGCGGATTTCGGGCAATGTACCGAAGCGTCATCGCATAGCTTTTGTGCCCGAACAACGCACGGATGATGTCGATGTTGCGTTCATCCCGGTTGATTAGGATCTCAGCAATTGTCTTTCTGAACCTGTGGCAATGCAGACGCTCGATGGGTAACGCATTTTTGAGCTGCTCAATCACCGAAGTGATCTGAGAGGGGGTGGCCCTGTTAACGACCTTGGTTGAGCGCATAGGCTGAAACAACCAGCCTTCCTTCACGAATGGAGGAATCGATCGCAACTGCTCATACTTGCGGATCATGTCTCCGACAAAACGGGGTAGGGGAAGGATGTCCTCTTCACCGTGCTTCGGACTGGCAGCGGTCTTCCAGCGAGTGATCTTCAGCCAGTAGTCGCCGTTATGATCTGTCGTAACATGAGAGAAATGCATCGCTGCCAATTCACCCTTGCGCGCACCGGTCACCAGAGCGACGAGGATGAAGATCGAGTTGCGAATGCCATCCAGAACCTTGCCGTAGCCAGTCACCCAGCTATAGGTGAGGTGCGGCAGGTCGTCCTTGTAATGTTCGAGCACCTTGGGCGACATCACTGTTTTTCCATCGACTTCAATGTTGCACAGCGATTCCAGCTCCGGCAGACGCTCCCGTCGAGTAACCACTAGGTCTTTGAGGAACGCAAACTTGCTTTCTACTAAATAATCCTTGAGCGCCTCCGCCTTGGGCATGACGCGTTCAAGCCAGAAGAAGGCGTATTCCATGAGAATCTCCAGATCCTCTTCCGAATACGCGATCCAGCTTTCGATTGCGCCGTTGAAGCGATTCTGTACCACTTCCTTTCGGCGCTCTGGGATGTCGATGTGCTCTGACGAGACATCCAGCCGAAGCGCTTCTGGAAGCAGTTTCTGTTCGGATAACCTAGCCCAGAAGCGCATGTGCTTGAAGAGCGCGAAATAGTGATGCTTCGCCGTGCTGGCTTTGGCGCGCTCAAAAGCCTGGTTGATCATCGGCATTGAGATCAGGGCGATATGCTGAGGCTCGGCAGTGAGGCCGTTATCTTTGAAGATGTACTGCTCGACGATCGCGTACTCGTTGCCGAAGGCCTTGGTTGTGGTGTTCGAGCGGATATAAGCCCGTGCGTGGTTTCTGGCAGGGCAATAAAGAAGGAACAACCAATGGAGGCATGCGCAGACGTTGCTGGTCGGATCGTAGTTCGGGTTGCTCAGGTATGAGCACGCCACCTTCCGGCCAGTGGAGGTCACTACTTCGGTAATGCTGTGGTCGAAGGCAGACATCAGTTGCGGCCTCCGGTGGTGCCGGTTTCTGAGTTGGCCTCTGTGTTGTTTTTTGTGGGCGACTGGCGCTGGACGTGGGATTGCCAGGCCTCCGCTACACGGGCCTTGAGGTCTTCCAGGGTGCCATCGTTGATTAGATGCACATCACCAGGTGCCTGGGCGACCCCGAGCTCTGAGGAGTGGGCATTGATCTTCTGCAGATTCGGTCTGGTGATGTGCCAGATCTCTCCGTTATGCGCCCGGAGAAACGCAGCTTCGTTCTCAAAGCGGATGTCCTTGAAGATGATTGTTCTCGCGTTAGCCGGGATCTGTCCGCGCGGGGTCGGCTTGCTGACAGGGCGGTGGCTGCGCAGGGCATCAAAGTCCGGGTACAGGTCGTAAGCGTGACGTTTAAGCAGCGCTACGGCATCGGCAGGGGAGAGGCCCCAGTAGCTGTCGAGAGTCGTGTAGGAACCTGAGTTCCAGATCTGGTCGTCGCTGAAATCGAAAATCGCCTGAGCTGCCAGCAGGAACGGAGCGTCCGGGGCGCTGAGATTTGCGGGTGTTGCAGGGGGTTGTGGGCGCTCTGGGGGATTGATCTCCCTTGCAGCTCTCATTAGCCAATGGTCTGCGTTATGATGGCGCATCCATTCAGTACCCACCGTTTGAAAGAACTCGCGAGGCGAACGGCCCCAGAGCTCGATGGTTTCTTCCTTTATGTCGTCCTGCCACGCCTCTGCGTCTGTCAGGCCGAACAACGCTTGGCACCCCACCTTGAGTGGGTCAGCCAGAGCAAAGGCGGCTACCCCCGGAATGCTCAGAAGCATCGAAGCTACGGTGTCTTTGCCAGATCTGGCTAAGGCGGCTAGGCCGATGATGGTTCTCACGGTGGACTCCTGTTTTCGGCTCAAGCCTTGTGATTCGGGGATTTGAGCACGTTTACCTTTTTGTTAAAAGGGTTATAATTTTCTGATGTTGACGTTTTTGAAAAACCGAAAACAAGACTCGACCTACGCCTATCAGGGGGCCGGTCGTGGCCTGAGCCTTGCGCGCATCGCTGCCCTTGAGGATTTCGTCCAGGGCCAGCTGAGCCCGGACCTGACCCTGGTGTTTGACCTGCCAGTGGACGTTGGCCTGGCCCGGGCCAGTGCCCGTGGCCGGCTGGATCGCTTCGAGCAGGAAGGCCAGGCGTTTTTCCAGAAGGTGCGTGAGGCTTACCTGAAGCGTGCTGAAGCTGCTCCGCAGCGTTATTTCCTGGTGGATGCGGCGCAGCCACTGGCGCAGGTCCAGCAGTCCCTGGATGCCTTGCTGCCACAATTGCTGGAGCGCGCCCGTGGCTGAGGTCTTTCCCTGGCAGGACGGCCTCTGGCAACAGTTGGCGGGGCGCGCGCAGCATGCTCACGCCTACCTGCTCCACGGCCCGGCAGGAATTGGCAAGCGGGCCCTGGCTGAACGCCTGATGGCGCGCCTGTTGTGCCAGCGCCCCGACGGGCTGGATGCCTGCGGTCAGTGCAAGTCTTGTCTGTTGTTGCAGGCGGGTAGTCATCCAGACAATTACGTGCTGGAACCCGAAGAGACGGACAAGGCGATCAAGGTCGACCAGGTTCGCGAGCTGGTGAGTTTCGTGGTCCAGACTGCGCAGCTGGGCGGACGCAAGGTGGTGCTGATCGAGCCTGTGGAGTCGATGAACATCAACGCCTCCAACGCCCTGTTGAAAAGCCTTGAGGAGCCTTCAGGCGACACCGTGCTGTTGCTGGTGAGCCATCAGCCCAGCCGGCTGTTGCCCACCATCAAGAGCCGTTGTGTGCAGCAGGCGTGCCCATTGCCCAGCGCGGCAATGAGTCAGCAGTGGCTGTCCCAGGCCTTGCCTGAATGCACCGAGGAGGAGCGGTTGGAGCTGCTGACCCTCGCGGCGGGATCGCCGCTGGCTGCCGTCGGCTTGCAGGCCCAAGGGGTGCGTGAGCAGCGGGCGTTGGTGGTAGAGGGGGTGAAGAAGTTGCTCAAGCAGCAACAGTCGCCAACCCAGTTGGCCGAGGCCTGGAATGCCATCCCCTTGTTGCTGCTGTTCGATTGGTTCTGTGACTGGTCGAACCTGATCCTGCGCTACCAACTGACCCAGGACGAAGACGGACTGGGGTTGCAGGACATGCGCAAGGTGCTGCAGTACCTGGCGCAAAAGTCCGGCCAGGACAAGGTGCTGGTGATCCAGGACTGGATCCTGGCCCAGCGGCAAAAGGTTCTGAGCAAGGCCAACCTCAATCGCGTGTTGCTGCTGGAAGCGCTGTTGGTGCAATGGTCGGCGTTGCCTACCCAGCGCTGACAGGCAGCGCCTAGAATCAAGCCTGTATCCGGCCGGACTGTGCAGTCCGGCCCTTTCATTTATCGGATGTAGTTGCAGTCTCTTATGCTCGTAGATTCCCATTGCCACCTTGATCGTCTCGACCTTGCCGCCCACGACGGCTCACTGGATGCCGCGCTCGATGCCGCCCGTCAGCGCGGTGTCGGGCATTTTCTGTGCATTGGCGTCAGTGCCGACAACGCGGCGGACGTCAAAGCGCTGGCCGAGCGTTATGACGACGTCGATTGTTCGGTGGGGGTGCATCCGCTGGATGTGCAGCCGGGGGCGGCTCCGGCGCTGGACTGGTTGCTGGATGAATTGAACCATCCGCGAGTGGTGGCTATCGGCGAAACCGGCCTGGACTATCACTACGAGCCGGAAGCGGCCGAGTTGCAGCAGGAGTCCTTCCGTTTGCACCTGCAGGCCGCGCAGCAGACTGGCAAGCCGGTGGTCGTGCATACCCGCGGTGCCCGGGCCGATACGCTGGAGCTGTTGCGTGAAGCTGCATTGCCCAATGCCGGCGTGTTGCATTGCTTCACCGAGGACTGGGACATGGCCAAGGCGGCTCTGGACCTGGGGTTCTATATTTCTCTGTCGGGCATTGTCACCTTCCGCAATGCCGACGCTTTGCGCGATGTGGCGCGGCAGGTGCCTGCCGATCGCTTGCTGGTGGAAACCGATTCACCTTATCTGGCGCCTATCCCCTATCGCGGCAAGCCCAACCTGCCGCAGTACGTACGTGAAGTGGCGGAGTTCCTGGCAATGTTGCGGGGCGAAGCCTATGACGCCTTTGCCGAACAGACCACAGCCAACTTCAAACGTCTGTTTCCCCTGGCGCGAGTCAAGGGCGAGGCCTGAGTCGCCGGTATGTGGAAGAGCAAATTTCAGGCAAAAAAAACCCGGGTTCTGGGGGGTGAATCCGGGTTAAGACCATTAGGAGTAAAACTAAGGCACGCGGTCCTTCGGTACCTTGATCGGCGTTTCACTTGGGGGAGATGTCCCGCCGACAGTTCAAGTATTGATCACTATTGCATTCAGTCCAGTTGCTCCTGTTCGTTTTTTAAACAAATTTGGAATACGAGCGCTTCGGTTGAGTTCTCATTTGCGGTGTTTTGGGGCTTATTTCGTTGAAAATCCAAAAAAATCAGTCTGTTTGCGCAAAATTTGCACGAATTTGACGGTTTTCACCCTTCGGTAAACACACAAGCTGTTGCAGTTTTGTTTCCCGAGAAGCCTGATCCCCATCAATGGTATCGATACATTCAGACCTTTCACCTGTCCTGGATGGAGCTTTCGAGGCTTATCGGTAACATTTCCTGATGATGATAAAGGCAACACTTCTGCGAAGCAGTGAAGCAATTACGACTCATTGCGGTATTTTCGTCGAGTGTGGGGCTGAGGTCGGTATCGAGACCCGATTACAGAAAAATCGAGACTTTACGGTCTGATACGAGGCTTTACAGCTGTCGATGTTTTCTATTTGAACCGCTTGCCGGCCCCGTATTCACTGGATTTTCCGGACGCTTGCGACTCATCCGTGTCTTTTCGCCTCGAGGGCTTTTACGTCAGAAACAGTGGCAACGACGGATGATCCGTGCATTTTGGCGCAAGTTAGGCATAATACGCGGCTTCGATTTTGACCCCGAACAGACCTTTTCTTATGCAAAAAGAACCTCGTAAGGTCCGTGAGTTTCGTCGCCGTGAGCAAGAAATTCTCGATACCGCGCTCAAGCTGTTCCTCGAACAAGGTGAAGACAGTGTCACCGTCGAGATGATTGCGGATGCCGTGGGTATCGGCAAAGGGACCATCTACAAGCATTTCAAGTCCAAGGCGGAGATCTACCTGCGCCTGATGCTCGACTATGAGCGGGATCTGAACGAGTTGCTGCACTCTGCCGATGTCGACAAGGACAAGGAGGCTCTGTCTCGGGCCTACTTCGAGTTCCGTATGCGCGATCCGCAGCGCTACCGGTTGTTCGACCGCCTGGAAGAGAAGGTGGTCAAGGGCAATCAGGTGCCGGAGATGGTCGAGGAACTGCACAAGATCCGTGCTTCCAACTTCGAGCGCCTGACCCTGCTGATCAAGGGGCGAATCAGCGAAGGCAAGCTGGAAGACGTGCCGCCTTACTTCCACTACTGCGCTTCCTGGGCGCTGGTGCACGGTGCCGTGGCGCTCTATCACTCGCCATTCTGGAGCAATGTGCTCGAGGATCAGGAAGGTTTCTTCCAGTTCCTGATGGACATCGGCGTGCGCATGGGCAACAAGCGCAAGCGCGACCCCGACACTTCCAACAGCTGAGGCATTCGCCCGTTGTATTGCGCCATCGGGTAACTGTATGGCGCGGTGTCCGAGGAATATACTCAGGCATGGGACTTGCTAAAACCTGATTTTTTAGTCAGGTTTTGCCGGTTCTCCCTTCTTACGCCGGAGTCATCCATGATCGTTGATCGTCAAGGCAGGCGCTTTCGCAACTTGCGGATCAGCCTGACGTCTGCCTGCAACTACGCCTGTACCTACTGCGTGCCCAACGGCAAGCGGCTGGTGGCTGCCCAGGATGAGTTGTCGGCCCAGGCGATGGCCCGGGGCGTGGCGTATCTGATCGAAGCAGCCGGCATCGAGCGTTTGCGCATCACCGGCGGTGAGCCCCTGGTCAGCCCCAAGCTGGAAGCTTTCATCACGGCGGTGGGGCGGATGGATCTGGAAGACATCAGTCTGACCACCAACGGTCAGTTGCTGGCGCGCAAGCTGCCATTGTTGCTGGAAGCAGGGATCCGTCGAATCAACGTTTCTCTCGACACTCTGGATGCCAAGGCCTTTCGCAGCATCGCCCGCGGCGGGGATCTGGCCACTGTGCTCGATGGCATGCAGCAAGCCCGTGCGGCGGGGTTGAAGATCAAGGTCAACATGGTGCCGTTGCGCGGACAGAACCTGGACCAGGTCATGCCGTTGCTCGATTACTGTCTGCAGCAGGGCTATGAATTGCGTTTCATCGAGTTGATGCGCATGGGCCACCTGGCCAGTGACGGCAATGCTTTCCTGCAGCAGTTTGTCAGCCTGCAGCAGTTGCTGGACCTGATCGGCCAGCGCTACGACTACCTGCAGGCCGACGCGCCACTGGATGCCACGGCCGTACGCTACGAGATTCCCGGGCTTGGCCATTTCGGAGTGATTGCCAATGAGAGTGTGCCGTTCTGCCGGACTTGCTCGCGCCTGCGACTGTCTTCCACTGGCTGGTTGCACGGCTGCCTGTCTTCGAGCAATCGTCACTATGTTGGCGATCTGCTGGACAAGCCGCGCCATCAAGCTTTGCCGGCCCTGCAGCGCCTGTTGGTCAAGGCCTTGGGAGACAAGCAGGATGTGGCCTTCTCCGGCGGAGCCACGGTGATGAAGATCATCGGTGGCTGATGCTGATTTTCCGTGAGTTTCCTTCAATCGCGTAGCTGGCGCGGAAGCTGCATCCCGTGGCCATTCGCCGGTTTTCCGTCACCGGATTTTGGAGGGTAGGATGCGTAGCCTGGTTTTGCTGCTGGCCTTTTTGGCACTTGGCGGCTGCATGAATGTCAGTGATATGGGCGAAGGGGTGCGTTATCACCTGAGTGACGCCGGGGTGCTCGACCACAGTGATACCCGCCGTACCAGCTCATTCCGCATTCAGCCGGATTCGTTCATTTTCATCGCCCAGGGGCCTTTCGCTCCTCCAGGCAGCGCGTACCCGCGGCCCAACGTGGTGGCGGAGGAAGCCTTCAACGGCTTTATCGAATATTTCCCCATGGTGCGTCGCGCCCGAGCAGCCGAAGGCCTCAACGAAGCCATGGCCGAAGCCCGGGAGCTAGGAGCGCACTATCTGCTTTACGCCCGTTTTGCCAAGGCGGATGACCGCATCGGCAACTCCGATGAGTGGCTGGATCAGGAAGCCGTGGACCGCCTGGGGGTCGATACCAGTACCATCCAGATCATGCTGATCGAAACCAGTACCCAGTATCTGATCGATTCGGCACGTATTCGCAGTCGTGGCGGTTTACTGACGTTCCACGACAACAAGCCCCAGGATCTGCTCGGCCCACCCTTGCAGCAATACGCGCGCGGTTTGCTGGGCTTGAGTGACTGATTGATTGAGGAGAGCGGTATGAGTGGTCCAGGCAAGGCCAACGACCTGTTGGCGCAGATTCCCAAGGCTGAGAAGGGCCTGCCGCCGGTCCACTTGTGGAACCCCGATTTCTGCGGCGATATCGACATGCGCATCGCTCGTGACGGTACCTGGTATTACCTGGGCACACCCATCGGCCGCAAGCCCATGGTCAAGCTGTTCTCCACGATCATCCGCCGTGATGGCGACCAGTACTTTCTCATCACTCCGGTTGAGAAAGTGGGGATCAAGGTTGATGACGCACCTTTCGTTGCCGTGACCCTGGAGGTCGAAGGGCAGGGCGAAAACCAGGTGTTGCGCTTCACTACCCAGGTCGATGAACAGGTGGTTGCCGGCGCTGAACATCCCCTGCGCGTGGTGATCGATCCTCAGACCCAGGAGCCTGCGCCCTATATCCTGGTTCGACACAATCTTGAGGCGCTGATCCATCGCAACGTCTTCTACCAACTGGTGGAACTGGCTCAGACGCGCACCCTTGAAGGCCAGAACTGGCTGGGAGTGTGGAGCGGCGGAACGTTTTTCCCCATAGGTCTTGAGCCTTAGACGGACGTTTCAAGCCGGTGTAAAAAGATATTTCTTGCTCTTGATCCGATCTTTCATGTATCAACCGGACATGATCAAACATGTCCGATTCGATAAGAAAACAAGAGTGGTCGACGAGCTGATCCGGCGCATTGAAAGCGGTCTCATGGAAGACGGCTTCCAGCTTCCGGGGGAGCATCAGTTGGCCGAAGAGTTCGGTGTCAGTCGCGGCACCTTGCGTGAGGCCCTGGCTGAGCTCAAGCGTCGCAACTACATCGCCACACAGAGCGGCGTCGGCTCCATTGTCACCTTCGATGGCGTGGCCCTGGACCAACATCACGGTTGGGCCCAGGCGCTGGCCGACAGTGGAGCGCTGGTCAATACCGAGGTGTTGCGCCTGGAGGCGATCTGCCGTCCCGAGCTCAAGCACCGCCTGGGCACTGACCAATTCATTGCCCTGGACCGCCGTCGCCGCAGCACCGAGGGGCGGGTGCTGTCTCTTGAACGCTCCCTGATCCCTGCATCCGGCGAGCTTGAAGGCCTGCCGCGGGTTGGCCTGATCGATGATTCCCTGACCATTACCCTGGCCGCCTACGGCTATATCGGCGAGCGTGGCGATCAGTGGATCGGCGCCGAACCCTTGAATGCCGAAGACGCCGAGCTGCTGGGCCGTGCTCCCGGAGAAGTGTTCCTCAAGGCCCTGCGCACTACCTATGACCGCCAGGGACGCTTCATGGAACAGGTGGAGAGCCTGTTGGACCCGCAGCATTTTCGCCTGCACCTGCAATTTGGAGAGTCAGGGTGAGCCAGATCCGGCGGGCGCTTGGCGCTTTTTATGGATTGGCCTTGGGCGACGCCTTGGGCATGCCGACCCAGTCCCTGAGTCGTGAACAGATCCAGCAACGCTTCGGCGCTATCGGTACCCTGGAAGATGCCGGCCCGGACCAGCCGATCGCGGCGAACATGCCTGCCGGCTCCATTACCGACGACACTGAACAGGCGATCCTGGTGGGCCGCCTGCTGGTCCAGGGCCAAGGCCGTATCGCTCCGACCGCGCTGGCCAGCAGCCTGATTGAATGGGAGGCCGCGATGCAGGCCAAAGGCTCCCAGGACCTGCTCGGACCTTCCACCAAGCACGCGATTGAACTGATCCTCGCCGGTCACTCGGTGGAAGAGGCTGGCCGCTATGGCACCACCAATGGCGCCGCGATGCGTATCACGCCAGTGGGCATCGCCAGCGATGTTGCCCACCCCGATCGTTTCATCCAGGCGGTGGTCCAGGCCTGCCAGGTCACCCACAACACCAGCCTGGGCATTGCCAGTGCGGCAGCGGTGGCGGCAGTCGTGTCCGCCGGTGTCAATGGCGCTTGCCTGGCGGACGCTTTGCCCCTTGGGAGGCAGGTTGCCTGGCAGGCACAGGCGCAAGGTTACTGGGTCGCCGGTGCCAGTATTGCTGCGCGCCTGGAGTGGGCTGCCACTCTGAGCGTGGATGGCGACAAGCAGGGGTTTGCCCGGATGCTCTATGAACTGGTGGGGACCTCGGTGGCATCCCAAGAGTCGGTGGTAACGAGCTTTGCCCTGGCCTGGCAAGTGGCGCTTGGTCATCTGGAAGCCTTCGAGGCCTTGTGCATGGCTGCCAGCCTGGGGGGCGATACCGACACAATCGCCGCGATTCTCGGGGCCATGCTCGGCGCCTGCCTTGGGCTGGAGGCGTGGCCCAGGGATTTGATCGACCGGGTGCAGCAAGTCAATGAACTGGATTTGCAGCCGCTGGTACAAGAGCTGCTGGCTCTGCGCTGAGCCAGCTTGCTCTGAGAACACCCATGGCTATGGAAAGCTAAAAAACACGGCCAGGAATGCCGGGATGTTCAGCGACTTCCGAAATTGCCAATAACCACAACGATGGCAACAGGAGCCTTATTCATGAGTTCATCGACCGCCGGGTCAGGTGTCGGACAACTGGAAACCCGTGGCATCGAGCCGGTCCCGGAGGCGGAGTGCAACGGTCATCCTTTGCAGCTGTTCTGGGTCTGGTTTGCGGCCAATATCAGCATCCTCGGGTTGCCCCTGGGGGCGACCCTGGTGGCGTTTCGCGGCCTGTCGATCTGGCAGGTGGTGCTGGTGGCGGTCCTGGGCTCGGTGGGATCGTTCGCCGTGGTCGGGCTGATATCCGTGGCCGGCCGTCGTGGCCGGGCGCCGAGCCTGACCCTGTCTCGGGCCATTTTCGGTGTGCGCGGCAATATCGGCCCGACCCTGGTGTCCATGCTGTCGCGAGTCGGTTGGGAAACGGTCAATACCACCACCGCAGCCTTTGTTCTCCTGTCCTTGAGTTCGATCCTGTTCCACACCCCGGCCTCGGCCAAGGACGCGCCACTGTTGACCCTGCTGTTCATCGCTATCTTTGTGCTCATGACGCTGAGTGTGTCCGGTCTGGGCCACGCCACGTTGCTGGTGATCCAGAAGTGGGCCACCTACGGATTCGGCGCGCTGAACGTCCTGGTGGGCGGCTTTCTCTGTGCCACCATCGACTGGACCGCAGTGTTCAATGCCTCCCCTGCGCCCATGAGCGCGATGATCATCGGCGTCGGCACCATGGCCGCAGGCACCGGGATCGGCTGGGCCAGCTCTGGGGCGGACATGTCCCGTTATCAGCAACGTTCGGTCACTGCCGGGCGCCTGGTGGCCTCGGCGGCCTTCGGTGCTGGTATTCCGCTGGTGCTGCTGATCACTCTGGGAGGCTTGCTGTCGGTCGGTAACGATCATCTGGCCTCAGCGGTGGACCCGATCATTGCGATCCGCGACATGCTGCCAACCTGGATGGCCGTGCCTTACCTGATCGCTGCCTTCGGCGGTCTGCTGTTGTCCAACAACCTGTCGGTGTATTCCGCCGGTCTCACCGCGCTGACCCTGGGCCTCAAGGTCAAGCGGGTCTACGCAGTACTGGTGGACATCGTGGCGATCTTCATGGGGTCGATCTACTTCATGTTGATCGCTGACAGTTTCTACGGCCCCTTCATCAGCTTCATTTCCCTGCTGGCGGTGCCGATCACGGCCTGGGTGGGAATCTTCGTGGTGGACTTGATCCATCGCCACTACTACAGCGCCGATGATTTATTGAATGTGGGCCCGAGCAGCGCCTACTGGTATCAGGGCGGCATCGAATGGCGGGCCTTTGGTGCCTGGGTGCTGGCCATCGTCCTGGGCTTCTGTTTCACCAGCATTGGCACCACGGTCGAGGACGTCTGGTTCACGGGACCATTGGCCGATTCCTGGCTCGGGCATAACGGCCTGGGCTGGATCATCACCTTCCTGGTGGCCGGCGGCGTCTATGGCGTGCTGGGCGGCGCCCGTGACCGGCGTCGGGCTTTTGTCGAGAATGCCAATGCCTAGATTGCTCCACAGTGGCCAGGTGATCGTCGATCTGGTGATGGCCGTTGATCGACTGCCGGAGTCTGGCGGTGATGTGCTGGCGCAGTCAGCCAGTTTCGAGGCGGGTGGCGGTTTCAATGTCATGGCGGCGGCCGCGCGCAATGGCCTGCCGGTGGTCTATCTCGGTCGTCACGGCCAGGGGCGCTTTGGTGATCTGGCACGGCAGGCGATGCAGGCCGAAGGCATCCAGATGAGCCTGGAGCCCAGTCTCGGGGCCGACACGGGTCTATGCGTGGCCTTGACCGAAGCCTCTGCCGAACGCACTTTCATTTCCCATATAGGTGCCGAGGGCGAACTGACGGTCGAAGACTTGGCGCAGGTCCAGGTGAGAGCGGGGGATTACCTTTACGTCAGTGGCTACAGCCTGCTTCAGGCGAGCAAGGCCAAGGCCCTGGTCGACTGGGTGCTGGCGTTGCCAGTCTCGGTGCCCCTGATGTTCGACCCGGGGCCGCTGGTGGGCTCGCTGGATTCTCCCTTGATGGCGGCTTTGTTGCCACGTATCGACATCTGGAGCAGTAACCGGGTCGAGGCCCTGCGCTTGAGTGCCAGCTCGGAAATGGTCGAAGCCGTGCAGCGGCTGGGCTCAATGTTGTCGTCCAAGGCCATGCTGGTACTGCGTGACGGTCCCCGGGGTTGCTGGATCAATCAAGAGGGGCGTGCTGTGCTGGTGCCGGGATTCAAGGTCGAGGCAGTGGACAGCAATGGTGCCGGCGATGCCCATGCCGGTGTCTTTGTCGCCGCGCTTGCTGCGGGTCATGAGCCGCAGGCAGCGGCCCGTCGGGCCAATGCGGCGGCGGCCATCGCGGTGACCCGCCGTGGCCCGGCCACCGCACCGTGCAGCGCGGAAGTGGACGCAATGTTGCGGGCCTGATGGACCGTCACCAGCCTTGCGCAGCGCCAGCTGGATTGAGCCGGCGCCGGGTGTTACTGACTGCTGCCCTCTGAGCCTGAGCCGCCGGTGGTGGTTTTCGATCCGCTACCGGTCTTGCCATTGTCCGGAGTCGTGGCATCCAGGGTGCCGGCGCCGCCCTGGCGGCCGTTGTCGTTGCCCTGGATTCGCGGGTCGGTGCCGGTGGCCGGCGGCAGCGAGCCTTCGTCCATGGCCGGCGGGTTGATGTTGATCTTCGGTGTGCTCTGGGGGGCAGGGGATTGCGGGCCTTCTACCGGATTGGTGGGGCCTGTGGTGCCCGCCAGGGCGGCGCTGGACAACAGTCCGGCCAGGGCCAGGGCTGAGAGTTGGACCTTGATCATGGTGTCGCCTCCATTGTTAGAGTCGTTACCTGATATTGGTCTGCCCTGGCGTGGGGTTGGTGCCGGATGATCGACGAACGGCGCTACGGGTTGTGGGCGATACGCAGTTGGAGCGCTCGGCGCCAGCCCAGGCGGCCGAGGCTGATCAGCCAGTTCAGCAGAGCAATAGCCAGTACGGTGAACAGCAGCGCCTGCATGCCGGCCTCGACGATGATCCGCCCGGCCAGCCAGGGAAAGCCGAATACCCCGACAAAATAGGACAGGCTGAACAACAGCAGTGCTTGCGAGGTGCTGCCGGCAGGTGCTTCGTTGGCGGCCAGGCCGTTGATCACTGAATACGTCAGGCCATAGCCAATCCCCAGTATCACTGCGGCCAACAGGTAGCTGGCGCTGCTGTCGACGACAAACAGAAACAGCAGGATCGACACCACCATCAGCCCCGATAGCAGGCAGGATGCGCGATAGGGGTCACGCTTGACCACGATGCCGGCGATCAGCATCCGGCTGGCGATGGCGGCGCTCATGAACCCGAGGAAGAACAGCGAGTAGTCCACGCCTCGGGATACACCGTAGCTGGTCTGGAAACTCGACAGCCCGCCGAACACACAGCCACCCAGGCCCACCATCAGGATTGGCCACAGGGCCCTGGAAGACAGTACGCGTGCCGCACCGCTCCTGGTGATCCGGGCCGCTGAAGTCCCCAGATGATTGGGCTGGCGACTCAGGCGGGCGCCCAGTCGCCAAAAGATCAGCACCCCCACCAGACTGGCTGCCGCAGCAATGAAAAAAGCACTGGTCACGGGATAGCCCAGCGCGCTGGCCAGGCGACCCAGCAGCGGCCCGGAACCGATGCCGGTCATCATGCTGCCCGACAGCAGGGCGAAGTAACGGGCTCGTTGCGCGGGCTCCACCAGCATCGCCACGATGATTGGCCCCAGGGTGTAGAACACTCCCCAGCCCAGGCCCAGGGTCAGGCCGAAGAGCAGCAGGGCGTGGCCGAACCCGGGGGTCAGGGCAAAGCCCAGGCTGGCCAGGGCCAGCAGGCAGCCGAACAGCGCCACCGAACGTGCGGCGCCAAGCCAGTCCGATAGGTGCCCGGAACCGATCACCGCGACGAAGGTGCTGAGCATCGCTGCCGAAATCACGCTGCCGGCGTCGTGCTCATTGCCGCCGCGGCTGCTGATCAGCAAGGACAGGAGAAAGGTCGATCCGTAAGACAGTGACAACAGATAGCTGCCCAGACAGAACAACCCGAACAATGGCCCTGGCCCCCTGGATTTCTGCATAGCCCGCACGGACATGAAAACTCCTCTCTTATGCTTGTAGTCGTGGAGGGCTTTCTAGCATGGCCTTCTGCGCTGTTTGTTCTGATCCTGCAGGCCTCAGGGTTAGCCGACAGCGGAGTAAGCCGCGAGCCGGGGAATCAGCTTTGCGCGTAAATGGCCGTGCATGTATTTCGGCTGTCGTTCTAATATGGCCACCTGATTCTGCCTAGAGAACCGTCGATGACCGTCGTAATCCGTCCTGCACTGCCCAGCGATGCCCCACAGATTCTTGCTTTCATCACTGAGCTCGCCGACTACGAGCGGGCTCGTCACGAAGTGATTGCCGGCGTCGCCGATATTGAGCGCAGCTTGTTCAGTGAGGGGGCTACGGCCCACGGCCTGATCTGCCTGCGTGACGGCGTGCCGATTGGCTTTGCGGTGTTTTTCTTCAGTTATTCCACCTGGCTGGGCAGCAACTGTCTGTACCTGGAGGATCTCTACATCACCCCGGAACAACGCGGTGGCGGGGCGGGCAAGCAACTGTTGCGGCATCTGGCGCAGATCGCCTGTGACAACGATTGCGGACGCTTCGAATGGAGTGTGCTGGAGTGGAATGAACCGGCGATCCAGTTCTACAAGTCCCTGGGCGCCCAGCCTCAGGAGGAGTGGGTCAAGTACCGCATGGACGGCGAAGTGCTGCGGGCGTTCGCCCGGGGCTGACGACAGCCCCCATGGGCTGGCGCCAGCTGGCCCGTGCCGGAGCCGGCTTGTCGGAGAAGGCGTATTGCGTGGAGCGCCTCCTCGTGACAAGCCGGGCCGTCATGGCATCGAGATTCAGAGCTTCAAGGTCGCCATGTCGATCACGAAGCGATACTTCACATCCCCTTTGATCATGCGCTCATAGGCCTGGTTGATCTGACGAATATCCAGCATCTCGATGTCGCAGGTGATGCCGTGCTCGGCGCAGAAATCCAGCACCTCCTGGGTCTCGGCAATGCCGCCGATCAGCGATCCGGCCAGTACGCGACGGCTCATCACCAGCTTGCCGGCGTGCAGTGCCGGGTCCACCGGCTCGATCAGGCCCACCAGGATGTGCACGCCGTCAAAGCGCAGGGTGTCGAGGTAGGGATTGAGGTCGTGGGGCACCGGGATGGTGTCCAGGAGGAAGTCGAAATGCCCGGCTACCGACTGCATCTGCGCCGCATCGGTGGATACGATCACACGTTCCGCGCCTTGGCGGCGGGCTTCTTCGGCCTTGCTCGCCGAGCGGGTGAACAGGGTCACTTCGGCCCCCAGGGCCTTGGCGAACTTGATGCCCATGTGGCCCAGGCCGCCCATGCCGAGAATCCCCACTTTGTCGCCGGCCTTGACGCCATAGTGCTTGAGGGGCGAGTAGGTGGTGATGCCGGCACAGAGAATCGGTGCTGCGCTGGCCAGGTCGAGTTTCTCCGGGATGCGCACGACAAAGTGCTCGCTGACCACGATGCTGTCGGAGTAGCCGCCCATGGTGTTGCTGCCATCGACCCGATCCGGGGTGGCGTAGGTCATGGTCGGACCTTCCAGGCAGTACTGTTCCAGGTTCGCAGCACAGGCTTCGCAATGGCGGCAGGAGTCCACCATGCAGCCGACGCCCACCAGGTCGCCGACCTTGTGCTTGCTGACGTTGGCGCCGACGGCGGTGACCTTGCCGACGATCTCGTGGCCCGGCATCAGCGGGTACACGGCGATGCCCCATTCGTTGCGGGCCTGGTGGATGTCGGAGTGGCAGACGCCGCAGTAGAGGATCTCGATGGCGACGTCGTCCGCGCGTGGGCTGCGGCGCTGGAAGCTCATGGGGGCGAGGGGAGTGGTGGCCGATTGGGCGGCATAACCGATGGCGGTGTACATGAAGAACCTCGCAAAAGCGCTGACAAGTGAGGCGGTGCATTCTCGGCGTCGAGCCTGAGGGCGGCCATGGCGATTCCTCGGCATGTCATGCCTATTCCTCCGGTATTGGCGGTTTTTGCGCGGCATTGGCCAGCAGACCTGCGATGATGTTTTCATCCCTTTTTTCGTGAAGTTTTCTGCATGCTGCTGACCCGTCACCTTGACGCCAATGCCACCCTGGTTTCGCTGATCCAGCCCCTTGCCAGCCGAGATGGTTTCGTTGCCACCGCCTTGCCTGGGGTGCAGGTGCTGCGGGCCAGCTGTGATGTGGCGCGAGGTCCACAGATCTATGAACCGAGCCTGATGATCATTGTCCAGGGCAGCAAACTGGCCTACCTGGGCACGCGGACCCTGGAATACGGCGCCGGGCACTACCTGATTCAGGCCTTGTCGGTGCCCTTCGAGTGCGAAACCTTCGCCTTGCCCGATGCACCGCTGCTGGGGATTTCCATTGCCATCGACCGGGCAGTCCTGAGCGAGCTGGTGCTGGCCATGGGGATCGCCGAAGGCCGGGCGGCTTCGGCGCAAACCCTGGAATCGATGACCTCGGCGGTGCTTGACGACGTCATGCGTGGTTGCGTGGAGCGCCTGCTGCATTGCCTGCTCGATCCTCTGGAGTGCAAGGTCATGGGGGCGTCCAGGGTGCGCGAGCTGCTCTTTGCTGCCCTGCGCGGGCCTCAGGCCGATGCGTTGCGGGCACTGGTGGAGCAGCAGGGGCAGTTCGCGCGGGTCGCGGCTTCGCTCAATCATCTGCACGAGCATTACACCGAGCCGTTGAGCGTCGAGACCCTGGCCCGTTGCGCCAACATGAGCACTTCGACCTTCCACGAGCATTTCAAGCGCAGCACCCTGCTGTCGCCAGTGCAGTACCTCAAGCGCCTGCGGTTGCTCAAGGCCCAGCAGTTGCTGGTGGGAGAAGGGCTGGGTGTGGCCCAGGTAGCGCATCGGGTGGGTTACCAGAGCACCTCGCAGTTCAGTCGCGAGTACAAACGCTACTTTGAGCGTAATCCCGGGGATGAGCGGGCCGTAGCTCTGTAGATGCTGTTCGTAGGCGCTGGCTTGCCAGCGACGACGCCTTTGGGTCGGTGCAAGGCTTGAGGGGCTCTTCGCCGACAAGTCGGCTCCTGCCGGAGGCTGTGCCGGCAAATCCCGGGCATGAAAAAGGCCCCCATAAAGGGGGCCTCTTGTGTACCGCGGCGACTTACATGTTCGGGTAAGTCGGGCCGCCGGCACCTTCCGGAGTGACCCAGGTGATGTTCTGGGCCGGGTCCTTGATATCGCAGGTCTTGCAGTGCACGCAGTTCTGGGCGTTGATCTGGAAGCGCTTCTCGCCGTCTTCCTGGGTGATCACTTCATACACGCCGGCTGGGCAGTAACGCTGAGCAGGCTCGTCGTACAGCGGCAGGTTGCGGCCCAGAGGGATGCTCGGGTCGGTCAGCTTGAGGTGGCAAGGCTGTTCTTCTTCATGGTTGGTACCGGAGATGAACACCGAGCTCAGTTTGTCGAAGCTGAGTTTGCCGTCGGGTTTGGGGTAGTCGATCTTCGCGCAGTCCTTGGCCAGCTTCAGGCAGGCGTAGTCCGGCTTGGTGTCGTGCAGGGTGAAGGGCAGCTTGCCACCGAAGATGTTCTGATCCATCCAGTTGAAGCCGGCGCCGATGATCGGACCGAACTTGTGCATGGCCGGACCGAAGTTGCGGCTGGCGAACAGCTCTTCATACAGCCAGCTGGATTTGAAGGAGTCGACGTAGCTCTTCAGCTCATCGGCACCTTCGGAGCCGGCGAACAGCGAGTCGGCCACGGCATCGGCGGCGAGCATGCCGGACTTCATGGCGGTGTGGCTGCCCTTGATCTTGGCCACGTTCATGGTGCCCAGGTCGCAGCCGATCAAAGCGCCGCCCTTGAAGACCATCTTCGGCAGCGAATTGATACCGCCCTTGGCCAGTGCACGGGCGCCGTAGCTGATGCGTTTGCCGCCTTCCAGGTACTGCTTGAGCACCGGGTGATGCTTGAGGCGCTGGAATTCGTCGAACGGCGACAGGTAGGTGTTGGCATAGGACAGGTCGACGATCAGGCCCACCACGACCTGGTTGTTTTCCAGGTGGTAGAGGAAGGAACCGCCGGTGTTCTCGTTGCTCATGATGTCCAGCGGCCAGCCGGCGGTGTGGACCACCAGGCCCGGTTGGTGCTTGGCCGGATCGATTTCCCAGATTTCCTTGAGGCCGATGCCGTAGTGCTGGGCGTCGGCGTCGCTGTCCAGGTTGAAGCGCTTGATCAGTTGCTTGCCGATATGGCCGCGGCAGCCTTCGGCGAACAGGGTGTACTTGCCGCGCAGTTCCATGCCTGGGGTGTAGAGGCCATCTTTCGGCTGTCCTTCACGGTCGACACCCAGGTCACCGGTGATGATCCCGCGGACCACGCCGTTTTCGTCGATCAGGGCTTCCTGAGCGGCGAAGCCCGGGTAGATTTCCACGCCCAGGTTCTCGGCCTGCTGGGCCAGCCAGCGGCACAGGTTGCCCAGGGAAATGATGTAGTTGCCTTCGTTGTGCATGGTCTTGGGCACAAAGAAGTCTGGAACCTTGGTGGAAGTGTCGCCGCTACGCAGGACATAAATGTCGTCGCGGGTCACCGGAGTGTTGAGCGGGGCGCCCAGTTCCTTCCAGTCCGGGAACAGTTCATTCAGGGCCCGAGGCTCGAACACGGCACCGGAAAGGATGTGAGCACCGACTTCGGAGCCTTTTTCAACCACGCAGACGCTGATTTCCTTACCGGCTTCAGCGGCCTTCTGCTTAAGGCGGCAAGCGGCGGACAAGCCTGCGGGGCCGGCACCGACGATGACCACGTCGAATTCCATGTATTCGCGTTCCACTAGGCTATCTCCTACTCAAGGCTCAACGGTTTTTTCTAATTGGAGGTTTGGCGTTGCATCCGCGCTTTCTCCCATTACAAATGGGGGGAGAAGGGGAGGATGGCCGACCTTTCTCTCTGGGCGGCGCATTATATCTACACCACTCTCAGCGTCCAATACAAACGTTTGTTTGAATTTGCCGCAGCCCAGATAAATCAAAGAAGCGCGGCTTATAAACGGCTATTTTGCCGTATTGACCGGAAAAGGCGTTCCGGTCAAGATACGGTCGGTTTTGCGCTCGCCGTAGGCTGACTGTTGGTTTCAAGAGCACCTCTAAAGACAGGGCAAAGGCAATAAAGGTGACGCACCGCGCAACTTGAAAGTGCGCAGTCTACACGCCGCGATAATGAATGACTCGTCGGTCACCACTGACGAACGGTCATCACCCCGTGAGCAAGGTCAACCTGATGTACGCCAGCGTTTTTGGAGGTGCCCTTGTGCCGATGAGCATCAACCGCCAGGTTCTCGCCTAGGCGACTTTCTTTTCACCGGAGAGTAACGAGGAATCCATGAAGGTTCTTGTAGCTGTCAAACGAGTGGTCGACTATAACGTCAAGGTTCGCGTCAAAGCGGACAACTCCGGCGTCGACCTCGCCAACGTCAAGATGTCGATGAACCCTTTCTGCGAAATCGCAGTGGAAGAAGCCGTACGCCTGAAAGAGAAAGGTGTAGCGACTGAAATCGTCGTCGTCTCCATCGGTCCTGCTACTGCTCAAGAGCAACTGCGTACCGCCCTGGCACTGGGTGCCGATCGCGCAATCCTCGTCGAGTCCGCTGAAGAGTTGAACTCCCTGGCTGTGGCCAAGCTGCTCAAGGCTGTGGTCGACAAGGAGCAGCCACATCTGGTTATCCTCGGCAAACAGGCCATCGATAGCGACAACAACCAGACCGGCCAGATGCTGGCGGCCCTGAGCGGTTACGCTCAAGGCACCTTCGCCTCCAAGGTCGAAGTGTCCGGCGACAAGGTCAACGTCACTCGCGAAATCGACGGCGGCCTGCAGACCGTTGCGCTGAACCTGCCAGCCATCGTCACCACCGACCTGCGTCTGAACGAGCCGCGCTATGCGTCTCTGCCAAACATCATGAAAGCCAAGAAGAAGCCGCTTGAAACGCTGACTCCTGATGCTTTGGGTGTTTCCACCGCCTCCACTAACAAGACCCTGAAAGTCGAAGCGCCGGCTGCACGCAGCGCAGGTATCAAGGTCAAGTCGGTGGCTGAACTGGTCGAGAAACTGAAAAACGAAGCGAAGGTAATCTGATCATGACTATCTTGGTAATCGCCGAACACGATAACAAGGCGCTGGCTCCGGCCACCCTGAACACCGTTGCCGCCGCCGCCAAAATCGGTGGTGACGTTCATGTACTGGTAGCCGGCCAGGGCGTTGGCGCTGTGGCCGAAGCCGCTGCAAAAATCGCTGGCGTGGCCAAAGTGCTGGTGGCGGACAATGCCGCCTACGCTCACCAACTGCCGGAAAACGTTGCGCCGCTGGTGGCCGAGCTGGGTGCTGGCTACAGCCACATCCTGGCTGCCGCTACCTCCAACGGTAAGAACATCCTGCCGCGGGTTGCCGCTCAGCTGGACGTTGACCAGATATCCGAGATCATCTCGGTAGAAAGCGCTGACACCTTCAAGCGTCCGATCTATGCCGGTAACGCCATCGCTACCGTGCAGTCCTCGGCTGCCGTGAAAGTCATCACCGTGCGGGCTACCGGCTTCGACGCCGTTGCTGCTGAAGGTGGTTCGGCTGCGGTTGAAGCCGTTGGCGCTGCTCACGATGCCGGCAAGTCGAGCTTCGTTGGCGAAGAACTGGCCAAGTCCGATCGTCCTGAACTCACCGCTGCCAAGATCGTCGTTTCCGGCGGCCGTGGCATGCAGAACGGTGACAACTTCAAGCACCTGTACGCCCTGGCCGACAAGCTTGGCGCAGCGGTCGGCGCCTCCCGCGCAGCCGTGGACGCAGGCTTCGTGCCCAACGACATGCAGGTCGGCCAGACCGGCAAGATCGTCGCGCCACAGCTGTACATCGCCGTCGGTATCTCCGGCGCGATCCAGCACCTGGCAGGCATGAAGGATTCCAAGGTGATCGTTGCGATCAACAAGGACGAAGAAGCTCCGATCTTCCAGGTGGCCGACTACGGTCTGGTGGCGGACTTGTTCGAAGCCGTACCTGAGTTGGAGAAGCTGGTCTAATCCGGCGGCTTCACTTATAAAGAGCCCGGCCCTTTGGCCGGGCTTTTTTTTGTCTGTTTTTTGTTGGGGAGAATTTCGCCATGGATCTGCGCCGCATGAGGGGCTGGTCAGCGCTGTTGGGTCTGGCGTTGTTGCCATCGCTGTCGATGGCTGCGGGCAAGTGCGAACGCCTGGTGGTCACCGGCAGCCCGGATGCACCACCCTACCTGTGGCGCGATCCGCAGAATCCCAAGCACCTGATAGGGGCCAGTGCCGATCTATTGCAGCAGGTGGCGGGAGAGTTGGGGCTCAAGATCGAGTTGCTGTACGCCGGCAAACGTTCCGAGGCCTTGGATGAAGTGCGCAGTGGGCGCATGGATCTGCTAGCCGACGCGCCCCTGACCTTGAACGAACTGGAGTCCCTGGACTACATCCATCCGGCCCTGGTGCAGAACGACTACCTGGTGTGGACCCGCAAGGACTCCACCCTGAGCTACAACCAGCCGTTGGATCTTGTCGGCCATCCCGGCGCGGTATCGGAAAAGGCCAGGCTGACCCAGCCCTTTCAGGCTATGGCCAAGGAGCATCTGCAACTCAAGCCTTTACCGAATCTGACCCAGGTTTTCCAGACCTTGCTCCTGGGGGAAGTGGACTATGTTCTGGCGCCGCGTTACGCGGGCATGGCCATGGCCCAGTCCTTGGGGATGGCGGCGGATCTGGTGTCCTTTCCCCAGCCTGTCGACAAACCGGGGCTGTTCCTGGCCTTGTCCCACAACTCCGCCTGCAATGATCCATGGTTGCGCGGACAGTTGGCAAAAAAGATGACAGAATTGCCCGCGTCCGGTCTGACGGAGGCCTTGCTGCAGCGCAATCTGGAGCGCTGGAAGGCCCAGTTGCAGCAACCCGTCAGCAGCCCAAAACCGTAGGAATCACGTGTGACTATTCGACCTCTTTTCGCTGCCCTGGCCCTGTTGGCCTTGGCGGGTTGTGCAACCGATCCGGCGCCCAACGAGCAGATGCGCCTTACTGCCCAGGCCCTGGAACAAGCCAAGGCCGTGGGGGCTTCGGCCGAGGACATGCCTGAGTTGAAACTGGCCGAAGACAAGTTCGCCCGTGCCCAGGGCAATATGCAGGATGAGTCGTACAAGAAGGCGCGGATGCGCGCCGAGCAGGCCGAACTGGATGCGCGTCTGGCAGAAGCCAAGGTCCTGACTCAGAAAAGCCAGGAGCAGGTGAATGTGCTCAATACCCGCATTACGCGCCTGCGCAAGCAGTTGGGAGACGCCCAATGAGCCTCTCTATCCGTATCTTCGGCGGCGCTGTGCTGTTGGCCTGCGCCGGTCTCTATGGATGCGCCGGCCAGCACAGTGAGGAAGCCTTGCAGCAAGCCGGCAACGACTTCCAGAAGGTCAAGGAAGACTCCAATGTGCTGCGTATCGCGCCCAAGGACGTGATACGTGCGGGTGAGTCCCTGGCTCGTGCTGATCGTCTGTCGACCTACTGGGGCAGCGGTGGCGACGTGGAGCACTATGCCTACCTGAGCCGTCGTTACAGCGAAATCGCCCGTGAGCACACCGAACAGGCGCTGAATCAGGAGCGTGCGGCCAAGCTCGAGCTGGAGCGTCAACGTCTGCAACTGGCCCTGCGTGAGGCCAAGTTGCTGAGTGTGCAGCAGCAGGGCAAATGGCTCGAAGAGCAGATCATCAGCCTGGCCACCACCCAGACCGATCGTGGTCTGGTGATGACTCTGGGAGACGTGCTGTTCGACACCGGTGAAGCCGAGTTGAAGAGTTCGGCGAACCGCACGGTGCTCAAGGTGGTGCAGTTCCTCCAGCTGAACCCTAAGCGCGTGGTGCGCATCGAGGGCTACACCGATAACACCGGGGAGCGTCAGAGCAACCTGCAGCTGTCTCGCGATCGTGCCCAGGCGGTGGCCGATGTGCTGGTGGACCTGGGAATCGACGAAAAGCGTGTCCATGTCCAGGGCTATGGTGACGAGTACCCAGTGGAAGCCAATGCCTCCGAGCGGGGCCGGGCGCAGAACCGTCGGGTGGAAATCGTCTTCTCCGACGACAAGGGCCAACTCGGCGCTGCTCGCTGAAACACTGATCCTTTTGCCCCTGAAAAGCCCGACGCCTCGCAAGCGTTGGGTTTTTTTATGTCTGAGGGTGTCGCAAAAACTCGACAGTTCTACTTTTCACTGCCCTGTGTCCTCGACTATTGTAGAAACTGTCCCAGTACACTTCTAAACTGTGCCGGTATTGTTTCACACAAGAATAAAACGCCGTGAAATCGAGTGCTGCGCCATGACCAATCTCTTGCTCTATCAACGTATCGCTCAGCAACTGGCTGAGGATATTCGCCGTGGTGTCTACCAGCCGGGGGAGCGCGTACCGTCGGTGCGCAAGATGAGCTCGCAGCTCAATGTCAGCCACGCCACGGTGCTCCAGGCCTACGCCAATCTGGAAGATCAGGGGCTTATCCGCGCGCGTCCCCAATCGGGTTACTACGTGCACCAGACCCCGGCTCTGACCGCGCCGACCCCGGATATTGCCCGGGTCGAACGTCCAGGACTGGTCACGCGCAGCAGCATTATTCAGCAGGTGCTGGTGGAGTCCCGTCGCGAGGGAGTGTTTCCCCTGGGGGCGGCAGTGCCCAGCGTTGACTATTTGCCGGTGCGGGCGCTGCACCAGCAATTGGCCAAGGTCACGCGTTTTCACAGTCCGCGGGCGTTCAGCTATATGTTCAGCCCGGGATTCGAGCCCTTGCGGCGTCAGGTGGCGATTCGCATGCGCGATGCCGGGGTCGTGGTCGACCCTTCGGAAGTGGTGATTACCCACGGATGCGTCGATGCCTTGCAGATGTCCCTAAGGGTCCTGACCCGGCCGGGTGATCTGATCGCCGCGGAATCGCCGACCTATTACGGGCTGCTGCAACTGGCGGACCTGCTGGGGCTCAAGGTCATCGAGATTCCCAGCGACCCCTCTACGGGCATGAGCCTTGAGGCCCTGCAGCTGGCGGCCAACCAATGGTCGATCAAGGCCCTGGTACTGACTACGCGCCTGAGCAACCCCCTGGGTGGAACCATGCCGGAGGAGCGGCAGAAGCAACTGCTGCGCCTGGCTTCGGACTTCGATATCCAGGTGGTCGAGGACGATATCTACGGCGAGTTGATGTTCGAAGTGGGGCGCACCAAGGCCCTCAAGGCCTATGACCGCCTGGACCGGGTGATCTACTGCTCAAGCTTCTCCAAGACCCTATCGCCGGGAGTGCGTATCGGCTGGATGATTGCTGGCAAGTATCAGCAGGAGATCCAGCGCCTGCAGACCTTCAGTACCCATTCTGCGTGTAGCGTGACGCAGATGGGGGTTGCGGCGTATCTGGAGAACGGTGGTTATGACCGTCATTTGCGCTACATCCGCCAGGAATACCGCAAGAACCTCAGCGCCTTTCAACTGGCGGTGCAGCAGCATTTTCCGGAAGGTACGCAGATTACCCGGCCCAACGGCGGGTTCATTCTCTGGGTCAGCCTGCCGGGACGGGTCAACACCCAGGAACTGCACGTGCGGGCTTTGCAGCAGGGCATCAGCATCGCTCCGGGGTTGATCTTCAGTAACACCGAACAGTTCAACCACTGCGTGCGCCTGAATTGCGGGACACCTTGGAACCGCGAGGCCGAGCGAGCCTTGATGACCCTGGGCATGCTCGCCAGTCAGTTATGCCAAGAAGCGTCCGGCGGATTCTAGACAGTGCGGTCCCATGCTTGTCATGGGGCTTGCAACAAGCGAGCATAGGGCACCTTTTGTCGATCTACCTGCCTTTATGAAAGCCTTTTTTCCTGCCATCTGGTTGAGTGCCTGCCTCTTGGGAGTCGTTGCGGCGCCTGTCCAGGCGGCCTCGACCCCGGATAAACCGGCTGCCAGCGTTACTCATTCAAGCAAGGCCTCCAGCACCAAGCAGGCGCCAGCGAGCAAGACCAAGCCGTCCGCCAATGCCAGCAAAGCCCAGCCCAAGAAAAAGACCAAGCCTGCGCCCAAGAAGGCCAAGTCCAAGTGGGCCTATCAAGATATCAACACACCTCTGGCCAGCCCCAAGCTCGACTTGAGCCTGCCACCGGAAATGGTCAAGCACTTGCAGCCTGTGGGAGCGCTGCCGCTGCCCAAGCGCGAGCCTCTGCTGCCGCAGATGTTTGGCGAGAAGCCCAAGGACAGCAGTCCGTTCCAACTCAACGGTCGATTGCTCAGCAACGAAATGCAGCTGCAGTTACGCAACGAGGAGCGTCGGGATATCGAGGGTGCTGCCCTGGATTTCGAGTTCAAGCAGTAAATTCATCAACCACTCTGTGACCGAGTTGACCGGCACTTTGTCGGAGACTGATCAGTCACGCACGGTTGTGCGTCAAATCCGTTCTTTGAGTAATTTTAAACGGCTGTTTTAGCGGTTACTCTTGTCCGGCCTCATTCAACACTATGCTTGTCGCGAGGAGCTTTTCGTCATGAACTGCCGTGAAGGTTGTGGCGCTTGCTGCATTGCCCCTTCTATCAGTACGCCGATTCCCGGAATGCCCAATGGCAAGCCGGCGGGAGAACGTTGCCTGCACCTTTCTGTCGAACACCTGTGCGGTCTTTTCGGCAGGCCGGAGCGGCCAGCGGTTTGTGGGGCATTTCAGGCGGACCCTGAGGTGTGTGGCGAAAGTCGAGAAGACGCCATCCGTTTGCTCGGTTGGTGGGAACAAGTGACGGCTGCTTAGTTTTAATGAACGGAACTTCAACAATAAGGAATAAGACAATGGGTTCGCTGCATCGAATTGCTGTGCTCTGTGGTTTAACCGTGCTGCTGTCGGCAACGGCCCACGCCGAAGATTGGCAAACGGCCAAGGATGAAGACGGCATCAAGATTTCCTTGAGTGAAGTGGCCGGTTCCAAATACAAGGCCTATCGCGGCGTCACCACCATGAAGACCTCCATCGCCAAGCTTCGCGCGCTGCAGGAAGACGTGGCCGGTGCCTGCTCCTGGATTCATGAGTGCAAGAGCCAGAAGCTGCTCAAGCATGAGGGCGATCAAAGCTGGACCTACACTCAGTTCAATACCCCCTGGCCAGTGACTGCCCGTGACTCGGTGCTGCACATTACCTCCAGCGAGGCCGCCGATGGCAGTCTGACCCGTAAGCTGGAAGGCGTGCCCACCTACATTCCCGAAGAGAAAGGCTTCGTGCGTGTGTCCCAGGTTGAGGGTTACTGGAAGTTTGTGCCCAAAGGGGCCGATCAGGTGGAAGTGACCTACCAGGTGCATACCGAGCCGGGTGGCAGCGTGCCGTCCTGGCTGGCCAACAAGTTCGTGGTGGACGCGCCCTTCAATACTTTGAAGGCGCTCAAGGCCCGTGCCGAAAAGCCGTAATCGGCTGATTGTCCACGGGATTCATCAAGGCCGCCTCCGGGCGGTCTTTTTATTGGTTTGTCCCCGCCAGCACTGTGGAACGTTTGCTTCGCACTCAAGGTCGAGATGCTGTAGGTCCACTCATGGGGCTATCAAGGAGGCGTTGATGCAAAAGTGGCAAGTCACTTTCGTGGATGATCATGGCGTCCAGTCCGTCGAGCAGTTCGATTGCGAGCAGCAACCGACGTTGGAACGCGCCGCACAATTGGTCCGGGCCAGGTTGCTGCCAGTGAGTGCCGAACTGGATCTCAATGATCTGGATGGGCGCACCGATGCCCCCACCCTCAAGAGCTTGAAAGAGCAGAACAGCATTCAGATTCTCAGCATTACGCCGATGTAATGAGAGCAGAGAGGGCTCCGACAGCAATTTCTGGCGTCGTCCAGGTGTTGGCGCTAATCTGCAAACGAGATCAGCGAATTCTTCGCTAAGCTCTGATCTTGTCAGCTCCATGCTTGTTTCCTGACGACCCGCCCCGGGTCGTGATGTCGGTCACTTTTGGCCGGCGGGTCGGGAAGCACGGAAAGTCTATCCATCGGTTTGAGGAGGACGTTTCATGAGCACAGCCTTTCAAGAAGACCTCAGCAGCAGTGTGTTGCGCCGCATGAAAGAAGGCGGTTTTGACTTTTCACGATTCCATCCCATCGAGTTCTACGCCATTTTCCCGGATGAGGAGCGGGCACGCAGGGCGGCAGGACAGTTTCGCGGTGAATCCTTGAATGCCCAGGTCAGCGTGCGTGACGACGGCGCCTGGTATCTGGAGTTGAGCAAGGTGATGTACGCCACCCATGGCGGCATCGGGGATTTTGAACAGGACTTCGAGGCAGTGGTCGAACCCCTGGGCGGTATCATTGAAGGCTGGGGGGTGAAACATGAGATCCGTGGGCGTCTGTTATAGCTAAGGTTGTGTGCATCGAGACTGACAATTGGCTGACCTGCGGGTCGGCCAATTGTGTTTTCAGGGGCCGCAAAGGCAAAAAAAAGCCACCCGATAGGGTGGCTAAAAGGGAAGACCGGTCAGGAGAGGGAACCGGTCGGGAGAGCCCGGACCCGGTTGTCATCGGCGTCATCAAGGTTGCAGCAGCTACTTCATCAGGCTTGGTGAAGTGTTTGCTCGATGGGGCGATTATCCCCGTGTGTCCCCCGGCGGTGAAATCAACTCTGACTATGCTGGTGATAGCCAAAACCTGCGCCTGGCCATTACGTACAAAGGAGGGGCAGCGGCTTCGCGCAGCGAGGGTAGACACGCCAGGTTGCGGCCTGTCCTCGCCGATCGCGAAACCCGTGTGGTGTCCGGTGGTCTTACTCGTGTGGCCCTGCGTGAAGGCTCCCTGGTGGTGAACTCCTCCCAGGTTGGCGGCACCAAGGACACCTGGGTAGTGGAGGATTAAGGACGCCTGCCATGTTGAGTCGAACCGCTTCAGACCTGTACTGGATGTCCCGTTATCTGGAGCGCGCGGAAAACCTCGCGCGGATGCTCGACGTCAGCTATTCGCTGTCGCTGATGCCCCAGGATGGGCACGGTGACGGCCTGCACGAACTGGCCATGCCGCTGTTGATCACCGGCACCCTTGAAGACTACCAGGCTCGCCATGAGACGCTGCTTGCCGAGCGGCTGTTGCAGTTCTTTGCCCTGGATGCTGCCAATCCGGCCAGTATCTATAGTTGCCTGGGTTCGGCCCGGGCCTGTGCCCACGCGGTACGCGGGCGGATCACCGCCGATATGTGGGAAAACGTCAACGCCACCTGGCTGGATATTCAACAGATTGCCCGCCAAGGTCTCAGTACCTACGGCATAAACCGCTTTTGCGAATGGATCAAGGAGCGCTACCACCTGTTTCGCGGAGCCTCCTACGGCACCATCATGCGCAACGATGCCTTCCGGTTTATCCGCCTGGGCACCTTTATCGAACGGGCCGACAACACCCTGCGCCTGCTGGATGCACGCTACGAGATGACTGGCGACCAGGTTGATGCGGTCGGTGACGGTACCGCCTGTGCGTATTACCAATGGAGCGCCTTGCTTCGCGCCCTGTCGTCCTTCGAGGCCTATACCGAGATCTACCGCGAAGCTCCCGGAGCCCGGCATGTCGCCCAGTTGCTGCTGTTGCATGCCGACGTGCCGCGCTCATTGCGCGCCTGCACCGAAGAGATCGACCAGATCCTCGCCAGCCTGCCAGGGGACAACGGGCTTCCGGCCCAGCGTCTTGCGGCGCAGATGAATGCGCGTCTGCGCTGCATCGGCATTGATGAAATTCTCGACGAGGGCCTGCATGCCTGGCTCACCGACTTCATTCCCCGGGTGCGCCAGTTGGGCGATGCCATTCACCGTGCCTACCTGGAGGCGGCGTGAGACTCTCCATCAGCCACGCAACCGCCTATCGCTACCAGCATCCGGTACGAACCAGCATCCACTACTTGAGCCTGACGCCCCACGACAGTGAGCGCCAGCAGGTGCTCGCCTGAGCGAGGCTGATGAAGCGTTGCGTGAATTTGCCAGTCAGCAATGCGCAAGGCGCTGTGATCGTGCCGCTCTGGTCGAGCTGATGCAGGGCTTAACCAGCTCATGGCCTACACATTGAGGGCAATGGATGTGGCTACCTGCGCGGCCGAGGCTTTCGCCGGGGCGGTGCCGGCGAACACATGCATACCAGGATGGTGCAAGCAGCAGTCACTTCTGCAAGCGCCGGCTCGCTGGCGAAAGGGACTCAAGGAATCTGCTTGCGCCCCGCCATATGCCGGAGGTACTCCAGCAACAATTCCAGCTCCCCATCCGACAGGACGCTGTTGCTGAACCCAGGCATTTTCGCCTGGGGCCAGCGCCTCAGGCTTTGCGGATCGCGGATATAGCGCTTGAGAAAATCACTGCCGAAATACTCGGTGGGGTTATAGGGAATGTTCAAGTCCGGTCCGAACTGAGAGTCGCCAGCGCCATTGAGTCGGTGGCAGGCCAGGCAGTTTTTCTGAAACAGGGCGAACCCCTGGTTGACTGGATCATCGACCGCCAGCTTCGGGTCCGGGCCCAGGGCCGGGAAACGCTCCGCCACCGGCGCCAGGCGCTGAATGCGTGCAACCTGGAACGGCCATTGCTCGGGGCTGATGTGCCCGGCCGCAGGATTGCTCCATACCAGGTAGAAAGGTCCGGCGCTGGGCTTGTCCGCTGCCAGTGACGGCCAGGGTTTGTCAGGGGCCTCAATGGCCAGCCAGGCCTGGGCGCCCTTGCGATTGAGCAGGGGCGCGGCGTTCAACTCTGCGGCAAAGCCGTCCAGAGCCACGGCTTGCAGATGGTCCTCGGCCTTGAGGCCCTTGAGCAGGGCCGCCATGGGCACGGCTCGGTACTGCATCTCGCGCTTGTAGGACACATCGTCCTTGATGCGGATGTCCCGGGCTTCGGGGTGCTTGAGCAGTTCTTCGGTTTGCCAGGTGCGGCTGTCTGAGCCCAGGTCGATCAGCAGTTGCGCAGCGTGTAGCGGACTGCTCGACAACAGAGCAGCGCAAAGGATGAGAGCTTTCAATTGATGTCCATCGGATCGTCGTCAGTGGGTTCGTCGCCGGGGAGTACATCCTCTGGTTGCGACACATGGTCGAACAGGGCAGCCCGGAGTTTTTCATGGTTACCGCCGTTGACGATACCGAAATGGTCGCGTTTGACCAGGGTATCTTCGGCTTCCAGGGCATGCTGGCCAGTGTCGCTTTAGCTCACCACCGTGGCGTTGGGGGCCAGCACCACGTTGCGCAACTGCTGGGCCAAGCCCTCGGCACCGATGCTGTTAACGTCCTCCAGTTCCTCGGGAAGACTGGCACGCAAAACTGTCCCCCGGTAGGAACCGGGGGGCGATTTTCTATCTCGTTGGTCGAGCAGCCACAGATCAGCCGATCACTTTGGTGAGGTTCGGCAAGATCAGCAGCAGTGTGGTTGCAAAGAGAATGAGCCCCGCCTGGCGTACTTTCGAATGTTTGAACATGGCTGAATGCCTTTTGTTGTTATTCCTGAGCATCTATGCACGCCGGTCGCTGTTCTTTTTACGATGAGCCGGCTATGTGTCCTTTTTCTGATCTGTCCCGGCGCAGAATCCGTCTGGGACTTCCTACAGTTTCTACCTTAGGGGCCTTGAATCCTCTGGCTTAGATCCAATTCGTATGAAGTTATAGCTGCACTTCCTGAAAAAGCTATAAATCCGCCTGCATACCGGGTGGCCGCCCTTTGGCTAGACAGCTCGCGACCCTTCATCGGTGCATCGCTTAGCTGCCTACCGTTCGTCTGAGCGTCACCGTCAAGGCGGCTGAGCGCATCGGTCATTGAATCCGTCGCTGCCGCGCCTAATGTGGGAGCTCGACATTTCCCCCCTGGATAGCGGTTCGAGGACGTCATGACCCAAGCTTTGATATTCGATGCGTTACGCACGCCCCGTGGCAAAGGCAAGGCTGGTGGCGCCTTGCACAGTGTGAAACCGGTGAATCTGGTAGCCGGCCTGTTGCGGGCCCTGCAACAACGTTGCGAGCTGGACACCAGCCAGGTGGACGACGTGGTCCTGGGCTGCGTGACCCCCATCGGCGATCAAGGGGCCGATATCGCCAAGACCGCCGTCCAGGCAGCGGACTGGGATGTGAGCGTGGCGGGGGTGCAGATCAATCGCTTCTGCGCCTCGGGGCTGGAGGCGGTCAACCTGGGCGCGATGAAGGTGCTCTCGGGCTTCGAGGAACTGGTGGTGGTCGGTGGCGTCGAGTCCATGTCGCGGGTCCCCATGGGCAGTGATGGCGGCGCCTGGGTACTGGACCCAGAGACCAACATGCACAGTCATTTCACGCCCCAGGGGATAGGTGCCGACCTGATTGCGACCCTGGAAGGTTTCTCCCGCGAGGACGTCGACCGCTTTGCCCTGCAATCCCAGCAGAAGGCTGCCCGTGCGCGCTCCAGCGGTGCCTTCGGCAAGTCTCTGGTGCCGGTTCAGGACCAGAACGGCATCGTGCTGCTGGACCATGACGAATTCATTCGCGCCGATTCGACCCTGGAAGGCCTGGGCAACCTCAAGCCGAGTTTCGAGATGATGGGGCAGATGGGCTTCGACGCCACTGCGCTGCGGGTCTACAGCCATGTGGAACGCATCAACCATGTGCACACCCCGGGCAACAGCTCAGGAATCGTCGACGGTGCGGCGCTGATGCTCATCGGCTCGCAAGCCAAGGGCCGGGAGCTGGGACTCAAGCCCCGGGCGCGGATCGTTGCCACTGCGGTGACCAGCACCGATCCCACCATCATGCTTACCGGCCCGGCACCGGCCACTCGCAAGGCCCTGGCCAAGGCCGGGCTGCGAGTCGAGGACATCGACCTGTTCGAGGTCAACGAAGCCTTTGCCTCGGTGGTGCTCAAGTTCATCAAGGACATGGCCATCGATCCGGCCAAGGTCAACGTCAACGGCGGCTCCATCGCCATGGGCCATCCACTGGGCGCCACCGGTTGCGCAATTCTCGGCACCTTGCTCGACGAGCTGGAAGTCCGGCGCCAGCGCTATGGCCTGGCCACCCTGTGTGTCGGCGGCGGTATGGGTATCGCCACCATCATCGAACGCCTCTGAGCCCCGACTTCAAGGAATTTCCTTCATGACCGATGCCATCCGTTACGAAAAGGGCCAGGACCAGATCGTTGTCCTGACCATCGATATGCCGGGCCAGAGCGCCAATACCATGAACGCGGTGTACCGCGATGCCATGGCCACTGCCGTGGCCCGGCTGCAGGCCGAACAGGATTCCATTGCCGGGGTGATCATTACCTCGGCGAAAAAGACTTTCTTTGCCGGTGGTGACCTCAATGAGCTGATCAAGGTCGGCAAGCCGCAGGCCAAGGCCTTTTACGACATGGTGCTGACCCTCAAGGGCCAGTTGCGTGCCCTGGAGACCCTGGGCAAGCCCGTGGTCGCCGCGATCAACGGCGCCGCCCTGGGCGGTGGCTGGGAGATCTGTCTGGCCTGCCATCGCCGAATCGCACTGGACGACAAGTCGCTACAGATCGGTCTGCCGGAAGTGACCCTGGGCCTGCTGCCCGGTGGCGGTGGCGTGGTGCGCATGGTGCGCATGCTGGGCCTGGAGAAGGCCTTGCCTTATTTGCTGGAGGGCAAGAAAGTGCGTGCGCAGCAGGCGCTGCAGGCTGGCCTGATCGATGAACTGGCGACAGACCGCGACGACCTGCTGGCCAAGGCCCGGGCCTGGATTCAGGCCAACCCGGCCGCCAGGCAACCTTGGGATGTGCGCGGTCATCAGATTCCCGGAGGCTCGCCGGCGAACCCGAAAGTGGCGCAAATGCTGGCCATCGCCCCGTCGATCCTGCGGAACAAGACCCAGGGCTGCTTCCCGGCACCGGAGAAGATCCTCTGCGCTGCCGTTGAAGGCGCCCAGGTGGACTTCGACACCGCGCAACTGATCGAGACCCGCTACTTCACCGAGCTGACCACCGGCCAGGTGGCGAAGAACATGATCGGCACCTTCTGGTTCCAGCTCAACGAGATCAATGCCGGCGGTTCACGTCCTCAAGGCATAGCGCCGCAGACCACGAAAAAACTCGGGGTACTCGGTGCCGGGATGATGGGCGCGGGGATTGCCTACGTCAGTGCCGTCGCAGGCATCGAGGTGGTGCTCAAGGATATAAGCCGCGAAGCGGCGCAGAAGGGCAAGGCCCACGCGGCAGCGCTGCTGGAGAAAAAAGTCGCGCGCGGACACATGAGCAACGAGCAGCGCGAGGCAATCTTGGCGCGGATTCTCACCACGGCTGAAGAGACCGACCTGGCCGGCTGCGACCTGATCATCGAAGCTGTGTTCGAGGATCGAGAACTCAAGGCCAAGGTGTCCAGGGCTGCCCAGCAGGTGGTCGGCGCGGACGCCGTGATTGCCTCCAACACCTCCACCTTGCCCATTACCGGGCTGGCCACCGCAGTACCCAATCCGGACAAGTTCATCGGTCTGCATTTCTTCAGCCCGGTGGAGAAAATGCCTCTGGTGGAAATCATCAAAGGGGCGAAGACCAGCGATGAAACCCTGGCTCGAGGTTTCGACTTCGTCCTGCAGATCAAGAAGACCCCGATTGTGGTCAATGACAGCCGCGGTTTCTTCACCTCCCGGGTGTTCGGTACGTTTACCAACGAAGGCATCGCCATGCTGGGCGAAGGCATCGCGGCCCCGATGATCGAAGCCGAGGCGCGCAAGGCCGGGATGCCCGTCGGACCGCTGGCAATCTCCGATGAGGTTTCCCTGAGCCTGATGAGCCATATTCGCCTGCAGACCACCAAGGACTTGCAGGCCGAAGGCCGGCCTGCCATCGAGCATCCGGCATTTGCCGTGATCGATTTGTTGCTCAACGAATACAAGCGAGCGGGCAAGGCTGCCGGAGGCGGCTTCTACGACTACCCGGCCGGCGGCCAGAAGCACCTGTGGCCACAATTGCACACGCGCTTCTACAAGGCCGACGGGCAGATCTCGCCCCAGGATGTGCGCGACCGCCTGCTGTTCATCCAGGCCATCGAAACCGTGCGCTGTGTGGAGGAGGGCGTGTTGCAGTCCACCGCTGACGCCAATATCGGCTCGATCTTTGGTATCGGTTTTGCGGCCTGGAGCGGTGGTGCCCTGCAGTTCATCAATCAGTACGGGGTGCAGGATTTCGTCGCTCGTGCGCAGTACCTGGCGGAGCAGTACGGCGAGCGTTTCACTCCGCCGACGCTGCTTCTGGAAAAGGCCCGCCAGGGCCAGTTGTTCTGACGCAGACATGCAGTAAATGACCCGCCCCGGGGCTTGCCTTGCCGTGGTATTTCAAGGCAGGCTCTGGGGTGTTCATTATTGCCATCGCCTTGTCAGGAATTTTTTATGTCGCTACGCATCTGCATTCTTGAAACCGATATCCTGCGTCCCGAACTGGTCGATCAATATCAGGGTTACGGGCAGATGTTCCAGCGTCTGTTTTCCCAGCAGCCCATCGCCGCCCAGTTCAGTGTCTACAACGTGGTCCAGGGCGAGTATCCCGGCGATGAGCTGGAGTTCGATGCCTATCTGGTGACGGGCAGCAAGGCCGATTCCTTCGGTACCGATCCCTGGATCGAAACCCTCAGGACCTACCTTTTGGGTCGCTACGAGCGCGGCGACAAGCTGTTGGGCATCTGCTTTGGTCATCAGTTGCTGGCGTTGCTCCTGGGGGGCAAGAGCGAGCGGGCGGTTCAGGGCTGGGGCGTGGGAACCCACAGCTACAAGTTGGCGGCCAAGGCCCCGTGGATGAGCCCGGTGGTGGAGGAACTGACCCTGTTGATCAGCCACCAGGACCAGGTCACCGCGTTGCCGGAAAATGCCACGGTGATCGCCTCCAGCGATTTCTGCCCCTTCGCGGCCTACCACATCAACGACCAGGTGCTGTGCTTCCAGGGGCATCCCGAGTTCATCCACGATTACTCCCGGGCCCTGCTGGATCTGCGCCAGGAGTTTCTCGGCGAGCAGATCTACCAGAAAGGCGTGGCCAGCCTTGAGCACGATCATCACGGCACCACCGTTGCGGAGTGGATGATGCGCTTCGTCGCTCACAAGCCTGAAGCCGCCTGAGTGCGCCTGTGGCCCTGCCGCAAGGGCAGGGCCATCGTCCCTCAGAGCCAGCCTGAGCGCTTGAAGCTGGCCCAGAGACCGACACAGCCGACACTGATGAAGCCTAATACCCCAAAGTAGCCGTAGTGCCAGCTCAGTTCCGGCATGTTCTGGAAGTTCATCCCGTAGATCCCGGCTACCGCTGTTGGAAACGCCAGGATCGCCGCCCAGGCGGCGAACTTGCGTTGCACGATGCTTTGCCGGGAAGCCTCCAGCAGCACGCCGATCTCGATGGTCTGGCTGGCGATGTCGCGCAGGGTCGACAGGTCTTCCATCTGCCGAGTGACATGAATCTGCACATCACGGAAGTACGGGCGCATGTTCTTGTCGATGAACGGAAAGCTGAGCTTCTGCAACTCCTCGCTGATCTCCACCATGGGCGCCACATAACGGCGCAGGCGCAGCACGTCGCGGCGCAGGCCGTGAAGGTTCTGGATATCGCGCTCGTTCAGTGAGTTGCTCAGCACATTGCGTTCCAGCTCGTCGATTTCCCCGTGGATGGCCTCGCTGACCGGCTGGTAGTTCTCGGTGACGAAGTCCAGCAAGGCATAGAGGACGAAGTCTTCGCCGTGCTCGAGCAACAGTGGGCGCGCCTCGCAGCGCTGGCGGACATAGCCGTAGGAAGCCGATTGGCCGTTGCGGGCGGTGATGATGTAACCGTTGCCGGCAAAGATGTGGGTTTCGATGAACTCCAGCTTGCCGTCGGTCCGCACGGGGGAGTAGGTGACGATGAACAGTGCGTCGCCGAAGGTTTCCAGCTTGGGCCGACTGTGTTTCTCCAGGGCGTCCTCAATGGCCAGTTCGTGCAGGTTGAACTGGCGCTGCAGATTGGCCAGCTCGTGGGCATTGGGTTCTTCCAGGCCGATCCAGACGAAGTGGCCGGGTTTTGCGGCCCAGGCAGCCCCTTCGTCGAGGCTGATATCAGCGACTTTCTTCCCGCCGCTATAAACGGCGGCAGCAACAACTCTACCCATGGTTGCGGTTCACTTCTTCTTATCAATGGTGGCGATGACAGATCAGCAGCAGCTTAGCCTGCAATGCAGCATCAGAGTCACTGGCGCAGCTTGAGTTCGGCGACAAATAAAAGCCCGCACGAGGCGGGCTTGGTGGCGTCACAGATGGGCCGGCAGCTTCAGGCCGCTTGCAGTTGGCGATCCATGTTGGCAATGCACTCGCGCATCTGCTCGCGGCACTGGGCAATCAGCAAGGGCATGTCGTCCATGGTCAGCCCGGCCGTGGGGATAGCCGGCAGCGAACGGATAAGGATCTTGCCACTGTTCCAGCGGTTCAGGTGCATGTGCTTGATGTAGCTGCTGACGCACACCGGCACGATCGGCACGCCGGCGGCGATGGCCATCTGGAAGGCGCCTTTCTTGAAGGGCAGCAGTTCTTCGCCGAAGTTGCGCGTGCCCTCCGGGAAGACCCAGATCGAGGTGTTCTTGTGCTGCAGGGTGTGGGTGGTGGTGAGCATCGAGCGTCGGGCCTTGTGCGGGTTGCCGCGATCGATCAGAACATTGCCCGCCAACCAGAACAGTTGGCCGAACAAAGGCACCCATTTCAGGCTCTTCTTGCCGATGCACACGGTGCGCCGTGGTACCACGTTGCCGAACACGAACAGGTCGTAGTTGGACTGGTGGTTGGCGATGATCACGCAGCTCTCGGGTTTGTCCATCAGTGGCCCGACTTCGGCTTTGACCCGCAGGCGCAGAATGCACATCGCCGGCCAGGCGTAGAGGCGGGCGCACAGGCGGCTGTTGTCGGGGTTGAACGGGCGGCACAGCCCCAGCAGCAGGCCCAGGCTGCCGGCCAGGATAAAGTGCAGGCCCATCAACGACATACGAAACAGATACAGCATCTAAACGGCCCACCGGGGACAAAAGGTGGCGCAGTGTACGGATGTGCACTGTTTTCGGCAATTACCGTTCTCAGCCGGGAGATGGGCGATGTTTAAGGGCATGTTTCCGACTGCGATGGCTGGCAGCAGTCTAGAGCGGTGGGCGCTGGGTGTTCAGGCTAATGCAAAAAGCCCGACACGCAGGTCGGGCTGGATCGGGGAAGGCAGGTGTTTTAGCCCAGGTGTTCCTGATCCTGGATGATGGCGTTGTCCAAAGTCTCCAGCAGCGCCTTGCGCACTTTAAGCTTGGTGTTCTTGTGGGCCAGCATGTTGATTTTCTTCAGTTGACGCGCGGCAGCCAGGGCGGCGCCTTGCAGTTCCTCGGCGCTCACCACCTTGTCGAGGAAGCCGGCATCCACAGCACTCTGGGGATCGAACATCTCGCCATTGATCACCGAGCGATGAAAGGCCGAGCGCCGCAGACGGTCACGGGCCAGCTCGATCCCCGCGTGGTGCATGGTCATGCCGATCTGTACTTCATTGAGGCCGATGCTGAATGGCCCGTCGACGCCGATACGGTAGTCCGCCGACAGCAGCAGGAACGCGCCCTTGGCCACAGCGTGGCCGGGGCAGGCGACGATCACCGGGAAGGGGTGGGACAGCAGGCGGCGAGCCAGAGTCGAACCCAGGGTCACCAGCGCCACGGCTTCTTTAGGGCCGGCAGTCATCACTTTGAGATCGTAGCCACCGGAAAGAATCCCTGGCTGACCGGTAATGATCACCACTGCGCGATCGGCCGTTGCTTGATCCAGCGCGGCATTGAAAGCGGCAATCACGTCCGGGGAGATGGCATTGACCTTGCCATTGCTCAAGGTCAGGGTCGCGATACCGTCTTCGAGATGGTAGGAAATCAACTCACTCATGACGCAATTCCTTGTATTGAAGTGCAGCAGAAGTTACCCACCACGATAGATCTGGTAAAGCGCCGTGACTGACTGGTGAGTCAGGCTTGGGACCTGACATCGGCCTGTATGGCGCTGCGGGTAACGGGTGGTTTCTTCTATATAGCTGTAGGCAAGGCTGGAGAATGGCCGGTTTGCCTTGTCGTCGATGGAGGGCGAATCCCCTTCAAGCAGGGATCGGCCTTAAGCGCATGAAAATTCTGAAAAAAAAGTTTGCCATCTGAAAAGCTATCGACTACATTAGCGCGCCTCGACAGACTGAATCGGTTTGAAGAGATACGGTGAAGTGTCCGAGTGGCTTAAGGAGCACGCCTGGAAAGTGTGTATACAGGAAACTGTATCGAGAGTTCGAATCTCTCCTTCACCGCCACATTCTGAAAACACAAACCCCTGATTTTCCTAGAGAAAGTCGGGGGTTTGTGGTTTTTGGCGTCTGAAAAATCTCCCTCTGGGACCCGCATGGGGCCGGTGGGTGTTTTCCAGTGGCGTTGGGTGGATAACTACTGGTTAAGCGTTGCCCCCTTTGCGCAGTGTATGAGCTGTATGTATCTCGGCGAAATGGCCGAGGTCGAATTCACCGAGCGTTGTCCGCGGCAGCATACACATGGAAAGGTATTTTGTAGCTCAAGTCCCATTTCGAAGACGCAACAAGGGTTTCCTCTAAACCAGAAGCAATTGTCTGCTGGCGAGGGCTATTGCCGGGTAAAAAGTATGAGGGCGTCTGTATCTTCGAAGTCGTGTGTGGCTGGGCTGACAGGCTCTGGTGCGTGTTGACCGCGTAAGTCGCGCACTAGGCCTGTCAGAATACTTACCACTGGCCGCTTATTAGACAGCCGACGATTTCCCAGCCGCTGTATTCCCACCAGGAATATCGATCATCAGAGCAACTACTGGCCAGGCTGGCCATCTGGATTTCGCCAGTTGTCTGATGGGGTCCGAAAGGAGTGTCAACTGAGGCTGTCATCTGATTGACGGTCTGGGGAGCCTTGATCGGGGCCTGATGCACGGAGGCGTTCGCGACAGTTGCGGTGAAAGCGAGCGTCGCGGAAACGGCCAGAACAGTTATGGAATTTTTCATGTTCGAATCCTTTCAGTTGGCTGATATGCGGCTTATGCATAGCCTGACCTGCCTTTATCAGTAATCCGAACAGATCGGGCACGCGCGTAATGTGACGCCATGAAAGCCTACCACCGCGCGACCTCCTGTTCAGTCGCTCAACAGCACTATTGACAAGCTGGTAATGGTCTGGATTTTTCTCATGGAAAGAGCTGCCCAAGGGTTCGAATTTGACGAGCCTGGTGTTGATGCTCTCCCTGAAAATGTCTCCATTTCTAGACTTGTACGCCACCACTTCATAAGGCAATTGGATGCCAAGCCCCCGCTGATTTCTGAATGGACGTGCTGCCATATCAAGCGGTCGTCGGGTTCATGAGCCCGGAAATGTGCTCTGGATCATTTTTTCCTCTGATGCCTTGCCACTCGTCGGCACTTGTCTGGTTTGGAGGGCAGGTCGACAAATGACTGGCTAGTCTGAATTGCCGTGACGGTCAGTATTTTCCAGGCAATCAGGAGCTTGCCGGTACTGATCGGTTGTTGGAGGGAGCTGGGATATGAGGAGTCTTGCCTATATCGAAGACAACGGGGATGAGTTCCCAATCAACAACTTGGTGCGTTGCGGTCAGGCCGCATTTGAAGTCGAAGAACAATCCCGAGTCAGTAGCAGAAAGAAAACTGCGCCGCTGCCGGTAGCCAGTAATACCATGTTCTTTCCCAAGGCAACGCCAAAGAGAAAGTGATTTTAAGTTTTGAGTGCCCCGTTAGATGCGGGGCTTTTTATTGCCCGCAAAATGTTAAATCTGGATGTCTATCAGGATTGATAGTTGTAATCCGAAAAGATGGGTGATTTGAGGGAGGTCCAGATATTGCCAATAGTCCTGTTGGCGATAAAGTTTCCCGTTTGCACCGCGCGATACTCTGTGATGGGTTTTCTGTCGCGCTGCTAGAGCTGAGGGCTGGTCGCCAAGCAGCCCGGTCCATTTGCGGTGGTTGGTTGAGGTCATAACTTTCTTGTCGTTGTTTGTGTATTAATCTTTTTTTAGATTTTGGGTAGTCGTATTAATTGTTTGTCGCCAGTGAGATGGCTTAAGTAAAGAGAGATCCTTTGTGTTTTTGGGAAATCTCTTATCTCAATTGGCTATAACTGGCGATATGTTCCTTATCCCGATTCAAACGGGGCTGCGCATCCAGCGATGATGCCTTTATATGAAAAGCGATAAGGAAATAAACGTGAAAGCTATTTTCAAACTCCTCGCACTGTCCACTCTCGTAGCCGCAGCCACTGGTTGCACCAGCTACAACATCAGCCAGCCATCGTCGCCCATCGATAGCCAGGTCAAGGCTGACCTGAAAGCAGATGTAGCAGTGGGTGAGGCAATCTCGGGCCAGTCGTCGGTGAATATCCTCTTTGGTTTCCTGCAGTTTGGTGGCGATAGCCAGTTTGCTGATGGCGTGACCTACGGTGGCGATACTGGCGGCGGCCTGGGTGGTCTGGGCCTGGATCCAGTGAGTGCGGTCAAGTCGGCTGCTGCCTTCAAGGCAGTCAAGTCTTCCGGTGCCGACCTGATCGTGGCTCCACGCTATGAAGTCAGCGAAGAAAACTACTTCGTCTTCAAGAAAGTCTCGGTCACTGTCAAAGGCAACAAGGGCAGCATTCGCAGCATTCGCTGAGATCACTGTTGCCAGTGAGCGATCAGGCCGTTATCGAAGCAGTGGCGGGGTAGCCAACCAAGGGGCTGGCCTGTATTGATCGGCTTCGAGCATCTTCAGAAGGTGAACTGAAGATGTTGGCAGGATGGGAAATTCTGTGATCCGCGTCTGTTGCTCCCAGTCGCGGGTACTTTTCACAGAATCTTCACATCTGCCTGCGTACGCTCAAACCATCCGTTAAAAGCAGTACCCCTAGCCCGTTCCCCAGCGGGCTTTTTTTTGCGCGACGATAAAACTCTTTTAGAATCCGCGGTCCAACCCACCGGAGAGCAACCGGGTGTTGCCGTTACGCTCCGCAGCGGGTGGCGCGCGCTGGGCTTTTGTGTCAGTTCGACAGTCTTTTTTTGAGGTTCAAGTCATGCGTTCAACTTTACCTGCCCTGGTTGTAGGACTTCTGCTGGCTCAAGGTGCGATGGCTGGCGATGGCACTGCCGCCATTGGTGGTGGTCTTGGCGGTGCGCTGGGTAATGTGGTCGGGCAACAGCTCGGCGGCAGCACCGGGGCGGCTATTGGTGCGGGTGTGGCCGGGGCGGCCGGTAGTGCGGCGGGTGCGCGCAAGGGCAGTCGGACCAAGGCTGCGATTGGCGGTGGCCTGGGCTCGGCCGGTGGCTCGCTGATCGGCAATCACCTGGGCGGCAGCACTGGGTCCACCGTGGGTGCCGGCATTGGTGGTGCAGCGGGTGGTGCCCTGGGGAGCAGCATGGGGCACAAGAAGCGTCATTGATTTAGGCTCTCGTTCAAAAATAGCCCGGCCCCGCGCCGGGTTTTTTGTGCGCGTTGCCCAGGGCTTCGCCATACTTGATGCAGCCCGTCCCGCTGTTTAAGGAGAGGATCATGCCCCGTGAAATGCCCGCTAATGTCGAGCCCGGCCCAGCGTCACCGTTGGTGATCAACGACCCGGGGAATGAAGATCCCGGCTCCTTGATGGATGATGCGCTGGTGCCACTGCAGGAAGGGCCTGAAGAAGGAGAGAGCGAGCTCGATCCTGGCGACTGAAACTATCCCGCCTCTCGCACTCTGTGCCTTGCCCCTCGGTTGCTCCTGACCCAGCCCCGCCGCTATGCTGCTGAATCCTTTAATTGACGCGTTGCCGAACATAACGGGCCGTACCTGAGCCGCTCCCTGGAATGTACTTTTGCTAACGGATCAGATGCGATGAATGCACAGTTGAATGATTTGGGACCGATCAAGGCGGTCATTTTCGATATGGACGGTCTGCTCCTGGATACCGAAGGTATCTACACCGAGATCACGCAGTTGATCGCCGAGCGTTATGGCCGCACCTACGATTGGACCATCAAGCAAAACATTATCGGACGTGGTGCCGCCGATCTGGCGCGTTACGTGGTCGAGGCCCTGGACCTGCCCATCAGCGCCGAAGAGTTCCTGGTCATGCGCGAGCCCTTGATGCGTGAGCGCTTTCCTCGCGCCGAGGCCATGCCGGGGGCTCAGCAACTGGTACGCCATTTGAAGCAGCACCAGGTGCCAATCGCAGTGGGCACCAGTTCGTCGCAGAAGTCCTTCGGCGAGAAAATCACCCGCCATGGCGATTGGTTTGCGCTGTTCGACACCATTGTCACCGCCGATGACCCGGAAGTGACGGCGGCCAAGCCGGCGCCGGATATCTTCCTCACCGCGGCCCGGCGCCTGGGGGTAGCCCCAGGGGAGTGCCTGGTGTTCGAGGACTCGCCCTTTGGCGTGACGGCTGCCAAGGCCGCAGGGATGCGGGTGCTTGCGGTGCCCGATCCGGCCATGGCGGATAGCAAGTTCGCCCACGCTGACGGGATTCTGCGCTCGCTCACGGGGTTTCAGCCCGCCGCCTGTGGTTTGCCGCATCTGGTGTGGGCCTGAGGTCGCAAGGAAACGGGTAGGGAGAAAGGAAGGCGTTGCCAGCCGGTTCGCCCTCTGCGGCAGCCGTTGGCGGATGCCGCGCAAGCAACCGGGCCACCCGCTACAGGTGGTCCGGTTTTTTTGCGTTGACGGATCAGGCGCTGAAACCGCCATCGATGCTCAAGCTGGCGCCAGTGATGTAGGCCGCTTCGGGCCCGGCGAGATAGGCCACGAAGCCAGCGATTTCTTCGGCGCGGCCATAGCGACGCACGGCCATGAGATCCAGCAGGCTTTCGGCAAAGGCGCCGTCGGCCGGGTTCATGTCGGTGTCCACCGGGCCGGGCTGGACGTTGTTGATGGTGATGCCCCGTGGTCCCAGGTCCCGCGCCAGGCCTTTGGTCAGGCCCACCAGCGCGGCCTTGCTCATGGCGTAGGGACCGCCACCGGCGAAGGGCATGCGCTCGGCATTGGTGCTGCCGATATTGATGATGCGTCCGCCTTCGCCCATGTGCCGCGCAGCCTCCTGGGTGGCGATGAATACGCTGCGGATATTGATGGCCAGGGTCTGGTCAAAGTCTTCCAGCTTGAACTCGTCCAGCGGGGCCATTGCCAGGACCCCGGCATTGTTGACCAGGATGTCGAGGCCGCCGAAGGCCTGGGCGGTACGTTGCACGGCCTCCCGAATGGCGTCGGCGTCGGCGCTGTCGGCCTGAATGGCCAGGGCCTTGCCGCCCTTGGCGATGATGCTGTCCTGCAGGGTCTGGGCCTTGCTCGCGGAGCTGACATAGGTGAAGGCGACGCTGGCGCCTTCGGCGGCCAGGCGCTCGACGATGGCGGCGCCGATACCGCGGGAACCGCCTTGGATCAAGGCCACTTTGCCGCTGAGGTTGTGCTTGCTCATGTGTTTCTCCAGAGATTCAAGGTCGGGTTGCCTTGTACTTGGCGTCGAGTATCGACTGCTGATTGGCCGCTGTGTAGCGGGTAATTCCTATACTCTGTGTAAACCAAAAGTATGGAATGGTCGGTGATGGAAGCTTTCGGCAGTATCGAATGTTTTGTCCGCAGCGCTGAAGTCGGCAGCTTTGCCGAGGCGGCGCGACGCCTGGGATTGACCCCGGCCGCGGTGGGGAAGAGCGTAGCCAAGCTGGAGGCGCGGGTGGGTGTGCGTCTATTCCAGCGCAGTACCCGGCGTTTGACCCTGACCGAGGCCGGACGCTTGTTCCTGGCAGAAGTCAGCGACAGCCTGCAGACCATCCAGAATGCCGTGAGCAGCCTGTCCACCGTCCAGGGGCGCCCGGCAGGCACGCTCAAGGTCAGCATGGGAACGGTATTTGGCTGTTTTTACATCGTGCCGATGCTCGCCAGCTTCCTGCAGCGTTACCCGGACATCCAGCCGGACTGGCATTTCGACAATCGCCAGGTGGACCTGATCGGCCAGGGCTTCGATGCCGCCATCGGTGGCGGTTTCGAGTTGCCACAAGGGGTGGTCGCCCGGCGCCTGGCACCGGCCCATCGGGTGCTGGTGGCCAGCCCGGCCTATCTCGCGGGGCGAGCGCCGATCCGTGATCCGGAGGACCTGCAGCATTGCCGGGGGATCCTGATCCGTTCTCCGCAGACCGGCCGCATCCGTCCCTGGCAACTCAGCGGGCGCGGCGGTGGCGTGCGCCCTTTGGAGCTCAAGGCCAGCATGACCATGAGTGATTCCGAAGCCGCCTGCGTGGCGGCCGCCCAGGACCTGGGGTTGGCTCTGGTGAGCATGCCGTTTGCCGTCAACTACCTGCGTTCCGGCGCGCTGCAACGGGTCTTGCCGGATTGGTACGTCGATGATGGCTACACCTCGATCTACTACGCCGAGCACAAGATGCTCCCGGGCAAGACCCGGGCTTTTGTCGACTTCGTCATCGAGCAGTTCGCCGAACAGGGCCTGGCGCAAACCTTCAGCGCCCTGTAGGCGCCGTCTGGCTGGCAACCCCGGGCGCTGGCTAACTCAGCGCCCCAAACGCAGCGGCCAGCCAACCACCTTTTTCGGTCGCGGCGTCGCATAGGTCCGCACCTTCGAGGTGGACAGCCCCAGGCGTACCAGGGACTCGGCGATGGTCACCGCCGCCGTGACCCCATCCACCACCGGCACTCCGGTGCGCTGGCGAATCTGTTCATCCAGCCCGGCCATGCCGCCACAGCCCAGGCAGATGACCTCGGCCTTGTCCTGGGTTACCGCCAGTTCGGCCTGGTGCACGATGGACTCCACCGCCCGCAGCGGGTCTTCCTCCAACTCCAGCACCGCGAGGCCGCTGGCTCGTACCGAAGCGCAGCGCTCATAGAGGCCGGACAGCTTGAGCCGGTCCTCGATCAGCGGCACGGTGCGATCCAGGGTGGTCACCACCGAGTAGGCATGGCCGAGGAACATCGCGGTGCTGGCGGCGGCGTCGGTGATGTCCACCACCGGCACATTCAGCAACTCCTGCAGGCCCTCGCGGCCGTGCTCGCCGTAACCGGCCTGGATCACTGCGTCATAGGGCTGGTCGTAGGCCAGCACCCGATCCATCACGGCGATGGCCGCCAGGTAGCTTTCGAAGTTGCCTTCCACCGATTCGGCGCCGAAGTAGGGGGTCAAACCGACGATTTCCGTTCCCGGTGCCGCCACGCTTTGCGCCTGGCGGGCGATGGCCTGGGTGATGGAGTCGGTGGTGTTGACGTTGACCACGAGAATGCGCATGGGGGTTCCTTGCTGGTTGGGCAGTTCAAGGCCCGGCGCACCGGGCCGTTCAGGTTCAATGACTGATGTTGTCCACGGCGATGGATTCGCCGCTGACATCGGCGTACCCGGGTTGGCGCTTGGCGATGATCAGGTACAGCAGGCCGGCGATACCGGCACCGATCAGCCAGGAAAACGGCGAGACGCTGGCGAAGCCCGGCACCAGGGCCAGCACAATGGCAATCAGCGCCGCGGGCACGAAGGCCGCCACCGCCCGCAGATTGACCCCGCGGCTGTAGAAGTACGCGCCTTGCGGGTCTTCGCTGTACAGCTGCGGCACGTGGATCCGGGCTTTGCGCAGGATCCAGTAGTCCACCATGATCACCCCGTACAACGGGCCGAGCAGTGCGCCCAGGCCGGAGAGGAAGTACACGATCACCAGCGGGCTGTTGTACAGGTTCCACGGCAGGATCAGCACCGCCAGCGCCGCACTGATCAGCCCGGCGCGGCGGAAGGTCAGGTACTTGGGGGCCAGGTTGCTGAGGACGAAGGCCGGGGCGACGAAGTTGGCCATGATGTTCACCGCCACGGTGACGATCAGGAAGGCCAGGCAGCCCAGCACCAGAAACAGCGTATTGGGGATCGAGGCGATGATCTGGGTCGGGCTTTCGATGACCTGGCCGTTGATCTGGAACTGCGCGCCGCACAGCAGCACGGTGATGGTGGCAAACACCAGGATGTTCACCGGCAGGCCCCAGAAGTTGCCGACCTTGATGGTCTTGCGGCACGGCGAGGAGCGCGCGAAGTCGCAGAAATTGAGGATCAGCGTGCCGTAGATCGCCAGCCACAATGCGCCGCCGGCGAAGATCTGCCGCCACATTTCTCCGCCGGTCAAAGGTTCGCGGATCGACCAGGCAATCTGCCCGTCGGCCTGGGTGTACATCCACCCGGCGAGGCAGGCCACGGTCAGCAGAATGATCGGCCCGGCGAAGGCTTCGTAGCGGCGGATCATCTCCATGCCGTAGGCGAGGATCACCAGTTGCACCAGCCAGATCACCACGAAACAGGCCCAGCCCAGGGTCGAGAGGCCGAGGATCGAGTTGTGGTCGTAGTCGGCGAACCCCGGATGAATGGCCGTAAGCAACACGCGAAATACCACCGAGGCCAGGTAGGTCTGGATGCCGAACCAGGCGATGGCGATCACCGCGCGGATCAGTGCCGGTATCTGCGCGCCATGGATGCCGAAGCTGATGCGGCTGATCACCGGGAACGGCACCCCGGTCTTCTGTCCCATGTAGCCGGACAGGTTCATGAAGAAGTACACCAGCGCCGCGCCTATTCCCAGCGACAGGAGGATCTGCCAGCCACCCAGGCCCAGGGCGTAGAGGCCGATGGCAAAGGAGTAGTTGGCGATGTTGTGCACATCGTTGGTCCACAGGGCAAAGATGCTGTAGCCACCCCAGCGCCGGCCTTCGACCTTGGTTGGCGCCAGGTCGCGGTTGTGCAGGCGCGGGCTGAGGATGACGCTGTCCGGGTCGGTTGTGGCGATGGGCTGTTGCAGGTGGTGCGAGTGCGGCGAGGAGGGCAGATCCAGTGCGATGTTGTTGGAAGGGCTGGTGTGCATTCCGGCGGCTCCTGATTCCGGCCCCGGATGACTGTGCTTGAGCGCAAGGCTCGACAATCTTCGTCGCAGGGGCGGAATCACTGGGTTCTGGGCATCTGCAGCTTGAGTCGTGGATCAGGCGTGCGGACGGTTAGTGTATGTATGTTTTGCTATTTTTGTATACAAAACATAGGTCGACTAAAGCCACTTCTGTGCCAGTTTTGAAACTATGAAATCGGCTGCTGATTTCGTTTTGTTATGGTCTGCTCCTAACTGTATGAAACACATGGATTAAAAATTGACCGTTTGAACAGGTATTTATTTTTCGGCGGATGCGATTGGCTGTCGTATGAATGTTGACGGCAGAAAGGACTGTCACTTTTTGGGGCGGAGGGTGCTGAAAGTGCACACATAAATGGAACCCTTGGTGACATTTATGTGTACAGGTTTTGCGGATGCGTCGGTTGGCGTTCCGTTTGCCGGCGAACGCGTCCTCAGGGTGAGGGGCTTTCGCCGGCAAGCCGGTTCCGGGGGAGAAGGGGGAGGGTCAGGCTTTGCTGATGAGGTTGCCGGCGTGCAGGCCGCATTCCTTCTGGGTGGCTTCTTCCCACCACCAGCGGCCTTCGCGCTCGTGCTGGTTGGGCAGTACCGGGCGGGTGCAGGGCTCGCAGCCGATGCTGATGAAGCCGCGCTCATGCAGGCTGTTGTACGGCAGTTCGAGCATGCGGATGTAGCCCCAGATCTCTTCGCTGCTCATCTGCGCCAGCGGGTTGAACTTGTACAGCGGGCGTTCGGGGGTGGAGAAGGCGCTGTCGATCTCCAGCACCGTCACCTGGCTGCGGGTGCCCGGGCTCTGGTCGCGGCGCTGGCCGGTGGCCCAGGCGCTGACGGTGGACAGTTTGCGTCGCAGTGGCTCGATCTTGCGGATGCCGCAGCATTCGCCGTGGCCGTCCTTGTAGAAGCTGAACAGGCCCTTTTCCTTGACGAAGGGTTCGAGCTTGCTGTGGTCCGGCGAGATCAGTTCGATGTCGATCTTGTAGTGTTCGCGCACCTGATCGATGAAGCGGTAGGTTTCCGGGTGCAGGCGCCCGGTGTCCAGGCTGAACACCTTGACGTTCTTGTTCAGCTTCCAGGCCATGTCCACCAGCACCACATCCTCGGCGCCGCTGAAGGAGATCCACAGGTCGTCACCGAACTGGGCAAAGGCCAGCTTGAGAATGTCCTGGGCGGATTTGTTGGCATAGGTCGCGGCGAGTTCAGCGACGTCGAACGATGGGGTCATCAGGGCGGTTTCCTACAGGTCGGTGGCGCTGTGCGCTCTATAGGGGGGCGATCTTAACAAAATCCACCCGGCCCTGGCGCGCTCCTCTGCGTTGCGCCTGCGCAGGCGAATCGCTAGAGTTCGGCAGTCCTTTTGCTCGCTCAACTTCAATAATCAGAACCAATGGGAGTGTCTTGTGGAAATTGCCTGTCTCGATCTGGAAGGTGTCTTGGTCCCGGAAATCTGGATCGCCTTTGCCGAAAAAACCGGGATTGAATCCCTCAAGGCAACCACCCGGGATATTCCCGACTACGACGTATTGATGAAGCAGCGCCTGCGGATTCTCGACGAGCACGGCCTGAAGCTGTCCGACATCCAGGAAGTGATCGCCACCCTCAAGCCCCTGGACGGCGCGGTGGAGTTCGTCAACTGGCTGCGCGAGCGTTTCCAGGTGGTGATCCTCTCCGACACCTTCTATGAGTTTTCCCAGCCCTTGATGCGCCAGCTGGGTTTCCCGACCTTGCTGTGTCACCGCCTGATCACCGATGACGCTGGTCGGGTGACCGGTTATCAGCTGCGCCAGAAGGACCCCAAGCGTCAATCGGTGCTGGCCTTCAAGAGCCTGTACTACCGGGTGATCGCGGCGGGGGATTCCTACAACGACACGACCATGCTCGGCGAGGCCGATGCCGGCATCCTGTTCCATGCCCCGGACAACGTGATCCGCGAGTTCCCGCAGTTCCCCGCGGTACACAGTTTTGCCGAGCTGAAGCAGGAGTTCATCAAGGCTTCCAACCGCACCTTGAGCCTGTAAACCGCACCTGTAGCCGCTGCCGCAGGCTGCGACAAGCCCCGCAGGGGCTTCAAGGCCTCAAGAGCGGCGCCTGCTTCGCAGTCGATCGCAGCCTGCGGCAGCGGCTACAGGGGTTCAGAGCCCCTGCAGCGTTTCCAGCAGCACCCGCACCTTGGTGATGGATTCCTGGTACTCCGCCTGCCAGTCCGAATCCGCGACGATTCCGCCACCGCCCCAGCAACAGATCTGCCCGTCCTTGGCCAATAGGCTGCGGATGGCGATCGAGCTGTCCATTTCCCCGCGCACGTCCAGGTACAGCAGCGAGCCGCAGTACAGCGCCCGTCGCGTGGGCTCCAGTTCGTCGATGATCTGCATCGAGCGGATCTTCGGCGCGCCGGTGATCGAGCCACCGGGGAAGCTGCCGGCGATCAGGTCCAGGGCGTCCTTGTCGTGCGCCAGCTCGCCGGTCACGCTGCTCACCAGATGGTGCACGTTGGGGTAGCTTTCCAGGCTGAACAGCTCCGGCACGCGCACCGAGCCGGTGCGGCAAGTGCGCCCCAGGTCGTTGCGCAGCAGGTCGACGATCATCAGGTTTTCCGCGCGGTCCTTGGGGCTGGCCAGCAGCTCGGCGGCGTTGGCGGCGTCTTCTGCAGCGTCCCGACCCCGGGGACGAGTGCCCTTGATCGGCCGGGTTTCCACCCGGCCCTGGCTGACGTGGACGAAGCGCTCCGGCGACAGGCTGAGCACCGCGCCACCGTCCGGCAGGCGCTGAAAACCGGAGAAGGGCGTCGGACAGGCCGCGCGCAACGCGCAGTAGGCGACCCAGGGATCGCCCTGGTACTGGCCGCGAAAGCGCTGGGCGAAGTTCACCTGATAGCAGTCGCCGGCCTGGATGTAGTGCTGGATGCGCTGGAAGGCCTGGCGGTAATCCTCGGCGCTCAGATCAGGCTGCATGGCGCTGGTCAGCTTGAATGCCGACTGCGACGCGGGCAGTGGCTGGTTGAACAGCTGGATCAGGCGCTGGCGTTCGGCGGCGTCCAGGCTGGGGTGGAACAGCAGTTGGCTGGTACCCGTCTGGTGGTCATTGATCAGCGCCCAGCCATACAGGCCAAAGCGCGCGTCCGGCAGGTGCAGGTCATCCCGGGCCTGGCTCGGCAGGCGCTCCAGATGCCGACCGAAGTCGTAGCTGAGGTAGCCGATCAGGCCGCCGGCGAAGGGCAGTTCATAGGGCGCCGGGACCTCGGCCGGGCCCAGCTGCTGCAGGTTGTGCCGCAGACGCTGGAGGAAGTCGCCGCCACGTTCGTCGTCGGCCACCGTCAGCTCGGCCAGTGGCCAGGCACTGAGCAGGTCATAGCGACCGCGCTCGGCACTGGGCCGGCCGCTGTCCAGCAGCACGGCACCGGGGGCGTGTTCGATTGCCGCGAAATACTCGGCGGGGTTGGCGCGATAAGGAAGCGGGTGTACGGAACAGGTCAACATGCGGGGCAAATCAGCCATCGGAGCGCGGTTGGCGATTGTATGCCTGTGCAGGAATTGCTCCTAGAGGGTATGTCGGCGATTGCCTGATTCAGGGCGCATTCACCGACCTGTAGCCGCTGCCGCAGGCTGCGAAAATTGCCTTCGCACCCCGCGGCAGCCGTTATCAGCCTTCCACCGGCGGAATGTGGCCGAACAGCTCCTGGGCGAAGCGTACTCGCTCTTCGACGGTTTCCTTGATGCCCCGGGCCTTGAGTTGCTCAAGGTGGGCTTCAATCGCGTGGGTACGCTGGGTCAGGCCGCAGTCGTTGGCGATCTGGATATTCAGCCCTGGCCGGGCGTTGAGCTCGAGAATCAGCGGGCCCTTGTCCTGGTCCAGCACCATGTCCACGCCGATGTAACCCAGGCCACAGAGCTCGTAGCAGCCGGCTGCCAGCTTCATGAAACCGTCCCAGTAGGGCAGTTGCACGCCGTCCACGGCGTTGGTGGTGTCCGGGTGCTTGGTGATGATGTTGTTCAGCCAGGTGCCGCGCAGAGTCAGGCCGGTGGCCAGATCGACACCGACGCCAATGGCGCCCTGGTGCAGGTTGGCCTTGCCCCCGGACTGGCGGGTTGGCAGGCGCAGCATGGCCATCACCGGGTAGCCCATGAGCACGATGATGCGGATGTCCGGCACGCCTTCGTAGCTGATGCTCTTGAAGATCTGGTCGGGGGTCACCCGGTATTCGATCAGTGCCCGGTCGCGGTGGCCGCCCAGGGAATACAGGCCGGTGAGGATGCTGGAGATCTGATGCTCAATCTCCTCATGGCTGATGATCTTCCCGGACACCGTGCGATAGCGGCCTTCGAAGCGGTCGGCGATCACCAGGATGCCGTCACCACCGGCGCCTTGCGCCGGCTTGATCACGAAGTCGTTGCGCCCACCGATGATCTCGTCGAGCTTGTCGATTTCCTTCTCGGTGGAGATCACCCCGTACAGTTCCGGCACATGGATGCCGGCCTTGATCGCCCGCTCCTTGGTGATGATCTTGTCATCGACGATGGGGTACAGGCTGCGCTTGTTGTACTTGAGCACGTAGTCGGCATTACGCCGGTTGATGCCCATGATTCCCCGCGCTTCCAGGGCTTTCCAGGTCTTCCACAGGCCGAACATCAGGAGTCAGCCTTGACGAAGGCTTTGAAACGCACGAGCTCCGTCAGGCGGTAGCCGCGGTAGCGACCCATCGCCAGCATGAAGCCCACCAGGATCAGCAGCATTGCCGGGAAGGTGAAGACGAAGTACGTCAGCTCCGGCACGCTCATGATCAGGTGCGCCAGGGAGGCGGCGAACAGGGTGCCAATGGCGACTTTCATCGCGTGGCCGCCGCCACGTTCTTCCCAGGTGATGGACAGGCGTTCGATGGTCATGGTCAGGATCACCATCGGGAACAGCGCCACCGACAGCCCGCGCTCCAGGCCCAGCTTGTGGCTGAACAGGCTGATGGCGGCGATCAGCACCACGACGAAGGTCAGCACCACCGACAGCCGCGGCAGCATCTGCAACTTCAAGTGTTCCAGGTACGAGCGCAAGGACAGGCCCAGGGCGGTAATCACCGTGAACAGTACGATACCGAAGCCCAACTGGGTCTCGCGGAATGCCAGGGCGATCAGCACCGGGGTGAAGGTGCCCAGGGTCTGCAGGCCGATCAGGTTGCGCAACACCAGGATCACCAGCACGCCGATGGGGATCATCACCATGATCATGAAGGTCTGCTGGGTCTGCAGCGGCAGGCCGTACAGCGAGTATTCGAGGAAGTTGGCGTCGGTGTTCTCGTCGGTCAGCTTGGCCAGGCGAATGGCGTTCATTTCGCTGTTGTTGAGGCTGAAGGTGACGTTGGCCTTCTTGCCGCCATCGACGGTGATCAGGTTGTCATCGCCGGTCCACCACAGCAGGCGGTCGCTGGGCATGCCCTGTTCGCCGGTTTCCGGGTTGAAGTACAGCCAGTCGGTGCCGTTGAAGCTGCGCAGCCAGAGTTCCGGGGTCTGCGGCTGATCGGCCACCAGGCGGATGGTGTGGACCTTCTCCATCGGCACGTGGGCGATGGACAGCAGCAGCTCGACGATCCTGGCCTTGTTGGCGCTGGAGGGGTCGCCGGCCAGCAGCAACTTGGCGTTGTCGTCATTGGCGTTGTTGACGCGCTTGATGGCTTCGCTGATGAAGGTCTCGACGTCCGCCGAGTGCTGGCGGATTGGCGCCAGCAGGGCTTCGGCGGCGATCTTTTCCGCGCCTTCCACGGCCATGCTGTCGCGGAAGGTCGGGCCCTTGACCTTGGACTTCTCGGCGCTGTAGCGCTTGGTCAGCACCAGGCGGTAGTACAGGGTCTGGTTGCCCTTGGCCCGGCGTGCCGACCAGGTGACCTTGCGGTTGCCGTCGACGCGGTTGACCGCCACCCCGTAGTTGTTGGAAATGAAGCTCTCGTTGAGGCTCACGTAGTCGCGGCTCAGGGGCGGCACGAACATCTGGATCTTGATCGGGTCCTTGCCGTTGGCGACGAACTCGACCTTGGCGTCGATGTTCCACAGATCGTCGGTGGCGTCTTCGGTCACCGGAATGCCGAGCACGAAGATCTGATAGGCCGTGATCGAAATGCCCAGCACCACCAGGATGGCGATCAGGACTTTCAGATGAAGGGTAAGAGAGCGCATTGGAATTACTCTGCGGTATGAGCGTCGGTGGCGCAGGCGGGTTTGCCAGCAGCGTATTTAAGACTGGGGTCGACCAGCGCATCGAAGCGTTTCAGCGCTTCGGAGCCAATCAGCAGCGGGTATTGGAAAGTGCTGCGGTCGGTCAGGTTCACTTCGATGCTGCGCAAGGCACTGCCCATGCAGACATCCAGAGCGATCACCGGGCGCGCGGTGTAGTTCTTGTCCTCATCGGGATCATAGTCGCCGGCGCGGCGCTTGATCTTGCTGACCCGGGCCAGGGGCCGTTCGATGGGGTGGGAATGGGCGGTGTCGATGGCCAGGTAGAAACGCACCCAGGACTCGCCATTGCGCTTGAAGCGCTTGATGTCGCGGGCACTTAAGGACGCAGTCTTGGCGCCGGTGTCGAGCTTGGCAGCAACTTCCAGGTCGATACCTGATAGATGCGCGTACTCGTTCAAACCGTAGACCGTCTTGCCGGCGGCGGCACTGAGACCGGGCAGGGCAGGCAGACAGAGGAGTAGGGGAAGGGCCTTGAGTCTCATAGATCCTGATGGGCTTGGGTTCTTCAGTTCAAGGCGACCGGCATTGCTGCGCAAGCTCCCTCGTATGCGTGTCATAAAAAGATGACAGGCCAATGCGGGCAGCATTCTAGCATGCTGGTTTTATGGCGCCAGCGTCGGGGGCGGGCCTTTTGTCTCGTTTGGGTGCAAAGGGTTATTAGACGATTGTCGACAATCTCAATTTTTCCTTTGACTGTTTTGGGGGTATTGGCTAGTTTTTGCCTCATTGATTTTAAAGGTGTCGACAATATGTTGGATCAACTGGAACATCCGCTGCCGACACAGGACGATTCTGAGACCCTGTCCGAAAACGTCTTCCGGCGCATCCAGGCCGCCATCGTCAAGGGCGAGATCGCCCCGGGCAGCAAGATCTCCGAGCCTGAGCTGGCCCGAACCTACGGCATCAGTCGCGGCCCGCTGCGCGAAGCCATCCACCGCCTGGAAGGCCAGCGCCTGTTGGTGCGTGTGCCTCATGTCGGGGCCCGGGTGGTATCCCTGAGCCACGCCGAGCTGATCGAACTCTACGAAATCCGCGAATCCCTGGAGGGCATGGCCTGTCGCCTGGCGGCGGAGCGCATGACCAGCGAGGAAATCGACGAATTGCGCCGGGTGCTCGATACCCATGAGCGCGATGCGGCGTTCCAGGCCGGGGTCGGCTACTACCAGCAGGAAGGGGATTTCGACTTCCACTACCGGATCATCCAGGGCGCGGGCAACCGCACCCTCACGCAAATGCTCTGTGGCGAGCTGTATCAGTTGGTGCGCATGTATCGCATCCAGTTCTCCGCGACCCCCAACCGCCCGCACCAGGCCTTTGCCGAACACCACCGGATTCTCGACGCCATTGCCGATCGCGACGGCGAACTGGCCGAGCTACTGATGCGCCGCCACATCGGCGCCTCGAAACGCAACATCGCGCGTCACTACCAGGACAGCGCCCATCAGACAGCCACTCCACGAGGTGAGTCATGAGTTCCAACAAGAGCACTCCAGGCCAGCGTTTCCGCGATGCGGTCGCCAGCGAACAGCCATTGCAAGTGGTGGGCACGATCAACGCCAACCACGCCCTGCTGGCCAAGCGCGCCGGCTTCAAGGCGATCTACCTGTCTGGCGGCGGGGTCGCCGCCGGTTCCCTCGGCGTGCCTGACCTGGGCATCACCGGCCTCGACGACGTCCTCACCGACGTGCGCCGCATCACCGACGTCTGCGACCTGCCGCTGCTGGTGGACGTGGACACCGGCTTCGGCTCCTCGGCCTTCAACGTGGCCCGCACTGTCAAGTCGATGATCAAGTTCGGCGCGGCGGCGATCCACATCGAGGACCAGGTCGGCGCCAAGCGCTGCGGTCACCGTCCTAATAAAGAGATCGTGTCCCAGCAGGAAATGGTCGACCGCATCAAGGCTGCGGTGGATGCTCGCACCGACGACAGTTTCGTGATCATGGCGCGTACCGATGCTTTGGCGGTGGAAGGCCTGGAGTCGGCCCTTGAGCGCGCCGCGGCGTGCATCGAGGCCGGTGCCGACATGGTGTTCCCGGAAGCCATCACCGAGCTTGAGATGTACAAGATCTTCGCCGATCGGGTGAAGGCGCCGATCCTGGCCAACATCACCGAATTCGGCGCGACCCCGCTGTACACCACCGAACAACTGAAATCCGTGGATGTTTCCCTGGTGCTGTACCCGCTGTCGGCGTTCCGCGCCATGAACAAGGCGGCGGAAAACGTCTACACCGCGATCCGTCGCGACGGCACCCAGCAGAACGTGATCGACACCATGCAGACCCGCATGGAGCTCTACGAGCGCATCGACTACCACAGCTTCGAGCAGAAGCTCGACGCGCTGTTCGCGCAGAAGAAAGGTTGATTCGCGAACCACGAACAAACCGTTGATGAAGTTGCCAAGTCCCTAACAAATTCAAGATTGGAGAGAGCAATGGCCGAAGCAAAAGTATTGAGTGGCGCAGGTCTGCGCGGCCAGGTGGCCGGGCAAACCGCGCTGTCCACCGTGGGCCAGGCCGGTGCCGGGTTGACCTATCGCGGCTATGACGTGCGCGAACTGGCGGCCGATGCGCAGTTCGAGGAAGTGGCCTACCTGCTGTTGTACGGCGATCTGCCGACCCAGGAACAGTTGGCCGCCTACAGCGCCAAGCTGAGCAAGCTGCGGGACCTGCCTCAGGCGCTCAAGGAAGTGCTGGAGCGGATTCCGGCCCAGGCCCATCCGATGGACGTGATGCGCACCGGTTGCTCGTTCCTCGGCAACATCGAGCCGGAGAAGGACTTCTCCCAACAGCATGACGTCACCGACCGCCTGCTGGCGGCCTTCCCGGCGATCATGTGCTACTGGTACCGCTTCAGCCACGAAGGCGTACGCATCAGCTGTGTCAGCGACGAGCAGACCATCGGTGGCCACTTCCTGCACTTGTTGCACGGCAAGAAGCCCAGCGACTTGCACGTCAAGGTGATGAACGTCTCGCTGATCCTTTACGCCGAGCACGAATTCAACGCTTCCACCTTCACCGCCCGGGTCTGCGCCTCGACCCTGTCGGACTTGTACTCGTGCATTACTGCAGCCATCGGTTCGCTGCGCGGCCCGCTGCACGGTGGTGCCAACGAGGCAGCCATGGAACTGATCGAGCGCTTCCAGAGCCCCGAGGAGGCGACTGCCGAGTTGCTGCGGATGCTGGAGCGCAAGGACAAGATCATGGGCTTTGGTCACGCGATCTACAAAGACAACGACCCGCGCAACGAGGTGATCAAGGGCTGGTCGAAGAAGCTCGCCGACGAAGTGGGCGACAAGGTGCTGTTCCCGGTATCCGAAGCCATCGACAAGACCATGTGGGAGCAGAAGAAACTCTTCCCCAACGCCGACTTCTACCACGCCTCGGCGTACCACTTCATGGGCATTCCCACCAAGTTGTTCACGCCGATCTTCGTGTGTTCGCGCCTGACCGGCTGGGCTGCTCATGTGTTCGAACAGCGTGGCAACAACCGCATCATCCGTCCAAGCGCCGAGTACATCGGCGTTGAACAGCGCAAGTTCGTGCCAATCGAACGCCGCTGACCGGGAGGGCGCCGGCACTGTGGCTTGAATGAACCACAAACCTGTAGGAGCGACCTTGCTCGCGATAGCGATGGATCAGCCGACAGCAATGTCGGATCTGATTCAGTCATCGCGAGCAAGCTCGCTCCGACAAGGGATAGATGTCCATTCAACACGGTGCCAGGCGCTCCCTTTGAAACTACCGTGATCGAGTCCCCTGACCATGAACACTGAATTTCGCAAGACGCTGCCCGGCAGCCAGCTGGACTACTTCGACGCCCGTGCGGCGGTCGATGCGCTTCAGCCAGGCGCTTACGACAGCCTGCCCTATACCTCCCGCGTGCTGGCGGAGAACCTGGTGCGTCGCTGTGATCCGGCGACCCTCAAGGCGTCCCTGGGCCAGTTGATCGAACGTCGTGACGACCTGGACTTTCCCTGGTTCCCAGCCCGCGTGGTGTGCCATGACATCCTTGGCCAGACTGCGTTGGTGGACCTGGCCGGCCTGCGCGACGCCATCGCCGACCAGGGCGGTGATCCAGCGCTGGTCAACCCGGTGGTGCCGACCCAGTTGATCGTCGACCACTCCCTGGCCGTGGAATGCGGCGGTTTCGACCCGGACGCCTTCGACAAGAACCGCGCCATCGAAGACCGGCGCAACGAAGACCGTTTCCACTTCATCAACTGGACCAAGAAAGCCTTCAAGAACGTCGACGTGATCCCGCCGGGCAACGGCATCATGCACCAGATCAACCTGGAGAAAATGTCCCCGGTGATCCAGGTGCGCGATGGCGTGGCCTTCCCGGATACCTGCGTCGGCACCGACAGCCACACCCCCCACGTGGACGCCCTGGGTGTGATCGCCATCGGCGTCGGCGGCCTGGAAGCCGAGAACGTCATGCTCGGTCGCGCTTCGTGGATGCGCTTGCCGGAAATCATCGGTGTCGAGCTCACCGGCAAGCTGCAACCGGGGATCACCGCCACCGACATGGTGCTGGCGCTGACCGAGTTCCTGCGCAAGCAGAAAGTGGTCGGGGCCTGGCTGGAGTTCTTCGGCGCAGGCGCCGCGGCCCTGACCCTGGGCGACCGCGCCACCATCTCCAACATGGCCCCGGAATACGGTGCCACTGCAGCGATGTTCTACATCGACCAGCAGACCATCGACTACCTCAAGCTCACCGGTCGTGAAGACGAACAAGTGCGCCTGGTGGAGAGCTACGCCAAGCACACCGGCCTGTGGGCCGACAGCCTGAAGAGCGCGCGTTACGAGCGCGGCCTGCAGTTCGACCTGTCGTCGGTGGTGCGCAACATGGCCGGGCCGAGCAACCCCCACGCCCGGGTCGCCACCCGCGACCTGGCGGCCAAGGGCATTGCCGGGCAGTGGTCCGAAGTGCCGGGGCAGATGCCCGACGGCGCGGTGATCATCGCCGCCATCACCAGCTGCACCAACACCAGCAACCCGCGCAACGTGATCGCCGCCGGCCTGCTGGCGCGCAACGCCAACAAGCTGGGGTTGACCCGCAAGCCGTGGGTCAAGTCGTCCCTGGCTCCAGGTTCGAAAACCGTGGCCATGTACCTGGAAGAAGCCGGCCTGGGCCATGAACTGGAACAGCTGGGCTTTGGCGTGGTGGCTTTTGCCTGCACCACTTGCAACGGCATGTCCGGCGCCCTGGACCCGGTGATCCAGAAAGAGATCATCGATCGCGACCTGTACGCCACCGCCGTGCTGTCGGGCAACCGCAACTTCGACGGGCGTATCCACCCCTATGCCAAGCAGGCGTTCCTGGCTTCGCCGCCGCTGGTGGTGGCCTACGCGATTGCCGGCACCATCCGCTTCGATATCGAGAAGGACGTGCTGGGCCTGGACGCCAACGGCCGGGAAATCCGCCTCAAGGACATCTGGCCGAGCGACGAAGAAATCGACGCCGTGGTCAAGGCCGCGGTGAAGCCGGAGCAGTTCCGCAAGGTCTACATTCCGATGTTCGCCATCCACGAAGACACCGGTCCGAAAGTCGAGCCGCTGTACGACTGGCGCCCGCAGAGCACCTACATTCGCCGTCCGCCGTATTGGGAAGGGGCCCTGGCCGGCGAGCGCAGCCTCAAGGGCATGCGCCCGCTGGCAGTGCTGCCGGACAACATCACCACCGACCACCTGTCGCCGTCCAACGCCATCATGCTCGACAGCGCGGCGGGTGAGTACCTGGCGAAAATGGGCCTGCCGGAAGAGGACTTCAACTCCTACGCGACCCACCGTGGTGACCACCTGACCGCTCAGCGCGCGACCTTTGCCAACCCGAAACTGTTCAACGAAATGGTCGAGGAAAACGGCAAGGTCAAGCAGGGTTCCCTGGCGCGCATCGAGCCGGAAGGCAAAGTGACGCGGATGTGGGAAGCCATCGAAACCTACATGCAGCGCAAGCAGCCGCTGATCATCATTGCCGGCGCTGACTATGGCCAGGGCTCGTCCCGCGACTGGGCGGCCAAGGGCGTGCGCCTGGCGGGTGTGGAGGCGATCGTCGCCGAAGGCTTCGAGCGCATCCACCGCACCAACCTGGTGGGCATGGGGGTGCTGCCCCTGGAGTTCCTGGCGGGCACCGACCGCAAGACCCTGGGCATCGACGGCACCGAAACCTACGACGTGATCGGCGAACGCACGCCACGGGCGCAGTTGACCCTGGTGATCAACCGCCGCAACGGCGAGCGGTTGGAGGTGCCGGTCACCTGCCGCCTCGACACCGCCGAAGAGGTGTCGATCTACGAGGCGGGTGGGGTGCTGCAACGCTTCGCCCAGGACTTCCTGGAATCGGCCGTAGCCAGCTAAGCAACGTACCGGGGGCGGGTCGCAAGGCACCGCCCCCGGTCATTATCGGGACCTGAAATTCATGGCATTTGTAGCGCAGATCAAGATTCCCGCCACCTACATGCGTGGCGGCACCAGCAAGGGTGTGTTCTTCAACCTGCAGGACCTGCCCGAGGCCGCGCAGTTGCCGGGCGCGGCCCGCGATGCCCTGCTGCTGCGGGTGATCGGCAGCCCCGATCCCTATGACAAGCAGATCGACGGCATGGGCGGTGCCACCTCCAGCACCAGCAAGACGGTGATCCTGTCCAAGAGCATCAAGGCCGATCACGACGTCGACTACCTGTTCGGCCAGGTGGCCATCGACAAGGCCTTCGTCGACTGGAGCGGCAACTGCGGCAACCTCTCGGCGGCGGTGGGCTCCTTCGCCATCAGCAGCGGCCTGGTGGACCCGGCGCGCATTCCGCAGAACGGCGTGGCGGTGGTGCGCATCTGGCAGGCCAATATCGGCAAGAGCATCATCGCCCACGTGCCGATCACCAACGGCGAGGTTCAGGAAACCGGTGATTTCGAGCTCGACGGCGTGACCTTCCCGGCGGCCGAAGTGCAGTTGGAATTCCTCGATCCGGCGGCCGAGGAAGAGGGCGCCGGTGGTTCGATGTTCCCCACCGGCAACCTGGTGGACGACTTGGAAGTCCCCGGTGTCGGCACCTTCAAGGCGACTTTGATCAATGCCGGGATTCCGACGATCTTCGTCAACGCGGCGGACATCGGTTATCGCGGCACCGAGCTGCAGGGCGACATCAATGGCGACCCCAAGGCCCTGGCGATGTTCGAGACCATCCGCGCCCACGGCGCCCTGCGCATGGGCCTGATTCAGCACCTGGACCAAGCCGCCCAGCGCCAGCACACGCCGAAAGTGGCCTTTGTGGCGCCGCCGGCGGATTACCAGGCTTCCAGCGGCAAGGCGATCAAGGCCGGTGACGTCGAGCTGCTGGTGCGGGCCATGTCCATGGGCAAGCTGCATCACGCGATGATGGGCACCGCCGCGGTGGCCATCGGCACCGCGGCGGCGATTCCCGGGACCCTGGTCAATCTGGCGGCCGGTGGCGGTGCGCGCAGCGCGGTGCGTTTTGGTCACCCTTCGGGCACCTTGCGCGTCGGCGCCGAAGCCACTCAAAGCGGCGGTGACTGGACGGTGGTCAAGGCCATCATGAGCCGCAGCGCCCGAGTACTGATGGAAGGCTGGGTGCGAGTGCCTGGCGACAGTTTCTAAGCAGAGCCACGCTGGCGTGGCGGTGGGCTTGCTCCCTCGCCACCACCGCCAGTCGTGACGTTGTTATTGAATCGCTGAGCAGGCGCAGACCTGCGATGCCGTTATTGACCTGTACCTGAGGAATCACCGCTACCCACAACCTTGCAACAGGAGTGAAGCACTCATGAGCGCCAACGTTGACCTGAACAACCGTCCCGATTACGACCCGGTTTTGCAGGACATTGCCGACTATGTCCTGAACTACGTCATCGACTCCCGGGAAGCCCTCGATACCGCCCGCAATTGCCTGATGGATACCTTGGGCTGCGGCTTGCTGGCCCTGCGTTTCCCTGAATGCACCAAGCACCTGGGACCGATCGTCGAAGGCACGGTGGTGCCCTTCGGTGCCCGGGTTCCCGGCACCAGCTATCGCCTGGACCCGGTGAAGGCGGCCTGGGACATCGGCTGCATCGTGCGTTGGCTGGATTACAACGACACCTGGCTGGCGGCCGAATGGGGGCATCCCTCGGACAACCTAGGCGGCATTCTCGCGGTGGCCGACCATCTCTCGCAAAAGCGTGTGGCCAATGGTGAAGCGCCGTTGACCATGGGCGATGTGTTGCGAGCGATGGTCATGGCCCATGAGATCCAGGGGGTGATGGCCCTGGAAAACTCCTTCAACCGGGTCGGTCTCGATCATGTGCTGTTGGTAAAGGTCGCCTCCACAGCGGTCTGCGCCAAGCTGATGGGTGCCAACCGCGAGCAGTTGCTGGCGGCGCTGTCCCATGCCTTTGTCGACGGCCAGGCGCTGCGGACCTATCGTCATGCCCCCAATGCCGGTTCGCGCAAATCCTGGGCGGCGGGCGATGCTTCAAGCCGTGGGGTGCGTCTGGCGGACATCGCCCTGCGTGGCGAGATGGGGATTCCCGGTGTCCTGACGGCGCCGCAATGGGGCTTCTATGACGTGCTGTTCAGTCATACCAACAAGGACCTGGCGTTGAAGCCCGAGGCGCAGCGCTGTTTCAGCCTGCCGCAGAAGTACGCCAGTTACGTGATGGAAAACGTACTGTTCAAGATCAGCTTCCCAGCGGAGTTCCACGCGCAGACTGCCTGTGAAGCGGCGGTGACTCTGCATCCCCTGGTGCGCAATCGCTTGCCCGAGATCGACCGGATCGTCATCACCACCCATGAATCGGCGATCCGCATCATTTCCAAGGTCGGCCCCTTGGCCAATGCCGCCGATCGTGATCATTGCCTGCAATACATGACCGCCGTGCCCCTGGCGTTCGGCACCTTGGTGGCCGAGCACTACGAAGATGATTTCCACGCTGCGCATCCGATCATTGATCAGTTGCGGGGCAAGATGGAGATCGTCGAAGACCCGCGTTACACCCGGGAATACCTGGAGGCCGACAAGCGCTCCATCGCCAATGCCGTGCAGGTGTTCTTCAAGGACGGCTCCAGTACCGAGCAGGTGGCGGTGGAATATCCCATCGGTCACCGTCGTCGCCGCGCCGAAGGCATTCCATTGCTGGAGGACAAGTTCAAGGCCAATCTGGCCACGCGCTTCACCGCCCAGCGTTCGACGCAGATTTTCCAACTGTGCAAGGACCCGGCACGCCTGGAGGCAACACCGGTGCATAGGTTCGTCGATCTGCTGGTGATCTGAGGCAACCTTCTCCCTTTGTAGGGACGAGCTTGCTCGCGATGAATGTCAGTGATGACACCGGTTCGCCGGGCGGACCCGGCGTTCCGATGGGGTTGGTGAGCAAACTCGCCGCTACTGAGTTCCTTTAGTCTTGGGCAGGTGTTCTGGACAGCCATTTATCCAATGGCAATTTGGTGATGGCAAAGCCGCCGAGCAGGGTGGCGGAGTACAGCAGCAAGTCCCGGGACAGGCTCTGTCCTTCGTACCAGGCGCCGATGATCACCGCGAACACCGGGAAAATGATGAACACGAAGGACAGGATCACCGGGTTCAGTCGCTTGAGCAGGAAGAAGTAGACAATGAACCCGCCCACCGAAGCGGCCAGCCCCAGATACAGCAAGGCGCCCCAGGAACGCGGGCTGATGGCGGCAAAGTCCGGTTGCTCAATCCCCAGCCCCGTCAGGCACAGCAGTAAACCGGCGATGCCGATTGGCAAGGTGTTGTAGGTGATGACACTGATGGCGCTGCCGTGTTTCTTGGTGACCACGTAGCACAGTGCATGCAGCAGCGCCGCGCCGAGAATCGCCAGTACCCCCGACAGTTCGTTGTGATCGCTGAGCAGGCCCTGGCCGTGGATGATCTGGAACAGGCTGGCGAAGCCGACAGCGATGCCCAGCAGTTGTGCCAGATGAATCTTCTCGCGCAACAGCAAGGCGGAAAAAATCAGGATGAACACCGGCATGCAGCTGAACAGCAGCGCGGTCAGGCCCGAGGAGACGTGGACCTCGCCGTAGTTGAGCAAGGTGTAGGGCAGGCTGAAGTAGCACAGGGTGACGAACAGCAAGAAACCGCGGCTGCCTTTGGGAAACATCAGTGGTTCGCGGCGCAGCCAGGCAAAGCAGGCGAACAGCGGGAAGGCGATCAGAAAGCGCAGCCCGGCGGCGGTCAGCGGCGGCACGCTCTCCACGGCAATCTTGATGCCCAGCCAGGTGGTGCCCCAGCTCAGGCAGACAATCAGGAACAGGGTGCAGGTCACCAGCGTGGCGAGCCACTGGCGCGATGACACAGGCGTGTTAGGTGCTGCCGTGAGGGTGTTCACACTGACATTCCTTTCGTGATTGGCAATTGACCCCTATATTTGGCGAGTCATTTCCGGTGATTGAACCTGTAAAGCACGTTATTGGGGTAAATGATGGCTGTCAAAGTAAGTATTGACATGGTGTCAATGTTGCGTTCCGCGTTGCAGGAAGGCTCGGGGCCCAAGTACAAGCGGCTGGCAGAGGCCCTGGACCAGGGCATCGAGCAAGGCCTGCTGGCGCCCGGTAGCAAACTCTCTCCCCACCGGCTGCTGGCCGATCAACTGGGCGTGACCATCGGCACCATCAGCCGTGCCTATGCCGAACTGGAGCGCCTGGGGCAGGTGGTGGCGCGGGTCGGTGATGGTACGTACGTGCGTCAGGACGGTCTGCAGCGTCAGCGCGACACCGGCTTTCGTCATGTGGGTGCGGAGTCGCCCGAGCTGTTCGACATGAGCCGCAACACCCATATCCCCGGGCCGGAGAGCCGTTTCATCGCCCAGAGTCTGCGGGCTTTGGCTGACGATCCTCAGGGGTTGCTGGAGGTGGCTCGCTACAGTCCGGAAGCCGGGCTGGCGCGCTATCGCGAGGCCGGCGCCCGCTGGCTGAGCCAAGAGGGATTGCAGGTTGATCCCCAGCAGGTCATTTGCGTCAACGGGGCTCAGCACGGCTTGCATGTCGCCTTGCTGGCGCTGCTCAAGGCCGGGGATACCCTGGCTACCGAACACCTGACCTATCCGGGTCTGATCAGCACTGCACGGATGCTGGGGATCAAGCTGCTGGGGCTGTCCATGGATGAGCAGGGGCTGTTGCCCGAGGCGCTGGAGGAGGCGTGCCGGCATCACCGGCTGGCGGCCCTGTATTGCACGCCGACCTTGCAGAATCCCAGCACGGCGGTGCAGTCCCCGACGCGGCGGGAGGCCATTGCCGAGGTCTGTCGGCGACACAATCTGTTGATTCTTGAAGACGAAACCCATGCCGTGCTGATGGATCGGCGCCCGGCGCCGTTGGCGCATTTTGCCCCGGAGCGCACGGTCTTGATCAGCAGCCTGAGCAAGGCTGTGGCGGCTGGGTTGCGGGTCGGTTTCCTGTGCGGGCCGCCGCCACTGGTGGGACGATTGGCCGCAGCGCTGCGGGCAACCTGCTGGATGGCCACGCCGTTGGTCCTGGAGCTGGCTGCCGGGTGGATCGACGACGGTATTGCCGAACGCCTGCGTCAGCAGCAAATGGCCGAGATCACTCGCCGCAAGGGGCTGGTGGCGGGTTTGCTGCAAGGGTTGGAGTGGCGCAGTCCGCAGGCATGCCCGCATTTCTGGATTCAGGTTCCCGAGCCCTGGCGGGCCTCGGAGATCGAAGCGCATCTGAAGCAGCAGCACTATCTGGTGGCCACGGCCGAGGCCTTTGCCGTAGGCCAGGCAGGGGTGCCGCAGTTCATTCGTGCCAGTGTCTGCAATACCACGGCCGATGATCGGAAACTGACTGAGGGCTTTGCTGCGCTGGCTGCGGCGTTAAGCCAGGAGCCTGGATTGCCGGGGTGGTGAGACGCTGAAGGCGGTGTGGATGTGGCAAGGGTGCGTCCTTGCCACATCGGATCGGCTGAAGTGGCGTCGATGCTTACTTGAAGCGCCGTTCCACGCCTTTTTCCACGAGGATCTTGGCCGAGATCTCCTCCACCGAGAAATGCGTGGAGTTGATGTGGGGAATGTTTTCGCGGCGGAACAGATTTTCCACTTCACGCACTTCGAACTCGCACTGGGCGTAGCTGGAATAGCGACTGTTGGGCTTACGCTCGTTGCGGATCGCGGTGAGCCGGTCCGGGTCGATGGTCAGGCCGAACAGCTTGTGCTTGTGGGCGCGCAAGGCGTTGGGCAGTTGCAGGCGCTCCATGTCTTCTTCGGTCAGCGGGTAGTTGGCCGCACGGATGCCGAATTGCATGGCCATGTACAGGCAGGTCGGGGTCTTGCCGCAGCGCGACACGCCCACCAGGATCAGGTCGGCCTTGTCGTAATAGTGAGTGCGGGCACCGTCGTCGTTGTCCAGGGCGAAGTTCACCGCCTCGATCCGTTCCATGTAGTTGGAGTTGTGGCCAATGGAATGGGACTTGCCGACGGAGTAGGAGGAGTGCTCGCTGAGTTCCTGTTCCAGGGGAGCGAGGAAGGTCGAGAAGATGTCGATCATGAAACCATTGGAGGTGGCGAGGATCTCACGAATGTCCTGATTGACGATGGTGTCGAAGATAATCGGCCGATAGCCGTCTTTTTCGGCGGCTATATTGATTTGTTGTACCATGGCCCGCGCTTTTTCCATGCTGTCGATATACGGCCGCGTGAATTTGCTGAAGGTAACGTTTTCGAACTGCGCCAACAGGCTCTGGCCGAGGGTTTCCGCTGTGATGCCGGTACCGTCGGAGATAAAGAAAGCAGATCGTTTCATTTGCGGCTTGGGCCTTAAGCTAGTGACGATTCTTGGATATGATAGGCGCGATTTGTCGGCCGGGAATGGCCCGCATTCTCACTTATTTTCCAGGTCCAGGCCATATAGCGGGCAAACGCTCCAAAGAGCAGCCGGCTTCTGAGCTTTTCCAACACAGTTAGTGGAGAGATCACCTTGGTAGAGTACGTAGTTTCCCTCGATAAGCTCGGCAAACACGATGTTGAGCATGTGGGGGGCAAGAACGCATCCCTGGGCGAGATGATCAGCAACCTCGCAGGTGCGGGCGTATCGGTCCCTGGTGGCTTCGCCACGACAGCTCAGGCTTATCGTGATTTTCTTGAGTTGAGCGGTCTGAACGACCAGATCCATGCCGCCCTCGATGCGCTGGATGTCGATGACGTGAATGCCCTGGCCAAGACCGGCGCGCAGATCCGTCAATGGATCATGGAAGCCGAGTTTCCCGAGCGCCTGAACACCGAAATCCGCACCGCTTTCGCCGCTTTGTCGGCGGGCAACCCGGACATCGCCGTAGCCGTACGTTCCTCGGCTACCGCTGAAGACTTGCCGGACGCCTCCTTCGCCGGCCAGCAGGAAACCTTCCTCAACATCCGTGGCGTGGATAACGTGATTCGCGCGGCCAAGGAAGTGTTTGCTTCTCTGTTCAACGATCGCGCCATTTCCTATCGCGTGCATCAGGGTTTCGACCACAAGCTGGTGGCCTTGTCTGCGGGTGTGCAGCGCATGGTCCGTTCGGAAACCGGCACCGCCGGCGTGATGTTCACCCTCGACACCGAGTCGGGCTTCCGTGACGTGGTATTCATTACCGGCGCCTACGGCCTGGGTGAAACCGTGGTTCAGGGTGCGGTCAATCCGGACGAGTTCTACGTCCACAAGAACACCCTTGCAGCCGGTCGTCCGGCCATTCTGCGCCGCAACCTGGGCAGCAAGGCGATCAAGATGATTTACGGCGATGAAGCCAAGGCCGGGCGTTCGGTGAAGACCGTCGACGTGGACGCGGCCGATCGCGCGCGTTTCTGCCTGACCGATGCGGAAGTCAGCGAGCTGGCCAAGCAGGCGATGATCATCGAGAAGCACTACCAGTGCCCGATGGACATCGAATGGGCCAAGGACGGCGACGACGGCAAGCTGTACATCGTCCAGGCCCGTCCGGAAACCGTGAAGAGCCGCACCCAGGCCAATGTCATGGAGCGCTACCTGCTCAAGGAAACCGGCACCGTGCTGGTGGAAGGTCGTGCCATCGGCCAGCGCATCGGCGCTGGCAAGGTGCGGATCATCAAGGACGTTTCCGAGATGGACAAGGTCCAGCCGGGCGACGTGCTGGTCTCCGACATGACCGACCCGGACTGGGAGCCGGTGATGAAGCGCGCCAGCGCCATTGTCACCAACCGTGGCGGCCGTACCTGCCACGCGGCGATCATCGCTCGCGAGCTGGGTATTCCTGCGGTGGTCGGTTGCGGCAACGCCACCGAGCTGCTGAAAGACGGCCAGGGCGTGACCGTTTCCTGCGCCGAGGGCGACACCGGTTTCATCTTCGAAGGCGAACTGGGCTTCGACATCAAGAAGAACTCTGTGGATGCCATGCCGGAGCTGCCGTTCAAGATCATGATGAACGTCGGTAACCCGGATCGCGCCTTCGACTTCGCCCAACTGCCCAATGCCGGCGTGGGCCTGGCTCGCCTGGAATTCATCATCAACCGCATGATCGGCGTGCACCCCAAGGCGCTGTTGAATTACGCCGGGCTGCCGCAGGAGATCAAGGACAGCGTCGACAAGCGCATCGCCGGTTACCACGATCCGGTGGACTTCTATGTCGACAAGCTGGTCGAGGGTATCAGCACCCTGGCGGCAGCGTTCACGCCGAAGAAGGTCATCGTGCGTCTGTCGGACTTCAAGTCCAACGAGTACGCGAACCTGATCGGCGGCAAGCTCTACGAGCCGGAAGAAGAAAACCCGATGCTGGGCTTCCGCGGTGCTTCGCGTTACATCAGCGAATCCTTCCGTGACTGCTTCGAGCTCGAGTGCCGCGCGCTGAAACGCGTGCGCAACGAGATGGGCCTGACCAACGTCGAAATCATGGTGCCGTTCGTGCGTACCTTGGGCGAAGCCAGCCAAGTGGTTGATCTGCTGGCTGAAAACGGCCTCAAGCGTGGCGAAAACGGCCTGCGCGTGATCATGATGTGCGAACTGCCATCCAACGCCATCCTGGCTGACGAGTTCCTCGAGTACTTCGATGGTTTCTCCATCGGTTCCAACGACCTGACCCAGCTGACCCTGGGCCTGGACCGCGACTCCGGGATCATCGCCCACCTGTTCGACGAGCGTAATCCTGCGGTCAAGAAACTGCTGGCCAATGCCATTGCCGCCTGTAACAAGGCTGGCAAGTACATCGGCATTTGCGGCCAGGGGCCTTCGGACCATCCGGATCTGGCCAAGTGGCTGATGGAGCAGGGCATTGAAAGCGTTTCGTTGAACCCGGACTCGGTGCTGGAAACCTGGTTCTTCCTGGCTGAAGGCCAGGGCGCGGCGTAATCGGTGAACGAAGAGCCGGTCGCTCGTGAGGCTGGCCGGCTCTTGAAGATTCAAGCAGGGCGTGCTTCTTCTGGATGCCGCCCTTTTTTGTGCAAGAAGAATATGCAAAGCAGCAGCAATCTATTTCCCGTCGCCTTGATCAGTGCCGAGCGTCGAGGCGACCTCAGCGAAGATGTCTATCGCTTGAAACCCGGCAACAGTCCGGACAGCTCCGTAGAGCTGGCGGTGACCCGCCTGGGGCTGGCCGATGAGCCCGAGGCCCGGGGTGTGCCTGTGGTCTTGCTTCACGGCAGTTTTTCCAACCGGCGTTTCTGGTACTCGCCCAAGGGCATTGGCCTCGGGGCCTATCTGGCCCGAGCGGGCTTTGATGTGTGGATTCCCGAGATGCGCGGTCACGGTCTGTCGCGACGCAATGCCGATTACCGCAAGAATCGGGTGGCTGACTACGCGCGTTACGATCTGCCGGCGATTGCTGCCTTCGTTCGTGAGCAAAGTGCGCAAATACCCCACTGGATTGGCCATTCCCTGGGGGGTACCACCCTGGCGGCGGCTTTGGGCGGGCAGTATCTGGGGGATGCGGGGGTGGCTTCGGCGGCGTTTTTTGGCACCCAGGTCAGTCGCACCTACTGGCCGCTGAAAATTCCTATGGTGGAGTGGGGCGGGCGCCTGGTCATCAAGCGTTTTGCCCAACTCTCCGGTTCCCGGCTCAAGCGCGGTCCGGAAGACGAGCCCATTGGCCTGGCCTTGGAAAGCATGCGCTGGCATGGCCTGTTCGGTCGTTTTGGCGATGCTGATAAGGATTGGTGGGCAGGGCTAGCGGAGGTTTCAGTGCCGGTGCTGGCGGTCAGCGCAACCGGGGATCACCAGGACCCGACCTGGGCCTGTCGCAAGTTGTTCGATCAGTTGGCCAGCGAGCAGAAACAATTTGTCTGCCTGGGTCGTGAGCTAGGGTTCAGTAGCAATTTCGGTCATGTCGAGATGTTGGTGAGCAAGCCGGCGCAGACTGAGGTCTGGCCGTTAGTGGAGCGCTGGCTCAAGGATCAGCACACGCCGTTGCTGGTTTCAGCGCCCGAGCAGGTGGCTGCGGTCTGATGCGAAGGCTCTGAGAAGGGCATTTCGCTCGATAACGCTTGCGGCTAAGATATGACGCATTGTGCTGTTTTGGTCACATTCAGTTTTTGAGTCGACTTTCCGTTCCAGTGAGACGGCTGCAAAATACGCTACAGGCCGATCAGCTTCTCAGGCACTGTGGGTTAAACATCTGCCGCTTGAGCTCGTATTTCCAAGGCAGCCCTGGAATTTGCCGATACCTTCGATCGTGTTCTTTCTGCTACAGGAGTTTCTCGATGAACCATTACCTCACTCCCGACCTGTGCGACGCCTACCCGGACCTGGTACAGGTGGTTGAGCCCATGTTCAGCAACTTTGGTGGTCGCGATTCCTTTGGTGGGGAAATCGTCACCATCAAGTGCTTCGAAGACAATTCGCTGGTCAAGGAGCAAGTCGAACTCAAGGGGCACGGCAAGGTACTGGTGGTTGATGGCGGTGGTTCCCTGCGTCGCGCGCTGCTGGGCGACCTGCTGGCCGAGAAGGCGGCGAAAAATGGCTGGGAAGGTCTGGTGATCTACGGTTGCATCCGCGATGTGGATGTCATCGCGCAGACTGACCTCGGTGTCCAGGCCCTGGCCAGCCACCCGATGAAGACCGACAAGCGTGGCATTGGTGATCTCAATGTGGCAGTGACCTTTGCCGGTGTGACTTTCCGTCCGGGCCAGTATGTCTACGCCGATAACAACGGCGTGATCGTGTCGCCGAGCCCGCTGAAAATGCCTGAATAAGTAGTTGGCCTGACAAGGGATGAGGATGTTCGAGGAAGAAAACGCGCAATGGGGGCTGGTGCATGCCCTGGTGCTGGATGGTGAAGGTGGTGCGCGTTCGATAGCCCGGACTGAGCTTGACGATCTGCAGCTACAGGCCCATGAAAGCCTGTGGCTGCATTGGGATCGCAGTCATCCACAAACCCAGACCTGGTTGCGCCGCTCCAGCGGCTTGAGCGAATTCAGCTGTGATCTGCTGCTGGAGGAAAATACCCGGCCGCGCTTGCTGGCCTTGCCGGAGTCGGAACTGCTGCTGTTTCTGCGGGGCATCAATCTCAATCCGGGAGCCGAGCCTGAAGACATGGTCTCGGTGCGCATCTTTGCGTCCGCGCAGCGGGTGATTTCTCTGCGCTTGCGGCCTTTGCGGGCCACCGATGAGCTGTTGGTGCAACTGGCCGAGGGCAAGGGGCCGAAAACCGCCGCCGAGCTCCTCCTCTATATGGCCGAATACCTGACCCATAAAGTGCAGGATCTGGTCAGCGATCTCTCTGAAGTGGTCGATGCTGAGGAAGAAAAGCTAGATGCCGACGAACGGTATACCCCGGAGCATGGGAGTATTTTGCAGATCCGTCGCCGGGCTGCCGGACTGAAGCGTTTCCTGGCGCCGCAGCGGGATATTTTCTCCCAACTGAGTCGGATAAAACTGCCCTGGTTCGCCGTCGATGATGGTGATTATTGGAATGAACTGCACAACAGCCTTACCCGTTACCTGGAAGAGCTGGAGTTGACTCGAGAGCGCGTGGGGCTTGTGCTGGAGGCCGAAGACCGGCGCTTGAGCGTACGCATGAATCGAACCATGTATCGCTTCGGGATCATCACCGGGATCTTCCTGCCCATGAGTTTTCTCACCGGTCTTCTGGGGATCAACGTCGGCGGCATTCCGTTCTCCGCCAGCCCTTACGGATTCATCATTGCCTGCCTGCTGCTGGTGTCTGTGGCCCTGGGACAATGGTGGTTGTTTCGCCGTTTGCGCTGGGTGTGATGATGCGTCATGTGACCCGAATAAATCTGATCGCGTCTTTTCCAGACATCACCCGAGGTGCGTATGCACGATCCGTTTGAACAGTCTTTGCGTGACATGCTCAAAGCTTCGCCATCGAGCCGCGATGACGATGCCTGCCTGGGCCGCGTACTGAAAACCGCCAACCGCCAGGTTGGGGCGGGGGATCTGTTCAGCCTGCTGGGCCGCTGGCTGCCGGCGCTGATGATCGCCTTGAATAACGGATCGGCCCATATCGCGCCGGTTTCCCGTCGTAAATCTTCTGCTCGCACTGCTGATAAGGCTGATTGAATATGGAACTTGATCTCTGGACGCAGAGCCTCGTCACGGCGATGACTGCCTTGTGGACCAAGGTAGCGAACTTCATTCCGAACCTGTTCGGCGCGCTGGTGGTGCTGTTGCTGGGCTTCGTGGTGGCCAAGCTGCTGGATACCCTGTTGTCGAAATTGCTGGCCAAGCTGGGCCTGGACCGCCTGATGGGCGGTACCGGCTTGACCAAATTGCTGTCCCGCGCGGGCTTGCAAGTACCGATCTCGACCTTGATCGGCAAGATCGTCTATTGGTTCGTTCTGCTTATTTTTCTGGTTTCTGCTGCTGAATCCCTTGGCCTTGAGCGAGTTTCGGCTACGCTCGACATGCTTGCGCTGTATTTGCCGAAGGTTTTCGGTGCTGCGCTGGTGCTGTTGGTGGGGGTTCTGCTGGCGCAATTGGCCAACGGTCTGGTGCGCGGAGCGGCGGAAGGTGTAGGCCTCGATTACGCCAGTGGCCTGGGACGGATTGCCCAGGGGCTGGTGATCATCATCAGTATTTCCGTTGCGATCAGTCAGTTGGAGGTCAAAACCGACCTGCTCAACCATGTGATCGTGATCGTATTGATTACCGTTGGTCTGGCCGTTGCGCTGGCGATGGGTTTGGGAAGCCGGGAAATTGCCGGACAGATTCTTGCGGGAATCTATGTGCGTGAGTTGTACCAGGTTGGGCAACAAGTACGTGTTGGTGAGGTCGAAGGCCAGATCGAAGAGATCGGCACGGTTAAAACTACATTGCTGACCGAGGAGGGTGAGCTAGTCTCTCTGTCCAATCGGATCTTGCTGGAGCAGCATGTAAGTAGCCGCTAACCCGGCAAACCCTGCTAATGTATGCCGCCGCAAAATGCCCTCATCGGGCTGCGGCGGACATTGACCTGACTGTCGGCACGACTCGTTTTGAATAAAACCCAATCGCTATCCACGCGCTATGACCCCCGTGAGCTCTCTGATGAGGAGTTGGTTGCGCGCTCACATACGGAGCTGTTTCACGTAACACGCGCCTATGAAGAGTTGATGCGACGCTATCAGCGGACCCTATTTAATGTTTGTGCGCGTTATCTAGGGAACGATCGTGATGCGGATGATGTCTGTCAGGAGGTGATGTTGAAGGTGCTGTATGGCCTTAAGAACTTTGAGGGCAAATCGAAGTTCAAGACATGGCTATATAGCATCACGTACAACGAATGCATCACGCAGTATCGCAAGGAGCGGCGCAAGCGTCGGTTGATGGACGCTTTAAGTCTTGACCCCCTCGAGGAGGCCTCTGAAGAGAAGGCGCCGAAACCTGAGGAGAAGGGCGGACTTGACCGATGGCTAGTGCATGTGAACCCGATTGATCGAGAGATTCTGGTGCTACGATTTGTCGCAGAACTGGAGTTTCAGGAGATCGCAGACATCATGCATATGGGTTTGAGTGCTACAAAAATGCGTTACAAACGTGCTCTTGATAAATTGCGTGAGAAATTTGCAGGCATTGCTGAAACTTAGTTCGGCGCAAATATCTCTTACGTCTAGGTGAGTTCTGATAGACTTACCGCCGAGTTGTCCCCCGGTATGTGGGACTGCTTTACAATCACCAGATGGGGATTTAACGGATGAAACTGAAAAACACCTTGGGCATTGCCATTGGTTCTATTGTTGCCGTGACTTCGTTCGGCGTTCTGGCGCAAGGCCAAGGCGCGGTCGAGGGTGAACTGTTTTACAAAAAACAGTACAACGACAGCGTTAATCACGTTGAAGACGGCTTCAACCCAGGCGCATCGATCGGTTACTTCCTGACCGACGATCTGTCGTTGAACGCCACCTACGACAAGACCAACCACACCCGTTCTAACGACGGTACTGGTAACCAGAAAATCAAAGGCGACAACTTCGGCCTGAACGCTCAGTACCACTTTGGTACCGTGGGTGACGCTCTGCGTCCATACGTTTCCGGCGGTGTTGCTCACAAGAGCATGACCAACGTGATCGCTGACGGTCACAGCGGCCGCGACCAGTCGACTTTCCTGACTGCAGGCGCTGGTGTTAAGTACTACTTCACCGACAACCTGTTCGCCCGTGCCGGCGTTGAAGCTGACTACAAGCTGGACAACGGCAAGTGGGACTACGCTCCTACTATCGGCCTGGGTGTGAACTTCGGTGGCAGCGGCGGCAAAGTCGCTCCAGCTCCAGTTGCTCCAGCTCCAGCTCCTGAGCCAGCTCCAGAAGCTCCAGTTGCTGAAGTTGTTCGTGTTGAGCTGGACGTTAAGTTCGACTTCGACAAGTCGGTCGTTAAGCCTAACAGCTACGCTGACATCAAGAACCTGGCTGATTTCATGAATCAGTACCCACAGACCACCACCGTTGTTGAAGGTCACACTGACTCCGTCGGTCCTGACGCTTACAACCAGAAGCTGTCTGAGCGTCGTGCAAACGCCGTTAAACAAGTTCTGGTCAACCAGTACGGCGTTGGCGCTAACCGCGTTCAATCCGTTGGTTACGGTGAGTCCCGCCCAGTTGCCGACAACGCAACTGAAGCTGGTCGCGCAGTTAACCGTCGCGTAGAAGCATCGGTTGAAGCTCAAGCTAAGTAATTAGCCTTGTAGCTTGGAAAAACCCGGCCTAGGCCGGGTTTTTCTTTGTCTGCGATTTACCTGGCCCAGAGGCGCGCTCAGGCTTGGCACGCAGAGGCTTGGACAGCGGACTCAGTGGCCGCCACTGCACCGATCACCAGGATCGCCGGGCTCTTCAACTCGAAGCGCAGGGCATCGCGCTCCATCCCCGCCAGATCGCTGCGGCATTCCCGCTGTTCAGGCAGCGAGGCATTTTCAATCATCGCCACCGGCGTATCGGCTGCCAGACCGCCGTCACGCAAGTGCCCGGCAATCTCCGCCAGCTTCGCCACCCCCATGTAGATCACCAGGGTCGTACCGCTTTGAGCCAGAGCCTGCCAGTTCAGGCTGCTGTCATCTTGAGTGTGGGCGGTCACCAGGGTCACGCCCCGAGCCACGCCTCGCAGGGTCAGGGGAATATCACAACGCGTTGCACCCGCCAGCCCCGCGGTGATGCCATTGACCAACTCCACCTCGATCCCACGCTCCTTCAGCCACTGAGCTTCCTCGCCACCTCGCCCGAAAATGCATGGATCGCCACCCTTGAGGCGCACCACGCAGCGCCCTTGCCGGGCATAGCGCAGCATCAGGCGATGAATGAAGGCCTGGGGCGTGGAGCGACAGCCACCGCGCTTGCCCACCGGGATGACCCGCGCTGTGGGGCAATGGTCCAGCACCGCGCTGTTCACCAGATCATCGATCAACACCACATCGGCTTCGCCAAGGGCGCGTACGGCCCTGAGGGTCAACAGCTCGGGGTCTCCAGGCCCTGCACCTACCAGCCAGACTTTTGCGCTCATACGTTTTCCTCACACAGGGATGGCGGCGACAGGTTGCACCGGAGCCGCCAGCAGGCGCTTGATCTCCGGCACGCAGGAGCCACATTGGCTACCGCAACCCAGTTGTTGTTTCAGTTGGTCGAGATTCAGGCCTTCAGCGATACCGGCACAGACCGCCCGGTAGCTGACGTTCTTGCAGTTACACAGGGTCCGCTCCCGTTCCCCGCCCAGGCCGCTGGCCCCCGGCGGACTGCTCATCGGTGCCAGCAACCAGCGTCGTAGTTGCTCATCGGCGCGCCCCTCGAGCCACAGTTCCTGCAGCCAGTGCTGGGCCAGGGTTTCGCCGGCCAGGCGAATCGCGGTGATCCGCCCTTGTTCGATGCGCACCCGCTTGCCGATGGCCCGACGCGGATCGTCATAGGCCAGCACCGGCCCAGTTTCGAGCCCCAAGTGCTGATCGATGAGCTTGAGCAATGCCGGCGGCGGTGCTTCCTGGTGAGCGGCCCGAATCACCAGGGCCGGACGTTCGCGACCGGTCAGGCTCAGGCTGACATAGGCAAAGGCTTCGCACAGGGGGCGCAGAGCCCTGAAGTGCGCCTGCACGTCGCCTTCGATCAGGGCAAACAATTGCCATGGCAGTTGCACCGGCTCCAGGCGCACGCCGCTGTGTTTGAGTTCCGGCTGTTTGGACAGAGGGTCAAAGGCCGGCTGAGTGACGACGTTGATCCCGCCCTTGAGGAAGCGATCCCCCCAGTGCATCGGCACAAAGGCCTGGCCGGGACGCACGCTGTCATCGCTGCTGACGGCGACGATCACACTGCCACGGCGGCTTTTCAGGTTGACCAGATCTCCCTCCCGTAGCCGCTGGCGCCGCAGTTCATCCGGATGCAGGCTCAGCAGTGCTTCGCTGACATGGCCGAACAGCTGCGCCGCGGTGCCGGTGCGGCTCATGCCGTGCCATTGGTCCCGCAGCCGACCGGTGATCAGGGTCAGGGGAAAGCGGGCATCGCGCTGTTCCTTGGCGGGCAGGTAAGGGTCGCAGACAAAGTGCGCACGGCCAGTGGCGGTGGGAAAACGCCCATCCCCATACAAGCGCGGCGTGCCCTGTGTCGCGCCGCTGGGGAAGGGCCACTGCTGTGGGCCGAGACGGTCGATCAACTGGTGACTGAGGCCGGACAGGTCCAGATCGCGGTCCTGGGTCAGGCCTTTGTACTCATCGAACAGCTGGGCTGGGGAGTCGAAGTCGAACAGGCTCGGCAGCCCGGGCCGCAGGCGTCGCTCCAGACGTTGGGCGAAATCCACGGTAATGGCCCAATCAGGCCGTGCCTCACCGGGTGCGATTACCGCCTGACGCACATGAGAAACCCGCCGTTCCGAGTTGGTCACCGTGCCTTCCTTCTCGCCCCAACTGGCGGCAGGTAGCAGCAGGTCGGCAAAGGCCGCGGTTTCCGTGGTGGCGAAGGCTTCTTGCAGGACCACGAACGGGCAGTGCTGCAGGGCCGCACGCACCGCGTTCTGGTCCGGCAGCGACTGCGCCGGGTTGGTACAGGCGATCCACAAGGCCTTGATGCGACCGCTTTGCAGCTGTTCAAACAACTCGATAGCGGTCAGTCCGGGGCTGGCTGGCACCTGTTCCACCCCCCAATAAGCGGCGACCTCAGCGCGATGTTGGGGATCGGCAGCTTCCCGGTGCCCGGGGAGCAGGTTGCTCAGACTGCCGGTTTCGCGCCCGCCCATGGCATTGGGCTGACCGGTGAGGGAGAAGGGCCCCGCACCCTTTCGGCCGATTTGCCCGGTGGCCAGGTGCAGATTGATCAGCGCACTGTTTTTTGCGCTGCCGGCGCTGGACTGATTCAAGCCCATGCACCACAACGACAGGAAACTGGGCGCCGTCCCTATCCATTGGGCGCACAGCTGCAGTTGCTCAAGGCTGATACCACAGAGTTGCGCCACCATCGCCGGGGGGTAGTCGCGGACCAGCACCTTCAGCTCGGCCAGGCCCTCGGTGTGTTCGCGGATGAAGTCACGATTGACCCAGTCCTCCCACAGCAACAGGTGGAGAATCCCGTGGAACAGTGCGACATCGGTGCCGGGGAGGATCGCCAGATGCAGGTCGGCCAGATCGCAGGTGTCAGTACGACGCGGGTCGATGACGATGACTTTCATGTCCGGACGCTGGCTTTTCGCGTGTTCCAGGCGCCGAAACAGCACGGGATGGGCGTAGGCCATGTTACTGCCGACGATCACCACGCAATCGCTGTGCTCCAGGTCCTCATAACTGCAAGGCGGCGCATCGGCCCCCAGGCTGCGCTTGTAGCCCACCACCGCCGAGGACATGCACAGCCGGGAATTGCTGTCGATATTGTTGGTGCCCACCAGGGCCCGGGCCAGCTTGTTGAAGGCGTAGTAGTCCTCGGTCAGCAGTTGCCCGGAGACATAGAACGCCACGCTGTCCGGGCCATGCTCGGCGATGGTCTGGGCGAACACCCCGGCGGCATGCTCCAGGGCGCTGTCCCAGTCGCAGCGGCTGCGAGCCAGGTCCTTGCCCAGGCGCAGTTCCGGGTACAGGGCGCGGGCGTTGCGGTCGCCGGTCAAATGCAGGCTGGCGCCCTTGCTGCACAGCTTGCCGAAGTTGGCCGGGTGCGCCGGATCGCCGCTGACCCCGAGGATCTGCCGGCCGTCATGCTCGATCAGCACACCGCAGCCGACCCCGCAGTAGCAACAGGTCGAGGCCGTGCTCTGCGGCGTCATCAGCCGGCATCCCGCAGGGCCAACTGCACCCGGCCACTTGCCACCCGCGCCGGATGGTGATGGGCGCAGCCGGTGTCCGGGGCCTGGGCTTCGCCGGATTCCAGGTCGATCTGCCAGTTGTGCAGCGGGCAGGCCACGCGCTTGCCGTAGATCAATCCCTGGGACAGGGGGCCGCCCTTGTGCGGACAACGATCGTCGAGGGCAAAGACCTGATCGTCGCTGGTACGAAAAATCGCGATATCGCCCTTGGGGCCCTTGATGATGCGCGAGCCCAGGGCATTGATCTCTTCCAGGGCGCAGATATCCAGCCAGTTCATGCCGGCACCTCCAGTTGTTTCACGGGGATCGACTCGTACTCTTTTTTCAGCTGCGGCTCGGCCAGGCGCTGCTGCCACGGGTCTTGCTCGAAGGACAGGGAGAACTGCAGGCGCTCGTTCAGCGCCTTGCGCCGTTGCGGGTCTTCCAGCAGGGCCTTTTTCACGTGCTCCAGGCCGACCCGTTGCAGGTAGTGCACCGTGCGTTCGAGGTAGAAGGCCTCTTCGCGGTACAGCTGGAGGAAGGCGCCGTTGTATTCGCGGACTTCTTCGGCAGTCTTGAGCTTGACGAAAAACTCTGCCACCTCGGTCTTGATCCCGCCGTTGCCGCCGATGTACATCTCCCAGCCCGAATCGACGCCGATGATGCCTACGTCCTTGATCCCCGCTTCCGAGCAGTTGCGCGGGCAACCGGAGACCGCCAGCTTGACCTTGTGCGGCGACCACATGTTGAACAGGTCGTGTTCCAGTTCGATTCCCAGCTGGGTGGAGTTCTGCGTGCCGAAACGGCAGAACTCGCTGCCGACACAGGTCTTCACGGTGCGGATGGATTTGCCATAGGCGTGGCCGGACGGCATGTCCAGGTCTTTCCAGACTCCGGGCAAGTCTTCCTTGCGGATGCCCAGCAGGTCGATGCGCTGGCCGCCGGTGACCTTGACCATGGGCACCTGGTACTTGTCGGCGACATCGGCGATGCGTCGCAGCTCGGACGGATTGGTCACGCCCCCCCACATCCGCGGCACCACCGAGTAGGTCCCATCCTTCTGGATATTGGCGTGGGCCCGCTCGTTGATCAGCCGCGATTGCGGATCGTCCTTGGCTTCTCCCGGCCAGGTGGAGATCAGGTAGTAGTTCAGCGCCGGGCGGCAAGTGGCGCAACCGTTGGGGGTACGCCAGTTGAGGTAGCTCATGGTGCCGGCGACGGTCAGCAGATGCTGGTCGCGAATGGCCTGGCGGATCTGCCCGTGGTTCAGGTCGCTGCAGGCGCAGATGGCTTTTTCGCTTTTTGGTTTGACGTCCGCCGCGCCGCCCACGGTGTTGATCAGGATCTGCTCCACCAGTCCGGCACAGGAGCCGCAGGAACTGGCGGCCTTGGTGTGCTTCTTGACCTCGTCGACGCTGAACAGCCCCTGTTCCTGGATGGCCTTGACGATGGTGCCCTTGCACACGCCGTTGCAGCCGCAGACTTCGGCGCTGTCGGCCATGCTCATGGCCTTGTCCTGGCCCTGGTGGCCGACATCCCCGAGGGCCTGCTCGCCGAACATCAAGTGATCGCGGATTTCGCCAATGCCGTGCTGTTCGCGGATCTGCCGGAAGTACCAGCCGCCGTCCGCCGTATCGCCGTACAGGCAGGCGCCCACCAGTATGTCGTCCTTGATCACCAGCTTCTTGTACACCCCGCCAATGGGGTCGGAGAGGGTGATGGTCTCGGTGCCGTCGCCGCCCATGAAATCCCCGGCGGAAAACAGATCGATGCCCGTGACCTTCAACTTGGTCGAGGTCACTGAGCCTTGGTAGCGGGCAAAGCCCAGTTGGGCCAGGTGATTGGCGCAGACCTTGGCCTGTTCGAACAGCGGCGCCACCAGGCCGTAGGCGATACCGCGGTGACTGGCGCACTCACCAATGGCGTAGATACGCGGGTCGAAGGTTTGCAGGGTGTCGTTGACCAGAATCCCACGGTTGCAGTGCAGGCCGGCCCGTTCCGCCAGCTCGGTGTTGGGGCGGATGCCGGCGGCCATCACCACCAGGTCGGCGGGGATGATCTCGCCATTCTTGAACTGCACCGAGCCGACCCGGCCATTGCCGGCATCGATCAGGGCCTGGGTCTGTTCGCACAGGCGAAACTTCAGGCCACGGCTTTCCAGGGCGCCTTGCAGCAACTGGCCGCTGGTCTGGTCCAGCTGCCGTTCCAGCAGCCATTCGCCGATATGCACCACGGTCACGTCCATGCCCCGCAGCTTGAGGCCGTTGGCGGCTTCCAGGCCCAGCAGGCCGCCGCCGATCACCACCGCATGCGTGTGGGTCTTGGCCGTGTCGATCATCGCCTGGGTGTCGGCAATGTCGCGATAGCCGATCACCCCCTGCAGGTCCTTGCCGGGAATCGGCAGGATAAAGGGGGTGGAGCCGGTGGCGATCAGCAGGCGGTCGTACTCGGCTTCGCTGCCGTCCTCGGCGATCACCCGGCGCTTGATCCGGTCGATTTCCACCACTTTGCGATTGAGCAGCAGCTTGATGTTGTGGTTCAGGTACCAGTCCAGGTCGTTGAGGACGATGTCCTCGAACGTCTGTTCACCGGCCAGCACCGGCGAGAGCAGGATGCGGTTGTAGTTGGTGTGGGGTTCGGCACCGAACACGGTGATGTCGTACAGCTCGTCGCTCAGTTTGAGCAACTCTTCCAGGGTGCGGACCCCGGCCATGCCGTTGCCGATCATTACCAGTTTGAGTCTTTTCATGGGCTTCTCCGGAGCTCAGGCAGGTTCAGTGCGGCCTGGCTCGAAAAACTGCGCGCAAACAAAAAAGGCGTCCCGTCAGTGGCCTGACGAGGACGCCTTTGTCCGATCCCGTTCTCTCGGGAAGCCTGCCTTCGTCGTTGAAGGCCGGGCTTTATGTCTGTTGTCCGCTCTCATGCAGCGCTTGTGCCAAGTTGCCGAGGGCGCGGTTTTATGGGGCTCCGGTGAAAATTCTGCCCTGGCCGAGTTCGGCTGTTGCACCGAATCGAGGCGTCACGCCCTCTTTCGGCTCTTTGCGGCGGCTGCTGGGGGCGATGAATGGCCTGGGGGGATCGCCAAGCAAGGTCCTGCGGAGCGTTTCGCAGCCTCGCTATGGCTCGACAGCGGCTACACCTGTTGCCAATGCCGAAGGGGGTTGTAGCCGCTGCCGCAGGCTGCGAACGGCTCCGCAGGAGGCGTAGGTGGCGCTGAAGTGGCTGGAGGTTATCGGGAGATTGAACGGCTGTGCTCGCCACCTGTTGGCTTCAGCGATGCAGCAGTGCCAGCAGCAATATCAGGTTGACTAGCAGGGCGAGCAGGGCCAGGCCGCGCCAGACCTTCAGCGGCTCCCGTTCCAGCAGGGGGCGCGGCCGCAGGCTCAGGCTGCGGCGTTCACCCTGTTCCAGCACCAACAGCCATTCTTCGGCGGTTTCATAGCGCTGGGCCGGGTCGGCACAGACCCCGCGTTCCAGGCTTTGCTCCAGCCATTGCGGCAGATCCGGGCGGTAGCGGCTGGGGGGAACAGCAGCGGTGAAGCGCGGGCGCTGGAAGGCTTCGATCTCGCCATGGGGGTAGTGCCCGGTCAGCAGGTAATACAGGCTGACACCCACCGCATAGAGATCCTGTTGCGGGCTGGGAGGTTCGCCGGCGAAGGCTTCCGGGGCGATATAGCTCGGGGTGCCGGGCAGCAGGTGCGCCAGGTCCGCCGACAAGCCCGGGCAGTAGGCCAGGCCGAAATCCAGAATCCGCAGTTCGCCATCGTCTCCCAGCAGCAGGTTGTCCGGCTTGATGTCGCGGTGCAGAATCTGCCGGCGGTGCAGCAGGCCAATGGCCCGCAGCAGGCGCTCGGCCAGGGACTGCCACTGGTCCAGGGGCAGGGGGCCGTTGTAGCGAAACAGCTGTTGCAGGGTGCGACCGGGGTATTCGCGCATCAGGTAATACAGGTGCTGGCGCGCAGTGCCACCGTGCACCTGGGGGAAATACCGCCCGGCAACGCGGCGCAGCAGCCATTCCTCGGACAGCAGCCCCTGGCAGGCCGCCAGGTCGTTGTGCAGGGCTGCCGGCAGGGTTTTCAGCAGCCAGGCCTGGTGCTGTTCATCACGCACGCGGTATAGCAGCGATTGCTGGCTCTGGCTGACCAGGTTCTCCACCTGCCAGCCTTCGAAGCGTTGCCCGGGTTTCAGCAACGGCGGCAGGGGCCATTGTTGCAAGTGCAGCAGGGCATCGCCGAGGCTGCTTTCGCCAAGCGCGTCGACCCGCACCAGCAGCGCGCTGGCATTGTCCTGACTACCGGCCAGGTGCGCTGCTTTGACCAGGGTCTGTGTCGCGCTGTCCAGGTCGGGCTGGTCCCGCAGAATGGCGGCGATGGCGCTGTCGCCCAGGGTGGCCCAGACCCCGTCGCTGAGCATCAGGAAGCTTTCGCCCTGGCGCAGTTCGCCATCGAGGAAGTCCAGTACCAGATGCTGGTCCAGGCCCAGGGCGCGCTTGAGCACATGCTGCATGCCCGGCTGGTCCCAGACATGGTCCTCGCTGATGCGTTGCAACTGCTGTTGGTGCCAACGGTAGACCCGGCAGTCGCCGACATGGGCCAGGGTAAAGCGCCGGCCCCGCAGTACCAGGGCGCTGAGGGTGGTGAGCAGGGGCTGGCCGCCGCCGTTGGCCTGGAGCCAGCGGTTCTGGGCGCTCAGCAGGCGTTCCAGGGCCTGGGCCACGGCCCAGGTTTCCGGGGTGGCGTAGTAATCCAGGGCCAGGGCCTGCAGGCTCGAACGCGCTGCCAGGCCGCCGTCGGCACACTGACTGACGCCATCGGCGATGGCGAACAGCAGGCCCTTGCTCGCCGCCAGATCCGGCGCCGGGGTGACCCGGCGCAAGGCGTCCTGATTTTCCGCCCGCGGTCCGGTGGCGCTGGCCTCGGCATGGCTCAGTTGCAGGCCCATGGCGCGCTCAGACCCGTGCCGCAGTCACGGCGGCGGAGCCCCAGGTGGTTCTCCAGCGGCGCTTGACCCCGTGCAGGCCGAACCAGGCCAGGACCCCGAGACTGGCGAACAGCCACAGTGCCAGTTGATAGCTGCCGGTGCTCTGCTTGATCGCGCCCATGCCTGCCGCCAGGGCGAAACCGCCGATGCCGCCGGCCATGCCGATCAGCCCGGTCATGACCCCGATTTCCCGACGAAAGCGTTGCGGTACCAGCTGGAACACCGCGCCATTGCCGGCGCCGAGGCCCAGCATGGTGCAGACGAACAGGGCCAGGGCAGCGTAGGAACTGGGCAGGTTGAATCCCACGGCGGCGATGCAGACCACCGCCACGCTGTACATCGCCAGCAAAGTGCGGATACCGCCGAAACGGTCCGCCAGGGCGCCGCCCAGAGGGCGCATCAGGCTGCCGCCGAAGACACAGGCGGCGGTGTAGTAGCCGGCAGTCACCGGGCTCAGGCCGTACTGGTCGTTGAAATAGCCGGGCAGGGCGCTGGCCAGGCCGATGAAACCGCCAAAGGTCACGCTGTAGAAGAACATGAACCACCAGCTGTCGCGGTCCCCCAGGGCCTTGAAGTAGTCGCCCATGGATTTGGCCCGTGGCCGCTCGGGGGCGTTCTTCGCCAGCCAGGCGAACAGCACCAGTGTCAGGAGCAGCGGGATCAGGGCGAAGCCGAAGACATTGCTCCAGCCGAAAGCCGCTGCCAGCACCGGAGCAAGCAGCGCGGCGAACACCGTGCCGGAGTTGCCGGCACCGGCGATGCCCATGGCCTTGCCCTGGTGTTGCGGCGGATACCATTGGGAGGCCAGGGGCAGGGCCACAGCGAAGGAGGCGCCGGCCATGCCGAGGAATACCCCCAGTAGCAAGGCTTGCTCATAGCTGTGGATGCCCAGCTTCCAGGCGCCGAACAGCGCGCCGATGACAATCACCTGGCCGATCAGGCCGGCGGTCTTGGGCGACAGGCGATCGGCCAGCAGGCCCATGATGAAGCGCAGCACTGCGCCGGCGAGGATCGGTGTGGCCACCATCAGCCCGCGTTGCTGGGGGCTCAGGTGCAGGTCGGCAGCAATCTGCACCGCCAGGGGGCCCAGCAGGTACCAGACCATGAAGCTCAGGTCGAAATACAGAAAGGCTGCGAACAGGGTCGGGGTGTGGCCGGATTTCCAGAAGCTTGAATTCATCGCGCACCTCAGCTGATAAGAGTCGTTGGAGTCGTCATGAGCTTGCAGGTGGAGCGCCGCCACGGCCGCGCCACCGACCCCGGTCAGTGGGGCCAAAACGAAAAAACGTCGGCACCCGGCTCGTTGTGGCGAGCAGGGTGCGCGACGTCTTTGTCGTAGGTGGGGCAACCGCCGTTGGTTACCGTTGCGGATTTGATAGCAAGAGCCGAGCCAACCGGCGGCCATGTTGGCTGGCATGGGCAGGCTCGCTGTAGGAGCTGGCTTGCCAGCGAAGGCGCCCTCAAGACTGGCACAAGGTTCAGAGGCCTATTCGCCGGCAAGCCGGCTCCTCCGGGGCGCAGGTCAGCCCAGCAGTTCCTGCATGGCGATGATCTGTTCCGCGACCTGGATCAGCTTCTGCTGCTTGCCCATGGCCTGACGGCGCATCAGGGTGTAGGCCTGTTCTTCGTCGCAGTCCTTCATCTTCATCAACAGGCCCTTGGCCAGCTCGATGCGCTTGCGCTCGGCCAGTTGCTGGTCCCGGGCCTGGAGTTGCGCGCGCAGGGCCTGGTCGCTTTCAAAGCGCGCCATGGCCACGTCGAGGATCGGTTGCAGGCGCTGGACCTGGATGCCCTCGACGATGTAGGCGCTGACCCCGGACTTGATCGCCTGGCGCATCACCCCCGGATCGTGTTCATCGGTGAACATCACGATGGGCCGGGGTTGATCGCGGCTGACCAGCACCACTTGCTCCATCACATCACGGCTGGGTGACTCGGTATCGATCAGGATCACGTCCGGGCGCACCGTTTCGACGCGGCCCGGCAGGTCGATGGTCAGGCCGGATTCGTCAATCACCTCGAAGCCGGCTTCGCTGAGGGCGGCCTTGAGCCTTCCGACTTTTTTTGCGGTGTCGTTGATCAGCAGGATACGCAGCATGTTCGCGGACTCCGGTCAGCGCTGGGCGGCAAGGGCAGGGCTGTCGTTGAGGGCATGCAGGCGGAAGCTGCGGGCATAGGCGGCAGGCTCAGAGCCGTCCCACACCTTGCCATCGATCAACTGGCTGCTGCGCATGTCCGGGCCCGAGGTGGTGATGCCCAGCGCGCTGGCGGCTTCGCGATAGAGTTCAAGCTGCTGCACGTGGCGAGCGACGCCCAGGTAGTCCGGGTCTTCCCGCAGCAGGCCCCAGCGCCGGAACTGGGTCATGAACCACATGCCGTCGGATAGGTAGGGCAGGTTGACGGCGCCATGGTGGTGAAAGCGCAGCGCGTGGGGGTCCTGCCAGCGATTGCCCAGGCCGTCGGCGTAAGCCCCCAGCAACCGCGGCTTGATGCAGTCCAGCGGTGCATTCAGGTAATCGGCGGCGCTCAGCAACTGGGCGGTGCTGCGGCGGTTTTCCGGACTTTGTTCGATAAAGCGGCTGGCCTCGAGGATCGTCATGACCAGGACCCGGGCGGTGTTGGGGTATTGCTCGACGAAGGCGCGGGTGCAGCCGAGGACTTTTTCCGGGTGGTCCGGCCAGATTGCCTGGCTGGTGGCCAGGGTGAAGCCCTGATCCTGCTGCACTGCACTGGCGCTCCAGGGTTCGCCGACGCAGAACCCGTCGATGCGCCCGGCCTGCAGGTGAGCCACCATCTGCGGCGGCGGCACCACCACGCTGTCGACGTCCCGCAGCGGGTGGATGCCCTGGCTGGCCAGCCAGTAGTACAACCACATGGCGTGAGTCCCGGTGGGGAAGGTCTGGGCGAAGGTCAGTCGTGCCCGGCTTTGGTGCACATGGTGGTCCAATGCTTCAGGGCTGGTCACTTTGAGGGCTTGCAGTTCCCGGGACAGGTTGATGCTTTGGCCATTCTGGTTCAGGCCCATGAGCACCGCCATGTCGCAGGGATGGGTCCCGCCGATGCCCAGGTGCACGGCGTAGATCAGGCCGTACAGGCTGTGGGCAGCGTCCAGTTCACCAGTCACCAGCTTGTCCCGCAGCCCGGCCCAGGAACTCTGGCGCTTGAGGTTCAGGGTCAGGCCGTAGGGCTGGGCAAAGCCCTGGGTGGCGGCGACCACCACCGAGGCGCAATCGGTCAGGGCCATGAAGCCCAGGTTGATGGCGGACTTTTCCGGGGCATCGCTGCCGTTGACCCAGGCCAGTGCGCAGTTGGGGTGTTCAGTCATGGCTTGGCACCTTGCATAAAAAAGCGTCGTACCCACTGGCCAGGCAAAGCCTGTGTGGGTGACGACGCCGTTGTCCTTGAACCTGGGCCGCCATTGGCCCAGGTCTGATGAGCAAGTGGGTGCAAGGCATATGCCATTGTCGGGGATTTCATTCTGCGCCTCGCCTGCAAGCCCTGGGCGCGGCTATAATCGGCGCCTTATTTCGCCGCCAACCGAGTTCATCCCGCCCATGTATACCCTGGCCCGCCAGCTGTTGTTCAAACTCTCCCCGGAAACCTCCCACGATCTGTCCCTGGACCTGATCGGTGCGGGCGGGCGTTTGGGCCTTAACGGTCTGTTGTGCAAGGCGCCGGCGCAGTTGCCGGTGCAGGTCATGGGCCTGGAGTTTCCGAACCCGGTGGGCCTGGCTGCCGGTCTGGACAAGAACGGCGCCGCCATCGATGGCTTCGCTCAACTGGGCTTCGGCTTTGTCGAGATCGGCACCGTAACTCCGCGTCCGCAGCCGGGCAACCCCAAGCCGCGGATCTTCCGCCTGCCTCAGGCCGAAGCCATCATCAACCGCATGGGCTTCAACAACCTGGGGGTCGATAATCTGCTGGCGCGTGTGGCCGCCTCCCAATACAAGGGCGTGCTGGGGATCAATATCGGCAAGAACTTCGACACCCCGGTGGAGCGGGCGGTGGACGACTACCTGATCTGCCTGGACAAGGTCTATGCCCATGCCAGTTATGTCACGGTCAATGTCAGCTCGCCCAATACCCCGGGCTTGCGCAGCCTGCAGTTTGGCGAGTCCCTCAAGCAGCTGCTGTCGGCTCTGAGCCAGCGTCAGCAGGAGCTGGCGAGCATTCATGGCAAACGCGTGCCCCTGGCGATCAAGATCGCGCCGGACATGAGCGATGAGGAAACCGTTGAAGTGGCTCGGGCCTTGCTGGAAACCGGCATGGACGCGGTGATCGCCACCAACACCACCTTGAGTCGCGAAGGCGTCGAAGGTATGGAGCACGGCGATGAGGCAGGCGGCTTGTCCGGCGCGCCGGTGCGCGACAAGAGCACCCACACTGTCAAGGTCCTGGCCGCTGAACTGGCCGGTCGCTTGCCGATCATTGCCGTGGGCGGCATCACGGAAGGCAAGCACGCGGCTGAGAAGATCGCCGCGGGCGCCAGCCTGGTGCAGCTGTATTCGGGCTTCATCTATAAGGGGCCGGCGTTGATTCGCGAGTCGGTGGATGCCATCGCGGCCATGGGCCGATAAGAACGGGCGCCAGCGCGGCCATAAAAAAGGGCTCCTCGAAGGAGCCCCTGGGCCGAAGCCCGCCGCCCGGATGGGGCGTGCGTGGTTAAGTCGTCATCTATTCAAGTTGTAGGTGTCGGAATGTGCCCTGATCAGCCGACAGCGCGAAGTTCGTTGAGTCTGTGGATGCCCGCAGTGCCAGTCATACCGTCCCAGTTGTCGCCGCGTCCTTCTCGCCAGCCGTTAATCCAGGCTTGGCGTACCGACGGTAGAGTAAATGGGCAAAGCTCACGGGACTTGCCATTAACGCCATACTGATATCCGCGTAAAAATGCTCTTTCCAACGGATCACGCTTTAGTCTTCTCATAGGGTGTTTCCCTCACTTGTTGACTGTCTTATGTCCCGTCGACCTTCTTCTGAGGTCGGGCAGATTGTCTCTGCCGTTGGTGCTCGCTGCCGGCGTGGCGAGCCTTGATGTTGACGCCATTGCGGCGTCAACCTGTGTTGAGTTCTAACCAATAGGTCACAGCAAGTGAATGATCGTTTTGTCATAAGGACGTAACGATAATGCTGTCCAGGCCATAAGCCGGGACGGGTTTTTTAGCTTGTTTGCCAGGCAAAGCCCGCTGTGATCAGCCTCTCACTAGATGATGAGGTTAATGCTTTAGTGAGAATGTCGAACGGTTGCACTCAACTACTATTCGACGAAGGGTCGACTTATGTCATTTTGTTGCCCTGACTTTTTTATCTGTCCCGGCCTCTAAGCTTTTTTGCCCTGCAAGAAAGCCTGTCTGCCGGGGTGGGACGGCACAGTTTCGTGCCACACGAGCGCTCTTGAAGAAAAGCGCTTGATTGAAAACCGAACGGGCGATGCGTTGTCCGTTCACTTATTGCTAAAGGCCCTGGTACTCCCATGTCGGATCGTTACGAACTCTTCCTCACCTGCCCCAAAGGCCTTGAAGGCCTGCTGATCGAGGAAGCCGTCGGGCTTGGCCTTGAGCAAGCACGTGAGCACACCTCTGCCGTGCGCGGCATGGCCGACATGGAGACGGCCTATCGGCTGTGTCTGTGGTCGCGCCTGGCCAACCGGGTGCTGCTTGTCCTCAAGCGCTTTCCAATGAAGGACGCCGAGGACCTCTACCACGGCGTGCTCGACGTCGACTGGCAGGACCACATGCTGGCCGATGGCACCCTGGCGGTGGAGTTCAGCGGCCACGGTTCGGGCATCGACAACACCCACTTTGGTGCCCTGAAGGTCAAGGACGCCATTGTCGACAAACTGCGCACACCCACCGGCGAGCGTCCTTCGGTGGACAAGCTCAATCCGGACCTGCGCATCCACCTGCGCCTGGATCGCGGCGAAGCCATCCTGTCCCTGGACCTGTCCGGCCACAGCCTGCACCAGCGCGGCTATCGCCTGCAGCAAGGCGCCGCGCCGCTCAAGGAAAACCTGGCGGCCGCGATCCTGATCCGTTCCGGCTGGCCGCGCATCGCCGCAGACGGCGGGGCCCTGGCCGACCCGATGTGCGGTGTCGGCACCTTCCTGGTGGAAGCGGCGATGATTGCCGCGGACATCGCTCCCAACCTCAAGCGTGAGCAGTGGGGCTTTACCGCCTGGCTCGGCCATGTGCCGGCGTTGTGGCGCAAGCTGCACGATGAAGCACAGGCTCGGGCCCAGGCCGGACTGGCCAAGCCACCGCTGTGGATTCGCGGCTACGAGGCCGATCCACGATTGATCCAGCCGGGTCGCAACAACGTCGAGCGCGCGGGCTTGAGCGACTGGATCAAGATCTACCAGGGCGAAGTGGGGACTTTTGAACCGCGTCCGGACCAGAACCAGAAGGGCCTGGTGATCTGCAACCCGCCCTACGGCGAGCGTCTGGGTGACGAAGCCAGCCTGCTGTACCTCTACCAGAACCTCGGCGAGCGCCTGCGTCAGGCCTGCCTGAACTGGGAAGCGGCGGTGTTCACCGGCGCCCCGGACCTGGGCAAGCGCATGGGCATTCGCAGCCACAAGCAGTACTCGTTCTGGAACGGCGCCTTGCCGTGCAAGCTGCTGCTGATCAAGGTGCTGCCGGACCAGTTCGTCACCGGTGAGCGACGCACCGCCGAGCAGCGCCAGGTGGAACGCGAGCAGGCCCAGGCCGCTGCAGACGAGCCGCCGGTGCGCCAGTACAACAAGAATGGCAACCCGATCAAGCCGGCTCCTGCGCCGGCGCCGGTGGTCGAGCAGGCCCGTCTGAGCGAGGGCGGGCAGATGTTTGCCAACCGCCTGCAAAAGAACCTCAAGCTGCTGGGCAAATGGGCCAAGCGCGAAGGTGTCGAGTGCTATCGGGTCTATGACGCGGACATGCCGGAATACTCCCTGGCCATCGACCTGTACCAAGATTGGGTGCACGTCCAGGAATACGCGGCGCCCAAGTCGGTGGACCCGGAGAAGGCCCAGGCGCGTCTGTTCGATGCCCTGGCAGCGATTCCCCAGGCACTGAACGTGGATAAGAGCCGGGTGGTGATCAAGCGTCGCGAGCGCCAGAGCGGCACCAAGCAATACGAGCGCCAGAGCGCCCAGGGCCAGTTCACCGAAGTTCGCGAAGGCGGGGTCAAGCTGCTGGTGAACCTGACCGACTACCTGGACACCGGGCTGTTCCTCGACCATCGGCCGATGCGCATGCGCATCCAGAAAGAGGCTGCTGGCAAGCGTTTCCTCAACCTGTTCTGCTACACCGCCACCGCCAGTGTGCACGCGGCCAAGGGTGGAGCCCGCAGCACGACCAGCGTCGACTTGTCGAAAACCTACCTGGACTGGGCGCGACGCAACTTCTCCCTCAACGGTTTCTCCGACAAGAACCGTCTGGAGCAGGGTGATGTGATGGCCTGGCTGGACAGTTGCCGTGACGAGTTCGACCTGATCTTCATCGACCCGCCGACCTTCTCCAACTCCAAGCGCATGGAAGGGGTGTTCGACGTGCAGCGTGACCAGGTGCAGTTGCTGGACCTGGCCATGGCCCGTCTGGCGCCGGGTGGCGTGCTCTACTTCTCCAACAACTTCCGCAAGTTCCAGTTGGACGAGAACCTCGCCGCGCGCTATCAGGTCGAGGAGATCACGGCGAAAACCATCGACCCGGATTTTGCCCGTAACAGCAAAATTCACCGTGCTTGGAAAATCAGCGCCCGCTGATGGCCGGATAAGTCCCCGACGCCCGTTTTTTCGGGCTTTGGGGGCTGTTTAGCGCTGGTCAAATTAGTGGCTAATAGCTATAACTCACACCAAGTCCGGATGACACCCAAACTCGCTGGCGTGATGAGTTCTACTTATGCCGTTGCATGTGGTACGCCCGAAGATCCTGGGTTTCATTAGTGAAGAAGTCTCTGCCTGGCTAGTGGCTGTGCTGGTGTTGCTTGCGGGCGGCATTCTCACCGGGCTGCTGGCCTGGTCCACTTACAACTCGAACAAACAGCAACTGCGCCAGCGCTTCCAATTGCTCGCCAGTGAACGCTACAGCCGTATCGAAGAGCGCTTTCAAGACCAGGAGCAACGCCTGGACGGTCTGCGGCGTTTCTTTGTCAATTCCGACCTGGTGACCCGCCAGGACTTCGATGGTTACGCCAAGCCTCTGCTGCGCCACACTCAGGCCTATGCCTGGGCGCCTCTGGTGAGTCGTGCCCAGCGGCCGGCGTTCGAACAGGCGGTGCGGGATCAGGGGGTGGCGGGGTTCACCATCCTGCAATTGAACGCCAGCGGCCAGATGGAGCCCGCCGGTGAGCAAGAAGACTTTGCGCCGATTCTGTACAGCCAGACGCAAAGCCCTCTGGGGTCGCCCCTGGGGCACGACTTGCTGGCCCAGCCTCAGCGCCGGGCTACTCTGGAGCGGGCCAGGGAGCTCAACGGCCTGGCGGTTTCGCCGCCTTTGCACCTGGTTGCCGTGGACCCGGCCTATGCCCGGGGCGTGCTGCTGGCGGCGCCGGTCAGGCGCCCCCAGGACAGCCCCTTGCCCGAGGCCAGGCCTTACGGTTATGTGCTGGCGGTGATCAGCCTGCGGCAACTGGTGGCGGACGGCTTGCCAGTGCCGGCCAGCGACAATTTGTCGGTGCGCATTCTCGATCTGTCCACCGAGGGCCAGCACGAGGTGCTCTATGAATCGAACAACCCGCCGATCGCCAGTCACCTGACGGCCAGCCGTCTGTTGCGCCTGGCGGACCGGGATTATCAGGTTGATATCCGCCCCAGCGCGGCGTTCCTGCATGCCAACCAATCTTCCCTGAGCAGCCTGGTGATTCTCGGTGGCTTGCTCAGTCTGCTGCTCAGCGCCTTGCTCTATGTGCTGGTGAGTCAGCGGCAACGGGCCTTGGCCCTGGTGGAGCAACGCACGGGGGAGCTGCGCAGTCGCGAGCAGGAATTGCGCGGCACTCACAGTCAGTTGCGCTGCGTGCTCAATGCCGCGACCCAGGTGGCGATCATCGCCACGGACCTGCGTGGTGTCATCAGTACCTTCAATGCCGGGGCCGAGCAGATGCTCGGCTACAGCAGCAGTGAAGCGGTAGGCCACCTGACCCTGGAAAGCCTGCACCTGCCCCGGGAGCTGGAAAGCTGGGCTCAGAGCCTTACCCAGCGCTATGGCAAGGCCATTCCAGTGTCCCGGGCCATGCTGGTGGAAGAAGGCCTGGCCGGTGGCCATGAGGCGCGAGAGTGGACGCTGGTCAGGCGTGACGGCAGCCACCTGCAAGTGAACATGCTGGCGACCCCGGTGCTGGATGATCAGGGGCTGTGGATCGGCCACCTGGCCATCTGTATCGACATCACCGAGCGCAAGCGGGTGCACGAGGCCCTGGCGGCCCGGGACCGCCTGTTGAAAAGGCTCAGTGCCCATGTTCCCGGAGGGATCTACCAGTTCAAGCTGGATGCCGAGGGACACGCGAGCTTCACCTATGCCAGCGATGGCATACGCGAAATCTACGAGATCGAGCCGCAAGTGTTGCAGGAGGATGCCGAGGCAGTGTTCGAGCGTATCCATCCTGAGGATGTGCAGCGGGTGCGCAAGTCGATCCAGGTTTCCGCCAAGCAGCTCAGTCCGTGGCGCGAGGAGTATCGGGTCTGCCTGCCGCAACGGGGGCTGCGCTGGATGCGTGGCGCGGCGACCCCGGAAAGCCTGCAGGGCGGCGGCGTGCTCTGGCACGGCTATATCTCGGACATTTCCGACCTCAAGCGGGTCGAGGAAGAGTTGCGTGCGTTGTCAGTGACTGACTCCCTGACCGGCATTCACAACCGGCGCTATTTCCAGGAGCAGTTGCAGAGCGAAATGCAGCGTCTTGAGCGTGTTGGAGGCGAGATGGCGGTGATCATGCTGGATATCGATCATTTCAAGCGGATCAACGACCAGTACGGACACGGCGTCGGGGATCAGGTATTGCGGGGGCTCTGTGTCCGCATTGGTGGGCGTCTGCGGCGTACCGATGTGTTCTGCCGTCTCGGCGGCGAGGAGTTCATGGTGCTGTGTCCGGGCACCAACGCCCAGCAGGCGCTGATCCTGGCTCAGGAACTGTGGCAGGGACTGCGCAGTTCGCCGATCGAGCCGGTGGGCAGTGTCACCGCCAGTTTCGGCATTGCCAGCTGGCGCGAAGGCGAGGGGGCGGACGGTTTGTTGTTGCGGGCCGACTCCGGGGTCTATGCCGCCAAGCAGGCCGGACGCGATCGAGTCCAGCCAGAGCTGCCCTGATCGCTGACAGCGGCGGAGCGGGTCCGCCACTGTCGCAACAGCGAGTTAGAGAACGGATGCGCTGGTGGCCAGTTTTGGCTGGCGATACAGATCCAGCAGCACCTGATCCAGCACCGAAGAGGCGCCGAAGGGGCGCGGATCGTTGAGGATCGCCACCACCGCCCAGGTGTTGCCGTTGTCATCGCGGCTATAGCCGGCGATGGCGCGCACGGTGTTCAGGGTGCCGGTCTTGATGTGGGCCTCACCGGACATGGCGGTGCGTTTCAGGCGCTTGCGCATGGTGCCGTCCATGCCGGCAATCGGCATGGAGCTGATGAACTCGGCGGCGTAGGGGCTCTTCCAGGCCGCTTGCAGCAGGCCGGCCAGTTCCCGGGCGCTGACCCGTTCGGCACGGGACAGGCCGGAGCCGTTTTCCATTACCAGATGCGGCGCGGTGATGCCTTTTTTCGCCAGCCACTGGCGCACCACACGCTGGGCCGCCTTGGCGTCATCGCCGTCGGCTTCATTGCGGTACTTGGCGCCCAGGCTCAGGAACAGCTGCTGGGCCATGGTGTTGTTGCTGTATTTGTTGATGTCGCGGATGACCTCCGCGAGGTCCGGAGAGAAGGCACGGGCCAGGACCTTGGCATCCTTGGGTACTACCGCGAGGCGGTCCTTGCCCTGGATGCTGCCGCCCAGTTCGCTCCAGATCGCCCGCACCGCACCGGCGGTGTAGGTGGCGTGGTCCAGCAGCGACAGGTAGGTCTGGGAACTGCAGCCATCACCCAACTGGCCGCCAACGGTGACGATCACGCTGCCATCGGCCTGGGGCACGGGGTTGTAGCGAACGTCGCCGGTGCACTGCTTGGTGTTGACTGCCTTGACCTGATTGTCGATGCGGATCTTGGCAATCGGCGGCTCTACCGACACCAGCACCCGGCCGGAGTCATTGCGGGCGACGAAGCGCAGGGCCTTGAGGTTGACCATCAGCGCGTCGGGCTTGACCAGGAACGGCTTGTTCTCGTCGTTGCCGTCGTCATTGAACTCAGGCAACTGCGGTTGCACGAAGTAGTTGCGGTCCAGTACCAGGTCGCCGGTGACTTGCTGCACGCCATTGGCCCGCAGGTCACGCATCAGCAGCCAGAGCTTCTCCATGTTCAGCTTGGGATCGCCGCCGCCCTTGAGATAGAGATTGCCGTTGAGAATGCCACCGCTGAGGGTGCCATCGGTGTAGAACTCGGTCTTCCACTGGTGGGTCGGGCCAAGCATTTCCAGGGCCGCGTAGGTGGTCACCAGCTTCATGGTGGAGGCCGGGTTGACCGAGACATCGGCGTTGAAAACCGTCGGCGTGCCAGGGCCGTTCAGGGGAATCATCACCAGCGACAGGGCGTTGTTCGGGAGCTTGCTGGCTTTGAGGGCTTGTTGAACCTTGGGGGTCAGGGTGGTGTTGACCGGAGCCGCAGAGACAGGAAATGCCAGGGGAAGAAAAACACTGGCAAGCAACAGAGGACGCAACGATTTGATCATATGAAGTGGAACCCTGCAGTCGAGGGGAAAAAAGGCGAGGGCATGCAGATAAAATCCCTCAGTGATCATGAAAGTGTCGGCATTATGCCCCAAGGTATAGCGGCTTGTGCCGTGCCACGGGCCGCCGTGGCGGTATTTTTTTTACCAATGGCGGTCCCGCATCCTCATAGAGTCAGGCAATCGCCCGCCTAAACTGGTAAAGTGCCGCCCGTTATTACTTATGAGGATTGTTCCATGGCCACTAACCGTTCCCGCCGTCTGCGCAAAAAACTCTGCGTAGATGAATTTCAGGAGCTGGGTTTTGAGCTGAACCTGGATTTCAAAGAAGATCTGGCTGAAGAAGCTATTGACGCTTTCCTCGACGCGTTCCTCAAAGAAGCGATGGAAGCCAACGGTCTGGGCTATGTTGGCGGCGATGACTTCGGTCTGGTTTGCCTGAGCAAGCGCGGTTCCGTCAGCGAAGCACAGCGTGCAGCTGTTGAAGCCTGGCTCAAAGGCCGTACCGAGCTGACCAGCGTTGAAGTCAGCCCGCTGCTGGACGTCTGGTACCCGGACAACGCGATCAACCCAGTCGCGTGATGTCATGTGTGAGCGGCCCGTCCGGGCCGCTCATGCGTTGCTGCCCTCCCTGGGTGGCCTTTCGAATTTCCCCTTGTGTTCCTTGTCTCTGTGCGGGCTTGCCCGGGAGATGCTCGTGGGCGCCGTTTGCCGGCAAGTCGGCCCCTACAGTGGGTGCTGCCTTGGGTAGGAACAGGTAGGCCGGCGAAGTTCTTCAGGCATTGCGCCCATTCAGAATCATCAAGGTCACGACCCCAGCGACAATTCCCCAGAACGCCGAGCCAATGGAAAACAGCGTCAGCCCCGAGGCCGTCACCATAAAGGTGATCAGCGCCGCTTCTCGCTCTTTCACTTCACTCATGGCGATGCTCAAGCCGTTGATGATCGAGCCGAACAGTGCCAGGGCGGCGATGGACAGCACCAGTTCCTTGGGCAAGGCCGCGAACAGCGCAGCTAGGGTGGCGCCGAAGACCCCGGCGATGCCATAGAAAACCCCGCACCACACTGCGGCGGTGTAACGCTTGCTGCGATCTTCGTGGGCGTGGGGGCCGGTGCAGATCGCAGCGCTGATCGCCGCCAGGTTGATGCCGTGGGAACCAAACGGCGCCAGCAGCAACGAAGCCAGCCCGGTGGCGGTGATCAGTGGCGAGGCCGGGACGTTGTAGCCGTCGGCGCGCAGCACCGCGATCCCGGGCATGTTCTGCGAGGTCATGGCGACCACGAACAGTGGAATACCGATGCTGATGGTGGCCGCCAGGGAAAAGTGCGGCGTGGTCCAGACCGGCGTCGCCACTTCCAGGTGGAAGCCACTGAAGTCCAGCAAGCCCATCAGCCCGGACAGTGCAGTGCCGATCAGCAGGGCCGCGAGAACGGCATAACGTGGCGACAGGCGCTTGACCACCAGGTAGGTAAGGAACATCCCCAGTACCAGACCGGTGCGGTGTTGGGCCGCCACAAAGATTTCACTGCCGATCTTGAACAGGATTCCCGCCAGCAAGGCGGCTGCCAGGGATGCCGGGATCTTTTTCACCAGGCGCTCGAAGCTGCCGGTGAGTCCGCAAATGGTCACCAGGACTGCGCAAGTGATGTAGGCGCCAATGGCTTCGCCATAGGTCACCCCCGACAGGCTGGTGATCAGCAGGGCAGCGCCGGGTGTGGACCAGGCGATGGTGATGGGGGTGCGATAGCGCAGAGACAGGCCGATGCTGCACACCGCCATGCCAATGGAGATGGCCCAGATCCAAGAGGAGATCTGACCGCTGGTCAGGCCGGCGGCTTGTCCAGCCTGGAACATCAGCACCAGTGAACTGGTGTAGCCGGTCATCATGGCGATGAAGCCGGCAACGATGGCGGAGGGCGAAGTGTCCGCGAGGGGGCGTAATTGCGCGGGGGTGGCATCGGACATTACTGCTGTTCCTTGTTCTTGAAAGACGCAAAACCCATACCCGGCGAACGCTGCTTGCAGCCTGCGCAAGCAACGAGCCGGTAATAGGGTTCAAGGTTCAAGCCTAAACTTAAAAGCAACTTTGCATTGCAATACAGCCGTGACTACAAATAGCCGTACAGTCGTTGAATAAGTGGTGGGGCCGATAACACTTTTTGCTAGTGATCCCCAGCGGTTGTGTACAATGTGCCCCTGTTTTAACGCGATACTTGCCAGCGACCCACCGTGGCGTATTAAAGTCACGCCGAAATCGCCGCAGTCCTCCCGACCCGAGTGCCCATGAACGAACAGTTGCAACCTCTCAAGAAACAACCGCGAGCAGGCAAAGCCGGTCGCAGCGGAACCCAGGACGATATTGTCTACGCGCACATCTTTGAGGCCATCCTCGAGCAGCGCCTGGCGCCCGGCACCAAGTTGAGTGAAGAGGCGCTTGGGGAAATATTCGGAGTCAGTCGGACCATCATCCGTCGTGCATTGTCGCGGCTGGCCCATGAAGGCGTAGTCCTGTTGCGGCCCAATCGGGGGGCGGTGGTTGCCAGTCCGAGCGTCGAGGAAGCCCGTCAGGTCTTTCTCGCCCGGCGTCTGGTGGAGCGAGCCATTACCGAGCTGGCGGTCCAGCATGCCACCGCCGAACAGCTGCTGGAGTTGCGGCAGATGGTCAACGAGGAGCGCGACAGCTTTTCCCGAGGCGATCGTGGTGCCGGTATCCGCCTGTCCGGGGAGTTTCACCTGAAGCTGGCGGAAGCTGCGAAGAATGCACCGCTGATCAGCTTCCAGCGCAGCCTGGTGTCCCAGACGTCGCTGATCATTGCCCAGTATGAAAGCGGCAACCGCTCCCACTGCTCCTACGATGAGCACACCCAACTGATCGACGCCATCGAGGCCCGGGACGGCGAGCTGGCGGTGAACCTGATGATGCATCACATGGATCACATCGACAGCAAGCTCAACCTCGACGAGGAAAGCGCCTCGGATGACCTGCATGCGGTGTTCTCGCACCTGCTGCAGACCAAGAAGCCGGGGCGGCCGACGGCCAAGCTGTAAGCTTCGATCAGACTGAAAATCCCTCGCTGCGTAGCCCTATGCAGCGGGGGATTTTTGTTTGGCGGCGGGTCTGCCTGCTGATCAGGAAGATTGTTTTAAATTTTAATTAAGATTGTATACAGTGCCTGCTTCGAGGCTCACGGCCGGCAATCTGTGCGCCTCTGGTCCTGCGAAAGGAGCCCGCGGCATGATCGGCAGAACGCTACGCATTCATTCTTCCGCCATCCATTACTTCGACATGGTTCGTCGCTGTCATTCGATCCGCGAGGCTGCTCGGCGCCTGAATGTCGCGTCTTCGGCGGTGAACCGGCAGATCCTGAAGATCGAGGATGAAATCGGCGCGCCCTTGTTCGAACGCCTGCCGGGCGGCCTGCGCCTGACCCTGGCGGGAGAGGTCATGAGCCGTCATGTCAATCTGGTGCTGCAGGACCTGGAGCGGGTGCGCCTGGAGTTCGATGCTCTGCGTGGCCTCAAGAGCGGGCATGTGGAGATTGCCGCTGTGGAAGGCGCGACGGTGGATTTGCTGCCCTCGGTGCTCAAGCGCATGCGCGATCTGTATCCACAGGTGACCATCGGCGTCACGGTGCAGGGCTCGCAATCCATTCCCCAGGCCTTGATCAACAGTCGTGCGGACCTGGGCCTGGCGTTCGCCTTGCCCAGGGCGCCGGAGATCCGCCCGTTGAGCGTCGGTCATTTTCGCCTGGGGGCTCTGGTCAGTCCCGATCATCCCTTGGCCGAGCGGGGCAGCGTCAATTTCGCCACCTGCGCCGAGCACGGGCTGATCCTGGCCAAGAGCGAGCTGTCGATCCATCACTTGCTGGCGCCGTTGCACAAGCGCCTGGGGCTGTTGGACAAACCGCCCTTGCAGAGCAACTCCATGGAGCTGGCGCGGCAGATGGCCCGGCACAACATGGGGGTGGCCTTCCAGACCCGGGTCGGGGTCGAGGGCGATCTGAGCAAGGGGGAACTGGTGCATATCCCGCTGAGCGATCAGGGAGGTATCTACAGCGACCTGGGGCTCTATGCCCGCAGCGGTCGCGATCTGCCCAGCGCGGTGGAGGCGCTGGCGCATCTGCTTGGCGAGGAGATCGCCATTCGCGAGCGGGCCGAGCGCGCTTTCGGCCAGCTAACGCTCTGAGTCCATGGTTGTGGGCGGCTGTTGCCGTTTTGGCAGCGCGCTGATCGATATTCTGTGCTTTGGGGCCTGTGGCGCTTGTGCCGATACTGCGTGTGGATGGCAGCCAGCGAAGCTGCCTTACGCCACACCGCCACAGGACATAATAAAAATGAAAAAGGCATTACAAGGCGCAACCCTGCTGATGACACTGATCGGAGCAGGGGAAGCAGCCGCCCTGGAGTGGATGAACAACAGCGTCGGCTTTCGGTACGGCAAGGAGTTCACCAACCCGAACAATCCGCACTACATCAGCAAGCGCATCTACAGTTTCACCCACGCCAGTGGCTACCAGTACGGCAGCAACTACCTGCACCTGGACCTGCTGCTCTCCGACAGCGACGATCCGCGCAAGGGCACCCACAAGGGCAGCAGCGAAGTCTATGGCGTCTATCGTCACCAGCTCTTCGCGTCCCGGGTGTTCGATACCCCCTTGGGCACCGGCCTCGTCAAGGACTACGCGCTGACCCTGGGCTTCGATGCCAGTCGCAACAACAACCTGGGTTCGGCCAAGAAACGCGCCCTGGTCTTCGGTCCAACCCTGAAATTCAACACCGTCGGCGTGCTGGACCTGAGCTTGCTGTACTACAAGGAAAACAACCATTCCGGCATCCCCGGGGCCAAGGACCCGGATCACACCTTCGACGATACATACATGCTCAACCTGGCCTGGATGCGTCCCTTCGAAGTTGGCAGTCACGCCGCCAAGTTCCAGGGCTTCGTCAACTACACCGGGGAAAAGGGCCACGACTACAACTATCGTGACACCGCAGCGGAAACCCTAGTGCGGACGTCGCTGATGGTGGCCGTGTTGCCCGGCAAGAACGTCAAGCCCAACCTGTACCTGGGTGTTGGCTACGAGTACTGGCACAACAAGTTCGGGGTGGACGGTGGACGGGGTACGCGGACCACGGCGCCGACCTTGAACATGGAAGTGACGTTCTAGATCTGCACCTGATCGCCTGGGAATCAGGCATGAACAATCCCCCGTTCGATGTTCCGCGAGCGGGGGATTTTTCGTTTGCGGGGTTAGCGCTGGTGGACTGGCTGGCCGGCGGCGTAGGTCTGCAGCACGGTGCGATCGTCCCCCAGGGTCATCAGTACAAACAGGGTTTCAGCGATGCTGTTGGCCTGCTTCAGGCGATAGCTGAGCAAGGGAGTGGCGTGGTAGTCGAGGACCACGAAGTCGGCGTCGGTGCCAGGGTGCAGAGTGCCGATTCGCTCCTCCAGGCGCAGGGCGCGGGCGCCGCCCAGGGTCGCCAGGTACAGGGACTTGAACGGGTTCAGGCGTGCGCCCTGTAGCTGCATGACTTTGTAGGCTTCGTTCAGGGTCTGTAGCAGCGAGAAACTGGTGCCGCCACCGACGTCGGTGCCCAGGCCGACATTGAGTTTGTGTTTTTCCGCCATGGGCAGGTTGAACAGGCCACTGCCGAGGAAGAAGTTCGAGGTTGGGCAGAAGGCCACCGCCGAACCGGTTTCCGCCAGGCGCGCACATTCGTCATCGCACAGGTGCACGCCGTGGGCGAACACCGAGCGTTCCCCCAGCAGTTGATAGTGGTCATAAACGTCCAGGTAACCCTTGCGCTCCGGGAACAGTTCCTTGACCCATTCGATCTCCTGCAGGTTTTCACTGATGTGAGTCTGCATGTAGAGATCGGGGTACTCGGTCAGCAGTTTGCCGGCCAGGGTCAGTTGTTCCGGGGTGCTGGTCGGGGCGAAACGCGGGGTCACTGCGTAGTGCAGGCGCCCTTTGCCGTGCCAGCGTTCGATCAGTTCCTTGCTTTCCAGGTAGCCGGACTCTGCGGTGTCGGTCAGGTAGTCCGGGGCGTTGCGGTCCATCATCACCTTGCCGGCGATCATCCGCAGGTCGAGTTTCTCGGCGGCGGCGAAGAAGGCGTTGACCGACTGTGGATGCACGCTGCCGAACACCAGCGCGGTGGTGGTGCCGTTGCGCAGCAATTCCTTGATGAAGATGTCCGCCACTTCATCGGCGTGGGCCTGATCGGCGAACTGGCGTTCACAGGGGAAGGTGTAGGTGTTCAGCCAGTCCAGCAACTGTTCGCCATAGGCACCGACCATGCCGGTCTGGGGCAGGTGGATGTGGGTGTCGATGAAGCCCGGGGTGATCAGGGCATCGGGGTAATGATTGATCTCTACATCGGCGGGCAGGCCGGCAAGCAGTTCACTGGCGTGGCCGAGGGCGCTGATCCGGCCGTCCTCGACCACCAGCAGGCCGTCTTCGAAATACTCGTAGGAGGCTTCGATTCCGACTTCGGCCGGGTCGGCGATGCTGTGCAGGATGGCGGCACGGTAGGCTTTGCGAGTCAAAGGCATGGTCGTTCTCAGTGTGTGGCGTGTCAGTTCTAAGTCTGGCTGCGGCGCGAGGCCGGCAGCAGCTTGGCAATGGGTTCGGCGCTGGCGCTGGACTGGCCGAAATGGGCGTTGTAGGTAGCGATGATCTCACCGGCAATGGAGATGGCGATTTCCACGGGCAACTTGCCTTTGACTTCAGCGAGCCCCATCGGGCAACGCATGCGCTGCAAGGTGGTTGCGTCGAAACCGCGATCGCGCAAGCGGTGCTCGAACTTCACCCGCTTGGTCTTCGAGCCGATCAGGCCGAAATAGGCAAAGTCGTTGCGCTTGAGCAGGGCGGCGGTCAACTCCAGGTCCAGCTGGTGATTATGGGTCATGACGATGCAATAGCTGCCAGGTGGCAGGTTATCGATTTCCTCCACCGGTTCTTCGCTGACGATCTTGCTCACGCCCTGGGGAATCTGTTCGGGGAATTCCTGTTCCCGGGAATCGATCCAGCGTACCCGGCACGGCAGGCTGGCCAGGAGTGGCACCAGGGCGCGGCCGACGTGGCCGGCACCGAATACGGCGATTTGCGCTTGCACCTGGCCCATGGGTTCGAACAGTAGCACCGTGGCGCCGCCGCAGCACTGGCCGAGGCTGGCACCGAGGCTGAAGCGCTCCAGGTGGGTGGCCTGCTGGCCGCTGGCGAGCAGGTCACGGGCGATCTGCATGGCCTTGTATTCCAGGTGCCCGCCACCGATGGTGTCGAAGGCCTGGGTGGCGCTGACAACCATTTTCGAACCGGCATTACGCGGCGTTGAGCCAAGCTCCTCGATAATGGTCACCAACACGCAGGGTTCACCCTGGGTCTGCAGGTCGGCGAGGGCGCTGATCCAGTTGTACATGTTCACCTCGACATCTTGGTGGTCTGTTCGGGCTGCTTCGCCGGCAAGCCAGCTCCTACGGGCGCGGTGCAGGAGCGGGCTTGCCCGTGAAGGCCGTTACAGCGGCGCCAGCTCGACTTGCTGATCCGCGGCCCTGGTCACCTGCAAGCGACGCATCTGCTCGCAGCCCCACAACACTCGCTCCGGTGTCGCCGGGGCATCGATCTGCGGTTGATGGCGGTAGTCTCCAAGGCTGGCCACTGCGTCCTTGATGGCGCACCAGGCAGCGATGCCAAGCATGAACGGCGGCTCGCCCACGGCCTTGGAGTGGAACACCGTGTCTTCCGGGTTCTTGCGGTTCTCCACCAGCTTGACCCGCAGGTCCAGGGGCATGTCAGCCACCGCCGGGATCTTGTAGCTGGCGGGACCATTGGTCATCAGCTTGCCTTTGGCGTTCCACACCAGTTCTTCGGTGGTCAGCCAGCCCATGCCCTGGATGTAACCGCCTTCCACCTGGCCGATGTCGATGGCCGGGTTCAGCGAGGCACCGACGTCGTGCAGGATGTCGGTACGCAGCATCTTGTACTCGCCGGTCAGGGTATCGACTATCACCTCGGCGCAGGCTGCGCCAAAGGCGAAGTAGTAGAACGGCCGACCCCGAGCCTGGCTGCGGTCGTAGTAGATCTTCGGGGTCTTGTAGAAACCGGTGCTGGACAGCGACACCTGGGCGAAATACGCCTGCTGGATCAGTTCCTCGAAGGTCAGGATATGGTCGCGGACCCGTACGTGGCCGTTGTGGAATTCCACATCCTCTTCGCTGACCTGGTACTTGCGCGCGGCAAACTCCACCAGGCGCGACTTGATGGTCTGCGCCGCGTTCTGCGCGGCCTTGCCGTTGAGGTCGGCGCCACTGGATGCCGCGGTCGGTGAGGTGTTGGGCACCTTGTCGGTGTTGGTGGCAGTGATCTGTACCCGCTCGATGTCCACCTGGAACACCTCGGCCACTACCTGGGCCACCTTGACGTTCAGGCCCTGGCCCATTTCGGTGCCGCCGTGGTTCAGGTGGATGCTGCCGTCGGTGTAGATGTGGATCAGCGCGCCGGCCTGGTTGAGGAAGCTGGCGGTGAAGGAGATGCCGAACTTCACCGGGGTCAGTGCCAGGCCCTTTTTCAGGATCGGGCTGTTGGCGTTGTACAGCCGGATGGCTTCGCGACGCTCGGCGTACTGGCTGCTGGCTTCCAGTTCGGCCGTCATCTCTTCGAGCATGTTGTGCTCGACGGTCTGGTAGTAGTGGGTGACGTTGCGTTCGGTCTTGCCGTAGTAGTTGGCCTTGCGCACCGCCAGCGGGTCCAGGTGCAGGTGGCGGGCGATGGCGTCCATCACCTCTTCAATGGCGACCATGCCTTGCGGGCCGCCGAAACCGCGGTAGGCGGTGTTGGAGGCGGTGTTGGTCTTGCAGCGGTGGCCGTTGATGGTGGCATCGCCCAGGTAGTAGGCGTTGTCGGAGTGGAACATCGCCCGGTCGACGATGGACGCCGAGAGGTCCGGTGAGCAGCCGCAGTTGCCCGCCAGTTCCAGCTGGATGCCGTGCAGGCGGCCGTTGCTGTCGAAGCCCACGTCGTATTCGATGTAGAACGGGTGACGCTTGCCGGTCATGAGCATGTCTTCGACCCGGGGCAGACGCATCTTGGTGGGCTGGCCGGTGAGGCGGGCGATCACCGCGCACAGGCAGGCGGGGCTGGCGGCCTGGGTTTCCTTGCCGCCGAAGCCGCCGCCCATGCGCCGCATGTCCACCACTATCTTGTTCATCGACACGTCGAGCACTTCCGCCACCAGTTTCTGCACTTCGGTGGGGTTCTGGGTCGAGCAGTAGACGATCATGCCGCCGTCTTCGGTGGGCATCACCGAGGAGATCTGGGTTTCCAGGTAGAAATGCTCCTGGCCGCCGATATGCAGCGTGCCCTGGATGCGGTGTTCGGCGTTGGCCAGGGCGCCGGCGGAATCGCCGCGCTGGTGAGTGTGGCTGTCCAGTACGAAGTGGCGTTTGCGCAGGGCTTCCACCACGTCCAGCACCGGCTCCAGGTCCTCGTACTCGATGATCGCGGCCATGGCCGCCTTGCGCGCGGTTTCCAGATCCTTGGCGGCCACCGCCAGCACCGGCTGGCCGACGAACTGCACGGTATCGATGGCCAGCAGCGGGTCGCCGGGCAGCAGCGGGCCGATGTCCTTGAGGCCGGGAATGTCTTCATGAGTAATGGCGATGCGCACGCCTTCGAAGGCGTAGCAGGGGCCGGTGTCAATGCTGATGACTTTGGCATGGGCTCGGTCCGACAGTCGCGCGTAGACGTGCAACTGGTTGGGGAATTCCAGGCGGTCGTCGATGTACAGCGCCTCGCCGGACACGTGTTTGTCGGCGCTGTCGTGCTTGACGCTGCGGCCAACGCCCGTGGTCAGGTCCTGGTGAAACAGGGCCGTCAGTTCGGCTTGAGTCTTCTCGACTTTGTGATGATTAGACATAAGCGGTCACCCGGGTCTCGATGTGCGGTGTTTGCAGTTCGATGAAGTACTTGCGCAGCAGGTTCTGCGCACTCAGCAGGCGGTATTCCTTGCTCGCACGGAAATCCGAAAGCGGGGTGAAATCCTCCGCCAGGGCCGCGCAGGCGCGCTCCACCGTGGACAGGTTCCAGGGCGCGCCAATCAGTGCGGTTTCACAGCTCTTGGCTCGTTTCGGGATCGCCGCCATACCGCCGAAGGCAATGCGAGCATCGCTGACCACGCCGTTTTCAATCTGCAGGTTGAATGCCGCGCAGACCGCAGAGATATCGTCGTCCAGGCGCTTGGAGACCTTGTACGCACGGAACAGCCGTTCGGCGCTGGCCCGGGGCACGATGATCTTTTCGATGAACTCGCTGTCCTGACGGGCCGTGACCCGGTAATCGATGAAATAGTCTTCCAGGGCCAGGGTGCGGCGTACTTCACCCTTGCACAGTACGATCTGCGCACCCAGGGCGATCAGCAGGGGCGGTGAGTCGCCGATGGGCGAGGCGTTGCCGATGTTGCCCCCCAGGGTGCCCTGGTTGCGGATCTGCAACGAGGCGAAGCGCTGCAGCAATTCGCCGAAGTCCGGGTACTCGGCGCGCAGTGCGTCGTAGCAGTCGGTGAGGGCCGTGGCCGCGCCGATCTCCAGGCGATCGTCGAAGCGTTCGACGCGCTTCATCTCGGCAATGTTACCGACGTAGATCATCACGGGCAGGGTGCGGTGGAACTGGGTGACTTCCAGGGCCAGGTCGGTGCCACCGGCCAGCAGCCGTGCCTGGGGGTAGGCGTCGTAGAGGTCGGCCAGGTCGGCCACGGTCAGCGGCACCAGGCAGCGCTTGTCGCCACTGTTGAGTTCACCGGTGTCCTTGGGAGCGATGGCCTTGAGGCGACTGATGGTCTCGGTCTGGCGGGCGTCGAACTGATCGCTCTGCTGGCCGCAGCAGGCCTGTTCGGCAGCAGCGAGGATCGGCCGGTAGCCGGTGCAACGGCACAGGTTGCCGGCCAGGGCCTCATGGGCCTTGTGGGCGTCGGGTTCACTACTGTTCTTTTGCAGGGCGAACAGCGACATGACGAAGCCCGGGGTGCAAAAGCCGCATTGTGAACCGTGGCATTCGACCATGGCCTGCTGCACGCTGTGCAGTTGGCCCTGGTGCTTGAGGCCTTCGACGCTGATCAGCTGTTTGCCGTGCAAGGAGGAGACGAAGGTCAGGCACGAGTTGAGGCTGCGATAGCGAATGGATTCGCCGCCCTGGGCATCCACCTGCAACTCGCCCACCACCACGGTGCAGGCGCCGCAGTCGCCGCTGGCGCAGCCTTCCTTGGTGCCGGGTTTGCCCAGGTGCTCGCGCAGATAGTTGAGCACGGTCAGGTTTGGGTCCAGGGCGTGCTCGCTACGGAGTTCCTGGTTGAGTAAAAACTGGATCACGGAAGGCCTCGCAGACTCTTTATTGTTGTTAAGCGAACTGAGCCGAATTTAGTCATGTCTGACTTTTCGGTCAATGATTTTCTGACCTTTGGGTCAGGAAATTTCTGTGCTCAACATTTCAAGTATGAACGGCATTTGAGAAACCCTTGAATCAACATCAATCTGCTTGTTTCATGCCAAATTCCCCTGTCGGAGCACTCCGCGATGAGGTAGCAATTGCGCTACACTGCGCCGCTTGTGCCGATTAAAGATTTTGAAGGAAAACCATGACGTTCAAGGCGCCGGACAGCCTCGCCGAGCAGATTGCTCACCACCTCGCCGAACGTATCATTCGCGGGGATCTCAAGCCTGGAGAGCGCATTCAGGAACAGAAGGTCACCTTGGCCCTCAATGTCAGTCGTGGTTCGGTCCGCGAGGCCTTGCTGATTCTTGAGCGCCGCCATCTGATTGCCATCCTGCCGCGCCGTGGTGCCCACGTGACCGAGCTCACCGAGCACAAGGTCCGCAGTCTTTGCACCCTGATGAGCGAGTTGTACATCCTGCTGGGCAACTGCGTGGCCAGTGGCTGGATGCAGCAGAGCGACATGACGCCGTTCCTGCAGATCCAGCAGCGTCTGGAGGGTGCCTACGAGCGCCAGGACATCCGCGCCTTCGTCGAGGACAGCTTCAGCGTGATGCGCGCGGCCTATCCTTTTGCCAACAACCCTTACCTGCAGGAAACCGTCGAGAATCTGCAGCCGGCCATGAGCCGTGCCTATTACCTGGCACTGGAGCAGCGCAAGGCGTCGATGAGCGAGTACCTGGAGTTGTTCGAGCAGTTGCTGGCCGCAGTGCTGGCCCGTGATCTGGAGCAGATCCGCCAGGTGTTGACGGCCTACGCCCAGCGCAGCAGCGATCTGGTGGTGTCTGCGTTGGCGGATGCTTAAGCGTGCGACTCAAGTGCATCAAGCTGGCGGGGTTCAAGTCCTTCGTCGATCCGACCACGGTGAACTTCCCCAGTAACATGGCGGCGGTGGTGGGGCCCAATGGCTGCGGCAAGTCGAATATCATCGACGCCGTGCGCTGGGTGATGGGCGAAAGCTCGGCGAAAAACCTGCGTGGCGAGTCGATGACCGATGTCATCTTCAATGGCTCCACCAGTCGCAAGCCGGTGAGCCAGGCCAGTATCGAACTGGTGTTCGACAACTCCGACGGCACCCTGGTGGGCGAATACGCGGCCTACGCCGAGATCTCCATTCGCCGCAAGGTCACACGCGACAGCCAGAACAGCTATTTCCTCAACGGCGCCAAGTGCCGCCGTCGGGACATCACCGACATCTTCCTTGGGACCGGCCTGGGGCCACGCAGCTACTCGATCATCGAGCAGGGCATGATCTCCAAGCTGATCGAGGCCAAGCCCGAGGACCTGCGCAACTTCATTGAAGAAGCCGCGGGCATCTCCAAGTACAAGGAGCGCCGGCGCGAGACGGAAAACCGCATCCGCCGCACCCATGAGAACCTCGCCCGCCTGACCGATCTGCGCGAAGAGCTGGAGCGTCAGCTGGAACGCCTGCATCGCCAGGCCCAGGCCGCCGAGAAGTATCAGGAATACAAGGCCGAGGAGCGCCAGCTCAAGGCGCAACTGTCGGCTCTGCGCTGGCAGGCATTGAATGAGCAGGTCGGCCAGCGCGAGTCGGTGATCGGTAGCCAGGAAGTCAGCTTCGAGGCCCTGGTGGCTGAGCAGCGCAATGCCGATGCTGCTATCGAACGCTTGCGTGACGGTCACCATGAATTGTCCGAGCGCTTCAATCTGGTGCAGGGGCGCTTCTATTCGGTGGGCGGCGACATTGCCCGGGTCGAGCAAAGCATCCAGCACGGCCAGCAGCGCCTGCGGCAATTGCAGGATGATCTCAAGGAAGCCGAGCGTGCGCGCCTGGAGACCGAGTCACACCTGGGCCACGACCGCACCTTGCTGGCAACCCTGGGGGAAGAGCTGGCCATGCTCGAGCCCGAGCAGGAGGTCACTGCAGCCGCCGCCGAGGAAGCCGCCGCGACCCTGGAAGAAGCCGAAACCACCATGCACGGCTGGCAGGAGCAGTGGGACGCCTTCAACCTGAGTTCCGCCGAGCCGCGGCGCCAGGCGGAAGTGCAGCAGTCGCGCATCCAGCAGCTCGAAAGCAGCATGGAGCGGCTGGCCGAGCGTCAGCGACGCCTGGGGGAGGAGCGCGAATTGCTCTCGGCCGACCCGGAAGACGCGGCGATCCTCGAACTCAACGAACAACTAGCCGCCAGCGAAGCAACTCTGGAAGACCTGCAAGCCAGTGAGGAATCCCAGGTCGAGCGCCTGGAGCAACTGCGTCAGCAATTGCAGCAGGCGACCCAGGCCCAGCAGCAGGCCCAGGGTGAATTGCAGCGGCTCAATGGCCGCTTGGCGTCTCTGGAGGCCCTGCAGCAAGCCGCGTTGGACCCGGGCACCGGTACTGCACAGTGGCTGCGTGAACAGCAGTTGGCCGAGCGTCCGCGCCTGGCCGATGGCATGCAGGTGGAGGCGGGCTGGGAGCTGGCGGTGGAAACCGTGCTTGGCGCCGATCTGCAAGCGGTGCTGGTGGATGATTTCACCGGTATCGATCTGGCCGGTTTCCAGCAAGGCGACCTGCGTCTGCTGAGCCTGCAAGACGATGCGCTGCGCATGCCCGGCAGCTTGCTGGACAAGGTGGAATCCACGGTCGATCTGTCGCCCTGGCTGGGGCAGGTCAAACCGGTGGAAAACCTCGAACAGGCCCTGGCCTTGCGTGGGCAACTGGCAGCCGGGCAGAGCCTGATCAGTCGCGACGGCTACTGGGTCGGCCGGCATTTCCTGCGGGTGCGGCGGGCCAGCGAAGCGGAAAGTGGCGTACTGGCGCGAGGCCAGGAAATCCAGCAACTGACCCTGGCGCGCGATGAGCGCGAAGCCAGTGTCGAAGCCCTGGAGAGTCAATTGCTCAACCTGCGGGCCCAGCAACGTCAGCAGGAGAACGGTCGCGAACACTTGCGTCGCCTGTTGCAGGATGAGGCTCGCCAGCAGGGTGAATTGAAAGCCAAGCTGTCCGCCGGCAAGGCCAAGGCCGAGCAGTTGAATCTGCGTCGTACCCGCCTCGATGAAGAGCTGGTAGAGCTCGGCGAGCAGCGTGAGCTGGAGCATGAACAAGTGGGCGAGGCGCGCCTGCAATTGCAGGAGGCCCTCGACAGCATGGCCCTGGACACCGAGCAGCGTGAGCTGCTGTTGGCCCAGCGCGACAGCTTGCGCGAGCGCCTTGATCGGGTGCGCCAGGAAGCACGCCAGCACAAGGATCACGCTCATCAATTGGCGGTGCGCATGGGCTCCCTCAAGGCCCAGCACGATTCCACGCGTCAGGCCCTGGAGCGCCTGGAGCTGCAGTCCGAGCGCCTGACCGAGAAGCGCGAACAGCTCAGCCTCAACCTGGAGGAGGGCGAGGCACCGCTGGAAGAACTGCGCCTCAAGCTCGAAGAGCTGCTGGAAAAGCGCATGACCGTAGATGTCGAGCTCAAGACCGCGCAGATCGCCCTGGAAGATGCCGATCGCGAACTGCGCGATGCCGAGAAGCGCCGTAACCAGGCCGAGCAGCAATCCCAACTGATCCGCGGCCAGCTCGAACAGCAACGCATGGAATGGCAAGCCCTGACCGTGCGCCGCAAGACCTTGCAGGAGCAGTTGCTGGCCGATGGCTACGACCTGGACGGCGTGCTGGCGACCCTGACCGGGGAGGCCAGCGAGCAGGCCGCCGAAGAAGAGCTGGAGCGCATTGCGGCAAGAATTCAACGCTTGGGCGCAATCAACCTTGCGGCCATCGACGAGTATCAGCAGCAGTCCGAGCGCAAGCGCTATCTGGATGCCCAGGACGCCGATCTGGTGGAGGCCCTGGAAACCCTGGAAAACGTGATTCGCAAGATCGACAAGGAAACCCGCAATCGATTCAAAGATACCTTTGATCAGATCAACGGCGGTTTGCAGGCACTCTTTCCAAAAGTTTTCGGTGGCGGCAGCGCTTATTTGGAACTGACGGGCGAAGATCTACTCGATACAGGGGTAACGATCATGGCGCGTCCTCCCGGGAAGAAGAACAGCACCATTCATTTGCTCTCGGGGGGCGAAAAGGCATTGACTGCCTTGGCCCTGGTATTCGCTATCTTCAAGTTGAATCCGGCGCCATTCTGCATGCTCGATGAAGTTGACGCGCCGCTGGATGACGCTAACGTTGGACGCTATGCAAGATTGGTTAAAGAGATGTCGCAGACTGTGCAGTTCATCTATATCACCCACAACAAGATCGCCATGGAAATGGCCGATCAGTTGATGGGGGTGACGATGCACGAACCCGGTTGTTCGCGCCTGGTAGCCGTGGATGTCGAGGAGGCGATGGCGATGGTGGACGCTTGAGTCCGTGCGACTAAGGCGACTATTGGACGGCAAGCCGGGGGATTTTTCCCATTACCAAGCTGGCCAATCGACATATTGGCCGTAACCGTTGCGACAGACGGTGTAAAGTTGCCTTTGGTCGTGCTAGTTTAATGTCAATTTTTCCTATGCGTGGGCAAAACGCCATTCAGAACATAGAGTTGGCGCCACGTTTTAAAGCGGTTTGCAGATTGTAAACCCCTTATTTTTCAGCATTTTTTATAGAGGCACGGGATTACATGGAAATCGGTCTGCGCGAGTGGCTGATCGTCATCGGCATTATTGTTATCGCCGGTATTCTTTTTGATGGCTGGCGGCGTATGCGCGGCGGCAAGGGGAAGTTGAAGTTCCGTCTTGATCGAAGTCTTTCCAATCTGCCGGACGATGAAGGCAGTGCCGAACTCCTGGGTCCGCCTCGGGTGCTGGATACTCATAAAGAACCGCAACTGGACGAGCACGATCTGCCGTCGGTGAGCATGCCTGCCCGCGAGCCTCGGGATAGTTCTTCGTCCAAGCGCGGCAAGCGTGGGGGCGAGCCTCATCAGGGTGACCTCAATCTGGACCTGGATCTGGATAGCGGCCCAAGCTTCAGTAGCCGCGACGATGACTTCCCGGCGGATGAAGGCAAGGCTGCCAGTCACAGCGACAAGGAACAGCCGCAGGCCGAAGAAGTGCTGGTGATCAGTGTGATCTGCCGCGACAGCGCCGGTTTCAAAGGCCCGGCGCTGTTGCAGAACATCCTTGAAAGTGGCCTGCGTTTTGGCGAGATGGATATCTTCCACCGCCACGAAAGCATGGCGGGCAATGGCGAAGTGCTTTTCTCCATGGCCAATGCGGTCAAGCCCGGCGTGTTCGATCTGGATGATATCGATCACTTCAGCACTCCGGCGGTGAGCTTCTTCCTCGGCTTGCCTGGCCCGCGTCACCCGAAGCAAGCCTTCGACGTGATGGTGGCGGCGGCGCGCAAGCTGTCCCAGGAGCTCAATGGCGAACTCAAGGACGACCAGCGCAGCGTGCTGACTGCCCAGACCATCGAGCACTACCGCCAGCGTATCGTCGAATTCGAACGCCGCGCTCTGACCCAGAAGCGCTAAGCTTCCACAGTCAGTTCCTCTCGCAGGAGCTGACTGTGCAGGAACTGGCTTGCCAGCGAAGCCCACGCCCCCATCTTCAGATCGAGCAGCCTAGGCTGCTCTTTTGCTTTATGAGAGAACCCCCATGACCGCCGCTGAAACCCGCATTCTTGAGCTGCGCGCCGAGCTGGACCAACACAACTACCGTTATCACGTACTGGACGAACCGAGCATTCCGGACGTCGAGTACGACCGCCTGTACCACGAGCTCAAGGCCCTGGAGGCCGAGCACCCGGAGCTGGTCACCAGTGACTCTCCAACCCAGCGTGTGGGCAGCGCGGCGCTCTCGGCCTTCACCCAGGTGCGCCATGAAATCCCCATGCTCAGCCTGGGGAACGCCTTTGAAGAAGTCGACATGCGCGAGTTTGATCGCCGAGTCAACGAGGGCCTGGACCTGCCGGCGGGCGATCTGTTTGGTGGCGGTGCGGCGGTGGAGTACAGCTGCGAGCCCAAGCTCGACGGCCTGGCAGTCAGCCTGCTGTATCAGGATGGTGTGCTGGTCCGTGGCGCCACCCGTGGCGACGGCACCACCGGTGAAGACATCAGCGTCAACGTGCGTACCGTGCGCAACATTCCGCTCAAGCTGCAAGGCAGCGGCTGGCCGGCGACCCTGGAAGTGCGCGGCGAAGTCTTCATGTCCAAGGCCGGTTTCGAGCGCCTGAATGCGGCGCAACTGGAGTCGGGCGGCAAGACCTTCGCCAACCCGCGCAATGCGGCGGCGGGTAGCCTGCGCCAGCTGGACTCGAAGATCACTGCCAGCCGGCCGCTGGAGTTCTGCTGCTACGGCCTGGGCCAAGTCAGTGCCGACATTGCCGACACGCATATCGGCAACCTGGAGCAACTCAAGCAGTGGGGCATGCCCATCAGTCGTGAGCTGCGCCTGGCCAAAGGGGTTGATGAATGCCTGGACTATTACCGTGAGATCGGCGAGCGGCGCAATGCGCTGCCCTATGAGATCGACGGTGTGGTGTTCAAGGTCAACAGCATCGCCTCTCAGCGTGAACTGGGCTTCCGTGCCCGGGAGCCGCGTTGGGCCATTGCCCATAAATTCCCGGCCATGGAAGAGCTCACCGAGTTGCTGGATGTGGAATTCCAGGTCGGCCGCACCGGTGCCGTGACGCCGGTGGCACGCCTGAAGCCCGTCAAGGTGGCGGGAGTCACTGTGTCCAACGCTACTTTGCACAATATGGATGAGGTGGCGCGCCTGGGGCTGATGATCGGCGACACGGTGATCATCCGCCGCGCCGGTGACGTGATCCCGCAAGTGGTGCAGGTGGTCGTTGAGCGTCGCCCTGAAAACGCCCGGCCGGTACAGATTCCGCAAAGCTGCCCGGTCTGTGGCTCTCATGTCGAACGCACGCAACTGGTCAAGCGCAGCAAGGGCCGGGAAACCGTCAGCGAAGGCGCGGTGTATCGCTGTGTTGGTCGTCTGGCCTGCGGTGCCCAGCTCAAGCAGGCGATCATCCACTTCGTTTCCCGTCGAGCCATGGACATCGAAGGCCTGGGGGACAAGACCATCGAGCAACTGGTGGACGAAAAGCTCATTGCTTCGCCTGCGGATCTTTATCAGCTCAAGTACGAACAGATCATCGATCTGGAAGGTTTTGCCGAGGTTTCCAGCAACAAGCTGCTCAAGGCCATCGAGGACAGCAAGCGTCCGGCCCTGGCTCGCTTCATCTATGCCTTGGGTATTCCTGATGTGGGTGAGGAAACCGCCAAGGTCCTGGCCCGTTCCCTGGGAACCCTGGAACGGGTCCAGCAGGCTTTGCCCCAGGTGCTGACCTACCTGCCGGATGTGGGGCTGGAAGTGGCCCACGAGATTCACAGCTTTTTCGAAGACAGTCATAACCAGAGCGTGATTGGTGCCTTGCTGGCCGAGGATCAATGCGGCCTGGTGTTGCAGGATCAGGGTGAGCTGGGGGCAGAGTTTGCCGCCAGCACCACGCTGGGCGGCATGCTCGACAAGCTCAATATCCCCTCGGTGGGGCCGGGTGCGGCGCAGAAACTGGCAGACAAGTTCGGCTCCCTGCAGGGCGTGATTGCGGCTGACTGGCTGGATATGCGCCAGGCCCTGCCGGAGAAGCAGGCCAAGTCGGTGCGGGAGTTCTTCGACAACCCGGCCAATGCCCGGTTGGCCCAGGCCATCGAAGAGCAGCTCAAGGCCTTTGGCATGCATTGGCAGAGCGAGAAGAAGGTGGTCGAAGGCCTGCCGTTGGCTGGCAAGACCTGGGTGCTCACCGGCTCCCTGGAGTTGATGAGTCGCGATGTGGCCAAGGAAAAGCTGGAAAGCCTGGGGGCCAAGGTGGCGGGGTCCGTTTCGGCGAAAACCCACTGCGTCGTCGCCGGCCCCGGAGCCGGCTCCAAACTGGCCAAGGCCAATGAGCTGGGGCTCAAGGTCCTGGATGAAGCGGCCTTTGTCGCCTTTCTCGTCGACCACGGCATCCCCATCCCCGCGTGATCCTTGGGAGCCGGTTGGGCAGCGATGGTTTCGCCGGCAAGCCGGCTCCTGACAGGCCGAGGGAACGATGAGGCAGCCAGGATGATCTAGTCTTGGCAAGCCCCAGGGAGGATGCGTCATGTACCGTTTCTTCGAGCAGCTCAGTTCCCGGATCGCCGCGCCCTTCGTCGGCGACCGCTCACGCAACAGCAAACTCTGGTCATGCCGCTGTGGGCAGTCGCTGTTCTTTCGCAACAGCCAGTGCCTGGCGTGCTCTGCCTTGCTCGGTTATGCGCCGCAATCAGGCAGTCTGTCGTCCCTGCAGCCAGGGCCCGCCGCCGGGACCTGGGTGCTGGATGCCGAGCCTGAGGCGGGTGCCTTCAAGCGCTGCGCCAACCTCGATACGCCCGCCGCTTGTAACTGGCTGCTGCCGGCCCACCTGACCGGCAATCTGTGCGTAGCCTGCAGCCTCAACCGCACGATCCCCGACTTGTCCGTCCCGGAGAATCCTGAGCGCTGGCGCAAAGTGGAAATCGCCAAGCGCCGCCTGGTCGCCCAACTGATCGCCCTCGGGCTGCAAGTGATCCCCAAGAGCGACGACGAGGAGCGGGGCCTGGCTTTCGACTTCCTTGGTGTTGATCTTGAGGGAAGGACGCCGATTACCGGGCATGCCAATGGCCTGGTCACCCTGGATATCAAGGAAGCCGATGATGCCCATCGCGAGCGGGTGCGGGCGCAGATGCACGAACCTTACCGCACCCTGCTTGGGCACTTTCGCCATGAAGTGGGGCACTACTACTGGGATCGGCTGATTGCCAACAGCCCCTGGCTGGAGTCGTTTCGCAGCTTGTTCGGCGACGAGCGCTACAGCTACGCCGAGGCTCTGGAGCAGCACTATCAGCAGGGCGCGCCAAACGGCTGGCAGCAAAGTCACGTCAGCGCCTACGCCACCATGCACCCCTGGGAGGACTGGGCGGAAACCTGGGCTCACTACCTGCACATGATGGACGCGGTGGACACCGCCCTGGGCTTTGGCATGAGTGCCCGCGACGTCGATCTCGACTACCAGCCGTTTCCCCTGAGCAGCCTGTACGACCCGCAGCATCCTGGCGGACCGGCGTTCCTGGCCTTCGTCAACGCTTGGATCGAATTGGCTGGCATGCTCAACGAACTGTCCCGCAGCATGGGCCAGCCGGATTTCTACCCCTTCATCCTGTCGCCGGCGGTGATTGCCAAGCTGCATTTCATTCATTTGGTGATCCAGCAAGAAGGCGGCCGCGCCGACGAAGTGCTGTCCCTGGACTGACTCCACCGTCCTTCAGGCGGTGGGGGAAGGCTTTTACCCAGAGGTGTATCCAAGTGCTTGAAGCTCATCGGATTTTTTAATCTGCAACGAGCGGTTGTAAGTTCAACTCAGATAGGTACAATGGCGCGGCTCGCCGTCAGGCGAACGTCGTTATGGTGACCCCATCGGTCCCCCCGCAACGATTACCCGTGAACCTGGTCAGAGCCGGAAGGCAGCAGCCACAGCGGGAACATTGTGTGCCGGGGTGTGGCTGGTGGGGTTGCCTCCATAACGCTTCTCGTTGGTCCTCAGCGAGATTGATCAAAATTCTTAAAGCACCTGAAAGTCTTCGAAGCCGCGCAGCATCCCTGTTGGCGTGTTTTTTGTCGTGCGCCCGGTTTCTGGTTCGCTAATCCCTTGTCCAGCAAGCCCGTGCGGTTCGTTTCTGGAATATCCAACGCCTTTGCATCAAGGAGTGGTCATGGCGCTTACCAGTAAGATTTCCCTCTATGACGATCAGTGGCCTGGTGCATTCAGCGCTGAGAAGGGGCGCCTAGCCAAAGGTTTCGGTTGCGAACTGATAGCGGTACATCACGTGGGTAGCACGGCTGTGCCTGGGCTGGCGGCCAAGCCGGAAATCGATCTTTTGGCAGTGGTCGTGGAGCATCGGGATGAGGTTGCGCGCAATGCCTTCATGGCGACCCTGGGCTATGTCCGGGGCAGTGATCTGTCCCCGGGGCATCACTTTTACCGCCGCGATGTCGAGGGCGTGCGCACCCACAAAGTGCATGTCTGCATCTGTGGTCATGAGCAGATCGGGCGCATGCTGCGTTTTCGTGATCTGTTGCGTCAGGACAGCGGCATCCGTCAGCAGTATCAGGATCTTAAGCTTCGGCTTGAAGCCGGCAATCGCGAGGGCATTGGCGAGTATCTCGCGCAAAAGGCGCCCTTCATCGACGCGGTGATGGATGGCCTGTCGCAGTGATGCGCGCTGGCTAGATCGCTGCCCGCAGTTCTCGGGGCGAAAGCCCGTAATGTTTGCGAAAGCGCACCGCAAAGCGTGATGCCGAGGCGTAGCCGCTGGCTGCGGCGATTTCACCGATGGGGCGTGGCGTGGTTTGCAGCCACTGCAGGGCCAGGCCCAGCCTGACGTTCTCGAGGATGTTGCTGAAACTGTCGTTCTCGTTCGCCAGCTGGCGACGCAATGTGGAAGCCCCAAGGTTCAGGCGCTCGGCGACGCAGGCTACTGTCCAGTCCCGCGCCGGGTTGCTCATGAGGATCTGTTGCACCCGTTCGCACAGTGGGTCGTGACGATCCAGTAGCAATGGGCCGGCCCAGCCGCCAAGGGCCAGGGCCAGCAGCACCGCTTCGCCGTAGTGGCTGCGCAGGGCGTCCGGTGCATCGCTGGCAATGCACTCCAGCAGGTTGTCCCAGGCCAGGGCGGTGTGCCGCTCCAGGGGGACGCAGAGGTCCGCGCCGCTGCGCCCGGGACGGGTAATGATCTGCTGGCGGTAGCGCAGGCTGAACGCCCGCAAGGCCTGGGCAGGAAAGGTCACGACATCGGCGATGTAGTGACCCTGCGCGCCCGGATAGTTGCTGATGCCCACTTCGCGTCCCGCCGGCAGCAGGATCAGGTGCTGGCCGCCCACGCGCATCTGGCGGTCGTCCCACTCCATGCGTTTCTCGCCCTGGCGCACCCGGCACAGAGCACTGACGAAAATCGGTACCCGTTGCAGGACATGGGCTTGCCGGGCGCGGATGACGCAGGTGTCGATACGGCTTTCATGATGCTGCAGGCCGGCAGGAGCATTCATCGTTACTAGCGTCCGTAAGTAGCGGTCAGTGTGGTCTTGGCCAAGGCGTTGGCGTTGAGCATGTAGCCCACCAATGCACCGCTGGCCTGGGCATCGAGGGGCAGTTTATCCACCTTCAATGCCCAGACGGTGAATTGATAGCGATGCGGTTTATCGCCCACTGGCGGGCAGGCGCCGCCAAAGCCGGGTTGGCCGTAATCGGTACGCCCCTGAATGGCGCCGGGCGGCAGTTGCTCGCCGTTGGCGCTACCGGCGCCCCTGGGCAATTGCTGGGTGGACGTCGGGAGGTTGACCAGGGTCCAGTGCCACCAGCCGCTGCCGGTGGGGGCGTCCGGATCATAAACAGTGATGGCAAAGCTTTTAGTACCCGGTGGGGCATTCTTCCAGGACAGTTCGGGAGAGGTGTTGCCGCCTTCGCAGCCAAAGCCCTGGAACACTTCACGAGGGCTCAAGGGGTGGCCGTCGCTGATGTCGTGGCTGCTGATGCTGAACTCGGCGGCGTGGGCGCCAAGGCTCAGACCCAAGGAAAGCACGCTGAGTAAAAGTCGGTTTTTCATGAGGGGCTCGTCTGGGTGTTGGTGATGAAAGACGAGTCTATTGGCCGGCTGAGTCCGTTGTTGTGCCGGGGCGCTCGTGCATTGTGCCGAAACGCTCGCCGGCTTGCCGGGAAAGGGCGTCATGCTCCCAGCTGTTCCCGCAACAACTGGGCAAACGCATCTCGCGCGCTGTGGCGCTGCACGTCCTGGTACCAGACAAAGCGGTTGTCCACCGGCAGCAGGTCGCTGAAACGCTGCACGTTCAGGGTCGCCGATTGCGAATAGCGCTCCAGCACGCCTTCCGGTATCAGCGAGACGCCGGCACCGACACTGACGCAGCCGATAATGGTGCCCCAGCTGGCATACCCAGTAATGGGCAGGTTCAGGCCGTGCCTGGCCAGCCAGGTTTCCAGGGCGCGGCGATAGGGGCAGCCCGGTGGCCACATGAACAGATTCTGCCCCTGCAAATCGCTGGCGCTGCGGATGGTGGCGGTGCCTGCGCTGGAGATCAGCACCAGTGGCTCGTGGTAGAGCACGGTTTGCTGAAGCTTGGGCGGCAAGGTGTCGATGGCCACCAGGGCGCCGTCGATACGCTGGTGTTGCAGTTCTTCAAAGAGTTGCGACCAGGTGCCGGTTACCAGTTCCACGTTCACTTTGGGGTAGCGTCGGTGGTATTGCGCCAGCAGCGGTGGCAGGCGGCCGCCAGCGCAGGACTCGATCGAGCCCAGGCGCAGCAATCCGCTGGGCTCCGCCTGGCTGTCCACGGCGCGTTTGGCTTCGTCGACCAGAGCCAGGATTCGCTCGCTGTAGCCGAGGAATATTTCCCCAGCCGGGCTGATCTTCAGGCCGCGCCCGACCCGGGTGAACAGCGGGGTCCCGAGCTCGTTCTCCAGCTGCTTGAGGCGGTTGGTGATATTGGAGGGCACGCAATGCAATTGCTCGGCTGCGCGGGCAATGCTGCCGGAGCGGGCCACGGCTTTCACCATCTTCAATTGGGTCAGTTCCATTGCTCATTTCCAGTGATGGGTGGCGTTAGTATCGGTTAGTTGTGGTGAGTTATGGGGGGCGAGAGACTGCGTTTCTTCTTATTGTCTGGATGCCTGTGCCGTGAAGCGCTTACCTGGGTTCAAGTCATTGCTGGCTACCGTTGCGGTCATTCTGTGCTGGGCCTATTCACCGGTGGGTATCCATATTGGCCTTGAGGGCTACAGTCCGGGGCATCTGGCGCTGCTGCGCTTCCTGATCGCTTCGCTGTTCATGGCGGCAATGGCAGTGGCGTTGAAAATATCCCTGCCGCGCTGGCGTGATCTGCCTTGGCTGCTGGTGCTGGGTTTTTTTGCTATCACCCTGCATCACGTCAGCCTCAATTATGGTCAGCAGGGCTTGAGTGCCGGCGCGTCGAGCGTGCTGGCGCAGTCGGCACCGATCTTCAGCACGCTGATCGCCTTCTTCTGGCTCAAGGAGCCGGTCAGTGGTTGGCGCTGGGGCTGCGTGGGGGTGGGTTTGCTTGGAGCGGTGCTGGTGGTGGCGGCCGACAAGGGGCTGGGCTCGGTCGAACCGCGCGGATTGCTGGTGTTGTTGGCGGCTTTTTCCTGGGGGTTGTACTTCGTTTTGCAGCGGCGCTTTTCCGGGCACTATGGCGTGTTGACCACGGTGTGCTACATGGTTTGGGGCGGTACGTTGCTGTTGTCGGTGTATGCGCCTGGGTTGCCCGAGGCGGTGGCACAGGCGTCGTGGCGGGTAAATCTGGCGGTGCTGTTGCTGGGGTTGTTTCCCAGTGCTTTGGCCTATCTGGCCTGGGCTTACGTATTGGAGCGGGTGGAGGTCAGTCGGGCATCGATCGCCATGTATCTGATTCCGCCGGTGGCGATGCTGCTGGCTGCGATGGTCCTGGGAGAGCGGGTGCAATCTTCTGTGGTGCTGGGGGCGGCCGTGGTGCTGGGCAGTGTGATGGCCATGCAATTGGAAGGGCGTTGGCGGCTGCGGGCCTTGCCGGCGAAGGAGCGAGATGTGCAGGTAAAACAGGGTGGTTGATGAGTTGCAACGCCCCCTCATCATGCGGGAGGCGTTGCACCTTGTCAGCCTTTTTTCTTGAACAGCCGGCCGGCGAACGCGGCAAGTGCGAGCACGCCGATGACAATGAACTTCTTGCCGGCCAGGAGCAGTACCCCCAGCTTGGCGAACAAGCCAGCCTTGCTGGCCAGGCCTCCGGCCACCAGGGCGGCCAGGCCGTAGGACGCCAGTTTGTCGGTGCTTGGGTTGTAGTCGGCGTAGCGGTTGCCGTCGGTGAAGTTGGTGAAGGCCAGTACCTTGGGAATTTCGCGCTTGATAGTTGCCAGGTCGTCCATGGAGGCGACCGCGTTGAGTTCCAGCACGCCTTCGCGTCCCAGCACCCGGATGCTGTAGTTCAGGGTGTGGCTCTGGGCGCCTTCAGCCTTGAGTTCGCGGGCCCAGTACATCTTGTGGGATTGCGCGTCATAGCTTGGCTGTTCGGCCCAGCCCAGCAAGTGGATGGCGCCATAGCCCTGTTCCTTGCGTTGCTTATTGTCTTCCTCGTCCGCTTCCTGCATTTGCTTGAGCAGGTCCTGATAATCGATTTTCGCCGCGTCGTCATCGGAAATGTGGCCGTCATTCTTGTAGCTGATGATCACGCCCCAGCCTTCGGCGGACAGTGGGCTGACTGCGCTGGGCACGATCATGCCCAGGGTGGTGAAGCCGGGCGGGTTGCCCCAGCCCTCGGTCAGCAGCTTCTCGGTGTCCTTGGGGTTGAGGTAGTAGAACTCCTGGCTCAGGTCGAGGCTGGCGATATCACCGGGCAGCTTGACGTTGCCGTGGCGTGGGGAGAGCGAGGCGAGAAACTGTTCGGCGGTCTGGGGTTCGGCGTCCTTGTTCTCGTTCGGCGCGGCGGCAAAGGCAAGGAGGGGCGTGGCGCAGAGGACGGCCATCGCCATGAGGAGGCGCAGGTACTTCATCGTATTCCCTTACAAATTGTGACAAGTCGGAGGGGAGGATAGCGATGAGTGTTGGAGGGCTCAATGAGGTGTTTCTAGTAATCTCTCAGCGTTGGCGGGGAAGGCGCTGGTATAGCGCCTCTGTTGGGGCATGGATTCAGTCGGCAGTGAGATAGAGCACGCGCAAGCGATGTCCGTCCGGATCAAGGGCGAGCAGGGTGTAGCCGAAGTCCATCTGGGTGGGGGGCTGGGCGATGGTCATGTCCAGTGCCTGCCAGCGGCGATGCAATTCGTCCACGGCTTCTCGACTGTCCACGGCCCAGCCCAGTTCGCCGCCACCACCGGTTGATTGGGCGCTCGGTTCAACCGTGTGCCGGGACCAGAGGCCGAGCTTGATCCCCGAGTCGAGGATGAACAGGGCGAAGGATGGGGATGATTCCACCGGCTGTTTGTCCAGCAGGCGGCTGTAGAACTCTGCACTGAGGGGCGGGCTGTCCACATAAAGCAGGAAGTAGGTGTTATTGATCATGACGACTCCAGGGGCCTTTGGGCTGTGCTGTGGGCACAAGCTTATGGGCTGGGTCTGTCAGTTCCTGTCAGGAGTCGTGGATTAAAAAAGAGGCCAACTTATCAGGGGTGATAAGCGTGCCTCTTCTCGTTGATTTGTTGCGGGGCTCAAGGCTTGGACAAGGCCTGGTCTACCGCTGCTATCAGCTTTCCCAGATCCTTCGGGGTGGCTTTGTGAATGACACCGAACAAATAAGCCCGCTGTTCCTCTTCGTCGCCCAGATCGGCGAAGAAGGCTTTCAGCTTCACTCCCAGTACTTCGGCTAGCAGAAATAGAGCTTCAACGCTGGGGGTGTAGGTGCCGGTTTCGAAGCGGCTGATGGTTTTTGGGTCAAAACCGGTTTTTTCACCTAGTTCAGCCTGAGTAAGCCCCGCTACCTTTCGATAACGCTTGATGGCTGCACCCAAACTTGAAATTTGCATCGCTCAATTCCCATTTAGAATCAAGAACTTAACGATAAATATTGGCATTAGACAACACCATGATTCATCACCTTGCTTTGCAAAATGTGATGCATTTCGTAGAATCGGCGCTTCGGACAGGTATTTGGTGATCTAGTTTCAGAGGGCAGGTTTATGAAACAAGAAATCATTGCATTTCCCTTGTTCACCTAAACCGAGGACTTGGCAGAGGCTCGACCGTCTCGTAAATCCCGCCAACGCACCGTCCGCCGTCCCCCACCTGACGCCTTATCTGATCCTAGTTGATCTTCGTCGAATCGACGGTCAACTGCCGCGCAAACCGCTGTACGGCCGCAATCAGGGCGATCCTTTCGATTGAGTCGTACCGCCAGGAAAGTACATTTCGAATCAACCTGTTGCCGGCTTCCCGGTGCTGTTGATCGCAGGCTGTCTATGGAGTTCTAAAGTGCGTCTCAATTTGCCGGTCACCTCTGTTGAGCAGACCTTTCCCGACCAGCAGCGGCTCATATCCGCCACCGATACCAACAGCCACATCACCTACTGCAATGCCGAATTCGCCGCGATGAGTGGTTTCAGCCAGGCCGAGCTGATTGGCAGCACCCATAACCTGGTGCGTCACCCGGATATGCCGGCGGCGGTGTTCGAGTCGATGTGGGGGTATCTCAAGGCAGGGCAGAGCTGGATGGGCGTGGTGAAGAACCGCTGCAAAAACGGCAATTTCTACTGGGTCAGCGCCTATGTCACGCCCATCCTCGAAGAGGGTCGACTGGTGGGTTATGAGTCGGTGCGGGTCAAGCCGACCCGGGAGCAAGTGAACCGCGCTGAAATTCTCTATGCGCGATTGCGTGCTGACAAGACACCGGTCTCGGCCTGGCGGCACCTGGAGGCAGCAGCCAGGCCATTGCTGTTGCCGGTTGCGGTGGCGGTGGGTTGCCTGGCGGCGTTCACCTGGTTGCCGACGCTGCTGGCCCAGGGGCTGACGGTCACGGGATTCGTGGGGGTCGGGCTGATGGCCCAGCGCCGTTTGGGGCAGCAGCTCAAGCAGATTGTCCGTAGCACTCCAAACACCTTTGCCGATCCGATCTGTGCCCTGGCTTACAGCGACGCGCTGGGACCGGCGGCGCAGTTGCAACTGATCCTGGCCAGTGAAGAGGCGCGGCTGAAAACCGCCTTGACCCGACTCAGCGACCTGGCTCGACAGATGGCTACGGCGGCGGCCGACTCCAGTCAGTTGTCCAGCCGCACTGAGTCGGCGCTGCTGGAGCAGCGAGCGGAGACCGACATGACGGCCGCTGCCATGACCCAGATGGCCGCTTCGATCACCGAGGTTGCCGAACACGTACAGCACACTGCCAGTGAGGCTCACACTGCCAACCTGCTGGCCCAGCAAGGCAGCCAGGTGGCGGGCACTTCCCGTGACGCCATCCAGTTGCTGGCCCGCACTGTTACCCAGATCAATCAGGCGGTGGGTGACCTGGCCGGGCAGACCCAGGACATCATGGTGGCGGCGAGCATGATCCAGGCGATTGCCGACCAGACCAACCTGCTGGCCTTGAACGCAGCCATCGAAGCCGCTCGGGCCGGAGAGCAGGGGCGCGGGTTTGCCGTGGTGGCCGATGAGGTGCGCGCCCTGGCCGGTAAGACTCGTGAGTCCACCCAGCAGATCCAGGGCATCATCCAGAGCCTGCGGGCCGGTGCCGATGAGGCGGTGCAGATCGCCAGCCTGGGCATCGAGGAAGCCGAGCAAGGGGTGCAGCAGGTCTTGCAGGCGCAGCAAGCCTTGCAGGGCATAGGCGCGGCGGTGGAGCGTATCACCGACATGAGTCAGCAGATGGCTGCGGCGTCCCAGGAGCAGTCCCATGTAGCGGAATCGGTTTCCGAACAGATCAACAGTGTCGCCGCCACGGTGCAGCGCACTGCCGAGAATGCCAGCGCCGGAGTCGTTCGCGGCGCGGAGCTGGAAAACATCTCTTCCGGGCTGCGTGCCTTGGTCGAGCGGTTCAACCGCTAGCGACAGTGAGTTCGACTCATGGATGAGAAATACCGCAGGGCCGTCGATGCCGCCGCCATCTTCTCCGAGACAGATCTCGGCGGTTGCATCACCTATGTCAACGACCTGTTCTGCCAGATATCGGGCTACAGCCGTGAAGAGCTGATCGGAGCCAATCACCGGATGCTCAGTTCGGGTCTGCATCCACCGGAGTTCTTTACCGAGCTGTGGCAGACCATCATCCAGGGGCGGGTGTGGAAAGGTGAGATCTGCAACCGTGCCAAGGACGGCAGCCTGTACTGGGTCGACAGCACCATGGTGCCCCTGGTGGATCAGCGCTCCGGCAAGGTGATGCGCTATGTATCGATCCGCTTCGATGTCAGCGAGAAGCGTCAGTTGCTGCATTCGCTGCAATGGCGGGTTGGGCATGACGTGCTCACTGGTCTGCCCAATCGGGCCTTCCTTTCCGACCTGTTGCACCAGGCGCTGGACTTCTCCCGCCAGGAGAATATTCCCCTGGCGGTATGCATGCTCGATCTGGACGGTTTCAAGGCGGTCAATGATGGCTACGGTCACGCCTGTGGTGACCTGCTGCTGGTGGAAGTGGCTGCGCGCCTGCGTTCGATCATCAGGGGTGAAGATGTGGTGGCACGCCTGGCCGGAGACGAGTTCGTGCTGATCCTGCGTTACGTCAGGGACATGCTGGAGCTGCGGGCGGCACTGCAGCGGGTGTTGGCGACCATTTCCCAGCCGTATTCGATCCAGGGCAAGGACATCAATGTGTTTGCCAGCATTGGGGTGACCCTGTTTCCCACCGACAACCATGATGCCGATACCTTGCTGCGCCACGCCGACCAGGCGATGTACGTGGCCAAGCAAAGCGGACGCAATCGCTTCCACCTGTTCGATGTCCTGCGTGATCGTGAAGTGATGGTCACCTACCAGACGGTGGAGCACGTGCGCCAGGCGCTGAACAGCGGCGAGCTGCAGTTGTATTTCCAGCCCAAGGTCAACATGCGCAGCGGCGCGGTGGTGGGGTTTGAAGCCATGTTGCGCTGGCAGCACCCGCAGCGCGGGATGCTGGGTTCCCAGGATTTCCTGCCTCAGGTGGAAGAGACCGACCTCATCGTCGATATCGGCGAGTGGGTCATGGATCAGGTGATGAGTCAGTTGCAACGCTGGCAGGCGGCGGGCCATGTCTGGCCGGTGAGCCTGAACGTCGCGGCCCGGCATTTCCAGCGCACGGATTTTGTCGAGCGGCTCAAGGGGATGCTCGATCGCTACCCGGATGTGTCACCCGTCTTGCTGGATCTGGAGATCGTCGAGTCGGTGGCTATCGACAATATCCAGCGAGTCAGCGATTGCCTCGATGCCTGCCAGGGCTTTGGTGTGCAGTTTTCCCTGGGGGACTTCGGTACTGGGCATTCGTCCCTGAGCTACCTCAAACGTCTGCGTACCCAGACCATCAAGATCGATCGATTGTTTGTCCGCGACATGCTTCACGACCAGGATGACCAGGCCCTGATTCAGGCTCTGGTCGGACTGGCCCGGGCGTTTGGCCGCCAAGTTGTGGCCGAGGGCCTGGAAAGCCTGGCCCATGGTGAGCGATTGATGGCCCTCGGATGTGAGGTGGCCCAGGGTGAGTTCATTGCTGCGCCCATGCCCGCTGACGCCGTGCTGGAGTGGGTAAGCAACTTCGAGCCGCCGCTGTCGTGGCGGTGCGGCACGCTTCAGGGCGACACGGTGTCGGAGGCCTGAGCGCCGGTCTGCGGGTCGACGTAGCGCTGGACGATGGCCTCGATCTCGCCGGACATCTTCATCTTCAGCAGGGTCCGCAGAATTCGCTGGGCCGGCACTGCCGGGTCATTGCGCACGTAGCAGCCCACGGCTTGCTCCTGCAGCAGCGCGACGCGGTGCAAGGGGTTGCCGGAGGACTGGGTCTTGTTGAACCAGTCCAGGGTCCACTGGCTGGCGATAGCGTACTGGTAGCGTCCTACCTGGAGCTTTTGCAGGACTTGCTCCTCGTTGCGGGCATCGTCACGAATCAGCTGGGCGCTCTCGAACAGGGGTTGCAGCGAGGTGTAGGTGTAGCTCAGTACGGTGCCGATGTGCTGAGTGGGCAACTGCTGCGGGTTGATCGGCTCATGATGGTAGCGGTTACTGACCAGCAGGTTGCGTTGCACGAACAGCGGCACGCTCCACAGGTAATCCCCGGACAGGTTCGGCAGCCAGGCTTGTGCGGCGAAGCAGCGCACGTCGACTTCGCCCTGGGCCATGGCGTTCTGCACCCGGGCGCGAGCCAGGACGTGGAACTCGGCACGGGTGCCCATATGCCGGGCGAGGCTGTTCATGGTGTCGTAAAGGATGCCGGCGGTGGGTTGCTCGCCATCGACCTCGATGGTCGGCATGGCCCAGCTGTCGGCGATGACAAAGCGTAAAGGCGCTTCGGCGGCTTCCAGGCTGGTGCTCAAGAGTAGCAGGGCGCCCCAGGTCAAATGCATACGGTCTCCCACGGTTCCAACGACCGAGCAATCCTTTGCGAAATGCAGCTTAGACAGATTAGACGAGCGCGCCGGATGCAATTTCGCCCTTGCTCCGCTAGCATTACCGGCTTCCGCTTTCCAGTTGCGACGGTTTTCGATGAGTTATCAGGTTCTTGCACGTAAATGGCGTCCGCGCTCGTTCCGCGAAATGGTCGGCCAGACCCATGTGCTCAAGGCTCTGATCAATGCCTTGGACAGCCAGCGGCTGCACCACGCCTATCTGTTTACCGGCACCCGCGGGGTGGGCAAGACCACCATCGCGCGGATCATTGCCAAATGTCTGAATTGTGAAACAGGCGTCACTTCCACGCCGTGCGGCACCTGTTCGGTGTGCTGCGAGATCGACGAAGGACGCTTCGTCGACCTGATCGAGATCGACGCCGCGAGCCGGACCAAGGTCGAGGACACTCGTGAACTGCTGGATAACGTGCAATACGCGCCGAGCCGCGGACGCTTCAAGGTCTACCTGATCGACGAAGTGCACATGCTTTCCAGTCACTCGTTCAACGCCTTGCTCAAGACCCTCGAAGAGCCGCCACCCTACGTCAAGTTCATCCTCGCAACCACCGACCCGCAGAAGCTGCCGGCGACCATTTTGTCCCGTTGCCTGCAGTTCTCCCTGAAGAACATGACCCCCGAACGGGTGGTCGAGCACCTGAGCCACGTGCTGGGTGTAGAGAACGTGCCGTTCGAAGACGACGCATTGTGGCTGCTGGGCCGCGCCGCCGACGGCTCGATGCGTGACGCCATGAGCCTGACCGATCAGGCCATCGCCTTCGGTGAAGGCAAGGTCATGGCCGCCGACGTGCGAGCGATGCTCGGCACCCTCGATCACGGCCAGGTCTATGACGTTCTCCATGCCCTGATCAATGGTGACGCCAAGGCGTTGCTGGAGGCTGTGCGCCATCTGGCGGAGCAGGGCCCGGACTGGAACGGCGTGCTCTCGGAAATTCTCAACGTGCTGCACCGGGTAGCGATTGCCCAGGCGTTGCCCGAAGGGGTCGACAACGGTCATGGCGATCGTGACCGGGTACTGGCTCTGGCCCAGGCGCTGCCGGCCGAAGACGTACAGTTCTATTACCAGATGGGTCTGATCGGCCGTCGCGACCTGCCGTTGGCGCCGGACCCGCGAGGGGGGTTCGAAATGGTCTTGCTGCGGATGCTGGCCTTCCGCCCGGCGGACACCGCCGATGCACCGAGACAGCCGCTAAAGCCAGTGGGGATCAGCCAGGCCACAGTTGATTCCGCCCAAGCCGTGGCGGTACCAGCACCTGCTGTGCCTGTGGCTCCCGTTACTCCTATTGCCAGCGCGCCGGTCGCATCGGCTGCCGCTCCGGCTCCGATTCCAGCTCCGCCGGTCGCGCCTGTACCTGTCGCGCCGCCGGTTGCCGAAGCGGTTGCCGTCGAAGCGGTTGACGTCGAGCCTGGGCCGGTGGCCGCCGAGGAGGTGGTCGACCTGCCTTGGAACGATCCGGTAGCGCCGCAGATCGAGCAGCAACCAGCTGTTGAACCGGTGCTGGAAGTGGTGGCCGAACAGCCCGAGCTGACGCCAATGCCAACTCCAACGCCCGACAGCGTGGTGCCGGATGCGCCGGAGTGGGTCAGTGCGCCGGTGCCCGAGCCGAGCGTGGCCGAGGTCGACGCTGCCACCCCGGGCATTGATCTGGACGATGAGCCGCCCCTGGACGAGGACTACATCGAGCCGGACATGGACTCGGCCTACAGCTACCTGGACGAGCTGGCCAGCGAGCACGCCGCCGATCCGGCCCCGGAGCCCGAGCCCGAACCTGCTGCCAAGCCGGCCACCGGCCTGGCCTTGGAGTGGCTGCAACTGTTCCCGAAACTGCCGATTTCCGGCATGACCGGCAGCATCGCCGCCAACTGCACCCTGATGGCCGTAGAGGGCGACAACTGGCTGTTGCACCTGGACCCGGCCCACAGCGCACTGTTCAACGCCACTCAGCAGCGCCGGCTCAATGACGCGCTGAACCAGTACCACGGACGTACCCTGACCCTGACTATCGAGCTGATCAAGCCCGAGCAGGAAACCCCGGCCCAGGCGGCTTCGAGGCGTCGGGCCGACCGTCAGCGCGAGGCGGAGGACTCGATCCACGGCGATCCGTTCATCCAGCAGATGGTCCAGGAGTTCGGCGCCGTGGTGCGCCAGGATACTATTGAACCTGTCGAGGCCCTGGCCGCTCAGGGTTGATCACTTAAAGGGCGCCGGACCCTGGGTCGGGCGCTGTTTCAATCCCCGTACTTTGAGGTAATTCCCATGATGAAAGGTGGCATGGCCGGCCTGATGAAGCAGGCACAGCAAATGCAAGAAAAAATGGCCAAGATGCAGGAAGAACTGGCCAACGCTGAAGTCACCGGCAAGGCTGGCGGCGACATGGTCACTGTGGTCATGACCGGTCGTCACGACATCAAGCGTGTGAGCATCGACCCGAGCCTGCTGGAAGGCGTCAGCGAAGATGACCGTGAAGTGCTGGAAGACCTGTTTGCCGCTGCGGTCAATGATGCCGTGCGCAAGATCGAGTCCAACAGCCAGGAAAAAATGTCCGGCATGACTGCCGGCATGCAACTGCCTCCAGGCATGAAGCTGCCGTTCTGAGTCGCCCAGACGCTTCGGATGGACGCAAAAAGCCAGGCCTTGAGCCTGGCTTTTTTTATCCTGTCGATAAGCACTGCACTGTTCGTGGGAGCTGGATTGCGGGTGAAGGCCGCCGCCGATCCGTCTGTAGAAACATCGAACGCCACGGCCCTCGCGGGGTCTGCACCCTATACAGTTCTTTCCAACCCTCGATACAGGAGTGTCTGTGATGTCGCAAACATTGACCCTCAACCAGCGTGTGGTGCTGGTCTCTCGTCCCCAGGGTGCACCGGTCCCTGAGAACTTCCGTCTGGAGCGGGTCGCCTTGCCGGAGCTGGCGGACGGCCAAGTCCTGCTGCAGACCCTCTACCTGTCCCTGGACCCCTACATGCGCGGCCGCATGAGTGACGCGCCGTCCTACGCCGCACCGGTGGAAATCAATGAAGTCATGACCGGTGGCGCGGTGAGTCGGGTCGAGCGTTCGCTGAATCCGAGGTTCCAGGAAGGCGATCTGGTCGTGGGGGCCACTGGCTGGCAGAGCCACTGCATCAGTGATGGTCGTAACCTGATTCCGGTGCCTTCCGGCCTGCCCAGCCCCTCCATGGCCTTGGGCGTGCTGGGTATGCCAGGTATGACTGCCTACATGGGGCTGATGGACATCGGTCAGCCCAAGGCCGGGGAAACCCTGGTGGTGGCTGCGGCGTCCGGCGCTGTGGGCTCGGTGGTAGGGCAGGTGGCCAAACTCAAGGGGCTGCGGGTGGTGGGTGTGGCCGGTGGCGCGGACAAGTGCCGCTACGTGGTCGAGGAACTGGGTTTCGACGCCTGCATCGATCACAAGAGCGTCGATTTTGCCGCTGAGCTGGCCCAGGCCTGCTGCAAGGGCGTGGACATCTATTTCGAGAACGTCGGTGGCAAGGTGTTCGATGCCGTGCTGCCCTTGCTCAATCCCAAGGCGCGCATTCCCCTGTGCGGGTTGATCGCCCAGTACAATGCTCAGGAACTGCCGCCAGGCCCGGACCGTCTGCCGCTGTTGCAGCGCGCCTTGTTGACCAAGCGGGTGCGGATCCAGGGCTTTATCGTCTTCGACGACTATGGTGACCGGCATCCAGAATTCATCAAGGCCATGGCGCCCTGGGTGCGCGAAGGCAAGGTCAAGTTCAAGGAAGATGTGGTCGAAGGCCTGGAGCAGGCGCCTGAAGCCTTCATCGGCCTGCTGGAGGGGCGCAACTTCGGCAAGCTGGTGGTCAAGGTTGCCGCACACGCGAGTATTTGACGCTACCCTGAGGCGCGGGTATAAACCGCGTCTCGTCGTTTTGTCGGACCTTTGCCCATGAGCTTCAGCCCCCTGATTCGCCAACTGATCGATGCCCTGCGCACCTTGCCGGGCGTGGGTCAGAAAACCGCCCAGCGCATGGCCTTGCAGCTGCTTGAACGTGATCGCAGTGGTGGTTTGCGCCTGGCCCAGGCCTTGAGCCAGGCCATGGAAGGGGTGGGGCATTGCCGTCAATGCCGGACACTGACTGAAGACGAGCTGTGCCCGCAGTGTGCCGACCCGCGTCGCGACGACAGCTTGCTCTGCGTGGTGGAAGGACCGATGGATGTGTACGCGGTGGAACAGACCGGCTATCGCGGTCGATATTTCGTGCTCAAGGGGCACTTGTCACCGCTGGACGGTCTAGGGCCCGAAGCGATCGGTATTCCGCAGTTGCTGGCACGGATCGAGGAGCAAGGGAGCTTCAGCGAAGTGATCCTGGCCACCAACCCGACCGTGGAAGGCGAGGCTACTGCGCACTACATCGCCCAACTGCTGACCAACAAAGGCCTGATCACTTCGCGTATCGCCCACGGCGTGCCTCTGGGGGGCGAGCTGGAGCTGGTGGACGGCGGCACCCTGGCCCATTCCTTCGCCGGTCGCAAACCCATAGCGCTTTAACGCGGTAGGAGCCGGCTTGCCGGCGAAAGACCCGCCACACATTTTCTTGAAAACCAAGCAAGCGCTTGGTAAGTTCCCTCGACCCTTCAGAGGAGCTTGCCGATGTCTGCCTGCCAGGAATACTTCGACCCCAGCCACCAGTTGGTCCGTGACAGCGTGCGACGTTTCGTCGAACGGGAAATTCTCCCCGAGATCGATCAGTGGGAGGAGGCTGAAAGCTTCCCCCGCGAGCTGTATCTCAAGGCCGGTGCGGCAGGGATTCTGGGGATCGGCTATCCCGAAGCCCTGGGGGGCAGTCACGAAGGTGACCTGTTCGCCAAGATCGCCGCCAGTGAAGAGCTGATGCGCAGCGGTTCCGGCGGCCTGGTGGCAGGGCTGGGTTCCCTGGATATCGGCCTGCCGCCCATCGTCAAATGGGCTCGACCCGAAGTGCGGGACCGAGTGGCACCCCAAGTGCTGTGCGGCGAGAAAATTTGCGCTCTGGCGGTGACGGAGCCCAGCGGCGGCTCTGACGTGGCCAACCTGCAAACTCGCGCCGTGCGTGATGGCGATCATTATCGGGTCAGTGGCAGCAAGACCTTTATCACCAGCGGCGTACGCGCCGATTTCTACACCGTTGCGGTGCGTACCGGTGAGCCCGGTTACGGCGGCATCAGCTTGCTGCTGATCGAAAAGGGCACGCCGGGCTTCACCGTGGGGCGACAGCTGAAAAAGATGGGCTGGTGGGCCTCGGACACTGCCGAACTGTTCTTTGACGATTGCCGGATACCGGTGGGCAACCTGATCGGTGCCGAGAACATGGGCTTTGCCTGCATCATGGGCAATTTCCAGAGCGAACGCCTGGCCCTGGCGCTGATGGCCAACATGACGGCGCAGATGGCTCTGGAGGAAAGCCTGAAGTGGGCCCGCGAGCGCGAGGCGTTCGGCAAGCCCATCGGCAAGTTCCAGGTGCTCAAGCATCGTCTGGCGGAGATGGCTACGGCTCTGGAAGTCTCGCGGGAGTTCACCTATCGCCAGGCGGCGAAGATGGCCGCCGGCAAGAGTGTGATCAAGGAAATCTCCATGGCCAAGAACGTTGCCACCGATACCGCCGACCGTATTACCCATGATGCGGTGCAGATACTCGGTGGCATGGGCTACATGCGCGAGAGCCTGGTGGAGCGCCTGTATCGCGACAACCGTATTCTCTCGATCGGCGGCGGCACTCGCGAGGTGATGAACGAAATCATCAGCAAGCAGATGGGCCTGTAGAAACCTGCTTGCTGGTGAATACGCGGGTAGATCCTAGCGCTCAGTCAGCGAGAACTGCGTCAGGCAGAAGGTTGGGATGCCCATGTCTTCCAGTTTCTGCGAGCCGCCCAGCTCCGGCAGGTCGATGATGGCGGCGGCCTCGTAGATCTTCGCCCCCATGCGCCGTACCAGATTGGCCGCGGCGATCAGGGTGCCGCCGGTGGCGATCAGGTCATCGAACATCAGTACCGAATCGCCTTCGCACAGACTGTCGGCGTGGACTTCGAGAAAGGCTTCGCCGTATTCGGTCTGATAGCCCTCGGCGAGCACGTCCGCAGGCAGCTTGCCCTGTTTGCGAAACAGGATCAGCGGCTTATTCAGTTGGTAGGCAATGATCGAGCCGATCAGGAAGCCCCGGGCATCCATGGCACCGATGTGGCTGAAGTCTTCTTCGACATAACGCTGGGCGAAACTGTCGGCCACCAGGCGCAAGGCCCGGGGAGACTGGAACAGAGGGGTAATGTCGCGGAAGATCACGCCCGGTTTCGGGAAGTCGATGACAGGGCGGATCAGGGATTTGATGTCGAAGGAATCGAAGGCCATCTTCAGGTGTCCTGGCGGGCAAATAGGCCGCGCCAGTATACCCGCGACCGAGCGGCTTGGCTCAGTCGCAAGTGCTGTGGTTCAGCCGTCTACCGAGCCGCCGGCCAGTGCGCAGAGCTGGATCGGATCGAGGATGTGCACTTCCTTGCCTTCGGCGGCAATCAGTTCGTTCTGTTGGAAACGGGTGAACACCCGGGATACGGTTTCCACCGCCAGGCCCAGGTAGTTGCCAATTTCGTTGCGCGACATGCTCAAGCGGAACTGGTTGGCCGAGAAGCCTCGTGCGCGGAAACGTGCGGAGAGGTTGACCAGGAAGGTAGCGATGCGCTCGTCTGCGGTCTTTTTCGACAGCAGCAGCATCATCTGCTGATCGTCACGGATTTCACGGCTCATGACCCGCATCAACTGACGGCGCAGTTGCGGCAGTTGCAGAGCCAGTTCGTCGAGGCGTTCGAAGGGAATCTCGCACACCGAGGTGGTTTCCAGGGCTTGTGCCGAAACCGGATGGCTTTCGGTATCCATGCCGGACAGCCCCACCAGCTCGCTGGGGAGGTGGAAACCGGTGATCTGTTCTTCGCCGCCGTCACTGAGGCTGAAGGTTTTCAGGGCACCTGAACGCACGGCATACACCGAGTCGAAGCCGTCACCCTGACGGAACAGGAATTCGCCTTTTTTCAATGGGCGGCCACGTTTGACGATTTCGTCCAGCGCGTCCATGTCTTCCAAATTCAAGGAAAGTGGCAGGCACAGAGGGGCCAGGCTGCAATCCTTGCAATGGGCCTGGTTATGAGCGCGCAGTTTAACTGGCTCGGACATTCTAGAATCCTTGTGGGAAAACACACATAAGCCGTAAGGGTAACTCACGGGAGGAGGTTCCGGCCAGTCCGTGCCGTATTGATTGTTAGTCGTAAAGCATTCCTTTTATGAGTCGATAACCAGTTAACAAAGTTAACTTGGAGAGCTGAAACTATGTCCTCTGTTGGCGGTATTACTAATGGCAGCAACAACTTGCAGCTACTTTCAGAGACCTCGAAAGGCAGTGATGACGATGAACTAAGGAACTCTCCATTAGTTGCTGAATCGGTGATCGGAGAGGGCGTCAAAGTGTCGCTGTCGGGCGTTGGATTGCAGAAATCCTCCAGTGCTGCGGGCGATGACCGTGACATCGAGGAAAGCGGCCTGCCCGAAAATATTCAACAACTCCTCAAAATGATCAGAAAATTGCAACAACAGATTGCCGAAAAGCTTGCCCGGCTTCAGGCAGTCATGGCCGACAAACACCTGAGCCCTGAAGAGGCCAAGGCGAAGGTTGCCAGCTTGCAGTCTGCCCTGGCGAGCCTGAACAGCGGTTTGCTGACCGCCAATGCCTCCCTGGCCAAGGCGATGAAAGAGGCAGGTCTGAGCCCCGAGCAGGTGATGAAGGCCGCTTCCCTGATCATGAAGTCCTAGATCACCCGGGAAAAACGCTGGCGATTCTGTTGGCCCAGGTATGCATCGAAGATCATGCACACCGAGCGCACCAACAGGCGTCCTGCTGGAAGTACGATAATCGCCTCGGCGCTGAGTTGAATCAGGCCATCGTCGGCCATCTCCTGCAGATCCGGCCATAGTTCGTTGAAGTAGCCACGAAAGTCGATATTGAATGCTTTTTCTATATCTTCGAACTTAAGACTAAAGTTGCAGATCAGTTGTTGAATAACTTCACGGCGCAGACGGTCGTCGGTGTTGCATACCAAGCCACGACTAGTGGCCAGTTGTGCACCCGCCAAAGCATTTTGATACTGGGTCAAGTCACTGCTGTTCTGGCAGTAGAGATCCCCGATCTGACTGATGGCCGATACTCCCAGCCCAATCAAGTCGCAATGACCATGTGTGGTGTAACCCTGGAAGTTGCGTTGCAGGGTCGACTCCTCCTGGGCGATTGCCAACTCGTCATCGGGCAGGGCGAAATGGTCCATGCCGATGTAGCGATAACCAGCTGCAGTCAATTGCTCGATGGTGCGTTGCAGCATTTCCAGTTTCTCTGCCGGAGCCGGCAGCTCATTGCCATTGATCCGCCGTTGCGGCATGAAGCGCTCGGGCAGATGGGCATAGTTGAAGACTGAGAGGCGATCCGGTTGCAGGCTGATCACTTCTTCCACGGTGCGGGCGAAGTGCTCTGGTGTCTGCTTGGGCAGGCCGTAGATCAGGTCGATGTTGATGGAGCGAAATTGCAGGGTGCGGGCCGCTTCGATCACGGCCCGGGTTTCCTCCAGGCTCTGCAGGCGATTGACCGCCCGTTGTACCGCCGGGTCCAGATCCTGCAGGCCAATGCTGACCCGATTGAAGCCCAGCTCCCGGAGCAGGCCCATGGTGGACCAGTCGGCTTCCCGGGGGTCGATCTCGATACCGTAATCCCCGGAATCATCGTCCAGCAGGTTGAAGTGCTTGCGCAGCAGCGCCATCAGTTGGCGCAGCTCATCGTGATTGAGAAAGGTCGGGGTGCCGCCGCCGAAGTGCAACTGCTCGACCCGCTGGTTGGGCGCCAGGTGGCAGGCTATCAGTTGCATCTCCTGTTCCAGGCGTTGCAGGTAGGGCAGGGCGCGGCTGCGATCCTTGGTGATGACCTTGTTGCAGGCGCAGTAGTAGCAGATGTTGGCGCAGAACGGGATGTGTACGTACAACGACAACGGGCGCTGGGCCTTGCGGCTGTCGCGCAGGGCGTGCAGCAGATCGAAGGCGCCGACCTGGCTGTTGAATTGCACCGCGGTCGGGTATGAGGTGTAGCGTGGTCCCGCCAGGTCATAGCGGCGGATCAGATCTGTGTCCCAACGAATGGCGTCGAGCATGCGGGAATTCCCCCGGATAGGCTGGCAGTGTTCGCGAGTCTAGGGGGTTAGGGCTGCGGCCATCTTGATTTGTATCAAGGGTGTTCGGGAGCCGCTGAGGTAGCGCCGACGGGGCGTGCAAGCCCTGTAGTCGGGCACTTTCCTGGGATCAGTGGCCCATCAGCCAGTGCTGGTGAGGACCAGGCAGGGTCCAGATGCCGAACAGCATGACCAGCAGCCCTCCGGCCATGCGCACGCTGCGACGGCGCAGCAGGGCGGTGACCCGTTCTGCCGCGAGGCCCGTGGCCAATAGCACAGGCCAGGTGCCGAGGCCGAACGCCAGCATTAGCAGAGCGCTGTCCAGAGCGTTGCCCTGGCTCGCCGACCACAGCAGGGTGCTGTACACCAAGCCGCAAGGCAGCCAGCCCCAGAGCGCACCCAGGAGCAGTGCACGAGGCAGGCTGGAAACTGGCAGCAGGCGGTTGGCGACAGGCTGGATATGCCGCCACAGGCCCCGTCCAAGGCCTTCGATGCGGGTCAGGCCGCTCCACCAGCCGGCCAGGTACAGGCCCATGGCGATCAACAGCAAGCCAGCCAGTACCCGCATGAACAGCGCCACCGGGCTGCTGGCCACGGCCCAGCCAGCCAGGCCCAGCAGCAGGCCGGCCAGGGCATAACTGAGGATGCGCCCCAGGTTGTAGGCCAGTAGCAGGCGGAAACGCCGGCTGCGTTGCTCCTGGGGAATGGCCAGGGTCAGAGCGCCCATCAGGCCGCCACACATACCCAGGCAATGCCCTCCACCCAGCAAGCCAAGGATCACCGCCGAAACCAATAGGGGAGCCAGCTCAAGCATGAGGTGGTTCCGCTTTCTTGACCGGCTCGGCGTCGTTGCCTGGCTGGCCCTTGGCTTCGTCCACCGCTGCGGTGTGGCTAGGGTCTTGATCGTCGAACAGGATGCTGTGGGCCGGGCCGTCGAGGTCGTCGTACTGACCGCTGTCGACGGCCCAGAAGAAGATATAGATGGCGATGGCCACGATCAGCAGGGCAGCCGGAATCATCACATATAGAGCTGGCATCTGGACTCCAGGCCCGGCGGCTCAGGCCGGCAACAGGCGGGTTTCGGGGGCGCCGGCGCTGTCGGCTGACCGCGGCATGCGGGTCAGGCGCAGGGCATTGAGCACCACGGTCAGGGAACTGATGGACATGCCGATTGCAGCCCAGACCGGAGTGATCCAGCCCAGGGCGGCGAACGGCAGCATCAGGCCATTGTACAGCCCGGCCCAAAGCAGGTTCTCGATGATTACCCGGCGGGTCCGGCGGGCCAGGCTGAAGGCCTGCACCAGTGCGTCCAGGCGGTTGGACAGGAGCACTGCATCGGCGCTGGTTTTGGCCAGGTCGGTGGCCGAACCCATGGCCACGCTGATGTCGGCGGCGGCCAGCACCGGCACATCGTTGACCCCGTCGCCGAGCATCAGCACTTTGCGGCCCTGTTGATGCAGCTGTTGCAGTACCTGCAGCTTGTCATCCGGGCGCAGGCCACCACGGGCCTCGTCGATCTGTAGTTCGGCTGCGACGCTGGCCACCATCGGTGAGCTGTCCCCGGACAGTAGCAGGGTATGCCAGCCGCGAGCCTTGCAGGCGGCCAGGAGGGCTGGGGCGTCGCTGCGCAGCCGGTCATCGAGCACCAGCCAGGCGAGGGCACCCTGGCTGTCACCCAACAATAGCCACTGGCCGGCTTCATCGGGCATCGAGGGCACCGGGCAACCGCTGAGTTCGCAGACGAATGCCGGCTGGCCGATGCGCAAGCGCTGTGTGCCCACCAGGCCTTCCAGGCCCAGCCCCGGGCTGCTGGTGACCTCTTCGGCCGCTACTGGAGCACGGCCGAAAGCCCGGGCAATAGGGTGCTCGGAGCGGTTCTCCAGGGCGGCCGCGAGGCTCAGGCAGTCATCGCTGGACAGCGGCCCCAAGGGGCGAATGGCGCGCAGTGCCAGGCGTCCTTCGGTGAGGGTGCCGGTCTTGTCGAAAATCACCGTGTCGATCTGGTTCAGGCCTTCGAGCACATGGCCGCGGGTCAACAGCAGACCGAGCTTGTGCAGAGTGCCGGTGGCGGCGGTCAGGGCCGTTGGGGTGGCCAGGGACAGCGCGCAAGGACAGGTGGCAACCAGCATGGCCAGGACGATCCAGAAGGCGCGCGAGGCATCCAGTTGCCACCACAGCAGGCCGATGGCTGCTGCAGCGATCAATGAAAACAGCAGGAACCACTGGGCCGCGCGGTCGGCTACCTCCGCGAGCCGCGGTTTCTCTGCCTGAGCCCGATCCAGCAGGCGGACGATGGCGGACAGCCGGGTGTCCTGGCCCAGGGCCTGAACCTCCACCGTCAGCGCGCCTTCGACGTTCAGGGTGCCGGCAGTGACGCTATCTCCCAGGCTGCGTGGTTGCGGCAGGTACTCGCCGGTGAGCAGGGATTCGTCGATGCTCGACTGGCCGTCGAGGATCTTGCCATCGGCCGGCAGCACCGCGCCGGGATGCACCAGTACCCGGTCGCCCAGGCGCAGTTCGGTGAGCAGGATGCGTTCACTCTGGCCGTCCTGGCCCAGGCGCAGGCAGGAGGCAGGCAACAGGTTGACCAACTGCGCTGTGGCCGCCGCGGTGCGTTCCCGGGCCCGACGTTCCAGGTAGCGGCCGGCGAGAAGGAACAGCGCGAACATGCCCACAGCGTCGAAGTACAGTTCGCCGACACCGCTGATAGCGGTCCAGATTCCCGCCAGGTAGGCCCCGCCAATGGCCAGGGACACCGAGACATCCATGGTCAGGTGACGGGTGCGCAAGTCGCGCATGGCGCCCTTGAAGAAAGGTGCGCAACTGTAGAACACGATGGGAGTGGTGAGGAACAGTGCGACCCAGCGCAGGATGGTGTGCAACTCCGGGCTCAGGTCGATATTGAATTCCGGCCAGGTGGCCATGGTCGCCATCATGGCCTGGAACCACAGCAGTCCGGCGACCCCCAGCTGGCGCAGGGCCAGGCGGTTTTCGCTGGCCAGTTGCTCGGAGGCGCGGTCCGGCTGGTAGGGGTGGGCGGCGTAGCCGATGTGCCGCAGTTCGCTGAGAACCTGGCTCAGGGGCAGTTGGCTATCGGCCCAGCGCACATGCAGGCGATGGTTGGAAAGGTTGAGGCGGGCCTCGACCACTGCTGGCAGGCTGCGCAGGTGTTTTTCGATCAGCCAGCCACAGGCGGCGCAACTGATGCCTTCCATGAGCAGTGTGGTTTCCGCCAGCTCGCCTTCGTGGCGGACAAAGGGCTGTTGCACGTCGGCACGGTCGTACAGTGCCAATTCGTCCAGCAACTGCACAGGCAAGGCTTCGGGGTTGGCCGAGGCTTCACTGCGGTGGCTGTAGTAATGCTCCAGGCCGCCAGCAACAATGGCTTCGGCCACCGCCTGGCAGCCCGGGCAGCAGAACTCCCGAGGCTCGCCGAGCACGACGGCGGTGAACCGGCTGCCAGTGGGAACCGGCAGGGCGCAGTGGTAGCAGGGCAGTGGCGTGGTCATCGGCGGTCTTTGTGGTCGGGAAAAAACTCATCGCCGGCCAGTCGCCTGCAACCCGGGTGACGGGGAGGGCGGCGGGCCGGCGATGGACGACAGGTGTTGTTCAGTTCAGGTCTTCCGCCCCTTGTAGCGGCTCATCGCCCAGCAGCAGGTCTTTGTCGTGGCTGACTTGTTCCTCTTCGAACATGCGCCAGGTCTTGTCGCCTTCGACTCCCAGCAGCTCGACGAAGCGCCGGCCTTCGACCTGATCGCTCAACTGGCCAATGTAGCGACCTTGTTCGGTTTCGCTGCGGGTGAGGGCGATCTTGCGGTCTTTCTCGGGCTGGGTCGGCGAGATCAGGTTCAGCTCCAGGGTCTTGGGCTGGCTGTTACCGCTCAGGCGCAGTTCCACTTCGCCGGTCAGTTCGTCGAGGTGCACGTTGGCGCGCATCTTCAGGGTCTGGGCCAGCAGTTCACGGTCCAGGGAGCGGTTGATGCCCTTGCCAGCCTCGTAGTAGTTGTCGTTGACCAGGTTGTCCGGGTTGTTCACGGCAATGGTCACCATGGACAGGGTCAGGGTCACCGAGCAGGCGAGGATGCCAATGATGATCCAGGGCCAGAGGTGTTTGTACCAGGGGCTGGTGGTGGTAGCTGCGGGCATGATCACTTCTCTTGGCTCTTAACGAATTTGTGGGCCGATGAACCGGCTCTTGGCTTCAACGTGGACGCTGTCATCGTCGGCATCCTTGAGGATGAACTTCACCTCGTTGGTGGTCGATGGCAGTTGCTCTGGAGCGATGGACAGTTCCACTGGCATGCTGACGATATCGCCGGCCTCCACGTGGATCTCGCGCTTGCCTTGCAGCTTCAGGTCCGGCAGGCCAGCGGCATCGAGCACGTAGGTGTGGTCGCGCTGGTCCTTGTTCATGATCTTCAGGCTATAGACGTTTTCGATCCGGCCTTCTGAGTTTTCGCGGTAGAGCACCCGGTCCTTGCTGACATCGAAGCCCACCAGCGAGCGCATGAAGAACGCGGTGACCAGCAGGCTGATCATGGCCAGTAACACCAGGGCGTAACCGATCAGGCGCGGACGCAGTTTATGGGTTTTCTGTCCGGAGAGGTTGTGTTCGGTGGTGTAGCTGATGAGTCCGCGTGGGTACTCCATCTTGTCCATGATGCTGTCGCAGGCGTCGATACAGGCGGCGCAGCCGATGCATTCGATCTGCAGGCCATCTCGGATATCGATGCCGGTGGGGCAGACCTGGACGCACATGGTGCAATCGATGCAGTCGCCCAGACCCTGGGCCTTGTAGTCGGCGCCTTTCTTGCGTGGGCCACGGCTTTCACCACGGCGCGGATCGTAGGACACGATCAGGGTGTCCTTGTCGAACATCACGCTCTGGAAGCGCGCATAGGGGCACATGTAGATGCACACTTGCTCGCGCAGCCAACCGGCGTTGCCGTAAGTGGCCAGGGTGAAGAAACCGACCCAGAAGTACGACCAGCCATCGGCCTGGCCCGTGAAGAACTCGATGACCAGTTCGCGGATGGGCGAGAAGTAGCCGACGAAGGTCATGCCGGTGACGAAGCCAATCAACAGCCAGAGGCTGTGCTTGCTGAGTTTGCGCAGGAACTTGTTGGCGCTCATGGGCGCCTTGTCCAGCTTGATGCGCTGATTGCGGTCGCCTTCGGTGACTTTCTCGCACCACATGAAAATCCAGGTCCAGACGCTCTGCGGGCAGGTGTAGCCGCACCAGATACGTCCGGCATAGACGGTGATGAAGAACAGGCCGAAAGCGGCAATGATCAACAGTCCCGAGAGCAGGATGAAGTCCTGGGGCCAGAACGTGGCGCCAAAGATGAAGAACTTACGTTCCGGCAGGTTCCACCAGACGGCCTGGTGACCACCCCAGTTGAGCCACACGGTGCCGAAGTACAGCAGGAATAATCCGGCGCCGCCCAGCATGCGCAGATTGCGGAACAGGCCAGTGAAGGCGCGGGTGTAGATTTTTTCCCTGGAGGCGTAGAGGTCGACGCTGTTGGTCGCGTTTTTGGCAGGCGGGGTAACGTCTTGTACGGGAATCTGGTTGCTCATCATTGCATCCCACGGCAGTGGAAAAATGCCTCGGCCAGTACATGCCGGCCGGGGTCAAAAGGGGTGTTGCAGTGGCGCAATGATACGCCTGTAGCTCTAGCGCAAGGGTGCGACCTTTGGTCGCGTTGGGGGAAATCAACTGATGGTGTAATGACTTGAATCAATTGACTTACGAATTATGGACCCATTTGCAGGCGGCGCCGTTCAATTCTTCCAGGGAGTGATCAGGCGGACTCCGCAGGCCTCAAAGTCCTTCTTGTTCTAGAAATGTTACTACCGGGTTGCCGGGAAGGGTGATCCACCGTCGAGCACCAGCCGATGCAAGGCGCAAACAAAACGGCCCCGTCAATTTTCATTGGCGGGGCCGTTGGGTATTGCTTTCAGGCGTCGGTCTTACTCGGCGTCGGCCTGCTTGTTACCGTGGGACAGGCTGTAGACATAGGCGGCCAGCAGGTGAACCTTGTCATTGCCTTGCAGTTGTTCCTGGGCAGGCATCACGCCCTGACGGCCATGACGAATGGTCTGCTGCAGTTGGGCGAAGCTCGAGCCGTAGATGAAGGCTGCCGGGTGAGTCAGGTTCGGGGCGCCCATGGCCGGTGTGCCTTTGCCTTCCGGACCGTGGCAGACCGCGCAGTTGGCGGCGAACAACTTCTGACCATTGACCGGGTCGGCCTTGATGCCTTCCGGCAACTTGCGGCCGTCGAGGTTGGTCAGGACATAAGCGGCAACGTCACTGACGCCCTGTTCCTTGATCACGTCCACCCAGGCCGGCATCACCGCGTGGCGACCGCCCATGATGGAGGCCTTGATGGTTTCCGGCTCGCCGCCCCAACGCCAGTCGGCGTCAGTCAGGTTAGGGAAGCCATAGGCGCCCTTGGCGTCGGAACCGTGGCAGACCGAGCAGTTGGACGCGAACAGGCGACCGCCCATTTTCAGGGCTTGCGGGTCCTTGGCCACTTCTTCGATAGGCATGGCGGCGTACTTGGCGAAGATCGGACCGAACTTGGCGTCCGACTTGGCCATTTCCTTTTCCCACTCATGCACACCGGTCCAGCCGGGCTGGCCGTTGGCAAACGGGGTCTGCTTCTCGTTATCGAGGTAGTTGTAGCCCGGCAGGACGCCTTTCCAGTTGCCCAGGCCCGGGTACAGCACCAGGTAACCCAGGGCGAAGACGATGGTGCCGACAAACAGCATGAACCACCACTGTGGCAGCGGGTTGTCGTACTCCTCGATCCCGTCGAAGGAGTGGCCGACCGTCTCGTCGGTCTGCTCGGTGCGCTGGCCCTTGCGGGTCGACAGCAGCAGCCAGGTCAGGGCGAAGATGGTACCCAGACTGAGGACTGTGACGTACAGACTCCAGAACGTAGTCATTCTTTGTTACTCCTAGAAGCTTGCTCGACGTGCTTGATGGCGTCGGGATCATCCGCGAACGGCAGCAAGGTCGCGTCTTCAAACTCGGACTTGCGCTTGGGGCTGAACACCCAGAGCGCCAAGCCGATGAAGGCCACCATCACAACAAGGGTGCCCAGGCCACGAATCATCCCGATATCCATCTAGATCACCGTTTGCTTTTGATGATGGTGCCCAGGCCTTGCAGATAGGCCACCAGCGCGTCCATTTCGGTTTTGCCCTTCACAGCATCCTGGGCGCCGGCGATGTCTTCGTCGGTGTAAGGGACGCCGAGTGTGCGCAAGACTTCCATTTTCTTCGCGGTGTCTTTGCCGTCGAGCTTGTTTTCTACGAGGAACGGATAAGCCGGCATCTTCGACTCGGGGACCACGTTGCGCGGGTTGTACAAGTGCGCACGCTGCCAGTCATCGGAGTAGCGGCCGCCGACACGGGCCAGGTCCGGACCGGTACGCTTGGAGCCCCACAGGAACGGGTGGTCCCAGACGCTTTCACCGGCCACCGAGTAGTGGCCATAGCGTTCGGTTTCAGCGCGGAACGGACGGATCATCTGCGAGTGGCAGCCGACACAGCCGTTGGCGATGTACACGTCGCGGCCTTCCAGTTCCAACGCGGTGCGCGGCTTCATACCCTCCACCGGCTTGTTGGTAACGTCCTGGAAGAACAGCGGAACGATCTGGGTCAGGCCGCCGATGCTGACGGCGATGACCATGAAGAAGGCCAGTAGGCCAATGTTCTTCTCGACTACTTCGTGCTTCATCAGTGAGCTCCAACTACAGCGATCTGAGCGGCGGCTTCAGCTTCAGCCGGGTTCGAGGCGCGAACGGTGCGGAACACGTTGTACGCCATGATCAGCATGCCGGCGGCGAAGAACGCACCGCCCAGAGCGCGGACGATAAAGCCCGGGTGACTGGCTTGCAGCGCTTCGACGAAGGAGTAGGTGAGGGTGCCGTCATCGTTGATTGCACGCCACATCAGGCCCTGGGTAATGCCGTTGACCCACATCGAGGCGATGTAGAGCACGGTACCGATGGTGGCCAGCCAGAAGTGGGTGTTGATCAGGCCGGTGCTGTGCATCTGCTGACGACCGAAGACTTTCGGGATCAGGTGGTACAGGGCGCCGATGGAGATCATTGCTACCCAGCCCAGAGCGCCAGCGTGTACGTGGCCGATGGTCCAGTCGGTGTAGTGCGAGAGCGAGTTGACGGTCTTGATCGCCATCATCGGACCTTCGAAGGTCGACATGCCGTAGAACGCCAGGGACACCACCAAGAAGCGCAGGATCGGGTCGGTGCGCAGCTTATGCCAGGCACCCGACAGGGTCATCATGCCGTTGATCATGCCGCCCCAGCTGGGTGCCAGCAGGATGATCGACATGGCCATGCCCAGGGACTGGGCCCAATCCGGCAGTGCGGTGTAGTGCAGGTGGTGCGGACCGGCCCAGATGTACAGGGTGATCAGCGCCCAGAAGTGCACGATGGACAGGCGATAGGAGTAGATCGGACGCTCGGCCTGCTTGGGTACGAAGTAGTACATCATCCCCAGGAAGCCGGTGGTCAGGAAGAAGCCCACGGCGTTGTGGCCATACCACCACTGGATCATGGCGTCAGTCGCACCGGCATAGGCCGAATAGGACTTGAAGAAGCTGACCGGCAGGGAGGCGTGGTTGACGATGTGCAGCATCGCGGTCACCACGATGAAGGCACCGTAGAACCAGTTACCGACGTAGATGTGCTTGGTCTTGCGCTTGGTGATGGTGCCAAAGAACACCAGGCCGTAGGTGACCCAGACGATCGCCAGCAGGATGGCCAGGGGCCATTCCAGTTCGGCGTATTCCTTGGTGGTGGTGTAACCCAGTGGCAGGGTCACGATCGCGCCGACGATCACCGCTTGCCAACCCCAGAAGGTGAAGGCCGCAAGGCTGTCGGAAATCAGTCGCGTCTGGCAGGTTCGCTGCACGACATAGTAAGAGGTGGCAAACAATGCACATCCACCGAAGGCGAAGATCACCAGGTTGGTGTGCAGCGGGCGCAGGCGTCCAAAGGTCGTCCATGGCAGATCGAAGTTCAACTCCGGCCAGACCAGTTGCGAGGCGATGAAGACACCGAGCCCCATGCCAAGGATCCCCCAGACCACCGTCATGATGGCGAACTGGCGGACTACCTTATAGTTATAAGCAGTCGGACTGATTGCTGTGCTCATTCTAAGGTTCCACGGTTTGGGTGTTTTATTAGGGATAAAAATCGGCCGCAAGTATGGAGAAAGCAGGGGGTCATTGCAACGCGCCATGACCTGGGTCAATGCGTTCCATGCCTGATTCTGCGGCCTTTCCCTATGCCGAGTAGGGACAAAAATTGCCCTCGGACAAAATGTCGCAGTGGACAAAAAACTTGGGGTGTCAGGTCAGTTGTAACCGGGTGTGTGGAAGTCCGCGGATCAGCTGACAGGTGGTAAGCCAGTCGACAGCCGGTATAAACCAGCCTTTGCGGCCTGTCATCGAGCGAAAGCTTCGAACGTCAAGGATACCGATGGCCTGTGACCGGTCATTGCCAGTCCACTTCGGGGCAAGCTTAGACCTGATTCGGATCAGTGCAAAGGCGATGGGGGAGAGGGGTGCGACACTTGGTCGCAAAGAGGCAGGAGGGAAAGCTTCAAGCGGCAAGCTGCAAGTGAAATCTCGCAGCTTGCCGTTGATCTTTTACTGATCGCTTTCTGCTTGTGGCTTGTTGCTGTTGTGGTGGGAGAGGCTGTACACGTAGGCGGCCAGCAGTTGCACCTTGTCATTGCCGAGCAGTTCGCTCTGCGCCGGCATATGACCCTGGCGACCGTGGCGGATGGTCTGCTGCAGTTGCGCCAGGCTGGTGCCGTAGATGAAGCCGGCAGGCTGGGTCAGGTCGGGCGCGCCCATGATCTGGGTGCCCTTGCCGTCGGCGCCGTGACAGGCCACGCAGGTGGTGCTGAACGCTTGCTGCCCGGCCACCAGGTCGGCGTCGCTGTCCGCTGGCAGGGGCAGGCCGGCCAGTTCGTGACGGACATAAGCCGCTACGTTCTTCACGCCTGCTTCCTTGAGCACTTCACCCCAGGCCGGCATGGCCGCCATGCGGCCGCCCATGATGGTGGCCTTGATGGTGTCGGCGCTGCCGCCCCACCGCCAGTTGTCGTCCGCCAGGTTGGGGAAGCCGAAGGCACCCTTGGCGTCAGAGCCGTGGCACACCGAGCAGTTGGACGCGAACAGGCGTCCGCCCATCTTCAGTGCTTGTGGGTCCTTGGCCACTTCTTCCACGGGCATGGCTGCGAATTTGGCGAAGATCGGCCCAAATTTCACATCCGCCTTGGCCATTTCCTTTTCCCATTCCTTGGTCTGGGTCCAGCCGTCTTCATAGCCCGGCAGAATGCCTTTCCAGTTGCCCAGGCCCGGGTAGAGGATCAGGTAGCCCACGGAAAACACCAGGGTCCCGGCGAACAGCAGGAACCACCATTGCGGCAGGGGGTTGTCGTACTCCTCGATGCCATCGAACGCGTGGCCCATGGTCTGGTCCACGCTGCCCTTGGTTTCACCCTTGCGGGTGCCGACCAGCAGCCAGGTCAGGCCGATCAGGCTGCCGATGGTCAGTACGCAGATCCACGTACTCCAGAAGGTGGTCATGGCCGAATGCTCCTTGTTGCAGGCTCTTGAGGTTGAGCGTCATCAGTTGTATTGCCGGCCGGTGCCGCACCCGGCATCGGGTCGTCGGCGAAGGGCAGCAGGCGTGCCTGGGCAAACTCGGGATTGCGTTTTGAGTTGAACACCCAGATCGACAGACCGACGAAGGCGATCATCACCACCAGGGTCCCGAGCCCGCGGATCATGCCGCTATCGAGTTCAAAACCCATGGCTCACCTCTTGCTCTTGATCGCAGTGCCAAGCACTTGCAGGTAGGACACCAGGGCGTCCATCTCGGTCTTGCCCTTGAGCGAGGCGGTGGCCCCGGCGATGTCGTCGTCGGTATAGGGCACGCCGAGGGTGCGCATGACCTTGAGCTTGGTTTCGGTATGGCTGCTGTCCACCGCTGCTGTCACCAGCCACGGGTAGGCCGGCATCTTCGACTCGGGCACAACGTTGCGCGGGTTGTACAAGTGCGCACGGTGCCAGTCATCGGAGTAGCGGCCGCCGACACGGGCCAGGTCCGGACCGGTACGCTTGGAGCCCCACAGGAACGGGTGGTCCCAGACGCTTTCACCAGCCACCGAGTAGTGACCGTAACGTTCGGTTTCAGCGCGGAACGGACGGATCATCTGCGAATGGCACTGTACGCAGCCTTCGCGGATGTAGATGTCGCGGCCTTCCAGTTGCAGGGCGGTGTAGGGCTTCATGCCTTCCACCGGCTTGTTGGTGACGTCCTGGAAGAACAGCGGGACGATCTGGGTCAGACCGCCGATGCTCACCGCGAAGACCATCAGCAGCATCAGCAGGCCGACGTTTTTTTCAATCGTTTCGTGTTTCATGGCGGACTCCTCAGGCCATCTGCGCAGCGGCGTTGACTTCGGCTGGCACGGCGGCACGCACGGTGCGCCAGGTGTTGTAGGCCATCAGGAACATGCCGCTGAGGAAGATCGCACCACCGACCAGTCGCACGATGAAGCCTGGGTGGCTGGCCACCAGGGTTTCGACGAAGGAGTAGGTGAGGGTGCCGTCTTCGTTGACTGCACGCCACATCAGGCCCTGGGCGATACCGTTGACCCACATCGAGGCGATGTAGAGCACGGTACCGATGGTGGCCAGCCAGAAGTGGGTGTTGATCAGGCCGACGCTGTACATCTGCTCGCGACCGAAGACTTTCGGGATCAGGTGGTACAGCGCGCCGATGGAGATCATCGCCACCCAGCCCAGAGCGCCGGCGTGAACGTGGCCGATGGTCCAGTCGGTGTAGTGGGACAGGGCGTTGACGGTCTTGATCGCCATCATCGGACCTTCGAAGGTCGACATGCCGTAGAACGCCAGGGACACCACCAAGAAGCGCAGGATCGGGTCGCTGCGCAACTTATGCCAGGCACCCGAGAGAGTCATCATCCCGTTGATCATGCCGCCCCAGCTTGGCGCCAGCAGTACCAGGGACATCACCATCCCCAGGGACTGAGCCCAGTCCGGCAGTGCGGTGTAGTGCAGGTGGTGCGGACCGGCCCAGATGTACAGGGTGATCAGTGCCCAGAAGTGCACGATGGACAAGCGATAGGAATACACCGGACGCTCGGCCTGCTTGGGTACGAAGTAGTACATCATCCCCAGGAAGCCTGCGGTCAGGAAGAAGCCCACGGCGTTGTGACCGTACCACCACTGCACCATTGCATCGGTCGCACCGGCATACACCGAGTAGGACTTGGTGAAGCTGACCGGCAGTTCCAGGTTGTTGACGATGTGCAGGATGGCCACGGTGATGATGAAGGAGCCGAAGAACCAGTTACCCACATAGATGTGTTTGGTCTTGCGCTGCATCACGGTGCCGAAGAACACAATGGCGTAGGCCACCCAGACAATGGTGATCAGGATATCGATCGGCCATTCCAGTTCGGCGTATTCCTTGGAGCTGGTGTAGCCCAGTGGCAGGCTGATAGCCGCCAAGAGGATGACCAGCTGCCAGCCCCAGAAGCAGAACGCGGCGATTTTCGGCGCGAACAACTGAGTCTGACAGGTGCGTTGCACCGAGTAGAACGAGCTGGCAAACAGTGCGCAGCCGCCAAAGGCGAAGATCACCGCGTTGGTGTGCAACGGACGTAGACGGCCGAAGCTGGTCCACGGTAGGTCGAAGTTGAGTTCAGGCCAGACCAACTGGGCAGCGAGAAAAACCCCGAGCCCCATGCCGACGATGCCCCACACCACCGTCATAATGGCGAATTGGCGGACCACCTTGTAGTTGTAGGCGGTACTGATAGAAGTGTTCATGGTTCCCCATCCACGGTTCAGCTGAAGTGAAAGCGACTGCGCACGGCAAGGCGCGCTCACTTCGTCTGGAGTTATAGGCAGACTAAAAGCGAGGCAAGCATGAGCAATGAGCACAAGGCCAGTATTGACGGGGATCAATGGGCGCAGTGCGTGCGGAAACGGGGCTGGTTATGGGAGGTCGCCGCTGTTGCCAGCCCGTTGCAGGCTCCGACCCTGATCCTGGCCCATGGTGCCGGCGCGCCGATGGACAGCGGCTTCATGAACGACATCGCTGTACGCCTTGCCGGGCATGGGGTGAACGTCTTGCGCTTCGAGTTTCCCTACATGGCCCAGCGGCGCCTGGATGGCGGCAAGCGCCCGCCCAACCCGGCACCCAAACTCCTGGAGTGCTGGCGCGAGGTGCATGCCTTGGTGCGACCTTATGTCACTGGGGTTCTGGCGGTGGGCGGCAAGTCCATGGGCGGACGCATGGCCAGTTTGCTGGCCGATGAATTGGCTGCCGATGCCCTGGTGTGCCTGGGCTATCCCTTCTATGCCACCGGCAAGCCTGAGAAGCCGCGGGTGGCGCACTTGGCCGAGTTGGCGACGCCGAGCCTGATCGTGCAGGGCGAGCGTGACGCCCTGGGCAATCGCCAGGCGGTCGAAGCCTACTCACTGGCACCGAGTATCGAGCTGTATTGGCTGACGGCCGCTGATCACGATCTCAAGCCCCTGAAGGCCTCCGGTTGCACCCATGAGCAGCACCTGGAGTCTGCGGCGACCAAGGTCGCTGCGTTCCTGCAAACACTGGCCTGATCCTGTAGGTGCGAGCTTGCTCGCGAAGCGCTCACCCGGCCCTCGAATTGGTATCGCGGCGTAGATCTGTCGCGAGCAAGCTCGCTCCTGCGGCTGTTGGGCGAGTTCGCAGGCATAAAAAAACCGCAAGCCGGTGCTTGCGGTTTTTTTGTCGCCGGCCCGGGGGCTTAGCGGTTGAAACGCTCCACCAGCGAGTACTGGGTGTGGGCGGTGCGGGTCAGGGCTTCGCTGAGTTCGGCCGAGTGCTGGGCCTGCTCCGAAGTCTGGTCCGCCAGTTGCGCGATGGTGCTGATGTTGCGGCTGATCTCTTCGGCCACCGAGCTTTGCTCTTCGGTGGCGGCAGCGATCTGGGTGGTCATGTCGGTGATGTTGGCCACCGCTTCACTGATGCCCACCAGCGCCTGGTCGGCTTCCAGCACTCGCGCCACGCCTTCTTCGGCCTGACGGTGACCGGCGTCCATGGTTTGCACGGCGGTGGCGGCGGTTTGTTGCAGCTTGGCGATCAGGGTGTGGATCTGCCCGGTGGACTCGCTGGTGCGCTGGGCCAACTGGCGCACTTCATCGGCGACCACGGCAAAGCCGCGGCCCATTTCCCCGGCGCGTGCCGCTTCGATGGCCGCGTTCAAGGCCAGCAGGTTGGTCTGGTCGGCGATGCCCTTGATCACATCCACTACACCGCCGATCTCGTCGCTGTCCTTGGCCAGCTGGGTCACGGTCAGGCCGGTTTCGCCCACCACCACCGACAGGCGCTGGATGGCTTCACGGGTTTCCCCGGCGATGTCCCGGCCACGACCGGTGAGGCGATTGGCTTCCTGGGTGGCGTCGGCGGTGCGTTGCACGTGGCTGGCCACTTCCTGGGTGGTGGCGGCCATCTGGTTGACCGCGGTGGCCACCTGCTCGGTCTCTACCCGCTGACGTTCCAGGCCGCTGGAGCTGTTGTGGGCCAGGGTGTCGGACTGGCGAGCCTGCTCGTTGAGGTGCTCGGCGGTATCTTGCAGGCGGGTCAGGCAGGTCTTCAGGCGCGCTTCCTGGCTCAGGATCGACATTTCCAGGCGTGCCTGGGCGCCGCGGCTGTCGGTGTACATCTGGGCGATCAGCGGGTCGGAGGTGGTCTGCTCGGCCAGGCGCAACAGGCGCTTGAGGCCGCGTTGCTGCCAGCTCAGGCCCAGCAGGCCCAGCGGCACCGAGAGCGCCGCAGCCAGGGCAAAGCCCCAATGGGAGTTGAGCCAGGCGCCGATCATGAAGCTCAGTTGGCTGACCAGAATGAAGGGCAGCCAGTCCTGCAGCACCGGTAGCCACTTGTCACGCTTGGGAATGGCCGACTTGCCGGAGTTGATACGCTGGTAAAGCGCTTCGGCGCGGCGGACTTGTTCGGCGGTGGGCTTGACCCGTACCGATTCGTAACCCACCACCTGGTTGCCTTCGAACACCGGAGTCACATAGGCGTTGACCCAGTAGTGGTCGCCGGTCTTGCAGCGGTTCTTGACGATGCCCATCCATGGCAAGCCTTGTTTCAAGGTGCCCCACATGTGCGCGAACACTGCCGCTGGGACATCAGGGTGACGGACCAGGTTGTGCGGCGCGCGAACCAGTTCTTCACGGGAGAACCCACTGATCTCGACAAAGGCATCGTTGCAGTAGGTGATCACGCCTTTGGCGTCGGTGGTGGAAATCAACCGTTGTTGAGCCGGGAAGGTACGTTCGCGCTGAGTGACAGGCTGGTTATTACGCATGGTTTTTCAATCCGCAAGGCTTTGATGGGTTGTCGGCCGCTTCAGCCGATTATTGAAATTATTTTTCAATAATCGGCGCTGGGTCTCATTAGGCAGAAGCTGTCGCTTGCAAAATGCGCCACCGAGGTTCCGATGGCGTTGGCGAGGCGTTAATCATTGATCTTCTTCCTTGATAGTCAATTGTCCTGAAGTACTGGTTTGGGCAACTTTTCGCTGGGTTACCCGGCGAGCATCGGATAGCTGAACAGGCCGAAATGCAGCAGATTGAGACCGAAGTGCGTGGCAATCGCCGCACCCAGGCCCCCAAAGCGATAGGCCAGACCGTAGCCGACCCCGGCGATGGTCGCCAGTAGGGTCCATTGCCAGCCAGCACCCAGGTGTACCAGGCCAAATAACAGGGCCGCACACAGCAGTGCCAGGTTCTCACCATAGGGAAGGGCCTTGAATTTACGGCTCAGGCCGCCCTGGATGTAACCCCGGAACAGCGCTTCCTCCACCAGGGTGACCAGCAGCAGATTGTTCAGCACCCACAACCAGGCCTGATCCGGCCATTTCGGCGCCCAACTGATGATTCCCAGCAGCAATGCTCCGCCCAATGCGGCGATTGCGCACAACGTCAGGGCCAGAACCGTTGCGTAGAGCGACAGACGTAGTGAGCGCCGACCGACGATCCAGGGGCAGACCAAGAGCAGCCAGAAGCCGATCAGCGGTTTGTCCTGATTCAGGTACATGGAGAAGGGCACGGCGTCGTCGGTAAAGCGCTGCGGGTCGATGGCCCGGCCGTTGTAGAAGCCTGGCAGCCAGTGCATGGCCAGAGCCAGGGCGAGCACCACGAACAGGCCGTGGCCCAGGTATTGGCCGATGCGGCTGCGTTTCTGGCGTACGGCAAATCCGGCGCAGAGCAGCAGGAAGATCGAGAGGGCGGCCAGCAGCCCCAGTTGCCCGTAGCTCAGGGCCAGTGCGTAGCCGATAGAAAGGAGTGCCAGATACATCCATGGCAAAGCGGTCATGTGGAATCCTTGTTGCAAAAAGAAAGAGGTATTGCAGAAACGTTGTTCAGCGGCGGATCTGTAGTCGCCATTGCGACCGGTGAGTCAGCTTTGGCGGGCGGCAAGTATAACCAGCTGAGTTTTGTTCGACAGACCGACGAAAAACACCGCCCTGAGGCGGTGTTTTATTTCGTGGTGGATCAGGATGCAATCAGTTGGCGCAACACGTAGTGCAGGATCCCTCCGGACTTGAAGTACTCGACTTCGTTCAGCGTATCGATGCGGCACAGCACCTCGATTTTCTCCTGGCTGCCATCCTCACGGGTGATCACCAGGGGCAGGTTCATCCGCGGGGTCAGTTCCACGTCGCTCAGGCCGAGGATGTCCAGGGTCTCCTTGCCGGTGAGTTTCAGGCTCTTGCGGTTCTGGTCGAGCTTGAACTGCAAGGGCAAGACCCCCATGCCCACCAGATTGGAGCGATGGATGCGCTCGAAGCTTTCGGCGATCACCGCCTTGACCCCCAGCAGGTTGGTGCCCTTGGCGGCCCAGTCACGGCTGGAGCCGGTGCCGTATTCCTGACCGGCGATGACCACCAGCGGCGTGCCCGAGGCCTGATATTTCATGGCCGCGTCGTAGATCGGCATTTTCTCGCCGCTGGGGATGTAGAGCGTATTGCCGCCTTCTTCGCCGCCGAGCATTTCGTTGCGGATGCGGATGTTGGCGAAGGTGCCGCGCATCATCACTTGGTGATTGCCCCGACGCGAGCCGTAGGAGTTGAAGTCCCGCGGTTCCACGCCCTTGTCCCGCAGGTAGCGGCCGGCCGGGCTGTCGGCCTTGATGTTGCCGGCGGGAGAGATGTGGTCGGTGGTCACCGAGTCCCCCAGCAGCGCCAGCACCCGTGCACCGTTGACGTCCTTGATTTCCGGCAGGGGGCCGGCAATGTCGTCGAAGAAGGGAGGGTGCTGGATATAGGTCGAGTCGTCCTGCCAGACATAAGTGGCCGCCTGTGGCACTTCAATGGCTTGCCATTGGGCGTCACCGGCAAACACCTCGGCGTATTCCTTGTGGAACATCCGTGTGTTGACCTGGGCCACGGCCTCGGCGATTTCCTGGCTGCTGGGCCAGATGTCCCGCAGGTACACCGGCTGGCCATCCTTACCTTGACCCAGCGGTTCGCTGCTGATGTCGATACGTACCGTGCCGGCCAGGGCATAGGCCACCACCAGGGGCGGGGAAGCCAGCCAGTTGGTTTTGACCAGGGGATGCACCCGGCCTTCGAAGTTGCGGTTGCCCGACAGCACCGAAGCCACGGTAAGGTCGGCTTGCTGGATGGCTTTCTCGATCGGTTCCTGTAGCGGACCTGAGTTGCCGATGCAGGTGGTGCAGCCATAGCCCACCAGATCGAAGCCCAGTTGGTCCAGGTAAGGCGTAAGTCCGGCGGCTTTATAGTAGTCAGTCACCACCTTGGAGCCTGGAGCCAGCGAACTCTTGACCCAGGGTTTGCGCTGCAGGCCCTTTTCCACGGCTTTCTTGGCCACCAGGCCTGCCGCCATCATCACGCTAGGGTTGGAGGTGTTGGTGCAGGAGGTGATGGCGGCGATCACCACCGCGCCGTTTTTCAGGCGATAGGTCTGGCCTGCGTCCTGGTAGTCGGCTTCGCCCACCAGGTCGGCATTGCCCACGGCGACACCGCCGCCGCCCTCGCTTTCCAGGCGACCTTCTTCCTTGCTGGTGGGCTTGAACTGCAGGTCGAGGAAGTCAGTAAAGGCTTGGGCCACATTGGGCAGCGCAACCCGGTCTTGTGGCCGTTTGGGGCCGGCGAGACTGGCCTCCACGGTGCCCATGTCCAAGGCCAGGCTGTCGGTGAACACCGGCTCCTTGCCCGGCAGGCGCCACAGGCCCTGGGCCTTGCTATAGGCCTCCACCAGTTTCACCAACTCGGCAGGGCGCCCGGACAGGCGCAGGTAATCCAGGGTGATGTCGTCCACTGGGAAGAAGCCGCAGGTGGCGCCATATTCCGGGGCCATGTTGGCAATGGTGGCGCGGTCTGCCAGGGGCAGGTCGGCCAGGCCATCGCCATAGAACTCGACGAACTTGCCCACTACGCCCTTCTTGCGCAGCATCTGGGTCACCGTCAGCACCAGATCGGTGGCGGTGATGCCTTCCTTGAGCTTGCCGGTGAGTTTGAAGCCGATGACTTCCGGAATCAGCATCGACACCGGCTGGCCGAGCATCGCCGCTTCTGCCTCGATCCCGCCCACGCCCCAGCCCAGCACGCCGAGGCCGTTGATCATGGTGGTGTGGGAGTCGGTGCCCACCAGGGTGTCGGGGAAGGCGTAGGTGCGGCCATCCTCGTCCTTGGTCCAGACCGTGCGCCCCAGGTATTCCAGATTGACCTGGTGACAGATGCCTGTGCCCGGCGGCACCACGCTGAAGTTGTCGAAGGCGCTCTGGCCCCAGCGCAGGAAGGCATAGCGTTCGCCGTTGCGCTGCATCTCGATGTCGACGTTCTGTTCGAAGGCGCTACTGCTGGCGAACTTGTCCACCATCACCGAGTGGTCGATCACCAGATCCACCGGGGACAGCGGGTTGATCCGTTGTGGATCGCCACCGGCCTTGGCCATGGCAGCGCGCATGGCGGCCAGGTCGACCACGGCGGGCACACCGGTAAAGTCCTGCATCAGGACGCGAGCGGGTCGGTATTGGATCTCCCGGTCGGAGCGACGCTCCTTGAGCCAGGCGGCGAGGGCCTTGAGGTCGGCGCCGGTGACGGTCTTGTCGTCTTCCCAGCGCAGCAGGTTTTCCAGCAGGACTTTCAGCGACATGGGCAGGGCGTCGATATCGCCCAGGCTCTTGGCGGCGTCCGGCAGGCTGAAATAGTGATAAGTCTTGTCGTCGACTTTTAGGGTTTTAAGGGTTTTCAGGCTATCGAGGGATGGCATTGAATGACTCCTTGTGGCCCGCACGGCTACGGGCCTGTGATACGGACAGAGGGTTAACCTAGCTCTGTTTGGGGCTTATAGCTAATCACTGGACTCCTGGGGTCAGTCCAAGGTTCCGAACTCGGTTATGATGCGCCGGTTTTCGTGACAGGCTTTGCTACAGGGCAGGTTTGCGCATCGATTCGTCGCCATTTGCCCAGGAGATTCAATGAACACCCTGTTTATCCATTGCCGGCCCGGTTTCGAGGGCGAAGTCTGCTCCGAGATCGCCGACCACGCGGCTCGGCTGAATGTCGCCGGCTACGCCAAGGCCAAGCCCAGCACTGCCTGCGCCGAGTTCATCTGCACCGAGGACGATGGCGCCCAGCGCCTGATGCAGGGGCTGCGCTTTGCCGAACTGATCTTCCCACGGCAGTGGGCCCGCGGCGGCTTCATCGAATTGCCGGAAACCGACCGCATCAGCGTGATCCTGGCCTACCTGGCCGGCTTTCCCCAGTGCGGCAGCCTGTGGCTGGAGGTGGTGGATACCAATGACGGCAAGGAACTGTCGAACTTCTGCAAAAAGTTCGAAGGTCCGCTGCGCAAGGCCCTGAGCGCTGCCGGCAAGCTGGTGGAGGATGCCGCCAAGCCGCGCTTGCTGTTGACCTTCAAGAGTGGGCGTGAAGTCTTTGTCGGCCTGGCGGATGCCGGCAACTCGGCCATGTGGCCGATGGGCATTCCACGCTTGAAGTTCCCCCGGGAAGCGCCAAGCCGTTCGACCCTGAAACTGGAAGAGGCCTGGCACCACTTCATCCCCCGGGATCAGTGGGATGAGCGTTTGCACAGCGACATGACCGGGGTCGATCTGGGTGCGGCGCCAGGAGGCTGGACCTGGCAGTTGGTCAATCGCGGCATGCTGGTGACCGCCGTCGATAACGGCCCTATGGCTGAAAGCCTGATGGACACTGGCCTGGTGCAACACCTGATGGCGGACGGCTTTACCTTCAAGCCGCGACAGCCGGTGGACTGGATGGTCTGCGACATCGTCGAGAAGCCGGCGCGCAACGCCGCACTTCTGGAAACCTGGATCGGCGAGGGCCATTGCCGCGAGGCCGTGGTCAACCTGAAGCTGCCGATGAAGCAGCGTTATGCCGAAGTGAAGCGTTTGCTGGAGCGGATTGAAGAGGGCTTCAAGGCGCGGGGAATTCGGGTGGCGATTGGCTGCAAGCAGCTGTATCACGACCGCGAGGAAGTGACCTGCCATCTGCGGCGCCTGGATGTGAAAAAGCCCAAATCGGCGTAGCCCTCGTCATAGCGTCGGATGCCCCGCAGGAGCCCGCTTCTACATAAGCAGGCTCCTGGGCGTGGGGTGTTGTGGCGACGCCCGCAGGAGCCCGCAACTGATGACCCGATGGCACCATTGCGCGACAATGGCCGCCTGTTTCAGGAGTGAACCATGAGTCAAATCATCGATACGCCGGTTGACGGCACCCTCGACGCCACCGGCCTTAATTGCCCCGAGCCGGTGATGATGCTGCACCAGCACATTCGCGACCTGCCCGCAGGCGGGCTGCTGAAGGTGATCGCCACCGACCCTTCCACCCGCCGCGACATTCCCAAGTTCTGCGTGTTCCTCGACCACGAACTGGTGGCGCAGCAGGAAGAGGCCGGCACCTACCTCTACTGGATTCGCAAGAAGCTCGATTAACCCGCCGAACGGCCGATGCGGATCTGCTTGCGCGCACTGCGTGTCAGGCGGATCAACAGCATCAGCGCGGCGCAGGTCAAGCCGGCAATCAACCCCTCCCACAGACCGCTCGGGCCCCGGGCCGCTCCGAACCAATCGGTCAGGCCCAGGGCGTAGCCCACCGGCAAACCAATCCCCCAGTAAGCGAACAGGGTCAGGATCATGGTCACCCGAGTGTCCTGATAGCCGCGCAGCGCGCCAGCGGCGGTGACCTGAATGCCATCGGAAAACTGGAACAATGCCGAGTACACGATGAGCATCGAGGCTACCTGGATCACCATCGGGTCGTTGGTGTAGATCGAGGCGATGGGTTCACGCAGCAGGTACATCAGGCTTGCCGACAGGCAGGCGTAGGCCAGTGCCGCGCCCATGCCGACTCCGGCGCTGAAGCGTGCGTCGCGCGGTTGCTGACGGCCCAGAGACTGGCCGACCCGCACCGTTACGGCCATGGCCAGGGAGTAGGGGATCATGAACATCAGGGCGCTGACGTTGAGGGCAATCTGGTGTCCGGCCACTACCGTGGCACCCAGGCTGCCGATCAACAGGGCGATGACCGCGAAGATGCTCGACTCGGCGAACACCGCGATGCCGATGGGCAGGCCGACACTCACCAGGCGCTTGATCACCGCCCATTGTGGCCAGTCGAACCGGCTGAACAGCTGGATCTTGCGATAGGCCGGTGCCCAGTGAACCCAGCCGGCCATGCCCAGCATCATGGCCCACATCACGATCGCCGTGGCCCAGCCACAGCCGACGCCGCCCATGGCCGGCACACCGAAGTGGCCATAAATGAAGATGTAGTTGATGGGGATGTTGAGGGCCAGGCCACAAAGCCCGATGACCATGCTCGGCACTGTGCGGCCCAGGCCGTCGCTCAAGCAGCGCAGCACGTAGTACAGCGCTACAGCCGGCAGGCCGCTGGCGATGCCGTGCAGATAACCCATGCAGGGCTTGATCAGTTCCGGATCAACCTTCATCAGGTGCAGTATCGGTTCGGCGCTGATCAATATCAGCGTGGCCGAGAGGCCCGTCACTACCGCCAGCCACAGGGCCTGGCGCACCACTGGACTGATCTCGTGCAGCTTGCCGGCACCAAAGCGCTGGGCCACTTTGGGTGTGGTGGCCAGCAGGGTGCCGGTCATCAGCAGGAACACTGGAATCCAGATTGAGTTGCCCAGGGCTACGGCCGCGAGATCCCGCGGACTGACCCGACCGGCCATGACGGCATCGACAAAGCCCATGGCGGTGGTGGCCACCTGGGCAATCATGATGGGCAGGGCCAGTCGCAGCAGGTCGTGCAATTCGCGGCCAACCCGTGCAGGGCGGCTGGTGGCTGGGGTGATGGGGGTGTCGGTTACGGAATTCACGGGGCGTAGCGTCCATAGGCGTGTTGCGCGGGACGCGACAGTCTACGCGTTGACACTCTGGTCAGGAAAAAATCCAGTGTTGTGGATTTGTAATGGCCGGCCGCGGGGAAATGAGCGCTCGACCTCAAGCCGCGCTGGCTCGGCCTGTCATCTACGCCTACACTGCGGCTCCGCACGAGGAGCCAGCCATGTTGATTGTTGCCGACGAAAATATTCCCCTGATCGAAGAGTTCTTTGCCGGCTTCGGCGAGATCCGGCGTTTCCCCGGGCGTGCCATTGATCGGGCGACCGTGGAGCAGGCGGATGTGTTGCTGGTGCGCTCGGTGACTCAAGTCGATCGCCAATTGCTGGAAGGCAGTCCGGTGCGGTTTGTCGGCACCTGCACCATCGGCACCGATCATCTGGACCTGGATTACTTCCAGCAGGCGGGTATCAGTTGGTCCAGTGCGCCGGGCTGCAATGCCCGTGGCGTGGTGGATTATGTACTGGGCAGCCTGTTGACCCTGGCCGAGATCGAAGGGGCGGACCTGGCTCAACGCTGTTACGGCGTGGTGGGGGCTGGTGAAGTCGGCGGACGCCTGATCAAGGTCCTGCGCGGTCTGGGTTGGCAAGTCCTGGTCTGTGACCCGCAGCGACAGGCAGCGGAAGGCGGCGACTACGTCAGCCTGGAGCAATTGATCGAGCGTTGCGACGTCATCAGCCTGCACACGCCACTGACTCGGCATGGCGAGCATGCCACCTGGCACCTGCTGGATCGCCAGCGCTTGAACCAGCTCAAGCAAGGTACCTGGCTGATCAATGCAGCCCGTGGCCCGGTGGTGGATAACCAGGCACTGCGTGAAGTGTTGCTGCAGCGTGAGGATTTGCAGGCGGTGCTGGATGTCTGGGAAGAGGAGCCGACAGTGGATCGCGAGCTGGCGGACCTGTGCGTGCTGGCCACGCCCCATATCGCCGGCTACAGCCTGGATGGCAAGCAGCGTGGCACGGCGCAGATCTACCAGGCCTACTGCCGCTTCCTTGGTCAGGCCGAACAGGTCAGCCTGGCCACCTTGCTGCCGGCGCCCTGGGTGCCGCTAGTCAGCCTGAATGCCAATGCCGATCCGGCCTGGGCCCTGGCGATGATCTGCCGGGCGGTGTATGACCCGCGCCGTGATGATGCGGATTTTCGCCGTAGCCTGGCGGATGATGTCGCCCAGCAACGCAGCGCCTTCGACGGCCTGCGCAAGCATTATCCGGAGCGTCGCGAGATTGACGGGCTGCAGGTGCGGATTCAGGGTGATTCGCCAGCCCTGAGCCAGATCGTTCGGGCCCTGGGCGCCAGCGAAGTCTGAACCCGTTCAAGCAGTATTGCACGGGCATAAAAAACCCGGCTGTCTGGCCGGGTCAAGAGGACATGAGGCTGAGTGTCAATCTTGCCGAGCAGGCTTGACCAGTCGCTTTTCCAGTTCGCGGCAGGCGTTCTGGATCATTTCTTCAGTAATAGGTACTTCACGACCCTGGGCGTCGATGATGGCACACCCCAGAGACTGGTTCGGCTGGGTACGGATTACTTGAATCTTGTCATTGCTGCTGTGTTGCAAGGACATGGCCTGTCTCCTCATCAGGTTGTGTGCTTACTCTAGAATGGCCGGGTGACCAAGCTGTTACAGACCGCCGCAAGGGCTGGCCCGGCGACTTCACTCCAACAGAAATGCCCGGGGAGTGCCAGCCACGGATTAGACCGATAATCTCTAGGCGCTAGTGTCAGCGGTCATAATCAACCTGACTCATTGTGATTTAGCAAAGTTCCTGCGAATTCCTCTCGTTGCCGCCGCTGCAACGGGTCAGTCGCCGGTGCGTCAATGGATGAACTGCATGCTCTCTTCTCGTCACCGCCGGGCGTTGCATCTGGCCAGCCGTTTTATCGCTCCCTACCGTTGGCAGGCGCTCGGCGCCCTGTTGGCATTGATTGTTACTGCGGGCATCACCTTGTCCATGGGGCAGGGGATTCGCCTGTTGGTGGACCAGGGGTTCATGACCCAGTCCCCGCATTTGCTGAACCAGTCCATTGGCCTGTTCCTGCTGTTGGTCCTGGCCCTGGCGATAGGCACGTTCGTGCGTTTCTATCTGGTGTCCTGGATCGGCGAGCGCTGCGTGGCGGACATCCGGCGTCAGGTGTTCAATCACCTGATCTACCTGCATCCCGGCTTCTACGAGAACAATCGCAGTTCGGAGATCCAGTCGCGGCTCACGGCGGACACCACCTTGCTGCAGTCGGTGATCGGTTCTTCGCTGTCGTTGTTCCTGCGGAATGCCCTGATGGTGTTGGGAGGGATCGTCCTGCTGTTCGTCACCAACCCCAAGCTCACCAGCATCGTGGTGGTGGCCTTGCCGCTGGTGCTGGTGCCGATCCTGATTTTCGGCCGCCGGGTGCGCAGCCTGTCGCGCTTGAGTCAGGACCGGATCGCCGATGTCGGCAGCTATGTGTCCGAGACGCTGGGGCAGATCAAGACGGTCCAGGCCTACAACCACCAGGCCCAGGACGAGCAGCGCTTTGCCGTGACGGTGGAGCAGGCTTTCGATACCGCGCGCAAGCGTATTGTCCAGCGCGCCTGGCTGATCACTCTGGTGATCGTCCTGGTCTTGGGCGCGGTGGGGGTGATGCTCTGGGTAGGAGGCATGGATGTGATCGCCGGGCGTATTTCCGGCGGTGAGCTGGCGGCTTTCGTGTTCTACAGCCTGATTGTCGGTAGCGCCTTTGGCACCTTGAGTGAGGTCATTGGCGAACTGCAGCGCGCTGCCGGAGCTGCGGAGCGGATCGCCGAACTGCTGCGGGCGGAGAACATTATCCAGGCGCCCAGTAGCGGTCTGGTGAGTTTGCCGGCACGTGTGCAGGGCGATCTGGAGTTGGACGGCCTGAGCTTTTCCTATCCGTCAAGGCCGGACCGCTACGCCGTCGATGGCCTTAGCCTGAAGGTTCAGGCCGGAGAAACCCTGGCGTTGGTCGGGCCGTCGGGGGCAGGCAAATCCACCCTATACGATCTGCTGCTGCGTTTCTACGACCCGCAGCAGGGGCGGATATTGCTGGATGGGGTGCCCCTGACCCAGCTCGATCCGCTGGATCTGCGGCGCTGTTTTGCCCTGGTGTCGCAAAGCCCGGCGCTGTTCTACGGCAGCATCGAAGAGAACATCCGCTATGGCAATCCTGGTGCCACCCTGGCCCAGGTCCAGGAGGCGGCGAAGATCGCCTATGCCCACGAGTTCATCGAGCAGATGCCAGAGGGTTATCAGACTCACCTGGGGGATGGCGGACTGGGACTTTCTGGCGGACAGCGGCAACGCCTGGCAATTGCTCGAGCGCTGTTAGTGGATGCGCCGATCCTGTTGCTGGATGAGGCCACCAGCGCCCTGGATGCGCAGAGTGAGCATCTGATTCAGCAAGCCTTGCCCAGTCTGATGAAGAACCGCACCACCCTGGTGATCGCCCATCGCCTGGCCACGGTGAAGAATGCCGACCGGATTGCGGTCATGGATCAGGGCAGGCTGGTGGCGGTAGGTACTCATCAGCAACTGATCGCCAACAGTCCGCTCTATGCGCGATTGGCGGCCCTGCAATTCAACGACGGCCCTCAGGCATCTGCGTAGGAGCCGGCTTGCCGGCGAAAGCGGCCATCAAGCTGGTGCTGAGTCCGAAGGCCTCTTTGCCGGCATGCCAGCTCCCGCAATGGGTGGCCGCCCAATAAAAAGCCCGCATCGCTGCGGGCTTGTAGAAGGCTGGCCTCACTGATCGTCGAAGTAGCGCTCATGCCAGTCCACCAGCGGCTGCGGTGAGTTGAGCTTCTGGCCGTAGATCACCGAGTAGGACAGCACGTTCTGCACATACTGGCGGGTTTCGTCGAAGGGAATGCTTTCCACCCACACGTCGAAACTCAGGTGGTCGGCACCCTTGAGCCATTGCCGCACCCGTCCAGGACCCGCGTTATAGGCAGCAGATGCCAATACCCGGTTGCCGTTGAACTGGCTGTGGACCTGGCTCAGGTACGCCGCGCCCAATTGGATGTTCTTGTCCGGGTCCAGCACTTGCTGGGGAGAGGCCAGGGGAATGCTGAACTTGCGCGCGGTTTCCTTGGCGGTACCAGGCATCAGTTGCATCAGGCCGCTGGCGCCCACGTGGGAACGGGCATCGTCCATGAAGGCGCTTTCCTGGCGGGTGATGGCGAACACCCAGCTGGAATGCAGGCCGCGGACCTTGGCTTCGCGCACCAGGGTGTCGCGGTGAGCCATGGGGAAGCGGATGTCCAGGTCATCCCAGTACTGGGCCTGGCTGATGGTGCGAATGGCCGGGAAGTACCATTTCAGGTCGTAGGCCAGCCTGGCCTGGGCCACCATTTCGTCACGGTTGAAGTGCCGGCTGACGTGGTACCACTCACGGCGTCCATCGACGATCTGGCCCCGGGCATGGAATTCCAGGGCGCGACGCACGCCTGGAGTGTTGCGCACTTTGTTGATGACTGCCTGGCTCAGCATCAGCGGCTGGTTGTTCAACTGATAAGGGGCCTTGGCGTGATCCGCGGCGAGGAATCCGTAGAAGTCACGCTCCCGGGCCAGGCCTTTGAACAGCGCCAGGGCCTGGGGATTCTTCGGCTGGGCCAGTTCCAGGCTGCGCGCCTGCCAGTAGCGCCAGCGGTTGGTGCTGGCCAGGTCCTGAGGCAGCTTGCGGGTCAACTGGTAGGCATCTTCCCAGCGCGCCAGACGCAGCAGCAGGCGCAGGCGCCATTCGGAGACGGTGTTGTCCCGCAGCTCTGGGTCGTACTTGGTCATGACGTCCAGGGCGCGGCTGTCGAAGCGCCGGGCCAGGGTCAGGCCGATTTCGCGGGCAATGGCCACTTTTTCGTCACGTGAGAAGTGCATGCTGCTGGCATAGCCGTCCAGCAGGGCCATGGCCTTGTCCGGGTCCTGGCGAGCCAGTCGGCGCAAGCCGAGGCCGACCACGTCGGACATCGCCTCATCGGCGGGCTGGAAGCGCGAGGGCTGGCTCAGCAGCTCCGGCTTTTGCGCCACGTCCACCAGCAGACGGCCCTGGGGCGCGAGGGTGGTCATGCTCTTGACCAGGCTGTTGGCCAGGGGGTAGTTGCGGGCTTCGGCCGCCAGCTTGGCCCGCTGCCAGCGCTTCTGCTCGGTCAGTTGGCCTTCAGCGGCCCATTGGGCGAACAGCGCGTCACAGGCGGCCGGTTGGGATTTGCCGGTCAGCCAGAGCTTTTCGGTAGCGGCGTAGCCCTGCGCCTTGAGGTTGTGGCCCAGTTGGTACTGGCCATTGAGGCAGTCCAGTTCGGTGAAGTTGAGTTTCGGGTCGTAGTACCGGGTGAAGGTGGCCCAGTCGCCGCGTTCCGCCAGCCAGCGCAACCAGCGCAGTTTCATCCAGTTGGCTTGAGGCAGGTCGCCATGTTCGGCGAGGAATTTCTCGATCTCGGCGTTGCTGGCGCTCTTCAGGCGGGCCGTAAGTTCGTCATAGGCCAGGTACGGTTCCAGTGGGTAGTCGCGCAGGGCATCGGCATAACGGAAATAAGGGCCTGAATCGCCCTTGGCCAGAGCGCGTTTGGCCTCGTCGTAATACCGGCGTTGCTGGGTCAGGTCCGCCGCCTGGGCGGATTGGACGGCAGTGGCGGAAAGAAGCAGACAGGATAAAAGGCTGAAAAGGCGACTGCGCATGAGACATCCGGGCAGAGAAATCATGACAAGTGCCGACAAGGCCAACACTGATTGTTCACTAGCTTAGCCTTTTGCCAGCAACCGGTGAAAGCTTTGCCGAGCCCTTGGCATCAGTTGGCAACAAAAGTGCCTTCGGGGTTGCCGGTGGCGAAATAGCGGGCCTTCTGAGGGCGCAAGTCAGGTAGAATGCGCGCCCGGTTTTTGGAGAAGAACATGACCCTGCTCAAATTCAGCGATGTGTCCCTTGCTTTCGGCGCCATGCCGTTGTTGGACAAGGTGTCCTGGCAGATCGCCCGTGGTGAGCGGGTGTGCATCATCGGCCGTAACGGTACTGGCAAATCCAGCATGATGAAGCTGGTCAAGGGCGATCAGAAGCCCGACGACGGCTCCGTATGGCGCGCACCCGGTCTGAAGATCGGCGAATTGCCTCAGGAACTGCCTGTGGCCGACGAGCGGACCGTGTTCGACGTGGTTGCCCAGGGCCTGGACGGTGTCGGCGAGCTGCTGGCCCAGTACCACCACCTGAGCCAGAACATTGTCACCGACGCCGATCTGGAAAAACTGATGCACGTCCAGCACGACCTCGAAGCCCGTGACGGCTGGCGCCTGCAGCAACTGGTGGACAGCACTCTGAGCCGCCTGCAACTGCCGGCCGACAAGACCCTCGCCGAGTTGTCCGGTGGCTGGCGGCGTCGCGTGCTGTTGGCGCAGGCCCTGGTATCCGAGCCGGATCTGCTGCTCCTCGACGAGCCGACCAACCACCTGGACATCGGCGCCATTGCCTGGCTGGAAGAGGCGCTGAAGGATTTCCAGGGCGCGGTCCTCTTTATTACCCACGACCGTTCCTTCCTGCAGAACCTGGCCACCCGCATCCTCGAACTGGATCGTGGCGGCCTGATCGATTGGAACGGCGACTACGCCAGTTTCCTGGTGCACAAGGAAGCCATGCTGGCGGCGGAAGAAACCGCCAACGCGCTGTTCGACAAGCGCCTGGCCCAGGAAGAAGTGTGGATTCGCCAGGGCATCAAGGCCCGGCGTACCCGTAACGAAGGCCGCGTGCGTGCGCTCAAGGCGCTGCGCGTGGAGCGCAGTGAGCGTCGCGAGCGTACCGGCAAGGCCAACATTCAGCTGGAAACCGCCGACAAGTCTGGCAAGCAGGTAATGGTGCTGGAGAATGTCAGCTTCGCTCACCCGGACGGCCCGTTCCTGGTCAAGGACTTCTCCATGGTCCTGCAGCGCGGCGATCGCATTGGCCTTCTGGGCGCCAACGGCACCGGCAAGACCACTTTGCTCAAGCTGATGCTCGGCGGTCTGGTGCCGAGCAGCGGCAAGGTGGAAGAGGGCACGCGGATCGACGTGGCCTACTTCGACCAGTTGCGCCACCAGTTGGACCTGGAAAAGACCGTGATCGACAACGTTGCCGAGGGTCGCGACTTCATCGAGATCGATGGCCAGAGCCGTCACGTGCTCAGCTACCTCGGTGATTTCCTGTTCAGTCCGCAACGTGCCCGTACGCCAGTCAAGGCCCTGTCCGGCGGTGAGCGTGCCCGTCTGTTGCTGGCCAAGTTGTTCAGCAAACCGGCCAACCTGCTGGTGCTCGACGAGCCGACCAACGACCTCGATGTGGAAACCCTCGAGCTGCTGGAAGAAGTGTTGCTGACCTTCCAGGGCACCGTGCTGATGGTCAGCCACGACCGGGCCTTCCTCGACAACGTGGTGACCAGCACCCTGGTCTTTGAAGGCGAAGGCAAGGTTCGCGAGTACGTTGGCGGTTATCAGGACTGGTTGCGCCAGGGTGGCTCGCCGCGGCTGCTGGGGGTTACCGAGAACAAGTCCGGCAAGGCCGAACTGAATTCCGCCGTGGTTGCGCCGGTGCAAGCCGCAGCGCCAGCCCCCGTGCAAGAGGCTCCGGCGAAGAAGAAGCTCAGCTACAAATTGCAGCGTGAGCTTGAGGCGCTGCCGGGGCAGATCGATGCCATGGAGCAACAGATTGCCGGGGTCGAGGCGGAGATGGCTGATGCCGGTTTCTATCAGCGTCCGGCGGCTGAAACCGCTGCGGTCATTGCCCGGCTGGAGCAGTTGAATGCCGAGCTGGAGCAGATGGTCGAGCGCTGGGCCGAGCTGGATGCCTGAGTGACCGGTGTTTGATAAAAAAGCCCGACTTTAGCGTCGGGCTTTTTTTCGGAGCAGTGACCGGTCTGGTAACTGTCGGGTGAGGGCTTAGCGTTTGGCCAGGTGCACAGCCAACACGTCACACGGTGCGCCGTGCAGGACGTCATTGGCGGTGGAGCCCAGCAGCAGGGCCAGGCCATGACGGCCGTGGCTGCCCACCACAATCAGATCGCATTCCTGTTCCTTGGCCAGGTGATGTATTTCCTGGCGCGGTTGTCCATAGGTCAGGTGACTGTATTCCTTGGTCAGCTCCGGGTACTTGTGGATCAGCCGGTCCAGGCGTTCCCTGGCCTGATCGAACTGTTGCTGCTGCAGCTGCGAAAGATCCATGGGCACGTCACCGCCGAAGGCCATGGCCATGGGTTCGACGATGTGCACCAGGGACAGCTTGGCTCCATTGCTCACCGACAGCTCGCGAGCACGGTGGATAACAGGATCGCACTCTTCGGTTAAATCTACGGCGACCAGAATATGGTGGTAGGACATGAGGCGCTCCTCCTGAGGATTGCAATAGCTTCAAGTATGGCTGGTTTCAAGCGGGTTGGTTCCACCCAGGCCCCGCTCATCTAAAAATCGAGAGTACTGATATGACGGTCTGGATAGTGGTGTCAATCCTTGCGGTGGTTCTGAGCCCGTTGGCGTGGCTGCGGCCCTCGCGCCGCCAGAGCGGCTTGATCGCCCTACGCCTGGAGGCGCGGCGCATGGGGTTGGCCATGCAACTGGCGCCCCAGGAATGGCCGCACTGGTTGGGGCAGGAGCCGCCCAATCCTTGCCCGCAATACCACCGGCCGAGGCGCAGCGCACAATCGGCTTGCTGGAGTTACTGGCAGATAGCCCCTGGTAGCTGGGTCAACCAGTGGCGTGAACCCTGTGTCGATGAGTCGCTGCTCCAGCATCTGCAGACCTTGCCGCCAGGGGTCTTCAAGGTTGAAGCGGACAAGCAACTGATCGCCCTGTACTGGAGCGAGCGCGGCGAGGCCAGTGTCTTGCAGGATATCGCCTCGGTGCTCAAGGCCTTGGCCTGAAGTCATGGGGAGGGCGCCCGCGGCAATCGTGGGCGTTTGGCAATAAAAAGCCCGACTCAGCATCGGGCGGGATGGCCAGGCAGGCCGGTAATCTCGTTTGAGCCACCCTGGGGTGGCTTCTTGCTGTCTGGGCTGTGCCCCTATTTGATAAAACTTTCTGACCTTTTCTTCAGATATATCTCCAGCTTAGTCGCTATCGTTCCCTGTGGGCTGACGATTTAGGGCGATTTTTCTAAATATTGATCCTATGAATGGCGATGAATGCAGGGGTGTGTTGATCATCTGGGGAGCAGTGAAGTGACCGCAAAGTCGCGTTTCAAACAGCGTTTTGTACGATTGACAATTGCCGGATTTTCCCTGAATGTGGCGTACCCAAATCAAACGGGCGTATGAAATGAGCGTTTGTATCTCAGGCGGCTCTATACAGAATCCCGACTATCGCGTTGGCGGGTGTGCCTGGCGGATTGGCGTTAGCATCGACGGTGACGTTAGTGCCAAGCTAGAAGTCAGCGTCCGACGTGTACTGTTCAGCTTCCATATCGTGGAGATCAGTTGATGATTTACGAAGGTAAAGCCATCACGGTTAAGGCTCTTGAAAGTGGCATCGTCGAATTGAATTTCGACCTCAAGGGTGAGTCCGTCAACAAGTTCAACCGTCTAACCCTGAATGAATTGCGTCAGGCTGTTGACACCATCAAGGCAGATGCTTCGATCAAGGGCGTGATCGTCAGCAGTGGCAAGGACGTATTCATCGTCGGCGCCGACATCACCGAGTTTGTCGATAACTTCAAGCTGCCGGATGCCGAGCTGGTGGCAGGTAACCTCGAAGCCAACAAGATCTTCAGCGATTTCGAAGACCTCAACGTGCCGACCGTTGCCGCGATCAATGGCATCGCCCTGGGCGGCGGCCTGGAAATGTGCCTGGCGGCGGACTACCGCGTCATGGCGGCCAGCGCCAAGATCGGCCTGCCGGAAGTCAAGCTGGGCATCTACCCGGGCTTCGGCGGTACCGTGCGTCTGCCGCGCATCATCGGTGCCGACAACGCCATCGAGTGGATTGCCGCCGGCAAGGAAAACCGTGCTGAAGACGCGCTGAAAGTCGGTGCCGTCGATGCTGTGGTTGCTCCCGATAAACTCAAGGACGCCGCTCTGGCCCTGGTTAAGCGCGCTATTTCCGGCGAGTTCGACTACAAGGCCAAGCGTCAGCCGAAGCTGGAAAAACTCAAGCTCAACGCCATCGAGCAGATGATGGCTTTCGAAACCGCCAAAGGTTTCGTTGCCGGTCAGGCAGGCCCGAACTACCCGGCGCCTGTTGAAGCGATCAAGACCATCCAGAAGGCCGCCAACTTCGGCCGCGACAAGGCTCTGGAAGTGGAAGCCGCCGGCTTCGTCAAACTGGCCAAGACCTCTGCCGCACAAAGCCTGATCGGTCTGTTCCTGAATGATCAGGAACTGAAGAAAAAGGCCAAGGCCTACGATGAGATCGCCAAGGACGTGAAGCAGGCCGCAGTACTCGGCGCCGGCATCATGGGCGGTGGCATTGCCTACCAGTCGGCCTCTAAAGGCACGCCGATCCTGATGAAGGACATCAACGAACACGGTATCGAGCAGGGTTTGGCGGAAGCTGCGAAACTGCTGGTCGGTCGCGTTGATAAAGGCCGCATGACTGCCGCGAAAATGGCTGAAGTGCTCAACGGCATTCGTCCAACCCTGTCTTACGGGGACTTCGGTCACGTCGATCTGGTGGTCGAGGCGGTGGTCGAGAACCCTAAGGTCAAGCAAGCGGTATTGGCTGAAGTCGAAGGTCAGGTCAAAGAAGACACCATTCTGGCGTCCAACACTTCGACCATCTCCATCAGCCTGTTGGCCAAGGCCCTCAAGCGTCCGGAAAACTTCGTCGGCATGCACTTCTTCAACCCGGTGCACATGATGCCTCTGGTGGAAGTGATCCGCGGCGAGAAGTCCAGCGAGCTGGCCGTTGCCACCACCGTTGCCTACGCCAAGAAAATGGGCAAGAACCCGATCGTGGTCAACGACTGCCCGGGCTTTTTGGTCAACCGCGTTCTGTTCCCGTACTTCGGCGGTTTCGCCAAGCTGGTCAGCGCCGGTGTGGATTTTGTGCGCATTGACAAGATCATGGAAAAATTCGGCTGGCCAATGGGCCCGGCGTACCTGATGGACGTGGTCGGCATCGACACCGGTCACCACGGTCGTGACGTGATGGCTGAAGGCTTCCCGGATCGCATGAAGGACGATCGTCGTTCGGCCGTGGACGTACTCTACGAAGCCAAGCGCCTGGGCCAGAAGAACGGCAAGGGTTTCTATGCCTACGAAACCGACAAGAAGGGCAAGCAGAAGAAGGTCGCTGATCCGTCGGTGCTGGAAGTGCTCAAGCCAATCGTCTACGAGCAGCGTGAAGTCACTGACGAAGACATCATTAACTGGATGATGATCCCGCTGTGCCTGGAAACCGTTCGTTGCCTGGAAGACGGCATCGTCGAAACTGCTGCCGAAGCTGACATGGGCCTGGTCTACGGTATTGGTTTCCCTCCATTCCGTGGTGGTGCGCTGCGCTACATCGATTCCATCGGTGTTGCCCAGTTCGTTGCCCTGGCCGACCAGTACGCCGATCTGGGCGCGCTGTACCACCCGACCGCGAAGCTGCGTGAAATGGCCAAGAACGGCCAGAGCTTCTTCGGTTAAGCGCCCACACTAGAGCGAGAGTGAAAATATGAGCTTGAATCCTAGAGACGTCGTGATTGTCGACTTCGGTCGTACTCCGATGGGCCGCTCCAAGGGCGGCATGCACCGCAACACCCGCGCCGAAGACATGTCGGCGCACCTGATCAGCAAACTGCTGGAACGCAACACCAAGGTCGACCCGGCGGAAGTCGAGGACGTGATCTGGGGCTGCGTCAACCAGACCCTGGAACAGGGCTGGAACATCGCGCGCATGGCGTCGCTGATGACCCAGATCCCCCATACTTCGGCTGGCCAGACCGTTAGCCGTCTGTGCGGTTCGTCCATGAGTGCGCTGCACACTGCAGCGCAGGCGATCATGACCGGCAACGGTGACGTATTCGTCGTGGGCGGCGTCGAGCACATGGGGCACGTGAGCATGATGCACGGTGTCGATCCGAACCCGCACATGTCCCTGTACGCGGCGAAAGCCTCGGGCATGATGGGCCTGACCGCCGAGATGCTGGGCAAGATGCATGGCATCACCCGTGAGCAGCAGGATGCCTTTGGCGTGCGCTCCCACCAGCTCGCCCACAAGGCGACCGTGGAAGGCAAGTTCAAGGACGAAATCATCCCGATGCAGGGCTATGACGAGAACGGTTTCCTGAAACTGTTCGACTACGATGAAACCATTCGTCCCGAAACCACCCTGGAAAGCCTGGCGGCCTTGAAGCCGGCGTTCAACCCCAAGGGTGGCACCGTGACTGCCGGTACTTCGTCGCAGATCACCGACGGCGCTTCGTGCATGATCGTGATGTCGGCCCAGCGTGCCCAGGATCTGGGCATCCAGCCGTTGGCAGTGATCCGTTCCATGGCGGTGGCGGGTGTGGACCCGGCGATCATGGGCTATGGTCCAGTACCGGCCACGCAGAAAGCCTTGAAGCGCGCAGGCCTGAGCATCAACGACATCGACTTCTTCGAGCTCAACGAAGCTTTTGCTGCACAGGCTCTGCCAGTGCTGAAAGATCTGAAAGTGCTCGACAAGATGAATGAGAAGGTTAACCTGCACGGCGGCGCGATCGCCTTGGGTCACCCGTTCGGTTGCTCCGGTGCGCGTATCTCCGGGACCCTGCTCAACGTCATGAAGCAGAATGGCGGCACCTTCGGTGTGTCCACCATGTGCATCGGCCTTGGCCAGGGCATCTCGACCGTCTTCGAACGCGTTTAAGCGTTGGGTTGATGGAAGCCGGGGCCCTGTGCCCCGGTTTTTGTTTTTCTGAAGATTTATTTGTTTTTATTTTGAAAAAAATTGCACGAGGGCCAGAGCATGCAGTTACAACCCGGGCTCTATCAGCATTACAAGGGGCCGCAGTACCGCGTTTTCAGCGTGGCGCGGCACTCGGAAACGGAAGAAGAAGTAGTGTTTTACCAAGCCCTGTATGGGGATTACGGTTTTTGGGTGCGACCCTTGAGCATGTTCCTGGAGTCGGTCGAAGTTGACGGCGAGCAGGTCCCACGCTTTGCTTTGGTGCAGGCCGAACCCAGTCTTTTTTCACCGGCGTAAGTGCAGGTCGCGCAGTACCCTGCGCTTGACCTCACCTTGTTGCCACTATATATAGCGGGGCCGCGTCAGGCGCCAACCGCCTTTCACTTCTCGAATTCAGGAATTTTCTGATCCATGGGCAAATCGCTGGTCATTGTGGAATCCCCGGCTAAGGCCAAGACCATCAACAAGTACTTGGGCAACCAATACGTGGTGAAGTCGAGTATCGGCCATATCCGAGACCTGCCCACCAGCGGTTCGGCGAGCGCCGCCAAAGAGCCAGCCGCCAAGCGTGGCAAGGCCGCTGCGGGCGAAGCCCCGGCCTTGTCGCCGAAGGAAAAAGCGCGCAAGCAGCTGGTTTCACGCATGGGCGTCGACCCCGAGCATGGCTGGAAGGCCAAGTACGAAATCCTTCCCGGCAAGGAAAAGGTCATTGAAGAGCTGCGCCGCCTTGCCAAGGATGCCGACACCATCTATCTCGCAACGGACTTGGACCGCGAAGGGGAAGCCATCGCCTGGCACCTGCGGGAAGCCATCGGCGGTGACGACAGCCGCTACAAGCGCGTGGTGTTCAACGAAATCACCAAGAAGGCGATCCAAGAAGCCTTCTCCCAGCCCGGCGAGCTGGACATTCATCGGGTCAACGCTCAGCAGGCCCGTCGCTTTCTTGATCGCGTGGTGGGCTACATGGTTTCGCCGCTGCTGTGGGCGAAGATTGCCCGTGGCCTGTCCGCCGGTCGTGTGCAGTCGGTAGCCGTGAAGCTGGTGGTGGAGCGCGAGCGCGAAATTCGTGCCTTTATCCCGGAAGAATACTGGGAAGTACACGCTGATCTGGGCACCGCCAAGGGCTCGAATGTGCGTTTTGAAGTGGCTCGTGAAAACGGCGAGGCCTTCAAACCGCTCAATGAAACACAGGCCATGGCTGCCCTGGAGAAGCTCAAGGCTTCGGCCTACAGCGTCGCCAAGCGCGAAGACAAACCCACCAGCAGCAAGCCGTCGGCGCCATTTATTACCTCCACCCTGCAGCAGGCCGCGAGCAACCGCCTGGGCTTCGGGGTGAAGAAGACCATGATGATGGCCCAGCGTCTGTATGAGGCTGGCTACATCACCTATATGCGTACCGATTCCACCAACCTCTCGGCAGATGCCGTGGCGATGGCGCGGACCTATATCGAAGACGAGTTCGGCAACAAGTACCTGCCGGCCTCGCCCAACGTCTACAGCAGCAAGGAAGGGGCCCAAGAGGCGCACGAAGCGATTCGTCCGTCCGACGTGAACACCCATCCAAGCAAACTGTCGGGCATGGAACGTGACGCTGAGCGGCTCTACGAGCTGATCTGGCGCCAGTTCGTTGCTTGCCAGATGCTGCCGGCGCAATACCTGTCCACTACCGTCAGCGTGGCCGCTGGCGACTTCGAGCTGCGCGCCAAGGGCCGTATCCTCAAGTTCGACGGCTACACCCGGGTCATGCCGCAGATCAGTAAGCCAGGTGATGACGATGTGCTGCCGGACATGGCGCAGGGCGAAGTGCTGAAGTTGATCAAGCTCGATCCAAGCCAGCATTTCACCAAGCCGCCGGCGCGCTATTCCGAAGCCAGCCTGGTGAAGGAAATGGAAAAACGCGGCATCGGTCGTCCTTCGACCTATGCGGCGATCATTTCGACCATTCAGGATCGCGGCTACGTAACCCTGCACAACCGTCGGTTCTATTCGGAAAAGATGGGTGACATCGTCACCGAGCGTCTCTCCGAAAGCTTCTCCAACCTCATGGACTACGGCTTCACCGCCGGCATGGAAGAGAACCTCGATGACGTGGCCCAGGGCGAGCGCGACTGGAAGAACGTCCTTGACGAGTTCTACGGCGACTTCAAGAAGAAACTCGAAGTGGCTGAGGGCGCTGACACCGGCATGCGCGCCAACCAGCCGGTGATGACCGATATTCCGTGCCAGACCTGCGGTCGGCCGATGCAGATTCGTACCGCTTCCACCGGCGTGTTCCTGGGTTGCTCGGGCTACAGCCTGCCTCCGAAGGAGCGATGCAAGGCCACCGTCAACCTGGTGCCGGGCGATGAGATCGCTGCGGACGACGAGGGCGAATCTGAATCCCTGGTACTGCGCGGCAAGCACCGTTGCCCGATCTGCAGCACGGCGATGGACGCTTACCTGCTGGATGAAAAGCGCAAGCTGCACATCTGCGGTAACAACCCGGATTGCGCCGGTTACGAGATCGAAGAGGGCAGCTACCGGATCAAGGGCTATGAAGGCCCGAGCCTGGAATGCGACAAGTGCGGGAGCGAGATGCAGCTCAAGACAGGCCGTTTCGGCAAGTTCTTCGGTTGCACCAATCCGACCTGCAAGAACACTCGCAAGCTGCTGAAAAGCGGCGACGCGGCGCCACCGAAGATGGACCCGGTGAAGATGCCTGAGCTCAAGTGCGAGAAGGTCAACGACACTTACATACTGCGCGATGGTGCTTCGGGTCTGTTCCTGGCCGCCAGTCAGTTCCCGAAAAACCGTGAAACCCGCGCGCCGCTGGTGCTGGAGCTGATCCCGCACAAGGACGAAATTGATCCGAAGTATCACTTCCTTTGCGAAGCGCCGAAAAAGGACCCGGACGGTCGTCCGGCGGTGGTGCGCTATAGCCGCAAGACCAAGGAGCAGTACGTGCAGACCGAGGTTGATGGCAAGCCGACCGGCTGGCGTGCGTTCTACGACGGTGGTACCTGGAAGGTCGAAGACAAGCGCTAAGCACTGTTTGTTTCGAGGGGCTTGCTCCTCGATGTAGCGCTGTACAGGGCCGCATGATTCCGTTGGGAGTCATGCGGCCTTTCTTTTGCCTTGCGGTGCGCGGGAGTGATCCTTGAAACTGTGCCGTCCGCATTCGGTTCTCTTCTTGTGGTGGAGGCTGCCTACATGGCCCACGAGCTCTATACCCGTACCAATCAGAAAATCTACTTTGCCGGCCTGGCCCTCGAGTCCCTGGCCCGGGCTGAAGAGGGGCGGGCGATGAATGCCCAGGCACAGGTTCAGGCCGGGCGCGAATCGGTGCTGTTCCACCTGTACGGTGCCTTGCTGGGGCTATGCCACGAAATTGCAGGGTTCTACCGGCTACCGCAGGCCAATACTGCACGGGTCGAGCAGATCCTTAGCCGTGAAGTGCTGGATAGCATTGCGATTCCCGAGCTGGCGGAGCTGGTGGAATTGGCGCAGAGCCCGCAGACCTGGCTGGCGCAACTGCTATCCGCTTACAGCGAACTCTTTCAACCGCCGCGAGCACCACACAAGCCCAAGGGTGATGTGACCCAGCCGCTGATCGTGGCGGTCAATCTGGACGAGGAAGAGTCGGAGCAGGAACTGAGCCGGGAAGAGTTGGAAAGTTGGCGGCAGAATCTCAAGGCCCTGGCCATTCGTTTTCGAGATGGCTTGAACGAGTGTTGAGCCTGAGCGTCGCTTGATGCGCGACGCGTTTAATTGATCAAGGAAGATTTATGTTGTTCTTCTTGCGTGACCAAGCGCTAGTTCGCCTGCTGAGCGATTGCCAGATGCGAGTCATCAACGCTCAGTCCAAGGCGGATCTGCTGGAGGTGCTCGACCGGCTGGAGATATTCCCCGGTGGCCTGGAGTTCGATCATGTGCAGTCAATAACGCTCCTGGTGCTGGCGTTTGCCGCGCTAGCGGCTGGGTTGTTGATGGATGGCATGGGCGGAATGTTCTGGGTGTTTATGGCTCTTTGTTTCTTCAGCTACCGGGTCAGCAAGGGCGTCTCTGGGGCGTTGACGGATCTGGCGGCGAGCATTACCCGCAAGTGCATGATGTTGGGCAACGACTTGAGCGAATTCGACAGCAGTGCCGACTGGCGCCTGAAGAGACTGGACAACGAGTTCACCGATTACCAGCGGGGCAGCGAGATTGAGCAGCGCCGTATCCTGGACTCGCTCCAGGGGATGTATCGAGGAGAGCGGCATTCGCTGGCATTCGAGTATCACCATCTACGATATGTGATCTCCAGTCGCGAACGTGAGGCCAGCGGAGGCTTCAGGACGGTTTACACGAACTACCACCGCTACAGTCTGGTGGTGGATTTCCCTTGGGTGAGAGAGATTGCGGTTCGGTCCAGCCCCTTGGAAATACCGCTGTCTGGACAGCCCTTCAAGACCGACCGCGACGATTTCAATCAGACCTTTGTGCTGCGCGGCATTGACCCCGCCCGTTGCGAGCGCTTCGCCACGCTTGCGACGCTGGATCTGTTGATGGCGCTTTCGCGCCAGCTCCATGGGGTCAATCTGGAGTTCTCCAGCCAGGGACGGCTCTGCCTGAGCTTCAACAATGAAGACATCATGGCTTATGCCGATCCGGGGTTGCTGAGTGATCTGGCGGTCTTTCGTGAGCGGATCGAGGCTGGCATCGAGTTGCCGAAGTTGTATCCGTTGTTGGCGCAGATAGAGCGGTTGGCCCAGCAGCACGACGGTCATGTTGTTACTGCTGTCGTTCCACAGACTTCTGAATCCGGCGAATTGAGCAAGGAAGAATGATGCAGTTTCTCAAGCATGATGCCGAGCTGGTCCGCTTGTTGGCCAACTGCGACGCGGAAGTTGCGCGCGCCAGGTCAAACGAGGATTTGCTGAAGGTTATCGACAAGCTCCGCACTTTCAAAGGTGGGTTGAAATTCGATCATGCCCAGCCCCTGGTGCTGTTGATGCTGGCTATTGCTGCGGCCGTGCCTGCCATGGCTGGTGTGATCCCGATGGTGTTTGTTGCGGCGTGCCTGGGTTTTGCCAGTCTGTACATCTGGATGAGCCGTAAGGCGGTCTTTGACGAGCTACCGAAGAAGATAGCCCGTAAATGTTCGTTCCTCAGTAATGGTCTGTGGGACCCGGGTGGATCAGCTGATGAGCGTTTCAGGCAATTGAGCAGTGAGTTTGATGACTATGACCGTGGCAATGACAGTCGTCGTATCGAGGCTTCGGCCAAGGGGGTCTATCAGGGAGCTCGGCACGAGCTGTCTTTTGTCTTTCACCACCTGCGTTATGTGAACTCTCATATCAAGAAAAAATCCGATGGCGAGTCCGAGCGGGTGTATGAGAGCTTCGATCGCTTCAGTCTGGTGGTGGAGTTCCCCTGGGTGAGGGGCGTGGCAGTGCGCAGCAATCTCCCGGATAAAAAAATTACCAGGCGCAAGGTCTTCGAGACTACCTTCGATGACTTCAACAGGACTTTCATGTTTTGTGGTGAGAGTGAGCTGGCTTGCGCAAGGTTCGCAACGCCCACCACCCTGGTTTTCTTGCTGGGTCTTTGTCGGCAGCTGAAGAATGTGAATCTGGAGTTTTCCAGTCAGGGGCGCTTGTGTCTGAGCTTCGATGATGCCGAAGTCATGGCCTATCAGGACCCGGGAACCCTTGAGGACCTTCCGGGCTTCTACGCAAAGATCAAGCAGGGGCTTAAATTGCCGAACCTTTTTCCGGTTCTGGCCCTCGTGCATGAGTTGGCGGAGTTGCAGGACAACAATTTCGAGCTTCCGCTGACAGTCACCGATGATATGGAGCAGTAGGGTATGGAATTGTTGTTATTGATTGCGATTGTCTTGGGTGTTCTTGCCTATGTGCATTACAACAAGATCGTCAGCGCTTATAACCGCGTGCAACGGGCCTGGTCAGATGTGCTCGCCTACCAGAGGCAGAAGATCAAGGTGCTGGATGTGCTTGAGCCGCAAGTGGCCGGTTTTCAGGATTACGAAAGCCAGTTGCTGGAGAAAATAGTCGGGCTCCGTAGCGCGATCACCAGCTTGCCATCTGTGGCGGATGGCGAGGCGTTGAAGTCGGTGGATCGGGAGACCAAGGCGTTGCTGGGAGGGTTGAACCTGGCGTTTGAAGCCTATCCCGAGCTCAAGTCTGCGGAGCTGATGAACAACCTGATGCGTGAGGTAGCCGAGCAGGAGGGCAATGTCAGCGGCGCCATTACCCTGTTCAATCTGAATGTGGAGCATTTCAATAACAGCATTCAGTTGTTTCCCGGCTCGCTGGTTAATCGGTTGACCCTGAAAAAGTCACTGGTCACGCCGTTTTCCGACAGCCAGGCGTCGGCGGGTTTTGAATACAAGCCGAATTTCTGAGGGGCTCTGCTGCGCCTCTTTGGCGGGTTCGGCTTAGGGGGCATCGGGTGGAGAAGGGAAGGTGGTGCGTCGAGCAGTGGCTGCTGCCATGCAAGATCCTGAGCGAGGTGGGGGTTATGACTGATATAATCCCCGCCTTTCGTGGAGACCAGACTTTTATGCCAACGTCCTTTCTAGAAATTGTCGAATTGCCAGACGGTCGTATTGAGCTGCGCAGAGCTGAGGACGAGGGTTCTCTGGTTACTTTGGATTTTTCCGAGGATGCCAAAGTCTTTTTGCAAGGTCAGCATGTGGAAGTGGCCAAGGCCATGTTGAGCGTCGGCGTGCAGATGGCCGGACGCTTGGTTGAAGGTGAAATCGACAAGGAAGACGGTCCGCGGGTTCTCCACTAAACCCGTTTATCGGTTTTCTTCCGGTTATTCGTCATATTTGTTTCGGCTTCTCAATCCTGGAGAAGCCTCGCGTCATTCAAGCGCATTTACTGTGACTTCCCGGTATTTATCCCAGGCGAATATTCAGGCTTTGCGCATCACCCGTGCGTGCGGCACTGATCAATTGTTGCCGAGCACTGCCGCTTAGCGGGTTCAGCCAACTGACCACGGTATGGCTGCGGCCCAGTCTTAAGGCTTCACAAGCGAGCTGCTGCGGGCTTTGATTACCCCGTGGATGCAGCAGCAGGATGCGCTCGCGATTCAGTCCAGCCTCCCGCAACCAGCTTTGGGTCAGGCTGGATGGAGGGGCGATCAGGGTCAGCCAGCGGGCGTCCTGATCCTGACTCAGCTCCCTGAGGATGGGGGCCAGAAGGTTCAGGCAGTTCCCGGTGGCGCCGCGCAGCGACAGTTCACTGAAGGCTTCTGGATCGTTGTTCCAGGGCGATTCGACCGCTTCCTTGAGTACGGGCGCCAGTGGCTGGGCCAGGAACGCTTCGAACAGTGGTAGTTGTGCTTGCTGTGGTGTCTGGGGGAACTGCATGGAGCCTCCTTTAGCGGCGAATGACGCCGACACTCAAGCCTTCGATCACCAGTTCCTGATCTTTCAGGTTGACTTCGATAGGGGCAAATTCCGGATTCTCGGCGATCAGCCAGACCTTGCTGCCTTCGCGCTTGAAGCGCTTGACCGTGACTTCATCGCCGATGCGCGCGACTACAATCTGGCCATTACGAGCTTCGCGGGTGGTATGCACCGCGAGCAGGTCGCCGTCGAAGATGCCGATGTCTTTCATGCTCATGCCTTGGACCCGAAGCAAGTAGTCGGCGCGAGGATTAAAGAAGGTCGGGTTAATGTTGCAGGACTCTTCGATGTGCTGTTGGGCGAGAATGGGGGCGCCGGCGGCGACACGACCAATGATGGGTAGCGAGTCGTCGGTTTTGGCTTCAAAACCGGGGATGCGAATGCCGCGAGAGGCTCCTGGAGTCATCTCGATAGCGCCTTTGCGGGCCAGAGCCTTGAGGTGTTCTTCGGCGGCATTGGGTGACTTGAAGCCCAGCTCCTGGGCAATTTCGGCACGGGTGGGGGGATACCCGTTGTCTTCGAGGCAGCGTTTGATAAAAGCCAGAATCTCAGCTTGGCGTGGCGTCAGTTTTAGCATGTCGATCGCTCTGTCTTTTTATACAGTGACTGGGATTATATACAGTGAGTGTCACTTGGCAATCCTCCTTTTTCTGGGGGCTACCGGGCGGTCGTCATCCTGATGCTGGAATCCGTTGCCGAAGGCTGGCTACAGAGGTCGGTAGGTATGATTAAATAGCGCGCCGTATGGCCTCTGCAGAGGCCGGCAGGCTTGACATTGCAGAGCCTGAAACGTATGTTTCAAACAAGTGTTTGTCAGGCGGAGTAGCCATGGCCCAGTCGGAAACCGTTGAACGCATTCTCGATGCTGCCGAGCAGTTGTTCGCGGAAAAAGGTTTTGCCGAAACCTCGTTGCGGCTGATCACCAGCAAGGCCGGGGTCAACCTGGCGGCTGTCAACTATCATTTCGGTTCCAAGAAGGCGTTGATCCAGGCAGTGTTCTCGCGCTTCCTTGGACCTTTCTGCATCAGTCTTGATCGCGAGCTGGAGCGGCGGCAGTCAAAACCGGACAGCAAGCCGAGTCTTGAGGAGTTGTTGGAAATCCTCGTCGAACAGGCGCTGGTGGTGCAGCCTCGTAGTGGTAACGACCTGTCGATCTTCATGCGTCTGCTGGGACTGGCCTTTAGTCAGAGCCAGGGCCATTTGCGGCGTTATCTGGAAGACATGTACGGCAAGGTATTCCGCCGTTATATGTTGCTGGTTAACGAAGCGGCGCCGCGTATTCCCCCCATCGAGTTGTTTTGGCGTGTGCACTTCATGCTGGGTGCTGCGGCCTTCAGCATGTCTGGTATCAAGGCGCTGCGTGCCATTGCCGAGACCGATTTCGGGGTCAATACCTCCATCGAGCAGGTGATGCGGCTGATGGTGCCGTTCCTCGCCGCCGGCATGCGTGCCGAAACCGGGGTCACAGACGAAGCCATGGCTAGCGCTCAGCTCAAGCCGCGTAGCAAGTCGGCCCCGGCAGTCGCCAAGGCTTGACCTCACGGGTGGGCGCGACAGCTTACATCCGCTAAGCTAGCCGCCCATGCCGATTCCCGTTTTTACCCCTGTGCTTTCCTCTCGTCGATGTCGATCGGCTCGGCTGTGTCCCTCGCGGATACGGCCTTGTCTGCGTCGCCAGGAAGCCATCGCTGATGGCGCGCGTATTTGTGATTAAGGAAATTTTATGACCGTTGGCCTGCAAGGCTCCTTGATGGTGGACGTCGCCGGTACTTGGCTGACGGCTGAAGATCGCCAACTCCTGCGCCAGCCGCAAGTGGGTGGATTGATCATCTTTGCTCGCAATATCGAGCATCCGCGCCAGGTGCGTGAGCTCTGTGCGGCGATCCGCGCCATCCGTCCTGATCTGCTATTGGCGGTGGATCAGGAAGGTGGCCGGGTACAGCGGCTACGCCAGGGCTTTGTTCGTCTGCCGGCCATGCGCGCCCTCGCGGATAACCCGAATGCCGAATACCTGGCTGAACAGTGTGGCTGGATAATGGCCACCGAAGTGCTGGCTGTGGGCCTTGATCTGAGTTTTGCTCCGGTCCTGGACCTTGATCATCAGCGCAGTGCGGTAGTGGGCAGTCGGGCTTTCGAGGGGGATGCGGAGCGCGCGGCGTTGTTGGCCGGTGCCTTTATCCGCGGCATGAACAGCGCCGGGATGGCGGCCACGGGCAAGCATTTCCCCGGGCATGGCTGGGCCGAGGCCGATTCCCATGTGGCGATTCCCAACGACGAGCGCAGCCTGGATGAGATTCGTGCCAAGGACCTGCTGCCATTTGCGCGCCTGAGCAAGCAACTGGCGGCAGTGATGCCGGCTCATGTGATCTACCCGCAAGTCGACCCCCAGCCGGCCGGTTTCTCTCGGCGCTGGTTGCAGGACATCCTGCGCGGCGAGCTGCAATTTGACGGGGTGATCTTCAGTGATGACTTGTCCATGGCCGGCGCTCACGTGGTGGGGGATGCCGCGAGCCGGATCGAAGCCGCTCTTGGTGCCGGTTGTGACATGGGCCTGGTGTGCAATGACCGTGCTGCGGCCGAGCTGGCATTGAGCGCGGCGCAGCGCCTGAAAGTGCAGCCGTCGCCGCGCATTGCACGGATGCGTGGTCAGGCGTTTGCCAATATCGAGTACAAGCAGGACCCTCGCTGGCTCAAGGCCCTGGAGGCGTTGAGGGCTGCCCAGCTGATTGACTGAGGACGCCGACTAATGGGCACCAGGAGCAACTCCCGGGTGCCCATATCGGGTCAGCGGCCGGCTTTGTTGTCCGGCAGCGGGGCGAACAGGGCTTCGATGTCTTCACTCTGCAGCTTCCAGTCGCCGGCCTTGCGCCCGTCCAGTACGCCTGCCGCCAGGTCCGACTTCTCCTGTTGCAGGAGCTGGATCTTCTCCTCCACGGTGCCCCGGGCAATGAGCTTGTAGACGAACACCGGCTTTTCCTGGCCGATGCGGTAGGCGCGGTCGGTAGCCTGGCTCTCGGTCGCCGGGTTCCACCACGGATCGTAGTGGATCACGGTGTCGGCCTCGGTCAGATTCAGGCCCACGCCGCCCGCTTTGAGGCTGATCAAAAAGATCTGCAGCTTGCCGCTCTGGAAATCCCGCACCGGCGTGCGCCGATCCCGGGTCTGGCCGGTGAGCAGGGCGTAGGCGATTTTGCGTCGTTTGAGCTCGGCTTCGATCAGGCTCAGCATCGAGGTGAACTGCGAAAACAGCAGAATGCGCCGGCCTTCTTCGAACAACTCCTCAAGCATCTCCATCAGGCTGTCGAGTTTGCCCGACGAGCTGCCCCGTGCCGGGGGCGAGTCGTTGACCAGGCGCAGGTCGCAGCACACCTGGCGCAGCTTGAGCAGCGCTTCGAGGATGATGATCTGGCTGCGCGCCACGCCCTTGCGGGTGATCTCGTCGCGGACTTTCTTGTCCATGGCCAGGCGCATGGTTTCGTAGACATCACGTTGCGCCTCGTTGAGCTCGACCCAATGGATGATCTCGGTCTTGGGCGGCAGCTCGGTGGCCACCTGCTCCTTGGTGCGGCGCAGCAGGAAGGGTTTGATCCGGCCGTTGAGGTGCTGCAGGCGCACTTCGCTGGCGTGCTTTTCGATCGGCACCCGGTAGTCGCGGTTGAAGCTCCTGGCATCGCCAAGCCAGCCCGGCAACAGGAAGTGGAACAGCGACCAGAGTTCTCCAAGATGGTTTTCCAGGGGCGTGCCAGACAGGCACAGGCGCTGCCGGGCGTTGAGTTCGCGTGCGGCTTGGGCGGCCTTGCTCGACGGGTTCTTGATGTACTGCGCCTCGTCTAGGATCAGTACGTGCAAGGGCTGCGCGGCCAGCAGTTCAACATCCTTGGGCAGCAGTGCATAGGTGGTCAGCAGCAGGTCGTAGTCGGCCAGTTGCGCGAAGTGTTTCTTGCGTCCCGCGCCATACAGCGCCAGAACCTTGAGTTGCGGGGTGAAGTGCGCCGCTTCGTCCAGCCAGTTGGGAATCAGGCTGGTGGGCATGACCACCATGCAAGGGCGGTCCAGGCGGCCGGCGTTTTTCTCGCTGAGGATATGGGCCAGGGTCTGCAGGGTTTTGCCCAGGCCCATGTCATCGGCGAGGATGCCGCCCACTTCCAGCTGGCGCAGGGACTGCATCCAGCTCAAGCCTTCCTGTTGATAGGGGCGCAGGGTGGCATTCAACCCTTCTGGCACCGGCGCCGAGTAGTCCTTGATGTCGCGCAGGCGCTGGGCAAAGGTGCGGATATGCTCGCCACCCTCCCAGAGCAGTGGCAGGTCCTGCAGTGGGTTCAGGCGTGTGGCATCGGCACTGCTCAGGCGCAGGGCGGTTTCCCCGGGCTCATGCAGATAGAACTCACCCAGGGTTGCCAGCACCGGTTTCAGGCGGCCGTAGGGCAGTGCCACTTGCAGCGGGCCGTGCAAGGAATTGGGTCGGTTGGGGATGTTCACCAGGATCAACTCATCGTCACGGCGCCTGGCCAGGCGTTCCGGGTTGAGGAGTTCGGTGTGGGAGCGCATCAGGTTAAGTAGGATCGGCAGCAGGCTCAGGCGCTCGCCATTGACGATGATCCCCAGTTCCAGGTCGAACCAGTCGCGCCCTGGCGCTTCGTCGACGCTGGCGTACCAGTCGTCCACGGCTGTCAGGTCGAAGCCGAAGCCTTCGTCGATCTGCAGCTCCCAGCCCTGGTTGCGCAGCTTGGGCAGCTCATTGAGGGTGAAGGTCAGCCAGGCGCTGTCGTTGACCATCTCGAACAGCTCGCCGGCGCTTTCCGGTAACGCCTTGCTCTGCCGGGTGGCGATCTTGAAACCCAGGTTTCGCAGTTGCTCGCGCCAGCCTTGCTCACGCTCGGGGTGGCGCTTTATACGCAGGGTCTGATGCTCCTGGCGGATGATCACATCGGCATACTTCTGGCCGCTGACGTGTTCGCCCATGTAGTTGAATGACAGTGCGGCGCGGTGCTGGATATAGCGCTGCATCTTGCCGTTGCGTGGTTCGAAAGCGCTGAATTCGATGCTTGCCAGCCACAGGCGCGGCACGGGTTGCACATCCTCCAGCAAGTGCTGTGGCGGCGCGGCGGGGCGGCGGCTGTCGAGGACAGCGGAGAGTTTCTCCAGCAGCTCGGCATCCTTGGCGGCGGTGGGGAAGGCCAGGGTTTCTTCCACTTGCAACAGCACGGCGGCGATGTGTTTGCAGTTGCTGCGGACCGGGCAGGTGCAATGAGCGTCGATCAGCAGCAGGTTGCCCTTGCTCGATTCTCGCAGGCTGATGTTCTGCCGATAGACATTGCCACCGGAGCCTTCGCAACTGGCAGTGATAGCGCTGTCTGCGGCAGTCACGATGCGCACGCGTCTTTCCAGGGCGTAACGCCGGCCACGCTCCAAGGTTTGTTCCTTGAAGCGATTGACCCAGGACGGGGCCAGGGGTTTGGTCAGGGGCGGGGTCATAGGGACTTCGATCAGTCCGGTATTTCAGTTGGAGCAGGGCGCGGCGCCGGTGCGGTGAGCGAGGTGATCTTAATCAGCAGCGCCAGGTGGCCGTTGTCCAGGTAGTTGAGCTGACCGTTCTTGGTGTGGCTTTGCTGCTTCAGGCGTTCGCTGCGGGTGACCAGGCCATTGCTGTCGATCTGGTTGATCCAGAAGTCTGCGTCCACATCGGTGAAGCGCCCGAGCTTGAGGTTCAGGGTGCCCTCGATGGGGAACTGGCCGAATTGCTCCGGCCCGTCGCTGAGGGCCACCTTGACCGGGGTTTCCCCCAGGGTCTGCTGCCAGGCCTTGTGCAGCAGCACGCTGTAGTTGCCGCTGGCGTTGAGCTTCTCGACGATCCCGCCCAGGGACGGGGTGCGCTGGCTGTCCGGGCTCAGGCGTTGAGCGCCGGCGGCCCAGTCTTCCGGGGCAGCACGGCTGAGGATCTGCGGCTCGGCATTCTGCCGTACAAGGATCATTTCCACCTGGTACAGGTCGTCGGCAAACGCCATCGGCGCGATCAGAGTCAAGAGCAGGGACAGGGAGCGGAACAGGCGCATGGGGCGTCCTTCAAGCAGTTTTCGGGGTGAGGCGTTCAAACAGCGCCTCCAGTGTATTAAAGCGCTCTTCCGGGCGCTCCATCGGCACCATGAACTTGAACAGGGTTGCGCCTTCGAATTTGTAGCGTTTGGGCTGGCTCTGAATCAGTTTGATCAGTGCCAATGGGTCCACCGGCGTATCTGCGGCAAACTCGATGCGCCCGCCTTGCGGGCCGCCATCGACCTTCTTGATCCCCAGGGTTTCGGCCTGGAGTTTGAGCAGGGTCAGGCGGACCAGGTTCTTGGTCGGCTCCGGCAGCAGGCCGAAGCGGTCGATCATCTCCACTTGCAGGTCCTTCAAGCCGTCCTCGTCGGTCGCCGAGGCAATGCGCTTGTAGAGGATCAGGCGGGCGTGGACATCCGGCAGGTAGTCCTCGGGAATCAGTGCCGGCAGGCGCAGGTTGATTTCCGGGCCGCCGCCCAGGGGCTGGTCGAGGTTTGGCTGTTCGCCCTTGCGGATGGCCTTCACCGCGCGCTCGAGCATCTCCATATAAAGGGTGAAGCCCACAGCCTGGATCTGCCCGCTCTGGCCGTCGCCCAGCAGCTCGCCAGCGCCGCGAATCTCCAGGTCGTTGGTGGCCAGCACGAAACCGGCCCCCAGGTCCTGGGTATTGGCGATGGCTTCCAGGCGCTTTTCAGCGTCCGGGGTGATTTGCTGGCGCGGGGGTGTCAGCAGGTAGGCATAGGCCTGGTGGTGACTACGGCCGACCCGACCGCGCAACTGGTGCAACTGGGCCAGGCCGAACTTGTCGGCGCGCTCGATGATGATGGTGTTGGCGCTCGGCACGTCGATCCCGGTCTCGATGATGGTCGAGGCGATCAGCACGTTGAAGCGCTTGTGGTAGAAGTCGCTCATCACCTGTTCGAGTTCGCGTTCGCGCATCTGCCCATGGCCGATGCCGATCCGTGCTTCGGGCACCAGTTCGGCCAGGTCGGCGGCGCATTTCTCGATGGTTTTCACGTCGTTGTGCAGGTAGTACACCTGGCCGCCACGCAGCAGCTCACGCAGCAGGGCCTCTTTGACCGTGCTCTTGTTCTGCTCCATGACAAAGGTGCGCACCGACAGGCGTCGCGCCGGCGGCGTGGCGATGATAGACAAGTCGCGCATGCCCGAGACGGCCATGTTCAGGGTTCGGGGGATCGGCGTGGCGGTCAGGGTGAGGATGTCGACTTCGCTGCGCAGGGCCTTGAGCTGTTCCTTCTGGCGCACCCCGAAACGGTGTTCTTCGTCGATGATCACCAGCCCCAGGTTCTTGATCTTCACATCGTCCTGCAGCAGCTTGTGGGTGCCGATGACGATGTCGATCTTGCCTTCGGCCAGGTCCGCCACCGCGGCGTTCACTTCCTTGGCCGACTTGAAGCGGCTCATCACCTCCACGGTCACCGGCCAGTCGGCGAAGCGGTCGCGGAAGCTGTTGTAGTGCTGTTGGGCGAGCAGGGTGGTGGGCACCAGGATGGCCACTTGCTTGCCGCCGTGGACCGCAATGAAAGCGGCGCGCATGGCCACTTCGGTCTTGCCGAAGCCGACGTCGCCGCACACCAGGCGGTCCATCGGTTTGCCCGAGAGCATGTCCTCGCGCACCGCTTCGATGGTGCTCTGCTGGTCCGGGGTTTCCTCGAAGGGGAAGCCGGCGCTGAAGGTGGCGTAGTCGGCCTTCGGATCGGCGAAGGCGTAACCTTCCCGGGCGGCGCGCCGGGCATAGATGTCCAGCAGCTCGGCGGCCACATCGCGCACTTGCTCGGCGGCCTTGCGCTTGGCTTTCTGCCAGGCTTCGGAACCGAGGCGGTGCAACGGCGCCAGGGCGTCGTCGCTGCCGGTGTAGCGGGCGATCAGGTGCAGGTTGGCCACGGGCACATAGAGCTTGGCGCCCTCTGCGTATTCCAGGGTCAGGAACTCGGCCGCCTGGTTGTCGATCTCCAGGGTCGCCAGACCCAGGTAGCGGCCGACACCGTGGTCGATGTGCACCACCGGCGCGCCTTCGCGCAGCTCGGTGAGGTTCTTGATCACTGCATCATTATTGGCGTCGGCGCGTTTTTCCCGGCGCCGACGCTGCATCACCCGCTGGCCGAACAGTGGGCTTTCCGCCACCAGGGCCAGGGCCGGATCGTCTAATACCAGTCCCTCGTCCAGAGGGGCAATGGTGATCGCCAGGCGCTCCTTGCTGGCGACGAAATCCGGCCAGCTGTCGACGGTCTTCGGTCGCAGCTTGAGGCGTTCCAGCAGCTCCAGCAGCACTTCCCGGCGGCCGGCGGATTCGGCGGTGAACAACACTCGGCCGGGGAACTCGTCGAGGAAGCCCGAGAGCGCCGCCAGCGGCTGGTTGGCCTTGGCTTCGATGGCCAGGTTGGGCAATTCGTGGGCCGGGAAACGCTCGCGGCCGACGCCGGTTTCGATGTCCTGCTGGCTCGCCACCACCCGTGGCCAGTTTCTCAGGCGGGCGAAGCAGTCTTCCACCGGCAGGAACAGTTCCGCCGGAGGCAGGAGCGGGCGCGATGGATCGACGCGGCGCTCTTCATAGCGGTTGCGTACATCGTTCCAGAAGTTTTCCGCGGCCTGTTCGATGCCCGGCAGGGAGAACACTTGGGTGTCCTGGGGCAGGTAGTCGAACAGGGTCGAAGTCTCTTCGAAGAACAGCGGCAGGTAGTACTCGATACCGGCCGGGGTAATCCCGCTGCTCAGGTCCTGGAAGATCGGGCAGCGGCGGAAGTCCACGTCGAAGCGTTCGCGAAAGCGCGCCTTGAAGCGAGTCACTGCTTCTTTCTGCAGAGGGAATTCCTTGGCCGGCAGCAGGCGCACCGAGTCGACCTTGTCGATGGAGCGCTGGTTCTCCGGATCGAAGGTGCGCAGGGTCTCGATTTCGTCGTCGAACAGGTCGATGCGGTAAGGCAACTTGCTGCCCATGGGGAACAGGTCGATCAAGGCGCCGCGCACGGTGAATTCGCCGTGCTCATAAACTGTATCGACGTAGCGGTAGCCGCTGGCCTCCAGGCGCGTGCGCATCTGTTCCACATCGAGCTTCTGGCCAACGTCCAGTACCAGGCTGCTGCCCAGCAGGAACTGGGTTGGCGCCAGGCGGTGCAGGGCGGTGGTGATGGGCACCACCAGTACGCCGTGCTCCAGCTCCGGCAGCCGGTAGAGGCTGGCGATGCGCTGGGAAATGATGTCCTGGTGCGGCGAGAACAGGTCGTAGGGCAGGGTTTCCCAATCGGGGAAATGCAGCACCGGCAGATCCGGGGCGAAGAAGCCCAGTTCCTGTTCCAGCCGGTCAGCGCTTTGGCTGTCGGCGGTCAGCAGGAGGGTAAAGCGCTTGGCGGCGCTGGCGGCTTCGGCGATGGCCAGGCTCAGGGCGGCACCGGGCAGGTTGCCCCAATGCTGTTTACCGGCGGCGGCAGGGAGTAGCGGTAGACGCAGGACGGGCACGGACGGTCAAGCTCCAAGCGTTGCGACGAAAGTCGGTAATTGTAACGGCCCCGGGTGGCCACTGTCAGTGGCTGATGCGTCTATTACGCCGGTCAGGGCAAATGTAGTGGCTATGACAACAAAATGTGCTTTTTTGGCGGAAATGTAGTGCCGAATTTGCTCGGTGTTACGGAGGGTTACATACAGGTTGCTTGGCTGTCCAAAAAATTGACGCGGCTGGAAGCCGCGGTTTTACTGGCCTCCAGCATAGTGGTGTTTTTTTGCAAGGGCTTTTTGTTACGTTCCGCACGACAGGCGCGCATTGCTACGAGAGGGACTCGGCGTCATAATGTAGCCCCTTTTTTCTGCCCCTACATGTGGAAGGTTCCCGTGACTCAGAAGCCCGACCAGTGTCTTGGTGAATGGATCGACCGTGAAGCACTCGCAGAAGCGATGATTCCGCTTATCGGTCAGCTCTACCGCAATAACAATGTGGTGAGCTCGATCTATGGCCGCAGCCTGATCAACCAGTCTGTCATCGCGATTCTCAAGGCTCATCGCTTTGCTCGCCATCGCTCCTCCGACGACAGCGAACTCTCCGTCCACGAAACATTCCCTCTGCTTAAAGCAATGAGCGAGCTCAAGCTCGGCGCAGCTTCGGTAGACCTGGGCAAGTTGGCGTTCAAATTCCGTAACGAAGGCAATGGCCGCAGCGCCGAGCAGTTCGTTCGCGAAGAAATGGCTGACGTGGTTGGCCAGCAAAACGCTTCGGCCCGCAAAGGCACTGACGTTGTCCTGTACGGCTTCGGTCGTATCGGCCGTCTGCTGGCGCGCATCCTGATCGAGAAAACCGGTGGTGGCGACGGCCTGCGTCTGCGCGCCATCGTGGTGCGCAAAGGCGCTGAAAACGACCTGACCAAGCGCGCCAGCCTGCTGCGTCGCGATTCGGTACACGGTTCGTTCAACGGCACCATCACCATCGACGAAGAAAACAACACCATCACCGCCAACGGCAACCTGATCCAGGTGATCTACGCGAAGAACCCGACCGAGGTGGACTACACCCAGTACGGGATCAAGAATGCGCTGCTGGTGGACAACACCGGTGTATGGCGTGATGCCGACGGCCTGGGCCAGCACCTGACCTGCCCGGGTATCGACCGCGTGGTTCTGACCGCACCTGGCAAAGGCAAGCTGAAGAACATCGTTCACGGTATCAACCACAACGAAATCACTGCTGACGACAAGATCGTGTCCGCCGCTTCCTGCACCACCAACGCCATCGTGCCGGTGCTCAAGGCGGTGAATGACAAGTTCGGCATCATCAACGGTCACGTTGAAACCGTTCACTCGTACACCAACGACCAGAACTTGATCGACAACTTCCACAAGGGCGATCGCCGTGGCCGTAGCGCCGCGCTGAACATGGTGATCACCGAGACGGGTGCTGCTACCGCTGCTGCCAAGGCCCTGCCTGAGCTGGCCGGCAAGCTGACCGGTAACGCGATCCGCGTTCCAACGCCAAACGTGTCGATGGCCATTCTCAACCTGAACCTTGAGAAAGCCGCCACCCGTGAAGAGATGAACGAGTACCTGCGCTACATGGCGCTGCACTCCGATCTGCATAAGCAAATCGACTTCGTCAATTCGCAGGAAGTGGTGTCCACCGACTTCGTGGGTTCGCGTCACGCCGGTGTTGTCGACGCTGAAGCGACCATCGTTCAGGACAACCGCGTTGTTCTGTACGTCTGGTACGACAACGAGTTCGGTTACAGCTGCCAGGTTGTGCGCGTGATGGAAGACATGGCAGGGGTCAACCCGCCAGCATTCCCACGCTAAGCGACTGCTGAAATGAAAACGCCCCGACTTGTCGGGGCGTTTTTGTTTGTGGCTTTCGCCTGCGAGGCCGGCGTCATTTGTAGGTGCCAACTTGTCCGCGCTGTTGGCTGTCAGGCGCTGCCAGCCGCCTGCGCTGTACGCAGTTCGTGGCGGTTGCCACGGAACAGCACCAGTGTCGCAATCAGCCCCAGCACCGCCGCGCCGCTGAGCCAGATGCCCGGTGCCGCCTGGTTGCCCAGAACGTGGATCAGGTAGGTGCAGGCCGCCGGGGTAAAGCCGCCGAAGGTTGCGGTTGCCAGGCTGTAGGCCAGCGAGAAGCCGGTGGTGCGCACTTCCACCGGCATGATTTCAGTCAGGGCCACCACCATCGCGCCGTTGTACGAGCCATAGAGGAAGGACAGCCACAGCTCGACGATCAGCAGGTGGCTGAAGCTGGGGTTGGCCACCAGCCAGGACAGCGCCGGGTAAGCGGTGAAGATGGCCAGGATGGTGGCGCCCAGCAGCAGCGGTTTACGACCGATGCGGTCCGACAGCGAGCCCATGACCGGCAGCCAGAAGAAGTTCGACAGGCCGATGCACACAGTCACCAGCAGGGCGTCGAAGTCCGACAGGTGCAGCTCGGCCTTGCCAAAGGTCGGGGTGTAGGCGGTGATCAGGTAGAAGGACACGGTGGTCATCACCACCAAGGCCATGCCGGCAATGACGACTCCGAAGTTCTGACTGATGGAGCGGATGACTTCCTGCAGGGTGGGGCGATGTTTGCGGGCCTGGAACTCGGGTGTTTCCTCGAGAGAGCGGCGGATCATGAAGATTGCCGGAACAATCATGCAGCCCACCAGGAACGGCACGCGCCAGCCCCAGTCACCCATTTGTTGGGGGCTCAGCCAGTGGTTCAGACCCACCCCCAGCAAGCCGGCAAACACCACGGCCGCCTGTTGGCTTGCCGATTGCCAGCTGACGAAGAAGCCCTTGCGACCCGGTGTCGAGATCTCGGCCAGGTACACCGACACGCCACCCAGTTCCACGCCAGCGGAAAAGCCCTGCAGCAAGCGACCCAGCAGCACCAGCAGTGGAGCGGCGACGCCGAGAGTGGCGTAGCCCGGCACGCAGGCAATCAGCACAGTGCCCGCGGCCATCAGTACCAGGGTAATGATCAGGCCCTGGCGGCGGCCGTGACGGTCGATGTAGGCGCCGAGGAAGATTGCTCCCAGTGGACGCATCAGGAAGCCGGCGCCGAAAGTGGCCAGGGACAGCATCAATGAAGCGAAAGCGCTGTCGGCCGGAAAGAAGGTCTTGGCGATTGCCGTGGCGTAGAAGCCATAGACCATGAAGTCGAACATCTCGAGAAAGTTGCCGCTGACAACGCGAAAGATCGCCTTGCCGTTGCCCGTGGTCGTGGACATTTTTTCACTCACTTTGGCTGTTTTGTTAGCAATCCCTGGTCAGTACTCGTCCTCACTGCAAAGGTGGGGCGCGAGGCAGCACGCTGAACAGTTTTGTAACAATATGTGTGCTGGTGGCGTCAGGCAACAAAAACTCTTGGGTGCTGCGCGATGGCTCTGGGTCGAGCTTCTGGTGCCGTCCAGGCTGGCAGGTCTGGCGCGCATGCCGCATCCGCCTGTCGCATAATGGCCATTTGTGTTGTCAGCTCGCCCTCTGGGGCAATTGATCTGGAGGGGAATCGTGTCGGGAGGGCGATGGTGGTGGAACGCATTGTGGGGGGCGATGGCGCTGTTGGCGGGCTGCGGTGGCGATCGCTTGCACAGCGTCTCCGGGCCGACCATGGGCAGCACCTACTCCGTTCAGTACGTGCAGCGCCCCGGCGTGCCGGATGAGTCGCGGGTCAAGGCCGAGGTCGGGCAAATCCTGGCCGAGGTTGATCGGCAGATGTCCACCTACCGCAGTGACTCGGATATCGAGCGTTTCAACGCCTTGCCCAGCAACAGCTGCCAACCGATGCCTGAGTCGGTGTTGCACTTGGTGCGAGTTGGCGAGCAGCTGTCCCGGGACAGTGGCGGCGCCTTTGATCTGACGGTGGAGCCGCTGCTCGACCTCTGGGGCTTTGGGCCTCAGGGGCGAGAGGAAAAAATTCCCAGTGCGTCAGCCCTGGCCGAGGCTCGGCAGCGGGTCGGACATGGGCACTTGCATATCGAAGGCCTGGAGCTGTGCAAGGATGCGCCGGTGGAGGTGGACTTCAACAGCCTTGCCGCCGGTTACGCAGTGGATCGCATCGCCGTGCGGCTTGCGCAGTTGGGGATCGACAGTTTTCTCGCCGAAGTCACTGGCGAGCTCAAGTCCGTGGGCCGCAAACCGGACGGCGCGCCCTGGCGTATCGCCCTGGAGGAGCCGCGGGACGACCAGCAGGTGGCCCAGCGGGTGATCGCACTGGACGGTTATGGTGTATCCACGTCTGGCGACTACCGTAATTACTTCGAGCAGGACGGCCAGCGCTATTCCCATACCTTCGATGCCAGGCTTGGCAAGCCCATCACTCACAGGCTGGCGTCGGTGACCGTGATTCATCCTTCGGCACTCATGGCCGATGGCCTCTCTACGCTGTTACTGATTCTTGGTCCCGAAGCAGGCTGGGACTACGCACAAAAACACCGTATCGGCGCATTTTTTGTGATGCGTGCCGATAAAGGCTTCGTCACACGTAGCAACCCGGCGTTCGATGCGTTGTTGGCCGGACCAAAACAATAACCAGGCACGCTGTTGTGAATGCTGTAGTGCAGGCAAAAGTAGCCTACGACGCGACCAAGGGTTAATGTGCGCGGCGTTGACGCTTCTATAGACTGTGCCCGGGTTCGTAACCGAGCCAAATTGATCCTTCATGCCGCTGGCCGCGGCATGATTTAGCCGGAGATGCCAGAAGGGCATCTCGGCCTGTTCTGAGGAGTACGCATGGCTGTCTACAACTACGACGTAGTGGTGCTGGGCTCGGGCCCCGCTGGAGAAGGTGCGGCAATGAACGCCGCGAAAGCAGGACGCAAAGTGGCGATGGTCGATAGCCGTCGCCAGGTCGGCGGCAACTGCACCCACCTGGGTACCATTCCGTCCAAGGCCCTGCGTCACTCGGTCCGGCAGATCATGCAGTTCAACACCAATCCGATGTTCCGGGCCATTGGCGAGCCGCGCTGGTTCTCCTTCCCGGACGTGCTCAAGAGCGCCGAGAAGGTCATCTCCAAGCAAGTGGCTTCGCGCACCGGCTACTATGCCCGCAATCGGGTCGACGTGTTCTTCGGCACTGGCAGCTTCGCCGACGAGCAGACCGTGGAAGTGGTTTGCGCCAATGGCGTGGTGGAAAAACTGGTAGCCAAGCACATCATCATCGCTACCGGTTCGCGTCCTTATCGCCCGGCGGACATCGATTTCAGTCACCCGCGTATCTACGATAGCGACACCATCCTCAGCCTTGGCCACACCCCGCGCAAACTCATCGTTTACGGCGCCGGGGTCATTGGTTGCGAATACGCCTCGATCTTCAGTGGTCTTGGGGTGTTGGTGGAACTGGTGGACAACCGCGGCCAGTTGCTCAGCTTCCTGGACTCGGAGATTTCCCAGGCCCTGAGCTACCACTTCAGCAACAACAACATCACCGTGCGCCACAACGAGGAATACGACCGCGTTGAAGGTGTGGACAACGGGGTGATCCTGCACTTGAAATCCGGCAAGAAGATCAAGGCCGACGCCTTGCTCTGGTGCAACGGCCGGACCGGCAACACCGACAAGCTGGGCATGGAGAATATCGGGGTCAAGGTCAACAGCCGCGGCCAGATCGAAGTCGACGAGAACTACCGCACCTGTGTGCCGAACATCTACGGTGCCGGTGACGTGATCGGCTGGCCAAGCCTGGCCAGTGCCGCCCATGACCAGGGACGCTCGGCCGCCGGCAGCATCGTCGACAATGGCAGCTGGCGCTTCGTCAACGATGTACCGACCGGGATCTACACCATTCCGGAGATCAGCTCGATCGGCAAGAACGAGCAGGAGCTGACCCAGGCCAAGGTGCCTTACGAAGTGGGCAAGGCGTTCTTCAAGGGCATGGCCCGTGCGCAGATCGCCGGCGAGCCGCAAGGCATGCTGAAGATCCTGTTCCATCGGGAAACCCTGGAGGTCCTCGGCGTGCATTGCTTCGGTTACCAGGCTTCGGAAATCGTCCACATTGGTCAGGCGATCATGAGCCAGCCGGGTGAGCACAACACCCTGAAGTACTTCGTCAACACCACCTTCAACTACCCGACCATGGCCGAAGCCTATCGGGTAGCAGCGTACGACGGCCTCAACCGGCTTTTTTGAGCGGCTCCGGCCGGTGGCCTGAGCCGGCCGGGGAGACCGATTTCAGTAATTCTCGAGGGTGGCGCTGGCCAAACCGGGAAAGTCTGTAATCAGGCTATCTACGCCGAAGTCGGCGAGCCTGCGCATCAGCGCGGGCTCGTTGACCGTCCACACTGACACATGCAAGCCCTGACGCTGCGCCCTTTGCAGTCGCTCCGGGGTGCACAGGGTCCAGTTCAGCGCAAGAATCTCGCAGCCATAGCTCTGGGCGACCTTCAAGGGGTCGAGCCAGGCGTATTCGGCTACCAGTCCGCGAGACAGGTCCGGGGTCAGTTCGACCGCCGCTTTCAGCACTTCCCGCGAGCTTGAGGTCACGGTGACCTTGTCCAGCAGGCCGAAGCGTTGGGCCATTTCCCGAATCGCCAGCACTGTCGTAGCGGCGCGGGTGCGTGAGGCGCTCTTGACTTCCAGCTGCCAGTGCTCGAAGTCGCATTTCTCGAACAGCTCTTCCAGGCGCGGAATAGGGCAGGGGCTGACCCAGCCCGGGCCGCCTTTGCGTGCGTCGTAGGTCACCAGTTCGGCGGCGGAATGCTCCACCACCTTGCCGCGCCGGTCAGTGGTGCGCTTGAGGGTCGGGTCGTGAATCACCATCAGCTCGCCGTCCATGGACAGGTGCAGGTCGAGCTCGCAGCGGCGCACGCCGTGCTTGAGACATTCCTGAAAGCTGGTCAGGGTGTTTTCCGGTGCTTCGCCTTTAGCGCCGCGATGGCCATAGATCAGGGTCACAATTGCTCCTTCACGGATGTTGTTCCTTAAGAGGGGGGCAGGCTTGCGGCTCAACCAGCGGCGGGGTCTGTCTGGTCCCGGGCCATGCGGCGTTGCTGAGCCTGTTTTTGCAGGATGTAGCGCGCCAGCAGTTGGCGCTGGGCATCGGTCAATGCTTCGAATTCGGTGCCGATCTCGAAGGTGCCGAAGCTCTGTGGCTCACAGTGGATGACCCTGGCTCGCAGCAGCAGGCCCAGGGCTTGCGGCATCAACAGCAGTTTCACCGCCAAGTGGCTGCCGCTGGGATAGCTCAGATGGTGGTTGAACTCGATGCCGCCTTCGGAAAGGGTGACCCGCTGCGGCTCGCCGAACTTGCCGAACACGGTCTGCGCCACCACTTGGCTGAGCAGGTCGATGCGTTTGTTCATGGCCTTGAGGTAGCTGGCCAGGGTGCGATCGCGCTCGCTGACCTGGCGCAGCAGGTGCTGTGATTCGAATTCGCTCAGGTGCAGTTCGCTGAGTAGATTGAACAGCGGAGACTCATCCTGCAACACTTCCTTGCTCGCCGCGTCGTGGGCGGACAAGGGGCTAATTTCCAGTGCGATCGTGTCCTCGATACGGTAGTATTCGCGGCGATCTTCTTCATCTAATGTCGACATGGCGAACCCATGGTAGAGGCAGTGGTCTGAGTGTAAAGCTGCTTACCAGGCCCCGCCACAAGGACGTCTTCTTTTCCTCTGCACAAGCCCCGACATGTTCAGACCTCTGTTTGCTTTTATCGGCACGCGTTACACCCGTGCAAAGCGTCGCAATCATTTTGTGTCATTCATTTCCCTGACCTCGATGATCGGACTCGCCCTTGGCGTGATCGTGATGATCGTGGTGCTGTCGGTGATGAATGGCTTCGATCATGAAATGCGCACCCGCGTGCTGGGCATGGTGCCCCACGCCACCATCGAATCCGGTGAACCCATCAGTGACTGGCAAAGCCTGGCCGACAAGGTCAAGCAGAACCCGAAAGTCCTGGCGGTGGCGCCATTCACCCAGATGCAGGGCCTGCTGACCAACAACGGCCAGGTGCAGAAGGTGCTGCTCAACGCCATAGATCCTGGCAAAGAGCGGCAGGTGTCGATCATCGACCATTTCATGCAGCAGGGGCAGCTGGACGCGCTGGCGCCCGGTAGCTTCGGTATCGTCATCGGCGATAAGGCGGCCGCCAAGCTGGGGGTTGGCCTGGGGGACAAGCTGACCTTCGTTGCCCCGGAAGTCACGGTGACCCCGGCCGGCATGTTCCCGCGGATGAAGCGCTTTACCGTGGTGGGCATCTTTCATGTCGGCGCCGGCGAGATCGACGGCTACCTGGGCCTGACCAACCTGGAAGACCTGGGCCGCTTGCACCGCTGGAAGCCGGATCAGGTCCAGGGCCTGCGGCTGAAGTTCGACGACCTGTTCCAGGCCCCGCGCACCGCTTGGGAAATCGCTCAGCAGTTGGGCGAGAACCACTTCTACGCCCGTGACTGGACCCGTACTCACGGCAACCTGTACCAGGCCATCCGCATGGAAAAAGCCATGATCGGCCTGCTCTTGCTGCTGATCGTCGCGGTCGCTGCATTCAACATCATCTCGACCCTGGTGATGGTGGTGAACGACAAAAAGGGCGACATCGCTATTCTGCGCACCCTGGGCGCTACGCCGGGCACCATCATGGCGATCTTCATGGTCCAGGGCACGGTGATCGGTGTGGTCGGCACCTTGATCGGTGCGGTGCTGGGGATGCTCGCAGCCTTGAATGTCAGTGCTGCGATCTCCGCCCTTGAAGGTCTGATCGGCCATAAATTCCTGAATGCCGACGTGTATTTCATCGACTACCTGCCGTCGCAACTGATGGCCGAGGACGTGTTGATGGTCTGCGGCGCGGCATTGGTCCTGAGTTTCCTCGCCACCCTGTATCCAGCCTGGCGTGCGGCGCGCACCCAGCCTGCGGAGGCGCTACGTTATGAGTGAGTTGGGCATGAGTGAAAAAGCAATCCTGAGCTGCCGTGACCTGGGCAAGTCCTACGAGGAAGGTCCGGAATCGGTGGTGGTCCTGTCCGGCCTGCAACTGGAGCTGCATCCGGGGGAGCGAGTGGCCATCGTCGGTACGTCGGGCTCCGGCAAGAGTACCTTGCTCAACTTGCTGGGCGGCCTGGATACGCCCTCCAAGGGCAGCGTCTGGCTGGCCGGCGAAGAACTCTCGGCACTGGGTGAGAAGGCTCGCGGTCAACTGCGCAATCGCGCCCTGGGCTTCGTCTACCAGTTCCACCACCTGCTGCCGGAGTTCACCGCACTGGAGAACGTCTGCATGCCGCTGCTGATCGGCCGTACGCCGATTCCTGAAGCCCGTCAGCGTGCTACTGCGCTGCTGGAGCGGGTCGGCCTGGGTCATCGCCTGGAGCACAAGCCGGCCGAACTGTCCGGCGGTGAGCGTCAGCGGGTAGCCATCGCCCGGGCCCTGGTGAACCAGCCGGGGCTGGTGATGCTCGACGAGCCCACCGGCAACCTCGACTCGCACACGGCCCAGGGCATTCAGGACCTGATGCTGGAACTCAGCACTTCGATGCGTACCGCCTTCCTGGTGGTGACGCACGATATGAACCTGGCCCGGCAGATGGATCGCGTACTGCACCTGCAAGAAGGTCACCTGGTCGCCATCTGATGCGGCCGCACGCGGTGTCGGCGGCTGGCCCGTTGACACCGGGTCATTAATTTTTCCAGGGTGCCTTGCCCATGTTCAGACCCTTATCGATCTTTATCGGCGCGCGCTACACCCGCGCCAAGCGGCGCAATCGTTTTGTCTCGTTCATTTCCATGACCTCGATGATCGGCCTCGCCCTGGGCGTATTGGCGATGATCGTGGTGCTGTCGGTGATGAACGGCTTCCAGCGGGAAATGAGCTCGCGCATCCTTGGTATGGTGCCCCACGCCACCATCGTCGGGGTCAAGCCCATTGATGACTGGCAGCCAGTGGCCGCAGCGGCCCTGAAGAACCCGGAAGTCACTGCGGCGGTGCCCTTCACCGAGATGGAGGGCATGCTCTCCTACAAGGGGGCGATGCAACCGATCCAGATCAGCGGTATCGACCCGGCCCAGGAGGGCAAGGTGTCCATCGTCGCCCAGCATATTGTCCAGGGCAGCCTGCAAGACCTGAAACCCGGCGAGTTCGGTGTGGTGATCGGTGAGATCACCGCTCGGCGTTTCCGCTTGAATGTAGGCGACAAGCTGACCCTGATCGTGCCTGAAGTGAGCACGGCCCCAGGGGGTATCACCCCGCGTATGCAGCGCCTGAACGTGGTGGGGGTGTTCAAGGTGGGCGCCGAGCTGGATGGCTCCATGGGCCTGATCCATATGGCCGACGCCGCAGAGATGCAGCGCTGGCAGCCCAATCAGGTGCAGAGCGTGCGCCTGGCGGTCAAGGATCTGTATGCCGCGCCACAGGTGGCGGTGGATATCGCCAAGGGGCTGGGTGCGGACTTCCGCGCCGATGACTGGACCCACACCCAGGGCAGCCTGTTCAGCGCAATGAAGATGGAAAAGACCATGATCGGCCTGTTGCTGCTGATGATCGTCGCGGTGGCGGCGTTCAACATCATCGCCACCCTGATCATGGTGGTGAACGACAAGGGCGCGGACATCGCAATCCTGCGCACTATCGGCGCCACGCCGCGGCAGATCATGGCGATCTTCATGGTCCAGGGCACGGTGATCGGGATTGTCGGCACCCTGATCGGCGGGGTGCTAGGGGTCATTGCGGCGTTGAACGTGAGCGAGCTGGTGGGCTGGCTGGAGCGGATCAGCGGTCAGCAGATTTTCAGTTCGGATGTGTACTTTGTCAGCAACCTGCCTTCCGAACTGCAGGGTGGGGATGTGGCGCTGATTTGTAGCGCTGGGTTCATCCTCAGCTTCCTGGCCACTGTGTATCCGGCCTGGCGCGCATCCAAGGTCGAGCCGGCTCACGCTTTGCGGTATTCCTGAGGTCCGCTCTCGCCGGCAAGCCGGCTCCTGCCTGATTGGTGAAGGAGCCGGCTTGCCGGTGAACAGGCTCTCAACGCTTGCTCGGCAACTCGATCACGAAGCGTGTCCAGCCCGCTTCCGATTCGCAACGTATCCGTCCGCCATGGGCGCGAATGATCGACTGCGTGATCGCCAGTCCCAATCCTGCATGTTCACTGCTGCCCTCGCGTCGCGCCGGATCTACCCGGTAGAAACGGTCGAACAACCGCGGCAGTACCTCCCTGGCGATACCCTCTCCGCTGTTTTCGATGCTCAGGTTCAAGCCCTGTAGGCTGTCGCTGATCCGTACCTGGACCGATCCTCCAGGAGGTGTGAAGCGCAGGGCATTGTCCAGCAGGTTGGACAATGCCCTGCGCAGCATGCTGCGATCACCGATAAAGCCGGCATGGCCTTCACGGCTCAGGCTGACGTTTGCGTCTTCCGCCAGGGGGCCATAGAACTCCAACAGCATGTCGGTTTCCTCGGCCAGCTCCAGTGCTTCGCATTTCGGGGTCAGCAGTCCATGGTCGGCCTTGGCCAGGTACAGCATGTCGTTGACCAGTTGCGCCATCCATTGCAGTTCCTCGAGGTTGCTGTGCAGGGCTTCGCGGTAGTCCTCGATCGCTCTCGGGCGGGTCAGGGTGACTTGGGTGTGGGTCAGCAGGTTCGACAGGGGCGTGCGCAACTCGTGGGCAATATCAGCGGAAAAGGCCGAAAGGCGTTGGAAGGATTCCTCAAGGCGGCCGAGCATGGCGTTGAAGCTGCTGGCCAGGTCGGCCAGTTCGACGGGCATCTGTTCCTGGGGCAGGCGCTGGGTCAGGGAACTGGCGGAGACTCCTGCGGCCACTGCGCTCATGCGTCGCAAGGGTCGCAGGCCGCTGCGGGCGGCCCAGGCACCGAGCAGGGCAGTGGCCAGGGCCGAGAGCCCTACTGTGAACCAGATCAGGTGCTGCATGCGCTGCAGAAAGTGCTGGTGATGGGTGATATTCAGCAGCAGGGCCAGCTGTGGCGAGTCGGGTTGACCTGGCTTGAGCGGCGCGGAGTAGATCCGGTAGGCAGCACTGTTCAGATTCAGGCTGTGCAGGCCGGCTTCGCTGGGCAAGGAGGCGGGTAGGGCAGGGGCACTGTCGAACCAGAGTCGGCCGTCACTGCCGATAATCCGCAGGGCCAGGTCCGGTTGATGGCTCAGCTCGTCCTGCAGCCGTGCCTGATGTCGGGCAAAATCTCGGGCCTCGGTCACATCCTGCAAGACGCTGCGCAGGGCGATCAGCTTGCCGTCCAGCAGTTGCTGGTCCAGTTCGATGAAGTGGGCTTCGCTGGCGCGACTGAACAGCACCCCTGCAAATAGCGAGACCACGGCGGTGCAGGCGGCGAACAGCAGCGCCAGGCGTGCGCTGAGTGACAGGCGGCGCATCAGGCCGGACGCTCTTCGAGCACATACCCCATGCCGCGTACGGTATGGATCAGCTTGTTCGGGTAATCGTCATCGATTTTCAGGCGCAGACGGCGGATTGCTACTTCGATGACGTTGGTGTCGCTGTCGAAGTTCATGTCCCAGACCTGGGAGGCGATCAGCGACTTGGGCAGGACTTCTCCCTGGCGTCGCAGGAGCATTTCCAGCAAGGCGAACTCCTTGGCGGTCAGATCAATGCGCTGGCCGCTGCGTTCTACCCGGCGGCGGATCAGGTCCAGTCGCAGGTCAGCCAGTTGCAGGCTGGTTTCCTGGGTCATCACGCTACCCCGGCGCAGCAGGCTGCGAACCCGTGCCAGCAGTTCGGAGAAGGCAAAGGGCTTGACCAGATAGTCGTCGGCTCCCAGTTCCAGGCCGTGGACTCGGTCCTCCACGGCGTCCCTGGCGGTGAGGAACAACACTGGGATGTCCAGGCCGGCGCTGCGTACGGCCTGGAGGATCTGCCAACCGTCGCGCCCCGGGAGCATCACGTCGAGAATCAACAGGGCGTAGTCACCGGTCAGCGCCAGGTGCTGGCCGGTATTGCCATCCGCTACCAGCTCGGCATTGAAGCCGGCTTCGCTCAAGCCTTGGCGCAGGTACTGGCCGGTTTTCGGCTGGTCTTCGACGATCAACAGTTTCATGGTGGTACTCGTGGCTTGTGTAACCCGGGCTTTATACCTTGCTGGGGGGCAGGGCAGATCAAGCTGACAAAGTTGTAATCTAGCCGTCAGCTGGCTGGCAGCGCTGGGCCGTTAGAGTTTGCCACATGCTCAATCCTGATCTTGTTGGAGCCTGATGATGAATCTGCAAAACCTGTGGTTGCGACGCCGCTCGGCCCTGGGAGGCTGTCTGATGCTGTTGAGCGTACCGCTCTGGGCTTCACCGGCGGCCTCTTATGACTTCGGCCAGCCGGCCGCGGCCGCCAAGGCCACTCGGGTGGTCGAAGTGGTGATGGGCGATATGTCGTTCAATCCCAAGGTCCTGGAGATCAAGGCCGGCGAGACTGTGCGTTTTGTGTTGATCAACAAGGGGCAACTGCTCCACGAATTCAACCTGGGTAACGCGGCGATGCATGCCGAGCACCAGCAGGAAATGCTCAAGATGCAGCAAAGCGGGATGCTCACGCCTACAGCCATGAAAACCATGGATCACGCAGCCATGGGCCACGGCTCCATGGCGGGCATGGATCACGGCATGCAGCATGACGATCCCAACAGTGTGCTGGTGGAGCCTGGCAAGCAGGCCGACCTGACCTGGACCTTCAGCAAAAGCGGCAGCCTGGAGTTCGCCTGCAATGTTCCCGGGCACTACCAGGCCGGTATGGTCGGCAAGCTCACCGTCAGCCCTTAAGCGTTCGGGGCTCAAAGGCGGGAGCAAAGGCTGGTAGAATCCGCTGATTCTTCAGTCAGGTTTCCGCCATGCATCCCGCAGCCGAACATTCGCCGCTGGGCAAGTCCAGTGAATACGTTTCCACTTACACGCCATCCCTGCTGTTCCCGATTCCCCGGGCAGCAAAATGGGCCGAGCTGGGCTTGAGTGCCGATACCCTGCCGTATAAGGGAGTGGATTTCTGGAACTGCTTCGAATTGTCCTGGCTGCTGCCTTCAGGCAAGCCGGTGGTGGCCATTGGTGAATTCAGTATTCCTGCAGATTCGCCGAACATCATCGAGTCCAAGTCTTTCAAGCTGTACCTCAACTCGTTGAACCAGACCCCCTTCGCTGATCGAGCGACGCTTGAGGCAACTTTGCGTCAGGATCTCTCGGCCGCCGCAGGCAAGCCCGTAGGGGTGCGTATTCGCAGCCTTGGGGAGGTCGAGGCGCAAGGTGTGGTGGCACTGCCAGGCATTTGCATCGACGAGCTGGATATCAGTGTCGACAGCTATGAGCATCCGCGACCTGAGCTGCTGCGTTGCGATGATTCGCAAGTGGTGGAGGAAAGCGTGCACAGCCACTTGCTCAAATCCAATTGCCCTGTGACCAGCCAGCCGGACTGGGGCAGTGTCGTGGTGGAGTACCGTGGCGCGGCGCTGGATCACGCCAGCCTGCTGGCCTATCTGGTGAGTTTCCGTCAACACTCGGACTTCCATGAGCAATGCGTGGAGCGGATTTTCCTTGATCTGCAGCGGTTGCTCAAACCCGAGAAACTCACCGTCTACGCTCGCTATGTGCGTCGCGGCGGGCTGGATATCAATCCGTACCGCAGTACCGAAACCATGGAGTTCGCCAATCAGCGATTGGTTCGCCAGTAAGCAGAAGCCCCGCAAATGATGCGGGGCTTTGTTTTTATGGGGCGGTGTTATCGGGCGCTATCAGATACCGATGTTGCCCAGGGTCTGGACGATATTGCGCAGGGTTCCGGCGATGGCCGGATGTTCCAGTTCGAAGCGTTCCACTGCCAGGTTGACGCCGTCGGCGAGGCTGGCGTCGTGGGTGCTGGTCTCCAGCTTGAGTTGCAGTTCGATCTGCTGCATCAGTTCCTGCAGATTGGCGCGCTCGGCTTCCGAAAGCGGTGGGTTCTGCTCCAATTGCTCGCGCAGGGTATCGAGTTGTTCTTGCAGTTCGCGGGCAGGCATGGCGTTCTCCCTTTATTGATAGGCACAGGGATGGACCGCGCGTTTGAGGCAAAGGTCCATGCCCACGGCTTAGAGTAATCCACTCCCGGGCACTGTGCATGATCCTGATCAACAGGCTTATGTCAGGGTTTTTCACCTTTGAGCCGGCGCAGTTCGATGTCCGCCAGGCAGGTGTTCAGGTCCCCCAGGTGGTCGATGACCGAGTGCACCCCCAGGCCGAAGAGTTGCAGGGTGGCCTTGCCGCGCTTGAGTTCGCGCTCCTGCTGGCTCAGAGCCTGCCATTCACTAGGCGTCAGGCCGCACAGGGACCCGCAGGAGGCCAGACCTATGGTCCAGAGACCGGCGTTGAGCCCTGACTGCAGAAGTTGCGGTTCGCCGCTGACCAGTACACAACCCTCGAGGCGGGACACCTTGAGGGTCATCAGCGCCTGCCAGCAGGCGTCGGGAGCGGGCCAGGGAGCGGGGGCGGCTGGGGTGGGTTTGATCCAGTCGGGCAGGGCGGCGGCCAGGTGGCTGCTGCTGGCGCAGGGTAGTTGCTCAAGCCAGGCGCAGGGAATGCCCAGTTGTTGCAGATGACGCAAGGTGTCCAAAGCCCCTGGCGTGGTCCGGACCTGTTCCGGGCCAGGGTGCGTGGTGGTTTGCAGGCGCGTGCGCGCACCGAAATCCACCAGGCAGCCACTGAGGCCGAAGAGCACCGCGGTCAATGGCGCTGCAGTCTGGGCTAAGGCATCGGCGTGGGGCATATCAACGTCCTTGAAATTCTTCTCCAGGCTAGCCGGGGAAGATGACATGCAGGTGACAGTGAGGTGAATGCGAACAGGATTGATTGACTGATGCCTCCAGGCTGCTTGCAGTGATGCTGCCTAAACAGGCCTATCCGCTTTATACTCCTCGACCTAACCTCAGGGCATAGCCCCACGAGAGAACAATCCAAGGAGTTTCCTGCTATGCGCTGGAGCCGTTATCTAGTTCCGCTATGTATGAGTGCCGGTGTGACGCTGGCTCCCCTGGCCGCCCAGGCGGCCGAAGAGGACCCGTGGGAAAGCATCAACCGTCCCATCTTCACGTTCAACGACACCCTTGATACCTATGCCCTGAAGCCGTTGGCCCAAGGCTACCAGGCGGTGACGCCGCAGTTTCTGGAAGACGGTATCCACAACATGTTCCGCAACCTCGGTGACGTCGGCAACCTGGCCAACGACATCCTCCAGGCCAAGCCTCGTGCCGCCGGTGTGGATACTGCGCGCCTGCTGATGAACACCACGTTGGGGCTGGCGGGCTTCTTTGACGTCGGTACCCAGATGGGCCTGCAGCGCAATGACGAAGACTTTGGCCAGACCCTCGGCTATTGGGGCGTGGGCAGCGGTCCTTACGTGATGCTGCCGTTGCTGGGCCCTAGCACCCTGCGTGACGCGCCGGCCAAGTATGTGGACAGCTACACCTTGCCTTATCGCTACATGAACGACATCCCTGCGCGCAACATCACCATGGGCGTGAATGTGGTTGATACTCGTGCCAGCCTGCTGGCTGCGGACAAGCTGATTCGCGGTGATCGCTACACCTTTGTGCGCAATGCCTATCTGCAGAATCGTGAATTCAAGGTCAAGGATGGTCAGGTCGAAGACGACTTCTGATCGGGCGACTGTCTTGCAGAAACTGAAAAGGCGGCCATCAGGCCGCCTTTTTCATGGACGGAAGTTTTACTTCATCTTAAGGATTGTAAGCCCAAGTTTCTGGTCGCCACCCTCCTGTGAGTTGACCCAGACCACTTCGGTCTCCGCTTCCAGGCCTCTGAGGGCTGCATGTTCCGAGTCGATACGCACACTCAGTAGGTCGCCGACCTGAAATGAGCGAGGCGCCTGGACCTGCATGCCGCTGCTGGAAAGGTCAATGCAGACCGCTTCTATCACCTGTCCCTGGTGGATCAGCGTGACCTCGGCATCCACCCGCATACGGATGTAATCGCGCTTTTCACTGTAGTCACGCTGGTTCTGATTCATGGGTTCCATCCTGCGATTGAGTTGCGGTTTTAGCGGTTTTTATAACTCCCGGTGATTTGCGGTGTAAAGACGTCAGGCGACCATCGGCATGAGCTTGAAACGCCCCGCGGATGGGAGTACCGTCTGCGCCTTAGAAGGGCACCTCTGATGAGCGGGCGTGCAGGGCTGAAGGTCCTGGCTCCACTTCAGAGTGGCTAGAAAGCGAATCCAGTAGCGTGCGCCAGGCCTTGGGCCAAGCCACCTACGCCAACCTAATTCTGGCGCCGTTTGCCCACATGCAAAAAACCAGTGCCACGCTGCTGATAATCGATGACGACGAAGTAGTACGCGCGAGTCTCGCGGCCTATTTGGAAGACAGTGGCTTCAGCGTACTGCAGGCTGCTAACGGCCAGCAGGGTCTTCAGGTATTCCAGCGCGACAACCCCGATCTGGTGATCTGCGATCTGCGCATGCCGCAGATGGGCGGTCTCGAACTTATCCGTCAAGTGACCGAGTTGTCGCCGCAAACCCCGGTGATAGTGGTTTCGGGGGCGGGCGTGATGAATGACGCGGTTGAAGCACTGCGCCTGGGTGCGGCGGACTACCTGATCAAGCCTCTGGAAGATCTGGCCGTGCTCGAGCACTCTGTGCGTCGAGCCCTGGATCGAGCGCGCTTGTTGCTGGAAAACCAGCGTTATCGAGAAAAGCTCGAAGCCGCCAACCGCGAACTCGAGGCCAGCCTCAATCTGCTTCAGGAAGATCAGAACGCCGGTCGCCAGGTGCAGATGAACATGCTGCCCACCAGTCCCTGGTCGATTGATGAGTTTAATTTCGCGCACCAGATCATCCCTTCGCTCTACCTGTCGGGGGATTTCGTCGACTACTTCCGCGTCGACGAGCGTCGGGTTGCCTTCTACCTGGCTGACGTTTCCGGCCATGGCGCGTCATCGGCCTTCGTCACCGTGCTGTTGAAGTTCATGACCACGCGCCTGCTGTTCGAGTCCAAGCGCAACGGTACCTTGCCGGAATTCAAGCCTTCGGAAGTGCTGGGCCATATCAACCGTGGCCTGATCAGTTGTAAGCTGGGCAAACACGTCACGATGGTCGGTGGAGTTATCGACGAGGAGACTGGTTTGTTGACCTATAGCATTGGCGGGCACTTGCCGTTGCCGGTGTTGTACACACCAGACAGTGTGCGTTATCTGGAAGGGCGTGGTTTGCCGGTGGGGCTGTTCAACGAGGCTACCTATGAAGACCACATTCTGGAACTGCCCCCGGTGTTCAGCTTGACGCTGATGTCCGATGGCATTCTGGACCTTTTGCCCGAACCTACACTCAAAGAAAAAGAAGCGGCCTTGCCTGAACGGGTGAGAGCTGCGGGCGGCAGCCTGGATGGCCTGCGGCAAGTTTTTGGATTGGCCACGCTAGGGGAGATGCCGGATGATATCGCCCTGTTAGTGTTGAGCAGGAACCTTTAATGAGTACCGGTAGAATCCAGTTCGCCGAGCAGGACGGCACTTTTGTCCTGAAGTTCATCGGTGAAGTGCGCCTGACCCTGTGTTCGGCGTTGGATGCGACTATTGAGCGGATTTTCACTGCGCTGAATTTCTCGGCGATCGTGATCGACCTCACTGAAACCCGCAGCATCGACAGTACTACTCTGGGCCTGCTGGCCAAGTTGTCGATCCTATCGCGGCAGAAGGTAGGTCTATTGCCCACCGTCGTCACCACCCACGAAGACATTACCCGGCTGTTGCAGTCCATGGGCTTCGATCAGGTGTTCAACATCGTCGATCGTCCGATTCCTTGCCCGGAATGCCTGGCCGACTTGCCTTCCCAGGACCAGTCGGAAGAAGTGGTGCGGATTAAGGTCCTGGAGGCTCACAAGATCCTGATGGGGCTCAACGACTCCAACCGCGAAGCCTTCCACGATCTGGTGAACGCTCTGGAGCGTCACTGACTCGCTGAAACAACATGCGTAAAAAAGGGCGAACCTGTGAGGGTTCGCCCTTTTTGCGTTGGTACTGAGCAATCAGAGCTTGGCAGCCAGCAGGGCTTCGAGTTTTTCCTGGTCACGGGCAAACTGACGAATGCCTTCGGCCAGTTTCTCAGTGGCCATGGCGTCTTCATTGGAGGCCCAGCGGAACTGCGATTCGTTCAGGCTCTGACGGGCTTCGCCGGTCTTGCCCGGGCTCAGCTTGCGCTCTAGCTGGCCAGTGTCGGCTGCCAGCTTCTCGATCAGGTCTGGGCTGATGGTAAGGCGGTCACAGCCGGCCAGTTGCTCGATCTGGTTCAGGTTGCGGAAGCTGGCCCCCATGACTACGGTCTTGTAGTCGTTGGCCTTGTAGTAGTTGTAGATGCGTGTGACCGACTGTACGCCCGGATCATCGGCGCCGGTGTAGTCGCTGCCGTTGGCTTTTTTGTACCAATCGTAGATCCGACCCACAAATGGCGAGATCAGGAAGACTCCGGCCTCGGCGCAGGCCACGGCCTGAGCGAAGGAAAACAGCAGGGTCAGGTTGGTCTGGATGCCTTCACGCTCCAGCTTCTCGGCGGCACGAATGCCCTCCCAGGTGGAAGCGATTTTGATCAGCACTCGATCGCGTCCTACGCCAGCCTTTTCATAGAGTTCGACCAGGCGATGGGCGCGTTTGAGCATCGCGTCGGTGTCGAACGACAGCCGGGCGTCCACTTCAGTGGAAATACGACCGGGAATGACCTTGAGAATCTCCTGGCCGACAGCCACGCCAAAGCGATCGCTGGCCAGACCGACATCACCCTTGCAGTCGCTGACGCAAGCGTTCAACAGGTCGGCATAGCCAGGAATGGCTGCAGCCTTGAGCAGCAGCGAAGGGTTGGTGGTGGCATCCACCGGCTTGACCCGGGCGATAGCGTCGAAGTCGCCGGTATCGGCTACCACGGTAGTGATTTTCTTCAGTTGTTCCAGCTTGGAAGTCATGAGCGTGCTCTGTCCTATGGGTCTGATGACATTACCCGAGCGCTGTCAGGCGCTCAAGGGCGCGGAAGGCTTACAACGGCCCCAAGGGCGGAGGCCTGAAAACAGGTGTTTGAATGCTGGGGCGTGATTCAGGTAATTGAGATACCAAAAGCCACATCAGGTTCAACCCGGCTGATGGTTAACGCCCTTCAAGCAGTTGCCCGGCCTGATCCAGCAGGCCCAATGGGTCCTTGGTCTTGTGAATATCCACCGACAACAACTGGCGAAACTTGCGAGCCCCAGGGAAGCCCGTCCCCAGTCCCAGCACATGGCGAGTGATGTGGTGCATCGCGCCACCGCAAGCCAGATGCTCGGCAATATATGGTCGCAGTTGTGCCAAGGCCTCGGCCCGGGAAATGACCGGTGCGGTGCTGCCGAACAGCTGTTGGTCCACCTCGGCCAGCAGATAGGGATTGTGATAGGCCTCACGACCCAACATCACCCCATCAAAGGTCTGCAGATGTTCATGGCAGGCCTCCAGGGTCTTGATTCCACCGTTAAGGATGACTTCCAGCTGCGGGAAATCCGCCTTCAACTGTGCTGCCACGTCATAGCGCAGCGGTGGAATATCCCGATTCTCCTTGGGCGATAGCCCTTCGAGAATCGCGATCCGCGCATGCACGGTAAAACTGGTGCAGCCGGCATCCTGGACCTGGCCGACGAAATCACACAGTTCGGCATAACTGTCACGACCGTTGATCCCGATTCGATGCTTGACCGTCACCGGAATCGACACCGCATCGCGCATGGCCTTCACGCAATCGGCCACCAGCGCCGGATGCCCCATCAGGCAGGCGCCGATCATATTGTTCTGCACCCGATCGCTTGGGCAACCGACATTCAAGTTGACCTCGTCATAACCATGCTCCTGGGCCATGCGCGCGCAGGCCGCGAGGTCCGCCGGGTTACTGCCGCCCAGTTGCAGTGCCAAAGGATGTTCGGACTGGTGATAGCGCAGGAAGCGCTCATGATCACCGTTGAGCAGCGCACCGGTGGTAACCATCTCGGTGTAGAGCAGGGTGTGTTTGGACAGTAGACGCAGGAAGAATCGGCAGTGACGGTCTGTCCAATCCATCATCGGCGCCACGGAGAAACGACGGGAAAAGGTTTGCTGTAAGGAGGCTTCGTTGTTCAAGGACATGAGGTTCTGCTTTGAGACGTTACGGCGGCAAATGAAGCAAGCTTCTTCGCATCGTGAACAAAAGATCTGATAGCGCGGAGTTTATCAGGAAAGCGCAGGGGCAATTTGTTTGTCCCCGGGATGGACGGGGGACGATTGGTGAGTCATCGAGTTACGCCGACTATCTGCCTCAACCGCACCGCAGAGTAGTACCCCACCATTGCGCCGAACCTCAGCCATACCCCCGCGCAAATGCACCAGGAAAGAACCTTCGGATAATCATCACGAAAGAACTTGCCATAGAAGCGGATCATGCCTCGATGTTTATGCCATTCGACGAACAACGGGCGTGAGCGGCTGCAGGCGCCCCAGGCGTGAAAGATCTTTGCCTGGGGCACGAAGCAGACTTTCCAGCCCTCATGGCGAAAACGCATGCACAGGTCCAGGTCTTCGCAGTGCAGGAAATAGCCTTCGTCCCAGCCGCCGACGCTGTCCAGGGCTTCGCGTTTGACCAGCATGCAGGCGCCGGAAATGGCTTCGACGTTGGTTGGTCGGGTCGGCAGGGGCTCGCGGTGCAGGAGAAAGTCGGAAAACAAGCGGGGTGACAGCCAGGCCAGACCCGAGAGGTTGAGGGCGCGAACCACCGCTCGGCGTGGGGTCGGAAAGACTCGGCGACCACCGGGCTGCTCGCTACCGTCGAAATTGCACAGCAAGCCACCTGCCATGCCCAGGTCTTTGGAGTGGCACAAGGCGCCGATCAGTCCTTGGAGCGCCCCGGGTTGCAGCACGGTGTCGGGGTTCAGGAACAGGATATGGGGCTGCGTGCACTGTGTGGCGCCGAGGTTGCAGGCAGCGGCAAAGCCAGTGTTGCTCGGGTTGCGCAGGATACTCAGGCGTTTGTCGGCACCGTAGCGGGTCAGCACCCGTTGCAGGCTGTCGTCGTGGGAGGCGTTGTCCACCAATACCAGTCTGCCGACACCCTGTGCCAGCACTGAGGCGACACACTCTTCCAGCAGAAGGCCAGCGTTGTAGTTGACCACCACCACGTCACAGGATTGCGGCATGGGCCACCTCGAAACGTTTCGTCCAAGAGTTGGCCTCGCGGAACTGCAGGGTATTCGCCAGCGGCTCGCTGAACGCCAGGGCTTGGCGCATCACTTGGGGAATGTCCGTGGCGGTATCGCTGAGAAAAACTCCCGGTGTATGACGGCGAACACTCATTTCGCCAAAGTCGGTGCTGACCACCGGCAGGCCCAGGGCCCGGTATTCGTAGTACTTGATCGGATCGACAAAACGGGTGATGTCGTTTCTCTTGAACGGAATCAGCCCGACATCGAATTTGCTCATCGCCGCCAGTGCGGCTGGGTGCGACAGTGCCGGTAAGCAGCGGATGTTGGCGGCTAGGGCCGGAGGTGAGGTGCCGTGTTGCGGGCCTATCAAGCGCACCTCGGCTTCCGGGAAGGCCTGGGCCAGGGCGAGGATGAAGTCCCAGTCGAACCACTTGGCGAGGGTGCCGATGTAGCCGAATACGGGGCGCGTGGCATGTGCTGTGGATCGGCACAGTGGCAGGGAGGGCAACCGTTCGCTGGCACAGCCATTGAGTAGCAGGCGTGCATTGACCTGCTGCTGCAACCAATAGTGCTGCAGGTTCGAGCAGGAGGTCAGGGCGGTGGTCACGGCTCTGGCCGTTTCGCGCTGGCGTTGCTGCATGGCGCGCCGGGACCAGCCGCTATAGAAAGCCGGTACGTTGTCCATCACGTCGTAGAAACTGCTGACGAAGAGCGGCTCGCGCAGCAATTGCAGGGCCAGTCGCGAGGGCTTGCCGATGCCTAGCTGGGTCGGTCCCTGAGCGAAGTGCCTGACCTGCTGCATCAGGCGCCCCCAGAACAGTCGATTCAACCACCCCGAACCGGGCAAGGGCTCTATCGGCAGGGCTCGGGGACGGATCAGGGTCAACCAGTCGGGCACCGGTTCGCTGGGAGGGGCTGGGGAGTGCTGCAGCAGGTCGCGGGGCACCGGGAGGCGAGTGGGGTAGGGTTCGATCCACAGCACCGGAGCCCGGGTGCTGGCGTGGAACTGTCGAACCAGTTCCTGGGGCCGTTGGGCGAAACTGTGCCAACTGACAGGCGACAGATAGACCAGTTTCATGGCTCCTCCCTGGAGGTGTGCGGGACCCATGGGCGGTTCCATTTGGCTTCGTAGAAAGCCTTGTTGCGGTTGAACAGTTGCTGGCGCTGGCTTCCGGGCATCAGTTCGAAGGAGGCGGACAGGTGGTGATGAATGAACACGTCCTCGGCGAAGGCACAGGACAAGCCGGCTTGCTCGACCCGGCGGCAGTAATCGTCGTCCTCGAAAAAACCCAGCCCGAAGGCTTCGTCGAGGGGGCCTAGGCGTTGATAGGTTGACCTGGACATCATCACCGCGAAGAAACCGAGGGTGGCGCAAGGCACGCTCAGGCCGGCGTGGCGCCAAGTGTATTGGCGGGCACGGATGGCCATCTCCCGTGAGTCCTGATAGCGGATGTCGATCTTCGCTTCATTGCCGATGTTGTTGGTCACCGGTCCGATCAGGCCGAGCCCCGGGTCGCGCTGCAGGTGGCGGCGCAGGGTTTGTGCCCAGCCGCTGGTGACCTGGGTGTCATTGTTAAGCAGTGCCAGGAACTCGCCCTTGGCCAGGGCCAGGCCCTGATTGTTGGCGGCGGCAAAACCCCGGTTGCTGTTGTTGAGAATCAGCGAGTGTCCGCTGTTCGCTGACCAGTGCTGGAGGAATTCGACGCTGCCATCGGTGGAGGCGTTGTCCACGACGATGATTTCCAGTGGCTCGCTCAGGGAGTCGGCAGTCAGGCTCGCCAGGCAGTCCCGAGTGAACGCCAAGTTGTTGTAGGTCACCACTATCACGCTCACCAGCGGTTGAGAGGCAACATTCTCTGTCAGGTTAATCAGGGCCTGTACCCGGTGTTGCCAGGTTTGCTGCGCGGCGAAGGCCTGGCGTTGGCGAGAAGCAGCGCTGCATCCAGGTTCCTGCAACGCCCGGGCGATGGCATTGATAAACGCGGGCGTGTCCTCGGCGATGGCGACCTGTTGCTTGAATTCGTGCAATTCAGGGAGATCCACCGCCACCACCGGTTTACCGGCGCTCAGGTACTCGTAGACCTTGACTGGGTTGGTGGCCAGGGTTAGCGGTTCGATGCGAAACGGCAGGATGCAGACGTCGAAAGCCTGCAGGTAGGCGGACAGCTGCGCATAAGGAATCTCGCCCGTGAGCTTGATATTGGCGTGGCCCCGCAGGCGCGCGCCGATACCTGCGGTATCTGCGCCAATCAGCAGCACGGTGCAGTGGGCAAAGGCGCTGGCTATGGCAGACACCAGGTCTACGTCGAACCAATGGGCTAATGCCCCGTAGTAGCCGATCACGGGACGTTTTTGCGGATCTTGATAGCGGCGTTCCGTGGGTGTTGAGAAGTAGTCGAAGTCGGCGGCGTTGCGCAGAATCGCTCGCTGCTGTGCAGCTGTCCTTGGCCTTTGCGGGTGCCAATGTTGTTCAAGCCATGCCGAGGCAAACAGCACCACATCGGCTTCGCGGATCAGGCGGCACTCCAGTTGTTGCAACTGCGCGGCGTTGTTGCCAAATCCCTGATGGTGATCCATGCAGTCATAGACCACACGACTGTTGGGCAGCACTCCCGCCACGGGAGCCCAGAACGGGTGCTGGATCAGCGATACCACCTGGGGCGAATTCGCCCAACTCAGGAGTTCACCGATGCTGCGCCGTAACTGCCAGATCAAGGTTTCATCCGGTACTGCGTGGTAAATGATCGGTGCGGTGTGGGCAAAGAGCCGGACTTCGAACAGGCGCCCCGTTTCATCAAGAGGGCGCAGTGTAAAACCGTCGCGAGGGTCATCCTCCAGAGCGGCCGAGATGTAGAACACACGGCGTCCGCCAAGGCTCAACTGCTCGGCCAGCTGTTGCGGGCGCTGGTGTCGAAAATCCCAGTCGATGACGCCCCAGAATACGTAGTCGGGCGCATTCGCCAGCGGCTCCTGCAAGTTGCAAAGTGGAGGTTGAAACAGACTGTCGGCTATTACGTCGCGGTGCAGGGCTCGTCGTACTGATGTCATTTGGCGATAGATTCGACCCAATAGGACGCGCAGAGGATTGGGCAGTGGCAGTCTCCGATAGGTGTTGCGCAGTTGCCTGAGTAGTGCTTTGGGGTCAGGCCGTGGCATTCCCGGTTTCCTTTGGGGCGATAACGTTGCCAATCAGGTTTGCGTGCGCTTTAGCCATGAGGCCCTTCATAGTCATGCAGAGGAGTCTGGTCTGCGGCTGGCCACATCGAACTCAGAGAGCCGGGACGGTAGAAGGTTACGGTCATGCTGCGGCGTGAGGTCCGGCAGTTGTCCACTACCTGTGATACGGCGTGCCATGAATGTTCGGCACGCACCAGGACGGCAGAGTTACCGACCAGGGGTGGGATCACCGCTACCACATCCGTTGGATCTGCAGAGCCGAGGATGTTCAGGCAGCCACCCTCTTTGATGTTCCAGGATTCGTTGAAATACAGGATATGGGTCACCAGCTTGTCGCTGAGGTCGGGATGAGGACCCAGGCAGGCCTGCGGCCCGTAGTGGAATACATTGATTTCCATGGGGGCTGTGCGCAGGTCCAGGTCGGTCAGTGTCGACATCGCCAGGCGATAGGCCGCAGAGCTCAGTTCTGTCGCCAGTGCCAGCCATGCGGGGCTCAGGCCTTCAGGGTGGACGATGCGCCCAGTCCCCATTTCCACCAATTGTCGCGCCTGGTACTCATAGTCTTTTTCTCCGCCATATCCATACACTCGCTTGAAGGCGTCATGGGGGTAGGTCGCTGCCAACGCCGCGGCGTCTTGCGCTGTGTACAGGCCATCGATCTGGCCCCAGCGGAAAGGTTGATTGTGCAGTGGCTGTTTGGTGAGCCTCGTCAGATCTAGCATCCTGTTCATCTTCCCAGTAGATGGTTGAAACGGCGTCGAAGGGAACGCAGTGGCGCAGTGATGCGAAAGGAGCTGGAGCGATACACCCGGTCGAGTTCGCCGCAGGCGTGTCCCATGAGTTCCTGTTGCTGGCGCTGTTGTTGTTTCAGTTGCTCCATTTGCTTAAGCAGTGCCTCCAGCTCAGCCTGTTTTTCCAGGCATTCCTCACGCCAGTCCAGGCGGGTTTCTTCCAGTAGTCCAGGCAGTGCTTGCCAGAGTCGGTCGATTGACTGGCGGGTGGGGCGGCGGCCCTGGCTGATGAGTTCGGCCACTCGATCCCAATGGCGCTGCAATTGCTCTCGGGCATCGACCAGTCGGGCGCAGGGGGCTCGCCGTACAAGGCGCTCCAGGAACCACTGGGGATCTATCTCTTGCACAGCGTGCAGGGGGTGGATTCCCTCGTAGTCCCGCAGGGCGGTGTACTTGCCCAGGTCCAGGCGGGCCGAGCTGAAGAGGGGGACACCGAAGGCCAGGGCGGTAATCGCCAGGTGGTAACTGTGGCCGATCACGCCTTGGGCGTGGCCGAGGATCTCGGCCAGCAGCAGCGGTGCTGGCCAGGTAGGCAGGCGTACGGCCCTTGGCAGGTCGTCGCCAAGAATCGATTCGTGATCTCCCAGTACCGGGCCGATGGGCAGCAACAGCAGCTGCCACCTTGCAAAGAGCGGGTTGTGGGTTTTCCACAGTTGTAGGAACCCCTCCAGGCCGGCAATCGCATGCACCACCAGGTAGGGCCTGTTCAGTCCGGCCTGTTCACAGAGTTGGCGGTATTCCACGGAGGGCTGCTGCAGGTCGATCAGGTTGGGCAGGCCGAATGCGGTGTCCGGCAGCACCTCGACTCGGGCCTCATCGCTCAGCGCCGACAGTGTGTCTTGAGACAAGGTGTCCCGTACTTGCACGTGGGGGCTCAGCTCCAGGGCCAGTTTGACCAGAGGGACTGCCCAGGTCGGTACGTTGTTGCAGTGCATGCCCGGGGCATTCCAGATCAGCGGTACGTCATGCTGCAGGGCAATCAGTGCGGGGGATAGCCAATAACCCGTGGGATGGTGGATCTGCGGGTCTGGCGGGTAATACCCCGGGGCCACCTGTTTGTCGAAGCGGATGATGAAACCGCCTCCAATCAGTACCCCGTCCAGGGTCTCGATCAGCCGGGGCAGTTCGCTGACCGAGGTGACGTTGTAGGGCCATTGTGGCGTCGTGCGGGTGTTATAGGAGAAGGCATGCAGGTGCACAGTGCCCAGGCGCGCCTGCAACTCGGCGGCGGCGATCAGGGGAAACAGCAGATCGCCGTAGTTGGCCACGTCAAAGGTACCGAAGATCGCTACCTGCCACTCCTTGTCCTTCATGAGTGTTCCTCGGTCGCCCTGGTTGTTTGTCCTTCACGGGTGACGGGCTTGATGTGCAAATCAACGATTCCCAGGAAATGCTTGTTGCCCGGCAGAATGTCGAAGGCCAGCAGGGCGACCTGCTTTTCAATCAGTTGTGAGGTTTCTTCGGTCTCGCCATCCATCAGCTTGAGGGTGATGTGGTAGCGCCCGGCAGCCAGGTTGGCCGCGAACTGCAGGCGGATCGAAGCGCGGCGCCAGCCATTCTCGGATGCGCCGCTTTGCAGGGACGCATTGACTCCGCTGATCACCAGCAGCCTGGCCTCCTGGATGGTCAGGCTGATGTTGGGGCGGCTGACGGCGTCGCTGACGAGCGTGTCGATGGCGATCTCGATGCTGTCACCATGGACAAAGCTCGAGTACAGCGCTCCGGTGTTGCTGAAGACCGCCGAAGTGATGCGTCCTTCATCGGTGCCAAAAGCCATGCCGTGTTCCGGGTTGAGCGCTGTCTTGACCGTGACCTGGATGGCTCCGGCGCTGGCCCAGCGCCGCTGTTCGTCGCGCATGTCCAGCAGGTAGAGCTCGGCCATCGCTTCCGGCGCGCCGCTGGCGCGGATTTCGCCGTTACGCAGATACAGGGCGCGGTTGCAGAAGCGCTTGATCAGGCTCATGTCGTGAGACACGAACAGCAGGGTCATGCCTTGTCGTGTCAGGCGATCGAGTCGCTCCAGGCACTTGAACTGAAAGGAAGCGTCGCCCACGGCCAGGGCTTCATCGACAATCAGGATGTCCGGCTCCACGCATACCGAGACGGCAAAGGCCAGGCGTACCAGCATGCCGCTGGAATAGGTCCTGGTGGGCTGGTCGATGAACTCACCGATATTGGCGAACGCGGCGATTTCGTCGAAGCGCGCTTCGATTTCCGCGCGCTTGAGCCCCAGCACCGCACCGTTCAGGTAGACGTTCTCGCGGCCGGTGAACTGCGGATTGAATCCCGAACCCAGCTCCAGCAAGGCAGCGATCCGGCCGTGGCGGGTCAGGCTGCCGCAAGAGGCACCCGTGGTGCCGCAAATCAGTTGCAGCAAGGTCGATTTGCCGCTGCCGTTGCGCCCGATGATGCCCAGGGCTTCGCCTTTGCGAATCTCCAGGGAGACCTCTTTCAGTGCCCAGAACTCGCGATAGCGCGGTTTACCGCGAGGCAGCAGCAATTGCAGCAAGCGATCCCGAGGCTGGTCGTAGATCTGATAGCACTTGCCCAAGCCCTGGGTCTTGATCACAGGATCAGAGCACATCGGCAAACCCCTGGCGGGTCTTCTCGAACCACGCGTGTCCGAGAAAAGCCACAGCGCTGGCACCCACCAGTTGGCCCAGCCATAGGCTGATATCGGGGACGACGCCCCAGATCAGCACGTCGCGGGATGACTCGATGACCAGGGTCAGGGGATTCAGATAGAGCCAGTGCTGATAGGCAGTCGGCAGCGCGCTCACGGGATAGAACACTGCGGACAGCAGCATCAGGGCCGACATTAGCACTCCAATGACCTGGCCGATGTCCCGCAGGTAGACCCCCAGGGACGCCAGGAACCATGACAGCCCAAGCGTGAACAGCACCAGCGGCAGCAGTACCAGGGGAAACAGCAAGGTGGTGAACGGTGGCAGGCCGAAGACCAGTAGATGAAAGATCAGCCAGACGATGAAACTCACCAGGGTATGGAACAGCACGGCCCCGAGTATCACGCCGGGCAGGAGGTCCAGGGGGAACACGACTTTCTTCACGTAGTTGGCGTTGCTCGGGATCAGGCCCGGGGCACGGCTGATGCATTCTGAAAACAGGTTGAAGACCATCATGCCGGTGAATACCAGCAAGGCGAATTGGCTTTTCGAGTCGCTGCCGGTGTCCCAGCGCACCTTGAACACCACGCTGAAAACGAAGGTGTATACCAGCAGCATGAGCAGGGGGTTGAGGAAGGACCAGAGCAGGCCGGCGATCGATCCGCGATAGCGGCCTGTGATTTCACGCTCGATTAGCGCCAATAGCAGTTCCCGATGGCGCCAGGGCCTGAACATGAAACGGTTAAGCGTGTTACCCCCAATCAACATCCACTCCTTGGTGATCAACTTCCAACACCGCCATACGCACGACCTGAAAGTACTGAGGAGCGGGACGGTGGTTTGTATCGAAGAATTTTATGAGTTGTGTATAGACCAAAAATGCATGGGCCGACGGCGTTTTTGTGAGCTTTTTGATGATTCGTGCCGATCAGTGCAGGCCTGTTGATAAAAGGGGGCGAGGCGGTGGGAGTTTCGCCTGGGGAACTGTGGAAGGTTGCAGACCGGCGGAAACTGTCAGTCGCTCCACCGGTTTTTTTCGAGTATTAGGGACGGCGGGCTGCCAGTTGCTCGGCCAGGCCGTGTGCCTGGCGCGCGGTCGCTTGCCGGGAGACCTGGTCGATGTCAGGCCCGAGAATGGTTTTCTCCACCACCAGCGAATGCTGGTCGGCAATGCCGATGAAGTTCAGCCAAGCCTCGATGTAGGGTTTCTGGAAATCGAACGCTTGGGCCGGAGTGTTCGACTGGGCTGAAAAATCCAGGCCGCGGGCGTAGCTCACCACCGCTGTCTTGTTGCGCAACAGGCCCTGCAGCCCGTGCTCGGGGTCGAAGCTGAAGAGGATTCCCTGGTGTGATACCAGGTCAATGAAATGCTTGAGCTTGTAGGGAATGCTGAAATTCCACAGCGGCACGGAGAGCACCAACAGGTCGGCCTGATGCAGGGGCGCGGCGAGTTCCTGGAGTCGGTCCCACGCGCTTTGTTCGCTAGCGTTCAACGGCTGGCCACCGAGTCGGGCGTACTTGGCGTCCATTGCTGTCTGATCGAGCTCCGGCAGTTCCAGGCTCCAAAGGTCCAGGGTGCTGACTTGAGTGTCGGGAACCTGTTGTTGATAGCGCTGGATAAAACTGCGGGCGATTTCCAGGGAGGCGGAGCGACGTAAGCGAGGCGAGCATTGGATGTGCAGGAGCCGGGTCATGAACGAATCTCTTGGTGGATAGGGATGACCGCTATTGCAACATAGCTAATTTATAAATATAAATTGTCGATCTAAGGCTTATTGATGGCGATATGAAATATGTTCGATGCCTTGCTGCTTCGTACCTTTGTCGCTGTTGTCGATGAACAGGGGTTCAGTCGTGCAGCACAAAAACTGCATTTGACCCAGTCGGCGGTCAGCGGCCATCTGCGGCGCCTGGAACAGCAGGTCGGCAAGCCGCTGCTGCAACGCACCACCCGCTCACAGCAACTGACAGCCGATGGCGAGCGGCTGATGGCCTACGCCCGAGCCATTCTGGCGTTGAATCGCGACGCCTGGACCGAGTTGACCCGGGTGCCGTTCCATGGGCGTGTGGGGATTGGATTGGCGGAGGATTTTGCCGAGCCCCGCCTGTTGCGCGCGCTACTGGATTTTGCCGGGCAGTTCCCGGGTATCCAGCTCGATGTGCAGGTGAGCATCCCCGGTACCCTCCTGGATCTTCTGGCTCAGGGCAGTTTGCAGCTGGTGGTGGGGTCCTTGTGCGAAACAGCAGCGCCAGGCCAGTTGCTCTGGTCCGAACCTCTGGTCTGGGCCGGGCTGCCACAATCAGTGTCACCCTTGCCCGAGCCTTTGCCCCTGGCGCTGTTTCCTGAGCCTTGTCCTTATCGGGCGGTGGCCCTGGGGCGGTTGGCCAAAGCCGGCATCGCCCAGCGTACGGCCATGCTCTGCAGCAGCAATGGGGCCTTGCGTGCCGCAGTGCTGTCGGGCTTCGCCGTGGCGCCCATGGCGGTCAGTCAGTTGGGAGCAGGGCTGTGTGCACTGGGGGCGGAATACGGTTTGCCGGAGTTGCCTCAGGCCCAGTTCCGGCTGTTTACTGCGTCCGACGCGGACCCGGCCGTTGTGGCGGCACTGACTCAGGTCATCGTCGAATATTGTTCCAGCCGACGATCCGCGCTTTAGGCATCGTCCTCTGCGGCCGATAACCCCTGCAAGGGGCTAGATCGGATGCGGTTGCGAGCGGCCCCTGGCCTGTGTTTGAACGCCATGGAGCCGATGTTTTACAGGATACTGGTCAGTGAACCGGTCTCGAAAACAACCAGGGATCTGCCGCGTAGTTCAGGCTTTTCCCGTCAGGACGCCCCTTTTGCCTGTCCCCATTTACGACGCTCAACACGCCCCGGGTGGCACCTTGAAACGCTTGCCGCTGCTCAAGGCCGCGGTGGCCTTTATCGCCACGGTGTTCCTGTGCCTGTGCGGTTTGCTCTACCTCCAGCTAGAGCAGTCCTGGCGCCATGACCTGGCGCAGGCAGAGGTCAACTCCACTAACCTGACTCGGGCTATTGCCCAGCAGGCGGAGGACACCTTCATGGAGGCCGACCTGGTGCTGATGAGCCTTTCCGAGTGGATCCAGGCCATCGGCGAGGGGCCCGTGCAGCGGCTGCGTCTGCAACAGATCTTTGCTCGGCGGGTACAGGCCCTGGTGCAACTCAGCGGAGTGTTTCTCTATGACAAGCAAGGCCAGTGGGTGGTCAGTTCCTTTAACGATTCGCCTCATGGCAAGGACGTGGCAGATCGTGACTACTTCAGGTTCCACCAGCAGAACGCTTCGCTGCAGGCCCATATCAGTCCGGCGATTCGCAGTCGCGCCAACGGCGAGTGGATCATTCCCATTTCGCGGCGGATCAATGACCAGAACGGGAACTTTCAGGGCGTGCTGATGGCCGGCATCAAGCTGGCTTACTTCGATCAATTCTTCAAAAGCTTCAATATCGATGAGCAGGGCGTGATGTTTCTCGCCCTGTCCGATGGCACCCTGATCGCGCGGCGGCCATTCGAGGAGCGGCAGGTGGGGGCCTCCTTGTCCCGTGGCGAGATTTTCAGCAAGTACCTGCCTGAGGCCACCTCCGGCAACGCCATGATCACCTCGATCGTGGATGGGGTGACGCGCTTGTATGGCTATCGCCAGTTGCAGGCGTATCCGCTGGTGGTGGCGGCGGCCAACTCCAAGGACTCGATTCTCAAGGGCTGGTACGCCTCGGCCTATCAATCCACGGCCATCGTCGCCCTGGTGCTGCTGGGAGTGGGGCTGTTCGGCTGGGTGTTTGTGAGCCAGGTGCGCAACAACGAGCGGATCGAAACCGATCTGCGCAAGGCCCAGGAGGCTTTGGAGGTGATTGCCACCCATGACAGTCTGACCGGTTTGGGCAATCGGCGGCTGTTCGAACGTTCCCTGGAGATCGAGTTCGGTCGCGGGGCGCGGCAGAGCACGCCGCTGAGCCTGATCATCGCCGACATCGATTACTTCAAGCGTTACAACGATACCTACGGCCATGTGGCCGGCGATCATTGTCTGGCAGAGGTGGCCCAGGCCCTGAAAGGGTGTTGTCATCGCAAGACCGACCTGGCCGTGCGTTATGGCGGGGAAGAGTTCGCGGTGCTGCTACCCGATACCGATATCCACGGTGCCCTGGCCATGGCCGAGCAGATTCGCCAGAGCGTCATGGAGCGCAACATCAGCCATTCCGGTTCTCCAGTGGGGCGCGTGACCATCAGTCTGGGCTGTTACTCCTTCGTCCCTACGGGGCGCGACAGCATCGAAGTCTTCATAGAACGGGCGGATGCAGCGCTATATCAGGCCAAGGCCACGGGGCGCAATCGGGTGATGGCCCTGGCGGTGGAGAGCGCCGAGGATCTGCTGCAGCGCTCCGACCGTTGAGTCATTGTCAGGCTTTGCAGAAGATCTGATTGGTGCAGGTATTGCCACCAAGCTCATAGGTGGTGGTGCCTGCGGCGTCATATCCCTGGGCTCGGTAGAAGGCCCGTGCCGAATGATTTTTGAGCCACAGGCAGGACGCTCGCCGCGCCTGGGCGAGGCCACTGGGGCGGTGGTTACTACAGAATCACCGTCAGCTCTTGGCAAGAGCCAATCCCGGGCCAATGCGATAAAAAATATCAGCCGAATCGATTGTTGGAATGCCCCGTTTCTGGCTTATACCTATCGTTGACCTGGCAGGGACCGGCGCTGGACAAGCGGATCGGCACAAGCATCTCCGGAGCCCTGCGCGACACTCATTTCAAGGATTTGTGCATGAGCCAGCCGCACCTGATGAACATTGACCTCTATTTGCGCCGACTGGGTTACCACAGCGCGCCGCCGCCGACCCTGGAAACCCTGCGAGAACTGCAATGGCGACATGTCTGCGAGTTTGCCTTCGAAAGCCTTTCTACCTTGTTGCGCCTGCCGGTGCCCATCGACCTGGGCACGGTGGAACGCAAGATTCTGCAAGAGGGGCGCGGTGGCTATTGCTATGAACTCAATCAGACGTTCCTGGTGCTGTTGCAGCATCTGGGCTATGAGGCGCGTGGCATTACCGGGCGGGTGGTCATGGGCGGGCCGGAGGATGCGCTCACCGCGCGCAGTCACAGGTTGACGCTGTTGCACCTGGACGGGCAGCGCTACATCGCCGATGTCGGCTTCGGCGGCATGGTGCCCACTGCGCCCTTGCTGCTCGATACCGAAGCAGAGCAGGCAACACCCCACGAGCCCTATCGCATTACCGAGCGAGACGGTAGCTACACCCTGCGCGCCAAGGTCATGGATGAGTGGCGGGCCCTGTACGTCTTTGATCTGCAGATACAGGGCGACGTGGACTACGAAATGGGCAACTGGTACGTCTCGACTCACCGTGACTCGCCTTTCCTCGGTCAGTTGAAGGTGGCGCTGATAGGGCCGGGGGTGCGCCGAACCCTGAACAACGGCAGCTACGCTTTGCATCGCGTGGGGCAGCCCAGCGAGCGGCGGCAGATCACTAATGCGGGGGAGCTGATGCAGTTGTTGCGGGACGAGTTTGCCTTGCGTCTGCCGGAGCATCCCGAGCTGTCGCGAGTGCTCGAGCGCTTGCTGGAGACCTGATCACCACCTGTCGTACCGGGAGCGGGAGCCGAATACGGAAGCACTTCCCGATTAAAATCCCAAGCTGGCGCTCCATAGAATCCACCGGCAAACCGGCAATTTTCTATGGAGAGAATCATGCAGAAAATACATCGATCCACGGTGTCCGGCAGTACCGCAACACCGCTGAGGCGTTTCAAGCAGGGGCTGTTCGCTGCGCTGCTGGCAGTGGTCAGCCTGTGTTCCACCAGCAGCTTCGCGGTCCCCAACCCCGACGGCAACTACAACCTGAGCATGGACGCGCGGGCCGGGTCGCCCTATCCACCGTCCGACAACTACAGTGCCGATCTCAAGACGTCCGGAGTCGGGCCGGCGTTCACGGTGCCGGTGAGTCGACACCACATCATTGCCTACAACCAATTGCGGGATTTCTACATGTCCGTGGTGCAGCGTGGGCACTTGAAGGAGCTGAAGGGTTTCTGGGACGGCTTTGGCGCACGTTTCCTCAGCTATGGCCAGGACAATCGAGTCAACGTCACTGCGCCGGTGGCGGCGGATTATGACCAGGCCAAGACGTTGCTCGAGGAGATCGGTCGGGGCGTGGTGCGGGCCAATGCGGGCGTGCCGCCACGGCCCCTGGGTTGGGACACCTTTCATGGCTTCTACACCTGGATGCCCTGGAACCTGTTTCTCGGTCCGAACGGTCGCAATGATGATCCGGGTGAGCAATTCGAAACCAATGCCCAGTACATCATCAATAACAAGGACACCTGGAACACCATCATCAATGTGCGCGACAACATGCTCAGCTATCAGCGTGACGGCAACGTGAAGACCCTGGCCAACATCAACTCGCAGCTGTTGCGTTTGTCGGCGCGGACCCGGGTCTATCCGCTGGTCAGCGATCAGTGGATTCGTGTCGCACCCAATGTGTACAAGATCCGCGTACCGTCCAACTGATTGGTCTTTTTGTGTGCGGCGAGGGTCGATCCAGCCAATGGATCGGCCTTTTTTTGCGTTGTGTTTCAGCGGGTGGAGTTGGGGAAGAGGATGTCGGCTGGCTGCACAGGTCCTGCCGGCCCGATGTGGGGCGGTGGCTCTGGGGCGGCCATTCAGGCTGGAAAAGGGTGATCCGTACGACCTGAGCGGGGCTTTTTATCGGTGAATCAGCAGGGGGAAGTGCCCGAAGATTGACCGATAAACTGTATACAATCCTATGGACAGTTGTCTTTGTTGTTGCATACAGTGTGCGCATAACAAAAACAGGGAACCCCACACCATGAATACGCCCCAGGTTTCACAGCAACGTCCCGAAGATGAAAATTTGGGTATTGCCGCGAATATGGCTTATGGCCTGCAACACGTTCTGACCATGTATGGCGGTATCGTTGCGGTGCCACTGATCGTCGGCCAGGCGGCCGGTCTGTCGCCAGCGGAGATCGGCCTGCTGATCGCCGCTTCGTTGTTTGCAGGGGGGCTGGCAACCTTGCTGCAAACGCTCGGCGTGCCGTTTTTCGGCTGCAAGCTGCCGTTGGTTCAAGGGGTGTCCTTTGCGGGCGTATCGACCATGGTGGCGATTGTCACCAGCAGCGGCGAGGGCGGCTTCCAGTCAATTCTGGGGGCGGTGATTGCAGCTTCGCTGATCGGTCTGCTGATTACGCCGGTGTTCTCTCGCATTACCAAGTTCTTTCCCCCGCTGGTCACCGGCATTGTCATCACCACCATCGGCTTGACGCTGATGCCTGTGGCGGCGCGCTGGGCGATGGGCGGCAATAGCCGGGCGGCGGATTTCGGCAGCATGTCGAACATCGGTCTGGCGGCCCTCACCCTGGTGCTGGTGCTGCTGCTGAGCAAGATCGGCAGCGCGGCGATTTCCCGGCTGTCGATTCTCCTTGCCATGGTCATCGGTACGGTGATCGCGGTGTTCCTGGGCATGGCGGATTTTTCCGGTGTCACTCAGGGGCCGATGTTTGGCCTGCCCACGCCGTTCCACTTCGGGATGCCGACTTTCCATGTCGCAGCGATCCTGTCGATGTGCATCGTGGTCATGGTGACCCTGGTGGAAACCTCGGCGGACATCCTCGCGGTGGGTGAAATCATCCACACCAAGGTCGACTCCAAGCGCCTGGGGGATGGGCTGCGTGCCGATATGCTGTCGAGCATGATCGCGCCGATCTTCGGTTCCTTCACTCAGAGTGCGTTTGCCCAGAACGTCGGGCTGGTGGCGGTCACCGGGATCAAGAGCCGTTTTGTAGTGGCTACCGGCGGCGTGTTTCTGGTAGTCCTCGGCCTGCTGCCCTTCATGGGGCGGGTGATTGCGGCGGTGCCCACCTCGGTATTGGGCGGTGCCGGTATCGTGCTGTTTGGCACCGTGGCGGCCAGTGGCATTCGTACCCTGTCCAAGGTCGACTACCGCAACAACATGAACCTGATCATCGTTGCGACCTCCATCGGCTTCGGCATGATCCCGATCGCTGCGCCGAGTTTCTACGACCACTTCCCCAGCTGGTTTGCGACGATCTTCCACTCGGGCATCAGCTCGTCGGCGATCATGGCGATCCTGCTGAACCTGGCGTTCAACCATTTCACCGCCGGCAACTCGGACCAGCAGTCGGTGTTCGTCGCTGGCACCGAGCGCAGCCTGCGCTTCCAGGACATTGCCGTGCTGCGTGAGGGGGACTACTTCAGCGGTGGCAAGCTGCACGATGCCGAAGGCAATGAAGTGCCGCTGGTAGCTGAGGTTTCGGGACAGTCGTCGAATCCGCTTGGGGACGGCTCGGCACCGAGCCATGCTCGAGGCAGTGCGCAAACCACGCACTGAGTGCAATCATTGCGACATTAAAAAACGGCGCCCTGAAGGCGCCGTTTTTTATGGGTGAGTCATTATTCGAGGTTGTCCAGGGGCTCCAGGGCTTGCAGGGCTTCGGGGTTGTCCTTGTACTGCCCGCGCAAGGTTGCGAGCTGGCGATCATGGCCGATACAGACGTCGTTAACGGCTTTCTCCAGTTCGGCCCGACGCTCCTCGTCATACGCCTCCTCGCCGGCAAAGTGCTGGCAATCTTCGTGACGCTGGATAAAGGCCGTGACCTCGGCCGGCAGCTGTGGGCCGCCGTAGTGACCGCCCAGTTGCAGGCGTTTTTCCTCGACCCAGCCACTGTAGTCCTCACCGTTTTTGGCGATGTACATGACTTGGGCCCAGCCGCCGTCGCTGGAGGCGTACACGGTCAGGCCGTCGCCCGGAATCACATAGAGCTTCTGGTTCACGCAGGCGGCATTCGGCCCACTGTGAAAGTGCAACCGTCCTTGGCCTATGACCTTGGCTTCCAGGGGCGGGCGGTACTCGCCGGCTTCCAGAGAGGCGTTGTCGCTCAGGGTGGCGCAATCCACCGTGGAGGCGGCCAGGGCCTGTAGCGGTAACAGAGACAACAGCCCCCACAGGGACAGGAGGCACAGAGGTCGGTTCATTGCACAGTTTTCATCAGGGGATTCGGATGGCGCGATGGTAATGACAAAGAGGCGGCCTGTGAATGTTTCCAGGCCGCCCTTTGAGCAGCGTGACTTACTCCGTGACCTTGCTGAACTGCCCCTGGCGCACCAGGGACAGAGCCATTACCACCACCACGGCGGCGGCCGCCGACAGGGTCAGGGGCAAACCATAGCTGCCGCCGCTCATGGCGGCGCCACTGAGCAGTGGTCCCAGCAGGCTGCCGATGCCCCAGAGCAGACCGGCGCTGGCATTGGCGGTCACCAGATCCGCTCCGCTGAAGGATTGCCCGATCAGCACGATCGCCAGGGTGTAGATGCCGCCCGCCGCCGCGCCGAGGATGACCAGGCTCGGCCAGAGCAGACCGGGGGATTGCATCAACAGTGGCAGGCACAGGCCGATCAGCAGAGCGATGATGCCGCAGCCGAGGTAGATCCCCGGGCGCCCCAGCTTGTCCGAGAGCCAGCCCAGGGGGAACTGGAACGCCGTATCTCCCAGGAGAATGATGGTCACCATCAGTGCCGCCAGTTTGATGCTGTAGCCATGAGTGGCCGCGTACACCGGAAACAGCGACAGCACGACGCTGTCGAAGAAGGCGAAGAACAGTATGCCCACACACAACGCCGGGGCGATGCGGATAAAGCCCAGCACCGAGAAGGTCCGGCTTTCCTCGTGAGGACTTGGGGAGTCTTCCTGGGGCAGGGTCAGCCAGACCACGGCGATCGCCACGGCATAACCGAGGCTGACAATGGCGAGTACGAGCGGCCCCTCGGTGCCCAGCAGTGATACCAGGCCAGGGCCCAGCAGTTGGAAGAAGGTGAAACAGGTGGTGTAGACCGCCACCAAGCGGCCACGGCTGGCGTCTTCGGCCATTTCATTGACCCAGGTTTCCCCGAGAATGATGATCAGCCCGGCCCCAAGCCCCATGGCGACCCGGGCCAATCCCAGGCTGAAGAGGTTGGTGCCCGGCAGTTCCAGGGCTGCCACGCTCAGGGCGCAGAGGCTGAAACACAGCAGATAGATCTGGCGCCGGGTCAGGCGCTGGCACAAGGCGTTGACCAGGAAGGCCGAAAGCATCATGCCCGCCGCAGGCAGGGCTGACATGATGCCAATCTGATTGTTCGACGCGCCGGCCTGGTACAGGCGCAGGGCAAGGATCGGCACTGTGGAGCCGACGCTCAGGCCGACAATGGAAATGCCCAGGATCAAGGCAGCTAACAAGGCTTTGTTCATGATCAAGACTCGCGCCTGAAGCGTCAGGCGCTGAAAAATGGAGATGTTGCGGACGCCGCGTGACAGCATCCGCCGAGATACGGGCGAGAGCCGGGCCTGTGCCCTCGGCGTAGGGGCCGGCTGCTGGCGAAGCGGTCATTGAATGGTGCGGCGCACTTCGAGACGTCTTCGCTGGCGAGCCAGCCTCTGCATCGGCGCCAAAGGTGGCGGGGCGGTGCCAGGCTCAATCGCGGTTAGCGACTGCCTTAGTGCGGGGAGAAGGTGAAGGCGAACAGGACGCTGCGGCGGCGACGGTTGATCGCGCAATCATGCTGGGCAACGGCCAGGGTTGCCGAAGGGCTCATCGAGGGGGAGAGGCACGGGGACTGTGCTGGCAGGAACATCGTTGTCTGACTGGCCGGAAAAATAGGCGCACAGCCTACGTCAGGCCATTGCGGCAAGGCAACCAGACCTTTGTCTGAGCCATTCGGCTCGCAAAGCACTTTATCCGCATGTCTGGCTGACATGCGGATCATGAAACTGATAGTGGTTTTTTTCTGCTGATTTGCCAAAAGAGCAGGGCGCTCTTGTTGGGTTTGAGGCAAATCAGAGTAGGAATATGGCTCCACGACCTGGACTCGAACCAGGGACCCAGTGATTAACAGTCACTTGCTCTACCAACTGAGCTATCGCGGAATGCGCCGTATCTTACTGATTCAGAAAGGGAAGTCAACAAGCTGTGAATGTTTTTTTCAGTGCGGCGAGGTTCTGAATGATCTGCTGACATTACTTCAAGGGTTTTATCAGCTAGCGGGCCTGTACGTGATCCGATAGGGGCTACCATGGCTCCCCGGAAGTGGTTTCACGCGCTGCCGGCCTCAAGCCGCAAAGGTACGTTTTTATGATGCGCTTCGATTTATCCCAGGTTCCCACTCATTTTTTTGCATCGCGATGCGAGGTGCTGTCATGAGCATCGAGCAGATCAACCTGCCCAAGGGAGTCGGGCCTCAGGCCGACAAGTTGTGGGATGCCATTACCCAGGCAGCGGCAGCGGCGGATCTGAACCGCGCGGCGGGCAAGGCCGAAGGTTTTGTCCTGGGGCTGGAGAGTGCCAAGGCCATCAAGAGCCAGGTCGCTGAGGCGTTGTACGTGGCCTTTGATGATGCCGCCAGTCAGCGAATGCGTGAACTGGCGGGTTGAGTCGGTTCAGCCGCCGAAGGTCAGGGTGCCCAGCATCAGCTTGGCCATCAGCGATGTGGCTGCCAGTTGCACCAGCCACAGGGCCAGACCACCGAGGAACACGCCGAGGGCGATTTGCAGTACCAGGCTCTTTTCGCGTTTCTGCGAGCGGGGCAAGTAGTGCTCCAGTTCGTCGCGGTCGGCCCGCAGGTCATCGTCTTTCATCTGGATTCTCGATCGGCAAGGGAGGCGTGGCCTCAGTCTAGAGGATGCAGGGGCTGGACTGGTTATTAGCTGAGCGCGCACAAAAAAGGGGAAGCACCATGGCTTCCCCTTTTTGCGCGACGGCCGTGAATCAGATCACCTGGAGGATGGCCTTGGTCACCACGTCGATGTTGTTCTGGTTCAGTGCGGCCACGCAGATGCGGCCGGTGTCCAGGGCGTAGATGCCGAACTCGTTGCGCAGGCGGGTCACTTGCTCAACGGTCAGGCCGGAGTAGGAGAACATGCCGCACTGGCGGCCGACAAAACTGAAGTCGTGCTCAGGGGCGCCTTTGGCCAGCAAGTCGACCATCTGGGTGCGCATGCCGCGAATGCGCAGGCGCATTTCCGCCAGTTCCTGCTCCCACTGGGCGCGCAGTTCCGGATTGTTCAGCACCGCGGCAACGATGGTTGCGCCATGGGTTGGCGGGTTGGAGTAGTTGGTGCGGATCACGCGCTTGACCTGGGACAGCACGCGAGCGCTTTCTTCCTTCGAGCTGCTGACGATGGACAGAGCGCCAACGCGCTCGCCGTACAGCGAGAACGACTTGGAGAACGAGCTGGACACGAAGAAGGTCAGGCCCGACTCGGCGAACAGGCGCACGGCCGCGGCGTCTTCGTCGATGCCGTCGCCAAAGCCCTGGTAGGCCATGTCGAGGAATGGCACGAGGTTTTTCGCCTTGACCACTTCCAGGACGTTTTTCCAGTCCTGCGGAGTCAGGTCGACACCGGTCGGGTTGTGGCAGCAGGCATGCAGCACCACGATCGATTGGGCCGGCAGGGCGTTGAGGTCTTCCAGCAGGCCGGCGCGGTTTACGTCGTGGGTGGCGGCGTCGTAGTAGCGGTAGTTCCGCACCGGAAAACCAGCGGTTTCGAACAGTGCGCGGTGGTTTTCCCAGCTTGGATCACTGATGGCGACTACAGCGTTGGGCAGCAGTTGCTTGAGGAAGTCGGCGCCGATCTTCAGTGCACCAGTACCGCCAACGGCCTGGGTGGTGACCACGCGGCCAGCGGCCAGCAGGGGCGAGTCGTTGCCGAACAGCAGTTTCTGTACCGCTTGGTCATAGGCGGCAATGCCGTCGATCGGCAGGTAACCACGGGAAGCGTGTTGAGCGGCGCGAATTGTCTCGGCTTCGACAACGGCGCGCAGGAGTGGAATGCGTCCCTCCTCGTTGCAGTACACGCCCACCCCAAGGTTGACCTTGTTGGTTCGGGTGTCGGCGTTGAATGCTTCGTTGAGGCCCAGGATTGGATCGCGTGGTGCCATTTCGACAGCGGAGAACAGGCTCATTTTTACGGCGGCTCTGAATGGAGTGTGGAGGGACGTGTCGCGCTCCAGCCGAATGCACTAGAGCGGTGCACAAACGGGGAGCTAGTATAGAGGCCATCATCGCGGGGGGCGACAGCCGATTGACCTTTTGCGACAAGTTTTTCGCTTTATTTTTCGACCGTTAGTCTTATTGCAACCTTCCGGGTGTTAACGGGTGTAAGACCTTTACCTTGAAAGCCGTGGTATCTGCCTCCACATCCAGCTCATTCCGGTTTTTTCCTCGGCGACATGGGTCGTACGCGGTGTTTCTCGTTCCTGTACGGTATGGCCGCGCATGAATGATCCCAGAGGTAGATATGTCCGAATTCCAGCTAGTCACTCGCTTCCAGCCCGCCGGCGACCAGCCGGAAGCCATCCGCCTGCTGGTCGAAGGCATCGAGGCCGGACTGGCCCACCAGACCCTGCTCGGCGTGACCGGCTCGGGCAAGACCTTCAGCATCGCCAACGTCATCGCTCAGGTGCAGCGCCCGACCCTGGTACTGGCGCCGAACAAGACCCTGGCAGCCCAGTTGTACGGCGAATTCAAGGCCTTCTTCCCGAACAATGCGGTGGAGTACTTCGTTTCCTATTACGACTACTACCAGCCCGAAGCCTATGTGCCTTCCTCGGATACCTTTATCGAGAAGGATGCCTCGATCAACGACCATATCGAGCAGATGCGCCTTTCGGCGACCAAGGCGCTGCTGGAGCGCAAGGACGCGATCATCGTGACTACGGTGTCCTGCATCTATGGTTTGGGCAGCCCGGAAACCTACCTGAAAATGGTTCTGCACGTGGACCGCGGCGACAAGCTCGACCAGCGTGCCTTGCTGCGGCGCCTGGCGGACCTGCAATACACCCGCAACGATATGGACTTCGCTCGTGCCACCTTCCGTGTGCGTGGCGACGTGATCGACATTTATCCGGCGGAATCCGACCTGGAAGCGATCCGCATCGAGCTGTTCGACGACGAAGTGGAAAGCATCAGCGCTTTCGACCCGTTGACCGGTGAAGTGATCCGCAAGCTGCCGCGTTTCACCTTCTACCCCAAGAGCCACTACGTGACCCCACGGGAAACCCTGCTGGACGCTATCGAGGGGATCAAGGTGGAACTGCAGGAGCGCCTGGAATACCTGCGCTCCAACAACAAACTGGTGGAAGCCCAGCGTCTGGAACAACGCACCCGTTTCGATCTGGAGATGATCCTCGAGCTGGGCTATTGCAACGGCATCGAGAACTACTCGCGCTACCTCTCCGGCCGTCCCGCCGGCGCCGCGCCACCCACCTTGTACGACTACCTGCCGGCGGATGCGCTGTTGGTGATCGACGAATCCCACGTCAGCGTGCCTCAGGTGGGCGCCATGTATAAGGGCGACCGTTCGCGCAAGGAGACTCTGGTGGAATATGGTTTTCGCCTGCCATCGGCGCTGGACAACCGGCCGATGCGTTTCGACGAGTGGGAAGGTGTCAGCCCGCAGACCATCTTCGTCTCTGCTACCCCGGGCAACTATGAAGCCGAGCACGCCGGGCGCATTGTGGAGCAGGTGGTGCGTCCCACCGGCCTGGTGGACCCTCAGGTGGAAGTACGCCCGGCCCTGACCCAGGTGGATGACCTGTTGTCGGAAATCACCAAGCGCGTGGCGGTGGAAGAACGAGTGCTGGTCACCACCCTGACCAAGCGCATGGCCGAGGACTTGACCGACTACCTGGCCGACCACGGCGTGCGCGTGCGTTATCTGCACTCGGACATCGACACCGTGGAGCGTGTGGAAATCATTCGCGACCTGCGCCTGGGTACCTTCGATGTGCTGGTGGGGATCAACCTGCTGCGTGAAGGCCTGGACATGCCGGAAGTGTCGCTGGTGGCGATTCTCGATGCCGACAAGGAAGGCTTCCTGCGTTCCGAGCGTTCGCTGATCCAGACCATCGGTCGCGCCGCGCGCAATCTCAATGGCCGGGCGATTCTCTATGCCGACCGCATCACCGGTTCCATGGAGCGGGCGATTGGCGAGACCGAACGGCGGCGTGACAAGCAGATTGCCTTCAACCTGGCCAACGGCATCACCCCCAAAGGGGTGTTCAAGGATGTCGCCGACATCATGGAAGGCGCCACCGTGCCGGGCTCGCGCAGCAAGAAGCGCAAGGGCATGGCCAAGGCCGCCGAAGAAAGCGCCCGCTACGAAAACGAACTGCGTTCGCCCAGCGAAATCACCAAGCGCATTCGCCAGCTCGAAGAAAAAATGTACCAACTGGCCCGGGACCTGGAGTTCGAGGCGGCGGCGCAGATGCGCGACGAAATCACCAAGCTGCGCGAGCGCTTGCTGACCGTCTAACGGCGTTCGATCCCTAAACCGTGGGATCAGCGAGATGGTGATCATGATCCGCGGCTGCCCCAGGGTGCGAATGATCTGGATCTGATTGCGCTGCGGCCCGGCGAAGTCCGGGTTGAGCACTCCGAAAAAGAGGCTCGCCATCCCGAACAGGTCAAATCCCAGGGCGCGCGGCCGCAATCAAAAAGTGTAAGAAAAATCACTAGCGGGTGAACCTGGCAGATAGCCCGTGGGTGGTAAATGCCAGGCGCTGATATTTGACCATTCATGGGCTCTGCGGCGGCCTGTAGTCGCAACCTTGGCTTAAATGCCCTCCTTACTGGAGCCGGGCCGGGGTCGCCTGTTACCATTCGCCCCCTGTTTTATTCCTCGTTTTTCTATCTTTTCGAGATATGCCATGACCACCGTCCGCACGCGCATCGCGCCATCGCCTACCGGGGACCCCCACGTAGGTACCGCTTACATCGCTTTGTTCAACTATTGCTTTGCCAAGCAGCATGGCGGTGAGTTCATCCTGCGTATCGAAGACACCGATCAGTTGCGTTCGACCCGCGAGTCCGAGCAGCAGATTTTCGATGCCTTGCGCTGGTTGGGCATCAACTGGAGCGAAGGGCCGGATGTGGGCGGTCCCCATGGTCCTTATCGCCAGAGCGAGCGCGGCGATATCTATCAGAAATATGCTCAGCAATTGGTGGACCTGGGACACGCGTTCCCATGCTTCTGCACGGCCGAAGAGCTGGACCAGATGCGCGCCGAGCAGATGGCTCGTGGCGAGACGCCGCGTTATGACGGCCGCGCCTTGCTGCTGTCCAAGGAAGAAGTGGCCCGGCGTCTGGCGGCCGGTGAGCCCCATGTGATTCGTATGAAGGTGCCGACCGAAGGCGTCTGTGTGGTGCCTGATCTGCTGCGTGGCGATGTCGAAATTCCGTGGGATCGCATGGACATGCAGGTCTTGATGAAGACCGATGGCCTGCCGACCTACTTCCTGGCCAACGTGGTCGATGACCACCTGATGGGCATCACCCATGTGCTGCGCGGTGAAGAGTGGCTGCCTTCGGCACCGAAGCTGATTCTGCTCTACGAGTACTTCGGTTGGGAGCAGCCGCAGCTGTGCTACATGCCGCTGCTGCGCAATCCGGACAAGAGCAAGCTGTCCAAGCGCAAGAATCCGACCTCTGTGACCTTTTATGAGCGCATGGGTTTCATGCCGGAAGCCATGCTCAATTATCTGGGGCGCATGGGCTGGTCGATGCCGGACGAGCGCGAGAAGTTCTCGTTGCAGGAAATGGTCGATAACTTTGACCTGTCGCGGGTATCCCTGGGTGGGCCGATCTTCGATATCGAGAAACTGTCTTGGCTCAACGGCCAGTGGTTGCGTGACCTGCCGGTGGAAGAGTTCGCCAGTCGCGTGCAGACCTGGGCGCTGAATCCTGAATACCTGATGAAGATCGCGCCCCATGTGCAAGGCCGGGTGGAGACCTTCAGCCAGATCGCACCGTTGGCTGGCTTCTTCTTCGCCGGTGGCGTGACCCCGGACGCCAAGTTGTTCGAATCCAAGAAGCTTTCTGGCGATCAGGTGCGGCAAGTGATGCAGTTGATCCTGTGGAAGCTCGAGAGCCTGCGCCAGTGGGAGAAAGACAGCATCACCGCGACCATTCAGGCAGTGGTTGAATCCCTGGAGCTGAAACTGCGTGACGCCATGCCGCTGATGTTCGCTGCGATCACTGGCCAGGCCAGCTCGGTGTCGGTGCTCGATGCCATGGAGATCCTGGGGCCTGACCTTACTCGTTTCCGTCTGCGCCAGGCCATCGACCTGCTCGGTGGCGTGTCGAAGAAAGAGAACAAGGAGTGGGAAAAACTGCTGGGCGCCATCGGCTGACGGCGCTTCGCAGCAGGGGAGCTACAAGGGGCTACGGGCTTTTCGACTACGCTTGATTCTCAGGCGCCAGGTCGATTGGTCGCTGGCCAAGTGGGTTCCAGGCGGCTCGCGGCCCCCCGTTTATGGGAGTTGGCACGGGCCGCTAAGGCTGAAAAAGCCAGGGTTTTTGGGGCAGGGCGGTAAGTGGTTGTTATCCCGGCAAATTTTTTTTCAAAATACGGAAAAAAAATTGACAGCCTTCTGATCGCCCCTTAAGATTCGCCCCGTCCTCACCGACGAGGGGCTATAGCTCAGCTGGGAGAGCGCTTGCATGGCATGCAAGAGGTCGACGGTTCGATCCCGTCTAGCTCCACCAATTTACAGTTCAAGGCCTGGCCACACCGGCATTGAATCGATCAGTACTCAGCACTGATCAGTTGTATAGAAGGGTTTGCGTCCCCTTCGTCTAGTGGCCTAGGACACCGCCCTTTCACGGCGGTAACAGGGGTTCGAGTCCCCTAGGGGACGCCAGTTTTACACAAGTGATGTTGCAAGATATCGCTGCGCCGCGAGGCGAAAATCCGGGGCTATAGCTCAGCTGGGAGAGCGCTTGCATGGCATGCAAGAGGTCGACGGTTCGATCCCGTCTAGCTCCACCAATTTACAGTTCAAGGCCTGGCCACACCGGCCTTGAATCGATCAGGACTCAGCACTGATCAACTGTTAGAAGGGTATGCGTCCCCTTCGTCTAGTGGCCTAGGACACCGCCCTTTCACGGCGGTAACAGGGGTTCGAGTCCCCTAGGGGACGCCAGTTTCACACAAGCGATGTTGCAAGATATCGCTGCGCCGCGAGGCGAAAATCCGGGGCTATAGCTCAGCTGGGAGAGCGCTTGCATGGCATGCAAGAGGTCGACGGTTCGATCCCGTCTAGCTCCACCAATTTACAGTTCAAGGCCTGGCCACACCGGCCTTGAATCGATCAGAACTCAGCACTGATCAACTGTTAGAAGGGTATGTGTCCCCTTCGTCTAGTGGCCTAGGACACCGCCCTTTCACGGCGGTAACAGGGGTTCGAGTCCCCTAGGGGACGCCACGTTTACCCGCTATGCGGGATTTTTAAGGGTCATTCAATTATTGAATGGCCCTTTTGTTTTTCTGGCGTCCGGCCAACTTTTACTCTCTTCCTCAGCCTGCACTTCTGACCGGCGGTCACACTGACGACTTGCGGAAAATTATTATGAGAATAATATTTTGTCCGTAATATTCGGAGGCAACGATGAACGATAAAAAAGCTCAAACCCGCGAACGTATTCTCCAGGCTGCCAGTTCAGCGCTGATCCAGCGAGGCCCGGCCGAACCGAGTGTGGGGGAGGTGATGGGGGCTGCCGGGCTGACGGTGGGTGGCTTCTATGCGCACTTCGAGAGCAAGGATGCGCTGATGCTTGAGGCGTTCACCCAACTGCTCGCCCACCGACGTGGCTTGCTCGACGAGATGGACGCAGGTTTGAGTGGTGAGGAGCGAAGGGCGCTGACGGCAGCGTTCTATCTGTCGCGCAAGCACCGCGACTCCACTGAGCAGGCCTGTCCGATTCCGGCATCGGTGGGTGAGCTGGGGCGGCTGCCAGAGAGTTTTCGCAAGGCTTTGAACGAGCATATGGAGCTGATGGTCGCGCAGTTGGCCGCAAGCCCCGAGGACACGGACAAGGCGTTGGCGGATATGGCGTTGATGGTGGGTGGGCTGTCCCTGGCGCGAGCTCTGGGGCCGGGTGAATTGTCCGATCGTCTACTGCGTGCCGCCAAGTCGGCGGTTCTATGACCTGAAGTTCGGTTGCGAGGTGTTGGGCGATGAGCGGATTGAGCTGGATTCGTGGTGTCAATGGCACTCTGGGCTGGGTGGCTCCTCAGTGGGCGGCGAATCGGATGCGCCAGTTGTTCATGACTCCCCGTGAGCTGCCGCCCCGAGAGTGGGAATTGCCCCTGCTGGAGCGTGCTGAGCGTCTGACCTTGCGCTTTGGCCTCTCTGCCTTGCGTTGGGGGCAGGGGCCGACAGTGTTGCTGATGCATGGCTGGGAAGGGCGACCCACTCAATTTGCCAGCCTGATCGAGGCGCTGGTGGCGGCTGGCTATACCGCAGTGGCGCTGGACGGTCCCGCCCACGGCCGCTCTCCAGGGGAGGAGGCCAATGTGGTGCTCTTTGCCCGGGCGATGTTGGAGGCAGCGGCGGAATTGCCCCCCTTGCGCGCAGTGATTGGTCACTCCATGGGCGGTGCCAGCGCCATGCTCGCTGTGCAGTTGGGACTGCGCACCGAAACCCTGGTCAGTATCGCCGCGCCGGCTCGGATTCTTGGCGTGTTGCGAGGTTTTGCCCGCTACATGCGCTTGCCGCCCAGGGCGCGCTCGGCCTTTATCCGTCAAGTGGAGAAGGATGTAGGGATGCGTGCCGCGACCCTGGACGTGGCTCAGTATCAGTTGGAGATGCCTGGCCTGATCATTCATGCCGAAGATGATCGATTTGTACCGGTCAAGGAGTCGGAGTTGATCCACCAGGCCTGGTTCGACAGTCGCTTGCTGCGCTTGAGTGAAGGTGGTCATCAGCGAGTGTTGGCCGATCCCCGAGTGATCGACGCTGTGATCACTCTGGTCACCGGACGCCATCTGCCGGCGCGCCAATCTGCCTGAGCATCCGCTACACTGCCCCGGTCAAAAAATCTGACCGGGAGTTGGGCATGAGTTGGGATCTGGCAACGCCATTCGTTATCGATCTGCAGGTGGTGGCCGAGGAAATCGATGGCTTGGGGCACGCCAACAATGCGGTCTACGTGACCTGGCTGGAGCGTTGCGCCTGGCGTCACTCGCAACGTCTGGGGCTGGATCTGGCCGAGTATCGTCGCCTGGATCGGGCGATGGCCGTGGTGCGGCACGAGATCGACTATCTGGCCGCGGCTTATGAAGGCGATGAGCTGCAACTGGCCACCTGGATCGTCGATTGGGATCAGCGCCTGAAGATGACTCGACGTTTCCAGCTGGTCCGTCCGAGCGATGGCAGTACCTTGTTGCGGGCCCAGACCACTTTTGTCTGCATCGAGCTGTCCAGCGGCAAGCCCAAGCGTATGCCCGCCGAATTCCTTGAGGGCTACGGCCCAGCCCTGCAGGGCTCGTGATCACCTTGGCTCCTGTGTGGATACCGTCTTGCCAGCGAAGGCCTGTTCAAGGGCGCTGTCAGGCCCGAGAGTCCATTTGTCGCTAAGCGCAACGCCGCTCGGCCTTTCCTACAAAATTCCTGTTATCGGGTGAAACCCAGTAAACTGGCGAACGTTTTTTCGCCTGATTTTTCGTTGAGTGTGTTTCATGCAAATTGCCCTGGCGCCCATGGAGGGGTTGGTCGACAACATCCTGCGGGATGTGTTGACTCGTGTTGGCGGGATCGACTGGTGTGTCACCGAGTTCATTCGCGTCAATGACCGTCTACTGACGCCTGCCTATTTCCACAAGCTCGCTCCCGAGTTGCTGCAAGGCGCGCACACCGCTGCCGGCGTGCCATTGCGCGTGCAGTTGCTGGGGTCCGATCCGGTGTGCCTGGCCGAAAATGCCGCGCTGGCCTGCGAGCTTGGCAGCGAGGTGATCGACCTGAATTTTGGCTGTCCAGCCAAGACCGTCAACAAGTCCCGGGGTGGGGCGGTGCTGCTTAAGGAGCCCGAACTGCTGAATCAGATTGTCGAGCATGTGCGGCGAGCGGTGCCTGCGCATATCCCGGTCACGGCAAAAATGCGCCTGGGCTTCGATAGTCCGGACGGTTCGCTGGTGTGCGCTACGGCGCTGGCCGAGGGCGGCGCGGAACATATCGTGGTTCACGCACGGACCAAGGTTGATGGTTACAAGCCGCCCGCTCATTGGGAGTGGATTCCTCGGGTGCAGGATGTGGTCAAGGTGCCGGTGTTCGCCAACGGCGATATCTGGAGCGTCGAGGATTGGCGGCGCTGTCGGGAGATCAGTGGCGTGGAGGACATCATGCTCGGTCGTGGGCTGGTCTCGCGTCCGGACCTGGCCCGGCAGATCGCCGCCGCTCGCGCTGGGGAGGAGGTGGTGGAAATGTCCTGGGCCGATCTGCAGCCCATGCTTCAGGACTTCTGGGCCCAGGTGGTGGTGCAACTGACCCCCCGTTCAGCCCCGGGGCGTTTGAAGCAATGGCTGGCCATGCTGACTCGCAACTATCCGGAGGCGGTTGAGCTGTTTACCGCTCTGCGTCGGGAAACCGATCTGGATCAGGTGGGGCGGCTGCTGGGCATGCCCCGCAGCGAAGCGGCGTAAAAAATTCAAAAAAAACCTCTTGAAATGTCAGGAGCGGTCCCTATCTCTTGGGTACGCGACGCCGAATTCGGGTCGCGGAGATAACCACTCGCTGAAAAATCAGGAGATAGACCCATGAGTACTGCATTTTCCCTGGCTCCACTGTTCCGTTCCTCTGTTGGCTTCGACCGTTTCAACGACCTGTTTGAATCGGCGTTGCGCAACGAACCGAGCAGCAGCTATCCACCCTACAACGTTGAAAAACACGCCGACGACCAATACCGCATCGTCATCGCCGCTGCCGGCTTCCAGGATGACGATCTGGAACTGCAAGTGGAGAAAGGCGTGTTGACCGTGAGCGGTGGCAAGCGCGACGCCAATGAAAGTGTCACTTACCTGCACCAGGGCATTGCCCAGCGTGCATTCAAGCTGTCCTTCCGCCTGGCCGACCATATCGAGGTCAAGGCCGCGGCCCTGAGCAACGGTCTGTTGAACATTGACCTGCTGCGGGTTGTACCGGAAGAGGCGAAGCCAAAGCGCATCCCGATCAACGGTGCGCAGCAGCCGGCTCTGCAACACTAAGACCGCTGTAAAAAAAGGGCGCCCTGGTGGCGCCCTTTTTCGTGCCTGTCATTTCAGCAGCTTCTTGAATTCGCTCAGAGGTAGCGGCTGGCTGTGCAGGTAGCCCTGGTACAGATGGCATTCCAGCCCCTGGAGGAATTCCAGTTGCTGTGGGGTTTCCACGCCTTCGGCGATGACCTTCAGGTTCAGGCTGCGGGCCATGGCGACGATGGCCCGGATGATTTCCGCATCGTTGGGGTCGTGGGTGGCATCGCGGACAAATGACTGGTCTATTTTCAGGGTGTCCACCGGCAGGCGTTTTAGGTACGTCAGGGAGGAGTAGCCGGTGCCGAAGTCGTCCATGGCAAAACTGACCCCGAGTTTTTTCAGTCGACGCATCTTGTTGATGGTGTCATCCAGGTTCTGGATCACGATGCCTTCGGTGATCTCCAGCTTCAGCAATGATGAGGGCAGGGCATAGGCAGTCAGGCTGTGTTCGATTCGTTCGACGAAGTCGTTCTGGCGAAATTGCCGAGGGCTGATGTTGACGCATAGGCTGAAGTGGTGCGGGTCCACCAGGCCTTGCTCGATCAGTTGGCTGAAGGCCAGGCAGGCTTCATCGAGAATCCAGGTGCCCACTTCAAGGATCAGTCCGCTGTCCTCCAGCACCTTGATGAACTCCGTCGGTGATTGCGCCCCCAGCTCCGGGTGCTGCCAACGCACCAGGGCCTCGGCGCCGACGATGCGGTTGTCGCGGGCATCCACCTGTGGCTGGTAGTGCACGCTGAATTCGCCGCGGGACAGGGCCAGACGCAGGTCGGTTTCCATGCGCAGGCGTTCGCTGGCGGCCTTCTGCATGGTGTTGTGGTACATCTGCGTGGTGTTGCGCCCGGAGTCCTTGGCGCGGTAAAGGGCAATGTCGGCGCGCTTGAGCAGGTCGGTGGGGGTCGAGCCGTGATCGGGAATCAGCGCCACGCCGATGCTGGGGGTGACCTGCAGGCGCTGGCCGTCGAGGAACATCGGTTCCGAGAGCAGCTCGCGCAGGGTCCCGGCCAGTTGCCGCACCTGTTCACTGACCTCATTGCGCGAGCCTTCCAGGCCGCTGAGCAGCACCACGAATTCATCGCCGCCCAGGCGCGCGACGGTGTCCTCCATGCGCACGCTGGCTTCCAGTCTGGCGGTGATGATCTTCAGTACGGTATCGCCCACCGGGTGCCCCAGGGAGTCGTTGATGTGCTTGAAGTGGTCCAGGTCGAGGAACAGCAGGGCGCCCCGCAGATTGTGGCGCTTGAGCAGAGCGATCTGCTGGCTCAGGCGGTCCATCAGCAGGGCGCGGTTGGGCAGGTTGGTCAAGGGATCGTGGTAGGCCAGGTGGCGGATCTGTGCCTGGGCATTCTTCAGCAGACTGACGTCCCGGGCCGTCAGCAGCAGGCACGGGGTTTCATTGAGGATGATCGGCTCCACCGAGACCTCTAGGGTGAGGATTTCCCCGCGCTTGTTACGCCCGAGCATTTCCAGGTGATGCACTCGGCCCTTGAGCCTGAGCTCCGCCAGCAGTGTGGCGAGCTGGGCTTCTTCGGCCCAGATGCCGACCTGATACATGGTGTGGCCGAGCACTTCATCGGTGCGGTAGCCGGTCAGGCGGCAGAAGCCGTCGTTGACCTCCAGGTAGCGGCCGGTGTCGCGCTCGGTGATGGTGATGGCGTCAGGACTGGAGTGGAAGGCCTTGGCGAACTTCTCTTCGCTGGCCTTGAGCGCGGCCTCGGAACGCTGTTGCTGGGTGATATCCCGCAGCGTGGTGACGATGCACGGCTGCTTGTCGACGGTGATCAGGCGGCTGGAAATGATGCAGGTCAGTGCCTGGCCGCTCTTGTGGTTGACCACCACTGCCACGTTGTTCAGCGCCTGTTCGCGAATCACCTGTTCGATCCGCCGCAGACGCGGGGCGGGATCTGCCCAGAAGCCGATCTGTTCGGCGCTGCGGTTGATCACATCTTCCGGGGTCCAGCCGAAGGTCTGGGTGAAGCTTGAATTGATCTCGATGAACTGACCGGTTTCCAGCAGCGTCAGGCAGATGGGGTCCGGGCTGACCTGGAACAGGCTGGCGAACTTCTCTTCCGAAGTGATCAGGCGCTGTTCGCGTTCCACCTGTTCGGTGATGTCCAGCAGCGTTCCGGCCATGCGCAGTGGATTGCCCTGCTCGTCGCGATAGAGGCGAGCGCGGCTTTCCAGGTAGCGCGAGCTGCCGTCCGCCAGTTGCACCCGGTAAGTCAGCTGGTAGTTGCCCGCCGGGCCTTCCCGCAGGCTGCGATAGGCATCGCGCATGCTGTCGCGTTCTTCAGTGGGGACGCCCTCGAAAAAGGCTTCGAAGGATTCATGGAAGGGCGCCGGCTCCAGGCCGTGCAATTGTGCGGCCCGGGCCGAGCCATAGAGCATGCCGCTGGGAATGTGCCAATCCCAGGTGCCCAGTTGCGCCGAATCCAGGGCCAGGTCGAGGCGTTCCTGACTGTCTTTGAGGGCTTGTTCGGCTCTTTTGCGTTCGCTGGTATCGAGAAAGGTGCTGAGCAGGTAGGGCTTGCCTTCCAGTTCGATTTTCTGCGCGCTGAGAATGCCGTCGTGGATCTGGCCATTGCTGGCGCGGAACTGGACTTCGAGGCTGGCGGCCTGGCCCTTTTTCTGCACGGCCTTGATCAGTTGGGCGCGCTGTTCGGGATTAACCCACAGGCCGATCTCCAGGGTAGTGCGGCCTATCACATGTTCGGCGGGCCAGCCGAACTGGCTTTCGAAGTATTGGTTGGCCTCGCTGATCAGGCCATCTTCCAGGCGGGTCAGCAGCACCATGTTGGGGCACAGGTGAAACAGGGTGGCGAAACGTTTTTCCGAGCTGCTGAGGGCTTCCTCCCGCTGGCGTTGGTGGGTGATCTCGCGGATCACCCCGATCATTCGGGGCTTGCCATGCTTGTCCGGTAGCACGCTGCCGTTGATCTCCAGCCAGTGCAGGCTGCCATCGGGCCAGCGAATGCGGTGGTGCATCGCGTGTTCCAGGGGCGCTCCCGCCAGCACTGAATGAAAAGCCCGTACGGTTCTGGCCCGGTCTTCAATGGGGAGCAGATCGAGGTATTCGAGGTTTTCCGGCAGGGGTTGGCGTGGATCGAAGCCAAACAGTGCCTGGGTGCCCCGGGACCAGCTGATTTGCCCGCTTTCAATATCCCAATACCAGGCTCCCAGCCGCGCGCCATTGAGAGCGGCAAGCAACTGCGGTGCGCTTTCCCAGCTTTGCTCCGACTCCCTGGGGTCGACAGCATGGATACGCGGCATGGGTGGAATACGGTCAGCGGGTTTTGGCATGGGTGTCAGGCCTTGAGCTGAGTCATTCGTTTGGCGCGGGATACTCATGACAGTTCGGCTTGGCACGGGCAATACCCGGAAGAGCTATGCCGGGTTCCCTGGCCAATCGACTTGTGCATCCAGTAAGGCCATGAAGGCCCGCGCAGCATTCGACAGCGTCCGTTCGGTATGCAGGATATAGCCTAGCTGGCGTCGCAGTTGTATGCCCGGTAAAGGAATGCGCGCCACTTGATCGTCGAGCATGGTGCGGGGCAGGACGCTCCAGGCCAGACCGATGGAAACCATCATCTTTATAGTTTCCAGATAGTTAGTGCTCATGGCGATGTTCGGCGTCAGGCCTTGGGCCTCAAACAAGCGTTGGACAATATGGTGGGTAAAGGTGTTGCCGCCGGGAAAAACTGCCGGATGCAGGGCAATATCCGCCAGGCTGACCTGGCCGTTGCTGACCAGCGGATGTTCCGGGGCGGCGACAAAGTCCAGCGGGTCGTCCCAGACCGCGGTGGCCTTGATCAGACTGTGGGGCTCGGGTGCCAAGGTGATCACCGCCAGTTCGGCGCGGCCGTGGAGGATTTCCTCGTAGGCCACCTCGGAATCGAGGAATTGGATGTCCAGGGCCACTTGCGGGTAGCGCCGGGTAAAGGCCCGCAGCAGCGGCGGCAGGCGGTGCAGGCCGATGTGATGGCTGGTGGCCAGGGTTAGGCGGCCGCTGACTTCCCCGGTGAGGTTGGTCAGGGCGCGACGGGTGTCGTCCAGCACGTTGATGATCTGATACGCCCGGGGCAGCAGAGCGCGTCCGGCCTCGGTCAGGCCGACCTCGCGGCCCAGGCGGTCGAACAGCCGCACATTGAGCTGCTGCTCCAGGCCGGCGATACGTTTGCTGATAGCGGGCTGGGTCAGGTGCAGGCGTTCACCGGCGCCGGAAAAGCTGCCGGTCTCGGCGATGGCTATAAAGGCATTGAGGTTGGCCAGGTCCATGGTTGTATTCCAGTTGGTTATCCAAAGCATGAAAAATATGAATTTGAGTTATTTAATCTAACGCCATAGCATCAGCCTCACAAGCCAAGGGGTTATTGATCGGCCGACGGTCAGGGCCCGGGGCATAGAAACAAGCTGATGAGGAATGGTCCGATGGCCGGCAAGACGCTCTACGACAAGCTCTGGGATTCGCATTTGGTCAAGCAGCGCGACGATGGTTCGGCGCTGATCTATATCGATCGTCACATCATCCATGAAGTGACCTCGCCGCAAGCGTTCGAAGGCCTGCGTCTGGCCGGACGCAAGCCTTGGCGCATCGATGCCAACATCGCTACCCCGGACCACAACGTACCGACTACGCCTGAGCGCAAGGGCGGGATCGAAGCGATTGCCGATCAGGTCTCCCGGCTGCAGGTGCAGACCCTCGATGACAACTGTGACGAATACGGCATCGTCGAATTCAAGATGAACGATGTGCGTCAGGGCATCGTCCACGTGATCGGCCCGGAACAGGGCGCCACCTTGCCGGGCATGACCGTGGTCTGCGGTGACTCCCACACCTCCACCCACGGTGCCTTTGGTGCCCTGGCCCATGGCATCGGCACTTCCGAGGTGGAGCATGTGCTCGCCACTCAGTGCCTGGTGGCCAAGAAGATGAAGAACATGCTGGTGCGCGTGGAAGGCACCTTGCCCTTTGGCGTGACCGCCAAGGACATCGTCCTCGCAGTGATCGGCAAGATCGGCACCGCCGGTGGCAACGGCCACGCCATCGAGTTCGCCGGCAGCGCGATTCGCGACCTTTCCGTTGAAGGCCGCATGACCATCTGCAACATGTCCATCGAAGCCGGTGCCCGTGTCGGACTGGTGGCGGCGGACGAAAAGACCGTGGCTTATGTCAAGGGTCGTCCATTTGCACCCAAGGGCGCCGAATGGGACTTGGCGGTCGAGGCCTGGAAAGACCTGGTGTCCGATGCCGATGCCCAGTTCGACACCGTGGTCGAGCTCGACGCCGCGCAAATCAAGCCGCAAGTCAGCTGGGGCACTTCGCCGGAAATGGTTTTGGCCGTGGATCAGCGCGTGCCGGACCCGGCCAAGGAAATGGACCTGGTCAAGCGTGACTCCATCGTCCGTGCCTTGAAGTACATGGGTTTGAGCGCCAACCAGGCCATCACCGACATTCAATTGGATCGCGTGTTCATCGGTTCCTGCACCAACTCGCGGATTGAAGACTTGCGTGCCGCGGCGGTGATCGCCAAGGGCCGTAAAGTGGCCTCCACCATCAAGCAGGCGATCGTGGTTCCGGGTTCGGGGCTGGTGAAGGCCCAGGCTGAGTCGGAAGGCCTGGACAAGATCTTCCTCGAAGCCGGCTTCGAATGGCGTGAGCCGGGCTGCTCGATGTGCCTGGCGATGAACCCGGATCGCCTGGAGTCCGGTGAGCATTGCGCGTCGACGTCGAACCGCAACTTCGAAGGGCGCCAGGGTGCCGGTGGGCGCACCCATCTGGTCAGCCCGGCCATGGCCGCCGCCGCCGCTGTCAGCGGTCGTTTCGTCGACGTCCGTGAATTGATCTAAGGAGCGCAGCATGAAAGCTTTCACCCAGCACAATGGTTTGGTCGCGCCTTTGGATCGTGCCAACGTCGACACCGACCAGATCATCCCCAAGCAATTCCTCAAGTCGATCAAGCGCACCGGCTTCGGTCCGAATCTGTTCGATGAGTGGCGCTACCTCGACGTGGGCCAGCCCTACCAGGACAACTCCAAGCGTCCGTTGAACAAGGAGTTCGTCCTTAACGCCGAGCGTTACCAAGGGGCCAGCGTGTTGCTGGCGCGGGAGAACTTCGGCTGCGGCTCGAGCCGTGAGCACGCGCCCTGGGCCCTGGAAGAGTACGGTTTTCGCAGCATCATCGCGCCAAGCTATGCCGACATCTTCTTCAACAACAGCTTCAAGAACGGTTTGTTGCCGATCATCTTGAGCGACGCCGAAGTCGACGAGCTGTTCCAGCAGGTCGAAGCCACGCCGGGTTACCAGTTGCACATCGACCTTGAGGCGCAGACCGTGACCCGTCCCGACGGCAAGGTGTTGAAGTTCGAGATTGATGCCTTCCGCAAGCATTGCCTGCTCAACGGTCTGGACGACATCGGCCTGACCTTGCAGGACGCTGACGCCATTGCCGCCTTTGAGGCCAAGCATCGGGCCAGCCAGCCCTGGTTGTTCCGCGACGCCTGATCGCCGGCAGCCAGCTCCTGCGGATTTGTGTTGCAGGAGCTGGCTGGCCAGCGAACGCCGTTCCCCTGATCAAAAGGACCACAGCATGACCAGCAACGCCCATAGCCAGGTGGTACAGAAGCAATTCGGTGAACAGGCCTCGGCCTACCTGAGCAGTGCCGTACACGCTCAAGGCGCCGAATTCGCGCTGCTACAAGCCGAAGTGGCGGGCCGGGGTGCTGCCCGGGTCCTGGACCTGGGCTGTGGCGCCGGTCATGTCAGCTTCCACGTTGCGCCGCTGGTCAAGGAAGTGGTGGCTTACGACCTCTCCCAGCAGATGCTGGATGTAGTGTCGGGAGCCGCGCAGGAGCGTAATCTGCACAACGTCCGCACCGTTAAAGGCGCAGCTGAGCGCTTGCCGTTCGCCGACGGCGAGTTCGACTTCGTCTTCAGTCGCTACTCGGCTCACCATTGGAGCGACTTGGGCCTGGCCTTGAGAGAGGTGCGCCGGGTGCTGAAGCCGGGTGGCGTGGCGGCGTTCATTGATGTCTTGTCGCCGGGCAGTCCACTGCTGGACACTTACCTGCAAAGCGTCGAAGTGCTGCGTGACACCAGTCATGTTCGTGACTATTCGGCTGGGGAGTGGCTGCGCCAGGTCAGCGAGGCAGGGTTGCATACCCGCAGTACCGCTCGTCAGCGTCTGCGCCTGGAGTACAACTCCTGGGTCGAGCGCATGCGCACGCCCCAGGTGCTGCGGGCGGCAATTCGCGAGCTGCAGCAGGCAATGGGCAATGAAGTGCGCGAATATTTTGAGATTGAGGCCGATGGTTCGTTCAGTACAGATGTACTGGTGCTGTGGGCCGAGCGATAGAACTTTTCCGGGCGCGCCTGCGGGTGCGCCGACAGAGCAAATGAGGAACGCATGAGCAAGCAGATTCTGATTCTCCCAGGTGACGGTATTGGTCCGGAAATCATGGCCGAGGCGGTCAAGGTGCTGGAATTGGCCAATGACAAGTACAGCCTGGGCTTCGAGCTGAGCCACGACGTCATCGGTGGTGCTGCCATCGACAAGCACGGTGTGCCCCTGGCCGATGAGACCCTGGATCGTGCTCGTGCCGCCGATGCTGTGCTGCTGGGTGCTGTGGGTGGTCCGAAGTGGGACAAGATCGAGCGTGATACCCGTCCTGAGCGGGGCTTGCTGAAGATTCGTGCGCAGTTGGGTCTGTTCGGCAACCTGCGCCCGGCGATCCTCTATCCGCAACTGGCCGATGCCTCGAGCCTGAAGCCGGAAATTGTCTCGGGCCTGGATATCCTCATCGTGCGCGAGTTGACCGGCGGCATCTACTTCGGCGCGCCTCGCGGCACCCGTGAGCTGGAAAATGGCGAGCGCCAGTCCTACGACACCCTGCCGTACAGCGAAAGTGAAATCCGTCGTATCGCCCGGGTCGGCTTTGACATGGCGCGGGTGCGTGGCAAGAAGCTCTGCTCGGTGGACAAGGCCAACGTTCTGGCCTCCAGCCAGTTGTGGCGTGAAGTGGTCGAACAAGTGGCGCTGGACTACCCGGATGTCGAGTTGAGCCACATGTATGTGGACAACGCCGCCATGCAACTGGTGCGTGCGCCGAAGCAGTTCGACGTGATCGTCACCGACAACATGTTCGGCGACATCCTCTCCGATGAGGCTTCGATGCTCACCGGTTCCATCGGCATGCTGCCGTCGGCTTCCCTGGATGCCAACAACAAGGGCATGTACGAGCCTTGCCACGGTTCGGCGCCGGACATCGCCGGCCAGGGTGTTGCCAACCCGCTGGCGACCATCCTCTCGGTGTCGATGATGCTGCGTTACAGCTTCAACCTGAATGACGCGGCAGATGCCATCGAGCAGGCGGTGAGCCGAGTGCTGGATCAGGGTTTGCGCACCGGTGACATCTGGTCGGCCGGTTGCACCAAAGTCGGTACGCAGGAAATGGGCGATGCAGTAGTCGCCGCGCTGCGGAATCTGTAATCTTTCGGGCCCACCGCACAGACGGTGGCCCACTTTTGTAAAGGTGTAGTTGCGATGAAACGTGTAGGTCTGATCGGTTGGCGCGGTATGGTCGGTTCCGTGCTCATGCAGCGGATGCTTGAAGAGCAGGACTTCGATCTTATTGAACCGGTGTTTTTCACCACTTCCAATGTCGGTGGCCAGGGGCCGTCGGTGGGCAAGGACATTGCTCCACTGAAGGACGCCTACAACATTGAAGAGTTGAAAACCCTCGACGTGATTCTGACCTGCCAGGGTGGCGACTACACCAGCGAAGTCTTCCCCAAGCTGCGTGAAGCCGGCTGGCAGGGTTACTGGATCGACGCCGCTTCCAGCCTGCGCATGCAGGATGATGCGGTGATCATTCTTGACCCGGTGAACCGCAAGGTCATCGACCAGCAACTGGATGCCGGGACCAAGAACTACATCGGTGGCAACTGCACCGTCAGCCTGATGCTGATGGGCCTGGGCGGCTTGTTCGAAGCCGGTCTGGTGGAGTGGATGAGCGCCATGACCTACCAGGCGGCCTCCGGCGCCGGCGCGCAGAACATGCGCGAGCTGATCAAGCAAATGGGCGCGACCCACGCGGCTGTCGCTGATGACCTGGCCAATCCGGCCAGCGCCATCCTCGACATCGACCGTAAAGTGGCTGAAGCTATGCGCAGCGATGCCTATCCGACCGAGAACTTCGGCGTGCCGCTGGCCGGCAGCCTGATCCCGTGGATCGACAAGGAACTGCCTAACGGCCAGAGCCGTGAAGAGTGGAAGGCCCAGGCCGAGACCAACAAGATCCTCGGTCGCTTCAAGAGCCCGATCCCGGTGGATGGCATTTGCGTGCGCATCGGCGCCATGCGCTGCCACAGCCAGGCGCTGACCATCAAGCTCAACAAGGATGTGCCGATCGCCGATATCGAAGGGCTGATCAGCCAGCACAATCCCTGGGTCAAACTGGTGCCGAACCAGCGCGACATCAGCATGCAGGAGCTGAGTCCGACCAAGGTCACCGGCACTCTGAACATTCCGGTAGGCCGTCTGCGCAAGCTGAACATGGGCTCGCAGTTCCTCGGTGCCTTCACCGTGGGCGACCAGTTGCTGTGGGGTGCGGCCGAACCGCTGCGCCGCATGCTGCGGATCTTGCTGGAGCGTTGATTCTCTAAGCGTTTGAAACAGCCCGCCCCTTGCACAAGGCGCGGGCTTTTTCATGCTCATGTAGCGGACTCGCCCGCGAAGAGTGCTCTAGCCCAACCGGCACTTTCCCCCGCGAATTGCCTCGTCACCCCGTGCCGGGTAAAGTGCCGCTCCCCCCGTTCCGCCTGAGGTAGCACCATGACCCCGTCCTTTGATATTGCTGTTATCGGCGCCACCGGCACGGTTGGCGAAACCCTGGTGCAGATTCTCGAAGAGCGTGATTTCCCCGTTGCCAACCTGCACCTGCTCGCCAGCAGTGAGTCGGCCGGTCACTCGGTGCCGTTTCGCGGCAAGAATGTTCGTGTGCGAGAAGTCGACGAGTTCGACTTTGGCAAGGTTCAGTTGGCGTTTTTCGCCGCGGGCCCTGCGGTGACCCTGAGCTTCGCTCCGCGAGCCACAGCGGCCAATTGCGCCGTGATCGACCTCTCCGGTGCCTTGCCGTCGGCCCAGGCACCCAATGTCGTGCCTGAGGCCAATGCCCAGGTGCTGGCTGGTCTAAAGAAGCCGGTGCAACTGAGCAGTCCCAGTGCTGCGGCCACGGCACTGGCGGTGGCGCTGGCGCCATTGCAGGGCGTGCTGGATATCCAGCGGGTCAACCTGACGGCCAGCCTGGCGATTTCCAGCCAGGGGCGTGAGGCCGTCAGCGAGCTGGCCCGGCAAACCGCCGAACTGCTGAATGTGCGACCGCTGGAGCCGCGTTTCTTTGACCGCCAAGTAGCCTTCAATCTGCTGGCTCAGGTCGGTACGCCAGATGCCCAGGGACACACTCTGTTGGAAAAGCGTCTGGTGAGAGAGTTGCGGGAGGTGCTGGGGCAGCCTTTATTAAAGATTTCTGTCACTTGCATTCAAGCACCGGTGTTTTTTGGCGATAGCTATAGCGTGACTTTGCAGTCAGGTGCTGACGTCGATCTGGCGGCGGTGAATGCGGCGCTGGAGGCGGCTCCCGGCCTGGAACTGGTGGACGCCGGTGATTATCCCACCGCAGTGGGTGACGCCGTGGGCCAGGACGTAGTCTATGTGGGGCGTGTTCGTGGGGGCGTCGACGATTCGGCGGAACTGAATCTGTGGCTGACTTCGGACAACGTCCGCAAAGGTGCGGCCTTGAACGCTGTGCAGCTGGCTGAATTGTTGATAAAAGACCTGCTGTAAAAGATACTTGGCAACAATTTGCAGAATGAATCTAGCTGGGCGCTATGCTTGGCAAGTTGCTGGAGGTGAGTGGCCGTCAGGTGCTCCCGGGGCATGCAGTAAATAATCCCGCGTGGCGGTCGCTCATGATCCCGCGCAGTGCCTTATGGCAGCCGCTACAAAACCTTCTCGCTGGCCGAGGAATGTTCAAACAAAGGATGAGGCTATGGTTCAAGTTCGCAAACTGGTGTTAGCAATAGCGGCCGCCTCGGCGCTGTCCTCCGGTATGGCGCAGGCGCTTGGGCTCGGGGAGCTGACCCTGAAGTCGAGTCTGAACCAGCCTCTGGTAGCAGAAATCGAATTGCTCGATATCAAGGACCTTACTGCTGCGGAAGTGGTGCCCAGCCTGGCCCCGGCAGAAGAGTTCGCCAAGGCCGGCGTCGATCGTCAGGCCTTTCTCAATGACCTGAGTTTTACTCCTGTTCTCAATCCCGGCGGCAAGAGCGTACTGCGGGTGACCTCTAGCCAGCCGTTGTCGGAGCCGATGGTCAAGTTTCTGGTCCAGGTAATGTGGCCCAACGGTCGTCTGCTGCGCGATTACAGCGTGCTGCTGGACCCTTCGAAGTTTTCCCCGCAAACCGCTGCTGCTGCACAGGCGGCACCGGTCAGTGGTCCGGCGGTGAATGCCCCGGTCACTCGTGCCAACAAAATCAGCAAGCCTGAGCAATACACAACTGCGCCTCGTGACACGCTGTGGGAAATCGCCGCAAAGAATCGCAATGGCGCGTCGATCCAGCAAACCATGCTGGCGATCCAGGCGCTGAACCCGGATGCCTTTATCGACGGCAACATCAATCGATTGAAAGCTGGCAGGGTCCTGCGCCTGCCTGACGTGGTGCAGAGCACCGCGTTGCCGCAGCCCAAGGCCATTGCCGAAGTTGCTGCGCAGAATGCTGCCTGGCGTCAGGGGCGTCGCGCTGGTGCACGGAGCCAACTGCAGGTGGATGCGACTCGTCGTGCGGGTGCCGAAAAGGCGCCCAAGCAGGTCAACACCAAGGACAACCTGAGCCTGGTTTCTGCGGACAGCGGCAAGGCTGGTGGCAAGGGCGTCGCGGGTGATAGCAAGGCCCTGAACAACAAGCTGGCGGTGACTCAGGAAAGCCTGGATGCAACCCGTCGCGATAATGCTGAGCTCAAGGAGCGCATGGCGGATCTGCAGAGTCAGCTGGACAAGCTGCAGCGCCTGATCGAATTGAAGAACAACCAGTTGGCCAAGTTGCAGGCTGAAGGTGCAGCCCCTGTCGCTCAGCCAACAGCGGTGATGCCTGCTGAGCTGGTGGCCAAACCTGAGGCGCCTGCGGCGACGCCAGTGGTTGCGCAAGCTCCAGTCAGTGAGCCAGCAGCCAATCCGGCTCCGGATGTGCCAGCGGCCCAGGCTGACGAAGACAAGTATGGCGACCTGCTGACCAATCCAATCCTTCTCGGGCTGGTAGGTGGCGGTGCGATAGTGGCGGTGTTGCTGCTGTTGCTGTTGCTGGCGCGTCGTCGCAAGGCTCAGCAGGAAGCGGAAAAGCACCTGCGCATGGCGCGGGCGTTGTCCGAGGAAAATAGCGACTTCGCCGAGGAACTGGATCTTCCGGAAGGTAGCTTCGAAGGTCTTGAAGTCCCGCCACCAAGCGTCAAGCTCGCTCCAGCTCCAGCTCCAGCTCCAGCTCCAGCTCCGGTGATGGCGCCAGTTCCGGCGGCGCCGGTTGAGCGAGCCACCGATGTGCTGGGACAGGCGCAGAACCATATCGATGGTGGTCGCCTGAATCAGGCGGCAGCCATTCTTGAAGAGGCGGTCAAGCTCGAGCCGCAGCGCAGTGATCTGCGCCTCAAGCTGATGGAAGTGTATGCGCATCAGGGGGATCGCAGTGCCTTCGTCGCTCAGGAGCGGCAGCTGGTAGCCAATGGCGATAACCACGCTCAGGTCGAGCAGCTCAAGAGCCGTTTCCCGGCGATGGTGGCGGTGGCGGCGACAGCTGGGCTGGCTGCTGCGGCTGTGGCTGCGGAACTGGATGCTCAGTATGTCAAGGAGCTGCTGGATGAGCCTGAGCCCGCGGCGCCTGTGGAAGGTCTGGACGCGGATTTCGATCTGAGCCTGGATGACCTCGAGGCAGCTTCGCCAGCGGTAGTGGTGTCCGAACCTGAGGTTGAGCTGGAGGAGTTCCCTCTGGACGACGACCTGAGCTTTGGTTCGGTTCTTGAGCAGCAGACTGCGGCCCAGGAAAGCCTGGATGATCTGGGGGATTTCGACCTTGATCTCGGAGCGGACCTGCCGGCGTCGACCCAGAGTGACGACGACTTCCTGTTGAGCCTGGAAGACGATCTCAAGGATCTGCCGGCTGGCGATGTGCCTACCGTCACCGAGTCGACGCTGGATGACTTGGATCTGTCGGCGGACTTCGATCTGTCCCTGGCTGATGAAATGGATGCCGCGGCAGAGCCCAAGGACGCCTTTGCCTCCGAGCTGGATGATGTCAACGCCGAACTGGATCGTCTGGCCCAGAGTCTGGATCAGGCGGAGCCGGCTACGCCAAGCTTCACGGCTGAAGATGCTGCGGCTGCGCCTGAGGAAGCGGATTTCGACTTCCTCGCCGGCAGCGATGAAGTGGCCACCAAGCTGGATCTGGCTCAGGCCTATATCGATATGGGTGACAACGACGGCGCTCGGGATATTCTGGGCGAAGTGCTCAGCGAGGGTAATGAAGGGCAGAAGAGCGAAGCGCAGGAAATGCTCGCAAGGCTGGCCTGAAACAACCCGATGCTTGAGCGGAACGGCAGCCGATAAGGCTGCCGTTTTTGTTGGTGGTGCTTTTGGCGGTCATTCAGACCAGCAGGTCTTCGTAGAAGGCGCCAAAGGGGCGAGTGGGGTGGGCGATCTGGATTTCCAGGATCCACAGGCCCACTTGTGGGCAGTCGGCGAAGTCCCCCAGGTCTCCAGCGCGATAGATGGCGTGGGGGAAGTCGCTGACCCGATGCCCCTTGATCTCCAGGTTGAGCATCCAGCCCATGGCGCGGGCCTGTTCTTCGGCATATTGGTACAGTTCGGCGCCGGCCACTTGATGGGTTTTCCAGTGATCGTGCACCTGATCGAACAGGCTCTTGGCGGCCGCGGCACAGGCGTGCATTTCCTCGTCGCAACCTACGACGTAAGTCGCTCCGCAATCGCCTTCGTGGCGATCCCAGACGACTCCCAGGTCAATGAAGAACAGATCGTTTTCATTCAGCTGGGGGTCGCTGTCGGAGCGTTGCTTGAAGGTCTTAAGGGTGTTGGCGCCAAAACGAATCAGCAGTGGGTGCCAAATACGTTCCATGCCCAGCTCCTGTAATACTTGCAGGCCCATCTCCCCGGCGGTGGATTCGTGCATGCCGGGCCTGATCCGCCTGGCCATTTGCGCGATGGCCTCCCAGGTCATGCGCTTGGCGTGGAGCATGCCTTCCAGGCTGTAGGCCAGGCCCACGGCTTCTTTGTTGGTTGCGATCATTCGTCGGCTCTCGGTCAGGGTGTTTGTTTTTCTACCGCTATGTAGATTGCTATATAGCGATGACCTGGCGGCTGATGCAATCGTTGTCGACGTGAAGCAATCTGCAACTAAACCGCGGCAGTGCATGGCGTCTGCTCCCGCCAGCCTTATAATGAGCGCCTTTGCGCATATCAGCAGGCTGTAAGTTCTTGGCAAATATAGATAACCCGGCCGCCGAAATGGCGGCCGCAGGCTTTTCCCGCATCGCTCTGGGTGTTGAATACAAGGGATCGCGCTATCGCGGTTGGCAGCGTCAGGCTTCTGGTGTGCCCAGCGTCCAGGAAACCCTGGAGAAGGCCTTGTCCAGGGTCGCGGACTCTCCCGTGGTGGTGGCTTGTGCGGGGCGTACCGATGCCGGTGTGCATGCCTGTGGTCAGGTGGTGCATTTCGATACCCAGGCCGTGCGCTCGATGAAGGCTTGGGTCATGGGGGCCAATATCAACCTGCCTCATGACATCAGTGTCAGTTGGGCTCGTGAGATGCCGGCGCATTTTCATGCTCGGTTCAAGGCGATTGCCCGGCGCTATCGCTATGTGATCTACAACGATCAGATCCGTCCGGCCCATCTCAATGAGGAGGTCACTTGGAATCACCGGCCGCTGGATATCGAACGGATGGCCCAGGCTGCCGCGTTTCTGGTGGGGACCCATGATTTCAGTGCGTTCCGGGCTGGCCAGTGCCAGGCCAAGTCACCGATCAAGGAGATTCACCACCTGCGGGTTACCCGGCACGGCAAGATGATTGTCCTGGACATTCGCGCCAGTGCCTTCCTGCATCACATGGTGCGCAATATTGCCGGGGTCTTGATGACCATTGGTGCGGGCGAGCGGCCGGTGGAGTGGGCGCGGGAGGTCTTGGAGAGCCGGATTCGCCGCACGGGCGGGGTCACCGCCCATCCTTTCGGCCTGTATCTGGTGCAGGTGGAATACAAGGATGAGTTCCAGTTGCCGGAGCGATACATCGGGCCACATTTCCTCACCGGTTGGTCTGAACTTGACGGCTGACGCCCGGAAAAGCATTTGCTACCATCCGGAACTTTCCGAATTTGCCCCCGAGGTTCAAACGACATGTCAGCTGTTCGCAGCAAGATTTGCGGGATTACCCGCATAGAAGATGCGTTGGCAGCGGTGGCGGCGGGGGCCGATGCCATCGGTCTGGTGTTCTATGCCAAGAGTCCCCGGGCGGTGAGTGTGCAGCAGGCGCGGGCGATCATCGCCGCCTTGCCGCCGTTCGTGACGACGGTCGGGCTGTTCGTCAATGCCAGTCGCTGCGAGTTGGGGGAGATCCTCGATGTCGTTCCGCTGGACCTGCTGCAGTTCCATGGCGATGAGTCGGCAGCGGATTGCGAGGGTTATCACCGTCCCTATATCAAGGCGCTGCGCGTCAAGGCCGGGGATGACGTTGCTGCTGCCTGCCTGGCTTATCCGCGCGCCAGCGGAATTCTGCTGGATACCTATGTCGAGGGTGTGCCGGGGGGAACTGGCGAGGCCTTTGACTGGTCCTTGGTTCCTCAGGGGCTGAGCAAGCCGATCATCCTGGCTGGCGGGCTGTCTGCGCAGAACGTCGCCGAGGCCATTACTCGGGTTCGCCCCTACGCGGTGGACGTCAGTGGCGGTGTGGAGCAGAGCAAGGGCATCAAGGACCCGGCAAAGATTCAGGCATTTATGCAGGCAGTGCGTCGTAGCAACGAGTCGATGTGACGGCTGGCAGTCTGCCGCCGTCCATAACACCACTGTACAAAACAGGCAGGCGCCGCCTTAAGGCGGGGTCGGAATCGAGTGGCAACCGCTCTATTGCGGGTTGTCGGGATGGCTGAGGGGCGCTTCATTGCAGGCAGGTCGAGCCCGGTGCTGACCGCGGTAGCGAAGTGATCATCGCCGCACACATGAATTTAGCTCAAGGGCATACGCGGGGTTGCGAACCAGAGCGTTCGGGCCGCCGGTACTGGAGAAAGAAAGCATGAGCAACTGGTTAGTAGACAAACTGATCCCTTCGATCATGCGTTCCGAGGTGAAGAAAAGCTCGGTGCCCGAAGGTCTTTGGCACAAGTGTCCGTCCTGCGAGGCGGTGCTTTATCGTCCGGAGCTGGAAAAGACCCTGGATGTTTGCCCCAAGTGCAATCACCACATGCGCATCGGTGCTCGCGCCCGGATCGATATTTTCCTCGACGCCGAAGGTCGTGCCGAGCTGGGCGCTGACCTGGAGCCGGTTGACCGTCTGAAGTTCCGTGACGGCAAGAAGTACAAGGACCGTCTGACAGCAGCGCAGAAGCAGACGGGCGAGAAGGACGCTCTGATCTCCATGAGTGGCACTCTGCTAGGCATGCCGGTCGTGGTCTCGGCCTTTGAGTTCTCCTTCATGGGCGGCTCCATGGGCGCCATCGTTGGCGAACGCTTTGTCCGTGCGGCCAACTACGCTCTGGAAAACCGTTGCCCAATGATCTGCTTCTCCGCCTCCGGTGGTGCGCGGATGCAGGAGGCGCTGATCTCCCTGATGCAGATGGCCAAGACCTCCGCCGTGCTGGCGCGCCTGCGTGAAGAAGGTATTCCATTCGTCTCCGTGCTGACCGACCCGGTCTACGGTGGTGTTTCCGCCAGTCTGGCGATGTTGGGTGATGTAATCGTCGCCGAGCCTAAAGCCCTGGTGGGCTTCGCGGGGCCGCGAGTGATCGAGCAGACCGTGCGGGAAAAACTGCCGGAAGGCTTCCAGCGCAGCGAATTCCTTCTGGAGCACGGTGCCATCGACATGATCATCTCCCGTCAGGAGCTGCGTCCGCGCCTGGGTAATCTGCTGGCCCAGCTCATGGGGCTGCCGACGCCTGAATTCGTGGCTGCTCCCGTTGAACCGATCGTGGTTCCGCCGGCTCCAGCAAACCTATGACCCAGCGTACCCTGGGCGATTGGCTCGCCTACCTTGAGCAGTTGCACCCTTCGGCCATCGATATGGGGCTTGAGCGCTCGCAGCAGGTAGTGGCCCGGATGGGGCTGGGCAAGCCGGCGCCTCGGGTCATCACAGTCACGGGTACCAATGGCAAGGGCTCTACTTGTGCCTTTGTCGCTTCCCTGTTGCGGGCTCAGGGCCTGCAGGTTGGGGTCTACAGCTCGCCGCACCTGCTGCGCTACAACGAACGGGTGCAGATCAATGGCGTTGAGGCCACTGATCAGCAACTGTGCGAGGCCTTTGTTGCGGTAGAGGCGGGGCGTGGTGATGTTTCCCTGACCTATTTCGAGATGGGCACCCTGGCGGCGTTCTGGCTGTTCCAGCGCGCGGCCCTGGATGCCGTAGTCCTGGAAGTGGGGCTGGGTGGGCGTCTGGATGCGGTCAATCTGGTGGATGCCGACCTGGCATTGGTCACCAGCATTGGTGTCGATCATATCGAGTACCTGGGGGATTCCCGGGAGTCCGTGGCTTTCGAGAAGGCTGGAATCTTCCGTGCCGGCGCTCCAGCTCTGTGTGGCGACCTGAATCCGCCGCAGCCTTTGCTGGACAAGGCGCGAGAGCTGGGTTGTCCGCTTTTTCTCCGGGGGCGAGATTTCGACCTCGGGCTCACCGAAGAATATTGGCAATGGCGCGGTCTGGATGCCCGGGGCAATCAGGTTGAGTTGCGGGATCTGCCGCTGCTCGATTTGCCCATGGAAAACGCGGCGTTGGCGTTGCAGGCCTACCTGCTTACCGGGTTGCCCTGGCAGCCTGAGCTGATCGGTGCAGCTCTGCAGCGGACCCGGGTGACCGGCCGTCTGGATCGTCGGCAGATCGAGTGGCGGGGCAAGCGTCTGAATCTGCTGCTGGATGTGGGGCACAATCCCCATGCCGCGCAGTATCTGGCTGAGCGCCTGGCGCGTCGACCCTTAGCCGGCAAGCGCCTGGCGGTATTCGGCCTGCTGGCAGACAAGGATCTGTCGGGAGTTGTCGGCAGTTTGCAGGCCTCGGTCCAGCACTGGGCGGTGGCTCCACTGGATTCGCCTCGGGCGCGTCCTGTTGAGGATCTGCAGGCCGCCTTGGAGAACCTTGGTGCTTCGGTAGCGTCTTATGCCAGTGTCGCAGCGGCGTTGGACGCGCAATGTGCGCAAGCGACTGCAGATGACGAAATTCTGCTGTTCGGATCTTTTTATTGTGTTGCCGAGGCGCTTGAGTGGCTCGCCCGGCGCTCCACGGAGGAAGCTGCACATGGCAATGCTGGATAAGGTCTACAAGCAGCGAATGGTTGGAGCGCTGGTGTTGGTGGCTTTGGCGGTGATTTTTCTGCCGATGCTGTTCTCGCGAGAGGATGAGCAGCGCCACGTAACGGTTGAAGCGCCGCCGGCGCCACAGGCCTCGGCCATGCCTCAGGTTCAGGTTGAGCCGGTGGTGGTGCCTGAGCCCCAGGTATTGCCCCAGGAACCGGTGCCTGTCGAGGAGCCCGTGGTGCAGCAGGTTGCACCGTCGATGCCGATTGCTCCGAGTGCGCCAGCACCTGTAGTGGCCAGCAAGCCGGCGCCAGCGCCTAAGCCTGCCCCTGTGCCGGCCCCAGCCCAGCCGATTGCCGTAGCCAAGCCTGATACCAGTCAGAGTCGGATCGATGCCAATGGTCTGTCCATCAGCTGGTCGGTGCAGTTGGCCAGCCTGTCGAGCCGTGAAAGTGCGGAAAACCTGCAGAAAACCCTGCGCAGCCAGGGCTATAACGCATATATCCGTTCTGCTGAAGGCAAGAATCGGGTGTTTGTCGGGCCGTTGATCGAGCGGGCCGAGGCTGATCGTCTGCGTGACCTGTTGGGTCGTCAGCACAACCTCAAGGGGTTTGTGGTGCGCTTCCAGCCGGAGCGTGGCTGAGGCTATCTGGCTGATTTCAAAAGCACAGTGAATCGCAGCTTACCGACAGCCAAGCGCTCTGTTAAAATGCGCCGCCTTATCCGTCTGTAGGCTGCACTGTGCCATTTACCTGGGTTGACTGGGCGATCGTTGCAATAATCGCCATCTCCGCTTTGATCAGCTTGAGCCGCGGTTTCGTCAAAGAAGCCTTGTCGTTGCTTACCTGGATCATCGCAGGAGTCGTTGCCTGGATGTTTGGTGGCTCACTGTCCGAGTACCTCGGCGGTTATATCGAAACTCCTTCGGCTCGCGTGATCGCGGGCTGCGCAATCATGTTTGTCGCCACCTTGCTGGTGGGGGCAATGGTCAACTATCTCATCGGCGAATTGATTCGTGTCACCGGTCTCTCCGGAACCGATCGATTTCTCGGCATGGCCTTCGGCGCGGCGCGTGGCGCGTTGCTGGTGGTCGTGGCCGTCGGGCTCTTGAGCCTGGGGCCGGTTCAGCAGGATTCCTGGTGGCAACAGTCGCGACTGGTGCCACAATTTCTATTGGTTGCAGACTGGTCCAAGAACCTCATTCTGGGGTGGAGCAGTCAGTGGCTGGCCAGCGGTATCAGCGTACCCGCTGAAATACCGTTCAAGGAGCACCTCTTACCGGCCAAAACGCCTCAGTAAGATGTGTTCAGTTCAGTTTCATTAAGTAGGGGTTGCGTCGCATGTGTGGCATCGTCGGTATCGTCGGTAAGTCGAACGTCAATCAGGCGCTGTATGACGCGCTAACCGTCCTCCAGCACCGCGGCCAGGACGCTGCCGGTATCGTGACCAGCCATGATGGCCGGTTATTCCTGCGCAAGGACAATGGCCTGGTTCGTGATGTGTTCCAGCAGCGGCATATGCAGCGTCTGGTCGGTCACATGGGTATTGGCCATGTGCGTTACCCGACTGCGGGCAGTTCGACTTCGGCCGAGGCTCAGCCGTTCTACGTCAACTCGCCGTACGGCATCACCCTGGCGCACAACGGCAACCTGACCAATGTCGAGCAGTTGGCCAAAGAGATCTATGAGTCCGATCTGCGCCACGTCAACACCAACTCCGACTCCGAAGTGCTGCTCAACGTGTTCGCTCACGAGCTGGCCCAGCGCGGCAAGCTGCAGCCTACCGAGGAAGACGTGTTTGCTGCGGTGACTGACGTGCACAACCGCTGTGTCGGTGGTTACGCAGTGGTGGCCATGATCACCGGTTACGGCATCGTCGGTTTCCGTGATCCACACGGTATCCGTCCGATCGTCTTCGGCCAGCGTCATACCGACGAAGGCGTGGAGTACATGATTGCCTCGGAAAGCGTTTCCCTGGACGTGCTGGGCTTCACCCTGATTCGCGACCTGGCTCCGGGCGAGGCGGTCTACATCACTGAAGAAGGCAAACTCTACACCCGCCAGTGCGCCACCAACCCGCAGCTGACTCCGTGCATCTTCGAGCACGTTTATCTGGCTCGTCCTGACTCGATCATTGATGGTGTCTCGGTGTACAAGGCGCGTCTGCGTATGGGCGAGAAGTTGGCCGAGAAGATCCTGCGCGAGCGTCCGGAGCACGATATTGATGTGGTGATCCCGATTCCGGACACCAGTCGTACCGCGGCGTTGGAGTTGGCCAACCATCTGGGCGTCAAGTTCCGCGAAGGTTTCGTCAAGAACCGCTATATCGGTCGCACCTTCATCATGCCGGGGCAGGCGGCGCGGAAGAAATCCGTGCGTCAGAAACTCAATGCAATTGAGCTGGAATTCCGCGGCAAGAACGTGATGCTGGTGGATGACTCCATCGTCCGTGGCACCACCTGCAAGCAGATCATCCAGATGGCCCGTGAAGCCGGCGCGAAAAACGTCTACTTCTGCTCGGCGGCCCCTGCTGTACGCTATCCGAACGTGTACGGCATCGACATGCCAAGCGCCCATGAACTGATTGCCCACAATCGTTCGACCCAGGATGTGGCGGACCTGATCGGTGCCGACTGGCTGATCTATCAAGACTTGCCAGACCTGATCGAAGCGGTCGGTGGTGGCAAGATCAAGATCGAGAGCTTCGATTGCGCCGTGTTTGATGGCAAGTACGTCACTGGCGATGTGGATGAGGCCTATCTGAACAAGATCGAGGACGCTCGTAATGATGCTTCCAAGGCCAAGACTCAGGCAGTCAGCGCCATCATCGATCTGTACAACAACTGATCCAGAGCATTTAAGAAGACATTAGGAGTAGGCGGCATGAGTCAGGATTGGGATGCCGGTCGGCTGGACAGCGACCTTGAAGGCGTAGCGTTCGATACCCTGGCGGTGCGCGCCGGCCAACACCGCTCGCCGGAAGGCGAGCACGGTGATCCAATGTTCTTTACCTCCAGCTATGTGTTCCGTACAGCCGCCGATGCGGCTGCGCGGTTCGCCGGCGAGGTTCCTGGTAACGTCTATTCGCGCTACACCAATCCGACGGTGCGCTCGTTCGAAGAACGAATCGCGGCGCTGGAAGGTGCGGAGCAGGCAGTCGCCACGGCCACTGGCATGGCGGCCATTCTTTCGGTGGTGATGAGTCTTTGCAGTGCTGGGGACCACGTGCTGGTGTCGCGCAGTGTATTCGGCTCGACCATCAGCTTGTTCGAGAAGTACTTCAGGCGTTTTGGTGTTGAGGTTGATTACGTACCCCTGGCGGACCTGTCCGGCTGGGATGCGGCAATCAAGAGCAACACCAAATTGCTGTTTGTCGAGTCGCCATCCAATCCCTTGGCCGAGTTGGTGGACATCGCCGCACTGGCCGAGGTAGCTCATGCCAAGGGTGCGATGCTGGTGGTCGACAACTGTTTCTGTACCCCTGCGTTGCAGCAGCCGCTGAAGCTTGGTGCGGACGTGGTGGTGCATTCGGCGACCAAGTTCATTGACGGTCAGGGCCGTTGTATGGGCGGTGTGGTGGCCGGCCGCAGCGAACAAATGAAAGAAGTGGTGGGTTTCCTGCGTACTGCAGGGCCGACCCTGAGTCCGTTCAATGCTTGGATTTTCCTCAAGGGACTGGAGACTCTGAGCTTGCGGATGCGTGCCCACTGCTCCAATGCCCTGGCCCTGGCGCAATGGCTGGAGCAGCAGGACGGTGTCGAGAAGGTGCACTACGCCGGTCTTGCCAGTCATCCGCAGCACGAGCTGGCCAAGCGCCAGCAGCGTGGTTTCGGTGCGGTGGTGAGCTTTGAGGTCAAGGGCGGTAAAGAGGGCGCCTGGCGCTTTATCGATGCCACTCGGCTGATTTCGATCACTGCCAACCTGGGCGACAGCAAAACCACTATTACCCATCCGAGCACCACTTCCCACGGGCGTCTGGCGCCTCAGGAGCGTGAGGCTGCGGGTATTCGTGACAGTCTGATCCGCATTGCAGTGGGGCTGGAGGATGTGGCTGACCTGCAGGCCGACCTGGCTCGCGGTCTGGCAGCCTTGTGATCGAGTTGTCCACGCCTCAGAGTGGCGTTAATGGTCGTGTTGCGCTGGTCACCGGCGCGGCGCGGGGCATTGGCCTGGGGATCGCTGCATGGCTGATCAGTGAAGGCTGGCAAGTGGTGCTGACCGATCTGGATCGGGAGCGCGGTTCCAAGGTTTCCAAGGTGCTGGGTGAGAATGCCTGGTTCATCACCATGGACGTGGCGGATGAGCAGCAGGTGGCTCAAGGGGTTGCCGAGGTGCTGGGGCAGTTCGGGCGCCTGGACGCCCTGGTCTGCAATGCTGCGGTGGCCGATCCGCACAACATCACCTTGGAAAGCCTGGACCTGGCCTACTGGAATCGGGTGCTGGCGGTGAATCTTGGCGGGCCTATGCTGCTGGCCAAGCATTGCGCGCCTTATCTGCGTGCCCATGGCGGTTCTATCGTCAACCTGGCTTCTACTCGTGCTCGGCAATCGGAGCCCGACAGTGAGGCCTATGCGGCGAGCAAGGGTGGTTTGCTGGCCTTGACTCACGCCCTGGCAATTAGTCTGGGGCCGGAAATTCGGGTCAACGCCGTGAGTCCTGGCTGGATCGACGCTCGTGATCCAGCGGTGCGACGTGCCGAGCCTTTGTCTGATGCTGATCACGCCCAGCATCCAGCAGGCAGGGTGGGGGCGGTGGAGGACGTGGCAGCGATGGTGGCTTGGCTGCTGTCGCGCAACTCGGGATTCGTTACTGGTCAAGAGTTCGTGGTGGACGGCGGCATGACCAAGAAAATGATTTATCAGGGATGATGCGGTCTTGGCTTTTGCCTGAGCCTCGCAGTGTGTCGCTTGCAGCTGTTTCTGAAAAAAACTTCAAGCCTGCTATTGACTTAGCTTCGGTACCTGCGTAAATTTCGCGGCCTCAGCGAAGCAAAGGGTGATTAGCTCAGCCGGGAGAGCATCTGCCTTACAAGCAGAGGGTCGGCGGTTCGATCCCGTCATCACCCACCATTGCTGAGAGTCTTTCGAGAGAAAGGCGGAAGCTTCCAAGGAAGCCTCCAACCGACGCGCAGCGGTAGTTCAGTCGGTTAGAATACCGGCCTGTCACGCCGGGGGTCGCGGGTTCGAGTCCCGTCCGCTGCGCCATATTTTCCAGATCAGGTTGACCTGGTTTGAGATTGAAAAGTCCAAAAGCTTTTTAGTCAGACGATTTAAACGGTTCACATGGACGCAAGTCCAAGCGATACGCAGCGGTAGTTCAGTCGGTTAGAATACCGGCCTGTCACGCCGGGGGTCGCGGGTTCGAGTCCCGTCCGCTGCGCCATATCAGTTTCAAGGACCACTGAACGCCTTGAAGCAACGAAGAAAGCCAAAGGCTTGATTCGCATAGATAGCAAAGACCCTGGTCGAAAGACCGGGGTTTTTTGTTTTTGCAATAAGCATGGCGCAGTTGTGCAATTTGAGTGGAAATGTCCTAGCATAAAAAAACCGCCTGTTGGGCGGTTTTTTTATGGTGGCAGAAAGGCCGTTTATCAGAGGCCGAACTTGTCTCGTAGACTGTAGTACCAGGCTCCTAGTGCAGTGAATGGAGTGCGCAGCAATTGGCCTCCAGGGAAAGGGTAGTGGGGTAGATCGGCGAAGGCGTCAAAACGCTCTGCCTGGCCTCTTAGGGCTTCTGCCAGGACCTTGCCCGCCAGGTGGGTATAGGTCACGCCGTGCCCACTGCAGCCCTGGGAGTAGTAGATGTTGTCTCCCAGGCGGCCAACCTGTGGCAGGCGTGACAGGGTTAGCAGGAAGTTGCCGGTCCAGGCGTAGTCGATCTTCACGTTTTGCAGCTGCGGGAAGGCCTTGAGCATCTTCGGCCGGATGATCGCTTCGATATTGGCCGGGTCACGGGCGCCATACACTACTCCGCCGCCGAAGATCAGGCGCTTGTCGCTGGAGAGGCGGTAATAGTCCAGCAGGTAGTTGCAGTCCTCGACGCAGTAGTCCTGGGGCAGCAGGCTGGCTGCCAGCTCATCGCCCAAGGGTTCGGTAGTGATCACCTGGGTGCCGCACGGCATGGATTTGGCTGCCAGCTCCGGAATCAGGTTGCCCAGGTAGGCGTTGCCGGCGACGATGATGAACTTGGCGCGGACTTTACCCTGCGGGGTATGTACCACGGGGCTGGCGCCGCGCTCGATGCGTAGCGCTGGGGATTGTTCGTAAATGGTCCCGCCCAGGGATTCCACGGCAGCCGCTTCACCCAGGGCCAGGTTCAGCGGGTGGATGTGGCCGCCACTCATATCGAGCATGCCGCCCTTGTACTGGTCGCAGGCCACGACTTCACGAATCCGCCGCTCGTCCAGTAACTCCAGCTGAGTGTGGCCGTAGCGCTCCCAGAGACGCTTTTGCGACTCCAGGTGACCCATTTGCTTGTTGGTCAGTGCGGCAAACACGCCCCCGTCTTTCAGATCGCACTGGATCTGATACTTGGCGACGCGCTCGCGGATGATACGGCCGCCCTCGAATGCCATCTGGCCCAGCAGTTGTGCTTGCTTGGGGCCGACAGTGCGTTCGATTACATCGATGTCGCGACTGTAGCTGTTGACGATCTGCCCGCCATTGCGCCCGGATGCACCGAAGCCGACCTTGGCGGCCTCGAGCACGGTCACCCGGAAGCCGTTTTCCAGAAGAAACAGGGCGCTGGACAGGCCGGTGTAACCTGCGCCTATCACGCAGACGTCGGTTTCAACCTCATCTTGCAATTGTGGGCGTTCCGGGGCCGCATTGGCGGAAGCAGCGTAATAAGACTGTGGGTAGGGAATGTTCGCCATCCTGCGACCTCATGTGTTTAATATATTTTACGAGTGCGTCGATGCTACCTGAGTTGAAAATCCGCTACCAGACAGGAAGAAAAACTTCTTCGTGGCCGCGAAATTAAAAAATTCGCATATTCATAGGCTTAGCTGCAAAAAAGGTGTTGACACTCCTTTGGAATTCCGTAGAATGCCGCCTCACAGCAGGCACGTAGCTCAGTTGGTTAGAGCACCACCTTGACATGGTGGGGGTCGTTGGTTCGAGTCCAATCGCGCCTACCAAACAAAATCCGCTCTGCTGGGCGGTCTAGAAGGGGTTCACCGAAAGGTGAGCCCCTTTTTGCTTTGGGCGTTTTAATTGTATTGCGAGGTGCTCTTCAGAACTTCGGTGCGATCACTGTTTTTCCGCATGGCGCTTCTTGTCCTGATGGCGGCCGGAGTGAGCGGGCCGCTTGGGGATGTCGGGTCAGGGCGCTCGAATGAACTCCTTCCAGTGCTGAAACAACGCCGCGATATTGCTACTGGTCATCAGTGGCATTACCGCTTTTAACTGGTCGTCGCTCCAGTGCCTCCACTGCATCGCCAGAAGCCTCTCGATGCTACGTTCGTCGAAGCGTTTACGGATCGTCTTGAAAGGACTGCCGCCGACGATTGCCTAAGGTTCGACATCTCGTGTCACCAGGGCGCGGGTGCCTATCACTGCACCGTCTCCGATTTTGATGCCGGGCATGACAACGGCTTCGGAACCCATCCAGACATCATTGCCGATCACTGTGTCCCCAGCGGCTTCGTAGCCGTTTTGCGCGCCTGTGAACGCAGGCTCCTCGGACATCCAATAGAAGGGGAAGGTGCTGATCCGCTCGTTCCTATGCCCTTGGTTGCCGGGCATTATGAATGCCGCCCCTGAGCCAATTGAGCAGAAGCTGCCGATAATCAGTTGCTCAGCGCCTTCATCATGAAGAAGGTAGTTTGCGCAGTCATTGAAGCTGTGATCGCGCTAGTAGCCTGAGTAGTAGCTGTAGCGGCCCACCTGGATATCCGGGTGGGTTACTTGCTGATCAAGGGGATGCCTTTGAAGGGGGCTTTCAAAATAGCTGTTCATCAAGGTTTTTACTCCGTGTCTTCAATTGTCCTGGTCGTTGCCGTCCACGGTTCTTTTTGTGGGTGGCGGTCCTGTTGGCGAGCGGGTTGAGGATTTTTTACGTGCGGTTCCCTGTTTGCGCAGGCGAAGCTCGCCAACTTCTGGTGCAGGGAGCCGTCGTGATGGCCGGCTCCCGTGGCCGGGGGTCAGTCTTGGGCTATGAACGCGTTGCCGTTGAAACGGCGTACCGGGTTGCCGCGCTCCACTCGGTGATGGGCGTCGCGGCGTTGCAGACGCAGTGCTTCCTCGGATTGCTGTTGCCGATCCGCCAGGCGCTGCTGGATCAGCAGGCGAGCAACGCGCTTGTTGTCGTGCTGACTGCGTTCGGACTGCACTTTCACGCTGATTCCAGTTGCCAGGTGCGTGGCACGCACTGCGGAGTCGGTGGTGTTCACGTGTTGTCCGCCCGGACCTGATGCACGCATGGCTTCAAAGCGGATTTCGCCGTCCATGCTGTCTTGTGGAGCCTTGAACAGTTGCCCGGCGAAATACCAGTTCTTGCGTTTGTGTCCAGGGCGACACGGGCTTTTGCAGGTCCAGAGCAGGGTGCCTGTCCAGCGTTCAGCCAGTCTTGCAGCCTGTTCGCCATCAAGGCTGATCAGGACCGACTTGTGGGTGTCCCGGGTTTGGCCGGGTACCTGTTCGACCAGGCTGGTGCTTACGCCTTGTGCCTCGGCTTCGCGATACAGCAGGCGCAAGGCCTTGGTCACCGCCAGCTCGCACTCGGCAGGCCCCTGGGCAGAGGACAGCTGTAACAGCAGCATCAGCAGCACCCCCGGCGTTTGTAAGTCAGTACCGGCTTGAGCCGGGCGATGACCTTTACCAGGCCGGCGTCCCGTAGGCTGCCCACTACGCTGTCGATGCTCTTGTAGGCTTCGGGCGCTTCCTCGTACATCAATCCGCGGTCTTCGCAGATCACTCGGCTGCCCAGTTGCGTGCGCTTGAGCTGGTCGAAACTGAATCGGGTCGCCAGCCGGCCCTTGCAGTCGCTGCGCAGCCATTTGCGTCCGGCGCTGTGGGCCAGGGAGAACAGGCTGACAGGCGTCGGAGTGGGCTGTACCAGGTAGCTATAGTCACCGCGGGAGCCCGGAATGACCACTGGACCCTGGTCCGATGGTGTGGCGCCCTTGCGATGCAGCCAGCCCTCGACGCCATCGATATTCGCCGGGGACACCAGGTTGTGGTTGATGTCCAGAGCGGCGTGCCCCTTGGCTCGCAGGTTATGCAGCAGGCGTTCGGCAATCAGTCGTCGGTTGGCTTCGGCGAAGCGCAGGGCCTCATCATGCTCTTGCAAGTACTGGACGCCAGCGGCGCTGGTCATCTCCAGGCCGTTGTGCCCGTGCTGATCCACATGGCGCCGCAGTATGGCCTCTCCCAGGCCGCGAGAGCCGCTATGCACCAGCAGCAACAAGGCTTTCGGATTCAGTTCCAGAGCCAGCAGGGCTGCGGTGTCGTACACCTGATCGAGCTGTTGCAGCTCGGCGAAGTGATTGCCGCCGCCAATGGTGCCCAGTGAGTGCTCGTGACCGGTGAGGGGCAGGCCCAGCTGGGCACGTTCTTCATCCCACTGTTCATCCAGAGGGAGATCGATATTGCCGATTTTCTTTTCCAGCTTGTCCAGATTGAGGCGGCTGCTGGAGAGGTCGGTTTGCCACAGCGCCATGCCGCAGCCGATGTCGTTGCCCACCAGTGCCGGATAGGCCACCTCAGTGGAAAAAAATGCTGCACCCACCGGGTAGCCTCGGCCTGGGTGCAGGTCAGGCATGCCGATGACCTGGCGCATGCCGGGTAGTTGGGCGGTGGTGTGCAGTTGCTGGAGCGCTTTGTCTTCGATCCAGGTGGTGTCGGAGGCGATAAGAGAGACGCCATTCGACAAATGACGGATGCAAGTGTCCATGTCCAATTCCTGATTGGAAAAAAATATTCAGGTAGTGGCAGGACGGAGCGGGGTTAAGCGAAGGCGCTAACGGGTAGCGGATACAGCGTTTAAACCAGGCACGTCCTGCAAGGTGTGATCAGCTGTTGCATGGTGGATCTCCTTGGCAAAAGTGTGGGAAGGGGCGCGAAGGTTAATCCTTTGCCTGAGGCCTTGCAATGGGGTTTGTAAACAAAAGGCAATTGGCATTGTGGCTTCTTTTTTTCTGCTCAAACGCCTTTTCTCCGCCGTGTGAGCGATACTCTCGCGTTTTATGGACGAGGTGGCAGCATGCGGGTTTTGATGGCGGTGATGGTTGCGGTGTTGTTGGCCGGCTGTGCAAGTTCCACCATGGACGATGCCCGGACAAGAACGCCCAACAAGACCCTGACCTCGGCCAAGGCCGATCAGCTGGTGGCGCAATGCGTACAGTTCGCCTGGCAGGATGAGGCGGTCTTTGGTGTGGATGCGGCTGCCTACCTGCAAGCTGGCAAGGTAGGCGGATATACGGTGTATACCCGTGCAGCTGAAGTCTTCGTGGATATCAAGGCCGAGCCCTCGGGCACCGCTGTCCACTATTACGCGATCGAGGACAGCTCTGTTTCGAAGCGTCGATTGGCCGCGTTGGCGACCTGTCTGTAAGCCCAGACAGCGCTTCAGGTGTAGGCGCTCAGCCTTTCTGTCAGCAAACCCGGCAATCGCCGGGTTTTGTTGTTTCTGGGTGCCGTGTTTTCAACGCAAGTTGTATGGCTTGATATTTTCTCTCGGCAGAAAGTATGAGTTTTAGTGTAGAAAAGCGTGTAATACATTGACTCTTTAAAGTGTCAGTTCAAACAAAGAAGTCTAGTGTTTAATAGGGCTGGCGCTGAATTGTGTAAATTGTTCTGGATGGTTAGTTTGTGATGTGGTGAAAAAAATCGAGAAAAGTGCGCTAAGTTAAAGGTGCTCAACAAGGAGCAAGACTTACTTAATCAATGGAGTGAAAGATATGAACAAGCCACAAGCTCAAGTTAAACATGGTCGCGTTGTTTCGCCTTCCAGTCGTGGTGCGGTTGCTGTAGAGCTGGGATTGCTGGGAACCTGGCAGGTGAATGAAATGGAAGGCGGGAAAAACTTTCCGGCTCTGACCGCCGGGCCTTTCCCGAAACCTTACGACAGCGATGTCGGGAGCGCGGTACCTCCCGCAGATGGCCACATTCTCAGTGGTGGCAAGGTGGATGAGCGCGACTGCATCAACTTCACCAACGAGGAAATGTCGAAGAAAATCAATCGTGCCTTCAGCTGGCCGCTGCTCAATGTGGACCCCGGTCAGGTGTTCCGGGTGCAATGGGAGTACACCGCGCCCCACGTCACTCGTGGCTACAGCTGGTTCATCACTAAAGATGGTTGGGACCCGAAGCAACGCATCAGCCGCGCACAACTGGAACCTCAGGCTTTTTATCAGGATTTTTATACCGAAGTTCCATTCGACAAGTTTGGCTCGGTATTGAAGGCCAAGACTAATCATGAAGTTGTGCTGCCAAAAAACAAGAAAGGCCACCATGTTGTGGTGCTGGTGTGGGTTGTCGCCAATACCGGAAACGGGTTTTATCAGGCCTTCGATCTGGACTTCAAGTAAGTCTCGGTCGTGCAGCCCCCTTTAACAGTTCTGAAGGATTAGAGCGTGAATAAAATCGATTTTGCATTAAACAAGAGTCAAGCTGCCGATGCGGCCGCCATGATGCCGAGCATTGCCGGCAAGAAGATCCTCATGGGCTTCTGGCATAACTGGGCCGCCGGTTCTGCCGACGGTTATCAGCAGGGGCAATTTGCCAATCTGAGCCTGCTGGATGTCCCCAAGGAGTACAACGTGGTGGCGGTGGCCTTCATGAAGGGCAACGGCATTCCCACCTTCAAGCCCTACAACCTCTCGGACGCCGAGTTCCGGCGTCAGGTCGGTGTGCTCAACAGCCAGGGGCGCGTCGTGCTGATTTCCCTGGGTGGTGCCGATGCGCATATTGAGTTGCGCAAGGGCGACGAGCAGCCTTTGGCCAACGAAATCATCCGTCTGGTGGAGACTTACGGCTTCGATGGCCTGGATATCGATCTGGAGCAGAGTGCAATCGACTATGCCGACAACAAGAGTGTGTTGCCGGCAGCCTTGAAGCTGGTGAAGGATCACTATGCCGGTCAGGGCAAGCATTTCATCATCAGCATGGCGCCGGAGTTTCCGTACCTGACCAGCAATGGCAAGTACGTGGCTTACCTGCAAGCCCTGGAGGGCTACTACGACTTTGTCGCGCCGCAATACTACAACCAGGGTGGCGATGGACTCTGGGTGCCGGAGGCCAATGGCGGGCAGGGCGCCTGGATTGCCCAGAACAATGATCAGATGAAGGAGGACTTCCTGTTCTACCTGACCGACAGCCTGGCTTCGGGCTCTCGCGGTTACACCCGGATTGCGGCGGACAAGCTGGCAATCGGCTTGCCCAGCAACGTCGATGCCGCGGCCACGGGCTATGTCATCGATCCCGCGGCTGTGAGCAATGCGTTCAAGCGGCTGCAGGATGCTGGTCATGCCATCAAGGGCTTGATGACCTGGTCGGTGAACTGGGATGCCGGAGTCAGTCGGCAAGGCGTGCCGTACAACTGGGAGTTCCGCAACCGTTATGCGCCGTTGATCCATGGCGATGGCGCAGAGCCCGAGCGTCCCGGGGCACCTGGCAACCTGCAGGTGCTGGGAGCCACTCGTAGCAGTGTCACCTTGAGCTGGGGCGCCTCCAGTGGTGTGCGCCCGGTGGAGTTCTACACCCTGTATCGCGATGGCAATGCGGTGGGCCAGGCGACTTCCCTGGGCTTCGAAGACAAGGGGCTGAGTGCCGATACCCAGTACAGTTACTTCGTCACGGCCACTGATACTCAGGGTCGTGAATCGTTGCCCAGTCGCAGCCTGAGTGTCAGGACCGCGGGTGGCGCCGTCGATCCGAGCTTTCCTGAGTGGAGTAGCAGTCAACGCTATCTCCGGGATGACGGAGTGAGCTACGAGGGCAATCACTATCTTTGCCTTCAAGAGCACACTTCAAACCCGGCATGGACGCCCTCCGTGGCCTTCACCCTGTGGAGCAAGGTGTTGCTGGAGCGTCATGGCTGAACAGTGACGTCGTTGTTTTTCTCAACGGCAAGGCGGCCCGCACGGATGTTGTCGATCCGAATGCGGGTCGCCTTTTCTTTCTGAAGGCTGTCCATGGATGATCGGCGGCAGGTGGATGGGCGTGGCACCTGGTGTGGCATTGGCTCAGTTGTAATCATTGGTAAGCGGGGCTGCACTTGGGATCGGCTTGGGCGTAGTCTCGCGGCTCGATCAATGAGCAATGGACTTTTGCCATGTTTCAAATGAATAACCTGGTTCCGGAAATGCTGGTCACGGACCTGGAGCGCAGTCTGATTTTTTATCGCGATACCCTCGGTTTCAAGGTGGAGTATCAGCGTCCGGAACACTTCTTTGCCTTTCTCTCCTTCAACGGCGCTCAGTTGATGCTGGAGCAGGATGATCAGGAGGAATCAGAGTGGCGCGTCGGCCCCTTGCAGGCGCCTTTTGGCCGAGGCATGAACTTGTCCATTGAGTGCCCGGACATTCGCCAGATGGCTGCCGCTCTGGCGCATGCCGGTATCGTCCTGCGCAGGGAAATCCAGGAGTGCTGGTACCGGCATGATGAGTTACTGCATGGTGAGTTGAACCTGCTGGTGCTTGATCCGGACGGCTACCTGCTGCGGTTCACTGAGGATCTGGGGTTCAAGCCAGCGGTCAGCGCCTGACCGCCGAGCCCGGGTGCGACGCCTGTATTGCTGAGGCGCCGCGTACCGGGAGGCCGCGGTTGGTACTTGCCAGAAAAGGGCGATAGTCAGTGCTTGATGACAATCCAGTGGGCGGGAATCTGTTATAACCGCAATCCGGTCAGGGCATGCAGGTGTTCTGTAGGAGAGGTTCAAGACAAATAGGGCACGCGCCGCGCCAGCTGTTGGGCACAGGCAGGGAGCGGGTGCTCATTGGATTCATGGGGTTTCGCGTTTGTCCGGGGCGGTCAGTCCGGCTTGAATGCGTTGATAGATTTCCTCGCGGTGTACCGCGACGTCTTTTGGCGCGTTGATACCGATGCGGACCTGTTGGCCGCTGACGCCGAGAATGGTGATCGTAATGTCGTCACCGATGTTTATGCTTTCACCGACTTTGCGGGTGAGTATCAGCATGATCTTCTCCTTGATGGCTTTGTAGAGCACCAGATTCAAACAGTGCAGAGGTCGGTCTTAGGTATAGATTAGTGCGAAGTTCCACTGAGTGGGTGCCTCTTTCTGACGCGCAGACGATCTATTAATTCCCAAGGCGCAACTATACAGAGGCAATAAATATCATTCTTCCTGTTTCGGCCTGATTTTGTGACGAGGTCTCTTTTGTCTTGAGTGCTAAAATCGCCGCCTCAGACTTTCTAGGGGTAGGTTGTGCGCACAGTAGCGATGATGATAGCGGTGTTGGCGTTGGCCGGTTGCGGTGAAGGCAAGCCAGTCGAGGCGAACAAGAGCGCTTTGGCGACGACGCAGGTTCAGCCGGTTCAGGCTTCTAACGCGCCGCAGTGGGATGTGTGGGTGGGCAGCGAACTGCCCCTGGCGGTCAGTGATCTCACAGGTTGGCTGATCGAGCACGGGATCATGTCCAATGTGGTGACCGTGGAAGGCAAGAAGCGGGTGCTGCTCGGGCCTTTTGCGTCCCAGGCCGAGGCCGAGGCAAAAAAGACCGAAGTGGTCGAGAAACTCATCAAGGCCAAGAAGCGTGACATCGATGTCACGGTTATCGAGCACCAGGCTGCACAGTAAGCCCGCTCCCGCCATATCGAGAGGCGCCCACATCAAGGGGCGCCTCTGGGTCAGCCGCAGGCCTTGAGGTTGACGGTTCCGACAAACTCGTTCCCACGCCCCATCACACAGGCCACGCTCTGATTGCGTTGGCGCTCCCAATCCTGCACCGGATAGGTTTTGTTCCAGGCTTCGAAGAGCTGTCGATCCTGTTTCGACAGGCGCAGACCGTATTGCTTGCTCATGTAGAAGTAGGTGCGGGCGATCATGCCGCGAATCGAGGGGCGGGGCATGACTTTCTTGGCCTTGAAATCCACCTGGGTCAGGCATGAGCCATATTGCCCGGATTGCTCCGGCAGCCAGCCGAAACTGAAGTTGCTGCGGTCGCCATTCACTTCGCCAATGCTTGGTACCAGGTTATGCAAGTCCGCTTCGGCCCGCTGATAGACCGGGTCGGTACGGGTGCAATTCTTGCGCCCGCCTTGCTGCCAGCATTGGCGCTGATGACCGATCTGCCAGGCCGGCACTATGTGTTCCCATTCGATGCGCTCCGCACGCTTGGCGTTCTTGCGCGGTATATAGCCGCAAGCGGCGAGGTTTATCCGGTTGCCGTTGTACTTGCAGCCGCAGTAGAACTCGGTTGATTGGGGGGCATAGAGTTTCCAGGCGACTTTCTTGGCTTCGCTGAAGGTGCGTGGGGCATCGGCTTGGGCGGTGAAGGTGACGAAAAACAGCAGTACGGCAAAACAACGGACACTCATCAACTCAGTCTTCCTTCGGTACGACCCAGAAAATTTGCACGCCACCATCGTCGCGATAGGCGAGGGTGACGTTGTCGTTCTCGGCGATTTCCTCCAGCAGGCGTTCCCACTCGTCCTGGGGCTCATCGGCGAGGCGGAAGATCAGGGCTGCCTTGGCTTTCTGTGCGGTAGGGGAGTTGATGATTTTCTGGATGCGTACACCCAGGCGTTCGTAGGAGCTGAGGGGCGTTTGGGTCGTGGCCACGGAACAATCCTTAATAAGCTGTACGTGTATACAGTATTTAACTGTAAGACATTTCGCAACTGCTTAAGATTCAAGAAGTTCCTCTGACCATGCTTTACGCATTTGTCTCACGGATGAGGGAGATTTTTTACGGGGGAGGGCGCGACGAGGCTGTTAGGCGGGGGTGGGAGGGCGGAACCACTCGCCTGGATGGGCGAGTGGTTGAAGCCTGCTCGACCGGAGTCGGTCGAGCGGAGGGCTGTCAGTATTCCCAGAACATGCGTTGCAGTTCTTTGCTGTCCTGAGTCTTGGTCAGAGCGACCATGGCCAGGATGCGGGCTTTTTGCGGGTTCAGGTCGTGAGCCACGACCCAGTCGTTCTTGTCGTCAGGTTGTTCAGCGTTGCGCAGTACGAAGCCGCCAGCATTGACGTGGGAAGAACGAATGATCTGCACGCCGTTCTTGCGCAGCTCTTGCAAGGCTGGCACTACGCGGGAGGACACGGAGCCGTTGCCGGTACCGGCATGGATGATGGCTTTTGCACCACCTTGTGCCAGGGCCTTGTAAGCGGTGTCGCTGACGTTGCCGTAGCCGTAGGCGATTTCTACGTCAGGCAGGCTCTTGATGTTCTTGATGTCGAATTCCGAATCCATGGTGTGACGCTTGGCAGGCAGGCGGAACCAGTAGGATTTGCCTTCCACTACCATACCCAGTGGGCCCCATGGGCTCTTGAAGGCTTCGGTCTTGATGTTGATCATCTTGCTGACGTCGCGACCGGACTGGATTTCATCGTTCATGGTGACCAGCACGCCTTTACCGCGGGCGTTCTTGCTGCCGGCTACGGCTACTGCGTTGTACAGGTTGAGCATGCCGTCGGCCGACATGGCGGTGCCTGGGCGCATGGAGCCGACGACCACGATCGGTTTGTCGGTCTTTTCTACCAGGTTGAGGAAGTAGGCGGTTTCTTCCAGGGTGTCGGTGCCGTGGGTGATGACGATGCCATCGACGTCTTTGCTGTCGGCCAGTTCGGCAACGCGGCGACCCAGTTGCAGCAGGTTTTCGTTGGTGATGCTTTCCGAAGCGATCTGCATGACTTGCTCGCCACGCACATTGGCCAGTTGGCTCAGCTCGGGGATGCCGGCGATCAGTTGTTCGATGCCGACTTTGGCTGCTTGGTAGGTGGCGCTGTTCGCGGCACTGGCGCCGGCGCCGGCGATGGTGCCACCGGTAGCTAGGACCACAACGTTGGCGAGTTTCTGTTGGGTTTCAGCTTCTTTGGCCTGCACAGCTGCGGGCAGAAGCAGGAGGAGGGCCAAAGCGCCCGGAACGAAGGTTTTGAAGGCAGATTTCATTATTTTCTCTCTAGTAGTGAGACGGTGCTGATGCAGGTTCATCTAGAAACACCCCGATCGCAGATCTGTATGCGGTGAGGCGGTGAGGGTTGAGCAGGATCTGTACCAGCGCTACCTTGGTCCGATAAGTATTTTAAGTTACTGATTTATATCAACTTTATTCATTTTTCTGACGGCGATGGAGTGATGTGTGTCCGGGTTTCCGAACGTTTGCGCGGGTAGGCGTTCGGCAATCCGAAAATGCCCGTCAGCGGTTTGGTGCAAAGGGGCAGGGGCGGTCATTAAAGAATGTCGCGAGACGGTCGATGACCCGACAGGATCTTTTTTTCAGGAGTTCATATGTCTCTGTCAGTCGGATTTCCTGGCGCAGGAGCGATTTTGATCAATGGCAAGTCACCGGCGACCATTGATGCGTTGAGTAACGCCACTGCCGAGGAGGCGTCCACGGCGCTGGGCACCGATGAGTCGGACACCCTCCGGGTGGGTTCCGGCAAGCAGGCGGAAAAGTCCGAAGCCGCAGACTCGGGTGGAGATAATCAGAGCATCGTCGTCAAGATGCTGCTCAAGCGTATGCAAGAGTTGCAGGAGCAGCTCAAGCAGCAGCAACAGCAACTGGCTGCCGCCCAGGCCGCCGACTATCCGACTCCTGAAGCCAAGCAGACCGTGGTGATGGGCCTTCAAGGGCAGATCGCCCAGACCAACGGGGCCCTGGCCGAGGTATCGGGCAATCTGGTCCGTGAGCTGGCCAAGGACTCCTCCTCGGGCGGCCTGGTAAACACCACCGCATGACCCTCTGAGCCTGTTCGACGCTACGGTGCGGACAGGTTTCTCCTCTCCAGCAGTGGGGTTTTTGCCCCCCCTGTCTGTCTGCTTTTTCCAGACACTGATCGGCGTTGACAAACTCTGGCTAGGTTCGCATAGTTCGTTTTACGCAAACGTTTGCGCGGCCTTTGGACAACGACAATCGTCTATCTTTCCAAAGTGCGGCACCGGCCTCCCATCCCTGCTGATGACGGCCTGCTCACCCTGCCGTGCGGACGCTGCTCACAATAATCATAAGATCGGAGTGAATTCATGAAGCTGCCCTTCGCTGGACGTCTACTCGCTGTTGCTGTTCTGGCTGCTGCATCCGCTGCCCTCCCTCTCTCTTCGGCCCATGCCGACACCGCGCAGAAACCCAAGGTCGCCCTGGTCATGAAGTCCCTGGCCAACGAGTTCTTCCTGACCATGGAAGACGGCGCCAAGGCTTATCAGAAAGAGCATTCCGCCGATTTCGAGCTGGTGTCCAACGGCATCAAGGACGAAACCGATACCGCCAACCAGATCCGCATCGTCGAGCAGATGATCGTCTCCAAGGTCAATGCCCTGGTGATTGCACCCGCCGACTCCAAGGCCATGGTGCCAGTGATCAAGAAGGCGGTGGATGCCGGGATCACCGTGATCAATATCGACAACCAACTCGATCCCGGTGTGCTGAAAAGCAAGAACATCAGCGTACCTTTCGTGGGGCCGGACAACCGCAAGGGGGCTCGCCTGGTGGGTGAGTACCTGGCCAAGCAACTGAAGGCCGGCGACGAAGTGGGGATCATCGAAGGGGTCTCCACCACCACTAACGCACAGCAGCGCACCGCTGGCTTCAAGGACGCGATGGACGCCGCGCAGATCAAGGTGGTCTCGCTGCAATCCGGCGACTGGGAAATCGACGCAGGCAACCGTGTGGCCTCGGCGATGCTCAGCGAGTACCCGAATCTCAAGGCATTGCTGGCCGGTAACGACAGCATGGCAGTGGGGGCGGTTTCCGCCGTGCGGGCCGCCGGTAAGGCAGGCAAGGTCCAGGTAGTGGGCTACGACAATATCAACGCCATCAAACCCATGCTCAAGGATGGCCGGGTCCTGGCCACTGCCGACCAGTTCGCTGCCAAGCAGGCGGTGTTCGGCATCGAGACCGCGCTGAAGATCCTCAAGGGCGAGAAAGTCGACAGCGGTGCCAACGGCGTGATCGAAACTCCAGTTGAGCTGGTCACCAAGTAGTCCTTCCGGCGGCACAACGGCGCTCGCCCGTTCGGGCGAGCGCATGGAGAGTTTCTTATGTCAGTTTCCGCTGCGAACGCTGTCCTCTCGGTCAGCGGTATCGGCAAGACCTATGCACAACCGGTATTGACCGGCATCGATCTGACTCTGATGCGCGGGGAGGTGCTGGCCCTGACCGGTGAGAACGGCGCCGGCAAGAGCACCTTGTCGAAGATCATCGGTGGTCTGGTCAGCCCCACCACCGGCCACATGCAGTTCAATGGCCAGGACTATCGTCCCGGTAGCCGGACCCAGGCGGAAGAGGCGGGGGTTCGCATGGTCATGCAGGAGCTCAACCTGCTGCCGACCCTGTCGGTGGCCGAGAACCTGTTTCTCGACAACCTGCCCAGCAGTGGTGGCTGGATCAGCCGCAAGCAATTGCGCAAGGCGGCGATCGAGGCCATGGCCCAGGTCGGCCTGGACGCTATCGATCCCGACACGCTGGTGGGTGAATTGGGCATCGGTCACCAGCAGATGGTGGAGATCGCCCGCAACCTGATCGGCGACTGTCATGTGCTGATTCTCGATGAGCCGACGGCCATGCTCACTTCCCGTGAGGTGGAGATGCTCTTCGAGCAGATCACTCGCCTGCAGGCTCGGGGCGTGTCCATCATCTATATCTCTCATCGCCTGGAAGAGTTGGCACGGGTGGCTCAGCGCATTGCTGTGTTGCGTGACGGTTGCCTGGTGTGTGTCGAGCCCATGGCCAACTACAACAGCGAACAGTTGGTGAACCTGATGGTGGGGCGCGAGCTGGGCGAACACATTGACCTGGGCGAGCGCAAGATCGGTGCGCCGGCGCTGACGGTCAGCAACCTCAGTCGCTCGGACAAGGTTTGTGATGTGTCCTTCGAGGTGCGCAGTGGCGAGATCTTCGGTATCTCCGGCCTGATCGGGGCAGGGCGTACCGAGTTGCTGCGGCTGATCTTTGGTGCCGACGTCGCCGACAGCGGCAGCATTGCCCTGGGCACGCCGGCCCGTCCGGTGACCATTCGCTCCCCGGTGGATGCGGTGGCCAACGGCATTGCGTTGATCACTGAGGATCGCAAGGGCGAAGGGCTGCTGCTGACCCAGTCCATCAGCGCCAATATCGCCCTGGGCAACATGCCGGCTATTTCCAGTGGCGGCCTGGTCAATGGCCAGGACGAAGAGCAACTGGCCCGGCGGCAGATCGATGCCATGCGCATTCGCAGTTCCAGTCCGGCGCAATTGGTGTCCGAATTGTCCGGCGGCAACCAGCAGAAAGTGGTGATCGGCCGTTGGCTGGAGCGCGACTGCTCGGTGTTGCTGTTCGACGAGCCCACTCGCGGTATCGATGTCGGCGCCAAGTTCGATATCTATGGCTTGCTGGGAGAGTTGACCCGCCAGGGCAAGGCCCTGGTGGTGGTGTCCAGCGACTTGCGCGAGTTGATGTTGATCTGTGATCGCATCGGCGTGCTCTCCGCCGGGCGTCTGATCGACACCTTCGAGCGTGACAGCTGGACCCAGGACGAATTGCTTGCCGCCGCCTTTGCCGGCTATCAAAAACGAGATGCGTTGCTCAGCGAAGCGACGCCTAGGAATGCATCATGAAAACTGCACCTGCAAGCGGCAAGCGAGGCGGCCATTACTACGGCCTCGGCACCTACCTGGGTCTGGCGGGGGCGTTGTTGGGGATGATCGTCCTGTTCTCCCTGCTCAGCAGCCACTTCCTTTCCTATGACACCTTCAGCACCCTGGCCAACCAGATTCCCGACCTGATGGTGCTGGCGGTGGGTATGACCTTCGTCCTGATCATCGGTGGCATCGATCTGTCCGTGGGGTCGGTGCTGGCCCTGGCGGCCTCGACAGTCAGCGTGGCGATTCTCGGCTGGGGCTGGAGCGTGGTACCTGCGGCATTGCTGGGCATGGCCTGTGCAGCGCTGGCGGGAACCATCACCGGCTCGATCACTGTGGCCTGGCGTATCCCGTCGTTCATTGTGTCCCTGGGGGTGCTGGAAATGGCCCGGGGCGTTGCCTATCAGATGACCGGCTCGCGCACGGCCTATATCGGTGATGCCTTCGCCTGGTTGTCGAATCCGATTGCCTTTGGCATTTCGCCGTCGTTTATCATTGCCCTGCTGATTATCTTCCTGGCCCAGGCGGTGCTGACGCGCACCGTGTTCGGCCGCTACCTGATCGGCATCGGTACCAACGAAGAGGCGGTGCGTCTGGCGGGGATCAATCCCAAACCCTACAAGATCCTGGTGTTCAGCCTGATGGGGTTGTTGGCGGGCATTGCAGCGCTGTTTCAAATTTCTCGCCTGGAAGCGGCAGACCCGAATGCGGGCTCCGGTCTGGAGTTGCAGGTCATCGCTGCGGTGGTGATTGGCGGCACCAGCCTGATGGGCGGACGCGGTTCGGTGATCAGTACCTTCTTCGGCGTCTTGATTATTTCCGTGCTGGCTGCAGGCCTGGCGCAAATCGGCGCATCAGAACCGACCAAGCGCATCATCACCGGCGCGGTCATTGTGATTGCCGTGGTGCTGGACACCTATCGCAGCCAGCGCGCCAATCGGCGGGTTTGATTCATGGCAACAATCAAGGATGTGGCAGCGCTGGCGGGGATTTCCTACACCACGGTGTCCCATGTACTGAACAAGACGCGGCCGGTCAGTGAAGAGGTGCGGGTCAAGGTCGAGGCGGCGATCAAGCGCCTCGACTATGTACCCAGTGCGGTGGCTCGTTCACTCAAGGCTAAGACCACCGCGACCATCGGCCTACTGGTGCCCAACAGTCTCAACCCCTACTTCGCCGAACTGGCACGAGGGATTGAGGACTACTGCGAACGCAACGGTTACTGCGTGATCCTCTGCAACTCCGACGATAACCCGGACAAGCAGCGCAACTATCTGCGTGTGCTTCTGGAAAAGCGCATCGACGGGCTGATTGTGACATCCGCTGGTGGCGACAGTGGTCTGGCCCAGGGCCTGGCCGGGGTGCGCACGCCGATGGTGATTGTCGACCGTGGGCTGGAAGGGGTGGACGCCGATCTGGTGCGTATCGACCACCATTACGGTGCCTACCTGGCGACCCGGCACCTTCTGGAGCTGGGGCACCGGGACATCGCCTGTATCGGCGGGCCGGCCAACACCAGCGTGGCGCAGATGCGTCTGGCGGGGTTTCGCCAGGCGTTGCAGGAAGCCGGTGTCGAGGTGCCAGCAGGGCGCATCCTGGAAAGTGACTTCAGCAGCACTGGTGGTTATCGGGCTGCGGCGCAGTTGCTTGAGAGGCGCCCGCCAAGCGCCATTTTCGCCGCTAACGACATGATGGGCATCGGTGTGTTGCGGGCCGCGGCGGAGCGCAATATCCGTGTACCCAGTGAGCTCTCGGTGATCGGCTTCGACGACATTCTCATGAGCCGTTATGTCTACCCGGCGCTGACCACGGTGGGTCAGTCGATCCTGCAACTGGGGGAGACCGCGGCAGAGTTGCTGCTGCGCCGGATCGCTGCGCGGGAGTTGCCGGTCGACCAGCGCATCGTTACGCCGAATATTGTCTTGCGGGAATCGACAGCGCCGCTCAGTAGCGCATTTGCCGAGTACCGCTGAATCCAAATGATTGAGTATCGATGTATGCCAGCAAAAGTAGTGGTAGTGGGAAGCCTCAATATGGATCTGGTGACCCGGGCCGAGCGCTTGCCGCGAGGAGGCGAGACGCTGATTGGCAAATCCTTTGCGACGGTGTCCGGTGGCAAGGGAGCCAATCAGGCAGTGGCGGCCGCGAGGCTGGGGGCGCAGGTGTCGATGGTCGGCTGTGTTGGCGATGATGCCTATGGCGAGCAATTGCGCAGTGCCTTGCTCGCCGAGCAGATCGATTGCCAGGCGGTGAGCGTGGTAGAGGGCTCAAGCGGCGTAGCCCTGATCGTGGTGGATGACAGTAGCCAGAATGCAATTGTCATCGTCGCCGGTGGCAACGGCCTGCTCAGCCCCGAGAAGGTTGCCGGGTTTGATCGGGTGTTGCAGGAGGCCGACGTGATCATCTGTCAGTTGGAAGTGCCCCTGGCAACGGTGGGGTACACCCTCAAGCGCGGGCGTGAGCTGGGCAAGATGGTGATTCTCAATCCGGCGCCGGCCAGCGGCCCGCTGCCGGAGCAGTGGTACGGCTCGATCGACTACCTGATTCCCAATGAAAGCGAGGCGTCCGCCCTCAGTGGCGTGGCGGTGGACTCGCTGGAGAGCGCCGAAGCTGCGGCCGGTCGTTTGATCGCCGCCGGTGCCGGCAAGGTCATCATCACCCTGGGGGCACAAGGTTCGCTGTTTGCCAATGGCCGCAGTTTCGAGCATTTTCCGACGCCCAAGGTCAAGGCCATCGACACCACGGCCGCGGGGGATACCTTCGTCGGTGGTTTTGCCGCCGCCCTGGCTGCCGGCAAGAGTGAGGCCGAGGCGATCCGCTTTGGTCAGGTCGCTGCGGCGCTTTCGGTGACGCGCGCCGGTGCACAACCTTCCATTCCCACACTGTCCGACGTACAGGCCTTTGTCCCTTCATGAAAAAGACACCTTTGCTCAATATTGCCCTGTCACGCTTGATTGCCTCTTTGGGCCACGGCGACATTGTGGTGATCGGTGATGCCGGTCTGCCGGTGCCTCCTGGCGTCGAATTGATCGATCTGGCCCTGACCCACGGCGTGCCCGATTTTCTCGGCACGCTCAAGGTGCTGCTCAGCGAGATGCAGGTGGAGAGTCACGTGCTGGCCGAGGAAATTCTGCTCAAGCGGCCGCAGCCTTTACTGGGGCTGGACGTGCTTAACCTCAGTGGCGAGCTCGGGGCGCGCAGACTGATGAGTCACGAAGATTTCAAGGTGCTCAGTCGCCAGGCTCGTGCAGTGATTCGCACGGGAGAGTGCCAGCCGTATTGCAACATCGCCCTGGTTGCCGGGGTGACCTTCTAGGCCGCTGTCCGGCTTTTCCTTACCTTGCACAAGGAGTGCGCCATGCACCGCTATGCTCTGCTGTTTCAACACTGGTTCCGGAGTCTGCTGCTCTTGTCTCTACTCACTGCTACCGGCGCTCAGGCGGCGGAAAAAATCGATCTGATCATCGACACCGACCCGGGGGCCGACGATGTGGTGGCTCTGTTGTTCGCCCTGGCATCGCCCGAGGAGCTGCATATTCGTGCCTTGACCACGGTGGCGGGCAACGTACGCCTGGACAAGACCTCGCGCAATGCGCGCCTGGCCCGTGAGTGGGCTGGTCGCGATGAAGTACCGGTCTACGCCGGGGCGCCAAAACCGCTGCTGCGCACGCCGATCTATGCCGAGAATATTCACGGCAAGGAAGGCATTTCCGGGGTGACTGTGCATGAGCCCAAAGCGCCGCTGGCCAAGGGCAATGCGGTCAACTATCTGATCGATACGTTGCGGGCGGCCAAGCCCCACAGCATCACCATTGCCATGTTGGGGCCGCAAACCAACCTGGCACTGGCATTGATCCAGGCGCCGGATATTACCCAGGGCATCAAGGAAGTGGTGGTCATGGGGGGCGCGCACTTCAATGGCGGCAATATCACCCCGGTGGCAGAGTTCAACCTGTTCGCCGATCCTCAAGCGGCCGAAGTGGTGCTCAAGAGTGGCGTCAAGCTGACCTACCTGCCACTGGATGTCACCCACAAGGTGCTGACCAGCGAGGCGCGACTGCAGAAGATCGCCGCCTTGAACAACAATGCCAGCAAGGTGGTTGGGGATATCCTCAATGAGTACGTCAAGGGCGACATGGAGCACTACGGTATTCCCGGCGGCCCGGTGCATGATGCGACGGTGATCGCCTATCTGCTCAAGCCTGAGCTGTTCAGCGGGCGTCAGGCCAACATGGTTGTCGACAGTCGTGAAGGGCCGACGTTCGGCCAGACCATCGTCGACTGGTACGACGGCCTGAAGCAGGAAAAGAACGTGTTCTGGGTTGAGAACGGTGATGCTCAGGGCTTTTTCGACTTGCTCACCGAGCGTCTGGCTCGCCTCAAGTAAGCAGCGCCCCCGCAGGCTCCTGCCTGCGGGGTTCTATTCCCGTTCCGGGTCCTGTGCGCCTGGGTGATCAGCAGGGTACTTCTCGAAAACCTGCTCAATGAACGCCCAGGCGGATTGGGTTCCCAGCTCCTTGACCAGTAGGTCTATGCCAATGATCGCCAATTCTTCCGGGCTCCCTGGGCTGTAGGAGCACTGGCCCTGGGGCCATTTGGCTTTGATGTCGGCGTCGATACTCACGGTGGCCATGAAAGTCTCACGAATTCGGATAAGGCGGGCGCCAGGGCCGGGCCTGGGCGGGTGTTTGCTGCGTCGCAGAGTTAACCATGTTGCCGGGCGTTTGGCACTCCGACTTAGGCATCAAGCGGGGGCTATGCGACACTGGCGCTTTTCCTGCGCTCAAGGAAGCTTCTGTGCAAATCGATTTGAATCAGCCTGATGCCCTGACCCTGGAGGCGGTGCGCCAGCTTCTGGCTTCGGCCAGTGACAACGTGCATACCCAGTTGCGTGTCACCAGGACCGGGATTGCCTACATCTCTTCGGGAGTGGTGGGAGGTGTCGACATCGAGGGTTTGTTGTTTCGCCTGGAAACCTGGGCCGCCGGATCCGGCTATGTCGGTAACGTGGCTGCCAGTGATGAGGTTTGGGTAATGCAGATCTTCAATGCACTCAAGCAGAACTGGCCGAAACCGGCGTTCGACTACATCGATATCTATTGAGTACTGTTCATATTCAGTGACGATTGTCCTGTGAAAGTGTCGCGATGCCTGAGGCAGACTTACTCGCTGTCCGTGACATAGGGCAAAAGGCCATTTTGTTTTGAAACCAAAAGCCAAATCGGCTGTCGCACGATCTCTGCTTAATTTTGAAAAGGAGGCTTCATGCCTTGGAAGCTCGCTTCATTCGGAACCTTGTTGGCCGCTGTTGTCCTCAGTGGATGCAGCACCACCGGGTCGACAAAGGAACCTGTGGCCTCTGAATCCGGGCACACGCGTTGTGAAGCAACAGCTGCCGAATTTGCCGTCGGCAAGAAGGCTTCTCCCGAACTGCTGGAGCAGGCCCGTACTCGCGCAGGAGCGCAATATGCGCGTTTCCTCAAGCCTAATGACATGATTACTCTGGAGTACCGCTCCGACCGCCTGAACCTCAATACCGATGCCGGCCTGGTGGTTACTCGGGTCAACTGTGGTTGAGGGTTAGGCTTTTTGCCCGCGCATAAAAAACCCCGTCACATGGACGGGGTTTTTTTAGCTCGCTGAAAACTTACTCAGGGCGAACTTGTGCAGCTTGCATACCCTTTTGGCCTTTCTCAGCCACGAAGGAAACGGTTTGGCCTTCTTTCAGGCTTTTGAAACCGTCGCTTTCAATAGCTTTGAAGTGTACGAACAGGTCGTCACCGCCACCTTGAGGAGTGATGAAGCCGAAGCCTTTTTCATCGTTGAACCATTTTACGGTGCCGGTTTGGCGATTAGACATGGTGTATCTCCAAGAAACATATATTTTCAGTAGTGCTGTGCTGCTCAGGCCAACTGGGCACACCGAGCTATCATAGTCGAAATGTTCGGCTTGGGAGCCCCCTGTAGGTGCTCTTTGCCCGGTGTGTCCGTGTATTTTGCCGTTCGATTTGCCTGTAGGCCCCGGTTTAAGGGGCTTTCGCGGAAAACAAACGGTGATAAAAAAACCCGTAAAAGCTGCGTAAATTGTGAAAAAAACCGCGTTTTAGGCCTGCTGACATGCCTTGGTACAGCCTGTTTCGAGCGGTGGTTGGTTATTTGACCACTCGGCAAGCAGCGATGGCGTCCAGGGCTCGGGTTCTCAGTTCTGCACTAGGTTGCTTGGATTTACTCATCAGCTCCTTGATTTCATCGGTGGTGAATTTTTCATTCAGCTTGTCTGCACCGCAGGCGCAATGTTTCTCGGCGCTTTTGGCGTCGATGCTTTGGCTGGCTGCTGCAGTGCAATCCTTCATATAGTCGGCACGAGCTCCGGCAGGCCATGCAGCCTGTGCGCTCAAGGGCAGGAGCAGGGCGAGTGGGGCGGCAAGGGTAAGCAATTGGGTAAGGCGCATGAGTCGAGTTCTCCTGAGGTCGATAGCAAGGACGACGATTCTCTTGGTATTTGAGGTTCGGCGTACATCGCAAGTTCACTTTCTTCAATAAAAGACCGGAAAGTATCTTTTGGGAAACTTGCTGCGCGGTGCTTGCGATTTATCTGTGCTAGCATGCCCGGCTTGGGTGTTTTCAAGCTTTGGGTGTTGCACTTCTCCCTCGCGGTCTATGCCTCATTAATTTTGATTTGAACCCCAGTCACTCTGGTTCGGTTTCCCGGTTGGCCGCAAGGCTCTTGCCACTGTGAGGCAGGCGTTTGTTACAGAACGGCCGGACTGAATCGCGTACTGGCTCATCCCAACCCACGTGACCTTTGGTAGGGGTCACCACTAGGAGAGGAGGCGCCATGCCCACCATTACTCTTCCCGACGGCAGTCAACGTTCATTCGATCACCCGGTTTCCGTAGCTGAGGTCGCCGCATCCATCGGTGCCGGTTTGGCCAAGGCCACCTTGGCCGGCAAGGTCAATGGCAAGCTGGTCGACGCCTGCGATGTGATCGACAGCGACGCAACCCTGCAAATCATCACGCCAAAGGACGAAGAGGGGCTTGAGATCATTCGCCACTCTTGCGCTCACTTGGTAGGGCATGCGGTCAAGCAGTTGTATCCGACCGCCAAGATGGTCATCGGCCCGGTCATTGATGAAGGCTTCTATTACGACATCGCCTACGAGCGTCCCTTCACGCCCGAAGACATGGCGGCTATCGAACAGCGCATGCAGCAGCTGATCGAGAAAGACTACGACGTGATCAAGAAGGTCACCCCGCGAGCCGAAGTGATTGAAGTGTTCAAGTCTCGTGGCGAGGACTACAAGTTGCGCCTGGTGGAGGACATGCCGAATGAACAGGCAATGGGCCTCTACTATCACGAAGAATATGTCGACATGTGCCGCGGTCCGCACGTGCCTAACACGCGCTTCCTGAAGTCGTTCAAATTGACCAAGTTGTCTGGTGCCTACTGGCGCGGCGACGCCAAAAACGAGCAATTGCAGCGGGTTTACGGTACTGCGTGGGCGGATAAGAAGCAGCTCGCTGCCTATATCCAGCGTATCGAAGAGGCCGAAAAGCGCGACCATCGTAAGATTGGCAAGCGTTTGGGGCTGTTCCATACCCAGGAAGAAGCGCCGGGCATGGTGTTCTGGCACCCCAATGGTTGGACTTTGTACCAGGTGCTCGAGCAGTACATGCGCAAGGTGCAGCGTGAAAACGGCTATCTGGAGATCAAGACTCCGCAAGTGGTCGATCGCAGCCTTTGGGAAAAGTCCGGGCACTGGGCCAACTATTCCGAGAACATGTTCACCACCGAATCGGAAAGCCGCGACTACGCGATCAAACCCATGAACTGCCCGTGCCACGTGCAGGTGTTCAATCAGGGCCTGAAGAGCTACCGCGAGCTGCCGATGCGCTTGGCCGAATTCGGTGCTTGCCACCGTAACGAGCCTTCGGGAGCGTTGCACGGCATCATGCGTGTGCGCGGTTTTACCCAGGACGATGCTCACATCTTCTGTACTGAAGATCAGATGCAGGCCGAGTCCGCTGCGTTCATCAAGCTGACTATGGATGTCTATGCCGACTTCGGCTTCAAGGACATCGAGATGAAACTTTCCACTCGTCCTGAAAAGCGCGTGGGTTCCGATGAGTTGTGGGATCGTGCGGAAAATGCGTTAGCTGCGGCTTTGGATAGTGCCGGGTTGCCGTATGATCTGCAGCCGGGCGAGGGCGCGTTCTATGGTCCGAAGATCGAGTTCTCGTTGAAAGACTGCCTGGGGCGTGTATGGCAGTGTGGTACCTTGCAGTTGGATTTCAACCTGCCGATCCGCCTGGGTGCTGAATACGTATCCGAAGACAACAGCCGTAAGCATCCGGTGATGCTACACCGGGCGATTCTCGGCTCCTTCGAGCGTTTTGTCGGGATTCTGATCGAGCATTACGAGGGCGCGTTCCCTGCGTGGCTGGCTCCGACTCAGGCCGTGGTGATGAATATCACTGATAAACAGGCAGAATTTGCCCTTGAAGTAGAAAAAACACTCAATCAAAGCGGATTTCGTGCCAAGTCCGACTTGAGAAATGAAAAGATCGGCTTTAAAATCCGCGAGCATACTTTGCTCAAGGTTCCCTATCTCTTGGTTATTGGAGATCGGGAGGTCGAGATGCAGACTGTCGCTGTGCGTACCCGTGAAGGTGAAGACCTGGGCTCGATGCCTGTGGACCAATTCTCGGCGTTCCTCGCACAAGCGGTTTCCCGGCGTGGTCGCCAAGATTCGGAGTAATTATTATTAAGCGTGATATGAGACAAGATAAACGAGCTGCACCGAAAGCCCCGATCAACGAGAATATCTCGGCACGCGAGGTTCGGTTAATTGGCGCTGACGGCGAGCAGATTGGCATCGTCTCGATTGATGAAGCGCTTCGTATAGCTGAAGAAGCCAAGCTGGATTTGGTGGAGATTTCCGCCGACGCAGTCCCACCTGTTTGCCGGGTGATGGATTACGGCAAATCGATCTTCGAAAAGAAGAAGCAGATTGCTGCTGCGAAGAAGAACCAGAAGCAGATTCAGGTTAAAGAAATCAAGTTTCGTCCAGGGACGGAGGAAGGGGATTACCAGGTAAAACTGCGCAACCTGGTACGTTTCCTGAGTGACGGGGACAGGGCCAAGGTATCCTTGCGATTCCGCGGCCGTGAGATGGCCCACCAGGAGCTGGGGATGGAACTCCTCAAGCGGGTTGAAGCTGATCTGCAAGAGTACGGTTCGGTCGAACAGCATCCTAAGATGGAAGGACGCCAGCTGATCATGGTCATCGCCCCGAAAAAGAAGAAGTAATCAACAGGGCACGGCAGGCCTTCTGATTATGTTTATCAACTGAATGCGGAGTATCCGAACATGCCAAAGATGAAAACCAAAAGTGGTGCTGCTAAGCGGTTTCTGAAAACTGCTAACGGTATCAAGCACAAGCACGCTTTCAAGAGCCACATCCTGACCAAAATGTCGACCAAGCGTAAGCGTCAACTGCGCGGTAGCAGCTTGCTGCATCCGTCTGACGTGGCAAAAGTCGAGCGCATGCTGCGCCTTCGTTAATTTTTGGATCAAGAATAGAGGAAGTAACTCATGGCTCGTGTAAAGCGTGGCGTCATTGCCCGTAAACGTCACAAAAAAATTCTGAAACTTGCTAAAGGCTACTACGGCGCACGCTCGCGCGTATTCCGTGTTGCCAAGCAAGCGGTAATCAAGGCAGGCCAATACGCCTACCGTGACCGTCGTCAGAAAAAACGTCAGTTCCGCGCTCTGTGGATCGCTCGTATCAACGCTGGTGCTCGTACCAACGGTCTGTCTTACAGCCGTTTGATCGCTGGCCTGAAAAAGGCGTCCATCGAGATCGACCGTAAGGTTCTGGCTGATCTGGCAGTGAACGAAAAAGCGGCGTTTGCTGCGATTGTCGAGAAAGCTAAAGCCACCTTGGCTTAAGTACCCCCGACAGTCATCCGGGCTCACCTTTCGTGGGCTCTGGTGTTAAACGTCATAAATAGGGGAAGAGCCTTCAAGCTCTTCCCCTATTTTGTATCTGGAGTCTGTACATGGAAAACCTGGATGCGCTGGTTTCTCAAGCACTTGAGGCCGTGCAACACGCTGAAGACATCAATGCCCTGGAGCAGATCCGGGTTCACTTCCTTGGCAAGAAGGGCGAGCTGACTCAGGTGATGAAGACCCTGGGCAATCTCCCTGCCGAAGAGCGCCCGCAAGTCGGTGCGCTGATCAACGTGGCCAAGGAGCGTGTGACAGAGGTTCTCAATGCGCGCAAAGCCGCTTTCGAGGAGGCGGAACTCAGCGCCAAGCTCGCCGCCGAATGCATTGACGTAACCCTGCCGGGCCGTGGCCAGACCTCTGGCGGTCTGCACCCGATTACGCGGACCCTGGAACGTATCGAGCAATTCTTTACCCACATTGGCTACGGCATCGCCGAAGGCCCTGAGGTTGAAGACGACTATCACAACTTCGAGGCGCTCAACATCCCTGGCCATCACCCGGCCCGGTCGATGCATGACACCTTCTATTTCAATGCGAACATGTTGTTGCGCACCCACACCTCGCCGGTACAGGTCCGCACCATGGAATCGCAGCAGCCGCCGATTCGCATCGTCTGCCCAGGCCGTGTGTATCGTAGCGACTCCGATATCACTCACTCGCCGATGTTCCATCAGGTCGAAGGCCTGCTGGTGGATCGCGACATCAATTTTGCCGACCTGAAAGGCACCATTGAAGAGTTCCTGCGGGTGTTCTTTGAAAAAGAGCTGGCCGTACGTTTCCGTCCTTCCTACTTCCCGTTCACCGAGCCTTCCGCTGAAGTTGATATGGAATGCGTGATGTGCAGCGGTAAAGGCTGCCGTGTCTGCAAGCAGACTGGCTGGCTGGAGGTGATGGGTTGCGGCATGGTTCACCCGAACGTGCTGCGTATGTCCGGGATCGACCCGGAAGAGTTCCAGGGCTTTGCCTTCGGCATGGGCGCCGAGCGTCTGGCCATGCTGCGTTACGGTGTCAATGACTTGCGCCTGTTCTTCGACAACGACTTGCGGTTCCTTGCGCAATTTCGCTAGTCGCGCGTCCGTAACGAATCTATTAGGAGAGCAGGATGAAATTCAGTGAACAATGGTTGCGTGGCTGGGTTAGCCCGCAAGTAAGTCGCGACGAGTTGGTTGCTCGTCTGTCGATGGCCGGTCTTGAGGTTGATAGCGTAACGCCAGCCGCCGGTGATTTCAGTGGTGTAGTGGTGGGCGAGGTGCTGAGCACCGAGCAGCACCCGGATGCCGACAAGCTGCGTGTGTGCCAGGTCAGCAATGGCGCGGAAACCTTCCAGGTGGTCTGCGGCGCACCCAACGTGCGTCCAGGCTTGAAGATCCCATTCGCGATGATTGGCGCCGAGCTGCCGGACGATTTCAAGATCAAGAAAGCCAAGCTGCGTGGCGTTGAATCCAACGGCATGCTGTGTTCCCAAGCCGAACTGCAGATTGGCGAAGGCAGCGATGGTCTGATGGAGCTGCCGGCCGATGCTCCGGTGGGGGAGGACGTTCGCGTCTATCTGAACCTGGACGATGCCAGTATTGAGGTCGATCTGACTCCAAACCGTGGTGACTGCCTGTCGCTTGCTGGTCTGGCCCGTGAGGTCGGTGCGCTCTATGCCGCTAAAGTGCAGCGCCCTGAAGTGAAAGTGGTTGCCGCAGTGCACGACGAAGTACGCCCTGTGGAAGTGCTTGCTCCGACGGCCTGCCCGCGCTATCTGGGTCGGGTTATTCGCAATGTCGATTTGTCCAAGCCGACCCCTCTGTGGATGGTTGAACGCTTGCGTCGCGCCGACATGCGCAGTATCGATGCGGCGGTGGATATCACCAACTATGTGATGCTCGAATTGGGCCAACCGCTGCATGCTTTCGATCTCGCCGAAATCAACGGCGGCATTCGGGTGCGCATGGCCGAAGAGGGCGAGAAACTGGTGCTGCTCGACGGCCAGGAAGTTACCCTGCGTAGCGATACCCTGGTGATTGCTGACCACACCCGTGCTCTGGCAATCGCTGGCGTTATGGGCGGTGAGCACAGTGGCGTTACCGCAAACACCCGCGATGTGTTTTTGGAAAGCGCTTTCTTCGACCAGATTTCGGTTGCTGGCAAAGCCCGTTCCTATGGCCTGCATACCGATGCTTCTCATCGCTATGAGCGTGGTGTGGACTGGCAGTTGGCTCGCGAGGCCATGGAGCGTGCAACTGGCTTGTTGCTGGAGATCACTGGCGGCGAAGCTGGTCCGATCATCGAAGCTGTCAGCGAGCAGCACTTGCCATCTGTTGCACCTGTGACGCTGCGCGCTGAGCGCATCACCCAGATGCTGGGCATGCAAATCGACGGTCCCGAGGTCGAGCGTCTGCTCACGGCGTTGGGCCTGACAGTCACTGCTGATGGTGCAGACCAGTGGCGCGTTGAAGTGCCAAGCCACCGTTTCGATATCAGCCTTGAAGTCGACTTGATCGAAGAGTTGGCGCGTCTCTACGGCTACAACCGTTTGCCGGTTCGTTATCCGCAGGCTCGTCTGGCTCCTCAGGCTAAGGCGGAAGCGCAAGGTGATCTGCCTGCCCTGCGGCGTCTGCTGGTAGCCCGTGGTTATCAGGAAGCAATCACTTACAGCTTCATCGATCCGAAATTGTTTGAGCAGTTCAATCCAGGTGTTGAACCGCTGCTATTGGCCAACCCGATTTCGGCTGACATGGCGGCCATGCGCGCTTCTTTGTGGCCTGGCCTGGTCAAGGCACTTCAGCACAACCTGAACCGTCAGCAAGATCGCGTCCGCATGTTTGAAAGCGGCTTGCGCTTTATCGGTCAACTGGAAGGCTTGAAGCAGCAGCCAATGTTGGCCGGCGTCGTTTGCGGCAGTCGCTTGCCTGAAGGTTGGGCGCAAGGTCGAGACGGTGTCGACTTCTTTGACGTCAAGGCGGATGTCGAGGCAGTGTTGGGCCTTGCTGGCGCACTGGATGAATTCACTTTTGCTCCGGGCAAGCATCCTGCGCTGCATCCTGGTCAGACCGCACGTATCGAGCGTGATGGTCGTGAGGTCGGTTATCTGGGGGCTATTCACCCGGAACTGGCAAAAAACCTCGGCCTGGATCGTCCGGTTTACGTGTTTGAGCTGGTTCTGGGCGAGGTGGCTCAAGGTCGTCTTCCGAAGTTCCACGAGCTTTCGCGTTTCCCAGAAGTACGCCGTGACCTGGCATTGCTGGCGGATCGTGACGTGGCGGCGAGCGCGGTACTGGACGTAATTCGTGAAAATGCAGGCGAATGGCTGACAGACCTCAGGCTCTTTGACGTCTATCAGGGTAAAGGCATTGATCCGCATAGAAAAAGCCTTGCCGTCGGCTTGACCTGGCAGCATCCATCGCGCACTCTTAATGACGATGAGGTGAACTCCACGACACAAAACATCCTCACCTCGCTCGAACAAAGGTTGAACGCCACGTTAAGGAAGTGACGTATGGGGGCTCTGACGAAAGCTGAAATGGCCGAACGTCTCTACGAAGAGCTAGGCCTGAATAAACGCGAGGCCAAGGAATTGGTCGAGCTTTTCTTTGAAGAAATCAGGCACGCTCTCGAAGATAACGAACAGGTCAAATTGTCCGGTTTCGGTAACTTCGACCTTCGGGATAAACGCCAGCGTCCTGGCCGCAACCCGAAAACGGGTGAAGAAATCCCGATCACGGCTCGCCGTGTGGTCACCTTTCGTCCAGGGCAGAAGTTGAAGGCCCGAGTTGAGGCTTATGCTGGAACCAAGTCATAACGACGAGCTCCCGGTCATCCCGGGTAAGCGCTACTTCACCATTGGTGAAGTCAGCGAGCTCTGTGCGGTAAAACCGCATGTGCTGCGTTATTGGGAGCAAGAGTTTCCTCAACTCAACCCCGTCAAACGCCGCGGAAATCGCCGGTATTATCAGCGCCAGGACGTGTTGATGATCCGGCAGATCCGCGCGTTGCTTTATGATCAGGGGTTTACCATCGGTGGAGCGCGCTTGCGCCTTTCCGGTGATGAGGCCAAAGACGACACCACCCAATACAAGCAACTGATCCGTCAGATGATCTCTGAGCTTGAAGATGTGCTTGTGGTGCTCAAGAAGTAATTCATCGTATTAAATACTTCCATTTTTCAAAAGCTTGCGGTATATTCCTCAACGTTTCCTGAGAAGTGAAACAGGTTTCACGCCTAGTCGGGGCGTAGCGCAGTCCGGTAGCGCACTAGCATGGGGTGCTAGGGGTCGAGTGTTCGAATCACTCCGTCCCGACCATATTCCTGAGTAAAATCAGACACTTAAGCCGATCTTATGATCGGCTTTTTTGTGCCTGCGCAAAACCCGCGCAAAACTTGCGCAAAACTAACCGGTAATTTCGCTGATATTTAGGTCTGGAATCGCTTCTGACCAAACAATTTCGGCGTGGTCTTTCTGGTAGTTTTTGGTCATGGACTCGCTCGCGTGGCCGGCGATCTTCTGACCGTCCTTTCCGGCTTTCTGATACAGGTGCAGCGACAGCGCCCGCACTTCATGGAAGCCCGGCATTTCCTCCTCTTTCCATCCCTTGTAGCAACCCGCCGCCTCACGGGCTTCTTTGAAGGCTCGCGTCAAATATCGTTCTTCGACCTGCGTCCAGTGATCCTTCGTCTGCGCCTGCTTCTGCTTCTTGCGGTCTGGCCGGCGATGGATCAGGTAAGGCGAGACGATGTCGTCCCGGCACCGACTGATCACTGCCTGTAGTTCTTCGGTCACCTTGAACCGGATCCATGCCGCATCGCCGAGTAGATTTCGCAAGTGATGCGCTTTCTCCGCATCGGGGTGTGATCTGTCCGTGCCAACCCTCTGAACCGTTGAGGCCGGTTCATCGCTGCCTTTGAATCTGGGCCGGTTGTGATCCGGCAAGGGGTGGAGCTAAAGAGCGGGGCCTTTTGAGGGCCTGGCGCGGCGGTGTTTGTCGCGGCGCTGGGTGAAATATGTACCAATGGTTCACATTGGTCAAGTACCAAAAGTACATATTTTTCTCGCGGGCACAAAAAAGCCCGCTCGGCGGCGGGCTTATGATTGGCACTCAAGACACTGGGTCAGTCTACGGCTGGGCTGGACTGCCCTAAATATTTGTTCACTATCCTAGTCACGGCGAATGGCATGAACATAAGGGCCAGCCCACCCAGAAGGAATGCCGCTGAAGAATCTGAAATCTTTGAAGTATAGGCAGGGTAGGCCGAACAGAACACAAACGCCAAGCCATTAGGCAGCGTAGAAAATGCGAACCCTCTTACCAGGCACTCAAAAACTCTAGAGGATTCAAGCTTGTACCATATGAAACAGAAGACCCCTACTAACACGCCAACAAGAGTGCTGGCGGGCTGAAGATTTGCAAAGTAAATGTCAGCAGCCTCAAATAGGGTCATCGCGACTCCCTCGCTTTAACCGAAACGATAGCCCCAACAACAAGGCCGGCAACTGCCGTTGCAATACCTAGTCCGGATGGTGCCGGGGCATCGGAAACAAGCGTCCAGGAGAGTCCAGAGATTGAGCTGATGAAAAATCCTGCGCCGATCATTACGGGCACGTCCGCTAGGTCGTAATGCAGATAGTCCTTCATACTTGACCTCCTATTTTCAATTGCAATCCTATGCATGTAGGAAGTGTACATCACCAAAATTTCTTCGGTATCCACCCCGACGACCACCGAAGTTTCCGTGTTGTCGAGGTATGAGAAGAAGCCCAAATAAGCCACATCATCTGATGAGCTGTAGCCTTGGCACTCTACCGCGTCGAAGTAGGTGTGCGCAGTCATAGCTCTGACCACCCTTGCTCTGCTGCAATAGCGTCATAGGTCTGAGGAGCATGAAAGAATCGCGTATCGCCGCACTGGTTACAGGTAGCGATGAAGAACCACACTCCTACTTTAGCAATATTTGCGGATGGTGTAGCTATCACGCCAGCCGTTTTGCCAGCTGGCGAGGGGGCAGGATTGTAGACGCCTCCTGAACAGAAAACGCAAGATCTACCCGGCCTCATCTGCTCAAGATAGCTCACGAGTAACTGCAGCGGCACTGTCCCAATTTTTTGCTTTCTTTCGGAGCCAGAGGTTATAACAACCTCGCTAGCTTCTTCATTCGGCATTTGTAACTCCTTGTTTTCGCTGCTCATGAATCATCTAATCGCCAAATTATTTGGTCTATGAGTCGAGACTCGCTCCAAACATTGCGCAGGAGGTAGCGATCCATTTTCCGGTTCTTATCTCTGGCATCGCTCATCTACATTGAGTCCTTCTTACAGCATCCCGCCGCGCCAAACCACGCGCCCGATGATGCGGACCTCGTTGATGTCATCATCACTCAAGGTCTGGTCGCCGTACTTCGTCTTGTCCGGGTTGTCGCTTCGAATGAGCCAGCCGTCGAAATCAGACTGGATCAAGCGCTTGACGATCGTGCCCTTGGCGTCGCTGTACATCGCGAAAATCTGGCCATCCTTCGGCTCAATCCTGGAACGGTCGATTAGCAGCACGTCGCCACTGTTGATTGTGGGCTCCATGCTGGATCCGTTCGCATAGATCACATCCAGGTTTTTCGGGTTGAGCCGGTTGAGCCGAAGCCATTCGGATTTGAACGCCAGGACGCCGCGAATCTCGACATGTGAATTCTCTTCGCCATCGCCGGCCGCTGCCCGGGCAGTGTGCTGGTTCACGCCGGTATATGATGGATCACTGGCCAGGTCGAAAGCGCGGTAGGTTGCAGCTTCCTCCCGAAGCATCTCAGGCTTGTTGGTCTTTGGCTCTTCGCGCATTGGTCCGCGGCCGTATTCAAGCCATTCAACCCGGACGGAAAGGGCCTTTGCCAGCGCAAGCATTTTTGCGCCTCCCGGCATTGACTCACCATTCAACCATTTGCTCGCCGCCTTCGGAGTTACCTCGGCCATTTTTGCCAGGCGAGCACCTGCCCCCCATTCAGCCATGTTGTTGGCTGCGAGAGCTTCTTTCAGGCGTTGCACGAACGCCCTGCGTATTTCTTCTATCTGAACCATGGGTTCATGGTCGCATGCGCTTGCATGTACTTTCAGTTCCGACATAATATGTACTGTAAGTTCATATTTGACTCGGAGGCCTTATGCGGCCGCTCAAGAAAACGATTGAAGACGCGGGTGATCGCCCCGAGCAACTTCGTGAAGGTTGTGGAGGGCAATTACAATGCGTGATCCCTACAGCATCGAGGCTGAACACGGCCTGCTTGGCGCGATGATGCAGCGCCCTGAGCTGATCGACACCCTGAGCGACGACCTGTCAGCCGAAGCGTTTTACTTCCCTGAGAACGCTGAGGTTTACCGCGGCATCATGGCTGTTCGGTCTGCTGGCAAGTCTGTGGACTTCCTGACGGTTTCTGACCAGATCACTTGCTTGCCCAGCCAGTCGTCGGCTGTGTCGGTGTCTTCGGTGTGCACGGTACTACCTCGAATCCAATGCTGTATGTGCATACAGTAATATAGGCTTGAGCGGGGCGCGATTTGCGCCGACGAACTGTAGGGGGTAGGGGTGGTGTACGGTCGGCAGAACGCCGTAGATGGTGTGCGCAAAACCTACGCTGGAGCCCGCGTATTTTCGTTTGCATAAGCACAGAAATGATGGTTTTTTGTCAGCAGTTGTTTAGCGGTTTTTTCTTTTAAAACAATGAGTTATTGATCTATAGGCCCAAGCATGGGGTGCTAGGGGTCGAGTGTTCGAATCACTCCGTCCCGACCATATTTTTCAATGACTTAGCCGCTTTCGAGCGGTTTTGTTGTTTCTGCCATAGTGACTTTCCAAGTGACCCTGGCCATTTTCTTCAGGCCTCCCTCCTTTTCAAAATCGTCAGCGCTGGTGTATGCGAGTCAGTTGCTGATACGTTGTTTGCCGCCTCAATGAGCTGATCCAGTTCTGCTGCCGAGCAGTGCTTTTCGATCCTCCTAAGTCACGCCCGCGGCACGTAGCCTTCCCCCCAAGGTGTCGCGAATGCGGATTCTGACAAAGCCATCATGCGTCGGCCGCAGGAACTTCTCCTGCCACTTTCTCGCCGCCCTGACCCTGGCCTGCTTCCAGGCTGAGTCATTCATGTGGTGGAACGTCGTTTCATTCCCCACGCTATCAGGCTTGCCAAGCGGGAACGCGTAGAGCGGTTGCTTTCCCCGCGGCTTCTCGATTACCGACCTGGCCAACTCTCCGCCCATGGCAAGGACGCTATAGAAGGGCATTCCAACTGGACGAGAACGCCCTACGGAGTTTGAAAGACTGTCAAAGCATGGCACTCAGCAACCATCCGGCTACACCACCACCGATCACCACCAACCAGGGCGGTTGCTTCCAAAACATCAGAGCGACCAGGCACACCAATGCCAAACCGAAGTCCTGTGGCTTAAGGATCGCGCTCGTCCACACAGGCTGATAAAGCGCCGCTAGAAGCAAACCAACCACCGCCGCATTGATCCCAAGCAACGCTGCTTGGATATGTACGCTGCGCCGCAGTTGTTCCCAAAACGGTAACGTACCAACGATCAATAGAAACGACGGCAGAAAAATGGCTAGCAAACAAATGACCCCGCCGACCCAGCCAGAGGGTTCGACGCTCATCGAAGCGCCTAGAAATGCCGAGAAGGTCAAAAGCGGCCCAGGAACAGCCTGCGTTGCACCATACCCGGCAAGAAAGGTTTCATTGCTGACCCAGCCTGAAGGCACTACTTCGGCCTGCAACAATGGCAACACCACATGACCACCACCAAACACCAGAGACCCGGAGCGATAAAACGCATCTACCATGGAGAGCGTCTGATTGAGTAGCATCTGGCTCATTATCGGTAAGCCGACCAGCAAAGCGAAGAACAGTGATAACCAGAACAAACCTGCTCGGTAACCGACCTTTATAGGCAGTGGATCATGTTCGGCGGCGTGAGCGGGTTTGAATAAAAGCAAGCCGGCAAAAGCCGCGACAACAATTGAGCCGATCTGCCCCCATGCAGACGGAACCAACAGCACCACACACGTCGTAATCGCCATGATCGTGATACGCAACGCATCAGGGCATAGATTCCGTGCCATTCCCCATACGGCTTGAGCGACCACCGCAACGGCCACGACTTTCAGGCCGTGCAGTACGCCAGGCGCGATGATGTCGCCATGATTGGAAATACCTAACGCAAACAGGATCAGAAGGATGGCCGAGGGCAGCGTGAAACCTGCCCAGGCGGCCAGCGCCCCAGAGTAGCCCGAACGAGAGAGTCCCAGCGCCATGCCAACCTGACTACTCGCGGGGCCTGGCAAGAACTGGCAAAGTGCGACCAGGTCAGCATAGCTACGCTCAGTCAGCCATTGCCGGCGCGTGACGAACTCATCGCGGAAATACCCCAAGTGTGCGATGGGGCCGCCAAATGAGGTCAGTCCCAAGCGCAAAAAGATGAGGAATATGAAAAACGGTCGACGGTCACCTTTGCTGTTTATGTTCATGCACATGTTTTCTGCATTGAATTAGACATTCATGACGATGAGGAAAAGAGGGCTGCAAACGGGTCTGCGTCTACGAAAGCTGGGGGCGGAAAAAAGGTCGTGAATCTTCATGTCGTGGTTTTTCCTTGCGATTTGCGCCGCGTAGACCAGGGCTCGGTAGAGATACACCTCGAATCTGGGCGCCACCATAGCGTTCGATTGAGGTGTCAAAACTCACTAAGCCAGTTCATACGAACTCGTTGTACCTTGAAAGTCTGACAGTGGCTGCCATGGCATGAAAACAGGAGAGGGTATTCCTCCTTTCATCACGGGCTTCTGTGGCGGACTGACCACCTTTTCCACATTTTCCACCGAGACAGCTGCCCTGATTCAGGAGGGCAAATGGCTGTGTTCACTCGGCTCGGCTTCATTGCACGCCGCAGGACTTCTGTCCTCGCAAATGATCGGTACGCGCTGAGGAAATGAAAATGGAAGGTTTTCTGGTGATTTTCTTTACCCCACAGAAGCGTCGTTATCACAGACCCCCCAAGGGGCAGCGCAAGTCCGCAGCTTGGGTCAAAAACCACATCAGCACTAACAGCCGGCTGCGATAGTGGCGGTTTTTCCGTTCATTGATCCGCTTCTCCCGTGATGGCCAGAACGCTGCACGGCACCTGATGCAGAACATGCTCGGTAGTACTGCCAATAAGCTTGTCCACCCCTTTGTGATGGGTATTTCCCATTACGAAGACATCTGCTCGAGTATGAGTGGCAAATTCGGCCATCGCTTTGGTTGGCGGCCCTGCAATGAAGTGTTGCCGCTCAGGTGGCACGCCATGGCGTTCCGCCAAGGCAATGAAGCACTTTTCAAGTGACCGGCGCACGTCGTCGCCGAAGCCTGGCATCGTCACGGCGCCGGCACCCGCATCAGAGAAATGTGTGTGTGTCAGTTCATAGGCATACAGCATGTGCAATTCAGCCTCACATTGCGTCGCCAGTTCGTTCGCCGCCTGAATGATGCTGTCGTTGATTCCGCTGATCTGACCCTCTGGATGCGATGGATCAACCGCCGCCACAATCATCCGAGGAAGCGGACACCTGACTTCACTGACCAGATGTAAGGGGGTCGGACATTGACGCAGCAACTGCCAATCCAAAGGTGTGACGAATACGCGTTTGAGCGCTGATTCATGATGTACGTCCTTGATAATCAGGTCCGGCTGCATTTCAGCCACATGCTCAAGGATTGCTTGCAGCGGGTCACGGGTCACTGCAACTTCGGTGGTCACGTTGATGCCCTGCCTGCGCATGAGTTCGGCCTCATCCGTCAACCACTGCAGGTTCTCCTGCCGGCAACTCTCACGAAGTTGTTCGCTGTTGCTCAATAACCGCATAAGGTCGAAGTCTTCGATGAACACTGCGATATGCAGCGCGGCGCCCGTAGCGTCGGCCAGGGCGATTGCCCGCTCCATCGCCGGCGAGTGACGCATGGTGGGACCTGCGATCAGAAAGAGTCGTTGATATTGCCTCATGTGACACCTCCAGCGTTTCGGGTTATCCGCTAGCGCCCCCAGCACTCTCGCTTGTCCCACCATTGGCGACCTTTTATCGCCTCAACTACCTGGATCGACACTATCAATATACGCCTGCATCAGCGGCTGGCCAGTTGCCAAGACTGTCGAAGTGTCTAGCAGACCTTTGCACGTGCATGCCTACAGCAGAGAGTTGGTGGGCAGCGACGTCAATGGCAACGATCTGCTCATCGTTGGAGGTGGGGCAGAGGCCCGGGTGGCATGCCGCTAGCGCCCACAGATTGCGGTTGTGCCTGGAGCAATTCGTCGAGCACCCCCATGAAGGCGTCCACCAGTTGGCTGCGCCCTTGCTTGCGGGTCAGTACCAGCAGTTGCGCCGTGGCGCCGGGGTCCGTCAGCGGTCGGTAGGTCACGCCTTTTTTGGCCAGGGTCTGGGTACAGCGAGGCACCAGGGCAATGCCCCGGCCGGCGGCGACCAGGGCGATGATCGAGGTGATCTGCCGGCCGCTGGGGCCCGGTCGCAGGGGCAGGCCGTTGCGCCGGTAGAGTTGTTCGATCGCCTCGTTGAGCCCCGAGCCGTAGTCCGCCGGAAACAGGATCAACGGGTGTTCGCTGAGCTCGGCCAGGGTCACCTGATCCTGGGCGGCCAGGGGGCTGTCGCTGGAGATGGCCGCCACCAGGGGTTCGTCCCCCAGGGACAGGGCCTGGATTTCGCTCTGCTCGCTGGGTGGCTGCATCCGGCTCATGCCGATATCGATTCGCCCGTCGACGATCTGTGACCACTGGCTGACCGACGCGCCCTCGACTAGGGTCAGTTGCACGTCCGGGTAGCGCTGGGCGAAGGCCTGGATCGCCTGGCTGAACAGGTCCGACAGGGCGATCGAGCTGGCGTAGCCCAGGGCCAGTTGCCCGGCGCTGCCCTTGGCCAGCTTGCTGGCCATGACCTGGGTCAGGTCCACCTGTTCCAGCACGGCCCGGGCGTAAGGCAAAAAGTGCCGGCCCTGGGCGGTGAGGGAGACGGTGCGACTGGTGCGGTCGAACAGGCGAAACCCCAGTTCGGCTTCCAGTGCCGAAATCTGCCGGGTCAGCGGCGGTTGCGCGAGGTGCAGGCGCAGGGCGGCACGGCCAAAGTGCAGCTCCTCGGCGACGGTCAGAAAGTAACGCAACTTGCGTAGATCGAGCATCCTGTTCCCTGGGTATTGATCGGTCGTAAATCGGTATTGGTCTTGGGGTCGCGGGGTATTTTATAAAGGCCTTTCGTCATAAAACGAGAGGTTTCATGAATCCGCGCCAGCATTGTGCTCGCATCGCCCTGTTTTTGTGCGGTTGTGCGGCCTTTCTCAACCTGTATGCAACCCAGGGCATTCTTCAGGAGCTCGCCCAGAGCTTTCAGGTGAGTATCAGGGACGCGGGCTGGAGCATCACCGTGACCACCCTGGCGGTGGCCATCACCGCACCTTTTGTCAGCCGTTTCACCGGCCGTTTCCAGCAGCGCTCGGTGATGGTCCTGGCGTCCCTGCTGTTGGCGCTGCCGGCGCTGCTGGCAGCCTGTGCCGGCAGCTTTGCCCAGTTGCTGTTCTGGCGTTTTATCGAAGGCATGCTGATCCCGGTGGTGTTCGCCACCAGCGTGGCCTACATCGGCGATCGCTGGAGCGGCGGCACCGTCACCGAAGTCACCAGTCTCTACGTGGCCGGCACCGTGCTGGGCGGTTTCGCCGGACGTTTCGTCACCGGCTTCATGACCGAGTACGTCGGCTGGCGCGAGGCCTTCGCGCTATTGGCCGGCCTGAGTCTGCTGATCGGCGTGGCCATCCATTTCCTGCTGCCGGCCAATGCGCCCGTGGTCAGCAGCCGTGCACAGAACCGCATGCGGGATCTGCGCGAGCTGTGCAGCCGGCCCTTGCTGGCGGCCTATGGCGTGGGCTTGTGCGTGCTGTTCTCCCAGGTGGCCACCTTCACTTACGCCGGGCTCTACCTCAGCCTGCCGCCCTTCGACCTGGGCGCCGCGGCCCTGGGGGCCATCTACAGCGTATTCCTGCTGGCACTGGTGGTGATTCCCATCGCCGGCCGCCTGAGCAAGTCCCGGCCCCAGGCCGAGTTGCTCAAGGTCGCGGCCCTGCTCGGGGTCGGCGGCTCGGCCCTGACCCTGCTGCCTTCGCTGTGGCTGATCGTGCTGGGCCTGGCCTTGAGTTCCACCGGGGTGTTCATGGCGCAGGCCGCCGCCAACTCCTTCACCACCGCCACCGCCCGCCACAACAAGGCCGGGGCGGTGGGGCTGTACCTGACGTTCTACTACTTGGGCGGCAGTTTCGGCGCTGTGGTCCCGGCACTGCTCTGGAGCCATTGGGGCTGGCAGGGCTGTGTGGCGCTGATCGTGGTTTTCCAACTGCTGTCGCTGCTGATTGCCTGGGGCGGCTGGAAGCCCCTCGAACCCGAAGCACCGGTCGCCGATCCCAGGCCGGTGAACCCCCTAGATGCATCATCCAACAAGGAATACGTGAGGTGACCATGAATAACGTACTGACCCGGCAGAGCCAGTTGTTGAAGATTGTCGAACCTGTGTTGAACGACATGCCGGCCAGTGTCTTGAAGCATGCGCTGTTCGAGGCGTTCTGGAGCGAAGAGAGCGCCCTGGTGGACATCGAGCATGCCTTCGAGAAGCTCACCTCGCGCCGCCACGCGCCAGCCGTGCTGCGCAAGTTCTTTGCCAGCTGGTCGAAGACCAACAATTCCGCCACCAGCGTTTCCGGCCTGGCCAACCGCATCACCTTGCTGGCCCGTTCGGGGCAGGGCTCGGCAGCCGCCGACGGCCTCTATCGTGCCTGCGGCAGCCTGCAGCGCATCACCGATGAAGACCTGGGCGCTCTGGGCAACACCCTGCATTCGGACCTGTTCTACAACATGGCAACGCCCATCTGCGGCGACGATCAGTGGCTGCTCAAGGAAAACTGCCTGCCCTCGGCGCAAGGCTTCAAGGACTGGACCGACTTCCGCCGTCTGCGCGATCGCGATCTGCTCCAGGGCCTGCTGACCACCCTGATCCATGAGGTCTATACCCACGGTGAAGTGGAGTTCATCCACCCGCTGTACAAGCAATGGTTCGTGCGCGACATGGGCGTGCCGGCGGAAAAGGCCCGGACCACCGTGGCCTGGGTCACGGTGCACACCGGCGGCACCGAGAGCAACCACTTCGCCCATGCGGTGGCGGCGGTCGAGGAATTCGTCGATGCCATGCAGGTGCGTGTCGACCCCCAGGTGGCGCGGGAAATCTTCTGCGAATACCTGCAGCGCAAGGCCCGGGTGATGCGCGACTGCAGCCAGTTGTTGCGCTGATGGCGTGCGGCCCGGCCCTGGCAACGGGGCTTGTGGCTGGCCCAGGCTTGCCTATCCTGTGACTGATTCCTATCCCTTCGACCTCGCAGCCCGCCCCCAAGATGAATGACCTGAAACACAGCGCCTCCCTGGAGGCCATGCCGGCCACCGACACTTCGGTACGCCGCCGCTCCCTGGTGGCCGGTTGCAGTGCTCATGCGGTACACGACGGTCTCACCGATGTGATCTACGTGCTGCTGCCGATCTGGCAGGCGCAGTTCGCCCTGAGCTATGCCCAGATCGGCCTGTTGCGCGGGGCCTATTCCGGGATGATGGCCGGGTTCCAACTGCTGGCCAGCCGTGCTGCCAAGCGCTGGGGCCGCGAGCGCCTGCTGGTGGGCGGCACGGCGCTGGCCGGGCTGGCCTACCTGCTGGCGGGGCAGGCCGGGGGCTTGAGCGTGTTGCTCCTGGCCCTGCTGCTGGGCGGCCTGGGGGCCAGTACCCAGCATCCGCTGGCGTCTTCCTTGATCACCGACACCCACGAAGCCGGAGGCGGGGTCAAGGAGGCCCTGTCCCAGTACAACTTTGCCGGGGACATCGGCAAGACCCTGATCCCCGGCCTGGTGGGCCTGTTGCTGACGGTGATCAGCTGGCGCGCCAGTGTCACCCTGATCGGCCTCCTGGGGCTGGCCGCCGCGCTGTTGCTGTGGTGGCTGATTCCCTCCCGGGCCGTCACCGCGGCCATGAGCGAGAAGGCGCCCAAGGCGGTCAAGGGCCAAGGCTCGGCCAGCGGAATGCGTGCGTTGATCCTCACCGGCACCCTGGACAGTGCAGTGCGCATGGGCTTCTTGACCTTCCTGCCGTTTTTGCTCAAGGCCAAGGGCGCCGGCACCGCCGGCATCGGCCTGGCCCTGACCCTGTTGTTTGTCGGTGGCGCCTTCGGCAAGTTGCTGTGCGGTTACCTGGGGGCGCGCATCGGCATGATGAAGACGGTGTGGATCACCGAATTCACCACCGCCAGCCTGATCGTGCTGGCGGTGTTTCTGCCCTACAACGGCCTGATGCTGATGTTGCCCCTGCTGGGCCTGGCGCTGAACGGCACCTCCTCGGTGCTGTACGGCGCGGTGCCGGACCTGGCGGGGGCCGGCAAACGCGAGCATGCGTTCTCGTTGTTCTATACCGGCACCATCGGTGGCGGGGCGCTGGCCCCGGTGCTGTTCGGCAGCCTGGGGGACGTTACCGGGATACCCCTGGCGGTGATGGCCCTGGCCGCCACGCTGCTGCTGACGCTGCCGCTGTCCTGGTACGTGCAGCGCGGCCTGGACGCCGATGCCCGGGCATTGTCCAGCCCTGGCTGATGCTTGCTGTCGACCCTTGAATCATTAGGCCCGGGGCTGTTCTGCCCGGGCCTGATGCGTTCTGCGCCCGGGCTCGCGGCAGGGGCCTCGCGGGCATCAGATATTTCTTACTTTTGCAGTATCAATCACGACGCAAACGGTATTGGCCGGACATTCTGACTGTCATCAGAATGTAAGAAGACCTGGCTGGAGCCCCCATCCAGGTTGGCTGCGCAGGGTGTTTCCGGTATTCGGGGCGCCTTGTTTCCAGATCGTTTTCGCAGGTAAGAACATGAATAACAGCGAAGCCACTGCAAGCCGATTTTCCTTGTCCAAGCGTGCCCTGGGCCTCAGTGCCCCCGGTACGTCCAGCATGCGCAGCAAAGCCAACGCCCTGAAGGAAAGCGGGGTCAAGGTGATCAACTTCGCCGCCGGCGAATTGTCCTTCGACGCCTGCCAGGACATGCGCACCGGGGCCATCGACGCCATCGAAAACGCGCGCAATCGCTACACCCCGCCCATTGGCCTGCCGGCCCTGCGGGAAAAGCTCGCCCAGCAGGTCAGCCAGCGCACCGGCGTGACTTTTGCGGCCCATGAGGTGGCCGTGACTGCCGGGGCCAAGCAGGCCCTGTACAACGCCTGCATGGTGCTGCTCAACCCCGGTGACGAGGTGATCGTGCCGACCCCGTACTGGGAAACCTTTCCCACCCAGATCCGCCTGGCGGGCGCCACGCCCGTGTTGGTCGAGACCCGGGGCGACGACTACCGGCTGACCCTTGAGGCGGTGCAGGGCGCGCTGAGCGAGCGCACCCGGATGATCGTCATCAACACCCCCAACAACCCCACGGGCACCGTCTATCAACGCCAGCAACTGCTGGCGATCGCTCAGTTGGCCTTCAACCAGGGGCTCTGGGTGATGTTCGACGAGTGCTATCGCGGCCTGGTGCGCGAGCCCCATGAGCATCACAACATCCTCTCGCTGTTCCCGGCGCTGAAGCCGCAAACCGTGCTGATCGACTCCTTTTCCAAGAGCCAGGCAGTGACCGGCTGGCGGATCGGCTACGCCTGCGCCCCGGCGCCGGTGATCGCGGCCATGCACAACCTCCAGGGCCACACCACCTCCAACCCCAGCAGCCTGTCCCAATACGCCGCGCTCAACACCCTGAACGCCGATTCATCGCAGTTCGCCGACCAGGTCAATCCGTTCCTGCAACGGCAGCTGCACGCTGCCCGCACCTACCTGGATCGCCTGGAAGGCATCCGCTACGCACCACCGGAAGGGGCCTTCTATCTCTACCTGGACGTCTCCTCCCGCCTGGGGGGCTACTACCGCGGCGAGCAGGTGCGGGATGTCGAGCACCTGGCCGACCTGCTGCTGACCGAGGCGCATATCGCCGTGGTCCCGGGCTCGGGGTGTGGCGACCCGCATTGCATCCGGATTTCCTACGCCGTCGAGTACCAGGAGTTGATCGAGGGGCTGGGCCGCTTCAACCAGTTCATGTCGGCCATCGTCATGGACTGAAGGCGCTTCAAGTCGCCCGCCGTTGCACCGTCATCACCGCTGTTCCCGCGCCACCTGTGGTGGCCCGGGTGGCGTCGCTCGTCTTGCTGTCCGTGAAGTGAACAATAAATACAGGAGAGAAACATGGAGAGTTCCCGCAAAGCGTTCATCGGCTACGTGCACCAGGCCCTGGTGGATGTCGAAGACCGGAATCTGGTGGAGGCCCTGCTGACCGGCTTTGAAAACCATCCCGACAAGCTGGACGGCTACTGCCAGACCTACCAGCGCATGACATCCAGCCGCTGGTCCGAGGATTCGCTGTGCACCTTTTTCTGCGGCTGGCGCAGCCCTGATGGTGCGGCCCACGCGGTGTCCAGCATCATCGTGCGGCTGTTGCAGGAGTCCGCGGACCTGCCCGGCGACGACAACAAGCTCAAGCTGCTGGAGGCCGCCCGGCATTGCGGCGAGATCATCGTCGAAGACGTCGGCCTCGGCGAAATGCACGGCCATCCCCACCATTCCAAGCTGTACCACCGCATGGCCTCGGCCATCTGCGGTTCCGACAACTGGCGCCTGCAGGACAAGTACCTGAACCCCATCACCAAGGAGTTCTCCACCTGGGTCGGGGAGAAGCGCCCCCTGGCGCCGAACCTGGTGGAAGCCCTGGAGATGATGGCCCTGACCGAGCTGTTCAACACCGGCGAATACAACCTGATGACGCCGCTGTGGAAGAACTGGCTGCGCGAGTCCTGCGGTTATCCGGCGGGGGAGGCCAACCGCATCGCCGGTTTCCTCAGCGTTCATTGCGGCGCCGTCGAGGCCCGGCATTTCCGCCACGCCACCGACGCCCTGAAGCTCTACACCCAGGCCACCGGCCAGCAGATCAACTACCGGCGCATCGCCGCGCTGTCCGACGAGTACGTGGTGCGGGCCTGCGCGCACCTGGAAAAAATGGCCTCCGTGCTCAAGGCGTAGGGCCCCTGCAAACCATGCCGGGCGCGGCGACGGCCCGGCCTCCCATGACTGACTGTGCTGCATAGCAAAGACTGGAGAACCATGAACATGCGTCTTGAATCCGACTCGATGGGTTCCATTTCCGTACCGTCCAACAAGTACTGGGGCGCCCAGACCGAGCGCTCGATCCTCAACTTCCCCATCGGCCGTTCGCGCTTCCAGTGGGGCGCGCCGATGATCCGTGCCATGGGCATCCTGAAAAAGGCCGCGGCCCTGGCCAACCTCAAGCTTGGCGAACTGCCCGAGGCCATCGCGCTGCCCATCGTCAAGGCGGCGGACGAAGTCATCAGTGGGCAGTTGGATGATCACTTCCCGCTGGTGGTGTTCCAGACCGGCTCCGGCACCCAGTCCAACATGAACGCCAACGAAGTGATCGCCAACCGGGCCATCGAGATGCTCGGCGGCGAGCTGGGCAGCAAGAAGCCCATCCACCCCAACGATCACGTCAACCGTGGGCAGTCGTCCAACGACACCTTTCCCACGGCCATGTACATGGTGGTGGTGACGGAAATCTTCGAGACCCTGCTGCCCGGGGTGGCGACTCTGCGAGACACCCTGTTCGAGAAATCCCAGCAGTATCGCGATGTGGTCAAGGTCGGCCGGACCCACCTGCAGGACGCCACCCCGATCACCCTCGGCCAGGAAATCGGCGGCTGGGTCGAACAGATCGACTACGCCCTGGGGGCCATCGAACTCAACCTTGGCGGCCTCTACGACCTGGCCATCGGCGGCACGGCGGTGGGCACCGGGCTCAACTCTCACCCGCAGTTCGGCGACGAGTGCGCGCGAATCATCGCCGAGCTCACCGGCTACCCGTTCAAGTCCTGCGCCAACAAGTTCTTCGCCCTGTCGGCCCATGACGCGCTGATCAACACCTCGGCGGCGATCCGCACCCTGGCCATGGCCCTGATGAAGATCGCCAACGACGTGCGCTGGCTGGCCAGCGGCCCGCGCTGCGGCATCGGCGAGATCGACATCCCCGAGAACGAGCCGGGCTCTTCGATCATGCCGGGCAAGGTCAACCCGACCCAGTGCGAGGCGCTGACCATGGTCTGTGCCCAGGTCTTCGGCAACGACGCCAGCGTGGCCTTCGCCGGCAGCCAGGGCAATTTCCAGCTCAACGTCTACAAGCCGGTGATGGTGCACAACGTGCTGGAAAGCATCACCTTGCTGGCCGAATCCTGCCGCGCCTTCAACGACCATTGCGCAGTGGGCATCGAGCCCAACCGAGCGCGGATCGAGGCCAACATCGAGAAGAACCTGATGCTGGTGACCGCCCTCAACCGGCACATCGGCTACGACAAGGCGGCCATCATCGCCAAGACCGCCCACCAGGAGGGCAAGTCCCTGCGGGAGGTGGCGCAACAGCTTGGCTACGTTTCGGCCGCGGATTTCGACCGCTATGTGGTGGCCCTGGACATGACCCATCCCTGAGCCCAGGCCCCGCAGCCAACCCGCTGTTCCTACTCACAAGAGGCGCGTGAATCCCATGCAGGACGCTGATATTCGCCGAACCAACCTCAGCCAGTTGCTGCGCCGCAAGCGCTGTCTGCGGGTCCTTGAAGCCCACAGCCCGATCTCGGCGCTGCTGGCCGAACAATCCAGGCTGGAGCGCGGGCCCGGGCCCAGCCTGAGTTACGACGCCATCTGGTCCAGTTCCCTGACCGACTCGACCCACAAGGGCCTGCCGGACATCGAGATCCTCTCGCCCAGCAACCGCCTGCACGGCATTCGCGAGATCTTCGATGTCTGTTCGCTGCCGATGATTTTCGACGGCGACACCGGGGGCAAGGCCGAGCACTTCGCCATCCACGTGAAGATGCTGGACCGGGCCGGGGTCTCGGCGGTGGTCATCGAGGACAAGTGCGGGCTGAAGAAGAACTCCCTGTTCGGCAACGCCGTGAGCCAGCTTCAGGACTCCATCGAGGAGTTCTGCGACAAGATCCGCGTCGGCTGCAGCAGTCGCAGCCACGAGGACCTGCTGATCATCGCCCGCTGTGAAAGCCTGATCCTCGACAAGGGCATGGACGACGCCATCGAGCGCTGCCTGGCCTATGTCGCCGCCGGCGCCGACGGGATCATGATCCACAGTCGGAAAAAGGACGGCCTGGAGATTCTCGAATTCGCCCGGCAGTTCCGTCGCCAATGCCCGCGGGTGCCGCTGATCTGCGTACCCACCAGCTATGCCCACTTGAGTTTCGACGAGCTGGAAGGAGCCGGCTTCAACGCGGTGATCTACGCCAACCACATGCTGCGCAGTGCCTACATGGCCATGCGTGATGTGGCGGTGGGCATTCTTGAACATGGCCGGACCCTGGAGGTGGAACCCCGTTGCCTGGGCATCGAGGAGATCCTTGATCTGGTGCCGGGCACCCGTTAACCGCGGGCGACCGCGGCGGTCCCGAGCATTCTTGGACGATTCTGGTTTTATCACCGTCGATTGCGCGACCGAGGATATGCAGGAATAAGAATTTTCTTACATACGTTGCCAGGACCGCTGCTTAGAATTGCCCCGTTCGCCCGGCCAGCCACCACAGGCACCATGCCCAGTGGTGGTTTCTGGTCAGGGCGGGCTGCAACATCGCAATACCTGCCTGCCCGGTCCGTGTTCTGCCTACTGCCCTTGGCTGGCCGGGTCGGCACTTCAGGTTCGATGCGTTCAACATCCCCCGCTAGCCGCTACTTCCCCCTCCAACCTAGAACCTCAATTCGGACCTCAAGCCGAGGGCCGCGTCAGGGTTGTGCCTGGGTGCCGGCCAGGCTCGGTGCTTCACTCCAGGCGCCCCCCAGGGCCCGGTACAGGTCGACCTCGGCCAGCAGCTGCGCCAGGTGGTCGTTGATCAGGCCCTGCTGGGCGCTGAACAGCGAGCGTTGGGCATCGAGGAACACCAGGTTGCTGTCCACGCCGATGCGATAGCGATGCTCGGCCAGGTTGTAGTAGTCCTGGCTGGCCTGCACCAGATTGCCCTGGGCCATCAATTGCTGCTGATAGGTCTGGCGAGCGGCCAGGCCGTCGGCCACTTCCTGGAAGGCGGTCTGAATCGACTTCTCATACTGGGCGACGCTGATGTCCTTCTGCAGCCGGGCGTAGTCCAGGCTGGCGCGCAGGCTGCCGGCATTGAAGATCGGCAGGTTGATCTGCGGTTGAAAGGTCCAGCCGCCAGCCCCTCCCTTGAACAGCCCGGAAAGCTCCTTGCTGGAGCTGCCGGCATTGGCAGTCAGGCTGACGCTGGGGAAGAACGCCGCTCGTGCCGCGCCGATGTTGGCGTTGGCGGCCTGCAGTTGGTACTCGGCCTGGAGAATGTCCGGGCGCCGCTGCAACAGGCTCGAAGGCAGGCCCGCGGGCACCTGGGCCAGCATGCCTTCGGCCAGCCTGCGCTGGGGCAGGTCGGCGGGGAGGGGCGCCCCCACCAACAGGGTCAGGTTGTTCAGGTCCTGGGCCACCTGGCGCTGGTAGCGGGCCAGGTTGGCCCGGGCGCTGTCGACGCGGGTGCGGGCCTGGGCCACGTCCAGGGCCGAGATCTTCCCGGCATGGCCGTTGCGGGTGGTCAAACGCAGGCTCTGCTCATCCGCGGCCAGGGTCTTGCGGGTCAGTTCCAGCAGTTCCTGGTCGGCGCACCAGGTCAGGTAGGCACTGGCGACATTGGCCACCAGGCTCAACTGCGCGCTGCGCCGGGCTTGCTCGCTGGCCAGGTAGGTCATCAACGCCTGTTGGCTGAGGCTGCGGATGCGGCCGAAGAAATCCAGCTCGTAGGCGCTGATGCCCAGGTTCGCCCCATAGCTGGAATTGATCAGCGCCTTGCCGCCGGTCATCTGCTCGGGCAGCCGCTGGCGCTTGCCGTTGACACTGGCCGCCACCGCCGGCAGCAGGTCGGCGCGCTGGATGCGGTACTGGGCCTGATAGGCCGCGACGTTCAGCGCCGCCACCCGCAGGTCGCGGTTGTTGTCCAGGGCACTGTGGATCAACCGTTGCAGCAAGGGGTCCTGGAACAGGCCGGACCAGTCGGCTCCCGCGGTGCCGGCGGCCGAGGCGTAGGCCAGGCCTTGAGGGTAATGGGCAGCAACCGGCGGCGCTGGGCGCTGGTAGTCCGGGATCAGCGAGCAGCCGCCAAGGGCCAGGGCCAGGGCCGCCAGAATCGAAGGGGAGGTACGCATATCAGCCTCGTGACAAGGACCGCCTGAGGGTGGACGACAGGGGCGCAGCAACCGCGCCTCAGGCGCCGACCATCCACTTGGCCAGGCCGTGGCGGCCACTGACCCCGAGCTTGGCGGCGGCACGCTTGAGGTAGGTTTCGATGGAGCTGTTCTTGACGCTCAGGCGCTGGGCCATTTCCGGCACCGTGCCTCCGGTCAACAGCCCCAGGCAGACTTCTTTTTCCCGGGCCGAAAGGCTGATGTCCCCCAGGGACAGGCGCTCGTCGAACTCCCGTTGCAGGGGCGTCTGCTGACGCGCATCCACCGGGCGGCTGCTCCAACTGCGCAGGTTCTTCAGGGCCTGTTGCCGGTGCAGTTGGGCATGGCGCTCCAACAGCGGCAGCAGGGTCGCCGACAGGCTCTTGAGAAAGGACAGTTCGGCCAGGGAAAAACCGCCCTGAGAGGGTTCGCGGTAGAGGGCGATGACACAGCGGCGGTTGGCTTTGCGCGAGACCAGATGGCATTGGTGCGGGGTGTGGCGCGATGTTCCGCCCTGGGCCTGGGCATTCACCTGAATCAGCAGCGAGTCGTCCATTTCCAGCATCTTGTGCAGCAGCGGATCATGGCGTCGCGGGGGCTCCGGCAGAGGCAGGTCCTCCTGCAGCCCGGCCCGCCCCAGCAAGGTGATTGCCAGGGAGCTGGCCTGGCGTTCGTCGAGGGTCCACTCACTGAGCAGCAGTTGGCTGACCGGCACCAGCTTGTCCACCAGTTGCAGCATGTTCCTGGCGAATCCGCAATGGCCGGTACTGGAGATCAACTGCCCCAGTTCGAAGTAGAAGGGTGGAGTTTCCATGTTGGCGATACTGCTGGTCAGACCCATATCCTTATCATCCTTGATCGAGACAAATCGCTGATCGAAACGCGGTCGCCACGGTGTCCCGCGGCACAGTGTTCATGCACCTGATTTGGTCGGAAAAATCTGATTTAAGCCTAAGAATTTACTTCGCGTCTGTAGGGGTAAACCGGGACAGGCAGGCCGCATCAGAGCGCTGCCGGGCTGTCCCCGTGGGCCGGCAACAGGCGCGCAATCCCCGCTGGCGTTCGTCCTCGCGGTTGTGCAAGGCGCTGCCGGCACAGGCTCATCAGGCCTTGACGGCAAGGCAGGCGAGGCCAGGAGCCTCATGTACGGGTGGTCAATGTCCTACAGCTATTTCAGCCGATCCGCAGCAGCGTCCCGGCGCTGATGGTGCCTGCGCGGGGGCTTGCCTGGCGGCCTGCCATAGCCGTTCTCAAGGCCTTGAGCCTGCTCCGACAGGGCTCGGGAATGTCCGGGTTTCGGGTGACATACAGGGTGTGGGGCCGATGCTTAAATCCGCGGACGCTGGTGCCCGGGCCCATCACATGAGAAGGATCTTATGACGCGTTTTTCTGCCTTTGCCGTGGCCGATCTGGTCGCGCCAATCACCCTTGTCATCCACGGTGCGCTGCCTGCTGGATGTTCAGCACCGGTGATGGCATGAGCGCCGGGGCGGAGCTGGCCCAAGGCTTGCCGCTGACCACCGGGCAACGGGATATCTGGCTCGATCAACTGAGCCGCGGTGACTCGCCGCTGTACAACATCGGCGGCTATGCCGACCTCAAGGGACCGCTCCAGCCCGAGCTGATGCAGCGCACGGTGGAGGCGCTGGTGCGCAAGCATGATGTGCTGCGCACGGTGCTGTCCCTGGAGGGCAGCAGCGACGGCCTGCCGTTGCAGTACTTCGACCGCGACTGGCCGGTGCAGTTGGCATTTCACGACCTGTCCGCCGAGGCCGACCCGCTGGCCGCTGCCCTGGCGCGGATTCACTGGCAGATGCAGCAGCCGTTCAAACTCAGTGGCGAACGCCTGTGCCGCTTCTCGCTGTTTCGCCTGAGCCCCGAGCATCACCTGATGCAAGCCGAGGCCCATCACCTGATCCTCGACGGTTGGGGCTTTGCCCAGTTATCCCAGTCCTTGGGTAGCCTCTACAGCGCCCTGGTGCGGGGCGAGCAGCCCGGCCCTGGCGCACCGTCCTTTGTCGATTTCATCGAGGACGACGCGCGCTACCAGCAGTCCAGCCGTTATGCCCGGGACCGGGACTACTGGCTGGCCAAGTACCAGAGTCTGCCGGAGCCGCTGCTGCGCCCGCGCCATCGTCCGGGCCAGGAAGCCGGGACGCCCGGGGCGACCCTGGTGCAGGCCTTTCCCGCAGCCCTGCATGAGCGGATGAAAGCCCTGGGCACAAGCACCGGGGCTTCGGCCTTCCACGTGCTGCTGGCGGCCTTGCATGTGTATTTCGCCCGCACCGGCCAGCGCGACCACTGGGTCCTGGGCATGCCGGTGCTGAACCGGCCCAACGCCGCCTTCAAGGTGACCCTGGGTTGTTTCACCCAAGTCAGTGCGGTGCACATGGACTTCGGCCGCGAGCTGAGTTTCGAGGCGCTGGTGGCGGCGGTGCGGGACGTGCTCAAGCAGGATTATCGTCATCAGCGCTTTCCCCTTAGCGAGCTCAATCGCGCCCTCGGCCTGCTGCGTGAAGACCGCGGGCAATTGTTCGAACTGACTCTGTCCTATGAACTGGAGGACCTGCAATACCGCTACGGCGATGCCGTGGCCTCGTCGGTGAAAGTTTCCAATCGCCACGAGCCGACGCCCCTGGCCATCCACCTGCGCAGCAACCGTTTCGACGACAACGCCTGGATGCATTACGTCTACGACACGGGGTATTTCCAGCCCCATGAGATCGAGGCCCTGGCCGCTTGCCTGATCCATGTGCTGGAGCAGGGGTTGGCGAACGTGGCCTTGCCGGTGCAGCAGTTTTCGCTGCTCAGCGCAGAGCAGAACGCGCGTTTGCAAGGGTGGAACGCCACCCGCCAGCCGCTGGCTGCCGAGCAGCGCATCCACAAGCGGGTCGAGGCCTGGGCCCAGCGCACTCCGAGCGCCGTGGCCCTGGTTGCCCAGGGCCAGCAGCTGAGTTACGACCAGCTCAACCGCCGGGCCAATGCCCTGGCCCTGCACCTGCAAGGGCTTGGGGTCGGTCCCGATCAGCGGGTGGCGATCCTGGCCCGACGCAGCCTGGAGACCCTGGTCGGCCTGTTGGCGATCCTCAAGGCCGGTGCTTGTTACGTGCCGCTGGACCCGGCGTATCCCCCTGAGCGACTGGCCTACCTGCTGGAGGACTGCGAGCCGGTGGCGCTGCTGACCCAGGCCGGTTTGCGCGAGCGCCTGCCGAGCCTGGCAGTGCCGCTGATCGAGCTGGACGATCAGCAATGGCAGTCAGGCTCGGCGCCCGGTCCCCAGGTGCCCGGGCTGACGGCGCAGCACCTGGCCTACGTGATCTACACCTCCGGCTCCAGCGGTTTGCCCAAGGGCGTGATGGTGGAACACCAGAGCCTGTCCGCCCTGGTGGACTGGCATTGCCGGGCCTTCGAGCTGCAGGCCGGCAGCCACACCTCCTGCCTGGCCGGCTTCGGTTTCGATGCCATGGCCTGGGAAGTCTGGCCGGCCCTGTGCGCCGGGGCGACCCTGCACCTGGCCCCGGCCAGTGACGGCCCCGAAGACCTCAATGGGTTGCTCGCCTGGTGGCGGGCCCAGCCGCTGCAGGTGAGCTTCCTGCCCACGCCGGTGGCCGAGTACGCCTTGAGCCAGCGGCTCGGTCATCCGACCCTGCGCACCCTGTTGATCGGTGGCGATCGCCTGCGCCAGTTACCCGAGCCACAGCGCTTTGCCCTGATCAACAACTACGGCCCCACCGAAGCCACGGTGGTGGCCACCTCCGGGAGCATCGAGGCCGGGCAGCCGCTGCATATCGGCCGGCCCATCGCCAATACCCGGGTCTATCTGCTGGATGAGCGCCAACGCCCGCTGCCCATCGGCATTGCCGGCGAACTCTATATCGGTGGCCACGGGGTGGCCCGGGGCTACCTCAATCGCGACGAGCTGACGGCCGAGCGTTTCCTCGACGATCCCTTTAGCGACCGGCCCGGTGCGCGCATGTACCGCACCGGCGATCTGGCTCGCTGGCTGGAGGACGGCCGCCTGGAGTACCTGGGGCGCAATGACGATCAGGTAAAGATCCGTGGCCAGCGCGTCGAGCTGGGAGAAATCGAAACCCGCCTGGGCGCCCATCCCGCGCTGCAGGAGGTGCTGGTCCAGGCCCGGGACGGCCAGTTGGTGGCCTGGTTCACCGCCCGCGAGGCCGTGCCGATCAGTGACCTGCGGGACTTCCTGCGCCGGCAGTTGCCCGACGCCCTGGTGCCCGTGGCCTATGTACGGCTCGAGGCATTGCCCCTCACCGCCAACGGCAAGCTGGACCGCCAGGCCTTGCCCGCACCCGGGCCCGAGGCCCTGGTCAGCCGCGAGTACCAGGCCCCCCAGGGCCCGTTGGAAACCACCCTGGCCCAGCTCTGGGCCCAGGTGCTGCAGGTGCAACAGGTGGGTCGCCATGACCATTTCTTTGAACTGGGCGGCCATTCGTTGCTGGCCCTGGAACTGATCCAGCGCATGCAGGAGCAGGGGCTGCATGCCGATGTGCGGGTGCTGTTCGGCCAGCCGACCCTGGCCAGCCTGGCCGCGGCGGTGGAGGGCCGGCAGGACGTGGAAATCCCGGCCAATGGCATACCTGCCGATTGCCGGCACATCACCCCGCAGATGCTGACCCTGGTGGACCTGGACCAGGCAAGCATCGACCGGGTGCTGGCCCAGGTTCCCGGTGGTGTGAGCAACGTGCAGGACATCTATCCCCTGGCGCCGCTGCAGGAGGGCTTGCTCTACCACCACATGACCTTTGCCGCGCATGACCCGTACCAGCAGCACGCGCTGCTGGCCTTTTCCCGTCGCGAGGACCTGGACGCCTTCGCCCAGGCCTTGCAGGCGGTGATCGAGCGCCACGACATTCTGCGCACCAGCCTGGTCTGGGACGCGGCAGAGCAGCCGCTGCAGGTAGTCTGGCGCCAGGCCCGGTTGCCGGTGGAGCAGTGGCAGCCGGCGGCCGAGGGCGGCTCGCTGGCGGAGCAGTTGCGCGAGCATTGCCACCCGCGGCACAACCCGCTGGATATCCGCCAGGCACCGCTGCTGGCCCTGGCCTGGGCCGAGGACCGGCCGAACCAGCGCTGGCTCGCGCTGCTGCGCTTTCATCATCTGGTCAACGATGCCACGTCCACGGCCCTGCTGATGGCGGAAATCGCCGCCCACATGAACGGCCGGCAACAGCCACTGGCGCCGGCCTTTGCCTACCGTGACTACGTGGCCCGCACGCGGTTGGGACAGGCCTCCCATGCTGCGTTCTTCCGTGAATACCTGGCCCAGGTGGACCAGCCGACCCTGGCCTTCGAGTGGCAGGAGCGTGCGGGCGAGCCGCTGGATCAGCAGCATGCCAGTGCTCTGCTGGATCACGACTTGAGCCTGCGCCTGCGTCATCAGGTGCGGCAGTTCGGGGTCAGTGCCGCCAGCCTGTTCCACCTGGCCTGGGGCCTGGTGCTGGGGCGCTCCAGCGGCCGCGAGGACCTGCTGTTCGGCACGGTACTGCTGGGTCGCTTGCAGGCCGGTGCGGGAGCGGACCGGGCCCTGGGCATGTTCATCAACACCTTGCCGCTGCGTCTGGAACTGGCGGGGCTGACGGTGGCGGCCGGGTTGCGCCAGACCCAGGAACGTCTCAGCGCGCTGCTGGCCCATGAGCAGGGGCCCCTGTCCCTGGCTCAGCGTTGCAGCGGCGTGGCGGCGCCGACGCCACTGTTCAATGCCTTGCTCAACTACCGGCACAACGTCGCCGCCGACGCCCAGGCCCTGTTGCAAGGCGTGCCGGGGGCGCAATGGCTGAGCAGCGAAGAAGTGCTCAGCTACCCCTTGATGCTGGCGGTGGACGACCTGGAACCGGGCTTTCGCCTGGGAGCCCGAGCGCCCCGGCGGATCGGCGCGCAGCGCCTGCTGGACTACCTGAGCTGCGCCCTGGAGGGGCTGGTCCAGGCCTTGGAACAGGCACCGCAGACCCTGCTGCAGAGCCTGTCCATCCTGCCGGCGGCGGAGTATCGGCAGCAGATGCTGGCGTTCAACGCCACCGCGTCCGACTACCCCAGCGAGCTGACCCTGCACGGGCTGTTCGAAGCCCAGGTCCGCCGCACGCCCCAGGCGATTGCCCTGCAGGCCGGCGAGCAATGCCTGAGCTACGCCCAGCTCAACCAGCGGGCCAATCAGCTGGCCCATCACTTGCGCGAGCAAGGGGTGGGGCCGGACGTGCGGGTCGGGCTGTGCGTGGAGCGCGGCCTGGAAATGCTCATCGGCCTGCTGGGCATCCTCAAGGCCGGTGGCGCCTATGTGCCCCTGGACCCGGAGTACCCGCCGGAGCGGTTGAGCTTCCTGATCAATGACAGCCAGCCACTGGCGGTGCTGGTGCACCAGCCCACCCGGGCGCTGCTGCAGGCCCAGGCCGTGCCGCTGATCGATTTCGACCGCGACCACTGGCAGCACCCGGGCCAGGATGACCCTGTGGTGCCGGGGCTCGGGGTCAGGCACCTGGCCTATGTGATCTACACCTCGGGCTCCACCGGCAACCCCAAGGGGGTGATGGTGGAGCACCGTGGCCTGGGCAACCTGATGCACTGGAGTTCGCGACTGTGTGGGCCATGTCCGGGCGGCACCTTGCTGCAAAAGGCCCCGTTCAGTTTCGACGGCTCGGTGTGGGAGCTGTTCTGGCCCCTGGTCAGCGGCATGCGCCTGCTGCTGGCGCGGCCCGACGGCCAGCGTGATCCGGGCTACCTGGCGCAGCTGGTGCAAGCGCAGCAGGTGACCATGATCAAGTTCGTGCCGGCGATGCTCCTGCAGTTCCTGCAACTGGAGGAGAGCGGACAGTGCCACAGCCTGACCGACGTTTTCTGCGGTGGTGGCGAGCTCACCGAGGCCATCGCCCGGCTGTTCCAGCGGCGCCTGCCCAAGGCCCGGTTGCATAACGTCTACGGTCCCACCGAGGCCACGGTGGACAGCAGTGCCTGGACCCTGGAACCCGGGGCCCCTGTACCGCCGGTGCAGTTGCCCATCGGCCGGGCCATTACCAATACCCGGCTGTATGTGCTCGATGCCCATGACCAGCCGGTGCCCCTGGGGGTCAGCGGCCAGTTGCATATTGGCGGCGTCGGCGTGGCCCGGGGCTACCTGGGCTTGCCGCAGTTGCAGGCCGAGCGCTTTATCGACAGCCCCTTCGTGGCCGGTGACCGCCTGTACCGCAGCGGCGATCTGGTGCGCTACAACGCCGACGGCGACCTGGAGTTCCTCGGCCGCAACGACTTCCAGGTCAAGCTGCGCGGGTTGCGCCTGGAGCTGGGGGAGATCGAGGCACGGCTGGCGCAACACCCGGCCCTGCGCGAGGTGGCGGTGCTGATGCGCGATGAGCGCCTGGTGGCCTATTTCAGCCTGCACCCGGACCAGGCGCCGCCGGGTATCGAGGCACTGCGGGCCCATGTCCTGGAGCAGTTGCCGGAGTACATGGTGCCGGCCGCCTATGTGCGGCTGGCATCGCTGCCCCTGAGCGCCAACGGCAAGCTGGACCGCAAGGCGTTGCCGGAACCCGGGGTGGACGCAGTGCTGAGCCGCGAGTTCGAGGCGCCCCAGGGCGAGCTGGAAACGACCCTGGCGCGGCTCTGGGCCGAGGTGCTGCAGGTCGAGCGGGTGGGGCGCCATGACCATTTCTTCGAACTGGGCGGGCACTCCCTGCTTGCGGTCAGCCTGGTGGCGCGCATGCGCCAGGAGGGCCTGCATGCCGATGCCCGGCTGCTGTTCAGCCAGCCGACCCTGGCGGCCCTGGCGGCCCATACCCAGTGCCAGTTGCAGCGCCTGGAGATTCCCGCCACCACCATTCCCCAGCTCAAGCGCCAGCGGCGCCTCTGAGCCCATCTTCGGCCTTGCAGGGGCGCCACAGGACGGAGGCCGGGACAGCGCCGGGGGCATGTCCTGGCTTCCCATGTCAGACACTCAAGGACGGATGTTTTAGCGTTTCCAGGCTGCCGGGAGCCCTGGCGGGATCAGTGCCTGCGGCGTTTGCCCGAGCCGCTGGCCGTTGGCCGTTGGCCGCTGAGCGCTCGGGCCCTGCGCCGCCTCTGAAAGGTTGCATCTGAAACAAGGACGTTCTCTTCAACCATTTCCGAATTCTCAGGCAGGTTACGACATGCAGTTCAGCGAATTGATGGCCGTTCTTTCGACCCTCGCGATCCGTCTTCAACGGGACGGCGAGGATCTGCTGGTGCAGGGCGATGACGAGGCCCTGGACGACGCACTCTGGGACAGCCTGATCCAGCACAAGGCGCAGCTTCTGCAGCAGGTGAGCGAACAGGGCGGCCACTGGCTGAGCCCGGCCTTCAGGATCACCCCGGACATGCTGCCCCTGGTGTCACTGGAGCAGCCGGCCATCGACCGCATCGTTGCCGGCGTGCCGGGGGGCGCCGCCAATGTGCAGGACATCTACCCCCTGGCGCCGCTGCAGGAAGGCATGCTCTATCACTACCTGTCCGGGCCCCAGGGCGATCCCTATGTGCTCCAGGCGCATTTCGCCTTTGCCGACCGACAACGGCTGCAGACCTTTGCCGAGGCCTTGCAATGGGTGATCGAGCGCCACGACATCCTGCGCACCGCGATCGTCTGGGAACGCCTCGATGAACCGCTGCAGGTGGTCCTGCGCCAGGCGCCGCTGCAGTGTGAAGCACTGCCGCTGGACGCCGCCGGGGGCGATGCCCTGGCCCAGTTGCAGCAGCGCTACGATTCCCGGCATTTCCGCCTGGACCTGCGTCAGGCGCCGCTGTTGCGCCTGGTGCACGCCGAGGACCCGGTCAACTCGCGCCAGGTGGCGTTGCTGCTGTTCCATCACATGGCCCTGGACCATGCCGCCCTGGATGTGGTGCGCCAGGAAATCCGGGCCTGTCTGCTGGGCCAGCGCGAGCAGTTGCCGCTGCCGGTGCCGTTTCGCAACCACCTGGCCCAGGCCCGCCTGGGGCAGAGCGAGGAGCGCCACGCCGCCTTCTTCCGCGAGATGCTCGGGGATATCGATGAGCCGACCCTGCCGTTCGGCCTGGGGGATGTGCAGGGCGCAACCTGCCGCATTGAAGAACACCGGCTGCCTCTGGAGCGCCAGCTCAGCCAACGCCTGCGCAGCCAGGCCCGGCAACTGGGGGTGAGTGTGGCAAGCCTGATGCACCTGGCCCTGGGCCGGGTCCTGGGCCAGCTGTCCGGGCGCGAGGCGGTGGTGTTCGGCACCGTGTTGCTGGGGCGCATGGAGGTGGGCGAGGGCGGTGAGCGGGCCCTGGGCATGTTCATCAACACCCTGCCGCTGCGGGTGGATGTGGGAGCGCAAGGCGTGCGCGCCGGGGTGCTGGCGACCCATGCTCGGCTGAGCGCCTTGCTGGCCCATGAGCACGCCTCCCTGGCCCTGGCCCAGCGTTGCAGCGCAGTCAGTGCACCGACCCCGCTGTTCAGCGCCATGCTCAATTACCGCCACAGCCACCGGGCCGATGGCGACCAGGTCCAGGAGCTGGTGCCGGGCATCCTGGTGCTGGGTGCCCAGGAGCGCACCAACTACCCGCTGACCGTCAACATCGACGATCTGGGCGAGGACCTGCAGATCACCGCCCTGGTGGACGCCAGCCTGGGGGCCGAGCGCATCAGCGGCTACCTGCTGACCACCCTGGAAAGCCTGGCCCTGGCCCTGCAGGCAAACCCCGAGGCGCCGTTGTACAGCCTGGAAATGCTCCCGGCCAGCGAGCGGCGTTACCTGCTGCAGGGCCTGAACACGCCCCTGGGGCAGTACCCCGACAGCCCGCTGATCCATCAGCAGGTGGAGGCCCAGGCCCGAGTCCAGCCCGAGGCGCCGGCGCTGCTTTTCCAGGCGCAGCGCCTGAGTTACGGCGAGCTCAACCGCCGCGCCAATCAGGTGGCCCATCGCTTGCTGGCGCTGGGGGTGCGTGCGGACCAGCGCGTGGCGATCTGCGTCGAGCGCGGCCCGGAAATGATCATCGGCCTGCTGGGCATCCTCAAGGCCGGTGGGGCCTATGTGCCCATCGACCCGGCCGCTCCCCGGGAACGCATTGCCTACACCCTGGAGGACAGCGCCCCGGTGGCGCTGTTGGTGCAGGCCGATACCCAGGCCCTGGTGGCCGACCTGCGGGTGCCGCTGATCGACCTCGACAGCCGCACCCTGGCCCACGAGTCCGCGGACAACCCCGACGTGCCGGGGCTGACCCCGGCCAACCTGGCCTATGTGATCTACACCTCCGGCTCCACCGGTCTGCCCAAGGGCGTGATGGTGGAACACCGCAACGTCGCCCGGCTGTTTTCCGCCACCCGCGACTGGTTCGATTTCAACTGGCGCGACGTCTGGGCGCTGTTCCATTCCTTCGCCTTCGACTTCTCGGTGTGGGAGATCTGGGGCGCCCTGATCCATGGCGGCCAGTTGCTGGTGGTGCCCCAGGTCGTCAGCCGTTCCCCGCAAGCTTGCTACGCACTGCTGTGCGAGGCCCGGGTGAGCATCCTCAACCAGACCCCCAGTGCCTTCCGCTCGCTGATTGCGGCCCAGGGCCAGAGCGGGCTCAAGCACTCCCTGCGCCAGGTGATCTTCGGCGGCGAAGCCCTGGAGCCGGGGATGCTCAAGCCCTGGTACGCCCGGCTGGAGAACGTCGGCACGCAACTGGTGAACATGTACGGCATCACCGAAACCACGGTGCACGTGACCTACCGGCCGTTGCAGGCGGCGGACGCGCAATGGGCGGGCAGCAGCCCCATCGGCCGACGGATTCCCGACCTGCAACTCTATGTGCTGGACGCACGCCGCGAGCCCTTGCCCACGGGGGTGGTGGGGGAACTGTATGTAGGGGGCGCCGGGGTGGCCCGGGGTTACCTCAACCGGGATCAACTGACCGCCGAGCGCTTCATCGCCGACCCCTTCAGCAATCGACCGGGGGCGCGGCTGTACAAGACCGGCGACCTGGCCCGCTGGCGCAGCGATGGCAGCCTGGAGTACCTGGGACGCAACGACGATCAGGTGAAGATTCGCGGTTTCCGCATCGAGCTGGGGGAGGTCCAGGCGCGGCTGGCGGCGTGCGACGGGGTGGGCGAGGCGGTGGTGATCGCCCGGGAACAGAGCCCGGGAGACAAGCGCCTGGTGGCCTATGTGATTCCCCGGCCGGGAGCGGCCCCGGGCGCCGCGCAACTGCGTGAGCAACTGTGCCAGAGCCTGGCGGACTACATGCTGCCCAGCGCCTTCGTGCTGCTGCAGGCCTGGCCCCTGACCACCAACGGCAAGCTCGACCGCAAGGCCCTGCCGGCGCCGGACAGCGCCGCGCTGGCCCGACGCGACTATGAAGCGCCCCAGGGCGAGGTGGAGCAGGCCATCGCGAAGATCTGGCAGGAGCTGCTGCAAGTGCCCCAGGTCGGGCGCCAGGACCATTTCTTCGAGCTGGGCGGCCATTCGCTGCTGGCGGTCAAACTGATGGAGCGCATGCGCCAGGTGGATCTGTGCGCCGATGTGCGGGTGCTGTTCGGCCAGCCGACCCTGGCCGCCCTGGCGGCCGCCGTGGGTGGGCAGCGCGAGGTGCAGGTGCCGGCCAACCGGATCGCTGCCGATTGCCGGCGCATCACGCCAGAGCTGCTGCCCCTGGCGGACCTCGATCAAGCGGCCATCGACCGGGTGCTGGCCCAGGTGCCCGGTGGCGCGGCCAACGTTCAGGACATCTATGCCCTGGCCCCCCTGCAGGCGGGCATCCTGTATCACCACCTGAGCAGCACCGAGGGCGACCCCTATGTGCTCCAGGTGCAGTTCGAGTTCGCCAGCGACGACGTCTTGCAAACCTTTACCCTGGCCTTGCAGCAGGTGATCCAGCGCCACGACATTTTGCGCACCAGTGTGGTCTGGCAAGGCCTCGACGCGGCAGTGCAAGTGGTCTGGCGCCAGGCTCCCCTGGAGCTGGAAGTGCTGGAGCTGGACCCCGCCCGGGGGACGATCCTCGGGCAACTGCAGGCCGGTTTCGACCCCCGTCACTATCGCCTCGACCTGGGCCGGGCACCTTTGCTGCGCCTGGTCTGTGCCCGGGACGCTGACCCGCAGCGCTGGCTGGGCATCCTGTTGCTGCATCACCTGGCCCTGGACCACAGCTCCCTTGAGGTGCTGGTGCAAGAGATCAGTGCCGTGCTGCAAGGCCATGGCGCGCAGCTGCCGCCTGCCGTGCCTTACCGCAACTATGTGGCCCAGGCGCGCCTGGGGCTTGGTGAACCGGAACATCAGGCGTTCTTTCGCCAGATGCTGGGGGACATCGACGAGCCGACCCTGGCGTTCGGCCTGCAGGACGTCAATCGCGACGGCAGCGGCATCCGCGAGCAGCAGCTGCGGCTGGAACCGGCACTGTGCCGGCGTTTGCGCCAGCAGGCGCGCAGCCTTGGCGTCAGTGTCGCCAGCCTGATGCACCTGGCCTGGGGCCGGGTCCTGGGGCCGCTGTCCGGTCGCGACGAGGTGGTGTTCGGCACCGTGCTGCTGGGCCGCATGCACGGCGGGGCAGGGGCCGACCGCGCCCTGGGCATGTTCATCAATACCTTGCCACTGCGGATCGGCCTGGGCCCCCAGGGCGTGGCAGAGGCCCTGCGCCGTACCCATCAGCAACTGGCGCAACTGCTGGGGCATGAGCACGCCTCCCTGGCCCTGGCCCAGCGTTGCAGCGGCGTACCGGCGGCGCAGCCGCTGTTCAACAGCCTGCTCAACTACCGTCACAGCCCCCAGCAAGCCGCTGGGGACCAGGGGCCGGCGGCCTGGGACGGCATTCGCGTGCTGGCGTCCGAAGAGCGCAGCAACTACCCGCTGGCGCTGAACATCGACGATGACGGCGAGGGCTTGCGCCTGACCCTGCAGGCGGTGGCCCAGGTCAATGGCGAGCGGGTCTGCCGCTACATGGAATGCGTCCTGGAGCACCTGGCCCAGGCCCTGGAGCAGACGCCGGACATGGCCCTGCAACAGATCCCGCTGCTGCCCGCGGCCGAACGCCGGCAGCTGCTGGTGGAGTTCAATGCCACGGCCCGTGACTATCCGCGCCGACAGACCCTGCACCAACTGTTCGAAGCCCAGGCCCAGGCCCATCCGCAGCGGGTGGCGGCGGTGGAGGGCGATGCGCTGCTCAGCTACGCCGAACTCAATACCCGGGCCAACCAGCTGGCCCACCATCTGCTGGAGCTGGGGGTACAGCCCGGGGATCACCTGGCGATTCTGTTGCCACGCTCCCTGGACCTGTTGCTGAGCCAGTTGGCCATCAGCAAGTGCGCCGCGGCCTATGTGCCCCTGGATATCCAGGCCCCGGCCCAGCGCCAGGGCTTCATGGTCAGCGACAGCCGCAGCGTGGTCTTGCTGACCCGCAGCGACGAGGTGCTGGATTGCCCGGCCCGGCGCGTGGACCTGGATCGCCTGCGGCTGAGTACCTTGCCCACCCACAACCCGGACCTGCCCCAGTCCTCCGAGAGCGTGGCGTACATCATGTACACCTCAGGCTCCACCGGCACGCCCAAGGGGGTACGGGTGCCGCACCGGGCCATCAGCCGCTTGGTGATCAACAACGGCTACGCCGATTTCAATCCCGAGGATCGGGTGGTCTTCGCCTCCAACCCGGCCTTCGACGCCAGCACCATGGACGTCTGGGGGGCCTTGCTCAACGGCGGACGGGTGCTGGTCATCGATCACCACACCCTCTTGGACCCGCTGGGTTTCGGCCAGGCCCTGAGCACCTTGGGGGCCACGGTGCTGTTCGTCACCACGGCGCTGTTCAACCAGTATGTGCAGCTGATTCCCGAGGCCCTCAAGGGCTTGCGGATTCTCCTCTGCGGCGGCGAGCGTGCCGACCCGGCGGCCTTCCGCCGGCTCTTGGCGCACGCGCCGCAACTGCGCCTGGTGCACTGCTATGGCCCCACCGAAACCACCACCTACGCCACCACCCATGAGGTCCGGCAATTGGCGGTCGACGCCGAGCACGTGGCCATCGGCCGGCCGATCTCCAATACCCGGGTGTATGTCCTGGATCAGCACCAGCAGCCAGTGCCCCTGGGGGCCCAGGGCGAGATCGTCATCGGTGGCGATGGCGTGGCCCTGGGTTACCTCAACCGTCCCGAACTGAGCGCCGAGAAGTTCATCCGCGACCCTTTCAGCGACCAGCCGCAGGCGCTGCTGTACCGCACCGGGGACCTGGGCCGCTGGCTGGACAACGGGGTGCTGGAATGCCTGGGGCGCAACGACGATCAGGTGAAGATTCGCGGCCTGCGCATCGAACCGGGCGAGATCGAAGCGCGCTTGCTGAGCTGTCCCGGGGTCAAGGAAGGCGTGGTCCTGGCCCGCGAGGATGAGCCCGGGGACAAGCGCCTGGTGGCCTACTACAGCGTGCAGGCCGACACCCCGGAGCCGTCCGCCGAATCCCTGCGCCAGGCGCTGCAACAGCAACTGCCGGACTACATGGTGCCCCTGGCCTATGTGCGCCTCGATGCATTGCCCCTGACCAACAACGGCAAGCTGGACCGCAAGGCCCTGCCGGCGCCGGATCAGTCGGCCCTGCTCAGCCGTGGCTTCGTCGCTCCCGAGGGCGAGGTGGAGATGGCCCTGGCACGGATCTGGAGCGAACTGCTCAAGGTCGAGCGGGTCGGGCGTCACGATCATTTCTTCGAGCTGGGCGGGCACTCGCTGCTGGCGGTGAGCCTGATCGAGCGCATGCGCCAGATCGGCCTCAGCGCCGATGTGCGGGTGCTGTTTGGCCAGCCGACCCTGGCGGCCCTGGCCGCCGCCGTGGGCAGCGGTCGCGAGGTGCAGGTGCCGGCCAATCTGATCGGCGCCGATTGCCAGCGCATCACGCCAGAGCTGCTGCCGCTGATCGAACTGGACCAGCAGGCCATCGATCGGGTGGTGGCCAGCGTCCCCGGGGGCGTGGCCAATGTGCAGGACATCTACCCCCTGGCGCCGCTGCAGGAGGGCATCCTCTATCACCACCTGAGTGCCGAACAGGGCGATCCCTACCTGCTGCAATCGCGCCTGGCCTTCGACAGCCTGGAGCGTTTGCAGCGCTTTGCCGGGGCCATGCAACAGGTTATCCAGCGTCACGACATCCTGCGCACCGCAGTGCTCTGGGAGGGCTTGCCGCAGCCGCTGCAGGTGGTCTGGCGGCAGGCCGAACTGCAGGTTCTGGAGCAGGTCCTGGACCCGGCCGACGGCGATCTGCTCGAACAACTGCAGCAACGTTTCGACGCCCGCCACTGGCGCCTGGACCTGACCCGCGCGCCGCTGATCCGCCTGGTCTATGCCCGGGTCCCGGGGCAGTCGCGGGTGCTGGCGATCCTGCTGTTCCACCACCTGGCCCTGGATCACACCGCCATGGAGGTGATCGGCGAGGAAATGCACGCGCTGCTGTTCAACCACCACGAGCGCCTGGGCACCCCGAAGCCTTATCGCAACTACGTGGCCCAGGCTCGGCTGGGGGCCGGTCAGGCGGAGCACGAGGGGTTCTTCCGGCAGATGCTCGGTGATATCGACGAGCCGACCCTGGCCTTTGCCGTGGAGGATGTGCAGGGCGATGGCCGGGCTCTCGAAGAGGCCCGGGTGCCCGTGCCCGACGCCCTGAGCCTGCGCCTGCGCGAGCAGGCGCGGCAGTTGGGGGTCAGTGCCGCGGCGCTGATGCACCTGGCCTGGGGCCTGGTCCTGGGGCAGGTGTCCAATCGCCGGCAGGTGGTGTTCGGCACCGTGCTGATGGGGCGGATGCAGGGCGGCGAGGGCGCCGACCGGGCCCTGGGGGTGTTTATCAATACCTTGCCGCTGCGGGTGGATGTGGACGCCGGCAGCGTGCGGGCCGGGGTCCGTGCGACCCATGCCCGGCTTAGCGCCCTGCTGGCTCATGAGCATGCGTCCCTGGCCCTGGCCCAGCGTTGCAGCGGGGTGCCGGCCAGCTCGCCGCTGTTCAGTGCCTTGCTCAACTACCGGCACAGTGTGGCGGACGCCGGACGCGGTGCTGGCCTGGATATCTGGCAGGGGATTGAGCTGCTGGGGGGCGAGGAGCGCAGCAACTATCCGCTGAGCCTGAGCGTCGACGACCTGGGCCAGGGCTTCAGCCTGTCGCTACTGGCGCTGCCGGCGATTGGCGCACAGCGCATGGCCGGCTACATGCTCCAGGTGCTGGAGCAACTGACCGATGCCCTGGAATGGAGCCCGGACCTGGACCTGTGGCAGCTCTCGGTATTGCCGACGGCGGAGCGCCAACAGTTGCTGGAAGGCTTCAACGCCAGCGTCGCCGACTATCCCCGTGGACAGACCCTGCACGGCCTGTTCGAGGCCCGGGTGCAGGCCGCGCCCGAGGCCGTGGCCCTGGTGCAAGGGCCATTGCGCCTGAGCTACCGGCAACTGAATCAGCGGGCCAATCAACTGGCCCGGCAACTGCTGGAGCTGGGGGCCGGCCCCGACGAGCGCGTGGCGCTGTGCCTGCCACGGGGCCCGCAACTGCTGACGGCCATGCTGGCGATTCTCAAGGCCGGAGCCAGCTATGTGCCCATCGACCCGAGCCATCCGCCGGAGCGCATCGCCTACCTGCTGCAGGACAGCGCGCCCCTGGCGGTGCTGGTGCAGGGCGCAACCCGCGAGCTGCCGGGCACGCCAGGCCTGGTGCGGATCGACCTGGACGGCTGCGTCTGGCAGCAGGCGCCCCTGGACAATCCCCTGGTGCCGGGGCTGACCCCGGCGCACCTGGCCTATGTGATCTACACCTCCGGTTCCACCGGCCAGCCCAAGGGCGTGATGGTGGAGCACCAGAGCCTGGAGAACCTGGTGCACTGGCACTGCGCGACCTTCGACCTGGGGCCGGGGCGCCACAGTTCCAGCGTCGCCGGCCTGGGTTTTGACGCCATGGCCTGGGAGGTCTGGCCGACCCTGTGCAGCGGTGCCACCTTGCACCTGCCACCGGCCGAGGTCGGCAGCCAGGACCTTGACGCCTTGCTCGGCTGGTGGCGGGCCCAGCCCCTGGATATCAGCTTCCTGCCGACCCCGGTGGCCGAGTACGCCTTCAGCCAGGGCCAGGGTCACCCGACCCTGAGCACCTTGCTGATCGGCGGCGACCGCCTGCGCCAGTTCCCGGCCGATCCGGGGTTTGCCGTGATCAACAACTACGGGCCCACCGAAGCCACGGTGGTGGCCACGTCCGGCCCAATATCAGTGGACGGCTCCCTGCACATCGGCCGGCCCATGGCCAATGCGCGGATCTACCTGCTGGACGAACGGCTGCGCCCGGTGCCCCTGGGGGTAATCGGTGAGCTCTACGTCGGTGGCGCCGGGGTGGCCCGGGGTTACCTCAATCGCGACGCGCTGACGGCCGAGCGTTTCCTCGACGACCCGTTCTGCGCCGAGCCCCAGGCGCGCCTGTATCGCACGGGCGACCTGGCCCGCTGGCGTGCCGATGGCAGCCTCGACTACCTGGGGCGCAACGACGATCAGGTCAAGGTCCGTGGCATGCGCATCGAGCCGGGCGAAATCGAGGCGGCGCTGCTGAGCCATCCGGCCCTCAAGGAAGCCCTGGTGCTGGTGCGCGAAGGGCGTTTGCTGGCGTACTTCACCGAGCATGCCGAGGTTTCCAACCAGGAGCTGGATCTCCAGGATTTGCGCGACCATCTGCAAGGCCGGCTGCCGGACTACATGCTGCCGGTGGCCTATGTGCGCTTGCTGGCGCTGCCCCTGACCGCCAACGGCAAGCTCGATCGCAAAGCGTTGCCACTACCGGATCAGGACGCCTGGCTGAGCCGCGAATTCGAAGCGCCACAGGGCGAGGTGGAAAACGCCCTGGCGCAGATCTGGAGCGAGCTGCTGCAGGTGCAGCAGGTGGGACGCCACGATCACTTCTTCGAGCTGGGCGGGCACTCGCTGTTGGCAGTGAGCCTGATCGAGCGCATGCGCCAGATCGGCCTTGGCGCCGATGTGCGAGTGCTGTTCAACCAGCCGACCCTGGCGGCCCTGGCCGCTGCGGTGGGCAGCGGCCGCGAGGTGCAGGTGCCGGCCAATCTGATCGGCGCCGATTGCCAGCGCATCACCCCCGAGCTGTTGCCGCTGATCGAACTGGACCAGGACGCCATCGAACGCATCGTCGCCACGGTGCCGGGCGGGGTGGCCAACGTGCAGGACATCTACCCCCTGGCGCCATTGCAGGAGGGCATTCTCTATCACCACCTGAGCGCCCGCCAGGGTGATCCTTATCTGCTGCAATCCCATCTGGCCTTCGCCGACCGGCAGCGCCTGGAAGACTTCACCCAGGCCTTGCAGCGCGTGGGCGAGCGCCACGACATCCTGCGCACCGCGGTGCTCTGGGAGGGCCTGAAACAGCCGCTGCAGGTGGTCTGGCGCCGGGCCCGGGTGGCGGTAGAGGAGCTCATCCTCGACCCGGCCGAGGGCGACATCCTTGAGCAGTTGCAGGCTCGCTTCGATGCCCGGCATTGGCGCCTGGAGCTGACCCAGGCGCCGTTGATGCGCCTGGTCCATGCCCAGGACCCGGTCCGGCAACGCACGGTGGCGATCCTGCTGTTCCATCACATCGTTCTGGACCACACCGCCCTGGAGGTGGTCCGCGAGGAAATCCAGGCCTGCCTGTTGGGGCAGGAGCCTGCCGGCACGGCGATTCCCTATCGCAACTATGTGGCCCAGGCCCGCCTGGGGGGCAGTCGCGAGGAGCATGAGGCGTTCTTCCGCGAGATGCTCGGGGACATCGACGAACCGACCCTGCCGTTCGGCCTGCAGGACGTGCAGGGCGACGGTGAGGCGATTGAAGAGTTGCAGCGGGTGCTGGACGCCGACCTGAGCGCGCGCCTGCGGGCCCAGGCGCGGTTGCTGGGAGTCAGTGCCGCGAGCCTGTTCCACCTGGCCTGGGCCCGGGTCCTGAGCGTCACCTCGGGCCAGGAGCGGGTGGTGTTCGGCACCGTGCTGCTGGGACGCCTGCAAGGCGGACTGGGGGCCGACCGGGCCCTGGGCATGTTCATCAACACCTTGCCGTTGCGGGTCGACCTGGACCACAGCGGCACCCGGGCGGCGGTCAAGGCGACCCATGCCCGGCTCAGCGCCTTGCTGGGGCATGAGCATGCCTCCCTGGCCCTGGCCCAGCGTTGCAGTGCCGTGGCCGCGCCGCTGCCGCTGTTCAGCGCCATGCTCAACTACCGCCACGGCAGCGACGCAGCGCCGAGCCCGGCCATGCAACAGGCCTGGCAAGGCATCCAGACCCTGCGCAGCGAAGAGCGCACCAACTACCCCCTGAGCCTCAACGTCGATGACCTGGGCCAGGGCTTCCGCCTGACCGCCATGACCCTGGCGCGGATCGGCGCCGAGCGCATCTGCGGCTACATGGAGCAGGCCCTGCACGCCCTGGTGGACACCCTGGAACAGGCGCCCCAGCGGCCCTTGCGCCAGGTGCCGATCCTGCCGCCGGAGGAGCGCCGGCAGTTGCTGCACGCCTGCAATGCCACGACCCGGGACTGTCCGCTGGAGCAGACCCTGCACGGCTTGTTCGAGGCCCAGGTCGTGCGCACTCCCGAGGCATTGGCGGTGCAGGCCGGTGAGCAGCGCCTGAGCTATCGCCAGCTCAACCAGCGGGCCAACCAGTTGGCCGGGCACTTGCTGCAACTGGGGGTGAGGCCCGATACCCGGGTGGCGATCTGCGTCGAGCGCGGCCTGGAAATGGTCATCGGCCTGCTGGCGATCCTCAAGGCCGGCGGCGCCTATGTGCCCATCGACCCGGCGTACCCCGCAGAACGCATCGCCTACATGCTTGAGGACAGCGCGCCCCTGGCGGTACTGGTGCAGGCTGGCGGCCGGCCCCTTCCGGGCGAGCTGAAAGTGCCTCTGGTGGAACTCGATCGCTGGGTCTGGAGCGAGGCGCCCCAGGCCAATCCGCAACACCCTGGACTGAGCCCGAGCCATCTGGCCTATGTGATCTACACCTCCGGTTCCACCGGCCAGCCCAAGGGCGTGATGAACGAGCACCGGGCGGTGGTCAACCGCCTGCTGTGGATGCAGGAGCAGTACCGCCTGACGGCCGATGACGCGGTGCTGCAAAAGACCCCCTTCAGCTTCGACGTTTCGGTCTGGGAGTTCTTCTGGCCGCTGTTCACCGGTGCACGGCTGGTGATGGCCCGTCCCGAAGGGCACAAGGACCCGGCTTACCTGCGCCAGGTGATCCGTGATGAAGGCATCAGTACCCTGCATTTCGTGCCGTCGATGCTCGATGTGTTCCTGGCCCATGGTCAGGACGTGGAGGACCTCGGCCTGCGCCAGGTGATGTGCAGCGGTGAGGCCCTGCCAGGCAGCCTGGTGCGGCGTTTCAAACAGCAGCTGCCCCAGGTCGGGCTGCACAACCTCTACGGTCCCACCGAAGCGGCGGTGGACGTCACCGCCTGGGATTGCGCCGGGCCGTTGGCCGAGACCCCGGACAACACCCCGATCGGCAAGCCCATCGCCAACACCCGCATCTACCTGCTGGACGGGCAGATGCAGCCGGTACCTTGGGGAGTGGTGGGCGAGTTGTACATCGGCGGGGTGCAGGTGGCCCGGGGTTACCTCAACCGTGAACAACTGACCGCCGAGCGCTTCCTCAAGGACCCGTTCAGCGAGGCCCCCGGGGCGCGCCTGTACCGCACCGGCGACCTGGGTCGCTATCGGGCCGACGGCGCTATCGAGTACCTGGGGCGCAACGACGATCAGGTGAAGATCCGTGGCCTGCGCATCGAACTGGGGGAAATCCAGGCTCGCCTGACCCAGCTGGACGGGGTCAAGGAAGCGGTGGTGCTGGCCCGGGAAGACGTGCCCGGGGATCTGCGTCTGGTGGCCTACTACACCTGCCACGAAACGCACCGCCAACTGCCCATCGACAGCCTGCGGGCGCAGTTGCGCGAGCACCTGCCGGACTACATGGTGCCGGCCTTGTTCGTGCACCTGGAAGCGCTGCCCTTGAGCCCCAACGGCAAGCTGGCGCGCAAGGACCTGCCGGTTCCGGGGCGCGACGCGGCCCTGGTGCGCGAATACGAGGCGCCCATCGGAGACACGGAGATCACCCTGGCCCGGCTCTGGGCCGAGTTGCTCAATGTGGAGCGGGTGGGGCGCCAGGATCATTTCTTTGAACTGGGCGGGCATTCGCTGCTGGCCGTGAGCCTGATCAGCCGGATGCGCGAAGAAGGCATGGAAGCTGATGTCAGGACGCTGTTCGAACAACCGACCCTGGCGGGCTACGCGGCAATGACCGAACGAATGGAGATCGTCCTGTGAGCGTGACCGAACTGTTGGCGACACTGAAGGAAAAAGACGTGCAACTGGTGCTCAAGGGCGAGCAACTGGTGGTCCAGGGCAACAAGCAGGCCTTGAGCGAACCGGCCCTGCTGGCCCGGCTGCGGGAGTACAAACCGCAACTGATCGAGCTGATCAAGGCCGGGAAATACTCGGCCACCAAGGCCGGGCAGGTCCAGGTGCCGGCCAACGGCATCACCCCGGCGACCCGCCACATCACCCCGGACCTGCTGCCCCTGGCCGACCTCAGCCAGGAGGCCATCGAGCGCATTGTCGCCACGGTGCCGGGCGGGGTGGCCAACGTGCAGGATATCTACCCCCTGGCGCCGCTGCAGGAGGGGATTCTCTATCACCATGTCAGTGCCGTGCAGGGCGATCCCTATGTCATGCAGGCGCATTTTGCCTTCGCCAGCCGCGAGCGCCTGGAGGCCTTTGCCGAGGCCTTGCGCGGGGTCATTGCACGCCACGATATCCTGCGCACCGCGGTGCTCTGGGATGGCCTGGAGCAGCCGATGCAGGTGGTCTGGCGCGAAGCCGCGCTGGTGCTCCAGGAGGTCGAGACCGACCCGGGCGCGGGCGACGTCATGGCCCAGTTGCATGGCCGTTTCGACGCCCGCCACTTTCGCCTGGACATCAGCCAGGCGCCGATGCTGCGCCTGGTGCATGCCTGGGACGCCGCCGGGCAGCGCATTGTCGCCATGCTGCTGTTCCATCACATGGCCCTGGATCACAGCGCCCTGGATGTGGTGCGCCATGAAATGCAGGCGTTGCTCATGGGCCAGGGCGAGCGCCTGGGGCCGGCCCTGGCGTTTCGCAACTACGTGGCCCAGGCCCGGCTGGGCACCCGTGAAGAGGAGCACGAAGCCTTCTTCCGGCAGATGCTCGGCGATATCGACGAACCGACCCTGGCGTTCGGCCTGCAGGATGTGCAGGGCGATGGGCGAGCCATCGAGGAAGCCAGCCTGATCCTGCCGGAGCCGTTGAGCCAGCACCTGCGGGCCCGGGCGCGGCAGGCCGGGGTCAGCGCCGCGAGCCTGTTCCACCTGGCCTGGGGCCGGGTGCTGGCGACCCTGGCGGGTAAGCGCAAGGTGGTGTTCGGCACGGTGCTGATGGGGCGCATGCAGGGGGCCGAGGCCACCGACCGGGCCCTGGGGATCTTCATCAACACCTTGCCGTTTCGCCTGGATGTGGACGAACGCCCCCTGGATGAGGCCCTCAAGGCCACCCATGCGCGCCTGACCACCTTGCTGCGCCATGAACACGCGGCCCTGGCCCTGGCCCAGCGCTGCAGCGGCGTGAGCGCGCCGACCCCGCTGTTCAGTGCCTTGCTCAACTACCGCCACAGCGGCGCCGCCGTCAGTACCGAGGCCCAGGCCGCCTGGGCCGGGATCAGCACCCTGCACTCCGAGGAGCGCACCAACTACCCCCTGACCCTGAGTGTCGACGACCTCGGCGCGGGCTTCGGCCTGACCTTGCTGGCCAGCACCCAGGTCGATCCGCGACCGATCCTCGACTACCTGCTGTGCACCCTGGAACACCTGGCCCAGGCCCTGGAACAGACGCCCGGGCTGGCCCTGGCACAACTGCCGATCCTGTCCCGGGACCTGCGCCAGCAGTTGCTCGAAGGCTTCAACCACAGCGCCGTGGATTACCCCCGGGGCCAGACCATCCATGAGCGCATCCAGGCCCAGGCGGCCCGTACCCCTGAAGCGGTGGCCGCCTGGTACCAGGGCCGGGCCCTGAGTTACGTCCAGCTCAACCGGCAGGCCAATGGGCTGGCCCGGCAATTGCGCGAGCTGGGCGTGCAGCCCGACGACCGCGTGGCCATCGTCGCCCGGCGCGGCCTGGAGACCCTGGTGGGCTTGCTGGCCATCCTCAAGTCCGGGGCCTGCTATGTGCCGATCGATCCGGCCCATCCCGCCGAGCGCCTGGGCTACCTGTTGCAGGACAGCGGCCCGCGGGCAGTGCTGACCCAGGCCGATCTGCTGGGGCGCCTGCCGCCTGTGGCGGTGCCGGTGATCGAGCTCGATCAAGGTCTCTGGCAGGACCCGGCCCAGGACAACCTTGACCTGACGGGGCTGACCCCGGCCCATCTGGCCTATGTGATCTACACCTCCGGCTCCACCGGCCTGCCCAAGGGGGTGATGGTGGAACACCAGACCCTGTGCAACCTGGTGGACTGGCACTGCCAGGCCTTCGACCTGCACGCCGGCAGCCACACGTCGAGCCTTGCCGGGTTCGGCTTCGACGCCATGGCCTGGGAGGTCTGGCCGGCCTTGTGCGTCGGCGCCACCCTGCACCTGGCACCGGCCCATGAGGGTAGCGAGGACGTGGATGCCTTGCTCGCCTGGTGGCGTGCCCAGCCCCTGGACGTGAGCTTCCTGCCGACCCCGGTGGCCGAGTACGCCTTCAGCCAGGAACTGCAACATCCGACCCTGCGCACCCTGTTGATCGGCGGCGACCGCCTGCGCCAGTTCAGCCATCCGCAGCCCTTCGCCCTGATCAACAACTACGGCCCCACCGAAGCCACGGTGGTGGCAACGTCCGGCCCGATAGCGGCGGGCGGCTCCCTGGACATCGGCCGGCCCATCGCCAACGCGCGGATCTACCTGCTCGATGAGTTGCAGCGGCCGGTGCCCATCGGCGTGGCCGGCGAACTCTATGTGGGCGGCGCCGGGGTGGCCCGGGGTTACCTCAATCGCGATGCGCTGACGGCCGAGCGTTTCCTCGACGATCCCTTCAGCGACCGGCCCGGGGCGCGCATGTACCGCAGCGGTGACCTGGCCCGCTGGTTGGCGGACGGGCGCATCGAGTACCTGGGGCGCAATGACGACCAGGTGAAAATCCGTGGCGTGCGCATCGAACTGGGGGAAATCGAGAGCCGCCTCAACCCGTTCCCCGGGATCAAGGAAGCGGTGGTGCTGGTCCGCGAAGACCAGCCGGGCAACCCGCGGCTGGTGGCCTACTTCACTGCGCACGAGGGGGCTGCTGCGCTGTCGGTGGCGGACCTGCGGGCCCACTTGCTGGCGCAACTGCCGGACTCCATGGTGCCGGTGGCCTATGTGCAGCTCGATGCCTTGCCCCTGACCGCCAACGGCAAGCTGGACCGCATGGCGCTGCCGGCGCCGGATCAGGCGGCCTTGATCAGCCGCGAGTACCAGGCCCCCCGGGGACCCACCGAAACCACCCTGGCGGATATCTGGCAAGAAGTGCTGCACTTGCCGCGAGTCGGGCGCCACGACCACTTTTTCGAACTGGGCGGCCACTCCCTGCTGGCCATGCGCATGGTGTCCCAGGTGCGTCAGCGCCTGGGGGTGGAGCTGGCCCTGGGCGAGCTGTTCGCCAATGCCGAACTCTGCGCGGTGGCGGCGGTGCTCGACCGGGCCGGACGCAGCCAGTTGCCGGAGATCTTCCCGGCGTCCCAGGACCATGACCTGCCACTGTCCTTTGCCCAGCAACGCCTGTGGTTCCTGGCGCAGATGGACGGCGCCGGCAGTGCCTACAACATCCCCATCGGCCTGGGCCTGCGCGGGCGCCTGGATCGCCCGGCGCTGCAACAGGCGCTGCAGGCCATCGTCGCTCGGCACGCCACCTTGCGCAGCCGCTTTGTCCTGGGGGAAGACCAACCTCAGGTGCTGATCGGTGCCATCGAAGAGGCCCTGGAACTGGGCTTCGAAGACCTGCGGGACGCGCCCCGGAACCTGGCCGAACGGGTACGGGCCGAGGCGGCCCAGGCCTTCGACCTGGAACGCGGGCCAGTGATCCGCGGGCGCTTGCTGGCCCTGGCGGACGATCATCATGTGCTGCTGCTGACCCTGCACCACATCGTCGCCGACGGCTGGTCCATGGGGGTGCTGACCCGGGAACTGGTGGCCCTGTACCAAGCCTTCAGCCAGGGCCGCCCGGACCCGCTGCCGCCGCTGGCGGTGCAGTACAGCGACTTTGCCCTGTGGCAGCGCCGCTGGCTCAGTGGCGAGGTGCTGCAGCAGCAGGGCGACTACTGGCGCCAGACCTTGGCCGATGCCCCGACCTTGCTGACGCTGCCCTACGACCGGCCACGGCCGCCGCACCAGGACTTCAGCGGTGGCAGCGTCGAGATCGTCCTCGATGGGCCGCTGAGCGCCCAGCTCAAGCGCCTCAGCCAGCGCCATGGCTGCACCCTGTACACGACCCTGCTGGCGGCCTGGGGCTTGCTGTTGGGGCGCCTCTCGGGACAGACCGATCTGCTGATCGGCATTCCGGTGGCCAACCGCATGCGCGCCGAGGTGGAAGGGCTGATCGGCCTGTTCGTCAACACCCTGGCCCTGCGCCTGGACCTGGACGCCGAGCAGAGCGTTGCCGCCTTGCTGGCCCAGGTCCGCGCCCGCAGCTTCGCCGCCCAGGCCCACCAGGACCTGCCCTTCGAGCAGGTGGTGGAGATCGTCCGGCCCCAGCGCAGCCTGTCCCACAGCCCGCTGTTCCAGGTGGTGCTGACTTGGCTCGACGATTTCGCCCAGGACCTGGTGCTCGATGAGCTGACGCTCGAAGGCGTGGCCGGGGCCACTCAGGTGGCCAAGTTCGACCTGACCCTGAGCCTGGGAGAAAGCCAGGGGCAGATCCGTGGCGCCCTGGACTACGCCAGCGCCTTGTTCGATGCAGCGACCGTGCAGCGTTACGTCGGCTATCTGGTGCAGGTACTGCAGGCCATGGTGGCAGACGATCAGCAACGGCTGGCCCAGGTGCAACTGCTGGAGGAGGGCGAGCGTCGACAACTGCTGGAGGCCTTCAACGCCAGTACGCAGGACTACCCCAAGGGCATGACCCTGCACCAGCGCTTGGAGGTACATGCCAGGCAGCAAGCCGATGCCACGGCGCTGCAGGCCGGTGAGCAGAGCCTGAGCTACCAGCAGTTGAATACCCGGGCCAATCAACTGGCCCACCATCTGCGCGGGCTGGGGGTGGGCCCGGATAGCCGGGTGGCGATCTGTGCACCGCGAGGCCTGGAGCTGGCCGTCGGTCTGCTGGCAATCGTCAAGGCCGGTGGCGCCTATGTGCCCATCGATCCGAGCCATCCGCCGGAGCGTATCGCCTACCTGTTGCAGGACAGCGCACCACTGGCCGTGCTGGTGCAGGGGGCAACCCGCGCCCTGGTGGGCGATCCGCCGGTTGCGGTGATCGATCTGCTGCAGCCGGACTGGCAGCAGCAGTCCTTGGCCAACCCCCAGGTGCCCGGGCTGTGCAGCGAGCATCTGGCCTATGTGATCTACACCTCCGGTTCCAGCGGATTGCCCAAGGGGGTGATGGTGGCACACGCCACCCTGGAGAACCTGGTGGACTGGCACTGCCAGGCGTTCGACCTGGGCCCGGGGCGCCATGCTTCCTGTGTCGCCGGCCTGAGCTTCGATGCCATGGCCTGGGAGTTCTGGCCGACCCTGTGCGCAGGCGCCACCCTGCACCTGCCGCCGGCCAGCATCGGCCACCAGGACCTCGACCAACTGCTGCAGTGGTGGCGCGCCCAGCCTCTGGACCTGAGCTTCCTGCCCACGCCCGTGGCGGAATACGCCTTCAGCCAGTCGCTCGGGCATCCGACGCTGCGCACCCTGCTGATCGGTGGCGACCGCCTGCGGCAGTTCAGCCAGCCGCAGAGTTTTGCCGTGATCAACAACTACGGCCCCACCGAAGCCACGGTGGTGGCGACTTCCGGGCTGATGGAAGCCGGCGGGCCCCTGGACATCGGCCGACCCATCGCCAACGCGCGGATCTATCTGCTCGATGAGTTGCAGCGGCCGGTGCCCATCGGCGTGGCCGGTGAACTCTATGTGGGCGGCGCCGGGGTGGCCCGGGGCTACTTCAATCGCCACGCACTGACGGCCGAGCGTTTCCTCGACGATCCCTTCAGCGACCAGCCCGGGGCACGCATGTACCGCAGCGGCGATCTGGCTCGCTGGCGGGCGGACGGGCGCATCGAGTACCTGGGGCGCAACGATGACCAGGTGAAGATCCGTGGCGTGCGCATCGAACTGGGGGAGATCGAGAGCTGCCTCAAGCGGCTGCCCGGGATCAAGGAAGCGCTGGTGCTGGCCCGGGAGGATCGACCGGGACAGACCCGCCTGGTGGCCTATTTCACCGCGACCGGCGCCGTGGCAGTGACCCCGGCGGCGTTGCGCAGCCAATTGCTCGGGCTCTTGCCCGAGTACATGGTGCCGGCGGCCTACGTGGGCCTGGAGGCGCTGCCGTTGACCGCCAACGGCAAGCTGGATCGGCGGGCGCTGCCCCGGCCTGAGCTCGATGCGCTGCTGACCCAGGACTACGTGGCTCCCCAGGGCGCCAGCGAGATCGCCCTGGCCGAGATCTGGAGCGAGCTGCTGCAGGTGCAGCAGGTGGGACGCCACGACCACTTCTTCGAACTGGGCGGGCATTCGCTGCTGGCCATGCGCATGCTGTCCCAGGTGCGCCAGCGCCTGGGGGTGGAGCTGGCCCTGGCCGAGCTGTTCGCCAATGCCCGGCTCAGCGCCGTGGCCCAGGCCCTGGAACAGGCCGAGCGCAGCAGCCTGCCGGACCTGCTGCCGGCGCCGCGCAATCAGCCGTTGCCCTTGTCCTTCGCCCAGCAGCGCCTGTGGTTCCTGGCGCAGATGGAGGGGGCCAACACCGCCTACAACATTCCCATTGGCCTGCGCTTGCGCGGGCAGTTGGATGGCGATGCCCTGCAACGGGCCCTGGAGCGTATCGTCGCGCGCCATGAAACCCTGCGCAGCCGCTTTGCCCAGTACGCTGATGAAGCCGAGGTGCTGATCGCGCCCGTGGAGGCGGGCCTGGGCCTGCTGCTGGAAAACCTGCGGGGCCATCCTCAGGCCGACAAAGCCTTGCAGGCCCTGGTGCAAGGAGAAGCCTCGGCGCCCTTCGACCTGCAGCGCGGGCCGCTGATCCGTGGGCGCCTGATCAGCCTGGCGGATGATCATCACGTGTTGCTGCTGACCCTGCACCATATCGTCAGCGATGGCTGGTCCATGGGCGTGCTGACCCGGGAACTGGTGGCGCTGTACGCCGCCTTCAGCCGCGGCCTGCCCGATCCGCTGCCGCCCTTGGCGGTGCAGTACAGCGACTTCGCCCACTGGCAGCGGCGCTGGCTCAGCGGCGCGGTGCTGGAGCAGCAGGCGCAGTACTGGCGCCAGGCCCTGGAGGGCGCGCCGCCCTTGCTGATGCTGCCCGGCGACCGACCACGGCCGGCCCGCCAGGACTACGCCGGCAGCAGCGTCGAAGTCCGCCTCGATGCTGCCTTGACGGCCGGGCTGCGAGCCTTGAGCCAGCGCCATGGCACCACCTTGTACATGACCCTGATGGCGGCCTGGGGGCTGCTGCTGGGGCGGCTGTCCGGGCAGGCCGACGTGGTGATCGGCACCCCGGTGGCCAACCGCATGCGCGCCGAAGTCGAAGGGCTGATCGGCCTGTTCGTCAACACCCTGGCCCTGCGCCTGGACCTGGGTGCCGCGCCACGGGTGGAGGCCTTGCTGGCCCAGGTCAAGGCCCGGACCCTGGAGGCCCAGGCCCATCAGCACCTGCCGTTCGAACAGGTGGTGGAAATCCTGCGTCCGGTGCGCAGCCTGTCCCACAGCCCGCTGTTCCAGACCCTGCTGACCTGGCAGAACGGCGACGGGCCGCAACTGGTGCTGGGGGACCTGCGCCTGGAAGCCATTCACGAGGCCAGCCACTTCGCCAAGTTCGACCTGTCCCTGAGCCTGGGGGAGGTGCAGGACCGGATCGAAGGCAGCCTGGAGTACGCCACGGCGCTGTTCGATGGGTCGACCATGAGGCGGTATGTCGGTTACCTGAAGCGGGTGTTGCAGGCCATGGTGGCGGACGACCAGATGCTGCTGGAGCAGGTGCCGCTGCTGGACGCCGCCGAACGTCGGCAACTGCTGCACGGCGTCAACGCCACCGCCCGCGACTACCCCCTGGAACAGACCCTGCACGGCTTGTTCGAGGCCCAGGTACTGCGCACCCCCGAGGCACTGGCGGTGCAGGCCGGTGAGCAGCGCCTGAGCTATCGCCAGCTCAACCAGCGGGCCAACCAGTTGGCCGGGCACCTGCTGCAACTGGGGGTGGGGCCGGACAGTCGGGTGGCGATCTGTGTCGAGCGCGGGCTGGAAATGGTCATCGGCCTGCTGGCGATCCTCAAGGCCGGCGGCGCCTACGTGCCCATCGACCCGGCGTACCCCGCAGAACGCATCGCCTACATGCTTGAGGACAGCGCGCCCCAGGCGCTGCTGGTGCAGGGTGCCACCCGGGCACTGCCGGGCAGCCCGACCGTGCCCCGGGTGGACCTGGACCAGCCACTCTGGGCGCGCCAGCCCCGGGTCAATCCTCGGGTCAACGGGCTGACCCCCGGGCACCTGGCCTATGTGATCTACACCTCCGGTTCCACCGGCCAGCCCAAGGGCGCGATGAATGAGCACCGGGCGGTGGTCAACCGCCTGCTGTGGATGCAGGAACAATATGCTCTGAGCGCCGATGACGCGGTGCTGCAGAAGACCCCCTTCAGCTTCGACGTTTCGGTCTGGGAGTTCTTCTGGCCGCTGTTCACCGGCGCACGGCTGGTAATGGCCCGCCCCGAAGGGCACAAGGACCCGGCCTACCTGCGTCAGGTGATCCGCGATGAGGGCATCAGCACCCTGCACTTTGTGCCGTCGATGCTGGATGCGTTCCTGGCCTATGGCGATACCCGGGATTGCAGCGGCCTGCGTCAGGTGATGTGCAGCGGCGAGGCCCTGCCGGGCAGCCTGGTACGGCGCTTCAAGCAGCAGTTGCCCCAGGTCGCCCTGTACAACCTCTATGGCCCCACCGAAGCGGCGGTGGACGTCACCGCCTGGGATTGCGCCGGCCCTTTGGCCGAGACCCCTGACAACACCCCCATCGGCAAGCCCATTGCCAACACCCGCATCTACCTGCTGGACGGGCACATGCAACCGGTGCCTCGGGGAGTGGTGGGCGAGTTGTACATCGGCGGGGTGCAGGTGGCCCGGGGATACCTCAATCGAGATGAGCTGACCGCCGAGCGCTTCCTCAAGGACCCGTTCAGCGAGGCCCCCGGCGCGCGCATTTACCGCACCGGCGACCTGGGTCGCTATCGGGCCGACGGCGCTATCGAGTACCTGGGGCGCAACGACGATCAGGTGAAGATCCGTGGCCTGCGCATCGAACTGGGGGAAATCCAGGCCCGCCTGACCCAGCTGGGCGGGGTCAAGGAAGCGGTGGTCCTGGCCCGGGAAGACGTGCCCGGGGACCTGCGTCTGGTGGCCTACTACACCTGCGCCGCCGGGCGTCCGGCCCTGGCAGTGGAACAGCTGCGCCAGGCGTTGCTGGAGCACCTGCCGGATTACATGGTGCCGGCCTTGTTCGTGCACCTGGAAGCGCTGCCCTTGAGCCCCAACGGCAAGTTGGCGCGCAAGGAGCTGCCGGCCCCGGGGCTGGCGGCAGCCAGCGTGCGCGAGTACGAGGCGCCGGTAGGCGAGGTGGAAATTCTTCTGGCCGGGCTCTGGGCCGAGCTGCTCAATGTCGAGCGGGTGGGGCGCCAGGATCACTTCTTCGAACTGGGCGGGCATTCGTTGCTGGCGGTGAGCCTGATCGGCCGCATGCGTCGGGCCGGGCTCTCGGCGGATGTGCGGGTGCTGTTCGGCCAGCCGACCCTGGCGGCCCTGGCCGCCGCCGTGGGGCGTGGCCGTGAAGTGCAGGTGCCGGACAACCTGATCTACCGCGACTGCCCGCGCATCACCCCCGAGCTGCTGCCGTTGCTGACGCTGGATCAGGCGGCCATTGACCGGGTGGTGGCCACGGTGCCGGGCGGCACCGCCAACGTCCAGGACATCTACCCCCTGGCGCCGTTGCAGGCCGGCATCCTGTTTCACCATCTGGCCGCCGGCCGGGGCGATCCCTATGTGTTGCAGGCGCAGTTTGCCTTCGACACGGCCCAGCGCTTGCAGACCTTCGTCCGAGCCTTGCAGGGGGTGATCGAACGCAACGACATCCTGCGCAGCGCGGTGCTCTGGGAAGGGCTGGACGAGCCGCTGCAAGTGGTCTGGCGCCAGGCGCCCCTGGAGGGCGAGGAAATCGTCCTCGACCCGGGCCAGGGCGACATCCTCGGCCAGTTGCAGGCGCGCTTCGACAGTACGCGCTATCGCCTGGACATTGCCCGGGCGCCGCTGTTGCGCCTGGTCTACGCCCGGGACCCGGTCAACCAGCGGCTGGTGGCGCTGTTGCTGTTCCATCACCTGGTGATGGACCACGTGGCCCTGGAAGTGCTGCAGCATGAACTGCAGGCCTTCCTCCTTGGCCAGCAGCAACGGCTGGGTGACCCCGTGCCCTACCGCAACTACGTGGCCCAGGCCCGACTGGGCATCGGTGAGGCCGAACATGAAGCCTTCTTCCGCGAGATGCTCGGCGATATCCGGCAACCGACCCTGCCCCTGGGCTTGCAGGACGTGCAGGGCGCCAGCGCGCCGCTCAACGAGGCACGCCAACCCTTGGACCGTCTGCTGAGCCGGCGCCTGCGCTTGCAGGCGCGGCAACTGGGGGTCAGCGCTGCGAGCCTGATGCACCTGGCCTGGGGCCGGGTCCTGGGCTGCCTGGCCAACCAGCAGCAGGTGGTGTTCGGCACCGTGCTGCTGGGACGGATGCAGGGCGGCGAGGGTGCCGAACGGGCCCTGGGGGTGTTCATCAACACCTTGCCGCTGCGGGTGGACCTGGGGGACCTGCCGGTGCGCCATGCGCTGCTGGCCACCCATGAACGCCTGGCGCAACTGCTGGGCCATGAACAGGCGCCCCTGGCCCTGGTGCAGCGTTGCAGCGCGGTGGAGGCGGGTACGCCGCTGTTCAGCAGCCTGCTCAACTACCGCCACAGCGCGCCGTCGACCGGGCTGCCTGGGCAAGCCAACGCTGCCTGGGAGGGCATGCAGTTGCTCAATGCTCAGGAGCGCAGCAACTACCCCCTGACCCTGAGCATCGACGACCTGGGGGATGGCTTCATGCTCACCACCGTGGTGGCGGGCATCGATGCCCAGCGCATTTGCCACTACCTGCACGAGGCCCTGGACAACCTGTTGCAGGCCCTGGAGCAGACGCCCGATCTGGCCATCGGCCAAGTGCCGGTGTTGCCGGCTGCCGAGCGCCAGCAGGTGCTGGTGAACTTCAACGCCACCGCCCGCGACTATCCACGCCAGCAGACCCTGGATCAGCGTTTCGAGGAACAGGTGCAGGCCCGTCCCCAGCAGGTGGCGGCGGTCCATGGCGAGCAAGTGCTCAGCTACGCCCGGCTCAATACCCGGGCCAATCAGCTGGCCCATCACTTGCTGGGGCTGGGGGTGCAGCCCGGGGACAGGGTGGCGCTGCTGTTGCCACGCTCCCTGGATCTTTTGCTGGCGCAGTTGGCGGCCAGCAAGTGCGGCGCGGCCTACGTGCCGCTGGACATCAACGCCCCCGCCGAACGCCAGGTGTTCATGCTCCAGGACAGCGGCGCCAGGGTGCTGCTGGCGCACTCGGCGCAGGCCCTGGAGGGGGCGCTGCCGGGGGCGCAGTTACTGCGGGTGGACCTGGATCGCCTGCGCCTGGACCGGCTGCCGGGGCACAACCCGGCCCTGGCCCAGTCCTCCGAGGCGGTGGCCTACATCATGTACACCTCAGGCTCCACGGGCGTGCCCAAGGGCGTACTGGTGCCGCACCGGGCCATCACCCGGTTGGTGATCAACAACGGCTACGCCGATTTCAACCCCGGGGACCGGGTGGCCTTTGCCTCCAACCCGGCCTTCGACGCCAGCACCCTGGACGTCTGGGGGCCCTTGCTCAACGGCGGCCGGGTCGTGGTGGTGGACCAGCAGACGCTGCTGGACCCCGAGGCCTTCGCCGAGTTGCTGAAGGCCGCGGGAGCCACGCTGCTGTTTCTCACCACCAGCCTGTTCAACCAGTACGTGCAACTGATGCCCCAGGCGTTCAGCGGCCTGCGCATGCTCCTGTGCGGCGGTGAACGGGCCGACCCGGTGGCCTTCCGGCGGATGCAGGCCGAGGTGCCCGGCCTGCGTCTGGTCAATGGCTACGGACCGACGGAAACCACCACCTTTGCCGTGACCCATGAGCCCGAGACACTGGCGGCCGACGCCGACAGCGTGCCCATCGGCCGGCCGCTGTCCAACACCTGCGTGTACATCCTCGATGCCCAGGGTCAGCCGCTGCCCATCGGCGTGGTGGGGGAGATCTACATCGGCGGCCAGGGCGTGGCCAAGGGCTACTTGAATCGGCCTGAACTGAGCGCCGAGAAGTTCCTCCCCGATCCCTTCTGCAGCGAGGCCGCCAACCCTGGCTCCGAACCCCTGATGTACCGCACCGGCGACCTGGGGCGCTGGCAGGAGAACGGCCTGCTGGAGTACCTGGGGCGCAACGACCAGCAGGTGAAGATCCGTGGCTTTCGTATCGAACCGGGGGAAATCGAGGTGCGGCTGGCGAGCTTCCCCGGACTGCGCGATGGCGTGGTCCTGGTGCGCGAGGAGGCGCCCGGGGACTTGCGCCTGGTGGCCTACTACACCCTGCAGCCACAGGCGCCGGAGCCGGCCGTCGAAGCCTTGCGCAACCACCTGCTGGCGCAACTGCCGGAGTACATGGTGCCTCAGGCTTACGTGCGTCTGCCGGCACTGCCCCTGACCAACAACGGCAAGCTGGACCGCAACGCGCTGCCGGCGCCGACCCCTGCGGCGCAGGTCACCGCCTGTTTTGAAGCGGCGCAGACGCCCCTGGAGCAGACCCTGGCGGTCCATTGGGCGCAGGTGCTGAAACAGCAGCAAGTGGGGCGCCACGAGCATTTCTTCGAACACGGCGGGCATTCGCTGCTGGCGATCCAGTTGGTCAACCGCCTGCAACAGGCCGGGCTCGACGTGAGCCTGGCGCAGTTGTTCCAGCACCCCAGCGTGGCCGCCATGGCGCGTTTGCTGGAGGCGCGCCCGGCGACCCCGCCACAGGCCGCCGAGTGGGTCACGGTGCGCAGCGGCACTGGCCCGGCGCTGTTCCTGGTGCATGAGTTCACCGGCCTGGATGCCTACTTCCCGGCGCTGGGGCAGCACCTGGAAGGGGATTTCCCCATCTATGGCCTGCCGGGCGTGGCCCTCGGCCAGCCGCAGTTGCGCACCCTGGAGTGCCTGGCCACCCGCTTGCTGGAGGTCATGCGCCGGGTCCAGCCCGAAGGGCCGTATCGCCTGGCGGGCTGGTCTTTCGGTGGGGTGCTGGCCTATGAGATCGCCCAGCAGTTGCTGGGGCAGGATCAGCAGGTGGCGTTCCTCGGCTTGATCGACAGCTACGTGCCGCGCCTGACCGACCAGGGCAAGGCGCGCTGGTCCGCAAGCGATCCCCGCAAGCAGCACCTGCTGTTGCAGTGCAGTGCCTACTGGAGCGCCCAGGGCCCGGCGGGCGTGCAACCGCTGGCGCTCGTCGAACAGCTGCGCCAGGCCCTGGACCGCCTGGACTTCCCCGAGCTGCTGCAGCGCTGCCGGGAACAGGGTCTGCTGTTCGAGCAACTGGCAAGCGCGGCGCCCGAGACGCTGGGGCATTACCTGGACCGTGAGGTGGCTCACGGCCATGCACTGGCCCATTACCGCCTGCAGCCGATCAGTGTGCCGGTGCACCTGTTCTGCGCCGCCCAGCGGCCCAGCGCATTGTCCCGGCGCAGCCCGACCCTGGGCTGGGGCGAGGTGCTGCCGGGGCCATGCCTGCACTGCATCAGCGTGCCCGGGGATCACCTGAGCATGATGAAGGCGCCGCATATCCATGAACTGGGCCAGGCCATGAGCCAGGCCATCGAGCAGGCCGGGGTCGCTGCCAGCACCGGAGCAACGTCCCACCAGCCTTTGCTGCGGATTCAGAGCGGGCGCTGCGGGCAGACGCCGATCTTCTGTGTACCGGGGGCCGGCGACAGCGTTACCGGCTTTATCGGCCTGACCGAAGCCCTGGGGCCGGACTGGCCGATTTTCGGCCTGCAGGCCCGGGGCCTGGATGGCCAGGGCGTGCCCCACACCCGGGTGGAGGCGGCGGCGCGCTACTACCTGCAAGCCATCGAGCAGGAGTACCCCCAAGGGCCGTTGCACGTGATCGGCCACTCCTTCGGCGGCTGGGTTGCCTTCGAAATGGCCGGGGCCCTGCAGGCCGCTGGGCGCGAAGTGGCGTCCCTGACCCTGATCGACAGCGAGGCCCCGGACGGCCACGGCGTGGTGGGGCGGCCCTACACCAGCACGGCCGCGCTGTTGCGGCTGATCGAGTCCATGCAACTGGCGTGCGGCCAGAGCCTGGGCATCGATCCGCAGCTGTTTGCCGCCGAGGACGACGCCATGCAGATGCACCTGCTGCATGCCGGCATGGTCCGGGTCGGCCTGCTGTCCCAGCGTGCCGATCCTCGGGCGATGCAGGGGCCGGCGCGAACCTTCGCCAGCGCCCTGCGCACCCGCTTCCAGCCGCAACGCCCTTACCGGGGACCGGTGCGCCTGGTGCTGGCGGACGATCCGCGCCTGGACGCCGCCGGCAACCTGCGTGAGCAGGAGGCGATGGTCCAGGGCTGGCGTGGGCAGGTGACGGAGCTGGCGCTGTGGCAGGGGCCGGGCAACCACTTCAGCCTGCTCAAGGCACCCCACGTCCAGCATCTGGCGGCTTGGTGGCGTGACGGGCTGGCGCTGCCCCAGGGGGAGGCTGTGTCATGAGCCTGGATGCGGCGGCGGGCCGGGTGCCCGCCGCTGGCTGACAGCCTTTCATTCATCTGGAACACCGCTCACTACGGCAGCACGGTGTTCTGTAAGGGGGCTCGCCGCTGGCCGGTGGAGCCCGCCCTCAACGCACTTGTGGTCATCTATGGAAAAGTCGAAGTTTCGCAAAATCGGTATGGGGCTGTTGCTGGTGGTTGTGGCTGGATTGATTTTCTATACGGTGCGGGCGCCGGCAGAGCCGCCGCAGTACCTGACCGCCCGGGTCGAGCGGGGAGACATCGAGAACGCGGTCCTGGCCTCGGGCCTGCTGGAGGGCATCAAGCAGGTGGACGTCGGGGCCCAGGTTTCCGGGCAGTTGAAGTCGCTCAAGGTCAAGGTCGGGGACAAGGTGAAGAAGGGCCAGTGGCTGGCGGAAATCGATCCCCTGGTGTTGCAGAACACCCTGCGCCAGGCCCAGGTGGACGAGGAAAACCTGCAAGCCAAGCGCCGCGCCACCGCGGCCCAGCTCAAGGAAACCAAGGCCATCTACGAGCGCTACCGCGACCTGCAGTCGGACGCGTCGATTTCCCAGCAGGACTTCGAGACCGCCGAGTCCAACTACGAGGTGCAGCGCGCCAACCTGCTGTCCCTGGACGCGCAGATCAAGAGCGCCCATATCCAGATCGACACCGCCAAGGTCAACCTGGCCTACACCCGCATCGTCGCGCCGATTGACGGCGATGTGGTGGGGGTGGTGACCCAGGAAGGCCAGACGGTGATCGCCAACCAGCTGGCGCCGGTGCTGCTGAAACTCGCGGACCTGGACACCATGACCGTCAAGGCCCAGGTCTCGGAGGCCGACGTGATCCATATCGCTCCCGGCCAGCAGGTGTACTTCACCATCCTCGGCGAGGCCGACAGGCGCTATTACGCCAAGCTGCGGGGCACTGAGCCGGCACCGCAGAACTTCCTCGAAACCCAGACCGCCGGCACCCCCAAGCAGAACACCGCAGTGTTCTACAACGCCCTGTTCGACGTGCCCAACCCCGACCACCGGCTGCGCATCTCGATGACCGCCCAGGTGCGCATCGTCCTCGACACCGCCAAGGATGTGCTGATGGTGCCGGTGGCCGCCCTGGGGCCGCGCAACGCCGATGGCCGCTTCGCGGTGCGGGTGCTGGACGCCAAGGGCCATGCCCAGTCGCGCAACGTCAGCACCGGGATCAACAACAACGTCAAGGTGCAGATCAAGGACGGCCTGGCGGAGGGCGACCAGGTGGTGATCGGTGATCCGCTGCCCGGCACGGCAGGGGCCTGACCATGACCCAGCCATTGTTGGAGCTCAAGGGCATCAGCCGCAGCTTCACCGCCGGGGAGCGGGAGTTCCTGGCCCTGAAACACATCGACCTGAGCATCCAGGCCGGGGAAATGGTGGCGATCACCGGGGCCTCGGGCTCCGGCAAGTCGACCCTGATGAACCTCCTCGGTTGCCTCGACTACGCCACGGCCGGCAGCTACAAGGTCAACGGCCAGGAAACCCGCGACCTGGACGATCAGGCCCTGGCGGAGCTGCGCCGGGACTATTTCGGTTTCATCTTCCAGCGTTATCACTTGCTGCCGCACTTGAGTGCCCTGCACAACGTCGAGATGCCGGCGATCTACGCCGGCACCCCGCAAGTCAAGCGCCATGGCCGGGCCCGGGAGCTGCTGGCGCGCCTGGGGCTGTCCGGGCACCTGGCGAACCGGCCCAACCAGTTGTCCGGCGGCCAGCAACAGCGGGTGAGCATCGCCCGGGCGCTGATGAACGGCGGTGAAGTGATCCTCGCCGACGAACCCACCGGGGCCCTGGACAGCCACAGCGGCAAGGAGGTGATGGGCATTCTCCAGGAACTGCATGCCCTGGGGCATACGGTGATCATCGTCACCCACGATCCTCAGGTGGCGGCCAACGCCGAGCGCATCATCGAAGTGCGCGACGGCGAGATCGTCAGCGACCGGGTCAATGCGCGCGGGGTGGACGAGGAGCCGGCGCAACCCCCGATGAGCACCCGGCCGGGCGGAGCACGACGCCTGGTGGCCAGCCTCGGGCTGTTCAAGGAAGCCTTCGTCATGGCCTGGGTGGCGCTGGTCTCGCACCGCATGCGCACCTTGCTGACCATGCTCGGGATCGTCATCGGCATCACCTCGGTGGTGTCCATCGTGGCCATTGGCGAGGGGGCCAAGCGCTACGTGCTCAAGGACATCCAGGCCATCGGCAGCAACACCATCGACATCTTCCCCGGGGCCAGTTTCGGCGACAGCCGGGCGGCGGCAATCCAGACCCTGATGCCCGCCGACGTGACGGCCCTGAACCAGCTGTACTACGTCGACAGCGCCACGCCGATGGTGGGCCGCAGCCTGCTGCTGCGCTACGGCAACATCGACCTCAATGCCACGGTCAACGGTGTCAGCCACCTGTACTTCAAGGTCCGCGATCTCAAGCTGGCGGCGGGCATCGCCTTCAGCGAGAACGATGCCCGGCGCCAGGCCCAGGTGGTGGTGATCGACCACAACACGCGCAACCGCCTGTTCGGTCCCGATGTGGACCCCCTGGGGCAGGTGATCCTGGTGGGCAACCTGCCGTGCACGGTGATCGGGGTCACGGCCGAGAACAAGAACATGTTCGCCGCCAGCAACCTGCTCAACGTCTGGCTGCCTTACGAGACGGCGGCGGGGCGGGTGCTGGGCCAGCGCCACCTGGACAGCATCAGCGTGAAGATCAAGGACGGCCAGCCGAGCAAAGTGGTGGAGGAGCATGTGAAGAAGCTCATGGAGCAGCGCCATGGCACCAAGGACTTCTTCACCAACAACCTCGACAGCATCATGCAGACGGTTCAGCGCACCAGCCGCTCCCTGGCCTTGCTGCTGTCGCTGATCGCGGTGATTTCCCTGGTGGTCGGCGGCATCGGGGTGATGAACATCATGCTGGTGTCGGTCACCGAACGTACCCGGGAGATCGGCATTCGCATGGCGGTGGGGGCGCGGCAGTCGGACATCCGCCAGCAGTTCCTGGTGGAGGCGGTGATGGTCTGCCTGATTGGCGGGGCCATCGGCATCGCCCTGTCGTTTGCCATCGGCTACCTGTTCACCCTGTTCATCAAGGAATGGGAGATGGTGTTTTCCATGGGCTCGATCGTCACCGCGTTCGCCTGTTCGACCCTGATCGGCATCGTCTTCGGCTTCGTTCCGGCGCGCAACGCCGCCCGGCTGGACCCGATCGAGGCCCTGGCCCGGGATTGAGCGGCCCACAGACAGAACCGCCGGCTCAGGGGCCGGCGGGGCGGGGTTACGGGGTCAAGGCCATTGGCGGATCAGGCCGGCGCGTCATCGCGGGTGCCTGGCGCCTGTGCCTGGGGCGAGTACATCCAGCGCAGCAGGGAGTGGCGACCACTGATGCCGAGCTTGATGGCGGCGCGCTTCAAGTAGCTTTCGACGGTATTGACCTTGAGCTTGAGCTGCTCGGCCAGCTGCGGTGCGGTGCGCCCGGCCAGCAGCCCGACACAGACTTCCAGCTCGCGGTTGGACAGGCGCAGCCCGGACTGCTCCAGGCGCTCGGCAAAGCGCAGGCGCACGGTCGCCAGGCCCTCGATGGCGGCGCGGTCCTGCTCGGCAGAGTCGCTGCGCGGCTGCAGCGCGCTGATGTGGTTTTCCACCATGGGCAGCAGCAGCGGCGAGATGTCCTCCAGCAGCAGGCGTTCCTGGGGGGAAAAGCTCTGCTCCTGGCTGCTGCGGTACACCGACAGCACGAAGTGGTACGAATCCTTGCGACCGGTCAGGTGCAGTTGCGCCGGGTCCGCGTTGCCCCGGTGCCGCAGCAGTGGCGGGCTTCCGCAGGGCTCGTCGGGCTGCTCGGGAAAGCCTGTGTGCAGCAGCGGGTCATTGCTGGCGTGCAGATCGCTGTACAGCGGGTGACGGCTCTGCATCAGGGTATTGCCGGTTCTGCCAGTGGCTTGTTCCGGGGCGGTGCGCAGTTGGGTGATGTGAGTGGCGTCCACAGCCAGTTGGGTGAGTATCAGGTCGTGCAGCATGCGCGGGAAACTGCGGCTGCCGGTGCTGGCGATGACCTTGCCAATATGTGGAAACAGTACTTGTGAGTTCATCATTTCATCCATGAATGTGAAGGTGTGGAAGGACTGCCTTATAACAACGAGTTTGGGTCGCGCTTGATTTACCTCCTGTTTGCGCAGACCGACAAAGGGTCGCCTCGTATCCTAGTACAGGGTGGCGACTGCTGTTTGATGAAGTGCGCAAAAACTTGCGCCGCAGGCGCGCAGGCGCTCGGGCCTGTGGACGAACTGCCATGGCAAAGCCCTTACCGGCCTTGCCCGGAGTTTTTTGGATGGCTGTTCCCTGCTTGCCAGAGCCGCCATGACCGCCGCCGCGCCTGGGGTTGGCGCGGTGGCGGCTGGCGCAGGTTACAGGCGCGGTTGCTCCTGGGGCATGCCCAGCAACTGGTGCAGGGTGTTGATCAGCGCCTGCTGGCGCAGGCGGTCTTGCTGGTGCCGGGCCTCGGCTGCGGCGACATCGGCGTGGCAGTGGGGGCAGGTGCTTTCATGGGCGTGGATGTACTCCAGGCAACTGCGGCACAGGGCCAGGCGTGGCGGGATGCGGCCTTCTTCGGGGGAGGCGTGGCCCTGGTTGGCCCAGGCCAGCTTGATCACCTGGCCGCTGTCGCTGACGCTGGAGACCGCCTCGCCGGTGTCGATGCGCTCGGTGATCAGGTCGAAGCGGCCCACCGAAAAAGAGGCGGGGCCGGCGTCTTCGAGTTTGACGATGCGCTCGCGCAGGCCTTTTTTCTGCAGGTCCAGGGTCCGGTAATGGCAGTAGGGGTTGTTCCCCGGCTTGCCCAGCAGCGAATGCGAGGTCCAGGTGCAGCCGCCGCGGCACACGTCGTTGTAGTAGCAGGTGCGGCAGTAGCCCCACAGATCGTCCACCGAGCGCAGGCGGCCGAAGTGCATGCCTTCGCTGTAGTGCCAGATGTCGTGCAGGCTCATGCTGCGCACATTGCCGCCGGAGAATCCGACGGTGGCCAGGGACGGACAGCCCTTGACCGTGCCGTCGGCTTCCAGGGCCAGCACCGTCTGCCCGGCGGCGCAGCCGCTCCAGTGCACGCGGTCGTCGCCAAAACCGCGCCACATGTGTTCGTAGGGGCCGTAGTAGCCGATGTTGTTGCCCACATTCATCAGCAAGCCGCGCTCTTCGCCTTCGCGATACAAGCGGGCCAGCAGCGGCATCACTTCCAGCAGTTGATAGGGTTGCAACAGCAGCTCCGGGTGATCCACGGCGTTGCCCATGGCCACCGTCAGTTGGATCTGCCAGTGGCTGGCACCGGCGTCGATGATCAGTTCCATCAGGGCCGGCAGGTCGGGCAGGGTGGCGGCGCCGATCTGGGTGTTGACGCTGACCTTGAGCCCGGCCTGCTTGGCCCGGCGCAGGGTGTCCAGGGCCTTGTCGAACGAGCCGGGTACATTGCGCACCGCGTCGTGCAGCGGCGCCAGGCCGTCCAGGGACACGCCGACGCCATTGAGCCCGGCGTCCACCGCGGCCTGCATCTTGGCGGGGGTCAGGTTGCGTCCGCCGGTCTGGATCGCCACGTACATGCCGTGGTCGTGGATGGCCTGGATCAGCCGCGTCCAGTCCTTGCGCAAATAGGCTTCGCCGCCGATCAGGGTGACTTCCCGAGTGCCCAGGGCGGCGATGGAGTCGATCACCGACAGGCATTCCTGGGTGTTCAATTCGCCGGGGCGCCGATGCCCGGCCCGGGAGCCGCAATGCAGGCACTTGAGGTCGCAGGCGAGGGTGATTTCCCAGACCACGTGCACCGGCACATAGCGCTTGAGGTCGGTTTCGCTGAGGTAGCGGGCGGGGAGACTGTCTGACATGAAAGATCCTTGCGCACCCAGCGGTGCGCGGCACCAACCCATCGAAATAGGCGCGCCTTCCTTGTGCGGCAATGGCGCGATCGGTTTACCGCAACCCTGGGGCCGACCTGTGTCGGCCGGCCCCGGGTGCCTGGACTCAGCGACGTTCCAGGCGGCTGATTTCCGCCTGCAATTGCTGCACTGCCTGGCTCAGGTTGTCACTGTTGGCCAGTTGCTGCTCGCCCTGAGCCACCAGCGCCTTGAGCCGCGTCAGATCGCCGCTGCTCTGGGCCTGTTGCAGCGCCACGGCATACAGTGGCTGCGGATACAGGTGCCGTTGATCGTCCTTGGGCGCCAGATCGGCGTTGGCCGCTTGATCCACCGGCGCCTGGCTCACGGCGGCATGCTGAACCACATGCCAATGGCCCTGGTACTGGTAGCGATAACTGGCGAAACCGCTGGCCCAGTCGAGGCCGAGAATGCCCTGCAGATGGAAGGTTTCGGCAATCTGGCTGGTAGGGCCGCTGGGGTTGCCGGTCAGGTTGAGGATGATATGGCCTTCACTGGAGGGGTCCAGTTTGACCTGGGAGTAGTCGCCCCAGACATCCGCGAGGAAGTGCATCGGTGGCGAGGTGCTCTGAGTCACCCGGGCCACGCCGCTGACTTTCTTCTGCGGCGTGTTGACCAGCAGATCGAGGGTCAGCACCGGCCCTCCGATCACAGGGTTGGCGACGATGAGGCGGGTATGGAACAGTCCGATTGTCATGCTGCAACTCCTTATCTTGTGGAAGACATCAGGTTCGCTGGACGGTCGCCAGTCAGCGCCGCTCGTGCTTGCTGATCTCGGCCTTGGCCGCCTCCAGCGCCGTGCGGATCAACGGCAACTGCTCCAGTTGCTGGGTGGCCACCTTGTGCAGGCTCTTCATCTGCGCCAGGTCGCCGCTGGCGATGGCGCCGTGGATCGGCGCCGCGTACAGCGCCGAGATCGGCGGCAGCGGACGGTTGTGCTGGCCATGGTGGGGGGCCGAGAGGGTGCTCGACTGCACGGGTTCCTGCAGATGGGCGGGGACCTGATTGACCGTTACCCAGCTGTGTCCGTTGTAGTACTGGTAGTTGGCCACGCCTTCCTTCCAGTCATCGCTGACCACCAGATGCAGCTTGAAGTTGATGACGGAGTTGGAACCGGGTCCGCCCTGATTGCCCTGGGCGGTGATGAGGATCTTGCTGGAGCTCGGTGGCATGACCGTCAGGTAGGTGTACTGACCCCAGACATCGCTGTGCAGGTCCAGGGGCGGATTGACCGCCTGAGTGATGGACGAAGTGCCGCGCACGCTGTGCTCGGGGGTGTAGACCAGCAGATTGAGAATCAGGGTCGGGGCCCCGGGTTGCGAGGTGCCGATGCGGTAGCTCAGGGGGAACAGGCCTTCTTGGGAGATAGAACCAGACATTTGCTTTGCCTCCATTCAATGACGGGGAAACAGCGATTAGTGCTGTTCCAGGCGGGCGACTTCCTTGGCCAGTTTTTCGTAGGCGGCTTTCAGATCCTTGGGCTCGTCGTGCTTCGGATCGCGCTTGGCCAGCAGGGCTTTCATCTGGGGTAGCTGACCTTCGGCGATGGCCGACTGGATCGCGACTCCGTAGGGGACAACCGTGTGTTGCGAGGTGGGGCTCATGGTGTGTGCCTTCCTTGGGGGTTAGGGGGGGCTGCGGTACTTGGCAGCTTTTGCAGTTAAGCAGCGCGGGGGGAATTGGCGGGGTAATGGCACATTGATTTTGTGGGTTTCCGACAGGTGGATTCACGGGGGTAAGGGGGGGATTTTTGGGGTATTCCATGGGGCGATATGGAGGGGTGGGGGTGATTGCGGATGGCGATAGAGGGGGTGGTTTTTTTTCGTGGCAGGTGGGGGGAGCAGGTGTTGCAGAGGGGCGGTTTGGGGGCGTTTTTATGGGGGTTTGGGGTACATATCTATTTTTGCGGGAGTGGCGGCTGGTGGTTTCGCTTTTACAGCGGGGAGTTGGGGGGCATATCCATTCCTGCGGTAACGGCCACTTATGGTTTCGCCCTTACGGCGAGTCCCTTTTTTTCAAACGCCAAAAAAAGGAACCAAAAAACGCTTGCCCCTCCATGGGCCCCTCGCTAGGGCTCGGGGTTCCCTCGTTTCGGCATTGCTCCGGGGGCCCGCCGCCAACCGGCCATCCATGGCCGGGTGGCGGCTAGCTCGGCATCCATGCCGAGCTGCCCCCTACGCAACGCCTACGCTCGGCCGGCTGGGAAGGGGCCTGAAGATCAAGATCAAAAGCCAAAGCCAAAGCCAAGGTGCGCAGGCTGGCTCCTTGTAGCCGCTGCCGAAGGCTGCGAACGAGCGCTCGCGCTCGCAAAACCAGGCGACGCGATAGGTCAGGAATATCGGGGAGGCAGGTTTAGCGTCTCCTGCGGAGCCGGTCGCAGCCTTCGGCAGCGGCTACATTAACGCGAACGGCAATGAAACAGGCCGGCCGGCAGGCCGCCGTCAGATTTTGATCTTGCTGTTGATTTTGATCTTGATCTGAACGCCCCGTTAACCACGATGGCCGAACGCAGGCATTGAGCCGTGGGTAACCCGGCAGGGATGCCGGGTTAGCCGCCACCCGGCCAGGGATGGCCGGTGGCGGCGGCCCACGGATCAATGCCGGAGTGAGGGCATGCCGAGCCTAAGCGAGGCACCGAGTGGAGGGGCAGAAGCGTTTTGCTTACTTTTGCGCTTTTCAAAAGTGAGCCGCTGTAAGAGCGGAACCGCCAGCGGCCGCCCCCGCAGGAACGGATATGTACCCACCCCCGCTGTAAGAGCGGAACCGCCAGCGGCCGCACCCGCAAGAACGGCTATGTACCCAAACCCGCTGTAAGAGCGGAACCGCCAGCGGCCGCACCCGCAAGAACGGATATGTACCCAAACCCGCTGTAAAAGCGAAACCACCAGCCGCCACTCCCGCAGCAACGGATATGTCCCCCTCCCCAAAAAAAGCCCCAAGACTCAAACCACCCCCAACTCCCCCAACTGCCGCCGCGTCTCCCCCGCGGCCACGTGATGAATCGCCCGCCACCCCAACGCTCTGGCCGCGACGATGTTCGGCGCATGATCATCAATGAACACCAACTCCTCAGGCGCCACCCCCGGCAAATGCGCACGAATGCGCCCCAAGGCCGTGTGATAGATCTCGGCATCGGGCTTGATCTGCCGCTCCTGCCCCGACACCACAATGTCGCGAAACTTCTGCAAAAACGGGTAATTCTCCCAGGCATAGGGAAAGGTTTCCTGGGACCAGTTGGTCAACCCGAACAGCGGCATCTGCGCCTGGTGCAGGTCCTCCAGCAGGGCCACGCCTTCCTCCAGCGGTCCCTTGAGCATCTCCGGCCAGCGCCCGTAATAGGCTTCGATCAGCGGCGCATGCTCGGGATGCTCGGCCACCAGGCTGCGGGTGGCTTCGGCCAGGGGCCGGCCGGCGTCCTGCTGGGTGTTCCAGGCCTGGGTGCAGACGGTGTCGAGGAACCACTGGCGACGCTGGTCGTCGGGGATCAGTTGGCGGTACAGGTGGTGCGGGCTCCAGTCGAACAGCACGCCACCAAAATCGAAAACCACGGCACGAATCGTCATCAGCACTTCCTTTTCAGCGGTTGTGGATCAGGGCGTCATCCTGCGACGCTGCGCCGTGCAATGCAATTTGCCGGTGGCCATTGGTCCGCTGGCCGGCACCCAGGGAACGGATCGCGATCCAACGGCTGTCCCCGTCCTTTTGCGGGCTAGTACAGGAACTGACCATGGCTGCCAAGACCCCCACGGGGCCGCGCTCGTCCGAGCACGCCTCGAATCATCATGACCCGGGTTTCGACCCCGATTCGCCAGACCTCGCCGACCCCCAGGTCGATCCAGTGGGCCCGGCCAGGGCGCCCCTGGATCAGCCCGAACCCGAGCATCAGCGCAAGCGTTCGCGCGCCTACGACCCTCTGGCCAACCTGAGGAAATGACCGAGCGCCGACATGCGGCCGTCGCCGGATGGTTCTGCGGGTGTAAGGTAAAACGGCCAAGCCCCAGGCACGCTGACAAAAAGGAGGTGTCCATGAGTACGCCACTGTTGAACAAGTTGCAGATCAACGGTTATCAGGTATTGAGCGTCAACCACGGCCCCTGGAAGGTCTGCACCCCGGGTGACCGGCTCGCCACTTTTGGCACCCGGGAAGAAGCCCTGGCCTTTGCCGCCGCCTTGCCGGTGCGCAGGGCATCACCGGCCACCCAGCGTCGATAGCAGCCGGCAGAAAAAAAGCCCCGATCGGTTCGGGGCTTTTTTCTGTCCGGGCTGCTGCAAGCGCCGGGTCAGTCGACAATCACCGGCTCGTTCGGATCATCGCTCAGGCACACGGTCAATTGCTCCCCGGCCTTGTTGAATGCGCAGCGGGGCAGGGATTGCTGCTTGATGAAACTCAGCGGCGGGAGGATGAACGCCGCCGCCAGGACCAGCGCCCACAGGGTCTGCAGAAACAGCACATCGGCGCTGGTGGCGGCGGGCCGTGAGACGAGGCGTCGGCGCCAGTAGAAGTACAGGCCGCTGATAACGAACAGGCACACGATGCCCATCATGTAGTCCAGTTCCCAGTCCTGGGGGCTGAAGGAGCGGCTGCCATCTTCATCATCCGGGTAGGTGAGCCGCCACCAGGCCCCCAGCAGCAAGGGCACCAGCCCGGCCAGCAGCCACGCCAGGCGCGCGCCGGGCATCCGGGTCAGCAGGGCCAGGACCAGGCCGATCAGGCACAGCACCCAGGCAAACAGGTACAGCTGAAAACCCATGCCCCCGCCGAACAGCGTGCCGCTGACATCCCGCGGTTGCATCATCTGCACGTCGCACAACAGCATCACCGACAGCGGGATGGCGACGACGATCCAGCACAGGGGGCGGTACAGCCACAACCACAGGGTAAACAGGCGAGACATGGGCACACTCATCAAGGTCAAGAAAAGGAGGAATGAAGTCAGGGGGCCGTTCAGTCGACAATCACCCGGGTGCCCGGGCCCAGGCACACGCTCAACTGATTGCCGGCCCGGTCGAAGGCGCAATAGGGCAGTGGCTTGCGGGTGATGGCCAGCAGCGGTGGGAGCATGAAGGTCGCCGCCAGCACCAGGGCCCACAGGGTGCGCAGCGCGAGCAGATTGCCATTGGCGGGTGGACGCGGCTTGAGCCGCTGCTGACGCAACAGGTAGACGCCGCTGTAGACCAGGGCAAAGCCGAAGACCATCACATAGTCCAGCTCCCGGGGCTGGATGCTGAAGAGCAGGTTGCCGTCGAAATCATCCGGGTAGTTGATCCGCCACCACAGGCCCAGCAGCAACTGCGCCAGCCCGGCGACGATCCAGGCCAGACGCGCGCCGGGCACCCGGGTCAGCAGCGCCAGCACCAGGCCCAGGACGCTGAGGGCCCAGCCGCCCAGGTACATCACAAAGCCCATGGAGCCGCCGAACAAGGTGCCGCCGACCTCCCGGGGCACGATCAGGTTCAGGTTGCAATGGATCATGCTGGCCAGGGGCGCGGCGACGGCGATCCAGCACAGTGGGTAGTAGAGCCGGGACCAGAGGGTGTACAGGCGGGACATGAAGGAACTCTAAAATGACAGGACCGACGAGGGGGAGTGGTGGGTTGGATTCAGACGAACAGCAAACCGCAGGCAGCCGCGAACAGCACCAGGGCGAGGCTGATGCCCGCCAGGGGAATACGGAACCAGTAACGGATCGCCAGCAGCCACAGGCTGGCGAGAAAGCCCAGGCCGATCAGCAGCAGGCCGCGGGCTTCCAGCAGCAGGACCGGGTGCAGCCAGGCCAGGTAGCCATAGACCAGGCCGAACAACATCGCCCCCAGGCTATGGCTGGCATTGAAGCCGACCCAGGCCCGCCACAGGCTGGTCTGGCCGCTGATCATTGGCGACACCTGGCGCATGCGTTCGGCCAGGGCCGGATCACGGGGCTGGAATTTGTCGCTGGCGAAGGTGTAGATCAGGTGCAGGCTGCCCAGCAGCAGCACGATGGCTGAGCTGGCGACGATCAGGGCGGGGGCCAACACGTTTCTTCCTTGGGCGGTGCTCGGGTGCGCGGAGTATGCAGCGGCGCCCGAGGTTTTGCACCTGCGGGCGCGGCTTTTTTACCGGCACGGGGCAGGGCGGCGGGCGCCCTGCCCAGGCCCTCAGAAGTGCTCGGCGTCCAGGCCGAACAGCGAGTCACTGCCGGCGCGAATGCTCTGCTCCAGGCTGAGGATGCGCGGCAGCAGGCGGCTGAAGTAGAAGCGCGCGGTGGCCAGCTTGGCGCCGTAGAAACCGTCGTCCTCGGAGCGCTTGTGCTCGGCCATCTGGGCCATGCGCGCCCACAGGTAGGCATAGGCCACGTAACCGAACAGTTGCAGGTACTCGACGCAGGCGCTGCCCACCGCGTTGGGGTTCTGCGCCGCCTGTTCGCGCAGCCAGTCGCTGAGGTCTTCCAGGCGCTGCACCGCGTCCAGCAGTTCGGCGGCGTAGGCGGCGCCGGGCAGGTAGGCGTAGTCGCGGATCTCGCCGGTGAACAGGCGCAGGGCCACGCCGCCGTTGCCCACCACCTTGCGCCCCAACAGGTCCAGGGCCTGGATGCCGTTGGTGCCTTCGTAGATCTGGGCGATGCGCACATCGCGCACCAGTTGCTCCTGGCCCCATTCGCGAATGTAGCCGTGGCCGCCGAAGACCTGCTGGCCGAGCACGCAGCTGTCCAGCCCGGTGTCGGTGAAGAAGGCCTTGGCCACCGGGGTCAGCAGCGCCACCAGGGCTTCGGCGTTGTGCCGCTCATGGGGCTGGTCGGCGAACTTGGCCAGGTCCAGCTGCTGGCCGACGTAGCTGGCGAAGGCCCGGCCGCCTTCGGTCATGGCCTTCATGGTCAGCAGCATGCGCCGCACATCGGGGTGGACGATGATCGGGTCGGCGATCTTGTCCTTGGCCACCGGGCCGGCCGGGGAGCGGCTCTGGATGCGTTCGCGGGCGTAGGTGCGGGCGTTCTGGTAGGAGTTCTCGGCGCAGCCGATGCCCTGGATGCCGATGGACAGGCGCTCGTAGTTCATCATGGTGAACATCGCCGCCAGGCCCTTGTTGGCCTCGCCGATCAGCCAGCCGCTGGCGCCGTCGAAGTTCAGCACGCAGGTGGCCGAGGCCTTGATGCCCATCTTGTGTTCGATGGAACCGCAGCTCACCGCGTTGGCCGCGCCGAGCACGCCGTTGGCGTCGACATGGATCTTCGGCACCAGGAACAGCGAGATGCCCTTGGGCCCGGCCGGGGCGTCCGGCAGCTTGGCCAGCACCAGGTGGATGATGTTTTCGGTCAGGTCCTGCTCGCCGCCGGTGATGAAGATCTTGCTGCCGCTGATCCGGTAGCTGCCGTCGGCCTGGGGTTCGGCGCGGGTGCGGATGATCCCCAGGTCAGTGCCGGCGTGGGCCTCGGTCAGGCACATGGAGCCGGCCCAGCGGCCTTCGTACATCGGCGGCAGGTACAGCTGCTTGAGGGCTTCGCTGGCGTGGGCGTCGATGGCCAGGCAGGCCCCGGAGCTCAGGGCCGAGTACAGGGCGAAGCTGGAGTTGGCGGCGTAGAGCATCTCTTCGAACTGCACCGCGAGCATCTTCGGCATGCCCATGCCGCCGTAGGCCGGGTTGCCGCTCAGGCCGACCCAGCCGCCCTGGATATAGGTGCTGTAGGCCTCCTTGAAACCGGCCGGGGTGCGTACCTGCCCGGCGTGCCAGCTGGCGCCTTCCTCGTCGCCGCTGCGGTTGAGCGGGGCGATCAGATTGCCGGTGACCTTGGCCGCTTCTTCGAGAATGGCGTCGGCGGTGTCACCGTCCACGGTATCGGCCAGGGCCGGCAGACGGGCCCAGAGCTTGGGCGCGTTGAACACTTCATGCAGGACAAAGCGCATATCGCGCAGCGGAGCGTTGAATTCGGGCATTGCAGGAACCTCGGGTAAAAGGGGAGGTTGAACGGCCGTGGCCGCATGAATCGAAAATGACCGCACCAACCCATTGTAGGAGCCGACTGACCGGCGAAGGCGTCGCTGCCAGCGCCTTGGCTGGCAAGCCGGCCCCTGTGGGTGTTGGGGCCGTCAGAGCGCTTTGCGCTGGCAAGCCAGCTCCCTCGGGAGCTGGGTCTGGTGCAGTCAGGCTAGAGGTTTTTCGCCAGGTCGCGCAGGACGAACTTCTGTATCTTGCCGGTGGAGGTCTTGGGCAATGTGCTGAAGACCACGGTGCGCGGCACCTTGAAGCCCGCCAGGTGTTCGCGGCAGAAGGTGATGATCTCGGCTTCGCTCACGTCCTGGTGATCGGCCTTGAGGGTGATGAAGGCGCAGGGGGTTTCGCCCCATTTTTCGTCGGGCCGGGCCACCACTGCCGCTTCCAGCACCGCCGGGTGGCGATAGAGCACGCCTTCGAGCTCAATGGTGGAGATGTTCTCGCCGCCGGAAATGATGATGTCCTTGAGCCGGTCGCGAATTTCGATGTAGCCGTCCGGGTGGGTCACCCCCAGGTCGCCGGTGTGGAACCAGCCGCCCTCGAAGGCTTCGGCGGTGGCCGTGGGGTTCTTCAGGTAGCCCTTCATCACGGTATTGCCGCGCATGAAGATCTCACCGATGGTCTGGCCGTCCCGGGGCATGGGTTCGAGGGTTTTCGGATCGGCCACCATCACCCCTTCCAGGGTCGGGTAGCGCACGCCCTGGCGCGACTTGATCTGCGCCCGCTGCTCCAGCGGTAGTTCGTCCCAGGCCGCGTGCCAGGCACACAGGGTCACCGGGCCATAGACCTCGGTCAGGCCGTAGACGTGGGTGACCTTGATGCCCATCTCCTCCACGGCGCCGATCACCTTGGCCGGTGGCGCGGCCCCGGCCACCATGGCGTTGACCGGGTGGTCGATGGCCGCCTTGGCCGAATCCGGCATGTTCACCAGGGCATTGAGCACGATGGGCGCGCCGCACAGGTGAGTGACCTGATGCTCGCGGATCAGGTTGAGGATCTTCTGCGGGTCGACCCGGCGCAGGAACACATGCACCCCGGCCAGGGCGGTGACGGTCCAGGGGTAGCACCAGCCGTTGCAGTGGAACATCGGCAGGGTCCACAGGTACACCGGGTGGTTGCCCATGGCCCAGGTCATCTGGTTGCCCAGGGCATTGAGGTAGGCGCCGCGGTGGTGATAGACCACGCCCTTGGGGTTGCCGGTGGTGCCCGAGGTGTAGTTCAGGGCGATGGCCTGCCACTCGTCGTCCGGCCACTGCCAGGCAAACTCCGGATCGCCCTCGGCGAGAAAGGCCTCGTAGTCCAGATCGCTGACCGGCTGGCCTTCGCCGTACTCGGGGTCGTCAAGGTCGATCACCAGGGGCGGGTGGTCGAGCATGGCCACGGCGGCGTGGATCACCTCATGGAACTCGCGGTCGGCGATCAACACCTTGGCTTCGCCGTGGGCCAGCATGAAGGCGATGGCCTCGGCGTCCAGGCGCACGTTGAGGGCATTGAGCACGGCGCCGATCATCGGCACGCCAAAATGCGCTTCGAGCATCGCCGGGATATTCGGCAGCATCACCGCCACCGTGTCGTTCTTGCCGATACCGCGCCCGGCCAGGGCCGAGGCCAGACTCCGGCAGCGGCTGTAGGTCTGGGCCCAGGTGCGGCGGATCGAACCGTGGATCACCGCCGGATAATCGGGGTAAACCGCAGCGGTGCGTTCGATGAAGCTCAAGGGGGAGAGGGCGATATGGTTGACGGCAGACGGCGCGAGGCCTTGCTCGTAGATGGACATGGTTCGGGTACCCGGTGGCTGATTATTAGCTCTATTGGCCGAGGCTTTTTACAGGCGCTCGGTGACTTATCCGGGGTCTTTTATATACTGTTTGTCGATTGATATGGAAGTACTACCTGAGTTGTATAGTAGTTGTACTATATTGAATCTTCGCTGTTGCCACCCACAGGTTGATCGACCATGCCCACCTCCACCCACCTGAGCCGCTGGTTGCAGCTACAGCGCCAAGGCCAGCTGCCGGACTCGCCCTGGCTCGGCCACGACCCGCAGCCGAGCCTGCTGCTGGACGCCCAGGCGCAGCCGCTGGACCTCAACCCGGCATTGCGCCAATGGCTGGACGATGCGGCCACTGGCGATCTCGCGGCCCTGCTGCCGATCAACCACCCGGCCCTGGTACGGGCCTGCCTGGAGCAGCAGCGTGCCATCGAACAGGTGGAAGCCCAGTGGGGCGAACGCATCCTGCTCTGGAGCTTCATTCCCGACCCCCTGCACCAGCGGGTGCTGGCGCGCTGTCAGGAGGCCACCGCCCAGGTCCAGGCCGAGCGCGAGTCGGCCCGGGCCCGGCGCCTGTACCGGCTGATCACCGAAAACACCACCGACCTGATTTCCCGGCACACCCCGGACGGCACCTTCCTCGATGCCTCGCCGGCCTCCTGGACCCTGTTGGGCTACTGGCCCGAACAACTGCGCGGGCTGCTGGCCCGCAGCCTGTTCCACAGTCAGGATCTGGCCGGGCTGATGCAGCGCACCCGGGACGCCCTGGAGCAAGACGGCTACCACACCATGACCTACCGCATCCGCCATCGCGACGGTCATTACCTGTGGTTCGAAACCGCCTGCCGCGGCATCCGCGACACCTACACCGGCACCGTGGTGGAAGTGGTGGCGGTGTCCCGGGACATCACCGCCCGGGTCCAGGCCGAGGAGAACAAGCGGCGCCTGGCCGAAGTGGTAGAGGCCAACCCCGACCCGGTGCTGTTCATCCAGCCCGGCGGCGCGGTGACCTACCTCAACCCGGCCGCGCAGCGCACCCTGGGGCTTGCCGCCGGGCAGGCAATGCCGGAGCTGGCGGCGATCCTCAGCCAGGAAGTGCTGCAGAGCCTGCAACAGGAAGGCTGGAGCTGTGCCGAGCGCAGCGGCCGCTGGAGCATCGAGGCGCGCCTGCAACCGCCGGCCGGCGGCGCCTCGGTGCCGGTGTCGCTGATGCTCCTGGCCCATCGCGCCGCCAGCGGCGAGCGTTTCTATTCCCTGGTGGCCCACGACCAGAGCGAGCGCGAACTGCGCGAGGCCCAGCAGCGCCATCACCAGGATGAACTGGCCCACAGCGCGCGGCTGGTGACCCTGGGCGAACTGGCCTCGGGCATCGCCCACGAGATCAATCAGCCGCTGGCCGCAGTGGTCAACTACGCCAACGCCAGCCAACGTTATTTGCAGACCCTGGACACCCAGCCCGAGGCGGTACGCAAGGTCGCCCAGGGCCTGGAGCGAATCGCCGAACAGGCGACCCATGCCGCCGAAGTGATCAAGCGCCTGCGAGCCTTCTTGCGCAAAGGCGGGCGCCGGGTGCAGGCCCTGGACATCGCCGAAGTGGCCCGGGAAACCGTGCGCCTGTGTGCCTGGGAAGCCCAGTCCTGTCAGGTGGCGATCGAGCTGCGCCTGGCCGATAATCTGCCGCCGGTGTACGCCGACCGGGTGCTGCTGGAGCAGGTGCTGCTGAACCTGCTGCGCAACGCCATCGAAGCCAATCGCGAAGTGCATCCACAGCAAGGCTCACACATTGTGCTGGGCGCCGAAGCGGCGGCCGAGGGCGGGGTGCGGATCAGCGTCAGCGACCAGGGCCCCGGGGTGTCTGCCGAGCAGTTGCCCCAGCTGTTCACCCCGTTCTACACCAGCAAGGCCAACGGCCTGGGGCTCGGACTGTCCATGAGCCGCAGCATCGTCGAAGGCTTTGGTGGCGACTTGCAGGCTCAGCTCCAGGAGCGTGGCTTGACGATGTGCTGCCACCTGCCGGCCACGGCCCCGGCCGATCCCGATGCAACTTCCCACCCGACAACAGGAGCAAGGCAATGACAAGTGAGGCGCAGCAGCTGGTGTACGTGGTCGACGACGACCCGGGCATGCTCGACTCCACCGTCTGGCTGCTGGAGTCTGTGGGGCTCAAGGCCGTGCCCTTCACCAGCGGCCGCGAGTTTCTCGAACACTGCGACCCCAGCCTCAATGCCTGCGTGCTGCTGGATGTGCGCATGCCCGGCATGGGCGGGCTGAATGTCCAGGAAGAGTTGCGCCAGCGCGATATCCACCTGCCGCTGATCTTTGTCAGCGGCCACGCCGACGTGCCCATCGTGGTCCGTGCCTTCAAGGCCGGTGCGGTGGATTTCATCGAGAAGCCCTACAACGAACAGCTGCTGCTGGACAGCGTGCAGCAGGCCCTGAGCCGCGCCGACCGTCATCAGCACCAGAGCGCCGGGCAGGCCCGGGTGCAGGCGCTGCTGGAGAGCCTGACGCCGCGGGAGAAGGACGTGCTACTGCCCCTGGTGCAGGGCTACAGCAACCGCGAGATCGCCGAACAGCTGGGGGTCAGCATCAAGACCATCGACCTGTATCGCTCACGGGTGATGAAGCGCATGCAGGCCGAGCACCTGCCGCAGCTGGTGGGCATGGCGATTGCCGCCGGCCTGGTGGACCCGCTGCAACTGCGCTGAGGCTCAGGCCACCGCGCTGTGCAGCGGTGCGCCACCCAGCAGGCGCTCGATGGCGCCGCTGAGCAGGTTTTCCAGCAGCGCCTCACGTTCACGCTCGGCCAATGGCTGCTCGCTGAACCAGCTGGGGGCGCTGTTGAGCAGGTTGGCCAGGGCATGGGCGGCGGCGCGCTGGGCCTGCGGACCTAGGCCGGGCGGGGTGCCCAGCAGTTGCAGCAGCTGTTGCTCGTAACGCTCGCGCAATTGCCCGACCCGCAGTTGCTGGTCGGGATTGAGGCAGCCGCTGTCACGTTCCACCAGGCGAAAATGCCGCGGCAATTCCCGGTGCAGCTTCAGGTGGGCGCGAATCAGCGCCGGCAGGCAGTCGCCCTGCAACTTGCGCCGTTGCAGGCGCTTGAGGGTGCTGTGCAGCTCATCGAAGAATTCTTCGATCAGGTCCAGCAGCAGGTGCTGCTTGCTCGGGTAATGGTGGTACAGCGAGCCCGGGGTCAGCCCCAGATGGCTCGCCAGCTCACGCATGCCGACCTGGCCGAAGCCCTTGCTGGCGAACAGCTCCAGGGCCTTGTCGCGGCTTTCGGCAAAGCGTGAGCAGCGCTCAGCCATAGTGATGGAAACCCCGACCGGTCTTGCGCCCCAGGTAACCGGCGGCAACCATTTCCTTGAGCAGCGGCGCGGGGCGGTACTTGCTGTCGTTGAAGCCGTCGTAGAAGGCTTCGAGGATCGCCAGCAGGGTGTCCAGGCCGATCAGGTCGGCCAGGGCCAGCGGGCCGATCGGCTGGTTGCAGCCCAGGCGCATGCCGGCGTCGATGTCCTCGGCGCTGGCCAGGCCTTCCTGGAACACCAGGATCGCCTCGTTGATCATCGGCACCAGGATGCGGTTGACCACAAAACCCGGGCGGTTGCCGGCGGTGATCGCGGTCTTGCCCAGGCGCTCGGCCATGCCCATGGCCAGGGCGTGGGTCGCGTCGCTGGTCTGCAGGCCGCGGATCACCTCGATCAGGCCCATCACCGGCACCGGATTGAAAAAATGCAGGCCGATGAAACGCTCCGGCGCGCTGACGCTGGCGGCCAGCTGGGTGATCGACAGCGACGAGGTGTTGGAGGCGATCACGCACTCGGCGCTGACCTGGGCGGCGATCTGCTGCAGCACCTTGAGCTTGAGGTCGAGGTTCTCGGTGGCGGCTTCGATCACCAGCTGCGCGTCCTTGAGCGCACTGTAGTCGGTGCTGATGCGGATCCGACCCAGGGCGGCGAGCTTGTCGCCTTCGCTCAGGGTGCCCTTGCTCACCTGCCGGTCGAGGTTCTTGCCGATGGTGGCCAGGGCCTTTTCCAGGGCGCCCTGGGCGATGTCCAGCAGGGTCACGTCGAAGCCCGCCTGGGCGCAGACCTGGGCAATGCCGTTGCCCATGGTGCCGGCGCCGATCACCCCGATATTCGCAAGATTCATCTTCAGCTCTTCCTTTGTTCATGGCCTTCGCGGAGCATGGCGCGGTTGCCTTGCCCAGCGCGTTATCCAGCGCGAGTCTAGAGCCGCACACGGTGGCCGGCCTATGCCGAAAGCGGTCAAGGGTGCTGGCGTTTTTTGCCATAGGTCCTGCTACGGGAGCACAGCCTCTACATGCGTGAAACGGATTCGGTCGCGGTCTACTTTGTCCGGGTGATGACCCACGCCCTGCGTGAGCAGCCGCAGCGGCTGGCGGCGGTACTGAGGGAGGCCGGCATCGACCCGGCGCTGCTCGACCAGCCTCGGGCGCGGGTGCCCGGCAGCGCCTTTGCCGCCCTGTGGCTGATCCAGATCCGCGAATTGCAGGACGAATTCTTCCAGCTCGACTCCCGGGGCATGCCGCCGGGGGCCTTTGCCCTGATCTGCCGCGGACTGATCCAGGAACCCAACCTGGAAAAGGCCCTGCGCCAGTGCCTGAACAACTTTGGCCTGTTTTTACGGGACGTCGGCGCCCACCTCAGCGTGCGCGGCAAGCGCGCGGTGATCAGCGTTGAAAGCCGCTGCGCCGACCCGCTGCGCGGCCACTACGCCGAAGAAACCCTGCTGGTGCTGATCATCAGCCTGCTGTGCTGGCTGGGCGGGCGGCGGATCCCCATCGACCGCGCCGACTTTCGTCATTCCCGCCTGAGCCTCAGCGACGATGCGCTGCTGTGGGGCAGCAACCTGAGCTGGAATGCCGGGCGCACCGAGATCGAATTCGCCAGCCGCTTCCTGCGTCTGCCGGTGGTCCAGGACCTGGCCTCGCTCAAGGTCTTCCTGCGCAGCGCCCCGCAGTGGCTGGTGATCCGTTTTCGCAACCAGCACGGCCTGACCCGCCAGGTGCACCAACGCCTGCGGGGCAGCCACTACAGCCAGTGGCCGACCCTGGAAGCCTTTGCCCGCGAAGTGCAGATGAGCGCCAGCACCCTGCGCCGGCGCCTGGAGCGCGAGGGCGGCTCGTACCAGGAGATCAAGGACGAAGTGCGCCGCGGCGTCGCCGTCGAACTGCTGCGCCGCACCAGCGTCAGCATCAGCGAGATTGCCGAACTCACCGGTTTCCAAGAGCCCAGCGCCTTCCACCGCGCGTTCAAGAAATGGACCGGCGAAAGCCCCGGGCGCTACCGCGCCCGCCTCAACCCCACCCTGTAGCCGCTGCCGGAGGCTGCGCACGGCTCCGCAGGAGACGCGGGGGACTTCTCAGACGCTGAAGATTCGACTGGAGATCGCCAAGCAAGGTCCTGCGGACCTTTGCGCAGCTTCGCAGGCTCAGCAGCGGCTACACAGACTGCATGGATCGCAGGGACGCGTCCTGTAGCCGCTGCCGCAGGCTGCGCACGGCTCCGTAGGAGATGCGGGGATTTTGACGGCGCTGAAGATTCGGCGGGAGATCGCCAAGCAAGGTCCTGCGGACCTTTGCGCAGCTTCGCAGGCTCAGCAGCGGCTACACAGACCGCAGGGATCGCAGGGCCGCTTCCTGTAGCCGCTGCCGCAGGCTGCGAACGGCTCCGCAGGAGACGCGGGGGGACTTCCAAGGCGCTGAATATTCGGCGGGAGATCGCCAAGCAAGGTCCTGCGGACCTTTGCGCAGCTTCGCAGGCTCAGCAGCGGCTACACAGACCGCAGGGCGCGCGTAGGGGTGGTTCTTGTAGCCGCTGCCGCAGGCTGCGAACGGCTCCGCAGGAGACGCGGGGATTCTGAAGGCGCTGAAGATTCGACTGGAGACCGCCAGGCAAGGCCCTGCGGGCCTTTGCGCAGCTTCGCGGGCTCAGCAGCGGCTACAGGTTTTCATTGGGTTTAGACCGGGCTGCGGCCGGGCATCTGGATGCCGTGCTGCTGCACGCGGCGGTACAGGGTGGCGCGGGAAATGCCCAGGGCCTTGGCCGCCGCGACGGGTTTCCAGCGGTGGCGCACCAGGGCATCCAGCAGGGCCTGGCGTTCGGGACTGGTGGCGCTTTCCTGGGCGGGCAGGGCGCCTTCGGCTGCTGTGCCGCGCAGTTGTTCGGGCAAGTCATGCAGTTGGATCAGCGGCCCTTCGCACACGGCGCAGGCGTAGCGCAGCACGTGGCGCAGTTGCCGCACGTTGCCCGGCCAGCGATAGCCCAGCAGGCACTCCAGCGCCGCATTGCCCAGTTGCACCGGCGCGCCGCAGCGCTTGGACTCTTCTTCGACTATCTGGGTGATCAGTGCCAGCCGGTCGCTGCGTTCGCGCAGCGGCGGCAGCTGAAAGCGCGCGCCACCGAGGCGGAAATACAGGTCCTCGCGAAAACTGCCTTCGGCCACCAGGGCTTCCAGGTCGCGGTGGGTGGCGCAGATCACCTGGATGTCCACCGCCTTGCGTTGCGCGGCCCCCAGCGGCGCCACTTCACCCTCGGCCAGCACCCGCAGCAAGCGGGTCTGCAAGGCCAGGGGCATGTCGCCAATCTCATCGAGGAACAGGGTGCCGCCATCGGCCTGTTGCAGCAGGCCCTGCATGCCCTTGTTCGACGCCCCAGTAAAGGCTCCGGCGACATAGCCGAACAGCTCGCTCTCGATCAGGTTCTCGGGAATCGCCGCGCAGTTCACCGCGACAAAGGGCCGGTCCCGACGCTGGCTGGCCTGGTGCAATTGGCGGGCGAAGACTTCCTTGCCGGAACCGGTCTCGCCCTGGATCAGCACCGGCAAATGCCGGTCCTTGACCCGCACCGCCAGGCGCAGGCTCTGTTCCACTCGCGGGTCCAGCGACTCGCCGGCCAGGCTCAGGCGCGGGCGGCTCGGCGGCCGGCGCGGCGCCTGCAAGCGGCCATGCAGCTCGGCGGACAGCGGGCACAGGACCTCGTCCCGAGCGCGTTGCAACAGTTGCGGGTCGAACACCTGGGTGATGTGCTGCGGCAACTGGCCATAGCGGCGCAGCAGGTAATGACGCGCCGCCGGGTTCAGGGCCCGCAGGCAGCCGTCGTCGTCCCAGGCCAGCAGGTAGTCCGGCTGGCTGTCGACATAACCCGGGCTGGCATGGGCCCGCAGCACCCAGTAGCCCTGGGCGCTGTTCATGAAGAACGCCTGTTCGATCTCCCGCGCGCTCTGCACCACCATCTGCCGGATCAGGTGCTGGGAACGGCGGTCATCCGGGGAGCGCACCGCCGACACGTCCAGCACCCCCAGCAGCTCGCCCTGGGGATCGAACACCGGGGCGGCGGAGCAGGTCAGGCCGATGAAGGCGGCACGAAAATGATCGCGCTTGTGCACGGTGATCGGCGTGCGCGCGGTGAGCACCGCGGCCACGCCGCAGGTGCCTTCTTCACCCTCCGACCAGCAGGTGCCCAGGTACAGCCCGGCCTTGCGGCAGTCGTTGCGCAGGGTGGATTCCACCCGGTAGTCGATGGTCTGGCCCTGGGCGTCGGTGAGCAGCACGCAGTAGTCGGCGTCGCGCACCCGGCCATGCAGGCGCGCCACTTCTTCGCTGGCGATGCGCAGGAACAGCTCGGAGCGCTCGCGGCATTCCTTGAGCACGTTTTCCGAGAGGATGCGCGGCCCCTGCAGCGAACCGGGGTCCAGCTGGTGCTGCTCCATGGAGCGCCGCCAGGAGTCGAGGATCAGGCTCGGCACCGGCGCCTGGGGCAGGTGCGCGGCGTTTTTCAGGACCCGGCTGACGCAGTCCACATGGGCTTTGGAATGTGCGGAAAGCATGAAGGCCTCCGGTTGCAGCTTCTTATCGTTGTCGGCGCATTAAGCGCCGATCCGCCGCCCTGGACAAGCACCGAACGCCGCCGGGACGGCAGTGAGACGCAACGTCTCAAGGTCTCGCCCAGGCCCCGTGCAGCCTGACATGCGACGTCTCACGGGCGGCTGGTTTCAACGCGTCGCAGCAAGCCTGTCAGCCGCTCTGGAACGGCCTTTTTCAGAGATTTTCCGACAACTGGCACCGGCCTTGCTCTGGCCCTTAGCAACCAGTCCCCGGCGACCCGCGTCGACTGGCCCATCGAAGAATAAGAACGAGGTGCCCGATGTTTTCTCCTGCCTGTGCTCTGCCCGTGGTGAGCCCATGAACCGCCGCCCCCTGACCGTCGGCATCATCGCCAACCCGGCTTCGGGCCGTGATGTGCGCCGCCTCACCGCCAACGCCGGGCTGTTCTCCAGCACCGACAAGGTCTCGGTGATCCAGCGTCTGCTGGCGGCCTTTGGCGCCACCGGCATCGAGCAGGTGCTGATGCCCACCGACATGACCGGCATCGCCGCCGCGGTGCAGAAGAACAGCCGCAGCCGCCAGGCCCGGGAGCAGCACTGGCCGGCCCTGGAGTTCCTCGACCTGACCCTGCGCCAGAGCGTCGAGGACACCCGCCAGGCCGCGCGCTGGATGGCCGAGCGCGGGGTGGCGCTGATCGCCGTGCTTGGCGGCGACGGCACCCACAAGGCGGTGGCCGCCGAGGTTGGCGACATCCCGCTGCTGACCCTGTCCACCGGCACCAACAACGCCTTTCCGGAACTGCGCGAAGCCACCAGCGCCGGGCTGGCCGGCGGGCTCTACGCCAGCGGCCGGGTGCCGGCCGACATCGCCCTGCGGCGCAACAAGCGCCTGCTGGTGCGCGAGCCGGCCCGGGGCCTGTGCGAAGTGGCCCTGGTGGACGTGGCGGTGTCGCCCCTGGCCTTCGTCGGCGCCCGGGCCATCAGCCGTGGCAGCGACCTGGCCGAGGTCTTCGTGACCTTCGCCGAACCCCAGTCCATCGGCATTTCCGCGCTCTGCGGGCTGTGGTTGCCGGTGACCCGCCAGGACCCCCACGGCGCCTGGATGCGCCTGGACCCGCAATCCCCCGAGGCGCTGCTGGTGCCCCTGGCCCCCGGCCTGCTGCAGGGCTGCGGCGTGCTGGAGGCCGGCTACCTGCAACCCAATGAGCCCCAGCCGCTGTGCCTGAGCGCCGGCACCCTGGCCCTTGATGGCGAGCGCGAGATCGAATTCAACCCCCGCGACCGGCCCACGGTCACCCTGGATGCCGGCGGCCCGCTGAGCATTGACGTCAACGCGGTCCTGGCCCACGCGGCGCGCCAGCGCCTGCTGGCCATCGACCGCCATCACCGGCAACACCCCGTGAACCTTCAGTCCGAAGACACCCTGGAGAATAAAAATGTCGACACCCCTGACCACTGACCAGTTGCTCCACGCCTACCGGGTGATGCGCACCATCCGCGCATTCGAAGAACGCCTGCACGTGGAATTCGCCACCGGCGAGATCCCCGGTTTCGTCCACCTCTACGCCGGGGAAGAAGCCTCCGCCGCCGGGGTCATGGCCCACCTGCGCGACGACGACTGCATCGCCTCCAACCACCGCGGCCACGGCCATTGCATCGCCAAGGGCGTGGACGTCTACGGGATGATGGCGGAGATCTACGGCAAGAAGACCGGGGTCTGCCAGGGCAAGGGCGGCTCCATGCACATCGCCGATTTCGAGAAGGGCATGCTCGGCGCCAACGGCATCGTCGGCGCCGGGGCGCCGCTGGTGGTGGGCGCGGCCCTGGCCGCCCGGCTGCAAGGCACCGACGGCGTGTCGGTGGTGTTCTTCGGCGACGGCGGCTCCAACGAAGGCGCGGTGTTCGAGGCCATGAACATGGCTTCGGTGTGGAACCTGCCGTGCCTGTTCATCGCCGAGAACAACGGCTACGCCGAGGCCACGGCCTCCAACTGGTCGGTGGCGTGCGACCACATCGCCGACCGCGCCGCCGGCTTCGGCATGCCCGGGGTGACGGTGGACGGTTTTGACTTCTTCGCCGTGCACGAAGCCGCCGGCGCCGCCGTGGAACGGGCCCGGGCCGGGGAGGGGCCGTCGCTGATCGAGGTCAAGCTGACCCGCTACTACGGCCACTTCGAGGGCGACGCCCAGACCTACCGCGCCCCCGACGAGGTCAAGCATTACCGCGAGCACAACGACTGCCTGATGCAGTTCCGCGAGCGCACCACCCGTTCGGGGCTGGTGCAGGCCAGCCAGCTGGAGCAGATCGATGCCGACGTGGACGCGCTGATCGAAGACGCGGTGCGCAAGGCCAAGTCCGACCCCAAACCGAGCCCCGCCGATCTGCTGAGCGATGTGTACGTCGCTTACCCATAACGCCCCACAGAACAACAAGAGACCACCATCATGGCGAGAAAAATCAGTTACCAGCAGGCCATCAACGAAGCCCTGGCCCAGGAAATGCGGCGCGACCCCAGCGTGTTCATCATGGGTGAAGACGTGGCGGGCGGCGCCGGCGCCCCCGGCGACAACGACGCCTGGGGCGGTGTGCTCGGGGTGACCAAAGGCCTCTACCATCAATTCCCCGGACGGGTGCTGGACACCCCGCTGTCGGAGATCGGTTACGTCGGCGCCGCAGTGGGCGCCGCCACCCGTGGCGTGCGCCCGGTGTGTGAGTTGATGTTCGTCGACTTCGCCGGCTGCTGCCTGGACCAGATCCTCAACCAGGCGGCGAAGTTTCGCTACATGTTCGGCGGCAAGGCCCAGACCCCGCTGGTGATCCGCACCATGGTCGGCGCCGGCCTGCGCGCCGCGGCCCAGCACTCGCAGATGCTCACCTCGCTGTGGACCCACATCCCCGGGCTGAAAGTGGTCTGCCCGTCGTCGCCCTACGACGCCAAGGGCCTGCTGATCCAGGCGATCCGCGACAACGACCCGGTGATCTTCTGCGAGCACAAAATGCTCTACAGCCTGCAGGGCGACGTGCCGGAAGAGTCCTACGCGATTCCCTTCGGCGAGGCCAACTTCCTGCGCGACGGCAAGGACGTGACCCTGGTGTCCTACGGGCGCACGGTGAACACCGCGCTGGATGCCGCCCGTGCCCTGGCCGGGCGCGGCATCGATTGCGAAGTCATTGACCTGCGCACTACCAGCCCGCTGGACGAAGACAGCATCCTGGAAAGCGTGGAGAAGACCGGACGCCTGGTGGTGATCGACGAAGCCAACCCGCGTTGCTCCATGGCCACCGACATCTCGGCGCTGGTGGCGCAGAAAGCCTTCGCCTCCCTCAAGGCGCCGATCGAAATGGTCACCGCGCCCCACACCCCGGTGCCGTTCTCCGACGCCCTGGAAGACCTGTACATCCCCGACGCGGCGAAGATCGAACAAGCCGTGCTCACCGTGATCGAGTGGAGCCGCTGATGAGCCAGATCCATACCCTGACCATGCCCAAGTGGGGCCTGTCGATGACCGAGGGCCGGGTCGATGCCTGGCTCAAGGAAGAAGGCCAGAGCATCAGCAAGGGCGATGAAGTGCTGGACGTGGAGACCGACAAGATCTCCAGCAGCGTCGAGGCGCCGTTCTCCGGCATCCTGCGCCGGCAGATCGCCCGCCAGGACGAGACCCTGGCGGTGGGTGCGCTGCTGGGCATCGTGGTCGAAGGCGAAGCCAGCGACGCCGAGATCGACGCGGTGATCGCGCAGTTCCAGGCCAGCTTCGTGCCCGGCGACAGCGCCGACGAAGACAGCGGCCCGGCGCCGCAGAAGGTCGAACTGGGCGGCCGCCTGATCCGCTATTTCGAGCGCGGTGAAGGCGGTACGCCGCTGCTGCTGGTGCACGGCTTTGGCGGCGACCTCAACAACTGGCTGTTCAACCACGAAGCCCTGGCTGCCGGGCGCCGGGTGATTGCCCTCGACCTGCCGGGCCACGGCGAATCGGCCAAGGCCCTGCAACGGGGCGACCTGGATGAATTGAGCGAGGTGCTGCTGGCATTGCTGGATCACCTGGAGATTCCCGTGGCCCATCTGGTGGGCCATTCCATGGGCGGCGCGGTGTCCCTCAACACCGCGCGGCTGGCGCCCGAGCGCGTGCGCACCTTGACCCTGATCGGCAGTGCCGGCCTGGGCGCTGAGATCAACGGCGACTACCTGCAAGGCTTTGTCGAGGCCAGCAACCGCAATGCGCTGAAGCCGCAGTTGGTGCAGCTGTTCTCCAACGCCGAACTGGTGAACCGGCAGATGCTCGACGACATGCTCAAGTACAAGCGCCTGGAAGGGGTGCAAGCGGCCCTCGGGCAGTTGGCCGGCACGCTGTTCGCCGACGGCCGCCAGCAGGCCGACCTGCGCCCGGTGGTGCAGGACGGCGCGCAGCCGGTGCTGGTGATCTGGGGCAGCGACGACCGGATCATCCCGGTCAGCCACAGCGCCGATCTCAAGGCGCAGATCGAGGTGCTGCCGGGGCAGGGGCACATGCTGCAGATGGAAGCGGCGGAGCAGGTCAACCGCCTGATCCTCGACTTCATTCGCCAGCACTGAGGTATGCTGCGGCGGCCAGGGGGCCGTCGCAGCTCTACAAGAATATGGAGAAGCCAAGATGAGTGTTTCCCTCAAATCCGTTCCGAGCATGCGCGCCGCGGTCTGGCATGGCCGCCACGATATCCGCGTCGAAGACGTACCGCTGCCCGACGCGCCGCCTGCCGGCTGGGTGCAGATCCGTGTCGACTGGTGCGGCATCTGCGGTTCCGACCTGCACGAATACGTGGCCGGGCCGGTGTTCATTCCGGTGGACGCGCCGCACCCGCTGACCGGGATCAAGGGCCAGTGCATCCTCGGCCACGAGTTCTGCGGCGAGATCGTCGCCCTGGGCGAAGGGGTCCAGGGGTTCAGCCTCGGCCAGCCGGTGGCCGCCGACGCCTGCCAGCACTGTGGCACCTGCTACTACTGCACCCACGGCCTGTACAACATCTGCGAAAACCTGGCCTTTACCGGGCTGATGAACAACGGCGCCTTCGCCGAATTGGTCAACGTGCCGGCCAACCTGCTGTACGCCTTGCCGGAGAACTTTCCCGCCGAGGCCGGGGCCTTGATCGAGCCGCTGGCGGTGGGCATGCACGCGGTGAAAAAAGCCGGCAGCCTGCTGGGGCAGAACGTGGTGGTGGTCGGCGCCGGCACCATCGGCCTGTGCACCATCATGTGCGCCAAGGCCGCCGGCGCGGCCCAGGTGATCGCCCTGGAAATGTCCGGCGCGCGCAAGGCCAAGGCTCGGGAAGTGGGCGCCACCCACGTGCTCGACCCCAAGGAATGCGACGCCCTGGCCGAGGTCAAGCGCCTGACCGGCGGATTGGGCGCCGATGTCAGCTTCGAGTGCATCGGCAACAAGCACACCGCCAAGCTGGCCATCGACCTGATCCGCAAGGCCGGCAAATGCGTGCTGGTGGGGATCTTCGAAGAGCCCAGCGAGTTCAACTTCTTCGAACTGGTGGCCACCGAGAAACAGGTGCTCGGGGCCTTGGCCTACAACGGTGAGTTCGCCGATGTGATCGCCTTTATCGCCGATGGCCGGCTGGACATTGCACCGCTGGTGACCGGGCGCATCCAGCTGGAAGAGATCGTCGGCCAGGGCTTCGAGGAACTGGTCAACAACAAGGAACACAACGTCAAGATCATCGTGTCCCCCGGTCAGTTGCGACGCTCCTGAGTGAGCGATTTGGCGATGGTCGGCAGCGGCCATCGCACTTTTTTACAGTTTTGCGTTCTATCACCAGGCCTGGCCGCGCCGATCCCCGCCGCAGCCCGTGAATTTCGACCCGGTGCCGATGGCCTACGCTCCCTCTTCTTGCATGATGCAAACCCGCTTTGCGCGCCTGTTCCTGGTGGCGCTGCTGATGCTTGGCACCACGGCCTGCACTCAGCAGCAAGGGCGCGATATCGCCAAACAGTTTCGTGAAGGCAAGCCTGACGAATTCTTCCAGACCAGCGTCGATCGCATGGCCACCATTGGCATGCGCGACAACCTGCAGAGCCTGTACCTGCTGATGGGCAAGCTCTACCTGCGCAATCCCAGCCAGTGGCGCAAGTCGGGGTTCCCCGACGGCACCACGGCCCAGCGCGAGATCCGCAACGCCATCGAAAAACGCCAGCCACTGCCGGCCCTGGGAGATCGCCGCGACCTGGCGGCCCTGAGTTATTCCTTGAGCCCGGAGTTTGAGGGGGATCGGGTCGGCGCCTTTATCTATGCCATCGGCAGCATGCTGGTCACCGCCCACGGCGGGCGGACCGAGTTCTACATGACCGATACCATCGATCCGCAGTTCATCAGCAATGCGGCGCGCAATATTGAAAAAGCCACCTGGCTGCTGAGCCAGCGCCAGGATGCCAATGGCGTGCTGTTGCTGTTCTCCAACGAGATTTCCGAGGAGGGCAGCAACCTGAGTTTTGCCGTGGAGTTCGGCAAGATTGTGGCGCGGTTGGATTTGCTGACGCAGATTCTGGATGAGCGCTATCGGCGGGTGGGGTTCAATTATGCGCAGAGTCTGTTGCTGATGAATTTTCTGCCGGTGCAGTAAGGGGCCGACCATAGCTTTGCAGGCGCTGGTTTTCGCTGCGGACTCACCCCTCAAAAATGACCCATGGATACAGGCATTCAATCGTTGAAAACGCTGAAAAAATTTACCGTGCATGGCACCGCCGTGGGCAGCGACAGGCGCATTCAACTGGATGAGATTTCGATTCTCGCCGAGCCGGACACGCTCAGGGCGCTGGGTGAGTTCCTGATCAAGGCTGCAACTGACATGGCGGCCGATGGCCTGGAGCACGTGCACCTGCAAGACGTGATCGAGCACTTCTCGCACCAGGCGCATGTGGATGTGATTGCCCTCAACCGGGCGCTGATCAAGCCTGCCTGAGGCAGCGCATTGCTCGGCCTAGTTACATGTTGCGAATCCGCTCGTCGGCCCGCAGTTCGAACTCAAAGCCAATGCCCACGTCATTCAGGGTTTCGGTAACCCGGGCCATGAAGTACTCGGCCTGCTCGGGCAGTTCATACAAGCCTACGACCTGGATGATCGGGTACTTGCCATAGGCGCCGGGGATCTCGGTGTAGATCTGGCCACCTTCGATGAAGGCGATGTAGCTGTTGATTTTCTCTTGCAGCAACAGCAGGTGTTCGCCTTGTTCCGCCTTGCTGCCCCATTCGAGGTGGTCGGTCATCACCAGCAACAGGCTGTCGGGCGGGTCTTTGGGAATTGCCCAGAAATCGATGACTTTGGGATTGGTGATGGACACGTCTGATCCTTAACGAGGTCGGCTTGCAAGCATTTGATTTACCGGGTCACTGAGCGCCAGGTCACCAGCCCCTCCAGGCCATGCTCGGACTTCAGGTAGTTGAGTGTGTTCTGTGCCTCGGCCTTTTCTTCGAACGGGCCGGCAAAAAGGTGCGGTGGCTCATCGAGAATGGTGGGTATATCGATGAGCCCCATCTGGGCCGCCATGCGCGCAAAGTCTTCATCGGTTTGCGGGCTGATGCGGGCCACCCATCCGCTGCGTTCCCTCAAGGCAATAGGCTCCACGTCGGCGCCGCAGCGCTTGCATCGTGAGGCGTTGGCCTTGATGTCCTGGCCGCAGGCAGGACAAGGGCGCAGATCTTCATGCACCAGCGCGTCAACGCCGGTCTTGGCCAGCCGGGGCATCAACCACAGGGCAAGCAGGGCGACACCCGGAAAGAACAGCCCGATTGCAAACCATCTTGGCCCCGAGCGCCCACGTGTACTGGCCGCGTAAGCGGTCATCGCCGTGAGAATGAGCCAGAGGGGGAGCGAGATGCCCATTGCAACTCCTTGTGTTGAGGTGTGAGTAATGCTCCCGCTGAACGGGGGGCTGCAAAATATCCGTTCTTTGGCGGCGACGCCATAAACCGTCATGCGAGCGGCCTGGTGTGTGGTAGCGGCTAGTGAGGTCAAGCGGTCGCTCGGTCGGCGCCGCTGCCGTTATCAAACAGGAGCGCCTCTGTGTTGCTGGCGCGCCAGGCCATTGGCTTGCTGTCGAATGATGAGGACAATCACGGCGCGGGGTGATTCAAGGCCTTTCCCCGGGCGGCTGCCACGAACCACCCGGGTGCACCTTGAGCAAGAGCGGCTAGGCGCGTGCCTGCCGGGATAGCCGATCCTGTGCCTACCGTTATTCCCGGAGCCTTTGCCCAGTGCCTGACCTGTCGATCAACGCCGCCTACGCCAAACGCTTCAACGCGGTACTGGCCTACATCAATGAGAACCTTGAAGGCGATCTGTCGGTGAAGACGTTGAGCCGGGTGGCGAACTTCTCCGAGTTTCACTTCCATCGGCAATTCACCGCCTTCGTCGGCGTGCCGGTTGCACGTTATGTGCAACTGATGCGCTTGCGCGGTGCGGCCCATCGCCTGGTGTCCCGGGCGGACTACTCGGTGCTGGAGGCCGCGCTCGGCGCCGGTTTCGAAAGCCCCGAGGCGTTTTCCAGGGCGTTCAGGCGGGCGTTCGGCATGAGCCCGAGTGCGTTCAGGAAGCAGCCGAACTGGCAGGTCTGGAATGCGGTATTTGCCATCCCTCATTTTTCCAGGAGCATCATCATGCAGGTACGAATCGTGGACTTTGCCGACATCCGGGTTGCAGCGCTGGAGCACTGTGGGCCTGCCGAGCTGGTCAATGAAAGCGTGCGCAGGTTCATCGATTGGCGGATGCAGAGCGGACAGTCGCCGGTGGCGTCGAGTCGCAGTTTTGGCATTCCCTTCAACAACCCCGATACCACGGCGCCGCAGGAATTCCGCTTTGCCATCTGCGGCGAGATTCATGAGCCGGTGGTGGCCAATGAGGCGGGTATTGGCCAGATGCAGATTGCCGGTGGCCGCTATGCGGTGGTGCGGCATGTGGGCTCGCCGGATCACATCGGTGAAAGCATCTACCCGATCTACCGCGATTGGTTGCCGGGCAGTGGCGAGGAACTGCGGGATCAGCCGATGTTCTTTGAATACCTGAGTATTTATCCGCAGACCCCACTGGAGCAGTGGCTGACGGATATTTATGTGCCCTTGCAGTAGTGGGGATGGGGCAAACCTTGCCCATGACCTCGATTTGAGCATGACCTACGGGTACAGGAGTTCGACCTTTGGAAACGTTGAAACGCTTTAGCGTTCAGGGAACCGCGGTGGGCAGTGAGCAGAGCATCCAGCTGGACGAGATCTCGATTCTCGCCGAGCCGGACACGCTCAGGGCGCTGGGTGAGTTCCTGATCAAGGCTGCAACTGACATGGCGGCCGATGGCCTGGAGCATGTGCACCTGCAAGAGGTGATCGAGGGCTTTTCCCATGAGCGGCATGTGGATTTCATTGCGCTTAACCGGGCGCTGATCCTGCCGGCATAAGGGGGTGCTGCGCGCTGCTCGACCGAGGGGCAGCGCGCAGCTGGCGGGCTACAGGCCAGGAGCCTCTTCGGTCACTTTCAGCTCGAAATCAAAGCCAATGCCGCGCTCGTTGAGGAGCTCGCCAATGCGTTTGAAAAACCAATCGACCTGCTCGGGCAGCTCGTGCAAACCCAGGACCCGGATCATCAGCTGCTTGCCGCGGGCATCGGGAATTTCGCTGTAGATCTCCTCACTTTCGATAAAGGTGATGTAGGTGTTGATCTTCTCCTGCAGCAGGAGCAGGTGCTCGCTGTGCGCCGCTTCGTCACCCCATTCGAGAGGGTCGACCATGATCAACAGCAGGCTGTCGGGCGCGGATTTGGGGATTGCCCAGATATCGATGACTGTTGGGTTGGTGATGGACATGGCTGATCCTTCAGGCGGTTGAGGGCGGCATTGTATGCCGTAGCGGCTGGATTCTTCAGTGGGCAGTCGGTGTTTGCCCCGTTCAGGCGCAACCTGGCCGAGCGGTTTTCAAGAGCGGTCGGATCGACGGCAGTGACAAAATGCCATCATCTGCTATGGCTTGTTAGGCCCCCCGGTGGATAGACGCCGGGCTCCAGGTGCCATTGCCCCGAAGCATCGAGACGGCGCGGGCCGCGTTATTCGACTTAACTGATGCTCACCCGCCCGGGAGGCGGTTCATGGGCGCAGGAGGACGGAGTGTGGCCTGCAATCCCGACAGGCCTGGATTGACCCGAGTGAGTATCGACGTTGCCGTGCCGGGTGGGCCGCTACCCCAGTCGTCGGCTTGTTTACAGCTCTCTGACACTCAGTCGATAGCGTGGAATGACAGCAGTGAAGTACCGACCATTCTATTAGAGAGATAAAAAATGAACGTCAGGACAATGAATCTTGCTCCAAGGTCTGCCGCCTTTTTCTCGCTCATTGTCCTGGTGGTGTTTGCCCTGGGCATTGTCGCGGTGCTGCAAATGGGCAAGCTGCGAGACGCGGAACAGGATGTGGAGACCAACTGGATGGCCAGCATCCGCGAGATCGGCAAGATGAAGACCGGCATCTTGCGCCTGCGCCTGGAAAGCATCCGCATCACCGTGACCACCGACGAACAACAACGCCAGACCCGCATCGCCTCCTTGAGCGGTTACCGAAGCGCCCTGCAGAACACCATCAGCCAGTACGTCCCCCTGATCACCGGGCCGGCGGAGCGTGAGCTGTACCAGGCGGTGGCGACCGATGTGCAGGCTTACTTCAAGCTGATGGACGAGCTGGAGCCGCTGCTGCGCAGCGGTGACAACGCCGCGGCCATCACCTTGATCAACACCCGCATCAGCCCCATGACCAACGCCATGCAGGAGAAGATGGACAAGCTCTCGGACTTCAATGACGAGGGCGCCAGGCAGGCGGGGATCACCGCTTCGTCGGTGTACAACAGCGGCCTGACGCTGGTGCTGGTGTTGATGGGGGTGACGGTGGTGCTCACCGTGGTGCTGGCCACCGTGCTGACCCGCAGCATCACCGCGCCCATCGGCGATGCCCTGGCGGTGGCCGAGCGCATCGCCGGCAGCGACCTGTCCCGGGAGATCGGGGTCAATGGCCGCGATGAAGCCGGTCGCCTGCTGGCCGCCCTGGCCAAGATGCAGAGCAACCTGCGGGAAACCATCGCCCACATCGCCGACTCTTCGACCCAACTGGCCTCGGCCTCGGAAGAAATGACCGCGGTGACCGAAGACGCCAGCCGCGGGCTGGTGCGGCAGAACGACGAAGTCAGCCAGGCAGCCACCGCGGTGACTGAAATGAGCGCCGCGGTGGACGAGGTGGCACGCAACGCCGAAGCGGCCGCGCAGTCGTCCCGCGAGTCCATGGAGTTCACCCGCTCCGGCATCGAGAACGTGGCCCAGACCCTGAAGGCCATCGAAGGCCTGGCCGGCAACGTGGCCAGCACCGGCGAGCAGGTCAAGGCGCTGTCCGGCAGGGCCCAGGACATCAGCAAAGTGGTGGAAGTGATTCGCGCGATCGCCGAGCAGACCAACCTGCTGGCCCTCAACGCCGCCATCGAAGCCGCCCGCGCCGGTGAGCAGGGCCGGGGCTTTGCGGTGGTGGCTGATGAAGTGCGGGCCCTGGCCCACCGCACCCAGCAGTCGACCCAGGAAATCGAGCAGATGATCAGCGCGATCCAGGCCGATTCGACCCAGGCGGTGAGTGCCATGAACGTCAGCGCGGAGATGGCCAACAGCTCGATTTCGGTGGCGCAGAACGCCGATGTGTCGCTCAAGCAGATTGCCCAGGCGATCACCCAGATCAATGAGCGCAACCTGCTGATTGCCACCGCCTCGGAAGAACAGGCCCAGGTGGCCCGCGAGGCGGACCAGAACCTGACCAGCATTCGCGAGCTGTCGATCCAGAGCTCGGCGGGGGCCAGCCAGACGGCCAGTGCCTGTGGGGAGATGGCCAATCTGGCGATTGAGCTGAATCGGTTGGTGGCACGGTTCAAGGTTTGAGCGCAGTTTTTTGCCCTACGCTGGTCTGGTTCCTTCGTAGGAGCTGGCTTGCTAGCGAAGCTCTTCAATGAGGGCGCGGGGCGGGGGACATATCCGTTGCTGCGGTCAGGGCCGCTGGCGGTTTCGCTCTTACAGCGACTCACTTTTGAACAGCGCAAAAGCAAGCAGTTTCCTTATGGCCCTGACCGTCGAAACCTGTAGCCGCTGTCGAGCGCAGCGAGGCTGCGCACGAGGACGCAGTCCTCGCCAAACCTGCCGATGCTTTTCACCTGGCTGCATAGGGTTCTGCGTACATATCCGTTGCAGCGGTTACGGCCACTTAGGGTTTCGCTCTTACAGCGAGTCACTTTGGAAAAGCCGGAATGCCGGCCCAGCCCAAAGTCACCAAAGGGCTCCTGCCCCTCCACTCGGTGCCTCGCATAGCGAGGCATGCCCTCTCTCCGGCATTGATCCGTGGGCCGCCGCCACCGGCCGTCCCTGTCCGGCTGGCGGCTAACCCGGCGTCCTGCCGGGTTACCCACGGCTCACTGCCTGCGTTCGGCCATCGTGTCTAAAGGGGCAGGAAGATCAAAAGCCAGAGCCAAAACCAAAACCAAAACCAGGGCCGGATCAACTCAACATCTGACGGCGGCCGGCCTGAGGGCGACTCTCCAACCTGACGGCGTTCTGCATTGGCCCTGTTCCCCGCTTGAGCCGGTGTTTAGCGCCCGAGCTTTTCCATTGCCGCATCGGCCAGGAAGGACGAGCGGCTCTTGATGTTGTGCTCGCGGACAAAGCGGTCGATCTGCTGAATCACATACCCCGGCAAGGTCACGTTGACCTTCTCGGTCTTGCCCAGGTAAGGCGTGATGTCGATCTCCAGCAGGCCCCAGCCCATGCCCGCGAAATCGGGGTGGGTGCGGTGTTTGCTGGTGGGTGAGGGCAGGGGAATGGCCTGCCCGGCTCGGGCCCGTTCTTCGAGCATAACGTGGGCAATCTCGATGGCCGCGCTATAGGCGGTTTCGAAGGTGTCGCCCGCGGTGACGGCGCCGGGGATGTCGGGAATCTGGATGCCGGTGGCGGTGTGTTCGTCGCCCCACTCGATGCAGATGGGATATTGCACGGGGATTTCCTCAATACAGGTGCGAAGAATGATGGGAGCTAAAGCAGCCCGGCCAGTTTCCTGATGGCCCTGACCGTTCCCCGGGGCAGATCCTTCTTCGGGTGAGGCACTGGAACGGTGTGTGGCCTGTAGGGATGCTGGAACAGATGATGGCTGCCAGTGACTCGCTCCAGCACCCATCCCGCGGCTTCAAGCTCCTTGATCAACTGTCTGCTTTGCACCTCCATCTCCTTGTCGGGGTGAGAGGCGCTTTATAACTCCAGGCGCATGATAACGCAGGTTGAATTGTGTGTCTGGAGTTATGTATCAAGGGGTGTCGTTCAGCAGGGGCCGGTGTGCTGGGCGGTCCCAGGCAACATGAAAGTGCCCTCGGTTTTTCATGGACGTGCCATTGCCGCCACTGCACTATGGCCGCGGATTTTCAGTCACCCATCTCCCTCGTCGAAGGCCGATCCATCGGCGGGTTCATGCCAAGGAAGTCATCAGATCCATGACCGTCAGCGAACTGCTTGCCGCCATTCGTAAACCCTATGTTGAAACCCTGGCGCGTGTTGCCGCAGAAGGGGCGGCGCATGTCGAGCCCGCGTACCGCAACAGCGATGGTTCGCTGGCGGTTGAAGGGGCCATGGGCACGCCTTGTCGGGTGGATGTGATCGCGGCCGAGAGCGGGGAGCCGGTGCAGGTCGATGCCGAAGCCGAGCTGGGTTTTGAGCCTGTGAGGTTTGCGATCGAGCAGATGGCGGTGGGGATCTCGCCCTTTGGCTGGGACTGGTTGCCGCTGGAGGTGCGGGGGTTGAGCCTGGAACAGGCCTCTGAGGTTATTCGGGCGTGGTTCTTTGAGTGGTTCGATGGCGAAGATGAGAACCGGCCGACCGAAGAAGGGCTGCAAGGGGTGCTGCACTTTGTGTCGGACCCGGAGGCCACGGAGGAGGGGTACAGGGTCAAGATTGATCTGGGGTCGGCCCCTGGAGAAGCGGTGGAGGGGTTGTTGTTTGCGTTGGCGGATGCTGGCGCCAGCGGAGCTTTCCTCGGGTAAAGAAGGTCGACCTTCTGTAGCCGCTACCACAGGCTGCGAACGTCTCCGAAGGAGACGCCAAACCTGGCGCCACAACCCACCTGATGTACTGCGCCCCCGACCTCAGGCGCAGCCTGCGGCAGCGGCTACAAGAGACGGGGGCATATCCATTTCAACGTTGCCAGCAGGCCGCGAAACGCTTGCACACCTCAAAGCGCTGATCCAGATCGGCCATGCGTGCCTGATGTGCGCTCAGTGTTTCCTTCAGCAGTGCTTGCTGGGCTCGGTAGTAGTACTCCAGCATTTCATTATTGGTCGACATCGCCTTGCTACGGTCGGCCGCTTCGCTGTTGGGCAAAAGTTCCTTGATCGCCGGGGTGTCGAGCAGGCCCAGACGGTTGGTGTAGTAATCCTTGTACAACTGCAATGAACGGGCCTTGGTGCCCCTCATCTCATTGGAGAACTGCTCCAGGTTCTGCTGATATTCAGTCCAATAGGCATCGGGCAGGCTGAAGTCGAGGCGCTGTTTGCGTTCCGCTATGGATTTGTCGAGCAGTGTTTTCTGGACCGAAGGGGAATCCTCGGCGTCGGGCTGCATTTTCGCGATGACACTCGCGTCGACGATCTGCGCGATCAGCGCTGCACGCTCCGCTGACTGCGGTTGTGCTTCGGTGGGCTTGGGGAAAATAGGGTTGTGGCCGGCGCAGGCGGGCAGGCCTTTGTTGGTCAGCACGATCGGCGAACGCACAGTCTTGCCATCGATCTGGCGCAGACGGCTAAGGGTGACTTGGCAAGTGCGACTTACTTGGCGGAAGTCCGCTTCGTATCCACTTGCGCAGCGTCATCGCGGCGAGGATCAAGAGGTGCTGGCCGAGCGTCATGCGCTGTAGCAGCAAGTCCTTTATCAACCTGCGCATCGTTGGTCAGGTGCGACGCGCAATGGGCAGCCCATCGGCGTCGTCACACTCAATCCAGAACGGAAGTAACAGGCCCTGAAAACAGTGACATGACAATACGACTGACGTAATAACAAACTTGCAAGGCGCTGGTGGCGAGTGTAGAAGGTGGAAAAATTTCAGGAAGTGCCGAAGTATATTTAAAAAATAAATAGTAGATGGAGATGATGATGGCTGAAGGGAATCAGGCTATTGGGGAAGTGTGGGCGTTATTTGTTGGTGGTAGTGGCGGGCGCGGAACTAATGATCGTCTTGGTTGCCCCCGTTTACTTGCCGATCAGCACGGCATGAGTGCTCTCTGTTACGCCCGTGTGTACAGGGTGGCGTATGCGTGAGTTCATGACATTCGATGCGGCGGAACCTGCTTTAGTTGCCCGTAGGCGCACCGCCCGTGCGTTGTGTTCCTCCATCAGCAATAACCCTGATGGTCGGGAGCCGCTTTATAAACTCCTGTTCGGATCAGTGGGTGAGGGGTTTGAACAGTGGGGCAATTTCTTTTGTGAGTTTGGTTCGAACATAAACATTGGTGATGGTGTTTTTATTAATGCCAATGGGGTGTTCCTCGATGCGTTTGAAATAAACATCGGGAACCGGGTGTTTATCGGGCCTCATGTCGGTATTTATACCTCTAACCATGCCAAGGATCTTGAGCAGCGGCGTCGTTATATAGAATCGGGTGCACCTGTAGTCATTGAAGATGATGTATGGATTGGCGGCGGCGCAACAATCTTGCCGGGCGTCACAGTGGGTAAAGGGTCAATTATCGGTGCGGGTGCTGTCGTGGCAAAGTCGGTTCCGCCACACAGTAAAGTGCTGGGCGCTGGTTCTCAGGTTTATCCGATCTAATCAATAGAGGGCATAAAGGGATGTTTGTCTATCAGTCACGCGTGAAAGATCAAATTGTTGGCTCTGTTAAAGATGTCAGTGTTCATGCAGAGGGTGGCATCTACACGGATGCGATTTCGGGCATGTTTAACGTACCGTTCGGGTATTCGTGCGACCCCATCAAGCAGCATATTTCCAAAACGTTGACGGATCTGCCTTTCCACCCCAAGGATCATTTCTATTCGTCCGAGCTGTTTGAAACTTCAGAGCTGCTGCTCAAACGCGCCAAGATGGAAGATGGCGGCTTGCTGTATGTCAACAGCGGCTCGGAAGCCATCGAGTCGTCGATTGCCATGGCCTTGGAATATCACCAGCGCAAAGGCAATACGTTCAAGAAGAAAGTGATCTGCCGCAAGCACTCCTATCACGGCGCCACCTTGGGGGCCCACAGTATTACCGGCAGGAACGATTTCAAGGACCTGCGTTGCAGCGGTTACGACACGATTCGGATCAACCCGCCATTCCCTGTCGTTCACGAAGGTCAGGCGTTGGAAATGCACAGCGTGGCGGATGTGGAGAATATTATTCTTCATTATGGTGCGGAGCAGATCGCTTGCATTATTTTCGAGCCGGTCAACCATTTGAAAGGGATGCGGCAAACTCCCGGCGAGTACCTGATCGGTATTCGTGAACTGTGTGACCGTTACGATATTGTGATGATTACCGATGAAATCGTGACCGGCGCCTCTCGAACCGGAGAGTTCTTGAATACCCATCAGTTTGGGGTTTCTGCCGATATCGTCGCGCTCGGGAAAGGCATCAGCGGTGGTTATTACCCGGCATCCGCTATGGCGACATCCCATAAAATCGCTTCGGTGTTTGACAAGCCAGAGCCGTGGATCCCGTTTTCCTATTCGCATACCTATGCAAGCAACCCGGTTTCGATCGCGGCCATCAATGCGTCGATGCGCGTGCTGGAACAGATAGAGGCCGCAGGGCAGCTACAAAAACTCATTACAAAGACTCAGGCGCTGTGTCAGGAAATCGCCGGGAATGAGCGGATCGCCCGCATTGAATCCCACGGCTTGCTGATCGGCATAACCCTGGACTCAAGCCTTGGGGAGCAGGCAGGCAAGAAGTTGGGTGGGCTGTGCTTTGAAAGGAAGTTGATTATCCGAGGTGAGGAAGATTGGGCTTGCCTGGCGCCCGCCTACATCATGTCAGAAGAAACGCTAAGTGACGTGTTCGAGGTGTTGAATGAATCAATTAGTCAGTTATGACCTCGAGCCAGTTGCCAGCCTGTTGACGCCGTTACATGGCATTCGTCAAAGCGTGCATAAACGGAAGGCGTACCTGACGGCCGATGAGTATGTGCGTGCCAATGAGGAAGTTGAAGTCGGTATTGCCGAGGCGTCGAAGTGCCAGACGATCAACGAACTGTCGGTAGCCATCGCCAGACAATTTACGCCTTTCTATTCAGACGTCAGGGTCTGCCTGGAGCGGATTCATGAAATTGCCGGTTACGGAACCCTGGCATCTTGCCTGTCGTCACTGAACATTGCCGAAGCACTGTTTGCATTGGAGTTCTGCAATGCGGCAGGGGTGGCCAATCAGGATCTGGTAATTGGCAGGGGGCATATTGCGCCATTGTTTTATGCTTATCGTCATGTGCTCAACGGTATGCCTTTGGCTTTTTTGGCTGCGGTTCACGACAAGGTTCCGGCCGTTGTCAATAAACACTACGGTTTTGCCTACAGCATGCGGCATAGCCTTGGCGAGGGAGTGGGCATTGCGTTGGGGCGGGCCAATACCAATCGTGATGCACGTGTTATCTGTGTGGCGGGTGACGGTGAGTTGAACGAAGGGGTGTCTTTCGAGGCGATTCGCCTGATTGGCGAACTTGAGGTCAAGAACCTGACGTTGATAGTGGACAACAATGGCAGAGGGATTGACCCACTTCCCGGGAAGTTGAGGCCGGAGTATTTGGCCGCCTACTTCTCTGATGTTTATGAAGTGGATGGACACGACACCCAGGCGATCAGTGAACACATTCGCCAGGCAGAGAAGGACCATCGCTCGGCCGCGATCATCTGTCATACCGAAAAAGGCGTTCACTCCTTCAAACGTGCCAGCCATCAGAGTTTGATGACGTCAACGGACGATCAGCAGAAGAATGATCTGAGGAAAGCTTCCAGTTGCAGTCGAACGGCCGACATTATCGAAGAAGTTCGCTCAGGGGCACCTGTCCATGTATTCACCGCGGATCTGGCCGCTCGGTTTGGCCTTAAGTCATTGTCCGGTTATTGCAACACTGGCCTGGCCGAGTCAGCGTTGCTGACCTGCGCGATGGGGTGCCCGGATGATGAACTGAAGTTTGTCCTGACCGATGACAAGTATTACCTCAACGCAATAGATGTACTGCACTCTGCTTTGATTGCCTGTCGTAATTTGCATGTCATTGGCGCTCGGAAGAACGGTGTGTGGGGCGGCGCTACGTACGCCTCAACCGTATTCAGCTTGCTGACGGAAGAAACCGTATACGAACTGACAGACCCTCTCGATCTGTTGGCCTGTATTCATCGGCAGAAAGCACAGGGTGGAAACGGCCTGTACTTAATGTACGACCAGCCCATGGAAAGAGTGTGTGCCCTGAGAGAGAAGTACCGGAAGCTGTCTGAAGATATCTATATTTTTCAGCCCGAGTTTGCCGCCGGTTCATTGATAGTGTCATCGGAGTCGATGGCGTATGAAGCCTTTCAGGTCGCCACGACAAAAAAATGCACGCATATCCGGTTCCTGTCCGTTCGGCCGGATCTTGAGTTGGTTAAACAGATGCTGAGCCAATGTGCCGAAATTATTGTCGTAGAACATAACAGTGGTCGCTTCAACCTGGCTGAATACATTGAGTCCAGGTTGCTGGTTCGAGTTCGCAAGGTCTTCAGTGATGCCTACGAGTGGCCAACAACCGAGACTTTCCAGGCAAATGTTGCACCTCGAGCACTGGGTGCATTGTTGGCTGATCCGCCGTACGCATTAGTTAATTAGACTTCACACGTTTAAATGCAGTTTCAACTACTTATTGGTTTTCTGAGCCCTGTATAGGGTTCGGCGGGCTTTCTATGGATTCAGGAGCAGTGGTTTATGACGCAGGGAAATAAAGCGCAAGGCAAGTTGTCCGGTAAAACCATGATCGTCGTGGGCGGTGCCAGAGGCATCGGCTCCGCGATTGTTGAAGTACTGGCCAAAGAAGGTGTTCATGTCTACATCTTTGATACCGACCGGACACCCAATGCAATCAACCACTATCAAACTCAGGATGTCAGTGGTTATCAGGCGGCTCGCACGCTGGCGGCGGATCTTGTGGAGCAAGGGCTTTCGGTAAAGGCCATTGCGGTCGACGCAACGTCTGAAGCCCAGGTCATAGAAGCCGTAGGTGGCGTTGTCCATGAGTCAGAGCACTTTTACGGCCTGGTCAACGCCATTGGCAGCAGCCATCTGATCAACACGGTTGAATCATCGCTGAGCGAGTTTGACGCGATCGTGCAAACCAACCTTACAGCACCTTACTTGACGTCGCGTGAGGCTGCCCGCGCACTGATCCAGAGAGGCAAGGGCGGCGCGATCCTGAACATCAGCTCCATTGCCGCAAAAGTCGCCTTTCCTGGAATATCTTCCTACTGCGCCGCGAAAGCCGGGTTGCAGGGCTTCTCTGGCGCCTTGGCGCTGGAGTTGGCCACTCACAATATCCGGGTCAACTGCGTTTGCCCCGGCATCGTCAAAACCAATATGTGGAAGTACCTGGAGAACCGCCTCATCGAGCCTAACGAGTCGCTGGATGACTTGTGGGCTCGCATGGAGGGCCTGATCCCGCTGGGTCGTACACAGATCCCGGAAAACATTGCCCGGTTCTGTCTGGCGGTGCTTGAGAACGAAGACATCACGGCTCAATCCCTGTCGGTCGATGGCGGAATGAACCTGTATGGATGACACCGTTGGCACTACGCCTCTTTTGCGCAAAGACCCGAACACCGTACTGAGGATCAGTGATCGTGTGTTCGCTGCCGAGCATTGCGCGCAGCTGCGTTATGTAGCGCCGGTTCTGAAACTGCGAAGCGAACCCGGTAGTGATTCGTTCAATATTCCAGGGCTTCATACGGTGGACAGCTTGGGCACTTTGCTCACGTCGGTGACGGGAGAGTTTGCCCTTGGCGCTGACATCAAGTTATTCAGCCTGGCCAAGTTTGATGCTGCAGGGCTCTTTCTTCACGTCGGGCTGCACAAGCTGAAGTTCGGTGTTGAAGAGTACGGCAGCCACAAGAAGATCGTATCGGTGCATTCATCGCCCTATAGCGATGAAGTCAATGGCATCGAGGTAAACGATAAGCCTGTGCGGCTGTTCATTTCGCGAAGTGGGGATGTGTTCTCGTGTTATCTGAGTGGCTCTGAGGGTGCCGTGGTTTTTCATCGGGCGTTCTATGTGAGCAACTGCCCGGATGAAGTGCGCGTCGGGTTTAGTGTGCAGTCGCCCTTTTCCGAGGGAGCGGTCGGGGAGTTTTCCCGGATTGAAATATCCTCACAGTCCATGGGACTCATCAGAGAGTGAGCAGGTATGACGAGCAAAGACACCTGGTTGATAGTTTCTGATTTTGACGAGACGTTCATGCCGGTCTTGTCATCTCGAGAGGCGGATGCCGGGATAGACAAACTGGAAAGCTGTTTGAATCAACTGAAACGCAAGCACCACCTGTTGTTTGGCTGGGCCACGGGAAACAGTCAAGCGGTGGTCCTGGACAAGATGAAGAGATACCCCGAGTTTCCCTGGGACTTTGCACTGACCAGTCTGGGAACCGAGTTGTACTGGAATCACCCGGACAGTGTTCTGGAGGATGAGGGTTGGCCGTTACAAGGCGCAGGCACCTTTCCAGAGCGGGTCATAAGGCTGAGCACCCTGTTCGAGCAAGAGGGTATTGAGTTGACGTTGCAGTCGGAGGCTTTCCAGCAAAAACGCATTCGGGGTTATTACTTGAAGGCCGATGGCAATGAAGCGATCGCCATCGAGCAGATCCATAGACTCTGTTTGCAGGTGGGTCTTGAGGCCTCAATTACCTACGCCAGTGCCGCCGCCGGCGACCCTGAGAATGTCTACGATGTAGCCATCATGCACCCGGGGTGCGGAAAGAAGCAGGGGGTCGATTTCATCGTCAAGAAACATGAGATTTCCCCCGCCAGAGTCATCTCGTTCGGGGACAGTTGTAATGACATCGAGATGTTGAAGGCCTGTTCACATGGTTACCTGGTGGGCAACGCTTCGCATGAGGCCAGGCAGGCGTTTGATCGTGTTGTTGAGGGTTTTTATTGTCACGGTATCGTTGATGGTCTTCAACGGCATTTTTGAACTGGGATAGGCATCTACATGGACAGTACAGGGCACACTGAGCATCACAGTGATAAACAGATATTTGATATCTACTTCGGGTTTATCAATACCTACACCTTGTTTTTTGCGGATGAAGTAAAACTGTTTGATCTGCTTGAAGGCAAAGCGCTGAGGCTGGGTGAAATCGGCTCGGCATTGGAACTGGCACCTCGGGCAGCACAGGCGCTTGTGGCTATGTGCACCAGTCAGGGGCTGCTTGAGAAGAGTGGGGAGTGCTATGGCCTGACGTCTTTGGCGCAAGCGTTTCTGACCCGAAAATCGGAGACCTCGTTCAGTGGGGTCCTGCAATCCGCACGCCACAAAGAAGATGCGTTCTCTTATGCATTCTTCAAAGAGTCGATGCTCAGTGGAGAGTCCGGGTTGTTCGGTAAGACTGATCTGTTTGAGAACAATGCGCAGGACCAGTTACACAGCGAAATTTTCACCAAGGCGATGCACAGTAAAAGCAAAGGACCGGCTCGGGCCTGGTCGGGTCGGATTGATCTGTCCGGGTATAGCTGTCTTCTGGATGTGGGCGGTGGTTCGGGTGTTCACTCTATTTGTGCGCTGGAGAAATGGCCTGAACTGAATGCCGTGATCTTTGATCTTCCCTATGTCTGCGATATTGCCGATACCTACGTCGAGCAGTACCGGATGGCGGGGCGCATCACAACCCATAAAGGAGACATCTGGGCGTCTGAGTATCCAGCCGCCGATGTGCATCTTTACAGTGATATTTTTCATGATTGGCCGCTGGACAAGTGTCTGTTTCTGGCCAAAAAGAGTTTTGATGCGCTGCCCAGCGGCGGCCGTATCATTCTTCATGAGATGTTTTTTAATAAAGAAAAGACCGGCCCACATAATGTCGCGGCTTATAACGCGAACATGTTGCTTTGGACCCAGGGTCAGCAATTGTCAGAGACCGAGATAAGGGAGCTGCTGACGATCGCCGGTTTTCGCGATATTACAGTTTCCCGCACGCAATACGGTGACTGGAGCCTGGCAACCGGAATCAAGTATTAAGGGTGCTGACAACCAATGCCCTGTGAGGGCCTTTTGATTGCACAGGGTGAACTCAAGGTCCGGCGCATTCGCTCCGGACTTCACTTGTGTCTTCTTGCGGGAGATTAAAGTGATCCCAGTACGTTACCGTATTCTTTGTATTTACTCCGGCATGCTGGCGTTGACCCAGTATGAGTGGATGCGCTTTGCGCCTATCACGGATCAGGTATCCGCCCAGTACGGTATTACTTATGGGGAAGTCGGTTCATTGTCTTTGGCTGTGACGGCACTTGCATTACCGCTGGCACTTCCCAGTGGTGGCCTGATTGACCGTATATCGGTGCAAACAGCCTTGCGTATCACCGCCATTGCCATGTTGTTGGCGGCATTGATACGGGTGTTACAACCCCATTATGAATACCTGCTTGCCGGCCAACTGTTGTTCGGGTTTGTTCAACCCTTGACCATGTCGCTGCTCGTCAAGTTGATGATCACCTGGTTTTCTGACGATGAACATGTGCGGGTCACGACGCTGTTCAGTATGGTGATTTTCCTGGGTATAGGCTCCGCGTTCATGATTGTCCCGTTGACGGAGGAGGGGAACGTCAGCAGTTCGTTGTTGATTGACGTCGCGATCCTGGGGCTGATTACGCTATTGACCTTCATTTATGTCCCGCGAGATGGCCCTCTTGTGCAAACAACGTCCGCCCCGACCCAGTCCGGCGGCCGTTTACTGGCGGAGGGTGTCGACTTATTGCGCACGGCTCCGTTCATGGCTGTTTTGCTGATGATTTTCTTAACCAACGGCTATTTCTCCGCCATTACGACATGGCTGGAGCCGATCCTGTTGCGTCAGGGGATCGATGCCCAGGTTTCAGGATTTATCGTTGTTCTGATGTTGGCCGGTGGTATCGCGGGGATGACGTTCATGCCTTTACTGGTGCGCAGCGGTGCAAGCGTGGGGGGCATTCTGTCCGGGGTTTCATTGTTGGCAGGGGGAGGCACGGTACTGCTTTTCACCTCGGGTTCCCCTTGGATATTGAGTCTGGCAGGGATTGTGATCGGTGCCGCGCTGTTATCTCCGTTGCCTCTTCTGCTGCAACTGATAGCCGACACTGCCGGACTCTCCAGGTCGGGGACGGCGACCTCAATTTTCTGGTTAGTCGGCAATATTGGCGCCACGATAATGATCGCGACGTTGGGGGTTATCGCCGACCATGGTGACTGGGGAATGGCAGCGGTATTGCTGTGCCTGGTTCTGGTCGTCCAGATAACGATTTCTCTCATGGGCTTTCGAATGGTCGGCGCTAGCACTACCTGACAGCGAGCAGTCGAGGAACATTGCTTTGAATTAACGGGAACATCAGTGTTCGCGCCTCGTCTCTCTAGCGTGTGGGTGACGGCGGCCTGTTGGCCGGTCTGGAGCCTGGGGCTGTGTGGGGTGTGTTGAGGGTCTTTATCGTTCCAGTTTTTCCATCGCCGCATCCGCCAGAAAAGACGACCGGCACTTGATGTTGTGCTCGCGGACGAAGCGGTCGATCTGCTGGATCACATAACCCGGCAAGGTCACGTTGACCTTCTCGGTCTTGCCCAGGTAAGGCGCGATATCGATATCCAGCATGCCCCAGCCATGCCGGCGAAATCGGGATGAGGGATGTGCCTGGGCGTTTGGGGTACATATCCGTTGCTGCGGGTGCGGCCGCTTAGGGTTCCGCTCTTACAGCGGGTCACTTTGGATGGAGCCCAAAGTAACCAAAGGCTCTCTGCCCCCGCATCCGGCGCCTCGCCTAGGCTCGGCGTTCCCTCACTCCGGCATTGCTCCGGGGGCCCGCCGCCACAGGCCATCCATGGCCTGATGGCGGCTTGCTCGGCATCCATGCCGAGCTGCCCCCTGCGCAACGCCTGCGTTCGGCCTCCTGAAGGGGCAGGCAGATCAAGAGCAAGAGCCAAAGCCAAGCAAAGCGCGTTTTACGCGCTTGTTGAGTTCAGTGGCGTTCAGGGTTTTTGCGCTGCTCGCCACTGAATCACCTCCAGCACTGTAGTGGTCAACTCATGCAAGTGAGTGCTCACATGCAACGCAAAAGGGTGTTTAGGTAGTGTGCAGTTTCCCACTAGAGCGTCGGTAACCGGTCCAACGCACAAATGCGGTCGATTTTCGGTGCGTCGACCATGGGGACCCGCGCGCCCGAGTCGACATTGAATATGTCTATGTAACAACCGCTCAGCGCGCCCGGGTTGTCGACAATTCCCCCTTTGATCACGTAGCGTGCGCCCGGCGTAAATTCGCTGACGAACGCTACGTTGCACGAGCGATTGGCGTTGGCCATGCCGCGCATTATCAGGTGCAGCGGTTTGCCGGCTTCAATTGGGAAAAAGCCTTCCGGCGTCGACACATTCTTATAAACGGAAACCAGTTGCCGTCCCTGCCCACCCTGCGCAGTCGCCACGGCTCTGCCGTATTTGCAGCTGATGGCTGGCGCCTCGTCCAGAGACAGGTGGTTTCGATGATTCTCCATCGACACCAATTCGCTGCGGATAAGTGCCTGAGGCGCCCCAGCAGGCACAAGGTATTTCGGCACTGGGGCGCAGCCTGCGAGCAGCAGAATTGAACACAGGTAAAGAGGTTTCATAATTTACTTATTGATGTGGGAACAGGTCGGCATCAGACACCTCCATCCGGCGAGCATTCTCGCCTAATTGAGTGTCCGGTTTCATTAGACGACTACAGTCAGGGCTAAGGCGGCGTAGGTGCGTCGGCCGGTATTTTCAAGCCGCATTCCGCTTCAACGTTGCCAGCAGTCTGCGAAACGCTTGCACACCTCAAAGCGCTGATCCAGATCGGCCATGCGTGCCTGATGTGCGCTCAGTGTTTCCTTCAGCAGTGTTTGCTGGGCTCGGTAGTAGTGCTCCAGCATTTCATTATTGGTCGACATCGCCTTGCTACGGTCGGCCGCTTCGCTGTCGGGCAGCAGTTCCTTGATCGCCGGGGTGTCGAGCAGGCCCAGACGGTTGGTGTAGTAGTCCTTGTACAACTGCAATGAACGGGCCTTGGTGCCCCTCATTTCATTGGAGAACTGCTCCAGGTTCTGCTGATATTCAGTCCAATAGGCATCGGGCAGGCTGAAGTCGAGGCGCTGTTTACGTTCCGCTACGGATCTGTCGAGCAGTGTTTTCTGGACCGAAGGGGAATCGTCGGCGTCGGGCTTCATTTTCGCGATGACACTCGCGTCGACGATCTGCGCGATCAGCGCTGCACGCTCCGCTGACTGCGGTTGTGCTTCGGTGGGCTTGGGGAATATAGGGTTGTGGCCGGCGCAGGCGGGCAGGCCTTTGTTGGTCAGCACGATCGGCGTGCGCACAGTCTTGCCATCGATCTGGCGCAGACGGCTAAGGGTGACCTGGCAAGTGCGACCTACTTTGCTGAAGTCCGCTTCGTACTCGCCGCCGCTCTGCGGGGTGAAGTTGAACCCCACGGTGCACACGCTGCCGGTGCTCAAGGTATTGGCTCGCGCGAATAGCTCATGGCCCGGTTGCAGCCGCACTTCCAAGTAGGCCTTGGCATCCTCGGGTGCAGCGGCACTCATGGCTGCCCGTCGCCGGGTATTGGCGCTGAACAGGTTATTGAGCAGCCCCGTGGTTTGGCCGCCGCAGTGTTCGGCATCGAACAAGTCGAGCGTCGAGCTGTCACTGCTGCTGATAAAGCGCAGCTTCGCCGCATCGGGGGCACTGGCGTCCGGGTAGGTGCCATTGAAACTGCACCCGCCAAGCACCAGCGCAGCAATGCTTACAGCGCCACGCACGCGCCATTGGGAAAAACAGAACATGTTGATAGATCGTCCTTGATGCACGAGTGGGCGAAAGGCCATCATGCTAAAGAAGGCAGTCGCCGCCGTCCAGCGCGCCTGTCGTCCCTGAATTTTCTGGGGATTTTCTTTGTCTCCCACCGAGGTAGCGGAATGTTTGGCTCGCGCAACATCTTTGCAATTGGCCTGATTGGATTACTGGCTGGTTGTTCGTCAATGCCAGCTGAAATGGCCTTGAATTCACCCGTATATAACGCGCAAAACGCGGGCCTAGTGGTCGGCGCGCTGCTGGAAGGCGGCCCCTACGGAACCTACCTTGAGTTTCGCGATATCAAGAGCGGCAAGACTTATGGCTGGGGACCCAAGGATGACTACTCGGCATGGCTACCTGCCGGTGACTATGAAGTGAGCCGCCTGGGTCACCGTCGCGGGGTCATGGGGGCTTACTCCAAACCGCTGCGTTTCGCCGTCACCCAAGGGCAGCTCAATTACCTTGGCGAGATGGTCTACGGCTGCTCGGCCGTCGCGCAACCGGCTGCGGTGTACGGCGTATTGAACTGCGGGGCCCTCGCGCTTGGCGAATGCACCGTCCCTAGCCCTAACGTGAACGTATGCGTGGTGGATCGCCAGGATCAAGCGATCAAGCATTTTTTGCAGCAACACCCCGAGCAAGCCCCTTTGCCCGTGCGTAACGCGGTCATGTCGGCAGCAGCCTCTGGATCGAGTGTCCGCCTTCCCTAGGTTTTGTACGAAAAGCCTTGGTGCTCGGTGATGCTGCGTTACTTTCGATACTCATGCGCATCGCTGCAAATAGGGCCCTGGCTATGGGCCCAAGGTTCAAAGGGGTGAGGGTAGTTGATGAGTACCGTGTCGCGGTTGAATGAGCTGCTTGTTGATCACTGCCTCTCATCATTAGAAACCTGTAGCCGCTGTCGAGCGCAGCGAGGCTGCGCACGAGGACGCAGTCCTCGCCAAACCTGCCGATGCTTTTCACCTGGCTGCATAGGGTTTTGTGTACATATCCGTTGCTGCGGTCACGGCAGCTTACGGTTTCGCTCTTACAGCGACTCACTTTGGAAAAGCCCCAAAGTAAGCAAAGGGCTCCTGCCCCCGCATCCGGCGCCTCGCCTAGGCTCGGCGTTCCCTCACTCCGGCATTGCTCCGGGGGCACGCCGCCACAGGCCATCCATGGCCTGGGGCGGCTAGCTCGGCATCCATGCCGAGCTGCCCCCTACGCAACGCCTGCGTTCGGCCTCCTGAAGGGGCAGGAAAATCAAAAGCCAGATCAAGAGCCAACGCAAAGCCAAGCGCGTTTTACGCGCTTGTTGAGTTCAATGGCGTTCAGGCCTCTTGCTCTGTTCGCCACTGAATCACCTCCAGCACCGCGCAACCCTCCCGTGTGAGCAGATGCACCCCTCGGGTGACTCGCGTCAGATCGCAGTCGGCAATGTCTTTCAGGTTAAGCGTGGACAGCGTGTCCATCAGATCCCGCACCACTGTGAAACGATGGGCCGCACTGCTGGCCAGATCGTTCAGAGAGGCTTGGGTGTCGAGGTAGAAAACGGCTTGGTTGGCGTCGTGGGTGTCGACGGGGGAGAAGCGGGAAATCGATTGATCGTCCATGGTCGTTACTCGTTGTAGAGCTTCCACCTTTTGCGGCCAAGCAAATGGAGGGTGGCAGCTGTGCGAGGGTTGGCCGACCGGCTACAACGACACCGGCACACCCGAAGGTGTCCCGCACACAGCCGCCATAACACAGAATCGCAGGCACAAAAAAAGCGTCTGCAATGGTGTTTTGGACGCTGATGCGTCGTTGTAATTCGACCGGCCAAGGTCGTTCGCGGATTTTGCCGCGAGGGCGAACTATAGGGGCGAGGCGTGAGAGGTGCAACCGTGTGTTGGTGGGGATGTTTGAGACAGTGTGTCATGACGATAGCAGTGGTCACGGCAGGTATGTGATGAGGTTCTAATCACCCTCATGTTTTAAACCTCTACATGCCGGAAGTAAGTAGCCACTGGCGGAAATCGGCCAAAAGCGGACTTAACGTGAGCCATTCTGTGCTAGCAATTTTGAGACTGAGAAGCTCTTTACCTCTTCAGATAGGTGCGCCTACGAACGCTTTCAGCTGCGGCCGGATCAGCAGGGAGAGGTGTAAGCAGTGGACGTCTTGATTCACAGGAAAGGGCAGGTATCGCGCTTCGGAGTCAGAATGGTGGTTCGACGTATCGCCCGAGTCACTCCCACCCGTAGCACTAAAAGATCCTGAGCGCAGATTTTTGGATCTTGCGGGGCTTTGGCAATGCGCTGGAATAGGCCGTCGTAGATGATGACCTCGTCGAACTCCTTCCCTTTGGACTTATGTATCGTCATTAGGTGGATGCCGCGCCAGTCCTTTTGAGCTGCAGCGAAATGCTCCTGCATCAAGGCACTGCGGACTGCTTCCTCAGCCCCCTTGTACTCTCCCTGGGCACGCCACAGCGCACCCAAGTTAGCCCGCAGTACCGAGCCACGATGAAGAAGTCGAAGGTAGCGAGCATCTGTTGCTACTTGCTTCAAGGCTACCGCAGCGGACGATTGCAACAGGCCGCGCAGCTGCAACCAGTCCTCCGCAGGGTCGCCCGTTAATTGCAGTTGCTGTCGTAACTCTGCGATACGCTGAACTTCGCTGACAATCAGTTGGCGTTTGGCACCGCGGATCTTTCCCGAGGAGAGGAATCCGCTAAGAGCACCTGCCAGGTCCAGCTCGGACTGAGGGGTAGGCTTGCCTCCGCGGCGTCCACGAATGTGCGAGTGAAGTGCACCAAGCATGCGGCTCGCCACATCGCCAGCCGTCCCCCCCTCCAGTAACGTGGCGATAACGCCAGCGGCGAGAGCCGGCGGTTCAGCATCCATTGCAACGTCGTGATGTAGCTCTGGCAGACCATCAGCTGCAGAAGAAAGGTAATCAGAAAGCTCGAGCATCAGCCGCTTGGATGGCACCAGGATCGCGATCGATTTGTCCGGTATTGCCTTGAGGCGATCCAACGCCGAGAGCACTGCGGCCTTGGCATTGAAGTGCAGGCTCTTTCCATACATGAAGCCGTAACGCGTGATTTTTACCTGCTGATAGACCTTGCCCTTGTTTGCGCCAGTGAGCAGGTCATTCCCATAGGTCGTGATATCGGTACCGCTGCTGCGGTGGTTTTCACCTGCGAAATCGAAGTGGACGGCGCCGAAGATCTCCAGAAAGTCGCCAACCCGCCTAGGATCAGCGCCTCGAAACTCATAGATCCGCTGTTCAGGGTCGGCCAGAGCAATGAGGCGACTACGCTTTCCAAGCTGCTGGATCAGCGCCCATTCATCACAGTTTGTGTCCTGAAACTCGTCGAGGATGATAATGGGATAGGCGTCGGAGAAGATGGCGCTTAGCCGGTCACTACGGCTCAGCAGTTCGCTGACCAAGCTTGCGAACAAGTCGAAATGCAGGCGGCCCTCGTGCTCGAATAGGCGTCGCTTCTCATTTTCGTGCTGGGCCTTATCGATATCTGCCAAATGCGCTGCTGCCTCGGGTGGTGGCAGAAGCTGCAAGCTCGGCCTGCCATTCAACAGATAGGCGTGGCTTCGGAGAATGCTCCAAGCAAAACCGTGGTACGTGCTGACCTCAAGTTGCTTCAGGTCCTCGCGAGAAATCAGCTCAGAAGCCTTTTCGATGATGCGCGCTACGGTAGGCCTGGCGAAGCTCAAGAAGAGGATCTTCTGGCCTGGCTTGAGTACCCCTGAGCGAATCTCATCACGAGCTTTGACCAGCGCGACGTGTGTTTTGCCTGCACCAGGACCACCTAGCGCCAAGGTGTGCCCAGCGCACGCCAGGAAGCCGCGCTTCTGATCGCTCCACACTTCCGTCATGCCAGAGGCTGGGGCGGGGACGGTTGGAACTTCCCATAGGCTGCTGCCAATGGCGGTGGCTTGGCTGCAGCCTCTGGGAGAGGGGGCACGCCGGCTAGCTGGGGAGGTAATGGAGGCGGCTGAGGTGGCTCAATGACGTTCTTGATGGCTGCCAGCGTGGTTCTCACGTATTCGGGCATGTCATTGGCGGTTGGACAGGAGGCGAGCAAGTCGCCGGCGTCGCCACCGCCTTTGGCCCAGCCAAAATAGTGCGACAGAGCTACCTGCAGATTGGCCAGCGGTGTTGCGGGTGTTGGTGTGTATGCCGCGAGATGCTGCGGCCAATCACCGCCAACAACCACAACAGCAGCATAGCTGCGGAGTGCCACCTCAGACGCGCCATACAAGACAAGGTTTTCAAAGCCCTTAGTCGCAGACTCATAGGCATGATCGACCGAGGCAGTGATGGTTGCGAGCGCCTCCGGCGTTTGCTTGTCAAATACGGCGAACACGACCTTGCCGAGTGAGCGGAAGAATGCACCCAGTGGCGCGACATTGGTCTCGCCGCGGGCGTCGACGATAGCCACACCTAGGTTTTCGAGTGATTTGAATCGCGTGGGATCCAGCTCGGCGAGCCGGCGGGCAGCGGCAGGCAATGCGTCGAACTCCGTACGGCCCTCAAGTACAAGTACGTAGCGTGCCAGCAGGGCTTCGCAGAACCGTGCTTTGAATTCTGTGCGATAGGCCTTGGGCTTGACTGCTGGCGGATATGTAGCAGGCACCCCGGTCATAACACCGGCCGTGCGCTTGAGAACCACTACCTGGGCAGGCTCGAACTCCTCCAGCACGTAGGGTGAGTGGGAGGTGAAGATGGCCTGTGCCGACTTCTGGCGCAGCGAATTGATGATTCGTTTCTGGGTGTGCGGCGGAAGCGCGATCTCTGGCTCTTCCATCGCGAAGATCACGCTTTGCTTAAGTTCGGCGATGATCGAAAGCAGAGCCAATACCAGCGTGTTAATCGTGCCAGTGCCTTGGTGCTGATATGGGGCGGAATAGACTGAGCCGTCCGGCCTTTTCGCTCCAGTACCCATGAAGACAGTCAGGGTTCGACGGAGCATGTCGCGAGTGAGGTCCGAAACCCGCATGTGGGGTTGCTCTGCCCAGTCGGATGGTACGTAGTGCCGTACTGCATCTTGGACTGCGACAAGCAACTCGCCGATGTCCTCGGTCTCTCCAACTGGCAGTGCCCTCAGCTGGTCGAGCAAATCCTCCCACATAGTCAGTCGTGTTTCCTTCAGCCGAAGGATCACGTCCAACAAAGAGCCCCGTTCCAGGCTGAGTGCGCGAGCTCCGGTCCGCAGCGTGCGCAGATAAAGAAAACCGCATTTTCGTTTGTCGGGCGCAGAGAACCGGGGGTAGGAGCCATCCGGCATTTCGGGAGTGGCGTAATAGGTATCCCCAGCGAAGTCGTCCTCATCTACGTCATACCAACCGTTGAAGAAGACTCGTATTGCCGCTCCGACATGGGGCGCATCTGTTCCCTCCGGGGGTGCCCCTACAAGCAATGACTTGGTCTGTGTATCCCACCACTCGATATGGTCCCGGAAATGCCGCAGTTGCTCATCAGAGAGTCCCGCGACAATAACCTCGACCTGGATCGGGACGACCTCGTTCTTGGCCGGGTCTACGTACGTACCGGCATAGAAATCGTGCTCATCAATTACAGGGCGACGACTCAGGCGCTCCGGGCCAAGTACCAAGTCCACCGCTTCCAGCAATGTGGACTTGCCGGCGTTATTGTCACCGATAAAAGCAGTGTGTCCATTGAGGTGGACCTCACCGTAGGCGATGCCTCTGAAGTTCCGGACGCGAACACGCACAAGATGCACTTCGACCCTCCTTGTCTAGCGGAAACCAATCTACTGATTCTAGTGCGTCATGGTAGGTGCGATTCGACTGTATCGCTACTTGAGGGCTCCTTCGGGCCGAGTCGCGTACCGCGCGCCCGCAGCCAAGGGCCGCTATTGGCCGATAGCTGTCTGTCACGAACATTAGTTCATGGTCGTTTACTGTCAACGGCGATCATTGCAGTACGCATTGTTTTTGGTTGGTCGATTTACCCTTGTGTTCATAGACGAGGGATTAGAGGCCGCTCCAGATGTTGCGGTGGAGCACTTTCTTCTTGTGTTGATAGATGTCGTGGCTGCGGAAGGGCGTGGAGAGCCGGATAGATATTTACCCTTGAGATCGCTGCGCCCGCTTCGCGGTCGTTCGCAGCCTTCGGCAGCGGCTACAAGGAACGCGAACGGCAAGGAAACAGGCCGGCCGGTAGGCCGCCGTCTGCTTTTGCTCTTGCTTTGGTTTTTGATCTGCCTGCCCCCTTAAACACGATGGCCGAACGCAGGCATTGATCCGTGGGTAACCCGGCAGGACGCCGGGTTAGCCGCACTGGGCCATGGATGGCCCATTGCGGCGGCCCACGGATCAATGCCGGAGTGAGGGCATGCCGAGCCTAGGCGAGGCACCGAGTGGAGGGGCAGGAGCCTTTGGTTACTTTGGGCTTTTCAAAGTGACTCGCTGTAAGAGCGAAACCGCCAGTGGCAGTACCCGCAGCAACGGATATGCCCACCCATCTCAATGCACAATCTGCGCAAGAAACGCCTTAGCCCTCTCACTCTTCGGCGCCCCAAAAAACGCCTCCGGCGGCGCATCTTCCACAATCCGCCCCCCATCCAAAAACAACACCCGCTCCGCCACCTGCCGCGCAAACCCCATTTCATGGGTCACGCACAACATCGTCATCCCACTCCCGGCGAGCTTCACCATCACATCCAACACCTCACTCACCATCTCCGGGTCCAGCGCCGAAGTCGGTTCATCAAACAACATAATCTTCGGCTCCATGCACAACGCCCGTGCAATCGCCACGCGCTGTTGCTGCCCACCTGAAAGCTGGCTCGGGTATTTATCCGCCTGATTCTCAATCCCCACCTTGGCCAGAAAACCCCGCGCCAGTTCTTCAGCCTTTTTCCGCGATAACCCGCGCACGGTCATCGGTGCCAGTGTGCAGTTGTCCAGCACGCTCATGTGCGGAAACAGGTTGAAGTGCTGGAACACCATGCCCACCTGGCTGCGCACTTGCGCTGCTTCGCGGGTGTTTTGCGAGAGGTCGGTGCGGTCCACCAGAATGCGGCCTTTTTCGGCAATCTCCAGGCGGTTGATGCAGCGAATCAATGTGGATTTGCCGGAGCCCGAAGGCCCGCAGAGGACGATGCGTTCGCCCTGGCGCACTTTGAGGTCGATGTCGTGCAGTACATGGAAAGCACCGTAGAACTTGTTCACCCCGGCAATATCGATCACCACTTCGCGTGGGTCGGCAGCGGGGCGGGCAGGCGCTTCGGATGCGGCGGGAAGCGGGGCGGTCTGGGTCAGCATGGCGGTTCTCCGTCGGTCAGTTGAAGCGCTCGGCGCGGTAGGGGGTGGGGTCGGTGAAGGGCGTTTCGCCGGTGACCATCTGCGCCAGCAGTTGGCCGCTCACCGGGCCCAGGGTCAGGCCGTGGTGGGCGTGGCCGAAGTTGAACCACAGGCCGGGGTGGCGCGGGGCCGGGCCGATCACGGGGCACATGTCCGGTAGGCACGGGCGGCGGCCCAGCCAGGGTTCGGCGTCGAGGCGTTCGCCCAGGGGGTAGAAGCTTCGGGCCAGGGCTTCGCAGCGGCGCAGTTGGATTTCGTTGATCGGGTCGTCGCGGTCGGCGAATTCGATGCCGGTGGTCAGGCGGATGCCGCCCACCATCGGCGCCAGGACGTAGCCGCCCACCGGGTCGAGGATCGGGTGCTGCAGGCGGGTGCCGGGCAGGGCGGCGTAGTGCATGTGGTAGCCGCGCTTGATCGCCAGGGGAATGCGGTAGCCCAGGGGTTCGAAAATGCCGCTGGCTTGCGGGCCCAGGGCCACCACCACTTCCTGGGCGGTGATCGGGCCGAGTTCGCTCTGCACCTGCCAGCCGCCTTCGACCTGGGTCAGGGTCAGGGCATCGCCGATGACGAATTGGCCGCCGCGTTGCTTGAACAGTTCGGCGTAGCCGCGGGTCAGGCCGCCGGGGTCGCTCACGGTCTTGGGGTCGAGCCAGTGCAGGCCGCCCACGATGTCGGGGTGCAGGCCGGGTTCCAGGGCCAAGAGTTCGGCGCGGTCCAGTACCCGGTAGTTGAGTTCGTAGTCCCGCAGGTCGGCGGCAGCGCGTTGGGCGAAGTCGAAGGCTTGCTGGTCGTTGAAGGCTTCGAGCCAGCCGCCGTCGGCGATCAGCTCCAGCATGTTGGCCGGGCGGGCCAGGGCCAGGTGTTCGGTGACGCAGCGTTCGATCAGCGGCAGCATGGCGCGGGTGGCGGCAGCCAGGCCCTTGGGCGAGGAGTGGCGCCAGTATTGCAGCAGCCAGGGGCCGGCCTTGGGCAGGTGGCGCAGGCTGTAGCGCACGTCCGATTGCTGGTTGAGGCCGTAGCGCACCAGCTTGGTCACTTCCCGGGGGAAGGCGTAGGGAATCACGCTGGCGCGTTCGATCAGCCCGGCGTTGCCGTGGCTGGTGCCGTTGCCCGGGGGCTGGCGGTCCAGCAGCACCACTTGGCGGCCGCGGGCCTGCAGGTGCAGGGCGCTGCTGACGCCGACGATTCCGGCGCCCAGAACGAGGGTTTGGCAATGCATGTTTCAGTCCTTATGACAGGGGCCGCGGGGCGGCCCGCTAAAGGGTTCAGTTCAGGTGCCGGCCCAGGCGGCCTTCCAGGTATTTGAGGCTGCGCCGTACCACTTCGACGATCAGCAGGTAGAGCACCGCGGCCCACAGGTAGATCTGGAAATCGAAGCTGCGGGAGAAGGCCAGTTTGGTCACCCCCATCAGGTCGTAGATGGTCACCAGGGAGGCAATGGCGCTGGCCTTGATCATCAAGATCAGCTCGTTGCCCAGAGGCCCGATGGCGATCAGCAGCGACTGCGGCAGGATCACTTTGCGAAACGCGGTCCAGCGCGACAGGCTCAGGGCCTTGCAGGCTTCGCGCTGGCCCTGGGCCACGGCCAGCAGGCTGCCGCGCAGGATCTCCGCCTGGTAGGCGGCGGTGTTCAGGGTGAAGGCCAGCAGGGTGCAGAACCACGCGTCGCGGAAGAACCACCACAGGCCCACGTCCTGCCAGAAGCCTTTGAACGAGCCCAGGCCGTAATACAGCATGAACAGCTGGGCCAGCAGCGGCGAGCCGCGGAAGAAGTACACGTAGGCCCCGGTGAAGCGCCGCAGGAACTGATTGCTGGACAGCCGCCCGAGGGCAATCAGCAGGCCGAGCACGGCGCCCAGGCTGAAGGAAATCGCCACCAGCTTGGCGGTCACCAGCAGGCCGTCGATAAAGCGCGGGCCGTAGCGTTCCAGCAGGTCCTGGTTGAGGAACAGGTTCAGCAGGTCATCCAGGCTCATGGTTGCAGGCTCCGTTGCGCACGGTTGAAGCGCCGTTCAAGAAAGCTGAACAGGTGCCCCGACAGCGCCGAGAAGAACAGGTAGCCAAAGCACGCCACGCTGTAGAACAGCATGGGTTCCTTGGTCACGCTGACCGCGAGGTTGGTCTGGCGCATCAGGTCCACCAGGGAAATGGTCGACACCAGGGAGGTGTCCTTGAGCAGCGACAGCCAGTTGTTGGAAAGCCCCGGCAGGGCGATGCGGGTCAGTTGTGGCAGCAGCACCCGGGTGAAGGTGGTGCGCCGCGACAGGCTCAGGGCGCTGGCGGCTTCGTACTGGCCCTTGGGCAGGGTCTTGAACGCGGCCAGCCAGATCTCGCTGGAGAAGGCGGCGAACACCAGGCTGAAGGCGATCATCGCGGCGACAAAGGTATTGATCGCCACTTCACCGGGGTAGCCCAGGGCGCCGAGGATCTTCTGCGCGGCGATCTGGCAGCCGTAGTAGATGATCAGCAGGGTCAACAGCTCCGGCAGGCCGCGAAACACCGTGGAAAAGGTCGTGGCCCAGGCCCGTGCCCAGCGGTTTTTCGAGCGCGCGGCCAGGGCTACCAGCAAGCCCAGGGGCAGGCCGATGGGCACGCAGGCCAGGGCCAGGGCGATGGTCACCAGGGCCCCGGCAAGCAGGGCCGAGCCCCAGCCGCCGCTGGCAAAGGACAGGAGTGACAGCTGTTCGAACATGCGCGAACCCTCTGGAAGATTGAACCGTGCAGGGCGCCGCCGCGCTCGGGGGAACGCGGGGGCAACGGCAGCGGCAAAGGCGGGCGGTCAGTAGATGTCGAAGGCGAAGTAGCGGCTGGAGATCTGCTTGTAGGTGCCGTCGGCGACGATCGCGTCCAGGGCCTTGTTCAGGCGCTCGCGCAGGGCGTTGTCTTCCTTGCGTACGGCGATCGAGGCGTCGGCGGTGGTGCCGTTGACGTCACCGATGATCTTGCAGCAGTCCTTGCCGGCGCTTTCGGCCCAGGCCAGCAGCGGGAATTTGTCGGCAATCACCCCGTCCACGCGCCCGGCGGCCAGGTCGCTGTTGGCTTCGTCCAGGGTCGGGTAGAACTTCACGTCGGCGCCGGCCGGGCCGTAGTGGTCCTCGGCATAGATGGCCTGGGTCGAGGAGGCCTGGGCGCCCACGGTGCGGCCCTTGAAGTTGGTCTGGGCGTCGGTGATGTCCGAGTCCTTGGCCACGGCTACCGACAGCGGGGTGCGGTAGTAGTGGTTGCTGAAGGCGATCTTTTTCTTGCGCTCGTCGGTGGCGATCATCGAGGCCACCACCGCGTCGTATTTCTTCGCCAGCAGCGCCGGGATGATGCCTTCCCAGTCCTGGGCGACGATCTGGCATTCGACCTGCATCTGCTTGCACAGGGCGTTGGCGATGTCCACGTCGAAGCCGTGCAGCTGGTTGTTGGAGTCCACGTAGTTGAAGGGCGGGTAGGCGCCTTCGGTGGCGATCTTCAGGGTTTCGGCCTGGGCCGCGGAGGCGGCGAAGACTAGGGCGCAGGCACTGGCGAAGCGGACGACGTTGTTCATGGAGCACCTCGGTTATTTATTGTTTTGCGCGGGTGGACGATGTGTAGCCAACAAATTCGTTATGCAGGGCGGCCGTGGCTTCCAGGCGTTTTTCCACCTCGGGGCCCAGGTGCTTGCACACCTCGTTGATCAAGAGGTGAACCAGCGACAGCATGGCCGCGGTGGATTCCCAGAACAGGTTGAACTCGGTGGGCACGCGGAACACCTCGTCGGCGTTCTGCTCGGCCCAGTCGCAGAAGGTGTCGGTGACCAGGGTCACCGGAATCCCCGCCTCGCGGGCCTTGTGGCACAGGGTCAGGGCGTGGCGCGAATAGCGCCGGGCCTCGAACACCACCAGGGCGCAGTCTTCGGCGGGGCTGAGCAGTACGTCGGCGAAATGCCCGGCAGAGCCGTCCACCAGGTGCACGCCGTCGCGCAGGTATTGCAGCAGGTGGGCCATGGAGGCGGCGATGCCGCGCTCGGTCTGGAACCCCGCCACGTACACCCGGCGCCGGCTGGCCAGGCGCTGGACCACGGTCTGCCAGGCCGGGGTCAGGCTGTATTCGTAGACCTTGACCAGCGCCGCCACTTCCAGCTCGAAGCTGCGCGGCAGGCCCTGGGCCGCCGGGTTGGGCTGCTGGCGAAATTCCTGCAGGCGGTCGCCCACCAGCCACGGGCCTTCGCCGAGGTCGTTCTTCAGGTCGTTTTTCAGATCCTTGAAATGGCTGTAGCCGATGGCGCGGCAGAACCGGCCGACGCTGGATTCGCTGACGCCGAGTTTTTCGGCGATGTCGGCGGCGGTCTGGAAGGGCAGCTCGTAGAGGTTGGCCAGCATGTAGCTGGCAATTGCCCGGCCCGACGCGGTGGCGCTGGACAAGCTGCTTTCAAGGCGTTGTTTGATGGGCTGGCTCATGGCCGCTCCTTGTTTTTATTGACCGCTGGAAACGGAAAATGAAGGTTTTCTGTCATGAAGTCAACATTTGACAGTTAACTGGCGTGACGCGATAGTCAGGCCCCTTCCAATAACAATTCCAATGGAGCTGCAATGACCGACGCGAACCACGCGACCGTGGCGCAGGCTGATGCCGAGTACCTCGACCTGCCGGCCTTGACCGACTTGCTGCAACGGATTTTTCTTCGCCACGGCACCTCTGCCGAGGTGGCCCGGGTGCTGGCCGACAACTGCGCCCGCGCCGAGCGCGATGGTTCCCACAGCCACGGGGTGTTCCGCATGCCCGGTTACCTGTCGTCCCTGGCCAGCGGTTGGGTCAACGGTCAGGCGGTGCCGCAAGTGGAGGATGTGGCCCCCGGCGTGGTGGCGGTGGACGCCGACGGCGGCTTTGCCCAGCCGGCCCTGGCGGCGGCCCGCGCGCTGCTGCTGAGCAAGGCCCGCAGTGCCGGGATCGCGGTGCTGGCGATTCGCAATTCCCATCACTTCGCGGCGTTGTGGCCGGATGTCGAGCCCTTCGCCGAAGAAGGCCTGGTGGCCCTGAGCCTGGTCAACAGCATGACCTGCGTGGTGCCCCATGGCGCCCAGCGCCCGCTGTTCGGCACCAACCCGATTGCCTTCGCCGCCCCCCGCGAGGGCGCCGAGCCCATCGTCTTCGACCTGGCCACCAGCGCCATCGCCCACGGCGATGTGCAGATCGCCAAGCGTCAGGGCCAGCAGCTGCCACCGGGCATGGGGGTGGACCGCGATGGCCAGCCCACTTGCGATCCGGCAGCGATTCTCGACGGCGGCGCCTTGCTGCCCTTTGGCGGGCACAAGGGCTCGGCGCTGTCGATGATGGTGGAGCTGCTGGCGGCGGCGCTGACTGGCGGCAACTTCTCCTTCGAGTTCGACTGGTCACAACACCCCGGGGCGCAAACGCCGTGGACCGGGCAACTGCTGATCGTCATCGATCCCAGCCACCTGGGCGGTGGGCATTTTGCCCAGCGCAGCGGCGAGCTGGTGCGGCAGATGCAGGCCGTGGGCCTGGAACGCATGCCCGGCGACCGGCGCTACCGCACCCGGGCCAAATCGCTGGAGCACGGCATTCCCCTGGCTACCGCCGAGCTGGCGCGGTTGCGCGCGCTCGCGGGCGACGATAAGACGGGCGACGACTGAACGGCCGACGACTTAAGGACTTCATCCCTTCGCACCCGGGGCCATGAGCCCTTGGTGTTACTCCAGGTAGTGGGCCCGGTAGCGGTCCGGTCGTGGATCGGATTTGCCGCTCCCTGCCAGCCCCTCCAAAGCACTGGCAATCTGCCTCCAAGGCAGCCTGTCAGTGCCCTGGGGCCCTTTCGATAATCGCCTCCGACATTTCGTCCCCCGTTTGCGGAGCGCGCCATGCATAACAATAAGAACTGCCAGTACCCTCTGATTCCGGCCCTGCTCGTCGGCCTGTCGACCCTTGGCCTGGGCACTGTCGCCGAAGCCGAGATCATGCTGTACGACAAGGACCAGACCACCTTTTCCACCGACGGCTACGTCAACGCCTTCTACGTCAACAGCGACGTCGACCGCGCCGGCGAGCAGTACGACCGCCGTCAGGCGCGGGTGAAGATGGGCTTTCTGCCCAACTACCTGGGCTTCAACATGGGCAAGCAGGTGGACGACCTCAAGCTCGGCGCCCGGGCCTCGTTCTGGGTGACCATCAACGACAGCGAAACCAATGGCACCGACACCGCCATCGACGTGCGCCAGTTCTACGGCACCGTGGCCAACCCGGAGTGGGGCGAGGTGCTGATCGGCAAGGACTTTGGCCTGTTCGCCCGTTCCAACATCCTGCTCGATGAAATGCTCGCCGGGTACGGCCAGGTCAGCGACAGCCTGGGGCTGGTGGACGGCGGCGGGGTGTCGTTCGGCAACATCGGCAGCGGTTACCCCTATCCCTTTCCGTCGTCGCAGATCACTTACCGCAGCCCGGTGATGGACGGCCTGCGGGTTGCGGTGGGCATCCTCGACCCGGTGGACACCAACGACAGCAGCGCCCTGGGCAAGGCCTACCAGAAGAACCCGCGTACCGAGAGCGAGATCACCTACCAGTTCGACCTGGGCGGGGCCAAGTTCTACAGCTGGCTCAACGGCAGCTACCAGACCTCCGACAACACCGACCCCAACGTGCAGTCCGTGACTTCCAAGGGCCTGGGTTATGGCCTGCAGGCGAAGATGGGCGGGTTGTCCCTGACCGGTTCCGGGTTCCAGGCCAAGGGCATCAACCCGTTCTTCACCAACAATGCCGGCGAGGCCACCCTGCGCAATGTCGACAGCAAGGGCTACCTGCTGCAGGGCTCGTACAAACTGGGCAAAAACCGCCTGGCGCTGTCCTACGGCAAGACAAAGGACGACGGCAACGGCGTGGTCGGCAGCGGCGCCGATTACCAGACCCGGGGCGTGGCGCTGTTCCACGACATCAACGACAACCTCAAGCTGGTGGCCGAGTACAACCAGTTCGAGATCGACGGCCACCAGACCAATGCGCAGAACGAAAACACCGACACCTTCGCCGTGGGTGCGGTACTGACCTGGTAACCCCAGCGCCGGCCCTGGCGTGCGCATCGCGCCCGGGCCGGCGCCCCCTCCATTCCCCATATCTCCCGCATGTCCCGTAGGAGCCGGCTTGCCGGCGAAGCGGCCCGCCAGCCTTGCACCAGCCCGGATGACGCCTGCGTTGGCAAGCCTGCACCTACGCCCATGGAACTGCCCACCCGCTACCCAAGTAGCATTCGTGCCCGGGGGCCGGCTTCGTACACTCATTGCTCAGACAACCCGCGCCGGAGGCGACGATGCAGCAAGCCCAGAGCGAGGGCGTGGTCAGTGCCATGTCCCAGGCCGTCGATCCGCAGCAGGTGGCCCAGGACCTGGCCAGCCAGTTGCTGCATCCGCACCTGGGCTTCGTGCTGTTTTTCTGCTCCGCCGAATACCCCCTGCACACCCTGGGCCCGGCCCTGCAGCAGAGCTTTGGCGGCATCCCCCTGGTGGGCTGCACCAGCGCCGGGGAAATCACCCCCCTGGGCTACGGGCGCAATTGCGTGACCGCCATCGGCTTCGATCACCGACACTTTTCCATCGCCGCCGAGCTGATCGACCAGATGGAGCACTTCAGCCTGATCGACGCCCAGCAGATGGTCGAACGCCTGGTGGGCCGCTGCCGCAGCAACACCCTGGCGCCGATCAAGGGCAACAGCTTCGCCCTGACCCTGCTGGACGGCCTGTCGAGCCGCGAAGAAATGGTCCTGGCCGCCCTCAGCGCAGCCCTGGGGGACATTCCCCATTTCGGCGGTTCGGCCGGCGATGACAACTACCTGACCCACACCCACGTGTATTACGGCGGCGAGTTCCACAGCGGCGCGGCGGTGGTGGTGCTGGTCAACACCTGGCTGGATTTCGAGGTGTTCACCACCCACCACATCCAGCCCCGGGAAGAAAAACTGGTGGTCACCGGCGCCGACAGCGCCTCGCGCCGGGTCTATGAACTGAACGCGGAACCGGCCGCCGAGGAGTACGCACGGCTGATCGGCGTGCCCCTGGCGCAGCTCGACCACCGGGTGTTCGCCGCCCACCCCTTGGCGGTGCGCATCAACCAGCACTACTACGTGCGCGCGGTGCAGCAGGTGCACCCGGACCTGAGCCTGAGTTTCTACTGCGCGGTGGAGAACGGCATCGTCCTCACCGCCATGACCCCCGGCCCCTTGCTGCCCAACCTGCAACAGCTGTTCGACGGCTTGCAGCAGCGCCTGGGCAGCCTGTTGCTGACCATCGGCTGCGACTGCTTTTTGCGCCGCCTGGAGCTGGAGGATCGCGGCAGCCTGGAGGAGATCGGGGCCTTTTTGCGGGATCAACGGGTGATGGGTTTCAACACCTACGGAGAACAGTTCAATGGCATGCACATCAACCAGACCTTCACCGGGGTCGCCATTGCCCGCAGTCGAACTCCGGCCCGCCGCTGAGCTGCAAGCGCAGCTCGACTGCCTGCAGCGCGAGAACCGCAAGCTGCGGCGGATCAACGCGGCGCTGATCGAACGGGTCGAATCCGGCATCACCCGCGGCAACGACCCTTATGCGGCGTTCCAGCATTCGGTGGTGCTGGCCGAGCAGGTGCGCGAACGCACCGACGCCCTGAACCAGGCCATGGCCGAGCTCAAGGCCGGCAACCATTTGCTCAGCGAAGCGCGGCTGCGGGCCGAGACGGCGCACCAGCACCTGATCGACGCCATCGAGAGCATCTCCGATGCCTTCGTGCTGTTCGACCAGGAGCAGCGCATCGTCCTGTTCAACAGCCGCTTCCGCGCCTTCTGGAGCCACAGTCGGGTACGGATCATGGCCGGCATGCGCCTCTCGGAAGTGCGCCGGCTGATGACCAGCACCGGGCTGTTCAGCGAGGAACCGCGCAGCGCTGGCGACGAACAACTGCTGTATCGCCTGCACAACGGCCGCTGGCTGCAGGTCAGCGAGCGGCCGACCCGGGAAGGCGGGCGGGTGATCCTGTTCACCGACATCACCGAGGTCAAGCACAGCGAAACCCTGCGCCGGGAACAGGCGGTGGCGCAGAAATCCCACCTGCTGCAACGGGCGGTGGACAACCTGTCCCAGGGCGTGGCCATGGTCAATGCCGAGGGCATCCTCGAACTGTGGAACCGGCGCTTCCTGGAACTCAGCGGGCTGGCCCCGGTGGCCGCGCACCGTTTGTTTGCCGAGGTGATCGGCGACAGCGAGCTGAGCCTGCTGACCCCCGCCAGCCGCGACGGCAATGGCCGGGTGATCCATGAATGCGAGCAGCGCCTGAGCGACGGCCGGGTCCTGGAGATCCGCACCCATCCGCTACCCACCGGCGGTTTCGTCAACACCTTCACCGACATCACCGAGCGCTACCAGCACGCCGAGGCCCTGAGCGAGAGCGAGCGCTGGATTCGCCTGATCACCGACCATGTGCCGGCGCTGATCGCCTACCTCAATGCCGACCTGGTGTATGAGTTCACCAACAAGGTCTACGAGGAATGGTACTGCTGGCCCCGCGGCGTGATGCTCGGCCAGAGCCTGCGCGAGGTGCACAGCGAACAGCACTACCAGCGCCTGGAAAGCTATGTGGAACGGGCCCTGGCCGGGGAGAGCGTGACCTTCGAATTCGCCGAAACCAACATCAACAACCAGGAACGCTACATGCTGCGCTCCTACGTGCCCAACCGCCTGGCCAATGGCGAAGTGGTGGGGATTTTCGTGCTGATCCGCGACATCACCGAACGCCGGCGCACCGCCGAGGCGCTGCATCAGGCCTACCAGAACCTGGAGCTGCGGGTACGCGAACGCACCGCCGAACTGACCACCCTCAACCAGCAACTGCTGCGCGAGATCGAAGAGCGCAGCCGGGTCGAATCGCGGCTGCGCGAGGCCAAGGCCGAGGCCGAACGGGCCAACCTGTCGAAGACCAAGTTCCTCGCCGCGGTCAGCCATGACCTGCTGCAACCCCTGAACGCCGCGCGGCTGTTCACCAGCGCCTTGCTGGAGCGTCGCGACCCCCAGGCCAGCAGCGCCCTGGTGCGCAATGTCAGCAACTCCCTGGAAGACGTGGAAAACCTGCTGGGCACCCTGGTGGACATCTCCAAGCTCGATGCCGGGGTGATCAAGGCCGATATCGCGCCTTTCGCCTTGAGCGAACTGTTGGAAAATCTCGCCGCCGAGTACGCCCAGGTGGCCCGCAGCGAAGGCCTGGAACTGCACTTCGTGGCCTGCTCGGCCCTGGTGCGCAGCGACATCCAGCTGCTGGCGCGGATCCTGCGCAACCTGCTGAGCAACGCCATCCGCTACACCCGCCAGGGCCGCGTGGTGCTCGGTTGCCGGCGCCAGGGGCACTGGCTGTCGATCGAAGTCTGGGACAGCGGCATGGGCATTGCCGCCGAACGCCTGGAAGAAATCTTCCAGGAATTCAAGCGCGGCGAAGAACAGCGCCCCGACCAGGATCGCGGCCTGGGCCTGGGGCTGGCCATCGTGGAAAAGATTGCCGGGATACTCGGCCACCGCATCGGCGTGCGCTCCTGGCCGGGGCGCGGTTCGGTGTTCAGCGTGCAAGTACCCATCAGCGCCAGCGCGCCCTTGCCGGCGCCGCGCCCGGAGCTGGGCGACGCCCTGCTGGAGCGTTTGCACGGCGCGCGGATCTGGGTGCTGGATAACGACGCGGCGATCTGCGCCGGCATGCGCACCTTGCTCGAAGGCTGGGGCTGCCAGGTGATCACCGCCTTGTCCGAAGAAGACCTGGCGCGCCAGGTCGACGACTACCGCGCCGACGCCGACCTGCTGATTGCCGACTACCACCTGGACCACCAGCAGAACGGCATCGACGCCGTGGCGCGGATCAACGCCCGCCGCGCCCTGGCGATCCCAGCGATGATGATCACCGCCAACTACAGCAACGACCTCAAACAGCAACTGCGGCAGCTGGGCCACACCCTGATGCACAAACCGGTGCGGCCGATGAAACTCAAGACCGCCATCAGCCACCTGCTGACGCCCCCCCTGTAGCCGCTGCCGCAGGCTGCGCCCGGCTCCGCAGGAGACGCCAACCCTGGCCACGCGGTCCACCAGAACAACCCGCGTGCCCCGATTCACCGCCACGGCTTTGGTTGCGATGAATGCGCGGGTCTTCAGAATCGCTGGAAGGGCCTTTGGCCCTTGTCGCAGCCTCGCCGAAGGCTCGGCAGCGGCTACAGGACTTGCAGGGCGCGCAAGGCTTCGTGTAGCCGCTGCCGCAGGCTGCGCCCGGCTCCGCAGGAGACGCCAACCCTGGCCACGCGGTCCACCAGAACAACCCGCGTGACCCGATTCACCGCTCCGGCGTTGGTCGCGATGAATGCGCCGGTCTTCAGAATCGCAGGAAGGGCCTTCGGCCCTTGTCGCAGCCTCGCCGAAGGCTCGGCAGCGGCTACAGGACCTGCAGGGCGCGCAAGGCTTCGTGTAGCCGCTGCCGCAGGCTGCGCCCGGCTCCGCAGGAGACGCCAACCCTGGCCACGCGGTCCACCAGAACAACCCGCGTGACCCGATTCACCGCCACGGCGTTGGTTGCGATGGATGCGCCGGTCTTCAGAATCGCAGGAAGGGCCTTCGGCCCTTGTCGCAGCCTCGCCGAAGGCTCGGCAGCGGCTACAGGGGTTAGCGGCGCAGGTAGGCGCCGAAATCGATATCACCGGCGCTGAGGATCGCTTGCACCCGGTTGTGCACGTTGAGCTTGCGCAGGATCGCCGAGACGTGGGCCTTCACTGTGGTTTCGGCAATGTCCAGGGTGTAGGCGATCTGCTTATTGGATTCGCCCTTGGTCATGCGTTCCAGCACCAAAAGCTGTTTGCGGGTCAGGGCCTGGAGCAGTTCCGGGGGGAAGCTCGGGGTCTCGCTGTTGCGGCGCCCCGGCTGGCTTTTCTGGGTGCGGATGATGTCCGGCGGCAGGTACACGTTGCCGTTGAGGATCTGTTCGATGGCCTCGGTCATCTGCGAGCGCGCCGAGGATTTGGTGATGAAGCCGACGGCGCCGTAGGTGATGGCCTGGAGCACGATCTGCTTGTCCTGCTCGGCGGAGACGATCACCACCGGAATGGTCGGCGCTTCGTTGCGCAGGGTGATCAGGCCGTTGAGGCCGTGCATGCCGGGCATGTTCAGGTCCAGCAGGATCAGGTCGAGGTCGTCGTGCTCCTGGGTCAGGGCCAGGGCGCTGTCCAGGTCGGCGGTTTCCATCACCTCGCTGCCGGGAAATCCGTCGCTGATGACGTTGTGAATGGCTTCGCGAAACAGTGGGTGATCGTCGGCTATCAGAATTTTATACATGGCCTTTCACCTCGTTATTGTGATTGTGCGGGGGCGCGCTGGCGGCTTCAGGGAAAGGCTTCCGGCTGGGCCGCCACCACGGGCAAGCCGGCGGCCTCCCAAGCGTCCAGGCCGTCGCGATACCAGTAGAGGGAGGTATAGCCCAGGGCTGCGGCGCGTTTTACCGCGTTCCAGCTCAGCCAGCAATCGGCGCGGCAATAAAAGACCAGCGGTCGTTGCAGGTTGCCGGCGCTGAGCTGTTGCAGGTAGCGGCTGAAGTAGCCTTGCCACTCGGGGCTCAGCTCGCCGTCGCCGGTATTGGCCAGCCAATGGCTGCCGGGCAGGTTGGCGTGGGGCTCGCTGTCGATGAAGCGGCCTTGCAACCATTGCCGGCGATAGACGTCGATCAGCAGGGGTTTGGGTTGCGCCTGGAGCAGGGCCTGCAAACCCTGGGTGTCGATGATCTGCGCGACCTCGATCTGCGTGGGCGTCGGGCTGCGGTAGAGGCTGGTGCGATAGCCGTCGGCGGAAAACAGCGGCGTCTCGGCCTGGGCCATTCCCAGGGTCAGGCTCAGGGACAGCAGGGCCAGGGTCTGCAGGGCACGGGGCATAAGGGGTTGTCCTTCTTGTTATGGGCCCATTACATGCCAGCGCGGGGGCATTTGTGAATGCGACCATCGACAGCAAAAGCAGTACCAAAGTCGTAGGTCCTGGCTGGGTGACGCTCTTGTACTTGTCTGTCGCCGCTGCCGCAGGCTGCGAACGGCTTGGGCGGCATTCCGACGGAGGAGACGCTAGACCTGTCGACGCGGTCCAGCAGGACAGTCCACCGGGTTCTCTTCACAGCTATGTGCCGGTCTTTGCATCGCTGGAAGGGCCTTCGGCCCTTGTCGCAGCCTCGCCGTAAGCTCGGCAGCGGCTACAGGCGTTGCAGAGATTGCGGAGATCGCAGGGCTTCGTGTAGCCGCTGCCGCAGGCTGCGAACGGCTCCGGAGGAGACGCCAGACCTGCCGACGCGGTCCAGCAGGACAGTCCACCGGGTTCTCTTCACAGCCATGTGCCGGTCTTTGCATCGCTGGAAGGGCCTTCGGCCCTTGTCGCAGCCTCGCCCAAGGCTCGGCAGCGGCTACAGGCGTTGCAGGGATTGCAGGGCTTCGTGTAGCCGCTGCCGCAGGCTGCGAACGGCTCCGGAGGAGACGCTAAACCTGCCGACGCGGTCCAGCAGGACAGTCCACCGGGTTCTGTTCACAGCTATGTGCCGGTCTTTGTATCGCTGGAAGGGCCTGCGGCCCTTGTCGCAGCCTCGCCCTAGGCTCGGCAGCGGCTACAGTGGCTCTTTATCTGGAGATACCTAGGCGGTGCTTTTGCGCAGGGCGGCGTGTTGCGGGTTGAAGGTCAGTACCGCCAGCAGGGAGAACACCAGGGTCAGGCAAAGGCACACCGCCAGGGCCAGGAGGTTGAGGCGTTGATACAGGGCGAAGCGCACCAGCTCCACGGCGTGGGTGAAGGGGTTGAGGGCGCACAGCCAGTACAGCCAGGGGCTGGCGTCGAGCATCTTCCACAGCGGGTACAGCGCCGAAGACAGGAAGAACAGCGGGAAGATCACGAAGTTCATCACCCCGGCAAAGTTCTCCAGTTGGCGGATGGCGTTGGACAGCAGCAACCCCAGGGCGCTGAGCATCAGGGCCACCAGCAGCAGGGCCGGCAGCGCCGCCAGCAGGCCCATGGCCGGCGGCTGCACGCCATACAGCCAGGCCACGGCGAGGAAGGCGTAGACCTGCAGCAGCGAGATCAGCGAGGTGGCCAGCAGCTTGCCGGCCAGCAGGAAGGCCCGGGGCAGGGGGCTGGTGAGCAGCACGCGCATGCTGCCCATTTCCCGGTCGTAGACCATCGACAGCGAGCCCTGCATGCCGTTGAACAGCAGGATCATGCAGGCCAGCCCGGGGACGATGTAGACCTCGTAGGGAATGTAGGTGCTGTAGGGCTCGATGATGGCGATGCCCAGGGCGGCGCGAAAGCCGGCGGCGAACACCAGCAGCCACAGCAGGGGCCGCACCAGGGCGCTGAGAAAGCGTGTGCGTTGCAGCACGAAGCGCAGCCATTCGCGCAGCACGATGCCGCGCAGGCACTGCCAGTAGGCGTTCATGCGAGCGGTTCTCCGATCGGCGCCGGGCGCGGCTGGGGATTCTGGGTCAGGCGGGCGAAGGCCATGCTCAGGTCGCCGCCTTGTTGCTGGCTGATGGCGCTGGCCACGCCACTGGCCACCAGGCGCCCCTGATGCAGGATCAGCAACTGGTCGTCGGCCTGCACTTCATCCAGCAGGTGGGTGGTCCACAGCACGCTCAGGCGCTGTTCCTGGCACAGCTGGCGAATGTGTCGGTTGAGGGCCAGGCGGCTGGCCGGGTCGAGGCCGGCGCTGGCTTCATCGAGCAGCAGCAGGCGCGGTTCATGCAGCAGGGCGCGGGCGATTTCCACCCGCCGGCGGTGGCCGCCATTGAGGGCGCGCACGCTCTCCCGGCGCCGTTCGGTGAGGCCCTGGCGCGCCAGTTCGGCGTCGATCCGTGCCTGGCCCTGGCGCCGCGACAAACCGTGCAGCGCGGCGTGGTAGTGCAGGTTCTGCTCGACGCTCAGGTCCAGGTCCAGGGTGCTTTGCTGGAACACCACGCCGAGCTGGCGCAGGGCGGCCCGGGCGGCGTTGCGCAGGGAGCAGCCGCCGACGCGGATGTCGCCCTGCTGCAGGTCGTAGAGCCTTGTGAGCAGGGCGATCAGGGTCGACTTGCCAGCACCGTTGGGCCCCAGCAGGGCGGCAAAGCGCCCGGGAGCCAGGCTCAGGCTGACCTGATCGAGGGCCTGGCGCGGGCCGTAGGCGAAGCTCAGCTGGCTGACCTCCAAAGCGTTCATGGGGTCACCACCACGCCCCAGGGATAGCGCCCGACCTTCACCGACTTGAGCACCTTGAGGCTGTTGACGTCGATCACCGAGACATCGCCGCTGACCCCGTTGGTGGCCAGCAGCATGCTCTGGTCCGGGGTGAATGCCAGTTGCCAGACCCGCCGCCCCACCAGCAGGTAGTCGAGGATCTCGTAGGTCTTGGCGTCGATCACCGCCACGTGGTTGGCCGGGCCCAGGGCGACGAAGGCGTACTTGCCGTCGGCGCTGAGCTTGATGCCCACCGGCTGCACCTTGTCCGGGTGCACGCCCTTGATCTTGAAGTTCAGGGTCTTGAGCACCTGGCGCGTGGCCACGTCGAGGATGGTCACGGTGCCGCCGATTTCCGCCGAGGCCCAGAGCCTTGAGCCGTCCTGGTTGAACTCGACAAAGCGCGGGCGCTGGTCCACCAGGGTGCTGTCGGCCAGGGTCTGGGTGCTGGTGTCGATCCAGTGCAGCATGTTGGTGGTTTCGCTGGTGTTCACCGCCCACTTGCCGTCGGGGCTCACCGCCATGCCCTCGGGCTCGACCCCGACGTTGATCTGGCCGAGGACCTTGGCGGTCTCGGTGTCGATCACCGTGACCAGCGCATCGTCCTCGTTGGACACGTACAGCCAGCGGTTGTTGGGGTGCAGGGCGAACTGCTCGGGGTCCTTGCCGGACGGCAGCTCCTTGATGATCTTGCGGGTGGCCACGTCCATCACCTGGACCCGGTCCGAATCGCTGGCGCAGATGTACAGCAGCTTGTTGTCATGGGACAGCAGCAGCCCGCGCGGGCGCTGGCCCACCGGCAGGGTCTGGGTGACTTCCAGGGTCTGCAGGTCGATCAGGCTCAGGCTGTTGTCCTTTTCGTTGGAGACCCAGGCCGTGGCGGCCATGGCGTGCCCGGCGGCGAGCAGCAGGCCCGCGCAGAGGGCGGAGCGGCAGAGAAGAGGGCGGCGCATGGCGGATTCCTTGTTGTTGTGGTGATGGGATCAGGGGTAGCGGCAGGTCACTTCGGGGCGGTCGTAGCCCAGGCTGTCCATTTCGTTGAAGGGGTGCAGGAAACCGTCCTGGGGCGAGGTGCTGACCAGGGCCCGGGGCTGCACCAGGGGAATCGGCTGGCGCAGTTCGCCGTTCCACGGCCGGTAGCTGAGCTTGCGGCCCTTGAAGCCGTCCAGCGGCAGCTGGTCGCTGAGCAGCAGCGTCTGCAGGGCCCGCGGGTCGGCCTGGCGCAGTTTGTTCACGGCGCTGGCGACGCTGCGCACGGCCATCCAGGCGGCGAAGTCGCGGTCGTTCATCCAGCGCCCGGCCTGGGCTTCGAAGCGTTTTTGCAACTGTGCGGCGCCGAAGGTCTCGACGCTCTTGTGCCAGCCGGTGGGGGTCAGGCCCTGGGTGCCGGCCACCGGGCGCGGGTACCAGGTCTGGTAGGGCAGGTATTCGCCGAAATCGCCGCGTTCGTCGGCCACCAGCACCACGTCGTATTCGGCGGTCTGGGTGAACAGCGGCATGTCGGCCTGGGCGCTGCGGCGTTGGTCGTTGTCGAAGCTCCAGGCTTTCTCGGCGACGATCTTCAGGCCGAAGCGCTGCATGGCCCGGCGCAAGGCGTCGGCGTAGGCGCGGTCATCCTCGGTCTGGCCGACGATGAGCAAGGCCCGCTGCCATTTGCGCAGCACCATGAACTGCACCAGGGCGTCGGCCAGCATCGCCCGGCCGGGCAGGCTGTGCAGCACGTTGCCCAGGCACTGGCTGCTGCGCAGGGCATCGTCGGGGCTGCCGGCGTTGAACAAGAGGCTGTCGGGCAGGGCGGCGGACAGTTCCCGCAGGCTGGCCGCCGGGGCATTCACCACGAACAGCCGCAGGCCCTGGTCGTGCTGGGCCCTGGCGGCTTGCAGCAGCGCCTCGGGGCTGTCGACGCTGGCGCTGTCGAGCTGGAACTGCTGCTTGAGAAAGCGCCCGGTGCTGTTGCTGTCGACAATCGCCAACTGGGCGCCTTGCAGACCGGCGTCGGCGGGCTCGGGGATGATGTTGGACAGCAGCGGGCCGGGGTCGGGGCGATAGCCCAGGTAGCCGATGCGCACCTGCAAGGGTTCCTCGCTGGCCTGGCTGGCGCTCAGGGGCAGCAGGAGCGAGGCCAGCACCAGCAGGCAAGTCGGGATAAGCGGGGCAGGCTTGTGCATAGGGCGCTCCACGGCAGGTGGCGCCAGCATAGGAACAGCGTCGGGGCGGGGAAATATGCAGAAAGTAGCGCCCGGGCAGTACCAAGGTAGTAACCCGGCGCGGGCGCGGCGGTCTTAGCATGGTCCCAGCGGCCTCGATCCTGGCCTGAATCTGCTCCGAACCCTGAGCCCGAACCTTGAGAGCGACGCCCATGCGCATCATCAAAGTGCTGCTCCTGCCCTTGCTGCTGATCCTCAGCCTGATCGGCGTCGATCGCCTGCACGGCCCGCGCCCGGTCGTGCCCCTGGCGGTGCCGCTGGTTCCGGGGCGCTAGGCATGTCGGCGCTGTGGCGGATCAACCTGTGGGTCACGGCGTTCTTTGCCGTGGTGACCCTGGCCTGCGCCGGCTTGCTGCTGCATCAGGCGGTGGCCGATGTCGAGCGTGAACTGCAGTCCGCCGCAGCGGTGGTGGAGTACTTGAGTGACAGCGCCGAGCGCAACCCGGCGGGGCTGCAACCGCATCTCACCCAGAGCCTGCGCCATGTGCGGGTGCACTGGCTGGGGCCGGACGAGGCGGCGCGCATGCCGGAAGAGGCAGGGCTGGACGCCTGGCTCGGCCGCCAACTGTTCAGTGACCGTCGCCACAGCGCCCGCGAACTGGACCTGGGCGACGGCCGCCGGGTGCTGATCGCCGTGGACGCGCGGGATGAGATCGATGAAGTCTGGGATTCCCTGCAACAGCTGTTGAGCCTGTGCGGCCTGGCCCTGCTTTTGAGCCTGCTGACCATCCGCTGGGCAGTACGTCGGGGCATGGGCTTGCTGGATGATTTGCTGCGGGCCTTGCAGCAGGTGTCCGGCGGGCAACTGGCGGTGCGCCTGCGCGAAGCCGGGCTGCCGGAAGCGCGACAACTGGCCGGACACTTCAACCGCATGACCGCGACCCTGGAGCAGACCCGGGCCGACAATGCACAACTGACCCGGGCCCTGCTGGCGGTGCAGGAGCGCGAACGCACCTACCTGGCGCAGACCCTGCACGACGACCTCGGGCAATACCTGGCAGGCATCCGCGCCCAGGTCTGCCTGCTGCGCATGGTCAGCGGCCAGCCCACGGTGGTGGAACACACGGCCCAGGCCCTGGAACTCAATTGCGAACGCTTGCAGCAGGGCTTTCGCGCCCTGGTGCAGGACCTGTACCCGGTGGTGCTGCAGCACCTGCCGCTGGCCGAAGCCTTTGGCCTGCTGGTGAGCCAATGGCAGGACAGCCAGGGCATCGACTGCCAATTGCGGGTCGGCGCCGACCTGCCGGCGTTGCCCGACGCCAGCAAGACCCACCTCTACCGCCTGCTGCAAGAAGCGCTGACCAACGTCGCCCGGCACGCCGGCGCCAGCCAGGTGCGGGTGCGCCTGCAACGCAGCGCCCGGGGCCTGCGCCTGCTGGTGCGCGACAACGGATGCGGCGCGCGCCAGCCCCAACGCCCCGGCGTCGGCCTGCACTCGATGGCCGAACGGGCCCGCAGCCTGGGGGGTGAACTGCACATCCTCAGCCGTCCCGGCGCCGGTTGGGCGCTGGCCTTGAACATGCCCCTGAACATGCCCGTGGAGGCCTGATGAACATCTTGTTGGTGGATGACCACGCCGTGGTTCGCCAGGGTTACGCCAGCCTGCTGCGCGCGGTATTGCCGGCGATGCAGGTGCGCGAAGCGGCCAGCGGCGAAGAAGCCCTGACCCGGGTCGCTGAAGAAGTGCCGAACCTGGTGATCATGGATTTCGGCCTGCCGGGCATCAGCGGCCTGGAGACCACCCGCCGCCTGCGCCAGCGCCTGCCGCAACTGCGGGTGCTGTTTTTCAGCATGCACGACGAACTGCCCCTGGTGCGCCAGGCCCTAGAGGCCGGCGCCTCGGGCTACCTGACCAAGAACTCCGCGCCCCAGGTGCTGATCGAAGCGGTGCACCGGGTGCTGGCCGGGCACGCCTACATCGAACAGCCCCTGGCCACCCAACTGGCCTGCACCCCGGCGCAGAACGCCAGCGACCCGCGCTTGCAGAGCATGACCCAGCGCGAGCTGGAGATCTTCGTGATGCTGGCCAAGGGCACCCCGGCGCGGGTGATTGCCGAGCAGCTGTGCATCAGCGCCAAGACTGTGTCGAACCATTTGACCTTGCTCAAGAGCAAGTTGCAGGTCAGCTCCCATGCGGAGTTGGTGCATTTGGGGATTGATATGGGGGTGGTGCGGGTGGCGGGGTGAGGGGGGGCAGTTGGGGCTAGGGGATTGAGGGCGTATCCGGTGCTGTGGTTATGGCGGTTTTGCCCTGACTACGGAGATTGGGATGGAGTACATATCCGTTGCTGCGGGTGCGGCCACTTAGGGTTTCGCCCTTACGGCGAGTCCCTTTTTACAAACGCCTAAAAAGGAACCAAAAACGCTTGCCCCTCCATGGGCCCCTCGCTGGGGCTCGGGGTTCCCTCTCTCCGGCATTGCTCCGGGGGCCCGCCGCCAACCGGCCATCCATGGCCGGGTGGCGGCTAGCTCGGCATCCATGCCGAGCTGCCCCCTACGCAACGCCTACGCTCGGCCGGCTGGGAAGGGGCCGGAAGATCAAGATCAAGATCAAGATCAAAAGCCAAAGCCAAGGTGCGCAGGCCGGCTCCTTGTAGCCGCTGCCGAAGGCTGCGAACGAGCGCTCGCGCTCGCAAAACCAGGCGGCGCGATAGGTCAGGAATATCGGGGAGGCAGGTTTAGCGTCTCCTGCGGAGCCGGTCGCAGCCTTCGGCAGCGGCTACATGTAACGCGAACGGCAGTGAAACAGGCCGGCAGGCCGCCGTCAGATTCTGCTTTTGATCTTGCTTTTGATCTTCCTGCCCCCTTAGACACGATGGCCGAACGCAGGCATTGAGCCGTGGGTAACCCGGCAGGACGCCGGGTTAGCCGCACTGGGCCATGGATGGCCCATTGCGGCGGCCCACGGATCAATGCCGGAGTTCGGGCATGCCGAGCCTAGGCGAGGCACCGAGTGGAGGGGCAGGAGCCTTTGGTTACTTTGGGCTTTTCAAAGTGACTCGCTGTAAGAGCGAAACCGCCAGCGGCTGCACCCGCAGGAACGGATATGTACCCAACCCCCTACTTATCCCAAGTCCCCGGACACCCCTGGCACCCCTCCATATTGGCATCCTGAAAATTCCCATAATGCTGCCGCGCCCCGCGCAAATCGGCGCGTTCCAGATTGCTCTCACCCAACTTGGCCTCTTGCAGATTGGCATCACTCAGATTGGCCCCTTGCAGATCGGCCTTGCTCAACCAGGCCATTTCCAGATCCGCCGCTTGCAGGTTGGCCCGGTGCAGCTTGGCCCCGGACAGCCGGGCAAATTGCAGGTAGGCCGCGCTGAGGTTGGCGTTCTCGAATTGTGCGCCCTGGGCAAACAGGCCCCAGCCCTGAATGGCCATCAGCTTGGCGTCGGTAAAGTCCGCCAGCCGCAGGTTGCTCTGTTGCAGGCTGGCACGGGTCAGGTTGGCGCCTTGCAGGCGGGCTTTTTCCAGATTGGCCAGGTCCAGCTGGGCATGGCGCAGGTCGGCGCCGGAGAGGTCGGCGCCGGCCAGGTTCATCTTGCGCAGGTCCTGGTTGGCCAGGTTGGCGCCGCGCAGGTTGGCGCCCGGGCATTGGCTGGATTCGGCAATCAGGCAGCCATTGATGGTCAGGGGTACATCGTTGCCGTCGTCGTCGACGTTCACCGCGAAGGCGGGCGAGAGGCCCAACAGCAGGACCAGGGGCAGGTAGTTCATGGTGCGGTTCTCCAGGCGGGAGTGAGGGCGGGTGGGGCGAGGGCGCTGGCGCCCGCTGGACCGGCCGGCGCCCCGGGGGCGTAGCCGTCGTGCACCCGGCCCACGCGGTAGGCCTGAGCTATCGCGTGGGCAGGGTTCGGAGCCGCTGCGCGGCCCAGCGGGCGCCAGCGCCTCGCCACCAGTCGGTCAGCGCTGGGCGGTCTTGTTATCCCAGCTCGGGATCTTGAACACCCAGAACGAACCGCCTTGGGCCACCGGCTTGGTCAGTTCGGCCATGTCGCCACCCCACAGCGGCACCGCGCCGCCGTAGCCCACGGTCACGCCGATGTACTGCTCGCCATCCTGTTCCCAGGTGATGGGCGGCGAGACGATGCCGCTGCCGGTCTGGAATTTCCACAGCTCCTTGCCGGTCTTGGCGTCGAAGGCCTTGAAGAAGCCGTCGCCGGTGCCGGTGAACACCAGGTTGCCCTTGGTCGCCAGGACGCCGGCCCACAGCGGCAGCTGCTCCTTGTGTTCCCACACCAGCTTGCCGGTGGTGGGGTCCATGGCGCGCAGGGTGCCGACGTGGTCGTCGTACATGCGCTTGATGCGGAAGCCCATCCCCAGGTAGGCCGAGCCTTTCTTGTAGTTCACTTCCTCGGTCCAGTACTCCTCCTTCCACTGGTTGCCGGGGATGTAGAACAGCCCGGTGTCCTGGCTGTAGGCCATGGGGTTCCAGTTCTTGCCACCCAGGAACGGCGGCGAGACTTCCACCGGCTTGCCCTTGGTTTCACCCGGCAGCGGCTTGGCCGGACGCTGGCCTGCGTTTTCCACCGGGCGGCCGGTCTTGAGGTCGATGTGGCTGGCCCAGGTGATGTTGTCGACGAAGGGGAAGGCGTTCTGCAGTTTGCCGTTGTTGCGGTCCACCACGTAGAAGAAGCCGTTGCGGTCGGCGTGGCCGGTGGCCTTGACCACCTTGCCGTCCTTGTTCTTGTAGTCGAACAGCACCAGTTCGTTGTTGCCGGAGAAGTCCCACGCGTCGTTCGGCGTGTGCTGGTAGAACCATTTCACTTCGCCGGTGCTCGGGTCGACGCCGACCTGACCCGAGGTGTAGAGGCTGTCGTAGTCGTGGGGGTTGCCGTCTTTCGAGGTCCGCGCCCAGGTGTTCCACGGGCCGGGGTTGCCGGCGCCGACGATGATGGTGTTGGTTTCGGCATCGAAGCTGGCGCTCTGCCAAGGGGCGCCGCCGCCGTGGCTCCAGGCTTCGACCTTGCCGGTTTCGGTGGTCTTGTCATCGGGCCAGGACGGTGCCTTGACGTCGCCGGTGGGGGTGCTGTCCTTGCCGTTCAGGCGGCCCATGTGGCCTTCGACGAAGGGCCGCATCCACACCTCTTCGCCGGTGTCCGGGTCGCGGGCGAACAACTGGCCGACCACGCCGAATTCATCGCCGGAGCTGCCGTGGATCAGCAGCACCTTGCCGCTGGTCTTGTCCTTGATCAGCACCGGGGCGCCGGTCATGGTGTAGCCGGCGCTGTGGTCGCCGAACTTCTTGTTCCACACCACCTTGCCGGTGTTCTTGTCCAGGGCGATGACCCGGGCGTCGAGGGTGCCGAAGTAGATCTTGTCGCCGTAGATCGCCGCGCCGCGGTTGACCACGTCGCAGCACGGGCGAATGTTGTCCGGCAGGCGGTGGTTGTAGGTCCACAGGCGTTTGCCGGTCTTGGCGTCGAGGGCGAATACCCGCGAGTAGGAACCGGTGACGTAGACCACGCCGTCGCGGACGATGGCCTGGGATTCCTGGCCGCGCTGCTTCTCGTCGCCAAAGGAGTAGGACCAGGCCGGGGTCAGCTTGAACACGTTTTTATCGTTGACCTGGGCCAGGGGGCTCCAGCGCTGGGCGTTGGTGCCCATGCCGTACTGCAGCACGTCCCGGGTGGTCAGGTGGTCGTTGGCGATGTCTTCCCAGGTGACGTTCTTGCTGGCAGGTGCCGCCGGGGCGGTAGCCGCTGTGGCCGCCGCGCCCAGGGACAAGCTGGTGGTCAGCAGCAGGGCTTGGACGGCGAGGCTCAGGGGGGAAAGGGCGGGTAGCGATCTTATTGTCATGGTTGCAGTTCCCAGTGGAGGTTTTGGCCTGACTAGGGTCTGCCGCGAGACGCGCTTTGAGATACGGAAAAAGTCCCGCCTTTGCCGGGAAAAGTTCCCGGGCGGCACCTGATTTAGGCCCGCGCCACAAGCCCTACTACCAAGGGAGTAGGACGCGACCACCAAAGCAGCATACGGCCGCCCGCCGGCTGTTTCTAAGATGGCGCCATGGCCTCTGTAGCGAGGTCTTGCGTGCAATCTTGAGGGCATAACAATGACAACAAAACGCAACGCCTTGCTCGCGGTAGGGCTGCTGACCGGTGCCTTGGCCACCGGCGCTGTATGGGCCCATGGCAACGTGGTGCCCCAGGCGGTGGAAACCCAGGGCCTGACGCCGATCAAGGATGCCGGTGTGAGCCTCGATGGCGACGGCTGGGCCGCGCTCAACCCCTATCGCACCTCGCCCGAGCGCGACAAGGCAGTGGAAATCGGTGCCTCGGCCTACAACCAGAACTGCGCCGCCTGCCATGGCCTGGAAGCCAAGTCCGGCGGTATCGCCCCGGACCTGCGCATGCTCGATGCCGGCGAAGCCGGGGATGAATGGTTCGTCGAACGGGTGCGCCACGGCGCGGTGCGCGATGGCCGGGTGTACATGCCGAAGATGGCCGACTACCTGAGCCAGGAAGCCCTGTGGGCGGTGCGCACCTACCTGGACAGCGTGCGCGTCGAGGAGTGATCGCCATGGGCCGCCTCGGCGTGTTCCTCAGTGGCTTGCTGCTGTGCTGCGCGGCGGCGCAGGCCGGGGTGCGCAACTACGACACGATGATCGCCTCCGGTGAGCTGAAGGTGGCGGTGTACCAGGATTTTGCCCCCTACAGCTTCGAGGACCAGGGCCAGCCCCGGGGCGTCGACGTCGAGTTGGCGCAAGCCCTGGCCGAGGCCCTGGGGGTGCGCCTGCAACTGATCTGGGCGCCCCCCGGTGAGAAGCTCGACGACGACTTGCGGGATTACGTCTGGCGCGGCAGTCCGCTGCGCCATCAGCAGTTGGCCGACCTGATGATGCGCGTGCCCTACGACCACGACTTTGCGCAAAAGCGCAACGAACTGGGAGAGCTGACCAACGATCACGTGGTGATGTTCGGCCCCTATCAGGAAGAGCGCTGGCAGGTGGCATTCGACCGCCGCCGGCTGGACTCGGTGGCCAGTGTCGCGGTGTTCCAGCAGCACCCCATTGGCGTCGAGGTGGACAGCGTGCCGTCGTTCTACCTGACCTCGGTGTTCAACGGCATGCTCAGTGCCAAGACCCATCATTACCCCAGCGTGCAGCAGGCCTTCGGCGCCTTGCGGGCCGGGCAGGTGGACGCGGTGATGGCCATGCGCGGGGAGATCGACTGGCAGTTGCACCAGGCCGCTGATCCGCAACTGGCCCTGGCGGAAAACGCCTACCCGAACATGGGCAAGCAGGTGTGGGAGATCGGCATGGCGGTGCATGAAAGCAACCGCCAGCTGGCCTATGCCGTGGAGGAGGCCCTGGAAGGGTTGATCCGCGACGGTCGCCTGCAGGCGCTGTACGCCCGTTATGGCCTGCGTTACGAGGTCCCAGAGATGTATCAATAGGAGCTGCGATGAACTGGCGAGCGACCTGTCTGCTGGCGTGCTGGCTGCCCTTGGCGACCCCGGCGCTGGCCGCCGATCCCCAGGCCCCGGGTGCGGACCCGGTGCCCTCGGTGATGTGGGCCTTCTACCACAAGCAATTGCTGGGGGACGCGGCGTTCGTCTTCGATGACCGGGTCAAGCTGCTGGCGCCGCCCTTTGCCGAGGACGCGCGGCAGGTGCCGCTGGAGATCGACGCCCGGGCCTTCAGCGGCGACGTGGTGCGCATCCTTGCCTGGGCCGAGCTCAACCCCTTGCCGCGTATTGTCGATTTCGTGCCGGGGGAGCGGGTGCTGCCCTGGCTGTCGATCCGCATCCGCATCGAGCAGGCCACGCCGCTGCGCGCTGCGGTGCAGACCCGCGACGGCCTGTGGCACGTGGGCTCGACCCTGATCGATGCCGCCGGTGGCGGCTGCACCGCCCCCAGCGTGGTGCGCACCCAGCCCGGCTGGGAAGAGCACATCGGCGAGGTGCTGGGCGGGCGTTACCCCCGGGGTGATGCCAGCCGTCTGCGCCTGCAAGTGTCCCACCCGATGGACAACGGCCTGGTCAGCGGCATCCCCGAGTTCTTTCTCAACCACGCCGAATTGCGCGACCCGAACGATCAGCTTCTGGCCAGCCTCGAACTGTTCCCGGCGGTCAGCGAAAACCCCAACCTGGGGTTCGACATCCAGGGGCCGGGGCAGACCCGCTTGCTGTTGCGCGACAACAGCGGCAACCAGTTCGAGGCCAATCTGCCCTGAGCGCATCCTTTGACCCACCCGAGCCGAGGCGCACCATGCGTTGGATCCTGCTGTTGCTGCTATGCCTGGGCCTGCCGGCCCGGGCCGACCTGGACTATCAACTCAAGCCCCGGCAGATCGCTGAGGGCACCTGGCTGCTGGAAGGCAGCACCGACAATTTCGCCAAGGCCAATGGCGGCAATATCGTCAACACCGGGTTCATCGTCACCGACAGCGGGGTGGTGGTGATCGACAGCGGGCCGTCCAAGCGCTACGGCGAAGCCTTGCGCCGGGCGATTGCCGCCACCACCGACAAGCCGGTGATCCAACTGCTGTTGACCCATCATCATCCCGACCATGTGCTGGGCAACCAGGCCTTTGGCGATGTGCCCATCGGCGCCCTGGCCGGCACCGGCGATCTGCTGCGCCAGCAGGGGGACGCCATGGCCGAGAACCTGTACCGCCTGGTCGGCGACTGGATGCGCGGCACCGAGGTGGTGTTGCCGACCCAGGTGCTGGAGCCCGGGGTGCTTGAGGTGGGCGGGCATCGCTTGCGCCTGCTCAGTTTGAGTGGGCACACCGGTGCCGACCTGGCGATTCTCGACGAGAACACCGGGGTGCTGTTTGCCGGTGATCTGGTGTTCTACCAGCGGGCGCTGACCACCCCCAACAGCCCGGGGCTGGAGGCATGGCTCAAGGACCTGGACACCTTGCAGGGCCTGCCGTGGAAACTGATCGTTCCCGGGCACGGACCGGTGGCCAGCGATGCTGCGCCCTTTGCCCAGATGCGCGACTACCTGGGTTGGCTCGACGGGTTGATGCGCGACGGCGCGGCCCGGGGTGACGACATGAGCGAGATGATCCGCCGCCCGATCCCCGAGCGTTTTGCCGGCATCAGCCTGACTCGCTACGAGTTGATCCGCAGCGTCAGCCACCTGTACCCGCGTTACGAACGCCAGCGCCTGCAGCGTATCGACGGCCTGTAGGCGCCGGCTGCCGCTCCAGTACCAAGGAACTAGAAAACTCCGCACTGCGGGCAATTGTTGGCAAACAGGCCGGGACCAAGAATTCCCGGCAGACCGGGAAAATTTCCCGGGAACAACAATAACCGCAGAGGTAGCCGTCATGACCCAACCCCCACGTCGTCCCTGTTTCGCCGTGAGCCTGGTGCTCAGCGCCATGCTGCTGTCCAGCGCGGCCCTGGCCGCCGTCACCGATGAAGAGATCCTCCAGGACCCGAAGAACCCGCAGCAGATCGTCACCAACGGCCTGGGTGTCCAGGGCCAGCGCTACAGCCCGCTGGACCTGCTCAACGTCGATAACGTCAAGGAGCTGCGGCCTGTCTGGGCCTTCTCCTTCGGCGGCGAGAAGCAGCGCGGCCAGCAGGCCCAGCCGCTGATCAAGGACGGGGTGATGTACATGACCGGCTCCTATTCCCGGGTGTTCGCGGTGGATGCGCGCACCGGCAAGAAGCTCTGGCAGTACGATGCGCGCCTGCCCGATGACATCCGCCCGTGCTGCGACGTGATCAACCGCGGCGTGGCGCTGTACGGCGACCTGGTGTTCTTCGGCACCCTGGACGCCAAGCTGGTGGCCCTGAACAAGGACACCGGCAAGGTGGTGTGGAGCAAGAAGGTCGCCGACCACAAGGAGGGTTACTCCATCAGCGCCGCGCCGATGATCGTCAACGGCAAGCTGATCACCGGGGTCGCCGGCGGCGAGTTCGGGGTGGTCGGCAAGATCCAGGCCTACGACCCGAAAAACGGCGAGCTGCTGTGGATGCGCCCCACCGTGGAAGGCCACATGGGCTATGTGTACAAGGACGGCAAGGCCATCGAGAACGGCATTTCCGGCGGCGAGGCGGGCAAGACCTGGCCGGGCGATCTGTGGAAGACCGGCGGCGCGGCGCCGTGGCTCGGCGGCTACTACGACCCGGAAACCAACCTGCTGCTGTTCGGCACCGGCAACCCGGCGCCGTGGAACTCCCACCTGCGCCCTGGCGACAACCTGTATTCCTCGTCGCGCCTGGCCCTGAACCCGGACGACGGCACCATCAAGTGGCACTTCCAGAGCACCCCCCACGACGGCTGGGACTTCGACGGCGTCAACGAGCTGATCTCCTTCAACTACAAGGAGGGCGGCAAGGAGATCAAGGCCGCCGCCACCGCCGACCGCAACGGCTTCTTCTACGTGCTCGATCGCACCAACGGCAAGTTCATCCGCGGCTTCCCCTTTGTCGACAAGATCACCTGGGCCACTGGCCTGGATAAGAACGGCCGGCCGATCTACAACGAGGCCAGCCGTCCCGGCGCCCCGGGTAGCGAAGCCAAGGGCAGTTCGGTGTTCGTCGCCCCGGCCTTCCTCGGCGCCAAGAACTGGATGCCCATGGCCTACAACCGCGACACCGGGTTGTTCTATGTACCGTCCAACGAGTGGGGCATGGACATCTGGAACGAAGGCATCGCCTACAAGAAGGGCGCGGCGTTCCTTGGCGCGGGCTTCACCATCAAGCCGCTGAACGAGGACTACATCGGTGTGCTGCGGGCGATCGACCCCATCAGCGGCAAGGAAGTCTGGCGCCACAAGAACTTCGCGCCGCTGTGGGGCGGGGTACTGACCACCAAGGGCAACCTGGTATTCACCGGCACGCCTGAAGGCTTCCTCCAGGCGTTCAACGCCAAGACCGGCGAAAAGGTCTGGGAATTCCAGACCGGCTCCGGGGTGCTGGGCTCGCCCGTGACCTGGGAAATGGACGGCGAGCAGTACGTCTCGGTGCTCTCCGGCTGGGGCGGCGCGGTGCCGCTGTGGGGCGGCGAAGTGGCCAAGCGGGTCAAGGACTTCAACCAGGGCGGCATGCTCTGGACCTTCAAGCTGCCCAAGGACCTGGTGAGCAAACGCTAATCGTAGGAGCCAGCTTGCTGGTGAAGGCGCCCGCACGACCGCTTTCGCCGGCAAGCCGGCTCCTACAAAGCCCGGGATATCCCTGCCGACCGTAGGAGCCAGCTTGCTGGCGAAGAGGCCCGCAAGAGCGCCTTCATCGGCAAGCCGGCTCCCGCACAGGGCAATCAACCTACGACCAAATGACGAGAGCCCCCCCTGCCAACGATGCATTCGTCCGGCCCCCGGGGCTCTCTACCATCGGTCCATCGCCTGTCGTCGGACAGGCCTCGACCAGCAGAGGCTCAGCATGATCTACGCACAACCCGGAACCCCAGGCGCCGTCGTGTCCTTCAAGCCACGCTACGGCAATTTCATCGGCGGCCAGTTCGTGCCGCCGGTGGCTGGCCAGTACTTCACCAACACCTCGCCGGTGAACGGCGAAGTGATCGCCGAATTCCCCCGTTCCAGCGCCGCCGATATCGACAAGGCCCTGGACGCCGCCCATGCCGCCGCCGAGGCCTGGGGCAAGACCAGCGCCCAGGACCGTTCGCTGGTGCTGCTGAAGATCGCCGACCGCATCGAGCAGAACCTGGAGATCCTCGCGGTCAGCGAGACCTGGGACAACGGCAAGGCGGTGCGCGAAACCCTCAACGCCGACGTACCCCTGGCCGCCGACCACTTCCGTTACTTCGCCGGTTGCATCCGCGCCCAGGAAGGCGGCGCCGCCGAGATCAACGAACTGACCACCGCCTACCATTTCCACGAACCTTTGGGTGTGGTCGGGCAGATCATCCCGTGGAACTTCCCGCTGCTGATGGCCGCCTGGAAACTCGCCCCGGCCCTGGCCGCCGGCAACTGCGTGGTGCTCAAGCCCGCCGAGCAGACCCCGCTGTCGATCATGATCTTCGCCGAGCTGATCGCCGACCTGCTGCCGGCCGGCGTGCTGAACATCGTCCAGGGTTTCGGCCGTGAAGCCGGCGAGGCCCTGGCCACCAGCAAGCGCATCGCCAAGATCGCCTTCACCGGCTCGACCCCGGTGGGCTCGCACATCATGAAATGCGCCGCCGAGAACATCATTCCGTCCACCGTGGAACTGGGCGGCAAATCGCCGAACATCTTCTTCGAAGACATCATGCAGGCCGAGCCCAAGTTCATCGAAAAGGCCGCCGAGGGCCTGGTGCTGGCGTTCTTCAACCAGGGTGAAGTCTGCACCTGCCCGTCCCGCGCCCTGGTGCAGGAGTCGATCTACGAGCCGTTCATGGCCGAGGTGATGAAGAAGATCGTCAAGATCAAGCGCGGCAACCCGCTGGACACCGAGACCATGGTCGGCGCCCAGGCATCGCAGCAGCAGTACGAGAAGATCCTCTCCTACCTGCAGATCGCCCAGGAAGAGGGCGCCGAGCTGCTCACCGGTGGCGCCGCCGAGCGCCTGGAAGGCGACCTGTCCAGCGGCTATTACATCCAGCCGACCCTGCTCAAGGGCCACAACAAGATGCGCGTGTTCCAGGAAGAAATCTTCGGCCCGGTGGTGGGCGTGACCACCTTCAAGGACGAAGCCGAAGCCTTGGCGATTGCCAACGACAGCGAGTTCGGCCTGGGCGCCGGGCTGTGGACCCGCGACATCAACCGTGCCTACCGCATGGGCCGGGCGATCAAGGCCGGTCGGGTGTGGACCAACTGCTACCACCTGTACCCGGCGCATGCCGCGTTCGGTGGCTACAAGAAATCCGGCGTGGGCCGCGAGACCCACAAAATGATGCTCGACCACTACCAGCAGACCAAGAACCTGCTGGTGAGCTACGACATCAACCCCCTGGGCTTCTTCTAAGGGCAAGAAAGGGCGGGGTAGTTGGGTGCTGCCCCGCTTTGTGTGGCAACGGCGCGACGTCTTGGGTGGACGTCGCGCCGTTTTTTTTAGAGACCCCGATCCCCTCAACTTGCGCCATCCTGTAGCCGCTGCCGAGCCTCGGCGAGGCTGCGCAAAGGCCCGCAGGGCCTTGCCTGACCATCTCCCGCCAAACCCGCAGCGGCCTCAAGAACGCTGCGGCCCTTCGTGCCGTTCGCAGCCTGCGGCAGCGGCTACACAACCTCGGATCGACACTGGCCCTGTAGCCGCTGCCGAGCCCCGGCGAGGCTGCGCAAAGGCCCGCAGGGCCTTGCCTGACGATCCCCCGCCAAACCCGCAGCGGCCTCAAGAACGCTGCGGCCCTTCGTGCCGTTCGCGGCCTGCGGCAGCGGCTACACCAACCTCGGATCGACACCGGCCCTGTAGCCGCTGCTGAGCCACGGCGAAGCTGCGCAAAGGCCCGCAGGGCCTTGCCTGACGATCCCCCGCCAAACCCACAGCGGCCTCAAGAACGCTGCGGCCCTTCGTGCCGTTCGCAGCCTGCGGCAGCGGCTACACGTGCGCCCAGCCCCTACCAACGCACCCCGCCGGCTCGTCCCAAAGTAGCATTCGGCCGCCGCGTGCCCCGTGCATTAATGCCTCTACCGGAATCGTCCGGCACAACAAGAGGATTGACCCCATGTGGCATAAACCCGCGTACACCGACCTGCGCATCGGCTTTGAAGTGACCATGTACTTCGCCAACCGCTGAGCCGTCCCGCTCCGGCTGGCCCGGGTGGCGGCCGGAGTCTTCTGCCCCTTTGGAGCACACCATGCATATCCGCATTCTCGGTTCCGCGGCGGGCGGTGGTTTTCCGCAGTGGAACTGCAACTGCCGCAACTGCGCCGGGGTGCGCGACGGCAGCCTGCGCGCCCAGCGCCGTACCCAGTCGTCCATCGCCTTGAGCGACCACGGCAACGACTGGATCCTGTGCAACGCCTCGCCGGACATTCGCGCACAGCTGGAGTCCTTCCCGGTGCTGCAACCGGCCCGGCACTTGCGCGACACCGCCCTGGCCGGAGTGATCCTGCTGGACAGCCAGATCGACCACTGCACCGGCCTGCTCAGCCTGCGCGAAGGCTGCCCGCATCAGGTCTGGTGCACCGAGATGGTCCATCAGGACCTGTGCAGCGGCTTCCCCCTGTTCACCATGCTCAGCCACTGGAACGGCGGCTTGCAGTGGCAGCCCATCCACCTCGATGGCCGCGAATTCAGCCTGCCGGCCTGCCCGGACCTCGCCTTGCGGGCCATTGCCCTGCGCAGCAGCGCGCCGCCGTATTCGCCCCATCGCGGCAACCCGCACCCGGGGGACAATATCGGCCTGTTCATCGAGGACCGGCGCAGCGGCGCCAGCCTGTTCTACGCCCCGGGCCTGGGGCAGGTGGATGAGGCCCTGCTGGAATGGATGGACCGCGCCGACTGCCTGCTGGTGGACGGCACCTTGTGGCGCGACGATGAAATGCGCGTCTGTGGCGTCGGCGACAAACTGGGCAGCGACATGGGCCACCTGGCGCAAAGCGGCCCCGGCGGCATGCTCGAGGTGCTGGAGCGCTTTCCCCGGGCGCGCAAGGTGCTGATCCACATCAACAACACCAACCCGATCCTCGACGAAGACTCCGCCGAGTGCGCCGAGCTGACCCGCCGCGGCATCGAAGTGGCGCATGACGGCATGGACATCCATCTCTGACGCCACCCGGTCCCTGTAGCCGCTGCCGAGCCACGGCGAAGCTGCGCAAAGGCCCGCAGGGCCTTGCCTGACGATCCCCCGCCGAACCCGCAGCGGCCTCAAGAGCGCTGCGGCCCTTCGTGCCGTTCGCAGCCTGCGGCAGCGGCTACAGGGCCTGCGAGGCTGCGAAGTCCGCCGATGGTCGGATTGCTTTCAGCAACGGATGCTTTAGGCTGGCGTTCTCCTTCCAGAACAATAAGAAAACAGGCTTCCGTCATGAGCCAGAATCTCAGTCTGCTGCGCAAGTTCGTGTCTCCGGAAATCATCTTTGGCGCCGGTTGCCGGCATAACGTCGGCAACTATGCGAAGACCTTCGGCGCGCGCAAGGTCCTGGTGGTCAGCGACCCCGGGGTGATCGCCGCCGGTTGGGTCGCCGATGTCGAGGCCAGTCTCCAGGCCCAGGGTGTCGACTATTGCCTTTACAGCCAGGTGTCGCCCAACCCGCGGGTGGAGGAGGTGATGCAGGGCGCCGAGGTCTACCGCGAAAACGCCTGCGATGTGATCGTCGCCGTCGGCGGCGGCAGCCCCATGGACTGCGGCAAGGGCATCGGCATCGTGGTGGCCCACGGGCGCAGCATCCTGGAGTTCGAAGGGGTGGACATGATCCGCGTGCCGAGCCCGCCCTTGATCATGATTCCCACCACCGCCGGCACCTCGGCGGACGTCTCGCAGTTCGTGATCATCTCCAACCAGCAGGAACGGATGAAGTTCTCCATCGTCAGCAAGGCGGTGGTGCCGGATGTGTCGCTGATCGACCCGGAAACCACCCTGGGCATGGACCCGTTCCTCTCCGCCTGCACCGGTATCGACGCCCTGGTGCATGCCATCGAGGCCTTTGTTTCCACCGGCCACGGGCCGCTCACCGATCCCCATGCCCTGGAAGCCATGCGCCTGATCAACGGCAACCTGGTGCAGATGATCGCCAACCCCGGCGACATCGCCCTGCGCGAGCAGATCATGCTCGGCAGCATGCAGGCCGGGCTGGCGTTCTCCAACGCGATTCTCGGCGCGGTGCATGCCATGTCCCACAGCCTGGGAGGCTTTCTCGACCTGCCCCACGGATTGTGCAACGCGGTGCTGGTGGAGCATGTGGTGGCCTTCAACTACAGCTCGGCGCCGGAGCGCTTCAAGGTGATTGCCGAGACCTTCGGCATCGACTGCCGCGGGCTCAACCAGCGGCAGATCTGCGGGCGCCTGGTGGAGCACCTGATCGCCCTCAAGCACGCCATCGGTTTCCACGAAACCCTGAGCCTGCATGGGGTCAGCAGCAGCGACATTCCGTTCCTCTCGCAGCATGCGATGGACGATCCGTGCATCCTCACCAACCCGCGCGAATCCAGCCAGCGTGATGTCGAGGTGGTGTATGGCGAGGCCCTCTGACGAACAGCAACGGGCCCTGGCCGGGCTCTTGGGGCTGGGCAACCACTCGGCGCGCAAGAGTCACTACCCGGAATTGGCGGCGCGCCTGGAAGACCTGGAAACCGAGCGCAACCGCTACAAGTGGCTGTTCGAGCACGCGGTGCACGGCATCTTCCAGGCCAGCCTGCAGGCCGGCCTGCGCGCGGCCAACCCGGCCCTGGCGCGCATGCTGGGCTATCAGGACCCGCAGGAAGTGCTGTTCTCCCTGGCCGATCTGGCGGGCAATCTGTTCGTCGGCGGCGCGGCGGAACTGGCGGCCATCGGCGAGGAGCTGCAGCGTCAGCGCAGCCTGTTGGGCTATGAAACCCAGTTGCGGCGCAAGGACGGCAGCAGCATCGATGTGCTGATGAACCTGCTGCTCAAGCCGGATCAGGACGGGCTGGTGGAAGGGTTTGTCGCCGACATCACCGAACGCAAGCTGGCCCAGCAGCACCTGGAACAGCTCAACGACCAGTTGGAGCAGCGGGTCGCCGCGCGCACCGATGAACTGCTGGAAGCCAACCGCAACCTGCAGCAGCAGATCGCCCGGCGCGAACGCATCGAGTGTGATCTGCGGGATGCCCGGGACGCCGCCGAGGCGGCCAACCGCAGCAAGGACAAATACCTGGCCGCCGCCAGCCACGACCTGCTGCAACCGCTGAATGCCGCGCGCCTGCTGATCTCTACCTTGCGCGAGCGGCGCCTGCCGGCGGCCGAGCAACTGCTGGTGGAGCGCACTCACCAGGCCCTGGAAGGCGCCGAGGACCTGCTCACCGATCTGCTGGACATCTCCAAGCTCGACCAGGCGGCGGTCAAGCCCGACCCTGCGGTCTATCGCCTGGATGAGTTGCTCGCGCCGCTGGTCTCGGAGTTCCAGTCGGTGGCCGAGGCGGCGGGCCTGGAGCTGCGGGTGCGCTTTGGCGACTTTGCCCTGTTCACCGACCTGCGGCTGATGACGCGGATTCTGCGTAACTTCCTCAGCAATGCCTGCCGCTACACCGAGCGCGGCAGCATTTTGCTGGCGGCGCGGCGTCGCGGCGATCAGTTGCGGCTGGAGGTGTGGGACACCGGGCGCGGCATTGCCGCCGACCGCCTGGATTCGATCTTCCTTGAATTCAATCAGCTGGACGTGGGCCGCGCCGCCGACCGCAAAGGGGTGGGCCTGGGGCTGGCGATTGTCGAGCGCATCGCCAAGATCCTCGGCTACCGGGTGCAGGTGCAGTCGCGGCCGGGGCGGGGCTCGCGGTTCAGTATCGAGGTGCCCCTGGCGGACCGGGTGCCATTGCCCATCAGCTTGCAGGCACCGCAGCCGGGCACCGGCAACCCGCTGCCGGGGCGGCGCCTGCTGGTGCTGGACAACGAGCTGAGCATCCTTGAGAGCATGGCCGCGCTGCTCGGGCAGTGGGGCTGCGAAGTGCTCACCGCCACCGATCAGGCGGCCGCCCTGGCGGTGCTTCAGGGCCGGGCGCCGGAGCTGATCCTGGCGGATTTTCACCTGGATCACGGGGTCACCGGGTGCCAGGTGGTGCAGCAGCTGCGCGAGCACTTCCAGCAGCCGCTGCCGGCGGTGATCATCACCGCCGACCGCAGCGACCAGTGCCGCCGGGCCTTGCAGCAACTGGGAGCGCCGCTGCTCAACAAACCGCTGAAACCGGGCAAGCTGCGGGCCGTGCTCAGCCAGTTGCTGGGCTAGGGCTGGGCCTGGTCCTTGGGGCATTCCAGTACGGTGCGCTCGGGTGCAGGGCTTCTGGCATGGGCGCAGGCTTGCCGCTAAGATGCCGCTCTTTTTTTCAAGGACGAAGCCGGCTCCTGCGTCGTCGCGCCGGGCCGCCGTTTAACCATCGATGAAACCCTTGTCCTCGTATCACCCGCTGCTGTACTGGCTGCGAGTACGCCAGAGGCGCCTGATGCGTCATCTGGCCTGGCGCTGCTTCGGGCGCCGTTACGCCCGGCCCGAGCCCGGCAGCCCGCGCTTGCCTCATCGGCTGATCAAGCACACCTCGAAACTGATCCGTACCCTGGGCGACTCCGACCTGGCGCTGCAGCACAACAAGGTGATCAACCTCAAGCTGGCGGTGGCTTGCATCGATGGCGTGCACATCGCCCCCGGCGAGTATTTTTCCTTCTGCAAGCTGGTGGGCCGACCCAGTCGCCGGCGCGGTTTTGTCGAAGGCATGGAGCTGTCGTTCGGCGAGGCCCGCCGCGGCATCGGCGGTGGCATCTGCCAACTGAGCAACCTGATTCACTGGATGGCGCTGCACTCGCCGCTTGAGGTGGTGGAGCGGGCCAACCACAGCTTCGACCCGTTCCCCGACGAGGGCCGGGTGCTGCCCTTCGGTTCCGGTGCGGCGATCTTCTACAACTACATCGACCTGGTGCTGTACAACCCCGGGCCGCAGACCTTGCAGCTCAAGCTGCTGGTCGGCGCGCAGCAACTGGAGGGCGAGCTGCTCTGCGAGCGGCCGCGGGAGTATCGCTATCACGTCTACCAGCGGGCCCATCGCTTTGTGCGCGAGGGCGCCCGGGTGTACCGGGAAAACCAGATCTGGCGCGACATTCGCACCAAGGGCCAGGACGCCCAGCTGCTGCGCCAGGAGTGCCTGTATCGCAACCGGGTGCTGGTCAAGTACCCGGTGGCCGAGGCGCTGCTCGATCAGCCGGTGCCGGGCTCAGATGATGCCCAGCATCCACAGTAGGCCCAGGTAGACCGCGGCGCCGCCCAGGGGCCAGACCACCAGCAGGCGGGTCTGGCTGAAGAACGCTGGCGCGGCCTCCACCCGGGTCGACTCCTCCAGCTGTTGCAGGGTTCTGGCGGGCTCGCCGTCCTCGACCGGGGCGTTGAGCTGGGCCTCGATCAGCGGTTCCACGGCCTCGACCTTGCGCATCAGCGTCCGGCCCGAGGCGAACAGGGCGGCGCCGACGAAGATCAGCAGGTAGATCACCAGGAATTTCCAGTGGGAGGAGTAGCTCAGGTCGATGAAGCTGGGGGTCGGGCTGTTGTCCCAGAACCAGTCCAGGGCCCGGGTGTTTTCCGAGACCATCAGGGTGAACTGCTGAATCGGGCGGTTGATGGTGCTCGCCATGGCGGTGTAGCTGTCCAGGCGCCAGTGGAGCATTTTCAGGGTGGAGAACAGCGTGGAGATCAGTGCGCCGGTGAACATCAATGCGCCTGCGCCAATCTGCAGCCGGTACTTCAATTGGGCCTGGGTGTAGTTCATCTGTGCGTCCTGCCATGAAGAAAGTGGCGCAATACTATATTTCACCGGCACGGGCCGATAGGGGCGGTGCTGCTCAGGCTATCCTTGGCTCCCTCTCTACTCGGACGAATCAGCCCATGCTGCAGGTACAAGGCGTCTTCAAGAGTTACCCCACGCCCCAGGGCCCGCTGGCGGTGCTGCAGGGCGTGGACCTGCAGCTGCGGCACGGCAGCAGCCTGGCGCTGATGGGCGAGTCGGGCAGTGGCAAGAGCACCTTGCTGCACCTGATCGCCGGGCTCGACCGGGTCGACGCCGGCAGCATCCGCATCGGCGGGCAGCACCTGGAGCAGATGACCGAGGGCCAGCGTGCCGACTGGCGACGCACTGAAGTGGGCCTGGTGTTCCAGCAGTTCAACCTGATCAGCAGCCTGCGGGTGGAAGACAACCTGAGCTTCCAGGCGCGCCTGGCCGGGCGCCTCGATCCGCTGTGGCAGGCGCAGTTGGTGGAGCGCCTGGGCCTGGGGGATTTGCTGCGGCGTTACCCGGAGCAGCTCTCCGGCGGCCAGCAGCAACGGGTCGCCCTGGGCCGGGCCCTGGCGGCGAAACCCGGGTTGCTGCTGGCGGACGAACCCACCGGCAGCCTCGACGAGGCCACCAGCGACGAGGTGTTGCAGCTGTTGCTGGAGCTACTGGCGGACAGCCCCACCAGCTTGTTGATGGTCACCCATAGCCAGCGGGTGGCCAGCCGCCTGCAACAGATGGTGGTGCTGCAACGCGGTCGTCTGGCCGACCCGGTCGGGGCTTGAGATGGGGGGCTTTGTCACAGCGATGCAGGCGCTGCTGAGCCACTGGCGCCGGCATCCGGTGCAGTTTTTCAGTGTGCTCACCGGACTCTGGCTGGCCACCAGCTTGTTGACCGGCGTGCTGGCTCTCAACAGTCAGGCTCGGGACAGTTATGCCCGGGCCAGCCAGTTGATCGGCGGCGAGCCTCAGGCCAGCCTGGGCAGCGCCAGTGGTGCGAGTTTTTCCCAGCAGGGGTTCGTCGAGCTGCGCCGTGCCGGCTGGCCGGTGTCGCCGGTGCTCCAGGGGCGGGTGCAGCTCAAGGATCACCCCGACCAGCCCCTGCAGGTGATGGGCATCGAGCCCTTATCGCTGCCCGCCGGTTCCGCGGTGGCCGGGCAGGCCCTGGCGCTGCAACAGATGGTCGAGTTCTTCAGTGTGCCGGGCACCACCTGGGTTGCACCGCAGACCCTGGCCAGCCTGGGCTTGCAAGAGGGCGAGCAACCCCAGGCAGTCAATGGCCAGCGTTTACCGCCGCTGCGGGTGCAGGCGGACATGGCCCCGGAGCTGCTGTTGATGGACATCGGTTTTGCCCAGCAGGTGCTCGGCCAGCCCGGGCAGTTGAGCCGCTTGTTGCTGCCCAGGGACTTTGCCGCCCAGGCACCGCCACTGCCGGCGCAACTGGCGGGGCAACTGGTGCTGCGCCAGGGTGAAGCAGAGGGCGATCTGGCGCGCCTGACCGAAAGCTTTCACCTGAACCTGGATGCCTTGGGGTTCCTGTCCTTTGTGGTGGGGCTGTTTATCGTGCACGCCGCCATTGGCCTGGCCCTGGAGCAGCGGCGCGGCTTGCTGCGCACCCTGCGGGCCTGCGGGGTCAGTGCGCGGCTGCTGATTGCCTGTCTGATCGTCGAACTGGGAGGGCTGGCGCTGTTGGGCGGTGTGGCTGGCGTGGTCAGCGGCTACCTGCTGGCCGGGGTGTTGCTGCCGGACGTGGCCGCCAGCCTGCGGGGCTTGTACGGCGCGCAAGTGGCCGGGCAGTTGAGCCTGAGTCCCGGGTGGTGGTTCAGCGGTATCGGCCTGAGTCTGTTGGGCGCCTTGCTGGCCGGTGGCGCCAGCCTGCTGCGGGCAGCGCGCCTGCCGCTGCTGGCCCTGGCCAATCCCCAGGCCTGGCACCAGGCCCATGCCCGCTGGTTGCGGCGCCAGGGTTGGATCGCTTGCCTGGCCTTGCTGGTGGCCCTGCTGGCGTGGCACTGGGGCGACAGCCTGGCCAGCGGTTTCGTGCTGCTGGCGGCTTTGCTGCTGGCGGCGGCCCTGGGCCTGCCGGTGCTGCTCAACGCGGTGCTGGGCGGTTTGCTGGGGCGCAGTCGCGGGGTGCTGGGGCAATGGTTTGTCGCCGATAGTCGGCAGCAGTTGCCGGCCCTGAGCCTGGCCTTGATGGCCCTGCTCCTGGCCCTGGCGGCGAACATTGGCGCCGGCAGCATGACTGCCGGTTTTCGCCAGACCTTCAATGACTGGCTGGAGCAGCGCCTGAGCGCCGAGCTCTACCTCAACCCGCAAAGCCCCGAACAGGCCGGGCAACTGCTGGACTGGCTGCCGCGCCAGCCCCAGGTGACGGCGGTGCTGCCCAGCTGGCAGGTGGCGTTGCAGGTTCAGGGCTGGCCGGCGGACCTGTACGGGGTGATCGACCATCCCAGCTATCGCCAGCATTGGCCGTTGCTGGAGGCCCAGGGGGCCGATCCCTGGGCGCAGTTGGCGGCGCACGACAGCGTGATGCTCAGCGAACAGTTGGCCCGAAGACTCAAGGTGCGACTGGGGGATCGCCTGGAACTGCCGGTGCCGGCAGGGCACTGGGCGCCCCAGGTGGTGGGGATCTATGCCGACTACGGCAATCCCAAGGGGCACTTGCTGGTGAATGTGCAGCACCTGCTGGCGCATTGGCCGCAGTTGGCGCCGAACCGTTTCAACCTGCGCCTTGCGCCGGAGGCGGTTGCGCCGCTGATCGGTGCCTTGCAACAGCAGTTTCAGCTGGATGACAGCCGGATCATCGATCAGGCCCGGCTCAAGGGTTGGTCGCTGCAGGTCTTCGAGCGTACCTTCGCCGCCACCGCCGCCCTCAATAGCCTGACCCTGGGGGTGTCCGGGGTGGCACTGTTCATCAGCCTGCTGACCCAGAGCCAGAGCCGCCTGGGCCAGTTGGCACCGCTCTGGGCCCTGGGGGTGGGCCGGCGCCAGTTGATGCTGCTGAACCTCGGGCAGACCTGGCTGCTGGCGGTGCTCACCCTGATGCTGGCGTTGCCCCTGGGGATTGTCCTGGCCGGGTGCCTGAACAGCGTGATCAATGTCCAGGCCTTTGGCTGGAGCCTGCCGTTGCGGGTGTTTCCAGGGCAGATCCTGCAACTGCTGGGCTTGGCCATGTTGGCCACCCTGGCGGCCTCGGCCTGGCCGCTGTTGAAGCTGTACCGTGCACAACCGGCGGATTTGCTGAGGACCTTTGCCCATGAAGATTGATTGCCGGTGGCTGCCGCTGCTGTTTCTGCTGCTGGCCGGCTGCGACCAGGACGCCGCGGCGCCCCAGGGTTTTGCCGGGCTGGGCAACGAGGCCTCGGCCTTTGCCCCGGTGGTGCCGGGGCGCACCTTCAGCTTTCCTGCCGATCATGGCCCACATGACGGTTTTCGCATCGAGTGGTGGTACCTGACGGCCAACCTGAAGGACGCTCAAGGCCGGCAATTCGGTGTGCAATGGACGCTGTTTCGCAGTGCGTTGCGGGCCGCGCCCGAGCAGCCCGGCTGGGGCGCACCGCTGGTCTGGCTGGGGCACGCGGCGGCCACTTCGGCCAGCCGTCACTATGCCGCCGAGCGTTATGCCCGGGGCGGGGTGGGGCAGGCCGGGGTCACGGCGCAGCCGTTCCAGGCCTGGATCGATGACTGGCGCTTCACCAGCCTGCCCACCGGGGCCAATCCCCTGGCCCGGATGCAGGTGCAGGCCAGCGGGCCGGGGTTCGCCTATCAGTTGCAACTGTCCAGCCGCCAGCCGCTGGTGCTGCAGGGCGTGGGCGGCTACAGCCGCAAGTCGGACCAGGGTCAGGCGTCGTATTACTACAGCCAGCCGTTCTTCCAGGCGTCGGGGCAGTTGCAGATCGACGGCCAACGCTATGAGGTCAGCGGCCCGGCCTGGCTCGATCGGGAGTGGAGCAGCCAGCCCCTGGCCGCCGACCAGACCGGTTGGGACTGGTTCTCCCTGCACCTGGACAGCGGAGAACGGTTGATGCTGTTCCGGGTGCGGGAGAACCATCGCGCGCCTTACATCACCGGCACCTGGATCAATGTCGATGGCAGCACCCAGAGCCTGGGGCGCGAGCAGATCCAGATGACGCCCCTGGAGGAAGCCCAGGTCGAGGGGCGGCGCCTGCCGAGCGCCTGGCAACTGAAGATTCCCGATAAGAAACTGGACATCAGAACCCGGGCCTTGAATCCCCAGTCGTGGATGAAACTGAGCATTCCCTATTGGGAGGGGCCGATCACCCTGGAGGGCAGCCACACCGGCAGCGGTTATCTGGAGATGACCGGGTATTGAGGGGGGCTGCAGGACAGCCCCAGGGGCCAGGGCTGACGGGGCTGAGCTGAGGGGCGAGCCGGCGGCGAGGGCGACGGATCACCCCGGTGTCCAGTTTTATTCAGAATCCGCCCACGGATTTTCCCCTTCAGTTGCACTAGAATGCCAATCGTTCGCCCGGTGCAAGGGCTCTTTACCGGTGCATGGATTGCCAAGGCCAGAGCACTGGGCGAACACCCTCCCTGAACAATGTCCTGCGAATGCCAGGTTGTGTAACTGTCGCGTCCGGCGACGTTCGAGCCCTTGAAAGGTGCTCAGCTTCCCCTTCAAACACCCCCCCCTGCGGGTTTTCTGCGCTGCACCGTGGTTGGTCGTGGGCGCTCAAAGCGCGATGGGCTGCAGGCTGATCTGGTGGGCGCGCAGACTGACCCACTGCGGCAGGCGCTCGGGGCCACCCCGCAGGGACAGGAGGATGATCGAGGGGCCTACCGCCAGGGCGGCGACGCCATCCTCATCGAGCTGAACCAGGCGCCCACTGACCTGCAAGGCACCCTGGTCCCAGTGCAGGCGGAACGGGCCCTGGGCACAGGGCTCCAGGTTGTCATTCCAGCTGAACTCGTCCTCCAGGCTCAGTTCCACTTCGTAGTCGTGCCCGACCCTCGGCGAGGGGCCCAGCCATTGGCCGCGACCCTCGCCGAAGGCACAGCAGAAGCCGACGCAGAGGTCTTGCGCCGCAGTGAGGCGGATGTCCGTCAGGGTGATACGCATGCCAGGGTGTCTCGATAGAGTTGAAGTGGCGCCAAGCCGCTTGCACGGTTGTCGCGCCGGGCAAGGCTGAAGGCTCTGCCGGCGTCTGGCAAGTGCCTGCGGTTTTTCATTGCGCAGTCGCGGGGCCTTCAACAAAATGGCCGACTGCTCCGCGGGACCGCTCGCGGAGGTGGATGGTAGTGGAGATCCTGGATTGATCTGGTTGAAGCGTTTTCTCATGTCGATCGGCGCACTGACGCTGATACTGGTTGCCCTCGGGATGGCCTGGACGGGCCTTTTCAAAGAAGCCGTGCACACATTGCCGGAACATCCCCGGGCCCGGTGGCAGGGCGGCGTCGATGGTGGGCACTACGTTGAAGTCACCCGCAGCGAAGCGCCTTACTACTTCGTCCAGATCCGTTATGAAAGCGGCGACCTGTGGTCCGAGGGCTGGCTGCGGCATGAGCACGGCGACGGTGCTCCGTTCAGCGCTGACGACGTGATCGCCTTTGACGGTGACGGGGTGATTTTCCTTCAGCAACGCAAGGTGCTGGCCGGTGGCAAGTCCGGGGCCCGTTGAGCCCCGGGGCGCGACCTATTTGCCCTGGCTGTCGGTGCCGTAGGCGTCCCACAGCTTGTTGCGAAACTTGTTGTGCGGATCGACCCGCGCCTTGAGCGCGAGAAATTCCCCGGCCCGCGGATAGGCCGCCCGAAACTGCTGCGGTGTGGCGTGGATCTGATACGGCAGGTAGTAGCTGCCGCCGCGCTTGATCGCGCTGTCCACCAGGGCCCGGGTCCATTCCCGCACGGCGTCCCGCTCCGCCTCTGCCGTGCTCTGCTGGTAATACAGCACCAGGGCGAACACGTCAGTCTTGGCCCAGGCCAGCAAGGTGCCGGGGTCGGCCTTGGCGTGACGGATGGACAGGTTGATCACGTTGACCCTGTGCGCCCGCAGGGTCGCGCCCATCTCCTGGACGAAACTCTCCAGCTGGTCGGTGGGCACGAAGTATTCCTGCAGCACGTAGGTGCGCTTGCTCCGGGAGTCGGGCTCCAGTTCGCGCACGTCGAGGCTGGCCTCGTGGTTGCGCCAGGAGACTTGGGGTTTCTTCAGCACCAGGGGGTCGATCACCTCCTGGCGCAGGGCCTTGCCCCCGGGCCATTGGCTCACCACTTTCAGGGCTTTCTGTTCTTTCCAGTAGTTCTGGTCCAGGGGCGTGAGGCGTTCCTTGACCGTTAGCGGCAGGTCGGTCTGGCTGTAGGACACTGCGCGCAGGGTCTGGTACTGGTCGGGGTAGAGCACGGCGTTATGCAGGATGACCTTGGGGTTGTGCTCGATCCGGGCAAAGAAAAAGGGGCGGTAGTCGCCCAGGGGCATTTCTTCGAAGCTGCGCAGCAGGCGCACGTTGTCACTCAGGCGCAAGGTGGCTTCGACTATCACCCCGAGGCCGCCGTAACCGCCGATGGCGCCGTAGAACAGTTCGGCGTTGCTTTGCGGGCTGGCCTCGACCACTTGGCCGTCGGCCAGCACCAGCTTGATGGATTTGACCGAGGTCACCAGCGGCCCATAGCCGACATAGCGGCCATGGGCGTTGACGCTCAGGGCGCCGCCGACGGTGAAGTTGGCGTAGCTCTGCATGATGCTCACGGACAGATCGTAGGGGTCGATGAAACTCTGCAGGGCGCGCCAGGTGATGCCGGGCTGCACGGTGATTTCCTTGTGCTCGCGGGAGAAATCGAGCACCCGGTCGAAGCCGCGCATATCGATCTGCAAGGCATGCTCGGTGGCAGTCTGGCCGCCCATGCTGTAGCGCCCGCCGCCGATGGCGATGGGGCCGGGGTGTTCGGCCACCCGTTTGACGATCTGCTCCAGGGTGGTGGGCCGGGCCACCTGGTCCACCACGATGGGGTTGAGCTGGGTGATGTCGTTGACGGTTTCTGCTGCGTGGGTGCTCAGCGCGGCGCCGAGGGCGCAGCATAAAAACAGGCCGGTCGCGAATCTCATGTCGCCGTGTCCATCCTTGGTGGTGGCGCGCCGCGGGCTCGGGCGCAAGTTCCGGCACAATAGCGTCCCGGCCAGGCCATGACCATGGGGCAAAACGACGAAGGGGGAATCCGGCACCGACCCGCAAGGCCGATGCCGGACAGGGCTTAGAGCGCTGGCAGGCCCAGGCTGGCGGCGCATTGCTCCAGGGAGCGCTGCTGGGTCTGGGCGTAGAGCTGCAACTCATCCAGGGTGGCGCGGCCCAGGGCCGTTTCGAAGGCCTGGCGGTTGGAGTGTGCGGCGTAGTGGCTCTGGCTGTCGTCCCCCAGGTTGGACTGGAAGATCCCGGCGGCGCTCACCGGCAGGAAGTCCTCATACACCAGGGGTTCGGCCCGCAGGTGCCCGGCGGCCAGCAACGCTGACAAGGTGGTGGGCCGCTGGGGCTGGTGGCGTGCCGCCAGCCCGGCGTCGCTGACGAAGTAGCGGAAATAGGCCAGGCCCTGTTCACGCATGGCGTCGTGGTTGTCGGGGAATTCGTCGAAGTGCGCTTGCATCAGCTGGTTGTAGCGCTGGGCGTTGCTCTCGCTGGGGAAGTCGCCCAGGGCGTCGCGGGCCGCATTCAGCAGGCGGTCGTAGAGGGCCCGGCCCTTGGGTGTCAGTGCCGCGCCGCGTTGCTCGATCTCGCCGAAGCGGGCGCTGTGGCTGCCCTGGGGCAGGTCCTGATCGGTGAAGGCCACCCGTTCCTCCAGGGCCTTGAAGCTGGTCTGGCGCAGCAGGATCGGGCACGCCCGGCGTGGCGGGCCTTCGATCACCGCCTTGGGGGTGATGCCGTGCTCGGGCATCAGCCGTTGCACTTCATCGATGTCCAGGGTGCGTGGGGTCAGGTGGTTGATGTGCGGCCCCTTGAACGCCACCACGTCGGCGATCAGCCGGTGCTGGGCACTGAGACTGGCGTACTGGGCGGCGGTCACCGTGGCGTGGTGGTGCCAGCGGAAGGTCTCCAGGGCTTCCTGAATGAAGCGTTGGGCATCCTGCTCATCCAGGCCGCCTTGGGCGTGGGCCTGTTCGATCAGTTCCAGCACCTTGGGGGTGAAAATCGAGCGTTGGGCCAGCACCTGTTCGGCAAAGCGCCGCAGTTCGGGGTTGTCGATCAGTTCCAGGCGCAGCAACGAGGTGAAGACCCGGAACGGGCTGACGTGCAGGGCCTCTTCGTGCACCGCGCGAAAGGCCGTGGAGTGCACCGGCACCCCGGCCGGGGTCAGGTCGTAGTAGCCCACCGGCTGCATGCCCATGACCGCGAACAGCCGGGCCAGGGTCGCCAGCTCGGCGGCGCTGCCGACACGGATGGCGCCGTGGCGCTCCAGGTCCAGGCGCTGCAGTTCGCCGCTGTGCTGCAAGTGCCGGGCAATGGCCGGCTGCTGTTCCAGGACCTGGGCATTGACCTGGGCCACCAGCGCCATCAGGGCGCCGTAGAGGGGCACCTCCTCACGGTACATATCCGACATGGCCCGGGAAAATCCCTGGCGGATCAGATCAGGACTGACGAAGTGCTGGTTGCTCATGGACAAGGTTCCCGTGGCAGTGGATATCGAAACGAGAGAAGTACGGATCGGCCCCGATTCTGCTGGCCGGTGCCGGGGCTGACAAACGAAGTTTCCTCTGAACTTCATTCTGCAAATGAATGCATGGGGCCGGCGGGCAGATTCCCGCTCAGCGGGCCCGTCTTGAGCGGGCAGGCTGTGTACACTGATGGCGTTTTGCATCCGCGTGGCTAGACTTGCAACGGTCAAGCTCACCTATCGCTCGCTGCATCTTTCCCATCGCTGGACGGAGGCAACTTGGCCCCTGCGCAGTACACCAGAGGCAAGGGACTGTCATTGGCCAGGAGGCTGTATAAATCGCGGATTCTGGGCCTTGGCCTGGGCTTGCTGTGCGTGGCCGCCGGGATGTGGCCGCTGCAACCGGCGCCCTGGGTCTGGGGCTTGATGCTGTTCAACGCCCTGGTCTGGCCGCACCTGGCCTATCAGTGGGCCCGATGGTCCCAGGTGCCGTTTCGCGCCGAGTACCGCAACCTGCTGGTGGACTCCTTGCTCGGCGGGTTCTGGGTCGCGGCCATGCAGTTCAATCCGCTGCCGCTGGCCACCACCCTGGGGATGATGGCGATGAACAACATCGCCCTGGGCGGGGTGCGTTTTTTTCTTGCCGGCTGTGGGGCCCAGGTCCTGGGCATTGGCATCGGCCTGGGGGTGTTCGGGCTGTCGTTCACTCCCCTGACCACGCCGCAGCAGTTGTATGCCTGCCTGCCGATGCTGACTCTGTACCCGATGGTGCTGGGCTACATCTGTTACCAGCAAGCGGCGACCCTGGGCCGGCACAAGCGCGAGCTGCTGGCCCTGAGTCGCACCGACAGCCTGACCGGGCTGCTCAACCACGGCGCCTGGAAGGACCAGTTGGAGATCGAGTTCCAGCGTTGCCAGCGCCAGGCCCATGGTGGCGCCATCGCCCTGATCGACATCGATCACTTCAAGGCCATCAACGACACCTACGGCCATGTGGCCGGGGATGTGGTGCTGCGCCAGTTGAGCAAGCTCCTCCGGCAGAACCTGCGGGCCAGCGATCAGGCCGGGCGTTATGGCGGTGATGAGTTCTGCGTGATCCTGCCGGACGTGCCGCTGGAGCACGCCGCCGATCTGATGGAGGCGCTGCGCGGGCGCTTCGCGGCCCTGGGCTACGAACAGAATCCGGCGTTGCAGGTGAGCCTGAGCATTGGCCTGGCGGCGTTCAACCCCATGCACGAGGACGCCATGGATTGGTTGAACGATGCCGATCAGGCCCTGTATGCCGCCAAGACCGCTGGTCGCAACAACGTCACCTGCCATCCGCCGGAGCGGCCTTCGCGCCGGGTGTTGAATCCACTGTAATACCTGCCTCTGGTCGGGCTTGCCCATGAAGGCGTCGGCATGTACGCCGCGTGATTGGCGGTGTTCCGTTCGCCGGCAAGCCGGCGCCTATGGGGGAGCAGGGTGCAGGCGCCGCGCCAGTTCCAGCGCTGTGCGGCCGCTGGCGATGCCCGGCACCAGTTGGGCGAAGGGGATGTCGATCAGCCGCTCCTCGCGCACCGCCCGCAACCGCGACAGCACCGGGTCTCGCTGCAGCAGCTGGCGTTTGCGCGTGGCCGGTGACCACAGGGCGTCTGCCAGGAGCAGCACGTCCGGGTCGTTGCTCAGCAGGGTTTCGCTGTCGACCGTCAGGCGCGGGCGGTCGATGGCGGCGAAGCTGTTGCGGGCGCCAGCGGCTTGCAGCAGTACCCCGACAAAACCGCGCTGGCCCTGGCTGGCCAGGCCGTTGACCTCGCTGTCCAGGTAGAACACCGCGGGCGTGTCGCGGCCCCGGTACAAGGCTGCTGCCGCAGCAAGGTCGGCCTCCATGGCCGCGATCAGTTGCTCGGCCCGGGCTGGCTGCTGCAACAGCCGGCCCAGGGTCCGCAGGTCGCGACGGATATGCCCGAAGTAGTCCTCATCATGCCCGGCGCAGGCCGACTCCAGCAGGTAGCTGGCAATGCCGATGCGCCCCAGGCGCTCCCGGGAGCTGAAGTTGTCGGGAAATGCCGAAGCGAAGCCGCCCACCACCAGGTCGGGCTTCAGGCTGTAGAGCACCTCCGCCGACGGGTATTGCCGGGCGATCACCGGCACGCCGTGGTACTGCCCCTGGGTTTGGGCCTGACTGTCGTCATCCAGGTAGGCGACGCCGATCATCGACGGCCCGGCGCCCAGGGCCAGCAGCAGATCGGCGCTGTGCTGGTTGAGGGCCACGATGCGCCGGGGAGGGTCCTCGACGGTCCAGGTCTTGGCGCAGTTGTCGTAGCTGGCCGCCAGGGCCGGCCCGGTCGCCAGCCATAGCAGGAGGCCGAGGATCTTCCTAGGCATCCGCCACCCCCGCATACGGCGAAGGGATCAGCAGATCCTGCACCGGCTCACCTGCCAGCAGATGCCCCTGCACCAGACGCACGACCTGGCGGTCGTCGCTGACCCGGTACCAGCAGCCATCGGGGTGCACGGTCAGCACCGGCCCCAGGTTGCAGGGGAACTGGCAGGCGGTGCGGGTCAGCAGCACGCCGCCGGGGGTTTCCATGTGGCCAAGGCGCAGCAGTTCACGGCGCAGGGTCTTCCACAGCGCCAGGGCACCGCGGCGCACGCAGCGCGGGCCGGTGCACAGGAACACCTGCCGGGCATGGGGTGGCACCCGCGACCAGTCCGGGTCGCTGGCCACGGCGTTGACCTGATCGCAGGGCAGGTGCCGCTCGTGCTGGGCGATGCTGGCGCAGGCCAGCGCTGCATCCAGCCCGCGACGGCCCAGGGCCTGGGCGGTGATCCACAGCTGCGGCGCCTGGGGATGGGCCCGGGCCAGGCGTCCCAGCTCATCGCGCAGCCAGTCCAGGTAAGCGCTGTCGGAACTGGGCTCCAGGTCCACCACCAGCAGTGCCGCGCCGTGCTCGGGCAAGGGTTCCTCCAGGGCGGCCCAGAGGCTGTCGAAACCGTCCAGGGTGTCGATCACCCGGGTGTCGGCGTCCTCGTTGCGCAGCGCCTTGAGCTCGCGGCGAAAGGCTTCGCCCAGGGTGCCGCCGTGCAGGCCGGGGCCGACGAACAGCACCCGTTGATAGTCCTTGTGCATGTCGTTGGGCCTCAGAAGCGGTAGGTGTAGCGCACTTCGCTGGTAAAGGGCCGGCCGAGGTTGTCCACCGCCGGCGCGCTGCTGGTCATGCTGGTGGTGTAGTCGCGGTCGAACAGGTTCTCCACCAGCAGGCTCAGGCGATGTTGCTGGGCCCTGTCGAGGTAGCGATAGGCATCGGCGTCCACCACCGAGTAGTGGCCGTAGTCGACCTTCTTCGCGCTGTCGATCTGGCCGATGTAGCGGATCGCGCCCCCCACGCCCCACTGACCATCCTCGGACTCGTAGCCCAGTCGCGAGCGGGCGAAGAAGCCGGGAATGTTGCTCAGGGTCACGCCGTTGCGCGACTCCAGCAGATTGCGGGTCAGGTCCGCCGAGAGGTTCCATCGTGGGCTGAACTGCCAGCGGCCGTCGACCTCCATGCCGCGCACCTTGATCCGCCCCTGGCCATTGACCCAGTGGATGCCATCGAGGGCAATCAGGTCGTCGATCTTGCGCTGGAAGGCCGTGACGCTGGCGTTGAACTCGCCGGCCAGCAGGCTGCCCTTGTAGTCCAGGCCGAGCTCGGCATTCAGGCTCTTTTCCGGCTTGAGGTTGCGGTTGCCTTGCTCGTAGTCCTCGTTGACGAACAACTGCTCGGCGTTGGGCAGCTTGAAGGCGCTGCCGTACTGGCCGCGCAGTTGCCAATGGGCGTTGAGGTCGTACAGGGAGGTGAGCATGCCCACGGTGGCGCTTTCGCCGCCGCTCATCTTCTCGTGGCGTATGCCCAGGCTCGGGTGCCAGTCGGGCAGCGCCGCGAACACCGGGCGCAACTGGGTGTACAGGGCATTGGCCTGGGCCTGGTTATTGTCGATCTTGAGCACATCGTCCTGGCCCTTGAACCACTGGTTGTCGGTGCCGAACACCAGCACATGGCCGCCGTCCAGCTCGGCCTTGCCTTCGGCCTGCAGGCCCCAGTCGGTGAAGCCCCAGTAGTCGTTACGGTTTTTGCTCACCAGGCGGCCGTCCTTGAGGCTGTCGATCTTGGTGTAGCGCGTGTCCCAGTCGTTGACATGGCCCTTGACGAAGTAGCTGAAACGCTCGCTCAGGCGCTGCTCGAAGGTCGCGGTGGCGATCTGCTGGATGCGGTCGTTGGTGGTCTTCTGGTTGTTCACCGGGCGGGCGAAATCCAGGTTGGCATCGCTGTACTGGTAGAACAGTTCCAGGCGCGAATCGTCGGCGAAGCCCTGGATCGCCTTGGCGCCGAAGGTGGTCACTTCATAGCCGCGTTTCTTGTCCCGGGTGCTGGCGCTGTAGGCGCTGTTGCGATAGGGCTGGTAGCCATCGGAGACGTTGTGGCTGACATAGGCCAGCAGGCCCAGGTCGCCGAAACCATTGCTGAGGATGCGCTCCACCCGGGCATCGCCGCTTTGCCCCATGAAGCTGTCCAGGCCCAGGTTGACCTCGCCGGAGGTGTCGCGGGTCTGGGGGCTGCGAGTGACGATGTTGATCACCCCGGACACCGCCTGGGTGCCGAACAGCAGGCTCTGGCCGCCCTTGAGCACTTCGATGCGTTCGATGGCATTGGCCGGCAAGGTGTCCAGGTACAGGCCGCCGTACAGACGGTTGTTCAGGCGTACGCCGTCCAGCAGGATCAGGGTGTCGTCGTTGCGGCCCCCCAGCAGTGAATAGGTGCCGTAGTCGAAGGGGCCGTTTTTCGGCGCGACGTAGAGGCCGGGGACGTACATCTGCAGCACTCGGGTGATGTCGCTGCTGGGGCCGGCGCGTTCGATCTGCTGGCGGTCGATGATCTCCACCTTGCTGCCGTACCGGGCCATTTCGGCCACTGTGGTGGACTCCACCGAAGGGGCGGAAACCCATTGCCGCTCCAGTGTCAGGGGAGTGTCGTCTGCCAGCAGCAGGGGGCTGAACAGGCAGCCGAGCAGGGCACCGCTGAGGGGGCGCCGAGGTGCACGCCAGTCGCATGCAAGGAAGGTGTCAGTTGTTGTCATTCTTGGTCTTCTCGAAAGTGACTTCGGGAAGCACGCAGGAGAAGGTATCGGCCACAGGCACGCGACCATACCGGCCCATGCCCGCCCACCGCAGGATTGCCAAACAGACGTTTCAGGCCGGTCTCCGGGCTTGCGAGTCTGGCGGCATTCGCCTTCCCATACCTTGGGTACAGTGGCGTGTTGAATGCAGCACTCGCTTACCGTTGCGGGGGCAGCACCGGACTGGCCCTGAAAGGGCGCACCGGTTTCCCGTTTCACCTCGTGCACGGCGGCATGAGGCACCTGAAACTGGGCGGCATATGAACATTCGCCCCGGCGTTCGTCAATCTCGTGGCTACAGGGGCAGGGCGGCGTCCGGCGCGAGGGCGATCCCGGACTGGCCCTGAGGCCGCGCCGGGCAGGCCAACAGTGGCACGGCGCGTACCGAGTCCCCTGGCTGCAGTTGCAGGCGCTTGGCGGTCAGGCGGTCCACCAGCAGGCAGCCTGAAACCAGGCGCCCGGGGGCGGCGGTGATGCGGCAGTTTTCCAGGCGGCGGTTGTGAATCAGCCACACCGGCGCCTGTTCGTCCGGGCGGCCCACCAGCAAAGGCAGGGTCTGGCTTTCGCGCACGCTGCGGATCTTCGCCACTTCGGCCTCGATCAGTGGCCCGCCGTCGAAGATATCGATGCAGCCCTGATGGCTGAAGCCTTCGTCGCGCAGGATGTTCACCGCCTGCTCGGTGCTCTGGTGGGCCTGGCCGATGGCCGCCTGGGCCTGTGGGCTGAGCAGGCAGGTGTACAGCGGCTGGCGCGGCATCAGTTCGGCGATGAAGGATTTGCTGCCATGGCTGGACAGGCGATTGGCCTGCTGGAAGTCCATCTTGAAAAAGTGTCGGCCCAGGCTGTCCCAGAACGGCGAGCAGCCCTGGCTGTCGAGTTGGCCACGCAATTCGGCCACCAGCTTGTCGCCGAACAGCGTCGGGTGCTCGGCGACGAACAGCAAGCGTGCAGTGGACAGCAGGCGGCCGGTGTAGCCCTGGCGCTGGTCGCGGCGCAGGAACAGCGAACACAGCTGGGATTGCCCGGTCATCTCGTTGCACAGGAACAGGGTCGGGATCTCTTTGTCGATACCCAGCCCCGGGGCTCTGCCACGGGTGATGCCGACCCGGTAGTTGTAGCAAGGCTCGCGCAGGCCGATGGCGCCGCTCAGGCCGCAGATGCCGATGATTTGCTGGTCGTCGTCCTCCAGCACGAACAGGTAGTCGGCATCGGCCCGTTCCACCCGGCTGGCGAAGGTGCGCTGGGCCCAGCGCAAGCGATGGGCCAGGCGCTCGGGGTCGGTGGAGAGGTTGTTCAACTCGCGACAGCTGCCCTCCAGCAAAGCCAGCACGCCGGGCAGATCGGTGACGCGGATCGGACGGACGATCATCGGTGCACTCCTTGCAACAGTCCCGGGCAGCGCAGAAGCGGCGGGCCACTCATAACGCGATTCCCCGTACCGGTTCGCCCGGTGTCACTTGCAGGGCCTGGAGCATCGACGGGTCGAGCCCGACCACATCGCCCGGGGCTTCATCCAGAGGCGCGACAATGGCGCGAAATCCCTGCAGTCGGTCATTGCTCAGCAACCAGTGGCGACCCTGGCCACTCTGGGGGCTGAGGTAGCTGGTCGCGACCCGGCTCTGAACGATCGAGCGTAGCTGGTTATTGCGCGCCTGCAGGGTCGGCCCGGCATCGAACAGGTCCACATACTGGGTAGGCGCGAAGCCCTCGTCGATCAGGATGTCGCAGGCCTCCCGCGCATCGGGGTGAATCCGTCCGATGCAGTCCTGGGCCGACGGCGGCAGCATCGGGATGTACAGCGGGTACTGGGGCATGAGTTCGGCCAGAAAGCCCCGGCCCTGAAGGGCGCACAGGCGTTCGGCCTCGATGTAGGGCAGGTCGAAGAAGTGCTGGCCCACCGCCTCCCAGAACGGCGACTCGCCGGCGGCGTTGCTGTAGCCGACGATCTCGCTGATGGTGCTCTCGGCAAAGCGCTGGGGGTGAGCGGCCATGAACAGCAACCGCGCCCGGGACGTCAGTTGCGCCAGGGGCGTGCCCGACAACGCCGGGTCCACGTGGAAGCTGCGCAGCAGGGTCTGTTCGCTGAGGTCCTGGCACAGGGACAGGGTCGGCACCCCGTGTTCGATGTTCAGCTCCCGGGAGCTGCTGATGAAGGGCCGGTTGCGCAGGCTGTAGAACGGCGCGGCAAAGCCCGCCGTGGCAAGAATGTCGGAACAGCCGTGGAGCAGGCCGCTGTCCGGGTCCTCGAGCACCAGAAAGTAGTTCTCCGGGCCCTGGCTGGCCTCGGTCTTGGCAAAGGACGCCAGGGAGTCGAGGATCCTTTCCCGCAGGTAGGTTTCGTCATCCACCAGGGACGTTACGCCCAGCAGGCGTTGGCGGGCCAGGCGCAGCAGTTGGGGCAGATCGAATAACGCCACGGGACGCAAAGCCAGCATGGGTGCACTCCTGTATCAAGGGCCGCTCGCCCCGGGGGGCGAACATGGGCCAGACATCACTGTCGGTTACCACGCAGTTCCACGGCCGCGGGATCCGCCGGCCTGTCCCCGGGCGGCTCTTGGCGGCTGCCTCGGGGGGAAGCGCGACGCCATCCGGCGCCGCAGGTAATTCACTTAGGGTTTGAGCGGATCGGGCAGGGCGGCACCGCTGCCCAGCTTGTTCAGCAGGAACAGGTAGACCAGCCCGGCGGCTATCCAGATGGCGCCGAGCTTCTGCGCATCCACGCCCATGTTGTACATGATGGCGCTGACGATCACGAAGCCGATCACCGGGCAGATCAGGTGGCGGATCACCTGGCCGGACTTCTGCCGGCGCCAGTAGAAATTGATCACGGTGATGTGCAGCAGCATGAAGCCGCTCAGGGCGCCGAAGTTGACCAGTGAGGTCAGGGTGTCCACCGAGTTGATGAACAGGTAGCAGATCAGCAGCGACAGTACCGCCACCAGGTAGATGCTGATGTGCGGGGTGTTGTGTTTCGGGTGGACCTTGGCCAGCACCTTGGGCAGCTTGCCGTCCCGGGCCATGCCGAACAGCAGGCGCGACACCGCGGCTTGCGAGGTGATGGCCACCGCCACGCCCCAGGCCAGCGCCGTGGCCACCCCGGTGAGGGTCGCCAGCCAACTGCCGGCGGCCAGTTCGGCGATCTCGTAGAAGGCGGTGTCGGCGGACTTGAAGCCCATGCCGGCGGCCAGGTCCGTGGCGATCCAGGTCTGCACCACGAAGATCGCCCCCATCACCACCAGGGTGATCAGGGCGGCGCGACCGACGCTGCGGCCGGGATCGCCCTTGACCTCTTCGGCGAGCGTCGAGATGGCGTCAAAGCCCAGGAACGACAGCACCGCAATCGAGACGCCCTGCATCAGCATGCCGAAGTGGAAGTTTTCCGGGCTGTACAGCGGCGCCAGGGTCAGTTGGCCGTTGCCGGTGCCGCCGTGCAGGGCGTTCCAGGCGTAGAACAGGAAGATCCCCAGGACCACCAGTTGCGCCAGCAGGAACAGGATGTTCATCCGCGCAGTGAAGGTGATGCCCCGCAGGTTGACGAAGGTGGCGCTGACCAGGAACGCCAGGATGAAGCCGACCTTGGGCACTTCCGGGTACAGGTGGTTGAGGGCCATGGCCGCGTAGACGTAGAGCAGCGGCGGGATCAGCAGGTAGTCCAGGAGCATCAGCCAGCCGGCGAGAAACCCGACATGGGGATTGAGGCCGCGCTGGGCATAGGAGTAGACCGAGCCGGCGATGGGGAAGGCGCGGGCCATGGCGCCGTAGCTCAGGGCGGTGAAGACCATCGCCACCATGCCGATGATGTAGGCCAGGGGCACCATGCCCGGGGCTTCCTGGTTGACGTAGCCGTAGACCCCGAACGGGGCGATGGGGATCATGAAAATCATCCCGTAGACCACCAGGTCGCGCAGGCTCAGCCCGCGCTTGAGTTCCTGTTTGTAGCCGAATTCTTCAATCTCCATGAAGCAGTTCTCCTTGTAGCCAATGTAAGTGGGCGCATCCGGCGGCGAGGGTCGTCATTGACGCCTCGCGCGCCGGTCTGTGTTTGAACCTGGCAGGGTTAAAGACACACCACAGCGGTTTTTCTTGTTGTTGTTCCTGTCCTGCAAACAGCCTTTGTTGCGTTCAAGCGTCTTTCAACATCCGTTACAGCAGTGGCGCCAGACAGTCGCTCCAGTGCTGCACCGCTTCAGGGCTGCGCAACAGGTCGTTGCGCACCTCGATCAGTACCGACTCCAGGCCCCGGGCATCACCGTGCACCGGCACGGTCATGTCGCTCAAGGGGTCGATTTCATAAGGCTGGTTGCCCGCCACCTTTATCGGCAGGGTCCACAAACCTTCCAGTATTCGCGCGGCGTAGGCGGTGGCGCTGCCATACAGCACGCCGACTTCCAGCGCGCGTGGCTGGCTGTAGTACACCGGGGTGAAGCTGTGAATCCCCACCACTCGTACCTCGCGCCCCTCGGCCAGGCGCCGGTCGATGATCCGCTGCAGACGCTGGTGGAACGGCGTGAACAGCTGCTGGCGGCGGTACTCGCGGGTGGCCTCGTCCAGGTGCTGGTTGCCCGGCACCTGATAGATCTCGCTTTGCAGCGGGATGCTGTCGGGGGCATGCCGCGGCCGGTTGAGGTCGATCAGCAGGCGCGAATAGTTGGCCGCGATCAGGGTCGCGCCCAGGGCCTGGGACAGGCTCTGGGCCAGTTCCAGGGCGCCCGGGTCCCAGGCGATATGCTCGCGGGCCGCCACCTTGTCCAGGCCCAGGTCGTGCAGGGCCGGTGGAATGTAGTGGCTGGCGTGCTCGCACACCAGGATCAGCGGATGCGTGGAGTCTTCGCGGAACAGGCGATAGGCCGGCTCGGTATAGAAACCGTGCTCGGCGGATTTAGTACAGGTGTCCATAGTGCTCACAGAGATCGGCAGCGGTCAGGTGCTCGGTCAGGGACACTTCCTTTTGTTTGACGGCGAAATAGGTGCTCAGCAGCTCCGGCGGCAGGGTCTGCAGCAATTCCGTGTTGCTGCGCAGGCATTCCAGGGCCTGGGTCAGGGTACTGGGCAGGGGGACGATGCCGCTGGCCAGGCGCTGTTCGGTGCTCAGCTCATCGGGGACCTTGTCGGTCATTGCGTTGAGCGGCAGCTTCTGTTCAAGGCCCAGGCGTCCGGCGATCAGGATCACGGCCATGGCCAGGTGTGGCGAGGCGGTGGCATCCAGGGCGCGGAATTCCAGGTTGTACTGCGGCGCCAAGGGCTTGCCGCCGATGTCCACGGTGGGGCAGATGCGCAGCGAGGCTTCGCGGTTGCGCAGGCCCAGGCAGGCGTAGGAGGCGCTCCAGTGATGGGGTTGCAGGCGTTCATAGGACAGCGGCGTCGGCGCGGTGAAGGCGCACAGTGCCGGCAGGTGCTTGAGCACCCCGGCGGCCCAGTGCTGGCCCAGCCGTGACAGGTCGTCGCCGCGGACCGCCTGGGGATCGTAGAGCAGTGGCGTGCCGTCCAGGTCTTGCAGGCTCAGGTGCAGGTGCACCCCGTTGCACACGGCGTCCGCCGCGGTCTTGGGGGCGAAGCTGACCCGTTGCCCCAGCTGCCGGGCCACCTCCCGGGTGATCTCGCGCACGTTCACCGCGCGGTCGGCGGCGGCCAGGCCCTGGGTCGGGCGGCAGGTGATCTCGTATTGCTGCTTGCCGTATTCGGGGAGGAACATTTCCGGTTCGACAGCGGCCGCCCGCAATGCCGCCAGCAGCCAGCCACCGAAGGCCGCGCCCTGGCGCTGGGCCTCCAGGGAGAAGGCCAGGTGCTCGCGCTGAGCGGCGCCGCTGTCGAGGTTGAATTCGTGCTCGAAGGCGGCGGTGATCTGGATGCCCAGCTCACGGTAGCGCTCGACCTCCTTGCGCAGCAGGGTGCGCGGGCAGGCGGCCCAGGGCTGGCCATCGGTCTGGCAGATATCGGCGTGAATGAAGTCCAGGGGCGCGGCCGTGGCATCCGGACCGGCGCCGACAGTGACCCGGCTGTCCAGGTCGGGTATTAGCCGCAGGTCGCCATAGGCGCCCCAGGGGTTGTCCTCGGCGATCAGGTCCTGGGGCGTCAGGGCGCTGTTGGCCGGCACCCAGCCACAGCCGCCGACCCGGTAGCGCTCCAGCTCGTCGCTGGGAAAGGAGCGGCCCCGGGTGACGCCGATCAAATCGGTGGTGACGATGCTGGTCATGGCCAGTGGCGTCAGGGCCTCGATGCCCTGGCCGCGGCTCATCCGCGGATCTCCCGCAGGCGGCCGAGCACGGTCTGGGTATCGGTGATCCAGCAGTAGCCCTTGATCGCATTCAGGCAGGCCTGGTGCCGAGTATCGCTATAGGTGGCGCAGGCGTCCTCGACCAGGGTCACCAGGTAGCCGCGGTCGGCGGCGTCACGCACGGCCATGTCCACGCACTGGTCGGTGACGATCCCGGCGACGATCAGGTGCCGGGTTTCCAGGTTGCGCAGCACGTAGTCGATGTTGGTGGAGTTGAACACCCCGGAAGAGGTCTTGGGCAGGACGATCTCGTTTTCCACCGGTGCCAGCTCGTCGATGATCGCTGCCTGGGGGCTGCCCTTGGGCAGGTGCATGTCCGACAGCTTGTGGTCCAGGGAGCGGTCACGGCCGTCGGCGGTTAGGCTTTCGATAATGGTGTGCAGCACGTTCTGCCGTGCTTCGCGCACTGCGGCCAGCAGGCGTTGCTGGTTGGGGATCACCTGCTCCCGGGCACGCTTGAGAAAGGCCTCGCCCTCGGGGCCTTGCAGGTGCGGGTCGAACTGCGGTTCGAGCCAGGCGCGCTGCATGTCCACCAGCAGCAGGGCCGTGTGATCGACGACGAAGGGCAAGTCCCGGGGCGAACGGTGGGGCAGGCTGAACATCCTTATTTCTCCTCCAGCACATGGGTATCAAATTGCGCCCGCAGGGCGTCGATGCCCTCCAGGCGTTGATCAAGATCGGCGCTGCGCGGGGTCAGGCAGGCGATCAGCGCCTCGACCTGGGCCAGCGCCGGCACCAGGGTGTCGAATGGCGACAGGGACTCCACCGGGGCACTGATGATCAGGTCCGCCAGCTCCCGCAGCGGCGAGGCATAGATATCGGTGAACAGCACCACCCGGGCGTTGCGCGCCTTGGCTGCGCTGGCCACCCGCAGGGCCTGGGACTGATAGCGGCGGTAGTCGAACAGCAGCACCACATCCTGGCGCTGCAGATCGAACAGGCGGTCCGGCAGTTGCGCGTTGTCTTCAAGAAAGAAACAGCCGGGGCGCATCAGCCGCAGGTGGTTGAGCAGGTAGTGGGCGAGGAAGCTGCTGAAGCGTCCGCCAAAGCAGTACAGCTGATGACGGCTGTCCAGCAGCCAGTCCATGAGTACGCGGATGTCTTCGGGCTGGGTCAGGGACTGGGTGTCGTGCAGGGCGCGCTGGCTGTCCGCCAGGTAGCGGCTCCAGGTATCGCCCTGGGCCACTTGTGAGCGTGGGCGCAGCAGGGTGCTAGGGGAGCGCAGGCGGTCGTCCATGTCGCTGAGCAGGGCTTCCTGGAATTCCCCGTAGCCGCTGAAGCCGAGTTTCTTCACCAAGCGCACGATGGTCGGGTCGCTGACCCCGGCGTGTTCTGCCAGGCGTGACATTGGCCCCAATCCGTTGCGCGGGTAGTGGTCGAGCAGGGCGCGCACGACTTTGCGCTCTGAAGGCGTCAGGTCGAGGGCGGGGTCGGTGATCAGGTCTCGGAGAGAGGGCATCGGGGTGCCTTGGAAGCTGAGTGTCGTTTTTGTTTCATAAAATGGCTAAATGATATTTATGTAATGGACGTTACATGTCTAGTGAAATTTGCGTTGGTGGTGAAATGCTCTGAAATGGGGCGGGGCGGGGTGGAGGCGGGGCGTGGCGGAGTGGAGTGGAGTGGAGGCGGGGGGACATATCCGTTGCTGCGGGTGGGGCGGTTGGCGGTTTCGCCCTTACGGCGAGTCACTTTGGAAAGAGCCCAAAGTAACCAAAGGCTCTTGCCCCTCCACTCGGTGCCTCGCCTAGGCTCGGCATGCCCGAACTCCGGCATTGATCCGTGGGCCGCCGCCACCGGCCATCCATGGCCGGGTGGCGGCTAACCCGGCATCCCTGCCGGGTTACCCACGGATCAATGCCTGCGTTCGGCCATCGTGGTTAACGGGGCGTTCAGATCAAGATCAAGAGCCAGACGGCGGCCTTGCGGCCGGCCTGAAGCTGGAGCGGTGTGTATTGCCTCCGTGTAGGAGCTGGCTTGCCAGCGAAGGCGTCCGCCCGGGCGCTGCAGGTCTTGCGGGCTTCTTCGCCGGCAAGCCGGCTCCTACAGGGAGCTGCGGTGGTTGGGCCTCCGTAGGAGCTGGCTTGCTAGCGAAGGCGTCCGCCCGGGCGCTGCAGGTCTTGCGGGCCTCTTCGCCGGCAAGCCGGCTCGTGCCCTGACGGAATGGTTCAACAAGGTGGGCAATGAGGCGCTGGGCGAAAGGCGTTCGATCAAGGCGCTCAGGCTTTGCCCACGCTGCCCACTGGTTGATCGAGGGGCGCTTTCTTTGGCCCGTCGCTATCCAGTTCGATCAGTTCGGCCAGGGGGACTGCCGGGGAGAAGATGTAGCCCTGGGCGCAGCGGATGCCAATGCTCTGGAGAATGTCGATCTGCTCCTGGGTTTCGACCCCTTCGGCCGTCAGTGTCGCCTGGTACAGGCGCGCGCTTTCCTGGGCGATGGAGACCGCGGTGCGCATCCGTTCATAGTGCAGCAGGGAAATCATCGAGTGGTCGATCTTCACTTCGCTGAAAGGATACTTGGCCAGGATGCTCAGGGCCGAGTAGCCGGTGCCGAAATCGTCCAGGGACAATCCCACGCCGTGATCCTTGAGCAGAAGCATGTTGTGCGCCACTTGCTGGGTGTCTTGCAGCAGGGTGCGCTCGGTCAGTTCCAGGGTCAGGCGAGCGCCGGGAAGCCCGGCTTCCTTGAGGCGCTGGATCAGCAGGACGGCAAAGTTGGCATCGCTCAGGGTCGAGGACGAGACGTTCACCGCCAGCGGTCCTTGGAGTCCGGCATCGATGTAGTACCGGGCGTCGCGGATCACCGCTTCGATGGTCGCCCATTCGAAGGCTTGCTGCAGGTCGTGGTGGCGGATCACTTCCAGGATCAGCAAGGGGGAAATCGCCGCGCCCTGGTCGTCCTGGGCCCGCAGCAGGGCTTCGGCGCCGATGATCGTGCGTTGGCTCAGGCAGAACTTGGGCTGGTAATACAGCGGCGGGGTGTTCGATCGCACCCACTCCAGCAGTTGCTGGCGGATGCGTTCGTTGTTTTGCGCCTGTTCGATCAGCGACTGGTGCAGGTACCGCACCGGCTGTCTGTTGTCCTGCAGGGCCAGGCTGATGTTGCGCAAGGTGACGTTGGCGCTGTCTCCGGCGCAGGCATCGATCACGCAGAACTGCAGCTTGGGCGACAGGCTGCCGTCGCTGGGCAAACCGGCCTGCAAGGTCATCTGCAGGGTGGCGAGCAGCGCCGATTCTTCGACCTGCTGGATGGAGCGGTAAGGCACCACCAGTGCCAGGCTCAGGTCCGAGAACATGAAGGCGCGGTGGGCGGCGCTGGCTTGCAGGGCATGGCTGGAGGCGCCGCTGCTGAATTCTTGCGCCAGGGAGATCAGCAACTGGTCGGTCCAGTCATGGCCGTGGATGGCGACCAGGTCCTTGAGGTTGCTGATTTTGATCACGATCAGGGTGTGGGGGATGCGCCGCTCTTTGTTTTGCTCCAGCATCTGGTCGAGGTGGTCGCGCAGGGCACGGCGATTGGGCAGTTGGGTGGTCGGATCGGTCAGGGCCTGTTGCAGCAGGCTTTGCTGGGCCAACTGGTAGCGCGCTTCGCGGCGCAGCATGGCGAATATCAGGATGATCATGGGCAGGGAGAGCAGGGTCGAGCTCAGTCGCAAGGACAGCAGTTGCGCGGTGATGCTGGAGCTGACCGTGCCCATCCAGTCGATGATCTGCATCGGGACGATGGTCGCGCCGAGTCGCATCAGGATCACCAGCAGCATGTCCTTCAGGCTCAGGGCGCTCAGGTCGCGGGTTTCGAACCAGCGATGGAGCAGCATGCCCCCCAGGGCCACCAGGCTAAAACTGAACAGCGCCTCTTCGAACTGCGCGGCGCCGGCAATCCAGTAACGAGCCAGTGCCACCAGGACCAGGCAGGTCATGCCGCCCCACCAGCCTCCCAGCAAACCGGCGAGAAACAGCATGTCGTTGCTCAGGAAAATCTTCACCGGGGTCTGCATGAACCCGGAGGCGAGGGCGATCAAGGCGGCGTTGCTGGTGCCCAGGATCAAACCCAGCAGGATCTTTTTCGACTTGATCAGGCGCTGGGCGTCCTGACGCAGCATCAGCAGGATGCTGAAGATCCCTACCAGGGCAACGTATTGCAGCAGGACGATGGGTTGGAGCGAGGCGTTGAGCGCAAGGTCGAGAGACAGGAGCTCCCACATACCGCTGTGCATGGTGTCGAGGTACCTGATTCGAGTCGAAGTGTGGGAACTTCGCGGAGAATAAAGGCGTACTGTTTGGGTTGCCTATAAGCCATTTCTTGTTTGGTTATCAGGCTTTTCTTGAGTTTCTGAGGAATTTTCAACCTGTCCCCTGCTGGGAAATAGCCCCGTGGTCGTGCTAAAAACCGGCCTCAGCCCTGATGTTCCTTTGTCGAGATAACCCCTTGCCGGCCACCCGTTTGACGCTGATCTGCCACGCCCGTACCGCCGCTCAGAAGCTGGGGCGCTTTCCCCTGGACGAAGCCGTGGAGATGGATTGGCAGGCCCAGGCCCTGAGCCGGGCTGCGCAGTTCAGGCACCACCCGCAGGTGCTGTGCGGGCCGGAGCGGCGAACCTGTCAGACGGCGGCGCTGTTCAGCGCAGCGCCGCAAGTGCAGGAAGCCCTGCGTGACTATGGCTTCGGCGCCTGGCAGGGGGTGGGGATCGGCGATCTGCAACGCCAGCAGCCGCAAGCCTTGCAGGCCTGGCTGGATGACCCTCACAGCGCTCCGCCGGGAGGCGAGTCGGTCGCCGGGTTGTGCCGGCGCGTGGCGCAGTGGCTGGAGCAGATGGCCCAGCGTCCGGGACACTGGTTGGCAGTGACCCATCCCTTTGTCATGCGTGCGGTGCTGCTGCAGTTGCTGCAGGCGCCCCTGGGCAGTTTCAACCTGATGGATATCGAGCCCCTGTCGCGGATCGATCTCAGCCATGCCGGTCGCTGGCGCCTGCGCCTGGATGGCCGTGACTGAGAGCTGTGCCCGGCGTTCGGGGCATTTCTCCGGGCGCCAAAGCCGCCCATACTTGCCCCCTGGCACAGCAGCGAGAACCGGATCCCCATGAAAACCCTCCTGATCATCGGCATCGGCGCCGGCAATCCCGATTTCATCACCATTCAGGCGATCAAGGCGCTGAACCGCAGTGACGTGGTGTTCCTGATGGACAAGGGGCCGAGCAAGGACTCGCTGATCGATCTGCGGCGCGAGCTGTGCCAGCGTTATCTCACCGAGCGTCCTTATCGCTTCGTCGAAGCCCAGACCCCGGAACGCCAGCGCGGCGATGTGGACTACCAGGCCAGCGTCCAGGCCCTGAACCAGGACAAGCAGCAGGTCTTCGAGCGGCTGATCAACGAGGAACTGGCAGAGGGCCAGACCGGTGCCTTCCTGGCCTGGGGCGACCCGTCGCTGTATGACAGCACCCTGCGCATCCTGCAGCAGATCCTGGCCAGTGGTGCGGCGCAGTTCGAGTATCAGGTGATCCCCGGCATCACCAGCGTCCAGGCCCTGGCGGCGCAACACAAGGTGGCGTTGAACCGTATTGGCCGTTCAGTGGAAATCACCACCGGGCGGCGTCTGGCGGCGGGACAGGTCGGTGATGCCGACAGCCGGGTGGTGATGCTCGATGCCGAGGACTCCTACCGCCAGCTGCGCAATCAGGACCTGGACATCTATTGGGGCGCCTACCTGGGCACGGCGGACGAAATCCTCATTGCCGGGCGCCTGGACGAGGTCGCCGACGACATCCAGCGGGTCCGTCGCCAAGCGCGCGAGGCGCATGGCTGGATCATGGATACCTACCTTCTGCGCAAACCGGAGCCTTAGACACTGGCCGGAATGGACGCCACCGGATAAGCGTGGTGTTCTTCGCCGGCAAGCCAGCTCCTACGAGGGGGATTTTTGGCCGAAGCGTTCGCGGTAGGCCGAGGGCGGCAGGCCCACCAGGCTGCGAAAGGCCACGCGAAAACTTTCCACCGAACGATAACCGCAATGCAGGGCGATGCTTTCCGTGGTCTGGCTGCCGCTTTCCAGCAGTTCCCGGGCCCGGGCCAGTCGCTCATGTTGCAGCCAGGCCTTGGGCGTGGCGCCGGTGGCGGCGCTGAAACGTCGCAGGAAGGTGCGTTCGCTCATCAGCGCTCGGGCCGCCAGATCGCTCACCGTCAGCGGCTCATGCAGGCGCTCCCGAGCCCATTGCATGACCTGCGACAGGTCGCTGCGCGGGGTGCGGCTGACCGGAGCCGGAATGAACTGGGCCTGGCCGCCGGTCCGCTGGGGCGACATCACCAGGCGTCGGGCCACGCTGTTGGCCACCCGAGTGCCAAAGTCCCGGGCCACCAGGTGCAGGCAGGCATCGATCCCGGCGGCGCTGCCGGCAGACGTGATCAGTTGGCCGGCGTCCACGTAGAGCACATCCGGGTCCACCCAGATGTCCGGGAAGCGCTCGGCCAGCTCTTGGGTGTAGCGCCAGTGGGTGGTGGCGCCCAGGCCGTTGAGCAGGCCGCTGGCCGCCAGAGCGAACACCCCCGAGCAGATCGACAGCAGCCGCGCGCCGCGGTGGTAGGCCCGGCGCAGGGCTTCCATCAGCTCGGGCGGCGGCGCCTGGTCGCGGCTGCGCCAGCCGGGAATGATGATGGTCCGGGCCTGCTCCAGCAGTTCCAGGCCGCCATCGGCCAGTATCCGGATACCGCCCGCGGCACGCATCGGCCCCGGGTCCACGGCGACGATGCAGTGCTCATACCAGGGAAAGTCGAACTCCGGCCGGGCCAGGCCGAAGATTTCCACGGCGATGCCGAATTCGAAGGTGCAAAGGCCGTCGTAAGCCAGGATCGCGACCAAGCCGGGAGGATTGTGCATTTGGCGGAAAGTTACCAGTGGGTGTCCGGAGCGCCACTTTAACGCGGTGGGGCAGGGCCGATAAAGTTCTTCCCACCTTAATCGCCACGTTCTGGAGACGCCCATGACCAGCCTGGTCCGCAGCATTGCCGCCGCCCCTTCGGCCATTGCCCTGATGCATTTTTGCAACCGCCTGACCTTTGAAACCGACTGCTCCGACGTCTACAGCAGCCAGGAGGCCGGTGAAGTGGATTTTGTCCTGGTGGATGTGCGGGGCCCCGAGGCCTTTGCCCGCGGCCATGTCCCCGGGGCGATCAACCTGCCCGGGCACTTGCTCACCCTCGAACAGCTGGCCGGTTATCCCCGCGACACCCTGTTCGTGGTGTATTGCGCCGGTCCTCACTGCAACGGTGCGAACAAGGCGGCGGTCAAGCTGGCGGCCCTGGAATACCCGGTCAAGGAGATGATCGGTGGGGTCACCGGCTGGCTCGATGAGGGCTTCGAGCTCAGCGCCGGGCAACCGCGCAGCGAGGGGCCGGATCTGTCCTGCGCCTGCTGAGGGGCCACTGCGCTGGCGGCGGCCCCAGGCTGCGGCTAGCGCAGGATGTGTCGGTAAAAATGGTCCGTTCTGAGGCGAACGTCGGGTGGTTCAGGGTCAAATGCACCACGCCGGGGCGAGGGGGAGGGCGCAGAATCGCGGTAGCGTGTTTTTTATAAGTATTTGTCGCATAAACACAATTTGCTTCCCGGGAGCCGCTCTAGACTGCTGGCCACTTCGATTTGCCCATAATCGAAACCAGCCAATAAAAGTCTCCGCCTCCTGGAGTTATAAATGAATAAGTTTGCGCTGTTTGGTGCTTTGGCACTGTCGCTGTTTTCCCTGACCGCTTCGGCCGATGAAGCCAAGCCGATCCGTATCGGTATCGAAGCCGGCTACCCACCGTTCTCGATGAAGACGCCCGACGGCAAGCTCACCGGTTTCGACGTGGACCTGGGCGATGCCCTGTGTGAGCAGATGAAGGTCAAGTGCACCTGGGTCGAGCAGGAGTTCGACGGCCTGATCCCGGCGCTGAAGGTGAAGAAGATCGACGCCATCCTGTCGTCCATGACCATCACCGACGATCGCAAGAAGAACGTCGATTTCACCATCAAGTACTACCACACCCCGGCGCGCTTCGTGATGAAGGCCGGCACCACGGTCAAGGACCCGCTGACCGAGCTCAAGGGCAAGAAAGTCGGCGTACTGCGCGCCAGTACTCATGACCGTTTCGCCACTGAAGTGCTGGTGCCGGCCGGCATCGACCTGGTGCGCTACGGTTCCCAGCAGGAAGCCAACCTGGACATGGTGTCCGGTCGTGTCGACGCGCTGCTGGCGGACTCGGTCAACCTCGACGACGGTTTCCTGAAAACCGACGCCGGCAAGGGCTTTGCCTTCGTCGGTCCCGAGTACAACGATCCGAAGTACTTCGGTGGCGGTGCCGGCATTGCCGTGCGCAAGGGCGACAAGGAGCTGGCAGAGAAATTCAACACGGCCATTACCGAGATCCGCGCCAACGGCAAGTACAAGCAAGTGCAGGACAAGTACTTCGACTTTGATGTCTACGGCGAGTAAGCCGCAGGCTGCAAAGCTTGGGTAAAAAAGGTGGCGCCCGTGATCCGGTCGCCACCTTTTTTGTGCGCCGCTGTTTTATTCTGCGCCACGCCTTTTTTGATCCCTGGAGCCACTATGCAACGCATCGACCATTCCTTGCCCTGGGGCCACCTGGGCACTGCGCGCCAGCTCAGCGTGTTTCGCTTCGGCAGCGGTGGCCGCAAGGTGTACATCCAGGCCAGCCTGCACGCCGATGAGCTGCCGGGCATGCGCACCGCCTGGGAGCTGAAGCAGCGCCTGACGGAACTGGAGCGCCAGGGGCGTTTGCAGGCTGTGATCGAACTGGTGCCGGTGGCCAACCCCATCGGCCTCGACCAGCAGGTTCAGGGCAGTCACCTGGGGCGTTTCGAACTGGGCAGCGGCAAGAACTTCAACCGTGCCTTCGTCGAGCTCAGTGGTCCGGTGGGCGACTTGATCGGCAAGCAACTGGGCACTGATGCCGCCGTCAATATCGCCTTGATCCGCCGCACCATGGTCCAGGTGCTGGATGAGCTGCCGGCTCCGGACTCGCAGCTGCAAGCCCTGCACCGATTGCTGCTGCGCCATGCCTGCGACGCCGATATCACCCTCGACCTGCATTGCGATTTCGAAGCGGCGATCCACCTCTATGCCTTGCCCCAGCACTGGCCGCGGTGGCAGTCCCTGGCGGCGCGTCTGAAGGCTGGGGTGGCGTTGCTTTGCGAGGACTCCGGCGGCAGCTCTTTCGACGAATCCTGCTCCTCACCCTGGCTGCGCCTGGCCCGGGACTTTCCCCAGGCGGCGATTCCCCCGGCCAACCTGGCCACCACCCTGGAGCTGGGCAGCATGGGCGATACCCGGGTCGAGCAGGCGCGAGCCAACTGCGAGGCCATCCTCGGCTTTCTGGCCGAGCAGGGCCTGATCAGTGGCCAGTGGCCCGCTGCACCGGATCACTGCTGTGAAGGCATGCCTTTCGAAGGCACCCAATACCTGTTCGCACCGCACCCCGGAGTGGTCAGTTTTCTGCGCGATGCCGGCGAGTGGGTGGAGCGCGGCGATGCCCTGTTCGAAGTGGTGGACCCCTTGAACGACAGGGTCAGCACCGTGCGTGCCGGCACCAGCGGCGTGCTCTTTGCCCTGGACCGCGGGCGCTACACCCAGCCGGGCATCTGGCTGGCCAAGGTGGCCGGCCGCGAGGCGATTCGCGCCGGCAAGCTGATCAACGACTGAACCGCCAGGGGCGACGCTGACGAGGCGCAGCAACTGGGTTGCCAGGGAACGCTCGGCTGCGTCGGCCCTCGATCCGCCATCGCGCCCTTCGCCGGCAAGCCGGCTCATACAGTAGATGTGTCCATGTCCCGAGTGTCCGTGTCTATCCGCCTGCTGTTCACCCTGTGCCTGCTGGCAGCCAGCTTCAATCACCTGCGCGCCGCCCTGGACCATGGGTTGCTCTGGGACTATGGCTATGGCGTCGACACGCCCCTGGCCAGCCGGGCCTTCTGGGGCGCCCTGACCTTTTTTGATCCGCTGGCGGCGTTGCTGCTGTGGGTGCGCCCGCGCTGGGGGTTGGTGCTGACCTTGGCGATCATCGTGCTGGATGTCGTGCACAACAGTTTCTATGTGGCGGCCCACAGCCAGTGGCTGGAAACCTTCTACCTGTCCCAGGCGGGGTTCGGGCTGGCGGTGCTGGTGCTGCTGCCTTTGGCCTGGAGGGGGCTGGGCTCACCCCCTGAGTCGAAGCGGGTCTACTGACCGAGGATGTGCTTCATCAGCGCCGCATGGCCGGCCTTGTCGGCGGCCCGGGAAATCACCTGGATCACCGCCATGCGGGTGCCGGAGCCGGCGATCAGGGTCGAGTTCAGGGTCTGGCCGCCGCCCTGGGTCGCGGTGCTGTCGATCTGCCGCACACCGAGGCCCTTGAGGGTCATGCTCTTTTCACTCTGCTTGCTGAAGTCCGGCAGCGCTGCGGCCTGTTGCGACAGGAACCCGCTGACCGCGGCATCGAGAAAGGCGCTGTCGTTGTCCTTGACCTGAGCCGCATTGGGAATGCTGTTCTGCGCGGCGATCACCACGGTGCGGGTGGTGGCGTTGGAATACAGAGTGCCGCTGGCGCCCGCGGTGCCGTCGGCCTCGCTGCCGGCCGGCAGGGCCGAGGCACTGAAGCCCTTGGGCAGGGTGAAGGACAGCTTGCCGTCGAGCATCGAGACTTTTTCTCCCGGCGCCGCTTTGGCCGCGGACTTGTCGGCGGCAACCGCGTTCAGCGCACCGAAGCCCGCCACTGCGGCGAACACCAGGACCAGGGCTTTTCTAGCGAAGGATGACATGCACAATCTCCGGGCATGGGATCAGGGGTGCGCATCATCCCACGGTCGTTACAGAAGGCTCCAGAAGGATTTTTCGTGGTGGATCAATGACCACAAGCTGTTTCGGTTCTTGAGGTCTACAAGACACCGAACAGTGGCAATCGGGTTTCTACTTCTCGGGGAGCTGGTTACGTATTGACCGGCCAAGTGCCGCGCCGAACCATCTCTTTGACTCGATCTGCGCCATTGGCACGGACTAGAAGTTCCAGCCTGGCCTTTTCGATGTCCTCAGCGCTCCACAACTCGGTTGCCATCGTGGCCTTCTCATGGGACCAGCCATTGTCGTAGTGACGCACCACATACTGCTGCTGGTACTCCCACATTTCAGTGCCAGGAATGGGCGTCACGATAAACGGATTGGCGTAGGCCATTCCCGCACCCATTAGGCTGACCGCGTAGTCGGTGGTTCTTTCTATCAATTCCAGGCTTTCGATAAACGGTTTGGCGCCCGGAGTGGCGGGCGGATTGACAAAGCCCAACATGAAACCGCCAGTGACTTGGATGCCGTGCGCGGTGAATATCTCGATGATTTCAAAGGTGGCTTGCTGAATCGCGTTGAAGCGCGACTTGTTGGAGTTGATCAGGCTTTCCTCGTTGGCACTCTCCACGGCGAGGTAGATGTTGTAGCAGCCGTTTTCGGCAATCGAGCGAATGAACTGCCGGGCTGTCAGTCCGCCCTTGATCGCGGCGATGACGTTGCGGTATTGCGGACTTTTCAGTTCCTGATCATCCAGCTCAGCGAGGAAGCGCTCTCCTTTGTGTAGCAGCACCAGATTGAACAGGCTCAGACCACCTTCTTCGACCCAGGGCAGGTTGTGTTTTTTCAGCAGGCGTCCCACTTCCATGGCATACAGCGGATCGTGCATCAGGTGGTCGTCCTCGATCAGTACCTCGCTCACGCCCTGACTGACCAGGTCCGCCAAGTGCAGGTCGAACCAATCCAACCCCAGGGCACGCCATGGGCCGTTGATCTTGGGTATGTAGCAGAAGTTGCAGTTCACATTGCAGCCAATGGTGGAGAAAATCTGTGCCCAGGCGCCGTGTTTGTGCACCCGAGCGCCGGAGGAGTGATAGGGCTGCAGATAGTGGTTCATATCCAGGAAACTGAAGTCGGGCAAGGGCATGACCCCAAGACGCTCCTCCAGACCCTGGCGGCCAGGGACAATGCTCAAGTAGCTGGATTTGCGCGACGGGCGAACCAGTTGTCCCTGCTGGCCACGATAGGCGACCCCCGGAACTGCATGAATGTCGCCGCCGTCATGGCTTAAGGCGTCAAGCAACAGGGTGAAGGCCCGGTCTGCTTCATTGATCAGGACAAAATCAAATGCGGAGTCCAGCAGCGCGTTCTGCCAATCGCCGCTGGAGTGCGCGCCGCCTGTCACCAGTACCAGGTTGGGATCAATGGACTTGATCAGATCCGCCAGCGCCCGAGCGTTGCCCCATTGCACGGTGTAGTTGCACTGGATGCCGACGATATCGGGTTGTGCCGTCTCGATGATGGTGCGCATCTGCGCATCGCTCAGGCCGTAGCGCAGCAGGTGTCCCTGATCGACTTGCACCAGGGGGGATTCCTGTTCCCAGCCAGCGAAGGGGGCGTCGACGATCTGTACGTCGTAACCGGCGCGCCTGGCCACTGTAGCGATGCGCAGCAGGCCGATGGGAGTACCTGCACGCTTCATCACTTCAAAGGTATCGATGCCGATTTGGGTGAATGCGCTGTCCTTCGGTGCCGGTTCGACCAGGCGCGTGTAGGGCGGAACGAATAGCAGCACTCTTGGGGCTTCGCCATGGGAGCGGCGGCGTGTGGCGCTATGGCTGGTCGTTCGGGAGGGGAGCCCCAGATGCTGCAGGGTCGCTCTGGTGGGGGCTACCGAAAAAAACGGGCCGGTACGATCGAGCCTCTCAGCCCCTTGGGAGGCAATCAGATGCATTTTTTGAGTTCCTTGTTGGTACAGAGAATCAGGCGCCGGAGGTGCGTCGACGTGAGGTAGCGATCACCGCTCCAGCGATGATGAGTAGCGCCGGTATGAGCAGGATCGGGTTGGCGTGGGTTTGGCCGACCAGGATCAGCAACAGGGTGGAAAACAGTGGGGCGAGATAGGAAAGCGCGCCGAGACTCGCCAGGTTGCCGTGTTTGGTCGCGTGATCCCATGCAAAGAACGCCAGGCCAACCGGGCCCAGCCCGAGGCCGATGATCGCCGCCCATTGCCCGTAGTCAGGCTGAACCGTGGTTTCGAACGCCAGGTGACAAAGCGCTCCGGCCACGGCCACCAGGCCGCAGATTGCCCCGATGATGCTGCTGGGAACGTTGCTGAAGCGTCGATTGATCACCGAGTAACCCGACCAGACCAAGGCACAGAGCAAGGCAGCCGCATAGCCAGCGATCGGCATGCTGGCCACGCCGGACTGTGAGCGTTGCTGCATGATGAACGCCGTACCGGCGAGCCCCAGGAGTGCTCCCAGCAGTTGTCGCGGGCGCAGTCGCTGGCCGCCACTGACACCGGCCAGCAAGACGATCAGCAGGGGCCAGAGGTAGGCAATCAGGCTGGCCTCGGCCGGGGGCGCGGCCTTGAGGGCGAAGAAATACAGCGCGTGATAGCCGAAGATTCCCAGAAAGCCTGTGGCCCACACCTTCCATGGCTGACGCCAGCCTTGAAAGCCCGCTGCGCCTCGCAGCCCGAGAATGACCAGGCTGGCCAGAAAGGCTACGGCAAAGCTCAGCGCCAGCAACTCAAAAGGCGGGATGCCTGACGTCAGAGTGGTGAGCAAGGCCAGGCAGGACCACAGAAACACGGCAATCACCCCAATGGCGGTTGCCGAGGCGGCAGATCTTGGGGGGGTGAGCGTTTTGGTAGACGTCGTTGCTTGTGTCATGGGTCCCGCCCGATGAGCGTTTCGAAGCGGGGATGATAGGAAGGACGGTCGGTCGGGTATTGGCCTGTGCTGCCTAATACTTGTTCCAGGCTGCATGTTTCAGCAGGTTATGGTGCGCCTTCGAGCCGATGCCGGTGTCAGGTTGCGGTTTTTTTTCAGCGCATGGTTCAAGGCGCTCTGGTCTGCGTAACCCACTCGATGAGCAATTTCCGTGATCGACAGTCGAGTATCGCGCAGCAGGTCAATGGCCAAGTCCAGGCGCAGCCGCGTCACATGGGCAAAAGGCGTGGTTTTCAGGTGTTGCTCGAAGAGTATGTACAAGCGTCGTTCGCTGGTGCCTGAGATTCGGGCTATTTCAGAGGCGGTCAGATGAGTGTCCAGATTGTTTTCGATATGGGTCAGCGCCCTGGCCAGGGTGAACTGTCCGTGGTCAGGGGTGTGGCTGTGGGGCTGGACCAGAGACGACATCAACAAAGTACTCCAGGATTGAGCCACCTCAGGTGAGCTGGTCAGCAATGGAACGCTGCGTGTGGCGTAGTCAAGCAGGTGACGAATCTCCGGTCTTACCGGAAAGAAGCTTTTTTCGTTGAGCCTCTTGATGGTTTCAGCTTCGAACTTTTGGGTGCGGGGCGATGAAAGCGGAACATCAAGGACCAGGAAAGTGTTTGCGGTACTGGCGGAAAAGGTATGAGAGCAACCTGCCGGGATGATCACGCCCTGGCTCCAGTCGACTTTGCCGCCACGGCCATCGACCTCTATCTCCATGGAGCCTGATTGCGGCAGCACGATCTGGTGATAGTCGTGGTCATGCAGCTCAATCTGGCCGGAGTAGGATCGCAAGGCCAATGAAGCCTTTGGGGGTTCTATGTTGCTCATCACACTCTTCCATAAGACTGACGACGCATGATGCATGAGTGCCTGAGTTCGGCGCCAGTCTCTGTATGCCGAGGTTTTGTGCCGGTTTATTTGCGGTTCAAGGATGTTGTCTGGCGGCGCAACTGATGGTGCTTCGCGCCAACAGGCGCTTGCTCAAACCCAGCACCAGCATTGACACCGCCACTGCCAATCCAAAGGCGAGCATTCCCAGTTTCGGCAGGGCCAGGGCCAGCACCAGGCAGAACGCCGCAAAGGAATACAGGCCGGTGCTCAGCGAGCGCAGCAGCACAGTGGTGAAGGCCACGCCGTGACTCTGGTGGGAGAACACCGCCAGCACGCTGCCGAGCACCGGAAAGACTGCGAGCATGCCGCTCCAGCGTTCGCCAACGGTGCTGGCCAGCAAGGTGACTGCCAGGGTCAGCAGGGCCCCGGCGAGCATGCGGTACACCAGCTTGTCCGACTGGGTGCCGGGCAGGGCGGGCACAGTCTTGACCCGGGGAAACACCCGGGGCGCCAGCAACAGGGCGCTGGCGGCACAGAAAATCGAGAACCCCAGGGAGGGCGGGACCTGGGCGATCACGCTGGCCAGCAGCACCCAGACCAGAGTGGCGATGCTCAGGGCTCCAGGCCAGGCCAGGGTCTGCGCGGCATGGGTGTAGGCAACGCTGAAAGCGATCATGGCGAACAATGCCGAGAGCGCAGCCACTGCGGCGTGGGTGGCGAACACCGGACCTTGCTCCAGGGCCAGAAACAGCAGGATCGGCCCCACCACCACGGGAAAACCCGCAAGCCAGCCGGCAACATTCGGCCCCCAGCGCTTGCTCGCCAGGGAAATCAACAGCAGGAATCCGGGAACTGTCAGCAGTTTCAACAGCAGCATGGGGGGGCTCGGTGGATGAACGGTGCGCCACCCTAGCATCCAACCCTGCATCTGACGCGTATCTGGCACGTGTATCTGGCAAAAAGCGAAGCACCGGAGAGAGCAGGCTGGTGCGGGTTTTTCTTGTACGAAACAATGAGGCTGAATCGGTTTTTGAACTTTTTGTACAAGTATTTACGGCTTTTATCGGGTTTTAATCGATAAAAGTTGTACAAAAATGAAATTCTCGTATAGGTTTTTCAGTGTGAGATGAGGTGATCACTGGCCAGTTTTAGCTGTCCAGGCTGTCACTCTCCACACTTTGGGGTTCCCGAGGTCAAGCCCTGGTGGAATCAGGGCTGGGCCAGTTGTGTGGTTGGTCACCTCGGGGCCCTCTTTTTCCCCTTGGCGCGTGCAAGGATTTGCCCGCCTCATTCACTTTGCGGAACCTGTGCGCCATGTACGATCCTCTCTCCGAGCATTTCCACTGCATTCTTCAGGGGCTGGGTGAAGATCCATCCCGCGAGGGCCTGCGCGATACCCCGCAGCGAGCGTCAAAGGCCTTGCGTTATCTGTGTCACGGTTACGACACCAGCCTCGAAGAGTTGGTCAACGGCGCGTTGTTCAGTTCCACCAGCGACGAGATGGTGATGGTTCAGGACATCGAGCTGTATTCCCTGTGCGAGCACCATCTGCTGCCCTTCATCGGTCAGGCCCATGTGGCTTACATCCCCACCGGCAAGGTGCTGGGGCTGTCCAAGGTGGCGCGGATCGTCGACATGTATGCGCGACGCCTGCAGATCCAGGAAAACCTGACCCGGCAGATTGCCGAGGCGGTCCAGGAAGTGACCGGGGCGGCCGGGGTGGCGGTGGTCATCCAGGCACGGCACATGTGCATGATGATGCGCGGGGTCGAGAAGCAGAACTCGCTGATGAACACCTCAGTGATGCTCGGGGCCTTTCGCGACTGCGCCAGTACCCGCCAGGAATTTCTCCAGCTGTTGCCCAGGCGGTCTTGAATGAACAGTATCCGGCGAGTGCTCGCGGCGCGGTTGTTGTGGCTGCTGGTGTTGTTCAGCGCCACCGCCAGTGCCGGCTGGCAAGAGTCGCTGCCCAATGCACGGCTGCTGGGCAGCGGTGAGTTCAGCTGGTTCGGCTTCAAGGTCTACAACGCCCGGCTCTGGGGCACGGCCTTGCCGTTGACGGCCGACAGCCCCTTTGCCCTGGAGCTGACTTATCGGCGCACGATCCGTCGTGACGAGCTGGTGCAGACCAGCCTGGATGAGATCCAGCGTTTGTCCGGCACTGCAGTCAGCCCGGAGCAACTCAAGGATTGGCAGGCGCAGATGCAGCGCGCCTTCGTCGATGTCGAACCGGGCCAGCGCATCACCGGGGTGTTCCTGCCCGGTCGCGGGGTGCAGTTCTTTGTCGACCAGCGCTTGCAGCACGTGGTCGACGACGAGGCCTTCGCCCGAGCGTTCTTTGCCATCTGGCTCGACCCGCGCACCCGCAATCCGCAGTTGCGCGCACAACTGCTGGGCCGATAGCGGGCGCAGCACAGGAGATGTTCCATGTTCAAGAAATACTTGCTGGTGCTGTGCCTTGGCCTGGTTGCTTGCAGCGACACCGACGTCAAGCAGTACCGTGACCAGAAGCCCGAGCTGGAACTGCGGCAGTTCTTCAGTGGCCGGGTCGAGGCCTGGGGCCTGTTCCAGAAGCGCTCCGGTGAGGTGATCAAGCGCTTCCATGTGCAGATCAACAGCCGCAGCGAAGGCGAGAAGTTCATCATGCATGAGGACTTTACCTACAGCGATGGCACCCGCCAGACCCGGATCTGGACCCTGGTCCCGACGGGGCCCGGTCTGTGGCGCGGGACCGCCGACGACGTGGTCGGCGAGGCCCGGGGCGAAGTCTCCGGCAATGCCCTGCGCTGGCGTTACGTGCTCAACCTGCCGGTGGACGGCACCACCTATCAGGTGCATTTCGATGACTGGATGTACCTGTTGGACGAAAACACCCTGGCCAATCGTTCCTACATGACCAAGTTCGGTTTCGAGCTGGGGCAGGTGACCCTGTTCTTCCGCCGTCAGCCCGGCTGAGGCGCGCTGGCCGGCTCCGGACTCAGGACGGGTCGTCGAGAAAGCGCCCGTGATGGTCGGGGCTGGGCAGCAGGCAGACGTCATGCCGGCCGAACCAGCGGTAGCGGTTGCCGGCGATACGGTCGTAGCCCCAGTCCCGCAGCGGCCGGGGAATCCAGCGCAACAGGCGCAGCCAGCACCAGGGGGCAGGCAGTTGCGCCATCAGGCGGATAAAGGCCTCGGAGCGTTGTGACAGCCCCTGGTCCTCGATCAGCAGCACGCTGTCGAACTGCTCGGTGGGCTGGCCGAACCATTTCAGCAGCGCCTGGCCCTGGGGTGATTGCATCGATGCCAGTTTGATACGCCGCTGGCGGTCGTGGCGGATGACGAAACGCACCGAGGCATTGCACAGCTTGCAGACCCCATCGAACAGCAGCACCCGGTCGCCGGGTTGCAGGAAGGGGGGCTGGGTGTCGGGTTCGGGGGGTGTCGCAGCGCTGTTCACGGGGCCACCTTGGGCGGGAAATCGATACCTGCAGCAGGCGTCGCAAGGGTCTGGAGTGGCAGCAGCATACTCGCCTTCAGGGTGAAAAATCAGGCTTGGGTGGCTGTGCTGAAACCTCTAAGCTGAGCCCTTGCGTCAATTCGTCGTGGAAATCCCCGTGAAATTCAGCCTACCGAAAGTTGCCACCGCCCCCTTTTGTCCGCCGGAGGTGGCGGGCTCCGTGTCCGTCGATCCCAGCGCTTCGCTGTTCAAGCGCCTGCTGCGTTTTGCCGGCCCCGGGTTGCTGATTTCCATCGGCTACATGGACCCGGGCAACTGGGCCACCGCCATCGAGGCGGGGTCGCGCTATGGCTACAACCTGCTGTTCGTGGTGTTGCTGGCAAGCCTGGCGGGGATGGCGGTGCAATGTCTGTGCTCACGCCTGGGTATCGCCACCGGGCGCGACCTGGCGCAACTGTGCCGGGAGCGCTACAGCCGCCGTTCGGCCCGGGCCCAGTGGCTGGCGGCCGAGGTGTCGATCATCGCCACCGACCTGGCCGAAGTGCTGGGATGTGCCCTGGCGTTCCACCTGCTGCTGGGGGTGTCCCTGAGCACCGGGATTGTCATCACCGCCTTCGACACCTTGCTGGTGCTGGCCTTGCAGAACCGCGGTTTTCGCCGGCTGGAAGCGATCATGCTGGCGCTGGTGGCGACCATCGGCGTGTGTTTCTTCATTGAACTGCTGCTGATCAAACCCTATTGGCCGGACGTGGCCCGGGGCTTCACCCCGTCGCTCTCGGCCATCAGCGACGCCGCACCGCTGTACCTGGCGATTGGCATCCTCGGCGCCACGGTGATGCCCCACAACCTCTACCTGCACACCTCGGTGGTGCAGACCCGCTTGATCGGCCAGGACCGGGCCAGTCGTGCCGACGCCATCAAGCTGGCGCGCATCGACACCATCGGCTCCCTGGCCCTGGCACTGCTGGTGAACGCGGCGATCCTGATCCTCGCCGCCGCGGCCTTCCACAACACCGGCCACAGCGACGTGGTGGAGATCCAGGATGCCTACCACCTGCTCGACCCACTGGTGGGCGGAGCCCTGGCCAGCGTGCTGTTCGGCGTGGCGCTGCTGGCCTCGGGGCAGAGCTCGACCTTCACCGGGACCATTGCCGGGCAGGTGATCATGGAGGGTTACCTGAACCTGCGGATTCCCTGCTGGCAACGGCGCCTGATCACCCGCGGGCTGGCGCTGATCCCGGCGTTCATTGGCGTCTGGCTGCTGGGGGATGGCGCAGTGGGCCAACTGCTGGTGTTGAGCCAGGTGGTGCTGAGCCTGCAACTGCCGTTTGCCTTGTACCCGCTGATCCGCATGACCAACGACCGGCGCCTGATGGGCGAATTCGTCAACCGTTGGCCGACGCGATGGCTGGCCTGGAGCCTGTTTGCTGTCATCAGCGCAGCCAACGCCTGGCTGATCGCTCAACTCTTCCTGTAGGAGCCGGCTGGCCGGCGAAGGGGCCGCTGAGTCTTGTGCAGGGCTTGCCGGCGCTTTCGCTGGCAAGCCAGCTCCTAGGGTTACGGGGCGGGGGCGCGGCGATCCCAATAGGGCTCCGGGCCGAATTTCTCGACGAAGAAGTCGATCACCGTGCGCACTTTCAGTGAGAGGCGCCGGCTGCCGGGCCAAAGGGCGGCAATCTGCTGCGGCTCGAGGCTGGTGGCCACGTCGAAGTCTTCGAACAAGGCCACCAGGCGGCCTTGATGCAGGGCCTCGCCAATCAGCCAGGAAGGAAACATCACCAGCCCCAGGCCCTGTTCGGCGGCCTGGGTCAGGGTGTCGGCGTGGTTGCCGGTCAGGGGGCCCTTGACGCTGTAGGGCGTCCAGTCTTCCCGGCCCCGGCGAAAGAACCAGCGCTGCTGGCCGGTTTCGCCCTTGTAGGCGAGGCACTGGTGCTGCTGCAACTGCTGCGGGTGCTGTGGCGTGCCATGGCGTTCCAGATAGGCGGGGCTGGCCGCCACCCGGTAGCGCTGCGGGGCCAGCAGGCGTGCCTGCATCGAGGAATCTTCCAGGGTGCCGATGCGAAACAGCAGGTCGGTGCCGTCCTGCAAAGGATCGATGTAGTTGTCGGTCTGCTGGATGTCCAGTTGCAGTTTGGGGTGGCGGCCCAGTAGCTCGCCCAGCCAGGGCGCCAGGTGTCGCTGGCCAAACACCACTGGGGCATTGATCCGCACCAGCCCGGCCGGTTCGTCCTGCTGTTCCTGCAGCGCCTGTTCGGCTTCTTCCCATTGCGCCAGCACCCGCCGCGCATGGTGGCCCAGCAAGCGCCCGGCCTCGGTGGGGCTGACGGCGCGGGTGTGGCGATAAAGCAACTGCTGGCCCAGGGCCTGTTCCATGAGCTGGATCTGCCGCGAGATGGACGAAGGCGCCAGCCCCTCGCGGCGTGCCACGGCGGAAAAACTGCCCTGGTCGAGCACCGCGATGAACAGGCGCAGGGCCTTGAAGCCCAGGTCGTTGAAGCCTTGCATAGGAAATCCTTGCTGTGCGTTTTACGCAAAGGTGTTGTCGGCATGCTCCCATTTATCGCAAAGAGGGCGCAATCGATAATGCCCGCCATTCCTTGATCCCCAAGCAGGTGTTGTATGTCCTCCAATGTGTTAGATCCAGTGCTGCCGACTCCGGCGGCCCAGGTTGAACCCCGCGCTGGCTGGCAGCGCTTGATGTTGTTGCCCCTGGTGATTCTGGCGGGCATGGGCCTGTCGGTGGAGGCCGGCTTGCTCGGCCCGCTGGGCGCCCAGGTCGGGCATTTGTGGGCGACCTTGAGCATCTTCGGCGTGGGCACGGCATTGCTGTTTCTGCTGCTGTTGTTCAGCGGTCCGCAGCCGGGGCCGGCCTTCAGCCAACTGCCGCGCTGGCAATTGCTCGGCGGGGTGCTGGGACCGATCTACGTGGTGGTGCTGACCCTGGCCACGCCCCATATCGGCATTGCCATGACCATGATCGCGATCCTCTCCGGGCAGGTGGGCAAGAGCGTGCTGATCGACCATTTCGGCTGGTTCGGCAGCGCCCGCAAGCCGGTCAATGGCGAACGCTGGCTGGCCCTGGTGCTGATTGTCGTGGCCCTGATCCTGATCGCCCGAGGTTGAACATGAACCTGATTCTTTTGCTGGTCCTGGTGGTGGCTGCGGGTGCGGTGCTCAGTGTGCAAGCGGCGATCAACGGCCGCCTGGGTGAAAGCGTGGGGGTGTTGCGCAGCAGCCTGCTGACCTTTGCCGTGGGTGCCCTGATCACCGGGCTGCTGATAGTGTTTTTCCAGCCCCCTCAGGCCATGAGCCTGTTGCAGGCGCCGAAATGGCAACTCACTGGCGCGCTGTTTGGCGTGGTCTACATGCTGGTGATGGTCGGCGCGGTGCCTCGGGTCGGCACCGCGGTGGCCACGGTGGCGGTGATCCTCGGACAACTGGCCATGGGCATGCTGATCGACAACTTCGGCTGGTTCGGCAACCCGGCCATCGAGCTGTCGTCCAACCGCCTGCTGGCGCTGCTGTGCCTGGCCCTGGCGCTGTTGTTCATGTACCGCAGCAAGGCACGGCCCTGAGCTGCAAGTGGCAGGCCGCAGGCCACACGCCACTCGCCACACGCCACACGCCACAAGTTTCCAGCTTCCAGCTTCCAGCTCGGAGCTTGTCGCTTAGCTCAGCTCAGCGCGTCTTCCAGCACCTCGATCTAGTGGCGGACCGGGGTGCGGCCGGCGCCATCGAGGTGGGTCTGGCAGCCGATGTTGGCGGTGACGATCAACTCCGGCTGGCCGCTTTCCAGGGCCCGCAGTTTGTCGTCCCGCAGTTGCCGCGCCAGCACCGGCTGGGTCAGTGAATAGGTGCCCGCCGAGCCGCAGCACAGGTGGCTGTCGGGCACGGCAGTGAGGTTGAAGCCCAGGCGCTGCAGCAGGCTTTCCACGGCGCCGCCGAGCTTTTGCGCGTGCTGCAGGGTACAGGGGCAGTGGAAGGCCAGACGCTGTTCGCTGTGGGCGCCGAGCTGCTCCAGGGGTTCGGCGCGCAACACTTCCACCAGGTCCCGGGCCAGGGTGCTGACCTGCCGGGCCTTGTCGCGGTAGGCCGGGTCATGGGCCAGCAGGTGCTGGTAATCCTTGATGAAGGCGCCGCAGCCGCTGGCGGTCTGGATGATCGCCTCGGCGCCCTGTTGCAGGTGCGGCCACCAGGCGTCGATGTTGCGTCGGGCGCGCTGCAGGCCGGCTTCCTGGGCGTCCAGGTGATAGTCCACGGCGCCGCAGCAGCCGGCCTCGGCGACCGGCTGCACGCTGATGCCCAGGCGATCGAGGACTCGCGCCGCCGCGGCATTGGTATTGGGCGACAGCCCCGGTTGCACGCAGCCTTCGAGCAACAGCACGCGCCGTGCATGGCGCAGGGGCGGACGCGGCTTGGCGCTGGGCAACTGGCGCGGCAGCTTGTCCTGCAGCGCCTGGGGCAGCAGCGGACGCAGGCGGCTGCCGCCCTGGATCAGGGCCTTGAACAGCTGCGGGTTGGCACTCAGCGCTCGCAGCCCGCGGCGCAGCAGTTGCTGGCCGGCGGGCCGGGGCAGGGCGGCATCCACCACGGCGCGGCCGATGTCCAGCAGGTGGTGATAATCGACCCCGGACGGGCAGGTGGTTTCGCAGTTGCGGCACGTCAGGCAGCGGTCCAGGTGTTGCTGGACCTGTGCGGTGGCGGTGGCGCCTTCGAGCACCTGCTTGATCAGGTAGATGCGCCCGCGGGGGCCATCCAGTTCGTCGCCCAGCAACTGGTAGGTGGGGCAGGTGGCGTTGCAGAAACCGCAGTGCACGCAGCTGCGCAGGATGCGCTCGGCTTCGGCGGCCCGGGGCAGTTGCCGGGCCTCGGGGCTGAGGGTGGTCTGCATGGTCTAGAGCTCCGCGTAGAGTCGGCCGGGGTTGAAGATCCCTTGCGGGTCCAGCTGCGCCTTGAGCCGCTGGTGGTAATGCAGCAGGGTCGGCGCCAGGGGCTGGAACGGGCTGTCCTGCAGGCCGTGGCTGTAGCAGCTGGCGTGGCCGCCAACGGCGCTGACGGCGGCGCGGATCTCGCTGGCTGGTGCAGCGGTTTTCAGCCAGCGCTGGGCGCCGCCCCAGTCCAGCAGTTGTTCGCCGGGCAGTGCCAGCAGCGGCGTGTTGTGTGGCAGTGACAGGCGCCACAGCGGCAGGCCGGGGTTGAAGAAGTCCAGCTGCTGTTCATTGAGCTGGCTCCAGTAGCCCGAATCCAGAGGCTCGCCGCCCAGGCGCTCATGGGCCGCTGCCACCGAGCCTTCGCCGCCTTCCAGGCGCAGGTGCAGGCGCTCGCCGTCGTGGCAGGCGGCGCTGATCGGCAAGGGCTGTTGGCCCCATTCGGCCAGTTGCGCGAGGGCGCGCCGGCGGTCCATTTCCAGGCTCAGGCTCAGGCATTGCCGGGGCTTGGGCAGGACCTTCAGCGAGACTTCGGTGATCAGCCCCAGGCAGCCGTAGCTGCCGGCCATCAGCCGCGACAGGTCGTAACCGGCGACGTTCTTCATCACCTCGCCACCAAAGCGCAGGTGCTGGCCGCTGCCGCTGATGATCCGGGTGCCGAGGACGAAATCCCGTACCGCGCCGGCCCAGGGTCGACGCGGTCCGGACAGGCCGCTGGCGAGCATGCCGCCCAGGGTGGCCCCAGCGCCGAACGATGGCGGCTCGCAGGGCAGCATCTGCCCGGCGGCCTCCAGGGCGGCGTGCAACTCACTGAGCGGGGTGCCGGCCCGGGCGCTGATCACCAGCTCCGTGGGGTCGTAGCTGACGATGCCGCGATGGCTGCGGGTATCGAGTATTTCCCCAGCGCACTCGCGGCCGAGAAAGGCTTTGCTGTTGGAGCCCTGGATGCGCAGCGGGGTGCTGTCCTGCAAGGCATTGCGGACCTGTTCCAGCAGCGCGGCGCTGGCATCGCCGTCGGGAGGCGCCGTCATCAGAAGCGCTCCAGTTCGGGGAAGGGCAGTTGCCCATGATGGATATGCATGGCGCCGAATTCAGCGCAGCGTTGCAGGGTCGGGATGTTCTTGCCGGGGTTGAGCAGGCCGCCGGGATCGAAGGCGGCCTTGACCCCATGGAACAGCGCCAGCTCGTGGGCGTTGAACTGGGCGCACATCTGGTTGATTTTCTCCCGGCCCACGCCGTGTTCGCCGGTGATGCTGCCGCCCACCGCCACGCACAGTTCGAGGATCTTGCCGCCCAGGGCCTCGGCCCGCTGCAGCTCGCCCGGCCGGTTGGCATCGAACAGGATCAGCGGGTGCATGTTGCCGTCCCCGGCATGGAACACGTTGGCCACCCGCAGTTGATGCTCGGCGGCGAGACGAGCAATGCCCCGTAACACCCCCGGCAGCTGGCGCCGGGGAATGGTGCCGTCCATGCAGTAGTAGTCCGGGGACAAACGGCCCACCGCTGGAAAGGCGTTCTTGCGCCCGGCCCAGAAGCGCACGCGCTCGGCTTCGTCCCGGGCCAGTCGCACCTCCCTGGCGCCGGCGCGTTCCAGCACCTGGCGCACCCGCTCGCAGTCGTCATGCACATCAGCCTCAACCCCGTCCAGTTCGCACAGCAGGATGGCTTCGGCGTCCACCGGGTAGCCGGCGTGGATGAAGTCCTCGGCGGCGCGGATCGCCAGGTTGTCCATCATCTCCAGGCCGCCGGGGATGATCCCCGCGGCAATGATCTCGGCCACGGCGCGGCCGGCGGCTTCCACCGAATCGAAGGCCGCCAGCAGCACCTTGGCGATCGGCGGCTTGGGCAGCAGCTTGACCGTGACCTCGGTGATTACCCCCAACAGGCCCTCGGAGCCGGTGACCAGCGCCAGCAGGTCGAACCCCGGCGCGTCCAGGGCCTGACTGCCCAGGGTCATGGCTTGGCCGTCGACGCTGAGCATCTGCACCTGCAGCAGGTTGTGCACGGTCAGGCCGTATTTCAGGCAATGCACGCCCCCGGCGTTTTCCGCGACGTTGCCGCCGATGGAGCAAGCGATCTGTGATGAAGGATCGGGGGCGTAGTACAGGCCAAAAGGCGCCGCCGCCTGGGAAATCGCCAGGTTGCGCACCCCCGGCTGGAGCCTTGCGCAGCGGGCGGCCGGGTCGATCTGCAGGATGTCCTTGAAGCGCGCCATCACCAGCAGCAGGCCTTTTTCCAGGGGCAGGGCGCCTCCGGACAAACCCGTACCGGCCCCTCGGGGGACCACTGGCACCCGGTGCTCATGGCAGATCTGCAGCAAGCGCTGGACCTCGTGCAGATGCCGCGGCAGGGCCACCAGCATCGGTGTGGTGCGATAGGCACTGAGGCCGTCGCATTCGTAGGGCTTGAGCTGCGGCTCCTGGTCCAGCAGTTCCAGGTCCGGCAATTGGCTGCGCAAGGCCCGGATCAGGGCCTGTTGGTCGACGTCGGGCAGGGCGCCGTCGAGGGTTTCGTCATAGAGAATCGTCATGGGCGGCGAATGACCTTGGGTTGTTCTTGTCAGGTCGAGACAGCATGACCACGGCCTGCATCATTGGCTGGCCGGGCCGGGGTGGCCATCGGTCCATGCGGGCGCTGGCCGAATCACTTTAGTCGCTGTTGGCGTGGCGGGGGGGCTGGGTTGGCCTAGTCTTTGGAGGGCTCGTACCGTGCAGTGGCTGCCATTGTCTGAGGTGGCGCGGTGATCGAGTCCCCTGAAAGACTGATAAAAAGGAACCCTGCCATGTCCAATGAAACCTGCGCCTGTCCGGCCTGCACCTGCAAGCTGGGGCCCCATGCGATTGTCCGTCACGGCAAGCACTACTGCTGTCAGGCTTGCGCCGATCATCACGCTCATGGTGAGCCTTGTGCTTCCACCCAAGGGTGCAAATGCGCCCAAGGCGCCCACGGCTGAAGAGCGCAAACGGGTGGGGCTGCGGCTCCACCCGTTTGCGGCGGGCCTAGACCGAAGGCCGCCAGGTGACATTCTCGATACCGAACTTTTCCGCCATGGGCTTGCTGGTCTTCTTCACCCGTTCCCGGCCGAAACGGCCGATGCGGCCCACTCCCGCATCACAGCTTGCCCAGTGCCAGGCCTCGGCGTTGTCCATCTTTTCCTGGCGGATGATGAAGGACTTGGGAGCGCCGTGAAGGGTGTATTCGATGACGAAGAGTTTTGCGTTGTTCATAAAGCCTCTGTTCCTCCCTGTGATCCTTGAGTGATCCCCCGCAGGCGCAAAAATTCACTTTGATTGGCCGACTCTGGCGCCAACGGTCATGGCCCTGAGCGCGCCTTCGTCGGCACGCCGGCTCCTGCGGGTTGCCACGGATCAGGCGTCGGGGACGCCTGTTTCCCAGGTCGACCAGTTGTTGAGAATGTCCTGCACCAGCGGATTGCCGGCCCGGTAGAGGTTCTCCAGGGCCGGGACAAAGCCGCCCTGGTCGGCGTACTTGAGCAGGTTGTCCACTTCACTGGCCCCCGGCGCCGGGCGGTCGAAATCGGAACCGGCGCGCAGCACCGCCAGGCGCTGGATGTCCACCAGACCCTCGCGGCTGGCCCGCAGCAAGGCTTCGTAGGTGGAGTTGTCTTCCTGCTGGGTGGTGCAGTAGGTGCCTTTGTTGTCGGTCAGCAGGCGGGTCCAGACTTCGGCCCGTTCGCTCAGGCGAGTGCCGGAGAACCAGGTGTTGCCCGCCAGGGTGTCGCAGCGGGTCACCACCGGCGGCTGGTTGGCCGGGGCCTTGGGGTATTTCAGGCGCCAGGCCGCCGATTCCTGGCTCTCGCTCAAGGTCACCCGCTGGCTCAGGGCGAAGGCCTTGGCCTGGAGCTTGGGGTTGAGCTCGAAGACTTCGGTCTTGTAGTCCAGGGGCGGTTTTTCGTTCGGCCCCTTGGTGTTGATCCCCAGGTAGCCGGTGGGCCAGTCCTTGGGCGCATCCCGGGAGTCGATTTCCCACTGGGTGCCGAACTCCACCAGGTAATGCGCCCAGGCGGCGGTGCCGAGGGTGCCGTGGTGCGGGCTGATGCCGGCGATCCCGGCAATCAGGAAATAGCTTTTGCGCAGGTCGAACTTCGGCGACAGGGCCAGGGCCAGGGTCGACGCCGCGGCATTGGTCTGGCCCATGCCGGTGGTCAACAGGCACACGTCCCGGTCATTGCAGCGAATGCTCGGATACTCCGCCGCCAGCCCCGGCACGCGAATCTCGCGCTTGAGCTCCAGGCGCTCGATCCAGTGCTGCGCTTCCGGCGCGAACATGCTGATCAGCACCACCTTGGGCTTGATCGGCGCCTCATTGGCCCAGGCGCCGCCTGCCAGCACAGCCCCCAGTCCCAATACCCACGAAACCTTTGTAATCCCACGCATACAACCTCCATGACTGCCGTTAACCGGCGCTTATCCTGCCTGGTCCAGGTTGCAACTCATCGCAACCGTTCTTGTCTTGCCGTTTGCCGCTCGAAGCTTGCCATTGCTCTAGAACTGATAGCCGACCCCGGCGTAATAGCCCCAGCCATTGGAGCGGGCACGGAACTCGCCGTCGCCGAAATTCAGCACGCTGCCATCCTCCCAGTTGCCGCCGTTGTGGAAGTAGCGGCCCACCAGGGTGAAGCGCAGGTGAGTGAAGGCGTACAGCAGCACGTTGGTGGCCACCGTGGCATTGGCGGTGCGCGCCGGGTTGTCCTTGTGCAGGTCGGAGCCGAAATCGAAATTGGTGAAACCGATGTAGGTCAGCGAGGCGCCGTTGCTGTAGCTGTCGATGGGCACGATGTATTTGAGCTGGGCGCGGTAGCCGTCCCAGGAATACTCGTTGCTGGCGCCGTAGTTTTCCCACTGGTAGCGGCCATAGAAGTTGGCCGAGAGGTTGACCCGCGAATGGGTGTCGATGTCGGTGCCCAGTCCGCTGTACAGGGTGTTGGCGCGGTTGGCGGTGCGGCTGCCGTGGTCGTAGATCCAGTCGAAGGCCACATACCACTCCTTGATCGGACCGATGGCCAGGCTGCGACCGGCCAGGTAATCGATGGAGATCCGCGGTTCGTGCTCCATGAACAGCGGCGAGCCGTGGTCCCAGATGCCTTTGTCGTGGCTGTTGCCGATGTCGAGGATCTTCGGCAGGTCGATGTAGCCGTACAGCTCGAAGGGGCCCTTGCGCCCGAAGTATTCGTACTCCAGGTAGATGTCGTCCGCCGGGCGCGGGCCGAAGCTGATGTCCTTGCTGCCGATCAGCATCAGGTCCTGGTTGTACCAGTCGGAAAGGTAGGCGCCCTGTTTCGCGGATTGCACATCGGCGCTCAGGCTTTCGCCCTGGGCTGACGCGTCCGGCGCGGGGGATTGGGCCAGCGTGGCGTGACTGAGTAGACCCGTAACGCCGGCCAGCCCGAGGGAAACAGCCCATTGGCCATGACGGGGGAAGCGGTTGTGCATGGAAAGTCCCTGTTCGTGCGGTGTGAAGTCCCTGATGTCCGTTCGCGCGCGTGGCGGTGGCGAACACCCACAAATTTGCAACTCGCAAACGTTTGCACATGGCGTACCAACTTGAAATAGGCGGTTGAAAAACAATTGGAAACGCCTCGGAAGCTGGCTCTGGGGTCAAAAAATGCCCGGGCAGGGGGCGGTGGGCGCGAAAGCGGGGCACTGTTAAAGTCCGGGGCTGGATTTTCTGCGGAGCTCGACCATGGCGTTGCATCAACTCTTGCTGGAATTGGAAACCCGCCTGCAGCAGGCCGAAGTGCGTGCCGATCGCCAGTTGCTGGACGACTTGCTGGCCGACGACTTTCTCGAGTTCGGCGCCAGTGGCGGGCGTTGGGACAAGGCACAGGTGCTGGAAAGCCTGCCGCAGCAAGTGTTTATCGAGCGCCGGATCAGCGAGTTCTCGTTGCAGCTTCTGGCGGCCGATCTGGCCCAGGTCACCTACCTGTGCCATAACGCCGCAGCCGGCGGGCGCGCGGCCGGCAGCGCCTGGCGCAGTTCGCTGTGGCGCTGCCGCGAAGGGCGCTGGCAGATGCTGTTCCACCAGGGCACGCCCCGGCCCGGGGCCTGACCCCCTCTGCTAGAATCCTGCGTCCCGAACTTGACGAGGTGCCCCATGAGCGAGCCGATTCGCCTGACCCAGTACAGCCACGGAGCCGGCTGCGGCTGCAAGATTTCCCCCCAGGTACTGGAGGTGATCCTGGCCGGCAGCGGGGCGCAGAACCTCGACCCCAAGCTGTGGGTCGGCAACGCTTCGCGCGATGACGCGGCGGTCTACGCCATCGATGAAGAGCGCGGCGTGGTCTCCACCACCGACTTTTTCATGCCCATCGTCGACGACCCCTTCGACTTCGGCCGCATCGCCGCCACCAACGCCATCAGCGATATCTACGCCATGGGCGGCGACCCGCTGATGGCCATCGCCATTCTCGGTTGGCCGGTGAACGTGCTGGCCCCTGAAATCGCCCGGGAAGTGATCCGCGGCGGCCGCGCCGTGTGCGACGCGGCGGGCATTCCCCTGGCGGGCGGCCATTCCATCGACGCGCCGGAGCCGATCTTCGGCCTGGCGGTGACCGGGCTGGTGGAAAAACGCTTCATGAAACGCAACGACACCGCCACCGCCGGTTGCCTGCTGTACCTGACCAAGCCCCTGGGGATCGGCGTGCTCACCACCGCCGAGAAAAAGGGCAAGCTGCGCGACGCCGACATCGGTCTGGCCCGCGACTGGATGTGCACCCTGAACAAGCCCGGCAGCCGTTTCGGCAAGTTCGAAGGGGTGACCGCGATGACCGACGTCACCGGTTTCGGCCTGCTCGGGCACCTGGTGGAAATGGCCGATGGCAGCGGCCTCACCGCACAGATTCACTACGACCGCGTACCGCGCCTGCCCGGGGTTGAGTACTACCTGGATCAGGGCTGCGTGCCCGGCGGCACCTTGCGCAACTACAGCAGCTACGCCGAGAAGATCGGCCGGGTCCAGGAGCTGCACAAACGGGTGCTCTGCGACCCGCAGACCAGCGGCGGGCTGCTGGTGGCGGTTACGCCTGAAGGCAATGCCGAGTTCCTCGCCCTGGCGGCGGAGCTGGGCCTGGAACTGGCGCCCATCGGTGAACTGGTGGAGCGACAGAGCCACGCGGTCGAGGTGTTCTGATGCCTCTGGACTGCACCGACTACCGCGAGATCTTCCTCAACGACCGGCCGATGATGGACACCCGGGCGCCGATCGAATTCACCAAGGGCGCCTTTCCCGGGGTGCTCAACCTGCCGCTGATGACCGACCAGGAACGCCAGCGGGTCGGCACCTGCTACAAGCAGCAGGGCCAGCAGGCGGCGATTGTCCTGGGTCATCAGCTGGTGTCCGGCGACATCAAGCAACAGCGCGTCCAGGCCTGGGCCGATTTCGCCCGGGCTCACCCCAATGGCCTGCTGTACTGCTTCCGTGGCGGCCTGCGCTCGCAGATCGTCCAGCAGTGGCTCAAGGAAGCGGGCATTGACTACCCGCGGGTTGGCGGCGGCTACAAGGCCATGCGGACCTTCCTTCTGGACACCACCGAGCAGGCCCTGCAGCAGTGCGATTTTGTCCTGTTGGGGGGCATGACCGGCACCGGCAAGACCGAAGTGCTGGGCCAGTTGGACAACGCCCTGGACCTGGAAGGCCACGCCAACCACCGCGGCTCCAGCTTCGGCCGCCGCGCCACCGGGCAGCCGAGCAACATCGACTTCGAAAACCGCCTGGCGGTGGACCTGCTGAAAAAGCGTGAGCGCGGCGTGCAGAGCTTTGTCCTGGAAGACGAGAACCGCATGATCGGCAGCTGCGCCTTGCCGCTGCCGCTGTACCAGAGCATGCAGGGCCTGCCCATGGTCTGGCTGGAAGACCGCCTCGACAGCCGGGTACAGCGCATCCTTGACGATTACGTGGTCAACCTCAGCGCCGAGTTCGTGGCCGTGCATGGCGAGGAAGGGTTTGCCCTGTTTGCCGAACGCCTGCTGGAGAGCCTGAACAAGATCCACAAACGCCTGGGGGGCGAGCGTCACCAGCGCCTGTTCCTGCTGATGGAAGCGGCGCTGGCGGAACAGGCCCGCAGCGGCGATGTGGAGCTGCACCGGGCCTGGATCGAAGGCTTGCTCGGCGAATACTACGATCCGATGTACGCCTACCAACGCGAGAGCAAGGGCGCGCGGATCGAGTTCATGGGCGAGCACGGCGCGGTGCTCGATTACCTGCGCCAGCGCCAGTCGCCATCGCGCTAGCGCTCAATAACCCGCGCGCTCGCAGCCCCCGAGCGCGCGGTGTTCGCGGGCGTCAGCCGGCAGGGCGTGGACGGTCGAGCAAGGCCTCGACCACGGCCCGGGCCATTTCCACGGAATGCACCATGGACCAGATCAGGCCACGCTCGATACCGCTGGCGCGCTCGGTGATTTCATCGGACACCTCCTCGGCGCACTTGAGCAGCAGGGCGACGTGCCTCAAGGCCTGTTCGGCGTTGACCCCGGCTTGCACGCTGAACAGGGCATTGCCCTGGGCATCGCGCAGGCCGAACGGGCGTGCCTGGGTCGGTTTCAGAGCGGCGAGCAGGTTGGCGTTGGCGCGATCCAGCTCGGGATCGCGTAGCGGGCGGGGTGGATCGGGGACGAGCTTTTTCATGAGTTGGGTCCTCCAGTCGTTCAAGAACTGCCGGAACTCACTTCCACATGAGAGGGTGGCAGCTGTACGCAGGTGTGGAAGACCGGGACTGAAGGATCCGGCGCACCCGAGAGTGCCCCACGTACAGCCGCCATAGAGCGAGGTCACCCATATTGAAAAATACAGGTGTTCCCATTGAGGCAAGTTGCACGTTCTTCATGTCCGGACTTCCACATCCGAGTCGCTGATGGTGCAGCGACCGGGGGAGACTGCCTGACGAACACCCAGGGCACAAGCCGCTCAAAGGCGTTGGCGATTCTCTCGGACAAGCCTTACAAAACAAAGCGAAAACTCTGGTTTCGGGAGCGGCATTCCCTGATCAATGTGTTTCAAGACGATGCTGTGGCGGAGGGGTGGTGCTTCGATTGGAAACCTGTGCTCAACGGAGTTGAGCGGGGACAGCCGAGTGTTTGCAGGTGCTCAAATAGTCATCGACCGCCTCTTTGAACGCGACCTCCAGCTCAGCCAGGGTTTGCCCTTCATAGCTCACCAGGGCTTTGATGAACTGGAGCCTGCCAAAGAGGCAGTGATCCTCGGGGCTGACTTCAATAGAGCCGTAATAGCCCTTGTGTTGCAGCAGGTTGTTCACGGTATCGAGGCCTCCGGGTCTGCGTTGTTCGATGACGTGGCGAAGCATCTCGCTCTTTAGCTCATGACCGGGGCGCGCTTTGCGCAGGTTGCACATCGCGCGCGATCGAGTCGATGCCGATGCCAAGAGCCGACGTGTCGCTGCCTATTCGAGCCTGACCCGAATCGGCGGCAGCGACAACCAGAGCCTTACAACAACGCCGCACCAATCAAGCCGCAGACAATCCCCACCAGCATGGTCAGCACGGCCACGGTCACCAGCACCCGGGCATCGAAGTCTTTGCGCAGCATCAGCAGCGACGGCAGGCTGATGCTTGGCAGGGTCATCAGCAGCGCCACCGCCGGCCCGGTGCCCAGGCCCAGGGTCATCATGGTCTGGACGATGGGAATCTCTGCCGCCGTAGGGATCACGAACAGGGTGCCGGCAATCGCCAGGGGCACCAGCCACCACAGGCTGTCGCCCATGGCGCCGTCAATGTGCGGGAACAGCCAGACCCGCGCCGCGCCCAGCACCAGTACTGCCAGCACGTAGATTGGAATGGTGCTCCAGAACAGTTGCCACAGGGTCTTGCCCCAGCGGCTGAGGAACGGCTGGTCGTTCACCGTGCTGGCTTCCACCACCGCATCCACCGCGGCTTCCGGCAGTTGCTCGGGGCCGGCGACCCGCTGCGCCACCAGGGACACGCCCAGCACCAGGACAATGCCCGCCACCAGGCGCAGGGCGGAAAAGCCCCAGCCCAGGACAAAGCCCATGAACACCAGGGTCGCCGGGTTGAGCACCGGGTTGGCGATCCAGAACGCCAGGGCCGCACCCACCGAGACCTTCTGCCGCCGCAGGCCGGCAGCCACTGGGGCGGCGCAGCAGGAACACATCATGCCCGGCAAGGCGAACAGCCCACCGCGCAGGGTCGAGCCGAAACCGGCGCGGCCGAACAGGCGCAGCAGCCAGTCCCGGGGAATCAGCACCTGCAGCAGGGAACCCAAGATCACCGCCAGCACCGCGGCTTTCCAGATGGCCAGGAAGTACACCTGGGAATAGGCCAGGGCGGCGCTCCAGGGCGAGCTTTGCTGATCGTTGAGGATCGACGCGCCGATGCTGTGGCTGTCGGCGGCGACAAAGGCCTTGAGGTAGTAGGGCGACCACTTCACGTAATACAGGCCGATGGCGGCCACGAGCAGGAACAGCAGGGGTTTGCACCAGAACGCCCAGCCGCGAGCGGGCTGGGTGGAGGCGAGGTTGGACATGAAGGGGTTTCCGCACAGAGACAATAAGCGCGAATTGTAGCCGCTGGCGCCGGTGCGCCGCGAACCGATCTCGTCCGGCATTGGACTGTAGCCGCTGCCGAGCGTCAGCGAGGCTGCGCAAAGGGCCGCAGGACCTTGCTTGGCGATCTCCCGCCGAACGCGCAGCAACCTAAAGATCGTGGCGTCTCCTGCGGAGCCGTTCGCAGCCTGCGGCAGCGGCTACAGGGGCGGAGGGCGCCTGTAGTCCGGAACCATCAGCTTGGGCAATCCTGCTCGCCGCCGTCCAGGCCCTGCTTGTAGCTCTGACTGTGCAGGCTGGCCTTGCCGTTGCGCCAGGTCAGGGTCAGCACGTACAGCGAGTCGAAGTCGCTGGAGGCCCAGTCCTCGGTGATCGGGCGCTTCTGGCCCACGGCCTCTTCGGCGACCTTGTTGATCAGCTCCGGCAGGTAACCGTGGGACCAGGCGGTGTAGATGATCGCGTTGTGGTAGCGGTTGTGCAGCAGCTCGTCCGCCAGGTCGCTGGTGTCGTTGGCGGCAAAATCGATGTTCACCGGCAGGCCGAGCTTGATGGCGCTGGGGCTGATGGTCATCAAGGGGCGGATGTAGCTGTAGGAGTTGTCCAGCTCGCCTTCCTCGACGTTGCGCGTCGGGTTGGCGGCGAACACGTACTGCGCCTTGCCGAATTTTTCCGGCAGCAACGAGGCCAGGTCGAGGGCCCGGTTCAGGCCCTGGCAGTTGAGCTGGCCGAGGCCGCCGGCGGGCTTTTCCGCGTGGCGCAGGAACACCAGGGTCTGAGTGCCGTCCACCGGTTGCGCGCGGCTGACGCTGGACTCCAGCGACAGGCACAGGGCGCTGCCCAGCAGCAAGGCCGGTAGCAGCAGGTAGGCGCGGTTCTTGAAGCGGCGGAGCAGGGGCATGGCGGGATTCTTCAGCGCAAGGGGTGGAGGCTGACAAACCTGTGTGTTCCCTGTCATCACGGCCGGTGAAGGCAGTGCTTCTGAGTCCCTGGACGGCGTTTGGTTCGATGAGGCGCCAGACTAACCGCGGTATGTTGCCGATTTAAGAAAACCCGGCGGATAATCGCCGACCGTTGCCTCGTGTGGCGCCCCCCTTTGACTGTCATTGGAAGCCTGTCATGACCGATCTTTCCGCTTTTGCCGTTACCCAGAAATGGCCTGCGCAGTTTCCCGAATGGATTCAGCTGTACTCCCTGCCGACCCCTAACGGGGTCAAGGTTTCGATCATGCTCGAAGAGATCGGCCTGCCTTATGAAGCGCACCGGGTCAGCTTCGAGACCCAGGACCAGATGACCCCGGAGTTCCTCAGCGTCAGCCCGAACAACAAGATCCCGGCGATTCTCGATCCCCATGGTCCTGGCGACCAGCCTTTGGCATTGTTCGAATCGGGGGCGATCCTGATTTACCTGGCGGACAAGAGCGGGCAGTTGCTGGCCCAGGAGTCGGCGGCGCGTTATGAAACCATCCAGTGGCTGATGTTCCAGATGGGCGGCATCGGGCCGATGTTCGGGCAGGTGGGGTTCTTCCACAAATTCGCCGGCAAGGACTACGAGGACAAGCGGCCGCTGGAGCGTTATGTGAACGAGGCCAAGCGGTTGCTGGGGGTGTTGGACAAGCACCTGGAGGGGCGCGAGTGGATCATGGGCGAGCGCTACACCATTGCCGATATTGCGACTTTTCCGTGGATTCGGAATCTGGTCGGGTTTTATGAGGCGGGCGGGTTGGTGGGGATTGATAGCTTCCCGCAGGTGCAGCGGGTGCTGGCCAAGTTTGTGGCGCGGCCGGCGGTGATTCGTGGGTTGGAGATTCCCAAGGTGGTTTGAGGTGTTTTTTTAGGGTGGGGCGAAGGGGGGGCATCTTCGGTGTTGCGGGTGTGGCTACTTAGGGGTTTGCTCTTGTAGCGAGTGGGACGGGGTACATATCCATTGCTGCGGTCACGGCTACTTAGGGTTTCGCCCTTACGGCGAGTCCCTTTTTACAAACGCCTAAAAAGGAACCAAAAACGCTTGCCCCTCCATGGGCCCCTCGCTAGGGCTCGGGGTTCCCTCGCTTCGGCATTGCTCCGGGGGGCCGCCGCCAACCGGCCATCCATGGCCGGGTGGCGGCTAGCTCGGCATCCATGCCGAGCTGCCCCCTACGCAACGCCTGCGCTCGGCCGGCTGGGAAGGGGCCGGAAGATCAAGATCAAGATCAAGATCAAAAGCCAAAACCAAGGTGCGCAGGCCGGCTCCTTGTAGCCGCTGCCGAAGGCTGCGAACGAGCGCTCGCGCTCGCAAAACCAGGCGGCGCGATAGGTCAGGAATATCGGGGAGGCAGGTTTAGCGTCTCCTGCGACGGAATGCCGCCCAGAGCGGTCGCAGCCTTCGGCAGCGGCTACATGTAACGCGAACGGCGATGAAACAGGCCGGCCGGCAGGCCGCCGTCAGATGTTGATCTTGCTCTGGCTTTTGATCTTGATCTGAACGCCCCGTTAACCACGATGGCCGAACGCAGGCATTGATCCGTGGGTAACCCGGCAGGGATGCCGGGTTAGCCGCCACCCGGCCATGGATGGCCGGTGGCGGCGGCCCACGGATCAATGCCGGAGTTCGGGCATGCCGAGCCTAGGCGAGGCACCGAGTGGAGGGGCAGGAGCCTTTGGTTACTTTGGGCTTTTCAAAGTGACTCGCTGTAAGAGCGAAACCGCCAGCGGCCGCCCCCGCAGGAACGGATATGTACCCAACCCCCGCTGTAAGAGCGAAATCGCCAGCGGCCGCCCCCGCAGGAACGGATATGTACCCAACCCCCGCTGTAAGAGCGAAATCGCCAGCGGCCGCCCCCGCAGGAACGGATATGTACCCAACCCCCGCTGTAAGAGCGAAATCGCCAGCGGCCGCCCCCGCAGGAACGGATATGTACCCAACCCCCGCTGTAAGAGCGAAACCGCCAGCGGCCGCCCCCGCAGGAATGGATATGTACCCCCTCCCACTCGCTGTAAGAGCGAAACCCCAAGTAGCCCTGACCGCCGCACCGGATATGTACCCAACCCACCGCTGTAAGAGCGAAACCACCAACCGCCACACCCGCAGCAACGAATATGTACACTTCACCCCCAGCCCCCCACCGACCCCAGGCTCCCTCTAAATGCCCGCCCTGAACTTCAAGCAAATCGACGTCTTCAGCGCCACCCCCCTCAAGGGCAACCCCCTGGCCGTGGTGTTCAACGCCGACGATCTCAGCGACGAACGCATGGCCGCTTTCGCCACCTGGACCAACCTCAGCGAAACCACCTTCCTGCTAAAGCCCCGCGACCCTCGGGCCGACTATCGCTTGCGGATCTTCACCACCACCCAAGAGCTGCCCTTCGCCGGTCACCCGACCTTGGGCAGTTGCCATGCCTGGCTCGAAGCCGGTGGGGTGCCCCGGGGCGAGGAGATCATTCAGGAGTGTGAAGTCGGTCTGGTGCGCATTCGTCGTCAGGGCGATCAGTTGGCCTTTCTCGCGCCGCCGCTGCTCAAGTCCGGCCCGGTGGAGCCCGAGGTGCTGGAGCAGGTAGGCCGTGGCCTGGGCCTGAAAGCCGGGGATATCGTCCAGGCGCAGTGGGTCGACAACGGCGCCGGCTGGCTGGCGGTGATGCTCGGCGAGCGCCAGCAGGTGCTGGATCTGCAACCGGACTACCCGGCACTGATCGGTCTGGCCGTAGGGGTGATCGCGCCCTGTGACCCCGAGCACGATGACACCGATGCGCAGTTCGAGGTGCGGGCCTTTATCGCCGGTGATGGCATGCCCGAAGACCCGGCCACCGGCAGCCTCAATGCCGGGATCGCCCAGTGGCTGCTGGGGGCCGGGCTGGCGCCGTCGCGCTATCGGGTCAGCCAGGGCCTGAGCATGGGCCGCGCTGGGTCCATCGATGTGGAGCAGGTGGGCGATGAGGTGTGGATCGGCGGCTCTGCCGTCACCTGTATTGAAGGCAAGTTTCTCGCAGGGTGAAGCCGCGGCAAGTGTCCAGCTGCAAGCCCAGCCCGGCGCTTTTGCCACTTGCCGCTTGCCGCTTGCCGCTTGCCGCTCGAAGCTTGTTGCTTGTTGCTGCTCCTCTGTCTTGCGTCAGATGGTCGCAGGCCGGCCTGCGCGGGCCTTCGCCAAGCCCATGAATAGCGGGCCTGGCGCTGATTGTTAGCAGATTCGCAAGACTCTCTTGAGCCGTGCGGGTTTGTACCACGGCGGCTCTGGGCATAAGCTTTCAGCCTTTTTTCGCCATCGCTCGTGTTGTCCCGCGCTCAGCCTTAGGAAAAATCATGTCCAGCCAGTTCCCAGAAGCCCGTCCCCGTCGCCTGCGTCGCTCCGAACAACTGCGCAGTCTGTTCCAGGAAACCGAATTCACCCTCAACGACCTGGTGCTGCCGATTTTCGTCGAGGAGGAAATCGACGATTTCGTGCCGATCAAGAGCATGCCCGGGGTGATGCGCATCCCCGAATCCAAGCTGGCCGGGGAGATCGAGCGTTACGCCCGCGCCGGGATCAAGTCGGTGATGACTTTCGGTGTGTCGCACCACCTGGACTGCGATGGCAGCGATACCTGGAAGGAAAACGGCCTGGTGTCGCGCATGTCGCGCATCGCCAAGGACGCGGTGCCGGAGATGATCGTGATGTCCGACACCTGCTTCTGCGAATACACCGAGCACGGCCACTGTGGCGTGATGCACGGCCATGAAGTGGACAATGACCAGACCCTGATCAACCTCGGCAAGCAGGCGGTGGCCGCGGCCCGTGCCGGCGCCGACGTGATCGCGCCGTCGGCGGCCATGGACGGTCAGGTCCAGGCCATCCGCCGCGCCCTGGACGCCGCCGGTTTCACCCAGACGCCGATCATGGCCTATTCCACCAAGTTCGCTTCGGCGCTCTACGGCCCGTTCCGCGAAGCGGGCGGCAGTGCGCTCAAGGGCGACCGCAAGAGCTACCAGATGAACCCGATGAACCGTCGCGAAGCGGTGCGCGAATCCCTGCTGGACGAGCAGGAAGGCGCCGACTCGCTGATGGTCAAACCGGCCGGGGCCTACCTGGACATCATCCGTGACATCCGCGAGGCCTCGCGCCTGCCGGTGGCGGCGTACCAGGTCAGCGGCGAGTACGCGATGATCAAGTTCGGCGCCCAGGCCGGGGCCATCGACGAGCAGCGTGTGGTGCGTGAAAGCCTGGGTTCGATCAAGCGCGCCGGCGCCGACCTGATCTTCACCTACTTCGCCATGGACCTGGCCCTGGCCGGGATCTGACCAGGCCCCCGCCGTACCGCCACGAACGTCGTCCGGCGTTCGTGGCTCTTGCCAAGACTTCCGCCCCTACATGACAATGCGATTCATTATCAAATATGAATCCTTATTGTCATGCCCGCCGACGACTTATCCCTGCGCAGTGCCGTCACCGATCTGTACACCCATCACCACGGCTGGCTGCAGGGCTGGTTGCGCCAGCGCCTGGGCAACACCTTCGATGCCGCCGATCTGGCCCAGGACACCTTCGTGCGGGTGCTCAAGGCGCGCAATGCCCTGGAGATCCGTGAGCCGCGGCCCTACTTGTCGCGCATCGCCAATGGCCTGCTGATCGACCTGTTTCGCCGCCGCTCCCTGGAGCAGGCGTACCTGGAGGCCCTGGCCCTGGTGCCCGAGGGCGAGCAGCCGTCGCCGGAGGAGCAGAACCTGATGCTCCAGGCGCTGTTGGAGGTCGACCGGCTGCTGGACGGCCTGGGGGCCAGGGTCAAGCAGGCTTTCCTGCTGTCCCAGTGCGATGGCCTGACCTACGAGCAGATCGCCGAACGCCTGCAGATCTCGGTGCGCAGCGTCAACAACTACATGGCCAAGGCCATGGAGCATTGCTGCCTGATGCAGATGCGGATGCAGCTGTCATGAGTTTTGCCAACCTGCAACTGAGCGTGAGCGAGCGCCAGGCCATCAGCGGCGCGGCGCGCTGGTATGCGCAGTTGCGCTCCGGCACCGCCAGCGAACAGGAACTGGCGGCCTGGCGCGAATGGCTGGCCGCCGACCCCTTGCATCGCCAGGCCTGGGAACGCATGCAGCAACTGGGCGAGCAGATGTCGGCCCTGCCTGGCGGTCTGGCCGGTTCCACCTTACGCGGGGCCGGGCGCTCGCGCCGTGAGCTGATGCGCAATCTGGTGGTGCTGGCTTCGGCCGGCTCCCTGGGCTGGCTGGGTTGGCGCAGCGACAGCGCCCAGCAATTGCTGGCGGACTATCGAACCCAGGTCGGCGAGCGCCGCGAAGTGCGCCTGGCGGACGGCAGTGCATTGCTGCTCAACACCGACACCTCGGTGAATGTGGCTTTCGACGGTCAGCAGCGCCGGTTGCAGTTGCTCTGGGGCGAGATGCTGGTGAGCGCCGGCGTTGATGCGCAGCACAGGCCATTGCGGATCATCACCCGCCACGGCGAGGTCCAGGCCCAGAGCGCGCGTTTCGTGTTGCGCAGCGAAGAGCGCGAGGATCAGGTGGCGGTGCTGGAGCAGGGCGTGCAGGTCAGCCTGGGTAACGGGGCGCTGGTGCGTCGGGTCGAAGCCGGGCAGCAACTGGCTTTCAACACCCGGAGTTTCGCCGCGCTACAACCCAACGACGCTTCAGTAGGCGCCTGGCGCCAGGGCAGCATCATCGCCCTCGACCGACCCTTGGAGGACTTGCTGGCGGACCTGTCGCGCTACCGCCGGGGTGTGGTGCAGTGCGATCCGCAGATTGCCGGCCTGAAGATTTCCGGGGCCTTTCCCATCGATGACACCGACCGCGCCCTGGCGGCGCTTGAGAGCGGTTTCTCGCTGCGCATCGAGCGCTACACCCGCTATTGGGTGCGGGTGTCCCAGCGCCGCCTCGGCTGAAACCAAGCGGTAAAAAATAATTATTCCGGTCTTTGCACTTTTGCCCATTCTGATCCGGCTCATCCCCCAGTGGATTCATTTTCAAGATTGGGGGAAGGCAAAACATGTCTGAAGTTCACAAGTCGAAGTTGGCCCAGGCCATCAAGGTCGGGCTCTGGGGCGCGCTGGCGGTGTATGGCGCGGCACTGCTGCCGTTGACTGCGGTGGCGGCCAGCGAACAGACGGCGGTGCGCCGCTTCGATATCGCGGCGGGGGATCTCACCGAAGTGCTGAGCCGTTACGCCAGTGCCGCCGGGGCGGCCATCTCCTTCGATGCGCGACAGACGGCCGGCTTGCGTTCGGCGGGGCTCCAGGGGGATTACGGGGTGCAGGAAGGCTTTGCGCGGATTCTTGCCGGCAGCGGCTGGCAGGCCGAACCGCAGAGTAACGGCAGCTATGTGCTGCGCCCCGTGCCCAAGGGCAATGGCACCCTGGAGCTGGGCACCACTCAGGTCCAGGGCCAGGAGCTGGGGGCCACCACCGAGTACTCCGGTTCCTACACCACCGGCGCGGTGACCATCGGCAAGGGCCAGCACTCGCTGAAGGAAACCCCGCAGTCGGTGACCGTGATCACCCGCAAGATGCTCGATGACCAGAACCTCAACACCATCGACCAGGTGATGGAAAAGACCCCGGGCATCACCCTCTACGACTCGCCCATGGGCGGCAAGTATTTCTACTCCCGGGGCTTTCGCATGACCGGCCAGTACCAGTACGACGGCGTGCCCCTGGACATGGGCAGCAGCTACGTGCAGGCCGACAGCTTCAGCAGCGACATGGCCTTCTATGATCGGGTGGAAATCCTGCGCGGCGCCGCCGGCATGCTCAAGGGCGCGGGCGGCACCGCCGGCTCGGTGAACTTCGTGCGCAAGCGCGGCCAGGCCACGCCCCACACCCAGCTGATGATGTCCGCCGGCAGTTGGGACAACTACCGGGCCCAGGTGGATACCGGCGGGCCGCTGAACGACGCCGGCACCGTTCGCGGCCGTGCGGTGGTGACCCAGCAGACCCGGCAGTATTTCTATGACCTGGGGGAGCGCAAGGATCAGGTCTACTACGGCGCCCTGGACTTCGACCTCAGTGACGACACCACCCTGGGCCTGGGCATGGCCTATGAAGACGTTGACTCGCGCCCGTGCTGGGGCGGCCTGCCACGCTACAGCGACGGCAGCGACCTCAAGCTCGGCCGTTCCACCTGCCTGAACACCGCCTGGAACAACTCGCGCAGCAAGCGCGCGACCTATTTCGCCGACCTCAAGCAACAGCTCAACGACGACTGGGCGCTGAAGGTGGCCGGGGTCTACAGCCGCAACACCCAGGACATCGAGTACGCCTTCCCCAGCGGTTCGGTGCCGGTGGGTGCCAGCCGCTCCAGCACCCTGATGCTGGGCAGCACCTATGACTACGATCAGGTGGACTACGGCTTCGATGCCTATGTCGACGGCCACTTCCAGGCCTTTGGCCAGGAGCACGAACTGACCTTCGGCGCCAACGCCAGCCGCTCGATCAAGGACGACTTCTATGCTGTGGCCGGCTTGCCGCAGCGGCAGAACGTGCTGGACCCCGATCACCATCTGCCCAAGCCTGATGCCAGCTACTACGAAAGCAATTCCACCCGGGGCGGCCCCTCTGATCTGCGGATCCAGCAGCAGGGGCTGTATTCCACCCTGCGCCTGAAACTGGCCGACCCGCTGACCCTGGTCATGGGCAGCCGGGTCAGTTGGTACAAGTCGCAGAACGATGCCGTGGCCTACTGGCGCGACACCCGCACCCCCAGCAGCGCCCGTTCCAAGGAAACCGGCGAGGTCACGCCGTTCGCCGGGGTGTTGTACGACCTCAACGACAACCTCACGGCCTACGCCAGCTACTCCAGCATCTTCACCCCCCAGGGCAGCTATCGGACCCTGGACGGTGCCTCTCTCAAGCCGCTGGTGGGCAAGAGCTACGAAGCGGGGATCAAGGGCGAGTGGTTTGACGGTCGCCTGAACAGCGCCTTCAGCCTGTTCCGCACGATTCAGGAGGATGCGCAGCAGGACGACCCGGCCTGCCCGGACAGCACCTGCTCGCTGAACTCGGGCAAGGTCCGCGCCCAGGGCTTTGAAGCCGAAGTCAGCGGTGAGGTGATCGAGCGCCTGCAACTGCTGGCCGGCTACACCTACACCCAGACCAAGACCCTGGAGGATGCCGACAGCAGCAAGAACGGCCAGTCGTTCAATTCCTACGTACCGCGGCACCTGCTACGGGTGTGGGGCGACTACCAACTGGGCGGTGCCCTGGAGCGCTTCAATGTGGGGGCTGGGGTCAACGCGCAAAGCGACAACTACCGGGTCTCGCCCACCAGCGGCAATCACATCAGCCAGGCCGGCTATGCGATCTGGAACGGGCGCATCGGCTATCGCATCGACGACACCTGGTCCCTGGCGCTCAACGGCAACAACCTGCTGGACAAGCGTTACTACACCACCATCGGTACCGAAGGCTTCGGCAACTTCTACGGAGACCCGCGCAACTTCACCCTGTCGGTCAAGGCCGACTTCTGAGGTCGGGTTGACGGTCGCGCCGGTGCTGGCCGTGCGGGGACCGGGCGCGGCCGCTTCAGGCCGTGGGCGGGTGGGCGTCGAGCAGGGCCATGAAGCGTTGCAATTGCGGCGACGGGTTGTCCCGGTGCCAGTTCATGTAGAGCCCGATGCTCGGCCTGGATTGCGTGCCGACGGCGCTTAGCGGGCGGTAGGCGACGCTGCCTTGCAGCGCCGTGTCGGCCATCGATTGCGGTACCAGGGCCACGCCGAAACCGCAGGCCACCAGACCCAGTAGGGTGTGGATGCGCTCCGCTTCTTGGGCCACCTTCGGGGTGAAGCCGGCTGCCGTGCACAGCGCCATCAGCTGGTTGTGGTAACCGCTGCCCAGGGCCTGGCGGGTGAACACGAAATCTTCAGTGGCCAGGTCCTGCAGGTCCACCTCGGATGCTCGGGCCTGGGGGTGGTCGTGGGGCAGGGCGATGACGATCGGTTCATCGAGGATCAGCCGCGAGACAATCTGCCCTGCGGGCAGCGGCAGGTCGCGCATGAAGGCGAGGTCGGTGTCGTCGTTGAGCAGGGCCTTTAGCTGCCCGGCCGATGGCATTTCCCGCAACGCCAGGCGCACCCCAGGCAGGGTCTGGCGAAAGCGTCGCAGGCTGGCGAGCAGCATCGGGTAGCCGGCCAGTGACAGGCTGCTGATACGCAGGGTGCCGGCCAGCCCCTGGGCGACATCGCGCGCCTGTTGGATGCCTTGCTCCAGGGTTTCCAGGGTGCGTTGGGCGCTGTGCAGGAAGTCCGCCCCGGCCGGGGTCAGGGTTACGCCACGACGATTGCGCAGCAGCAGGCTGAAGCCGAGTTTTTCCTCCAGGCGGGCGATGGCCTGGCTCAGGGGCGGCTGGGCCATGTGCAGGCGCGCAGCGGCCTTGTGAAAGTGCAGCTCCTGGGCGACGACGATGAACTGGCGCAACAGGCGCGTCTCGATCATGGCGAATGCTCCTTGCTTGGGGGGAACCGCTGGGACTGTAAACCTGGAGGTCCATGGTTTCACAGGTTTTTCTTTGATATTCAGAACCTCTCACAGGGGCTGTAATTTAGTATTAAGTCGTTGATTTTCATGCTGTTACTCTGAGATTGAAGCGGCCTGAGGCTTAAGCGGCCCGAGGTTCAAACAGGAGGAAAAGCGATGGATTTCAGCGGCAGGACGGCCATTGTCACTGGTGCCGGGCGCGGCCTGGGCCTGAGTTATGCCAGGGCCCTGGCCAGCCGTGGCGCCCAGGTGGTGATCAGTGATTGCGGGAGCGACGGCACGGGCCTGGGGATGGATGAAAGCGTCGCCCATGAGGCGGTGCGGGCCTTGCGGGCCAGCGGCGCCAGGGCGGTGGCCGACACCAGCGACCTGAGCACCGAAGCCGGGTGCCGGGGGCTGGTGCAGTGCGCCGTGGCGGCCTTTGGCGGCCTGGATATCCTGATTCACAATGCCGGCTGGGTCGGCTACCAGGCGCTGGAGGAGCTCGACGCCGAGTTTCTCCAGCGCATGCTGGGGATCAATCTGCATGCGCCGATCTGGCTGGCCAAGCACGCCTGGCCCTTTCTCCGGCAATCCACGGCGCCCCGGCTGTTGCTGACCACTTCCGACCGCGCCCTGTATGCGGAATATGCACAGCCCGGGCTGTTGGCCTATTGCGCGGGCAAGATGGCCCAGGTGGGCATCATGAATGCGCTGAGCCAGGAAGGCGCGGAGCACGGGATTCGGGTCAACGCGGTGTCGCCGGTGGCCAAGACCCGCATGTGGGGCGTCAGCGACGAGCCGCTCGAACTCAAGCCGGACTGGGTGACGCCGGGGGTGATGTTTCTGGTCAGCGAGGGGTGCCAGGACAGCGGCTATATCCTGCGGGCCAGCAACGGCCAGTTCAGCGCCTGGCGCCCGCAAGAGGCGCCCGGGGTGGATTATCCCCGGGACCTGAAGCGGGTGCGGGCGGCCACGCCGGAGCAGTTCGCCCAGCGCTGGACGCAGATCAGGCTGCCTTTCACCGGGGCTTGAGAGGCGCTGTGCCGCTGTGTGGGGAGAGCTCGCGCTCGCGGAAGTAGCGCTCCAGTAGCCGCGGGTCGCCAGAGCGGTCCGCGAGGGCCACGTAGGTATCCGGGCGCAGCAGGTAGAAGGCATTGCGCGCCAGCCCTGCTGCTGCATGGGCCGGGCGCCAGTCGAAAATCCGCAAAGGCACCCGGTGCGCGCTGCACCAGTCCCGCAGGGCATCGCTGGTGGTGCCATAGACATGCACCTGCCAGCCCAGGTATTCCAGGCTGTCGAAGTTGTCGTGCTCGCCGTCGCGGACCCAGGGCAGGCGATCGCCGCCGTGCACCGGGCCGACGCCACCGGCGCTCAGGGGCATGCCCCGGTAGTTCAGGGTGATCTGCGACACGGTGCGAAAGAGAAACTCCCGGGCACTGTCGAAGGCGGCGATCTTCGGCAGCAGCAGGGGCGCCAGGCGGGTGCGTACCAGGTAGGCGACCGGGCCGTCGGCGGTGGCGAAGCTGAACACCCGGTCGGTGGTGGCCACCAGGCGCCGGGCAAACTCCATGCGTTCGATTTCATAGCTGTCCAGCAGGCTTTCGGCGCTTTGGCCGCTGAGCACCGCCGCCAATTTCCAGGCCAGGTTGATGGCGTCGCCGATCCCGGTGTTCATGCCCTGGCCACCGGCGGGGCTATGGACGTGGGCGGCATCCCCCAGGAGAAACACCCGTCCCTGGCGAAACTGCTCGGCCACCCGGTGATGCACCTTGTAGGTGGAGAACCAGTTGACTCGGGTGACGTTGACCTTGAGCTGATGCATGGCGCGCTGGCTGATGTCTTCGAAACGCAGGTTTTCCGGGTGCTCGGCGCGCTCGTCGCGCACGGTGCCGATCAGCCGCGCGCGGCCGCTGTGGGCCAGGGGAAACACCGCGAGAAAGTCGGCGTCGTCCAGGTCCACGTGTAATTGGCCGTCGATGCTCGGGCCGTCGGCCTCGACATCGGTGACGTAGAACACCTGCTGGTAGGTGCCGCCGGGAAAGCCGCTGCCCAGGGTCTTGCGCACCGTGGAGCGGGCGCCGTCGCAGCCGGCCAGGTAGAAGGCCTGGCAATGTTCCTCGCGGCCGTCGGGGCCACGCAGGCGAGCGTTGATCAGGTGGCCGTGATCGGTGAAGGCCAGCAGCTCGGTGTCGCGCTCGACGCGCACGCCCAGCCGTTCCAGGCGTTCGATCAGCAGTTGCTCGTGCTCGTCCTGGGGAAAGATCTGCAGGAAGGGGTAGGGCGTCAGGTCCTCGCCGATGGCGTTGAACGGCAGTTGCGCGGCCCGCTCGCCGCGGACCCAGAGGTTGACCGCCGGCACGTGGTGGCCGCGTTCGACGATGGCCTGGGTCAGGTCCAGCTGGCGGTAGAGCTCCAGGGTCCGGGCCTGCACCGCCAGGGCCCGGGAGGTGGTGCCCGGACCCAGGGTCTTGTCGATGATCCGTACCTTGACCCCCTGCTGGCGCAGCCAGAGCGCCAGCACCAGGCCGGTGGGGCCGGCGCCGATGATCAGTACGTCGCTGCAGTTCATGTGTTTGCCCTCGCTACGAGATCAACGTTATGCATCGGACTGCGGGCGGCGCCTGCCGCGGGGTCAACGCTGGGCGAAGGCCAGGTTCAGGCCCAGCCCCGCGAAGCTTGCGGCAAAGCTGCGGCGCAACCAGTTCTGGACTTTGGGCGACTCGATCACCGCGGTACGGAACAGATTGGCCAGCAACCCGTAGAGCACGAACACGAAGAAGGTCATGGCCATGAACACGCCGCTCAGGAGCAGCATCTGCGGGATCGGATCGCTGCCGTCATGGGCGATGAACTGGGGCAGGAAGGCCAGGAAGAAAATGGTCAGCTTGGGGTTGAGGATGTTCAGCAGGCAGGCCTTGAGCATCAGCGCGCCGGCGCCGTGGCTCACCGCGTTGCTATCCACGGCAAAGGCCGAGCGATCACGCCAGGTGGCGTAGGCCAGGTACAGCAGATAGGCGACCCCGGCGAACTTCAGGCCCTGGAAGGCCAGGGCGCTGGTGTGCAGGATCGCCGACAGACCGAGGATCGAGGCCAGCAGGTGCGGGACGATCCCGGCGGTGCAGCCGATGGCGGTGAACAGGCTGGCGCGCTTGCCGGCCACCAGGGCGGTGGAAATGGTCAGGATCACGCCGCTGCCGGGAATCAGCACGACAATCAGGCTGGTAAGCAGAAAATCCAGGGTCAACATCCGGGTGTCACTCCATTGAGGGCGGGGTCATCAAAGTACACCCAGCCACACCGCCAATAGAAGGATTTTAGCCTGTAGCCGCTGCTGAGCCTGCGAAGCTGCGCGAAGGTCCGCAGGACCTTGCCTGGCGATCTCCCGTCGATCACGCATAGGCCTCAGGGTCCGCATCCTTTCGCAGCCTGCGGCAGCGGTGACACAGATCCCGGATCGGCATTGGCCCTGTAGCCGCTGCTGAGCCAAGGCGAAGCTGCGCAAAGGTCCGCAGGACCTTGCCTGGCAATCCCCAGCCAAACCGCTATCGATCCTGAGAACCCTGCGTCCCTACGACGGAATGCCGCCCAGACCGTTCGCAGCCTGCGGCAGCGGCTACAGGGGCGTTGCGGGAACAGCGCTCGCATTCTTTGGTCGAACGCCCCATGCCGCTGCTTTACTTGCACGGCCCTCGTCCAGCCCTCTTGCGGAGTCCCATGATTTCCTCTCGTCTTCTCAGTTGCTGCCTGGGCCTGTCGCTGCTGGCCGGTTGCGCCAGCCCGCGTGGCCCCCAGGCACCGACGCTGACCCCGGAGCAGACCCAGGCGCGGATCCTGCGCCTGCTGCCGGCCCAGGTCAGCGACCGCCAGGGCTGGGCCCGGGATATCCAGGTGGCCTTCAGCGCCCAGGGCCTTGAGCCGAGCCCGAGCAACCTGTGCGCGGTGCTGGCGGTGACCGAACAGGAATCCACCTTCAAGGTCGACCCGACAGTGCCGGGCCTGGGGCGCATTGCCCGGGAGGAAATCGACCGCCGCGCGGCCAAGGTGCATGTGCCGGCGTTGCTGGTCAGTGCCGCCCTGCAAGTGCGCGGCGCGGACGGCCAGTCCTACAGCCAGCGTCTGGCCAAGGCTCGCAGCGAGAAGGAACTGAGTGCGATCTTCGATGACTTCATCGGCCAGGTGCCCCTGGGCCAGACCCTGTTTGGCCGTTTCAACCCGGTGCACACCGGCGGGCCGATGCAGGTCAGCATCGAATTCGCCCAGCAACAGGCCCAGGGTTATCCGTACCCGGTGCAGGACTCAATCCGCCATGAAGTCTTCAGTCGCCGTGGTGGCCTGTACTTCGGCATCGCCCACCTTTTGGGTTATCCGGTGGACTACCCGCAGCCGCTGTATCGCTTCGCCGACTTCAACGCCGGCTGGTACGCCAGCCGCAATGCGGCTTTCCAGGCCGCGGTGAGCCGCCTCAGCGGGATCAAGCTGGCCCTGGATGGCGACCTGATCCGCTATGACTCGCTCCTGCCCGGCAGCACCGAACTGGCGGTGCGTACCCTGGGCAAGCAACTGGGGCTGCGCAACCCGCAGATTCGCGCTCAGTTGGAAAAGGGCGACAGCCAGGCCTTTGCCCAGACCGAGCTGTACCGCCAGGTATTTGCCCTGGCCGACCGCGCGGCGGGCCGACCCGTGCCGCGCCAGCAACTGCCGGGCATCGAACTCAAGAGCCCGAAGATCACCCGCCAGTTGACCACTGCCTGGTTTGCCAAGCGCGTGGATGAACGCTACCAGCGCTGCCTGCAAAGGACGCTGTAACCCCAAGGGCCTGCCCGTTGCAGGAGCTGGCTTGCCAGCGGCAGGACCCACAGGCCTCTTCGTCGGCGAGTGCCGGATGATTGGGCGGCTTGTCAGGCACTTGGGCCGCGTGGCAGGATGCGCCATGAATTTTTTCCGCCTCGACTCCCGCCTTCATCACCATCGACCTCACCCCCGGGGCCGTGGTCGCTTGTGCGCGTCGAGCCGTCAGTTATCGAGAGAACGCGATCACTGACCGTCGATGAAAAAAAACCAAGGCGCCCTGCAAGGCGCCTTTTTTATTGCCTGTCAAAAACCAAGAGGAAACACCCATGACCATGCTCCGTGGCACTCGAATGATCACCGGCCCGCAAGCTGCCGCCCTGCGCACCCTGGAAGGACGCTTCCGGAGCTGGCTTCATCGAAGCGGGTGCTGAAGAAGTCATTGTCCCGGCGCTGTGGGGCCAGGACACCTTTATCGAAAAGGCCGGAGGCAGTGAAGTCATCGGCCAGATGTGGGCCTTCAATGACAAGGCCGGACGGCCCTGCTGCCTGATTCCGGAAGCCACTGCACTGTTCCAGGAAACCGCCCGCGAGCTGTTGGCAGGACGGGAGCAGGCGATCTTTTTCTACGTCGCTCGCTGTTATCGCTATGAACGGCCGCAAGCCGGGCGGTATCGAGAATTCACCCAGTTGGGCCTGGAGATACTGGGCCCCGAACCCTTGCAGGCGCTGGAGCGCGCGCGGGAACTGTGCGTTGGCTTTCTGGATGCCCTGGGCCTGGAGTACGAGCTCAACCTCGGGGTCAAGCGCGGCCTGACCTACTACCTCAATGGCGAAGGTTTCGAGGTGCGTTGCCCGCAGTTGGGTGCGCAACAGCAAGTGGTAGGTGCCGGCGCCTACCGCGAAGGTGCCGGATTCGGCATCGGCCTGGAGCGCCTGCAACTGGCGCTGCAACCCCAGTCGTAGGCGCTGGCTGGCCAGCGAAGGCGCCGTTGGGAGCGCTGCAGGATTCGCCGGCCTCTTTGCCGGAGAGCCGGCTCCTACGGGGCCTTGCGCGGTGTGTGGGCTAACCGTAGGAGTTGGCTGGCCAGCGCAGGCGCCCTTGAGGGCGCTGCAGAACTCAGGGGCGGCGACGGACGAACTTGCGCCACAGCCACACCCACAGCATCGCGAGGGGGAAGGCCAGGATCACGAAAGGCAGGGCATAGCTGCCTTTCTCCAGGGCTTCGGCTGTGCCGTCGGACAGGTTGTCCAGCAGGTTGCTGAAGGCGCGCTTGAGGCTTGAACCGCGTTCGGCGCCGTTGCTGGGCAGGAAGTTCAGGGTCAGGCGGTTGGTGTCCAGGCGACGCTGTTGTCCGGCAGCTGTCTGGGCCAGCGCTTGCAGGTCGTTCTCGATGCCCGCTTGCTCCTTGCTCAGGGCGATCAGGTCGCTGACGCTGATGTCCTTGCGCGCCGCCAGTTCATCCAGGCGCTGTTGCTGGGCCTTGAGTCGCTGTTGCTGGCGTTGCACATCGGCCACGGCATCGGCCAGGTCTTCGGCGCTGGTGATGCGCTCCCCCAGTTCTGCCCCCTGGGACGCCTGCTGGACGATGGGCTCGACCCCCTCCGGAACGATTCGCAGCACCACCCGGGCGCGGTACGGGCCTTGCTCCAGGAGCAAGATGTTGCAGGGGCCGAACTGGGCTTTTTCGCAGGCTTCACGGGTTTGTGTCAGGTGCGGGCCGATTTGTTCGGCAGGCAGGGACAGGGTCAGTTCGTGCTCGTAGGCCAGCAGGGCGCCGGCCTTGCCCTGGGCCCCACCGAGGGCCACCGCAGAGCTGTTGTGATCACTGGGGGAGCAGGCGCTGAGGGCCAGGGCACCGAAGAAGGCAAAGGCCAGTCGGCGGCGGATGGCAGGGTGATCGTCCTGATGTTGCATGGAGGCTCCTTGAGTACTTGAAACTGCGGCCAGAGCGCAGGCGCGCATCTTACCGCTGTTCCCGGGATCACCACGATCGCGGCGCAAGTTATTTTCATCCATTTGCCTGGCTGATGCTCATGGGCACCGTGGTCAATCAGGGCTACACCTGTCGCCCTGTGCAACCCTCGTTACCCAGCGGTTCAAGGAGAACCTCATGAGCGAATCGGACATCCCCCCGGGCTTCAGTCCCTGGCCTCGCAGCAGCCCGCTGCTGGAGCTGATCGGCCCGGTCTATGGGCGTGGCAGTGGCCGTGAACTGTGCCTCGGCCTGCGCGCCGACACCCGCCATGCCAACGGCCGGGGCACGGTGCATGGCGGCATCATCGCCACCCTGGCGGACATCGGCATGGGCTACGCCATGGCGTTCTCCAGCGAGCCGCCGTTGCCGCTGATCACCGCCAGCATGACCCTCGACTACCTGGGGGCGGTGCAGGTCGGGGAATGGATCGAGGTGCGCCTGGAGCATGCCAAGCGCGGCCGGCAGATGGCCTTTGCCACCGTGGTGCTGCGAGTCGGCGAGCGTGAAGTGGCCCGGGCCAGCGGCGTCTTCGCCGTCCCAACCGCAGCCCTGTAGCCGCTGCTGAGCCTGCGAAGCTGCGCAAAGGTCCGCAGGACCTTGCCTGGCGATCCCCAGCCAAACCGCTATCGATCTTGAGAACCCTGCGTCCCTGCGGGCCGTTCGCAGCCTGCGGCAGCGGCTACACAAATCCCGGATCGGCATGGGCTCTGTAGCCGCTGCTGAGCCATGGCGAAGCTGCGCAAAGGTCCGCAGGACCTTGCTTGGCGATCTCTCGTCGGAGCTCTGTCGGTCTTGAGAACCCTGCGTCCCTACGGGCCGTGCGCAGCCTGCGGCAGCGGCTACAGCTGCTTCCAGTCCAGGCCGAAGCGCGCCAGGTATTTGCGCAGGCGATCGGCGTCGTTGGGGTTGGCCTTGCCCTGGCGCGATACGCTGAACAGCCGGCGCCCGGCGTCCGACAGGCTGTCGGCGCGACGGCATTCTGCAATCACCGCCTTGAGCTGCAGACGGTCGAACAGGTCCAGCTCTACCTCGTCGCCCAACAGTTGCTGCAGTTCATCCTCGGTATTTTCCAGGCCCCAGGCGTGGCGCAGGCGCTGGATTTCCTCCTCGACCTGGGCCTGGTCGATGCGTCCGCTGTCGGCCAGGGTGGCCATGCGGGTGATGGACGCCGACAGCTCGCGGAAGTTACCCAGCCACGCCGCTTCGCCGGAACTGGCGAAGGCCAGGTAGCGGCGCCGCGCCTCCAGGTTGAAACGCACCAGTTGCCCTTGCTCCCGGGCGTGGCGCTCCAGCTCGAAGTCGATGTTCGGCTCGATGTCTTCGCGGCGCCCGGCCAGCCCCGGCAGGTTGAAGGTCCAGAGGTTGATCCGCGCATACAGGTCTTCGCGGAACAGGCCCTGGGCCACCCGGTCGCGCAGGTCGCGGTGGGTGCCGGCGATGATCAGGAAGTCACTCTCCACTTCCTGGTCCGCGCCCATGGGGAAGAAGCGCTTTTCCTCGATGGCCTTGAGCAGCATGGCCTGTTCGTCCAGTCCCAGCTCGCCGATTTCATCAAGAAACAGCATGCCGCTGTGGGCCGCCCGCAGCAGGCCCTCCCGGGCGTTCTGGGCGCCGGTGAAGGCGCCCTTGATATGGCCGAACAGCGCCGACATGGCACCGTCGCCGCGCAGGGTGGCGCAGTTGACCTCGACAAAACGCCCCTGCACCTGATGCCGCCCACGCTTGAGCTCATAGATGCGCCGGGCCAGGAACGACTTGCCGGCACCGGTGGGGCCGATCAGCAGCATCGGTGCCTTGGAGCGCACCGCGACCCGTTCGATCTGCTCGATGGAGCGGTTGAACGTCGGGTTGCGGGTGGCGATCCCGGACTTGAGGAAGGCCAGGCCTTCCAGGCGCCTGTGGGCAAAACGCGAGGCGATGCGGTCGTAGCGCGACAGGTCGAGGTCGATCAGCGCATGGGTGCCGGTGGCGTGTTCGCTGGGGTCGCGGCGCCGGGCCGGCGAGGTCTGGATCAGCCGGGCAGGGAGGTAGCGCGCCTCGGTCAGCAGGAACCAGCAGATCTGCGCCACGTGGGTACCGGTGGTGATGTGCACCAGGTAATCCTCGCGCTCGGTATCGAACGGGTAGGCGCTGGTGAAGTCGTGGAGGGCGCCGTACACCTCTTCAAAATCCCAGGGATTCTTCAAGCCCATGGGGTGCAGGCGTACTTCGGTTTCCGGCGACACCTGGCGCACATCGTTGGCCACCCGTTCGGCCAGGCTGACATCCCGGGCGTCCAGGCCGTGGATCAGTTCCAGGCGCTGGATCAGCACGTCCTGCTGCTGGCACAGACCGACCGTGGGCCGCCAATGGCTCCAGCGATTGGCGCCCTTGCCGACGCGATCGAGGGTGGAACCAATAAAACCGATGGCGACCGTGGGCTTGCTCGACATGTTTATACCTGAAGATAAAAAGCGATAGGCAAAGATATAAAAATATCGAGTCGTTTGTCTTGTCGAATGGCCAGTGAAAAAGTGAATAAAAATAAAACCGTTATAAATCAATAAGTTAAAAAATAATTTGCTGGAAAAATAAAACCTGGCACAGCGGCTGCAATGTATCTGGCAACGAACGAGACAACAGAGCGAGACGCCAAGATGGCCAACTTCCAGCTGTTCAACACACAACAGGCAAAAGCGCCAGCGAGCACCACCCTGAACGCTTCCAAGGCACCGGCCTATGCCTACAACGCCAAGCATCGCCTGGCCCAGCTGGCGGTCACCGGTTGCCTGAACTCGACCTTCTACACCTCGCCTGAAGGCCAGCTGGACGCGGTGCTGCAACTGGTGAGCGAGCTGGACAGCCGCTTCGTCGCCCAGGCCGCCCGTTACGCTCGGCAGCAAGGCCATATGAAAGACATGCCGGCGCTGCTGCTGGCGGCGCTGACCGCGCAACGCTCGGCCCTGGTGCCGGAGCTGTTCGCCCAGGTGGTGGACAACGGCAAGATGCTGCGCAACTTCGTGCAGATCCTGCGCAGCGGCGTGACCGGGCGCAAATCCCTGGGGTCGCAGCCCAAGCGCCTGGTGCAGAACTGGTTGAACACGGCCAGCGAGCGTCAGCTGTTGCAGGCTTCGATCGGCACCAAGCCCTCCCTGGCGGACGTGCTGAAGATGGTTCACCCCAAGCCGAGCGATGCCTGGCGCGAAGCCTTCTTTGCCTGGGTGATCGGCAAGCCGGTGGATGTGCAGGCGTTGCCTGAGTTGACCCGCGACCTGCTGGCGTTTCGCAGCGGGGCGACACAGGAAGTGCCGCAGGTGCCGTTCCAGCTGCTCGGCAACGAGACACTGAGTGCCGGACAATGGGCGGCACAGGCCCGCAACATGGGCTGGCAGGGGCTGCGCATGAACCTCAACACCCTGGCCCGCCACGGCGCGTTCCAGGTGCCGGGTTGCACCGAGTACGTGGCGGCGCGGCTGGCGGATGCGGGGGAGGTGGCCAAGGCCCGGGTCTACCCGTACCAGTTGCTGGCGGCCTACCGCATGGCGGGCGAGGACGTACCGCAAGCGGTCCGCGAGGCGCTGCAGGATGCCCTGGAGCTGTCCCTGGCCAACGTGCCGGCGCTGGCGGGCCACGTGGTGGTCTGCCCGGATGTCTCGGGCTCGATGCACAGCCCGGTCACCGGCTATCGCCAGGGCGCCACCACGGCGGTGCGTTGCATCGATGTGGCGGCACTGGTGGCGGCGGCGGTGTTGCGCAAGCAGCCGGCGGCGCGGGTCATGCCGTTCGAGCGGGGTGTGGTGAACATCCACCTCAACCCGCGGGACAGCGTGATGAGCAATGCACAGAAGCTGGCCAACATCGGCGGAGGCGGGACCAACTGCTCGGCGCCCCTGGCTCAACTGGCCAACGCCAAGAGCCGCGTGGACACCCTGATCCTGGTCTCGGACAACGAGTCGTGGATCGATGCGCGGCGCCACGGCGCTACGGAAACGATGCGCCAGTGGGAGCGGATCCGGGCCATCAACCCGCAGGCGAAGCTGGTGTGCATCGACATGCAACCGGGGGCCACGACCCAGGCGCCAGACCGCGAGGACATCCTCAACGTCGGCGGCTTCAGTGATGCGGTGTTCGATGTGATCGAGCAGTTCACTGCGGGCAACTACGGTGCGCAGCACTGGGTCAAGGCAATCGAGGCGATGCCGCTCTGATCGCTGGAACATGAGATAAACCGTGCGCCGGCCAGCCGGCGCACACCACAGATTTTTTGATCATTGGCCCTGAATGCCGCTGTGACTACATCCAAAGGCGTCTCAGCAAATTTTGTCAGGGCCGGTGAGGGCACGAATGCCAGTGGCTGTACATCCTGGTTAAGCCGGTTCGAATCCGGCCATCAGTCACTACTTTTGTCGTGCCACCTTTTTTGCAGTTTCTGCGACGAATGCGGATGGAACTACATCCCAGGTTCGGGATGCGGGTTCGATTCCCGCCGGTGCTGGAAAACGGCGCCGTGGTTCAATGGTCAGAACACGAACGCATTGTTCCATCGACTCTTGTCGTCGCATCTTTTTTCCCGCCTCGGCGGGATGGCAGCGAATGCCACGGGTACTACATTTTGTCGCGGGTTCGAGCCCCGCCAGCCGTAAGGCTGTAGCTCAGTCGGTAGAGCAAATGTGCCTGTTCCCTTGTCGCTGCCCGCAGGCCCGGCCTGCACCGATTGACCCGGCGAATGCCGGTGGAACTACAGGACAGCGTGGTCGCGGGTTCGAGTCCCGTTCACCGCAAGGTGCTAGCTCAGAGGCAGAGCGCGCTGCATGTTCCACCTTCACTTGTCGCCGTCTGTACCGAACACCGAAATTCCGTAGGAGCTGGCTTGCCAGCGAAGAGACCCTTGAGATCGTCTTCTGCGCCCCCGGCTCCTACACACCCTAATGAACAAGGCCGGATCAGCGGCCACAGGAAAAAGAGTCAACGACATGGAACACAAAACCTACCAACTGCTGGAAGTGGCCAACGGCAAGCCGATCAAGATGTGGACCCAGGGCGTGCCCGTGGAAAACGAAGCCCGCCAGCAATTGATGAACACCGCGAAGATGCCGTTCATCTTCAAGCACCTGGCCGTGATGCCCGACGTGCACCTGGGTAAGGGGTCGACCATCGGTAGCGTGATCCCCACCGTAGGCGCGATCATCCCGGCCGCGGTCGGGGTGGATATCGGTTGCGGAATGATCGCCGCCCGTACTTCGCTGACCGCCTCGGACCTGCCGGATAACCTGGCCGGATTGCGTAGCGCCATCGAGGCCGCGGTGCCTCACGGTCGTACCTCGCCCCGTAGCGGTCGCGATAAGGGCGCCTGGGGCGATGTGCCGCAGCAGACTGACCAGGCATGGGCTGCGCTGCACCCGCGCTTCAAGGCGATCACCGATAAGTACCCGGCCCTGGCCAACAGCAACAACCGCCAGCACCTGGGAACCCTCGGCGGCGGTAACCACTTCATCGAGGTCTGCCTGGATGAGGCCAACCGGGTCTGGTTCATGCTGCACAGCGGTTCCCGTGGCGTAGGTAACGCCATCGGCAACCTGTTCATTCATCTGGCACAGGCCGATATGCGTCAACATATCGCTAACCTGCCGGACCGTGACCTGGCCTACTTCGAGGAAGGCAGCCAGCACTTCGAGGATTACGTGGAAGCCGTGGCCTGGGCCCAGGATTTCGCCCGGCAGAACCGTGAGCTGATGATGCAACTGGTGATCCAGGCCACCCGCAAGGTGATCAGCAAGCCCTTCGAAGTGGCGCTGGAGGCGGTCAACTGTCACCACAACTACGTGCAGAAGGAGCGCCACTTCGGTGAGGAGGTGCTGGTGACCCGCAAGGGCGCGGTGTCGGCGAAGAAGGGCGAGCTGGGGATCATTCCGGGGTCGATGGGGGCCAAGAGCTTCATCGTTCGCGGGCTGGGTAACGAGGAGGCGTTCTGCTCCTGCAGCCACGGCGCGGGGCGTACCATGAGCCGCACCAAGGCCAAGAACACCTTCACCCTGGCCGACCAGATCCGCGCGACCGCTCATGTGGAGTGCCGTAAGGACGAAGCGGTGATCGACGAAATCCCGATGGCCTACAAGGACATCGACCAAGTGATGCACGCCCAGCGCGAGCTGGTGGAAGTGCTGCACACCCTGCGTCAGGTGGTGTGCGTTAAGGGGTAGAACAATGGACGACATGGACGCCTTGATAGCGGCGCCGCCCGGCTGGCATTACCAGCTGAGCGACTACGAAGCCCGCCGCGTGCGGGAGGTGATGGACGAATTGGACCGGCACAGCGCCTGGCTGGAACTGAGCCGCTTCGGCAACGGTTTCGTGCGTCAGGCCGCCGTGCGCGGCCTGGCCGCACAGCCTTCGGCCGAGGCCCTGGCGGCCTTGCTGGAGCGTCTCAACGATTGGGTGCCCCAGGTACGCCAGGAGGCCGCTGCGGCGGTCGAGGGGTATCTGGCGCCAGAGCGCGCCGAGCTGCTGTTGCAGAGCCTGAAGCCGCTGCTGGCCCTGGCCGGCAAACAGCGCGCCGATCACGGTGCGACCCTGGAACGGGCGCGTTCGGTGTTGCAGTTGGCCCAGGTACGCGAAGTAGTTGAAGACGCCTTTGGTGATTGCCGGGGCAAGGCCGCGCGCTTTGTCTTCGAACTGTTGCTCGAAGGGGCGCAGGATCGGGCAGCGCTGCTGGCCCGGGCTTTGCGCCACAGCGAAGTCAGCGTGCGGCAGATGGCCGTGGATGCCTGCGCCGAGCTGCCCGCCGGGCAGGCCGTGCCCCTGCTGGAAGAGGTGATGCACAGCTGTGGGGCCAGTGTGCGGGTCAAGGCGCTGCGCTTGCTGCTGCCGTTGCTGGCCGATCCTCGTGAGTATCTGAGTCAGGCCCTGCTGGACCCTTCGGGGGCCTTGCGTTGCCTGGCCCATTGGGCCGCGCCCCGTCACGGGCTGGACCCGCGCGAGGTGTTGCTGCAACGGCTGCAACAGCCGGCACCACGGAACAAGCGCGCTTGGCTGGGGCTGTTGGGGCTGGTCAAGGAACTGCAGGAGCCCATGGCCGATGCCATGGTGCGCCAGGCCCTGGCCTCGCCGGCGCCGAGTGTGCGCCTGCTGGCCCTGCAGACCCTGGGCGAGCGTGGCATGGCCGAGCAACTGGCGGCCCTGGACGACGCCTCGGACAAGGTCTTCAACTGCGCCCTGGGCCTGTTGCACGAGCAACCCTGGGCGGTGTTCGACGAAGCCCTGGAACAGCGTCTGGACCAGCACTGGCACGACCTGCCGAAGGCGCGGCGCTGGGCCCTGCTGGCCCTCAAGCCGGGCTGGCGCCAGTTGGAATACCTGCTGTGGCGCCTGGGGCAGGGCGGCAGCGACGCCGCCTATTGGCGCCAGACCCTGGCGCACTGGTGCGATAGCCGCTACGGGATGTTCGACCCGGTCACCCCCAAGCCGCTGCGCGAAGCCATGCTGCAGCGCTTGCAGGCCATGGAGGCAGCCGGTGAATTGCCCGCAGGTACAGCCCAGCGCCTGCTTTGAAAAATGGAGAGCGCCTTTATGCAGCCGCGGCCACTGTTGACCCGAATAGAAGATGAACACTGCCGCGCGCTACGCCAGCAACTGAAGGAGGTGTATTGCGTCTTCGATTTTGTGCTGCTGGCGGTCGAACCCGAGGCGGTGGTGGATCAAGCCCTGCATCGCCGGGGCTTGCAGCACCTGTACCTGCAACTGATGGCCGAACGCCGCGAGCGCTGGGAGCAACTGCGCCAGGACCCGCGCTATGCCGACGTCGGCCTGACGTCGATGCGCTGGGAGCAGGAGCGGGCGGTGCCTGAGGTGCTCAGCCAGGAGCAGGTCCGGCAGCTGGTTTGCGAAAACCTGGAGCAGCAGGAGCTGGCCTTGTACCGGGCGTTTCGCCAGCCGCCATACGGACTGCATTTCCCCGGCGGCGCCGAACAGACGCGGCAGGTATACGGCCAATGGCTGGACGTGCTGGGGCTGGACCCCGAACAGCAGCCCCAGGTGATCAACTGGGTAGGCAACCTGGAACTGGACTGTCAGGCGCCGGACATGGGCCCGCACCTGCAGCCCTGGAGTGACTATTTCGACGAAGGCCTGGAGTGGTGGGGCGTCTGGTGCCTGACGGTGTGGAACCCCGTGCGCCGGACCCTGAGTGTGCTGGCTGCCAGCGCCACCGATTGAACAAGGAAAAAGGATCATGGAACACCTGGAGCGTCATCCCCTGAGCAGCGCCATGCGCGAGCGGGTATTGGCCGAGCTGGCGCGGATCGAGCGCGAGCGCAATGTGCAGGTGCTGTACGCCTGCGAATCCGGCAGTCGGGCCTGGGGCTTTGCCTCCACCGACAGTGATTACGACGTGCGTTTCGTCTACGTGGAAAAGCCCGAATGGTTCATCCAGGTGGATGCCGGGCGCGATGTGATCGAGCGGCCCCTGGACGACGAGCTGGACATCAGCGGCTGGGAACTGCGCAAGACCCTCGGGCTGTTGCGCAAGTCCAACCCGACCCTGCTGGAATGGCTGGATTCGCCCCTGGTGTATCGCAGCGAAGCGGCCGCCACCGCGCGCCTGCGGGAGCTGGCGGAGGCGTTCTACAGCCCGCCGGCAGCGCGCAATCATTATCTGTCGATGGCCAAGAAGAACTTTCGCGGTTACCTGCAAGGCGACAGCGTGCGTTTCAAGAAGTACTTCTACGTACTGCGGCCCTTGCTCGCGGTGCGCTGGATCGATCAAGGCCGCGGCCGACCGCCGATGACCTTCGCCGACCTGCTGACCACGGTCGACCACCCACCGCTGCTGGACGAAGTGGCCGAGCTGCTGGCCTTGAAACGCAGCGCCGAGGAGTCCGCCTACGGGCCGCGACGCCCGGCACTGCACGCCTTTATCGCCGCCGAGCTGGAACGCCCGGTGCCGAAACTGGCGCGCACCCATGAAGACAATGCGTTGCTGGACGCCTACCTGCGGGAAACGGTCCGGCACTACGCCTGAGGAATGAAATGAAACAGGAAGTCATCGAACTGGACGGCGCCATCGGCGGCGGCCAGGTACTGCGCAGCGCCTTGAGCCTGTCGATGCTCAGCGGCAAGACCCTGCGCATTCATAATATTCGTGCCCGGCGCAGCCGCCCGGGGCTGCTGCGTCAGCATTTGACGGCGGTGCAGGCCGCGGCCCAGGTCTGTGGCGCCAAGACCTCGGGGGTCGAACTCGGCTCCCAGGCCCTGACCTTCGAACCGGGGCCGATCCGTGGCGGCGACTACCGCTTCGCCATCGGCACGGCGGGCAGTTGCACCCTGGTGCTGCAGACCCTGCTGCCCGCCTTGTTGCATGCACCGCAACCCAGCCGCGTGAGCATCAGCGGCGGCACCCATAACCCCCTGGCGCCACCAGTGGATTTCCTCCAGCAGGCTTGGTTGCCGTTACTGCGGCGCATGGGCGGGCGGGTCGAGCTGCAACTGCTGCGCCACGGTTTTGTCCCGGCCGGCGGTGGCGAGCTGGAGGCCTTTGTCCAGCCGTCGGTGCTGCAGCCCCTGCACCTGCAAGAGCGTGGCGCACTGCTGGGCAGCCGGGCCTGGGCGCTGAGCGCGGGCCTGCCCGAGCATGTGGCGGAGCGCGAGTTGCGTCGGGTGCACAATCGCCTGGAACTGCCGCGGGAGCACCTCACCCCGGTGCAGCTGGATGAACAATACGGCCCGGGCAATGTGTTGTTGCTGGAGTTCGCCTTCGAGCACCTGACCGAGCTGTTTTGCGGCTTCGCTCAGAACAGCCTGCGGGCGGAGAAGGTCGCTGACCTTGCCATCGATCAGGCCCGTGACTGGTTGGATTCCGGCGCCGCGGTGGCCGAGCACCTGGCCGATCAACTGTTGCTGCCCATGGCCCTGGCTGGCGGCGGCAGTTTCACCACGCCGCGCATGACCGAGCACCTGGAAAGCAACATCCGGGTGATTGAAGCGTTCCTGCCGGTGCGCATCGAGGCGCGTTCGCTGGGCGCGCACCTGTTGCGGATGGAGTGCCACGGCCTGGGATGACAGCCCGGGGCGCGAGGCCCTGGCGCGGCTCAACCCGCTGTTGCAGATGGCCACCCTGACGGCCGTATCCTCAGCGACAGTGCGGCGATCCTGATCCGCCTCGGCCTGGAGTGTCGCGACTCCGGGCTGCTGCCTGAAGCGCCGTCGGCCTGCGCATCTGCACAGGCACTGGCTTGCTGGCGGCCCCCTCGGCGGCCCCCCGCTTCTGCAGTAGGCGGGGTGAGGGCGACAGATTGCAGCGGCAGTTGAGTTTGTACCGGCGAAACTGGCAGTCTGCGCGCCCGCGCTGGTGTCGGTTTTCTCACAAGGATGTACCCAATGGATGGCAATACCTGGCTCAAGGCCTTGAACGCACTGCTGACGTTTCTGCAACGCGTGGTGTTGCTCAGTGGCTGGTTTATCGCCGCGCTGATACTGGGGTTCACCATCAAGTCCGGGTTGCAGCCCTTTCTGGCGATGTTCCTGGCGTCGCTGCTGGGGGTGGTCGCGCTGGTGGTGCATGAGGGCGGGCATTACCTGGGGGCACGCGGGTGCGCAATGCCGGTGTTGCAGGTGCGGGTGGCCGCGGTGGAAATCCAGGTGCAGCGACGCGGCTGGCGGTTGCGCTGGGCGCCGCAGCTCAAGCGCAATCGCCTGGGCGGTTATGTGATTGCCGTGAGCAATCTGCAACGCCCGCTGCGGCGGCAGTGGATGGTGGTGGTCCTCTGCGGGCCGCTGCTGAACCTGCTGCTGGGCGCCGCTGCCCTGGGGCTCGGGCTGTCCTGGTCCGGGGTGCCCGGGGCCATGGCCCTGGCGTTCGCCGCGATCAATCTGGCCATGGGCCTGGGGAACCTGATGCCGGCCTGGCGGGTGTCGCCCAGCGACGGCATGCTCCTGCTGGGCTGGTTTATGCATCGCGACGATCAACGCCCGGAACTGGCCCAGGCGCGCCTGCTGGCCCAGACCGTGGCCGGGGTGCCCAGCGCGGAGTTGCCGCAGGAAGATCTGCAGCGTTTGGCCGAAGGCGCCATGCCCGGGCCGCTGCTCGCTTTCGGCTGTCGCCTCAATGCCCTGCAGGATCAGGGTGACTGGCCGGCCGCGGTGCAGATGGAACAGGCGCTGGAACAGCTGCTGGTGGCCCGGGCGACGGAGCTGAACGGCATGAGTGGCCTGATCGAATTGTTGCGTAGCGAATTGGCCTTCTGCCGCGCTTTTGTGCAGCGTGACGTCGCCCCCTTGAACAGCCCCCCGATGAGCGCCGAAGTGGATTGGAATGCGCCCTGGCTGCGACCGCGCTGCCTGGCCTTGCAAGCCTTCCTGGAGGGCGACCGGCAGCAGGGCGAGCATCATCTGCAGCAGGCGCTGCAGGCGGCCAATAACAGCGTGGTGCTGGCCCAGGGCAAGAGCGAAGCGCTGCTGGCCGAATACCTGCGGGCGTTGCCGGCACCAGGCCGCTAAAGGTCCGGCCCCCGGCATCGAATAGGCCGTTGTGCTGGCGCGGGCTTGCCTGCGAAGGTTTGCCGCAGGGGGACCAAGGTCTGTGCAGCGCCCAGCCGGTTTCCGGTGTGATGGGGGAGTGGGCGGGGTGAAAATAATCGGTTCGCGGCGGCAAACCTCTTATACTCCGGCGCCTTATTTTCCCTACCAGCCAGAGGAACGCCCCGTGGCCAACGAACCGGATCAGGATTTCTACAACCGCGCCGATGCCATCATCGAGTTGACCAACTCCCACATCGCCGACAGCAGCCGGGGCAAGGCCAGCGCTTCGCTGATGTACGCCAATGCGCGCTTCAGCGCCTGGGTCAGCGCCTGTGGCTGCCGTAATGCCGAGGAGCTGGCGGCGTCCAAGCAGCAGGCGGTGGACTATTTCCTTGAGGAGTTCCGCCTGATGCTGGAGGAGAACCTCACCGACTACGTCGAGAACTACTCGCGGTACATGAACGCCAATCCGGATTGAAAACAGTCGATGCGCTCTTGCCTGGGCCGCTTTCGTGAGACTGTCGGGCAGTCGCTTGCTGCCGCGCTGCAACCCGGGCACTTATCGCCTCGGGTTGTCTGCCGCCCACCTTGCATAACCCTTTGATCTGAGTGTTCCAGGACCACGGCAACCGTTGGTCCTGTTGTCTTGCGGCCATCCCGAGCGCCGCCAGGGGCTCAACTACACTGCGCCTGCGGCAAGTCTTGCCGGGCGTCGTACCTCCTCCTCAGGGAGGCCGATGGCACGGTGGCTTCAGGCCCCGCGACAGACAGGAACACATCCAATCAGCAAGGAGTGCCAACCATGATCGTCATTCCACAGCGTGTCATTGAAAACGGTAGTGTCATCTCGCTGCGCGGCGACTCGGGCAACTATATGTCGCGGATGGGCGCGACGGGGCTTGAGCTTTCCAAGGGCTCCATCGACCAATACTGCAAGTTCCGGGTGGTGCTGGTGCAAATCGGCACCGACAAGAAACTCGCGCTGCAGGGCGACACAGGCAAGTTCATGTCGCGCATGGGGGCGACGGGGCTGGAGTTGTCCAAGGACAGCATCGATCAGTATTGCCAATTCGCCTATGCCATCGATACCGCCAGCGGACAGGTTTCCCTGCGCGGCGACAACGGCAAATGGATGTCGCGGATGGGCGAGACCGGGCTCCAGTTGTCCAAGGACGGGATCGACCGGTTCAGCCAGTTCATGCTGGTTCTGGAAGGTTGATGCCCGGGTGATTGGGTAGCTCCCTGGCGCTGGCCGGGGCAAGACGGTGACGGTCATTCGCAGCTGCGAGCATTCGTCCACCGATTGAACCCGTGGTGCAGGGCCGGACACACTCTGTCGAACGCGAGTGCTGTCATCAGCGCCGTTGCCGAGTCGCTCGCGGGTATTCACACACACATTCTGGTCACACAAAACGTGATCGGCGTCACTCTTTTCTCAAGTGATCCATGACCTTGGTCGATAAGCTCTGCATGCCTATTGATACGGAGTTCGTCATGGCCTTGCTACCGGTTCGTCTGTCTCATCGTTTGACCCTCGGCAGTGTGCTGCTGTTGCTGTTCACGGCGTTGGCGGTGTTCGCCGTGATGACCTTGCGGGGGCAGCCCAGAGTGGTGGCGGCGAGCTCGGCCCTGATTGAACAGACCGGCAGTGCCATTGTCCGGCAACTGGCCTTGCAGTTGGCCGGGATCGAAGGGGTGACGGCCAGCATGGCCCATCTGGTGGAAGGGCTGCCCAAGGAGCAGGCGCTGGTGATGGCCACCTTGCCCAAGCTGATCGATCACGAAGGCGACAAGGCGATCGCCGGGGGCGGCATCTGGCCGCAACCCAATGCCTTCTCTGCCGGGGTCGAGCGCCGCAGCTTCTTCTGGGCGCGCAGCGATGCCGGGTCCCTGACGTTCTCCGATGACTACAACGCTGCCGGCAGCGCCGGCTATCACCATGAAGCCTGGTACACCGGCGCGCGCAACAGTGCGCCGGGGCGTTGCCTGTGGTCCGAGGCCTACCAGGACCCGGTGACCCAGGTGCCGATGACCACGTGCAGCGTGCCCTATCGTCAGGACGGCGCCTTCGCCGGGGTCGCCACCATCGACCTGCGCCTGGATGACTTGGCGCGTTTCCTCAAGGAACAGGGCGCGGTCACCGGCGGTTATGCCTTTGCCCTGGATCAGGCCGGCAATGTCTTGTATTTCCCCGATGCCCAGGCCAGTGCCGGTGGGCAGATGCTCAGCTTCGACGCCTTGAGCAAGCAGCAGCCCTGGCTGCATCCGGTGGCCGAGGCCCTGGCCAAGGCGGCGCCTGCCGGGCAGGTGCGCAGCCTGGATCTGGCAGAGGATGGCCGGCTGATGGAAGCGGCGCGGGTCAGCCTGTTCAGCATGCCCGGCAGCGGCTGGACCATCGGCCTGGTGACCCCCGAGCAGAAGGTCACCGGCCTGGCTCGGGCCATGACCACCGAGATCCTGCTGTTCCTGCTGCCGTTGCTGGCGCTCTTGTTGTTCTTCGCCTGGCTGGCCGGGCACAAGCTGATTGCCCAACTGGAGGAAACCACCCAGCAGATCGATGCCCTGGGCCGTGGTCAGGCCACGGACAACGCCGAGCTGCATGTGGCCCGGGCCGATGAGATCGGCGCCTTGCGCGGTGCGGTGAACCGCTATGCCGGGCAACTGCGGCAGATGTTGCAGAAGATCGCCAGCGAAGCCCAGCAGTTGCAGAACGAAGCCGCGCGCCTGGGTGAACTCAGCAGCACCCTGGCCCAGCGCGCCGAGCAGCAACGCCAGGAGAACACCCAGTTGGCCACGGCCATTACCCAGATGTCTTCCAGTGCTCTTGAAGTGGCGCAGAACACCAACAACTGCGCCGACACTGCCCGCCAATCCCTGGTGGTGGTGCAGGACGGCCAGCAGCGGGTCGCGGCCAACAGTCAGTCGATCCAGCTGCTGTCCACGGAAATGGCCGAGGCCACTGCGGTGATCCAGCGCCTGGAACAGGACAGCCAGCAGGTCGGCGCGGTGTTGGATGTGATCAAGGCCATCTCCGAGCAGACCAACCTGCTGGCGCTCAACGCCGCCATCGAGGCCGCTCGGGCCGGGGAGCAAGGCCGCGGCTTTGCCGTGGTGGCGGATGAAGTACGGACCCTCGCCGGCCGGACCCAGACCTCAGCCAACGAGATCAGCGGCATGATCAGCGATTTGCAGCAGGCGTCACGTCAGGCAGTCCAGGCGATTCAGGCCGGTGAGGCGCGGACCCGTGAAGCCGTGGGCGAGGCCTCTGGCGCGTCGCAGGCGCTGTCGAGCACCGTCACCAGCTTCGACGATATTTCCCAGCGCGCGCAGCAGATTGCCGTGGCGGCGCAGCAGCAGAGCCATGTGACCCAGGAGATCAACGAACTGGCGGTGCGCATCCACGGCATCAGCGAGGACAACGCCCGGGACGCCCAGGCACTGGACAAGGTCAGTGAGGCCATGCAGGCCCTGTCCGGGCGCTTGTCGCACCTGAGCCAGGGCCACAGCTGAAGACTCACTCACCCGGGCCGCCGGCGGTCCGGGTGAGTTTCAACTCCCTCTGCGGGGCGCTGTCGTCGCCCCGATTCAGTGTTGGCTGAACAGCACCAGCTGAAAGTTCAGCAACAGCCCCAAGGCCACCCCGCCAAAACCCAGCAGCCCGCTCGCCAGCGGTTTGCCCGCGGCCCTGTGCGTGGCTAGGAAGCGGGCAATGGCGGCGCCGACCAGCGCGCCCGGAAAATCGAACAGGTAGAACAGCCAGCCCATGCTGTCGATCGGGGAGGTGATCCACAGGCAGAACAGCTGCAGGTGCGCCGCCAGGGCCAGGGCCACTCCGGTGAACAGCGCCGGCGTGGGCCGGGTGCACAGCAGCAGGCCGAGGATCAGCCCCTGGGGCAGCCAGTAGGCGGCGAAGTTTTCCCAGAAATAATCCATCGGCTGCCAGGCCCGAACGATTGCCAGGGACAGCCCCCAGAGCAGCGCGACGATGGCGGGTAGGTACCTGAGGGGGGCAACGGGTACGGCTAGTGAGGGTGAGGGCATTGCAGAGTCTCGACGATCAGGGGCATCAGCGGTGGTGGCCGCCGGCTAGGGTATCTGTGGTGTCGCTGCAGAGTTCGTGGACGCATTGGCGCAACCAGCGATGGGCCGGGTCGGCCTCCATGCGCGGGTGCCAGAGCAGGGAAATGGTCAGCTCCGGTAGCGGTACCGGCAGGCGGAAACTGTGCAGGCCTTCTCGCAGGTTGCTGGTGTGGCGCTCGGGCACCAAGGCGATCAGGTCCGAACCCCGGGCCAGGGCCAGGGCCGCGGAAAAACCGCTGACCAGGGTGACGATCTGCCGCTGCCGGCCCAGGGCCTGCAGAGCATCGTCCATGCGGCTATGGTCGTGCCCCTGGTGGGACACCAGGATGTGCTGGCCGGCCAGGTAATGGTCGAGACTCACCGGGCCGCGGCTCAAGGGGTGGTCGCTGCGCACCACGCCGATAAAGCGATCGCGAAACAGCGCCCGGGTGCGCAACTCGGGGCTGGTGTCGGCATCGATCACTGCGGTTTCCAGATCGACGCTGGCCTCGCGCAGGGGCTTGCTGTCGCGGTCCAGCTTGGGCACGAAATGCACCCGTACCCCGGGCGCTTCGGCCCGCAGGCGGTTGACCAGGGCCGGGCCGAAGTTCTCGACGAAACCGTCGCGGCTGCGCAGGGTGAAGGTGCGCACCAGTTGCCTGAGGTCGATCTGCTCGGCCGGGCGCAGGGCGGCCTGAGCTTGCTCCACCAGCGGTCCGACTTGCTGGCGCAGCTCCAGTGCCCGGGGCGTGGGCACCAGGCCGCGTCCGGCGCGGACCAGCAGCGGGTCACCGGTGGCCTGGCGCAGGCGGGACAGGGCCCGGCTCATGGCCGACGGGCTCAGGTTCAGGCGCAGGGCGGCCCGGGCCACACTGCCTTCGCTCAGCAGTACGTCTAGGGTCAGCAGCAGATTCAGATCGGGAGTCGACATGGGCGGAATCTAGCACGCCCAGGGCTGACATGGCGTTGCATGCATCAATTAACTGCAAAGCCTGCGTCTTCCGCCAGGTCTGGCGCGGACATAGGCTGGCGGGCAAACGCCTTGATGGAGTCTGCGCAATGCCCACCCTTGAGTCGAACCGTCCCGCGCTTCGATCCCGTGCACGCTGGGCCCTGGCCAGCCTGTCGCTGGCGACGCTGATGCCGTCCCTGGACACCAGCATTGCCAACGCCGCGCTGCCGAGCCTGGCCCGGAGCCTGGAGGCATCCTTTCAGCAGGTGCAGTGGATTGTCCTGGCCTACCTGCTGGTGATCACCACCTTGATTGCCAGCGCCGGGCGCCTGGGAGATCTGCTGGGCCGGCGCCGGGTGCTGCTGGGCGGGATCGCCCTGTTCACCCTGGCTTCGCTGCTCTGTGGTCTGGCGCCAAGCCTTGGGTGGCTGCTGGCGGCCCGGGCCCTGCAAGGCCTGGGGGCGGCCCTGATGCTGGCCCTGAGCATGGCCCTGGTGGGCGACGCGTTACCCAAGGCTCACATGGGAACGGCCATGGGCGTGCTGGGCAGCCTGTCGGCCCTGGGCACCACTGTCGGCCCATCCCTGGGCAGCCTGCTGCTGGCCGGCGTCGGCTGGCGCTGGATTTTCCTGGTCAATGTGCCGTTGGGACTACTGGCGTGGCTGCTGGCCTGGCGTTGCCTGCCACAGGACCCCAAAGCCACCTCAGCCAGCGCTTTCGATCTGCCCGGGACGCTGCTCCTGGCCCTGAGCCTGGGTGCCTATGCCCTGGCCCTGACCCTGGGTGAGAACCCGCTGGCGCTGTTGAACCTGGGACTGTTGTCGGTAGCGGTGGGTGGGGGCGTGCTGTTGGTGTGGGTCGAGCGACGGGTCGCCGCGCCGCTGTTTCAGCCCGCCTTGCTGCGCCGGCCGCAACTGCGCCGCAGCCTGCTACTGAGCCTGCTGGTGTCCACGGTGATCATGACCACTCTGGTGATCGGGCCTTTCTATCTGTCCCAGGGGCTGGGGCTGGCGACTGTCTGGGTGGGCCTGTGCCTGTCCCTGGGGCCGCTGGTGGCGACCCTGAGCGGGGTACCCGCCGGACGCCTGGTGGATAGGCTCGGCGCCCGGCGCTTGTGCCGGCTCGGGCTGCTGGGCATGTTCTTCGGTCTGTGCCTGCTGGCGCTGTTACCCGTGAGCCTGGGGCTGGCGGGGTACCTGCTGCCCATTGCCCTGGTGACCGCCAGCTATGCGCTGTTCCAGGCGGCCAACAACAGCCTGGTGATGCTCGACGTGGCAGCGCAGCAACGGGGGCTGACGGCGGGCCTGTTGAGCTTGTCACGCAACCTTGGCCTGATCAGCGGCGCGGCCGCCATGGGGGCGTTGTTTGCCGTGATGTCGCGGCCGGGTGAGGGCGGTCCTGCCGATGTCGCGGCGGTGGCCCGTGGCATGCACTGGACCTTTGCGGTCGCTGCCGTCCTGATGCTGCTGGCGCTGATTGTCGCCTGTTTCGACCGGTTGTCCGAGGCGCCTGATCCGGCTTGTCGGTTGCCGCGCCCGAACTAAGCTTGGCCTGCACACCCCACCAAGGAGCAGGTCACCGTGAGTACACTTCGCACCCCTTCTTTAGGCCCGATTGTCGGGCACACCACTGATACGTCCTGCCGTTTATGGATCGCCGCCTCCGATGCCCTGGACGAGAAGGGCGTGGCGGAGGATATCCGCACCATCGGCGTGATTGGCGTGGTGGGCAGCAATGGTCGGGTCGCGGCGGACAACATCTTCTATTTTCGCTTGCGACGCGAGTACCACCGTACCGGCACTTTCAATCTCGGTGTCGACACCAGCCTGTGGAGCAACCAGGCCGCGCGCAAGCAGCTCAAGCCCTTTGTGCTGACGCCTGACACCCGGTATCGGGTGCGCATGGCGTCGCTCAACGTCGATGACGCGGGCAGCAACGATGATGATGTGTCCAGCGAGTCGGTGGTGCAGCGTCTGCCCGAGCCTGGCGCCTGGGCCAATGATCTGAACCGCACCGGGGCCGACAAGATGTACGTCGAAGCCGAGTTCACAACCCACCCCAGTGCCGGCGCCAAACCAGCGCCCCTGAGCTTTCTGCTGGGGTCTTGCCGCTACCCGGGGCTGCTGTGGAAACGCAAGAATTCCGACACCATCTTCGGGCCGATGCTGGCCGACCATGGGGATGCGCAACTGGTGCTGATGGTGGGCGACCAGATTTATGCCGACCTGTTCAACCGCCTGGTGCCGGTGGGGCTGGCGGATACGTTCGAGGAATTCGAGGAGCGCTACCACAGCGCCTTCGGCTCGCCGAACATCCGCCAATTGCTGGCCCACCTGCCCACCTACATGATCCTCGACGACCACGAGATCGAGGACAACTGGACCCAGGACCGGATTCGCAAGGACCGTGACAAGCGCCTGCTGTTCAACCTCGCCATGGGCGCCTACATGAGCTACCAGTGGAGCCATGGACCCCGCTTTGCCGACAGCTATGTCCATGGCCGGGCCATGACCGGTGACGACAAGTACCTGCAGCACTTGCAGACCAACCAGCTGTTCTACGACTTCTCCTGTGGCGACTACCCGTTCTTCGTGCTCGACACCCGTACCCAGCGCTTTCTCGATGATGTGCCGGACGCCCTGGAGGACAACCATCTGCTGGGTCGTCCTTCACTGCACCCCAGCGAACCGGGTCAGCTCGACCGGCTGTGTGCCTGGTTGCGCCACATGCAGGAGGATCGGGGCAACATCCCCAAGTTCGTGGTCACTTCCAGCGTCTTTGTGCCCAACGGTGTGGATACCGTGGGCACAGACTCTGATGCCGTGCGCCACAAGAACGACAGCGACTCCTGGTCGGCTTTCCCCTCCACGCGGCGCGCCGTGCTGGAAACCATGATCGAGCACCAGGTGCAGAACGTGGTGTTCCTGTCCGGAGACATTCACTGTTCGAACATTTCCCGGTTGACGTTCAGTGCCGCGGGTCAGGCCCTGAAGTCCTATGCCGTCACCTCGTCGGCCTTCTACTGGCCTTTTCCCTTTGCCGACGGTGACCCGGCCGGTTACGTGCACGACTCAACGGCGCCGCAGACGCCCGATAGCTTTGCGCTTCTCGACGGTACCCACACCATGGATTACCACACCTGGGCCTTTACCCAGGCCGATAACTTCGCCCGTCTCGACTTGCATCCCGACAGCGCCGAGTTGGTGGTGCAGTTCTACGGCGCCGACGGTGCGCCGCTGTTGACCCGCAAGCAGGACGACAGCGTGAACAACCAGGAGGAACGGCTCCGGCTGGAGCCCTGGTAACGGCGCCTTACAACCCCAGTTCCAGCGCCAGCAAGTCCGCCAGGGGCTGGCGCCGGCGGATCAGCTGTGGCTGGCCGTTGGCGAACAGCACTTCCGGCAGCAGCGGCCGGCTGTTGTAGTTGGAGGACATGCTGGCGCCATAGGCGCCGGTGTCGTGCAGCACCAGCAGGTCGCCAACCTGGGCCTGGGGCAGCAGGCGCGGGGTCAGGCATTCGTCGTCCTGGGTGAAGATATCGCCGGATTCGCACAGTGGGCCGCCGACCACGGTCAGCTGTTGCGGGCGCTGCACCGGCTGGCCGCTGGCGTCCAGCAGGCTCATGCCGTGGTAGGCGCCGTACATGGCCGGGCGCATCAGGTCGTTGAAGCCGGTGTCCACCAGCACAAAGTGATGCTGGCCGGCGGTCTTCACCACCCGTACTTCGCTGACCAGGCAACCGGCCTCGGCCACCAGGAAACGCCCGGGCTCGATTTCCATGCGCACGCCGTGGCCCAGGTAGGCCTCGATCTCCCGGCGCGCAACGCTCCAGGCGTTGGCGTAGCGCTGCACGTCCACCGCGGTGTCGCCGTCGCGGTAAGGGGTGGACAGGCCGCCACCAATGGAGAACGCCTCGATGTCGTGGTCCAGGGATTTCACCGCCGCCACCATGGCCGCGCCCACTTGTTCCAGGTGGTCGTAGTCGACCCCGGAACCGATGTGCATGTGCAGGCCCACCAGGTGCAGGCCGTACTGGCGGATCACCGCCAGGGCTTCGCCGACCTGATCGTGCCAGATGCCGTGTTTGCTGTTCTCGCCGCCAGTGTTGGTCTTGCGGCTGTGGCCGTGGCCGAAGCCCGGGTTGATCCGCAGCCAGACCCGGTGCCCCGGGGACTGCTCCCCGAGTTGACGGAGCATGTCGATGGAGCCGGCGTTGACCTCCACTTGCAGTTCCACCACGCGCTTGAGGGTGGCTGCGTCGAACAGGTCGCAAGTGAAGACGATGCCGGCATCCACCGGGCTGAAGCCGGCCAGCAGGGCACGCTCGATTTCTCCCAGGGATACGGCGTCGACCCGTACCCCGGCCTCGCGGATCAGGCGCAGCAGGTGCAGGTTGGACGAGGCTTTCTGGGCGTAGCGCACCACGTCGAAGGCCTGCAGCTGGGCAATGCGCGCCTGGATGGTGGCGGCGTCATAGCACCACAGTGGAGTGCCATATTGGCGGGCGGCGGCGGCGAGTTGAGCAGGAGAGAAGGGAATGGCCATGGCGATTGCTGTCTGTGGTCAGTGAGAGTGGCTGCAGCATGCCGATTTCCGGTCATTCAATAAAATATCTATTCTTTGTAGCCTGATTCAGATTTGATATGGGTTGAGCGATCAAGCGAGCCTCTGTTCATGGACATCTCCCTGCGGCACATCGAAGTCTTCCGCGCCATCATGCAGGCCGGCAGCGTCACCGGCGCCGCGCGCCTGCTGTTCACCTCGCAGCCCACGGTCAGTCGCGAACTGGCGCGGCTGGAGGCGCTTTCCGGTCTGCGCCTGTTCGACCGCGAAGGCGGGCGCCTGCTGCCCACGGCCCAGGCCCTGCTGTTGCTTGAAGAGGTCGAGCGGGCCTATGTGGGGCTGGAGCGGATCAACAGCGTGGCCCAGTCGATCCGCCGTTTCGAGCACGGCCAGTTGAGCCTGAGCTGCCTGCCACTGTTCTCCCAGACCCTGCTGCCGCGGGTGTGCCAGCGCTTTTTGCAAGCGCATCCGGGGATCGGCCTGAGCATCACTGCCCAGGAGTCGCCGCTGCTGGAAGAGTCCCTCAGCGCCCAGCGCCATGACCTGGGCCTCACTGAAAGCGAGCACCTGCCACGAGGTACTCAAGGGGAACTGCTGTTCTGCGCCGATATGGTCTGCATCCTCCCGGACGATCATCCGCTGTTGGCCAGGCCACGGCTGACTTCGGAGGATTTTCGCGGGCAGAACTTCATCAACCTCTCGGGCCTGGATATCTATCGGCAAACCCTGGACGAGCATTTTCGCCAGGCCGGGGTCGATCGCCGGGTGGTGGTGGAAACCACCAACGCCGCCTCGGTGTGCGCCATGGTGCGCCAGAAACTGGGGGTGGCGATCATCAATCCCTTGAGCGCCATGGAAGAAGTGGGGCGTGGCTTGGCGATCCGTCCGTTGCAGCTGTCGGTGCCGTATCGGGTGATGCTGATCCGCCCGGACTACCGGCCTTCATCGAGTTTTGTCGAGGGCTTTTGCCAATCGTTGCGGGCCCAGGCCAAGGGGCTGCAAGAGCAGGTGGGGCGGATAGTGCAGGGCGCTTAGGGGCATTCGAGGCCTATGTGCAATATCGAGAGTGGAACCTGGCTCTTCAGGGAAACATGTCCCTCTCGTCTGGCTGTCGACAATTACCGAGGATGGCCTCAGCTGTCGACTGAACCTCTCAAGCGAGTCGGGCGACAGCATTTCAATCCCTACCGACTGAATCCGCTGACGGGTTCCGGAGTTGAAGAAAATGCCTATCGCCATCCATGCCCGCAATAACACCGCTGCTGCGCAGCAAGTTGCCATCAGGGGCACTGCCCAGGGCAACAACCTGGCCAATGTGAACATTCCTGCTCAAGGCAATGTGGTTCTTTATGTTCTGCAAGCGGATGCCAATGCCACTCTGTATTTGATCTGCAATGGGGTGACAGCCCAGGCCACCCAGTTGAATGTGGTCTATCACGGCTTCAGTAGTGTGGAACAAGACAGTGACTGGGCCCGCCAATGGACGGTCGAGGGCGCGCCGGACGGTGTTCAGCTTGACCTGGCGTAACCAGGAGCCAGCTTTTTCTGTAGGGGCCAGCTTGCTGGCGAAGGCGATCTTGAGGGCGCCTTCGCTGGCAAGCAAAACGCCGTCCGGCCAGCGCCTTCACAAGCTTGTCTGGCATTGGCGCAGGCGGCGATTTTCGCCAGTAGCAGGCACAGGGTCCGTGCCTTGCTGGCGTTGACCAGCAGCACTGCGGCGGCACCGGCGTTGAGCGACAAGGCGTGGGGGCTTTCAGGGCAGGTTGGGATGCAGCAGGTCTTCGCGGATGACGGCCTGGATAGTGCTGTAAGGCATAATCATCTTGGGTTTGAAATCGCTGCTGGCCGCCGGTTCAAGAAAGTTCTCCAGCAATGGAAGGCCAGCGAGTGGCAGGGTTGGCGCAATGCCGATGAATTTCTGCCGGCTGACTTCGTATTCGCCAATCAGGTGTCCCAGGTAGTCGTCCATGGTCTGCAGATTATCTGTCAGGTGTTTGGCGTCGTAGAAGGCCTTGGCGCTGGTCCTGATATCCCGCTTGAGATTTTCCAGCTCAAATTGAGCCTCATTGATCAAGTCGAAGAAAGTGTCGTATTGATTCAGCGAAAGCTGGCGCACTGTACCTATAAGCGTCATATGCGCTCGGGTCATGCGCCGGGCTTTCTTGGTCTTGCTATAGGCGTTCATGGTCCTGGAAAGCACTGAGGTCAACAGCGATTCTCGGTATTCGAAACGCTTCTGTTGCAGGTCGCGCTGTTTTTCGCTGGCTTGACGGGCTTGCTCCGCGGTTCTGTCGGTAGCTTGTCGTTCGCGCTGATACTCAAACACCAGCAACGAGACGGTTGTGCCGATCACCGAGACCATCAGCAGTTGTAGCGCCGATTTGCCGATCTCGCTGGGCAGGCCCGTCATGGAGGACGAACAACAGACAGAGAGTGTCGCCAATGTGCTCAAGCTCAAGAGGGCAATGCAGATTAGCGTTAAGGCGATCCATTTCTTCATGATGCAATCCTTGCAAACGGCTTAGCGGGTGGTACTGGACTGATTCACTGATAGGGACCAGACCATCGAGGTCAGGATGCTCAGGTCGAGCAGCAGAAGAACCTTACGCAAGGCGGGGTAGTCGGCCTTGGTTCTCTTGAAGCTGGTTTTTTCCATTATCTGGATGTACCGGGTAATCGCCGTGACCGCCAGTTCGGCGAGCGGTTTCTCGGTGGTGGACGTGGTCAGCTCCGGCTCCTTCAGGCGGCTCTGGAAGGCGTCGATGGCGTCTTTTTCCTCGTCCGTACCGGGCTGGTAGACGATCTTCTGCTCAGGCGCATCTGTGCTGACTTTGTTGAACGGCACGACGGATTGGTTGACGTGTTGCAACGCCAGCGCCTTGGCCTGCGCCAGGTTGGCGAGTATCTGAATTCCCTCTGAGATCTTCATGCTGCCTCCCGCTCGTTGGCGCGGGCACGACCCCGTACTGTTTCAGCGGTGAGTCAGTAGGAGTAAGTGTCGAAAAGCAGGATCGCGCCAGCCGTACAAGTTGAATGTAGCTGACGGCTATAGCGCCGCTAGCGGCTTGCGTGGGCCATCGGTCAGGTCGCGAAATGCACTCGGCGCACGGGTAAGTGCGCCGGGTGTGTTGCCGACAGGTCGCCGGGTATCGTGGGTCCGGGGGCCAGCCGTGAAGCGCGATAGCGGCTTAGCGCTCGATGGCCAATGCCACGCCCTGACCACCGCCGATGCACAGGGTCGCCAAGCCTTTCTTGGCGTCGCGCTTGAGCATTTCATGCAGCAGGGTCACCAGCACCCGGCAACCCGACGCGCCGATCGGGTGGCCGATGGCAATGGCGCCACCGTTGACGTTGACCTTGTTCGCATCCCACGCAAGCTCCTTGGCCACGGACAGGGATTGCGCGGCGAAGGCTTCGTTGGCTTCGATCAGGTCCAACTGGTCCAGGGTCCAGCCGGCCTTGTCCAGGCAGCGGCGGGTGGCCGAGACCGGGCCGATGCCCATGATCGCCGGGTCGACCCCGGCGTTGGCGTAGGCGGCGATCCTGGCCAGTACTGGCAAGCCCAGGGCCCGGGCTTTGCTGGCGCTCATCAGCATCACCGCGGCGGCACCGTCGTTCAGCGCCGAGGCGTTGCCGGCGGTGACGCTGCCGTCTTTCTTGAATGCCGGCTTGAGCTTGGCCAGGGCTTCGGCGGTGGTGCCGGGGCGCGGTTGTTCGTCGGTGGCGAAGGTCAGCGGTTCGCCCTTGCGCTGGGGAATCTGGATCGGGGTGATCTCGTCAACAAAGCGCCCGGCCTCGATGGCCGCTGCGGCTTTCTGTTGGGAGGCGGCGGCGAAGGCGTCCTGGGCTTCGCGGCTGATGCCGTATTTTTCCACCAGGTTCTCGGCGGTGATGCCCATGTGGTAGTCGTTGAAGGCGTCCCACAGGCCGTCGCTGATCATGCTGTCGATCATCTGGCTGTGGCCCATGCGCAGGCCGGTGCGGGCGCCGGGCAGCACGTAGTTGGACAGGCTCATGTTTTCCTGGCCGCCGGCGATGATCACTTCGGCATCGCCGCAGCGGATGGCCTGGGCGCCCAGGTGCAGGGCTTTAAGGCCAGAGCCGCAGACCTTGTTCAGGGTCATGGCGGGCACGGCGTGGGGCAGGCCGGCCTTGATCGCGGCCTGGCGCGCGGGGTTCTGCCCGGCGCCGGCGGTGAGCACCTGGCCCATGATCACTTCGTCCACCTGGGCCGGGTCGATGCCGGTCTGGGCCAGCAGTTGGCGAATCACCGCGGCGCCCAGGTCGACGGCGGGAATGCCCGCCAGGGAGCCCTGGAAACTGCCCACGGCGGTACGAGTAGCGGCAACGATAACGACGTCTTGCATGGTGGGGCTCCTTAAGCGAACTGCATTTCAGGCACGTGGTCCGGCACGATCAGCTTGCCGGCGGTCTTGCTGACGATTTCCTCGACGCTGACCCCGGGGGCGCGCTCCTTGAGGATGAAGGCGCCGTTCTCGATCTCCAGGTAGGCCAGGTCGGTGAGCACGCGCTTGATGCACTGGGCGCCGGTCAGCGGCAGGCTGCAGCGGCTGAGCAACTTGGATTCGCCGTCTTTCGAGGCGTGGGTCATGGTGACGATGATGTTCTCGGCACCGGCCACCAGGTCCATGGCGCCGCCCATGCCCTTGACCAGCTTGCCGGGGATCATCCACGAGGCGATGTTGCCCTGCACGTCGACTTCGAAGGCGCCGAGTACGGTGAGGTCGATATGGCCGCCGCGGATCATCGCGAAGGATTCGGCGGAGGAGAAGATCGAGGCGCCAATGCGGGCGGTCACCGTCTGCTTGCCGGCGTTGATCATGTCAGCGTCGACTTCGTCTTCAGTCGGAAAGGCGCCCATGCCCAGCAGGCCGTTTTCCGACTGCAGCATGACTTCCATGCCGTCGGGGATGTAGTTGGCCACCAGGGTTGGAATGCCGATGCCGAGGTTGACGTAGAAGCCGTCCTGCAGTTCGCGGGCGACGCGCTGAGCCATTTGTTCGCGGGTAAGAGCCATGTTGGTTGTCCTTGTTAGTCGGGCTGGGGAAGGGCGATCACTTGCGCACGGTGCGCTGTTCGATGCGCTTCTCGAAGGTGCCGCAGATGACCCGGTCGACGTAGATGCCAGGGGTGTGGATCTGCGTCGGGTCCAGCTCGCCCGGCTCGACGATTTCTTCCACTTCGACCACGGTGATCTTGCCGGCGGTGGCCGCCAGGGGGTTGAAGTTCTGCGCGGTGTGGCGATAGACCACGTTGCCGAAATGGTCGGCCTTCCAGCCCTTGACGATGGCGAAGTCACCGGTGATGGATTCTTCCATCAGGTAGGTGCGGCCCTTGAACTCGCGGGTTTCCTTGCCGTCGGCCACTGGGGTGCCGACGCCGGTAGCGGTGAAGAAGGCCGGGATGCCGGCGCCGCCAGCGCGCATTTTTTCCGCCAGGGTGCCTTGGGGGGTCAACACCACTTCGATTTCGCCGCTGAGCAACTGTTTCTCGAACAGGGCGTTTTCACCGACGTAGGAGGCGATCACCTTGCTGATCTGGCGGTCCTCCAGCAGTACGCCCAGGCCGAAACCGTCGACCCCGCAGTTGTTCGACACCACGGTCAGATCGCGGGTGCCGCGGCGCTTGATCTCGGCGATCAGGTTCTCGGGGATACCGCACAGACCGAAGCCGCCGGCGATCACGGTCATGCCATCTTGCAGACCTTCCAGGGCTTCCTCATAGGACGCCACGCGCTTATCGAAACCTGCCATTTGCACCATCCTCTTTCTTGTTCGTTGGCGGCTGGCCAGCCGTTTGCGGATCAGTGTTGCGCTGCACGATTGATTTGTTAAGTTGATTTTTAAGGTTGATTGATTTGAAAAGCAGCATAATCAGCTCCAAGCTTGCGGCCTGAAGTTTATAGCTGGCCGCTGCCCCCCATGAGGATGACAGATGACGGTTAAACAGATTCGGGCCTTTCTGGCGGTGGCCCACAGTTTGAGCTTTGCCCTGGCCTGCGAACGCCTGCACCTGTCGCAGTCGGCCTTGAGCCTGACCATCAAGGCCCTGGAAGAAGGCTTGGGCGGACGGTTGTTTACCCGCAATACACGCAATGTGGCGCTGACCCCGGAAGGCGAGGCTCTGCTGCCCCTGGCCCGACGCCTGATCGCCGATTGGGACAACGCCGAGGACGAACTGCGCCAGCGTTTCACCCTGCAGCGCGGGCGGGTCACGGTGGCGGCCATGCCGTCCTTTGCCGGTAACCTGCTGCCGCCGATTCTCAAGCACTTTCGTGCCCGCTACCCCCAGGTCAACGTCACGGTCAATGATGTGGTCAACGAGCAGGTGCTGGAGATGGTCCGCGACCGCGAGGTGGAGCTGGGGGTGGCCTTCGAGCCTCAGGACAGCACTTCCTTGCTGTTCACCCCGCTGTACATCGACCGTTTCGTGGCCGTGGTGCCCAAGGATTCGCCCCTGGCTCAGCGCAGCCGCATCGACTGGCAGACGCTGCTGCAGGAGCCCTTTATCACCCTGCAGCGGCCGTCCACGGTGCGGGTGATGCTGGAGGACCATCTGCGGGCCCGGGGCGTGCAGTTGCCGGTGGAATTCGAAAGCCACCAGTTGGCGACCGTGGGGCGCATGGTCGCCAGCGGCCTGGGCGTCAGTGCGGTGCCGGCGCTGTGTGCCCAGCACATGCGCGAGCTGGGTGGGCATTGCCTGACCCTGGATGATCCGGTGGTGGAGCGGGCCATCGGCGTCTTGACCAAGCCGGGGGAGGAGTTGTCCACCGCGGCCCAGGCGCTGTTCGACATCCTGCGCGAGGAAAACCTCGACCAGCGCGTGGCCATGCTTTGAGGCTTAGCGCAGCAGGCGTTCGGCCAACAGCGGCAGGAGCTGGTCACAGGGCTCGCCGAGCTTGAGGTCCAGCAACTCGTCGGCGCGGGTCTTGCCGAAGTTGATGGCCAGCAGCGGCTTGCCCTGGTCCGCCACGGCGCGGCACAGGCGAAACGCCGAATACGCCATCAGCGATGAACCCACCACCAGCAGGCCGGCGGCCTCGTGCACCGCATTCAAGGCCCGGGCGGCGGTGATCTGGGCCACGTTCTCGCCGAAGAACACCACGTCGGGCTTCAAGCGGTCACCGTCGCAGTAGGGGCAGCGGGGGACCTGGAAGCGTTCCTCGAAGGCCGGGTCCAGCAGGGTGTCGCCATCCGGTGCCTGCACCGCGTCGACGCCGGCCAGGTAGGGATTGAGCGCCTGCAACTGCTGCTGGATGGCATCACGCTGACTGCGCTGGCCGCAATCCAGGCACAGCACCCGGTGCAGGCTGCCGTGCAGCTCGATGACGTCCAGGCTGCCGGCCTGATCGTGCAGGGTGTCGACATTCTGGGTGATCACCCCGGCGATGCTTCCTGCCGCCTGCAATTGCGCCAACGCCTGGTGCGCAGCATTCGGCCGGGCCTGGCGCATGCGCGGCCAGCCGAGCATGGCCCGGGCCCAGTAGCGGCGCCGGGCTTCGGCCTGGCCGAGGAACTCCTGGTACATCATCGGCTGCTTGCCGCGGCGCACGCCGTCGTTGTCGCGGTAGTCGGGGATGCCCGACGGGGTGCTGATGCCGGCGCCGGTCAGGACCATGAACGGCTGGCCGTGCATGGCGGCGGCGAGTTGTTCGAGCGGTGGGGCAGTAGGGCGGTCGATCATGGGCTGCACTCGTTTCCAGTGACCAGGGACGCCTACCAGAAATAGACGCAAAGCCTTCGCGGCGCCAGTGTCTTACCCGTGGTTCAGCGCCGGGGGCCGAACACCGACTTGGGTGACTTGCCATAGAACCGGGTAAAGGCCGCGCTGAAGTTGCCGGGAAAGCGGTAGCCCACCTGATAGGCCGCCTGGGCCACCTGGCAGCCGCCTTCCAGCAGGCGGTGGGCATGGCCCATGCGGATTTCCAGGAGCATGCGCTGCGGCGTGGTGTGGTAGTGCTCGCGCAGGCCCTGCTTGAGCTTGAACTCGTTCAGCCCCACAGCGGCGCACAGATAGGCCACGCTCAAGGGCTGGTGCATCTGCTCGAACATCAGGTCGCGTACCCGCTGCAGCCGTTCAAGATCGGCGGCCTTCAGGCGCCGGCCCGGGGCGACAGGGGCGGGGGCCAGGGCCTGCAATTGCAGGGACAGCAGGCTCAGGGCGTGAATGTGCAACTCCAGCGTCGCTGGCTGCTGCCGGCCCCAGGGTTGGGCCAGGGCACTGAGATGGCCGGCACTGGCCCGGGAGGTGGGCCCGCAGGCCAGCAATTGCACGGCGTCCTGGCCCAGCAACTGGCGAGCCCGGGTGGGGCCCAGGTACTGCTGGAGCAGGGTTTCGCCCACCAGCAGGCGCAGCTGCTCCACCGTTTCATTGGCGCCATAACGGCGTTCGCCACGGCTGGCCTGGAAGGCGCTGACGCTGGTGTGCCCGGCGCGAAACACCAGGCTCGAACCCTTGGCGTCGAGGTAGCCCGAGATGCCTTGCAGGGCACAGGTGATCACCAGTAGACGGCCGGCGTGGCAACTGCTGGCCTCTTCGATCAAGGGGCGATTGGGGTGGTAGCGCGAGCGCACCAGGGTGAGGTCCTGGGCCAGGGGCAGGCTGTCGCTGTAGCAATCGCCCAAGGCCTGGGGCAACTGCTGGCGTGACCCGCCGCCCGGGGCCTGGCGGTGCTCGCGTGGTGCGTGGCACGGCAAGCGATAGGACTGGGAAGAACCGGGTGCAACGGCCATGTTCGCGCTCCTGCAATGGATGTTCTGCGTTTGCCATGGGAATGGATCCGTTTCCCATATGAACACGCATGATAAGCATTCTCGCTAGAAAGTAAGCTGTTTCCCAAGCAGGGGTGAGCGTCGTCACCCGGCGGCGCGCCACCTGCCACGGAGCAAGGGATGAACCCTCAGAGCTTGAAAAACGCCAGTCCCCGGGGGCTCTGGCTGCGTACAGTGCTGGTGTGTGCCATGGGCCTGCCGATGCTGATCTTCTATGCCATCGGCGCCCTCGGGCCCCTGCTGATCGCCGATCTTGGGATTGCGCCCCACTGGCTGGGCTGGCTGCTGACCAGCGCCTTTGGCCTGGCGGCATTGCTGTCCCTGTGGGCGGGGCCGCTGGCCAGCCGACTCGGCACCCGCCGGGGCCTGGCCTTGCTGTTCTGGGCGACCCTGGCGGGGTATGGCCTGCTGGTCAGCTTGCCGGGCTTTGCCGGGGCGCTGCTGGCCCTGGCGATCTGCGGAGTGGCCCAGGCCCTGGCCAACCCGGTGACCCAACTGCTGGTGGCCGAGTGTGTCGAGGCCCGCAGCAAGGCCGCGGTGGTGGGGCTGAAACAGTCCGGGGTGCAGTTGTCCGCGCTGATCGCCGGCCTGTTGCTGCCGCCTCTGGCCGGGTCTCTGGGCTGGCGCGCGGCCCTGGCCTGCCTGCTTGTGCCGACGTTGCTGCTGGCCCTGTGGGGGCCCAGGGTGGCGCCGGGCAGCGCCGTGGGCAAGGCCGTGAGCCTGACGATTCCCCGGCCCAATTCACGGCTGACGCTGCTGCTCAGCGTGCAGCTGTGTGTCGGCCTGGTGCTTTCGTCCTTCGTGACCTTTCTTGGGGTATTCGCGGCCCGCCAAGGAGTGACGGTCGGCGAGACCGGGGCCATGGTCGCCGGGTTCGGGGTCATGGGCATCCTGGCCCGAACCCTGCTGACGCCATTGGCGGCCCGCATGGCCGAGGAGTCCTGGCTGCTGCTGACGCTGATGCTCCTGGCCAGCCTGGCCCTGGTGGTGACTGCCCAGGCCACGCCTCAGGCGCACTGGCCCTTGTGGTTCGGCGCTCTGGGCATGGGCCTGAGCGCCGTGGCCACCAACGCTATCGCCATGAGCATGCTGCTGCGCGATCCGGCCTTTGGCAGCCCGGCCTGCGCCTCGGGTCTGCTCTCGGCAGGCTTCTTCGCCGGGTTCGCCCTGGGGCCGGTGCTATTCGGCGCCGTGCAGCAGGGCGCGGCGGATTTTGCCAGCGCCTGGCTGATGCTGATCGCGGTCCTGCTGCTGGGTGCGGGGCTGAGTCTGATGCTGGTGCGTGCCCGAGCGCTTGAGTCGGGCAGTGCCAGTGCCAGTCCTAGAGCCTGAACACACTTACCTGCTGTTCCAGGTTCTGCGCCAGTTGCTGCAGGGAGCGGGCTGTCTCTGTGGTTTCCTCCACGGCCTGGCTGTTCTGCTGGGACATCTGCGCGATGCGCTCGACATTGCGCGCCACATCCTGGCTGGCGGCGGTCTGCTCCCGCAGGGCCAGGGAGATCTGGTCCACCACCCGCACCACATTGCCGGACGAGGTGCGGATATTGACGATGGCCTCACCGGCCTGCTGGGCCAGTTCGACACCGTTTTTCACCTGATTGACCCCCACGTCCATGCTGCTCACCGCCTCTCGGGTGCCCAGCTGGATCTTGCCGACCATTTCGGTGATTTCCTGGGTCGAGTTGGCCGTGCGCTGGGCCAGCAGGCGCACCTCATCGGCCACCACGGCGAAGCCGCGACCCTGTTCTCCGGCCCGGGCGGCTTCGATGGCCGCGTTCAGGGCCAGCAGGTTGGTCTGTTCGGCAATGCCCTTGATCACGCTGACAATGCTGGAGATCTGCTCGGCGTGCTGACCCAGTTCACCAATCTGGGTGGCCGAAGCCTGCACGGTCTCGGCGATCAGGCGCATGCTGCCCAGGGTGTCCTGGATCACGCTGCCGCCTTCCTCGGACTGGCGCCCGGACTCGCTGGACAGGGCGTGGGCATCCCCGGCGTTGTCCGCCACATGGTTGATGCTCACGGTCAGCTCTTCCACCGTGGCCGCCATGGAGGAGGCCGAGTGGGACTGCTCCTGGGCCGAGGCCGAGAGCTGCAACGAAGCGCTGGAAATGCTCTGGGAGGCGCTGACCAACTGGTCGGCCCCCTGCTTGATCTGGCTGATCATGCTCCGCAGGCGCTCCTGCATGGCGGCGAAGGCCTGCAGCAGGTTGCTCACCTCATCACGGCCGGTGGCGCTGATGCTGCTGTCCAGGCGGCCGGCGGCGATGGCCTTGGCCACGTCCACGGCCTGGCGGATACGGCCCACCAGATTGCTGGACAGCGACCAGGCCACCAGCATGGCCAGCACCGCCGCCAGCAAGCCGCCGCCGATCAGGATCGCCAGGGCCGAGGCCTTGGCGTCGTCCATGGCCTGGCTGCGGGCGTCCTGCAGGCTTTTTTCCGCGTCGCGCAATTCACTGGTGAGCTGGCGCATGGCGTCCATCTTGGCCTTGTCGCGACCGGCGCTGATCTGTTCGGCCATGGCGGTGGCCGGCTGGCTGCCGGCGTTGATCGCCCGGCGCAGGTCCAGGTTGCCCTGGACGTCGTCGCGCAGCCACTGGTCGTGCAGGGCCTTGAGTCGCTCCAGGCGCGCCTGCTGCTCGGGGTTGTCGGAGGTGCTGCTTTTGATCCGGGCGTAATAGTCGGCAAAGGCTTTTTCGCCTTGCTCCAGAGGTTCGAGGAAGCTGTCGCGACCGGTGAGGGCATAACCGCGCATGCCGGTCTCGACATTGATCAGGCTGCGCAGCAGGGCGTCGGACTGGCTCAGGACCTCGTAACTGTGGATGTTGCTTTTGACACTGCTGCTGACCTGATCGAAACCGCGCAGGGCCGCTAGCACCAGCAGCAGGAGGATCAGCAGGACGACGCCGAAACCGGCATAGAGCTTTTGTGAAATGCTCAGATTGGAAAACATAGGAAGGACCGCTCCTAAACCGTTGACTGAATGCTTCACAGGGCTGTGTCTCGACGAGGCAGCGTGATAGCTCAATGATGTTCAAATGACATCAACGGTCCGACTTTTCCTGTACAAAAAAAGTTTCATGTACAGGAAAATATTTTTTGCGGGGCGTGTAGAGGGCGCTTCGAGCGTCGCCCGAAAGGGCGCTGCTCGATGTCCGGCAGGGTTCAGCTGGAATGGGCGCTGCTGTCTTCTTCGGGGTCGACGTTTTCAGGTTGCCCCGGCAACTCGGTGATCACGCTGAAGTCGCTGACTTCCACCGCGCCCAGGCCGTAGCCCAGAAGGTGGAAGGAGAACGCCTTGCGGGTTTCCGGGTTGTCGAAGCTGAAGTCCATCTGCAGCGGCTGGTCGGGGGTTACCAGCATTTCTTCCGGCAGGCCCAGGGGGACGTCCTGTTCCAGTTCCTTGCCCTTGAGCAGGATGTAGGCGTTCTGCTGCGGGTCGGCGGAGCGCACGGTGAAACGCACCCGGGTCTGGGAACCCTTGGGCATTTCCAGGTACTGGGCGCCGATCAGGTTGTCGGCCCAGTCATCCTTGATCTGCGCCTGCAGCGGGATGATCGCCGGGCTGCCGAACTGATAGTGCTGGTTCAGCGGCGATTGCAGCAGGCTGCGATCCAGATGCGTGGCCCGGGCACTGATCTGCCGGGCCCGCAGGCCGCCGTACTGACCCTGCAGACTGGCGCTGTCGGCGATGAAACCGGTGCTTGAGTAGTAGCGGCAGCGCTGCTGGAAATCACATTCGGTGAAGGTGCCCTGGCCGTCGTGGTAGCGCAGCTTGCCGTTGGTGTAGGACATGATTTCCCGGCCCTGGGCGTAGTCGCGGAACAACGAGCGGCCGCTGAGGCTGGCGGGCACCGGCAGGCCGAAGTAGTCCAGCACCGAGGCGCTGAGGTCGACGTGGCCGTAGGTGCCCGACTTGAGGTGGGGCAGCAGGTCCTGGTCCGGGGCCAGCATCAGGTTGAAGCCCCAGGACGAGGCCAGGCGCACGCCGTCGATGCCATGGGATTCATCGGAGGTGATGATCACCAGGGTGTCCTTGAGCACGCCCTTGCGTTCCAGCCCCGTGAGGAACTGGTCGATGGCGTCGTCCAGGTAGCCGACCGCCGCCTGCTTGGGCGTCTCGTAGCGCTCCAGGTAGTCCTCGGGCGCGGAGTAGGGCTGGTGGGTGCCGACGGTCAGCAGGGTGAGCATCCATGGCTGTTTTTTCTTCTTCAACTGATCCACGTAGCTCAGGGCGCCTTCGAAGAAGGCCTTGTCGTCCTTGCCCCAGGGGAATTCCAGGTAGTTGTCGTTCTTGAACCACTCAAGGCCATGGGTCGCGTCAAAGCCGATGTGCGGCATGATCTTGTCTTTGGCCATGAAGCGCAGGCCGGCGCCTTGCAGGTAGTGGGTGTTGAAACCGAACTTGTGCATCTGCGCCGGCAGGCAGGCCTGGTTGCGCTGGTTCTGGGTGAGCATCTCGACGCCCTTGGGGGTGCCGTTGTCGAGCTTGTCGTAGTCGCCGCAGAGCATGGCGTACAGGCCGCGAATGGTCTGGTGGCTGTGCAGCACGTAGTCCGGGGTGTTCATGCCACGCTCGGCCCAGGCGCTGAGCTTGGGCATCAAGTCTTCCTGGTAATGGCTGTTCAGGGCCTCGCGGTTGGTGCGGATATAGGCCCCGGGAATGCCTTCCAGAGTAATCAGCAGCACGTTGCGCGCGCGGCCGGCGCTGGGCAGCAGCGGCTGGCCTTCAAGGTCGAGACGGGTCAGCCCGGCCATGGGCGGCGGCACATCGGCGACATCGCCTTGCAGCCAGTCTTCCAATTGCATCTGCGCCTGGCCGGTGGCGGTGGCCAGGGCCTGGTGGGGCAGGTTGAACAGCTGCCACTGATCGGCTTCGCTGGGTTTGAGGTATTGGGTGGCGCCGTGGGCCAGGAGCAAGCCCAGCGGCAGAATCCAGAGCGTGCGTGGCAGTGTCGGGGTTTTCACTGCACGACTGCTGCGCTGGACCACCAGCCACAGCGCCAGCCCCAACATCAGGGTCAGCCCCAGCTCAGGGTGGGTCAGGCCGCCGCCGGTGGAATTGCCGACAAACTGCGGGTCCACCAGGTAGTGCAGATCGGCGAGGTTGGGCATGCGGCCCACCGCGCTCACCAGCTCGGCGCTGACCAGGGTCAGCAGCGCCCACACCAGCAGCACCGGCAGCGCCAGCCACCAGCGGCGGCGGTACAAGAGCAGGGTCAGCAGACTGGCGCTGGTCAGGTCGGACAGGTAACCCAGCGGATTGGACCAGCCCAGAGCCAGGCGTGCGCCCATTGGCACCAGCAACAGCAAGCCGAACAAGGTGCACAGGGGAGCAAGAGGGTGTTGGAGGCAACGACGGATCAACTTCACAAATAACCTGCCTGTCATCAAATCTTCACGCAAATGTGCGCGAGTTTAACAAGAGCTTCAGGTGAGACGTTTCTTATTCGTGGGGGGAATTCAGTTTTGGCCGAGTTGAGAATTGGCCCGGATGCTCTTCAGATTGAGCTGAAGGCCAGTGTTCAGGCGTCTGACGGCTGTTGTGGACAGGGCTGTCAGTGGCGGGATTTACTATTTCAGAGTGTGAAAAAAACCGCACCGCTGGATCTGCTCCAAGGTGATGGCGCCGCGCTGTTGCAGGTGCTGACTTGCCAGCGATGGCGCCCGGCAGGGCGGTGCGGGTCTTGAGGGGCTATTCGCCGGCAAGCCTGCTACCGGCTCAGACCACGCTACCGAACAGGCTGCCCACGGCGGCGGTAAGGCCCATGGCCAGGGCGCCCCAGAGGGTCACGCGCCAGGCACCCGAGAGTACGTTGGCACCACCGGCACGGGCTGCCAGGCCCCCCAGGCCGCCGAGGAACACCAGGGACATGCCGGCAATCCACGGCACCACGCTGTGGGTCGGGGCCATGAAGGTCACCGCCAGGGGCAGGGCCGCGCCCACCACGAAGCTCGCCGCCGAGGCCAGCGCCGCCTGCAGCGGGTTGGCCGCCAGGGCCTCGCTGATGCCCAGTTCGTCCCGGGCGTGAGCTCCCAGGGCGTCGTGGGCCATCAGTTGCTCCGCCACTTGCCGTGCCAGTTCCGGCTTCACGCCGCGGCTCTGGTAGATACGGGCCAGTTCGTTGAGCTCGGCCGGGTGGTCGCTGGCCAGTTCGAGCCGTTCCCGGGCCAGGTCGGCCTGTTCGGTGTCCGCCTGGGAGTGCACGGATACGTATTCTCCGGCGGCCATGGACATGGCCCCCGCCACCAGCCCGGCCATGCCGGTCACCAGCAGTGTGCCGTGGCTGGCGCTGGCCGCGGCCACGCCGATCAGCAGGCTGGCGGTGGAGACGATCCCGTCATTGGCCCCCAGGACGGCGGCGCGCAACCAACCGATGCGGTCGTTGCGGTGCAGTTCGCGGTGTCGGTGCATGAATTTCATCGGCGATGGACTCAGGTTGATGGCATTGCAGACACGGAAGCTGCGGATACGGGTTTCAGCGGGCCTCGATCTCGGCCTGCAGCTGTCCACCCACAATAGACACTTCCCGCCACTGCGTACCGTCGCGGATCACGAACAAGGCATCCATACCGCGTTCCTGGGCCAGCCGTGGCCCCTCGACTTCACCGAGTACCAGCAGCGCGGTGGCCCAGGCGTCGGCCAGCATGCAGCTGCTGGCCACCACACTGACCGAGGCCAGACGATTGCGCAGGGGTTCGCCCGTCGTCGGGTCGAGGGTATGGGCGTAGGAATGCCCGGCGATGTCCACCCACCGGCGGTAGTCGCCGGAGGTGGCAATGGCCGCATCTTCCAGTTCCATTACCCCCATCACTTGGCGTTCGCCGCGCAGGGGTTTTTCCACGGCCACGCTCCAGGGCTGGCCCCCGGGCTTGCGGCCCCGGGCGCGCATTTCGCCGTCGATCCCTACCAGGTAGTCGCGGATGCCGGAGGCTTCCAGGGCCCGGGCCAGCTCATCGACGCCAAAGCCCTTGGCGATGCCGTTGAGGTCCAGGCGCAGTTTGCCGCGCTTGCGCAGGCGGTGGCGCCTGGGCTCCAGCACCAGGGCGCTGGTGGCCGGGCTGCGACGCTGCCGGCCCAGTTCACGCAAGGCCGGCAGGTCCAGGGTCCGTGGCGTGGGGCCAAAGCCCCAGCTCTGGACCAGATCCCCCACGCCAATCTCGAAGGCACCGCACGATTGCTCGCTGACCCGCAGCGCCGTGGTGATGACGCTCATCAGCTCCCGGGGCACGCTGATCCAGCGATGCCGGGGCGCGGCGTTGAGGCGGTTGAGATCGGACTGGGGGTTCCACCCCGACATCTGCTGCTCGACCCGCGCCACGGCCTGGGCCAGACGCTCGCCGAGGTCCTGGGTGGCGAAGCCCGGGGCGGCGTAGAACAGCGCGCTGTAGCGGCTGCCCATGGTCGGGCCGTTGAGGCTGTAGCGCTGCCGTGCGGCGGTTTCAGTAGACATCTTCACGGTAACGTCCTTGGGCCTTGAGGGTCAGTACGCTGAGATTGAGCGGGGCCAGCACTTCGTCCAGGGCCAGCATCACGCCCTTGGCCATGTCCCGGCTGCCGCAGACCAGCACCTGGGCGCCTTTTTCCACCAGCCGGCGCAGTGCCAGGGCATCGGCCAGCAGCCGGTCCTGCACGTAACCGCGCTCCTGGACCTGGGAGAAGGCCGCGCGCAGGGCGGTCAGGCGCCGGTCGGCCAGGTAGCCCTTGAGCTCCGGCTCGTAGAGAAAGTCCGAGGCTGGATGACGCCCGCCCCAGTACAGGTGCATGGGCTGCCGGGAGCGGTTGCCGCGGATGAACCCCGCCAATGGGCCGATGCCGGTGCCGGCACCGATCAGGATCACCGGCTGCGCGCCTTTAAGCGGACGAAACTGCGGATTGGGCTGGATGAAACCTTGGATTCGCGCGCCCAGGTGCAGCTCATGGAGAAAGCCCGAGCACAGGCCGCCCGGGTGCTTGCGCACGCAGATCTCCAGCACCCCGTCGGCACGGCTGCTGGCCAGGGAATAGAAGCGGGGCTGGGTCGTGCCGGGGGGCAGGATGCCCACCAGGTCGCCGGCCTGGAACTCGGGCAACTGTTGCCCGCTGCCGTCGGCGGCCTTGAAGCGCAGGATCCGCGTCGGCGCCTGGACCTGATCGCCATAGGCCACCGACTCCACCAGTTGCCACTCGTGGCAGGGCAGGGCGTGGGCCTGATGCTGCAGGTCCAGGGGCAAGCCCAAGGCCTGTCCCAGGGCCTGGCCCCAGCGGCGGAATTCCTGGGGCGACTGGCGATGGATGTTTTCCTGGGGCAGCAGGCACTGCGCACCGCTGGCGCTCAAGGCCTTGTGTGCCTGTTCGGCAAAGCCGCAGAAGCGCGGGAACTGCCGGTCGCCAAAGCCCAGCACGGCGTACTTCAGATCAGGCGCCAGCGGCTGTTGTTGCAGGCGCGCGAGGAAGTCGCTGGCCGAGGCCGGGGCATCGCCGTCGCCGTGGGTGGCGGTGAGGATCAGTAACTGGCGGGCCTTGGGGTAGTCGCCGCGCAGCTGGTTCATCGGCGCGCTGTGGACCTTGCGTCCTGCCGCCACCAGGGCCTGCTGCAGGGTCCGGGCAAAGCCCCAGGTGCTGTTGTTTTCGCTGCCCACCAGGATCACGCAGTCGGCGGCGTCGGCCGGGCAATTGTCGTCGATCGCCACCGCGTCGCGACGCCGGCGCCACCACAGCCACAGGCCGGTGAGGCTCATCAGCGGTACCCCCAGGGCGCACACGCCCAGCAGCAGGCCCAGCCACCACAGGCCTTCCCCGGTGTGCAGTCGATAGATGAGCGCATCAAGCTGCTGCATCCCGCTGTCGGGTTGGAAGGCCAGCAGGGCACCGCTGGCCGGATCGACATAACCTTGGCCGCTGCGGGTGTGCAGGCTGTACAGGTCCTTGGGGTTGCCAGGGTCGGGGTAGACCAATTCGCGCAGATCGTTGAGGTCCAGGGCCTGCAGCGCCGCGAGGCTGGCCACCGGCAAGGCGGGGCCGGCGCTGATCGGGGGCGGCTGGGGCGGTTGGCTCTGGCCGTCGTCGGCGATCAGGCCCAAGGTGCCGGCCGACAGGTACAGCCCGCTCAGGGCCGACAGCAGCAGGCCAAGAATCGTCAGACGTCCCACTTCGGCGTGCCAGCGCTGGCTGAAACTGCCGCGCAACGGCCGCAGCAGCTTGCCCCAGCCACCGGCGCGGCGAGCCAGCAGCACGGCGCCGGACGCCGACAGCAAGAGCATTGCCAGGGCGCCCAGGGCCGCCACGATATGCCCCGGGGTGTCGAGAAACAGCGAGCGGTGCAGTTCCTTGACCCAGCGGGCCAAGGCCGAGGGCGTGTAGGGCGCGAGCAGCGCACCGGTCTGTGGATCGACGCGGCTGGCCAGGGTCTGGCCATGCTCGCGGTGGTAGACAACCAGCGTGCCGGAGGGCGTGCGGCGGATCTGCTCGATCCCGCCCAGCTGGCCGGCCACGCGTTCGGCCAGTTGCGACACGCTGATTGCCGCCTCCGGTGGCGCCTGCAGGCGTTCCAGGGCCGGGTTCAGTGCCAGGGTCGCGCCGCTGATGGCCAGCAGCATCACCAGCAGGGCGGCCAGCAGTCCGGGAATTGAGTGCAACGAGCGCAACATGGTCGGGCCTCCTCAAGGCGCAGGGCTTACAGGTCGTAGCGCAGCGACTGCACATAGGTGCTGCCGCTGGCGGGCTGGCCCGCGCCCTTGAGTGTCAGGGGCAGGACCACGTCGGCACGCACATCGCGCTGGTCTTCCACGGCGCTGTCGATGCGGATCTGATAGCCGGCGTCGATCAGGCTGTCCGCCAGATCGGCGCTGACGGTCAGGGTCTCGCCGCTGCCCACGCTGGCGCCGCTGATGCCGTCGTACTGACCGGCAACCGTGCCGCCACCGCGGGCCCAGTCCGGCAGGTGCTTGTAGTACTTGGCCTTTTTGCCGGCGACCCACAGGGTCTTCTGGTAGGCGCCGTTGGCGTCGGTGAGGTAGATCGCCAGGTAAGCACCGTTGCCGCTGTAGGGCTTGAGCTGGGTGGTCAGGGTCACTTCACGGGCCTGGGCCAGTGCTGGCAGGGCCAGGGCCGCGGTGAGGCAACCGGCGGCGACAAGCTTGTTCATGAGGCTGTCCTTTTCGATGAATGTGGCTGCAGCCTGGGCCGGTTAGCTGACAGCAACCTGAAGGCCGGGAAAAAACTTCAGGTCGTGGTGCTCTCGGCGATTCGGGCTTTTGCTGATCTGCCTCGCATCCCGCGGGCGCGACACTGGCTACCCTGATCAGGCCGGCGGCGTCTTCAGATTCGCGTCAGGTTCAGCGGTTAAGGTGCAGCACCACACAGGTACAGGAGAACGTCGATGCGGGTGTTATTGGTCGAGGATGCGACAGGGCTGGGGGACGCGGTGCGCGAGCAGATTGCCGACGATGGCCACGCCGTGGACTGGGTGCAGCGCCTGGAGCAGGCCCGGGCCAGCGTCGCCAGCACGCCCTATGACCTGATCCTGCTGGACCTGATGCTGCCCGACGGGCGCGGCCTGGAGTTTCTGCGTCAGCGCCGCAGCGCCGGGGATGTGACCCCGGTGATCATCCTCACCGCCCAGGACCAGATTTCCGAGCGCATCGCCGGGCTCAATGCCGGCGCCGACGACTACCTGGTCAAGCCCTTCGACCTGTTCGAACTGTCGGCGCGGGTCGCCGCGGTGGCCCGGCGCTACAGCGGCAACCCCAACCCGCAGATCCGCCTCGGCGAGCTGCAGGTGGACCTGAGTGCCCGCACCGTGCAGCGCGGCGGCAGCATCATCGACCTCACTGCCCGCGAATGGGCGGTGTTCGAGGCCTTTGTCCAGCGTCCCAGCGCCTTGCTCTCCAAGTCCCAGCTGGAGGAGCGGCTGTATGCCTTCGGCGCGGAAATCGAAAGCAACACCATCGAGGTCTACGTCAGCCGCCTGCGCAAGAAGCTCGGCCGCGAACTGATTGAAACCGTGCGCGGCATGGGCTACCGGCTGATGCCCGCATGAAGCGTCCCATCAGCCTGCAAAAACGCCTGAGCCTGGGCCTGACCCTGGGCATGACCCTGCTCTGGCTGGGGGCTACCGCCGGCACCTGGCTGGTGGTCCAGCACGAGCTGGATGAAACCTTCGACAGCGCCCTGGAAGCCACTGCCCAGCGCATCCTGCCCCTGGCGGCGCTGGAGATCGGCAACCGTCGCGGGCCGCGTCGGGCGCGGCACGTGGCGACTCTGAAGATGGACAGCGAGTACCTGACCTATCTGGTGCGCGATGCCGAGGGGAGAATCCTCATGCGCTCCCACGATGCCAAACTGAAAATCTTCAGCCACCGCCCCAGTCCCGGCTTCAGCACCACGGACAAATACCGCCTGTACAGCGCCAGCATCGAGAACGACTCGATCGTCATCGAAATCGCCGAGCCCCTGGCCCACCGCCGCGAAGCCTCGCGGGAGGCGTTGCTGGCGTTGTTGCTGCCCTTGCTCGGGCTGATTCCCATCAGCCTGCTGGGCACCTGGGTGTTCGTGCGCATCAGCCTGCGCAGCGTGCTGGCATACCGGCGGGCGGTGGAGTCCCGGGGTGTGGGCGACTTGTCACCGATCAAGGTGGCGCGCCTGCCGGCGGAAATCGACCCGTTGGCCGAGGCGGTCAATCATCTGCTGGAGCGCCTGCGCAAAGCCCTGGAAGCGGAGCGTAGCTTCACTGCCAACAGCGCCCATGAACTGCGCACGCCCCTGGCCGCGACCCTGGCGCAGATCCAGCGCCTGCGCCAGGAAGCCCCAGAGGGCCCTTTGCAGGTGCGGGCGGCGAAGATCGAGAACGCCCTGCGGGAACTGGCCAGGCTCTCGGAAAAGCTCATGCAACTGGCCAAGGCAGAGGGCGGCGGGCTGCTCTCGCAAACCCCCGAGGACTTGATTCCGTTGCTGGCCCATGGCGTGGAGGAGTGGAATCGCGGCGCGGCGGCGCGGATCAACCTGCAGCTGCCGGAGGCAGCGCGGGTGTGCACGGCCATCGATCCGGACGCCTTTGGCATCCTGCTGCGCAACCTGATCGAGAACGCCCTGAAATATGGCGATCCGGCGCAGCCGGTAGAGATCAGCCTCGGCGCCGACGGTTGCTTGCGGGTGATCAATGGCGGGCCGCGGGTGCCGGCGGAGGTACTGCAACGCCTGACCGAACGTTTTGTGCGTGGCAACAGCGAAACCAGCGGTTCGGGCCTGGGCCTGGCGATTGCCCAGAGTATCGTCCACGGCGTCGGCGGCCAGTTGCACCTGGCCTCACCGGCCAGTGGCCGCGCCGACGGCTTCGAAGTTCGCGTGCACTTTCCCCTGGAGAGGCCGAGCCAATCGTAGGCGCTGGCTTGCCAACGAAGGCGCCGGTTGGATCGGTGCAAGGCTTGCGGGCCTGTTCGCCGGCAAGCCGGCTCCTACGCAATGGGCTGCCGCTGAGCGAGCGTCTGTAGGAGCTGGCGGGCCAGCGAAGGCGCCGTTTGGGGCGGTGCAAGGTTTGCGGGGTTACTCGCCGCGAATGTATTGCTCCAGCTGGCGGATCAGGTCGGCCTGTTCGGCAATGGCTTCCTTGACCAGGTCGCCAATGGACAGCAGGCCCAGGAGTTGGCCGTTCTCCACCACCGGCAGGTGGCGCAGGTGGCTGTCGGTCATGATGCTCATGCAGGTTTCCACGCTCTGGTGGGAGTCCACGGTGATCACCGGCGAGCTCATGATGGCGCTGACCGGGGTGCCCACCGAAGAGCGCCCGTGGAGCACCAGTTTGCGCGCATAGTCGCGCTCGCTGATGACCCCGACCACTTGACCGTTCTCCATCACCGGCAAGGCGCCGACGTTTTTTTCGGCCATCAGCATCAGCGCTTCCAGGACCATCTGGTGCGGGGCGATGGTGTGCACTTGCTGGTTGTGCTTGGCCTTGAGTTTCAGCAGTTCTGCGACGCTCTTCATGGGGCGCTCCGAGGGTTCTACGTGGGGCGGCGATGTGCCGCCCTGAGGGGTTTCTAAAGAATCGTAGAGACTCGACCAACCGGCAAGGCTGAAAACGGCAGATAAACGGCGAAAAACGTCAGCCCGGGGATTTTTTTTTCATCGCGGCCCCGATAACGGGGCCGTGGCCGTCAGTGGAAGCGTTGCAGGGAGAAACTCTGCAGGTCGATTTCGCTGCGGCCGTCCACCTGCAACTGGGCCAAGGCTTCGCCAATCGCCGCCGAGTGCTTGAAGCCATGGCCGGAGCAGGCGCTGACCACGGTGACGTTGTCCAGGCGCGGGTGACGGTCGATGATGAAGCCCGAATCCGGGGTCACGGTGTAGGCGCAGACGCTGGCCTTCACCAGTTCCGGCGCCAGCCCGGCGATATGCGGGGCCACCAGCTCGTGGAACAGGCGCTGGGCATCGGCGAGGCTGGGCTGGCGGTCGAGGCTGTCCGGCTGGCTGCTGACGCTGTATTGCTCGGTGGCGATCTTCACGCTGCCTTCGCCGGGAATCGGCGGGAAACCGTAGCAGGCGTCGACATCGCCGGCGCTGTGGAGGATGAAGCTCGGCGAGCGGGCCGGGTAGTGTCGGGGCTCATCGAGGCGGAACCAGTACAGCTGCTGACGGCAGACCTGCAGCAGGGCGTCGAAGGGCGCGCCGAGCAGCTGCGCCGACCACATGCCGGCGCTGACGATGACTTTCCGGGCCTTGATCGGCGAGCCGGTGCTGATGATCTCCACGCCCCCGGCGTCGGACTTGAGCTCCTGCACGGTCTGGCCGGTGATCAAGGTCGCCCCCAGTTGCCGGGCCCGGGTCAGTTGCGCGTCGATGCAGCGTTCCGGGCGGACAAAACCACCGCCGGGTTCGAAGTAGCCCCGGGCGCTGTCATCCAGCGGGGCGAACTGCGGGAAGCGTTGACGGATCTCGGTGGCGTCCAGCACTTGGTGCTCGATGCCATAGCGCCGGGCCAGTTCGATGCTGTTGTCGGTGAAGTCCCGGGCGTCCGCCGGCCGCAGCGGCTCGGTGCTGGCGGTCATCACCAGCACGCCGCACTGCTCGAACAGCGCCACATCCAGTTCGGCTTCCAGTTCGCGCCAGATCTGCTGCGAGCGGATCGCCAGGGGTACATAGGCCGCGCCTTCACCCACCGCCTGGCGGGTGATGCGGGTGTCGCCGTGGCTGGAGCCCTGGTCATGGGGCGGGGCGAAGCGGTCGATGCCCGCCACCTTGACCCCGCGCTTGGCCAGTTGATAGAGGGTGGCGGCGCCCATGGCGCCCAGGCCTACGACGACAACATCGAATTCGGGTGTCTGCACGGCAAGATCCTTGGGGGTGAAGGCTCAGCGGTTATTGATGGTGGCCAGGGTCATGGGCGCGATGATCCGGTGGAACGGCGCCACCGGCAGCATGTACAGGCGTCCCAGGCGGTTGTGCGGATGCACCACGGTGCTCAGCACCACCGGGCGCAGGCCCTCGGCGGTCTGGGGCTGGAGGTTGAGGGACAGGTGCACGTCCAGGTGCTTGTCGCGGTCCACCACCAGCACCTCATTGGGGCTTTGGGAGATCAGGGTAAAGATGCCGACCCGGTCGCCGGGCTGGTAATCCTCGTCGGGGCGCGCCAGGTCAATGCGGGTCAGGCGCCCCAGGTCCTTGAGGCCGAACAGCTGCACCACGCGGTTGCGCAGGCCCATCATGCGGTCGATCCAGGCCGGGGTCTGGCTCATCAGGCACAGCAGGTGGCGCATGGCGCTGCGCTCCGGGTCTTCGGCCAGGGTGCGGCGACAGTCGATGAAGCTCGCCCCCGGGGCCAGGGCAGCGATGCTGGAGTCATGGGGCAACGGGCAAGGGTGAACAGCGGTTTTCATCGATACGGCTCCCTGTAGAACTGGCGGCTGGGGCTGCATGCCGATCAGCCACGCCAGAAGCGGCAAAAAATACCACTTCCAGGGGCGGGGAACAGCCAGCGGCAGCGGCTACAAGGTGCACAAGAAGGTATCTGGAGTCTTTGTAGCCGCTGTCGAGCGTTAGCGAGGCTGCGACAGGGGCCGCAGGACCCTCTGCTGTCTTCAGGATCGCAGCGTTTGCTGCGTCGGTCTGCCGCCCAAGCCTTTCGCAGCCTGCGGCAGCGGCTACAGGGTGCACAAAAAAGGCGCCCGAAGGCGCCAAGGATTCACCCCAACCGAGGGAGCCGGGTGAAGCCGTTCGCAGGAGTGTCGCGGTGGTAAGGCGCGACATGAACGGAAAAAGGGCAGCCGTGCCCGCCCGCGGCGGGCACCTTGGATCATTTACCCAGCTTGATCCTGGTCCAGCCGCGGTTCATCACGCGCTGGATGGCAATCGGCTGATCCGGCACCGCGTACAGGGTGGCCAGTACCTCTTGTGGCGGGTAGGACGCCGGGTCGTTGCGGATCGCTTCGTCCACCAGTGGTGTGGCCGCCGCGTTGGCGTTGCTGTAGCCGAGGCTGTTGGTGACCTCGGCGATGATGTCCGCGCGCATCAGGAAGTTCATGAACAGGTAGGCGTTGTCGACGTTGGTGGCGTCCTTGGGAATGGCCATCATGTCGTAGAAGCTGCCGGCGCCTTCCTTGGGAATGCTGAACGCGACCTTCTCCTTGTTGCCGGCCTCTTCGGCGCGGGAACGGGCCTGCAGCACGTCGCCGGAGTAACCCACGGCCACGCAGATGTTGCCGTTGGCCAGGTCCGAGATGTACTTGGAGGAATGGAAGTAGGTCACCGAAGGCCGGATCTTCATGAACAGTTCCTGGGCTTCGAGGATCTGCGCCTTGTCCTTGCTGGTCACCGGGTAGCCCAGGTAGTGCAGGGCGGCGGGGAGCATCTCGGTGGGCGAGTCGAGGAAGCTGATGCCGCAGGCCTTGAGTTTCTCGGCGTTCTCCGGCTTGAACAGCAGGTCCCAGGAGTTGATCGGGGCATCAGTGCCCAGGGCCGCCTTGACCTTGTCCGGGTTGTAGCCGATGCCGATCGAGCCCCACATGTAGGGGAAGGCGTGGGCATTGCCCGGGTCGCTGGCGGAGGCGTTTTTCAGCAGTACCGGGTTGAGGTTTTTCCAGTTGGACAGTTTGGACTTGTCCAGTTCCTGGTAGACCCCGGCCTTGATCTGCTTGGCCAGGAAGCTGTTGGACGGCACCACGATGTCGTAGCCGGACTTGCCGGTGAGCAGGCGCGCTTCCAGGGTTTCGTTGCTGTCGAAGACGTCGTAGGTGACGTGGATACCGGTTTCGGCCTCGAACTTTTTCAGGGTGTCCGGGGCGATGTAGTCCGACCAGTTGTAAACGCGCAGCACCTTATCGTTGGCTTGAGCGCCGGTCACCATCGCGCCCATCAAGGACAGTGAGAGCAGGGTTTTGGCGAACAGTGTCCTGCCAAGCATTTTCATCACTACAACTCCATTTCTTATTGTGCAGATTGCTGCGTGTGCAAGGTGGATATTGGGGGAGCTTTTTACCCGCTTCACCAGCCAGCGGGCACCTACGGATAACATCAACCTGTAGGCGTCGGCGGGCTGGCGAAGCGGTCACGGTCAGGCCGTCGCCGGCGCGGGTACCGCAGGTTTTTTCGCCGCCGGTGGCTGCCAGGATTCGTTGGCGGTGAAGTCCATGGCTTCCTGGATCGCCCGCTTGCGGGCGGCTTCGGCACGACGGCCGAAGTACCAGACCAGGAAGGTCACCAGGGACACCGTCAGCAGGATCAGGCTGGCCACGGCGTTGATCTCGGGTTTGACCCCCAGGCGCACCGCCGAGAACACTTCCATCGGCAAGGTGGTGGAACCCGGGCCGGAAACGAAGCTGGCCAGCACCAGGTCATCCAGGGACAGGGCAAAGGACATCATGCCGCCGGCCGCCAGTGACGGCGCGATCATCGGGATGGTGATCAGGAAGAACACCTTGAACGGTCGCGCTCCCAGGTCCATGGCCGCTTCTTCGATGGACAGGTCCAGCTCCCGCAGCCGCGCGGAGACTACCACGGCCACGTAGGCGGCGCAGAATGTGGTGTGGGCGATCCAGATGGTGACGATGCCGCGTTCCATGGGCCAGCCGATCAATTGCGCCATGGCCACGAACAGCAGCAACAGCGATAGGCCGGTGATCACCTCGGGCATCACCAGCGGCGCGGTGACCAGGCCGCCGAACAGGGTGCGGCCCTTGAAGCGGGTGACTCGGGTCAGCACGAAGGCCGCTAGGGTGCCCAGGGCCACCGCCGCCACGGCGGTGTACAGGGCGATTTCCAGGGAGCGCATCACCGAGCCCATCAGTTGCTGGTTGTCCAGCAGGCCGACGTACCACTTGATCGACCAGCCGCCCCAGACCGTCACCAGCTTGGAGGCGTTGAACGAGTAGATCACCAGGATCAGCATCGGCAGGTAGATGAACAGCAGGCCCAGCACCAGCATCAGTTTGGAAAATTCGAAGCGTTTCATGCCCGTGCCTCCATCTCTTTGGCCTGGCTGCGGTTGAACAGCAGGATCGGAATAATCAGGATCGCCAGCATCACCACCGCCAGGGCGGAGGCCACCGGCCAGTCACGGTTGTTGAAGAATTCCTGCCACAACACGCGGCCGATCATCAGGGTTTCCGGGCCGCCCAGGAGTTCCGGAATCACGAACTCGCCGACCACCGGGATGAACACCAGCATGCAACCGGCAATGATGCCGTTCTTGGCCAGGGGCACGGTGATCTTCCAGAAGTTGTTGAAGTTGCTCGAACCCAGGTCGGATGCGGCTTCCAGCAGGCTCTGGTCATGCTTGACCAGGTTGGCGTACAGCGGCAGCACCATGAACGGCAGGTAGGCGTAGACCACGCCGATGTACACGGCGATGTTGGTGTTGAGGATTTCCAGCGGCTGGCTGATCAGCCCGGTCCACAGCAGGAAGCTGTTGAGCAGGCCGTTGTTGCTGAGGATGCCCATCCAGGCGTAGACGCGGATCAGGATCGCGGTCCAGGTCGGCATCATGATCAGCAGCAGCAAGACGTTCTGCGCTTCCTTGCTGGCCTTGGAGATGGCGTAGGCCATGGGAAAACCCACCACCAGGCACATCAGGGTGCTCAGCAGCGCCACCTTCAGCGAGCCCAGGTAGGCCGAGAGGTACAGCTCGTCGCCGGCCAGCATGGCGTAGTTGCCGAGGTTCAGCAGCAGCTGGAATTTCTGCTCGGCGTAACTGTAGATCTCCGAGTAGGGCGGGATCGCCAGGGCCGCTTCCGAGAAGCTGATCTTCATCACCAAAAAGAACGGCAGCATGAAGAACAGGCACAGCCAGAGAAAAGGAATGCCGATCACCAGCTTGCGCCCACTGGGCAGCATACGGAACAACTTCTGATTGAACGTGCTCATGGTCGCAGTCCTCATGCTCGCAGCACCACGCCGCTGTCGTCTTCCCACCAGACGTAGACCTGGTCGTCCCAGGTCGGCCGCGCGCCACGGCGCTCGGCGTTGGCCATGAACGACTGGACGATCTTGCCGCCGGGCAGCTCGACGTAGAACACCGAGTGGCCGCCCAGGTAGGCGATGTCGTGCACCTTGCCTTTGGACCAGTTGTAGCGGGCGTCGGGCTTGAGGGTGGTGACCAGCATCTTTTCCGGGCGGATGGCGTAGGTCACCGACTTGTCCTGCACCGAGGTGCTGACCCCGTGGCCGACGTAGATCTGTTGCTCAAGGTCCGGGCAGTCGATGATGGCGTAGCCTTCCAGGTCTTCGGTGACGGTGCCGTCGAAGGCGTTGACGTTGCCGATGAATTCGCACACCAGGCGGCTCACCGGCGCCTCGTAGATGTCCACCGGGCTGCCGGTCTGGGCGATCCAGCCCAGGTGCATGATGGCGATGCGCTGGGCCATGGTCATGGCCTCTTCCTGGTCGTGGGTCACCATCACGCAGGTCACGCCCACGCGTTCGATGATTTCCACCAGTTCCAGCTGCATCTGCGAGCGCAGCTTCTTGTCCAGGGCGCCCATGGGTTCGTCCAGCAAGAGCAGCTTGGGGCGCTTGGCCAGGGAGCGGGCCAGGGCCACGCGCTGGCGCTGGCCACCGGACAGCTGGTGCGGCTTGCGTCGGGCGTACTGGGTCATGTGCACCAGCTTGAGCATTTCCTCGACCCGGGCCTCGATCTCGGCGGGCGGCAGGCGGTCCTGCTTGAGGCCGAAGGCGATGTTCTGGGCCACGGTCATGTGCGGGAACAGGGCGTAGGACTGGAACATCATGTTGATCGGCCGCTCATAGGGCGGCATGTCGGTGATGTCCACGCCATCCAGCAGGATGCGGCCCTCGGTGGGGCGTTCGAAGCCGGCGAGCATGCGCAGCAGGGTGGATTTGCCGGAGCCGGAACCGCCCAGCAGGGCAAAAATCTCGCCCTGGTGGATCTCCAGGGACACATCGTCCACGGCCACGGTTTCATCGAACTTCTTGGTCACGCGGTCGATCTTGACCAGGACCTTCTGCGGGCTCGGGGTGCCTTCGAGGGCCTTGCGGTAAGTGCTGGAGGCGTTTGCCATGTGAAACTCCCAACAGGTGTCAGCAGCCTGGCCAATTCGGCCGGGCCTAAAGGTTGATTGCCAGCCCGCAGGGGGTGCGGGCTGATTCGGCGCTGCCTTCCTGGCGGCCTGACGCTATTTGTTGTTGTGGTCTTGCCGTTTGCTGCTCACGCCGGACGTCGGGCGCGCACAGGCGCGCTCGCCGCGGGGCAGGGCGTGGTGAATCTTGTTGAATGCCTGGAAGGCCGCCACAGCGGCCGGGGTTTGCCGGTTAGCGGCGTTGCGCGGCCCGTTGCCGGCAGGCGTCGCCAAAGGCCTGGAAGATTCGCAGGTAGGCCGGGTTCGACAGCACCTGCCATTCCGGGTGCCACTGCACGCCGAAGGCAAAGGCTGTGCTGTGTTCCACCGACAGCGCCTCGATCAGGCCATCCGGTGCCAGGGCCTCGACCCGCAGGCCGGGGGCCAGGCGGTCGACGCCCTGGCTGTGGATCGAGTTGACCTGGATCTCGCCGGCCAGGCCCATGGCCTCGAACACGCCGCCGGGCTGGATCGCCACCGGGTGCGCCGGGGCGTACTGCACTTCGATGCGCGGGTCGTCGGCTTCGCGGTGGTCCATGTAGCCCGGCAGTTCATGCACCTTCTGGTGCAGGCTGCCGCCGAAGGCCACGTTCATTTCCTGGAAGCCGCGGCAGATGCCGAGCACTGGCACGCCAGCGGTAATCGCCGCGCGCAGCAGGGGCAGGGTGGTGGCATCGCGTTGCGGGTCGTGGGCGGTGCCCGGTTCGCTGGGCGTGCCCTGGTAATGGAAGGGTTCGACATTGGATGGCGAGCCGGTAAACAGCAGCCCGTCCATGTTGTGCAGCAGATCGTCGATATCGATCAGATCCGCCAGGGAAGGAATGATCAGGGGCAGGCCCTCGGCCGCGACGCTGACAGCACGCAAGTACTTGTCGCCGCTGACGTGGTAGGGGTGCAGGCCGATCTCTTTGACGCACGCAGTAACGCCGATCAATGGCTTGAATGCCATTTTTATCACCTCGAAATTCACGCTGGAACGAGTTTTTCCAGAGCTTATCCTCGTTGATTTTAATTAACAACTTCCATGTAAAAAATTCTAAACGTTAATCGTCCGAAACCCGCAGCTGGCGCGGATTGCGCCGGTTATTTGTCTCTAGTGGAGCAAAATAATTGACGAAAAGCCGCTGTTGCTGGCTATTGACTCCGGTTTTTCTTTCGGGTTGACTGCTGGCGTGTCACAGCAGTGAACATAATAATTAACACAATAGGTGCATCATGTCGGTCCCCCCGCGTGCCATTCAACTCAATGAAGCCAATGCCTTCCTGAAAAAACACCCCGAGGTTCTCTACGTCGATCTGCTGATTGCAGACATGAACGGTGTGGTGCGCGGCAAGCGCATCGAGCGCACCGCGCTGCACAAGGTCTACGAGAAGGGCATCAACCTGCCAGCCTCGCTGTTTGCCCTGGATATCAACGGCTCCACGGTGGAAAGCACCGGCCTGGGCCTGGACATCGGCGACGCCGACCGCATCTGCTATCCGATCCCCGGCACCCTGAGTGTCGAGCCCTGGCAGAAGCGCCCCACCGCGCAACTGCTGATGACCATGCACGAGATTGAAGGCCAGCCATTCTTCGCCGACCCCCGCGAAGTGCTGCGCCAAGTCGTCACCAAGTTCGACGAGCTGGGGCTGACCATCTGTGCCGCCTTCGAGCTGGAGTTCTACCTGATAGACCAGGACAACGTGAACGGCCGTCCACAGTCGCCCCGTTCGCCGATTTCCGGCAAGCGTCCGCAGTCGACCCAGGTCTACCTGATCGACGATCTGGACGAATACGTCGACTGCCTGCAAGACATTCTCGAAGGCGCGAAAGAGCAGGGCATTCCGGCCGACGCCATCGTCAAGGAAAGCGCCCCGGCGCAGTTCGAAGTCAACCTGCACCACGTCAGCGACCCGATCAAAGCCTGCGACTACGCGGTGCTGCTCAAGCGCCTGGTGAAGAACATCGCCTACGACCATGAAATGGACACCACCTTCATGGCCAAGCCCTACCCGGGCCAGGCGGGCAACGGCCTGCACGTGCACATCTCGATTCTCGACAAGCAGGGCAACAACATCTTCGCCAGCGAAGACCCGGAAACCAACGAAGCCCTGCGTCACGCCATCGGCGGCGTGCTCGACACCCTGCCCGAGCAGATGGCCTTCCTGTGCCCCAACGTCAACTCCTACCGCCGCTTCGGCGCGCAGTTCTACGTGCCGAATTCGCCGACCTGGGGCATCGACAACCGCACCGTGGCCGTACGCGTACCCACCGGTTCTGCCGATGCGGTGCGCATCGAGCACCGGGTGGCCGGCGCCGACGCCAACCCTTACCTGCTGATGGCTTCGGTACTGGCGGGCATTCACCATGGCCTGACCAACAAGATCGACCCGGGCGCGCCGGTTGAAGGCAACTCCTACGAGCAGAACGAACAAAGCCTGCCCACCAACCTGCGGGACGCCCTGCGCGTACTGGACGACAGTGAAGTGATGGCCAAGTACATCGACCCGATGTACATCGACGTGTTCGTGGCCTGTAAGGAAAGCGAGTTGGCGGAGTTCGAAAACTCCATCTCCGACCTGGAATACAACTGGTACCTGCACACGGTCTGATGACCGTGTCACTTCCTGTCTTGAGTATTTGCCATGACTAAATCCCGCAGCGACTGGGAGCAGTACTTCCAGTCCCTCAGCCTCGAAGGCCGTGCCTTTATCGACGGCCAGTACTGCGCCGCCGCCAGCGGCGCCACCTTCGAATGCCTGAGCCCGGTGGACGGGCGCTTCCTGGCCAACGTTGCCAGCACCGATCAGGCCGATGCCGATCGTGCGGTGGCGGTGGCGCGCCAGGCGTTCAACAGTGGCGTCTGGTCGAGCAAGGCCCCGGCCGAGCGCAAGCGTATCCTGATTCGCTTCGCCGACCTGATCCTGGCGCATCAGGAAGAACTGGCGCTCCTGGAAACCCTGGACATGGGCAAGCCGATTGGCGACTCCATGAGCATCGACATTCCAGCCACGGCCAACGCCATCCGCTGGAACGCCGAAGCCATCGACAAGCTCTACGACGAAGTGGCGGCCACGCCCCACGACCAGCTGGGCCTGGTGACCCGGGAGCCGGCAGGCGTGGTGGCGGCCATCGTGCCGTGGAACTTCCCGCTGATCATGGCCAGCTGGAAGTTCGCCCCGGCCCTGGCGATGGGCAACTCGTTCATCCTCAAGCCGTCGGAGAAGTCGCCGCTGACCGCGATCCGCATCGCCCAGCTGGCCCTGGACGCCGGCATCCCCAAGGGCGTGTTCAACGTCCTGCCGGGCTACGGCCACACCGTCGGCAAGGCCCTGGCCCTGCACATGGACGTGGACGTGCTGGCCTTCACCGGCTCCACCGCCGTGGGCAAGCAACTGCTGGTGTACTCCGGCGAAAGCAACATGAAGCGGGTGTGGCTGGAGGCCGGCGGCAAGAGCCCCAACGTGGTGTTTGCCGACGCCCCGGACTTGCGCGCCGCGGCTGAAGCGGCGGCCGCGGCCATTGCCTTCAACCAGGGCGAAGTCTGCACCGCCGGCTCGCGCCTGCTGGTGCAGCGCTCGATCCGCGAGCGGTTCATCCCGCTGCTGGTGGAGGCCCTCAAGGGCTGGAAACCGGGCCATGCCCTCGACCCGCAAACCCGGGTTGGCGCGGTGGTGGACCAGCGCCAGCTGGACAACGTGCTGCGCTACATCGACATCGGCAAGGAGCAGGGCGGGCAACTGCTGGCCGGTGGCGTTCGTACCCTGGAAAACACTGGCGGCCTGTATGTCGAGCCGACGATCTTCGACGGCGTGACCAACGCCATGACCATCGCCCGGGAAGAGATCTTCGGCCCGGTGTTGTCGGTGATCAGCTTCGATACCGAAGAAGAAGCGCTGCAGATCGCCAACGACAGCATCTTCGGCCTGGCGGCCGGAGTCTGGACCGCCGACCTCAGCCGCGCCCACCGCTTCGCCCGTGGCCTGCGGGCCGGCAGCGTGTGGGTCAACCAGTACGACGGCGGCGACATGACCGCGCCGTTCGGCGGCTTCAAGCAGTCCGGCAACGGCCGCGACAAGTCGTTGCACGCCTTTGACAAATACACCGAGCTCAAAGCGACCTGGATCAAGCTCTAACTCTTATAACAACAGCGGCGGCGGGCCTGGGCCCGTACCCGCTGGGGAATTTCTCATGCAAACCTACGTGAACAGCTACTACGCCGCGACCCGCAACCAGACCACCGACTACCCGCAACTCGAAGAGAGTGTGGAGTGCGACGTCTGCGTGATCGGCGCCGGTTATACCGGTCTGTCCTCGGCCTTGTTCCTGGCGGAAGCGGGCTACAGCGTCACCGTGCTCGAAGCGGCCAAGGTCGGCTTCGGCGCCAGCGGGCGCAACGGCGGGCAACTGGTCAACTCCTACAGCCGCGACGTGGACGTGATCGAAGAACGCTACGGCGAAAAAAGCGCCGAAGTGCTCGGCAGCATGATCTTCGAAGGCGCCGACATCATTCGCCAGCGCATCCAGCACTACGACATCCAGTGCGACTACCGCCCCGGTGGCATCTTCGCCGCCCTGAACAACAAGCAGCTCAAGGGCCTGGCGGAACAGAAACGCAACTGGGAACGCCTGGGCAATCACAACCTGAAGCTGCTCGACAAGGCGCAGATCGACCGCGAAGTCGGCACCAGGAACTACATCGGCGGCCTGCTGGACATGCAGGGCGGCCACATCCATCCGCTGAACCTGGCCCTGGGCGAGGCCAGCGCCATCATCGGCCTGGGCGGCAAGATCTTCGAACAGTCGGCAGCGGTGGAAATCACCTACGGCGAACCCAACGTGGTGCGTACCGCCAAGGGCCTGGTGCGCGCCAAATACCTGCTGATCGCCGGCAACGCCTACCTGCAGCAAGACCTCGATCCACGAGTGACCCGCAAGAGCATGCCCTGCGGCTCGCAGATCGTGGTTACCGAGCCACTGCCCGAACAACTGGCCCGCAGCCTGATCGCCAACAACTACTGCGTGGAAGACTGCAATTACCTGCTGGACTACTTCCGCCTCACCGGCGACAACCGCCTGCTGTACGGCGGTGGCGTGGTCTACGGCGCCCGGGAACCGGACGACATCGACCAGTTGATCCGGCCGAAGATCCTCAAGACCTTCCCCCAGCTCAAGGACGTGAAGATCGACTACCGCTGGACCGGCAACTTCCTGCTGACCATGTCGCGCATGCCGCAATTTGGCCGGATCGAAAAGAACGCCTACTACATGCAGGGCTACAGCGGCCACGGCGTCACCTGTTCGCACCTGGCGGGCAAGCTGATTGCTGAAATGATCCGCGGCGACGCCGAACGCTTCAACGCCTTCGCCTCCCTGCCGCACATGCCGATGATTGGCGGCCGCACCTTCCAGGCCCCACTGACCGCCATGGGCGCCGCGTACTACGCCCTGCGCGACCGCTTCGGCATCTAAATGCACGTCACGGCTACAGCCCCCACTCTGTAGCCGCTGCCGCAGGCTGCGACGAGGTCCGCAGGACCTCCCAACGCTCCCCGACAGCACCCACATTTCCCCCGCGGCACCCCTCATCGCCAGCCTTTACAGCTTGCCTGTCAAACATGTTTAAATAGCCGCCTTTTCAGGCTCCAGGGCAGCCAAATCGCGATCCTCGCGACCCAACCGCCGCAAAAATACCCTTAAGTACTTCTCACATAAGGCTGTTATGGACACGGGCACCCGACTCAAACTCGTTCGCGAAAGCTACAAACTCTCCCAGCGCGAGCTGGCCCGTCGTAGCGGCGTCACCAATGCCACCATCTCCCTGATCGAACAGAACCGCGTCAGCCCCTCCGTCAGCTCCCTGAAAAAGCTGCTGGAAGGCATCCCCATGTCCCTGGCCGACTTCTTCACCTTCGACCAGCCCCCCCGGGAACACCAATACGTGTTCCGCGCCAACGAACAGCCCGACCTGGGTCGCGACGGCCTGCGCCTGTTGATGATCGGCGCCCCGGTGGCCAACCGGCAGATGCGCTTTCTGCGCGAGCAGTACGCCCCCGGCGCCAGCTCCGGCGAAGAAGCCATCGTGCACAGCGAAGGCGAGGAGTGCGGGCTGGTGACTCGCGGTACCGTGGAGTTGACCGTGGACGGGCAAGTCAGCGTGCTCAACCCGGGGGATGGCTATTACTTCCCCACCACCTTGCCCCACAGCTTTCGCAACATTGGCCAGGATGAGGCGGAAATCATCAGCGCCAACACCCCGGCGAACTTCTAAGGGGCCGGGTAACTGATCCGGCTCGACCTGCTGCAACCCTATCCAGCCTGCGCCTTGTGTCGCAGGCTTTGTTTTTTAGGTCGGTGACTGCCGTTGCCGCGCTTGCGGTCAGGGCCTGGAGCGGGCGCCGTTCAGACAAGGAAGACCCATGATCAAGGACAGACGACAAGCATTCCTCAGCGCTGCGCGCCTGGAGAACTTTTTCAGCAACTACCAGCACAGCGTGCAGTTCTTTGCCGAAAACACCTTTGAGGCCGACTCCGAAGCCCAGGAAAAGTCCCTCAGGGCCCGGCATTTCCAGAAATGGATCTTCAAGGAAATCCTCATCCGCTACACCGCCGGCCACAGCATCGACCTGCTGATTCCCTTGCTGGAAACCCTGGTGGACAGTTACGAACACCTGCAAAGACAACTGGCCGAGTACAACCAGATTCCGAACATCACCCCCTTGGCGATCGACGACTGGCTCGACCAGTACCAAGAGTGCGTCCAGGTGTTCAGCCTGTGCATCCTGCTGCACCGCACCGACCTGCTCCAACGCTTCGTGGCCCTGATCGACCCCGCGGGCTACGCCGGGGACGACACCCTCTACGAAGACCTGCTGTGCAAACTGCTGCCCGACCGATATGACGTCGATGACTGGTACCACGACGTCTACACACCGCTGATACAAGCCATCTACGCCGACGACCCGACCGAGGCCGGCGACCTTCTGCAGCAGTACTGTGACGACTGGTACCCCGCGTTCGAGCAAGCGCCCTGGCACGACAGCCACCTGCAAGGGGACGAGGGCAGCTATTGCGGGTATTGGGCGTTCGAGGCGGCGGCCATTGCCTTCCTTTATGGCATCGATGACAGCGGGGTCGAGCACAGGGTCTATCCCAAGGATCTGGTGGCCTATGCGAGGAATCTTCAGCCGAGCGATTCGAAGCATGTAGCGCCGGTGGTGGCGGGGCAGTCCTGCAGCAAGGCCGGTTATTGGTTTACCCCGGCGCAGCCGGAGTCGCGGCGCTGCTTTGCACAGGGGGAAGTGATGCCGGAGTTTGAGGGGGGAGCGGTCTGGTATTGGGTGGGGTAGGGGTGGGCTGCCATTCGTTGTAGCGTTTTCCAACCCTTGTTTCTGGTCGAATGCAGAAGGGGCTGCTATCGACTCAACGGCATCGTCCTTGAGTGGCAGTTTTCGGTCAGCAGTGGACTGCCCCTCGTCCGACGTACATGAGGTGCTTAATGAATAGCCGCTATTGCTTTTCTCATACCAGAGCAGCCCAAGACTTGCACACGGCACGTTTGCTGGTGGGTAAGCGACTGAGCGCGCTGATGCATGACCAGTACTATTTCAACGGGGAAAGGAGTCTGGGATATGTAGGCTCTATTGAATGGCATTTCGGCGGGCAAGAGGTGATATCCATGTACCTCTTGAGTGATGGTGAGAGTGTTGGGGCTGACATATACCCTATCAACACGCCTGTTTCCTTCGAGATAGAGCCTGGCGTGACCTGTGCCTGGAAAAGGGAAAACCTCCTTGCAGCGTTATCAGCGTCCCACCTTGAAGGCGAGAAAGTTCTCGAGGTCAAGGGCGTTCTCGATGCCCTCAATGGCCAGGTATCTCGGCTAGTCGGATTTAGGATCGAGTTTGAGTCCGGGGACTTCCTGATTTTTCTTAACCAGGGCGACGAGGCCGCCATGTTGGTCAATACGCTCCCGCCAGCATGCGTCGAAATTGAAACCAGCTTCGTGACCTTCTTTCAATGAAAGCTATGGGGTGAAAAGCTTTCTAGTGGTGGGCTGTTTTCGTCCAAAAGCGGACGCGGGCGCAAGGTCCTGTCAGATGAGTGCGCTGGATCTGTAGCTTCGCTATGAGCTCCGAAGGTATGTATGCAACCAGCTGCGATTCACTGAGGGGGAGTGGCTGTTCAGGTGATATTACCGTGCTACTATCGCCGGCTTTTTTACAGAGTCGGTATCTTTTGTGTCGCTACCAATCGTTAGAGTTCCCCTGCTTGTTCGTGCCTTGTTGCTAGTGCTGGCATGTGGTGTAACCACACCCGCATTTGCCATGCAGATATTCGTCAAGACCCTCACTGGCAAGACCATCACGTTGGACGTTGAAGCTAGTGACACGCTCGAGAATGTCAAAGCCAAGATTCAGGATAAAGAAGGCATTCCTCCCGACAAGCAGACGCTGAGGTTTGCCGGAAAAACCCTGGAGGATGGCCGAACTCTTTCGGATTACAACATTGCAAAAGACTCGACGCTTCACCTGGTGATGGTGCAGATCGTATTGCAGCCTAGTGGGCTGGATGGACTTGCCCGGCAGGCGAGCGACGTGTCAAAACTCGCAGTGAACTCCGCTGTTTTAGTACTGAGTGGAAACCACGGGCACCCCCTGGATTTTCGTGTTGCCTCCGGCAAGCAAAATTGCGCTTGGCTAGCCGGAGATTGGGGCGGGGATGACCTCGGCGGTGCCGGTAGCTCGGTTGGGGTTGCTGAGGTCGGAGGGTGCCAGCGTCTTACGGAAAGCGGCGCGCAACTGGGGCTTGCGGTGGGCAAAAGCCGTGTACGCGATAGCTCTGGAGGGGCGAATGCCATCAAAGAGCAAGGATCCTACCTGTTGGTGGAGTTCATCGCGCCAGTGACCGCGCTGTCTCCCGATCTTTGGTCGACTCTGACCGCGTATTACAACCATGGCGATGCTGACATTCGCCGTGGTTATTCGACACTTTCAGGGGATGAGGGCTCAAGCGCCACTCCAGGAGTCGATACCGTGGCGTTGCGTACCCGGTTGGACTGGGAAGCTCTCTGGCGCCCCATGGGCGTGGAGCTCTCACCCTATGCAGACTTGAACTATGTGCAAACGCGAGTTTCATCCTATGACGAGGCCGGTGAGGGGCAGCAGCCAGCACGCTGGGTGGCAATGAGTTGGACAGGTTCGTTCTGATACGGCCGCGATGAATCGTCACTTCTAGCCCCAAAACCTTTGCCATGAAGGAAAGCGGGACAGATTTTTTTCCTACTGCTGGAAATCCTTGACTGCGCTTCTGGCCCGCAGGACCTCTCACAGATCCGCTTTGCCATCGGCCTGTTGCTCGGTGATGGCTTCGATCTGTTGCGTACCCCGGGTGATAGAACCTTGAGGCAGGCTGATCCTGCCTGACCCCTGGTTGAGTAATGAAGCAACAAAAAAGGCGACGCAATGCGTCGCCTTTTTGCTTGAGCGGGATGCTTTCCAGCGATCGGCTCTGTGTCCGCTGTCCTGCCTGTGCTCCAGTGCTTTTTTCTAAAAGTTGAAGCGTTGGTCAAACACGGTCTGCTCACTCACCATCACACTGCATTGGCGGGCCACTTCAACCGGCATCACTTTGCCCAGCAACGGCGCCAGCGACTTGTAGAACACCTTGTCGCAGGCGTCGTCTTTGCTGAAGGCTTGGGCGTTACCGGCCGCGTCTTTTGTGATCTGGCAGCCTGCCACCAATTCGCTGGGCAATTCGTTCAATGGCACTGTTGTCGAGCCGGAGCCCTGCAACTCGATCAGCTCGTTGCATGTGCCCTTGGCCGGACCTTCCTTGATGGTTTTGGTAAAGGCGACGCGTTGGTAGTCAGTACCGGTGAACAGCACCTGGTCGTTAACAGTGACTCGGTATTGTGAGGGTTTGAAGGCGATTGTCTTGATGCAGAACTGCGTGGTGACCGGTTTCCCATTGACCTCAGCGGTGGCCGCTTTACAACCTGGGGTGGCCTGGGTGAAGGAGGTATCGGGCGAGCTGACACAACCGGCCAGTGATAGCAGACACACACCGAACAGCATTCTTTTCATGGGACTTCCTGTGCTCAAACACACCGCCTCCAGCAGGCGGCTCCGGACGCGGATCATACCAGCGACCTGTTGGCCAAAGGCGCAGAAAGGCAATGAGGCCCTTTAACTCGGCTACCGAACCCTATCTCGACAGCTGTCTGCTTCCGGCCCAGGCGGTGTGAAGAGCCCAGGTAAAAATCGAATCCCGCGTTTCTACATGAAAGCTGAACTGTAGTGGTCGCCCCAAGAGACACGGACAGATTTATTTCTCTAGCCTAAACGTCCGCTGAACGATTTAGCCAATCTGTTGCATCGACCGGTTGAATCCACAGCCAAAAGCAGACATTCACGGGAGACAGCTATCGACCCATAGCGGCCCTTAGCGAAAGGCAGCTACCGGCCAGAAGCGGACTTCGGCTTGGTCCGCCTCGAGGCCGCGAATCAGAACGCCAGGGCTTTACGCGCCCCTAGAGCTGCATTACTGCGAGCGCCCTGCGCAGGGGCTCGTCGGATATCTGGATAGGACCATGAAATGGCACGTCCATGTCCAAAACAAGGTAAACGGAAGCCGCAATGAGCAATGACGAGATGATGAACATTCCTATCACCATCGAATTACGGGGAGCGCGGTATCCAAAACTGGCGAAAATGAGCGTCAACCAGGCAGCAAGCATCCCAATAAGCGGACCAGGAATCGCGCCCTCTGACTGCTCTACGATCCTCCAGCGTTGCTCGATGAGCGAATGATACTGCTGACGAATATCCTGAAGCATCGTTTCATGGTAGCGGTCCGGGGGCTTTATAAGAGCCAAAGACTTGCCTATATCATCCAGGTGTTTAGCCGCCTCGCTGTTACGATGCTGCAGCGCCTCGTCTCCCCGATACGGGGTCTCGATAGCGCGCTCAAGATAGATGATCAGACGGTTTCGCGTGTCTTGTGCCGCATCGCCATAGCCCCTCAGTGTCCGATCAAAAATGATCATGCTGGTTGCATACCCATGGAAGTTTGCATCAATGGACTCGAAAGTGTTTTTGGCAGAATTGATCATCAAACCAAAGACCAGCGATGTCATAACCACAAAAATGTTGGCTACTAGACGAATTACGGAGTTGGTGTCTTCATCCCTGTGGTGGGATGCCAGCTTTGGGTACCACTGCATCATGAGAAGCGAGGCAGCAACGAGGCACCCAAAAATGGCCAGTGCGATCCAGAGAGAGTTCATACATCAGCCCTGATCAATTGGAGTCAAGTCTTGAAGGATAGACCGTGGGGGTTCTCTGCGAATTCTGCTCGGTAGATACTGCGGTTGCACTCCGGGAATGCCCCCCATATTGGTTTTAACGCCAGCGCTGATCATCGGTAGATACTGGTCGAGTTCTGCCAATCCTTAGAGGCAACAGATCACGACCGTCTGCTTATGGCCGTTTTTAACGATGAGCGTGTCTCTTTATGTGGGTAAGCGCTTCAATCAGTCGTTCTTGAATCCCGGCAGTCCCTGGGCTTTCCGCCATTCCTTCACTGTTTTAGTAACTCCCTCGGCGGAGTTATCCGCACCGAGTTCAGGGTGGAAAATCAGGTCGTAGCCATCTGGATGGCCTGCGAGTCTGCTGAACTTTTCAAGTAACTCACCCAGCTCATCGTCCGTCCCGCCCTTGTTGACGACCCGTATGTTTTTGACGAAGGAAATGAATTCGGCTTCGGTAAAATCAGAAGTATCTTCCATGTTGTGCCTATTTTTTCTTGTGAAGATTAATGTGATTTTGTGGGTTTTTAACCCTCAAGCTTTCTGCCGTCATGCTGGAAACTCCACCCGTAGCCGCTAAACCCGCAACGGTGCTGACTGCACCCTTGGCCACGGCCTGTCCGGCCATTGATCGGGCCACATGATAGGCCGCGGTCTTGGTTCTCGGTGCGGTATGTGCGCTCGAAAGCACGGGTATTGGGTGGTGCAGGGGTAGGGCGTCCTAGCCCTTGTCGCCATGCACCAATATCCGGCCGTCATACCCACAACTGATCCAGCGACCGGCGCGGGTGGGGAGCACATCGGTTGCAAAGTTGTCGTGTGAGCCGATGATCGCCCCCTGCCGTGAGGGCAGGTTCCAGCGTCTGACGAATCCATCCTCGCCGCAGGTCAGCAGTATGTGTCGCGCCTCGAAGCGCACGCGCCGGACCGGCCCGTCATGAGCGGCCAGGCAATCCAGGAGCGCCAGCCTCGGTTCGGTCGCTAGCAGGTGCACTGCGCCGTCAAGATCACCAGCGGCCAAGGTGACGCTGCCATCGGCGTCGATCCAGCTCGCCAGCGTCCTCAGGGGGCGGCCCAGATCCAGTACTTGTACGCAGTCCCGCTCCTGGGGTTGCCACAGCCTGACGGTTCCGTCCTCCGATGCGCTGGCGAAACCGCCGTCGCCCGTAGGTGCGATCGCCCAGACCCAGCAGGCGTGGGCCTGACGCCGGTCCGCGGCACCTGTCGCCAGGTTCCAGACTGTCAGGCGACCGTCAGCAGCCCCGGTCACGAAGCGGCCAGCGCCTAACCTTGCCGAGGACAGGACGGCCGAATCCGATGTGCCGACCAACCTTGACTTGCCGCTCGCCAAGGACCAATGCCGGATCGTACGGTCCCGCGAGTGAGAAACCAGCTCGCCAGGCGCCACTTCCACCAGACCCAGAATGGATTGTGTATGTCCGTCAAGCTGACCCAGGCAGCGGCCCTCGCGATCCCACAGCCGGATGGTTGCGTCACGCCCGGCGCTTGCCAAGCCCCTGTCGCCCAGGTCGGCAAGCGCCCATACGTACCCGTGGTGGCCCGGCTGGAAGGGACCGTCGACGTGCAAGGTATGCTGGGGCTCGTACATCAGGTCACTGCGCATGATGTATTTTTGGCCTGCGTCCACTAAGGCGCCGGCATGCCAGAGGGTGTGGTCGAATACGATCAGGCTGCCCTTTCGGGGGCGCAGCCTGAGCGTGGAATTCCGGTTCGACATGGCTGCGGACCGCCCCTCGAAGAACACGGTCTCTCCGCCGCTGAATGCATCGTCGTTAAGATAAATCATGAAGGTCAGGCGTGACTGCTGGCGCTGGCGATGGTGTACACCATCCTGATGGGCACGGAACTGGGTGCCGGGCCGGTAGCGGCAGAAGCGCAGCCGCTCATTGATGCCGACCAGACGCCACCCATCCTCATCGATCACCGTCCCCAGCCTCGGCATCCGCAAGGCGCAGTGCTTCAAACGCTCGAAGAGTCGACCAGCCAGAGCCGGGTCGTCTGTGACGATGCGGTCATTATCGCGGTACGAGGACGGGTAGTCAGACCCTGAGCTGGCGAACCCGCACTTCTGCGTGGCTTCTATCAACGCTTCGCACTCGCTGGCCGAAAGAAAGGCGTGGACCAGCACACAGCGTACCTGGTCACCCAGCGGTAGTTCGACCGAGGCCGACGGAGCAGTCGCCCCGGCCACCAGTTGTTCAGCGAAGGAATTCATCGTGATCTCCAAAGTTGGTCTGATAACCAATATTTGGAAAGCTAGGGTGCGACGGGGTCGATGTCAATGCTAAGCTGGTCGCGCAACCAACATTGGGAAGGTGACATGGCACGGCGCTCGAACACTGATGAAAGACGCGGCCAGATTGTGGCGGCACTCCAGGCCGTCATGGCCAAGGCCGGCTACGCAGGCGCAACCATAGCGGCCATCGCCCGGCACGCGGAGCTGGCGCCTGGCCTGGTGCACTACCACTTCAAGGACAAGCGCGAGATCTTGGTGGCACTGGTCGACTCACTGGCCGGCTACGCCCGTCAGCGCTACGAGGCCCGGGCCGCTGAGGCCCAGACGGCCGAGCAAAGGCTTCAAGCCTATATTGCAGCACACCTGGCCTACGGTTCGGACGCGCAGCCCGATGCGGTGGCGGCGTGGGTGATGATCGGCGAGCAATCGGCCCACGACCCAGACGTGCGTGAGGTCTATCAGGCTGTGCTAGCGGCGCAGATGAAGCTTCTCAAGGGCCTGCTCCGGCAGCGATTCGCCGAACGCGGACGCCGCGCCCGAGGGCTCGACGCGCTGGTGGCGGGCATTACATGCTTTATCCAGGGGGCGTTCACGCTGTCCACCACGGCGCGGCCACTGCTGCCGACGGCCTTCGCCGCACCGACGTTGATCGATTGGGTGGAGCGTTACATTGATACGCAGGAGGAGCGATGATCAAACCGCCAGAAGGGCACAGTCTCTTTCCGGTCGGCGCGCACGGCGCCCCTGAGGTGCCTGATGGTGTGGGTTTCGCCGCCTGGGCCCGCCTCTGGGCAGAGCTCGGCGCCGGCTGCCCGCCGCGAGAAACCTACGAAGAGCTCCTTCGACGCTACCGCGAGCCCCATCGTGCGTACCACAACTGCCAGCATTTGCAGGAATGCCTCCAGGTGCGCCGACTGATCAACGCAGCCTGCCATGCCCCCGCTGAAGTCGACCTTGCACTTTGGTTTCATGACGCCATATACGACCCCCTTCGCAGCGACAACGAGTTGCGCAGTGCGCAATGGCTGGACGAGGTGGCACGTGATAGCGGCCTGGTCGATGAAATCCGCCGCAGGCTTTACGGCCTGATCATGGTGACGCGACACGACGGCGCTCCAGCGTCGGCAGACGAGGCCGTGTTGGTGGACACGGATCTGGCGATCCTTGGGGCACCGACCGCACGGTTTGAAGCGTACGACCGCCAAGTCCGTCGCGAGTACCGATATGTGCCTCTGTTTGTGTACCGCCGAAAGCGGCGCCAGGTCCTGGAAGGCTTCCTGGCACGCGGGCACATCTATACGACTGCACCGTACTTCGATGCATTCGAACAGCAAGCCCGCGTCAATCTTGCCCGCGCCATCGAGCGTCTCGACTGAGAAACGGCCAACAGCGGAGGCGGGGCATTCGCCTTTTCAGGTGCCTGGTCACGCTGCAGTTCAACCCGTCACCGCAAACAGATGACGGGGCATCGCCGGCCAAAAAACCATGGTTACCGGTCACACAGGCTGCCGTTGCGCCCGTGATTTCGACCTAAGGCTTGGCCCGATCCCAGCGACATTCCGCCAATCGGTTCCGCCTCTGTTCTGTCGATGTCGCAGCCGGTCGTTATCCACTTCCGGCTGCTGCGTGGCTTTTCGTGCTGACTGTCAGCAACCGGAAGCTTTGAGCCCGGTGCCGATGGTGACCGCGTTGACCTGCACCTTTTCAAAGGCCTTCTGCGCCGCGGCGTCGTATTTCTGGTCGCAGTTGAAGCGAGTTTCCATCACGTAGTCTTCGCCTTCTGCTTTGCGCATCTGCGATTCCCATTGGTCGGCGGCGCTGAGCGCGGCATCCGAGACCAGCACCACCTCCAGCAGCACCTCTCTGAAACCTATGGCGCGGGGGCCTTCCCAGTGGGCGTAGACGGAAGGGTCGGCGGCGTTGCCGCACATGCTCAGGCAACTGGCGCTGTAGCTCAGGCCGCCACCGGACGATTCGGTGAACGCGCCTACGGTGAGCGGCTTGCCGGGAGCGGGGGCGAAGGTGTCGACGAACTGGGTCAGGTCGGCCTGGCATTTGGGCGTCAGCTCCATGCGCAGTTTGCTGACTGTGCCGCCTTCTATGGTGGCGGTGATGTTGCAGCCTTGGACTTTGAACTTGTGCTCATCGCCGAAGGACTCTCGAGGGATTCCGGCGACGGATTCAAAGTACCGCTGATTGGTGCCCAGCATGTCGCCGGTGAAGACTTCGGCCACGGAGGCAGCATGGGCAACGTCAACGGACAGGGCCAGTGTTGAGGCAAAAAGGCTAAGGATCAGCTTGTTCATGGGAGAGTCCTTTCAATCGGCGACCAGAGTCTTTGGTCATCTTCAAGTGGGTTGGGGGACGGGAGTTTAGCAGGCGTTGCTGCTGTGTTCTTTGGGCGGCTTGCTGATTTCTCTGTGTACCGGCCATGCAGAAAGAGTTGTGGCCTGGTGCATTTTCTCGAGGAAATACCGGGTATCCGGCAAGCCGCGACCCATCCGTTCAAGGTCACCGACCGCCAAAGCAATCAGGGCCCGCAAATAGCTCATTCGACAGAAGGCACCGAGGCTTTGCTGCCCAAGCGAATCAGCTCATTGGAGAAGCACAGACCGAGGATGATCAGTGCCGCGCCCGCATACAGGCTTTCACGGGGAACTTCATTGAGCGCCACAAACGCCAGCAGCGCGGCGAACAGTGGCTCGGTCAACTCCAGCGCTTGTACTTGGGATGGCTTGAGGTACTCGATGGCCTTGGTGGTGCAGAAGAAGCCCAGGATTGTCGGCAGTGTGGCCAGCGCCAGCAGGGCGGCGATCGCCAGTGGCGACAGTTCGCCCAGCGTGAAGCCGTCGGCCGCCGCCGGCATCAGCAGGTACAGGCCGCCGAAGAACAACAATTGGCGGGTGAAATGCAGTCCTCCCGACACCCCCATGCGCTTCATGGCAACCGAAAAGGCCCCATAGCCGCAGCCGGCCATGGAGGCAAGCGCCGCACCTTCCAGGGTAAAGCCCTGCTGCAGGTCGCCGCCGAATATCACCGAGATCCCGGCGATGGCCAGTGCAGCGCCAACGGTGGCATTCGCGGTGATGGGATCCCTGAGAAAAATGCGCCCCAGAATGATCGAGGAAATGGAGGCGCTGGCCATCAGAACCACCACCACACCTGCCGCCGCGTAGTGTCGATAGGCGGAGGTTTCGAAATGGAACAGCACAAAGATGCCAAGGAAGGCGCAGATAGCCGCCTGGACCCATTGGCTCGATTTCGCCGGGCGCTTGAGGAAAAACAGCAAGATCGACAGCAGCACGCAACCCAGTAGGGTCTTGATGACAGCGACACTACTCGCGGTGAAACCATTATTCATGAGGACTTTGCTGAGTACACCGATCGTTGCGTTCAGTGCCGCAGCACAGAGTGCAAACATGACGCCTTTGCTGAAAGTGGATTGCATCGATGACGATCCCTGTCGCTGAATGGTTGTTCGATAGAATGCCGCCCGCATCGACGGCGCACAGTTTGAGTGGACGAAGATCCCAGCCGTGATCGGGGCATAAGCTCGATCCCCCAGCTGGAGGTTGTCGAGCTTCTTGAAATGCCCGCAAGCAAGGCTGGAGAACGTGGCTGGATCAGGTGGACGTTCACTTCCGGGCAGCGCGGTAAAGTCCTGCCCAAGTGGATGGCCTAGGCAATGGGCTGTCCGGCAAACGAGCTCTCCACGCCGCAGGCGATTATGCACTGAGTACTCCCTCTACGGGATCCACATGCCCCGACAAGAGCCGAATGCAAGCACCCTGGTTGCGCTCGCCAGTTGATCAGCCCCCATCACTGAGCCGAGGAAAGCTCCTCCAGCCGGTGTCGCCCCGAAGGGACAGTCAGCCGGCCTGGCTCTTGGCGAGGCAATGAGCGTTGACGAAGGTTGCAGTGTGCTGCAACGACTGACGTATATCCGGTTTGGCTATGCCATGCCTGCTGGCAAATTGCTCGACGGCCGCGGTATCAAAACGAGTGGTCTGGATGAAGTCCAAGGCTTCGGGCTGGGTATTCATGAATCGCGCGACAGGAGGAATGCTCAGTAGCCACTTCAGCAGTCGGAGCGAAACGTGATGCTTGGGAGACTTCAAGCCCAAAGGTTGTGCCACCTGCACCAACATTTCTCGCAAGTTGGGCGTTTGCGCATCCAGCGCCAGCAGTTCCTGGCCCGCCATGGCCGGATCAAAAGCACTCGCCGTCATCAGCTCCACCAGGTAGTCCACGGTGACCAGTGGCAGCCAGTGCCTGGCGGTACCGGGCACGGCCGTGAGCTTTCCCTGCACCAGGTTGCGTATCAGCGCCACCAGCGGCTGGCCGTCGAGAATATGCCCCGTGCGGCTGTGGCCACACACTGTCGCGGGGTGGACAACGGTCAGCTCTCCGCCCTTGGCGGACATGGTCTCCAGGGTCACAAAATGCGCTTCCAGCTTACTCGCCTCGTAACCACCGACATGCCGGTAAAGCGCAGGCCAATCGGTCCGCTGCGGATGGTGAGGATCGATGCCGATGCGTCGCAGGTGTTCATGATTTTGCAGCATGTAGCCGCCGATCATCACCAACCGGCTGTTTTGCTCAGCCGCCAGCAGCGCCACGCGCTTGGCTCCTTCCACGTTCACCGCACGAGACTGTTCCAAGGTAAGCCCCCAGGCGAAGTGGGCACCCAGGTGGAAGACGACTCTGGCGTGCCTCAACGCTTCTCGGTCGGCAGGACTCAGCCCGAGCTGATCCCGTTCCAGATCGCCGGCCACGGCCAATACCCGGGAGGCGCAGCCGCCCAAATTGTCGACTTGCTCCCGCAGTGCCGCGAGTCGCTCCGGGCGACGCATCAACACCCGAACGGTGTGACCTTTTGCACTCAGGTGTGCCAGCAAATGTTGACCGATGAAGCCGGTACCCCCGGTGACAAAGCACTCCACGCTCATTTCCCTGTTCCTTGTTGAAGGTGAGAAACCAAGCGTAAACTATCGACCCAACTCTATGGTCAAGTGGTGTTTTCATGAAAATTGGTGAAATCGAGGCCCGCAGCGGCGCCAGCCGCCATACGCTGCGTTACTACGAGCAAATCGGCCTGATCTCACCGCAGCGACGAACGAACAACTATCGTGTTTACACCGCGCAAACACTGCAGGACCTGGACTTTATCCAGCGCGCGCAAAGCATGGGGTTTTCCCTGGGGGAAATAGGCGAGATTCTCGATGCGCAGCGCAACAAGCTGATCGACTGTGCCGAGGGCGCCAAGCTCATTGAAAAAAAGATGGCCGAAATCAAACAGAAAATCGCCAACTTCCAAAGCATCTATCGGTATCTGGACGAAGAGCGTGCCAAGCTCGAAGCCAGTGCTGCCGAGCAACTTGCGCTGCAGCGGTTGAACGACGCTTCCAGCTGAGCGGCCCGCATCCAGCCATCGGCGTAGCCCCGCAGCAGTGCGTCATGCGCGGTCGACAGCAACAGGCCTGCCGAACCAGCACCTTTCCTGTGTGCTCAAGCCGGAAGCGGAGGTCGTGCTGGTTACCACAGGGCTCTGGCCGTAGTGGAGACCTAAGGCTTGGCCCGATCCCATCGACACTCCGCCAACCGCTGCACATCGGTTCCGCTCTTTTCTCGCCTGTCGATGTCGCCGTCGGCGTTCAGGTAGATATGGGTATGGGGCCATTGCGGGGTGATGCTGATGCAGTGATTACGCCCCGTGTTCTTGCTCCACCAGGAAAATTCCATGAAGAACTCGTCGTCGGGGAAGAGCACGCCATGATCGGTTGCGCCGCCTCCGGGAAGCATTCCTCCTTTATCAATCCGATCCTGGACATTCCAGATGTACCTGAGCTCATCCCGGCCGGCTTGGGAGTAGTGAACATTCACCCTTGGCAACGCGAAGTCCCAATGCGTGACCAGCCCAAACAGCAGCGGTATCCAGAGCAGCTTTACGTACCATGGCCGGCGCGTGCCTGCATGGAGGGGCCAGAGTTTCATCTCCATCCTTTGGGCGTATTTTTTTGGGGGGGCGTGGGTTGAGAGTAGAGACGGCAGTGTCGCAGCCGGTCGTTGTCCACTTCCGGCTGCTGGGCTGAATCGCCCTTAGCAATATTACGAAAAAATACAACGTTAAGACAGTCGATGAGTTGAAGGCTCTAACTAAAGGTGGCAGATCAACGACGCACAGGAATGATGGCGTTTTGAAGCATTCTGTAAGTCATGTAAACAAGTTATGAGTAGGCTAGAAATGGAAGATGGAGCCACACAATGATTGATAGTATAGAAGTTAAAGAGTTTGATGATCTGGAGGGGCAGTTGCTTGATGCGAATGTTTCTTATGGCGAGGTGACGCGTGAGTACGCTAGTTATCTAATGGGTCTTATCCAAAGAGGTGAATTAAAAACTATTGCTGCCAGCAAGTTGGAAAAGTTGGTGCCGTTCTTGAAAGAGGCCATCTTGCGCGAGCGTATCGAAAGTGATGAGGTACTTCGAAAGAAGCTCACTGTCGATCTCTGGAAAATGGAGCAGCAAAGTCGCAAGGAAGATGAAGATTTTGCAAATTTCATCCGAGGTGTGCTCTATTGCTATGGTACAGAGGAGGTTTGGGAAGAGGAGGGCGATGGTCCAACGCCTATCTATCTTTACTTTTTGATCCTGAAAAAAATATTGCCGGGTCTGAGGAAAGATTTTATTAGTAGTTTTAATCGATTCCTTGGAGGGCGCAGCTAAGCCATTCTCTGTTTTTTTGTCGGGCTCAGATAATAATGGCTGGAGAGAATCTCTCCAGCATTACTTAGGCCAGAACTACAAAGATAGTGCAATCGGTTCATAAGAAATTTTAATCGCAAGGCTCAAAACACAACCCCGGACTAATACACAATGCAGGTTGGACAATAGTGGGGGCGGCTTATGTTCTTGAGGGGCTACCGGGCATCTTGTAATCCGCGATCAATGAGTCAAACCTGGCCACCAAGCAGGCCGAGCCTGCTGCCATTGCCGCGGTCAACTCACTGGCGCGGTCAGCGCCGCTCAGCGCCTTTGAAAATCACCTTGGCCCCGCTGAGGCGGGGCAGTCCGTGCGTTCTCCTCGATATCACCCGGCAAGTGGTGCCGATCCGTCGTACTGCTCAAGCAGCTGCTGTTCAAGGGTCACGATGGCCTGTTTAACCTGCTCAACACAGTCGCTCACCAGGGGCATGTTCAGGTCCGGGCTCTGACAGGCGTCTTCCAATTGCCGGCAGCTCTCCACCAGTTGCTCGCCCTTGACGACTCGCGCAGCCCCCTTGATGCGATGCGCCAACTCGGACAGCTCCGCTGTTGCTTGGTCGCGCAGCAGTGTCTCCAGGGTCTGCAGGTCGGTGCGATTGTTGCTGAGCAATTCGCTCAGGATGTGTTGCAGCATGGTCGGCTCGCTGCCCACCAAGGTATGCAGGGACTCCAGGTCGAATACCTGTGGGGATTGGCTGTTGACGCGTTCTTCGGGCGGCAGGGGCGCGCGTTCGTCTTCCTCGACTTGACCCAGGGCCAGCAGGCGCGCCTCCAGTTCATCCAGGCTGATGGGCTTGATCAGACAGTCATTCATTCCGGCCTGGATGCAGCGTTCCACTTCCTCAGGCTGGGCGTCGGCAGTCAGGCCGATGATCACGATCGGTTCGTTGTGCGTGTCGCGTTCATCCTGGCGAATTGAGCGGGCCAGTTCGGCACCGTTCATGACGGGCATGTGGCAGTCGGTGATGATCAGGTCAAGAGCGTGCTCGCGCCAGGTCTTCAGTGCCTGTTGTCCATTTTCCGCCTCGACTATGTCGTGCCCGAGAAACGCCAGTTGCTGTCCCAGGACCTGACGGTTCACCGGGTGGTCGTCCACCACCAGAATCTGCAGGCGGTACATCTGCCGTCGCTTGATGCTGGGAGCAGGTTCTACGGCGGCCAGGCGCTCCAGCACTTGAAGGCGAAGATCCACCTCCACCTGGGTGCCCTGGCCCAGGGTGCTGTTCATTGAGACAGTGCCGCCCATCATTTCGCACAGGGAGCGACAGATCACCAGTCCCAGGCCGGTGCCTTCGGTGTTCAGGACATTGCGTTCGACTTGGGCAAAAGGTTGGAACAGCCGCTGCTGGTTACTAGGAGATATGCCTATCCCTGAATCTTCGACGCGCAGTTTGACCTGTAGCAACGAGTTCTCCACCAGATCGCCGCTGATGCTCACTTTAATGAAGCCGGCTTCGGTGAACTTGATGGCGTTGCTTATCAGGTTGGACAGAATCTGCTTGAAGCGCATGCCGTCTACCAGCACATCGCAATTGATGCTGGAGTCGATTTCGAGGATCAGGCTCAGGCATTTCTGTCGTGCCAGACCTTCGAACACACGGGCTATGGATTCCACCAGCTCGCGCAGGTTGGCGCGTTTGGGCGAAAGGCTCAGGCGCCCCGACTCGATGCGGGCGATGTCGAGAATATCGCCGATCAGCTCCAGCAGGCTCTTGGCCGAGCTGTAGGCAATTTCGATGCTGGAGCGCTCAATCCGGTCGCTGTCGGCCCGTTTGAGCGCCAGTTCCAGAATGCCGATGATCGCGTTCATGGGGGTGCGGATTTCATGACTCATGGTGGCCAGGAACGTGGTCTTGGTGCGACTGGCCTGGTCGGCCAGGTTCTTCGCCTCTTTCAACTCCTGGACCAGGTGGCGATGCTTGGTGATGTCCAGCCAGCCGCAGATAACGCCTTTGGTGACGCCATTGTTGTCCTGGAAGGGTTGGATCCAGTGATCGATCCAGACCTCCTTGCCCTGCAACTTGACCTGGTACACCGAACTGATGGTCTGACCGTCGCGTATGGCTTGCAGGTAGCTGTGATGCAGGTCGGGTTCAGCGCAGAAATGCTCCTTGGGCAGCTGTTGCACGGATTTGTGCAGAACCTGGTCGGCGCTCAGGCCGACACTCTGCAGGTAACTGCGGTTGCACGAGAGCATCTTGCCGTCCATGTCACGAATGTAGAGAACCGGAGGCATGTTTTCGGCCAGGGTCTCGATGAAGCGCAACTGGTCGTTCAGGGTTTTCTCGGCCTTGATCCGACGTCGCAGATAGAAGGCCCAGGCCAGTGTCAGCAACAGCAGGAGCGCCGCGGCGGCGATGATTTCGGCGATCAGCAGCGCATAGTCGCGCCAGGTTTCGCCACTCATGCCCGGTGGTGAGCGCCAGTGGTTGGCAATGGCGTTCAGATCGTCCGCTGGGAGACTGAGCAGGGCCTTGTCGAGAATCGACTGCAGCTCCGAGTCACTGCGGCGCAGAGCAAAGCTGGCGGTTGCCCGACTTGTGTGGATCAGGTCGGCGATGCTCAGGCGATTGTGAAACAGGCGGACAATGTAGTAGCGAGCGGCCGGCAACGACACCACGGCGGCGTCGGCGCTGCCGTCATAAACTTTGTTCATGGTGTCCAGAGTGGTGCCGGCCTCGATCAATTGCGTGCTCGGATAAAGCTCGCGGACGTGTTGCAGGGTCACGTGACCTGATGGAATGGCAAGACGCTTGCCTGTCAGGTCCTCTGCTGTCAGGCCCTTGTCTTTCGCGCCGCTGGGTGTGATCAGGACAAAAGGGCTGGTCAAAAAGGGCCTTGTGAAACGTAGCTTTTCCTCGCGCTGCGGGCCAGCCGTCATGATGGCCATGTCTGCCTCGGAGTTGCTCAAGGCTTCAATCTGCTGCGGATAGCCGCCATTACGCACAGTCACCTGGAAATGCAGGCCGGTGCGCTGCGAGATGATCTCCAGCAGTTCGGCCGCGACTCCGGAGAACACCCCGTTGGCGTCGAAGAACGCCGCGGGGGCCAGGTCGTCGTTGATGATCAGGCGTATCACCGGGTGACGCTCGATCCAGCGTGATTCTTCTGGGGTCAATACAATCTTTTCGCCGGTGGGCACGAAACCGCTGCCAACCCAGCGCTGACTCAGATTGTTCAGTTTTTCCTTGCCGATGGCCTCGATGCTGCGGTCAAGGATGCGCTGAAGACGGGCGTTGTCCTTGTTGATCGCATAGCCATAGCCACCCGTCGCCAGGTCAACGAAGCGCTCGAACTTGAGAAAACCGTAGTAAGAGCGATTGATCTGGAAGTAGGCGCTGAGTACATCGTCCAGGTACATGTCGGCGTGACCGAATGCAGCGGCAGCCAGGGCTTCGTTGTGCGTGGGATAGATCATCAGGTGGGCACGAGGAAAGCGCGACTGCGCTTCGCCGCTGTGTTCCTTGACCACGGAGACTCGCAGCCCGGCCAGGTTTGCCGGGGACTGGCGCAACTCGTCGTTGCGCTTGAACAAGGCCAACCGCCCATCGGCGAACGGTCGGGTGAAGCTGATGGCATCGCTGGATTGCCCGGGGCTGTTGTAGCTGCCCATCAAGTCGATGGCGGAGGCCTGCAGGGCCTGTAGGGCTTGTTCTCGGGTGGCGAAGGGAACCACCGTCATGCCGACTCCGAGCATCTGCCCGATCAATGAACTGACGTCCGCTGTAATGCCTTCGTAGTGACTGTCGTTGTAATCGACATTGAAGGGAGGCGACTCTTGTGCGACCACACCGATTTTCAACTCCGACTTATGCCGTAGCCAGTGCCAGTCCTCTTGTTCAAGTACCAGTTCTTGGTGATCGAGGCGCACCTCGCTATACAGCGTATTGGGCAGTAGGGGTGGCTGGGCCGCTGCCGTCTGAGCGGCAATGGTCACCAAGCAGGCAAGTAGCCAGATAAGTCGTGAGTGCATGGTCTCTTCAGAAAATGAGGGAGGCTTAGTTGAGTCGAGAGCGCTGAAAATACAGAGTGAAAATAGTAGCTGTCGGGGGTTGCTTTGGCCTATCAATTTATATCGTTAGTGGGGGGACTTGAGGGCTTGTTGCAATAGGCGATGAAGTGACTTTCCGGCATGGGGCGGGCAAATAGAAAACCTTGGGCAATCGAGCCCCCCAACTTCAATAGTTGCTCCTGCTGTTCATGGGTTTCCACGCCTTCGATGATCACTGACATTCCCAGGGAGCCAGCCAGGGCCAAGGTATAGCGGATGATGGCGCTGCTTGCAGGGTGATGTCTCATCTTGCGCACGAAGTCGCGGTCCAACTTGATTTGGTTGAAGGGCAGCTCGTAGAGCCGTTCCAGAGACGCGAAGCCGGCGCCGAAATCGTCCATGGCCAAACCGCAGCCCATGAGCCGCAGGCGCACCATATTTTCCAGGCTGTACGCGCAAGCGCCCATCACACAGGTTTCGGTGATTTCAAAGGTGATGCAACTTGAAGGCACCTGGAAGAGCGCCAACAAGGACGTCACGGATTCAGTCAGAGTTGCGGAGGATAATTGTGAGGGGTGCAAGTTGAAGGAAAAATTCAGCGGTAGGTCGTTTCTTGCCAGTTTGCGCCGCAGCGCCAGACCTTGATCGAACAATTGCCAGAACAGTCGATCCAGTAGGTTGTGGTCTTCCATGATGTTCAGGAAGTGTGACGGCGGCAGCACCCCCAGTTGTGGGTGGTTCCAGCGAGCCAGGACTTCGGCGCCCAGCACGGCAGCGGTATCGAGTGCCGCCTTGGGTTGGTAGTAGGGCTCGAACTCTCCGTTGTCCAGACCGCGCAACACATCACCTAGCGTGGGCAGCGCAATGCTCTTGAGCGGGCTGGCCAGGTCATGCCGCAGGGACTGGTATCGCTTCAGCAAGGTGGTCAGACGCTCCAGGTTGAAGGGTTTGCTCAGGCTTCCGAGAAAATGCAGACCCAGGCGCTTGATCATGGACACGGTGGTGTTGCGCAGCGCCAGATCAATCTGGCTGCAAAGGATGACCGCGCGCAGTTTGCCGCTGTGACTGGCGTGACGAAGGAAAGCCAGGCCGTCCATGCCGGGCATTTTCAAATCGCAGATGGCAATGTCGATGGCTTCACAACTTTCCAACAGTGCCAATGCCTGACTGCCGCTGATGGCTTCATGAATCTGGACGGGTATCACCTTCCTTAACGCAGTGATGGTAACCAGGCGTTGCAGGGGTTCATCTTCCAAAACTAGAACGTTCAGGTGTTGCATTGCTGGCTCGTGTTGTTGACTCGTCGGATATCTTGCTTAAGTCATTTGATACGGGGCCATTAGATGTATCTTCATGTCTTGTAGGAAATTTCCTAATGAAAAAATCAGAGCGTCTGAATTTTTCAATGATCGTCAATAACCACTTGTAAGTCGGGTCAAATCCGAGGAGTTTGCGCCCTCGCAGTTGCTGCCCGGCGGCAAGTTATAAGGTGAAATGACATTATGCACAGCGTATTAATAGTGGATGATCATCCCGTCGTTCGATTGGCGGTGAAGGTTCTGCTGGAAAAGCACGATATGCAGGTGGTGGGCGAAACCGATAACGGGCTGGATGCAATAGAACTGGTACGCGAGCATGTTCCGAGTGTGGTGATTCTCGATATCGGCATTCCCAAACTCGATGGCCTCAAGGTGTTGTCCCGGATCAAGGCGCTGGGCTTGCCCACCGAGGTACTGGTACTGACATCGCAGTCTGTCGAAAGCTTTTGCAAGCGCTGTATTCAGCTTGGCGCTAGAGGCTTCGTCAACAAGGAAGAAGACCTGAGCAATCTGGTGGTGGCGCTGAATGCGGTGCTGGCCGGCTATACCTTTTATCCTTCGCTGGTGAACGATGTTTCCAAGCCGGCTGCCGAGCAGTTGTCCGAGACCGAGCTGATTGGCTCACTGACCGATCGGGAAATGATCGTGCTGCAGTATCTGGCTCAGGGCTATTCCAACAAGGCCATCAGCGAGAAGCTGTTTCTCAGCAACAAGACCGTCAGCACCTACAAGGCTCGCTTGTTACAGAAGCTTGGTCAGGGCTCGCAAGTTGGCCTGGCAGAGTTCGCCAAGCGCCATGGGCTGATTCTCTGAAAGATGGCAAAGCGGCAACAATGATATTCGGCAACCCGATTTGAACTGCAAGTATCGGAGCATCCTCGTGGATGCTCCGATCAAGTCCGCAGATGTGCTGAATACGCCTGACTTCCCGATCCGCGCTCTTGTGAGCCATCTATAAAATTACCCCAAGCGCCAGTTCGCACGTCTGACGCTGAGCGCGCCGATCCCCGAAGACGCCACGATCATGAACTTCAGGCACCTGCTAGAAAAGCACTAACTGGCGCCCGTGATCCTTGTGGTCATCAACGGTTATTTGCAGGAAAAGGGGCTCTTTCTGCGCTAAGGCATCATCGTTGATATCACTATTGTTCATGCCCCGAGCTCGACCAAGATCGAATATTGAAAACGCAGGCGCGGGCCAAGGTTGAGCATCCACTTCGGGTGATCAAGCAGCAGTTTGGTCAGGTGAGCGTGCGCTCTCGCGGACTGATGAAAAACACAGCCATTTGGCGACGCTGTTCGTCCTGTGAAACCAGCTGATGGGTATGGGCGTGTTACGCGTTTAACACGTGATACCGGGCAAAACATAATGCGCCGGCCGATGTTCGGAAATTGACGCTTCGTGGCGCAGGAGTTTTGACTTGGAGCTGTTGCGCGACAAGTTGATCGGAGCATCACTGGGGATGCTCTGAGATTACTGGCACTGTTCAATACAGACATGAATATTGACAGTCTGACTATTGTTGATGAATCAATAATTGGCCTGGAGTATGACTGCTTGCGAGCCAGGTTTAACGAGATGTCAACTCCCTAAGATTCGATGTTCCTCTTTGCCCAGTCGCAGATGTGGACTTTTAGTGTCTATGAAGGCGTGCGGACGAAGATCTAAAAAGCAAAGCACTATGTTAGAACTGTTGAGAACTCCGGGCTGAGCCTAAAACTAAAGGTTGAGAAAACTTAACTTCACTCAGCTGTCGTCCCATGGCATGAAGATATGTCTGGCGATCTTGGCGTTCGTACATGTAGTGATCTTAGGGCGGTGAAATAGTTACTACTGTGGACCCACTAAACTGACCAGGCGTAACTTTCCCGCGCTTGACCAGGGTCGAGGTAATGGTCAGTGGCGTGGCGAGGCCTTGTGTAATCGGCACATTGATACCTACCGTGGCATCCTTGCCATTGACTGTTATCTTGCTGTACAGGCTGCCATCGCTCTTGAGCCGTACGCCGTAGGAATCACTCCGTGACGTCGAGACAGTCATGCTGGCAGGGCCACGACATTGCACGTAGACCCGCGTTGAGGCCGTCGCCCCGTCCACTGCGTTATCCATCAGGCTCTTGTGGTCGATCACGGCATATCCTGTGATATCGCATTGCAGCGACGGTGCAGCTACTCGGTGACAGGGGCCAAAGGGATTAAGAGCACCACCAATGGTTGGTCCAGTCTTCACAGCTAAAAAACCGATGCAAAGGTCAGAATGCGTATATTCTGAGTCTACAAAAATTGATCCGCTGAGCGGAATCCTAAACCCCTTACTTTCCAAATCCCTCAACAGGTCTCCCATGTAAGAACTACGGCGGACGGGGACCTCCCATACTGCGTAATCTCCTACCGTACGGTTGTAGCTCGACGTAATGCGTGCACTCAAACGAATTATGCATACAGTATAAATCGACTCGTTTGTTGAACAGGGGCTGCTTATCAACTCAGACCCCCAACTGGTCACTTCAAAGTAGTAACGCATTCCTCCTGGGACATACTCACTTTTCGTCGTGGTGATGGTAATGGCGTAAGCCTGGAACGCGGCCCCACACAGCAGCATCGCTGCCAGGGCGCCCTGCAGCACTGTCATATAGGCTTTCTTCATGATGATCACTCGTAACTAAGGGAGAAGGTCAGGGAGGCTTCGAAGTTGCCCTGTCCGATGGTGTGATTGGCTAGCACCTTAGGCTCGCCTTGCAGGTAGGCATTGAAGCTGATCAGGTTTTCACCACGAGTCAGCTCGCCCATGCGGTGGGTCTTGTTCAGCGGCAGCGGTTCGCCACCCATTGCCTCCAGCCCTACCAGCAGGCCTTGCACGGTTGTGCTTCGCAGCATCAGAAATCCGGGTGGTTCGCTGCTTTCGTTGCCGCTGAAGGTGATGCTGACCATGCGCTTGCCGACGTCCAGATCGCAGTTCTGCAGGTGCAGTTCGATGGGGCGGCCCTTGGTCCTGCCGTTAAGGTACAGGTCCTTGTCGATCACGCTTTTGAAGTCTATTTCAATCAACTTATCCCCTTCGGCGAGCATGCAAGGCTCGTTCACCAAGGTGCCAGAAAAGTACAGGTTGTCTTCTGCCGCCTGGATCGCCGGCAACCACAGGCATACGATCCAGGCGCCCAGGTTCATGGCCCAATTGCTCATGGATCCTCCTAATAGAGCTCGGCCATCAAGAGCGCCGAGGCAGTAAACTCGGTGCTGGGCAATGCCGCGCCAGCGAGCTTTACCGGTACGGCCTCCAGCACGGGGGGGGGCGACGCGCGAACATCGATTTCTCGTGGCTCGTTGGGCGTCAATGCGGTGCCGCCAAGCAGGACCTTGATACCCAAATCGTTTTCCGAGGTTTTCAGCGCAGTGGTGTCGAAAGGCGCGGGCGTGCCCTTGAGGGTCAAACGTATGTGCCAGGTAATGTTGGTGTCGGCGGCTCCCGGGCAATCGATCTGGTAGGGGATTGCCTGGCGATAGCGCTCGCCATCGATGCGGTTGACGGCGATGTTTTGCGCGAAGCGCACGTTGATTCGGCCGCCCTGGTCACTGACGATGCAGCCGGGCGGTGCCAACAGGGTTCCACTGAACACCAGATTGTCCGCGTTAACGCACGACAGGGGCAGAGCAGTGATTGAAAGGATTGCCAAGGTGCGATGCAAGAGGATCATCGATAGTCCACCACCAGGGTTGCACTGGCCTTGAATGCGCCGGCCTTGACTTCGCTGGCGTCGCGTTTGACCAGCACGGCTTGTAGCACGGGCTGCTTGCGCGTATCGAAGTTGGACCAGGTGTTGAGTGCCCACCGGTCGCCGTCCTTTTTCAGGGCGATACCGATATTGTCGTAACCGGGTATCTGCAGCAGCGAACTGTCGAAGGCCCCATTGCCGCGCACCTGTATCCGCAGTTCATTGGTCGCTGCGCGGCTACAGTCGAGCGTGTAGTCGATGGAAATGGTCTTGTAGTCGCCATCGATGCCTGCAATCTGAACATCATGAAAAGGGGCGCTGATGGGCGCGTCTCTGTTGATCACGCAGGGAATCGCCGCATGGATGACACCTTGTATCGTCACCCGGCTCTCGACGGCCTGGGCCAAGGGGCCGCAGCCGAGCAAAAGTGCCAGCAACGCGGGACGTGCGACCGTCATGATGAGGGGCTCAGTCATACGCTAGATTCACATTGAGGCTGGCGCGTAAAGCCCCCGGGCTGACGGCATGAGTGGTGACACTGGCACAGCACAGGCGTGCTGCTAGGGATACACGGAGTCTGGGCTTCATGATCGGCGCTCACAGAAACTGGTCATTGAACGTCAGCGTTTGCTGGCCACGGGGACGGCAGTGCAGGTACTGATTGCGCAGCTGAACTGCAGCTGTGGGCGGCCGCCGTAGTCATTGACATAGGTCAGCACTGGCTGGTTGCCCAGCACTTTGCTGCTCACGCCCAGGTCGAGCTGGCCACTGGGTTCGATCATCAGTGGCTTGAAGCCGGCTGCTCCGTCGGCCTTGAGGTCGGGCGCTGCATCGATCAGCGTGACGTAATAGGGCGTTGGGTTGTTCACCAGGTAGCGGTCCTGCTGGCGGGTGAGGGTCAGCTTTTCCTGCCAGGGGGCTTCATTGACGCCGGCCCGTGGAGCAATCGCTGCGGGCCGGTAGAACAGTTTGACCCGCGTTTGCAGGGCGATTTGCAGCGTATTGGGTTTGTCGCTGCGTGGAGGGATCTCGCGTAGGTTGAAGTAGAACAGCGATTCGCGATCCTGGGGCAACCGGGTCAGCTCCGGCAGCCCCTGGATTTTCACCTGGCTGTTGGCTCCAGCTTCCAGGCGCTGGATTGGCGGTACCACCACCAGTGGGCTGGTGATCTTTTCGGCCTGTTCGTTTTCGATCCAGGCTTGGGCCAGGTAGGGCAACTGGGTGTTTTGGTTGCTGATGCCGAGGCTGACCGATTTCTCGCCTCCTGTGAAAATTACCCGAGTGCGGTCCAGCGATACGGCGGCCAGGCTGGCTTGCGCCGCGCAAATGCTCAGCAGGGCGAGCAGGGATAAGGTGGTGCGTTTGTAGCAAGTTTTCATGAAGTTACCTGGTGTAGTGAGTCAAGCAGTGGCGTTATCTGGGTCGCTGGTCGGCAGGCAGAGCAGCTCCAGTTGTCGGCCGGGCGAAACCACCTGCTCGGGTAGGGTGAAGTGGCAGCGCGCGCTGCCATCCCAATACAGAGACATGAGCTCGCCCGGTTTCATACCGCTCAGGTAGGTCGAACCGTCCTCGCCGACGATGCCGGTTTCCTGACCGCGGCTGTTCTGTACCGAGGCACCGAAGGGTGGCACGCGGTGGTTGGTCATGCGAATCACGACCATGGCCTTGTGGCCGGCGATCAGATCAAAGCGGCGGTAACCGATCGCCCCTTCAGTCAGGGTCGCCTGGGTGACGGACTGAGTGGCTTCGACATCCTCGGCCAGGCTGTCCAGCACGATGTTGGCCTGGTTGCGGTAGTAGCTGTTGATGTCGGTCACTACGGCCTTGCCGAAACGGTTGGTGCGTGTGACTGCGCCGTTTCCGCGCACTGGCACGTCGGCAACGCCTTGGGTATCGATCAGCAGCCGGGTGCCGCCCATGATGTTGCTGCGGTGCAGCGCTGCGCCTTGGCCGGTAATCGTCGCTCCGCCTTGCAGGGACAACCCGGCCGAGGTGTACTCGTCGGCTTGGTAGCTGGCCCTGGCCACAACCTCTGCCTGGTCGCCGTCATGGGACAGGTAGCCGCTGGCGGTTTGACCGCTTGAAGCCTGTCCGACGCTGACCATGTAGTGGTTGCGTTCATCGATCTGGTCGTAATAGCTCAGGTTATGTGAGGTGTCGCCGCGGTTGACCGACGAGCTGTAGCTGATCGAGCCATTACTGTCCCAGGGGATGTTGACCGACAGGTAGGCACCGTCATCGGCGGTGCCGTTGCCCTTGTTCTGGTAAGCGGTCAGCGACAGGCTGAGGTTTTTCAGGCTGCCGACATTGAAGTAGCGCGACAACGACAGGCTGTAGCGATCGCTCGTCCGGCTGTTCCAGTACGTCTGGTGGTTGTAGTTGAAGTACAGGCTGAGCGCGGAATCTCGAAACTGCTTGCTCAAGGTCGCGGTATACAACTCTTTACTCTGGTTAAACGACTGGCTGTCACGCCGGGCCTCGATGAATTCGCTCATGCTCAGGTAGTTCTGCTCGGAGAACCGGTAGCCTGCGAAGGTGACCTGGCTGTCGTACTCATCGAAGCGCTTGGAATAGCTGGCACGGTAGGATTTGCCGCTCAGCGTGTCGTCCTGCAGCGTCGCGCGCGACTGGGTGACGTCGAACGACAGTGCACCGAAGGCCATCAGGTCGCGGCCCACGCCCACGGCCAGCGAACCGTAGTCCTCGGCGCCGAGGCTCCCGCCATACAGCGACCAGCCGTTGCTCACCCCCCAGGAAAACTCACCGGTGGCGAACGCCGGCCCATCCATCTGGTGCTCCCAGTCGGAGGGTTTGCCTGCGGCAAGCTTGTAGCGAACGGTACCGGGACGGGTTAGGTAGGGGATGCTGGCGGTGTCCAATTGGAACTCTTGGACGCTGCCGTCCTGTTCCTCGACGCGCACGTTAAGCTGGCCGGAGACTGCATCGTTGAGGTCCTGGATACGAAAAGCCCCAGGTGGCACCTGTGTGTCGTAGAGCACCCGGCCTTGTTGGCGAATCACCACGCGCGCGTTGGTCCGCGCCACACCAGTGATTTCCGGGGCATACCCCCTGAGGTTGGGGGGTAACATGTTGTCGTTGCTGCTCAGGTTGGCGCCGGTGTATCGGAAGCTGCCGAACACGCTGGAGTCCAGATAGTCTTCACCGAGTATCAGGTTCGAACGTAGCGAAGGCACGGCGCGTTGCGCATAAAAACGGCTCCAGGCGAACTCGTTGTTTGATGGCTGGTCGTCACTGCGTTGCACCTGGGTCTGCCAGTCACCGCGCAGGCGCCATGCGCCTAGGTTGATCCCCATGGTGCCGTTGCCGCTGAGGGAGTCGCTGCGGCCTTTACCGCGTTTGCGCTCGGTGGTCTGGGCGTTGACGTTGTAGTCGAACAGCACCCCGGAAATGCCGTCGTCCCAGCGCGAGGGCGGGTCCCAGTTGGGTGAGCTGTATTCGAGCTGGTCCTGAGGGATGCTCACGTACAGCGCCGAATTGCCCAGGTTGCCACGTGCCTGCATGCCGGGAACGCTGGTCAGGTCCAGGCAGGCTCCGTCGTGCCACCAGGCCAACTGCTTGATGGCTTTTTCTTTCAGACCCAGTTCATTGACCAAGGCCGGCGAAAGACAGGCAACGCTGCTTTTCGGATCGTCCTGGGCCGGGAAATAGTTGACGGCAAACTCCGTCAGCGTATTGCGGTTCACGTGGACCATCAGGCTGTACTGGCCGGGCATGATGAAGTTGGCCGAAGCAAACACCCCAAGATCAAGGTTCTCGCGATCCTTGAGGTCTAGTACATCGGTGTTGAACTGGAATTCTTCGGCTGCACTTGCCAGCGTCGCGACACAACATAGCGCCGTGGTAGCCAGTACCTTACGGTGATCCACGTGACTTAATCCTTGAGCGAAACTGCACACAAGGTGATGCAGTTCAGAAGTGCTGAATACTCAGCTTGATCGTGGCGTGATAGCTGCCCGCTTCCAGCGCATGTCCGCTACCCACGAGCGTCAGCGAGTAGTTGAGCATCTAACTGTCTGTGGACAGTGTGCTGCGCTCAAGTAACATGCCGGGTGAAATCAACAGCCCTTGTTCATCTTTAATCTGCAATGCGATGCCTTTTGCGCCGCCCTGAATGCCGAAGTGTTTACCATCAGTCTGACTTTCGAACTTCCGTTAGAAACGCTGGGAGGGCTCGGTGTTGTTCTTTGTGGTCGACGCAATGCAATTGTTGATATAGATCTTCAGTGATTGTTGGGATGACGTATTGCCGCTGACTAATCCGTTAAGTGCCAGTGGGTTAGCACAACCGTCTGATTGTTATTACTCAAACGGTGGTACAGGCGCTGTCGACGGTGCTCCCGGCCAGTTGCACGCGTCTCTTGAGTGCACCGGCAGCACAGATGGGCAGGCCCACGGAGCAGAGGGAAACTAGCAGCAGTGCGGTAGAGCGAATCATCAAAACCTCCGCAAGCTCCCCCGCAGTACCCAGCCAGTGCGTACTGCGGAGCACGTCAGTGACGCAATACGTTACTGATAAGCGAGGGTGAAGTTGGCGAAGGTTTCGAAGTTGCCTGGTACGATTTCGGCAGGCGCTGCTGCGCCGCCGCCCTCTGGGGTCACCATGTCGCCCTGCAGATAGGCGCTGAACTGCAAGAAGGTGTCGCCATTACTCAGCGTTTGTGCAGGCGAAGCGTTGCCCAGCTTGAGCAGCGCGCCGGAGTGGTCTGCGATTGCCAGGCTTGCGCCCTGTGCGGTGCCTTTGATTGCCAGCAGGTCAGGGTTGGACGAAGGCGAGCCAGTGAAGGTCGCCGTGGCCGATTTCAGGGCACCCAGTTCACAGCCGCGCAGTTCGATCTTGAAGGTCTTCGGACTTGATTTGCCACCGTTCTTCAGGGCAACGTTGGAAACCTGATCCAGATCTACGGTCTGGTATTGCGACTCCTGAGCAATGGAGCATGGTGCGTCGATAATAGCGCCCTTAAAGGTAATCACACCGTGGCCTTGATCTTTGGCAAAGGTTATAGCCGAAGTTGCTGCCAAGGTGACGGTCATGATTGCACCAGCCAACAAACGAACTTTCATTTGATACTCCTAGGTTGAAATTTAAATCCCTGAAGGTACTCAATGGAGCACACAAGCTGCTCCGGTATCTGTGCACCGTTGAGGTTGGGTTATCCTAGAAAGAGGAAGGGAGAATGTAAGTAAGGCGATGCCGAGGTGGGCTTAGGGATTCTCCGAACAAGTCCGCAGAATTTCTTAAGTGCACCAGGCATCCCCATGAGCCAGATGAGCTTTTCCGACACACTTTGAACTTTAAGTGAGGGTGTGGCCGAGTCTAAGACGGCGCCGTTGCCTCCCTGGCGCAACAGCACCTGCGGCCCGCGCGAGCGCAGCCTCGCTAAGCATGCAAATGTTTTTTCAGGAACGACCGGGTGCGTTCGTGGGTCGGGTTTTGCAGGATCTCCTGCGGCACGCCTTCCTCGACCACCACGCCGCCGTCCATGAAGATGATCCGGTCCGCCACTTCACCGGCAAAGCGCATTTCGTGGGTGACGATCAACATGGTCATGTGCTCGGCGGCCAGTTGCTTCATGACCTGGTTGACCTCTTCCACCAGCTCCGGGTCCAGGGCCGAGGTGGCTTCATCGAACAGCATGACCTTGGGGCGCATCGCCAGGGCCCGGGCAATGGCCACGCGCTGTTTCTGTCCGCCCGAGAGGCGAGAGGGGTACTCGTCGAACTTGTTGGCCAGGCCCACCTTGGACAAGTACTCCATGGCCAGCTCACGGGCCGCGGCTTTGTTCAGCCCTTTGAGTTTGATCGGTCCGAGGGCGATGTTTTCATGCACGGTCAGGTGCGGGAACAGATTGAAGTGCTGGAACACCATGCCCATCTGCTGGCGCACGCTGTTGATGTGCTGTTCGAATGCGCGACCTTTCAAGGGCCGGTTGACGTGTTCGCCCTCCAGCCAGATCTCTCCTTCGTTCAGCACTTCCAGGTGATTGATCGAGCGCAGCAGGGTGCTTTTACCCGAACCGCTGGGGCCGATGATGGCGATGATCTGTCCGCGCGCGACAGACAGATCGATGCCTTTGAGCACTTCAAGTGCGCCATACGCCTTGCGCGCGCCCTTGACTTCAACCATGAACTTTTCTGTGGTCATCGTGACATCTCTACCTTGGTTTCAAGCAGGTGCAGGCCGGCTTCCAGAACAAGATTGACCGCGTAATAGATCACCGCGACGGCCAGATAGAATTCGAACGGGCTGTAGGTTTCGCTCACAGCGCGCTGGGCGCTGTAGACCAGTTCGGCAATGCCGATGATCGACACCAGGGAGGTGTCCTTGAGCAGGACGATCAGGTTGTTGCCCAGCGGGGCCAGGGTATTGCGCAGTGCCTGCGGCACCACCACGTAGCGTTGTGCCTGGCTGCGGCTCAGGCCAATGGAGCGCGCACCTTCAATCTGCCCGGGGTCGACCGACAGGACCCCGGCACGAATCACGTCGGCGTTGTAGACCGCAAAATGCAGGCTCAGGCCGATGATGCCGGCCGCGAGGGCCGGGATATCGATCCCCACTTGCACCAGGCCGTAATAGATCAGGTACAGCTGCAGCAGCAGGGGCGTGCCCATCAGCAGCCAGGTCAGGAAACGTATGGGCAGGGAGACCAGTTTCGGGGTGTAGAGCACGATCAGGGCAAAGGCTATTCCGGCGATCAGGCTCAGCACACTGGAGCAGAGGAACAAGACGATGGTCCACCAGAGCCCGGTGGCCAGCAGCTCGGAATAGGGGGTCACGATACTCAGGTCAAGGCTTGGCATGGAGGCGTCTCACTTGGCCGCGAAGCGTTTATCGAGGTGGTCCACCATCAGCCTGACCGTGTAGACCATGGCGATGTACAAAATGGCCGACACCATGAAGATCTCGAATGGCTTGTAGGTGGAGCTGATAAAACGCTGCGCCGTGTAGGAGAGTTCCACCACGGAGATGGTCGACACCAGGGCCGAGCCTTTGATCAGCGCGACCGCATTGACCCCCAGTGGTCTGATCATCAACTTGGCGGTTTGCGGGAGGGTGATCAGCCACAGGGTCTGGCCCTTGCCGAAACCGATTGAGCGGGCGGCTTCGACCTGACCGGGATCGACGTTGCTGATTGCGCCACGAATGGATTCGGCCATGTAGGCCGCGATGTTCAGGCCCAGGCCGATGACGCCTGCGGTGAATGGCTCCAGCTCAAGGCCGATTTGTGGGCCGCCAAAGTAGATGAGGAACAGCTGGACCAGGCAGGGGGTGCCGCGAAAAACGCTGATGTAGACCCGGGCCAGGCAGCGAAGCATGAAGAAGCCGGACAGCCGGGCCGCCACCAGCACCACCGCCACCAGCAAGCCCAGCAGCAGCGCCAGCAGCGAAACGTGCACCGTGACCCAGGCCGCCTCCAGAAAGAACGGCAGGGTGCGCTGTATAAGTGTCAGATCCATGGGCAGGCTCGAAAAGGTCGGATTGACTGGCCCGACCCCAGGTCGAGCCAGGCTGCAGATGAGTCAGCGAATGTCCTTGCCAATCCACTGCATCGAGATCTTTTCGTAGCTGCCATCGGCCAGCATGTCGTTCAGCGCCTGCTGCATCGCGGCCTTGAGCTCAGGGTTGTTCTTGCGCAGGGCAATGCCCATGCCTTCAACCCCACCGTCGCTGTCGGGTGGGGTGATGATGCGCACCTTCTGCCCGGTTTCCTTGACGGCCACCAGCACCGGAACGCTGTCCATCACCAGCGCATCGAGGCGCCCGGCGTCCAGGTCGACCAGCATCTCGGGAAGCCCTTTGTAGGTTTTCACCTTCAGGTTGCCCCGCGCCCTGGCCCATTTGTCGTGGGCATCGCCCAGGGTGACGCCCACCTTCACATCCTTAAGGTCATCCAGGCTGTGGATCGGCGAATCCTCTTTCACCACGATGGTGCGGCCGGCGTGGTAGTAGGGGCCGACGAAGTCCACGGCCTTCTGGCGCTCCGGGGTAATGGTCATGGAGGCGATGATGGCGTCATATTTTTTCGCCAGGAGCCCGGCAATGATCCCGTCGAAGGGCGTGGTGACAATGCTGACTTTCACCCCGAGCCGCTGGGCCAGGGCTTCGCTGATGGAGGCGTCGAAGCCGACGATCTGGTTCTGCTCGTTGGCAAAGCTGAAGGGCGAGTACTGCCCGCTCATGGCGATGCGAATCTCTTTGGATGCCTGGATCGATTGCAAGTCATCAGCCTGAGCGGCCGCGGGGGAGAGGAGTGCCGCGGCCGCGACGGTGGATGCAGCAAGCAGACCCTTGAGCGTTCTGGTTAGCATTGGATGGCACCTTTGAAGAATTATTAATTATTGTTGTTTGGGCTCTTCACCCAGGCCTCGGGAAAAGCTTTGCATAGGCCGTTCTGGAAAGCACCCGGCAAGGTGTCCGCCAGCCGGACACATTGCCGGAGTTGGCCGACACTATGTCGGCCAGGCACGCAGGCTGTCACTCGTGCGCCGATCCGGGCGCTCTAGCGCAGGGCCGCCTTGAAGCTGTCGTCCAGCACCTCGAGCAGGAAGTCGGCATTCTTGTGACTGAAAATCATCGACGGGCGCATTTTCAACACGTTGTCATGGGGGCCTTCGGTGCCGATCAGAACGCCACGCTCCCGGGCGCCATCGGCAACCTTTTTCGCCAGTTGCGTGGCCGGAGCCTTGCTCTGGCGATCGGTGACCAGCTCGATCCCGAGAAACAGCCCCAACCCGCGTACATCGCCAATGGCATCGTAGCGTTGCTGCAGTGTGCGAAAGCCGTCGAGCAGGTAATTGCCCACCCTCAGTGCGTTGAGTTTCAGGTTGTCGCGCTCGATCACATCGAGAACGCTGAGCCCCACGGCACATGAAACCGGGCTGCCGGCGAAGGTATTGAAGTACTCCATGCCGTTGTTGAAGCTATCGGCGATCTCGCGGGTGGTCACCACCGCCGACATGGGATGGCCGTTGCCAATGGGCTTGCCCATGGACACCGCATCGGGCACCACGCCCTGGGTTTCAAAGGCCCACCAGTGGCTGCCCACTCGGCCAAAGCCGACCTGAACTTCATCGGCCAGGCACAGCCCGCCCTCGGCGCGAACCATGGCATAGACTTCCTGCAAGTAGTTTTCCGGAAAGAACAGCTGCCCGGCGACACTGGGAATCGACTCCGCCAAAAAGAACGCCGGGGCTCGGCCCTGCCGGCGCATGCTGTCGATCTGCTCGGCAACACTTTGCGCGAAGCGCTTGCCCAGCTCTTCGAATGGCCAGTCATCTGCTGCGCGGTAAACGTCCGGTACGGCCGCCTCGAATACATGCTCTGCACGGCCCTTGCCGGCCTTGCGCTTGTACTTGTAGGGGCTCAGATCAATCAGCTCCTGGGTGGTGCCGTGGTAGGCCCAATCCAGCACGATGGCGTCGTTGCGCCCGGTGTGATTGCGCGCCATGCGCAGCATCAGGCTGTTGGCTTCACTGCCGGAACAGCCGAAGGAGGCGACGGCCAGGCCCTTGGGCAGGGTCGCCGTGAGTCGCTCGGCATACTCGACGATGTTGTCGTGCAGGTAGCGGGTGTTGGTGTTCAGCCGTGAAGCCTGGCGCGAAAGGGCTTGCACCACATCGGGATGGCAGTGGCCGAGGTGGCAGACGTTGTTGAAGCAGTCCAGATAGGCCCGGCCAAAGTTGTCGATCAACCAGACCCCATCACCGCGCACGAACTTGATCGGGTCCGAGTAGGAAATCGACAAGTTGGGCAGCAGCAGTTGCTTACGCTTGGCCACGATCTGCGCTTTGCTCCTGCCTTCCTGGCTATAGGTTTCCGCAGGAATTCCGGCCAGGGTCGAAGCATCCGGGAACAGGTCGGCCCACACCTCAAGATAGGCGCGCTCACCGACGCCGATGAACTCGCTCGCCTTCAACTGGGTGTCGGTGGACATCTGGAAATGCACATGGGGCAGCCAGCCGCCATTTTCCGTGTCCGCGCCCATGTAGCCCACCAGCGCGCCCGCTTCAAGGTGGTCCCCGGGTTTGAGGCGGGTCAGCGCTTCGTGGGCCATGTGCCCCCACAGGGTCAGGAAGGGCGGGCAGCCTTCAGGCGAGTGCTTGAGCATGATCAAACCGCCATAGCCCAGCGGCTCAGGCTCGACCTCGACGCTCTGCACCACACCGGCAAGTGGCGTGTACAGCGGCGTTCCGGCCGGCATGATCAAGTCGACACCCAGGTGCATGATCCGGCGCTGCCCTTCAATGAAGCGCGATTCAAAGGCGCTGTCGGTGTAGATGGTCCTGGCTTCGCCCCAGGGCCCGATGCCCAGCGGCACCTGATGTTCAGCTGAGAAATCGTTCCACCACTGGGTCGCCTCTGCCGGGCGCTGCGCGGCGGAAGCGATGGTCATTTCATGGGCGGCATCGGCGAACGGCACAATGGCCTTGTTCAGGGTTGCCGCCGAAGGATGCACGATGTCCGCGAAGGACTGGCGGTGTTCATCCACCCAGCGGCGAATCGCCCCGGCACCTTCTATCGCGTCGTAACCGCAGGCTTTGCGCAGGATCGCCGTCGCCAGGCGCGGGTTCATGCGATCCATCTTTTCCAGCAGGCGCCAGGCCGGGGCTTCGCTGATGGCCAGGTAGGGGTTGTCCTGGGTCTGCTGGTGGCGCGAGGCTGACAAGGTGACGCTGATCACCAGGCGCATGGCGATCAGATTGAACAGCACGTCCAGCTCTTGCGGCTGCAGCGGGTAGCGCTCATGGAAGCCGCCGGTGAGGGCGGCGGCCGCGCCGATGGGGTCTTGCATGTCGAGAATGGCGTAGGCGCAGGTGATGGCGACTTCGGCAATCAGCACCGTGTGCACCGCATCGCCAAAATCGATGATGCCCGAGACCTGCTGGTGGTTTTGCGGGTTGACGAGGATGTTCCAGTCATTGCCGTCGTTGTGAATGACCTGGGTGCGCAAGCGCGCAAGCTTGGGTTCGACCCGGGTTTCGAAATCATCGATGAAGCGCTGCAGAAGGGCGCGTCTGGCGGGGTCCTTGATGAAGTGCAGGCGGGCGCGGGAACGGGCGGCGTGCCGTAGGTCCCAGTCCAGATCGCGGACCGCGCCGGGATGCATGAAGCCCTGAAGCGCACGGTCCATGTCGGCGAATGATTGACCCAGGCTGCGCATGAGTTCGAAGGTGCGCGGGACCTCGGCCAGCGGAGTACCGTGCAACCAGCTCACCAGGCGCACCGCGTGGGTTTCGCCAGAGGGGGCCACGGCCGAGGCGAGTAAATCGCCGGCCAGGCTTTTCTTCAACTGCGGTACGCCAAGCTCGGGGCTGTGATGGGCCAGATGGCTGAGGATGGCGGTCTGCAGCTGGCTTTCAATGGGCGGTTCGCTGGCGTTGACGACTTTCAGAATCCATCCCGCATCGCTTGCTGTGTTCAACCGGAAGTTGCAGTCTCGCTCGCCGTCCAGAGGCGAAGCCGTAGCGATGACATTGAAAAGCTGCTCAGCCAAGTGTTCGGCATCGCGTGGCGAGAACTGCGGGGCGGGGTGGGAAAGGTCGGTCATGGTAATGGTTTTCCAAGTTATTTTTTTCAGTTAGCTTGGCATGCGAAATCTTCGAGGGCAGTAGGTATGCGGTCGGCTTTGGCCTGCATATTGTCGGAATCGACCGGCACAAACTCGGCAGTCAATGTGAGGAGTTTCAATGCGCGACCTGGACGTGAAAGATCGGGAAATACTCGACATTCTTTCTAAAGAGGCGCGGATCGCCCTGAAGGCCCTGGCCGCGAGAATCGGCTTGTCCAGAAGCGCCACCAGCGAGCGCGTCAGCAACCTTGAGCGCAATGGTGTGATCAGGGGCTACCGGGCGGATATCGGCGAAATCGACGCCAACGTGATTCGCGCCATGTTTCTGGTATGCCTGAAACGCACCCCGGCCATCAGCCTGCTGGACATGCTGGCCCAGCACTCGCAGGTGCGCCGCATCTCTTCGGTCAGTGGCCAGTTGGACCTGGTGATCGAGATCGAATCACGCACCATTGATGACCTGAACCGAGTCCGGGATGCCGTGGCCAGCCACGAATCGGTCGAGGACATCACCACCGCCGTGGTCCTTCGCCGCGATATCGATCGACAGACCTCCTGATCCGCCGCGGCGGCAAGACTTGATGGCGCGTGCCTGCGGGAAATGCCGTCCACCGCTCAGACGCAGCTGCAATCCACGCTTGGCACCTGATCCCGGTGGCCTGTCCGTGAAGGCGGGCCAGGCTCTTTACGGCAATCGCAATGTGCCGTGCTGTACAACTCCCATTCGCAAACCATAAAATGAGAAGCATTATCATTAATGCGAATCTCCCATGCACAACCACAGCCTCTCTTCGCCTGTCGCTCAGCTGTATGCGAACCATCACGGCTGGCTGCGTGGCTGGTTGCATCGGCGCCTGGGGCACAGCGCCGATGCCGAGGATTTGGCCCACGACACCTTTATCCGCGTGCTGCGGTCCCAGGAAGATGTGCGTGAGCTGCGCCAGCCCATGGCGTTTCTGGCCACCATCGCCAATGGCTTGCTGATCAATCGCTGGCGTCGTCAGGCCATCGAGCGGGCTTACCTGGAGGCGCTGGCGGCACGGCCGGTGGGGGAGGAGCCTTCGCCGGAGGAGCGGCATCTGATGATCGAGACCCTGTTGCAGCTGGATTCACTGCTGGTGGGCTTGTCGTCGCGGGTGCGGCAGATTTTCTTTCTGTCCCAGCTCGATGGCTTGACCTACCCGCAGATCGCCGCGCAGTTGGGCCTGACCGTGGCCCAGGTGCAGCGGGCCATGGGCAAGGCGTTCAGCGTCTGCTATGCGAGTCTGTTTGAATGAGTGGCGTCGCGGTCGATCCCCGGGTGCGGGACAGCGCCATTGGTTGGCTGGTGCGGATGCAGTCCGGGCTGATGAGCGCCGCGGACCATCAGGCCTTGCAGCAGTGGCGCGAGGCCAGTGCCGAGCATGAGTACGCCTGGCAGCGGGTCAGCGGTTTGCCGCTGATGTTGCAGCCGGGGGCCCATCTGCTGGCGGATGCCACGGCGCGCCGGGCCTTGCAGGCGGCAGGCGCCGATCCGCAACGGCGGCGCCAGGTGCTCAAGTGCCTGTTGGTGCTGGGACTGCTGGGAGGCGTGTCCTGGCAGGGGGCGGATTCCACCCTGGTGCGTTCAGCCTTGGCCGGTTATCGCACCGGCATCGGTGAGCGGCGGCGTTGGGCCCTGGCGGACGGCGGTTCGCTGTGGCTGAACACCGCCAGTGCGGTGAACCTGGACTTGAGTGCGGGGCCGCGCAGCGTGCAGTTGATCGAGGGCGAGCTGGCCCTGGATACCCCGGCCGGATCGGCCTCCCTGCAACTGCAAACGCCGGATGCGCTGTTGTACAGCCAGGGCGCCCATCTGCTGGTGCGCCATGATCGCCAGGGCACTCAGGTGACCGTGCTGCGCGGGTTGGTACAGGTCAGTGCCCGACAGCCGTCGACCCCGCTGCCCTTGCAGGCTGGCTGGCAAACCCGGGTCGATGGCCGGGGAGTCGGGCGGCCGACTTCCATCGATGTGTTTCTGGCCCAGGCCTGGATGCGCGGCATCCTGCCCGCCGAGCGCATGCGCCTGGATCAATTGCTGGCAGAGCTTTCGCGCTATCGTCCGGGCTTTTTACGTTGCAGCGAAGCGGTTGCCGCTTTGCGGGTGACCGGCAGTTTCCAGCTGGACGACACCGATGCCGCCCTGGCCCTGGTGGCCAATACCCTGCCGGTGCGCATCGAGCGCAGAACCCGTTATTGGGTGACGGTGGTGCCGGCCTGAACGTTTTTTTTTTCACCTGCGCGATAGTTTTTTCGATCTGGCTTGGCCTTCAGGTATTACCCACCGGCACAGGTGGGTTTCGATCCCTAGGAGCCTTGCATGATTTTCCCCGCTCGTGTCTTGCGTACCCATACCTTCGGCCTGCTGTTGCTCAGCCTGCAACCGCTCTACAGCGAGATGGCGCTGGCGGCCGGCGAACGTCACTACAGCATCGGCGCCGGTCCCCTGGACCAGGTGCTGTCGCGGTTTGGCGCCGAGGCGGGGATCAGCCTGGCCGGCAGCGCACTGCTTACGGCGGGCAAGACCAGCCAGGGCCTGCAAGGTGATTTCAATGCCGAAGCGGGCCTCAATCGCCTGCTGGCGGGCACCGGCCTGGGCTACGTGCGCCAGGCCGACGGCGGCTATGCCTTGCGCCTGCGCTCTGATGCGGTGTCGCTGCCGACGCAGAAGATCAAGGGCGAGAACCCTGACGAGGAGGAGGTGTACCGGGCGCCGCGTTCGTCGGTGTACATCTCCGCCGACGACCTGCAGCGCTTTGGCGTGGTGTCGGTGGGCGACGTGCTCAAGGGCCAGCCCGGGGTGCAGGTCGGCGACAGCCGCAATGGCGGCGGCCTGGATGTGAACATTCGCGGCATCCAGGGCCAGAGCCGGGTGGCGGTGACGGTGGACGGTTCGCAACAGGCGCTGGATGTCTATCGCGGTTATGCCGGCACCCAGCAACGCAGCTACATCGACCCGGACATGATCAGCGACATCGCCATCGACAAGGGCCCGAGCCTGACCTCCAGCGCCATTGGCGGCACGGTGAAGATGCGCACCCTCGGCGTCGGCGACATCCTCAAGGACGGTCAGCATGTCGGCCTGCGGCTCAAGGGCGATGTCTGGAACAATGGCGTGGCGCCGGCCCGTCGCGACCCTCATTCGAAGACCGAGGATCTGTACGCGGAGCCGCACCAGAGCCGCGGCGGGCTGTTCGGCTCGGACGCGGAGTCCGGCAGTGCCGCGTTTGCCTACAGCCATGACTTGTTCGATGTGGTGGCGGCCTACGCCCAGCGCAACCAGGGCAACTATTTCGCCGGCAAGAAGGGCCAGGATCGCTACCGCACCTTTGACCGCTACGGCGATGAAGAGACCAGCGTGGCCACCACCTACAATGCCGGGGAAGAGGTGCTGAACTCCTCGTCGAAGACCCAATCGTGGCTGCTCAAGACCACCCTGCGCCCAGCGGACGGCCACAGCTTCGACCTCGGCTACCGGCGCTATGACGGGCGCATCGGCGAGATCATGCCCTCGGACATCTTCCGTTTCGGCACCGGTGGCATCTATCAGTACCCTCTGGGCCACACCCAGATCGACACCTACACCGCACGCTACAACTACCTGCCCGCGGACAATCCGCTGCTGGACCTGACTGCCGACCTGTGGCTGACCGATGCGCAAACCAGCCAGTTGAGCGCCTGGTCGGCACCGGCGTCCCAGGCCTATCGCACGGACCGTTCCTGGGCCCGCCAGGCCAACCGCCGCACGGGCGGCGGTCTGGCCAATACCTCGCGTTTTAGCACCGACTACGGCGACTTGAAGCTGGACCTGGGCGGCTCGTTCCAGCTGGAAGAACTGCGTCCGCAGAAGGGCGTGGTCACCACCCAGGACGACATCAACGCCAACCGCAGCTTGCGCGAAGGCTCGCGGCAGGAGTTCAGCTTCAACGGCAAGCTGGAATACCAGCCGGTGGAGCGCCTGACGCTGTGGGGCGGCGGTCGTTACACCCACTATCGCAGCAAGGACCATGTGGCCAATGCCACGGCGCGCAGAGAGGAACGCGAACACAGGTACGTGACCGTCTCCAGGCCCGGCGACTATGGCTACCTGATGTGGTTCCCGGACCAGAACGGGCGGTACACCGATGCCACCGATCCACGCTTGAACAACGGCATTGTCTTCAACAACACCAACTACCCGTTCGAGGGCACGCCCTATAACCAGTACGGCGCCACCGATACCGAGGTGGGGGATTCGCAAGTGGATCGGGTGGTCACCGGCTACAACTATTCCGGCAAGGACAGCAACAGTGGCGGCGCCTTTGCCCCGGCGTTCGGCATCAATCTCGAGGTGCTGCCGGACACCTTCGTCTATGCCTCCTACACCCAGGGCTTTCGCATGCCTTCGCTGTTCGAAACCGGCTACGGCGTGCAGCAGACCACCCCCGGCAAGGGCCTCAAGCCCGAGCGTTCAAGCAACTGGGAGATCGGCGCCAGCACCTTGCACAAGGGACTGTTGGTGGATGACGATGCGGCGGCGATCAAGCTCGCCTACTTCAACAACAGCATCAAAAACTACATCACCCGCTACTACGACCCGAGCCCGGGCCTGTGGGGCCTGATGCGCTTCAGCAACACCGACAGCTACACCACCCGCGGCCTGGAACTGCAGACCCACTACGATGCCGGGCGGGTGTTTGCCGACCTGTCGTCCACCTACTACCTGAAGACCGAAACCTGCGACGCGGCCTTCGCCGCCACCCTGCGCGCCACCAGCAACCCCTACCGGAAAACCGCCGACACCCCGGACTGCACCCCGGGCAGCTTCATGGGGTCCTACACCAACACCCAGAACCCGCCGCGCTTTGCCGGCAACCTGACCGCTGGCCTGCGCTTCTTCGACCAGAGCCTGACCCTCGGCACGCGGATTACCTACACCTCGGGGCCCACCGTCACCGCCGACAAGCCCTGGCAGACCGGCGCCACCACGCCACAGCTGAACTACCGCGAAGTGGCGCTGGTCGATCTGTTCCTCAACTACAAGCTGCAGGAACACGCCAGCCTCAACGTATCGCTGCAAAACCTCACGGATCGCTACTACCTGGACCCGCTGGCGCAGAGCTTCATGCCGGCGCCGGGGCGCACGCTGCGGGTGGGAATGCAGGCGAAGTTCTGAGGGGCCGGCAGTGGCCTGCCGGTTGCGGTGAGTCAACGCGATGGCCATTCAGAGGGCGCTTTTGCGGCTACAGTTTTCAGTGCCCTGATTGAGAGGAATCCAGATGAACCTTTTGTCTTCTGTATCGCCACCCAAGCCTGTTGCCCTGCTGGGTTATGGCGGTTTGCTGCCGTTTCTCGGGCTGGCGTTGCTGGCCGTGGTTGCGCACGGACAGCGGCTGTTGTGGTGCCAGGCCCTGGTCAGTTACGGGGCGGTGATCCTGAGTTTTGTCGGAGCCCTGCATTGGGGCTTTGCCATGATCGCTCCCGGCATGAACGCGCAGCAGCGTCACACACGCTTTATTTGGAGCATCGTCCCTGCGCTGATGGGCTGGGTCGCCACCTTGCTGCCGCTGTCATGGGGCGGGCTGTTATTGATTGGCGGATTCTTCGCGCACGGGTGGCATGACCGGCAGCTCTCGCAGGTCATGCACCTACCGGCCTGGTACCTGCCGATGCGTTTGCGACTGACCATCGTGGCCAGCGCCTGCCTACTGCTGGGTGTGCTCGTGATGGCCATCGGGGGTTAAGCGCGACGTTCAACTGCCGCCTCCCACCGAAGGGGCGGTGGTTGAAGCAACAGGCATCGCTGAGCAAGGGCGCAAAGGATCATTCGCTGGATCGGCAAAGAGTTACCAGCCCCGGCGAGCGGCGGCTGATATCATTCCGGCACTTAAAAAGCCGGGTAGCCCCACATGAATCGTCGCAAGAAAATCCAGCAGCTATTGAAGGCTCACGCCAAGAAGGCCAGCGCCAAACTGGCTCCGCAAAAAAAGTCCAAGTACATCAGCAAGGCTGACCGGGCGAAGCTGGCCACCGAGGCCAATGACGACGCTGTGGTTGTCACTCAGAGCTGATCCATTTGCTTGAAGCCCGATGGACCGTTATCTGGCCGACTTGCGCGACGCTCTCTTTTCTCGGGCGGAGCACGCCTCTGGCCAGCAGAGGCGCGGCCGGGTCAGTTCTACAGAGGGCAGAGCATGGTCTGTACCTTCGATCGATCTAGATCGAGCCGACCGAGCGCAGGTATTTTCGTGCCTGACGGCCGGTGATCTCTTCTGGCTCAAGGACATACAGCGAGCTCCAAAGCGGCGGTAAACCCAGCTCCTCCATGTAGGAAGTGAAACAGTTGAACGGCTCGGTAGCCATGACCTCGGCAGTGAGCCACAGCGATTCGCACTCTTGGCAAACGTACAGAATCTCCTGCGTTGCCCGCACTTGAACCTTGGTCACTTCGCCTTGTTCGCATTCTGGACAGAGCATTTTTTAGCCCGCAAATATGGGCGCGGAGTCTATCACTGACCAGGGGGCACGCTGCCAGCAACGAAGGTCTGCTTCTGCTCAGAAACCCGCCATGCAGGACGGTGCTTTCGACCCCGTCACGGAGCGGGCCCTCTGTGCACCACATCCCAGGTTTTGGTCGCATAAATTTGAAATGCCCGGCATTGCCCGCCAGAATCGCCCCCCGATCCGGCCCTGGCTGGCGGACGTTCGTGGTGAAAAGGGGCAGCAGTTGAAGCAACAGACATTGTCCATGCGCCTGGCGCGTGTGGCGGCGCATGTGCCTGCCGGTGCGCGGCTGGCCGATATTGGCTCGGATCACGGCTACTTGCCGTTGGCCTTGATCAGCCGCGGCGCCATCGTTGCGGCGGTGGCCGGGGAGGTGGCGTTGACGCCGTTTCGCTCGGCCCAGCGCGCGGTGCGCGAGAGCGGCATGGAGCAGCAGATCGACGTGCGCCTGGCCAACGGTCTGGCCGCGATCGAACCGACAGACGGGATCACCGCGATCAGCCTCTGTGGCATGGGCGGCGAGACCATCCGTGACATCCTCGACGGCGGCCAGGCGCGCTTGAGCGGTGAGGAGCGTCTGATCCTGCAGCCCAACGGCGGCGAGCAGCCGTTGCGCCAATGGCTGATGGAGCATGACTACCAGATCCTCGCCGAGGAAGTGCTGCGAGAGAACCGCTTCGACTACGAAATCATCGTCGCCGAGCGCGTCGGGCCGGTGCAGTACAGTGCCCGGGAGCTGTACTTTGGCCCGCTGCAGATGCAGGCCCGCAGCCCGGCGTTCCTGGCCAAGTGGCAGCGCCTGCTGCGGCTGAAGCAGCGCACCCTGGCCAATTTCACTCAAGCCCAGGCCGTGCCCGAGGACAAGGTGCAAGAGGTCGTCCGCCAGACGCAATGGATCAGCGAATTGCTGGCTTGAGCCGGCGCTTCAAGTGGGCCGCAATGTCCGGGCCCCAGCGAGAGGGCACGGGGATCGAGCTCTCAGATCGAACGCTGGTTGACCCGGGCCATGAGTTGCTCGGCGCTTTCCTTGCGCTCCGAGTAGCGATCCACCAGGAACGCTTGCTGGTCCCGTAGTACAAGGGTGAACTTCACCAGCTCCTCCATCACGTCGACGACTCGGTCGTAGTAGGCCGAGGGTTTCATCCGCCCCGACTCGTCAAATTCCAGGTAGGCCTTCGGCACCGAGGATTGATTGGGGATGGTGAACATGCGCATCCAGCGGCCCAGCACCCGCAGCTGATTGACCACGTTGAACGACTGCGAGCCGCCGCACACTTGCATCACCGCCAGGGTCTTGCCCTGGGTCGGGCGCACGGCACCGAGCTCCAGGGGAATCCAGTCGATCTGTGCCTTGAACACCGCCGACATCGCGCCGTGGCGTTCCGGCGAGCACCAGACCTGACCTTCGGACCATTGCACCAGGTCCCGCAGTTGTTGAACCTTGGGATGGTCCACGGGAGCGTCGTCGGGCAGGGGCAATCCGGACGGATCGAAGATCCGGGTTTCGGCACCCAAGTGCTGCAGCAGGCGCGCGGCTTCTTCGACCAGCAGGCGGCTGAACGAGCGCTCCCGGGTCGAGCCGTACAGCAGCAGGATGCGCGGTTTGTGCTCGGGCCTGGCGTGCTTGCCATCGAGCAGGGAGAGGTCGAGGTTGGGCAGGTGTTCTGACAGGTGTTCTGACATGTAGCCTCCGGCTCAGAGTGTGCCGATACGGTTCAACTCGTGCTGCAGTTGCTCACGGTTGAGGTGGTTGAAAGGCAGGCCCAGGAAGGCCCGGCAACGTAGCTCGATGTGCGCCAGGGTGGCGCGGAAGGCGGCGTCGACGCAGGCTTCGTCACCCCGGACGTCGGAGGGATCTTCCAGGTTCCAGTGGGCCTTGAGTGCGGGGCCGAAGTACACCGGGCAGGCCTCGCCCGCCGCCTTGTCGCAGACGGTAATCACGATGTCGGGCGGGTTGTCGGCGAAGGCGTCGTTGCCCTTGCTGTACAGGCCGGCGGTGGCGATACCGGCCTGCTCCAGGGTGGCCAGGCTGCGGGGCAGCACCTGGCCCCTGGGGAAACTGCCGGAACTCAGGGCCTGGAAACCCTGGGGTGCCAGGTGGTTGAACAGGGCTTCGCAGAGGATGCTGCGGCAACTATTGGCTGTGCACATGAACAGGACTCGCATGGGGTATTCCTTGCGCTGTGGGCGGATGTCAAAGGCTCAAGACTCACGGGGTTGCGTTATCAGCAGCAGGCGGCGCGGACCGGGCGTCCCTCCATGTGCTGCAGGCGCAAGGCGTTGTCGCGCAGCCAGTCGCTGTTGGCCCGGAAGGTCACTTGCAGGATTTCCCCGACCCAGGCCGGCAGCTGCGGGTTGAGGCGGTAATAGACCCATTGCCCCTGGCGCCGGTCGAGCAGCAGGCCGCTGCTGCGCAATTGGGCGAGATGACGGCTGATCTTTGGCTGGCTGTCGTCGAGGGCGCACATCAACTCGCAGACACACAGCTCACCCTGGTTGGCGATCAGCAGGGTGGCGCGGGCGCGGGTTTCGTCGGCAAGACTCTTGAATACGTCGGCAGGCGTCATCATGGTGCTGGCTTGAATATATGGAAAATCGAATATACGGAAATCCATATGTTTCATGCAAGCCACGGGAGTAGCAAAGCCCGCACTTGCCATTTGCCAGCATCTTGTCGGTGCCGAAAGCCTGCCTTTATGATCGTCGCGTCATGCACGACGCCGCCGACGCAGTCCGCGGTTTTCTACAGGCTCACAGGGACGTTCAAGCGATGAAAATCACGATCAAGGCCGGTTCGCTCATGCAAGGCTGCTTGGGCAAAGGCCTGGCAGGCCTGCTGTTGTCCACCTTCACCCTGGCAGCGCCAGCGCTGGTCCAGGCCAAGGACGCACCGATCCCCCCTGGCGCGGTGCTGGCGGTGATGCAGAACGTCGAGGTGCCCGACCAGGATGAGGAAGTGGAACTCCAGGACGGCGTCACCGCGACCTTCTGGTACGGCCAGGAGCTGGACTTGGACGGCAAGCACTACTACGCCACCTTTGTCTGGCACACCCGGGATAGCGCGGCCCGCCAGGGCGAGGACTTTGCCGCGCCCGAGGTCCAGGTCCGGCTGGCGGATGCGACCTTCGAACTCACCCACCCGGGCCAGACGCCGGCCTATTCCATCCGCAGCATCGAACGCAAGATCGGTTTCTTCGGCGGCCGGGAAAAGCCCGAGGAAGTGGACAGCAAGCGCCAGGCCGTGCAGCACCGCACCGCCGATGGCCGGCTGTTGCTGGCAGTGCCCACCGCCACGTTCGACGACGGCGTGGTGACCAAGGGCTACACGATGTTGCTGTTCAACCCGAACAAGAAGCCGGAAGACGATGGCTGGGTCTGGTCCTATCTGGGGCAGGTGCGCACCGGCGAGGACAACTCCGCCGCTTGTGACGAGGGCGCGGTAATGCCCTGTATCGGCAGCGACGGCGAGTTGAATTTTGTTGCCGGCCAGGGGCCGTTGCCGCAGGTGCAGGTCAAGGTCAGCGGCACCACCTTCCAGGGCCCGGGTAAAATCCGCTCGCTGGCCGCGGCCGATGACCTGACCTACGTCTACGACAGCAAGACCCAGCAGTACACCAGCCAGGAACTGGCGGTGCGGCAGCCATGAATCCGCCGTCGGCATGAGCCGCCGCAGGGCCTCGGCGCGGGGCGTGCCCAGGCCTTTGCTCCGCCGGGGACTGCACCGGCGGCAGACGCCGATGCTGACGGTCGAACCCGTGTTGCACAGGGGCGCGCGCAGTCAGCGCGCCCGGTGGCGCCGCTGCGGTCATGGGGCGCTGTGCTGCTTGAGCCAGCGGCGCAAGCGTCCGCGGGCGTTGGCGTAGGGCGCGGCGGTGTTGAGCTGGATCATCCGGCCCAGGGTCCACTTTGCGTACCAGGGGCATTGATAGAGCGCGGCATTGTCACGCTGCCGGATCAGGCTGACGATTCGTTGCTTGGCCGCGTCGAGGCGTTGGCGCTTTTGCGGGTAGGCCATGGCGGCATAGTCGCGGTAGAACTTCTGCGCGAGCGGGCCCAGCTGGTTCCACTTGAAGCCGACAGCCGGAAAGGCCATGGGCAGGCCGGCCAGGTCCTTTTCCAGCCAGTCCAGTACCCGCTCGTTCCAGCCCAGCAGGTAGGCCACCAGCTCGGAGACACTGATCTGCGTGCCCTTGACGTGGCCTTCCAGGCTGCGTTCGTCGACCCGCGCCGGGGGCACTTGATCCAGCACCTGGCTCAAGGCATTGAAGTGGCTGTCGATGGCCTTGAGCAGTTGTTCCTTGTCCTGGGGAATCGCCATGATCGTTGTTCCTGTGCGGCGAAAGCCCGGAGTGTGCCAGCGATTGGCCGCTGCTGCCTGCGCTGCATCAACGCCTGCCAGGATGGGCCCCGGCATCGGGTATGCTGGCGGTCGATGAGCCTGAGCAGAGGCACGCAACATGACTCGCCCGCAGTTGCTGGAAATCGATGTACGCGACCTGGTCACGGCCCGTGAGCTGCACCTGGCCTTGCGCGATGCCTTGGGCTTGCCCCAGTGGTATGGCTGCAACTGGGATGCCTTCTGGGATGCCATTTCCGGGCTGGTGGAGATGCCGCTGCAGTTGCGCATCAGCGGCTGGCACAGCCTCTCCCGACGCTTGCCGGACGATGCGCGGCTGATGGAACAATGCCTGCGGCGCCTGCAGACCCAGTACCCGGCATGGGCTGCGCAACTGCAGTTCGATTGAGGCGCAATGCAAAAAGCCGCGCCCGGGCGATTTACTAATGCCGCGCAATCCTCTATAAATTTTCCCCTCGGCGCCGACCTTTGCGGCGCCACCGGGTGATAACAGGAGGATGCTATGTCACCGTTAAACGTGTAACCGCAACGCTTTGCCCCATCGCCACACCCTCGCTTGAACACCTCGAAACACGCTGGTCCCAGCGCTGGCTGGAAGAGGGCACCTACGCCTTCGATCGCAGTGCCACCCGGGACGCGGTCTACTCCATCGACACACCGCCACCCACGGCCTCGGGCTCGTTGCACGTCGGCCATGTGTTCAGCTACACCCACACCGACATCATCGCGCGCTTTCAACGCATGCGCGGCAAGGCCGTGTTCTATCCCATGGGCTGGGACGACAACGGCTTGCCCACCGAACGCCGGGTCGAGAACTACTACGGCGTGCGCTGCGATCCCCAGGCGCCTTACCAGCCGCAGTTGCAGCCACCGGCCCGGGTCGCCGAGCGCCGCGCCGACTATGCGCCGGTCAGCCGGCGCAACTTTGTCGAGCTGTGCCACCGCTTGACCGCCGTCGACGAGCAGGCCTTTCGCCGCTTGTTCATGCAACTGGGCCTGTCGGTGGACTGGGGCCTGACCTACGCCACCATCGATGAGCGTGCGCAGCGGGTCAGTCAGCGCGCCTTGCTGCGCAACTACCGGCGCGGCGAGCTCTACAGCCAGCAGGCTCCCTGCCTGTGGGACCTGACCTTCCAGACCGCCGTGGCCCAGGCCGAGCTGGAGGAGCGGGAGGTGGCGGGGGCGTATCACGACCTGCGGTTCCAGGGCATCGAAGGTGAGGATTTATGCATTGCCACCACCCGCCCCGAATTGCTCGCGGCCTGCGTGGCGCTGGTGGCGCATCCGGATGACCCGCGTTACCAGGGACGCTTCGGCCAATACCTGCGTTCGCCGTTGTTCGAGGTCGAGGTGCCGTTGCTGGCCCACGCCCTGGCCGATCCGCAGAAGGGCAGCGGGCTAGCGATGGTCTGTACCTTTGGCGATCTGACCGATGTGCTCTGGTGGCGCGAGCTGCAGTTGCCCACCCGCTCGATCATCGAGCCGGACGGTCGGCTGCTGGCCCAGCCACCCGATTGGCTGAGCACGCCGGGCGCGCGTCAGGCCTATGAGACCCTGGCGGGGTGCAGTTTGCCCCAGGCCCGCAAGTTGATACTGCCGATGTTGCGTGAATGTGGCGCTTTGCTTGGCGAACCGCGGCCGATCCGTCACGCGGTGAAGTTCTTCGAGAAGGGCGACCAGCCTCTGGAGATTGTCGCCACGCGCCAATGGTACTTGCGCAACGGTGGGCGCAGCGCTGAGCTGCGCCAGCAGTTGCTCGGCCGCGGCCAGTCCCTGGAGTGGCATCCGCCGTTCATGCGCAGTCGTTACGAGCACTGGGTCGGCGCCCTCAATGGCGACTGGCTGATCAGCCGGCAGCGGGTGTTCGGCGTGCCGATTCCGTTCTGGTATCCCCTGGATGCCCAGGGCGTAGCGGACTACGCCAGGCCGATCCTGGCGGACGAAACCTCACTGCCGGTGGATCCGACCCTGGACACGCCAGCGGGCTACCGCCCCGAGCAACGCGGCCAGCCCCATGGCTTTATCGGCGAGCGCGACATCATGGACACCTGGGCCACCAGTTCCCTGACCCCGCAGATCGCCGCCGGCTGGGAGGAGGACGAGGATCTGTTTCAGCGCGTCTACCCCATGGACCTGCGCCCCCAGGGCCACGACATCATCCGTACCTGGCTGTTTTCGACCCTGGTGCGCAGCCACTTCGAGGCGGCCGCGGTGCCCTGGAAGCATGTGGCGCTGTCGGGCTGGATCCTCGATCCGGACCGCAAGAAGATGTCCAAGTCCCGGGGCAATGTGGTCACGTCCCAGGGCTTGCTGGAGCAATACGGCAGCGATGCCGTGCGCTATTGGGCGGCCCTCGGGCGCCCGGGCAGCGACACCGCCTTCGAAGAGCAGCAGATGAAGATCGGCCGGCGCCTGGCGCTGAAGTTGTTCAACCTGTCGAAGCTGGTATTCGGCGTGCCGGGCGACCCGCAGGGGCCGGTCGAGCAGCGGCTGGACCAGGCCATGCTGCAACGCCTGGGAGCGGTCACCGCCGCCGCCGAGGCGGCGCTGGAGGGCTACGACTACAGCAGCGCGCTGATCGGCATCGAGGGCTTCTTCTGGTGGTTCTGCGATGACTATGTCGAGCTGGTCAAACGCCGCGCCTATCGCCCCGAGGGCCACTCGGCGCGCAACGCCCTGGCGGCGGCCTTGAGTGTGCTGCAACGCTTGTTCGCGCCGTTTCTGCCCTTTGTCTGTGAGGAGGTCTGGCGTTGCTGGCAGCCGGGTTCGGTGCACCGGGCCCCGTGGCCCGAGGCGCAGGTGGCCGAGGACTATGTCGAGCCGTTGCTGGAGGCGGTCAGTGCCGCGCTGGCGGCCATTCGCAAGGCCAAGTCCGATGCCCGGCAGTCGATGAAGGCCGCAGTGGCGCGCATTGAGCTGGTGCAGCACGCGCCGCTGCTGGAGTCCCTGCAATGCGCCCGACAGGACCTGATCGAGGCGGGGCAGGTGGCCAGCCTGGTGTTCATCGAAGGCGCGCAGCCTCAGGTGCGGGTCTGGTTGCAGGATTGACCTGCTCCACCTCGGCGCCCCCATGAAGCGTCAGCTGCGTGGGGGCGCCCCGGCAGGATGAATCTTGTCGTGATCTGAGCGGCAAGCGGTTTATGCTTCCCGGGCGCAGTAGGTCGCAGCCCATGGAGAAGCCGGTGAGCATCAAAGACAGTCCCGAGGATTATCAGGACCTGAAGCGGGCGGTCAGCCTGCTGGAATCCCCTTCATTGACCGCGCGCCTGTCCGGCCTGCTCGGCTCGCCGATTGAAAGCGCGGTCAAGGCCTTGCCCAATTGGGTGTCCGCAAAGATCAACGGCGCGGTGGTGGCTGCGCTGCATACCTCGGCCGATGCCGCGCTGTGGAGCCTGGAGAACACTCCGAAAAAACAGGCCTCGACGCTCTTGCACAAAGTCTATGCCGCCACTTCCGGCGCGGTGGGCGGCGCTTTCGGGTTTGCCGCGCTGTTCGTCGAGCTGCCCATTTCCACCACCATCATGATGCGCTCGGTGGCCGATGTGGCCCGCAGCGAAGGCTTCGACCTGGAGGACTTCGCCACCAAGCAGGCGTGCATCGAAGTGTTCGCCATGGGTGGCAACAGCCAGGCCGACGACGCCACCGAGACCGGCTATTACATCACCCGCAGCTTCACCACCCAGGCCATGCAGCAATTGTCCAAGGAGCTGGCGGCCATTGCCGCCAGGCAAGGCGCCGGGGCGGCCGGCAGGCTGTCGCCGGGGCAGGTGGGCAAGTGGCTGGCGCTGTTGATCGAGAAGGTCGCCAGCCGTTACGGCGTGACCATTTCCAGCAAGTTCGCGGCCCAGGCGGTGCCGGTGATCGGCGCCGTTACCGGCGCCACTATCAATGCGCTGTTCACCGATTTCTACCAGGACATGGCCCGCGGGCACTTCATCGTCAAGCGCCTGGAGCACAAGTACGGCTTTGAGCAGATCAAGGGCGAGTATGCACTCATCCTGGGCAAGCGCTTGGCAGGCTAGGGCGGGTGTCGATATGAGCGACTTTCCGGTTATCCGTACCCCACGCCTGATCCTCAGGGAACTGTGCCCGGCCGATGTGCCGGCGTTGTTCGCGATTCACAGCGATGCCGAGGCCATGCAGTGGTTCGGCACCGATCCAATGACTGATTGCCAGCAGGCCGAGCAATTGCTGACGCTGTTCGCCGGATGGCGGAGCTTGCCCAACCCGGGCGTTCGCTGGGGCATCGAGCGCCAGTCCGAACCCGGTCTGCTGGGCACCTGTGGCCTGTTCAAATGGAACCGCCAGTGGCGTAGCTGCGCCATCGGCTTCGAACTGGCAAAACCGGCACAAGGGCAGGGGCTGATGAGCGAGGCGTTGCACGCCGCGGTGGGCTGGGGCTTCGAGCAGATGGCGCTGAACCGTATCGAGGCCCAGGTGCACCCGCAGAACCTGGCGAGCCTCAGGTTGCTGGAGCGGCTGGGGTTTGTCCGCGAAGGGCTTTCACGGCAGGCGGGGTATTGGCTGGGAGCTCATCATGATCTGGTGCAGTACGGCTTGTTGAGGGCCGATTGGTCCAGCCCGGCGCCGCTCGCCGCGCATGTTGTGTAACTGCGTGGCGTGACAATCAAGCCGGTGCTGGCACCTTCAGCGGTGCCCCGGCGTCGCTACATCGCTGTCCTCGACGGGCTCCAGGTGGTGGTAGGAGGGAAAGACCTTCCGCTGGCTGATCTGCAAGCCTGTTGGTGGTGCGAGCCCTTGGGTTTTACTGGAGCCCCAGGTCCGACGTTCGCCGCAATAGGTATGCACCACTTCCGAGCTGTCCCAGAACAAGCGCTCCAGCAGGGCTTCGTATTCGGCCAACCACGAATCCTCGAAGTCATAACTGCCTTTGGGGGCGCAGGCGAAGTGCAGCATATGCCCGTAGTAGCAATGCCCCCGGCTGTTGGGCAGGAGGCTGAAAAGCGCCCTGGTGATCTGCGCCCCGGTCACTGGCAGGCTGTGCAGAACCGCGCGATTGTGCGCTTCGGCGGCCGGCGAAGGGTCAAGGCAGTGGATGTATCCGTACAGGTTGCCGCTCATGGGGTCAGTGGCCTCTGTTGTCGGTGGGTTGGCGGCATCCGTTGTCGCGGGCCAGCCGATTGATCGCTTGCACCCCCGCGCGCATCTTTTCCACGGCGGAGGCATTGGCCGAGTGGATATGAATCTGCGGCGGACAGAACCCCTGCAGCGCCACCGCCTCTTCGATCCACAGGATCACGTCGTAACCGGTGCCGCGCGCGTCATCTCCGAGGTCGTGGTCGAGGCTGATCTGTTCGACGCCGCCGGCTTCGAGCAGCGCGATGACTTCGTCCGGCCAGTAGGTGCGAATCCAGCCGGGCGGGGTCTGGCGTTCGTCGTCGAGGTAGATTTTCATGGGCCTGTTTACTCATTCAAATGCAGTTCAAGCATCGGCGTCGTTCGCGATGACATGATCGCGTCGGTCAACGCCTGCTCATTGCAACCTGCGCCGGAGCGCTAGCAGGAGCGTGGCAGCGTGGCAGAACTGTTCGTCCAGAGGAACCGCGCCGGCTGTTTCAGGCGCCAAGGTGATCGTGCTGGGCACGCCTTGGTCGCAGAGTTGCCGTTGAGCCTGCAACAGGACTCGGCGGCTGCCTGTAAGCCAAGGCTTGTTCTGTTCTGACAGCAGTGCAATGACCTGCGGATAGGTGCAGGCCAGTTTTTGTCGCAGATTGCTCATTGCGGTTTTGTCGTGGCGATCGAATGCAGGAGTCAGTACATAAAAGTTGCCCATCGCAGCGCCCTGATCGTACTTGTCTTGCAGGTAGTCATCCACGTGGGTGGCACTACCGATGGCATCGACCACTCCAGTCTGCACGTTGACCAGATGCGCGTTTATGCCGATATAGCAACTCGACTCTACGCCGTGCTGCACATAATCCGCGCTGTTGCAGCGGATCACCCAGTAAGCCCCCTGGGGACAGAGCTCGCAGGACTGAATGACAAAACGCTCGGGCTTTCCATCGTTGATCATGCCGTCATGCATGGCGAGCACCAGGGCACAGGCTTGTTGGGCTGAAAGCATCGCTGGGGGCTTTACGTTGAGGGGGCGGATGAATTTTCGACCCGTTGTATAACCCGATAGTGCGCAAGAAGCCATTACCTCGCTCAAGGTGGCGCAGGTTTTTTCCAGCAGTGGATTAGTCCGCCGCAGTTGTGTAGAAACGCTCCATTATTCAATCCGGCACCCGCTGCCAACCCAGGTGGACCCCAATGCGGCCCAATGCCGAACTCCGATTGTTTGCACTGCCGGCATGCGCCGGCCTGGTCTATGCCGCGACCAAGGGCCTGATCAAGGGCTGGAATGGTACGCAGCTGTTTTCCGGGTTTCTGTTTGGCAGCGTGATTGCCATGGTCCTGGGCATTCCCCTGTTGCTGTGGATGGACCGGCGCTGGCCGCAAGCCAGGACGCGCTACCTGTGGCTCGGCCTGATCCTGAGTCTGGTCGCTACCTTGCTGGTGCGCACCTCGTGGACGCAGTTGTTGCTGTTGCCGCTGGCCGGCGGGTTGCTCCTGGGCGGTCTGTACAGCCTGCTGATCCGCGGTATCGAGCAACTGTCGGTGCCGCTTCATGGGCGGGCGCGGCAAGGGTGGCGGGTTCTGGCCGTGCCGCTGTCAGGGGCGCTGACCCTGGGCGGGGTGGCGGTGACGCTCTATCCGAAGGGGGAGCAAAGCCTGGCGGTTTTCTCGCTCGGGGCGCTGATCGGCGCGTGGCTCTCGATGCTGGTCAGCTGGCCGATGCTATGGCTGGTGGACCGTTTCCTCGCCACCGGCTGGCGCCATGTAATCGGTGGCGGGCTCAGTGGCCTGTTGATCTGGCTGCTGTCCGGGGCCCCGGGATTGTTCGCCGGATCACTGAAGGGGGCCTCGGGGCTGGACTACTGGGTCCCCTTGTTCAACCGGGGGATCTTTCCGTTCCTGCTGCTCGGGCTGCTGTCCGGGGTGCTGTTCTCGCTGCTCAACGGCATGGGCCCGCGGCGCCCCGTGGCCGCTGGCGAGTAATCCGCCGGCGCAGCGCCATTGACCCTCTTTATGCAAGGATCTGCTCGATGAACCTCAGCCCCATCACCCATGTCAGCTTCGACGCCGAAATGCTCTGCCTCGGCTGGGCCGATGGCCTGCACCTGCGGCAGCCGTTGAGTCGCTACCGATTCCTGCAAGAGGCCACGCCCGAGCAGCGGGTGGACTTTCAGATCGAGCACCGAGGGCGTCGGGTGTCCTGGCCGCAGTTGGGAGAGTCGGGTGTCAGCGTCGAGGCCATCGATTGGGTCTGGGAGCACCTGTGCAATGAGTCCATGGCGCGCTTGCAGGTCGTGGAGTGGCAGCTCGACCGGTTGCCGGCGGACGATCAAGCCATCGTCGCGCTCTGGCGCCTGGAGGCGGACGGTTACAACGGCGGCTTCCTGCAGTTCTTCTGCAATTGGGGCGAGCAGACCTGTGAGCTGGCGCTGGACACCCTGGCGGCCATCGGTGCGCGCAACACCCGCAGGCTGGTCAGCCGCCAGCGGCAGTTGCTCGGACCTCTTGAACATCACCCGCCACTGCAGCGGTTGTGGGACCTTCCCGAGCTGCTAAGCGACGAGCAGCATGAGTTGATCAGCGGCGAGCTGGACGAGCAGCTGTGGTCGGCGATGGAGGAGGTGCCGGCGTTGGCGGTGAAGTATTTTTACCTTGGTTGATGCTCGCTGCGCTGTGTTCTAATGCCGCGCCTCGTACCGGCAAATGGACTTTATCCCGTGTCTGAACCCCGTATTCGCGCGCTCGCGCTGTGTGTCTTCCACCACCAGGGCAAGATCCTGGTCAATCAGTTCGTTGATGCCGACACGCAACAGACGCTGTTCCGGCCGCTGGGCGGCGGTATCGATTTCGGTGAGCACAGTGCCCGGGCGATTGTCCGTGAGGTGCAGGAGGAATTGGGACAGTCGATCAACAACCTGCGCCTGATTGGCACCCTGGAAAGCCTGTTCACGTTCGCCGGCAAACCCGGCCATGAAATCGTCCAGGTCTACGACGCCCGCTTCGACGATCCGAGGGTTTACCAGCGCGCCCATCTCGATGCCCGGGAAAGCGACGGCGCCCCGTTCGTTGCCCGCTGGCATGACAGCCGCAGCTTTAGCGAAGGCTCGCCGCTGGTTCCCCAGGGGCTGGGCGAGTTGCTGAAGAACGCCGGGTTGCTCGACTGAGCAAAAACAGGCTCGCTTGCCCCGTGGCGCCTGCTCCTGGCCTGGCACCACGAAACACCTCGCAATGCATCCCCGGGCTGATCGGCCACGGCCTATGTCATTCGGCAGATGTGCACGTTTACCTGCTTCTCGATACTCAAGCCTCCCTGGCACAGCCCGCCGTGATCACGGCTGGCGGGTTGGCCCTTGTTCGAGTAGTGGAGTGATGCATGCGTAAATTGACCCTTCTGAGTACCAGCCTGCTGTTGTCTGCCCTGGCCGTTTCCACGGCCCAGGCTTTCGAGGCTGGCGACATTATTGTCCGCGCCGGTGCGGTGACGGTGGACCCGCGTGAGAGCAGCTCCAGCGTCAAGGTCGATCGCGGCGCCCTGGCCGGCACCAGCCTGGGGGGCAAGGCCAGCCTGGGCAGCGATACCCAATTAGGCTTGAACTTTGCCTACATGCTGACCGATAACCTGGCGGTGGAACTGCTGGCGGCGACCCCTTTTGAACACAACGTGAGCCTCAGTGGCACCGCTGGCGGCATTGCCGATGGCAAGCTCGGTTCCCTCAAGCACCTGCCGCCGACCCTGAGCCTGCTGTACTACCCGATGCACAGCAAATCGGCGTTCCAGCCCTATGTCGGGGCGGGGCTCAACTACACCTGGATCTACGATGAAAAGGTCGGCAGCCGGGCTTCCGCCGCAGGCTTCGACAACTTCCGCGCCGGCAACTCCTGGGGCTGGGCGGCACAAGTGGGCATGGACTACATGCTCACCGATCGGCTGATGCTCAACGCACAGATGCGCTACATCGACATCAATACCGATGCCTATGTGAACAACAGCCAGCTTGGGGTGCGCTCCAAGGTCAATGTGGATGTCGACCCGTTCGTGTACATGGTGGGCTTGGGCTACAAGTTCTAGGTGCTGCGCCGGGGCGCTGCGCCGAGGTCCAGCGTCCCTGGTCCGGTCAGCGTTTTTCAAGGGAATGTTTTTGTGACGCCATGGTCGACTCGATATGGCCCGCTCATGACCCGTCGCTTGTCGCCGACGTGCCCATGCGCCGGCCTCGGTGCGCGGCTCTGTCGCTTGAAGGCTCAGGGTTGGCGTTGACCCAGGGTCCATGACTTGTTGGAAGAGTCGATCATGCACATCATTGCAAGGCTTACCTGCTACGGTTTGATGCTCTACATCGCCCAGCTCCTGGCCGCCGAGCCGCAACCTGCGGTCCAGGAAGTCGCCGAGGACAAGGCCCAGGTCCTGGAGCAGAAGGTCGCGGACAAAGAGAGCCCCAAGGCCGAGACCCAGGCGGCCCCCATCACCAAGACGGAAGTCCAGGCCGTGGATCCCGCCGGACAGGCACCGGTGGACGATGCCATCACCTGTCTGTCGCGGACCCTGTATTGGGAAGCCAAAGGGGGGGAGTCTGCCGATATGGAAGCGGTGGCCGATGTGGTCCTGAACCGTCTGGGCCATGAGGGTTTTCCGTCTACCCTGTGCGAAGTGGTCAAGCAGGGCTCGGAAAAAAGTCCGTGCCAGTTCTCCTGGTGGTGCGATGGTCGCCCGGATCAGGTGCAAGAGGAGGGGCGCTATAGCCTGGCCAAGGAGATTGCGCGCAAGGCGCTGAATCAGCAGCTCCAGGACCGCACCGGCGGCGCCCTGTACTTTCACGACCGCAGCGTGTCACCGCAGTGGGCCAAGAGCTACATCAAGACCACTGAAATCGGCAATTTCCTGTTCTACAAACCCAAGGACCTGGCGGCGCGCTAATGGCGGGTCGAGCAGTCAGGGTACTTGCGGGTATTGATCGCAGATCTGGTGCCAGCTGGCCTTCATTGCCACGCAGTGGTGCTTCTGCTTGGGGGCCGTGAAGGGCGTATCCAGGGTGGCGATGGCGATTGAAATCCACTCGGCGTATTCACCTCGCACATTTTGCCAGAACAACGATGAGCCACAGTGGCAGCAGAACTGGCGCAGCACGCCTGGGGAGGATTCATAGCCCTTGAGGGCTGTGCCGGCGTCGCTGACGTGCAGATTCGCGCGCGGGGTGCTGGCGTAGGAGGCAAAGGCCGCGCCATGGCCTTTCTGGCACTTGCGGCAGTGGCAGTGGGTGACGGCTTTCAGTGCGCCGGACACTCGGTAAGTGACTGCGCCGCACAGGCAGCTGCCTTGATGGGGGATTTGCATGTTGTGAGGGATTCCGAGGTTTCAGGGCCATTCGCGCTGGAACCAGTCCAGTTGGGGGGGCAGAGTGGATGGGGACAATCAGGTCGAGGCCTGGAGGATGTCCAAATGCGCGCTGATGCTCAAGTGGGCAGTGCCGGCTTCCCAGGAATTTCTTTTCGCATTATTGAGCGACGGTAAGCTGTGGCGGGTGGCGGGGAACCTCTGGGGTCAGAGATCCGCCGCCCGTCTATTGCGCAACGTGTCGAGGGAAGAATCATGCTGCAGGCACTGGAAAACAAGGTTCCGCCCCCGCTGGTGGCGCTGGTCTTCGGCGGGCTGATGGGCGGTGCATCACTGGGGCTGCCGGGACTTGACCTGGCATGGAGCACACGCCTGTTGTTGGCGCTGCCCGTGATCGGGGCGGGTCTGCTGTTCGTCCTGGCGGGCGGGATCTCGTTCCGGCGTGCCCGGACCACAGTCAACCCCTTGAAACCCGAAGCGGCCTCAGCGTTGGTCACGTCGGGCATCTACCGCTACACCCGCAACCCGATGTATGTCGGCTTTGCCCTGTGGTTGCTGGCCTGGGGGCTGTACCTGGCCTCGCCCCTGGTGCTGCTGGGCGTCCTGGGCTTTGTCCTGTACATCAACCGCTTGCAGATCGCTCCCGAAGAACGGGCGCTCGGGCGGTTGTTTGGTGCGGATTTTACCGACTATCGACAGCGCGTGCGGCGCTGGCTCTAGGTCGCACGCCTCTGTGCTCGCGGCAGAGGCGTGACGGTTGTCTCAAGCCGCCACTTGCGCCTGAATCTGCAACTGGCCATCCACTTCGCGAGTCAGGCCGCTGGCGACGAACAGCGGCACCAGCAGCTTGTGCAGTTCGGGCTCGACGAAGTCCTTGACCGTCGCCAGGTCCAGCTCGCCGCTCACTGCAAGCTCGATCTTGGTGAAGGACAGCCAGGCTTTCTTCAGGGCCAGCAGCACGTCGCTGCCAGCGGTGCTGGCGAAGCGGCGGTGGGCCACGCGGCCGGCGAAGTTGAAGCTGTGCTGGTATTCATAGCCGGTTTCGTCACCCTGGCTGGCGACGCAGCGGCCACAGGTGCAGGGGCCGTCGGCGAAGGCGGCGCGCAGGTAGCTGTTGAAGTCGACGATGGGCTTGAGGGCCAGGCGCTTGTCGACTTCGAACAGGTCACCGGTCATTTTTGCTTCACTGCTCAAGGTCAGGTTCCTCAGGGTCGGGCGGTGTATTTCCAAGGGGCGCACCATACCAGCCGGATCGGCGCACGGGTACTTTTCTGGCGTTGAGCGGCCTGCCACATCGCGGCGTGCCCTTGGGCAAGGCCGATGACGCCCAGCATATGTTTGCCTGCATGCGTCAGCCGTCATGTGTGTCGCCGCGCCGCTCGATCATTCTCCGGCAAGCGTCAGGTAGCCGCGGATGGCGCGCATGACCCGGCGCTCCAGGTCCGGGGCGTCGGTTTCACCTCGCTCACCTGCGGCATCGATCATGCCGTGGGTCAGGGCGAACAGGTCGTGGGCCACCGTGACCACGTCATCGAGCACCCAAGGTGCATCGGCCAATTGCAGGGCCTGCACCAGGGTTTGATGAATGACCTGGGCCACTCGCTGATGGCGCTCCTGCAGCGGCAGCCGGCGCTCTTCGAAATCGATCACTCGGGCCAGTTCCGGCCGGCGCAACTGGTGGGCCACTGCGGCCTGGACCATGGCGCGGATGCGCTCCAGGGCGCTGCCGTGACTGCTCGCGTCGTGGACATCGCTGAGCAACTGCGCGGTCTCGCGCTCGATCAGCGCCACCGTCAGGGCATCGCGGTTGGGAAAGTACTGATACAGCGAGCCGATGCTGACACCGGCCCGTTGCGCCACGGCGTTGGTGGAGCAGGCGGTGAGTCCCTGGGTTTCCAGAATGCGAGCAGCCGCTTCCAGAATAGCCTCGACGGTGTGCGCCGAACGGCGCTGGCTCGGGGTTTTACGCGGGGTCAGAGGAGGGCTGGCAGGGTGTTTTGACATGGCGGCAATGCGAGTTTCAAAGGTGAGTGATGACTCGTATTCTGCTTGGGCAAGCAGCACTCATCAACCCTTTGTCTGTCAGGAGTCAACACCATGTCTGTCACCGTGCTCAGCGTATTCATGCTGGTAAAAACCACCCCGGAGTGGTTGGGGTTTCCGGTCGAGGAGCGCTTTCGCCTGTTGCGTACCCAGATGGAGCCGATTCTGCAACGGCATTCGGCCGAGGTATCGCTGCGCTTCTTCGATATCGAGTTCTACTCGGCGCGAGTCACCGATCTGTGGCTGTGGGAAGCCAGCAGTCACCATGCCTATGAGCTGTTGGTGGAGGAGTTGCGGGAGACGCCGTTCTGGGACCGCTACTTCTCGATAGTGGAAATCCTTCCCGGCGTGGAGAACGCCTACGCCAAGAACTATGAGCAGCAGCCCTTACTGGCGTCCTGAGTCGTTTGCGTCACTGAATCAGGTACCCTCCCGGATTTACGGGAGGGTTTTTGCATTGGCGGCTCATCAAACGCATCCGCCCCAGGCCGCTACAGCGCCGGCCGCGGCAACCGCAGCCATTCCTGCACCGCCGGCCGCTGCCATTGGCGCCGGGCATAGTCCACCAGGTTCGCGGGCATCGGGTCACCGTTGAGGATCAGCCGGTTGAGCATCAATGCCAGGTCGACATCGGCAATCGACCACTGGCCGAACAGGCAGTCACGGCCATCGGCCAACAGTGCTTGCGCCGTATCGATCAGCTTGGCCACCGCCGCTTCGGCGGGTGGCGACAGAGGTTCGCCCTTGCAGCCATAGAACACCACCAGGGTCGAGCGTTCCTGACGGATCGGCAGCAAGTCGCTGCGCAGCCAGGCCTGGACCTGGCGGGCCTTGGCTCGCTGTTGTCGGTCGAGGGGATAGACCGCGGGTTCAGGGAACAGCTCCTCCAGGTATTCAGTGATGGCCGAAGATTCGGACAGGGCAAAGCCGTTATGCACCAGGGTCGGCACCCGCTGGGTCTGGGACAGGCGGGCATAGTCCGGGGCGCGATTCTCACCGGCATCGAGGTCAAGGGGCATGAGTTCGAAGTCGATGCCCTTTTCCCGCAACGCCACGAACACTGACAGGGCATAGGGGCTGGTGAACTGGGCATCGACGTACAGGCGTGGACGGGCGTCGGTCACGGCGGGATCTCCAATGGGGGAACGGACACGCTAAGAGATCCCGGGCGATAAATAAAATGCGCGATTTTTATCCGTGCATTCCTCGCGGGAATACCGGCCGCTATCAAATGTCCTTGCCGAGAAAACTGTCGCTGTCCAACGGTGCCTGCTTGCGTGCCCTGAAGCGCCTGAGCAGCCGGCCGTCGATGGCCGCCAGGCCCAGGGCGATCATGCCCATGCCCAGCAGGTGCCTGGCGTGCAACTGCTCGCCCAGCACCAGGCAGCCCAGGACAATGGCGCTGATGGGAATCAGGAAGGTCACCAGCATCAGGTTGGTGGCGCCGGCGCTGGAGAGAATCCGAAAGAACAGCACATAGGCCAGGGCGGTGGACAGCAGGGCGATTCCCAGTAGCGCGCCCCAGGTGGCCAGGCTCGGCAGTGGCAGGTTCCAGGGCCGCTCCAGCAGCAGCGCCAGGGGGATCAGCAGCAGGCTGGAGGCGCAGATCTGACCGCTGGCGCTGAGCAGTGGGGCGACGCCCATGGCCTTGAAGCGCCGGCCGAAGACTCCGGCGAAGGCATAGGACAGTGCCGCACCCAGTACCGCCAACTGTGCCCCGAGATGATCCCCGAGGCCCGCCAGGGCATCGGGGCCGATCATCATCGCCACCCCGACAAAGCCGACCAGCACCCCTGCCAGTTTGTTGCCGCTGATTTTTTCATCAGTGGTCAGAACGTGGGCCACCAGTACCGCGAACAGGGGCGTGGTGGCATTGAGAATGGCGGCCAGGCTGCTGGCGATATGGGTCTGGCCCCAGACAATCAGGCCAAAGGGCAGCAGGTTGTTGAGCAGCCCCATGCCGAAGAACGCCAGCCACACTCGTCGGTCCCGGGGCAGTGACAGGCCGAGGATACGGATCAGCGTCAGCAGGGCGAGGGCGGCCAGGCTCACTCGCAGCATGACGATGGTCAGTGGCGGCAGCTCCTTGACGGCAATCGCGACAAAAAAGAACGAGCCACCCCAGAGGATCGACAGCACCAGCAATTGCCCCCATTCCATCACTCCCATGACTTTTTGCCTGGTCATGCCGCTTACTCCCACGTGTTTCAATGATTGAGTCCTGCTCGTCGATGCACGGACGCCTTGGCTATTTGAATGGCTGCCGTGTCGAATTATTCTGCAAGTTGCGACCGCGGACAAACGAGCGTTTTTCGCTCCATGGTTGAGGAGAGCTAAATCATGAGCATGGCCTTGCCGCCCCTTGCGGCACTGCGCGCATTTGAAGCCACAGCGCGTCATCTGAGCGTGACCCTGGCGGCCAGGGAGCTGAATGTCACCCCGGGCGCCGTCAGCTTGCAGGTCAAGGAGCTGGAGTCGGTGCTGGGTCTCGCGCTGTTTTTGCGCCGCCCCCGGCGCTTGATCCTGACCGCGGCCGGTGAGGAGTACTTCGCGACCTTGCGCACGGCCTTTCGGATGATGCGCGAGGCTACGGCGCAGATGGTCGGGCGTGTGCGTCTGGAGGTATTGGTGCTCAGTTGCACGCCGAGTTTCGCCACGCAGTGGCTGGTGCCACGGCTTTCGGGATTCGAAGCGCAGGCACCTGGGGTGGATGTGCGGATCAGCGCCTGCAACCGCCAGGTGGACCTGGCCCGCGATGGCGTCGATCTGGCGGTGCGCCACGGCTTTGGCCGCTATGAGGGGCTGCTCAGCGAACGCTTGCTCGATGACCAGTTGACCCCGGTGTGCAGCCCGCAGCTGCTGGGGCAGGACGCCGGCCTGACGGTCGCCGAGCTGGCAGGGCTGCCGTTGTTGCATGATGAGCATCGTCACGACTGGGCGCTGTGGCTGGCGGCGGCCGGGGCCGGGCAGATCGACGGTGGCCGGGGCCGGGTGTTCGTCGACAGCAATGGCGCCATAGAAGCTGCCAAGGCGGGTCTGGGGGTTGCCCTGGTGCGCCGCTCGCTGGTCCGCCGGGAACTGGCCGAGGGCTCCCTGCTGGCGCCGCTTGCCCAGGGTGTGGCCAGTGATCTGGCTTACTATCTGGTCTATCCGGCAGCGGCCCTGGAGCGACCCAATGTCGCGCTGTTGCGCCAGTGGTTGCTGGCCGAAGCCGGGCGCGGCGAGCCGCTGGCATAGTGCGTTGCGCCTGTACCGCATGACTGGCCAGCAGTGGCAGGCACTTTGCCTTGATCGATAAGGCAATCTGCTGGCCCCGCACTGGCCAAGGTATCGGCAAAATCACTTTATTTTCAGGTGGTTAGGTGACCGATAAATGCGCCATGTGTTGATAACGCTGACTTCCTGCGCCCTGCTGGGCGGGGCCGGGATGGCCCAGGCCAGAGAGCTGCAGGCCAATGACCGTTATGTGTGCAGTTGGGGCGCAGGCACTGCTGCCCGGGCTCAGGAGCTGAAGTTGTCCGGGGTGTCGCTGTACGCGGCGCGGCAGAAGATCCAGACCTACAAGTTCAGCAAGGGCTGGATGCGCATGATGGCCCTGGGGATCACCGAGCAGACCTACGACAGTGCCTCGCGGATCAGGCCCGAAGCCTTGCGCAAAAGCTTTTACGACGACTGTGTGCGGTATAAGTTGGCCCGTCGATAATCCACCGAGGCCTTTATGTCCACCCCCGTTTACTTCATGCAACAGGCCCTGCTTGCCGGGCGCCAGGCCTTGCCCGGCTGCCTGCCCAACCCGCCTGTGGGCTGTGTGCTGGTCAAGGATCGGCACATCGTCGGCCAGGGCTTCACCCAGCGCCCGGGCGAGCCTCACGCCGAGGCCATGGCACTCGCCCAGTGGCCCGGCGACTGCAGCGGGCTCACGGCCTACGTCACCCTTGAACCCTGTTCCTTCCAGGGCCGCACGCCATCCTGTGCGCGAACCCTGGTGCAACGGGGCGTGGGCCGCGTCGTGGTGGCAATGCTCGACCCCGATTCGCGCAACGCCGGTGCCGGTGTGCAGATCCTGCGGCAGGCGGGGATCGAGGTGCAGGTCGGGCTGCTGGCTGAAGAGGCCGCGCAGGACCTGTCGGCTTATCTGCTGGCGGGCGGGTATTGAGCCCGGCTGAGGTCCGCCCGTTCCAGGAGCCGCAGGAGCAACAGGCGGCCCGGGTCGGGGCGATCATCGCTGCCGATCCGCTGCGCTGGCAGTTGCTGCAGCAGGTGCAGGCCCTGGGGCTTGACGATTGCTGGATCGGCGCCGGTTTTGTCCGCAATGCGGTGTGGGATCACCTGCACGGCCGGGCCTGTTCGCCCCTGGACAGCGACGTGGATGTCATCTGGTTCGATCGCCAGCGCTGTTCTGCCGAGCTCGATCGACAACTGGAAGAGCAACTGCGGGCGAGCCATCCGGGGGTCGACTGGTCGGTGAAGAACCAGGCCCGGATGCACTTGAAGAACGGCGACCGGCCCTACCTGTCCAGCGCCGATGCCATGACCTACTGGCCGGAAACCGCCACCGCGGTCGCCGTCAGGCTGGGGGCCGAAGGGGCTTGTGAAGTGTGCGCGCCGTTGGGCCTCGATGATCTCTTGCGCTTGTTGATTCGGCCGACGACAGGTTTTGTCGAATCCAAGCGCCCGGTCTTCCTGGAACGGCTGCGGTCGAAGAACTGGCAGGGCAAATGGCCGTTGCTCAGGCTGGAGCAGGGCTGATCACTCCCGTCGTGCACTGGGTCCTTCCAGGGTGTTGAACCCGGCGGCCCTGGTGGTGAGGAGTAGGCCGCGATTCCCCGGGCAGTGCTTCTGATCCGTATTTTTCTCGCGTATCTGCGTCTGTTATCAGAACAGCCGAGGTTTGAAAATGGCGCGCCCGTCCGGCCTCCCGGCTGGAAACCGGGCCCGCTGCACCGCACACCTACTGTTCAGGAGGCCTGATGACTAAGATGGCGTTTTTCTTGTTTGGATTTTTAGCCTTGACCATCGCGATCGGTGCGCTTGCCACTATCTCTCCGACCTAGACCCCAAGCCGTTTGCAGCACCCGTCGCCAGGTAAGGCGCAAGCAGTGGCAGGCCTCTTGAGCCTGCCACTGTCGTTTCTGTCACTTGGCCCAACGCTTCGCTCCGGCCACGCACAGGATCACTGCCACTGTGACCCCGAGCATGCCCAGGCTGACCTGTTCATGCAGCAGGCCGGCGGCCAGGGCCAGGCCGAAGAATGGCTGCAACAACTGCAGCTGGCCGACGGCAGCGATCCCGCCTTGAGCCAGGCCGCGGTACCAGAAGACAAACCCGATCAGCATGCTGAACAGCGAGACGTAGCCCAGGCTGAACCAGGCCGGCAGGCTGATGCCGCTAAAGGAGGCCGGAGCGCTGAACAGGGTCAGGACCGCCATGACCGGCAACGACAAAACCAGGGCCCAGGAAATCACCTGCCAGCCTCCCAGGGTCCGGGACAGTTGCGCGCCCTCGGCGTAACCCAAGCCGCACACCAGCACCGCCAGGAGCATGAGCAAATCGCCCTGGGGCGACGCCGACAGTCCCTGGGACAGGGCATAACCCATTACCAGCAGGCTGCCCAGCACCGAGAACAGCCAGAACACCGGACGTGGCCGTTCACCGCCGCGCAATACGCCGAATACCGCGGTGGCCAGGGGTAGCAGGCCGAGAAACACGATGGAGTGAGCCGAGGTCACGTACTGCAGGGCCAGGGCGGTCAGCAAGGGAAAGCCCAGCACTACGCCCAGGGCGACGATGGTCAGGGGCAGCAATTGCTGCCTGCTGGGGCGTCGTTCCTTGAACAGCAACAGGATGCACAGGGCCAGGACCGCAGCGAGGGTGGCGCGGGCAACGGTAAGGAACAGCGGATCGAACTCCAGCACCGCGACCCGGGTCGCCGGTAGTGAGCCGCTGAAGATCAGTACCCCGATAAAGCCGTTCAGCCAGCCGCCGGCGGTATTTTCCAGCGGGGGGGATTGCAGGTGCGATGTCCGTTGCATTCAACAAGTGCTCACTACGGTTGGCAGGGGCAGGCCCGGGGTGGGGCTTGCGTCCAGCTCATCCTAGGATTGAAAATCAGCACAATCAAAAAATTGTCATGGATACAGCGCCAATGGCCCGCGCCCGCTACAAGCAGTTAGTCGATGTGTTCGCCGCCGATATCCGTCGCGGCGTGCTGGCCCCTGGCACCCGCCTGCCCACCCATCGAGAGCTGGCGGCCAGGGAAGGGCTGGCGTTGGTAACCGCCTCGCGGGTGTATGCCGAGCTGGAAGCCATGGGCTTGATCAGCGGCGAAACCGGGCGTGGCACCTTTGTCCGTGAAACCGCGCTACCGCCCGGACAGGGTGTAGATCAGCAGGCCACGGCGGCCGGAACCCTGGACTTGAACTTCAACTACCCGTCCTTGCCCGGGCAGGCAGAGTTACTGCGCGCAGCCTTGCGTCAGTTGGCGTCCTGCGGCGATCTGGAGGCCCTGCTGCGTTATCAACCCCACGCCGGCCGCAGCCATGAGCGGGCCACGGTGGCGCAGCATTTGGCGGGTCGCGGTCTGGCAGTGAAGGGCGAGCAGGTGCTGATTGTCAGTGGGGCCCAGCACGGCCTGGCGACCACGGTCATGGCCCTGCTCAAGCCCGGCGACGTGGTGGCCACCGATGCCCTGACCTACCCGGGGTTCAAGGTGGTGGCGGATGCGCACGGATTGGAGTTGCTGGCCATCCCATTGACGGCAGAAGGTCCGGACCTCGATGCCTTCGAGCGCTTGTGCCAGCGTCGGCGGGTAAGGGCGGTGTACGCCATGCCGACTTTGCACAACCCCATGGGCTGGGTGCTTGACCTGGCCTGGCGCCAGCGTCTGGTGGCCCTGGCCCGCCAGCATGGGTTGCTGATCATTGAGGACGCGGCCTACGCCTATCTGGCGGACGATCCACCTGCACCCCTGGCGGCCCTGGCCCCGGAAAGCACGGTGTACATCTCGGGTTTTTCCAAGAGTGTGGCCGCCGGGCTGCGGGTCGGCTACGTGGTGACCTCCGCAGACCGAGCGCCCTTGCTCGAACGCGCGATCCGCGCCACCACCTGGAACACCCCCGGGGTGATGACCGCCATGGCCTGTGCCTGGATCGAGGACGGCACCGTGGCGCGCCTGGAGCAGGAAAAACGTCAGGACGCCCAGGCCCGTCAGCATCTGGCTCGGGAGCTGTTGGCAGGGCTGGAGCATATCGGCCACCCCAACTCGTACTTCCTCTGGCTGCCTTTGCCCGAGGAAGTACGCGCCGATCAGGTGGCCATGGCGTTGCTGCGCGAGAACGTCTCGGTGTCTACCGCCGAGCCCTTTGTCTGCGCCGGGCCGGTGCCCCACGCCATTCGCCTGGCCCTGGGCTCGGTGGACCTGGCCGATTTGCCCGAGGCGCTGGCCAAGGTCCGGCAAGTGATCGCCCGTTACGCGTTCTGAAGCGGCACGTTCGACGCTTCGAACGTGCCGCTGACAACTGCTTTTTTAGAGCTTGAACTGGGTCACCAGCCCGTTCAGGTCCACCGCCAGCCGCGACAGTTCCTGGCTGGCGGCGTTGCTCTGGTTGGCCCCGGCCGAGGTCTGGGTCGACAGGTCGCGGATGTTGATCAGGTTGCGATCCACTTCCCGGGCGACCTGGGCCTGTTCTTCGCTGGCGCTGGCGATCACCAGGTTGCGCTCGTTGATCATGGTGATGGCCTGGGTGATCTGGTCCAGGGCCAGCCCCGAGGCGCGGGCCGCCTCCAGGGTCAGGTGTGCCCGCTCGTTGCTGTTACGCATGGCGCTGACCGCACCTTCGGTGCCTTCTTCGATGGTGTTGATCATGCTTTCGATTTCCTGGGTCGACTGCTGGGTGCGATGGGCCAGGGCCCGCACTTCGTCGGCGACTACGGCAAACCCCCGTCCGGCATCCCCGGCCCGGGCCGCTTCGATGGCCGCATTCAGGGCCAGCAGGTTGGTCTGTTCGGCAATCGAGCGGATCACTTCCAGCACCTGGCCGATATTGCGCACGTCCACTGCCAGGTGCTCGACCTGTTCGCAGGTCTGGGTCACGTCTGCCGCCAGTTGGCCGATGGAGTCCACGGTGTGTTGCACCTGCTCGCGGCCGTGGTGGGCGGTGCGGTCGGTTTCCTGGGAGGCCTCGGAGGTGCTCACCGCATTGCGCGCTACTTCCTCCACGGCGGCGGTCATCTCGTTGACTGCCGTGGCAGCCTGCTCCACTTCATTGCTTTGCTGGTGCAGGGTTTGACTGGAGTGTTCGGTGACCGCATGCAGTTCCTCGGCGGCGGAGGCCAGTTGGTTGGAGGAATCGGCGATCCGCTGCAGGGTGCCCCGCAGGCTGGCCTGCATGGTTTGCAGGGCTTGCAGCAGGCGTGCCGGTTCGTCCTTGCCGCTGACCGTGATGCTCTGGCCGAGGTCGCCGCTGGCGATGGTTTCCGCCACGGCCACGGCCTGGCCCAGTGGGCGCACGATGCTGCGGGTCAGCAGCAGGGCGAGGGCGATGGTCAGGGCCACCACGATCAGCATGATCAGCACGACCATGGCAATGGCGCCCTGGAACACCTCACTGCTCAGCTGCGCGGCGGCGACGCCACCCCGAGTGTTGGTGTCGATGATGTCCAGCAGCTCCTTGAGCATGGCGTCGGCCTGGGTCAGGAACGAACCGCCGTCGACGACATCGATGGCCGCTTCCTTGTGCCCCTGGCGCACCAGTTCCACCACCCGGTGCTGATCCTTGATGTAGGCCGCCTTGGCGCTGAGAAAGCGTTCATAGGCCGAGCGCTCCTCGGCCTCGGTGATCAGTTTCTCGTAAACGCCTTGCTGGCGATTGAGTTGCTCGTCGAGTTCGCCGACGCGCTTGAGCAGGGCCTTTACATCGTCGTGGTCACGGACCACCAGCATGCGCAGGGTGATGGTACGGATCTGGGTGCTGGTCAGGGCCAGGGCGTTGGCGGCGACAATCGATGGCTGCCAGTTCTGGTCGACCTCAAGGGATTGCTGGTTCATGCGCCGCATTTCCAGCAACGAGAAGCCCCCCAGGCCCAGTGCCAGCAGGGCGATCAGGGCGAAGCTGAACCCTGCGCGGCGGGAAATATTCATCGTTCTCAAGAGCATGACTGTGTTCCTTGTGGCGGCAAAAAGTACAACCGGCGAAGCGAGTCGCGGTTTGCATCTGTGCGGTGCGCTGTGGAGCGAGGCTTCACGGCACCGTCGGTTTTTGCACACAAGGTCGGCGGTAGGCGCATCTGATCGGCGCCTTAGCCAGGGTTTTCCAGGGGGGACAGGAGGCACGGCCGGCCTGGAAAACCCGCCGATGATATCACGATGACATCTATTTGCGGGCGCCTGGCCCGCAGCTTTCAATGGGCTTCGGTGTGCAGGAAGCCTGCGATGGAGCGGGCACTGGTCACTGGGTCGACTTGCATGAAACAGTGCTGGCCGTCGATCACCTGGGTGCTCAGGTGCCGGTTGAGGGCGGCCCAGCGTTTGATCGAGCGGGCGACGTAGGGGTAGCTGTCGCGCCCGTGGATCACCAGGGTCGGGGTCTGCACCCGGCGCAGGGATCGCCACAGGCGCCGCGGGAAGCTGCTGAAAATGTCCACCTCGCGCTCAGGGGAGCATTTGAGCGCTACGCCTTGACCGTCGTCTTTCAGACCGTGCTCGACATAGGCGTTCAGGGCCTCGTCGCTCCAGCCCTTGAAGATCCCCCGGTTGGCCAGGGCGGCCTTGGCCGAGGCGCGGTCCGGCCAATGCTGGCGGCGGGCAGCGGCCTTGCGAGCCAGGGTATGGCGACGGTTGAGGCCCAGGGCCGAGAGCAGCCTCAGGGAGCTGATCATCGACGGGCTGAAAATCACCGGGTCGAGCATCACTGCCTTGGCAAACAGCTGGGGGCGTTCGGCCACGATCAGACTGGTGAGCACGCCGCCAAAGCTGTGGCCGACGGCGTAGCGGGGCACGTCACCGTAGGCCTTGAGCCCGGCCTCGAAGGCTTCGGCCGCCAGTTCTGCGGTGCGATTCCAACCCACAAACGGGCCGCCATGATCGCTATCGCCATGGCCCTGGACGTCGCTGAGCCACAGGTCGAAGGATTCGGCCAGCAAGGCCAGCAGCGGACGATAGGCCATGGAGCAGAAGCCGTTGCCGTGGAGGAAGTGCAGCAACGGTTTGCCCGAAGGTTCGGAGCGCAGGCCGCGCAGGGTGAAGCCTTCGGGGCAGGGGTAGGACCAGGGGAGCAACTGCATGGGGCCTCTATTCGAGCGGTGATCACAGCCGGGCATTGTCGATGGCGCGGCCCTTGAGTCAAGGGCCGATCCTGACCGAGTCCAGCACTACGCGGTCTTGAGCTGGCGAAACGACAGGCTGATGCGTTCACCGGCATTCGGGGCCTTGGGGATCGCGTGCAGCCAGTGTTTCTGCAGTTCGTCCGACATGTGCAGCAGCGAGCCGCTGGCCAGGCTGTAGTCGAAGGTGGCGCCGCTTTCCTTGTGGCGAAAGACCATGGCCCGGGCGTGACCCAGGGAGACGATCACCACCCCGGTGCCTTCCACCAGTTGCTCGTTGGCATCGGAGTGGAAGCCCATGGAGGATTGGCCGTCCGGATAGAAGTTGAGCAGGCAGTTGTTGGGGCGAAAGCCCAGCAACTGCTCGATCGGCCCGCACAGCTGCTCCAGCGCCTGGGGCATCGGCACCGCCGGGTAGGTGATCTGCGAGTAGTCGTAGGGCGCGCCGAAGCTGGCGGTCTTGCGGGCACGCATGCGCTCGTCCCATTGCACGCCCTGCTTGAGGTGGTTGAACAACCGCTGCGGGTCGGCGATGAAGTCGGGGAAAAAGTCGATCTCGGGTGGATTCATAAAAGCGCTGCCTGTGGGGGAAGGAGGGCCATTGCCAGAGGGCAGGGCCCGGTCCTTATCGGTCCGTGATGTGTGCCTGGAGGGTGCCGCCTGCCACCGACTGGATGAAGTGCGCGGCCCTGGCGCCCAGGTCCGCCGCAGAAGCGCGGATCAGCAAGACCAGGGGCTCCCGGGACAGCGGGTCGATGTCCAGGCGTTGCTCGGGGGAGGCGCGCAGTATCAGGGTCAACTCGGTCCACTGCTCGTCGTCGGGGGTTCTGCTGTCGCCATCGGAGTCCACATTGCAACCGGCGCCCCACAGGTGTTCGGCGACTCGGTAGAAGGCCGGGCGTGGTCCGGGATGATGGAGAAGCAGGGAGGGCGCTGAAGGCATGAGGTCCGGCTCGGGCGAGGTGGCGTTCCAGGTCGGCAACGGTATCTCGTCGCCGGCGCTCGGCGCAACCCGGCAGCGGGCTGGCCGCTGCGCTCAGCGCCTTTGTTCAGCCACCATTGGCACTGAGGATGCTCGCCACCTGACGCGGCTGGCAATTGAGGTAGGCCGAGGATTTCAGCCAGCGCTGGTCCGGATACCAGGAAAACATGAACTGGCCATCCTTGAGCTTGTCTATCACCTGGCGCGCCACTTGCGGGCGTACCGCCGGGCAGCCCTGGCTGCGGCCGATGCGGCCCTGGCGCTGGCTCCACAAGGGGTTCACGTAGTCGGCGGCATGGATCACGATGGCCCGGTCCCGGGCCCGATCATTGAAGCCGGGCTCCAGGCCGTCCATGCGCAAGGAGTAGCCGTGGCTGCCTTCGTAGCTCTCCTGGGTGCGGAACAGGCCCAGGCTGGATTGATAGCTGCCCAGGCGATTGGAGAACTGGGTGGCGAAGTTTTCCCCGGACTTCTGTCCGTGGGCCACCAGGTCGCGCAGCACCAGTTTTTTGCTGCGCAGGTCGAAGATCCACAGGCGCCGCGCGGTGGACGGTTGCGAGTAGTCGATCACCGCCAGGTGCCGGGCCTGTCGGGCACCACTGTTGACCGCGCATTGCATGGCGTTCAGGGCACTTTTCAGGGCCTGGGGATTGAGTTCCGGTGCGGCGTGAGCGAGGCTGCTGTACAGCGCGGGAGCGGGTTTGCTGGCGGCGAAGGAAGGACTGCAAAAGGCGCCCAGGGCGATAGTCGCCAGGCAGATTCGGCACAAGAAGTTCAACATGTTTAGAGCATCCCCATGATCACTTTAGCTCCTGACGTCCTGTCGTTCCCCCGGCAGTCTGGTCTATATGTTTAGATCCCAGGCCTGATTGTTCCCCATCTGCCGTAACGGTTGGCCAACGCACTGAAGGCCACGGATTGGAGTAAAGCAGTTGTTCAAAAAAACCGCATGTTACTTGAGCCTGTGCCTGCTCGCTGCGCCATTGGTCGCGCTGGCCGAGGACCCTGCGCTGGCGCCGCCCAGTGCGCTGCAACTGACGTTGACCCAGGTGGCGGTGGCTTGCCCGGCACTGAGTCCACGCCTGGATGCTTCCGCACAACTGCTGTTGCAGGCGTTCTACCGCCAGAACGGCGAGCAGCCGGTGTGGTCCGCCGAGCATCGGCTGGCCAGCTTGCAGGCGCAATTGGCCCAGGTGATCGATGACGGCCTGGATCCGGAGCACTATCGGCTGCCGGTGAGCAGCGCAGCAGGGGATGAGCTGTGCACCGATATCGCGATCAGTCATCAGTACCTGCAAGCCTTGCAGGACCTGCACTACGGTCGCCTGTCACAGAGCCGCTTCGAGCCCTTGTGGCGGGCCCAGCCGCTGGCGGACGATCGCCAGGCGGCGTTGCTGGCGATGGCCGTGCCCGGGCTGGAGAACCTCGCCGGCGCCTTCGATCAGGCCCGTCCGAATCTTGAGCAATATCGCAACCTGCGCCAGGTTTATGCCCGTGAACGCCAGCAACCATTACCCCGTTGGCAGGCGGTAGCCAGTGGCCCGCTGTTGCGTCCGGACATGCAGGACAAGCGAGTCCCGGAACTGGCCCAGCGCCTGTACCTGGGCGGCTTTCTGCCAAGCCCCGAGGTCAGTGACGATAATACCTACAGCAGTGACCTGGTAAACGCGGTGAAAAATTTCCAGCTCAGTCATTCGCTGCAGGCTGATGGCGTGATGGGGGCGGGCACCCTCAAGGAGCTGAATATCAGCCCGGCCCAGCGCCGTGAGCAACTGCGCATCAACCTTGAACGCCTGCGCTGGCTGGCCCAGGATTTCGAACCCAATATCGTGTTGGTCAACGTCGCGGCCGCGCAACTGACGTTTTATCAGGACGATGCGGTGGTGTGGCAGACCCGCACCCAGGTCGGCCGTGCCGAGCGTCAGACCCCGCTGTTGAAGTCCCAGGTCACGCGCTTGACCCTGAACCCCACCTGGACGGTGCCGCCGACCATTCTCAAGGAAGACAAACTGCCGGAAATCCGCCGTGACCAGGGCTTCCTCAATCGTCAGAACCTGCAGGTGCTGGACGCCAATGGCCAGCCCCTCGCGCCCGAGGATGTCGATTGGGAGCGTCCCGGCAATATTCTTCTGCGCCAGGGGGCGGGCCCGCGCAACCCCTTGGGGCGCATCGCCATCCGTTTTCCCAATCCGTTCTCCGTGTATTTGCACGACACCCCGAGCCAGGCGCTGTTCAGCAAGGGGCCCCGTGCCTTCAGTTCCGGCTGCGTGCGGGTCGAACAGGCGCTGCAACTGCGCGACTGGTTGCTGAGCCCGGCGGAGCGACTGCGCACCAACGAACTGCTGGCCACCGGCCTGACCCATGAATTCCGCCTGGCCAGGCCGGTGCCGATTCTGCTCAGCTACTGGACGGTGCAAGCCGACAGCCATGGGCAACTGCTGTATGCGCCGGACATCTATGGGCACGACGACGTCCTGTCCAGCGCCTTGGGTAGCAAGCTTCTGTAGGTGCTAGCCCAGGTGCAACGCGCCGCCGCGAGTGGCGGGTTTGAGGTATCTTGTGCGGCCTTTTTTTCCTTGCTCAAGGTCCTTCATGCCACTCGACAAACGCCGGCAAGCCGCCATGGAACGCCAGCTGGCCGCCACCCTGACCGAAGCCTGCGAGGCCGCCAAGGCAGAGATCGTCGGCTTTTCCTGGTTGACCCACGAAGTGAATTACGCCGCCTTTCCGGCAAGCCTGGTGGTGGCCTGGATCTTCGACACCCAGGCCCACAAGGAGCAGGCCCTGGCGGCGGGCCAGGGCTCACGGATGATTGAACTGACAGCCCGCGCCTTGGGCGAGGCCGATGTGCGTCTTGAGTCATTGGCGGCCCATGTGTTCTTCGACAGCGAGGAACAATGCCGGCGGATCAATGGCGGCGATTGGGCGCAACGCCTCAAGCGCCTGCGTCCGGGGCGGGGTTGAGCCATGGCCAAGGAAATCGACAACCCCTGCATCGCCCTGTGCCAGCTCAGCGGCGACCTGTGCGTGAGTTGCGGACGGACCAAGGACGACATCCGCAAATGGAAGCGCATGAAGCGCCCGGAAAAGATGGCCGCCGTGCAGCGGGCCAGTGCGCGGCTAAAGGCCTTGCAGAAAAAGAAGGGTTGAAGGCCGCTTCACTCCCCTCAAGGCAGATCAGGTGCCCGGTCAGGCGCCTGGTCAGACCGTTTGCCGACGCATCGCCAGGATAGTGGTACCGAAGAAGATGAAGGTCGAACCCACCACGCGATTGACCCACTTTGACAGCGCCGGCCGGGTCAGCACGCCCTTGGCTCGGGAAGCGAGCACGGCATAGACGCTGAGGGAGATCAGCGACAGGGCCATGAAGATCAGGGTCAGGATGAAGAACTGCGGCAGCAGCGCGGCGTGCTGGTCGATGAACTGCGGGAACAGCGCGGTGAAGAAGATCGTCGCCTTGGGGTTGGAGGCGGCGGTCAGGAAGGCCGACTTGAACAACTTCAGGCGCGGCGGGGGCGCGAGCTTGCCGTTGTCGGCGCTGCTGGCGCTCAGTAGCTGGCTTTTACTGAACAGCTGCTTGGCACCGAGGTAGAACAGATAGCCGGCGCCGACGATCTTCACCGCATTGAAAACCCACTCGGAACTGGCGATCAGCGCGCCGAGGCCGAGCATGGCCGCGGCAGACATGCAGAACAGCCCGCTGATATTGCCCAGTGACGACCACAGGGTCGACTTGGCACCGTAGGCCACGCTGTTGTGCAACGCCACCAGAGTGGCAGGACCGGGGCTGGCGATGGCGATCGCCGCCACCAGGGTGTAGGTCAATATCGAGTGAGCATCCATGGTTCGGACTCGTGTTGCAGAGAAAGGGGGGCTTGATTCTATAGCGGCGGTGGCCAGCTGTATGCCAGAAAATGAGGGTCTTGCAGGTCGTGGCGGGTGATCGAGGTTGCACCTTCGCAGGCGAATCGGTGCCTATTGTCAACCATTGCTGCAATCGATAGTTATCATCAAAAAGTGCAGGTTCCGTTTTTCCAGCAAAGGAGGAAGATGGCGCTTACACCGTGCTGGCTGCAGAAGGAAACACCCGATGAGAATCTCGACTCTATTGACCCTTGTGGTTGTCTTGATCGCGGGAACCGGTGCTTCTGCGACAGCCTTCGCCGCCGATGACATGTCCTGCCACTTCTTGCCCATGGCCGACAGCAGCGCCGATCTGCGGCACGCCCAGTCGGTAGGGTTGCTGTACAGCGAAAACACCCTCAATACCCTGGAGTACCTGGAGCACTACCACTCGGTGGCGCTGAACGGGGCGAAAAATGCCGGGCTCGACCCGCGCATCAGTGCCGCCTTTGTCGACAGTTCCGACCCGCAACGGGCGATCAACTGGTTGACGGCGTCGTTGCAGAAACACTTTGGTAGCGTGACCCTGTATGACAGCCTCGATGCCGTGGTCCAGGCCCGGCCTGACGTGGTGGTCATGCTCGATACCTACAACCAACTGGTGACCAAGGCCAACCGCAAGGTGGAGGCGCGGTTCATCGCCAAGTTCTATGACGCCAACCTGCAATACATCGGCAAGGCCGAAGGCATTCAGGCCAAGGAGCTGCCTTCGGTCTGGGTCCGGGGCAAGGCGGCACCGGAAATTGCCGCGCAGATCAACCAGCAGACCGAGCTGCAGGTCAATGCGCTGAAGCAGTTCGACGCATCCCTCAAGGCGCTGGTGGGCCAGGGTGATGCTGGGCAGGTGGCGACCAACCAGTAAGGTCACCATTGGCTGAAAAAAAAACGCCCCGGTTGATCGGGGCGTTTGCGTTCATGGCCGGGCTCGAACCCTGCCCAGGGGTTGCCGGCAGCTGTGGTCGGCAGGTCACATCTGGAGCCGGCGCCTCAAGGCGCGCCGAACATTGCAGTCCAGTAGATGCCCGCATCGCTTTTCGGGTCCACTGCATAAGCTGCACCCAGCTCGCGGTAGGCCGGGTTCATCAGGTTGGCGCAGTGCCCGGGACTGGCCAGCCAGCCGTCCAGCACCTTGCGCGCGCTGTCCTGGCCGGCGGCGATGTTCTCGCCCACCTGTTGCCCGGCATAACCGGCCAGTTCGGCGCGATCGCCCGGGGTGCGGCCGTCATGGTCCTTGTGATCGAAATAGTTCTGGTTGGCCATGGCCCGGCTGTGTGCTTCGGCGGTGCTGCCCAGGGTGGCGTTCCAGGCCAGCGGTGCGCTGGCGGCAAAGCTCTGGCCACCGCATTGCCGGGGCTGGCTGCGGGCGCTGTTGATCTGTGCCAGCAATTGCTGGCCCTCGGCTTGCCAATCCCCGAGGCGGGCGGCCAGCAACGGCCGGGCGAGGACGATGCGCCACTGGTTGGCCTGGCGATTGACGCCGATATCGACGAACTGCGGGTCCAGCACCACCTGGCAGAAGCTCTCGCGCACCGCTTGCATCGCCGCCTGGGCGTCCCGGGGGCCGGAGAGGCTGATGGCCTGCACATTGACCATGGGATAGGCTGCCCGTGCCAGGGCCTGTTGCAGGTCACCGACGTTGTCCACGGGCAGGATCAGCCGCGGATCGCTGGCCAGCGGTGGCAGCTCCGAGGAGGCCTGGTTGGCGCAACGTTGCGGCTGGCTGCGGTAGGCGTTGATCGATTCGATCAACTGCGACCGATCATCGGCCATGGCGCTGGCCGAACCCAGCAGGCCCAGCGCCAGAGCGGCGGCGGGCAAGAGCAATGGACGCAGGGGCATGAAGGTCTCCCGAGAAATGACAGCGCTCATGATGCACCCGGCGTCCGGGCTTTTCATCCGTTGGAGCATGAAATCGCTATTCACAGGCCGGTCTCAATAGAAGTCGAAGTACAGCGCCCATTCGCCCGTGTCGCGATGCTTCCAGAACATCAACTTGCCGCCGTCCACCACGTTGAGTCCGATCTTGGCGTCGGAGGCAATCTGCATCACGAATTTGAAACCGTCTCCGACATCGATCCCTGATTGGCAGTAGGACGGATAGCCCCCCAGCTTGTGTTCATAGCAGTGGCTGATCAGGTCGTAGTAACACTCGATGCGGCCGCTGCGTTCCAGGTCGAGAATGGCCTGCTCCACCTCATCGGGGATGCCGCCACCGTCCCACAGCGGAAAGTCCTCGGCCACGGCTTCGGCTTTGATCGGCATGGGTTTGAGGAAGGCTCCGGGAGCCACCAGCTCCTTGCGCACCAGCACCTCGTCGTCGCGGTATTCGCGGATCAGCCAACGTTCGCCCATGGGCTCCAGGGGTTCGGGAAAGGGGTTGGCGACAAACACGCTCAGCACCCGCACGCCTTCCAGCAGCGGGCTGTGAAAGGGCAGGGCCGGGAGATAGAGCTGTGCGAAGGGCAACAGGGTTTCACCGACGCCGTTGCGCGGCAACTCTTCGTCTTCGCGAAACAGAAAGACTCGACCCAGCCAGCTTTCATCCATGGCCTGGGTGGGGCGAAAGCCGCCGGCGACGAGTTTTAGCGCGGGTCTTGCCAGGCTGCGCTGGATGTCTTGAATGTCCATGCTCAAATGAAACGTCCTCAGGAAGGGGCGGGGCGAGGGCGGATCATACAAAAGCCCGGCGCTGTCTGCAGCGCCCGCAGGGGGGCGCTGCGACAAGGCCGATTCAGAACTGCGGTGTGTACTTCACGCTGAGCATGAAGTTGCGTGGATCACCGAAGTTGTTGTTGCCATTCAACTGGTTGTAGCCAGAGATGTAGTAGTGCTTGTCGAACAGGTTGTAGGCGTTCAGTGCCAGGCTCACCTCGTCGTTCAACTGATAGGCGATGCGGGCGTTCCAGACGGTGTAGCCCGGCACCTTGTAGCTGCGTTCATAGCCCAGGGTGTGGCTCTGGCTGGTGAAGCCCAGGCCGGTGCTGACCCGGCTCAAGGCACCGTCCAGCTGGTAGTCGCTCCACACCCGCAGCATGTGCTTGGGGGTCCATTGGCTGAATGTCCGACCCTGATCCTGCGGATCTTCAAGGAAGGTGGTGGTGTTGTAGGTGTAGCCGGCGAACAACTGCAGACGATCCACCACTTCGCCGCTGACTTCGGCTTCCAGCCCCTGGCTGCGCACCTTGCCCGAGGCGGTGGAGCAGTACCAGCCGTCACAGGCGTAGCCCGAGGCGGTGTCCTGTACGGCACGGTTTTTCTGGTCGTAGCGGAACAGTGCCAGGGAGGTGTTGACCCGGCCTTCGAGCAGCTCGCCCTTGAGGCCGACTTCATAGTTGCTGCCAATCACCGGTTGCAGTATCGAGCCGCTGGCGGTGCGCGCGGTCTGCGGCTCGAACACATCGGTGTAGCTGGCATACACCGACCATTCGCGACTCAGGTCGTAGACGATGCCGGCGTAAGGCGTGACTTCGCCGCTGTCGGTCATGGTGGACGGATCGTCCGCGGTGCCCTTGTGGCTGATGGCCTGGTAGTTGGTAGCGTCGTAGCGGTAGTCATACCAGCTGACCCGGGAACCCAGCACCAGGGTCAGGTCGTCCATGGGCTTGATCCGCCAACTGCCATACAGGCCTTTCTGGCGGACATCGTACTGACTGTGGGTGCCGCGTCCGCCGGGAGTATTGAGCAGGCTGTCGTAGCTGACCTTCGGCCGGTCGTGATCGATGGCGAAGATGTTGCCGCCATTGTTGAAGGTGCGGGCGAAGACATCGTCAGTGGTCAGTTTCGAATAGTTGCCGCCCAGGGTGATTTCCTGATCCATGGACAGGCCCTCGAAGCGCCCGGTGAGGTTCATGTCGAGGCCGATCTTGGTGTTGTCGAAGTCGGTGACCCAGTCGGCGTACTGCAGGCCGCTGCCGTCGGCGTTGACGCCCTGGAGGGTGGTCTGGATGCGTTGCTGGATCGAGTCGTTGCTTTCGCTCATGCGCACGGCACCGAGCTTGAAGGTCCAATCCTGGTTGAAGCGGTGCTCCAGGTCGGCGTAGAGCGTGGTGACGTTGATCTGCGAATGGTTCCAGCGCGCGCCGCTGTAGGTCGAGCGCGGCAGATTCACCGTGCTGCCGTCGGTATAGCGCGGCAGGCCGCGGAGCATCGGCCGCGATTCGGCCTCGGAGCGGCTGGCGGCCAGGCCCAGGGTGGTGTCGTCGCTCAGATCGAAGTCCAGGGACCCGTACAGCGAGTGGGTCTTGCTCCATTGCTTGTCGATGAACGAATCGCTCTGGTCCTCGTCGGCCACCATGCGCCCGCGTACCGTACCGGCGGCATTCAGTGGGCCGCCGGCGTCCAGTTGCAGGCCATAGTGGTCCCACGAGCCGGCCTTGCCGGTCAGGGTCACGGTCGGGGTGTTCTGGCCGCGCTTGCGCACCAGGTTGATCGCGCCCCCCGGGCTGCCGGTGCCCTGCAGCAGCCCCGAGGCACCGCGCAGCACTTCCAGGCGGTCGAAGAAGATCAGGTCCTGGGTCGCCCAGTTGCCCAGAGAGTAGGTGTTGCGCGGGATCGGCACGCCATCGTATTGCCAATCGTCGATCTGGAAGCCGCGGGAGGAGAGGATCATGCCTTTGCCCACCCCTTGCACCCCCACCAGGCCGGTGGTCTGGTTGGCGGCGGCCTTGAGGTCGGTCAGGCCCTGATCATCCATCTGCTTACGGGTCATGACCGTGATCGATTGGGGAATCTCCCGCAGGCTGTGGGTGCCCTTGCCGATGGTCACTGCACGTGCGGCGTAGGAGCCGGAGCCTTCAGTGGTGGTGTCGAGCCCGCTCTCGATGATGCTGGTCATGCCCAGTTGCACGGGGGCACCGTCGGCCGGGAGCGGCTCGACGCTGTAGTGGCCGCTGACGGTGAGCTTCAATTGCAGGCCGCTGCCGACCAGCGCGCTGTGCATGGCCTGCAGCGCAGTCATCCGGCCAATCACCGCCGGGGCCTGCTTGCCCTGGACCAGCGCCGGTTCCAGGGCCAGCACGGCGCCGCTCTGGCCAGCGATGGCGTTGAGCGTCACGGCCAGGGGGGCCGCCGGCAAGTTGAACGACTGGAGCTGCTCCTGGGCCTGAGCCTGGCTGTTCAGGGCAGCCACGGCGAAGGCAGCGGGAAGGACATGGAACCAAGGGTTGCGCACGGAATTCTCCTGATTGTGTTGGCGTGTCAGGAGATAGGTGGGACAAGAAATGAAAACCGGACACAAATAAGAGTGATTTTCAAAAAATATTCATTCTTGGTTGCGGGGGCGGATCAGTGTGAGCCAGGGGCTGTAGCGATCGATCCTGATCGGCAGGGTCTCCGCCAGGGCGCTGAGGGCCCGTTCCGGCTGATCCAGAGGGAACACGCCCTGCACCCGTAGATGGCTGACCGAAGGGGCTACCCGCACGTAGCCCCGACAGTAAGGGCGTAGGGCTGCGACCACCTGCTCCAGGGAGTCATTCAGCACGTTGAGGCGACCGTTGAGCCAATCGCCGCGATACCGCTGATCCTGCTCCAGCAGTTCGATACGTTCGGGGTGCAGCAGGGCGGCCTGCCCCTGTTGCAGATCGCGTTCATCGCCCGTCAGCAGGCGCAGCCGCACCGAGTGCTCCAGCACGACGACCCGGGTGGCGCTGGCTTCCTGGCTCACCAGGAAACGGGTGCCCAGGGCCTGGACCTGGCCCTGGGCGCTGCGCACTCGCAGTGGTCGCCGCGGGTCGGCGGCAACCTGAATCAGCAACTGGCCATGGCGCAGGATCACCAGCCGTTGCTGGTCGTCGAAGCGCAGGTCCACGGCGCTGTCGGCGTTCAGGCTCAGGTGGCTGCCGTCGGCCAGGGTGACGTCCCGACGCTGGCCGCGGCCGGTGCTGACATCCGCCAGCAGGGTTTCGCCATACCGAGTCTGGGCGCCCAGCCACAGGCCGCCGCCCAGCAGGCCGAGTCCGGCCAGGCCGCGCAACAGTTGGCGCCGAGAGCGGCGGGGGCTGAGCAGCAGTTGTCGGGCTTCGCCAGCCTGCCCGGGCACGCGTCGATCAAGAGCACGCAAGGTATTGAATGATGTGCCAAGCCGTTCTTGCAGGTGATTCCAGGCCTGGGCGTGGGCCGGATCGCTGGCCAGCCAGGTGGCCAGGGCTTGTTCCAGGCGCGGGTCCGGATCACCGGCGCGCAGCCGCACCATCCAGTCGATGGCCTGCTCGGTCAACGGGTCCAGGGGTTGCCGGCTCACAGGGCCAGCTCACTCAGGTAGCACTGGCGCAAGGCCTGCTTCATGTAGCGGCTGACGGTGCGTTCGGACAACTCCAGCTTGCGGGCGATGGCCACGTAGCTCAGGCCATCGAGCTGGCTGTAGAGAAACGCGGTCTTGACGATCAGTGGCAGGCCGTCCAGCGCCCGGTCGATGGCCACCAGGGCCTCGACCAGCAGCAACTGCTCTTCGGGGGAGGGTGCCAGCAGTTCCGGCAGGGCAGACAAGCGCTGCAGGTAGGCCTGCTCCAACTGGCGTCGACGATGGCGATCGAACATCAAACGCCTGGCGATGGTGGACAAGTAGGCCCGTGGCTGCTCGATGCTGTCCGGGTCGACCTCTGCCGCGAGCAACTGGCAGAAGGTGTCGGCGGCGGTGTCTTCGGCGTCGGCGCGATTGCCCAGGCGCCTGTGAATATGCTGCAGCAGCCAACGGTGATGGTCGCTGAAAAAGAAGCCCAGCTTGTTGCTCGAAGATGAATGCACCGTTGCCTGCCGAGATGTGAGTGTGAATCGTTCTCAATAGTACAGGGGCGCGCCGGAGGATCGCAATCGTTGTATGTGAGTGCTGAAGTCCTCGCCGGTCATGGCGCTTTGGAGGGGCAGGAGTGGCGGGGCACGCCTGCCAATTTCAGGGGCGAGGCTGCTGTCCGATCAGCTTTCACGACCATGAGCGGCGGCGGCCAGCTGTCCGGTATCGACCCGAACAAACACCGAGTCGCCAATGGCGGTCAGTACATCGCCGGCATACACCTCACAGATCACCCGGCTCTTGCGGCCCACGTCGCCGTCGACCCGGGCCCGCAGGGTCAGCGGCACGCCCATGGGCGTGGGCTTGATGAACTTGATGCCCAGGTTGCCGGTGACGCAGTCGATGCGCGGCAGGCTGCCCGGTTCCCGTTGTTCGTTACGGTAGTGGTAGGCCATGGCGGTCCAGTTGGAGTGGCAGTCCACCAGCATCGCGATCAGGCCGCCGTAGACCAGGTCCGGCCAGCCGCAGTACTGGGATTGCGGCAGGTGCTCGGCGATCACATGCACGCCGTCTTCATGCCAGTGGCTCTTGATCTGCAGGCCGTGGTGGTTGCTGCTGCCGCAGCCGAAACAGACGCCCTCGGGGGCGGTGGTGTCTTGCAGGGAAGTCTCGTGCATGGTTGTTCTTCTTGTCCTTGACGATGGTCTGGCAGGTCTTGCGGCCGGTCATGATGCCTGTGCCATTGCTGACCGCCAAGGCTCAGTGCAGTGCCGAGGCGTAGCGACCGGCCAGCGTCTTTGTGACGCATTGATCGTGGCGAGTGTCGTAGTGCGTCGCGGTTTTTTCGAGGGCCAGGGCAGCCGCTCCGGCCAAGACAGGCTGATGCCGTAATGATATTCTTGCGCTGAATCGGTTCATCGTTTGTGCAGAAATACCTCCCCTATGCTTTGCTTCAAGTGGCCTGTTCGGGTCCTTGCAAGCGCGTGGGAGTGTCTGGGCAAACTCGCCGAATGCAATGTCAGGCAGTGTTCGTCTACCTCCTTTGGTTGACCCCGACCCTTCTTTGTCCTGCTGGCCCCGTGTAGACGGGTGTCAGTGTTGTGCGTCGAATCGAGTCCGGTGTCGGTGAAAGGAGTGGGGCGTCATTGCCCGTTGGTCTACGTCCCGTGACGTGTCCTGAGAAACAAGTGTCACTCAAGTAGCTGAAGCCAAAAACGACAAGAAGTCAGCGCCGGAGCGATATAAAACTGAGGTCGAGCCAGTCTCGTCGGCCTTGTGTGCCCACCCTCCAGTTCTTTTGAATGCGCTCATCCAGGGCCTGCGAAATGCCTGTTTCGCAATGCACTGAGTTCGCAGGATCGAGGATGGGGCGGCGGATGGCGTTCTATCGTAGGTACTACAGAATGTTGAAGAAAGTGAACACGGCCCTGATCGGGCTGGCGATGTCGATAGGCCTCATGTCCGCGCACGCGGCTGAGCCGAAGAAAGTGGATGTGCTGCTGATCGGTGGCGGCATCATGAGTTCGACCCTCGGGGTCTGGCTCAATGAGCTGCAGCCCGATTGGTCCATGGAGATGGTCGAGCGCCTGGATGGCGTGGCTGAAGAAAGCTCCAACGGCTGGAACAACGCCGGTACCGGTCACTCCGCCCTGGCTGAGCTGAACTACACCCCGGAAGGCAAGGACGGCAAGATCGAGATCGCCAAGGCCATCGAGATCAACGAAGCATTCCAGATTTCCCGCCAGTTCTGGTCGTGGCAGGTCAAGAACGGTGTGCTGAAGAACCCGCGTTCGTTCATCAACTCCACGCCGCACATGAGCTTTGTCTGGGGCGATGACAACATCAAGTTCCTCAAGGCACGCTACGAGGCCCTGCAGGCCAGCCCGCTGTTCAGCGGCATGCAGTACTCCGAAGACGCCGAGCAGATCAAGAAGTGGGTGCCACTGATGATGGAAGGTCGTGATCCGGCGCAGAAGATCGCTGCGACCTGGAGCCCGATCGGCACCGACGTCAACTTCGGTGAGATCACTCGCCAGTTCGTCGCTCACCTGCAAGCCCAGCCGAACTTTGCCCTCAAGCTGTCCAGCGAAGTGCAGGACATCGAGCGCAATGAAGACGGTTCGTGGCGCGTGACCTACAAGAACCTCAAAGACGGTTCGAAAACCGAAACCGACGCCAAGTTCGTGTTCATCGGCGCCGGCGGCGGTGCCCTGCACCTGCTGCAGAAGTCGGGCATTCCCGAGGCCAACGAATACGCCGGCTTCCCGGTGGGTGGCTCGTTCCTGGTGACCGAGAACGCCAGCGTTGCCGAGCAGCATCTGGCCAAGGCCTACGGCAAGGCTTCGGTGGGCGCTCCGCCGATGTCGGTTCCGCACCTGGACACTCGCGTGCTGGACGGCAAGCGGGTCATCCTGTTTGGCCCATTCGCTACCTTCTCCACCAAGTTCCTCAAGGAAGGTTCGTACTTCGACCTGCTGACCAGCACCACCACCCACAACTTCTGGCCGATGACCAAAGTCGGTATCGAACAGTACCCGTTGGTGGAATACCTGGCCGGCCAACTGATGCTCTCGGATGACGACCGCTTCAACGCCCTGAAGGAATACTTCCCCAACGCCAAGCAAGAAGACTGGCGCCTGTGGCAGGCCGGTCAGCGCGTGCAGATCATCAAGCGTGACGAAGAGAAGGGCGGCGTGCTGAAACTGGGCACCGAGATCGTCGCTTCCCAGGACGGCAGCATCGCCGGTCTGCTGGGCGCCTCCCCAGGTGCCTCGACCGCCGCGCCGATCATGCTCAGCGTGCTGCAGAAAGTCTTCAAGGACCAGGTCGCGACGCCAGCCTGGCAAGAGAAGCTGAAGCAGATCGTACCGAGCTACGGCACCGCCCTGAACGACAGCCCCGAGCGTGTGGCCAAAGAGTGGGCCTACACCGCCGAAGTGCTGCAACTGACCCCGCCACCAGCGGTCAAGGGCGCTGCACCTCAGGCTCCGGCCAGCATGGCCAAGCCAGAGAGCAACCCAGCGGCCGACATGGCGCTGTAAGCCTCGGCCCCGTCCGCGTTCGTCGGATGGGGCGCAGCGGCTGCCACCGTGCAGCCGTATCTTGCATGGGTTGCGGCGATATCCCTGATGTCGTCGCAACTGGCCGGTCTTGCCGGTACCTCTGAAACAGCATCTCCGTATCTTTCTCAACGAGGCTTGAGCCCGACTCAAGCATCTTGTTGGCTGCCTGTGCCTTGCCGTGACGCGGTATGATTGCCGCGCCCGCCGTTGCGGGCACGCCTCAACCCTCGGAGTCACTGCCTCGATGTCCAGCATCACCCTGTTCCAAGCCCCGCCGCCCGAAGCCATCCAGAGCCAGATCCAGCAAATGGTCGTGGACTACATCACCGACATCAGCGCGGTGGCCATTGCCCCGAGCAACCCGCTGTACAACCTGTACCAGTACGGCGTCGGCTACGAAGTGCACCTGTACCTGCAGGCCATGGACGGTTCCCGGGGGATCGCGGTAGAGCTGGTGGTGGCCACCGACACTCAGGACCCTGAGCAGGTGCTGGGCTTCACCCTGTACCTGCCGCTCAAGGACGATCCCCAGGCCTGTGCCGTGGCCTATATGGCGGTGCGGCAAAACCATCGACGCCAGGGCATTGCCCGGCAGATGCTGGAGGCGCTGCGTGCCCGCTATCCCCATGCCGAGCTGGCCTGTCACGTGGCCAAAGTGGAGTGTTTCGAGGCCCTGGGCTTTCAGCTGCTGGGCGCCCGCGGTCCGCAAGTGCTGATGAATACCCGAGACCATGGCAGCGATGGCCTGCTGGCGGTACTGGACGTGGCGCCGATCTACCAATCGGTGGAAGTGCGGCAGATTCACAGCTACCTGCTGGCCCAGCACGGGCGCAAGGCCATGCTGGAAGCGGAGAAGAAGCGCGACCGGCACCTGGACCAGATGACCCGGCAGGCCCAGGCCCTGGTGCGCGAGCGCCTGGGTGAGGCGGCGCTGTACAACGCACGGCCCCCACAATTGATCTCCTGAGCGCGGCTGCTTGTTTTCGCGAGAGGGCTTGGCTAATCTCGCGAAAACACGCAAAAACGGGCAAGAACATGCAAAACCTGCACCCGGCAGCCGAACTGCCCTCCCTGCGTCGACAAAAGATCCTTCTACTGCTGGAGCGCGACGGCAAGGTCATGGCCGCTGAGCTGAGCCGGCACTTCGCGGTTTCAGAAGACACCATCCGCCGCGACCTCGCCGAGCTGGATGCCAATGGCCTGGTGCAGCGGGTGCATGGCGGTGCGCTGCCGCGACCCAAGGACAGCGGCAAGGACTACTTCACGCGGGTCGGCGAAACCAACGAGGCGAAACTGCGTCTGGTGCAGTTTGCCGTGCAATGGGTGCGGGACGGCCAGACGGTGCTGTTCGATTCCGGCTCTACCACCTTGCATATCGCCCAGTCCCTGCCGGCCGATATCCGCCTGACCGCAGTCACCGCTTCGCCAATGATTGCCGTGGCCCTGGCCGAATACCCCGGGGTCAAGGTGATTCTCGTGGGCGGCCAGCTCAACCCGGCCACCCTGTCCGCCAGCGGCCATGAAGCACTGCGGATGATCCAGGGGATCAAGGCCGACCTGATGTTCACCGGGGTCTGTGCGATTCATCCGGAGATCGGCATCAGCTCCCTGCATTTCGATGAAGTGCCGATCAAGCAGGCGATGTTCGACAGCGCCGCCGAAGTCATCGCCGTGACCACCGCCGACAAACTCGGCGCCATGGAGCCCTTTGTGGTCGCACCGTGCAACCGCCTGCAGCGGCTGGTGACCGAGCAGGAAGTGCCAGAGGTGGATATCGAAGGTTATCGCCAGTTGGGGATTGAGGTGCTGCTGGCCTGAGCCGCCCCTGGGTGACTCAACGGGTTGTCAGTTCTTGAACGCCGAGTGCTTGCGCCCCTGGTCGAAGAGGGCAAACACCATCACCAGCACGGCGGCGACCGCGAGGATGATCACCACGCCGTCGGTGGAGTGCGTGGCCGAGGCGGTCACCAGGGATAGGGCGCCCAGTGGCGCCAGGCCGCCGGCAATCGCGGTGCCGATCTCGCGCCCTGTGCCAAAGCCCGAGGAGCGGGTCGCGGTGGGGAACTGGCGGCTGAGGAACGAACCCTGAGGTGCGAACATCATCGGTGCCAGGATGCCGGTGCCGACACCGATGGCGATGTAGATCATCAGGCTCTCGCCGGTATTGAGCAGGGCCAGGAACGGGTAGGCGAACAGCAGCGAGAACACCCCGCCCAGAATTAGCACGGTCTTGCTGCTCCACTTGTCGCAGAGCCAGCCGAAGAAGGGCACGGCGACGATGGCAATCAGGCTGGCGATGGTCACCGACAGCGAAGTGACGTGCACATCGACGTTCTTGTACTGGGTCAGGTAGGCCAGGGAAAAGGTCTTGAAGATGTAGCTCAGGGCGTTGTAGCCAATGGCGACGAAGAACACCACCGCCAGGCCCTTGAGGTCGTTCTTGAACAGTGCCTTGAGGGGCGAGGCCTTGGCCTTCTGGCTTTCCTTGTTCAGCTCCTTGAACTCCGGGGTTTCCGGAATGCTGTTGCGCACCCACAGGCCCACCGCCACCAGGACGATGCTGCAGACGAACGGAATGCGCCAGCCGCCGGCCAGCAGGAACTCGTTGCCGTTGATGGTCAACAGGTAAATGGTCAGCGACGACAGCAGCAGGCCCAGGTTCAGCCCCAGCGCGGGCCAGGCACCTTGGCTGCCGCGTTTGCCTTCGCTGGCGTGTTCATAGGAGGTGACCGCCGCGCCCGACAGTTCGGCGCCGGCCCCCAGGCCCTGGATGATGCGGATCGCCACCAGCAGGATCGGTGCCCAGATGCCGATGGAGGCGTAGCTGGGGATCAGGCCGATCAGTGCGGTGCACACGCCCATCAGGCAGAAGGTCAGCACCAGCACCTGCTTGCGGCCGAACTTGTCCCCCAGGTAGCCGAACAGGATGCCGCCGAAGGGACGGGCGATAAAGCCGATGGCAAAGGTGGAGAAGGCCATCAGCGTGGCGCTTTTCGGGTTGCTGTTATCGAAGAAGATCTTCGAGAAGACGATGGCCGCCATGGTGGCGTAAAGGTAGAAGTCGTACCACTCCAGCATCGAGCCGAAGATGGTGGCCGCCGCGACCTTGCGCAGGCGTTTCTGGGTTTGTTGTGGGGTTTCCGCTGCAGTAATGCCGGTTTCAACTGCGGTCATTGTGTACATCCTCTTGGATCATTGTATTTATTGTCGAGTTGACGCGGGTCTTGCTCGGTGTGCCCCAAAGGGACTGCCGAGGGGTATTCCGGCGGCACGGGGCCCCGCAGACAGCGCTGCAGCGCTGTGCAACAAGGCGTGCCGCGCCTGTGTTTCAGTCGGCCTGGAAAATCTTGTCGGCAATCATCGAACCAATGGGAATCGCCGAGGTGGCGGCGGGCGAGGGCGCGTTGCATACGTGCAACATGCGTGGGGTCTGGGCGAACAGGAAGTCGTGCACCAGGCTGCCGTCACGCATCACTGCCTGGGCGCGAATCCCCGCCTCGTAGGGCAGCAGGTCGGAGACTTCCAGGGACGGGCAGTACTTGCGGCACTGCTCCAGGTAGCCGGACTTGAACAGCGAGTTCTTCATCTCCGTGGTGCCGGAACCCAGGTTCTGCCAGATGGTTTTCCAGAACCCGGGGAAGCTGGCGTACTGCGCCACGTCGCGCCAGTTGATGGAGAACTTCTTGTAGTTCTCCCGGCCCAGGCCCAGCACCGCATTGGGGCCGACGGTGACGCTGCCGTCGATCATGCGGGTCAGGTGCACGCCGAGGAATGGCAGCTCCGGGTCGGGGATCGGGTAGATCAGGTGATTGACGATGTTGTTCTTCGAGGCCGGCAGGCGGAAGTACTCGCCGCGGAAGGGGATGATCTGGTGGTCGATCTTCACCCCGGCCAGGGTCGCCAGGCGATCCGATTGCAGGCCGGCACAGACCACCAGTTTCTTCGCCTGCCAGCTGCCGCCATGGCTGTTGACCGTGACGCTGTCGGCGTTTTCCTGGATCGCGGTCACGGTCTGGCTGAGGCAGATTTCTCCACCGTCGCGGCGGATCACCCGGGCCATGGTTTCGCAGACTTCGCGGTAGTCGACGATGCCGGTGGCGTCGAGGAACAGCCCGCCGAGGCCGACGATGTTCGGCTCACGCTGACGCAGTTGCTCGGCGTCCAGGCGCTCCACCTTCAGGCCGTTCTGTTGTGAGCGCTGGTACAGGGCTTCCATGCGCTGCATTTCCAGGGCGTTGGACGCTACCAGCACCTTGCCGCAGACCTCGAACTTGATTCCGTGCTCGCTGCAGAACTGCTTGGTGGCCTCGGCGCCGCGCTTGCACAGGTCGGCCTTGAGGCTGCCCGGCGCGTAGTAGATACCGGCGTGGATCACCCCGCTGTTGTGACCGGTCTGGTGCCGGGCCAGGACATTTTCCTTTTCCAGGATCACCAGCGAGGCGCCCGGCTGGCGCTTGAGGATCTCCATGGCCGTGGCCAGTCCGACGATGCCGCCGCCGATGATGCAAAAGTCATAAATCATGGTTCTGGGTACCTTGGATCAAACGGTTTCAAGTCTGGTTATCAGGTTGTCAGACTAAGTGTTCCGATAAAAAAACCGCAGGCTAGCGCTTGCGGCTTGAAGCGTGTTGCAGGTGTCAGTCGAGGGTTGGCAGCTCCAGGTCCAGGCGCTTGGCCGCGGCACGCAAGTGAGCATCGGCACAAGCGGCGGCGGCCTGGCGATCACCGGCGGCAATGGCCTGGTACAGCGCCTGGTGTTCCTGGGTGGCATCGGCGGAACCGCCGACCTGGCGCCGCGCCGAGTTTTCCCAGGCGGCCTTGCGGGCGCTGGTTAGCTGGCTGCGCAGAAAATCATGGAAGGCCACGAAGTAGTCGTTCTTGCTGGCCTCGGCGATGGCCCGGTGAAACTCCACGTCCGCCAACCCCGCGGCTTCGAAATCGCTGCGCTTGTCGTGCATTTCCTGCAGGGCTTGCTGCATGCGCTGCAGATCGGCGGCATCGCGGCGCTGGGCGGCAATCGACGCAGCCTGGGTTTCGATCCACAGGCGCATCTCGAACATCTGCGCCAGATCCGGCAGGCGGCCATCGGCCTGGGGGAAGCGGAACACCGTGCCGGCCGGGGTCTTGGAAATGTACGACCCCAGGCCGCGCCGGGCGATCAGCACGCCATCGGCCTTGAGCTGGGCAATGGCTTCGCGCACCACCGAGCGGCTGACATTCAGCTGCTCGGCCAGTTGCTGTTCAGTGGGCAGGCGCGACTCGGGAGCCAGGCGGCCGGAGTCGATCTCGGTACGGATCGCATTGACCACACGCACAACGAGAGAGTCGGGACGCTGGAGTTCAAGCATGGAGAAACCTTGGTAGTCAGGTTGTCAGACAATAGCGGGTGGGATTTTTCACTGTCAAGAAAAAACCACGGTGCAGCGGCGCCGGTAGCCGTTAGAGCCCCGGCGCCGCGTGCTCAGGCGTTGCCTGGGCTGCCACTCGCTGGCGCTGGGCAATGCCTCCGGGCGCCGGGCGGGCGGGGTCACACCGCGTCCTCGTTGCCGCGCAGCAGTGCTGCTTGCAACCACTCACAGAAGCTTCGGGTCAGTGCACTGCTCTCGCTGTCCCGATGAACCAGCCAGGCCCAGGTCGGGCCGCGCACGCTCTGTTCGCACAGGGGCACCAGCAGGTCCTGACGGCGGGCCTGTTGCGCCAGCAACTGGCTGACCAGGGCAATCCCATGGCCGGAGCAGGCGGCGTCCAGGAGCAACCCGGGATCGGAAAAATTCAGGCCGTTGCTGCGCTGGCCGATGTCTGTACCGCCTTCCACCACCCAGTGGCTCCAGTCCATTTCCCGTTCGCCATGCAAGGTGGTGCGTAGCTCCTGGGGCTGCTCCAGCAGGGACGGGTGACAGGCCGGGTACAGACGGTCGTGGTACAGCTCCAGGTAGCTGCACTCGGCCTGGGCGCTGAGGTCGTCGCGCAGGGTCAGGTCGATGGTCTGGGTGCTCATGTCCGGCGGTTCGAAGCTGGTGAACAGCCACAGGTCCACCTCGGGGTGCAGGCGATGGAACTCCCCCAGGCGTGGCAGCAACCAGTGACGGGCAAAGGCTGGGCTGGTATTGACCACCAACTGATTGGGCTTGCGGTACTGCTCGAGGCGACGGATGCCCACCGCCAGTTGTTGCAGCAGCGACTGGGTGGTGCTGCGCAGGTCATGCCCGGCATCGGTGAGGGTGACGCTGCGGCCGCTGCGGTGGAACAGCGGCTGTTCGAGGAAGGTTTCCAGGCTGCGGATCTGCTGGCTGATGGCCGACTGGGTGAGGTGCAGCTCTTGCGCGGCCTTGTGGAAACTGCCCAGGCGCGCGGCGGCTTCGAAACCGCGCAGGGCATTCAGGGGAGGCCAGTGTTTCAACATGATTGATAAGCCTTGCTGATCAGAATTGCGCTAAATCTATCGTTTGTTGAGGGTTTTTCAAAGTCATAGCATGGGCGCAATGGTTCGACCCTGTTGGTCGATTGATAAAAAAACCTTACTTCAGAGGTGCAGCGCCCATGTTCAGCAATCACCATCAAACCCAGGGTTGGAGGATGCCCGCCGAGTGGGCGCCCCACGCCGCGACCTGGATGGTCTGGCCCCACAATCAGGCCCTGTGGGAGTCGGTCTGGGGCGTGACCCTGGCCGATGTGCAGGCGGATTTTGCGCGGGTGGCCAATGCCATTGCCCGTTTCGAGCCGGTGAAACTGGTGGTGGACCCGGTGGCTCTGGACAGTGCCCGCGCGCTGTGTGGCGACCATGTCGAGCTGATTGCCCAGGCGGTGAATGACAGCTGGTGCCGCGACTCCGGACCGAGTTTTATCTGTCATCCGCAGCAAGGCCTGGCCGGGGTCAGTTGGCGCTTCAATGCCTGGGGTGAAAAATCGGCTCACGACCTGGATCGAAGCCTGGCTCGGCGCCTGCTCGACGAGCTGGGGCTGCCCAGTTTCGGTAGCCCGCTGGCCAACGAAGGCGGTGCCATCCATGTGGACGGCGAGGGCACCCTGATCACCACCGAGTCGGTGCTGCTCAACCCCAATCGCAACCCGGGCCTGAGCAAGGCCGAGATCGAGGACGTCTTCAGCCGTTTGCTGGGGGTGCAGAAGACCATCTGGCTGCCGGGTGACCCGGACCATGTCACCGGTGACATGACTGATGGCCATGTCGACGGGGTGTGCGCCTTCGCGCGCCCAGCGGTGTTGTTGGTGGATGCTACCCACGATCAGGAGTCGGTGTACGCCGAAGTGGTGCGCGAGAACCGCCGGGCCTTGGAGCTGGCCCGGGATGCCCAGGGGCGCAGCTTCGAACTGATCGAACTGTTCGAAGCCAGTGCTGCGGTGGACGCTCGGGCCGAGGTGTTCTGCGCGTCCTACACCAACTTCTACCTGGCCAATGGCGCGGTGATCATGCCGGCCTACGGCATCGCTGCCGATCAAGCGGCGGCCCAGGTGTTGTCCCGGGCTTTTCCCGGGCGGGAAGTGGTGCCGGTACGGATCAACCACCTGGCCCACGGCGGCGGTGGCGTGCACTGCATCACCCAGCAGCAGCCGCTGTGGCCGCTGGAGGTGCTGGCATGAGCCCGTTGATCGTCGCTACCGTCCAGATGCCCTGTACCTGGGACTTGCCAGGCAACCTTGATCGCGCCGAACAACGGGTGCGGGAAGCGGCGGCCCAAGGTGCCCAGGTCATCCTCCTGCAGGAACTGTTCGCCACGCCGTACTTCTGCATCGAGCAACAGCACCAGCACCTGGCCCTGGCCGAGGACTATGCCGGCAGCCAGGTACTCAAGCGCTTCGCCGCCCTGGCCCGGGAGCTGGGGGTGGTGCTGCCCCTGAGCTGGTTCGAGCGGGCCGGCACGGCCTACTTCAATTCCCTCAGCGTCGCCGACGCTGACGGACGCCTGTTGGGGGTGTACCGCAAGACCCATATCCCCAACGCGGTGGGTTATCAGGAGAAGGAATACTTCAGCCCAGGCGACACCGGTTTCCGGGTCTGGGATACGGCTTACGGACGCCTGGGGATCGGCATCTGCTGGGACCAGTGGTTTCCCGAGACCGCCCGCTGCCTGGCGTTGCAAGGGGCCGAGGTATTACTGTTTCCCACCGCCATCGGTTCTGAGCCGGGAGCGGCCGATCTTGATTCCCGGGACCACTGGCAGATGACCATGCGCGGCCATGCTGCGGCCAATCTGCTGCCCGTGGTAGCGGCCAACCGCATCGGCCGCGAAGTGGCCACCAGCGATCCGACGCTGCATATGGATTTCTATGGCTCGTCCTTTATCTGCGATCACAAGGGCAGCCTGCTGGCCGCGGCTGATCGCACGACCGACGGCGTGCTGTTGCACAGCCTGGACCTTGCGGCCATGGCCGAAGAGCGCCGCACCTGGGGCATCTTCCGTGACCGGCGCCCGGAGATGTACGGCCCCCTGCTGAGCCTCGATGGACAACGCATCCACCCCCACTGGACTACCCGGGAGGCATGATATGCAACCGACTGGCAAACCCCGCTTGCAGGCACTCGGCTGGTTGCTCGCCGCGACCCTGGTATCGACCCAGGCCCGGGCCGAAGCCGAGGACAAGACCCTGCGCCTGTATAACTGGGCCGACTATTTCGCCGCCGATACCCTGAGTCGCTTTACCGCCGAAACCGGGATCAAGGTGATCTACGACGTCATGGAAGGCAGCGAAGTGCTGGAAGCCAAGCTGATGACGGGCGGCAGCGGCTACGACCTGATCTTCCCCGGCGACACCGTGGCCGAACGGCTGATGCGCGCCGGCAGCCTGCAGACCCTGGACCCGAGCAAGCTGAGCGGCCTGGACGACATCGAGCCCGGTCTGCAAAAACTGCGGACCCAGTACCCCCGCGCCAGCCAGGCGACGGTGCCCTACACCTGGGGCACCATCGGCTTGACCTACAACGCACAGCAGGTCGCCGAGCGCCTGCCCAATGCCCCGGTGAACAGCCTGGACCTGTTGTTCAAGCCCGAGCTGGCGAGCAAGTTTGCCGATTGCGGAATCTCGGTCATCGACTCGCCGGATGAAGTGCTGGCGGTGGCGCTCAACTACCTCGGGCGTGAACCGCGCAGCGCCAAGCCGGCGGATCTGCAGGCCGCCGGCGAACTGCTGGGGAAGCTGCGGCCCTACATCCGCAAGTTCCAGTCGCAGCCAGTGACCGACCTGGTCAACGGCAATCTGTGCCTGTCTCTGGGTTACAGCGGCGACATGACCCAGGCCCAGCGCGCTGCCGATGCCGCGGGGAAAAAGGTCGACTTCCAGTACCGCATCCCCCGTGAAGGCACCACGGTGTGGATGGACACCATGGCGATCCCCAAGGACGCCCGGCACCCGGAGTACGCCTATGCCTTTATCAACTTTGTCATGCGCCCGGAGAACATGGCGGCCATCAGCAACTCCACCGGCTATCCCACGGCCAATGCCAAGGCCCGGCCCGCTGTCGATCCGCAGATGCGCGACAACCCGGACATCTACCCGGATCAAGCCAGCTTCGAACGCCTGATCCCCGGCCGGGACATCCCACAGGCCGACATGCGCGCCCGAATGCGCGCCTGGACCAAGTTCAAGACCGCGACAGCACCAAGCCCCTGAACCCGGGCCGGCAGGCCGCGGTGCGGTTCGCCGGCAAGTCGGCTCCTACAATGTCCGGGTAGAAACAGGCTTGCCCGCGAAGGCGCCCGTTAGCACCTCGCCTGCTTTTGTACCCCCTTCAGCAAACCCCACCCAGAGAATTGCCCCATGCCCACCCGACGTGAACTTATCAAACAGGCCTCGCTGCTGGTCGCAATCACCGCGATGACCAGCCTGGGCCTGGGCTCCCGCCAAGCCCGAGCCCAGGAGCAGGACGACTGGTACCTGCCTGACGAAGGCGACCGCCAGCAGCGGGCCTTCATGGCCTTTGGCGCCCAGGACGCGATCTGGGAAGACTTCACCTCTGATGTCCAGCAAGCCCAGGGGCGCATCGCCCGCGCCATCGCCGTCCATCAACCCCTGACCCTGTTCTGTCGCGAAGAGGAGCGCGACCTGGCCGAAACACTGTGCGGGACGCACAACATCAGCTACGTGATCACCGAGCTGGACGATATCTGGATGCGCGATATCGGCGCCAACTTCGTCACCAACGCCCAGGGCCAACTGGGCGCGGTGGACTTCAACTTCAATGGCTGGGGCAACAAGCAGCGCCACGCCCGGGATGCCCGGCTGGCGAGGCAAATGGCCGACGCCGCCGATGCCCGGTACCTGCGCAGCGAGCTGGTAGGCGAGGGGGGCGGTATCGAGGTGGATGGCCACGGCACCGGGATCATGACCGAAAGCAGCTGGATCAACAGCAACCGCAACCCGGGTTGGAGCAAGGCCGAGGTGGAGGCTGAACTCAAGGCTTGTCTCGGCTTGCGCAAGATCATCTGGCTACCGGGGATCAAGGGCCGGGACATCACTGATGCCCATGTCGACTTCTATGCACGTTTCGTCAGGCCCGGGGTGGTGGTGGCCAACCTCGACAACGACCCGGACTCCTACGACCACCAGGTGACCCTCAAGCACCTGGAGATCCTGCGCAATGCCACCGATGCCGATGGCCGCAAGCTGCAGGTTCACACCCTGTCGCCGCCGCTGAACCCGCGCAAGACGCGCTTCAGCCGGGGCAACGACGATTTTGCCGCGGGCTACATCAACTACTTCGTGATCAATGGCGCGGTGATTTCCCCGCAGTTCGGCGATCCGGCGGCGGATGCCAAGGCCCTGGCCCTGCTGGAGAGCCTGTACCCCGGGCGGCAAGTGGTGCAGTTGGACATTGACGCCATCGCGGCGGGAGGCGGGGGAATCCACTGCGTGACCCATCAGCAGCCCGAGGTGTGAGGTTCGAGGGCGCTGGCAAAAGTGGTCTGCTCCTTTCGATTGAACTGGACTGATCAAGCCCTCCACTCAAACCATAAGCTGGCGCTCCTCACCATCCAGGGGTTGACGTCTGGAGTGGGTTTTCAACAGGAGAGTGCAATGAGTGATCAACAACACGCAGTGACGATACGACCGATTCAGCCTGGCGATTATCAGCAGTGGTTGCAGTTGTGGCTGGCGTATCAGGATTTCTATCAGGTGACGCTGGATGAGCAGGTCAGTGTGGTTGCCTTCGAGCGTTTCTGCGATCCGCAAGAGCCGGTGTTTTCAGCGGTGGCGGTGCAGGGTGATGAGCTGATCGGTTTCGTCAACTCGGTGTTGCACCGTTCGACCTGGGCGGTAACCGACTTCTGTTATCTGGAGGACCTGTATGTCGCACCGGCAGTGCGGGGCAGTGGTGCGGGGAAACTGTTGATCGAGTGGGTGCAGGCCTTTGCCCGGGAACAGCGGTGTGGGCGCTTGTATTGGCATACCCAGGAGAGCAACAAGCGTGCGCAGAGGTTGTATGACTGGGTGGCGCACAAGCCTGGGGTTATTGAGTATCGGATGGGGTTTTGAGGCGCAGCGGGGGCTTTGGGTTTTTTTTGGGGGGCATATCCGTTGCTGCGGGTGTGGCGGCTGGCGGTTTCGCCCTTACGGCGAGTCACTTTGGGGCCCCAAAGTAACCAAAGGGCTTTGCCCCTCCACTCGGTGCCTCGCTGGGGCTCGGCATGCCCGAACTCCGGCATTGATCCGTGGGCCGCCGCCACCGGCCATCCCTGGCCGGGTGGCGGCTAACCCGGCATCCCTGCCGGGTTACCCACGGCTCAATGCCTGCGTTCGGCCATCGTGGTTAACGGGGCGTTCAGATCAAGATCAAAATCTGACGGCGGCCTGCCGGCCGGCCTGTTTCATCGCCGTTCGCGTTAATGTAGCCGCTGCCGCAGGCTGCGACCGGCTCCGCAGGAGACGCTAAACCTGCCTCCCCAATGTTCCTGAACCACCGCGTCGCCTGGTCTTGCGAGCGCTAGCGCTCGTTCGCAGCCTTCGGCAGCGGCTACAAGGAGCCAGCCTGCGCACCTTGGCTTTGGCTTTTGATCTTCCGGCCCCTTCCAAGCAGCGATGGCCCCTCTATTCCCCCTGACGAAACACCAGCGCCTTGAGCCCACATTGCGGATCGGCATCGGGAAACTCTGGCGGGTTCTCCAGCCGCTGTTCAAAACGCAACCCCGGCGCTGCCTCGGCCATGCCCTCCAGCAGAAACTCCACGGTAAATGCCGGGTCGTTCATGCAGGCCAGCACGCAGCCGTTGGCTGTCAGCAACTCCGGCAAGCGCCGCAGGACGCGGGCATAGTCCTTGCCCAGGACAAAGCTGCCTTTCTGGAACGATGGCGGATCAATGATCACCAGGTCGTAAGGGCCACCTTGCTTGACCTTGCTCCAGGACTTGAACAGGTCATGGCCGAGAAAGCTCACCCGGCTGGTGTCGTGGCCATTGAGCCGGTGGTTGTCGCGGCCACGGCTCAGGGCCGCTCGGGACATGTCGAGGTTGACCACTCGCTCGGCACCGCCAGCGATCGCTGCTACCGAGAAGCCGCAGGTGTAGGCGAACAGGTTGAGCACGTTCTGGCCCCGGGCATGGGCCCGGACCCAGTTGCGCCCGTAGCGCATGTCGAGGAACAGCCCGTTGTTCTGCTTGCTGCCCAGGTCCACCTGGTAGCGCAGGCCTTCCTCGGTGATGGTGCAGGAATCCACCGGCGGGCCCAGCAGCCATTCGCCATGGCTGTCGGGCAGGTAGCGGTGCTGCAGCATCAGGCTGCGGGCGCCGCTGGCGGCCCATTGCGCGGAGTCGCCCAGCTCCACCAGCAGCAGCTTCAGGGCCGCGAGTTGTTCAGGCTCCGGCGCCTTGAACAGGGACACCAGCAGTACCCCTTGCAGCCAGTCCACGGTCAGTTGCTCCAGCCCCGGCCAGCAGCGGCCGCGGCCATGGAACAGGCGCCGGGTTTCGGTGGGCGCGGTGGCCAGGGCGGTTAGCAAGTGCTGGTTGAGGGTGGCGAGGGCTTGAGGGGTCATCACGGTAACCGGCGATTTTCGGGGGCGGCATTTAACCACAATTGCCGGCGTCCGGCGCTCAGTCGATGTACTGCGCTCGCCCCGTGGCGCGCCAGTGTGCAAGTCGCTCGTCCATCACCGATGCCAGCCGGTCGTAGTTGATCCAGCTGTTTTCCACCCGGTAGAGGGTGCCCGGCTCGGGGGCCAGGATCTGTTCGTAGTCGCTGGAAAACCGACCGCTGTCCCGCCCCTTGTAGTAGGCCAGGGCAAAGGCATTGCCTTCGTCGTTGAAATCGCCGTCGCTGAGCTTTTCATCCAGTATCCGCAACAGGAACTCGCGGCCATCGAGGGTGCGGGCCTGGACTTGGCGGATCTCCTCTTCGACATCGTCCAGCAGCTCCTCGCTGGCAAAGTCGTTGATCAGCATCCAGGCCAGGAACAGGCCGATGTGGGTGGCTCCGGCCGTGGTGGGCAGGTCGTCGGGAAAGTCGCCGCCGTAGTGCCAGGAGGCGTCGTCGTATTTCATGGGGACAGGTCCTGAAAGGTGAGAGGGGCGTGCAAGTTGCAGGGGCGTCACAGAATCGCGTTGGTCCATTTCGGGGTGCCGGCCAGGCGCCGCTTGACGCTGTCGATGCGCCATTGCCCCGCGACCCGTTTGACCAGGAAGCGATGCTCGTAGCACAGCGTCCGGGAGGCTGGATCACGCATCAGCACTTCGGCCTGGGCGGGCTTGAGCAGCTGGCAGCCCAGTAGTTGGTCGGCCTCGGAGTAGGTTGTGGGGTAACCGTAGGAGGCTCGGGGGTAGGCCCGCGGCCGCAGGGTGCAGAAACGTTCGAGGAGCTGTTGCGGTTCGGCCCAGAAGGCCGCGTCGACAGCCTTGTGGTCCAGGGCATTGCCCCGTTGTTCCCAGGCCTCCAGCGCCAGGGTATAGGCCCGCACCTGGGTGACCGGATCGCCACTGTTGTCATCGCCTGGTGCCAGTGGCGGCCAGGGCAGGCAAGGGGCCGCCGCGGACGCTGGCGGCGCTCCGGCACCGGCCTGCGCCAGCTGTTGCATGATCTGGGTATGGCCCTTCTCTTCGGCCAGGGACCAGGCATTGCGCTGCTGGAAGTCCAGGCGCTGGGGATCGGCGCCGGCTTTGAGCAGCAAGCTCAGCATTGCCTCGTGCCCGGCCTGGGCGGCGTTCATCAGGGCAGTGCGTTGCAGTTCGGGGCTGGCGTGTTCGAGCGCTGCGCCATGGGCTATCAGCAACTCGGCCATGGCGCTATCACCTTGGCTGGCGGCCCAGGCCAGGGGGCTGTAGCCCAGGGCCTTGCACGGTTGCTGGACATTCGCGCCGCGTGCCAGCAGCAGCGCCACGGCCGGCCGGTGCCCGGCGATAGTGGCGGCCAGCAGGGCCGTGCGGCCGGTGCCCTTGTGCTGCCATTCAAGGTCCGCGCCGGCATCAAGGAGGCGCTCGATGGCCGCGAGATCGCCGCGTGCGGCGGCTTTTTCCAGTAGGTGAGACAAGGTCGAGAATCCGTTCGGTCAGGGTAGAAACACCGCGGCATGGTAATGCTGCATGCTGCGTTTTTGCCACGCCCGATAGGCCCCTCATCGCCGTTCTGGCAGGCCAGTCGCGCTGGGCTACGTTGCGATAGGGGACGCTGGGTGCAGCCCGGGCCATTGTGAGCGTCGCCGGCGGGGACTGGGGTGAGGGCGGATCAATGACCGGCAGCACCGGCCCGGCCAGCGGAGCAATTCTGCGGCGGGCAGGGGTGTTCATGGACGCCTTCCGAAGGCTTGCGTAGGATGGCGCGTTCGCGTTCTACGCCGTTGCAGCCAGCGCTGCAGCCTCCCTTGCCAACAGGAGTCCGTGATGTTCAAGGCCATTGTGATCGACAAAGACACTGCAGGTTATCGCGCCCATCTGAGCCAACTGGAGGAGGTGCAACTGCCGGCAGGTGATGTCACGGTGCGGGTGGCCTACAGCACCCTGAACTACAAGGACGGCCTGGCGATCACTGGCAAAAGCCCGGTGGTGCGGCAGTTTCCCATGGTCCCCGGAATCGACCTGGCAGGCACCGTCGAAGCCAGCAGCCATCCGCGCTTTCGCCCGGGGGAGCAGGTGCTGCTCAATGGCTGGGGCGTGGGCGAGAGCCATTGGGGCGGGCTGGCGCAGAAGGCCCGGTTGCAGGGGGACTGGCTGATCCACCTGCCAGAAGCCTTCAGCGCGCGCCAGGCCATGGCCATCGGCACTGCCGGCTACACCGCCATGCTGTGCCTGATCGCCCTGGAGCGCAGCGGCCTGACCCCCGAGCACGGCGAAGTGCTGGTCACCGGTGCCAGCGGCGGCGTCGGCAGCTTTGCCATCAGCCTGCTGTCGCGCCTGGGCTACTCGGTGATTGCCGCCACCGGGCGGCCGGAAGAGGCCGACTACCTCAAGACGCTGGGGGCCAGCCGTATCATCGAGCGTGCCGAACTGTCCGAACCGGGACGCCCGCTGGCCAAGGAACGCTGGGCGGCGGCCATCGATTCGGTGGGCAGTCACACCCTGGCCAACGTCTGTGCCGGCACCGCCGCCGATGGTCTGGTGGCTGCCTGCGGGTTGGCCCAGGGCATGGATTTCCCGGCTTCGGTGGCGCCCTTCATTCTGCGGGGTGTGAGCTTGCTGGGGATCAACAGCGTGACCCGTCCCTACCACGAACGGGTGCATGCCTGGGAGCGCCTGGCTGCCGAGGTGGACCAGCAGCACCTGCAGCGGATCACCCGCGAAGTGGGCCTGGAAGAGGCGTTGACCGTCGCCCGCGAACTGCTCGAAGGCAAGGTCCGCGGGCGGGTGGTGGTGGACGTCAACCGCTGATACAAACCTCGGGCCGCTGCGCTGCCGGAGCGTCGCGTGCGGCCTTCATTGCTGCACCTTCCAGGACCGACGCGAGCCCCGTACCACGGACTGCTTCGCGGCCCTTCGTCCTCTTGATCCGAGGTTGCCTGCCCCATGTCGATTCCCGCCCAGCGCCCGCTCTGGCAGGTGTACCTGATCTTCCTCTTGCCCATGGTGCTGTCGAACTTCCTGCAGTCGTTCTCCGGCACGCTCAACGGCATCTACATCGGGCAGATGCTGGGGACCCAGGCGTTGGCCGCGGTGTCGGGGATGTTCCCCATCGTGTTCTTCTTCATTGCCCTGGTGATCGGCCTGGGCGCGGGGGCCTCGGTGCTGATCGGCCAGGTCTGGGGCGCCCGGGAGTTGGGCACGGTCAAGGCGGTGGCCGGCAGCACCCTGTTGCTCGGCGCATTGATCGGCCTGCTGGGGGCGCTGCTGGGCATGCTGTTTGCGCGGCCGGCATTGCAGGGGCTGGGGACCCCGCTGGATGTGTTGGACGATGCGGTGGGCTATGCCCGGGTGATGATGCTGATCATGCCGCTGCTGCTGGTGTTCGTGCTCTTTACCCAGTTGCTGCGGGGCGTCAGCGATACCCTGTCGCCGCTGCTGGCGCTGATCGTGTCGACCCTGGTGGGCCTGCTGCTGACTCCGGCGCTGATTCGTGGCTGGCTGGGCCTGCCGCCGATGGGCATCCAAAGTGCGGCCTTCGCCGGGCTGGTGGGCAATATCCTGGCCATGGGTTTCCTGGTCTGGCGCTTGAGTGGCCGGGCCCATCCCCTGGCGCCGGATCGGGCGCTGTTCGCGGCGATGAAACTGGACCGGGCGATCCTCGCCAAGGTGCTGCGCATCGGCCTGCCCACCGGGGTGCAGATGGTGGTGATCTCGCTCTCCGAGCTGGTGATCCTGGCCCTGGTTAACCGCCACGGTTCCCAGGCCACGGCGGCCTACGGCGCGGTGACCCAGATCGTCAACTATGTGCAGTTCCCGGCGCTGTCGATCGCCATCACCGCGTCGATCCTCGGGGCCCAGGCCATCGGCGCCGGGCGCCTGGAGCGCATCACCCCGATCCTGCGCACGGGCCTGGCGATCAACCTGTGCCTGACCGGGGCCCTGGTGTTGCTCGGCTACCTGATTTCCCACTGGCTGTTGGGGCTGTTCATCATCGACCCCACAGCCCTGGTGCAGGCCGAACACCTGCTGCACATCATGCTCTGGAGCATCCTGGTGTTCGGCTTCCAGGCGGTGGTGGGTGGCATCATGCGCGCCAGCGGCACGGTGCTGATGCCGGTGGCGATCTCGATTTTCTGCATCCTCGGGGTGCAGTTGCCGATGGCCTATCTGTTGGACGCGCACTTCGGCCTGCAGGGGGTATGGATGGCGTTCCCGGTGGCCTACCTGAGCATGCTGGTGCTGCAGACCGGCTACTTCAAGCTGGTCTGGCGGCACAAGCAGATCCAGCGGCTGATCTGAGGCCGTTGCCGCTCAGGCGCTGCGGGGCGAGCCTCGGCCAAAGCCGTTGACCACGATGTACAGCAACGGGCCGATGGAGACGAAGGCTGCCGTCAGCAGCAGGTAGGGCAGCACCGACAGCGCCGAGCGTCCGCGGGCCCGGGCGTCTCGCAGCATCCACAGTCCAGCCAGCAGCGCCATCAAGTACAGGTCGATGACCACCTGTGCAGTGTCGGATTGCGACAGCAGTTGCATGCCGAATTGCAGCAGCGACTGCTGTGCCTGGAGCAGGGTGAACAGGGTGTAGGCGCTGAAGGCCAGCAGGGTCAGCAGCGCGAGGTAGGGACGGGGCATGGTGGGTTCCTTGAGCAGGGAGGTGATCAGTCGTTGCACGGGGAGCGTTGCCGGCCCAGGTCCAGCATCAGGTAGAGCAGGCCGGTGGCACCGCAGGCGAAGATCAGCGTTTGCGACAGCAGCGAGTCGAAGAGGTACAGCGGGTGCTGCTGAAGGTTGTAGTGCAGCCCGGCGTGAACCACGGCAAACGCGGCCAGCAGTTGCCGGCTGGTCCGGCGCATGGCCTGGCGCGGGTGCCCGATCAGCCACATCAGTGCGACGCACAGCGGTACATGCAGCGCAATGAACCACTGCTGGCCCAGTGCCGGATCGAGGTCGCGCAAGCCATACAGCAGGCGCCACTCGGCTTGGGCCACGGCGTCCAGTTCATGGCCGGCGAACAAGGCCAGGCATAGGCGCCAGAGTGTTTTTCTCACTGTTAAACTCCTTGAACTACGGGGAGCGAACAGGCTAAGTGGCAACCCCCGGGGCACTCAATGACCTCCCAGGTCATAGACAGGCGTGGGGCACAAGCGCTCAGCTGGGCCGCACCGGACGACCAACACCCTCAAGGAATGAGTAGCGATGAGTGACAACCAACAGCTTCCCCAGCCAGGTATCCCGCGGTTGATTCGTGAGGCTCGGCCTGAGGATGTGCCGGCCATGCTTGGCTTTGATGCTTACGCGCAAGCTCATGCCAGCCGAGGCCAGGCGCTTCGTGAGGCGGTCGGGCGGGGCCAGGTGTGGGTCGAGGTGGCGTGCGACAGGGTCGCCGGCTATGTGTTGCTCAAGCATGATTTTTTCGAGCAGGGGTTCGTTTCCCTGGTGGTTGTGGCACCCGAGCAGCAACGTCAGGGGGTGGCACAACGGCTGCTCGCTGCCGCCGACAGGGCTTGTCGGACGACCAAGTTGTTCACCTCCACCAACCGCTCCAATCTGGCGGCCCAGGGGTTGCTGGCCAAGGCGGGTTTTCGCCCCAGTGGGGTGGTCGAGAACCTGGACGAGGATGATCCCGAACTGATCTTTTTCAAGCCTGTTCGCTGAGCTGTCCGCCAACGGCTAACCCACCCAAAGGATGACGGAACCCGATGATTGAACCCCTTGGACGCGTTCCCGCGCCAGCGCTGCCGGTCGGCGCGCAACTGCGCCAGCTGCGGCGCCAAGCGCGCTTGAGCCAGCTGGATCTGGCGTTGCAGGTGGGCATGTCGCAACGGCACCTGAGCTGTGTCGAGACGGGCCGGGCCCAGCCCAGCCCGGCGCTGCTGCATGGCTTGCTGAGCACCCTGGATACCCCACTGGAAATACGCAACCGGGTGTATCTTGCCGCCGGCTATGCCCCCCGTTATGCCGCCTTGCCATTGGACGATCCGGGCCTGGAGCCGGTGCGCGCCGCGCTGATGCACCTGCTCCAGGCCAACAACCCGGCGCCGGCCATTGTCATCGACAGCGGCTGGCAGGTACTGGCCGCCAATCGCGCCACCACGGCCTTGTTCGGGCTTTTGGGACTGCCGGCGGCGGCGCTGGAGCAAGGCTTCAATCTGTTGGCGAGCCTGCTGCTGCCCGGTGGTTTTGGTGACTGCCTGATCAATGCCGAAGAGATCCGTCAGGTGGCTTGGCAGCGGGCGGCCCGGGAGGCGGCGCAACAGCCAGGGCTGGTGGCGCTGCTGGCGAGCCTGCCGTGTCCCGGCGAGGCGGCGGGTGCTGCAAGCCTGGCCACGCCGTTGCTGCTGACACGGGTGCGCGGGCCCACGGGCGAACTGCGTTTTCTTTCCACCTTCACCACCTTTGGCATGCCCCAGGACATCACTGTGGCGTCATTGCGCATCGAGCACTTGATCCCTGCCGACCAGGCCACCTGGCAGGCGCTGACCCAGGCCTGCGAGGCCGATCCGTCCTAGAGCGCCAAGGTGCGGGCCAGTTCGCCGCTGCGGTCACAAGGGGGGAGGCTTCAGGCGTGGCGGGTACGGCTCCAGCGCCGTGCCAGGTAGCCGTAGACCGAGAGGTTGATCACTAGAACCAGGCTGCCCAGCCAGAGCTGGATGCCCGGGGTCAAGCCGGCGGGGTAGATCAGTGGGATCAGGTAGTGCTCGATGAACCCGGCCCCGTAGCCATCCTGGCCGGCGGCGTGGCGCAACAGGTTTTCCCAGCGGGTCAGCGGGCATTCCAGGTGCAGGACTTCCACCGCCACACCCCAGGCCGCGGCGGGCAGGTGCAGCAGCATCAGCCGCGGATGGCGCAGCACCAGCAGGCCTCCCAGCAGCACGAAGACGATGAATGACAGGTGAAACAGCACCAGGCTGTCAGCGGCGATGCGGTAGAGCATGAAGGTTCCTTGTAGGGGGGAGGCAGGTCCGTGGCGCAGGCGCCCCGGGCAATATACCGATGCCGTAACGATTGCACGAGCGCCTGGCAAAACGCCCCGGGCCTCGCAGTGGCGCTACCTATACTGCAAGTAGGCCAGGCCGGACAGTCGAGCCTGGCCTGGCCTTGCCTTCAGGGAGGGACTTGCCTTGTGCTCACTGGCGCTGCGTTGCTGTCGCCCCAGGTCCTGGTTGTTCAGCCTGGGGCTGGCGGTGCTGGTACTGCTCCTTCCTGGCTGCGCCAGCCGTGTCGCCGAACCCGTCGCCCAGGCGCCGGTCAGTCCGGCCGTCTGGCGTCAGGTGGACGGGGAACTGCTGAACGCCTCACGCTCCGCCACCCAGCAGGCTGAAGTCTATGCCCAGGGCTCCATGGAGCATTGGCGCACACGGATCTATCAGCAGACTGACGAACACTTCATTCCCTGGTTCAGTGGCTACTGGACCCAGGAATGGCTGGCGCTCAAGGTCGGTTGGTATTCCCTGAACGACCGGGGCGATGACGCACAGGCTTCCAGGCGCCTGGCCGGTTACCTGCAGGAACAGTATCAGCAGCGGGTCCTGGCACCAGTGGCGCTGGAGATCGATGCCGATGGCATTACCGGCGAGGCCATGGAGTTCTATGTGCAGTTGCTGCGTCAGCAGGTGCAGCTCAGCACTGTGCGTCACCAGTTGCCCGTGCCGCAATTGGATCAGCATCTGGCGCGGATCATCGCCATCGATATTGGGCCCCAGGCCGGGCAGCGCGCTTCGTTGCAGCAGCTGTTGCAGGTCGAGCCGGTGGCCCGTCTGCCGGCCTATGCGCCGCTGTTGCAGCAGATTCATGCCGGGCCGGCGACCGATCAGGGGGAGGCGGCGCCGGGCGTGTCCCAGGTGGCCCAGGTCACCAGCGAGAAACTTCAGGCCCAGTTTGCCAGTCGCGGTGTGGCCGGTGCCGTGGCCGCCGCGGTGGGGCGGGTGGCCGGAGCGCTGATTTCCGTGGGGGTGGCGGGCGTACGGGCCCTGGTCCAGAGCAATGAGCGCGAGGACCTGCAGGCGCAGACCCGGCGCGATCTGGGCGTGGCCTTCGATCAGGCCTGGCTCAAGCAGTTGCATGATCCTGAGCACGGGGTCATGGCCGGGGTGTATTACCTGGCGCGGCAGATCGAGGCGCAGTTGCAGGCGTCGCAGCCCCTGGTGGAGCAGGGCCCCGGCTGGAGCCCATGAACCCGCGGCGCCAGGTCAATGCATCGCAGCGCATTGTCCGGAACCTGCGCCAAGGGCCGGTTCGAGGATCACCTCATAGTCACTGACGCCTGCGGCATGGCGCCCGGCAATGTAGCCGAAGGTCATGGCCGGCCCCAGGTTGATGCCCCCGGACGGGTAGAAGCCGCCCATGACACTGGCCATGTCGGTGCCCGCGGCATACAGCCCCGGGATCACCGCCCCGGCCTGATCCAGTACTTGGGCCTGGGGACTGGTCTTGAGCCCGGCAAAGGTGCCGAAACTGCCGGGCAGCACTTTGACCCCATAGAACGGCCCTTGCTGGATAGGCGCCACGCAGGGGTTAGGCCCTGGGTGCAGGGCGTCACCCTGCTTGCGGTTGTAGGGCGTCGAGCCGCGACCGAACTCAGGGTCCTGACCCTGCCGGGCATGCTGGTTGAACGCTTGTACCGTGGCGGCCAGGCCTTGTGGGTCGATGCCGCAACGCCGTGCCAGCTCCTGGATGGAGTCGGCCCGTTGCAGGTAGCCGTTGCGCACCAGATGGCCCACGGGCAGGGGGAAGGGGCGGGCATAACCCAGTCCGTAACGACGCTGGAAGCGGTGGTCGCAGATCAGCCAGGACGCCACTTCCTCGCCGGCCGGAACCGCTTCCACCATGGCCGCGGTGTAGTCGTAGTAACCGTCGGCCTCGTTGACGAAGCGTTTGCCATTGGCCAGCACCCCGATCACCCCGGGCTTGGCCCGATCGATGATATGGGGAAAGTGGCCGATGCTGCCGTCGGCGTGTTGCACCCGCGATACCGGGGCCCAGGCCACCGGGCTGGCCAGGTCGGTGGCCAGCACGGCACCGGCGGCCTCACCGAGACGAATGCCGTCTCCCGAGCAGCTCAAGGGGGGCAAGGCCAGATGCTCATCGGGGTCAGGCGCCCGGGGAAACAGCGCCTGGCGTCGAACCGGGTCCTGGGCAAAACCGCCGGCCGCCAGGACCACGCCGCGACGAGCACGGATCTCCCGCGGCCCCTGAGGCGTGTCGACCAGGGCGCCGTGCACCCCTTGATCGTCCTGTAGCAGCGAACGGGCCGGCGACGACTCCAGCAGATTCACTCCCAGGTCCTGGGCCGACTTCGCCAGCCGGCCGATCAGCGCCACGCCGTTCACCAGGTGCATGGCTCGGCCATGCAGCGCCAGGTCCCGCAGATGGCGGATAAAGCGCTTGCCCACATGCAACAGCGACTTGAACGAGCGCGTCATGCTGAGAAAGGCGCCCAGGTCAGCCCCGGCCATGATCGGCATGCCCAGGAACGAGGTCTCGCGCAGGGTCCGGCGCAGGCGCGCCAGCAAGGGACCGATGGCCCGGGCGTCATAGGGCGCGGCGATCACCTGATGACCCTCGATGCCAGCCCCGGGCACCTGGCCGTGGATGTCCGGAATGCCATTGCCGTCGACGAACTGCAGGGCGGTGTGCTGTTCGAAGAACGCCACCATTTGTGGGCCGTTATCAAGAAAGGCGTCGATGCGTCCGGCGTCGTAGCCTTCGCCCAGTTCATGCCTGAGGTAGGTGCGCGGTTGCTGCGGGTTTTCATGGATGCCGGCGCGGCGCGCCAGGGGATTGCCCGGCACCCACATCCAGCCACCGGACCAGGCACTGGCACCGCCTAAAGTGGAATCCTTTTCCACTACTACCACCTTCAGGCCATGCCACGCGGCGGTCACGGCACAGGCCAGGCCGGCAGCGCCGGAGCCGATCACCAGCAGGTCACAATCCAGGGGCGGGAGGGTTGCGGCGGGAACTTCGCTCACGATGACAGGCCTTTTCGATGTAATTATAAAAAGTGGAATTATGTTCCATATTGTTGAAAAACTATTTCACGTGGCCGCGAGGCTGTCAAACCCGCTGCGTTTTGCAGGTGGCAACACCCTGTGCAGCGGCGTTGCCCGAGGATGGGAGGGGGGATAGGGCGGCGGCCTTGGTGGCGTCCGTCAGGGTTTGCGCAGGATCAGGTCGAACCTGTGGTTGTGCTTGGGACCGCGCAGGCTCTTGCCCAGCCCTTCGCTTTCCTCGAAATGCTCGATGTGCAGGCCGGCGCACAGTGCCTGTGCGGCGCTGCGGGAGTGAAAAGTCAGGTCTGGCGCCGTGGCCCATTGGTCCCGCTCACCGAACAGCTGGCCCACCAGCAACGCGCCGGGTTGCAAGGCCTCGACTTGCACCTGCCAGAACCGGGCGAAGGCGTCGGGGCGACAGAACGGCCAGGCCAGTCCGGCGTGAATCAGCTGGGCCGGCGCCAGTTCATTGAGGGTTTCGAACTGCCCCTGGACGGCACGTAGGCGACCTTCGGCGAGGGTTCCGGCGCGTTCTTTGAGGCGCTCGATGGCGCTCGCTTCCTGGTCGATGGCCAGCACTCTCCAGCCGCGCTCCAGCAATAAGCGGGTCTCGATGCCCGAGCCGCAACCCAGGTCGATGGCCTGAGGGTGGTCCATGTCGGGCAGGTTCAAGGCCAGGGCGCGGCACAACAGGGGCGAAGGTGGGCGACCCTCGAAAGTCTTGTAGAAGGCTTCCCACCGGGCGGACGTCTCACTGTCTGGTGCTGGCATGAATCACTCCTTGATGGTTGGCGCCACATCCTACCGGAGCCCGGCCATCCTTTGCCGGGTTTCAGCTAGCACAAAGCCGAGGGGGCGGCCTGGCGCGGGAGGCCAATGCCGGGCAAGAAAAAGCCGCGCGCTCCCAGGGAACGCGCGGCGCTGTTCAACCACCGAAGGGGCTGGGGATCAACTCACTACGCGGTAGCACGGCACATAGGCCGCGCCGCCTGGCAGCTTCATGCGGTGCTGCTCGACGAAGGCTTTGAGCAGTTGGTCCAGGGGCTGCATGATCGCCGGGTCACCGTGAATGCTGTAGGGACCTTTCTGTTCGATCAGGCGGATGCCCTGGTCCTTGACGTTGCCGGCGACGATGCCGGAGAACGCCCGGCGCAGGTTGGCCGCCAGTTCGTGGGGCGCCAGGGCGTGGTTCAGTTGCAGGTTGGCCATGTTCTCGTGGGTCGGATCGAAGGGGCGCTGAAAGCCCTCGTCGATCTTCAGCAGCCAGTTGAAGTGGAAGGCGTCGTTGCGTTCGCGGCGGAACTGCTTGACGGTCTTCAGCCCTTCGGTCATCTGCCGGGCCACTTCTGCCGGGTTGTCGATGATGATCTGGTAGTGCTTCTGCGCCGCTTCGCCCAGGGTCGCCAGGACAAAGGCGTTGAGCTGCTCCAGATAGGGCGCTGCGCTCTTGGGACCGGTCAGGATCACCGGGAACGGCAGTTCACGGTTGTCCGGGTGCATCAGGATGCCCAGCAGGTAGAGGAATTCCTCGGCGGTGCCGGCGCCCCCCGGGAAGATGATGATGCCGTGGCCGACACGCACGAAGGCCTCCAGGCGCTTCTCGATGTCCGGCAGGATCACCAGCTCGTTGACGATGGGGTTCGGTGCTTCGGCGGCGATGATCCCCGGCTCGGTCAGGCCCAGGTAGCGGCCGCCGCTCATGCGCTGCTTGGCGTGGGCGATGGTGGCGCCTTTCATCGGGCCCTTCATCACGCCCGGACCGCAGCCGGTGCAGATGTCCAGCTTGCGCAGGCCCAGTTCGTGGCCGACCTTCTTGGTGTATTTGTATTCTTCGGTATTGATCGAGTGGCCGCCCCAGCACACCACCATCTTCGGCTCCACGCCGGGCCGCAGGGTGCGGGCGTTGCGCAGCAGGTGGAAGACGTAGTCGGTGATGCCCTGGGAGCTCTCCAGGTCGATGCGCTGGCTGTCCAGTTCGTTCTCGGTGTAGACGATGTCGCGCAGGGCGCTGAAGAGCATTTCCCGGGTGCTGGCAATCATCTCGCCATCGACGAAGGCGTCGGCCGGTGCGTTCAGCAGTTCCAGGCGCACGCCACGGTCCTGCTGGTGAATGCGCACTTCGAAATCGTGGTAGGCGTCGAGGATGGTCTTGGCGTTATCGACGTGGGCGCCGGTGTTGAGGATCGCCAGGGCGCACTGGCGGAACAGCGTGTAGATGCTGCCGGAACCGGCGGCGCTGAGTTGTTGCACTTCACGTTGCGAGAGGGTCTCCAGGCTGCCTTTCGGGCTCACCGAAGCATTGATCACTTGTCTTTGCGGCATTAATCCATTTCCTGAAATCGGCGCCACCGCGCCATGTGCGGTCAGTGGCGAAAAAACGGCGGGGCAGTGAAAGAGCCACCGGTACGGGGCTTGGTTTCCAGCGGCAGGGCAAGAAAGCAAACGTCGTCGCGAGATTGTTCGCTGTCTGAATCTACCTCAAGCGGGCCCGCTGTGGCTGGAAAAATGACGATCCGTCACGGTCGCGGTGAATTTTCATCGAGCCTCAGCAGACGCTGGCCCGTGCCGGATCCATCACCGGCGAGGCTACGGCCTGGGTCAGGCGTTGCTGCAGGGCCGGATAACCCGCGCTCTGGCCCCAGGCGTGTTCGTCCAGGGTCAGACCGACGATCTGCAGGAATTCGAAGCGTCCGCTCAGCAATTGATGAGGCCCGGAAAAAGCCGGCGCGGGAATGAACAGCAATGCCCGCAACAGGCTGTCGCCGCCGTCGATGGGTTGCCCGGTACGCATGCGGTCCCATTCGCCCAGAGGCTGCTGCTCGCCGAAACGGCCGGCGGCCAGTAGCAGTTGATAGGCGCAAAATTTACGCAGCAGGTGCAGGGCCCAGGGCGCCTGCTCGCGGGTTTCCAGCAGCAGTTCCTGGCCCATCCCGGACCAGCCATCGGCTTCGGGTTGCGCATCTTCCCAGGCATTGGACAGCCCTGAAGTGACGTACAGCCAACTGCTGCGCGTGGTGGTAGGCGGAGATTCGAAGACTCCGTGGCTGAGCCAGCGCGGGTCGATTTCGGTCTGACCGAAGACCTCGCTGAACAGCGCCATGTCCAGGGGGTAGATGCCTGGGCCCAGGTCGCCGAACAGCGCCGGGTAGAGTTGTTCTTCACGTTGTGCCCAGGCGGCTTCAAACCATGAAGAGTCGGGGGATTGCAGCATGTGAAAGCGTCCTTGAACAGAAACGGTGGCTCGGCTTGAGCCGCCAGAAAATCAGGCAAAGGCCTGGCGCAGCAGTTGCGGCAGAATCTCTCCGGCCTTGCCCACCAGGCTGTATTCCTCAGGCTTCGTACAGGCCTGGGGCTGCGGGTTGATGTGCACCACGCAGGCACCTTGCTCCAGCGCCAGTTGGGGGATCTGCGCCGCTGGCTGCACCAGACCCGAGGTGCCTACCGACAACAGCAGGTCGCATTCGCCTGCCGCTTTGAATGCCTCTTTGAGGATGTGCGGTGGCAGGGCTTCGCCGAACCACACCACCCCGGGGCGGATCTTGCCGTTGCAGCCGGTGCAACGGGGGGGCTCCAGGCTGCAACCCTGCTCCGGCAACAGGGGTTCTGGCAGTTTGCCGCTGAAGGGGCGGTTGCAGGCGAAGCACTTGGGGTGATGCAGGCTGCCGTGCAGGTGCAGCACCGAGGGGCTGCCGGCGCGCTCGTGCAGGTCATCGACATTCTGGGTGATCAGGGTCAGGCGCGGTACGCGCCGGGCCAGTTCGGCAATCGCCAGGTGGGCCGGGTTGGGTCGGGCCTGGAGCACTTTCATGCGGCGCCATTCATACCAGCCCCAGACCAGCGCCGGGTCCTCGCGAAAGGCTTGGGGCGTGGCCAGCCGCGCCGGGTCGAAGTTCTCCCACAATCCGGTCAGGGCGTCGCGAAAGGTCGGGATGGCGCTTTCGGCCGAGACTCCGGCGCCACTGAACACCACCAGGTGTCGGGCCTGGGCCAGGCGTTGGGGATCGAACTCCATGGATGACCTGTCTCCCTTGTTACGCTGATATCGGGGTCGCATTATCGCCAGCCGGTTCGGACCTGTCCGAAAAAAACACTGCGGGCGCATCGGGAATGAATTTATCGTCAAGCCGCCGCTCATAACTCTTGTCAGCGGTCCTGTCCGTAGAGTCCTCAAACCTTCAGGGAGTGTTACCCCATGTGCCCAGCCTCGTCCGTCAACCCAGACGCCACCTCCCGTTTGATCCTGGTGGTGGAGGATGAACCGACGGTGCTGGAGTTCCTGTGCGAGATTCTGCAGGACGAGGGGTTTGCCACCGAGGCCATGGAGAGTGCCGACCGGGCCTGGGAATTCCTCCAACAACATGCCGCGGACGTGGCCCTGCTGCTGACCGATATCACCATGCCCGGCCGGCTCAATGGCGCCAGCCTGAGCAACCTGTGCGGTGAGCACTGGCCGTCGCTGCCCATTGTGGTCATGTCGGGGTTCGAGACCCCCGAGAGTTCCGGGGTGCGTTATCCGGTGTCCTTCATTCGCAAGCCCTGGACCATCGGGCAGATCCTCGACTGTGTGGAAGGCGCGCTGAAATCGGCCCAGGGTTGAGGCGTTGCGCCTCACCCCGGCCCATCGCCGGTGTTACTCCTTGACGCTCATGAACTCCTTGGCCCAGACGATGTAGTCCTCGGGCTGGGTGTAGGTATGAGCCAGTTCGGTGGCACTCAGGTCCGAGGCCTGGGTGAAGATCTGCCGCTGTTCCCGCAGGCAGTCGTAAGTGGCCTTGATCGCGGCGAAGTAGGCGGCGTGGCCGTCCACCACGATTTTCACTCCCAGCTCCGCCAGGCGTGCGTCATCGCGCAGGGCCGGGTTGCCGTAGGTCACCAGCATCAGCGGCACACTCAGGTGCTCGGAGATCTGTTCCAGTTGCTCGAAATCACGGATGCCCACCATGCAGATGGCGTCGGCGCCGGCACGTTGATACTGCTGGGTGCGGCTGATGATTTCCTGCACCGGAAGAATCCCGGCGTTGGTCCGGGCGATGATCGCCAGTTCGTTATCGACCCGGGCTTCCAGGGCGGCGCGGATCTTGCCGACGCCTTCGGCAACGCCAATCAGGTCGGTGGATTTACGCCCGAATTGCGCGGGCAGCAGGGTGTCTTCGATGGTCAGCGCGGCGATGCCGGCACGCTCCAGTTCAACCACGGTGCGCATCACGTTGAGGGCGTTGCCATAACCATGGTCGGCATCGGCGATCACCGGCAACTGGGCCACACGGCCGATGCGGGTGGCCTGTTCGGCGAATTCGCTGAGGGTGATCAGGGCGAAGTCAGGGGCCGCCAGCACTTGCAGCGAAGCCACGGAGCCACCCAGGATGCCCACTTCAAAACCCAGGTCGGCGGCGATACGGGCAGACATCGGGTCGAACACGGAAGCGGTGTGGTAGCAGGAGTTGGAAGCGATCAGTTCACGGAAACCGCGGCGCAAATCTTGATGGGAAAGCCTGGACATAACAGCTCCGAGATAGGATCGAGAGATCGACCTTGAGGTCGAGTCAGATTTTGCAATCAGTTCCCTTGGCGAGCCGATGATTGAAGGGCTCACAGCGAAACGTTAGTTGGGCAGATGAAGGTGAAGCAAAGGGGGGTAACAAGGCGTCTGGGTCTTACTCGGTTGCGTGAACCGGCAAGTTTATTATGCGAAGCCGACATAGCGGGACGAGGCTAACACGCTCCAAGGCCCGAGTTGATGAGGAATTTGCATAGCATTATGCCGGACCGGCATTGGCATTTTTTTTCTAACCGAATATTACGACGCTTCGCCGAAGGCGGTTGAGGAGGCCGCCGCGGGCAACCGGGGGCTTGTCGATCCCTGGCAAATCCACCAAGCTGCCGCGCCTCGAATGGCAGCTTGGCAGCTGCGCAATGGCTTGGTTCAAGGATGCAGGTAATGACGCTCAGGGTGTTGGTGGTCGGTGGTTATGGCAATTTCGGCAGCATCGTCTGCCGCTATCTGATCCAGACGCCCGGGGTGCATCTGCTGATTTCCGGGCGTGACCCGCGCAAGCTCGCGGCCAAGGTTCAGGCGCTGCAAGCCGAGGCTGGACAGCCCTGCGAAGGCTGGTGCGGCGATGCCATGGGCCCGCAGTGGGTGCCGGCGCTCAAGGCCCTGGATGTGCATTGGGTGATCCACACCGCAGGGCCGTTCCAGGGCCAGTCCTACGCGGTGGCCCAGGGCTGCATCGAGGCTGGGGTCAACTACTGCGACCTGGCCGACTGCCGCCAGTTCGTGCGCGGTATCGGCACCCTGGATGAGGCGGCTCGGGCCGCCGGGGTGACCCTCCTCAGCGGGTGCAGTTCGGTGCCGACCCTGTCGACGGCGATCATCGATGAGCACCGTGAGCGTTTCTCCCGCATCGATCGGATCGAGCACGGTATTTCCTCCTCGGCGAAAATGCCCGGCCTGTCCACCATCCAGGGTGTACTGGCCTACGCCGGCCGGCCGATCCTGCAACTCAAGGACGGCCAGTCGCTCCCGGTGATCGGCTGGCAGGGCCTGACCTTGCGCAAGCTGCCCAGGCTGGGCACGCGGCTGGTGGCCAATGTCGATGTACCGGACCTGGACCTGTTCGCCGAGCGTTATGGCGCCCACACCTTGAGCTTCAAGGCGGGTGCCGGGCTGAAGGTCGCCGGGCTGGCCAACGCCCTGCTGGCCCAGGCGGTGAAGCTCGGGCTGATCGCCGACCCGGCGCCCTGGGCTGCGCGTCTGCATCGTTGCGGCACTTGGTTTGAAGGTTTCGGCGACGGCCTCAGTGCCCTGTACGTGGACGTGCATGGCCTGGGCCAGGACGGTCAGCCGCTGTCGATGTACGCGCAGTTGACCGCCACCCACGATCACGGCCCGGAAATCCCCAGCTGCGCTGCGGTGGCCCTGGTGCACAAGCTGCTGGCCGGCCATGTGCCGGTCTCGGGGGCGCGCTCCAGTGCTGGCGAGGTCAGTGTCGAGGAGTACCTGCGGGCGATCGATGATCCGGATCACCTGCAACTGCAGGTGAGTTTCTCGCGCCCGCCGGTTTAAAACCCACTCACCACAGCAGCGGCTTGGCGAAGTCCTTCCAGAACAGCCAGCGCCGCAGCTCATGGTGCTCGCCGGTGCCGATCTGCCAGTCCGGTCGTCCGCTATCCAGGGCGATCTGGACGATGATCCCGGCATAGGTCGCGGCCACCAGGGTCTTGCCGTCGACGCTGATGTCCATGGCGGTGAGGGTCGAGCCGATGTAGTGCTGCCAGCGTTCTTCGCCGGTTTCACTGATGGCCCGCAGGTAACCGTAGGCGTCGCCGATGATGAACTCGTCGCCCCGTGAAGCCGCGGCATACACCCGGGCGCCTTCTTGCAGCACCGGGGTGCGCGGGTCGTCGCTGTAGAAGTCGGTGGAGAGCCCCGGCAGGTCGGCTACCGCCACCCCCACGCTGGCGCCGCCATAGAAGTGGCAGGCATTGAGCAGCAGGCGGTCGCCGCGCTGGTTGAAGTGAGCGAAGTGCGGGTACTCGCTGGCGGGGCCGATCTGCGCGACCTGTTGCAACCTCGCATCGAACACCAGGTGCATCCCGCTTTGCTCGCCGATGGCGATCCACTGGCCATCGGGCGACACCGCGCCATGTTCCATGCTCAGGCCGATGCTCAGGTCTTCGGCGGCGACGCCGTCGGCCAGGTCCTGCTGGATGTCCTCAAGGCTGCGCAGCAGGCGGGTGGCACCATCGGCAGCCAGGACGAAGATGCCGTCGGCACTCACCAGCAGCACCCGGCGCCCGTCAGGGAAAGGGATCAGGCTGGTGGCAGAGGGGCGTCCGTTGTCTTCAAGCTCCAGACCTGCCGGCAGGCCGGTGTGAGGGGCGGGCCAGGGAAAGCTGGCCACCTGAGGCCCATTCCAGCCGTCAGTGACCTGGATGCCGTCGGCCCGGCCCCAGGCGAAATAACGCCGCTGCGGGCACATGCCGAAGCACTCCACCTGCGCCAGGGTCTGGATCCGCGCATCGTCGATATGCACCACGAAGCCGGCCTCGTAGGGCGCGCCGATGCGTGCCAGCAGGCTACCGTCCGGCAACAGGGCCAGGGTCGGAATCATCCGCCCCTGGCTTTCCAGGCGTGGCGTCAGTGGGAAGTGTGCCGGTGGCCAGTCCTGGCGGAACGCCTGGCGCGCGGCCTCATCATGGGGGGCCTGATTGCTCGCTTCCAGGGCCGCTTGCCAGTCCTGCAACAGGTGCTCGGTGTCGGGCATGTTCGGTTCCTTCAAGCCCTTCCAGCCCTCGCGGGTGCCGGTTTCGACATAGTGGTTGATGTCGCGGGCATAGGTCAGCACGGCTTGCTGCCATTGCTGTTGCGGGGACAGGTTCGAATTCGACTGGGACATGCGCGCAGGACTCCTTGTGGCGCTGGAAAAGGCGTAGCAGACCGGGGGATGGACCGGAAAAGCGCGCAGTTTATCCCTTGGCGGCGGCTTTTTTTCAAGGGGCCTGAGTGCCCTTGTTCAAGGCGCCCGAGTCCTGCTGTTCAAGGCGCGTAGGTGCTGACCCGATTGCGCCCGGCGTGCTTGGAGGCGTACAGCGCCTGGTCGGCCCATTCGATCAGGCAACGGTGGTCCCGGGCCGGACGGTCGAGGCAGGCGATGCCCAGGCTGATGGTGAAGGCGATGGTTTGGCCGTTGTGGATCACCTGTTGTGCTTCCACCGACTGGCGCAGGCGCTCGGCCAGGGTGTGGGCACCGGCCAGATCGGTGTGGGGCAGGAGGATGGCGAACTCTTCGCCGCCATAGCGCCCGGCCACATCGCTGTCGCGCACATGCTCGTGGATCAGTTGCGACACGCGTTTGATCACTGCATCGCCGGCCTGGTGCCCGTAGCGATCGTTGATCGACTTGAAGTGGTCGATGTCCAGCATCAGCAGGGCAATGGCGTTGCCGTGGCGGCTGTATTCGAACGCCAGGCGCTGTTCCCAGTGGCCACGGTTGAACAGCTGGGTCAGGTGGTCGACGCGTGACAGGTGCTGCAACTGCTGGTTGGCCTTCTGCAACGCCAGGCTGTTGATCGCCACGTCGGTGAGGTCGTAGATCACCAGGCAGACGTGATGGATCTCGCTGTTGGACGAACGCAGCGGCAGCAGCGTGGTGTTCTGGTACATGAACTCGCCCTGGCCAGTGATCGGCTGGTAGTTGTTGAAATGCACCAGGTATGGCCGCTGCTTCCAGATGGTGAAGGCCGGCGTGCCCAGGGCCACCACACGCCCGACCTTGCGGGTGAACCAGGGTCGCTCGACCTCGGGGAACAGCTCGAAAAAGGACTGGTCTATGGCCTGCTTGGACGGCACGCCGGAGCGGTTCTCCATGAAGCTGTTCCACACCTGGACCCGGCACTCCAGATCGAGCACCACGATCCCCACATCGATGCTCTGGACTACCGCCAGCAGCCAGTGCAGTTCACTGAAATCCATTCGTTTGGGCATGGCTCAATTCATCAGGTAGGCGAGCTTCTGTTCCAGCAAGGCCATGGAGCTCTCGGTGAACAGCAGCAACAGGTCGAAGTGGATGTTCTGTTCTTCCAGGCTGTAGCTGATCTCCACCGCTTGGGTCCTGTTCCAGCGTTGCTGGTTGAGCACGATCAATTCATCGATGGTGGTGTGTTCGCCGAGCACCTGGGGATGACCCACGGAAAAGAACACATCCAGCTGCTCGGCAATGCTGCTCAAGCAGGCACCGATCAACACGCTGGACAGGTCGATCAGCACTTCCATTTCCTGATAGGGATCGGTGCCCTGTTCCATCAGTTGGGCGATGTCGGCCACTTCCGAGTCGTAGAACATCAGCAGCGCTTCGCCGGCAATGCCGCTGCCGATATAGCTTTGGCAGATGGCAGTCAGTTGCCGGGCGCGATTGGCATCGGCCAGGAGCATCTGCAGTTCGCCGGCCTCCAGCACATTGACGTGAGGGATCGGCAGGTGCACGAACACGTCCAGGACCTTGGCGATCAGCGCCGCGGCGTAGCCCATGGAGACGTTGACGGTTTCCCGGAACGCGTCGCGAAAGGTCACCAGGGGGGGCGGCGACAGGGGGGCGACGGGTGATGCGCCAGGGCTGTCCAGCAGTTGCAGTTCGTTGAGCAGTGCACGCAACTGCTGGGGATCGAAGGGCTTCTTCAGGAAGGCCCGGGCCCCCAGTTCGCGGGTGCGACGGACCGCTTCTTCCTGGACGTCGCCGGAGATGACGATGATCTGTGCGTCGATGCCTTCTTCCTGTACCGCACTCAAGACCTGGTAGCCGTCCATCACCGGCATGGTCAGGTCCAGCAACGCCACCTTGCCCAGCCCCCGGCGCAGGGCTTCCAGGCCTTCGCGGCCGTTGCAGGCCTGGGTCACGGACACCCGCCACTCGCTGGGCAAGGTCCGCAGCACCTGCTTGCGGGCCATGCTCGAGTCATCGCAGACGAGGAGAGGGATCATCGGGGTCGGACGCTCATTCGAAAAAACCGCCGTTGGATAACGTTCAGGAATATAACGAGTTGCCGCGCAATAAGGGTGGTGTAACGGGCTGTCCGTGCCGCGCCGCACTATAGTTCGGTCGGCAATGGAAGAACAAGTCGGCGTTCATTGCGTTATTTGTTCCAGATCATTGTTCTGTGCATTGAACTGCAGAGCGAGTTGCAACTTTCGGCTGATATCAGTCTGTGCCTCGATGCGTTGTTCCCTTTGCATTGCTGGGTGAGTTCAGCGAGATGCTGAAAGATCGAAAGCCCCCATATAGAAAGGGTGGTTAAAGGTCAGCGAACCGTTGTGCCTGTTTTCTGGCGTTTGCAAAATGGCACTTTGCAAGCAACTTTAAAATGCGGCCGTTCAATACGCTTGATGTACGAGCGGGTCAGGGACGGTGGTATGAAAGACGGCATATTCTGCTGCCGGAGGAGGGCATGAAAGTTTCGGCGCAACCGCTGTTCCGATACTCCGTACAGCCCGCTTATATGCAACAAAACCTTACCGTGGAATGCACTTCGATGATCGCTGCCAACCCTGTAGCCCTTGTTTCCCGCCGCCTATAGACCACGAGGCACAGGCCCGGCCGGCCGGGCAAAAAAATGTCAGATTTTGAGTCCCGGCCTGGACCTTTTCCTGCAATGCGCAATCATTACTGCGTGGAAAACATAAGGAGAGACGCATGTTCATTCGGTCATTGACCCTCGCTACTCTGCTCGCTGTCGCCGGCCCGGTCCTGGCGGCCGACAACGACGGCCCATTGGCTCAGGACCTGGGCAAGTCACGGCCATTGATCGTGATCGCCCCCAGCACCGTGGACCCGACCCTGGTGAGCCTGAAGAAGTCCCTGGATGAGCCGGCGACCCGTCAAGCCTTCAACGAACGCAACATGGTCCTGTATACGGTGATCAACACCATCGGCCAGCGCGATGGCAAGGACATCGACCCGCAATCCACCATGGCCCTGATCCGCAGCCTCAAGCTGGGGGCGGGGGCCCAGACCAAGGTGATCCTGGTGGGCAAGGACGGCGAGAAAAAGCTCGAGCACTCCGGGAGCATCGAGCTCAAGGAAGTCTTCAGCGCGGTCGACCAGTTGCCGGCGTCGGAGAAACAGGCCGCGGCTCCAGCTCCGGCTCCCGAGCCGGAAACCAAACCGGCCAGTGCCAAGGCCGGCAAGGCGGCCAAGCCGGCGGCGGCGCCCAAGCCGCTGGACGACTGAAATGCATAGCCGGCTAGCCGGGGCAGGCGCTGCGCGCCCCGGAACTTGCCCAGCGTCATCGCGTCAGCCCTGGCGCGATGACAGCGCCTCGAGGGTCTGGCGCAGCCCGTCGACGATCATCTCCACTTCTGCGGCATCGATCACCAAGGGGGGCAGCAGGCGGATGGTCGTGCCCCGGGTGACATTGATCAGCAGGCCATGATCACGGGCAGCGATCTGCACCAACTGCTGGGCCGGCTGTACCAGCTCGATACCCACCATCAGCCCCAGCCCGCGAATCTCCCGTACCGCCGGATGTCCCGCCAGTTCCTCCCGCAACCGACCTAGCAACTGGGCGCCGCGTTGCTCGGCGTTAGTCAGCAACTGCTGTTCCTCGATGATGTCCAGCACGGTGCAGGCCGCCCGGCAGGCCAGGGGATTGCCGCCGAAGGTACTGCCATGGCTGCCTGGGGTGAACAGTTCGGCGGCCTTGCCCCGGGCCAGGCAGGCACCGATGGGAATGCCATTGCCCAGGCCCTTGGCCAGGGTCATCACGTCCGGTACCACGCCTTCGTGCTGGCAGGCGAACCAGCGCCCGGTGCGGCCGATGCCGCTCTGGATCTCGTCGAGCATCAGCAGCCAGTTGCGCCGGGTGCACAGCTCACGCACGGCCTTGAGGTAGCCGGGCGCAGCCAGCTGGATGCCGCTTTCACCCTGGATCGGCTCCATCAGCACCGCGCTGATGCGCGGACCGTGCTTGGCAACGACCGATTCCAGGGCGGTCAGATCGCCGAACGGCACCTTGAGAAAACCGTCCGGCAACTGGCCGTAGCCCAGGCGCACTGCCGGGCCGTCGCTGGCGGCCAGGGTGGCCAGGGTCCGGCCATGAAAGGCGTTTTCCATGACCACCACCAGGGGCTGCTCGATGCCTTTGTGCCAGGCGTGCAGGCGCGCCAGCTTGAGGGCGGTTTCATTGGCTTCGGCCCCGGAATTGTTGAAGAACACCCGCTCCATGCCACTCAGCTGGGTCAGTTTGGCGGCCAGTTGCTGCTGCCAGTGGATGTCATAGAGGTTGGAACTGTGCAGCAGCAGGCCGGCCTGTTCGCGGATGGCGCTGACCAGGCGTGGATGAGAGTGGCCGACAGCGGTCACCGCGACTCCGGCGATGGCGTCCAGGTACTCACGCCCGGTCTGGTCCCAGAGGCGGCTGCCCAGGCCCTTGCAGAAGCTCAGGGCGAGGGGCTGGTAGGTGCTCATCAGGCAGGCGGCGGTCATGGCGGGCGACTCCATCTCAGGGGGTGTGCTGCCAGTATCGTTAGCCATTCAGGCTAGATAAACTCGCCATTTCTTTAATCATCTTGAAGTCAGGGTTGATAATGGATCTGTTCCAGGCAATGTCGGTGTACGTCAAGGTGGTGGAGGCGGGAAACATGACGGCCGCCGCCCGGGAATGCGCAATGTCCACCACCATGGTGGGCAATCACTTGCGGGCCCTGGAGCAGCGCCTTGGAGTGCGCCTGCTCAACCGCACGACGCGACGCCAGCGCCTTACCGAATTCGGCACCGAGTACTACCAGCGTTGTCTGGCGGTACTGGGCCTGGTAGCGGACTCCGAGCGCCTGGCGGAGCAGGCTCAAGGCGAGCCCTCCGGCACCTTGCGCATCACCGCGCCGCTGACCTTCGGCACCGAGCGCCTGGCTCCGGCCCTGAGCGAGTTCCGGGAGCGCTGTCCTCAGGTCAAGGTGGAACTGACCCTGGCCAATCAGCGTTTCGACTTGAGCGACGGCGCCTTCGATGTGGCCGTGCGTCTGGGCAACCTGGACAACTCAGCGCTGATTGCCCGGCCGCTGCAGGATTACACCCTGACCATCTGCGCCGCTCCGGAGTACCTGGAGCGTTGCGGCACCCCGCAGGTTCCCGAGGATCTGCAGCAGCACAACTGCCTGGCATTTGCCTACCCGGCCGGTGACGAGTGGAGTTCCACCGCCACGCAATGGCCATTGCGCGGGCCCGAGGGGGATGTGCTGATTCCGGTGTCCGGCTCGTTGCTGACCAACACTTCGTCCGGGTTGCACCGGGCGGCGCGGGGTGGGCTGGGGCTGGTGATGATGCCCGATGCGCTGGTGGAGGAGGACCTGCAGCAGGGCCGGCTGGTGCCGGTGCTGCAGGACTATCAGTTGCCGTTTCGGACCATGCACCTGCTGTATGCCCAGGACCGCTACCGCCTGCCCAAGCTGCGCAGCTTCGTCGATTTCGCCCTGGAAAAATGGGGGCGTCAGGCCGATTCGGCGGCCAGCAGCATCATCGCTGCGGACAAGGTATGAGCGTCGGTGATCCGGCCGGCGGCGATCATGGCCAGCAGCTCCTGGCGGCTGACCCACAGCACATGGTCCACCTCGCCGTCGGTGGCGGCGCTCTGCTGCTCGGTGACCTGTACCTGACACACCGCCACCGCGCTGGCGATCAGTGAGGTATTGCTGTGCAGCAAGCCCAGCTGGCGCACGGACGAAGCCTGCCGGCCGGTTTCTTCCAGCAGCTCCCGGACCGCGGCGTCACAGGCGCTTTCCCCGGCATCGATGGCGCCCCGGGGAAACTCGATGGACTGGCCGCCAATGGCCCGGCGCTTGAGCTCGACCAGCATCAGCCGGCCATCGGCCAGGGTCGGCACGGCCACCACGCCGTTGACCGCCTGGGCTTCCTTGATGATGAAGTAGCCGTTTTCGCGGACCACCTTGAAGTAGGGGGTTTGCAGCAGGCATTGGTTGTCGGGGGTGGAACTCATGGGCGCTATTACTCCAGGAAACAACGATCGAACAGGTACAGCTCGGTGGGCTTGAGGCTTTCCACCGTGGCTTGCGGGCGGCCGCCATCGCCGCTTTTCTTGCGCCCGGTTTCCTGCAGGTAGCCGGCTTCGCTCATCTTCAGCAGGCGCTGGCGGATGCTGGTCTTGAGCACCGGCCGTTGCAGCACCAGGGAGAAGATGCTCACCGCCTCGGGGGCGCTGAACTCCTGGCCGAGAAACATCAGCGGCAGGCTGCTGTACAGGGATTTGGAAAACAGCCGCTCCCTGGTCTGGGCCACCAGGCTGTTGTGGTCGAACGGCAACTTGAAGGCGCCGCTGGCCACCTCGCCGAGGGCGAAGAAACCCTGCTGCGGGCCCGGCTGCACCGGGTCGCTGACGATCCCCAGGTAGAAGGTCGAGGACGACCAGCAGCGCGGGTCGCGGAAGGCGTCGCCCACGGTGCCCACCTGTTCCAGCCAGGCCAGGGGCATGTCGACCTTGCTCGAACGGCGCAGGCGTTCCACTGCGTCATTCAGGCTGCGGTCCTCGACATCGCCGTTGACCACGATGCCCGGCAGCGCCCAGTGTCCGGCAAATGGCTCGCTGTCCCGCTGGTGAAGGAGGATTTCCAGCTCGCAGCGCTCGCGGTTGTAGCGCAGCAGGCACAGGTCGATGGTGTGCAGGTAGGCGCTGGGGAGGGTGGTGCGATCGTGCATATCAACTTCCGTGGACGGCGTAGAGGCCGTAGTTTAGCGGATTCATGCCCGGTGCCAGCCATTGGCTGGGTGGTGTTTCGCCGCGGGCCAGGTACTGGCGCAATACGCTGCTGCGCACCCCGGGCTGTTCCTCTATGCAGAGGATGGAAAAGCGTTGCAGCAATTCTTCGCCGCGATGGAACCTGGGCAACTGCCGCGCCACGTCTTCACCCACCACCAGGGCGATGCGCTTGCCGTCCAGGGCCAGGTCGTCGGCCAGGCGTTGCAGCAGAGTGAAGCTGTAGACCGGACCCGGATCGACCAGGGCCAGCTGCCGCTCCAGGCGGCTGACCGCCAACTCGGCCTGGCACTCGGGCTGCAAGTGCGTGGTGATCGCCTGCAACCAGTTGGCCCGTTGCTCGAAATCGGCCATGCGCTTGCCATCCGGGTGGCGAAAGCTCGGGACTACCAGTACCCGGCGGGCGTGGCGAGCGGCTTCCAGCATCACCTGGGCGTGTCCGGCGTGGGGCGGGTTGAAGGCGCCGCCATAGAGGGCCAGTTCAAACATCTGCTTTTCCTCGTTTGGTACATGACGTGTACCTTGGCATTGCTTTTGTCGGCGGAGAATCTCCTTTTTCACCTTGCTAGTGCAGATTGGTTGAAGATCGACTGATAAAAATAAAATCCATAGGGGCTTGCCATGAAAGTACATGACATGTACTTTGTGCTCCATGCAGAGGAGAGACCCAGCATGAACAGCCAAACGATGAAGACCGCTTCCTTCGATGTCGATGCACAAAAGAGCTTTACCCCGCTGTGCCCGAACGAGTTGCCCGTGGCCGAAGGCGATCGCATCGGCGGCGAGCTGAATTTCATGGCGACCCTGGCCAGCCTGCGCATCGGCAGCAAGGACGCCCACAGCCCCCAGGCTCCCTGGGTGGTGGCCGAGCACGCACAGATGCTCCAGCCCACCGGCCTGGAACACGCCGACCTGACCTGGGTCAGCCACTGCGTACCGGGCACCGCAGGCTTCACCCTGCTGGACGAGTTGCCCACGCCGTACGACTACGACTACTTCGTGTGGAAGGGCGTGGAGCCGGACCTGCATCCCTATGGCGCCTGCTATCACGACCTGCACGGCAAGCTGTCCACCGGGGTCATCGAGTACCTCAACAGCCAGGGCGTGCAACAAGTCATCGTCGGCGGCCTGGCCCTGGATTTCTGCGTCAAGACCACCGCCCTGCAACTGGCCGCCGCCGGCTTCAAGGTGATCATTCACCTGCCGGCCTGTCGCGCCATCAGCGCCGAGGGTGCTACCCAGGCGATCGACGACATGCAACGAGCGGGCATCGCGGTGGCCGCGACCCGCGAAGCAACCGCCAGACTGGCCAAGGCCTGAGGAGTCATCATGGAAAGTGCATTCGACCGTAACAACGGCGTGATTCAGAGCCTGCTGGACACCGACTACTACACCTTCACCATGATGCAGGCGGTGCTGCACCAGCACCCCAATGTCGATGTGGAATATCAGTTCATCGTCCGCTCCAAAGAGTCCCTGGTGCACCTGATCCCCGAGATCCGCCAGGAACTGGAAAAGCTCGCCGGCCTGCAGATGCGCGAAGGCGAACAGCGCTTTTTGTTCAACAAGCGCTTTCGTGAGTACCTGACCCCGGACTTCGAACAGTTCCTCGGCCTGTTCCGCTTCAACCTGCGCTACATCCACGTGGCGGCGGTCGACGGCCAACTGAGCATCCGCGTCCGTGGTCCGATGCTGCACTGCATCATGTTCGAGCAGCCGGTGCTGGCCATGGTCAGCGAGTTGCGCAACCGCGATAATTACCCCGAGGTGGAGCTTGAGGATGTCACTCGCCGGCTCTACCAGAAGTTTGAATGGCTGGAGAAAAACGCCAGCCGCGACGAGCTTGCCGAGTTCCGCGTTTCGGATTTTTCCACCCGCCGGCGCCTGTCGTTCAAGGCCCAGCGCGAAGTGGTGAAGATCATGCGCAGCGACTTTCCCGGGGTCTTCGTCGGCACCAGCAATGCCCACCTGGCCTACGAGTTCGACCTGCCGCTGATCGGTACCATGGCCCACCAGTGGCTGATGGTGCACCAGCAACTGGGGCGGTTGCGGGAGAGCCAGAACGCCGCCCTGGAGAATTGGGTGCACGAGTATCGCGGACGCCTGGGCATCGCCCTGACCGACTGCATCAGCACCGACTTTTTCCTCAAGGACTTCGACCTGTACTTCGCCAAGCTCTACGACGGCCTGCGCCAGGATTCCGGGGACCCGTTGCTCTGGGCCGACAAGGTCCTGGCCCGCTACCGCGAACTGGGCATCGACCCACGGACCAAGGACCTGATGTTCTCCGATGGCCTGAACTTCGAGAAATGCCTGCCGATCCTGCGCCACGTGCGTGGCCAGGCCAGGTTCGGGTTTGGCATGGGCACCAGCCTGGCCTGCGACGTCGAAGGCGTGGAGCCACTGAGCATCGTGATGAAACTGGTGCGGGTGCATGGTGAACCGGTGGTGAAGTTCTCCGACGACCCGATCAAGAACGTTTGTGAAGACCCGTCGTTCCTGCGCTACGCCGCCCAGGTGTTCAACGTCGATCTTGCCCACTCGCCCCTGGAGGCCTGACATGAGCAACCCAACCCAAGAACGTATCGCCCGGGAACTGGGCGTCGACCGGCAACTGGTGCGCGGTGGCGAGGCCGCCGAGATCGCCCGGCGCGTGGACTTTATCCAGCAGGTGCTGCGCGAGTCCGGGTGCGGCACCCTGGTGCTGGGCATCAGCGGCGGGGTGGACTCCCTGACCGCCGGCCGCCTGTGCCAGCTGGCGGTGGAGCAACTGCGCGGGGCAGGGCATGAGGTCCGCTTCATCGCCATGCGCCTGCCCTACAAGAACCAGGCGGACGAAAGCGATGCCCAGGCGTCCCTGGACTTCATCGGTGCCGATGCCGTCAGTACCTGCAACATTGCCGACAGCGTCGACGGCCTGATGAGCCAGGTGCGGATCGACGGCTTGCAGCCTTCAGCGGCCCTCACGGACTTTGCCAAGGGCAACGTCAAGGCCCGGGCGCGGATGATCGCGCAGTACGCCGTGGCCAACTTCAGCAATGGCCTGGTGGTGGGCACCGACCACGCTGCCGAGGCCCTGATGGGCTTCTTCACCAAGTACGGCGACGGCGCCTGCGACCTGGCCCCGTTGTCGGGCCTGACCAAGACCCAGGTGCGGCTGCTGGCCGATGCCCTCGGCGCGCCAGGCCATCTGGTGCACAAGGCGCCCACCGCGGACCTGGAGGAACTGGCTCCGGGCAAGCTGGACGAAACGGCTTACGGTTGCAGCTACGAAGAAATCGATGCCTACCTGATGGGCCAACCGGTGCCCGATAGCGTGCGCCAACTGATTGAAAGCGCCTACCGGCGCACCGCTCACAAACGCGCCTTGCCCCGCAGTCCCGCCTGAGCCGACGCCTTCGCCGGCAAGCCGGCTCCTACTCCATCACCCCCGGCCGTAGGAGCTGGCTTGCCAGCGAACAACCGCGCCAGCCAAGCGCGGCCACCCGCCCTTCAATCCGGCCATTTCCTCAAGCTCGCCCGGCATTCTTCAATCAGCTCGGGCATATGCTCGCGCACGTCCTGCCAACCCAGCATGCCCAGCAACTCACGCGCTTCCTGGCGCAGGGGCAGCCATTGCGGGTGTTTGAAGCCGTTGTCCTCCAGCGTTACCCCGTAGGCCTCTCGGCACAGCGCTTCACAGCCGCTCAATAGGGCTTGCAGGCGCGGGTGCAGAGTGGGCGCCAGGTACGCCGGAAAGTGCTTCACGAAGCCCTCGAGATAATCCAGGTGGTTGGACCACAGGCCACACTCGGCGCAGCAGCCGACCTCCGTGCGCTGGCGGTCGGCCTCCGAGGCCAGGAACTCCAGGGCCGGGCCCAGCTCCCCCAACAGGATGATCCTTCGGTATTCGTCCTGGCCGTACCAGGTCCAGACGTTCGAGGCGAGGGGCGCGCAGCAGTGCGACGGTGCTTCACTCATGCTGTCCACCTTTATCCTGCGTTGTCGGCGCGGGCTGCCAGCCCTCGGGCCAGCGGTCGCTGAACGAATGGCTGTGCGGCATCAGCGCCGGGCCGCGGTTGTCGTCGAAGCAGCCCAGGAGCAAGGCAATGGTCGGTTGATCATCGATGGCCCCCAGGGAGCTGCCGCAGGCCCGGCAGAAGGCCCGGCTCGAATAGTCCGAAGACCTGAAGGTCGCCGGAGCGCCGGCGGGGCCGGTCCAGGTCACCTGGGTGCTGGGGAACTCGACCCAGGCCCGGGTCAGGGCGCCGCTGTGGCGCTGGCACAGTTTGCACGAGCAGGTGTGGGGATTGGCGGCAGGCCCTCGGGCCTCGAAGCGAATCTGCCCGCACAGGCAGCCGCCCCGGTACAGGCTGGCAGTCATCAGCGTGGGTTCTCCTGAGGAATCAAACGGTCCTTTTCCAAGTCATGCAGCAGTTCATCGAGCATCTGTCTGCGGCTTTCGACCTGCACCGGCGGAACATACCAGGCCGCTACGCTATAGCCTTCACGACGGTAGTCGTAGGTCTTGAGCAGTTGGCCGTCCTTGAGCAGGCTGCCGCGCAAGTTGCTCTGGTAGGAGTAGGGCATGGGGAAGGTCAGCAGGGTGATGGCATTCAACGCGCCAAGCAACCCCGCGCTCTTGCCGCCTGGCTCGCTGATCAGCAGGCGGTAGCCGCTGCGGCTGTAGCCACCATCGAGAAAGGAGAAGGCTCCGGTTTGACGCAGGGCGGCGATGGTTTCCCGTTGCTCCTGTTCGTCGAAGCGACTTTTCACCGGGCCCAGGTCCAGGGTCAGCGGTACATAGGGATGTTGACTGCGGTAGTCCAGCGGTGCCATTCGGGTGCCACAACCGGTGATGATCAGTGCGCTGCACAGCAGGGTGGTCAAACCTATGGGGTTCATTGGGCCTGACTCGCGGTTGGCAACAGTTGATCCTGACGCAGATCGCCAGCAAAGGCGCGGGCGATGCGCTGGATATTCTGTTCTTGCATTTCACCGCCTTGATCCAGCAACCAGGTGTATTTATGCGTCAGGTTGCGATAGCTGTAGCGCTTGAGGAGCTTGCCCTCGTGCAGCAGGCTGATGTCGGTGTGGGTGTCGATGCCATTGGAGAGCGGCATCAGGAACAGAGTGGCGGCACTGAGGAAGATCAACGGCATTGGCGGCATGTCCCGCTCGGACTTGAACTGAATGCGGGCGCTGTAGTCGCCAGCTTGTCCGGCGCCGGTCTGGACATCTGCGAACACCCCGGTGGCACGCAAGGCGTTACGTAACTCAGCGGCGCGCAATGGGTCATCGACCATCACATGCAGGGGCATCAAATAGGCTTGGCCATCCGTCAGCGGACGGTCCGGCAAGGTGTCGGTTGCCGTGCAGCCCGCGAGCAGCAGGAGGGCGCAAAGGGTCAGGCAGGATTTCATGGATGAATCTCCGCAGTGGCGTTGGCTGGGCTGGTTTGCTTGTCGACGGGAAGGATGAAGGGCTTGGCCTTGTCCAGATCCAGCGGCATCCATTGCAGGTCCGGCAGCCCCGGCACCTGGCGCTGGGCAATCACGGCGTCACGGGGCATCTGATTGCTCCAGGCAAAGAAGCACTGGGTCACTTGGCTGCAGACCGAGCGAAACTCGCCGATGTAATACGCCTTGCCCGCCTCCAGGCGCAGCGGCAGTACGAACTCTTCGCGCGCTTCCTGGGATTGCAGGCGTGAGCCGAGCCCCGGGGTGTAGACCATGGACCAGAACTGGAAGTTGTAGAACTCGTAATCACCCGGTTTGAGCGGCATGACAAATACACTGCCGGCTGCGCGGGGTTCATGGATGTCCTCAGGCGTTGGCCGTGGGTCGCCCTCCCAGAGTGCCGCGGCGCCATTGATTGAGCCGCGCTTGCGAATCAGCAGGCGCAGGTTGGTGGCGGCACCGCCGCCGCCCAGGTACTGCGGGCCAATAGCGCCCACCAGATAGGTCGTGGGTTCGTTGGCTGCGGGTTGCAGAGGGGCGCTGACGATGGCGGCGGGTTGGCTGATGCAGCCAGAAATTATGCTGGTGGCCAGCAGCAAGGACGAAGCCTTGAGTACGCGGAACATGGGGAACCCTGAAAGTGACTTTGGACAAGGCGCAGGCAAGGAGGGAGGCATGAGTGTCTGTACATGGCCTTCCCTGGCGCCGCTCGTGAGCGGCGCGATGGTACGGAATCGGTTGGGCTTTGGGTAGTTGCGGCCAGTGACAATGACCAGAGGGAGGCCTATTGACCGAACCCTCAGAGCAGTTTCTCCAGCATCTGGTAGTACCACATGCCCGCCGCCAGCATCGGGTTGCCCAACTGGTCGCCAAAGGGCACGCGGATGTGTCGGCAGGCGGCGAAGGTGTCGTAGTGGCCGAGGTGGCCGGTCAGGGCTTCGGCCATGATCTCGCCCATAATGTGGCTGGTGGCCACGCCGTGACCGGAGTAGCCCTGGCAGTACCAGACGTTGTTCGAGAGCTTGCCCAGTTGCGGGATGCGGTTGATCACGATGCCCATGGCGCAACTCCACTGGAAGTCGATCCCCACGCCCTTGAGCGCCGGGAAGGTGCGTTCGATGCACGGGCGCAGTTCGCCGGCGATGTCCCGCGAGTCCTTGCCGCTGTAGTTGGCGCCGCCGCCGAACAGCAGGCGGCCGTCGGCGGTCATGCGGTAGTAGTCGAGGACGAAGCGGCAGTCGTAGACCGCCAGGTCTTCGGGGTTCAGGCGCTTGGCCAGGTCGCCCAACGGCTCGGTGGTGACGATGCCGCCCATGGCCGGGAAGATCTTGCCCTTGAGCTTCTTCGGCTCCAGCTTGTGGTAGACGTCGCCGGCCAGCAGCACTTGCTTGGCGTTGATTCGGCCTTGGGCGGTGATCACTGCCGGGTGTTCGCCGTGGACGATCTGCAGCACTTCGCTGTGCTCGAAAATCAGCGCCCCCAGGCTTTCGGCGGCCCGGGCTTCGCCGATGCACAGGTTCAGCGGGTGCAGGTGCAGGTTGCGGGTGTTCTTGATCGCGCCGTGATAGAGGTCGCTTTCCAGCAGGCCGCGCACCTGGGTCCGGTCCAGCAGGCTGACTTCGTCGCCCATGCCGCGGCGCAGCGCTTCTTCGTAGTCGGCGCGCAGGCCGGGCAGGTGGCTAGGCTTGTAGGCCGCGTGCAGGTGGCCGTGCTTGAGGTCGCAGGCGATGGCGTATTTCTCCACCCGTTGCTGGATGATCCGGTGTCCGCGCCAACGCAGGTTCCAGATGAAATCGTCGACCTCGTCGCCCAGTTCGCGGCGCATCTGCTTGCGCATGGCCGCATCGCCGGAAAGGCTGCCGGTGACCTGGCCACCGTTGCGCCCGGTGGCGCCCCAGCCGATCTTGTGGCTTTCGACGATGGCGACTTTCAGGCCGCGTTCGGCCAATTCCACCGCGCTGGCGACGCCGGTGAAGCCGCCGCCGATGATCACCACATCCACCTGATGGCTGCCTTGCAGGGTCGGGTAATGGGTTTCCTGATTCAGGGTGGCGCTGTAGTAGCTGGGGCAGCGCTCGGCTGCCGGGGTCCGCGGATCGAAGGCGGCTGTCATTGAAAAATCCTCGTGGAAAAAACAACCGGCGGCTGCGTGGGGGCAGCGGCCAGCGCTTCAGCAACTGTCGATGATCTGCCGGGCGCAGCTCAGGTCCGGCAAAGCGGTTTCAGGCCGCCTTGCCCATGAGTCCAGCACCGCAGATCGTTACTGGGGCTCAGGCCTGGGTCAGGTACCAGCGCCAGTCCTGCTCGCCGACTTCGGCCATGAACTGGCGGTATTCGGCACGCTTGACCGCCAGGTACACGCCGAGGAACTCATGGCCCAGGGCATCCCGGGCCCAGGCCGATTGCTCCAGGGCGATCAGCGAGGTCAGCCAGTCGGTGGGCAGCAGCTCGGTGGCCTGGGCGTAGCCATTGCCCTGCACCGGATCGCCCGGATCGAGCTGTTCGCGCAGGCCACGATGGACGCCGGCGAGGATCGCCGCCGCCGCGAGATAAGGGTTGGCGTCGGCGCCGCAGATGCGGTGTTCGATGTGCCGACTGTTGGCCGGACCGCCGGGCACCCGCAGGCTCACGGTGCGGTTGTCGACGCCCCAGGTCGGCGCCAGGGGCGCGTAGCTGTTGGCCTGGAAGCGCCGGTAGGAGTTGGCGTTGGGGCAGAACAGCAGCAGCGATTCCAGCAGGGAAGCGAGCATCCCGCCCACGGCCTGACGCAGCAGCGGGGTGCCGGCCGGGTCCTCGGAGGCGAACAGGTTACGGCCCGCCGCATCGGCAATGCTCACGTGCATGTGCATGCCGGTGCCGGCCAGGTGATCGAACGGCTTGGCCATGAAGGTGGCCTGCATCCCGTGCTTGTGGGCCACGGCCTTGACCAGGCGCTTGTAGCGCACCGCCTGGTCCATGGCCTGCAGGGCATCGCCGTGTTCCAGGGTGATTTCCACTTGGCCCGGGGCGTACTCGGAGATCGCCGTGCGTGCCGGAATGCCTTGCAGTTTGCAGGCGGCATAGAGATCGGCGAGGAACGGCTCGATCTGCTCCAGCTCGCGCAGGCCATAGACCTGGGTGCTGCGCGGACGACCGCCGTCGGCGTCCAGGGCCGGTTGCGGTCGGCCGTTGCCGTCACGCTTGGCGTCCAGCAGGTAGAACTCCAGCTCGCAGGCCATCACCGGGTGGTAACCCTCGGCCTTGAGGCTGTCGATCACCTTGATCAGCAGGTGGCGCGGGTCGGCGATGCTGGCGGGCATACCCTCTTGCGGATGCATGCTGACCTGCACCGCCGCGGTTGGAATCTGCCGCCAGGGCAGGCGCACCAGGCTGCCGGCCAGCGGGTAGGCGCGGCAGTCGATATCACCAACGTCCCACACCAGGCCGGAGTTCTCCACGTCGTCGCCGTTGAGGGTCAGGCCGAGGATGGTGCTGGGCAGGGGCCGGCCGCTTTCATACACCGCCAGCAGTTCTTCGCGGTGCAGCAGCTTGCCTCGGGGCACGCCGTTGGCGTCGAGGATGAACAGCTCGATCATGTCGATGTCAGGGTTGACGGCCAGGAAGTCACGGGCTTCGTCGAGGGCGGCAAATTTCATCAGGATTCTCGCTTGCGCCATTGGGGCGCGCAGGTTTTCAGGTCCTGCAACAACGCCGTGTGCGGCTCGGTTGCAAGGGCAGAAATCAGTTCTGGGGCCGTTACGCGCAGAGGCGCGCGATCAGGCCGCAGGCGAGCGATCCGGAGGACGTGAGGAGTGGCGCAGACGGGAGCGGCACAGGGCCATGGGCAGGTTGACCATTAGCTTCATGGGCAGGACCTGCCCAGCAAGTACAAGCCGATAACGGCGGCGCGGTCCTCATGAACCTCACGAGGCGTGGCGGGGCGTGAGCGGGGCAGCGAGAACCGAGCGTCGACGTCACCACCGCGGCCACTGTGCAGGGGCGCGGGAACTGATCTGTCGAATCCGTGAAACGGGCTCAGGGGGTACATCGCCGGGTGATCTCGCTGTCGAGTTCGTTGTAGTTATTGGTTATGGGAACCGGGCGCTGCTGGGGCAGAGCAATGGAGCCGTTGTCCCAGGGCGGATCAATACTGCAAGAATCCGTCCGCCAATGTAAGGGGGGTAAACGGCTCCAGTGCCCTGGCGGGTGCCCTGCACCCACGGGGAGAGGTGCGAGCTAGAGCGGTGCTTTCTGGTTGCCAGAAGTGTCTGATTTTTTTTACAGAACCCCAGTAGACACCGGGCACAGGTGCCGGCAGCCCCTGTCGGCGGTGCATGAGGCCCGGGGCTTCAGCTCGGGCCGGCGTTCGCTAGACTCTGTACGAAAAGTTTCAAGACGAAGGTCAGGCAAGGCGAAAACGGTCGAGGAACGGCCGGGGTCGCGTTCGACTTTACGGGGTGTAAATGAGCCTTCCGATCGGACTCGCGCACGAGGCCGTTTTCCACGCAGCATCACCGAGTATCAAGGCTCTTCGTACAAAGCCTAGGGATCGACCGACTCTGCCTGGTGCCGTACCACCGGCGCTGCATGGCTGGCTGGCAGGTGAGGGGATGCTTGCGTCGCTCCCCGCTCAACGATCTTCATCGCCCGTACATCGCAGCCCAGGTTCGAACAGATGTAGTCGAATGCCTTGACCGGGTCGCAGGTTGTGCCGCAGGTAAAGATGTCGAGAAACAGCGCGCCATGCTCGGGGTAGGTGTGGAAGGAGGCATGGGACTCCTCCAGCATCACCAGGACCGTTGCGCCTTGTGGCTCGAAGCGTTTTGTCAGCGTGCCACATACCGTCGCGCCGGCTTCGGCGGAAGCGGCACACAGCAGTTGAGTCAAGGCATCCAGGTCATTGAGCTTTTCGGGGGCGATCTGATAGAGCTCGCCCAGCGTGTGCCTGCCAAAAAAAGCATTGGCGTTCGGGTTCATAGGACTTCCCTGTTTCGACACCAGTACGGATGGCGCGGGTCGGTGAGTGACAGGCTGCGCAGGCCTGATTGCAGGCGCCGATGATGGGATAGCCGGTACTCGATTTCCAGGCAAATTGCCGGCGGGTTATTTGAGTATGTAAGAGGTTGATACCAATTGTTTCGCAGGCCCTGGCGGAGCGATCAGCACCTGGCGCGCAGGCCCCGAGGCAAGGCGGCGCACGGCACCGGCAATGATTCATGGGCCTTGATCAACTCACTCATCGGTTCAGCTATCGCCATCGGCAGGCGTCGCCGTGCTGTCCGGGGGCGAATCTGTTCCTTTATTAGTTTCTGGAAATATCGATTCATACTCGGATTGATTTTGTTACAAGTCTGAAATTATTTTCGGAGTTCTTTGTTTGATGTCGGTGTTAGCTTGTTTTCGCTGCTGTTCCGGCTGTGCCTGGTAGTTGTGGGTCTCAAACTTTGTCGGTTGGTTTTCGAATGGCGTCGCAATAGCGCTTCTTATACGTCGCTGCTGTTTGAAATGTTGTTCTGCAATGTTGATGAAAGTTTATCTGGTTGAACTTTAGTGTCGGAGGTGGGTGATCATGGAAGATCAGAAGTTGAAATTGTTGGTCTTCGGTATCGACGGGGCGTCCCATGCTGTCCTCCAGCAACTGATGGCTCGGGGATTGCTGCCGAACTTCAGCGCACTGCGCCGGCGCGCCTCCCATGGGGTACTGCAATCGACCTTCCCACCGCACACGGCACCGGGCTGGGCCTCCATGTTTACCGGGGTTTCTCCGGGTGAACACGGGATCTACCAGTTCTGGTCGACCCAGTCTGTGGACTATCGTTTCCGGGCAATGAACGCTGCCGACTATGGGCGTGAACCCTGCTGGCTGACCCTGGAACGCCAGGGGCTGAAAGTCGGTGCCTACAATATCCCCATGACTCATCCGCCGGCAGATCTTCAGGGCGGCTATATGATCAGCTGGCCATTGGCCAAAACCCTGAGATATACCTCGCCCGCCAACTTGATGCATGAGTTGATGCAGGCGGGACTGCACTATCACTCAGACATTGTCACTATGTATCGCGGTCAGGAAGACTACTGTGAGCAGGCGCGAAAGTTTATCAAGGGGCGTGCCGATACTTGCTGTTTTCTGCAGCGGACCCGACCAGTGGATGCACTGTTTGTAGTCTTCACCGAAGTTGATCGTGTCAGTCACTATTATTGGGGCGATCACTCGGCGCCAAGTTCAGTAGTGGAACAGTGTTATATCGATATTGATCAGGCGCTGGGCACGGTATTGACCCTGGCCGATGACGACACCCTGGTGGTGGTGGCTTCCGACCATGGCTTTGGCCTGTGTGAAGCGGACTTCAGCGTGCACGAGTTCCTCGAACAACAGGGCCTGCTGGCGACCCGCTATGAACTCCAGGACTCGGGCGCCGAGGCCTCCCACGACGACCCGGGGGCGCGTTCCTGGTTCGACGCCCCCGGAAGCTACCGACGTGTGGTGGATTGGTCGCGCACCGAGTTCTACATGCCCACCCCTGGCTGCTTCGGTGTCAATGCCAATCTGATGGGGCGCGAGGCCCAGGGGGTGCTGCGCGCCGAGCAGTTGCCGGAGGCCGAAGCGCGTTTGCAGCAAGCCCTGGCGCAGGTGCTCGACGAACAGGGGCGCCCCTGGTTCACGCTGGTCAAGGCCGATCAGGTGTATGCCGGCGCACGCCTGCAGGACGCTCCCGACTACCTGCTGATCCCCAGGGATTTCAGCGTCATGCCGACGCCGGCACTCACCGGCCGGGTCTGGAGTACACCGGCCCAGCGTGGCGTGCATCGGCCCGACGGCATCGTGTTTATCCGTGGCTCGACCTTTCCCGAGGACGCCGCGCTGCAAGCGCGGATCGAAGACATCTACCCGACGATCCTGGCCCATCTGGGGCTGCCGGTCCCTGAAGGGCTGGAAGGCCACTGGTTGCTGGAACCGGCCCACGAGCCGCAGCGCGAGCCCGGCCGCAAAGGCTGTGGCGGGCAACGAATGAGTGAAGAAGAACAGCGCTTCATGGACAGCCAATTACAACAAATTGGGTATTTTTAATGGAAACCGTGCAGTTCACCAACGCCGCCGACGGGTTGATTCCGCTCGCCAACCTGGCTGAGCCGATCGACGCGCCACCGACCAATCCGCTGCATTCCACTGTCGACTTCCGCAAGCCGCAGCCGATGCGCGTGTGCTTTCCGGTGTTGCTCGATGGCGACCTGGTGATGAGTTCCGAACACCTGGGCGTCAGTTACCTGGTGTCGATCCTGCGGGACCTGGGAGCCGAGTGCCAGGTGGTCGAGGTCAAGTCGATCCAGCACGGCGACGAGATTGCCATTGCTGAAGTGGTGGCCTTCAAGCCCGACCTCATTGGTTTCTCCCTGACCACGGTCACCGTCAGTCATGCCACCGCTTTCGGTTCGGCATTGCGTGCGGCCCTGCCCGAGCAGGTGGCGTTTCTGGCCGGTGGCCCGCTGGCCACCTTCCTGGGCTCCAAGTTGCTGAGCAACCCCAACTGGAGCTTCCTTGACGCCCTGGTGCGCGGTGAGGGCGACGTGCCGCTGGTGCGCTACGTCGAGGCCTTCTGGGATCACGGCGACTACGCCCGGGTGCCGAGCCTGAGCTGGCGCGAGGAGGGCGGGTTCGTCATCGACAACCCCATTGGCAAGCCGGTGCCGGAGCTGGACATGCTGCCTGAGCCGGCGCGGGATCAGTTCGAGCTCAACAGTGGCAAGCTGCCCTACCTGCGCCTGGCCACCACCCGTGGCTGCACTGCGCGCTGCACCTTCTGCAACGCGCCTCACGCCGGCAACAAGATCAACCCCGGCAAGCTCTGGCGGGCCAGGACCCCGGACAATATCGTCGATGAAATCGAGCGGCTTTATCACAAGTACAACTTCAACACCTTCGACTTCGTCGACTCGACCTTCGAAGACCCGGGCGGTGCGCCGTTCGCCAAGCAGCGGATTGCCGACATCGCCCAGGGCGTGCTCGATCGTGGGCTGAAGATCTATTACAACTGCTGCATGCAGGCCAAGAACTGGCACCCCGAAGACCAGCCGCTGCTGGACCTGCTGTACCGCTCCGGCCTGGAGAAGGTGCTGATCGGCATCGAGTCGGGTTCACAGATCGGCCTGGACCGCTGGAAGAAGAAGTCCACGGTCGAGGACAACAAGCGGGCCATCGAGCTGGTGCGTGGTGCCGGCATCTACGTGGCCTTCGGATTCATTGCCTATCACCCCTGGTCGACCTTCCAGGAGATCCGTGACAACAACCTCTTCCTGCGCGAATACATGGGCTACAACCTGCGCCGCTACACCGTGCGCCTGGAGCTCTATCCCGGGGCGGAGGCGGTCGAGACCCTGCGCGCCGAGGGCAAGCTGCATGACGACTTCGATGTGTCGCTCAATGCCCTGAGCTACGACTTCGAAGACCCGCGAGTGCGTCAGTTGTCGACCATCAGTGCCTTGCTCTACGGCGAGAAGTACGCCTCGGAAATGGTCATCGAAAAGGAACCGGCGGTGTTCGAGTTCGAGACCTACGACATTGTCATGCACACCTTCATGTCGCGCTTGCGGCGTGCGGTGCTCGGCGACGCCCGGGGCATGGCGATTCTCGAAGCCGGCGAAGCCAAGGCCGCCGAATTGCGCCGGCTCATGAGCGATTTCAACTATGCGCTGATTTCCGAGATGACCGACCTGGCCGAGCAGGGGACCCTCGACGAGGCCTATGCCCATGAACGGCGACCCCAGGTCGAGCAGTTCTACCGGGTCAAGCTCGGCGAGCTGCGCCAGGTCCAGTTGGGTATCAGCATGCAACTCCACCGCGCCGGGCTGAGCCTGCGCGACATCCAGTTCAGCAAAGGGGCTTGAGCCATGACGAATGCCGAACCGGTGAACTTTCTCGGTCACAGCCAGTTGCTGGGCAATGACCTGGTCATCAACGAGGACTCCTGCAACCTGGGGTGCACCTACTGCCTGACCGGGCAGAGCAACATGAAGTCGTCCCACGAAGGCAAGCTGATCTTCCAGCCGCCGGTGCACGACGTCTACAGCCAAGACAGTGACCTGGGCCGGCGTCTGCAGACCATCGTCGAGCGGGTCAACCGCACCTTCAAGCCACCGCTGCTGAAACTCACCGGCGGCGAGATTTTCATCATCAAGGGCATCATGAGCTTCATCGAGAGCATGTCGCCCCTGCATGAAGTGCTGATTGTACAGACCAACGGCCTGCCGTTGACCCGGGACAAAGTGCGGCGCCTGGCCCAACTGGGCAATGTCGTGGTGCAGATCTCACTCGACAGCAGCAACTATCAGGGCAACAGCTATCGGGTCCTGTCGCCACGCATCCACGAGATGATCATGGAGCGTATCGCGATGGTCCTGGAGGCCGGCCTGCCGCTGGAAGTCTACGGCGTGCTCAATGACCGCAGTGCGCCGTATCTGCGCGAGTTCGTGGAGTGGTGCTCCGGGTTTGCAGACAACCCGCCGCAGCTGTTTCCGTTCCCCGTCCGCGGCCCGGACAGCGAGAAGTTCAAGGTGCGCCCCGAGCAGTATCCCTTCATCGACGCGTTGTTCGAGCTGCGCGAGCGTTACCCGCAGATCCTGCCACCCAAGGCCTACCTGGACCGCCTCAGTTCGTTCTATCACCAGGGGCGGCGCACCTGGCGCTGTCACCTGCCGCGCCTGGTGCTGTCGACCTTCAGCGACGGCGTGGCCACGCCCTGTCCGAACATCTGGTTCCACAACATGGGCAACGTGCTGGAGCAGGACTGGAACAAGGCTCTGGCGCCGGTGAACCGCTCACCGTTCTATCAGTTGCTGCTGGCTGAACGACCACGGCTGGATGCCTGCAAGGGGTGCTTCACGCCCTGGGACACCCTGAGCCTGTATTTCGAAGACGCTATCAGCCTGGACGAGTTGTGCCGTGCGCCTTCCTACGCGCCCCAGGCCGTCAGGAACCTGCTCGAACAAGCCAAGGAAGCGTATCAACATGGCGCCTGAGTCACGGACCGATGACCGCTGGTTTGCCCAACTGAGCGCGGGGCCGGTACTGGCTTCGCTGCCGGCAACCCGGCGCAGTGAGTGGGCCCGGCAGCTTGGTGAACTGGCCAGCAGCGGCCAGCAGCGCCTGCTGCTGGTGTTCGACAGTACGCTTGAGCATGCCGCGCTGTTGCTGGTGCTGCTGGAGCAGGGCTTGTCGCCGTTGCTGGTGGCCAGCGATGCCAAGCCCCAGGAACTGCAGCGCTATGCCGCCCAGGGGGCGATCAGCCACAGCGTCCATCTGGAGCAGGGCGAACTGCGGGTGACATCGCTTGAGCCTGGCGCTGCACTGCCTGGCGATCCGGCAGTGCAGCCACACCGGCGTGGCATCTATCTGCTGACGTCGGGCACCACGGGGGAACCGTCGCTGGTTTTTCGCGACCTGCACAGCTGGCGCGACGAAGGCTTGCGCTATTGCCGGCTGTTGCAACTGAGCCACGAGGACCGGGTACTGTTCATTGCCCCGGTGTATCACGCCTATGCACTGGGCTGGTTGTGGGGCGCGTTGCTGGCCGGGTCCCAGGTGGAAATCTGCAAGCCCACGGAACTGGGGGCGGCGCTGCAGGCGCTGCGTCTGCGCGCCAGCCATTGCGTGGTCACGCCGATGCTGGCGACCCTGATGGCCCAGCGGGTTGGCCAGGGTGAGCGTCCGCCCCAGCTCAAGGTGGTGATGTCCGGCGCCGGCCCGGTGGACGGACAGCTCGACCAGCAATTCCAGCAGGCCTTCGGCATCGGACTGTCGCGCAACTATGGCAGTACCGAAAGCGGTGCCGTGTTTGCCGGCGTCGCGCCATTGCCGCCGTTGTCCATCGGCTTTCCCATGCCGGGGATCGAAGTCGTGGAGCCGGCGGCGGGTCAGCCGTTTGCCCTCAAGGTGCGATTGGAGGATGGCCGCCTTTACGACACCGGCGACATCGCCGAACAGAGTCCGGCCGGCTACAGCATTGTCGGTCGTGAAAGCAGTGCGATCCGTCGGGGCGAACGCTGGATTTCGCCGTTCGAGATTGAATCGGTACTGACCAGCCACCCCGACGTACTGGATTGCTCGGTGCGGGCAGTGAAGTCGGCCCGGGCAGGCAACGACCATATTTTCGCCTTCGTGGTCTGGAGTGCCGAGCGGCCCTGGAACCCGGGACTGCTGCGCGAATACTGTCAGGCGAACCTGGCTTCGGCCAAGGTCCCCGACCGCTTCGAGCGCACGGCATTGATTGCTCGTAGCAGTAATGGCAAGCCGCTGCTCAGTCGCCGCTACCGCCCGGCTGCCAGCCGGGTATTGCTCGACGCGGCCCACGCTTACAAGCGTTCGCAATTGCTGTTGGCATTGTGGGATTGCGGCGCCTTGCAACTCAGTGCCCAGGGCTTGAGCGTCGATCAGATTGCCCAGCGTACCGGGCTGCATGCGCAGACTCTGGCGGTGGCCTTCGACACCGCCCAGGCCAACGGATTGGTGCAGGAAGCCGCAGGCGTCGAGGCGCATGCGCAGGACCTTGAGGCCCTGGCTCCGGTGCTCGATCTGGAAGCTTTCAACAACCGCCACTGGAACCGTCTGGACGAGCTGCTGGCGGTGCTGCATGACGGCCTCGACCGGCGCGCTTTCGAGCAGAGTCCCAAGCATCCGCAATTGCTTCGGCGCTACCAGCGCGCAGTGTCCGGGGCGGACAAGCAACTGGCTGCGCAACTGACCTGGCGCAAGGCCTTGCTCCACACGACGGGCGCCATTCGCCTGCTCGATGTCTGTGCCACCGGCGCGGTGTACACCCAGGCGTTGCTTGGTCGCCGACGCCTTGACTGCAACGCCAGCCGGATCGTGCCACTGGGGGGGCTCAACCCTGTGGCGGCGGATATTCCGGTGCACAGCCGGGAGACATTGGCCGAGCTCGATGAGTGCCGGTTCGACGTCATCGTGCTCGACAACACCTTGCACCAGCCCAGCGTAGCCCAGGCCCTGCCTGCCTTGCTGGAGCGCCTGGGGGCAGGTGGCCGGCTGATCATTGACGAGATTTTCTTTTGCGACACGGCCTCGGCAGCTGTCGGCGTGGATTGGCTGACCCATGGCGGCTGCCAGTACCCGAGGCAGGACGAGGTGGTTGCGGCGCTGGCGCGCCTGGGGTTCGTCGGCGAGCAAATCTGGCGCCGCGAATCGATGATTTATCAATGCACGATGTTATTCAGCAGGAGCTAGAAAATGACCGATACCGACCGCTTGATCAAAGTGTTCTCCAGCACCGTGGGCCGTGAGCTGAGCCGCGAAGACCTTTCGGGGGGCGACCTGATCGGCACCCTGGGCCTGAACTCGATCGACGCCTTGCAGTTGCTGATCCAGGTGGAAACCGAGTTCGGCTTTTCCATCGAGGACAACGAGCTGTCCATTGAACTGGTCAACTCGCTGGAGCGCCTGGAAGCCTTCGTCGCCGACAAGACCCAGGCCCGGGTCGTCTGAGGACGATGACGGCATGTGTCTCTTTGCCAACGTCGGCCGCGCGCTTTGCAGTGCGCGCCGACCTGGGCGGCCCGGCGCCCGCCGGGCCGCCCGGAAGAACCGAACGACGAGGGAATTCGTGTGAACGATGCAAAAAAGACTGAGGCAATGTTTGCCAATCGTCCCGGCACCGATGCCCAGTTGCCCTGGCTCAACCAGCTCAACCGCCAGCGTCTGGCCGGGCCGGCGATGGAGAACAATCGCTGGCTGACCGAAGGCGAGGCCCCGGCGACACTCTGCGTGCACGCTGGCACCTACGAGGACCCGGTGACCGGGGCCGTGGGCACGCCGATATTTCCCAGCACCACCTTTCGCTTCAGCCAGTCCACCTACGAGTCGTTCCTGGAAGGCTACGTGCGTGACATTCCCACCTACAGCCGCTACGGCAACCCGGGGCAGTGGTCGGTGCAGTTGAAGGTGGCGGCCATGGAGGGGGCGCAAAGTGCCTTGGTTCTGTCATCGGGCATGGCGGCGATCGCCTCGACCCTGTTCGCCCTGACCAACCGCAATGGCCATATCATCTCTTCCTACGATCTCTACGGTGGCAGCTACAGCCTGCTGCACGCCGACATCAGCCAGGCCGGGCGCTCGGTGAGCTATGTCGACCCGCTGGATCTGCAGGCGATTCGCCGGGCGATCCGCCCGCAGACCCAGATCATGTTTTTCGAGCTGCTGTCCAACCCGCTGATGAAGGCCATCGATCTGCTGGCCATCGCTGCCTTGTGCAAGCAGGAGAACATTCTTCTGGTGGTGGACAACACCTTCCTTTCACCCATCAGTTGCCGTCCCCTGGAGTGGGGGGCCGATATCGTCATCCACTCGGCGACCAAGTACCTCAACGGGCACAGTGACGCCACCTGTGGCGCGGTTGCGGGCAGTCGCAAGCTGGTGGACCGGGTCTGGGCACAGCTGTTGCGCTTTGGCGGTAACCTGGACCCCTTCGTGTGCTTCCTTCTGGAACGGGGCATGAAGACCCTGGCCGTGCGCATGCAGGCTCATGCCGCAGGGGCCCGGCAGGTGACGCGTTTTCTCGAACGCCATCCACAGGTGACCGCGGTGCATTCGGTCTATGCCGAGGAGTATGCCCACCCCCATCTGTACCAGTACGCCGCCCAGGCCACCTGCGGCATGCTCGGTTTTGAGCTGCGGGGCGGCGATCCGGCGGCCCTGCAACTGCTGGAACACCTCAAGCTGATCACCTGTGCCACCAGCCTGGGCGGTGTCGAGTCGCTGGTGAGCCTGCCGTTCAACACCTCCCACAGCGGCCTGACTCGTGAGCAGCAGAAAAAGATCGGGCTCAACCCCGGGCTGGTCCGGCTGTCGGTGGGAATCGAGGACCCTGATGACCTGTGTGCCGATCTCGAGCAGGCGTTGCGTCAGGTCTACCAAGGAAGGAGTCAGCCATGAGAAACGGAATGAACATCTCGGGCTTCAGTGAGATTGTCCACGAGATCCAGCAAGAGCCGGCCCAGGCGATCTTCCGTTACGCCGCCTATGCGCACTGTTCGCCGGCCGGCGGCATGCTGGCCGGCGTGGCTCCGGCCTTGATCGGCCTGTTGCGCGCGCCGCGGCATTTCGAAGTACCGATCCGCCCCAGCCCGGCGTTGCAATGCCAAGGGCTGCTGGACCCGGCCTGGCCCCAGGAATTGGCCCTGGCGGCGCTCTCCGGCTGTTTCCTGGTGTCCGCGGTGTCGGGGTTTTCCGCGCGACGGACCACGGTCGATCATCTGTCCATGACCACCAGCGCGATCCTGCAGGAAGCGGCCGCTGCTGCTCCCCAAGTGCGCTACGAGATCCGTTCGGGCACCGACAAGAAGATCAGCGAAGCCCTGGAAGTGATCGAGGCGGTGAAGAGCCACAGTCCCAATCACCAGACTTTCGTCCAGCCCCTGGGGCTTTCGGCACGTCTGGTGGATGCCGAGGGCGCTGGCCCCTGGCACAGGTTTTGCCCCTTCGAGCAGGCGCCTGCGGATACTGCGGCGGTCCAGACCAAGACCCAGGCCCTGTCCCTGGATTGCCAGTGGCTCTATGGCACTCAACTGCGGGCGGACTTCGTCCACCAGGACCCTCAGGACCTGCGCAGCTTTCCTATCGACCAGCCCAAGCAGTTGGCCGGTATCGACTGGGGCCCCAACCCCCAGGAATACCTGCTGATGGCGATTGCCGCCGATGTCCTGGCGCAGCTCAACCGTCGCCAGCAGTTGCCGGGTGCGGTGCACCTGGACGTGCGGGCCATGGTGGACATCCGCGGCATGTGTGAAGTGGCGCCGACCCCGGTTCACCTACAGGACATCGAGCTTGAACTGCAAGTCGAAGGCTGGCCGGCCGCCCAGTTGGCGACGCTGATGCAACAGCTGGCGGCGAGCATCGAGGCCTCGGTGGTGTGTGCCCTGATTCGCCATCGGGTGGGTTTCGAGTTCCAGGTCGGTGCCCGGCCGCTGCCCGAGGATGCCCGCGAGTGCCAGCCATGCTGAATCAGTCGACCCTGTGTTTCGCCACCCTGGCGGTTCCCGACCTGGCGGCTGCCGAAGCCTTCTATGTGCAGGTCCTGGGTCTGCAGGTCAGCCGGCGCTTTGCCCCGACCCGCTGGATCAGCCTGGATGTGGACGAGCAGGGCGGTGCCGGACTCGGCCTGATCGAAGACCCGCTGATGGCCCGACCGTCGCCGGCCAGCATGCTTGACCTGATGGTGCCTGAGCTGGATGCGCTGGTTGCCCGGATGCCGCCGCAGGTGACCCTTGTCGAGGCGCCAGGGCCGACCCTGTGGGGCAGTTACAAGGCGGTGATCGAGGACCCGTTCGGCAACCGCCTGGGCCTGGTCCAGTGCAGCCCGCAGGCCGCTGTCCGGGATACCGGGCAGCCGGGAAAGAACGAGTAAGGAGCTGGGATGCTTAAGCAATATGAATGCATGAATGTACCGGACTGCGTTGCTGGCGATGGCGGCTTCGTGTCCGTGGTCTCCGGGCTGCCGCGCAGCGGCACCTCTATGATGATGCGTGCCCTGGCCAGTGCCGGCCTGGCGCCGCTGACTGACAACCTGCGCCAGGGCGATGAACGCAATCCCCATGGCTATTTCGAATGGGAAGCGGTCAAGTCCCGCGACGGCTACCTGGGGTGGATGGACCAGGCCCGCGGCCGTGCGGTCAAGCTGGTGTCGCGCTTTCTCCAGCACCTGCCAGCGACCCACGGGTATCGGGTGTTGTTCATGCACCGTGATATCGATGCGGTGATCCGTTCCCAGCGAGACATGGCCGAGCACCACAGCGGTCAGGTCTGGGGAGGGCAGGAGGTCGAGGAACTGGCGCGGCTGTATCGCGAGCATGTGGCCCAGGTGCTGGCATGGGTCCGTTCGCGGCCGAACATGCAACTGCTGGAACTGGATTATCAACGGGTGCTGCAAGACCCTGACGGCGAATTCACCCGGGTTGCGGCATTCCTCTCACCCTTGCCCCTGGCGGTGCAGTCGATGGCGGCCACCGTGGATCGAGGTCTGAATCATCAAGCGGCGATGGAGGCTGCGAGCCATGTCTGAATTGCCCATCCGTGCAGTCATCTTCGACCTCGACGGAACCTTGATCGACAGCAAGCAAGTGATTCGCGAGGCCTACCACGCGGCCCATGCCCAGGTGGTAGGGGCGGACGTCGAGCCACCACCGTTCAGCGAGTACTGCAAGCACCTGGGACGCAGCTTTGTGCAGATCATGAAGATCATGGGGCTGCCGGCGCAGATGCACCCGGTGTTCATGCGTGAAAGCAACGCGCGAATGCAGCGCATCCGCGTGTTCGAAGGCGTCGGGGGACTCTTGGCGAGCTTGCATGCCAGGGGCATTCCCATGGCGATCGCCACGGGCAAGGACCATGGGCGCACGGTGGCGATTCTCGAGTACCTGGGCCTGCTGAAGTATTTCTCCTGCATCGTCGGCAGCGACGACGTGGCCAATCCCAAGCCGGCGCCGGACATGGCCCGGATGATTGTCGAACAGTTGCATCTGGACCCGGCGAGCTGCCTGTTCGTGGGCGATGCCCTGGCTGACCTGCAGTGCGGCCAGGCGTCGGGCATGCAGACCGCGCTGGCGCTCTGGGATCATCCCGGCGAGGAGATCCGGCGCTATCCCAGCACCTATCAACTGACTGCGCCAGGCCAGATCCTGGCCTTGCTGGAGGTGGCTCGCCATGCCGACATTACTCCTGCTTAACGGCCCCAACCTGGGGCGCCTGGGGCTGCGCGAACCGCAGGTCTATGGCACCAAGACCCTGGACCAGATCACCGCTGAGGTCACCGCGGTCGCCGCCTCCCGTGGCTGGACGGTGCTGGCCCGACAAAGCAACCATGAGGGCGAGTTGATCGACTTCATCGAGAGCCAGCATCAGGCCGAGGCGATGATCATCAATCCGGGGGCGCTGATGATGTCCGGCTGGGCCTTGCGCGATGCCTTGCAGGACTACCCGGGGCGCTGGATGGAGGTGCACATTTCCAACCTGTTTGCCCGCGAGAGCTTCCGTCACAGTTCGTTGCTGGCGCCCCTGTGCCACGGCTTCATTGCCGGTCTGGGCACTGATGGCTATGCCCTGGCCGCCGCGGCACTGGTGGGAGCCCGCCATGTGTAGTGCAACGGCGGTACCGCTGCAGACTCAGGTGATGGACGACGTGCTGGGCCTCTGCGCCCGTTTGCTGAAGGTGGCGCAGGAGCAGTTGCATGCCGGGCAGAACTTCTTCGCCATCGGGGGCAGCTCGTTGCAGGCCCTGCAACTGTGTGCACTGCTCGAACAACTGCATCCGCAACTGTGCGGCGAGGACGGGATTGACCTGACCCTGATCGTCGGCACCGCGACCCTCGGCGAGTTTGTTGCCGCCGTGCTGCAGGGGGCGGCCGGCCGGCGTGCCGGGGCAATCTGCGAGGGCGAACTATGAGCCAGGCGATGGCGACATTGATCGAGCATTGGGAGCAGCGCGGTGTGCACCTCTATGAAGATGGCGGGCGCCTGCGCTACTACTGCGGCGCAGACGGACTGCCTGAAGATATCCGCCATTTAGTGGGTCATGAGAGGAGTCGCTTGCTGGCGTACCTGGCCCCAACGGACCCACTGGCGTCTCACCTTGGCGGGCTGCGCCAGGCCTACTGGCTGGGTGAGCATTCGGCTTTCAGCCAGGGCAGTGCTGCCTATCTGCACCTGGTCTATGCCGGCGCGGTGCCCACGGCCGCGCAATTGCAAGCGGCATTGCCCCGCCTGCTGGCCTTGCACCCGATCCTGGCGTACACCCTGGACGCCCAGGCCCCGCGCTTCAAGCCGCTGGTCGCGCCGCAGCTGATGGTCGAGCAGCAGGTCGCTGCAGAGGGGACGGACCCACGGCGTTGCACGGCCCTGGCGAACAGCGCCATGCCGATTGCGCCGTTGACCGCGGAGCAGCCGCTGTTTCGCCTGGTGCTGGTGGCAGGTCCCCATGAGCGCTGTTTGCATGTGGTCTATCGGCTGGCGCTGTTCGATGCCCCGGCGGTGCAGATTTTTATCGGTGACTTGCTGGCACTGGTCGCCGGAGACAGTCCTCTGCAAGCGCAGGGCTATGCCCCGGCGCAAGTCGCGGCGTGGAGCCGGGCCCAACGCCTGGCGCGTTTCAAGGCCCGGCACTACTGGCTGCAAAAGATTCCCCAACTGGCTGCGGGTCCGGACCTGCCGCTGGCTCGGCGTCGGCAGGCGAGTGCAACACCGGCGCGCTTCATCGAGCATCGGGTGGTCCTGACGCCGGCGCTGCAGCAGGCGCTGAGTGCGGCGGCACGGCATCATCGGGTGTCGCTCAATGCGGTCCTGCTGACGGTGTATCTGCAGACCCTGGCACGCTGGTCGGGCAGGACCACGGTGACCTGCAGCGTCATGTACAGCACTCGGACGCTGCTGGGGCCGGAGTTCGCCCGCACCATCGGCAATTTCGCCGATACCCTGCTGCTCGATCTGCCATCCCAACCCCTGGCCTTTGCCGCCTGCGCCCAGCGAGTCCAGCAGGACCTGTACGGTGCGCTGCAGCATGCCGCCTACGATGGCGTGTCAGTGGTCCGCGAATGGATTCGCGAACACGACCAGCGTCTCGACAGCAGCGAGCCGCCGATGCCTTATGTGTTTTCCTCGTTGCTGGAAATGGACCTGCCGGCGCCACCGCTGCAACAGACCGATCACGCGATGATGACGCCGCAGATCTGGATCGACGCCCAGGCCTTCGCAAGCGAGGCGGGCCTGTGCCTGTCCTGGGACGAGCGCGAGGGCTTGTTCGAGCCCGGGCTTGTCGCCCAGGCCTTCGAGCATTTTCATGGCGCCCTGGAGCGCCTGGCCAACCAGCCGTCGACCTGGGAGCTGACCGAGCTGGCCTTGCCTGAGTCACTGCTGGCCCGGGTCGATGCCTTCAATCACTGCACGCGGCCGCTGCCTCGGCAGGCTCTGCATCAGGGCCTGTCCAGGCAAGCGGCGCTGCGCCCGGATGCGCCGGCGCTGTTGAGCGCTGGCAGCAGTCTGAGTTTTGCCGAGCTGTTGCGCCTGGCCAGTCGTCTGGCCAGCCACCTGAATGAAAACGGCGTGGGGCCCAGTGACCATGTGGTGGTGCGCGGCAGTCGGGACAGCGCCAATGTGGTGGCGATCTACGCGGTACTGATGGCCGGGGCGACCTATGTTCCGGTGAGCAAGAGTTCTCCGGTGCGCCGGGTGCATTCGATCATCACCCAGGCAGCGGCCACCACGGTGCTGGGCGACGATGCTGCGGACATCGCGGCGGTGCTCGCATCGCCGGTGAACTGGTCGCTCGACTACCGGCACTGGCTGGCGTCGCCGGAGGCGCAGGGCGCCGCTATCGCACCGGCTTATCCGGCGGTGGACAGTTCCCTGGCCTACCTGATGTTCACCTCCGGCACCACGGGCATGCCCAAGGGGGTAGCGGTCAGCCATCGCGCCGCGTTCAATACCCTGCTGGACTGTCGCGAGCGCTTTGCCATCGACGCCCAGGACCGGCTGCTGGGGGTCAGTGAGTTCAGCTTCGACCTGTCGGTGTTCGACCTGTTCATGCCGGCATTGTGCGGCTGTGCGCTGATCCTGCCGGCCAATGGCGAGCGGGCCGAGCCCCAGGCCTGGCTCGACGCGGCACGGACCCATGGGGCGACTGTCTGGAACTCGGTCCCGGCGATCATGGAAATGGCCCTGGGCTACGCCAGGGCGGTGGGCCTGCCGACGCCGGCGGCGAGTGTGCGCCTGTGGATGGCCAGCGGCGACTGGATCGCCCTGGGGTTGCCCGAGCGCCTGCGGGAGCTTACACCGGGTTCGCGCTTCGTGGCCTTGGGGGGCGCCACCGAGGCGGCCATCTGGTCCAACTGCTTCGAGGTCCAGCAAGTGCACCCCGAGTGGCCGAGCATTCCCTATGGCCGACCGCTGAGCAACCAGCGGTTCTACATTCTCGACGCGCTGGGCCGGCGTTGCCCGCCTGGGGTCAAGGGCATGCTGTACATCGCCGGCGACGGCCTGGCAGCGGGCTACATCCATGATCGGCAACGGACCGAGCAGGCCTTCTTCATCGAGCCCGGGTTGCAGCAGCGGGTCTACCGCACCGGTGACATGGGACGGCTGCGAATGGACGGGGAGATCGAGTTTCTCGGCCGCGAGGACTTGCAGGTCAAGCTCAATGGCATGCGTGTGGAACTGGCGGAGATCGATGCGGTGCTGGGACGCGCCCCCGGGGTTGAACAGGTGGCGGTGTGTGTAGACGCTGCCGGGGCCTTGTACGGGTTTTTCGTCGCCGGTCAGCCGGCACCCAGTGGCCCGCAGTTGCTGGCCTTCGCGGCGCAGTACCTCAATCCCTACATGCTGCCGGTGCAGTTGTTCGCGCTGGCGCAGATGCCGCTGAGCGCCAACGGCAAGGTGGATCGGGGGGCGCTGGTGGCCTTGCTGCCAGGGCTTTGCGAGCCCGGCGAGCCGGTGCAGGAGGTGGGCTTCTCGGCCCGGCAGGAACTGCTGCTGAGCTGCGTCCAGCGGGTGTTGCCGGCGGTACGTGGCGCGGCTGATTCATGGTTCGACATGGGCGCCTCGTCACTGCACGCGGTGCACATTCTGTTGGGGTTGAACACTGAGCTGGGGCTGGACCTGAGCCTGGCGGACATCTACGCCTATCCCTCGGTCAGTGCCTTGCTCGGGCATGTGCAGGGCACGGGCCGGCGGCACCGCAACCGGGTGGATTTCTGCGCCGGCAGCGGTGAGCCGCAACCCTTGCTGGTGCTGGTGCACCCGGTGGGCGGGGCGTTGTCGTGCTATTGGCCGATGATTCGTGCCACCCGCGAGGACTTCCAGGTGATTGGCCTGTGTGCCGACGCCGGCCAGCGTTTCGATACGCTTGAGGATCAGGCTCTGGAGTACCTGGAGCAATTGCAGGACAGCCTGCAGGCAGCACGTCCGGTGGTGCTGGCCGGTTGGTCGTTCGGTGGCGTGCTGGCGGTGGAAATGGCCCGCTTGCTCAGTGACCGCGGCCGTCAGCAACTGGCGCTGGTGACCCTCGATGCGGGCGCGCCGCTGGACAGCGTGGTGCAATTGCCGCCGAGCCTGTTGCAGCAACTGTTTCAGGACGACCTGGAGCATTGCGCCCAGATCCAGGCCACGGGCCAGGCGGTAGCCGAAGTCTGCGAGAGCGCCACCCAGGAACGCTTTGCCTTGTTCTGTCGGCACTACGCCGCCTTGCTCGATTATCGCTACCGAGCGCCGGCTTGCCCGACCTGGCACCTGCAGGCCAGCGTCGAGCAGCCGTCCAGCGGGCTGCGTCCCTTGGCCGGACAGGACCGGGACGCCCATTGCCTGACCCTGGCTGGTGACCACTACAGCATTCTTTCCGGGGCGGCCCTGGAGCAGATTTTGCTGAGCCTGGCGGCGGCGGTGCGCGAAGTCAGCGCGGCGGATGACCGCCAGGCAGGGACATGAACGCTGGTGAACACAGGCGTGCGCGCCCAGTGGCCACCCCGGCAGGCGGCTCACTAGTGGCTGCGGGCCATGATGTGGAGTGTCTGAAAGTGCTGTTCCAGGCTGATTCTGCACTGGCGGATCGCCCCGCTAACCGGGAAAATTCGCCTCGGCTCCAAGGCTGCCACCCAGGCGCCAGGAGCCTCATAAACAGGGTAATTAAAGGAGTGACACTGTGAAGTTTGGATACACGATTGTTTATGTTCCCGATGTTGAAGCCTCGATCCGTTTCTTCGAGGACGCCTTCGGTTTCTCCCGTCGTTTCCTCGACGAGTCCGGTGATTACGGTGAACTCGACAGTGGCGCCACGACCCTGGCCTTCGCCAGCCGCGGCCTGGCGGACTCCAATTGTGAAGGCGGCTACCAGTTCTGCAGCCCTCAGCACAAACCTCTGGGCATCGAGATCGCCCTGGTCACCGATGATGTGCCCAAGGCCCATGCCAAGGCCCTGGCCGCCGGCGCCACCGAGCACGCGGCTATTCAGCACAAGCCTTGGGGGCAGGTGGTTTCCTATGTGCGTTGCCCGGCCGGAACCCTGGTCGAGTTGTGCACTCCGGTGGGCCAGTGAGCACCGGGCTTGAGGTTGCGGGCTGCCAGGGAGTACGCGGTCATGGTTAAAACCGAGGATGCGGTCCTGGCGTTGCTCGAGGACATCGGCAGCACCCACGGAGCCTTGCTGGACATCGTCCAGCGTGTGCGCCAGGTGGTGGAGGAAACCTGCGGCGGCGTCGAGGAAATGGTCAAGTACGGGGGCGTCATGTTTTCCCGTGCAGCGCCGTTCTGCGGGGTCTATGCCTATACCGACCATGTATCGGTGGAGTTTGGTCAGGGCTATCTGTTCGACGACCCGCACGGGGTGCTCGAAGGCTCTGGAAAGTTTCGCAGGCATATCAAGTTGTTTGCTGTATCGGATGTTCAAAAGAAGCATCTTGCTGATTATGTAAGGCAAGCAATCACTCAATAGTCTTTTGAACTGAACACCTAACTAACGGTTGTTTCCTGCGGGGGATCATATCCCCCGCACGGGACCTTATTGCCCTGAAAAAACCACAGAGTGGAATGAGCACATGAACGATGCCAGCACTTACGGCGAAACCCTGGCCGATATCTATGACGACCTGTACGGCGATGCTCCGGCCAATGCCATCGAGGTCCTGGTGGCAATGGCCGGCACCCGCGAGCCGGTGCTGGAGCTGGGGATCGGCACCGGGCGTTTCGCCTTGCCGATGCGTGCACGCGGTGTGCAGGTGCATGGCGTCGATGCATCACCGTCGATGCTGGAGAAGCTGCGGGCCAAGCCCGGTGCGGCCGGCATTCCCCTGACCGAGGCGGATTTCGCCACCCTGGAAGGGGTCGGGGGCGGTCCGTTCAGCCTGGCCTTCTGCACCTTCAGTTCATTGTTCCTGCTGCTGTCCCAGGCCGCCCAGGTCAGTTGCTTCAAGGCCACCAGCGCCTTGCTCAAGGACCATGGACGCCTGGTGATCGAGACCTTTTATCCGGACCTGTCGCGCTACGGCAAGGACCAGCCGGTCTATGTCGGCGGCCTGGAGCGCAACGAAGTGCTGCTGGAAGCTTCGCGCCTGGATGCCGTCGCGCAGCGGGTCAGCTGCCGCTTTATCCGCATGCAGGAGCAAGGGGTGAAAGTGATTCCGGTGGAGCTGCGCTATGCCTGGCCGGCGGAACTGGACCTGATGGCCGAGCTGGCGGGCATGCGCCTGGTGCAGCGCTGGTCAAGTTGGGACAAGACGCCTTTCGTCGAGGGCTCGTTCAAACATATATCGACCTATGAAAAGTTGCCCCAGGCCTGACTTTCCTGAACTTCGGAGTTGGACATGGACGTTTCTCAATCACCACGCATTGTGATCGACGAAAGTCGTTCGGCCCGCGAGTTGATGCTCGCGGGAGAGTGGTTCTGTACGCCTGATCTGGAACTTGCGCGCATGCGTTTTCGCTCCCAGGCATTGCAACGACGCTTTAACGATTGCTCTGTTCTGGCGTTCAAGGAACAGCAGGCCCTGCTGGCGAAGTTACTCAAGCGAGTGGGCCTGAACAGTTGGATAGAACCCAACTTTTATTGTGATTACGGGGTGCATATCGAGATTGGCGATGAGGTGTTTATCAACATGAACTGCACCTTTCTGGACGCAAACCGGATCCTCATCGGCGATCGCACCTACCTCTCGCCCGGCGTACAGCTGATGACCACCGCCCACCCCCTGGACCCCCGGGCACGTACGGTGCGGATCGACGCTCGCCTCAAGTGCGTGCAGCGGGCAGCACCGATTGTGCTGGGCAACGATGTGTGGATCGGCGCGGGGGCGGTGCTGTTGGGCGGGGTGGAGGTCGGCGATGGCAGCGTCATCGGCGCCGGCAGCGTGGTGACACGCTCGATCCCGGCCGGGGTACTGGCGGCAGGTAATCCCTGCCGAATCATCCGCTCGGTGTACGAGTGAACCTACTGGATCTGTTTATGAGAGACGTGACAGTGAATATCGATGACACAGGCAAGGGCGACACCGGCGCTATCGCCTCCCTCGGCGAGGCGGCCGGCCGGTTCGTCCATGGACCGTTGTGTGTGTGGTTCACCGGCCTTTCGGGGGCCGGCAAGTCGACCCTGGCCAGGGCCCTGGAAGCGCGGCTCGGGCAGTTGGGCGCACGAGTGCGGGTCCTGGATGGCGACGACCTGCGTGGCGGGTTGAACAGCGATCTGAAATTCAGCGCCGCCGACCGCAAGGAGAATATCCGCCGCCTGGGGGAGGTTGCCCGGCTGTTCTACGACAGTGGCTACATCGTCCTGGTCAGTGCGATTTCGCCATTCATTGAAGACCGCGAGCGGGCGCGGGCGTTGTTTGCCGCGCCGTCGTTCATCGAGGTGCACGTCGCCACTGCTCTGGCCTTGTGCGAAGCGCGCGACCCCAAGGGCCTGTATGCCAGGGCCCGCAGTGGCCTGCTGCCGGAGTTCACCGGGATTGACAGTGCCTACCAGCCGCCGACGGCCTGCGAGTGCCTGATCGAGACGGCAGGGCGCAGTGTCGACGACGGCGTCGGGCAGTTGCTGGAAGTCATTGGGCGCATCGGTGGAGGACATCATTGATGGCCACTTCGACCTTCGAGCGCGTGCTCAAGCGTTACCGTTTCTGGCTGTTTGCCCTGGTGCTGGTGCTGGTCGCGGGGTTGTCCTGGGGGATGACCTCGATCCGCTTCGCCGCCGACTACCGGGCGTTTTTTCCCGAGGGCGAAAAAACCGTCGAGCAACTGGACGCCTTGCACCGGCAGTTTGGCAAGTCCGACACCCTGCTGTTCGTGATCAAGAACCCCAAGGGCACGGTGTTTACCCGGGAGTACCTGGAGCAGTTGCATGAGCTGACGCAACAGGCCTGGCACATTCCCCACGCTTATCGGGTGGACTCGGTAACCAACTTCCAGCATGTGTTCGCCGAAGGCGACACGGTGCATGTCGAGGCCCTGGTACGCGAGCCCACGGACCTGACGCCGTCCCACATCGAGTTGATGGAGCGCCTGGGACGCAATGACATCGAACTGGTCAAGCGCCTGGTGTCCAGCGATGGCCAGACGCTGGGGGTGCTGGTCACCCTGCAGTTTCCGCCACAGACCCTGGATGCGGCGCTGGCCGCCACCGCCGAAGGCCAGCGCCTGCTGGATGACTTTGCCCGCAAGAACCCGCAACTGCAGGTGCACCTGACCGGGCTGGCGGCCGTGGAGGCGGCCTATCCGGCAGCGGCGCAGCAAGACATGGCGGTGCTCACGCCGTTGATGTACCTGATCATTCTGCTGGTGAGCGTGCTGATGCTGCGCAGTCTTGGCGCCCTGCTGGTGGTGCTGATCGCCATCAGCATGGCCACCGCCGCGACCCTGGGCGCCAGCGGCTGGCTGGGCTTTGAGGCGACGGCCTTGACCGGCCTGCTACCGACCATTGTTCTGGCGACCTCGGTGGCGGAGATCATGCACGTGCTGTCCGCCGCGCGGCAGATGAGCGCTGAGTATGGCCAGCGCCGGGTGGACCTGGCCTGCGCGGCGATCAAGGACACCATCAAGCCGATTGCCATTGGCACGGCGACCAATGCCGTGGGTTTCTATAGCCTGGTGTTCGCCGCGTCGCCGCCCTACAAGGAGTTCGGGGTGCTGGCGGCCATCGGTGCGGTCATGGCGTTGCTGGTGACCATTTCGGTGGCCGCGGTGCTGATCCCGCTGCTGCGGCTCAAGCCGCTTGAGGGGGCCGCCAGCCGGCGCTATTCGCTGTACATGGAGCCGTTGTTGCGCTACCCGAAGCTTTGGCTGCTGGGGTTTGTGGTGCTGTTCGTGCTGGCGATCGAGCCGGCGCGCAACAACCTGATCAATGACCGGATCGTGGAGAACTTCGACACCAGCATCCCGGTGCGCAACGCCACCGAGTTCGCCATGGACAACCTGTCCGGGATCTATCGCCTGGAATATGTCGCCACCTCGGCCAGGGGCGATATTTCCGATCCGGGCTTTCTCGTCGAACTGGACCGTTTCGCCCAGTGGCTCAGGACTCAGCCGGAAGTCGATTCGGTCACCACCCTCGGTGATGCCCTGAAGAAGCTCAACCAGACCATGAACGGCGGGCAGTCCGGGGAATATCGCTTGCCCAGCGACCCGGCGTTGGCCGCACAGATGCTGCTGGTGTACGAAATGTCACTGCCGTTCGGCCTCGACCTGGGCAGCCAGATCAACATCGACAAGTCGGCCACGCGCCTGGTGGTGACCCTGAGCCGGCTCGACACCCAGCAGATCCGCGACATCAAGCAGCGGGCCGATGACTGGTGGCAGACCCATGCCGATCGTGCGGCGCTGGTGCCGAGCCTGGGCACCGGCGAGGCGGTGGTGTTTGCCAACCTCACGCACATCAGCATCGAGTACATGGTCAATGGCCTGCTGTTCGAACTGGTGACCATCACCCTGATGGTCGCGCTGTTCCTGCGCAACGCCGGCCTGGGGTTGATCAGCATCCTGCCCAACGTCTTTCCGTTCTTCATCATGTTCGGCCTCTGGGGCCTGTGGCGCGGTGAGATCAATACCGCGGCGATCAATGTCTGCGTGGTGGTCTACGGCCTGATCGTCGAGGCCACGATCCACATCATGAGCCACTACAAGGAACTGCGCCTGGTGCAGGGCCACCCGCCACGAGAGGCACTGCGCCTGACCTACCAGCATGTGCTGCCGTCGGTGTTCGCCAATGCGGTGATTCTCGCCTCGGGCTTCATGGTGATGACCTTGTCGCCGTTTTCGATGAACGCCGATTTCGGCCTGCTGGCAGTCATCGCGATTTTCCTCGGACTGATCTTCGACGCTCTGTGCCTGCCCCTGGTGCTGCTGACCTTTGACCGCTTCCTGTGGGGCCGCGCCGCCACGCGACTGGCCACGCGCGAAGCCTGAACCCGACCCGTATTCAGAGAAGGAATCGACAATGAACTGCAATGCCGTATCGAGCGTCTGCCTGTCACTCTGCGCACTGCTGTACCAGGGGACATCGCTGGCCAGCCCGGAGCAGGAACTGGGGCAGCAATACGCCCATCACTGGCGCGACAGTGACCTGGGCTACCAGGACACCAGTGCCAGAATCCGCCTGACCCTGGTGGAGAAGGAGGGCGCCAGCACCGACCGCTTCATGCGCATGAACAGCTTCGAAACCGCCAGCACGGCGGTGGGCGACAAGGTGCTGCTGACCTTCGAAGCCCCGGAGAACATCAAGAATTCCCGGGTGCTGATCCACTCCAAGATCAAGGAAGGCGATCAGGTCTGGCTGTACCTGCCGGCCCTCAAGCGGGTCAAACGGGTGGCGGCGGCCGACCGTTCCGGGTCGTTCTCGGGCAGCGAGTTTTCCTACGAGGACATTGGCTCAATGGAAGTCGGCAACTACGACTACCAATGGTTGCGCGACGAACCCTGCGGCGACTTCCAGTGCGCGGTGGTCAAGCAGGTGCCGCTGTATCCGTATTCGGGCTATTCGTCGATCTGGGTCTGGTACAACAAGACCGACTACCGGCAGATGAAGACCGAGTACTACGACCGCAAGGGCAGCAAGTTCAAGACCCTGACCCTGGGTGACTACCAGTTGTTCCTGGGGCGCTACTGGCGTGCCCTGAACATGACCATGGTCAATCACATCACCGGTCGGCAAACCGTGCTGGTCAGTTCCGACGTGCAGTTTCGCACCGGCATCCGGGAGGACGCTTTTGAACCTGCAAGGCTTGGAAACCTGACGCAATGAATCCAGGCAAGGTCCACCGCAGGCTCCAGGCGTTGATGCTGGGGCTGTGCTGGAGCGTCACCCAGGTGCAGGCCGAGGCGGAGCAGGGGTTGTCGGCGAAGATCGCGCTCAAGCGCTACTTCTTCAGCTCATCGCCGGCCGAAGGCGTCGACGATGGGCAGCTGTCCGGCACCGCGCAACTGGGCCTGGACTACCAGTACCTGCAGAGCTGGGACAGCCTGCGCCTGCGCCTGGTGGTCAACCCGCGCTACCTGGAGAGCGGGTCCAGGGACCCGCGGCCGAGTTTCTATTGGGATGAGCTGTTCGTGCTCCTCGAGCAGGACAACCGTGAGCTGAAAGTGGGGCGGATCAAGGAGCATTGGGGTGTCATGGAGACCCGCCAACTGGTGGATGTGATCAACACCTACGACAACCTCGACGGTCTGCAACCGGAAGAAAAGCTCTCGCAGAAAGCCATCAAGCTGGGCAGCACCCTGGGGCCCGGGCATCTGAGCCTGTACCTGCTCGACGGCTTCGAACCGGTGCAGTTCTACAGCGAGCCGGCGCGGTTTGCCGCTTACCGGGTCCAGCCAGCGGCCGAGTACATCCACGGTGCCGATCCGGATTCCCTGGATCTGGCGGCGCGTTATTTCGTCTCGGTGGCCGACCTGGACATCGGCCTGAGCTACTTCAAGGGCACCAATCGGTCGCCGGCATTGCGCGCCGAAGGTGACAGCCTGGTGGCCCAGTACACCGAGGTCACGCAATGGGGGCTGGATGCGATCTGGGTCAGGGAACAATGGTTGTACAAGCTCGAGGCCCTGGATCAGCGGGTTAGCGACAATGCCTACAGCTCGCGCAAGCTGTCGGTGGGGCTCGAATACGCGATTAACCGGGCCTGGCGCGATGCCGACCTGAGCCTGATCGGTGAATACCACCACGACCGTGACCAGCCCCTGGCCCCGGTGAGCATCTTTGATCGCAAGTTCCTGTTGGGGGCGCGTCTGGAACTCAACGATGCCCATTTGTCCTCGGTGTTCCTGGGCTACACCGCGCAGGCGTCCGATCTGCGCAACAACATGCTCAGCGCCTCCCTCGACCTGGGGCTCAGCGATGCAGTGCGGGCCGGTGTCAGCGCGGCGCTGATCAACAGTTCCGCGAGCGACGTGGTCTGGGATGCGCTGGCCAGCGATTCCCACGTGGCGTTGGAGCTTTCCTATTCATTCTGATCGTACCGGCGCGCGCCGGGCCGATCCCATGCAATTGCTTAAAGGGATAACGCCATGGATACCTTGCTACAGATCATCGGATTCGGGCCCGCGGCCCTGGGTCTGTTCATTACTGCAGATCGCAATGGCCGTTTGCAGCAATTGCTCGACTGCGGGTTGCAGGTGCATGAGCGCAGTGCCTCCCTGGAGCAGTGGGATGGCCTGGGCTACGAAATCGAAGCCAATTCGCCGATTGCCGATTTTCTTGGCGGCATTCGCCGCGACGGGGTGTTTGCCCAGTGCCTGGATCAACCCCAGGTCCAACGCTGGCTGCAGGTTCCGGAGCAGGTAGTGCCCCTGGTGCAGGTCTCGGCGTTTCTGCGTCAACTGGCGCAGGTGATCATCGAGCGCTGTCAGGCTCACCCCAGAGCGGCGATCCATTTTGCCCACGGGGTCGAGGACGTCCGATGCGAGGCGGATGGCTTCACGGTCAGTGGTGGCTGGGGTAACAGTTCCAGCCGTTACCTGGTGCTGGCCTGTGGCGCCCGGGTGCGTGACCTGCAACCGCAGGAGGCGATGCCGGCCACTTCGGTGCTGTGCTCCGACCGGGTGCTGCGGGGGCGGGTTGACCCGATCCTGCGCCAGACCCTGGAGCAAGGGCGGCCAGTGGTGGTGCTGGGGGGCAGTCATAGCGCCTTTTCCGTGGTCGGCTACCTGCTTGAGCGTTTCACCGGACTGCTCGGCCTGGGGTCGATCCAGGTCCTGTGCCGTCGCCGCCCGGCATTGTGGGCGGCCTCGACCCGGGTTGCCGCGCCATTGGGGGCCCAGGACCGGGTGGATGAGGACAGTGGCGAGGTCAACCGCTTCTGCGGCTTGCGCGGTGCCGCCCAGGACACCCTGCTGCAGATCGAGGCTGGCGCGCGCGCCAGTGTCGTCTTGCACATCGGCTCCACCGATCCGCAACCCTGGCTCGCCCGCGGTGCGCTGTTGATCAATGCCACCGGTTACCGACCCCGATTGCCCGGGCTGCTGGATGCCCAGGGCCGTCAACTGCGCCTGGACCAGCGCGACGGCAACCTGTGCAAGCACCCGCAGAGCCACGAACTGACGGTGGGCGGCCAAGCGGTGCGCGGGTTGTTCGGCACCGGGCTGGGGTTTTCCGACCGGCGCGGCGCGACCCTGGAAGTCGGGGTCAACTTCTTTCACGGCCGTTGTGCCGGGAACATTCTGCACGCCGTGCTCTGACGGCATCTCACTTCAACCAGGCATACAGGAGGCTGCATGCGCACACTCGCGGCAACTCGATCGGATCTACAGACAGGACTGGCGATGCTGCCCAGCGCTTTACCCGCGGACCCCGCCGCACTGGACGACCTGCTGTCCAAACTCGCCACCCCCCAACGGGTCTATCAATTGCTGTCGTCGCGCCTGACGGTGCGGCAGGTGCTCTGGTGCCTGGCGCAACTGCTGGCCGAGGGACAGCTGCGCGTGGTGCCGGGAGGCTCGCCGCAGCGCTTTGTCCGGGAGGGGCCGGATGAGACTCCGCTGCCGGGCTGCGGCCTGCATCTGGTGGGCGACGACAGCCTGCGCCTGAACCCGCATTTTCGCGAGATCCTCACCGATCTCATCAGTGACAAGCAGAGCCAGTACAGCCAGTCCGTCGAGACCTACGAAACCTTGATCCGTCGTTACAAGATCATGCAGAGCCTGGGCGACTTGAATCACGAGGCGCTGTTGCTGTTGGGGGATGACGCGTTGTTCTCGCTGTTCCTCGCGGTACATGGTTATCGCCGACGGATCGTCGTGGCGGACATCGACCCGCAGTTGCTGGCGACCATTGCCCGGGTCGCGGCGCAGCAGGGTTTCAATAACATCGAGGTGGTTCAGTACGATGTCTTCCAGCCCTTGCCCCAGAGCCTGGTCGGGCAGTTCGACTGCTTTGCGGTCAATGGTTTCAAGGACCTGGGAGGCTTGCTGATGTTCGTCTGTCGCGCCTTGCAGGCACTCAAGGCGCCACCGGCCATGCGCAGCGGCTACCTCAACTTCGGCAGTCACGATGTGCTGTCAGTGGAGCAGGTCAGGCAGGAGGTCGAGATGCATCAGGCGCTGCTGCGCTTTGGTCTGTACCTGGACTACTGCGTGCCCTGTCCCGAAACCCATGTGTGCAGTGCCTTCGAGGAAGCCTTCAGCGCCAGCGCGCAACGCCTGGCCGAGGTGCCGCCGGTGTTGCGAGTGCAGGCGTGCGAGCGTGAACTGCAGGCGCTGTACCAGGCCTTTTCCCACCTGTCCTGGGTGCAGATGCGCAACTTCCCGGACATCCAGCTCTCGCCCCTGAAGATGGGCCGCTGCCGGGTGGTGGAGCGCAATGACCGGGAGATCTCCCGGTTCCTGCGCTTGGGCCAGTTGTACGCAGGCAGCACCGCCAATGCCCAGTGAGGCCGGCAATGGCCGGGTGGTGGTGCTGTCGCCGCACCCGGACGATGGGGTCTGGTCCCTGGGCAGCGGCCTGGCACGCTGGGCGCCGCGGCAGGAGATTGAGCTGTTGAGCCTGTTTGCCGGCGACGCCCCGGCGGGGCTGACCCGGGCCCGTGCGCCGGAGCAGCGCTGGCGCTGTTTTTCCACGCCCGGGCAACGTCGCGCCGAGGATCGGCGTGCCGCCGCAGTCCTCGGCTACGGCTGTTCGAACCTGGAGGCAACGGATGGTGCATTGCGTCTGGATCAGGGCGGAGGTTTTGCGCATGCCAGCCTGCAGTCGCTGTTCCTGGACAGCACCCCGGCCTCCTGGCCAGCCCCGGAGGCTGCCCTGGTGGCTGCGCTGCAAGGTTTTCTACGGCCGCAGGATGTGGTCTGCGCGCCGCTGGCCATCGGGGGGCATGTCGACCATTGCCTGACCCATCGCCTGGCCCGCGAGCTGCCTAACCGGGTGTATTTCTACAGTGAGTTTCCCTATGCCGAGCAGTTGTCGCAGCAGGCGCTGCAGGGGCATGTGCGGGCCTTGGGCCTGCAGCTGCAAGCCCGGGATATTGCCTGTTCCTGGCCGGCGTGGCGCGAGGCGGCGCTGTGCTACCGCTCCCAGGTGCTGATGCTGTTCGCCGGTCAGGGCCGTTTTCTCCAGGCCCTGCAGCGTCACTGCCGCGTACAGGGGGACACGGCGTTCTGCCGGATCTGGTCGACCCGGGCGATGTAGCGCTGCACCGAGCCGGTGGGCGAGAGCAGTTCGTCCAGGGCCAGGGCCTCGGCGATTGGTGCCTGGGCCTGGAACAGTTGCAGGTTATGCCGATGGTCCTCCCAGCGCTGGGGATTGTGATGGGACATGTGGTAACCGCAGGCGCGGGGTTCCAGGCTCAGCCTGACCCCGGCCCGCCACAAGCGGTAGCCCAGGTCCAGGTCTTCCATGCCCCAGCGTCGGCCATAGGACGCATCGAACCCGCCTGCTTGGCGCCAGGCGCTGCGCGACAGGGAGATGTTCGCCCCGGCACTGGCCAGCCATGGCCACTGGCTGGCCCGTGGATGTTCTGCGGCCTGCTCCAGGGGATTGGCCAGGGTCCGCGCGCTCTGTGGTGTCCAGCGCCCGGCCAGCAAGTCTTCCACCAGGATCGGTGGGCAGCCGACGGTGCCCAGGGCCGGATCGCTCACCGGACCCAGGGCAATCAGTTCCCGCAGCCGGCCGTGTACCAGGCCGCTGTGTGTCTGCTGGGCCTGCAGGTGGGCCTCGAAGAAACCGTCCTGGACCAGGATGTCATCGTCGAGAAACAGCAGGATCTCACCCCTGGCGACACTGGCCCCAAGATTCCTCGCCGCTGCGCGCCCCAGGCCCGGCGAACTGAGCAGCCGTACGTCCGGCAAGGATTCGACCAGGGCCAGTACGGCGGGCTGGGCGCCGTCGGCGACGATCACGGTCTCGAATTCACAGCGTGCCTGTTGGCGCTGCAGGCTGGCCAGGGTCAGGCGCAGGCGCTCGGCCTTGGCATGCACCGGAATGATCACGGAGAGCTGCATCAGGCACCTTCGTCGCGCAAGTCGCTGGCAGGGCCAGCCTGGCCGGGCTGGTGGTTCAGTTGGTGGTGGCGCTGGGTCATGAGCACCGCAGCGATCAGGTTGCCGATCAGCATGGCTTCCACCAGACCATTGAGGCCGCGCTGCCAGTGCAGGGTCAGCAGCCAGCCCAGGGGCACCATCAGCAGCAGGTAGGCAATGGCATGGATCAGGGTGGGGGCCATGGCGTCTTCGCGTCCGCGCAGGGCATTGGACATGATTCCCTGCCAGGCATCGAAGGGCAGCGCCAGGGCCAGTAGCAGCATGCTCGGCAGGGCCACGGCCAGCAGTTGCGAGTCATGGCTGTATTGCGCCAGCAACGGTTCCGGCAGGGCCGCCAGGACCAGGGCGCAGAGGGTGCTCAGGGACACCCCCAGCAGCAGCCCGGCGCGGGTCGACAGCTTGATGTCCGGCAGGTCGCGGTTGCCGTGGGCCATGCCCACCTGGATCGAGGTGGCAAAGCCGACCCCCATGGGAATCATGAACAGGATTGAGCGGATATTGACCAGCACCGCGCAGGCAGCGGCAATTAATGGCGAGGCCACTGCGGCCATGACCGCGATGAGCATGAAGGCCAGGGCTTCGATGCCGAAGCTCAAGCCGCCGCCGTAACCGATGCGGCGCTGCATCTGCCATTGCGGCCAGGCCCAGCGAAAACGCTGGTTGATCGCGAAATCGTCACGGTCAGCCATGATCCGGTGCACATACAGCACGATCGCCAGTGCCATCAACAGCCGGACAATGGTGGTGCACCAGGCTGAGCCCAGGGCGCCCATTTCCGGCAGGCCGAACTCGCCGTAGACCATGGCGTAGCACAGCACCGCGTTGACCAGGTTGCCGCCCAGGATGACCAGGGTGGCGGGCATGGGGCGAGAGATGCCTTCGAGGAAAAACGAGTAGGCGATGTAGATCAGGATCGCCGGCAACCCCAGCGCTACGATGACCATCAGTTCGGCGATGGCCGCGGCCAGCTCCGCCTGCACCCCGAACCGCGCGAGCAAGGGCAGGCTGGCGACACTGGCCAGGGCGCAGGCCAGCCCGAGACCGAGGGCCTGGACCACTCCGCGCTGGGCGGCCAGGCCGGCGGCGCGCGGGTCCTGCTGGCCGATGGCGATCGAGCCCATGACCAGGATGCCGAACAGCAACCCGGCGGCAATCAGCATGTAGGTGTCGGCAATCGCGTGGGTGATGGAGATCGCAGCCAGCGACTCGGTGGCATAGCGCCCGACCATGATGGTGTCCACCAGGGACAGCAACAGGAAGCCGATGCGCGACACGACGATCGGCCCCGAGAGTTTGGAGAGTTGCAGCAACTTGTCTTTGAGCGGTGTGGAACTGGCCATGGGAGTGGCTCCTGGCTGCGGTGCCCGGTCAGTGATCTGGCCGGGCGGTGCAAGATGGCGTGAGATGGGGGTAGAGGGCGGACATCGCCGAGGCCAGCGAGCGCAGCTTGCGGTACTCGTGTTCGCGGGTCTGCGCACAAGTGCCCAGGCTGGCGATGCGGCTGCCGAGGAAGTCCCGGTAGGGCGCGAGGTTGTCCTCGGCGGCGAAGGCCAGAGAGGTCTGGGTGCCGTCCACGGTCAGGGTCAGGCTCGGCTGTTGGATGCGGTTCTGGCTGAAGCCGAAGGTGGTGCGCAAACACAGCTCACCGGCGCTGCCGTACAGGGTGATACGGGTTTCATCGTGCTCCTGGTGGCTGGCCCAGGCAGTACTCATGCGCACCAGCGTGCCGCCCCGGGCCTGCAGGCAACTGAATGACTGCGACTCGACTTCGATCGCGCCTCCCGGGCCCTGGTCGCCACGCCAGGTGGCCTGCTGTTGAGCTTCATCGGCGGTCGCCGGCACATGGTTGCACAAGGCCGCGTCGATCAACGGATAGTCCAGTGCATGCAGAGCCACCTCCAGCAGGTGCCAGCCCAGGTCCGCGCCCGAGCCGGCCAGGGCCTGGCTGGCCTGGGTGAACCAGGAGCCCGGGCGCGGCACCCCACGGCGCCGACGCCAGCTGACATCGATGCAGTGCAGTGTGCCCAGCGCGCCCCGGGCCGCGGCCATGGCGCGAACGTCGCTGCGGTGGGCCGCCGCGGCGCTGACCAGGAGTTCGGCACCGGTTTCACGGCTGCAGCGGATCAACTGTTCGGCATCCGCGGAGGACAGGCAGGCGGGTTTTTCCAGGATCACGTGCAATCCCTGGCCCATGGCCCTCAAGGCCTGCTGCACGTGATGCACGTTGGGCGAGCAGATCAGGGCCAGATTGCAATTGTGCAACGCCTGGTCACTCATGCAGCGATGCCAGCGCGGGCCAGGCGACATGGCAGGGAAGGCCGTACTCGCATCGGTCTGTGGATCGATCACCGAGACAATGTGCGCATTGTGTTGCACCAGCAGTGGTGCCCAGACATTGCGCACCACCCAGCCGGCTCCGACGAGGGCTATACGGGGCTCGATCATCGTTCGCCGGCCAGATGCTGGTGGACCTTGGCGATGGCCGTGGCGATGTCCAGGGTGTCCTGTTCATTGCCGAGCAGGGCGCGGTGATGGATCCAGATACCTCGTTGTGCCATGTGCTCGGTCACCGGACAGGAGGCGATGCATTGGGCCAGGTCCTGCCGGGTCGGTGCCGGTGCCTGCCAGAAGCTGGGAATGCGGTACAGCGCCTGGTAGGAGCGGAACGCCGGGATGCCTTCGGCCACCAGGCAGTCCACCACCCGGTTGCGATCCAGCGCGCGCTGGCCCGGGAGGTCGTTGAGGGTGAACAGGAACATGTAATAGGGATGGGTGTGGGCATCTTGGGTGCGCACCTGTGCGGTGACCAGTCCCTGGCGGGCCAGGGTGTCACTCAGGAGCCGGGCGTTGTGCTGGCGCACACGGGTCTGTTGCTCCAGGCGTGAAAGCTGGACACCAAGCACCGCGGCGCTGAACTCGCTCAACCGGGCATTGGTGCCGACCACGGTGTGCTGATAGCTGCGATCACCCAGCGGACGCCCGCAATTGCCATACAGGAAGACCTTCTCGCGCAGCTCTTCGTTGGGGCACAGGACCAGGCCGCCTTCACCGGCGGTCATCAGCTTGAAGTTCTGGAAACTGAAGCAGGCCAGGGAGCCATACTCGCCGATCCCGGTATCTGCGTAGCCCCGCGCGCCGTGGGCATGGGCGGCGTCCTGGATGATCACCAGCCGATGCTGGTCGGCGATTCTCGACAGGCTGAGCATGTCGCACATGTGCCCAGCCATGTGTACTGGAATGATGGCTCGGGTGCGGGGGCCGATGTTCGCCAGCACGGCGGCCGGGTCGATGCACAGCGTGTCGGGCAGTACATCCACGGCAATCGCGGTGGCACCGATACGCTGGCAGGCCATCGAGGTGGAGATGAAGGTGAACGCCGGCACTATGACCTCGTCACCGGCACCGATGCCTGCGGCTTGCAGGGCGATTTCGATCGCCACTGTGCCGTTGCTCACCGCAAAGGCCGAATGGGCGCCGTGCATCTGCGCGAAGGCCTGTTCGAAGTCCAGGTTTTCGCAGCCTTGCATGCGCCACCACTGGCCCTGATGCAGGCTGCGCAGCAGAGCGCTTTCCTCTTCGGCGCCAAACTGTGGCCAGCCGGGATAAGGGGTTTGTCGAACAGGGGTACCGCCATCAATAGCCAGGGTCATACATCCATTCCCTTGGAAAGGTTGATAAATAAACAGGCAAGCAGATGTTTACCGGGATGTTTTGGAAGAAGTCCCGGTGTTTAAAGTGTCTTTCCTGAAGTTGTAGTTGGGCTGCCAAATGTGTCGTGCTATAGGTTTTGTAGTTCGTGGGTGGTGCTTCCCTAGTTGTTATTTTCAGAGTCGCCGTGAAGATAACATGGGATTAAAAGCTGGGTGCAAGGTTATTTTTAGTAATCCTTTGTAATATTGTGAAATACTCTCGGAGTTGCAGTTGTCGTGTCCGAATTAATCCCTGTGTTAAAAAATCGGAAATAGCTGATTTGTCCTGAAGCCCCCGTTCTGAATGGCTTTGAGGTGGGTTGGTGGCGGGCGTAGGCGCGCTTTATAAGAATAGCTGACGTCAAGGAAGTGTCGTTTCATATCTGGGAATTTATATGCAGCTCTCCTTTTTAAATAAAGGAGTGGTTTGTGTCTTTCTGCCTTTTATTCGCTTTCTTGACAGGGTGGTATTCGCGATATTGCAAAGGGATTGTCACTTTGCGGTCATGTCTAAGTGTTGGTTCGGTATTCACTAAGTTTGCCGGATTCAGGGATGATAAGAGGCTAATTGATATTATGAAGACATTGATTGTCATTGCCGAAGGGATGGACCCACTGGTACTGGAGTCCGAAGTTGCCAAAGGCCGGCTTCCATGGTTCTCGCAGCGCTTGGGCGCGCACTCTTATCGGCATTTGAATTGTGGGCCGGTGCCCTATGAGCCAAGCAACCTGGCGACCGCTTTCTCGGGGGTCAACCCGGGTCGGCATGGCTGCTTTTCCTACTGGAGCGCCCACAGTTCGGGGGAGATTCCGCGGATTCTCGAAACCACCGATGTCATGGCGCCCCGGCTTTGGGAGTGGCCGGAAATGGCCGGTCAGCGTTTTGCGGTGGTCAATGTGCAGCTCACCCATCCGCCGCGGCCGCTCAATGGCACGCTGATTACCTACCCGATGCACAACTCAATGAATACCAGCCACCCGCGCAGCCTGCTGCGCGACCTGAATGCCCAGGGGGTGCGCTACGCCCATGACGTTTCGCTGTTCTACACCGGGCAGCCCTTCGACGAGTTCGCAGCCCAGGCCTTCCGGATTGCCGAGCATCAGCTCGACAGCGCCATGGCGCTTGCGCAAGAGGCGGATGTGATGATCGTCAACCTGACCCTGGCCGATCGTCTGTCACATTTCATGTGGTACGAAATGCTTGAGTCCGAGCCCGCGCAGCGCCCGCAGATTCTGCGCGCTTATGACTTCATCGACCGTGCCTGCGAGCGTCTGCAGTCCCTGGCTCCAGAGTCGATGCTGGTGTTTTCCGAAATGGGCTTCGGCGAACTGGCGGGGTTCTTCTCCATCGATCAGCACTTGCGGGCCGCGGGCCTGCAAGTGCTCGACGAGCAGGGGCAGGTTGACCTCAAGCGCAGCGTCGCCCTGGAGACGGTGCAGGGTTCCCATGGGGTGATGTTGTGCGCCGACCTGTGCAATGAAGGGCGCGCCAGCGCTGCTCAACGCCAGGCGGTGATGCAATGCCTGAGTGACATCCGCTTTGCCGATGGGCAGCCGGCGCTGGCCAGCGTCCGTGCCCGGGAGGAGGTGTACCAGGGCCCCCATACTCACCTGGCCCCGAGCCTGATCGTGACTCCGGCGGACCCCAAGCGCCCACCTTTGGGCGATCCGCGCTGGGCCAACCACGTGCGCCGCACCGCGCAGTCGGGATGGCATCGCGACTGCGGCTTCGTGCTGCTGGATGGGGCCAGGATCAAGGTCGCGCCGGGGCCCCTTCAACTGCAACAGATCGCCCCGACAATCGCCGGGCTGAGTGGTTGTCAGGCGGCTGCCCAATGTGAAATGACGAGCTTCGCATGACCAGCCTGGCGCTTGTTCGGCAGCCGTTGGCGCAAGCTGTTCTCGATAATCTGGGCAAGGTCGAGGATCACCATCGCCGGTTCAGCGTGGCGGCAGGGGAGGCGGGGCTCTATGGCTTTGTCGACAGTGACTTGCAGACACTGAAGTCCATCGGCCTGGTGTCGCGTATTCAGGAGCACGACGAGTTCTTCGATCCTGACGATCTGTACAGCCTGTCCCTGCACCTGCGCTTGCCGTCGTTGCACAAACTGGCCATGCGCAGTTGGGCCACGGCGTTTCGCCAGTCCGATCGTCAGCGACAGGTTGAACTGGTGTATACGCTCAACGAGAAACAGCCGCCCCAGGGGCCGATCCAGGTGCTGACCGCCGCGGAGCGCCTGTGTGTGCTGGAGGCACCGCAGGGCGGTGACTTCTATCGCCAATGCCTAGTCATACCGGGCCAAATGCGGCTCCTGCCGAGTCCGTTTCGGGAGCTGATCGAAGAGGTCAGTGCCGGCATGCAGTTCTACATGCTGCATGACGGAGTTCGTTGGGATATTGAATTCATGAGCCGGCATAAGCTGGCCGAATGCGGTGGCTTCTCGAAACTGCTGGTTGAGCGGGCCAAGGCACTCGGCTTGCCTGCCAGGCAGGTATTCGGCCTGCTGCTCAGTTCCCCCTATGCCACCGGCCATTACTGGGCCGAACTGCAGATCTGTGGTGAGTGGATTGCCGTGGACCCCTTGATGATCCGCCTGCTGTCACAGCAGGCGGGGCTTGTCTGTGATCAATGGCCGCTGCACAGGTCACCGCTGGGCGCGCTGTTGAGGCTGTGCGTTGTCGAATCCTACGACCACAACGGAGCTCCCTGCCTGAGCTGCTTCGAAGACAAGTACTTTCGCCAGCTTCCTGTGGCGACGGCAGGAACCACGCAGTACCAGGTGTCATACAGGGTAGCGGTTCAGCTGCCTGTTTAAATCGATTGCAGATAGGGAAAATCATGCTGGAACTGAATGGACGGGTGTGCCTTGTCACAGGGGCTTCAGGTGTGCTGGGCGCTGCGATATGTGAAGAGCTGGTCCGCGAAGGCGCTTGGGTCTTCGGGGTCTATCAACACAACATCGAGCGTATGCAAGCCCTGGTCGCCGAGACCGCGGAGCTGCCTGGCACACTGATTCCGGTCGCTTGCGACCTGACATGCGCAGAAGATACCTCAAGGATGCTGGTCACCCTGGCCGCTGACTCAAGGCCGATTCATGCCTTGGTCTGTTGTGCCGGGAAGATGTTGCGCAAGTCTGCCCTGCTCAGCAATCAACTCGATGGCGACCCGCTGTTCGAACTCAATGTCGAGGCCACGATCCGCCTGGTGCGTCAGGTTGTGCGGCCGATGCTGGGGCAGCGAGCCGGGCGCGTGGTGCTCCTGGGGTCACTGGCCGGCGAGAGCGGGATGCCCGGGCAAAGCCTTTATGCCGCGTCCAAGGCGGCGCTGCATGGTTACGCCCGATCACTGGCCTTTGAGGTCGGTGGGTTCGGCATCACCGTCAATGTGGTAGCTCCGGGGGCCGTGGCCGGACCACCGACCCATTACAGCGCCGCCGAGGAACAGCAGGTGTGCCAGCGTATTGGCCTGCGACGCTTGGGACGCCCCGAGGAAGTGGCGGCAGTGGTCGGCTTTCTCGCCTCGGCCCGGGCCTCCTATATCAACGGTGCGGTGATCGCGGTCGATGGCGGAGGGCGTTTCTGATGCATTGCGCAAGTATCGACCTGGGCGGCAGCAAGATGGCCCTTCACTTCAGCATCGCCGGACGCGTTGTGCAGCGTGAGCGCATCGAGATTCCGGCCGGTTGTGTTCCGCAAAGCATTCTTGAACAGGCGGTGGTCCTGTTGTGCCAGCAAATAGCGCTGTACGGCCCGATCAATTGCCTGGTGATTGCCAGCGCGCCGACGATCAATGCCGACGGCACAATCATTCGCTGGCCCAATCGACCCGACTGGGAAGGCCTGGCCATCGGCCCGGCTTTTCGCATCGAGGGGGTCGAACGGGTGATCTGGTGCGATGACGGAACGGCGGCGACTTTCGGCGATGCCACGGTCATGCGTGCCTCCAACCTGGTGCATTTTTCCCTGGGCACCGGGGTTGGTGGCGGCGTGGTCTATCAGGGCCGCATGTTGCCCGATCGCGAATTGGGACACCTGCTGGTCTGGCCCGGAGGAGCGCCCTGCAGTTGTGGACGGGCGGGTTGTCTGCAGGCCTATGCGTCGTTCCGTTCACTGGACAAGTTTGTCGCCTCGATGGGCTTTTCCGATGAGGCCACGCTTAACCACTGGCGCTTGCGGGCGGTACAGGCCCTGGCGCTGGCCACGGCCAACCTGGTGGAGCTGTTCCGGGTGGAGGTGATCTGCCTTGGCGGGGGCATGCTCGGACGCTTCCCGGAAATTCCCCATCAGGTGGGCATGCTGCTGCGCGAGCCGGGCTACCTGAAACCCTCCTTGAATCCGCCCCTGGTGATGCATTCCCCCCAGGGCACCGAAGCCTCGGTGCTGGGCGGGTTGTATCTGGCCCAGGCCAGCCACGAAGTGCAGAACGAGATTTGCGAAGGTGGCATCGACAACTCCAGGGTCAGCATTCGCCATGTCAGCAACGGCATGAGTTTTATCTCCATGAGCTCGAGGTGAATGGGCGCATGGCAGGACACAACGGATGTATCCATTCTGAGAAAAGGCAAACGATATGATCAACGAACCAATCCACGAGCCCAAGCGCCTCAAGAAAGTCCTGGCCGCCTCTGTGCGTGCCTGGCTGACGCCGAGTCGGCTGGCGATGTACTTGATAGGCGTGATGATCTTTTCGCTGGGGGCACTGTTCTTTATTGTCAGCCGATTGGGCACCGATCCACTGGATGTGTTTGTCATCGCCTTGAACAATCATCTGCAGGTGGGACTGGGGGCTTGTTCTGCATTGTTCTCCGTGGGCTTGTTGCTCTGGTGGGCACTGTGGAACAGGCAGTGGCCGCCGATCAGTCCCTTTGTGACCACGACCCTGACCGGACTGTTCATCGATCTCTGGCTGTTTCTGGAGTTTGACGAGGTGTTGGCGGCGGCCCTGGGGCCTTATGTGCTGCTCGCCATTGGCTTGGGGCTGTGCGCTTATTCCTCGGCGCTGATCATCATGAGCGGGATCGGCATCCGGGTCATCGATTTGCTGGTGATCAGCATGATGAACAAACTCGGTTGGTCCTTCACCCTGGCGAAGATGGTTCTGGAGATTTCGGTCTTTGTCCTCGGCTGGTTCATGGGTGGGCCATTCGGCATCGGGACCATCGCGTTTCTATTGATCATCGCGCCGATGATCAAGCCCTTCATGAACATGAACGAGCGTTACCTGCGCATGGGCAACTATGGGCTAAAGCGCCGCGATGTGTATTTCGTCCCTCCGGCGTCGCTCACTGGCAAGTAAGGCCGCTGTGCTCGAAGAGCATGCCCAGGTGCCGGATCGAATGGTCGAGAAACAGGCGCGTCAGGGAAGTTCCGAGCCACTTGTTGCAACGCTGTGGCAAGTCATGAGGGGAGTGAAAGTTGCTAGAGGTGGGCTGCAACACGCAGAAGTTGGTTATGTGCCGTGTTGCAGTTGTTCCAGGAAGAGGGTGGATCAACGGGGGTTCAACCCGTTGATCACACAAGGTACTCAACAAAACCGATCAATAACCCGAACTTCCGACTTGTCCCGCAGCGATTGCCATTCGGCTTTCAGGGTCTCCAGGACCCGACCGATGAAGTCTTTGTCGGCGGCGGCTTTCTTGCCGACGTAGCCCTGGCCGCGGCGGTACATCTTCAGGCGGGCCGCCAGTTCCTGGTTGTTCTGGTCGAACTCTGCTTCATGGCTATGGGGCGACAGGCAGTCGATATGCACTTGGCCCGACTTGGCAATCCACAGGATGTGGCTGTCGTGGCTGTCTTTCTGTGCGGCGAACATACGTGCCAATTCATCAATAGTGGGTTGATTATTAAGATTCATTTGTAGCCCCCTTGACCATTTATCGATCTATCTAAGTTGATTCGCTAATTCATCTTGCTACGTCGGTAAGTTGAACCCTGATACCGGAAACAGGGCGACAGAGGGTGTCTGTCGGATACAGATAAGGCCCAGAGCCTGATGCGTGTAGTTGCCTTGATTAACTGCTACGCAATAGCGTCACAACGAAGAGAAGCAGCGTAAACCTGGATGAAGCTGCCGACATTCCCACCATCGGCCACAAGCATCTTGAAGAGTTCTCGCTAGCTTGCTGTCCTTGTTCTGGACGATCAATGCCAGGTCAGTTTCATCAATCTGCCTTGTGGGCAGTACACATCCGGGTCACAGCTCGGCGGTCAGACGAGCTTGCTCATAACACCTTTGCCTCGTCCCCCGATCGGGGGGACGCCTGCATCATGCAAGGGCGAAATCCTCTCGTCAACGGTTTTGTAGTGAAAATTTTAAGGCACTACATATTGTCTGACAAAAGCCGAAAAGCCATCACTCAGGCCCCCCAATGCCGGTCAGGGCAGGTAGAATCGGCGCCTTGAAATGTTCTGAGGTTGCAGCGGTGGATGTACAACAAGGCTTCGTCCTGACCCGGCACTGGCGCGACACGCCGGCGGGCACGGAAGTCGAATTCTGGCTGGCCACCGATCAGGGGCCGCGCCGTATCCGCTTGCCGTTGCAAACGTCCGTGGCCTTTGTTCCGGCGGCCCAGCGGGCCCAGGCCGAGCGTTTGCTGGCCGACGACCCGGATGTCCAGCTGCGCCCCTTGCAGTTGCGGGACTTCCACCAGCGCCCGGTGCTGGGCATGTACTGCCCGCAGCACAATCAGCTGATGCGCCTGGACAAGACCCTGCGCCGTGCCGGTGTCGAGGTGTTCGAGGGCGACGTTCGTCCGCCCGAGCGCTACCTGATGGAGCGTTTCATTACCGCGCCGGTGTCCTTTGGCGGCCAGCCAGGGCCCGACGGCCTGCTGCTTGAGGCGCAGATGAAGCCGGCGCCGGACTACCGCCCGACCCTCAAGCTGGTGTCCCTGGACATCGAAACCAGCGAGCGCGGTGAGTTGTACTCCATTGCGCTGGAGGGGTGTGGCCAGCGCCAGGTGTACATGCTCGGCAAGGCCCGGGAGGACGACAGCCCGGTGGACTTCGACCTGGAGTTCTGCGCCAGCCGCGAGCAGTTGCTGGAGAAACTCAACCAGTGGCTGGCCGAGCACGACCCCGACGCGATCATTGGCTGGAACCTGGTGCAGTTCGACCTGCGGGTGCTTCACGAACATGCCCGGCGCCTGGCCGTGCCCCTGCGCCTGGGGCGTGGTGGCGAGGAAATGCAATGGCGCGAGCACGGCAGCCGCACCCATTACTTCGCCTCGGCCGCCGGGCGCTTGATCATCGACGGCATCGAGGCATTGCGTTCGGCGACTTGGAGTTTCCCGTCCTTCAGCCTGGAGAACGTGGCCCAGACGCTGCTGGGGGAGGGCAAGTCCATCGACAACCCCTACCAGCGCATGGACGAAATCAACCGCATGTTCGCCGAGGACAAGCCGGCCCTGGCCCGCTACAACCTCAAGGACTGCGAGCTGGTGACGCGGATCTTCGCCAAGACCGAGCTGCTGACCTTCCTGCTGGAGCGGGCCACGGTCACCGGCCTGCCCGCCGACCGCAGCGGTGGCTCGGTGGCGGCCTTCACTCACCTGTACATGCCGCTGATGCATCGCCAGGGCTTTGTCGCGCCCAATCTCGGCGAGCTGCCGCCCCAGGCCAGCCCCGGCGGTTTTGTCATGGATTCGCGGCCCGGGTTCTACGAGTCGGTGCTGGTGCTGGACTACAAGAGTCTGTACCCCTCGATCATCCGCAGTTTCCTGATCGACCCGGTGGGGCTGGTGGAGGGCCTGCGTCAACCGGATGACCCGCACTCGGTGCCAGGCTTTCGCGGCGCGCGTTTCTCCCGTACCCGACATTGCCTGCCCTCGATCGTGACCCGGGTCGCCGAGGGCCGCGAAGTGGCCAAGCGCGAGCACAACGCGCCATTGTCCCAGGCCCTGAAGATCATCATGAACGCCTTCTACGGCGTGCTCGGCTCCAGCGGCTGCCGCTTCTTCGATCCACGCCTGGCGTCATCCATCACCTTGCGTGGCCACGAGATCATGGCCCGTACCCGGCAGTTGATCGAAGCCCAGGGCCATCAAGTGATCTATGGCGATACCGACTCCACCTTCGTCTGGCTCGGCAGCCTGCATGACGAGGAGCAGGCGGCGCTGATCGGCCGCGGCCTGGTGGCCCACGTCAATCAGTGGTGGCGCGAGCATCTGCAGCAGCAATACGGCCTGGACAGCGCCTTGGAGCTGCAGTTCGAAACCCACTACAAACGCTTTCTGATGCCCACCATCCGCGGCGCCGAGGAGGGCAGCAAGAAGCGTTACGCCGGCCTGGTGCAGCGCGCCGATGGCAGTCAGGAGATGGTCTACAAGGGCCTGGAGACCGTGCGCACCGACTGGTCGCCCCTGGCCCGGGAATTCCAGCAGGAGCTGTACCAGCGCATCTTCCACCGCCAGCCCTATCAGGACTATGTGCGCGACTATGTGCAACGCACCCTGGCCGGGCAACTGGACGATTTGCTGATCTACCGCAAGCGCCTGCGCCGTCCCCTGGACGACTACGAGCGCAACGTGCCGCCCCATGTGCGCGCGGCGCGCCTGGCGGACGAGTACAACCGCGAGCAGGGCCGGCCCCTGCAGTACCAGAACGGTGGCTGGATCAGCTACGTGATCACCCTGGCCGGCCCCGAGCCCCTGGAAAACCGCCGCGCGGCCATCGACTACGAGCACTACCTGACCCGGCAACTGCAACCGGTGGCAGACGCCATCCTGCCGTTCGTGCAGGACGACTTCAGCACCCTGGTGGGCGGGCAGATGGGCCTGTTCTGAGGCGCCTCAGTCGTCCACGGCTTCGCACAGGCCACTGGCACCGTGTTTGTCGCTGTACTTCACGCTCACTGAATCGTCGTCCTCGACGCTGATGGTCAGGCTCGTTTCCGGCGTCTTGACCTGGAAATGCCGGTCATCCACGGCGCGGCTCTTGACCACTTTGCCGTTGATGTAAATCGGACCGCCCTGGTCGGCACTGACGGCCAGATTGCCGGGGCAGGAGACGTTGAACAGCGGTACAGCTTCGGCGTGGGCGGCGCCGGTGAACATCATCAAAGTGCCCAGCAGCAGGATTTTGCGCATTGCGGACTCCTCGTGGAACAGCCTGGAGGCAGAGGCCTGAGCGGCCCTTTGCAACCCCGGATGGGGGCTTAGCCTATCGGCTGCCAGAGCTGTGCGCGAGTGGAATATTTACCCCGGGGCAGAGCGGTTTTCGGGCTTTTGTCGGACAAAAAAAACCGTGGACTCGCCGTTGACGTCTGTGTCAGGTTTCCTGGGCCTCAATGGGCGAGTGATAGGACGATCTCGCAGGCGGGGTCGTGGCTGTTCTATCGGAAATTTTTTGTCTGGAACAAGGACGTAACAATGTCAAACGCACTATCCAAAGCACTTCCTGAAACCATCGGTTACGGGATCGACCCGCTCGCAGCGGGCAGTAATGCCTACCAGCAGGTCCACGCCTTCAGCCATCTGTATGACCGGGGCGGCAGCGAACTGGTGAACGGCAAGCCATCGTTCACCGCCGACCAGGCCGCCGACTCGATCCTGCGCAAGGGCCTGTCCTGGCACGACCAGAATGGCGACGGCAAGATCGACCTGAGCTACAGCTTCCTCACGGAAAAACCAGCCAACTACAACCCGGCCCTGGGCAGTTTCAGCGAGTTCAGCGCGCTGCAGAAGGCTCAGGCCTTCCTGGCCCTGCAGTCCTGGTCGGACGTGGCCAACGTCACCTTCAGCGAGTCCGCCAAGGGCGGTGACGGCCACCTGAGCTTCGGCAACTACAACGTCAGCACCGGCGGCGCGGCCTTCGCCTACCTGCCGTCCGGCAGCAGCTATGACGGCCAGTCCTGGTACCTGATCAACGACCAGTACCGGGTCAACGAAACTCCGGGCAATGGCAACTATGGTCGCCAGACCCTGACCCACGAGATCGGCCACAGCCTCGGCCTGTCCCATCCGGGTGTGTACAACGCCGGCAGCGGTAGCCCCACCTACAACGATGTCACCTACGCCCAGGACACCCGCGGCTACAGCCTGATGAGCTACTGGAGCGAGAGCCACACCGGGCAGAACTTCAGCAAGGACGGCGGCGGTGCCTACGCCTCGGCGCCGTTGCTGGACGATATCGTCGCGGTGCAGAAGCTCTATGGCGCCAACCACGAGACCCGTGCCGACAACACGGTCTATGGCTTCAACTCCAACACCGAGCGTGATTTCTACAGCGCCCATAGCGCCTCCGACAAACTGGTGTTCGCGGTCTGGGACGGTGGCGGCAACGATACCCTGGACTTCTCCGGCTTCACCCAGAACCAGAAAATCAACCTCAACGAGGGTGGTTTCTCCGATGTCGGCGGCCTGGTGGGCAACGTCTCCATCGCCCATGGCGTGACCGTGGAAAACGCCATCGGCGGTTCCGGTAATGACCTGCTGATCGGCAACGCTGCGGCAAACATCCTCGAAGGCGGTGCCGGCAACGACATCCTCTACGGCGGTGGCGGCGGCGATAGCCTGTGGGGTGGGGCGGGGGCCGACACTTTTGTCTACGGCGCGGCTGCGGATTCGACCTTCGACGCCCCGGACTGGATCATGGATTTCGCCAGTGGCGAGGACAAGATCGACCTCAGCGGCCTGTTTGCCTCCACCGGCGCCACCCTGAACTTCGTCAGCGGCTTCACTGGCCACGCCGGCGACGCGATCCTCACCTACTTCGCCGAGACCAACCAGACCAGCCTGATGATCGACCTGACCGGTCATGGCGCGGTGGACTTTGCCGTGGGCACCGTGGGCCAGGCGGCCGTCACCGACATCATCGCCTGATCAACGCTGTGTGACGGGAGCGGCGCCAAGGCGCCGCTCTTCACTGAATGTCAGTCACCCCCGCCGCCGCCACAACCGCCACCCCCGCAACCGCCGCTGTCACCGCCGCCATCGCTGCCACTGTCTGCGTCGCCGCCCAAACGCGAGTTGTCGCTGTCAGAGCTGCTATTGGAGGAATCGCTGTCGAAGGAACTGCTGTGCAGGTCGCTGCCGCAGTGGATCACTGTGGTCGTGCTGCCGTTATCCGTCAGACGCCGCAGGGCTTGGCAGTCAGCGACGTAGTGAAAGCCCCGGGCGATCTTCAGCTTGGCATCCAGGGCGAACAGCAGCGGCAGGCGGCTGGGTTTGGCCGGATTGATGTTTTCTTCCAGGCAGGCCTGGCGCCAGACCTGACGCAGGCCGTTGTCACTTTTTCGCGCAGCGTTCTTGCCGAGCACCGCAGCGGGGGTGTGATGGAGGAACTGGCCGAAGGCCTTGTTGCAGAAGGCCTGGTAGTCCCGGGTATGCAAGATGAATTCATGCCACAGGTCGTCCACCACCTGGGACGGCATCGACACGTAGTGCTGGCCGCCCTTGAGGTAGGCGAGGAAGAACTGGCGCAGGCCCTGGGCCACCAGTTGGCAGTCCTTGAGGCTCAGGTGCGGATGCTGGGTGCGCAGGGGCTCGAACAGCCGTGGTGGCAAGGTGAAGTTGCGGATATGAGCTTCCCGACGCAACGCGGTGAGGGTGTTCTGACGGCGCCAGAACACCAGGATCAAGGCCAGGACCACCACTGCAGGAAGGATCAACAGCATGCTCGGTCTCCGCCGGAAAAAGTGCCGAGACAGTGGCGCAAAGCAGCGCGATATTCAAGCCGTCCCATCGATGCCGCCCTTGACGATCACCGGCAACCCGCCCGAGTGGAACCTGGAACTGTCGCAGTCCAGCACCTCTAACCAAGACACCATCGCCAGCGGCTGCAACAACACCTGACAGCCGCCGGCTCCTACGCAATCCTGCTCGCCCGTGAAAGGCCCCGTCAGACGTGGTCGATATCGATATCCCGGGTCTCACGCAAACACAGCAAGCCCACCACCAGGCTGACCCCGGTAATCAGCACCGGGTACCACAGGCCGTAGAAGATATCGCCGGTGTACACCACCAGGGCAAAGGACACGGTGGGCAGGAAGCCGCCAAACCAGCCGTTGCCAATGTGGTAGGGCAGGGACATCGAGGTGTAGCGGATACGGGTCGGGAACAGCTCCACCATCAGCGCTGCCAGCGGGCCGTAGCACATGGCGGCAATCAGGATCAGCGCCACGATCAACAGCACCACCATGGGCTTGTTGACGTTCTGTGTGTCCGCCTGCTGCGGATAGCCGGCCAGGGTCACCGCGCCACGCAGCGCCGCTTCGTCGAAGCCGTTGATCTTCACGTCACCGACGCTGACCTGCACCGGGCTGCCGGCCGGGGCGGCGATGCTGCTGTAGGGCAGGCCCTGTTTCACCAGGAAGGTCTTGACCTTGTCGCAGGGGCTGTCGAAGCGCGCCTTGCCCACCGGGTCGAACTGGAAGGTGCAGGTGGCCGGGTCGGCGCTGACGCTGATGGGCGCCTGGCGGCTGGCCTGGTCGATGGCCGGGTTGGCGTAATGGGCCAGGGCCTTGAAGATCGGGAAATACAGCACGGTGGCCAGCAACAGGCCGAGCATCAGCACCGGCTTGCGGCCGACCTTGTCCGAGAGCCAGCCAAAGAAGATGAACATCGGCGCGCCGATCACCACGCTGATGATCAGCAGGCTGTTGGCCAGGGCCGGGTCCATCTTGAGGAACTGGGTGAGGAAGAACAACACGTAGAACTGCGCGGCATAGAAGGTCACCGCCTGCCCGGCGTTGATGCTGAACAGGGCGATCAGCACCACCTTGAGGTTTTCCCATTTGCCGAAGGACTCGCGGATCGGCGCCTTGCTGGCACGGCCTTCTTCCTTCATTTTCAGGAACGCCGGCGACTCGTGCAGGCTCATGCGGATCCAGGTGGAGATGCCCAGCAGGACGATGGACAGCAGGAACGGCAGGCGCCAGCCCCAGACCTCGAATTGATCGCCGGTGAAGTAGCGACAAGCCAGTACCACCAGCAGCGACAGCAGCAGGCCGAGGGTCGCGGTGGACTGGATCCAACTGGTGTGCAGACCGCGCTTGCCCTGGGGCGCGTGCTCGGCCACATAGGTGGCGGCACCGCCGTACTCCCCGCCCAGGGCCAGGCCCTGGAGCATGCGCAGGGCCACCAGGATGATCGGTGCGGCGATGCCGATGCTGGCGTAGTTGGGCAGCAGGCCCACGGCGAAAGTCGCCACTCCCATGAGGACGATGGTGGCGAGGAAGGTGTACTTGCGGCCGATCATGTCCCCCAGGCGACCGAACACCAGGGCGCCGAAGGGGCGCACCACGAAGCCGGCGGCGAAGGCCATGAGGGCGAAGATGAACGCCGTGGTGTCGTTGACCCCGGCGAAGAACTGCTTGCTGATCACCGCCGCCAGGGCGCCATAGAGAAAGAAGTCATACCACTCGAACACCGTGCCGAGTGACGAGGCGAAGATCACCTTCTGACTGCCCTTGGCGGCGCAGTCGTCCAGGGACGCATTGAGAGGCTGAGCGTGTTCTGACATAGGGGGCTTCCTTACAGTGATTATTGTTGTTGTTCCACTGCCGGCGCCGTGACCGGCGCCGTTGTTGCGATTCACCGCGACCGTGCGATGAACCCTCGTTTACCTCCCGAGCGCAGGAGCTGGCTTGCCAGCGAAGAGGCCCTTGAGCCGGGGTCCGGCCTTGTGGACGCCTTCGCCGGCAGGCCGGCTCCTACATCAGGTGCATCTGTTCCTACGGTCATGCCGGGGTGGCGGGTTGCTTGTGCTGGACGGTACTCCTGGGGGCGGTGGCGAGAATCAGTTCGGCGGCTTTCTCGGCGATCATCAGGGTCGGCGAGCAGGTGTTGCCGGAGGTGATGCGCGGCATGATCGAGGCATCGGCAATCCGCAGTCCGGGAATGCCATGCACCCGCAGTTGCGAGTCGACGACGGCGTGGGCGTCGCTGCCCATGCGACAGGTGCCCACCGGATGAAAGATGGTGGTGCCGATGCGCGCCGCCGCTTCATGCAGTTGTTCCTCACTCTGCAGTTGCGGCCCGGGCAGGTATTCGCTGGGTTTGAACGGCTGCAGGGCCGGGGCGCCGACGATGCGCCGGGTCAGGCGGATGGCATCGGCGGCGACGCGCAGATCCTCCGGATGGCTCAGGTAATTGGGCTGGATCAGCGGTGCATCCCCGGGTTCCACGGAGCGTATCTCTACCCGGCCGCGGCTTTGCGGACGCAGGTCGCAGACCGAGGCGGTGAAGGCCGGGAAGCTGTGCAGGGGCTCACCGAAGCGCTCCAGGGATAGCGGCTGCACGTGGTATTCGAGGTTGGCGCTGGTCTGCTCCGGTCCCGAGCGGGCAAAGGCGCCCAATTGGCTCGGGGCCATGGACAGCGGGCCGCTGCGGTCATACAGGTAGCGCAAGCCCATGCCCATCTTGCCCCACAGGCTGCCGGCGATCTGGTTCAGGGTGCGAGCGTTTTCCAGCTTGTAGATCAGGCGCAACTGCAGGTGATCCTGGAGGTTGCCGCCGACCCCTGGCAGGGCATGGCTGACCCCGATCCCCAGCCGCTGCAGCAGCGCGCTCGGACCAATCCCGGAGCGCTGCAGAATACTTGGCGAGCCGACGGAACCGGCGCACAGAATGATCTCCCGGCGGGCCTTGAACGTCTGCTGGCGGCCCTGGCTGATGGCCCGTACTGCGGTGGCGCGGCCGTCCTCGAGTATCAGCCGCTGCACCTCGACATCGGTCAGCACCACCAGGTTGGGGCGGTTGGCGATGGGCTTGAGAAAAGCCTTGGCGGCGTTCCAGCGCACCCCGGCCTTCTGGTTGACCTGGAAGTAGCCGCAGCCTTCGTTGTCGCCGCCATTGAAGTCGTCGATGTTGCGGATGCCGCTCTGCTGCGCAGCCGTGCGGAAGGCATCGAGGATCGGCCATGACAGGCGCTGGCGCTCGACCCGCCATTCACCGGCGGCGCCGTGCAACTCGCTGCCCCCGGCAAAGTGGTTTTCGCTTTTCTTGAACAGCGGCAGGACCTCGTTCCAGCTCCAGCCCGGATTGCCTTCAGCGGCCCAGCCGTCGTAGTCGGCGGCCTGGCCGCGCATGTAGATCATGCCGTTGATCGAGGAGCAGCCGCCCAGCACCTTGCCCCGCGGGTAGCTCAGGCTGCGACCTTGCAGGCCCGGTTCGGCTTCGGTCTTGAAGCACCAGTCAGTGCGCGGGTTGCCGATGCAGAACAGGTAGCCCACGGGAATGTGAATCCAGGGGTAGTTGTCGCGGCCGCCGGCTTCCAGCAGCAGCACCCGGTGCTGGGGATTGGCCGACAAGCGATTGGCCAGCAGACAGCCGGCGGGACCGGCGCCGACCACGATGTAGTCGTAGGCGTCAAAGGCAGGGAGCATCCGTGACCTCTTTTCTTCGTTCTTGTTTTGCCCTCATCCTAGTTGTTAGCTTTCGTTAAAAGAATGTTAGTTTTTACCCACCTGCTGTGCGTTTTCTAACAGCGTCCCTCTTCGACATCGACCAGGATTTTCCATGTTCGACTGGAACGATCTGCGCTACTTCCTCGAGCTGCAACGCAGCGGGCGCCTGCTCACCGCGGCCCGGCGGCTGAACACCACCCACGCCACGGTGGCCCGGCATATCGAGGCGGTGGAGAAGGCCCTGGGCACCGCGCTGTTCGTCCAGCATGCCCAGGGCTACGAGCTGACCCCGGCCGGCGAGGCGCTGCTCAAGCACGCCGAGGCCATGGAAAACGTCGCGCTGCTGGTGCAGGAGGAAATCACCCAGTCCAGTGCGCCCCTGGGCAAGATCCGCGTCGGCGTCACCGAAGGCCTGGGGGTGAAGTTCCTGGCCAGCCGCATGTTTGGCCTGTTCGAACGTTATCCGGGGTTGGAAGTGGAACTGGTGGCGGTGCCGCGCTTTGTCAGCATTCTCAATCGCGAGGCGGAGATCAGCATTCACCTGGAACGCCCCAATGCCGACATGCTGGTGACCCGCAAACTCACCGACTACCGCCTGGCCCTGTACGCCAGCCAGGCCTACCTGGACCGCGCGCCGCCCCTGCGCAGCCGCGAGGACCTGGGGCGCCACGCCTGGATCGGTTATGTCGACGACCTCTTGTTCAGCCAGGAACTGATGTTCCTCAACAGCTTCTGCCGCAACCCCCAGGTGGTGTTCCACAGCACCAGCGTCATCGCCCAGCAGGAAGCGGCCCGCTCCGGTCTGGGGATCGCCGTGCTGCCGTGCTACATGGCTGCCGCCGACCCGCAACTGGTGCCGCTGTTACCGGCCGAGAGCATCCAGCGCGCCTACTGGATCAGCACCCGCCGCGAGCTGCACAAATCGGTGCGGTTGCGGGTGGTCTGGGACTATCTGGTGCAGCTGTGTGCGGCGCAGCAGCAGGTGTTGCTGGGGCCCGAGATCTAGCCTGGTTCAGAGGATCGGCCCGCAATGGGCCGAACTGCGGATCGGTGCACCGGGCTTGATGTCGACGAAGCGCGAACCGTAGGACACCGGGTTCAGCGGGCCGCCGTCCAGGCCCATGCCCAGGCCACCGGCGCTGCGGGTTTCACCTTCCTGCATCAGTGGGTCAAGGCATGCCCGCCAGTCCAGCAAGCGCAGGGTCACGGCCTGGCGCCGTTCCAGGTCGCCGGCCAGCAAGGGGCTGGAGCGGTGCCACAGGTATTTGCTGAACAGCAGGGCGTCGCCGGGATCGAAGGCCTCTTCGATGCGTTGTTCCTCGAAGGCGTCGGTAAGCACCCCGGGCGTGCAGTAGGTCTGGCGCAGGTGCGCGGAAAATTCGGCCACCGACTCGCCCCGTGCCAGCTTGCCTGCCAGCAGGCGCGAGAACTGGAAGTTCTCCTGGGCCGAGAACAGCGACAGGGGCACCCAGGCCATGCCGCCACTTTGCAGTTGGGGGCGGATCGGCTGCAACGGCATCCACAGACTGAAGGCCGGGTCCTGGGGGCGGATGTAGCGAAAGTTCAGCGAATCGTAGTGCCAGGCAAAGCCCGAGCGTCCCACCCCCAGCTCGAAGCTCTGGGCCTCGCTCATGATCAAGCGGCAGCCGGTGAGGCAGGTCAGCACCTGGGCGAAGGCCGGTTGCCAGTAGAGGCGTTCGAGGATGCCCACCTGGGTCACTCGGTGGGTCAGGCGGCTGAAACCGTCGCCATGGGCCGAGGTGCCCGAGGGGGCAGGGCGCAGTTGGCTGTTGGCCAGCTCGCGCAGTTGCAGGATGGCCGCGGGCGTCAACAGACTGCGCAGTTTGATGAAGCCACGCTCTTTGAAGTGCCGCAGATCGTCCTGATCCAGGCGCAGCGGGTTAACCAGGGCAGGGGCGGTGTCAGGCAGGACCGGTGGCAGGTTCACAGGGGTATTCCATTACCAGGGGACAAGGCCCTTGAGTATGGACAGCACGCGTTGGGTCGGCAGGCTGGATTCGACCTCGAACAGCGCCTTTGCGACATCGGGCAGAGAAGGCGGCGCCTTAGCCGCCAGGCCGGACGTAGCGGTCCTGGGTCTGGATGAACTCATCGAAGGCCCGGGAGTTGTAGACCTCAAGGCAAGCATGCAGCACCACCTTGTCGCGGCTGTATTTGCTGCTCCCCGAGGCCTGCTCATAGGCTTGTGCCACGTAGTTGGTGGTGGCGGTGTAGGGGTTGTGCAGGGTTTCCAGGGTGTCTTCGTTCTGCAGCACGTTGTACAGGCCTATCCCCAGCACGCCGTACATGCCGACGGCGTGGCCGACGTCCTGACGCATGGCCGAGGGTTCCTCGAAGCGCGCGGCCAGGCAGTTGGCCAGGCCGTAGTTCTTCAGGGATTGGCGGGCAGCGTCGACTTCACTGGTGGCCTGGGCCGCGCTGCAGGCAGCGGCCAGTGATAACAGCAATACGCTCATCCTTTTCACCCTTGCCACTCCTCGATCCAGGCATCCGCCAGTGCTGACGGCGGCAGATGGTCGGCGTTGCCACGGCGCTTGTCAACGAGCCGGCCTGCCGTCGATCCCATGCGCCAGGCAGCCCTTGCAGCGCAGGAATCCCAGCTCTCTTTTGCGCCGCTATTGCTCTAGAATGCCGGCGCTTTGAGCGCCGCCGTCGAGGACCATGCCCGACCCTGCTCAAGGCGATTGTCCAGGCCTGCCTGCGCCTGCTGGACCGGCCCCCTCTTGAAGACCCCACGGGTAAAAGGAACGACCCTCCCGATGCAAAAAATCAAACTCATTCTGGGCTCCGCACTGGCGGTGTTCCTGGCGTACCAGGCCTACGGTTCGTTCTACTACGGCACGCCGTATCAGGGCCGCGACTACAGTCCCGACCAGGCCTTCTACTACCAGAAATACCGCTTGTTCAGCTGGCGCACCTGGATTCCCACCATGACCATGCCCGGTGATGGCGACAGCTCGCGGTACAGCGTTGGCGGCTACCTGCGAGTGTTCAAGGCCGACGGCACGCTGGTGGGGCAGTCCTATGACGGCTGCATTGCGGTGGTGGAAGTGTCCTGGTACGACGATGCGGTGGGCGGCTTCGGCTGCAGCGAGCACTTGATCGCGCTGTCCGCGAAGGCCACGTCGGACTGAGCGTTCAGTCCCGGCGCCCGCCCATGGGCTATGGCTCGCGGCGCGCCGTCCAGGCGCTGCCCAGCCGCAGCGGTTGATGGCAGGGAATCGACAAGGTCGCGCGCAGGCCGCCCAGGGGCAGGTTGTCGAGGCTGATCCGGCCACCCAGGTGGCGGGCGATGACGCTGACGATGGTCAGCCCAAGGCCGGCGCCGTGGGCGTTGCCGCGACTGTAGAAGCGCTCGAACAGCCGCTCGCGTTCCCCTTCATCGATGCCCGGGCCCTGGTCTTCCACGCTCAGTTCGAAGTGTTCGTCGACCTGGGTCAGGCGCACGCTGATCACGCCATTGGCCGGTGAAAAGTTCACCGCGTTGCTGATCAGGTTATTCAGGGCAATGTCGATGGAGGCCGCTTCAGCGCGAACCGGATAGGGACGCTCGTCCACCTCGAAGGACAGTTCCAGGCCCTTGTTCAGCAGCCACGGGGTCAGTTGCACCAGGCTGTCGCGCACGGTATGGGCCAGGTCCACGGTCTGCTCGCTGGGCATCTGCGCCTTGGGTTCCAGGCGGGCCATGGTCAGCAACTGGTTGACCAGGCGCCCGGCGCGGTCGACGCCCAGGATCAGCGATTCCAGGGAGGCCCGGCGTTCCTGTTCGGTGCCGGCTTGCAACAGGTTCTGCGCGTGCACGCGCAACACCGCCAGGGGCGTGCGCAGCTCATGGGCGGCGTCGGCAATGAAGCGCCGCTCGCGGCCCAGCAGTTCCTGAATCTGCGTCAGCATGCGGTTGAGGGCAGCCTGCATGGGTTCCAGTTCCCTGGGCAGCGGTTCCAGGTGCAGGGGTTCCAGGGAACCGCTGGGCCGGGCCCGGAGCAGGGCGGCCATATTGGCCAGGGGGCGCAGGCCCCAGCCGATGGCCAGCCAGATCATCAGCACCAGCAGCAGGCTGCCGACCACATTGGGCCACAGGGTGTGGCGCATGATGCGGTTGACCAGGTCACTGCGCACATCGACTCGCTCGCCGACCCAGACCCGCAGCCCGGAATCCTGATCATCCAGGATAAAGGTGCGCCACTGATGGTCGTTGCCGTCCTGTTCATTGCCGAACCCTGGCGTCAGCGGCTGCACCGCCAGGGCAGGGGCGCTGGTGGTGCGCACCAGCAGGCTGCCTTTGCGGTCCCACACCTGGAAGGCGATCTTGCTTTCGTAGGGGTGACCGTCGACCTGGGGCATGGCCTGGCTCAGTGCCAGGTTGAAGGCGTGATACAGCTGGGCCTGCTCGGCGCTGCTGTTGGGCATGCGCATGATGCCCAGCAGCAGCCTTGCATGTTGCGCCAGTTGGGCGTCGTAGACCTCGTCGATCTCGTGGTTGCTGTCGTGCAGGTTGAAGGTCGTCAGAATCAGCAGGCCGGCGAACAGCAGACCGATGATCAGGGTCAGGGTGCGTCGGCGGATCGAATTCATCGACGCTCCTCCACCAGATAACCGACCCCGCGAATGGTGCGGATCAGGTCGGCGGAAAACTTCTTGCGCAGATGATGGATGTGCACTTCCAGGGTGTTGCTCTCGGCCTCTTCATTCCAGCCGTAGAGCAACTGCACCAGGCGGTCGCGGGTCATCACCCGGCCCGGCGGCGAGAGCAGTTCGTAGAGCAGCTGGTACTCCTTGGGTGTCAGGGCCACCGGCTCGCCGTGGTAGTGCACCTGTTGGGTGCCAGGGTCGAGGCTGATGCCGGCGTGCTCGATCAGCACCCGGGCGCGCCCGGCACTGCGCCGCAGCAGGGCCCGCAGCCGGGCCTTGAGTTCGTCCAGGTCGAAGGGCTTGATCAGGTAGTCATCGGCGCCGGCGTCCAGGCCGGCGATACGGTCCTCGGTGGCGTCCCGGGCGGTGAGAATCAGCACCGGCAGGGTCGAGCCGCTGTCACGCAGGCGCTTGAGCACTTGCAGTCCATCCAGGCGCGGCAGGCCGAGGTCGAGCAGGGCCAGGTCGAAGGTTTCGCTGAGCAGCGCATGCAACGCGCTGCTGCCGTCCTTGAGCCAGTCCACGGTGTAGCCTTCGCGAGTCAAGGCTTGGTGGATACCTTCGCCCAGGGGCTGGTCGTCCTCGATCAGTAGTAAGCGCACAACGACTCCTGTCCTGTCCGGATCATTTGATTTTCTTGCCCACCTCGGCCAGCAGCGCCTGGATCTCCTCGCGCCGGCCCTTGTCGGCCACTTCCCGCCCGGGGCGCGGAGCAGCTTGCAATGCCTTGAGCAAAGCGACCCGGGCCTCGCCGTAGCGGCCCTGGCGATACAGGTGGTCACCCCAGAAGTACAGACTATCCAGGCCGTCTGGGTTTTGCTGCAAGGCTTGCTTGAGCAGTTCCTCGGCCTTGTCGGCGTCGCCGAACCCGATGGGCCAGCCAGGAACGCGATCATACAGTGCACCCAGGCTGGTGTAGGCAGAACCCTGCAGGGCCTTGGGGTCCAGGTTCAGCGCCCGTTCCAGGTCGGCCTTGGCCGCCTTGACCTTGCTCAAGGCCCCCAGCCCGCCCTGGGCTCCGGCCCAACTGCTGGTGACGATGCCCGACCAGATCCAGGCTTCGGCGACCGCCGGGCGCTCCTGGGTAAAGGCCCGGGTTTGCGTGGCCAGCTGTTCAAAGGCGGCGGCCCGTTGCTCGGCCGGCACCTGGTACTGAATGTGCGCCCAGCCTTGCTGGATGACGCCGAGACGTTGCTGGTCCGCCGTATCCAGGGCCCAGGCGGGCAGGCTCAAACAGCCCAGCAACAGTGCGCTGATCAGGTTCTTCATGGTTTTTCGTGCTCCCGTTCGGATCGGATACTCAGCCGCCGGATCAGCGGCAGGTGTTTACGCAGGCCGCGGTCCACCAGGTTGGGCAGCAGACTGTTGAGGCGGACAAAAAAACGTTCCGGCCAGCCCAGGTACAACTCGCGGTGGTCGCCGGCGATGGCGTGGACCACCGCGCTGGCCACGGTCTGCGGATCGTCGACGTTGCTTTTCAAGGCATCGTTCAAGGCCTGGGCGGCGGGGCTGTTCATGCTGGTGCGGGTGGCTCGCGGCGCCACATAGAGCACGTTGACCCGGGTGTCCGCCAGTTCCCGGCGCAGGGCCTCGGAGAAGCCGCGCAAGGCGAACTTGCTGGCGCAGTAGGCGGCATAACCGGGGTAGCCGATGGAGCCATAGGTGGAGCCGACGTTCACCACCATGGCGCTGGGAGCCTGTTGCAACAGCGGTAGCAGCAGGCGAGTCAGGCACATCGGTGCGCCGATGTTGACCGCCAGCATGGCGTTGATCTCGGCGTCTTCGAGCTGTTCGAGCATGGCGAAGTGATTGATTCCGGCGGCGTTGATCAGCAGGTTGACGCTACCGATGGCCTCGGCGGCCAGCAGCACCTTGCGCCGGTCGCTGAGGAAGGTCAGGTCTGCCGAGACCCAGCACAGTTGATTCGGGTAACGCGCCAGCAGCGGCTCCAGGGGTTCCTTGTGCCGGGCCACGGCCAGCACCTGGGCGCCACTGGCGCACAAGGCCTCGGCGATGGCCAGGCCGATGCCGCCACTGGCCCCGGTGAGCACGGCGCGGGTTTCAGGCAGGCGCATGGGCGCGCTCCCCGACACGTGGCAGACCGCGGAACATCTCGCTGTACAGGTGGTAGACCACCTTCGAGGCATGGATCACTGCGGCCTGGTCGGCAGGGTCGTCGAGACGGTCCATCAGGCGCTTGTAAGTCTGCATATGCTCGATGTCCAGGGAGCCGTGGGAGGCCAGGTAACTGAAGGCGCTCGGGGGCAGTTGCAGACTGTCCTGGATGCTGCCGGCGGCCAGGGTGGCCAGGGCGATGCTGGTGCCTTCGAGCACGTTGACCATGCCGAACAGTCCCACCGGATTGTCCCGGGCGATCAGGTCATAGAGAAAGCTCACCATCAACTCGATGGCCAGGGACGGGCGGCCATCGCGAACCGCCAGACGGTCGCCGCCGCAGGCGACGATGTCGTTGAGCACCCACTGTTCATGGCCGTACTCCTCCTCGATGTACTCGCACACCGCGCCGCGCAGCCATTCCAGACGTTCCGGCAGGCGTGCGCCGCACGCCATCATCAGCGGCACGGTGTGGCGCACGTGGTAGTAGGCCTGGGTCAGGAATGCCCGGTAGCCCTCAAGGCTGACCTGGCCGGCCAGGGCTTCACGAATGATCGGCAGGCTGAACAGCTGTTCCCGTTCCCGGGAGGTGGCGGCTTGCAGTTGGTCGAAAAAACTCATGACGATGATTCCTCGGAATGAACAGTAGGGCAGAGCAGGTCGCGGTAGCGTTCAACGATGGCCTCGCGGCGAGGCCGGCCGTTGGCGGTGAGCAGGCCGTTGGCTGGGGTGAAGGGTTGCTGCAGGCGGGTCCAGTGGTGGACCTGGGCGTAGTCCGGCAAGGCCTCGTTGGCCTGGGCCACGGCAGCGGCCAGTTGGCTGTCGCTGCAGTCCGGCCGATGGGGCCAGAGCAGGGCGTGGTTGCGGGGCAGGGCCTCGCCGTAGACGAAGGCCTGGGCAATATGGCTGCGCTGGGTCAGTTCGGCTTCGACCCATTCAGGGTTGACGTTGCGCCCGTAGCTGGTGACGAACTGATGCTTCTTGCGGCCCTTGAGATAGAGGTAGCCATCGCTGTCGAACTCACCGATATCGCCGCTGTGCCACCAGCGCTCGACCCGCTCGGGTTCACCCAGGTAGCCCAGTAGCAGCGAGCCCTCGATCAGCACCTCGCCGTCGGCTGACAGGTGCACTCGGACATGGGGCAAGGGCTGGCCGACGCTGCCCGGGCGGTGTGCGCCAGGACGGTTGAGGCACACCACCGAGGCGCATTCCGACAGCCCATAGCCCTCGTACACCGGCAGGCCCAGGCGCTGGGCGCGTTGCAGCAGCTCCAGCGAGACCTTGGCCCCGCCCACGGCGGCAAAGCGCAGGCTGGCGGGATTGAACAGGCGCTGTTCGGCGGCCCCCACCAACAACAGCAACAACTGCGGCACCAGGATCAGGCTTTCGGGCTGGCGCTGGGCCAGGCAGCCGAGCAAGGTGGGCGCGTCGACCCCGCTGGCGCCCTGGATGCCCAGGGTTTTCTGGCTTGGCAGGCTGAGGGTGGCACCGGCATAGAGCGCGGCGTAGCAGCCCAGGTTTTCCAGGAGAATCCCCAGGGGCAGCAGCGCCAGGTGATGGCGCGGGTTGCTGGAGTGACTGGCCTGTTCCAGTTCCCGGGCCACCTGCAGCAGGCTGTCGGCGCCCAGGCACACGCCTTTGGGGGTGCCGGTGGTGCCGGAGGTGAAGGTCAGTTTCGCGGTGCCTGGCGGCAGGATCGAGGGCCCATCGAAGCGTCGGCGCCAGAATTCGCCCTGGCGCTCATAGCCGGCGGCTTGCAGTGGCGCCTCCTGGCCGTCTTCGGCCAGCAGCAGCTCGGCGCGGCTCTGTTCCAGGCAGTGCTGGCGCTGGGCAGCGCTGAAGAAGGGCGGCAGGGTCAGGCAGGTCAGGCCCTCGAACAGGGCCGCCAGGTCCCAGAGCAGCAGTTCCGGGCCGTTGTCCAGGGCCAGGGCCAGCACGTTGACCTGTGCCTCACGCAGCCGTTGCTGGCGGTCGATCACCTCGGCATACAGGGTGGCGTAGTCCAGGCGCAGACGATCGCCCCAGAGTGCAATGTGGGTGGTCTTTTCTTCGGCGTGCTTGCGTAGTGCTTCCTTGAAGCGCTGCACTTCAGGCGACATGGGTGCTCTCCTCGAATGACTCCGGCAAGCCCAGGCGGTTGAACATCCCCATGTTGCGCAAATGGATGAAGCCTGCGCGGATGCTGCCCACGTGTACCGATGGCTGGCTTTGGTAGTAACTGCCCCAGTGATGCCGTTCTTCACCCAGGCGCTCGGGGTCGGCCGCGCACAGGGTCAAGGGGCGCAGGCCCAGGCGATGAAAGCTGTTGACCAGGCCGATGTTGCCGGTGAACGCCACCCACTCCAGGCCACCCATGGCCAGCAGCCAGGTGATGGCGATGATGGACAGGCGTGCGCTGCCGGTGTCGCTGGCCGCCAGGTTGCCCACTTCCACCACGCCCTGACGCGCTGTCGGGCGCTGGGCGGCGAAGTCGATCAACTCCTCGATCGGTGCATCCAGATAACGTTCCAGAAACAGCGGGCCGCTGCTGGCCAGGCGCGCCCCGGCGACGGCGCACAGCGCGCCCTGGGGATCACTCAAACCGAACAGCTCGGGCATGAACTGACGGATGGTGGCGCCGTGGACCTGCTGGAATCGCTGGCTGACGTAGGTTTCGAAGACGGGGCGCTGAACCTCCCCCGGCAGGCTGCGGGCCAGGGTCAGGGCCGTGGCGCAGTCCCGGCCGAAGTTGAGGGGCAGATGGATGTTCCAGTCAAAACCAGGCATGGATGCAGAGCCTCCCGAGGCATGTTGGGGAGGAGTATCGGCAGGCTTTCTTAACGAAGTCTGAAGATGGCCAAAAGACATTTTTTGCGCTCTTCAGGTTGCCTTAAGGCTGGCAACACAAGGTGGCGCACCCGAGCGACCGAAGAAGGCGTTGCGCGGGTCCTGCGACGACCTGAATGACTCGGGCGTCCCGAACCACCGTGAGGACTGTGTATGACTGCTCAATCCGTACCATCGCGTTACGCGCGACTGTCGATCCTGATGCACTGGCTGATGCTGGCGCTGTTCGTCGGCGTCTACGCCTGCATTGAACTCAAGGGCCTGATGCCACGGGGCAGTGCGGCCCGGGGGCTGTTTCTCGGGCTGCACAGCCTGTTCGGGATCAGCATCTTCGCCCTGGTGTGGATTCGCCTGGTGGCCCGCCTGCAACCGCGACCGCCGATCTTGCCGGCGCCCTCAGCCTGGCAGACCGGGCTGTCGCACCTGATGCACCTGGTCCTTTATGCGCTGATGATTGCCACGCCGCTGCTGGCCTGGCTGATGCTCTCGGCGGCGGGCAAGCCCGTGCCTTACTTCGAGTTCTTCCTGCCGGCCGCGCCAGTGACGGTGGACCCTGATCAGGCGCGATTCTTCAAGCACTGGCACGAGCAACTGGGTAGCGCCGGCTACTGGCTGATCGGCCTGCATGCCGTGGCTGGGCTGTTCCACCACTACTGGGTCGGCGACAACACCCTCAAGCGCATGCTGCCGGGTGCCCGACGCTGACATACGGCGTGGCCGGCAGACGCCGGCTGGCCAGCGAACCGCCGCGCCGCGGTCTGCCGATTCTCCACGGCGTCCTCAGGATCGCTTTCGCCGGCAAGCCGGCTCCTACGGGGGGACGGTCCGTGGGGGCTGTCGATGGCTTCAGGTCCTGGCCTTCCACAGGCCGAACTTGCCCGCCAGATCCAGCTTGGGATCACGTACCCGGGTCAGGTTGATCGCGGCGCCGGACCAGCCGCCCTCCATCTCTTCACTCAGGTGGTATTTCAACAGGTTGTACTGGATCGCCGTCCCCCCCAGTTGCTGGTAGCCGATGCGTGAGGTCACCGCCTCCAGCAAGCTGGAAATCAGGTACTGCAGCGGCGTTTCGTAGGCCTTGATGGCGATGCCGTAGTCGAAGCTCTCAGCGTTGCTTTCGCGGAAGCAGGCAAAGAATTCCTGCTTGCTCATGCTGCTGGACATGGCCGTGTTGTAGCTCTGGCGACAGGCTTCGAGGTCGGCAGCGCCGGGCCGGGGCAGGGCCAGGTGGTTGTTGAGGTTCTTCAGGGTCACACAGCCCTGGGTGGCGATGACCTCGGGCATCAGGGTCACGTCCAGTTCACCGGCACGGTCGGGGAGGTTGTGCCAGGTGTTCAGGCTGTTGCGCAGTTGCTCCAGGCTGGCGCCGGGATAGCCTCGATAGCCGTACACATACGCCGGCGGCAGCACCAGGCCCATGACCGAATTCATCTGCGAGACCGTCAGGTTCTGATAGTCGCGGTCATAGATGCGCGCGCTGTACTCGTCGAGGGAATGGCGCAGCACCGAGGGCTTGAGGTTGCGCACCGACTTGCCGTTCTCCAGGGCCTCGAACAGGCTCTTTTCGTTGAGCTGGGACTTGACCTCCACGGTGGCGATCACCCCTTCGATCAGGTACACGTCGGCCGAGCCGAAGGTGCGCAGCGTGGGGAAATCGTTGCGGTAGATGATCAGGTCGATCTGCTTGGAGATGCCGCCTTGGGCGTCGATGATCTGTCCGGCACCGATGCTGATGTTGCTCGGTAGAAAACGCTTGAGGACGTCACGGATGAAACTCTCCCGGGCGTCGCCAAGGACCCCGGAGTGGCTGGCAATGGTGCTGCTGACGCTGAAACTGCTTTCCAGGACCCGGGCGATGGATTTCGCCCATTTGCTGATGATTGCCACGCGGTCTTCCTTGAATGTCAGGGGATGAGCAAGTCGAAATGGCTGGTGGCCAGGGGTTCGCCGTTGACCAGCAACTGCACGCCATGGCGTCCGGGATAGTGACGGCGGGTGGTCAGTTCGCGGATCTGCTGGCTGCGGCCCAGGTCCACCCGGGCCAGGCCTTGCAGGGTGAAGGTCTTGAGCTTGAACACCTTGCGCGCCGTGGCGCCTGAAGCCTTGACGTAATCGATGGCGTAATCCACCACCAGGCGCTGGTGGCGGGGGCTGGTGGAGACCAGGGTCAGGGACAGGTTGAGGCTGTCCCCCAGGCGCAATTGCCCGGGAGCCACCTGGAAGCGGCTGACCTCAACCTCGGGCCGGGCCCCGGCCCCGATGATCGCCAGGGCCCGGCGGTCGCCCTGCTTGATCAGGCTGCGCAAGGCATGACGGGCGATCCAGGCACTGTGGGGTTGCTCCAGGGGCCAGCCTTCAAGGCGTTCCAGGACCCACTGCGGGTGCTCCTTGGTGATGTCGTTGAGGTGATTGGCCACGGATTTGCGCACGTACAGGCTGGGGTCGTTGCGCAGGCGTTCGAGGATCGGCGCCGCCAGCTGCGGGTCGGCTTGCAGCTGTTCCAGGCGAAACGACCAGGGCAGGCGCGGGCGGCTGCCCTCGCTGGCCAGGCGACGCACGTGTTCATCGCTGTCGGTGGCCCACTCCTGCAGGACGGCCAGCGTGCGCTGGCAGTCCTGGCGCAGAAAGTGGCGCACGGCGAACTCGGATGAACCAAACCCGGTGAAGTACTTCAGGGCTTGCATGGAGCGCTCGAAATCGTCCAGGCCGAAACTGGCCACGTAATGGGGCAGGAAGATGCACACGAAGCGGCTGTTCAGGCGCGGCGCCAGTTGGCGCAACAGCTCGAGGCTGGTGGCGTAGTCCAGGTCCAGCACCTGATGCAGGCTGTCGCTGACCCGGGCCAGGCGCTGCATCAGCGACAACTGGGGCAGATCTTGGCTGGCCAGCTGCAAGAAGGCCTGGCGCTGGAAGTCTGGATACACCGCGTGCATCTGTTCGGCGATGTGTTCCAGGCGTTCCTGGTTGAAGATCTCCTTGAGGGCGGGAGCGTTCTGCTGGCTTGAGCTCATGGGGTGTATCCGTTCAGTGGCGAGGCGGCGTCCACTTTACACAACCGCTCCTGACAGAATCTGTCGGTAGTCGCTGGCCACCACCACAACCTGCCGTCCCCAGTCGCTGGTTGGCCAGCCAAGCAGTCCCTGGGGGCGAGGCAAGGTTCAGTGGCCTGTTCGCCAGCAAGCCGGCTCCCACGCGGTGTGGTCTGAAGCGCCGTCAGCGCATCGGCGGCAGCGGGCTCTCGATCTGCTCGTCCTGCTCGTCGGCGGCGAACAGTCGGGCCAGTTCGGCCCGGGCTTCCTGGGCGCTCTGCAGCACTTTGGCAGCGTCGTCGTAGACCGCGTGCTGGGCCGCCAGCAGTTGTTCGTCGTGCTGGGTGAAGCGCTGGATTCGCGAGTCGGCCTGGGCCTGGCTGAGCCCCAGGCCCACCAGGGTGCGGCGGCTCATTTCCAGGCTGGAGTAGTAGGTTTCCCGCACGGCCTGTGCCTCCAGGTCCATCAGCCGGTGCACGTGCTGGCGGTTGCGCGCCCGGGCGATGATCTTCAGGTGCGGGTAGAGTTTGCGCACTTGTTCGGCGGTCTTGATGTTGGTTTCCGGATCGTCGGTGGCGATGACGAAGTACTCCGCTGTACCGACCTTGGCCGCGCTGAGGATTTCCGGGCGCATGGGGTCGCCGTAGAACACCGGCATGCCGCCAAAACTGCGGATCAGTTCGATGGTGTCCACCGAGGTGTCCAGGGCGACGAAGGGGATTTTCTGCGCCCGCAGGATACGCGCCACGATCTGCCCCATGCGGCCCATGCCGGCGATCACCACCCGCGGGCTGTCGGCATCGATCTGACGGTACTCGGCGGGCATTTCCAGGGGTTTGGCCTTGGGTTTGAGCCAGCGCGAGCAGGCCAGCAACAGCAACGGGGTCAGGGCCATGGACAGGGTAATGGTGAGCACCAGCAGGTCATGCAGGCGGGCCTCGAACAGGCCCTGGTCGCGACCGATCTTGAACACCACGAAGGCGAATTCACCGCCGGCCGCCAGCACCACGCCAAGGCGCACCGCGCTCTCGCGATTGAGCTCGCCGGCCAGCCGCCCGACCACAAACAGCAGCGGCAGCTTGAGGCCGATCAGCAGTAGGGTCAGGCCCAGCACCGCGATGGGCGCGCTGAGCAGCAGGCTGATATTGGCGCCCATGCCGACGCTGATGAAGAACAGCCCCAGCAGCAGGCCCTTGAAGGGTTCGATCTGCGCTTCCAGCTCATGGCGGTATTCCGAGTCCGCCAGCAGCAGGCCGGCAAGGAAGGCGCCCAGGGCCATGGACACGCCCACCAGATCCATCAGCCAGGCGGTGCCGATCACCACCAGCAGGGCGGTGGCGGTGGACACTTCCGGCAAGCGGGTGCGGGCCACGATGCGAAACACCGGGCGCAGCAGATAACGCCCGCCCACCACCACCACGGCGATGCTGCCCAGCACTTGCAGGCCGTGACGCAGATCCTCGGCGCTGCTGGTGTGGTGATCGTTGCCCGCCAGCACCGGGACCATGGCGATCAGCGGAATGGCGGCGATGTCCTGGAACAGCAGGATGGCGAAGGCCATGCGCCCGTGGGGGCTGTTCAACTCCTTGCGTTCGGCCAGGCTTTGCAAGCCCAGGGCGGTGGATGACAGGGCCAGGCCCAGGCCCAGCACGATGGCGCTGTTCAGCGATTGGCCGAACAGAAACAGGGCCACCACGCCGATCACCGTGCCGGTCAACAACACCTGGGCCAGGCCAGCGCCGAACACCGCCTTGCGCATCACCCACAAGCGCTTGGGCGACAGCTCCAGGCCGATGATGAACAGCAACAGCACCACCCCCAGCTCGGAGATGTGACTGACGCTTTGCGGATTGCCCACCAGCCCCAGCACCGAGGGGCCGATCAGCACCCCGGCCAGCAGGTAGCCGAGCACGGCCCCCAGTTGCAGGCGCTTGGCCAGGGGCACGATGAGCACGGCGGCGCAGAGGAACACGACGGCGGCTTGTAGCAGGTTGCCTTCATGGGGCATCGGGGGGACTCCAGGGAGAACGGGGCGCAGTGGATGATAAAGGCTCGCCGGTGACAAACAGCGGATGGCTGTTGCCAGTCTGCGCCCGGATAAAAACGGCGTGGATGTTCTGAGACTGGCGGTGCGCCCTGCAAGGCACGTCGGAGTAGGGGGCAAGCTGGAGGGGAGAGAAGCTGGAGGGGCGCGCCAGTCAGTGCGGCCACTGCTCCAGCAGGATCGCCACGAATTTTTCCGCCGCCGGCGACAGCGATGCGCCGCGTCGATACACCAGGCCCAGGGTGCGATTGACCACGGGGTCGGTCAGCGGAACGCTGACCAGGGTCGGGTGATCGGCGGCCGGCATGGCCAGGCTCGGCATCGCCGACACCCCGAGGCCGGCCTCCACCATGCCCAGCGACGTGGACAGGTGCTGCACCTCGTAGAACCACTGGGGCCGCCAGCTCAAGCCGGACAGGGCGTGGTCCAGCAGCATGCGGTTGCCGCTCAGGCGACCGACGCCGATCAAGCGGTAGTCGCTCAGTTCCGACCAGGTCACCGAGCTGCGCTCGGCCAGTTCGTGGTCGCGCCGGCAGGCCAGGACAAAGGGCTCGTTGACCAGTGGCACGAACTCGATGTCCGGGTGCTGGCCGCTCATCATGTTGATGCCGAAGTCCGCTTCGCCGCGCAGCACCGCTTCAAGGCCCTCGTTGGCACTGAGGTCGAGCAGACGGATGCGGATTTTCGGGTAGCGCTGGTTGTACAGGCGAATCACCGACGGCAGAAAGTAGAAGGCCGCCGTGGGGATGCAGGCCAGGGTCACCTGACCGATCTGCCGTTCTGCCAGCTCACGGATGTTGAGGATCGAGTCGTCGAAGTCGTCCAGCAGGCGTCGGGCCTTGGGCAGAAAATCGCGACCGACGCTGGTCAGGCTGACCTTGCGCGTGGTGCGGTCGAGGAGGGCGGTGCCCAGCCCCTCTTCGAGCTTTTTCATGCGTCGGCTCAGGGCCGGTTGGGACAGGTGCAAGGCGTCGGCCGCTTCGTGAAAACTCCCCAGTTCGGCGATTTTCACGAAAGATCTGATGTCCTGAAGCTCATATTCCATGGGGGCTACTCAAGGCGGGAGTCGGGTGGGGCGCTGGCGGACACGATATTTAACTCATGCGCGAAACGCAATAATCTCTCTGATCTTTGCATTGGAAACACATTTTAATCCCTGACACTCTTGTGCCCAGAACATCAATTACCTCGATTGATCAACAAGAGTCAGTGTTCATGCAACGAATTCCTTGTGTGTTGATGCGCGGCGGCACCTCCAAAGGGCCGTTTTTTCTGGCCTGGGATCTGCCGGTGGCCGTGTCCGAGCGTGATGAGCTGTTGCTCAACCTGATGGGCTCCGGCCATGAGCTGGAAATCGACGGCATCGGCGGTGGCAGCCCGCAAACCAGCAAGGTGGCGATCGTCAGTCCTTCGCTGCACCCGGACGCCGATGTCGACTACCTGTTCGTCCAGGTCATGGTGTCCCAGCGGCGGGTCGATACCGCACCCAACTGCGGCAACATGCTCTGCGCTGTCGGGCCTTTCGCCATCGAGCAGGGGCTGGTCAAGGCCACGGGGGCTCAGACCCAGGTGCGGATCCGCAACCTCAACACCGGCACCCTGGTCCATGCCCAGGTCCAGACCCCCGATGGCAAGGTCAGCTACGAAGGCGATACCACCATTGACGGCGTGCCGGGCAGCGCGGCGCCGGTGGCCCTGACCTTTCTCGATGCTGCCGGGAGCAAGACCGGCCAGTTGTTCCCCACCGGCCAGCCCCAGGATTTGATCGACGGCATTGCCGTGACCTGCATCGACATGGCCATGCCCATGGTGCTGGTGCAGGCGGCCTGCCTGGGCAAGCGCGGCGATGAAAGCCCCGCCGAACTGGACGCCGATGCGGACTTTCTCCAGCGTCTGGAAAGCCTGCGGGTGAAGGCCGGCCTGGCCATGGGCCTGGGGGATGTCAGCGACAAGGTGATTCCCAAGCCGGTGCTGGTGTCCCCGGCCCGGGCGGGGGGCACCCTGGCGGTGCGCTATTTCATGCCTCACAACTGCCATCGGGCCCTGGCCATCACCGGCTCCATCGGCCTAGCTACCGCCTGTGTCACCGCCGGCAGCGTGGTGGCCGAGATGCTCGGCGGGATCAGTGAACCGCGTCTGCATCAGGTTCGAATCGAACACCCCAGTGGGGCGATAGATGTCGTATTGTCCTACAGCGGAACCAGCCCCGAGACCATCCGCGCCTCGGTGGTCCGCACCGCTCGCCGATTGTTTTCCGGGTATGTCTACGCGCCTGCTGCACAACGTCTAGCCGGTTAGTCGACGCGCTGTCGATCCTGGTTGCATCAGAACAATTCTAAAAATGGGTGATGCCATGAAAGTTGTTAAATCGCTCTACTTCCAGATCCTCTGCGCGGTGTGCCTCGGGGTACTGGTGGGGCACTTCTGGGCCCAGCAAGCCATTGCCTTGAAGCCGCTGGGCGACGCCTTCATCAAGCTGATCAAAATGATGATCGCTCCCGTGGTGTTCTGCACCATCGTCACCGGCATCGCCGGCATGAGCGACAAGCGTTCCCTGGGGCGGCTGCTGAGCAAGACCATGCTGCTGTTCCTGGGCCTGACGCTGATCAGCCTGTGCATCGGCCTGGCGGCGGTCTACCTGTTCCAGCCCGGCGCGGGGATGAACATCGACCCCACCCGGCTGAACACCCAGGGCCTGTCCCAGTACACCGAGTCGGCGGCCAAGCTGGGGGTGGTGGAATTCTTCATGCACATCATCCCCGAGACCTTCATCGGCGCCTTCAACAAGGGCGAGGTGCTGCCGGTGCTGTTTATCGCGGTGCTGTGCGGGTTTGCCCTGTCGTCCCTGGGCGAGCGCGGCAAGCCGGTGCTGGAGGTGCTGGAGTCGGCCTCGCAGATGGTGTTCAAGATTTTTTCCTACCTGATGCGTTTTGCCCCCGTCGGCGCCTTCGGGGCCCTGGCCTTTACCGTGGGCCAGTACGGCATCACCTCCCTGGGCGCCCTGGCCAAACTGATCATGACCCTGTATGTCGCCTGCGGCTTCTTTGTCTGCGTGGTCCTGGGGGGCATTTGCCGGGCCAACGGCTTCAGCCTGTGGAAGCTGCTGCGCTACCTGCGCGAAGAGTTCCTGGTGGTGCTTGGCACCTCGTCCACGGAGCCGGTGATGCCGCGCATGCTGGAAAAACTCCAGGCCCTGGGCTGCCGCAAGAGCGTGGTGGGGCTGGTGCTGCCTACCGGCTATTCGTTCAATCTCGACGGTACGGCGATCTACCTGTCCCTGGCGGCGATCTTCATTGCCCAGGCGTGCAACATCGAGCTGAGCGCCGGCCAGATCGTCACCATGCTGGCGATCATGCTGCTGTCGTCCAAGGGCGCTGCCGGAGTGACCGGCAGCGGTTTCGTGGCCCTGGCCTCGACCCTGACGGTGATTCATGACATCCCCCTGGCCGGCCTGGCGTTGCTGATCGGCATCGACCGCTTCATGTCCGAGGCCCGGGCCTTGACCAGCCTGGCCAGCAACGCCGTGGCAACCGTGGTGATCGCCATTTCGGAGCAGGCCTGCGACCGCCAGGTGCTGTTGCGCACGCTCGATGGCCAGCCTCTTGCGGCCCAGGCCGCTGCTGCCGACGACACCCCGGCGAGCGCGCTGGCGAACAAGCTCGGCTAGACCTCCCAGGCCGCACCGCTTTACCCCAAGTACCGACTCAACACCTGTGCCGGGCGCCCTTGATCGGGGCGTCCGGTGCTCGGGTGGCCGTGCGCCCGCGCGTCGGCCACGCTCATCATAAAAACAAGAGAATCGACTTATGCTCGCTTTACTCGGCCTCGCCATGGTGGTGGTCTTCACCTTCCTGATCATGACCAAGCGCCTGTCGCCCATCGTGGCGTTGACGCTGGTGCCCATCGTCTTCGCGGTGCTCGGCGGGTTTGCCGGCACCACCGGCAAGATGATGCTCGACGGCCTGAAAATGGTCGCGCCGTCGGCGGCGCTGTTGCTGTTCGCCATTCTGTTCTTCGGCTTGATGATCGATTCGGGGCTGTTCGACCCGCTGATCCGCAAGATTCTCAAGCGGGTCAATGGCGATCCGACCAAGATCGCCATCGGCACCGCGCTGCTGTCGCTGGTGGTGGCCCTGGACGGTGACGGCACCACCACCTACATGATCACCTGCGCGGCCATGCTGCCGCTGTACAAGCGCATTGGCATGAACCCGATGATCCTCGCCACCATCTCCATGCTGTCGTTGAGCATCATGAGCGGCATGACCCCCTGGGGCGGGCCGGCAACGCGGGCCATCGCCGCCCTGGGCCTGGATGCCGGCGAGTACTTCGTGCCGCTGTTGCCGACCATGATCGGTGGCGCCGCCTGGGTGGTGTTCACCGCCTACCTGCTGGGCCGGGCCGAGCGCAAGCGCATCGGCAATACCCAGCTGCAAAGCGGCGGTGGCGACTGCTACATCCAGGCGATTCTCGAAGACACGCCGCACAAGCGGCCCAAGCTGGCCTACGTCAACCTGCTGCTGGTGGTGGCGGTGATGACCGCGCTGGTGCTGGGCCTGATGCACTCGGCGGTGCTGTTCCTGATCGGTTTTGTCCTGGCCTTGATGATCAACTACCCGCAGTTGGATATTCAGAAAGAGCGCATTCTTGCCCATTCAGGCAACGCCATGACTGTGGTGCTGCTGGTATTCGCCGCTGGGATCTTCGCCGGCATTTTCTCCGGCACCAAGATGGTCGATGCCCTGGCTCAGACCCTGGTGGACTGGATTCCGCCCTCCTGGGGTCACCTGTTCCCGCTGGTGGTGGCGCTGACCAGCATGCCGTTGACCTTCGTGTTGTCCAACGACGCCTACTACTTCGGCGTGGTGCCGATCCTGGCCAACGCGGCGGCGGCCTATGGCATTTCTCCCCTGGAAATCGCCCGGGCCTCGATCCTCGGCCAGCCGGTGCACCTGATGAGCCCGCTGGTGGCCTCGACCTTGCTGCTGGTGGGCATGGTGGATCGCGACATCGGCGACTTCCAGAAAGCCACGGTGAAGTGGGCTGTGCTGACCTCCCTGGTCATTACCGCCCTGGCCTTGCTGACCGGGGCCCTGACCCTGTTCGTCTGATTGCCTCGAAACCCTCTTTTGTAGCCGGGCGCGCCTGCTGGCGGGGCGCTTGGCGAGCTGCGCCTTGAATAACAACAACGAGAAGTACGACATGAGCCATTTGCTGATTCGCGCAACGGTATTTTCCTGCTTGAGCCTGCCACCCGTGGCCGGGCTCCAGGCCGCTGACTTCATCGACGACAGCAGCCTCAAGCTGCAACTGCGCAACGTCTATTTCAACGAGAACTTCCGCGACGAACACGGCCTCAGCGCCAAGGCTGCGCGCACGGCCAAGAGCGAGCGCACCGAATGGGCTCAAGGCTTCCTGCTGGACTATCAGTCCGGATTCACCCCGGGCACCCTGGGGTTCGGGGTCGATGCCCTGGGGCTGCTGGGGGTCCGGCTCGATTCCGGCAAGGGCCGCAGTGGCACGGGGCTGCTGCCGGTGCACGACGACGGTCGCGCCGCGAGCGAATTTGCCAGTGCCGGCGCCACGGCCAAGGTGCGGCTGGCCAAGACCACCCTCAAGTACGGCACCTTGCTGCCCAAGACCCCGGTGCTGGTCTACAACGATGCCCGTCTGTTGCCGCAGACCTATCAGGGCACCCAGCTCACCAGCACCGATATCGACGGCCTGAGCTTGACCGGCGGTTATCTGCAGCGCTTCAAACTGCGGGATTCCACCGACAGCGTAGGGCTGGTGCCCGACGGCTACAGCGGCGGCCAGTCCGGGGACTTCCGCTACGGCGGGGGCGAATACAAATGGAGCAAGACCCTGCGCCTGAGCTATTTCCATGGCGAGCTCGAGAACTTCTATCGGCAGGACTTTGTCGGCCTGCAACATGACCTGACGCTGGGGCAGGGGACCTTGACCAGCGATCTGCGCTACTTCCGCAGCGCCGATTCAGGCGCGGCCTTTGACGGCAAGATCGCCAACCGCATGTTCAGCGGCCAGTTGACCTACGCGATTGCCGGGCATTCCCTTGGCGGCGGCTATCAGCGCCTGAGTGGCGATGCCGGCTTGCCGTATATCAGCGGCGCCACGGTCTACTCCTTCAGTAACGCCGGCATCGGCAAGTTCATCGAAGAGGGCGAGAAGACCTGGATGCTCAGCTATGGCTACAACTTCGCCAGCCTGGGTGTCCCCGGCCTGACCTTCAGCTCGCGCTACCTGAGCGGCAACGACGGTAAGTCCGGGACCCGGGTCGACGAGTGGGAGCGAGACGCCGAACTGGCGTATGTACTCCAGCAAGGCTCGCTCAAGGGGCTGGGGGTGAAGCTGCGCAACTACGTGTATCGCTCCGACTACTCCCGTGGACGCGACAGCAACCGCCTCTACATCACTTACGACATCGCCCTCTGGTAGCGCATCTACAACGGCGTGAAGCGCCCATCCCACTGCGGGTCCAGGCGCTGGATGCGTGCGGCCAGCGGCGGGTGGGTGGCGAACAGGCGTTCCAGGCGCAGTTTCACCCCCTGGTGGAAATACAGGTGGCTGTACTGGGCGGCGGCGAAGGCTCGCAGGCGTGAGCCGGCGCTGCTGCCGCCGATCTTTTTCAGGGCCCCGGCAATGCCCTGGGGGTTGCGGGTGAACTGCACCGCCGAGGCATCGGCGAGAAACTCGCGCTGACGGCAGATGGCGGCCTTGATCAGGTTGCCCAGCAGGCTGCCCAGGGAGCCGAAGATGAGCAGGGCCAGGCCCAGCACGGCAAACACGATCTGCCAGAAGAAACGGTTGCGGTCGCTGCCCAGGTGCTGCTTTTCAGCCTGGCGCAGCACCGCGATGCCCGCCAGGCTGAACACCAGCAGACCGTGGATCACCGCCAGCAGCCGGGTGTTGAGGCGCATGTCACCGTTGTAAATGTGGCTGAACTCATGGGCGACCAAGCCCTGCAATTCGTCGCGGTCCAGATGGACGAGGGCACCGCGAGTGATTCCGAGCACCGCCTGCTCCGTGGTCAGCCCGGCGGCGAAGGCATTGATCGCGTCTTCCGGCAGTACATACACCGCCGGCAGGGTGGCGCCGGAGGCCAGGGCCATTTCCTCGACGATATTGAGAAGGCGCTGTTCTTCGCTGCCCCGCGGCGAGTCGTTGATCAGGCGTCCGCCCAGGTGCTCGGCGATCACCTTGCCGCCGGCCCGCAGGCGCCAGGTCTTGTACCAACTGCCCAGCACCACTATCAGCAGCATGAGCAGTGCTATGACCGCGACCACGGCCCAGTTCAGCACCTTGGGCTGGCCGTACTCCTGGCTCAGCTCGCGCCATAACAGGCCCAGCCCCAGGCTGCTGAGGCTGACCAGGGTGGTCACCGCCAGGGTCATCAACAGCAGCAGTTTGAGGGTGTGGCGCCGGGCACGGGCCTGGTGTTGAAAGAACTTCATGCAAGTTTCCGGGGGCAGGCGGCGGGGTTATTGGAACGACACTTTGCTGGCGTCCTGGATCTGCGCGCTGTCGGCGAATTGCAGCAGCGCGGCATCGGCGCGATGGCCGAACAGACCGGCGAAAAACAGCGCCGGCACTTGCTGCTTGCACAGGTTGTAGTCGGTCACGGCGTCGTTGAAGGCCTGGCGCGCGTAGGCGACCTTGTTCTCGGTGCTGGTCAGTTCTTCGCTGAGCTGCGCCATGTTCTGCGAGGCCTTGAGTTCCGGGTAGGCCTCCAGGCTCAGGTGCAGGCGGTCGAGGACCTGGTCCAGGGCACCCTGGTCCTGGCCCAGGCGGGCAATGCGCGCGCTGTCGCCGGGTTGCGCGGCGGCCGCTTGCAGGCTGTCCCGGGCGCTGTTGCGGGCCTCGGCCAGGGCGGTCAGGGTCTGGCGCTCGTGCTGCAGGTAGCCCTTGACGGTTTCCAGCAGGTTGGGGATCAGGTCGTAGCGGCGCTTGAGCTGCACTTCGATCTGGGCGAAGGCATTGCGCAGGCGATTGCGCCGGGTCGTCAGACGGTTGTAGAGACTGACCAGGTACAGCGCCAGAACGGCGAGCAGCACCAGGGCGACGATATCGGCGGTGGCCATGGGATGTCCTTATCGGGGTGAGGCGTGGGGGCGGCCATGGTAACGGAAACGTCCCGGGCCGTGACAGCGCTTTGCTCAAGTAGCCAATCAGGGATTGCCCCGGGTCGGCAATTCTGCGAAAAAGCGCGCGGCGCTCCGGCTTCAAGGTCGAGGGGGCGCCTTTCATTCGATGAACCAGGGACAGGCAATGGACAAGATCATGCTCAGGTTGACGGTGGTCGACGATTACCCACCGGTTGCCAGCGAAGGGGTCTGGGCTGAGCAGCAGCCGGACGGCCTGTACCGGATCGCCAATCTTCCTTTCTATTCCCAGGACGTCTGTTATGACGACGAGGTGGCCGTCCAGGTCGAGGCCGATGGCCTGAAATGGTTCAGGCAGGTGGGGCGCAGCAGTGGCAACAGCACCTTGCGCGTGGTGTTCTTCAAGGCCGGCCGGGAGCTGATCCCGGAGGTGCTGGAGCGGATCAACGCCCTGGGTTGTCGCTGGGAGGGCATGAGCCAGGCCTTCTTCGCGGTCAACGTACCGGCCTCTGTGCCGTTGGACAGCGTGCTGGAGTACCTGCAGGCGTGCGTTGACCAGGATTGGCTGGATTATGAAAGCGGGCTGTTGCGCCAGTGACCGCGCCAGGGAGCAAGGACCGATGAACTTGAAATTTCATGCCAACACCTACAGTGCCTATACCGAGGACGACGTGCAGATCCTGGGTTTTGCCGACGATGGGCAGCAGCCCGAGCACTACCTGCTGTTGCAGCGTGCCGAATGCTTCGACGAGCAGGATCGGCAACTGGGCATGGACACCTATTACGTCGAGCTGGGCGGGCAGGGCGTGGCCGGCTATGGCGGCATCGAGCAGCTGCAATTGGCCCCGGGGCGCTTGACCCTGCAGTTCTCCAGCACCCTGGACTGGTGCCGGGGCCTGCCCGGCCTGGACATCAGCTGGGACGCCGGGCTGGCCAGCGTCGAGGAAGTCCGGGCGGCGCTCGGCGAAATACTGCTCGGCACCGACACGCGCATTCAGCTTCAGTCCGGGCCGGGGGCGCCGCAGTGATTGCCAAGGCGCGGCAATTCTGCGAAAAAGCGCGCCGCGGTCCCGTGTCGGGGCAATGTTTGAACGGGAGTGAAGCATGAGTGACCAATTACAGGTGATCGATATCCAGCTGGGCGACGGCAAGGCGGTGGTCAAGGGCGCTTTGATCACCACCCAGTACCGGGGCTTTCTGGAGGACGGCAGCAGCTTCGATTCCTCCTACGATCGCGGCAAGCCGTTCCAGTGCGTGATCGGCACCGGGCGGGTGATCAAGGGGTGGGACCAGGGCCTGATGGGCATGCAGGTGGGCGGCAAGCGCAAACTGCTGGTGCCGGCGCACCTGGGCTACGGCGAGCGCAGCATGGGCGCGATCCCGCCCAACTCGAACCTGATCTTCGAGATCGAGTTGCTGGAAGTGCTGACCCGTGACGACTGAGGGGCCGGCGCACACCTCAGCCGCACCCTCGACACCCGCCAACAAGGCGTGCCCGGTGCTGCTGCGCTACACCACCGAGCTTGAGGTCTTGGCCTTTCGCCATCCGCTGGCCGGCCTGCAACTGGTCAAGGGCACGGTGGAGACGGGAGAGTCGACGGCCGCTGCGGCGGTCCGCGAGCTGGCGGAAGAAGCGGGCGTCAAGGCCGAGGAAAGCCGTTTTCTCGGCCTCTGGCACTCGGGGTTTGCCGGCCAGGTGTGGGCTTTCCATGAGTGCCGGGTGCCGGCGCCGCTGCCCGAGAGCTGGACTCACTTCACCGCGGATGACGGCGGCCATCACTTCGAGTTCTTCTGGCATGCCCTGGCCAGCCCGCCGTCGGCCCAATGGCACCCGCTGTTCCAGGCGGCCCTGGTGTTTTTGCGCGAGCGCCTGCTCGACGCCGACGCCTAGGTCGGGTTGGCGGGTATCACTGCCCCAGGCGGTACTGGTTGTTGCCGCTGCGCTTGGCTTCGTACATCGCCAGGTCGGCGATGTGCAGCAACTGGTCCATGCGCCCGGCATGGTCGGGAAACACCGCCACCCCCAGGCTGCTGCCGATGCTGTGGCGCTGGCTGTCTACCTCCACCGGGGGCGATAGCTGGCTGAAGATCTTTTCGCCGATGCGCCGGGCTTCTTCCGTCAGGTCGAGCCCCGGGGACAGCCCCTCCAGAATCACCACGAATTCGTCGCCGCCGATCCGCGCCACGGTATCGCTGCTGCGCAGGATGCCTTGCAGGCGTTGGGCCGTGGCGCTCAGGACCCGGTCGCCGGCAGCGTGGCCGTACTGGTCGTTGATCGCCTTGAAACCGTTGAGGTCGACGAACACCAGGGCCACCCGGGTCTGATTGTGACGCGCCTGCTCCAGGGCCCGGGACAGGCGCTGTTCCAGCATCAGGCGATTGGGCAGGCCGGTCAGCGGATCGAAGTGGGCCAGTTGCTGCAACTGGCTGGTGGAGACTTTTTCATCGGTAATGTCCCGCACCACCCCCATCATCTTGATGGTGGTGTCGTGCACGTTCTTCACCACGTTGCCGGTTTCCCGCAGCCAGTGGATGCTGCCGTCGGGCCACACCACGCGGTACTCCTCATCGTGGTTCTCGCCGGTTTCCAGGCAGCGCAACTCGCCGGCGCGGACCCGTTCGCGATCGTCCGGATGCACGCAGGAGCAGAACAGTTCGTAGGAGGGCACCACTTCGCCGACCTTGAAGCCGAACATGCCGTAGATGGCTTCCGACCAGTACAGGCGCTGGGTGTCCACTTCCCAGTCCCAGGTGCCGATGCGTGCGAAGTACTGGCTGCGCTTGAAGCGCTCGGCATCGTCGGGCACGCCTTCGGCGAGTGTGCGATAGACGCGCAACTGGGCCTGGGCGCGGCGTTCGCGGCGCAACAGCCACAACGCCAGCAGGGCCAGCAACAGGGACAGACACAGCAGGGGCCAGACAGCAATCATCGGATTCTGGACAGCATGGAAGAGGGTGGTCCTGAGGGGTGGATAGCACTTGGCTATGTTAATTCATGGCGTGCTTCCCACAGGAGATTTTTATCGGCTGGCGAGCGGTTTTTCCACAATGTCGCCACGGGCTACGAATGCCCGGGGCACAGTCACGCGTCACCGGTGGGCGCCGGCATTGCTCAGTTCCAGCACGGCGTAGCCCAGGCCCAGCAGAGCCACCAGTAGCAGCGCCAGGCTGGAAATGCCGGTCACCAGGCGTTTGTACTTCAGCGAGAAACCCTGACGCGCCACCAGGATGTAAGCCCCCAGCACGGCAAAATCCACCAGCATCCAGACCAGCGTCAGCAGCAGCGCACTGTGCTGCAAGGAGCGGGTGACCTGGATGAACTGGGGGAAGAAGGAGGCAAAGAACACGATGTCCTTGGGGTTGCCGATTCCCACCAGGAAACCGCTGGCCAGGCCCTGGCGGCCCTGGTCGGTGTGTGGCGCCGCTTCCGCGGGTGCCGGGCCAAACACCTCGCGCAGTCCTTGCACGCCCAGCCAGCCGATGAAGCAACAGCCCAGCAGACTGACCCAGCCGATCAGGCGCGGGTCCAGCGCCAGGCCGGTGGTCAGCATCAGCACCGCCAGCAGCGCCAGCAGCAGTGAGGCGGCGTTGGTGCCCAGGGCGGTCAACACGGCCTGGCGCGGCCCGGCGTTCATGCTGGTGTTGACGATCAGGGCCACCACGGGCCCCGGGGTGGCCACCAGCATCAGTACGCTGAGTGCGTAGGCCAATAATAACGACAGGTTCAGGTCCACGAATAACGCCTTTCAAGTCATGTGAAAGGCCTCAGCTTGGCGGCTTTGAGCTGCATTGAAAAACGCAAAAAGCTATGACCTACTATGAGTTTTAATCATTATTGGTGCCTGTCGATGGTCGAATCCCTGCCGCCGCTCTACGCGTTACGGGCCTTTGAAGTGGCCGCCCGTTCCAGCTCCTTTACCCGGGCCGCCGAGGAACTGTCCCTGACCCAAAGCGCCATCAGCCGGCATATCCGTACCCTGGAAAGTCAGTTCGGCTGTCGCCTGTTCGAGCGCCACGGCCCCAGGCTGGTGCTTACCGAAGCCGGACAGCGCCTGGCCCGGGAGCTCAAGGTGGGCTTTCGGATCATCGAGGATGCCTGCCTGCCGCTGCGGGCCAACACCGGCCAGTTGCGTCTCAAGGCGCCTTCGACCCTGACCATGCGCTGGCTGCTGCGGGTTCTGGAGGCTCTCAAGGGGCAACAGCCGGCACTGGCGGTGCAACTGGCCAGTGTCTGGATGGACTTCGACCATGTGGATTTTTACGCCGAGCCCTACGACTGCGCGATTCTCCTGGGCAACGGACACTTTGGCGCCGGGATCGAGGCCTGCAAGCTGTTCGATGAGTGGCTGATTCCCATCGGCCCACCCGAGCCCGCGGACGGACCGCCCTGGACCCTGGAACGGCTCAAGGACGCCGAGCTGATCCATCCTTCGGCGGACCGTCGCGACTGGCGCCGCTGGCTGCAGGCACAAGCACCGCAGGACCGGGCGTTGCTGGAGCAGGTGCGGCTGGAGCGGGGCAATGTCTTCGACACCCTGGACCAGGCGATCTGCGCTGCCATGGCCGGGCACGGCCTGTCGATCGGCGACCTGCATCTGGTGGCGCAGGACATTCGCCTGGGGCGGATCAGCCTGCCGTTCCCCAGCGCGGTGGCCTCAGGGGACGGCTATTACCTGGTGTGGCTGCGCGACAGTCCACGCCAGGAGCACATCGCCCGGTTGCGGGCGTTTCTATTGAGCCAGGTGCTGGATATCAGCGACCTCGAACTGGACTACCGGGTGCCGGGGGCGGTCACCGGCCGTCCTGAACTCAGTTGAGGAGGATGTAGTCGTTGCGCTGCACGATGCCCCGGTGCGGGCCGGGCACCAGGTGCACATAACGGCCCTCCAGCAGGTCGATCGGCAGGCAGTCGTCCACGTCCAGCAAGGCATCGGTGTGGGATTTGTGCCAGTGGGCCAGCATCTGCCGTTTGCCTTTGGCCTTGGCTTCGGCCTTGTCCCGGGCCACCACCAGCAGGTAGCTGTGGGCCTCGCCAAAGGCCGCCGCTTCGTAACCGCCCAGGTTCAGGAAGTACAGGCGTGGTGCACCCGGCTGCGGTGCCAGGGGGCTGAGTTCGACCTTGTAGTCCTCGACCCCGTCGACCTGCATCCAGGCGTCGATGTGCAAGCCCGCCTGGCTGCCGAACCAGCCTTCGCGCAGTTGCGGGTAGGCGGCTTCGAGACGCTCGGCGACCACGAACTGGACATCGTGGACTTCAATTTTCGCTCTGGGGTGTTTTCCCCCCAGCATCACCACAAACAGCATTGTTGTTCCTTTTCCAGGATCGGTTTTGGCCGTGGGGCACCTTTTACCTCAAGCGCGCGGAGACTGCCAAGGCGCTTGCCGGTTATCCGGCGGCATCGGTGAACAGCGGCAGGCGGCCGTTGACCGAAGGCAGGTAATTCCAGTCTAGCGTCAGGGTGCTCAGCCCCGGCGAGCGCAGCAGCTGCTGCAGCAAACTCTGGACGATGTTCAGCGCCAGGCCCTGGCCGGGACAGCGGTGCGTGCCGCTGCCAAAGCTGAACCCCTGGTATGCCGGATCGCAGCCGGTGACCGCGGCCAGGGCCGGGTCGTGGTTGGCCGCCGCCAACAGCACCAGCACCGTCTCGCCGGCTTGCAGGTCCACGCCCAGCAGGGTGCAAGCCGTGGCGACGAACCGTCGGGTGTTCTGCACCGGCGGGTCCAGGCGCTGGCGTTGGAGCAGCCAGGCACTGAGCCGGTCCGGGTCATGGGACAGGCGCTGGCACAGCGACGGCTCCGCCAGCAGGGCGATCAGGCTGTTGCCGATCAGCCCGGCGCAGGCGTCGTGGGTTTGTGCCAGCAGGCCCAGCAGGTTGGCCTGCAGATCTTCTGGGGCAAGGCCCTGGCTGCGCTCGAGGATCGCCCTCAGGAACGGGCTGTGTTGCGGCGCATCGAGCAATGCCTGCATCTGTTGGATCAAGTGCTGCGCCGCTGAGTCGGCGGCCTGCAACTGTTCTGCGTTGCTCAAGGGGGAGAGGCAGGCTACGAATTCGCCGGTGCGTCGGGCAAGGTCTTCGCGCCGCTCGGCGGCTATTCCCAGCAGTCCTGCCAGCAGTGCCACCGGCAGGCGCCATTGCCAGCGTTGCAGATCGTTGGCGCCTTGGGGGGCGCTCAGGGCAGGGCGCCACTGTTCCAGCCAGGGCTGCAGGTCGATGGTGCCCAGCTGCTGCAGCGGCGCCGCCATGGCTGCACGGGGACAGCCGTGGCGCAGGCCATCGTTCATCCGCATCAGGCGTGCAAACACGTCCCCGGCAGGCCGCCCGGCGATGGCCCGGGGCACCGGCTCCTGGGGCGGTCGGACACGGCAGGCGGGGTGGTTCAGCACCGCCGCCACTGCGGCGGCGCTGCTGGCGACCCATAGGCCCAGCGCTGAATCGTAGGTCAGGCCTCCCCGGGCACGCAGGCGGGCGTAATAGAAATCGTAGGGGGCAAAGTGGGTGGCAGCGCTGATCGGGTCCATGATTTGTCTCTTTGTTGGGCAGATATCCAGGTTGCTACTATCCTCATCTTTTCGAAGACACGATTCGTCATGGAGCGAAATATGAATGTAGTGCAGAACGACCTGGGGGTATCCAACGTGGCGGCGGCCATCGCCGAGCCGGCCCGTACCCGGATGCTTTGTGCGCTGATGGATGGCCACGCCCGTACCAGCACCGAGCTGGCGGCGATTGCCGAGGTCAGCACTTCCACCGCCAGCGCCCACCTGGCCAAGCTCAGGGACGCCGGCCTGCTGCGGGTGCAGGTCCAGGGGCGGCACCGTTACTACGGCCTCGGCGATCCGCTGGTGGCCCAGGCCCTGGAGGCCCTGATGGTGATCGGCCAGGGCAGCACCTTCACCCCGCGTACCCCGGACCGCCTGCAATTTGCCCGCACTTGCTACGACCACCTGGCGGGCACCCTGGGGGTGCAGTTGCACGACCGGATGCTGGAAGCCGGCTGGTTGCTGATGGGGGAGGAGGGCGAGGACTACCGGGTCAGTGACAGTGGTGTCGAGTTCTTCCGCGGCCTGGGCATCGACGTGGCCGAACTGAGCAGGCTGCGCCGAAACCTGGCCTGTCCGTGCCTGGACTGGAGCATGCGCAGCCCGCACCTGGCGGGCGCCTTGGGGGCGGCGCTGCTGCGGGTGCTGTTGCAGCGCAAATGGCTGAGGCAGGATGTGGACAGCCGAGCCCTGACCCTGACCGGCACCGGCGGGCGCTACATCAGCAAGTACTTCGGTATCGCCTTGATTCAGCCATCCAAGCCGCTGTCGGCGTCGGCCAGTCTGGAGCTGCAAAGCCTGGGGGCCTGAACCCCGGCGGCTGTGCGGTAAGGGGCTCTGGTGCAGTGCCCGAGTGTGCGATCAGCTGATGCCAGGGCTGCTCAATCGGGCACCACGGACTCCAGCAAGTCACGATCCAGCCCCACCATGGCCTGCTCCAATCGCGTCAATGCCGTCTTGATCTGGCCGGCATTCGCGCCTTCGCGGCAGGCCTTCTCCAGGTATTCGCATTCATCGATCAGGGCCTGGGCATTGATGATCCGCGCCGCGCCGCGGATACGGTGAGCCAGGTCGGTCACGCCTTTATTGTCGGGGTTGGCCAGCAACCCGCGGATCTGCTTCAAGTCCTGCTGGTTGCTCTGGTGCAAGCCCTTGAGCACCCGCTGAATGGATGCTGGGTTGCCGCCGGTGAGGTGGTCCAGTTGCTGGATGTCGAAGCGCTCACTGTTGGCCTTGAGTTGCAAGCGGGGCAGGGCGGGCAGTTCTCGCAGACGGCGGTCCAGTTCCGGCAGGGCAATAGGCTTGAAGATGCATCCATTCATGCCGGCGTCCCGGCAACGCTGTTCCTCTTCGGGTTGGACGTTGGCGGTAAAGCCGAAGATCTGCACCGGCGGCCGGCCCTGGATCTGTTCGGCAACACGGATTTGTCGGGTCAGTTCATAGCCGTTCAGCACCGGCATGTTGCAGTCGGTGATCACCACGTCGAAAGTTTCCCGCTGCCAGACTTTGTAGGCTTCGGCGCCGTTCTGCGCCTGGCTCAATGAATAGTTCAGGAAGCGCAGTTGTTCGCACAGCAGTTGGCGATTGGCCTGGCTGTCGTCCACCACCAGGATATGCAGCGGTGCCCTGGCGGCGACCGACGGGGTGGCTTGCGCTACAGCAGGCGGGGCATCGGGCAGTGGGTCGAGGCGATTCAACTGCACCTGCACCCGGGCCAGGGTGCCGACGCCCGGCTGGCTCTCCAGACGCAGTTGGCCGCCCATCATTTCGCAGAGCGTGCGGCAGATCACCAGCCCCAGTCCGGTGCCCGAGCGGGCGTTCTGATGTTGCCCTGGCACCTGGCTGAAGGGCTGGAACAGCCGTTGCTGGTCGTCGGGATCGATGCCGATCCCGGTGTCCTTGACGGTCAGCAGCAGGGGCAAAAGTTGCGCATCGTCACCCTCGGCCTGCAAACGGATCTGCACCCCGCCGTGTTCGGTGAACTTGATCGCATTGCTCAGCAGATTCGACAGCACCTGCTTGAAGCGCAGTGGGTCCACCAGCACGTCGCCATTGACGCTGCTGTCCAGATCCAGCTCCAGGCGCAGGCCCTTTTGCCGGGCCAGGCCATCGAAGACCCGGAACACCGACTCCACCAGATCCCGCAGGTTGGCCCGTTCGGGGCTCAGGCTCAGGCGTCCGCTTTCGATCCGGGCGATGTCCAGGATGTCGCCGATCAACTCCAGCAGGCCCTGGGCCGAACTGTAGGCCACCTCGATCGAGCTGCGGTCGAGCTGGCCCTGGTCGGCACGCTTGAGGGCCAGTTCCAGCATGCCGATGACCGCGCTCATGGGGGTACGGATCTCATGGCTCATGGTGGCCAGGAAGGTAGTCTTGGCGCGGTTGGCCTTGTCGGCGTCGTTCTTGGCCTGGGTCAGCTCGTCCAGCAGTTGCTGGCGCTCACTGATGTCCAGCCAGCCGCCGATGATGCCGAGGATTTCGCCCTGGGCATTTCGATAGGGCAGCATCCAGTGGTAGATCTGCGTCTGCTGCCCGCGGATATGGACGGTGCGGTCGATCAGCAGCGGCGGGCCACCGTCGAGGATGCTTTGGAAATCTTTAGCGAACAGACCGGCTTCGGGCACCGCCAACTGTTCGAGGTTGCTGCCCAGCACGCTCTCGCGATCGGTGCCCATGGTCTTGAGATAGCTGTCATTGCAGATCACCAGGCGCCGCTCGAGGTCGCGCACGTAGATCGGATTCGGCGTGCCGTTGATCAGCGCGTCCATGAAGCGCATTTGATCGTTGAGCGCATGCTCGGCCCGTTCGCGCTGGCTGACCTGGCGGCGCATGGCATAGCCCCAGGCCAGGGCGATCAGCAGCAACAGCACGCAGACGGCACCCGCCAGGTAGAGGGTGGTGCGGTAGTCGCGCCAGGAAGGAGGGACGACAGCGGCCTTGGAGCGCCAACGATTATTGAGCTCGGTAATGGCGTCGGGAGAAATGCTGCGCAAGGACTTGTCGATGATGCTGAACAGCTCCAGTTGGTCCCTGCGCACGCCGAAGGATTCGTTCAGCAGCGGCAGGTTCAGGGCCGATCGGACCTTGAGCTGGTCTTGCTTGATGCGCGGCAAGTTGAAACTGACGGCGATTTCCGCTTGCACCGCAGCATCGCCCTTGTGGTCGCGCAGCAGGGCCAGGGCTTCGAAGTTGGTTTGTACTTCTTTGACCCGGATCTGTGGATAGCGCTGGCGCAGCAGCGGCACCAGGGCATGGCCGCTGCCGATCAGCAGGGTCTTGCCGGCCATTTCTTCCAGGGTTTTCGGCGCATCGGGAGCGTCGCGAGTGATCAACATGTAGGGCCCGACCAGGTAGGGGCGGGTGAATTGCAAGTAGCCTTCGCGCTCGGGGTTGCGGGCTCGATCGGCCACCATCTGCACCCGGCCCTCGCGTACGGCGTTGTTGAGGTCCGTGAAGCTGGGCATGGCATCGATCTCGAAACTCAGCCCGGTCTTGGTCTCCAGCATGGCCAGCAGGTCGGAGGTAATCCCCAGGTAATTGCCTTCGGCGTCGAAGTAGGACATCGGTGGCAGATAGCGGTGGATGCCGATGCGCACCACGGGGTTGTTTTCGATCCAGCGTTGTTCGTCGGCCGTGAGATCGGTTTTTTCCATGCTCAGCAGCAGGCGGTCGCCCCAGCGATTGCGGATGCTGATGTCCTGTTCCTTGTGGATCGCTTGCAGCGCACTGTCGATCAGGCGTTGCAACTGCTGGTTGTCTGGGTTCACGGCGAAGGCGAAACCCGGGATGCTCGCGGGGCCGCTATAGATGATCCGCAGGTAGTCGCTGTAGTTGCGCGAGATCAGGAACTGCGCCGAGACCGCATCGCTGAGCAGCACATCGGCATCACCGAAGGCCACGGCGGCCATGGCGGCATCCGTGCTGTCGTAGCCTTCGATCTGTGCCTTGGGGTACATGGCCCGGGCAACGGGCAGGCTGATGGTATCCGGGGAAATGGCCAGGCGACGTCCCTGCAAGCCGTTTTTCAGCGATGGAGAGTCCCCGAGGCGGGCCACCAGCGTCGGGCGATTGACCAGGTAGCGTTGGCTGCGCAGGAGCTGATGTTGCTGGGCATCGACCGGTGTCACGCTGCCCATGAAGTCGATCTCACCCTTGGCCAGGGCCTTGAAGACCTGTTCGCGGTTGTCATAGGCACGGACGCTGATCTTCACCCTCAGAGCGTCCGCCAGCAGGCCGATGTAGTCTGCGGTGATGCCTTCGTATTCCCTGGACTCGTTGACCATCTCCAGCGGTGGCAGGTTCTGCTGCGAGGTGCCCAGCACCAGTTCGCGCTTGTTGCGCAGCCATTGCCAATCATCGTTGGTCAAGGGCAATTCATGGTGGTGGGGTGATTCATAGTTGAGCAGTTGCAAGGGAGTTGCTGTGTCTCCCAAGGCGGGAAAGCATGCCAGCCATATCAGCGTTGGCAGGAGGAAGCGGGGCATCGGGGCTCCTGATCGAAGAACGGCACAAGGATGAGTCGAGGAGGAACTGGGCTGGCTGAGTTGACCGCCGCACAAGGGCTGATCGTCAATGCTGGATATCAATATAGATCAAGGAAGAGCGCGAAACGGGCCTATTTTCCTGAGTTGCCCGGGCTTGGGCAAGCCCGTCAAGGCTGGCGGACCGAAGGTAGGGGCTTTGTCTTGACCCGCGTTCGGTTGGCGATACGCTTGTGTCTATCTGCACCCTTGCGATACTTCTGTCGGTTAGTGCCACAGAAGGTGCCTAGCGATCCGTTATCGGGCCCCTCGGCAGTCGCCGCTCACCCTGGAGCCGCGCGTGAATACCCTGAAAATATTGGTGCTTGAAGACCATCCGGTGCAGCAACTACTGGCCCTGGAGCAATTGCGACGCCTGGATGTAGCTCAGCCATTGGCGGCGTCCGATGGGGACAGTGCCCTGAACCTGCTGCGTGAGCGCGGTGCGGCGGACATCGTTCTGTGCGACTTGCAGATGTCGGGCATGGACGGCCTGGAGTTCTTGCGGCGAGCCAGTGAGGAGCACTTGGTGCGGGCGGTGATTCTCTACAGCCTGATTGAGTCCGATCTGCGTCGCGCAGTGTTGCAGATGATCAGCCTGCATGGGTTGATCGTCCTGGGGGACGTGGGCAAGCCGGCGGACCTGGAAGCCTTGCAGGCGATGCTCGAACTGTATCAGCAGCGCCATCAGCAACAGGTTCCGGCACCGTCCCGGCACTTTGCCCCGGTGAGCCTTGAAGACCTGCAGCGGGGCGTCGAGCAGGGCCAGTTCGTCGCCTACTACCAACCCAAGTTCGACCTGCGCCACGCCAGTTGCTGTGGCGCCGAAGTGCTGATGCGTTGGTGCCATCCCGAGCGCGGGGTCCTGGCGCCGGCGGCCTTTCTCGATGAGCTGGAGGCCGCAGGCCTGCTGGACGAGGTTCTCCACCAGCAGCTTGACCAGAGCATGGCCCTGCAGCGCCGACTGCTGGACCAGGGTGAAGAACTGGAGCTGGCGTTCAACCTGATGCCCCGACAACTGGCCAGCGGTGACATCGTCAGGCACATCCGTCAGGCCATCGACCGGCATCAGGTTCCGCCGCGGTTGCTGACGTTCGAAATCACCGAGGTGGGCCTGGTGCAGGCGCCGGCCATCAGCCTGGAAAACCTGGTGCGTCTGCGGATGATGGAGTGCAACCTGGCCATCGACGACTTCGGCGCCGGCTATTCCTCCTTGCAGCGTCTGTGCGAACTGCCGTTCAACCAGATCAAGCTCGATGCGCATTTTGTCCGTGAACTGGTGCGTCAGCCCCGCTGTCGCGCGGTGGTCGGTGCCTCCCTGGCCTTAGCCAGCAACCTGGAAATGTGCCTGGTGGTGGAGGGGGTGGAAACCCAGCTCGAACGGCGCCTGTTGCTGGAAATAGGCTGCGTCATGGCCCAGGGGTACTGGTACGCCCGGCCGATGTCGGAAAGCGCACTGTTGTCCTGGCCGCGAAGCATCCCGGCCGAGCAACCTTTAGTGTTTCCCTGACACTGCTCTGCGGTGTTGGAGGGTCCCGCGCTGGACGTCGACGGCGATTGCGTTGAAGCTTGCCCTCCAACGTTCCAGCCAGGGCCATGCATGCTCATCGTATTCAGCGGATTGCCGGGCTCCGGCAAGACCACCATCGCTCGCACCCTGGCTCCCCACTTGGGAGCCACCTACCTGCGTATCGACAGCATCGAGCAGGGCCTGCGCGATGCCGGCCTGGCAGAGGTCGGCAAGGCCGGTTACCAGATCGCCCTGCAACTGGCCGAGGCCAATCTGGCCCTGGGCAACCCGGTGCTGGCCGATTGCGTCAATCCCGTGGCCGAAAGTCGTCAGGCCTGGAGCGATCTGGCGCAACGACTGGGAGTGCTCCTGCTGGATGTCGAGGTGATCTGTTCCGACCCCCGGGAACATCGACGGCGGGTCGAGACCCGGCAGGTGGATGTGCCGGGGCTGCAAGCGCCCAGTTGGCAGTCGGTACTCGATCACGACTACCAGGCCTGGGCGCAGTCGCCCTTGCGCCTGGACAGTGCGAGCCTGTCGCCGCAGCAGGCGGTGGCGCTGATCCTGGCTCGGTTGCCGGTGCGCAGCTGACGGCCGACCGGCCAATCCTCGCTGTGGCCAGTCAATGCCTTGAACCTCGATGGTGCGCTGGCGGTCAGTGTTCAGGGGCCGCTGCTGGCCAGTGCACGCCCTATTGCCGGCAAAGCTCCCGATAACGGGGCAAAAAAATCCTCCCTGGGGCTTTGTGCACCGATTCAGCCCGCAACCGTTTGCCATGACTCGGGCAGGGTCCCCATGGGCGTCCCCAAGACCGCTTCCTGGCGGGGATAGATGTCTCCTTTATGAATGTATTTGTCGCTATTTGTGGGGTTTTTCAGGCCATATGCCGCAGTGGCCGTGGTTTGGGCATTTGCGGCATAGCCTTTGCTACCGCTCTGTGAAGCGGGCGGCAGGGGCCGTCCGACCGTGGGCCCAGGAGGTGCTCGCACACAGGGGAACTATCATCCCTTCAAGGTTAAAGCCGGGTCACGCACACACAGGGTTCAAATAAAAAGCCGTTCATATCGCGGCAAGGAGTTGGCTATGTCCCGCGCTTTTTTCGATGAAATGTACGCTGCCAGCGGCACCTGTCGACCACACTACGAAGCGTTCGCCCGTTGGCTGGCGGACACGCCCCTGGAGCTGCTGGACCAGCGTCGGCGTGAAGCCGACCTGTTGTTCCACCGCGCCGGTATCACCTTCACCCTGTACGGCGACGAACAGGGCACTGAACGCCTGATTCCCTTCGACATCATTCCCCGCAGCATCAAGGCCAGCGAGTGGCGCACGGTGGAGCGCGGCTGCGTGCAGCGGGTCCAGGCGCTGAACCTGTTCCTGGCGGATATCTATCACGGCCAGCGGATCATCAAGGAAGGCATCATTCCCGCCGAGCAGGTGCTGGCCAACGAAGGCTATCAGATGGCCATGCAGGGCCTGGACCTGCACCGGGGCACCTACGCCCATATCGCCGGGGTCGATCTGGTGCGCGACGGCGATGGCAGCTACTACGTGCTGGAGGACAACCTGCGCACCCCCAGCGGCGTGAGCTACATGCTTGAAGACCGCAAGATGATGATGCGTCTGTTTCCCGAGTTGTTTGCCGCCCAGCGCATTGCCCCCATCGATCATTATCCCAACCTGTTGCTGGACACCCTGAAGAGCTCCAGCCCCCTGGACAACCCGACGGTGGTGGTGCTGACCCCGGGACGTTTCAACAGTGCCTATTTCGAGCACGCGTTCCTTGCCCGGGAAATGGGCGTGGAACTGGTAGAAGGCGCCGACCTGTTCGTGCGTGACGACCGGGTGTTCATGCGCACCACTTCCGGCGCCCAGGCGGTGGACGTGATCTACCGTCGGCTGGACGATGCCTACCTCGATCCGCTGTCGTTCAACCCCGATTCCATGCTCGGCGTGCCCGGGCTGATCGCCGCCTATCGCTGCGGCAATGTGGTGCTGGCCAACGCCGTGGGCACCGGGGTCGCCGACGACAAGTCGATCTATCCCTATGTGGACGAGATGATCCGCTTCTACCTGAGCGAAGAACCGATCCTCAAGAACGTGCCCACCTGGCAGTGCCGCAAGCCCGCCGAGCTGTCCCATGTGCTGGCCAACCTGCCGGACCTGGTGGTCAAGGAAACCCAGGGCTCCGGCGGCTACGGCATGCTGGTAGGGCCGGCGGCCACCGCAGCGGAGATCGAAGAATTCCGCACCCGCCTCAAGGCTCGCCCCGAGGCTTACATCGCCCAGCCGACCCTATCCCTGTCCACCTGCCCGACTTTTGTCGAAAGCGGCATCGCCCCGCGGCACATCGACCTGCGGCCGTTCGTACTCTCCGGCCGGGAAACCCGCCTGGTGCCCGGCGGCCTGACCCGCGTGGCGCTGCGCGAAGGCTCGCTGGTGGTGAACTCGTCCCAGGGCGGCGGCACCAAAGACACCTGGGTAGTGGAGGACTGAACCATGCTCTCAAGAACCGCTGCGGACCTGTACTGGATGTCCCGCTACCTGGAGCGCGCCGAGAACCTGGCGCGCATGCTCGAGGTCAGTTATTCGCTGTCGCTGATGCCCCAGGCCGGGCGCGGTGACGGCCATGCCGAACTGGCCATGTCGTTGCTGGCGGCTGGCACCCTGGATGACTACAACCAGCGCTACGGTGAACTGAACACCGAGCGCATGCTGCACTTTTTCGCCCTCGACGAGACCAACCCGGGGAGCATCTACTGCTGCCTGCGGGCGGCCCGCAGCAACGCTCACGCGGTGCGCGGGCGGATCACCGCGGACATGTGGGAGAACATCAACGCCACCTGGCTGGAGATGCGCAACATCGCCCGCAATGGCCTGGGGCGCTACGGCATCAGCCAGTTCTGCGAGTGGGTCAAGGAGCGTTCGCATCTGTTCCGCGGTGCCACCGCCGGCACCATCATGCGCAACGACGCCTATCGCTTCATTCGCCTGGGGACCTTTATCGAGCGCGCCGACAACACCCTGCGCCTGCTGGACGCACGCTATGAAATGTTCGGCGAGGAGTCCGAGGAAGTCAGCGATAACTCGGCCCGGGGCTATTACCAGTGGAGCGCCTTGCTCCGTGCCTTGTCGTCCTTCGAAGCGTTCAACGAGATCTACCGCAATGCCCCGGGGGCCGAGCAGGTGTCCGAGATGCTGCTGTTGCGCGCCGATGTGCCGCGCTCGCTGCATGCCTGTGTCGAGGAACTGGACCAGCTCCTGGCCACCTTGCCGGGGGACAACGGGCGTCCGGCCCAGCGCCTGGCCGCCGAGCTGAATGCGCGCCTGCGCTACACCGGGATCAACGAGATTCTCGATTCCGGCCTGCACCAGTGGCTGACCGATTGCATCGGGCAGATCCGCCACTTGGGGCAGACCGTGCATGAGTCCTATCTGGAGGTGGTATGAAACTGTCCATTCGTCACGACACGACCTACAGCTACGCCGATGAAGTCTGCACCAGCATCCAGTTCCTGCGGTTGACGCCCCAGGACAGCCAGCGCCAGCAGATCCTCCAATGGCACCTGGAGCTGCCACGGCAGGTGCGCGCCCAGCGCGACCCCTACGGCAATATCCTGCATGTCATGACCCTCGACGAGCCCCACGGCGCCATTGTCCTCACGGCCTTTGGCGAAGTGCAGATCGATGGCACGCGGGAAGTGGAGGGCGACAGCCAGTCGCCGCTGCCGTTCCTGCGTTGCAGCCACCTGAGCAAGGCGGACTCGGCCCTTTGCGACTTTGCCCGGCGCCATTGCGGCGAGCGCCGTGATCGCGCCGCGCTGATCGAGCTGATGCAGGCCCTGGCCGAGCACATGCCCTACAGCCCGGGCGCCACCGGGGTTGGCAGTACTGCGGCCGAAGCTTTTGCCGGCGCTGCCGGGGTCTGCCAGGACCATACCCACGCGTTCCTGGCCTGCGCCCGCAGCCTGGGGATTCCCGCGCGTTACGTCTCCGGCTACCTGTGCACCGAGGACGCCAGCCACCTGGCCAGCCATGCCTGGGCCGAAGCCTGGCTCGACGACGGCTGGTACAGCTTCGACGTGACCAACCGCCTGGCGCGACCCGAGCGTCACCTGAAACTGGCGGTGGGCCTGGACTACCTGGATGCCTGCCCGGTGCGCGGCATGCGTCGCGGGGGAGGGGCTGAACAGATGCAGGCTCGGGTCCAGGTCAGTTCCATGGTGCAGTTCCAGCATCAGTAACGCCGCGCAGCGTCGCCGCCCGTGCCCTGGCGGGCGCGGCGCTACGGGTCGATTGTTGCCTGGGGCCGTGGCCACAGCTAAGGAGTTTTGGATAGACAGCCAGATGTTATAAAGTAACGGCCGATTTGCCGGGCGCGAGACCGGCACCGTCCCTTTGAACCTGACGCTGCGATCCCTCCTTATGAGTTCTTTACCCAACCCTCCCGCGAGCCTCGGCACCCGGCTGCTGAGTATCGATGCCCTGCGCGGCCTGGTGATGCTGTTCATGCTACTGGACCATGTGCGGGAAACCTTCTTCCTGCACCGGCAGGTGAGCGATCCCATGGACGTGGCCACCACCGAGCCCGGGCTATTTGTCAGCCGCACCCTGGCACACCTGTGCGCGCCGGTGTTTGTCCTGCTGACCGGGCTTTCGGCTTACCTGTTTGCCCAGAAGCACGGCCATCGGGCCGAGGCCAGCGCTTTCCTGTTCAAGCGTGGGTTGTTCCTGGTGGTGCTGGAACTGACCCTGGTGAACTTCGCCTGGACCGGGCAGATCCCGCCGACGCTGATCTATCTGCAGGTGATCTGGGTCATCGGCCTGAGCATGCTGGCGCTGTCGGCCCTGTTGTGGCTGCCTCGGGCGCTGTTGTTGGGCCTGAGCCTGCTGCTGATCGGCGGGCACAATCTGCTGGATGGGCTGCATTTCGCCCCGGGCGAGGCGCTGCACGTGCCCTGGGCGATCCTGCATGATCGCGGCTGGATCGAATGGGGCGAGGCGCTGCACGTGCCCTGGGCGATCCTGCATGATCGCGGCTGGATCGAATGGGGCGAAGGGCTGCGTCTGCGGACCTCCTATCCGCTGCTGCCATGGATCGGCGTGATCGGCCTGGGTTATGCCCTGGGGCCCTGGTTCGCCCGCGAAGCCGGGGCCGCTCAGCGACAGCAGCGTCTGTTGCGATGGGGGCTGACGGCGCTGGCGGGGTTCATCGTGCTGCGGCTGCTTAACGGCTATGGCGAGCGGCCCTGGGTCAGTGGCGAGACCTTGGGGCAAACCCTGATGAGCTTTTTCAACATCACCAAATACCCGCCGTCGCTGCTGTTTATCGCCCTGACCCTGGGCGCCGGGCTGCTTCTGCTGCGGGCCCTGGAGCGGCGGCAGGACAGCGGTTTGATCCGGGTGCTCGGCGTATTTGGCGCGGCGCCGATGTTCTTCTACCTGTTGCACTTGTATGTGCTCAAGGGCCTGTATCTGCTGGCCGTGGCGCTGCTGGGACGCAATCAAGGGGCCTATTTTGGCTTCGACTCGCTGGGCTGGCTGTGGCTGATCACGTTGCTTCTGGCCTTGGTCCTGTACCCGCCGGTGCGGGGCTTCGCCCGACTCAAGGCCCGGCGCCGCGACCTGGCCTGGCTGAAGTACTTCTAAGGGGCCAGTCCCTTGCTGCCTGCACCGGATTGCTGGCGCAGGCAGGGCAATCAGCGTTTTTTTGCCGGCGCCGATAAACACCGCTTGAACGGCATGGGGCACTCTCTGTACTGTATATAAAAACAGTATTCGAGCCTCGCCATGCAACTGATCGACAAGCTGAGCATCCTCGCCGACGCCGCCAAGTACGACGCTTCCTGCGCCAGCAGCGGCGCACCCAAGCGCAGTTCCGAAGGCAAGAGCGGGTTGGGCTCGAGCAATGGCATGGGCATCTGCCACAGCTATACGCCGGACGGGCGCTGCGTCTCGCTGCTCAAGGTGCTGCTGACCAATTTCTGCCTCTACGACTGCCAGTACTGCGTCAACCGCCGCTCCAGCGATGTGCCCCGGGCCCGTTTCAGCCCCGAGGAAGTGGTGCGCCTGACCCTGGATTTCTACCGGCGCAATTGCGTCAGCGGGCTGTTCCTCAGCTCCGGGATCATCCGCTCGGCGGACTACACCATGGAGCAGTTGGTGCAGGTGGCGAGGCTGTTGCGTGAAGAGCACGAGTTCCGCGGCTACATCCACCTCAAGACCATTCCCGACGCCGACCCGCTGCTGATCGAGCAAGCCGGGCGCTATGCCGACCGCCTCAGCGTCAATGTCGAGCTGCCCACTGACCAGGGCCTCAAGACCCTGGCCCCGGAAAAACACCTGGGCTCGATCAAGCAGGCCATGCGCACCATCTATACCGGCGAGCAGACCGTGCGCAACGAGCCCCGGGCGCCGCGTTTCGCCCCAGCGGGGCAGAGCACCCAGATGATCGTCGGTGCCGACGACACCGATGACAGCACCATTCTCCACAGCGCCGAGGCGCTGTACGGCAATTTCCGCCTGCGCCGGGTCTATTACTCGGCGTTCAGCCCGATCCCCAACAGCCCGAAAAGCGTGCCCCTGGCCGCGCCGCCGCTGATGCGCGAGCACCGCCTGTATCAGGCCGACTTCCTGCTGCGCGGCTATGGCTTCAGTGCCAACGAACTCTTCAAGGGGCCGGGGCACCTGGCCCTGGACATCGACCCCAAGCTGGCCTGGGCGCTGGAGAACCGCAACCTGTTTCCCCTGGACCTGAACCGCGCCGAGCCAACCTTGATCGCGCGCATTCCGGGGATCGGCCTGCGCACCACCCAGCGCCTGGTGGAGCTGCGTCGCGAGCGGCGCATCCGCTTCGAGGACCTGGCGCGCATGCGCTGTGTGCTGAGCAAGGCCAAGCCGTTCTTCATCACCAGCGACTATCACCCGCAGCAGGCGGAAACCAGCAGTGCGCTGCTCTACCAGCAACTGCGGGACCGGCCGCAACCGCAGCAGATGGGGCTCTGGGGATGATCAGCCTGGACTGCGACGACCTGTTCGACACCTGGCGCCAGCAGGCGCGCTGGCTGCTCAGTCATTCCATCGATCCGAGCCGGGTCAGTTGGGCCGGGACCCGGGAGGCCGACCTCTTTGCCAGCGACGAGAGCTGCCCCGAACAGCCCGGACCGTTTCGCGCGCGCATTCCCCAGGCCCTGCTGGAGCTGTTGCAGCGAGCCGCCTGCTACCGCGGCGAGCAGCGCTGGAGCCTGCTTTACGAGGTGCTGTGGCGGGTCAGCCATGGCGACCGCACGGCCATGCTCAGCGGCGATCAACTGGGCAGCGAGTTGCAGCGGCGGATCAAGCAGGTGGACCGCGAGGCCCATCACCTGCATGCCTTCGTGCGATTTGTCCGGCTGCCCGAGGGCCGCTCGCGCCTGGCCGAGCAACCCGAATACGTGGCCTGGCACGAGCCGGCCCACGACATCCTGGCCCAGGCCAGCCGGCACTTCATCGGACGCATGGGGCGCCACCGCTGGATGATTGCCACGCCCCGGGACGGGGTGTACTTCGACGGCGAGCAACTGCACCACCAGCGCCAGTGCCCCGCTGGTTGGCAGCAACTGGCCCAGGCCGGCGACGACCCCGGAGGCGAGCTGTGGCTGGCCTACTACAGCCACATCTTCAACCCGGCGCGGCTCAACCCCAAGGTCATGCAGGGGCATTTGCCGACCCGGTTCTGGAAGCACCTGCCGGAGGGACCGCTGATTCCGGCGCTGATCAGCGAAGCGCGCCACGGCAAGCAGCGCGACGGCCAGGCCAGCCAGGTGGCAGCGCGGCCAGGCAAGCGGATCGGTCAGGTGCGCAGCGATAGCGCTGGGCAGACGCCAGGACCTTCCCTGACAATGCGCGGCTTTGAACAATGAGGCAGGCAGTCAATGGATGACGGTGTGGATGACGGCAAGGGCATTACCGAGGAGTTCTGGTCGAAGGCAGTGACTGACGACGCCAAGATGATGTGGCGGGTGGGCAGCCGCGGCGTGACCTTCCTGGCGGCGCTGCTGCTGCCCAAGACCGGGTTCAAGGTCGTGGACATCGCGGTTGGAGTGCTGACCATGCTGATCCCCTTGCTGGTGATCGAGACCCAGAGGGCCTATTCGAAGTTTTCCCCCGGGTTCCTGGCCTGGGTGGTTCGCATCAGTGTCTTTGCCAGTGGTGTGGCCATGGCCAGCCTGGGGTTGGTGATTTACGCCTGGGTAGTTGGGCCTGTGGTATCGGTGGTCGGCCTCGCCTTTTTTCAACAGACAGTCAGTCTTGGCGGGTACGGGAACAAAGGGGTTGAGTTCGTTGTGTTCTGGTGTATCGCGATAGTCACTGCGATGGGGGTGATACACGCGGTGATCAAGCAGTTTCGCGAGCTGAAGATTTTCGAACTTGTTTATCACCTGCCACGCAATCGAATGGAGTGGCTCATGCAGGGCCGACCGCTGCGAGCCAGCGACTGGCCGATGTTCGTCTGGTTCGAACTCTGTGTGCTGATCACGAGTTTTCTCTACACCTTGGTGGCGTCCCGGGCTGCATTGCTGGTGGTGGATGGAACGCAACAGGTGCTGATGTCGTTCGGTATCAGCCTCTGAGGGGGGAGCCCCGCCTTCGGCAGGCATCCAGCAGGCTCCAGGCATGAAAAAGCCCGCCCCTGGCAAGCAGGGGCGGGCTGGGGTGCAGCAGGGGGCGAATCAGACCTTGACGATCCAGCCCGCTGGCGCTTCCACGTCGCCGGTCTGCACGCCGGTCAGCTCTTTGTAGAGCTTCTGGGTGATCGGGCCGACGTCTTTTTCGCTGTAGAACACGTGCAGCTTGTCCTGGTACTGGATGCCGCCGATCGGCGTGATCACCGCGGCAGTACCGCAGGCACCGGCTTCCTTGAAGTCCGAGAGCTTGTCGATGAACACGTCGCCTTCGACCACTTCCAGGCCCAGGCGGGTCTTGGCCAGCTCGATCAGCGACAGGCGGGTGATACCCGGTAGTACCGATGGCGAGTTGGGGGTGACGAATTTGTCGTCGTGGGTGATGCCGAAGAAGTTGGCCGAACCCACTTCCTCGATCTTGCTGTGGGTCAGCGGGTCGAGGTAGATGCAGTCGGCGAAGCTGGCCTTCTTGGCCTGGGAGCCCGGCATCAGGCTGGCGGCGTAGTTGCCACCGACCTTGGCCGCGCCGGTGCCTTGTGGGGCGGCGCGGTCGTAGCTGGAGATCAGGAAGTTGTGCGGGGTCAGGCCGCCCTTGAAGTAGGCGCCGACCGGGATGGCGAAGATCGAGAAGATGAACTCCGGCGCGGTGCGCACGCCGATGTTGTCACCCACGCCGATCACGAACGGACGCAGGTACAGCGCGCCGCCGGTGCCGTACGGCGGAATGAAGCGCTCGTTGGCCTTGACCACGGCCTTGCAGGCTTCGATGAACTGTTCGGTGGACACCTGCGGCATCAGCAGGCGGGCGCAGCTGCGCTGCATGCGCGCGGCGTTCTGGTCCGGACGGAACAGGTTGATCGAGCCGTCCTTGCAGCGGTAGGCCTTGAGGCCTTCGAAGCATTGCTGACCGTAGTGCAGGGCGGTGGAGCCCTCGCTGATGTGCAGCACGTTGTCTTCGGTCAGGGTGCCCGCGTCCCACTCGCCGTTACGCCAGTGCGACAGATAGCGCTTGTCTGTCTTGATGTAGTCAAAACCCAGCTTGTCCCAATTGATGCTTTCGTTACCCATGACACCCTCTATCACTTAACAACCGCCGGAACGGCTTAAGGCTTCTGACGTTTTTTTGGATGGGCACAACAATACTGCATTCCGGGGGCTTACCGCATCCCCGTATTGAACCCTGTAACTGCTGCCGCAGGCTGCGATCGGCCTCGAAGAGAACGTGCTCTTGAGGCCCTCGGAAGGTCCTGCGGACCTTGTCGCAGCCTGCGGCAGCGGCTACAGGTTGTGTTTACAGGTGCAGGGCGTGGCCCAAGGCCCGCAGCGCCGCTTCCTGGACCGCTTCACCCAGGGTCGGGTGGGCGTGGATGGTGCCGCCGATGTCTTCCAGGCGCGCGCCCATTTCCAGGGATTGGCCAAACGCCGTGGACAATTCGGAGACACCGACCCCCACCGCCTGCCAGCCGACAATCAGGTGATTGTCACTTCGGGCCACCACCCGCACGAAACCGCTTTTCGATTCCAGGGTCATGGCCCGGCCATTGGCCGCGAACGGGAAGCTGCTGACGATGCAATCCAGCCCGGCAGCGCGGGCCTCGTCCGGAGTCTTGCCCACCACCACCAGTTCCGGGTCGGTGAAACACACCGCCGGGATCGCCGCCGGGTTGAACTCGCGGTGCTTGCCGGCGATCAGCTCGGCGACCATCTCGCCCTGGGCCATGGCCCGGTGGGCGAGCATGGGTTCGCCGCTGAGGTCACCGATGGCCCAGACGTTGCGCATGCTGGTCTGGCAGCGGTGGTCGATCTTGATCGCCGCGCCGTTCATGTCCAGGTTCAGGCTTTCCAGGTTCCAGCCCTGGGTGTTGGGTTTGCGACCCACCGCCACCAGTACCTGATCGGTGGCCAGGTTCAGGGTGTCGCCGTTGGGCTCGCGCACCTGCAGGCTGCTGCTGGCGGCATCGAAGCCCAGCACGCTGTGCTTGAGGTAGAGCTTGATCCCCAACTGCTTCACCGACTCCAGCACCGGCTGGGTCAGTTCGGCGTCATAGGCCGGGAGAATGCGCTCCTGGGCCTCGACCACGCTGACCTCGGCCCCGAGCTTGCGGTAGGCAATGCCCAGTTCCAGGCCGATGTAGCCGCCGCCGACCACGGTCAGGCGCTTGGGCAGGGTCTTGGGCGCCAGGGCCTCGGTGGAGGAGATGATCGGCCCGCCGATGGGCAGCATCGGCAGGTTGACGCTTTTCGAGCCGGTGGCCAGCAGCAGGTGTTCGCACTGGATGCGGGTATCAGTGCCTTCGATCTCCACGGTCTTGCCGTCGATGACCTTGGCCCAGCCGTGAATCACCTGGACCTTGTTTTTCTTCAACAGCGCGGCGACCCCGGTGGTCAGGCGGTCGACGATGCCGTCCTTCCATTCCACGCTCTTGCCGATGTTCAGGGTTGGCGCCGCCACTTCGATGCCCAGGGCCGAGCCCTGGCTGTGGTGACGGGTCTGGTGAAACTGCTCGGCCACATGAATCAGCGCCTTGGACGGGATGCAGCCGATGTTCAGGCAGGTGCCGCCCAGGGCCTGGCCTTCCACCAGGATGGTGGAAATGCCCAGCTGGCCGGCACGGATCGCCGCCACGTAACCGCCAGGCCCGCCGCCGATGATCAGCAGTTGGGTGTTGAGAGTCTGTTGCATGCCTGCTCCTCTGAAAGTCAGTCCACAAACAGCGTGGCGGGTTGTTCGAGCAGGCCGCGAATGGCCTGGATGAATTGCGCAGCGTCCATGCCGTCGACCACCCGGTGATCGAAGGAGCTGGAGAGGTTCATCATCTTGCGGATCACGATCTGGCCCTTGATCACCATCGGCCGCTCGACGATGCGGTTGACCCCGACAATCGCCACTTCCGGCAGGTTCAGCACCGGGGTGCTGACAATCCCGCCCAGGGCGCCGAGGCTGGTGAGGGTGATGGTGGAGCCGGACAGTTCATCCCGGGCCGCCTTGCCGCTGCGGGCCGCCTTGGCCAGGCGCGAGATTTCCTCGGCGTTGCCCCACAGGCTGCGGGCTTCGGCGTGACGTACCACCGGCACCATCAGGCCGACGTCGCTCTGGGTGGCGACCCCGACATGCACCGCGCCGTGGCGGGTGATGACCTGGGCTTCGTCGTCGTAGCGGGCGTTGATCTGCGGGAAGTCGCGCAGGGCGACGACCATGGCCCGCACCAGGAACGGCAGCAGGGTCAGCTTGCCGCGGCTGGCGCCGTGTTTTTCATTGAGGTGGATGCGCAGCTCTTCCAGGGCGGTGACGTCCACTTCCTCGACATAGCTGAAGTGCGCGGCGCGGTGCTTGGATTCCTGCATGCGCTGGGCGATCTTGCGGCGCATGCCGATCACCTGGATCTGCTCTTCGTCGTGGCGTTCGGCATAGCCTGTGCCGGGCGCCGAGTAGCCCTTGAGCGGCTGGCTGTCCTGGGCCAGGTAGGCCTCCAGGTCTTGGTGCAGGATGCGCCCGGCCGGGCCGCTGCCTTGCACCAGGCGCAGCTGGATGCCCAGGTCCAGGGCGTGCTTGCGCACGGCGGGCGAAGCCAGGGGGCGTTCGTCGGCCTGGCGCGCCACCGGCGCCTGGGGAGCAGGGCGGCAGGCGGCTTGGCTGACGACTGCTTGTTCCACCTTGGGTGCTTCGACCACTGGCGCGGCAGCCGGCTTATTAATAGCGGCCGGTGCTTGTTGCGCCGGCGCGGCGGCCTGGGCGGATTCCTTGAGGTTGCCCGCGCCTTCGACTTCGATGCTGATGAGGATGCTGCCCACCGCCATCACTTCACCGGGTTCGCCGCCCAGGGAAATGACCGTGCCGTGCACTGGCGAGGGAATGTCGACCATGGCCTTGTCGGTCATCACGTCCGCCAGGACCTGGTCTTCGACCACCTGGTCGCCGACTTTTACGTGCCACTGCGCCAGTTCAACTTCCGCGATGCCTTCGCCGATGTCCGGCATCTTGATAACGTGCGTGCCCATTCAGACCTCCATGACCCGTTGCAGCGCCGCGCCCACTCGGGACGGCCCTGGGAAATATGCCCACTCCTGCGCGTGGGGATACGGCGTATCCCAACCGGTGACGCGCTCGATCGGGGCTTCCAGGTGGTGGAAGCAGTGTTCCTGCACCAGCGACACCAGCTCGGCGCCGAAGCCGCAGGTACGGGTGGCTTCGTGCACCACCACGCAACGGCCGGTCTTTTTCACCGACTTGACGATGGTGTCCAGGTCCAGGGGCCACAGGCTGCGCAGGTCGATGACCTCGGCGTCGATGCCGGTTTCCTCGGCCGCCACTTGCGACACATAGACGGTGGTGCCGTAGGTGAGGACGGTGACGTCCTTGCCCGGACGGGCGATGGCCGCCACATCCAGCGGCACCTTGTAGTAGCCGTCCGGCACCTGGGCCGCCGGGTGTTTCGACCAGGGGGTTACCGGGCGGTCGTGGTGGCCATCGAACGGGCCGTTGTACAGGCGCTTGGGTTCGAGAAAGATCACCGGGTCATCGTTTTCGATGGAGGCGATCAGCAGGCCCTTGGCGTCGTAGGGGTTGGAGGGCATCACGGTGCGCAGGCCGCAGACCTGGGTGAACATCGCCTCGATGCTCTGGCTGTGGGTCTGGCCGCCATAGATGCCGCCGCCGCAGGGCATGCGCAGGGTCATCGGCGCGGTGAACTGGCCGGCGGAGCGATAGCGCAGGCGCGCGGCTTCGGAAATGATCTGGTCCGAGGCGGGGTAGACGTAGTCGGCGAACTGGATTTCCGCCACCGGACGCAGGCCGTAGGCGCCCATGCCGATGGCCGCGCCGACGATGCCGCTTTCCGAGATCGGTGCGTCGAACACCCGCGAGGTGCCGTACTTGGCCTGCAGGCCCTCGGTGCAGCGGAACACGCCGCCGAAGTAGCCGACGTCCTGGCCGAACACCACCACGTTGTCGTCACGCTCGAGCATCACATCCATGGCCGAGCGCAGGGCCTGGATCATGGTCATGGTGGTGGTGGTCATGGCGGTTTCCAGCTGGATATTGTTGTTGTGATCGTTCATGTCAGACCCCCAGTTCCTGGCGTTGACGTTTCAGGTGCTCGGGCATGTCCTTGTAGACGTCCTCGAACATGGTCGCGGCGCTGGGGATCTGGCCGCCGGCGAGGGTGCCGTACTGCTCGGCTTCCTTCTGCGCGGCAATCACCTGGGCTTCGAGCTCGGCGCTGACCGCGGCGTGTTCCTCTTCGGACCACTGGCCGATCTTGATCAGGTGCTGCTTGAGGCGGGCAATCGGGTCGCCCAGGGGGAAGTGGCTCCAGTCGTCGGCCGGACGGTACTTCGACGGGTCGTCGGAAGTGGAGTGCGGGCCGGCGCGGTAGGTGACCCACTCGATCAGGGTCGGCCCGAGGTTGCGCCGGGCGCGTTCGGCGGCCCAGCGTGAGGCGGCGTAGACCGCGATGAAGTCGTTGCCGTCGACCCGCAGGGAAGCGATGCCGCAGCCCACGCCGCGTCCGGCGAAGGTGGTGGCTTCACCGCCGGCAATGGCCTGGAAGGTGGAGATCGCCCACTGGTTGTTGACCACGTTGAGGATCACCGGCGCGCGGTACACGTGGGCGAAGGTCAGGGCGGTGTGGAAGTCCGATTCGGCGGTGGCGCCGTCGCCGATCCAGGCCGAGGCGATCTTGGTATCGCCCTTGATCGCCGAGGCCATGCCCCAGCCCACGCCCTGCACGAACTGGGTCGCCAGGTTGCCGGAGATGGTGAAGAACCCGGATTCCTTCACCGAGTACATGATTGGCAACTGGCGTCCCTTGAGCGGATCGCGCTCGTTGGACAGCAGTTGGCAGATCATCTCCACCAGCGGCACTTCCCGGGCCATCAGGATGCTCTGCTGGCGGTAGGTGGGGAAGCACATGTCGTCGATGTTCAGGGCCAGGGCCTGGGCGCTGCCGATGGCTTCCTCGCCCAGGCTCTGCATGTAGAAGGACATCTTCTTCTGGCGCTGGGCGACCACCATGCGGTTGTCGAAGATCCGCGTCTTGAGCATGGCGCGCATGCCCTTGCGCAGGATTTCCAGCGGCACGTCGTCGGCCCAGTCGCCCAGGGCGTTGCCCTGATCGTCGAGCACACGGATCAGGCCGCGGGCCAGGTCGGCGCAGTCGGCAGGTTCGATATCGATGGGAGGTTTGCGGGCCAGGCCGGCGTCGTTCAGACGCAGGTAGGTGAAGTCGGTCTTGCAGCCGGGACGGCCCGAGGGTTCGGGAACGTGCAGGCGTAGCGGTGCATACGCGGTGGTCATGGCTTTCTACGCTCGATCTTGTGGATTTCTTGTAATTGGGCGCGCTAGCTGACAGTCATTCCCTGGGTAAGGGAAATCTTGTCCTACAAACATCATAGGCCGGGCGTAGAAGAATATTTATCTCTGTTTCATTGCGCTGGAAGTTATTTGCAGATAAAAAATCTGCATAAACATAAAAAACAGGTTGTTTTGTCTCATGCGCAAACTGGATCGTACCGACATCGGCATTCTCAACAGTCTTCAGGAGAATGCTCGCATCACCAACGCCGACCTCGCCCGTTCGGTGAACCTTTCACCCACGCCGTGCTTCAACCGGGTCAAGGCCATGGAGGAGCTGGGGCTGATCCGCGAGCAGGTGACCCTGCTGGATGCCGACCTGTTGGGGCTGCACGTCAACGTGTTCATTCACGTCAGCCTGGAGAAGCAGGTGGAGGAGGCGTTGCAGCACTTCGAAGAGGCCATCGCCGACCGCCCGGAGGTCATGGAGTGCTACCTGATGGCCGGCGACCCGGACTACCTGATCCGCGTGCTGGTGCCCACCATCCAGTCCCTGGAACGCTTCATGATGGACTTTCTGACCAAGGTGCCCGGGGTGGCCAACATCCGCTCCAGCTTCGCCCTCAAGCAGGTGCGCTACAAGACCGCGCTGCCACTGCCGGCCAACGGCCTGACCCTGGGCACCTGAGGGTCAGGCGGAGACTCCGCTCCAGAGCCGATCCAGGTTCTTGAACTCCCAGTCTTCCGGGGCTTCGCGAGCGACGATGCGATCCTGGCCGTGGATCTTGGCCAGGTCGACCACGTTCTGTTCCAGGGGCAGGTTGGAGCGGGTGGAGAAGAACACCCGGACCTTGGGCGTCAGCAACGACTTGGGGTTTTGTTCGATCACTACCGCCAGGCGACCGCTTTCCAGGCGCACCAGGGCCCCGACGGGATAGATACCCACGCTCTTGACGAAGGCCTGGAACACCCGCTGATCGAAATGACCTTTCCAGGTGGACATGCGCTGGATCGCTTCGGCCGGGTCCCAGCCACGGTTGTAGGGACGATTGGAGGTCACCGCGTCGTACACATCGCAGACCGCGCCCATCTGCGCGAACAGGCTGATCTGGTTGCCGGCCAGACGGTGCGGATAGCCCGAGCCGTCGGCCTTTTCGTGGTGATGCAGGCATACATCCAGAACCAGCGCATCCACATCGGGGCTTTGACGCAGGATCGCGCCACCGGCTTCGGGGTGCAGCTTGACCCGTTCGAACTCGGTGTCCGAGAGCTTTTGCGGCTTGTTGAGAATGCTGTCGGGGATGGTCAGCTTGCCCACGTCATGCAGCAATCCGGCAACGCCTGCCAGGCGGATATAGTCCTCCGACAAGCCCAATTGCCGCGCAGTGGCCAGCATCAGCGCACAGACCGCCACTGAATGCATGTAGGTGTAGTCATCGGCGTTCTTGAGCCGCGCCAGACTGATCAGCGCATCGGGATGACGCAGCAGCGACTGGCCGATCTGCAGCACCAGATCCTCGGCTTGCTGCATCTCCAGGGCCTGGCCCATGCGCACTTCCTGGAACATCGCCATTACCGCCTTGCGCGAGTGGGCGCAGAGTTTGAGGGCGCGCTGCACTTCCTCATCCATGCTGGCCCGGGGAGTGGGCGCGGTGGCTGGTTGTGCCGTCGGCGGCAGATCCGGCGTGGTGGTTGCACTGGCCTCGGGCAGGTCGCCACCTTTGCTGGTGTCGATCCACAGGCTGCTGAGGTTGGAGCTTCGCAGGCGTTGCAGGTCGGCATGGCTGTCGAGGACAAAGCCAGCCTTCCAGAAAGAGTGGTCCAGCCAGGAGCCACAGAACTGATGGATGTACATGCCCATCTGCAACTGATGGATCGAAATCAGTTTCAGCATCAACAACACTCCCTTTCAGGGCAGTCGGCCATTGCCGGTCATCTGGCTCCTACAGACCCGTGTAGAAGCCGGATCGCCGGCTAACAGCGCCAGCGCTTTTCTCTACCTGACGTCTTACCGGGCCTGGGCCCGCCTCACAGGGAGAAGCGTGCCACCAGTTTGTTCAAACTCACCGCCAGGGACGACAGTTCATTGCTGGCAATGGACGTCTGGCTGGCGGCGGACGAGCTTTGCAGCGACAAGTCGCGGATGCTCATCAGGTTCTGATCCACCGAGCGCGCCACCTGGGCCTGTTCCTCCGAGGCGGTGGCGATCATCAGGTTGCGTTCGTTGATCTCGCTGATGGCCTGGGCGATATGGCCGATGGCGGCGCCGGCCTCGTGGGCGATGGCCAGGGTCTGGCTGGCATCCTCGCTGCTTTGCTGCATCGACAGCATGGCCTTGCTCGAACCGTTCTGGACGCCCTGGATCATCTGCTCGATCTCCTGGGTCGAGAGCTGGGTGCGGTGGGCCAGGGCCCGCACTTCATCGGCCACCACGGCGAAACCACGGCCTTGCTCGCCGGCCCGAGCGGCCTCGATGGCCGCGTTGAGGGCCAGCAGGTTGGTCTGCTCGGCAATGGCGCGGATCACGTCCAGGACCTTGCTGATGTCCTGAGCCTGTTGCGCCAGGCCGGCCATTTCCACCCGGGTGTTTTCCACGGTGCCGGTGAGCTTCTCGATGGAGTGGATGGTCTGCTCGACCCGCTCCTTGCCCAGCCCGGCGGAGCGCTCGGATTCCTGGGTCGACTGCGAGGCGGACACCGCGTTGCGCGCCACTTCCTCCACCGCGGCGGTCATTTCGTTGACCGCGGTGGCGGCCTGATCGGTCTCCATGCTCTGTTGCTGGATGCCGGCGTTGGACTCACGGGTAATGGCGCTCATTTCCTCGGCGGCGGAGGCCAGCTGGGTCGAGGAGTCGGCAATTTGGCGGATGGTCGACTTCAGGTTGTCGAGCATGGACTGGGTGGATTTCTGCAGGTCGGTGAGTTCGTCCTGGCCGCTGACTTCCACCTGGGTTCGCAGGTCGCCCTCGGCGATTTTGCGCGTGGTGGCCAGCAGCGATTGCACCGGGCGGGTGATGCTGCGGGTGAACAGGGTGGCGATGAGCACGGTCAGGACAATCGCCAGGACGATGATCAGCGAGGTCAGGGTCAGGCCACTGTCGAACTGATGGTCGGCCAGGGTCGCCGAGTGCGCGGCACCGCTCTCGTTGATCGCGATCAGGGCTTCGATTGCGCTTTGCAAGGCATTGGCCAGGGGCACCGTGACCTGATTGATGTAGTCACTGCTCTGCTGCGCGGTGTTGGTCTTGCTGGCATCGATCAGCACCGCCAGCTTGTCCAGGTAGTCCTGGGCGCCGCGCTTGACCTGATCAAAGGCGGTTTTCTCTTCGGCGCTGGACACCAGCGGCTCGTAGTCCTTGATGGCCTGGGCCAGGGTGGCTTTCAGGCTACCCAGCTTGTCCAGGGATGCGCCTTTCTGGGCTTCGCTTTCAGTGGCGTAGTGCAGGGCCTCCAGGCGCACACGCAAGGTGGAGGATTCGATTTTCGTGGCTTGCCTGACGCTGGGCAGCCAATTGTTTCGCAGGTCCAGTGCAGCATCGTGAATCTGTCCCATTCTCCACAGCGCCAGTCCCCCCAGACCGACCACTAGCACACAGATAGCGCCAAAACTCAGGAGCGCCCTGGACGTCAGTTTCAAGTTTCTTGTCACCATACAGGCACCTTGCAGGTTGGAGTGATACCGCCAATTGCTTTTCGACTCCTTGTCGCCCTGATAGCACTGTGACTCCAAAGAGATGAAAAATCTGTAGGGATGTAAAAATATTTCTTTGCGTCCAACGCGCTTCAACCTAGCGTCGCCGCAAGGGCGGGCAACCCCGCGGCTTGACCTTTATCAACGCGCTTTTGGCGGTTTTGTAGCAAGCTTGGCGCCTCTCCAATTGCAAAGGAAAAGGCCCATGACTACGCCTCCGACAACGGCGCCCGCGGCCAAGGCTGTACTACCGATTGGATTGCTGATCGCCGTGCTGGCCATGATCGGGGTGCTGTTTCTGCCACTGCCCGCCGACCTGCCGGTGGCCGGCCAGCGGATGCTGGCGATCCTCGCCTTCGCGGTGGTGGTGTGGATCAGCGAAGCGGTGTCCTACGAGGCCAGCGCGATCATGATCACCGCACTGATGGCGTTCCTGATTGGCACCGCGCCGACCCTGCAGGACCCGACCCAGGTCTATGGCAGCTCGGCGGCCATCAGTCTGGCGCTGACCGGGTTCTCCAATTCGGCCCTGGCCCTGGTGGCCGGTGCCTTGTTCATCGCCGCCGCCATGACCCACACCGGCCTCGACCGACGCATCGCCCTGGTGACCCTGACCCGGGTCGGCACCAGCACCCGGCGCATCCTCATCGGTGCCATTGCGGTGACCATCCTCCTCAGCCTGCTGGTGCCCAGCGCCACGGCCCGCAGTGCCTGCGTGGTGCCGATCATGATGGGGGTGATCGCCGCGTTCGGCGTCGACAAGCGCTCCAATATCGCCGCCGGGCTGATGATCGTGGTGGCCCAGGGCACCAGCATCTGGAACGTCGGGATCCAGACCGCCGCGGCGCAGAACCTGCTGACCGTGGGCTTCATGGACAAGATGCTCGGCCAGCGCGTGGCCTGGCTCGACTGGCTGATCGCCGGGGCGCCCTGGGCGCTGATCATGTCCCTGGTGCTGCTGTGGCTGGTGCTCAAACTGCTGCCGCCGGAAACCGACAGCATCCCCGGCGGCAAGGAGGCGGTGGCCCAGTCCCTGGTGGACATCGGGCCCATGACCGGGCCGCAGAAGCGCCTGTTGGCGGTGTCGCTGCTGCTGCTTTTGGCCTGGTCCACCGAAGGCAAGCTGCACCCCTTCGACACCACGACCACCACCTACGCCGGGCTGGTGATCCTGCTGTTGCCGCGAGTCGGCATCATGACCTGGAAGGACGTGCAGTCGCGCATTCCCTGGGGCACGGTGATCGTCTTCGGGGTCGGCATCAGCCTCGGTTCGGCGCTGCTCAGCACCCAGGCCGGGCAATGGCTGGGCGGGCAGGTGGTGGCCCACACCGGCCTGGACCAGGTCGGGCCTTTGGCGGTGTTCGCGATTCTCGCGGCGTTCTTGATTCTCATACACCTGGGGTTCGCCAGTGCCACGGCCCTGACCTCGGCCTTGCTGCCGATCCTGATTGCCGTGCTGCAAACCCTGCCGGGCGAGTTCAGCCGCCTGGGCATGACCATGCTCCTGGGCTTTGTCGTCAGCTACGGTTTCATCCTGCCGATCAACGCGCCGCAGAACATGGTCTGCCTGGGTACCGAGACCTTCAATGCCCGGCAGTTCGCCAAGGTCGGGCTGCTGGTGACGCTGATCGGCTACCTGTTGATGCTGGTGTTCGCCATGACCTGGTGGAAATGGCTGGGCTGGATGTAGAGCCCTTCACAGTGACCCGCTGAACACCCGGGTCACGTTGCCGGCCAGGCGCACCTTGCCCTGGCCGTCCCAGCTCACCGTCACCGGCCCGCCGTCGCACAACACCCGCACCGGGCTGTCGAGCAAGCCGCGACGGATGCCATTGACCGCCGCCGCGCAGGAACAGGAACCGGAGCCCAGGGGGATGGCGCCATGGCGCTCCCAGATGCGCAGGCGGATGGTCTGGCGGTCGATCACCTGGATGAAGTGCACATTGGTCTTGTGTGGAAACAGCGGGTCGCTCTCGATCGTGGGACCCAGGGCGGCCACGTCCAGTTGCTCCAGATCGTCGACGAAAAAACTGCAATGGGGGTTGCCCATGCTGCATGCCGCCGGTGTTCCTGGCAGCGGCAGGTGCAGGCTGTCCAGCTCTCGGGCCAGGGGGACGTCCCGCCAGTCGAACGATGGTCGGCCCATTTCCACGGACACCGACTGATCCTCAAGGCGCAGGCAGTGCTGCAGGCCGCGGGCGGTTGTCACCTGCACCGAGGTGGCACCGCTTTCCTCCATCAGCAGGTCGGCGGCGCCGCGGGTTGCGCTGCCGCAGGTGTCCAGGCTGGAACCATCGGCGTTGAAGAAGGTCAGTTGCGCCGCACTCTCGTGGCAATCGCCGAGCACCACCAACTGATTGAAACCAATGCCGCGTCGGCGATCGCCCAGGGCCCGGGCCCGTTCGGCAGTGATCGGGTTGTCGCGTCCACGGGCATCGATCAGCACGAAGTCGTCGCCATTGGCGTGCATCTTGACAAAGTTCAGCGGCATGCGAGCTCCGGTGGGCGAGGGCAGGCGACGCCCGCTTCGCCGGGCGCCAGCGAGGGCAGGATTGCGAAAAAACGCCACCGGCGCCAGCGCCTTAAAATAAAATTCATCCTGCAAGCCTGGGCGCTGCCTGGACGGCGGGTTTTTCCGGCACACTGCCGGAGCACCGCGAACATCGCCGGGCGCTGCAACAGCGGCCGGTACAGCACAAGGTCACGGCATGGATCACTACGCCCCTCGCAACTGGCAGCCCCACGAAAAGCCCAGCTTGCCCGGTTCCCCCTCGACACCGCTGCACCCCGGCCACAAGCGCCTGGCCTATGCCCTGGTGGGCTTGCTGGTGGCGATTACCGGCGGCCTGGGCAACTCGCTGGTGATCGCCAATCTGCCGTACCTGCAAGGGGCGCTGGGGGCGACCACCGCGGAAATGGCCTGGTTGCCGGCGGCCTATGTGATGACCAATGTGTCGATGAACCTGCTGCTGGTGAAGTTTCGCCAGCAGTTCGGCCTGCGTGCCTTCACCGAAGTGTTCCTGGTGCTTTATGCCCTGGTGACCTTCGGCCACCTGTTCGTCAACGACCTGAGCTCGGCCATCGCCGTGCGCGCGGCCCATGGCATGGTCGGCGCGGCGCTGAGCTCCCTGGGCCTGTACTACATGGTCCAGGCCTTCCCGGCGAAATGGCGGCTCAAGGCCCTGGTGCTGGGGCTGGGTACTTCGCAGCTGGCCTTGCCCCTGGCCCGGCTGTTTTCCGAGGACCTGCTGCAGATCGCCGAATGGCGCGGCCTGTACCTGTTCGAACTGGGCCTGGCGCTGACCTCCCTGGGCTGCGTGTTCCTGCTCAAGCTGCCGCCGGGGGACCGCTTTCGCACCTTCGAGAAACTCGACTTCCTGACCTTCGCCTTGCTCGCCACAGGCGTTGCCCTGCTGTGTGCGGTGCTGTCCCTGGGGCGCATCGACTGGTGGCTGGAAGCGCCGTGGATCGGCTACGCCAGCGCCGGCTCCATCGTGCTGATCCTGGCCGGGCTGTGCATCGAACATAACCGCAGCAACCCGATGCTGATGACCCGCTGGCTGGGCAGCGGGGCGATGATCCGCCTGGCCCTGGCGGTGATCCTGATTCGCATGGTGCTGTCGGAACAGTCCACCGGCGCCGTGGGGTTTCTCCAGGCGCTGAACATGAGCAGCGAGCAGATGCGCCTGCTCTACGGGGTGATGCTGCTGGGCAGCATCGCCGGGCTGGCCACCAGCGCGCTGACCATCAACCCGGCGCACCTGTTGATGCCGCTGGTCATTTCCCTGGCGCTGATGGCCGTGGGCTCGGTGATGGACAGTTTCTCCAGCAACCTCACGCGCCCGGCCAACATGTACCTCAGCCAGTTCCTCCTGGCCTTTGGCGGCACCTTCTTTCTCGGCCCGACCATGGTCCTGGGCACCCGCAATGTGCTGACCAACCCGCGCAATCTGGTCAGCTTCTCGGTGCTGTTCGGCATCTGCCAGAACCTCGGCGGGCTGATCGGCTCGGCCTTGCTCGGGACCTTCCAGATCGTGCGCGAGAAGTACCACTCCAGCCATATCGTCGAGCAGTTGACCCTGCTCGATCCCCAGGTCCTGGCCCGGGTGCAGAGCGGCGCGGCGGCCTACGGCAAGGTCATCGCCGACCCGGACCTGCGCACCCTGCAAGGCATTCGCAGCCTGGCCAGTGCGGCCACCCGCGAAGCCAACGTGCTGGCCTATAACGATGTATTCATGCTGATCGCGGTGATTGCCGTACTCACCATGCTCTGGATATTCATCCGCAGCCTGTGGCTGATGAGCACGACCCGAGCGGTCGCGCCCGCGGCTCCCGTTCAACAAAGTGGTGCCCCAACTTCATGAGCGAAACCGTCAACCCCACCACCAATGCCATCGCCTCGACTCCCGAGCCCAACGGCCCGCCGAGTCTTCCGGCGACCGAGCCGCGCCCGCTGGCGGTGCGCATCCTCTCGTCCCTGGGCTTTGCCGCCATCGCCATCGTCGGTGTGCTGATCGTGCTCTATGCCTGGCAACTGCCGCCGTTCTCCAGCGCCATCGAAAGCACCGAGAACGCCCTGGTGCGCGGGCAGGTGACCATCATCGGCCCGCAGCTCAGCGGCTATGTGTTCGAGGTGCCGGTGCAGGACTTCCAGCAGGTCAAGGCCGGCGACCTGCTGGTGCGCCTCGACGACCGCATCTATCGCCAGCGCCTGGACCAGTCCCTGGCGCAACTGGCGGTGCAGAAGGCGGCCCTGGCCAATGCCCTGCAGCAACGCAACAGCGCCGAAGCCACGATCAAGCTGCGCCAGGCCGCTCTGGTCGACAGCCAGGCCCAGGCGCGCAAGAGCGCGGCCGACCTGCAACGCAACCAGGCGCTGATTGCCGACGGTTCGGTGTCCCAGCGTGAGCTGGACGTGACCCGCGCGGCCAACGCCCAGACCGTCGCCGCCGTGGCCCAGGCCCAGGCGCAACTGGACATCGCCCGCCAGGACCTGCAGACGGTGATCGTCAACCGCGGCTCCCTGGAAGCGGCGGTGGCCAGCGCCGAAGCCGCGGTGGAGCTGGCGCGCATCGACCTGTCCAACACCCGCATCCTCGCGCCCCGCGACGGGCAACTGGGGCAGATCGGCGTGCGCCTGGGGGCTTATGTCAACTCCGGCGCCCAGCTCATGGCCCTGGTGCCGAACCAGCTGTGGGTGATGGCCAACATGAAGGAAACCCAGATGGACAATGTGCGGGTCGGGCAGCCGGTGAGTTTTACCGTGGACGCCCTGAACCACCGCACATTCAGCGGCAAGGTGCAGCGGATTTCACCGGCTACCGGTTCCGAATTCGCCTTGTTGCAGGCCGACAACGCCACCGGCAACTTCGTCAAGATTGCCCAGCGCGTCCCGGTGCGGATCAGCGTCGACCCGGATCAGCCGGAGTTGGAGCGGTTGCGGCCAGGGTTATCGGTGGTGGTCAGCATCGACACCTCCGTCACGCCTTGAACCCTCTCGCCGCGGATCCTCTGTAGCCGCTGCCGCAGGCTGCGACCGGCTGCGCAGCAGACGCCAAGGATGGCGCTCCACCGCGATGCTCCAGACCAGGAGGGGGAGGCCTTGAGATCGCTGAAGGTCCTGCGGACCTTTTCGCCGCCTGCGGCAGCGGCTACAGAGGCGCGGTGCGCGGGAGGCTATGCCGCCTGCATCGGCGGCAAGGTGCCCAGTAACGAAACGGCGGCCACCGCCGCCACACCCAGCAGCCACTCCACCTGCACGCTGCTGCGCAGGCTCGACAGGCGCTGGTCGCAGCCGCGGATGCGCAGGCGGTTGAACAGCGCCAGCCCGAGCATGCCCGCCACCAGCAGCACCTTGATCAGCAGGATCAGGGCAAAGCCGCTGAACAATGGCGTCGGCCACCACTGTCCGGTGAGCACCCGCACGTTGATCAGGCCGGTGATCAGCAAGCCGCTGACCAGCCCGTAACCCACGCCGCTGAAGCGCTTCAACAAGGGCTCGACAGACAGCCCCGCGGGTTGGCGCAACACCAGCAACAACACCAGCAAGCCCCCCAACCAGATGGCGACACAACTTAGATGCACGATCTGATTGAGGATCAGCAACTGCCCCTGCAGCCCATCGAGCATGGCGCCGTGACCCACCGGAGCCAGGGTGGCCAGGAGCAGGGCACCGAGCCCCAGTTGCAGCGGCAGGCGCCGGCCCAGCGGCGTCAGCAGCAGCCCCAGCAACAACAGATTGAGCAGCAGGTGCCAGGTCCAGACCTGACCGAAGAAGGTCTTGCCCAGCACCAATTGCACGGTTGCCGGGTCCAGCGCCGCCGACCAGGAGCCGGCCATGCTGGCGGTGATCAGCAACAGCCAGCACAGGCCGCTGCAAAGGCCGATCAGCGTCAGCCAGCGGCTGAGCCGATCGAGCTGTCGATGCACGGCGCCATGACCGTTCTGTGCTGAATCACGGCCCAGCAACAGCGGGCGAAACACCCAGGCACCCACCAGGATCAGCACCACCGCAAAGTGCACGAAGCGGCACAGCACCAGCCATGACGCCACGGCTTACGGGCTCACCTTGAAGCTGTAGCTGCCTTCGCTCTTGTGGGTGTCCACCGACACCGCGTGCCACTCCACCTTGTACTCGCCAGCGCGCAGCGGCGCGGCGGCCGGGGTGACCACCAGGGTCTTCTTGTCCGCACCTTCGGTGGCCAGGCTTTTCACTGCGAGGGGGGCACCGTCCTTGCTGATCGTCACTTGAGTGAAGGCCGCTTCCACGCCTTCGCTGAACATCAGGCGCAGTTCGTTGGGCGCAACCACGCTGCTGTCGGCCGCCGGGTTCGAGCTTTTCAGATGGGCGTGGGCGAATACCGAGGAGGCGCCCAGCAGCGAGGCGAGCAGGGCGGTGGTGGTGAAGAGGTTTTTCAGTGACATGAGAGGGTTACCTTTATATAGAGGGCAGGGGCTCAACGATCGCGCAACTGCATGTGGATGATCGGAAACGGCCGGCCTTCGCCATCGGTTTCCGAGCGGCCGCAGTCGACGAAGCCGTAGTGACGATAGAAACCGTGGGCCTGTGGGTTCTGTTCATTGACGTCGACCTTGAGGCCGGGACGGCGAACGTGATCCAGAAGCGTTCGACCGATGCCCTGGCCGCGTTGGGCCGGTTCGATGAACAGCATCTGTACGGTGTTGTCGCTGGTGGCGATAAAGCCTGCGGGGCTGGCGTCGGGGTTTTCGAAGACCCAGGTCTCAAGGGCCGGCAGGTAGCTGTCGCGGACCAGCGGGTACAGGCGCTGGATGTCGTCTTCAGCAATGAAGTCATGGGTGGCGCGTACCGAACGCTCCCAGAGCGCGGTCAGCAGGGCGTCGTCCGCAGCGACGCGAGGGCGAATCGTCATGAGTGTGTTCCATCAGTAACAGGACAGATGGCCGGCGGTGGGGCAGGGCCGGCATTCGGGCAGAGACCTGTATGCCCGTGTCGCGAGTTAACGCCTGGACGGAGCACCGCAGTGGCTGCTGCAAATGAGCGGGAGGCCGATCCTACTCAATCCGGCCGGGCGGCGAAAGACCCATCGGCGGCGCGCAATGTCGCGGCCCTGACAGCCCCCGCAAGACCCGGGCGAATGCTAGTCTTGCCGCAGACTGTTTTCGTAGGAGCCCTCATGGGCAATCACAAGATCGAGATTCGTCGCAGCAACGTGGAAAAGATCCTCCTGGCGGCTGAGAAAATCTTCGCTGAAAAAGGCTATGCCGGGACCGCCATGGCCGACATCGCCGAAGAAGTGCAACTGCCGCGTTCCAACCTGCACTACTACTTCAGCACCAAGAACGAGCTGTACAGCGCCGTGCTCATGGACCTGCTGGACCTGTGGAAGCAGGACGCCCTGTGCTTCGAGATGTTCGACGACCCGCGCGTGGTGCTCAGCAGCTACATCCGCGCCAAGATGCAGCACTCGCGCAGCCGGCCCTATGGCTCCAAGGTTTGGGCCAACGAAATCATCCATGGCGCGCCGACCCTGGGCGCGGCGCTGGATGCCAGCCTGTACGACTGGGCGAAGATGAAGGAAGCCAAGATCCGCCAATGGGTCGAGGCTGGACGAATCATGCCCGTGGAACCGTCGAGCCTGCTGTACATGATCTGGGCCTCGACCCAGCATTACGCCGACTTCGACCACCAGGTGATGATCCTCAACGACCACCAGCCGCTGTCGGACCTGCAATTCGAACGCGCGGTGCAGACTGTCACCAGCGTCATCCTGCGCGGCATCGGCCTGGAGCCCTGAGCAACATGCGAAGTTGTAATCCCTGTTGACCTCAATAACGCCGCGAGCGTACCGCTCGTTCGCAGCCTGCGGCAGCGGCTACACGACCCCCCCGACCCTCCGCAATTCCTGTAGCCGCTGCCGAGCCTGCGAGGCTGCGAAAAGGCCCGCAGGGCCTTGCTTGGCGATCTCCCGCCACTCCTCTGTTGGCCTCACGAGCACCGCGAGCGTAGCGCTCGTTCGCAGCCTGCGGCAGCGGCTACAAGTGGTGCGGTGTTACACGGCTTCGCGGTAGGGGTTGCGCGGGTCGTGCTGCCAGTCGAGGAAGGGTTTGCCGGTGTCCTGGGGCACCATTTCGATGCAGTCCTGCACCGGGCAGGTGATCTGGCACAGGTTGCAGCCCACGCATTCGTCGTCGATCACTTGATAGGTGTGGGTGCCGTCGGCCTGGCGGATGCTGGCAATTGCCTGGTGCGAAGTGTCTTCGCAGGCAATATGGCAACGGCCGCAACCGATGCACGCCTCCTGGTCAATTTTTGCGATCACCTGATAGTTGATGTCCAGGTACTTCCAGTCGGTGGTGTTGCCCACCGCGCGCCCGGAGAAGTCCTGCAGGCTGTGGTAGCCCTGGCTGTCCATCCACCGCGACAGGCCGTCCTTCATCTCGTCGACGATGCGAAAGCCATGCAGCATCGCCGCCGTACACACCTGCACCGCGCCGCAGCCCAGGGCCACGAACTCCGCCGCATCGCGCCAGCTGCCGATGCCGCCAATGCCGCAGATCGGCAGGCCGCGGGTCTGCGGGTCACGGGCAATCTCGGCCACCATGTTCAGGGCAATCGGCTTGACCGCCGAGCCGCAGTAGCCGCCGTGGGTGCTCTGGTTGCCCACCATCGGGTGGGCCACCATGCGCTCCAGGTCGACGCTGGTGATGGAGTTGATGGTGTTGATCAACGACACCGCATCGGCGCCGCCGCGGTGGGCGGCGCGGGCGGCCATGCGGATGTCGGTGATGTTGGGCGTCAGCTTGACGATCACCGGCAGCGAGCAGTAGGTCTTGCACCAGCGGGTCACCTGCTCGACGTACTCCGGCACCTGGCCCACCGCCGCGCCCATGCCGCGTTCCGGCATGCCGTGGGGGCAGCCGAAGTTCAGCTCGATGCCGTCGGCGCCGGTGGCTTCCACCAGGGGCAGGATGGCTTTCCAGGATTCCTCGACGCAGGGCACCATCAGCGACACGATCAAGGCGCGATCCGGCCAGTCCTTCTTCACCTGGGTGATTTCCTTGAGGTTGATTTCCAGGGAACGGTCGGTGATCAGCTCGATGTTGTTGATGCCCATGACCTCGCGGTTCGGTCCGAAATGCGCGGAATAACGGGACGAGACGTTGACCGCCGCCGGGTCCTCGCCCAGGGTTTTCCAGACCACGCCGCCCCAGCCGGCCTCGAAGGCACGGACCACGTTGTAGGCCTTGTCGGTGGGCGGTGCGGAGGCCAGCCAGAACGGGTTGGGGGCCTTGATACCGGCGAAGACAATCGATAGATCGGCCATTTACGCAGCCTCCACATTGAGCATGAGTTGGGCATGCATGGCTTCTGCGGCCAGCTTGCCGTGTTGTACCGCCTGCACCGTCAGGTCCTGGCCGAGGCTGACGCAATCGCCGCCGGCGTAGACCCCGGGAATGCTGGTGCGCAGCTGTTCGTCCACCTGGATACGTTCCCCACAACGCTGCAGTTCCCGCGCCAGTGGATCGGCCAGGGCACCGCCGTCGAACGACTGGCCGATGGCCTTGAAGATCGCGTCGGCCGCCAACTCGAAGGTTTCCCCGGTGTGTTGCAAACGGCCTTCTTGCATGTGGGTGCGGGCGAAGCGCATGCCGCGCACCCGGCCCTGATCATCCAGCAGCACCTGTTGCGGTGCGGCCCAGGTCAGCAGGCGCACCTGATTGGCCTTGGCGATCTCCTGCTCGTGCCCGGTGGCGCCCATGTCCTCGACGCCCCGGCGGTACACCAGGTTGACGTCCCGGGCGCCGAGGCGGGCCATTTGCACCGCCATGTCGATGGCGGTGTTGCCGGCGCCGAGGACGATGCAGCGGTCGGCCAGGGGCAGTTGGCCGAGGTCGTCGGCCTGACGCAGTTCGCGGATGTAGTCGGTGGCGGCCAGCAGCCCGGGGGCGTCTTCATGCTCCAGCCCCAGCTGCTTGCTGGCGGCCAGCCCGAGGCCGAGGAACACCGCATCGAACTCCTGATGCAGTTGGCTCAGGCTCAGGTTGTCGCCGAGTTTGTGCCCGTGGCGGATCTCGATGCCGCCAATCCCCAGCAGGAACTCCAGCTCCTGCTGAGCGAAGTCGTCCACCAGCTTGTACTTGGCGATCCCGTATTCGTTGAGGCCACCGGCTTTTTCCCGGGCTTCGAAAATCACCACGTCGTGGCCGTGCAGGGCGCTGCGGTGGGCGCAGGACAAACCCGCCGGGCCGGCGCCGACCACGGCGATGCGCTTGCCGGTGGGGGCGGCGCGCTGGAACGGGTGTTCGGTGAAGTGCGCATTGTCCAGGGCATAGCGTTGCAGCAGGCCGATCAGCACCGGCGCACACTCTTGGGCGTTGTTGCGCACGCAGGCCTGCTGGCAGAGGATTTCGGTGGGGCAGACCCGGGCGCAACTGCCGCCGAGGATATTGGCCGAGAGAATCTTCTGCGCCGCGCCCTGGACGTTGTCGGTATGGATATTGCGGATGAACGAAGGAATGTCGATCTCGCTGGGGCAGGCGTTGACGCAGGGCGCGTCGTAGCAATACAGGCAGCGCGAGGCTTCCAGATGGGCCTGGCGGGCGTTGAGTGGTGGCGCCAGATCGCTGAAATGGCCGGCCAGGGTGGCGCCGTCCAGGGTCGGGTGGGGCAAGTGGTTCAAGGTCTTGATCACGGTTTTGGCCTCACGGTTTTTCATCTGCCTCTGACGGGCATGGGTGTTCACGAAACTGCTAGCTGTCCTGTCGTCCTGCCGTCCTGCCGTCCTGCTGTCCTGTAGCCGCTGCCGAGCCTGCGAGGCTGCGAAAAGGCCCGCAGGGCCTTGCCTGGCGATCTCTTGCCAACCCTCTGCTGGCCTCAAGAACGCCGCGAGCGTACCGCTCGTTCGCAGCCTGCGGCAGCGGCTACACGAAGCCCCGATCCCCGCAATCCCTGTAGCCGCTGCCGAGCCTGCGAGGCTGCGAAAAGGCCCGCAGGGCCTTGCTTGACGGTCTCCCGCCAACCCTCTGCTGGCCGCAAGAACGCCGCGAGCGTATCGCTCGTTCGCAGCCTGCGGCAGCGGCTACACGAAGCCCCGATTCCCGCAATCCCTGTAGCCGCTGCCGAGCCTGCGAGGCTGCGAAAAGGCCCGCAGGGCCTTGCTTGGCGGTCTTTTGCCAACCCTCTATTGGCCGCAAGAACGCCGCGAGCGTGCCGCTCGTTCGCAGCCTGCGGCAGCGGCTACACAGAGCGTGACAGAGCGTGGATTGCATTGGGGCATTCCGGGGTCAGCGTTTGACGGCGGTCGGTTTGTGCCGCTCGGCGCGCTTGCTCAACAGGTCGAACACCGCCGGGTAGGCCGGGCGTTCGATGTAGCGCCCGGCGCCGCGTTCGGCTCGCAGGTCGCCGTCGGCCCACACCAGCTTGCCCTGGCTGATGGTGTGGCTGGGCACGCCGCGCACGGTCTTGCCTTCAAAGATGTTGAAGTCCACCTGCTGGTGGTGGGTCTTGGCGGAGATGGTCCGCGTGCCTTGCGGGTCCCAGAGCACCAGGTCGGCATCGGCGCCGACGCGGATCGCGCCCTTGCGCGGGTAGAGGTTGAAGATCTTCGCGGTGTGGGTGGAGGTCAGGGCCACAAACTCCTGCATCGACAGGCGTCCGCTGTTGACCCCTTCATCCCAGAGCACGGCCATGCGGTCCTCGATGCCGGCGGTGCCGTTGGGGATCTTGCTGAAGTCGTCGCGGCCGGCGGCTTTCTGCTCGGCGCAGAAACAGCAGTGGTCGGTGGCGGTGGTGTGCAGGTTGCCCGATTGCAGGCCGTGCCACAGCGCTTCCTGGTGGCCACGAGGGCGGAAGGGTGGGCTCATCACGTAACCGGCGGCGGTCTGCCAGTCCGGGTCGCGGTACACGCTGTCGTCCAGCAGCAGGTGGCCGGCCAGCACTTCACCGTAGACCGGTTGGCCCTTGCTGCGGGCGTAGGTGATTTCGTCCAGCGCCTCTTTGGTCGAGACGTGCACCAGGTACAGCGGCGTGCCCAGGGTTTCGGCGATACGGATCGCCCGGCTGGCGGCCTCGCCTTCCACTTGCGAGGGCCGTGACAGCGGGTGGGCTTCCGGCCCGGTGATGCCCTGGGCCAGCAGCTTGCGTTGCAGGTGGTACACCAGCTCGCCGTTTTCCGCGTGTACCGTGGGCACCGCCCCCAGCTCCAGGCAGCGCTCGAAGCTGGCCACCAGGGTGTCGTCGGCGGCCATGATGGCATTCTTGTAGGCCATGAAGTGCTTGAAGCTGTTGATGCCGTGATGCTGCACCAGCTCGGCCATTTCCTCGCGCACCTGTTCGCTCCACCAGGTGATGGCCACGTGGAAGCCGTAGTCGCTGGCGGATTTCTCGGCCCAGCCGCGCCACTGGTGGAAGGCCTCCAGCAGCGACTGCTGGGGGTTGGGAATCACGAAGTCGATGATCGAGGTGGTGCCCCCCGCCAGGCCCGCCGCGGTGCCGCTGAAGAAGTCTTCGCTGGCCACGGTGCCCATGAAGGGCAGTTGCATGTGGGTGTGGGGATCGATGCCGCCGGGCATCAAGTACTGGCCGCTGCCGTCGAGCACTTCACAGCCGGCGGGAATATCCAGATTGTTGCCGATGGCGCGAATTAGACCGCCGGCGCAGAGTACATCGGCTTTGTAACTTTCATCATGGGTAATAACGGTGGCGCCACGGATCAACAGAGACATTCCGAGTTCCTCGCAGGCATGACCGACTGGTGCCGGTTCTAACTTTTTTATTGAACGCGCTGACAACTTAATAATCCTGTCAGCGGTGTCAGGATTAGAAGCTAGCCGGAGTTCAAAGAAACAGCAAGAATATTTTATATAAGCTTATATTCGATTTAACTTATTGAAAAATAACGATAAATAATACAAATCCGCAAAATGGTGCGGCTCATCACCATTTTGACGCACTTGACAGGATCGAAAAATAGTCGAGATTTCCTATGTCAAATCAGCTGCTTGAGGAGTCGTGAGAAAGACTAATCGATAACTTGGAAAATTAACGTGCACTGCTTTGGGTCCTGACCAAACGGACAACTTGCCAAACACCCGGCCTGAGTGAGTTGGCAACTAACCGAGGGCTGCAAAGTTGGTTGAATAAAACTGAGTGGTATCAGTTGTTTACATGGATTTCGCACACTGTGCAGTAGCGAGTTCGGCCTTAGTTGGCATCTTTATTGAGTGCCGCCGCAGATCGCTGGCCAGGAGGGCGGAAGTCGTCAGTTCTCCGGCCATCGTCCGGCGCGCTGTTCCTGAGTGCGCCGGCCTGATGAGCAAAATAATCAGAACAACAGTGGAGCGGCCATGCAACAGATCAGATCCCAGGTGACCGAGCGCGAAGGCTTGTACGAGCTGGACGCCGGCAGCGACGTACTCGACAGCCCCCGTTACAACCACGACATCGCACCGACCAAGGTCCAGGAGCGCACCTGGAACAAATGGCACATCACCGCACTGTGGATCGGCATGTCGATCTGCGTGCCCACCTACACCCTGGGCGGGGTGCTCACCGCCTACTTCGGCCTCAGCGTCGGCGAGGCGCTGCTGGCGATCCTCCTGGCCAACATCGTGGTGCTGATTCCCCTGACCCTCAACGCCTTTGCCGGCACCAAGTACGGCATTCCCTTCCCGGTGCTGCTGCGCTCGTCGTTCGGCATCATCGGCTCCAACGTGCCGTGCCTGATCCGCGCCCTGGTGGCCTGCGGCTGGTTCGGCATCCAGACGATGTTCGGCGGGTTGGCGATCCACCTGTTCCTGGGCTCGATCTTCGAGGGCTGGAAGGCCCTGGGCGGCACCGGCGAGGTGATCGGCTTCATGATCTTCTGGACCCTCAACCTGTGGGTGGTGCTGCGCGGCGCCGAGTCGATCAAGTGGCTGGAAACATTGTCTGCGCCGCTGCTGGTGGCGGTGGGCATCGGCCTGCTGGTGTGGGCCTTGCCCAGCGTGTCGCTGACTGAGTTGCTGGCAATCGCGCCCAAGCGTCCCGAGGGCGCCAGCGTCACCGGTTACTTCATGGCCGGGCTCACGGCGATGGTCGGCTTCTGGGCCACCTTGTCGCTGAACATTCCCGACTTCAGCCGCTACGCGAAGAGCCAGAAGGACCAGATCCTCGGGCAGATCTTCGGCCTGCCGCTGACCATGTTCCTGTTCGCCGCCCTGGGGGTGGTGATGACCGCCGCCTCGGTGAAGCTGGTGGGCGTGACCGTATCCGATCCGGTGAGCCTGATCGGTCATATCCAGAGCCCGGGCTGGGTGGCCCTGGCCATGGCGCTGATCATCATCGCCACCTTGTCCACCAACACCGCGGCCAACATCGTCTCGCCCACCAACGACTTCCAGAACCTGGCGCCCAAGCTGATCGGCCGCACCACCGCGGTGATCCTCACCGGTCTGGTGGGGCTGGCGCTGATGGGCCACGAACTGCTGAAAAAGCTCGGCCTGCTGATTTCCGACGTCAGCCTGGAGACGGTGTATTCCAACTGGCTGCTGGGCTACTCCAGCCTGCTGGGGCCGATCGCCGGGATCATGGTGGTGGACTATTTCCTGATCAAGAAACAGCGCCTGGACCTGGCCGGCCTGTACCGCGACGACGTCTACCCGGCATGGAACTGGCACGGTTTCATCGCCTTCGGCGTACCGGTGGCCCTGACCCTGATGTCCCTGGGCAGCAGCGCCTTCAACTGGTTCTACAGCTACGGCTGGTTTACCGGTTCGGCCCTGGGCGGGTTGATCTACTACGGCCTGTGCACCTGGCGCAGCACCCAGGTGGCGACCGCCAAGACCCCAACATGAACACCCAGCCAGCGCTCACGTGCTCACCACATACGCGCGGTTTTTTGTAGGCGCTGGCTTGCCAGCGAAGACGTCGGCACGGGCGACGCACATCTTGCGCGGCCTTTCGCCGGCAAGCGCAACACCGCCCGGCCTGCTCCTACCGATTGTTGCTAGGCCGTTATCCCGGGTGATTGCGTCATGCATCCCCCGACAAAATCAGAAGAAATGCCTGAGGAGATCACCATGAACGCTGCCGTCGAGGTTCTGCAATCCAGCCATCAGCACATCAACCGCGACCGCCTGTGGCAGTCGCTCATGCAACTGGCCCAGCTCGGCGCCACGGTCAAGGGCGGGGTCTGCCGTCTGGCCCTGACCGACCTCGACCGCCAGGCCCGCGACCTGTTCGTGAAGTGGTGCGAGGAGGCCGGTTGCACGGTCACGGTGGACGGCATCGGCAACATCTTCGCCCGCCGCCCCGGGCGCAATCCGCAGCTGCCACCGGTGATGACCGGCAGCCATATCGACACCCAGCCCACCGGCGGCAAGTTCGACGGCTGCTTTGGCGTGCTGGCCGGGGTGGAAGTGCTGCGCACCCTCAATGACCTCAAGCTGGAGACCGAGGCGCCCCTGGAAGTGGTGGTGTGGACCAACGAAGAAGGCTCGCGCTTCCCGCCGTGCATGATGGGCTCCGGGGTGTTCGCCGAGAAATTCACCCTGCAAGACACCCTGGCCAAGACCGACGCCGAGGGCGTCAGCGTCGGCGAGGCGCTGAACGCCATCGGCTATGCCGGTACGCGCCCGGTCAGCGGGCACCCGGTGGGCGCCTATTTCGAGGCGCACATCGAGCAAGGCCCGATCCTGGAAGACGAGCGCAAGACCATCGGTGTGGTGCTGGGCGCCCTCGGCCAGAAGTGGTTCGACCTCAAGCTGCGAGGGGTCGAAGCCCACGCCGGCCCGACCCCCATGCACCTGCGCAAGGACGCCCTGGTGGGCGCTGCCGCGGTGGTGGCGGCGGTCAACCGTGCCGCCCTGGGGCACCAGCCCCACGCCTGCGGCACCGTCGGCTGCCTGCAAGCCTACCCGGGCTCGCGCAACGTGATTCCGGGGGAGGTGCGCATGACCCTGGACTTCCGCCACCTGGAGCCGGAGCGCCTGGATTCGATGATTGCCGAGGTGCGCCAGGTGATCGACAACACCTGCGAAGAGCACGGCCTGAGCTTCGAACTGACCCCCACCGCGGACTTCCCGCCGCTGTACTTCGACCCGGTGTGTGTCGACGCCGTGCGCGGAGCCGCGCAGGGCTTGGGGTTGTCCCACATGGACATCGTCAGTGGCGCCGGGCACGACGCGATCTTCGTCGCCGAGCTGGGCCCGGCGGGGATGATCTTCGTGCCCTGCGAAGGCGGCATCAGCCACAACGAAATCGAAAACGCCGACCCCGACGACCTGGCCGCGGGTTGCGCCGTGTTGCTGCGGGCCATGCTCGCCGCCTCCCAATCCATCGCCCAGCGCCAACCTTAGGAGTCGGCCTGCCGGCGAAGGGGCCCGCCAGAGGTGGGCCGCCGACACCTTCGCCGGCAAGGCGCATCGTCAGGTGCTCGGCTGGCGTACACTGGCGAACTTTTCGCACGGGATGTCGACTATGCACAGGATGGCGCTCTGTTTGGCCCTGGCTCTGAGCCTGGGTGGCTGTATCGATTACAAATGGGGCCACGACTGGAAGGCCGACAGCCTCGGCGGTTGGCAGGACGCCAGCAAGGGAAGCTATGACCAGGGCACCTCGTTCAAGCTGGCCTGCGGCCCCGAGCCGCTGTATGTGAAGCTGACCTCCGCGCCGTCCCACCACCTGATGTCGCTGCTGTTCATTCCCCTGGTCCCGGCGGCCACCGGCGATGACAACCATCTGAGCATCAACGCCCGCCACCCCAGCCTCTCGGCCTGTTCGGCGGCGCAGAACCCCCTGGTGATCAAACTGGACAACCGGGTGATCAGCCATATCGGCTACGCGGCAGGTGACCAGGCGGGCAGTTGCGAGCTGCGGCTGGACGAGCGCGAGTTGCAGGGCGAGCGGGTGTCGATCGAGGTCAATCAGGCCGTGCTGCCTTGCGCCGTGGCACCGCTGACCTTGAAGAAAAACGGCTTCTTCTGCCTGCGCAAAACCGAGTTCGGCGGTTCCAAGCCTTGTGACCGTTAGGGGTGGTCGGTCGCACGAACCTAAGCTAATTCCTAAAAAGTATTTATTTTCGATTTATTAGATCGATTAGCTTTTAGCGACTGTCCTGTCTCCGAGAAGGTTCGCCCCCATGCGCCTGCCCTTTGCTTTGCGTCGTAGCTTGTCGATTACCGCCCTGGCCGGTCTGGCGCTGGGCATGGCCCTCAATGCCCAGGCCGATACCGACCTGCGCATCGGCTACCAGAAATCCTCGACCCTGCTGGCGCTGCTCAAGGCCCAGGGCACCCTGGAAAAACAACTGGCGGGGCAGGGCGTCAACATCACCTGGCACGAGTTCACCAGTGGCCTGCCGCTGGCGGAGTCGCTGAACGTGGGCAACGTCGACATCAGTGCCGATGTCGCCGACACGGTGCCGGTCTTCGCCCAGGCCGCCGGGGCCCAACTGACCTATTTCGCCACTGAAACCCCATCCCCCGCGGCTCAGTCCATCGTCATCCCCAAGGATTCGCCGCTCAAATCCCTGGCCGACCTCAAGGGCAAGCGCATTGCCGTGACCAAGGCCGCCGGCAGCCATTACCTGCTGATCGCCGCCTTGCGCGAAGCGGGTTTGAGCTTCGCTGATATCCAGCCGGTGTACCTGACCCCGGCCGATGGCCGCGCGGCCCTGGAAACCGCCAAGGTCGATGCCTGGGTCACCTGGGAGCCCTTCGTCGCCAGCGCCCAGCGCCAGCAGGGCGCGCGAGTGCTGCACGACGGCCAGGGGCTGGCCAGTTATCGCCGCTATTACCTGGCCTCCAATGACTACGCCAAGGCCCATCCCGAGGTGCTGAACCAGGTATTCGCCGAGTTGCAGAAGACCGGCGCCTGGGTCAAGGCGCACCCGAGCGAGGCGGCCAAACTGCTGGGCCCGTTGTGGGGCAACCTGGACGTGCCGACGGTAGAGCTGGCCAACAGCCGCCGCACCTACCAGGTGGAAGCGGTCAAGCCCGATGCCTTGGGCGAGCAGCAGAAAATCGCCGATGCCTTCTACCAGGAAAAACTCTTGCCCAAGCCGGTGGATGCCCGGGCCGTGCAGTTGTGGAGCCCCAAGAAGTTGTGATCGCTGGTTAGATTGCCTTCGCTGGCAAGCCAGCTCCTACATGCACCACGCGATGCCGTTGTAGGAGCCGGCTTGCCGGCGAACAGGTCCCCCCCTTTTTTCTTGTTCACCGCCGGTTACGCCATCCCGCGCCCGGCGTCAGGAGTTCCCGTGTCTGCCGTTCACCCCCAAGAGGCTTTCGCCGTCTCAGCCTCAGCCGCCACGCCACCGAGCCCCGCCGACGTGGTGCTGGAGTTGCGCAACCTGACCAAGCACTACACCCGCCGCCGTGGCCAGAGCGCGCCGCCAGCGGTGCAGCAGGTCAGTCTGCAGGTGCGCCGTGGCGAAGTGCTGTGCCTGATGGGCACCTCCGGCAGCGGCAAGTCCACCTTGCTGCGGCATATCAACCGGCTGATCGAGCCCAGCAGTGGCGAGGTGCTGATCGACGGTTCGGCCATCAGCCAACTCTCGGCCCAGGAACTGCGTACCCTGCGTTCCCGGCGCATCGGCATGGTCTTCCAGCACTTCGGCCTGCTGCCCCATCGCAGCGTGCGCGACAACGTCGCCTTGCCCCTGGAACTGCGCGGCGAGCCCGAGGCCCTGCGTCACGCCGCAGCGGATGTGCAACTGCAGGCCATGGGCCTGGACGGCTGGGGCGAGCACTATCCCCATGAGCTGTCCGGCGGCATGCAGCAGCGGGTCGGGCTGGCCCGGGCGCTGGTCAGCGAGCCGGACATCCTGCTGATGGACGAACCCTTCAGCGCCCTGGACCCGACCATTCGCCGCGACCTGCAAAGCCACTTTCTGCGGGTGGTGCGCGAGCGCGGCATCACCACCTTGCTGGTGACCCACGACCCGGCCGAAGCCCTGCGCCTGGCGGACCGCATTGCCGTATTGCGCCACGGCCAGCTGATTCAACTGGGCACCCCCGCCGAACTGCTGGAGCAGCCGGCGGATGCCGAAGTGGCGGACTTCTTCCAGGAGCACGGTGCCCGCAGCGCTGCGCCTGCGGTGGCGGCGATTGCCCCGCACCCGCGCGCGACGACCCCGGCTCCGGCCCCGGTCAGCCCCGGGCTGTCCCTGGCCCAGGCCCTGCTGCTGGGGCCCGCGGCCCTGGCCGCCAGCGGTCGCGGTAGCCTGTACTGGCTGGGCTTTGCCCTGGAGCTGGGCGCCGCCGCAGCCTTGGGGCAGGGGCTGGCCACGGCCCGTTTCGCCTGGGTCGCCTTGGCGCTCATCGGCTTGCTGTCCAGCCGCCTGTTGAGTGTGACCCTGGCCCGCCGTCCCAGCCGCCTGGGCCGCTCCGACTGGCGCCTGCCGTGGCTGGTGTTGCTGCTGTCCCAGACCCTGGTGCTGTGGCGGGTACTGGCCGCCGATGCCTCGGGCCCCTGGCTGCAGTTTCCCGCCGACCGCCAAGTGCTGCTGGGCACCGCGGCGGCCATCGACCAGTTGATCGGCTGGTCCCAGGTCACCTTTGAAAGCAGCTTTGTCGGCGTGATAGTCGCCGTGCGCACGGTGATCGAAAGCATCGAAAGCCTGCTGGGCTGGCTGCCCTGGCCGGTGCCGGCCCTGGCCCTGGTGCTGCTGGCCTGGCGCAGCGCCGGCGCCGCCCTGGCCCTGACCAGCGCCGCGGCCTTGCTCTACATCGGCCTGTTCGGCTTCTGGGAACGGACCATCGCCACCCTGGCCCTGGTGGGTTCCTCGGTGCTGATCTCGCTGTTGATCGGCGTGCCCGCCGGCATCCTCCTGGCCAAGCGCGCCCTGGCCCGGCGCCTGATCACTCCCTTGCTGGACGTGATGCAGACCCTGCCGACCTTCGTGTACCTGATCCCGGCGGTGGCGTTCTTCTCGGTGGGCAAGACCCCGGCGGTGATCGCCACGGTGATCTTCGCCCTGGCGCCGATGATCCGCCTCACCGCCCTGGGGATTCAGGAAGTGCCCAAGACCGCCGTCGAAGCGGCCCTGGCCCACGGCGCCACGCCGTGGCAGATCCTGACCAAGGTCGAGCTGCCCCTGGCCGCGGGTTCCTTGCTGCTGGGGATCAACCAGACCCTGGTGATGAGCCTGTCGATGGTGGTGGTGGCGGCGCTGATCGGCGCCGGTGGCCTGGGCTACGACGTGATGACCGCGCTGCGCAACATCAAGGGCGGCGAGGGCATGTTGGCCGGCGCCGCGATCGTGTTCTGCGCGCTGATTCCCGATCGAATCATTCAAGCGACCCTGCGCCAGCGGGATCGCACATTGCATCAATCATGAGGTGTCCCTTGAACAAGTCGTTTACCCGTACCCTTGGCGCCGCCGCGCTGTTGTTGGGTCTGTCCCTGCCGGTGCTGGCCAAGGACAAGATCGTCATTGGCGAACAGAACTGGACCGGCGCCATCGCCATCCAGAACATCCTCGGCGAAGTGATCAAGAGCCGCCTCGACGGCGACGTTTCCTACCTCGCCGGTGACGTACCGGTGCTGTTTGCTGCTGCCGCCAAGGGCGACGGCTCGGTGGACGTGCTGACCGACATCTGGCTGCCCAACCAGTCCGCCGCCTGGGCCAAGTACGTCACCGGCGGCACCCGCTCCCTGGTGCCCAACAAGCAGCCGTACCTGGGGGTGCAAGGCTTCTACATTCCCGGCTACCTGCAAGATAAATACGGCGTGAAGTCGGTCTACGACCTGCAAAAGCCCGAAGTGGCGAAACTCTTCGAACCCCTGGGCGGCGGCAAGGCCCAACTGCTGGTGGGCCCGGCGGGCTGGGAGTCGACCTACATCGGCCAGATCAAGGCCAAGGATTTTGGCTTTGCCGATAAATTCGAATCGGTGTCCACCGAAGCCTCGGTGACCTACGCCAAGCTCGCCGCCGCCTACAAGGCCCAGCGCGGCGTGGTGTTCTACGCCTACACCCCGGACTGGATCTTCTCCGCCTTCGACCTGCGGCGCCTGGATGAACCGGCGTTCGACGGCTACGCCCAGGACAACAAGAAGGGCGACCCGCTGTACAAGGCCGACGGCTGCTGGAAATTCATCAGCCCCACGGTGGACGCCGACTGGCTGAGCAAGAGCAAGATCACCTGCGCCTACCCGGATGCCCGGGTGTATGTCCTGGCGTCGAGCGCTTTGCAAAAACGCGCACCACGGATCGCCGCGTTCCTGGAGAACTTCAGCATCGAACCCCAGGCCTTGAACGACCTGATCCTCAAGATCGAAAAGGAACAGCAACCGGCGGCGCAGGCGGCCAAGGAATGGGTCGCCGCGCACCCGCAGATCGTTGATGGCTGGCTGGGCGCCAGCGGCGAAAAAGTGGGAGTGGCGCAATGAGTGGGGCGCCGGTGAACAGCCTCGAACAAGCGACCTTTGGCGCCGGTTGCTTCTGGGGCGCGGAAGCCGCGTTCCGGGCGCTGCCGGGTGTCATCGACAGCCGCGTGGGCTACGCCTTGGAAGCGGCGGATGAAGCCTTGCAAATTGAAGTGGTGCAGGTGGATTTCGATCCGCAGGTGCTGGCGTATTCGACCCTGATCGAACACTTCTGGGGCCTGCACGATCCCACCTCGGTGGATCGCCAGGGCGAACATGGCGGGGTGAAATATCGCTCGGCGATTTTCCACACCAACGCTGTGCAGGCCGAACAGGCGAGGGCGGCCAAGACCGCCCTGCAAGACTCCGGACGCTTCAACAAACCCGTGGCCACGGTGATCGTGCCCCTGGGCCGCTTCGAACTGGCGGATGAAGCGCACCAGCGTTACCTGGAGAAGAATGGCCTGAGCAGTTGCCATATCTAGAAGCCGCAAGCCGCAAGCCGCAAGCTACAAGCTTGGAGCTTGGAGTCTTAGTTGCTGCCTGCTCTTCGTGGCGAGGGAGCTTGCTCCCGCTGGGCTGCGCAGCGGCCCCAAACCCTGATGACGCGGTGCATCAGGATGTATGGGGTTGAGGCCCAATCGGGAGCAAGCTCCCTCGCCACAGGTCCGCGAATAGGGTTGCTACGCGACCCGCCACTGAATCACTTCCAACACCGCGCAGCCTTCTCGTGTCAGCAGGTGCACGCCACGGGTGATGCGGGTCAGGTCGCAATCGCTGATGTCTTTCAGCCCCAGGGTGGAGAGGCTGTCCATCAGGTCGCGGACCACGGTGAAACGGTGAGCGGCGCTGCTGGCCAGGTCGCTCAAGGGGGCTTGGGTGTCGAGGTAGAACACCGGGTGTTCGCTGTCGTGGGTGTCGATGGGGGTGAAGCGAGGGAGGTGATGGTCAGTCATAGCTGCGGCTCCTTTTTCAGAGCAGTCACCTTTTTCGCCGATTGGGAGGAGTAGGGCGGTAGTACGCGGAAAGACTGGCCGGAGACAGGACAGCAGTGCACCAGAAGGTGTCCCGCGCATCACCGTCATGTCCCTTGATCACTGGCGCAAAAAGCGACTGCAATGATGGTTTGATAGTCGATGCGTTCCTATATTCGACCGGCCAAGGTCGCTCGCGGATTGTGTTGCGAGTGGGGACTACAGGAGCGACGTCATAGCGCTGCAACAGGGTGGTTGGGGAGATGTTTGAGCGCTTGTTTCGTGGTGTTGGTGGCTGGTTTTGCTGGGGGGCATATCCGTTGCTGCGGGTGTAGCGGCTGGCGGTTTTGTCTTTGTGGCGAGGTTGACGGGGTACATATTCGTTGCTGCGGTCATGGCCACTTAGGGTTTCGCCCTTACGGCGAGTCCCTTTTGTCAAACGCCGGAGTGCCGGCCCAGCAAAAAGGAACCAAAAGGGCTTGCCCCTCCATACGGCCCCTCGCTGGGGCTCGGGGTTCCCTCGCTTCGGCATGGATGCCGAGTTGCCCCCTATGCAACGCCTACGCTCGGCCTGCTGGGAAGGGGCCGGAAGATCAAGATCAAGATCAAAAGCCAAAGCCAAGGTGCGCAGGCCGGCTCCTTGTAGCCGCTGCCGAAGGCTGCGAACGAGCGCTCGCGCTCGCAAAACCAGGCGGCGCGATAGGTCAGGAATATCGGGGAGGCAGGTTTAGCGTCTCCTGCGGAGCCGGTCGCAGCCTGCGGCAGCGGCTACATGTAATGCGAACGGCGATGAAACAGGCCGGCCGGCAGGCCGCCGTCAGATTTTGATCTTGCTCTGGTTTTTGATCTTGATCTGAACGCCCCGTTAACCACGATGGCCGAACGTAGGCATTGAGCCGTGGGTAACCCGGCAGGACGCCGGGTTAGCCGCCACCCGGCCAGGGATGGCCGGTGGCGGCGGCCCACGGATCAATGCCGGAGTGAGGGCATGCCGAGCCTAGGCGAGGCACCGAGTGGAGGGGCAAAGCCCTTTGGTTACTTTGGGGCCCCAAAGTGACTCGCTGTAAGAGCGAAACCGCCAGTGGCCGTGACCGCAGCAACGGATATGTACCCAGAACTCGCGGTAAGGGCGAGTGACTTTGGCAAAGCCGGAATGCCGGTCCAGCTCAAAATGACCAAAGGGTTCCTGCCCCTGCATCCGGTGCCTCGCTCCGGCCTCCTGAAGGGAGAGCAAAACCAAAGCCTGAACCCTCACCCTTTCAATCAAAACCCTCAAACGCCCTGCAAGACCCTCAACGCGGCCTGAGCCAAAAAGCCCGATCGGCTTTTCTGTTCCGGATGATGTTTCACATATTCATCAATTCGATTCAGCAAATAGCCCGGCAGCGTGATGTTGAGTTTTTCCGCCTTGCCCATGTAGCGAGTGATGTCGATATCAATCACGGCCCAAGTGCAGCCTTGATACTGGGGATTGGCGGCGTGGAGGGTCACTGTGCGTGCTGTGGGAATGGCTGCTCCTTCTTCGGCCAGTAATTCCAGGTGGCCTTCGATGGCTTCGCGGGCCATGGCCATGGCGTCGTCGAGGTCGTCGCCGGCGGAGAAGCAGCCAGGAATATCGGGTACTTCCACACCCCAGGCGTGTTGGTCGTCACCGGGGAGAATGGCAATGGGATAGAGCATGGACTGATCCTCCTTCGGACCTGGGAGCCTTGAGCCTGGGTGGTTAGAGCCGGGCTTGTTTCAATATGCTGCTTACCGTTTTGGCCAGTAGATCTTTTTTGGGATGGGGAATGGTGACCAGGCCTGGCTTGGTTGGGTGTTTGAAGTGGTGGTGACTGCCCTTGACCCTGACCAGATACCAACCATCTGCTTCGATCTGGGCGATGAGTTGCCGGATGTTCACATCACTTTCAACTCCCTGTCGTGGTGGTGGGTATGATGACTACTTTTTCCCGCTCAACACGATCAGCAACGGTTGGCGACTCATAGGGCGAGGCGGCAAACCTCAAGCTTTTAGCTTGCCGCTTGCCGCTACAAACTTGCCGCTGACTCTCCTCCGCCTAACGCCACCACCAACCCCACACTGGCCTGCAACTCCCGGGTCTGCAGCGCCTGCAACCCCCGTTGTGCCTGCAAGGCTGCAGTCTGCGCCGTCACCACATCCAGGTAACTCACCGCCCCGGCCTGATAGCTGTTCATGGCCAAGGTCTGGGTATGCAGCGCCGCATTCACCGCTGCCTGCTGGTCCAGCGCTTCCTGGTGCAAGTCCCGCAGTTGCCCGAGGTTGTCCTCCACCTCCCGAACCGCTCGCAGCACTTGCCCACGGTAATGGGCGGCGGCTTCTTCGAACTCGGCATGGGCCTGACGCTCATTGGCGCTCAGCCGCCCGCCATCAAAAATCGGCAGGTTCATCAGGGGGCCCAGGGCCCAATAGCGATTGCCCGCCGCCAGCAGGTTGCCCACGCCCTGGGTCTGCCCGCCGAGCATGCCGGTCAGGCTGAAATCCGGGTACCAGGCGGCGCGGGCGATGCCGATGCCGGCATTGGCGGCGTACACCCGGCGTTCGGCGGCGGCAATGTCGGGTCGGCGTTGCAGCAGGGTGCTGGGCAGTTGCTGGGGAATACTCGGCAGGCTCAGCAGCCGCGAAGAGGGCGCCAGGCTGAAGCGGCTGGCCGGTTCGCCCACCAGTTCGCCAATCGCATGTTCGGTGAGGTTGCGCTGGGCGCGCACTTCGTCCAGTTCCGCCTCGGCGCTGGCCAGTTGGCTCTGGGCCCGGGTCAGGTCCAGTTCCGAGGCGATCTGCCCCTGATAGCGGTCGCGGGTCAGTTGCAGGGCCTGGGCGTAATCCTCCAGGGAACGGCTCAGGATCCGGCTCTGGGCATCCAGGCCGTTGAGTTGCACATACAGGCTCGCCAGCTGTTTTTGCAGGCTCAGGCGCGCCGCCGCCAGGTCGTCGCCGGAGGCCTGGGCCTGGGCATCGCCAGCCGCTGCTTGATTGCGGATCCGGCCCCAGAGGTCGAGGTCGAAGCTCAGGGCAAAACCGGCGCTGTTGCTGTTGTAGATCGACGGTTGCGTGCTGCCGCGCAGGGGGCGGCTGTCCGACTGGCGCTGGCGCAATGGCTGGGCGCTGGCGCTGATCTGCGGGAACAGCCCGGCATGCAGTTGGCTGGCGTAGGCCTGGGCGCCGTCGTAGTGGGCCAGGGCCGCGGCCAGATCCGGGTTGGCTCGGAGCAGGCGTTGTTGCAGGTCATCCAGCTGCGGGTCCTGGTACAGCCGCCACCAGTGCTCGGCGAGGCTCTGGGGCGCGGCGGCCGGGTGCCAGGGGCCGTCGCTGCTCTGTTCGCGGTAGTGCGCCGGCAGGTCGATGGCCGGCACCTGGTAATGGGGCGCCAGGGAGCAGCCGTGCAGGGCCAGCACCAGCAGGGCGGCGAGGGGCTTAAGCCTTGGGCGCATGCTCACCTCCGGCGTCGGCCAGTTGCACCAGATCGCCTTCGCGCAGGGCGTCCGGCGGGTTGTCGATGACGTGATCCGTGGCTTGCAGGCCCTGGTCGATCACCAGTCGCTCGCCCAGGTCCAGGCCAATATGGATGCTGCGCAGGTGCACGCGCTTGGCACTGTCGATCACCGCCACCTGGGTGCCCTGGGCACGGAAGATCAGCGCGCTGGCGGGGATGCTCACGCCGTGGGTGTCGGCAGGGATCGCCAGGGTGGCTTCGGCATAGTCGCCGGGCAGCAATGCGCCGTCGGGGTTGGCGGCGACGAACTGCGCCAGCAGGGTGCCGGAGCGCGGGTCGATGGCGGTGGAGTCGCCCAGCAGTTGCGCGCTGAAGTGCTGGCCCGGGTGCTCGGGCACGGTCAGTTGCGCTTGCAGGCCGGGGCAGATCACGCTGGCGTAGTTCTGCGGAATCGGCACATAGAGCCGTAGTTTGTGGGTGTCCGCCAGGTCGAATAGCTCCGGGTCGCTGTCGTTGTCGGCCTTGATCAACTGGCCGATGTCGGTGTGGCGGGCGGTGATGGTGCCGGCGAAGGGCGCGCGAATGGTCTTGTAGTCTTCCAGCGCCGTGAGCCGTGCGTAGTCGGCGGCGGCTGCCTGGGCATTGGCCTTGGCCGCGGCGGCGTTGGAGCTTTTTTCATCGGCCTCCTGGCGCGACACCGAGTGGCTGGCCAAAAGGTGCTGCCAGCGCTCGGCGGTGGTCTGCGCCAGCCTTGCATTGGCCTGCTGCTGGATCATCCGCGCCCGGGCCTGGGCCACTTGCTGGTCCAGGTCGGGGCTGTCGATATGGGCCAGTACCTGCCCGGCGGCCACCTTGGCGCCGATGTCCTGGCTCCAGTCCTTGAGGTAGCCGCTGACCCGGGCGTGGATCGGCGCCTTGCTCCAGGCTTCCAGGTGCGCCGGCAGGCGCAGGGTGTCGCCCAGCAGGTTGTGCTGCGGCTGGAACACCAGCACGTGCGGCACGGCGGCGGTTTCGGTCCAGGCGACCACGGCCCGTTCATGCCGGGTGCGCGCCGCCAGGCCGCTGGCGACCAGCAGCGCGGCCAGGCTCAGGCCGCCGATGCCCAGGAGCATCAGGCGTTTGCGCGAAGGGGTGTGATCAGGCGACATGGGTGTTTTCTCCAACGACAGCGGATTGGGGGTGACGGCCGTGGACCAGGCTGAAGACCACGGGGACAAAGATCAGGGTGGCGACGGTGGCGAGGAGCAGCCCGCCGATCACCGCGCGGCCCAGGGGCGCGTTCTGTTCCTCGGACAGGGCCAGGGGCAGCATGCCGATGATCATCGCCAGGGCGGTCATGCACACCGGGCGAAAGCGCGTGTAGCCGGCTTCCAGGGCGGCCTTGAGGGCGTCGCCGTGTGCCGCCAGGCGCTCGCGGCAGAAGCTCACCACCAGGATCGAGTTGGCGGTAGCCACCCCCATGCACAGGATGGCCCCGGTCAGCGCCGGCACCGACAGCGAGGTGCCGCTCAGGAACAGCATCCAGACGATCCCGGCCAGGGCCGCCGGCAGGGCGGTGATGATCACGAACGGATCGACCCAGGACTGGAAGTTGACCACGATCAGCAGGTAGATCAGCACCACCGCCCCCAGCAGGCCCAGGCTCAGGCCGCTGAAGGCTTCGTGCAGGGCGTCGATCTGCCCGTGCAGGCTGACCGTGGCGCCCTTGGGGCGCAGGGCCGCGGCGTCGTCCAGGACCCTTTGCATGTCGTGGGCCACGGCGCCGAGGTCGCGTCCCTGCACGTTGGCGTACAGGTCCAGGGTCGGCTGGATGTTGTAGTGGCTGACCACCGCCGGGCTCTCGACCCGGGAGATGTCCGCCAGGCCGCCGAGGATCTGCGACTGGCCGTTGCTGCCGGTGACCGGCAGCGCCTCCAGGGCCGGCAGGCTGTCCAGGCGGTACTGCGGGGTGGCGGCGACGATGGAGTAGGACACGCCGTTCTTCGGGTTGAGCCAGAAGGTCGGCGCTACCTGGGAGCTGCCGGCGAGCGAGGCCACCATGCTGTTGGTCACGTCGCGCTCGGTGATGCCCAGGCCGTTGGCCCGCAGGCGGTCGACCTTGACCTGCAAGGACGGGTAGCCGGTGGACTGCTGGATGCGCAGGTCGGCAATGCCCGGCACATGCTGCAGGCGCCGTTGCAGTTCCAGGGCGAAGGCGCGGTTGGCTTCGGCGTTGGGCCCGGAGATTTTCACGTCCAGCGGGGCCGGGGCGCCGAAGTTGAGGATCTGGCTGCTGATGTCCGCTGGCAGGAAGGCGAACTGACTGCCGGGGAAGCTTTCCGGCAGTGCTTCGCGCAGCTGTTTCACGTAGTCGGCGCTGGGCGCGTGGCCGGGCTTGAGGGTGACCTGGATATCACCGTCCTGGGGGCCGATGGTGCCGCTGTTGCTGTAGGCCATGTCGATGCCGCTCAGGGGGATGCCGATGTTGTCGATGATGCTGTCCAGTTGCTCGACCGGGATCACTTCGCGAATCCGCGCTTCGATGCGGTCGAAGGCCGCCGCGCTTTCCTCGATCCGCGTACCCAGGGGCAGGCGCACGTGCAGGGCCAGGGCCCCGGCGTCGGTGGCGGGGAAGAAGTCCTGGCCCAGGCTCGGCAGCAGGGCGAAGGAGGCCAGTACGCAGGCCAGGAAGCCGAGGACGAAGGTCTTGCGCCGGCCCAGGGCCAGGTGCAGCAGGCCGTGGTAGGTGTCGCGCACGTTGGAGAAGCGCGCCTCGAAACCCTGCTGCAAGGCCAGCAGCCCGCGCACCAGGGCGCTGCGCGGCTTGGCGTGCTGTTCGCCTTCGTGGTGGTTGATGAAGGCGTCTTCCGGGTGATGCCCGGGCCCGGCTTCCGGCGCGTGGGGCTTGAGCAGGTACAGGGCCAGTGTGGGCACCAGGGTCCGCGAGAGGATGAACGAGCTGGCCATGGCGAAGATCACCGCCAGGGCCATGGGCCGGAACAGGTAACCGGCGATGCCCTGCAGCAGGAACATCGGCACGAAGACGATGCAGATGCACAGCAGCGAGACGAAGGCCGGGCCGACGATCTGCTTGGCGCCGTCGAGGATCGCCTGCTTCACCGCCTTGCCCTGTTCCAGGTGCCAGTTGATGTTCTCGATGGTCACCGTGGCGTCGTCCACCAGGATCCCCACCGCCAGGGCCAGGCCGCCCAGGGTCATGACGTTGAGGGTCTGGCCGCTGAGCGCCAGCAGGGCAATCGCGGAAAGCACCGCCAGGGGAATCGAGGCGGCGATGATCAATGTCGAGCGCCAGCTACCGAGGAACAGCAGGATCATCGCGCTGGTCAGCAGGGCGGCGATGATGCCTTCCCGGGCCACGCTGCCCACCGATTGTTTGACGAACACCGAGGCGTCCCCCAGCAGCGAAGTCTTCAGCGCCGGCGGCAGGGTTTCGTTGATCCGCGGCAGCATCTGGCGGATGCCGTCGACGATCGACAGGGTGGAGATGTTGCCGTTCTTCAGCGCCGGCATCAGCACCGCGCGGCGTCCGTCGACCCGCACGATATTGGTCTGCGGCGGTGAGCCGTCGCGCACGTGGGCCACCTGGCCGATGGTGATCAGCGCACCGTCCACGGTCTTGATCGGCAGGTCGTTGAGCTCGTCGATGGCGGTCGGGCTGTTGTTCAGCAGCACCGTGTATTCATCGCCGCCGAGCTTGGCAGTGCCCACCGGGATGATCTGGTTCTGCGCCGCCAGGGCATTGCCCACGTCCTGGGCCGACAGGCCCTTGGCGGCCAGGGCTTGCGGGTCCAGGTCGAGGGTGATCTGGCGCTGCTTGCCGCCCATGGGCGTGGGCATGGCCAGCCCTGGCAGCGAGCTCAGGGGCAGGCGGATGTTGTTCTGCACCAGGTCGCGGATCTTCGCCTCCGACAGGGTCGGGCTGGAAAACGCCAACTGCAGGATCGGCACCGTCGAGGCGCTGTAGTTGAGGATCAGCGGCGGGGTGATGCCCGGCGGCATCTGCTTGAGCACGGTTTGTGACACCGCGGTCACCTGGGCGTTGGCGGTGCGGATATCGACTCCGGGCTGGAAGAAGATCTTGACGATGCCCATGCCCGGCAGCGACTGCGATTCGATGTGCTCGATGTCGTTGACCGTGGTGCTCAGGGAGCGCTCGTAGGTGTAGATTACCCGGCCGGCCATGGCGTCCGGCGACAGGCCGTTGTACTGCCAGACCACCGCCACCACCGGGATGCCGATGTCGGGAAACACGTCGGTGGGGGTACGCAGGGCCGCCAGGGGCCCGATGATGCAGATGAATATCGCCAGCACGATGAACGTGTAGGGCTTGAGCAGTGCGGTCTTGACCAGCCCGAGCATGCCGAAAACCTCCGAGGGAGTGGGGTTGCAAACCTCGGCAGCCTGCAGCGACCCACCTAACACGCGGCTTTCAGCCAGGTGAAGGAAGTTTTAGGTAAGGCCTGAAATTCCTTTCACTGGGATTCATTTGTACTCGCACCGACACCTCGACACCCTTGATGGGCATCGACGCAGCCGGTTGTCCTGGACCGGCGTCGCACTCATTTCTGTCATTGGCGAGGTACGTTTTCATGACACTCAAACCGCTGTTGCTGATTCCCGCCCTGGGGTTTGCCTGCTTGCTCAGCGCCTGCGCCGGGCCGATGCCCCAGCCCGACCCCAGCCAGGCCTGGATTGGCCTGCAGGAAGAGGCGCCCAACGACCTGATGGCCGAACGGGTGGATGGGCAGAAGGTCGACGATGGGCGTTATTTTGAGGTCAAGCCCGGCGCCCATCGCCTGGACGTGACCCTGTTTGAAGAGAGCGTCGGCGACTCCAATCAGCAAGACTGCAATGGCCATATCAGCTACAGCGGCTTCAAGGCCGGTGAGCATTACAAACTGGTGGAGTCGAGCCTGGGGACCGAGGTGTCGGTTCGCTTGTATGACGCCAAGGGCAAGCAGGTGGCCAGCACCCATGGCTTTGCCTGCATGCCAGGCTGACGGGGCTGTTTGCGTCACTGAAACAAGGACGTTTCGCTCAAGCTAAAGAGACGGGGCCGACTATAGCGGCACGGTGAGCCGGGTGATGATGGAGGCCTTTATCCAGGCAACCGGGCGTTCGTCATGAAGCAAGAGGCGCAAGCGGCCGTCACCTCCACCGAGGTGGCATTCAATGAAGTGGCACGAATGATCACCGCCGCACGGCAGCGGGCGGTGCGGGCGGTGAACACTGAACTGGTGGAACTGTACTGGCAGGTCGGGGCCTATATCAGCCGCAAGCTCGAGGCGGCGGAATGGGGCGATGGCGTGGTCCAGCAATTGGCGGATTACCTGGCGCGGCAGCAGCCGGGGCTGCGGGGGTTTACCCGGCGTAACCTGTTCCGCATGCGTCAGTTCTATGAGGTCTATCGAGGGGAGGAGAAAGTGTCAGCAGTGCTGACACAATTACCCTGGACCCAGAACCTGATCATTCTTGCGCAAGGTAAATGCGCGCAAGAGCGCGAGTTTTACCTGCGCATGGCCATTCAGGAGCAGTGGTCGACCCGCGAGTTGGAACGGCAGATCAAGTCCGCGCTGTTCGAACGCACGCTGACCCGCCCGGCAAGCGCCACGGCCACCTTGAAACAGGCCCGTCCCGAGGCCCTGAAGGTCTTCAAGGATGCCTACATGGTGGAGTTTCTCGGCCTGGCCCAGGGGCATGATGAAGCCGATCTGCACCAGGGGCTGGTGCGCCAGCTCAAGGATTTTCTGATCGAGATGGGGCGCGACTTCTGCTTTGTCGCTTCTGGCTATCCCCTGCAGGTCGGCGGGCGCGATTTTGCCCTGGATCTGCTGCTGTTCCATCGTGGGTTGAATTGCCTGGTGGCCGTTGAACTCAAGGTCGGGCGCTTCGAACCGGAGTACCTGGGCAAGCTGGACTTCTACCTGGAGGCCCTGGACCGCCAGGTGCGCAAACCCCATGAGAACCCGGCGCTGGGCGTGTTGCTCTGTGCCAGCAAGCATGACGAGGTGGTGGAATATGCCCTCAACCGTTCACTGTCGCCGGCGTTGATCGCCGAGTACCGGACCCAGTTGCCGGACAAGAAGCTGCTGCAGGCCAAGCTGCAGGAGTTTTATGCCCTGGACACGCAGGCGCGGTGAGTCGAACGGCCATTGTGTCCGGGGTTCTGCACCGCCTTGCTGAGTCCTATGCGCACCCTGGCGCCGACCTCCGGTTCATTCCGGCTCACTGCCGAACCAGTCGGCCAGGCGTGCGCTGGCTTGTTCCCGGACCTCGGCGTTGATATGCGCAGCCACAGCCACCACTGAACCGGCCAGCAGCCCGAGGTCATCGGTGTATCCGGCCCCGGGGAGCAGGTCGGGGACCATGTCCAGCGGCAGTATGAAGTAACCCAGCGCGGCGTAGATGGTGGTCTTGGCCCAGATCGGGGTTTGTGGTCGTTGCGCGGCGTAGTAGAGCCACAGGGCTTTTTGGATCAAGGTCCGGCCGATGCGCGAGGCGTAGCGGCCGATCTTGCGCCAGAGACAGAGTTCAAGGGATTGGGTGGTGGACATGGCGTACTCCTGGGAGATACAGGTCCAGGCCATCGTCGCCGCCCGCGCCCCTGACTGGCAGAGGCCAATATTTCCCTGGCCGTTTCCCAGGCAGGAGCAGGCTCGCCGACGAAGAGGCCGGTGACGGCGTCATCAATCCTCTGTCAGGTCAGCGGTGCCAGCGAGAGCCTGCGCTGGCAAGGCCGCTCCTGTGCAGGGGGGGGTATGCGTGGGTGTGCGCTTCAGCCGCGTTGGCGGGCCTCCAGGCGCTGGAACAGCAACATGCCCAGGAGCATCGCCAGGACGAACACCCAGGCTTGCCAGTGCCCGCCCGGCAACAGCACCAGGGCCGGCCCCGGGCAGATCCCGGCGATGCCCCAGCCGACGCCGAACAGCAGGCTGCCACCGATCAGGCGCCGATCGACACTGCGCTTGGCGGGAATCTGCATGGGGGCCCCGAGCAGCGAGCGCGAGTGGCCCATGGCCCAATGGAAGGGCCACCAGGCCGCCGCGATGGCGCCGAGCATCACCAGCGCCAGGGACGGGTCCCAGGTGCCGGCCAGATCGAGAAAGCCCAGGACCTTGGCCGGGTTGGCCATACCCGCCAGCAACAGGCCGACGCCGAACAGCAGGCCGGCGACAAAAGCGCTGAGTTTTCTCATGGCAGCAGCCCCAGTCCGTGGCGCAGCACCCAGACCGTGGCGAAGCCGGTGCCCATGAAGCACAGGGTGGCGATGATCGAGCGTGGCGACAGCCGGGAAATGCCGCAGACCCCGTGGCCGCTGGTGCAACCGGCGCCATAGCGGGTACCGATGCCCACCAGCAGGCCGGCGCTGATCAGGCCGAGTAGCCCGCCCTGGAACTCGGCGACGGGCAGGGTGTGAAACAGGCCCCACAGCAGCGGCGCCAGCAGCAGCCCGAGGATGAACAGGGCTTTCTCGCCCCAGCCGTCGCTGCCCGGTTGCAGCAGGCTGCCGAGCAGGCCGCTGATTCCGGCGATGCGCCCGTTGGCGACGATCAACAGCCCGGCCGCCAGGCCGATCAACGCGCCCCCGGCCAGGGCCGAGCCTGGGGTGAAATGTGCGGCGTCAAAGAGCATATCGATTTCCTCTGCATGGCCCTTGCTGGTGCAGGGGCCGGTCATGGCTCAGGCATTTCCGCAGCGCAACCGCAGCGTCGGTGCGCACGCCTGCGCTGGCAAGCCAGTGCCCATGGGGGATCTGTACCCACTGTTGCAGGAGCCGGCTTGCCGGCGAAAGGGCCTCAATGGGACAGCCAACCCAGGGCCCCGCCCGCCAGCAGCAGCGCTGCCAGCATGCCGGTGATGGCAAACAGTTGTTGCAGGCGCGGGCCGGCCAGGTGGCTGGCCACTTGTCGTCCCAGTACCAGCCCCACCACCGCGCCCAGGGCAAAGGGCGCACCCACGGCCCAGTGCATCACGCCGCTGAGGCTGGCGGTCACCACGCTGCCCAGGGACACCAGGGCAATCACCGCCAAAGAGGTGGCGACGATGCTCTTGCTGTCCAGGTTGGTGTAGCGGCTCAGGGCCGGGATGATCACGAAGCCGCCGCCGACACCGAGCAACCCCGACAGCAGGCCCGAGAGCATGCCGGTGAAGGTCAGTGCCCGGGCGCAGGGCAGGGTCCAGCGCAAACGGCCCTGGGCCGGGTTGAGCACGCAGGGCAGGAACGCCGGACGCGCCGCCGCCCGGCCCTGTTTCAATTCCAGGCTGGCCTTGCGCAGGATGCGTCCGCAGGCGTACAGCAGCACCAGGGAAAACAGCAGGGCCAGGGGCAGGTTGGGCAGGCGGTGGGCCAGCCACAGCCCCAGCGGCGCCATGAGAATACCGATGCTGGCGACAAACCCCGCCGCACGGTAGCGCACGATGCCCTGGCGCAGGCCCAGCACCGCGCCAACGCTGGCGGCCAAGCCCACCGCCAGCAGGCCGATAGGGGCGGCCTCGACCATGCTCAAACCCAGGCCGAACACCAGCAATGGCACCGCGAGGATGCCGCCGCCGGCTCCGGTCAGCGCCAGGATCGCGCCAATGACCGCCCCCAGCCCAGCGCCCAAAAGACTGTGTTCACTCATGTCTTCGGGGTGTCCGTGGCCAGGGTCGGTTGTGCCAGCCATTCATGGCCCTTGAGCATGCCGCGCCAGTACAGCGGCGGCAGGATTCGTTCCTTCAGCCACCAGGCGCGACGGGTCGGTTGGCGGCCGTCCAGCAGCCAGCGCGGGAAGCTCGGCGCCAGCTTGCCGCCGTAAGTGAATTCGGCGAGGACGATCTTGCCCCGTTCCACGGTCAGCGGGCAGGAGCCGTAGCCGTCGTACTCGGCCAGCCGGGTCAGGCGCTTGAGGGCCACCAGTACATTGTTGGCCACCACCGGCGCCTGCTTGCGTGCCGCCGCGGCGGTCTTGGCATTGCTGGTGTTGGTGGCATCGCCCAGGCCGTGGACATTGATGAAGCGCTTGTGGCGCAGGCTATGGGGATCGACATCGACCCAGCCAGCGGCGTCGGCCAGGGGGCTTTGGCGGATAAAGTCCGGGGCGCATTGTGGCGGCACCACGTGCAGCAGGTCGAAGGCGCGCTCCAGGGTTTCCTGGCGGCCGTCGGCCAGGGTGCGCACGAAGGTTGCGCGCTGGGCCGGGCCGTTCACCGCCACCAGGTTGTGGCCGAAATCCAGTTCGATGCCGTACTTCTTCACGTATTCCATCAGCGCCGGCACATAGTCCGCCACGCCGAACAGCACGCCGCCGGCATTCAGGAAGCGCGGTTTGATCGACCCCAGGCGGCCGTTGCGCCGCCAGTGGTCGCAGGACAGGTACAGGGCTTTCTGCGGCGCCCCGGCGCACTTGATCGGCATTGGCGGCTGGCTGAACAGCGCCTCGCCCTGTTGCAGCTGCTGCACCTGTTGCCAGGTGTAGGGCGCCAGGTCGTAGCGGTAGTTGGAGGTCACGCCGTGGTTGCCCAGGGCCTGGGGCAGGCCGTCGATGGCCGCCCAGTCGAGCTTGAGCCCGGGGCACACCACCAGTTGGTCGTAGCCCAGCACGCGGCCGTCGTCCAGCACCAGGGCATTGTTGTCGGGTTCGAACAGGCTGACGGCGTGCTGCAGCCACTTGACGCCCTTGGGCATCAGCGCGGCCATGCTGCGTTCGGTGGACTGGGCGCTGAACACCCCGGCGCCCACCAGGGTCCAACCGGGTTGGTAGTAGTGGCTGCTGGCCGGGTCGATGATCGCCACGTCCAGGTGTGGATCGCGGGACATGAGGCTGGCGGCGACGGCAATGCCAGCGGCACCGCCACCGACGATCAGCACCTGATGGCTGCCGTCGACGGCGCGCAGGGCCGGGTTGAAGGGACGCATGGCAAGTTCTCCGTGTGGAGTCGGTAGTCGTTATAGGGTGTTCAGGGGAATCTTCAGGTAGCTCACGCCGTTGTCTTCGGGCTCGGGGAAGTGCCCGCTGCGCATGTTGACCTGCACCGAAGGCAGGATCAGCACCGGCATGTCTAGGGTTGCGTCGCGGGCTTCACGCATCTTCACGAAGCTGTCTTCGTCGACGCCCTGATGGATGTGAATGTTGTTGGCGCGTTGCTCGGCAACGGTGGTCATGTATTGCAGTTCGCGACCGTTGGGCAGGTAGTCGTGGCACATGAACAGCCGGGTTTGCGGGGGCAGGGCGAGGATCTTGCCGATGGAGCGGTACAGGGTCCGCGCATCGGCCCCGGGGAAGTCGCAGCGGGCGGTGCCGTAGTCGGGCATGAACAGGGTGTCGCCGACAAAGGCCACGCACTCATTGCCCACTTGCACCAGGTAGGTCATGCAGGCCGGGGTATGCCCCGGGGTATGCAGGGCCCGGGCGCTGAGGCCGCCGATGGCGAACTCGGCGCCGTCTTCCAGCAGCACGTCGAACTGGCTGCCATCCCGGGCAAAGGCCGGGGCTTCGTTGAACAGCGCACCGAAGACTTTCTGCACCCGGGTGATCTGATTGCCGATGGCCACTTGGGCCCCCAGCTGGTCCTTGAGGTAGGCGGCAGCGGACAGGTGGTCGGCGTGCACGTGGGTTTCCAGAATCCAGTCGACCCGGGCCTCCAGCTCGCGCACCCGGGCGATCAGGCGGTCGGCGGACTCGGTGCGGGTGCGGCCGGATTTCGGGTCATAGTCCAGCACGCTGTCGATCAGCGCGCAGCGGCGGCTGGCCTGGTCCATCACCAGGTAGCTGATGGTCCAGGTGTGAGGGTCGAAAAAGGCTTCTACACGCAGCGTGTCGCTGATGATCATGGGGCACTCCAGGCAATGAAGGTGAGGGCAGTCTGCGCTGTCGCTCGTCCCTTGGACTGTCAATAAACGTGCCAACCTCAAACACCCGGATTGGCCACCTGTTCATTGAAGTAGAAGGCCGCAGGGGCTGCCATCAGGCGTTTTTCGAGGCGACTGCCAGCGTCATTTGGCAGTGACATGGCAGTTTGTGGCAGAAAATGGCAGAAGGCCGCGGCGTGCTTTAAGCTGCCGCCACTGCCTCGGAGTTGCCCCATGTCCCTGATCGCCACCGACCGTGCCCAGCCGTCCATGTCTGCCCTGGTGTCCTACCTCGAACACGACCCGCAACCGACCATCGTGCTCGACACCGACTACAACATCATCGCCGCCAACACCGCCTACCAGCGCCAGTTCGGCGTGGCCGGCAAGCCCCATGTGGGCGCCAAGTGCTATCGCGTGTCTCACCAGTTCGCCGTGCCCTGCGACCAGGCCGGGGAGCATTGCCCGATGCGCAAGGCCCATGACAGCCGGGTGCCGGAGCGCATGCTGCACATTCATCACACACCTCGCGGCCCCGAGCATGTGGATGTGGAGCTGCGGCCGATCATTGGCGAGGCCGGCACCGTGGTGGCCTATGTCGAACGCCTGAGCTCAGTGGCGGTGGCGTCGGTGCAGCCCCAGCAGAAGGGCCTGGTGGGGCGCTCGCCAGCCTTCAACGAAGCGCTGAGCGCCCTGCAGCGGGCAGCTCCGGCGCCGATTCCGGTGCTGCTGCAGGGTGAGTCCGGCACCGGCAAGGAACTCTTTGCCCGTGCCCTGCACGATGGCAGCCCCCGGGCCAGTGGGCCGCTGGTGGTGGTGGACTGCACCGGGCTCACCGAAACCCTGCTGGAAAGCGAACTGTTCGGCTATGAAAAGGGCGCCTTTACCGGCGCCCTGCAACGCAAGATCGGCCTGGCGGAAGCGGCCCACGGCGGCACCCTGTTTCTCGACGAAATCGGCGAGGTGCCCCTGGCCATGCAGGTCAAGCTGCTGCGCCTGATCGAGTCCGGCAGCTTCCGTCCGGTGGGCAGCCTGCGCACCGTGCACTCGGATTTTCGCCTGGTGGCGGCGACCCACAAGCCGCTCAAGGAAATGGTCGCCGCTGGCACCTTTCGCCAGGACCTGTACTACCGCATCAGCGCCTTCCCGATCCGCCTGCCGGCCCTGCGCGAACGCAGCGACGACCTGCCGCTGCTGATCGACAGCCTGCTGCGCCGCCTCGATCCCGGTGTGGTGCCGCGGGTCGATCCCCAGGCCCTGGAACAACTGCGGCTGTACACCTACCCGGGCAATATCCGCGAGCTGCGCAACATCCTCGAACGGGCGCGGTTGTTCAGTGATGACGGGGTGATCCGCCCGCAGGACCTGCCGGCAGAACTGCGCAGCCCACAGGCACCGGTCCCGGTGACCCGCCGTCGCGCCGGCAAGGACCTGGAACAGCTGGCCCATGCCCTGGAAGTCTTCGACGGCTCGCGCAGCGAACTGGCCAAGACCCTGGGCCTGAGCGAACGAACCCTGTACCGGCGCCTCAAGGCCCTGGGCCTGTAGCCGCCGGGCGGACGGCCGCAGCCGGGTTCAAGCCTCGGCCGGTGGCCGGGCCAGCGGCAGGTCGCAGGCCATCACCCACATGCCGATCTGTTCCAGGTCGGTGCTGAAGGGCACTTCACCGATCTGCCGCAGCCCGGCGCTTTCATAAAAGCGCCGGGCGCCGCTGTTGCTCTTGAGCACGTCCAGCCACAGGCAGGATTCCCCGGCGGCGCTGGCCCGTTGCAACACGTGTTCGAGCAGGCGCCGGCCATGGCCCTGGCCGGCCTGGGACTTGAGCAGGTAGATCTTCTGCAGTTCGGCCCCGAGCCGGCCGCTGCCCGGCGTCGGGCGGGCCCAGTTGAGCTTGGCAAAGCCGATGGGTTGGTGCTGCGGGTCCAGGGCCAGTAACCACAGGTGCCGGTCCCGGGCCGCTACGGACGCTTCGAGGTTGGCGGGGGAGAAGTCCTGGTCGAGAAACTGCTGCATGCCGTCAGTCGTCCAGATCGCCGCGAAGTGTTCGCGGTAGGTGGCGCAGCCTATGGCCTGCAGGGCATCGATATCGCGGCTGTCGGCTTCACGGATGGTGATCATGCTTCACTCCTTGAGGGCGGTCGGACCAGGCGCAGCAGCTTAACCCTTGGCGCGAGGTGGCTCCAGTGCGCAGCGGCGCAGGTGCAGGGCACGATGGCGAGCGGCCGTGGTCGTAGTGTTCAGCCCCTTTTTTGCGGCGCGCAGCCTGTCCGCTGTGGCGCCGGTTCTGACTGGAGATGCTATGAGCCAGGCCGTACTTGCTACCGAAACCAATCGCCGCCAGTTGCAGCAGATCATCGCCGGTCTGTCCGACGGGGTGATCCTGATCGAGACCGACAAGGCCCGCAGCCTGCTCTGGGCCAATGAAGCGGCGCTGGCCATGCATGGAGTGAGCGAGGTCGGCGAGCTGGGGGCCAATGTCCGTGAGTACGCCCGGCGCTATGCCTTGCGCTATCGCAACAATCACCCCCTGGCCCTGGAGGCCTATCCCATCAATCGGGTGGCCGCCGGGGAAACCTTCAGCGACGTGGTGGTCGAGGTACAGGCCGAGATCGACGGCGAACCCCGGCACTGGGTGCACCGGGTGCGCAGCATGATCCTCACCGATCGCAGCGGCGCGCCGGAATCCCTGGTGCTGATCCTCAGCGATGCCAGCGATTGGGCCGGCGCCGAGCAGCGCTTCGAGAAGACCTTCAACGCCAACCCGGCGCCAGCGGTGATCTGCCGCCTCAGCGACTTGCGCTACATCAAGGTCAACCAGGGCTTCCTGGAAATGACCGGCTATGCCCGGGACCAGGTGATCGGCCGTTCGGTGTACGAGCTGGATGTGCTGGAGGACGCCGAGCACAAGGACCTGGCCATCGAGCGCCTGGGCCAGGGCGCGACCATCCCGCAGATGCAGGCCGAGCTGCGCCTGCCCGACGGCGGCAGCAAGCTGGTGATCGTCGCCGGCCAGCCCCTGGACATCAACGACGAGGACTGCATGCTGTTTTCCTTCATGGACCTGGAGCCGCGGCGCAGGATCGAGATTGCCCTGCGCCAGAGCGAGGAGCGTTTTGCCAAGTCGTTTCGCCTGACCCCGGTGCCGACCCTGGTGTGCAGCGCCGAGCAGCAGATCGTCGATGTCAACGAGGCCTTTCTCAATACCTGCGGCTACAGCAGCGAAGAACTGCTGGGCAAGAACGTCGAGGCCATCGGCTTCATCGCCGAAGCCGCGGCGGCCAGCCAACTGTTCAGTCAACTGGAGAAGGCCGGCAACGTCGATGGCCTGGACCTCAAGGTGCGCCAGAAGAACGCCGGGCTGATCGATTGCGTGGCCTACGCCGACACTGTGCTCATCCAGGACAGCCCCTGTTACCTGCTGGTGCTGATGGACATCACCGAGCGCAAGCGCTCCGAACTGGAGCTGGTGGGCGCCATCGAGGAAGTGATGCGCGACGCCTCCTGGTTCAGCCGAACCCTGATCGAAAAGCTGGCCAACGTGAGAAGCCCCAAGGCCCGGGACACGCCTGGGGTGTCCTCTGCCGACCTGACGGCCCGCGAGCGGGAAGTGCTGGGGTTGATCTATCAGGGATTGGCAGACAAAGAGATTGCCGCCCAGTTGAAGCTGGCGCCCAACACCGTGCGCAACCATGTCGCCACCCTGTATTCCAAGCTCGGGGTGCACAGCCGGGGCGAAGCCATCGTCTGGGCCCGGGAGCGCGGGCTGTTCGTCGGCACGGTCGGCAGTCGGGGACGCTGAACTGGTGCATATGCACCAGGGCAACCCGTGCAAATGCGCCTTCTTTGCGTGGTGGGTGTTTTCTACCCTTGGAGCCGCCACAGGTCCGGTCAATGGGGCTGTGGCAGAGCACAACCACAGCACAAGGACAGCCCGCATGGGTGATGAACAGAGCAAGGGCACCGTGACCGATCAGGCACCGGCGGTGCTCACCCAGGCCCAATGGCGCGCCTGTATCGAACAGCGCCTGGCGCCCCTGGCCTGCAGTTTCAGCCATGCCGGCGACGGCACCCTGACCCTGCGGGTGTTCGAGCCCGACAGCGGCCGGGTCGATCTGGTGGTCAGCGGATTGCGCATCAAGTCCCTGCAGAGCGAGGCCGAAGTATTGCGGCTCATCGACGAGTTGCTCTACGAGCTGGACAGCAACTCCCTGGGCCACCTGTAGCCGCTGCCGAAGGCTGCGAACGCTTTGGGTAGCACTGCGTCGCAGGAGACGCGGCGATTTGAAGCCCGCTAGAGGTTCGTCGGGAAATCGCCAGGCAAGGTCCTGCGGACCTTTTCGCAGCTTCGCGGGCTCAGCAGCGGCTACAGGGATGGGGCGGGTCAGTGGTCGGCGATCAGGCTTGGCCGGCAATCCAGGCTCAGGCGCGCGCCGCCGCGTTCGCTGCTGCCCACTTCGAGCTTGAAGCCGTGCAGGCTGACAATCGCCGCAACGATCGACAGGCCCAGGCCAAAGCCGCCCTGGGCGTTGCTTTCGTCGACCCGGTAGAAGCGCCGGAACACCGCCGCCCGTTCCGCCGGGGGAATGCCGGGGCCTGAGTCCAGCACTTCCAGGCGCGGGCTGCCGCCGTCGTCGAGGCCGCGCAGTATCACTTCGCCGCCCGGCGGGGTGAACTTGATCGAGTTGCTCAGCAGGTTGGCCAGGGCCTCGAACAGCAGGGCGCGGTCGCCGATCAGCCGGGGCAGGCTGGCCGGCACGTCGAGCTGCAGGGTCAGGCGGCCTTCTTCGGCCAGGGGCAGGTAGAAGTCGTACAGCTCCTGAAGCAGCGGCAGCGGATCGAGTTCGAGGAAGCCCGAGCGCCGTTGCTGGTCCTCCAGTTCGGAGATGCGCAGCAATCCGCGAAAGCGCGCCATCAAGGTGTCGGCCTCGGCCAGCAGCTGGTCCATCTGCAGGGCCTGGGGCGAACCTTCCTCGGCCTGTTGCTGCAGACGATAGAGCTGGGCCCGCAGGCGGGTCAGCGGGGTACGCAGGTCGTGGGCGATGTTGTCGCACACGCCCTTGACCTCGTGCATCAGCCGCTCGATGCGTTCGAGCATGGCGTTGACGATGGCCGCCAGCATGTCCAGCTCGTCACGCCGGTCCGACAGCGGCAGGCGCCGGGTCAGGTCGCCGGCGACGATGGCTTCGGCGCTGGCCTGGATCTGGCGGATGCGCCGCAGCGGCCGGCGGCGCAGCAGATGCCAGCCGGCGACCCCGGGAATGATGGTCAGGGAAATCCCCCACAGCAGCGCGTGGAGAATGATCCGGGTCACCGCGAACAGCGAGCCGTTGTCGCGCACCAGCACCAGCCAGCGGCCGTCCCGGGTGTGGGTGGCCACGGCGTCGCAGCTGTCCCGGGGCAGGCTCGTGTCGTCGGAGTCGATGCAGCTCTTCAGCTCGTGGATCTGGCCGTCCAGGGGCAGGTCCTCGGGGATCTGCCGGATCGGCCCGCTCAAGGGCCGGCGCTGCTCGTCGAACAGGCCGTAGGCGTCGATGGCGCGCATGTCGAAGGTCATGCTGGTGGCCAGGGCCTCCACCAACTGCTCGCCTTCGAAGCGGGCGAACAGGTGCTGGCGCTGCATCAGCGAGTGCTTGGCCAGGCTGTCCAGGTAGGTGGAGACTTCGTAGTACAGCACCCCCATGAGGATGCAGCTCCAGGCCACGAACAGCGTGCTGTACAGCGCCAGCAGGCGACTGCTGGAGGAGCGCCAGCCTTTAGAGGGGTTCAGCAATGACATAGCCCGAGCCTCGCACGGTGCGGATCAACGGGGTCATGCCAGGCGGGTCGATCTTCTTGCGCAGGCGGCCGATGTGCACGTCGATCAGGTTGGTTCCCGGGTCGAAGTGATAACCCCAGACCTCTTCGAAGATCATCATCCGCGAGAGGATCTGCCCGGTGTTGCGCATGAGGAATTCCAGCAGCTTGTATTCGGTGGGCAGCAGGCTCAGCAACTGGTCGGCGCGGGTCGCCTCGCGGCTGATCAGGTTCAGCTCCAGGTCGGCCACCCGCAGGCTGGTGGCGAAATCCTTGACCGTGTTCTTGCGCCGCAGCAGCACCTCGACCCGGGCCGCCATCTCGTCGGAGGCGAAGGGCTTGGTCAGGTAGTCGTCGCCGCCGGCCCGCAGGCCGCGCACCCGTTCGTCGACATCGGAGAGGGCGCTGATCATCAGGATCGGCGTCGACACACCAATGGTGCGCAGGGTGGTGACGATGGCCAGGCCGTCCAGCTCCGGCAGCATGCGGTCCAGGGTGATCAGGTCGTAGTCGCCGCTCACGGCGCGTACCAGGCCTTCACGGCCATTGTCCACCCAGTCCACGTCGAGGCCGTGGCTGCTCAGTTCGGCGACGATCTCCCGGGCCGTCACGGCGTCGTCTTCGATGGTCAGAATGCGGGTCATAGGCGTTACCTGCTTGGCGGTTCGTGACACAGGCGGGCATTTTGCCAAGAAACCAGGGCCGGGATTCTAAATAAACTTTCATCTGGCTTGTGGTCTGGTCCGGACAGTCCAAGTCAGGGGCGTTGAAGCTTGATATCATCCGGCCAGTTTTTTGCCAGGAGGCGTCACCATGAGTGCCCTGACCCGGGTCGGCTGGAAGCCCTTTTTCGCGGTGTGCCTGATGCTGCTGTGCAGCGCGGCGGCCCAGGCGGCCAATCAGCCCTGTTCTGGAAAGAAAGGCGGCATCGCCCGTTGTGACGGCGAACTCTTCCTGTGCAACGACGGCTCCATCAGCGCCTCGAAGAAGAACTGCGCGCTGATGTTCGGTCAGCGTTCCTCCACCTCTCGTGCCGAGCCACTGCTGCGCGACGCTCAGGGTTGTACCTGCGGCAGCGGCAGTTTCTGCACTGGCCCGCGGGGCGGGGTCTACTGCCTGACCCCCAGTGGCAATAAAAGCTACAAGCGGCGTTGAAGCCCCGACTGAGCTTCTCTGTATCAAGGTGTCATGCAATGAAATACGCATCACGTTTCAAGGGGCTGCTGTGGCTGGTGGTGGCTGCTCTGCTGTTGAGTCTGGCCGTGGATCTGGCGTTGCGCCTGCCAGGCTACCTGGAGGCTTATGCCGCCGATCCCCACTATGCGCGCTGGATGCTGGGGTATCGTGGCCTGGACGTGCTGGTCATTGCCCTGATGGCGGTGATCGTGCCGGGCATCATGCGCCTGCTGGACTTTCGCCGTTCAGCCTGGCTGGCATTGCCGCTCTTTATGCTGTGGGGGCAGGGCATCGCGCAATTGACCCTGGTGGGCAACCTGCTGCTGGCGCTGTGGGTCCTTGGGCTGCTGGTACACTGGTGCTACACCCGGGGCCGGGAGCTTTACCTGAGCAAGCGTGCTTGAGGTGGGGGCCGTGCAGAACGCCCGCCACAAAACTCCCAGGCCGGTAAATTGCACGACCCTGGCGCGGGAGCTGATCGCAAGTCATTGAAATGCATTGAGTTATAAAGTTCGTGCAACTGGCACGCTGACTGCACTTGTCCCCTGGAGACGTGCAACAGCCTTTTTCATGCCTGGAGCAGAACAACAATGAACAGACCCTCTGAACACCAGCTCGCCACTGCGGACGCCTCGAGTCATTACTCGGGGGTGTCCTGGGCGGCGATCTTCGCCGGCGCCGCGGCGGCCGCAGCCTTGTCCCTGATCCTTTTACTGCTGGGCTTCGGCCTGGGCTTTTCCGCGGTTTCGCCCTGGGCCGGCAGCGGCATCAGTGCCAAGGGCCTGGGTATCTCCAGCATTGTCTGGCTGGCCCTGACGCAGATTCTCGCTGCCGTGCTGGGGGGTTACCTGGCCGGGCGCCTGCGGGTGAAGTGGGCCAATCTGCACGGCGATGAAGTGTACTTCCGGGACACGGCCCACGGCTTCCTGGCCTGGGCCGTGGCGACCCTGGTGACCGCGACCCTGGTGGTGGGCTCGGTGACGAGCGTCATCAGCGGCGGTGTGCAGGCTGGTGCCCAGGTCGTTTCCGGTGCCGCCAGCGCCGCGACCCAAGTGGCCGGTCATGCGGCGGCCCAGGGCTCCCAAGACGATTACGGCTATTTCGTCGACAGCCTGTTTCGCGATGATCGTCCGGTAGCGGTCAGCGATGACGCGGCGCGGGGCACGGTGTCGCGGATCTTCGTGCGTACCTTGAGCAACGACGGTCAGCTCTCGTCTGAGGATCGCCGCTACCTGGCGCAACTGGTGGCCCAGCGCACCAACCTCAGCCAGGCCGAAGCCGAGCGCCGGGTGGACGAGGTGTTCGCCAAGACCCAGCAAGCGCTGCATGAAGCCAAGCAAGCTGCCAGGGAAGCCGCCGACAGCGCCGCCAAGGTGGCCGCCTGGTCGTCTTTGTGGATGTTCATCGCGCTGCTGTGCGGGGCTTTCTTCGCCAGCCTGGCGGCGACCTTCGGTGGCCGTCGCCGGGATGCCGTGGTCTGGTTTGAAACCGACGTCCAGCCGCGCACCGTGGCCCCGACTCCCGTTCACTGACCCAAGAGAATTCCCATGCGCTCATTACTGTTGTGGTTCCTCGGTGTGCCGATCCCGGTGATTATCCTGATCGCCATTTTCATGCACTAAGCAGCCTCCCGAAACGGGTTACCCGTTGTCCATGCGCCGCTGCCGGCTTCTGCCAGCAGCGGCTTTTTTGTGGCCCGTGTCGCAAGTTTGAGAAGGGGGGATGCACTGCTTGGGTGCACTCCGGCCTTTTGCTTGGCCCAGATCAATATTTCTGTCGGACAAAAGCACTAGATTGGCCCGCGCTCGGTTCTGACAGAGTTTTCGGAACCGCGGTGTTACCACGTCCTTGCCCCAGGACTGCGGGTGGCAGGACGCCGGTAACCCCACTCACTTCTCACGGATGAACCGCAATGCGTCAGATAGACCGCAATTTTGATATTCAGCCGCTGCAGCATGCGGACATGACCATCAGTCTCAACGGCCAGCCGGTCACTGCCGCCCTGGGTGAAACAGTTCTCAGCGTGATCCAGGCCACCGGCCTGCGCCAGGTGGCGCGCAATGACCACGGACAGTTGGTCGGTGCCTACTGCGGCATGGGTGTGTGCCATTGCTGCCTGGTGCAGATCGACGGCCGCCACAAGCGCCGCGCCTGCCAGACCCTGGTCAAGCCGGGCATGCAGGTGCAGACCCTGAGCAACCGCATCAGCGAGACGGAGCCCACGGTATGAGCCTGAACCCGGTGATTGTCGGCGGAGGGCCGGCGGGCATGGCGGCGGCTATCGAACTGGCCAAGCACGGCGTGCGCAGCACCCTGATCGAAGAAGCCTCGCGCCTGGGGGGCGTGGTCTTTCGCGGCCCGCTGCGCGATGGCGTGCAACTGGATTACCTGGGGCCGCGCTACTGCGAGACGCTGGCCAAGCTGCACGGCGAATTTTCCGATCACGAGCAGATGATCGAGGTGCGCCTCAACCACCGGGTGATCGGTGCCGAGGGCCTTGACAGCCTGATGCTGCTGGATGCCGACGAGCAGGTGCAGCGGGTGGCCTATGGGCAATTGTTGCTGGCGGCCGGCTGCCATGAACGCAGCGTACCGTTTCCCGGCTGGACGCTGCCGGGGGTCAAGTTGCTCGGTGGTCTGCAACTGCAGATCAAGAGCGGCGTGGTCAAGCCGCAAGGTCCTGTGGTGATCGCCGGCACCGGGCCCTTGCTGCCACTGGTGGCGTGCCAGTTGCACGCCTCGGGCGTGCGGGTGGCCGGGGTCTACGAGGCCAGTGCCTTGAGCAAGATCGCCAAGCAGAGCCTGGCCCTGCTGAACAAGCCCCAACTGTTTCTCGACGGCCTGAGCATGCTGGCCTACCTCAAGCTGCACAGCATCCCCCTGCGCTATGGCTGGGGCGTGGTCGAGGCCCAGGGCCAGGACGCCTTGAGCGTGGTCACGGTTGCCCCGTATTCCGCCGACTGGCAGCCGGACATGGCCAAGGCCGAGCGCATCGCCGCCCAGACCCTGGCGGTAGGTTACGGCTTCATTCCCCGCACCCAACTGAGCCAGCAGATGGGCCTGGATCACGGCTTCAGCGATGACGGCTATCTGCGGGCCAACGCCAACGCCTGGCAGCAGAGCAGCGAGCCGCACATCCACTTGGCCGGCGACATGGGTGGGATTCGCGGTGGTGAAGCGGCGATGCTCACCGGCCGCATCGCGGCGCTGTCGATCCTCATGCAGCGCGATGTGCTGAGCAACGAGGCGGCCTTGCAACGGCGCCAGGGCTACGAGCGCAAACTGGCCTCGATCCTGCGCTTTCGCGGCGCGGTGGACCGCTATACCGCACGTGGCACCGGGCAGATAGACCTGCCCAAGGGCGACACGGTGATTTGCCGTTGTGAACACACCACCCGCAACGATATCGAGCGCGCCCTGAGCCAGGGCGTGCAGGACATGGCCAGCCTGAAAATGCGCACCCGGGTGAGCATGGGCGACTGCCAGGGGCGGATGTGCGTCGGCTATTGCAGCGACCGCCTGCGCCAGGCCACCGGACGCAAGGATGTGGGCTGGATTCGCCCGCGCTTCCCGTTGGACCCGATTCCGTTTTCCGCCTTTGCAGCCCCAGACCAGGAGGTCCCCGGACATGAGTAAGTATTACGACGTGGTGATTGCCGGTGGCGGCGTGATCGGGGCGTCCTGCGCCTATCAGTTGTCCAAGCGCAAAGACCTCAGAGTGGCGCTGATCGACGCCAAGCGTCCGGGCAACGCCAGCCGGGCTTCGGCCGGCGGCCTGTGGGCCATCGGTGAGTCGGTGGGCCTGGGCTGCGGAGTGATCTTCTTTCGCATGATGTCGGCCAACCGCAAGCGCGAGGCCCAGGGTTCGGCGGTGGTGGTGGACTCCAGCACCCCGCACATCCTGCCGCAGTCGTTCTTCGACTTCGCCCTGCAGTCCAACGAGCTGTACCCGCGCCTGCACCGCGAACTGATCGGCCTGCACGGCATGGACTTCAAGTTCGAACAGACCGGCCTCAAGTTCGTCATTTATGACGACGAGGACCGCCTGTACGCCGAACACATTGTCGGTTGCATCCCGCACCTGTCCGATCAAGTGCGCTGGCTCGACCAGGCGGCCCTGCGCGCCGCCGAGCCGAAGGTCAGCCACGAAGCCCAGGGCGCCCTGGAGTTCCTCTGCGACCACCAGGTCAACCCCTTCCGCCTGACTGATGCCTACACCGAAGGCGCACGGCAGAACGGCGTGGATGTGTACTTCAACACCAACGTCACCGGGGTCCTGCATCAGGGCAACCGGGTCAGTGGAGTACAGACCGCCGAGGCCGGGCTGTTCCATTGCTCGACCCTGATCAATGCCGCCGGTGCCTGGGCCGCCGAGCTGAGCCTGCAGGCCACTGGGGTGGAGATTCCGGTCAAGCCGGTGAAGGGGCAGATCCTCCTCACCGAGCGCATGCCCAAGCTGCTCAATGGTTGCCTGACCACCAGCGACTGCTACATGGCGCAGAAGGACAACGGCGAGATCCTGATTGGCAGCACCACCGAGGACAAGGGCTTCGACGTCAGCACCACCTACCCGGAAATCAACGGTCTGGTGCAGGGGGCGGTGCGCTGCATTCCCGAGCTGGCCCAGGTCAACCTCAAGCGCTGCTGGGCCGGCCTGCGCCCGGGCTCGCCGGACGAGTTGCCGATTCTTGGGCCGATGGACGGGGTCGAGGGTTACCTCAATGCCTGCGGGCACTTCCGCACCGGCATCCTGACCTCGGCCATCACCGGCGTACTGCTGGACAAACTGGTGAACGACGAAGCCCTGCCGCTGGACATCACCCCGTTCCTGGCCCGGCGTTTCGCCACCGCCCCGGTAAAGAAACAGCCCGAACCGGCCTGACAGATCCCCACGAAGATCTGTTGGACTTGCGTAGGAGCTGGCTTGCCAGCGAAAGCGTTTCCAAGAGCGCTGCATGGCTCAGGGGGCTCTTCGCCAGCAAGCCGGCTACGGTGATGGCGCTGTGTGGGTCAGGTGGCGGGGGTGTCGAGGAACACCGGCAGCTGTTCGGCGTATTCGGCAAAACCGCGCACCGCCGGGAATTGCTCGGGACCGAACAGGTCCGCCAGCATCATCTGGCTGAAACTCCAGGCCACCGCCAGGCTGATCCCGGCCTGGCTCAGGGCGCCGTCCTGGGGCAAGGGCTGTTTCTGCAGTTCCTGTTCCAACTCGGTATAGGCGGCCTGCAATTGGCCGCCGATCCGCTCCAGCCAGGGGCCGTGCTGTTTCTCCGCCGGACGCAGCTTTCGTTCGTAGACAATCTGCACCGACTTCTCACAGGCCGCCAGGGCCAGGCCGATCAACCGCAACTCATGCAAACGCGCTGACAGGGCCAGGGGCATCAGGCTCCTTTGCGGGCCGGCCAGGCTTTCCAGGTAATCGAGGATCAGGCTCGAATCCATCAGCACCTCACCCCCGTCGCAGACCAGGGTTGGTGCCTTGACCACCGAGTTGATGGCCTTGAACTGCTCGAAGGTGCTGAACACCGAGAGCGAATGATGCTCGAAGGGCAGGTCCATGCATTTGAGGCTGATGGCGACGCGGCGCACATAGGGTGAATCGAGCATTCCAATGAGTTTCATCGCGTATTTCCTTGTCTTGAACGGCGCAACGGATGGGGAAGGCGCGGTTAATGTAGCGGCATTGAATCGGCCTTGCACAGCTCCTTGTCATGGCTCAGCAGCGGCTACAGGGCCAGTGCCGATCCGAGGTTGGTGTAGCCGCTGCCGCAGGCTGCGAACGGCACGAAGGGCCGCAGCGTTCTTTAGGCCGCTGCGGGTTTGGCGGGGGATCGCCAGGCAAGGCCCTGCGGGCCTTTGCGCAGCTTCGCCGTGGCTCAACAGCGGCTACAGGGCCAATGCCGATCGGGGGTTGGTGTAGCCGCTGCCGCAGGCTGCGAACGGCACGAAGGGCCGCAGCGTTCTTTAGGCCGCTGCGGGTTTGGCGGGCGATCGTCAAGCAAGGTCCTGCGGACCTTTGCGCAGCTTCGCCGTGGCTCAGCAGCGGCTACAGGGCCAGTGCCGATCCGAGTTTGGTGTAGCCGCTGCCGCAGGCTGCGAACGGCACGAAGGGCCGCAGCGTTCTTGAGGCCGCTGCGGGTTTGGCGGGAGATCGTCAGGCAAGGCCCTGCGGGCCTTTGCGCAGCTTCGCCGGGGCTCGGCAGCGGCTACAGGGCCGGTGTCGATCCGAGGTTGGTGTAGCCGCTGCCGCAGGCTGCGAACGGCACGAAGGGCCGCGGCGCTCTTGAGGCCGCTGCGGGTTTGGCGGGCGATCGTCAGGCAAGGCCCTGCGGGCCTTTGCGCAGCTTCGCGGGCTCAGCAGCGGCTACAGCCAGGCAGGTAATCGGCGACCGGTAGGTTGCGCGTCGCGTGCTCACAGGTGCTAGGGCTGCCGTGGTCGCAGGCACCACCAGACCAGGCCCAGGGCGAGGCTGGACAGGCCGGTCAGGGCCTGCAGCGAGCCGGCCGGGTGGTTCGCCAGCAGGCTGGCAAGCAAGCCGCAGCCGGCGGTCAGGGCCATCTGGATAAAGAAGAACAGCCCCGAAGCGGTGCCCGCCACCGCCGCATAGGGTTGCAGGATCGCCAACTGGCAGGCGGGTATCGCCAGGCCCACCGAGAACATCAGCGGCAGCATCGGCAGGACGATCGCCCACAGGCTGTCGGGCCACAGGCTGCGAGCGAGCAGCAACAGGCCGGCGCCCGCCAGGTTCAACAGGCAGGCCCGGGCTATCAGGCGGTCGGCGCTGTGGCGCGCGCCCAGGCGCTGGAACAGCCGCGAACCCAGCAGGTAGCCGGCCACGGTGGCGGCGAATACCAGGGCGTAGGCCGTGGGTGACAGCCCCAGCTGGCGCTGCAACAGCGCCGACGATTGCAGGATGAAAGGGAAATAGCTGCAGTACAGGCAGCCGATGGCCAGGGAATAGCGCATGAAATAGCGCTCGCCCAGCAGGCGCAGGTACAGGCTAGGCAGGCTTCTGGCGGCCACGGGGCAGAGCTGCGGCGGGCGGGTTTCGGCAAGCCGTTTGTACATCAGCAGCCAGGCCGCCGCGGCCACCAGGCTCAGGCACAGGAACAGCCCGCGCCAGCCCAGCAGGTGGTCGATCAGGCTGCCCAGCGGCGGCGCCAGCATCGGCGACAGGGCAATGCCCATGGACAGCAGCCCGAGCAGGCGCGGCTGCTCTTCGGGGGCGCAGCGGTCGCGGACCATGACCCGGCCGATCAGGGTGCCGCAGCAACCGCCCAACGCTTGCAGCAGGCGGGCGACCATCAGCACCTCGACGCTGGCGGCGAGCATGCAGGCCAGGCTGGCCAGTAGGAACAGCGCGGTGCCCGCCAGCAGTACCGGGCGCCGGCCATAACGGTCGCACAGCGGCCCGCCCAGCAGCATCGACAGGGCATAGCCGAGCATGTACAGGCTCAGGGTCAGTTGCAGCTGGGCATCGCTGGCCATCAGGTCGTCGGCCATGGCCGGCAGCGCCGGCAGGTACAGGTCGATGCTGATCCGTGGCAGGCAGACCACCACCAGCAGCAATAGGGTCCAGAGCCAGGGAGCAAGGGGGCGTGTAACAGCAATGGAGCGGGGCGGGGCGTCGGCAAGCGGGGGCATGGCGGGCTCGGGGCAAGTGGGTACGGCGCTGAAATTAAGGTCTTTATGGTTTAATGCCGAGCACCGTTTAGAGCCCATTCGACTGGACCACTATGAGCCGTGGAAAACACCCCGTGCCCCTCGACCTGCCCCTGCCGGAGCGCATGGATGAAACCCTGGGCAAGCAGGACAGCGCCTACGCAGCCTTGCGCCAGGCGATCCTGGAAAAACGCCTGCCTGCTGGCTGCCGCTTGCCTTCGACCCGCACCCTGGCCCAGCGCTGGGGCCTGTCCCGGGGCACCCTGGAAGTGGTCTTCGACCGCCTGCGCAGCGAAGGCTATGTGAGTCGCGCCAGCGGTTCCGGGACCCGGGTCTGCGCGGTGGTACCGGACCTGTATCTGAGCGCGCCGGCACGCGTTGCACCGTCCGCCAGCCGTGACAACGAGCCCTCGTGTCCGCCGCTGAGCGTACGTGCCGGCCAGCCCTTTGTGGCACGACTCGCCGACCCGGCGCTGTTTCCCCTGCAGCGCTGGACCCGTTCCCTGACCCGAGCCCTGGGCAGTGCCACGGCGCAATCGCTGTGCGATGCCGACCCCGCCGGCCTGCCGGCGCTGCGCCAGCAGATCGCCGAGTACCTGGGGCAGCACCGGGGCATCGCCTGCCATGCCGGGCAAGTGATGATCACCACCGGCATCCGCCATGGCCTCGACCTGCTGGCCCGCAGCCTGCTCAATGCAGGGGACAAGGTTTGTATCGAAGACCCCGGCTACCTTTCGGCCCAGGGCCTGTTTGCCCTGGCCGGTGCGCGGCTGGTGCCGATTCCGGTGCAGGAGGAGGGCATCGACGTGGCGCAACTGCAAGGCCACCGCGATGCACGCATGGTCTACGTGACCCCGGCCCATCAGGCGCCCCTGGGCATGACCATGCCGGTGTCCCGGCGTCTGGCGCTGCTGGAATGGGCCCGGCACAGCGACACCTGGGTGGTGGAAGACGACTACGACAGCGAATTCAACTACCAGAGCGCGCCCCTGGCGGCCCTCAAGTCGCTGGACCGGGACGACCGGGTGATCTACTGCGGCAGTTTCAACAAGACCCTGTTCGCCGGTTTGCGGGTGGGCTTCATGCTGGTGCCCGAGGCGCTGCGTGCAAGGCTGCTGGCCACCTTGCAGAACACCGGGCGCTCGGTGGGGGTGATCGAACAGCTGGCCCTGGCCGACTACATCGCCAGTGGCGCCTTTCTGCGTAACCTGCGGGCGGCGCGTCAGGCTTATCAGGAGCGCCGCGACCTGCTGCTGACGATTCTCGCGCGGGAGGCGCCCGGCTGTTACCGCATCAGTGGCCAGCAGGCCGGGCTGCATCTGCTCCTGGAGTTGCCTCCGGGTAGCGACGAGGCGGGCTTTCGCCGGCGCGCGGCAGAGCAGGGCCTGCTGCTGCAAGGGGTGATTGAACATTGCCAGCAGGTGCGCCGGGCGCCGGCGGTGATCATCGGCTACGCGGCCCTGAGCCTGGCGCAGATCCGCTTCAGCGGTGGGCGTCTGGCGGCGCTGTTGGTGGCCGCGGCGCGGCAAGAGCAAGAACAAGTGCAAGCGCGCTGAGCCTGGGCTGTCATCTGCCTGTCATGTGGCTCGGGCACCCTCGGCGCCCCGGCCTTCGGCCTTTGTGGATTACACGGACGTCATGATCATTGTCACCGCCGGCGCGGCCTATCTGGATATCGACGCCTACGCCGGTTGCATCGCCTACGCCGAACTGCTCAACCTCAGCGGGCGCCCGGCCCGGGCCCTGAGCAGCGCACCGCTGAACGAGAGCATCCCGGCCCATTTCCGCCAGCAGCTCAAGGGCCTGGACCGCCACGTCCCGGAGGGCGCCGATCAGTTCGTGCTGGTGGACATTTCCAACCACCTGCACCTGGACCCGCTGGTGGACCTCGCCCGGGTGATCGAGGTCATCGACCATCACCCCGGGTTCGAGGCCTTCTGGGACGAGCGCCTGGGCAAATACGCGGATATCCGCCCGATCGGCGCCGCCTGCACCCAGGTTTTTGAGCGCTGGCGCGATTCCGGGCTGCTGCCCAGGATCAGCCGCGACAGCGCGCAACTGCTGGCGGCGGGGATTCTCGACAACACCCTGAACTTCACCGACCAGGGATGCACCGCAGCGGACCGCGAGGCCTACGCTGCCCTGGCCGCCCATGCAGGCCTGGGGCCGCAGTGGCCCGACGAGTATTTCCAGCAATGCCAGCAGCAGATCGAAGCGCAACTGGCGCAGGCCCTGCTCAAGGACTTGAAAGTCCTCGAAGCGTCCAGCAACCTGCCGCGGCGCTTTGCCCAGCTGACCCTGTGGAATGGCGAGGACCTGCTGGCGCGCCAGCGCAGCCTGATCGAGCAGGTGCTGGGGCAGTGGGGCGATGACTGGCTGCTGAACCTGATCAGCCTCAGTGAGGGCAAAAGCTACCTGCTGACCGGCAGCCCGGGCAGTGCCCGCAAGCTTGAGCGGCTGCTAGAGTGCCGCGCCCTGGACGGCGTGCATTGCCTGGCCCGGCCGATCCTGCGCAAGGAACTGCTGCGCAAGGGCCTGGCGCTGCAGGCCCCGTCCTGTCGGACGGGCTAGTCGTCGAAGCCGGCCTGTTCGTGAATCTCGTCCATCTTCAGTTCCAGGCGGTAGGCCACGGCGATGAACAGTGCCTGGCACAGGCACAGGGTGGCGCTCAGTGAGCGGAAGGCGAAGGAGCTGCCTTCATTGACCAGCAGCACGCTGTTGGCGCGCTTGGCCAGGGGCGACAGGGTGCTGTCGGTGATGATCAGGGTCTGGGCCTGGTTGTGCTGGGCAATGCGCAGGCAGTGCTGGGTCTCTTTGCCATAGGGGGTGAAGCTGATGGCGATCACCAGGTCGTTGGGGCGGATGCTGCGCATCTGCTCGCGGTAGCTGCCCCCCAGGCCCGACACCAGGTGAATGCGCTTGTTGGTGTGCTGCAGGTTGTACACCAGGTAGTCGGCCACGGCGAAGGAGCGGCGCACCCCGACCACGTAGATGTTGTCGGCGTTGACCACCAGGTCCACGGCCTTGTCGAAGGCCGTGTCGTCCAGTTCCAGGCCCAGGCGCTCGATCCCCGAGAGGGTGGCGTTGACGCATTCCCGAGCCAGGTCACCGCCGCTGGCCTTCTGCGACTTGTTGGCAATCATGCTGCGGATGCGCTGCTGGTAGTTCTGTACCGGCGTGGCCTTGTGGGTGTAGGCCTGGCGAAACAGCGCCTGCATTTCACTGAAGCCGCTGAAGCCGAAACGCTGGGAGAAGCGCACGATGGCCGAGGGATGCACTTCGCATTCCCGCGCGATGTCGCTGATGCGGTCGACCATGATCCGGTCGCTCTGCTGGCTCATGTAGCTGGCAATGCGCTTGAGCTGGCGCGGCAGGCTCTCGTATTCCTCGGTGATCAGTTGCAGCAGGCGTTCGGCATTGATCGGAGGGCTGACGAGGTCGCTCTCGGGCGTGCTCTCGGACAAGGCCGGCTGATCGGTGCGGGACATAGAAAATCCTTCTGGCTTGTGCTTATGGGAACGGCCTGTGGCCCCGTCCCCTGACAATAGGTGGGCAGCCGGCAGTCTACAGGGTAGGGGCCCATAAAATCTTCGGGCTGATGCCGGCCGGCACCTTGCTGAAACGATGCATGACCTCTGGCTCAGGCTAGAACAAGTTTAATGGAAAAAATATTCCACGTAAAAAACTTATAGAAAAAATATTGATTGGCGCCGAGAGACGTTTTAGTCTGCATCCACCAAGAGTGTTCGGCGCCTGCCAAGGGTGGCGAGCACAGGCTGATAAAAATAACAGGAGCCAGCATGGGCCAGACTCGTTTTGCCAGTGGGCGTCAATTGGATCTGATTTGCCTCGGACGCCTGGGCGTCGATCTCTATGCACAGCAGGTCGGTGCGCGGCTGGAGGATGTCAGCAGTTTTGCCAAGTACCTCGGCGGCTCGTCGGCGAACATTGCCTTCGGCACCGCGCGCCTGGGCCTCAAGTCGGCGATGTTGAGCCGGGTCGGCGACGATCACATGGGGCGCTTCCTGGTGGAGTCCCTGGCACGCGAAGGCTGTGACGTCAGTGCCATCCAGGTCGACCCGCAACGCCTCACCGCCATGGTCCTGCTGGGTCTCAAGGACCGCGAAACCTTCCCCCTGGTGTTCTACCGCGAGAACTGCGCGGACATGGCGCTGCGCGCCGAAGACATCGACGAAGCCTTTATTGCCTCCAGCAAGGCCTTGCTGATCACCGGCACCCATTTCTCCACCGACGGCGTCTACCGGGCCAGCCTCCAGGCCCTGGACTACGCGCAAAAGCACGGGGTCAAGCGGGTCCTGGACATCGACTACCGGCCAGTGCTCTGGGGCCTGGCGGGCAAGGCTGACGGTGAGACCCGGTTTGTCGCCGATCACCAGGTCAGCCAGCATGTGCAGAGCATCCTGGGGCGTTTCGACCTGATCGTCGGCACCGAAGAAGAATTCCTCATTGCCGGTGGCAGCGACGACTTGCTGACGGCCTTGCGCACGGTGCGCTCTTTGAGCGCCGCGACCCTGGCGGTCAAGCTCGGCCCGCAAGGGTGCACGGTGATCCACGGCGAGATTCCGCCGCGCCTAGAGGACGGGGCGATCTATCCCGGTGTGCGGGTGGAGGTGCTCAACGTGCTGGGCGCCGGCGATGCCTTCATGTCCGGCTTCCTCAGTGGCTGGCTGGAAGACGCCAGCGATGAGCGCTGCTGCCAGTTGGCCAACGCCTGTGGCGGCCTGGTGGTGTCGCGCCATGCTTGTGCCCCGGCGATGCCGACCCGCGCCGAACTGGACTACCTGTTCAGCAGCCCGGTGCCCATTACCCGTCCCGACCAGGACCCGATCCTGCAGCGCCTGCATCAGGTCAGCGTGCCGCGCAAGGCCTGGAAGCAATTGTTCGTCTTTGCCTTCGATCACCGTGGGCAACTGGTGGAACTGGCGCAACAGGGCGGCCAGGACCCGACGCGCATCAGCGTCCTCAAGCAGCTGTTTATCCAGGCGGTCGAGCGGGTCGAGCAGCTGCTGCGCGAGCAGGGCGTGGCGGCCGATGTCGGCCTGCTGGCCGACCAGCGCTTCGGCCAGGATGCGCTGAATGCCGCCACCGGGCGCGGCTGGTGGGTGGCGCGTCCGGTGGAGGTGCAGGGCTCGCGGCCGCTGGCCTTCGAGCATGGGCGCTCGGTGGGCAGCAACCTGATCGCCTGGCCCCAGGAGCAGATCATCAAGTGCCTGGTGCAATATCACCCGGACGATGAACCCCTGCTGCGCCTGGAGCAGGAAGCACAGATCCGCGGCCTGTATCAGGCGTCCCAGGTCAGCGGCCACGAGCTGCTGCTGGAAATCATCCCGCCCAAGGACCTGCCCGGCGCCCATCCCGAAGTGCTCTACCGCAGCCTCAAGCGCCTGTACAACCTGGGTATCTACCCGGCGTGGTGGAAGATCGAGGCGCAGTCGGCCGAGGAGTGGCAAAAGCTCGACGAGCTGATCCAGGAGCGTGACCCGTACTGTCGTGGCGTGGTGCTGCTGGGCCTGAATGCCTCGGCCGAGTGCCTGGCCGAGGGCTTCCGGCAAGCCGCCAACAGCCAGACCTGCCGTGGTTTTGCCGTGGGCCGGACGATTTTCCAGGAGCCGAGCCGTGGGTGGCTGGCGGGGGAGATCGACGACGAAACCCTGATCCGGCAAGTGCAGGGCACCTTCGAACAACTGATCAACGCCTGGCGCAGCGCCCGCTCACGTTAGCAGCCGGCTTGCCGGCGAAGAGGGTCTTGAGCCTGGTGCCAGGCTCGCCGGAGCCTTCGCTGGCACGCCAGCTCCTACGAGTGCGAGGCCGTACTCCACGCTTTCATGAATAACAACAAAAGGTGCAGCCATGCCCGCTATCCGAATTGGCATCAACCCGATCTCCTGGAGCAACGACGACCTGCCGGCCCTGGGCGGTGAAACGCCCCTGAGCACCGCCCTGAGCGAAGGCCGCGACATCGGTTACCAAGGCTTTGAACTCAACGGCAAATTCCCCAAGGACGCCAAGGGTGTGGGCGATGTGTTGCGCCCTTATGACCTGGCGCTGGTCTCGGGCTGGTACTCCAGCCGCCTGGCCCGGCGTTCGGTGGCGCAGGAAATCGACGCCATTGCCAGCCACGTCGAACTGCTGAAACGCAACGGCGCCTCGGTGCTGGTCTACGGCGAGGTGGCCGACTCGATCCAGGGTTCACCGGTGCGCCTGATCGAGCGTCCGCGCTTCCACAGTGAACAGGCCTGGCAGGATTACGCCGACAAGCTCACGGAGCTGGCGCGCTTCACCCTGTCCCAGGGTGTGCGCCTGGCCTATCACCATCACATGGGCGCCTACGTCGAGTCCCCAGCAGACATCGACAAACTGATGAGCCTGACCGGCGAGGAAGTCGGCCTGCTGTTCGATTCGGGCCACTGCTACATGGGCGGCGGCGAACCCCTGGAGGTGCTGCGCAAGCACATCCGCCGCGTCTGCCACGTGCATTTCAAGGATGTACGCAAGCCGGTGGTGCAGCTGGCGCGCAACAACCTGTGGAGCTTCCCGGACTGCATCGTCAACGGCACCTTCACCGTGCCCGGTGATGGCGACCTCGACTTTGCCGCCTTGCTCGATGTGCTGCTGGACGCGGGCTACCAGGGCTGGCTGGTGGTGGAAGCCGAGCAGGACCCGGCCGTGGCACCGAGCTACGTCTATGCGAAAAAAGGTTACGACACCTTGCGGGCCCTGCTGGACGCCGCTGTGCAACGCAGGAGTACTGCCCAATGAACCTGCTGGTGAAAAGCGCGGCCAAGGGCCGGACCCTGGTCCAGTTGCCAGAGGGCGCCCTGGAATACGTGGGCTTCAGTGCCTACCGCCTGAGCCTGGGGGAAAGCCTGTCGCTCAGCGCCGGCGACCAGGAACTGTGCCTGGTGCTGCTCAGCGGCCGCATCGATGTGCAGGGCCAAGCGCCCCAGGGCGCCTTCCAGTGGGACAACCTGGGCGACCGGCAATCGGTGTTCGAAGACAAATCACCCTTTGCCGCCTACCTGCCGCCGGGCAGCCAGGCCCAGGTCACCGCCCTGAGCGAGGTGCAGATCGCTGTGTGCGCCGCCCCGGGTGATGCCGCCGCTGGCCTCGGCCCGCGGCTGATCCGCCCGGAGCAGTGCAAGCGCAGCGTGCGCGGCAAGGGCGCCAATACTCGTTATGTCTGCGACATCCTGCCCGACAGCGAGCCGGCCCATTCCCTGCTGGTGGTGGAGGTGCGCACGCCGTCCGGGCATTCCTCCAGCTACCCGCCGCACAAGCACGACACCGACGACCTGCCGCACCAGAGCTTCCTGGAAGAGACCTATTACCACCAGGTCAACCCGCCCCAGGGCTTCGTCTTCCAGCGGGTCTACACCGACGACCGCAGCATCGACCAGGCCATGGCCGTGGAAAACAGCGACCTGGTGGTGGTGCCCAAGGGCTATCACCCGGTCAGCGTGCCTTACGGCTACGAGTCCTATTACCTGAACGTCATGGCCGGGCCCAAGCGCGTCTGGCAGTTCCATAACGACCCGCAGCACAGTTGGCTGCTGGATCTCTGAAGCGCCGAACTCAGACGGCAACCCTTTACGGAGAACAAGAACAATGAGCGACACCCCGGTAATAGGTCATTACATCGGCGGCCAGGTGCAGGACGCCGGCGAGCGTTTCAGCCAGGTGTTCAACCCGGCCACGGGTGCGGTCCAGGCCCGCGTCGCCCTGGCCAGCCAGAAGACCGTGGACGAGGCCGTGGCCGCGGCGCTGCGGGCCTTTCCCGCCTGGTCCGAACAGTCTTCCCTGCGCCGTGCGCGGGTGATGTTCAAGTTCAAGGAACTGCTGGACCGGCACCACCAGGAACTGGCGCAGATCATCACCCGCGAGCACGGCAAGGTGCTGTCCGACGCCATGGGCGAGGTGACCCGTGGCATTGAGATCGTCGAATACGCCTGTGGCGCGCCGAACCTGTTGAAAACCGATTTCAGCGACAACATCGGTGGCGGCATCGACAACTGGAACCTGCGCCAGCCCCTGGGCGTGTGCGCCGGGGTCACGCCGTTCAACTTCCCGGTGATGGTGCCGCTGTGGATGATTCCCATCGCCCTGATCACTGGTAACTGCTTCATCCTCAAGCCGTCCGAGCGCGACCCGTCCGCTAGCCTGCTGCTGGCGCGCCTGTTGACCGAAGCCGGGTTGCCCGAAGGGGTGTTCAACGTGGTCCAGGGCGACAAGAGCGCGGTGGACGGCTTGCTCCAGCACCCGGACATCGAGGCGATTTCCTTTGTCGGTTCGACGCCGATTGCCGAGTACATCCACCAGCAGGCCAGCGCCCGAGGCAAACGCGTGCAGGCTCTGGGTGGGGCCAAGAACCACATGATCGTGATGCCCGACGCCGACCTGGACCAGGCCGCCGATGCACTGATCGGTGCGGCCTACGGCTCGGCCGGCGAGCGCTGCATGGCCATCTCCATCGCCGTGGCGGTGGGCGAGGTGGCCGACGAATTGATCGCCAAGCTGCTGCCGCGCATCGACCAGCTCAAGGTCGGCAACGGCTTGCAGGGCGACAGCGACATGGGGCCGCTGGTGACCGCCGAGCACAAGGCCCGGGTTGAAGGTTTCATCGACCAGGGCGTGGCCCAGGGTGCACAGCTGCTGGTGGACGGACGCGGTTTCAAGGTACCGGGGGCGGAGCAGGGCTTCTTTGTCGGCGCCACCCTGTTCGATCACGTCACTACCCAGATGAGCATCTACCAGCAGGAAATCTTCGGGCCGGTGCTGGGCATTGTGCGGGTGCCCGACTTTGCCAGCGCGGTGGCGCTGATCAACGCCCATGAATTCGGCAATGGCGTGTCCTGTTTCACCCGCGACGGCGGCGTGGCCCGGGCCTTTGCCCGCAGTATCAAGGTGGGCATGGTGGGCATCAACGTGCCAATTCCGGTGCCCATGGCCTGGCATTCCTTCGGCGGCTGGAAGCGTTCGCTGTTCGGCGACCACCATGCCTACGGCGAGGAAGGCGTGCGCTTCTACAGCCGCTACAAGAGCGTGATGCAGCGCTGGCCCGACAGCATCGCCAAGGGCCCGGAATTCAGCATGCCGACGGCCAAGTAACTGTCTCGACGGGATGGATTTGGGAGCACAAGAAGAATGAGCCAGCCCCTGCGTTTCGCCCTGAATCGTATGGTTGCACCGGGTTTGTCACTGTTGGAGTTCATCGACCTGGCGCTGACGCTGAAGGTCGATGCCATTGAGCTGCGCAATGACCTTGCGGGCGTGGAAATCGAGGACGGCACGCCGCCGCAGCGGGTCCGCGAATTGTGCGCGGCCCAGGGCATCAAGGTGTTGTCGATCAACGCCCTGTACCCCTTCGATGTGTGGAACGACGAGCGTCGCCAGCAGGCCCTGAAACTGGCCGCCTATGCCCGTGCCTGCGGCGCCGAGGGGCTGGTGCTGTGCCCGCTCAATGACCCTGCCGATCCGCGCACTGAGGCCCAGCGCAGCAGCGCGTTGCGCACGGCCCTGAGCGAACTGGCGCCGATCCTGCGGGAGCACGGCCTGCTGGGGTTGATCGAGCCCCTGGGCTTTGAGGAATGCGCGCTGCGCCACAAGCGCACGGCAGTGGAGGCGATCCGTGCCACTGGCGGCCTGGATGTGTTGCGCCTGGTGCACGACACCTTCCACCACCACCTGGCCGGCGAGCATGAGTTCTTCCCCGAGCTGACCGGGCTGGTGCACATCTCCGGGGTCGAGGACCGCCAGGCGCCGCTTGGCAGCATTCGCGACGGTCATCGGGTACTGGTCGGCGAGGCGGACATCCTCGGCAATGCGGCGCAGATCGACACCTTGCGCAGCCGTGGCTACAGCGGCTACCTGTCGTTCGAGCCGTTTGCCGAGAGCGTGCACGGGCGGGCGGATATCCAGCAGGCGCTGGCGGCGAGCATTGCCCACTTGCGGCAAGCCCTGGCCTGAGGTCATTTCCTTGTGGGCGCTGGCAAGCCGGCTCCCCCAGGGCGACATAACAAGATGAAGGTGCAAACCATGAGTACGACACGCTTGACCATGGCCCAGGCCCTGGTGAAATTCCTCGATAACCAATACGTCGAGGTGGATGGGGTCCAGAGCAAGTTCATCGCCGGGGTCTTCACCATTTTCGGCCACGGCAACGTGCTCGGCCTGGGCCAGGCCCTGGAGCAGGACAGTGGCGACCTGGTGGTGCACCAGGGCCGCAACGAGCAGGGCATGGCCCACGCCGCCATCGGTTTCGCCAAGCAGCACCTGCGGCGCAAGATCTACGCCTGCAGCTCCTCGGTGGGCCCCGGCGCGGCCAACATGCTGACCGCGGCGGCCACCGCCAGCGCCAACCGGATTCCCTTGCTGCTGCTACCGGGGGACGTCTACGCCAGCCGCCAGCCGGACCCGGTGCTGCAGCAGATCGAACAGTTTCATGACCTGAGCATCAGCACCAACGATGCCTTCAAGGCCGTGAGCCAATACTGGGATCGCATCAACCGCCCCGAGCAACTGATGAGCGCGGCGCTCCACGCCATGCGCGTGCTCACCGACCCGGCGCAGACCGGCGCCGTGACCCTGGCATTGCCCCAGGATGTGCAGGGCGAAGCCTACGATTACCCGGACTCCTTCCTCGCCAAGCGCGTGCATCGCATCGACCGCCGCCCGGCCACCGAGGCCATGCTCGGCGATGCCCTGGCGCTGTTCGAGGGCAAGCGCAAGCCGCTGATCATCTGCGGCGGCGGGGTCAAGTATTCCGGGGCCAATCGGGCGTTGCAGGCCTTTGCCGAACGCTTCGGCATTCCTTTTGCCGAAACCCAGGCGGGCAAGAGCGCGGTGGTTTCCGAGCACCCGCTGAACGTCGGCGGGATCGGCGAGACCGGCTGCCTGGCGGCCAACCTTCTGGCCAGGGAAGCCGACCTGATCATCGGCATCGGCACCCGCTACAGCGATTTCACCACCTCGTCGAAATGGCTGTTCCAGCACCCGGAGGTGGCGTTCCTCAACCTCAATGTCTGCCCTGGCGACAGCCTCAAGATGGAGGGCGTGCAGCTACTGGCCGATGCCCGCGCCGGCTTGCAGGCTCTGAGCGAAACCCTGGGCCGCAGCGGCTATCGGGCGGCTTGGGACGGGCAGATCGGCGAGGCCAAGGCGCAGTTGGAGGCCGAGGTGGACCGGGTGTATCAGGTGCAATACCAGGACGACGGTTTTGTCCCGGAAATCAATGACCACCTGGACCCGGCGGTGCTGCGCGAATTCATCGAGCTGACCGGCTCCTGCCTGACCCAGAGCCGGGTGCTCGGGCTGCTCAACCAGGCCTTGCCCGAGGACGGCATCATCGTTGCCGCCGCCGGCAGCCTGCCCGGCGACCTGCAGCGCAGCTGGCGCAGCAAGGGGGTCAATACCTACCACGTGGAATACGGCTATTCGTGCATGGGCTACGAGGTCAACGCGGCGCTGGGGGTCAAGTTCGCCGAGCCGGATCGCGAGGTGTACGCCCTGGTGGGCGACGGCTCCTACCTGATGCTGCACTCGGAGCTGGTCACCTCGATCCAGGAGCGGCGCAAGATCAACGTGGTGCTGCTGGACAACATGACCTTCGGCTGCATCAACAACCTGCAGATGGGCCACGGTATGGACAGCTTCGGTACCGAGTTCCGCTACCGCAACCCGCAGAGCGGCAAGCTCGACGGCGGCTTTGTGCCGGTGGACTTCGCCATGAGCGCCGCCGCCTACGGCTGCAAGACCTACAAGGTCAGCACTGAGGAGCAACTGCTGGCGGCCCTGGCCGATGCCCGGACCCAGACGGTATCGACCCTGATCGACATCAAGGTCCTGCCCAAGACCATGATCCACAGCTACCTGTCCTGGTGGCGGGTGGGCGTGGCCCAGGTGTCCACCAGCGAGCGCACCGATGCGGCGGCCAAGACCCTTAATGAACGCCTGGCCCAGGCCCGGCAGTACTGATTGCTCTGCAACGAACAACAACAGGAGTATCTGCATGTCTTTGAAACTTGGCGTTATCGGGACCGGGGCCATCGGCCAGGATCACATCCGTCGTTGCAGCCAGACCCTGCTGGGCAGCCAGGTGGTGGCGGTCACCGACATCAACCTGGCGTCGGCGGCCAAGGTGGTCAGCGACCTCAAGCTCAGCGCCGAGGTCTACCCGGACGGCCACGCGCTGATCAAGGCGGCGGACGTCGAGGCAGTGCTGGTGACCTCCTGGGGCCCGAGCCACGAGGAATTCGTGCTGGCGGCGATTGCCGCGGGCAAGCCGGTGTTCTGTGAAAAGCCCCTGGCGGTGACCGCCGCCGGTTGCCGGCGCATCGTCGAGGCCGAAATCGCCCACGGCAAGCGCCTGGTGCAGGTGGGTTTCATGCGCCCCTACGATGCCGGTTACCAGGCCTTGAAGGCGGTGATTGACAGCGGGCAGATCGGCGAGCCGCTGATGCTGCACTGCGCCCACCGCAACCCGCGGGTGGGGGAGAACTACAAGACCGACATGGCCATCACCGACACCCTGATCCACGAACTGGACGTGCTGCGCTGGCTGCTGGCCGACGACTATGTGTCGGTGCAGGTGGTGTTCCCGCGTAAGACCAGCAAGGCCCTGGCCCACTTGCGCGACCCGCAGATCGTGCTGCTGGAAACCGCCCGTGGCACGCGCATCGACGTCGAAGTGTTCGTCAACTGCCAGTACGGCTACGACATCCAGTGCGAAGTGGTGGGGGAGAGCGGTATCGCCAGGCTGCCGGAGCCGTCCCAGGTGCAATTGCGCAGCGAAGCCAAGCTGTCCAACGCCATCCTGATGGATTGGAAGGAGCGTTTTATCGCCGCCTATGACGTGGAGTTGCAGGCCTTTATCGACGGCGTGCGCGCCGGCCAGGTGGGCGGGCCCTCGGCCTGGGACGGCTTTGCCGCCGCCGTGGCGGCCGATGCCTGCATCGAAGCGCAGGGCAGCGGCCAGATCGTCAAGGTCGAGCTGCCTGTGCGCCCGGGCTTCTACGACTGACCTTGTACCGGGCCCGCCTGGGGGATTTGCGGGGGCGCCTGCGGTTGGGCGCCGCTGAACCGCCGCCCGGGTTTTCCCCGGGCGCGACCCCACCGGGCTTGGGTGCACATTGGCCACGGACCAGGATTTTCAAGGCTTTAACTGATTTGGAATAAAATTCTAAAATGAGTTGATATAGAAATTATTTTCCAATAAAGTCATTTTCAGGTTGCCGACTCGCTAGGTCGCATGCCCTCAAGCAAACCATGAGAGGCGTGCGGACCGACCCACAAAAACAACAGGTACCGTCGATGAAAACCTTCACTAGCACCATCCTCGCTCTCGGTTCGCGGTTTCGCAGCTCGCCCGCGCCAACCTCCGCTTCGCCTCGGCCCAGCCGCTCTGCCGTCCTCCTGACCTGCCTCGGCTTTCTGTGTGTAGAACGCAACGGTTCACTGCTGTGCTGCGTACCCGGTGCCCCCATCGTGCATCTGTCGCTCTGAGTGGTTTCTGCGCTTTATCCATAAAACCTACAAGAATGTGGAGAAAGACCTGTGATGAACACCAAGATCCGTTTTGCCTCGCTTGCACTGTCGATGCTGCTGGCCAGTGGGGCCGCCTTCGCCGACATCAAGATCGGCGTGAGCATGTCGCAGTTCGATGACACCTGGCTGACCTATCTGCGCGAGTCGATGGATCAGAAAGCCAAGTCCCTGCCCGATGGCGTCAAGCTGCAGTTCGAAGACGCCCGCAGCGATGTGGTCAAGCAATTGAGCCAGGTCGAGAACTTCATCAGCCAGAAAGTCGACGCGATCGTGGTCAACCCGGTGGATACCGCCGCCACTAAGAAAATCACCGAGGCCGCGGTGAAGGCCGGCATCCCCCTGGTGTACGTCAACCGCCGCCCGGATGACCTGAACCTGCCCAAGGGCGTGGTGACCGTGGCTTCCAATGACCTGGAAGCCGGGAAAATGCAGATGCAGTACCTGGCCGACAAGATGGGCGGCAAGGGCGACATCGTGATTCTGCTGGGCGACCTGGCGAACAACTCCACCACCAACCGCACCAAGGGGGTCAAGGAGGTTTTGGCCCAGTACCCGGGGATCAAGGTCGACCAGGAACAGACCGGGGTCTGGCTGCGGGACAAGGGCATGACCCTGGTCAACGACTGGCTGACCCAGGGCCGCAAGTTCGACGCGGTGGTGTCCAACAACGATGAAATGGCCATTGGTGCCGCCATGGCGCTGAAGCAGGCCGGGGTCGAGAAGGGCAGTGTGCTGATCGCGGGTGTCGATGGCACCCCGGATGGTCTGCGCGCGGTGAAAAAGGGCGAATTGGCGCTCTCGGTGTTCCAGGACGCCAAGGGCCAGGCGGACGGTTCCATCGATACCGCGGTGAAGATGATCAAGCATGAGCCGGTAGAGCCGGCGGTGTGGGTTCCGTATCGGCTGATCACCCCGGACAACGTCGACCAGTTCAAGTAACGCCGCTCACCTTCCAGAGCTGTTCCAGAAGAACAGGCTCTAACAACAATAAGTAATAAGTGGCAAGGCGGCCTTGGGTGGCCTTGCCGATGGAGTACCTGATCATGTTCTCTAGCGCGACTGCCTCGAGCACCCCGCAGGCGGGAATCTCGCCTGCCGCCACATCGATTGAAGAACCCTTTCTGCTGGAGGTCATCAACGTCAGCAAGGGCTTTCCCGGTGTGGTGGCCCTGTCCGATGTGCAACTGCGGGTACGCCCGGGAACGGTGCTGGCGCTGATGGGCGAGAACGGCGCCGGCAAGTCGACCCTGATGAAAATCATCGCCGGCATCTATCAGCCGGACGCCGGCGAGCTGCGCCTCAAGGGCCGGCCGGTGGTCTTCGAAACGCCCCTGCAGGCCTTGCAATCGGGCATCGCCATGATCCATCAGGAGCTCAACCTGATGCCGCACATGAGCATTGCCGAGAACATCTGGATCGGCCGTGAGCAGCTCAACGGCCTGCGCATGATCGATCACCGCGCCATGCACCGCTGCACCGCGCAGTTGCTGGAACGCCTGCGCATCAACCTCGACCCCGAGGAGCAGGTGGGCAACCTGAGCATTGCCGAGCGGCAGATGGTGGAAATCGCCAAGGCGGTGTCCTACGACTCCGACGTGCTGATCATGGACGAACCGACCTCGGCCATTACTGACAAGGAAGTGGCGCACCTGTTCTCGATCATTGCCGACCTCAAGGCCCAGGGTAAAGGCATCATCTATATCACCCACAAAATGAACGAAGTGTTCGCCATCGCCGATGAAGTGGCGGTGTTCCGTGACGGTGCCTATATCGGCCTGCAACGGGCCGACAGCCTGGACGGCGACAGCCTGATCTCGATGATGGTGGGGCGCGAGCTGAGCCAGCTGTTTCCCCAGCGCGAGAATCCCGTCGGCGACCTGCTGCTCCAGGTCCGCGACCTGCGCCTGGACGGGGTGTTCGACAGGGTGTCCTTCGACCTGCACGCCGGGGAGATCCTCGGCATCGCCGGGCTGATGGGCTCGGGCCGGACCAATGTTGCCGAGACCCTGTTCGGCATCACCCCCTGCGACGGCGGCGAGATGGTTCTCGACGGCCAGGCCCTGCGCATCAGCGACCCGCACCAGGCGATCGAGAAGGGCTTTGCCCTGCTGACCGAGGATCGCAAGCTCAGCGGGCTGTTCCCGTGCCTGTCGGTCCTGGAAAACATGGAAGTGGCGGTGCTGCCGCATTACGCCGGCGGCGGCTTTGTCCAGCAGAAGGCCTTGCGTGCCCTGTGCGAGGACATGTGCAAGAAGCTGCGGGTCAAGACCCCGTCCCTGGAGCAATGCATCGATACCTTGTCCGGGGGCAATCAGCAGAAGGCCCTGTTGGCGCGCTGGCTGATGACCAATCCGCGCATCCTGATCCTTGATGAGCCGACCCGGGGTATCGACGTCGGGGCCAAGGCCGAGATCTACCGCTTGATCTCCTTCCTCGCCAGCGAAGGCATGGCGGTGATCATGATTTCCTCGGAGCTGCCCGAAGTGCTGGGCATGAGCGACCGGGTCATGGTCATGCACGAAGGTGAACTCATGGGCACCCTCGACCGCAGCGAGGCAACCCAGGAACGGGTGATGCAATTGGCGTCGGGAATGTCGGTGGTGCACTGATTCTTCAATCGATGGCGGCCGGCGGCGCTGTGATTCGCCGCGGCCAGGCACTAACAAAGGTGAGTGGTTATGAACGTGATGTCTGAAAACAAACCGGCCGCGGCGCCCGCTAGAACGCGCCGGCGCCTTCCCACCGAACTGAGTATTTTTCTGGTCCTGATCGGCATCGGCCTGGTCTTCGAGCTGTTCGGCTGGATCGTGCGTGACCAGAGCTTCCTGATGAACTCTCAGCGCCTGGTGCTGATGATCCTCCAGGTGTCGATCATCGGTCTGCTGGCCATCGGCGTGACCCAGGTGATCATCACCACGGGCATCGACCTGTCCTCGGGCTCGGTGCTGGCGCTGTCGGCGATGATCGCCGCCAGCCTGGCGCAGACCTCGGACTTTGCCCGGGCAGTGTTTCCGTCCCTCACCGACTTGCCGGTGTGGATACCGGTGGTGGCCGGGCTGGGGGTGGGCCTGCTGGCGGGGGCGATCAACGGCAGCATCATCGCCATCACTGGCATTCCGCCCTTTATCGCCACCCTGGGCATGATGGTCTCGGCCCGCGGCCTGGCCCGCTATTACACCGAAGGCCAGCCGGTGAGCATGCTGTCCGATTCCTACACCGCCATCGGTCACGGGGCGATGCCGGTGATCATCTTCCTGGTGGTGGCGGTGATCTTCCACATCGCCTTGCGCTACACCAAGTACGGCAAATACACCTACGCCATCGGCGGCAACATGCAGGCGGCGCGCACCTCGGGGATCAACGTCAAGCGCCATCTGGTGATCGTCTACAGCATCGCCGGGTTGCTGGCGGGGCTGGCCGGGGTGGTGGCCTCGGCGCGGGCCGCCACCGGGCAGGCGGGGATGGGCATGTCCTATGAACTGGATGCGATTGCCGCGGCCGTGATCGGCGGCACCAGCCTGGCCGGTGGCGTGGGGCGCATCACCGGCACGGTGATCGGCGCGCTGATTCTTGGCGTCATGGCCAGCGGCTTCACCTTTGTCGGCGTGGATGCCTACATCCAGGACATCATCAAGGGCCTGATCATCGTGGTGGCGGTGGTCATTGACCAGTACCGCAACAAGCGCAAGCTCAAGCGCTGATCCACCAGCCTGTTGTCGGCGCCGGCTGGCCAGCGAAGGCGCCCACAAGATGAGGTGCAACAGACGGGGCTGTTCGCCGGCAAGTTGGCTTCTGCGGTGGAGAAACGGGGGAAAAGGCTCCGAATCCGCCGCCCGGTACTGCCGTTTGTCTTCTAAAAGACCTGCTTGTATGGAATTTTTTGTTATAAAAGCACTCTGACAAATGCCACCAAAGCCCGCAATTGCGGGCTTTGTGCGGTTTGTCAGACAGATTCGCTGTCATTTCAGTTGCTGCGCCCTCAAACCGGCCTTAGACTGCCGCCCCTCGTAAATTGAGTGCCGGGTGGCGCTTGGAAGGTATGGCGCCTTTCTGATGACCTGACGGGTCAACCGGAAACAGTTTGAATTCGCCTTAATGCACGTATTTTTTATAGAGAAATCAATGACCAAGGAAAAGTTGCTGGCCATGCCGGCGGATGACTACATGAATGCCGAGCAGCACGCTTTTTTCAGCGACCTGTTGCAAGCCATGAAGGTGGAAACCCACGAGCGCATCGAACAGAACCGGATCGCCATTGAAAGCCTGGACACCCCGGCTGACCCGGCCGACGCCGCTTCCGTCGAAGAAGAGCGCACCTGGTTGGTCAACGCCATTGATCGTGACCAGCGCATGCTGCCGCAATTGGAGCAGGCCTTGGGCCGGATCAGTGACGACAGCTTCGGCTGGTGCGATGACAGCGGCGAGCCGATCGGCCTCAAGCGCCTGCTGATCAGCCCAACCACCAAGTACTGCATCGAAGCCCAAGAGCGCCACGAGCAGATCGACAAGCATCAGCGTCAAGCCTGATCGCCAGCCCCCGCCACAGCGGGGGCTTTGTTTTTTCGGGTACGACTCCATACCCGTTCATTCCCTTGATCTACTGCAAACCCCCGACTAAGGGACCATGGATAATGGCCTTCTAGTGGCGTCTAATGCCGAAAATAATTAGAACGATGTGGGGTGCTAAACATGTCAAGAGAAGGATCTCTAGCGGTGCCGATCGCGCAACCGCTGGCAGCAACACCCGCCGTCCGTTGGTGGGCGCCGACCTTGCAGAGCGCGGCCTTGATGGGCTTGCTGGGTGGCCAGGCACTGGGTGACTGGCCGCTGTACCTGTGCCTGCCCCTGGCGGTGCTGGTGGTCTGGCTGCCTCGGCTGAGAAGCCGCAAGGTGCCCGAGGCGCCGACGGCAACGGCCGACAGCGAGCTGTCCTCGCTGACCCGCGACCTGTCCTACAGCACCACCCATAACGCCCTGTCTGCTGCTGGCGTGGCCTATTCGGTGACGCAACTGGCGGGCAAGCTGCAATCCCAGCTGGATGCCGCGGCGCGCATCGTCGGCAACGCCGAAGTGATGATCAAGACCGAACAGGCCACCTCGCAACTCAGCCGGCAAGCCCTGGAGGCAGCCAGTGAAGCCCACGCCAGCAGCGCCGAAGGGCGCACGGTGCTGGGGGAGTCCATCAGTCGCATGCACTCCCTGAGCGAGCGGGCCAGTGGCAGCCGCGAGCTGATCGAGGCCTTGAGCCAGCGCAGCGAAGAGATCCAGCGGGTGACCCTGGTGATCCAGTCCATCGCCAGCCAGACCAACCTGCTGGCCCTGAATGCCGCTATCGAGGCCGCCCGGGCCGGGGAGCACGGACGGGGTTTTGCCGTGGTCGCCGACGAGGTGCGCGGGCTGGCCGGGCGCACCGCCACGGCCACCGATGAGGTCGGTGTGATGGTGGCCGATATCCAGCAACGCACCAGCGATGTGGTGGAGCAGATCCGTCAGCTGTCCGACGACTTGAACCTGGGGGTGGAGCAGGTGGAACACACCGGTCGGCACCTGGACAACATCGCCCGTCTGGCAGCAGGGGTGGAAGGCCAGGTCAGCGAGATCGCCCGGGGCGCCGAGACCAACCGCGAACAGTTGGACAGCCTGTTCCATGCCGTGGAACAGATGCGCAGCGACCTGGCGGTCAGCGATCAGCAGACCCGCAGCCTGGCTCAGGCGGCGGTGCAGATGGAAGGGCAGGCCGAAACCATCAGTGAGCGTCTGGCGGCTGTGGGGCTGGATGACTACCACCAGCGCATTTATGACCTGGCCCGTGAAGGCGCCCGGCGTATTGCCGAGCAGTTCGAGACCGACCTGGCGCAGAACCGCATCAGCCTCGACGACCTGTTCGACCGCCATTACCAGTTGATCGCCAACACCGATCCGGCCAGGTACCAGACCCGTTTCGACCGCTACACCGATCAGGTGCTGCCGCCGATCCAGGAATCCCTGCTGCCGCGCCACGACGGCCTGGTGTTCGCCATCGCCTGTACCCAAGAGGGTTATGTACCGACCCACAACCTGGCCTTCTCCCAGCCGTTGACCGGCGATCCCGTGGCGGACAACCTGCATAACCGCAGCAAGCGCAAGTTCGCCGATCGCACCGGCATTCGTTGTGGCAGTCACCAGCAACCGCTGTTGCTGCAAACCTATACCCGCGATACCGGCGAACTGATGCACGACTTGTCGGTGCCGATCTGGGTCCAGGGGCGGCATTGGGGAGGGTTGCGCCTGGGCTACAAGCCCGAGCAGGCGCCGTCCCAGCGCAAGGGCTGAGAACATTGTTACCAGGGGCGTAAGACTGCTGTGCAGGATGTGACTGTTTCAGACGCCGGGAACTGACTAGTATGCTCACATCGTTAGGGAGCTAACTAATTCCTCGAGGTTCTCCATGCACAGCAAAGTTGATGTAGCCGTGATGATCGGCAGTGGTGTTCCCCCCATGCTGCGGGACCTGGGACGCAAGGCATGCTGGGTGGTGCTGGTCAATGGCGAACAACGTGGCACTGCCTTTGCCAGCCGCGTCGAGGCCGAGGAGTGCCGGCAGGCCTGGCAGGCGAAACTGGCGCAGTGCCGGCCTGGGCGCCATGCATTCCAGCATTCGGCTTGATGCTCGGGCGGTAGATAGAGGCTTGATCGGTTGGGGCGGATGTCTGGATTCAGGCTGTTGCAGGCAGGGCCCGAAGGCGAGTCGCTCGTTTTAAGTTAATCATCATGATGCTCTTAAACGGATCTCGCCTGGGTCACGGGGGCGCCGCTGGGTTCCCGGGCGGCGCGCTATGGCAGGTATCAGGCGTTCAGGGCGCCCTGGTCAATGGCCAGCTTGAGGGCCTTGGCGGATTCCCTGGCCGCCGCTGCAGCTTCTTCGGAGGTCTTGAACCAGCGGTCGCGTTCCACCTGGTGGAAGGTGATCTGGGTCAGTGGAGGTTTGGCGCGCATGGCAATCACGGCCTGGAATTCGCCTTCGACTTCTCTGCACTCGCCACGAATGAAAAACTCGCCAATATCTAGTTCGGTCACTTCTAGCCTTCCCTTGGAGATGAGTGAGTGCTTGAGCGCCCGTACCGCGAGCGCTCAACCAGCGAGGGAGTATGGCAGTTGTTGCGTTGCGACGGGCTGAGTTATGTCATTGCGGTTTTAGGTAGAGATTGTTCTGAGGTACTAAAGTGAACTTTCTTACGCTTTAATCCGCCCATCCAGATCACTGCACCAGAGTATTACTGGTTAGAATGCCGGGCCTTGTGTGACGACTGCGGGCAAGATTACCCGCTGATGAGCAACATTAGTCTTTGTACTAATCAATGGCCGTGCAGTCATGAATCGCTCGCTTTAAATGGTCGAAATGCACAAAGTTGCTCTAGAATTGCTTCTGCAACCCGAAGTGGCTGCCGATCCGGGGATTCAATCTCAGGGTATATCCGGCTTTCCGGCCTGTTTCAGTACCCGCCCCAGATAGCTCGCCGCCACACTTTTCGGGGTGTCAGAGCCTACTCCTACAGCCTTTGACCTGTGCCTGATGCTTCGGCGAAATGCCCGCAGCTCAGCGCCGGCGTTAACGCCGTGGCCTGGAGTACCCGCTGCATTTGAGTGTTTTTTTGGGGTAACTGATTGGGGTGATCACGCCGTCATGGCGGTTTTTTGTGCTGTCCGTTTTTCCTCGGACGGCACCCTTTTGAGTATCGGGGAGTGTTCCTTGGCAGTAAGTAATCTTGAAATGCATGCGCTGTTCGTTTTGGGTGATTTGCGCGCAAAGCTGGTCAAGCAGTTCCAATCTCGTTTTGTCTACATCACCGAACAGTCCGCCGAAGGCATCTACATCGCCGAGATCGATACCGAGAGCGCGTTGGTGGTGGACGACAAGCCTCGGCTGGAGCTCAAGGTGGGCGATCATTTTCGCGCTGCTGTACTGCCCAGCCGGGAAGGCGGCAAGCTGGAGATCCGCTTTCGCGAGATCAAGCTGACGGTATACGGCCTGGGCGACTATGCCTTTGTCAGCAGTCCCCTGGGGCAGGGGATTGTGTTCAAGGAAGGTCACTCGGTGGTGATGGTCTTCGCCGCCAACGAGCAATTGCAGGAAGGCTTGAGCAAGACCCTCAAGGCGGTCAGCGCCAAGGCGGCCAAATTCCGCAAGGGCGAACTGGTGAGTTTCAAGGCCAGCGAGTGATGAGCCAGAGCCGCGCCGAGTTTCACCAGCAACACCAGCAGGCCGCGTGTGACGAAGCTCAACGCCTGTTCGCCGAGAAGGCGCGCTTGCAGGGCGCCTGGCTGAACTGGGTGGCCGGCCAGCTGTACCACCTGCGCCCGGCGGCATACGCCAGCATGGTGCGCCGCGAGTTGCAGCGGCTGCAGGAGCCGGCGGACCCTTGATGGCCCGATCCGGGCCGCGCCCTGGTTGAAAATATGGAACCTCTACTACAGTCAGTTGACTGAATGCTTCAGGGGCCTGGCAGCTTTGCGTGGCGTGTCCCTTTGGTCCTGGTCCTGATCCGAGAGGTGCACCCATGAAAGGAATTCGAGCGCTGCTGGCCAGCAGCCTGTTGGCCCTTGCCGCCTTGAACGCGCCCCCGGTGGCGGCGGCTTCCGCGCCGATTCACTTCGCCGACCTGAACTGGGAGAGCGGCAGCCTGATCACCGAGATCCTGCGGATCGTGGTCGAGAAGGGTTATGGCCTGCCCACCGATACACTGCCTGGCACCACCATCACCCTGGAAACCGCCCTGGCCAACAACGATATCCAGGTGATTGGCGAAGAGTGGGCGGGGCGCAGCCCGGTGTGGGTCAAGGCCGAGGCCGAAGGCAAGGTGCTGGCCCTGGGGGACACCGTCAAGGGCGCTACCGAAGGCTGGTGGGTGCCGGAGTACGTGATCAAGGGTGATCCCGCCAAGGGCATCGCGGCCCTGGCGCCGGAGTTGCGCAGCGTCACCGACCTGGCGCGCTACAAGGATGTGTTCAAGGACCCGGAGAGTCCGACCAAGGGGCGTTTCCTCAACAGCCCGATTGGCTGGACCTCGGAGATCGTCAACCAGCAGAAGCTCAAAGCCTATGGCCTGGAGGACAGCTACGTGAACTTCCGCAGTGGCTCCGGCGCAGCCCTGGATGCGGAGATCAGCTCGTCGATCCGTCGGGGCAAACCGATCCTGTTCTACTACTGGTCACCGACGCCGCTGCTGGGGCGCTTCAAACTGGTCCAGCTGCAAGAGCCGCCCTTTGATGCCGAGGCCTGGAAGACCCTGACCGACGCCAGCAACCCCAACCCGCGTCCGAGCCGTTCCCTGGCCTCGAAACTGTCCATCGGCGTGTCTGCGCCATTCCACAAGCAATACCCGCAGTTGGTGAGCTTCTTCAGCCAGGTCGAGCTGCCCATCGAGCCCCTCAACCAGGCCCTGGCGCAGATGAGCGAAAACCACAGCACGCCCCGTGACGCGGCCCGGGCCTTCCTCAAGCAGCATCCTGATCTATGGCGCAACTGGGTGCCCCAGGACGTCGCCGCCAAAGTCGCCGCCGCCCTGTTGTAGGCGCCGCCTTGCCGGCGAAAGGGCCCGCAGGCCTTGCACCGTCCATGGCGACGCCTTCGCTGGCAAGCCAGCTCCTACGCTCGCCCTGACACCGCGCAATGTTCCCGTAGGCGCCGCTTGCCGGCGAAGAGGCCCCCAAGGCAGGTCAGAAGCGGGTCTGCACCGCCAGTTCGAAGGTGCGCGGGGTGCCCAGGTAGTAAGCCGGGGAGACATGGGCGAACTTGCCGTAGACCTCGTTGGTCAGGTTGCGTACCCGGCCGGTGACGGTGGTGTGGCTGTCGACCTGGTAGCGCAGGAAGCTGCCGTACAGGGTGTAGGCCGGCAGCGTCAGGGTGTTGGCGTTGTCGGCGTACACCGAAGCCACATAGCGCGCATCGACGCCGGTCTGCCAGCTCGGGGCCAGGTCATAGGTCAGCCACAGGTTGGCCACCCGCTCGGGGACGTTGGTCGGGGTGTTGCCCTTGCGCGAGACCACCGCGCCGCTGGCCACCTTCTCGTTGAACGCGTCATATTCGGCGTCGACCCAGGCGAAGTTGGCTTCCGCCAGCAGCTTGGGGGTGACCCGCAGGGAGCTGGCCAGCTCGATGCCCCTGGAGGTCTGCTGGCCCACGGGAATGCTGTTGGCCGGGTCCAGGGGATCGGTGACGGCAAAGTCCTTGCGTTCGATGCGGTAGGCCGCCAGGGTCGCCGAGCCGCGTCCTTCCAGGTAGTCGAACTTGCTGCCCACTTCCCATTGCTTGCCGGTGGACACCTCGAAGTTCTGGGTGCCGCTGGGCTGTTCGGCGGCCGTGCTGTATTGCACGTAGACGTTGGCGCTGGGCAGGAACTGCCAGGTCAGCCCCAGGCGTCCGGTGACCGGTTCCCAGCTTCGCTTGAGATGTCGCGGGTTGCTGGCGCTGATCGCGCGGTGGTTGGTCACGTCCAGGTCGATGGCGTCATAGCGCAGGCCGCTGAGCAGGGACAGCTCGTCGGTCAGGGCCAGGCGGTTCTCGACGAACAGGGCACGGGTGGTGACCTGGTTGGTCTTGTCCTTGACCCAGCCCTGGCGGGTGCCCTTCAGGTCGTAGAAGTACCCCGGCTGGAAGTTGCCGGGGTCCACGCTGTTGTTGGCCGGCACGTTCCACGGTGAGTTGGTGGTGCTGTTGACCTTGTACTCAAAACCCCCGGACCAGGTGGTGTCGAGGCCGAACAGTTGATCATCATGGCGCAGTTCGAACTGGTTGCCGTCCTGCTGGCCCTGGTGCCGCACCAGATAGGCGGTGGAGCGGCTCACCCGGCTGTTGTCGGGGCTGTACTGGTAAGTCTCCAGGTTGCGGTAGTCGCGCTGGCTGTCCAGGTGATAAAGGGTGTTGCGCAGGCTGGTGCTGGGGTTGATCCGGTAATCGATGATCGAGCGCAGCCACACGGTGCGCTGTTCATACAGGCCGTCGGCGACGTTGTAGTTGTTGAAGCGCTGGTGCTTGTCGATCTTCAGCTCGCCGGCCTTGGGGTTGCGCACCGGGGTGCCCCAGTAGGGGCTGTCTTCGTGCTCGTCCTGGTATTCCACCGCCAGGGTGTGGGACAGGTCAGGGGTCAAGTCGCTGAGCAGGGAGAAGGCCAGGCTCCAGGCATCGCGCTCCTGGCGGTCGATGTAGCCGTTGCTGGTGTTGTGGCTGACATCCAGGCGTGCGTAATGCTGCACCTCGGCACCCGCCGGGCTCAGGGCGTGATTGACCCCGAAAGCGGTTTGCGTGGTGTCGTAGCTGCCGTAGCTGAGCAGGCCCTCGGCCGCCTGTTCGCAGCGGTCCGCCAGCTTGGTCACGTAGTTCAGCGAGCCGCCCACGGAGCCGGCGCCATTGATCAGCGACGAGGGGCCGCCCACCAGTTCCACCCGGTCATAGATCCAGGCGTCCACCGGCCGTGCCAGGCCGGTGGCGACATTGATGCCGTTGAACATCTGGGTGATCTGGCTGCTGGTGAAGCCGCGGTAGGAGATGAAGCCGCCGAACCCCGGTGGTGCACTGGCATTGACCCCGGGCAGGGCGTTGGCGGCGTCCTGGAAGGTCTGGGCGCCACGGCGCTCGATGTCCTGGCGGCTGGCTATCGCCACCGAGGCCGGGGTTTCCCGCAGGCTCAGGCCCAAACGCGAGGCCATGCCGCTGGACTGCTCCAGGGACAGGCCGGGTTCAACGTCTGCCTCTTCGGCGTTAACGGTGGTAGGGACCAGCTCCAGGCCGGATTTGCCCCAGGCGTTGACGGACAGGCAGGCCAGCAGGCTCGCCAGTAAAGGAAGGTGTTTCATGCATGCATCCTGAATTCTTGACTAGGAAAAGGCCCACGAAAGCGCGCCGCGCAGCAGCGCAGTGGGCGGGTCGAGCACGAGCAAGAATCAGGCGTAGGGCGGTGCCCGAGGATGGGCGGCGGGCCAGGTGAAACGGGCCGGGAGGTGGGTCTGAAGCTGACGCGCCAGCGGCGGCGCCTGGGGTTGGGGCAACAGCGCCAGGCTGACGCTGGAGTTCAGTGCCGGACCCATGCCGCCGGTGGAGCACAACGGGCAACCGAAGGCCTTGGACAGGGTGGGCAGGGAGTCCTGGTCAGTCGGCTGTTGCAGGGGTGCTTGGGTGTTGGGATCGATGCTGCAGAACTGCCCGCCGATGCCGTTGAGCTGCATGCCGAGCATCTGCCCGTGGCCGATGCTGCAGGCAAACACGTTGAACAGGACGCAGCAATAAAGCATCCAGGCAACGAGCGAGCGATCGGAACGGGTCAATTTCATGGGGCGGCACTTTATCATCGAAGGCGACGAACGTACTTACAAAAACCGGCAATCGAGTCCATTCTCTTTACGACTTTTTTACAAGGACGTCTGAACATGAATCTTCTGCTCGCTCAGGGGATGTCCGGTACTTTTCTGTTCATCAGCCTGATCCATCTGTACTGGGCCGCCGGAGGCAAGCGTGGAAGCGATGCGGTGATCCCCCAAGTGCCGGGGCCGGTTCCCGGGCAGAGCCAACTGGCCTTTCACCCTCCGGCCCTGGCCACCTTGCTGGTGGCGGTGGGGCTGTTACTGGTGGCGATGCTGGTCTGCCTGCGGGTTGGGCTCTACCTTCCGACCGTGACCCATCCGTCCCTGCAATGGGTGATCAGCGCCATTGCCTTGCTGATGTTCGCCCGGGCCATTGGCGACTCCGAGCTGGTTGGCTTCTTCAAGCAAGTGCGTGACTCGAAGTTCGCCCGTCTCGACACCCTGTTCTATTCCCCGCTGTGCGTGGTACTGGGTGCCGGATTGCTGGTGCTGGCCTGGGCCTGAAGGGCAAGCCCGCTCGCTGCCGGCGCTGGCGTGTGCAGAGACTGGCTTGCCAGCGAAGGCGATCCCGCCTGGCACCTGCCTCACGGGCCTCTTCGCCGGCAAGCCGGCTCCTGCATGGGGGGCGCTCAGTTGCCGCTTTCGTTGCGTTTGCTGCTGACCTCTGCCGGCACATCGTCACCGGCCATGCGTTTGCGGAACAACGCCGCGCGGGCCAGCAGCAGGGTGGTGACCGGCACTGTGATCGACAGCAGGATCGGAATCAGCCAGGCATGCAGCACCGGCCCGGACTTGAGCGTTGAAAAATACAGGATCGAGGCCAGGGCCACGGTCCAGGAACCCATGGTTGAGGCCAGGGCCGGCGGGTGCATGCGCTGGAAGTAGCTCTTCATGCGCAGGATGCCCAGGGCACCGATCAGGGCGAAGACGCTGCTGATCACCAGCAGCACGGCCACCAGGACCTCCACCCAGAGGGGCAGTTGTTCCAGGCTGTTCATTCGATCACCTCGCCGCGCAGAAGGAATTTGGCCAGGGCGAAGGAGCCGACAAAGCCGAACAGGGCAATCAGCAGCGCCGCCTCGAAGTAGGTATCGCTGGCATAGCGGATGCCCAGCACCAGCATCATCAGCATCGCCAGGATGTACAGGTAGTCCAGGGCCAGGACCCGGTCCTGGGCCGAGGGGCCCTTGAACAGGCGCACCAGGGTCAGGACCATGGCCAGGGAAAACAGGAACAGGCTCAGCAGGATCGCGTTGGTCAACAGCACGCTCATTCGAAAATCTCCATCAGCGGGCGCTCGTAGGTCGCCTTGAAGTGCTGGATGAATTGCCCTTCGTCCTGCAGATCGAAGACGTGCAGCAAGAGGATGCTGCGGTCCAGGGACAGCTCGGACCAGACCGTGCCCGGTACCACCGTGGTGATGGTGGACAGTGCCGCCAGGCCGTTGGCGTCGCGCAGGTCCAGGGGGATCTTGACGAAGGCCGAGCGCACCGGCCGGCGCCCGTTGTTGAGCACGCCCCAGGCCACGATCAGGTTGGAGACCAGCACATCGCAGCCCACCCGCAACAACAGCCGCAGGATGGTGCCGGGGCGGCGGATGCGGATCGGCAACGGCCGCAGCGGGCGCATCAGCAGCGGTGCGAGAAAGCCCAGGATGGCCCCCAGCAGCAGATTGCCGGGGCTGATGGACAGGTTCAGCACCAGCCACAGCAGCCACAGCGCCAGGGACAGGAAGGGGGCGGGGAACAGACGCTTCATGGTTGCACCTCCGCCGCCTGGGTGGCCTTGGACTCAGGGCTGAGCACGGTGCGGGTGCCCAGTACCGCCATCACATAGTGCTCCGGATGATTGAGGCTGTCGGCGGTGGCCTGGGTGAAGCGCAGCAGCGGCTCGGCCTTGAAGCTGAGCAGCACGCAGAGCCCCAGCAACGCCACGATCGGCACGCATTCCAGACGCCGCAACACCGGTGAAGGTCGCTCCTCCGGGCTCCAGAAACGCTGGATGCCCAGGCGCGCAAAGGCGATCAGCGAGGCCAGGCCGGAGAGGATCAGCAGCACCAGGAAAATCCAGCCCGCCAGCGGGATCGGCGTGTCGCTGCTGGTTCCCAGGCCCGTCGGGTTGAGCAGGGCGGCGATCAGGTTGAGCTTGCCGATAAAGCCCGACAGCGGCGGCATGCCGATGATCAGCAGGGCGCAGGCAATGAAGCTCAGGCCGAGGAAGGCCATGGTCCAGGGAATCACCTGGCCGACCACCACTTGCTGTTCGTCGTCGAGGTTGCTGCCCCGGGGCGGGGGAAGGGTTTCCATGGGCCGCGGGAGGATTTCGCCTTCGTCTTCCAGAGGCACTTCCACCGCCGAGCGCGAGCGCTCGATCAACTCCGCCAGCAGGAACAGCGCGCACAGCGCCAGGGTCGAGCTGAACAGGTAGAACAGCGCCGCGCCGGTGAGCGCCGGCTGGGCGAAGCCGATCACCGCGATCAGGATGCCCGCCGACACCAGGACGCTCAGGCTGGCCATGCGCTCCAGGCGCTGGGCCGGAAGAATCGCCAGGGCCGCGCAGAAGATCGTCGCCAGGCCGCCGTAGATCAGCCACTGGTTGCCGAAGTAGGCCGAGGCCCCGGCCTGCCCGGAGAACAGCAGGGTCCACAGGCGCAGCACGGTGTAGATCCCGACCTTGGTCATGATGGCGAACAGCGCCGCCACCGGTGCGCTGGCCGAGGAATAGGCCGGCACCAGCCAGAAGTTCAGCGGCCACATCCCGGCCTTGGCCAGGAAGGCGATGGCCAGGATCGCCGTGCCGGCGTGCAGCAGGCCGCGGTCGGCTTCCGGCACCAGGGGGATCTTCATCGCCAGGTCGGCCATGTTCAGGGTCCCGGTGACCCCGTAGATCATTGCCGTGCCGATCAGGAACAGCGACGAAGCCAGCAGGTTGATGGTGATGTAGTGCAGTCCCGACGACACCCGCGCCCGTCCCGAACCGTGCAGCATCAGGCCGTAGGAGGCCGCCAGCAGCACCTCGAAGAACACGAACAGGTTGAACAGATCGGCGGTGAGGAAGGCGCCGTACAGGCCCATCAGCTGGATCTGGAACAGCGCATGGAAGCTGGCCCCGGCGCCGTCCCAGCGGGCCATGGCGAACAGCAGCGCGCTGACCCCGATGATTCCGGTGAGCACCATCATCAGTGCCGACAGGCGATCCACCACCAGCACGATGCCGAAGGGCACCTGCCAGTTGCTCGGCAGGTACACGCCGAAGGAACCGGTGGCGCCCTGGACCTGGGTCCAGTACAGCAGGTACGCCGCCAGGGCCAGCCCCAGCAGGCTGGAGAACAGGTTGATCCGCGCCTTGAGCGGGCGGTGTTTCTCCCCCAGCAGCAACATGATGGCCGCCGTCAGCAGCGGCAGGAGGATGGGGGCGACGATCAGGTGGGACAACGAACTCATTCCTTGGGCTCCCGGCCGTCGACGTGGTCAGTGCCGGTCAGGCCCCGGGACGCCAGGAGCACCACCAGAAACAGCGCGGTCATGGCGAAGCTGATGACGATGGCGGTGAGCACCAGGGCCTGGGGCAACGGGTCGGTGTAGTGCAGCAGGTCCTGGGGCACGCCGTCCTTGACGATGGGTTCCTTGCCGATGAACAGGCTGCCCATGCTGAAGATGAACAGGTTGACCGCGTAGGACAGCAGGCACAGGCCCATCACCACCTGGAAGGTCCGCGGGCGCAGGACCAGCCAGACTCCGGAAGCGGCGAGGACCCCAATGGCGATTGCGATGACTTCTTCCATCAGGCGGCTCCGCTCTTGATCAGGGATTTGGACTGGCTGGCCGGCTTGTGGGCCCGCACCGACTGGTGCGCCAGGGCGGTGAGGATCAGCAGGGTCGCGCCCAGCACCACCGCGTACACGCCGATGTCGAAGAACAAGGCGCTGGCGATATGGATATCACCGAACAGCGGCAGGTCCACATGCACCGTGTGGGTGGTGAGGAACGGGTAGCCCCAGGCCAGGGCGCCGAGGCCGGTGGCCAGGGCGAACAGCAATCCGGTGCCCATCCAGCGCAGCGGCCGCAGGCTCATCTGGGCCTCGACCCACTGGGTGCCGGCCACCATGTACTGGAGGATGAAGGCCACCGACATCACCAGCCCGGCGACGAAACCGCCGCCCGGCAGGTTGTGCCCGCGCATGAACAGGTAGAAGGACACCACCAGGGCAATCGGCAGCAGCAGGCGCACCAGCACCGCCGGCACCATCATGAAGCCCAGGGCGGTGTCGCTGGCCTGGCGCGGGTTGACCAGATCGGTGACCACGTCCGGGGCCAGCAGGCGCTGTTGCGCCGGCAACTGCATGCTCTCCTTGGGCGGGCGGAAGCGACGCAGCAGGGCGAACACGGTCAGGGCCACGGCTGCCAGCACGGTGATTTCGCCCAGGGTGTCGAAGCTGCGGAAGTCCACCAGGGTCACGTTGACCACGTTGGTGCCGCCGCCTTCAGGCAAGGCACGGCTGAGGTAGAACGAGGAAATATCGTTGGGTGTGGGGCGGGTCAGCATGGCGTAGGACAGCACCGCCATGCCCAGGCCGACGGCGATCGACAGGCTCAGGTCGCGCAGGCGGCGGATGCGCGCCTTGGGCACGCTGCTGGGCAGCGGCGAGACATCCTCGATCCGCCGTGGCAGCCAGCGCAGGCCGAGAAGGATCAGCACCGTGGTCACCACCTCCACCACCAGCTGGGTCAGGGCCAGGTCCGGCGCGGAGAACCAGACGAAGGTCACGCAGGTCATCAGCCCGCAGACGCTGACCATGGTCAGGGCCGCCAGCCGGTGGTACTTGGCCTGCCAGGCGGCGCCCAGGGCGCAGGCGATGGCCAGCAGCCAGAAGGTCACGAAGACGATGGAACCGGGGATCTTCGGCCGGTCGCCCCAGGTCAGCTGGCTGTAGAGCATGGGAATCAGGCCGGTGATCACCGCCGCCAGAATCAGCAGAAACAGCTGGGTCTGCAGGCGCTTGGTGCTCAGCCGCCGCTCCAGACGCCGGGCCAGGCGGGTCATGCCCACCAGGCTGCGCTCGAACAGCAGCTTGCCGTTGAGTCGGCCCACTCCCGGCGGGTAGGCGAAACGCCCGGCCACCAGCGGTTTGTGCAGCAGCAGGTAAAGCACGATGCCGCAGGACATGGCGATCAGGCTCATGATCATCGGCGCATTGAGGCCGTGCCAGATGGCCAGGCTGTACTCGGGCAGGGTGCCGCCCACCACCGGCCGTGCGGCGGCGGCCAGCAATGGACCAATGATCTGCGCCGGGAAGATCCCCACCAGCAGGCAGGTGAACACCAGCAGTTCAACCGGCGCACGCATCCAGCGTGGCGGCTCGTGGGGCGTGTGCGGCAGGTCGGTGGCCGGTTCGCCGAGGAACACATCCACGGTAAAGCGCAGGGCGTAGGCGACGCTGAAGGTCCCGGCGATGGTGGCGATCACCGGCAAGGCGATTTCCACCCAGGCGCTGGAATTGATGAACACCGTCTCAGCGAAGAACATCTCCTTGGACAGGAAGCCGTTGAGCAGCGGCACCCCGGCCATCGAGGCACTGGCGACCATGGCCAGGGTCGCGGTGTAGGGCATCAGCTTGATCAGGCCGTTGAGCTTGCGGATATCGCGGCTGCCGCTCTCGTGGTCGATGATCCCGGCGGCCATGAACAGCGACGCCTTGAAGGTGGCGTGGTTGAGAATGTGGAACACCGCCGCCACCGCCGCCAGCGGGCTGTTCAGGCCCAGCAGCAGGGTGATCAGCCCCAGGTGGCTGATGGTGGAGTAGGCCAGCAGGCCCTTGAGGTCGTTCTGGAACATCGCGCAGTAAGCGCCCAGCACCAGGGTGCAGGCCCCGGCGCCGCTGACGATGTAGAACCATTCTTGCGTACCGGACAGCGACGGCCACAGGCGGGCCAGGAGAAACACCCCGGCCTTGACCATGGTCGCCGAGTGCAGGTAGGCCGAGACCGGCGTCGGCGCGGCCATGGCGTGGGGGAGCCAGAAGTGGAAGGGGAACTGCGCGCTCTTGCTCAGGGCGCCCAGCAGGATCAATGGCAACAGGATCGGGTAGAGCGCATGGGCGCGGATCTTGTCTCCGGCAGCTAGCACCTGATCCAGGTCGTAGCTGCCGACCACATGGCCGAGCAGCATGACCCCCGCCAGCAGGCACAAGCCCCCGGCGCCGGTGACCATCAGCGCCATGTAGGCGCCACGGCGGGCGTCGGAGCGGTGATGCCAATAGCCGATCAGCAAGAAGGAGAAGAGGCTGGTGAGCTCCCAGAAGAACACCATCTGGATCAGGTTGCCGGAAATCACCAGGCCCAGCATGGCCCCCATGAACGCCAGGAAGAAGGCGAAGAAGCGCGGCACCGGGTCTTGCGGCGACATGTAGTAACGCGCGTAGAGCGCCACCAGACTGCCGATACCCAGCACCAGCAATGAGAACAGCCAGGCGAAGCCGTCCAGGCGCAGCACGAAGTTCAGGCCCAGGCTCGGCAGCCAGGTATATTCCTCGCGGATAATCCCGCCATCGGCGATCTGCGGGTACAGCAAAGCCACCTGGACGGTGCCAATGAGTGCCACCAAGCCGGCCAGCAGGGATTCGGTGTTACGTGCGTTGTGCGGCAGCACGGCCGCCAGACAGCTGCCTATGAATGGCAGAAGCAGTAGAACTATCAGGGACATAGGCTTCTAATCTGCGGAAAAGTATGACGCATAATACGTGCCAGGCCCTGGATCACCAACCGCCATGCGCGGCCCGGCCCCCCAAAGAAATGTTACATACGCTTTCAAAGGTAGGAGACAAATGCCTGATGCGCCCGTTCACCGGGCGCTGTAGGGCCAAGGTCCTGCCCAGGTCAAAACACCACAAGGATCGACAAGGGTGCACATGATTAAAGGATCGGCCATGGGCCGGATGATTCGACGCGGATGTTTCGCTTTACTGTTCACCGCCTTCGGCGCGGCGCTGGGCATTGGCCTGGAGCATTATCTCCAGCGTCCCGACATGCTCCAGACCCGCCAGGCGCTGATCATCGAAGGGCCGTTGGGCGATGAGTCCAGCTACCGGCTGCCGCCGGGCACGGTGCTTTACTTCGACCGCGCGCTGGCCGAGGGTCATGCGCTCTACCACGCCTATTTCTACTTCCACGGTACGCCCGAGCATGACCCGGTACGGCTTGAGCCCAAGCACCGGGGTTCGCTGACCGCCCCGACCTGGCTCTACGCCCCCGGCGACCCCGCGCTCTAGGCGCTGGCTTGCCAGCGAGGGAACCTGCCGGATCGTTTTCGCCGGCAAGCCGTCTCCTACACGCCGTCCGCTGTCTGGTCGGTCAATGCCGGCGCGGCCCGGCCCTTGGGCTTCCATTCGCTGATGATCACCGCCAGCACGATCAAGGCGCCCCCCAGCAGCGCCAGCCCCGGCAAACGTTCCCCGGCGATCCGCCCGACAATCCCGGCCCACACCGGCTCACCGGCATAGATCAGGGTGGCGCGGGTCGGCGAGACGCTTTTCTGCGCCCAGTTCATCGCCACCTGGATCGCCGCGCTGGCCGCCCCCAGCCCCAGGGCGCTGGCCAGCAGCAGCCAGGAAAACTCCGGCAGCGCCTCGCCGGTCGGCAGCACCATGGCAAAGGCCAGCAGTGAGGTGACCGCCAGTTGCACCACCGTGACCCGGCGCACATCCACCTGCCCGGCGAAGCTGCTGATCAGAATGATTTCCGCGGCAATCGCCACGGTGCTGATCAGGGTGGCGATCTCCCCGGGGCTGAAATCCAGCGACGCGCCATTGGGGCCGGACAGCAGCATCAACCCGGTAAACGCCAGCATGATGCCGATGCTTGGCAGCAGCCCCGGACGCTTGCCCATGAACAGCCATTGCAGCAGGGGAACGAAGGGTACATAGAGGGCGGTGATAAACGCCGACTGGCTGCTGGGAATGCTTTGCAGGCCCACCGTCTGCAAGCCGTAGCCGAGCATGATGGCGCTGCCGATAAAGGTTCCGGCACGCAGTTCGAGCAGGGTCAGCCCGCGCAGGTGGCGCAGTGAAAACAGGGCGACGATGCACGCCGCCGCGGCAAAGCGCAGGCCGACGAAAAACATCGGTCCGCTGACGCTCATGGCCTTCTGCACCAGCAGGAAGGTGCCGCCCCAGATCATGGTGATCAGCACCAGCACCGCCTCGGCCCTGCTGAGTGGGAAGCGCATTGCGCGGGAGGGCGTTGAAGTCATGGCCTTGCGTGCTACCTGAGGGGGGACGCACAATGCGCCGGAAGCTGGGCAGTATACTGCGCAGGCCCGCAGAGCGAGCAATATAGTGCACAAAGATAACGTCCAACGGGCTTCGGTCCTGCAACATGTCAGCCTTAACGTGCGACGCCTGCGCCATGCCGCAGGCTTGAGCCAGAGCGCCCTGGCAGAAAAATCCGCCGTCAGCCGGCGGATGCTGGTGGCCATCGAGGCCGGGGAGAAGAACGTCAGCCTCGGCACCCTGGACCGAGTGGCCGAGGCCTTGAACGTGGCGTTCAGCGACCTGATCCAGGCCCCGGATGCCCGAGACCCGAGCCGTATCAACGAGCTGGCCTGGGCCGGCGTCATCCCCGGGAGCAAGGCGCTGCTCCTGGCCAAGGCCGAGGCCAGCCGTGAAGTGGAACTCTGGGAGTGGCAGCTCGAGCCTGGCGAGGTCTATCACTCGGAGTGCGACACCGTCGGCTGGAGCGAGCAGATCTATGTCGTCGAGGGCTGCCTGACGCTGTTCTTCGGCGACGCCGAGCGGCGCCTGGAAAGCGGTGATTTCTTCATGTTCGCCAGTCATGTGCCTCACGGCTATCGCAATGACGGCGCCCAGGCCACGCGCTTCGTGCGCAACGTGGTGTACTGATTGCCCAGGCGTGCCGGCCACTGTTGGCCAGTCAACAGCGGTTGAACATTCTGCCTGTTTTCAGTTGATGCCTTTTCTCCGAAGTAATCTTCAAGCTGTTGAAATAAAAGGATTTTATATTTAGGCACGACTCCTGCAATTGTCCTGATAGCGAGCACCCGAGCGGTGTTTATCTTGATCTTCAGGACGTGGAGTCGGCCCATGACAGCCCCAGCCCAACCCTCACCCAGTGCCCACCTCATCCGCAGCGATGCTGAGGCCATCAGCGTGGCCCAGGCCCTGGCCCAGCGCTTTGCCGTGGAGGCCGCGGTACGCGACCGCGAACGGCGCCTGCCGGTGGCGGAACTCGACGAGTTCTCTGCCAGCGGCCTGTGGGGCATCACCATTCCCCAGGCCTACGGCGGCGCCGGGGTGTCCTACGTGACCCTGGCCGAGGTGATCAAGCTCATCTCCGCCGCCGATCCGTCCCTGGGCCAGTTGCCGCAGAACCACCTCGGAGTGGTGGATATCCTGTTGCAGACCGCCAGCGAAGAGCAGAAACAGCACTACTTCGCCAAGGTGTTGCAGGGCTACCGTTTCGGCAATGCCTTTTCCGAAGCCGGCAGCAAGCATGTCGGCGCCTTTGAAACCCGGATCCGCTTTACCGGCGAGCAGGCGCAGGTCGACGGCGAGAAGTTCTACTGCACCGGCGCCTTGTTTGCCCACATCGTGCCGACGGTGGCGGTGGATGAGCACAACCAGGCCCACATCGCCTTTATCGAGCGCGACAACCCCGGCCTCACGGTGATCGACAGCTGGGACGGCTTCGGCCAGCGCACCACCGCCAGCGGCGGGGTCAGCCTCAAGGCGGTGCAGGTGCCACGCAGCGCGGTGATCCCGGCCCACCGGGCCTTTGACCAACCCACCGCCGACGGCCCGATCTCGCAGATCATCCAGGCCGCGGTGGACACCGGTATCGCCGTCGCCGCCCTGGAAGACGCCAAGCGTTACGCCCGGCAGTCCCGACCGTGGATCGACAGTGGCCTGGATCACGGCTGGCAGGACCCTTTTACCCAGGCCGCCATCGGTGACCTGGAATGGCGGGTGCACGGCACCGAGGCGATCCTGGTCAAGGCCGCCGAGGCGGTCGACCAGGCCCTCGCCAGCCCCAGCGAAGACAGCGTCGCCCAGGCCTCCCTGGTGGTGGCCCAGGCCAAGGTGCTGTCGGCAGAAAGCGCCTTGCTCGCCGCCAGCAAGCTGTTCGAACTGGCCGGCACCCGCTCGGTGTCGGCCAAGTACAACCTCGACCGCCACTGGCGCAACGCCCGCACCCACACCCTGCACGACCCGGCCCGCTGGAAGTACCACCTGATCGGCAACTTCCTGCTCAACGGCGTCAAGCCACCTCGTCACGCCTGGAACTGAAAGGACACCGCCATGAACGCATTGACCCAACCCGACAGCCCCCAGGCTGCCCTGGCCGCCAGCGGCGAGCAGCTGCAACGGGCCCGCGACCTGTTGCAGCGGACCCTGGAATTCGTTCGCCAGCAGGCCCGGCCCTGGTCCGGCAGCGGCCTGAGCAAGGCCAGCGACGACCCGTATGTGATCAGCCGCTTTGGCGATCTGCAGATCCGCATCGAAGTGGCCGCCGCCCTGCAGGAGCGGGCCCAGTACCGGCTGCAAGAGGGCAAGGACCCGGCCGAGATCGCCATCGCCCTGGCCGAGGCGGCGATTGCCGCCGCCGAAGCCCTGGCGGCGGCCGGCAACGCCGAATTCGAACTCACCGGCCAGCGCAGCCCGCAGCCGCAGAGCCTGGATGACCCGCTGCGCTGGAAGTATCAACTGATCGGCAACTACCGCCTCAATGGCGTGCTGCCCCAAGGTTTCAGGAGTGCTGTGTGATGTCCCGTGAAATTCGCCTCAATGCCTTCGACATGAACTGTGTCGGCCACCAGTCGCCGGGACTCTGGGCCCACCCCCGGGACCGCTCCTGGCAGTACAAGGACCTGGAGTACTGGACCGACCTGGCGCGCATCCTTGAGAAGGGCAAGTTCGACGGGCTGTTCATCGCCGACGTGCTGGGCATCTACGACGTCTACAACGGCAATGGCGAGGCGGCGATCCGCCAGGCGGCCCAGGTGCCGGTGAACGATCCGCTGCAATTGATTCCGCCCATGGCCCTGGTCACCGAACACCTGGGCTTCGGCCTCACCGCCTCGCTGTCGTTCGAGCATCCGTATCCCTTCGCCCGGCGCCTGTCGACCCTCGATCACCTGACGAAAGGCCGTGCCGGCTGGAACATCGTCACCTCCTACCTGGAGAGCGGGGCGAAGAACATCGGTCAGCAGGCCCAGACCGAACACGATGCGCGCTACGACTACGCCGAGGAATACCTGGAGGTCTGCTACAAGCTCTGGGAAGGCAGCTGGGAGGAGGGCGCGGTGTTGCGTGACCGCGAGCGGCGGATCTTCAGCGACCCGAGCAAGATCCACGAGATCCACCACGTCGGCAAACACTTCCAGGTACCGGGCATCCACCTGTGCGAGCCGTCGCCGCAGCGCACCCCGGTGCTGTACCAGGCCGGGGCGTCCAGCCGCGGCAAGCAGTTCGCCGCCGAGCACGCCGAATGCGTGTTCGTCGCCGCGCCGTCCAAGGTGCTGCTGAAAAAGACCGTGGCCGACATCCGCCGCCGCGCGGCCGAAGCCGGGCGCGACCCGTCGAAGATCCTGATCTTCAACCTGCAGACGGTGATCCTCGGCGAGACCGACGCCCTGGCCAAGGCCAAGTTCGAGGAATACAAGTCCTGGGTCAGCTACGAAGGCGCCATGGCGCTGATTTCCGGCTGGACCGGTATCGACTTCAGTCGCTTCAAGCCTGACGAGCCCCTCAAACACGTGCACACCAACGCCATCCAGTCGGCGGTGGAAGCCTTCTCCACGGCGGACCCGAACAAGGTCTGGACCCCCCACGAACTGGCCGATTGGGTCGGCATCGGCGGCTTTGGCCCGTTGTTTGTCGGCAGCCCGGAAACCGTGGCCGACCTGCTCCAGGAGTGGGTCGAGGAGACGGATGTCGACGGCTACAACCTGGCCTACGCCCTGACCCACGAAACCTTTATCGACGCGGTTGAGCTGCTGGTTCCGGAGCTGCAGAAACGCGGGGTGTACAAGACCGAATACGCCCCCGGCACCCTGCGGGAAAAACTCTTCGGCGCCGGCCCGCGCCTGCCCGAAAGCCACCCGGGCAACGCCTGGCGCAACCTGGGCGAGCAACGCCAAACACTCGCGCAACGCGCCCGCGCCTGACCCAACCCCTGTAGGAGCTGGCTCGCCAGCGAAAGGGCCCGCAAGACAGACGTCGGATTCAGCAACGCCTTCGCCGGCAAGCCGGCTCCTACCAGGGAGCCGCCCAATTCCGGTAGGAGCTGGCTTGCCAGCGAAGAGGCCCGCACGACCTGCGTCCCAGGGCCAGCCCCGTTTATTTCCAGCCAGCGGACCACCGCACGCGTTTGCCAAGTTGTCGAGGTCAATTCATGAGCGTGCATGAACTCAAGCGTCCGCCCACCACGGATGCGTCAGCCCCCGAGGACCGCTTGCAGTTGAGCGGCGCCCTGGAGCAGTTGCGGCACTGGGCCCAGGCCCGGCCGTTGGACAATGCCCTGCGCCACAAGCGCCACGGCCATTGGTACGCCTGGCGCTGGATCGATGCCCTGCGCGATGTCGAGCGTCTGGCCGACGGCCTGCGCCAACAAGGCCTCGATTCGCAGTCCCGGCTGGCCCTGAGCGGGCCGTTCGAGCCGGACCTGTTGCTCCTGGCCCTGGCTGCCCGGAGCCTGGGCGCCGAGGTGCTCAGCCTCGACCCGGAGCTGGCGCCCGAGGCCCTGCGCCAAGCGCTTTGGCGCCTGCAGCCGAGCCACGCCTTCGTCCACTCGCGGCGCCAGGTCCTGGCCTGGGTGGCCGCCGGGGAACAGGGCCCGGCCCCGGGGCTTTTGATCGCCGGACAAGCCTTGCCGCGCCTGCCCGCCGGGGGGCGCCAGCCGCTGCTGTGCTTTGCCGACTTGCTCGGCCCCAGCGAAGCGCCCCAGCGCCAGCACTATTGGCGCCATCCGGCCACTGCCGAGCAACTGTGGAGCGAAGAGGGCACGCAATGGGCGGCGGGTCTGCAGGTGTTGCTGGAGCACTGGCTGAACAGCGGCCACAGCCTGGCCTTCCCCGAAACCGCGGCATCCGCCAGTCGCGACCGCCGCGACGTGGCGCCCAGCGGCCTGCTGCTGTCGCCGCCGCGCCTGCAGCAGCTGGCGGACGAAATCGAAAGCCGCCTGGCGCCTCCCGGCAGCTGGCGCCGGCGCCTGTGCGAGTGGGTCATCGCCCATCCTCGCCGGCCACTGCCCCGGCTGCTCAAGCAACGGGTGCGCCGGTTGCTGGGCTTTGCCCGCCTGCAGTTCATCTGGCAGCCGGCGCCGTCGCATGCTCACCCCTCAACCCCGGCCTGGATCGCCGAATTCAAACGGAACATTGCATGAGCCCCAGCGAACCCATCCTGCAAGTGCGCGCCGTGTCCCTGTCGTTCAAGGGGGTCAAGGCCATCAACCAGCTGTCGTTCGACGTGCGCCGTGGCGAAATCTGCGGCCTGATCGGACCCAACGGCGCCGGCAAGAGCTCGTTGCTCAACCTGCTCAACGGGGTCTATCGCTTCGACAGCGGGGCGATTGTCTTCGACCGCCAGAGCTATTCGCGCATCGACCCGCTGAGCGCCGCTCGCCGTGGCATTGGCCGGACGTTCCAGAACAATGCGCTGTTCAAGAAGATGAGCGTGATCGACAACCTGCTCACCGGCCTGTCGCGGCATTCGCGCACCTACCTGATCGAGCAGGCCCTGGGCTTGCCCCGGGCCCGGCGCGAGGCCGCGACCTTCCGCCAACTGGCCCAGGGCATCCTGCAGTTTCTCGATTTGCAGGCACTGCGGGATGTCCCGGTGGGCAACCTGTCCTACGGCCTGCAAAAGCGCGTGGAGCTGGGGCGGGCGCTGATCGCCGGGCCCAGCCTGCTGTTGCTGGACGAACCCCTGGCGGGCATGAACGCCGAGGAAAAGCAGGAAATGGCCGGCTTCATCGCCGACATCAATCGTGACCTGGGCACCACCGTGGTGTTGATCGAGCACGACATGGGGGTGGTCATGGAGCTGTGCCACCACGTGGTGGTCCTGGACTACGGGCGCAAGGTGGGCGATGGCACGCCGGCCGAAGTCCAGGCCAATCCCGACGTGATCGCCGCCTACCTGGGGGTGGTGCACTGATGAACTTCTTCCTCGAAACCCTGCTCGGCGGCCTGCTGGCCGGCACCCTGTACTCCCTGGTGGCCATCGGCTTCGTGCTGATCTACAAGGCCAGCGGCGTGTTCAATTTCGCCCAGGGCGCGATGCTGCTGTTCGCCGCCCTGACCTTCGTCAGCCTGCACGACCAGGGTGTGCCCTTCGCCCTGGCGCTGCTGCTGACGGTGCTGGTGATGATCATCGGTGCCTGGCTGATCGAGCGCCTGGTGCTGCGGCCCCTGGTCAATCGCTCGCAGATCACCCTGTTCATGGCCACCCTGGGCCTGTCGTTCATCATCGAGGGGCTGGCCCAGGGACTGATGGGCTCCCAGGTGCGCGCCCTGGACCTGGGCATCGACGACGTGCCGCTGTTCCTCGGGCCGCTGATGGTCAGCCAGTTCGACCTGATCGCCGCCGCGGCCGCCCTGGTGCTGGTGACGGTGCTGGCACTGCTGTTCAACAAGACCCGCATCGGCATCTCCCTGCGGGCGGTGGCCGACGACACCACGGCGGCGCTGTCCATCGGCATCAACCTCAACCGCATCTGGCAGATCGTCTGGGCCGTGGCCGGGGTCGTGGGGCTGGTGGCCGGGCTGCTCTGGGGCGCGCGCCAGGGGGTGCAGTTCTCGCTGTCGCTGGTGGTGCTCAAGGCGCTGCCGGTGCTGATCATCGGCGGCTTCACCTCCATCGGCGGGGCGATTGCCGGGGGCCTGATCGTCGGTGCCGCCGAGAACCTGGCGGAGGTCTATATCGGCCCGCTGATCGGCGGCGGCATCACCCCCTGGTTCGCCTATGTCCTGGCCCTGGCCTTCCTCTACATCCGTCCCGCCGGCCTGTTCGGCGAGCGGGCCATCGAGCGAGTGTGAATTGATGTCCATCCCCCTGACTCGGCAAACCGCGCCGCTGCTGCTGGTCCAGCGCCGTCTGCCCCTGGGCCTGAGCGGCCTGTTGCTGTTGACCTGCGGCGTGGTGCCCCTGGTTGCCAACGACTATTGGCTCAACGCGATCCTGATTCCCTTCCTGGTGCTGTCCCTGGCCGGGCTCGGGCTCAACCTGCTGACCGGCTACACCGGCCAGACCTCGGTGGGCGCCGCCGGCTTCATGGCGGTCGGAGCCTTTGCCACCTACGGCTTCGTGCTGCGCCTGCCAGAGCTGGGGTTGCCTGTGGCGCTGCTCGGCGGTGGCCTGATCAGTGCCCTGGTGGGCTGGCTGTTCGGCCTGCCCAGCTCACGGATCAAGGGCTTTTACCTGATGGTCACCACCCTGGCGGCGCAGTTTTTCCTGGAGTGGCTGTTCGTCAAGTTTCCCTGGTTCTACAACTACGGCTCCTCGGGCACCATTTCGGCGCCGCAGTTGAGCCTGTGGGGGCATGACCTCAATACCCCGACCGGGCGCTACCTGTTGACCCTGGTGGTGGTCCTGCTGCTGACCCGGGTGGCGCAGAACCTGGTGCAAAGCCAGGTCGGGCGCAACTGGATGGCGATCCGCGACATGGACACCGCGGCCGCGGTGATCGGCATCCCGGTGGCCCGCTACAAGCGCCAGGCCTTTGCCGTCAGCTCGTTCTACCTGGGCATCGCCGGGGCGCTGTGGGCCTTCGCCTACCTGGGCACCGCCAGCGCCAGCAGCTTCGATATCAATCGTTCGTTCCAGATCCTCTTCATCATCATTATCGGCGGCATGGGCAGCGTGGCCGGCAACTTCGTCGGCGCGGCCTTCATCAGCCTGCTGCCGATCTTCCTCAGCCACGCCGGGCAGTGGCTGCTGGGCGGGGCGGTGGACGCCGGGCAATTGCAGAACCTGCAGAAAATCATCTTTGGCGTGCTGATCATCCTGTTCCTGATCAAGGAGCCCGAGGGCCTGATCCGCCTGCTGAGCAACCTGCGCGAGCGCCTGCGGCACTGGCCGCTGCGTTTCTGAACTTCCACTCAAGACCTAGAGAGACAACATGCGTGCATCCTTGAAAGCTTCCCTGGCCAGTGCGGCCTTGCTGCTGTCCGCGGCGCTGACCCCGCAGGCCCAGGCCGCGCCGGACCAGCAGTTCTTCCCCCTGGCCACCTACCGGGTCGGGGCCTATGCCTCCAGCGGGGTTCAGGTCTGGGCCGGGATGATCGACTACCTGAACTACATCAATCAGGTGGAGGGCGGGATCAACGGGGTCAAGCTGGTGTGGCAGGAGTGCGAGACCGAATGGACCGCGGAGAAGGGCATCGAGTGCTACGAGCGCTTCAAGAAGGGCCTGGACGGCGCGCCGGTGGCGGTCTATCAGCCCAACGGAGCGCCGGCAGCCTATGCCCTGAGCGAGCGAGCCGAGGTCGACAAGATCCCGCTCATTACCCTGGGCTACGGGCGTACCGAAGCCACCGATGGCACGGTGTTCCCCTACAACTTCCCGGTGATGCTGACCTTCTACAGCGAGGCCTCGACCCTGGTGAACTACATCGCCCAGCGCGAGGGTGGGTTCGACAAGCTCAAGGGCAAGAAGATCGCCACGGTCTATCACGACTCCGCCTATGGCCGGGAAACCCTCGGGCCGCTCAAGCTGCTGGCGGAAAAATACGGCTTCGAGAACATCCAGATTCCGGTGGCCGACCCGGGCAACGAGCAATCGGCGCAATGGCGGCAGATCCGCCAGCAGAACCCGGACTGGGTATTCCTGCGCACCTGGGGCGTGTCGACCCCGGTGGCGGTCAAGACTGCGGCGCGCTTCGGCTTCCCGGTGGATCACATCATCGGCGACATCTGGGCCAGTTCCAGCGAGGACGTGCTGCCGGCCGGGGTCGCCGCCAAGGGCTACCTGGCGCTGACACCCTACCCGGCGGGCAGCGACTTCGAGATCCACAAGCGCCTGAAGCAGTACATCCTCGATACCGGCAAGAGCGACCTCAAGGACCTGAAGAACTTCGGCAGCGTGTACTACAACTCCGGGCTGGTGAACGCCGCAGTGGCGGTGGAGGCGATCCGCACCGCCCAGGGCAAGTTCGGCAAGCGCCCGCTCAACGGCGAAGAAGGGCGCTGGGGCCTGGAGCACCTGAACATCGACGACGCCCGGCTCAAGGACATGGGTTACCTGGGGCTGATGCAGAACCTCAAGCTGTCGTGCCGCGATCACGAAGGCGGCGGCGCGGCCCGGGTGCAGCAATGGGACGGGGCCAACTGGACCCTGATCAGCGACTGGATCGCCGCCGACCGCGCGCTGCTGCGGCCGCTGATCGACGAGAAGGCCGCGGCCTTCGCCAAGGAAAAGCAACTGACGCCACGCACCTGCAACGGGGATGACTGAAGCATGAGCCACAGCGCCACGGCCACCGCGGCCGAGCACCTGTTGCAGGTGCAGGACATCGAGGTGATCTACGACGGCGCCATCCTCGGGGTGGCCGGGGTGTCCCTGGACGTGCCCCGGGGGGCGATCGTCGCCTTGCTGGGGGCCAATGGCGCCGGCAAGAGCACCACCCTCAAGGCCATCTCCGGCCTGGGCCGGGCCGAGCGGGCCCAGCTGGGGCGGGGCAGCATCCGCTTCGCCGGGCAGGACCTGGCCGGGGTCGACCCCAGTCGTCGAGTGCGCCAGGGCATGGTCCATGTGCTGGAGGGGCGACACGTGTTCGGTCAGCTGACCGTGGAGGACAACCTGCGCAGCGGCGGCTTTGTCCGCGGCCTTGGCCGTCGGCAGCTGGCCGAGGATCTGGAGCGCATCTACCACTGGTTTCCGCGGCTGCTGACCAAGCGCCGGGTGCGTGCCGGCCTGACCTCGGGCGGCGAGCAGCAGATGCTGGCCATCGGCCGGGCGTTGATGACCCATCCTACTTTGGTACTGCTGGACGAACCTTCCATGGGCTTGGCGCCTATCATCGTCCAGGAGATTTTTCAGATCGTCGCCCAGCTCAATCGCGAGGCGGGGGTGAGTTTTCTGATCGCCGAGCAAAGCATTAATCTGGCGCTCAAGTACGCGTCCCACGCCTGCCTGCTGGACAACGGGCGGGTGGCCCTGTCCGGCACCGCCGAGCAGTTGCTGGCCCGGGACGATCTGCAGGATTTCTACCTGGGCAAACACTGACCGCGAGCATGCCATGAGCCATAACCACACCCCACCGACCATCCCGGCCGACCCTGATGCGGACATTCTGATTGTCGGCGGTGGCCTGAGTGGCGCCTTGCTGGCCGCGCAATTGCTGCGCCGGCCGGGCCGGCGGCGGATCCTGGTGATCGAGCCGCGCCGCGAGCTGGGTCGCGGCGAGGCCTACAGCGCCGTGGAGCTGGGGCACACCCTGAACGGCAACGCGGCACGGATGAGCGTCGACCCGGACAACGCCGATGACCTGACCCAGTGGCTGACCCGGCACATTGCCGAGGGCGGCTGGCCCGAGTCGGATCGCCAGCATGTGCCGGTCAGCGAACTGTTTCCGCCCCGCGGGCTGTTTGGCGTCTATGTCCAGCAGCGGCTGGCCGAGGCGCAAGCACAGGGCCGGGGGCAGGGCTCCTCGGTGAGCCATGTGCAGGGCGAAGCGGTGGACCTGGAAATCGAACCTGACGGCGTGCTCCTGACCCTGGCCGATGGCCGGCAACTGCGGGGTGCGCGGGCGGTGCTGGCCACCGGCATGTTCCCCGCGGCGCGCACGCCACAGACCCGGTCCAGCGGCCTCAACGCCGCCGCGCTGGACCCCTGGGACGTGGCCGCCATGGCCCGCCTCGACCCGCAGGCGACAGTGCTGATCATTGGCTCCGGGCTGACCATGGTCGACGCCGTGGTGTCCCTGGAGCAGGCCGGGCATCGCGGGCCGATCGAAGTGTTCTCTCGCCATGGGCTGTTGCCGCACGTGCGTCGCCAGCCGCCGGCCTGGGAGGATTTTCTCGCCGCCGACCCGAGCCTGCGCAGCCCCCGGCAGTTGTTCCGGGCGCTGCGGCGCCAGTGCCAGGCGGCGCAGGCCCGGGGCATCGACTGGCAAGCGCCGCTGGACACGGTGCGGGCCCATATCGGGCGCTTGTGGAGCCAGGCCAGCGAGGCGCAGAAACGCCAGTTCGTGCGGCATGTGCGGCCCTGGTGGGAGAGCCACCACCATCGCTCGCCGCCCTTGAGCGCGGCGCTGGTGGCGCGCCTGCAGGAGCAAGGCCGGTTGCGGGTGCATGCCGCGTGCTACCAGGGGCTGGAGGCGGGCGCCGACGGCCGCCTGGCGATCCGTCTGCGCTATCGCGGCAGCCCGGACAGCGTGCGCGTACCGGGCGATGCCCTGATCAACTCCAGCGGCATCGAATACGACTGGCGCCGGGTGGCGCGGCCCTTGCCGCAGCAACTGCTGGCTCGCGGCCTGGTCACCCCCGGTCCGCTGGCCCTGGGCATCAGCGCCACGGCGGACGGCGCCGTGCACGATGCCCGGGGCCAGGCATCCGCGCGCCTGTTCGCCCTGGGCCCACCGTTGCGCGGCCTGTGGTGGGAAAGCACCGCCGTCACCGACGTCGCCCTGCAAGCCAAGGCCCTGGCCGCGCGCCTGGCCGCATTGCCCTTGTAGCCGCTGCCGCAGGCTGCGAACGGCCCGCAGGGCCGCGGCGCACTAAAGGCCGCTGCGGGTCCTACCGACGCAGGAGACGCGGGGATCTTGAGGCCGCCCAAGATCGGCGGGTGATCGTCAAGCAAGGTCCTGCGGACCTTTGCGCAGCTTCGCCGTGGCTCAGCAGCGGCTACAGGGCCAATGCCGATCGGGGGCGTGTAGCCGCTGCCGCAGGCTGCGAACGGCCCGCTAGGGCCGCGGCGTTCTTGAGGTTGCTGCGGGTTCGGCGGGCGATCGTCAAGCAAGGTCCTGCGGACCTTTGCGCAGCTTCGCCGTGGCTCAGCAGCGGCTACAGGGCCAGTGCCGATTGGGGTTGTGTAGCCGCTGCCGCAGGCTGCGAACGGCCCGCAGGGCCGCGGCGTTCTTGAGGTTGTTGCGGGTTCGGCGGGCGATCGTCAAGCAAGGCCCTTTGGGCCTTTGCGCAGCTTCGCCGTGGCTCAGCAGCGGCTACAGGGCTAGTGCCGATTCGAGATTTGTGTAGCCGCTGCCGCAGGCTGCGAACGGCCCGCTAGGGCCGCGGCGTTCTTGAGGTTGCTGCGGGTTCGGCGGGCGATCGTCAAGCAAGGTCCTGCGGACCTTTGCGCAGCTTCGCGGGCTCAGCAGCGGCTACAGGAGGGGGACCCAGCGCTGTTCTTGGGCGGCGGTGCGGATTGCCGCGGCCAGGCGCTCTATTTCCCAGGCCTCGGCGAAATCCGTGCCGTCCCGACCCTGGCCGCACAGGGCCATGATCAGTTCATGCACTTCCAGGGTCTTGAGTTCGTTGTAGCCCAGTTGATGCCCGGGGGCCGGGCTGAAGGCGGCGTAGCCGGGCAGGTCGGGCCCGGCCAGCAGGCGCTGGAAGCCTTTCTGTCCGATCCGGTACAGGCGCAGTTCGTTGAGCCGTTCCTGGTCGAAGGCCAGGGTGCCCAGGGTGCCGCTGATCTCGAAGCTCAGGTGGTTTTTGTAGCCATGCTTGATCCAGCTGCTGCTCAACGTGCCCCGCGCACCATTGGCGAAACGCAACAAGGCGTGGGCCTGATCGTCCACGGCAATATGGCGCCGTTCCTGGCTGCCGGCGTGGGTCGGTCGTTGCTGGTGCACTGTCTGCACATCGGCGCACACCGCCTGCACCGGCCCCATGAGAAAGCGCGCCATGGCCAGCAGGTGGCTGCCCAGGTCGGCCAGGGCGCCGCCGGCGTGCTGCGGGTCGCAGCGCCAGGACCAGGGCGAACCCGGGTCGGCCATGAAGTCTTCGCTGAACTCGCCCTGGAAGCTCACCAATTGCCCCAGCTCGCCCTGGCCGATCAACTGCCGGGCCAGGGCGATCATCGGGTTGTGCTGATAGTTGTAACCGACCCGGGTCACCACCCCAGCGGCCTGGGCGGCGTGGTGCATCTGCCGGGCCTCATCGACGCTGATGGCCAAGGGCTTTTCGCAGTACACCGCCTTGCCTGCCGCCACGGCCGCCATGGCCATGGGGAAATGCAGATGGTTGGGGGTGGTGATGGCCACCAGATTGACCCGGGGATCGGCGATCAAGCCTTGCCAGTCGCTATGGGCCCGGGCGAAGCCCCAGGCCCCGGCGCAGTGCTCGGCGCGCTGCGCATCGGCATCGGCCAGGGCGGCCAGGTGCAGGCGCACCGGCAGTTCGAACACTGCGCCGACGCTGCGAAACGCCAGGGCGTGGGCCCGGCCCATGAAGCCGGTCCCGATCAAGCCAATGCCAAGTTCATCCATAGCCGCACCTGCAGAATTATTGTTTTAGGAAGGTCTAGTTATGGAATAAAAATTCTCTAATTGCAATTGCTGGAATTAAAATTTTGACGGGCGCTGTAGGAGCCGGCTTGCCGGCGACAGGGCCCCTGTGGCTTGCGCTGGGTTCAAGGTCCTGTTCGCTGGCAAGCCCGCTCCCAAGGCAAATGAAAAAGGCAGCCCGGAGGCTGCCTTTTCGGTGGTGCAAGCGGGCCTCAGGAGAGGAAGCCGCCGTCCACGTTCAGCGCAACACCGGTGGTGTAGCTGGAGGCATCGCTGGCCAGGTAGAGCACCGCGCCGGCCATTTCGCTCGGGTCGGCCACGCGCTTGAGGGGGATCTGCGCCAGGGCGGTCTTGAGGATGGCGTCGTTCTTCACCAGGGCCGAGGCAAACTTGGTGTCGGTCAGGCCCGGCAGCAGGGCGTTACAGCGGATGCCGAACTGTGCGCATTCCTTGGCGAAGACCTTGGTCATGTTGATCACCGCCGCCTTGGTCACCGAGTAGATGCCCTGGAAGATCCCCGGCGAGATGCCGTTGATCGAGGCGACGTTGATGATGCTGCCGCCGCCGTTGTCGCGCATCAGCTTGCCGGCTTCCACCGACATGAAGAAATAGCCGCGGATATTGACGTCGACGGTCTTCTGGAAGGCCCCCAGGTCAGTGTCCAGGACGTTGCAGAACTGCGGGTTGGTGGCGGCGTTGTTGACCAGGATGTCGAGGCGGCCGAACTGCTCGCGAATCCCGGCGAAGACCTGGCTGATCTGCTCCATTTCACCGATGTGGCAGGCAATCGCCGTGGCCTTGCCGCCGGCGGCGATGATGGCGTCGGCCACGTGCTGGCAGCCTTCGAGCTTGCGGCTCGACACGATCACGTGGGCCCCTTGCTGGGCCAGGAGCTTGGCAATGGCTTCACCGATACCGCGGCTGGCGCCGGAGACGAATGCGATTTTGCCGTCGAGGTCGAACAACTGAGTCTTGGACATGGTTTTTCCTTGCTGGGTTGTCGGGCGCCGAGGGCGCGGTCAGAGGCTGGATTTTTCGATGACCTGCAGGCTCATCTGCTCCAGCAGTTTGTTCATGTGAATGAACTGCGCGAAGCGTTTGTCCTGGGTCTGGCCGTGGTAGAAGCGGTAGTAGATCTGCTGCACGATGCCGGCCAGGCGGAACAGGCCATAGGTGTAGTAGAAGTCGAAATTGCCGATTTCGATTCCCGAGCGTTCGGCGTAGTAATCGACGAATTCCTGGCGGGTCAGCATGCCCGGCGCGTTGCTCGGCTGGCGCCGCATCAGTTGCACCGGCGCCGGGTCGGCGGCCTCGATCCAGTAGGCCAGGGTGTTGCCCAGGTCCATCAGCGGATCGCCCAGGGTGGTCAGTTCCCAGTCCAGCACGCCGATGATCTGCATCGGGTTGTGGGGGTCGAGGATGACGTTGTCGAAGCGGTAGTCGTTATGCACGATGCTCGAGGTTGGGTGGTCGGCGGGCATCTTGTCGTTGAGCCAGGCCTTCACGGTTTCCCAGTGCGGCGCATCGGGGGTCAGGGCTTTCTCGTAGCGCTCGCTCCAGCCCTTGATCTGACGCTGCACATAGCCTTCAGGCTTGCCCAGGTCGCCCAGGCCGCAGGCGTTGTAGTCGACCCGATGCAGTTCGACGAAACGGTCGATGAAACTCTTGCACAGGGCTTGGGTCTTGCTGGCATCCAGGCCCAGTTCCGCCGGCAGGTCGGAGCGCAGGATGATGCCCTTGACCCGTTCCATGACATAGAACTCGGCGCCGATCACCGACTCGTCGGTGCAGTGCACATAGGCCTTGGGGCAGTAGGGGAAACCGTCCCTGAGCTGGTTGAGAATGCGGAACTCGCGGCCCATGTCATGGGCGGACTTGGCCTTGTGGCCAAACGGCGGGCGGCGCAGGACGAACTCCTGGTCCGGGTACTCCAGCAAGTAGGTGAGATTCGAGGCACCGCCCGGGAACTGGCTGATTTGCGGTGTGCCGCTGAGGCCGGGAATATGCGCCTTGAGGTACGGATCGATCAGGTTGGCATCGAGCTCCTCGCCGGGGCGAGTACGGGTGGATTGGTCTGTAAGCGCCATGCTTATCCCTTCTGCTTATTCTGGAGGCCAGAGATTATTGACTAATCTAATGCGCCTACCGGCCCCTCACAATCGCGGCGGGCCTTTATAGGTGCGCGTGTTGCCGGACAATCATTGCTTTTGATACAAGCGTTTGAATTTACCCCCGTACTTCCACGATCTGGTAGCACCAAGCCCCCACAGGAGCCGGCTTGCCAGCAAAGGGAGCGTCATGACGCAGCCGCGTTTGAGACGGCTTCCCTGGCTAGCCCGCACTTTCCCAAGCCATGCAGGCCCAGAGGCAAGCCGCCCCACGAGCATAGGCGTTGCCCAGGGGATGGGTCAGTTGGGTGTCGGCAGGGGAAGAGGGGTCAGCAGGGGCCGGCCCTCGAAGTGGGCCAGCAGGTTCTGGCCGACCATGTCCACGGTGTCGCGGCTGGCCTGGGGCGAAAGGCCGGCGACGTGGGGCGTCAGTACCACATTGTCCAGGCCCTTGAAACCGTCCGGCACTTGCGGTTCGTCATCGAACACGTCCAGGGCCGCGCCGGCGATCCGCCGCTGACTCAGGGCCTGCAGCAGGGCGTTGGTGTCCACCACGCTGGCCCGGGCGATGTTCACCAGGAAACCTTCGGCGCCAAGGGCTTGCAGCACTGGCTGGTCCACCAGATGCCGGGTGTCGGCGCCGCCGGGGGTGGCAATCACCAGGGCATCCGAGTCCCGGGCCAGCTCCAGCAGGGTCGGGCAAAAGCGGTAGGGCTGGTCCGTCCGGGGCTGACGGCTGTGATAACTCACGGTCATGTCGAAACCCAGGGCGCAACGCCGGGCGATGGCCTGGCCCACGGCGCCCAGCCCAAGGATGCCCAGGCGCATGCCGGCCACGGAAGGGCGCAGGACCTTTGGCCATTGCCCCTGGCGCACGGCGGCATCGGACTGGGGAATGCCCCGCACCAGAGACAGCAGCAGGGCGAGGGCATGATCGGCCACCGACGAGGCATTGACTCCGGCGCCATTGGTCACGGCAATCCCGCGGTTGCTGGCCGCTTGCAAATCGACGTGTTCGTAGCCGGCGCCGATCACGCAGATGATCTGCAGCCGGGGCAGGGCGTCGATTTCCGCCGCAGTCAGTCCCAGTGGGCCGCGGGTCAGCACGGCGTCGATCCGCCCGGCATGGTCCTGGATGGCCCGGGCCCGTTCGGCGGGGGTGGGCGCCAGGATCAGGTGAAAGCCCTGCTGTTCGAGCAGCGGCAGGTAGGCGTTGACGTTTTCAACCAGGACCAGGACGGTGGCACGCATCAAGGGATTCCTTGTGAATAGCTGAAATGGCGCAGGGGAGGCGGTGCACGGCTTCGGGCGACGCGCCGTCAGCCTGCGCCAGTGGCGCGCAGCAGACCGGCGCGAGGGCTCAAGGGTGCGGGTTGCGAGGGAATTTGGCAATGCTCGCCGGCACCGTTCCCGGGGGAATCACGCCATGTTCGGCGTGCCCGGGGCGGTGTGGGGACGATGGGGTCAGAAGGTCACATCGGCGGTCGTGGCCAGGCGCACGAAGGGGCCGTTGAGGGTGGCGTTATGGTGGGCGATGATTTTCTTCGCCCCCAGCACGGGCGTGTCCATGCAGGTATGGGCGTCCTCCACCAGCACGGCGGCAAAGCCCAGGTCGCCGGCGGCGCGGCAGGTGGCATCGACGCAGTACTGGGTCTTCATGCCGACGATCACCAGCTCATTGACCTGGGCTTCCTGCAGGCGCTCGGCCAGCCCGGTGCCGACAAAGCAACTGGGGCGGGCCTTGTCCAGTACGCAGTCCAGTTCTTCATCCACTTCCAGGGTCGGCAGCAGTTGCCAGAGAGGGCTGCCGGCGGCAATCGGCGATTCGGCGGGGCCGGTATGGCGCACGGCGAAGATCGGCGCCCCGGCCTGGCGGGCGCGGCGGATCAGCTGGTTGATGTTTTCCAGGGTCTGTTCGCGCTTGTAGGGCTTGTCCGGTCCGTTGAACAGGCCAACCTGCATGTCGATGACCAGCAGGGCACGCTTGGCGTTGGATAAAGGCATTGTGTCTCTCCTTGTAGTGCCAGCTGGACGGAGAAACAAAAGGCCCCGTCCATTGCTGGCGGGGCCTTGGTTTTACTGTGCTTGCATCATCCCGCACAGCTACCACACGACCCGCCGTAGGCAGTCGTGGTGCTAGAGGTAGGGTTGAGCGCGTAGATATTCATGGGGCCCGATCATGCCGCCTGGCCGTGAATCTTGTCAACGCAGCCCAGCGCGCGTCGGCTTGCCGAGGAACAGGTACCTGGGATGTGCATCGCCTTCGCGGACGCTTGCGCCGGCAAGCCGCTGCCTGGGGGAGGCGTGAGAGGGCCGGGCCAGACGCTTCGCCACGGCAAAAAAAATACATCTGCACCGTACAAACCGTTCCTCAGCTAAGTCTATGCAGCGCTCGCGGAATCCCGGACAATCGCGCCCCCTCTGTTTCGGTCGGGGTTCTGTCTGTCGGGTACTCCGACGCGCCCTGATCGAATGGCAAACGACCGGAATGTGGAGATCCCACCGGATGAATGATCAGGCCAACAGCGTTGATCAACGCTTTGAAACGGCGACCCCAGCGACCCTGAGTAGCTGGAACCGCCAAGACACCACCTGGATGCTGGGCCTGTTTGGCACCGCCATCGGTGCCGGTACCCTGTTTCTGCCCATCAATGCCGGTATCGGCGGTTTCTGGCCGCTGTTGATCCTGGCGCTGCTGGCCTTCCCCATGACCTTCTATGCACACCGCGGCCTGACCCGCTTCGTGCTCTCCGGGCGTGACGGTGCGGACATCACTGACGTGGTGGAAGAACATTTCGGCCTCACCGCCGGTGCCCTGATCACCTTGCTGTACTTTTTGGCGATCTTTCCGATCCTGCTGATCTACAGCGTGGCCCTGACCAACACCGTCGACAGCTTCATGACCAACCAGCTGCACATCGCGCCGCCACCGCGGGCGATCCTGGCCCTGGTGCTGATCTTCGGCCTGCTGGTGGTGGTGCGATGCGGCGAGCAGGTGATCGTCAAGGCCATGAGCCTGATGGTCTATCCGTTCATCGTGGCCCTGCTGTTCCTCGCGGTGTTCCTGATCCCGCACTGGAATGGCGGCATCCTTGCCACCGTCAGCGATGTCCCGGCGCCTTCGGCCTTCCTGCATACCCTGTGGCTGGCGATTCCGGTGATGGTCTTCTCGTTCAACCACTCGCCGATCATCTCGGCCTTTGCCGTGGACCAGAAACGCCGCTATGGCGTGCATGCCCAAGAGCGCAGCTCGCAGATCCTCTCGCGTGCCCACCTGCTGATGGTGGGCATGGTGCTGTTCTTCGTCTTCAGCTGCGTGCTGACCCTGAACCCGGCGCAACTGGCCGAAGCCAAGGCGCAGAACCTGTCGATCCTGTCCTACCTGGCCAACCACTTCCAGAACCCGACCATCGCCTTCGCCGCGCCGTTGATTGCCTTCGTGGCCATCGCCAAGTCCTTCCTGGGTCACTACATCGGTGCCAGCGAAGGCCTCAAGGGCCTGATCGGCAAGAGTGGCCGGCGTCCTGGGGCGAAAACCCTGGACCGGGTCACCGCTGCCTTCATGCTGGTGATCTGCTGGGCCGTGGCGACCCTCAACCCGAGCATCCTGACGATGATCGAGACCATGGGCGGCCCGGTGATCGCGGCGATCCTGTTCCTGATGCCGATGTACGCCATTCGCAAAGTGCCGGCCATGGCCCGCTATCGCGGCCAGGCCTCCAACGTCTTCGTGACCCTGGTGGGCCTGGTGGCCATTACCGCCCTGGTGTACTCCCTGGCTTCGTGAGTTGCGCGACGCGCTGGCGGGTGCCTTCGCTGGCATTCCACACCTGCGCGATGCTCACCGCCTGGAGCCGGCTTGCCGGCGGACAGGCCCTCAAGCCTGACGCGATTGCTGGCAACACAACCAACGCCGCCGGTGCTCACAGCACCGGCGGCGTTGTCGTTCAAGGCATTGATCAGGATCGTTTGCGGCCTTGAATAAAGGGCTAAGCTGGTGCTCTTATTGCTGCCCGAAACCCGCCAATGGCCACTCCCGTCACACGGGCTGCAATCTGGCCCAAACGCGTTGATGCCGTTGGGCGACACCCTCTGAATTCGAATCTTGCCTTGTCACGGACGAACCCGATTGGCCACTGAACCCCTCACCCAGCCAACTGTTGCCCCCAAGCGCAGCCGTGACCTGCTGGCCGGCTTGTCCATCGCCGGCCTGTTGCTGCCGGAGGCTGTGGCCTATTCCGGTATTGCCGCCTTGCCGCCCCAGGCCGGGGTCATCGCCCTGTTCGCCGGGCTGCTGTGCTACGGCCTGCTGGGCAGCAGCCGCTTCGCCATTGTCTCGGCCACGTCCTCATCGGCGGCGGTGCTGGCTGCTGCCACCTTGTCCCTGGCAGAGGGCGACGTGCAGCTGCGCCTGAACCTGGCGTTCGCCCTGGTGCTGCTGACTGGAGGCTTCTTCCTTCTGGCGGGACTGTTTCGCCTCGGCGGCGTGACCGCGTTCATTGCCAAGCCGGTGCTGCGCGGCTTCGCCTTCGGCCTGGCCGTGACCATCATCCTCAAGCAGTTCGCCACCATCGTGGGGGTGCACCTGAGCACCGGCAATCTGGTGCGTTTTCTGCCCCAGTTGCTGGAGCAGTGGCCGCAGTGGAACTGGGCTGGCGCGGCGGTGGCGGCATTGGCCCTGCTGGTGCTGGTGATCTGTTCGCGGATTCCCTACGTGCCCGGTGGGCTGGTGGCGGTGGTGATCGGCATTGGCGCCGGGCAATGGCTCGATCTGCCGGCTCATGGGGTGGCCCTGATCGGGGTGATCGAACTCAAGTTACAGGTGCCGAGCCTGCCGGACCTGCCCTTTGCCGACTGGCTGCGCCTGGGGGAACTGGCGTTTGCCCTGGTGATGATCCTGTATGCCGAGTCCTATGGCTCCATCAGCTCCCTGGCGCTCAAGCATGGCGACCGGGTCTCGTCCAACCGCGACCTGCTGGCCCTGGGCGCTGGCAATCTGCTCTCCGGTCTGTTCCATGGCATGCCGGTCGGCGCCGGTTATTCGGCCACTTCCGCCAACGAAGCGGCCGGGGCCCGCTCGCGGCTGGCCGGGCTGACCGCTGCTGCGGTGATGCTGATCATCGTTCTGACGGTGCTGCCCTATATCGCCCTGACCCCGGAGCCGGTGCTGGCGGCGATCGTCATCTACGCCCTGGGCCATGGCCTGAGCCTGCAACCGCTGGGGCGCTATTTCATCTGGCGCCGAGATCGGTTGCTGGTGATCTGTGCAGTCACCGCGGTGCTGGTGCTGGGGGTGCTGGATGGTTTGCTGCTTTCGGTAGGGGTGAGCATTCTGTTGATGCTGCGCCAGTTGTCGGCGGCGGATATCCAGATCCTCGGTCAATTGGGCAGCGGACATGATTTTGTCGACCTCAGCCGCCACCCTCAGGCGCGGCAGGTGCCGGGGGTGCTGATTCTGCGTCCGGGGGAGGCGCTGTTCTTCGCCAATGCCGAGCGCATCCTGGGCGGTGCCTTGCACCTGATCCGGCACGTACAGACGCCGATTCACACGGTCATTCTCAGCCTGGAAGAGTCGCCGAATCTGGACGGCACCAGCATCGAGGCCCTGGACGACTTCTTCCGTCAGGTCCGCCTGGAGCACAAGCGCCTGGCCCTGGCCCGGCTCAAGCACAGGGCCAAGGAAGCCCTGGCGGGCCTACCGTCGACTGCCGAGCATCAGGTGTTGCTCAGTGGCACCAGCGTCGACGATACGCTGCAGGAAAGCCTGCAGATCTGGAGCGGTCAGGCTCAGGCGGGACTCTGGCATTGAGTCTTGGCGCTTGGGTGTATCGCGCCTGGCCTGTTGCAGCGCAGCCCAGGGCGAACGAGCGGGCAGGGCAGTCAGCAAAAGTTACAGGCATAAAAAAACGCCGCGTATCGTGGAATACGCGGCGTTCTTTTTTACAACGCTAGAGCCTTAGGCTTGCACCACCGGGATCTTGGCGTTGGCCGCCGCTTCACGGAACTCGGCGATCTGGTCGAAGCTCAGGTAGCGGTACACGTCCGCTGCCATGCTGTCGATCTTGCCGGCGTATTCCATGTACTCCTCGACGGTCGGCAGGCGACCCAGGATCGAAGCCACCGACGCCAGCTCGGCCGAAGCCAGGTAGACGTTGGCGCCATCGCCCAGACGGTTCGGGAAGTTACGGGTTGAAGTCGACACCACGGTCGAGTTCGGCTCAACGCGGGCCTGGTTACCCATGCACAGCGAGCAGCCCGGCATTTCCATGCGCGCGCCAGCCTTGCCGTAGATGCCGTAGTAGCCTTCTTCGGTCAGTTGGTGAGCGTCCATCTTGGTCGGCGGCGACAGCCACAGACGGGTTGGCAGCTGGCCCTTGACCTGATCCAGCAGCTTACCGGCGGCGCGGAAGTGACCGATGTTGGTCATGCAGGAACCGATGAACACTTCGTCGATCTTCTGGCCAGCGACGCTGGACAGCAGGCGAGCGTCGTCCGGGTCGTTCGGCGCGCAGAGCACAGGCTCCTTGACGTCGGCCAGGTCGATCTCGATGACTTCGGCGTACTCGGCGTCCTTGTCGGCTTCCAGCAGCTCAGGGTTGGCCAGCCAGGCTTCCATCGCTTGAGCGCGACGCTCCAGGGTACGGGCATCGCCGTAGCCTTCGCCGATCATCCAGCGCAGCAGGGTGATGTTGGACTTCAGGTACTCGGCGATCGACTCTTTGGACAGCTTGATGGTGCAACCGGCAGCCGAACGTTCGGCCGAGGCGTCGGACAGTTCGAAGGCTTGCTCGACGGTCAGGGTTTCCAGACCTTCGATTTCCAGGATGCGGCCGGAGAAGGCGTTCTTCTTGCCTTTCTTCTCGACGGTCAGCAGGCCTTTCTGGATCGCGTAGTAAGGGATGGCGTGGACCAGGTCACGCAGGGTGACGCCAGGCTGCAGCTTGCCCTTGAAGCGAACCAGGATCGATTCCGGCATGTCCAGTGGCATGACGCCAGTGGCGGCGGCGAAGGCCACCAGGCCGGAACCGGCCGGGAACGAGATGCCGATCGGGAAACGGGTGTGGGAGTCACCACCGGTGCCGACGGTGTCCGGCAGCAGCATGCGGTTCAGCCAGCTGTGGATGATGCCGTCGCCCGGACGCAGGGACACGCCGCCACGGGTCATGATGAAGTCGGGCAGGGTGTGGTGAGTGGTGACGTCGATCGGCTTCGGATAGGCCGCGGTGTGGCAGAACGACTGCATCACCAGGTCGGTGGAGAAGCCCAGGCAAGCCAGGTCCTTCAGTTCGTCACGGGTCATTGGACCGGTGGTGTCCTGGGAGCCGACGGTGGTCATCTTCGGTTCGCAGTAGGTGCCTGGACGAACGCCAGTCACGCCGCAAGCCTTGCCGACCATTTTCTGCGCCAGGGTGAAACCCTTGGTGCTTTCAGCCGGGGCTTCAGGCTTCTTGAACAGGTCGGATGGCGGCAGACCCAGCTCGGCGCGAGCCTTCTCGGTCAGGCCACGGCCGATGATCAGCGGGATACGGCCGCCAGCACGGACTTCGTCGAGCAGCACCGGGGTCTTCATTTCGAAGGTGGCCAGGACTTCGTCGCTGTTGTGCTTGGTGACTTTGCCAGCGTGCGGGTACAGGTCGATCACGTCGCCCATGTTCATCTTCGACACGTCGAATTCGATCGGCAGGGCGCCGGCGTCTTCCATGGTGTTGTAGAAGATTGGAGCGATCTTGCTGCCGAAGCAGAAGCCGCCGGCACGCTTGTTCGGCACATAAGGAACGTCGTCGCCGAAGAACCACAGCACCGAGTTGGTGGCCGACTTACGGGACGAGCCGGTGCCGACCACGTCGCCGACGTAGGCGATCGGGAAGCCGTCGTTGCGCATCTGCTCGATCTGTTTCATCGGGCCGATGGAACCTTGCACGTCAGGCACGATGCCGTCACGGGCCATTTTCAGCATGGCCAGGGCGTGCAGCGGGATGTCCGGACGGGACCAGGCGTCAGGTGCAGGGGAGAGGTCGTCGGTGTTGGTTTCGCCGGTGACCTTGAACACCCGCAGGCTGATCTTGTCGGCCAGTACCGGGCGGTTCTTGAACCACTCGCCGTCGGCCCAGGATTGCAGTACGGCCTGGGCATGAGCGTTGCCGTTCTTGGCTTTTTCCGCGACGTCGTGGAAAGCGTCGAACATCAACAGGGTGTGCTTGAGTTGAGCGGCAGCCACAGGCGCCAGCTCGGCGTCGTCCAGCAGGTCGACCAGGGTCACGATGTTGTAGCCGCCCTGCATGGTGCCCAGCAGTTCTACGGCGCGCTTCTTGTCGATCAGAGGGGAGGAGGCTTCGCCTTTGGCCAGCGCGGATAGGAAACCGGCCTTGACGTAGGCGGCTTCGTCGACTCCTGGTGGAACGCGGTTGGTGATCAGGTCAACGAGGAAAGCTTCTTCGCCAGCCGGGGGATTCTTCAGCAGCTCGACCAGGCCTGCAGTTTGTTCGGCGTTAAGCGGCTGGGGAACGATACCCAGTGCTGCGCGCTCTTCGATATGTTTGCGGTAGGCTTCAAGCACAGTTATTACCCTCATCAGTGGTCCCAAATGGGTGTCCGGGACGCTCATCCCGAAATTGCCGTACTCATGCGCTGCGTGGCGTTGTGGGCCACTTAGCCAGAATTACCGACAATTCCTTACAGAAGCTGCTTTCAAAGTTTTACGCCTGCAGAACGGGGAGCTGATGAGGGTTGGCGCTGGATTTTTCCCCGCTGGAAAAACCCCTCGCCAACACCGCTCTGAAGGAACGACTGTGCTCGTGACGCTTTGAAAACAGCTTCAAACGGACATTGGCGCCTAAAAAGGCTGGCTGATTCTACGGCAAAAAAAATCTAAACGTAAGTTGCTGTATTGAAGTTTGAGGGGTGATCAATCTTAGACAAAGGGCTAACATTGCCGACTGTTTTGCCTTTGCGTGTGTTGTTTTTCTATGCCCAATCAGACCATCAAGACCCCTTGCGTCGGCCTCTGCTCCACCGTCTACGGCGACCTGGTGTGCCGCGGCTGCAAGCGTTTCCATCACGAAGTGATCAACTGGAACGGTTACAACGAGGAGGAGAAACGCGCGGTCTGGTTGCGTCTTGAACAACTGCTGGTGCAGGTGATGACGGCCAAGCTGGAAGTCTTTGACCCGGCGCGTCTGCGCGGGCAACTGGAGCAGCGCAAGATCCGTTTCGTGCCGCACCAGTCCGAGTATTGCTGGGCCTACCAGCTGATTGCCCGGGGCGCGCGGGTGATCAACCAGCTCGACGCCTACGGCATGGCGCTGTTGCCGGAGTTCCGCGACTGGGGCCTGCCGGAGTTGCGTGACGCCATCGATCGGGAATTCTTCCTGCTGTCGGAAGCCCACTACCAGCGCTACATCGCCCCAGGGTTTCTCAAGGACGCCCTGGGCTGAGAGGTTCGTCGGCCAGCCACTTCCTGCGCAAAGGGTGCTGCAGGCGTGGGCTTGCCAGCGACAGCGTCGTCATGGGCGACGCAGGTTAGGCGCTGGCGTTGCGGGGAAGGGGCTCAGACTTTGGCGGCGAGTTCTTCCAGATGGTCCATGATGTCCGCCGGTTTGAGCACCAGCACGTCACTGTCCAGGGAGTCGAGCACCACTTCGGCGGTGTTGCCGATCAAGGCCCCCGACAACCCGGTACGGGCCACGGTGCCGATGATGGTCAGCACGGCCCCCAGCTTGTGGGCCATATGGGGAATCAGCACGTCCGCCGGACCTTCCTCGATATGCAGGTGCGCATCGTCGATATCGAACTCGGCCTGGAACGCCCTGCATTCCTCGCGGTAGCGCTTCTCGATGGTTTCCTTGAGCTGGAACACCGGGTCGGATGCCGAAAGCATCGGTGATGGATGGGCGCTGATCACGTGCAGTTGAGCCCTGGCCAGGCTGGCGATGTCGAAACCATAGTCAACGATGCTGGCATGCAGGGTGCGGTGTTCGCCGTCCATGTTGCCGACATCGATGGCCGCCATGACCACGCCACCGGCCCAGGGGGTGGCGGTCTTGACCAGCAGCACCGGGGTTGGGCAGTAGCGCAGCAGCTTCCAGTCCGCCGGGGTCAGCAGGACTTTCTTCAGCGGATTGTCATGGGAATGCTGCTTGATCACCAGGCCGCAACCCTCGGCCTGCTGCACGTCGATGATGGTTTCATGCAGGCTCTCGTTCCAGGCCTGCTCGGTGGTGACGCTGTAGCCTTCGCCGGTCAGGCTGCTCTTGAGCACGCTGAGCAGCGCCGAGTGTTCGTGTTTCTTGTCGCAGACCAGCAGATGCAGGTGGGCCTGGGTGACCCCGGCAATCAGCTTGGCGCGCTTGAGGGCCAGACTTTCGCCAGGCGTGGGATCGATGACCACCAGGATGCTGCGGATACTTTGCATGATCGGGATCTCCAGGAAAGGGATGAACGGTTAGGGTCTGTTCCCGTTTGGCCCAGCAACGCGGCTCGTCACCAAACGGCAACAGACCCTGGCGTGCACAACTATAGTTGCTGGCGCCCGCGCCGCATGTTGATGCATATCAAGCGCGGCCGCTGGTGGTCTGCGACGTGGCCGGTATAATCGCCAGCCTTTCGCTGTGAAGTCTTATTTGTCTCGTGAGCCTCATGTTATCGATCACTGATAGTGCCGCCATTGCTCGCCTTGCTGTGGCGGATTGCTCGGAAATGCGCCGATGAACTTTCCGGAAATTCATGACTTCCTCGGCTGTCGGACTCCCGACGCCTGGGTCCAGGCGGCCCTGGCCGACCAGGAAACCCTGCTGATCGACCACAAGAACTGTGAGTTCAAGGCCGCCAGCACCGCCCTGAGCCTGATCGCCAAGTACCATTCCCATGTCGACCTGATCAACATGATGTCGCGTCTGGCCCGGGAAGAACTGGTGCACCACGAACAGGTCATGCGCCTGATGAAACGACGCAAGGTCGAGTTGCGCCAACTGCATGCCGGGCGCTACGCCTCGGGCCTGCGCAAGGTGGTGCGCAGCCATGAGCCGGTGAAGCTGGTGGACACCCTGGTGGTCGGCGCTTTTATCGAAGCCCGCAGTTGCGAGCGCTTCGAAGCCCTGGTGCCACACCTGGACGAGGAGTTGGGCAAGTTCTATTTCGGCCTGCTCAAAAGCGAGGCCCGGCACTATCAGGGCTACCTGAAGCTGGCCTACCAATATGGCGACGCCAAGGATATCGCCCAGGTGATCGACAAGGTGCGGGCCGCCGAGCAGGAGCTGATCGAGTCCCCGGACCCGGAGTTCCGCTTCCACAGCGGCGTACCGGCCTGGTAAGGCACAACCCTTGTGTCGCTGCCCTTGTGTAAAAACAGGGGCAAATTGTTAAAAACTCTTAAAAGAATGAAACTTTGCGCAAAACCGCGATAAGTCGCTGGTTTTGCCGCGACCTTAGCCTTTTTTTAACCTCGGTCCTTCTATAATGCGCGCACTCAAAATTGTGTGCTTGCGAACGGGAAGGTATGGAAAACCTTGGTCTTGGCAAAGTCCTGCTGGTGGAAGATGACGAGAAGCTCGCCGGGCTGATTGCCAGCTTCCTGTCCCAGCATGGCTTTGAAGTGCTGACGGTGCACCGGGGCGATGTGGCCTTGGCGGCGTTTCTCGAATTCAAACCGAAGCTGGTGGTGCTCGACCTGATGTTGCCGGGCCAGAGTGGCCTGCACGTGTGCCGGGAAATCCGCGCCGTGGCCGATACCCCGATTGTCATCCTCACCGCCAAGGAAGACGACCTGGACCACATTCTCGGCCTGGAGTCCGGCGCCGACGACTATGTGATCAAACCCATCAAGCCGGCGGTGCTGCTGGCGCGGCTGCGGGCCCTGCAGCGGCGCCAGGTGCCGGAGTCGAGCGCCTTGCGCGGGGCCCTGGAGTTCGGCGTGCTGAGCATCGACCGCAGCAGCCGCGAGGTGCGTCTGTCCGGCGAGCCGATCGAACTGACCACCATGGAGTTCGAGCTGCTCTGGCTGCTGGCCAATGCGGCAGGCAAGACCCTGTCCCGGGATGACATCCTGAACCGCATGCGCGGCATCGAGTTCGACGGTCTGAACCGCAGCGTCGACGTCTACATCAGCAAATTACGCGGCAAGCTCAAGGACAACCCGCGCGAGCCGGTGTGCATCAAGACCGTGTGGGGCAAGGGTTACCTGTTCAATCCATTCGCCTGGGAGATTTGAATGCTGCGGCTGTTTCTGGGGCTCTACCTGTTCCTGGCCTTAGGCTTTGCCGGAGCCATGACCGCGGTGCAACACATCTTCCTCAACTACCTGGCGGTGGACCTGATCGAGGCCTACAACCGCGATGCGGTGCGCGGGCCGGCCTATAGCCTCAGCGAGCAGCTGCGGCCCTTTGACGAGGCCGGGCGTCAGCATCAACTGGAGTTGCTCAAACCCCATTACGGGCTGGGGCTCAAGCTGGTGCAGGCCGGCGAGCTGGACCTCAACCAGAAGGAGCGGGCGCTGCTGAGTGCCAAGCAACTGGTGGTCCGGGATGATTTCAACGAATTCATTTCCAGCATCGACGACGGTCCCCAGTTACTGAGCATCAAGCTCCCGGAAGACCCACCCCTGACCCTGCTGTACAACATCGCCGCCTATGCCTTGCTCGGCACGCTGCTGGCCATCGTCCTGTACTTCTGGGTGCGCCCGCACTGGCGCGACCTGGAGCGCTTGCGCCTGGCCGCCGAGCGTTTTGGCGGCAATGACCTCAGCACCCGCCTGCAACTGTCCCAGCGTTCCAACATTCGCGACCTGGCCCAGCACTTCAACCGCATGGCGGCGCGCATCGAGGGCCTGATCGCCAACCAGCGCGAGCTGACCAACGCGGTGTCCCACGAGTTGCGCACGCCCATCGCGCGGCTGTCTTTCGAGCTGGACCAGTTGCAGCAGCAACCGGACCCGGAGGAAAACCGCGAACTGATCGCCGACATGTACGCCGACCTTGGCGAACTGGAGGACATGGTCTCCGAGCTGTTGTCCTACGCCAGCCTGGAGCACGGCGCGGCCACCATCAGTCGCGAGAATATCCAGGCCCAGAGCTGGCTCGACAGCGTGGTCGGCAGTGTCGCCCTGGAGGCGGAAGCGGCGGGGGTGCAGTTGCTGATCCGCTCCTGCCAGGTCGAGTACGTGCGGATCGAGCCACGCTTCATGGCCCGGGCGGTGATCAATCTGTTGCGCAACGCCATTCGCTACGCCGACCGGCGGGTGGAAGTGTCCCTGGTCCGCCTGGAGCAGGGCTACGAAGTGCGGGTCAATGATGACGGGCCCGGCGTGCCGGTGGACGGACGGGAGAAAATCTTTGAACCCTTTTCCCGGCTCGACGCCAGCCGCGACCGGCGTACCGGTGGCTTCGGCCTGGGCCTGGCCCTGGTGCGACGGGTTTCCCAGTGGCATGGCGGCAAGGTCGAGGTGGTGGATTCGGAGTGGGGCGGGGCCTCGTTTCGCCTGACCTGGGCCCATGTCGATTAGCGGCAGCGGCAAGCTTCAAGCCGCCAGTTCGCTGCTTGCCGCTTGCCGCTCGAAGCCTACCGCTTAAAAGCTGTACTCAAGCTGGGTGCCCAGCACCGTCTGCATGCGCCGATCGACGATCGGGCTGTCGCCGGCTTCCTTGCCCAGGTACTGCAGGGACAGCAGGGTCGAAAGTTTGGTCTGCTCGTTGAGGGGCAGGCTCCATTCCAGGTCCAGGCCATTGCTCACCAGCCCGCCCTTGGCGCGGTAGGCGCTGAAGCGGCTGTTGGCGGCCTGGGTGCCGCTCACGCCGTACCAGGTCTGCATATAGTCGGCATTGCCGAACAGGCTGTTGAGGCTGGCATCGAGGCTGCCCAAACGTCCCTCGTACAGGTTGGTGCCAATGCTCAGCTGCAGCTGGCTGTAAGCTGAACCGGTGTCCTTGTTGTCATTCTTCTTCACTGCGTGGGTCACCGTGGCTCCCAGTTCGAACGGGCCCAGGTCGTAACCCAGGTGTGCGCCGAACTGTGCACGTGACTTGATCTGGCCCATGCCCTTGAGCCGCTTGGAGCCTTGGCCCAGGTGGTTCTTGTCGCGCCGTTCTTCGCTGGGGCCGACCCAGGTGCTGAACGACAGGTCGCCCCATTCATGGCCCCAGCCCAGTCCCTGGTCGGTGTTGAGGAAGAGGCCATAGGGGCTGATGATTTCGCCGCCGAAAATCGGCGCCACGGTGCGCTCGTCACTGCCGCTGTAGCGCGGCACGCTGGCCACACCGCCGCGCACGCCATATTTCCAGTCCTCGGCATGCAGCGCTGCAGACCCTGTGGCCAGGCCGAGGGTGCCCGCCCAAAGGGCGACGGTGGTGCAGCGTTTCAGGCTTTTCATAGTGTTTTAGAACCTCAGGTAGTGGGGGGTGTAGATACGTTTGAAGGAGTAGCCGAGGACGTTGACCCCGTTGACCTGGCGGCGCACGGTGTCGCCCAGCCCGGGGCCATGGCCGGCAATCACCGCATGGGCGTTGTCCACCGGAGCCAGGATGTAATCGGTGAGGGTGCGACCCTGTTGCAGGCTGCGGATCATCAGGAAGCCGTCTTCCAGGGCGATGCTGACGCCGTTCACGGGGGCGTTGGCTTCGTCATCGTTGAGGGCGTGATAGGTGCCGACCATGGCCAGCCAGTTGTCGGGCAGGGGCACCGGGTCGATCCGTTCCCCCATGGCCAGTAGCTGGCCGTGGCGCTTGGCGGTAAACACCCGGTTGCCCTGAACGTTCATGACGTCCAGTTGCACCCGCCCCAGGTCGCCCAGGTCCTGCTGCCACAGGCCGAGGATTTTCTTCTGCGCCCGCAGCCAGCCGTGTTCGTCGCGCAGCAGCTCGAAGCGTGTGCCGGCCAGTTCGCCAAACAGCCGCTGGTTCTGGTCCTTGATGCGCAGCACGCCCCAGGTCGTGGCATAGAACCCCGCCAGATGCTGGCGGTCGGCAGCTTCCGGCACCCGGCGCCGCGGGGGGGGCTGGTCGGAACCGTTCTGGTCTGAGCCCTTCTGGTCAGTGCGACTCTGGACGGAGCTACTCAATAGAGGGCTATCCACTACGGAGCTATCCAGTACGGAGCCATTCTTGACGAAGCCATCCTGGCCGGAATCGTGCTGAACGCAGCCCTGCTGAACAGGGCCGGCTTGCATCCCTCCGGGGGCGCCATGGGCCTGCTGCAGCATGCGCAGAATCTGCGGCACCAACGGCTGGGCCAGGGCTGCGCCGGAGCCGGAATTGCTCATCACGATCACCGCCAGTTGCTGCTCCGGGAGCACGCTGATCCGGGCGTGGAAATCATCGCCGGAGCCACTGCGCTGCCAAGTGCCAACCCCCGGGTTGACCCACTCATCGCCACAGGGCGAGAGGAACCAGCCCAGGCCCACCTGACAATCGAAATCCAGCGGGTTGCCGCTGTTCTGCGGACGCACCATCTCCTTGATCGAGGCCGGCGAGAGCAACGCCTGGTGCTTGTAGCTGCCCTGGGCGAAGAGCATGCGCACGAAGTGGCTCAGGTCCCGTGGATTGCTCCACAAGCCAGCGGCGGACAGGTCGCGCACCAGGACATCATTGCTGCGGGAGCCGTCGGTATAGCCTTGGGTGCGGTAGGGTTGTGCGCCGCTGCCGCCTATGAAACTCGACTGGCTCATGCCCAGCGGGCGCAGCAGGCTTTTTTGCAATTGCATCTCGAAATCCAGGCCGCTGCTGCGTTCCACCGCCGCGCCCAGCAGGGCGTAGCCCAGGTTGGAGGGGGCGGTCCGGGTGCCTGGGGCATTGTTCAGCCAGACCCCGCTGACCTTTCTCGGCAGCTCGTTGAGGGCCTGGGGCGTACGTGAGTCGCGCAGGTACTCGGCGGGCATCCCGGCCTGATGGCTGAGCAGACGGCGCACGGTCACGGCCTGGTCGGCGGCGTTCTGGTCCTGGTGAAAGCGCGAGCGGACGTAGAATTCCTTGAGGCTGTCCTGCAGGGGCGCATCCAACTGCAGGCGTCCCTGTTCCACCAGTTGCATGACCGCCGTAGCGGTCAGCAACTGCGACAGGGCGCCGGCACGAAACGCGGTGTTCTCGGTCACCTGCAGGCCCCGTGCCTGGTCGGCAAACCCGAAGCCCCGGGCCCAGATCAGCTCCTGGCCGTCCACCAGGGCGATGGACAGCCCCGGGACCTGGTGCTCGGCCATCTCCCGGGGGATGTATTGCTTCAAGTAGCTGATGATGCTGGCGTAGTCGCCGGGCGCTATGACCGGCGGCGCAGGTGGTTGGCCATTGCAGCCGAGGCTGCTCAGCAGGATGCCCAGCAGTGGCAGGCCGAGAAGTTTGGGGGACATGCAGCACCCGACCGGAAATTCGATGAGCGGATGCTAGGGAAGGGCGCCTGAGGAGTCTTTGGCAGCTTTGTCTGGAAACTGTCAAAGAGTGTTAATCGCCAGACTGCGGCGGCGAGTCTTTGCTCGAGTAAGGGACTCAGGCAGAATCCACGGCTTTTATTCAGGGATGACGAAGATGACCACCTCATTGCAAAGTGCCGCTGCACAGATCCGTAGTGTGGTTCGCGTCGCTACCCAGGGGTTGGTCGGTCGCGAGCAATTGGCGGAACTGATTGTCCTGGCTGCTGTGGCTCAAGAACACTTGCTGGTGATCGGGCCACCGGGTACAGCAAAAAGTGCGGTGGTGCGTCGCGTGGCCCAGTCCATGGGCGGGCGCTACTTCGAATACCTGCTAGGGCGTTTTACCGAGCCTTCGGAGCTGTTTGGTACGGTCGATCTGAAGAAACTGCGCGAAGGAACGGTGGAAACCGATGTCAGCGGCATGCTTCCAGAAGCCGATATCGTCTTTCTCGATGAGGTCTTTCTAGGCTCCACGGCCATCCTCAATACCTTGCTCGGGGTGCTCAACGAGCGTCGCTTCAGACGTGGCCACACTCAGATCCAATGCCCTTTGCGGGTGTGTGTCGGCGCCGCCAACGCTTTGCCTGAAGACCCGGCCCTGGCTGCATTCGGGGATCGATTCCTGCTGCACCTGTTTGTCGATGCGGTGCCGGACAATCAACTCGAAGCCCTGCTCAGCGGTGGCTGGCAGGTGGAGCGCCAGGCCGTGGCGCAGATGCTCGACTTGAGTCAGCTCGAGGGTCTCAATCGCGCTTTGAAGGATGTCGATCTGGAGGGCGTGCGGCCAGTGTTGGCCCATGCGATCAGGTGCTTGCGCGAGGCGGGAATCACCCTTTCCGATCGACGCATCGTCAAGTCCCAGCGGCTGATCGCTGCTGCTACCCTGTTGTGCGGCAGGGAGCAGGCCACAGAGGCGGATCTCTGGCCGCTGATTTATGCCCTGCCCACCCAGGACAGCCAGCTGCGGGGGCGTGAGGTGTTGCGTGAGCTGCTGGCGAAGTCAGGCAACAGCCATCTGTTCGGCGCGGTCGAGGAGGCCACTCTGCAACCGCTGTCCCGGCTCCACCGCTTGCTGGAAAGCGCTCGGGAACTGTTGCAGCGAACGGAGCTCGATGGCACCTCCGTAGAGAGCATGCTGCGCGAGATCGACGCCAACTTCGACGCGCAGAACCTCCCGGAGCCGCTGCAAATCGTGCGGGCACAACTGGTGGGCCTGCTGGCTGTGCTGCCATGAGTGGCGTACCGGCGTTGACTTGGGCCTGGCGTGAACGAGCGGTGGCGCAGCCGCCGCGGGCGGCGGTCGCCTGGGATGCGGTTGCCCGGCGTTTGCATCAGCGCTTGCAGCAGTTGCCTGCCACGCAGGCCGAGCGTTTGCAGGCCACCGCCCATGCTCGGGTGCTGGTGGTGCTGGGAGCTGAATCCGACTTGCCCTGGGTCGAAGGCGTCCAGTATGCCGCCAGTCATGAACAGGCTCCCGCGTTATGGCTGCCGACCCGTTACGAACCTGAGGTCGCCATCGACCTGTTGGCGCAGGCACTGCTCGACAAAGAGGCGCGTTCCCTCTTGTTGTTGTGGCCAGAGCCCGCCGCAGTGATTCCTCTGGATCGGCAATTGCCGGTCACTGAGGAGCATTTGGCACGTATTGCAGACTACTGGGCGCAGAGCTGATATGCAGTTACCGCAAAGCCTTCAACCCTGGAGCGATTGGCTGCATTGGCTCGATCTCGAGTTGCAAACCGTGCTGGGCGATTGTCTGCGGCGCCTGCATCCGCTGCTGGGGCCGCTCAGCGGGCGACTGCAGGGCGGTGATCCGGAGCCCGATGGCCTGGGCGATCTGCACCAACGAGGCTCCTATGAGCGTTTGCTTGCCAGCGAATGGCTGCTGGCCGAGGAGTTGCCGGAGGAATTTCTGCGGCGTGCTGTTAGCGCGGAGCATCTGTTCGTTGCGCCTCAATACCGGACCCACCAGGCCAGCGGCACGCTGATTGCGCTGTTTGATGCCGGGCCCTTGCAGCTGGGCGCGCCAAGGCTGGTTCACCTGGCGCTGATGATCATCCTGGCGCAGCGTGCGCGTGCGGCAGGCGCGGAGTTTCGCTGGGGCGTCCTGCAGGATGCCGACAACCAGCTGCACAAACTGGAGACGGCGGTGCAGTTGCGGCACCTGCTGGGGCAACGGACCTTCCAGTGCGTGGAGCCGGAGCATGGGCAGCGCTGGAGTGAATGGCTGAGCGCGCAGTCCGAACCTTGGGCTGAATGCTGGGTGATCGGGCAGCGTCTGCCGATCGACGACATGGGCCTGGCCGGTCGCTATCGGGTGCAGGTGCAGCAAAGCCTCGACGGTGGCTCCCTGGAGGTCGAGATCAGCGGCGCCAGGCGGGCCAGGACGTGCTTGCCAATTCCCCCGGTCAATGCCGGCCTGCGCTTGCTCAAGGGCGAGTTCCAGACGCCTGCGGCTGTAGAAGGGCGCTCTGCGATTGCTGCTCCACGGGTGCTGCTGACGCTGGCGCCGGTCATCTCCGATGCCGGAACCCACATTGCCATGGTGCTGCTGGACCAGCCCGGATGCCTGATCCTCAGGTTGCCGAGTGCGGCGCACAAGCGGCCTGCGACGATCCACCAGCAGCTCTGGAAATCCAGCTGCCGGCCCTTGACCATGAGCTTCGTGGGGCGCAAGCCGGGGGCGTTGCTCAGCTATGACGATCGCCTGTCGTTCTGGAACGTAGGCGGCCTGCCAGATGTCTTGCGTCCCGGTCCTGATGTGCTCAAGCTGCCGTCGGGCACCGCGACGCTGCTGGCCTGCGCCTGGCTGCGCGATGAGAATCATGGGCGCTATTTTGTTCTCGACAGTGAGGGGCGGCTGGCCAGATGGTCAGTGCTGCGTCATGCCTCCCCCGATGAGCCCCCCGGCACTTGTCTGCTGCTGGCAGACCATGTTCTGGGCCTGTCCAAGGTCGATTCCCAGACCTTGGTGTATGTGCGTGAAGAGGCCGGGCAATTACTGGCACGCACCGCTTGTGCAGGAGGCGAAATTCGCCAGACCTACCGTCTAGGGGCCGCCGCCGGGGTTACACAGATACTGGTGGCGGCCGGAGGGCATTGGCAAAAGGACTTCGGTGCCTGCGCTTTGCTGACACCGGGCGCCGCGGGCGAGCGCTGGCAACTGCTGACGCGCAGCGGCAGTCAGGAACTGCGCCTGGCACCGAGGTGGTGTGGCTTCGGCCTGTGGCATGACCCCGTGCGCGAGGGCAACTCACTGGTTTTACTGGGACCCGATAGACGCACCGTTGCGCTTTATCACTCGGGCGAGCAGCGGGTCTTGTTCAGTTGCAGCGATGAAGTCGTCAAGAGCAGCTTCTGCTCCATCAGCGGATTGATTGCAGTGCTCACCGGAACGCGCGAGCTGCTGGTCTATTCCCTGGCGCAGGAGCGGATGCGCCTGCAGATCCACTGCAACCTGAAACCCAGCGAGGAGCTATCCCATGCCTGAGTCGACCGCCTGGGTGATCCGTCGTCCGTTGTTGCAGGGCAGGCAGCCGGTGGCGGCTCTGTGGTTTGCCCATGAGCGCTTCAGTGAAGCGCAGCGCCAGCGAATGATCCTTGAGCAATGGCAACCCGGCGCCAGCGCCCGGCGTTTTGCCGACGGTGACCTATTGTCGTTCGCCCAGCCTCAGTGGCGGGTGTGTGAGCAACTTGAGGGGTGGCCGTTGATACGTCTCGGGCCGGTCTTGTGCTCGGCAGCGCTGGACCCGCAAGAGCGCCAGGCCTTGCCACAGGCCGATCTCTGGTTGGTCCGTGGTGGTCAGGTACAGGCCCTGCAATTGGCATCTTCCCGTTTGCTGGCGCCTGGAAGCTGGCTAGAGCTCGGCGACTACCCGTTATTCGATACCTTCGACTGCCAGATGAGTTTACCGTCCCAGCTCCCTGAGCCAGAGCCGCTACAGAGCGACATCCGTCAGATCCTGGGCAACTGTGTGGCCGCGCCGGACCCGGAGCGTGAGGTGGTCATGCGGGCTTTGGCCGAGCGGCAGCCGCGTCAATCGACGACCGGCAAGGCGCGCAAGTTCTCCATGGGGCAGGCAGTCGAAGCCATGGCGGCGCCTGGCAAGCAGCGCTGGCTGCTGCATGGCGGCCTGGCGTTGTTGGGCCTGATGCTGTTTTTCAACCTGGGCCACAGCCTGCTCAAGCCCCGGCAGATCGACGCGCAAGCTGGGCCCGAGGATCTGCTGCTGTGGATTGCATCGATACTGCTCAGTTCCGTGCTGTTTACTCTGTTTCTGGCATGGCTGGGCCGCCAGTTGCGGGTTCAGCCCGGCGTGAGCGGCAAGGGCTCCCAGCACTCGGCGACCAAGCGTGCTGCTCAAGGCCTTGTCCAGGACCAGGGGGGGACGCCGGGTAATAGTGCCGAGGGCGGGGCTTGGGCGGCGGAGTCGGCCTGGCAGCAGGCGCCAGCGATCAAGCCCCGGGCCCAGGCACGGAGCTTCAAGCCGTCAGTCTGGCGCAAGTGGCTGCAGCGTCTGGTTCAGGGAGTGGTCTGGCAAGACCTGTATGGTCGGCGCCAGGCGGCCTATCTGCAGCGCATGCTCGACATGTTCGAGCGTGGCCAGTTAGACGAGGCCCTGCGCCACGCGATTCCGCTGATGAAGGACGGCATGCCGAGCGATCCTTCTTTTGCTACCCCGCAACCACGCAAGGACCTTGACCTGAACCGCGGGGAATCGGTATCGCGCAACCTGATGCTCAACGATGAGATTCGCGAGCACCTGCGCCAGGTCTATCGCCAGAGCTTCAACCGGCTGGACCGTGAGGGGCGTATCGAGGAGGCCGTGTTTGTCCTCGCCGAACTGCTCAACGCCCATCAGGAAGCCCTGGACTACCTGGAGCGTCATGGGCGCTTCGAACAGGCGGCCGGCCTGGCCCTGGCCTGGGACTCTCCGGCGTCGGTGATCGTCCGCTTGCTGTGCCTGGCCGGGGATTGGCAGCAAGCCCTGCATGTCGCGCGGCGTGACGACGCGTTCGCCGATGCGGTGGTGCTGCTGCAAGAGCGCTGGCCAGAGCAGGCCGAGCAGTTGCGCCTGGAATGGGCATATCACCTGACGCGTCAAGGTTTGTGGCTGCAGGCGGTGGATGTGATCTGGAGCCTGCCAGCCGAGCGTGAGCGGGCGGCTCAATGGCTGCTCGCCGCCGAGGCCGCTGGAGGAGGACTGGCGGCGGCAGCCCTGGTCAAGCGTGCCATCCTGCTGCCGGACACCCTGGATGCCTATGCCGACTATCTGATGCAACTGCGTGACGAGCCGCAGCGCAGCACCGAACGTGCGGCGCTGGCCGAGGCGTTGTTGCAGCACAAGTCGCAGAGCAAGCCGCTGGCCTGGCTGGCAAACGCCCTGGTGCACGCGCTGCTGGCCGACGCCGCTCAAGGCGTGGGGCAGATGCAGACGGCCCAGTTGCTGTCGCTGGTCAAACTGAGTCAGAACAAGCTGTTGCAGCAGGACCTGCCCGCCAGGCTGTTGCCGCGCCACCGGCCTGTGGCCCTGGCCGAGCGCAATGAGCCGCTTGAGTGGCGTGCGGGCGATGCCGGCGCCCGTCCGATCCTCGATGCCGTGCCCCTGGACGACGGGCGTTATCTGCTGGCGCTCGGGGAGGCCGGCGCGGTGGTGGTCGATGCGCAAGGGCGGGTACTGTTCAACTTTGCGCTGCCGGCCTGGCAGATTGTCCTGGCGCATGGGCGGCAGGTGGCGCTGGTTCTGGCCCGGCGTGACAAGGTTTGGCGTGTCAGCAAGCTGGATCTGGTGCAGCGTCGGGCCACCGACCTTGGAACTCTGGTGCTGCAGCAGTTTGCCCGCGAGTTCGATGGCGTTGCCTGGACCATTGGCCTGGAGCAAGAAGTACGGGTGGTGGATGTGGACCATGGCTTCAGGACCCTCTGGCATGTCGGCGATTTACCGGGCCAAGTCCTACAACTGCAGGCTGACGCGCAGAATGAATGGTGGTGGGTCGGCAGTGAATCAGGCGACAGCGAATGCTGGCATTACCTGTTGCCGGAGCGACGTTTGTGCGCGCGCGACCGCTTGCAGGTGGTTGCACAGAATGTCGACGGTCCGTCGCCCCGACGCCGCTTGGGTGCCGGTGGAGAAGTATTCAGTGTCTGGGTAAAGGCCCCTGAGACAGCCGAGCCGGTGCTGATACTGGAGTTGGCAAATAGACAGGGCTGGCGCTTGCCTGGCCTGGGGGACGACCTCTACCAGTCACCGCGAGCGCAGCTTAGTGAACAATGGCTGGTCGCTGGCTACTTCACTGCATCGGGTGAGCAGATGTGGCACTTCATACACCGTCCCCGGGCACAGTTGGCGGCGAGCCTGATCTGGCCTGAGTCCTGTGCAATGGGTGTGCGTTGCCTGGGGCCTGACTGGTTGCTGTTCGATCGGCGCGGCAGGCTGGCCCACGTTGATGTCAATACTGGCCAGTTGCGTAATCTGAGCCTGTATTGAACAACAGGCCTGATACCGCGAGGGTGACCAAGATCCACATGGGTTGACGGCGCTGTGCGATGGTCTTTGCATCTTGAGGCGTTGGCTGCTGCGGCCGCGCCTCGAACCGAGGCGCGGCTTGGGCGGGTTACAGCTCCAGGCTGTGGATCACCTGGGTGGCATCGTCGGGGTCGATGGCGCTGCGCATACCGAGGGTCTTCGCCAGGCGGCGCATGCTGTAGTTGGCGGCGCTGTCCACCGAATACAGCTGCTGGAAGCCATTGCTACGGGCTTCGTCGATCAGATGCTGCATCAGCAGGGCACCGAGGCCCTTGCCTTGCCATTGATCGGCGATGGTCACGGCAAACTCGCAGCGCCAGGGTTGGTCGTCGACCTGGGCATAGCGGCTGATGCCGACTTCCCGCAGCTCGCCGTTGTCGTGGACCAGGGCCACGTAGGCCACCCGTTGCGGGGTGCCGACGTCCATCAGTTGATCCAGCAACTGATCGCCGACTTCCTTGACCTCACCGAGAAAGCGCTGGTGCCGGGTGACGGGGGAGAGGTTTTCGATAAAGGCCTTTTCCCGGCCCCGGTCTTCAGGACGCAGCGGGCGGATCAGCACATGGCTGCCGTCGCTCAGGGCGTCGATCCAATATTGGCCTTGCTGGGCCGGAAAGGGCGGTTGGGCGAGGACATCGAGGGCGCTGCTGGACATGATCAAGTCTCCGGGGAAGCAAAGGGCAGGTGATTGCCACAAGCTTTACTCCGCCGGCGATCCGGGCGCTTGATCGGCATCAATGTCCGCTGCTGTCGCGCCGCGACTGGCGATCACCGGTCATGGCCCCATCCGCTGCCTATCAGGTGGACGGGCAGATGGTCGACGCGCCAGTGCTGCAACGGGCCCGGCGTCTGCTGGCCCTGGCCTGAACCGGTCGGGTTAGTATGGCCCCGGCATTGTTGCCAAGATCCGGAGCCACCGCCCATGAGTACCCTGGAACGCGCCATCGCCATTGCTGCCCGGGCCCATGCCGGGCAAGTCGACAAGGGCGGGGCGCCCTATATCCTCCATCCCCTGCGGGTCATGCTGCGGCTGTCCGAGCCCCGGGAACAGCTGGTCGCGGTGCTCCACGACGTCATCGAAGACAGCCCGGTGACCCTGGAACAACTGCGCGGCGAAGGTTTCAGTGAAGAGGTGCTGCAGGCCCTGGCGGCGCTGACCAAGGTCGAGGGCGAGGACTATCCGGGGTTTATCCGCCGCGCGGCACAGAATCCTTTGGCGCGACGGGTAAAGCGGGCGGACCTGGCGGAGAACAGTGACCTGTCACGCATCCCCGAGCCCAGCGAGGATGACCGGCGGCGCCTGGAGAAGTACCGCCAGGCCATCGAGTACCTCGATAGCCTGGACCGGCCTTGAGCCGCTAGCCCAGGGCCAGCGGCGCCGGGGCGTTCAGTTGCTGTAGTTGGAAAGGGCGACTTCGGCGTTGCGCGCCGGTGGCTTGCTGCCCCGGGTGCGCCAGTGTTCGATCAGGGCGCGACCATGGGCCAGGCCGGCTTGCAGGGCGGCTTCGGTGCTGGCGTAGTCGTTGCCGTAGGGCGGGCAGGCAAAGTGCACGGAAAAGCACGGGTGCTGGCCATGGCCGGTGAGCCGCCCGACGTAGCTGAAGCTGGCACCGGATTGATGTGCATAGAGACTCGGTGAACTCGGCTCACGAATGATCATCACGTAGATGTCGTGGTCGAATTGAGTGTCTTGATACCAACTGCTAGAAGACTCCATGGTCCACCTCCTTGTCCGTAAAGCGGCGCGTTGTTGCTGCGTCAGCGGGTTGTTCAGTGCAGTTCACGCCCGGGGGCGTCCAGCAGGCCGGCGGGGTGAGCGAACACCCCGGCAGGCAGCAGTTTTTCCAGGGCCCGGGCGGCCCGCAGGACCCATTCGTCACGGCCGAAGCGGGCGACGATCTGCAGGCCTATGGGCAGGCCGGCGGCGCTCAGGCCGCAGGGCATGCTCAGCGCCGGTTGGCGGCTGAAATTGAACGGGAAGGTGGTGGGCTGCCACATGGCGCTGATCTGCTCCGGCCAGTCGGGTGGCATCTGGCGCTCCACGGCGAAGGGCTCGACCACCGCAGTGGGGGTCAGCAGCAGGTCGTAGTCGCCGAGAAAGTCATGCAGTTGTTGCGCGACCCGATGCCGCTCCTGCACCGCGCAGGCGTAATCCAGGGCATTGAGCTGGCGTGCGCGGACCTGGGCCTGCTGGAGGAAGTCGCCGACCAGGTGCTGGCGCTCCAGCGGGATTTCCTCGGCCATGGCGCTGGCCACTTCCACCGGCCAGGCCCGCAGGTAATTCGCGGCCGGCTGGCCGATGTCCGGCGAGGCCTGGACCACGGTTGCCCCGGCCTGCTGCAGCAACTGGGCAGCGGCCAGGCAACGGGCGGCAATCTGCGGATCGACATGGGCGGCATGGCCCAGGTCGGCGCTGAAGGCGATGCGCAGGCCGTTGATGCCGTCCTCGATGCCGGACAGGAACTGGCCGGGAGCATGGGGCCAGGCGAAAGGTTCATCAGGCTCATGGGCGCTCATCAGCTCCATCAGCAGGGCGATATCCCGTACATGCCGGGCAATCGGGCCTTCGGCGGCCATGCCCCCCGGGTCGATGCTCGGGCAGGCGGACACCAGGCCATGGCTGGGCTTGAAACCGATCACCCCGCAAAAGCTCGACGGGGTGCGGATCGATCCGGCGGCATCATTGCCGGTGGCCGCCGGGGCGTAACCGGCGGCCACGCCAGCGGTGCTGCCGCCACTGCTGCCACCGGCATGCAGGGCCAGGTTCCAGGGGTTGCGGGTGATGCCGGTCAGCGGGCTATCGGTCAGGGGTGTGCTGCCCAGTTCCGGCAGGGTGGTCTTGCCAATGAAGATCGCCCCGGCCTCGCGCAGCCGCGCCACCAGGCTGGTGTCACGGGGCATGGGCGGGCGGTCGGCCAGCGCCCTGGAGCCGCTACGGGTGTGCCAGCCCTGGATGTCGCTGTTGTCCTTGACCAGGATCGGGATGCCGTCCAGCCGGCCCAGCGGTTGCCCGGCGGCCCAGCGCGCGGTAGCCGCCTGGGCGGCGGCGAGAGCGGCCGCGTCCTGGCGCTCGCAAAGGGCGTTGAGTTGCGGCTCATGGCGTTCGATCCGGGCCAGCACCGCGTGCAGCAGATCCACCGGGGTGAACTGCCGGGCGGCAAAGCCGTGCAGCAATGCCTCGATGGACAGCAGGTGCAGGGCCGGTGTGCTGGACGGGGATAACGACATGGGCAGCTCTTCTATCAAGGCCGTGGGGCGCCGGTGGCGGGCCAACGGGCAAGGGCTGCGGACGCGCCGCTGGTGGCGGCCCGCAAACCCTTGAGGGTCAAAAACTCAGCGGCCACTGGTGACCTTGACCCAGGTCCGGGTCCGGGTGCGTTCGGCCTTGGCCGGCAGCGGTGCCAGGGGGTACAGGCGGGTCATGGTCTCGGCGCTGGGGAACAGGTCCGGGTTGTCCAGCAGCGTCTGCTGGATGAACGGTTTGGAGTCGGTCACGCCATTGGGGTAGCCGACGTAGTTGCTGATGGAGGCGATGACTTTCGGTTCCATCAGGTAATTGAGAAAGGCGTGGGCGGTGTCCACGTGCTTGGCGCCGGCGGGAACGGCCACGGTGTCGATCCACACCAGGGTGCCTTCCTTGGGAATGCGCATTTCAATGTGCACGCCGTTCTTGGCTTCGTTGGCGCGGTTGGCCGCCTGCAGGAAGCCGCCGGAGTAGCCCACGGCCACGCAGATGTTGCCGTTGGCGATATCGCCCATCCACTTGGCGCTGTGGAAGTAGCGCACATAAGGACGCAGCTTGAGCAGCAGGGCCTCGGCCTTGCGGTAGTCCTCGGGGTTCTGGCTGTTGGGGTCCAGGCCCAGGTAGTGCAGGGCCAGGGGCAGCATCTCGGCGGGCGAGTCGAGGAAGGTCACGCCGCACTGGCTGAGCTTCTTCAGGTTCTCTTCCTTGAACACCAGGTCCCAGCTGTTGACCGGGGCATCGCTGCCCAGCAGTTCCTGGACCTTGTCGCGGTTGTAGCCGATCAGGTTGGTGCCCCACATGTAGGGGATCACGTAGCGGTTGCCCGGGTCGCTCTGCTCCAGCAGCTTCATCACCGCCGGGTCGAGGTTCTTCCAGTTCGGCAGTTGGCCACGGTCCAGGGGCTGGAAGGCGCCGGCGCTGATCTGCTTGCTGACGAAACCGCTGGAAGGCACCACCACGTCGTAGCCGCTGTTGCCGGTCAGCAGTTTGGCTTCCAGCACTTCATTGCTTTCGAAGATGTCGTACTTGACCTTGATCCCGCTCTGGGCCTGGAAGTCCTTGATGGTGTTGGGAGCGATGTACTCCGACCAGTTGAAGATGTTCACCGTGCGCTCGGGGGCGGCGTGGGCGCTGAAGCTGGCGCTCAGGGCCAGGGCGCTCAGGGAGCAGCTCAGGGCCAGGCGGGTGAGGGCGGTATGCAGCGATTTCATGCGACAACTCCATGTCTGAAATGAGCGGGACCTTCCGGGTGGATCATTCTTGGCCGGATAGGTCCCTGAGAGAATGTTGGCAACGGTCAATAGGGGATATTTAGCGTCAATCTTCAGCGCAGTCCGAGAGCGGGCCGAGCTGGCCGGCCAACTGCCGGAAGCGCCCGGGAGCAACGCCGCTCCAGCGTTGGAAGGCATGGCGGAAACTTGCGGTTTCCTTGAAGCCCAGGGCTTCGGCGATGCGGTAGATGGGCAGGCTGTGCTGGCCCAGCAACTGTTGCGCCCGGGCATAGCGCAGCTCATCGAGCAACTGCTGATAGCTGGTGTCCTGGGCCCGCAGGCGTCGGCGCAGGGTGCTGGGGGAACAGTGCACCTGGCGCGCCAGGCTGTCGAAGTCCGGCACCGCGTGCAGCTGTTCATTGAGGATGCGCCGCACCTGATCGATCCAGGTCGGCCGGGCGCTGAGCTCTTCGTTGAGGCGGATGCAGCGTTGCAGCATGTCGTTCTGGGTGACCAGGTCCGCCAGGGGCAGGCGCCGGTCCAGCCATTCCAGGTCGAAGCCGATGGCATTGCGCCCGGCGTTGAACTGCACCGGGCAATTGAACGCCTGCTCGTAGCTGTCCAGATAGGGTTGCGGCGGGTGCTTGAGGTGCACCTCTCGCAGCGGCAGCTTGCAGCCCAGCAGGTCCTGGCAGGTGACCCGGTAGGACGACATGCAGAAGTCGGTGTTGAACACCTCAAGTTCAGTTTCGCTGTACTGGTCGGCGGTGAGCCAGGCCAGGCCGTCGCGGATCTGCAGGTCGAGGTGGAAGAAGGTGCCCAGCAGCAAGGGGTAGCGCAGCGCCAGGGACCAGCCTTCGCGCAGGGTGGCGCTGGTCAGCAGGGTCAGGCCGAACATGCCGTAGGCGCTGATATGCAGGTTGCGTCCCAGCACCAGCCCCAGGTCCTGGCGAAAGGCCACGGCGTTGCTGAACACGCGCATTTCCTGGCTGATGTTGATCAGGCTGTTGGGCAGCTCCAGGTCGGCCAGCTGGATGCCACTGCCTTCGAGCAGCACCTCGGGCGATACATCGCTGTCGCGAAAGGCGTCCAGCACCGCTTGGGTGGTGTGCAGGGTGGTCAGGCGAAGAGCGGCCATCGGCGATCTCAGATTGATAGCGGGAGGCGTGACTTTAGGGGTTACGCGCGCGCGGTTCAATTGCCCACTTGCAGGCGCTGGCACGCCGGCGAAGGCGTCGGCCTGGCCCACGCCAACGCCTGCGTCGGCCATATCCGCGGCGGCCTGGCGTTTGCCGCGGTACTGGCCTGCATGCTGTTCGCCGCGTTGTCCGGTTCGTCGCCGGCCACGGTGGTGACGGTGGGCTCGATTGCCGTGGCGGGCATGGTGCGCTCCGGCTACCCCAAGGAATTCGGCGCCGGGATCAACTGCAACGCCGGGACCCTGGGCATCCTGATTCCGCCGTCGATCGTCATGGTGGTGTACTCGGCCTTCGTCGCGCTGTTGGTGTACCGCGGCATGACGCTGCGCGACTGCGCCAAGGCGTTGCTGGAGTCGGGCCGACTGTCGATCCTGCTGCTGTTCCTGATCCTGGTGACCTAGGTGCCGCTGATCTCCCTGGCCTTGCCCAACTGGCTGCGCTGGCTGTCTGTAGCCGCTGCCGCAGGCTGCGAACGACTGCGAAGCAGGCGCCGCTCTTGAGGTCCCTGAAGCCCCTCCGGGGCTTTTCGCAGCCTGCGGTAGCGGCTACAGGGTTAGGGTTGGTGGGGCGGTACGCGCCACAGGTACCAGGCGGCGGTGGTGCGCCAGGGGCTCCAGGCCTGGCCGATCTGGCGCAGCTGGCGGGGGCTGGGCGGTTGCTCCAGGCCCTTGAGGCGGCGGTAGCCTTCGCGTACGCCAAAGTCGTCCACCGGCAAGATGTCCTCGCGCTCAAGGCTGTAGATCAACAGCATCTCCACGGTCCAGCGGCCAATGCCAGGCAGTTGGGTCAGGCGCTCTATCAGCTGTTCATCGTCCAGGCCGCGGGCGCTGGCGGCATCGGGGATGCGGCCGTCGAGGGTGGCCTGGGCGATGCCATGCAGGGTCGCCACCTTGCGTGCGGAGAAGCCGCAGCCGCGCAGGCGCTCCAGGCTGGCATCGGCCAGTTGCCGGGGCGTGGGGAAGGCTTGCCCGGGAAACAAGGCGCGCAGGCGGCCGAGTATCGCGTCGCCGGCGCGGGCATGCAGTTGCTGGTAGGCCACCGCGCGCACCAGCGCCTGATAAGGCTCGCGCTCCGGGCGGGGCTGGTGCAGGCAGGGGCCGACGGCGGCGATCAGTGCGGCCCAGTCGGCATCCAGTGCGGCAAGAAAACGAGTGGCGGGGCAGGTGGGCATTGGCGATCCGGAACACGTGGCGGGGCGAGCAGCAGATTAGCCCGCCGTCCCAAGGCTTGCACCCCGTCTCTTGCGCTGGAACTCGCTGCCCGGGCCTTGCACCCGGGCGCAGGGTTTTCAGTCCTTGGCCGCCGGCAGGTAGAGCCGCTGCAGCACGTAGTGCAGCGACGCCGCCAGGGTTTGGCCATGGCTGAGTTTTTCGAAGCTGTGGTAGTCCAGGGCCAGCCCCGGCACCTGGGCCAGTTGCGCCTGCAACTGGCGGGCGCGCTGGTCGGCCTCGGGCCCCGCTGGCTGACGCGGGTTGCCCGGTTCGGCGCCGCCACGCATCAGCAACAGTTGTGCACGCTGGCCGTGAAGGCGCCCGGCCAGGCCCTGGGCCTGAGTCAGGACCAGGCCGTCGCCCCACCACAGCGAAGGACTCGCAGCGGCGTAGTGGCGAAACTCCTGGGGCCGGGCGAACAACGCCTGCAACACCAGCAGGCCGCCATAGGAATGGCCCCACAGGGTCTGCTGTGCCGGGTCGATCGGCGCCTGCGCCGCCACGGCCGGGCGCATGCGCTCGCGCAACACCTGCAGGAAGGCCTCGGCGCCGCCGCTGGGCTGCCCGGTCAGCGGGTCTTGCTGTGCTTCAAGGCCCGGTTGCTGCGGGGTGTAGTCATAGGTGCGGGCGTTGCGTTCGATGCGCAGCGGGGTCTGGTAACCCACCGCCACCAGCAGCGGCGCCGGACTCCGGTCCAGGCGCTTGAGTTGCTCGGGGTCCAGAGCGCCGATGGCGGCATTGCCATCGAGCATCCACAGCACCGGGTAACCCTGGGGCGGCGGCGCCTGCAGCGGCTGGCCGATCCACAGCTGGTAGTGGCGCTGGCCGTCGACGGAATCCAGTTGCAGGCTGCTGAAGCGGTAGGGCAGGTCCTGGCGCTGTAGCAGGCTGCGGTCCATGGGCTGGTCCGGGGCGGGGGCGGCCAGGGCCGTTCCCGCAAGGCCCCAGGCCAGGGCCAGGGGCAGAACAAAACGTCTCATCAGGCGTTCTCGGCGAGGGCTGGGTGATGACATCAGAACGATGCGCTCAGGCTGGTGTACAGGGTGCGCCCGGGTTCGTTGTAGGTGGCGGCGCCGGCCCCGGCGATGTTGTTCACGCCCTGGGCATTGCCTTCACGGAACAGGCGTTTGTCGAACAGGTTGTCGACCCCGGCGGTGACGCTCAGGTGGCGGGTCAGGGCGTAGGTGCCGCTGACCCCGGCAATGGCGTAGGGCGCCAGTTGCTGGGTAGCGCTGCCGGTGACCCGGTCGCCGTGGTAGTCGTACTTCTTCGGCGTCTGCTGGCCGTACCAGGCCAAGCTGGCCTGCAACGACAGGTCCTGGGTGGCCTGCCAGTCGAGCATCGAGTTGAGGGTGTAGCGCGGGGTCACCGAGAGGTAGTCGCCGGTTTGCTTGTTCTTCGATTGCAGCATGTAGGTGAAGTTGTTGTTCCAGGTCAGCTGGCTGGCCAGAGGAATGGTCAGGGTGCCTTCCAGGCCTTCCACCAGGGCCTTGGGCACGTTCTCCCACTGGTAGATCGCCGCGTTGCGGTAGGCGCCGCTGCCGCCGCTGGCACGGCTCACTGGCGCCAGGCCGGACTCCACCTTGTTCTTGTAGTCGTTGCGGAAGTAGGTCAGGCCGGCGACCCAGCCGTCGGCCTTGTACTCCAGGCCCAGTTCCTTGTTGACGCTGGTTTCTGCTTTGAGCTGGTCGTTGCCCTGCAGGTAGCAGCTGGTGCTCTGGCCATAGCAGCCCTGGCCGCGGCTGTAGAGCAGGTAGTCGGCGTTGAGCTGGTACAGGTTCGGCGCCTTGTAGGCCCGGGCGATGCCAGCCTTGAGGGTCAGGCTGTCGCTCAGGGCATGGGACAGGTTGAGGGACGGGCTCCAGTTGTCGCCGACGATGCTGTGATGGTCGAAACGCAGGCCCGGGGTGAGCATGGTGCCCGGGCGCAGTTCGATGTTGTCTTCGGCGAACAGCGAGAAGATCTGCGCGCTGGACTGGGTGCTGCGGTTGCTGCTGCTCAGGCCGCCCACGGCGCCGCCTTCGCTGGTGCTCTGGGTGTTGGCGCTGGGGTCGTCGAGCTTCTGCTGGGACCATTCGCTGCCCAGGGTCAGGGTCTGCTCGAAGCCTGCGTGCAGCGGCAGGTTGACTTCGCCATGGGCGGTCAGGTCGCGCAGCACCGCAGTGTAGAACTCGCTGTTGCTGAAGATGCCTTCGGTGCCGCCGGCCAGGCCTTCGTTGATCCGCGTGTTGCGGGTCTTCTCGTATTGCAGGTAGGCCATGGAGCTGCCGAAGTCCCAATCGCCGCGATGGGTCAGGGCGTAGGTTTCGCGGTAGCTGCGGTTGGTCTCGTGGCCCAGCAGGTTCTGCACATTCTTGTTGCTGTTGGTGTTCTGGGTATCGCCGGTGTAGATATTGCCCTGACGGCTGAAACCGGCCTCGAAATCCAGGGTCTGGTCCGGAGTCATGCGCCAGCTCAACAGGCCATTGAGGTCCTTGTTGCGTACGCCTTCGCGGCCGGCGGGCAGGGTGCCGACCTGGTTGCCGGTGCGCAGGGATTCATGGCCGGCGTTGATATCGGCGTCGTCGGAGTCGGTCTTGGCCACGTTGCCGTAGACCCGGAAGCTCAAGGTGTCGGTGAGCGGGCCGTTGAGGCCGAAGCTTGCGCGCTGGGTGGCGCCTTCGTCCTTGTGGGTCGGGAACGAGCTGTAGAGCGTGGCGTTGCCGTGGGTCTGGCTGCCGGCCTGCTTGGTGATGATGTTGATCACCCCGCCAGCGGCACCGTTGCCGTAGCGGGCCGCCGCCGGGCCGCGGATCACTTCGATGCGTTCGACCTGATCGGCCGGCACCCAGTTGCTGTCGCCGCGGCTGTCGCGCTCGCCGCGCCAGCCGTAGCGCACCGAGTTGCGGCTGCCCACCGGCTTGCCGTCCACCAGGATCAGGGTGTTTTCCGGGCCCATGCCGCGGATGTCGATCTGCCGGTTATTGCCGCGCTGGCCGCTGGTGGAGTTACCGGTGAGGTTGACCCCAGGCATGGTGCGGATGATCTGCGACAGGTCGTTGGCCGGCGGGCGCTTCTGGATGTCCTCGGCGGTGATCACCGAGACCCCCGGTGCCTGCTTGGTTTCTTCCTTGGCGGTGGCGATGACGCTCTGGGGTTCCAGCTCCAGGACCGGCGGGGTCGAGCCTGCATTGGCGGCCTGCACCGCGTGGCTGAGCAGGCAGCAGCCGGACAGCAGGAAGGGGGCGAAAGGACGCAGCGAGCGCATGGACATCGGTGATCTCCGGACAGAGGCAGAAACAGAAGATCACGAATGATAATGACTGCTATTTGCGAGTAAAGCGCATTAACTCTCTAAACACTTCCAGGTCGTGGGTCTAGGCGGCAGGCAGCAGCAGGTGCAGGCACAACCCGGGGTTGCCATTGCTGGCCCAGATCCGCCCCTGGTGCAGCTCCACGGCGCGCCGGGCGATGGCCAGGCCCAGGCCGAAACCGTCGCCCTGGGCCGAGTCCAGGCGCTGGTAGGGCTGGAAGATCCGTTGCAGGTCCTGCTCGGCCACGCCCGGTCCCTGGTCTTCCAGGCACAGGTGCCAATAGCTGCCTTCACGCCAGCCGCGCAGGCTCACCCGGCCGTCGGCGGGGGAGTAGCGGATGGCATTGCGCAGCAGGTTTTCCAGGGCCTGGGCGATGCTGTCCAGGTGCACCTGGACCCGGCACTCGGCGTCCAGCAGGCAGGGCAGGCGCTCGGCGTCCCAGGCGCTTTCAAAGCAGGCGTCCTCGCTCAGCGCCTCCCAGATCGACAGCACCTGCACCGCTTCGGTGGGCAGCTGCGGGCGCTCGGTGTCGAGCCAGGCCAGGTCCAGGGTGTCTTCCAGCAGGCGCTGCATGTCGGCGATTTCCCGGTCCAGGCGCTGGCGCAACTGCTCCGGCGGCAAAGGGCTGTCGTGGGCAATGCGCAGCCGCGCCAGGGGCGTGCGCAACTCGTGGGACAAGGTGCGCAGCAGCAGGCGCTGCTGGGCCAGGCTCTGGCGCAGGCGCTCGGCCATGTGCTCGAAGGCCAGGGCCAGCTCTCCCAGTTCGTCGTGGCGGTTCACCAGGGGCGTGCCCAGCCCCTGGCTTTCCAGGTCGTCGGCGCGCAAGGCATCGGCGCGGTCGCGCAGGCGGTTCAGGGGCAGCACCAGATGGCGATAGAGCAACAGGCCGAGCAGGGCGGCGAGCAGGGTCGGCACCACGCCATGGCTGAAGAGGTGGGTCCAGGGCGTCAGGCCGCTGGGCAGCAGGCGCTCGGGCAGTTGCAGCACCAGCCGGCCTTGTTCCGGGTGCTCGGGGAATTCGATGCTGACGTAGGGCAGCTCGTCCTGCAGGCGCCGGCTCATGGGCCAGTCGAGCTTGCGCATGAAGGTCAGGTGGCTGGCGTCCTCGGCGCTCAGCGGGGTGCTGCCCAGGCGTTGCAGACGCTCGCCAAGCACCGCGACCCAGGTGTGCTCCTCGCCCGCCAGGCGTTGTTCGAAGGCATCCACCGCCGCCGCGCCACCCTGTTGCCAGGCGGCCTCGGCCTGCTGCGCATAGCGGGCCAGGTACTGGCGATCGGCGGGGTCGAGGAAGTAGGTGCTGCGCTCGGCCGACAGGCCCCAGGTCCAGATGATCCAGGTCAGCAGCAGGCAGAAGCCGATCTGCAGCCCGGCCAGTTTCCACAGCAGGGGATGACGGCGCATCAGTGACGTTGCGCCTCCACCAGGATGTAGCCGGCGCCGCGCACCGCCTGGATCTGCAGGTGCTGCACCCCGAGCTCGGCGAGCTTGCGCCTCAGGTTGCACACGTGCACATCCAGGCCGCGATCCAGGCGGGTATAGAGGCGGTGCAGTACGTGCTGATAGAGAAAGGGCTTGCTCAGGGTTTCCCCGGGGTGCTCGCGCAGGGTCACCAGCAGCCGGTATTCGGAACCGGTCAGGCCCGCGGCGCGGCCCTGGAGCAGCACGTCCTGGGCGTGTTCGTCGAAGCTCAGCAGCCGATCCAGATGGGTGGCCGACGGTTGTTGCACCCGGACCATGCGCCGCAGCAGGGCGTCGGCGCGGGCGTCCAGTTCGGCCAGGCTGAAGGGCTTGGGCAGGTAGTCGTCGGCGCCCCGGGTGAAGCCGGTGATCCGGTCCTGCTCGGCCCCCAGGGCCGACATCAGCATCACCGGCGTGTCTTGCTCCTGGCGCAGGGTTTCCAGCAGGGCCAGGCCGTCGAGGCCCGGCAGCATGATGTCCAGCAGCACCAGATCGAAGTGGCCGGCACGCACCGCTGCCAAGCCCTGGCGGCCGTCGCTGCAAGGGGTGACGGCAAAGCCGCGCTGGTGGAAATGCCGGTGCAGATCGTCGCGCAGTCGGGCGTCGTCTTCCACGAGGAGCAGGGTGGGGGTCATGGGGGCACTTGAAGGAAAGTATTTAATGAGAATGTTTTACATTTGCGAATATTGCCGCAATGTCCCGAGCGCTGCAATTGCCGCAATCGGCTGACCGGGCAGGGCATTGCAATCAACTAAAAGTTGAATATTCAACAGTGTGTTGATATTTTTCCCGTCCGCCCAGTTTGGTAAACACCAATGAACGTGCCTTCCGATACCCTTCTTGCCGAGCGCCAACTGGTCCTGCAGGTGCTGCGCAGCACCTTGCAGATGCTCGCCAGCGTGGTTGGCCAGCATGTGGAAATCGTCCTGCATGACCTGGACCGCCCGGAATCCTCGATCGTCGCCATCGCCAACGGCCATGTCACCGGGCGCCGGGTCGGCGACCCGGTGTTGGGCGGGCCGCGCCAGGACCTGGGTTTTGCCGCGGTGCTGAGTGCCCTGCAAGACCGCTCGGCGAGCACCCCGCTGGTACTGGAAAACTACCCGACCCTGGCCCCCGACGGCCGCGAGCTGCGCAGCTCCACGGTGATCTTTCGCGACCGCAGCGGGCAGCCCTTCGCCAGCCTGTGCAGCAACAGCGACCTGAGCGGCATCGCCGCCGCCCATGCCTGCCTGGGCCAGTTGCTGGGCCTGGGCAGCGCCCCTGCGCCGCGCCGCGACGAAACCCCCGACATGGAGCAGTTGCTGGCCCAGATCATCCAGGGCGCCTGCCCGGCAAGCGCGACGCGCATGAGCAAGTCGCACAAGCTGGAGGCCGTGCGCCAGATGCAGGAGCGCGGGGTGTTCATCGTCAAGGGCGGGATCGAGAAGGCCGCCGCGGCCCTGGGGGTGACCCGCTACACCGTCTACAACTACCTGGAACAGATCCGCGCCGAAGGCGCCGAGGAATGACCGCGATGCAACTCGATATCTTTCAAGTGGATGCCTTTACCTCCCACGTCTTCGGTGGCAACCCGGCGGCGGTGTGCCCCCTGGAGGCCTGGTTGCCGGATGAACTCCTGCAACGCATCGCCCTGGAGAACAACCTGTCGGAAACCGCCTATTTCGTGCCCCGCGGCGAAGTGTTCGAACTGCGCTGGTTCACCCCCACGGTGGAAGTCGACCTGTGCGGGCACGCCACCCTGGCGGCGGCCTGGGTGCTGTTCGAGCAGTTGGGCGAGCGCCGCGACGTGCTGCGTTTTGCCACCCGCAGCGGTGAGTTGCGGGTGAGCCGCGAGGGCGGCCTGCTGTCCATGGATTTTCCCGCCAAGCAGCCCGAGGCGCTGGCGATTCCTGCGGCCCTGTTGCAAGCCCTGGGGTTGCCGGCGGCCGAGGCCCTGTATCGCACCGACGATTACCTGCTGGTGGTGGACGACGAAGCTCTGGTGGAATCGCTCAAGCCGGATTTCGCCGCACTGGCCGCCTTTGATGTACGGGGCATCGCCGTGACGGCGCCGTCACGGGCATTCGATTTCGTCTCGCGCTGGTTCGGCCCGCGGGTCGGAGTCAATGAAGACCCGGTCACCGGTTCCGCCCATACCTCCCTGGCGCCTTACTGGGCCGAGCGCCTGGGCAAGCGTCAGTTGCGGGCGCAACAGGGCGGGGCGCGCAAGGGCCAGTTGGAGTGCCAGGTGCTGGACAACGGGCGGGTGATCATCAGCGGCTACGGCGCCTTGTACCTCAAGGGCAGCCTCTTCCTCTGAAGCGGTGGTGGCGTTAACGAGCCGGCCTGATACCCGCCGGCGGATTTGTCTGGGCGCCGCTTGCGGGAGTAGAGTCGCGCCCTTCAGCCCGGCCAGGCCATGATCAGCTCGGCTTCTCCGGTATTGGGGTCAATGCCGTTGCCGATCACCTGGAATCCCTGTTGGCGGTAAAAGCCGATGCTTGGCAGGTTGGCGGCATACACCGCCAGTTCCAGGCGTGAGCGCCGCTCGCGGGCATCGGCCAGCAGCTGTTTGCCCACGCCCTGGCCCTGGTGCTGCACACTGACGAAAATCGCTGCCAACTGATCCTCATGCAGGCAATAGAAACCCAGGAGCTGGCCGTCGCGTTCGGCCACTCGGGTCTGGGCATGGGGAAGGTAGAGGTTGCGCATGTCCTCGACCCTGGAGCGCCAGAAATCGGGGTCGACAAAATGATGGGCCTGGATCGAGGCGTCCAGCCAGAGCGCCAGCAACGCTTGCAGATCGCTGCTTTGAAAGTCCCTGATCAGCATGTTTGGGGGCCTGTCGGATTGAAATGTGCGCCGCACGCTACCCAGCTGGCGGCGGTCTGTCCAATTGTTGAGAGCCAAGGAAGTATTCGATGCTGGAAAGCAACCGCACCATCACCCTCTCGGGGGAGCAGGCCCTGCAAGCCCTGGCGGAGCTGGAGTTCGTGTTGATCTCGCTGCACAAGATGGGCGCCTACTACAGGGATAAACCCGTGGCCGACTACCAGCGCGCCACCACCGATTTCATCGATAACCAGCAGGTCACCCAGCGCCTGGCCCAGGTGCGCACGATTCTCAGCGAGCCCTTCGACTGCACCCTGGGGGAGGACGACATGGACGACATCGAGCGTCATGTGCAGGGGCTCGAACTGTGGCGCCCCGAGTAACCGCGCGGTCATTACCTGACGTTTTTCAAGGAACCTGCCATGTCCCGCATCAGCCTCGCCACGGCCACTCCCACCACCAGCCTGGCGCTGGTCAAGTTTCTCCATCAACGCCTGGGCCTGCCCCTGAGCGTTGCCCAGGGCTATCTGCGCCGTGGCGCCGAGGGCTTCTTCTACAGCGCCAAGCTGTTTCACAACGACCATGTACAGCGCGAGCAGGAACTGCGCGACATCCTCGCCTTCTTCAACAGCGCCCAGGTGCCGCTGCTGATTGTCGAAAGCGACCCCGATGAGGAGTGGAACGGGGTTGCGCCCGAACCGTTGCAGGACTGCGCGATGCCCCAGGAGCACTTGTTCAATCTGCTCCAGGCCCATGAAGAGGGCTATCAATAGGGGCCGCAAGCGGGCCAGTGCCGCTCGACGCAATGTGCGGTTTTCCTAAAGTTCTGGGCGCCGGGGTCGAGACGTTGGTGCTGTTTGTCTTTCAATAAGGATATTTCGTGTTCAGAACCCTGCTCGGGGCCGCCGCCCTCATCGCCACCCTGGCGCTGACCGGCTGTGTCTCCTACCACGTCACCGGCCCGCTGGGCGCGCCGTTGCATCCTGCACCCATCAGCAGCCCGCGCACTGCGCAAATTGCCGATGTGCAGGTCACCGCTCCCGGTATCGACGAAGCCACCCGCACTGCCATCAGCCGCTCCCTGACCGCCCAGCTGACCCCCTACGTCAAGAGCGCCGGCTACTTCCGCCAGCTCAGCGAATTCCCCACCCGCCTGGGCGAGGAAGACGTGGTGCTGAAATTCAACATGACCTCCCTCAAGGGCCACCGCGCGCCCCATCCGGGCTACCTGCCCGGGGCCTTGCTGACCCTGACCGTATGGATCTGGGTCAACGGGCCGATCTACGTCGACAGCTTCGACCTGGCCGGCGAGCTGTCGATCGTCGACCGCAACGGCCAGGAACTGGCCAGTGCCAAGGAGCAGCTCAAGTTCGAGCGCAACGTCGGCCTGTACGGCCGCGAATACTGGGCCCCGACCCAGGGCGCCAAGCAACTGAATGAACTGGTTGCCAAATTGCTCGACAACGCCAGCGCCCGGTTGGCACAACGCTAAGATCAAGGAGAGACACATGTTGGTTTCCATCAAGCACGTCCTGGTGCTCGGCGCAGTGCTGCTGAGCGGCTGCGTGTCCTACTCGCAACACGAACTGGCAGCCGTCGGCACCTGGCCTCCGGCGGCACAGACCACCGAGCAAAAGCCCAGCGCCTTTGTCCGCACCACCGCCATGTACCAGGTCAACGGCGGCCCGGCCAATGCCGCCGCCGGCGCTCCGGCTGCCGCCTGGGAAACCGTGGTGGCCGATGCCTACCACCAGTCCGGGCGCTTTGCCCGGGTCAGCACCGACAAGGTCGAATCGGACCTGTACGCCGAAGCCACCCTGTACAACAACGAACAGTTCAGCATGGCCTCGGCCATCATCACCGGCGTCACCTTCTTCGTGATTCCGTCCACGGCGAAGAACACCTTCACCCTGGAGACGGTGTTCAAGGACAAGGACGGCAAGGAGCTGGGGCGGATTCGCAAGAGCGAATCGGTGCGCACCTGGATGCAATTGCTGCTGATCGTCGCCATTCCTTTCCAGGCAGACACCCGCGACGTGGTCCAGCAACTGGCCCGCAGCACCCTGGATGAAGCGGTGCAGCGCAAATTGCTGTAAGCCTCGCGCCGAAGGCAGGATGCAGACAAAAACGCCGCGGGCTCTGATCGGAGCCCGCGGCGTTTTTTTTGGATGCGGTTTATTTCAGCGCTGTGCCAACCAGTAGGCATGCAACTGCCGCGCGGCAGGTTCGATGGCCGCGATCTGCTGGCGATGCTGCTCCAGGTCCAGGTCGGCGGGCAATTCGAAGTTGTCCTGTTCGGCGCAGTCGATGATCAACTGCAGCGCCTGGACCTGCGGCGCCGGCATCTCCGGCCAGTTGCCCACGGCCACCCCGCGCAGGTAGCCGAAGCACCACTCTTCGGCCAGCAGCAGGTCCTGGCCCTGGTGCTCGGTGTGTTCGAAGCGCGCCTTGAAGGCTTGCGGGGCCTGGGTCAATTGCACGGCCAGGGTGTTGATGTGGCGCACGCACAGGTCGATGAACTGCCGGCATTGCTCCGGGGTTTCCCAGGCCGGGTTTTCGCCGCCCCAGATACCCGGGAACCATTCGGCGATATCGACTTGAGCCGGGCCCGACACCAGCGCGGTGAAGTAACCGTCCAGCTCGCAGGGATTGAGCACCGAGTGGTCGTCGCCGTACTGGAGTAGGGTGTCTTCGATCAGCTCGAAGTCGGCGGCGTTGAGAGGCGAGTTGGGCATGTACGGAATCCTGAAAAAAAGCAGCGGCAAGTTTCCAGCTTTGAGCCACAAGCCGCAAGCCTGCTGCTTGTAGCTGAAACTTGCCGTCAGGTATCGCGCAGCAAGTCCTGGGCATCGAGCAGGCGGTAGGCAATTTCCGGGCGGTTCTCCATGGCCCGGCGGATGGCGGCGGGAATCGACTGTCGGGTCTTGCGGCACAGGCCGGGGTGCTCGGCCAGGGCGATCGTGATACCGCGCATGCTGCGCACTTTGTTGTCGCTGGGGGTGATCTCCACACGGACCCCCAGTTGCTGGTAGATCCGTCTCTGCATGTGCTCCAGATCCGCCAGGTCCTTGAGATTCTCCAGGCGTTCGAGCAGGCGTTTTTCCTCCTGGCGCGTCAGATTGAGGATGCGCAGGTCGGCTCCGGGGGTGTCCAGCAACTGCTCGCGCTCGCAGATGCAGGCGCCGGGCGGACAGGGTTGGCGGATCGCAGGGCTTGGATTCATGGTGATCCATCATAGCCATGTCGCCGGGGCATTCAGAGAAAATTGTGTGGCATCCCCGGTGCTGGGGGAATGCGGTAGGGCCTGGCTTTCCAGCGGCTGTATGACGAACGCCTGTCGACCTTGCCCAACGTCCAGCGCCTGACCTCGACCCTGGTGATGATGCAGGTGATTCCGGACCGCACCCTGCCATTGTGATCGGGATCAAGCCCCGAAGGCCCCGCAGGTTTTAAGGTGCAGGCTCCTTCATCCAGGTTCTGCGAGGCGCCATGGCCAAGCCCTTTCCCCTGAACCCCAAACACCCCGAACGGATCTGCTGGGGCTGCGACCGCTACTGCGCGGCCAATGCCCTGGCCTGCGGTAATGGTTCGGACCGCACCATGCACCCGGCGGAGATGCTCGGGGAGGACTGGTACCTGGACGGTGACTGGGGCGTCGAGATACCCGCCGGTAGTGAGCCGGCCGCGAAACGGGTGGAGTAAGGACGTTTCCCAACAGTGACAGTGCGTAGGACAAATATTACCCGGGTGATATTTAATGTCTGATTAATATCCGGGTAATATTCAGCCTCGTTTCCTTGGGGCCACTGCCATGTCTGATTTCCTCACTCAGTCCGTTACCGCTTAACAGGCCCAGCATGTGCTGGCGGCCGGCCCGTTGCTGGAGGTAGCGCAGGCGGTCAAGCGTGCCAGCGAAGAGGCGGCGCCGCAGCCGTTGCTGGTGTTCGACGATGCCAGCGGCCGGGTCATCGATCTCGACCTGCGAGGCAGTGCGGAGGAAGTGCGCCAGCGTTTGGCCGCGACGCCGCAGCCCGGCAACGGGCGCTATCGTCCACGTCAGCCCGCCGCCGCGCCGGTGGAGAGCGAAGAGGCAGCACCCCGTGGGCGAGGGCGGCCCAAGCTTGGGGTCATCGCCCGGGAAGTGACGCTGTTGCCGCGCCAGTGGGAATGGCTGGCCGAGCAGCCGGGAGGTGCCTCGGCGGTGCTGCGCCGGCTGGTGGACCAAGCCCGGCGCAATGGCGCCGAACCGCAGCGCCAGCGGGCCGCGCAAGAGGCGGCTTACCAGTTCATGCTGGCCATGGGCGGCGACCTTCCCGGTTATGAGTAAGCCACCCGGGCGCTGTTCGCCGCAGACCTTGCGCGCCTGCAACAGTGCATCGAGCACTGGCCCGGGGATATCCGCGACTACGCTTTGCGCCTTGCCGGCGCGCTTTGACAGGCGAGCGATACATCGCCAATCCAAGGCTCTGCCTGAGCGGCCAGCCGGGCTGTGCGGTTCAGGCCGCCGGGGGAGAGTGGCCAGGCATTGGCGGCTCCTGGCCTGGCCTGGCCAGACTAGCCCCGCCGCGCCATCAGCAGCACCGACGCCGCCCCTGACAACAGCAGCGCACAGCCGCGATTGAACAGGCGCTTGCCCCGGGGTTCGGCGAGCCAGCGGCGCATGTGCAGGCCCATGTAGGCGTAGGCGCAGATGGCGATCCACTCCAGCCCCAGGAACAGCGCCCCCAGGATCAGGAACTGCGGGCCCATCGGCTGCGCCGGATCGACGAATTGCGGCAGGAAGGCGGTGAAGATCAGGATCGCCTTGGGATTGCCCGCCGCCACCAGGAACTCCTGGCGGGCCAGGGCCCAGAGGCCGACGCGGGCGCTGTCCTCGCTCGCTTCAGTGCCCGGATTGGCCCGCCACAGTTGCCAGGCCAGGTACAGCAGATAGCCTGCGCCGAGGATCTTGATCCCATGGAACAACAGCTCCGAGGTTTGCAGGACCACCGCCAGGCCGGCGGCGGCCAGGGCGATCATGGCGGCGAAGGCCAGCAACCGGCCGCTACCCGCCAGGCAGGAGTGGCGATAGCCGTAGCGGGTGGCGTTGCTCACGGACAACAGGTTGTTCGGGCCGGGGGCCATGTTCAGGGCGAAACAGGCGGGGATGAACAGGCTCAGGGTGGTGAGATCCATACAGTCTCCGGGACAAGGCAAGGGAACGTGCCCACGCCATCGGCGACCTCGGGGCTGGCCGGGAGGTTGTTGCGGCGGGGGTCGATAAAATACGGGCCGCGTCGGGCGGGAGGCAAGTGCCTGGTTCGCGGTGCATCAAGGCTTGGCCAAGGTTGAGCGGGGAGCAGAGGCAGTGACAGTGATCGGGCAGGGCAACGGCAAGCCCCTCTCCCGGTGCCGACAGGGAGAGGGACAAGGCACTCAGTTGATATTGATGTAGGGGTCCCAGTCGCAATAACCCACCACCTGGTTGTCACTGTCGACAATCATGAAGGCCCAGGTATAGGTGATGCTGCCTTGGCGCACGGCGCGGCCTTCCCAATAGAAATTCTTGACGCTCTGGGCGATGGGCTGCGCGGATGGATTGCTTTGATTGATGATCGGCATGGGCGTGTGGTTCAAGACCACCGGCGTGATGTCTTGCACGTAATTGGGGTTCTGTTGCGTCACGACCGGCGACGTCTGGGTGTACTGATACAGCAGCACCGTGTGGTACAGCCCCTCGGACAGGCTGGTGCTGCGCCAGTGGATCAGGTCGCCCTCCTTGAGGTTGACCGACAGTTCATCCGTACCTTCGCCGACTGGGGCGTTGTTGCGTCTGGCGACCATGTAGATCGCCTGACTGGAGAGCCTTACCCCGCCGGTGGTGAAGTTGTAGAGGTGGCTGGGCTGCGTCGGGTCGCTTTTTTGCAGGTTGAATGTCTGGCCGCTGTCGAATGTTTTGCCCTGGCTATTGAGAATGGTGTCCACATCAATGGTGACCATGATGTCGATGATGTTGTCGTTCATGTCCAGCTCCCTGCTGTCGCGTTAGATGCCTGGAGTGCCCAGGCAAACAGGCAATCGAGTTTCCGGGCGCGGCCACTGAGCATCGCTACCCGGGCCCCGGTTTGCCGGGCTTCGAGCTTGATGCACTTCCATGAAGTCGCGAGTGGAATCTAGATCCTCAAGACGGTTAGTCAAATGGCCCGCTGTAAAAAGAGCGAGCGCAAGACGAGCGGTGCAAGGCCAGGGCCAGGCGCCCACTTGGGCGTCTTCAGCCCGGCCACCGACCCGAGATCGGCCGCGAGGGTTTATCATGCCGCGCTGCTGCCCGTTGCCCGGCCGACAAGGGGCTGCTCTTTTCGCCCACCGTGGAGGCGCCCGCCATGCCCGATCTGCCAAAGCCTGCTGCTATCCCTGAGTTCCCCGTGTGCCACGCCCGTGGCGGCACCTCCACCGGGCTGATCCTGGCCCGCGAAGCGCTGCCCCGGGACGAAGCCCTGGTGGAAGAACTGCTGCGCCACCTGATGGGCGTGCCCCTGCACGGCGAGTGGCCGGGCAATACCCAGATCACCGGCCTGGGCCGCGGCGGACCCACCAGCAACAAGGTGTTCATCGTCGAACGCCACCCCGGCGAGACGCGGATGATCAGCACCCTGGCGCAACTGGCGGCGGGCAAGAGCGCCATCGACTGGAGCGTCAACTGCGGCAACATGTCCGCGGCCCTGCCGCTGTACGCCCTGCAACGCGGCTGGCTGCAGCCCGGGGAGGGCGGCGGGCAGATCGAGATCTTCAACAGCAACACCCAGACCACGATGTATGCGCGCCTGAGCCTGCGCGACGGCCGACTGCTCAGCGACACGCGGATTCCCGGGGTCAACGGGGTGTTTCCCGGGGTCGACCTGTTTCTCGACAAGCCGGTGGGAGCCAAGACCGGCGCGCTGTTTCCCAGCGGGCAACGGGTCGACCTGCTGGATGGGATTGCCGCCACCTGCATCGATGTGGCGGTGCCCATGGTCATCCTGCGCGCGGCGGACCTGGGCAAGACCGGGCAGGAAAGCCCGGCTGAACTGGATGCCGACCCACAGTTCAAGGCGCGCCTGCTGGAGCTGATGGTGCTGGGCGGGTTGCGCATGGGCCTGCGCCAGCGCGACGGCCGTTTGATGAGCGCCGACGACCTGCGGCGCAGCGAAACCATCCCCAAAATCTGCATCGTCAGCCCGGCGCGAGAAGGCGGTGATATCGCCACCCGCTACTTCACCCCACAGAACGCCCACCCGTCCCTGGCGGTGTCCGGCGGCTGCTGCCTGGCGGCGGCCTGCCTGGCCGAAGGCACCGTGGCCCATGCCCTGTTGGCGCGGGCACCGGCAATAGGCGAAGGGAAGGGCGAATACCCGCTGGCGATTGAAAACCCCGCCGGAGTGCTGGAGACCCTGATCAATGCCCGGCAGGTGGCTGGGGAGCTACTGATCGACGGCGCCGCCTACCGGCGCAGCGCGCAGATTCTGTTGCAAGGCAGCACCCCGCTGTACAACGCCTCCCCCGAACTGACCGCCGCCCTTGGCGCCGCACACCGCGCCTGACCCCGCCCGCATCCGCCTCATGTAGCCGCTGCCGAAGGCTGCGAACGAGCCGCAGGCTCGCCAGCCGATGGGGTCTTGCGCAGCTCCAGCCGCCGCTCAGGCGGGGCTCTGAATGCCAAAGGCATATCAGCGAGCCGCGTCGCCATCGGGAAGAAACGGCGGCACCTTCTGCCGCAGCAACAGGATCAACTCCGGGTCCATGAAGTCGTAATCATCGGGAATGTTCAGGCACACGATCTGCTGGTTGTTCAACTGCGCCTTGAAGCGCTTGCGCAGTTTTTCCCGGTGGCGGGTTTCCATCACCACAATTAACCCGGCCCATTGCACCAGCTCCGGGCCCAGGGGTACTTCGGCATCGTGATTGAGCCCGGCGGAGGCGGTCTGGATCCCCGGCCAGTCGGCAAACACCTGTTCGGCGGTGGGGCTGCGCAGCTTGTTCTGGCTGCAGACAAACAAGACATTGAGCATTGGGCCGAACTCCTTGGCACAGACACCCAACCCGTAAAGGGCAGGGCAAAGGCGCTGATTTTTCGGGGCTTTGGCCGCGCTGTCCAGCAAGTTGTGACGGGCCGGGCCAATGGCGTTGGTCAGCACCGGTTGCCCGCCAAGGGCTGTGGCTGCGAAACTGCCAGCCCCTTGACTTGCATCGCTCACGCCATGTCCGCAGCCCTGTTCACCTCACCCCATCTGGGCCTGGCCCTCAGGCGCTGGCGCCTGTTGCACCGGGTCAAGCAGCAGCACGCTGCCGAGCTGTTCGGCGTGGCGCAGTCGAGCATTTCCCGCTGGGAAAACGGCCGGCAGGCCATGGAACCGGCGGAGCGTGCGCGCCTGGAGCACCTGCTGGCGGCCAACCTCAGCGCCGCTGCCGATCAGGCCCTGGCGCGGCTGGTGAACGACAGCCCGCGCGCCGTGCACCTGGTGTGCGACCTGACCCACCGCCTGCTGGCCTGTTCGCCGACCCGCGCCGCGCAGTTCGGCGTGCCCTTGAGCGAGCTGCTGGGCCAATCGCTGTGGGGCTTTTGCACCGAGGAAATCGTGCGCAAGGAAGCCGCCCTGGATGACCTGGGCTGGCGCGCAGTGCTGGCGCCGCCGTCCCTGGAGTTCTTCAGCGGCCACAACGATTCGGCCATCGTGCCCATCGCTCCCAGCCAGTGCCGCTGGACCCGCCTCAACCTGTCCGACGGCAACGCCGTGCGGCTGGTGGAAACCCTCTGACGCGCTTGTCGAGGCTCGCCACGCATATTTTATCCGTGGACCGGTTGCTGCCCGCTGGCTAGTCTGGCAAGCCTTCGCCCGCCGCCCCACGGCGCGGGCCTCATTCACGTGCAGCAGGCTTGTCCATGACCCCCGAACTTCTCAGCGGCCGTCTCGACTTTCTCCGTGAAGCGGAAAAACTCAAGGACGTGCTGCGCAGCGCCCACACCTCCAGCGGCCGCCAGGAAAGCACCGCCGAGCACAGCTGGCGCCTTTGCCTGATGGCGCTGCTGTTCGAAGACCAACTGGGGGACCTGGACCTGTTGCGGGTGCTGAAACTGTGCATCGTCCACGACCTGGGGGAAGCCATCCATGGCGACATCCCGGCGGTGGCCCAGGCCGCCCACCCGGACAAGAGCCAACAGGAACGCGACGACCTGCAATACCTCGCCCGGTCCCTGGACGCCCCGGCCCGCCAGCGCCTGCTGGAGCTGTGGGACGAATACGAAGGCGCCGCCAGCACCGAGGCGCGCGCGGTCAAGGCCCTGGACAAGCTGGAAACCCTGCTGCAACACACCCAGGGCCAGAACCCGGCGGATTTCGACTACGGTTTCAACCTCGATTACGGCCGCCGCTACACCGATGCCAGCCCGTTGTTCCAGGCCCTGCGCCAGCAGATCGATGCCGACACCCGGCGCCGCCTCGACGCCCAGGGCTGAGCGGCGGTTCACGATCGGCAGTGCCTGGCTCAGGCGCCGCTGAGCATGCCCGGGCAGCACTCGCAAAAGGATGAACAGGCTCCGGCAGGGGGCAGGGCGCCCGCTTGGGGCCTGACACCGGTCATGGTTTTTTTCTGGCAGGGTCATCAAGCGAAGCTATTTTTACCTTCGCTTGTCCTTCACTACGCTTTTCACACGGTTGTCCAACCCGGGGCCAACGTCGAGCGGCAGGTTTTCGATGACCGAAGGAGTGATCCATGTCCAATGAATCCAAGTGCCCGTTCAAACACACCGCCGGCGAAGGCACCAGCAACCGTGACTGGTGGCCCGGCCAACTGAACCTGAAGATCCTCCACCAGCACTCGCAGCTGTCCGACCCGATGGCCGAGGACTTCGACTACGCCGCCGAATTCAAGACCCTGGACCTGGCCGCCGTGAAGCGCGACCTGCTGGCCTTGATGACCGACTCCCAACCCTGGTGGCCGGCGGATTTCGGCCACTACGGCCCGCTGTTCGTGCGCATGGCCTGGCACAGCGCCGGCACCTACCGCATCGCCGATGGCCGCGGTGGCGCCGGGGGTGGGCAGCAGCGTTTCGCCCCGCTCAACAGCTGGCCGGACAACGTCAGCCTGGACAAGGCGCGGCGGCTGATCTGGCCGATCAAGCAGAAGTACGGGCGCAAACTCTCCTGGGCCGACCTGATCATCCTCACCGGCAACGTCGCCCTGGAATCCATGGGCTTTAAAACCTTCGGCTTCGGCGGTGGCCGCCAGGACGTCTGGGAGCCGGACGACCACGTCTACTGGGGCAGTGAAACCACCTGGCTCGGCGACCAGCGCTACAGCGGCGACCGCGAGCTGGAGAACCCCCTGGGGGCGGTGCAGATGGGCCTGATCTACGTCAACCCGGAAGGCCCCAACGGCAACCCCGACCCCCTGGCAGCGGCCCGGGACATCCGCGAAACCTTCGCCCGCATGGCCATGAACGATGAAGAAACCGTGGCCCTGATCGCCGGCGGCCACACCTTCGGCAAGACCCACGGCGCCGGCCCTGCGACCCACGTCGGCCCGGAACCGGAAGCCGCCGGCCTGGAAGAGCAGGGCCTGGGCTGGCGCAGCAGCTTCGGCACAGGCGTTGGCGGCGACGCCATCACCAGCGGCCTGGAAGTGATCTGGACCACCACCCCGACCCGCTGGAGCAACGACTTCTTCGACCACCTGTTCGGCTACGAATGGGAACTGACCACCAGCCCCGCCGGCGCCCACCAATGGCAACCCAAGGCCGGCGCCGGGGCCGACAGCGTGCCCGACCCTCACGACCCGAATAAACGCCGCACGCCGTCGATGCTCACCACCGACCTGGCGCTGCGTTTCGACCCGGCTTACGAGGCCATCTCCCGACGCTTCCATGAGCACCCCGAGCAACTGGCCGACGCCTTCTCCCGCGCCTGGTTCAAACTCACCCACCGCGACATGGGCCCGCGCGCCCGTTACCTGGGCCCGGAAGTGCCGGCCGAGGAGCTGATCTGGCAAGACCCGATTCCGGCCGTGAACCATCCGCTGATCGACGCCCAGGACATCCAGCAGCTCAAGGGCCAGATCCTCAATTCCGGTCTGTCCGTGGCGCAATTGGTGTCCACCGCCTGGGCTTCGGCCTCGACCTTCCGCGGCTCGGACAAGCGCGGCGGCGCCAACGGCGCCCGGATTCGCCTGGCCCCGCAAAAAGACTGGGAGGTCAACCAACCGCAGCAACTGGCCCAGGTGCTGCAAAGCCTGGAAGCCATCCAGAGCGCCTTCAACAGCGCGCAGACGGGTGGCAAGCGCGTGTCCCTGGCGGACCTGATCGTCCTCGGCGGCTGCGCGGCGGTGGAACTGGCGGCGAAAAATGCCGGCTACAGCATCAGCGTACCCTTCGCCCCGGGGCGCATGGACGCCAGCCAGGAACAGACCGACGTCGACTCCTTCGCCGTGCTGGAGCCCGTGGCCGATGGCTTTCGCAATTACCTCAAGCCGGTCAGCGGCGTCACCGCCGAAGCCCTGCTGATAGACAAGGCGCAGCTGCTGACCCTCACCGCCCCGCAAGTGACTGTGCTGCTGGGCGGCCTGCGGGTGCTGGGGGCCAACGTCGGGCAAGCGCCCCACGGCGTGTTCACCGCGCGCCCGGGCACCTTGAGCAACGACTTCTTCGTCAACCTGCTGGACATGGGCACCCAATGGAAGCCCCAGTCCGAGGCCCGCGACCTGTACGAGGGCAGCGACCGCGCCACCGGGCAATACAAATGGAGCGGCACCCGGGTCGACCTGCTGCTGGGCTCCAACTCGCAACTGCGGGCTTTGGCCGAGGTGTATGCAGCGGCGGATGCGGGAGAGAAGTTCGTGAAGGACTTTGTCGCCGCCTGGGACAAGGTGATGAACCTGGACCGGTTCGATCTGCGTTAAGGAGATTTACAGCTAGGTAAAACCACAACGCCTCACAAGGGACTCACGCTGATGATCTGTGGCGAGGAAGCTTGCTCCCGCTGGGCTGCGAAGCAGCCCCAAAAACGCCACAGTCACCTCCCCAGTAAGGCGTTCCCAGCAACGCGGTCGCAGCCCTCTGGCCGCGACCAACCTTGAATCCGCGGGCGCTGCACCCACAGCGCCCGCCAGAGGCTCTACTGGGCCTTGAGGTACTCATTGAGAAACGCCTGGGCATCGCCATAGCTGGACAGGTTGCTGTCATAACCCACCTTCAGCGGCTTGGCCTCACCCGGCAGATGCAACTCGCCATAGCCCTCCTGAAGCAGCAGCACCACGAACTTCTGCCCGTCCACCTGAGTGAAGTAACGGGTGTCGCGGTCGGTTTGCTCCACGTTCATTTTCTGAATGCGCATGTTCCAGTCATGGTCGGCGTCTTCCACCTGCACCAGCGCCTGATGGGCACTGCGCTCGCCGATGCGCAAGGTCCAGACCTTCACCCCGTGCGGCCCGGTGTAGGCCAGGATCTTGTCCGCCACCTGTGGCCGTTCCTCGGCCTGGGCCAGCCCGATACCCAGTACCCACGCCATGACCCATGCCGCCGCCCAACGGTAATAAAGCTGCATCCTTCTAGCTCCTGAACATAAAAAGGGGCGCTCATTGAAGCCGACCCGTGCGGCGCTGCCAAGCACCCGAGGCAACAGGCGGGATAAAAACCCCATCGTGTACAACCCGCGCCGGGCGAGGCACCAGTGGGTTACCATCCGCCGCCTGGGCGCCAAGGCACAACGCATGCGCATGCCCGGCAAGGGAGCCAGCAAATCCCCAGCCTCTTAAGGACAACCCCCATGAGCAAACTGACAGCGCTGATTGAACAAGCCCGTGAAGGCCTTAGCATCCAGCAAAACATCTCCCCGATCGGCTGGGAACTCATCTCCAGACAATGCGGCGCGGCGGAAATCGCCGAGATCAAAACCCGCATCGCCTCACTCAAAGCCGCCCGCGAAGCCGTCGAAGAATGGGACGGCGACACCCGCGATGACCTGTATTTCGCCATCGCCAACTTCACCCGCCTGCTGGAACTGGCCACCGCCTACGCACAAGGTGAATGAACATGCCGGCTGAGCGCACAACGGATTATGTCGAGAGCAGCGAGGGCGCCGTGCGCCTATGGAGAGAGCAGGGCAGTGCCATTCATCTCAAGGCCTGCACCGAACACAACGACCCCGTGGAGCTGACGGCAGAACAGGCCCTGGAACTGGCCCAGGCACTGCAACGTTTGGCCAGCCGCCTGGCCGACTGAATGAGCGCCACGCCTCGACTGACGCACCCCTGGCGCCCGAACCCACTCAGGCAAAATCCGCTGGCTCGAAGCGCTCGCTGGTGTCCATGCGGATAGCACGCAGGCCCAGCGTCTGCAGATGGGACTCATACAGCCCCAGGGCGCAATAACTGATCAGCAAGCTGCGACGGCGCGCACCACTGGGGTTGAGGCTGGCCCCATGCACCAGATCGGCATCGAACAGCAGCACGTCCCCCGCATTGCCCGCCAACTGCACCACCCGGGATTCATCACTGAAATCAAAGGGCGCCAACCGCTCCCCGGGGCGATGACTGCCGGGCACGATGCGCGTCGCGCCATTGGCCGGCCCATAGTCATCGAGATAGACCAGCGCCGTGACCCGGTCACCGAGGCGCTGTTCCGACAGATCCCGGTGCAACACCTGATGACCGCCCCCCGCCAACGGCTCGCGGCCCTCCACCTGCGCCAGAAAAAAGCCTTCCCCGATCAACTCCCCGGCCACCGCCAACATCGCCGGCAAACGACACACCGCCTGCACCCGTGTATCCAGATCCACCAGCGCATGACGCCAATCGTGGCCCCTAGGCACCGGCCATTGCTCGGGCGCAATCAACCCCGTCTCGAAGGTGGCCCGCAGCTCATCCAGCCAGCCGGCGGGCACCGCCTGACGCAGCAATAGGTAACCGTTTTGATGGAGTTGTTTGCGGTCGATCATGAGGGGGCAGATGTCCTTATCCATAGTGGGGGAGAGCATAACGGCTCGCTAATCCGAGCGACATAACCGGCTACGGTTTAGCGGTTGCCGCAGGGTGAGCAGACCGCCTAGTCTGCGGCGGTCGCTGCAAAATCAGCGACCGGGCCTGAGAACCCGATCAGATGCAGGCACATTGTTGATCAGGGAGTTTCAATCATGTCTGCCGGTAATCTGTCTGAAATTTGCTGCTGTTCCTTTCACCTTTCTCCGCTCAAAAGCCTCTGCTGCCAGATCCAGGCGGGAGGTGCACGATGAGCCATTCAAACTCGATCAAAACCCAAGGCTTTGTCACCTTTGGCCAATGTGCCGATCCTGAACTAACGTTGTTTCGCGTCAATGCGGATGTGCCTTTGGAACAGGCGTTGGAGCAGGCTTCGACGCTGTTGTACTACGCCAAAAAGTTAGCGCTGGATGCGGCTATGGAAGAGCAGGGGGAGCGGTATGCGTGGGCTGCGTATTTTTTGGCGGAGATGGGGAAGGCGGTGATTGATGATGTGTGTTTGGGGTTGGGGTAGGGACTCTAAGTTAAGGAAAAGCCGCGTGAGGTATATAGAGGCACCGCCTATCGCTGTTTGATAAGCGGTGTCTCTATTATTTAAGAGGCTACTTTCTGTAATTGGCCGCCGTTCGTGGCTGTCAGCTATCTACCCAACTGGTGCTGGGGAAATATTAAGTGTCTGGTTCTAATTGGTCTAAAGCTCTGGTTCTGGCTCCAGTAGGCTATTAACCCAGAACCCTGGAGGGATTGGTAATTTATGATAATGACAGGCAACCATAATGACAGGCCAGAACCCTGATTTGATGGGCGATAGATTTTGCAAATCTGAATCCGTACGGCATGCCTCAGCAATAGTCGATATAAGTTGGCTGCCTCCTTTGTGCAATGGCAGCCCACAAAGAGCTCGCCCGTGAGAGTCTCCATCTATATAAAATCTCTCCTCTGACGTTGCGTCAGGAGACCAAAGCTGCAAGGTACAGTGCTTCAGCTCTTTCTGAGCAAGGCGGCTTAGTGAATCAACTGCCTCAGTTGCACCAAGCGCATGCAACCAAGCAGCAAGCAATGGAACTACTGTGCTGCCTGCCATTGACTCTTTGAAGTATTCATCGGAATTATTTCGTGGATGTTCGGCGAGGTCACGGTAGTCTGAAAAAGAACTAGTGTAGCTGCCTCGTGTATGGACGGAGAAGTTGAGGCGAAAAGCCATTTCCTGGAGCCAAGACGCCACTCCTGTCGCATCAAGTCCACTCACTAGCCAAAGTTGAAGGAATAGAGAGATACTGGTTCCTTGTCGATCTTCTATAGGCAGAAATAATATTGGGTTGTTTCGGATTAGCTCCAGGCCCTTTTGTGTGAGCTGTACGATTTTTTTTCTGATTTGCTCTTTGTGTTCCTCGTCACTACGTTCTCCAATCCACTGGAACCATAAACCCGCCAGACCAATACGCCCCAATATTTCAAATAGGGCAAGGTTCACATCCAGCGAACTTCGGGAACCGGTGGCCATTGATAGACCATAGCGTATCTCAACATATGGCAGTACTCGTTTCTCGAGGAACTCCATAGAAATAGTGAGATGAAGCTCAATCATCTGTTGAACGACAATGCTGAGTGCCCTCAACTCTCGTCCGTTGGTGCCGAGAGTGGGTCGAAGTAACTCCCAAGCAGTCAGCAACGCCAGCTCGCTCGCTCGATAAGGTGATTCTATGTTGCCAGCACTGCGTGCCCACACAAACAGGATCCACAGGCAGATGTTTAATTGCCGGGCAGAGCGAACACGGCCTTTTTCTGATGCGATGCCCGCCTTTCGAAGATCCGTTGTCAGGCGGCTAAAGTGCTCAAAAGAAATATCTGGCTCGTCGATCATTGCAACGGCTTTCTGGAAGCTGCTGCGTAGTACCTTAGGAAGGAGCTCTTCCCGTAGTATTCCTTTCAGAATCATTTCAGCAATTTTGTCGCCGTTCCATTCATCGAAACTGACTCTCTCCGTGGTGTTTTTTTCAATAAAGCCTGTTAGTTTTTCTCGTACTTGCTCATTTACATCTCCTCCAAAAGCCAAACAGATAACAATCTTCAGATTCTTGTATCTAGCAGGGATCCTGTTAGTGATGTAGGCATCCAGGATCTCACCCAATGAAGATCGTAGAGCCTGCGAATTTCCGTCCCAGTCTTGTCGGGTAAGGTCCCCCTTTTTGACTGAAAATAAAAAAATCTTCTTCTCTCCGTCGTCATCCTTCCCGACAGCTGCAATATCTACCCCAAGCTGGCTTGTTCCCCTTTGAGGGCGGGAGTAGACGTTGAAACCTAGCTCACTCAACAGATCTGGGAGGATGGCATCTAGCTCATCTCGCTCTCTGAGTGATGCCAAGTAGTCGCGAATCAATAGCTTCATTTTTTCATCCTCTCATTTCGAAAAATACGGAGGGTGTAATCAAGTCCAACAGGATCAACGACTTCCATTCGCGGCATCTCGAATGAAACACCATGAGAGTGAAGTTCGATCTCTACGGGACGAAGCTTGTCTTGACCATCGTCTATAAAATTTACTGAACGATTGCCGTAAAGCAGTACAGAACGACTCACCAGATTCAAGAAGACAGAGTTATTTTCCGCTTCTTTATGGGCGTTTCGCATCTCATCCGAAATGCGCAGGTGTTCTATACGACGGTGATGCTCCGATGGCTGAAGTTCTACTATAAGCGGAACTGATCGCTGAGCTTCGATATTTGCTTCATTCTGAGCAAGAGCCGAGATGACAGCCTTGCTAGCAGCATCCTCTGGAGAAATGCTTTCGAGATACTTTCGAATACAACCATAGTTTTGCAGCAAAGGATCAACTAGCAGCCTTTGTACTTCTTGAACTGTCATTTCGTCACATACGCGCAATACTGAGACTAATACCGATGCAGCCGTCGTTGGCTTGTAGAAGAACCAACCAATCGCCTTTCGACAGATGAATAACTGTGTAGCGGAAGATAGTGCTAAGTCTTCGGCTTTGAGATCTAATGGCACGCCATCAAGCTGTGGTCCTTGTATAGCGTCAGCAAGCCCCCTGCAAAGACGTGGAGTGCCAAGCTTGAGCCACTGAACTACTGCTTTGCTAAGGATGCCTGAAGAGTCAGAGAGCAGCGTTCCCATAAAGCTATCTAAAGCTTCAAGTTCAAGATTGTCGTTTGAATGTGATAAAAGTAGTGTTGCGAGAGAAATGGCCGACTCGGAATAGTTGTGCTCCAGCAGCGACTGCAGGCCAAGATCTAGTTGCTCTATAGTTCCTTTTTTTGTGGAGTCTACATGATGTAGTGTATTCACTAGGAGTGTAACAATTTCTTGTGTAAGAGCCTGCGGGTACAGCCAAAGTACAAGTGCGCATTGGTGTATGGTTAAATGGCCGGGAGACGTCACTAGCCGACTTATTAATGCAGTTGCAGTTGCAGTTGCAGTTGCAGTTGCGGTGCCAGGGTTGCATGCTAGTATTTTCATTGTTGCATGCAAGATACTTGCGTTTACGGAGTCTTCAATGTGTTGATCTAATAGAATATTGAAGATTTTAAATGTTTCGATGCAAGACTCTGAGGTTGTATGTTTGATACGTCCTAGAGCGATAATGGCAGCCTGGCGGCGAGTATCGTCATACTCAACTGCAATACGTCTCGCCTCGGTCAAGTCGCTAATGGCATCCAGAGCGAACGAAAGATATCGACAAGCAATTTCATCACCTTCATGCGCTGCGGCGATAATCTTGGTAGCGCGCCGTGGATCGCGTGCGCACCAATTATAGAACGCAGTATTGGGTTCATTAGCTGCTCCGTCTCGTCCTCCCCGGTTCACCAATTCACTAACGCAACGCATCATCCTTTCAGGTAGCGCATCTAATTCTGGCAAGAGGCGGCAAAAGAAGTCTGAGGCCATGAAGAACGCGCCTCCTTGAAGCTCTTGAAGAGAGCCTTCTTCAACAAGAGCCAATAAATCAATAGTTCCGGCATTGTGCAGTGCGATACATTGTTCTTCGATTACCTGAGTGTCCGTCCTGCCACTCATCTTGAATCTACACGCCATTTGACTTGCTAATTCTCTACGCTCGAACAAATCGACTAATTCTGTGATTGTCGGCATCACGTCCATGTCCCCTAATTAAAATACATTGATCGATCAGATGTTCGATTTGTCTCTACGGTAGTGGAAAACTTTCAGTTATCTGGGTGCTAAAAACTCGCTTAGGATTGACTGGTTTTTAATTCAGAAGCTTTTCTTCCTGAAGATACATTCTGATTCTGGCATTCGACATAGGCTATCCCCCTCAAAACGTCGGCGGCGTAATCACCCACAACACCACCGCATCCTCCTCCCCAGGATTCCCATACTTATGCGGTTCCTGGCTGGAAAAACTAAAGCTATCCCCCTCACTCAGCTGAAAATACCGTTCCCCCACCCACAGCTCAAAGCTCCCCGACAGCACATACCCGGCTTCCTCGCCCTCATGGCTGTAACTCTCCTTGCTGTACGTCCCCGGCGGAAACCGTGAGTGCAAAAACTCCAGCTGCCGGGTCGGTTGTGGGGTCAACAGCTGATCAATAATCCCGTTCTCATAATTCACCTGCAGCCGCTGTTTCTTGCGCACTACATAGCCCTGATCCTCGGGCGCGGTCTGGGTTTCGCTGGCGAAGAACCATTGGATGGTCACGCCCAGGCTGCGGGCGATGTTGAACAGGGCGGGGATGGAGGGGTAGGCGAGGTTGCGTTCCAGTTGGCTGATGTAGCCGGCGGTGAGTTCGCTCTGTTGCGCCAGTTCGCTCAGGGTCAGGCCGCGGCGTTTGCGCAGGCCGCGGATGCGGGTGCCAAGAAACTGGGGGCCGCCAGGGGCTTGGTTGTCTGTGCCGGGTTCCGCTGCGGGAGGGCGGCTCGCTGGCGGCGTCTTGCTGCTGGGGTTCATGGCGGGCTCCGGACCAAGAGAACGGGCGCATCCGCAGGCTGTGTGAAAACTACTGCGTTTGGCAATACTGCGTTAAAAACAGGCTCGGAATGCTCATTTACAGCCAGTAAACTCCGCTTCCTCGCCTGTTTTTGCCTTGTCTTGCCTTCACTCGTGACGTTTTCACACAGCCTGCTCGGGCGCCCGTCCTGCAAAAGCCCTGGAGTATAAAGCAGCCTCAAAGCGCCCAGGCGACTTTCAAACCTTCATGGATGGCTTCTTCCACGGTGCGCGGTGCCAGGCAGTCGCCGATACGCTGGAAGGGCACCAGGCCTTTGAGTTGCTGGCCGAGGTCGTCCACCGATTGGTGGCCTTGGCAAAGCACCAGGCTGTCGACGTTTTCCAGCAGCATGGGTTCGCCGCTGGCGGTGTGTTGCAGGTACACGGTGCTGTCGTCGCAGCCGTAGAGGCGGGCGTAGGGGATGATCGGGATCGCCAGTTTGTGCAGTTCGCCGGCCATCTGGTCGCGCACGTACAGCGGCAGGCTTTCGCCGCAGTGGGTGCCGTTGACCGCCAGTTGCACCTGGTGCCCGGCGCGTACCAGGCGTTCGGCGATGCCAGGGCCGATCCAGTCGCAGCGCCAGTCGGCCACCACCACGCTGCGGCCCAGTTGCACTTCGTCCCGCAGCACTTGCCAGGCGTCCACCACTTGCAGCTCGCCGCCGCGTTCGAAGTTCGGCCAGTAGGGCTGGGCGCCGGTGGCGATGATTACGTGGTCGGGGTTTTCGCGCTCGATCAGGGCGCGGTCGACTCGGGTGTTGCGCACCACTTCCACTCCGGCCAGTTGCATTTCCCGTTGCAGGTTGGTGCTGGCGCCGCCGAATTCGCTGCGCCGGGGCAGCAGTTGCGCCAGTTGGATCTGGCCGCCCAGTTGCGCGCTGGCTTCGTAGAGGGTGACGTGGTGGCCGCGTTGGGCGGCGACGGCGGCGGCTTTCATCCCGGCCGGGCCGCCGCCCACCACCATAATGCGTTTGCCGCGGGTGCTGGGCTTGGGCTGGCCGTAGAGCAGTTCGCGGCCGGTTTCCGGGTGCTGGATGCAGGAGATCGGCAGGCCCTTGTGGAAGTGGCCGATGCACGCCTGGTTGCAGGCGATGCAGGCGCGCACGTCCTCGGCTCGGCCGCTGTCGCTCTTGTTGGGCATCTGCGGGTCGCAGATCAGCGCGCGGGTCATGCCGCACACATCGGCCTGGCCCTTGGCGATGATGGCCTCGGCTTCCTGGGGCTGGTTGATGCGCCCGGTGACGAACAGCGGGATCGACAGTTTGGCCTTGAAGGTGCCGGCTTCCCGGGCCAGATAAGCCGCTTCCACCGCCATGGGGGGGACGATGTGCACCGCGCCGCCGAGGGAGGCGGAGGTGCCAGCGACGATGTGCACGTAGTCCAGTTGCCCTTGCAGCAATTGCACGGCGGCCAGGGATTCGTCTTCGGTGAGGCCTTCGGGGTCGCGTTCGTCGGCCGAAATGCGCAGGCCGATGATGAAGTCTTGATCGGTGCTGGCGCGCATGGCATCGAGGATTTCCCGGATAAAGCGCAGGCGCTGTTCCAGTTCGCCGTTGTAGCCGTCGCTGCGGCGGTTGACCCGCGGGTTGATGAACTGCGCCGGCAGGTAGCCGTGGCTGGCCACCAGTTCCACGCCGTCCAGCCCGGCCTGATGCAGGCGTCGGGCGGCGTCGGCGTAGCCCTGGATGATCTCGTCGATCATGTCCTGGTCCAGGGCCCGGGGCATGACCCGGAAGCGTTCGTTGGGCACCGCCGAAGGGGCGTAGGCCACGGCCAGCAGGCCGTCGGCGGACTCCATGATTTCCCGCCCCGGGTGGAAGATCTGCGACAGCACCACCGTGCCGTGGGCGTGGCAGGTTTCCGCCAGGCGCCGGTAGCCGTCGATGCAGGCGTCGTCGGTGGCCATCAGCACGTGGCTGGTGTAGCGCGCGCTGTCGTGGACCCCGGCCACCTGCAGCACGATCAGGCCGACGCCGCCTTCTGCCCGGGCGCGGTGGTAGGCAATCAGCTGTTCGTTGACCAGGTTGTCGGTGGGCATCGAGGTGTCGTGGCCGCTGGACATGATGCGGTTCTTCAGGCGTTTGCCACGGATCTGCAAGGGTGCGAACAGGTGCGGGAAGGCGCTGGTCATTGCGGTGACTCCAGGCGGGCCAAGGGCAGGGGAGCACAGCCTTGGCGTTGTTATTGTTGGCCTATCAAAATTTACCGACAGTAAAAAATCAACTTGTTTTTTTACTGATGCTTGCAGTAGTTTCGATCTGCGCCCGCTTTTGGCGCGAACCTCACAACAATAAAAAAGGGCCGTGCCGGCGCCTGCCGGTGTGGCACCGCGACGAGGATTCACAGATGAAAGCGCTCACCCGCAAGCACGGTTGTTCTTTCCTGGCCCTGAGCCTGGCCCTGGGTTTGTCCCTGGGCCAGGGCACTGCCCAGGCAGCCCCCGACATGGTGGTCGTGGCGTACGGCGGAGCCGGACAAAAAGCCCAGGATGTGGCGTTGTTCCAACCCTTCAGCAAGGCCGATGGCAGCAAGCTGATCCAGAGCGAATACAACGGCGAAATGGCCCGTATCAAGGTCATGGTCGACACCGGCAACGTCGACTGGGACCTGGTGCAGATCGAAGGCCCGGACCTGATGCGCGGCTGCGAGGAGGGCATGTACGAGCCCCTGGACTGGAAGGCCCTGGGCCGTGCCGAGCAGTTGATTGCCGACGCCGCCCAGCCCTGCGGCTCGGCGGTGCTGGTGTGGAGCGTGGCCATCGCCTACGACCGCAACAAGCTGGCCAAGGCCCCGGCGTCCTGGGCGGATTTCTGGGACGTCAAGCAGTTCCCCGGCAAGCGCGGCCTGCGCAAGCGCGCGGTGTACAACCTGGAGTTCGCGCTGATGGCCGATGGGGTCAAGGTCGAGGACGTGTACCAGGTCCTGGCCACGCCCCAAGGGGTGGAGCGGGCCTTCGCCAAGCTGACCGAACTCAAGCCCTACATCCAGTGGTGGGAAGCCGGGGCCCAGCCGGGGCAGTGGCTGGCCGCCGGCGATGTGGTGATGACCTCGACCTACAGCGGCCGCATCGCCGTGGCCGCCCAGGCCGGCGCGCCGCTGGCAGTGGTCTGGCCCGGCAGCCTGTACGGCATGGACTACTGGGCGATCATCAAGGGCTCCAAACACGTGGATCAGGCCAAGCGTTTCATCGCCTTCGCCAACCGCCCCGAGGTCCAGGTCGACTACGTCAAGCAGATCCCCTATGGCCCGACCAACACCCTGGCCGCGGCCAAGCTCGACCCGGCCCTGGCGCAGTGGGTGCCGACCTCGGAACAGAACCTCAAGGACGCCCTGGCGATGAACGTGGAGTTCTGGGTCGATCATGGCGAAGAGCTGGAAGAGCGCTTCAACGCCTGGGCCAGCAAGTAAGCGTACCGGGCTGGACGCCTGCGGGCGTCCGGTCCTATTGTTTGCCCGCCCAGATTGCCCCACCCACCCGCCTGGAGGACTCCAACAATGAACAATATCGCTCCCAGCCCCCACGCCAGCGCCGAGCGCAGCGCCACCGAACAGCGCTTGCGGCAAGAGCTGGCGGCCTGCTACCGGCTGATCGCGCACTTTCGCATGACCGACCTGATCTTCACCCATATCTCGGTGCGCCTGCCCGGGCCCGAGCATCACTTCCTGATCAACCCCTACGGCCTGATGTTCGAGGAAATCACCGCCTCCAACCTGGTGAAGATCGACCTCAACGGCGAGGCCGTGGAGCCGTCGCCGTACCCGGTGAACCCGGCGGGTTTCGTGATCCACAGCGCGATTCACGGCGCCCGCGAAGACGCCCAGTGCGTGCTGCACACCCACACCAAGGCCGGTTGCGCGGTGGCGGCGCTCAAATGCGGCTTGCTGCCGGTGAACCAGATCTCCATGGAGTTCTATGGCCGCGTGGCCTATCACGACTACGAAGGCGTGGCCCTGGACCTGGGCGAACAGCAACGACTGGTCGCCGACCTGGGGGACAAGAGCGTGCTGATGCTGCGCAACCATGGCCTGCTCACCGTGGGCGAAACCGTGAGCCAGGCGTTTTTGCGCATGTACTACCTGGAGAAAGCCTGCGAGATCCAGCTGGCGGCCCAGGCGGCGGGGGAGATCGTCCTGCCGCCGGACGCGGTCTGCGCCCACACCGAACGCCAGTTCAACGACCCGGGGCGGCCACTGCAGGAAGGCGAACTCAACGACCCGGACGCCATGCAACTGGCCTGGGCGGCGCTGCTGCGCCTGCTGGAGCGCATCGCCCCCGACTACCGCGCCTGACCACACCTGGTTTTGTATCTACCTGTAGCCGCTGCTGAGCCCTGGCGAAGCTGCGAAAAGGCCCGCAGGGCCTTGCTTGGCGATCGCCAGCCGAACTTGTGTCGTCTTCACGATCGTTGCGTCCCTGCGGGCCGTGCGCAGCCTGCGGCAGCGGCTACAGGGACCGCGCCGTTTGTTGTTTTTGTCACGGTGCTCCCGGCTTTGTCATGTGTAGCCGCTGCTGAGCCATGGCGAAGCTGCGAAAAGGCCCGCAGGGCCTTGCTTGACGATCTTCAGCCGAACCTGGGGCGCCCGCAGGATCTTTGCGTCCCTACGACGGAATGCCGCCCAACTCGTTCGCAGCCTGCGGCAGCGGCCACAGGAAGCGGTGCGGCTGGCGGTCGCGCAATCGCTGGATCGCTACGGAAGGCCTGTTGTACAGTCGTTCAGTTTTCGCCGTCCGGCCACTGTCCAAGGAACCCGCCCCATGAGCCAGGAAGCGCGCTTTTCCCGTTTGGAACCCGACCTGCGCAAGGCCGAGCTGATCGAGGCGACCCTGACGTGCCTCAAGCGCCACGGTTTTCAGGGGGCGTCGATCCGCAAGATTTCCGCCGAGGCCGGGGTGTCGGTGGGGCTGATCAGTCACCACTACGCCGGCAAGGACGAGTTGGTGGCCCAGGCCTATCGGGCGGTCACCGGGCGGGTCATGAACCTGCTGCGCGAGGCCATGGAGCAGGCCGCGCCCGATCCCCGGGAGCGGTTGTCGGCGTTCTTTCGCGCCTCGTTCTGCGCCGAACTGCTGGACCCGAAGCTGCTGGACGCCTGGCTGGCGTTCTGGGGCGCGGTGAAGACCGCCGAGGCGATCAATCTGGCCCATGAACATTCCTACGGCGAGTACCGCAACGAGCTGGCCAGCCTGCTGACCCGGCTGGCCGGGGAGCAGGGCTGGGAACGCTTCGACGCCGACCTGGCGGCCATCAGCCTCAGCGCCTTGCTCGACGGCCTGTGGCTGGAGTCCGGGCTCAACCCCGGGACCTTCAGCCCGCAGCAGGGCGTGCAGATCTGTGAAGCCTGGGTCGAGGGGCTGCTGGCCAGCCGGGGGCGCGGTTTCGTCAGGCCGACATAGGGTTGTTGATCGGTTGTTCAGTAATGGCTAGGCTGCTGCGCACAGGGTTCCTTTTCCAATAAAAATAATCAGGAAACAGGCGATGACTCCTCGGGTTTTGATCGTCGACGACGATCCGCTGATTCGCGAACTGCTTCAGGCTTATCTCTCTCAGGAAGGCTACGACGTGCATTGCGCCGCCACCGCGGAGCAGGCGGAGAGCTTTCTCGGCCAGCACACGGTGGACCTGCTGATGTTGGACATCCGCCTGCCGGGCAAGGACGGCCTGACCCTGACCCGTGAGCTGCGGGTGCGTTCGGAAGTGGGGATCATCCTGATCACCGGGCGCAACGACGACATCGACCGCATCGTCGGCCTGGAATGCGGTGCCGACGACTACGTGATCAAACCCCTCAACCCCCGCGAGCTGGTGTCCCGGGCCAAGAACCTGGTGCGGCGGGTGCGCCATGCGCGCCAGTCCCAGCCCCAGGCCGGCTGCCCGAGCCCGGTCAAGCAGTTCGCCGACTGGGCCCTGGACACCGACCGCCGTCGGCTGATCGACCCGCGTGGCGGCGAAACCCTGCTGACCCACGGTGAGTACCAGTTGCTCAGCGTGTTCCTGCGCAACAGCGGCCACACCCTGAGCCGCGACCAGTTGATGGACCAGATCCGCAACCGCGAATGGGTGCCCAGCGACCGTTCCATCGACGTGCTGGTGGGCCGTCTGCGACGCAAGCTGCACGACGACCCGGCCGAGCCGGAACTGATCATCACCATCCACGGTGCCGGTTACCTGTTCACCGCCAGCGTGGCCGCCTGAATTGCCGCGTCGCGCACTGAACCTGTGCCTGAGCCTGTGCTTGATCCTGCTGGCCGGCCCGACGTTCGCTGAACCCCAACCCGCGCTGCGCTATTGCGACTACCCGGTGTACCCGCCGATTTCCTGGAGCGACGGCCAGCAAGTGCGGGGGCTGGCGCCGACCCTGGTGCGGCAGGTGCTGGGGGAGCTGGGGTATCAGGTGCAGGTGGTGGTGCTGGGCAACTGGAAACGCTGTCTGCTGGATGCCGCCGCCGGCCGGGTGGACGTGGTGCTGGCCTACAGCACCAGCCAGCGCCAGCAGGACCTGCTGTTTTCCCGGGTGCCGGTGCTGCGCGAAGAAGTCGCGCTGTTCGTCAACCGCCGCCAGCTGCCGCGTTTCAACCACTTGCAGGATTTGCGCGCCTATCGCGGCGGCCTGCTGTTCGGCGAGAGCTACGGCCAGGATTTCGACCGCGAGGTGGTGCAGCACGGCAACATCGAATGGGTCTCCAGCAGCCAGCAGAACTTCGGCAAGCTGATCCGCCAGCGCATCGATTTCATCCCCCATGAACGGCGCACCGGGCAGCTGTTTATCGAGCAACTGCCGGGGGCCGAGGACATAGTCGCCTTGCCCCAGGCGGTGAGCGTCGACTACCTGCGCCTGGCGGTGTCGCGCCACTCGCCCCTGGCGCCGCGCATGGCCGAGATCGACGCCCGGTTGCAGCAGCAGGTGGACAGCGGCGCGGTACAGCGCTGGCTGGCGCAAAGCCAGGACGACTACCGCGCCATGCTCAAGGCGCAACGGGGAACGGCGCCATGATCCCCCTGCGTTCCGCCGGCCTGTTGCGCCGCCTGCTGCTGTTTATTTTGCTGTTCAGCCTGTGCTTCACCGTGCTCGCCAGCAGCGTGCAGCTGTACTTCGAATACCGCCGGGAAATGCGGGAGATCGACAGCCGCATGGAGCTGATCCGCGCCGGTTACCTGGGCAGCCTGGAACGCAACCTGTGGGACCTCAACCAGGAGCAACTGACCGTGCAGTTGCAGGGGCTGGTGGACTTTTCCGACGTGGCCCGGGTGCACCTGATCAGCAACGATTTCGACTTGCAGCAGGGCAGCGCCGAGCTGATCGGGCCGTTACGGGTGGAGCGTTTTCCCTTGAGCTATCAACCGCCGTCCGGGCCCTTGCGCCAGCTCGGCGAATTGCAGGTCAGCACCGACCTGGGGGCGGTGTACCGGCGCCTGTACGCCACCGGGCTGGCCAGCCTGTTGTGGATGAGCGTGTTTCTCTGCGGGCTGGCGGTGGCCTTGTCCGGGCTGTTCTACCGGCTGGTGACCCGGCACCTGCAAGTGATGGCCGACTTCGCCCGGCGCGTGGCGGCCGGCGAACTGCACGAGCCCCTGCACCTGGACAAGCGCCAGCGCCCCGGCGGCGACGAGATCGACACCGTGGCCCGGGCCCTGGACGACATGCGCCGGGCGGTGCTCGACGATGTGCAGCGCCGCGAAGCCGACCGCCTGGCCTTGCAGGACAAGCGCGACGAACTGCAGAAAATGGTCCAGCGCCGCACCGCCAGCCTGATGCACGCCAAGGACGAGGCCGAAGCCGCGAACCTGGCCAAGTCGCGCTTTCTGGCGACCATGAGCCATGAACTGCGCACCCCGTTGAACGGCATCCTCGGCATGGCCGAACTGCTGCGCCAGGCGCCTTTGGATCAGCAGGACCGCCAGCGCTTGCAGGCCTTGCATCAAGCCGGGGAGGGCTTGCTGAGCATCCTCAACCAAGTGCTGTCCTTTGCCCGCCTGGAAGAGGGCGAAAGCCGCCCGGAAGTGCGGGACTTCTCCCTGCGTCAGTTGCTGGAAGAAGTCACCACCTTGTTGCAGCCTCGGGCCGAGGCCAACCGCACCCGTTTGGAATTGCACATCGATGAGCAACTGGCGCCGCGTCAGCAGGGCGCCGAGCAGTACCTGCGCCAGGTGCTGAGCAACCTGCTGGCCAACGCCATTCGTTTTACCGAAGACGGCTGGGTGCGGGTCGAGGTGCAAGTGCTGCACAGCAGCGCCGAGGGCCAGCGCCTGCGCTGCTGCGTGCGCGACAACGGCATCGGCATTGCCGCGTCGATGCGCGAGAAGATCTTCGAGCGTTTCGTCCAGGCCAGTGACGAGGTGACCCGGCGCTATGGCGGCACCGGCCTGGGACTGGCCATCTGCAAGCACCTGCTGCAGCAACTGGACGGGCGCATCGGTGTGGACAGCGAGCTGGGGCAGGGCAGTTGTTTCTGGTTCGAACTGGCGTTGGGCATCGGCCAGGAACCCTTGTCGGTGCCCGCGCTTGAGTTGCCGATGCAGGCTTTGAACATCCTGGTGGTGGAGGACGTGGCCCTGAATCGCGAAGTGGCCAGCGGCCTGCTTGAGCGAGACGGCCATCAGGTGTGGCTGGCGCAAGACGGCGAGACGGCCCTGGCCCTGTGCCGGCAGCAAGTCTTCGACCTGTTGCTGCTGGATGTGCACCTGCCCGGCATCAGCGGGGTCGAGCTGTGCCGGGAAATCCGCCGCCGCCCCGGGCCCAATCGGCAGGCGCGAATCTTCGCCCTCACTGCCAGCGTGCAGCCGTCGCTGGTGCGCGGTTATCTGCAGGCCGGCATGCAGGGCATTCTCGGCAAGCCGTTGCAGCTGGCCAGCCTGCGGCAGGTGCTGGCCGGGCAGGTCCAGGTGCCGCCGACCGACACCCGGCAAGGCTTGCTCGATCAGAGCGTGCTGGACACCCATCGCAGCCTGCTGGGCGAGCAGAAATTGCAGGGTCTGCTCCAGGTCCTGGCCGATGCCCTGGATCAGCAACGGCCACGGCTGGCCGACGCCCTGGCCGCCGAAGACTGCACCGAAGTCCTGCACCTGGCCCATCGCCTGGCGGGCAGCGCCGACTCCCTGGGTTTCTGCGCCCTGGCCCGAGTGCTGCGGGAGTTGGAAAGTGCGGCAGAGCAGGCCGATCGCCCGACGTTGGCGGCCCTGGGGGCGAATTTGCAAACGTCCTGGCAGCAGTCCCGGGCCTTGCTGCAACAGCTGTTGGCGGCCTGACGTACAAAATCCTTACGACTTTTTACATCTTCGATCCTGGCGTTCAATCCGAACTTACATGGCTTTCCAATAATCGCTTGAGCCGCGCCCGCCGCGGTCTTCGAAGCTTATTGGAGATAATAATAATGAAACGCCTGCAAGCTGCTTCCGCCTCCCGCTGCACCCCCTCGACCCGCGCCCTGCGCCTCACTGACTGCTGAGGTGCGCCATGACAACCACCACTGAACGTAAAGGCATACACCTGACGCGCTCGCTGAAGAGCCGGCACATTTTCATGCTGTCCCTGGGCGGGGTGATCGGCACCGGGCTGTTCATGGGCTCCGGGGTCACCATCAACCAGGGCGGCCCCTGGGGGGCGATCCTCTCGTATCTGGTGGCCGGGTTCCTGATGTACCTGGTGATGGTCTGCCTCGGCGAGCTGTCGGTGCAGATGCCGGTGTCCGGTTCGTTCCAGGCCCATGCCACCAAATACATCGGCCCGGCCACCGGCTTCATGATCGGCTGGGTCTATTGGATGAGCTGGGCCACCACCGTGGGCCTGGAATTCACCGCCGCCGGCATGCTCATGCAGCGCTGGTTCCCCGACGTGCCGATCTGGTACTGGTCGGCGCTGTTCGTGGCCTTGCTGTTCGGCATCAACGCCCTGGCCACCCGCGCCTTTGGCGAGGCCGAATACTGGTTCGCCGGGGTCAAGGTGCTGGCGATCCTGAGCTTCATTGTGGTCGGCGCGCTGGTGATCTTCGGCGTCATCGACCTGCCCAGCGGCGCCCCGGCGCCGATGTTCGACAACCTCAAGGGCGACTCCCTGTTCCCCAACGGACTGCCGGCGGTGTTCGCGGTGATGATGACCGTGGTCTACGCCTTCCAGGGCTGCGAGATCATGGGCGTGGCCGCCGGGGAAACCGACCAGCCGGAAAAAAGCATTCCGCGTGCCGTGCGCAACGTGGTGTTTCGCGTACTGATCTTCTACGTCCTGGCGGTGATGGTGCTGGCGGCGATCATTCCCTGGCAGCAGGCCGGGCTGGTGGAAAGCCCCTTCGTCCAGGTGTTTGACATGGTGGGCATTCCCTACGCCGCCGACCTGATGAACTTCGTGATCCTCACGGCGATTCTTTCGGTGGGCAACTCCGGGTTGTATGCCTCCACGCGCATCCTCTGGGCCATGTCCAAATCCGGCATGGCGCCCAAGGCCCTGTCGCCCCTGAGCAAACAGGGGGTGCCCCTGCGGGCCCTGTTCATCACTCTGTGCTTTGCCCTGATCTCGCTGATGACCAGCTTTATCGCAGCCGACACCCTGTTCATGGTGCTGATGGCCGTGAGCGGCATGGCTGGCACTGTGACCTGGATCGTGATTGCCCTGGCCCAGTACCGCTTTCGTCGCCAGTTCCTGCGTGATGGGGGGCAACTGGAGCAACTCAAGTACCGCGCGCCGTGGTTTCCGCTGGTGCCGTTGTTGTGCATCGTGCTGTGCAGCTCGTTGTTTGTGTTTTTGGCGCTGGATGAAACCCAGCGGCCGTCGTTGTATTGGGGGTCGGGGTTTATTGCTCTGTGCTATGGCGCTTATTACCTGATGCAGCGTAAACGCCAACTGCAACCTGCCGCCGCGGTGTAGGAGCCGGCTTGCCGGCGAAGGGGGGGCGGGAGACATGCAGCGCCTGGGTGGGCGCCTTCGTTGGCCTTTGCGGCTAGAGAGGCGGGGTATATATCCATTCCTGCGGGTGTGGCCGTTGGTGGTTTTGCTTTTATGGCGGGGAGTGGGGGGCATATCCGTTGCTGCGGTTATGGCTGCTTAGGGTTTCGCTCTTACAGCGGTGGGCTGTGTACATATCCGTTGCTGCGGTTACGGCTGCTTATGGTTTCGCCCTTACGGCGAGTCCCTTTTTTTCAAACGCCAAAAAAAGGAACCAAAAAACGCTTGCCCCTCCATGGGCCCCTCGCTAGGGCTCGGGGTTCCCTCGCTTCGGCATTGCTCCGGGGGCCCGCCGCCAACCGGCCATCCATGGCCGGGTGGCGGCTAGCTCGGCATCCATGCCGAGCTGCCCCCTACGCAACGCCTGCGCTCGGCCGGCTGGGAAGGGGCCTGAAGATCAAAAGCCAAAGCCAAGGTGCGCAGGCTGGTTCCTTGTAGCCGCTGCCGAAGGCTGCGAACGAGCGCTCGCGCTCGCAAAACCAGGCGGCGCGATAGGTCAGGAATATCGGGGAGGCAGGTTTAGCGTCTCCTGCGGAGCCGGTCGCAGCCTTCGGCAGCGGCTACATGTAACGCGAACGGCAATGAAACAGGCCGGCCGGCAGGCCGCCGTCAGATTTTGATCTTGCTTTTGATTTTGATCTGAACGCCCCGTTAACCACGATGGCCGAACGCAGGCATTGAGCCGTGGGTAACCCGGCAGGGATGCCGGGTTAGCCGCCACCCGGCCATGGATGGCCGGTGGCGGCGGCCCACGGATCAATGCCGGAGTGAGGGCATGCCGAGCCTAGGCGAGGCACCGAGTGGAGGGGCAGAGCGTTTTGCTTACTTTTGCGCTCTTCAAAAGTGAGCCGCTGTAAGAGCGGAACCGTAAGCGGCCGCACCCGCAGGAACGGATATGTACCCAACCCCCGCTGTAAAAGCGAAACCATAAGCCGTCGCACCCGCAGCAACGGATATGCCCACCAATCAGACCGCACCCTCAGGTTTACGGCCGCCACCCACCCGAGCGGGAGCAAGCTCCCTCACCACAAAAACCTCCCCCAACCCCCCTTTTGTCGAGGCTTGTTCGAAGTTGTAACAACCCCCACGCATCAACCCCCAAAATCCAGATTTTTACCTAATAAAAACAAAGGGATATCTCAATAAATCGACCCAAAAGCCCCCCCAGCCCCCCCAATTGCCGCCTTGTTGAACACTCGTTTAGTATCACCCTCAAGCCACCCCCTCACGCCAACCACAATAATTCGAGGACGCCCATGACCCTTTCATCGTCGCTGCTCAGCCGGATCGAAGCCGGCGTAGCCTGGATCACCCTCAACCGCCCGGCGCAACGCAACGCCCTGGACATCCCCAGTCTCCAGGCGCTGCACCGCCTGCTGGACACCTGCAACAGCGACCCCAGCGTCCGAGCCGTGGTACTCACCGGCAGCGGCCGCAGTTTCTGCGCCGGGGCCGATCTGGCGGAGTGGGCCGAAGCCGAAGCCCGCGGCGCCCTGGAAAGCTACGGCTGGACCGAAACCGCCCACGCCTTGATGACCCGCCTGCACAGCCTGGACAAACCCACCATCGCCGCCATCAACGGCACTGCGGTGGGCGCGGGCATGGACTTGAGTCTGTGCTGCGATCTGCGGGTGGCGGCGCAGTCGGCGCGGTTCAAGGCCGGCTACACCAGCATGGCCTACTCGCCGGACGCCGGGGCCAGTTGGCACTTGCCGCGCCTGATCGGCAGTGAACAGGCCAAGCGCCTGCTGTTTCTCGATGAGTTGTGGAGCGCCGAACGGGCCCTGGCCGCCGGGTTGGTGGGTGAGGTGTGCGCCGACGAGCAACTGATCGGCAACGTCGGCGAGTTGGCGGCGCGCTTGGCGGCGGGCCCGACCTTTGCCTTTGCCCAGACCAAGAAGCTGATCCGCCAGGGCGCCGAGCGCGGCTTGCCGCAGCAGTTGGCGGCCGAGCTGGCCGCCGGCCTGCTGTGTGGGCGCAGTGCCGATGGCGCCGAAGCCCTGCGCGCCGCCACGGAAAAACGCCCGCCACGTTTCCAGGGCATGTAGGAGCGGCCGGGCGGCGCTCCGTTTGCCGGCGAAAGGGCCCCTGGGCCATGCGCCCATTTTGTAGGAGCCGGCTTGCCGGCGAAGGCGCCCGCAAGAACAGCGCCTTATTCAAGGGCCTCTTCGCCAGCAGGCCGGCTCCTGCGGGAAGGTTTTTTCGGCAGGCCGTCCTGCCCGATCACTGTTTTTTTGCACCGTCACTCACTCACAGGTAGCGCCATGAATTTCCAACTCAGCCAAGAACAAGAAATGCTGGTGGACGCGGTTCGCAGTTTTGTCAGCAAGGAGTTGCTGCCCCACGAAGAGGCGGTGGACCGCGCCGATGAGGTCAGCGCCGACCTCGCCGGTGAGATCCGCAGCAAGGCCATCGCCGCCGGTTTCTATGCTTTCAACATGCCGGAGGAGGTGGGCGGCGGTGGCCTGGATTACCTGTCCCAGGCGCTGATCGAGCGCGAGCTGGCCAAGTGTTCCTGGGCCTTGCATGTGTTCGTTGCCCGGCCTTCGAAAATCCTCATGGCCTGTACCGGCTCGCAGATCGGCGACTACCTGCTGCCCTGCGTGCAGGGGCGCAAGGTTGACTGCTTTGCGCTGACCGAGCCCGGCGCCGGTTCCGATGCCAATGCGATCAAGACCCGCGCCGTGCGTGACGCTGGCGACTTCGTGCTCAACGGCAGCAAGCACTTCATCAGCCACGCCGGGCATGCGGATTTCGCCATTGTCTTTGCGGTCACCGGCACCTATGAGCACAACGGCCGCCAGCGCAACGCGGTGACCGCGTTCCTGGTGGATCGCGACACCCCGGGCCTGACCATCCGCCGTGGCCCCAAGTGCGTGAGCAACCGGGGCTACCACACCTTCGAGATGTTCTTCGACGACTGCCGGGTGCCGGCCAACAAGGTGCTGGGGGAGGTGGGCAAGGGCTGGGACGTGGCCAACGCCTGGCTCACTGCCGGGCGGGTGATGGTGGCGGCCAACTGCGTCGGGCAGGCCCAGCGCGCCCTGGATGCCTCCCTGCAATGGGCGGCGGATCGCAAGCAGTTCGGCCAGGCCATCGGCAGTTACCAGGGGGTGTCGTTCAAGCTGGCGGACATGGCCACGCAGATCCGCGCCGCTGAGCTGCTGACCCTGCACACCGCGTGGAAGATGGACCAGGGCATCATGACCGACGGCGAGGCCGGGATGGCCAAGCTGTTCGCCAGTGAAGTGCTGGGCCGGGTGGCCGACGAGGCGGTGCAGATCTACGGCGGCATGGGTTTGATGGACGAAGGTCCGGTGGAACGCATCTGGCGCAACGCGCGGATCGAGCGGATCTGGGAAGGCACGTCGGAGATCCAGCGCCACATCATTTCCCGTGAACTGCTGCGGCCGCTGATGCGCTGAGCGCCCTGGAGAACTGCCGTCATGTCCCAGACTCTTCGTGACAACCTCAAGCGCCTGCTGGCCCCCCGGCATCTGGCCTTTGTCGGCGGGCGCAGCATGGCCCGGGCCCTCAAGCGCTGCGCCGAAGGCGGGTTTGCCGGGCCCATGTGGCTGGTCAACCCGCAGCATGCCGAGCTCGATGGCGTGCCCTGCGTGGCCAGCATCGACCAACTGCCCTGCGGCCCGGACGCGGTGTTCGTCGCCACCAACCGTGAGCTGACCCTGACTTGCGTCGGGGAACTGGCGGCCAAGGGCGCGGGCGGGGCGATCTGCTACGCCTCGGGCTTTGCCGAAACCGGCGCCCAGGGCCAGGCCCTGCAACGGCAACTGCTTGCGGCCGCCGGCGACATGGCGCTGCTGGGCCCCAACTGCTACGGCCTGCTGGACTACCTGCACAGCGCCGCGCTGTGGCCGGTGGCCCATGGTGGCAAGCCGGTGGAGCGGGGCGTGGCGGTGCTGACCCAGAGCGGCAACTTCGCCTACAACCTGTCCATGAGCGATCGCTCGCTGCCGGTGGCCTACATGGCCTCGGTGGGCAATCAGGCGCAGTTGGGCATTGCCGAGCTGATGGACGTGCTGCTGGACGAACCCCGGGTCACCGCCATCGGCCTGCACCTGGAAGGGCTAAAGAATGTGCCAGGGTTTGCCCGGGCGGCGCACAAGGCCCTGGAGAAGGGCATTCCGATCATTGCCCTGAAGACCGGGGTGTCGCAGATCGGCGCCGAGCTGGCCTTGAGTCACACCAGTTCGCTGTCGGGATCGGACGCGCTGTACGACGCACTGTTCCAGCGCCTGGGGGTGATCCGGGTCAGCGGCCCGGTGAGTTTTGTCGAAACCTTGAAGGCCGCCTCCTGCGGGCAGTTGCCGGCCGGGCCGCAGCTGATGGCCCTGGCTTGTTCCGGGGGCGATGCCGGGCTGATCGCCGACTACGCCGAACGCAACGGCCTGCAGCTGCCCAAGCTTGCGGCCGGGCAATGCGCCGAGCTGGCCCAGGTACTGCCCGGCTACGCCAATCTGGTCAACCCGCTGGATTTCACCACCGCCATCTGGGGCGACGCCCAGGCCTTGCAAGCCATGCTCGACACGGCCCTGCGTACCGAGGCCGACAGCGCCATGCTGGTGCTGGATTACCCGGCCGAGTTCACCGGCGAGCGCAAGGAATGCGACCTGCTGCTGGAGCTGTTCTGCGCCGCGCTGCAACGCCACGGCCTGCGCGGTTTTGTCACCTCGGCCTTTCCCGAGCTGCTGCCGGCCAGCGCCCGCGAGCGTCTGCATGCCCATGGCATTCCCGCCTTGCAAGGGGTGGAGGATGGCCTGGCGGCCTGGGGCCGGATCGTCGCCTATCAACAGCGGCGTCCAGCGTTGCTGGCCCTGGGCGAATCGGCCCTGGTGCCGCTGTGCCCGCAGGCCCTGCCCGGTGCCGGGGTGCTGCTGGACGAGTGGCAGTCCAAGCAGGCTTTGCGCGGCTTCGGCCTGAGCATCCCGGACGGGGTGCTGAGCAGCCCCGAGCAGGCCCTGAGCGCGGCGGCTGCGGTCGGTTATCCGCTGGTGCTCAAGGCGGTCAGCGCGCAGTTGCCGCACAAGACCGAGGCCGGGGCGGTGGCCCTCAATCTCAAGGACCCTGAAGCCCTGGGCGCAGCCCTGCGCCTGATGCGCACGCGGATCGCCGAGCATGCGCCGGGCGTGGCCTTTGAGCGGGTGCTGCTGGAGCCCATGGCCGCGCCACCCCTGGCGGAGCTGATTGTCGGCATCAAGCGTGAGAACGACTTCGGCCTGGCCCTGGTGATCGGTGCTGGCGGGGTGCTGGTGGAATTGCTCAAGGACAGTCGCAGCCTGCTGCTGCCCACCACCGAAGGGGCGATCCGCCAGGCCGTGCTCAGCCTGCGTAGCGCCGCCCTGCTGCAGGGCTTTCGCGGGCGCCCGACGGCCGATCTCGATGCGCTGGTGGCGGCCATCGGCGCGGTGGCGGACTACGCCTGCGAACACGCCGGGCAATTGCTGGAACTGGATGTGAACCCATTGTTGGTCGGTGCCCAGGGCACCGTCGCGGTCGATGCGTTGATTCGCCTTGGCCAGGCTTGAGGAGAGAGACATGCACGATCAGACCTTGACCGGTGGCCAGGCCCTGGTGCGCCTGCTGGCCAACTACGGCGTCGACACGGTGTTCGGCATTCCCGGGGTGCACACCCTGGAGCTGTATCGCGGCCTGCCCGGCAGCGGCATTCGCCATGTGCTGACCCGGCATGAGCAGGGCGCGGGCTTCATGGCCGACGGTTACGCCCGGGTCAGTGGCAAGCCCGGGGTGTGTTTCGTCATCAGCGGCCCGGGGGTGACCAACGTCGCCACGCCCATTGGCCAGGCGTACGCCGACTCGATTCCGCTGCTGGTGATTTCCAGCGTCAACCACAGCGCCAGCCTGGGCAAGGGCTGGGGCTCGCTGCACGAAACCCAGGATCAGCGCGCCATCACCGCGCCTATCACCGCGTTCTCGGCCCTGGCCCTGAGCCCGGAAGACCTGCCGGAGCTGATCGCCCGGGCCTTTGCCGTGTTCGACAGCGAGCGCCCGCGCCCGGTGCACATCAGCGTGCCCCTGGATGTGCTGGCGGCCAGGGTCGCCCGGGACTGGACCGGCGAGGTGCGCCGGCGTCCCGCCCGTGGCCCGGCCGCGGCGGCAGATATCCAGCTAGCGGCGGACAAGCTGCGCCGCGCCAAGCGGCCGATGATCATTGCCGGCGGCGGCGCGCTGCATGCGGCCGAGCAGTTGCGGGCCTTGAGCACGCGCCTGGGCGCGGTGTTTTTCAGCAGCGTCGCCGGCAAGGGCCTGCTGCCGGACGAGGCGCCGCTCAATGCCGGGGCGACCCTGTGCGTGGAGCCCGGCTGGCAGCTGATCAGCCAGGCCGATGTGGTGCTGGCGGTGGGCACCGAGATGGCCGACACCGACTACTGGCGCGAACGCTTGCCGCTCAATGGTGAGCTGCTGCGCCTGGACATCGACCCGCGCAAGTTCAATGACTTCTATCCGTGCGCGGTGGCCTTGCACGGCGATGCCCGCGCCACCCTGGACGCCTTGCTCCAGGCCTTGCCACCCACACCGGCCGAAGCCGGGGCGGCGATTCACGCGGTGGCCGATCTGCGTCAGGCGGTGCAGAACGGGCAGGGGCCCTTGCAACAGATCCACCGTTCGATCCTGCAACGCATTGCCGCCGAGCTGCCGGAACACGGCTTTATCGCCAGCGACATGACCCAGCTGGCCTACAGCGGCAACTACCTGTACCCCAGCCGGGCCACCCGCAGCTGGCTGCACCCCACCGGCTACGGCACCCTCGGCTACGGCTTGCCGGCGGGCATCGGCGCCAAGCTCGGTGCCCCCGAGCGTCCGGGGCTGGTGCTGGTGGGCGACGGCGGTTTTCTCTACACGGTGCAGGAGCTGGCCACGGCGGTGGAGGAGCTGGACAGCCCGCTGGTGGTCTTGCTGTGGAACAACGACGCCCTGGGGCAGATCCGCGACGACATGCTGGATCTGAACATCGAGCCCATCGGCGTGCTGCCGCGCAATCCGGATTTTGCCGCCCTGGCCCGGGCCTTTGGTTGCAGCGTCAGCCAGCCCGCCAGCCTCGACGAGTTGCAGCAGGCACTGCGCGACGGCTTTGCCCGCAACGGCCTGAGCCTGATCGAACTCAAGCACGCCTGTGCGCGCTGACCATCCCTTTTTGCCTGGAGCCTGAGCATGCGCTTTTCTCAACTGACCCAACGTATTGCCGGAGACGGCGCCGCCGCCTGGGACATTCACTACCGGGCCCTGGCCAAACGCGAACGTGGCGAAGAGGTCTGGTTGCTGTCGGTGGGCGACCCGGATTTCGACACCCCCCAGCCCATCGTTCAGGCGGCCATCGACAGCCTGCAGGCCGGCCACACCCATTACGCCGATGTGCGCGGCAAGCGCGCCTTGCGCGAGGCCATTGCCCGCCGTCATCAGCAGCGCAGCGGGCAAGTGGTGGATGCCGAACAAGTGGTGGTACTGGCCGGTGCCCAGTGCGCCCTGTACAGCGTGGCCCAGTGCCTGTTGGACCCGGGTGACGAGGTGATCGTGGCCGAGCCGATGTACGTCACCTATGAAGCGGTGTTCGGCGCCTGTAATGCCCAGGTGGTGCCGCTGCCGGTGCGGGCCGAGGACGGTTTTCGGGTGCAGCCCGAGGCGGTAGCGGCGCGCATCACCGGCAAGACCCGGGCCCTGGTGCTCAACAGCCCGCACAACCCCACGGGCGCCAGCATCCCCCGGGCCACCTGGGAGGCCCTGGCGGCGCTGTGCATCGAGCATGACCTGTGGCTGATCTGCGACGAGGTCTACAGCGAGCTGCTGTACGAGGGCGAACATGTCAGCCCGGCCAGCTTGCCGGGCATGGCCGAGCGCACCGCGACCCTCAACAGCCTGTCCAAGTCCCACGCTATGACCGGCTGGCGCCTGGGCTGGGTGGTGGCGCCGACGGCCCTGGCCGCGCACCTGGAAAACCTCGCCCTGTGCATGCTCTACGGCTCGCCGGAATTCATCCAGGACGCGGCCATCGTGGCCCTGGAGCAACCCTTGCCGCAGTTGCGGGAGATGGCCGAGGCCTACCGCCAGCGCCGGGATCTGGTCTGCGACTGTCTGGCCGATTGCCTCGGCGCCCGGCCGCTGAAGCCGGATGGCGGCATGTTCGTCATGGTCGACATCCGCGCCACCGGGCTCAGCGCCCAGGCCTTCAGCCAGCGCCTGCTGGACGAACAGGGCGTCTCGGTACTGGCCGGCGAAGCCTTCGGCCCCAGCGCCGCCGGGCATATCCGCCTGGGGCTGGTGCTGCAGCCGGATGACTTGCGCGAAGCCTGCCGGCGCATTGCCCTGTGCGCCGAACACTGCCTGAGCCGCCGCGTTGCCCCCGCCACTTTGCCCACCGTTTGAGGAGTCTTCATGAAGGTACTGATCGTTCACGCCCACCCCGAACCGCAATCCTTCACCGCCGCCTTGCGCGACCAGGCCCGCAGCACCCTGGAGGCTCAGGGGCACCAGGTGCAGGTCAGCGACCTGTACGCCATGAACTGGAACCCGGTGGCCAGCGCCGCCGACTTTGCCGCCCGGGATAATCCGGAGTACCTGGTGTACGCCCTGGAGCAACGTCTGGGGGTGAAGAACCAGAGCATCGCCGCCGACATCCAGGGCGAGCTGGACAAGCTGCTGTGGGCCGACCTGTTGATCCTCAACTTCCCGGTGTTCTGGTTCTCGGTGCCGGCCATGCTCAAGGGCTGGATCGACCGGGTGCTGGTGTCGGGGGTGTGCTATGGCGGCAAGCGCTTCTATGACCAGGGCGGGTTGGCGGGCAAAAAGGCCCTGGTGACCCTGACCCTGGGCGGACGCGAGCACATGTTTGGCGAAGGCGCGATCCATGGACCGCTGCAGGACATGCTGCGCCCGCTGCTGCGGGGCACCTTGGCCTATGTCGGGTGCGAGGTGCTGGAACCGTTCGTGGCCTGGCATGTGCCCTACATCAGCCAGGAAGCCCGAGAAGCCTTCCTGCACAGCTACCGTCAACGCCTGCAGCACCTGGCGAACGACCAACCCCTGGTCTTCCCGCGCCTGGACCAATTCGACGAAGCCCTGTACCCCCTGCCGGCTGATTGCTCCCTGTAGCCGCTGCCGCAGGCTGCGAACGGCCCGTAGGGCCGCAGGGTTCTCAAGAACGATAGAGGTTTGGCAGGCGATCGTCAGGCAAGGCCCGTTGGGCCTTTGCGCAGCTTCGCAGGCTCAGCAGCGGCTACAGGGGCGGCGACGCTTTGGGGCGCTCAGAAGCGCAGGGTTGCGCCGGTGGTCAGCCAGCGGTCGCGGGCTTCGGTCAGGTGCTGGCCAACGATCAGGTCCAGGTCAAGGTGCTGGCCCACGTGCAGGCGCGGGCCAGCCTGCCAGCCTTGTTCGCCGCCGCGCTGGCCGTAGCGCTCGGCAATCAGGGTCAGGCTCGGCATGAGGTCGTATTCGACTCCGCTGCCCCAGGTCCAGCGGTGGTTCTGCTCGCCATCGTCGTAGGCGTGGGTCCAGCCGGCATTCAGGTTCAGCCGCAGGCGGTCGCTGGCGCTGAAGGTCAGGGGCAGGGTGAGGTCGCCGCCGTCGAAGCTGTGGTGGCGGTTCAGGGCCCAGTGGGCGGAGCCGGCCAGGGCCAGTTGCAGGCCCAGGTCCGCGCGGTCCAGCAGGGCGATCTTGAGCTGGGGGCTGACCTGGGTTTCGCCCTGGCCGTCAGCCTGCTGGCGCTGTACCGCGGCTCCCACTTGTACCCAGGGCAGTTGGCTGAAGGTGCAGGCCGGGGCGATCACGCTGTTGTGGCTGGAGCCTTGATGCCGGGTGCTCTGGTACCAGGCATCGACGTTGCATTCCCCGGGGGCGTTGATGGCGCCGTCATCCACCACGTAGGCGCCGCCGGCGGCCTGGGCCTTGGAGCACAGGGCCAGGGTGGCGGTGGCCCCGGCGGTGAGGGCGAGGAACAGCAGGTTGCGTTTGAGCATGCGGCTTTTCGCGGCAGGCAGGGTGTGGCCCCAGGAGGCGCAACGCGAGGAGCGATGTGGGCGGTGCTTGGACATGGCAGGTCTCGTTCTGTTGGGCGCCGGACCGTTTGGTTGGGGAGCCGGCGCGGGTGGGTGCTGCGTGGGGTGTTTACTGGGCGTCCACCGATAGGGTCTGGATGCCGCGGACCCGGGCCTGGGCCAGCAGTTCTTCGGTGTCTTCCCCGCCGGGCAGGGCGAGGACGATGTCCGGGCGGCTGTCGGCCAGCATGAAGCTGTTGCGCAGGCGCTCGGCGTGTTTGCCGTGCAGTTGCCAGTTGGGCGGGTAGCGGACGATGTGGGCCCCGGTTTCCCGGGCCCAGTCCTCGATGTGGGCGCCGAGGAACTGGCTGCCGCCGTGGATCACCACCCGCACTTCGTGCAGGCGCTGGAAGGCTTCCAGGACCCGGCGACACAGGCGGCTGTCGGCGTAGTAGCGGCCGGCGCAGATCAGGACGCGCATGGGCTGTCCTCCTTGAGCCCGGCCACGGGGTGCTCGGCGCCCGGCGCTTCGGCCAGGGGCTCGCTGAGGTAGCCGTGCTCGATGTCGCGCTCACCGGCGCGCTCCAGGGCCGGGTAGGCCAGGGCGGCGATGTGGTGGTGGACCCGGCGGTAGTCGCGCAGCAGGCGCTGGAAGATGTCCCCGGACTCGGCCCAGGCGCTCTGGTCTTCGCGCAGTTGGCGAAAGTGCTCGCGGCCGGCGGCGGCTTCCAGGCGCCGCACGTTTTCCTTGCGCGCCAGCAACTGGTGGGCGGTGGGCAGGTCTTCGCGCAGGAACACGGTGATGGCCAGGCTCAGGCTGTCCAGCAACTCCTGGTGCAGTGGGTACAGGGTTCCCAGCTCGAACTCGGAGAAGGCTTCGCCTCGGCGCAGGCGGCGCACCGCCAATTGCGCCAGGCTGGTGGCGAGGATGTCGCCGGCGTGCTCCAGGTTGATCACCAGCAGCAGGATCTCCTGGGAGCGGTCGGCGTCCTGGTCGCTGATGCCTTCCTTGCCGATGTCCGCCAGGTAGGCGCGGATCGCCGCGCTGAGCAGGTCCAGGGACTGGTCGATGTGCCGCACCTGCTCGGCATGGGTGATGCTTGAGGTGCGAAACAGCTGCAGCACCCGGTCGAGCATGCTCGAAAGCATGTCGGCCATGCGCAGGGCTTCGCGGGCGGCGTTGGCCAGGCCGATATTGGCCACTTCCAGGCCGGCCTGGTCCAGGTACAGCGGCATGCCCGGGTCGGTGACCGGGGCGGGGGCCGGCAGCAGCCGGGTCAGCAGCTTGCCCAGGAGCTCGGTGAAGCCAATGAACAGCAGACCGAGGATCAGGCTGAAGGCGCTGTGCAGGTAGACCACCAGCAACTCCGGTGGCAGGGCTTGCACTGCGTCCAGGCGGGCCAGGGCGGTGATCCACGGCAGCACCAGGACCACGCCCAGCAGGCGCACCAGCAGGTTGCCCAGGGGCAGGCGCCGGGCCACGTTGCCGCTGGCGCCGAGCAGGGATGGCAGGGTGCCGCCCAGGTTGACCCCCAGCACCAGGGCCATGCTGGTGGCCGGCGACAGCAGGCCGGTGCCGGCCAGGGAGGCGATCAGCAGCACCACCGCGACGCTGGAGTGGCACATCCAGGTCAGCAGCATGGCCACCAGCAGGGCCAGCAGCAGGTCGCCGTCGAGGCTGGTCATCACCAGCTGGAACACCGGGGTGCTTTCCACCGCGCCCAGGGTGGCGCCGAGCATGCCCAGGGCCAGCAGCATCAGGCCCAGGCCGATCAGCGCGCAGCCGATGCTTTCAAAGCGCGAGTCGTCCCGCAGGCGGAAGGTCAGGAAACCCGCCAGCAGCAGCACCGGGGCCAGCAGCGACAGGTCGAGGCTGAGCAGCTGGACCACCAGGGTCGAGCCGATATTGGCCCCGAGCATGACCGCCAGCGCCGGGGCCAGGCCCAGGGTGCCGGCGGCGGTAAAGGAGCTGGCCATCAGGCTCACCGCGGTGCTGCTTTGCAGCACGCCGGTGATGCCGACGCCGCACAGCAGCGCCAGCCAGCGGTTGTTCAGGTGTTGTCCGAGCCAGTGCCGCAGCGGGCTGCCGAAGCCGCGCAGCAGGGATCCGGAAATCATCTGCGAGCCCCAGAGCAGCAGGGCGATGGCCCCGGCCAGGTTGATCAGAAGTGTGGTGCCCGACATGAGTGTGCTCCCGGGTCGGTGACGGGTTCAGGCGATCGCCACCCGCAGCGAGGCGCGGGTAATGGCGGCGCTGAAACCCAGCAGAAAACGAATTTCAACGGCGCTCAGCAGGCCGCGGACATACAGCCGGATGCTCACGCGGGTGAGCAGGCGGGCGCTGGTGCACAGGCAGCAGACCAGCAGGGCCTGGAGGCCGCGTTGCACCATGGAAAAAGGCTTGAGATACATGGCGATGCTCCTTTCGGGCGAACAGCGTCGCCGTCGGCAGGGCGCTGGCCGCGCCGACGGTGGCATCGTTGGTCAGGTGTATCGGGCGCGGCCGTCCGAGGGCGGCCGCGCCGGGCTCACGCCCTTAGAACCAGGCCCTTAGAACCACTGCTTGAAGCGGCGGATGTACAGGGTCTTCATGGTCTGGGCGACCACGCAGTAGCTGAGCAGGGTGCCCACCAGCCACGGGAAGTACTCCCACGGCAGCGGCACCAGGCCGACCATGCTGCCCAGGGGCGAGAAGGGCACGTAGATCCCCAGGGCCATCACCAGTCCCGTGGCCAGCATCACCGGCAGGGCCGCGGTGCTCTGGATGAACGGGATCTTGCGGGTGCGCAGCATGTGCACCACCAGGGTCTGGGACAGCAGCCCCTCGATGAACCAGCCGGACTGGAACAGGGCGGCCATTTCCACGCTGTTGGCGGCGAACACGTACCACATCAGGGCGAAGGTGGTGATGTCGAAGATCGACGAGGTCGGCCCGATCCACAGCATGAAGCGCCCGATGTTGTTGGCGTCCCACTTGCGCGGCTTGGCCAGGTATTCCTTGTCCATCTTGTCCCAGGGCAGGGCCAGCTGGGAGAAGTCGTACATCAGGTTCTGCAGCAGCAGGTGGATCGCCAGCATCGGCAGGAAGGGGATGAAGGCACTGGCCACCAGCACCGAGAACACGTTGCCGAAGTTGGAGCTGGCGGTCATGTTCAGGTACTTCATGATGTTGCCGAAGGTCTCGCGGCCCTTGATCACCCCTTCTTCCAGCACCATCAGGCTCTTTTCCAGGAGGATGATGTCCGCCGATTCCTTGGCGATGTCGGTGCCGCTGTCCACCGAGATGCCGACGTCGGCATCGCGCAGGGCGGGGGCGTCGTTGATGCCGTCGCCGAGGAAGCCCACGGTGTGGCCGTTGGCTTGCAGGGCCTTGAGCACCCGGGACTTCTGCAGCGGGGTGAGCTTGGCGAACACCGTGCGCTCTTCCACCAGGCGCCCGAGCACCTGGTCATCCATGTGCTCGATGTCGCGACCCAGCAGCGGTTCGCCCGCTTCCAGGCCCACTTCGCGGCAGATCTTCGCGGTGACGATGGGGTTGTCGCCGGTCAGCACCTTGACCGTCACGCCGTTGTCACGCAGGGCGGCGATGGCCGGGCCGGCGGTTTCCTTGGGCGGATCGAGGAAGGTCAGGAAACCTTCGATCACCAGCTCGCGCTCGTCGCTGGCGCTGTACTGGCTGCGGGTCTGGCCCTTGGGCAGGTCCCGGGTGCCCACCAGCAGCACGCGGAAGCCGTCGCGGTTGTAGTCCTCGGCCAGTTGCAGCAGGGCGGCGCGGCGCTCGGCGTCGAGGCTCACGGCCAGTCCGTCCTGGCGGACCCGGGTGGCGGTTTCGAGCATCTCTTCCACCGCGCCCTTGCACACCAACAGGTGATCGCCACGGGCATCGGCAAGGATCACCGACAGACGCCGACGGACGAAGTCGAAGGGCAGTTCATCGACCTTGCGCCAGGCGGCGGGCGGGGTGAAGTGCGGGTTGCCCTCGGCGAAGGCGACCACGGCGCGGTCCATCAGGTTCTTCATGCCGCTCTGGTGGTGGCTGTTGAGCCAGGCCAGTTGCAGCACCGCATCGCAGCGGCTGCCGCTGATGTCGACGTGGTGTTCGAGGATGATCCGGTCCTGGGTCAGGGTGCCGGTCTTGTCGGTGCACAGCACGTCCATGGCGCCGAAGTTCTGGATCGCGTTGAGGCGCTTGACCACCACCTTGCGCTTGGCCATGGCCGCGGCGCCCTTGGCCAGGTTGGCGCTGACGATCATCGGCAGCATTTCCGGGGTCAGGCCGACCGCCACCGCCAGGGCGAACATGAAGGCATCGGCCCAGTCGCCCTTGGTGAAGCCGTTGATCAGCAGGACGATGGGCACCATCACCAGCATGAAGCGGATCAGCAGCCAGCTGACGCTGTTGACCCCACGGTCGAAGGCGGTCTGGGTGCGCGAGCCGACGATGGAGCGGGCCAGGGAACCGAAGTAGGTGCGCCCGCCGGTGGCCACCACCACGGCGGTGGCGGTGCCGCTGACCACGTTGGTGCCCATGAAGCAGATGTTCGGCAGGTCCAGCAGGTCCTGCTGGTCGGCGGCCAGGGCCTGGGCGGATTTTTCCTGCACGGCGCCCAGGGTGTCGTATTTCTCCACCGGCAGGGCTTCGCCAGTGAGCACCGCCTGGCTGATGAACAGGTCGCGGGATTCGATCAGGCGGATGTCCGCCGGGATCATGTCGCCGGCCGACAGCTGGATGATGTCGCCCACCACCAGTTCGCGCATGGGGACTTCGCGAACCCGGGCCTGCATGCCCATCTGCTCGCGGCGCAGCACCGCGGCAGTGGTGCGGACCATGGCCTTGAGGGCTTCGGCGGCCTTGGCCGAGCGGTGTTCCTGCCAGAAGCGCATCAGGCCGCTGGCCAGCACCATCACCAGGACGATGATCACGCCGGTCAGATCAGTTTCTTCGCCGGCTTGCAGCGGCAGCCAGAAGTCGGTGAAGAAACTGATACCGGTCAGGGTCATCAACACATAGATGAAGGGGTTGTTGAAGGCTTGCAGCAATTGCACCAGGGCGTGAGGCGGACGGTCGTGGGCGACCTCGTTGTGGCCGTCGCGTTGCAGGCGGCCTTCGGCGTCCAGTTCAGTCAGGCCAGCGGTGCTGGAGTTGACGTTGGCCAGGGTCACGGCCAGGCCGTTCTGGGCTTCGCGGGCGGCACGCATCGACAGTTTGTTGCTGTCGCGGGTGGCGCTGGTGTTGCGGGAAGTTGTGGTTTTTTCAGTCATTGCGTGTGCTCCTGCCGCCTGACTACGGCACGACACAGCGACCACTCAACTAATTAAAGACGAGCGAAAGTATGTCGAGCCGCAGGTTAGCGATCGATACGGATCTTGGCGTTTTTCAGGTTTTAACGTTCGCTGCCCAAACAATGAAGTTGAATGGACAGCGAACCTACTACTGGCCTCTTCCATAACTTTCTCCAGCAAGTTTTATTAACGAGAAGGCAATAAGGCGCCGTCAAACTTCCAAGTAAGAAGTTTGTGTGGAAACAACGGAAAGTGACCGTTGATTTATGGGTAAGTGCGCGCCCCGAGGTACAGGCCGAAGATCAGTCCGGCCTGCTGCAAGAGCAGGGCCGCGCCCCGACTCTGCGGGTCCTGGCTGTCGTCCAGGCTCCAGCGTTGCTGGAGCTGGCCGGTCATCGGGCAGACACGCCAATTGGCCCGCAGGGCGGTGGCGGCGCAAGGTGAGGATGAGGAGAACGGCGAGCGTGCCAGAGCCTTGGGCTCACGGCACAGCTTGACCCGCATGGTGGCGGCAAAGGCGCGTACGCCGGGCATTACAGAAGATGTGAAGTGCATAACTTGTGCCTCGTGACCGGACTGGTTCCGGGGAGGCAAGTTACGTTGGAGCGTCAAGCCCTAGCGCAGCTCACCCGACCGCGGAGTCGAGTCCCGTCATTGTTCAGGGGTGCCTGGCGCTGCGCAGCGGCAGTGACCAGACAGCGTCTAGATACTGTGTCCATTGGCTTCTTTAGTGAGTTGAAAAAAGGCCGGATTTCCCGGCCCGCGCAATTTACTCAGGAGGGTTCATCGAGTCAAGGTTAAATTGCCCTGAATCGTTGTTCGATGATGAAGTTTCAGGTGAGGTTCAGCTTGAGGGGTGAGTTCAGGCGTCGAGAGTGGGAAACATATAAGGGATACAAATAAAAAGTGCCCATGACCGATGGGGCGTCATGAGCACTGAATATAACTTCGCGGATTATCAGTTCAGCAAGTGCCGGGAGATATCCTTGTAAGTGTTGCTGTCGGTGGCGGCCATCAGTTGCCGTCCATCCTTTAAGGTGCCGATGAAGGTCACTTCGTTTTCCGTGCCCGCCATCAGGTAACCGGCAATCGCGCCTACTGGCCCCAGCAGCATGGCGCCGGCCACGCCATAACCGAAGGCGTCCTTGTTGGCGACGGGGCTTTCAGTGGCGATTTCCAGGCTCTTGAAGGCCGATGCCTTGATCTCGACACCGGCGCTGTTGAGCACTGTCTTGAGCCTGAAGGTGCCGTGGCGGTACTCGCCGGCGCCCTGCAGAAAATCGCCCGATAAAACTTCAATATTTGCCATGTTGAATCATCCTTATCCAAGCATAACGAGACGGACCATTGAGCCCCTGGTCAGTGGGGGCGTCAACGGGGTTGCGATGAAGGGTGCTACCGCCAGTCAGCACGCTTCATGTCCTGAGCCTCGGTCAGGATCTCGCGCTCAATGCTGATCCAGATCAGGGCTGTGAAAGGTTGTAGCAGGGGATGGCGACTGGACCTCGATGTTCCGACCAGTGGCGGGCGCGGACCGGAGGCAGCGGGCAGGAAAAAGCGATGTTAAAAAATGTTAGATTGAAAAATATCTTCACATAATCCGTTCATTGGTGGATGATCGTTCACAGCCAACGCTCAACCTGATAACAACAGCAACAGGATGGCCATGATGATCGCTTCGCTCCTGCCTCTCTCGGCACCGGTTCACGGTGCCATGCACCTTCCGGGCTTGCCGTCTGGCGCTGCGCCTGTTGCCGCTCTCTGTGTTGCATTTGCCGGACCTGCAATCCGGATTTCCCTGTCCTGCCCGGTTCTTGCCCGGCGCCTGTCCGGCGCGGCACAGTCCTGGTCTATTTCTGGAGTCCCCCATGAATAACAACAATGTCGGTGTCATCGGTCTTGGCGCCATGGGCCTGGGCATCGCCCGGTCGTTGCTGCGCAGCGGTTTCAAGGTGCATGCCTGTGACGTGCGTGCGGCCGTCACCGAGCAGTTCGCCGCTGAAGGCGGCGTGGCCTGCGCCTCGGCCGCCCAGTTGGCGGAGCAGTGCGAGGTGATCATCACCGTGGTGGTCAATGCCGAGCAGACCGAGAGCGTGCTGTTTGGCGAGGGCGGGGCGGTGGCGGCATTGCGCCCCGGTAGCCTGGTGATCGGCTGCGCCACCGTGGCCCCGACCTACGCCGTGGACCTGGGCCAGCGCCTGGAGGCCCTGGGCTTGCTCTATCTGGATGCACCGATTTCCGGGGGCGCGGCCAAGGCCGCCGCCGGCGAGATGACCATGATGACCTCCGGCCCGGCCGGCGCTTACGCCAAGGCCGAGGCGATCCTTGCGGGCATGGCGGGCAAGGTCTACCGCCTGGGGGATGCCCATGGCCTGGGCTCCAAGGTCAAGATCATCAACCAGTTGCTGGCCGGGGTGCACATTGCCGCCTCCGCCGAAGCCATGGCCCTGGGCCTGCGCGAAGGGGTGGACGCCGATGCCCTGTACGAGGTGATCACCCACAGCGCCGGCAACTCGTGGATGTTCGAGAACCGCGTGCCGCATATTCTCAAGGCCGACTACACGCCACTGTCCGCAGTGGACATCTTCGTCAAGGACCTGGGCCTGGTGCTGGATACCGCCCGGGCCAGCAAGTTCCCGCTGCCGCTGTCGGCCACCGCGCACCAGATGTTCATGCAGGCCTCCAGCGCCGGTTTCGGCCGCGAGGACGACTCGGCGGTGATCAAGATCTTCCCGGGCATCGAGCTGCCCGTGGCCAAGCCTGATGCCGTTTGAGGAGCCTGTGATGACGACTTCCACTCCACGCCCGTTGCTGGGTTGCATCGCCGATGACTTCACCGGCGCCACCGACCTGGCCAACATGCTGGTGCGCGGCGGCATGCGCACGGTGCAGAGCATTGGCATTCCCAGCGCCGAAGTGGCCGCCGGCCTGGACGCCGACGCCGTGGTGATCGCCCTGAAGTCCCGCACCACGCCGGTGGGCGAGGCGGTGGCCGAATCCCTGGCGGCCCTGCACTGGCTGCGCGAGCAGGGCTGCGAACAGATCTTCTTCAAGTACTGCTCGACCTTCGACTCCACCGCGGCGGGCAATATCGGTCAGGTCAGCGAGGCCTTGCTCAAGGCCCTGGGCAGCGATTTCACCCTGGCTTGCCCGGCGTTTCCGGAGAACGGCCGGACGATTTTCCGTGGCCACCTGTTCGTCCAGGACCAGTTGCTCAACGAGTCCGGCATGCAGCATCACCCGCTGACGCCGATGACCGACGCCAACCTGGTGCGGGTGCTGCAAGCGCAGACTGTGCTGCCGGTGGGCCTGCTGCGTTACGACAGCGTCGCCCAGGGCGTGGACACGGTGCGGGCGAAGATCGCTGAACTGCGGGGCAAGGGCGTCGCCATGGCGATTGCCGATGCGCTGTCCGATGCCGACCTCTACACCCTCGGCGCCGCCTGCGCCGACCTGCCGCTGTTGACCGGCGGTTCCGGGCTGGCCCTGGGCCTGCCGGAGAACTTCCGCCGCGCCGGCAAGCTGCGGGACCTGGACGCCGCGAGCCTGCCGCCGGTGGCCGGTGGCGAAGTGGTGCTGGCCGGCAGTGCCTCGGCAGCGACTAATGCCCAGGTCGACGCCTGGCTGGAAGCCGAGCGCCCAGCCCTACGCATCGACCCCCTGGCCCTGGCGGCCGGTGAACCGGTGGTGGCCCAGGCCCTGGCTTTTGTCCAGGCGCAGCAGGACACCGTGCTGATCTACGCCACCAGCACCCCCGAGCAGGTCAAGGCGGTGCAGCGGCAATTGGGCGTCGAGCGCGCCGGGGCCCTGGTGGAGAACGCCCTGGGCGAGATCGCCCGCGGCCTGCGGGATAACGGCGTGCGCCGCTTCGTGGTGGCCGGTGGCGAAACCTCGGGGGCGGTGGTCAAGGCCCTGGGCGTGCGCCTGTTGCAGATCGGCGCGCAGATCGACCCCGGGGTGCCGGCCACGGTCAGCAGCGGCGGCGAGCCCCTGGCCCTGGCCCTGAAGTCCGGCAACTTCGGCGGTCGCGACTTTTTCAGCAAGGCCCTGGGCCAACTGGCCGGAGGTCAGCCATGAGCCGGGAAAACGCTCTGCGCGAAGAGATCTGCGACGTCGGCCGCAGCCTCTATCAGCGCGGCTACACCGTGGGCAGCGCCGGCAACATCAGCGCGCGGCTCGACGATGGCTGGCTGATCACCCCCACCGACGTGTGCCTGGGGCGCCTCGATCCGGCGGCCATCGCCAAGGTCAACCTGGCGGGGGAGTGGGTCAGCGGCGACAAGCCGTCCAAGACCCTGGCCCTGCATCGCCAGGTGTATGACCGCAATCCGGGGGTGGGCGGGGTGGTGCACACCCATTCCACCCATCTGGTGGCATTGACCCTGGCCGGGGTCTGGCGCGACGACGACATTCTGCCGCCGCTGACCCCGTATCAGGTGATGAAGGTCGGGCACATTCCACTGATCGGCTACCAGCGTCCGGGTTCGCCCAAGGTTGCCGAGCAGGTGGCGCAACTGGCCAACCGGGTGCGCGGGGTGATGCTCGAACGCCTGGGCCCGGTGGTCTGGGAAAGCAGCGTGTCCAAGGCCAGCTATGCCCTGGAGGAACTGGAGGAAACCGCGCGCCTGTGGCTCATGAGCCAGCCGCGACCCGAGCCTCTGGATCAACACGCCCTGGACGAACTGCGGGACGCTTTCGGCACCGCCTGGTAATCACTGACAACGCTTCACGGCAAGCGCCCCCGGGAGCGCCATCGGGCTCTCGTGGGGAGCGGCTTGCCGGTAAAAAACAATAACAACAGGACTTCCCGAGATGAATGACTGCATTGGCTTTACGGGTTCCAGCGTCACCTGCAACACCTGCCAACCACTGGGTGGAGGGCTTGCCCAATGAGCCCGCTGATTCTGATGATCACCGCCGGGGCCGGTATCGCCCTGTTGCTGTTTCTGGTGCTCAAGTACAAGTTCCAGCCCTTTGTCGCGCTGATGCTGGTGAGCATCCTGGTGGCCCTGGTGGCCGGGGTGAAACCGGCGGAACTGGTGGCCACCATCGAAGGCGGCATGGGCAAGACCCTTGGCCACATCGCCATCATCATTGCCCTGGGCGCCATGATCGGCCGCATCATCGAACTGTCCGGCGGTGCCGAGGCCCTGGCCAAGACCCTGATCGAGCGCTTCGGCAACCGCCGCACGCCCCTGGCCCTGACCATCGCCGGCTTCATCATCGGCGTGCCGGTGTTCTTCGAAGTCGGGGTGATCATCCTCATGCCCCTGGCCTACGGCGTGGCCCGCAGTGCGCGCAAGCCGCTGCTGGTGTTTGCCTTGCCGATGTGTGCCGCCTTGCTCACCGTGCATGCCTTCCTGCCGCCCCATCCGGGCGCGGTGGCCGCGGCCAGCCAACTGGGGGCGGACCTGGGCCGGGTGCTGATGTTCGGCCTGCCGCTGACCGCGCTGCTGTGCTATGTCGGCTACCGCGTGGCGGGGCGCATGACCCGGCGCAACTACCCGATGACCGACGATATCCGTGCTGAAGTCTACGGTCCTCACGTCACCAACGAAGACCTGGCGGCCTGGAACAACGGCGCCGCACAGCCGGCCAGCCCGCAAGCACTGGCAGCCGTGGCCCATATGGGCCTGGAGGAATCCACCGGCACTCTGGCGGCGAAACTGCCGCCGGCGCCGCCACCGGGTTTCGGCCTGATCGTCAGCCTGATCCTGCTGCCTATCGTGTTGATCCTGCTGGGCACCCTGGCCACGTCCTTGCTGCCTCTGGAATCCACCCTACGCGGGGTCTTGACCGTGCTCGGTGCGCCGCTGGTGGCGCTGCTGTTGGACACCTTGCTCTGTGCCTGGCTGCTGGGCTCGCGCCGTGGCTGGAGCCGCAGCCAGGTGTCCGATGTGATCGGCTCGGCGCTGCCCGGGGTGGCCATGGTGATCCTGATTGCCGGGGCCGGCGGGGTGTTCGGCAAGGTCCTGGTGGACACCGGGATCGGTGCCGTGGTCTCCGACCTGCTGCGCACCACCGGCCTGCCGGTCCTGGCCCTGGGCTTCTTGCTGACCATGCTGCTGCGCGCCGTGCAGGGCTCCACCACCGTGGCCCTGGTGACCACGGCGGGCATCATCGCGCCGCTGATCGCCACCCTTAACCTGAGCCCCAACCACATGGCCCTGCTGTGCCTGGCCATGGGCGGTGGCGGGCTGGCCATGTCCCACATCAACGACGCCGGGTACTGGATCTTCACCAAGCTGGCCGGGCTCAACGTCGCCGATGGCCTGCGCACCTGGACCGTGATTACCACCTTGCTCGGCACTTTGGGGTTCTGTATTACCCTGCTGATCTGGCCGTTTGTCTGACCCTTTGTCCCAGGAGTTCCCATGCCTCGTTTTGCTGCCAACCTCAGCATGCTCTACCCGCAACACGACTTCCTTGAGCGGTTTGCCGCTGCGGCGGCCGATGGTTTCAGCGCGGTGGAATACCTGTTTCCCTACGACTACAGCCCCGCGCAACTGAAACAGCGCCTGGACGATAACGGCCTGCAGCAGGCCCTGTTCAACGCGCCGCCCGGTGACTGGGCGGCGGGGGAGCGCGGCATCGTCTCCCTGCCCGGACGCGAGCAGGAGTTCCGCCAGGGCTTCGACAAGGCCCTGGAGTACGCCGCGGTGCTGGGCAATTCACGGATCCACGTGATGGCCGGCCTGCTGCCGTCGGAACAGGACCGGGCCCGCCATCACGCGGTGTACCTGGAGAACCTAGCCCACGCCGCGACCCAGGCGGCCAAGGTCGGGGTCACCGTGCTGCTGGAGCCGATCAACACCCGGGACATGCCTGGGTTCTTCCTCAATCGCCAGGACCAGGCCCAGGCCCTCTGCAAGGAAGTCGGTGCGGCCAACCTCAAGGTGCAGTTCGACTGCTACCACTGCCAGATCGTCGAAGGCGACCTGGCGGTGAAGCTGCGGCGGGACCTGCCGGGCATCGGCCATATCCAGATCGCCGGAGTGCCGGATCGTCACGAGCCGGACCTTGGCGAGCTGAACTACCCCTACCTGTTCCAATTGATGGACGAGCTCGGCTATGACGGCTGGGTCGGTTGCGAATACCGCCCTCGCGGCGACACCTCCGCCGGCCTGCAATGGCTGCGCGACTGGCAGGCGCGCCAAGGCTCGGCGGTGTAGCCGCTACTGCAGGTTGCGCAGGAAAAGGTATCTGGGGAGCGTCGCGCAAGGCCCTGCGGGCATCGCTCTATGTAGCCGCTGCCGAAGGCTGCGAACGAGCCGCAGGCTCGCAGCGATTCCCCGGCCGCCGAGGCCCCAGCGGTGCCTTGCGCAGCCTGCGGCAGCGGCTACAGAGGGTACGCAGGCCACGAACGGCTTGCGATGATTCGTAGCGATAAACACAGGAGTTTTTTCATGCAGCGTCTTGTCTGCCGGGCCGCGTTCGGCCTGATTCTGTCCCTGGGCGGTATGTCCCTGGCCGCGGCCGCGAGCCTGCCGCCGGCCACCGAGGGCGATTGGGTCGCTCCGCAGTTCACTTTCCACAACGGCGAACAGCTGGCCAACCTGAAACTGCACTACATCACCCTGGGCAACCCCAAGCACCCGGCGATCCTCTATCTGCACGGCACCTATCGGCCGGCCAGCGACCTGCTGAGCAAGGATTTTGGCGGCGAGCTGTTCGGCCCGGGGCAACCTCTGGACGCGAGCAAGTATTACATCATCGCCACCGACGGCATTGGCGTCGGCCAGTCGAGCAAGCCTTCCGATGGCCTGCGCGCGCGGTTTCCCCAGTACAACTACGACGACATGGTCCAGGCCCAGTACCGGTTGGTCACCGAGGGGCTGGGGGTCAAGCACCTGCGCCTGATCATCGGCAATTCCATGGGCGGCATGCAGACCTGGCTCTGGGGCCAGCAATGGCCGCAGATGATGGACGCCCTGGTGCCCATGGCCTCCCAGCCCGGGGAAATGTCCTCGCGCAACTGGATGATGCGCCGGCTGCTGGTGGAGTCGATCAAGCAGGACCCGGCCTGGGACAACGGCAATTACCGGGTCCAGCCGCCGTCTCTGCGTCTGGCCAATGCGTTGTTCGCCACTGGCACCAGCGGCGGCACCCTGGCCTATCAGGCCCTGGCGCCGACCCGGGCCCAGGCCGACCAGTTGGTGGATGAACGCCTCAAGGCGCCACAGACCGCCGATGCCAACGACTTCATCTACCAGTGGCAGTCTTCGGCGGACTACAACGCCGCGCCGGGGTTGAGCAAGATCCAGGCGCCGGTGCTGGTGATCAACGCCGCGGACGATGAGCGCAACCCGCCGGAAACCGGCACCCTGCAAGCGGCGCTCCAGCAAGTGAAAGATGCTCGCCTGCTGTTGATTCCCGCCAGCGCCGAAACTCGCGGGCACGGCACCACCGGCATGGCCCGGTTCTATGCTCGTGAGCTGGGGCAGTTCATGGCCGACACCGAGAGAGCCCACTAGGCTCTGTCCGAACACTGTTGAGACGAAGGTCAGGCAAGGCGAAAACGCTCGAGGAACGGCCGGGGCACGTTCGACTTTACGGGGTGTAGATGAGCCTTCCGATCGGACTCGCGCACGAGACCGTTTTCCACGCAGCATCACCGAGTATCAAGGCTTTTCGTACAAAGCCTAGGGAGGGCTGTTCACTCTTTGTGGCGAGGGAGCCTGCTCATGCCGGGTGGCGCCGCCGCCCCAAACCCGGACGGCGCGACCTTTCGAGGATTGAGGGGCATCAGGCATTGCGTCTGCTGCGCAGACGAGTGGGAGCAAGTTCCCTGGCCACGGATTGCAGGTGTTGGGGGCTATCGCTGGCTCAGGATGGTGCCGGCAGCAGCAATTCCACACCGTGCTTGCGAATGCCGTCCGCCGCTGCGGGGGCCAGGGCCGCGTCGCTGATGATGATGTCGAACTGCTCCAGGTCGGCGATCTTGTACATGCCGAAGGTGCCGTACTTGGAGCTGCTGGCCACCAGCACCACCTGGGTCGCCGATTGCATTGCCACCTGCTTGACCTCGACCTTCAACGCCGAGGGCGTGGTGATGCCCCGGCGCAGGTCCCAGGAACTGGTGGAGATGAAGGCCACGTCCGTGACCACCTGGCGCAGAGTCGCCACTGCCAGCCCGCCAACGCAGGAATGGTTGGAATGGTCCAGCTGCCCACCGGTGTGGATCACTGTCACTTGGGGCGCGTCGAGCAACGCCTGGACCACGCCGAAATCGTTGGTGATCACGGTCATGCCCGACAGCGCCTTGATGTAGGGCACGATCTCCAGGGTGCTGGTGCCGGCATCCAGGTACACCGTCATGTCCGCATGCAACAGGCCCGCCGCGAGCTTGGCCATGGCCTGCTTCTGCGGCAGTTCCACCACGGCCTTGGATTGATGGCTGGGCTCGCTGTGCAACTGACTGGCGATGCGCACGCCACCGGTCACCGAATGGGCGCGGCCTTCCTGTTCCAGCAGGGCGATATCCCGGCGCACCGTCATGTGCGAGCAGTCGAACATCTCCATCAGCTGATGCACGCTGAGTACCTGATGCTTGCGCAACTGGCGCAGGATCTGCTCGCGGCGCTGTTCCGGAATCATCGGGGCGTTGCTGTCAGTGGCGAGGTCCTTGGGACTGGGCATTGGGGCTCCGGATTGGCGGGTCGGCAACGACAGAAATGGGCTCGTCATAGTAGCGAAACTCGCCGCCGCGGACGAGATTTACTGCCGTTCACAAGTCAGCAAATTCTATCTTGAGGCCGTCGTCAGCAGTCGCTTGAGCAGGCAGTGCGGTCGATATGCCAGCGCTGTTTGAGCCGTTGCAGGCTGCCATCGCGTTTCATCGCCTCCAGGGCCCGCTGCCAGCGGGCGACCCGGGCGGCGTCGACCTTGGGGGAAAAGGCGATGTAGGCGTCCTGGCGCATCAGCGGCATCTGGTAGCTCAACTGATCGAAGGGCATGCCTTCTTCGGCGGCGAAGGTGCTGATGCTCATGGTGTCGGCCACCAGGTATTGCACCCGTCCCAGTCGCAGCAGGCGAATCATGACCTGCGGGCTGTCCACACCCCACAGATTGTCCAGCCCCTGTTGCTTGAGGTAGCGATAGACCAGCCACTTGCGCGGTACGGCAATCTGTCCCCGGGTCTGGTGCAGGTCGGTGACCGCGCTGTGGTCGCCAGTGCGGGCGTACAGCGCGGTTTCGGTCTGCATCAGCGGCCCCACCCACTGATAGCGCGACTCGCGCTCGGCCGTGCGCAAAATGGTAAACACCGCGGTGTCTTCGGCCTCGCTGGCATCGCGCAAGGCGCGCAACATCGGCCGTTGCTGCACCTGCACCGGATCACCGGTGCGTTGCGCCAGGGCTTGCACCACCTCCACAGCGAAGCCCGTCATGTGCTCGCCCTGCTGAAAGTGCAGCGGCGGGTGGTTGTCGGTCAGCATGCGCAACTCGCCAGCGTGAGCGGTGAGGCTCAACAGCGACAGCATGGTCCCCAGTACCCAGTTCATCGTGTTCCTTGAATAGACAGAAGAGCAGAGCTTAGTACGAGCCCCTACGAGGCGTCGCCAGAAAAAACAAGGCGTCATGGGTCGGCACGCCGATAGAGCCGGGCGTTGGTCTCGTCACACTGACGACACTGCAGCAGCCGGCTTTCCGTCATCAAGGCCAGGGTTGAATACAGCCGGTCTTCGGTCAGTCCGGGTTGCCAGGCCTTGTCGGTACCGGACAGCAGGGACACCAGGCCTTGGTCCTCGAGGCTGATGCGCAGCCTTGGCTTGGCCTCGGTCATGCGGATGGCAGCGATGCCGAAGTGCTGGCTCAGCAGGTTGTTCTCGATCAGGTTGAGGACCAGTTCCGACAGGCTGATCTGTTGTTTGCGCTGCAGTGAGCGAGCCCAGTACTGCAATGACAGCCGCGCCTGGCCCCCCTGGTCCAGATAGGCGCTGTGCCGGGGGCAGGCGCTGAGGTCCTGGGTGATGGCCGCCACCAGAAACAGCAACTGCAAGGCCTCGCCGACGGCTTGCTCGTCGTGGTTGGCGATGTATCCCAGCAGACGGTCGATGCGCTCGAACAGATCCAGCTCGGCCACTTGCAGCCCCGCCTCCAGCAAGTTCGCGGCCTGCGGGGACAAGGCCCGGTAATGTTCCAGGACCGCTTGCACCGAGCTCTCGGCCCGCAGTGGGATGCAGTCCAGGGACAGCAGTCGGTCGCGCAGTGCCTCACTGCTGTGCAGGCCCTGGGCGATATGCAGTTCCATCCAGCCGAACAGGCTTTCAAAGGCCAGGCGCTGGGCCTGGCGCAATTGCAGGACTCGCCACAGTGCCTGGGTCGGGGCCAGTCCGGCCACCTGCTCGGCCGGGAAGTCGGCCAGGGGCAGCAGCGCCATGGCCCGGCGCAGCACCGGCAGGCTGGTTTCGCTGCCCAGCACCTGCAACGTGGCGCGGATCAGGTTGATGGAACACTCGCGGTGGCTGGCCCTGGGGTTTTTCGCCGTTCCCGCCGGTGGGTAGAACTCATCGCGAAAAATCCGTGCTTCCTGGCGGGTTGGCCAATTGCGATCCCACTTCAGATGCACGGCGCCGGCCTGCTTGACACTGCCCTGCAGGTCTTCGACGCAGATCAGCCACGGATAGAGCGCCAGCGTACGCAAACCTTTATCCAGGGCCCGGGCCAGTGCTTCACCCGCTTCGGTGACGCCGTAGGTGCCGTCGGGTTGCGGCCAGGCCAGGCCCAGGCCGGTGTCAGGCTTGAACGAGGGGCCGTACTGCACCGCATCGAACCAGCTGGGGCCGCGATGCCAGGTCTTGAAGTCCAGGGTGAAAGGGCCTTTGCCGGGCGGGCTGTACTGGCGATTGCCGGCCATGTAGGCACCGTCACCGACCAACTGATGGCTCCAGCCGAACAGCACCTCGATCTTTTCCCTGAAGCGTTGGAAGCGCTGACCCGCGGGCAGTTCGCCCGAGTAGGTCTGGTTGTGCTGATTGAAGATCCATACCGCCCAGCACATCACTGAATACGGACGAATCCATTGGGTACCGTTGTTGATCCCGGGCATGAACTGGTCCATCAGTTCCAGGTTGGCCTGTCGCAGTCCGAGGTAATCCACGCCGCCGCTCTCACGCACGGAGGGGGAGACGAAAAAGGCACGTTGTGGCAATGAGTTCATGGTTCGAGTGACACCATCAGGGCCTGGCAATACTGGCATTGGTTGATGCGGCGTTGTTTCAGGCGAGCAAGGGCTTCGCGCTCCACCGGGGCGTAGCACTGGCGGGTGTTGGGGCAACTGCGGATGGTGCGGTGGTTGACCCGGTAGTAACCCGGCCGGGAGCTGTTGGGGGAGTGGATGTGTTGCAGCGCGGTGATCTCTTGCGCAGTGAAACGATCCGCCGGCAGGCGTTGCTGGCGGGCCTGTTGACGATCTTCGATGTAGTGGCTGAGCAACGCCCGCAAGGTACGGGTGTGTTGCACCGCATCCAGGGCCGCCAGGGCCTCGGCCACCCCGTGGTCCACCAGCCGTTGCGCAGGTTCCTGGTTGAACCAGCGTTGTGCCAGGTGCCGGGCCTGGACGAAGTCCACGGGCCCCTGGCCGTAGCGTTCCAGGTACTCATGCAGGGTGGTGGCGTCCAGCGTCCCCAGGGTTGCGGCAGAGGTCAGCCTGCCCGGCAGCGCCAGGGTGGCGGCCAGGCCGTAGACCGCTTCGTCCACCAGTGGGCGATCTTCGGCAGCCAGTTGCGCATGGTCGACGCAGTTGAGCCAGCGCTGGGCAAAATCCCGGGCATTGGCCGGCAGGTGCAGGCGACGCAAATAGAAGTCCAGGGCGACATGGCACCAGACATACAGCAGCTGGGCTTTCTTGCGGCTGCTCAGGCCCTTGAGGTTGACCAGACTCTGCAGGGTCTGGTTGAACTCGTTGATCAGGTTGGGAGAGGGCAGCGATTCGAGGTTGGGGTCCGACGCCGGATCGAAGTCGCTGTCCTCTCGACCATCGTCCCGTTCGATGATAGGTGCCGCATCACCGTGCCCCACGGGTCCTTGCCCGGGGTTGGCGTGGTGCAGCAAGCCTGCGATGGCCTGGAGCAACGCCCAACTGCCATCGCGGCCGGTAGCGGCTTTGGCCACGCTCGGCAGCCAGTGGCGAGGGCGCTGGGGCGGCTGTAGCGCAGGCGGCTCAGTGCCGCCTGGCGGGTTGACGGGCGTCGTGGCGGGCTTAGTGCGTAGCGGTGCATCGGGCTCTTCGGGCAGTTGTTGCGCGTGCAGCACCAGGCAGTTGAGCAGGATCTGCAGGTCGTCCTGGGCCTGGTTGCCCCCCAGCAGTCGGCCCAGAGCCCCGCACAGGCTGCGAATCGGCAGGGGCATGCTCAGGTAGGCGTCAATGCAGACCCAGCCTCGGGCACTTTGTGTCGCGCGCTCCAAGCGCAGTTGCAGCCCCTCGTCCAGTCTGGTGTCCAGGGTCCGCTGCAGCGGCCAGACGAAGCCGCCTTGCGCGGTCAGTTGCAGTGGCGCCGTTTCGAGGACTTCTTCGGCGCACTCCAGGGTCGCCAGCCATTCTCCGGCCAGCGCTTGCTGACCGATCAGCCGGCCTTCCAACTGCTGTTCTTCGTTGAGGCGTGCATAGACGCACAGGGTCGCCTCCTGGTCCTGGCGCTCGAAGGCGTCCGCTTCATAGCGCGGTGCTTCGACGGGCTCCCAGCACTCATCCGTGGCGCTGTCGAGCTTGCGCAGTACCGCCACTTCCACGTTGTCGGTGCTGTCCATGGAGGTCCGGGTGGCATTCACGCTGCCGGTCAGGGTCCAGCTGCCGGCGCCGCGCAACTCCAGCCACTTGGCGTGCAGCCGTCGCTGGTTGTGTTCGACCTTGGGCGTCACCCAGTCGATCTCGACTGGCCAGTCTCTGGTCTGCTCCAGGGGAAAGGAGCAGACGCCGTTGCCTGGAACCCCAACGGTGAGCCGAGGGATGCCCAAGGTCTTGAGCAGATGGCCCAGGGACTGTCCATCACGGCTGTGGAAGGGCGAAAGCAGCAGCAGGCTGTGCCAGCGCCGGCCTGCGGCGCGCTCGATCAATTGCTCGGTGATGGCGGTGTCCAGGGAATGCAGCAGTTCCACCGGCTGCGGTGGCGCCTGATCATGAAACTGCCGGCTGAGGGCCCGGGCCCGTTGAATGAAGGGCAAGAGGGCGCTGTCGTCGGCGATCTGCAGGTGCGGCCGGGTGCAGAGATTTTCCAGGAAGTCGGCGAAGTCGGCGAAAGCCCCCGGCTGCTCCCCGGCGCTGAGGACTTCCAGTACCTCGACATTGCCGCCGTGGCCGCCAAAGGTCAGGTTGCCGCTACCGACCATCAGCAGGTCCTGGTCCTCGCCGCGCAGGTAGGTGATCTTCGGGTGGAAAATGCCGTCTTTGACCCGTACCGGAATCAAGGCGTAATCCTTGCCCACATGCCGCGCCCGCAATTCCATCATTGAGGCGCGGTAACCCTGGATATCCACCAGCAGGGTGACTTTTTCACAGCCGGCTTCGCGCAGTCGAGGCAGCACGTAGCTTTCGAAGTAGGTCAGGCTCAGGGCATAGGTGGTGAACAGTGCCTCTTTCCACGGGCCGTTTTCGATGAAGTGCAGTGGCGACGGTCCGTTCGGGCCTGAGGGGGTGGGGGGGGATGCCATCGTGTTCTCCAGTCCATGGGGCGAGGCTCAAGTCGGTGGCTGATTATCGGGCAACGCAGCGCTGTTGCAAGTGTCGGTGATGTCACAGTGCTTGCATGGGTGGTCATGGGGCCGGGAAGGCGGGGGCAGAGGGATTTTTTTCATGAATGCGGCGTGAGTAAGAAGTCGACGCAGGTATTCTTGCAAAGCCCTTTTTGAATGGAATCGAACCATGTCCGCCTCCCTTGTACGTCCACTGCGGGCCAGTGGCCTGCTGCTCGCTGTCCTGGCCTGTGCCACCGCGACCCAGGCCAGCAGCTTCGACTGCGCCAAGGCCGCCAGTGCCAGTGAGAAGGCCATCTGCGCCGACCCCTATACCGCCGGGCTGGACAGCCGGCTGGGCAAGGCCTGGACGGCGACCCTGGCCGAGGCCAAGGACCCCAAGGCGCTGCGCCTGGGCCAGCGTGAATGGCTCAAGCAGCGCGACCAGTGCCAGGCCGACCTGGGCTGTCTGCGCAGCCAATACCTGAGCCGGCTGACGGTGCTGCGCTATGTGAACATCCCGTTCAGTTGGCAGGGCACCTGGCAGCGGGTCTCGGTCAGCCCGTTCTACGGCGGTGAGCTGGTGATCCGGCGCAGCGGCGAGGATCGTCTGAGCTTCGACCTGTCGGCCATGGGCGGCGCCAATTCCGGTGCGCTGGCGGGCAAGCTGCAGCTCAAGGACGGTGAAGCCCGCTACGGCGTCGAGGGCTGCAAGCTGCGCTTCACCCCGCGCAACGGCCTGTTGCAGGTGACCCAGGAGGGCGATGCCTATGCCTGCGGCGCCGGTTCGGGGGTGTATTACGACGGGCTCTATGTGGCCTCCCGGCAAATCCTGGAGAACCCGTACGATTTGCTGTCCACCGCGCTGGTGCGTACCGAGGAGGAAGATCTGCGCGCCCGCAAGCTGCTGCAACAGGATTACCAGACCCTGCTCGACAGCGGCTCGGCGTTCTCCCAGGACACCTCGGCCGAGCTTCCGGGCGCCGAGGTCACCGATATGTGGCTGCAGGGGCTGGCTAGCACCAATGCGGCGATTTTCGTGCGCGGTGCCAAGGGTGAGTTGTGGGTCGCGCTGCTGGCGGTGGTGGGCCCCGCCGATGAAGTGCGGGTGCGCTACTACACCACCGAGCCTGCGTGGAAGCAGCGCCTGCCGGACGTGGTACAGCGCTGGTACGAGGCGCGCGGCCAGGGCCAGCAACTGCCGCTGGACAGGATGCCCTGAAGCACAGGCCGGCCGGACTTCATCATCTGTTGATGAATGTGGCCGCAGAAATTTCGCCGGGTGGATGCACAAGCCGGCCGGTGCAACTGCTAGAGTCTCGGCCCGGGCCGCCTGGATATCGCCCCGAGGGTGCCGGCACAGGGACGCCAGGCCTTGGCCTGCCGGGCAAATTCCATCAGTTGGTGACGCGAAGCCATTGTGAGCGTCTACGACCTTAGCAAGTGACACTGCCGCCGCCGTTACCGGCGCCTGGCACATTGAAATTGGGAGATTGTAAATGGTCATCAAACCCCGCGTTCGCGGCTTTATCTGTGTGACGACCCATCCGGTGGGTTGCGAAGCCAACGTCAAGCAGCAGATCGATTACGTCACCCAGCAGGGCGCCATCTACGCAGGGCCGAAGAACGTGCTGGTCCTCGGCGCATCCACCGGTTACGGCCTGGCCGCGCGGATCACCGCCGCCTTCGGTTGCGGCGCCAACACCCTGGGGGTGTTCTTCGAGCGCGGCAGCGTTGACGGCAAGCTGGGCACCGCCGGCTGGTACAACACCGCGGCGTTCCACAAGTTCGCCGAAGAAAAGGGCCTGTACGCCAAGAGCATCAACGGTGACGCCTTCTCCGACGCGGTCAAGGCCGAGACCATCGAAACCATCAAGCGCGACCTGGGCAAGATCGACCTGGTGGTCTACAGCCTGGCGGCGCCGCGTCGCACCCACCCCAAGACCGGTGAAGTGCTGAGTTCGACCCTCAAGCCCCTGGGCAAGTCCGTGACCCTGCGCGGTGTCGACACCGACAAGGAAATCGTCAAGGAAACCACCCTGCAACCGGCGACCCAGGAAGAGATCGACGGCACCGTGGCGGTGATGGGCGGCGAAGACTGGCAGATGTGGATCGACGCCCTGCACGACGCCGGTGTCCTGGCCGAAGGCGCGAAAACCACCGCCTTCACCTACCTGGGCGAGAAGCTGACCCACGACATCTACTGGAACGGTTCGATTGGCGAAGCCAAGAAGGACCTGGACCAGAAAGTCATCGGCATGCGCCAGCAACTGGCCGACCTGGGCGGCGACGCTCGGGTGTCGGTGCTCAAGGCCGTGGTCACCCAGGCCAGCTCGGCGATCCCGATCATGCCGCTGTACCTGTCGCTGCTGTTCAAGGTGATGAAGGAGCAGGGCAGCCACGAAGGTTGCATCGAGCAGGTCTACGGCCTGTACAAGGACAGCCTGTACAACAGCGAGCCGGTGATCGACCAGGAAGGCCGCCTGCGTGCCGACTACAAGGAACTGCAACCCGAAGTCCAGGATCGGGTCAAGCAGCTGTGGGACCAGGTCACCAGCGAGAACCTCTACGAAATGACCGATTTCGTCGGTTACAAGCAAGAGTTCCTGCGCCTGTTCGGTTTCGAGATCGAAGGGGTCGACTACGAAGCCGACGTCGATCCGGACGTGAAGATCAGCAACCTGATCCAGCTGTAATCCGCGTCTAGCGTCAGCCAGCGCCCCTCCTTCGTGAGGGGCGTTGTCGTTTCTGCCCCCGTATTTCATCGAGGAGCCGGCTTGCCGGTGCATGCCTTGTGCGGGTCTTGGCGACGCCTTCGCTGGCAAGCCAGCTCCTAGGGTGGTGGTGCAATTGCGCAAGATTGTTCAAGCCAGGGGGCGCCGGCAGATGGCACAGTCAGCGTCCGTTATCTGTGTGCAGGGTGTCATGTCCAGCGTTCTCTTACCTCGTGCCGCCTTTATCCGCGGCGCCATCGCCATCATGCCGCTGTCCCTGGCCACCGCGCCTTGGGGGCTGCTGGCCGGTTCCATGGCCATCGAAGCCAATCTCACGCCGCTGCAGGGCCAGGGCTTGTCGAGCATCGTCTTTGCCGGCGCCGCGCAACTGGTGGCCATCGGCATGCTCAAGGGCGGGGCAGGGATCTTCTCGATCCTGCTGACCACCTTGCTGCTCACGTCCCAGCACTTGCTCTACGGCATGAGCCTGCGCTCGGTGATCTCGCCCTTGCCCGGGCGCTGGCGGGTGGGCCTGGGCTTTCTGCTCACCGATGAGCTGTTCGCCTTGACCAGCGCCCACGACAAGCAGCAGTTCGACCGCTGGTACGCCCTGGGCGTGGGCCTGACCTTTTATGTGGCCTGGAACCTGTTCACCCTGCTGGGCATCGTGCTGGGCAAGAGCATTCCGGGCCTGGAGCACCTGGGCCTGGACTTTTCCATCGCCGCCACCTTCATCGCCCTGATCACGCCGCTGGTGCGCAATGTGCCCACCGTGGTCTGTGTCGCAGTGTCGCTGCTGTGCTCGGTGCTGTTCAGCTACTGGCAGTGGGGCTCGGCGCTGGTCCTGGCGGGCCTGGCGGGGATGGCTGCGGGTTTTGTCTGCAACAAACTGTATCGGGGGCAAGCATGATGGTCTGGGCAGTCATCTTCGGCATGGGCCTGTTGGTCTTTCTCAATCGCTACGTGTTTCTCGAACCGCGCCTGCCGCTGCGCCTGAGCAGCAATGCCCGGCAGTTCCTCGGCTTTGCGGTGCCGGGCATGCTCACCGCCATCTGCGGGCCGATCGTGTTCATGCCCGATCACCAGTTGAACCTGCACTGGGACAATCCCTACCTGCTGAGCTCGCTGGTGGCCATTGCGCTGGTGATCTACACCCGCAACACCCTGGTCAGCATGTTGCTGAGCATGGGGTTCTTTTTCTTTCTGCGCTGGTGGCTCTGAGGGCCATTTGCGCTAGCCTGTGCCGTTTTCGGCGCAGGCCGACCTTTAAACCGCAACGGATGCATCGGATGAGCGACTTCCCCCACGATATCGACCTGGACGCGTTCTGGGACCGGGCCACCCACTGCAAGATCAACCAGGCACCAGCCAGCGCCGCCATGATCGCCGAGCTGCAAGCCGAGCTGGGCTATCGCCTGCCGCCGTCCTATGTGGCGTTCATGAATCGCTACAACGGCGGGCGCCCGCACCTGTGCTGTTTCCCCACCGAACAAGGTACCTCCTGGGCTGAGGACCACTGCGCGATCGACAGCTTCCTGAGCATTGGCCGCGACGCCGCCTATTCGTTGGGCGGCAGCCTGGGCAGTCGTTTCAAAATCGAGAAATGGGGTTACCCGGACCTCGGGGTGTACATCTGCAATTGCCCGTCTGCCGGGCACGACATGGTGGCTCTGGACTACCGCGAATGCGGCCCCGAGGGCGAGCCGCGGGTGGTGCACGTGGATCAGGAACGCGACTATGCAGTGACCGTGCTGGCGCCGAATTTCGAGGCCTTTATCCGCGCTCTGGTGTCCCCCGAGGTCTACGACACCTCGGAGCAGGATTACCTGGACGATCTGGACAAGGTCGCCAGCGCGCCGTTTTCAGCGCTGCTGGAGGAGTTGCTCGAACAGTTCCACGAAGTGCCCGACCTGGGGCCGCTGATCCGCCAGATCGCCTTGCGCATCGTCCATGAAAAACGCTACTTCGCGCTGCACGCCGATCCGCTGTCGCAACTGCTGTATGACCTGCTGTTCTGGCTGTACCGCAACTGCTATCCGGTCAACGACAAAGAGTCGTACCTGCAGGTCTACTGCGACATGATCGCCTTCGCCAAGGGCTTCGGCACCGGTGGCTATGCCCCGGACTTCATCCACGACTGGTTTCGGGCACGGCTGGCCGGCGGCCAAATGCGCCAGGCGGCGGGCGGGTTGGTCTTGACGCCAGCCTATCGCGCGCAGTTGCTGGAACAACTCTCGGGGTTTCGCCCCCTCAGCCCAGACTCTCAGGAGCAGCCATGAGCGAGGCATCGATTCGCATCACCGCCGAACGGACCCTTTCTGATAATTGGTATGTGCTGAAGAAGTACAGCTTCGAGCTGCGTCGCCGCGACGGCAGCTGGCAGGCCCAGGACCGTGAGGTCTATGACCGGGGCAATGGCGCGACCATCCTGCTGTACAACCTCAAGCGGCGCACGGTGCTGCTGACCCGGCAGTTCCGCATGCCGGCCTTCGTCAACGACCACCACGGCTACCTGATCGAGACCGCTGCCGGCCTGCTGGACAACGCCAGCCCGGAGGTGCGCATCCGTCAGGAAGCACAGGAGGAAACCGGTTGCCGGGTAGGCGAGGTGCAGAAGGTTTTCGAAGCCTTCATGAGCCCGGGTTCGGTGACCGAGCGGGTGCATTTCTTCATCGGTCATTACCAGGCCGAGGACCGCATCGATGAAGGCGGCGGACTGGAGCACGAAGGCGAGGACATCGAGGTCCTGGAGCTGGACATCGACCAGGCCCTGGGCATGATCGACAGCGGCGAAATCATCGACGGCAAGACCATCATGCTCCTGCAATACCTGCAGCTGCATGTGCTCAAGCCGCGCAGCCTGATGGTGCTGGTGGCCGGTCCGTACCGCTCTGGCAGCGGCGACGATCCGGCGGTGCTGGCACGCAATGTCGCGGCCATGGAGCAGTGCGCCGCCCAGGTGCTGGCGGCCGGACATTTTCCGGTGCTGGGGGAGTGGGTGGCGTTGCCCATGACCCGGTTGGCGGGGTCCCTGGCGGTGGGCGATGAGATCTACAACGCGCAGTTCCACGCCTATGCCGAACGCCTGCTGGAGCGCTGTGATGCCGTGCTGCGCATCGGCGCGGCCTCGGCGGGCTGCGACGCCATGGTGCGGGTCGCCGAGCGCCTGGGCCTGAGTGTCTATCACCGGGTTGAGCAATTGCCGGCTGTGACGCCGGGCGCGCTCCGGGCTGATTCCGACCGCTGATCCCGACGACTGATTCAGTGCAGCGCGGGGGCGGATCGATCGCCTGCGCTGGCCGTCAGCGCCTGCACCCCACCTTTCAAGAACCCCCTCAGCACAGCCGCAGCCTTCGTGCACCCGGCATTTCCAGGCCCCGCGGGAAAATACTGTCTATCGTCAATAGGCAAGCGCGAGCTTCGTCAAGGACTGTGTGGGGCAGGGCCTCAGCGGTCAGTTTGTCGCCATGGCGCCTGGAGCATTATGGAAAACCTCGGTCAGGACCCATCTCAAGGACGCAGCACCTCCAATCAGGCGCTGACTCGTGCCACCTTGCTGGGGTGCTCGGGGCTGCTGCTGGCGCTGTTCCTCTTCACCGGCGTGCTGCTGGTGTACATCGCCCTCGACCAGAACCTTTCCGCCGAACAGCACAATCGCCTGGATATCGAAAAGGCCCTGCAGTCTCTGGACAGCAATGCCCGCACCACGCTCAAGGACTATGCCCTGTGGGGTGACGCCTACCAGCACCTGCACCTGCGGGTCGACCTCGACTGGGCCTACACCCGGCAGAACTTCGGTCCGACCCTGTACTACGATCTGGGTTTTGACGGCGTGTTCGTGATCGGTCCGGCAGGCCGCACCGTGTATTCCCTGGTGGCTGGGCGATTGGCGTCGATGGATGCCCGGGACTGGCTGGGGGAACAGCTGGCGCCCCTGGTGGAGGAGGTGCGTTCGCAAGCCGGCGGCAAGGCCATCAGCCGTTACCATGCCATTGCCGGGACCCCGGCGCTGGTGGTGGCCGACCTGTTGAACCCAGGCAACGACCCGCAAGTGCGTGCCGACAGCGGGCCTCAGTCGGTGCTGATTTTCGTTGCGCGCCTGGAACCGTCGCGATTGTTGGCGCTGGGGCAGGGACTGGGCATCGAACAGTTGCAGGTGGCCGGCCCCGTGCCGGCCGCCGCGCTGCCGTCCCTGACCCTGCCCGACGGCGCCGGAGTCCTGCAATGGCAACCGACCCGCCCCGGGCATCAGTTGCTGGTACTGGTGATGCCGTTGCTGCTGTTGGCGGGCCTGCTGGCGGGCATCATGGCCGGCTTCCTGTTGCGCCGGGCCGGCGCGGCGGCTCGGGTCATGGACGATCAGGTCCAGGCCCTGCGGGTCAGTCGTAGCGCCTTGCTGGCCAGTGAAGAACGCTTTCGCGACGTCGCCGAAGCAGCGTCCGACTGGATCTGGGAAGTGGACCGGCACTTGTGTTTTACCTACCTGTCCGAGCGTTTCGAGGTGGTCACCGGACTCTCTCGGGAGTCCGCGCTGGGGCGGCCGATGAACGAGCTGCTGAGCTCCGAGCAGGGGTCGCTGCTCAACTGGCTGGCGGCCCCGGAGCGGCGCTCCCAGGCGATCCTGCAATGCGCTTACCTGGATGGCCACCGGCAGCCGCGGATCTGCCGCCTCTCGGTGCGAGCCATGGCCGCCGGTGGTTATCGGGGCACCGCCAGCGACATTACCGAGGAGGTCGCCGCAAGGCGGCGGATCGAGTACCTGTCCCAGCACGATGCCCTCACCGGACTGGCCAACCGTACGCGCATGCAGGAGTTTCTCGAAGGCAAGCTGTTGGCCTTGCCGACCCTGCAGGAGCCCTTGTTGATGCTCAGCGTCGACCTCGATCGCTTCAAGCCGGTGAACGATCTGCTGGGGCATGCGGCGGGCGACCAGGTGCTGCATGAGGTGTCCCAGCGTCTGGCCCAATGCCTGCGGGGCGAGGATCTGGTGGCCCGGGTCGGGGGCGACGAGTTTGTCCTGGTGGTCCCGGGGCAGGTTGCCCAACCCGAGATCGAAGGCCTGTGCCGGCGCCTGATCGAGCGGATCGAAGAGCCTTTCTACATTGCCGAGCATGAAGTCTTCATCAGTGCCAGCATCGGCATTGCCCGGGCGCCGGTGGATGCCAGCCTGGCGGAGGAACTGCTGCGTTTTGCCGACATCGCCCTGTATGAGGCCAAGGCGGCGGGGCGCAGTACCTGGCGGTTCTATGCCAGCGACATGAATGTGCGGATCATCGAACGCCGCGGCCTGGAGCGCGACCTGCGCCACGCCATCGAGCAGGATCAGTTGCTGCTGCAGTTCCAGCCACGCTATCGGCTGGCGGACGGACAGCTGGTGGGCGCCGAGGCGGTGGTGCGCTGGCAGCATCCCCAGCGTGGGCTGCTGGGGCCCGAGGTGTTCTCACCGATCGCCGAGGACACCGGGCTGATCCTGCCCTTGAGCAATTGGGTGCTGCACGCCGCCTGCCGCGCGGCCCGGGCCTGGCCCGAACGCCTGCTGCTGGCGGTCAACCTGTCGGCCGCCGAGTTCCAGCGCGGGCAACTGGTGGCCAGGATCAGGACCGTCCTGGGCCAGAGCGGGCTGGCGCCCTCGCGGCTGGTGCTGGAAATGACCGACAAGGCGCTGCTGGACGACGGTCGCCAGGTGCTGGAGATCATGCAGGGGCTCAAGGCCCTTGGGGTGCAACTGCTGATGGACGATTTCGGCAGCGGCTACTCGGCGCTGCAGTACCTGCGGACCTTTCCCCTGGACGGCCTGAAGATCGACAGCAGCCTGGTGGCGGGACTGGGCGGCAATCAGGCCGGGCATTCGATTGTCCAGGCCATCGTCGACCTGGGGCATGCCTTGAGTCTGACAGTGATTGCCGAAGGTGTGGAAAGCCCGGAGCAGTACCAGGCGCTGCAGGACATTCAGTGCGATCAGGCCCAGGGGCCGCACCTGAGTCCGCCTCTGGACAGCGACGCCTGGGTGAGGCTGTGCACCGAGCTGTCCCAGGCCAGCCGCTCTACCACTTAAGGCGGGCCTTGCAGCACTCGCTGGCCGTTGTGCCACGCTCGCAATCAGCGCCAGGGACGGGGAGGGCGCACCCGGTTCAGGCCGGGTCCGGACGATGGGGGCCCTGGCGGATCGGCAGTTCCACCCGAAAGGTGCTGCCCACCCCCAACTGGCTGCGGACGCTGATTTGCCCGCCGTGTTTCTTGACGATCCCGTAGGACAGCGACAGGCCCAGCCCTGTGCCCTGGCCCACCGGCTTGGTGGTGAAAAAGGGGTCGAAGATCTTCTGCAGGTGCTGCTCGTCGATGCCGCAGCCACTGTCGCTGACTTCCAGCCAGACCCGCTCGCCTGCCACGCCGTTGCTCAGGGTGATGGTGCCGCGCTCGGGGCCTATGGCCTGGGCGGCATTGATCACCAGGTTCATCACCACCTGATTGAGCTGGGAGGGCAGGCACTCGATCTCTGGCAGCGGCTGGTAGTGCTTGATCAGGTCGGCCTTGTACTTGAGTTCGCTGGCGACGATGTTCAGGGTCGAGTCGATGCCCTGCTGCAGGTCCGCCATTTGCCAATGCTGGTCGCTGTCGACCCGGGAGAAATTCTTCAGGTCCCTGACGATCTGCTCGACCCGGCCGATGCCGTCCTTGGACTCCTTGATCAGCAACGGGATGTCCTCCTGGAGAAAGTCCAGGTCGATGCTTTCGCGCAGGCTTTGCAGGCGCTTGCGCAGCTCCGGCGCGGCGATGGCCTCTTCACTCTGGCGATAGGCCGTGAGCAGTTGGCTGATCTGTTCCAGGTAGCCCGCCAGGCTGCCGAGATTGGAGGCGACGAAGCCGATGGGGTTGTTGATCTCGTGGGCGACCCCGGCCGCCAATTGCCCGAGGGAGGCCAGTTTCTCCGATTGCACCAGCTGGTTTTCCAGTTGCTTGCGCTCGTCGATTTCCTGTTGCAGGGCCGCGCCGGCCTGTCTCAGGTCCTCGGTGCGCTGCTCCACCAGATCTTCGAGATGGTGCATCTGCAGCAGGGCACGGGCGGTCATCTCCCATTTGCTGGTGAGGGTGCTGGCCATCTGCTGGACTTCGATGTTGTCGAAGGGCTTTTTCAGGATCAGCAGGCGGTTGTGGCCGTGCAGTCGCTCCAGCAGGTCCTCCCAGGAGTAGTCGGAATAGGCGGTGCACACCACCACCTGCAGGCGCGGGTCCTCTTGCCAGAGGCGCTCGATGGTCTGGGCTCCGTCCCAGCCCTGGGGCATGCGCATGTCGACGAAGGCCAGGGCATAGGGGCGCTGCTGCTCCAGGGCCTGGCAGACCTTGTTCAAGCCTTCCTGGCCGCCGTAGGCCGAGTCCAGTTCAAAGGGCTGTTGCCGGGGCTTGGCCTGGGCGCCGAACAACTGCGCTTCCAGGTCGTCCAGGCTGCTGGCGTCCGCCGCAGGCGGGGTGAGGATTTTGCGAAAGTCGTCGTGGATCGACGGGGTGTCGTCGATCAGCAGAATTCGCCGGTTGCTCAGATCGTCCATCAGTGGCCCTCAACGCTGATCAGCGGTATGTCCAGGGTAAAGGTCGCTCCCAGCCCCGGCCCGTCACTGTGCACGCTGAGCTGCCCGTCCATTTCCATGGCGGCCAGGGCGCAACTGTGCAGGCCGAAGCCGTGTCCTTCCTTGCGGGTGGTGAAACCGTGGGCAAAGATTCGCGTCAGGTTCTCGGCGGCAATGCCTTCTCCGCGGTCGCGGACTTGAATGCGCAAGGTCCGGTTGTCGATCACATGGGCACTCAGGGTCAGGGTCCGGGAGTGTTCGTCGAGATCGGACATGGCGTACTTGGCGTTGCTGATCAGGTTGATCAGGATCAGCAGCAGGCGGTGCTTGTCGCCCAGGACCGGTGGCACCTGGGTGTAGTCCTTGACCACCGTGACCTGATGCCGGGCCAGGGCGCCGGAGTTCATGCGCAAGGCGTCATCGATCAGTTCGCCGACCTGCAACGGCTCGATCAGCCGCGAGGCCCCGGCGTAGGACTGCTGGGTGGCGACGATTTCCTTGATGTGGTCGACGCTGCGCCCAAGCTGGGCCAGTTCCCCGCTCATGCCCTGTTGCTCGCTGGCAATGGCTTGCACCAGTTGGTTGAGGTAGCCGGGGAGCAGCTTGCCTTTTTCGTCCTCACTGAAAAAATGCCCCAGATCGTGTTGATGCTGATTGATCAGTTCCATCGCCTTGCCCAGGCCCTGAGCCTTGCTGGAGCGTAGGGTGCGGCTGAGCATCTCGCTGGAGATGTTCACGCTGTTGAGCACGTTGCCGACGTTGTGCAGGACATTGGTGGCGATTTCCGCCATGCCGGCCTGGCGCGCGGCGTCCAGCAACTCGCTCTGGGCCTCCTTGAGTTCCCGGGTGCGTTCCTCGACCCGCTGCTCCAGGTGTTCGTTGGCGCTCTGCAGGGCGGTGTTGACCCGACGGATGACGGCAAAGCTGCTGATCAGGCGGATCGCCAGATAGAGGATCAACAGCACCAGCAGCACCGAGAATGCCAGCAGATACTGGTGGGACTTCTGGTCCTGCAGGTCGGCCTGGAGCTGGTCGTTGTTGAGCAGGCGGGTGATGTCGTCCAGGCGTTCGGCCACCGGGACCGAGGTGAGCCGCTCCAGCAGTTCATTGACCACCGGCTGCTCGCGCAGGACCACGGCGACGTGCTTGCTGAGGATGTCCACCGGTTCGTGCATGGCGGTGGGCAGGCGTTCCTTGTTGACCGTCAGTTTGTTCAGCCCTACCAAGATGTCCGCGGCTTTGTCGCTGCTGGAGATCTGGGCGAACTCCAGGCTGCTGAGCAGCAGGTCGTAGGTGTCGATGGCAAAATTCTGCAGCGCCAGTCGCTGCTGATCATCGAGGTCGGCCAGCCGGCGCTGGATGTCGTCCTCGGCGTAGGGCAGGAATGCCAGTGAGTTGCGCAGCACCGCGTTGTGGGATTTGAACCGTTCCACCAGGCCGGCTTTTTCCTGGAAGGCATTGAGGAACGCCTGGTGACTGGCCTGCCAGGCCGCCGGGGCGCTGTGACCCTGTTGCGAGAGCTGATCCAAGCGCTGCCACAGCTGGTTGATCTGCTGCACCGGCTGCACCAGCGGATCGTAGTCGTGGGTAATGGCGATGCGCGCCTTGAGCACTTCGGTTTCCCATTGGGCGTTCAATTGCTTGATCTGGCCGATCAGGTCCCGGGACAGGGCGAAGTTCGGGGATTGGCCGATCATGGTCTTGAAGTAGAGCAACGCCAGCGCCAGGACCAGGCCCAGGGCCACCAGGGTCAGGAGCATGGAGGGCCAGCGGCGACGCAACTTCATAGCGGCTTGCCCTGCCATTGTCCGGTGAGGGTCTGGAGAAACTTGACGATCAGGCGGGTGTCCTGGGGGTTGGGGGTACGGCCCAACTGGTACTTGAACATCACCTCCACGGCCTGTTCCAGGGTCGTGGCCGAGCCGTCGTGGAAGTAGGGGGCGGTGACCGCCACATTGCGCAGGCTGGGGACCTTGAACACGTTGCGGTCCTGCTCGTCGCCGGTGATCAGGAAACGCCCCAGATCGGCGTCGGTGGGGTTGCCCCGGTCGGCAAAGTAGTCATTCATCACGCCGAACTTCTGGAACATGTTGCCGCCGATATTGACCCCTTGATGGCAGGCGATGCAGCCGTAGTCCTTGAACCGCTGGTAGCCGTACTTCTCCTCCCGGCTGAGGATCTCGGTGTTGCCTTGCAGGTACTGGTCGAAGCGCGAGCCGGCACTGAGCAGCGTCCGTTCATAACTGGCCAGGGCGTCCTGCACGTTGGCCGCGGTGATGGCGTCCGGGTACAGCGCGCCGAAGGCCTGGCGGTAGCTGGCGTCGTCATTCAGGGTGCGCAGCAGGTTGGGCCAGTTGTTGCCCATCTCGGTGGGGCTTTGCACCACGTTGTCGATCTGCGCCTGGAGGGTCTCGACGCGACCGTCCCAGAACTGGCGAAAGTTCAGCGCAGCGTTGAACACGCTGGGGGTGTTGACCTGGGAAAGCTGGCCCTTGATGCCCAGGGACTTGACCTGCGCGTCGGCCCCACCCTGGTCCAGCCGATGACAGCTGGCACAAGAGAGGCTGTTGTCCAGGGACAGGCGCGGCTCGTTGAACAGCCGGCGGCCCAGCTCCACACGCTGGGGATCGAGGGCGGGTACTGCGGGCAGGGGCTTGAGCGGTTCGTCCAGCGGTGCCGGGAAGGCCGGCGGGGCGACAGCGGCCATCGCCCAGAGCAGCAGGCCGATGAGGCTGTGCGAGCGGCGTCGGCGTTGCCTGGACTGCTGTTCAGCGATCATGGTCGACTACCTGCTGCTGGGACGCCTGGGCCCGCAGCAGGCGGGCAAAACTGTCGGCCGGCAGGGCCTTGCTGAAGTAAAAGCCCTGGCCTTCCTCGCAGCCCTGTTGCTTGAGGAACGCCAGTTGCTCCTGGGTTTCCACCCCTTCGGCGATGATGCTCAGGTTCAGGCTGCGCCCCAGTTGGATAATCGCGCTGACCAGGGCGGCGTCCTTGGGCTCGTGACTCAGGCCATGGATGAAGGACTGGTCGATCTTCAGCACGTCCACCGGGAACTTGCGCAGGTAGCTGAGGCTGGAATAGCCGGTGCCGAAATCGTCTACCGCCAGGCGCACCCCCAGGGCCTTGATGGCTTGCAGGGTGGCGAGGGTGGCTTCGACGTTCTGCATCAGTACCCCTTCGGTGATTTCCAGTTCCAGCAGGGTCGGGTCCAGGGCACTGTCCCGCAGTGCGTGCTGCAACTGCTGGAGCAACTGCGGTTGCCTGAAGTCGTTGGCCGAGAGGTTGACCGACAGGCGGATCGGCGCCAGTCCCGCCTGCTGCCAGGCACGGGACTGGCGGGTAGCTTCGCCCACGACCCACTGACTGATCCGGTTGATCAGGCCACTGTCCTCGGCCACTGGAATGAACTGGGCGGGGCTGATCCAGCCCTGTTGCGGGCTGAACCAGCGAATCAGCGCCTCGGCGCCCACCACCTGGCCCGAGGCCAGGTGGATCTTGGGCTGGTAATGCAAACTCAACTCCTGGCGCTCCAGGGCCTGGCGGATGCCCGATTCCAGGTGTTGGCGTTCCCGGGCGCGGTGGGTCATGTCCTCGGTAAAGAAACCGTAGCCCCCCGGTGCCTGCTCCTTGCTGTTGCGCATGGCCATCTCGGCCTTCTTGATCAGGCTCAGGGCATCCTGGCCATCCTCGGGGTAGAGGCTGATCCCCAGGCTGGCGGTGACCCGCAGGTCGTGCCCGGCCACATCGTGGGGCTGGCTCACCGTCGCCAGGAGCTTTTCGGCGACGCTACGAACCTGGGGCGGCGGCTCCTGATCATGGAGCAGCACCACGAATTCGTCGGAGCCGTAGCGGAACACCGAGTCCGACTCGCGCATGCTGTGCTGCAGGCTGTGGGCGATCCTCTTGAGCAACTCGTCGCCTGCCGGGTAGCCCAGGGCATTGTTGATCCGCTTGAAACGGTCCAGCCCGAGGAACATCACCGCCAGCTGTTGCCCATAACGCCGGGCCCGGGCCATGGCCTGGCCCAGGCGATCGCCGAGCAAGGCGCTGGAGGGCAACCCGGTGAGGGTATCGTAGTGCAGCAGGTGGGAGACCTTGAGCAGCTCCGCGACCCGTTCCTCGATGGTGCGCTGCAGATCGTCGAGCTTGTGTCGCGCATCCTGGGTCATCTGCCACTTCCAGGTCAGGGCACTGGCCATCTGGCGGATTTCCAGGCTGTCGAAGGGCTTTTTCAGGATCAGCAACTGGTCGCCAAAGGTCAGGCGCTCGGCCATGGTTTCCCAGGAATAGTCCGAATAGGCGGTACACAGCGCGATCTGCAGATCCGGGTCGACCTTCCACAATTGCTCGATGGTTTCCAGGCCGTCCCAGCCCGGCGGCATGCGCATGTCGATGAAGGCCATGGCATAGGGCGTGTCACGGGCCAGGGCCGACTCGACCATGGCCAGGGCCTCGCGACCCTGGAACGCCGAATCCAGGCTGAACACCTGGAGCGGGCGGGGGCTGACGCTGCCGAACAACTGGTCTTCGACCTGGCTCAGGGCCAGGTTCTGCGAGGGCATGAGGATTTTGTGGAAGTCCTCATGAATGGAGAGGCTGTCATCCACAATCAGCACCCGTCGGTTGACTCGCGCAGATGGCGGCGTATCCGAGGGGTCTTGCGAATTTGTCTGTGCGTCGCAGCCAGTGTTCATTGACTTTCCCTAGCGTCCTGAGCGTGCGTCCAACGCTGTGAGCATAGTCACTGGAACATGCACCGTGAGAGGATTTTTTGGCGGATATTCCCGGGTGAACATCAAAAAAATAGCTAGGATTGTCTGGGCTGTAGCGCCGCTGGGCGCTGGCCGGGCGGCACTGTCCGGGGAACGAGATGCAGGACAGGGGGACTCACCATGGAAGCGTTGCCGCCCACCGAACCAGGACAGCGTCCAAGCCTGTTGCTGGTGGATGACGAAGAATCGATCCTCAACAGCCTGCGGCGCCTGCTACGCAGCCAGCCCTATGAAGTGCTGCTGGCCGACAGCGGTGCCAGGGCCCTGGAAATCCTGGCCCAGCGTCCCGTTGACCTGGTGATGAGCGATGCGCGCATGCCCGACATGGACGGCGCCACCCTGCTGGCCCGGGTGCGCGAGGGATACCCGGCCACCCGCAGGATTCTGCTCACCGGCTACGCCGACCTGAGCACCATCGTCAAGGCCGTCAACGAAGGGCAGATCCACCAGTACCTGAGCAAACCCTGGAACGACGAAGAGCTGCTGCTGATCCTGCGCCAGACCCTGGAATACCAGCACGCCGAGCGCGAGCTCAAGCGCCTGCAGCAACTGGTGCTGGAGCAGAACCGCCAGCTCAAGGTGAGCAACGCCGAACTGGAAAAGCGCGTGGCGTCCCGGACCGCCGAGCTGCAACAGACCGCCGACATGCTGGACCTGGCCTATGAAGAGCTCAAGCACAGCTATGTGACCGGCACCGAGGTGTTCTCGCTGCTGGCCAACCTGCGCCTGCCGGCGGACAAGCAGACCAACCGCAAGATCATCGAACTGGTGCGCGCCTGCTGTGCAAGCTATGGCCTGGACGAAACCGCCAGCCGTGACCTGACCATGGCCGCCGCCTTGTACAACATCGGCAAGCTGAGCTGGAGCGATGCCATGCTGGCCGCTCCGGCGGAGCTGTTGCGGCACGCCGATCAGGAGCGCTATCGGGCCTATCCCTCCCAGAGCGAGTCGCTGCTGATGACGCTGGAGCCGATGCAGGATGCGGCGCGGCTGATCCTCCATCATCAGGAACGCTGGGATGGCAGCGGCTTTCCCCAGCATCTGCGGGGCGAGGCGATTCCCTGGGGCGCCCGGCTGCTGAAGCTGGTGGTGGACTTCATCGAGTTGCAGTGCGGGTTGATTCTGGAGCGGCGCATGAACAGCGACGAGGCTTTGCTGTTCATTCGCAAGTACGCCGGCCGTCTGTATGACCCGAACATGGTGGAAGGCTTTGTTCGGGTCTGTGCGGCCTACCTCAATGACGTGACCGTCGATGATCCGACGGTCCGGGTGCTGGGCACCCGTGATCTGCAGGCGGGGATGGTCCTGCGGCGCAACCTCAATGCCGACAACGGCATGCTGCTGCTCAATGCCGGCAAGGTGATCAGCGAGCCGCTGGTGCAGAAGCTGATCGCCTTTGAGGCCATGGAAGGGGGGCACTACAGCATTTTTGTCAGCGTGCCTGAAGCCCCAGGGCCGTCTCTGGACATCGGGCACTGATCGCCGCTCTTGATCTGTGCCCGGTTGTTCCGTCATCTTTCGCACCGCGCGCCGCCCCAGGCCCTGGCGCAGTGTCCCGCTGGCGCCTCGGCCGACGTTCGCTCGGCGTTCGTCGCGCCTGACCGGCTTTGCCGGGGCACGGCGCGGCGAATGTCATGTTCCTGCAACCCCGGCATGCCAAGAAAGTGAAGCTGTGTGCCTGCCGCAGTAACCCGATGGCGGGGCCAGGACGATCCGATTTCCCTAGGAGAGGTAACGATGAGAAAGTTTTTTGCCCTGATGGCGGCCCTGGTGCTGACCCTGGGGATGGTGGGCATCAGCGACGCACGTCAGCCCAAACAGCAGCGCGAGTCGGTGGCGGGGGCTTTTGACTACTACCTGCTGGCTTTGTCCTGGTCACCGACCTTTTGCCTGATGCATCCGGAGAACGAACAGTGCTCGGGCAAGGGCTATGGGTTTGTCCTCCACGGCCTGTGGCCGCAATACGCCAAGGGCGGCTGGCCCCAGTCCTGCCCACCCTTGACCCCGCTGACGCAGGAGGAGCGGGCCAAGGGCCTGACCCTGTTTCCCACCGCCAAACTGATGAACCACGAATGGACCAAGCACGGCACCTGCAGTGGCCTGGGGGGCATGGGGTACCTGGATGCGACGGACAAGGCCCTGGCGACGGTGCAGATACCGCAAGCGCTGCAGCCTTCGACCGCGGTGCGTTACTTTGAAGCCACGCAGATTGCCCAGCAGTTTCGCCAGAGCAACCCGGGGATCGCCGAAAACGGCATCGCCATTCTCTGCAGCGGCCCCGAGCTTTCCGAAGTCCGGGTCTGCCTGACCAAGGACCTGGACTTTGGCCCGTGCGGCAAAGGTGTGAAAAACCAGTGCCGCGCCGGCCAGATCCGTATCCCGCCGATCCGCTGAAAGCGTCTGCGCACCGCCTCGAACGGCGCCGACGGGGCATCGAGATTGTCGTGCCCCCGCTGCCGTAGGAGCCACAGGCACGTCAATTCCGATGTTCCGTATCAGGGCAGGTCGGCCAACAGGTTCTGCAGGTGTACGGCGGTGGCGGCGCTGCAATCGTGCATCGGTGCCCGCAGGTGTGGCTCGATCAGTCCCTGATGGGCCAGCAAGGCTTTCACGGGGGCCGGGTTGGGCTCGGCGAACAGCGCCTGAATCAGCGGCACCAGTTGCCGGAAGGTGGTCCGCGCCGCATCCAGCTGCTGGTCGCGGACCTGGCGCTGCAACTGCACGAACAACTCCGGACGAATGTGCGCCGCCGCCGCAATGGCTCCGCTAGCCCCCAGGCACAGGGCGCTGAACAGTTGCAGGTCCTCGCCGCACAGCACCTCTACCGTGCCGCTGGCCAGCAGCGCCAGGGTCTTGTCCAGGTTGCCGCCACAGTCCTTGACGGCGGCAATCCGCGGATGACGCACAATGTTGAGCAGGGTGTCCTTGTCCAGGTTGACCCCGGTGCGATAGGGAATGTCGTAGACGATCAGCGGCACGCTGGAGGCATCGGCGACGCTGTGGAAGAAGCTTTCCAGGGCCGCCTGGGAGGGGCGGATGTAATAGGGCGCAGGCACCAGCAGGGCCGCCACCGGGCGCTTGAGGATTTCCGTTTGCAGGTTCAGCAGCGATTTCAGGTTGTTGCCTGCCAGGCCCATGATGACTCGCCCGGCGGGGGCCTGTTCGAGCACGGCGTCGAGTACCGCCAGTTGTTCGTCCTTGTCCAGGGCCGCGGCTTCACCGGTGGTGCCGCAGACTACCAGCCCGGCCACGCCGCTTTCCAGCAGATGGGCGCTCAGGCGCCGCAGGGCGGCAAAGTCGATGGCGCCATTGTGAAAGGGCGTGACGATGGGGACCCAGATTCCTTGAAACGATGACATGCGTGTTCTCCTGATGGTTGACCGTCGGGTCGTCGTCAGAAGAGTAGAAGGGCGTTAAGCAGGGGGCGGGTGTCCGTAGCGCTTGATGTCCTGTCAGCTCATCTGACGGGACACAGCGCCCCGGTCACATGAGCGACTGTTTCTTCGATTTAGAGTTGCAAGCCACCCAGGCTCCGGCCTTGGCCAGCAGGCCAATGGCGCGAGAATCGAGGGTAAGGGCTTGGGACATGGCTGAGGCAGACTCTGAAATCAGGCGCACAGTTTTAAAAGCCAGCGCGGGGTTTGTCAATCCTCGAACAGGGCTCGGTTGATTGGCCGCTGCCACGCCGGGTCAAGGCGGGTTCTCCCCTGGTCACAAAGTCTTGACGGCGCGGCCGATGAACTGCACGGGGCCGGTAGGCCTGCCCACCGCCGAGCCTTGGCGATCTTCCAGGGTCAGCTCGAACAATTGATTGGTTTGCAGGGGTGGCAGGTGATCAAGCGGCACACGCAACGGCTGGCCGGGCTTGACCAGCCCAAGAGACACCGGGCCCTTCCAGTCGTCGGCCTTGGTCCAGAACTCCAGGGCCTTGTCCGCCGGAACCTCGATGCTGCCCAGTGGAATCAACTGCAACTCCCGGGTGTCATTGGCTTGCACCACCCAGCCGGGTGATTTGTCCTGAGGGGCTACCAGCACCACCAGGTAACTGGGAGGGGCATCGGGGCGCAGCATCAGCAGGCTGGCCAACAGGACACTGGCGGCCAGGCCGGCAGCGGCCAATCCGCGCCACAGCGCCAGAGGGTTGAAGCGCCTGGCGCTATTTACGGCCGAGACCGGCTCCGGTTCAGCCAGTTGCTCCAGGCTGCGTTCTATACGCCGCCAAAGCCAGGGCGACGGCGTGACGGGATCGGCCAAAGCGGTGAGGGGATGCAGGCGCTGTTCCCAGCTTTGCACGGCGCTGCGCAGGGCGGGGTCATGGGGCAGGCGCTGTTCGAGCAGGCGCCGTTGTTCGGCGTCCAGGGTGCCCAGGACATATTCACTGGCCAGGGCCTGGAGCGTGGGATCGCTGTCGTCCCGTGGACCGATATTCATCCCAGGCACTCCCGTAAGGCACTGAGACTGCGCTTGATCCAGGCTTTGACCGTCCCCAGCGGGGTGGTCATTCTGGCGGCAATCTCCATGTGTGAATAGCCGTCCAGATAGGCCAGCAGGAGACACTCGCGGCGCTGTGAGGGCAGTTGCCCCAGGCAATGCTGGAGACGTCCGGCATCAGCCAGAGCGGTGACCGCCTCTGTGTTCATGGCCAGCCCGTCAAGGGTGTCCAGGTGGTCTGCATAAGGTTCTTCAATAGGCACCTCACGGCCATGGCGGCGCAGGAAATTCAGCGCCAGATGCCGGGTGATGCTGAACATCCAGCCGCGGGCACTGCCTCGTTCCGGGTCGAAACTGCTTGCGCCTTGCCAGATTCGGATAAAGGCGTCGTGCAGGATGTCTTCGGCCAGGGCCGTGTCGCGTACCAGGCGGTTGGCGACGCCGAGCAAGCGCGGCCCTTCCTCGTGATAAAGGGCTTCCAGAGCCTGGCGCTCACCTCGGGCACAAGCGGCGATGCAGCCTGCGTGGTCAAACAGGGGTTCGGGTAGAGACAAGGGCATTTACCTGCGACAGATGACAGCCACCGCCACCCAAGCGGTGCAGTGGCTGTCAGCAGCGTAGACCAGTTGCCTATGCCTGGCCTTGCATCTTGGGCGGCGAATCAGCGGGCCGCCCAGAAGATGTAGTCCGCCTGGTACTTCACTGTTTCACGGGTGCCCTTGTTAGCGGCGGTGCACGCGCTGCTGGGGGCCACGCCACCCTTGAGGGCCACTCGCTGAATGTAACTGACGCCGCTCATCAGCCCCTTGCCTTCGGCCGGATTGGCCTTGACCAGTTGATAGGGCAGGTTGCCGGCGCTGGACGGCGCCACGGCGACCTGGGTCCCGGTGATCTTCGAACCGTCCTTGGCCTGCCAGGTGGCTGGTGGGCCGAAGTAGTCACCCAGCACTTTGCCGCTGCGATCGCTGAGCACCGCCTTGGGGCCGACGAAGACCCATTCGGTCTCGCCCGGTGCATTGGCCTTGTCCCGGCACTCGTAGGTGATTTCACCGGTGCCCACGGTTTCCAGGGCAACTTTGTGGCCCTCCGGCACCTTGATGCTGTCGGGCAATGCGCTCTGCGCCTGGGCCACAGGCAGGGCGCCCAGGCAGGCGATGGTCAAGGTTGCGCTGAGGCAGAGAAGACGTTGTTTGGCGTGCATGGTGGCTCTCCATTGGGGATCGGTTCGGCAGTTTTCAGGACTGCTATGGGTACTACCCCTGAGCGACGTATCTGGATGCAGCGCCGAGAAAAAATAGTCAGCGCAGCGGCATATCATCCGCTGCGGGTCATCCGGTGATCCTGGGCGTTGAGCCGGTACAGCAGGCTCGGTGGCTGCCCGGGAAAGTCCTCCAGCTCGCCGTCCAGCGTCATCCCCAGGCGTTCCAGGGCCCGCCTGGACGGCAGGTTGTCGGGCCGCACCAAGCCGGTGACCCGGGGCGCCAGCAGTTCGCCGAAGGCCAGTTGCAGGGCCGCCTGGGCCATCTCGTTGGCGAAACCCTGGCCCCAGGCTTGGGGGGTGAAGCGAAAGTACAGGTTCAGCCCGGCCTCCTGCCCGAAGTGCGCCCGCATGAGCCCGCCAAAACCGATGATCTGTTGCGGAGCGTCCAGCCGGGCGATGGCCCAGTAGCCAAAGCCGTACTGCTGCCAATGGGCAATCCAGCTGTGCAGCCGGTCGCTGGTGGCTTCGGCGCTGTCGGGGCCGCTGGGGTTGAAGCGGTGGGTCTGCGGGTCGCCGTGGATGGCGCAGGCCTGCGGCAGGTCGGCCAGGGTCGGCGGGCGTAACAGCAGGCGTGTGGTGCGGGTGGTGGACGACAACATGGGCGAGGCTCTTTGCTTCAGATGAGATGGAGCGCCGGGTGGCAGGTGGTGGTCAGGCCTGTGCGGGTGGTCCCGGAGAAGGTAGGTGATCGCCCCGGACTTTGCCATTGTCGTCAGGGCGCGCTGGTTGAAGCCGCGAGCAGGGCCCAGCCTGCGCAACGAACCGCTTGCCGCCGCTGCTGCGTCAGTCTGGCCAACGGTACAGGCTGGCGGGATAGCCCTGGGCGATGATCGGTGTCGGGGTTTGCCCCGGCAGCATGGCCTGCCAGAAATCCCGGGCGGGCAGGTTGGCGCTGAAGTGCATCACCTGCCAGGGCCCCTTGTAGTGCTCGAACAGTTGTTGCGTCACCTGCCGGCCGACGCCCAGGCGGCGCAGCCGTCGGGCGATGAACAGGTAGCCGAGGTTGTACCGCGCATCGCTGTCGCAGCGTTGCTGGTCGACGACGGCAAAGCCGGTCAGCTCCCCCGCCACCAGGATCAGCCAGGGATGGGTGGCCGGGTGGCGCCAGTAATCGTCCAGGGCCTGGATGGCGTACAGCCCCTGGGCTGCGAATTTGAGTGGCAGCCACTGACTGAGCTCATAGAGATAGAACTGCATGAGGTTTTCCAGGCAGGGCCAGTCGTCGCGAGCGGCCGGGCGCAGTTCAAGATGGTCCATCAAGGGCGACTCCAGCCCCGATCGGTCCGAGGCACAACGGGTGGTGGTTAAAAATGGGGGGGGTTAAAGGGAATCTGCCACTGATCAATGCGCGCGGGAAGGCTTTGACGAGTTTGTTTTCCATGTGCGGAAGATGGAGTTTGCAGCGGCGCTGAGTATTTTGGAAATAATGCTTCTCAATAATTAGAAAGCTAGCTTCCTATGTTTAGGCGAATATTGATGTAAGTCATAAAAGTCTTTAATTCGGCTCGTTCAAGTGGGATTGCTTGATGAAGTTTTCACACCCTGATTAAGGCTCGAATCTAGACTTAAGTCGACTGGATCGATAGTGGCCATTTGCAATAATTGACTTGGCTCTGGAAAGTTCTGCGGGTAAGCAGAGGATGTCTTCAGGTCATCGCAGGATGCGGAAGTTGTTGTTTGATAGTGAATAGCAATTGAATACTTTCCTGCGAGGCATTTCAGAATGAGAAACAATCTTCCTGTGACCCAGCGCGAGCTGGTGTTTCCCGCCGAACAGCGGCTGATTTCCGCCACCGATGTTCACGGCAAGATCACTTACTGCAATGACGAGTTTGTCGCGGTCAGCGGTTTCAGCCGCGAAGAACTGATCGGCAGCCCGCACAATATCGTGCGCCATCCGGACATGCCCGAAGCGGTGTTCGCGCACATGTGGTCCTACCTCAAGGACGGCAAGAGCTGGATGGGCATCGTCAAGAACCGCAGCAGCAACGGTGACCACTACTGGGTCAACGCCTACGTCACGCCGATCTTCAGCAAGGGCGTGATCGCCGGCTACGAGTCGGTGCGGGTCAAGCCCGAGCGCGAACAGGTGGAACGCGCCGGCGCACTGTATCAACGCATGCGTAGCGACAACCTGGCCTTGCCCTGGAGCTACCGGGTGGCCAGGGTTTGCGGCTTTGCCTTGCCGCCGCTGCTGGCCCTCGCGGCTACGGCCGGGGCCTATTGGCTGGGTGGCCCCTGGGCGGCACTGGGGGCGGCAGTTCCCGGTTATTTCGCGGTACAGGGGTATGCCTTCTATCGCGCGCGGCAGATGTTGCAACGCATCAGCTCGGTGTCCCTGGGCAGTTTCGACAGCGAGCTGATCGCCCGTACCTACACCGACGAACACGGCCCGGTGGCCCAGTTGCAGATGATCCTGATCAGCGAATCGGCGAAAATCCGCACCGCCCTCAGCCGGCTTGGCGACTACGCCAACCAGGCGGCGTCCCTGGCGTCCACCAGCCAGAGTCTGTCCAAGCAGGCGGAAACCGCCCTGGGCAAGCAGCGCGACGAAGCGGACATGGCGGCCACCGCGATGAACCAGATGGCCTCGTCGATTTCCGAGGTGTCGGTGCATATCCACGACACCGCCTCGGCCGCCGATCAGGTCAACAACCTGACCCAGGTGGGCTCCGAGGAAGCCCAGAAAACCCGGGTGGTGATCGAGAAGCTGGCGGACACCGTGGACGCGGTCAGCCAGTCCGTGGAGGGCCTGGCCGCGGAAACCCAGTCGATCCAGCAGGCGGCCAACATGATCCGCTCCATTGCCGAGCAGACCAATCTGCTGGCCCTCAACGCGGCGATCGAGGCCGCCCGGGCCGGTGAGCAGGGCCGCGGTTTCGCGGTGGTGGCCGACGAGGTCCGGGCCCTGGCCTCCAAGACCCAGGAGTCGACCCAGAGCATCCAGCGCATCATCGTCACCCTGCAGGAAGTGGCCACCCAGGCGGTGGAAGTGGCGCGCCAGGGCAGTGTCGAAGCGCGTTCCGGCGTAGCCCAGGTGATCAGCACCCAGGAAGCCCTGAATGGCATCAACTCGGCGGTGGAACGCATTCACCAGATGAGTCAGCAAATGGCCGCCGCCTCGGAGCAGCAGGCCCATGTCGCTGAGGAAATCTCCGAGCAGATCACCAAGATTGCCCGGGTTTCGGATCAGAACGCCGAGATTGCCGTGCATTCGTCCACCGTGGGCGGCGATCTGGAGTCCACCGCTCACGAACTGAACGCCTTGGTGACCCGTTTCAATAGTTGAACGGCAATGGCCGTCAGCAACTTTCATTTAATCGCCGATTGATCAACTAGATCAGGGCAGGGGGCTCGTATGTCCAGTGTGATGGAAACGGTGAATAGCCGTACTCAGTTGGCCGGGCAGAATCGTCTGGAACTATTGTTGTTTCGATTTAATGAGTCACAGTTGTACGGCATCAACGTCTTTAAAGTCAGAGAAGTTCTCAAGTGCCCCAAGTTGAATGTACTGCCCATGTCACATTCGGTGGTGTGTGGCGTGGCCAATGTTCGCGGTGTATCCATTCCGATACTTGACCTGGCACTGGCCACCGGTTTGCCCGGAGTCGAGGATATCGACAACGCTTACGTGATCATTACCGAGTACAACAACAAGACCCAGGGTTTCCTGGTCAGTGCGGTGGAGCACATCGTCAACCTGAACTGGGAGGAAATTCACCCGCCACCCAAAGGCAGCGGCCTGGACAACTACCTGACGGCGGTGACCCGGGTTGGCGAGCGCATGGTGGAGATCATCGACGTGGAGAAGGTCCTGGCCGAGGTGTCGCCGGTCTGCGAGGACATCTCCCAGGGGGTGATCACGGCGCAGACCCAGGTCGCTGCGGCCCATTGGCGGGTGCTGACGGTGGACGACTCGGCGGTGGCACGCAAGCAGGTGACCCGCTGCCTGGAGAGCGTCGGGGTGCAAGTGGTGTCGTTGAAGGACGGCCGCGAGGCGCTGGAGTACCTGCAGGCCCTGCTCGACGCGGGCAAGCGCCCGGACGAGGAGTTCCTGATGATGATCTCCGATATCGAAATGCCGGAAATGGACGGCTACACCCTCACCGCCGAGGTGCGCAACGACCCGCGCATGAGGCAACTCTATATCGTGCTCCATACCTCGCTGTCCGGGGCCTTCAACCAGGCCATGGTGAAGAAGGTCGGTGCCGATGATTTTCTCGCCAAGTTCCGCCCCGACGATCTGGCCGGGCGGGTGGTGGACCGGATCGCCAGCCTGACGCCGGCGTGAGCCGGCCCCCCGGGGCAGTGAGGCAGTGCCCGGGATTGATTTCATGATGGGAGTGAGCGCCATGCAAATGTCTGAACTCGACTATCAGCAAGCCTTGCTGCGTTACCTCGCCGAACGTCCGGAACTCGCGGCCCAGCTGGGGCTTGGGCCATCCTCGGGGCGCCCCTGGCAACCCGGGGACTTGAGCGAGTTGCAGATCCAGCACGCCAGTCGGCTGTTTGACGAAGAAGCCCGCTTGCGCGGCATGGGCAACTGGGAGCTGGCGCTGTCGTTCATTGCCCGCACGCCCCAGGAACTGAAGCGGATGACCCTCGAGGCACATCGGGAAATCGCCGAGATGGTGGACATGGAGTGGGACCAGTATTGCCAGCTCAATCACTTGCACTGCTAGAGGCCGACGAGGGCAGTTTTCTTCAATACGCTGCGATCCTGGCTCCCTAATCTGGGCGGCGGTCAATCCGACCCAGATTGGAGAAACAAGACATGAGCCTGGTGTTTTCCATGGCGGCCTTTGCCCTGGCCGCTTCCATCACCCCGGGGCCGGTAAACATCGTCGCCCTCAGCAGCGGCGCGCGTTTTGGCTTGCGCAGCAGCATGCGCCATGTGACCGGAGCCACCTTGGGCTTCGTCGGGCTGCTGGTGCTGATCGGCCTGGGGCTGCACGAACTGCTGCGCCAGTGGCCGATCCTGACCCAGGGCATTCGCCTGTTTGGCGTGGCCTTCCTGCTGTTCATGGCCTGGAAACTGGCCAGCGACGATGGCCGGCTCGACACCCAGGACCAGGCGCGGGCGCCTTCGGCCTGGTATGGCGCGCTGATGCAGTGGCTCAACCCCAAGGCCTGGCTGGCCTGTGTGGCCGGCATGGGGGCCTTTGCCGCCGACGGCGAGCTGCGCCAGGTGTGGCTGTTTACCGCGGTGTACCTGGTGATCTGCTACCTGTCGATTGCCTGCTGGGCCTATGTCGGCAGCTGCCTGCGCCACTACCTGAGTCATCCGCCGGGGGTGCGTCTGTTCAACCGCAGCATGGCGGCGTTGCTGGCTGCCAGCGCGGCTTATCTGCTGTTCTAGCGCTGGCCGCGGTACTGGCCGGGAGTGGCCGCCAGGTGCTGTTTGAAGGCGCGCTGGAAATGCGCCTGATCGGCAAAGCCGGCCTCCAGCGCCACCTCGGCGATCGGCGCGCCGCTGCGCAGGCGGGCCTGGGCGAACTGCACCCGCTGGTTCACCAGGTAGGCGTGGGGCGGCATGCCGAACTGCTGCTTGAAAGCGCGGATCAGGTAGGACGGTGACAGCTGCGCCGCCTGGCACAGGTCGTCCAGGCTCAGGGCCTGGGTGCAATGCCGGCGGATGTAGTCGGCGGCTTCCTGCAGTTTGCGGTTGTCGCCCCGGGGCGGCGCCTCGGCGGGGTTCAGGCGCTGCTGCAGGTCGCTGAAAAAGCTCACCACGGCGCTGTGCTTGAGCAGGGGCTCGGCCTCGGCGGCCACCAGGGTCCGGTACAGCTGCTCCAGCTCGGCGAACAGCTGCGGGTCGCGGCTGTGAGTCTCGCGAAACGGCCGAAAGCCCAGCTCGGCGCAAAAGCCCAGGTCGTGCTGCAGGGCGGTCAGCCAGGGCGTGTCGACATACAGCATGCGATAGGACCAGGGCTGATCGTCGATCGGGTTGCAGGCGTGCACCACCCCCGGGTTCATCAGCACCACGGTGCCGCGGCTGACCCGCCACTGCGAGTGGCCGCTGAGGTAAGTGCTGACACCCGCGGTGATGCTGCCGATGGAGAACTGTTGGTGGGCATGGCGGCTGTAGCAGACCTTGCGGCCATCGGCGATGGAGCGGGCTTCGATGAACGGCAGGGCAGGGTCGCGCCAGAACTGCGGTTCCTGGTCGGCGGTGAGGGCAGGCTTCATTGAGGTTGTCCGTCTGCGAAAGCTGGCGCGATTGTATAAGGCTTTGTACGAAAAGCCTTGATACTCGGTGATGCTGCGTTGAAAACGGTCTCGGAATGCTCATTTACACCCCGTAAACTCCGCTTCCTCGACCGTTTTCGCCTTGCCTGACCTTCGTCTCAAAACTTTTCGTACAGAGCCTAGCTCTGGCCGTCGAAGGCGCGTTGCAGCGTCGCGATATCGAGTTTTTTCATCCCCAGCAGGGCCTGCATCACCCGTTGCGAACGGGCCGGGTCGGGGTCGCAGATCATCGGCGTGAGGCACTGCGGCACGATCTGCCAGGACAACCCGAAGCGGTCCTTGAGCCAGCCGCAGCGCTGCGCCTGTGGCGGGCCGCCAAAACCCAGGGCGTTCCAGTAGTGATCCAGCTCGGCCTGGCTGCGGCAATGCACTTGCAGGGAGATGGCTTCGTTGAAGCAGAACAGCGGGCCACCGTTGAGGGCGGTGAAACCCTGGCCGTCGAGTTCGAACGCCACGCTCATCACCGAGCCCTCGGGGCGTCCGTGAATGTCGAAGCCGGCCTTGCCGTAGTGGCTGATGTGGGTGATGTGTGACTGTTCGAAGACCGAGCAGTAGAACTGTGCCGCCTCGTGTGCCTGGTGGTCGAACCACAGGCACGGAGTGATGGTCTGGATGCGTGGCATGGTGTCGGTCCTCTGCGGGTTGATCACGCTGGCTCAAGCGTAGTCAACCCGCTGCCGCGCAGTGCGACCGTGAATCGGCGCGCTCAGAAGTCCCAGCGGGTCGCCAGTTGCAGGCTGCGTGGCTCGCCGTAGAAACCGGTGCCGAAGTTGCCGATGCCGGTGTAGTACTGCTTGTCGAAGAGGTTCTTCACGTTCAGGGTCGAGCTCAGGTGCTGGCTGAACTGGTAGCGGGCCATGGCGTCCACCAGGAAGTAGCCGTCCTGGGTGATGCGCGAGTCATGCCCGCCGTTGACCGCGTCGCTCGGGTCGGGCTGGTAGACCTTGCCGAAGAATTGGCTCTGCCAGTTGACCCCGCCGCCCAGGGTCAGGCGGTCCCAGGCGCCGGGCAGGCGGTAGCTGCTGAACAGCCGCGCCACCTGCTGCGGCTCGGTGGTTTGCAGGACCGAGCCGTAGACGTAGTCGTGATTGGCGTCGCGGGTGTGGTTGTAGCTGTAGCCGGCGGACAGGTTCCAGCCGTCCAGCAGCTCGCCGGCCACCTCGACCTCGAAGCCCTTGGTGGTCGCGCCCTTGGTCGGGCGGTAGACGGCGTCGGTGCCCCAGCCGTCCACCAGTTGCGCGACATTGTCCTGCTGCACATGAAACACCGCGAAGCTGGCATTGACCCGGCCGTCCAGGTATTCGGCCTTGATCCCGGCTTCGTAGCTGTCGCCCTGCACAGGGTCGAGGATCCTGCCGTCGGCGTCCTTGCTCATTTGCGGCTGATAGATGCTGGTGTAGCTGGTGTACAGCGAGTAGCGGTCGTTGAGGTCATAGACCAGCCCGGCATAGGGCGTGACCACTCCGGTCTGCTGGTAGCGCTGGCGCGCGTCGGCGCGGCCGGGCTCGAAGTAGCGGGTGTTGTCGATGCCCTTGAAGTCGCTGACCCGGGTGCCGAGGATCACCGCCAGGTCGTCGCTGGGCTTGAGCCGGGTGGCCAGGTAGGCACCGGTCTGGCGCTGGAGGATGTCGTTGTCGCCGATCTGCTGGATGTCCGGCTTGGCGAATTCGCCGCGCCACTGATAGATGCTGCCGCCCACCGGCGGGTACACCGAACCGTGGACCGGGATGTCCTGCTTGGCGTTCATCAGCATGAAGCCGGCGATCAGCTCGTGTTCGCGGCCCAGCAGGGCGAAGGGGCCGTGCAGGTTGATGTCGAGGTTGTCCTGGGTCTGCTCGCCCTTGAACTTGCCCATGTACATGAACATGCCGTCGCCGCTGGCCTGGTCCGGGTTGCCGCCGCTGGCCGAGCCCAGCAGGGTGTCGTGCTCGCGGCGCAGGTGGTCGTAGCTGACCTTGAGGGTCCAGTCATGGGCCAGTTGCTGTTCCAGGGAGGTGAACAGGGTCTGGTTCTTGAAGTCGCGACGGCTCCAGTCGGTGGCCGGGTTGAACGAGCGGGAAAAGTGTGTGCGCGAGCCGTTGCTGAAGTACATCGGGAAGCCGGTCCAGGTGGCGCCTCGGGAACGGGTGTTCTGCTGGTCCAGGCCCACCGTCAGCAGGGTGTCGGGGGTCAGGTCGGCCTCCAGCACGCCGTAGGCGATGTCCTTGCTGTTCTGGTAGTGGTCCAGGTACGAGCTGCGGTCCTGGTAGACGCCGACGAAGCGCCCGCGCAGGTTGCCGGTCTCGGTCAGTGGTCCGGAGATATCGCCTTCGCTGCGGTAGTTGTCCCAGGAGCCGAGGGTGCCGGTGACCGAGGCCTTGAAGTCCTTGGTCGGCCGCTTGCGGATCAGGTTGACGGTGGCCGAGGGGTCGCCGGAGCCGGTCATCAGGCCGGTGGCGCCCTTGATGATTTCCACCCGGTCGAAGGTCGCCATGTCGGTGCTTGTGGTGCCGTAGTCGTAGACCCCGTCGTAGGTGACGTTGACCCCGTCGTACTGGAAGTTGGTGATCGGCAGGCCGCGGCTGGAAAACTCCCAGCGTTCGCTGTCGTAGTTCTGCACGCTGACCCCCGGGGCCCGGCGCAGGGCATCGGCGATGCTGTTGCTGCCCTGGTCGTCCAGTTGCTGGCGGGTGATCACCGTCACCGATTGCGGGGTTTCCCGCAGTGACAGGTTGAGGCCGGTGGCCGAGGCGCTGGCCCCGGTGGTGTAGCTGCGGCTGTCCTCGGTGACGCTGCCCAGGCCCTGGGCGGACACCTGGGTGGTGCCCAGCTGCAACGGGCCGCTGGCGGTCGGCAGCGCTTGCAGCACATACCCGCCGCTGACGGCCTGGGCTTGCAGGCCGCTGTCCTTGAGCAGCTGCTGCAGGGCTTGTTCGACGCTGTAGCGGCCCCGCAGCCCCGGGCTCTGCTTGCCGGCGGCGAGGTCGTTGTGCCCGGCGACAAAGACCGCGCTCTGTTCGGCGAAGCGATTGAGCACGCTGACCAGTGGGCCGGGGCCGATGTCGTAGCTCTGGCGCTGGCTGTCCGCCTGCTGGCTGGCGGGGTTTTCGGTGGCCTGGGCCCAGGGGGCGGGCAGGCACAGCAGGGCGCTGCACAGGGTCAGGGGACGCAGGGATGGGCGCAAGCGGGGACGGTTGGGGGTTGGCATGGAGTTCCCTTGTGGATCGGCAATGTGAGTGCTGTTACCCGGTTAACCGAACCAGACAGGCAAAAGGGAACCGCAACCTTAAAAAAATGTTCGCCGGATGTTCAGGCGCGGGGTTCAGGCCCGAGGTTCAAGGGTCACCCACCAGGCAGTCAGGCGCTGGACCCGCACCGGCAGGGCGGCTTCCAGCAGGGCCAGGGCCTGGTCGGAATCGTGCAAGGGGAAGGCGCCCATGACCGGCAAGCGACCCAGGGCCGGGTCGCAGCCCAGATGCCCCGGGCGATAGCGCCCCAACTCTTCGAGCAGTTGCGCCAGGGGCAGGTTGTCGGCCAGCAGCAGCCCGCGACTCCAGGCTTCGCGAGCGGCGCTGGCGCCTTGCAGCGGACCCAGCGCGACGGCGTCGAAGGCCAGCTGCTGGCCGGCATCGACCCGCTGCTGCCGGCCGCTCTTGGCGCTGTGCACTTGCACCGCGCCGGCGTAGACGTTGAGCAGGGTGCGGGCGCCCTCCCGGCGCACGCTGAAGCGCGTGCCCAAGGCCTGCAGCCGTCCGTGTTCGGTGTCCACCCGCAGCGGTCGCTGCGGATCCCTGGCGGTGTCGATGAGGATTTCGCCCTGGTGCAGGTGCAACAGTCGCTCCCGGGCGCTGTAGCGCACATCCAGCGCGCTCAGGGCACTGAGCCAGAGGTGGGTGCCGTCGCTGAGCCGGACCTCGCGGATCTCCCCGGTGCCGGTGGCGTAGTCGGCTCGCCAGCGACCCAGAGCCTGGGGCAGCGGCGTACCGCGCCAGGTGCCCCAGCCCAGGCCGAGCAACAGCAAGGCGCCGAGCACCTGGCGCCGCCCCAGTGGCGCCCGCCGGCCACCGCGCAGGGCCTGGCCGGCGGCTTGCTGGGCGCCGGCCTCCTGCAGCGGCAGCAGGCACTGGCTGACCCGCTCGACGTAGCCCCAGGCCCGACGGTGTTCCGGGTGCTGTTCGAGCCAGGCCTGCCAATGGCGGCGTTGTTCGTCGCTGACGGCTTCGTCCTGGAGTTGCACGTACCAATGGGCGGCCTGTTGCAGGCTGGCATGGCTCAAGCGCTGGGCGCCGTGTTCGCTCATGGGGCTCTACTCGATCAGCAGGCCGTCGAGTTCGGCCTCCAGCAGCGCGCAATGCACCAGGGCCTGGGCCAGGTATTTCTTCACCATGCGCTCCGAGACCCCCAGTTCTTCGGCAATGGCCTTGTAGGGACGGCCATGCAACTGCGCCAGGAGAAAGGCCTCGCGCACCCGTTGCGGCAGGCGGCCGAGCATGGCGTCCACTTCATAGAGGGTCTCGACGATGATCGCCCGTTGCTCCGGGGACGGTTGCAGCGCCTGGGGCCGCGCCGCCAGGGCCTGCAGCCAGGCCTGTTCCAGCTGGCGGCGGCGCCAGTGATCGATGCACAGGCCCCGGGCGATGGTGGCCAGGTAGGAGCGCTGCTGCACCTCGCCGTCCAGCTGCGGCGGGCGCTTGAGTACCCGGACGAAGATTTCGTGGGCCAGATCGGCGGCATCCCAGGCGTGGTTCAGGCGGCGCCGCAACAGTTCATAGAGCCAGGGGTGATGGGCGTCATAGAGGTTGTGGACCAGTGCGGGGCTGGCGGGCGGCATGGAAGGCAAGGGCGTGGTCCGGTGGCGGGTGGCGTTGCAAATGGGAATTGCTCGCGATTAAAGCAAAACCCCTGATACGCTGCAAATGATATTGATTCGCCGTTGTGCCGGGGGGCAGCCCGGCCTGAGGCGCGGCGTCGGGGTCAAGTCTGGCGCCGCCGGGGCGATAAAACACTCAAGGCAGTGCCAGCGAGTGCTTGCCGACCAGGGTTTCTACAGTGGTATCTTCGCCTGCACCCCCTGTTTGCCCCACGGCGCCGCCAGACGCCGGGCGGTCGTGGCGGGGGCCGTCTGCGGGGGGGCGGGCATGCAGTGGCAGAGGGGAGAGGTTGATGCGGCAACCGAGGTTCAAGCTGTTTTTCACCCACCGCCTGGCGCTCCTGGCGGGCGCCGAGTCCTTGCGTTCGATACGTGAGGGGCTGCTCTGGCTGTTGCCCTGTCTGCTGGTTTCGGCGGTATTCCTGATACTGGCCCAATGCGCCCAGGCCCTGGGGGCTCCCAGTACCCTGGTGGACTTGCTGGCCGGGCTGCACAAGCGCATCAGTTCGATCATCCCCTTGCTGGTGGCGGCGTCCATCGGCTACATGCTGGCGATCCAGTACCGCTTGCCCCAACTGCCGGTGGCCTTTCTCTGTCTGTCCCATGTGGTGATCGCCATCTATCTGCTGCGGGACTATCCGCTGGCGTCGGCGACCTTCGTGCTGTTCATTGCCATTGCCTCGCCTCTGGTCAATGTCCCGGTCATGGCCTGGCTGCATCGCCGACGCTGGACACGGCTGGTGGACGAGGGGCTGGTGGGGCACAACCTCAAGGGCACCATCAATATGGTGCTGCCGGGGGTGCTGACGTCCCTGGTGCTGGTGGCGGTGCTGCAGTCGCTGTTGCAGGTCCACGACTTTGCCTACGTGCAAGGCCCGATCGACATCGACAGCCTGGACTATCCCTACTTCAACGCGATCCTTTTGACCACGACCAACTCCCTGCTGTGGTTCTTCGGCATTCACGGCACCTACGCCATGCAGCCGTTGATGGAGGTGATGGATCAGGCGGTGGCCCTCAATGCCGCCGATCACGCTGCCGGGCAGCCCCTGCGCTATGCCCTCAACAGTGGCTTGCTGGGCTGTTTCGCCTTCATCGGCGGTTCCGGCGGCTCCCTGGCCCTGGTGCTGGCGATCCTCGGTTTTTCCAAGAGCCGTTCCATGCGCCTGCTGGCGCTGGCGAGCCTGGCGCTGTCGCTGTTCAACGTCAACGAACTGCTGCTGTTCGGCCTGCCGATCATTCTCAACCCGCGCCTGCTGGTGCCCTTCATGCTGGTGCCCATGGTCAATGCCTGCCTGGCCCTGCTGGTGGTGCAGCAGGGCTGGGTGAGCCCGGCGCTGGTCAGCGTGCCCTTTACCTCACCGGTGCTGCTCAATGCCTACCTGAGTACCCAGGGCGATTGGGGCGCGGTGCTCCTGCAACTGGTGCTGCTGGGCGTCGGTACGCTGATCTACACGCCTTATGTGCGCAGCATCCAGCGCCAGGGCGAAGGCAGCGAGCAGGTGTACCTGAAGGCCTTCGACGCCACCTTCCATAGCCTTGAGGAGCGGGGCCGGCTGTTGGAGCTGGACCCGATGGTGGCGGCCTACAAACAGGCGGCCCAGCAGTCCTTGCAATTGGCGCGGATCCAGCAGTTGAGCGGCTACGACTTCCACCTGGAGTATCAGCCCCAGGTGGCCAAGGGCAGTGGTCTGTGTACGGGGTGCGAGGCGCTGATCCGTGCCCGGGATGCCCAGGGGCAGGTCAAGTCGCCCTGGGAGCTGCTGCAATGGCTGGGGCAGGCCGGGCTGATGCCCGAGGTGGATTTCTGGGTGGCGTCCCAGGCGGTGCGCCAGCACCTGGCCTGGAGCAAGATCGGGTTCGAGTTGCCCATCACCATCAATATCTCCAGCGCCACCCTGGCCTCGGCGGAACATGGCCGTCGCCTGCTGGAGATTCTGGCCCGGGCCCATGGCCAGGTGTCGGTGGAGATCACCGAGGACGCTCTGGTGGGGGATGCGCTGCTGACCCAGCAATGGATCGGCAAATTGCATGCCCTGGGCGCGCGGGTCTATATCGACGACTTCGGCACCGGCTTCTCGGCCTTGAGCTACCTGCACCAGTTTCCGGTGGACGGGATCAAGATCGACCGCAGCTTCGTCCTGGCCCAGCGCGAGCCCAAGGGTGCCCAGGTGCTCAACGGTCTGCTGCGCTTTTGCGAGACGCTCAAGCTCAAGGTGGTGGTGGAAGGGGTGGAAACCCGGGAGCAACTGGACTTCCTGCAATCGAGCTCGGAGCTGATCATCCAGGGCTGGTACTACAGCAAGTCCCTGCCCGGGGAGCAGATCCCCGGTTTTGTCAGCCAGCGGGCGCGCAGTGCCCTGGCCGCCCGCGAGGATTGAGACGCCGCTTCAGGCTGCGGGACCAAACGCCGGATGTTCCGGGCGCGCCAGGGCCTGCCAGGCGCCGGCCAGGTGCGCGTCGGCGGCGAGCAGCCACAGGCCCTGATGGGGCTCCAGGGCCTGGGCGGGCAGGGCGAGCAGCTCGGCCAGGGGCAGGCGCAGGCTGCGGCCCGGATCGGCGTCGTCCGCGGCCTGCCAATCCCGTTCGAACAGGCGCAACTCCAGGTCCTGGTGGTCGAAGTGCCGCAACAGCGGCCGGTGGCGCAGCCATTGCGGTGCGATGCGCAGGCTGCGCTGGTGCACGTCCAGCAGCAACAGCTGCCAGGCGCGGTGGCCGTCCTCGACGTCGAGGCGCAGTCGGGTCAGGGCCAGGTAACGGCCATCGGCGGACCAGATCAGCGACGGTGCCAGGTCCGTCAGGGCGCAGCCGCTGGCGGTGAGCAAGTGGCCGCCCAGGCGCGGGCTGCCTTCCCGCAGCCAGCTGTCGGCGTATTCGGTTTCGCTGCCGAACAGCCACGCGGCATCCCGGCCGTCGGGGGCCGGCTGGATGAAGTCGCCTTCAGCCACCGCGGCCTGGGGCCGGTCCACCAGGCGCCAGTCGGCCAGCGGCAGCAGCTGCTGCTCGGTGATCTGCAAGCGCTGGCGTTGGTAGCACAGCTGGGAGCCGTCTTGCTCGGCGCAGAACGCGGCAGCGTCGTCGGGAGCCGGCGCGGGCTGATTGAAGCGTTGCAGGGGGCTGCTTGGCAGGTCCTGGTCGAGGCGGCCGACGATCACCGCCAGGCCCAACTGGCCATGGCGCAGGTCCAGCAGGCGCGCCGCCAGCAGCGGCGGGCTGTGCAGCAGGCGTCGCTGTTGCAGGTCGGCCACCACTGCCCGGTCGCTGACCAGGGGAAGCCGGGCAACAGGCAGCAGGGCCAGGTAGCGCCGGCAGTCGGAAACCCGATGGTCCAGCCGCCAGTGCCCGGGCAGTTGCCAGTCGCCGATCCGGCAGGCGTAGGCGCCCAGGCCGCGTTCATCGTCGGCCAGCCAGCTGAACAGCGCCCGCTGGCCGTCCAGCAGCGGCTCCGACTCGATCTGGCTGTCACCGCGCTGGCCGCCGCGGTCCAGGGGCTGGCGCACTCGGGTCCGCACCAGGGGCAGCGGCGCGGCCTGCAGGCAACCTTCGGGGTCGTGGCCGACGCCGGTCTCGGTGTCGCTGTGGATGCTGTGCAGGCGATAGCCGTAGCGGCCCCGGTCGGCTTCGGCGCAGTCCAGGTAGGCCGCGTGACGCAGGTAGTGGCTGTCCAGCTCCAGCAGGGGGCCGGGGTAAAAGGAGGGTTCCGCCGGGCTGGCGACCCAGGGCGCCGGCAGCGGGCGCCAGCCGTGGTCTGCCTGCCACAGCCAGGTCGCGGCCAGATCGGGTTGTTGTTCCTCGCGGGCGCTGCAGGCCAGGGAGCGGCTGTCGCGGCTCCAGCAGCGGGGGCTGTCGGCGCCGATCAGCAGGCCAGTGGGCTGGCCGTCCAGGCTCAGTTGGTAAGGCGGTGCCCGCAGGGGTTCCAGGGGTTGGGGCAAGTCTCGCAAGCAACTGGGCAGAAGCATCCGCGCCTGGAGCCGGTGACGCCCGTCCGGGGACTGTTCCTCGAAGCTCTGCCGGGCCAGGCTGTCGACCCAGGCACCGGGCTCCAGCCACAGATCGGCCACCGCCAGCAGGTCGATCGCTTCGGCGCCCTCCAGCAGCGTGGCCAGGCTGGCGTGGCGCGAGCCGTTGTCCACCAGGGGACTGTGCCGCCCGCTCAGGCGCTCTTCGCTGAAGGCGTCCAGCTCCCAGAATTCGCTGTGGTCGCAGCGGTACAGCCGACGCAGCGAGCGATCGAGGATCGCCAGGCCCCAGCGTTGCCGCGATGGCAAGGGCGCCGCGAAGTAGCGTCCGTCGCTGGAGAAGCGCGCCGACGACCCCAGTCCTTGCAGCAACACGCCGTCCGGAAACAGGTAGTCGCAATAGGTGGGGCCGCCCATGGCGATCTCGCCCTGGTTGAACACCCGGATCGGCAGGCCTTCCGGGGTGCTCTGCGGTTCGCTGCCGCCCCAGGCGCTGGTGCTGGCCGCGGGGGCCTGGACCAGGCCCAGGCGGCGCTCCAGGTGGCTGATGGTGCCCATGCCAACCAGGATGCTGGCGAAGGCCGCGGCGATGTCCCAGTACGCCGGCAATGCCCGCCCCAGGCTGAAGCCCAGGCCGAACACCGCGCTGATCATCAGCCGGGCCATGGCGCGGCCGGTGCGGGGCCAGCCCAGGCGAGCCGCCAGGACCATGCCGGCGGCGCAGCCCAGCACCACGGCCAGGGCCAGGGGCGGCGGCAGCACGGTGACCAGGAAGATAGGGATCAGCAGGGCGCTCAACTGCCAGAGCAGTTCCAGCAACAGGCGCGACAGGCTTTTTTCGGACGGGGCGCTGGGACGGGAGGGCACCGGGGACATCCTTGTGGCGTAGGGGGATGGCAAGGGCTGCCAATCTACGCCCTTGGGCGGAAAAACGCAGCCCGCAAAACCGAGTCGGATTGACCTGTTGCGTGGTCGTTATGACCTGATTTTTTTCGGGTCATAAAGACTCGGTACGGCTGGCGGCCGCGGTTTTACCGGGCGGCGGTCTTGGCATGAAACCTGATGGGCTGATGCATCGCTGATTGGCCAAGGAGTTCCGCGCATGATTCGTCGCTGCAATTCGCCGTTGCCTGTCCCGAGCCAGGGGAGGGATGCCTGTGTCGCTGCCTGAACGTTGGCGGCAATGGGCCGCGCAGCCGCTGTGGAGCCTGGGCTTCCGGCCGTTTTTCCTCGCCGGAGCGGCGTTTGCCTGCCTCGCCCTGCTGGGCTGGGGCCTGTGGCTGCACGGCGGCTGGAGCGGCCGCCAGCCGCTGGGCGGTATGCTGGCGTGGCATCGGCACGAGATGCTGTTCGGCTTCGCCGTGGCGATCATCGCCGGGTTTCTGCTGACGGCGGTGGCCAACTGGACCGGGCGCCCGGCACTGAGTCGCACGCCGTTGATCCTGTTGTGGCTGCTCTGGCTGCTGGCGCGGCTGGCCTGGTGGCTGGCGCTGCCGCTGCCGTTGTTCCTGGTGCTGCAACTGGCCTTCATGCCGGCGCTGGCTGCGGTGGTGGGGCATGAGCTGTGGCGTGCGGGCAAGCGCGACAACTACCCCATGGTGCTGATCCTGGGCCTGTTGACGCTGTTTCAGGGGCAGACCCTGCTGGGCCTGCTGGCGGCGCAGGAGCTCTGGCAGCGCCACGGCGAGCTGGGGGCGCTGTGGCTGGTGGCGGCCCTGATGACGGTGATCGGCGGTCGGGTCATTCCGTTCTTCATCCAGCGCGGGCTCAATCGGCCGCCGGCGCCACCGGCTTCGCCCTGGCCCACCCGGGTGTTGCTGCTGGGCAGCCTGCTGGCGGCAATCTCCATGGCCCTGGGCGGTGGTGACGCGCCACGGCCCTGGCTGGCAGCGTTGTTCGCAGTGCTGGCAGTCCTGCATCTGTGGCGCCTGTGGCACTGGCACCAGCCGGGGCTGTGGCGGCTGCCGCTGCTGTGGTCGCTGTACCTGGGCTACCTGTGGCTAGCGCTGGCCACCCTGGGCATGGCGCTGTGGCACCTGGGCGGTCTGTCGTCGCAGAGTCTGGTGACCCACGCCCTGGCGCTAGGCGGCCTCGGCGGGCTGGTGCTGGGCATGATCGCCCGGGTCAGCCTGGGCCATAGCGGCCGGCCGCTGCAGGTGACCCGGGCCATGGTCGGGGCCTTTGCCTTGCTGTTCCTGGCGGCCCTATGCCGGGTGCTGCTGGTGCCATTCAGTGCCCTGGGCCTGGGAATTTCGGCGCTGCTGGGCGCCTTGGCCTTTGCCCTGTTCGTCGGCGGCTACGCGCGGATTCTGTTGACTGCGCGGCTGTGACAGGCCGCGATCGAGGACCGCCAGCCGCCTCGCCAGGGGCTGGCGGTGAAACTGGACTACGCTTGCGGTCTTAGCCGCGAATGGAGTCCGCGATGTTGTATCCCCGCAAACCCAGTGATGAGGCCCGGCGAGTCCAGACCCTGCGCGAACTGAATGTGCTCGACACCTTGCCGGAGGAGCGTTTCGACCGGGTGACCCGGCTGGCCAAGCGCCTGTTCAATGTGCCCATTGCCCTGATCAGCCTGGTGGACGGCGACCGTCAGTGGTTCAAGTCCGCCGCGGGGCTGGAGGCCAGCCAGACCTCCCGGGACATTTCGTTTTGCGGCCACGCGATCCTGGATGACCAGATCTTCATGGTCCGCGACGCCGAGTGCGACGAACGTTTCCAGGACAACCCACTGGTCACCGGCGAACCGCGGATCCGCTTCTACGCCGGTTGTCCCCTGAGCGTGCCCAATGGCAGCAAGCTGGGCACCCTGTGCCTGATCGATACCCGGCCCCGGGACCTGGACGACGAAGAGCGAGCCCTGCTGCGAGACCTGGCCCGCATGGCCGAGCAGGAGCTGGCGGCCGTGCAGATGGCCAGCATGGACGAGATGACCCTGCTGTCCAATCGGCGCGGCTTCGAAGCCCTGGCCCGGCATGCCCTGGCGGCGTGCACGCGTCTGGACAAGTCGGCGACCCTGCTGTTTTTCGATCTCAACGAGTTCAAGCTGATCAACGACAGCTACGGTCATGCCGAAGGGGACGGGGCCTTGAAGACCTTTGCCGATGTGCTGCGCATTGCCTTTCGCGAGAGTGATGTGATCGGCCGCCTGGGTGGCGATGAGTTCGTGGCCCTGCTGACGGGGGCCAGCAGTGTCGAAACGTCGGCGATCATGGCGCGCCTGCGGGAGATCCTCGATGAGCGCAACGCTTCCCTGAAACGCGGCTACGACATCCGCTTCAGCGTCGGCCAGATCGAATACGACCCCGAGCGCCACGCCGGTATCGAAGCGCTGCTGGCCGATGCCGACCAGGCCATGTACCTGCACAAGCAGGCCGGCAAGCGCAGCCACTGAATCTGCTGCCGGCAAGGCCCGCGGCGTGGAGCGGGGCTGCAACCCAAGGCGCTGGCCGGCCGCTACGGCCCGCGCTCGATGGCCGGTGGCGCATAGCCTTCCTCGAGGGTCACCCCGGCGGCCCTGGCGCGGGTTTCCGCTTGCGAGCGCCGCTGCTGCAGGGCTTGCAATTGAGCCGGGAGCAGGGTTTTCCAGTGTGCTCGCTGGTGCTCGGCAAAATGACTCGCCCAGAACCTGTCCAGGGACATCAGGTTGACGCTGATCAGGTAGACAGCGGTTTCCAGGGGCGCGCTTTTCGAGTCGTAGCGCAGGGCCCGGACATGGGCGATGAAGTTGCCCTGATAGAGATACCAGTCATAGAAGGTGCCGACGGCGAGCCATTCTTCCAGGCTCATTTCACGCTTGGCATCGAACAGGGGATGGCTGAGCGGGGTCATGCCCAGGAGGCTCTCCTGCCCGTCGAGCTTGTGCCATTGCTCGCCGGGTATCCGCGGGTCTGAAGGGAAGTAGTAGGTTTGCCAGCCGGCGCTCTTCAAGTTCTCGATGAGGCGATAGATCAGGTCCTTGTTCTGCTTGTGCGTGCTGTTGTCCGGCAGGCCGCGCAGGTCGATGTTCAATGCCTGGATGTGGTTCGAGACCTGGCCATCCACGGTCATGCTCAGTCCGGACACCTGATCCAGCTCCAGCGTGCCCTCGGGCTGGGAAAGGCTCAGGTCAAGGAGCGCGCCTTGGCGATCGGCTTCATACCAGCACATGTCGACCGCCTCCAGGCAGTCGGCGCCAAAGCGTACCGGGCTGTTTGCAATGACCTCGTCAACCGTTGCGGCCAACGGGATGTGCAGGCTGGCGACTGTGTCGGTCAGGCGATTGGGCTGGGTGTCTTGAGGCTTGTCGCAGCCGGCGAGAAAGATCACCAGCAGCAGGCACGGCAGCTTGATGCCGGGCGGTTTCAGCGGGCGAGCAGACGGCCGGGTTTTCCATGGGGTTCTTTGCATCGGGCATCCGTGAGGGGCAGCTATCTGCACTGCGGCCGGTGAGCCTGGATCGGTGTTCAGCCGGTGTCGCGGCGCTGCGACGAGGGCCTGAGGGCCCTCGCCACAGCCGGGAGTCATTCGTCGAGGTTGCCCATGGCGGTGGTGTTGAAGCCGCCGTCGACGTACATGATCTCGCCGCTGATGCCCGAGGCCAGGTCCGAGCAGAGGAAGGCCCCGGCGTTGCCGACTTCCTCGATGGTGACGTTGCGCCGCAGCGGGGTCTGGGCTTCGTTGGCCGCCAGCATCTTGCGGAAGTTCTTGATGCCCGAGGCGGCCAGGGTGCGGATCGGCCCGGCGGAGACCGCGTTGACCCGGGTGCCTTCCGGGCCCAGGGAACCGGCCAGGTAGCGCACGCCGGCTTCCAGCGAGGCCTTGGCCATGCCCATCACGTTGTAGTTGGGCATGGTGCGCTCGGCGCCCAGGTAGGACAGGGTCAACAGGCTGCCGTTGCGGCCCTTCATCAGCTCGCGACCGGCCTTGGCCAGGGCCACGAAGCTGTAGGCGCTGATGTCGTGGGCGATGCGAAAGCCTTCGCGGGTGGTGGCGTCGGTGAAGTCGCCTTCGAGCTGATCGCCGGGGGCGAAGCCCACGGAATGGACGATGCAGTCCAGGCCGTCCCAGTGCTTGCCCAGCTCGCTGAAGACCTGGGCGATCTGCTCGTCGCTGGCCACATCACAGGGAAAACACAGCTCGGCGCTGGAGCCCCAGCCGGCGGCGAACTCCTCGACCCGGCCCTTGAGTTTTTCGTTCTGATAGGTGAATGCCAGCTCGGCGCCTTCACGGTGCATGGCGGCGGCAATGCCGGAGGCGATCGACAGCTTGCTGGCGACACCGACGATCAGGACACGCTTCCCAGCGAGAAAACCCATAAGTGGCTACTCCTGTTGCAGGTTATTGGGTGTGTGCCGGAGCCAGGAAGGCGGCTTCCAGCAGTTGCTGTGTGTAAGGGTGTTGCGGGGCGCCGAAGATTGCCTGGGCGTCCCCTTGTTCCACCACCTGGCCGTGCTTGATCACCATCAACTGGTGGCTCAGGGCCTTGACCACTGCCAGGTCGTGGCTGATGAACAGGTAGGTCAGGTTGTACTTGCGTTGCAGGTTGCGCAGCAGCTCCACTACCTGGCGCTGCACGGTGCGGTCCAGGGCCGAGGTCGGCTCGTCCAGCAGGATCAGCCGCGGCTTGAGCACCAGGGCCCGGGCGATGGCGATGCGCTGACGCTGGCCACCGGAGAATTCGTGGGGGTAGCGGTGCCGGGTGTCCGGGTCCAGGCCCACTTCCTTGAGCGCTTCGATGATCGCCTGTTCCTGCTCCTGTTCGCTGCCGATCTTGTGGATGCGCAAGCCTTCGCCCACGATCTGGCTCACGCTCATGCGCGGGCTTAGGCTGCCGAAGGGGTCCTGGAACACCACCTGCATTTCCCGCCGCAGCGGCCGTACCTGTTGCTGGCTCAGGGCGTCGAGCTGCTGGCCTTCGAAACGAATGCCGCCCTGGCTGGCGATCAGGCGCAGGATCGCCAGGCCCAGGGTCGACTTGCCCGAGCCGCTCTCGCCGACGATGCCCAGGGTCTGGCCCTGGGGCAGGCTGAAGTGGATGCCGTCCACCGCCTTGACGTGATCCACGGTGCGGCGCAGCAGGCCCTTCTTGATCGGGAACCAGACCTTGAGGTTGTCCACTTGCAGCAACGGCGGGCCGACTTCATTGCTTGCCGGCAAGCCGCTGGGCTCCGCGGCCAGCAGTTCCCGGGTGTAGGGGTGCTGCGGCGCGCGGAACAGCTCCTCGCAGGACGCCTGCTCGACGATGCGGCCTTTCTGCATGACACAGACCCGATGGGCAATGCGCCGCACCAGGTTCAGATCGTGGCTGATCAGCAGCAAGGCCATGCCCAGGCGCGCCTGCAGTTCCTTGAGCAGTTCGAGGATCTTCAACTGCACGGTGACGTCCAGGGCGGTGGTCGGCTCGTCGGCGATCAGCAGCTCCGGCTCGTTGGCCAGGGCCATGGCGATCATCACCCGTTGCCGCTGGCCGCCGGACAGTTCGTGGGGCAGGGCCTTGAGGCGCTTGTGCGGCTCGGGAATGCCCACCAGTTCCAGCAGTTCCAGGGTGCGCCTGCTGGCGACCTTGCCGGTCAGGCCTTTGTGGATGCCCAGCACCTCGTTGATCTGCTTCTCGATGCTGTGCAGCGGGTTCAGCGACGTCATGGGCTCCTGGAAGATCATGGCGATGCGGTTGCCGCGAATGTGGCGAATGGTCTTTTCCTTCAGGGTCAGCAGGTCGTGCCCGGCGTACTGGATGCTGCCGGACGGGTGCTGGGCCAGGGGGTAGGGCAACAGGCGCAGGATCGAGTGGGCGGTCACCGATTTGCCGGAGCCGCTTTCCCCTACCAGGGCCAGGGTTTCGCCGCGCTTGATGTCGAAGCTGATGCCTTCCACCACGCGCTGGCACTGGGCGCCGGCGACGAATTCCACCGCCAGGTCGCGGACTTCGATCAGAGTGTCCTGGGTCATGTCATTTCCTCGGGTCGAAGGCATCGCGGGCGGATTCGCCGATAAACACCAGCAGGCTGAGCATGATCGCCAGCACGGCAAAGGCACTGATGCCCAGCCACGGCGCCTGCAGGTTGGACTTGCCCTGGGCCACCAGCTCGCCCAGGGACGGCGCCCCCGGCGGCAGGCCGAAGCCGAGGAAGTCCAGGGCGGTGAGGGTGCCGATGGCCCCGGTGAGGATGAAGGGCATGAAGGTCATGGTGGAGACCATGGCGTTGGGCAGGATGTGGCGGAACATGATGGCGCCGTTCTGCATGCCCAGGGCCCGGGCCGCGCGCACGTATTCCAGGTTGCGCCCGCGCAGGAACTCGGCGCGCACCACGTCCACCAGGCTCATCCAGGAAAACAGCAGCATGATCCCCAGCAGCCACCAGAAGTTCGGTTGCACGAAACTGGCGAGGATGATCAGCAGGTAGAGCACCGGCAGCCCGGACCAGATTTCCAGGAAGCGCTGCCCGGCCAGGTCCACCCAGCCGCCGTAGAAGCCCTGCAGGGCGCCGGCGATGACCCCGATGATGGAACTCAGGATGGTCAGGGTCAGGGCGAACAGCACCGAGATGCGAAAGCCGTAGATGACCCGGGCCAGCACATCGCGGCCCTGGTCGTCGGTGCCCAGCAGGTTGTCCGCCGAAGGCGGCGCCGGGGCCGGCACCCGCAGGTCGTAGTTGATGCTCTGGTAGCTGTAGGGGATCGGTGCCCAGAGCACCCAGGCGTCCTTCTGTGCCAAAAGCTCGCGGATGTACGGGCTCTTGTAGTTGGCTTCCAGGGGGAATTCGCCGCCGAAGGTGGTTTCCGGGTAGCGCTTGAGGGCCGGGAAGTACCAGCCGCCTTCGTAGTGCACCACCAGCGGCTTGTCGTTGGCGATCAGCTCGGCGCCCAGGCTGAGGATGAACAGCACCAAAAACAGCCACAGCGACCACCAGCCGCGCTTGTTGGCCTTGAAGCGTTCGAAGCGCCGGCGATTGAGGGGGGACAGGTTCATCTCAATGCTCCCGGCTGTCGAAGTCGATGCGTGGGTCGACCAGGGTGTAGGTCAGGTCGCCGATCAGTTTCACCACCAGCCCCAGCAGGGTGAAGATGAACAGGGTGCCGAACACCACCGGGTAGTCGCGGTTGATCGCCGCCTCGAAGCTCATCAGGCCCAGGCCGTCGAGGGAGAAAATCACCTCCACCAGCAGGGAGCCGGTGAAGAAGATGCCGATGAAGGCCGAGGGGAAGCCGGCGATCACCAGCAGCATGGCGTTGCGGAACACGTGGCCGTAGAGCACCCGGCGCTGGGTCAGGCCCTTGGCCTTGGCGGTGACCACGTACTGCTTGTTGATCTCGTCGAGGAAGCTGTTCTTGGTCAGCAGGGTCATGGTGGCGAAGTGGCCGATCACCAGGGCGGTGACCGGCAGCGCCAGGTGCCAGAAGTAATCGAGGATCTTGCGCCCCCAGCTCAGCTGGTCGAAGTCGTTGGAGGTCAGGCCGCGCAACGGGAACCAGTTGAAATAGCTGCCGCCGGCGAACACCACGATCAGCAGGATGGCGAACAGGAAGGCCGGGATCGCGTAGCCGACGATGATCGCCGAGCTGGTCCAGACATCGAAGTGGCTGCCGTGGCGGGTGGCCTTGGCGATCCCCAGGGGGATCGACACCAGGTACATGATCAAGGTGCTCCACAACCCGAGGGAGATGGACACCGGCATCTTCTCCTTGATCAGGTCCACCACCTTGGCGTCACGGAAGAAGCTGTTGCCGAAATCCAGGGTGGCGTAGTTCTTGATCATGATCCACAGGCGTTCCGGCGCCGACTTGTCGAAGCCGTACATGTGCTCGATTTCCTTGATCAGCGCCGGGTCCAGGCCCTGGGCGCCGCGGTAGCTGGAGCCGGCCACCGAGACTTCGGCGCCGCCGCCGGCGATGCGGCTGGTGGCGCCGTCGAAGCCTTCGAGCTTGGCGATCATCTGCTCCACCGGGCCGCCGGGGGCGGCCTGGATGATCACGAAGTTGATCAGCAGGATGCCCAGCAGGGTGGGGATGATCAGCAGCAGTCGGCGAACGATATAGGCCAGCATGTCATTGCTCCCTGTCGGCCGCGGCCGCCTGGTCCGGGGCCGGTTCTACGGCGGGCTTGGCATCGGGCTTGATCCACCAGGTGTTGATGCCGATGTCGTACTTGGGCGCGACTTGCGGGTGGCCGATGTGGTCCCAGTAGGCCACGCGCCAGGTCTTGATGTGCCAGTTGGGGATCACGTAGTAGCCCCATTGCAGGACCCGGTCCAGGGCCCGGGCGTGGGCCACCAGGCTGGCGCGCGAATCGGCGTTGATCAGGCTTTCCACCAGGCTGTCGATGGCCGGGTCCTTGAGGCCGATGTAGTTGCGGCTGCCGGGCTTGTCGGCGCTGGAGGACATCCAGAACTCGCGCTGCTCGTTGCCCGGGGAGTTGGACTGGGGAAAGCTGCCGACGATCATGTCGAAGTCCCGCGAGCGCACCCGGGTGATGTACTGGGACACGTCGACCCGGCGGATCACCAGGTCGATGCCCAGGTCGGCCAGGTTGCGCTTGAACGGCAGCAGCACCCGCTCAAACTCGGTCTGGGCCAGGAGGAACTCGATCACCACCGGTTTGCCCTGGGCGTCCACCATCTTGTCGTCGACGATGCGCCAGCCGGCTTCCTGCAGCAGTTGGTAGGCCTGGCGCTGCTGGGCGCGGATCATGCCGCTGCCGTCGCACTGTGACGGCGCAAAGGCTTCGTTGAACACCTGCTCGGGAATCTTGCCGCGCAAGGGTTCGAGGATGGCCAACTCGTCAGGGCCCGGCAGGCCGGTGGCGGCCATTTCCGAGTTCTCGAAGTAGCTGCGGGTGCGGGTGTAGGCGCCGTTGAACAGCTGCTTGTTGCTCCATTCAAAATCCAGCAGCAGGCTCAGGGCGTGGCGTACCCGCACGTCCTGGAACATCGGCCGGCGGGTGTTGAAGACAAAGCCCTGCATGCCGGTGGGGTTGCCGTTGGCGATCTGTTCCTTGATCAAGCGGCCCTGGGCCACGGCCGGGGTGTTGTAGGCGTTGGCCCAGTTCTTCGCGCTCATCTCCAGCCAGTAGTCGAACTGGCCGGCCTTGAGGGCTTCCAGGGCTACGGTGTTGTCGCGGTAGTAATCGCTGGTGATCACGTCGAAGTTGTAGAAACCGCGGTTGACCGGCAGGTCGCGGCCCCAGTAGTCCTTGACCCGCTCGTAGCGAATCGAGCGTCCGGCCTTGACCGCGGTCACCCGGTAGGGGCCGCTGCCCAGGGGCACTTCCAGGTTGCTCTTGGCAAAGTCGCGGCTTTCCCACCAGTGCTTGGGCAGGACCGTCAGCTGGCCGAGGATCAGCGGCAGTTCACGGTTGTTGCTGTGCTTGAACTTGAACAGCACCCGCAGCGGGTCTTCGGCGATCACCTGGTCGACGTCGGCGTAGTAGCCGCGGTACAGCGGCGAGCCGGCGCTCATCAGGGTCTGGAAGCTGAACACCACGTCCTCGGCACGAATCGGCTGGCCGTCATTGAAACGCGCTTCCGGGCGCAGGTAGAAACGCACCCAGCTGTTGTCCGGGGCTTTCTCGATCTTGCCCGCCACCAGCCCGTACTCGGTGAAGGGCTCGTCCAGGCTCTGGGCCATCAGGGTGTCGTAGATCAGGCCGATGTTCTGCTCGGGCACGCCTTTGCTGATGAAGGGGTTGAGGCTGTCGAAGCTGCCGAAACCGGCCATGCGGAAGGTGCCACCCTTGGGCGCATCGGGGTTGACGAAGTCGAAGTGCTGGAAGTTTGCCGGGTATTTCGGCGCTTCGTTGTACAGGGTCAGGGCATGTTGCGGCGCAGCCTGGGCACAGCAGGCGATGACGCCGAACAACAGGCCGCTGGTGCGCAGGAGCAGGGCACGCAGAGGCATCATTGGGGACTCTCCAGGGACTTCAGCCACCAGGCGTTCAGGCCCAGGTTGTAGGGCGGCGTGGTGACCAAGGCGAACCGGTTACGGTAGGCCAGTCGGTGATAGTTGAGGTACCAGTTGGGAATCATGTAGTGCTGCCACAGCAGCACCCGGTCCAGGGCGCGGCCGGCGGCCAGTTGCTCGTCGCGGCTCTGGGCGGCCAGCAGTTGCTCCAGCAGGTGATCGACGATCGGGTTGTTGATGCCTGCATAGTTCTTGCTGCCCTTGACCGAAACCTGGCTGGAGTGGAAGTACTGCCATTGCTCCAGGCCCGGGCTCAGGGTCTGGTTGAGGGTCATGAGGATCATGTCGTAGTCGAACTGGTCCAGGCGCTGCTTGTATTGCGCCCGGTCCACGGTGCGCAGGCGCGCCTCGATGCCGATGCTGGCCAGGTTCTCCACATAAGGCTGGAGAATGCGCTCCAGGTTGGGATTGACCAGCATCAGCTCGAAACGCAGCGGCTGCCCGGCGCTGTTCTGCAGGCGCTGGCCGTTGAGCTTCCAGCCGGCGTCGGCCAGTAGCCCCAGGGCGCGGCGCAGGGTCTCCCGGGGGATGCCGCGGCCCTCGGTGCGGGGCAGGCTGAAGGCCTGGGTGAAGAGATTGGGGGGCAGTTGCTCGCGGTAGGGCGAGAGCAGCAGCCATTCGTGCCCCACCGGCAGGCCCGTGGCGGAGAATTCACTGTTGGGGTAGTAGCTCAGGGCGCGCTGGTAGGCGCCGCTGAACAGGGTGCGGTTGGTCCATTGGAAGTCTAACATCAGGCCCAGGGCCTCACGCACCCGCACATCGGCGAAAGTCCCGCGGCGGGTGTTCATGAATAGGCCCTGGGTCTGGGTGGGGATCTGGTGCGCCACCTGGGCCTTGATCACCTCGCCGCGATTGACTGCGGGGAAGTTGTAGCCGTTGGCCCAGTTCTTGGCCTGGTGCTCGATATAGATGTCGAACTCGCCGGCCTTGAAGGCTTCGAAGGCGACGTCGCTGTCGCGGTAGAACTCCACCTCGACCCGGTCGAAGTTGTTGAAGCCGCGCTTGACCGGCAAGTCCTTGCCCCAGTAGTCCTTGACCCGTTCGAACACCAGTTGGCGTCCGGGCTGGACCTGGGTGATGCGATAGGGGCCACTGCCCAGGGGCGGGGTGAAGGTGGTGGCCTTGAAGTCGCGGTCTTTCCAGTAGTGCTGGGGCAGGACCGGCAACTCCCCCAGGCGCAGGATCAGCAGCGGGTTGCCGGCGCGCTTGAAGACGAAGCGGATGCGTTGCGGGCCGAGGATATCCACCCGCTGCACCTCCTGCAGGTTGGTGCGGTACTGCGGGTGGCCTTCCTTGAGCAGCAGGCGGTAGGAAAACGCCACGTCATAGGCGGTGATCGGCTGGCCGTCGTGAAAGCGTGCCTCGGGGCGCAGGTTGAACACCACCCAACTGCGATCCTCGCTGTATTCCACGGAGCGGGCGATCAGGCCGTAGCTGGAAGTGGGCTCGTCGCCGGAGGGCGCATAGAGGCCAGTGCCCACCATCAACGGCTCATTGAGCTCGTTGACGCCGTACTGCAGGAAGTTCGGCGTGGCGACCGGGCTGATGCCCTTGAAGGTATAGGGATTGAGGGTGTCGAAGGTGCCAAAGGCCATGACCCGCAAGGTGCCGCCTTTGGGCGCCACGGGATTGACCCAGTCGAAGTGGGTGAACTTGGCCGGGTACTTGAGCGTGCCAAACTGCGCATAACCATGACTTTCAGTGATCGTTGCGCTTGCGGGAAAGCTCAAGGCCAGACTGATGAAGAACAGAAGGAGGGGACGCATCGAGTCAGAGATCCGATCCAGGCGGCTTGGGCTTTGTGCTCCGTACAGTAACAGCTTGTATCAGCAGGAAAAAGCGCGCTTTTTCTGCGGCTGGTGTAGCCAGGGGGCTGGTTCCCGTTGGGGCGCGCAGCGCCCCTTGATCCAGGCGCCGCGTGACTTCAGATACCCCCAGCTTTCAGGGCTTGCCGGTGCTGCGCACTGGAGCGCAAGCCCACTGCCTCGCTACAACGAGCCGGGTTGCCCTGTCAGTGCGGCAGGTAGACCGTGAGCATCTGGCCCGGCTTGAGAGCCTGGGCTGCGCGCGGGTTCCAGCGCTTGAGGTGCTGCATTTCAACATTGAAACGCTTGGCCACGATGTACAGCGAGTCGCCTTGCTTGACCTTGTAGCGGGTCGATTTCTGCTTGCTGCTGGCCACGCTGGTTTTCTTGCCGGCGCTCTTGCGGGTGTCCTGCATCACCAGGGTCTGGCCGACCTTGAGGTTCTTGCCACTGAGCTTGTTCCAGCGTTGCAGGTCCTGCACATCCACCTTGTTGGCCTTGGCGATCAGGGTCAGGTTGTCGCCGTTCTTGACCCGATAGATGCGCTTGGGCCGCAGCGAGTCGCGGCCTTCGTCGCGGTCGAAGACCGGCTTGAGGGAGCGCTTGCTGATCAGCTCTTCGGGTTTCATGGTGGACAGGCTGGTGGTCAGCAGCTGTGCCTTGGACGTAGGCACCAGCAGGTGCTGGGGACCATCGACGGTGGTGCGCTGCTTGAACGCCGGGTTGAGCTGGAACAGCTCGTCCTCGTCAATGTTGGCCACCGCCGCGACCTTGGACAGGTCCATGCGCTGGTTGATTTCCACCACCTGGAAATAAGGTTCGTTGGCGATCGGGTTGAGATTGACGCCGTAGGCTTGCGGGGCCAGCACCACCTGGGACAGGGCCAGCAGCTTGGGTACATAGGCCTGGGTTTCCGTCGGCAGCGGCAGGTTCCAGTAGTCGGTGGGCAGGCCGAGCTTCTCGTTACGCTCAATGGCCCGGCTGACCGTGCCTTCGCCGGCGTTGTAGGCGGCCAGTGCCAGCAGCCAGTCGCCGTTGAACATGTCGTGCAGGCGGGTCAGGTAGTCCAGAGCCGCGGTGGTCGACGCGGTGATGTCGCGTCGGCCATCGTAGAAGCGGGTCTGGCGCAGGTTGAAGTAGCGACCGGTGGCCGGGACGAACTGCCAGAGTCCCACCGCATCGGCCCGGGAATAGGCCAGCGGGTTGTAGGCGCTTTCGATGACTGGCAGCAGCGCCAGTTCCAGCGGCATGTTGCGCTCTTCGAGACGTTCGACGATGTAGTGGATATAGAGGCTGCCGCGCTCGCCGGCGTTTTCCAGGAAGGAAGGGTTACTGGCGAACCACAGGCGCTGTTGTTCAATACGCGGGTTGACGCCCTGGCCTTCTTGCAGTTGGAACCCCTGGCGCATGCGTTCCCAGACATCCTGGGGGACTTGCGGGCTTGGCTGGTTGCTCAGCCAGATGGGTTTCTGCTTGATGCGGGCGTTGAAATTCTGAGTGTGTGTCGCGTCGCTCTGCGGGGCATGACCGGTGCTTTGGCAGCCCGCAAGAGTCGCTGACACAGCTACCGCGATGGCCTGGGCCAAGCGCGTCAATGCGTCTGAACTGATGGAATAACGAATAGATGACGACATTGGCTGGAAGTAAGTTCCGGGCAAAAATGTCGGGCGATTCTAGAAAGCACCCGGGGTGCGGTCAACCATTCAGAATTTTTGTGCCAACAGTTGGCCGGCTTAGAACTTATCTTTCCAGGCCCTCAGGGCCGCAAAGACCGCACTCTGGGACGGGTTATCCTGGCCATTCCGTTCGTCCGCTTTTTGTTTAACGGATGTTTCACCGGTACGTAAAAACGGGTTGGTCAGTTTTTCCAGGGCCAGGGTTGATGGCAGGGTCATGCGCCCTTGCTCGCGCATCTGCGCGACCTTTTCCAGGCGCTGGGCAATGTCCGGGTTAGTGGGTTCCACTGCCTGGGCGAAGCGCAGGTTGCTCAGGGTGTATTCGTGGGTGCAGTAGATCAGGGTGTCGTCCGGCAGCGCGGCGAGGCGGCTGAGGGAATGGTGCATCTGCTCTGGGGTGCCTTCGAACAGGCGCCCGCAACCGGCGGCGAACAGGGTGTCGCCACAGAACAGCAGGCCGTGATGGTAGTAGGCAATATGCCCCAGGGTATGGCCCGGTACGGCAAACACCTCGAAGTCCCAGCCGAGGATGTTGGCGTGGTCGTTGTCGTTCAGGGCCACGTCGCGTCCGGGGATCTTTTCTTGTGCCGGGCCGTAGACCGTGGCGCCACTGTGCTGTTTCAGGTGCTCGACACCGCCGACATGATCGTGGTGATGGTGGGTCACCAGGATGTCGCTCAGGCTCCAGTCCGGGTGCTGTTCCAGCCAGGCCAGTACCGGCGCCGCATCCCCGGGATCGACGACGGCGCAGCGCTGGCTGCGATGATCTTGTAACAACCAGATGTAGTTGTCGGTGAAGGCGGGCAGGGCACTGATCTGTATCATCTTTGGATTCGCCAAGCGGAAAACAATGGCGCATCTTAGAACTTCTTGGCGTGTTGGAGAATGCAATGACCGATAAAGCCTTCGCTCAGGCAGATCCCGACTGGCTGGCCCTGATCAGTGCGGCCCGGGACTGGTTGTCCGGTCCTCTGGGGCAGTTTCTGCTGGATGAAGAGCGACGCATGCTTGAAGAAGAGCTGGGGCGTTTCTTCGGCGGTTACCTGGTGCATTACGGGCCCTCGGCGCAGACCCCGCCGGCGGCGCCCCAGGTGCAACGCAACGTACGCCTGGGCGCGCCGTTGCCCGGGGTCGAGATCGTCTGTGAGGAGCAGGCCTGGCCCTTGAGCGAACATGCCGCCGATGTGGTGGTGCTGCAACACGGTCTGGATTTCTGCCTGTCGCCCCACGGCCTGCTGCGCGAGGCGGCGAGCAGCGTAAGGCCCGGTGGCCACTTGCTGATTATCGGTATCAACCCCTGGAGCACCTGGGGCCTGCGCCACGTCTTCGCCCATGACGCCTTGCGCCAGGCCCGCTGCATCTCGTCGTCGCGGGTGGGCGATTGGCTCAACCTGCTGGGGTTCGCGCTGGAGAAACGCCGCTTCGGGTGCTATCGTCCGCCGCTTGCCTCGCAGGCATGGCAGGCACGATTGGCGGGCTGGGAGCGCAAGGCCGGGCAGTGGCAACTGGCCGGCGGCGGCTTTTACCTGCTGGTGGCGCGCAAGATCGCCGTCGGCCTGCGCCCGGTGCGCCAGGTGCGACGCGAACCCATGGGCAAGCTGTTGCCACTGCCCATGGCCAAGGTCAATCGCCGTAACAGCGAACCCTGACGACCTGCAGCAACCTTCTTTTTATATGGACCGGCCGAGTGACCTCGGCCCTGGGCGCTGTCGACCGCAATCGGCAGGCCACTGGCAATTTTCTGATGGAAGGCGTGGATGAGCGATAGCGTAGAAATCTTTACCGACGGTGCCTGCAAGGGCAATCCCGGCCCTGGTGGCTGGGGCGCTTTGTTGGTGTGCAAGGGGGTCGAGAAGGAACTCTGGGGCGGCGAAGCCAACACCACCAATAACCGCATGGAACTGATGGCGGCGATTCGCGGCCTGGAAGAGCTCAAGCGCCAGTGCGACGTGTTGCTGGTCACCGACTCGCAGTACGTGATGAAGGGCATCAACGAATGGATGGCCAACTGGAAGAAGCGCGGCTGGAAGACCGCAGCCAAGGAGCCGGTGAAGAACGCCGACCTGTGGCAGCAATTGGATGAACAGGTCAACCGCCACAACGTCACCTGGAAATGGGTGCGTGGCCACACTGGCCATCACGGTAACGAGCGTGCCGACCAGTTGGCCAACCGGGGTGTAGACGAGGTTCGCGGCTACAAGGGCTGATGGCGTTACAGGGTGAGGATCGCCGCAGCCAGTTGGGTATCGCTGTAGGGCGGGTTGTGCAGCACCTGGCGAATCCTCTGCAGCGCCGACTCCAGCTGTACGCCGCGAATCGCCCCGTTGCTGGCGATAAAGGCCGCGGCATCGCTGCGGGCTTGCAGGACGATCTTGTCGTCCTTGAACGAGCTGCTGATCCCGGCGGTGCCTTCGCTGCTGGTCAGCAGCCCGCTCATGCTCAAGTCGGTGCTGATCACCAGGCTGGTGGCCTGGCCGGGGTTGTTGAACAGACCGGCCAGCAGCAGGATTGGCAGGTAGCGCCGGAGTGTCGTCATGGCTGGGGAAGTCCGTGGGGAAGATCGGCGGCACCCTAGCAGGCGAGCCTTCGGCCCACCTCAGCAGCTTTGCTAATAACTGTTAAAAAGTGCGCGGCAGCGGCGTGACCGGGGCGCGCACAGTCCATGGGCTGGGCATGCTAAAATCCCGCCCTTTGCCAGATTGAGAACGGACCACTGATGGCCAACAGATCTGTTGTACTCGATACCGAAACCACCGGTATGCCGGTGACCGACGGTCACCGGATCATTGAAATCGGTTGCGTCGAGTTGATCGGTCGGCGCCTGACCGGGCGGCATTTCCACGTTTACCTGCAACCGGATCGCGAGAGTGATGAGGGCGCCATCGGCGTTCACGGCATCACCAACGAGTTCCTGGTGGGCAAGCCGCGTTTCGCCGAAGTCGCCGATGAGTTCTTCGACTTTATCAAGGGCGCGCAGCTGATCATCCACAACGCGGCGTTCGACGTTGGTTTCATCAACAACGAATTCGCCTTGATGGGGCAGCACGAGCGGGCGGACATCACCCAGCACTGCACCATCCTCGACACCCTGATGATGGCCCGTGAGCGGCACCCGGGGCAGCGCAACAGCCTCGACGCCCTGTGCAAGCGCTACGGTGTCGACAACTCCGGCCGTGAATTGCACGGCGCCTTGCTCGACTCGGAGATCCTGGCCGACGTCTACCTGACCATGACCGGTGGCCAGACCAGCCTGTCCCTGGCGGGCAATGCCTCGGATGGCAACGGCTCTGGCGAAGGTGCGGGCCGGGCCTCGGAGATCCGCCGCTTGCCGGCCGAGCGGCCGCGGGGGCGGATCATCCGCGCCAGCGAAGCCGAGTTGGCCGAGCACCAGACGCGCCTGGAGATCATCGCCAAGTCTGCCGGCGCCCCGGCCCTGTGGACCCAGTTGCTCGAAAACCAGCACTAAGCCTTTGTCGTCCGTGGCCCTGTAGCCGCTGCCGCAGGCTGCGAACGGCTCCGAAGGCGACAGAGGTTTGTTGGGAGATCGCCAAGCAAGGCCCTGTGGGCCTTCACGCAGCTTCGCCAGGGCTCAGCAGCGGCTACAGGTGTGTGGGGCGTGGGCCGGCAATTGTGCCTGTGCGACCTTTTGTTACATCCAGTCTGTGCTCGGGGTGACAGGCGACGCCAGGAGCTTCTACCCTGAGTCCATTGGCGGGACCTACCCGCCGCCTCAGGACAGCCTGCCCCATGTATAAAGACCTGCAGTTTCCGATCCTGATCGTGCACCGCGATATCAAGTCCGACACGGTGGCGGGAGACCGGGTGCGGGGCATCGCCCGGGAGCTGGAGAAGGACGGGTTCAGCATCTTTTCCGCGGTCAACTACGCCGAAGGGCGACTGGTGGCTTCTACCCATCACGGCCTGGCCTGCATGTTGATCGCTGCCGAGGGCGCCGGGGAAAACACCCATCTTCTGCAAAACATGGTGGAGCTGATCCGCCTGGCCCGGGTACGCGCACCCTTGTTGCCGATCTTCGCCCTCGGGGAGCAGATGACCCTGGAAAACGCCCCCGCCGATGCCATGAGCGAGCTCAACCAACTGCGGGGCATTCTCTACTTGTTCGAGGACACGGTGCCGTTCCTGGCCCGGCAAGTGGCCCGGGCCGCGCGCAATTATCTCGACGGCCTGCTGCCGCCGTTCTTCAAGGCCCTGGTGCAGCACACCGCCGATTCCAACTATTCCTGGCACACCCCGGGGCACGGCGGTGGCGTGGCCTATCGCAAGAGCCCGGTGGGCCAGGCGTTTCACCAATTCTTCGGGGAGAACACCCTGCGTTCGGACCTGTCGGTGTCAGTGCCGGAGCTGGGCTCGCTGCTGGACCACACCGGGCCCCTGGCGGAAGCCGAGGCGCGGGCAGCGCGCAATTTCGGTGCCGACCACACCTTCTTCGTGATCAATGGCACCTCCACCGCCAACAAGATCGTCTGGCATTCCATGGTGGGGCGCGATGATTTGGTGCTGGTGGATCGCAACTGCCATAAATCGGTGTTGCACTCGATCATCATGACCGGGGCCATCCCCCTGTACCTGTGTCCTGAACGTAATGAGTTGGGGATCATCGGGCCGATTCCCTTGAGCGAGTTCAGCCCCGAGTCGATCCAGGCCAAGATTGACGCCAGTCCGCTGACCCGTGGCCGGTCGCCCAAGGTCAAGCTGGCGGTGGTCACCAACTCCACCTATGACGGCCTGTGCTACAACGCCGAGCTGATCAAGCAAAGCCTGGGCAACAGTGTCGAGGTGCTGCATTTCGACGAGGCCTGGTATGCCTACGCGGCCTTCCACGAATTCTTCGCCGGGCGTTACGGCATGGGCACCTCGCGCTCCGCTGACAGTCCCCTGGTGTTCACCACCCATTCCACCCACAAGCTGCTGGCGGCTTTCAGTCAGGCGTCGATGATCCATGTGCAGGATGGCGGCGCCCGACAACTGGATCGGGACCGCTTCAACGAAGCCTTCATGATGCACATCTCGACGTCGCCGCAGTACAGCATCATTGCCTCGCTGGATGTGGCCTCGGCGATGATGGAAGGGCCGGCGGGGCGCTCGCTGCTGCAGGAAATGTTCGATGAAGCCCTGAGCTTCCGCCGGGCCCTGGCCAATCTGCGGCAGAATATCGCCGCCGATGACTGGTGGTTCTCGATCTGGCAGCCGGAACGGGTCGAAGGCATCGATCAGGTGCGCACCGGCGACTGGTTGCTGGAGCCCGAAGGCGAGTGGCACGGTTTTGCCGGCGTCACCGACGACTATGTGCTGCTCGATCCGATCAAGGTGACCCTGGTGATGCCTGGGCTTACCGCTGGCGGGGCCTTGAGCGAGCACGGAATTCCCGCGGCGGTGGTCAGCAAGTTCCTTTGGGAGCGCGGGCTGGTGGTGGAAAAGACCGGGCTCTATTCGTTCCTGGTGCTGTTCTCCATGGGCATCACCAAGGGCAAGTGGAGCACGCTGCTCACCGAGCTGCTGGAGTTCAAGCGCAACTACGACGCCAATGTCAGCCTGGCCAGTTGCCTGCCCAGCGTGGCCGGGCAGGACCCGCAGCGCTATCAGGGCATGGGCTTGCAGGATCTGTGCGACCAGTTGCATGCCTGCTACCGCAGCAACGCCACGGCCAAGCACCTCAAGCGCATGTACACCGTGCTGCCGGAGGTGGCGATGAAGCCTGCCGATGCCTACGACCAACTGGTGCGCGGCGAAGTCGAGGCGGTGTCCATCGATCAGTTGCAGGGGCGTATCGCCGCGGTGATGCTGGTGCCATACCCGCCGGGTATTCCGCTGATCATGCCCGGTGAGCGATTTACCGAAGCGACCCGCTCGATCATCGACTACCTGGCCTTTGCCCGAGCTTTCGACAGCAGTTTCCCGGGGTTCGTCGCCGATGTGCATGGCCTGCAGCATGACGACCAGGGCCATGGCCGGCAGTACACCGTCGATTGCGTCAAAGCATGAGGAGTTTTCCTGCTATGCAACCTGTGGTGAATCCCAAGTATCCGGGACTGGCGATCCGTGTGGCCGACGAGGGCTTCGCCGCCTACGTCTGGGGCAGCGACTTCAGCTTCGAAGTCAGTGCCTACGCCGAGGCTGAGCGGGGCATGCCGGTGGCGGACTGGCCGCTGCGCAGGATCGTGCCTTACCGCAAGTGCTATGGCATCGATCCCGAGGAATTCAGCAGTTACCGCAACGCCGCGGACAGCGAGATCTTCATGGCCTACCTGGACGATCAGCCCGTGGGGCACGTGGTGGTCAGCACCAATTGGAACGGTTACGGACATATCGACGAGTTGGCGGTGCATGCGCCGGCCCGACGGCACGGCGTCGCCAAGGGGCTGCTGGAGGTGGCGCAGTTCTGGAGTCGCAAGAAGCAGTTGCCGGGGGTGATGCTGGAAACCCAGAACAACAACCTCGGCGCCTGTCGCCTGTATGAGCGTTGCGGCTACGTGGTGGGCGGGGTGGATCACCTGCGTTATCGCGGCATCGATCCGAATACCAGCGAGGTGGCGATTTTCTGGTACCGGCTGTTTGCCGATGAGCCTCAGGCGTAACGGTCCTAGCCGGCCAGCAGCGTTTCGGCCTGCTCGGTCAGCAGTTCCAGCAGGGCGCCGAGCAGGGGCGAGTCCTCGCCGGAACTGCGGCGCAAGGCGTACAGCGTGACACTGATGGGGGGTGACAAGGGGCAGGCATCGAGCCCGGCGCCACGGGCACCCACGGCGGTGAACGGGTCGACGATGGCCAGGCCCTCACCGGCCTCCACCAGGCTGCGCATCATCTGGTAGGTCTGTACCCGGGTCTGGATTACCGGGCTTGGCCGCAGATTCTGCAGCTTGCTGGTGAGTATCACGCTCAGCGGGTCCTGGCCCTCCAGGCCCACCATGGCCTGGCCCGCCAGCTCCTGCAGGGCCACGTATTTCTGTTTGGGTTGCAGCCAGCCATGGGGCGCCAGCAAAAACAGCTTGCCCTGAGCCAGGGCCTGGCTGTGGATGTCCGGGTGTTCGGGGTCATGCAGGCTCAGGCCCAGGTCACAGTCGTGCAGCAGCAGGCTGTGGACCATGTCGCGGGTGCTCTGGCTGAGGAGGCTGCAGGGCGTATCGGCGAAGCGCCGGCGCAGGGCCGCGATGCATTGAGGCAGCAGTTGCTGGACCAGAGGGGGCGTGCCGACGATGCGCAAAGGCGGTGCCTGATGAAACCTCAGGCTGTCAGCCAGGCGTTGTACCGGTTCGAAAGCGTCGTACACCCGGTTGATTGCCGGTTGCAATTCCCGGGCTTCGCGAGTGGCCTGCAAGCGCCCGCGCACGCTGGCGAACAGCATGAACCCCAATTGGCTTTCGGCATCGCGTAGCAGGGCTTCGACTTCAGCCACCGAGAGTTGCAGCAGCTCGGCGGCGGTGCCCAGGTGGGCGGTTTGCAGGAGCGCCTGAATCACTTCGATATGACGTAAACGCATGCTTGAAGTCCATGTCCAGCCGGTTAGGGAGTCAGGCGTTGAATCCTACCCCAAGTCCGGGCCGGCGGGCATGATCACTCACTGACATAGGTTTCCGGCTCCCGCACGATGGTGACGTCCGATTGCACCAGCAGGAATTGATTGTCATCGAGCTTCTTGACCCGGTCGCCAATGGCCAGGCGGTAGGTGGTAACGGGCTCCGAGCTGGCCTGGTCGCCCTCTGCGGGCATGGATTCCTGGAACTCGTGCACTGAATACACCCGTCCCTCGGCATCTCTTGCATGGAATTGTCCGACAAGTACTGCTGCCATCTTTAGAGCCTCTGGAGATAAAACACGCAAATTCGGTGCTGTAGACCCGACGTGTGCAAGGTAAGTTTTGCCGGCCGGAAAAAATAATCCGCCGTCGCAGCGCACGGCCTCCCAGGTCTTGGAACTTATGCAGGGAAATGGTTTGTGTGGGGTAGCAGGCGACCCCCAGGCTCATCTATAACTAACACCTTCTTCAAGCCAAGGGTTGGAATGCAATGAGCAATGTCTACAAAGTCGCAGTGCTGGTCGGCAGTCTGAGAAAACAATCCCTGAATCGCAAGGTAGCCCTGGCGCTGGCCGAGCTGGCGCCGGCGAACCTGCAGTTGAGCATCGTCGAGATTGGCGATCTGGCGCTGTACAACGAAGACATCGACGTGACGCCTCCCGCGGCCTACACCCGCTTTCGCGAACAGATCGGCGCTGCCGATGCGGTACTGTTCGTCACCCCGGAGTACAACCGCTCGGTACCGGCAGCCCTGAAGAACGCCATCGACGTCGGTTCGCGTCCCTATGGCAAAAGTGCCTGGAGCGGCAAGCCCGGAGCGGTGATCAGCGTTTCCCCCGGGGCCATCGGCGGCTTCGGTGCCAACCACCACCTGCGCCAATCCCTGGTATTCCTCAATGTGCCGTGCATGCAGCAGCCCGAAGCCTACCTGGGCGGCGCCGGCTCGGCGTTCGATGAAGCGGGCAAGCTGTCGGAAGCGACCCGGCCGTTCCTGCAGAACTTCATCACCGCCTACGGCCAATGGGTCGAGCAGCACAAGAAGGCTTGAGTGCTGTCTGTCACCCACATTCTCCTGCTGTGGTAGGCGCCGGCTTGCCGGCGAGCGGGCTCCTGGGGCTTGTATCAGCCTCAGGTGCACGGTCGCTGGCAAGCCAGCTCCTGCGCTAGCCCCCTCTTTATTCAAGATGTCTTAGTCATGTTGATTGCAGTATCGATTTTCTTGCTGACCATTACCCTGGTGATCTGGCAGCCCAAAGGCCTGGGCGTCGGTTGGAGCGCGGTGTTCGGCGCGCTCCTGGCCCTGTTGTGCGGCGTGGTGCAACTGGCCGACATCCCGGTGGTGTGGCAGATCATCTGGAACGCCACCGGCACCTTCGTTGCGCTGATCATCATCAGCCTGTTGCTGGACGAGGCCGGGTTCTTCGCCTGGGCGGCCCTGCATGTGGCGCGCTGGGGGCGGGGCAGGGGGCGCCGGCTGTTCGCCTTCATGGTGCTGTTGGGAGCCCTGGTGTCGGCACTGTTTGCCAACGACGGCGCGGCGCTGATCCTCACGCCCATCGTCATTTCCATGCTGCTGGCCTTGCGCTTTTCTGCCGCCACGACCCTGGCTTTCGTCATGGGGGCCGGCTTCATCGCCGACACCGCAAGCTTGCCGCTGGTGGTGTCGAACCTGGTGAACATCGTCTCGGCGGACTTCTTCGAGATAGGTTTCAACCGTTATGCGGCGGTGATGCTGCCGGTCAATCTGGTGAGCGTCGCGGCGACCCTGGCGGTGCTGTTGTGGTTTTTCCGCCGGGACATCCCCGAAGAATACGATCCGCGCCAGTTGGCCGAACCCAGCAGCGCCATCCATGACCGGGCGACCTTCATCGCCGGCTGGTGGGTGCTGCTGATCCTGCTGCTGGGCTGTTTTGCCCTGGAGCCGCTGGGGATTCCCATCAGCGCCATTTCCGCGGTCTGCGCCACCTTGCTGCTGGTGATCGCGGCGCGTGGGCACAAGATTTCCACCCGCAAAGTGCTCAAGGAAGCGCCATGGCAGATCGTGATTTTCTCCTTGGGCATGTATCTGGTGGTTTATGGCTTGCGCAATGCCGGGCTGACCGGGTACCTGGCGGGCTGGCTCGACGGCTTTGCCGCTGGTGGCGTCTGGGGGGCGGCGCTGGGCACCGGATTGCTGACGGCGGGGCTGTCATCGGTGATGAACAATTTGCCCACGGTGCTGATCGCTGCCTTGTCCATCGATGCCAGTCAGGCCACCGGAGTGGTCAAGGAAGCGATGATCTACGCCAATGTCATTGGCAGCGACCTGGGGCCGAAAATCACCCCCATCGGCAGCCTGGCCACATTGCTTTGGCTGCATGTGCTTGAACGCAAGGGCATCCATATTGGCTGGGGTTATTACTTCCGGGTCGGCATCGTGCTGACACTGCCGGTGCTGCTGGTGACCCTGGCGGCCCTGGCGTTGCGGCTTTCCCTGGCATAGCGAAACCCCACCGAGCCGGCTTGCCGGCGAAGGGGGCGGGAGATGTGTGCCCGGCGGGGGAGGACTTTCGCTGGCACGCCAGCGCCTACGCAGGTTGGGCTCTGGGCGCAAGGGGCTGGGTTGCGGGGACGTTGGGCCAGAGGTCGGCCACCAGGAACAGGCGTTCGGCTTCTTCCCAGCCACCTTCGGCTGTTTCCACCAGCCGTACCAGCAGTTGCGCCGGGGCCTGGGCGTCCAGTTCTGCAAGCCATTGCTGCAGTTGCCCGGCGGTCCAGGCCTGTTCGGCCGGATAGTGAGCCGGAGCCAGCCAGGCGTGGCGGGGCAGGGGCTGCCAACGCCCGGGTGCGCTCTGGGCGATGAAGGCGGGCCAGTCCCGCTGGTGCAGCCAGCGCCCTCGCAGGTGCTGCGGGTGAGCGTCTTGAGGCGGTTCGGCGTGGCCCGGCCAGGGATAGAGCAGGTAGCCCCCCAGCCACAGGTGGGCGCTGAACTGCTGGATGTCCAGCGCCGCCAAGGCTTCTCGGCTTTCGGCGCGGGCGGAAATCGGCAGTTGGTGCTCGTCCAGGTGCGCCAGTTTGCGGTCCAGGCGGTCGTGGCAGCCCGGGCCAAGCCATTGCGCGCTGTCGCGGCCGTTGCCGTGCTGCGGGCCCAGGTACAGCTTGATCGCCAGCTCCAGGTGATGCACGCCTTCGCGGTCGCGCAGCAGCATGTCCAGTTCACCGAGGGTGTGCCCCTCACGGCGGATCGGCAGGTTGGCCGCCAGCAGTTCCACCCCCGGCGCATGCTGCACGGCAAATTGCCAGAGGCGTTCGTAGTACAGGCCCAGGCGCCGGGTCCGCCCCTGATTCAGCCAATGGCGCAAGGCGCGGCTGTCCAGATCCTGGCATCGCAGCCAGTGGGCCAGCAGTTGTGGCGCCAGCACCCAGTCGCTGCCGGCCAGGGGGTGGCGCTGTGGCCAGGGCGTATGGCTGAGCATCGGCGGCGCGAGGATGACCCAGGCGAGGTCGCGGACTTCAGGTTGACGCAACTGGCGGGGGAGGCTGAGCAAATCCGGGAACAGGAGCATCTTGCGAGCATAGACGCAAACCTCTGCCGTTCGCGATAAATGCGTGCCACTCGCAGTTGCATCGCCCGCTCCTAAGCGCCAGTGGCTGAAAGGATTTTGTCTAACGCCGGGTTTCGCCCATAATCCTCCGTTTCGCCCGTACCCGAATTCCGCAGGAGCCCCATGGAGCAGTTTCGCAATATCGGCATTATCGGTCGCCTGGGCAGTTCCCAGGTGCTGGACACAGTTCGCCGACTGAAGAAGTTTCTGCTGGCGCGCCACCTGCACGTGATCCTTGAAGACACCATCGCCGAAGTGCTGCCGGGCCACGGTCTGCAGACCTCCTCGCGCAAGCTGTTGGGCGAGGTCTGCGACATGGTCATTGTGGTCGGCGGCGACGGCAGCCTGCTGGGCGCCGCCCGGGCCCTGGCCCGGCACAATATTCCGGTGCTGGGGATCAACCGCGGCAGCCTGGGCTTTCTCACCGACATCCGCCCCGATGAGCTGGAAGTCAAGGTCGCCGAGGTGCTCGACGGCCACTACCTGGTGGAAAACCGCTTCCTGCTGCAGGCTGAAGTCCGTCGCCATGCCGAGGCCATCGGTCAGGGCGATGCGCTCAACGACGTGGTGCTGCACCCGGGCAAGTCGACGCGGATGATCGAGTTCGAGATCTACATCGACGGCCAGTTCGTCTGCAGCCAGAAGGCCGACGGCCTGATCGTCGCCACTCCTACCGGTTCCACGGCTTACGCGCTGTCCGCCGGCGGTCCGATCATGCACCCCAAGCTGGATGCCATTGTGATTGTGCCGATGTACCCCCATACCTTGTCTGGAAGGCCGATCGTGGTCGATGGCAACAGTGAGCTGAAAATCGTCGTGTCCAAAGATATGCAGATCTATCCGCAAGTCTCCTGTGACGGGCAGAACCACTTCACCTGTGCCCCGGGCGACACCATCACGGTCAGCAAGAAGGCGCAGAAGCTGCGCCTGATCCATCCGCTGGACCACAACTACTACGAGGTCTGTCGGACCAAACTCGGCTGGGGCAGCCGACTGGGCGGTGGAGGCGACTGATGCTCGATCCCGCGCGTAGCTACGACCTGATCGGTGACGTGCACGGTTGCGCCCTGACCCTGGAGCACTTGCTGGATCGGCTCGGGTACCACAAGCAGGGCGGCGTCTGGCGGCATCCGTCGCGCATGGCGGTGTTCCTCGGTGACATCATCGACCGCGGCCCGCGAATCCGTGAATCCCTGCATATCGTCCACGACATGGTCGAAGCTGGTCAGGCGCTGTGCATCATGGGCAACCATGAGTTCAACGCCCTGGGCTGGAGCACTCCGGCGGCGGCCGGCAGTGGCAAGCAGTTCGTGCGTGAACACACGCCGCGCCATGCCCGGCTGATCCACGAGACCCTGACCCAGTTCGAACACCACCCGGGCGACTGGCACGACTTCCTCGAGTGGTTCTATGAACTGCCGCTGTTCGTCGACGCCGGGCGCTTTCGCGTGGTGCACGCCTGCTGGGATGCGGGCCTGATCGCCCCGCTGCGCCAGCAGTACCCCAACGGCTGCATCGACCGCGAGTTCCTCCAGGCCTCGGCGCTGCCCGACAGTTTTGCCAGCACCGCCTTCGATCGCCTGCTGCGCGGCACCGACATGCGCCTGCCCCACGGCCTGACCATGACCAGTGGCGACGGCCTGACCCGGGCGTTCTTCCGCACCAAGTTCTGGGAAGAGGACCCGCAGACCTACGGCGACATCGTCTTCCAGCCCGATGCCTTGCCCGATCCGGTGGCGCGCACGCCGTTGTCCCCGGCCGAAAAAAACAGCCTGCTGCGCTACGGCGCCGACGAACCGATGCTGTTCGTCGGCCACTACTGGCGCAGCGGCAAGCCGGCGCCGATCCGGCCCAACCTGGCGTGCCTGGATTACAGCGCGGTGCTCTACGGCAAGCTCGCCGCGTATCGGCTGGACCAGGAAACCCGCCTGGACCCGAATAAATTTGTCTGGGTCGACGTCGAGCGGCCCGAGGTGTTGCGATGAGCGCGGTAGCGGTTTTGCGTCTGCCCCTGGCGACGGATCTGAGTGGCTTTGTCAAGCTGCTGCAGCGCATGCAGGTGCCGCACCGGGTCAGTGAGGAGGCCGGCGAGCAGGTGCTCTGGGTGCCGGAATCCATCAGTGAGGATGTGCGGGGCCTGTACCAGCGTTTTCCCCAGGGCGATCCCGAGCAGCAACTGGATATTCCGCAGGCGGCCACCCCGGCCCGCGTCGGCCTGGGGGAGCAGTTGCGCCGCAGCCCGATGACCGCGCTTATCCTGCTGCTGAGCCTGGCGGTGTGCGGCATCACCCTGCTGGGGGACAACCTGCAAACCCTCGGCTGGTTTACCTTCCTCGAGTTCCGCGTGGTCGGCGACTACATCCAGTTCAGTTCCCTGGCCGACAGCCTGGCGGCGGGGCAGTGGTGGCGCCTGGTAACGCCGATGCTGATCCACTTCGGCATCCTGCACATCGCCATGAACGGCATGTGGTACTGGGAGCTGGGGCGGCGTATCGAGTTGCGCCAGGGCAGCATCAACCTGCTGGGCTTGACCCTGCTGTTCAGCCTGGTGTCCAACTACGCCCAATACTATTTCAGTGGCCCGACCCTGTTCGGCGGCCTGTCCGGGGTGCTCTACGGTCTGCTCGGGCATTGCTGGATCTACCAATTGCTGTCCCCCAACCCCATCTACCGCCTGCCCCGGGGCGTGCTGGTGATGATGCTGGTGTGGTTGCTGCTGTGCCTGTCCGGGCTGGTGTCGATGATCGGTTTCGGCGAAATCGCCAACGCCGCCCACGTCGGCGGGCTGCTCGTCGGTTGCCTTACTGGTTTGTTGGGCGGCTTGTACAGTCGCCGTAAACTGGCCCTTTGAACGCTGGAGTCTTGTATGTCGTCCTTTGTCGAAATGATCGAAAACATCACCCCCGAGATCTACCAGAGCCTGAAGCTGGCGGTAGAGATCGGTAAATGGTCCGATGGCCGCAAGCTCACCGCCGAGCAGCGCGAGCTGTCGCTGCAGGCGATGATCGCCTGGGAAATGCAGAACCTGCCCGAGGACCAGCGCACCGGCTACATGGGCCCGCAGGAATGCGCCTCGAAGTCGGCGCCGGTGCCGAACATCCTGTTCAAGTCGGATGCCATCCATTGATCGAGATTGGCCGCGGTTCCATCAGCAAAATGTCGGCACGCCTGGACGGGCCGAATGTTCAGTACGCTTTTCGCCTGGGTGACAGCGAGGTGCCAGTCAACCCCCTGATCGGTACCCGGGTGCGCCTGGAATACCTGGGGGCGATCCACTGCACCCACTGCGGGCGCAAGACCAAGACCAGTTTCAGCCAGGGTTACTGCTATCCGTGCATGACCAAGTTGGCCCAGTGCGATATCTGCATCATGAGTCCGGAACGTTGCCACTACGACGCCGGCACCTGCCGCGAGCCGTCCTGGGGCGAGCAGTTCTGCATGACCGATCACGTGGTCTATTTGGCCAACTCATCGGGGATCAAGGTCGGCATCACCCGCGCCACCCAGTTGCCGACCCGCTGGCTCGACCAGGGCGCCAGCCAGGCGCTGCCGATCATGCGCGTGGCGACCCGCCAGCAATCGGGCTTCGTCGAGGATCTGTTGCGCTCCCAGGTGGCGGACAAGACCAACTGGCGTGCCTTGCTCAAGGGCGATGCCCAGGCGGTGGACCTGGTGGCGGTGCGCGAGCAACTGTTTGAATCCTGCGCCGAGGGCCTGTTGGCCCTGCAGGAGCGTTTCGGCCTGCAGGCGATTCAGACGGTGACCGATATCGAGCCCCTGGAGATCCGTTATCCGGTCGAGCAGTACCCGGCCAAGATCGTCAGCTTCAACCTGGACAAGAACCCGATTGCCGAAGGCACGCTGCTGGGGATCAAGGGCCAGTACCTGATCTTCGACACCGGCGTGATCAACATTCGTAAGTACACGGCCTACCAGCTCGCCGTGCATCAGTAGAAGGAATTCGCCATGCGCACCGATCAACCGAAGATGATCTACCTGAAGGACTATCAGGCCCCCGAGTACCTGATCGACGAGACCCACCTGACCTTCGAGTTGTTCGAGGACCACAGCCTGGTCCATGCGCAGCTGGTGATGCGTCGCAATCCGGCCCGAGGCGCCGGGCTGCCGCCGCTGGTGCTGGATGGCCAGCAGCTGGAGCTGCTATCGGTGAGCCTCGCCGATCAGCCGCTGAGTGCTGACGACTACCAGCTGGACGACAGCCACCTGACCCTGCACCCCACCAGCGCCAGCTTCACCCTGGACACCAGCGTGAAGATCCACCCGGAAAGCAATACCGCCCTGGAAGGCCTGTACAAGTCCAGTGGCATGTTCTGCACCCAGTGCGAAGCCGAGGGCTTTCGCAAGATCACCTATTACCTCGACCGCCCGGATGTGATGAGCAAGTTCACCACCACCGTGGTGGCCGAGCAGCACCGCTACCCGGTGCTGCTGTCCAACGGTAACCCGATTGCCAGCGGCCCCGGTGAAGACGGCCGGCACTGGGCGACCTGGGAAGACCCGTTCATGAAACCCGCCTACCTGTTCGCCCTGGTGGCCGGCGACCTGTGGTGCGTGGAAGACAGCTTCCGCACCCAGAGCGGCCGCGATGTGGCGCTGCGCATCTATGTCGAGCCGGAAAACATCGACAAGTGCCAGCACGCCATGAACAGCCTGAAAAAGTCCATGCGCTGGGACGAAGAGACCTACGGCCGTGAATACGACCTGGACATCTTCATGATCGTTGCGGTCAACGACTTCAACATGGGCGCCATGGAAAACAAGGGCCTGAACATCTTCAACTCCAGCGCCGTGCTGGCCCGTGCCGAAACCGCCACCGACGCCGCCCACCAGCGGGTCGAGGCCATCGTTGCCCACGAATACTTCCACAACTGGTCGGGCAACCGCGTGACCTGCCGCGACTGGTTCCAGCTCTCGCTCAAGGAAGGCTTCACGGTGTTCCGCGATGCCGGTTTCTCCTCGGACATGAACTCGCGCACCGTCAAGCGCATTCAGGACGTGGCCTACCTGCGCACCCACCAGTTCGCCGAAGACGCCGGCCCCATGGCCCATGCCGTGCGCCCGGAAAGCTTTATCGAGATTTCCAACTTCTACACCCTGACCGTGTACGAAAAGGGTTCGGAAGTGGTGGGCATGATCCACACCTTGCTCGGGGCTGAAGGTTTCCGTAAGGGCAGTGACCTGTACTTCGAGCGCCATGACGGTCAGGCCGTGACCTGTGACGACTTCGTCAAGGCCATGGAAGATGCCAATGGCGTCGATCTGACCCAGTTCAAACGCTGGTACAGCCAGGCTGGTACGCCACGGCTGGCGGTCAGCGAGTCCTACGACGCCGCCGCCAAGACCTACAGCCTGACCTTCCGCCAGAGCTGCCCGCAGACCCCGGACAAGGTGGAGAAACTGCCGTTCGTGATCCCGGTGGAGCTGGGCCTGCTGGACTCGAAAGGGGCGGGCATGGCCCTGCGCCTGTCCGGCGAAAACGCCGCCCAGGGAACTTCCCGGGTGATCTCGGTGACCGAGGCCGAGCAGACCTTCACCTTCGTCGACATCACCGAACAGCCGCTGCCTTCGCTGCTGCGGGGCTTCTCGGCGCCGGTGAAGCTGAGCTTCCCCTACAACCGCGACCAGCTGATGTTCCTCATGCAGCACGACAGCGACGGTTTCAACCGTTGGGACGCCGGCCAGCAGTTGGCCGTGCAAGTGCTGCAAGAACTGATTGCCCAGCATCAGCAGGGGCAGGCGCTGGTGATGGACGAGCGTCTGGTGACCGCCCTGGGCACCGTGCTGGCGGATGACAGCCTGGACCAGGCCATGGTCGCGGAAATGCTGTCCCTGCCGGGCGAGGCCTATCTGACCGAGATCAGCGAAGTGGCGGATGTCGAGGCGATCCATGCAGCGCGCGAGTTTGCTCGCCAGCAACTGGCTGACAGCCTGTTCGATGCGTTGTGGAAGCGTTACCAGACCAACCGGTCAGTGTCCAAGGCCACGGCCTACGTGGCCGAGTCCGAGCATTTCGCCCGTCGCGCACTGCAGAACATTGCCCTGTCATACCTGATGCTCACCCACAAGCCCGAAGTGCTGGCGGCGGCCATCGAGCAGTTCGACAGCGCCGACAACATGACCGAGCGCCTCACCGCCCTGGCGGTGCTGGTCAACTCGCCGTTCGAGGCCGAGAAGGCCCAGGCTCTGGCAGTGTTCGCCGAGAACTTCAAGGACAACGCCCTGGTCATGGACCAGTGGTTCAGCGTCCAGGCCGGCAGCCCGTTGTCGGGTGGCCTGGAGCGGGTCAAGGCGCTGATGCAGCACCCGGCGTTCAACCTCAAGAACCCGAACAAGGTGCGGGCGTTGGTGGGGGCGTTTGCCGGGCAGAACCTGATCAACTTCCATGCGGCGGATGGTTCGGGTTATCGCTTCCTGGCGGATCTGGTGATCCAGCTCAACGGCTTCAACCCGCAGATTGCCTCGCGGCAACTGGCACCACTGACTCGCTGGCGCAAATACGACAGCGCCCGCCAGGCGCTGATGAAGGGCGAACTGGAGCGCATCCGTGCCTCCGGCGAGCTGTCCAGCGACGTGTTCGAAGTGGTCAGCAAAAGCCTCGCCTGACGGCGGCAGCGGCTACACCTGTAGCCGCTGCTGAGCCTGCGAAGCTGCGCCAAGGTCCGCAGGACCTTGCTTGGCTATCGCTGTCATACCTCTGTCGGTCTTGAGACCGATGCGTCCCTGCGACGCAGTGCCGCCCAGACCGTTCGCAGTCTGCGGCAGCGGCTACAGGGGGGGCAGTGCGCTGCTCAAGTCGCGGTGATAGTTCTGCGCGCCAATGGCGTGCAGGATGCCCACGCGCTCAAGCTTGGCATGCACCTTCAGGTTGGCTTCGCACAGTTTCACCACGATCCCGCGCTTGTGCAGCTGACCTATCACTTCCTCCAGGGTCTGCAGCCCAGTGATATCCATGAACGGCACATGCTTGAGGCGGATGATCAGCAGCCTGGGATCGCTATGGGTCTGGGCCAGGGCCCGTTCAAAGGTTTCGGCAGCGCCAAAGAACAGGGGGCCTTCGATGGTATAGATCAGCACCCCGGCAGGCAGGTGCCCGCGTCCTTTGCCGCGCAATTCGTTCTCCAGATCCTCCCCCACCACCTGCTGCACCTCCACCGAGGAGGCCATGCGCCGCAGAAAATGCAGCATCGCCAGGATCACCCCGATGTTCACCGCAATCACCAGATCACTGAACACCGTCAACACAAAGGTGCACAGCAGGATTGCCACATCCGCCCGGGGCGCGCGCTGCACCATGCGCTTGAAGTGGTGCAGCTCACTCATGTTGTAGGCCACCACGAACAGGATCGCCGCCAGGGCGCACAACGGGATATTGGCCGCCAGCGGCGCGAGAAACAGGATGATCAGCACCAGCACCACGGCGTGGGTGATGCCGGCCAGCGGGCTGCTGCCGCCGTTGCGGATGTTGGTGGCGGTGCGAGCAATGGCACCGGTGGCGGCGAACCCGCCAAACAGCGGCGTGGCCAGGTTGGCGATGCCCTGGCCGATCAGCTCCTGGTTGGAGTTGTGGCGGGTGCCAGCCATGCCGTCGGCCACCACCGCCGACAACAGCGATTCGATGGCTCCGAGCATGGCGATGGCGAAGGCCGGTCCTATCAGGTCGAGTATCCGTGGCAGGCTGATCTCGGGCAGTTGCAGGGTCGGCAAGCCCTGGGGAATGCCGCCAAAGGCACTGCCGATGGTGGCCACGCCCTGGAACTGGAACAGTGACTGCAAGGCGGTGGCCAGGACCATGGCCACCAGCGGCGCCGGCAGGCGCTTGAGCGCGGGGATCTTGGGTACCCACAACAGCAGCGTCAGGCTGAGCAAGGCCAGCAGGGTGGTGGCCAGATGCAGTTCGGGCAGGGCTTGCAGCAGGTGCCAGAGCTTCTGGTGGAAGTGTTCGCCCTGGACGGCGGGCAGGCCGAAAAAGTCTTTCCACTGGCTGACCCAGATGATCACCCCGATCCCGGCGGTGAAGCCGAGAATCACCGGGTCGGGGATGAATTTGATCAGGGCGCCCAGGCGGCTGATGCCCAGCAGGAACAGGATGATCCCGGCCATCATGGTCGCCAGTTGCAGGCCGTCGACCCCGTATTTGGCGGTGACCCCGGCGAGAATCACGATAAAGGCCCCGGTGGGGCCGGCGATCTGCAAGCGACTGCCGCCGAACAGCGACACCAGCAGGCCACCGACGATGGCGGTGTAGATGCCCTGTTCCGGCTTGACCCCGGAGGCGATGGCAAACGCCATGGCCAGGGGCAGCGCCACCACGCCGACAATCACCCCGGCCACCAGGTTGCGGGCCCAGTGCCGGGGACCGAGCAAGCCAGCCTTCCACGCCTCGCGTATGGCAATCATGCGTCACTCCTGAAGGTCATCGGGCTCGCCACCCACGCAGCTCATCATAGTCAACACTGGGTAGCAGCGGCTTATGCCCTGGATCAGCCTTTGGTCGTGTACCGGCGCTACACGCCGACAGGTCGCGCAAACCTCAGCTAGATTGACAAGCTTTTCGTACCGGTATCAACGCTTCCTCGCCTGCTGCAGAGGAGCATCGATCAGCCCAGCGAATGCCCGAGCATTCAGGGGCCTGGCCAGACGCGGTGATTAACAAAAGATAACGTGGCGTTGATTGTCAGACCTTTCCAAAGCCCGATAGGATAGCCCGCAGCTGAAGGGGCTCTAGAGTGCAGGTTTCAGGACGATCTTCACGGTCGGTCCAGGCATCGAAAACCCCTGAAGGCGCCCTGAGAGGTCAAATGACCTGACAATAATAATGGGGGAATGGTCTATGAGTGAGCCTGTCATGGGTGTAGTTGTTGGCCGCCCGCCGGCGCTGCGCACGTTCGCATTGCTGGCTACAGCGCTCTCGCTGTTGGGTGTCGTGACGCTGTCGACACCGGTCCTGGCCGCTGCCACCGCAGCGGATACTGTCTATTCCATCGAATCGCCCAAGGCGGCGAAAAGCCTGATGCTCGATGTGGTCCACGCCGGCAAGCGCCTGGTGGCCGTGGGCGACCGCGGGCACATTCTCTATTCCGACGATCAGGGAGCGTCCTGGGTGCAGGCCAAGGTGCCCACCCGGCAACTGCTGACCGCGGTGTATTTTGTCGATGACCAGCACGGCTGGGCGGTGGGCCACGATGCCCAGGTCCTGGCCAGCACCGATGGCGGTGTCACCTGGAGTCGGCAGTTCCAGGACCTCAAGCGTGAAGCGCCCTTGCTCGATGTCTGGTTCAAGGACACCCGCAACGGCTACGCCGTCGGTGCCTATGGCGCCTTGCTGGAAACCACCGACGGTGGCCAGCACTGGGAAGACGTCAGCGATCGCTTGGACAACGAAGACCAGTTCCACCTCAACGCCATTGCCCAGGTCAAGGATTCCGGACTGTTCATCGTCGGCGAGCAGGGCAGCCTGTTCCGCTCCGCCGATGACGGGCAGACCTGGGAACGCCTCGAAGGTCCCTATGAAGGCTCGCTGTTCGGCGTGATCGCTACCGGCCAGCCGGCGACCCTGCTGGTGTTCGGCCTGCGGGGCAATCTCTATCGTTCCACGGATTTCGGCAACACCTGGGAGCAGGTGGAGTTGAACGCTGCCCGTGGCGCCCTGGAGTTCGGCCTGTCGGGTGCTACCTTGCTGGACGACGGCTCGCTGGTGATCGTCGGCAACGGCGGCAGCGTGATCCGCAGTACCGACCACGGCCAGACCTTCAGCGTATTCAACCGTGCGGACCGCCTCTCGCTGTCGGCGGTGACCGCTGCCGGCAATGGCAAGCTGATCCTGGCCGGGCAGGGCGGGGTGCGGATCTCTGCGGCAACCGGCGCTGACGTCGGCAAATAAGCCGGGCACATAATAAGAAGGTGGGGAATTCCATGAGCAGTCATCACCAGGACAAGGCGAACTTTCTCGAACGCCTGATTTTCAACAACCGCCCGGCAGTGATCTTCATTTGCCTCTTGGTCAGCGCTTTTCTGTTCTGGCAGGCGACCCTGATTCGGCCTTCCACCAGTTTCGAAAAGATGATCCCGCTCAAGCACCCGTTCATCGAGCGGATGATGGAGCACCGCAACGACCTGGCCAACCTGGGCAACACCGTGCGTATCTCGGTGGCAGCCCGCGACGGCGACATCTTCACCCAGGAGTACATGGAGACCCTGCGGCAGATCAACGACGAGGTGTTCTACATCTCTGGCGTCGACCGCTCCGGGCTCAAGTCGCTGTGGAGCCCCAGCGTGCGCTGGACCGAGGTGACCGAAGAGGGTTTCGCCGGTGGCGAGGTGATTCCCCAGAGCTATAACGGCTCGCCCGAAAGCCTCGACCAGTTGCGCAACAACGTCCTCAAGTCCGGCCAGGTCGGGCGCCTGGTGGCCAACGATTTCAAATCCAGCATCGTCGACATCCCGTTGCTGGAGTCCTACCCGGACCCTCAGGACCAGGGCAAGCTGCTGGCCCTGGACTACCAGAAGTTCTCCCATCAGCTGGAAGAAAAGATCCGCGACAAGTTCGAAGCGCAGAACCCCAATGTGAAGATCCACATTGTCGGCTTCGCCAAGAAGGTCGGCGACCTGATCGATGGCCTGATCATGGTGGTGATGTTCTTCGGCGTGGCCTTCATCATCACCTTGGTGCTGCTGTACTGGTTCACCTGGTGCATCCGCAGCACCATCGCGGTGCTGATCACTACTCTGGTGGCGGTGGTCTGGCAGTTGGGGCTGATGCATGCCTTCGGCTTTGGCCTGGACCCGTACTCGATGCTGGTGCCGTTCCTGATCTTCGCCATCGGCATCTCCCACGGGGTGCAGAAGATCAACGGTATCGCCCTGCAGTCCAGTGACGCCGACAACGCCCTGACCGCGGCGCGGCGGACCTTCCGCCAACTGTTCCTGCCGGGGATGATCGCCATTCTCGCCGACGCCGTGGGCTTCATCACCTTGCTGATCATCGATATCGGGGTGATCCGCGAGCTGGCCATCGGTGCCTCCATCGGTGTGGCGGTGATCGTGTTCACCAACCTGATCCTGCTGCCAGTGGCGATTTCCTACGTCGGCATCAGCAAGCGCGCCATCGAACGCAGCAAGAAGGATGCCTCCCGCGAGCATCCGTTCTGGCGCCTGCTGTCGAATTTTGCCAGCCCCAAAGTGGCGCCGGTCTCCATTGCCCTGGCCCTGGTGGCCTTTGGCGGCGGCCTCTGGTACAGCCAGAACCTGAAGATCGGCGACCTCGACCAGGGCGCGCCGGAGCTGCGTCCCGACTCGCGCTACAACAAGGACAACAACTTCATCATCAGCAACTACTCCACCAGCTCCGACGTGCTGGTGGTGATGGTCAAGACCGCGGCCGAAGGCTGTTCGCGCTATGAAGCCATGGCCCCCATCGATGAGTTGATGTGGAAGATGCAGAACACCGAGGGCGTGCAGTCGGCGATCTCCCTGGTGACCGTGTCCAAGCAGATGATCAAGGGCATGAACGAGGGCAACCTGAAATGGGAAACCCTGTCGCGCAACCCCGATGTGCTCAACAACTCCATTGCCCGGGCCGACGGCCTGTACAACAACAATTGCTCCCTGGCGCCGGTGCTGGTGTTCCTCAATGACCACAAGGCCGCGACCCTGGACCGCGCGGTGCATGCGGTGCAGGAATTCGCCGCGCAGCACAACAAGGATGGCCTGGAGTTCATCCTCGCCGCTGGCAACGCCGGGATCGAGGCGGCCACCAACGAGGTGATCAAGGAATCCGAGCTGACCATCCTGATCCTGGTGTACATCTGTGTGGCCGGCATGTGCATGATCACCTTCCGCTCCTGGGCGGCGACCCTGTGCATCGTCCTGCCGCTGGTGCTGACCTCGGTGCTGGGCAACGCGTTGATGGCCTTCATGGGCATCGGCGTCAAGGTCGCGACCTTGCCGGTGGTGGCGCTGGGGGTGGGCATCGGGGTCGACTACGGCATCTATATCTACAGCCGTCTGGAAAGCTTCCTGCGTGCCGGACTGCCGTTGCAGGAGGCCTACTACCAGACCCTGCGTTCCACCGGCAAGGCGGTGCTGTTCACCGGCCTGTGCCTGGCCATCGGCGTGTGCACCTGGATCTTCTCGGCGATCAAGTTCCAGGCCGACATGGGCCTGATGCTGACCTTCATGCTGCTGTGGAACATGTTCGGTGCCCTGTGGCTGCTGCCGGCCCTGGCGCGGTTCCTGATCAAGCCGGAGAAGCTGGCGGGGCAGAAGGGCAACTCGCTGTTCGCTCACTGATCCAGGCGTTTTGAACACCAAGCCGCGCCCTCGGGTGCGGCTTTTTCATGCCTGCTTCCAGGGCATGAACAGGCTGGCGCCGCAGGGCATGGCCAGACCCCTTCGACAGTGGCCGCAGGCCACACCGGCGGCGAGTGATGACGGGGCGCAATACGGGCCCGATCCTTGGGCGCCGATCAGCTATGATTGCGCCTTTCCAATTGATGATTGATTGCTATGACCGCTGCTACCGACACCTTGCTCACCGCCCTTGAAGCCTGCGACATGCTGGAAATCGACGGCCTGCACGCCTTCGACTTCACCCTCGACGAGCAGCGCCTGCTGATCGAGTGCATGGATGGCCGTGCCGCCAAGCGCTGGAGCTTTACCCTGGCCCAGGTGCAGGCCGCGACTTTTGATCAGGCGCTGCAGAGCTGGACCCTGGTCGCTGATTCCGGCGAGCACCGCCTGGTGTGCATGAGCGCGTTCAGTGCCCGCGACGAAGAGGAGAGTGAGCATGAAGATGCGTAATTTCTGGCCGCTGTTGATGGCCGGCAGCGTTGGTGCCATGGCGGTCCAGGCCGCGCCGGCACAGACCCAGGAACTGCTGGTGGGTTCCTACACCCAAGGGCAGAGCCAGGGCCTGTATCGCCTGCGTTTCAACGAGGGGACCGGGCGGATCGATGCCAAGCCGTTGCAGGTGGTGAAGAGCTCCAACCCGTCCTGGCTGACCCTGTCCAAGGACCAGAAATTCGTCTTTGTGGTGAATGAAAACAGCCCGGGGCAGGTTGACCCCATCGGTCGTGTCAGCAGCTACAGTCTGGCGCCCAAGACCCATCAACTGAACCTGATCAACCAGGTGCAGAGCCAGGGCAACGAGCCCACTCACTCCAGCCTGAGCGCCGACGGCAACTACCTGTTCGTCAGCAACTATTCGGTGGACGTGGACCCGGGCGGCAGCCTGGCGGTGGTGCCGGTCAGCGATGACGGTCATCTGTCGCCGGTGGTGCAGCTCACCAGCCATCCGGGCAGCCGGGTCGATCCCGAGCGCCAGCAGTCGGCCCACGTGCATTCGTCGGTGTCGTCCCCGGACGGCCGGTTCGTGTTCGCCAACGACCTGGGGGCAGACAAGATCTTTGTCTACCGCTACGACCCCAAGGCCAATCCGGAGCACCCGCTGACGCCCGCCGAACCGGCCTTTGTCCAGTTGCCCCCAGGCAGCGGCCCGCGCCACTTGCTGTTCAGTGCCGATGGCAAGCGTGCCTACCTGACCCTGGAGATGAGCGCCCAGGTGGCGGTCTTTGACTATCAGGACGGCAAGCTGACCCAGCGTCAGTTGCTGGATCTGGCGGCCAATGGCTCCAAGGAGAAAAAGGCCGCGGCGGCCCTGCATGCCTCCAAGGACGGCCAGTACCTGTATGTCAGTAACCGTGGCACGGCCAACCAGTTGCTGGTGTTCGCCATCGACCCGAGCAATGGCCAGCTCAAGGAGATCCAGCGACGTTCCGTGGAAGGCGATCACCCGCGGGAGTTCAGCCTCGATCCGAGCAATCGCTACGTGCTGATCGGCAACCAGAAAAGCAATGAAATCGTGGTGATCGAACGTGACGCCAAGACCGGTTTCCTCGGCAAGACGGTGCAGAAACTGCCCTTCGAAGCCCCCAGCGACATCAAGTTCCTGGTGCGTCAATAAGCCGCAGGCCCCGTGTTGCGGGGCCTGACTGCTTCTATCAATCACGCTGATAATAGCTACTGCCGCAAAGCATTTTTTCCCGCCAACCCTCGGGAGTAAGTTTGCTCTACAGCCCACACGGGCAAGCAAGCCAACTGAATCCGAGGGTTATACCGATGAATTTCAATCTCTTCTCCGTGATTGCAGCCTCCGCCATTTCCGCCAGCGTGGCCCTGCCAGCCAGCGCCAACGTGGAAATCAGCCGCAAGACATCCTCCACCAACACCTACACCCAGAAGTACCTGCAACAAAGCGCCAACTTCTACGCCGCCCTGGATCACAAGAGCCACGGCTGATCGGCTAGCGTTACGCCTGCGCTGGCTAGCCACCTGGCATGTCCAGCGCGATATCTAGGTTGCCCCGTAGCCACTGAGTTCCCCACACGATTTGCGCCCAAGCCGGCATGGCTTGCCGACCTTGCGATCGACAAGGTCTGCTGCATGTCATAGGGGAGGGCGCAAGGGGAAGGTTTGCTCAGGCCTGGCTGATGTCCAGCAATCGAGGCATGGCAATCGCCAGATAATCCTGCGTATCAAGCACCATCGATGCATCCAGCCGCCCCGCGTTGAAGGCTATTTCTGCATAGCCTGTGGTCAAGGCCGGATCGACGATCAATTGAATCCGCTCATCGAAAACAAAAGGAGGGATGGCGCCGATCCGGCACCCGGTCAGTTCCATGGCGGTTTCGGCCTTCACCAGCTCGGCTTTTTTCCCGCCCAGGGCCGCTCCGACTTTCTTCATGTCCAGCTTCTGGTCGCCCGGCAGTATCACCAGGGCATAGGGTCCGGGCTGCCCCTTGAGGGAGCAAAGCATGGCCTTCGCGCCTTGGCCGGGCTCGGTGCCACGGATTTCGGCGACGCGCGCCGACTGGCCCTCGGCATCGTGCATCAACACCCGGTAGGAGGCTGAGCGGGCATCGAGTAGTGCCACGAGGCGATCGAACATCGGATGCATGTAGTTTTCCTCTGGTTTACAGGAGCATGTCGTAGGACAGTTTGCTGATCAGAATCACCAGCAACACCAGGAATAGCGCCCGGACAAAGGGCACGCCCTTATGAACGGCCAGCCAGGTGCCAGTGAGCGCGCCCAGGATGTTGAATGCCGCCATGGGGATGGCGATCAGGTAGAGCACGTTACCCGTTGGGATGAAGAACATGAGTGCCGCTACATTGGTCGCGATGTTCACCAGCTTGGCCGATGCCGAGGCATGCAGAAAGTCGAAGGCGAAGCAGCGGATAAACAGGAAGATCAGGAAGCTGCCAGTGCCGGGACCGAACAGGCCATCATAGAAACCGATGGCGCCGCCGATGACGATCGCCAGCAGTTTTTCCTTGGTACCGATGCGCATGGGTTTGTGCAGGGCGCCGAAATCTTTCTTCCAGAAGGTGTAGATCGCCATCAGTACAATCAACACCAGCACCGCCGGCCGGATCATCGACTGAGGTACGAACGACACCGTGGCGGCTCCGAAGAAAGCCATGACAAAGGCCGCGCAGGCGGCGGGGATCACAAGCCCCCAGTTGATCACCACCTTGCGCACGAAGGATCGGGCCGCGAAGGCAGTGCCGCAGGCGGCCGCGACCTTGTTGGTGCCCAGCAGCGCCGCCGGTTGAGCGGTGGGAAGCACGTTGAATAGCGCGGGAATCTGGATCAGTCCGCCACCGCCCACCGCCGCATCGATCAGGCCGGCGGCGAAGGCGAACACGCAAAGGATGACAATATCGACCATGAAATCAGGCTCTGCCTATGTAGGGTTGATGAGGGGCCAGCGGCACTACGCGTGCCGGATCATTGACCCCGAAGACCCGCAACATCCAGCGATCACGGCCGTCGTAACGGGGGGTAAAACCATCTCGGGCATGCAGGGTTTGCTGGTTCTTGAAGATCAGCATGTCCCCTGGTTGCAGCAGTATGTGGTGCACGACATCGGGATGATTGGCGGCGGCAGCGAACAGTTGGAGGGCAAACTGCGCATTGGCGCAGGTCGCTTCGACACTCGCTTTGTTGTAGCGGCAATACAGGCCATCGGTTGCGCTTCTGTACAGCAAGGGGACGTTTTCCAGCACATTCCCCTGTTTGCCGAAGGAGGCCGGTCGGCGAACAGTGAAGTTCGGTCGTAACAATTCCTCTTCGACACAGGCCGGCAGAATGGCCAGCACCTCGTCAATTGCGACGATGCGCGTCGGCACATCAAGCTCGCAGCGCAGGCCGGTCAGGGACAGGTACTCCGGACAGGCCGACAACTGCGAGACGGGTTCGCAGGTCAAAGGCAGGTGAGGGTTGTCAACGTGCATGCCCAGGTCAGCGCGCGAGCCATAGGAACTCTTTTCGGTCTCTCGCTTGTGCTTGGGCGAAACGTGACGGAACACGGTGTCGTCGCTTTCACCCTCGTAGGCCACTGGGCGGGTTTGCAGGGTTTGCAGCACGGACAAGATAGCCCCGGCCAGCGTCGATAGGTTCTCGATACCCGGCTCCAGGTCATAGGGCGTGGCCGGCAGTTGCGGGTCCAGCGGCAGCCCCCTCACGATCATCGCCACGTCACGGGCCTGTGGAAAATTGCGTAGCTGCTGGATTTTCTCCGGGCACAGGGCACTTTCCAGCAGCCGCCCCAGGGCCGGCATGTGGCGGATACCCGAGGCGCTATCGGTCACGTCCAGCGCTGCCAGACCGGCCTGAAGTGTGCGTTGTTCTTCGAGCGACAGATGAATTTGCGGTATCTCCCGTCGGATCGAAGTCACTGATTTTTCTGCCAGCCATTCATGAGTGACTTCATCAACACAAGCTGCGGCTTTACCGATTACTTCATCCAGCTTTGACACGTCCTTGCGCTCCTGTTTGCCCCATCCTTGTGGGTTGAGCGGGAAGGTTAACGGAAGGGCCTTTTTTTGTGTTGCAATGCCGCGTTGTGAAAAATGCAATGAGGTGGACAGTGGCATTGAATATGTTGGGGGAACTTGAAGCCTTCGCGACCGTGGCTCGCAAGCGCAGCTTCGTCGCCGCGGCACGGACGCTGGGGCGCTCCCCCAGCGCGCTGACCCGTGCCGTTCAAGCCCTGGAGGAAAGTGTGGGGCTCAAGTTGTTCAATCGCTCGTCCAATGCCGTGAGCTTGACCGAAGCGGGTGAATGCCTGTTGCCCCACGCGTACAAAATGCTCGACCTGCAACGTGAGGTGGATGAAGACCTGTCCGGTCTCAGCGGCCTGGCCTCCGGCTGGATCCGTTTTTCCGCCCCCGAGTTTCTCGGACAAGGGGTATTGCCCCGGCTGATCGCGCAATACTGCGAGCGTTATCCAGACGTTAATATCGATGTGATTTTCACCGATGAGATCATCGATCCGGCCAAGAGCAAGCTGGACTTCTCGATTCGCGGCGCGTTTCCACAATCCAGCGACCTGATCGGCTTTGCGCTCTGGAGTTACTCACGTTATCTGTACGCCAGCCCCGGCTACCTGGAGCGCAACGGCATGCCCGAGTCCATCGAGGCACTGGAGGCGCATTCGCTGATCCTGCATACGGCGCCACGGATTCTCAAGGAGTGGAATTTTCGCAGTGAGGAGCAGGCCATCAGCTTTCGGGTTCATCCCAAATTTCGTTTCAGCTCCGGTCTGGCGGTATTCCAGGCAGCCCTGGCGGGCGTCGGGATCGCCCGCTTGGCGGATTGGATGGCGGAGCCCGAAGTGGCAGCGGGGCGCCTGATCCGGGTTTGTCCTGAGTACAAACTCACCTCCAGCAGCGGTGAGAGCCCACAGATGCACGCGGTGTACCCGGCCGGAAATTTGCCGCTGCGGGTGAAGGCATTGCTGGAGATGATCCGCGACTTAGGTGAAAGCCTCGAATGTAAACGCGGCTCAGCACAAATTATGCTTGGCAGTGGCACATAGCCATGTGTTTAAATTTGACGCTGAATTATTGACTCTTTCCCGAGCAAGGATCGAAAGCGTGCTGACGCGTCTGGCTGTGGTTCTGCTGTTGCTCTATTCCACCCCCATCCTGTCTTCTGCCCAGCCTGTGGAAGGCGAGCCAGAGACCTCTCGCGAGCGTTTGACCAGCCTGTTGCAGGACTGACGTTCGAGGTTGGATTGAGCGTGGCAATCAAGCAAGGAACGGGTCCCGGAATCGGGACCCGTTTGTCTGGGTTCAGTCCTTGGACGAACCGCGTTTTACCAGTTTCATGACCACCACGAAGAACACCGGGACGAAGATCACCGCCAGGGTCGCGGTGATCATGCCGCCGATCACCCCGGTGCCGATGGCCTGCTGGCTGGCGGAACTGGCGCCGGTGGCAATGGCCAGGGGCACCACGCCGAGGATGAAGGCCAGGGAGGTCATGACGATCGGCCGCAGACGCAGGCGTGCTGCCTGCACTGTGGCGTCGATCAGGTCGTGGCCTTCGTCGTACAGGCTCTTGGCGAACTCGATGATCAGGATCGCGTTCTTCGCCGACAGGCCAATGATGGTGATCAGGCCGACCTTGAAGAACACGTCGTTGGGCATCCCGCGCAAGCTCACCGCCAGCACCGCCCCCAGCACCCCCAGGGGCACCACCAGCAGCACCGAGGTCGGAATCGACCAGCTCTCGTAGAGCGCCGCCAGGCACAGGAACACGATCAGCAGCGACAGGCCCAGCAACAGCGGCGCCTGACTGCCCGAGAGGCGTTCCTGCAGCGACAGACCGGTCCACTCCAGGCCCAGGCCGGCGGGCAACTGGCTCACCAGTCGCTCGACTTCCTGCATGGCTTCACCGGTGCTGTGGCCCGGAGCCGGTTCGCCGGAAATGGCAATCGCCGGGTAGCCGTTGTAGCGGGTCAGCTGGGCCGGCCCCAGGGTCCAGGTGGCGCGGACGAAAGCAGACAGCGGCACCATCTTGCCGGCGCTGTTGCGCACGTTCATCCGCAGCAGGTCCTCGACCTGGCTGCGTTGATCGCCTTCGGCCTGGACCACCACCCGCTGCATGCGCCCCTGGTTGGGGAAGTCGTTGATATAGGCCGAGCCCAGGGCCGTGGACAGCAGGTTGCCGATATCGGCGAAGGACACGCCCAGGGCGTTGGCCTGCTTGCGGTCGACTTCCAGTTGCACCTGGGGCGCTTCGGCCAGGGCGCTTTCGCGGACGTTGGCCAGGATCGGGCTCTTTTCCGTGGCAGCCAGCAGCTCGGTCCGGGCCTGCATCAGCGCGGCGTGGCCGACGCCGCCACGGTCCTGCAGACGGAATTCGAAGCCACTGGAGGTGCCCAGGCCGTCGATCGGCGGCGGCAGCACGGCGTACACCACGGCGTCCTTGATCGCACTCAGGGCGCCGTTGGCGCGGTCGGCAATGGCCATGGCCGAGTCGTCGCTGCCCCGTTGCGACCAGTCCTTGAGGGTGGTGAAGGCCAGGGCCGCGTTCTGTCCGCTACCGGAGAAGCTGAAGCCGAGGATGATGGTGCTGTCGCCCACCCCCGGTTCGCCGGCGTTATGCGCCTCGATCTGTTCCACCACCTTGATCGTGCGGTTCTGGCTGGCCCCGGGCGGCAGCTGGATGTCGGTGATGGTGTAGCCCTGGTCTTCCACCGGGAGGAACGAGGAGGGCAGGCGGCTGAACAGCAGCGCCATGATCGCCAGCAGCGCGACGTAGATCAGCAGGTAGCGGCCGGTGCGCTTGAGGGCGTAGCTCACGCCGCCCTCGTAGCGGTTGCTCAGGCGTTCGAAGCGCCGGTTGAACCAGCCGAAGAAGCCCTTGCGCTCATGGTGCTCGCCGGCGGCGATGGGCTTGAGCAGGGTGGCGCACAGGGCCGGGGTCAGGGTCAGGGCAAGGAAGGCCGAGAACAGGATCGAGGTGGCCATGGACAGGGAGAACTGCTGGTAGATCACCCCCACTGAACCCGGCATGAAGGCCATGGGAATGAACACCGCCACCAGCACCAGGGTGATGCCGATGATGGCCCCGGTGATCTGCTTCATGGCCTTGCGCGTGGCTTCCTTGGGCGACAGGCCCTCGGTGGCCATGATCCGCTCGACGTTCTCCACCACCACGATGGCATCGTCCACCAGGATACCGATGGCCAGCACCATGCCGAACATGGTCAGCACGTTGATGGAGAACCCCAGGGCCAGCATGGTGGCGAAGGTGCCCATCAGCGCCACCGGCACCACCAGGGTCGGGATCAGGGTGTAGCGGATGTTCTGCAGGAACAGGAACATCACCAGGAACACCAGGGCCATGGCTTCCATCAGGGTGTAGATCACTTTGGTGATCGAGACCTTGACGAAGGGCGAGGTGTCATAGGGGATCTTGTATTCCACCCCGGTGGGGAAGTAGCGCGACAGTTCGTCCATCTTGGCGCGGATCAGGGTCGCGGTATTCAGCGCGTTGGCCCCGGGGGACAGTTGCACGCCAACAGCGGTGGAGGGCTTGCCGTTCAGGCGTGTGCCGAACTGGTATTCCTGGCTGCCGACTTCCACCCGCGCGACATCGCCGATGCGCACCGTAGAGCCGTCGGGATTGGCCCGCAGGACAATGTCGGCGAACTCCTCGGGGGTGGTCAACTGGCCCTTGACCAGAATGGTCGCGGTGATTTCCTGGCTGGAGGGGTTGGGCAGGTCGCCGATGCTGCCGGCCGGCACCTGGGCGTTCTGCGCCGCGACCGCAGCATTGACGTCCGCCGGGGTCAGGTTGAAACCGATCAGCTTCTGCGGGTCGACCCAGATGCGCATGGCCCGTTCGGCGCCGTACAGCTGGGCCTTGCCAACCCCGTCCACGCGACGGATCTCGTTCATCACGTTGCGCGCCAGGTAGTCGCTGAGGGCCACATCGTTGAGGCGCCCGTCATTGGAGGTCAGGGTGATCAGCAACAGGAAGCCGGCGGAGACTTTCTCCACCTGCAGGCCTTGCTGGGTCACGGCCTGGGGCAGGCGCGGTTCCACCGCCTTGAGGCGGTTCTGCACATCGACCTGGGCCAGCTCCGGATTGGTGCCGGGCTGGAAGGTGGCGGTGATGGTGGCGCTGCCCAGGCTGCTCTGGGAGGAGAAGTACAGCAGGTGATCGGCGCCATTGAGCTCCTGCTCGATCAGGCTGACCACCGATTCGTCCAGGGTCTGTGCCGAGGCGCCGGGATAGACCGCGTAGATCTCGATCTGCGGCGGCGCCACGTTGGGGTACTGGGCCACCGGCAGTTGGGGAATCGCCAGGGCGCCACCCAACAGGATGAAGAAGGCGACCACCCAGGCGAATACCGGGCGGTCAATAAAGAATTGCGGCATGTCGTACTACCTACTGGCCAGGATTCTGAGCGAGCGGAAGGGGCGTGTCGTCGATCTGCACCAGCTCGCCGGGACGGGCGTGCTGCAAGCCTTCGACGATGATGCGGTCACCGGGCTTGAGCCCTTCAGTGACGATCCAGCGGTCTTTCTGTACCCCGCCCAGTTGCACCGGGTGTTGCACCACACGGTTCTCGGCATTCACCAGCAACACTTGGGCGACGCCGGCGCTGTCACGCTGGATGGCCCGTTGCGGCACGCTGATGCCCTGCTGGTTGACGGCCTGCTCCAGGCGCACGCGCACGAAGCTGCCGGGCAAGAGATCGAGGTCCGGGTTGGGGAACTCGCTACGCAGGATGATCTGCCCGGTGCTCGGGTCGACGCTGATGTCGGCGAACAGCAGTTTGCCCGGCAACGGATAGAGGCTGCCGTCGTCCTGGATCAGGGTGGCCTTGGCCTGGTCCTTGCCCACCTGTTGCAAGTGCCCGGCCCGCAAGGCCCGGCGCAGATCATTGAGCTCACGGGTGGATTGGGTCAGGTCGGCGTGGATCGGGTCCAGTTGCTGGATCAGCGCCAGAGGCGTGGTTTCGTTCTGGCCCACCAGGGCGCCTTCGGTCACCAGGGCGCGGCCGACGCGACCGGAAATCGGCGCGGTAACGGTGGCGAAGTCCAGATTGAGCCTGGCACGTTTGACTGCGGCCTGATTGGCCGCGACTTCGGCATCGGCCTGGCGCCGGGTCGCCCGGGCGTTGTCGTATTCCTGGCCGCTGATGGCCTGGTCGGCGATCAGCTTGGCAAAGCGCTGTTCCTGCAGGCGCGCCTGGAAGGCGCTGGCCTCGGCCTTGCGCAGGTTGGCCCGGGCGCTGTCCAGGTCGGCCTGGAAGGGCGCCGGGTCAATGCGAAACAGCACGTCACCCTGCTTGACGTCGGAACCCTCGCGGAAGGTCCGTTGCAGCACCACCCCGGCCACTCGGGCACGGACTTCGGCGATCCGCGGTGCGGCAATGCGCCCGCTCAGTTCGCTGGTGATGGACAGGGCCTGGCTCTGGATCGTCTCGATCCGCACCGTGGCGGTCGGTGGTGTCTGTTCGCCTTCGGTTTGGCCGCAGGCGCTCAGCGCCCCTGCCAGAACCAACAGGCAGAGTGGCGCGAAGAGTTTATTCGACATGCTGATACCCCAATAATGACCTCGGCATGCTAAGGGCATGGGTCAAGGCCCGCTGTGAAGCTGTGTAGGTGCTGTGTGAAAAAGTGTGAAGCGGGCGCGCCCGGGCTGCCGCTGTTGTATATCCTTGGCGCCTCGCTGGTTGTAGCCGGTGCTCTATAAGAAACGCCGGTACTCTGTATTTCTTCAATAAAGACCTCAGCTCATGCCCAATATTCTTCTCGTCGAAGACGACTCCGCCCTCTCGGAACTGATTGCCAGTTATCTGGAGCGCAATGGCTATCAAGTCAGTGTGATCAGTCGTGGCGATCAGGTGCGGGAGCGGGCCAAGACCAATCCGCCGGACCTGGTGATCCTCGACCTGATGTTGCCGGGGCTGGACGGTTTGCAGGTCTGCCGTTTGTTGCGCGCCGACTCGGCGACTTTGCCGATCCTGATGCTGACCGCGCGCGATGATAGCCATGATCAGGTCCTGGGTCTGGAAATGGGCGCCGACGACTATGTGACAAAACCTTGCGAACCGCGAGTGCTGTTGGCACGGGTGCGTACCTTGTTGCGCCGCAGCAGCCTGAGTGAGCCCCAGACCGCCAGCGACCAGATCCTCATGGGCAACCTGTGCATCGACCTCTCCGAGCGCACCGTGACCTGGCGCGAGCAGTTGGTGGAACTGTCCAGCGGTGAGTACAACCTGCTGGTGGTGCTGGCCCGACATGCCGGTGAAGTGCTCAGTCGCGACCAGATCCTCCAGCGCCTGCGGGGCATCGAGTTCAACGGCACCGATCGCTCGGTGGACGTGGCCATCTCCAAGCTGCGACGCAAGTTCGACGACCATGCCGGCGAGGCGCGCAAGATCAAGACCGTCTGGGGCAAGGGCTATCTGTTCAGCCGTTCCGAGTGGGAATGCTGAGTCCATGCTGCGCATCCTGATCCGGCTGTACCTGATCACCATCGTCGCCTTCAGCGCAGCGATCTACCTGATTCCCGACCTGGTGATCAAGGTCTTCCACGAGCGTTTCCTGGACTACAACCTGGATCAGTCCCGGGGGCTGCAGAGCTTGATCGTCAAGCAGTTTCGCGCCCTGCCTGCGTCCCAGTGGCCGACCCTGGCCGAGGAAATGGACGAAGAGTTCCACCCGCTGCAGGTGGCTCTGGTGCGCATCGACGATCCGGACTTCAGCCTTTACGAGCGTGAGCGCCTGGAACGCGGCGAGAAGGTCGTGCGCCTGGGAGACTGGGGCTGGCGCACACTGGCAGTGTCGCCGCTGGATGACCAGCTGGCGGTGAAGCTGGTGGTGCCGCCGGACCCTCTGGACGTCAACCTGCTGTACTGGAGCATCAATGTGCTGATCGTCGCGGTGCTGCTGGCCTGCCTGCTGCTTTGGGTCAGGCCCCACTGGCGCGATCTGGAACGCTTGAAGCGCACCGCCGAGCGCTTCGGCAAGGGCCACTTGAGTGAACGCACGCAACTGCCCGGCAGCTCCAACATCGGCAGCCTGGCCCATGTCTTCGACACCATGGCCGGGGACATCGAGCAACTCCTGAACCAGCAGCGGGACTTGCTCAATGCGGTGTCCCACGAGTTGCGCACGCCTTTGACCCGACTGGACTTCGGCCTGGCCCTGGTGCTCTCCGACGATCTGCCTGCCGCCAGCCGCGAGCGTCTGCAAGGGCTGGTGGCGCATATTCGTGAACTGGATGAACTGGTGCTGGAGCTGCTGTCCTACAGCCGCCTGCAGAATCCGGCCTGCCTGCCGGAGCAGGTCGAGGTGTCGCTGGACGAGTTCATCGACAGCATCCTCGGCAGCGTCGACGATGAACTGGAATCGGACATCGTCATCGATGTCCTGTTGCACGGCACCCTGGAGCGTTTCACCCTGGACCCGCGGCTGACTGCCCGGGCCCTGCAGAACCTGCTGCGCAATGCCACCCGTTACTGTGAGAAACGCATTCAGGTGGGCGTGCTGGTCAGCGACGAGGGGTGTGAAATCTGGGTCGACGACGACGGCATCGGCATTCCTGACGACGAGCGCGAGCGGGTATTCGAACCCTTCTACCGCCTGGACCGCAGCCGCGACCGCGCCACCGGCGGATTCGGCCTGGGCCTGGCCATCAGCCGCCGGGCCCTGGAAGCCCAGGACGGCACCCTGACCGTGGAAGCCTCGCCCCTGGGTGGCGCGCGTTTTCGCCTGAGCCTGCCGCCCCCGACCACCCGCTGAACGGCGCCCCCGGCCTTTTAGCCGCTGCCGAACCTGCGATCGGCGACGCAGCTGGAGCAACGCGGCGTCTGCTCCAGCGTGCCCTCAGGGCCCGTTCGCAGCCTGCGGCAGCGGCTACACAAACCGGCGTGCCTTCAAGGACGCGCGCCAGCCTGCGGCCAGTCCCGTTTTTGGCCAATGCGCTGCCTTACGGGGCGCTGCCACCACTTGCTATAGTTCGGCCCTCATTTTCCGCCCAGTAAAGGATCACTGCCATGTCCGAATACCAAGCCTTTCGCGTCGAACTCGCTGACAACATCGCCCATGTGCAGATCAATCGGCCGGAAAAGATCAATGCCATGAACGCCGCGTTCTGGAGCGAGATCGTCGAGATCTTCCGCTGGATCGATGACACCGATGCGGTGCGGGTGGTGGTGCTCAGTGGCGCCGGCAAGCATTTTTCCTCAGGTATAGACCTGATGCTGCTGGCCGGCGTGGCCAACGAACTGGGCAAGGACGTGGGCCGCAACGCCCGTCTGCTAAGGCGCAAGATTCTCCAGTTGCAATCCTCCTTCACCGCCGTGGACAACTGCCGCAAGCCAGTGCTGGCGGCCATCCAGGGCTATTGCCTGGGGGGCGCCATCGACCTGATCAGCGCCTGCGACATGCGCTATGCCGCTGACGATGCCCAGTTCTCCATCAAGGAAATCGATATCGGCATGGCGGCGGATGTCGGCACATTGCAACGTTTGCCACGCATCATCGGCGACGGCATGCTGCGCGAGCTGGCCTACACTGGGCGCACCTTCGGTGCCGAGGAAGCGCGCAGCATCGGCCTGGTCAACCGCACCTACAGCGATGCCGCCAGCCTGCTGGACGGGGTCATGGAGATTGCCCGGGAGATTGCCGCCAAATCGCCGATCGCGGTCAGCGGCACCAAGGAAATGCTCAGCTACATGCGTGACCACCGGATCGATGACGGCCTGGAATATGTCGCCACCTGGAACGCCGCCATGTTGCAGTCCAACGACTTGCGTGTGGCCATTGCCGCCCACATGAGCAAACAGAAACCCGAATTTCTGGATTGATTGACGATGATTGCACGCTGGACCACCGCAGTACTCGACACCGACCTTCCTGGCGGCTGGGCCGTGGCCCGCGGCCCGGAAGGCTTTCTCCATGACGACAACGGCGCGCTGTTTCCGCGGCACTGGCTCAAGGGCCAGGACCTGCCGCTGCTGGCGGAACACGGCATCGGCCACCTCGATGGCGAGCCGGTGTACCTGCTGGAACTCAGTGGCCGCGCCGAGGTGCCGGGCTGTCGCTGGAAAAGCCTGCGAGCCTTCATGCTGGAGGGCGATCACACCCTGTACAAGGTCCTGGGCTACGCCGCACAGATCGGCACCTGGGCCCGGGAACATCGCTTTTGCGGCAGTTGCGGCCGGGCCACGCGGCAAGTGCCGGGGGAGCGGGCAATGTATTGCGAGCCCTGCGATCTGCGAGCCTATCCGCGCATTTCACCGAGCATGATCGTGCTGATCACCCGGGGCGACGAGATTCTTCTGGCCCGTTCTCCGCGTTTCGTTACGGGTGTCTACAGCACCCTGGCCGGCTTTGCCGAGCCCGGTGAGTCGGCGGAGGATTGCCTGATCCGCGAAGTGCGCGAAGAGGTGAGCATCGAGGTCAGGAACATCCAGTACGTGGGCAGTCAGTGCTGGCCGTTCCCGCATTCGATGATGCTGGGCTTCCATGCCGAATACGCCGCTGGCGAGATCATCCCCCAGGAAGACGAGATCGAGGATGCCCAGTGGTTCAACGTGCACGCGCTGCCGCCGTTGCCGGCCTCGCGCTCGATTGCCCGCTACCTGATCGACCTCTATGTGGCGCGCCGTCTAGGCCACGCTGAACCAGTGCTGCCAGGCTAGGCGCACGGTCAACCCCAGGACCACGGTGATGAACACCGGGCGAATGAACTTGGCACCACCGCTGATGGCGGTGCGTGCGCCGAAAAACGCCCCGACCATCACCGACAGGCCCATGCACAGGCCGATGATCCAGTCCACCTGCCCGGAGAACACGAACACCGACAGCGCTGCGATGTTGCTGACGAAGTTCATGCTGCGGGCCACGCCGCTGGCCTTGACCAGGTCGATGGGGTAGAGCAGCAGGCTGCTCACGGTCCAGAACGCCCCGGTGCCGGGCCCAGCCACGCCGTCATAGAAGCCCAGGCTGAAGCCCTGGCTCGATTGCCACTTCTTCTTGATGGGTGCGTCGCTGTCCAGCGGCGCCTTGGGCGTGCCGCCGAACAGCAGGTACAGGCCACAGGCGAAGACGATCACCGGCAGCATCTTGTTCAGCCACTCGGCCGGCAGGTAATGGGCGACGATGGCCCCGGTCAGCGCCCCCACCAAGGTACCAACAATAGCGTGGGTCCATTGCCGGGGGTGGAACAGCTTGCGGCGATAGAAGGTGAAGCTGGCGGTGGCGGAACCGAAGGTCGAACTGAGCTTGTTGGTACCCAGGACCAAGTGCGGCGGCAGCCCGGCCGTCAGCAGGGCCGGCGTGGTGAGCAGCCCGCCGCCGCCAGCGATGGCGTCGATGAAACCGGCGATGAACGCTACGAGGGCGAGAATGGCGAGGGTGGTCAGGTCTACGCTGAGTTCGAAGGGCATGGATTCGGCTTATTGTTCGGCGGGAAGCGCAAAAGGGGGCTGCGCGAAAGGTCGCCATCTTACCTGCAACCCTGCCCGCTGCGCGACCGCCTCGACCTTGGTCTGGTACCCCTATCCCAGGCGCCGGCTTGCCGGCGAGTGAGCCCTTGAGTCTTGCGCACGATCGGAGGGCGCCCTCACTGGCAAGCCAGCTCCTACGGACGGCGCAGGGCCCGCAAAGCGTAGGAGCCGGCTTGCCGGCGAATGAGCCCTTGAGCCTTGTGCACGACCGGAGGGCGCCTTCGCTGGCAAGCCAGTTCCTACGGACGGCGCAGGGAAGGGTCAGCGTTGCGGGCCGTTGCCGATCTGCCAGACAAAGGGCGGTTCGCTGCCGTTGATACGCCAATCACCGACAATCCGTGCCTTGTAGATCACCGGGTTATGGGACGACACGGTCCGCGCATTGCGCCAATGCCGATCCAGGGCCTTGCCCTGGCGAATGTCCGAAGCCCCCAGGGCATTGAACAGTTCGCTGGTGGCGCGCTGGATCAGCTCGCTCACCACCACCTGGGCCGTGGCCGATTCGATTTCCGCGGCCACATTGGCTTCACGTTCCTTCACCTGATCCCCGGCAAAGCGCGCCAGGTACGCTCGTTGCGCCGGTGCCGCTGCCCGGACTGTCGCCGCCTCGGCGGCATACACCAGGGCTGCAATCTCGCCCACCACCTGCTGCACCTGGGCGTCGGCGCTGACCTGCGGTGCGTTGCCATGGCTGTAGATGCGCTTGCGCACCCGCACTTCGTGAGCCACATCGCGCAGTGCAGCGCGGCCGATCCCGGACAGGGTCGCCAGCAGCACCAGTTGATAGAAGGCGGTCTGGTATTTGAAGCGGGTGGTGAAGTCGATGAGGTTCTCGGCCTCCACTTCGGCGTCGGTAAAGCGCGAGGTGCCACTGCCGGTGGTGCGCTGGCCGAAACCGTCCCAGTCATCGCTCTGCTGGATGCCGCTCTGGCGAGTCCTTACGGCGGCAATCACATCGCCGCCGGTATCGCTGCGCTGGGCGTAGACATCGATCCAGTCGGAGAAAATGCTGCCGGTGCTGTAGAACTTTTCGCCATTGAGGCGCCATTTGTCGCCGTCCGGCGTCACCTTGGTGATCACCTGGCCAATCTCCACCGCGCCGATTTCAGTCCAGGCGCAGCCGACGATATCGCCCTCGACAAAACGCTTGAACCACAGGTCCCGGGCCGGGCCAGGGGGCGCATTGAGACGATCCTCGGCAAAGGCGAAGTGGCCGCGCAGGGCTTGGGGCACATTGGCATCGGCCTCGGCCAGCTCGATCAGCAGTTGAAACAGCTGGGGCAGGGAGGCGCCGCCGCCACCGTATTCCACCGGCACCCGTAGCGCGCCGAAGCCGGCCTCCTTGAGCCATTGGATAGGTTCATAAGGCAAGGTACGGCTGTGCTCGCGCTCCACGGCACCGGCGGCGATCTTCTGGAAGATTGGCCGGAAGCGCTCGGCCAGGGCTTCGTAGTCGACGCCTACGGACAGCGGATTGATTACCTGATGTTCGGTCATGGTGTGGCTCCTGGGGCAGGCAGTAAAAAACGGTAGGTGTCGAAGCTGATTGCACACAGCATGCCGGAATCCCCAGTGCCGGTTTGCCTGGGCGCGGGCGGGCACGAGCATCCGGCAACTGTTGTCCGGGCAACAGTTGATCAACAAATCGGTTGATTGCGGGTTTTTTGGATGGCCTGTCGCAGCTGTTGCAAGTGGTACTTGCAGGGGGCAACGAAGTCGCCCCTGCAACCCTGGCAAGCCGCTGCGGGCCTGGCCCTGCGCCGCGGGGCTGTGCCTTGCCCGGGCTCCGGAACAAGGCTTGCGCCGGCGCTGTCGGGCGCTGGCACGCTTGCTGCTCTGGTCCTTGCACCTTAATCAGTCCCGAGGACCGAACCATGAGTCAGCAAGCCGTCAAATTTGCTTATTGGGTGCCTAATGTCAGTGGCGGGCTGGTGGTGAGCAAGATCGAACAGCGCACCCACTGGGGCATCGACTACAACCGCAAGCTGGCGCAGATCGCCGAAGCGGCGGGCTTTGAATATGCCCTGACGCAGATCCGTTTCACCGCCGGCTACGGCGCCGAATATCAGCATGAGTCGGTGGCCTTCAGCCATGCGCTGTTGGCGGCAACCGACAAGCTCAAGGTGATCGCGGCGATCCTGCCCGGGCCCTGGCAACCGGCCCTGGCGGCCAAGCAACTGGCGACCATCGATCAACTGACCAACGGCCGCATCGCGGTAAACATTGTCAGCGGCTGGTTCAAGGGCGAGTTCCAGGCCATCGGCGAGCACTGGCTCGAACACGATGAGCGTTATCGCCGCTCCGAGGAGTTCATCCGTTCCCTGCGCGGGATCTGGAGCCAGGACCACTTCACCTTCAAGGGGGACTTCTATCGCTTCGACAATTACAGCCTCAAACCCAAGCCCCTGGGGCAACCGGAAATCTTCCAGGGCGGCAGTTCGCGGGCGGCCCGGGACATGGCCGCGAGGGTGTCGGACTGGTACTTCACCAATGGCAACAGCGTGGAGGGCATCAAGGCCCAGGTTGACGATATTCGCGCCAAGGCCGCCGCCAACCAGCATTCGGTGAAAGTCGGGGTGAATGCCTTTGTGATCGCCCGGGACACCGAGGAAGAAGCCCGGGCGGTGCTGGCGGAGATTATCGACAAGGCCGATCCGGAGGCGGTGAATGCCTTTGGCGATGCAGCCAAGCAGGCCGGCAAGGCCTCACCGGAGGGTGAGGGCAACTGGGCCAAGTCCAGCTTCGAGGACCTGGTGCAATACAACGACGGCTTCAAGACCAACCTGATCGGCACCCCGCAGCAGATTGCCCAGCGGATTGTCGCCTTGAAGGCGGTGGGGGTGGATCTGGTCCTGGCGGGCTTCCTGCATTTTCAGGAGGAAGTTGAGTATTTCGGCCAGCGCGTACTGCCGTTGGTGCGCGAGCTGGAAGCCCAGGCCCTGCTCAAGGAGCAAGAAGCCGCGGCGTGAACCCCGCGTTGCTTGCCGGCGAAGAGGTTCACCAGCCTGATGCAAGGCTGGAGACTTCTTCACTGGCAAGCCAGTTCCCAGGTGGTGTGGGAGGGGTTACAGGCCCAGGTCGCTGAGGCCTGGATGGTCATCCGGGCGCCGGCCCAGGGGCCAGTGGAATTTGCGCTCGGTTGCCTTGATCGGCATGTCGTTGACGCAGGCAAAACGCCGGGCCATCAGCCCTTGTTCGTCGAACTCCCAGTTCTCGTTGCCGTAGGAGCGGAACCAGTTGCCCGAATCGTCATGCCATTCATAGGCGTAGCGCACGGCGATGCGGTTGTCGGTAAAGGCCCAGAGTTCCTTGATCAGGCGGTAATCCAGTTCCTTGGCCCATTTGCGGGCGAGGAAGGCCTTGGCCTCTTCGCGGTTGTGGGCAAACTCGGCGCGGTTGCGCCATTGGGTGTCCAGGGTATACGCCAGGGATACCCGTTCCGGGTCCCGGGAGTTCCAGCCATCTTCGGCCAGACGGATCTTTTCAATCGCCGACTCGCGAGTGAAAGGTGGAAGGGGCGGGCGCACTTGAGCGTTAGACGACATGACTTGTCTCCAATAAAAGTTGCTGTTCAAACAAAGCAGTTGCTCTTGTTTAAAACAATCAGAGGTCCAATAACTTTCGCGCCATGCATTGCGCATTATCAGCAGCACTGTGATCGCCCATGACAAGGGCAACGGTAATGGCGCCATCGATCAGGATCAGCAGTTGCGCTGCCAGTTCCTTGGGATGTTGCACGCCATGTTCCTGGCAAAGCTCGGTCACGTAATCGAGCAGTTTCTGTTTATGTTGTTTGGCCACCTGGCGCACCGGGTCCTGGGGATCGCCGGTCTCGCCACTGGTGTTGATAAAGGCGCAGCCGCGGAAACCTTCGGACCCGAACCAGTCCCTGAGTACGCTGAACAGCGCCAGCAGCCGCTGTGCAGAGCCTTCGGCCTTGCCCACTTCAGTCCTGTACCAGTGCATCCAGCGCTGGTCACGACGTTCCAGGGCGGCCACCACCAGTTCGTCCTTGTTGCTGAAATAGCGATAGACGCTCTTTCTCGAGACCCCGGCGGTCTTCACCAACAGATCCATGCCAGTGGCGGCAATGCCGCTCTTGTAGATCAGCTTCTCGGTGACGTCGAGGATGATGTCGCGTGTTTCAGAGGGAGTGATTTCGTTCATGGGGCAAAGAGTAGAACGATCGTTCTCCTTGGTCAATCCTGTTGTTCAAACTTTTATATTCAGCGGTCTTTCTCACAGGTGCTGGCTTGCTGGCCAAGGTAATTTCCTGGGCTGTGCAAGACTCAAGATGCTTTGCGCCGGCAAGCCGGTTACTTCAGAACGGGCTGGCAGGGGACTCAGCCTGTTCCATGGTGTAAGCTCTTGCGCTCTTTGGATTTGAGCCACTGCGAGCCCTATGCCGTCGCTTTTCAAACGTTCCTTGCTGCCCAAACTGCGCAGCTTCCCCCTGGCTGCCGAAGCCTTCACCACTCTGACTGGCGCTGCGCAATTTCGTCGCACTCTGCTCGAGCAAATTGCCCAGGCCCGGCGGCGTATCTATATCGTCGCGCTGTACCTGCAGCAGGATGAGGCCGGTCAGGAAATCCTCGATGCCCTGCATGCCGCCAAGGCCGCGCGCCCGGAACTCGAGGTGCTTGTGGTGGTGGACTGGCTGCGGGCCCAGCGCGGCCTGATCGGCGCCGGCAAGCAGCCGGGCAACTCGGCCTGGTATCAGGAAATGACCCGTACCCACGCTACCGAAGTGCCGATCTACGGCGTGCCGGTGCAGACCCGGGAGCTGTTCGGGGTCCTGCACCTCAAGGGCTTCGTGATCGACGATTGCGTGCTCTACAGCGGCGCCAGCCTGAACAACGTGTACCTGCACAAGTTCGACAAGTACCGCTTCGACCGTTACCACCTGCTGCACAACCGCGCCCTGGCCGACTCCATGCACCATCTGGTGCAGCACGGGCTGGTGGCGTCGCGGGCGGTACATCGCCTGGACCTGCCGAACCTGCCGACCACTCGCAGTCTGCGTAACGACATCGGCGACCTGCGCAGTCGACTCAAGCACGCCACCTACGACACCACCGCTGGTGGCCTGGACAAGAGCGGGCTGTCGGTCAGTCCGTTGCTCGGTGTCGGCAAGGGCAACCCGCTGAACCGGATCATCTGCGAACTGATCGCCGGGGCCCGCCAGCAACTGACCATCTGCACCCCGTATTTCAACCTGCCCTTGGTGGTGACCCGGGAAATCAATCGGGCCCTGGAGCGCGGGGTAAAGATCGACATCATTGTCGGCGACAAGACCGCCAACGACTTCTACATCCCGCCCAGCGAGCCGTTCAAGGTCATCGCGGCTCTGCCTTACCTGTACGAGATCAGCCTGCGACGCTTTGCCAAGCGCCACCAGAAAGTCATCGACAGCGGCCTGCTCAACCTGCACCTGTGGCGTGACGGCGACAACACCTACCACCTCAAGGGCCTGTGGGTGGATGAGCGCTACACCTTGCTCACCGGTAACAACCTCAATCCCCGGGCCTTCCGCCTGGACCTGGAGAACGCCCTGTTGCTGGACGATCCCAAGGGCGAGTTGCTGGAGGCGCGTCGTGCCGAACAGGCCGAGATCTACCGCCATACCCGGCGCATCGAGCACTTCCAGTACCTGGACAGCCTGGTGGACTACCCCGAGGCGGTGGGCAAGTTCCTGCGTCGGGTCAGCCGGGTGCGCATCGAACGCCTGCTCTACCGCATGCTGTAGCCTGTCGCCGCTGCCGAGCTTGCGAGGCTGCGCAAAGGTCCGCAGGACCTTCAGCGCTCCGAAGAACGACGCCTCCAGCAGAGCTGTTCGCAGCCTGCGGCAGCGGCTACAAAAGCTGTGCGATAACACCTGTAGCCGCTGCCGAGCCTGCGAGGCTGCGCAAAGGTCCGCAGGACCTTCAGCGCTCCGAAGAACGACGCCTCTTGCAGAGCCGTTCGCAGCCTGCGGCAGCGGCTACAGGGATCGGGGGGTTGGCCAGATGGCGATCAGTACCAGCAACACCGCCGCCAGCAGGTAGGGCAGGCGCGGTTCGATGGCGTAGATCAGGCTGCCGGCCATGGGGCCGATGACCACGCCCAGGCCCTGGGCCGCGCCGATGCTGCCAGCAGTCGCGCCCTGTTCCGAGGCCTCTACGGCATTGGCCGCCAGTGCCGAGAACGATGGAAACACCCCACCCATGCCCGCCGCCGAGACAAAGAACGCCAGCCACAGGCCCCAGGCGCTGTCCACCAGCATGCTGCCGGCATAGCCCAGCGCCGACAGCAGGGCGCCGTAGCGGATCATCCGCAGCGGCGGCCACTCCAGCTTGCGCACCACCAATTGCGCGCAGATCAGCGCTACGCCGACCATGGCCAGGGCCACCCCGGCCGTCTGGGCGGCATCGGCGGGGCTCATGCGCAGCCGGTCCAGGGCGTAGAAGCTGACGGTGATCTGGGCAATCGACACACAGAGCATGGCGACAAAGGCCACCACCATCGGCCGGCGCAGCCGTGGGTCGCCCAGGCGCACCCGCGTCGGGGCCTGGGCCAGGTGCAGTTCCTGGCGTGGCAACTGGTAGCGCAGCACCACAAAGGCCAGCAACGGCAGCAGCGCCATGGCGTAGAACGGCAGGCTGAGGCTGTAGCGGGCCAGCAAGGCGGCCACCGCAGGACCCACCACCAAGCCCACGGCGTTGGCGGCGCCCAGGGTGGCCATGGCGCGGGCGCGGTGCTGGGGTTCGACGTTATCGGCGATCAGGGCGAAGCCGCCCACCGGGATCGCCGCATAAAAGGCGCCGATCAGCCCGCGGCCCAGCATCAGGCCGAGAAAGGCCATGGCGACGCTGGGCAGCGACTGCAGCGACAGGTCGATGAACAGGCACAGGGCCCAGTAGGCGAGGGTGAAGCCGGCCGTGCCCAGCAGCAGCACCCGACGCCGGCCGAAGCGGTCACTGGCCTGGCCCCAGGGGCGTGCCAGGAGCATCCAGATCACCCCGGAAACGGTCACGGCGGCGCCCGCATGCCAGGTTTCCAGATGCAGGGCCCGGGAGATCGGGCCGATCAGCGAGACGAAGGCCATCATCGACATGGTGCAGGCCATGTAGGCGGCCATCAGCGGCAGCAGCGAGAAGGGTTTGGCAGCCAGCGGCGTGGCCGCTGCTGTGGAGCGAGACATAGTGGGTCTTCCATGAAAGCCGTTGGGCCGTGAACGTTATCGGGATAACCGGCAACCGCCCAGCCTTATCTGCGTCGGTGATGGCAGCACCCTTGAGGCGCCGGCTGGTCGGCGAAGCGGGCGACCAGGACGAAGAAGCCATTGGGGCCTGTGTTGTTCTGGGCGTCGCTTTGGCTGGCCAGCCAATGCCTGCACCCGCCAACTCCTGCATGAGCTGGCTCAAGTGAGGGTGGGCTCAGTTCAGGCCCAGTTTGCCGCGCAGGGTGGAGAGGTCTTCGGCCAGGGTGTTGACCGGACCGATCAGGGCCTTGCGGTCGTTTTCCTTGACCTTGTCGTAGGTCATGAAGCCGCCGTCCGGGGTGTTGTACTTGGCGAGGATCTTGTTCACCGTGGCGAAGTTCTTGTCCACCTTGGCGACAAAGGCCGGGTCCTGTTTCGCGATCTGCCCACGGAACAGGTCGACGATTTTCTTTGCGCCGTCGATGTTGCCCTGGAAGTCGTAGAGGTCGGTGTGGCTGTAGCGGTCTTCTTCTCCGGAGATCTTGGTCGCGGCCACTTCCTCCAGCAGCGCGGCGGCACCCCCCACGACCTTTTCCGGTGGGAAGGTCAGGCCGGCGACGCGGGTTTGCAGGTCCTTGACGTTCTTGTTCAGGCCGTCGGCCAGCTCGCCCAGGCCTTCGGTGCTGTTTTCCGAGAACAGCGAATATTCCAGGCGGTGGAAGCCGGTGAAGTCTTCGGCCTTGACGCCTTGCTCGTGGTCGTCGACCCGGGAGTCGATGGCGGCGTCCAGGTCGCTGAAGAGTTCGGCGATGGGCTCGATCGACTCGTAGTACACCCGGGTCGGTGCGTAGAGCTTCCTGGCGCTGGCCAGGTCGCCCTGTTTCACCGCATCGGTGAATTGCTGGGTGTGGCTGGCCAGTTCATCGAGCTGCTCGGTGACGTAGATCTTGTAATCGGAGATCGGCCCCACCAGCTCCAGGGGCGCAGCGGCGGCGAACGCCGACAGTGGAGCGTGGAGCAAGCCAAGGGTCAGCAACACAGCGAGAGGCGACTTTTTCATGGGACTTTTCCGTGGGGGTTGAAGTGTCATGGGGTTCAGGCGGTGGTGTTCGGTCGGGTGGCTTCGAGCAACGAGCGACCGATGAAATCGCCGGCGCCGGTGACCCCTGGCAAGCTGAAGAAATAGCCGCCGCCGGTAGGCTTGAGGTACTCCTCCAGAGGCTCGCCGTTGAGGCGGGTCTGGACCGCGATAAAGCCTTTTTCCAGGTCCGCCTGGTAGCAGATGAACAGCAGGCCCATGTCCAGCTGACCGTTCTTGTTGACCCCATTGGAGTAGTTGAACGGCCGGCGCAGGATCAGGTTCTGCCGGGTCTGTGGGGTGCGCGGGTTGGCCAGGCGGATGTGGGCATCGAGCTTGGTCAGCTTGCCGTGGGGGTCACGGGCGTAGTCGGGGACCTGGGTTTCCTTCTGGCCATCCATGGGCGCGCCCGTGGTCTTGATCCGGCCGATGATGCTTTCCTGCTCCTGCAGCGGGGTGCGGTCCCAGCGCTCGACAAAATTGCGGATGATCCGTACCGCCTGGTAGCTGCCGTGGGTTGCCCAGGCCGGTTCGTCGCTGCCGGGCTGGACCCAGACGATCTGTTGCATGGCTTGCTGGTCATTGGAGTCGGGGTTGGCCGAGCCGTCGCGAAAGCCCAGGAAGTTGCGCGCGCTTTGCGCCGGCTCCCCGGGCTTGGCCGGCGCCTGGGGCGGCACGCTGCCTTCCTGCTTCCAGCGCACCAGCAGCAGGTCGGGGAGGTTCTTCACGATGTCGCGCAGGGCGTGGATATTGGTGTCGGCGGTGTTGGAGCAGAACTGCAGGCTCAGGTCGCCATGACAGCAGGCCGGCTCCAGGGCATCGTTGGGAAAACCCACCATGCGGATCAGGCGCTTGGGTTTGGCGGCGGCCAGGCCAAAACGTTCGTCGAACAACGATTCGCCCACCGACACGGTGATGGTCAGGTTGTCCGGGGGCACCACCGGGCCGAGGATGCCGGAATCCAGGGGCGGCAGTTTCGGGTCGACCTGGGCCACCGGCCCGCCGCTCATGAGAAAGGCGATGCGCTCGTCGAGGGTACGGAACAGTCGCTCCAGGTCGTCGCGGTCGCTGGCCAGCACATCGAAGGACACCAGCATGCCCGAGGTCGGGCGCGGGGTGACGATGCCGCTCTGGTGCTGGCCGTGGTAGTCGTGGCGGTCCTGGGTCCTGTCGCTGCTGGGGGCCTGGGTGACCTGGGCTGCGGCGCCGGCGGCCATGGCCGGGCCACTCAGGCTGCTGCCGGCCAGGGCCATGCCGGCGGCGCCCATGCCCAGCAGCACACGCCGGCGCTGGGCGCAAAAGCACGGGTTGGATGGATCGGAATCGTTCATTGAAAACTCGTCTGGTTACAGGCCGGAGAGGCCGAGTGCGGGATCGATGGCGTCGAGAGTGTCGGCCAGGGCCTTGGCCTTGTCGGCGATCTCTTTGCGTTGTGCGGCGCTGACCTTGTCGTAGTCCAGGTAGCCGAAGCCGTCGCGCAGGCTGGCGAGACGGGTGTCCAGGGCGTTCGCGGCGTTGTCGACCTGGGGCAACAACCGGGCAGCGGACTTGGCCAGCAAGGGGCGCAGCAGGTCGATGACCTTGCGGGTGGTCGCCAGGTTGGCGGCAAAGCCGTTGAGGTCGCTGTGGCTGTAGCGTTCTTCCTCGCCGCTGCTGGCCCGCAGGTCGGCAAGGCTGCGCAGGTTGCGTGCGACGATGCTCACCAGTTGTTCGGGCGGCAGGGTTTGGGCCAGCAGTTGCTCCTTGAGGCGCGAGACGTCGCTGGACAGCTGCTTCGCGACCGGAGCCAGGCCGGCCAGGTCGCGTTTCTGGAACAGGCCGTATTCCAGGCGGTGGAAGCCGCTGAAGCCCGGGTCCTGTTCCCGCTGTTCGAAATAGTCGGCGCGGGCGTTGATGGCGTTGTCCAGCTCGGCCAGGCGCTGGGCGGCCGGGGCCAGTTGCTGGTAGGCGGCGCGGGCCGGCAGGTACAGGGCTTGGGCCTGCTTCAGGTCACCGGCATCGATGGCCTGTTGCAGAGCCTTCACCGCCTTGATCAGGGCACCGCCCTGGGTGCTCAGGTAAACCCGGAATTCCGCCAGTGGGCCGATAAAGGCCAACATCGAAGGCCGGGCCTTGGCCTGGGCCTCGGACTGCGCGGTCGGGGTCACGTGCAGGGTGCCGCGCGGGTTGCTCAGCAGCCCGCACGTGATGGCGTAATCACCCGGTTGCAGGGTGGCGTTGATCACCTGGCTCAGGCCCGGAGCGATGTTCTCCCGCTCCTCGACCACCAGCACGCCATCAAGGATTTCCCATTCCACGGCGCGGTCCGAGCGGTTGACGATGCGAAAGCTGGCGTGACCTGCCGGCACCGTCAGCGCGTTGGGCTCACAGCTATGGGGATGGAGGGTCACGGTGATTTCGCCCTGGTGTGCCTGGCGCTTGTTGGCGGCCCGTTGCGAGGCGTAATAGAACAGCCCGCCGGCGGCGATCATGACGATCACCGAGCCGGCAACCGCCCAGCGCAAGGCGCGGGGCGGCGAGGCCTGGGGAGAGGCTTGCTGAGTCATTGAGGGAGCCTTACTGACTGGAAACGGAAGATGCTGAGCCGGGCGCCTTGGCCGGGGCGCCGCCGGGCAGGAAGAACAGCACCAGGGTCACGCCCAGGTACAGCACATAGGCGCCTAAGGTGCTGAGGGTGGGCGCGTCCTGGTAGCCGAACATGCCGGCCAGCACCGAGCCCAAAGGGCCATCCATGGGCAGGCTGGCGCTGACATCGAAGAGCACGCTCTGCAGGTGGTTCCAGACTCCGGCTTCATGCAGGGCCTGCACCGAGTTGGCGAGGATGCCGGCGGCCACCACCAGGATGAACAGCCCGGTCCAGCGGAAGAAGGCGGCGAGGTTCAGGCGCATGCTGCCGGTATAGATCAGGAAACCGACGATGATCGCCATGATCAGCCCCAGCAGGGCGCCGAGCGGCGCGCCCGGGCCTTCGCTCTGCTGGAACACCGCCAACAGGAAGAACACGGTTTCCAGGCCTTCCCGGGCGACGGCGAAGAACACCATGGCGATCAGCGCGATGAGCTGATGCCGGGAGCCAGCCAGGGCCTGGTCCAGGGACGCTTGCAGGGAGTGCTTGATCGAGCGCGCCACCTTGCGCATCCAGAACACCATGGAACTGAGGATGCCTACGGCCACCAGGCCGACGATGCCCTCGAAGAGTTCCTGCTGCTTTTGCGGGAATTCGGCGCTCATCAGCTCCAGGCCGCCGCCCACCAGCAGGGCCAGGGCTGCGGCGAGAAACACTCCGATCCACACCGCGGGCATCCACTGGCCACGGCCGGTCTGCTTCAGGTAGCTGGCGATGATGCCAACGATAAGCGCGGCTTCAATCCCTTCGCGCAGCATGATCAGAAATGGAACAAGCATTCAGCACCGGCGGGGCAATGGGTAGGGAGCTAACTTGTAACATAATGATACTCATTGCCAAATGAAGATTATTGACAACTGCTGAACGAAGGCTGAACGAGATTTATTTACCAGTGTTCGCGCTCTGTAGGAGCCGGCTTGCCGGCGAAGAGGCCCCTGAGCCTTGTGCAGGACGTTGGACCGCCTTCGCTGGCAAGCCAACTGCTACGGGGCGGGGCGATCAGCCCAGGTTCTGCTCGGTCAGGCGTTGCACCGCCAGGCGGCGGTAGTGGGAAGGGGTCATGCCCTTGAGTTGCTGGAAGCGGCGATTGAAGTTGGAGATGTTGTTGAATCCCGATTCGAAGCACACATCGGTCACCGGCTTGTCGCCATCGGCCAGCAGTTCGCAGGATTTGCTGATCCGCAGGCGATTGACGAACTCGATGAAGCAGCGCCCCGTGGCCTGTTTGAACACCCGGGAGAAGTAGGTGGGCTTCATCCCCAGGTACTGGGCCACTTCCTCCAGGGGCAGCTCTCGGGCGTAGTGGGCAAAGATGTAGTCCACGGCACGGTTGGTGCGATCGACACTGTGTTCGTCCGCCAGTTGCACACGGGTGGCGCCGGACAGCAGTTGATAGTCGTCGCAGGCCGCCAGCAGTTCCATGAGGATGAAAAAGTGGCCGAGGCGGGTGATGCCGCTGGAATCGGCAATGCGCTGCATCAGGGGCAGGGCCTGGGCGATGGTGTGCTTGCAGCGGAACTCGATACCGTATTGCGCCCGCTCCAGCAGTGGGCTGAGGTTCTTCAGTTCGGTGAACACCTGGCTGCCGCTGTCGAACAGTTCGTCGGTGAAGTTCACCAGCATGTCGCGCTTGGCCACGACCTCGTCCTCGGCCACCTGGCTGATCCAGTTGTGGGGCAGGTTGGGGCCGGTCAGGAACAGCGTCTGCGGATAGAAGTTGCCAATGTAGTCGCCGATGAACACCTTGCCGGAGCTGGCGACGATCAGGTGCAGTTCGTATTCCTTGTGGAAGTGCCAGCGCACCAGGGGGCAGGGGAAGCCGTGCTGGCGATAGATGATCGACAGGCCGTTATGGTCGTCCATCAACTCGTAGGAGGGGTCGCTGATCTTGCCGGTTCGACTCATGGCGCGGGACTGTTCTTGTTGTTGGCCGCGCTGATAATGCCTTGTGCCCCGCCCGCGCACCAGTAGGAGCTGGCTTGCCAGCGAAGGCGTCCTAGAGGGCGATGCAGGGCTTGTGGGCCTCTTCGCCGGCAAGCCGGCTCCTGCATGGAGTTTTCGTGTCTCGCCCGTAGGAGGAGGTCATGGGGCAGGGCGGTTCTTGGCTTCGATCCATTGCGCCATGTATTGGGTGCTCTTGTGATGGTGGTGTCGCAGCATGGCGCCGGTGAAGTTGTCCCGGCGCAATTGTTCCAGGTGCTGGCGGCAGTCTTGCAGGCGCTGGATCAGGGCCGGGCCGTGGACTTGCTGGCGGTAGCGCGCCTCAAGCAACCGCCGGCCATCGGTCTGGGCCTGTTCCCACAACTGTTGGTCCTGGTACAGGCGCACGGCCGCGGCCGCCAGGGCGCTGGCCGATTCGGCCACCGCGCCAGGCCAGGGCAGGCCATCCTGGGACATGGATTCACTGCCCACCGGCGTGGTGACGCTGGGCGTGCCGCAGAGCATGGCGTCCAGCAGCTTGCCCTTGATCCCGGCGCCAAAACGCAGGGGGGCCAGGCAGATCCGCGCGGCACTCATCACCTGCAGCGCGTCTTGCGCCCAGTTCATGATGTAAAAACCCTGGGCCGGGTTGTGCAGGGCTGCCGCCTTGGGCGGTGTGTAGGCGCCGTACAGGTGCAACTGGGCGCCGGGCAGTTGTTGGCGGATCAATGGCCACACGCGGTTTTTCATCCAGAGCACGGCGTCCCAGTTTGGCGCGTGGCGGAAATTGCCGATGCTGAGGAAGTGCGCCCGCTGTTCGAAGGGCGGGAAGTCCTGCGGCAGTTGTTCCAGCATCAACGGGCACCAGTGCAGCAGCGCCGGTGGCAGGCGGAACTGCTGCACCAGCAGTTCGATCTCCACCTCGGAGATCATCAGGCTCAGGTCGCAGCGGTAGATGGCGGCGATCTCGCGCTTGGCCAGGTCGGTGTCGGCCATGTGCTGGAACTCTTGCGCCGCGGCCTGGGTGAACAGAGCGCTGAAGTCATCTTCGTCGGCGCAGGCCTTGAGCTGATCCTTGAGGCGCTGGTGCCGGGCATGGCGCAGGCATTGCAAATCCGAGGTTTCCAGGACCCGCAGGGCATTCGGGCAGTGTTGCTCGACCCGCCAGCCGAACTGTTCCTCCATCATGAACTGGTCGAACAGCACGATGTCCGGGGCCAGTTCGGCGACAAAGCGGTCAAAACTGCTGTTGTTGAGCTCGATCGGGCATTCGCGGATACCCAGGGCCGCGAGGTCCTCCTTGTGTTCGCCCTCCTTGGCCGGGCTGCTGAAGGTCAGCTCCCAGCCCTGGTCGAGGAAACTCTGGAGGATCTGCATCATGTGCCCGCCGGCGGCGGAGGAGCGGGGTTCGGGCCAGACGTAACCAATGATCAGGACTTTGGTTGCGGCGGTGGGACTCATGAGGGGCGATTCCTGGCAGGCAAGGGCAAAAAAAGGCCGCCATTAAACCACAGCGCGCCAGCGGCGGATCAGGCCGCTGCCGGGCTCAACCGAGGATGCTGCGCACCTTGTCCCGCAACTGGTCGATGGAGAAGGGCTTGCCGATCACCGACATGCCGGCAGGCACGTCGATGGACTCGGCATAGCCGCTGGCAAACAGCACCGGCAGGTGCGGACGCAATTGCCGGGCGCGTTCGGCCAGTTCACGGCCGTTCATGCCGGGCAGGCCGACATCGGTCATCAGCAGGTCGATGGTCTGTTGCGGGTTTTCCAACAGGCTCAGCGCGGCGTCACTGCCATCAGCCTCCAGGACGCTGAATTCGAGCTCTTCGAGAACATCGACAATCAGCATGCGCACGATGGCATCGTCTTCGACGACTAGGATGGTGGAGACGCTGGCGGGCATAGGGACTCTCTCAAGAAGTGGGTGGTACGGGGCGCTGCGACAGGCGACCCTGTGCATCAGTAAGTGGCGACTGGCCACAAGTTCCCGAAGCTGTACAGAAAAAGGCTGTTGTACAAGCGCCGGCAAGAATAACCGCTTCCCTTGTCCCAGGGCAGGTCCAATCGCAGTTGTGAACCCGTGGGTTATAAAAAATAGCTGCGATGGCCGAATGTGGGGCAAACTTCGTTTTTTTTCCTGCGCCAAGGTCCATCAAATGATCCGTCCGTCATCGGTTGATGAACAGAGTTTTCGCAAGCTGCTGACCCGCAACATCAGCCTGCCCCTCGGTGTAGGCGTGCTCAGCGCGGTTTTTTTCGTGTCCCTGATCACCTATCTGCTCTCGGTCATCCAGTGGGTGCAGCACACTGACCGGGTGATCAACAATCTCAATGAGGCGGCGCGCCTGACCATCGACCTGGAAACCGGCATGCGCGGTTTCCTGATCACCGGCGATGAGCATTTCCTCGACCCTTATGAAGTGGCCAAGCCACGCATCCTCAGCGAGCTCAATGGGCTGCGTGATCTGGTCGCCGACAACCCGCAGCAGGTCGACCGCCTCAAGCGCCTGGAAGCCCTGCAGCTGGAGTGGAACAACTTCTCCCAGAGCATGATCGAGCTGCGTCGGCAGAACGGCGACTACCGTGGCGCGGTGCAGGCCGGGCGGGGCAAGCGCCTGACCGACGAGATCCGCAAGGAATACGAGGATGCGGTGGTCATGGAGCAGCAGTTGCGCCTGGAACGCAATGAGAGCGTCAGCCGCACGACCATTTTCAGCGTGATCCTGTATCTGTTGTTCGTGGTGGGCATCAGCGGCTTGCTGGCCTATGTCGGGCGTCGGGATCTGCTGGCGCTGTCCAAAAGCTACAGCGACAACCTCGAGGCCCAGGAAAACAGCGCCCGGCGCCTGGAACAGCAGGCCTGGCTGCGCAACGGCCAGACCGAACTGGCCGAACAGATGCTCGGCCAACTGACCCTTAACCTGCTGGGGCGCAATATCCTCCAGTTCTGCGCCCATTACCTGGGGACACCGGTGGCGGCGCTGTATGTCCGTGAAGATCACGGCGGCCTCAAGCGTGTGGCTTCTTATGGATTTTCCCGGGAGCTGGAGCAGCAAGAGCAGTCGCTGTATGGCGATGAGGGCCTGGTGGGCCAGGCCGCGCAGCACAAGCGCCTGATCCGCCTGGACGATGTGCCGGCGGATTACTTCAAGGTCAGCTCCGGCCTGGGTGAGGGCGCGCCGCGCAGCGTGCTGGTGGTGCCGACCCGTGATGACAACCGGGTCAATGGCGTGATCGAGCTGGGCTTCCTGCGGGCGCTGAGCGATCGCGATGTGGAGTTGCTGGAGCTGATTGCCGGCAATATCGGCACCTCCATCGAAGCTGCGCGCTACCGCCAGCGCCTTCAGGAAGTGCTGGCCGAAACCCAGCAGCTCAACGAAGAGTTGCAGGTGCAGCAGGAAGAATTGAAGACCGCCAACGAGGAGTTGGAGGAGCAGTCGCGGATTCTCAAGGAGTCCCAGGTGCACCTGGAGACGCAGCAGGTGGAACTGGAACAGACCAACGAACAGTTGGCCGAGCAGGCGCAGATCCTCGCCGAGCAGCGCGACGCCATGGACCGCAAGAACAGCGAGCTGAACGAGGCGCAGACCCAGCTTGAAGAGCGCGCCGAAGAACTGCAGCGCTCCAGCAAGTACAAGTCCGAATTCCTCGCCAACATGTCCCACGAACTGCGCACACCGCTCAACAGTTCGCTGATCCTGGCCAAGTTGCTGGCGGAAAACCCCCAGGAGAACCTCACTGCCGAGCAGGTCAAGTTCGCCGAGTCGATCTATTCCGCCGGCAACGACCTGCTGAACCTGATCAATGACATCCTGGATATCTCCAAGGTCGAGGCGGGCAAGCTCGAAGTGCGTCCGGAAAATGCCAGCGTGCCGCGCCTGGTGGACGGCCTGCGCAGCCTGTTCCAGCCGTTGACCGCGGACAAGGGCCTGGCCTTCAAGGTGGAGCTGCAACCGGGGGCGCCACAGAGGCTGTTCACGGATCGCCAGCGGGTCGAACAGATACTCAAGAACCTGCTGTCCAACGCGGTCAAGTTCACCGAAAGGGGCCAGGTCAGCCTGAGCGTTGGTGCTCAGCCGGGTGGCGGTATCGCCTTTGTCGTGCAGGATTCGGGGATCGGCATCGCCCAGGACCAGCAGGAAAGCATTTTCGAAGCCTTCCGCCAGGCCGACGGCACCACCAACCGGCGTTATGGCGGCACTGGCCTGGGGCTGTCGATCTCTCGGGATCTGGCGACCTTGCTGGGGGGCTCCATCAGCGTCAGCAGTGAGCCGGGGCAGGGCAGCATTTTCACGCTGGTGCTGCCAGAGCAGTACAGCGAGGCGGCCGAGCCGGTGCTGGCGCCAGCGCCTGCAATGATGCCGGTGGCGGCGCCTGTTGCACCCAGTGCGCCGTTGCCGGTGGCTGAAGGGCCTGGCAGTGAGATCCCGCGCTTTGCCGATGACCGGGACAAGGCACCATTCAGCAGCCGTTGCATCCTGGTGGTGGAAGATGAGCCGAATTTTGCGCATATCCTCTTCGATCTGGCCCACGAACTGGGTTACCACTGCCTGGTGGCCCATGGCGCCGACGAGGGCTACAGCCTGGCCGAGCAGTACATCCCGGACGCCATCCTGCTGGACATGCGCCTGCCCGACCATTCCGGCCTGACTGTGCTCCAACGCCTCAAGGAACATGCCCAGACCCGGCACATCCCGGTGCACGTGATCTCGGTGGAAGACCGGGTGGAAGCGGCCATGCACATGGGCGCCGTGGGCTATGCGGTGAAACCCACCACCCGCGAGGAACTCAAGGATGTCTTCGCCCGCCTGGAAGCCAAGCTGACGCAGAAGGTCAAGCGCGTGCTGCTGGTGGAGGACGACGACCTGCAACGCGACAGCATTGCCCGGCTGATCGGCGACGACGATATCGAGATCACCGCCGTGGGCCTGGCCCAGGATGCCCTGGACCTGCTGCGCGAGAATGTCTACGACTGCATGGTCATCGACCTCAAGCTGCCGGACATGCTCGGCAACGACCTGCTCAAGCGCATGTCCACCGAGGACATCTGCTCCTTCCCGCCGGTGATCGTCTATACCGGGCGCAACCTGACCCGGGATGAAGAGACCGAGCTGCGCAAGTATTCCCGTTCGATCATCATCAAGGGCGCCCGCTCGCCGGAGCGCCTGCTGGATGAAGTGACGTTGTTTCTGCACAAAGTCGAATCCCAGTTGTCCCATGAGCGGCAGAAGATGCTCAAGACCGCCCGCAGCCGTGACAAGGTCTTCGAGGGGCGCAAGATCCTCCTGGTGGACGATGACGTGCGCAACATCTTTGCCTTGACCAGCGCCCTGGAACACAAGGGCGCGGTGGTGGTGATCGGCCGTAACGGCCATGAGGCCATTGCCAGACTCAATGAAGTCGAAGATATCGACCTGGTGCTGATGGACGTGATGATGCCGGAGATGGACGGTTTCGAAGCCACGGTGCAGATCCGCAAGGACCCGCGCTGGCGCAAGCTGCCGATCATCGCCGTGACCGCCAAGGCCATGAAGGACGACCAGGAGCGCTGCCTGCAGGCCGGTTCCAACGACTACCTGGCCAAGCCCATCGACCTTGACCGGCTGTTTTCCCTTATCCGCGTGTGGCTACCGAAGATGGAAAGAATTTAGTGGAGCGCAATACCGAGATCGAACTGCGTTTGCTGATCGAAGCTATTTATCTCAAATACAGCTACGACTTCCGCGACTACTCCGGTGCTTCGATCAAGCGCCGGGTCAACCACGCTTTGCGTCAGTTCGAGTGCAAGACCATTTCCGCGCTGCAGGAGCGGGTGTTGCACGACCCGACGGCGTTCATGCAATTGCTGCAGTTCCTGACCATTCCGGTGAGCGAGATGTTTCGCGACCCGTCGCACTTCCTGGCGATCCGCCAGGAGGTGGTGCCGCTGCTCAAGACCTACCCGTCGATCAAGATCTGGATCGCTGGCTGCAGCACCGGGGAAGAGGTCTACTCCATGGCCATCCTGCTGCGCGAAGAGGGGCTGCTGGAACGCACCATCATCTACGCCACCGACATCAACCCCAGCTCCCTGGAGAAGGCCAAGCAGGGCATCTTCTCCCTGGAGAACGTGCGGGCCTACACCCACAACTACCAGCAGGCCGGTGGCCAGCGTTCCTTTGCCGACTACTACACCGCCGCCTACGACTACGCGATCTTCGACAAGACCCTGCGCGAGAACGTGACCTTTGCCGATCACAGCCTGGCGACCGACAGTGTATTCTCGGAAACTCAATTAATTTCGTGTCGTAACGTATTGATTTACTTCAATAAAAAGTTGCAGGATCGGGCCTTTGGGCTGTTCCATGAGTCGCTCTGCCACCGTGGTTTCCTGGTGCTGGGCAGCAAGGAAACCCTGGAATTTTCCGCCTATGGCAAGCATTTCGAACCCTTGGTCAAACAAGAACGGATCTACCGCAAGACATGAGCCAGGAAAGTGTCGCGCCGCATCGCCGGCCTCGGATCGAGGCTGTCGTAGTAGGCGCCTCCGCGGGGGGCGTCGAGGCCTTGTTGAGCCTGTTCAATGAGTTCAGCGCCAGTTTCAGCCTGCCGGTGATCGTGGTCCTGCACCTGCCCGACGAGCGTCGCAGCCAATTGGCCGACGTCTTCGACCGGCGCCTGGCGCTGAGGGTGAAGGAGGCCGACGACAAGGAAGCGATCATTGCGGGCACCTTGTACGTCGCGGCACCCGGTTATCACCTGTCGGTGGAGCAGGACCGCACCTTGTCCCTGAGCCAGGAGGAGCGCTTGCATCACTCGCGGCCGGCCATCGATTACCTGTTTGAGTCCGCCGCTGATGCCTACGGGGAGCACCTCGTGGCGGTGCTGCTGACCGGGGCCAATCAGGACGGCGCCCAGGGCCTGGTCGAGGTCAAGCGCCAGGGCGGGCTGACCATCGTCCAGGACCCCGGCGAAGCCAGTGTCCCCACCATGCCGGAAGCAGCCCTGGCCCTGCAGCAACCGGATTACATTCTCCCTTTGCGCGGCATCAGCCGTCTGCTTGCCGAGCTGGAACGAATCGCATGTTAAGTACTATTCAAGCCAAGCTGCTGATCGTCGACGATCTGCCGGAGAACCTGCTGGCCCTGGAAGCGCTGATCAAGCGCGAGGACCGCCTGGTGTACAAGGCGCTGTCGGCCGACGAGGCCTTGTCGCTGCTGCTCCAGCATGAGTTCGCCATGGCCATCCTCGATGTACAGATGCCGGGCATGAATGGCTTCGAGCTGGCCGAGTTGATGCGCGGCACCGAGAAGACCAAGCACATTCCCATCGTTTTCGTCAGTGCCGCCGGACGCGAGCTCAACTACGCCTTCAAGGGCTACGAGAGCGGGGCGGTGGACTTCCTGCACAAGCCCCTGGACATCCACGCGGTCAAGAGCAAGGTCAATGTGTTCGTCGACCTGTACCGCCAGAGCAAGGCCATGAAGCAGCAGGTCGAGGCCCTGGAGCAGAGCCGGCGTGAGCAGGAGGTGTTGCTCAACAAGCTTCAGGCCACCCAGAACGAGCTGGAGCAGGCGGTGCGCATGCGCGATGACTTCATGTCCATCGTCGCCCATGAAGTGCGCACGCCCCTCAACGGCCTGATCCTGGAAACCCAGCTGCGCAAGATGCACCTGGCCCGGGAGAACGCTGCCGCCTTCAGCCTGGACAAGATGCACGCCATGGTGGATCGCGACGAGCGCCAGATCAAAAGCCTGATCCGCCTGATCGAAGACATGCTGGACATCTCGCGGATTCGCACTGGCAAGCTATCGATCCGCCCGTCCCGGTTTGACCTGGCGCAGTTGGTACGCGGATTGGTGGAGAACTTCGCGCCCCAGGTGGAAGCTGCGCAATCGTCCCTGAGTCTGGAAGCCGAGCAGCCGTTGCAAGGCCACTGGGACGAATTCCGCATCGAACAGGTGATTTCCAATCTGCTGACCAATGCCTTGCGCTACGGCGCCAAGAGCCCCATCCAAGTCCGGGTCTATGCCCAGGACGGCGAGGCCCGGGTCGAGGTGCGCGATCATGGGATTGGGATCAGCGAAGAGAACCAGAAGCGAATTTTCCAGCAGTTCGAGCGGGTCAGTGCCAGCCACGTGGCGGCGGGCCTTGGGCTTGGGCTGTTTATTTCCGAGCAGATCGTCACTGCCCATGGCGGCACCATCAGTGTTGAAAGCCGGATCGGCGAGGGCGCGCTGTTTCGCGTGAGCCTGCCCTTGTCGGCGACCGACGAATGACTAAAAGCGTAATGCTCACGCAACCTCTGCGTGACCCAATGGTCGAAGGGGCAGCAATTGATCGAGCAAAGGTTTTCCATGAGTGAAGATGCACAAGACGTCGTACTGATCGTCGAAGATGAACCCGTCATCCTGATGCTGCTGGCCGACTATCTGTCGGGCCTGGGCTACCGGGTACTCCAAGCGGAAAATGGCGAGCAGGCGTTCGAGATCCTGGCCAGCAAGCCGCACCTGGATGTGATGATCACTGACTACCGGCTGCCTGGCGGCATTACCGGGGTAATGATCGCTGAACCGGCGGTGAAGCTGCGTCCGGACCTCAAGGTGATTTTCATCAGCGGCTATCCCAACGAAATCCTCGAATGCGGCAGCCCCATCACCCGCAAGGCACCGATCCTGGCCAAGCCCTTCGACCTCAACAGCCTGCAGGAGCAGATCCAGCAACTGCTGGCTTGAGCCGCTCCTCAGTCGCGGATCATCTCCTGCACCTTGGCGGTCAGCAGGTCGAAGGTGAAGGGCTTGGTGATCAGTTGCATGCCGGGGTCGAGGAAGCCGCCCCGGGCGGCGGCGTGCTCGGCGTAGCCGGTGATGAACAGGACTTTCAGTTGCGGGCGGATCTGCCGCCCGATCTCCGCCAGTTGCCGGCCGTTCATGCCCGGCAAGCCCACATCGCTGATCAATAGGTCGATGCGTTGCCCCGAATCGAGGATCGGCATGGCGCTGCGGGCGTCGCCGGCTTCGACAAAGGCGTAGCCCAGCTCGCCGAGTACCGCGCTGACCAGCAGCCGGACCGCCGGATCATCCTCGACGATCAGCACCGTCTCGCCGTTCTGCGCGGTGCCCGACTGTTGCTCAAGCGGCTGTTCATCCAGCTGCGCACTGCCCCGATAACGCGGCAGGTACAGGCTGACCTCGGTGCCCCGGCCCAGGGTGCTGTTGAGGGACACGTGGCCGTGGGACTGCTTGCTGAAGCCATAGATCATCGACAGCCCGAGCCCGGTGCCCTGGCCGATGGGCTTGGTGGTGAAGAAGGGGTCGAACACCCGATGGATGATGGCGTCGGGCATGCCGCAGCCGTTGTCGCTGACTCTCAGTAGCACGTAGTCGCCGGGTTCGAGGTTGTCGTGGGCCTGGGTGAAGTCCGGGCCCAGGTGCTGATTGAGGGTTTCCACCAGCAGCCGGCCGCCATTGGGCATGGCATCCCGGGCGTTGAGGACCAGATTGAGCAGGGCGCTTTCCAACTGGTTGGGGTCGGCCTCGGCGACCCACAGTTGCGGGCACAGTTGCATGTCCAGCTGGATGCTTTCGCTGAGGCTGCGTTGCAGCAGTTCGCCCATGGACGTCACCAGGGCATTCATTTCCACTGGCTTGGAGTCCAGCGACTGGCGCCGGGAGAAGGCCAGCAGGCGATGGGTCAGGCCGGCGGCGCGATTGGCCGAGGTGACCCCCAGGTCGATCAGTCGGTCCAGGTCTTCGGTGCGGCCACGGGCCAGGCGCCGGCGCAGCAGCTCCAGGCTGCCGATGATGCCGGTGAGCATGTTGTTGAAGTCATGGGCGATGCCGCCAGTGAGCTGGCCCACGGCTTCCATCTTTTGCGACTGGCGCAGGGCTTCCTCGTTGTGCCGCAGTTGCGCGGTGCGCTCCTGCACCTGCTGTTCCAGGGTTTCCAGGGTGCATTGCAGGCGCAGTTCGCTCTGGCTCAGGTCGATCAGCCGGTCCCGGGCTTCGTATTGGCGACGGCGTCCGCGCAGGGCGGCGCTGACCAGGCTGATCAGGGTGGCCGGATGGAAGGGCCGTTCGAGGAAACTGACGTTGCCCAGGGGCACGCTGAAGCCTGAGGCCGGGTTCTGCTCCGGACCGCCGTGCTGGGTCAGCAGCACGATGGGCAGGTCGGACCAGGCCGGTTGTTGTTGCAGATGGCGCAGCAGGGGGGCCAGGTCGACCCCGCGCAAAGCCTCGGCGGCGATGATCACCAGCCCGGCGCCGTGCTCCAGCTCTGTGCACAGGGCCGGCAGGTCCGGGCAGATCAGACTGCGAAATCCCGCCTCGTTGAGCATCATCTGCGCCAGCTGGCTGTCACGGCCGTGGGGTGTGAGCACCAGGGCGCGTTCGGAAAATGCCAGGTCCTGGGTCATCGCCCCTCGTCCCGCAGCAGCGGTTTGCTTTCGCCCAGGTAGGTGGGCACGCCTCGCAGTACGCCCTGGAAGGCTTCCAGGGGTTCGCCGATGGTCAAGCCGCGAGCGCCGATGCGGTACTCACGGATGGTGGACTCGTGGCTGCCAGTGCGTTTCTTGATGATGGAGATGGCCCGACGCACCTTGCCCAGGGCCTCGAAGTAGCGCAGCAGGACCACGGTGTCCGCCAGGTAGGTGATGTCCACCGGGGCCTGCATGTCGCCCACCAGGCCATGCTGGGCCACGGTCATGAAGGTCGCGGCGCCCTGGCGGTTGAGGTACAGCAGCAGTTCGTGCATGTGCAGCACCAGGGCGTTTTCCTCGGGCATGGCCGCCTGGTAGCCGTTGATGCTGTCGATCACCACGGTCTTGATCCGTTGCTGGTCGACACAGCGCCGGACCCGGTAGGACAGTTCCCCCGGGGACAGTTCTGCGGCGTCCACTTGCTCGATCACCAGGTTGCCGGTGGCTTGCAGGGCCTCCAGGTCGATGCCCATGTTGCGCATGCGTTCCAACAGCAGCCCCAGCTCTTCGTCGAAGATGAACAGCGCGGCTTTCTCGCCCCGGGCTACTGCTGCCGCGGCGAAGATCATCGAAATAAGCGATTTGCCGGTACCGGCGGGGCCGAGGATCAGGGTACTGGAGCCGCTTTCGATGCCGCCTCCCAGGAGCGCGTCCATTTCCGCAATGCCGCTTGTCAGGGGCAGGCGCTCGTTGCGGCCGCGGTGTTCGGCAGCCACCAGCCTTGGGAAGACATGGACCCCGTCGCCCATGATGGTGAAATCATGGAAGCCGCCGCGGTACTTCTGGCCACGGTATTTCACCACCCGGACGCGCCGGCGCTCGGCGCCGTAACTGGGGGTCAGCTCTTCCAGGCGGATCACCCCGTGGGCCACGCTGTGCACGGTCTTGTCCAGGGATTCGGTGGTCAGGTCGTCCAGTAGCAGCACGGTGGCGTCATAGCGCACGAAGTAGTGCTTGATCGCCAGGATCTGTCGCCGGTAGCGCAGGGAACTCTGGGCCAGCAGGCGGATTTCCGAGAGGCTGTCGAGCACCACCCGCGTCGGCTTGACCCGTTCCACCACGTCGAAGATCTGCCGGGTGGCTTCCCCCAGCTCCAGGTCCGAGGAATACAGCAGGCTTTGCTGGTGCTCGGCGTTGAGCAGGCTTTCCGGTGGGGTCAGCTCGAAGATGTGGATGTTGTGGTCCAGCTGCCAGCCGTGGGACTGGGCGCCCTGGCGCAGTTCGCGCTCGGTTTCCGAGAGGGTGATGTACAGGCAGCGCTCACCGGCCAGGGCGCCGGCACGCAGAAAATGCAAGGCCACGGTGGTCTTGCCGGTGCCGGGTTCGCCTTCCAGCAGGAATACATGGCTGCGTGATAATCCTCCAGAGAGAATATCGTCCAGGCCTTCGACGCCAGTGGCGGCTTTTTCGCTGAGCAACGCAGATGAGGTCGACAAACAATGCCCTCGCACATATGGGTCCAGGTGATCGGCGATGGCGACGAACGCCTTGATATCGCTGATAAATCACTTGACCGTCTGCCGTTGCCACGGTTCAACCTTTTGTTGTGTAGCCGCTGCCGCAGGCTGCGAACGGCTTGGGCGGTATTCCGACGCAGCAGGCGCGGGGATCTTGAGGGCGGCAAAGGTTTGGCCGGGGATCGCCAGGCAAGGCCCTGCGGGCCTTTTCGCAGCCTCGCGGGCTCGGCAGCGGCTACAGGTTTTGTGCGGGCTCTTGTAGCCGCTGCCGCAGGCTGCGAACGGCTTGGGCGGCATTCCGACGCAGCAGGCGCGGGGATCTTGAGGGCGGTAAAGGTTTGGCTGGGGATCGCCAGGCAAGGCCCTGCGGGCCTTTTCGCAGCCTCGCGGGCTCGGCAGCGGCTACAGGTTTTGTGCGGGCTCTTGTAGCCGCTGCCGCAAGCTGCGAACGGCTTGGGCGGCATTCCGACGCAGCAGACGCGGGGATCTTGAGGGCGGTAAAGGTTTGGTTGGGGATCGCCAGGCAAGGCCCTGCGGGCCTTTTCGCAGCCTCGCGGGCTCGGCAGCGGCTACAGGCCCTGCTGCAGGGCCGGGTCGTCGGGGTTCTGCTGTTCCAGCTGGGCCAGCAACACCTGGACGTTCTGCAACTGGCCGCTCTCTTTCCAATAGTTGATCAGCAGCACCCGCGCCTTGCGGTTGTAAGGCTGGCGCTGGACGATTTCCTCCAGTTGCTTCTGCGCCGCCTCCAGCTCCTGCTGGCTGTGCAGGGTGGTGGCCAGGTCGTAGCGGTAGGCGGCGTTGTTGGGTTCCAGTTCCACCGCCCGTGACAGGCCCAGTAGGGCAAATTCGCCCTGGCCGTGGTGCAGCAGCCAGAGCCCCAGGGCATGTTGCAGGTAGGCGGAGTCTTGCTGGGCCTGCAGTTGCTTGGCCAGCAACTGGCGGGCGGCGTCGCTCTGGCCTTGCTTGTCCAGCACTTCGATCTGCAGCACCACCGCTTGCAGGTTGTCCGGTGCCAGGCGCAGGGCTTGTTCCAGGGTCTGCTGGGCCTTGCTCAGGTTGGCGTTGTGCAGGTACAGGCGGGCCAGTTGGTATTGGGCCTCGACGTCATCACCCCGGGTCTTGAGCACCTGGGTGTATTCGTCGATCACCTGCTGCAGTGGGCCGAAGTACAGGCCCTGGTCATCCGGGCTCAGGCCGAGCAGGGCGTCTACCGCGGCAAAGCGCACGCTTTGCTCGTGATCGTCGAGCAAGGGGCCGAGCAGCAAGCTGCGCTGGCCACTGGGAACCAGGCCCAGCACGCTCTCGATCGCGGCTTTGCGCACCTCGGGCGAGGGATGATAGAGGTCGGCGTCCGCCAGCTTCAGGGCCTGGGGGCTGGGGTAGTTGGGCAATACCGCCAGCAGGCGGGTGCGCTGCTGGTCATTGAGGTCGGGGCGCGCCAGTTGCTGGTACAGCACCCGTGCTGCGCCCGGCTGGCCGTTGCGGGCTTTCTCCAGGGCCGGGCCGTAGCCATGCTTGATCGCCTCGGGAACCGCTGGCGGGCTGCTGCGCAGAAAGGTCCAGGCCAGGGCCAGGGCGATAACGAGCAACAGGCTGATCAGCAGATAGCGACGGGGCAGGGGCATGCAGGAATCCGGAAGCTGGCGACTTTTGGAAGGCGCAAGCTTCGGTCAGGAATGGGCCTGAGTCAAACCCGGGATCAGGTCAGTACGTATTCCTGGGGTTGCAGTGGCGGCGGCAGGTCCCGGTGCCCCAGCGCGGCCAGGACTTCACGCTCCAAACCGCGCAATAGAGCGTTGCACGGCAGATCGTTGTCGTCGTAGCCAAAGGGGTCTTCGAGGTCATTGCCGATTTCGTCGAGGCCCAGGAAGGTGTAGCTGACGATGGCGGTGAAGATCGGCGTCAGCCAGCCCAGGGGCTCGGCCATGGCAAATGGCAGGAGGATGCAGAACAGGTAGATGGTGCGGTGCAGCAGCAAGGTGTAGGGGAAGGGCAGCGGGGTGTTCTGGATGCGTTCGCAGGCGGCCTGGACCTGGCTCAGGCTGACCAGGCGGGTTTCCATCTGGGTGTAGCGCCATTCACTGATCAGCCCCTGCTGCGCCCACTGCGAGCAGCGCTGGCCGATGCGTTGCAACTGGGCATCGGTGAGGTTGGGGTGCTGCGGGTCGATGTCGGCCTGGGCCCAGGGTTGCAGGGCGCGGGCTTCGTCTTCATGGCGCAGGCGGGCAATCAGGCTGTGGGCGAAGCCGCAGAGGTCGCGCAGCAGGCCCTCGCGTTGGGGATGAGCGTCGATGATCAGGCTTTCGCGGATCAGCGAACGGACCTCGATGATCAACTGCCCCAACTGCTTGCGGCCTTCCCACCAGCGGTCGTAGCAGGCGTTGTTGCGAAAACTCATGAAGATCGACAGCGACAGGCCCAGCAGGGTGAAGGGCGTGGCATTGACCTTGGAGAAATAGGTGGGCTGCAGGGTTTCCACCAGGACGATGACCGACGCCAGCAGGGTGATCAGCACGCAGCGCAAGGCAATGCGCTTGGCGATCGAGCCCTTGAGGGCAAAGAGGATGCTGATCAGGTTGGGCTTGGGGCGGACGATCATGAGGGCTGAGGCCAGGGCGATTACGCGGCGAGTGAAGAGTAGGAGTGCGCTGCAGGGCTGTCCAATCGCAACGATCGACCGAATGATCGATTGCCTCTATCGGCCAACGACCCTTGCCTGACGATTGCCCGCGGAGTCTTGAGCAGCTTTGCGATCCTGGCGTCCCTTCGGGCCGTTCGCAGCCTGCGGCAGCGGCTACAGGGCTGTAGCCGCTGTCGAGCCTGCGGCGAGGCTGCGCGAAGGTCCGCAGGACCTTGCTTGGCGATGTCGTGGCAAAAAAAAGCCCCGCGACCGAATGATCCACGGGGCTAAACATTGGTTGGTTGCGGCCAACCAAAGGAGCTCGTTGCAAATCCTTACTGGCTGGCCAGCGTCTCCGGTTGCCAGCCACCGCCCAGGGCCTTGTAGATGGCGACAATACCGCGGTACAGGTCGACTTCGGCCTGGGCCTGGGCATCTTCGGCCGCCAGCCGTTCACGCTGGGCGTCCAGCAGCACCAGGAAGTCCACGGTGCCTTCGCGGTAGCGGATCTCGGCCAGGTCCGCGGCGGCACGGCTGGACTCGCTCTGGCGAATCAGCGAGATCAGCCGTTGCTGGCGCTTGCCGTAATCGCTGAAGGCGTTTTCCGATTCTTCCAGGGCCAGCAGTACTTGCTGCTCGTAGCTGGCCAGGGCGCCGTCGGCATTGGCGTCGGCACCCCGCAGGCGGGCCCGCACGCTGCCCAGGTCAAAGGCCGCCCAGGTGATGCTCGGACCCAGGGCCCAGGCACTGGCCGCCGAGGAGCCGATCTGTGAACCGCGTCCGGCGGTGAAGCCGAGGAAGCCGCTGAGGCTGACCCGTGGAAACAGGTCGGCCTTGGCCACGCCAATCCGTGCGGTGGCCGCCGCCAGCTGGCGTTCGGCGCTGAGAATGTCCGGCCGGCGTTGCAGCAGCTCGCCCGGGTCGCCAATCGGAAGGGCCTTGGCAATCGCCGGTAGTTGCGCCGGCGAGAGGTCGACGCTGAGCTGGTCCGGACGCTCACCCAGCAGGGTGGCGATGCGGTTGCGCTGACGGGTCTGCTCGGCCTGCAACTGCGGCACGCTGGCTTCCACCGAAGCTAGGCGGGCGTCGGCACGCACCACGTCGAGCTGGTCGCCGACGCCTGCGTCGCGCAGGCTTTCGGTGATCTTGCGCGAGGCCTGCTGGTTGTCCAGGTTGGCCAGGGCGATCTTTTCCCGCAGTTGCGCGCCGCGCAACTGGCCGTAGGCGTCCACCAGCTCGGCGATCATGGTCACTTGCAACTGATACAGGTCGGCCTCGGCGGCTTGCTGGTCGGCGTCGGTGGCTTCCAGGTTGCGCTGGATGCGGCCGAACAGGTCCAGCTCCCAGGCCATGTCCAGGCCCAGGTCGTAGCGCTCGCTCTTGACCCGCTTGGTGGTCTGCCCCGGAATCTGCCCCTTGGCTTGGTCGCTGCTGGCGCGGCTGGTGATGGTGGGCATGGCGTCATTGCTGGCGTCATCGCGAATTGCCCGGGCGGCCCGCAGGCGGGCGAAGGCCACCCGCAGTTCACGGTTGCCCTGCAGCGATTTACTCACCAGCTGGTTGAGGGTCGGGTCATCGAACTGTTGCCACCAGATGCCTTCGAAGCGTGCGCGGTCGAAGTTCTTCTGGCCCGCAGCGCCATCGGTGGCGGCGCTGATGTGCGCCGCCTCGGTGGTTGGGCTCTGGTAGTCCGGACCGACGGCGCAGGCACTCAGGGCCAGCACCAGCAGGCTCGGCAGGAAGACTTTGGCACTCATTGTTGCGTCTCCAGTTGCAGGGCGCGGGCGGCTTTGCGGGCCTCGCTGCGCTCCACATAATTGCGGATCAGGACATAGAACACTGGGGTCAGCAGCAGGCCGAAGAAGGTCACCCCGAGCATCCCGGAGAACACCGCGACGCCCATGGCATGACGCATTTCCGCGCCGGCACCGCTGGAGATCACCAGGGGCACCACGCCCATGATGAAGGCGAAGGAGGTCATCAGGATCGGCCGCAGACGCAGGCGGCAGGCTTCCAGTACCGCCGCCAGCGGGTCGAGGCCTTCCTCTTGTTTGTCCTTGGCGAACTCGACGATCAGGATCGCGTTCTTGCAGGCCAGGCCCACCAGTACGATCAGGCCGATCTGGGTGAAGATGTTGTTGTCGCCACCGGAGATGATCACCCCGGTAATCGCCGACAGCAGGGTCATCGGCACGATCAGGATCACCGCCAGCGGCAGGCTCCAGCTCTCGTATTGCGCGGCCAGTACCAGGAAGGCCAGCAGCACGCAGAGCGGGAAGACGAACAGGGCGGTGTTACCGGCGAGGATCTGCTGGTAGGTCAGCTCGGTCCATTCGTAAGTCATGCCATTGGGCAGTTCTTCCTTGAGCAGTTTCTCAATCGCCGCTTCTGCCTGCCCGGAGCTGTAGCCCGGGGCGGCCGCACCGTTGATTTCCGCGGTGACGAAGCCGTTGTAGTGCATCACACGGTCGGGACCGGCGGTGTCGCTGACCTTGATAAAGGTCGCCAGGGGAATCATCTCGCCCTTGTTGTTGCGCACTTTCAGCTGGCCGATCTGTTCGGGCTCGAGACGGAACTGCTGCTCGGCCTGGACGTTGACCTGATAGGTGCGGCCAAAGCGGTTGAAGTCGTTGGCATACAGCGAACCCAGGTAGATCTGCAGGGTGTCGAAGATGTCGGAAATCGCCACGCCGTGGGTCTTGGCCTTTTCCCGGTCGATGGCCGCGTCCACCTGAGGCACGTTGACCTGGTAGCTGGTGAACAGCCCGGCCAGTTCCGGCACGCTGCGGCTCTTGGTGATGACGTTCTGCACTTCTTTATACAGTTCGTCGTAACCCAGCCCGCTGCGGTCTTCCACTTGCAGGCGGAAGCCGCCAATGGTCCCCAGGCCCTGTACCGGCGGCGGTGGGAAGATCGCCATGTAGGCGTCCTGGATATCGGCGTATTTGCCGTTCAGGGCACCGGCGATGGCACCGGCTGACATGCTCGGGTCCTTGCGCTCATCGAAGGGCTTCAAGGTGACGAAGACGATGCCGTTGTTCGGGCTGTTGGTGAAGCCGTTGATCGACAGGCCGGGGAAGGCCACCGCGCTTTCCACACCGGGTTGCTTGAGGGCGATGTCGGACATGCGCTTGATCACGTCTTCGGTGCGGTCCAGGCTCGCCGCGTCCGGCAGTTGGGCGAAGGCCACCAGGTATTGCTTGTCCTGGGCCGGCACGAAACCGGTCGGGGTGTGGGCGAAGCCGAACCAGGTCAGCACCATCAGGCCGGCATAGAGGAACAGGGCGATGCCGCTGCCGCGGATGACTCGGCGTACGGTGCCGACGTAGCCATGGCTGGCCCGGTCGAAGAAGCGGTTGAACGGTTTGAACAGCCAGCCCCCCAGCAGCTTGTCGAGGATCTTCGAGAAGCGGTCCTTGGGCGCATGGTGTTCCTTGAGCAGTACCGCGGCCAGGGCCGGCGACAGGGTCAGGGAGTTGAAGGCCGAGATCACCGTGGAAATCGCGATGGTCAGGGCGAACTGCTTGTAGAACTGCCCGGTCAGGCCGCTGATGAAGGCCGCCGGTACGAACACCGCGCACAGCACCAGGGCGGTGGCGATGATCGGGCCGGTCACTTCACGCATGGCGCGCTGGGTGGCCTCCACCGGGTTCAGCCCCAGGCCGATGTTCCGTTCGACGTTCTCCACCACCACGATGGCGTCGTCCACCACGATACCGATGGCCAGCACCAGGCCGAACAGCGACAGGGCATTGAGGGAGAAGCCGAACAGGTGCATGACCGCGAAGGTGCCGATCAGCGACACCGGTACGGCCACCAGCGGGATGATCGAGGCGCGCCAGGTCTGCAGGAACAGGATCACCACCAGCACCACCAGGATCAGCGCTTCGAACAGGGTGTGCACCACCGCTTCGATGGAGCCGCGGACGAAGATGGTCGGGTCGTAGACGATGCTGAAGTCCATGCCCTGCGGGAAGTTCTGCTTGAGTTCGGCCATCTTGGCCCGCACTTCGTTGGAGATCTCGATGGCGTTGGAGCCCGGGCGCTGGAAGATCGGGATCGCCACTGCCGGCTGGTTGTTGAGCAGGGAGCGCAGGGCGTACTGGCTCGAGCCCAGTTCGATGCGGGCGATGTCTTTCAGGCGAGTGATCTCACCGTCTTCGCCTGAGCGAATGATGATGTTCTCGAACTCTTCCTCGGTGACCAGTCGGCCCTGGGTGTTGACCGACAGCTGGAAGCTGGTGGCGCTGGGCGCAGGCGGAGCGCCCAGGGCACCGGCGGCGACCTGGCGGTTCTGTTCGCGGATCGCGGTGACCACGTCGGTGGCGGTCAGGTTGCGCGAAGCGGTCTTGTTCGGATCGAGCCAGACCCGCAGCGAGTAGTCGCCCATGCCGAACAGCTGTACATCACCCACGCCGCCCAGGCGCGCCAGCTCATCCTTGATGTTGAGCAGGGCGTAGTTGGACAGGTAGAGCATGTCGTAGCGTTGGTCCGGCGAGGTCAGGTGGACCACCATGGTCAGGTCCGGAGAGGCCTTGTCCACGGTGATGCCGATGCGCGTCACTTCTTCCGGCAGCTTGGGCTGGGTGCGGGTCACGCGGTTCTGCACCTGCACCTGGGCGTTGTCCAGGTCGGTGCCTAGGGCGAAGGTGATGGTCAGGGTGATCTTGCCGTCGGCGGTGGATTGCGAGGACATGTAGAGCATGTTCTCGACCCCGGTGATCGCCTGTTCCAGCGGCGCGGCCACGGTTTCACCGATGACTTTCGGGTTGGCCCCCGGGAAGTTGGCGCGTACCACCACGGTGGGTGGCACCACTTCCGGGTATTCGCTGATGGGCAGTTGGAACAGCGAGATGGCGCCGGCGATCAGGATCAGCAGCGACAGCACCGCGGCGAAGATCGGCCTTGAAATGAAGAACTGGGAAAAATTCATCTTGAGAGTCGTCCCTTAACCGCGCGGTGTCGCAGCGGCGAGTTTCACAGCCGGAGCCGCCTTGGCAGGGGTGACCTGCGGCAGGTTGCTGGCTTCCAGTGCTTGGCGTTGTTGGGCCAGGGCGGCGAGGGTTTCCTGGCTGGCCATGGGGATCACTTCAGGCGTGACCGGGGCACCGGGACGTGCCCGCTGCAAGCCCTTGACGATGATGGTGTCGTCCTTGCTCAGCCCGTTGCGCACGATGCGCAGGCCCTCGATCTTCGGCCCCAGCTCCACGGCGCGGTAGGCCGGCTTGTTGTCGGCGTCCATCACCAGCACGAACTTCTTGCCCAGGTCGGTGCCCACGGCTTCGTCGTTGATCAGCATCGCCGAGTAGGTGCCGCTGCCCACCAGTTTCAGGCGCGCATACAGGCCCGGGGTGTAGCTGCCGTCACGGTTGTCGAACACGGCGCGGCCGCGGATGGTGCCGGTCTTGGGGTTGACCTGGTTGTCGACGAAGTTCATCTGGCCCAGGTGCGGGTGGCCTTCTTCATTGGACAGGCCCAGGTACACCGGGGTGGTCTGGCCGCGCTGACCCTGGCGGGCGAGTTGGGTGTACTTGAGGTACACGCGCTCGTCGGCGTCGAAGTAGGCGTAGACCTTGTCGGTGGACACCAGGCTGGTGAGCGCGGTGACATCGGCGGTCACCAGGTTGCCGGCGGTGATCTGTGCGCGGCTGACGCGACCGCTGATGGGGGCCACCACCCGGGTAAAGCTCAGGTTGAGCTTGGCCAGGTCCAGTTGAGCCTGGATCGCATCGACGCCGGCCCGGGCTTCCTGGGCGGCGCTGCTGCGGGTGTCGGCCAGCTCGGCGGAAATTGCGTTGCTGGTCAGCAGGCGCTGGCCGCGCTGGGCTTCGTTGGCGCTGCGGGTGGCGGTGGCCCGGGCTTGTTGCAGCTGGGCTTCGAGGCGGCGGACTTCAGCCTGGAAGGGGCGCGGGTCGATCTGGAACAGCAGGTCGCCTTTCTTCACCAGGGCGCCTTCGGTGAACGCCACCTGATCGATCTGGCCCGAGACCCGTGGCCGGATTTCCACGGTTTCCGGGGCTTCCAGGCGTCCGGTGAACTCATCCCATTCGTTGACTGGCTGCTCCAGCACCTTGGCCACACTGACCTTGGCAGCGGGCGGGGCGGAGGCGGTTTCCGGGGCTTTGCCGCAGGCACTCATGACCAGAACGGCGAGGGCGGCTAAGGGGTAACGCAAGAGTTTGACTGACTGGTCCATGGTTCATCCGCCAAGGTAATTTGAGATGGGCGGATGATGCTCGGCAGGGTGGTATCTCACGAATCGAATGAAGCGAAGGTAACTATCATTCGGAATGATATAAGCCCCAAGCGAGCCCTCTAGCCTGCACCTTTCGTTAGGGTGCTATCAATCCCCTGGTATGCAATTGATTGTTGTCGCATACGCAACATTGCCCGCCGGGGCAGGGGGCAGCTGTCGGCGAACAGGCCCTCCTGTCTTTGTATTCGGGCATTGCAGAGATTGTTTGAACGGCTCGCAGGCGCCTGTCGCGCAGGGACCTTCTGCAGGTCATGCGGGGCGTGTTGAGCGCTTTTTGCAGATGACTCCACTTGACAGCGAAGGCTTTGAAGACGCGTAATATGTCGCAATGTTAACGTTAACCTAGATAAGAACAAGAGGGTCGTCACATGCAGCTTGCCGCCAAACGCGAGTACTGGCTTATCAGTGGTTTATTGTTTTTCTTCTTCTTTTCGTGGTCATCCAGCTATTCGCTGTTCTCTATCTGGCTGCATCGAGTCATTGGCTTGAATGGCACGGAAACCGGGTTCATTTTCGCCGCCAACGCCATTGCGGCGTTGCTGGTTCAGCCCTTCTACGGCGCTCTTCAAGACCGCCTCGGGCTGTCCAAAAAACTGTTGGTATGGATTGGCATCTTGCTCTGCGCCGCGGCCCCGTTTGCCATTTATGTCTACGCCGGCCTGTTGGCGCAGAACGTGGTGCTCGGCGCCTTGGTCGGTGCGGCGTTTCTGGCGCTGGCGATGCTGGCAGGCGTGGGGGTAATCGAGTCCTACACCGAGCGTTTGTCACGTCATGCGGGGTTCGAGTTTGGAACCACCCGAATGTGGGGGTCGTTGGGCTGGGCCAGCGCGACCGGCGTGGTCGGCGTGGTGTTCAACATTGATCCTGACATTGCGTTTTACATGAGCAGCGCCGCCGGCGTCGTGTTCCTGCTGATCCTGTCCCGCCTGGACCTTGACCGTTTGAACCCGCCGGCTGCGCAGGCGGGCAGCGTTGCCCACCCCGTGCGCCTGAACGATCTCTGGAAGTTGCTGACACTCCCGCGATTCTGGGCTTTCAGCCTGTACCTGACAGGGGTGTGCGGGATCTACATGATCTACGAGCAACAGTTTCCGGTGTATTTCTCCTCGTTTTTCCCGACCCCGGAGGAGGGCACCCGCGCCTATGGCTACCTGAACTCGTCTCAGGTGCTGGTCGAGGCGGTCTTGATGCTGTTTGCACCCTGGGTGGTCAGCCGCACAGGCGCCAAATACGGGCTGATCCTGGCCGGCAGCATCATGTTTGTGCGCATCCTTGGCTCCGGGATGGCAACGCAGGCCTGGGCTATCGCTGCCTGCAAGATGTTGCACGCCTTGGAAGTGCCCATCTTGCTGGTCTCGATATTCAAATACATTTCGCTGAACTTCGACTCTCGGCTGTCCGCCTCGATCTACCTGGTGGGATTCCAGTTCGCCCAGCAATTGACCGCCATGCTGCTATCGCCGCTGGTGGGCTACGGCTACGACCATCTCGGTTTCTCCAGCGTCTACGTGCTGATGGCAGGCCTGGTCGGCGTTTGCCTGTTGCTGTCATGGACCTTGTTGCGTAAGGACCCCGTGCGCGGCGCCGCTCAAGACCGGCCTGGCGATTCGCCGGAGCTGCCTGCCATCGCTCAATCTGCCCTTCGTTATGAACCCTAGACAGGAACCGGCCATGCACGCTGCACTGTTAGAGCAAGCGCATCGCGCTATCGAAAAAAAACTGCCCGAGCGGGAGGATGACTATCGCCTGGCCTATCACCTGGCGCCGCCGGCAGGATGGATGAATGACCCGAACGGCCTGGTGTTTTTTCGCGGTGAATACCATGTGTTCTACCAACATCATCCCTATTCGGCCAAGTGGGGGCCGATGCACTGGGGGCATGCCAAGAGCCGCGACCTGGTGCACTGGGAGCATCTGCCCATCGCGCTGGCGCCTGGCGACGCCTATGACCGCGATGGCTGCTTTTCAGGATCTGCGGTGGTCGCGGACGACAGGCTGTACCTGATCTACACCGGGCATACCTGGCTGGGTGCGCCGGGTGATGAGCGGCACATTCGTCAGGTCCAGTGCCTGGCCAGCAGCATCGATGGCGTTTCGTTCAGCAAGCACGGGGCGGTGATCGATACGGCGCCTGAGCCGAGCATCATGCATTTTCGCGATCCCAAGGTGTGGTGGCGAGCAGGGCAGTGGTGGATGGCCTTGGGCGCTCGCCAAGGCGACGACCCGCTGCTCCTGCTCTATTGCTCCGACGATCTGCATCACTGGAAGTACCTCAGGTGCGCGCTGCAGGGGCGACGCGAGTCGGACGGCTACATGTGGGAGTGTCCGGACCTGTTCGAACTCGATGGCAACGATGTGTTTCTCTATTCGCCTCAAGGCCTGAAGCCCAGCGGTTATGACAACTGGAACAAGTTCCAGAACAGCTATCGGATGGGCCTGCTGGACGACCGTGGATACTTCAGCGAGTGCGGTGAGCCGCGTGAACTGGATCATGGTCACGATTTTTATGCGGCGCAGACCCTGCTGGCGCCGGACGGACGCCGCCTGTTGTGGGCCTGGATGGACATGTGGGAGAGCCCGATGCCGAGTCAGGCGCAGCACTGGTGTGGTGCGCTGTCGCTGCCTCGTGAACTGAGCCGTAATGGCGAACGGCTGCGCATGCGGCCGGCCCGCGAGCTGAAGGCGCTACGCCAGTCGCAACGGACACTGGCGATCGGCGTGGTCGAATCCGGCAATTGCCTGCTCGATGAGCGAGGGACGTTACTGGAGTTCGAACTGTCCCTGGACCTGGCAGGCAGCACTGCTGAGCGCTTTGGGCTGGCGCTGCGTTGCAGTGAGGATCAGCAAGAGCGGACCCTGGTGTATTTCGATGCGATGGCGCGCCGCCTGGTGCTGGACAGGCAACACTCGGGAGTGGGGGTGAGCGGTGCGCGCAGCGTGCCGATAGCCAAGGGACAAACGCGGATAGACTTGCGGATTTTCCTTGATCGTTCGTCTATCGAGGTGTTTGTCGATGACGGCGCTTATAGCTTGAGCAGCCGGATCTATCCTCGTCCGGACAGTCAGGCGGTCATGGCGTTTGCGGTCAATGGCAGCGCTGGGTTTGGCGATGCGTCGGTCTGGCACCTGGCCGATCTGCGCCTCTGACCCTGCTGATCGGCCATGGGCGCGCGACGTCTGGCGATGTGTTGTCATGCTTTTGCCAAGCATGACATGATGCCCGGCCACACAAGCATTGGCACCTGCGAATGGCCTCAGTTAAAGATGTCGCGCACCTCGCAGGGGTTTCCTTGATGACGGTGTCCAGGGCGCTCAATACCCCGGAAAAAGTCAATCAGGAAACCCTGGCGAAGGTTCTGCAAGCGGTTGAGACCCTGGGTTATGTCCCCAGTCTTTCTGCCCGACAGATCCGCGGCGGCGCTTCCCGTAGCAAAACCATTGGCGTCTTCGCGCTGGATACCGCCACCACGCCCTTCGCCGTGGAAATGCTCCTGTCCATGGAGCGCACCGCCCGGGAACACGGCTGGAATGTCTTCATCCTCAACGTGTTCGAAGTGCCGCCGAGCCAGCAGACCATCGACCTGATGCTGTCCCACCAGCCTGACGGAATCATCTTCAGCGCCATGCAGCTGCGGACCATCGAGATCCCCCCGGCGTTGCGCAGCCTGCCGCTGGTGCTGAGCAATTGCATGAGCCTGGAGTCCGGGGTGGCCTGTTATGTGCCTGACGATGCCGACGGCCAGTATCAGGCTGTGCGGCATGCGCTCAAGCGTGGCTACCGCAGTCCGTTGTGCATCAACCTGCCACAAGCCAGCCTGGCCTGGGAGCAGCGCCAGCTTGGATTGTGTCGAGCCCTCACTGAGGCTGGAATATCCGTGGCCGATGTTCCGCAATACAGCCTGTCCCAGGATGACGCCTATCAGGAAACGATCGCCGCGCTGGAGGCGCAATTGCAAGCGTCGCAAGGAGCGCCAGCGTTCGATCTTCTTATCTGTGGTAACGACCGCATCGCTTTGGTGGCTTACCAGTACTTGCTAAGTCGCGGTCTGCGTATTCCGCAGGACGTGGCGGTTCTGGGGTACGACAACATGATCGGTGTTGCCGAGCTGTTCTATCCGCCGCTCAGTACCGTGCAGTTGCCGTATTACGAAATGGGGCGGCGTTCTGCGCAATACCTCATCGAGCGCTGGGAACAGCCGACGATTCACAGGGTTGCGTGCCCGCTGGTAGAACGCGAATCCTGCTGAACGGCATGGCTGACAGGAGCATGCGCACACCCGGCGGGTGCTCATGATCCTGGCGCTGGAGCTGGCGAATCGTCGACCGGTCTTTACATTTTTTGACTGTAGATTCACTGATTAATACAACTCCGGCTTCAGCAAAGTTTGATACTGCGCGCTCTACCGCCCCGAAGGATGCTCCGCTCGGGGTATCGCTCCAAATGCACGAAAGGAATCATCCGGATGTATCTCTCTCATAGGCTCACGGGGATCGGTCTGTGTGCCGCGTTGTTTGTCCTGGCAGGTTGCGCGCCCACTTCAATAGCCGGACCCGGGGCCAACAATGTGCGCATCACCCACAACGAACCGGGACGTGAATGCCAGTTTCTTGGTGATGTCACCGGCAGTCAGGGCGACTTTTTATTGGGCAGTATCACGGGGAACGCCAATCTCGAAACCGGCGCCCGCAACGACCTGAAAAACAAGGCCGCGGCGCTGGGGGGCGACCGGGTTTACCTGCTCACTCAACGCGCAGGGCAGACCGGTTCGGATAATCGCCTGGAGCAAACCAACGTGACGCTTTCGGGCAATGTCTATCGCTGCCCCGAGTCCTGAGTCTGCCGCTGAGCGCTGAACAGCTTTGCCCCGCCAATGGCAGAGCTGTCAGCGCTATGAATGTCGGCATTGGTTCGGGAGCGGTCAGCGCCGGGATTTGCGTCCGCTGCTGCCGATGGTCAAGCGCTGGTGATGTGTTGAACGGAGCGCTCGGCCATTTTTGCTGCCGAGCCCGCAGCAGGATGATGCTTGCAGCGGGCGCTTCAGGAGGGGAGGGACAGCAACCAGGCGCTGAATGTCTTGAACGCCGGAAAGTGCTGGTAGCGCGCGGCGCAGGTCAGGTAATAGTTGCGACCGCTGTCCATGGGGCCGAACAGCTTGACCACGGCTCCAGACTCGATTTCCTCCTGCACCAGGATATCGGGAACCAGCCCGATACCTATGCCTGCGGCCACCGCCTGGATCAGGTGGGCGGTGAGCTCGAAGCTGGGGCCCGTGCGCATTTTCTGGTGATCCAGGTTGTTGAAGTCGAACCAATCAGACCAGCCGTTGGGGCGAGACACCACGTTCAGCAGCAAATGATGGGGGAGCTCGTCCAGCGATAGCTCGGGGTTGCCTGCCAGGGCCTTGGGGCTGGCGATGACGATCAGTTTTTCTCGCAGCAGCAGGTGCGACACGTAGCCCGGCCAGTCCCCTTTTCCCGCACAGATGATGGCCTGCATGTCGCCCACGCTGGAGGGGTTGTCGGCGTGAATGATCCTTGAATGGATATGCACCAGGTTCCTGGGATGACGGGCATAGAACTCATGCATTTTCGGCAGCAGCCATTTTGAGCCGAACGTCGGAAGCACCGCCAGGTTCAACGGGCCATCTTCTTCCTTGAAGGCAATGGTCTGCAGGGTGGCGCTGCGAATGCGCCCCAATGCGGCGCTGAGTTCATGCTGGTACAGAGCGCCGGCGGCGGTGAGTTCGATTTTTCTGCCCTCGCGCTTGAACAGCGAGATCTCCAGCTGCGATTCCAGGGCCTGCACTTGCCGGCTGACCGCGCTTTGGGTCAGGGCCAGTTCGTCCGCAGCTTTGGTGAAGCTGCAATGGCGGGCGGCGGCCTCGAAAGCGACCAGCAGGGACATTGAAGGGGTCAGTCGGCGTGGGTTCATTCATAAAGCTCATGCAAAAGCTGCAGGTTTTACGTTTGTGTGAAACGTCTTGGCCCCACAAAATCGTGGGTGCGCCCCTTGCCATGCAGCAGCTGTCGGGGGGTAAGCATACATAACGAGAATGCTCAGATTAGCGGTATCGCCAGTAGGAATTCCAGCATGATTGCCCGGTTGTCTCCCCATGAAGTCAAAAACCCAGCCTGTGAGTTGTTCCTGGCTCGCCTGGAACAGGAGGGTTTCCAGGGAGAAATCGCTCGCGATCATGGGCTCAGGACCGTGCTGGCGACCGACAACTCGATCTATCAGCGCCTGCCGCAAGCCGCGGTGTTTCCGCGCAATGTGCAAGATGTTCAGCTGTTGGCCCGCCTCGTGGCGCTGGCGCCATTCAGCTCGGTGGTACTCACGCCGCGGGGCGGAGGAACCGGCACCAATGGCCAATCGTTGACCAGCGGGATCGTGGTCGACTTGTCGCGCCACATGAACGGCATCCTTGAGATCAACGTCGAGGAGCGCTGGGTGCGGGTGCAAAGCGGCGTGGTCAAAGACCAGCTCAACGCGGCGTTGAAACCCCATGGACTGTTTTTTGCGCCCGAGCTGTCGACGTCGAACCGGGCCACCATCGGCGGCATGATCAACACCGATGCAAGTGGCCAGGGAAGCTGCACCTATGGCAAGACCCGTGATCATGTCCTGGCGCTGTCGACCATTCTCATTGGTGGCGAGCGGCTCGACAGTGTGCCCCTGGACCCTGACCAGTGGCAGGCACAGGCCCGTCGCGAAGACAAGGTTGGCGCGATCCATCGCTGTGCATCGCAGATCGTGGAGCAATATGCCGAGCTGATCGAACACACCTTTCCCAAGCTGAACCGTTGCCTGACGGGGTACGACCTGGCGCATCTGCAGGAGCCCAACGAGCGACTCAATCTGAACAGTGTCCTGTGCGGCTCCGAAGGCTCGCTGGGTTTCATCGTGGAAGCCACGCTGAATGTGCTGCCCATTCCCCAGTATTCGATCCTGGTCAATGTGCGGTATGCCGGCTTCATGGACGCACTGCGCGACGCCAAGGCGTTGATGCAGCTCAAGCCGCTGTCCATCGAGACGGTGGACTCCAAGGTCCTCGGGCTGGCGATGAACGACATCGTCTGGCACGGCGTCGCCGAATACTTTCCCCAAGACCCCGATGTGGCGACCCTGGGCATCAACCTGGTTGAATTCAGCGGCGACGACGAGGCGGTCTTGCTGCAACGCGTGGATGAATTTGTCCTGCACCTGCAGCGTGACACCCGCGTGGTGCGATTGGGGCACACCCTGGCCGTCGGCGCCCAGGCAGTGCAGCGGGTCTACGCGATGCGCAAGCGGGCCGTGGGGCTGCTGGGCAACGTCAAAGGCTCCGCCCGGCCCCAGCCGTTCGTGGAAGATACCGCCGTTCCTCCCGAGCACCTGGCTGATTTCATTGCGCAGTTCCGCGAGTTGCTTGATGGCCATGGCCTGGAATATGGCATGTTCGGTCACGTGGACGCCGGGGTCCTGCATGTGCGGCCGATCCTGGACATGAAAGACCCCGCTCAGGCGGCCCTGATCCGGCCCATTTCCGACGCCGTCGCCGAGCTCACGCACAAGCACGGCGGCTTGCTCTGGGGCGAGCACGGTAAAGGGTTGCGGTCGCAATACGTGCCCGACTACTTCGGCGAACTCTATCCGGCCCTGCAGGAACTCAAGGCGGCTTTTGATCCGAACAACCAACTCAACCCTGGCAAGATCGCCACGCCCAAGACGCTGCCCGGCGCCCGGTTGACCCGGGTGGACGAGGTCCGGTTGCGGGGCGAGCTTGATCGCACCATCGATGAGCGGGTCTGGTCGCACTACGACGCCGCGGTGCATTGCAATGGCAACGGCGCCTGCTACAACTTCGACCCCGGTGACGCCATGTGTCCGTCCTGGAAAGGCACCCGCAATAGACTGCACTCGCCCAAGGGGCGCGCGTCGCTGGTGCGTGAGTGGCTGCGCTTGCAGGGCCAGCAAGGTGTCGATGTGCTGGAAGTGGCTCTCTCGTCCAGGTCCGAGCTGCTCGGCCTGCCCAGGCGTGCGGTCAATACGCTTGCACGGAAGCTGGGCCAGAAAGACTTTTCCCATGAGGTCTACGAGGCGATGGCCGGGTGCCTCGCCTGCAAGTCCTGTGCGGGGCAGTGCCCGGTGAAAGTCAATGTGCCGGACTTTCGCTCGCGGTTTTTGCAGCTGTATCACAGTCGCTATCTGCGCCCGTTGAAGGATTACCTCATCGGTTCCCTTGAGTACACCATTCCCCACTTCGCCCGCGTGCCGCGTTTGTACAACGGCATCATCGGCTCGCGGATGGTGGGGGCGTTTCTGCGGCGGGTGGCCGGAATGATCGACAGCCCGCTGCTGAGCCTGCTGGATTTTGATGAGGTTTGCCGGCGGTGGAACGTGCGCGTGGCGTCGCCTGCGCTGCTTGAGGGGATGGACGAGGCGCAACGGGCTCGCAGCGTGATTCTCGTGCAGGACGCCTTTACCCGTTACTTCGAAACACCGCTGCTGGCCGATTGGATCGAACTGATTTCCAGGCTGGGGTTTGAGGTGTACATCGCGCCGTTCGCGGCCAATGGCAAGCCGCTGCAGGTCCAGGGCTTTTTGAAAGCTTTCGAAAAGGCTGCGCATTACAACGGCCGAACGCTGCGCCAGCTGTACCGCTATCAGATTCCATTGGTGGGTCTTGATCCGGCGATGACCCTGGTTTATCGGCAGGAGTACGCCAAGACCCTGGGGCAGGATCAGGCTCCGAGCGTGCTGCTGCCGCAGGAATGGCTGGCGCAGGTACTGGCGCCGTCAGCGCTGGGCGCGGACCAGGAGACTTACCACTTTGTGCCGCACTGCACCGAGAAAACCAACGAGCCGGGCAGCGTGGCGCTGTGGCAGACGATCTTCGCCCGAGTCGGCCTGAAGTTGCAGGTGCAAGCCAGCGGCTGCTGTGGGATGTCCGGAACCTATGGTCACGAAACGCAGAACGCCGGGACCTCGGAGGTCATTTACCGTCAGTCCTGGGGCCCCTTGGTGGCCCGTCTCAATGGGGCCGGGCGCCTGCTGGCGGACGGCTACTCGTGCCGCAGCCAGGTCAAGCGCAAGGACGGACAGACCGTCCAGCACCCGCTCCAGGCCTTGCTGAAGTTGCTGCGCGGCGCCGACCAGACCTCAGGCGCTTGAGCGGCGCGGGCATGGTGCGGTTTGACCGCCGCGGCTGGGTATCGGCGTGGACTGGTGCTTATGTTTTCGTTGAGCACTGGTGCGACCAGCTCGCTGGGCGTCTTCAGAAGCCGTAGAGCTGGGCCGGGTTGTCCACCAGGATCTGCTTGATCAGCGCGTCATCGTTTTCTACCCAGTCGAACAGCATCTCCAGCAGGCTGGCGTCGTTGGGCATCGGCACCGGTATGCACGGATGTGGCCAATCGCTTGCCCACAGCAGCCGGTTCGGATTGGCTTCGATCAACGCCCGGGCGTAGGGCGTTACGTCGTCGTAAGGAAAGTCCTTCGACGCGGTAAAGCGATAGGCGCCGGAAAGCTTGACCCATACCCGGCCTTCTTGCAGCAGGCGCAGCAGGTCGGTGAATCCCGGGTGGTTCAGCCCGCAACTGGTGGGCATGTGCCCCATGTGGTCGATGACGACTGGCACGGGCAGGCTGGCCACGGTTTCGTACAAGTCGGCAAATTCGGTGATATCGATCAGCAACTGAAGGTGCCAGCCAAGGGGGGCGACTTTTTCCGCCAGGGCCGCAACATCCGATACCTCGACGCCACTTTTAAAGATCAGGTTGACGCGCACGCCGCGAACCCCGAGGCGATGCATCGCCTGCAGGGTTTGGCTATCGGTGTCGGTATCGATCACCACAACCCCGCGCAATGCGCTGCCCCCTTGCTTCAGCGCCGCCAGGGTGGTGCTGTTGTCCGCCCCGTAGACACTGGGTTGGACGATGACTGCGCGACTCAACCCCAGGGTTTTCTGGACGTGCTCAAAGGCCTCCAGGGGAGCGGGGGGCGGCGTGTAGGAACGGTGAGGGGAGAACGGTTGCCCATGCTCGTCACCAAAGACGTGGAAGTGGCAGTCGCATGCCCCGTCCGGCAAGGTGCGTTGCAGTTTGCGCGGCTCGGGATCCGGGCCTGCGCATTGCGGGGCGTAGGTTTCGCCCAGCGAACTCATGCGAGTGATTTCCCAGCCTTGCAATCCCCGCAACCCATTGCGTTCGGCGGAGTTGATGATCTGCTGCCAGGTGGCGCGTCTGGCGAGGTCGGGGTCGCCGAGCTTGATGGCGTCAAAGATCGCCTGATGTTCGGCCAGCAGGGTTTCGCCGAGGTCGCTCGAACGCACCAGGCGGTTCTCCAGCAAGGCCGCTTCGTAGACGTGGCTGCAGAGAAAGATGATGAAGTTGCGAAAGTAGTCATTGCCTGTGGCGTCGGCAATGGCCCGCTTGAACTGCAGGCTGTGCTCCAGCATGTCCTGAGGGTTTTGCAGGCCGTCGCGCAGGGTGTCCAGCGCCGCCGCGATCTTGTTCAACTGATTGAGTGAGCGACGTCGGGCGGCCATGGCGGCTGCGGCGACTTCGAGGTCCAGGCGCAGTTCGTAGAGCTGGCGCAGCTTGGTGCTGTCGGTCAGTTCCTCTTGAGTGATGCGGAAGCTGCTCTGGTTGGCTTCGGTGGCAACAAACACCCCAAGCCCTTGGCGACTGATGACGAGGCCAGCCGAATTGAGCCGCGCCACGGCTTCACGCACGACATTTCGGCTAACGGCGAAGGCTTCGGCTAAGCGGCTTTCGGTGGGGATGCGATCACCGGGACGGAGTCGACCTTCACGTATTTCACTTTCCAGATAACGAAAGATCTCAACCGAGAAGTGATCACGTCGGCCAATTGCTTTTATAGTCATTTTTCTCAGTCATCGAATGTCGGTTTCAAAAGCTTGAAACGTAGAACGCCCGCGTAAGGAACGATACGCGGGCGTTACTCTAACAAATGATGTCTGGTTCAGTGCAATTGCTTGCCCCTGGTTTCCGGGAGGAAGCAGGTCACCACCAGGACCAGGCAGTAGGCACCTCCGGCGAACATCGCAATCGCGGTGCCCAGGCTGTATTGGGCACTGATGAAACCGACGAGTCCCGGGAACAGTGCGCCCACCGCGCGCCCGAAGTTATAGGAGAACGCCTGGCCGTTGGCCCTCACTGCCGAAGGATAAAGTTCTGTCAGAAAGGCCCCCATGCCGCTGTAGATACCGGATGCGGCGAACCCCAAGGGAAAACCGAGAATCAGCATCTGGGTATTGGTCAGGTTCAGTTGCATGTAGCAGATCACGCTGATGGCCGACAGGACGGCGAAGAGGATGAAGTTGGCGCGGCGCCCCAGCCGGTCAGACAGGTAGGCGCCGCAGACATAGCCGAAGAATGACCCCAGGATGACCACCAGCAGGTAGCTGCCGGTGCCGAAGACTGACAGGCCCTTCTCCAGCTTCAGATAGGCCGGCAACCATGTGGTGATCGCGTAGTAGCCACCTTGTACTCCCATGCACAGCAGCGCGGACAACAGGGTGGTACGCAGCAGCGAGGGGGAGAAGATGTGCCAGAAAGCCACCCTGTTGCCTGTTTCGCTCTGGTGTTTTTTGCTCTGCAGGAACACCTCGGGTTCTGGCACGTATTTACGAATGTAGAGCACCAGGAGTGCAGGTGCGATGCCGATCCAGAACAGCGAGCGCCAGGCAAGGTCTTCGGGAAGGTAGCTGAAGGCCACTGTGTAGAGCAGCGCGGCCGCGCCCCAGCCAATGGCCCATCCGCTCTGCACGATACCCACGGCCTTGCCGCGATGTTCCGCTCGGACCATTTCGCCGATCAGCACCGAGCCCACCGCCCACTCGCCGCCGAACCCGAGGCCCTGCAGCGCACGAAGCACAAACAGCTGTTCGAAGTTTTGCGCGAAGCCGATCAGTACGGTGCAGATCGAGAACCACAGAATGCTGATCTGCAGCAGCCGCACCCGACCGTAGCGGTCAGCCAGGATCCCCGCTCCCCATCCGCCAATGGACGAAAACAGCAAGGTCACGGTGCTCAGTAGTCCTACTGATCCCTTATCGATGTGCCAGAGGGTCATCAAGGAGGCGATGACGAAGGTGAACACCATGAAGTCCAGGGCGTCCAGCGCCCAGCCACCCAATGCGGAGTAGAAGGTGCGTTTTTCAACGGTATTAAGTTCGCTAAACCAGCTCATTATTGTTCTCCGTGCAGCACCTTAGTGCCGCTGGGTTATTGTTTTTGTTATTTGAAGTCGTACAGAACGGCGGGGTTATCGACCAGGATGCTCTGTCGCTGGCGTTCATCGGGCGCCCATGAGTACAAGCGATCCAGTAATGAACCGGTGTCGGGCGTGCTTTCGAGCGCTACGTGGGGCCAGTCGCTGCCCCAAACCATTCGTTCGGGGGCGGCGCCCAGCAAGGCATGGGCCAACGCATCCGTATCGGCATAGTCCGGATGCCGCTCACTCAGGCGATAAGCGCCCGACAACTTGACCCACCAACCGTGTTCCGCCACGTTTCTCAGCAGCAACTCGAACCCTGGCTCCTTGACGCCCAGGCGGGCCGGGAAGTGTCCGAAGTGATCGATCACCACGGGGCAGGGCAGCCTGGCTATCCGTGCCTGCAGCTCGCTTAACAGCCGGACATCAATCAAAAACTGCAGATGCCAGCCAAGGTCGGCAACTCGATTGGCAAGACGCTCCATCAAGTCCAGATTCACGCCGCCGCGAAACAGCACGTTGATGCGAACTCCACGCACACCCAAGGCGTGCATGTGCGCCAGTTCGTCATCGCTGATTCGTTCATCGACTACCGCGACGCCCCTCAGTCGATCGTGATGACGTTGCAACACCTCGAGCATGTAGCGGTTATCGGTGCCGTAGACGCTCGGCTGCACCAGAACCCCGCGCTGCATCCCCGTGGCCCGCAACATGTCCAGATACAGCGCCTCAGGTGCGGGAGGCGGGGTGTAACTGCGCTCGGGTACCAGGGGATAGTGCTCAAAATCAGCACAGATCACATGCGCATGGGTGTCGCATGCACCTGGCGGCAGCACGAAGCTCGGGGCTTGGATCGTTTCTCTCGGGGCGGCGCAGGAGGGCGGCCACGCTGTGGCGGATTTGGGGTGAGGCATGGATTTCATCTCCTCGACAGCTCTTCGCACGCCTTGGCGCTTGCAGAGCGGTACTTGTTGGTTGTTGGTTGTAGGTTGTCCAACAAGTGCTGGCATGTTGAATTTTTGCCCTGGCCTTGTCAATGGATGCCAGTGGGGATTTCGCGCGACGCGCTTCGGTGATGGCTACGGCGGGGGAATAGCGGCTTTGGGTGCTAATGGGAATATGTATTAATTGCGAATGGTTTTGTATAGCATGCGCCGGAGTTTTTTTGGCGGTTTCACCCCTTGTATTGGCCTATTCGTAAAGGTTTTTTCTCTCCATGCGCCGAACCCTGCTTTCCATTTGCGTGCTGCAAGCGTTGTCGTCTACCTCATGGGCTGAACAAGCGCAGGTAAAGCCCTCAACCCTTGAGCTGGGCACGGCCGATGTCATCGGCACCGCGACTTACGAAAGGGCAGATGGTCCGGTGCAGGGTTATCGCGCAACGCGCTCGGCCAGCGCCACGCGGACCGATACCTCGATCCATGAAACCCCGCAGTCGATCAGTGTGGTCGCCAAGGATGCGGTGGAGGATCTTGGAGCCACGCGTTTGCAGGACGCGCTGGACTACGCCGGGGGCGTGGGGCGGGCGAACAATTTTGGTGGGCAGGGGCTGACCACGTTTACCGTCCGTGGCTTCACCACCGGCGAGTTTTACCGCAACGGTTTTCCCATCAATCGCGGCTATCCGAACATGCCGGATGCCAACACCATTGAACGTCTTGAAGTGCTGCGCGGCCCGGCAACCATGCTTTATGGCCGGGGTGATCCCGGCGGTACTTTCAACGTGGTTTCCAAACAGCCGTTGCCCGAGCGCACGGTCACCCTGGGCAGTCAACTGAACGACCAGGGCATGAGGCGCGGCACGTTGGACGCTTCCGGGCCGCTCGACGAAGACGGGCGCCTGGCCTATCGACTGAACGTGGTGGGCGAGGGTGGCGACACCTTCCGCGATCATGTCGAGACCGAGCGCTACGGTGTCACGCCGGTGCTCAGCTGGCAGGTCAGCGATGCGACCAGGCTGATTTTCGAAGGCGATTTCATGCGTAACAACGCGCCTCTGGATCGAGGCATGACCCGTTACGCGAAGCAGGTTGGCAGCGCTTCTCGCGACAGTTTTTTCGGTGAAAAAGACGTTGGCAAACTGCACAACGACAACAACATGGCGCAACTGCGCTTCGAACACCTGCTCAACGACGACTGGACCCTGGGGGGTGGTGTGCAGTGGCTCGATGGTTCGCTCAAGGGCAACGCGGTCGAGGCCAACGGTATTGCTGCTGACGGCCGCACCTTGGGGCGCAATTTCAACTATCGCAAGCTGGAATGGACCGACCGGGATGCCCAGCTCAACCTGACCGGCCATTTCGATACCGCCGGTTTGCAGCACACTTTGCTCACCGGTATCGAGTACGAAGACTACGACTATCAGTCGATCATTCAACGCTCCGGTGGTGCTGTCGGTGCGTACCCCATCGACCTCTTCGATCCGCTGTACGGCCAGCCGCGTCCGGCCCTGACCCGCACGCCGACTCATGACCAGGAAAACCTCAAGACTTATGCCGCGTTCGTGCAGGATCAAGTGGCCCTGACCGACAAACTGAAAGTGCTGGCAGGGGCGCGTTTCGAACGCTTCGAACATGACTATGAAACCTATGTACCCGGCGGCAAGAGTTGGCAGGCCAGTGACAACGCGGTCACACCGCGCATTGGCGTGAGCTACGACTTGACCGAGACCTTGGCGCTCTACGCCGATACCGCTCGCTCGTTCAAGCCCAACACCGGCGCCAGCCGGCTCGGCGGCGGGTTTGCGCCGGAGAAGGGCAAGTCTTATGAAATGGGTCTCAAGTGGGAAGCACTGGATCAGCAGTTGAGTGTCGACGCGGCGATCTATCAGATCGAAAAGCGCAACGTCTTGACCGCCGACCCTGTTGACTCGACCTTCAGCGTGGCCGCCGGTGAAGTGCGAAGCCGTGGTTTCGATGTCAACGTTGCCGGCAACCTGACGCCCGAATGGCGCGTGATCGGCGGCTACGCCTATGTCGATGCCGAAGTCACCAAGGACAACGTACTGCGCTCTGGCACGCGGCTGCTGAACATCCCGAAAAACAGCTTCAGCCTGCTGAATATGTACGAGTTCCAGGACGGCATGCTCAAGGGCCTGGGCCTGGGGAGCGGACTCAAGTACGTCGACGAGCGCGCCGGGCAAACCGCCAATACCGGGTTTTCGATGGGCAGCTACACCGTTGTCGATTTGCTCGGTTTCTACAAGGTCAATGACAAGGTGCGGCTGAATCTGGACCTGAAAAACCTGTTTGACCGTGATTATGAAGAGGGCGCGTTCGGCAACGTTTACGCCTATCCGGGGGCTCCGCGAACGCTGCAGGTCGGCATTGCCTACACCTTGTAGTGGGTGTGTTTTGCTGGCACGGGCCGAGCTTGTTCCGCTGACACGATGGTAATCCTGCCTGTTTGCAATAAGACCTTGTGCCGGTGATACACAGCAACGCCAAAACCAAGAGAGTCTCGAAATGAGTCGACCTTACAATTTCCTTGTCGCCCATCTGAAAAAGGAGGGTTTGGCACAACTGCCTGCCGACAGCGTCTCTTTAAGAGAATGGTTTGGGCAGTTGGGAGTGGCCATTGAACGCTTCGGTAACAATGCCGGGAAAGTCGTCAAGTTCTCTGAGGAAAATCATGAAAAGAACTTGCTGGCTCCCGATTCCGCAGGAGTAACGCTTTAATTCGAGCGAATCTGGTCAAAGGATGAATGCGACGAATCGATGAACTGTCATGTCAGTGCCGTTTTCCTCCACGACAATGGCTTGCTCTTGAGCGTCGCAGGCGAGGTCATGAGTCTCGAGCAACTGATCGAATCGTTCTGGCGTCTGGAGGCGACGTGCTCGCCGCCTTCTCTGCATGAGGGCCGAGTGTTGGCATTGATGCGGAATTGCCCCACCTGCTGAGATCAAGACTGCCCCAACGCGGATAGGTAGATACCGCGCACAGACGGCCGTAGCCTTGAAGGCTGCTTGGGTCAGCGATTTTTCGGCAGATGGGTCAATTCTTCATCAGCGCCTACAACCCTGGCACCACGACCTTGGATTGCAGCACTCATCCAATAATCGGTGGATGTTGAAGGCGACACTGGTCGATCTCAAAGGCTATCCGGATCGCCAAAGAACATTTTGACTTGGCTCTAGGACCGTATTGTCAGCTTATAAAAATCTCAAAATGCCCCCAATTTTGCCCCCATTCACTTGCCGTACACGAGCGGTCACGAATGGTGATTCCTGACAAAATCCAGTATGGCCCTGGGTGGCTTTGAGTTGGGGTTTGCTGGAGGGTTGTGTCGTCAGGTCTACCGCCGTTGACGTTGAGATAGGTTCCACCCTGAGCCAGGAAGGAAGGCCTACCGAGGGTGCCCTAGTATTGCTCCAGGTGGCGCATCAACCCAATGTACCAATTAGCTTGGTGAGTCTTAAGGATCCAGTTATTAGTAGGAAGTTTTGGGAGCGTTTCGACCCTATTGGAGGTGAGGGAAAAATATTGTAATAGCTAGGAGCTCAAATCAAGAGTGGGCTAAAGGAATTTTAAGAGATGCTGGACTGATAAAGGGAGGAAGTCATGAGTAGTAATGCAAAAGAGTGCCCAGGTGCGGCTGATTATCAAGAGTACTCCATGTGGAAGTATGATGGTGAAAGCGATCTTTACTATCCAGTTCTTTCTCCGAAAGAGTTGCCCGATGAGGAGTCTTGCTTGACAATTCATTCAAGCTTTACACTGCCTAATGGCAAGGAGATTGAGGGCTATATTGTTGGAGTTGAACGTGTGTTTTCAATGGGTTTTTTTGGTAAGGATAATGTTTTTTTCATAAATAAAAATATGCCTGATGCCTCTATTGAGCAAATTGAAAGTCTTTTGGCGATACAGCCAAGTCTTGAGGTAAAAAGGGCGTTCGATATATTTCCTTTGATGTATAGGACATTAATTGACTTGGAAGGGTTTTCCAACGTGACCGGTACTTTTGATATAGGCGAGACTTTCGGACTTACGGGTAAGTGATTTTTTAAGTGTGCGAGTTAGTCGAAGCGATTGCTTTAATGTGGTTGCCTTAATTTTTTTCGAAAATTACTGCATCATACAACGCAGGTTGCAGACTAAGGGGGCCATAGCTGCAAAGCTCCTAGCCAGCTTTTCATAGCGAATACCTATTCTTCCCATAACGTGAGCCTAGTCATTGAGGCCACACCATGTCGTGAGCCAAGTGTAAACGCGCTGTGTGGGATTATCATCGTGTTGCGTCAATGCCACAGGATCAACGCTGCGCCAATCGCGATTTGAGCGGAAAGCCCCAAAGCCTCTTAATAAATGAGTGGGATTTTTAATGGTTTTTCCGCAGAAGAAACAAAATAAATCGTGTTTTTACACTCATTGTTTCCACCAGATGTGTGATTTTTACTCATTGTTTCAAACGAGTTTTGAACCAATATACATGTGGTAATCCCCCATTTTTAGTGATTGCCAGAAGTTGAGGTATGGAACTCCATGGTTTGTGGAATGGCAGAAATGATCAGCCGAACAGCCTGCCAGGCGACGCCTAAAGACTCTCAGGGTCGCCAAAGAACATCTGAATCCGCGAACGCAACCAGCGCTCTCCCGGGTCATTGTCCTGTGAACCGCGCCAGGCCATGTGCAGCTCGAAGCTGCGCACCGGCAGGGGCGGGTCTTCGGCGCGTACGCCGCCGGCGGCGGTCAGGGCCTCGGCGGTGTAGTCCGGAACGGTGGCGAGGATGTCGGTGCCGGCCAGCAGGGTGCTCAGGCCGTTGAACTGTGGCACGGCGAGTACCACATGGCGCTTGCGTCCGAGCTTCTCCAGTTCTTCATCGATAAAACCGCTCAGGTCCCCGGCGAACGACACCAGGGCGTGGGGGCGGGCGCAGAAGTCGTCCAGGCTCAGGGCGCCCGGAACGGTGTCGGCACGCAGCAGTTTGGGCAGGCTGCGGCGCAGGACTTTGCGTTTGGCGTTGGCCGGCAGGTCGGCGGTGTAGCTGACGCCGATGGAGATTTCACCGGAGGCCAGCAGCGACGGCATCAACAGGTAGTTGGCCCGGCGCACCACCAGCACGATGCCTGGAGCTTCGGCGCGCAGGCGTTTGAGCAGCATCGGCAGGAGGGCAAACTCCGCGTCGTCGGACAGGCCAATGCGGAACACTGTGGTGCTGGTGGCCGGGTCGAACTCGGCGGCGCGGCTGACGGCGGTGGAGATCGAGTCCAGGGCCGGTGAGAGCAGGGCGAAGATTTCCACGGCCCGGGCCGACGGCTCCATGCTGCGGCCGGTGCGTACAAATAGCGGGTCGTCGAACAAGTTGCGCAGCCGCGACAGGGCGGCACTGATGGCTGGCTGACCGAGAAACAGCTTCTCGGCGGCGCGAGTCACACTGCGTTCGTGCATCAGTGTCTCGAACACAATCAATAGATTCAGGTCGACACGACGCAGGTCATTACGATTCATCTGGAGTCCTGGCAGAGTCAGCGAACTTGACGGGAGCGGCCATATCGGAACAATGGCCGGCGTGAATCTTACGGGTAAAGGCTGGTACTCTGCATCGGCTAAATGTTGTTTGTTTGTGCTCAGGCTGCGGCCCGGCACGCTGTCCGCCCCGATTTTCAAGGGCACGGAATCAATGACAGACATGTCGACTATTAATAGGCACTGATAGTCTTGCTTTCAAAGCCCGGATAAAGTTCGCGGCATTAGAGGTTAATTTGACGAGGTTTGCGATGTCCCGCACGATTCGTTTTCACAAGTTTGGACCGGCCGAGGTGCTCAAATGCGAAGAGCATGCGGCCTCGTTGCCTGCGCCAGACGAAGTGCAGGTACGAGTCGAAGCCATCGGTATCAGTTGGTACGACGTGCTCTGGCGGCAGAACCTGGCGTCGTCCCATGCGCGTCTGCCGTCTGGCCTCGGGCATGAAATGGCCGGTGTGGTCACGGCGGTAGGCGAGGGCGTCGACGACCTCGCGGTTGGTGACAAGGTCGCCAGCTTTCCCGCGCAAAGTCCCAATGACTACCCGGTGTATGGCGAGCAGATCGTCCTGCCACGCTCGGCCCTGACCCGTTATCCGGATGTGCTTAGCCCTATCGAAGCCGCTGTGCATTACACGCCGCTGTTGATTGCCTATTTCGCCTACGCTGACCTTGCGCGGGTCAAGCCCGGGCAGTTCGCCCTGGTCACCGATGCCAGCCACTGTGCCGGCCCGTCTTTTGTGCAGTTGGGCAAGGCCCTGGGTGTGCGGGTGATTGCCGCGACCAAGACCGCTGAAGAGCGTGAGTACCTGCTGTCCCTCGGCGCCGAGAAGGTGATTGTCACCGAAGAGCAGGACCTGCTGATGCAGATCAACAAGCTCACCGACAATCGCGGGGTCGATGTGGTGTTCGACGGTCTGGGTGGCCCGCAGATGTCGATGCTCGGTGATGTCCTGGCGCCTCGCGGCAGCCTGGTGTTGTACGGCCTGCAAGGCGGCAACCAGACTCCATTCCCGGCCTGCGCGGCGTTCCAGAAGAACATCCAGTTCTTTGTCCACTGCATCGGCAACTTCACCGGCAAGCCGGAGCTGGGGATCATTCAGGATCAGGTGGCGTTGCAGCGTGCGCTGCGCGACATCAACCAGCTGACTGCGGATCGAGTGCTGGTGCCCTTGAAGACCCGAGTCTTCCCCTTCAGCGAGTTTGTCGAGGCGCACCGTTACATGGACGAATGTCCATGTCGCGAACGGGTCGCGCTGCAGGTCGAACCGGCCTGATTCCCCCAACGCCAGGCCAAGCCTGGCGTTTTTGTATCTGTATCTTTGTCGGCGCCGGCTTGTCGGCCAATGGGGCCTGAACCTCGTGCAAGCCTTGAGGCTGTCCCCCCTGGCAAGCCAGTTCCTGCGTAAGCCAGGCCTGCTTCAGTCAGCTGAGAAAGGCGGGGTTGTTCTGGGATAGATTTCGTCGCGCGGTGGTCAAACTGCCAGTAAACTGCGCTCCATTCCCGAACCATCCTTTTTCAGAGGTTTTGCATGACTCTCAGTCCTTTTGCGGGCAAGCCGGCACCCGTTGAGTTGCTGGTCGATATCCCGCGACTGGTTACGGCGTATTACACCGGTCAGCCCGATGCATCGGTGCCCACCCAGCGCGTGGCTTTCGGCACCTCCGGGCACCGCGGCAGCTCGTTCGATCTGAGTTTCAATGAATGGCATGTCCTGGCCATCAGCCAGGCCATCTGCCTGTACCGCGAAGCCCAGGGCATCACCGGGCCGCTGTTTGTCGGCATCGATACCCACGCACTGTCGACCCCGGCCGGGGCCAGTGCCCTGGAAGTCCTGGCGGCCAACGGCGTGACCGTGATGATCGCTGCCGGTGACGAGTACACCCCGACCCCGGCGGTGTCCCATGCCATTCTCTGCTACAACCGCGGCCGGACCTCGGGCCTGGCGGACGGTATCGTCATCACGCCTTCCCACAACCCGCCACAAAGCGGTGGCTACAAGTACAACCCCACCAATGGCGGCCCGGCCGACACCCACATCACCAAGTGGATCGAAGCCAAGGCCAACGAACTGCTGGCGGCCAAGCTGGCCGGGGTCAAGCGCATCAGCTACGAGCAGGCGCTGAAGGCCGACACCACCCATCGCCACGACTACCTCAACACCTATGTCGCCGACCTGATCAACGTCATCGACCTGGATGCGATCCGCAACGCCAAGCTGCGCCTGGGCGTGGACCCGCTGGGTGGCGCAGGGGTGCGCTACTGGTCGGCGATCGCCGAGCACTACCGCCTTGACCTGGAGGTGGTGAACAAGCAGGTGGACGCCACCTTCCGTTTCATGTCGGTGGACTGGGACGGACAGATTCGCATGGACCCATCCTCCAGCTACGCCATGCAAGGGCTGATCGGCCTGAAAGAGCGCTTTGACGTGGCCTTCGCCTGCGACCCCGATCACGACCGTCACGGCATCGTGACCCCAAGCGGCGGCCTGCTGGCGCCCAACAACTACCTGGCGGTGTCCATCGACTATCTGTTCCAGAACCGTCCGCAATGGCGGGCCGATGCCGCCGTGGGCAAGACCGTGGTCAGCAGTGGCTTGATCGATCGGGTGACGGCACGCCTGGGCCGTCGCCTGTACGAAGTGCCGGTGGGCTTCAAGTGGTTTGCCGATGGCCTGTTCGATGGCTCTCTGGGCTTTGGTGGTGAAGAAAGTGCCGGTGCCTCTTTCCTGCGCAAGGACGGCGGCGTCTGGTGCACCGACAAGGACGGCCTGATCCCGTCGCTGCTGGCCGCTGAAATGACCGCGCGCACTGGCCGTGATCCAAGCCAGGCTTACCGCGCGCTGTGCGACGAGCTGGGCGAACCTTTCTCGGTGCGGGTCGATGCCAAGGCCAATCCGCAGCAGAAAGCCTTGCTCAGCAAGCTCTCCCCGCAGCAAGTGACCTCGACCCAGTTGGCTGGCGAGCCGATCCAGCAGATCCTCAGCCAGGCCCCGGGTAACGATCAGGCCATTGGCGGCCTGAAAGTCATGACAGAGAACGGCTGGTTCGCCGCACGCCCGTCTGGCACCGAGGACATCTACAAGATCTACGCTGAAAGCTTCATCGGCGACGACCACCTCAAGCAGCTGGTGCAGGAAGCCCAGACCCTGGTGGACACCGCCATCAGCGGCAACTGATTCACGTAGGAGCTGGCTCTCCGGCGAAAAGGTCCTTGAGACGGACACAGGTCTTGCGGATGCGTTCGCTGGCAAGCCAGCGCCTGCGGTCGTTGTTCATTGCACGATCTGTGTAGCCGGCTAGCGGGCAAAAAAAGGGGCGACCAGCATGGTCGCCCCTTTTTAGTTGCCGCTGCGTTTCAAGCCAGGTCTACCAGCACGATTTCGCTGTCTTGCACGGCGCTCACCCGCAGCACCCGCTCATCTTCGATTGCTACACCGTCTCGAGCTTCGGCACGCAAGCCGTTGATCTCGATCACCCCGGTCGCCGGTACCAGATAAGCCCGACGCCCTGCGTCCAGGTGATACTCGGCGGTTTCCCCGGCCTTCAGGTTGGCCGCCACCAGCCGCGCATCGGCGCGAATACGCAAGCTTTCCTCATCGCCTTCCTTGCCGCTGGCCAGGGTCACGAACCCTTCGCGCAACCCCTTGGGAAAAGGCTTGGCGCCCCAAGACGGCGCGGAGCCGGCCTGGTTGGGAATGATCCAGATCTGGAAGATCTTGGTCGGCGTGGCTTCCAGGTTGTATTCGCTGTGGGCGATCCCGGTCCCCGCACTCATCACCTGCACGTCACCGGCTTCGGTGCGTCCCTTGTTGCCCAGGTTGTCCTGGTGGCTGATGGCGCCTTCGCGAACGTAGGTGATGATTTCCATGTCCCGGTGCGGATGCTGGGGGAAGCCGGTGCCGGGAGCGATCACGTCATCGTTCCACACCCGTAGGTTGCCCCAGTGCATGCGCTTGGGGTCATGGTACTCGGCGAAGGAAAAGTGGTGATGGGCATCCAGCCAGCCGTGGTGAGCGCCACCCAGGGAGTTGAAAGGTCTGAGTTCAAGCATGATCGTCTCCTCAAAAGGGCTCGTAATGGCTCGTTGGACCCGGGCCAAAAAACGATAACCGTTGGTTGATGGCGTGCATCTTCTATCAGCTATTGATCGATAAAAAGCGCAAAAAATGCCGTAATCCAATCGTAAAATTAGATGATTTTTTTGTCGCAGAGCTGGTGTTAAACCTTCGGTTCATCGCTTAAGTTAATGACCCGCAAGCAATTCGCTGGATACCGTGAAAAAATCCGGCGACCATTACCGCTCAGTCTCATCCCCTGGAGTCCGCGTGTCGCAACACAGCCCCGATCTGCCCCCTGATCTTTTGCCCCTGGCTCAGATGCCCCTGTTGAAGCGTTTGGCGGCGCGGTTTTTCGGCCATGGCCTGAATCGTCTGCGGGCTCAGCATCGCGCGTCCTGGCTGCACGGTCAGGCCGACGGCTTTCGCAGCGGGCACACGGCAGGAGTGGAATACGGCTACCAGGAAGGGCGGCTCGAAGGGCTGGAGGAAGGGCGTCAGGTGCTGCTGATTCGCGACAGTCGCAACACCGAGCACCGGCCGCCGGGGGTGGATGACCGGCTGTTCGACGACTGGCGTCTGCCGCTGAGCGCCGAGTTGAAAAAACGCTTCAAGGCCGATGTCGCTCGTTTGCTGGCGCCGCAGTCCCAGCCCAGCGCTGCCCAATGGAAGATGATTTTCAGCGACACGCCTGCCACTGCAGTGATTGCCGGGGCCGGGGCGGGCAAGTCGACTTCTTTGGTATTGCGCCTGCTTTTGCTCAATCACTACCTGGGATTCGAGCTGGACTCCATGACCGTAGTGACCTTCACCCGGGAGTCACGCAAGGATTTCATCAACAAGCTGGTGCAGGTCTTTGCCCTGTGGGGCCGGGCGCTCAGCCCCCAGGAAGCCCGGGATCTGGTGCGCACCTTCCATTCGCGGATCTTGCCCATGGTGCGCAGCCTGCCGGGGTTCGAACGCCTTCAGGCCTTCGAGAACCTCAGTGAGCGGGTGCAGGGTGCCGAAGACGAGGTGGACAGCAACCCCTTCGACCTGCGTATCAACGACGCCCAGCGCAAGCACCTCAATGCCTGCTACCAGGCGCTGTACCGCAGCGACGAACGCTTCCGCCTGGCGCTCAAGCCCTTGTTGCGCCACGCCTTGCAGCTCAAGGAGCTGGAGCGCGATCACCCCGATGTACAGAAGCGCGTGGCGGTCACCGAGTTGGCAGCCAAGCGTGATGAGGAGCTCTGCGACACGCTGGAAGACCTGTGGTTTCGGGCCGGGGCCTGGCCGATCAAGGGCATCGAGCCTCAGCGCCAGAGCTTTGAAATCAACGGCTCGACCTTCCATTGCCATGGCTATGCCGCTGAGCTGGATGCCTGGGTGGTACTGGGCTTCGACCCGCGGGAGAACCCGCAGATCAGCCGACCCGGAGCCAAGCTGACGGTGCGGGCGGAGTGGGCGGTAAAGCGCACCCTGTTTCAAGCTTTCTGTCGTAAGCCATTGATTTGGTTGGATAGTTACGAATCATCCAAGCGAGCTTTGGGCGCCTTTTCTGCCGAGGTCAGTGCCGGCCCGGGCTTCGACTACAAGGTCAAGGGCGAGCTGGCTTCGGCGCCGCTGCTGGATTGTTTTGTTGCTGCCGCCGGTTTTATCGAGAACCTGGGACTGGATGTGGGCGATGCGGTCGGCAACATGAGCTTTGCCCAGGATGATCCGGACCGGTTCTTCTTTGAGGCCTTGAGCCTGTTCTGGCGAGCCCTTGAAGACCACTTGCTGGATCAGTCGCCGCCGATCATGAGCTACAACCGGATGTTCGCCCTGTTCAGCGAGCGCTCCCCGGAAAACTTCAAGCTGCTCAGCGACAGTTGCCTGAGGCCGATGTCGCATCTGATGATCGACGAGTTTCAAGACGTTTCGCCGCAGATCGTTTCCTGGATCAAGGCCAGTCTCAGGGAGATTCGCAGCCGTGGCGCGGCCCTGCACGTGGGGCGTGGAGCCCAGCATTCTTCCTTGCTGTGCGTGGGTGATGACTGGCAATCGATCTACGGCTGGCGCGGCAGTTCGCCGAAGTACTTTATCGAGTTCAACAAGGAGTTCCCGTCCCCGGGCACCAATCGAGTCATGCTCAGCGAGAACTACCGCAGTCACCAATATGTGATCGATGCGGCGGAGCATATTGTTCGCGCAGCCCCGGCGATTGCCGGGAAGAAGGCCAAGGCCAGTGGCGAGTCCAAGGACCTATGGCCGGTGCAGGTACTGGATCGTGACGATCAGGGCCTGGCCCAGCGCCTGGCAGAGCACTATCGGCAGGGTGATTCAATCTTGATGCTATTTCGAAAAACTAGCGATAAGTTATTGATAGAAGAGCATATTTCACCAATAGTTAATGTTGATTCTAGCTTGCCGCCCGCGGCTCGTCGGCTCAAGCAACTCACCTATCACAGTGCCAAGGGCTTGCAGGCGGACGCGGTGTTCCTGCTGGGGGATTGCCAGCACCTGAGCAGCTCGCCCTACAAGAATCAGGTGTATCGCATGGCCGGCCTGGGCAAGGATGGCGACGCTGAACCCTACGACAGCGCACAAAAGGACGAGATCCTGCGCCTGGCTTATGTGGGGATCACTCGGGCGGCCAAGCACTGCTACTGGTACGTCGATCGCCAGGAGGCGGCGGCGGGCAATGCGCCCAAGGCTTCGGATCGGGTGCCCCGAGACAAGCCTTATTTCCGCGACCTGCGGCAGTGAAGACGAAAAAAGCCCGCCGGTCAGGCGGGCTTCGGTCGATGGGGTCTGGCGTCAGGCCTTGAGTGTCAGGGACGGAGCAAAGGCCTCCAGTTCATCTTCCACCGCCTCGATTATTCGTTCGACATCCGCGGCGCTCATCACCGTGGCACAGGGAATGCCGGCGATGGCGATCATGGTTTCGCCGCTGGCACGGTCGAAGAGCCGGGCGATCATGCTGCCTGGCGCATCCATGCTGGCCTCGAAGCCCAGGGGATGAAAATGCCAGCGCATCAGCTGGCAGGCGTTGGGAAAGGTGACTTTACTGGCCCAGACTCTGTTCATCGGTGGCCCACCTTGATTCATTGAGCGCTTCCTTGTGCTCGCGGTAGGAACGATCGGGCCGTCAATGGCCCGATCAGTCAAGGGTTTAAAAATAGCACCGGCTTGTGACCGCTCGCAGTTTTTTTGCCCACCGTCCGGCGGTTCACTCGCAGATTTTTGATGCATGTCATGTATTCGCCCAAATGGGGCTGGAGAACCCGGGTCCTTGGCTGAAGGACGGTCATTGATGCCTCTGCCGAAGTTCGGCAAGCTGCGTTTTTTTGCTGTTCGAGATCCTTATGACTGCCCCTGACGACGGGCCTCTGCAAACCCAGGCCACCGGTGAAACCGTGATGCGTTATCACCTGTGCTGGAAGCACCGCGACCTCGATGGTGTGATGGCGCTTTACCATCCGCAAATCCAGTACAACGACTTTTTCCAGAATCGCACCCTGGGCCTGGCCGAACTGCGGGAATACGTGCGTGTGAGCATGCCCCGGGCCCCCGATGAGGCCCTGGAGCACTGTGATCGCATTCGCTTGGATGGCAACACGGCCTTTATCCAGTATCAGGTGACCCTGCGGGGTGGCCAGGGCCTGGTGTCGTTCCGCTCTAGTGAAGCGATTACCGTGCGCGACGGTCTGATCTGGCGGGTCAATGAATATGCGTCCCTGGTGCGTGAGTCGGCGCCGAACAGCTCTTCAGCCAGCCTGCGCCCGGCGGTCAGCCGCCTGGGGCTGTCGCCGCGCCAGTTGAGTTTCATGGCCGAGGACTTGCAGCAGTACTTCCAGCGCCAGCAGCCTTACCTCGATCCGCAACTGGACCTGCAGCGGGTCGCCCGGGAGTGCGGCTACAGCCGCAATCAGATTTCCTACCTGCTCAATCAGGTGCTGGGCCAAAGCTTCTACCGCTATGTGAACCAGGCGCGCCTGCAGCATGTGCTGGCGGCCCTGGACAAGGCCGCGCCGCCGCTACGGGTCGACGAACTGGCCTTTGCGGCCGGGTTCAATTCCCTGTCGGCGTTCTACAGCTGTTTTCGCCAGCACACCGGGCAGTCGCCCAAGGCTTATGCCAAGCAAATTTCTTTGCGTGCACGCGCGCAAGACAGCCCCTGAAGACAGGGACTAGGATCGCCGCATTCGAAGTTCGGATTGCGGAGTGCTTGCATGCCAGCGTGGCGCAGTATCAGTTTGTGGATGGACCAGTTGGACGAGCCGCTGTTGCCGCGCCCGTCCCTTGAGCAAGACCTGGATCTGGACGTGGCGATCATCGGCGCCGGTTACACCGGGCTGTGGACGGCCTATTACCTCAAGCGCCAAGCGCCGCAGCTCAAGGTGGCGGTGATCGAGGCCCAGACCGCAGGTTTTGGTGCCTCAGGCCGCAATGGTGGCTGGCTGATGGGCAATCTGCTGGGAGAAGACCGCCTGCTGGCAGGGCTGGCGCCGGAGCAGCGTCGAGCCTCTTTCGACCTGCTGCATGGCATTCCCGATGAAGTGGCCAACGTCATCGAACGCGAAGGCATCGACTGCGATTACCGCAAAGGCGGGGTGCTGTATTGCGCGGCCCGCTATCCCGAGCAGGAAACCAGCCTGCGCCAGTACCTGGACAAGCTCTACGCCCAGGGCCTGAACCAGGACGATTACCGCTGGCTGAACCCCGAGCAACTGGCTCAGCAGTTGCGGGTGGCCAACGCCTATGGCGCTATCTATGCCCCCCATTGCGCCACCATCCAGCCGGCCAAGCTGGTGCGCGGGCTGGCGCGTGCGGTGGAGCGCCTGGGGGTAAAGATTTACGAGAACAGCCCGGTGACCCATTGGCAGGCCGGCAGCCTGCAGACCCGCCACGCCGCGGTGCGCAGCCGTTGGATAGTGCCGGCGGTGGAGGGGTACTCAGTGACCTTGCCGCCCCTGGGTCGTTATCAGTTGCCGGTGCAAAGCCTGCTGGTGGCCACCGAGCCCCTGCCGGAATCGACCTGGGACGAAATCGGGCTGAGCCAGGGCCAGGCCTTCAGCGAAAGCAGTCGCCAGGTCACTTACGGTCAGCGCTCCATGGATAACCGCCTGGTGTTTGGTGCCCGGGGTGGATATCAGTTCGCCAGCAAGCTGCGCCACGATTTCGACCTGAGTCGGGACGAGGTCGAGCTGCGTCGCTACCTGTTCGGCGAGCTGTTCCCGCAATTGAAGAATGTGCGCATCACCCACTCCTGGGGCGGCAACCTGGGCATGTCCCGGCACTTCATGCCGCACATGCTGTGTGACCGGCGCAAGGGCATCGCCCTGTCCGGTGGCTACGGCGGCGAGGGCGTCGGTGCCAGCAATCTGGGTGGCCGGACCCTGGCCGAACTGATTCTCCAGCACGACAGCCCGCTGGTCCGCCAACCCTGGGTGTTGGCGCAAAGCAGCCTCGACGCCCTGCGGGTCTGGGAGCCTGAACCCTGCCGCTGGCTGGGTTACAACGCGATCATTCGCAGCTTTGTCCATGAAGACCAGACCCTGGCCAACCCGGCTTCGCCTGCGTGGCGACGGCGTCTGGCCAGCCGGGTCGCCGGGTTCATGGAAGGTTTCATGCACTGAGTCGGGTTTCTTGCACCGAACGATGTCCGTTCGGGTTTTTCAACCAAAGGTAGAGCCATGAGCATCACGCAATTCAAGCACACCGCCACGGTCACCCTGGACGAGTCGGCGCCGGTCGCCGTGCCCCTGGGGACGCCCGTGGCCGTGACATCGGTGACTGCCGTCGAACGCAACGACGGGGTCGAAACCGGGATCTGGGAATGTACTCCGGGGCGCTGGCGGCGGCAGATCGTCGCCCAGGAGTTCTGTCATTTCATCCAGGGCCGCTGCACCTTCACGCCCGACCATGGCGAGCCCCTGCACATAGAAGCCGGCGATGCACTGATGTTGCCGGCCAACAGCACCGGCATCTGGGATATCCAGGAAACGGTGCGCAAGACCTACGTCTTGATTTTCTGATCCCTTGATTGCCTGCCAATAACAAAACCAGCCACAGGTATCGACTCATGATCCGCAAGACTTGCACTTTGCTGTTACTCAGCCCCTTGTTCCTGGGCGCTTCTCTGGCCCAGGCCGCCGACACGGTCAAGATCTACAACTGGTCGGACTACATTGCCCCGGACACCACCAAGCAGTTCCAGAAGGAAACCGGGACAGGTTTCACCTATGACGTCTACGACAGCAACGAGACCCTGGACGGCAAGCTGATGACCGGTAAATCCGGTTACGACGTGGTGTTCCCCTCCAACCATTTCATGGCGCGGCAGATCCAGGGCGGGGCGTTGAAGAAGCTCGACAAGAGCCAGTTGCCCAACTGGAAGAACCTCAACCCGGCGTTGCTCAAAGCGCTGGAGGTCAATGACCCGGGCAACCAGCACGGTTTTCCGTACCTGTGGGGCAGCACCGGGATTGGCTACAACGTGGCCAAGATCAAGGAAGTGCTGGGGGATGACGCACCGCTGGACTCCTGGGACCTGATCTTCAAGCCCGAGTACATGCAGAAGCTGCAGAAGTGCGGCGTGGCGATTCTCGACAACGGCCCCGAACTGATTCCCACAGCCTTGAATTACCTGGGGCTGCCACACCACAGCAAGAACCCGGCGGACTACAAGAAAGCCGAGGCGCTGCTGATGAAGGTCCGGCCTTATGTCAGCTACTTCCATTCGTCGAAGTACACCAGCGACCTGGCCAACGGCAATATCTGCGTGGCGGTGGGGTTCTCCGGGGACATCCTGCAAGCGGAGAGCCGGGCCAGGGAAGCGAAGAACGGGGTGGAGATCGGCTATTCGATTCCCAAGGAAGGCTCGCCGATCTGGTTCGACATGGTGGCCATGCCCGTGGACGCACCGGATGAGAAGGCCGGGTATGCCTTCATGAACTACCTGCTGCGCCCGGACGTAATGGCCAACATCAGCAACTACGTGCATTACGCCAATGGCAACCTGCAAGCCGATGCTCTGGTCGACCCAGCGATCAAGAACGACACCAAGGTTTACCCGAGCCCGGCCATGATGGACAAGTTGTTTGCCCTGGAAGCCATGCCGCTGGACATCGACCGGGTCCGCACCCGCTTGTGGAACAAGATCCGCAGCGGCAACTGATCCCCATCACTCCAGACGGTGTAGGAGCCGGCTGCCGGCGAAGAGGCCTCAGACAAGCACCGCCCTTGAGGACGCCTTCGCTGGCAAGCCAGCGCCTACAACTGGCTGTTTTCCGGGAGCAGGGCGCCGCCGTCCACTATCAGGGGCTGGCCGGTGATGTAGCCGGCCTGTTGCGAGGCCAGGAACAGCATGGCGTAGGCAATGTCCTCAGGCATTCCCAGGCGCCCAAGGGGAATGCCCCTGGACAGGGTCGCGGCGTCATCAGGTCATGGCGGGCGGCGCCGATCGCCGTACCCTGGGAATACCCGTGGCCGTGACATCGATGACCGCCGTCGAACGCAGCGACGGGGTCGAAACCGGGATCTGGGAATGCGCCCCCGGGGTGCTCGCGACGCCTTTGATCGGCTCGCCTCTTGCAAAATCGGCGGTGGATGAAGTCAGCCCAAAATACACCGCTACGTCAGACCACCCTTGGCGGCGGGCTGATTAGGCACAAAGGACCTCCGCAACACCTTCCTCTATAGCCAACGCCTTTGCATTTTAGAAATGCTAATTCGGAAACAGAATTTGCATCGCTTTTGCGGCCGGCTAGAGTCAACTCGAACAAGCACATTGATGTGGCTCTTGCACGGATGCACGGAGACTGGCGGCCTCTACCTCATGGCCGGCAGTTCGCCTTGAAACAAGGAGTGTTATGAACAAGCCGATCAAGAATATCGTCATCGTGGGCGGCGGTACTGCGGGCTGGATGGCCGCCTCGTACCTCGTCCGGGCGCTCCAACAGCAGGTAAACATCACGCTCATCGAGTCTGCGGCGATCCCCCGGATCGGCGTGGGCGAGGCGACCATCCCGAGTTTGCAGAAGGTGTTCTTCGACTTCCTCGGGATACCGGAGCGGGAGTGGATGCCCCAAGTGAACGGC